>NZ_CP109293.1:0-5848033 GCF_045209635.1 Streptomyces sp. NBC_01622
ACGCGCCGACGCTACGCGTCGGAAAGCTGTCTTCGCGGAGCGAAGACAGCTCAGTCCCTCCGGGACCGAAGATCCGCTCCGCGGATCTTGTGGGGTTCGGGTCCGTCGGTGCGGTGTCCCGATCGCTCCGCGATCGTGCCTCCTCCCCGACTGGCCTGCATTGTCCAGTGCATCTCGACTCCTCCTGAGATGAGTTGAGAGATCCGTCCACTCCGTGGCCGGCTCCGGCTAGCTAGGAGTGAGAGGTGTGCTCTCCGGCCAGCGGTCTGTGACTCATCAAGATAATGATCAGCCACGCGTTCTGAGAGCTTTGAGGATTGGGTGCTTCCTTAGTCAAAAAATCTTGGGATATTTGAGTTCTGCCCCTCCCCCGTTCCCTGGGCACGCCAGTCCGCGATGGGCACGTTCGGCGGGGAGATCGTCGACTGGATCTGCAGGACCCAGCCGACATCGACACGGATGATCGGGCTCACCGCTTTCCCTCGGGGAACCGGGCCACGACGCCGGGCAGCTTCCTCGACCGCCCGTTCATGGCGGACCGGCACACCTTCGAGCGGGAGCGCAGCGTCCTGTACTACGAGGAGACCGCCGCCCGGGCCGCGACCTTCCTGGCACACCGCGCTACTGCTGCGGCCCTTCACCGACTACAACCTGGTCATCGGCTGGGCCTGCACCAGCCAGTACATGCACGTCTCCGGCCAGCCCCTCCAGGCCAAGGACGACGATCTGTACGAACTCGCCCAGGCAGTCCGTACCCAGGAAGCCGATCTGCGCGCCGTCGCACAGCGACTGGAGTCCTGGCGCAGCGAGTGACGCCGCCCGGGGCCAAACGGCCGGTGTAGGCGGGAAATAGGCGTCGGTAGCGGTAGGACGAAATCACCCGGAGGCGACTGCGGAGAGTGGTTGGGGGCTGGTGGCCGCGAGGTTAGCCGACGCTGTCCCAGAGGCGAACCGTGCCGTCTGTGCTCGCCGTCGCGAGGAGTTGGCCGTCGGAGCTGAAGCTCATAGAGGTAACTCGGTCCATGTGCCCGTAGAGGGTTCTGATGCGGGACAGGGTCTCGTTCGTGGACCACAGTTCGACGGTGCCGTCGGTGCGGAGCCCCTCGTACTTCACCGTGACGCCGGCGCAGGCGAGGATGGGTTGGTTCGGGTGGAAGGCCGCGGCGGAGGCGGCGGGCAGCCGTCCGGTGGTCCGGTGCCAGACGCCGTTGGGGTTAGGCCGCCAGAGTTCACCGCGGGGAGCCGACACGTAGAGGCAGTCGTCATGGGGGCTGGCGAGTACGACGGGTAAGCCGTCGTAGTGGTACTTGTCGAGCAGTTCCGGGACGAAGAGCTTGCGGCCGTGCTTCTTGTACGGCGGGCGCAGGGCGGCGGCCACGTTGTTGCCGTCGAGCACCAGTTCCCCCTGCCGCAGTATGGCCAGGGCACAGGCCCCTTCCAGGACCTCGTCGTGGCTGGTCAGGCCGTGTAGGCGGCTGTCGGCGCCGACGCGGGCCACGAAGTAGCCGTCCGTGTCGGAGTTGGAGGCCTGGTAGCCGCCGACGAGGTAGCCGCCCGATGGGTGGAAGACGAGGCGGCGGACGCTTCCCACCGGCCAGCGCCCGAGCAGGGTCGGGGGCTGTTGCCGCCGGATGTCCCAGAGCTCCACCGCTTTACCGCACCCGACAGCCAGGAGCCTGCTGCCGGTGGGGTCGAATGCCAGGGAATGGACGTTGGGGGGTTCCTTCCAGCCGGGACGGATCAGGCGGTGGGGGTCGGCGAGGAACCGCCCTCCCGAGAGTGCGTTGCCCCACCAGGTCCGGCCGTCGCCCGCTGCCCACACCAGCTCGTGCGTGCCTGGCCGGAACGCCACGGCCGACATGGACTGACCGTCGGGATCCGCGAACACCGCCCTGCTCTCGTCCCGGTGACGCGTCAGCACCACCCCCGTGCCGGCGCATGCGGCCGCCAGTCCCGCTGCCAGCACGACCCGTCGGCGCGCGCTCTCCGGCTCCGTCCTCCGTGGCGCCTGCGGAGACCGGTCAAGGGTCTGCTGCCCGGCGAGGGCCTCCTGGAGCCGGATGTGCCGGAACTGATAGGTGCCACCGGACTGACGGAGGATCTCCCGCTGCCGGGCGTCGGCCAGGAAGGCCAGCAGTCGCCACGGCAGCTGGCCCCGCAGGGCGAGCCACCAGCGGGCCACGACGAAGCGCGGCCAGGCTCGGGTGAGCACGACGAACATCGCGAACAGCGTCCCCGGCAGCAGCAACCACAACGCCGCCCCGGCGGTGCCCACGCCGAAGTCGTGGCCCGTGCGGTGCCACGCCGCTCGCGTGTAGTCCCCGAGGTCGGCGTCCCCCGGCCAGCCCGGCCAGCCGCTCGCCCAGTGGAAGAAGAGGCCGCCCGCAACCAGGCCCGCCCTCAGTCCGTACATCGCCAGCACGCCGAAAACCGCACCGGCCAGCACCGCACCGGCCACGGCCGAAAGCCGGTCCTGGGCAACCGAGTTGGCGGGACTTACCCGGGCGGCCCGGGACGGCGGCGCGTTGAGCCAGCCGTGGGCGGCAAGCGCCAGCCCGGTCACGGTACTCAGCGCGGCACATACGGCGAGCAGTTTGGCGAATGCCTCGGCGCCCTGCAGTGTCCCCGGTCCGAGAGTCTGACCTAGCACCGTCACCAGCGTCGCTCCACCGGTGACGGGGACGACGAACACGGCGCTGAGCGCGGCACCGCGGCGGAACCCGCGCCTCAATCTCGGTCCGGACCCGTTCAGGGACCACGACAGCCGTCCCGGCAGCGGGCTGCCCGCCGCGTACCAGACGATGGAACCGGTCAGACCGAACAGCACCACGGGCCACAGCGCCCAGGCCCCGACAGTACTGGCTGAGCCTCCGCCCATGACCATGACCCAGCCGACGGCGACGCACGCGAGCAGGAGTCCGGAGCCGAACGCGACGACCGGGCCCGCCCACGCCGGTATCAGCCGCGCGCCGAGCAGCCACCACGCGAGATCGCGCTCCCGGTGCTCGTGCAGGTAGCAGGCGAGGAACGTCAGCCAGCGCCGCGCCTGTTCGGGATTCCACCGGCCACGGACCTGCGCGCCCTCGGGTAACCATGGGTCGGGCGCGTACGCCGCCTCGACCACCTGGTGCGTCAGATGGTCCTCGACCGCGTACCGGCAGTCGAACCGCTCCTCGTCCAGCAGTTCGGCAGGGTCACGTCCTCCACGCCGATAGACGAGGTGGGCCGTCGTCACCATCAGCGGCGTCGACAGGGCCTCCGCCACCGGCCCCGGGGGTTGGGCGCGCAGCCGGTCGAAGACGCCGTTCCAGCTGACGCCGTCCGGCCAGTCCAGGTCGCTGAGGTAGCCGATGACGTCGGCGGGCGGCACCGGCAGCACTTCGACCACCGGCGCGCGCCTCAGCCGCGGGGCCCCGCCCCGGATCAGTTCCTCGTATTCCACGGCACGGCAGGTCACGACGAGGGGGCGGTCCGTGCCGATCGCCTGGTTGATGCCGCGGATCGCACCCCGGCGGGCGGACTCCGGGATCTCGTCCAGGCCGTCGAGCACCGGGAGCAGCAGGCCGTGGGTGAGCAGGAGGCGCGGGATCTCCGGGTCGCCGCCGTAGTACGGGACGGCGAGGGTGCGGACGATCCAGTCGTCGAGCCGCTCGCGCAGCGGGTCCCAGGACGAGATGGAGAGCAGGACCGGGACGCGCGTACCTGCATTTCGGGAGGCCAGCAGTCCGAGGGCCAGCAGCATCGCGAGGACCGTCTTGCCCGCCCCCGGCTCCCCGATGACAACGAGCCGGCCCTGTTCCAACTGGCCGTATCCGTCGGCGAGTCGGCCGATGGCGCGGTCGAAGTCCCCGTCGAGTCTGCCGTCCAGCCGCACCCGCAGCACCCGCCCGCCGGCGGCCTGTGCACGTGGCTCGTCGGCAACCTCCCGGCCGGTCGTCGCCCAGACGATCGGCAGCACCCTCGGATCGCGCAGGCGCCGGGCCTCCGCCTCTTCGAGCCACTGCGCCCTGACCGTGCGGGCCAGGTCGTCGGCGTACACGGCGGGATCGGGCCGAGGCGACTCCTCACGGAAGAAGTCGACGAGGGCCAGGATCAGAGCGGCGATACCGATGAACAGCCCGCCCACCGTGGCGACATGATCGGACGCGCCGCCGACCAGCATCCACACCGCAAGGCCGGTCGACCCCGCCCCGACAGCGGCGAAGACGCCGATGCGGACGAGACGCCGACGCACACCCGCCTGTCCTAACGGCCCCCGAAGCACTACCCGAGTATGGGCGTGCGAAGCCCTGGTTACTCACACTTTGCACGAAACGATCCCTTTACGACAGATCGCGACAACTTCAGCGCAACAACTCCCAAAGCGCATTCGCCGTCGGCTCCTTCGCCACCACCCGATTCGACTCCGACAGCGCCGATACCAGCGGCATCATCACCGGCCTGAACTCGCTCGCTGCGGGCGTCGGGGTACCAGGGGACGAGGCGCAGGAGGAAGCGAAGGGTGTAGCGGGCGACGGTGCGGTGGGCGGGACGCGGGGCGTAGGCGCCGGTGAGGGCCAGGAGCAGCAAAAGCGCGGCGCTGGCGAGGGCGGTGCGGACGACGGTGGCGGGGACCAGGAGCGGAACGGCGGCGGTGCGGGCGGGCCATCGGCGGCGGCAATGCGGCGTTTTCTGTACCTCACGGGGTTGAGTTCTGCCCGGACTGAGGGGCGCCGGTCGGCATGTCCCGCCTTCCGCCGGTTGCCCGGGGCGGTCGTTGGACCGTCCCGGCTCGGCCTGCCCGGGCGTGCCGGTCACTCGTCGTGGCTCTGGTCCTCGGTCCGTGCGCCCGGCCGTGCCCGCTGCACTGGGAGAGTGCGGCTCTGGCGGCGCAGCTGCTGGTGGCGGCGGCGGCGGTCGCGCCACCAGGCCAGGCGGTGCGCGGACTCCTGCGGCAGGAGCGTCTGCAGGACAGCGACGGTGATCAGCCCGAGGGCGAGAGCGCCGAAGAGGCCTGCGGTCAGCCACCACGGGGTGCCGACCATTGCCGACGTGACGCCGCCCAGGCCGGCCGCGACCGACGAGACGAGCGGTGCGGTGTTCATACGGAGTTCCCCCTCCGACGGGCGCACCGTGCGGTGCGCGGGACGTGCGGCCGGGTGTCTTTTCGCCGGGCACGTACCCAGTTGAGCGGAGGGGGAAGAGCTACTTGTATCGGTGGGTGTCACATCCGGCGGGCGTACCGGTCGAACGCCTGCTGCCAGGCCTCGTGCGCCGCCTCCTCAAGCACCCGGGTGCGGCTGCGGTAGGCCTGGACGGCCAGGGCCTGGACGAGGTCCGTGCGCGGATTGGTGAGGAGTTCCTCGGCCACCGACGGGCCGGGCCACTGCCACGTCGCACGTCGCACGCGGAACTTCGAGGCGGTGTACTTGCTGTGTCGGGTGGCCAGGCGACGGAACGTCTGGGCGTTGTCGCGTGCCTCCCGCAGCTCTTGGAGGTCTAGTTCATCGAGGCCGTCGTCGTGGAGTTCCTCGATGATCTCGTCCATGCGCCGCAGGGTCTCGGCGCGGGCTTCGGCCATGGCCGCGTGCTGCTGCTCGGAGGTCAGAAAGCCGAGGCGGTGCGCCAGATCGGCGGGCAGGTCCAGGACGATGCGGAGCGAGGAGTCCACCCCGTACTCGTGACTCCAGTCGATGAGGACAGCCTCGATGAACCCGGAGATCTCTTCGGACCGCAGTTTCGCGGCCCGTGCCGCGGCCGCCAGCGGCTCGATGCCGGACACCGGTTCCCAGCCGGAGCCCGCGGACGTCATCGGCCACAGGGCCAGGCGGCCCTGGTAGGGGAAGGTCAGGAGCCGGCCGTCGGTGACCCACTGGGTGTAGGGCTCGGTCAGGTCCGTGCCTCTGATGGTGTGGGCGTGCCAATTCGGCGGAGTGCGCAGTATCCAGGCCGGCGGGTTCACCACGTAGGACGCGGAGTCCTCGTCGGGGCCGGGCCTCGCAGAGGTCAGCCAGTCCTCGAAGTCCTGGACGGCGACTGTGCGGTGGGCGCGCCATACAGCCGTTCCCCCGCGTCCGGTCCAGTCGTAGGACTGGTTGTGCAGTGTCATCGGGGGCCGTTCGGCGGCCTGGAGCGCGTCCTGGTACTGCTCCTGGAAGGCCGGGCCCTGTTCGTACAGCAGCTGCTCGCCCGTCGCAGCGTCAGGACCGGTGAGCAGGCGGCGGGCGAGGGCGGCGGTCTTGTCGAAGCGGGCCGGCGAGTGCCAGCCCACCTCCTCTTCCAGGGCCTCGGCTGCCAGGAGCAGTTGTCGTTCGGCCGCCTCGTCCATCTCGTCGGCCAGGCCCGAGCGGATGGTCTCGGCGGGGACCAGCAGTGCGCGCTCGGGGCCGGTGCTGGTCTCGGCCGTCGTCAGCCGCCACAGTCCCAGCGCTGCCCGGTGCCTCAGGAGAGGCAGCAGCCCCTCCAGGGCCTCGTCGGTGAACGGCTCGACTGCGGCGATGGCGGTCATCACCGCGTCGGTGAGCACCCGGGCCTGGTAGTCGCGGTGGCTGCGCCGGTGCTGGCCGGGCAGGCTCAGGGAGACGGCGCGGGCCCGCTCCAGCAGGTCACGCTCCGCGCGCAGCCGGACCGGCCGGTCCGGGCGCGGCTCGTGTCGTGACCTGGGCGGCGGGGGGTAGCGCAGCACCGTAGAGATGTGCGTCAGCCGGTCGTCGGGGTCCCGGTCCTCCTGGAACTCCACGTGTTCGCCCAGCAGTTGGCGCAGTGTCGCGTCCTGCGACGTCCCTCTGCGGGTACCGACTGCGGCCAGGGCCTCCACCGCACACCACGGCAGGCGGACGTTGGTCTCCGTACGGCCAGACATGGGGCCAGTATCGGCCCATCCCCGCACGCTCGTCGCGTGAACTCGGCATCCTGACCTCTCCGTTGGCCGCTGCCGTGTGTTCCTGAGGCCGCCTCCTCTACCGTCAGCAGGTCTCCGGCGCGATGCGCGCCGAGGTCGGCTGCCCGCCCGGCTGCGGGCCGGGACGGCTGCGAACCCTTCGCCGGCCGGTGCGTGGATAGCCTGGGCAGGTGATCCACAGTCATGACCGTGCCGGCGAACCGCATGCCGCTGGACTCCCCGATCCTCATACGGTGCTGACCGGAACGGACTGGGCGTTTCTTGAGATGCCGACCGGGACCGGAGAAATCCTGCCGTCGGCGCTGGCACGGCTCCTTGACCCCAACCCGGAGGTGAGGGCGTCGGCGGTCGGTGAGTCGCTCGGGGCGGTAACCCACCAGAACACCATCTACGAGGCGACCGTGCCCGTGGCGCTGTTCGTGGCCGCGATCCTCACCCACCCGGCCACCACCGCGGGCGAGGCCGCGCGCGTCGTCGGCAGGGTCGTGGGCTACCCCACCCGCGCGGCCCTGCTGGACTGGCTGGGCAGCACCGCTTACGACGCCGACGACGCGTGCGTCGCCTGCGGCGGACGGACCCCGGACAGCGCGTTTTTCGGCGATGCCCCGGGTCTGCGGGCCTTTTGCGAGTTGCGTCCCGTGTTCTACCGCGCCGTGCACCCACTCCTCGGGGACGATCACGAAGAGGTACGCCATGCTGCTCTCATCGCCGCCATCCCTCTGACCCGGCATCCGCTCCTCACCGGGCACCGGGGTGAACTGGCCGACCACGCCCGCTCTTTGCTGGCCTCCAGCACCCACCGCCACCGACGCGACCGGGCGCTGGAGGCGTTGGCGGAGTGGGGGCACGACGTCAGCGGCCTGGAAAACGCAGACGACGTCGCGGTCCGGGAACACTGGGCCCGGCAGCGAGCAGAACGCTGGGCGGGCGGCTGCACAGACGATCCCCCGTTCTGAGTGGCCTCGGCCCGAACCCGGGAACGTACAGGCTGCCCCGGGTCGGGTCGGCGTCGTGCCCCAACACTGCCTTGCTGGGCGGATGTTGAATGCCGGGTATCAACCGGCCGGTGTGAGAAGGGCGTTGAGGTAGGCGAGCATGCGGGCGCGGGCGGCCGCGGTGAGCATGCCGCCGTCGTGCTCGACGAGTTCGCACAGCCGAGCCGGTTGGTGAACTCGCGGGCGGCGCCGCAGGTGATCGTGCCCGGGCCGACTCGGCGCTGTACGAGGCTGTCGGAGGTAAATCCCGGTCTGCCGCGTCCTGATGACGTAGTGTGAGGGATACCGACGCGGGGTGGAGCAGCTCGGTAGCTCGCTGGGCTCATAACCCAGAGGTCGTGGGTTCAAATCCCTCCCCCGCTACCACCGTCCGGCCCCCTCCGATATCCCAGATCGGAGGGGGCCGGAGTCGTGTGCGGTCCCGGACATCCGGACGCGAGATGCCGTGCACGACCCGTGGTACTGCACGATGCCGAGCCGGTGGAACGGCGGGCTGGTCAGCGCGGGAGCGGGCGTACGGCAGCCGTGCACAGCAGGGGAATCTCATCGAACTCCCACAGTCCCTCGCTCCGCTCCCACGCTCCGCCGCGGTCGGCTTCCTCGTAGCCGAGCTCGGCGAGCGCCCGGCGGCGGCCGGAGCTGGTCAGCAGGCCCGCGTCGAGAAACACCGTCGGCTCATCCATCCACGGGTCCCCGCCGTCCTCGTGCAGCCCACCGGGCGCTACGGCCATCAGCCAGCGCCCGTCGTCCTGCAGGGCGACGTACGCCGTCGCCTTCTCGTACCGCTCCCTGCTCACAGGCACCGGCCTCGGTCACCGGCGGCTCTGGCAAGGCCCGGGACGGTCGCCGAGATCTTGCAGTGGGAGATCACCGGGGTGCGTCCGTACCGGCCGACGCCGCCAGGACGGACTTGCCGCGCCCCTCGTACGGTCGCAGGGCTGCTCAGGAGTCGGCGCAGCCGGGGCGCGTCCGGGCGGGCGGTGTCGGTGTATACGGCGGTCTGCAGGATGTCGTAGAGCGAAGGCGGGCCCGGCTGGAGTAGTCGGCGGTCAAACAGGCGTGACATGGCGGTCTCTCCCCTCGGTGCGGCAGCGGTGTTGGTGCCCGCCAGCCTGCCGTGTGGGCACGCTGCTGATCTCTGCGTGAGGGGAGTCCTCCCGCCCGGCGGTCCGTACCGCTCTCAGCGTCCCGTGCCACGGGATTCGGCCCCGGGACCGACCAGCCGGTGCCGGTCACGCGCATGACTGATCGAGGTGGGGTCCTCAGGTCTCACCCCGCCCCTCCCCCGTCCGCTCTCCGTCGGAGTCGGGGTACCAGGGGGCGAGGCGCAGGAGGAGGTGGAGGGTGTGGCGGGCGGCGGTGCGGTGGGCGGGGCGCGGGGCGTAGGCGGCACCGAGGGCGAGGGCGGCGGTGAGGGCCAGTAGGAGCAGGAGCGCGGCGCCGACGTAGGCGAGGGCGGTGCGGCCGGCCGGGGCGAGGAGGAGCACGGTGGTGGCCGTACGGGCGGGACGCTGGCGGGCGGGATGCCGGCGGGCGGGGCGGGGACGGGCGGGCATGGGGAGCGGCTCCTTCGCGGCGTGCGGCGATACCCCGGGCCCCTGCCGGAGCCTGGTTGTCTGCCCAGTTCAGCGGGTGCGCGGCGCACGTTTTCCGGGTACCTCGCGGGGTTCTAAACTGCGGCGGTGCCCAGAGGAGAGCCGAGCCCGGCGGACCAGCAGCTGATCGAGCACCTGGCGGCGCTCGGCCTGTACGTGTCGGCGGCGCAGCTGGAGCGGTGGCGCGGGGCCGGGCTGCTGTCCGGGCACGCTCGGGCGTGGCTGGGGCGCGGGCGCGGCTCGGTGTCCGTGCTCGCCGAGGAGACCGTCACGGTGGCCGCGGCGATCGCCGAGCACGCGCGGCCGGGGCGGGACCTGCGCTGGACGGTGATCGCCTGGTACGCCGAGGCCGGACGGCCGGTGGTGCCCGGGGAGTCGGCGGTGCCGGAGCCTCCGTGGCCGGCCGTGCACGAGGCCCTGGTGTGGGCCGCGGGGCGCTCCCGGGCGCAGCGCCTGGCCGCCGCCGGGCGAGCCGCGGCCGTCGCCGGCGAGGAGGAGCAGGACGCCTTCTACGCCCACGTCACCCGCCTGTTCGGGCGTGATGCGGGCCTTCTCCCGCACCCGGACGAGCTGCTGCGGGTGGTCGAGGACCCGGACGCCGAGTTGGCGCGCGGCCCCGACCGCCGGCTGCGGCGCGGCGCGGTCCGTCTGATCGCGGCCGCCGGCATGGGCGCCGCCGAGGTCGGCGGCGAGGCCTTCGTCGACGCGCTCGCCGCCCTGATGCCCGGCCTCGACTGGGCGCCCGTCGCCGCGGAGGCGCGGCGGGCCGAGGAGGCGGGAACCCTGGAGGACTGGGTCCGGGCCGGGACGCTCGACCCGCTCGCCCTCCTGCGGGCGGCCGGAGAAGAGGAGGTGGCCGCCGCCCGCCGTACGGCGCAGATGCTCGCCGGGATCGGCGCCCTCTACGTGATGCACGGGCTGCTGATGCCCGACACCCCCGGCCTCGCCCACCTGCGCGAGCAGCTCGACGCCTCCGGCTTCGCCGTGATCGTCGCCCAGCTCGTCCCCCTCATGATCAACCCGACCGGCATCCCCCAGGCCCTCGTCATGTGCCTGATACCCCACATGGGCGCGCTCGCCGCCCACTTCGAGACGCTGCTCACCCAGCAGGCCGACACCGAGCGCGGGCTGCTGTGGCTGCCCGACGACGAACACAGCTCAGCCGAGGCCTACATGGAGGCCTGGACCGGCCGCATCCACCAGCTCACCGACCGCTCCCGCACCCGCCGCACCGCACAACAGGCCGACGGGGTGGACGGGGTGGACGACGACGTCGCCGTCGAGGCCTGCGACCGTCCACACGGCGCCGGCCACATGATGGAGCCCACCCTGCAGCCGGACCAGGAAGGAACCCGCAACCGATGACCAGCAACGACCTCCGGACCGGGCCGGGATGTGCTGCATGACCTTCTTCGACGACCTCGCGCGCGCCTCCCGGATGCGCACGCCGGAGACCGAACTGCGCTACCACGGCGGCCCGCTCGACGGACAGGCCCACCCCTGACCCCTGGCCGCCGCAGATCCCGATCGCCCCGTCCGCCGGCCAGGCGGGAGGCCGGTACCTGCTCGCCGGCGGCACGGACGACCCGGACCTCTCCTTCTCCTACTACTGGACACCCGGCGACCGCGCATCCGCGCCGCGACCGGGTTCCGCCGCCCACGACGCCCCAGCGGCCGACCAGCTCATCGAGCTCCCGGACTGGGCCCTCGCTATCCGCGCCCTCTTCCAGGACAGCCGGGGCCGGCATGCCTCCCTCCAGCTCGATGTCCCGCCCCCGCCCCACGAGTAGCCGTGCCCCCAACCTCCCCGATGGCACAAGGCGGTTGGGACCCCGCCACGGGCCCGGCCGGGGAACTCGCGGGGGTGACGCTGGCATGACCGTCGAGCAGTACGGGCCGCGGCCCTACGGATGGATCCAACGGCACGACTTCGTACGGGAGTTGCTGGGGCAACTGACCACCGTCCCAATGCCGGCAACGGCTGTGCCTGGACGGGAGGTTGAGGATTTGTCGTGCCGCCGTCAAGGCCGCCTTCACCCGTAGGGATTGCCGCGCCTTGACGGTGTCTCATGCCCGGTGCGTTTGTCGTACCGTCTCCCCACCGTCGCATCCTCGGATGGGACGGTGGCGGTCCGGATCGGGGAGAGGACGGCATCGGGTGATCGTGGGTGATGGGGAGTCGTGGGGCGCGAGGGCGATCTGCCGAACCGCCGACCCCGAGGAACTGTTCGTCGAAGGCGCCGCGCAGAACCGGGCGAAGGCTGTGTGCACCGGCTGTCCGGTGCGTACGGAGTGCCTCGCCTACGCTCTCGACCACCGTATTGAGCATGGAATTTGGGGCGGTATGTCTGAAAAAGAAAGGCGCGCACTGCTGCGGCGGCGGCCCACAGTGACGTCCTGGCGATGTCTGCTTGAGGCTGCCCGCACGCAGCACAACCGGCAGGAATCCCCCGAAGGTGACGAGCGCCGTGCCTCGGCCGGCTGAGTACGGCCCGGCTGGCCGCCGCTTCATCACCTCCGCTCCGGCGTCGACGAGGAGAATCAGCTCACGTTGAACCACGCCCTTGCCGCCGAACTCCACCGCCGTGCCGAAGAAGACCAGGCGGCGCGCCGCCTCCCGGCCGGAACCCATGACGGGCGCGAGATGCGCCGGATCGACGCCGACAACACGGCCTGGCTCCAGCAGGTCATCGCCGAACACGGCTGGCCAGGCGTGGCGTTGGCCGGCGAACAGGGAGCCGATGAGGCATGGCTTCTGGCCCAGCACGCCGATCTCGCCCCCGCCTTCCAGCACCAGGCGCTCGAACTCCTGAAAGCTGCAGTCGCGGCCGGAGACGCCCCTCCACGCCACCTGGCCTACCTCACCGACCGGGTTCTGGTCGCGGCCGGCGAACCCCAGGTGTACGGAACGCAGTACACGGACGACGGAGACGGCTCGAACCTGCGCCCGCAGCCCGTTGCCGACCCTGACCAGCTCGACGAACGCCGCGCCGCGGTGGGGCTGGAACCGGCTGCGGCGTACGACCGACGCATGCACGGGTTGGAAGAATGAGGAACGCACGAGTCGAGTGAGCTCGGCCGGTCGCCGACCCCGCTGCCCCGCAGGCCGGGAAGTCCCCGCACCCGGCCGACGTTTGAGACGTGAAACCTGTTCTACGGACGGGGCCAGGCGGCAGGGACGGAAGGCGGCAGCGGGATCTCGTCCAGCCGCAGCCACTGCTCCCGGCCGGTCCGATCGGCCAGGCGGAACCTCACGTCGCCACTCTCGCCGGCCTCGTACGGGGCGTCGGCGACCGCCCTCAGCAGGGCCCGCAGTCTCGGGTGCGGTGCCTGCATAGCCCGGCCGCGCACGCCCTCGCCGCGCAGGGCGGCCAGGGCGAAGGAGGCGACGTTCACGCCGGTGCGGTGGTGGTCGTCGGCGTGGGCCGCCATCTCCGGGTGCTCCACGATGGAGGCCAGCGCCTCCGGCCCGGCGACGGTGTAGGTGAGCACCAGGTCGCCGCGCTGGAGCATCACCTGGGCTCCGGGTTGCATCATCGAGCCGTCGTCGTGGGTGGACAGGGCAACCCTGCCGATCATCGGTCCGGCGCCGATCTCACGGATCTCGTCGAACTGCTCCACGGTGGCGTCCACGAACCGCTCGGAGTCCGGCAGCACCAGCACGCAGTGCCCGTTCCATACGGTCCCCGTCCAGCTGGGCGTGAGTGAGCCGTAGCGGGTGCCGCCGCCGTCCTTGTACTGCACCGCCAGGTCGACCGGCAGCAGCTCGGCCCTCACCCCGAGCTGGCCGTAGGCGTTGCGCAGTGTCAGGCAGGCGTCCACGCACACGTTCGCCGGGACACGGCCGTCCGCGAGAGCGGCCCACAGGTGCGGCAGTACCAGTTCCACCAGCTGGTCCGGCTTCGCGTGCTCCAGGAGCGTCGCGGTCTGGTCCAGGCTGCCGCGCAGAAGAAGTCCGCCGCCCGGCAGAACCGGGGCCGGGGTGCGCGGACGGGGCACCTGGGGCTGGCGCGGGGCCCGTGTCTGTGGCGTCCGGTGCTTACGGCCTCGCTTCTGCTTCGACATGGAGCTGAGCGTAAAGATCCCAACCCGCCCTGCAACAGACCGCGTTGACACCGCTATGGCCTCAGGCCGGTGCGGGTGCCGGCCTCCCACGTCACCACTGGGCAGGGACAGTTCCGCATCCCCCGCTTCCACCGGCTGCCGGGCATCGTCCGTCGGCACGGCGGACTCATCCCAGGAGCTCGACGGGATCGTCGGACGGGCGGACGGGTAGGGGCGGCTCACGCCGCGCTCTGTCCTCGCTCAGCACCCTCTCCCGTACCTGCCGCCACAGGATCTACTCGTCCGACGGCACGCCGAGCGCGTCGAGGATGCTGCCGAAGAAGAGGTCGATCGACCGCTGTCCGGCCATGATGTGCTTGACGACGGTCCCCGGGGCCCACAGGGCGGGGCCCTGACGGGTCGTCCGGGCGGCGATCTGCTCGTCGGTCGGGGAACCGGCAGCTGTGCGCAGGCCGTCCAGCGCGGCGACCAGGTCATCCACGGTGCGGATCGAGTCCAGCTTCTGGCGCAGTCGCCATAGGTGAGGCACCTTGCGCTGGATACGTGCGGGGCCGTTCAGGGTGATCACCCGGTCCCAGGCCTGTAGGCACTGGGACCGCAGGGGTTTGTGGACTTCGACAGCGTCGAGGAAGGCGGCGAACTGTTCCCGGTCGGCGGGGATCGTCCTCTTGGTGACGAGGCGGTGCGCCGTGGAGTGCCCGAGCCGGCCGTCCGTACGGTCCTCCACCTCGCTCATCGACGGAGCGCCGTTCCTCTCGTACAGTTCCTCGGCGAGCGCGGCCAGGTCAACGACGGTACGCACCAGATGCGCGGCGGGAGCCTGGGGGCGGGGACGGTCGGCCAGCCGCTGATGGTAACGGGCCTGCCTCCACAGGTCGATGGTCTCCTGCTCGGGTCCGCCGCAGTGGGTGACGGCGTCCCGCACGACGTCCCGGCGTGGCGGGCGGCGGCCGGAGGCGGCGTTGCGCAGGGTGGCGGCGGACCAGCCGGTGTCGTGCGCGAGGTCCTCGTACGTCAGGCCCGCCGCCGCGCGCCAGGCCCGCTGGAAGTCGGCAAGCCGGCCGACGGCGAGCACCTCCCGGACGACCGGGTTCTCTGTGCGTCCCACGGGGCGCTCACTCCTCCCCAGCGAGTTTGCCGAGCTTCCCGATCCACACGAGTGGACGGATCCGGCCCGTCGCCGACGCCACGATCACCGCACCCAGTCCGCCCACGGCAGCGACCATCTGCACCACCTCACCGAGCGTCGACCCGGTGAGGTACAAGAGCGCCGCCACGCCAAAGACGACGCTCATCAGCGCCGCCTCGGCCGCGTTGAGCCGCTTGCTCTCCCCGCCGTTCCTGGGCGAGGACACCGGTACAGCCGCGGGCACGTCGACGGCCCGGGCGGCGACCGCGCGCAGGGAGGGGGGCACCGGGCTGTCCTCGGGGGACATCACAACTGGCTCCTGGGTGTGACAAGGGGGCTCCGGCAGCGGAGCCCGAGGAGGTGATGGGAAGCGGTGCCGGAGCTGCGGGGCGAGTCACCCGCATACGTCCGGCGCGTGTCGTCATCGTCGCAGCCCTCGGGTCAAGTCCCGTACCGAAAACGGGCCGTTGGAGCCGATTCCGCAGTGTGCATCCCAGTCGTTCGGACGCCGCGATGCGGGGACCACGGTCTCGTGCCGGGCAGGTGCGGGAGCCGGTTCACGCTGGCAGACATGCCCGATGCACGCTCCGCCCGCCCCCTCAGGCCTGCAAAATCCGCAGCCGGCATCCCAACCCTGCGCCGTTCCGGGACGGCGGCCCGAGCCGAACGAGAACACCTCGCGGCCGTCGGGTCGGCCGGCGAACCCACAGCGAGGAGACGACGGTGCCCGAAGAGCTGTCGCCCAGTGGGTGGCCGGCTTCCGCAGCCCGCAGACCCACGGTCAGCGCCGCACCTACATGGAGGAGTTGCTGCTCTTCGCGGCTGAGGAACCTCGGAGGCGGGTACCGCGGTCGGCGTGCTCTACGTCATCTTGAAGGACGACCAGGGCGGCAGCGGCGACGGCCGGTCGGTGGCCTCGGTCGCCGCGCAGGGTCCGCATGCTCCCGCGCTCACCGGCGGGCAGGTCGGGCCGGGGCGCCCTGAACGGCCCGGCCCCGGGACCGTTACTTGACGCGGACGGGCAGGAGCTGGGTGTTCTCCAGACCGAGGTCCGCAGTGGCCTGGTCGATGCTGGCGCGCAGGGGGTCGCCGTCGATCAGGGGGCTCACCACGGTGGCGGTCTGCAGGAGCGCCAGGGCCAGTTGGATGATGTCGGCGTGGCCGAGATCGGCGGCCTCCGGCCGGATCTGCAGGGAGCCGTCGCTCATCTGCTCCACGTACGCGCTCGCGGTGGCGATGGTGGTGTGCGAGAGCGAGGAGAGGTGCGAGTAGACCGGGTAGATGTCGCCGACGTCGTAGCGGTCGAGCATGTCGTAGAAGTTGCCGAGCTCGTGCTTGAGCTTGTTGAACAGGGTCTGTTCGGCCGGGGTACGGACGGCCGGCACCTGCTGGGCGGTGGCCTGGTCGATCACGGCACGGAACTCGGCCGCGTTGGACCAGCCGGTCTCCTCCAGCTTCTTGCACAGCTTCTCGCGCTCGTCGTCACCGCGGGCGACCAGGGCGTCGACGGCCAGATCGCCGTTGTCGACGAGCCAGTTGATGGCGTACGCGTGGTTGAGGATGTTGCGGACTATCGGGGCCGCCTCCAGGGTGAAACCGCGCTCGGTGAGCAGCAGGACGGCTTCGGAGGTGCGGCAGACCAGACGCCACCAGCTGTAGACCGGGCCGAAGACCCGCTCCTTGTCCACGGGAACGCTCACGCCGTGGACGATGGCCGCGTCGGCGGCCTCGAGGAGGTCGGCGGCCGTCGACCGGGCGAGGTCGGCGGACTTCTGATCGTTCGTCAGGTTCGTCATGCCCAGGGACTGTAGGGGTTCGGGGCGGAGTGATACGAGCGGTTTGCGGGCAGGCCCGGAAAGCCGGGGCACGTGGTGGGGGCGGGACCGTGTCCCTGGATGCGATCAGCGCCGGGGATGCTGACAGCCCCGTTCACTGCGAGGTGCACGGCGGGAGCTGGTGCACGGACGGGCCACGCCCGCGCGGCCTGGCAGCGCTGTGCCGCCCGCGTACGCCGGACCCGGATGCTGCCTGGGTGCGGCGCGGGCCGACGGACCTGCCGCATGACCGGGACCGAGCCGGGCACGGCGTTCTCGCCGCCCGTCACGTCACGGGCGCGGCCGTCCGCCGGCGGAGGCTGCCGGCCTGTCCGAAGAGGCGCAGCAGGGTGTCCAGGACGTCGGCGAGTTCGTCGACGCGGCGCGCGAGTTCGGTGTATTCGTCCGTGGGCATGTGTGTCCGGGAGGCGGCCGCGGAGACGGAGCCGGCGGGGGCGGGGAGGGGGCTGGCGACGAAGGTTCCCCGGCCGGGCTCGGTGTAGACGAGGCCTTCGTCGCGCAGGACCCGCACGGCGGACCGGGCGGTCATGTCGGCGATGCCGTACTCCTCTCCCAGGACACGAGAGGGCGGCACCTGGTCACCGGGGCCCAGGCGCCCGACGAGGATCTGGCGCCGCAGGTCGTCGGCCAGGAGACGGTAGGGAGGCCGGTCCGAGGACTGCGGCAGACGCCGCGCCGCGGTCCTGCGGGCCCCTGCGCGCGGACTGCCGGGCGCTGCCGCGCCGTTGCTCACGACGGGCCCGCGCCCGGGACGGAACGCCGGGGTGCGCGGTGGATCCGGCTCTGAACCAGCTCGATCTGCTCGGCGCCGTAGGCGGTGGTCGCACCCGAGGGCTTGTAGCCGGAGGCCGGGGCGAGTTCGCGCAGGGGGTAGCGGCCCGAGGCGTGGAACTCCCGGGCGTAGGCCAGGATCAGGCGGACGCGGCGGTCGGCCGCCTCCCTCTGCGCCCGGGCCTCCTCCAGAGCCAGGATCAGGGGATCGGCATCGAGGCCCAGGGCGGCGGCCTCCAGGTTGGAGGCGTACTCCGAGCGCTCGCGCTCGGCCTCCTCGTAGGCGTCGGGGAAGGCATCCTCCGGAGTCACACTCCCCGGTTCGGGCAACGGGCAGAGCAGGGCGGCGAGTTCATCAATCAGCAGCATTTTTCGATTATCGTAAATCTTTACGATAATCGCAAGATGCTGTGAGGTTGCCGATCCCGCGCTGCCGCCCGACCCTCGCCTTCGTCCCCGCCCGGAGGCGGTCGGCACGGCGGCGGCGTACCCGCCGGGCAGTGGCGCCTCGTCCGGTCGGCGGCCTCGGTGCCCATACCGTCGGGAGCCGCAGCCCCGCAGCCGCCCGGACCCAGCCGGGGGACGTGTGCTCTAGCCGCGCTGCTGGTGATTCCAGCGGGCGCGCCACCAGGCCAGCCGGTGCGCGGAGTCCTGGGGGAAGACCGACTGGATCGCGGTGACGAGCAGGGCGAGGGCAAAGCAGGTGAAGGCCAGGGCGGTCAGCCACCACGGCGCGCCGATCAGTGCCAGGGCGATGCCGCTGATGCCGGCGGCGGCGGACGAGATCAGCGGTCGGTTCGGATTGTGCATTCGAAGGTGTCCCCCTCGGGCGGGCGTACCTGCGCGGTACGCGGAATGTCAGGAACCCGGGCGTTTTTCGCTCGGCCTGCATCCAGTTCTACGGAACGAGGGCTTTATTTATGTATCGGTATTTGTACATCATTTGTACATCGGTGGGTGTCACACCGGGTCTTTTCCCCTGCGGTCCCTGCGCCCGTACCGGTCGAACGCGTAGCCCCACGCCTGCTGCATCGCCTGCTCCAGGATCAGCGAACTCCTGTCGTGCGCGGCGGCGGCCAGCCACTGCACGAGGTCGGCCGGGGAACCGGCGAGGAGTTCGCCGGCCACCGACAGTCCCGGCCACCGCCACACCGCCTTGCGCACCCGGAACTCCGATCCGATCCACCGGTCGAACCGCTTGGCCAGGCGCGCGAACTCACGGGCGTTCCCCCGCGCTTCCCGCAGTTCACGCAGCTGTTCCTCGCCGTGGCCGTCGTCCTTGAAGGCGGCGATGATCTCATCCATGTCCTGCAGGGTCTCCTCGCGCGCCTCGGCCATGGCGCGCTGGCGTTCCTCGGCGGCGACGAAGCCGAAGTCGTACGCGCTGCCCACCGGAAGATCCAGCGCGAGGTGGAGGCCAGGGTCTTCTTCGAACTGGTGGTTCCAGTCGATGAGCACGGCCTCGATGAAGCCGGTGATCTGCTCGGGCCGCAGATCCAGGGCGGCGGCGAGCAGCGGCTCGATCCCGGGCACGGGCTCCCAGCCCGGCGGGCCCTGCCTGCGCCGAAGCGGCCAGAGGGCCTGCCGGTTGCGGTAGGGGAAGACCAGTGCGCGGCCTTCGGCTGCCCACTGCGCGTACGGCTGCGGCAGCCGCCCTTCGCGGGTGAGGGCGGGGGCGACGGCCCTCCAGCCGGAGGGGCGGGCCAGCATCCAGCCGGGCGGCTCCATCATGTACTCGGCCGTGTCGTTCCCGGTGCGGCCTGTCAGCCAGTCCTCGAAGTACTGCAGGCGAACCTGGCGTTGGGCCCGCCACACCGCGGTCCCGCCGCGCCCGGTCCAGTCGTAGCTCGTGGTTCCCCGCAGCCATGCGCGATGCGCGTCATCGGCGTGGAGAGTGTCCTGGTGCAGGAGGTGCCATGCCTGGCCTTCGTCCTGGAGCATCCGCTCTTTGGCCCCGGCCTGCGAACCGGTCAGCAGATCGCGGGCGATGTTGGCCGCAACCAGGAACCGGGCCGGGGAGTGCCAGGCCACGTCCTCCTCCAGGGCCGTCACGACCGCCAGCAGATGCTGGTCCTCCTCGTCATGGGGTTCTTCTGACATCCATGCCGTCGTCGAGCGCACGTATTCGGCGGCGTCCAGAAGCTGGATCTCCGGGCGGGTGCAGAGCGTGGCGGCCGCCAGTTTCCACAGGTTGCGGGCCGCGCGGTGGCGCAGGAGAGGAAGCAGACCGTCCAGGAACTCGTCCGTGAACGGCTCGGCCACCGCGATCGCGGTCATCACCGCGTCCGTCACCATCCGGCCCTGGTAGTCGCGGTACGCGCGCTGGTACTGCCCCGGAAGCCGCAACGAAACCGCCCGTGCCCGCTCCAGCAGCCCGGCGGGCAGACGCAGCCGCAGGGGCCGGTCCGTACGCAGATCACCTCGCCAGCGCGGCGGCGGCGGATACCGCAGAACGGTGGAGATATGCGTCAGCCGGTCCTCGGGGTGCTCCGGTTCCTGCCGCCCGACTTGTTCCGCCAGCAGCCGGCGGACCGTCGCATCCCGTGAAGTGCCCTCCCTCGCCATGACGGTGGCCAGCGCCTCGAACGCACACGGCGGGAGCCGGACGTTGGTCTCCGTGATCTCCATACGACCAGACACACCGCCATTATCGGGACTGCCTCGGCCCCGGCGCCCGCGTCCGGCCCTTCACAGGACCGGAAGATCCCACGTCATGGCCTTCCCGAGGGCCTGTGCCGCCGCAGCCAGGCACTCGGCCGTCCTGCACGCCACTGGCCCCACGACGGGAAAACCTCGGGGCACAGCGTCGCAGTGTCCGGGCCTGCCCGAGTCCGGGCGGCACGGGTTGTCCGTGGCCAGCGGCCGGCCGCCGAGGACACATCGCCCGGCCCGTCCCGGTCGCGCTGCGCGCGGCCTCCGGTGTTCCCTGTGGACGCCTCGCGGAAAGGCGGGCGCCGATGCCTGCGGGCCCGGGATACTTCGGGGATGCCGAAGATGGATCTCGAAGCCGTACGGACGGCGCTGCGTTCCCACCACCCCACAGCACTGCTGGAGTTGCCCGAGGGGCAGTGGCTGGACGCCAAGAGCGCCCCGTACGAGATGCGTGATCCGCACGCGGTCGAGGAACTCGCCAAGGATGTCGCGGCGTTCGCCAACGGAGGCGGCGGCATCATCGTCGTGGGGATCAGAACGCGTCTGGAGCACGGGCAGGAGATCCTCGACAAGACGGTCCCGATCGAGCGGTCGTCCGTCGATCTCGACCAGTGGCGCAAGCTGATCCGTCAGCACATCACCCCGGCCCCGCGCCGGGTGAGCGTGGAGTGGTCCGACGACGGCCAGGGCGCCTGCGTGGTCTGCATCGACGTCCCCGCCCAGGATCCCGGATGCCTGTTCGTGGTGGCGGCACCCACCGGCAAGAACGGCGCGCCCCGGACGGACACCGTCGCGGTGCCCGTCCGTGAGGCGGACGGCACGCACTGGCTGCCGCGCACCGAACTCCAGCGGCTGCTCTCCCGCGGCGTCGCGGCGTCGGGGATGCCCACAGCCCAGGCACTGGCCGAGCTCCTGCGCGAGGCCGTGGCCCGGGCGCCGCAGCCGGAGCCCGCCCCGGCCGGGCCGCAGATCGGGCAAGGTCTGCCCAGCCGCCAGCAGGAGATCCGTAAGGCCTACGAGCAGCTGAGCAGCTCCGGGCTGGGCCGGCCGGCCGGCGAGGCGTACGCCCGTGGTCCGGCCGCCCTGCAGGAGTTCGAGGGTGGGGAGGGACAGCCCGGATGGGTGCTGTGCGTGGTCGGCGGCCGGGCGCCGGTCGCGGTGGCCCAGCCCGTATGGCAGGCCATCAGGGCCGCCGGCCGGGACAGTGCGGGAGGCCATCCGCTCGCGGTGGTCGGCTACCCCGTCCCGGGCACTGACCGGGCCGACCAGCACGGCCCGTGGGTCGTGCCGCCGGATGCCCGGAGTGTCGATCTCGACGGCGGCAGCTGGGGAGCGGGCCAACTCGTACGGTCGGGGCGGGATGTGTGGCGGTGGGAGCCGGCCGAGCGGCTCGGCTTCCTCATGTCCCGGTATGCCCGGAACTGGACGGCGCAGCAGCCCGCCCCGCAGCTGCGTCTGCGGGCGCTGGTGACCTGGCCCTGGGCGGACACGGCCGGACTGCAGATCGCCCCGGGCAAACGCCAGGACCTCGAGCGGACTCTGCCCCACAGCGCGCTGGCCGGTGCGGTGACCCTCCTGTCCCGGCGCCGGGGCGCCGAACTCCCCGCCGCCCACTGGAACACGGGCCCCGGCCGCAACACCCCCACCGCCCTGAGCTACACCAGCACCATCACGGCGCCGGACGGCCGCCGGGCCGTCTCGGCAGCGGTCATGACGTCGGTGGAGGACACGGTGGTGACCTGTGCCGACGTCCTCATCGAGGACACCTCCGCCTGGGCCGCCCTGCTCCCGCCCGGCGCGGGAACGCAGTTGGGCCTCGACGAATTGCAGGCCCTGCTGCTCGCCGCGTGGGAGAGCGCCGCCGAGACGCTGCCCGACGCCGTCACCGATCCGGCCCGGATGCAGTGGTTCGCACCGCCCACCACGGAACTGCGGCTGAGCGCCGAAGGCCCCCACGACCGGCCCTCCCCCGGTCTCGCAACGCTGATCGACCTGGAGGCCCTGGGCCCCGGGGAGGACGGCGTCCGGCCGGAGATGGCCGTCACGATCACCAGGTCGCCCACCATGCACCGCCAGGAGCGCCAGGCCCTTCTGCGCCGGGCCCTGGTGCACATGGCGCGGCACTTCGGTCACGTATGGGCCACGGAAGAACTACTGGCTGGTCAGGGCGGTCCCCTTTCCTGAACGCCTCCTCCAGCATCTGACGCCCGAAGACCTCCGGGCCGCCGTTGTCCTGCCCGGTGCGGGAAAGAGGCGGATGCCGCTGCCGTGCCCGTGCCATCCTGGCCGGTTGGCCAGGGGACGAGGCGAAGCGGAGAAGACATGGCATCACGTACGTACGGGCCCTGGCCCGCGCCAGTGGTCACGGCGGTGGCCGGTGTGCTCGGCGACACCGTGCACGGGTTGACCGGGCGGGAGATCGGGCAGCTGCTGGCGGCCGTGAGGGTGCCGGACGCGGAGGGCGGCAACAAGCGGGACCGGCTGGCCGGGGCGCTGCTGGCGCAGCAGGCCCGCCAGCAGGTGTCGAACTGTGTGATCGCGTTCATCACCGCGGCGATGGCCCCGGTGCGCTACGCGCAGCAGCCGCAGGCGTTCTCGCGCCGGCAGGACGACCTCAACGAGGTCCTCGTCCATGTCGGGCTGCGGGTCAACGACGAGGGGAAACTTGCCACGGGGCCGGCGGCGGCCACCCTCGACGAGGCCGCACGGCACGCCGGTTCACTGCGGGCCGAGCTGCGCCGCCGCGCCACCCATCCCGAGGTGCTGCGCTACTGCACGCTGGAGATCCTGGCCAAGAACGCCTTCCACGCCGGGCTGGAGGCGGTCAAGTCGGTGGCCGACCGGCTGCGGACTCTCACCGGCGAGCACCTGGACGGGGCCCGGCTGGTCGACGCGGTGCTCATGCCCGGCCGGGGCACCGCCCGGGTCGCCGTCAACGCGAACGTCACCGGGCCGGAGCTGGATGAGCAGAAGGGGCTGGCGGCCCTGGTCAAGGGCCTGTTCAGCATGTACCGCAACCCGGCCGCGCACGAGCCGCGGCTTCACCGCACAGTCACCGACGAGGAGTTGCTGGAACTGCTGACCACGTTGTCGATGGTGCACCGGCGCCTCGACGGCGCGCACGTGACGCCCTGACGGGTCAGTCGTGGTGCCACCAGGCCACCGCGAGGCCGACGAGGAGGGAGCCCGCATGCCGGGCCGCGCCCGCGAGCACGCCCATGGACACCAGTCGCGGCCACGACACGGCGGCGGGCATGCCGTGCTCCCGCTGGCGGCGGGCGGTGGTGTCAGGGGTCGAGGCGTGTGCCCGGTTCGTCTTCTTCATGGTGGTGTCCTTCCGGTGTGCGGGCAGGGTGCAGCGGCACGTCTGCCCCGGGGGTCGGCGGGGTGTGGGATTGTGCAGCGGGGGTGGCGGCCCGCGGGGGCCGTGCTGCTGTGTCGATCGTGGCAGCGCACGGTCGGCTGACGCATCCTCAACCGGGCCCGGACCGCGGCGGAAACGATGTAATTTCCACCGCGTGCACACCTGGCAGGACATCACCGAACCCGGCACCATCGACGACCTGATCGCCGATGCCCGGGCTGCGGGCCACCCGGACATGAACGCGCGGCTCATCCACTCGTGGATCGCCAAGGGCCTGCTAGACCAGCCGCGGCTGCGTACCCGCCACCGCGGCTCGGAGCGGGCCGAGCACAGTGTCAACCAGCGCAGGCTGCTGCTCCTCCTGCTCGACAAGCGGCGCCAGGTCACGCACCTGAGCGCGCTCGCGCAGGTGCCGCTGGCGGTGTGGCTGTGGTGGGACGGCCACGTGCCCACCCGGCAGGCGCAGCGGGCCTGGGTGACGTGGGTGGGGCGCGGCGGGCGCAGCAAGGACGTGGCGCGCGAGGGCGCGCTCGGTCTCCTGCGGCAGATCGGGCACCCGCTGGCCACCCCCACGGCCAAGACCCGGTTCGTGCGGATCGTCACCGATCTGGGCAACGGCACCGTGCTGACGGTCCGCGGGCGCGCCGAGCTCCTGGACGCCGTGCGGGAGGTGATGGAGCCGGACAGCGTGTTCGCCGCCACCGGTCTGGTGCGCGCGCTCGGCCCCGCGCAGATCCCGATGACCGCCGAGACCGTCGTGGGCTACGCCGAGGCCCTCAGTGCCGCCCTGCGCCGGACCCTCGACCAGAAGGTGGACGGCGCGCTGCTGGAGCGGGTGCGGGCCGTCCACCGGGCCTCCATGACCGGATATCTCGCGCAGCGGGCCGAACTCGCCGCCGCCGCAGGAGGGTTGGACGGGATCTTCCGCGAGCCCACGTCCCAGGAGCAGTTCGACGAGGTCGGCCGGCAGCTGCTGCTCGCCCTCGGCCTTGAGCTGACCCACCGCGGCCGTGCATGACGGCACACTCCTTCGTGCCCCCGCCCGGCGGTAGCGCGCGCCCCTGCCCGTGGTTGTTCAGCGGGCCGGAGACCGCAGGCGGGGCAGGGGTTTGTACCGGGCCGTCAGGACGCCCGCCCTGCGGGCTTTGCTGGTCCAGCTCGCCGCCGTCTTGTAACTGACGCTCCACAGGACGCAGATGAGCGGCAGCGGGGGCTGTTCCTGCGCGAGGGCGAAGCGGTAGGCGCCGGTGACCTGCCGCAGATGCTCCGCTCCCCGCCCGCGGCCGGGCTCGCCCACCACGGCCCGGGCCATGACGAGATAGGTGTTGCCCTGCAGGGCCGCGAGCCCCCGGGCGAAGACGTCATCGAGCGGCATGGCGGCAAGGGTCTTCGCCGTCAGGTGGGTTCTCCAGCCTGCGGCGTGCGTGATGTCGGGCTCGATCGCCCAGCCGCGGGCGAACACGATGCCCTGGCGGAAGCCGGGTTCGACGCGGAAGGTCCAGTCGGGCCAGCCGGGCAGGTCCTCAAGCGTCACTGCACGGGTGCCCACGCTGCCGGACGAGGATGGCAGCCGGCCGGGCGGGCGCGGCGGCGGGAGGGGTCCGCGCCGGTCGGGGTCGGTGCGGCGGCCGGGGCGGCCGGCGAGCGGGTCGCGCCCCAGGACCTGGCGGCGGCGGGCCTCGGCGAGCCAGTTGTCCACCATGTCCACTCCCCTGCCCCAGACGGCAGCGATCACATGACGCGGCGGGAGGCGATGGGCGACCGCCTGCGCGTAGAGCAGGGCGACCAGCAGACTGAAGGCATGGCTGCCGCCCCGGGGCCGCTGCATCCAGCCGGCATCGAGCTGCTCGGCTGCGGGTGGAACAGGTCGCGGCGGCGGTGGCGATGGCCAGCACGCGTTCCCAGTCGACGGCGCGCGCGGCCCTCGGCGTGACGGCGCCGGGGCCGGCTCCGGGAACGTGCAGGCGCACGGCCGCGGGCCGGTAAATACCGTGCTCGGTACGGCGCAGCCCCACGGTGAAGACGGCTTTCGCTACTCCCGCGAGCCCGCTGATCTCAGCGTGCCCGGCTTCCGCCCCCGGCTGTTCACCGGCGGCTGTCCGGCCGTACCGGGTCACCGTCACCCTCATGGCACCCCCCCATCTCCCTGACCCCATCCTTGGGTAATCAGGGCAGAAATGGGAGATGGTCCGCGCGGCCGCGGGCGCCGTACGGTCGAGGCACCGGGTCGGCAATGCCGGTCCCCCGTCCAACTCCCTTGCCTGTAGGAGACGTTCGCCATGTCCGTTTCGCCGACGCCGTCCGTGCGGCCGTCGTCCCCGGCCCGTCTTCCGGTGTGGCTGCGCGTGGCCCGGCCGGTGGCATTCCTGCTGGCCCTCGCCTTCGCCGGTGCGACGACCTATCAGCTGCTGACCGGACCGTCCGCCACCACAGCGCCCTGGGCGACCATGACCACCGCGGTGTCGGCGGTGTGGGTAGGGCTGCTGATGTACGGCGCCCACGTACGGGCCCCGCGTTGAGCCGACGAACGGGTCGGGCGGGCGGCAGGCACGGCCGTCCGCGCCGGCGAACATGACGGACCTTCACCGACCGCAACAGGCAGCACCCATCGCGTTCGAGCGTGTATCGAGTTCGCAGGCCGTCGCGAACGCCCCCACACGTGGCCGGTCACGGCCCCTGCGGCGTCCGCTGCTGCGGCCGTGAACTCGCAGCACACCCCGGGCCTTCTGCGGACCTGGATGAGCTCTTGCGCCGGGACGGCCCCACCCGACGCCGCCACGGGGGCGCCGGCCTGGCTTCCCGGGCCCCGGACCGCCCCCGACACCGCCACACCTGCGGACACCCCCCTTCCTGACCCGCCGGCACCTCCGGCGCGCTCCCGCCCATGGCTGTGCAGCGGGCAGCAGGTGAGGACTGTCCGGCGCTCGAAAGGGCAGGTCAGCGCGGCAGACCAACGCCCGGCCCACGACCGAGCGGGGAATCCACGAAATAATCAAACAATTTTCATTCCCAAACAAAAGAAATAGAAATCCAAAAAAGAAAGCCGCCCAATGGGCGGCTTTCCGAATTAATGTGAAACGTATTCAATATCACCATTCGGCCGATAACCGAATTGCCGGCGGCGATTCTCAAAGCAAAAGATAAAACAACACAACTGACAGGCGATGCGAATATCTATATTGCCGTTCAGGTTCGATTCTTCCCCCCACCCACCTTCCCGCCATCCCTGTACGCACACCATTGATTCCACGCGGACCGCATCGAAAACAGGCTTCCCGCAAGGCCGGACAAGCGCCACAGGAGCACGGGCCACACAATGTGAGCAGCAGCCAGCAAGGCCCCTACCTGCACAGCATTGCCCACCAGGGACACTGCAGGCATCGCGAAGCAGCGAGTGAACTCAAGCCAGTGGGAAATCTTCGCCTGGTTCTCAAAGTCAAACATTTAATATTCTCTCTTCTTCTGGATTTTGACATAGTTTTCCCTTTCTCGGGAAGCTTGAGATTGCTCTCAGATATAGCAGAACAGGCGGAGGGACCGTATTTTCGGAACGCGAAAGCCCCCGTTACCGGGGGCCTCTCTTCGTTTCCCTGTCTCCCGCCTGCGTGATAGAGGAAGGCTACTGGAATTGCATGATCAAGTCAAACATTGGAGGCGCCCACTGGGCGCGTCCCGGCACAGTCCAATTCATCCAGCGCCCCGTACGGGTCTTTCCTTCCAAGAAATGCGCTGATCAGAGCCGCTGTTCCTTCTTCGGCGGTACGGGCTTCGTCTGGGCGAGTGCTGGCTCAGGTCCGTCACGCTCCGCCGTCACCGTGGCTCTGTCGAGGCAGCGGGCCTGTACTCGCTCCGACAGGGCCCTCACGAGCCCCGGCCATCTCCGGGCCCGGTGGTGGAGGGAGCGGAGAGTGCTTCGATGCCGTGCTCGGCGAGGGTCTCGGTCAGCATCTGCGTCTGTCCGGGCGGGAGTTGCCCGGTATTCAGCTTGGTGCGGGTCTTGGCGAGCCAGGGGCCGATCATGACGCGTTCGCCGTCGACCTCGATCCACTCGCGGGCGCCGGGGGTGCGCCCCCAGCGCTCGACGAACAGGCTAAGGATCTGCGCGGTCTGGGCGAAGGTGCGCCGCTTCGGGACGCCGGTGCCCGGGGAAGCCTGGTCGGGGGTGAGGCCGATCGAGGTGAGCAGGTCGCGTTGTCCGGGGGCGAGTTGGGGCCAGGTGGTGAACTGGCGGTGCAGCCAGCTGCCCGCCTTCACGGTGCCGATGACCGTGTCGCGGGTGAGGGTGGTGGGGTGGTTTCCGGCTTCGAGGTGGCGGCGGACGACGTGGTACTTGCGGTGCCAGTCGGGGCCGTGCGGGAGCATCCAGCCCGGGTCGAGGGCGGTGAGTTGGGCGTCGCGGGCAGGGGTGAGGCGGCCGTTGCGGGCGGCGGTGCGCTGGTCGGCGAGGAACTGGCCACCGGGCGCCTGTGCGGGGACGGCGAGGTGGCCGTGTTCGGCGTGGAAGGCCTCGACGGTGGCCATGTGCCCCTGCCAGAGGGCCTCGTGCTCGTCCCAGACCATGCCGAGCGCCTCGAGTTCGGCGGTCCACGCCGGATCGAGGGCGCCCGCGCGGTGGGCGGTGCGCTGGCCGGTGACGAAGGCACCCAGCCGGTAGCCGTAGGCGTCCTCGAAGTCCGCGCTCACGCGCAGGTGGCCGCGCTCGGCGTGGTAGCGGACAGCGGCGGCGAGACCGGCGCGGCGCGGGGCGGACAGGACGGCGCCGTCGGAGGGCCACACGAGCAGGTCCAGGGCGCGGGCGATCGCGGTGGGGTCGAGGGTGTGGTCGAAGCGGAAGCGGCGGGTGATGTAGGTGTGGGAGTCGCGGGCGGGGTGGGTGTTCTTGGCGCGGGGGGCGCGGGCGGCGATGGTCTGGTCGTGGTGGCGCAGGGCGGCGGTGACCAGCCAGAGGGCCTCGTAGGGGGTGCCGAGGAGGTCGGTGGGGTCGGCGCCGGGCGGGATGTAGGCGGGGACGACGAGGCTGGCCGTCTTCGTGTCCTGGGTGGGGGGTTTGCGCAGGGCGCGGCCCAGGGCCTGGACGATGCGGCGGACGCTGGCGGTGCGGTCGGCGAAGACGATGCCGTCGACGGCCGGCAGGTCGACGCCTTCGCCGAGGACCTTGGCGTTGGCCAGCACGCCGCGTTCGGCGTCGGTGAAGCGGGCGAGGATGGCGGCGCGTCGGTGGGGGCTGTGGGTGCCGTCGATGGACTGCACGCTCAGCTGGTCCGCCCAGTCGGGGCGCAGGTCGTCGGGGAGGGTGCGCAGGGTGTGGGCGAACTGGCGGGCGAAGTCGGAGGCGTCGGCGATCTGCTGGAAGTAGACGAACACGTGCTTGAGGTTCTGCTCGCGCATGGCCTTGAGGATGGCCAGGTGCAGGGCGGTGGTGCGGCGTGCGGTGGGCCCTGCGTCGGGGTCGGTGAGGGCGGTGCGCAGGTCGGTGTCGGTGACGGTGGGCACGACGAGCTGGTAGTCGGCCAGGACGCCGTCGTCGATGGCGTCGGCGTGGGAGTAGGTGTGCAGGCGGGGGCCGAAGATCTTCGGCTGGTCCATCGTCGCGAGCAGGGACGGGTCGTCCCAGCCGGGGGCGGTGGAGGGGGTGCGCTTGGGCTGCGCCCTGCTGGTGGGTGCCTCGGCCAGGCGGGGGGCCTCCCACACGTTGGGAGTAGCGGTGAGGTAGAGGCGGCGCTCGGCGGGGATGCGCTCGTCGTCGTGCAGCGCGGTCCAGTTCTTGGTCCAGGTGCCCGCGGTGGCGTGGGCCTCGTCCACGACCAGCAGCCCGAACACGGGCGGGGCGAACACCGTGGAGTGCTGGGCCTCTGCGACCTTGTCCAGGGAGTCGAAGGTGAAGAACACCGTCGCCCGGGGGTGGCGGCCCAGCCAGTAGGCCAGGTACTCCCCCGAGTTGGTGGAGGCGACCTGTGCGTCGGCCAGCAGCGGGTGGGAGGCGGCGTTCATCGAGGAGACGGTGATCATCGGCTCGTCGCGGTGGTCGGCGCGGGCGGCCGCGGCCCACTGGGCGACCAGGTCCAGGCTCGGCGCCGCCACCCCCAGATGACGGATCCCGAGCGTCTCCGCCGTGCGCAGTGCGATGAGGGTCTTGCCGGTACCGCAGGCGGACACCTCGTGGCCGCGGGTGCGGGGACGCCTGAGATGGCGGGCCGCGCTGTCAACGCCGTCCTGCTGGTCCGTGCGCAGGACGAAGCGCGGCGGGCGGCCGTCGGGCGTGGCGTGGGCGGTCATCGCGCGGGTCCTCGGCATGCGGAGCGGCGGGCAGGACGTTCATCCTCGCGTACCGCGGGGGCGGGTGCGGTGCGGATCCCCGCACCGCACCGCCCGAAAGGCGCGCGCCCCCAGGTTGCGGGACGGCAGCCCGGCGGGGCGGCGCGCGGCCCCATCCGACGCGCCCTGTGGCGGGTGCGGCCCAACTCGGCAGGACCGAGAGGGGTTTGGCTGTGCTGTAGTGAGGGCATCACGTACGCTGTAGTTATCTACAGCACTCAAGTCATAGAAGGGTACAGCGAATTGATGCGTACTCCGCTTCCGATTGCGAACGGGATCTCGACCGACCACCCCGTCCCCGGGCTGCCGTTCGCCGACGACACGCACATCCCTCTCCACGACCCCCGGGCCACGGAAGCCGTCGGCCGGGGCGCCGGGGAGGGCATGTGGGGCCGCTGGGACGACGACCGCGACGACGGGTGGCGGGCGTTCACCACCGACCCGATCCGCCACGACCTGGCCTGGTGCATCCGCCAGCACCCCGACCACGGCCGCTCGGTCCTCCTGGTCCGCGACACGGACGCCGCGAGCCTGCACACCGACTGGCACCGCGGCCCGCTGCTGTTCCGCACCGGCGGCTACTGGTGGGACGGCACCGCCTGGTACCGGCCGCTGCAGGTGTGGGACGCCGCCAGCGAGGCCTACTCCCGCCGCCCGGCCCGCTCGGCCACCACCGTCACCGCCGCCGACCTGCTCGACGAGGCGGCCGACCCCTCGGCCGCGCACCTGCTGAAGGTCGCAAACATCGACACCGACGCCCCGCCGCCCGACCGGTGGGCCGACCACCTCGCCCTGTGGGCGGCCCGCCGCGCAGGCGACCGCGCCGCCCGGCCGCTCACACAGTGCGTGGTGCGCCTGTCCGCGCCCGAGCTGGACGGCGACCAGCTCGTCGGCGTCCCCGAGTTCGCCGCCATGGCCGGCATCGCGGCCTCGACCCTGCGCGCCTACACCGCCCGCGGCGAGGCGGACGTACCGCAGCCGCAGGCCACCGTCAGCGGCCGCAGCGCCTGGGCCCGCCCGGTCGCCGAGGACTGGACCGAGCAGCGCTCCCGTTCCTCCGACAGCGTCGCCGCCACCATGGCCACCGGCAGCGACGACTCCCTGCCCGTCGGCGCCGCCGACGTGCGCGAGCACTACGGCCGCGTCTTCCTGTCCTACCTGTGGGAGAGCCCCGAGCGGCGCAGGCGGTGGGTCCTGCGCCAGCGCAACGAAAGTGCCGTGAAGCAGGTCGCCGACGAGCTCGCCTGGGAAGTCGCCGCCAGCCTCGAGAGGATCATCCCCGCCGACGCGCTCTCCACGACCGTCCGGCTCGCCGTCCTCGACGAGATCGCCACGGGCCTGGACCGCAGTCAGAAACTGGACGGCACGGCACGCGAGACATCCTTCTTCGGCCTGCTGGCCCCCGTGGCCACGATGCTGGACTGGCTCATCCGCCACCACCCCACCACCGCCCAGCACACCGTCACCGACATCATCGGCGAGGCCGAACACCGCTTCGACGTCGACCGCGAAGTCACCGCCCGCTCCCTGCGCACCGCCCTCGCCCTCGACGGGAAACTCGGCGAAGGCGCCTACGACGAGTTCTTCGCACACGTCCTGCCCCCGGCCCGCACCACCTGACCCCCCTGGACGTCTGTGCGATGCGCACCCCTGAGGCGCGGCAGTTGCCGCCCTCGGCGTCTGCGCAGTCCTGTCGTCACCGTGCCGCGATGCTCGGAGTGAAGGAGTGCAGGGCGGCACGGTGACAGGCATCGCATACGGCGCTCCAAGATTCATTGCCGATGGAGGGGTCCCCCGAAGCCGAAGAGTGAGAGCTGATGCCACCACCGGAAGGAGCCCGCCCTCCCATGGCTACCGAGCACACCCCATCTCCGCAGACGGCACCGACGAGCTCGGCGGATCCGCCGAGCACCGCCCCGTCGACCTCACACGAGTTGAGGATTTGCGGCAACGGACGGCTTTACAAGATGAGCGTCGCCTCGCTCCCGGAGCAGTACACGGGCCCCGTGCCGGAATATGACGGTCCGCCGCCCGACCTGGTCAAGGCGGTGTGGGCACGCGAAGCGGCCGCGAACGGCGACGACGACGCCATCGACGGCTTCGCTTCCCGCGTGCTGGCTCTGCGGCAGGGCGGGCGGTGGCGGGAAGCGGTGTCGACTGCTCTGCTGGGTGACTGGGCGCTCCCGCTGGACACCCCGGACGGCCTTCACATCTCGGCAGTGGCCGCCCTGCGTGCACAGGCGCTGACGATTCATCGGCAGTTGACACCGTTGTGGCGGCGGCGGGTGAACAGGTCTCGGGTGCTGCTCCTGGACACCCCGCTGGGGGAAGGCATCACGCTGTACGACCTGGTCATCGGAAGCCCCTGCTCACAGACGCCGACCCCTGGTGCCGGGCCGGACGACGTCCGCCTGCTCTCCGTCCTTGCCGCACTGCAGCCGGCGGAACGGGCGGTCGCCCTGGCCTGGGCACACCCGGCGGTGGCCACCTGGACGGAGGCCGCCCTGGTGGCCGGCGCCACGGATCCCGTCGCCCTCGGCGAGAGGGTGCGCCGCAAACTCAAGCGCCTGGGCGAACGCCAGACGGAGCGTGCGGTGGCAGCCCGGCAGGGTGGTAACCGGTGAGCTCCCGCCGGATAGACCGGGAAGCGGATGCCGAGCAGCAGCGGGGGCTGCTGGTACGAGTGACGGTCCCGGGCGTCCCCACGTGCACCGCCGTGTTGAGCGCCGGCTTCGTGGGATCGCTGTTCGCTGGCGGCGCCGCGCCGTCCGGTTCGGCCGTGGGGTGGCCACTGGTGGTCCTGGCCCTCGGGTCCATGGCCTATGACCTCGGTGTCCGGGCCCTTCGGCGCAGAGGCAACTGATCAGGCGGCGAAGCCGACGTTCGTGCAGTACTCGTACTGGCCCCACTGGGAGCCGAGGTCGACGATCTTCTCGATCCAGGCGTCGTCCAGCGCCCGGTCGTCCCCGGCGGCCCACGCATCGACGATGCGGTCCCAGTGGCGGACGTTGAGGTGGCGGTGCCCCATGACCCGCTGCAGGGGGCGGCTGACGAGCGACTGGTCGAGGGGGTGGATCTCCACGCGGGTGCCGCGGCCCTCGCGGTTGAGGCGGGACAGGAGGTGGCGGGCGACGTTGTGGCGGCGCACCGTGCGGTAGGCGTCCTCGACGGCGGCGAGGTTCTTCTTCAGGGGCCGACGCTCGCCGTTGAGCCAGGCGTTGACGGTGTCGTCGGTGACGGTCAGGCCCGCGTCGCGGGCAGCGGTGCGGGCGTGGTCGGTGCGGGTGAGGTAGTGCAGGCGGGCGAGCAGGCCGCGCGGGCTGGTGACGGGGGTGGTGATGTAGGTCAGGTAGGAGTCCAGCTGGCGGGCCACCAGTTCGTGGCCCTTGGTTCCTCTGGCGCGGTACTTGCCGAAGTCGACGGTGCGCTCGGGCATGCGGGGCTGCTCCTCCTCTACTGATCGGTGTCGCCGGGGGCGGCCGGGTCCTCGGGCGGACCGCCCACAATGTAGGTGTCCTTGACCTTCACCTCGGTGACGCCGCGGCCCTCGGTGAAGACCTGGTGCCAGTCCCCGATGACGTGGAGTTCGTCGGTGCCCTGGACGCTGACGACCATCAGTCCCTCGTCGTGGGCCTTGAATGCCTTGGTCCAGAGGTTGGCGAAGGCCTGGGAGCGGATGAGGTGCATCCAGTCGGGGCGGTTGAGCTCCCGGTTGTACGTCGATTCCCCCATCGTGGAGACGAATTTGGAGTACATGGCCTTCACGTACTCGCCGGTGACCTCGTCGTCCTCGGCGATCGCCTTGTCGCGGGCGTCCTTGAGGGTGATGCGGAACTTCTCCAGCAGGCTCTCGGTCGCCCCCGAGGTGAACGACTCGTGGATCACGGGCGGCTCGCACAGCCGGTACTTCGGGCCCGCCAGACGCAGCAGCAGGCGCAGGGTGGGTTCGGTCACCCACAGCGGACCGGGCTCGTCGCGGTCGCCCAGCGGGTTGGGCAGGACCGCGTCGTGTTCCCAGACGGACGCGGTGATCCGGTGGACCCCGGAGCGGCGCCGGTCGTGGACATTGCCTCCTGAGTGCTCAAGGCGGCCGATCGGCAAGTGGGTCTTGAGGGCCGACAAGTAGGCCCCGTTGATGTCGAGGCGGGCCACTTCGTGCTGTCCGGCGGGCAGTTCGGGGCGGGTCCACTTGGGGCGGGCCTCCCAGATCTGGTCGGCTCCCCTGGCGGTCTGCTTGCGCAGGACGTCGGGGATCCCCGGGTGGGCCACGATGTCGTAGCGGCCTCCCTTACGGGTGGAGTCCAGCAGGGCCATCGCGTCCGGGATGGCCCGCTTGACCAGCGCCGCGGTCGCGGCCTCCACATCGCCCCGGTGCTCGGCGAGCGCGGCCGCGACCGCGTCGCCGATGGGATCGGGGACGTCGGCGGCGGTCCGCACCCGGCCCGCGGAGGACCCCACCGTCTTCACGCTCCCGGACCGGCGCGGCGGGGCCGGACGCGGCACACGGCCGGCCGGGGCCGCCGCAGGCGCGCTCACAGAGGGTGCCGTCGTGGGAGGTGCGGGGACTGTGCACTCGGCGGGGTCAAGGTGCTGGGGGTAACCGGCGACCTCGTGGCGTGCGTCGTGTCCGCACAGCACGCACGGCCGGGGCACCGTCAGGATCTCTACGTCCTCAACGTCGTCGGCCTCCCGCACGGCAGGTGTCTGGTGTGCCGCGTCGCCCGGCCCGGCATCCGGTGCCTCCTCGGCACCGGTGCCGGTGTCGGCAACGGCGTCTTCGGCTGCGCCGTCTGCGTCGAGGGCGGCTAGCTTGGTCTGGGCGCCCTTGAGGAAGTAGGCGTACTGGTCGCGGACTTCGCCGCCCGGGTCGCGGCCGCTCTCCCAGCCCCCGACCGTGGAGGGACTGACCCCCAGGGCGCGGGCCACCTGCGCACGCGAGAGATGCAGCGCCTCACGCAGCATCCGGCGCTGCTCGGCCGGGGGCAGTTCGGCCTCCTTGCGGGCCGCGGCCAGCAGCGCGTCGATCTCCTCGAACTGCGGCTTCACTGCGGCTCCCCTTTCACGGGCGACCGCCGCCGTCCGGCACGGCGCGCGTCGGGCAGTGCCTCGCACGCCCGAGTCGGGCCGGCCAGGAAGTCCAGGACATCCATGCCGTAGTGCCCGGCCAGCGCCTCGCAGTCAGCCAGACTCCAGGCAGCGGACCCGGACTGACGGCGGCTCACCTGCGCCTGCGTCACCCCCAGCACCTCGGCCAACCGTACCTGCGGCTCGCCCGTGGCATGCATCAGCGCCGCCACCGCCAGCCGCACCCGCTCCGGCAAAGACATCCCCATAGCCCAACCCTACCAGGGCAATACGATTAACGAATTGATTATGAGTAGCACGCATAAATTTTCCAATGCAGCCCGCGGCCCCGGAGGGAGCCGCCCTCATGATCAATGATCGGACCACTGCGTCGGCCCTGACTGGGCGTCACGTCCGACCAGCCGGTTCATGTGTAGGGATAGTCGTGGATCCAGGAGAGGCCTCCGAGGTCGAGGTGGGAGCGAGTGCGGGTGACGGCGACATAGGCGAGGCGGGCCTCGCTGTCGTCGATGGGTCCGGGTACGGCCTGGCCGACGGCGTCCTGCTGGTCGGTGTCCTTGGGCGGGGTGAAATCATCCGCGATCTTCACACGAGCCCATTCACGGCCTTTGGCTTTGTGGGCGGTCGATACGGTCACCTGGGCGTGCTGTTCGGGCACGAGTTGAGTCACGGCGGCGAGGATGGCATCGGTGCCATGCGTGTCGACGAGGTCGACCAGGGGCTGAAGGTCGCGTCCGGCCGGGTCGTGGACAGCGTAGTCCTGCAGTTCGCCCCAAGAGGGGAACAGGATCAGTTCGGGGTGGGTGGTACGGCGGCCGTCTTTCAAGTCGCGCGCAGCCAGGGCCAGGGCGCGCAGGCTGTCTCCTCCCCCGACCAGCGCGACCCTGTATCCGGTGGTCATCAGGTCCATGACGTGGGCCATGGCGCCGACGTTGGTGCGGCACAGCACCGCGTCGGGCCGGGCGAGGGGGCCGAGTTCGGTGGGCACGGCGGGGGTGCCGGTCAGGCGGAGGGGGGCGTCGGCCAGGTGCAGCCACCGGTTTGCTTCCGCGGCGAGGAGGGGGCCGAAGCGGAAGGACTGGGACAGGGTCAGCTGGGTGCCGTCGAAGCCGGTCATGACGTCCTTGGCGCCGCGCCAGTGGTAGATGGCCTGGGCGGAGTCGCCGACCATGACGAGCTGGGCGTGGTCGCGCTGGCTGAGGAAGACCTGTTCGACGACGGGGTTGGTGTCCTGGGCCTCGTCCAGGAGCAGGAAGTCGGTCTGGATGCGCGGCCGGGTGAGGGCCCAGATCTTCAGGTAGTGGTCGTGCTCGAAGCGGACGGCGCCGTCGTCCGGGTGTTGCAGGTCGACCCAGGCCTTGCGGGCGAACGGCACGATGTGCGCGGCGAGTTGGGCGTGCAGGTCGGTATGTTCCAGGCCGCGCAGTGGGGGCACGTGATGGCGAGTGATGGCCTCGTCCGCGGTGTGGCAGAAGCGGGTGACGGTGCGCAGCGTAGCGTTGGAGAGGGCCTTTTGGGTGACCTCGCAGTCGCCGATGCGGATGGCTTTGGTGATGCCGAGGGCTTGTCCGGTCTGCCAGGCCGGACGGCGCGGCGCGTTCAGGCGGCGGGTGTAGCGGTGGCCGACGGCCGCGTAGGCCAGGGCGTGCGCGGTCTTGCACTGGACGGTGTGGGGGAAGCGGGCGGTGGCGTCCTGGGCGATGGCCCGGTTGAAGGCGAGGTAGCGGCCGTAGCGGCCGCGGCGGGTGGTTGTGTGGGCGAGGAGGGCGAGGGTGGTGGTCTTCCCGGTCCCTGCGCCGGCCTGCAGGGCGAGGTGGTCGCCGGCCTGGAAGGCGTCGGCTGCTGCCGCCTGTTCGTGGGTCGGTTTCATCGTGTGGGCCTCTCGGGGAGCCGGGTGAGTGCGTGCCCGACGGCGGAGAGCAGGTGGGCGGGGGTGGTGTGGGTCAGGAGTTCGCGCACCGCGCGGTCGAGGCGGTCGGTCTCCTGGTCTGCGTGCTGGGCCAGGGCCCGGTGCAGGGCCAGTTCCACGAAGCGTTCAGGGCTCTGGTGCACGCGGCAGGCGGCAGCCTTGAGGACGGCGTGGGCGGCGGCCGGGAAGGCGACGTTAAGGAGCACCTTGTGGTCGGCGTCCGGGTAGTGCGTGGTGATCACGTCGATGGGCAGCAGTGCCCCGAGCCGGTGGCGCAGCCTGCGGGCGGCCTGGTGAGAGGTCTTGGCGTGCACGAGGGCCATGAGGCGGGTGGCGTTGTGGTTGGCGGCGAGTGGCAGTACGCGGGCGGCATCGCGGAGTTCGGCCTGGGCAAGGGGGCGGGTGAGCACGATTTCCAGGGCGTGGTGCGGCATCGTCATCCCCTCCCCTGTCGGCGGGTCTGAAGGTGGGGCAGTCGGGTGTGGATGTGTGCCGCGTGCAGGAGGGGGTCGAAGGGCTGCCATCCGGCCAGGGCGAGTTCGGCGGCGCCGGATGCGGCGTGTGCGGGGCAGCGTTGGGCGCGCCAGCGCAACTGTTCGCTGTAGGGGAGCTGGCCAAGGTCGTAGACGGCCATCAGGCCTTCGGGCAGGGCGAGTTGGCCGTGCTGCACTGTGGCCGGCAGCAGTCTCCAGGTCCCGGCCGGGCCGATGGAAGCAGGGACGGTGCGAGTGCAGCGGTGGCGGTGGCGTGTCTGGGCCACGCAGCGGAGGTTCGTGAGGGGGCGTTCGGCGAGGTAGCGGCAGAGCAGCATCTGTACGACGGGGCGGTCGGGTTCGCCGGTGTCGGCATCAGTGGCGGTGGCGGGTTGTGTGCTGGCGGCCGGGGCCGGGGTGAAGACGCCGGTGTCGATCACGCGGCGGGTACGGACGGCGAGTTGGCGTCGGATCGCCTCGAGGCCCGGGGCGGTGTGGCGGGTGAGGGTGCGGCGGGGGCAGAGCAGGGCGTGCGGGATGCGGCACCAGCCGCTGCCGTCACCGTGCGGGTGGGCGATGCCGCCGCTCAGGTGCCAGCGGCAGGACTCGGGGACGTCGGCGGCGGCCAGTTCGGCCGGGTGCAGGGCGACGGGCCGCTCGTTGGTGCGCTGGTAGAGGTCAATACGGTTGCCGCACTGGCGGCAGAGACGGCTCTGGCCGGCGCGCAGCAGGCGGCTGGGACTGGTGCCGGCCACCCGCAGGGGTCGGGGGCGGCGGGTGACGCGAGGGCTGCCGTCCCAGTGGCGGCCGGCGGGGGTGGGAGTGGGGCACATGGCGAGGACCGTGCCAGGCGACACGCGGCCCGGGGTGCCGCGGCGGCCGGTATGTCCTCCGGTCGGCCCAGCCGGAGGGAACGGGCGTGCGGGCCAACGGTCTTGTGTTCTATGCCTGCTCGCCGGTTCGGGTGATTTGCGGCGGGGTCCGCGAAGGGCGCGCCAGCAGGTCAGGGGCCTTGTGCGCCGGGCGGGGTGTGGTCGTCGCAGAGGGGGGCCAGCAGGTGCTCGATGGGTACGTCGAAGGCGTGGGCGAGGGCGTGCCAGGTGGTGACGCTGCCGGTGGTGCGGCCGTGTTCGAGGTCGATGAGGGTGCGGCGGGCCAGGCCGCTGCGGCCTGCGATTTCGTCGAAAGTCCAGTCGCGCTCGCCCCGCAGGCGCGCCAGCGTGACGCGCAGCGCGGTGAGGTCGGGGTCGGGCGGCAAGATCGTCACCCCACCATCCGACGGTGCAGGACCCTGCCCTGTCAGTGCAGACCTCTGCACTATCTGGCGAGGCGGGAGTGACATTCACAGTGCAGAGATCTGCACTACCGTGCGTTCGTTCCGGCCCTCAGAGACCGGGCACCGACCGCCGCGGCACGGACAGAGGGGAGGACGACCAGCAGATGAGGCTTGCGCGTGCGCATACAACGGTGCGGCGCATCTGGACCGTGGAGCTGCGTCCGCAGGCAGGCGGCCCCACGCTTGTCTGCCCCTCCTGCACCGCCCACACCTCTCCCCTCACAGCCTCCTCCGCGCGGTCCGCCGCGCTGGCACATCTGGCCTGCCACGCCCGCGCCGACGCGCTGCCGGTGTACCTGCGCAGCTGTCAGTGCCGGGCACAGGGATGTTCGTGGCATCCGCGTCACCGCGGATGCGACGGGCCGGTACGTCTTGCCCTCACCCGCGACCGCGGCGGCCGCACCTGGCGCCTCGCCGACGCCTGCACGGCCTGCGCGGGAGCGACCAGTCATACCTCCGTGGTGCCGGACACCCTGCTCGGCACCATCCGGCCGCACCCCTCCCCCGGACCTCCGCCCCCTGCCCGCGTCGGACTCTGCCCGGGGCCCGACGAGCAGGTACGCGTGCGGGAGATGCTCACCTACCTCGGCGCCGCACTGCCCCGCTTCACCTCCCCCGCCGCCCGGCTACTGGGCCTGCAGTGCGCCCTGCGCACCGACACCCGCGGCCATGTCCGCCTGCCGGCGGGGCTGCTGCGCGGCATGCGCCTGCGCGGGCACCGGGACCTGTGGCAGGAACTGGCCCACGCCGGCTGGCTGGAGCCGCCGGATGCCAGATCTGCTCCCGTGCAGCTGCGGCTGCTCGATGCCGCGGTCCTGGACCAGGCGCCCGGCCGCCTCGCCCGCCGGCGCGCCGCCCACTGGGCGCTGCACCCCGCCCCACTGGCCCTGCCCACGGCACCGCCCGCCCTGCGACTGACCGCCCTGGCCCTGGCCGCACACACCTCCGCCAACACCGAACACAGCACCGACCTGGACACCCTCGCCCGCCTGTGTGGGCACTCCCAGCAGCAGACCGGAGAACTCCTCGACCGGCTGGTGACAACAGGCACCCTGACAACCTGGCACCACAACCGGGAGACCCACGAGGCAGCCTGGCAACTGCCCCAGCCCCCGCGCACGAACCCGCCCTGCAACAGGGCTCCAAAGGCACCAGACAGAGTGGTTCTGACCTCCGCGGCGAACAGCGGACGCCACTCGAGAGGAACAACCGGTTCCGCCCGTCCGTAGTATCTCTACACCAAGGCATTTTGCGGCACATGCAGCGTCCGCACGCCGGTACAGCGCATGGAGCACTGCCCGGTTCGAGACCGCTCGCCTGGATTACTGCCGTACACCGAGGAAAGGCCAGCACCATGTCCGAGAGCACGACTGTCGCCACGGGACTGACATCCCAGTACATCGCCCAGGTGGCGAGCGACCTCGAAAGCAACACAAAGGAACAGGAACGCATCGGCGCGGAGATCGAGGCGTTGCAGGAGCAGTTGGGTGCTCTGCAGCACGACCACAGCGTGCTGGTGAACATGCAGCAGGCACTCGGTGTCATCCGCGAACCGGATGAGCCCTCGACCACGGCCGAGAGCACCACAGTGCCCTCTTTCCCGCAGAGGACTGAGGCCGCACCCTCCAGCAAGCGCCGGTCACGGAAGACCACGGTCCCGCAGGAAACGGCGGCCAAGAAGCCTGCCACGCCCAAGGCTGGTACGCCGAAGGCCCGGCCCACTCTGGTGGAACTCATCCGCCGTCACCTCACCGAGCAGGGCGAGCCGCGCTCCGCTGCGGAAATCTCCACCGCGCTCGGCCAGGCTCATCCCGAGCGCGGCATCAAGACCAAGGTCGTCCGCGTCACTCTCGAAGGACTCGTGGCCAAGAGCCAGGCCCAGCGCACCAAGCAGGGCGCCTCTGTCTACTACACCGCCCCCGACGCGACGGAACCGACAACTGCGCCCGCAACCGAGGAACAGCCCGGAGGCACCGACCGCTGAAGCCACGGGGCAGCGACCGCGCACCACCAAGGTCAGTATCCGCCGCCCCACCAGGCGCTCACGGTCTGAATCAACAAGTCCTGGAAGTACGGAGCGCGTGTCTCGCGAACCGGTACCCCACTAGTCAGTGGGCCTCGTCCGCGGGCTGCAGGCGCCCGATGTGGTGGGCCGCCTCGCTGCCCCGGCGGTAGGAACGGGGCGGACATTCCAGGCCCGGTCCTGGGTGCCGCGACCGGCACAAGGCCAGCGATGTGCGTGATGACCAGGCACGGAGTATCACCGTCATGGGCGTGCGCGAGGCGGCACTGCAGCATTGCGACTTCTCATTTAGCCGTCACCAGTAGTTCTCATCTGAGTGTCAAAGATCTTTACTGGTCAGATCGTGAAACTGGTGTCGTCGAATGAGAAGTCGCAGCCGGGCTGATGGAGAACAGGCGGCCCGCCGGGGCGGTCTCGGGCAGACGGACGGCGGCGCGGCGGGCTTCCACGGTCATCGCCAGAGCCTCGGTGCGGTGTCCGCCCCGGGCGGCGGTGTAGGCCAGGGTGCAGAGCATCTGGGCGTACGCCGATGTCGACGTCGGTGCGCAGTCCGGTGCTTTCCACGCCGGTAGCGGCTGTGGACATGAGGCGTTGGGCCTCTTCGTTGCGGTTCTGGTGGCGCAGTACGATCGCCAACTCCCGGGCCGCTGCCGCTGACGCCAGCGGGGAGCCGGACACTTCGGCCCACGTGCGGGCGCGGTCCGCGGTGAGGCGGGCCTGTTCGTAGGAGCCGAGCTTGCTCAGTACGGCGGCAGCGAGGCTGTAAACGGAGGAGAGCCGGGCCTGATCGAGTTCGCGGCGTGAGCGGGCGGCTGCATGTCCGTCGGCGATCAGTCCGGGCAGGGCAGCGAGCAGCCGCCGGTGGGTGCCTTTGTCGTACAGCTCGCGAGCTGTGGCCAGACGGGTGTCCAGCACCTTGCCCTCCGGCCCGCCCCGGAGACCACCACACCGTTCAACGTGCCATACATGCAGCCACCTTCCTGTCAGTGGCCGCTGCCATGCTGCCCCCATGACATGCCTTGCGTCCCTGACGCTTACCACGCAGGAACTGCACGCCCTGGACGCCGGAATGGGCATTCCCGGCCTGCTGGAAGAGGACGGCTTCTACCGCTGCGAATTACGGGGCCCCATCCCGGCCGTCACGTCGCCCTCGTCGACCCGCTGGCATGGGACGAGAACCCTCCAGTCCTCACCTACTGGCTGTGGTGGGACGCCGCCGGACATGCTCTGACCCATTCCTCGTCCTGCCCCGTCTGCCACCTGCCCGAAGGACACCCTGCCAACTCCGGCTGCACGCAAAACGCCCGCCAATGCACGGCCAAAACCGCCATCACCGAGACCGACCGGGCCATGCTCGAAGACCTCGACGACGCCGTACATCAGACAGAGACCAACCACCTCTGCCAGTACCAGACCGGCCACGAAGGAGAACACGTCTGCCTCGCCCAGAGCCAGGACCGCCCCGACAACACAAGCACCGCCTGGTGGGTGATCTGGCCCGCCCCCGCCTCCTCCTACCGCCTCGCGGCCCTGCCCGAATGCCCCGCCACAGCAGCCGACCTCAACGACGACAGCCTGTGCCTCCACCCCAAAGGCCACCCAGGCGACCACAGTTGGTAACCACACTCCGACGACGCCGGTCGTGAACTATCCGACCTGAAGCACACCAGGCGCAGCGACTGGACAGTCGCGAGACGTCGGGAATGCTGCCGCAGAACCGCCCCGGGTTCGGTAGAGATGGTATGCCCCGGTTCTGATGGAGTCGGGTTGCTGGACAATTGACGATCCAGCAGCCTTCGGAGGCCGTGATGCCCCGCAGCTATCCACCCGAGTTCCGCCGTAAGGTCCTCGATCTCGTCGCATCCGGAAGGAAGGTCGCCGAGGTCGCCCAGCTCCTCGGCATCAGTGACCAGACGATCTATGTCTGGCGCCGCCAACACCTCATCGATACGGGGCAGTTGCCCGGCACCAACAGCACCGACCAGTCCGAACTTACTGCGGCCTGCAAACGCATCGGCGAGCTGGAGGCCGAGTTGGCCATCCACCGCCGTGCTGCCGAGCTGCTGGGTGAGGTGACGTCCCCAAAAGGCGGTCCGAAGCCATCCGCGTGATGGCCGGTGAGCATCTGCCGGTGCAACTGGCCTGCCGGGTGCTGCACGTCGCCGAGTCCGGGTACTACGCCCGGCGGGACCGTCCGCCGTCGAACCGCCGGGTCAAGCACGCCTGGCTGACCGAGGCCATCGTGGGCATCCACACCGCCCCCCGCGGCACCTACGGCTCCCGACGGGTCCACGCCGAGCTCGGTCTGGGCCTGCGCATCCATGTCAGCCACGGCACCGTGGAGCTGCTGATGCAGCGCGCCGGCCTGCCCGGCAACCGGCGGCTCCGCGCCAAGCACGTCGCCCCGTCCGGCGCCGACCTGGTGGAGCGGAACTTCACCCGCCATGCCCGGGACCAGTTATGGGTCACCGACATCACCGAGCACCCCACCTTTGAGGGCAAGGTGTACTGCGCTGTCGTCCTGGACACGTTCTCGCGACGTGTCGTGGGCTGGTCGATCGACGCCTCGCCCACCGCGGCGCTGACCACGAACGCCCTGGCCATGGCCATCGGAAACCGCTCCCCGCGGCCGGGCAGCACCATCATCCACTCCGACCACGCAGTGCAGTTCGGGTCCCGGGCATTCACCCAACGCGCGAGGGCCTCCGGTCTGCTGCCCTCGATGGGTTCCATCGGGGACTGCGTGGACAACGCGATGATGGAGTCCTTCTGGGCCCGGGTCCAGGTCGAACTGCTCAACCGCAGACGGTGGCGCACCCGGTTGGAGCTGTCCACCGCGCTCTTCGAGTACCTGGAAATCTTCCACAACCGACAGCGCAGACACTCCGCACTGGGCATGCTCAGCCCGGCGGAGTACGAACTCCGCACCCCGCCAGTAGCCTGAAACCAAGCAACTCGACTCCACCCAACTCGGGGCAGTCCGTAGTCTCCATTCGAGCCGGGGCGGTTCAATTTGGGCACGTGTGGTGTGGTGGCTGATCTGGCATGTACACCGAGCGTTCCTGTGCGGTGAAGTTACGACCTATTGCGCGGCAGATCTTGCTGATTGCTGTGGTGGGTGTAGAGCTGTCCACGTTCCACCGGCGTACGGTCTGGTCTGTGCTGCCGGTGGTCAGGGTGCGGCCGTCCGGGCTGAACGCTACGGAGAGCACAGCGCCGGTGTGTCCAGCGAGCGTGACCCGTGTGACGCCGGTGGCTGTGTCCCACAGCCGCACCGTGTTGTCGTCGCTGCCGGTGGCCAGGGTGCGCCCGTCCGGACTGAATGCCAACGCGCCGGTCAGAGCGGTGTGGCCGGTCAGGCTTGCGCGGCTGTGGCCTGTGGCTGTGTCCCACAGTCGTACGGTGCGATCCTCGCTGCCGGTGGCCAGGGTGCGCCCGTCCGGGCTGAACGCTACGGAGAGCACAGCGCCGGTGTGTCCAGCGAACATGATCCGGGGGTCGCCGGTGGCTGTGTCCCACAGTCGCACGGTGTGATCCTCACCGGCGATGGCCAGGGTGCGGCTGTCCGGGCTGAACGCTACTGAGAACACAAGGCCGTGGTACGCGGGATGCTCCTTGCGGCTACGGCCGGTGGCGGCGTCCCACAGTTCCACTCCGCGGGCAGTGCTGGCGGTGGCCAGAGTGCGGCCGTCCGGGCTGAACGCCAGCCTTCGAGCGTCAGCGCTGTATCCGGCCAGACTGCTGCGGTAGCGGCCGGTGGCCGTGTTCCACAGCTTCACCCCGCCCTCGACCAGGTTTCCGGTGGCGAGGGTGCGCCCGTCCGGGCTGAAAGCCATGGAGGGCCCGGTGTCCTCGGCGGACCCGGGCAAGCGTGCGCGAAGACGGCCGGTGATCATGTTCCACAACCGCACTGCTCGATCACCGGTTCTTCCAGTGGCCAAGGTGCTGCCGCTTGGACTGAAAGCCACCGAGACAGTCTCCTTAGAGGGATCGGAGAAGAGGGTCCGGGATTGATGGGCCATCACGTCCCACAGTCGTACGGTGCGATCCTCGCTGCCGGTAGCCAGGGTGCGGCCGTCTGGACTGTATGCCAGCACACGGATAGGGCTGGTGTGTCCGGAAAAGCTCCTCTGGAGACGGCCGGTGTCCGTCTCCCACAAGCGGACACTGCCATCGAGGCTTCCGGCGGCGAGGGTGCGTCCGTCGGGACTGAGCACCAACGCGACGACCGGGTCGGTTGCCCCGGCAAGTTCCATGCGAGGACGGCCGACCCTTGCGTCCCACAATTTCACCCCGCCGTCGGAACTGCTCGCCAGGGTACGGCCGTCCGGACTGAACGCCAACGCGACGACCGGAGCGGTGTGTCTGGGCAGACTTCGGCGCAGACGGCCAGTGGCCGCGTCCCACAGCTCCGCTCTGCCGTCGAAGGCGCCGGTGGCCAGAGTGCGTCCGTCCGGACTGAACGCCAAGGAGCTCACGTCGTTGCTCTGCTCGGAGAGCCTCGCGCGGATGCGCCCGGTGCCGGTATCCCACAATTCCAACTTCTGGCCGACACTGCTGACGGCCAGGGTGTGTCCGTCGTTGCTGAACGCCATGGGACCTGAGTCAACGATCTGCTTGGCCAGCCGTTTGCGGGTACGGCCAGTGCTGGTGTCCCGCAGTTCCACCCCGTCGGGGCCGGCGATGGCCATGGTGCGTCCGTCCGGGGTGAACACCGCGGCGAGATCGGCGTCCCCTCCGGGCAGGTTCTTGCGGAGGCGGCCACTACGGGTGTCCCACAGCCGCATCGTGCCGTCGTTGTCGCCGGTGGCCAGGGTGCGCCCGTCCGGTTTGAACGCCACCGCGACTACAGGGCCAGGGTGCCCGGTGAGCCTGTGTCGGAGAGGTACAGCGGCGGCGGCGTAGAGGCTTTCCACGGCCTGGGAGGTCGGGCTGGTCCGGTAGGCCTGGATGGCCAGCAGTGAGGCGAGGTCGGAGTTGGTGCCGATAAGGGCGGCGGACTGCGCGGCAAACTGCCGGGACAGGGCAACCTTCCGGGCGGAATCGGCGGCCTGCCGCTGCTGGTCGCTGGTCCGGCTCTGCTGCCAGGCAACCAGGCCGGCGGTGAGGGCGAGGACGAGCAGGGCGGACAAGGCGGCATTGAGGGTGCGCAGGCGCCGGGTGGTACGCGCTGCGGCGTGCTCTTCCTGATCACGTGCGGTTGTGCTGGCGGTGAGGAAGTGGTGCTCCAGGGCGGTCAGATCTTCAGCAGGGCCGCTGCTGAAGCATTCCTCGGCAGCGACGAGACGACTTCCCCGGTACAGAGCCCCCGCGTCGTGGCCCAGTTCCTCCCAGGCTCGGGCGGCCTCGGTCAGTTTGCGGTGAGTGCGCAGGCGTTCACGGTCTTCGTCGATCCAGCCCCGCAGGCGGGGCCAGGCAGTCAGCAGGGCCTCATGAGCCAGATCGACGCTGCCGTCGTCGAGAATGAGCAGCCGCGTCTGGGCCAGAGCCTCCAACGCCTCGGCGGTCTCCTGCTGCCCGCCGGACGCAAGTTCCTCCCGGCCGGCGGGCCGGCGGGTGTCGGGAGTGCCCTCGCCGGGGGCGACCAGGCGCAGCAGCAGGCGGCGTGCCGCGGCGGCCTGGGCATCGGTGAACCAGCGGTAGACGTCCTCGGCGGTCTTGGCGACCGCGCCCTCCAGGCCTCCGGCAGCTTCGTAGCCGGTGAGGGTCATCGTCTTGCCACGGCGGCGGCGCCAGGTCTCCAGAAGCACGTGCGAAAGGAGCGGCAGTCCGCCTGGGGCGTCGGCGACCTCCTCCACCAGGCGGGCGGTGAGAGCGCGCTCCACGGTCAGTCCTTCGGCGGCGGCCGGTTTGACGATGGCTGCGCGCAGTTCCGTCGGACTCATCGGGCCGACCAGCAGGTTGGCGTCGCGCAACGCGTCGGCCAGGTCGCGGTGTTCGGCGCAACGGCCGTAGAAGTCGGCGCGCACCCCGATGAGGACCCTTAACCGGCTTGCGGGCTGGCGGGCGGTCAGGAGCAGGTCCAAGAAGCTGGTGCGTTCGGCCGGATCGTGGCAGAGGGTGAAGATCTCCTCGAACTGGTCGACGATCACGAACGTGTCCGGGCCCGGACTGCCTGGTTTGGTGTTGGCGGGATCGAGTGCGCGGGCGTGGGTGTGTGCCGGGTGCCGGCCGGGGGTGAGGATACGGATGGCGGCCGGGCGCAGGTCCGCGTCCTGGGTGTGCTGCAGAGCGGGGATCAGGCCGGCGCGCAGCAAGGAGGACTTTCCGCTGCCGGACGGGCCGAACACTGCAGCGAACCGCTGCCGGCGCATCAGGTCCAGCAGACCGGCGGTGAGTTCGTCACGGCCGAAGAACCGGCCGCTGTCGCCCGGCTCGAACCTGGCCAGCCCCCGGTACGGCGGCTCCCCGCCCTCCTCTTCTTCTCCCGGAGCCGAGGCGGCGACCTCGTCCACCGCCTGCTTCCACCGCGCCTCCCACTCCGCCGCGCCACCCCCGCACGCCTGTACATAGGCAAGGACCACCTGGAGCGTCGGCAACTGCTCACCGGCCGCGGCCTGCGACAGCGTCGTCACTCCGTACCCGGCCCGATCGGCCAGCACACGATAGGTCAGCACGCCCGCCTCGGCGCGCAGCTTGCGCAACTCGAATGCGAACCGCTGCACCGGACCCGCCCCCGGATCCACCGGCACTTCACGACGACCCGCCACGTCGCCCCCCTCAGCCGCACCCCGTACCAGCCCGGACGGCCAACCTACGCACCCCTCATACCCCCGCAAAGATCGCGTCCGGCCATTGTTTGGCCGTTGGGTCAGCCCTGCCGAACAATGCGCCGGCCGCTGAACTTGATGTCGCGGGGCCCGAGAAGCTCGGTCTGACGACGCACTGTCGGACGGTCACGGGGCTCGCACTTCAGGGGGGAGCGGGATCGGCCTCCACCGTGCAGAGATGACGGTGGAGGCCGATCCCCAGCACTCCTCGTAAAACAGGATCGGAAACACGCTCTCAAGTGCCAGCGGACTACGCCGATGCCCGGAGGACTCGGTCTGTCCAGTCGTCCGGACGCTGGTTCCGGCCCCGGCCGATGCCAACGCCTCCCGGACAGTGTCCGGGACACGCCTCTGAACAGTCCGGACAGCCACCGAATGTCCGGGACAGCCACTCACTAGGAGTCGCCTCAATGAGAACTACGCCCACAAAGATCGCCAGCGGCATGGTTGCTGCCACGGCAATCGCAGCTGCCTTGATTCCCATCGGCTCGGCCAGCGCATCGGCCGCTGCAACATGCTCCGGCCTCCACGCGAACAAGCCATACCTGAGCGGTGGACGCGTGTACGCTCAGACATCTTCCACCGGGTGCACCAGCACTGTTCGGCTCATGATGTACCTGTACACGGACGGCTCACTGAAGTACAAGACGGCCTGGACCGGGAGCGGGTCGGGTGCGCTGTCCACCCCGTGTCTCAGCGGGAAGCACTACTACTCGGATGAGCTGGACGCCAGCTACGGTGTCAGCGTCGGGAACGCGACGTACATCACCTGCTGACGTAAGCGGATGGCGCGGGATCCCGGCGGAACAATCGCCAGGATCCCGCGCCGGTTGAAACCCACAGCATGGACCGAGTCGTCCAGCCGAGCGTCTGCTTCAGGAGCCTGAAGGCGTGCTCAAGACCGAATCCGCAGCGCCTCGGCCTTGCCGTAGCGGGTGGTGTCCGTACTGGTTGGCATCGGGCTGGTGCCAGATGTCCGGCTTGGCGATGGTGAGGATGCCGCCGTACCGGCGGGGCAGCCCCCCTTCGGACCCGAACGCCCGGGGCCTGCATCGCGGAGCGGCCAGGCGCCGACGTGTGTGGACGATCACGTAATTCCCCAGGGCTGTGGTCACGTAATTCCCCACCTGGTCGCCGGGCACGGTGCCTCGGCCTGAGGGGGGCGTCAGCTGGCCAATGGCCTCTGGCAGACTTCGCAGCATGGGGTTGTTCAAGCGGGCCAACAAGCCAGACAGTGCTGCTCAGGCCGTGGATCAGGCGGATCTGAGCACCCTGCTGCTGCAAGGCGAAGACATGATCGATCAGTTGGCTCGTGCGCACATGTCCTGGGGGCTGGGCTCGGCGGACCGCTGGGGTCTGGATCAGAGGACCGGCCTCATCACCTGGACCTTCCCCGAAAAGACTAGACCGGCCCTGGGTAGGCGTCCGCACCAACCTCGTGGCGGTGGATCAAGCGGGTGACCGCGGCCCGGGCAGCGTCGTTCACAGTGTCGTCGACGGAGTGCCCGGAGCCCGCGGTGAGGGTGTCGGCCTTCACGGTCCACCGTGGACCGTCGGATTCGATGGCGATGAACACGGCGTCGTCCGCCATGGCCTGCCTGTATGCCCGGTGGAACGCCTCCGTGCCACTGGCGTCTGGGATGAGGTGGGCGGGGCAGGGAACCGGCAGCGGCTGCATGAGGGAATTGTGCAAGAGGTCAGGAACGCGTCCTTTGACACTCGCAGAGTGGTTACTGACCTTGTTGGCGTGATGTCGTGGCTGACAGGCGGTGGTTGTCGCGGTAGGCCGGTCATATGAGGTATCCGCAAGGGGGCGGGCTGACCGCGGAGCGACGGGCGTTTCGCGAGCACGGATGCAGGCGGCCGAGTTGTTCGCCTGGATGTCTCGCTGAAACCGGCCTCACCTTGGCGATGTCACGCAAAACAAGGTCAGTAATCACCGAAGCAGGGTCGGGCGCCGGTCGTAGGCCCCGTTTCCGTGTTCGCCCACAAGTGGAGTGGTGGAAGGCGCGGGCCTACTGGACCGTCACGATGATGTACGTGGGATCGCCCGAGAGGTCGACATTGATGGTGGAGGGTGCCTTGTAGCTCCAGCCGCCGAGTTCTTCGAAGTGGACGACCCCGATTTCCTCGTTGGTGTTCGCGTTGGTCACCTTGAGATCGAAGGTGGAGGTCACGTCGAAGCAGTCACCGCTGTTCTTGGTCTCGATGTACTGCCCATTGCTGTTCGGGAAGGTCTGGCCGGAGCTGATGACCTGGGCGTTGAAGACCGAGAGATTGGAGCCGGGGGCGCTGCCCTGGCCGTGGTCGTACATGCAGGTGACGTTGTCGATGAACGTCCGCACGGAGTCCCCGTTATCGTTACTGACCATCATCATTGCGCTGTTACCCATGGCGGAAGCCCTTCTGGTGGGAGGGGGAAACGGAATGGCGTTAGACGAAAGGCCGATGCCGCGTGTCGATCGTCACACAGTCCTTCAATCCGCGCTCTCTCGCTGCTCCAACCAGGTCACAACTGACCAATCATTCCGTAATTTCCTGGTTCCCGTGCGGGACTACTGGAGATCTCCGCATGGTGTTGCCGGACTTTCCGAAGAGCCGCAGTTCAGGCTCCCACGCAAACCGCGACATCACGCCTGGAAGCACACTAGAGATCTTTAACGGTGCGGGTTACGTCTGGTCGTGACGGTTGGCGTCGGCTGCGCTATGCCGGAGGGGTGAGGTATCCCGATGGCGGTGGGCTGACGGCCGAGGAGCGCGATCGGCGTGAGCAAGTCCGGCTCGCGGCAGCCGACTTGATCGAGGCGGGGGCCAGTGACCGGGAGGTGGCCCGGCAGTTCCGGGTGACCCGGATGTCGGCGAACCGCTGGCGCCGGGCCCTGGCTTCGGGCGGTCGCCAGGCGCTGGTCTCCAAGGGTCCCGGCGGCGCTCGCTGCAAGCTCTGCGCGGGTCAACTGCGTGCTCTGGAGGCGGTATTGGAGGCCGGTCCGGCCACGTGCGGATGGAGTGACCAGTGCTGGACGCTGGCCCGCATCGGCGAGGTCGTGCGCCGCCGGTTCGGCGTCGATTACACCCTGGCCGGGCTGGATCTGCTGCTGCACCGCATCGGCTGGAGCGTGCAGGTCCCGGCCCGGAAGGCCAGCGAGCGCAACGAGGCGCAGATCGCCGCCTGGAAGGACGAGCAGTGGCCCGTCATAAAAAGAGGGCGGCGGACCTGGGCGCCTGGCTCTGCTTCGAGGACGAGGCAGGTCAGGGCCTGAGGCCGCCCAAGGGCCGCACCTGGGGCCGCCGGGGCTGCACGCCGGTCGTGAAGGTCACCGCCGCGGGCACCAAACGCGTCTCCATGGCGGCGCTGATCTGCACGAAGGCCGGCCGCAGGCCACGGCTCATCTACCGCATCCACCTGGACCGCGGCCCCGCCAAAGGCCGGCGCAAGGGCTTCACCGAGACCGACTACGCCCGCCTGCTCGATGCCGCACACCAGCAGCTCGGCGGTCCCATTGTCTTGGTCTGGGACAATTTGAACACGCACGTCAGCCACACCATGGGGGAGCTGATAGCCGCACGGTTATGGCTGACCGTCTACCAGCTGCCCCCGTACGCGCCGGAGTTCAACCCGGTCGAGGGCGTGTGGTCGCACCTGAAGAGATCGCTGGCCAACCTCACCAAACACAGCCTCGACCAGCTCACCGCACTGGTCAGGACCCGGCTGAAACGGATGCAGTACCGGCCCCACCTCATCGAAGGGCTCATCGCCAAGACCGGACTCGACCTCCAACCGCCGTAACCCCAGCCATTGAAGATCTCTAGTCGAGTGGGACGTCCAGGGCCGGGGTCTTCGGGCTGGCTGGGGCGAGGGGCTGACCGTACCCTTGAGAATGATCAGTCGCGCTGGGCTTCGCGGGAGGCCGGCTGATTGCTCCTGCGGGAGGATCGCCGGGTGATTCGCCTGGTCATGAGGGTGATCGCGGCCCAGGCGATGAGCGATTCCGAGTGCTGGATGAGCCGTTCGTAGTCGCGCGCGTGCCGACGGGCGTGCATGACCCAGGCGTGTGAGCGTTCGACGACCCAGCGCCGGGGCAGCACGACGAACCCGACGGCGTCCTTCGGGCGGCTGACGGTCTTGATCGACAGGTTCAGGTAAGTCTTCGCCCAGGTCACGAGCTGTCCGGCATAGGCGGAGTCGGCCCAGACGATGGTGATCTCGGGGTGCATCAGCCGCAGCCGGAACAGCACCTCCTTGGCCGCGTCGCGGTCGGTCATGTCGGCCGGGGTGACCATGACGAACAGCGGCAGGCCCTTGGTGTCCACGACCAGGTGCCGCTTGCGGCCGTTGATTTTCTTGCCTGCGTCGTAGCCGCGGGAGTCCTTGCCGACGGTCTCCGCGGCCTTGACGGACTGGGAGTCGATGACGGTGGCGACCGCTCCGGGCGCCTTGCCCATCTCGCGGCGGATGCGTTTGCGCAGCTGGTCGCGGATCTGCCCGATGACGCCGGCGGCGGCCCAGCGGGCCATGAAGTTGTAGCAGGTCCTCCAGGGTGGGAAGTCCTTGGGCAGGGCCCTCCACTTGCATCCGGTGTCGACGACGTAGCGGATGGCGTCAACGATCTCGCGGCGCGGGTGCTTCTCCGGACGTCCTCCCTTGGGAGACTCGCAGGCCGGGGGCGGTAGCAGGGCTTCGAGCAGGGCCCATTCGTCGTCCCAGGTGTCGGAGGGGTAGCAGCGGCGCCGCGGCACTGGGTTTCCCTTCCCTCCAGGACGGGGCGGGGCCGGCCGCTTCGCGGCCGGCCCCGCCGGTCAGGCGTCGATGTAGTCGGCGATCACGTCGAGGGTGGACTCGACGGAGCTGAGCTGGGTGTTCAGGTGCTTGATCCACCGGCCTTTGGGCTGCAGGACGGCGTGCGGGGCGACGATGCCGGTGATGAAGCGGCGGATCTCGGTGAGCTTCTCCCGGATGATCGCGACCTCGTATGCCTGCAGCTCGGCCGGGTCCGAGCAGAACTTGTAACCGTCCGTCCTCGTCCAGATCAGCGGGGGCCAGCCGCGTTCGGCGATGGTGTCCCGCAGGCAGGCCAGGCCCGCGCGGGCCTGACTGGGCGACAGCTCACTGGATCTGACCAGCTGGTGGAAGGCCAGACCGGCCGGGCGGGCTTCGAAGAGTACGAACCGGACGGTGTCGGCGTGTCGCTGGGCGGCGGGTGATCTGCGCTGGGAAGCGCGAGGCATCGCCTACTCACCTTGCAGGAGTTTGGCCAGCTCGCCGTCGACGTCGACCTTGCCGGTGTCCACCGCCGTCTCGATCCAGTCCAGCGTCGCCCTCACCTGGGCGACGTTCTCGTGGATGATCGTGCGTTCGTCGTCGCCGAGCTGGCGGTCGCGCATGCCCGGGACGACGCGGCCGGCCGCCGCGACGAACGCGTGGCAGGCGGTGACCAGGTCCAGGAACTGAACCGACCGGTCGATGTTGCGGATGGCCGGGGCGACGGGGCTGGTCTCCTCGAAGTGCTCGCGGGCCTGCCGGCCCCGTTCGACCTGGGCATGGTTGACCTGGTGGCGGGCGGTGTCGTCGGACATCGCCCGGAAGGCGACGTCCGGGCGCCGGAGCAGGCCGGTGGTCACCTCGCCGGCGACACTTTCGTCTCGCGTCAGCTCCTCCACGACCTTCACCCGGTCGGCAGGCTTGACCTGGGCCACGACCGCGGGACGGCGCAGGATCTCCGGGGCGATCGCGGCCGCGACCTCGTCCTCACGGGAGAGCTCCTCCACCACCCGGACTTTGTCCTCGGACTTGACCTACGCGACAACCGCCGGGCGCCGCAGCAGGTCACCGTCGCCGCGACCTCCTCGTCCTGGGCGAGCGAGTGGATCGCGCTGACCTTCTCCTGCGCAGTGACGGGCTTGACGACCTGGCGGCCTGCCCGCCGGTTCGCCTCGTCCGGTGTCCACCGGGTCTTGCCCTCCGGCGGCGTGCGCAGCACCTCGAACCGTTCCTCGTCGTCGGCGATGCCCGCCAGAATCCGGTGGACGGTGAACGACACCCCCTCAACCCGGTGTTCCTTCGGCCACCGCGACGCGGTCCACCTCGCCTGCTTCACCATCGAGTACGACACCCCGATGTCCTCGGCCAGGCCGAACAGCGAGTTCTTGACCGTGAACAGGTCATCGCTGCGTTCCTGGCCCCCGTACTCGCGCATCGGCTCGACTTCCAGCGCGTAGTCGCCGATCGTGAACTGGATGCGGCTGGCCGTCTCCACCAGCTTCCGCAGCTCGGCCACGATCTCCGCGTACCGGCTCGCGCTGACACTGCCGACCTTGCCGCCGGTCTCCTCGATCTCTTCGGGCATGGCATCCACCACCCACCGCGAGGCCGGGGCACGGCCCCGCGGCCGTGACAAGACCCGGCCCGCTTCCTGAGCTGAGAGTCAGACCGAAAATGTAATGATCACAACGAACGACCACAAGTGACCGCATTCTGACCGAAGTTGGGATTCAGATGCGTTCGCAATGCGGTCACTGTGAGCGTTCGCCGAACGTTTCCTTCCGGGCCCTCCAGGCCCTCGTGACGCACCGCCGCGAGCAGTAGACCGCATTCGAACGACGGTCGACTCCGGCCACCTAAGTGTCCCCGCACTCGGGGCACTTAGCCTGGCCGGCACCGCTCAACTCCGCGGCCACCCGCTTGCGCAACCGGCGGTCCCGGCGCCACTGCCTGGAACGACATGCCGCCGAGCAGTACACGGCATCCGGCCGTGCTGCCGGCCTCAGCCGTTCACCACAGCCCCCGCACACCCGCTCCACGGCCCGCCTGTCGTCCTCGGACACCACGCCAGCCTAGAGCCCGAGGCTACTCAGCAAGCCGGTTTAGGAACAGGCACTGAGCTTGACTCTGTCGGGGATCTTGGGGTTTCCCGGTGCGGCAGCATGGTCAACGGGCAGGCTCGGGTAGTTCTGCCGACCGATGCAGTTGTCGAGGTGCCCGTTGTCCCTGCGCCCCCGTTCCGGTGAGCGAGTCCCGCCTCTGACCGCGCAGGTGGCGCGGGCAAGCAACCCGGGCGGCACGACGGCGATATGGGTGAGGGACCGCCTCAACGGGCTGTGGTGCGACGAGGACTTCGCGGACTGGTACCCCAGGGACGGACGTCCCGGGCTTTCGCCTGCTCAACTGGCCACCGTCTGTGTGCTGCAGTTCCTGCTCGGCCTGTCGGACCGGCAGGCCGCCGAGGCGGTCCGCTGCCGCATCGACTTCAAGTACGCGATGGCCATGGAACTGGACGATCCCGGGTTTCACCACAGTGTGCTGGCAGACTTCCGTGACCGTCTCGCTGAGGACGGCCGTCCTGACCGTCTCCTGGACCTCGCGCTGGCCCGGCTCAAGGAGGCCGGCCTGGTGCGCGAGCGCACCACACAGCGCACCGACTCCACCCACGTCCTGGCCGCGGTACGTGACCTGACCCGCCTGGAGCTGATCACCGAAGCGGTCCGCGCCGCACTCGAAGAAGTCGCCGGCACGTTCCCGCACCTGCTCGACGAGCTGGTCGATGAGGACTGGGGGCGCCGCTACGGCCGGCCGGTCCGCCTGGGCAAGAACCCCACCAAGCCCATGACCAGGATTCTTGCCACCGGAAACGACGCCGCCCGGCTCCTGGAACACCTCCACCGTCGCGGAGCGGACCGCATGCCCGCTCCCCGTGTCCAGGCCCTGCGCCAGATCATGGTGCAGAACTACCACCGTGATGCCGCAGGGCACCTGCGCTGGCGCACCGCCGAGAAGGAAGGCGGACCCGGACTGCCGCCCTCGTCGAGGGCGATCGTCTCTCCCTACGACCCCTCGGCCCGCTACGCACGGCACGGACACATCATCAGCTGGAAGGGGTTCTCGGCGCATCTGACCGAGACCTGCGCTCCCGACGGCCCCAACGTGATCACGGACGTGGCCACCACCGCGGCCACCACCCACGACAGCCAGGTCCTGCCCGGCATCCACACCCGCCTCGCCCGCCGCGAGCTGCTGCCCGCCGAGCACCTGGTCGACGCCGGCTACACCTCCCTGCCCCACTTGGAACAAGCCGCTCGTGAACACCAGGTCACCGTCTCCGGGCCGCTGAAGAGCAACCCCACCCGCCAGCACCGCCAAAACGAGGGCTTCGCCCGGGACGACTTCCATATCGACTTCGATCGTCAGCAGGTCACCTGCCCGCAGGGGCAGGTCAGCGCGGGCTGGCACGGCCCCTACCCGACCTCCTCGCCCACCGCGGCCCCACTGATCGTGGCACGGTTCACCAAAAGCCAATGCCGTCCCTGCCCAGCTCGCGCCCAGTGCACCAGCACCGCCGACAACGCCCGCACCGTGGGCTTCCCTCCACGAGAACTCCGCGACCTGCAGCTCCGCGTCCGCGCCGAGCAACAGACGCCTGACTGGAAGGCCCGCTATGCGGTCCGCTCCGGGGTGGAGGGCACCATCAACGAGTTCGCCCACGGACACGGCATGCGACGCTGTCGCTACCGGGGACAGGGAAAGGCCCACGTCCAGCACGTCCTGACGGCCATCGCCGTCAACATCGAGCGCCTCAGCGCACTGACACCGGCCGAGGAAGCCCCCACGCCCCGCCGGCCGACTGCCTTCCAGAACTACCTCGACCAACGCGAGATCCCTCGTCTCAAGTCCTGGCGCACCCTGGGTAGTTGACCTCGGCGTCTACAAGATCCCCGACAGAGTCAGGCACTGAGCTTGATCATTAACCTCGCTGCTGTTTCAGGCGGACGTGTTCGGTAAGGGTTTCGATTCGTTTCACGGTCTTCCCAGGTTCGTGACGTGGGGCTGACCTGCGGTTCTTCGAGCCGGGTGGGCGTCCGGGTCCGGGCTTGGAGGGTCTGGGCACGTCGGCGGGACGGGCGGTCTTCACGCGGAGGTGGCGAAACCCCCGGCGGACCCGGGCAGGGGTGAGCCGACGAGGCTGCGCCGGCCGCTCCCAGGGCCGACGAAGATCCTCGGCGAGGGGCCGGGCAAGGCGGAGTTGGGTGTGGGCGGCGATGATCAGCCACGTCCACAGGTCGGCCGTGTGCGGATCGCGGACCTTGGGGACGGTCCAGCCCAGGGTCTGTTTGAACAGCCGGAAGGTGTGTTCAAGATCGAACCTGCGGAGGAACGCCTGCCAGCGCAGGTCGATGTCTGCGCCGGTAATCCCGGTGCGTGAGGACCACAGCCACACCGGCTTCGGGTCGCGGTCACCGGGCAGGTGCTCAACTTTCAGCCGGATCAACGTGCCGTGGATCAAAGGGAGTTCACCGCAGTGGTCGAGCCAGGGGCCACGGGCCTGCAATCGGGGGTGCATCCGGTCCCAGGCGAGGGCTTCGGCCGTGCCGTAGCGGGTGGTGTCGCACGTCGTGGCCTGGTCGGGGGTGTGCCAGGACTCCGGCTTGGAGAAGGTGAGGACGCCGCCGTGCTTGCGGGGCTGTCCGCCGCGCGGGGTGGAGCGGCGTGGGCCGGCGTCCCGGAGCATGACGCGGTCCGAGCGGAGTCGGCCGACCAGCTCGACGGGCAGGTCGGCAAGGACGTAGGCGAGGCGGGTGACGTCGTAGCCGGTGTCCATGACGACGAGGATGTCCGCGTCGCCCGGCCGCCACTGCCCGGCATGCACCAGCCGGGTGACCACGTCCCGCAGCTGGGTGGCGGTCACCGCGGTGGCATCGTCGCACGGCCCCAGCCGGACCGCGTCCAGCACGGCCGTCCACGACGTGCGTCCCGTCTCCAGCGCGGCGACGAAGGAGTAGGGCCAGCCGGGGATGAACTGATCCGCGCTGCGGCCCCGTCCGTAGACGTGGCAGAACAGCAACTCCGGGCTGGTGGGGGCATCGGGCCGCAGCCAGTTGCTCACGTCCACCGCGAGGACGATCCGCCCGTCGGCGGCACGCGGCAGCGGCGTGGAGGCCAGCAGCCTGCGCAGACGGCGCGGTTCCACCCAGCCGTGGTTGACCGCGTCGTACATCGCTCCGTGCCCGCGCCGGTGCTCGGCCGTGAGCGTCAGCTCGACCAGCGAGGTGACCGGGCCGTCCGAGCACAGCACCGCGTCGGTGAGCTCGAAGAGCGCATCCGCCCGGGTGTAGAGGCAGTCGTAGAACTGGACACGAAAGTGGGACAGGACACCCAACGCGGCGTCAGTGGACTGTTCAGCGGCGAGACTCTTCACCAGCGGCCGTTCCTTCACGCGACGTTGCTCGACACCTCGAAGCGTGAAGAACGGCCGCCCTGCTGTCCCGGGAACGAACCAAGATCAGCGGGTCAGGTGAACGGCCGAGGTTAAACACCAAGCTGAGATCGGCGGTGGCCTGCGCGATCGGCAGGCGGCGGCCGAACCGGTGCTCCTTATAGTTGTTGTAGACGAGCACCGGTTTGCCGTCGCGGTCGGTGCTCAGACAGTCCCAGGGCAGGGCGCAGATCTCGTCGGGGCGCAGATCTCGTCGGGGCGCCGCCCTGTGTCGATCATCAGCTCGATGGCGATCCGGGTCTGCCGGCTCGTTCCGTCGGGGTCGATCGCGGGCAGGTTCGCGCACAGCTGCCGCATCACCTCCTGCGGCAGGTCCCGCTCCTCGTCCCGGCGGTCGGGTTCCGGTGGAAGATCGTCGCGGACCAGGTGGAAGTCGTCGGGCAGGCCGGCCAGCGGCGCGCCCGGGCGGGTCAGTCCGAGCACCCGCATCCGTGTCAGCACCGCGCGCACCGCGCGGCAGGCCCGATAGCGCATGTAGGCGGAGAGCTCCCCGCGGTCCTGCAGAAAGACCAGCCTGGCCAGGAAGTTCTCCAGGTCGACGCGCCCGAGCCCAGCGGGCACCTCGCCCCGGTCCAGGCGGTGCGCCCGCAGGCTCGCCGACAGCAGGACCAGACCGTCCAGCTGCATCCGAACCTGGGAGGTAGCCCCCTTGCCGCGCCGCTTGGGGAGATTGTCGGCCGCCCAGCGCATGGCGCCGTGGCGCAGCCATGGCTGGGTGATCTGGGTGAAGTCCAAGGTCCCCGCGTGGCCGAAGGCCCGGGTGTCCCAGCGAGTCTTGGCACGCTCGGTCTCCGGGTCGAGCAGCGCCCGGTGCACGTAGGTGCGCAGCATCCGCAGCAGGTTGAGCTGCGGCTTGGGCAGCCCGCCTTCCAGCAGGTCCCCGATGCTCCCGGCCTGCCGCTGGCGCAGCAAGTCACAGACGATACGCAGCGCATCGTCCCTGGTCTTGGTGCCTTCACGGGTGCGCATCTGCAGCCCGAGCAGGATCTGGGCGACGACCAGCGGGGCCAGACCCCGAAGGCTGATCACTCCCTCCTGCGCGATACCCGGGCTCGTGGCGCGCCAGTGCTCCTCGTCCACCGTGGCCTCGTGCCGCCTCACCTTCGCCCACCGGTTCAGATGGGGCGTGCAGTACGGGCCGGCGCCTTCACGTACCCGCAGACAGGCCACCACCCGGCAGGGGCCGTAGCCGGGCAGCGGGCGGGTGTCGGGGTGGGCAAGGAAGTCCTCCAGGGCGAGCTTGCACCGGGTGCGCTGGTAGCGGTGAATGCGGCACAGCTGCACCGGGGCCGTCATCTGCGGAAGCCCGCAGCCCTCCACCGGGCACATCACCTGCTGAGTGTTCCGGGCATGGCGGGGCAGCACCCTGAAGGCGTCGAAGGCCAGGGAGCTCGCCTCGAAGCGGTTGTTGCACGAGTCGCACAACTGGAGCAGCCCCAGGCCGTGCTTCCCGCAGTCGTTGACCCGGCACAGCGGCCGGCCCAGCAGCGGGTGCTCTGCGGGCAGGCGCAGCACCTGCTGCCCGGCGTCCCATCCGGCCTCGTCCAGGAACGTCGTGCCGATCAAGGCCGTCACCCGGTCCAGCAACTCCGTGGCGTGCTCGGGTGCTGCGTCCAGGGGCAGGGCGCGCAGCGCGGTCGCGGTCACCGTGAACCCTCCACGTCCAGGCGGGGCGCCAGGACGCGTTCGACGGCTTCGCGCAGCCGGTGTTCGGCGGGGTGCTCGTAGGGAAGTGTCGACCGGGGCGAGGACTGGCCCAGCAGGGCCTGGAGTTCGTCCCTCGTGCCGCCCGCGTCCAGGACGTTCCCGCTGAAAGCATGCCGGAGCTGATGCGGCGTCACATGTCGGTCCAGGTCCGCCCGTAGCCCGAGCGCGGTGACCAACTCGTTGATCGCGCCGGGTTTCATCGGCTCACCCAGCGGCGCACGGAAGAGGTTCACGAGGACGAAGTCGCTCAGCGTGGCTTCGGGATGCCTCTCCCGCTCGAAGGCGTAGGCGTCGTACGCCTGCACCACCAGGAAGTCCGCCGGGACCACGCGGCTCAGCCGCGACTTGGACCACGCGCCGTTGACGTTCTGACGCCGCACGACATGCAGATGAGACCCCTCGACCCGGCACCCCAAGGCCCTGGAGTCGACCGCGAAATGGACATCCTCCCGCCGCAGCCCGGCCACCTGGCCACGGCGCAGCCCCGCCCGGGCCATCAGCAGGATGACCAGACGGTCCCGGCACGACAGACACGCCCGGAACAGCCCCAGTACCTCCTCATCGGTGGCCCGGTCCACCGCCCGCGCCTCGGACCGCACCCGGTGCGTGGCACGCAGCTGCGACCGCATCGCCCCATCGCCACACACCTCCGGCGCCAGGTCGGTGACCGATGCACCCTCGTACAGTGCCGGGATGACCGAGGGCGGGACGGAGTGGGTCCGCGCGGCGTGGAGCAGGAAGCCGCGCACAGCGGTGAGAACGAGGTTGATCCGGCTGCCACCGCGTACCGGGTCCACGCCTGCGCCCGGAACAAGCAGTCCTCCGCCGCTGCGTTCGGCGTCATGCGCCGCCACGTCCCGCGGTGTGTGTCTCAGCCACAGGATGAACAACCCCAGATCGTCGGCACCAGTCCGCCAGTCACGGCCGGTGCGCTCGCGCCACCGCAGATAGTGGGCGATCCCGTGCGCGTACGTCTTGGTGGTCAGCTCCGCAAGATCCCTGGCCAGACGCAGATGACGCAGGTGACTGTCCGCCTCCTCGACCACGTCGTAGTCCGCGTCCAGCACCGTCCAGTACCGCGCCCCCGAAGGCAGCGTGATGGGAAAAGCTCGCACGTGCTCTGCTCCATGATCCGATCGCCGTGTACGACAACCGCCACATGAACCACACAGGCACGGAACTGTTGCACGACAAGCCAGACCACCTGGTCATACAACGTCGCACCACACGAGAAGAACCCCTAGGAAACCGGGCGTACGACCGAGTCCCGGTGCAGAGTGACGAACTGGCCTTCGTACAGCACCTCCGACCCTGTCCGGCTCCACCCCATCGCCATCCACCACCCACCTGCGTTGGACCCGAGGCGAGGGCGATGGGGCGCCCAGCCATCCATCCCTACTACCTCCTCGCTTGGGGACTCGATCAAGTGAGCTGAAGAGTAGCGCGGGTCGTTTTCAAGAATCGCCATCATCGTCCCGGAGTAGGCCGACGGGCGGGCGGCCGTTCGCGGGCGGAGGCTGGTCACGTGGAGTTCCCCGTGGAGGTCGCGCTGACCGAGCTGGCTTCCGTGCTGCCAGCCGCGCCGGGATGGTGGTTCGAGATCAAGTTATGGACAGGGTTCGGCGCTGTCCATAGTCCACGGTCGAACGCCCGTTGGAGCCCTCCGGGAGTGGTGGGCCCCAACGGGCGGTGTCAGTTCCGGCAGCCGGACCCCGAGCGGAGCCGCTTTGATGGTCCCCCGTCTTCCGCGACCTCACCCTCCAGACCGTCGCCGCCGGGAGCCGGCCTCATGCCGTACGTCCCGCGGGCAGCGGGAGCGACGCCCACACCGTCTTGGCTCCTCTCTTACGGAGTCTCCAGCCCCACTCGGCGGCTAGGGCCTCCACCAGGAGCAGGCCGCGCCCCTTCTCGGCCTCCGTGCCGACCCGGCGCAGCGCCGGCTGCTGTGCGGAGCCGTCCTCGACCTCCAGTTGGGCCTGGCCCTTGGCCAGCCGAAGCCGCACCGCGGCCTCGCCGCCGGTGTACTTGAGCGCGTTGGAGACCATTTCGGACGCCACCACCTCCATATCGTCGGCGATCTCGTCCGCGCCCCAGGACAGCAACGCCGCCCACACCGAGCGCCGCACCTCAGCGACCAGCGCCTTGTCCGCAGCGATGCTTATGCACAGGCACAGGCTCCGGGTCGAGGCAGCGGAGGAACCGGCCTGTGTCAGGCTCGGATCAGAATGGGTGGTCACGCTGCATCCCTCGATCGAGGTGCCTCGGCAGGAACGGCGACCCCGCGCGAACCGAGTTCGCCAGTGAAGCGGGAAGCGACCAAGGAGTCAGTACTGAGAGTCATGGCTTTGTGGCGGGAACGGGCCCCAGGAGGTAGCCGCCGTCGGCGACGAACTCCGCGCCGGTCGAGTAGCCGGCGTCGTCCGACGCGACGAACAGCACAAGGCTGCTGATCTCGTCGACGTCGGCCAGGCGAGGGATGGGCTGGTCGTCGATGCCGACGATGAGTTCGCCGGTGGCAGGGTCGTAGGCCAGAGGTGTCTCGATGATGCCGGGGTGCACGCCGTTGACGCGGATGTTGTCGCGGCCGAGTTCCTTCGCGCTGATCCTGGTCAGTCCCCGGATGCCCCACTTGCTGGTGCCGTAGGCGGCCAGCCCTGCGGCGGCGCCGATCCCCGCAGTGGAGTTGATGTTGACGATGCAGCCGCCGCCGCGTCGGCGCATCGACGGCACGGCCGCCCGCGTGCCCAGGAAGGTGCCGAGGAGGTTGGTGTTGATTACCTCCCGGAACTCGTCCGGGGTCAACGACATGGTGGTGCCGACGATGGCCCGGGCTGCGTTGTTGACGAGCACGGAGACCGGGCCGAAAGCGGCTTCTGCGGTGGCGACGGCAGCGGTCCAGTCCTGTTCGCTGGTGACGTCGAGCTGGGCGAATACCGCGCGGTCGGTGCCGAGCTCGTCGAGGAGTCCGGTGACCTGCTCCCGACGGCGGGCGCCGACCACCACGCGGGCGTCCTCGGCGGCGAAGCGGCGGACCATGCCGGTGCCCAGGGCGCCGGCGGCGCCGGTGACGATGACGGTCTTGTCGGTGAAGCGTGGCATGGCAGAGGTCCTTTTGCGGTGAGTCGGTGGTGGGGCGTCACGTTCGGGGCGGCGTGAAGCCGTCCCGGTCGGTGGAGAAGGCGACCTCGCGCTGGGTCTCGGCGCTTTCCAGCCGGGCGGTGAGGGCGTCGTGGACCAGGTGGTAGGCGTCGGAGCCGAGGAGCTGTCGCCGTGGCGGCTCCTTGAGGTCGCCGATGCGGATCATGGCTTCGGCGACTTTGCGCGGGTCACCGGGCATGGCCTCCAGGGGCACGCTGCTCTTGCCGTGGGTGAAATCCGCGGCTTGGGTGCCGGCGTAGGCGGGCAGCTGTGAGGGGGTGCTGTCCGCTGCGCCGTAGAAGTCGGTGGCGACCATGCCCGGTTCGATCAGCGTGGTGTGGATGCCGAACGGTTCGGTCTCCAGCGCGTAGGCCTCGAAGAAGCCCTCGATGCCCCACTTGCTGGTGTGGTAGAGCGACATTGCGGGGAAGGCGATATGGCCGCCCATGCTGGAGGTCTGCAGGAAGTTGCCACCGCCCTGCGCGCGCAGGTACGGCGTCACCGCGCGCGCGAGCTGGATGGGAGCGATCACGTTGGTGTCGATCTGGCGCTCGATCTGCTCGTCGGTCAGCTCCTCGGCCAGGCCGATGAGACCGTAGCCGGCGTTGGAGACGACCACGTCGATGCGTCCGAGATCGGCGAACGCGCTGTCCACGACCTTCCGCATGCGTGCGGTGTCGGTGACGTCCAGCTCCGCGCGCCACAGCCGGTCGCCGTGTCGCGCGGCCAGGTCGTCGAGTCGGGCGGGGTTGCGCAAGGTGGCGGCGACGCGGTCGCCGCGCTCCAGCAGCAGCTCGGTCATCTGGCGGCCGAAGCCGCTGGAGGTTCCGGTGATGAACCAGGTCCTCATGTCGGTACTCCTTGGGTCGGACAGTTGGTTCCTGTCCTCCATGAGAGCGCCGTGCCCGCGACACGATCAACGACGAACGCCCACGTGTTCGACAGGCTGAACCTGTCAATATGGGGGTGTGGAGCTTCGCCAGCTGGAATACGCCGTCGCCGTCGCCGAGGAACTGCACTTCGGCCGGGCCGCGGCGCGGATGCACGTCACTCAGCAGTCGGTCAGTGAGCAGATCCGTCGTCTGGAGCGTGAGCTCGGCGCCCCCCTGTTCACCCGTACCAGCCGACGCGTGACCGTCACCGCGGTGGGCGAGGCGTTCCTGCCCGAGGCGCGCAGCGCGATCGCCGCCGTCCGCCACGCCCTCGACGTCGGCCGCCGCGTCGCCACCGGCACGGTCGACGAACTTCGTCTGGGCTACGCGGAGGATCTTGGTCCGCGGCTGTTCCAACTCACGGTGTCCGCGCTGCACGCCCGTTTCCCCGACGTCCGCCTGGCCCCGCGACCGATGACCACTGTCGCCCAGCTGTCCGCGCTCAGCGACCGCCGCCTCGACCTCGGCTTCTGCTGGACCGCCGAGCACCCGCCCGACCTGGCCTCGCTCCTGGTTGCCCGTGAACCGCTCGTGGCCGTGCTGGCCGCCGGTCATCCCCTCGCCGCCCATGAAGCGATCGACCCCGCCCAGCTGTCCCACCAGCCCCTTGTCATCGTCGAGCGCAAGGTCAACCCATGGCTGCACGATCATTTCGTCAGCCAACTCGAAGCCCGAGACGCCACGGTGACCATCCACCGAGAGATCTCCAGCCTCGACCGGCTCCTCCCCTTGGCGCTCACCGGCTCGGCCATCGGACTCACCATCACCAGCGCAGCCGCAGCCAGGCCTTTCGCCGGAGTCGTCTATCGCCCCTTCACCGACCCGAGCCCCTACGCCGGCCACAGCATCGTCTGGCACCGCGACAACACCAACCCCGCCGTCACCGCGCTCATCGACATCGTCCGCGAACTGCGCGATACAGGAGCCTTCCTCCCACCCGAAGTCCCGCACGAACCCGACGAGCCACACCGCAGCACCGCCACCGACGACACAAGGCCAGACTGACTACATGGTCACCTGGGGAATTCCGTGACCGCACGATGTCAGGGGGCCTGCCAGCGGGACTCAGGAGGCGCATCGTGCCGAACTCCCGCATGAGTGGGGTCTCTTCACGCGGCCACGCGAGCTCCCGGCGGGTGAAGTGCACCCGCCAACGTGTGATCGACATGGCGCTGGACGACAGCCCGTGGACAGCTCAACAGCGCATAACCGAAGCTCGACGGCCACAGAACGGTCATGTGGCGCACCGCCGACGGCGTTCGTCTTCAGGCTCGCTCCGGACGGGACGTGACGGCGAACTGGATGGACATCGCGCTACCCGGGATGCGGCTGCCGCCCGGCGTGGTGCTCGACGGTGAAGCCGTGGTCGTCGTGGACGAGCGCATCAGCTTCGAAGCGGCCCAGTCCCGGGCGGCGTCGGCCCCCGCGCGGGCGCGGCGGTTGGCAGAGGAGCGTCCTGCCCTGTACGTAACTGGAGTACGCACGGGTTCCTGGGTGGACACCAGGAGGGTGATCGGGCGAAGCCAGCAGGTGGGAGACACGTGTTCGAGGTGTCCCACGTAAGCGTAAGATTTCCGCAATCACTGGCAGATTCTGCGAGTAGCGCTCCTAATCTGCGGGTTCATGGGGGAATCCGAAACCCGTTCCCTGACTCCTGAACGCGATGCGGTCGGCATGGCGGAGGTCTTCTCTCTCCACACCTATCGGTCGAGCCGCTCGGGTCAGCGGGATGAACGGTCGTACTTCTTCGACACGCTCGCGGAGTACCAATGGGCGCGGGACGCGGCAGGGCTGATGCCGGCGTCGATCGACCAGCTGGTCAAGCCGGTGATCGAGCTGTGCGAGCACTACGACGTCGTGCCGTGGCAGCTCACACCGACCGCGTTGGACCGGTACTTCGCGGGCCCGGGTAAGCGGGCCCGTCCGACGGTCCTCGCGAAGATCAACAAGATCGACGCGTACTTCGCGTTCCTGGAGCAGCGGTACGCCGGGGAGATCCACCGGCTGTTCGGCGCGGTGGTGGAGTCGCCGGTCGACTCGTTCGACCGGCGACTCCACCACCGTGGCGATTTCGGGCTGCGGGTGCCTCCGTCGCCGCGGGCGATGCGGGAGTTCTTCACCGCGTGGCGGGCTGCTTTGCCGCAGTCGCGCAAGGAGGCGGTGGCGTGCCGGGACTACGTGACGGCGAAGATTGCCTATCTGTCCGGAGTCCGGGCGGCGGAGCTGTGCGGTGTGGCGCTGGGGGACGTGCACTGGGAGTCGGGCCGGTGGGGCCGGTTCGTTGTCCAGGGAAAGGGGGCCCGCGGGTCCGGTCCGAGGCCGCGGAAGGCATTCCTGTTCGAGGAGGGCCGCGAGCTGTTGTGGTGGTACGTGGAGGAGGTCCGTGGCTTGTTCCGGGATGACCCGGAGCATCCTGCGGCGCCGTTGTTTCCTTCTGAGCGGCTGCCGGGACCGGTGGCGGCGCTGAACATGCCGGTCGCGCCGGAGGTCGTCCCGGCGACGTTCCGGCGGGCGCTGAAGGCGGCGTCGCGGCTGTATCTGCCGGGGCCGGTGCCCGAGCTGTTTCCGCATCTTCTACGTCACGCGTGCGCCACCCACAACTACGAGCGTGGGATGACGTTGTGGGAGGTGCAGCGGATGCTCGGGCATATCTGGACGACTACGACGGTCAATTATTTGGCGACGGCCCAGGCTGATCCGGAGCAGGCGGATCGCTGGCGGGCGTCGGCGGCGCGGGCCGGGCAGCGGCTGGTCGCGGATAGGGGGAGTTTGCGGTGAAGTGGAATCTGCGCTGGGCGGCTGCCAAGTGTGACATCTGGCGGCCGGTCGACTTGCAGGCGGCTTTCGCGAAGGTGGGGTTCACGCCGTCGCTGAGCAAGGTCGCCGCCCTGTGGGGCGGCACTCCGGTGACGGTGCGGCTGGAGGACCTGGACAAGATCTGCGCGGCACTTCAGTGCACGGTGGCCGACCTGCTGGAGGCCGAGCCGGTGGCCGCCGCGGCGGACCAGGAAGAGCGGGAGCGGGCGGTCGGCGGCGAGGCGGGGCCGGTGGGGCCGGTGCCTCGCAGGGACGGACCGCGCCGGCTCCGGCCGCCGAATTGACGGCAGGCGCTGTGGTGCTGCTGCGGCAGTGCGGGTTGTGTCTGGACTGGGGCGTCCCCCGTCTGGTGAACGGGCTGTGCTGGAGTTGTCGTGGCTGGCTGGAGAACCGGGAGACGGCGCGGTGTCCGCGGTGCTGCCGGGTCGGTGCGGTGGATGGTGACGGGCTGTGCCGGCCGTGCGTGATCGCGGTGCGTGAGGAGATCCGGGCCGGCGTCGACGCCGTCTTCCCCGGGCCCACTCAGTTGCACGTCTTCGTGCTGGGTCCGGGGCAGCAGGGTGCCCGGAACCTACCGCGTCCGCGGGGCTCGGCTGCTCCCTTTCTGGGGCCGCAGGAGGTGCGAGGTCTGGTCGACGACCCGAGGATCTGCCCCGCGGTGATGCGCGGGCAGTTGACGTTGTTTCCGGTCCGGCGGCGCTTCGAGCGCGGCGATGCCCGGCGGATCAGCGGTCGCACGTGGCCGGAGGAGGAGGTCCTGCAGGCGCTCGCTGGTCAGCGGGCGGCGAGCGCGGGGCTGTCGGGGACGTGGCCGCAGATGGTGTTGCGGCTGATCCGGTGTGCGCTGGCGATCCGGGATGCCGAGGGGGAGGTCCTGGTTTCGGAGGAGATGCTCGATCAGGTGCGTTTGCCGCTGAAAGCTGCCGCCGGTGAACTGCTCGCCCAGACAGGGTTGTTGAGGCCGCGCACCAGCCCGCCGCCTGTGTCCTGGCCCGTGCGGTCCTGCGCGGACTGTGGGTGCTGGGGCGAGACGACGACCCTGTGCCGCGGCTGTGACGAATGGCGCAAGAACCGGGATCGCTACCGCGTGGGCCGGTGCCCGCGGTGTCGGCGGGACGGGCTGCCGCTGCACGCGGGGAAGGACTTGTGCCGCGGCTGCCTGGCGTATGTGCACGAAGTCGGCCCGCAGGCGGTGTCTGTCACGCAGCTCGCTTTCGCCGGGCCGCTCGCGCACCAGCTCAAGCGTCGGGCCGGGGAGCTGGGATTCCTCGTGCACCAGCGTTCCGGTCCGCTCTCGCGTGCACGCGCCCGGGCCCGCGAGGTGAGCGCCCCGGCCCGCCGGGCAATGCCGGTGCCGGTCGTCGCGGGGCAGCTTTCGCTGTTCGCGATGCCGCGGACCTGGCATCGCGAGTCGCACGCCCCCGTCCTCTCGCTGCCCCCGCTGCCGGCTCCGGTACAGGAGCTGCTCGATACGTTCACCGCCGGCTATCCGCGGGTCTGGCTCGCCGACAAACGCAACGTGCCCGGTGGTGCGGCCCTGGTCCTGCATACGCTGCTGGCCCGGCTGGGGGCGCACGAGCCGATCCCCGAGCGCGATGTACGCTCCCTGGCCGGGACTGTAGCGGCCGGTACCGCCGCCACCTGCCGGGTGATCTCCTTCCTGCGCGCGCACGCCCTACTGGAGGCCGACGAGCTCTTCGAGGCCCCCCGGCAGTTGCTCGCCGACGTTCAGCGCCAGATGCACCCGCGCCTGACGGATATGAGCCAGGAGCGGCGCGATCGGCACGACGAGAAGGCCCTGCACACGCGGATCGCTCAGCTCCCCGCGCCGATGGCCCACCAGCTGAGCGCCTGGGTGCGGGTCCTGCGCGGCCAGGGCCGCTACCGGCATCCCCCTGCAGACTGGAGGCTCATTCGGCGCTACCTGGGCATGGCCTGGTCCACCCTGACGTCGTGGACGGCGGCAGGGCTGGACCTGCGGCAGGTCACCGCCAGTCACATCGAGACTGAACTCGCCCGCCACCAGGGCAACGTGGCCCGGGGCTTGCTCGGCGTGCTGCGCAGCATCTTCCGGGCCCTGAAGCAGGAGCGGGTGATCTTCCGCAACCCCACGGCCGGGCTGCAGCAGCGTGCCGGAGTACACCTGCCGCGGCCGCTGTCCAGCGACCGCCTGGCCGGCATCCTGGACCAGCTCGACGGCCCCGCCGCGCGGCTCATCGTCGGTCTGGTCGCCATCCACGCCGTGCGTGCCGTGGAGGTCGCCCGGCTCGACCTGGCCGACCCCGACCTCGCCCGCCGGACACTGGCGGTGCGCCGAGGTGAGGGCATCCACCTCGTCTACCTCGACGACCTGAGCACCGACCTGGCTGCCGACTGGCTGCGCGAGCGCCGCCGCCGCTGGCCCCAGGCCACCAACCCGCACCTGCTCATCACCTCCCAAAGCTACCGGCACCCCGCCTCTCCGCAGATCAGCTATTGCGCGATGCGGGCCGCGTTCGACCAGATCGGGCTGCTGCCACGGCAGGTATGGGCCGACCGCATCCTGGATGAGGCCCGGGAGACCGCCGACCCAGTCCACCTCGTCCGCCTCTTCGGCATCCACCCCAGCATCGCCGTGAAGTACGTACACGCCGTACACCCAGACAAGGCCCTGCCCCGGATCCGCTGACCGGGCGACACCGCCCGAAGAAGGAAATAGGCCACGCTGGCGTCGGCACGGCACAGGTGACCTGCGCGAATGAAGCGGATTCAGCGGGCCGCTGATGCGGTCGTCGGCTCGACGGTGGGTGACGCCCTCGGTTCCGGCTCGTCGTCTGCTCGTGGCCTTTCCCGTACTGCACCCCCGTTTCCCGGCACCTTCTCGAATCACCGGACGCGACCACTTGCCATCGACCGACGACCATTCTATGGTCGTATGACCGTAAGGCATACGACCATACTTTAAAACCAAAGGAGCTCGTGATGGCGACAACTCGGCCGGTGGCACTCGTGACAGGTGCGTCCACCGGTATCGGAATGGCGGCCGCCCTCGCGCTCGTCGCAGCGGGTTTCGAGACGGTGGGAACGAGCCGGAAGGCGTCGGGAGTCGACCGCCGCGACGGCGTGACGTTCCTCGCCCTCGACGTAGGCAGCGACGATTCGGTCGCTGCCGCGGTCGAGCAGGTGATCGAGCGGTTCGGGCGGATCGACGTCCTGGTCAACAACGCGGGCATCGGTTCCTCGGGCGCCGCCGAGGAAAACTCTCTCGCGCAGGCCCAGCGTCTCTTCAACATCAACGTCTTCGGTGTGATGCGCATGACCAAGGCCGTTCTCCCGCACATGCGCGCCCAGGGAAGCGGGCGCATCATCAACATCTCGTCCGTCCTCGGGTTCCTCCCCGCGCCCTACATGGCCAACTACTCGGCGTCCAAGCACGCGGTCGAGGGGTACACCGAGTCCGTGGACCACGAGATCCGCGAATACGGGGTCCGGGCCCTTATCGTCCAGCCGGGCGGTACCAAATCCTCGTTCGAGGCGAACACCGTCGAGCCCGACATGCCCATGCACATCTACGCGGAGCAGCGGCGGATCGCCGACCAGGTGGCGCTGGCGGTCAACGAGGACGGCGACGACCCCACCACCGTCGCGAAGGCAATCGTCGCGGCCGCCACCGACTCCAAGCCGAAGGCGCGGTACACCGCCGGCCGGAGCGCCCGGCTCCTCAGTGCGGCGCACCGCATCCTTCCCGCCGGGGTCTTCGACGGACAGATCCGCAAGGCCAACAAACTTGCCGGCTGAGCCGAAGGGACGGGTTTCGGGCCCTGCCTCGAATCACCGGACGCGACTACTTGCCATCGACCAACGACCACCACATAGTCGTATGAACGTAAGACATACGGACGTATTTCAAAACCAAGGGAGACCGTGATGGCGACAACCCAACCGGTGGCGCTCGTGACGGGTGCCTCATCGGGGATCGGCAAGGAGACGGCCCGCGCCTTCGCCGCGGCGGGCTTCGAGGTGATCGGAACCGCTCGCAACACCGCGCGGGTCACCGCGCTCGCCGGGGTGACCTACCTCGACCTCGACGTGACCAGCGACGAATCGGTCGCCTCCGTGGTCAAGCAGGTGATTGACCGGTTCGGGCGCATCGACGTCCTGGTCAACAATGCCGGCGTCGGCGCCAATGGCGCCGCCGAGGAGTTCTCCGTCGCCCGGACGCAGGAGGTCTTCGACGTCAACGTCTACGGCATCATGCGGATGACCAAGGCGGTTCTGCCGCACATGCGCACTCAGCGGCGCGGACGCGTCATCAACGTCTCCTCCCTCAGCGGGTTCGTCCCCAGCCCGTTCATGGCCATCTACACCTCGACCAAGCACGCGGTCGAGGGCTACTCCGGGTCGCTGGACCACGAGGTCCGCGAGCACGGCGTCCGGATCCTGCTCGTCGAGCCCGGCCCGATCAACACCCCGTTCGGGGACCACAGCGTGCAGGGCGACACCCCGTTGGCGCTTTATGCGTCGGGACGGCGCACCTTCGACGAGGTGCTGGCGAAAAACACCAGCGGCGGCGACGATCCCGCCACCGTGGCCAAGGTGATCGTCGCGGCGGCCACCGACAAGAAGCCGAGCCTGCGGCGCACCGCCGGCTCGACGGCCGCAAGCATCAGCGTGCTCCACCGCGTCCTTCCGGCCCGGATCTTCGACCGCATCGTCCGCAGGTTCAACCGGATGCCGAACTGAGGACGCGAGGGACGGGCGGCCGGCGGGAACCCCGCCTCAGGGGCTGAACGGCGGCAGGTCACCGTCGGCCGAGCGCGACGGCGCTCAAGGCGGCGGTGACGGTGCCTCGTTGGCGCAGTGATTCGGTGTCGCGGGGGGTGACCGGCTCGAAGTTGAAGCTCTGGTATGCCGCACAGGGAAACAGACGACGAGAGGTCGGCCGCCGCCGCTGTCGGCTCTTTGGATTACGTTCGCAATATCATAGACTGGCGAGATCGGTGAAGGGCAGCCGGTCCTTCCGGCCGGCGAAGGAGTGTGTGCTGTGGTGCGGTACGGAAAAGAGCACAAGTCGGAGACGAGGCGGCGGATCATCGAGACGGCGGGCCGTCGGTTCAAGCAAGACGGTATCGACGGCTCCGGGGTCTCGACGCTCATGAAGGACGCGGGGCTGACCAACGGGGCCTTCTACGCGCACTTCGAATCCAAGGACGACCTCGTCGCCACGGCAATCGCCGACCAGTTGAAGGTACAGGCCGAGAGCGTCGTCGCGCAGGCTGCGCCTGGCCGAGCCGGACTCGAGCAGATTGTGCGCGCGTACCTGTCGCCCCTGCACCGCGACAGCCTTGGTGACGGCTGCCCCAACGCCGCTCTGCTCGACGAGATCGGGCGCTGCACCGACGCAACCAGGCAGGCGTACACCGACGGCGTGCTGGTCCTGGTCGACGGCATTGCCGCCCGCATGGCACTCGAGGTCCCGTCCTCCGCACGCGTGAAGGCGCTCAGCCTCCTCGGCCTGATGGCCGGGACGCTGCAACTTGCCCGCGCCTTGACCGACAGCCAACTCGCTCATGAACTCCTCGATCAGGGGATAAGCAACGCCCTCGCCCTGCTGGACGCCGGGCAGCGCGTCTGACGCACCGCACCGCTCTCCGCGGGCTGTGGCTTTCGGAGGAGCAGCCCGATGCCGTCAGGTTTTCTCCAGTCGGCACTCGGCCGACGCCACCGGACCCATTCTCAACGCCGACCACCCCGCTGGGTGGCGCGGGATCGGGCGGCAAGTGGTGCCCGGACGACGTCTGCGGAGTCGTCGAGCCGTCGGCACCGGAGTCACCCCCCGTTCAAGCCGGGTGACGAGGCCTTCGACATGCTGTCACGGGCCTGACAGGGACCGGTCCGGGCACCGCGATCAAGAGACCGAGTTCAACGGCGCCGTCTTGCCCTGCCTGGGCTCCGCCGCCTGGGCCCTGCGCACCACCACCAGCTTCGAAGATGCGACAAACGCGGCGATCGACCTCAGCGGCGACACGGACACCGCCATCGCGGTGACCGGCGAGATACGGTAGGTCGTCATGCCGCCGAAGGTCAAGCTCAGTACGCAACCCGTATCGGGACGGCCACCAGTCCCCCACCGGCGCACGGGTTCGCTTAAGACCGTGTCCTATGTGGTGAGGCGGACGTATCGCTTGTAGCAGCAGAGGGCGGCGGCAAGTCCGAGAAAGGCCAGGTAGTTGCGGGGATGACGTTCGTAGCGGGGGCTGAGCCTGCGGTAGCCGGACAGCCACGACATCGTGCGCTCGATCACCCACCTGCGGCGGCCCAATCGTTCGCTGGACTCGATTCCTTTGCGGGCGATGCGGACTCCAATGCGCTTGCCGCGTAACCATTTCCGCAGGTCCGGCCGGTCGTAGGCCTTGTCCGCGTGGAAGCGCTGGGGCTTGAAGTAGCGGCCGCGATCCGGGTCGTGTCTCGTTTGGTGACCCGCCACCATGGGCTTCAGACCCTCGCTGTCATGGGTGTTACCGGCGGAGACGCCGACGAGGAGGGGCAATCCGTTCGCGTCCGACAGAACGTGCATCTTGGAACCCGGCTTGCCCCGGTCCACGGGGCTCGGACCTGTGTGTTCGCCCCCTTTTTCGCCCTGACGTGGGCGGTGTCGAGGACGACGCGGGAGACATCGATGAGGCCGGCGTCGTCCAGGCGGTGCAGGACAGCTTCGTGCAGGCGGCCCCAGACACCGGCTCTGGACCAGATCAGGAATCGGCGGTGGACGGTCGACTTCGAGACACCGAAGCACGGCGGTAACGCTCGCCAGGCACACCCGCTGACCAGGACGTAGATGATGGCTGCGAACAGCGTCTCATCAGGCGTGCCCTGCGTCCCGCCGCCTTGCGGCCGCACTTTCGACGGCGGGATCAGCGGCTTCGCGATCTCCCACAGCCCGTCCGGAACAATCCAACTCCACGTACCCCGCCCCATGAACAGACCAACGTCCGCCTCACCACATAGGACACGGTCTTAGGGCTCGCAGAGAATCAACATGCGGGTTTGATCTTCTTCGGGGGGTGTGTTCCGTACCGGTCGAGGTGGACGGCCACATCAGTAGGGGTGCGGAATCTGGCAGTTGAGGGGTGGACCGCGTGATCGTGCTCGGCCAGTAGCGGGCGCGCTTCCTGGACGGCCCGTGTGAGAGTGCTTCCGGTGACGCCAAAGAGCCGGGCGAGCAGGTCGTGGGTGCCGATCTTGCGGAGGCAGAGCACGGTGGCGAGGATCCGGTCTGCGTCGGAGAGCTTGTCCTTGGCACCCGCGCCTCGCCGCCGTCGGCGCTCGCCGCCCCGGCGCTCGTGGCGGATTTGCTCGCGTTGTTGTGCGAGCGCCGGGATCAACGCACTGACCAGAGCGTCGAGTTGGGCAGTGGTCATGCCGGTCAGCTCCGGGTCGCGGAGAGCTTGGGTGTCAACGCCGGCCGGGTGGGCGGTTGTGGCGGTGGCGGCTTCGGATTCCGTCTCATGGTGTGGGGCCGGGCGAGGACCAGCAGGGCGGAGCGTGTAGTTCCAGTCGCCGTGGAAGCGGTGCCGGCTATTGCCAGTGCATCGATCTCGGCGTCGGTGACCTTCACACCGGTGTCGTAGGTGCCGGTGTCGAGTTCAGCTTCCACTTTCAGACCGGTGCGGGTCGTGGTCGCCGCGATGCTGTCCACGATGACTTCATGGCTGGTCAGCGGTCTGCCGCGCCAGTTCATGGAGATGTGGGAGAACAGCCGGTGCTCGATCTTGTTCCACTTCGAGGTCCCGGGCGGTAGGTGACAAACAGTGATCTTCAGACCAGTTCCGGAGGCGAGAGCGGCCAGTTCACTCTTCCAGGCCCGGGTGCGGTAGCCATTGGAGCCGCCCGCGTCCGCGGTGATCAGAAGACGGGTGGCGTGCGGGTAGTCGTGACGGCCGCGGGCCTGCCACCAGCGGCGGATCGAGGCGACAGCGAATTCGGCGGTGTCGTGGTCGGTGCCGACACTGACCCAGCCGGTGTTCGCCGCAAGGTCGTAGATGCCGTATGGGATCGCCTTGCCCGGTCCCTGCCGGTCCAGGAAGTCATGCGTTTTGACCAGCACTGGTTCGCCCGCCGGCCGCCACTCACGCCCGGCATTCTTGTAGTCGCCGACCAACTCCTTCTTCTTGGTGTCCACGCTGATCACCGGGTCCCCGGCACCGATGTGTTCCTTGGCCCGGTCGTTGATATAGCGGAACTGGGCATCACGGTCCGGGTGCTGTGCGCCCTCGATGGTCTTCGCGTTGGCCTGCAGGCTGAAGCCCTCCTCCCGGAGCAGGTCCCCGACCGTGTCCGCGCTCACCTTGTGCCCCTGGCGGGTGAGTTCGGCGGCGAGCTTCCTCGTCGACTTGGTTGTCCAGCGCAGCGGCGATATCGGATCCCCGCGTACGTCCGGCTCGACCAGTGCGAGCAGGGCCGGCCGCAGCCCCGGGTCTACCTCGGCGGCCTTCTTGCGCCCGCCGCCAGGACGGCGAACCCGCCCCAGCGGTCCCTCGCCCGCCTCCAACTCGTCCACGCCCTTGCGAACCGTGGTCTCGCTGACCTGAGCCGCCTGCGCGACCACCCGGATACCGCCGTGTCCCAGGGCCCGGGCCTCGGCTCCCATCAGCAGCCGACGCTGCCGCTCGTCCAGATGCGGGAACAACACCCCAAACTTGACGGCCAGTTGGTCACGAGTCGCGTCAGGGATGCCCATACCAGGTGAACAAGCCCGGATGCGGGAAGCAACACCTTGATTCTCTGCGAGCCCTTAGCCGCACCCCGCACCAGCCCGGACGGCCAACCTACGCACCCCTCATACCCCCGCAAAGATCGCGTCCGGCCATTGTTTGGCCGTTGGGTCAGCCCTGCCGAACAATGCGCCGGCCGCTGAACTTGATGTCGCGGGGCCCGAGAAGCTCGGTCTGACGGCGCACTGTCAGACGGTCACGGGGTTCGCGCTTCAGGGGGGGATGGGGATCGGCCTCCACCGTGCAGAGATGACGGCGGAGACCGATCCCCAGCACGCCTCGCAAAACAGGATCGGAAACAAGTACGAAGAGCCCTGGAGTCAAGGACAGCCACTCAGCGACCGGTCCGGCCAATGGGACGGCCGCCGGGCACCTGTTCATACCTCCGCTCCTCTCGAAAGGAACATGCATCATGCGCACCCGCAAGATTCTCGTGGGACTCGCCCTCGGAACCACAGTCGGACTAAGCGTTGTCCCGTAAATGATCTTTGACGTGCTGGATTACCTGCCTTTTCTCCGTCACCCGGCGAGGGTGATGTTGTGCAGGCGGGCGATGCCGAGCATGGCGTGGTGGACGCCGTCGCCCTTGAGGCGGCAGTCGCGGAGGATCTTCCAGGTCTTCATGCGGGCGAAGGCATGCTCGACGCGGGCGCGGACTTTGCGGTGGGAGGTGTTGTGTTCCTCTTTCCATTCAGGGAGTTGGGCCTGGCCCGGTTCACGTCGGTGCGGGATGACCAGGCCGGTGCCGCGGTAGCCGCCGTCCGCGATGACCGTTGTCTTGCCGACGGCGTCCTTCGCGCCGGACAGTTCCCACGCCTTGCAGTCGTTGCGGTTGCCGGGCAACGGGCGGCCGACAGTGACGACGAGCCGGGTGTCGGCGTCGATGACGACCTGGTGGTTGGTCGAGTAGCGGTAGTTCTTCGACTGCTCGGCGACCTGGTGATCGCGGGTGGGGACCAGGGTGCCGTCCACGATCAGCACGGCGTCCTTGCGGAACCGCTTGCGCTGCTGGAGGGCGAGCGCGGGTCCGAGGTGGTCGATGATGCGGTCGGCGGCCGACTTCGACACCCCGAACAGCGGCGCCAGTTGGCGCAGGGTCAGGTTGGTCCGCCAGTAGGCGGCGACCAGCAGCACCCGGTCCTCAAGCGGCAGGCTCCACGGCCGGCCCTTGCGCACCGGGTCGGCGCCCTCGCGCCGCAACGCCGTGATCAGCTTCCCGAACTGACGCGCACTCAGCCCGGTGAACGGGGCTATCCAGGACGGCTCCGACGCCGTGATCACACCAGACACGACAAGATCATCTCACCAGTGACCAGCGGTTACGGGACAAGTCTTAGGCCTCATGACGGCACCGGCCCAGGCAGCGCCGCCTGCGACTGGAGACGCCGGCCTCCTGACTGGCGTAGAGCGCGTCAGTACCACCAACGGTGTCACCCTTTACAGCGGGGTGAAGACCAAAGCCCAGGCCGCCGCTCTCTGCGGTGACGCCTTCTGCGCCTACAGCTCAAACGTTGGGCAGGTTCAAGCTGCCGACGATTGCGGCGCCGTAGCCTTAGTTCCGCCGAGCTGGAGGACTGGGTCCGCCGGCGGTTGGTGGCAGAACAGCCTGCCCACGGGCTTCGTCTCCATGTACAACAACAGCGGGACCAACATCTACGACACGCCGGACGCCTACTCGGCGGACTGGACGGCGAACTGGGCCCCAGTCCGCTACTGGGAGATCCAGTGCGGGAACCCGTGACGGGCCGCATGAACCCTGTCTGGCGCTGAGTGGCGTAGGTCAAGGAGTCCCCCGGGATCGACTGTTCGGGGCCGCACTCCCTCGCGGCTACCGCTTCGGCCCAACATGAGCGGCGGGTCACCCAGATCGGAGCGCGGGTCGTGGGGCAGCCGGGCCGGCGGTGCCCGAACGCCTCTGCAAGTTCGAGGTCAAGGAATGTCTCACTGGGCCGGCGTCGACTGCGAATGCGGCAGCCGGTCCGCCTTCTGGCAGGACTGACAAGAGCAGAAGACAGGAAAGGAAGGTACCGATGTACCGACGTGGTCCGCGAAGTCTCCGTGGCCTGGGTGTTGTGCTGGCTGGCGCGGTTGCCTCGCTCACGCTGGCCGGGGTATCGCAGGCGCAGGCGCAGGCGGGATGCCGGTCGAATACCAGCACGATCAGCGGTGTGTCCCTCTCGTTCCATATGTGCTGGGACTCGGGCGGCACCCGTATCAACTACACGCTGAAGGACACGCTCGCCGACGGGCGGCGCGCCGAGGCGTGGATCTCCAGCCCTCAGGGCGGCGCCAACAAGTTCGACGAGGTCCTCGGTGCGGGCGATGAGCACGCCGACTGGACGACCTTCAACTTCGCCAGCAGTGACGTCTGGTTGAGGGCGTGCACCAGCAATGCGAACACGAATCGCAGGTGCGACAGCTGGCGGTGACCCGCGATAGCCTGCGGCCCGCGAGGCCGCACTCGGGACACCCGTCACCGTGGAGCCGCTGATCCAACGTCACAGCCAGTCAGGGTCTGACCGTACCCAGCTACCCAGCAGCCGGGATACGCCACCGCCGTCTGTGGAACGCTGCCGCCTCTACCTGGCCAACCCCCACACTTCAGCCGCCCGTTCCGGATCGCTTACGGGATACCGCCACGGGACAACAGAAATCTGTCGCCCACAGCGTGCGCGAATCGTCAACACCCCTGCGCGGACTGAAAAGGACGGCAGCTGTCACCCTCGGCATTCTGAATGGCGAACATCCCAAAGTTCAGCGCGCTCCATGCACAGGCCGTGAGCAGCGGTATGTAGCCGACTGCCACAGCCATCACCGTGACCTCGGCAGAAATGAGGAGTCGATCATGCGTATTCGTCACGCCCTGACGGGTGCGGCGATGGGAGCCGTTCTCACCCTCGGCACCCTCGCCACGCCAGCACAAGCCGCATCTCTGCAAGGCAATTCGGCGGTAGCTCATGTGAATGTGACACGGAATGTTTCGGACATCCCGTCGCCCGCGGTGCTATATGGCAGGTACGCGACCCTGTCCGAGTGCATCAGCATAGGAAGCAATGGAGAGTTCCACGGCCGCTGGCTGAGCTGGAATTGCTACGACAACAGGCCCATTGACGTGCAGCTCTGGGTTCAGTACAGCTGATCGGCTGAGTCGCGATTGAGCGGATCGGCTGGCGCTCGGCGTATGTTCGTCGAGGCTGAACGATCCTGGCAGTCACATATGCGAGCGAGCCCCGACCGTGTCGGTTCAGGGCTCGCGGGCGCGGCCTCTGGGCGGTCTGCAACGACCGGCTCCGCCAGCACACCGAGACTGGCGTACGTCGCATAGATGGTCACCGGCACCTGGCCGAATCACAAACGTCAGCTGTACGGGGTTCGTGGTGGAGCGCACCTTCAAGCTCCACAGCTCGGGGTTGTTGGTGAGCGTCATCATCACCAGGTCGCAGCTCTGCCACTCCTAGAACTGGCCGACCTGGTAATCGCCGTGGCCGTCGCCTTGCGCTGATTGCCTACGCGCAGGCTCGGGGATCGCGCTGACGGAGACGGAGCTGGCGGCCGGCCTGCTCCACCACTCGGGCCAGAAGGCGGGTCAGCCGATCTCGGTGACGGCGGCATGGCGGTCGTGGACGCGCGGTGGAGGCGGCGGAGTAATTGGCAATTCCTGTGGATCACCGTGGGGAGCCTCAAGTGGCCCGCAGCCAGTGAGCCCCCGCCAACCTGATTTCCGCTGGTCAACGGGGCTGATGTGCTGTACCCGGTGAGGTGCTCGCGCTGGTCCGGCCGGAGATCGTTAGCACGTGATCGTCCGCCATGGGCGGTTTCTGGCGTTCGCGGACCAGGACGGCGGACCGCTGCGTAGCCTCCCGGCGGAGGGATACGTATGACGGACGTGCTGACATGGACGGTCCAGCAACGGCTTGAGCTGGAAGAACGGGCTGAGCTGCTCCGCAAGGAACTGGCCGGAATCGACTCGCAGTTGACCCGGTTGGAGGCGGCCGAGGTGGTGTTCGGGCAGAGGCGACGGACGGGGGACGGCGGTCGTCGGGCTTCGTGGAGCCGGAGCCGGAGCCGGAGCGGGAGCGGGAGCGGGAGCGGGAGCGGGTAACCGCTGGTCCGGGTGCGGGTGGGATGCGGCTGGTCCCGGACCCGGCCGAGGGCATGGGGGTGGAGGTCCTGACCTCGGAGTATCGGCGGATCATGGAGATCGTGGCCGACGCGGACGGTCCGGTGATGGCCAAGGACGTGGCGATCGCGCTGGGCCGTGAGACGACGCCGGGGAAGGTCGAGCCGGTCCGCGGGCAACTGCGCAAGCTGTCCGACCGGGGCTGGCTCGCCCGGACCGGAGCGGGCCGTTACCTGCCGCGCTGACCAGCCGGCACGGCGGCGGACCGGCCGATTCCTGCCGTAACAAGAGAGCCCCCAGCGGAAGTTGGGGTGTTTCTGAAGACAACCAGCCCCGCCGAGAACCCTCAGCATGCTGTCTACCAGGTTCAGCTTCCCGCGTCGAAGCGGACTCTCGACCTCGTCGGCGATCTGATACGCCGCGAACGCAACCGGCTGGGCACCCGGTGGCGCAAGGTCGAGCCCGGTACCCAGGCCCTGATCGTGCTCGCCGTCCTCCGCCACGACCAGCGCCTTTCCGACATGGCCGGCGGCAACCAGATCTCCGCCCCCACCGTGCGCCGCTGGGTGCAAAAGGTCCTCCGCCTGCTCGCCCGCCCGCGCACCGCGCCTGGACCGAGCTCTGAAGAAGATCGCTAAGAAGGGCGGGGTCGTCGTCCTGCTGGACGGCACCCTGATCCGCACCCGACGCCGCACCGGGACGGAGAAGCGCAAGAACTACAGCGGGAAACATAAGGCCCATGGCCTGCTGTTTCTCGCGCTGACCGACGAGAAAGGCAACCTGATCTGGATCTCCTCGGCCAGGCCCGGCCGGTCCAGCGAGATCACCACCGCCCGCCACGACAAACTCGCGGCACACCTCCGCGAGGCCGGCCTCGGCGCCCTGGCCGACCTCGGCTTCGTCGGCCTGGACGACGAACTCGACGACCACCCCGTGATCATCACCGGCCGCAAGGCCACCCGGAACCACAGCTCACCGACGCGGAGAAAGAGGCGAACCGCCTGCTCAGCCGCGAACGCGCCGCCGTCGTGCATGGCTTCGCGAACCTGAAATCCTGGCGCATCCTCACCAAGGTCCGCATGAACACCCGGCACGCGACCACCCTCCTGCGTGCCCTGCTCGTCCTCGCGAACACCGAGGTCCAGAGGTGACCGACGATCTCCCCGGAACGATCACGCTCTCTACCGGGGTGAGTACGTCACTCCCGCCCCACACCAGCCCCCTGACCTGCGAAATCAGGATGAAACTCTCTCAGTGCAGGGCCTTCGCGCCGCCGGAGACCGTGCCTGGGAGGCCCTGGCACTGAACAACGTCGGCTGGGACCACGCGGAGATAGATGGGCGAATACCGGCATGCCCTCGCCTACTGCGAGCAGGCGCTGACCCTGGTAAAAGACACCGGCCACGTCTCCGGAGAGGCTCACACCTGGGACACGCTCGGGTACGCCCACCACCACCTCGGCGAACACAGCGAGGCCGCCACCTGCTACGAAAGAGCCGCGGCGCTCTTCCACGATATCGAAGACCGCTACTACGAGGCGGACATCCTCGCCCACCTCGGAGACACCCACCACGCGGCCCGAAATCCCGAAGCCGCCCGCGAAGCCTGGACCCTGTCCCTGGCGCTGTTCGAGGAACTTGATCACCCGGATGCCGCGGCGCTGCGAGCCAGGCTCCACCATCATCTCGACCTGGATCCGTCAGACACGGTGCTGCCTGCACGTGGCTGACCACTCATCACCTTTCAGCACAGCGGCAGTTCATCATTCCCGCCGGTCAGGGGCGTTCTTTCGAGCCAGCGGGCTGACGGTGCCTCAGAGGGCGGTACCGGGAAGCCGTTTGCCGGGCGCTGTGGGCGTACCGCGGTGATCTCGACAAGGGCGACCGAATCGCGCGAGGCGATATTCCCGCGAACCGGGGTAACCGCCAGACACCCAGCGGTTAGACGCTCACGCTTCAAGGAGAACGATGCTCACACTCACGTCCCGGCGTCTGCGCGGCACCGCGCGTCGGGTCTTCGGCTGGCAGCAGTTGCGTCCGGCCCAACTGACTGCGATGAAGGCCGTGATGAAGGGGCGTGACGTACTCGTCGTCATGCCGACCGGCGCGGGCAAGTCCGCCGTGTACCAGGTGCCTGCGGTCCTGCTCGGCGGTCCGGTCGTGGTCGTCTCGCCGCTGATCGCGCTTCAGCGGGACCAGATGCAAAGCCTGCTCGGATCCGGCAAACTGCGCACCGCCGCCATCAACTCCGCGCAGCGCCTCAGCGACAACGAGACGGCATGGGCCCGCATCAGTTCCTCCTCGGTCGACGTGGTCTTCCTCGCTCCTGAGCAGCTCGCCAAGCCGGACGTCACAAACCGGCTCGCCGCCGTCCGTCCCCGGCTGCTGGTGGTGGACGAAGCACACTGCGTGTCGTCCTGGGGGCACGATTTCCGGCCGGACTACCTGCGGCTGCGGGACGCGCGGGAGCGGCTGGGCAATCCGCCGGTACTCGCCCTGACCGCGAACGCGGCGGCCCCGGTACGACGGGACATCGCCGAACGCCTCGGCATGAACGACCCGGTGGAGACAGTGGCCGGCTTCGACCGTCCCAACATCCACCTGGACGTGTCCGCCTTTCAGAACGCGGCCGCCAAAGAGCGGTTCGTCGTGGAGCGGGCCGCCGTCGAGGAGAAGCCGGGAATCCTGTACGCGGGGACCCGGAAGGCAGCAGACAGCTACGCGGAGCAGTTGAGGAGCCTCGGGCTGTCCGCCGCCAGCTACCACGCGGGCCTCTCCCCCACCGGACGCCGCCAAACCCAGGACCGGTTCAGCTCCGGTGAAGTCGACGTCGTTGTGGCGACCTCGGCCTTCGGGATGGGCATCGACAAGGCGAACGTACGGTTCGTGCTGCACGCCTCCGTCCCCGGCTCTCTCGACGCCTACTACCAGGAGATCGGCCGGGCCGGCCGCGACAGCGCACCGGCCAGGGCGATCCTCGCCTACCGACCGCAGGACCTGGGTCTGCAACGCTTCTTCGCCTCCGGCGCTCCCGACGCCGACGCACTGCGCCGCGTCGCCGAGCGCCTGCGCGGCGACGCGGGCGCCGTGAGCGCAACCGGGCTCCGAGCAGATTGCGAACTCGGTGCGACGGCACTGTCCGCCGTGCTGAACCTGCTGGAGGAGGCCGGGGCCGTCCGTACCGGACGGGACGGCAGCCGCTTCACCGGCGCGCTCGGCGCCTCCGCGGAGGACGACGTCGACGCCGCTGTGCAGAGCGCGCTCGCCGTCCACGCCACGCACCTCAAGCTCGAACAGTCCCGGGTCGACATGATGCGCGGGTACGCCGAGACGACCGACTGCCGACGGCGGTTCCTCCTTGGATACTTCGGCGACTCCGTCCCCGTCCCGTGCGCGGCATGCGACAACTGCACGGGGGCGGTGGTCAAGCCTGTTACCGGGCTGAGGCGTGGGCGGTCCGGGGACGCCGGACATCCGTACAAGGCGGCCGCACGGCGGCGCCGGTGGCCCCGGGCCGGTGCGCGCGCGGGCGCCTCCGCAGGTGCCGCCCGGGCGACAAAGACGGCCGCACGCCCCACCGTGGACGAGCACGCCTACCTGCCGGGCGTCCGCGTGCACCATGACCAGTGGGGCCAGGGCGAGGTCATGAGCGAGGGCGACGGCAAGATCACCATCTTGTTCAAGTCGGTCGGCTATCGCACCCTGTCGCTGGCCGTGGTGACGGACAAGCAGTTGCTGATCGCGCTGCCCGACTCACCACGCTGACGCTGGACCCGCGAGTTCCGGGCGCCGGGAGGCACGTTGGCCCAGCTTTCTGCCTGCGTACGCTTGCTGGGCAGGGCTGTCATGTACTGCAGGTGAGTAATCGTCAAGACCTGTGGATCAAGAAGGTGGCGGTCAGGTGACCGGCCTGGTGGTGTCTTGGACGTTCACCGCCTCTCCGTCGCGCAGGCAGCGGTGTGACAGCCTGCGCTCGGCGAGATGGGCGGCGGCTCGCTCCGCGCCTTCCGCGTCACGGTGTTCGGATCGCCAGTGGGGAACGATCCGGTAGGGCACCAGGCAGAGGCACTCCGGTGCTGTAGTCGACGGATAGCCTTCGGGCAGGACGGATGGGTCATCGATGAGGTCGATGCCCTGGAGGTCCGGTCCGGCGACGCAGGCTCCTGCCGAGTAGCCGCCGTAGGTAAACTCGGGCCGATGCAGCTGCTCTTGGAGGGCGGTGCGGAACCCTGCCTGGGTCATGGCGCGGGCCAGGACGAACGCGTTGCCACCCAAGGCCCAGGCGAGGTCGAGGCCGTCCAGGCGTTCGGGGAGTTCCTCGGGGGCGGTGAAGTAGTCGCGGAGATCGAGTTCTTCGCAGGTGTATCCGAAGGTTTCCAGGGTGCGGCTCTCGCGGGCGTAGTCGCGGGCGCGTGAGCGGCCGTACTCGTCGAGTGCGTTCAAGACGATGCCTGCTCTGCCGGTGGTCAGGGTGCCGGGCAGCGCCGACGGTCGGCTGTCGGGGGTCAGGAACCAGGAGCTCAGCAGCAGCCTCATCAGTATCTCTCGCTCATCGGATCACGCGGCGGTGATCATTCATGCTGCCGTGAACGCGGCCTGGCTGCTGGGGCGTTCGGCGAGCTGACCGCGTTCGAAGCGGGCTCCGGCACGGACGAGGGCGACGAGGTGGGATGCGTTCACGGCCCGCCAGCGGGCCTGGGCGGACTCGACGAGCTTGAAGACCACGGCAAGGGCGGCGGCCGCGCTGCCGGCGCCCCGGGTGACCTTGGTCCGCAGCCGAACGGTGGCGAAGGTCGACTCGATCGGATTCGTGGTCCGCAGGTGAATCCAGTGCTCGGCGGGAAAGTCGTAGAACGCCAGCAACTCATCCACGTCGTCAGTGATCTTCTTGACGGCCTTGGGGAACTTCGCGCTGTAGGTCTTGGCGAACGCCGTGATCGCCTTTACGGCATGCTCGCGGTCCTCGGCGTTGCAGATCTCCTGAAGGGCCTTCTTCGCGCCGGGCTGGGCGGACTTCGGCAGAGCGTTCGCGACGTTGGCGATCTTGTGAACCCAGCACCTCTGATGACGGGCCTCGGGGAACACTTCGGCCAGAGCCTTCCAGAAGCCCAGGGCGCCGTCGCCGACCGCGAGGACGGGAGCACGCATGCCCCGGCGTACGCAGTCCCGCAGCAAGTCGGCCCAGGAGTCGGCGGACTCGCGATAGCCGTCTGCCATGGCGATCAGCTCTTTGGTGCCGTCTGTGCGCACACCCATCAGTACCAAGACGCACAACTTCGCCTCCCGCAGGCGTATGCGCAGGTGGATGCCGTCGGCCCAGACGTAGACGTAGTCAGCGGCGGACAAATCGCGCTCGCCGAATGCCCGGTGGTCGGCCTGCCACTGGGCCGTCAGCCGCGTCACGGTCGTCGGCGAGAGCCCGGCGGAGCTGCCGAGGAACTGCTCCAGCGCGGGCACGAAGTCGCCGGAGGACAGGCCGTGCAGGTAGAGCAGCGGCAGCACCTCGCTGATCTTCGGAGACTTGCGGCACCACGGAGGGAGGATCGCCGAGGAGAACCGCCTCCGCTCGCCGGTGGTCTCGTCGACGCGCTTGTCGTTCACCCGCGGGACGTTCACCTCGACCTCCCCGGCCGCGGTAGTGACCTTCCTCGGCTGGTGATAGCCGTTATGGACCGCCAGGCGGCGCCCATGCTCGTCACGCTGATCGGCCAACTCGGCTACATAGGCGTCGACTTCAGTCTCCAGGGCGGCGGCCAACATCCGCCTCGCACCCTCGCGGACGATGTCGTCGATCAGGGAACCCGTCTCGGTCGTTCCATCGGCATTCACTACGCTCAGCACGGGGCGTGCCTTCCCGACCGACGGTGCAACGTCGGCCTACTCGATGACCAGAAGTCGATCACCCGGGAAGGTACGGCCCTCGCGTCCGGCCCGAAACTGATCCACAGGTCATGAGCATTGCTCTGTCACCTGCCGGTCGAGGAGTTCCCCGGTCTGCTCGGGGAGTGCCCATGCAGGCGGGTGAGGGTGTTCAGGTCGGTGCTGTGCTCGGTGTCGAGGCCAGCACAGGTCGCGGACGGGGTCGTGTGTGCCGAAGGCTCGGGCGCTGGGCTACTCGATGAGTCTGCAGAAGGTTTCTTCGTGGTCTTGCAGGGTGCCGGGGGATGAGCTGCCCCGAGTTTCGTAGAGTCCAGTGATCTTGTTTCAGGCGGACTGTGGGGTCTGCTACTGGCTCTGCCAGAAGTCGCGTTCGTACTCGGCTGGTGGCACGTAGTCGAGCGCGGAGTACAGCGCTCTTCGTTGTACCAGGTGATCCACCGGAGGATCGCCCGTTCGACCTTGGCGGGGTCCTTCCAGGGGCCTTGCATCTCGATCAGCTCGGCCTTGAAAGTGCCGTTCAGCGCCTCGGCCATGGCATTGTCGTACGAGTCCGCGACGGAACCGACCGACGCGGACGCGCCGATGTCCGCGAGCCGGTCGGTGTAGCGAATCGACACATATTGCGAACCTCTCTGTCACTCGGTCCTGATCGCATCGCGGATCAGAGAACACGGCCTCGAAGCCCCGCCCACCGAATCTTCGAGGGGCCCGCTCATCAGTCAGAAACTCGACCGGCACGAGGCGGACCGTGGCCAGCTGGGAAGCCCGCCTGGGAGGCCAGCACTGGGTGCTGATGCTCGGGGCCGAGCAACACCTGCTATCAGAAGGGGGATTGGTCACCTTGGGCCCGGCAGAGACCCGCGCGGTGGTCTGCGACAGACTGGCGTCCGACTTCCGCAGAGCAACGCAGGAGCGCACCGGTCGGCCCTACGAGAACCCGGCCGCGATCTTCTTCGACCTGCAGCCCAACACCCCGGCCTGAGAGGCCCGTTCCGCACTGGAGACACAACATGCACTACGGCGTGCCCATCACCTTCGAGGGGCAGATCAGCAGAATCGGCACGGATTCCGGTTCCGGTTACCACGTGGTCCGTCAGTCGGAGCGTCCGGGCGGCACCCCGCACTTTCCCCCGGTGGCCAACGGCCTGGACTACCTCGTGAGCGTCGTGGAGCGCCTGGAGGCGGACGCTCCCAGCCCGCGGGATTCAAGTACGCGGTCCTGCACCTGGCCGCCGGGGCGGAAGTACTTCTCAAGGCCCGCCTGCAGATGGAGCACTGGACGCTGGTCTTCTCCCACCCCGGACGTGCCGTCCGTGACGAGGTGGAGAACGGCACGCTGACCAGCTGCACCCCCAAGGAGGCGCGCGAACGGCTGGGGAGCATCGTCGGAATCCCGGTGGCGAAGCCGGACGCCGAGGCGCTCGACCAGCTCGCCAAGATGCGCAACGCCCTGCAGCACTATGGTCTGGTGGGCCCGGCCGCGAATGCCCAGGCGATCGAGACGCTTACCGCCAAGGTACTCGGGTTTCTCATTCTCTTCCTCGACGACCACGTCCTTGGCCGCCTGACAGAGGACGAGCAGGATGAGGTGGAGCACGAGCTCGTACGCATCCGTTCCGGGCTGCGCGACATCCGGGCCTACGCCGTGGAGCGCCTGCGCGCGCTCGGCCCCAAGCTGGGCCCGCTCCGCAGCCGGACACTCGAATGCCCCGAGTGCTCCCAGTGGGCCTATGTTCCCTCCCCGACCCCGGTCCCCGACAACCGCAGTCCGGATCGCGTCTACTACGTGACGACCTGCTACTTCTGCGAGATCCAGCATGTCGAGTCGGAGACTGCGGCCTTCAAGTACCTGGTGAACCACCCCGTTTACGAGTATCGGAACGCCGTCGGCGAGACTGTCTACCCGTCGCGCCCGTTCGTCTGCCCGCAGTGCGCCACCAGCAGCCTGGCGCCCAGGGCCCGTCTCGCGACGGACCCCGACGCCGAGGTCGACCTCTGCTTCCGCTGCGCCGCGCCCGTGTCGGTCCCGTCCTGAGTCCCCTCGTCCTGCGGATGTGCCAGCCACCACACCGCGAATCACCGCGATCAGTGATCAACTAGCCCCGGACTTCGCGGGTCACCGTTTCAGGTCTCGTGACTCAGCGCTTCAATTGGCCAGTTGGCCATGTAGGCAGCGGGGAACCAGGAAGCTGTCCCATGGGGGCTCAGGGGTCCGGAGCGCCCATCGGCTCCTCCGGGAGCCGCTCGGTGGCCTGCCTCGTCAGCTCGGCCCGGAGGTCGTCCGGGGTGAGCGCCAGCAGTTCGCCGATCGACCGGTTCCATTCGTCGGCCGCCTGCTCCACCTCGGACCGGAAGCCTCGCCGCACCGGGCGCCCCACCACCATCAGGGCGACAGCGGCGACCGGCCGCAACAGCCACCGCCCACGCACGGTGACTGCGACGTCCACCTGCCACCGTCCGCCGTCCGCCCGCCGCGGCCACAGATACAGATGCACCTTGCCCAGCCGGTGCGTCAGCCGTGCCGTCGCCGGGGCACGCGCCGCCGGCAGGGCCCCGGGCGCGAGGTCGGTCGCCGCCCACCATGCGGCCAGGTCGAGCCGCGCCTTTCCTGACCCCCGGCGCAGCGCCCCCGATCCCTCGGGGCCCCGCACCTGTCCTTCGACCTCCAGCAGCCGCGGTCGGTCGGGGGTGCGCAGTCGCAGAGCCATCCGCAGCGTCACATCGTCCGAGACCAGTAGCTGTTCCACGGCGATCGCGCTGTGGCGCTGCCACTCACGTACGAGCACAGCCACCTGATCCGTGGCACCGGCCTCAGAGAGCTCGTACCGCGCGCCGGGCCGCAAATGCCGCCCCTTGACCAGTCGCACGTCTGCGACCGGCCGTCCGTCTTCCAGGACGATCTCTTCTCCCTGGGCCCGGGTGGATTCGGCGAAATCGAAGATCAGCTTGGTGAGCTCATGGAGCCGGTCGGGTTCCAGGGCGAGGACGGATACGGAGTGTCGGAGAACGGTCATGTGGTCCTCCCCCAGGAGGTCGGATAAACCGGCCGTACCGTTGACCGCCTTTGCTATGCGCTCACTGTCCCCGCCCTGAGTCGGTCCCACCCACTCTGTCAGGTGTACACGCAGCCCCTGGTGTGCGTCTGCATTCAGCACAGCAAGTCACGATGCTATAAGCAGGGGCGTTGCTTGGCGGAGCCTGCGCAGGAGCCAGTCGGTACCTTGGCCGACCAGCGCTCGCCTGGCCAATGCAAGCGCTCAGCCACAGGTCTGTGGCCAGTGGGTCTGTCCGATGTCGGCATCGACAGGTAGGCCGCGGCCCGGCGCAGGACCTCGTTCTCCTGCTCCAGCCACTGCGGCGGCGAGCAAGACGGAGCCCGAGGAGCCGGTGAAGGTGGACGACCACGGTTGCGACACCATGCGGTACGTCGTCGCGGAGTTGGACCTCGGTCGGCACGTCGTCCGTGAAGTCGCCGGCCGCGCGCCGTGGCCGGGCCGGGGGACGGGTCAGCCGCGGTCCGCAGCGGTACGGGCGAAGCATCAGCGGAGGAGGGGGCGCAGCGGAGGCAGCCGAGGTTCGGGGTAACGGTGCGCTGAGACAGGCCAGTTGGCACAATCTGCGCCATGGGGGATCTTGGGATTGCATTGATCGCCGCTGGCTCTGCCCTGGCGGGCAGCGGACTCACCGGCCTGTTCACGATTCTCGCGGGGAGGCGACAGGCGGCTGCGGCGCAATACGCCGGCGACAAGCAGGCTCAGGCCGTACTCGTGACGGTGCAGCAGACCTTGGACGAGCAACGTGTTGCCCGGCTGCAGGACGCACGGCGCAACGTCTATGCGGCCTTTGTGGCCAGCGCAGAGCAGGAAGCCAACAAGACGTCGCAAGGTGTGTTCGCGCAGACGTCAGGGAACGTCATGGAAGTTGACATCGCTCTGAGCCTCATCAAGCTCGAAGGGCCGCCCAACGTGTACGACAAGGCGCGACAGGCCCGCTTCGTGTTGGGTGTGGAGAACTTCACTATGGCCTCGTTCGAGGCGAAGTTGCACGAGTTCATCGACGCTGCGCAAGAGGTGCTGAACGGCTAACCGACCGGGTGCCGAGGGCATGCCGGGGGTCGGGCAGCCGCGAGGCGCAGCGGTACCAGCGCAGTATCGGAAGAGGCAGCGGCGGAGGCTCCGGCCGGAGCCGGAGCTGACCGGTTCGCGCCTACTCGTCGTCGTCCTCATCCGCCAGTGCGGCCTTCAGCCGCCGCTCCAGGGCGCTTTGGCGAGCCTGCCTCACCAGCGCGCCTTCGTAGGCCCGAGGGAGTCCGTGATTCGCCTGCGTCCGAACCGCTTCGAGCCTCCGGAAGAAGTCGCCCAAGACTTCGGCAAGTGGGGCGAGTGAGACGACTCGGTTGGTGAGCCCGAGGGATGTGAACTCCTCGGGGGAGAGTGCGAGGGGTAGGTCGTGGCGGAGGACCGTCACGCGGGGGTTGGCGACATCTGGGGTAAAGAGGACGGATGTGGTCCAGGATGAGCCTCCGGAACCGGCACTGAACTCGCCGTTGAAGTAGGCCAAACCGGAGAGACACCACCGGACGACGGCCGCGTACCACTCTTGCTCGCCGATCCGGTACGCCCGGACTTCGTGCACTGAGCGGAGCGATGCCGTTACCGTGACCCAGCCTCCGGCGGGCATGGATTCCGTCTCCTGCCCGACTTCACGCCCAAGTGTCGTGCAGGGGAAGGGCTCGCCCGAGTTGAGGCGCTTCTCCGCCGCCCTTTCGATCTCCCGGAGCAGCGTTTGCGAGCCGAGGATTTCGGCTGCAAGAGCCTCGTCCGTGTCCGTCTCCTCGGTGAACCGCTTGATCACCTCATCGAGCTTCGTGAAGTGAATGAACCGGTCGCCGAGTTCAGCGACATCCTTGTCCATCGGCGGGGGATACGCGCGGCCGTCTCCGTAGAAGTCCCCGGTGTTTTCGCTGACGAAGTAGACGGTCTCCTCAGGGTGCTCGCGGGCGTACGCGATCGCCGAGAGCCAGATGACGGCGTCCCTGGAGCCCGTCTTGTTCTTGCCCAGCTTCCCGCACGGCGGGAGGGCGTTCGCCTCGCGGTAGAAGGCGGCTTCCAGGGCCGCCGAGTTCGCTGGGAGGGTTTCCACGAGAGTCCCGAGCGCTGCTGCCCAGTGCTTCCGGACGCGTTCTGTGTCGGGCTCTTCGATGTGGCTGTCGGGCTTCCATGGAGTGTGCCGCGCGTGACGCTTCAGCGCAGCGGCTGCCTCGTCGTGGCTTTCCTGGTGAGCGATGACTCGCTGTGCGACGAGTTCCTCCTCCACCATCCAGGGGATGGCAACGCGTTCGCCGACCGCTCGCAGGGCCCGCAACAAGTCGGCGCTGCTGTCGTGCAGCCCAAGGCGCCGGACCACGTCCGAATCGAGAATGATCAAGGTCTGAACCTCTGTGTGACCCAAGATTTGGATCACAGGGTCTCAGGTAATGCCCCCTCGGCGCACCGGACTTACGTTCCCGGTCGCGTGCCGACGTCAGCTCTCCTCATCGACGAGGACGGCCGGAACGAACGAGTAGTCGACGACCTCGTATCCCGGGCCGGGCCCATAGATCAGGATCTCTATGCCCTCGTCCGTGACCAGCTCGACCGAGGAGAGCGGCGCCCCTGAATCCATGGACAGGTGCTCTGTGCAATCGGGCATGCGCTCAGGGCAGGAACCGCCAGGCGGGTGACAGCAGGGGGGGGCAGAGAGGCGCGCAGGGCGTGCAGCTAGTCCCTGACTGTCGAGCTCAATGGTGTGGCGCCGTCGCCAGGTCGAACGCAGTGTCGACCGGACCCAGCGGGAGCACTCGGGCTGGCGGTTACGCCGCAGGGCGTGGTCCTCCAGCTGCCTTCCCTAGGATCTTCATGTCGTTGGGATCGCTCTTGCGCAGGACAAACACCTTGGCCAGAGCGAGCAAACTAGGGCCGCAAAGTACGGCAGATAGCCAGGCGGCCGCGTGTTCGCGTTTCAGGAAGCGCTCGCTGCGCGGTGGGCGACCGCGACGGCGGACCGTACAACTCGCGAGCCCGGCGAACCCGGCGTGCGGCTGCGCTGTTTCCTGGACCTGCACCAAGAAACCGGCGCGTAGCTCGCGGCGCGTGCGCCAGCCTTCGTCGTGCCGTGCGGCGGGACGGCCCATAGGCTGGGTGTAGGTTCCGATTTGACTTGTCGGTCGGTGGGAACATGACCTGGTGTTTTGGGGTGCTGTCCAGGCATCTTGTCGAGGATTCGTCCGACAGATCTGTCGGTTTCCTCAGGCCGTGGTGCGGTGTTGGGTTTCGCGCCGGGCGGCTCGGTAGCCCTCGGCTGTGAAGGTGTAGCAGGTGCGGCGTTTGGCGGGGCAGCGGCTGGGGTGCATTGCTTCGAGCCGCTTGGACCGGGGGACGGACACCGGACTGAGTGCGGGACGATCAGAAATCGCTTGTGGCGATCTGATAGGGCGTCGTACGGTCGCCCCCGATGAACGAGACGCCCGAGGTCCTGCCGTTGCCGGACCGGAAACCGGTCGACGCCGCGGTGGCGGGCAGGTTGATCGCCGCGCAGTTCCCGCAGTGGTCCGACCTTGAGGTCCGGCCGGTCGATGCGCAGGGTTGGGACAACTGCACCTTTCGCCTCGGTGACGAGATGCTGGTGCGGCTGCCGACCGCCGGAGAGTACGCGCTGGCGGTGGAGAAGGAGCACCGGTGGCTGCCGGTGCTCGCACCCGCGTTGCCGTTGGAGATCCCGGTTCCGCTGGCCAGAGGCGTACCCGATGAGGGCTTTCCACACGACTGGTCGGTCTATCGGTGGATCGGTGGCGAGCCTGCGGCCCGTGCCGTCGTCGAGGACATGACGGCGTTCGCCATCGACCTTGCGGAGTTCCTCGTGTCCCTGCAGCGGATCGACCCGACAGGCGGACCGGGCCCGGGACTGCACAATTGGTTCCGCGGCGGACCACTGACGACCTATGACGGGTGGGCCCGGGCCGCTCTGGAGATGTTGGACGGCTTGATCCGGACCGAGGCCGCCGAGGAGATCTGGGAACGGGCGTTGCGAGCCTCGTGGGATGGTAAGCCAGCCTGGTTCCACGGTGACATGGCCTCGGGGAACCTTCTGGTGAAGGACGGTGCGCTCGCGGCCGTCATCGACTTCGGCACCTGCGGAGTCGGAGACCCGGCCTGCGATCTGTCGATCGCCTGGACGATACTGACCGGCAAGAGTCGGGCCGCGTTCCGCGATCTGCTAGGGGTAGACGAGGCGACCTGGGAGCGTGGACAAGGCTGGGCGCTCTGGAAGGCCCTGGTCGTCTGCGCCGGAGGGGTTCGCGATGGCGACGGCCTCCCGGCAGATGCGTCGTTCGTTCTGGAGGAGATCCTTGCCGCTCATTAGCGGCTGGTCCGAACGACAAGTTGATGACAAGTCACTTGGAAAACGACATCCCTATTCGGAACCTACACTGGGTGTAGGTTCCGTCGCTCGTGTCCCACGGCGATCCTGTGACCTGCGCCTTCTCGCGGTGTCTCACGTCGTGGCCAGTCACTCAGTCTCACGGCCCTGGCCGAATCCTCGGGGTGACCGCAGAAACATAACTCGGGGGCGGCTCCCCGCCTCAAGGGCCGGATGAGTGGGCTGTGTCCGTCATACCCGGAGGTCAGCCCCGCTCCCGGTACAGGTCCGCCGGCCGGGCTAGCGAGTCGCCGCTGACCGAGTCTGCCCGGCACCTGGCGGAGGAGTTCGCCCAGCAGCGGCGGAAGCGACGACCGGACTACCGCAAGGACACTCGCACGCTCACCATCCTCACGTACTGCCTGGGCGCCGGGACGGCTGACTACGAGCGCGATGTCCACGCCCTCGCCCGGCTCGATGCGAGCCTGGCGGCCAAGCCCGGTCTGCCAGTTCCTGCGCGGCCGCGGCCTGCTCGTGGGGGATCCCGAGCTCCACCGGAACGCGGATCTGGTGTGGATCAAAACCGAAGGTCGATGAAGCAATCGACACCGCGCTGCTGTCCAACCCCGCCGTCAGCGCTAGCTGCAACTACACCAGTAGGCACGTTGGCCACTGTCGTGAGCAACTTCTCCAGGCGTCCACACACAGCTACACGACCGCCTTCTGGGCTGCCGCCCCGTCCCCAGTCACGGCTGCCCTGGCGACGTTTCCTGGTCTGGCTCTGTACGTGAGTCGGGGGTCTAGGACCAGCCGGCCGGAACCCACCACGCCGAAAGCCCACCGAGTTCGCTCGCGAGAAACACATGATGGCCGTCCGCAGCCGGTGCGGTGGCCAGCGCTCGGATCGGACCCGTCGCGCACAACACGGTGGACCTGCCGTCGTGCTCCCAGATCCGTACGTGATCGGAGTCGCCCGCAGTGACGAATCGCCCGTCGGATAGGGCGACGGCAGTGACGTCCCGGCCGTGGTGACCAAGGTGCGTCGGGTGCCGGAACGGTTCGGTGAGGTCCCAGAGGTAGAGGTCTCCAGGGCCGACGCCCACCGTGAGCAGGGTGGTCTCGGCCAGGGCCAGCATGATTTTGACCTTCCGACCGAGCCTGCCCAGTTCGAACGGACCGTCTATTGCGGTGAGATCCCACAGCAGCAGTTGACCATGGTCGCCGGACGCCGTGATGACGTGACGAGCGGAAACCGGAAGCAGATGATCGACCGGTTCGATGAGCCCGGCGACGACCGCAGGGTCCGATCCCGGGAGATCAGGGTCCCACACCGCCAGCCCCAGCCGCCTGCCCGCGGTTACGATGTATCCGGTCGGCAGGACCGCGAGTGGAACGGCCTGTGTCCCCACGAACCCGAGGGATCGCGAGGGCTCTTCCGGGCTCGAGGGATCCCAGATCAGCAACTCTTCCAGCGCTCCGCCTTTGGTCACGGACTGGGTGACGACGCGTCCATCGGGCAGCACCGCGAGGGAGTCGACGTGGCCGCCTGTGCTGCCCAACTTGGTCGGTTGCTGGCCGCCATCGGCCGGGTCCCAGACCAGCAGGTCGCCTTCCCAGCGGGACGCGCTGACCAGGCGTTCGCCTGGCAGGGTGGCGAGCCTGTCGATGGGTTCGTGGTAGGCGGGGCCATGCCGGTAGTGGTAGCGGAAGGTGGTATCCCACCCCAGCAGTCGGCCCCCATCGCGGCCGGCGGTGATCAGGCGGTTGTGGGATACCGCCGACAGCTGGCGGACGGCCTCGCCATGGAATCCGAATGGGATTGGCTCGCGATTGTCCCGCATCGCATCCCAGTTGATCTCCTGGCCACGAGGGCCCGGTGAAGATCCCATCGTACTGAGCCACCAGACGAGCAGTCGGCCTTCAGGGCCGGATGCCGTTACGAGTTCGCGCGGAGTCATCGCGGCCGTTGTGTGCACGATGTCCTTGTGGTCGCCCTGCCTGCTCAGCTCGAACGGCGTCGTGCCAGGCTCGAGCGGCTCCCACAGCAGGACTTGTCCCTCACGTTTGCCAACGGTCGCCAGGATTCCGTCCGTCAACAGGGCCATGCCGATCACCCGCTCGCCGTGCGAGCCGAGGCGAACCGGCCGCTCGTCGAGCTGGCTGGCGTGTGGCTCCCAGATGTCCAGGCGGCCTTCGGGTCCGGACGCCGTCAGCACTCGGCCGCCGGGCAGGCCGATCACCGCGTCCACAGAGTCATTGTGGCGGCGGAGCTGCATCGGGTCCTTCGCTGGTGCGGTGAGGTCCCACACCAGCAACGGCCCAGCCACCCGGGTGGCGCTCACCAACCGTCCGTCCGGGAGCACCACAAGGTGGGCCACCGAGCCCGCACGTGCCGTGAACTCGGAGTCCGGGGCGCCTTTGGAGACCTGGCTCCAGAGGAACATCCGACCGGAGGCAGTTGTGGCGACGATCACGTTCTCCGGCGTGCTGGTCATCGCGGTGACGCCTAGGCCATGCTCGCCGAGCTCCCGCGGCCGGGAGCCGGGCAGCGTCGGATCCCACAGCAGCAGCCTGCCGCGGGCGCCGCCCGCCGTCGCGATCTGGCCGTTCGACAACACGGTCAGGGCGGACACCCCGCCCGGGTGGATGCCGAGCTCGTATGCCAGCGCGGGGTTGGTGCGGTGGGCCCACCGCGGGAACGGCACCTTCTGATCGAGGTCGCTCAGGCGCTCCCGGCCGTACCGTTCGGTCACCAAGTCGCCGTCAAGCTGGGCTTGCAGGATTAACTGTCCGACGGCGTAGCCAGGTCGCTCGATGGGAAGCGGAGGGCGAAGATTGTGCGCTTGCGCCACGATCCGCTTGTCCGTGATCGAGCTACCCACCTCCGTGACGAGCCTGGCATTGCGCATGTGAGGGAGCACAGCGTCGACGCCGATGCTGCGAACGGCGGTGTCCTGCCAGCCGATGTCCGTGACGAGGACGTGAAACCGCTCCCGGTCAAGGGCGGCCAGCACGGTGGGGTACGAGTCCAGGAGGTAGCGAGGGGTCGTGCCCGTCGGCCAGCCCTGAGCTTGCCATTCCTGCGCCCATTGATGGATCCGGGCTTCGAACTCCAGCTCACTGGTGTCCTCGCCGTTCGCGCAGTAGTCGAGGAGGGCAGCATGGGCGAACTGGTACCTGCGCTGCCCTTCCGCGCCTACTGGCTGCAGGCTGCGGGCCGCGCGTTCCGTAGCGAACCGCCGGATGGTTCGCGGACGTTGGCCGGTGAGAGCAGTCAGGTCGTCGACGGCAAGCGGCCCGGACGCGGCGGCCAGGAGACCAAGCACCTCGACAGCCAGGTCGGCCTGCGGATCGTTGCCCCGGAGGAGCTCCTCGATTTCCTGTCTGGCCCGCTGCTCCACTGCCCGTGCCTCTGAGCTCTGCCGCAGGGGCGTGGGGGTGACACCTCGCAGTGGGTGGTCGACCGGTAGATCGGTCGGCAGGTCGGGGTGTGGCCGGCTGGTCACCAGCACGTGCGCGGCTCCGCCCGCAAGCGTAGGCAGGAGAGCGGCCACGCTCGGCGACCCCGGCGGCTGCAGGTCCTCGTCGAGCGCGTCGACGACCAGTAGGAGGTGGCGGTTGTGCTGGGCAGCCCACGCCGTCGCACGTTCCCAGAGCGCCCGGAACCCATGCAGGTCGGGATCTGGTGGGTCGTCGTCGAGCAGGTACGCGAGCTGCGGAACGACGGCGGCGAGGAAGTGGTTGCTGTCGGCGTCGGCTTCCCGCCGGGACAGGAAGTACGCCACCACGCGGACCTGCGGCGGCATCGCGCCCAGCACGACCTCCGCTGCCAGCGAGGTCTTGCCGGCCCACGCACCGCCGACCATCCAGCGATAGCTCTGGTCGCTGACGGCGAAGGCCGCGACGTCGGCGAGCTCGCGCTCCCGGTTCAGCAGCAGAGAAGTACGCGCGTGGATCTCGCGCAGCGTCGAGGTGTAGGCGGGGCGCTGCCGTTCGCCGCTGGGCGCGGGCATGAGTACCAGCCCGGCCGCGCACTCCACGCCGAGCTTTGGCCACCAGAGCTCGGCGTTGCTCAACCGTTCGAGGTGCGTAAGCGGCGTGACGGTGAGCGCCGATGCCCCTTCGCAGGGGGCGTGCTCGGTAACGACGCCGACGAGGTACTCGCCCGCCCAGACGGGTGCGCCCGACATGCCGGACCACTCCGTCTGGGCCAACGACTGCCCGTGCTGCGGCAACGGCCGAGGGGACGCGGTGACGTGCAGCGTGAGCAATTCGCTGACCAGGTTCGCCAGCACGGAGATGTGCCCGCTGACGCCCACGGTGTCCCTGACCGTGGAGCCCTGCGTAGTACGTTCTTTGAAAGCCGGGTAGCCGACGGTGTGGCAGCGATCGATGACCTCGGGTACGCCACTGCCACGGTCCACCGCAGCAACCAAGAGCGCTGGGAAGCCTGTGTCCTCGTCGAGCTCGACCAGCGCGAGGTCGACGGACTCCGGATCGCCGACATAGGCGGGATCCACGCGAGCTTCGCGCTGGCGCTTGTCGCGTCCCCGTACCCAGACCGTGTCGGCCCCCACCACGGCATGCGCCGCGGTGAGCACGGTTCGCCCGGACATGACACAGCCGGATCCGTACCGGTATCTCGGCGAGGCGCTCGGACCGAAGTCGCTGACGACCTCGACCACCCGGTCTGCCAGGGCCACCACGACGGGACTAGCCCTTCACCTGGTCTCCGGCCGAGACCACCTTAACCCGGTTGCCGGCTTGGTCGACGGGCGCGTCGAACACCACGGTGATCGCCTGCAGGCTTTCCTTCTGCCACCCGGCGCCAACGCCCAACTCGGCGTTGACGAACGGAATCTTGAAGCCCGCCTTGCCGTCCGCCGAGCGCGTGGCGGCTACCTTCAGCTCGATCGTGATGCTCTGGATCGGGAACTGGATGTCCTGGTGACTCGGATCGCGCTGAGCGGCAAGTAGCTCGGCACGTAACGTCTGGATGGCCTCGGTGAGTCCAATCCCCGGTATCCCCTGGTCCTCGCCGGCCATCCAGCCCTCCACTCGACATCCACTGCTGTCCAGGACCAGTGTCGCAGGCCCGGTCGGCGGCGCGCCCCTATTCGGCTCCCGCCATGCTCGGCTGATCGACGACTTCACCGACTCGACGGCGAAACACTGAGCGTGATGGCAGGACGATCATGGTGTACCCCCCCTCCCCCACACACACGAGCCGGTGGCCGACCAGCCACGCTGCTAGGACACTGGCCGTGGAACGTCTGCCTCACGCTCGATTCGCTCCAGTGAGTGAGCAGGCTGACCAGCCAGTCTCAGATTCGTGGCCGGTTGGCCACCGAGTGGCCATCTACCGTGAGATTCGGCCACGGAGTCCGAGACCCAACAAATGTCTGTAGGGTCTCGCCGCTCGTGTCCTAGGCCGAGGATGTGACCTGCGGCTTCTCGTGAAGTCTCACGCCGTGTCCAGCAGTTCAGTCCCAGGACCGTGTCCAAATCCTCGGCATGCTCGCCCAGCGCGATCCGTTGACGCGTAAATACCGGCTAGCGTGGGCAAAGCCGCAGGTAGCTGGCCAGCTGACCTCCGCCTCCTGCGTTGCCGCCCTCGCGATGCGGTGTTGATCAAAAGCCACGGGGTGTTCGGCACGCACATTTGCCTGCCCCGCGGCGGGCGGCGGAGCCGCCCCGGGTCGCCGACCTCGCGACTAAGTGGTCGGCTCCGGAAATCCTTCGGGGGTTGACTCTGGGGGCAATGAGGCGCGGCATATTGCCGATCCACGCCGTCGACCGACGCCCAGTTGAGCTGCCGTCGACCCCGCTAAGACTTGTCCCGTAACTGCTGGTCAGGGATGAGATGATCTTGTCGTGGCTGGTGTGATCACGGCGTCGGAGCCGTCCTGGATAGCCCCGTTCACCGGGCTGAGTCCGCGTCAGTTCGGGAAGCTGATCACCGCGTTGCGACGCGAGGGGGCAGATCCGGTGCGCAAGGGCCGGCCGTGGAGCCTGCCGCTGGAAGACCGGGTGCTGCTGGTCGCCGCGTACTGGCGGACGAACCTGACGCTGCGCCAACTGGCGCCGCTGTTCGGGGTGTCGAAGTCGGCCGCCGACCGCATCATCGACCACCTCGGACCCGCGCTCGCCCTCCAGCAACGCAGGCGGTTCCGCAAGGACGCCGTGCTGATTGTGGACGGCACCCTGGTTCCCACCCGCGATCACCAGGTCGCCGAGCAGTCGAAGAACTACCGCTACTCGACCAACCACCAGGTCGTCATCGACGCCGACACCAGGCTCGTCGTCGCCGTCGGCCGCCCGTTGCCCGGCAACCGCAACGACTGCAAGGCATGGGAACTGTCCGGCGCGAAGGACGCCGTCGGCAAGACAACGGTCATCGCGGACGGCGGCTACCGCGGCACCGGCCTGGTCATCCCGCACCGACGTGAACCGGGCCAGGCCCAACTCCCTGAATGGAAAGAGGAACACAACACCTCCCATCGCAAAGTACGTGCACGCGTCGAGCATGCCTTCGCCCGCATGAAGACCTGGAAAATCCTCCGCGACTGCCGCCTCAAAGGGGCCGGTGTCCACCACGCCATGCTCGGCATCGCCCGCCTGCACAACCTCGCACTCGCCGGGTGACGGAGAAACGGCAGGGCATCCAGCACATCAAAGATCATTTACGGGACAACGCTTAGGCTCGCGTGCGGATCTCGTCCGTGACCAAGAGGAGTGTCATGCGTTACGGCTACATCGGTTCGATGAAAGTCAAACCCGGTCACCGAGCGGAGGTGGTCGCAGTACTGGTCGCCGGCGCGGACGGTTTACGCGAAGCGGGATGTGATCTCTATGTCGTGACCGAATCGGCCACCGATGAAGACACCGTGTGGGTGAGCGAGGTGTGGCAGAGCAAGGAGCATCACGATGCATCGTTGCAGTTGCCCGAGGCTAAGGATGCCATCGGCAAGGTCATGCCGCTGCTGACGGGTGAACTCACCCGTCAGGAGACGCACGTCGTGGGCGGTCTCGGTATCTAACCGCAGATGCGTGCCGTCAGTCAGGGGTTGACCCGCTGCTTGGCTGATGCCGGAAAGGCGTGCTCAGGATGCCCTGCGGGCCGGGGACTAACTGATCGTTTCAGAATGAGTTGAGCGGCAGGACTTGTGCTGGACGATCTTGCTCGGCAGGGTGTCCGGGTGCGTACTGATCTTGTTCCGGACGATCTGTGGGAGCAGGTGGCACCGCTACTGCCGGCTGCTCCCGAGCGGCGCCACCGTTTCCCGGGGCGGCTGCGTGTTCCGGACCGGACGGCACTTGCCGCCGTCTTGTACGTGCTGCGGACCGGTGTCGCCTGGCGCGATGTTCCTGCGGAGACTGTGGGTTGCTCCGGCGTGACGGCTTGGCGCCGACTGAGGGACTGGACCGAGGCCGGCGTGTGGCCGCGTCTACACGCCGTACTGCTGGCCGAGTTGCGCCGCGCCGACCTGCTGGACCTAGACGACTGCGCTGTGGACGGGTCACACGTCCGGGCGCTCAAAGGGGGGACCACGTCGGCCCCTCGCCCGTCGACCGCGCCCGTCCTGGCTCCAAGCACCACTTGATCGTCGACCGCCACGGCATCGCGCTCGCCGGCGGCAACCGCCACGACGTCACCCAACTCCTGCCGCTACTCGATGCGGTCCCAGCGATCCGCGGCTTGCGGGGACGCCGTCGCCGCAAGCCGCGGCGCCTGTACGCCGACCGGGGCTACGACTTCGACAAGTACCGCCGACTGCTGTGGAAGCGCGGCATCAAGCCGCTGATCGCCCGACGCGGCGTCGGTCACGGTTCGGGCTCGGCAAGGTGCGTTGGGTGGTGGAGCGCGCCTTCGCCTGGCTGCACCAGTTCAAGCGACTTCGGATCCGCTATGAACGACGCGCCGACCTACACCAGGGCCTGCTCGAACTGGCCTGCAGCCTCATCTGCCTCCGTCGCCTGCGCACCGCACAATGAAGCGATCAGTCAGAACAGGATGATCGGGTTGGTGAGTGCGGCGACGGTCCCGTCGGGGTGGCGGACCTCGATGCGGACGAACGCCGAGTCCTCGGCCGTCGTGTACCACTGCACCAGACCTGCTCCATCAGCCGGAACGACCGCGCGGTGGACCTTCTCTCGATCGGTGTGGAAACTGACAGTCGCCGCTGGCACGCCCTGTACCGCTGCGCGGACCTCTACTTGCCCACCATGTGTTGCGAGTCGCTCTCCCACTCCGGCGATGCGGCCCTCCAAATGGGCCGTGAACGACACCTCCACGGCTGCCGACTCGGCGATCCAGCTCCGGCCAGAGCGGATCCCCGCCAGGATCGCCTCCGTGCTCAACTCTTCAGCGAAGACCACCGTGTGGGGGATGCCGATCTGCCCCTCCAAGTGCGTGTCGCTGTTGCCCATCACCGGCCGCCACGAATCCGCCTGAATGTCGGCTGCGAGCCTCCGCCCCCATTCGGCCAGCGCAACCTCGTTGTCAGCCTGCCAGGGCTGGTCAGAAGTCCATGACCCGTTCCATACCTCCACCACGTCGAAGCCCTGGAAGGGGTACATGAAGTCGCCCGATGCATAGGGCGCATGCGGGTGCGCCACTACGCATAGGCCCCTCACCCGATGGACCTGGTCCAGACACTGATCGATCAGTCCGTCTCCGACCCCGTAGTTCCAGTCGACGGACTGGCCGGGACGAAGGCCGAGCGCGAGCCAGTGCCCGGTCTTCGTGGTCACTTCCTGGCCGAGAACAATCAAGAAGTCATCGGCGGCCAGATGCCCCCATGCACCTGGTTCCGCAGCGGCTTTGTGCTCTGTCGTCGCGATGAAGTCGAGCCCGGCAGCGCGGGCTCGGAGCGCCAACTCTTCCGGAGTGAGTTCCCCTCCGTCCGAGCGCACGGAGTGGATATGGCTGTCGCCGCGGTACCAGGTCGCCCCACGTCCGACCGCCCGCACCGACGGGAAGCTCAAGCTCGACAAGGTTCTTCCCCCGCATAGACCTGTCGAGGCAACGTGCAAGAAGAGCAACCGGTTCCGTGGCATCAACGAGATCTACGTCGCCGAGAAGTCGAGATCACGATCTCATTCTGAAACGATCAGTTAGAGGCCGTAAAGAATCAACACGCCGGTTTGGTGTCTGTCGTGAGGGTCGCGCAGTGTGTAGTGGCGTGGACGAGGAGTCCTGCCAGGGTGTTGAGGTGTGCTGCTGGGGGCCGGGGTGTGTGCGCGTGTTGGTCCATCAGTTGCCGGATTTCACTGGTGGCGTGGCGGATGGTGTCCTTGCTGACGGCGAAGAGGTGGGCCAGCGCGGTGGGCAGCAGGCCGAGATTTTGTTGCAGCACGGTGGCCAGGACCCGGTCGGCCAGGTCGAGTTTGGCTTTGCGGCCGCCGCCCGGGGCCCGGCGTCGCTCGCCGCCGTCGCGTCGGGTGGCGGAGTCCTGTTTTTGTAGCGTCTGCCAGTCGGCGGTCAGGGCCCTGGTCAGCTCGGTCAGTGCGGTGCGGGGCATGCCGGTCAGCGCGGGATGTGACAGAGCACCGCGGTCGAAGACCGCCGCCGGCCCGGTGGGGCCTGCCTCCGGGCCGGCGGGGCGGGGATGGACGGTGTAGTTCCATTCGCCGTGGAAGGCATGGCCGGTGATCGGCACCGCGTTCAGCTCGGCGTCGCTGACCTTCACCCCGGTGGGATAGGCGCCGGTGTCGAGTTCGGCATGGACGGTGAGGCCGGTGCGGGTGGTGGTCGCGGCGATGGACTGCACGACGACCTCGTGGCTGTTCAGCGGTCTGCCGCGCCAGTTCATGGTGATGGCGGAGAACAGCCGGTGTTCCACCTTGTTCCACTTCGATGTGCCCGGCGGCATGTGGCAGACCGTGACGGCCAGGCCGGACTCGGCGGCGAACCGGGCGAGTTCGGTCTTGAAGGCCCGGGTGCGGTAGCCGTTGGAGCCGCCGGCATCGGCGGTGATCAGCAGACGGGTGGCCTGCGGGTAGTCGAGGCGTCCTTGCCCGTTCCACCAGCGGCGGGTCGATTCGACCGCGAAGGTGGCGGTGTCGTGATCCGTACCGACGTTCACCCAGCCGGTGTCCGCGGCCAGGTCGTAGATGCCGTAGGGCAGGGCCTTGCCCAGCGCATCACCGGGGAAGTCATGGACGTCGACCCGTACGGGTTCACCGGCCGGCCGCCATTGGCGTCCCGCGTTCTTGAACTCCCCGACGGCTTCCTTCTTCTTCGTGTCCACGCTGACCACCGGCTCTTCGTCCGACTGATGGTTTTTGGCCTGGTCGTTGATGTACCGGAACTGCGCATCCCGGTCGGGGTGCTGAGCGCCTTCAAGCGTCTTGGCATTGGCCTGCAGGCTGAACCCGTTCTCCCGCAGCAGCCTGCCCACGGTCGGCGCCGACGCGGCGTGGCCCTGCCGCGTCAGTTCCCCGGCCAGGGACCGCAGCGACTTGGTCGTCCACCGCAGCGGCGACATCGGATCGCCCCGTTCATCCGGCTCGACCAGGGCCAGCAACGCCGGAACGAGCAGCAGATCAAGCTCCTCGGCGTTCTTGCGACCGCCGCCGTCCCGGCGGACCCGGCCATCGGGCAGGGGATCCTCGCCGTCCTCCAGTTCGAAGACGCCCTTGCGTACCGTCGTCTCGCTCACCCCTGCGGCACGCCCGACGGCCCGGACTCCGCCGTGCCCCAGCAGCCGGGCCTCGGCGGCCAGCGCCAGCCGCTGCTGCCGCTCATTCAGATGGGGTAACAACACCCCGAATCTCAGGGCAAGTTGGTCACGGACCTCGCTCGGTATGCGCATATCACACCAACGACAGGGAGACCGTCAAGCAACGTGTTGATTCTTTACGGCCTCTTAGCGCCCGGTTCGACATGCCCTCGCGAGCGTCACGCCGCAGCGCGGCATACAACTCGACCTTCGACTGACCAGGCGGCATCGGCGGTGCTCCTTCACTGAGCACATTCACCTTGCCACCGCAACCCCGCGAGTGACACTACTTCTCACGAACAACTTCCCAGCTAACCAGCCGGTGACATCCACTCAGACGGATGTCCTCTGTCATCCAATCGAGCCCCTTGACAGGGATTCCGGCCCGGAGACGTTCTGCGTCAGCGAATCTGGCCCGAGGGCCGGGTTCTGGGGGTGGCTGTGGCGACGGAGGCAGTGTTCTTCGGTTCAGAGACCGAACCGCGCTTCGAGGTGGCCTTCGTCGACGGCACGGGGAAACGCCAGCGTCGTTCGCTGCGGTCGTGTGTGACCGAGAGGTTCGAGGACGTACAGCCGGTGCGCCCATTTCGCTGGTCGCGCGGGGATCGCCACTTTTCCGGCTGGTACTGGGCGGTGACGGTGGATCGACATGTGGGCTACGAGTCGTGGCTGGAGCGGGATCGGCTGATCCTGTTGGACTTCGACCCGCTGGTGACGGGCATGGCGTCGCAGCCGTTCTGGCTGCACTGGCACGACGGGGAACGCGAACGTCGGCATGCGCCGGACTACTTCGTACGCCGTCAGGACGGGTCTGCGCTGGTCGTCGACGTCCGGGCGGATGAGCGGATCGAGCCCAAGGACGCGGCAGCCTTTGAAGTGACTCGCGGGGCTTGTGCCCGGGCTGGCTGGGAGTTCGAACGGGTGGGGACTCCAGCACCGGTGCTGATGGCTAATGTCCGCTGGCTGTCTCGATACCGGCACTCGCGGTGCTTCCGCGAGGACATCGCCACGGCTCTGCGGAGCATGTTCGCCTTGCCTTGCCCGCTCTTGGAGGGAGCCCGGCTCGTCGGCGAGACCTTGGTGACGTTGCCGGTCTTGTTCCACCTGCTCTGGCGGCACGAACTGGCCGCTGATCTGTCCGGACATCTGCTGGGGCCGGCCACCCAGGTCCGATCCGGACCGGCGGTCGGCCGATGAGTGGGACACGACGGGTCCCGCCGACGGCACGGCTGGAGGAGTTTCCGCCGGTGGCAGTCGAACGGGCCCGATGGTGGGAGAGGCACATCCTGGAAGTGCTCAACGGGTTGCCCCCAGATGCCCCGAGAGGTGCGGCGCCCAGGTCGGAGTTCGATCCGCGGCGGCACAGCCTGACTCAGCGCGAGGCCACGAAGGCGGCCCAGTTGAGTGCTGACGGGCATCCGGTGGCCGCGAGCACGGTCAAGCATCTGCGTCAGCGTTATCAGCGTGACGGCCTGGTCGGTCTGGTCGATGGCCGCTCAGCGAAGCAGATGTCGCAGTTCGGACGGGCAGAGCCAGCCGTGGTTGACGCGATGCGGCAAGCGATCGCCGAAGCGGTGGATGCCTCGTCCCGCACGATCGGGTTCATCGTCTGGCGGACCGGGCAGATCCTCGCGACCAGCGATCCACCGGTCGATCTGCCGTCCCAGCGCACGCTTTACCGACTCTTCGCCAAGCTCGCGACCGGCACGCACACCGCCGGTTCGGCCCGCACCCGGCGCTCGTTGGACCGCCAGCCGCCGGGACTGTTCGGTGAGCTACCGGCCTGCGCGCCCGGCGAACTGGTGCAGATCGACTCCACCCCGCTGGACGTCCTGGTCCGCCTGGACGACGGCATTGCGGAGAAAGTCGAGCTCACCGCGATGGTCGACATCGCCACCCGGACCGTGACCGCCGCGGTCCTGCGGCCGACCACCAAAGCGGCCGACGCCTCGGTGCTGCTGGCCCGCAGCATCACCCCGGAGCCGATGCGTCCCGGCTGGTCGGAAGCCTTGAGCATGGCCCGCTCGGTGCTGCCGCACCAACGTCTCCTTGCCCTGGACGAGCGGCTCGATCATGCGGCAGCCCGGCCGGTGATCCTTCCCGAGACGATCGTCTGCGACCACGGAAAGGTCTTCATCTCGCAGAACTTCCGGGCTTCCTGCCGCTTCCTGGGCATCAATCTGCAACCCGCGCACAAGGCAACCCCCACCGACAAGGGGACCATCGAGCGCACGCTGGGATCGGTGGCCACACTGTTCGCCCAGTTCACCGCCGGTTACACCGGCTCGACCACCGACCGCCGCGGACGCCAACTTGAGCTGGGGCCGCTGTGGTCCCTTCCCGAACTACAGGACCTGCTGGACGAGTGGATCGTGGCCGTCTGGCAGAACCGACCGCACGACGGACTGCGCGACCCTGATGCGCCGAAGCGGGCTTTCACACCGAATGAGAAGTACGCGGCCTTGATCGAATCGGCGGGCTATGTTCCCGTCCCGCTCGGCGGGGCGGACTACATCGAGCTGCTGCCCGCCCGCTGGCAGGCCGTCAACGCCTACGGGATCAGAATCAATCACCGCACCTACGACAGTGACGAGTTGGGACCATTGCGGCGCCAGCACTCCGGCGTCACGGAGAAGAAGGGCTTGTGGGAGGTCCACTACGACCCCTACGACATCTCCCGCATCTGGGTACGCAATCGCCGAACCGGGAAATGGATCACCGCCTTCTGGAAGCACCTGCACCGGGTCGGTGCCCCCTTCGGCGAGATGGCCTGGGACCACGCCCGCCGTCAGCTTCCCGACGGCACGGAAGAGGAGATCGCCGACGCCACCGCGGCCTTGCTGGAACGGGCTCACCGCGGCCCGGCCCAGACGTCCGACCGCGCCAAGAAGCGATCGCGTCGCGATCTGCGGGTCGCCGCCCGCACAAAGGCCACGACCTCCAAGAAGCGCCCCGACGAACTGCCACCGCCGGAGGCGGATCAGCAGCCGACAGACGACGAGCCGCTGGCAGAGGTGATTCCGCTGGGCCTGTTCGACCCCCTCGAAGATCCCTGGAGACGCCGGTGACCACATCCGAACCGAGGCCCCAAAACCCGGTGGTGGAGGCCATCGACGATGAAAGCGGCCGCCATCTGACCACCGTCGACGGGTGGAGACGCTTCATCGCCCTCGCCCCAACCCCACCGGATCTACTGGGTTCCTCGGCCCGCCGACACCTCTCGAAGACCGAAGAGGACAGTTACGACGCGGCCCGCCTGGAACATCATGCCCGGCTGCTGGTGGTCGCGACCTCCACCGTCCGTCACACCGTGACCTGCGGCCGCCGACTCGTCCTGCTCAACCGGCATGCAATCAGCGCCCGCCGGGGCCTGATCGTCTCCGGCCCAGCCGGCACCGGGAAGACCATCTCCATCACTCAGCTCGGACGTTCCCACGAACTCACCGACCGGGCCCGCCATCCACACTCCACCGACCGGATCCCGGTCGTCTACATCACCGTCCCACCCGCCGCCACCGCCCGCATGGTCGCCGCCGAGTTCGGCCGCTTCCTCGGCCTGCCCGTCCGGAACCGACTGAACATCACCGACATCATCGAAGCCGTCGTGGGCGTCCTCACCGACACCCGATGCGGTCTGATCCTGGTCGACGAACTCCACAACATCTCACTGGCGAGCCGCAGCGGAGCCGAAGTCGCCGACACTCTCAAGTACTTCTCCGAACGCATCCCGGCGACCTTCGTCTATGCAGGCATCGACATCGAGCACAGCGACTTGCTGTCCGGCACCCGCGGGGCCCAGATCGCCGGACGCTTCACGCTCATCACCACCGAGCCGTTTCCCTACGGCCCGGAATGGCAGGGGCTCGTCGCCACCTTGGAACAGACACTCCTCCTGCACGACCACAAGCCGGGCACCCTCACCGGCCTGGATCGCTACCTGCACCACCGAACCGGCGGCATGATCGGAGCACTCTCCCATCAGATCCGCGGAGCTGCGATCGATGCCATCCTCACCGGCACCGAAGAGATCACGAAGCAGAGTCTCGAAGCCATCCCGCTCGACCACACCGCCGAGACCAGTCGTCCTCGCACCACGTCCGGCAACCGGCGATGAACGGCACGTCCGACGCCCCCGCTGAGCGCCTGGCCCGGCTCCCGGTCCAGGTCCGTCCACAGTTCGGTGAAACCGCCGACTCCTACATCCGCCGCCTGGCCCGCGCCAACCATCTCAAGCCCAGCTATCTGCACGGCTTCTTGACCGGCACCCGGAACTGGTTCGGCAGCCCCCGACTTGAACGACTCGCAGCCCTTGCCGACCGTTCACCCGAGGTGCTGGAACGGGTCCTTTCTGATGCTCAACCTCCGCGCCGACGTCGCAAGTCGAACCCGCCACGGAAGCCGAAGCGCACGACAAAGACCGAGCTCTACCAGCGCATTCGCCGCGACGCAGAAGCCGAGGGCCTGTCGGGGAGAGCACTGGTCAGACGGCATCACGTCACCTGGCGAACCGTCCGCGCTGCCCTGAACAGCCCAGAACCCCGGCCCCGCAAGCCGCTGCCTCGTCGCTCCACGGTCATCGACCCCGTCCAACACATCATCGATCCCATGATCGAAGCAGGCCGAACCTCCATGGAGATCTGGGTGAGCCTCATGGATGAGCACGACATCTCGATCTCCTACGGCCGGATCAGGGCATACATCCACGACAACGCGGCGCCACGACTGCCAATCAATCAGGCCCGACCAGGTCATTGACCTGCACCGGGCCGACTTCGATGTCAGCGGACAACGGACAACTGACAACCCACAAACACCGTCAGAGCCATCCTTGCGAAAACCAATTGGTGCCCGGCTTGCTCCGCTGATGGACTGACGTCCTACCGTGAGTCTGCCGCGTGACGGAGGTAGTGGTTGTGACAGGCTATGACGTGCTTGCCGAGGTGTACGAATGGCTCATCTCGGATGCAAAGTTGCCTCCAGCCGAGTTCGCTGCGTCGTTCGACGACGTTATCAATCTCCTGCCGTCGAACGCTCACGTCCTCGACTGTTCGTGCGGAACCGGACAGTTGGCGGTTGGCCTCGCCGGTCGTGGCATGCAGGTTGTCGCAACTGACGCCAGCGAGGCGATGGTTCGTCGGACTGCAGAGCTGTCTGAGGAGTTCGGGGCATCCGTCCGGGCCGTACGGGCGAACTGGGAAGAGTTGCCCGACCATTTCCAGGACAACACGTTCGACATGGTGTTCTGCGTTGGCAACTCGCTTCACCATGCCGCGGGCGCGACAGGCAGGGGTGCAGCTCTGGAGTCGATGTCACGGCTTCTGCGCCCCGGCGGGCGCTTGGTACTCACATCTCGCACTTGGGAACTCGTGAGGGCCAGAGGTTCCCGGCTGGAGATCAGTGACCGACTCGTCCGCCGGAACGGTCGCGATGCCGTCGTGGTCTACCGCTGGGAGATTGCGCCGCATTGGGAGGAGGAGCACCACATCGAGATTGCGATCGCGCAAGTTGATGCGACCGGGTTGGTTCTTGTCCGCTCGGAACTGCTGTCCTGCTGGCCCTACCGGTACGAGGAACTCGAAGTCGAGCTGCACCGGGTCGGACTCCAAACGGAACTGAGCACGTTCGATCTTGAGGCCGAGAACTACATGGTGGTCGCGAGCAAGGTATAAACACCGGACTCTCAGTCCCTGGCCGGACCGCGCGGTTGCTCGCAGGACGCTTGCGCCCTCTCATCGGTGCGGGTTCAAGTGGTCAACGCAACGCCTCGGACGAGGAGTGCTCATCGATCAGACGGCGGTAGATCCGGGGTGACGGTGTGGCGCTGTTTCCTGGTCGCGTCCAGATCAATGAGCAGGATCTCGTCGATCAGCAGCGTGAACGGATCCAGCTTCGACGGCCGCGCCGAAGCGGTTGTCGAGCGAGGCGGTCGCGGGCCGGGAGGCGTAGCCGACGAGGATCCAGTCGACCGTCGCCGTGTACCACTCCTCCTCGCCGATCCTGTGACCGGAAACCTCGTGGACCCGCCGCAGGAAGGTTTTGGGTGCGCTGAGCCAGGCGTTCCACCGAACCGGGCCGTAGGCACTGGCGGAGCCGAGGCCGGCCAGGAAGCCGTTGGCCTCGGTGCCCACCCAGGACCCCGTCTTGGCGATGAGGAGGTCCTTGACCGCGGACTCCAGGGGACTGCGCGTTTCCTCCCTCGTCAGCAGGCCGACCAGGACGTCCTCAATGTGTTTCTCGTCGATCTCCAGAGGAGTCGTGAACTCCCCGACGGCGGCATCGAAGGAGGTCAGGAGCACGAGCCGGTCTTCGAGACCTTCGAGGTCCTCGCCCATCGGGGACGGGAATGAGTTCTCGTCCCCGAAGTCGCGCGTGTTCGCGCTGACGAAGTGGACAGTTTCGCCCGGGTTCTTCGTCAGGTAGTCGATCACGGAGAGCCAGATCGCCGCGTCCCTCGCGCCGCCCTTGGCCTTAGCGTCTGCGCCCTTGGCAGGCTTCTCGCAGTGGGCCTCCCGCAGGAGTGCTTGGCGGGCCACATCGCCGGAGGTCTCGATGATCTCGAACAGGTCCCCGTACTTCTTCCGCCAGTAGCCCCGTGCCTCCTCGGTGTCGAACGCGCGCGGCTCCGCTTCCCGCCGCCACGGGGTGACCCGGTTCAGGGCTCGATCGCGGAAACCGCCTCCTGGTGGGCCTCGGCCTGCCGGATCACTTTCTGCGCGACCAGTTCCTCCCGGACCATCCAGGGGATGGCGACCTTGTGCCGGCCGGACCTCTTCAGCGCGCGCAGCAGGTCGAACTTGGGGGCGTCCGAACTGAGTCCGAACAGTGCGTTCGAGTCGAAAATGATCACGCACGTCTCCTCGACAAGGGTGTCGCCAAAGCATCCCAGAGCAAGGCGCCCCACCTCCTGCGATTTCAGGGGAGCACGTATCCTCGCTCGGCCGGGAAGGGAGGAAGCGCTGGTCTGGCGGGCTGGCTGGTCACTCCAGACTGTCCTGCACGTAGTCCCGCAGGACAGGGAGTTTTCCCTGACGGGCTCGCGGTACGGAGGAGGGTCAGGGGCGGCCGAGGGCGCGGACGGTCCAGCCGGCTTCGCGCCAGGTGTCGGCGTCGAGGGTGCCGCGGCCGTCGATGACCTTCGGGGACGCGGCGCGGGACGCGAGGCGCTGCGGGTCGACATGGGAGAACTGCGGCCACTCGGTGAGGTGCAGGAGCAGGTCTGCGTCCTGGACGGCGGCGATCGGGTCGTCGCTGTAGTCGAGTTCGGGGTGCTGCTTGCGGGCGTTGTCGAGGGCCTGGGGGTCGGTGACGGTGACGGCGGCGCCGAGTTCGTGGAGTTTCTGGGCGACGGCGAGGGCGGGCGAGTCGCGGATGTCGTCGGTGTTCGGCTTGAACGCGGCGCCCCAGACGGTGATGCGCTTGCCCGCGAGGTTGCCGTCGAGCTGCTGGCGGGCGAGGTCGACCATGCGTTCGCGGCGACGGTTGTTGATCGCGTCGACCTCGCGGAGGATCGTCAGGGCGTGGCCGGCGCCGAGTTCGCCGGCGCGGGCCATGAACCCGCGGATGTCCTTGGGGAGGCAGCCGCCGCCGAAGCCGAGGCCTGGCCGCATGCCGCGGCGTCCGATCCGTGCGTCGTGGCCGAGGATGTCGGCGAGCTGGGTGACGTCGGCGCCGGATGCTTCGCAGACCTCGGCGATGGCGTTGATGAAGGAGATCTTCGTGGCGAGGAAGGCGTTCGCGGACGCCTTGGCGAGTTCGGCGGTGGCCCAGTCGGTGACGATCGTCGGCGTCCCCGCCTCGATGATCTTCTCGAAGCACTGCCGCAGCACCGTCTCGGCCCAGGACTGCTCGGTGTCGAAGCCGAGGACGAGGCGGTCGGGGCGGAGGGTGTCCTCGACGGCGAACGACTCACGCAGGAACTCCGGATTCCAGGCCACCTCGACCGCCTCGCCGGCCGGCGCGAACTCGTGGAGGAGGCCTCGGACACGGGGCGCGGTGCCGACTGGGACGGTCGACTTGACCGCGATGACGGCCGGGTGTGTGAGGCGTGGTGCGAGCTGGCGGACGGCGCTGAACAGGTGGGTGAGGTCATAGGCGTGCTGTCCGGGCTTCTGCGGTGTGCCGACCCCGATGAAGTGCAGGTCGGCGAAGGCGGCGGCCTCGGCGTAGGAAGCGGTGAACGTGAGGCGGCCGCTGGCGGTGTGCTTGGCGAGGAGGTCGTCGAGGCCGCGTTCGAAGAACGGGGCCTTGCCGGAGTTCAGGACGGCGACCTTGTCCATGTCGCTGTCCATGCCGAGGACTTCGTGGCCGAGTTCGGCCATACAGGCCGCGTGGGTGGCGCCGAGGTAACCGCAGCCGACGACGGTGAGCTTCATGACGGTGTTCCTTTGCGAGGTGGGGGCCGCCGACGACCCCCACCTCTGCCCCGCTCACAAGGGCGGGGTTCTCAGGCGGGCCGGGCGGCCAGGTAACGGTGGATCCCGTCCCGGATGAACGCCGGGATCGTGAGGATGCCGAGGTGTTCGGAGGCGAAGAACTGGAGCTTGACGCCCTCCGCGAGGGGCAGCACGGTCTCGTCGCCGTTCCAGAAGGCGGCGAAGAACGTGATCAGCTGCCCGGAGCCGTGCTCGTCGCGGATCTCGAAGAGCTCGGTCAGGCCGTCGACGGTTAGGCCGGCTTCCTCGTTGAGCTCGCGGACGATCGTCTCGCGCGGTTCCTCGCCTGGGTCGCAGCCGCCGCCCAGCACGCTCCAGTGATCCGGCCAGGCGATGTGTGGCAGGTCGTCGCGGAGGTGGAGGAGGAGTTCGCCGCGGCGGTTGGCGATGATCGCGACCGCTCCGCGGGCGGCGGCGGTCGGGCTCTCGGCGGTGGTGTTCTGGTGCATCCGGACACCGTAGTAAGGCAGTTGAGGATCACGCGGCAGCCCTCACCGTCTGGCCGTGAAACCAGGCGGCCGTCATGAGGGCCTGCATCCTTGTACGGTCGAACCGCCCGCTGGGCTTCTTGAGCCCGCCTTCCAGCAGCGGCTTCAACGACGCCGGTGTCTCGGTCAGGGCGGTGCGGATTTGGGCGTCTGCCCAGCCGGCGAGGGGCCCGTTCAACCAGGACGGGACGGGACTGGCGAAGCCGAGCTTGTCCCGGCTGTCCCAGACTTCGCGGGGCAGGCCGAGGGCCTTCGCCGCGTCCCGCAGAATCCGCTTGCCCTCGGCGGGGTGAGCGATCTTGTACTCCGCGGGCAGCCGGTAGGACAGCTCGACCAACTCGCGGGCCAGGTAGGGGGATCGGCGTTCCAGCGCGTAGGCGGAGGCGAGCTTGTCGCTCGTCATCACCAGTGGACGCCAGGCCGTCGCCAGGTCGGCAAGGGTCAGACCGCGCGCCAGGTCCCCGCCCTCCGTCTCCATCGCGGTGGCGACCAAGTCCCGGATCCGTGCCTCGGGGTCGGGGCCCCGCTGGATGAGCCGGGTGACTGCCTCAGCCGGATCCAGTTCCTTGCCGGCAGCGTGCAGGAGCTTGGCGGCCAGCGGCCGGTAGGCGTCCATCCCTGCGGCCAGCACGGCATCCGGGCCGAAGAGGACCAGGGAGTGACGGACGTAGCCCATCAGGAACTCGTCCGGACCCAGCCCGCCGACCGCGACCTTCAGACCCAGGTCGGCGATCTTCCGGTAGGCCATGTACTCGGAGAACGTGGACGCGTTGCCCATCGGGTAGTCCAGCGCGGACGTCATGTGCGTCAGCACCCTGGTGAAGTCAACGTGGTCCGGCTCGACCACCACCAGCTCGGCCCCGATGTCGGAGGCGATCCGGGCCGCGATCTGCGACTCGTCGAGCCGGTCCTGTCCCGGGTAGCGGACGGTGACGCAGACCGGCGGCCGTAGCAGGTAGGCGAGTACCGACGAATCGAGCCCGCCCGAGAGTAAGAGCGCGAAATCGCAGGCTGGGGCCCGTAGCGGGGCCTGCTCGGCCAGGACGACGGAGAACTTCGCCAGAGCCTCGGCGTAGGTGCCGGTGAACGACTGCTGGTCCTGAAGGCGCCAGTAGACGTGCTGGTCCAGGGAGCCACTTGCGATGTCGAAGGACAGCAAGGTGGCTGGGGCCAGGAGCTGGATGCCCTGGAAGGGGGTGTCGACGCCGACCGGCGTCTCGATCGCCATCACCTCGGGGCGCAGGACGAGCGGAGCGGGGCCGTAGCCGGTGAGGGTGGTGACCTCGGAGGCGAACGCGAGCCGGCCGCCATCCAGACGCCAGTAGAGCGGCTTCTCCCCGAGCCGGTCGCGGGCCAGGAACAGCTTGCCGACACGCGGGTCGTAGACGGCGAGGGCGAACATGCCGTCCAGCCCGTCCAGACAGGACGGCCCGATCTTCGCCCAGCCCCGCAGGACGAGGTGAGCGTCGGTATCCCGCTCGCCGAGCGGGATACCCCAAGCAGCGGCCTGGGCACGGTAGTTGTAGATCTCGCCGTTGAAGGCCAGCAGTACCCCGGAGTCGCGGTCGAGGTAGGGGCCGGGCATCGCCTGTGGGTCGACGATCAGCAGGGTGTTCATGGCCAGCACCGCCCGCCCGTCCGAGCTGGCGGCGTGCAAGGTGCCGTCCGGGCCGCGGTGGGCCTGCGAGGCGGCCATGGCGCCGACCGTGCTCTCGTGCCGGACAGCGTCGGCTCCGGCCAGGCCAGTGATTCCACACATATCTGGTTCACCCCCGAGTCAGTAGTGGGGCTCTGGCGGCGACCGCCGCCGGAAGGAGATCTGCTCCGGTTCCGGCGGCGGCCCTGACTCTCATCACAGCCGCCCGGACCAAGAGCGGGGAGGGCTCGCAGAGGGGCTCACAACTCGCAGACACGGTTCACACGAGCCCGCCAGGCAATACCCTCGGTGACCCAACACGCGGAACGCGTACGGCTCTTCGGCTCCGGTCGAGTACAGGCTCATGTGCTCAACCGCCTGTTCGAGTCGGCCGCGGTCCCGGCAACCGGCAAGGGAGAGGTCGTGGCATCGACCGCCCGCCGGACCCGTCCGCCGAACGCGGACCTGGCCCGGCTCATCGACGCCAGCGGCGCGAGCCACAAGTCCCTGGCTCTGCGCGTCAACCAGCTCGCCCACGCCGCCGGGATAGAGACCGACTACTCACACACGTCCGTGGCGAACTGGTGCCGGCGCGGGATGACGCCGAAATGGCCCGTCCCGAAGCTGTTGTCGCAGGCCATCGGCGAGCGGCTCGGCCGGCCCGTCGCCCTGGGCGAGATCGGTATGGGCGAGGCGGAGACAATCGACGCATCGGTGGGGTTGGATTTCCCCAGGGACCCCGCCGACGCCGTCCGCGTCGCCACCATGTTCTGGAGCTCCGTGAACCGCCGCGACTTCCTCACCCAGGCCGGCTCCGGCTTCGCCGCCTCCGCCTTCACCACCCCCGTCACCCGATGGCTCGTCACCCCCGCCGACGAGACCGCCGACCACCGTGGCGGCCCCCAGGTCGGCCGCTCAGACCTCGCCGAACTGCGCGAGGCCGCCGACGACGCCCGCCGCTGGGACTCCAAATACGGCGGCGGGAACTGGAAGGCCAACTCCGTCACCGACTGCCTCGACCACCGGGCCGCCCCACTGCTGCAGGGCAGCTTCTCCGACGAGATCGGCCGTGAACTCTTCTCCGTCACCGCCGAGTTGTCACGCCTCGCGGGCTGGACGGCCTTCGACGTCGGCCAGCACGATGCAGCCCAGCGGCACTTCATCCAGGCACTCCGCCTCGCCCGCGCGGGCGGCGACGTCCAACTGGGCTGCTACGTACTGACCACCATGGCCATGCAGTCCCTCATGCGCGGCTTCGCGTCCGAGGCCGTGGACATGGCCGAGGGCGCCTTCGAACGGGCCAGGGGACGGGCCGTGCCCCGCGTACTGGCGTTCACCAAGCTCATCGAAGCCCGCGCTCACGCCCGCGAGAACAACCCCCGGGCCGCCTCCCGGTCCCTGAAAGCCTCCGAGGATCTCCTGGATCACGCGAAGGACGGCAACGGTGACGAGCCGGCGTGGATCGACTTCTATCACCACGCCCGCCTCTCGGCGGACGCCGCCGAAGTCTTCCGGGACCTGAAGAACCCCAAGGCCGCCCTCGTCTGGAACAAACAGGCCGCAGCGATGCCGACCGGCGCATTCACCCGCTCCGTCGGCATGCGGCTCGCCATCGTCGCAACCGCCCACCTCCAGGCCCGAGACCTCGACCAAGGCCTCGCACTCGGCAACCGGTCCGTCGACATCCTCGCCCGCGTCCAGTCCTCCCGGGCCAAGGACTACGTCCGCGAGTTCAACGCCGCCCTCGTCCCCTGGCGGCGCGAACCGGCCGTCCGCGAGTTCATCCACCGCACCCGCGCCGAACTCGGCGTCGCCGCCTGAGCCCTGAGCCCTGCGGTCTCCCGGGAGATCCCCGCTCGTAGAGCTCGTAACACGATCTTGTTGAAGTGCCCTGGTCGGGCGTGACCGATGCGACGATTCGGCCGTTCGGGATGTTGTGAGCACTCGGCCGTGGATCGTGGACGACGACTTGTGGGCGCTGATCGAACCGCTGCTGCCGCCCTGGCCACAGAAGTCGCCGGGGCCGCGGCCGGTGGCGGACCGACTGTGTCTGCAGGGCATCCTGTACGTCCTCCACAACGACATAGCCTGGCAACTCCTGCCCCTGGAGCTGGGGTTCGGCTCGGGACAGACCTGCTGGCGACGACTGGAACGATGGCAGCAGGCCGGCGTCTTCGACCAGCTGCACCGCATCCTGCTCGCGGAGCTGAACGCGGCCGGCGAACTCGACTGGTCCCGCGCCTGCGTGGACGGCTCCCACATCCGCGCGAAAAAAAGGGGAGCCGACACCGGTCCGTCGCCGGTCGACCGGCGGAAGACGGGCAGCAAACACCACCTGATCTGCGACGGACACGGCACCCCACTCAAGGTCATCACCACCGCGGCCAACGTCAACGACGTCACCCAGACCCTCGGCCTCATCGACGGCGTCCCGGCCGTCGCCGGACGGCCCGGCCGCCCCCGTAGACGCCCCGACGCACTGCTCGGCGACAAGGCATACGACTCGAAGGCCGTACGCCATGAGCTGCGACGCCGCCGGATCCTGCCGGTCATCTCCCGCAAAGGCGCCCCGAACATCAAGGGCCTGGGCAAACTCCGCTACGTCGTCGAGCAGACCTTCGCCCTGCTCCACCAGTTCAAACGCCTCGCCGTCCGCTGGGAACGCCGCACCGAACTCCACGACGCTTTCGTCTCGTTGGCCTGCGGCCTCATCTGCTGGAGACGCCTCAAGAAGGCACAACCATGATCGTGTTACAACCTCTTACATGGACAGTCTCCTAGCAGCGCGCCTCATCAGCCACCGGCCGCCATGGCTACCGCGCGGCCTCTGAGAGCAAGAAGTACAAGTGTCTGGTGTCACGGCCGGGGCGTGGGGGTCGTTTCCCGTTCGGCAGCGGGATCCCACCGTTCGTCGGGTGGGAGTTCGTCGAGGCGGCGGAGTCTGCCCCGTATCTCCTCAGCGTCCGGGTGGTCGACCTTGTCGAGGAGCGCAAGCGCCTGCTGCCAACTTGTGCGGGCGGCGTCCGAGTGGCCAGCGCCCCGGTGGACGTCACCGAGGTTGCCGAGGGCGTGGGCCTGTCCCCACCGGTTGCCGATGTCCGCATGCGTGTCCAGCGCCCGACGGTAGTACTCGACCGCGTCATCGTGGCGCCGGAGCCGACGGTGGACGGTGCCGAGGATGTCGAGTGCGATGCCTTCGCCCCAGCGGTCGCCGATGGCGCGCAGGACGGTCAGTGCCTGTTCCAGGCAGTCGATGGCCTCGTCGAACCGGCCGAGTTGCGCATAGGCGTCGCCCAGGTTATTCAGGATGGTTCCCTCTCGGCCCCAGGCTTCGCCGAGTTTGCGGTGGATGGCCAGTGCCCGACGGCAGTACTCGACGGCCCTGTCCGGCCGGCCGATCTGACGGTAGGAGTAGCCGAGGCTGGCCAGGGCCTGGTACCTGAAGTAGGTGTCCCCGAGTTCTCGTCCGAGGGCCATCACCTGGCGGTAGTGGTCGATTGCCTCGTCGAACCGGTGTGTCTGCGTCAGGGCGCAGGCCACGTCGCCAAGGCTGTATGCCTCGCCCGTGCGGTCGTGGGCGTCGCGGGCGGCGTCCAGGGCGGTCCGGGTGGTGTCGAGCCAATCGTGCAGATGGCCGCGGATATAGAAGAACCCCCACAGGACGGCGGCCAGTTGCCACGCGATGCCTGGCTGTTCGGCGGCGACGGCCTGGTGCACCGCGGCGACGAGGTTGGAGCGTTCGGTCTCGCACCAGTCAAGGGCCTGGTCGTAGGCGCTGAATGCCAGGGGGTGGCAGGAGGCGGGCAACGGGGTGAGGGGAACCTGTCGGCGCTGCGGGGCGAGGAACGGATAGGCGGCGTCGGCGGTGTGCAGGTACCAGGTGAGGAGCCGCTCGACGGCGCGGTCCCGCTCTGGCGATGTCTCCACGGCGAGGACACGCTCGGCGGCGTAGACATGCAGCAGGTCGTGCAGCGTGTAGCGGCCGGATGAGTGCTCGGTGAGCAGGTGGGCGCGGGTGAGTTCGACGAGCAGGCCATGGGTCTGTCGGAGCGGGAGCCCGGCCAGGGCGGCCGCGGCGGGGGCGGCGAGGTCGGGCCCGGAGTGCAGGCCCAGCAGGTGGAACAGGCGCGCGGCCGGCGCCGTGAGGGCGTGGTACGACCAGGAGAAGACAGCCCGTGCGTTGGTGGTGAGGTCACCTGCATCGAAAGCGTCGAGGCTGCCGTGGCTTTCGCGTAACTCCGCGGCGACGGTGCTGAGGGGGAAGCCGGGGTTGGCGGCGGCGCGGGCGGTGGCGATGGCCAGGGCCAGCGGGAGCCTGGCACACCGGGCGATGATCTCCTGAACGGCGTCTGGTTCGGCCGTCACCTGGTGTTCGCCGAGCCGGCGGGCCAGCAGGTCGCGGGCCTCAGCCGGTGAGAGCATGTCCAAGGCAACGGGGTGGGCGCCCTCGGCGGCGACCAGGCCGGTGAGCTGACTGCGACTGGTGACCACGGCCAGGCAGCCGGGAGCGCCAGGCAACAGCGGACGGAGCTGGTCAGTGTCGCGGGCGTTATCCAGCACCACCAGCACTCGCCGCCCGGCCAGCAGGCTCCGGTACAGGCCCACCCGCGCCTGAAAGTCTACCGGGATGCGCTGGGCCGGCACCCCCAGAGCGTCTAGGAAGCCCCCCACCGCCTGATCGGGCGTCACCGCCGTCCCGGACGGGTCGAAGCCGCGCAGGTTCACATACAACTGACCGTCCGGGAAACCCTCGGCCACCCGGTGCGCCCAGTGCACCGCGAGCGCCGTCTTGCCCACCCCCGCGGTGCCGGACACCACCACCGCAGTCGGCCGCTGCGCGGCAGCGGTCAGGATCCTGTCCAGCCGGGCCAGTTCATCCTGCCGACCGGCGAACCCCCGTATCTCCAGCGGTAATTGCGCCGGAACTGTGTGACTGGGTCCCGCCTCGGCGGGCGGCAGCGTACCGCCGCCCGCGAGAGGGGCGGATTCGCCGCGCAGAATCGCCTGATGCACCTGCTGAGCCTCGGCGCCCGGGTCCGCACCCAGCTCCTCGGCCAGCCGCTTCTGCAGCATGGTGTAGCAGGCCAGGGCCTCCGGGCCACGTCCGGCAGCCTGCAGCGTCCGCATCAGCGCCACGGTGAGCGGCTCCACCAGCGGATGCTCAGCGACCAGACTGGTCAGCGCACCGATCACTCCCGCGTGATGGCCCACCCGGAACTCGGCTTCGGCCCACGCCAGCACTGCCTCGATCCGCTGCTGGTGCCAGCTGTGCCGGGTGCGCTCCGCCCATGCACCAGCGAGCCCCGCCAGCGGCTCTCCGCGCCACAAGCCCAACGCCTCACGCAGCATCACTACCCGCTCGGCGTCCGTACGGCCCGCGCCGCGGGCCTGGTCGACCAGGTGCCGGAACCGGTGCACATCGACCCGGCCGGACGACACGTCCAGCAGGTACCCGCCGGGACCTCGCCTCAACTGCGGCCTCGCGCCAGCGCCGCCCGCGCCCGCATCGACAGGCGCAGCCATGCTGGCCAGCATCCGGCGGATCCGGGCAATGTGCGTGTAGAGCGAGGGACGCACTTGAGCGGGCACGTCCTCCCCCCAGACCCGGTCGATCAGCGTCTGCACCGCCACCCAGCGGCCCGCGTCTACCAGCAATGCCGCCAGGACCGTGCGCTGCTTGGCCGGACCCAGATCCACGGCCGCACCATCCGCGCCCTGTAACTCGACCGTGCCCAGCAGCAGAAAGTTCGTCATGCGCTTCCCCCGGAAGTCACTCTGCACCATCCCGTGCACCGGGCTGCGGCCCGCGCCAGCCGACCCACGCTGACCAGTAAAGCAAGGTTTTCACAAGGTTCCTGCCCACCTTCACGCCACACCGTGGGGACAACGCCCGGGACACCGAGGGAGCAACCAGCCCTCTCTGGCCTGAGCGCCGCGGAAACATAAAGCACCTGCCTGACTCCATCCGCAGCAAGGGCAGCTCGGTGATCAACAACTCCGACAGGGCCGTCCAGGTATGGCAGAAGGACAACTACCACGGCCGTCGTGTCTGCGTAGGCGCGGACGGCGGCTCCATCCAGGACCTCCGCTCCTACGGCCTCAACGATCAGACACATTCCCTGCGATTCAAGAACCACTGCGGTAGCTGAGCTACGGCGGAGCTCGGCCACCGGGCAGGGCAGTTGGGGGGCTGCCCTGCCCGGTCCTCTCCCTCAGCGCACACGGCATGTGGTCGATGCCTCACGGGGGTATGCATCGGCCGCGTGCTGTTGTTCCCAGCGGCAAGCCCTCGCACTCGAGCCGCGACTCCGCCCCAGCGCCGCGAGACCGATGCCGTGTGAGACCTGTCGACGTTCGCGCCGCAGAAGCGGTGGAGGCAGCGACGACCGCGATTGGGGAAATGCCGTCCGCCGTGAGAAAGGAGCGTTTGGCCACAGCGTGAGATACCCGGAGGACTGGCTGGTCAACGTGACGCCCTATGACAGGAGCCGCGAGAACCTACACCACCGGAGGAATCATGTCAGCCGCAGTCGCATCCCCACTGTCCACCGACCCGACGATCGGCCCTTTCCGGTCCGCGCGAGAAGTCGTGCCGGACGATCTGTGGGACAAGCAGGTCGCGCTCCTGGTGCGTGACTACCCGTACGACTCGATCATGGCGGCCCGGGTCCTCGGCCAGGGGTACGCCTATCTGCTGACCGCGATGAACCACCGGGGTGAGTCCCTGGGGCTCGCGCCGAGCAAGCTCGTCGACGTCGGTGTCCACACGATCATCCTCGACACCGTGGCGTACTCCGAACTGTGCGACCGCTTCAACGGCGGGCACTTCCTGCACCACGTGCCCAAGGCCGAGATGAAGAACGACGGCTCGGTGATGAAGACGGCGACCGTCATCGCGTCCAACGGCTGGGACGTCGACCTGTCGTTGTGGACGGACGCCGCCGAGTGCGGCCCCTGCCACCCCGGCAACGACTCGCACTGACCGAAAGGCACGTCGGGCCCCGGCCGCAGTCGGCTGGGGCCCGACGCACGTGGGGGTGAGATTCCCCGGAACCGGCTCGGTGCCGGGCCCCGCGCGCCAGCATGGTACGGGTGACGACCACCCCCTCAGACCTCTGGCACCACTACGGCCGCACCCGCGCCGGGCGCGACCGGGAGGTTCCCGACACCTTTCGCTGGATCTGGAGCCAGGACAGCGGCCCCGGCCCGGAGGTTCTGGGAGACCTGTCGGGGCGAGTCGTCGGTGACCTCGGCGCGGGTGCCGCCCGGCACGCCGCCCATCTCGTTGTCCATCACAAGCCCGCCCAGGTCGTTGCTGTCGATGCCTCGCCGGGGCAGTACGAGATGGCTGCCGACCTGTTCGGCCACCTCGCACCCCGTCTGCGCATCGTGCCGTCTGACGCCCTGTCGCATCTGAAGGCGACGGCCAACACCTACGCCGTGCTCTACAGCGTCTTCGGCGCGCTCGACTTCACCGACCCCCGTGAACTGCTGCCGGCGGCGATCTTCGCTCTCAGACCGGGCGGACGGCTGGTCTTCTCCACCCTTGCGCACTACCTGGGCGGCACTCCCCCGCAACCGGACGTCGTAGCCGCCCCTGTCCCCGCGAGGACCCCTGAGGGGGAAGCAACCACGATGGAACGGTGGGTACTCCAGGAGCACGTCTGGGTGAAGGTCTTGGACGAGGCCGGATTCACCGGGATCACCGTGGACATGCTGCCGTCGGCCGTCCGGGGGCCGCGCACCGCGGACACACTGCTGGTGACCGCGGCGCGCCGACCTTGATCGTTCATCCGACCGAGGGATGGGACGGCGGTACAGTCCGCCTGACTAGGCTGTAGGCGTGGTCGAGTCACGCAGGCTGCCCGGAGACCCTCCGAACTTCACCTGCGTATCTCCCACGACGACTCGCTCCTCGACACCCCGCAGGGCAACACGCTGGAGCGGTGGGACCTGACCATCCTCCACCGCCGCCGCACACACTGGCTCGGGCGGTTTGAGCGGGGATCTGGCAGCGATCACGGGGAGCCGTCACGGTCGGTGAACGGCGTGTTCGATTCCTTGATGAGCGCCGATGCACCGTGCGAGCGTGGGCGATGGATGGGCTTTCCGGCCGTGCCGCGTCTATCAGGTGTCGTCGGAACTGCCCGCGAGCGATCCGCCTATCCAGAAGGGCAGCGCCTTTTGATCTTTGCTCAGTGAGCGTCGTATGGCGTTGACCAACTGCACCTGTGCCTGGGCGGGTGCTCTGTTGGCCTGGGCGAACTCCTCCTGGCTCAACGGGGCGCGCGACGGGTCGCGTGCCGGGTCGCGCGCCACTTGGTCCAGGAATGCGTTGATGGCCTTGCCGAAGTTGTCGATCTCCGCTGCGACGGCCACAGGGGCGACCAGGCTGGCACGGGTCAGGGTCGCGCTCCACTCGCTCCAGTCGTAGTCCCATCCCTGTCGGCCGGCGTGGGCGCGGCTGATGATCATCGTGAACTTGGCGTAGTGGCTGATCAGTTCCTGGTAGGCGATCAACTGCTTGTCCCGAAGCCACTGACGGTCCTGGGCCCGGTGCGTGACGATGCCCCCGACCAGGACCCCGATCGTGGCGGACAGCGCCCCGGCGGCCGTTGTCACCAGCGTGCCCAGCAGTGCCACCCCGGGCCCCGTATTCCCCGTCGCTCGAACATCGGCGGCTCGAACCTACTAGTGACCTGCCTCCGGTGACAATGCTCAACTGCCATGGCGCAGGAGCCGGAGCGGCGGGTCACGCGAGCAGGATCATCTTCCGTAACAGGTCGAATTCGGCCCGGCCGTACAGCTGCCTCTTGATCTTCTTGATGCGGTTCACGGCGCCCTCGGTGCCACCGGAGCTCCAGCGGAGCGTCAGCCCGGCGGTGACGGCGTCGAGATCATTGGTGAGCCCGCGGGCGAATCCGGTCAGACCGGGCAGGTCCGCCGTGAGGGCCTCGTCGATCCAGGCGGGCAGGAGGACGCCGGTCTGCTGGGTGAGCATGTCACCGAAGTCACGTACTAGTTGGTGCGCGGTGGCCAGCTCTGGGCAGGCGTCCAGAACCGCTTTGAGCTGCCGGTGTTCGTCCTCGGAGAGCGAACTCGGCCGGCGGGCGAGCCAGCCGGTGACCTGCCGTGCGGTCGTCGGTGCTGGGGGCGGCTGTGGGGTCCGGCGGGGCTGGTGAAGGCAGTGCCGCGCCCAGTCGCGCAGCGGCGAGTAGCTGCCCTGCCAGCCGCGTTCGGCGAGTTCGCGGTGCAGGGCGGTGAGCGAGATGCGGCCACGGGTTTCGGTGATGCGTTGGGAGAGGTAGGTGTGGTGGACATCCAGGCTGCTGCCGCGCCGGTGGCGTCCCGGGGAGACCTGGTACCAGTGCTCGGCGCGGGCGTAACGCTGCACGGTGTGCCGGCCCCAGCCCAGGTGGCGGGCGATGGCCCGGACCCCCATGCCCTGCTCCAACAGGCCGTGGACCAGGGCGTGATGGGCTTACAGCCGTGCGGCGAGGCGACCATTGCCGTGCGCCGTTGCGGGACGAAGCGGTGGCTGCGCGGACGGTGGCGGGGTCGGCGCCGACGGCGGTGCGTGAGACAGGAGCGGTGCGCGGCGAGGCATTTCTCGACGGCCTGGCCCAGATTCATCCACAAATGAAAGCGATCTGCCACCTGGATCGCCTCCGGTGCGCCGACGGCGGCTCCCTCGGCGTAGGCACCGGCCCGGTCACGGCACACGACCTCCACGCCCGGATGCGCGAGGAGCCACGTGGTCAGCGGCTTGGCCTCCCGGGTGGGCAGCACGTCGACGACCCGATGCGTCTCGCCGTTGGTCAGCACGGTGGCATAGGTATGCCCCCGCTTGATCGCGAAGTCGTCCACGCCGAGTACACGCGGGGTGTCGTACGACGGGTCAGGCATCGCCCGCACCCGACTCAGCAGCCCCATCCGCCCTGCCGTGATGCCCAGCGCGGCAGCCATGCGGGCTCCGGCGCGTCCGGCCAGGGCCAGCGCGATAACGTTCAGCAGTGCCCCAAGCCGGTTGGTGCAGCGGGCGTACGAGCTGGTGAAGCCCGGTATCTGCTCGGCGAACGTCCTCTGCGGCCACTGCGCGTTCACGCAGACGAACCGACGGATCTCCAACGTGATCTCCACTTGCCGCGAGGCCAGCGGCACATCCTGCAACCGCCGCTGGTATCGGTCGTGCACCCGGGACGACGGATTGCCGCACTTCGGGCACCGCCCGTCACGGCTCCCACTGCGGGCATGCATGACCGTCACTGTCGCGCCGCGCACCGCAGACTCGATGAGTACCGCCACACCCGCGAACAGCACGTCCTGCCAGGAGAGTTCGCATTCGTCCATGCCCGAGACGTCGACCGCAGCAGGCGTCTCCAGCCCGCTCCACCAGGAGCTGAGGGAGCGTCACGTATGGGCGGATACCGGCCAGCGCACCCCGGCTCGGACACGGGAATCGAACACGCCGTTCACCGACCGTGACGGCTCCCCGTGATCGCTGCCAGATCCCACTTCGCCCCGTCACTACCCCTCAATGCACCCGTGCGACCCACCAACAGGGGCCGATCGAAGCCAACATGCCGGGGCCGCTGAACGGTCCTGGCGCGCATTTCGTGAAACAGATACGGCGATGGATACGCGGACATCATGTTCGGCCAGGGTTACACGGTGGCCACGCCTGGACCCTCTGCGGCGAGGCGCTGGTTACGTGGCAGACACAGTTCGGAGGGTCGGCCCTACGGGTCCCTCAAACGTTTCCGTCGGTCGTCGGCGGCTCGCCGACGACCCACCATTCGTCAGTATCCGCTTCGTCCATCTCCCTTACCAGATCGTCCGCGACGCGTCCGATGCGGGCTTCCGCTGAGTTCTGGCTGAGGCTGGCTCGATGGTTACGCGTCGCCTCCCAGTACTGCCGGAAAATCGGGTTCTGGAACAAGATCCGCAGGTTCCCGTAGAACTCCTCCAGGGTCATGGCGCCGACACGCCACTCCAGCAGATATGTCCTGTATACGGCCTCGACGAAGAGGAACTGCCGTCGCATTGCGGGAGAGATCTCGGATCCGTACACATCCAGAGCTGCTGCGAGATCCGGGTTGTCGATCGCCTCGCGGAGTAGCCCGAGGCGCATGTCGTGCACGGATACCAGGCTCGTGACGTAGTCCTCCTGATGCTGCCGCCACTCTGTGCCTAGATGCCTGGCCTCGTCGCGAGAGGCACTTTCTCGGCGTGCTTCGGCAAATCCGTCTGAGAGACCAGCTAGGAACCGGCTCGCACTCATGCCGAACCGTCGGCCGCGAGCCCTCCACACCATGCTTGTCTCGCCGCGCGCGCTCAAGAGCCGCCGCAATTCGTCGATGTCCGCGCTGGTGGGGGCGCGCCGCAGCCCGATGTCCGCGATCATGGAGGCAACCTGGTGAACTTCGCTGGCCCGCTCTCCCGGAGAGACGGCGTGCATCATCTGCTCGATGACCGCATCGACCGGCTTCCGCAGCGCCATCGAACCCTCCTCATCTGAGGGGCGATGTGTGGTCATAGCGCACACGCCCAGCACTTGTGCATCCGCGCCAAAGTCCAGGCCAACGTGCGAGCAAGGGTCTCGGCCCGGTGTTGTGCCTCGTCCGAGTGCATGCTCTCCAGTTCCTTGGCGTTGTGCGCGATGTGCTCCACGGTGCGTGACCAGTGATCCTGTGCGCGGCTCCATCGGCCACTGTGCGGGCCGTTGACGAACTGCTCTACGAATTCGCGTGATTCGCCACCCTCCGCATAGAGCTGTTGCAGCGACTTCATTCGCGGACCTGAGGCGGATCCGCCAGGTGTCCTGCCTCCCTGCGCATCTGGGCCAGAAGTTCCTCCGCGTCCACCGTTCTGCGCCGATCGATCTGGCGTGTTACGAGGTAGCCAGCAGCGCCCCCGATGATGGCCGGGACCAGCAACCAACCCAGCAGCCCTAGCGCATATGCGTAGGCTGGGACGTTCGTGTCGCCCGGCGATTGGAGGCCGACCAGTACTTCGTATGCGGCGCGCCACCCGAGGACCACACCCCCCACGACGTACAGCAGGCCGAATACCGTGAGCCATGCGGGGCCTCGGGTAACCAACCAATACCGTGGACGGTTCAGACGCGACAGGGAGCGGAACACGTCGCGTGTCTGCTCCACCCACGTCGCCTTCGGTGGAACCGTCACAGGCTCGGGCATATGGTCACCGTAGCGACTACACGCTGCCCATGGCAGGTCCGTCACAGAATCACCCGTGAACCACGGATGCCGTCCAAGGCATTCGCTATTGAGTCTTGGCGCGTCTTCCGTAAGGCGATCATGCTGCTCGGGTGTACGACACGGTGTGTGAGCGTCGGGAGGCAGCGACGAGCAGGACGCGTTTTCTCAGCAGAGGGAGTCCGGCTCGGTTGACCATCTGCCGTTTCAGCATCTTGAGATCGCAGACGCGGCCTTCGACGATGCCTGAGCTCCAGTTCGTGGTGAAGCCGGCGGTGACTGCGTCCAGGTCGGTGGCCAGTCCTTTGGCGAAGCCAGCAAGGCCGGGCAGCCCGCTGGTGCTGACCTCCTCGATCCAGGTCGGCAGCTCGGCGGCCTGGCGCGTCTGGAGCATCTGCCCGTGGACGCGGATGTGCTTGTGGGCGGCGGCTAGTTCGGGACATGCGGCGAGCGTGAGCTTGAGCTGACTGGCCTCCTCCTCGCTCAGCGTGTCCGGATGGCGGGTGAGCCAGCCGGTCACCTGACGGACGGTCGGTGGTCGCAGTGGAGGCTCGGCGGGTGCCTGGCGGGGCGGGAGAGTGCGGGTGATCCAGTCCCGCAGGGTGGTGTAGCTGACGTCGATTCCCTGCTCGCGGAGTTCGCGCTGGAGGTCTTTGATCATCACGTTGCCGGTCTGCCACCGTTGCCACAGGTAGTCGGTGTGCGGGTCGAGGATGCTGGAGCGGCGCGGCCGGAGGGTGACCTGGTCTTGCCAGCGGGCGGCGCGGGCATACCGCTGCACTGTGTGCCGTCCCCAGCCAAGCCAGTGCGCGATCGCGCGGATACCCATCCCTGCATCGAGCAGGTCATGGACCTGGTGCCAACGGATTCGGGCAAGTTCGGCGGTGCGCCGGTGCGAAGCGGGGAACGTCTCTTCCTCGTCGCTGACGTCGGCCTGCTGGGGCCCCACCTCCGGGGCCCAGGGCGGCAGGCAGCAACGGTGGCTGGTCACACACCGCTCGGCGGCCTTGCCGAGGTTGTTCCAGATATGCCACTTGTCTGCGACCTGGATTGCGTCCGGAGCGGCGGTGCGGGCCGCGTCGCTGTAGGAGCCGGACCGGTCCCGGCAGATGATCTCGATGCCGGGGTGTGCGGTCAGCCAGCGAGCCAGCGGCCCTGCTTCGCGGCCTTCGAGTATGTCGATCGGGGCGTGTGTCTCCGCGTTGACCAGGAGCGTTCCGTAGACGTGTCCTTTCCGGGTCGCGAAGTCGTCGACTCCCAGGACCAGCGGCGTGGCCGCTGGCGGGTCGGGCAGTGCCATCACGAGCCGCAGCAGCGCCGACCGGTCGACCGGGACCGACAGCACGGCGGCGAGTCTGCCTCCGGCCCGTCCGGCGAGCGCCACACCGACCGACTCCAGCAAGCTCCGCAGCAGCGGCGTCCGGCGGCCGTAGAAGAAGGTCAGCCTCTCGACCTGCTCGGCGAAAGTCACCCTGGTGCAGCCGGCGTTGTCGCAGAACAGCCGCCGAACGGAGAGTTCGATGACGCTCCGGCGGCCGCCCACCGGGGCGTCGGCGAGCCGGCGCTCGTACCGGCTGTGCGTCCGTCGCGACGGTGTCCCGCATGCCGGGCAGGCGTAGTCCCGCTCATCTCGGGTCCGCGCCACAACACGTAACACGCCTTCTGTCAGAACCAGTTGCTCCACGCGTACCGCTTCCAGATGCGGAAACAGCCTCTCGATCAAGTCCTCACACGTCAGCCAGGGTCCCTGCAATGTGACTGCATGTCACCGGCGTACGGAAGCGTGGTCGCCTTCACGGAATGCGCGCCAGGACCCGCTGAACAACGTCACAGCCACGTTCAGGCTGATGATCTCGACGGTCTTGCCGCGCTGGGCGTACTTCGTCTCGATGGCGTCGAACGCGGCCACCGAGGAGGCATCCCAGATGTGCGCGGCCGACAGGTCGATGACGACCTTGTCGGGGTCGGGGGCGTAGTTGAACTGGCCGACGAGGTCGTTGGAGGAGGCGAAGAACAGTTCGCCGGTGACCGAGTAGACGACCTGAGTGCCGTCGGGGTCGGTGGCAGAGGTGACGTCGGCCAGGTGGGCGACGCGCTTGGCGAAGATGGCCATGGCCATCCCGCACCCCGCCGAAGCCACATTTGCGAATGGCCTGCCGCCCCCTGCGCCGAGACGGACCGATGGTGTCAGAGTGCCGTTGAGGAGCGGAGCATCGGCAGCGAGATGAAGTCTGCGATGGCCTGTTGGCCGACGATGTTCGCGTGGATGCCGTCGCCGTTGTCGTTCACCGGGTTGGTGCTGTTCGGCCTGAGAGGGTCCTTGATCACCTGGTCGACGTCTGGTACTCCGTCGCAGGTGCCGGAGCAGGTGTTCCACTTCTTGACCCAGCTGCCGACGGTGTGGCGGTCGAGGTTGTTCTGGTCGGTGTAGCCGGGGCGCGGGGTGATGGGCGTGACGTACACCTTGATCCCGGCGGTGTGCAGGCGCTGGAAGACCGCGCGGTAACTGGCCAGGATCTGCGCCGCGTCGCAGTCGTCGGCGAGGTCGTTGGTTCCGTAGTAGTAGATGACGCCAGTGACCCCGGGCAGTGCGAGCACGTCCCGCTCCAGACGGGCTGCCGCGTCCAGGCCGACGGCGACGTCGGGCATGTGGGGGCAGGCGGCCGAACTCGTGGTGCCGCTGATGCCGGCGTTGGCGACCGCGAGTTGCCGATCCGCGGGGATTTCGCGGTTGATGCGTCGCAAGGTCGTCCGGCCAGCGGCGGTTGGTTGCCGTTTCGGTGCGGCCCGGCCGCAGTTGGTGCTGCCGACACCGTCGACGATCGAACTGCCGTACGTGACGATCGTGCCCTTCAGCGCCGTGTTGCGTACGTCGACGGCGCTGACGAGATAGGTGGACTGGACCGTCTGCGTGTACGCGTCGCCGCCGGCCTCCGCGGTGTGATCGCCCGACCCCGCCTGGGAGAGGCAGTTGGTGCGCAGACCCGTGGAGTGCTCCCCCGGCGTGGCCGTGCCGACGACGGACAAGGACACCGCGATGTCGTCCTGGGGACGGGCCGCGAGCCCGGCGGCGTCGCTCCAGACCTCGCCGCCGGGCGGGATGACGACGTGACACCGGCCGCCGAAGGTGACAGCGCGGACGGGCCCGGTGATCGCCGCGGCGTGCCCACCGCGGCCCACCGTGGCGGCGTCGATGGTCGGTGGGGTCGTACCGAAGGTGTTCTGGATACGGACGCACAACACGTCGCCGCCCTGGCTGAGATGGGTGATCATCCACAGGGACTGGTCTGCAGCGGCGTGCCGGCGAGGGACTGCTGGGACTGCGCCCAGGAGGTGAACCACGTCCGCCCGCCCCGGTGTTCGGGCATCGGGACCGAGGCGGTGCCGGCGAGCCCGGCCGCGGCGAGAGAAAGTGCCAGTACGACGAGGGCGGTAGGACGTGTTGCGGGTCCGCGGACCGGGCGCATGCGGGTGATGCCTCTCTGACGTGGGTCTGTCGGGGAGCAGGTTCAGTCGGGCAGCGCCTCTCCTCGGGTCTCGGGCGCCAGCGGTACCAGGGCCATGCCGACGACGAAGACCACGGCGGTGAGGCTGAGCGGGAGTGTCAGCGAACCAGTGGCGTGGATGCCGTAGCCGATGAGGAAAGTGCCGGCGGCGGCGAACCAGCGGGAGAACGTGGTGGTGAACGCGAAGGCGGTGGCCCGCATCCGGGTCGGGTACTGCTCGGGCAGCCAGATGGTGAATACCGCGAAGCTCGCCCCGCCGAGCCCCAGCACCGGCAGGAACGCGAAGGTCAGACCGATGGAGTGCAGCGGGTAGGCCAGGCCGTACGCACCCACCGTTCCCAGGGCCATCAGCGCGAAGAGCGCGGCCAGTGTCCTGCGACGGCCCAGACGCCCGGCCAGGCGGGGCACGCAGAAGCAGCCCAGGATGGTGAAAGCCGCCACCGTCATGGTGGAGAGGCCGGCCAGGCGCACGGTGGTGGTGTGGCCGTAACCGGCGTCCTTGGACAGGTTGTTCATGGCGGTGGGGACGTAGGTGGAGCCGGCCCACAGGCCGATGACGCAGACCACCAGGAGGACCAGGTTGCCTATGGTCCGGGCGCGGTACTGGGTGCTGAGCACTTCCCTGACCGGCTGCCAGAAGGAGCGGTGAGCTCGTTCGGCGGCCCGCTCCTTCCAGCGCTCGGGCTCTGGCGTGGTGCGGCGGATGAGGAAGACGGCGAGGGCGGGTATGCCGCCGAGGAAGAACATGCCGCGCCAGCCGAGCGTGGAGCCGAAGAGGAGGTACACGGCGGCGACGAGGAGGACACCGAAGTACGCGGCCGAGTGCATCAGGCCGCCGAAGCGTATCCGTGCCCGCTCCGGCATGACCTCGGCCAGCAGGGTGCCGGCCATGGCCCATTCGCCGCCGACGCCGATGGCGGCCAGGAAACGGAAGGCGTTCCACTCCCAGAGGTTGGTGGCTGTGCCGGCCAGGGCGGTGAACACCGCGTACATCAGGATCGAGACCATCATGGCCGGCTTGCGCCCGAACCGGTCGGCAATGGGGCCCCAGATGAAGGAGCAGCCCCAGCCGAGGAGGAACAGGGCGGCGCTGATCTGGCCGTACCAGCCGACGTTGTCGGGGGTGTCGGCGATGCCGACGCGGGGCAGGAGGTCGGCCATGGTGGGGGCGAGGACCAGCCCGAAGATGGTCCAGTTGAAACCGTCCATGGCCCAGCCGCCGAACGAGCCCCAGAAGGCGTGCCGTTGGGCCCGGGTGAGGCGGTCTGCGGCGGGGGGTAAGTCCGTGGTGCTTGTCGCGGGTTGTTCGTTGATCGTCACGGGGACCTCGATTCGAATCGAAAGGTGACGAGGGGTCAGGGCCGCTCTGCACATGCGGTCCGGTCGCAGATCGGCCGACGTTGGAGACGCGCGCGAGACAGGTGCTGAGGCCGGCCCGCATGCTGTCGTAGTCGGCGGCCGGCCCGGTGAAGGTGTGCGGGCGGTCTCCGCACGGGGCAGCGGTGCGTCGAAGGGGTGTTTCGCGGCCGGATGGCCGCCGTGGGCCGAGCGGTGATCGAGCTGATGAGAGCGGCCATGGCGTCGGCGGGGCCGGGTTCGACGACACGGGTGGTGGCAAGGCCGAACCGCAGTGCCTCGGGGCCGTCGATCGGTCGTCCGGTGAAGAGCGAGCCGGCCGTCGCGGGCCCGGTGAGCGGCGAGAGGCGGGCTGTGTGCAGGGCGGGCGGCACCAGAATGCTCCAGCGCGCGAGAGGCATTCCCAGCCGGGCGACGACGCACCGGCCGCAGGGGCAGGCGAGTTGGCGGCCCGCGCCTGGAGCGGTGCCGCGGCCGGACGCGGTGACGGGCACAGGCGCGGTGACGGGGACGGGCGCGGTGACGGGGACGGGCGACGCTCGATGGCCGTCAGCGCCCTCTCCATGGCGGCGAAACTCGCGTCGGTCCCGTCCGGTGTGGCGGAGAGCCGTTCGGGCGTGTCCGAGCCGGAACTGAAGCAGCCGCCGCCACAGCCGGAGACGACTACGCGCAGCGTACGGTCCTGGGCCAGGTCTTCGAAGACGGCGGTCTGCGCCTGCACGTCGTGGGTGCCCAGGGCGTCGGTCCGGCGTCAGGTGCCCACCCGTACGGTGGCGAACACACCGTCGCGCCGACTGCCGACCGCCGCCGAACCTGTCACTGTACGGCCCCGCTGCGTGCGGCTCCGCGAGTCCGGCCGCGCCGCAGCCGGACTCGGCCGGTAACTCGTCGGTGCACCGGCCCAGCAGTGGAGGTGCGCTACGGGTGAGGGCGGGCGGACCGCTCGGCTTCGGCGGGGAGGCGACCGCAAGCAGCGGGCCCGCCCTGGGCCGGTGCAGGACCTGCACCATTGCGCCGGCCACCGCCCGCTCACTGCACAGGGCCTCCTCTGCGGTGCCGAGCAGTGAGCAGGACATCCCGGCGGAGGTGAGCACTTCGGCCCACGGGGCCCGGCCGCTGGCGGCGAGCGCGGCCTCCAGGAGCAGGACGAGCCCGCGGCCGTGATAGACCCGCTCGGAGCCCGCGGCCGGACGCGGGGCGTCGGCGAGCTCCACGACACCCACGACCTCGGTGAACTCGCGCCACAGGCGGAAATGCTCCACCAGGACGTCGGCGCGCTCAGCCGGGCGCCGCAGGGACTCGCTCCCCCGGGCCGTCTTGTGGCCGCTGCGCACGCCGCACGTATTGCGGTTGACGGTCGGGAAGCAGGTGGCTTCGCTGGCCTGGAACGGCGGACCCCACTGGCCAGTGTCGTTGCCGTCCTTGGTGTCCTCGACCTTGACGACGTCGGCACCCGGACCGGCCGGGACCATGGTGGCGAGCGGGCCGGACCGGACGCGGGACAGGTTCAGGACGCGGATCCCGGCGAGGACGCCGTCGGGAACCGGTGCCGCTGCGGACCAGGGTGCTTCGATCGGTGCCATACCTGCGCGGCGCCTTTCTCGAGCGGGCGTTGTCCCGGTTCGGGCGGGCCTGATTCCAGGTCCTGGAATTGGCTGGACCACTGGACCAGTGGGCTGATCGGCTAGAGTGTGAGACCCCTGCGAACTGCTGTCAAGTGGCTGCGCGGAAGTCCGAACTCCTCTACTGGCAAAGGGATTTGCGCCCGTGTCCGATGCGCTGCGTCCGCTGTCACGGCCCCGCCTGTACGAGCAGGTGGTCGAGCGGCTGCGGGAGTACGTACAGAGCGAAAGCCTGCACGCGGGCGACCGGCTGCCTCCCGAACGCGACCTCGCCGAGCGGCTCGGCGTCAGCCGCACCTCCGTACGGCAGGCGCTCGTGGCCCTTGAGGTCCAGGGCCTCGTGGACACGCGGCACGGCGGCGGCACCTACCTGCTGCGCGACCGGCTGGACGCGGAGCCGCTGGAGACGATGATCGACCGGCGGCGCCGGCTGCCGGACGTCCTGGACGCCCGGGACGCGCTGGAGACCAAGCTCGCTGAGCTCGCGGCCACGCGCCGTACCGACAAGGACCTGGCGGAGATCGAGGCGGCGCTGGCCGCGATGAGGGAGGCGGTGGAACGCGGTGAACTGGGAGTTCCCGAGGACCGGCGCTTCCACGCGGCCGTGACCGCGGCCGGCCACAGCGCCCTTCTGGGCGACTTCATAGCGGAGATTTCGCTGTCCATCGCGGAAAGCCGCACGGAGTCCCTGCGCCAGCCCGGCCGCCCGGAGCAGTCCCTCGAGCAGCACCGGCTCATCGCCGACGCGGTACGTGCGGGCGACCCCGAAGCGGCCGCCCGTGCCATGCACCATCATGTGGTCACCGTCGGCCAAGTCAAACTGCTGGACTGGCAGGCAGACGACTCCGAGTGAAGCCCGCGGCCCCACCGGTGGTTTCATCAGCCAGGTCGCCGAGGCAGGAGGGGACTCCTACGGCCCACCGGCTGCCGGCAGGTTCAGGGCGATGCCCACGACAACATCCGTTGTGACGGCGGTTCCTGCTCCGTGACGCCCAGCATGTCGGCGATTTTCGGGGTCCGCTCGTCCAGCGCCGTGAAGACGTCCTCGACCATGCGTTCGGCCATGCGCGGGGCCTTCGGGCGTATCGGCGTGAACCGTCGGCGGCGTCCGGCCTTCCTCGACTCCTCCGGGGAGCCGAACCGTTCCGGCATCATGAGCACAGCCGAGTGCTGGACGCGCGGGCCCGGCACCCGCTCCAGGGACCGGGGGATCCGGGATCCGGGTGAGCAGGCCACGCAGTCGGACTCTCCGTTCCGAACACGCCGGGCGTGAAGTTCCACGACGTGATGGTCGTCTCGCTCGGCGGCCAGGGCCAGTACGAGCACGTGATCAACGAGACGGGCTCGCCGACCTCGGGAACGGACACGGTGCCGTCCACGGTGCCCTCCTACCCCTGGACCGGGCTGCCTCGTGGCCTGAACTCGGCCGTGCGGGGCGGGTGTTGCGCGAGGGCTGGACACCCGCCCCGTGCAGTGCTGTCATCCATCGACACCGCACTTTCCGTCGCTGGAAAGACAGTTGGCACAGCACCCGCCCATGCGCCGGCCCGCCCCGCACACCGGGCCGTCCGCCACCCCCGGTTCTGTCGGTACGAAGCCATGTTCTGCGTGACACCCCGTCAGCACGACCTGCTGACAACGATGTCGAACTCTCGTTGCCCATCGAAGGAGCCCCCATGCCCCACCCCGAAGACGACGTCCGCCCTCCCCTCACCACCGGACTGTCACCGCTATCCAGACGCGACCTGCTGCGCTGGGGAGGAGTGGCCGCAGCAGGTGTCATGGGCGGCCTCGGCATCGGTGAGTCGCCCGCGCATGCCGCCAACTCGGCGGCCGGCGCCGCCGCTTCGACGTTCAGTCCGCTGCGCCCACCCGCCACCCCCCTCGCCGTGCGGTCCCCGTACCTGACCACCTGGCTGGCCGGGGACAGCCTCGCCGGCACCTGGCCCACCTTCTGGAACGGACGGATCACCGCGCTGGCCGGCATCGCCCGGATCGACGGCACGCCGTACGTGTTCCTCGGCGCCCCGGCGCTGCCCGGCGGTCCGACGCTCAGCGCGATGACGCAGACGTCGTTGCAGCTCACGGCCACCCGGTCGATCTTCACGCTCACCGGGGGCGGCGTCACGCTGACGGTCACCTTCTTCTCGCCCGTGGACCTCGGCAACCTGCAGCGCCAGTGCGTGCCGCTGAGCTACATCAGCGTCCAGGCAGCCAGCAGCGACGGGGCGAGCCACACCGTCGACGTACACGTCGACGCCTCCGCCGAGTGGGTGCACGGCGACAGCTCAACTCAGGTCACCTGGGCCAAGCAGGCGACCGGCAGCATGACCGCCCTGACCTGCCAGCCGGCCTCCCCAGGATTGCTGGCCGAGAACAACGACCAGGCGTCGTGGGGTTCACTGGTGCTGGCCGCCCCCACCGCGAGCGGGCTGACCTGGCAGATCGGTCAGGACACCGTCGTACGGGCGGCGTCCGCCGCGAACGGGACGCTGGCCGGCACCTCCGACACCGCCCAGCCCCGCGCGATCAACGACCGCTGGCCCGTGCTGGGGCTCAACCAGAACCTGGGCACCGTCACCGCCTCCGCCCCCTCGGCGGTGTTCCAGATCGTCGTCGGCCATGTGCGCACACCGGCGGTGAGCTACCTCGGCACGAACCTGAACCCGTGGTGGATGCACTACTGGGCCTCGTGGACCGCCATGCTCGACTGGTTCAACGGCGACCGCACCGCCGCCCTGAGCGCCGCCGTCGCCTTCGACAAGGCGATCCACGACGACGCCGCGACCGCCGCGGGCGGCGGCGACACCGGCGAACACTACGCGGCCGTCTGCGCCCTGGCGGTGCGTCAGGCCGTGGCCGGAACGGAACTCGTCGACCGCAACGGCTCCCCGTGGGCGATGCTCAAAGAGATCTCCTCCAACGGCAACTTCTCGACTGTAGACGTGATTTACCCCGCGTCCCCCGCCTACCTTCACCTCTCGCCCGCGTATCTGCGGCTGCTGCTCGAACCGCACTTCTTCTACGCGGAACAGGCCGGCTGGCCCAAGGTGTACGCCGAGCACGACCTCGGCTCCAGCTACCCGAACGCGACCGGGCATCTGGACGGCAACGAGGAGGCCATGCCGATCGAGGAGTCCGCGAACATGCTGATCATGGCGGCGGCCGTGGCCCAGCGCCTTCCGGCGGCCGACGCGGCCTCCTTCGCCACCACGCACTACGCGATCCTCCACCAGTGGGCCGAGTACCTGGTGGCCAACGCCCTCGACCCGGAGAACCAGAACCAGACCGACGACTTCACCGGCTGGATCGCGCACAGCGCCAACCTCGCGCTCAAGGGCATCATCGGCATCGGCGCGATGAGTGTGATCGCGAAGGCGGCGTCCAACTCCTCCGACGCCGCGCACTACGAGACGATCGCCCGGGGCTACATCAGCCGGTGGGTCACCCTGGCCCAGGACTCCTCGGGCACGCACCTGAAGCTCGCCTACGACCAGGACGGCACCTGGAGCCTGAAGTACAACGGCTACGCCGACCGGCTGCTGGGCGTGGACCTGGTGCCCACCGGGGTGGCCGCGCAGGAGGCCGCGTGGTACCTGTCCAAGGCGGGCACCTACGGCGTGCTCCTTGACCCGCGCAACGACTACACCAAGACCGACTGGGAGTTGTGGACCGCGGCCTGGCTGGCCGACCACGCCGACGCCCGCACCATGCTGATCAACGGCGTCTACGGCTTCGCCAACACCACGCCCTCGCGGGTGCCCTTCACCGACTGGTACGTCGTCGCCACCGGCGCCCAGCGGGGCTTCGCCGACCGCCCCGTCATCGGCGGCGCCCTCGCCCTGATGAACGCCCCGGCGGCCGACTCCGTCTCCTGGAAACGTATCCAGAACAAGAACTCCGGCAAGCTGCTCGCCGTCAGCGGCACGTCCCTGGCCGACAGCGCCGAGGTCACCCAGTACGAGGACAACGGCACCGCCGACCATCTGTGGACCGTGGTGGACAACGGCGACGGCACCGTCAAGATCTACAACCGCAACTCCGGCAAGCTGCTCGCCGTCCACAACCAGAGCCTCGACGACGGCGCCCACGTCCAGCAGTACAACGACAACGGCACCCAGGACCACCTCTGGCGCTTCGTCGACAACGGCGACGGCTGGATGAAGATCGTCAACGTGCACAGCGGCAAACTCATGGCCGTCGACGGAGCCTCCCAGGCCAACAGCGCCCAAGTGACCCAGTGGAACGACAACGGCACCTCCGACCACCTCTGGCGGCTCGTCTGATCCAGACGGTTCCTGCCCCACACAGAAATGAAGGAGCATTCCGGCTGAAGCGGCGAGCCGACGCGACGAAGCTCGCGCCCCGGACCGAACGGGCCGCGGAGGCCCTCGGCGGTTCCTGATACGACTCGGCGCACGGCACCCTCGTCGTCGGCCTCACCGACACCGGTGGGGCCGCGGCCGATTCCGTACGGTCCACGGGCGCCATGGCCGTCCGGAGCCGGCACGTCGAGCCCCACACCAGCAGCGTGGTGGCAGAGGGCCTCCGATCGCCGAGTGGAGGCGCTGGTTGCTGAACCGGTCGATCCATTCCTCAGTGAGCGGTGTGCATCGTGAAGTTGCAGGTTGCGGGTCTAGTGTGAGTGACGAGTGGGGTACTCGCGCCGGTCGGCGGCCGATGACCATGGCGTAGATCATCGGGCATGTCCGGTTCCGGTGGATGTGCGGTTCGGCTGCGCCCGTGACCGACCGCTGCCTACGATCCGTCAGCAGGTCGGCACGCCGCGGAATCGTGGGAGGGTGCGGGACTGCAGGAGCTGGAGTGGATCGCGGCTCGTCGGAATGAACTGGACACGCTCGCCGAACGGTTGGCCATGCAGCTTCAGGAAGTCCAGGTTGAGCGGGACGAACTGGCGATCGCGGAGCGGGTCCTGCGCCGGCTGGCCGAACAGGACCGGGCTGCGCGGGAGGCCGCCGCGACCGTCGCCCCGACGGCGGCCCGGGTGGCGGGGCGGGCGGTGCTGCTCATCCCGCACCGCGGCGAGACGGGCGACGAGGCCGCGCTGCCCGCCGACTACCGCAAGATCCTTGCGATCGTGCGGGCCGCCGACGGGCCGGTGCAGGTCAGGGCGGTCGGCGAGGAGTTGGGCCTTGAGGTGACGGTGCGCGGGAAGCTGGAGCCGCTGCGGGCGAAGATGACCAAGCTCGCTGACCGCGGCTGGCTGCACAAGCGTCCCGACGGCAGGTTCACCGCACGCTCGTAGGCGTAGGGAGGCGGGCGCCGACGGCGCGCAACTGGCGGGCCCCCGGCGGCAGTTGAGTTTGGTGTGAAGAAAAACAACCATCCCGTCGAGGGCCCTGACGGCCTTGTCTGCACCGCCCGCCTGCCGCTGTCGAGTGCCACCCTGAACTGGCTCGCCGACCTGATACGCGGCCACTGCAAGAAGATCAGGTCACGGTGGCGGGCCCTGCCCGCCGGGAAGATCGCCGCCATCGCGCTCGCGGTACTGCGCTGTGACCAGCGGCCGGGCGACCTGGCCGGCGGCAACGGGATACACCGCACCACCGTGACCCGGTGAGTCAGGGAAGTCGTCGGCCTGCTGGCCGCCCGCGCCCCGCGCCTGGACCGCGCCCTCAAAAAGATCGCCCGCAAGGGTGGCGGGATGGTGCTGCTGGACGGCACGCTGATCCGCACCCGGCGGCGCACCGGCAAAGAGAACCGGAAGAACTACTCCGGCAAGAGCAAATGCCATGGCCTGCTCGTCATCGCGCTCACCGACGACCGCGGCCGACTGCTGTGGGTCTCGGCGGCCCGGCCCGGACGGACCTCGGAGATCACCGCCTGCCGACACGACCAGCTCACCGCCCGCCTGCGGGCCGCCGGCCTCGGCGCCATCGCCGACCTGGGCTTCGTCGGCCTCGACGACAGCGGTCCCGACGCCGACCCGGCGGTGATCACCGGCTACAAGGCCGCCCGGAACCGGCCCCTGACCCGCGGCCAGAAGCTGTCCAACACCGCACTGGCAGCAGTCCGGGCACCGGTGGAGCACGGCTTCGCCCACCTCAAGAACTGGAGGGTCCTCGGCAAGGTCCGAACCTCCCCATCCTGGGCGACCGCCCTGGTCAGGGCCCTGCTGGTCCTCACGAACCGCGAAGCTTCCCGGTGACCGACGATCTCCACCGAAGTCACCCGCCAGCGACCAGCACGAGCACCCCGATGCCCACGCACACCAGACCCGTGACCAGCAACTTCAGCTCGCACACCGCTCAATGCTCGTCGCTCACGTCGGTCTTGTAGGGCTTGTGCTCGCTCACGGTGCTCAGCCCAACATGCCCATGGCCGCCGACCGGTCGGGGTACCGCACCGCCACACGTTCAGGTGACGGCAAATCTCCTATGTACTTTCATTCCGCCCTCTCAGATTCGCGGACCGGTCAGGCCGTTGATGAGTGCGGTCAGCAGCACGGTCATGCGGGGCTCGAAGTCGACGTGTGCCGAGGCCAGTTGAGGCACTCGCTCATACAGGAGCTCCAGGGTCTCCCCAGGGTTCGCGTACTGCCAGAAGGCGGGAGCCAGCGCGGTGGCGGCGGCCACGACCTCGCGTCCGTCCGCCCGAGAGAGGGCGGGCAGCGCCCGGTGGAGGGCATCGGCGAGTTCGTCGACGACCCGGACCGCGGCGCTCTTGTACTCGTGCAGGCAGTCGATCGGAACCTCGCGTTCCAGGGAGACGGCCGCATGGGCGAGGAGGTCGCAGAAGAGTGAGTGCTCCGCGAGGGAGGCGGCGATCGAGCGGGCAAGGCCGTTTGCGTCCAGCGGCCCGGCTCCGGTGAGCTGCTCGGTCAGGTCCCGCGACCACGCCTGCCACGACGCGGTCGCCAGGCGCAGCAGGATCTCCTCGCGCGAGGAGAAATAACCGCGAACGGCTGAGGCGTGCACGCCGGCCCGCTGGGCGATCCCCTTCAGCGTCACCGTTCGGGTTCCGCCCGACTCCGCGAGTTCGGCGGCCGCCTGCAGCAGGTCCCGGGCACGACGCTCCCGATGCTCGGGCGAGCGGGCTCGCTGGAAGGCGGGAGGTTCTGTCGTGTCCATGGAGTCGAGTTTAACGCACTCGGTTTGCGTTGTTAGCGCAACTCAAGTGTGCTAACTTAAGGCAATCGAGTTGCGCAAAGCGCCAACCGTGGACGAGGAGACATCCATGAGCGAGCAGGTCTGGTTCATCACGGGTAGTTCGCGCGGTCTGGGCCGCTCGGTAGCGGAGAAGGCGCTCGCCGCCGGTCACCGGGTCGTCGCCACCGCCCGTCGTACCGAGGCGCTGGACGACCTGGCAGCCAGGTACGGCGACCGGGTGCTGGCGGTCGAGCTGGACGTCACCGACCCGGCGCAGGCCCAGGCCGCGGTCGACACCGCGGTGCGGGCGTTCGGGCGTATCGACATCGTGGTCAACAACGCGGGCTACGCCGACATGACCCCGATCGAGGAGGTCACCCTCGATGCCTTCCGTGCGCAGGTCGACGCCTGCTTCTACGGCACGGTCCATGTGACCAAGGCGGTGCTGCCCGTCTTCCGCAAGCAGAACAGCGGCTACTTCATCCAGGTCACCTCGATCGGCGGCCGGCTGACCGCTCCGGGCCTGGGCGCTTACCAAGCCGCCAAGCACGCGGTCGAAGGGTTCTCCGGCGTCCTGCACAAGGAAGTCTCGCCCCTCGGCATCCGTGTCACGCTCGCGGAGCCGGGCGGCATGCGCACCGACTGGGCCGGTTCCTCGATGGAGATCCCCTCCTTCGACCCCGCCTACGAGCCGACGGTCGGCGCTCAGGCCAAGCACCTGCGCGGCTGGACCGGCACCGAGCCGATCGACCCGGCGAAGGTCGCTCGTGTGTTCCTGGACCTCGCCGACAACCCCGAGCCCCCGCTGCACCTGGTGCTCGGCGGCCACGCCGTCGACTACATCGCCGAAGCCACGGAGCAGCAGGCGGCCGAGGACGCCGAGTGGGCGGAGATCGGACGTTCCGTCGACTTCACCGGCTGAGGGCCGCACCCCGCCCCGGTTCCACCATTCCCGGGCACCGGAGACCCGGCCCCGGCACACGTTAGGAGACAGGCATCATGAACACTGCGCTGGAAGGCAAGGTCGCCCTCGTCACGGGCGCCGGCAGCGGCATCGGAGCGGCGACGGCCCTCCTGCTCGCCGAGCGGGGGGCTGACGTGACCCTCGTCGGACGCCGCAAGGACAAGATCGACGAGGTGGTCACCCGGATCCGTGCGGCCACCGGCCGTGAAGCGCTCGCGGTGGCCGGCGACGTCGCCGTGCCGGACGACCTCGAACAGGCCGTCTCCCGCACCGTCGACCGGTTCGGCGCCCTGCACTACGGCGTCAACAACGCCGGAATGTCCGGCTACTTCGAGCCGCTGCACGAACTCAGCACCGAGAAGTGGAACCGAGTGCTGGGCGTCAACCTGTCCGGCCTGTTCCACGGGATGAAGTACGAGATCCCCGCGATCCTGGCCGCCGGCGGCGGCGCGATCGTCAACGTCTCCAGCGTCTTTGCCGACCGCGGCGGTCCCACGCCCGACTACTCCAGCGCCAAGCACGCGATCCGCGGCCTGACCCGCACGGCGGCCAAGGAGTATGCCTCCCAGGGCATACGTGTCAACGAACTCCAGCCCGGTGTGATCTCCACCGAGATGACCGCGGCCCATCCCGAGGAGGCACAGAAGGTCGCCGACAGCGGGATCCCCATGCGCCGAGTGGGCACCGGTCACGAGGTCGCGACGGCGATCGCCTTCCTGCTCTCGGACGACGCCTCCTACATCACCGGGGCGCGCCTTGCGGTGGACGGCGGCTTCCTCGTCTGAGACCCCGGGCGGCCCCCGGGACGGGGACGGTGCCGCTCTCGCCGGCCGGAGCCGGCCGCATCGTCCCGGGCCGCCCGCGAGGCGGCCGACTCCGCCCCTGCTCAGCGCCTGACATGGCAGACGCGGTTCGTGAGTGTCTCGGCAGCCAGCCGCAAGTCGCGCAGACCCGCCTCGGCGGCGATCGTCTGGCCGACCCGGACCGGCCGGGCATCGGCAGCTGGAGCCACGGCGGATTCATGACCGCGTGGGCCGCAGGGCGCGGCGACCGCTTCAACGTGGCGGTCATGTGCGCAGGGATCAGCGACTGGGCGATGCTCGCCGGTACCGGTGACTGGGGAGCGCAGGACAGCGCGCTGGCCGGCGGCTACGGCTGGCAGGGGGCCGACGCAGTGCGAGCACGCGTGGGAGATCCAGGAGGCATACGGCTACCACCTCTACGAGGACCACGCCGCGGGCCGGAAGTTCCGGGCGTTCCTGCACGGGCGGGCCTGGACGGCGCACGCCGAGGGCCCGAAGGCATTGTTCGATCACGCGGTGGGCTGGTTGCGTCGGCATCGGGTGCTGCTGCCCGGGGTGAGTGCGCTGGCCCGGCAGGTCGCCGAGGTTCGGCGGATCGCGGACAAAAGGCTGCACACGACGGTCGCCAAGGCGGCCCGGCGGGCCGATCCGGCTCAGACCGGGGACCTAGTGGGCGTATCGGGACGGAATGGAGGACCAGATCGGATCGCTCGGCCTGGTTCTGGACGCCGTGGTGCTCTGGACGACGCAGTACATCGACGCCGCCGTCGCCCAGCTCCGCGCCGAGGGGCCACGAGATCCGCGACGAGGACGTCGCCCGCCTGTCCCCGCTCAAGCACCGCAACCTCAACGTCCTGGGCCGCTACAGCTTCAATGCCTCCATCCCTGCCGGCGGGAGCCTGCGGCCGTTGCGCGATCCGCAAGCGGCCGGGCTCGACGACGATGAGAACGGTGGGCAGGACTGACCGGGCGGTGGCTCAGAGGGCGAACTCGACGGGTTCCTTGCCCTGCGTGACGAGGCTCTTCCACAGGTCGCTGGGGTTGCCGGTGGAGGCGTTGCGGAACTCCTCCCAGTACCAGTCGGCGCCCAGGAGCTGCTTGACGCGGGGTACGGCGACTCCGTCGGGCCCGGTGTAGTAGCGGACCTTCTCGATCCTGCCGTCGGTGACCGCCTGATAGATGGCCTTCGCGGTCACGGCCGGGCTGGAGCCGGTGCCCTGCATGCTGAAGAAGCGCTGCATGCCGGACTGGTAGTCCTCGGGAATGTCGCCCGCCTGGTCGATCTTTGTGAAGATGCGTGTGGCGTGGGCGCCCGGGAAGACCGCCTTGACCGAGACGCCGAAGTCGGCCATCTCGACGTTGAGGCCCTCGGAGAAGGCCGCGACCGCGGCCTTGGAGGCGGCGTAGACGGCGGTGTAGGGGTAGCCCTGGTCGGCGCTGATCGAGGAGATGTTGACGATCACGCCGGAACGCTGCTTGCGGAAGTGCGGCAGGAAGGCTTTGGTCAGGGCCATCAGGCCGAAGACGTTGGTCTGGAACTGGTCGTGGATCTGCTCCATCGATGCGGCCTCGACGGGGCCCATGTGGTAGTAGCCGGCGTTGTTCACCAGCGCGTCGATGCCTCCGAACTGGGCGGCAGCCTGTTCGGCGAAGGCAGTGTCGGCGCCCTCGTCGTTGACATCGAGCAGGAGGGTCTTCACGTTCGGCAGGTCGTTGTGGATGGCGAGGTCCGTCTCCTTGCGGACGGTCGCCACGACGTTCCAGCCCTGGGACGCGAACAGGCGGACGCTGTCGCGGCCGAAGCCGGAGGTGGTGCCGGTGATGACAACGGTGCGGTTCATGAGGGGGACTCCTTCGTGACTTTCTGTGCTGGATCGGTAGATGTGCGTCTGCGCTCGGCTTGAAAGGGAGAGCGCAGACGCTTCGCGTCGGCTCCGCAGGTCGCCGTTCGCAAAAGTCCTCTCGAAACCGGCGTGTGGTGCGAGGCACTCCTGAGAGGCTGCCGCCATGGATCTCAGTGCGTTGTGGCAGACCGGATCTTGTTCGAGACGTGCGGTGCGGGGGACCGTCTGGACGGAGGTGCGGGTGCGGCCGCGGGTATGAAAGAACGGGCCCTTTGGTAGTGACGCGGTTACGACACCCAGCACAACCAAGGAAGCCCGTTGCTCGATCGGTTGAGCAGCATCTCTGTGCCTGCGTCCACCGCGGTCATCCCTGCGTGTGCCCGTCCCCGACCCCTGCCGTTGGCCGGACAGGCCCGGTCCACGAACACTGCGGTGCCGCCTCCGACGATGGCACTGCTGCGGGCTATTCGACGTTCTGGTTGGCGGCGACGGCGCGTTCGAGGAGGGCGGGGTCGGCGAGGGTGGCGGGGTGGCGGAGCATGTAGGAGACGTCGTTGAAGGAGCGAGCGACGCTGCCGTCGACGGTGCTTGCGCCGATGACCTGCTGAAGTGCCCAGCGCTGCCGGCGTACGTCCTCGGGGGGCTCGACGCCGGCCAGCGCGTCGAGGCGGGCGCTGTCGCCTCCGGCGGATACCGCCCATGCCGCGTCGACAACCAGTTGCTGCAGGGCGAAGAAGTCGGTGGCGGGCCGGGTGAGGTCGGGGTCGCCGGCGAGGTATGCCGACAGGCAGGAGCCGTGGAGCGCGGCTGAGGACATGCCCTGGCCGTAGACCGGGTTGAAGGAGGCCACCGCGTCGCCGACGACTGCCAGGCGTGCGGGGAAGCGCTCCAGGCCGGTGAAGTGACGCCGCCTGGATTCGGCCTGGTGGTAGGTGACGATGTCGCGGGTGACGGCGCCGGCGGTGGCCTGGGCGAAGACCGGGGGCAGTGCGGCGCAGGCCGCGCGGAAGTCGTCGATGGTCCTGCCGGGCCGGTCGTCTCCGTAGCCCATCAGCATGACGAGCCACTGCTTGTCCTCGACAGCGTTGGCGGCGGCGACGGACACCCCGTCGGGCCCGGCTCCCGGGCTGCAGAGCGCCAGTGCGCAGGGCACGTCGAGGTAGGTGGACTGCACGTCGCGTTCGAACAGGGCGGTGGCGTAGTTGATGGGGCTTTCCAGCCGCTCCAGGGCGGGCTTGTCGTAGCCGTCCTGGCTGATCCACTCCGAGAGCCTGCTGCCGCGTCCCATCGCGTCCACGACGAAGTCGGCCGCCAGGGTGTGCTCGGCGGTGCCGTCGGTGTAGGAGACGGCGCTGACCGCGCCGTCTCGGTATGACAGGCCCGTCGCCCGGCCCCGCACCAGGGAGACGCTGGGCCGGGCCAGGACACGGGCACGGATGCGGGCTTCGAGGAAGGGCCGGCTGCAGGTGAGCAGGTGGTGATCGGCGTGGCTGGGCGCCTGCGGGTGACCGTCGAAGGCGGTGAGTACCCTGCCCGCGCCCGCGTCGGCCAGGACGGCTCCCATGTCGAGTGCTTCCTGGGTGAATCCGGGCAGCCACCGCTCGACCCATCGGTGGCCGGCTGGCAGCAGCGTGTGCACCTGGTGGTCCTGCGGCACACTGGGACGTGACTGGCCTGTGGCCGACAGCTCGTCGCGCTCGATGATGACGACACGGCGTGCGTGGTCGGACAGCACGCGCGCTGCCAGCAGCCCGGCGATGCTGCCGCCGATGACGCAGGCGGTGTCGAGCTTCGGCGTAGAGGCAGCGGGTGGTGCTGCCGCAACGAGTCCGTCGAAGGCGGATATCACAGAGTCGGACATGGGCGAAGTTCCTTAGCGGGACGGGCCGTTGCACGGCGTGCAGGGTGAACCAGGAACACGCTAGGGTCCCTCACGTGCCGCGACATTGCACCTGCGTGCCGACGGCGATGGACTTTTGTGCCATCGTGCGTGGACCGGCAGTGGCTCCGCCCACGGCCGACCGCAGGTGTCGGCATAGCGGGGTGAGCCAATCAGGAGGTGGTACGACGCCATGCAGCCCGATGACGGCCCCGGCCGGTTCACCATCGACATCACCGTGCCCTACGCCGATCAGAGCAGGAACGACGTCCTGCTCAGCGAGTGGCAGCGGCAGGCCGGCGGCCTGGTACCCGCGCCTCCGCTGAGTCTGCCGCGGCGCAGCGAGGGGGCGTACTCGGTGCGTATCAGGCAACGTCCGATCGGGGGCCTGGTGGTGGAGGACCAGTACAGCGACGCTGTCACGGGCAGCACCGGAGGTCCCAACGGCCACCTGGAGGACCGGGTGGTGCTCCACGCGACGTTCCGGGGGAGCTGGCTGTTCACCTCGGCGCGCCGGACGTCGATGGTCGGCGCGGGGCTGCTGTGCGTCCGGCGCAACGACGCGCCGTGGGACTTCGAGGTTCAGCGGGGCACGCGTGCGCTGATGCTGCACGTGCCGGCCCGGGACGTCGATCTGCGTGGTCCCGGCAGGCTCGCCACAGCCGCGCAGGACACGCTGGCTGCCCGGTTGCTCCTGGCCCACCTGCGCACGTGTGCCGACCTGCCGGGCGATCCGGGCCACGCGGCGCGCAACGCGACGGTGGAGTTGCTGAACGGCATGCTGCGGGGTCAGGGCATTGACGACGAGGCATTCTCCCATGCCCTGGTGACCGCCGCGAAGGAATGCATTGAGGTCCGGCTGCTCATCGACGCCGATCTGACTCCTCGGGTGATCGCCGCCGCGCTGCACGTATCGGTGCGGACCATGTACCGTGCCTTCGCCCATGAGGGGACGTCCGTCATGGGCTACGTACGCCGGCGGCGCCTGGAGCGCGCCAGAGCGGAGCTGACCTCGACCTGCTGGACGCTGTCCGAACTCGCCGCACGCTGGCACTTCGGCGACAGCAGCCACTTCATTAGGGCCTATGCCAAGGAGTTCGCCGAGACTCCGTCGGCCACCCGCCGCCGAAGCCTGTTCAGCCGGAGAGGCGAGTGAACTCATTGCGCAGATCGATGATCAGACCGTCCGGACCGACTGTCCTGTGTTCAACTCCGGCTACGGTGATGACAGTGCCGTCTGTCATGCGGGCCGCGCACACCCATTGAGCGGTGTGCGAGCTGAAGTTGCTGGTCACGGGTCTGGTGTGCGTGGGCATCGGGGTGCTCGTGCTGGTCGCTGGCGGGTGACTTCGGTGGAGATCGTCGGTCACCGGGAAGCTTCGCGGTTCGTGAGGACCAGCAGGGCCCTGACCAGGGCGGTCGCCCAGGATGGGGAGGTTCGGACCTTGCCGAGGACCCTCCAGTTCTTGAGGTGGGCGAAGCCGTGCTCCACCGGTGCCCGGACTGCTGCCAGTGCGGTGTTGGACAGCTTCTGGCCGCGGGTCAGGGGCCGGTTCCGGGCGGCCTTGTAGCCGGTGATCACCGCCGGGTCGGCGTCGGGACCGCTGTCGTCGAGGCCGACGAAGCCCAGGTCGGCGATGGCGCCGAGGCCGGCGGCCCGCAGGCGGGCGGTGAGCTGGTCGTGTCGGCAGGCGGTGATCTCCGAGGTCCGTCCGGGCCGGGCCGCCGAGACCCACAGCAGTCGGCCGCGGTCGTCGGTGAGCGCGATGACGAGCAGGCCATGGCATTTGCTCTTGCCGGAGTAGTTCTTCCGGTTCTCTTTGCCGGTGCGCCGCCGGGTGCGGATCAGCGTGCCGTCCAGCAGCACCATCCCGCCACCCTTGCGGGCGATCTTTTTGAGGGCGCGGTCCAGGCGCGGGGCGCGGGCGGCCAGCTGGCCGACGACTTCCCTGACCCACCGGGTCACGGTGGTGCGGTGTATCCCGTTGCCGCCGGCCAGGTCGCCCGGCCGCTGGTCACAGCGCAGTACCGCGAGCGCGATGGCGGCGATCTTCCCGGCGGGCAGGGCCCGCCACCGTGACCTGATCTTCTTGCAGTGGCCGCGTATCAGGTCGGCGAGCCAGTTCAGGGTGGCACTCGACAGCGGCAGGCGGGCGGTGCAGACAAGGCCGTCAGGGCCCTCGACGGGATGGTTGTTTTTCTTCACACCAAACTCAACTGCCGCCGGGGGCCCGCCAGTTGCGCGCCGTCGGCGCCCGCCTCCCTACGCCTACGAGCGTGCGGTGAACCTGCCGTCGGGACGCTTGTGCAGCCAGCCGCGGTCAGCGAGCTTGGTCATCTTCGCCCGCAGCGGCTCCAGCTTCCCGCGCACCGTCACCTCAAGGCCCAACTCCTCGCCGACCGCCCTGACCTGCACCGGCCCGTCGGCGACCCGCACGATCGCAAGGATCTTGCGGTAGTCGGCGGGCAGCGCGGCCTCGTCGCCCGTCTCGCCGCGGTGCGGGATGAGCAGCACCGCCCGCCCCGCCACCCGGGCCGCCGTCGGGGCGACGGTCGCGGCGGCCTCCCGCGCAGCCCGGTCCTGTTCGGCCAGCCGGCGCAGGACCCGCTCCGCGATCGCCAGTTCGTCCCGCTCAACCTGGACTTCCTGAAGCTGCATGGCCAACCGTTCGGCGAGCGTGTCCAGTTCATTCCGGCGAGCCGTGATCCACTCCAGCTCCTGCAGTCCCGCACCCTCCCACGATTCCGCGGCGTGCCGACCTGCTGACGGATCGTAGGCAGCGGTCGGTCACGGGCGCAGCCGAACCGCACATCCACCGGAACCGGACATGCCCGATGATCTACGCCATGGTCATCGGCCGCCGACCGGCGCGAGTACCCCACTCGTCACTCACACTAGACCCGCAACCTGCAACTTCACGATGCACACCGCTCAGTGGTGACCCGCATGCCGACTGCGACGTGATGAGCCCGCGTGGCCGAACCTGCCTACCGGCAGAATCGGCTCCATGAACTCCCGCTCCTCGTCAGCGAGTTGCACACACGTCACACATTCAAAGTCGGCAACCATCACACACCCACACATGACCGAGCCCGCATTCGAACCACCCGGCAACTCACCCCCGCCGGCCCAGCAGCAGGCCATTGCCGCTCCTGACACCCGCACCCTAGGGTGGCGATCATGCGAAGTGGAGCCGCCGATCGCGCCCAACCGGTCCTGACCACCGAGCGCCTGGCCTTGGCGCCGCTGGTCCCGGACCGCACCGAGGGACTTGTCGCGTTGTTCGCGGACCCGCAGGCCAGCCGCTAGGTCGATGTTCCTCTCATGAGAACCATCTGACCCTCTGTCAATACAATCCGCATCTCGGGGGAACCGCATGGCGCACATAAACGCCAAGCTCAGGGCCGACCGCTCGGCACCCGCCCACCGCACCGGCGTGGGCCGCGCCGCGCGATCTGGTCACGCCCAGCCCTGAGCCAGACCTGAGTGGACCCCTTCGACACCCAGTGCACCGAGGGGTTGTGGCGAGAATGCGCCGACATCCGCACGCTGCCGTGCTCTCGGGCGGATCCGCGACGGCGGGGCGCCGGGCGCGGACGGCCACAGGTCACCCGGGCCGCCGCCTGGCGTTCCCGGCTTGCAACGTCCCCGGACGAGGAGCGCGGCCGTGACGGCGCGGAGTGACCCGGTGCGAGGACGGCGGGCCCGGGCGCCGCCGCAACCTCCCCGCCCACCCAGGTCACGGCCACCCGGCCGTGTTCCCGGCCCGCCCGGCCAACTCGGCCGGATCGAGCCGGTGCGGGGTCACAACCCCGCGCGGTCGGCACGTGTCTGACCTGTCAGGAGCAAGACACTCCTAAGACCATAAGGGGGAAATATGAGATTCAATCATTCCATTCTCGCCGGCGCCGCAATGGCGGCCCTGGCAGTCGGCGCGACGACCGCTGTGGCCGGCCCCGCCTCCGCAGCACCGAACACCACTGCGCAGAAGGTCTGCGGAAGCAGCTACAAGACCGTCAATTCCGCGCCCGTCGGCACGCAGGGCACCGTCTACCTGACCTACAACGCTTCCAACGGCAAGAACTGCGTCGCGACCATCCGCACCAACCCCGGCGCCGCGCGCGACATGGGCGCGTGGATCTACGTCTCCGACACCGGTGAGTACGCCCAGGACTATGGCGTGTACACGTCGTACGCCGGACCGGCCTATGTCCAGGGCAAGGCCCACTGCGTCGACTGGGGCGGCCACATCGACAACGTGTACGTCTACGTGACGGGCTCCAACTGCTCCGCGCTGAAGGAGCACCGGGTCACCACGGTCCGCTGACCCGCGGAGCGCTGCCGCGGTCCGGCCCACTCCCGTCGGCCGGGGGTGGGCCGGACTCCGTCACCGGCCCCGATGCCCCTCGTCCGTCGTCCCCGCGCCGACGAGGGCAGCCCCCGGCCGCAAGCGGTGGAACCATGTCCGTGACGCGGGCCTCCCGCACCCCACCCCTCCACCTCCGCGACCTTGTCCGCGACCCGCGCGCCGCTCAGCCCGCCCCTCCCCGCTACCTTCTTCGTGGCTCCGCAATTCGGCCTCCGGCCTTCGGGTCCCGTATGACTTCCCGCTGCTGTTGTTGATGATCCGGGGGGTGGTGTCACCGGGTCCGGAGGCATCGACGGACCGCTGATGAGGGGCTTGGAACCGAGCTTGGGGCCGTTCCGCCCAATGCCAGGCCATGGTCGTCTTGCCGGCCCCGGGCAGCCCGTCCAATACGCCGACGCTCAACTGCGCCAAGCCCGCCTTTCGCGTGTCCAAGGTCTGGTCCAGCGCCGCGAGTTCGGCCGTCCGGTTGCTGAACGGGACCATGGTGACGGGTACTTGGTCGGGCAAGGCGTGAGTACCCGACCCGGACGGTGCGGGCTGGACGTTGAAGGTGATGCCGCCGTGGATGCGTGAACCCTGGAACGCCGGCCCGTAGTTCACTCTTCCGCTCACGACGCTGGCGAACGAGCGTGAGGCCTCCGGCTCCAGTTCGGACAGCAGCCCGTCCAGGGCCTGTGCCGCGCCGGGATCCTCCCGGAAGATCTCCTCCAGCCGCTGCTGCCACCGGGCCTGGAGGTCCGCCCGGGCACTGTCGCTCCCTGCCGCCCGGGCAGCGACCGCCGCCTCAAGTTCCCTGTCGGCGTCCCCGCCCGCATCCCGCCGTGCGAAGAACCGGGCCAGGGTGCCTTTCGTCCGCTCCCCGCGACTCCGAAACCATCAGGCCGACCAGCGTCGTCGCTCCCGACGTCGCAAGCGCCGCCAACCCGGTTCCCACACAGCTCCCTTCACACATCCAACCCACCGGGCATACACCCCTGAAGCACACCTACTTCACCGCGCCGCTGAGCAGTCCGCCCACGTAGTACTTCTGCAGCAGCAGGTAGATGACAACGCAGGGGACGATGGTCACCGCGACGCCGGCCTGCAGGACTCCCCAGTCGACACTTCCGAAGCTGCCGCTGGCGAGGACGCCGAGGCTGACCGGGAGCGTGAACTTGTCCTGGTCGGTGATGAGGATCAGCGCCGCGAAGAACTCGTTCCAACAGGCGAAGAAGGTGAGCAGGGCGGTCGTGACGACGCCCGGTACGGCGACCGGCAGGACAACCCGGACCAGCGCCTTCAGGATGCCGCAGCCATCGATCAGCGCGGCTTCTTCGAGACTGCGGGGGACGGCCGCGAAGGAGTTGCGCATCAGGAACAGCCCGAAGGGGAGCTGGAAGGTGGTGTAGACGGCGGCCAGTCCGAGCAGCGAGTTCTGAAGGCCGAGGTTGTTGAGGAGCAGGTAGAGCGGGGTGATGACCGCCTGGAAGGGGATCATGAAGGTGGCGAGGGTGGCGTAGAAGAGGATGTTGCTGCCGGGGAAGCGCAGCCGCGCGAAACCGTAGCCCGCGACCGTGCTGAGAACCACCGTCGCCAGTGTGGCGCCCAGGGAGACCAGCAGGCTGTTGCCGGCGCTGGCCACGATGTCGATCCCCGTGCCACCGCCCAGGGCCCGGAAGTTGTCCAGGGACAGCCGGTGCGGATAGGGGGTGGGTGGCGCGGCGGCGGCCTCGCCCGGTGTCTTGAGGCTCTGCGAGAGCATCACGTACAGCGGGTAGAGGAACAGCACGGCCACGCTGGCGCAGACGGCCCACCAGGCGGCGCGCGGCAGTGACCGGCGGATGGCAGCCACCAGGTTCCTGGAGTCCGTCTCCACCGGACGTCTCCCCGGGTCTCGGGTCCCCGCGGTGCGAGTGCTCACGGTTCGGGTCCTCAGGTCTCGGGTCCTCAGCGGTCGGAAGAGCGCAGGAGCAGCAGCTGTGTCGCGCTGACCGCGGCGAGCACGATCATGAGCAGAGCGGACAGGGCCGAGCCGTATCCGAGTTGGAACTTGATGAAGGACGTGCGGTAGATGTCGTACACCGCGGTGATCGTCGAGTTCGCCGGACCACCGCCGGTCATGATGTAGAACTGGTCGAAGGCGAGCAGCGAACCGGCGACGGAGAAGACCAGGACCAGGGCCAGCGTCGGGCGCAGCAGCGGCAGGATGACGTAGCGGAGGGTCTGCGGGCGGCTCGCGCCGTCGATTCTGGCGGCCTCCTCCACGTCGGTGGGGATCGACTGGAGTCCGGTCAGCAGCAGAAGCATCTGCAGGCCGACGACTTTCCAGGTCACCATGCCGATGACCACGAGCATCGCGGACGTCGATCCGGCGAACCAGTTGGTGGTACGGCTGCCGAGGCCGAGGTGGTCGGCGAGGTCCCCGGCCGGTCCGATGTCGGACTGGAACATGAACAGCCACAGGAAGGCCGCCGAGGCGAGACCGACCACGACCGGCAGGACGTACACGGCTTGGAAGAAGCGGGCGCCGCGGCGCTTGTGGCGGACCAGCAGGGCCAGCGCGAAGCCGAGGACGAACAGCACCGGCGTGGTGATGAGCGTGTACTTGACCGTGAAGACCACGGCGGTGCGGAACTCGGTGTCGTGCAGGGCGTCGCGATAGTTCTTCAGGCCGATGAAGCGGTGCTCTCCCAGCAGCGGCCAGTCGTGGAGCGACATCCACAGCATCATGACGAGCGGGACGAAGAAGAAGAGCGTGATCATCGCCAGGGCCGGCGTGGTCATCGCGATGCCGGCCAGCCGGCGCCGCCCGGCCCGGGACAGGGTCCGCCGGTGAGGGGTGCTCATGGCGCGTTGTCGATGATGGACTGGGCGGCCTGCTGCCCTTCCTTTTGCGCCTTGGCGATGTCGCCGTCGAAGACGGCCCGGTTGATCATGCGGACCCAGGGCCCGTTGTTGTCGTTGAACAGCGCGTTCTCGACCGTGCTGTACGGCGTGCGGCCCTTCTCCATCGCCGCGGCCAGCACCTTGTACCGGGGATCGAGCGGGGTGTAGATCTTGTCGATCAGATCGGTGCGGACCGGGACGATGCCGTTCTGCGCGAGGACCGTCTGGGCCTGCTCGCCGGTCGCCCACCTGACGAACTCCTGTGCCTGCGCCTTGTTCTTCGCGTTCTTGGTGACGGCGATCTCGTCACCGCCCGCGAAGGACGCCGAGCCGCCGTTCCTGCCGGGCAGCGGGGCGACACCGAAGTCGACCTTGGCGTCCTTCTTGAGGACCGGCAGGAAGAAGGCGCCGAGCGGGGTCATGCCCAGCTTGCCGCTCTGGAAGAGAGCGGGCTGGATGGTTCCGGTGTCGGTCTTGGACTGGGCCGGCATCGAGCCGTCGGTGTACAGCTTCCGGTAGAAGGTGAGGGCGTCGGTGACCTCGGGTGTGTCGAACAGGGCCTTCTTTCCGTCGGCGGTGAGCACGTCGCCGCCGCTGGCCCAGACGTGCGGCGTGAACTCGAAGACGTTGCAGCCGCCGCACTGCCCTCCGATGGCGTACCCGTAGGTGCCGTGGCCCAGTGCGCGGATCTTCTTCGCGTCGGAGATGATCTGCGCGTAGTTCGTCGGGGGCTTGTCCGGGTCGAGACCGGCCTTTCTGAACAGGCCCTTGTTGTAGAAGAGGACGGACGCCTCGGCGGTGAAGGGCAGCGCGTACGTACGGCCGTTGTACGTGGCGAGCCTGCGGTGGGCCGCGCTCAGGCCGTCCTTGTACGGCAGCTTGTTCGCCAGATCCGTGATGTCGTCCAGTACGCCGGTGGAGGCGAAGTACGGCAGATACACGAGGTCGATGGAGGCGACGTCGGGTCCGGTGCCGCCCGCGGCCGCGGTGCCGAACTTCTGGACGAAGTTGGCCGAGGGGACGACGGTCACTTTCACCTTCGTGTCATGGTCCTTGTTCCAGGTGTCCGCGAGGATGTTGATGAAGTCCTTCTGGCTGTCGCGGACCCATAGGGTGACGGTTCCCGAGCCGGAACCCGAAGTGTCCGCGCCCGAGCCGCCGCACGCGGTGCCGAGCAGTGCCACGGACGTCAGCAGCGCACCCGCCGCCATTGCTCTTCTGATTCTCATGACCAGCGGTCCTTACGGCTAGCGATCCTTACAGGTGGTGGGGGCTCGTTCAGCTCGTGGGCAGCCAGACGCGCATGCTGCCGTCCTCGCGGTTGGCCCAGGCGTAGTAGGGGATGGCGGTCAGCTCGAAAGGTGCGCCGTCGGGCGTGCCCGTGGGGGTACTTCGAGCCACGCGGTACGGCCACCAGTCCTGTCCGGCGGGCCGACCCCGCAGCCGGCCGGAGCCGACCACGGTGGTGACGCCGCCCAGCAGGTCGGGGCGGTACCGGACGGTCAGCCCCGCCGTGGGGTCGAGCACGATGTCGTCCAGGCCGGGGGCGCCGGGCTGGTCCACCTGCTCCAGGCAGTGGACGAGCGGGCCGCGTTCGACAGCCACGCAGCCCCACACCGCGTCGACCCTGGGGTCGGCCTCGGTGAGCCGCGGCTCCATGCCGAGGTTCAGGACGACCGTGTCACCGGGCCGCCAGGCGGCGCGGATCCGCAGCCAGCCGTCCTGCGACACCTGCTCGGCGGGCGTGGCGCCGACCTCCAGCGTGTACTGCTCGCACCACTGCGGCACCCGCAGCGACAGGGTCCACTCCCTGGGGCCCGCCTCGTCGACGGTCACCGCGATCCGGCCCTGCCAGGGGTAGTCGGTGTCCACCCGGACCGCGACCCGGCCGCCGTCGACGGGTCCGCCGTAGGAGCCGGTGGCGTACTGGTGCAGCTGCAGACCGTCGGCGTCGGTACTGGCCAGGTAGTGGGGCAGACTCGCGAGCAGCCGCATGACATTGGGCGGGCAGCAGGCGCAGGTGAACCACGGGGTGCGGCGCGCCGAGTTGTCCCCGCCCTGGGACTCGTAACCGTCGCGCACCCGGAGCGGGTTGACGTACAGCCAGCGCAGCCCGTCCAGGGAGACTCCGGACAGGAAGCCGTTGAACAGCGTCCGCTCGAGCAGGTCCGAGTAGCGGGTCTCGCCGGTGAGCAGGGCCATCCGCCAGTTCCACTGGATCGAGGCGACGGCCGCGCAGGTCTCGCAGTACGCCCGCTCGTTGGGCAGTTCGTACGGGTCGCCGAAGTCCTCCGACTCGTGGTGGGCGCCGAGGCCGCCGGTGAGATGGGTCCTGGTGGTGGTCATCGACTCCCACAGCCGCTCCATCGCGGCGCGCAGCTGCTGATCGCCGGTCTCGGCGGCCAGGTCGGCGACGCCGGACAGCAGATAGAGCTGGCGTACGACATGGCCGGTCACGGTCTCGGCCTCCCGCACCGGGACATGGTCCTGGAAGTACGCGGGGCCCGGGGCGACGGCGTGTGCGTCGCCCAGCATGGGGCGGCCGTCGCGCAGCAGGCCGTGCCCGCGCCGGTCGACGAAGTACCCGGCCAGGTCCAGATAGCGCCGCTCGCCGGTCTCCCGGTAGAGCTCCACCAGGGCGGTCTCGATCTCGGCGTGCCCGCCGATGCCGTCGACGGGCTTGCCGGGGCCGAAGGTGTCGTCGATGTGGTCGGCGAAGCGGCGGGCGACGGTGAGCAGATCCTCGCGTCCGGTGGCCCGGTGGTGGGCGACGGCGGCCTGGATGAGGTGGCCCGCGCAGTACAGCTCGTGGCCCCAGCGCAGTTCGACGAAGCGGAGCCCGGGCCGGACCACCTGGTAGTAGCTCTGCAGGTAGCCGTTGGCCTGCTGGGCTTCGGCCAGCAGGCGGATCATCCGGTCCACGTCCTCGGCCTGCGCGAACTCCGCCTTCGGATCCGTGTCCGCCAGCTGCCAGGAGGCGGCTTCCAGCCACTTGGTCACATCGGTGTCGAGGAAGGGCAGCTCGCCCCGGTAATCGCCACTCGCCGTTCCGGCCGCCAGCCGGAGGTTGTGCAGATTGCCCACGGAGTCCAGCAGGGCCGGGCCCTGGGGGATGCTCACCTCGGCATTGACGCGTCGGCGCTCGTGCCAGAAACCGCCGGTGACGCGGGCGGATTCGGCCGGCCGCAGCGCGACCTGGGCCCGTTCACCGAGCCGGATGGGGCCCGGCACTGGTGTGGGAGTCGGTCCCGGGGACGGAGAAAGGGACATGAGGGTGCTCCCTGCGCAACAGGAATATCCGGGCTATTTACTTACATACACCTACAGACTCCTCCCCGTCGTCGCGCCATGCGAGGTGCGGGGATCTGCGCAGCGTGTCGACAGGGGTGACGGCGCCCTGGCGGGGGGACTGCGGAGTCGCGCGACGGCACGCCCAGTGCCCGTCGAGGGGCGCGGTACCAGACCGCGATTCGCCGCGTCCACCGCCTCGTCGGCCGTCGTATTCCAGCAGGTCGCTGATTGCCGGTGCCGGGTGCGCTTTGGCCGGATATTGTGGATGGTGCTTACGGAGCGCGACTCGACGGCTGCGAGGTGAGCACCAATGACACACCGTGGCAAAACTGTTCTCGAGTCGCCCCATGATTACGAGCCCACGACCGAGCTGGCCACGGCCACGGTGAGCCGACAGGGCATCGTGACGAGTTGGAGCGACGCTGCACAGCGTCTGCTGGGCCATGCCGCCACGGACGTCGTGGGGCGCGTCGTCACCGAGGTGCTCGCCGCGGACCCCTCCGACGCGGTCTGGGCGGCCCTGGCCGGTGCCGAGGCCTGGAGCGGGACGGCCGTCCTTCGCCATCGGGACGGCAGCCGGCTCGATCTCGGCCTGCGCACCTGCCCGTCGCTGGACGGCGAGAGCAAGGCCAACGGGTTCGTCGTGGCCTTCGCACCGGTCCCAACCAGGAACGGATACGAGGACAGCGGCGGGGACGACCGAAAGATGCTGGAGCGATCGTTCACCCAGGCCCCGGTCGCCTTGGCCACGTTCGACGCCGAGCTGCGCTACCAGGGGCTCAACGACATCGCGTGCGAGATGGCGGGAACCACTGCCGCACAGCTGCGCGGACGCCGGTACCAGGACACCGTCCCCGACAATGTCGCCACCCGGGGATTCCTGCGTCACCTGCGCCAGGTGGTCGAGACCGGGACACCGACCAGTTACGACAGCCACTTCGGCGGTCGCGCCTGGAACATCGAGATGTGGCCGGTCAAGGACCCGTCGAACCGGGTACGCGGTGTCGGGACCGCGTCGTTCGACAGCAGCGCGCAGCACTGGGCCCAGCAGCGGCTGGCACTGCTGAACGAGGCAGGCACCCGCATCGGCACCACTCTGGACGTGGTGCGCACCGCGCAGGAACTGACCGAACTGGTGGTGCCACGGCTCGCCGACTTCGTCAGCGTCGACCTCCTCGACTCGGTCCTCCAAGGGGAGGAACCGACCGCGGAGCCCATCGACGCCGCCGTCGTACTGCGCCGGGTCGCTCATCGGTCCGCCGTCGAGGGCCTCCCCGAGGCCGCCGTCGCCCTGGGCGCGGTCGACACCTACCCGGCGTACTCACCGGCGGCCCGCTGCCTGGCCGTCGGCCGCCCCTTCCTGAGCGGACTGGAGGATCCGGATTTCGTCCGATGGATCGAAGGCGACGACGTCAGGAGCGCCGGCGTCCATCACGCCGGCGTCCACTCGGGTATGGCCGTGCCGCTGCGAGCCCGCGGGATCATCCTCGGAGTGGCCGTCTTCTGGCGCCGACTGCGTCCTGAACCCTTCCAGCCGGACGATCTGATCCTCGCCGAGGAACTCGCCGGCAGAGCAGCAGTCTGCGTGGACAACGCACGGCGCTACACCCGCGAATACACCACCGCGCTCACGCTCCAGCGCAGCCTGCTGCCGAGGGGACTGCCCGGGCAGGCGGCCGTCGAGGCCGCCTTCCGCTACCTGCCGGCCGATTCCCAGGCCGGAGCGGGAGGCGACTGGTTCGATGTGATCCCCCTGTCCGGAACCCGGGTCGCCCTGGTCGTCGGCGATGTGGCCGGCCACGGCGTCCGTGCCTCCGCCACCATGGGGAGCCTGCGTACGGCCGTCCGGACCCTCGCCGACGTCGACCTGCCGCCCGACGAACTCCTCACCCACCTCGACGACTTGGTCACCCACCTCGCCTCCGACGACGGCACGACCGCCTCCGATGCGCAGGACGCCGACGGGATCAGCGCCACCTGCCTGTACGCCGTCTACGACCCGGTCTCGCGCCGCTGCACCCTCGCCAGCGCCGGCCACCCCCCGCCCGGCGTCCTCTACCCCGACGGCACGGTCTCCCTCGTCAGCCTCTCCCCCGGACCTCCGCTGGGCGTGGGCGGCCTGCCCTTCGAGGCCACCGAGCTGGAACTGCCCGAAGGAAGCCTGATCGCCCTCTACACCGACGGCCTCATCGAAGCCCGCGACCACGACATCGACGCGGGCCTCGACCAACTGTGCCAAGCCCTGGCGCGCCCGTCTCCTTCGCTCGACGTCACCTGCGACACCCTGATCGACGCGCTGCTGCCCTCCTCCGCCGTTCAACCCGGTGAGCCCCCGTCCCGTCTCCCCTCCAGCCTCGGTCCGGATGGATCCCCTTCTCGCTCCGCCCGCCCCACCGACGATGTCGCCCTGCTCGTCGCCCGCATCAGGGCCCTGCACGCCGACCAGGTCGCCACCTGGAGTCTGCCCGCCGACCCCGAGATCGTCGCCGACGCCCGGCTCCAGGCCTCCCGCCAGCTCCAGGCCTGGGGGCTGGAGGAAGCCGGGTTCGTCACCGAGCTGGTGGTCAGCGAACTGGTCACCAACGCCATCCGATACGGGGCGCCCCCCATCCAGCTGAGGCTGATCCGCGACCGCACCCTGATCTGCGAGGTCTCCGACGGCAACAGCGCCGCCCCCCATCTGCGCCGCGCCCGCACCTTCGACGAGGGGGGCCGCGGCCTGCTCCTGGTCTCCCAGCTCACCCAGGGCTGGGGCACCCGGCAGACCACCAGCGGCAAGACCATCTGGGCCGAGCAGCTCCTACCGACGGGCCACGCAGGAGGATTCCGGTGAACACCGACGCCACCACGGAGACTCCGCCGAACGGCCGGACCCGCACGATCGGACTGGTCTTCCCGCCGGCCGGCGATCACTACACGGAGACGCAGATGGAGTTCATCGGCCGCGTGGCCGAGGCGGCCCAGCAGCACGACTACGACGTGCTGCTCACCACCGGCCGCGAGGTGGACGACCAGCCGTTCCAGCGGATGCTGACCGAACACCGCGTGGACGGCCTGATTCTGATGGAGATCCGGCTGGAGGACGCCCGGGCCGCCCACCTCATCGAGCTGGGCTTCCCCTTCGTCACCATCGGACAGTCCGGCCTGGAGAAGACCTGGTGGGTGGACATGGACTGGGTGGTCCTCGGCCGCGCCTGTGTGCGGCACCTGGCCGACCTGGGCCATCGCAGGATCGCCTTCGTCAACCGGTCGGAAGAGTTCTTCCAGGCCGGGTACGAGTCCGCGCACCGGGGGCTCGAAGGGTTCAACCAGGGCATGGCGGAGCTGGGGCTCACCGGACGCGGATATCACTCTGGGGACGACGAGGCCGAGGGCGAGGCGTGCCTTGAGCGGATCCTGCTGGACGAGCCGGCCACCACCGCGTTGGTGACCCTGAACGAGGCGTCCCTCGGGGGCGTGTACCGAGGGCTGACCCGTGCGGGCCGCGTCGTGCCGCGTGACTTCTCGGTCGTCGGCCTGGTGTCCGGACCGTGGGTGGAGACGGTGACTCCGCCGCTCACCGCGGCCGACGAGCCGATCGACGAGATCAGCCGGGTCGCCGTCGAGCTGATACTGGAGCGGCTGGACTCGCCCGGCGCCTCTCCCCGGCACGTCGTGCTGAGATCGCTGATCTCCATCCGCTCCAGTACGGGTCCCAGCCTGTCGGGACCGGATTCCGAGTTCTGAGCCGACTTGTCCTCTCCCGAACAAGGAGACGGCCCCCGGTGGCCTCGCGGTGAACATCATCGAATGTTGAGGGGCAGGCCCTGACCTGTGCATTCGTGTCTTTCAGCGGTGTCGGGACCGGTCACGGTGCTCGCAGTCAAGTGGTGAGTGACTCGATGACGGCGTGCCATCGTTCGTCCACGGCTGACACAGACTCGTCGTCGATCTGCGCTGACAGGTAGCGCCCGGGGAATCCCGCATGGATGAACAGCCGGTCGACGAGACGGTAGTTGGAACTCGGTGTGAACCGCTCCGGGATTGATGGAGTGGTATGCCCCGGTTCTGAGTGGGCGTTCACATAGCTTTTTCGGTATGTGAGTTTTGCCCATGTCTTGCTTTGAGTGTCTTCGCCGGGTAGGCGCTATTCGTACCCGGCGTGGCAGAGCACTCGACTGTCCGTCTCATGCGGCTTCATACCCGAAAACCCGTCTGATTTGATAACACCACAGAATCGCCAGAGTTCCAGCGGAACCCACCCCTCCGCCGTACTCATGATCACGCTGCGCCGTGAGCGAGCGTAAGCCGTACCCCAGCGACCTGCCCGACGCCCGATGGGCCCTGATTGAGCCGACGTTGACGGCCTGGAGAAAGGCCCGCCTCGAACGCCGGCCGACGGGGCAGCCGGCCAAAGTCGAACTGCGCGACGTATTCGACGCACTCCTCTACATCAACCGCACCGGAATCCCCTGGAAGTATCTCCCGCACGACTTCCCGGGCCACGGCACCGTCTACTTCTACTACGCCGCCTGGCGTGACGAGGGAATCCTCGCCCAGCTCAACTACGACCTGACCGGCCTGGCCCGCGTGAAGGAAGGACGCAAGCCCGAACCGACCGCTTCCGTGATCGACACCCAGAGCGTGAAGACATCCACCAACATGCCCCTGAACAGCCAGGGAACTGACGCCGCCAAGAAGATCGCGGGCAGGAAGCGTGGCATCCTCACCGACACCATAGGCCTCATCCTCGCTGTGACCGTCACCGCCGCCAGCCTCTCGGAAAACGCCCTGGAAATACGCCTCCTCGACCAAGCGAAGGAGAAGTACCCATCCATCTCCAAGAGTTGGGTCGACACCGGTTTCAAAAATGCCGTCATCGAACACGGCGCTCGCCTCGGAATCGACGTCGAAGTAGTAAACAGAAACTCTGATAAGCGCGGATTTCACATCGTGAAAAGGCGCTGGGTAGTAGAGCGAAGTATCGGCTGGATCATGATGCACCGCCGTCTCGCCCGCGACTACGAGACCCTCACTGCCAGTTCCGAAGTCATGATCCACATCGCCTCGATCGACAACCTCGCCAAACGCATAACGGACGAGACCACGCCAACCTGGCAAGGAACCTACTAGGGCATACAGGGTAATACGCCTACATCAAATGCCCTCTGAGGGGTCTCCCGGTCCCGTTCCTGAAGGGCTCCATCAGGCAGTTGAAGCGGCGCAACAAGCCACCGCTTCACATACAGCACCACCCAACGCTGGTCGGTGTTCGCCTCCACAGCTTTGACCATGAGGGCGTGATCCACGGAATCGAAGAACTTCTGGACATCGAGGTCCAGGACCCAGTCCTTCTTTCAGCACCGCTGTCGGCACCTCTCGACCGCCTGTAACGCCGACCGCCTGGGCCGATACCCATAGGAGTCGTCATGGAAGATCGACTCCGTCCTGGGCTCCAGCGTCAGAGCAACCACCGTCTGGACGATTCGGTCAGCCACAGTGGGCACCCCGAGGATTCTCGTTCCTCCGGGCTTGGGGATCTCAACCGCCTTCACCGGAGGTGGAAAGTACGTCCCCGAGGACATCCGATTCCAGATCTTGTACAGGTTTCCCCGCAGATCCTCCTCGAAGTCCTCGATCGAGCACCCATCCACCCCGGCCGCGCCTTTGTTGGCCTTGACTCTCTCGTATGCCTCCCACACCAGCCGCTTTGAAATGGCGAACGGCTTGTCCGCCGGACCTGACATGCTCACCCGCTGCCTCCCGGAGAACATCCGGTTGTTCGCGCGAACAGATCACCAATGAGCCGGCCCCTTCACACCACCCCGATTACCGGAGCTTCATCGCTACTACAAGCCGGTCCGCCAACGCGTGCCGCATCGGTACTCAATGCCTCACGGTTTCCGCCGCTCGGCACACTCCCTCTCGCCATCTGGCCTCTTTCGAGACCCGGATGGCTGTGTCGGCACTCACCTTCCCACGTTCCATGCAGAAGCCGCAGACCGGACTCGCGCCGCCTCCATGCCGGACACCACCTGGCCAATAGACGGGCACCCGCCAGGCTCATCCCGGCGCCATTTAACCGCCCCGGTTTTGATGTCAGTTGCTTGTTTCGACACGTCGTCAGCGGTTCGCTCTCGCTCGCCTTTCCGGTCCCCACCTGACGCCTCTCGGACGCCTTTTCCTCAACGCTCACCACGACGGTCTTCAGCCAACGCAGCTTGAGGTGGTTTGACGCCTCCCCCCGAAGGGCGACGCCGAAGGGCCACAAAACCTTCATCATCTGCACAGCACCGCATCAAGTGGGTCTACCTACATCAACCTCACTCTCTGCGCTCGTGGCGCACTTAAACGGCAAGCTCAACGTTCGAGCAGGTCCTGCTGGAGCACAACGAGCGTTCTGACCAGCAGGTCAGGGGGAAAAGCTGCCCAGCGTGACGGTCACGCTGCGCCGGGCGGAGCGCAGGGTTTCGATGAAGGAGATCCGGTCGCCATCCAGGCCCGGGGGAGCGGCGGTTCTCACCATCAGCTCGCGCAGCGCGTGGGGGACCAACAGATGCGCCCAGATCTGCTGCAGGACGCCGTCGGGGGTTTTCCTGGTGAGCACGAAGCGGCGCCGACCGCTGACGGTCACGACCGGGGTGCGGCCGCGCCGGCCCCGCAGGCGGACGCCCTGGACCGGGCGGTCCTGGTCCCGCCCCCTCGCGCGGGACCAGGGCCGGCGTCGGCGGAGCCCGGTCAGCCGAGGAGCCGGGCCTGTGCTGCGTCGTCCGTCGTGCCGTGGTGCGTCTTCGTGTGCATCGTGGTTCCGCTATCGAATGGACGTTCGGCGATGCCGGCATGGCCGACCGTCCATGTTGTGGGCGGGGCTGTGTCGTTCACAGGCACTGCGAGACGACACGCAGGACGACACCCGGATAGTTGGTGGATGCCGACGCGTACCAGCCGGAGAGGTTCGGAGCCGTGTTCCGGACCACCTCCGTGTAGACGAGAGTGCTGTTCTGGACCGGCGGGTCCAGGGAGGCGCCACCCGACAACGGCACATGCCCGGCAGGGCAGTTGCCGTAGCCGCCGGCCCAGCCGTTGACGGAGTACGGCGTGGACACCAGCGTGGGGGCCGGAAGGGGCGCGCACTGCGTCGTGACGACCAGCGTGTCGACACCGCTTCGCGCGAAGGTGGCGAACGACCAGCCGGTCTGGTCCGCCGTCGGTGCGTCGGCCTGCATGTTGAAGCCAGCGGGTGTCGGCGAGCCCGAACTGTCCACGAAGTAGCCGCCGCCGAACGCGTACGTCCCCGTCGGGCAGGTGACGGTCCGGCTGAACAGGACGTAGTCACCGACGTTCCCGGTGTGGGCCTGGAACGTCAACGACCGTGAGGTGCTCCCGGCCAGTTGCGCCGCGGGTACGCAGTCGGCGACGAGCGGCAGGTAAAGGTAGTTGGGATTGTTCAGGACGCCCACCACGAAGGCGCCACTGCCGTTCGGTGTCAGGCCGACACTGGTGAGGTTCGCGTTGCCGCCTCCCGCGGAGACGGCCTTCATGCCCGCCGGGCAGCTGACCGAACCCGCCACCTGGTCGTACACCTGACCGGCGAGGTTGGCCCATAGCTGGGCGAAGTTCACCGGCGCGAACGCCACCGCCGACGTGGCGAACAGTAACCCGGCTGCGAAGAGTGTCGCGACGAGGGCCAGAACTCTTCGTGATCTCACGTCATGTCCCCTTCCGTTGAGGACGCCGACCCGTGCCCGCGCCCGGCCTGCCGCCGACCGGCAGCGGACGTCACGCAACGGCACGGAATCGGCGCTGGCTGCGCATGAACCACGGTGGGATTCGCCGGTACCGCCGTCGAGCGCTTTTCCGGTGAACGGACCGCTGTCATGCTCGGGCGGGACCTGCCGGGAGGGCACCGATGGTCTGCGCGTAGGCCGCGGAAGTCATCGACGAGACACTGCTGCACCTCCTCGATGACCTCTCTGGCCGCACACGCCAGCCCGCTTCTGGCGCGGCATGGCCGACACCGGGCCCATTGACGCCGACAAGCCACCCAGCGCCGCCGGCCAGGGAATACGTTCCGGCCATCGCGGAGGGGCGCCGGTCAGGAGGGTGGCGAGATTCCGCCGCCATCCCGACGGCGGCGCCGCACAGCAGCGGCAGTCTTGACCCGCTCCCGGCTGCGACGCCGACGGCACGCGCGCCGCGCACGGCGGCCCTGCTCGCGGCTTCCGAGGGGCGCCCCACCGGTTCCCTAACCAGCGGCGGCCGGGGCGGACATCGGCTCCAGCGTCTGCGGGTGGGTGAGGTCGTAGGCGCTCTCGGCGTGCAGGTGGACGTCGACGCCTTCCTGTTCGATCTCGGGGCGCACTCGCAGGCCCATGGTCTTGTCGAGGGCCTTGGCGATGACCCAGGTCATGCAGAAGGAGTACGCCAGAACGGCGAAGGCGCCGACCGCCTGCTTGCCGAGAAGGGAGAGGCCGCCGCCGTAGAGGAGTCCGTTGACGCCGTTCGGGGCGTCCGCAGTGCCGAGGATGCCGACCAGCAGGGTGCCGGTGATGCCGCCGACGAGGTGGATGCCGACGACGTCGAGGGAATCGTCGTAGCCGAACTTGTACTTCAGGCCGACGGCGAGGGCGCAGACCGCGCCGCCGATCGCGCCGAGGGCGAGCGCGCCGAGCGGGGAGACCGCGCCGCAGGACGGGGTGATGGCGACCAGGCCCGCAATCGCGCCGGACGCCGCACCGAGAGTGGTGGAGTGCCCGTCGCGGAGCTTCTCGACGAGGAGCCAGCCGAGCATCGCGGAGCAGGTGGCGGTGAAGGTGTTCAGGACGACGACGGAGGCCGTGTTGCTCGACGTCAGCGCGGAGCCGCCGTTGAAGCCGAACCAGCCGAACCAGAGCAGGCCGGCGCCGAGCATCACGAGAGGGAGGTTGTGGGGGCGTTCCGCGCCACCCTCCTTCTTCCAGCCGATGCGCTTGCCGAGGACCAGGATCACGGCGAGGGCCGCCGCACCGGAGTTGATGTGGACCGCCGTACCGCCAGCGAAGTCGATCGCGCCGAGCTTGTTGACGATCCAGCCGCCGGTGACGCCCTTCCCGTCGAAGGCGAACACCCAGTGGGCGACCGGCAGATACACCACCGTCACCCAGATGCCGGTGAAGGCCATCCAGGCGCCGAACTTGATGCGATCCGAGATGGCACCGCAGATCAGGGCGGCTGTGAGGGCCGCGAAGAGCGCCTGGAAGGCGGCGAAGACCGAGAGCGGGATGACGGCTTTCGGGTCGTCCGTCATCACGCCGCTCATGCCGAAGTACTCGGTGACGTCACCGAGGATTCCGGCCCCGCCGATCGAGTCGCCGAACGAGGCCGAGAAGCCGTAGACGACCCAGATGCAGCCCACCAAGGCGACGGACCCGAAGGTCATCATGATCATGTTCAGGACGCTCTTGGCGGCGACCATGCCGCCGTAGAAGAGCGCGAGGCCCGGCACCATCAGACAGACGAGTGCCGTGCTCGCGAGCATCCAGGCGGTACTTCCGGTGTCCATGCGCACACTCCACAGAGAGGCCCAGCAGGAGGAAACAATGTTTCACCGCAGTAGACCTTGGTTGCGTTACAGGACACCTGTGTGGCTGATTAAGGCCGGGTTTCAGTGCGGCGCGCCGCCACCGAAGGCCGTCACCGTCAGGAAGCGGATCGGCAACTCGACCAGCCGCTCCGGACCGTGAGGGCCCTCGCCGTCGAACTGGAGAGCGTCGCCGGGGCGCAGGGTGTAGCTGGATTTCCCGTGGCCGTAGACCATCACGCCTTCCAGCATGTAGATGATCTCCGTGCCGGCGTGCTGGAAGAGCGGGAAGACCTCGCTGGACTCGGTGAGGGTGACCAGCAGGGCGTCCATCCGCTTGTGGGCGCCCCTGAGCGAGCCGAGCTGGGCGTAGTCGTGGCCGACGCGGGTGCCCCGCCGGACAATGCGTGCACCGTGTCCGGCGGGGACGAAGACGGCCTCGCGTTCGTCGTCCAGGCCGCGGAACAGGGCGGTGACGGGGACGTCGAGACCGCGCGCGAGCCGGGAGAGCGTGGTGAGGCTGCACGCGGTCTGGGCGTTCTCGATCTTCGACAGCATCGCTTTGGAGATACCGACCCGCTGCGCCATCTCGCCGACCGACAGCCCGGCCGCCTGCCGGTACTCGCGGGCCCGGATCGCGATGACGCGCTCCAGGGCCTGGTCGTCGGAGTCCGCTGCGGGTTCGGGGTGTTCGGCGTGCTCGGTCACCGGCGCATCTTATGCCGTGCGTTCCAGGCGGAAGCGGGGGTGGGGGTCGGTGCGGCCGGTGGCGAGGTCGGCCGCCATCGCGCCGATGAGCGGCGCGAACTTCGCGCCGTGTCCTGAGCACGGGGAGACGATGACGAGGCTGCCGTGGCGGTCCAGGACGAAGTCCTCGTCCGGTGTGGCCGTGTAGAGACAGGTCGTCTCGGCGACGGGTACGGGGGCGAGTCCCGGGAGCCGGTCGTGGACGAAGTCGCTGACGCGGGCACGCGAGGCGGGGTCGACGACGCCACTGCGCGTGGCGGCCGTAGTCGGGGTGCCACGGTCGTGTTCGGCGACCTTGACCGCGGGCAACGGGCCACCGTCGGCGCCGGACGGCAGTCCGAAGACCTGCATCGACTCGTCCTTGGAAACCAGGATCGGCCAGGCGGCGGACGGCTCCCGCTGCCGGAAGTGGAACACCTGCTGCTGGGTGATTCTCAACGGCGGGAGCGCAACGGGCAGTTGGAGCTCCGGCAGCCACGCCCCGGCCGCGACCACCACCGTGTCGGCAACCAGCTCGCGCCCGTCGTCGGTGCGCAGCAGCACCTTCGCCTGTACGTCGATGCCCGTGACGCGCACCCCGATCCACGCGTCCGCGCCATGGTCGATCGCCCGCCGCACGCAAGCCGCGACGGTCTTGTCGGCGTCGATCACACCCGCGTCCGGGTGATACAGCGCCGGACCTTCGAAGCGGATCTGCGGCCAGCGCTCCGAGGCGGCTTCCGAGTCGAGGAGTTCGTACCTCACTCCGGCCGCGCCCAGTGTGACGGCCAGGCCTTCCGGGTCGCGTCCCTCGCCCAGGTCGAGCCCACCGGTGGTGCGCAGCAAGGGAGTTGAGCTGTCGTGCTCCAGCTCGCGCCACTCCTCCGCCGCCTTCCCCGTCAGGCCGACGTAGAAGGGGTCGGCGTACGCGCGCCGGAAGATGCGTGAACTGCCGTGGGAGCTGCCGCGCCTGTGGCCGATGTCGTACGCCTCGACCAGCGTGACCTCGTGGCCCTGCCGGGCGAGCTGCCACGCGGTGGCCGCGCCCATCAGGCCTGCGCCGACGACGGCGATCACCGTACGGCTCCGGGGATCCAGTCAGTGCCGGCGAGGGGGACGCGCGCCATGGCGGCGGACTCGATGGTGAGGGCGACCAGGTCCTCTGGCTCCAGGTGGTGGAGGTGGGCCTTGCCACAGGCGCGGGCGAGGGTCTGGGCCTCCAGGGTCATCACGCGGAGGTAGTTCGCGAGTCGGTGACCGGCCTCCACGGGGTCGAGGCGGGCGGCGAGTTCCTCGTCCTGGGTGGAGATGCCGGCCGGGTCGCGACCGTCCTGGTAGTCGTCGAAGTAGCCTGCCGCTGAGCCGAGTTGGCGATATTCGGCGTCGTACTTCGGATGGTTGTCGCCCAGGGCGATCAGAGCCGCCGTGCCGATGGCCACCGCGTCCGCCCCCAGGGCGAGGGCCTTGGCCATGTCGGCGCCGCCCCGGATGCCGCCGGACACGATGAGCTGCACCTCGCGATGGACGCCCAACTCCTGCAGCGCCCGCACGGCTTGGGGCAGGGCGGCGAGGGTGGGGATGCCGACGTGCTCGATGAAGACGTCCTGAGTTGCCGCTGTGCCGCCCTGCATGCCGTCCACGACCACGACGTCGGCGCCCGCGTGGACGGCGAGCTTCACGTCGTAGTAGGTGCGTGTGGCGCCGACCTTGACGTAGATCGGCTTCTCCCAATCGGTGATCTCGCGCAGTTCGAGGATCTTGATGGCGAGGTCGTCGGGACCGGTCCAGTCGGGGTGGCGGCAGGCGCTCCGCTGGTCGATGCCGACGGGCAGCGTCCGCATACCGGCGACCCGTTCGGTGATCTTCTGACCGAGCAGCATGCCTCCGCCGCCCGGCTTGGCGCCCTGCCCGAGGACCACCTCGATGGCATCGGCGGCGCGCAGGTCGTCGGGGTTCATGCCGTAGCGGGACGGCAGGTACTGGTAGACGAGGTGCTTGGAGTGCCCGCGCTCCTCAGGGGTCATGCCGCCGTCGCCAGTGGTCGTGGAGGTGCCGACCTCGCTAGCGCCGCGGCCGAGGGCCTCCTTGGCCTGGGCGGACAATGCCCCGAAGCTCATGCCGGCGATGGTGACCGGGGTGGCCAGCCGCAGAGGGTTTTTGGCGTGCCGGGTGCCGAGGAGCACGTCCGTGTCGCAGCGTTCGCGGTAACCCTCCAGCGGATAGCGGGACATGGAGGCGCCGAGCAGCAGCAGGTCGTCGAAGTGCGGAAGGCTGCGCTTGGCGCCCCAGCCGCGGATGTCGTAGATGCCGGTCTCGGCGGCACGCTGGATGGCGTGGATGGTGGCGCGGTCGAAGGTCGCGGACTCGCGCAGGCCGTGGGATGCGGGTTCCATGGTTCTTCGAACTCCCTCAGTACGCTGCCGTGTTGTCGACTTTGAAGTGGTACAGCTCGCGGGCCGATCCGTAGCGGCGGAAGTCGGCCGGGTCCTCGTCCCGCTCCGCCGCCTTGAGCAACTCGGCGAGCTCTGCATGGTGTTCGGGCCGCATTTCCTTCTCCACGCAGTCCGCACCCAGTGACTTGACCGTTCCGCGGACGTAGATCCGCGCCTCGTAGAGGGAGTCCCCCAGGGCGTCACCCGCGTCGCCGCAGACCACCAGTCGCCCGGCCTGTCCCATGAACGCGCTCATGTGGCCGACGTTTCCGCCCACGACGATGTCCACACCCTTCATGGAGATCCCGCACCGCGCGGCGGCGTCACCGTCGATCACCAGGAGGCCGCCATGGGCGGTGGCCCCGGCGGACTGGGAGGCGTTGCCGCGCACGCGCACGGTGCCGGACATCATGTTCTCGGCGACGCCGGTCCCCGCGTTCCCGTGGACGGTGACGGTGGCGCGCTGGTTCATTCCCGCGCAGTAGTAGCCGACATGCCCTTCGACGTCCACGGCGAGGTCTTCACGGATGCCGCAGGCCACGGCATGCGCGCCACGCGGATTGAGAACCCGCCAGGCCGCGGCCGAGGACGTGTGCAGGGCCTGGTTGAGCTCCCGTACCGGGGTCTCGGCCAGGTCGATCAGCGTCGCCATACGTACACCTCTTCCGGCTCGGGTTCGAAGATGCGGGCGTTCTCGACACCCGGAAGAACGTCCAGGGCGCGGTACTCGGAGGCCATCGCCACCCAGGAGTCGGTCTCGGCGACGAGGGCCGGCTTGCAGGCGATGGCGTCACGGACGATGGCGAAGGAGTCGCTCGTGGACACCAGCAGCGTGTAGAAGCCGTCGAACCGCTCGCACAGCAACCGCAGCGCCTTCTCCGGATCGGCGCCTTCGGAGAGCTGGTGCGCGATGAAGCGGGCGCCGACCTCGGAGTCGTTCTCGCTGTCGAACTCCACACCCTGGGCGCGGAGTTCGCGTCGGATGGTGGCGTGGTTGGCGAACGACCCGTTGTGGACCAGGCATTGACCGGGACCGACGGAGAAGGGGTGCGCACCCTCGGGAGTGACCGCCGACTCGGTGGCCATCCGGGTGTGCCCGACGCCCTGCCAGCCGGTGACGGACGCGAGCCCGAAGGACTCGGCCAACTCCACTGGATTTCCCGTGCCCTTGAGTACGGCCATGTCGGTGCCGGAGCCGATGACGGTCGCGTGCGGCAATGCGTCCGCGACGGCCGCGAGCAGGGCGGCGACGGAAAGGTCCGCGTGGACGACCGTGGTGACATCGGCCGCGACGGCCGTCGTGCCCGGCAGCGCAGCCTCCGCGTCGGCAGGCGCCACACCCAGCAGCGAGACGACAGCGCGTCCCGCCGGGGACAGGCGCGGGTCACCGTAGACCGCGACACCGGCCGAGTCGGGTCCGCGTTCGACGACCTGGCCCAGCATCGCGGTCAGCAGCTCGCCGAGCCGTGGTTCGAGTGCGGGCTCACGCAGATGGAGCCCCACGATTCCGCACATCTCAAGTCCCTTCAGAAGGCGGTCAGATAGCGGTCCAGCTCCCAGGGGCCGACCGTGGCGTGCCAGTCGAAGAACTCCTCGCGCTTGAGGTCGGCGAAGTACCGGCTCACGCCGGTTCCGGCCGCGTCGAGGGCGCCGCTGATCACCTCGTCCTCCTGGAGGGCCTCGACGGCGTGCAGCAGGGTGGGCGGGAGTTCCGGACCCTTGCCGACGGCGCCGGGCTCGCCCGGGTCGAGTCCGCGCTCGATGCCGTCGAGGCCGGCGGCGAGGGCGGCAGCCGCGGCGAGATAGGGGTTGGCCGCGCCGTCGCCGCCGCGCAGTTCGATGCGGTTGCCATCGGGGACACGGACGAAGTGGGTGCGGTCGTTGCCGCCGTAGCCCGCCACACGCGGTGACCAGGTGGCGCCGGAGCGGGTCGAGACCGCGCCGGTGCGCTTGTAGGAGTTGACCGTCGGGGCGATGACGGCTTGGAGGGCCCGCGCGTGCTCGACGATCCCGGCGACGAAGGAGTAGGCGAGCGGGGACAGGCCGAGGCCGCGCCCGTCGGTTGCGTCGGGGAAGGCGGGGTCGTCGCCCCGCCAGAGCGACATGTGCAGGTGCATGCCGGTGCCGGTGCGGTCGGTGAACGGCTTCGGCATGAACGTGGCCGTCATGCCGCGCTGTTCGGCCAGCACCGACACCAGGTACCGCATGGTGATGACCCGGTCGGCGGTGGTGAGGGCGTCGGCGTGCAGGAAGTTCTGCTCGAACTGACCGTTGCCGTCCTCGTGGTCGTTGGCGTAGTTGCCCCAGCCGAGGGAGTTCATGGCCTTGGAGACGGCGGTGAGGTGGTCGTACATCCGGGTCAACCCGCGTGCGTCGTAACAGGGTTGGGCAGCGGTGTCGCGACTGTCGGCCACACTGAGCACACCGTGCTCGTCCCGGTCGACGAGGAAGTACTCGACCTCGGCACCCACGGAGAGGGACAGCCCCTGCCCGGCGGCCCGCTCGATCAGTCGGCGCAGGATGACGCGCGGGGCGTACGGCCAGGGATTCCCCTCCACGTACGGATCGCAGTGGACCAGTGCGAGACCGGGTTTCACAAAGGGGACGGGTGTGTACGAGGTGGCGTCCGGCCGTGCGATGACGTCGGGGTCGCTGGGCTGCTGGCCGAGCGCGCCGGCCGCGTATCCGGCGAAACCGACGCCGGTGTCCCGGAGCTCCTCCACGGCCTGGGCCGGGACGAGCTTGGCGCACGGCTTGCCGGTCAGGTCGACGAAGACGGCCAGGACGAACTCGATGTCGTCGGCGCGGACCAGCTCGGCGAGATCGGGGGTGACGGTCGCCATGAATCCCTCCAGAATGTCTACTGCCATGAATCACTGTTGCATATGAGTAGACACTGCGGGCGTTACGGAGGGATTTCCGCCGTGCAAGCTCCCCGTAAGCCGAAGGGCCGGGCCCTCAGATGGAAGGGAACCCGCTTCGATGCTCGATGTCCCGTACGAGCTGGTCGAGCATGTCTCCTGGCTGATCTACACCCGAAGGCGTGAACTTCGCACACGCTGGCGGAAGTGGATCACTGCTACCGGGGCACGCGGCTCGCCGTCGCCGAGGAGTCGATCGCCGAGACCGGGGGCTGCCGGAGCGCTCGCCGAGCAGTTCCTACAGGCCTCCCGCGACCGTGCAGGGCAGGAGCATCGGCGTGAACGCCGATACCACGCTCAGCCCCGGCGCCGTACCAGCCGTCGAACACCCCACCTCCGGGACCAAGTCGCCCACAGCGCCGGAGCGAACACCTCGCAGGCAGACCCCTCGCAACGCTTGCCTTCGACTCCTGAAGGTACTTCTCGAGGTCCGCGAGCGGCGCCAGTGGGCGTCCACTCGACGACAGGCGCGGCTTCCCGACGCCGTACTCACAAAATCGCAGCTCAACACGGTGAGAGTGCGTGGATCCGGCCGCTGGAGAGCGCTCAACAACTCGACGGCGCTTGGTTCGGACCTTTACCAGGACTCCATACGGCGTCGCCAAGAGGCCTGCTTTTCAACCCATCGCGTTGAAGCCGTTGACGCATGAAGGGTCGCGCCGGACACTCCTGCATTGAACGGCGATCCCTGCCTGGCCCACACCCAACTCAGGCCTACAGCAATCGACATGACGGATCGTCCGGAATCAGGAGGACAACCAGGGACCGCAGATTCACGATCACCCTGAGAGCGCTCTCAGACCTGACCTGCTCTCCGGCCTCCACCAGGAGCCAGGCCCCCTGCACCACTCCCCACCCGCCAGCTTGCCAGGGAGAACCCACACGATGACGAACTCCCCACCACCTGCCGGTGCGCCCGCAGGCAGCCAGAGAACCGTCCCCCTCGTTCTGGGCAGCACTCTGCTGCTGCTCATCGGCACACTCGTAGGCCTGATCGGCACCGGTGGCAGCGCCTCGGCAGCTGTACCCGGCGCTCCCGCAGGCTGGACCACTGTCTTCTCCGACGACTTCAACGGGTCGTCCGGCAGCGCGCTGAACCGGGCAGACTGGCTCTACGACCTGGGCACCGGATACCCCGGAGGTGCCGCCAACTGGGGAACGGGCGAGATCGAGTCGGCCACCGACTCCACGAACAACGTGTACCAGGACGGGCAGGGACACCTGGTCATCCGGGCGCTCCGGGACGGCTCCGGCCACTGGACCTCGGGACGCATCGAGACGCAGCGCACCGACTTCGCCGCCCCTCCTGGCGGACAGCTCCAGATGAGCGCGTCCGTCCTCCAGCCCAACCCGGCCAGTGGACTGGGCTATTGGCCCGCGTTCTGGGCGATGGGCGGCGCGGCCCGCCCGGTCGGCGCGACGAACTGGCCGAGCATCGGCGAGTTCGACATCATGGAGGACGTCAACGCGCTGAGCAAACACTCCACCACCTTCCACTGCGGCGTGTGGGCGGGCGAATGCCACGACCCCGACGGCATCACCAGTGATCTTCAGCCGTGCGCGGGCTGCCAGACCGGCTACCACACGTACTCCGCGATCATCGACCGCACGAACACCGCCGCGGAGCAGCTCCGCTTCTACCTCGACGGCAATCTGACCTTCACCGTCAACGAGAACCAGGTCTCGGTCGCCACCTGGCAGGCCGCCGTCGACCACGGATTCATGGCCATCTTCGACTTGGCGATCGCCGGTTCCTACCCTGACAAGGTTTGCGGGTGCAGCTCTGCCGCCCAGGCGGGCAGCATCACATCGGGTGCCGCCATGAGCGTCGACTGGTTCGCCGTCTACCAGCAGAGCCCCGGCGGGAGCACCACCGGCGGCACGACGACCGGCGCTACCACAGGTGGCACTACGACGGGCGGAAGCACCGGCGGGAGCACGACGACGCCGGACTACACCGCCGGGGTGACACGGGTGAGCGACAGTCAGGCGCAGATCACGTTCCTTCCGACGACACCCGCGGCGTACGTCGATGTGCACTACCTCATCAACAACGCCAACCAGCAGAACTTCCGTATGACCAACAGCGGCGGCACCTGGACGCAGAACGTCACGCTCACCGCCGGATCCACCCTGACCTATTGGTTCACCTACGAGAAGAACGGCCCCCAGTACGACAGTCCGCACTACACCTACACCCAGTGAGCCTCCTGGGCCGGTCCCGCGGGACCGGCCCAGGTACCACGGCCGCGCAACGGCCGTGCCCTGAACGAAAGTCGTCAGTAGCGGTCGCAGGTCTCGCGGACGTAGCCGTCGTGGCCGGCCGGGGTGACGTCGAGGTCCCGCCGTACGATGCTGATCCGGTCGCCCCAGCCCGCGCAGGCTCTCTTCATACCCTTCTCGGTGTACTCGACGACGATGACGTGGTCGCCAAACGCGTCGACGTAGGACCCGCATTCGTCGTACTGTCCGCACTCCTCCACCACCGCGAAGTCGAGGCCGACCCGCTTGCGGTCCTTGGCGAGTTCGAGGGTGTTCTTCTGGGCGATGGCGAGGTGCCGGGCGTGCGCGTGGCGGGCGAGCAGGGTCTGGAACGCCTCGGCGTCGGCCGCGGTGAGCAGTCCGTGCGGGGCGCGGTATAGCTGTCGTAGTTGTCCGGCTCGACGGCGTCGAATCCCTTGTCGGCGCACGCGTCGATCCAGTCGTCCACCTTCTCCGCGATCCGCGCGCGCTTGGCCGGGGTGCCGATGTCGAGCATCGCCTCGCCCCAGTCCTTGTCCATGACGACCTTCCCGGAGCGGTCCCGCAGCAGGAGGTTGGCATCCCCCCGTCCGCGTCCGCGTCCGCGTCCGCGTCCGCGTCCGGCTGGGCCTGGAACGCGTTGACGTAGCAGATGCTGTAGACGCCCGGGGCGGGCGAGGCCGTGTGGTCGCGGGAGACGACGGAGACGCCCTTCGGCGAGGTGTACGCGCCACCGAGTTGGCAGTCGACGCCTGCGTGGACGGGCGGTGTGGACACCTTCGCCGTTGCGGTCTTCGGCGAGCTGTCGGCATCGGTGGCGGAGCCGGAGCAACTGACGGCAACGAGGGCCGTCGCGGCGAGGATGACGGAGAGGGGCATGGTGACACGGCGGGAGCCGGCCCTACTTGCGCATGACGGTCTGCCTCTGGATGCGAGAGTATGCCCCGCCTCGGACACGCTGGATCCTGGCGACTGGGGCCGGGCTGACGGCTCGAAGGCCTGTGTTACCGGCTGGGAATGCCTTGGTTGTGCGGACCGTGGGGGTGTCGGGTGGTCCGGTGCCGTGACGATACCAAGGCGGCCGCGACCGATTGTGGCGGCCCCGGACCTGGTCGGCGGGTGTCCGGGGTCGGCAAGGGGGTGCGGTCAGGCGTACGCGTCGTCGGCGTCCGTGTGGCGCGCGACAGGGCGAGCAGGAAGGCCGTACTGCCCGACGGGGCCTCGGTGACGGTGAGGTCGCCGCCGTGGTTGCGTACAACGTCCCGTGCGATGGCCAGGCCTAGACCGGCCCGGCCGTCGTCGCCCGCGCGGGCCAGGGGCGCGGTGATCGCGGTGACGGTGTGCCGCCGGCCGTTGTCCAGGAACTTGCCGAGAACGCGGGCCGATTGGCCGCAGGTGCCCATGCGATGCCGTGGCGCACCCGCACCCGGAGGGCGGGCATCGGCGCCGCCACACCCGCCGCCCGTCCGGAGCTGCAGGCCGCGTACACCGCTTCAGAACGGGCCGAGGACCACCTGAGGGGACACTCAGTCGGTCGCGGCATAGGTCCAGAAGTCACGCATCCACGCGGGGAACGCGGGACCGGACAGGCCGCAGGGGGTGAAGAGGACGCTGACCGTGTCGGTCGACGGGTCGATGTGTGCGGCGGTGCCGGTGCCGCCCACCCAGCCGTAGCGACCGGGGGTGTTCCACGGCTCCGCGGAGGTGACGTCGACCGAGCCGCCGTAGCCCCACCCCTGGCCCTGGAGGAAGAGGTCGCCCTCGGCGCGCTGGTCCGCGGTGAGGTGATCCGTCGTCATGAGGCGTGCGGACTCCGGGGAGAGGACCGTGCCGCCGCCGGCCAGCAGCATGCGGCCGAAGGCGTGCCAGTCCGCGACGGTGGACACCAGGCCTCCCGCGCCCGAGGCGAAGGCGGGCGGGGTGGACCAGGCGCCGTCGGCTGCGTCGGCGAAGGTGTGGGTGCCGTCTGGGGCTGTCAGGTAGTAGGGGGTGAGGCGGTCGCGTTCCGGTGCCGGTACGGCGAAGGCCGTGTCCTTCATCCCGAGCGGCTCGAGGATCCGCTCGGCCAGGAACTCCGGCAGTCCACGTCCCGCGGCCCGTGCCACCAGCACGCCTTGCAGGTCGGAGCTTGCGTTGTACAGAAACGCCTCTCCGGGCTGTCGCAGCAAGGGGATGTCGGCGAGCGCGGCGAGCCACTCGTCCGGGGTCAGCGGCGACCGCGGGCCTCCGTTGTACACGGCCACGTCCGCGAACAGGGGCTGAAGGGCGGGGGCGGTGAAGTCGGCCCCGAAGCCCCATCCGGAGCGCGACGACAGGATGTCTTCGACGGTGATGGGACGGACCGCCGGCACCACGTCGTCCAGTTCGCTCGCGGGAGTGCGGACGACCTTCGGGGACGCCAGTTCCGGCAGCCAGCGCGCGATCGGCGCGTCCAGGGTGAGCACGCCGTCGTCGACGAGCGCCAGCACCGAGGCGGCGGTCACGGGCTTGGTGACCGATGCGAGCCGGAACAGGGTGTCGGCCCGCATCGGCGCAGAGCCCGCGGGCTCCGTCGATCCCACGGCCGCGACCTCCACCTCGCCGGAGCGCTCCACCAGCGCGACCGCTCCGGGGAAGGCTCCCTCGGCGACGTACTTCTCCAGCAGTGCGGTCAGATCGCTCATCAGGTTCTGCCCCTCGTGTCACGGCCGACGGCGGTTATGTCTCTAGGACCGTCCGCCGGCCCGGAACTCATCGGCGCAGAACCTCACGCCTCCTCAGCGGCCGTGGGTCCAGGTGCTGCGGTAGTCGGTGTACGTGTAGGGGTTGTCGAGGACCTTGGTCTCGGGGACGTCCGGGTTCATGCCCTTCGCCCAGGCCTCCTCACCCATCGTCGACCGCAGATGGTCCACGGTCCGCTCGACGGTGCGCCGCACCGCGGCCAGGTCGGTGCCGAGGAGACGGTGCTCGTGCTTGACCACCTGGCCGTCGACGATCACGGTGTGCACGTCGCCCCCGCTGGGCCTGGAAGGCCACATGGCCCTCACGGCTCGAAGCGGCGTACCGTCCCCTCGCCGGTCACCAGTGTCAGGACGATTCCCAGGTCGCGGGCGGCCGTGCCCGCGGCGATCTCAGTGAGAAGGTCGTCGCCATCCGCCCAGCGGCGCAGCAGCCGGTAGCGCTGGGCGAGCGTCAGGGTGAGGTCGCCGAGCGGGAGCGCGCCGGTCAGTGCCGCGAACGCGGCCTGGTCGGGTGTCGGGATCACGCCCACCGCGGCGAGGTCCTCGAGCGGCACCGTCGTGTGCGCCGGGCCCGCCCAGTCGGCGGCGGCCAGGCGGGGCACCCGCGCCACGGCGTCCGGGGCCGCGAGCCGGAACTCGGCCCAGCGGTGCAGCGCGTCGGACGGATCCGGTCCCCCGAGAAGACCACCGAGTCCCGGCCGGCCGAACTGGTCGGACCCCTGCTGTCTCAGAGCGTCGACCAACGCGGCCGGCAACCAGTCACTCCCGTCCGTGGGCTGACGCAGCGTCAGAGGCGCGGAAGCGGACGGGATTTCGGTGCCTCCGGTCTGCGGCTCGGGGGGCTTCACGGCGCTCGACTTCACCTGCTCCGGGGCGACCTGGACACCGAGACGGGCGGTGAAGAGTGCGGCTACGTTGTCCAGCCAGCCGGCCGCGACCGTAGGGTCGATGTCCGGCCGTACCGCCTTGCTCATGTAGCGGCCGGACTTGTCGTTCACGGTCCACGACCGCAGGCTCCCGCTCCAGCGGAACTCGCCCGACACCCGGCTCGCGCCGGCACGTGTACGACCGTCCTCCTCGAACACGGCGGCGATACCGGTGTGGCCGAGGCCGTCGATCTCCGCGCGCAGCGCCTGCGCCGTCACCTCGGGGCGTCGGGTGCGGACGCCGGCGAGCAGCGCGTCGAACCGGTCCTGCGCCACCACCTGCGAAGGGGCCTCGCTGCCGAGCAGGACACGGCCGTCGTCGGTCACCGTGTACAGCCACACCGCGTCGTGGTTGCCGGTGATCAGCAGGTCGGGGTCCACCTCTTCCAGGGGGATCCACAGCGGGTTCGCCCGTACGTCGCCCTCGTCGTCGCGCTCCTCGTCCTTCACCCGCTTCGGCAGCACAGGGTCGCCGAAACCGGCGGTGAGGTCACCGCCCGGACCGGGCCGCGGCGCCGCCGGCAGCAACGTCTCGTAGTGGTCGACGCCGTTGTAGGCGACGTACACGGTGGGCCCGTCGGCGTCCTCGGAGAGGCGGTGCAGGATGGATCCGCCGTGGCCGTCGGGCTGGACGACGACGAGATCGATGCCCAGCGACTGGGTGAGCAGCAGGGGTACGTCGTCGTAGAAGGGCGTGTGCCACAGCTCGGCCGAGCGGATCGCGCGGTCGACCAGCCCACGCTCCCCCAGCGCCACGGTCAGCGCCGGGGTGGCGGGCACGACGGCCGGCAGGTGGCTGCGGATCTCCCGCCACAGCGACCGCGACCTCAATGTGGCCGGGCCGTGCAGCGTACGCAGGACCAGTTGCCGCACGTTGTTCGCATGCGCCTGGTCGGTCAACGCGTGCCGTCGGGCGATCACCTCGCGTCCCGTGACGTCCTCCAGGCCCTCGGTCCTCAACTGGGCCTGGATGCGCGCCTGTTGCGTGGGGGTCAGCGGCAGGTGCGACCGCAGTCCCAGCAGGGCGAGCAGGGGCCGCAGGCTGCGCAGGTTCGGGTACCTGTCGTGCACGATCGTCTCCAACGGGTCCCGCGCGGCGTGCTGGTGGGCCGCAGCGGACGTCCCGTACCAGCCGACGATGTCGCTGCGCAGGTCGGCGACCGCCATTGTCTCTACGGTTCTGCCCCGCACGGTGTGGCCGGGGTGCTGGGCGCCGATGCCGGCGATGACGGCGGAGAACAGGCAGTTGCCGTCGGGACGCACGTTCTGGACGGTCATCTGCCGGCCCTCCACCAGGACAGTCCGAGCGGGCGGCGGCTGCTTGTCGCCTACGGACTTGACCGGTGCGTCCGAGTCGGGCTTGCCCTTGTCCTTGCCCTTCGGATCCTTGGTCTTCGTCTCCTTGCCCTGACTCTCCTTGTCCTCGGTCTCCTTGCTCTTCGTGTCCTGGTCGCTCTTGGATCCCTTGCCGTCGCTGCCCTTGTCCTTGCCCGTCCCCTTCGTGTCGTCGCCGTCCTTGCCCCCCGGCGGTTGCGCGCCCCGAACGGGCGGCGCAGGCACCGGTGTTGCGGACCGGGGACGGGCCGACAGATAACTGTCACCGCGCCGGTAGACCGTCACCTGCCGGAGCGGGCCGGCCGTCGGGTCATCGGAGCCCGGGAAGAACCGGTAGCCGCCGTCCTCCCCCACGACCGTGATGTCCACCCCGAGGGAACGCGCCGTCAGGTCCGCGGCAAGGTCCGCCGTCGCGTCGTCCCAACGGCGGGCCCGCTGCACGTGCAGCCGTACGAGACTCTGCCGCTGGGCGGGGGTGAGTGCGGTGAGCAGGGCGTCGGGCAGCCGACCGCCGTTCTCCTCGACAGTGGCGGACAGAGCAGGGTCACGCCGGAAGTGCTCGCCGAGCCTGCCGGTCAGTTCGGCCGTACGGAACACAGCCTGCGTGTCGAGCGTCACGTCCGGAGGCATGTCGCCGCTCCGGGCCACGCGGCCGGCCAGTGCCGCACGTCGCGATTCCGACACCGCCGTCGGCCCGCCGCGATCCCCGACACCGAGGACCGCCGTGAAGAAGCCGTTGCCGTCACCGTCCGGTTCGTGCAGGTCGTAGACCCAGCTCCGGCCGTCGGGATCGGTGGCGGTCAAGGTGCGGTGGTCCTGGGCCGCGTCGAACCGGCGCAGCGACGGGTCCGGGGTGCCGGCCGTCTCCCACGGCGGGCGGCTGAACGCGGGGCGCAGTTCGGCGTCGCCCGCCGCCTCGTCCTGCTCCCCAGCATCCTTCTTGTCACCCTCCTTCTTGTCTCCGTCCTTGTCGCTGGTCTTCTTCTCGGCGTCTTCCTTCTCCGCGTCCTTGTCGCTGCTCTTTTTGTCGGTCGTCTCGGTGGCCTTCTTCTCCGTCACCGGTGCCTTCGCGGTGCCCGGTGCCGGTGGCGCCCGGAAGACGACCTCGTCCGGTTCCGGGGTCGTGCCGAGCCGGGCGCGTCCCGCCGGCGTGGCCGCGAGCTGGTGCCAGCGGGTCAGGCGGTCGGCGGCTTCGCGGACGCGTGCGTACTCGTCGGCGAGTGCCTCGGCGAAAGCACGTCGTTCGCCCAACTCCGCGGTGAAGGCGTCCAGTTGGTCGCGAGCCGTGTCGCGGGCCGCACGAGCTGCGGTGACCTCGTCGTCGGCCGCCCGCAGCAGGGCGATCACGCGGTCGTGGGCGGTGTCGCGTTCCTCGTCGTGGAGTTCCGCCCAGCCGTCGTGGGCGGGTTCCGCGCCATCGTTCTCCTGTTCCAGGCGGGCGAGTTCGCCGCGTGCGGCGATCACCTGGGGCAGGGTCTCGGGGTCGCGGGCGGTGAGGGTGGTCAGCAGGTCCTCGGCGTCCGTGAGCGCCCTCTCGCGGCGCGGGCCCTCGTCGCGGCGCAGCTCCCAGTACTTCTTGTCGGCGGCCGTCCACTCCTTGTCGGCCTTGGTGACCGCGTCCCACGCCCTGGCAGCCACCGGCGGGAATCCGTCGTCGCCGATGAGGCCCAGTTCACGGGCGACGTCCTCGCGGACCCAGGCCAGGACGGTGGTCTCAGTCTCGCGTGCCTGCGGGGCGCGCTGCGGGTTGCCGAACGGGCTGCGCATCGCCCGCACCGGCGCGGAGTCCTTGACGTGGTGGTGGACCGCGGCCACGCTCAGCCAGGTCGTGGGGATGGCGAACAGGAACGTACGGGTGGTGTTCGGCTTGACGTTCACCGACGCGAGGCGGTCGCCGGCCGAGGCAAGGGTGTCGGACTCGGTCGAGACGTCGCCCGGTCCTGAGGCGCCCATCTGGTTGGTGCCAGTGGCGGCGGTCGATGTGGCGGGACCGCCGCCGAGCGACGACTCGGCCTGCCCGACGCGCCCGGCACTCGCGCCACCGCCCTGCACATGGCGTTTGGGTGCCTCGTGCTTCATGCCGTCGGTGACGGCGAGCAGCCGGGCCTGCCGGAACTGCGGCCGGGAGTAGAGCCGAAGGTCGGCGTCGGCGCCGCCGAAGAAGCCGCGTTCGGTCAGGCCGGCCACCTCGTAGCCGCCGGGGTCGAGGGTGCGGTCGTAGAAGGCGCTGAGGGCGCCGTTGCCGGTGCCGTCCTCCAGGTTCTGGGCGGGCCCGGTGCCGGCGCGGGTGAGCGGGGTGTCCTGGGCGCGGGCGATCAGGTCGTCGTCGACCGCGTCGGTGAGCGGGAAGGACGTGTCGTAGGCGGAGGCGAGGGCAAGGGAGTTGGCGGTGTGGAGCTGGTCGACGCCGACGATCCGGCGGACCTTGAAGCCGTCCGGAGGCATGGTGAACGGCTTCATGCTGTCGTCGGGGTGGAGTGTGTCGAGCCAGCCGCCGGGGCCGGTCGTGGCGGGCGGTGCGACGCGGCGGGAAGGTCCGGGGGCGTCGAGGGAGGGCGGGGCCAGCGGGTCGTCCCGTTCGGCGGCGGGGTCGACGGGGTCGGGGCGCATGAGGCTGAGCGGGTAGTGCTCGACGAGTTCCCCGACGTCGCCCTCGGAGCTGACGCGCAGCAGGCGTCGGCCGGAGACCCCGCGCCAGGTGCGGTGCGCGGCCCGCTTCACCCAGGCGGAGGCGCCGGTGCCGGTCTTCGGTTCGCGGGTGTCGGTGACCTCCAGGGTGAGCCGCATCCGGTAGCGGGTGACGTACTCGGCGTGTGCCTGGGTCGTCGTGGCGGTGGCGATCCGCACGCTGCCCTCGGACTGGTTCTGGGCGGCGGTCTGCTGGGTGGAGCCGACCTCCGCGTACGTCGGTCCAGCCATCCGCACGGTGTCGTTGCCGGTGTGCGCGCCTTGGGAGACGGTGGTGCCGACGCTGGCGCCGGAGGCGCGGCCGTGGCCCTCCTGCGTGGTCTCCGCGGCGCTCCGGTGCTCCTCCAACTCCACACTGTGCCCGAGGCCGCCGAAGCCGCTGCCGTCCGGTGCGGGTTTGTCGACGGGCACCTTCACCGGGATCAGTTCGGCGCGCGCCCGTACCTTGCGGCTGCCGACCCACAGGTTGGCGGTAGACGAGCCCCAACGGCCCACGCGGGCGGGCACGGACGAGCTGCCGCCGGTCATCTCCTTGCCGAGGGCGCGCACGACACGTTCCGACATCAGCCGGTGCACCGTGTCCCTGTCACTGGACGTCAGTCCGAGCGGCCTCAACTGCCGGTCGAAGTCGTTGAGTACGGTCGCGGTGTCGAGCGCGGTGAGCGGGAAACTGCCGAACGGATGGTCCAGGAGCCAGGGTTGGGGCGACCACCGGCGCCGGGTGTAGAGCGGTACGTCGCCCCAGCGGTCCCGGAGCAGTCCCATCCGGTAGGCGCTCTTCTCCGGGACGTGCCCGACCCAGCCGTCGTTGACGAGGACCCGTCGCCCGGACGCGCCGGCGAGCCAGCGGGGCAACCGCCGTACGCCCGTGGCGCGTTCGCCGACGAGGGTGGAGGTGGCGGCGATCTCGTGGTCGACGTCGGCGGTGACGAGGACCTGTCGGCCCTGGTCCTTGCGGTTGATCTCGGCGAGCGCGGTCCGGGAGACGGCCCGGAAGCGAGACTTGTCGAGGCGGTAGGGGCTGGCGACGAGGCCGTAGTTGCCGGTGGTCCCGGTGCCGGTGTCGTGCGAGTGGAGGTAGACGAGCTGGCCGCCGAAGAACAGCGTGCTCGTACTGGTGTGGCGTCCCGAGGCCTGGGTGGCACCGCCGATGGTCGTCTCCGCCTCGATCGGGACGGCACCCGTCACGGCGGTGAGGCTCCCGGGGCGCAGGCGGCTGCGGTGGGCGAGGACCGAGGAGCGGTCCAGGTAGGGGGCCTTCGCCCACAGCCCCGAGGCACGCCAGCCGGTCGGGGCGGACGACTGGTCGAAGTTCGCGGTCAGGAACTGGCTCTGGAACACGCGCAGCGCCGCGTCGTGGACGGGAGCACCCTGGTGGGTCAGCATCCAGGAGTTGCCCGACGACTCCTTGAGGACGTCCTCGGCGGCCCGGCCGAGGGCGGGGTCCGCGACAACCGCGAGGGTCAGATACGGGTGGCGCCGGTACTCCTCACGGCCCCGGCGGCCGGCCCGCTCGAACAGGCCGCGCTTGGCGAGCGCCAGGTCCCGCGCGGCCCGCCCGGTGGTCGCGAGAGGCACACCGTGCAGGGGGTGGTGCGGGCGTGCGGTGTCGCGGACGGGCGTGTGCTCGACGGGCACGCCGAGCAGCACACGACCGACGGAGGGTCCCTTGGCGGCCGGCCCGGAGTGAGAAGGACCCGGCGCACCGGTCGGGCCGATGAGGTTCTTCTCCCGCTCGGTGAAGACGAACGGCCGCGTGCCGAGCAGGTTGAGGAAAAGGACACCGCGCAACAGGCCGCGGAAGCGGCGGAAGCCGCCGCGCCGCGCGGTGAGGGTGACCTCGTAGCTGTACAGATGGGTGCCCTTGGTGCCGATCGACATGGCCTCGTGCGTGACGGCGGCCCCGTAACCACTCTCCGAGTCGGTGCGGCCGCCCCACCGCACGCCCAGCGAACCGGTGCCCGCGTGCTGCGGGCCGCCCGCCTCGTCGGTCGCCGCGTCCCGCAGCGAGAGCAGCCCCTCCGCGCCGATGTGTGCGCCGCGTGCGCTGTTCTGCCGCCCGCCGAGGCTCTCGCTGCCGGGTGCGCTGAACCGCAGCCGCAGGTCCTTCTGCGTGCCCTCGAAACGCCGGTCGGACAGAGCGGCGTCCACCCACACGTAACGGTGCGCGCGAGTGGCGCGGCGGGAGTCGACCAGGGAGATCCGCAGCCCCGTGGTCATCATCGTCTCCAGGTTGCCCGCCATGCTATGGAAGGCGAGGGTGTTGAGCACCTCCAGGGTGTTGGAGACCACCATCTGGAAGTGGTCGTCGCTGCGCCAGCGGGGATTGGCGGGATCGAGTTCGGACAGGGGCGCGACGAGGTCCGGGTAGGCGCGCGCGACCTCTTCGAGGACCTGGTAGCCGAAGTGGTCGAGGAACGTGCGGTCCTCGCCGTCGATGTCCCGTACGTAGGAACCGTCGGCGAACGTGAACTCCTCGACCCTGCTCATGCCGAGGGTGGGCGGCGAGTCCTGGGTGAGGTACGGCGGCATCCTCGGCGGCGTGCCGGGTGCGGGGCTCGCCTCCCCGGCGAGGCGGCGTGCCTCGGTGCGGGTGAGCCGTTCCACGGCCCAGGTCTGGAACGTACGGGTGCGTGGTGCCTCGCTCCAGGTCCGCGGGGGGTTCTTGCGCAGCTTGCCGGGTGTCGAGCTCGCGTCGTCGCGCCTGCGGTCGGGCAGCGGTGCCTTGGTGTCGGGCGGTGCGGTGACCGTGACGGTCTTCTGGACCAGGTAGAGGCCCGTGGGGTCGCCCTTGGCCTGACCGGCCGACTTCACGGCGCCGGTTCCGCCGGTGACGGAGGCGCGGTTGCGGGAGGAGCCGTAGCGGAAGTTGAGACCGGCGAGCAGCCGCAGGTCGAACTTGCCGTGGTCGATGCCGAGAAGCTGGAAGGCGGGTCCGAGGGCACCGCCGATGTCGACGCCCGAGGACCTGCCGGTGGTCCGCTCGTTGCGGACCGTCGTCTGGGAGATGTCCCGGAGTTCGGCGGCGGTGGTCTCGCTGATGAGGACGGCTTCGCCGGGCTCCACCCGGACCGCGAAGACACCGAGCGGTTCGCGCCCCGCGTCGTCCTTGAACAGCGGCGGCGAGGTGACCGTCCCGGCCGCCATGACCCGGCTCATGCGGTGGAACCCGTCGGTGGAGAAGAACGAGTTGATCTGCTTGCCGGCCATGCTGTCCGTGTCGGTACGGATCTGCTGGAGCGCCCAGTCCCGGATGTGTGCGACGGGGCCGAAGCTCTCCGTGTTCATCATGCGGTAGTGGGAGCCGCGGTCGAGCCGCATCCGCGGCGGCAGCCGGTCGGCGGGGGGCTTGGGCCGGGTGAGGCTGTCGGCGATGCGCACGAACAGCCCGTCCCTGACGGCGAAGCCGAAGGCGACCTGAGCACGCGTGCCGGACCTGGGCCCGATCGCCTTGCCGGTCCGGTCCACGGGGCGTCCGGCCGGATCGGTGACCTTGACCTCGTACCAGACGTCGTCGAGATGGGCGTGCGAGCCGTCGGTCGTGCGGGTCTCGTTCTGGTTCACGACGAGGTTCTGCATGTTGTACTCGACCCGCTTGGTCCACGAGAACTGCGCGAAGACCCGTCCCCAGGGCGCGAACAGCGTCTTCACCGGTCCGAGCGGCGCGGTGGGCGCGAGGGAGGTCGACGTGCTGTTCACGGCGACCCGGCCGGTGAGGGCGGTGTTGCGCTGCATCGTGTCGATCTTCACGGGGTTGGCGTAGCCGAAGGTGAACCTCTCCCACTGCCCGTACGGGCGGGCCGTGACCGTGAGAACCCGCGACTTGCCGTCCACCGTGCGGTAGTTGAACTGCTGCCCGTCACCGAAGAAGCCGCTCGGGTTGTGGACGAGGGCGTGTCGTACGTCGTCGAGGAGCCCGTCGCCCGCGCGGTTGCCGCCGGGACGCGCGGGACGGGGGCGGACACCGGGCGGCTGCCGGAGGTTGAGATCGAGCTGCTCGACGACGCGATCGGCGCCGCGCAGGACGCGGTCCCCCTGACCGAGGGTGTAGGAGCGGCGCAGCAGGTTGCGCGGCAGCCGGCGCAGCAACTCGCCGATGCCGCCCATGTAGACGGGCAGTTTGGCGCCGTCGGTGAACGACGCGGGTCCGCCGCCGCTGTACGGCGCGGGCGGCAGGTCCAGGTCGACACGCGGCGGCCGCCGGGAGTCCAGGTCGTGCACCACCCAGGTCGGCCCGGGCCTGACGGGCTTCTTGACGGGCGGTGCGGTGAACTCGGCCTCGGCGTCCTCGTCGATGGGTTCGAGCGGAGGGGTACGGCGGTTCGGCGGGGCGCCCTTGCGGGGTGGGCGCTGCCGACGGGGCTTCTCCGTGGGTTCGTCCGAGTCGCGGGGAGGTACCGAAGTCGACTTGTCGTCAGCGGACTTGACCAGCCCGTCGACCGGCACCCCCGTGATCGTGGTCGTCGCGTCGGTCGTCGAGTCGGTCGTGGTGGACGTCGTCGCGACGAGAGGTGTCCCGGTGCCCAGAGTGGCCACGGGCTGCGGAACGTCGGAGGACTCCTCGGGCTTGGGGGCACCGCCGCGCAACCGCTGCGGCAGCCCGAGGCTTATGCGGAGACGGGCGGCGAGCGAGGTCGCCTCCGCACGCGTCCCGCCCGCGGCCAGCACGTCGGCGACCTGACGTACCGTGCTTCGGTACGACTCGATCGCGTGACGCGAGTCCGCGAGCACGGGGTGCAGTTCCAGGGGCAGCACGAGCGCGGTGGCGGTGTCCCACGACTGGCGTGCGGTGTCCGGAGTTGCCCCGGGCGTGCTCAGCGCGAAGTCCGTGAACGCGTCGTCCCACAAGCGCCTGCTGGCCGTGGCAGCGGCGGTGTCGAGGTGCCCGGACCACGGACCGGGTTGCAACATCAGCGCCTTGGCCTGCTGCAAGGGCGTGAGTCCGGTCTCCAGTAGGGACAGTTTGCCGCTCCCCAGGGCTGCCTGGGTCTGCTGCTCGACGGTGAGAGCGGCTCCGGTGGAGGACAGGGCGGCGACGTCCACGTCGACATCGCCGGCCGGGAGGCCGGCGACGGAGAAGTCGTGGGGCAGGTCCTCCTCGGTCAACTGCGAGGCGATCCAGTGCCGTTGGGCGTCGGAGCGGCGTACCACGGGGACGATGGCGGGCTGCGCCGACGGGTCGGAGCCAAGGTCCAGGGCGGCGTCGGCGTGGGAACGCGGAACCTCGCCCAGTGCGCGCAGCCGCGCCTCGGTCCGCGAGAGCTCCGCCTGGGCCTGCCGCACCCTGTCGTCCGCGTCGGGCAGCGCGGTGACGTCACGGCTCGCTCCCTCGCCTGCCGCGACCCGCACGCGGAGCCGTTCAGCGGTGTCGACCGCGTGCTGCAACGACCGTACGGCGTCGGCATGGGCGTCGTGGGCGGCGCCGACGAGCCGGGCGGGGTGGGTGACGGTGTCCGGGGCTGGGTCTGTGGCGTCCGTTGTTGGTGAAGCTATGGCCTTTCCCTTGCCGGTACCCGTTCCGGTGTCCGTGGTCGGGATGCGGGTCGGCGTCGGGGCTTGGACAGGGTGCGGGGTGGGATTGCCGCTACCCGTGTTGTTGCTCGAACTCCCCTGGAGACGAGGGCTGTTGTGGGTTACTGCCGGAGGAACGGTGGTCCCGACGGTAGGCGTCACGGGGGCCGACGTCGCTACGAGCGGCGGAAACTCCGTGGCGGGCGGCTCGACAACAGAGTCCGGGTCCAGGGGCGGGTTCGTGTCCACGCCCTGTCCCGGCTGAACCGGAACGGCGGGATCGGCCGTCCCGGTTACCACCGGAGTCGGGGGCGGCTCGGCCCGAGTTGTTCCGGCTCGCTCCGCCTCGGGAGAGTTCAAGTCGTCGTTCTGCGCCGAGGGCTGGTTGCCGTTGGCGTTGCTGCCGTGCGTCACGACGGGCGGTGCCGAAGTGACACTGCCGCCGGTGACGGCCGGCGGGATCGGCGGGGCGGACCCGATGACCGTCTCGGGGGCCGTCGGCGGCGCGGACGCCCCAACCACGGGCGCAATGAACGGCGTTGAAGACCCCACCACAGGTGGAATGACCGGGACGGACGTGTGGGGCGGTGGGTCGGTGACGGTGAGCGGGGGCACCTTCGTCGACGTGTCGGCGTCCGTGCCGATGTGCATGCCGGTGTCCGTGCCCTGGCCCGATTCCGGATCCGCCTCCACGGGCGTGTGCGGGCCGCTCCCCACACCGGACTTGAGACCGCCGGCCACCGTGGTGGTCGACGGGTACGTCCCAAGGGTCTCCCCACCCCCGGAGGGCGTGTCGCCGCTCTTACCCGGGCCCGTGTTCCGACCGACGTCGCCGGCATCTCCGGTCCCGATGTCGGAGACCGATCTAGAGATCGTCGGCGGGTTCCCCAAGTTCTTCAACCAGTCGGCGCTGTTGGTGACCGCGTGCCCCGCTCCCGCCTCGAACCGCTCGCTCAGGCCCGACCCGACGAACGTCTGCCAACTCGGCGTGAAGTCACCGAAGAACGCGCCCATCACGAGGGACTCGGCCAGCGTCTCCGACGCGCCGTCCGCGACGAACTCGCCGCTCTGGTCGAGTACCTTGGCGGAGAAGCTCTCGTCGCCATGGGGTGTCGGCGTCACATGCGGGGTGACCGTGGAGGTCGTCTTGGGGACATGGGTCCCGGGTCCCGGCGTAGGACCGGACTTCGGCTTGTTCGTCAGGTTCAGGTCGGTGGTGTTCGGCTTCGGCCCCTTCGCCCCGCCCACGTTGATGTCGTCGAACTTCTTCCCCAGGTCACCGATGTTCTTGAAGTTGTTCGTGAGGCTCTTCATCGTCTTGGTGAGGATCGGTGCGAGGAACCCCGCGACGGCGCCGAACGCGGCGCTGAGACCGACGTCGCCCCAGTCGATCGACTTCGGCCGTTGCCCCTTGGGGGCGCCCACCATCATGGCCAGCCGGACCGCGAGCGTCATGAAGGCCTCCTCGGCGGCCTCCAGGAAGCTCGGCAACAGGTGCGTGCGGCGCGAGAGTTCGAGCAGGACCTCCAGGATGAACACGCGGCTGCGGGCACGTGCCACCGCCGCCTCACTGGCGCTGGCGCCGCCGGTGAAGAAGGACATCACCGCGAGGATCGCGAGCTCGATGAACAGGCGGATCAGTTCGGCGATGATGTTCCACTTCGCCTCGCGGATCTGCATGGCGATGTTGACCTGGTTCTCGGTCACGTTGTCCAGGTCGGCCTCGAACTTGTCGAGATAGGGCAGGACTTCGTTGATCGCCCCGATGAACTGGTCGGCGGTTCCCTTGGGAAGGCCCTCCCCCACAGTCAATACCGCTTGTTTCGCCCGTGACTTGAGCGCGCCGATGTGCTGGTGGAGCTGTTCGAAGGACCGGCTGGTGTCGTAGGCGCGGTCCTCGTTGGCCTCCAGGAACTTCTCCCCGATGAGGATGAAGAACAGCCAGTTGAGCTTGGGAGAGACGACGATGGCCACGTTACGGTCGGCTCCCGGTCCGCCCTTGTTGTTCGTGGATGGCGTCGATGATCCCGCCCTGGTTGCTGCGGATCGCGCGGAGATTGTCGAGAGTGCCGTCACCCACGGCCGAGATGCCGGCCGCGATGGCGTCGATAGTGGCGAGGACGGAGTCGCGGGTCTGAACGAACTCCTTCCGGAGCTGCTTCCCGTAACTGTCGTCGCCGGTCCAGCTGACGTCGGCCAAGGCGGCATGGGCCGACGCGCCGACCTCGTCGGCGTAGCTGCCGAGGTCCTTGATGACCCGGGTGCCGCCCATGATGGCCTCGGGGCTCGATGTGTAGGACGGGCCGGTCATCGGGTGCCTCCGTCCTCTTCGTCGTCGGCGATCTCGTCGTGCAGCCGGGTGCGTGCGGCGGGCCTGCCGGAGCTGCTCCGGGCAGGGGCGGGCGGGCCCACGAAACGGGCCCAGTCGATGTCGAGTCCGGCGAGTTCGGGCACCTGCGGGCTGGGGGCGTCGAGCGGCCGGAAGCGGCGGGCCGCCTCGCGCCGTGCCTGCGCGCGGCCCGCTTCGACCGCCTCGATGATCGCCGCGCTCAGTTCCGCGCTCGACATCTCGCGGAACTTGGCCCCCAGGAACCGCAGGTCGCTCAGTTCGCCCCGGGGTCCGACGGTGACCTCTACGGAGCCGTCCTTGGAGACCGTGGCCGAGGAGAAGTCACCCATGTCGGCTTCCGCGCGTGCCGCGTCCTGCTCGGCTGCCGCCAGTTCGGTTCTGGCCCGGGATAAGCGTCGCTCCAGCTGTTCCGCGTAACCGTCCGGGCCGGACTCGGGCTCCTGGGTCATGCGGCCTCCATCTTCCTCGTACTCCACTCACCGGAGGTGAATACGGCGGGGACCGACGCGAACGCCGGGCGGCCCGTACCGGCGGGGGCACGCGTCGGTAGCACGGACACGTGCCGGCGGCAGTCACGTCGGCGCGCACCGGAGGTTCCCGTCCGTACGCACCCGGGGGCCCGCATCACTCGCACCGAAACAGGACGCGCGCGGCTCGGGCCCGCAGACGTCCGATCATGGCCGGGCTGGTTGACGTCCGTCCCAACGGCACATGACGCGCAATGGATGAAGATTCGCATCCGGATTAACTTCCCCTGCACCAGGGCGACTCGAGGTCGCGGCGCACCTGCGCCGAGAGACCCGGCGACGGCCCGACCGCGGGAAGACGACGGCCTCGCCGTTCTGTGAGCGGGGTCCCCGTCCCTCACAGATCCACGCGTACTCCCCAGCCCCGTTCGAGCGCCACGTCATAGGCCACCCGGACCGCCGCGACGTCGAGGGCGGCGTGGCCGGTGGACTTGAAGACGGTGAGGGCGTCGGTGTCACCGCCCCGGCCCGGATGGCCGCCGTCGAGGACGGACCCGAGGAGGGTCACCGGCCGGCCGGGGGCGAGGTCCTGGAGTTCATGGGCGCCCGCCGGTGGTGGCGCGGTGGCCGCGCCGGTCCACTCGGTGAACAGGACCGCGTCCCGGACGGTGCCGGGGTCCAGTTCGGGTCCCTGGGAGCCGCCGACCGACGAGACATGGACGCCGGGAGCGAGCCACTCGCGTCGGACGACGGGCGTGGCGGCGCCGGTGCAGCAGAACACCACATCGGCCTCGCGTACCGCCTCCTCGACCCCGGCGGCGACCCGCGCGCCGGGATGCAGCGCGGCCGCCGCGCCGGCCCGTACCGGATCGCGGCCGGCCACCGTCACCCCGGCCTTAGGCCGCACCGTCGCGAGCAGGGCGAGTTGGGCGCGGGCCTGGGCGCCTGTCCCCACCACCGCTACCCGGCCGAGACCGGGGCGGACGGCCAGGGCCAGCGCGCTCCGGGTGGCGACCGCCGCCGTGCGGACCTCGGTCAGCGACTCGCCGTCCACGAGCGCCAACGCCCGCCCGTCGTGCTCGTCGAACAGGGCCACCAGCCCCCGGTGGAAACCGCGTCCGGGGTGCCGTGGATCGGCGGTCACGGTCACCAGCTTCGCGGCCAGCCCGAGCCCGGGGACGTAACCAGGCATCGCGCCCAGCAGACCGGTCGGGGTCAGGGCGGCGATCCGCGGCGGGACGGAGACCTCGTCGCGGGCGATGGAGACCAGGGCCCGGCCCACCGCGTCGAGGACGGCGTCGGGCCGCAGCGCGGCGGCCGTCTGCCGTCGGTCCAACACCAGCAGGCCGCTCACCGGCCGGCCTCCGCTGTGCCGGCGGTCAGGGCCGTTCCCAGCTCGTCCGCCGCCGCGCGCAACTGCCGCTCCACCGAGGCCAGTTCCGGCCCGTCGAACTCAACGTCCGGTCCCACGACCGTCAGTGCGCACACCGGAGCGCCGGGGTCGGGCACCACCGCCCGGCTGACGGAGGCCACCAGCTTGTCGTTGCGACCGCGCTCCACGGCGACACCGGTCCGTTCCACCTCGGCCAACTCCCGTGCCACGTGCACGGCTTCGTCGCCCAGTCCGTCCAACCACCTTATCCTGGCGTCCGGTTCGAGTGCGGCGACCAGAGCCAACGGCCCGGCGAACCGCCCCACCGGCAGCAGTTCACCCCGCAAGTGGCTGATCATGGCCAGCCGTTCGGGCCTGACCACGTCGATCACCCGGGTGCCGCCCTCCTCCAGGACCTGGAGGTTGACCATCATCGAGGTCGCGGCGGACAGCCGTTCCAGCACCGGACGGGCCAGCGCGGTCAGCGAGTTGCCCGCGGCCGAGGCGGACATCCGGAGGACGGCGGCGCCGGGCAGATAGCGGTCACCGGCCCGCAGCACCCAGCCCCGCCGGACCAGGTCCAGCAGGATCCGGTAGGCGGTGGCACGGTGCAGGCCCACCTCGACGGCCAGATCGGTCAGCCGCACCGGCTGCGGTGCGCGCGAGACAGCCTCGACCAGGTCGAGCGCCTTGTCCACGGCCGACCTGGGCGGTGCCGCGGTACGGGGTGCGACGGGCATGGCAGTGGTTCATCCCTCTCGTCCACGATGCGGCCGCAGAGTACAGTATCTGCATTTTCATCAAACGATACAGTTGTTACATAGAGCGTAACAACATAACGACTGACGACCTCTCGTCCTGAAGGTGGCCATGACCGATCTGCCCCCGGGTGCCCCGACCCCCTGGGCCGCACCGCCCGCCGGAACCGTCACGGTCTACCGCGGCGCCACTCTCTTCGACGGCACCGGCGACCGGCCCCGTGCGGACACCACGATCGTCACGGACGGCGCCCGGATCCACACCGTCGTCGGCGACGGCGACCCGTTGCCCCCGCTCGCGGCCGACGCGCCCCGCGTCGACCTCGACGGCAGGTTCGTGCTCCCCGGACTGATCGACACCCACCAGCACCTGGCCACCCCGCCCGACCGGCCCGTCGCCGAGGCGGTGCTCCGGCGCCTGGTGCACAGCGGGGTCACCGCCGTCCGCGACATGGCCGACGACCTGCGGCAGATCGGCGACCTCGCCCGGGCGACCCTGGTCGGCGAGATCCCCGGCCCCGACATCCGCTACGCGGCGCTCATGGCCGGCCCTTCCTTCTTCGACGACCCGCGCACCCACGAGGTCTCCCGGGGCGCGACGCCCGGCGCCGTGCCCTGGATGCAGGCCGTCACCCCCGACACCGACCTCACTATCGCCGTCGCCCTGGCCCGTGGCACCCACGCCGCCGCGATCAAGGTCTACGCCGACCTGGACGCCGCGACCGTTGCCGCGGTCACCGCCGAGGCGCACCGCCAGGGCATCGCCGTCTGGGCGCACGCCGCCGTCTTCCCGGCCGCGCCCGGCGAGGTCGTCGCCGCGGGCGTGGACGGCGTCTCCCACGTCACCCTGCTCGCCTTCGAGAACCCCACCGAGCCGCTGAGCAGCTACAAGACCAAACCCCCGGTGGACCACGACCGTTTCGCCACGGGCGACGACCCGCAACTGGCCGCGCTCTTCGCCGAGATGCGCCGCCGCGGCACCGTCCTCGACGCCACCGCGTCCATGTGGACCAGCGACGAACTCCGGGGAGACACCGCCGAGTCCGCCGGACGAGCCCGTCGCAACACCGAGTTGGCCGCCGCGGTCACCGCCCAGGCACACCGCGCCGGAGTCGGCGTCTGCACCGGCACGGATTTCGAGACCGACCCCGACGACCCGTTTCCCGCCCTCTACGGCGAACTCGCCTTCCTCGTCGACCGTTGCGGCATCCCCGCCGCGGACGTCCTGCGCTCGGCGACCCTGGTCGGCGCGAAGGCCGCCGGCACCGAGGCGGACATGGGCAGTGTCGAAGCCGGCAAGCTCGCGAACTTCGCCGTCCTGGACGAGGACCCGCTCCGGGACATCGCCAACCTGCGCACCATCACCCTCACCGTGAAACGCGGCCGCCGCTTCGACCGCGCCGACTTCGAGGAGGATGCCAAGTGACCGCCGCCGCCCACCCGATGATCGTCAACGCGCTGGGGCAGCTCGACAACCCCAACACCCCCGCCGCCCGGGCCGCCGCCACCCAGCTCAACCCCGCCAGCGCCCAACTAGCCGTCGACGCCCGGGCGATCGCCGAGACCCGCGCCTCCGGCCTGACCGCCGTCAACATCACCCTCGGCTACACCATGGGCGACCTGCCGCCGTACGAGCACACGCTGGACGAGATCGCGGTCTGGGACGGGATCCTCGACGCTCACCCGGCCGACCTGCTCAAGGTGCGTACCGCCGCCGACATCCGGCGCGCCCATCGCGAGCGGCGGATCGGTGTCATCTACGGCTTCCAGAACGCCGTCGCCGTCGGCGAGGACCCCGCCCTCGTCGAGAGCCGCGTCGCCGGGTTCGCGGAGGCCGGTGTACGGGTCGTCCAGCTCACCTACAACCAGGCCAACCACCTCGGCGACGGCTCCATGGCCACCGCCAACGGGGGCCTGACCCCGTTCGGCCGCCGGGTCGTCGAGGCCCTCAACGACCACCACCTGATGGTCGACCTCTCCCACAGCGGGGAGAACACCTGCCTGGACGCCGCCCGGCACTCCCGGCAGCCCGTGTCGATCAACCACACCGGCTGCCGTGCCCTGGCCGACCTCCCGCGCAACAAGACGGACGAGGAACTCCGCCTGGTCGCCGACCGGGGCGGGTTCGTCGGCATCTACTTCATGCCCTTCCTCAACCCGACCGGCCACGCCACCGCCGCCGACGTCGTCGACCACATCGCGCACGCGGTCGACGTCTGCGGCGAGGACCACGTCGGCATCGGCACCGACGGCACCATCACCGCCGTGGACGACCTCGACGCCTATCGCGCGGCCCTCGCCGAACACGTCGCCGCCCGGCAAGCGGCCGGCGTCGGTGCGGCGGGCGAGCGGGCCGACACCTACCCCTTCGTCGTGGACCTGCGCGGAGTGGACCAGTTCCGCGACCTGATCCGCCTCCTGGAGAAGCGCGGCTACCGCTCCGGACGCATCGAGAAGATCCTCGGCCGCAACTTCCTCGACTACGCGGACCGCGTCTGGACGTCCTGAGGGTCCGCCTGCCGCGTGGCCGGTTCCGCGTCCCGTACCACCTCTGACGGGGTCCGGGCCGATGAGGAAATGATCAGTGCGGAGCTGCCGGTGTCACGGTCCGTGAGGCCTGCGAGGAGGGCGAGGCCGAGGCCGGCTGCGGCGAGCGTCGCTCCGACCAGGGCCGGTGAGGCCCAGCCCCAGCCTGCTGAGATGGCCAGACCGCCGAGCCAGGCGCCGCCGGCGTTGGCCAGGTTGAAGGCGGAGTGGTTGGAGGCTGCGGCCATCGTCGGGGCGTTCTTCGCCTTGGCCATGAGCAGCATCTGCACGGGGGTGGTGACCAGGGCGCCCATCGCGCCCATGAACACGAGGGTCACCAGGGCGGGGACGGCGCTGTGCACGGTGAAGTAGAACGCCACGAGCGTCGAGCCGAGCAGGAACAGGCCCCCGTACAACGTCGGGCGCAGGGCCCGGTCGGTGAGCGGACCCGCGATCAGTGTGCCCAGCGTCATTCCGATGCCGTAGAGCGCGAGGACCCAGGTGGTGGAGGAGTCGGCGAGGCCGGTCACATGGGTCAGGATCGGCACCAGGTAGCTGTAGACGGCGAAGAAGCCGCCGAATCCCACGACGGCTGTGGCCAGGCCGAGGGCGACCTGCCGGTTGCCCATCGCCCGCAGTTCGTGCCGGATGCCGACCTGGTTGCCGCGGGGCTGATGGGGGACGAAGGCGGCCAGCGCGGCCAGCGCTAGAAGGCCGATGACGGCGACGGCGCAGTAGGCGTACCGCCAGCCGAGGTGCTGGCCGAGGGCGGTGCCGGCCGGGACGCCGACGATGTTGGCGACGGTGAGTCCGAGGAACATCCTCGACACGGCCCACCCGGCTCGTTCGGGGGCGACCAGCCGGGAGGCCACGACGGCGCCCACGCCGAACAGCGCTCCGTGGGGCAGGCCCGCCAGGAACCGTGCTGCGAACAGCAGACCGAAGTTCGGAGCGAGAGCGGAGGCGACGTTGCCGATCACGAACATCGCGGACAGCAGGAGCAGGAGCCGTTTGTGGGCGATGCGCGCGCCGATGCCGGTCAGGACGGGCGCCCCGACGACGACACCGAGCGCGTAGGCGGAAACGAGGTTTCCGGCGTGCGGCACGGACACGCCGACGCCGTCGGCGATCTGGGGCAGCAGTCCCATGGTGGCGAACTCTGTTGCAATTCGGCTTTGGGTACGAGAATGGAGGGACAGGGGACGACCGCAGGAGGGGCCATGACGATCACCACCATCGCGACGCTCACGGGACGCGAGTACTTGCGCGTCTCGGTCGACAACTCCGGCTTCGAGCAGAGCAACAACGATCAGCACGATGACAACGCCGATGTCGCCGCAGACTTCGGGATCACGCTGGGCGACGGCTACTCCGACGTCGGCTCCGGATCCCGGCTGGCGTGGAAACCGCGCGGTGACTTCCTGCGCCTCATGGCCGACCTGCGCTCCGGCGACTTCGGTGCTGACATCCTCCAGATGTGGGAAAACAGCCGTGGATCACGACAGCCGCGCGAGTGGCTCGACCTGATTGACGTGTGCCGGGCACGGGGCGTGAAGATCTTGATCACCACGCACCGCCGCATCTTTGACCCGGACAATTGGCGTGACCGGCAGGAACTCCAGAAGGAGAGTCTTGCTGCGGAGGCGTACAGCGAGGAGACACGAGAGCGCGTGGAGAGGGCACTCAAGCGCAACGGCGAGAAGGGGAAGCCGCACGGCGCGATCCCGTACGGCTTCGACCGCTCGTACGTCAAGGTCCACAACAGCAAGGGCCGCGTAGTCACCCGACCCGACAAACAGTTCTCCAAGCCGTCCGAGGCCCTGCATGTGATCGACCTGTTCGTGCAGCTCAAGGCAGGGACATCGTTCGGAGCGATCGAGCGGGACTGGGCAGAGCGTGGGATCGTGAGCAAGGACGGTATCCCGTTCAGCGCGCAGTCCCTGTCTCAGATGGCGCGGAAGATCAGCTACGTTGCCAAGCGTGTGCGGACCCGGACCACCAGGGACGAGAACGGCAAGCGCAAGAACATCGCGCTTGGCGAGGTGGACGCCGTCTGGCCGGTGATCGCCGACTTCGAAGGGTCGCCGATGAGCGCCGAGGAGTTCGTGACCTTGTTCTACGACGTGCAGGCCATGCTCAAGGACCCGGACCGGCGGACCAACCCGGGCGGTGGGGCGAAGCACGTGTGGACCGGGGCCGTGCGGTGCGACGTATGCAGTGGGCCGATCACCGTGACCGCGCATCTGTCCAAGGAAGGTGAGCAGGTGTACGCGTGCCGGGACAAGGGCTGTATCCGGCTGAGTCAGAAGCCCGCTCTGGACGATCTTCTGACCAGCCACGTCCTCGGCCTGCTCGCCGACCCGGACGTCTACGCACGGCTCGGATCGGGCAACGATGGCGATGACACCGAACTCCGCACCGTGCGCGCCGAGTTGAGGCTGAAGCGGGCGGACCTGAAGTCGACGCAGGAGACCGAGGGCGAATCGGACGCGCACGAGCGGCGCCTCGCCCGCAAGGAGGAGCGGCTCGAAACCGAGATCACGGATCTGGAGCAGCGTGAGGCGGAGCTGACCAAGCCCAACCCGCTGGAGGAGCTGTTCCCGGCCGGACCGGCGGAGACCGTGGCCGCACGGTGGGAGGCGACCGAGATCACCGCCAAGCGAGCGATAGCCGCGCTCATCCTGTCCCCCAAGATCATGGGAGAGGTACGGATCAAGCGGGTGGTCGACTCCGCGTCCGACGCGGTTGCCGACCGGATCACCTGGCGCACCAAGGACTGATCATCCGTGAATGAAGAACGCTGGCACGGCGGGCCCCCCACCAGAAGGTGAGGGGCCCGTTGTCCGTGCCTGCTCACAAGCGGGAGTGCAGCCAGACCAGGAACAGGCTGGCGGCCGTGGTGCTCGCGCCGTACGCGGCCCCGTAGAGGGCGCGGAGGACGAGGACACGCCGGTACCGCTTCATCGACCTGACTGCGCGCTGAGCCGGGCCACGACTGGGCACGTCAGGGCCCGGTTGGTTATGGTGCATGGGACTCCTTTCTGCATTGGTAGGGGTACGCACAGGGAGCCCGCTCCCGCCCGAGGTTTTGCAGGCCAACTGGGCGGCGGCAGGGCTCCCTTCGCGTCTGGATTGGAGTCTACCGAGGGGTGATCGGAACAGGATTCGGCCGACTGCAAATGGGGTGCGTAGTGCAGGTGGGAGCCGGCTGGATGGTAACGCCCACATGCCTTCAGATCTCTCTACGTCTCGCCACATCTCAATTCGTCGCTCTCCATCTCGGCAGGGATGACCCTCGAAGTGACGTTGCGCACACGGCCGTTCGGGGATCTCCCGGTGCCGTGTCGGGGAGCAGTAGACCCCCTCTGTGCGAAGTGACGCAAACGTAGAGTTTTGTGAAAACTCTTTGACTGTTTCCCCTGGTCAGAGACGCGAGGCATGTTACAAAACTTCATGCAGTCCCGAGGAGGTACCTCTCGCGTCCGCACATCGAACTCTTCCAGCGCTGTATATGTTCAAGCTGTGATCAGCCTGAGAAGCCACGGAGAAGCCTCTGTGAGGGTGGCTCTGCACACGAATGAAGCCCGGCCGACAGGGGGAACGTCGGACGGGCTTCGGTCTGTTGGGGGCTACACCCCGCGCAGGTGTCTGGACACCAGAACGCGCGTCATGATTCGGAGCAGGACCGGGTCGATCACGTCTACGTCGTCGGCATGATCGCGGTGGGCATAGACGTCCCACCCCGGACCGCTGTTGCCCTGTTGGTGCAGGACGATCACGCCGTCCTCAGGGTCCGTGATCACCTCGTCGCAGGCTCGGCACACGCGTACGGTCATGACGCGCCCGCCTTCCTGAACAGGTGGCAGGTGCACGTGCAGCGGGGCACCAGCAAGATCCCGCCACCTCCCGGGAGCGGGATGTCCGTTGTCTGTCGGCAGTCGGCGTGCAGGCCTTTGTACTCCGGCCGTTGGGCAACCGCGCACTCGGCAGACATGGTGTCCGTGTCGACGGTCGGCGCGCTCATGACGCGACCTCTTGGTGATGGCTCCGGATCTCGACGTTGCAGTCTGTGACCTTGCTCAGATCCCCGCACCGCCGTGCCGTCTCCCGGTCCCGCGCGAGCACCTCGCACACATCGCACCCGGCGACCGGCACCGGTTCGAGCAGCGGCAGCGGGAGATCAACAGGGCCGGTCATCGTGGTCTTGACGTCCATGCCAACACCCTTGGCCAGACGCTGTGTCCAGCCCCATTCCCCGGCTGTAATCTCACCGTGAGATGGGTTCCCATCGGTTCAGCGATACGGGGTGACCATGACGACCGCGACGACGCCGATCGAACTGCCCGACTGGGCATGGGAGAAGGCGGAGATGCGCGAGGCCCTGCGCGCCCGGGACATCGGCCGCGTCTTCCGCTGCGTCCAGCAGTACGGGGGTGCCAGTCAGGGCCGGATCGGAACGGCCGTCGGCATGTCGCAGGCCCGGGTGTCCGAGATCCTGCACGGGCGCCGGGAGGTGGCGCGGCTGGATGTGATCGAGCGCATCGCTGACGGGCTGCGGATGCCGGACGACGCACGCCACCTGATGGGGTTGGCGGCCAGCCGGGAGAAGCGCTCCGGCGGACCGGCGTTCGACCTCGCGGCGTTCCCCGAAGTCGTCCGCGTCTACGCCTCCCAGCACTCGGCCGCAGAGGAGATCCAGGAGCACGCCCGCAGCGCGAAGGAACTGGACGTCCTCGCTGTGCGCGGGCTCGGTCTGATCGGCCTCAACGACTCGCTCCTGAGGGCCCATCTGACGCGCGAACAGCCCCCCGGTGGCCCACGGGTCCGGGTTCTGCTCCTGGACCCGGACAGCCCCGCCCTGGCCCGCCGTGCGGCCGAAATCGGGGAGTCGGCCGAGTCCCTCGCCTCGGGTGTCCGGCTCGCTGAGGCGCGGCTGAGGGAGCTGGCCGACGCGTGCGCGATCGAGGTCTACCGGTACGCCATGCTGCCTACCTGGCGGCTGATCCGTACCGACGCCACCATGTTCGTCAGCGCCTTCGACGCCGGGTGGGAGGGGCACGAGTCGGCCACGTACAAGATCATGGAAACACCTCACGGGCCCTTGTACCGGGGGTTCCGCAGGATGTTCGATGCGATTACCGACGGCGCACAGCGCACGGTCTGACGAGAGAGGAACGGCCTGTGATCGAGGCGGAGTTGAAGGCCCGGGTGCACGCGCCGGAGGCGGTCATGCGGCAGTTGGACGAACGCGCCACGGCCCGCGTCGAGATCTACCAGGACAGCTATTACGACCGGCCGGACGGCTCGCTCACGAAGGCCGACCAAGAGCTTCGGGTGCGGACCGTCCATGGACCCGACGGCGTGCGGTCGCTCCTCACGTTCAAGGGCGCGACGGTGGACGAGGAGTCGGGCTCCAAGCCGGAGCATGAGACCCGCGTCGCGGACTCCGAGGCGGCGCACGCGATCCTGCGGGGTCTCGGGTACGTCCCGGTGATCGCGTTCTCGAAGCGGTGCCGGAACTACGACTTCGAGGCCCGGGGGCGGCGCATGCTCGCGACCCTGGTCCGGGTGCCGGAGATCGACGGGACGTTCCTGGAAGTCGAGACCATGGCTGACGAGGACGACGTCACGGCCGCCCTGGACGACGTCCGCGCGGTCCTGGCCGAACTCGGCATCGCCCCGGACGATCTCACCCGGGAGCTGTACACGGACGCGGTGGCCGCGCAGCGCCGGACGTGACAGCTCGCCCCACGAGCCGGCGAGCACACCCACCTCACGCGCACCACCTTCGTTGATCTGCCTCACAGCCGGTCCCGGGACCTCCACAATCCCGTGCATGAACATCGCTTCCGCTGATCCGTCATGGTGGGCCGACTGGCTCAAGTTCACGCCCGGCTGGCTCGCGTTTGTGGTGACGCTGATCACCGGTATCCGCAAGTCTCTGAACCGTTTTCACCGGAAAGCTCTTGGGGCCGATGACGACAAACTGCGTGAGCAACTGACGTCAACGCGAGGGCTGTTTGAGGAGATCACGACCCGGGGAGGCTTGACGTCTTCCTGGTTCCTCGACGCCGAACGCAGGGAAACCGCTCGGCGGTTGCGTGAACTAGCGGAGCGGCGTGACGACAAACGTCTTAAGGCCGCTCTGTCGAAGGTCGCTGATGCCTGGGACTGGGCGTTCGCCGCCGCGCCACCGGACCGCTGGTGGCAGTCCATTGATCTTGGCGGTCATCCGACAACCCCGGAGGAGCGTGCCGAGGAGGCGGCAGACCAGAAGAGATGCGGCCAACAGGTCGAGGTCGCCCGAAGCGGGCTAGAAGAGGTAGCCACGGCTCGCGATCGGCTGAACAAGTTGGAACGCCGCAACATCGGACGATCGTGACGGACCCCTGGCCGGATCATGGCCAGACGCCTCCTGGACGAGATCAACTCCCGTCCTGGTCCCGGACGTCCGGCCGTCGCCACAGGGGCCCACAGCCCGCCACTGCGTGCGAGGCTGACCCACCTCGCCAAGCGCGTTGGCGTGCCCTTCTGAACTACTGGGAGAGTTCCCGGTTCGCGCCCCGGGTTACGCGACTGACGACCGGCTCGAAGACCGCCGTCGCGCGCATGACCTTGACCAACTCGTCGTAAGCCTCGTCAGCCTTGGCTGAAAGCTTCTCGACGTTCGGCCAAGCCTTGGTCGTCTCACGTACCGCCTCGGCGCGTTCCTCCTCCTCGTGCCCAGGGCCGGTGCGCTTGTTCCAGCGCTGCCACTGGACAAACTCCACTAGCCAGTCGCGCCAAGCTTCAAACGCCGCCTGGTGCGCGGCCTTCATCGCGGAGGACCCGTACAGCTCAAGGTTCGCCATGATCTTGGCGACGTCGGCTTCATCGAATACCGACTTCAAGGCGAGGAATATGTCGATCTCTGGATCTGGGCTGCGCATCACCTCGGTCCTCTTCGAGGCGAGTGCTCGCTCATGCTTCAGGGACTCTTCGATGACCGCGACCTGACGTTCCCACAGCTTGTGGTCGCGCTCGCGGGAGCGAGTTGCGCGCTGAACCGCTCCGGCCACCAGAGTCGTCGTCAGCGAACCGAAGCCGGTGCCGATGAGCGTGGCCACGACGGGTGTGATTTGCATAGCGGCAGAGCATAAGCCTGGGGCGGGGCTTCGGTCAGCTTCCGTTGACCTTGCTCAGCGCGGCCTTGGCTTCGGCGAGACGACGGCCGCCGGTCGCGCGTGAGACCCCGAGGAGTTCGGCCGCCCGCTTCGCCGACAACGTCTCACCGGCCGTGAGACGGGTGATCAGCTGTCTCACGTCTGTCTCACCCGGCGCCGCTGAGACGGCCGGAGACGGCGCGGTGTGAGTCGGCTGAGACGGCACCACGGACAGCGCGCGCCGCGTCTCACGGGGGCGCGTCTCACGGACCGACCGAGACGGTTCACTCGTCTCGGAGCGCACGGAGTGAGACGCGGCGACATGCATGAGATGGCCCAGGACCAGAGGCGGGACACAGCTCACTGAGACGACCAGCCAGACCGGCGCGGGGTCGGCCGACCAGTACCCGGTGACGAACAGGTGTGAGACGGGCTGAGCCGCCATGGCCGCACCCAGTGAGACGAACGCCCCCACGACGGCCGTGAGATGGCCCTGAGCACCCTTCGCCCGGCGGGTCGCCACCGTGGCGGCGATGCCCGCGTACGCGATGAGACAGACCGGCATCCCCCAGGCCAGCCGGTGATCCCACCCGGCGATCACCGCGAGCTGGTGCTCACCGGGCGCACACATGACCATGACGACGATCGCGACCACCGGCCAGCCGCCCCGGGGCAGCCAGTCGACCCAACCGGGGACCCGGGCCTGAACGTTGCGGATGTTCATCGTGTCTCCCTGACGAGACGCCTCAAGTAGCTGCTGCTGGGCACCCGCTGGCCCTCACGTTCGAGCTGCCGGGCGAGGGCGGCGGCGTCCCGAACCCCCATGTCGATCAGCTCCCGTGCGCGCTGTGAAGGCGGGGTGTGAGCGGTTCCGTCCCCCTCGTGAACGCAGAGGTCAGCGGTTCCGTGAGGGACGGAACCCGGTTCGTGAACGTGCAGGTCAGCGAGGGTGCGGAACTCAGGGATCCCTACTGTCTGTCCGTGTGTTCCGCTGCCCGTGCCGGTCATGCGGGCGTCACGGGTGCGCTCGGCCTCGCGCCGCTTCGTGATCTTCTCGGCTTCCTCGGCCGCCTTGAGTCTGGCGGCCTCGGCGTCCAACTCGTGGAGCGCCGGGGCAAGTTCGTCGTGGTAACCGATCCAGAGATCAACCCGATCACTCCGGTCTGTCCGGTCCACGAAGATCACAGAGCCGCCCCACTTACGGTGCGTCTTGATCATTCCGAGGGCGATCGTCTCCGCGTCCACCTCGAAGTGGTGGATACCGTCGAGTCCCATCGTCCGGGCCCGCACCAGACCGAGCGCGGTCGCCAGGTGCATGGCCTTGTCCTCGACGTCGCCAAAGGTCAACTTGCCGAGCAGGCGGAAACGCAGCACGACGCCGTACTCCCATGCCGAGGCCGCGCCGAGCACCAGTCCGGACAGGCCACGGGCCGAAACGATCTCGGCCCAGCGCTCGGGGTCGCCGACCCGTTGGGCCAGCCGGTTGTGTTCGTGGCTGACCTCGGGCTTGGGCGGGAAAAAGCTGCCGATGAACTGGTCAGCACGGGCCAGTAGTCTTCCGATCATGGATACAGCTCCTTCGTAGCTGTGTTCCTAGGCGCCTTGCCCCGGCTGTCATCCGGTGCAGGGCGCCGCTTAGTTGTGGATCAAGCTCGCCGGCTCGTGATCACGAGATCCGCCATCTCGTGGGCCGACCGGCCGACGCGAGACCCTGCGGTCCCGGGTCGCGCTCCACCCGTGCCCTTTCGGTGAGGTGCGCCAGGGCGCTGGACGCGTCGGCACGGTCGGCGATCTTGGTTCCCTGCTGGATCATGTCGAGATCGGCCCAGGGGTCGAGCCCCGAATCCCGGCGGTGACGCAGGTACGCCGTCACCCGCACGGCCAACGGCTGGGCGGACAGGGGGCGTTCGGCCCTGGTCTCGTACACGCGGGACATCACTGCCACCCCGCCGCAATGATGTGGTCGGCTATCAATGCCCTTGTCTCTTCCGGGAGTTGGCGCACGACCTCACCGAATGAACGGGTGTCGGCCGCCGTCGCGCCGTGCCGGGCGGCGAGGTCGACGATCGCGGCGAGCCGGTCGGCGCGCAGCCGCTCGCGAACGAGGTCGGCGAAGGGGATGTCCATGATCGGCGGCTGGCACCGGGCGGCCAGCTCGGCGAGGAGGGCGCGGCCCTCGGGACGGCTGACCAGTTCGGCGAGGCCGTCACCGACGACGGCCGACCGCTGCGCCCGGCTGAGGTCGGGAAGATCGCTCATGATCAGCTCTCCGGTTCCGGCTCGGCGATGCACGTCCCGAGGGCGGGGTCGAAGATCATGCCGTTCGGGCACTCCAGCTCGGTGGCTGCGGTGAACTGCTGGACGCCGCGAGGGTCGCGGACCGGCTTCGGCGGCGCCTCGCCCGGCTGATGGGGCTTGTACTGCTTGCTCATGATCCGTTCCTCCGTTGCTTCCAGGGCTTCGCATGCCCCGGACCTCGTCGCGGGACGGCACCGGTGCCGCTCTGGGGCCGCGTACGGGCACGGTGCGGGGAGTTGGCCGCCGGAGCGCTGTCCGGCCCGGAGACGGCCATCTGGTCGACCTCGCGGGCGAGTGCCGCCATGATCCGGTCCCGGTCTTCCTGACGGCGCGTCATGACAGGTCCGCCCTCAGCGAGTCGATCATCCGGTCCAGCTTCCTGACGTACTGCTCCTGGCCGCCCGCCCGTACGGCGCGGTCGCGGCGCTGGGTGAACACCGTGATCTGACGGCTTGTGCACTCGTCGTCGGTGCAGGCGTCCGGGGCCGCCAACGCGGAGGCCGTGACGGCGGCGTGCGGAGCCGTCACGGCCGCTGTGAGGGCCTTCCGGGTGAGCCGGATACCGAACGACCAGAGGTGAGTTCCGAGGGGCGCATACGCCACTCCACCGGGCGCCGCATGGAGCACCCGGCCGCCGCCTGCGTAGAGGGCGATGTGCCCGGAGCCGGTGGCGGGGAGGTTCACGAGGAGATCACCAGGGACGGCGTCCTTCGGCATGATCTTCTCGCGGCACGCCAGCATCGCGGACTGGGTGACCGGCACGTCGACACCACCCGCGTTGCGGTAGGCCCAACTGATCAAGCCCATGCAATCGAACTCGGCCGGACCGCGCGCCCCGAGGACGTACGGGGCGCCGAGCTTCAACTCTGCGAGACGAAGCGCGTCGGTGCGCATCTTCACGTCGGCGACTTCTCCGGCTGCGACCCTGGCGGCTTCCTCGGCCTCGCGCTTCATGGTCCGGCCGACGGCTGCCAGGGAGGCCCATGCCTGCCGGTCACGGTCACACGGTTCCTGACCCTGGAACAGGATCTTGTAAGCGGCATCGTCGTGCGGCGGTGCGCCCACGGCCTGACGGGCGAAGGTCCATGCCGAGCACCAGCGGCAGACGCCCTCTTCGGGCTTCATGGCCGCCGCGAGGATCGACGGCCGCCCGAACACCGCGACCGCGTCCGGGTCGGCGTGCGGCGCCTTGTCCTGATTCATGAGCGACATGTTGTTGTCCCCGCGCCGCTCCACAACCTTGACCGACGTATCCGGCTGCTGCTCGTAGTGGCGGGCGAACGGCCAAAAGGTGTCGATCACCTTGAGCGCCAGCGCCTCGCGCCCTTCCGGGTGCCGGGCCATTGCCTCGTCATGGCGCTGCTTCGCCAGGGCGACGACCTCGGACACGGGGATGCGGCTGCCGCGTTCACCGGCCGACGCGGTGAGCGTTCCGGACCTGATCCAGTTCCGGACGGCGGGCTCGCTGACACCGAGGGAGGCCGCTGCCTCGGTCACCGAAAAAGTCGCATCCATATGTTTCTGCCAATCAAAAGATTAGGGAAGGATGACCCCTTTCGAAAGCAGTGTGCCACAATTCGGAAAGGGCGACGGCCCGGCGGTGACCTCCGACCGGGCCGTTTCCCTCTTAACTCGTATTGGCAATACTTATCGCTACTTATCTATTGCCATGCCGGCTCGTGATTGGTGCCCTGCGGCTCTGGCTTTCGGGGATTCAGTCAAGGCAGAATTGGAGCAGAAGGAAGCGCGGAACGGAGCGAGGAGCCGGAAGCGCATCTCACGAGATGCCCGGAGGCTCCGAATGGCCCGCAAGCCGTACAACATGTCAGCCGCTGCGCGAGAGGCGCGAGCCCTGGGCGGCATTGCCTCGGCGACTTCCCCCACCAACCTGATCACGCGCATCGAGCGAGCGAAGGCCAATCTCACGCCTGCCCACATCGAGCGTCTCCGCGCCCTGCTCGCCTCCGCGACTCCGAAGAGCGACACGGACGATTCCTGACACACGAAAGCCCCTGGGGGCTCAAGCCAGGGGCTTTCGTACGACGTCCCGGATAGGCGCCGGAGGGATCATTCAGTGCAACTCTGGAGGAGTTGACTCCATGATAGACGAGCACCGCACCTTTCTGAACGCGGCGGCGATCACGGACGACGTGATCGAGGAATACGGCATCCGGTCGATCACCGGGCCGGACGAGATCCCAGACGAGATCTTTGCCACCTGGTCCGGCTTCCTTGGTGAGGCAGAGAAAGGAATCCTGTTCCCAGGGTGGACGAAGCTGGACGGTACGAAGGTGGTGCAGTACCGGCCGGACGTCCCGATCGAGACGCCGGACGGTAAGCGGCACAAGTACGTGTTCCCCAAGGATTGCGGCCCGGTGCTGTGGCGCCTGAGGGAACCGAAGAACGGCAATCCGGACCTGTTCGTCGAGGGCACCAAGCAGGGTCTCGCCCTGGCCTCGCACGTGCCCGAGGGCCACGGCGTGATCGTCATGGCCGGTTGCTGGTCGTGGAGCGGTGCTGATCTGTCGTGGGCCGACGGCCGCGAGATGGTCGTGTTTCTCGATGCCGACCTGTCCAGTAACCGGGACGTGTGGGACGCGGCCGACCGGCTGAAGGAATCGCTGGCCGACAACGGGGCCGATCCGGTCCGGTTCGCGCGCGCCGCTGAAGCACGAGCGAAGGAAGGCATTGACGACGTCTTGGGCCGCAAGACGAGCGGCCGGACCGCTTACCTGGCCCGGCTGATCAAGAGGGCTAGGGAGAAGCTGCCTGCCGCGCCCCGCCGCCGGGCACCCGGGTTCTTCGACGCGAACGGCCTGCTGGTCAAGGACTTGGCCGATGCGGTCCTGAATCAGTGTCCGGCCGCCCTGACGCACGAGGGTGTGATCGCCCTCTACCGGAACGGGGTGTACGAGACAGACCACGAGACCTTCGTGTCCAAGGTCGCGAACCTGCTCGGCAACGATCACCGAAGCACCTACCTGGAGTCGGTCCGGCAACAGGCCGTGGCCCGCCTCCGTGACGAGCACCGGCTCATCCCGGCGCACGCTGACGAGCCGGTGCTCAACTGCGCGAACGGTCTGCTCGACTTGCGCACTGGAGAGCTGAGGCCGCACACCCCCGAGTACCTGAGCACCAATCAGATCCCTGTCGAATGGCACGAGGACGCCACCTGCCCGCACTACGCGGAGTGGCTGGAGCAGATGTGCCCCGGTCAGGTTGACGACCTTGAGGAGACGTTCTCGGCGATGCTCGATCCCTCGTGCTCACCGCTGAAGAACCCGTTCCTGTACGGTCCGACCCGGTCAGGCAAGTCGACCATGCTGCGGATCGCCATGGCCGTTGTCGGCTCCGGGAATTTCTCGGCCGTCAAGCTGCACGAGTTGTGCGTGAACCGCTTCAAGGCGGCCGAGGTGTACGGCCGGATGCTGAATGCCGGATCCGACCTGTCGGGTCAGGATGTCAAGGATCTGTCCGTCTTCCGGATGCTGACCGGTGCGGATCCCGTATCGGCCGAGCGCAAGCACCAGACGCCGTTCACGTTCACCAACCGGGCCCTCTTCGCATTCTCCGCGAACGACCTTCCGCAGGTGAGTGAAAGCCATGACGCCTACTTCGCGAGGATCAAGCCGTTCCGCTTCGGGACATCCTTCCTCGGGCACGAGGATCAGGAGATAGAGCGAAAGATCATGACAGAGCTTCCCGGGATCCTGGTCCGGCTGGTGTCGGCCTGGCAGCGGCGCAATGTGCGCGGAACTTACCTGCCGACTCCGAAGGACGTACAGAACGAGTTTGAGACCAACTCGAACCGCCTACGGCTGTTCATGGCGGAGGAACTGGAAGCCATCCCAGCGAAGACGGACAGCGAGTGCCTGGGCGGAATGAGCCTCGTATCGGTCTGGAATCACTTCGAGACGTGGGCCGAGGCCCAGAAAGTGGGCGGGCTCGGCCGGAACAAGTTCGGAGCGTGGCTGAGGACCGTCCCGGGAGTGACCGAGGTCCGGATCACCAAGGACGGTCGGCGCGGGTTCAACGTCCGGCTGAAGCCGTTGAACCCATCCGCCCCGAAGAAAACAGAGGCCCCAGCGGACAACGGATCCGGCAACTCCGGCAGTTCTTCTCAACTATTGGGGCACCGCGCGCGGGGGGAGACGGAACAGGGTTTGGAGAAAAAACCCATGAGCCAATGTGTCGCGGAAACTGCCGGAGTTGCCGGACGACCCCCGAGCCCGAACGGCTCCGGACCGGCCGATGCCATCCCCGAATGGGCACCGGGCCATTACGAGAAAGGCAGCACGGTCCGCTGCCTCGGAAAGACCTACCGCACGAAGTCGGACACATTCTTCGCGCCCACGTACGACGGATGGACGGAACAGCCATGACCACACAACCGGCTCCGCCGGACCATGCCGCCGGATGCTTCCGCGCCGGGTTCTGCGTGTTCCCCGAGGACCCTCCGGCCTACTGCACCCGTTGGTGCAGGACCCGCGATTCGATCATGTGCAGCGGCTGCGGTCGGCCCTGCGCCGACTGCCGTGAAGGCTGCGCCGAGAACATCCCCGCTGCGGTCCTGGCCGCCTGAATCCGTGACCATGTACACGCCATTCCGTCTGACGCTGGAAGGTTGAACAATGGCACTCAAGAAACCGTCGGTGATCGCCGAAGAGCAGGAACGCTGCTACGTGCTGGCCGTGATCAGGGGACTGCCGTACCGCAAGGTCGCGGAGATCACCGGGTTGAGCCACGACACCGTGATGCACCGGGTGCGCGACGAGACCGAGGCCCGCGCCCGGGGTGACGCCGTGGATCAGTTGCGCCAGCACGCTGCCGATCAGTTGAACGACCGGCGCGGCCGGATGTACGCGATCATGGCGGCGCGTCACCCGCTGGTCCAGAACGGCAAGATCGTCAAGGATGACGACGGGGAGCCCCTGTACGACGACGGTCCGGTGATCCGTGCCAGCGCCGAGATTCACAAGATCGATGAGCGGTGGGCGAAGCTCTTCGCCCTTGATTCGCCGACCCCGGCGGAAGCCGCGCTCATTGGACGTGCCGAGGTGGAATCGCAGCTCATCGCGACCGCCTTGTCAGACGTGATCAAGGGCGTGGTGACGGCCGCCGACGTCGATGCCGCGTTCGCGTCGAAGCTCACCGAATACGCGTACACGCTGGCCGAGCACGCGCTGATCCGTGCCGACGGCTCCGACCCCGGCCCGGTGCCGGAGCCGCCGAAGCCTCAACTGGCTCTGCCCCGGGGCTCTGACGGCTCCTCAGGAAAGATCGATGACGAGGGCGGACCGAGCGCACCGCACCCCCGGAGCCGCGACTCTGCGACCACGATTCTGGCGCAGGTCGACCGCATCCTGATGGAGGACGACGATGACGAGGACGAAGAAGACGATCAAGGCTGAGCTACGAGCCGAGCGCGGCAAGGAGCACCCGGACGAAGGTCATTTGTCCGAGCTGATGTCCGAGCTGGAGCGTGCACGCGGGGGCCGTCCCCGGCGTTCTCGGGCGAGAATCTCACCCGAGATTTCTGCCGACCCCGGCGGGAGGATCCGTTCTGACGAAGTCGATCAGGACACCGAGGCGATCAAGAGCTGGCCGCCCGCGCTCCGGGCGCGGCTGCGCGGTACGAACCGGATCATCGACGGGCGGCCCGAAGATCCCGGCGGGCACGGGGCGCGGAACGACGCCCTGCGCTGGTCGCCCTGGCGCTGATGCGGCGTGGCTTTGCACGCGAGTTGCACCGGTGAAGCGATGGATACTTATTCAGCGCTCTGACCTGCACAAACGTGCCTAAGAATCCAAGGCCCAAAACCGCAGGACTACCTCGGTCGTACCGATACCGAACGCGACGAGGGCAAGGGCCAGAAGGGCCAGTGGCATGGGACGCGAATACCTTTCACGGGCTGCGGTCTGTGTGCGGATGCGGGGGGAAGAAAGGCAGGACCGTGATGCGTCCACTTCGCCCTGTTTCTGTAGCCTGTCGCCTCGGCCGCCGTTGCCCGATGCGCCCCTGGGGGGCAGCAAGAGTCTACGAGCGCTCTGGGCGCCGCTCGCCCAGCCGTGAGGTCGAAGTCAGGACGCGCCCCTGCCGAGCTGGAGCATCCCCGCCCGTCCGCAGACCGATGTTCACGCGCCGGCGTCGCCGCTGCTCCGCTCGATCGGGATCCACAGCTGGGAGTGGGTCTCTTCGCCGGTCTCCACCGGCCGCGTCCGCAGGAGTTCCGGACCTGGCCTGCTCGTGTACGGGTTCGAGGGGAACCACTGTGTGAACACGTCGCGCCACAGTGCCTGGAGCGCGCTCGGATAGGGCCCGTCGTTGTCGAAGACCGCCCAGGTCCCGGCGGGCACGTCGAGGGCGTCGAGTTCCTCGACGGCGGCCTCCGGGCCGGTGACCGCGCCGATCCAGTAGTCGGCCTCGGCCCCCTCCTCCCGACTGTCCGTCAGATACACCGCTGCCGACACGATCCCCTCAGGCTCCCGGTCGGCCAGCTCCTTCATCCGTACGACCGCCCGCTCGTCCAGACTCTCCAGGTGCGCCGCGGCGGCCGAGTTGACCCCCTCGTGCACCAGCGGGACCCGCGCCTTCCTGCCGACGATCCGAAACGCCTCCTTCTCCACGATCCGGTAGCGCATCGTCGTACTCCCTTCGACGACGACGCGGAAGGACATGCGCGGCTGTGCCGTGAGCAGTGCGCCCGTGCGCCGGGCCTCGCCCGGACCGATGCCGTGCACCGACCGGAACGCCCGGGCGAACGCCTCACCCGAGCCGTAGCCGTAGCGCACCGCGACATCGAGCAGCGTGTCCTGCCCGGCCAGCACCTCGGCCGCGGCGAGCGTCATCCGCCGGCGCCGCACGTAGACCGGGAGCGGCATCCCGGCGAGGGCGGAGAACAACCGGCGGAAGTGGTACTCCGACACCGCGGCGATCCGGGCCGCCTCGGCCACGTCGACCTCCCGGTCGAGGCAGGTCTCCAGGTGGTCCAGCGCCTGGTTCAGCCGCTCCAGCACGTGTATCCGTCCCTCTTCCGGCCGGGTGGTCCCGGGCCGTAGGACCCGCTGCCGATACGGCCGACCGGGCCGTCTTCAGGTCTAGGTGATTTCTTTGCGCCCCGCCCGACAGAAGCCGTGCGGGAATTGTCGGGCGGGTGGCCTCGGCGTTGCCTGAGGCTGGCGCACATGACTGATGTTAAAGGGCTGTGCGAGCCACGGTTCGCCGCAGTCGAGGCGGCCCTCGCGGCTTCGCTCGGCAAGGACGATGTGGGCGCCTCCGTCGCCGTCTACCTCGACGGCGAGCCGGTGGTCGACCTGTGGGGCGGGTACGCCGACGCGGACCGCACTGTCGGCTGGGAGCGCGACACCCTCGCGGGCGTGAACTCGACGACCAAGAACATGACCGCCTTGTGCGCGCTCGTCCTGGCCGACCAGGGCCGGCTCGATCTGTCCGCGCCGGTCGCCGCCTACTGGCCCGAGTTCGCCGCGGCGGGCAAGGAGCGTCTGCTGGTACGGCATGTGCTGTCCCATACCGCGGGGCTGCCGGACCTGTCCGGGCCGACGGCGGTCGAGGACCTCTACGACTGGCAGAGCGTGACGGCAGGGCTGGCCGCGCAGACCCCCGAGTGGGAACCGGGAACCGCCGCCGGCTACCACGGGCTCACCTTCGGGTACCTGATCGGTGAGATCGTCCGCCGCATCACCGGCCGTCTGCTCGGCGATTTCTTCGCGGAGGAAGTGGCCGAGCCGCTGGGCGCGGACTTCCACATCGGGCTCTGTGCCGACGACGACCGCCGCGTCGCAGCGCTCATCCCGCCGCCGTCACGGACCGACGAGTACACCGCCGACGCACCGACCGGACCGGACGGCACACGTCGGGAGTACGACGGTGTCGCCGTCCGGGTCAGGGATGCCAACTCCGTCGCCTGGCGCCGTGCGCAGATCCCCGCGGTGAACGGCTTCGGCAACGCTCGGTCCGTCGCCCTCGTCCAGTCGGTACTGGCGAACCGGGGTACCGCCGGGGGCGTACGACTGCTGTCCCCCCAGGGCTGCGAGCCCGCGTGGCAGGAGGTGTTCCGCGGCGAGGACCGGGTGCTGCGGACCTCGATGTCCTGGACCGCTGGCTTCGGCAAGTTCGGCAATACCTTCGGCTGGGGCGGATGGGGCGGCTCTCTGGTCGCGAGCGACCCTGACGCACGTATGACGGTGGCCTACGTGATGAACCAGATGCTCGACCGGGAGCAGCAGGAGGACAGTCGCGGCATGGAGATCATCATGGCCGCCTACAGCGGACTGCGGTGACAACCCGCAGCAACTCGCGCCCCCGAGGCCGGAATTGGTCTAGACGAATCTTTCCCAGATCTCTTGACGCAGGCCGACACGGACAGCCACGCTTCGTACCGCAGGCAGATGTAAGGAAAGTTTCCGATTAACTTCACGACTCGCCGTTCGACGGATTTCCCCTGCCTCACCCCGCCCTGATCACGTCGCACGGCTCCTCCCCACCCGCGCCTCTCCACCGTGCGACGGGCATGCAGGGCACCGCAATCCGCGTACCGGCGCGACGCCGTGCGCGGCCTCGCCCCACGGAGGAGCAACCGCATGAGACGTGCGTCGCTGCGCGCCGCATTGACCGCCGCCCTGATGGTCGGCGGCATGGCCACGACCGCCGCCCCGGCCGCCCACGCGGCCGACAACACCGGTCTGATCGCCTCCTTCGGCATCACCTCCACCTGGGGTGCCGGATTCGAGGGCGGCTACACGGTCACCAACAAGTCCACCCACACGGTCACTTCGTGGACCATCACGTTCACCCTGCCCGCCACCGAGGCCGTCACCAGTTCGTGGAACGGCACGGTCACCCACAACGGGACGCAGTACACGATCACCTCCCCCACCTGGGAGGCCCCGCTCGCCCCCGGTGACTCCGCGCCCGTCGTCGGCATGGACTTCAGCTACACCGGCTCGGTCGTCCCGCCGAGCGCCTGCCTGATCAACAACGGCCCCTGCGCCGGCGTCCCCGCCGACACCGTCGCACCCTCGACCCCCACCGGCCTCGCCGTCCGGGCCACCGGCTCCGGCAGCGTGACGCTGGGCTGGAACGCCTCGACCGACAACGTCGGCGTGGTCGGCTACCGGGTCTACGAGGGCAGCGCCGTCATCGCCACCACCTCCGGCACAGGCACCACCTTCACGGTGATCGGCCTGCTCCCAGGCAGCAGTCACAGCTTCTCGGTGACCGCCCTCGACGACTCCAACAACCAGTCGGCGCACTCCGCGACACTCACCGCGACCGCGGGCAGTGGCACAACTCCTGGCGTGGCGGCTCCCTTCATCGACCTCGGGGCCTACCCGACGCCGAACCTCACGCAGATCGCCACGAACACCGGGCTGCGGCAGTTCTCGCTCGGCTTCATCACCGCGGGGTCGACCGGCTGCAGCGCCAACTGGTTCAACTCCTTCGACCCGGGCGCGGCCTGGGACCGGGCGGACTTCGACTCGCTGCGCGCGATGGGCGGTGACGTACGGCCGTCCTTCGGTGGCGCGTCGGGCACCGAACTGGCCCTCGCCTGCACCAGCACAACGGCGCTCCAGGCGCAGTACCAGAAGGTCGTGGACGCCTACGCCCTGGACCGCGTGGACTTCGACATCGAGGGCGCCGCGGCGGTCGACCACGCCTCGATCGACCGGCGCTCGACGGCCGTCGCCGCCGTCCAGGCCGCGCAGCGCGCCAAGGGCCGCGACCTCAAGGTCACGCTCACCCTCCCGGTCCTGCCCAGCGGTCTCACTGCCGACGGCGTCTACATCCTCAACTCCGCCAAGTCGCACAACCTGAACGTCGACACCGTCAACCTGATGGCCATGGACTACGGCGACAGCGCCGCGCCCAGCCCGTCCGGGAAGATGGGCACATACGCCATCCAGGCCGCGACCTCGACCCGCGCCCAGATCGCCTCGGTGTGGCCCAACCTCACCACCGCCCAGAGCTGGGCGATGGTCGGCCTCACCCCGATGCTCGGCCAGAACGACACCGCCAGTGAGGTGTTCACGGTCGCCGACGCACAGCAGGTGCTCACCTTCGCCCGCCAGAACCACTTGGGCGAGCTGGGCTTCTGGGACGTCACCCGCGACGGGAACGCCTGCACCGGTGCCCTGAGCCAGTGCACGAACATCCCGCAGACCCCGTACCAGTTCTCCAAACTGCTCGCGACCTACGCGGGCTGAGCCCCCGAGGTCTCCTGCGCCCCCATCGGCGCCTTGCGTTCGGACCGCTGAAGAGACGCTCAGTACACGGTCCGTCCGATGTGCTGAGCGCCGTCTTCATTCATCCACCGGGGCCGCTGTGCGCCGCACTCCGCTGCCCCCAGGGATCGCCTGCGCTGGGTCAGCGGAGCGTGCGGGTGAACTGGTATGCGCTCTGCGAGGTGCCGCTGCAGGTGTCGGACAGCTGACCATTGGTGGCGCAGGCCTTATCCCGGCCCAGCGACCAGAAGGACAGTTCCTGGATGCCCTTGCTGGCTGCGAAGTTGGCGAGTGTGGTGGCGTTGGCGGTGGTGAACACCTCGGCCGTGGTGTCGTTCACGCCGATCATGGGGGTGTTCCCCTCCATGGCCCACAGCTGCGCGGAACTCTTGGTCGTCCAGATCCGGCCCAGTTGGTCGTGCAGGGCGGTCGCCGCGCCGGTGGCCGCCTTGCCCATGTCCATGGCCGGACCGTAGTCCATGGTCATGATGTTGACCAGATTGACCGTCAGGGCGTTGCTCTTGGCGTTGTTCAGCAGGTTGATCGAGTTCTGCTCCAGGCCGGTCGGATCGACCGGGAGGGTGTACTGGACGTCAAGCCGGCGCCCCGCTGTCGCGTACTCGCTCTGCAACTGTGCCAGGGCCTTGTTCCGCCGGTCGTTGGCAGCCGTGTTGTTGAGGGTCGAGCCCTCGATGTCGAGGTCGACGCGGGTGAGGTTGAGGCTGTCGATAACCCGCTTGTACTGGGCCTTGAGAGACGACACCGAGGTACAGGCGACGCCCAGTTCGGTGCCGGAGGCGCCGCCGAAGGAGGCGATGACGTCGCCGCCGGCCGCCCTCGTGGAGTTGATGGCGGCGGTCCAGGAGGAGTCGGTGATGGACGTGTCGCCGTTGAACGTCGCGTTGCAGCCGCTTCCGGCGATGACGAAGGCGAGCGTGAAGTACTTCTGGCCGGTGGCATTGCGCGCGTTGGCGAGGGCGGACGGGGAGTTCCAGGTCTCGGCGTACGGTGCCGAGTACCGGGCGGGGAAGCCGGGCCCGGGGTTCGCCGCTGTCGGGGCGGCGGATGCCGAGGGGGCGACGACGGCTGCCACCGCCGCACCGACGGTCACGGCAACGGCCAGTGTGTAGCGGCTCGTTCGACGCATGAGTCCTCCAAGACGCAGCGCACCCAGTGCGCTGGTGGGGGGTAGAGGAAACTACAGCTGTTCATGTCCATGAACATTTTCCGTTCACGTGAACAGCCTGAAGCCATTAAGGCCTAGACCAATACGTCCGTCAATCCCCGCGGCACCAACAGGCGGTCGCTACGCCCTTGTGCAGGCGGCCAGTTGGAGAAGTCAGTTCGTCGCGGAAGCGGAAGAGGAGAGGACATACCGCGGCCCCGAGGCGATCGAAGCACTCGGGGCCGCGTCTGCGCGTTGCGGGAATGGAGGGCGGTCGCCTACGCGGCGATGCGCTCTGCGGGGCTTCAGCCGGACGATCGTCCCCGCAGGCAATAGGTGAGGCCCGGGGACACTGTCCCCTCCACTCCCACGTTCCTTCCAACCACACCGCCCCACCGTGCATTCCCGGGCAACAGGGCGGGACATGGTCGGCGACGACTGGAGTCGGCGTCGGGCACGCCTGCGGTCAGGTACCGGTCCTGTTCTTCGGGTCCGGCTTCCATTCGTCGGCCAGGAGCCCGAGGAGCACCTCGTCGACGAACTCCCCCATCACCCAGGCCGCCGAACGCAGCACCCCCTCGCGGACGAAGCCGTTGCGCTCGGCGGAGCGCAGCATCGCGTCGTTGTCCGGCAGCGTCTCGATCTGCAGCCGGTGCAGGCCGCGAACGACGAAGCCGTAGTGACACAGCACCGCGACCACGTCGGTGCCATAGCCCTTGCCACGGGCGGAGGGCAACAGCCCGAGGCCGATGTGCGCGGTCCGGTTGTGGTCGTCGATGCCCCACAGCACCGCGCTGCCGATCAAAGTGCCGGAGTCCAAGTCCACCACGGAGAAAGGTGCATGCCCCCGCTCCTTGTCGTCCACCGCGAACTGCGAGTCCTTGGAGCCGGGCGAGATCGGCCGCCACGGCCGACCATTGGCCCGCGCCTGGGTGGCCACGTCGTCGTAGAGCTCCGAGTGCAGGATCGGGATGTCGTCCTCGTGCCGGGCCCTGAGCCCGACCTTGTCACCCTTCAGCATGCGAGATTCCTATCCGAGCGCGACGACCTGCGGCAAACGGTTATACGGCCTCGTCGACGAGCGGTTCAGGGGGCGGCGAGGTCAAAGTCGGCGGGCGGCGGCGCGGCGGTCGAGTGGATGCCCCGTGCCCTTCAAGTGGCTTACAGAGTCCCTCTGTTCGTACGTCGCGTAGTCGAGGATCCCCTGGCAGCGGACGACGTCGTTGTCGTACCCGAGCCCGCTGACCAGCAACGGCAGAACGTCATGGCCACAGCCGGGGTCGACCCCCAATGGGCATCGCTTCCTGATTCGCGAGTCGTTCGACGCGTATCGTCCGGACATGGACACCACCGCTTCACCGCGCGTCCTCGTCATCGGGCTTGATCCGTATCGGGTGCCCGGGCCGTGGGATCCTGAGCCGGTAGCCAGGGCGATCGAGTCGGGGCTGGCCAAGTTCGCCGAACACGGCGTGGGCGCGGAGACCTGTCTGATCGGCCTCGATGAAAGTGACGACGTTGAAGTGGTCGTCGGGAGTGCGCTGCGAGCTCATCCGTGGGAGTGCGTCACCGTCGGTGGTGGCCTGCGGCACTCGGACGGTCAAGTCGAACTCCTTGAGCTCATCATCAACCTGATTCGGCGGCACGCACCCGCTGCGGCCATCGCGTTCAACAGTGCCCCGGACACCACCTACGAGGCCGCTGCCCGTTGGATCGAGTGACGCCAGCACACTGCGTGCCTGTGTCGCCTCCCGGCCCGTCGCCGGAGCGTAAGGTCGCCAGTCGAGAAGCCACGTCGGAGCCGTGCTGCCCGCCGCTCCTCCCGTGTCGGCATCACGTGTGCGGACACGGTCTCGCGGCATGAGAGGCGAGCTCGTCACGGCGGTACCACGGGCGGTCAGCGGGCCGAAGAGCCACAGGTCAGCCGCCCGAACCGTCCCAGTGCGCGGCCGCAGCGAGGACGGCGGCGGCCGCGCCCGTTCCGAGTACGGCGCCGGCGACGACGTCGCCCGGGTAGTGCACCCCGGTGTGGACGCGCGAGTAGCCCACGGCACAGGCCAGCAGTCCGAGAGGGACCGTGACGGCCGGGAACGCGGGGCCGACAGCCGCGGCGAAAGCGACGGCGGAGGCGGTGTGACCGGAGGGGAACGAGGCGGATGCCGGCATGGGGACGTGCCGACCGGGGAACGGCGAGTCCTCGGCACGGTGCGGGCGTGGCCGCCGTACAAGACGCTTGCCGAGCAGATTGGCCGTGGTGGACGCGACGCCGATCGCCGCTACGCCGAGCACCGCGGCGCGGCGGGAGCGGCCGGGGCGCAGGGCCAGGGCAGCCGCGATCAGGAGAGAGACCTTGGAGTGATCGGCCGCGGCGGACAGCCGGCGCAGCGCCGAGTCCAGTGCCGGTGTGCTGGTGACCGTCACGGCCTCGTAGAGCGCCTGGTCGAGGCTGGCGAGATCGCGCAACAGGCCCTGCGGTACTCGTTGTTGCCGAGTCCGACGCTCAATCATCGCTCTGCTCCTGGTTCTTGTCGCGTGGGGAGGTTGCTCGGTCGTGGCTCTCGCGTGCGTGGGGCGACAGGTCGAAGGCGAGGCGCATGACGCGGTACCAGTCGACGGTCGGTGCGACGTACGGTGCCCCGGGACGTTCCCGTGGCACGCGGACCCGCAGGGCGCCGGGCCGTATCGTGCACACGACGGGCGGAGGCAGGACGAGTGCCTCGCCGTCCACGGCCACCGGGATGGTCTCCTCGTCGGACTCCACGACGACGCTACGGGACGTCAGGGTCGTGATGCCGCTGGCCCGCTCCCCCAACAGCGCCAGTTCGGCGGCCTGTACGGCGCCCCCGACCCGGACCGCGATCACGCCGAGAGCGCCCGTGTCGAGCCGTTCCCTGCGGCCACCGGTCAGGGGGTCGGCCCGTGCGTAGGGGTTGTTGCTGACCAGCACCGCCTGTGGGGCTTCCAACCGCTCTTCGTCGGTTCGGGCACTGAGTTCGGCGCCCGCCTCGCCCGCCAGCAGGTCCGGCAACTGGTCGAGCGCGGTGACCGCCTTGGCGTCGCGGTACTCGGGGTTCTGCACGATGTGTGCGTACGTACCGAACGAGGCGGTGTTGACGAACGGCCGGCCGGAGATGTCTCCCAGGTCGACGCGGAGTTCCACCCCGTCCGAGAGCGCCTCGAGGCTGCTCACCGGATCGTCCCGGTCCAGACCGAGGTCCATGGCGAAGTGGTTGCGGGTGCCTGCCGTCACGACCATGAACGGCAGACCGTGTTCGGCGGCCACTCCCGCCACCAGGGCCTGGGTGCCGTCGCCGCCGGCCACACCGAGCAGATCCGCTCCTTCGGCGACAGCCTGCCGGGCCAGTGCCACCGGATCCGGATCCGTGTCGAGGTCGAGCAGGATCACCCGCGCGCCGAGTGCCTCGGCCCGTTCCACGAGTCCGTACCGCCCGACCTTCCCGCCGCCCGACTTCGGATTCATGATCAGCACGGCCCGGCTGGGTGGGCGAACCGTGCGGGTGTGCATGCCGTGCGGCTTGCGCAGACGGCGCAGGGCACTGCGCGCGCAGCCGAGCGCGGCCGTCCACGCCGCGAGGGCGACCACCGCGACCACCCACAGGCCCGAGACGGCGTACAGCACCAGGACGCCGACAGGTGCGGCGATCGCCAGCGAGGCGCCGAGGAGTCGGGCGAATCCGCGGTGCGCCAACGCCCACCACAGGCCCGCGCCGGCCAGTCCGAGGCCCGCCAGGCCCAGCAACAGGATGAACACATGGCCGGTACCGGCCACCACCGCGGCCACCGCTCCGGCGATGCACAGCAGGGCGAGGCGGGCCAGGGCTCGCGCCGAGCCGAGGCCCGTGTCGGGTCCATGGCGTTCCGTCTCGCGCGTCGTTCCGGTCTCGTTCAATGTCGCTTCCCGGTCATGGCCGCGGCGGCCGCTCGCGATCGCGGCGGGTGCTCCGTCTGCCCGTCACTCCGGCGATTCCTGTCGGTGTCCATGGAACGTACGCGGTGTGTCCTGCCTCGCCCTCGACCGGGCGCGGTCGCCGGCACGGGTTCAAGCCAGGAAGCCGGTCGCGGTGGTGTGTCGGTCGGCTGATACCGCGAGTCCGACGTTTCCCGACCTCGTTGTGCTTCTCCGCCACCCCGTCTCCTCACACCCATCGGTGATCGACCGAGCCTCGACGACACCCATCGCAGAGTGGATCAAGGCTACAGGCCGGGGGGAGCCAACCCCGTCGGACACCGGATCCGATGCTCCGCCCTGCCGGATGCCCGTCGGCCGCAGCGGCCGCTCAGAGGTGGCCATCCAGGAACTTCCGTACCTCGGCGGTGGTCATGGGCACCGTGCCGTGTGCCACCGCCTCTCCCTCCTTCAGCAGGACGTAGGACGGGGCTCCGGTGATCCCGTATCGCTCGGTCGCGGCCGGGCAACGTGTGATGTCGGCGCGGATGGCCGTCAGGCGGTCTGTGTAGTCGTCGGCGATGCCACCTACGACGAGGTCCAAGAGTCCTCGCGCATGCAACCGCCGCACTGCGTGAGCGGTGTTGACCAACGGGGCTCGTGTGCTCCTTCGACCTGCGTGCGAAAGAGCGGAAGGAATCGAGGTAAAACGAGGTGTGCGCGATGACCAGCGCTCGTGCGCCTGCGTTGTCCGGAAGAGAAGCGGCCCGGACCGGGGGCCGGGAATTCGGGGTCGGCAACGAGCGACAGATCCGCGTCGGAATCGGGGGACGATGAGCGGCGTACTGATCCATGTGCCACAGGACCCGCCGCTGACGCTACGGCTCGGCGCGGGTGAGGTCGCCCGCTTCGGCCGGGGCTCGGAGACGGTCGCCGTGGAGTTGCGGCTCGACGATCCGGCGGTGTCGCGGCTGGCCGGGGAGATCCGGGTGAGCGAGGACCACTGGCTGTTGAGCAACCTCAGTGCCGCACAGAGCTATCTGGTGGAGAACCCGGAGGGCGCCATGTCCGTCTCCGTCCTGACCCGCGTCGCGGCGCTCGGCGTCTCCGCCGCCGCCATCGCGCTGCTGCCCGCCGCGACAGCCTCGGCGGCCGACGCAGTGAACACGTTCAAGAACCAGGCGACCAACCGCTGCATCGACGACAGCAGCGCCGGCTTCCGCACCTGGGCGTGCAACTCCGGTCAGAACCAGAGCTGGTTCTGACACCTGCCGACCCGTACGCATCCATCGAGTGCTCCGGCGCGGAGCGCTCCGATGAGGGAGGCACCACAGGCACAGCACCGGCAAAAGATGTCATGCACACACCTTGACCAGATTAGTCTAGACTTTTACTTTTGAGTGGTCAACTCACGTCGGCGCGGGCCCAGTTGAGACCTGCGCCCCCTTCCGCATGCGCCGAACCGCTCGAGAGGGCCCCGACACCCCCATGACCACTCGTCCCCGCCTCCCCCGCATCGCGTTACGCGGCGCCCCCGTCCTCGCCCTGCTGGCCCTGCTGATCGGTCTCGTCACCGCGGCACCGGCAGTCGCGGCGACCGGGGCGGTCACCGGTCTCGCCGGCAAGTGCCTCGACGTCGCCGGAGCGGCCTCCGCCGACGGCACACCGGTCCAGCTCTACGACTGCAACGGCACCGCCGCCCAACAGTGGACGGTCGGTACGGACAACACCGTCCGCGCGCTGGGCAAATGCCTGGATGTCACCGGCAGTTCGACCGCCGACGGCGCCAAGGTCCAGCTGTGGACCTGCACCGGCGGTGCGAACCAGCGCTGGACCGTCACCGCCGCGAACGACATCGTCAACCCGGCCGCGAACAAATGCCTCGACGTCTCCGACAACTCCTCCGCCAACGGGGCGCGCATCCAGATCTGGACCTGCACGGGTGGCGCCAACCAGAAGTGGAACGCCCCCGCGCAGCAGTCGGGAGAGCAGTGCTGGGCCACGCACTACGGCCCCCAGCCCGCCGGCGCCCTGACGGCCAGCGGCGAGGTCTTCGACAACAACGCGGACACGGCGGCCACCTCGCTCTCGCGTCAGCCCCAACTGCCTTTCGGTACAAGGGTCCAGGTCACCAATGTCGCCAACGGCCGCTCCCTGACCGTACGGATCAACGACCGCGGGACGTTCGCCCAGACCCCGCAGGAACCGAAGTGCCTTGATCTGACCGACGGCGCCTTCAGCCGCCTCGGCGGCGTTCTCGACCCGGACGCCGGACACATCGTCGTCACCCAGACGGTTCTGGGCTGACGCCTGCGGCACGCCCGGTCGTGTGCCGGCCGACGCGGGCCGATCGCCCTCGGCACCTCTCAACCACAGGAGTAAAGCCCCATGGTCACCCCCCACTCCGCACCAAGTCTCCGCAGACTCACGGCTCTGAGCAGACTGACGCTCGTCATGCTGCTCGCCGCGGCTCTGTCCGCTCTGTTCACCGTCTCCCCCGCCCGTGCGGCGGACGGCCGGATCACTGGTCTGGCCGGCAAGTGCGTCGACGTCGCCGGGGCGAACACCGCCAATGGGACCGCCGTACAGCTCTACGACTGCAACGGCACCAGTGCCCAGACCTGGTCCAACCCCGGTGACGGCACCCTGCGCGCGCTCGGCAAGTGTCTCGACGTGACCTCCGGCGGCACCGCGGACGGCACGACGGTCCAGCTCTACGACTGCAACGGCAGCGCCGCCCAGAAGTGGGCCGTCAGCTCGGCGAACGACATCGTCAACCCGCAGGCCAACAAGTGCCTGGACGTCACCGGCAACAACTCGGCCAACGGCACCCGGCTCCAGATCTGGACCTGCTCGGGCGGCGCCAACCAGAAGTGGAGCGCCCCCGCGAGCGGTGGCGGCACCACCCCGTCCGGCTTCGTCGTCAGTGAGGCCCAGTTCAACCAGATGTTCCCGAGCCGGAACGGCTTCTACACGTACCAGGGCCTGACCGCAGCCCTGTCCGCCTACCCCGGCTTCGCCAACACCGGATCCGACACGGTGAAGAAGCAGGAGGCCGCCGCCTTCCTCGCCAACGTCAGCCACGAGACCGGCGGACTGGTCTACGTCGTCGAGCAGAACACCGCCAACTACCCGACGTACTGCGACTGGAGCCAGTCCTACGGCTGCCCGGCCGGTCAGGCCGCCTACTACGGCCGCGGCCCCATCCAGCTGTCCTGGAACTTCAACTACAAGGCCGCGGGCGACGCGTTGGGCATCGACCTCCTCAACAACCCCTGGCTGGTGCAGAACGACTCGGCCGTCGCCTGGAAGACCGGCCTGTGGTACTGGAACACCCAGTCCGGCCCGGGCACGATGACCCCGCACAACGCCATGGTCAACGGCGCCGGTTTCGGCCAGACCATCCGTTCCATCAACGGCTCCCTGGAATGCGACGGGCGCAACCCAGCCCAGGTCCAGAGCCGCGTCGACGCCTACAACCGCTTCACCTCCATCCTCGGGGTCAGCCCCGGCAGCAACCTCTACTGCTGAAGCCCGTCCTCGAACACGCCTGGCGCTGGGGCCGGTTCATCCGTGAACCGGCCCCAGCTGCGCGCCTGCTCCGTCACAGGTGCATGAGCGGATGATCAGGACTGCTCGCGCTCCGCCCGCTGCTTGACCAACTCCTCGACCGCGCTCGGCAGGGTCGTCTCGAAGTCGATCAGCTTCGCCCATGTCGGAGTCACCACGATCCGGACCATGCCGTCGTAGAGCGAGCGGACCTCGGCCTCCCACTCGATCCGCTGCTCGGGTGTCATCTCGTACGAGCCGTTGATCTGGAGGTACTCCTCCGGGATGCCGTCCACGACATCCAGCTCGGCCCGGCCGCGGATCAGCAGGATCTTGGGCGGATGCACCTCGGTGTCGATCGTCAGCGCGACCGTCGGGTTCTCCCGCAGAGCCGGGAGCTTCGGGGCGTTCTTCGTCGTACACATGACGATCTCCGAACCGTTCCAGGTGAACGCGATCGGGACGTTCCGGGGCGTGCCGTCCTTTGCCACGTACGCCAGCCGGACCACGTCGCGTGCCAGCAGCTCCCGGCTGATCGGCCGGTCCAGAATCTCGGTGATCTCACTCGCTCGCATAACGGTCCTCCAGAGAAGTCGTCGCCATCTGCCCCAGGGACGGAGCCGGCACGGCATTCTCGACATCCACCAGCCCCCGAGTTCCCTCGGCCTCCCGTCCGCCTGCCCGACTGTCTCTCGCGGCCGGACGAGAAGGTTCTCGCTCGACTCGGGCCGGCTTTATTCGGTTGCCGCTCCCCGCGTCCGCCCTTCACCATGGGCGAGCCACCGGGAGCTGCCCGGTGCTCCACGAGAGGAGGCACGACCGTGACCACGACTGTCCTCGGCCTGCCCGCAGACCACCTCTCACTCACTTCATGGAGCACCTCCAGCGATGTCTCACGACGATCTCCCGCAGCACTCCCAACTCCCGTCGTTCCCTGACGACTTCAGCACCGGCGCCCACCGTTCCGTCCCGCCGCCGGACGGTCCGGGCGACATCGACGACCGGTTCGTCTTCGACTTCCGTGCCTACGACGACGACCTCGCCGAAGGCCGGCGCTGGTCGACCTGGCTCAGCGTCGAACCCCTGTCCCGCGGCCCCGAGCCGCTCCCGGAGTGGGTGGTGACCTCGCAGGGCGCGATCGACACCGAACTCGGCGTCCTCAAGACCGGCAAGGAGGCCGACGTCCACCTCGTCGAGCGTGCCGATCCGCTCGACCCCGACGCCGGCGTGGTGATGGCGGCCAAGCGGTACCGCTCTCCCGAACACCGGTCCTTCCACCGTGCCGCGTCCTACACCGAAGGCCGTTCGATGAAGCGCTCACGTGACGAGCGGGCCGTCAAACGCAAGAGCACCTTCGGCCGGCAGGTCGCGGCCGGCGAGTGGGCGGTCTCCGAGTGGGGCGCCCTGGTGCGGTTCTGGAACCTCGGGCTGCCGGTTCCCTACCCGGTCCAGATCGACGGCACCGAGATCCTGATGGAATGGATCACCGTCGTCGACGAGGACGGCACCGTCGGGACCGCGCCCCGGCTCGCCCAGACGCGACCCTCGCCCCAGCTGCTGGCGGCGTACTTCGAGCAGCTCACCGACGCGCTCGCGACCATGGTGCAGAACGGCCTCGTGCACGGTGACCTCTCGGCGTACAACATCCTGGCGGCGGGCGAGCGGCTGGTGATCATCGACCTGCCACAGATCGTCGATCTGGTCGGCAACCTCAACGGGATGACCTTCCTCCAGCGCGACTGCGCCAATATCTGCGGCTGGTTCCGCTCACGGGGCCTCGACGTCGACGAGCACGAGCTGTTCGCGGAACTGATGGCACACGCCTTCTGACCGAATCGGGCGGGCGGGCGGCCGTACTCCGTCGTCGGTGACCCTCCGGAACACCCACCGGGTCACCGACGACACCGCCGGCGGTCAGGGAGCGATCCCCACGCCGTCGATCCGGCTCCACGCCCGCTCCTGCGCCGCGGTCATGGCGGGCCAGGCGAGCCCGCCCGGCCGGGGCCGGATCCGCGAGGCGTAGGGCGCGGGGCGGAAAGCCGGGTCGTAGAAACACCCGGTGCCGTACGTCCGGTCGAAGGCCGCGCATGAAGCTGCGACCGAGCGCCGGCTCGGCTTGCGTCCGTTGCGGACCCAAGTGTCCAGCGCCGCAATCGAGTTGGCGTACTCGGAGTCGCTCAGCGCGCTGTGCTCGGTCTCTGTCGTGAAGGTCTGGACGAGGTTGCCGCCCCGGCCGGCCCCCTGGAGAGTGTCTCGGTAGGCCGCCTCGTGCTCGACGAAGGCGGTGGGGTCGTCGATCGCGTGCAGGGTGAGGACGGGGATGGAGACCTTGCCTGTCAGGTCGCTGTCGTAGGAGAGGTCGCGGCGCGCGGTGGGGTCGGCGGAGAACCGTTCGACGCCCGCGTTGAGCGCCTTGTCGTCGTGCGAACCCGCGTACCGCACACCCCGGTTGCTGAAGGGGTTACGGCCGCCGAGGATGTCGTCGAGGTTGCGCTGCTGGAGCGCGGTCCGCTCGGCGGGGGCGGAGGCGAATCCGGTGCACTCCTGCAGTCGGGCGCGGAGCCCTGCGCTCGTCATGGTGGAGTCGGCGCGCAGCCCCTGCCACAGCGGGTACTGCGGCTCTGTCGGGCGGGGGTGGTGGTTGTGGCAGTAGTACTGTTGAAGTGCTCTCCTCCCTTCGCAAGCTCAGGAAGGAGATTCCTGCCTACCTTGCGGTGGCGGGCTTGACGCCACGGGTGCGTCTGACGACTGCCCTCCCGGCAGCCGGGAGGGCCACGAGGCCGATCCGGTACAGGTGCAAGATGTTCCGGGCCGCGTTCCAGTCGGCGTTGCCGGACCAGCCGCAGTCGGGGTTCTTGCATACGAACGTGGCCTGGTCTTCCCGGCTGCCGGGCGTGATGAAACCGCACGCGGAGCAGCGCAGGGAGGTGTTCGGGGCGGGGACCTTGACCAGGGTTCCGCCGTGGCGGGCGGCCTTGTACGTCAGCATTGTCACGGTCCGGCCCCACGCCTCCTGGCTGATGGAGCGGTTCAGACCGGACTTCTGCGCGACGTTCCTCCCCGGGTTCTCGATGGTTCCCCTGGCGGACTTGACCATGTTCGTTATCTGCAACTGCTCCACCACGACCGTGCCGTACTCCTTGGCGATGGCGGTGGTGGTCTTGTGCTGCCAGTCAGTCGCCCGGCGCGTGGCTCTTGCGCGGAGCTGCTTGATCTGGTCGTAGGTGCGGTGCAGCCGGTTCGAGCTCCGCTCCTTCGGCTTGCGGAAGGACTTGCGGTGCGCGGCTTGCCGCTCCAGGCGGAGCAGCTTGGCCTTCTCGTCCGGATTCAGCCACTTGTCCCGGTCGGCGGTGCCGTCCGGGAGCCGGGGCGGCCGGCCGTGGTCCTGGTGGTTGCCGTCGGACAGGGCAAGGGGAAGACCGACCCCGGCGTCGATGCCGACCTCAGGGCCGGTGTGCGGCCCGGGCTTCGGCTCCAGAGTCTGGACGCGGAAGGCGATATGCCATCCGAGCCCGTCCTTGACCAGCCGTGCCCCGGTGATCCGGTTCTCCTTGCCGGCGAGCTTGCCGACCGGGAGATCCCTGGTCCACCGGAAGCGGACACGCCCCACCCTGGGAACGTTGACCATGCCCCACCGCCGGTGCACCCGCTTGATCTGCAAGTCCCGGCCCTGCGGGATGTCCACGGACATGACGGTGCGGAAACGGGCCTTGAAGTTCGGCTCGTCCGCCCGCCCGTCCCAGCAGTTCCGCCACGCCTGGACGTACGTTTTCAGCACCGCCTGCGCGGCCTGCGCAGGCAGCACCGCGTACCAGTCGATCTCCTTGCGGGCCTGCCGCAACGCCTGATCCAAGCGCGTCAGAGAGCGCTGACACTTCGGTGTCATCTGCCACAGGTCGTGGAGCTGATTCCACATCGCCCGTGCCGCATGGGCCTGTTCATCCATGAGCCGCGCCTGTGCAGGCGTCAGCGTCAGCCGGGCACGATGCCCGAACTGCCCCTTCTCCCACACAAGTTCACTCATGACGATCACTCTACTGAAGGTGGCTTATGTCACCACGATGGAACCCTGATCCCGATGTGCGCACAGGACGCCACGTCGTCTACAACCTGCATGTCCACTTGGTTTTTGTCACCACGTACCGGCGCAGGGCATTCACCGACGCCATGCTGACGCGCACCGAGGAGATCATGCGCGAGGTCTGCACGGACTTCGAGGCCGACCTCACGCAGTTCAACGGCGAGCAGGACCATGTGCACCTCCTCGTGCACTACCCGCCCAAGGTCCAGCTCTCCAAGCTGGTCAACTCCCCCAAGGGCGTCTCCTCCCGCAGGCTCCGCCAGGAATACGACAGCCACGTACGCCGGTACCTGTGGGGCGGACACTTCTGGTCCGGCTCCTACTTCGCCGAATCCTGCGGCGGGGCACCGCTGACCGTCGTCAAGCAGTACATCGAGAACCAGCAGCGCCCCGTGGGCTGAGGACTAGACTGCGCACCCGTGCGAACGATGCGGGTCACAGCAGTTCTGAGATGGCCTTCACCCCCGCCGTAAACGGCGGAGCACTGGCCAAGATCAGAGGTAGACCACCCGCAGGTCGACCCGGTAGTCGTAGCCGCGTGAACCGCCGCCGAGGACGCCGCTCGTGAGCAGCGCGAGACTCTCCGCGCGCCCGACGAACACGCCCTCCGGCCCCGGCCGAACAGTGGGACCCGCATGGTCCACCTCGGCTCACCCCCTGCGAGCATCGTCCTCAGGAAGGCGCGAGCAGTCCAGGTGTCGAACTCTCCGGGCCCAACAGGCGTGCCGAATCAGCGAGTTCAGCCCACCGCTCCGCCGTTTCCTCGTCCGGTCCTCGCCCCCGACGTCACCGACGTGCGGGAAGCGGATGCGTCGGGGCGTCCGCCTGCTGGAGTTCGGCGAGGATCTGGTTCTGGCCGGTGAGGAGTTCGGTGAGGATGCGGCGGGCGGCGCGCAGGAGGTCGGCGACGTCTGTGCCGGCGAGTTCGTAGCGGACGGTGGAGCCCTCCCGCGTGGAGACGACGATCCCGGAGCGTCGCAGGACGGCCAGTTGCTGCGACAGGCTGGAGGGTTCGATCTCGATGTCGGCGAGCAGGTCCCGTACGGACACCGGACCGTGCTGGAGGAGTTCCAGGACCCTGATGCGCACGGGGTGGCCGAGCATGCGGAAGAAGTCTGCCTTGACCTGGTAGAGGGGGACCTGCATGGATGCTCGCTCCTTGCCGGGTTGTTCGGACTGCGGCCGCCGGGATGCGGCGGCACTTGAGAGTGCCGCCGCATCGCGGGCCGCCCTCCGAAGCCGATCCTTCACGTCTCGGACTCCGTACGACCGCACCTTGCGACCATGCAGACATGGCGAGTTGAAGAAGTCTTCACATCACGGGCAGACGTGGTTCCCGCATGTCAGGACGGGCTAGATCTCGATCGCCCCCTCGACGCGTTTGAGCTGGTGGCGGGCCATGGCCAGGTTCGAGCGGGCCTTGTCGAGTACGAGGTACAGGAACAGGCCGTTGCCGTCACGGCCGGTGACCAGGCGGATCAGGTGGTACTGGCTGTCCAGCGTGATCAGGATGTCCTCGATCTGGCCCTTGAGGCCCAGCTGTTCCATGGTGCGCACCTTGGCCCGGATCACATCCGTGTTGCCGGCCGCGGCGACCGTCAGGTCCAGGCTCTTGCTGCCGCCCAACGTGCCCAGCGCCATGCCGCTGGTGTAGTCGACGACCGCTGCCCCCATCGCCCCCTCGATACCGGCCATCATCTCCTTCAGCGACACTTCCACACTCGCCACGATGCCTCCCCTTGCGTTCCGTTGACTGCGGCGGGCCGGTGCTGCCGATCCGCCTCGACGTCCGGACCGTAGGCATCCGGCCCTCCCCCGCGGAGTATCTCTTCGAGACTGGCTCCGGACGATCGAACAACGGCCCGACAGGATCTGTTGATGGGCTGTAACTGCCCCGTCTGGTACCAGAGTTGATGCAACATTCGGCGCGGGGCGCAGGCCGAGATCACGCGGGCCGGGATCCCGTCACGCCGTCGGAGGTTGGGGAGAGGAAACCGGTGCGGTCGGACGCGGGGTCAGGGGAGGCGATGGGGTGCGGCAGGCAGGTGTGCTCGATGTCGGGTGTCACAGTGCTCTGCTGACGGTCGTACAGCGGCGCCCGGGTGCGGTGCTGGAGCCGGTGTTCTCCCGCAAGGTGCGGCTGAGACTGCATGAGACCCTCGACCACAAGGGACGGCTGGGCCAGGCCGGCGTGGAAAGCGTCGAGCGGGCAGTGGCCGAGGCCGTCGCCGCCAATCCACGTCAGCGCGGACCTGAAGTGTTCGCGTTCGCCACCTCCGTCATCCGGGACGCTCCCAACAGGGACACGATCATCGCGCGTGTGGCACGCACCACGGGCACCCGCCTGCGCGTGCTGACCGGCGAGGAGGAGGCACGGCTGGCCTACGTGGCCGCCCGCCAATGGGCGAGCCGGGCGGCCGGCCCCCTGCTTGTCCTGGACATCGGCGGCGGCACCCTGGGGATCGCCTCCGGCGCCGGCGACCAGCCCCGCACGGTGCACTCGCTGCCGCTGGGCGCGCGCAGAATCACCCGGGACTGGCTGCCCGGCAACACCGCACCGTCCCCACGTCGTCTGGCCGAGATCCGAAAGCACCTGCGCCGGTCACCGGACGCCGTTCCCGGCCTGCCGCAGGCCGAGCCGGGCATGCGGGTGCCGGCATGCTCCAAAACCTTCGAACAGCTCGCCCGGCTCGCCGCGGCACGGGGTGCGGCGCCACGAGGTGGGCGGCAACTGACCCTGCCTCACCTACGTACTTCGGTCGCCCTGCTGGCCAGGGCAGAGCCGTCCCGTCGTGGCAAGCTGCCAGGTATCTCCCGCCACCGCGCCGAACAGTCCCTGGCCGGAGCCCTGATCGCCCAAACCCTCATGGAAGCCGGCGGGGCCGAAGCCGTCGAGATCTGTCCCTGGTCCACCCGCGAAGGGCTACTGCTGGAACACCTCGGCGTGCCCGACGCCACAACCGCCGCTCCCGCCACGCCGGCTGAACTCCGACGGACCTGACCTTCGCGTACCCCCGCAGGCGGCGAACGGTGTGGAGACGGGGTCGGGCGCGAGGAAGTCGGGTGCGTAGCCGCGGGGCGGCAGCAGTCAGGTCAGTGGTCGGCTCGCGGCGGGCAGCCGGGAGCGGATCGGCCACCGTCAACGATTGCCGACAATATCTTCAATGATAAAATCAGTGATCTCGTCGGAAGTCTGTGAGCACGGTGGCGGGCGTCCGTGTGTGAGAGAGGGAGCGACAGCCGGTGACCAGCACGCGCATCAAGGGGGCGGCTGCCCGGAGCCACGTGAGCACACACATCCGCGACGCCCTGCGGGGCGGTCACCTTGTGCCGGGACAGCGGCTGGTGGTGCAGGACCTGGCCGACGAACTCGGGGTGACCCGGAGCTCCGTACGCGAAGCGCTCGTCGACCTCGCCTCCGACGAGCTCGTGGAGATCGTGCGCAATCGTGGGGCGCGGGTGAGGATGATCTCGATCGAGGAGGCCATCCAGATCACCGAGTGCCGCTCCGCGCTGGAACGGGTGTGCGCGCGCAGGGCCGCTGCGCACGCGAGCGAGGCTCAGCGTGCCGAACTCGCCGAGGTGGGCGTGCAGTTGCGTGCGGCGGTCGCGGAGCACTCCCCCGAGACCTACTCGACGCTCAACCGAAGGCTGCACGACCTCATCATCGATTTCAGCGGCCAGGCGGTCGCCAAACGTCAGCTGGAGCGACTCCATACGCAGATGGTGCGCTTCCAGTTCCGCCTCGCGCTGCGGCCGGGGCGCCCGCAGCAGTCGCTGCCCCAACTGCTGGCCATCATCGACGCCGTCGTCGCCGGTGACGCCGACGCCGCCGAGGCCGCTACCGAGGCACAGTTGGCCGGCGTGATCGACGAACTGCGCGCAACCGGGGCCGCCCATTCCGTCGAGTCGGTCAGGTGACACGTACAGGGCGCCGCCCACGTCCCGTCGGGCAGTAGGCGCCGACCCTGGTCGGCTGAGCGCACCCCGGGTACGTCCAGCGGGCATGGCCGTACCACGCCGGCAGTCCCGGACCGTTGGGGTCACCCTCGGCGACGTAGTTGGCGACGCAGGACGTCATGGTGTCGGCGATCTCATAGTCCGTGCCCATCCAGCCTTGGTCAGCCGGACAGAGGCTGACGCTCCATATTGTCTGACAAGACCTAACGGGCTGCGAGTCCGTCCGGATGAGCACGACGGCCGGCATCGGGTCGTGCGGCATCCCACTCCGAAGCACCCTCTCCGAACGGCCGGCCGGCATCTGCGCCGACCCATAGCTGCAAAAATGATTGGATAAAATTGTTGACAATCTTGTCGACCTGGACTTCAGTCGGTGTGCGGCTTTCAGCCGCACCGAGCGACCGACGCCGATCCGAGAACCTTGGGAGGCCTGATGGAGATCGTGGACACGCACACCCACGTCATCTCACCGGACACCACGCGATATCCCCACGCCCCGGTCGGGGGACGCCAGTCCGCGTGGTCACAGGCCCACCCCGTGGACATCGACGGCCTGGCGCGCGCACTCGACGAGGCGGGCGTCTCACGGGCCGTGGTGGTGCAGGCGTCCACGGTCTACGGCCACGACAACCGGTACGTCGCCGAAGCGGTCCGCTCCCACCCTGACCGGTTCGTCGGGGTCTACTCGATCGACGCCCTGGCGGACGACGCCGTGGCGGAGATCAAAAAGTGGCAGGACCAGGGACTCTCCGGCTTCCGCCTGTTCACCACCGGGACCACGATGCCCGGCCAGGCGGACTGGCTGGGACATGAACGCTCGTATCCCACGTGGGCCTACGCGGAGGAGAACGACATCCCCGTGTGCCTGCAGATGACGATCCAGGGGCTGCCCGCCCTTCGGAACCTGCTGGAGCGCTTTCCCCGCGTGCGGGTACTGCTCGACCACTGCGCGCGCCCCGACCTGTCCGACGGTCACCCGTACCAACTGTCCAAAGGCCTCTTCGAGTTGGCGATCCATCCCGGTGTCCACCTGAAACTCACTCACCGCGCCCTACAGGCCGCCAGGGCGGGCAGATCCACGACCCGGGCCTTCCTGACGGATCTGGTGGCCTCGTACGGGGTCGGACGCATCGCCTGGGGCTCCAACTTCCCCGCGGCGGAGGGAACTCTCTCGGACATCCTCGACGAGGCCCGGGGCGCGCTGTCCGGCCTCTCCGACGACGACCTGCGGTCGGTGTTCGGCGGCACGGCCCGCGCGTTCTATCCCTCCCTCGCGACGACGGGCGAAGCCCATGCCTGAGCGCACCGTCCTGCGGACCGTCCTCGCCGACCACCCTCACACCGCGAAGCTGAAGAGCGGCGAAATCCGTGACGAGCGGGTCGCCCTGTCGTTCACCGACATCGCACCGGTCCACCGGGCCTTCGCACCCATGGTGCGCGAAGAGGCCTACGACCTCAGCGAGTTGGCCGTCGTGACCGCCTTGCAGGCCATCGCCTACGGCCGCCCCGTGGTCCTGCTGCCGGCCGTGGTGGCCGCGCGTTTCCAGCGAGGCTGTCTCATCGCCCACGCCGCACGACCGGTCGCGCCGGCGCAACTGGCAGGCACCCGCGTCGGCGTGCGTTCTTACACCCAGACCACGGGAATGTGGGTGCGCGCACACCTCGCCGAGGACTTCGGTCTGGCGGCGGACGACGTCCACTGGATCACCCACGAAGAACCCCACGTGGCCCAGTACACGGACCCCGACTTCGTCACGCGCGGGAGCGGCGGGAACTCCCTGCCCGATCTGCTGCGCGAGGGGCGGATCGACGCCGCGGTACTCGGCAACGACCTTCCCCGGGGAGAGGAGTTCGTTCGCGTCGTACCGGACGCGGACGCGCGCGACGAGCAGTGGTGGAGTCGGCACGGGTACATGCCCGTCAACCACATGGTCGTCGCCGGTGCGTCGGTCTGCCGCCGGGACGCGCAGGCGGTCCGAGCGGCGTATCACCTTCTCCTCAGGGCCGATGCGGCCGTCGAGCGCCCGGACGGCGTACCGGCCCCGACCCTCTTCGGCTTCGACCGTCTGCGTGAGCCGATCGAACTCGTCGTGGGGACCTGTCTGGAACAGGGACTGCTGCCCAGAAAGCTCACACCGGAGGAGATCTTCGAACCGGCAAGGAGCGTTCTCGGCAGCGGCAGCACCTGAGCCCCGCACACCACCCCGGCCACCCGCCCCGATTCCCCGACCGGCGCTTCCCGGCCGGCTCTCCCCACCAGTCTTTCAACGACGAAACTGGACACGCCGATGACTGAAGCAACATCCACCGCCGCGCCCGTGCAACCTGTCAAACCACCCCGCCGCCTCTACCACGACCTCGCCTTCCAGGTCCTCGCGGGAGTCGCACTGGGCGTTGTCGTGGGCAATTTCGCCCCGTCCATCGGACACCATCTTCAGTTCCTCGGCGACATCTTCATCCACCTCATCCAGATGGTCGTCGGTCTCATCATCTTCTGCACCGTCACCCACGGCATCGCCGGCGTCCGCGATCTCGGCAAGGTCGGCCGTATCGCGGTGCGCTCGCTCGTGTACTTCGAGGTGATCACGACGGTCGCCCTCGTCATCGGGCTCGTCGTGGTCAACGTGCTCCGACCGGGCGCGGGCATGCACATAGATCCGTCGTCACTGCACGCGGCGACAGGCACCGCACCCGCCAAGTCGGAAGGCTTCGACGACTTCCTCGTCAGCCTGGTGCCGACCTCCGCAGTGCAGGCGTTCGCCGAAGGGGACATCCTTCAAGTCCTGGTGTTCTCCGTTCTGTTCGCCTGCGGCCTGGCCTCTCTCGGCGACAGGGCGCAACCCGTGCTGGACATCGTCGGCAGCGTCCAGCAGACGCTGTTCTGGATCATCCGCAAGGTCATGCGCATCGCACCGCTCGCGGCCTTCGGCGCCATCGCCTTCACCGTCTCCAAGTACGGACTGGGCACACTGACCTCGCTCGGAAAACTGATCGGGGTCTTCTACCTGATCGTCGTGCTCTTCTTCGTCCTGGTCCTGTGGCCGGTGTCGCGGTATGCGGGCGTCAGCCTGTTCAAGCTGCTGCGGTACTTCCGCGCCGAGTTGTTCCTCGTGCTCGGCACCAGCTCGTCGGAGAGCGTCTTCCCGCAACTCACCTCCAAGCTCAAGAGACTTGGAGTGGACGAGCCCGTGGTCGGTCTGGTGCTTCCCACCGCGTACAGCTTCAATCACGACGGGACGTGTCTGTACTTCGCCACGGTCAGCGTCTTTCTGGCGCAGGCTACTGGCAGTGACCTGGGATGGAAGGCGCAGGTCGGTCTCCTGCTCGTCCTGCTGCTCACGTCCAAGGGCGGCGCGGGGGTGTCGGGGTCCGCGATCGCCGTCCTGGCACTGACCCTGAGCGCGACACACAAGATCCCGGTGGACAGCATCGCCCTGGTCCTGGGCATCCACAGCATCCTGTCGGCCGCATTCGTCTTCACCAACGTCGCCGGCAACTGCGTGGCGACACTCGTGGTCGGGAAATGGGAGAACGCCATCGACCGGGGCCGGCTGCACGCCGAACTCGACGCGGGCTTCCAGACAGCCGCGTGACGCGCGCCTGCGCACAAGGAGGAGCCAGCGGGATCAACCTCGGCGCTGGGCGGGATGCCGGGCGCCAGGGACGGCACACCCTCCTGCCCAAGAACCCCCGACGACATTGTTGACAATAACGGCATCGAATGCGCGCGCCTATGACGCTTGGGCGAGAGGGAAGAATCAATGATCATCGACTGCCACGGGCACTACACCACCGCCCCACCCGCGCTGGAGAAGTGGCGCAACCGGCAGATCGCCTCACTCAGCGACCCCGCCGCCACCCCCGCCCGATCAGACCTCCGCATATCCGACGACGAACTGCGCGAGACCATAGAGCCGAACCAGTTGCGGCTGATGGACGAGCGCGGCATCGACATGACGGTCTTCTCGCCCCGCGCGTCGTTCATGGCCCACCACGTCGGAGGCTTCGAGACCTCCGCCGCCTGGGCGGCCATCTGCAACGAACTCTGCCACCGCGTCAGCCAGTTGTACCCCGAGCGCTTCGTTCCGGCCGCGATGCTCCCCCAGTCCCCTGGCGTCGACCCCGCCACCTGCATACCCGAACTCAACCGCTGCGTCGAAGAGTTGGGCGCCGTCGCCGTCAACCTCAACCCTGACCCCTCAGGTGGCCACTGGACCGCCCCACCCCTCACCGACCGCTCGTGGTACCCGCTCTACGAGAAGATGGTGGAGTACGACATCCCGGCGATGATCCACGTCAGCACCAGCGTCAACCCCGCCTTCCACACCACCGGCGCCCACTACCTCAACGCCGACACCACCGCTTTCATGCAACTGGTCCAGGGCGACCTCTTCGCCGACTTCCCCACCCTGCGGCTGGTCATCCCGCACGGCGGCGGGGCGGTCCCTTACCACTGGGGCCGTTTCCGGGGCCTCGCGATGGCACTCGGGAAGCCCCCGCTGGAGGAACACGTCCTCGGCAACGTCTCCTTCGACACCTGCGTCTACCACCAACCCGGCTCCGACCTCCTCTACGACGTCATTCCGACCCGCAACATCCTGTTCGCCTCGGAGATGATCGGCGCGGTGCGCGACATCGACCCCTGCACCGGCCACCACTTCGACGACACTCGCCGCTACGCGGAAGCCGCCAAGCTGTCCACACACGACCTGGCGGCAGTCCAGGAGCACAACGCTCGTTCCGTGTACCCCCGCCTGGACACGCTGCTGAAGCGCCAGGGCCGTTGAGCGGTCTCGGCCACCGACCGTCATACGGTCGAGATGCCACGCCTCCACCGCGGTCCTGGTCGACGCCGGGGCCCGTACGGGCGGGCTCCTTCCCGCAGACCACGGAGCTTCTCCGCGCGGAGGCGCGTCGGCGTCGCAGTCGGCCCGGCTCGGGCCGAGCCCCGTGCCGACGACGGGCGATGCCGGGTGCATCCGTCACAAGGTCGCCCGCGCATCGCCCCCACGGCTTTCCCCAGGCTCCTCCTGACGACACCCCAAGGGACCCGGTGCGCGGATGCGGGACGGTGCGGTCGCGGTACTGCCTCATGACGAGGGAGTAGAGCAGCGTGTCGTAGACGCGGGCCAGAGTTCGCTGGTGGGCAGCGTTCTTGATCTGCTGGTGGAAGGTCCGGTTGCCCTGGGAGTACCCCGCCTGGTCGCCACCGGCCTGACAGTCCGCCATGAACTGAAGCGTGCGACGCACTCCCTCGATCTCCTCCTCCGTCTCGACGACGCACCCTTGAGTTCGCCGGCACCTCTCAGCCGACGATCGAGAACGTGTCGCGCAAGGTCGACCGCGGCAAGGCCGCCGCCGTGGTCGGGCCCAGCGGATGCGGCAGGAGCACCATCCTCGATCTGGCCGCGGGACTACTCACCCCCACCGACGGCGAGGTCCACTACGCCGGTGAGCGTGTCACCGGCGTCAACTCCGATGCCGCGTCCGTGACACAGCACTCTCATCTGCTGCCCTGGCTGAGCGTCAAGGCCGACATCGGTCTGGCACCGAAGTCCCGCAACGTCGTCAAGGACGAGCGCGAGAAATGCGTCGCGCAGTGGGTGGACCTCGGCGGCGGTGTCCCGCAGTCGTGTCGGACCGTCCGTGCCGTCAGCCAACCACCCGTGCCGAGGAGACCGCCGTGCGAGCCGCGCGTTCGACCGCCGCGATGCCGCCCGCCATCGACGCATTGCCGGCGGAGAGGACCGCGACGAGGTAGTGATGGGTTCCCGAGGTGACCTCTCCGACGCTGTTGATGTCCCACAGGCCGGTGGTGCTGCGTTGCAGCCAGCCGTTCTTGAGCGCCCACCCGGCGTCGGAGGCCGCCGAGACGCCCCATGACTGGCCGGCGGCGATGCGGGTCATCAGCGTACGGATGTAGGTCTGGGACGCCTCGGTCAGCGCGGAGCCGCTCGCGGACGAGGTCCCGCCGTCGGCGAAGACCGCCTGCAGCACGCGGATCTGGTCGGTCGCCGTGGTCTGGGTGAGTCCCCACTTGCCGGCGGCTCCGCCCACGGTCGAAGAGAGACCGAGGCGCTTGTTCGCCGCCTCCAGGCCGGGCGCCTGGCCGATCCGGCTCCAGAGTGCGTTCGCCGCGTCGTTGTCGCTGTGCTCGATCATCGCCGTGGCCCAGGTGCGTTCCTGCTGGGTGAGACCGCGTCCGGCGTCCTGGGCCTGGAGGAGCAGCGTGGCGAGGATGTCGACCTTGATGATGCTGGCCGTGTCGTAGGGGACATCCTTGCCTCGCACCTCCGGCTTCAGGGCGGGGTGGTCCAGGTCCAGCACCGCGGTCGTCACGCGTACCTCGCCCGTCGAGGCCGTCTTCGTGGTGCCGCCGTCGGAGCTCTCCGACGTGCCGGTGACGGCCGCCGCGGCGGGACCGGCCGCGGCGACCGCGAGAAGGGTGGACACGGCGCCGGTGAGGAGAACCGCGCGGAGGCCGGCACGCCTGCCGCCTCGGCCGGGCGTGCTCGCGATCGGCGTGGTCGGTCGGGGATTCGGTCGGTACGACATGGGGCCTCGGCGGTTCGGGGGCGGGGGCACAGAGCTGCGAACGTAGACGAGGCGGCCGTTCCGTGACGTGACCCGTGCCACGAAAAGGCCCTATAGGCACGATTTGTGAGGATAGCCACAGCTCGCGGACCGCCCAGGATCGGGCTACGGCCCGCACGAGCACTGCTTCGAACTACCGCCTCCCTCGGCCTCTCAGGACCTTCGGCTACTCGCCGGCGCGGACTGCGGCAGACGGGGAGCAAGGGCCGGCATGCCTGGAATCGTCACGAGTGCGAGCGCCGCGAGGACAAGCCATGGGGCCGCGCTCGACACCTCGAACAGAACAGAGAACAGCAGTGGGGCTACGACTGTCGCGATCGCGAAGGAGTACTGGAAGACGGCCATGTACCGCCCGCGGAGGTCAGCAGGCGCGGCATCGGCGGACAACGCGTTCGACACCGGAGAACGCACGAGCTGAGCCGCTGAGTAGCACAGTACGGCTACGGCGAGACACGGGACCTGCAAACCCCGCAGCAGCCAGAGCGGGCCGGCCGTCAGGCACGCCCACAAGGCCCCACAAGACACCGGCCAGGCACAGCGAGACGTGCCGTGGCAGCGGGGCGAATCAGGCGGACGACCGACGTCTGGAGCACGGCTTGGACCACCGTGTTCATGGCGAGCAGCGGACCGATCGCCCAGGTCGCGGACGGGATCCGACGGTCGACGAACGGTGGGAGGGCAATGCTCAGCATGACGTTGCACATGGCGAACGCCGTGTTCAGCCCGACCAGGGCCAAGTACGGACGATCAGCCCACAGCACCCAGCAGCCGCGTCTGCCTCGATCCGTCTCCACCTGCTCCTCGGGAGATGGCCGGAAAGGCAGCGTGGCCTTGCTCGGCACGGCCGACGCGAGCAGCAGTGCCGCTGCCGACAACAGACCGGCACAGGCGCTGATGGCCCCTCGGTACACCGCACCCGATTTCTCCGACAGGGCCACGCCCGCGACGACGGCGCCGACTCCGTAGCCCGCCGCGCGCAACGAGCCGATGATGCCGAACCATCGCTCGCGGGAGTGCCCACCCGGCTGACGGTCGGACAGATTGCTGACCAGTGTGAAGGCGGAGGACCAGAAGGCCCGCTGCCCCAGTGAGGCGATCGTCGCGGCGAGGAGAAGCACACCGGTGTTCCGGACCATGAGGTACCCCAGGAACCCCGCTGCCTGGAGCAGTTGCGCCACCAGCACGATCGGCTGGGGCCCGAGCCGGTTGACAAGATGGCCGGTCCACAGCGGCAGGGGCAGGGACAGCACGCCGGCCACGGTCAGGAGCGTCCCCACCCGCACCAGCGACGCACCGGAACTCGCCGACAGGTAGACCAGGGACAGCGGGATGAAAAACCCGCTCAAGAATCCCCCTGCCGGCCTCGCGTGTGGACTGCCACTTCTGCCGCAATCCGTAGGAGCCCACGGCGAAGTCGCTGTTCCGCTGCACGTGTTTCCGTGATCCGGGACCAGCAATCCACTGCGCACCGACTTTGGCAAACCCTTGGTCCGGATCACGTTCGCCTGGAGCCGCACACTGTCGGTGGAGCGGTCGGCGCCGATGGCCGTCGGCAGCGTCGTAGTCGAAAAAGTCTGACCGGCAAGGCAGTAGAACCCCCTTCCGTACACGTCTTTACGGGGGAACAAGGGAGGGCACTTTGAACGCCGACGATGAGCGCGAGTTCCGCGAGTTCGTGGCGGCACGGTCGAGATCGCTGCTGCACACGGCCTACCTGCTGACCGGGGACTGGGAGCAGGGCCGCGACCTGGTCCAGACCGCACTCGCGTCCACCGCCCGGCGCTGGTCGCGACTGCGCGACCGGCAGCAGCCGGAGACCTATGTGCGCCGGGCGATCTATCACGCCCAGATAGACCGCTTCCGACTGCTCAGCTGGGGCAAGGAGACCGTCACCGACTCGCTGCCCGAGCCGCCCGCGCAGGCCGCCGACTGGGCCGACACCGTGGTCCAGCGGCAGGACATCATGGCCGCTCTACGACGTCTGCCCAAGCGCCAGCGCGCGGTGATCGTGCTGCGCTACTTCGAGGACCTGCCGGATCCCGAGATCGCCGAGATCCTGGGCATCGCCCAAGGCACGGTCCGCAGCCAGACCCACAAGGCCCTGACCTCCCTCCGCGCCGCCTTCGCCGAGGCGGGACCGGTGGCTGCTCCCTCCCCCTCCCCTGCCTCCGGAAGGAGCACCGTCGCATGAACGAGTCGACCGAACACCCCCTGCACCATGCCCTGCACACCCATGTCCAAGAGAGCGGGGGCGACCCCGCCGGTCCTTACCTGGTCGCCCTGGCCGACGACGCGTTGCGGGTCGCCCGGCGGCGGCAGCGGCTGACCCGCGCCGGGGCCGGAGTCATCGCCGTCGCCGCGATCGCCACCGCCGGGATCGCCGTCGCGGATGGCGCGACCTGGCGCGCGCACCCGGTGCAGCCCGCCGTAGGAGGCATCGGGAACGCTGAGCAGGCGACCAGGATCTCCATCCTGCCCGTCACGTCCGTCACGGAGCACGCCTGTGCCGCCGGCAGCAACGGCTACACCTTGCGCGCGACCGCGAGCAGCCCTGCGTCCTGCGTCCAGGTCGACCGGGCAGGCGGCATGACCGACGTCCGAGCCGTTTCCGCGAAGGCCCGCAGCAGCGCCGGCGAGTGGGAGGTCGACCTGACCCTGAGCCCCGCAGACCGGACCCGCCTCGCCGACCTCACCGGCACCCTCGCCACGGCCCCGGCCCCGCGCAACGAACTGGCCGTCGTCATCGACGGCCGGCTCCGGGACACACCCTACGTAGCCGCCCCTCTCACCGAAGGCCGCTTCGCCGTCGTCGGTGGGCTCACCAGCGAATCCGCCCACAGCCTGGCCCTCCGCCTGGGAACCCACAGGTGAGCCGGCAAGCCCTGTGGCCTGCGGCAATACCCGACGCGATGGTCAAGGAACCGCGGATGGGCGGCTCGTGATGCATGCGGACCAGTACTCGATTGCTCCGGAGAGACGAACTGGCTTACGCGGCCGGGCCGTTGGGACGTAGGTTGAGCGGCGGACATCGCACACCTCGGCCGAAGGACGAACGCTACCCATGCCAGACCAAGCAATGACGCCCGGACCGGCCGCACAGCAGAAGATCGACACATCGGTGCCGCACTCGGCCCGGATCTGGAACTACTGGCTGGGCGGCAAGGACAACTACCCCGTCGACGAGGAGGCCGGCGACGCGTACACCGCCGTCTTCCCCGGCATCGTCACCATCGCCCGCAGCAGCCGCGCCTTCCTGCGCCGCAACATCACGTACCTGGTCTCCGAGGCGGGCATCCGGCAGTTCCTGGACGTCGGCACCGGTCTGCCGACCGCTGACAACACCCATCAGGTCGCCCAGCGGATCGCCCCCGAGGCCCGGATCGTCTACGTCGACAACGACCCGATGGTCCTCGCGCACGCCCACGCTCTGCTCTACTCCACGCCGGAGGGGGTGACCGCCTACGTGGACGCCAATGTGACGGACCCTGACCGCATCCTGGCGGAAGCCGCCAAGACGCTGGACCTCACCCGCCCCACCGCGCTCATCCTCAGCAACATCCTGGGCCATGTCGCCGGCCACGACCAGGCACGCTCCATCGTCACCCGCCTGATGGACGCGCTGCCGTCCGGCAGTTACCTCTCCATCAACGACGGCTCGCGGGGCATCGATCCGGTCTTCGAACAGGCCCAGGACGCCTACAACGAAAGCGGCGCCGTCCCCTACAACCTGCGCACCGTCGACGAGATCACGGCGTACTTCGACGGCCTGGAACTGGTGGACCCCGGGGTGGTCTCGGTCCCCCTCTGGCGCCCGGAGTCCACCTCCCCGGCTCCGGTACAGATCGGCGAGCACGGCGGCCTCGCCCGGAAGCCGTGACACCCCGAGCCTGACTCCGAAGCTCGTACAGATCGATGCCGTCGGGGGCGCCGGGACCCGGTTCGTGCCGGGCCGGTGCCTCCAGCGGGCGGTGAAGAGCGATCGGTCAGGTCAGTGCACCCGCTTCACGGCGGCCCCCGGCACCGCGGTCCTGTGCCGGCTCTTCCTCAACGGCTTCGCCATACCTCCCGCCGGCACTCTCACCTGGGCCGGACACCGCGACACGTTCTGGCTCGCCTGCCTGTTCAGCGTTGCCGTGGTGGGCACTGCTCTGGCCCCCCCTGCACGCCCGAGCGGCCTACCGCCGGGTCACCACGGGCCTCGTCGGCTCGACGGACACCGGATCATGACCGGCATGGCCGCTCATCGGGCAATACCATCGCCCGGCCACCCACGGCAGCCCCTGCGGGCAGGCCACTCGGTCGGGTGACGGCCGGAGGCATCACCGCTGCCTGCCGGACCGAAAAGCGCCGTTTCCGGGCTTCATGGCCAGATCCCTCTTATCGTGGAGCGACACAGTGACCATCGGCGTCGAAACGGGCAGGCCATGCAGGATCCGGAGATCGACTACGCGGCGGTCTTCCGCGACCTGCCCGGCATGGTGGCGCTGCTCAGCCCAGAGCTCGTCTACCTCGACGCCAACGAGGACTTCCAGCGCCTGTCGGGACGCAAGCGCGAGGAACTGGTCGGCCGCTACATCTTCGACGTCTTCCCCGAGAACCCCAAGGACCCGGCGGCGGCCGGCATGCGCGAGACCCGGGAGTCGATGCTCCGCGCGGTGACCACCGGAGAGCGCGACACCATGGCCCTGCTCCGCTACGACATCGAGGACCCCCCGCTGTCCGGCCGGTGGGTGGAGCACTTCTGGAGCCCGGTCAACGCGCCCGTCCGCGGTCGGGACGGCGAAGTGATGCTGATCGTGCACCGGGTCGAGGAGGTCACCGAGTTCGTCCGGGGCTTCAGCGGCCAGGCCGACGACAGCCGGGCCCGGGCGCTGGAGGCCGAGCTGTACACCCGGGCGCGTGAGCTGCAGCAGGTCAACGAGCGGTTGCGCACGGCCCACGCCCACGAGCGCGAGGTGGCCCTCACTCTGCAGGCGGCGATGCTTCCCCCGCCGCGACCCGTCGGCCATCACCGGGCGGCCGTCCGCTACCGGCCCGCCGTGGGCGCCCTGAACGTCTGCGGCGACTGGTACGACCTGGTCGACCTGCCCGACGGCGGAATGGCGGTCGCCGTCGGTGACGTCGTCGGACACGGTCTGGCGGCTGCCTGCGCCATGGGCCAGCTGCGCAGCGCCCTGAGCGCGGCCTGCCGCGTCGCCGACGGGCCGGGCTCCGCCCTTGAGGCCCTCGGTCTGTACTCCCGTTTCGTCGAGGGCGCCGAGTCGGCCACCGCGGTCACGACGTTCATCGACTGGGACGACCACACCATCACCTACAGCTGCGCGGGCCATCCGCCGCCGGCCCTGCTCGATCCCGACGGCACGGTGACCTTCCTCGACCAGGCCACCGACCCGCCCCTGGGCGCCAGACCCGAGCATGTCAGCCGGGTGCAGACGAGCGTCCCCTTCGCCGAGGGCGCCACCCTGGTGCTGTACACCGACGGACTGATCGAGCGTCGTACGGAGGACATCGACCGCGGTCTGGCCCGCCTCGCCGGCTCCCTCGCCCACCACCGGCACGCGGAACCCGAGTCCATGGCCGACGCGCTCCTCGCCGATCTGCTCCCCGCCGAGGGCAACACCGACGACACGGCCCTGATCGTGCTGCGTCTGTGACGGCACGTCCGTTCCGGGCAGGGGCCGTGCGTTTGGCCTGAACTCGTAGCCCGGCGAACAGTCTGCCGGCCCTGTGCGAGTGCGTGGAACGAGCATGCCCTCGCGCCTCGTTCGCCGGTTTCACCGATGGCTTCTCGTAGCCCGTCCACAGCTTCCCCGGCCGATTGTCAGTGATCGCCGCTAACGTTCCGGTTGTCGTCGCACAGATGTCGGGACGTCCCGGCTGAACTGTGCTTTCTTCGGGCTGTGTTGATGCGGAAGGCGGGGGCATCGTGGGTTGGCTGTCGGCGGGTGACGGGTATGAAGTCGCCCTGGTGGAGGGGCGGGTGGCGGCGCGTGCCACCGGGGGCCGGGCAGCGGGGCGGCAGTTGAAGTCCCTGCCGCGCGCGCTCAAGGACCACCCGGAGGTGGACCGGCTGCGGCGGTTCGCCGAATGGCTGGATCGGCACGCTGCGGGGTGCGTCGCTCAGGTCGACTCCTGGATGGTTTCGTCGCTGCCCGTCCCGACCGCCCTGCTGGTCCGTGTGTGGCCGGACGAGGCCTGGCAGTCGGCTCTGCGCGACCTGGCCGTGGTCGGCGACGACCCCGACGAGGTCGGCTTCCTGCGGGGCACCACCGAGGACGGCGAGCTGCGGGTGGTGAACCTCGACGGCGAGACGGTACGGCTGTCCCCGCGCACGGTGACCCTGCCGCACCCGATGCTGCTGCCGGACCTCGACGACATCCGGGAGTTCGCCGCCGAGTTGGGCATAGTCCAGCGCGTCGAGCAGATCCACCGGGCGACCTGGCAGCGACCCGACGAGCTCGCCCCCAAGGCCACGGAGGTGCGGGAGTTCGCCGGCGGCTCGTTCCGCTCGCGCTTCGCCCTCGCCGCGCGCGCCAGTTCACTCGGCTACCGCGTCTCCGGCGGCTACTCCACGGCCCGGGTGCGCGACGGCGGGCGCACCGTCGAGGCCTCCGTGTGGATCGGGGAGCCGTACTGGGAGGACACGGTGGATACCGGGGGGCTCAGCTGGCAGGACCAGGACGGCCGCGCCCTGCCGTTGCGTGAGGTCGGACCGGTGGCCTGGTCCGAGGGGATGCGGATGGCGGCGGCACTGTACGCCCGGCGTGACATCGAGGAAGGCAAGAGCGCATGAGCGGGGGGACGCAGGTGTCGTACGAGGAGATGCTCGCGGCAGGGGCGGTGCTGCCGCCGGACGCGGAGGGCGCCGGTGAGCGGGCGGTGCCGCTGACGGCCCGCACCTATCGGCACCCGGGTCTCGACGACCGGGTGGTGGTGCGGCTGGTCGCGGGTGAGCTGGGTGCGGCTGAGGACCTGGCCGCCGGTTTCCTCGGTTTGGAGCAGGCCGGCGAACCGGCAGTGGTGGGGCTCGGGCTGCGCCAGTCGCTGGGCTTCCCGGAGTGGGTGCTGGTGCACCATCCCGAGGACGGACACCACGCGCTCGGTGTCGTACCGGACCTGGAGCGGGCCGCCCGGCAGGCGAAGTCCCGGCCCAAGGCCGCCCTGGACGCCTACGTGGAACTCGGCGCGCGGCTGGCGGCCTCCGTCCCGCACTTCCTGCCGACCTTCTACGAACAGGCGGGCCGGGTGTTCCTCGCCGAGGAGAACGCCACCTACGCGGCGCAGTTGTTCACACGGGCCCGCAAGGCCGAGGCGGAACACGGGCTCGTCATCGAGGAGGACCGTCTCGACGCGGTGTTCCTGGAGTTCGCGCTGGCGGGCGCGCTGCCGGTGAAGGTGCTGTCCTCCTACGGCAAGGAGCTGGCCGCGCGGGTGCCGGCCGACGAGGCGCTGCGGCGCTTCACCCGGTTGTGTCTGCGCCGTACCGCGGGCGGTCTGCCGCCGTCCGCGCAGATGGCGGGCGACCTGCGCAAGCTGGCCCGCGCCGCGGGGCAGAACGCCGACCTCGCCGAGCAGGACTACCTGTCCGAACTGCTCGGTCTGCCGGCCACGCTGCGTGCCGCGGCCGGCTGGTGGAAGGGCCACCGTGCCGCGCTGGTGGCGCTGGCCGCGCGCGAGCGGCAGGTGCGCGGCACTCTGCTGGACATGATTCCGGCGGGCTACGACGACGAGATGCCCGCGCTGTGGCTCCAGGTGCTGGAGGACTCCGGTGCCACGGCGGGGTTGTGGGACGCCGCGCTGCCCGAGGAGGAGCGTCCCCGGGACGGTACGGCAGGGTGGCTGGAGCGTTTCCTGACGTTCCGTGAGCGGGCCCGGTCCTGGCGCGGCTCGACCCGGATGCCGCAGCTGTACCCGCTCGTGGAGCGGACGGCGGACCGGCTGCGTGCCGAACTCGCCGCGTCCGGCGGCGCGTTGAAGGTCACCCACGACATCGACCTGATCGACCTGCTGCTGTCCCTGGACGTGCCGGTGGCGGCCCCGGAGCGGGGCCACGCCCTGCCGCTGGAGCAGTGGGCGCAGGGCGACGGGCACCGGGATCTGCTGCTCCTGGGCGCCGACGCCCGGTTCCACGGCGCCTTCCTGAAGGGCGCGGACCGGTTCGGCGACGACGACCCCGGTCTGCGGGCCATCCGGCTGCTGGCGCAGTCACCCGGCTGCCGTCCGCTGCTGGCCCAGTGGGTGCGCACGGTCGTCGAGCGGTTCACCGCGGTCGGTCTGCCCCAGCTGCCCGACGCGCTGGCCCGTCTGAAGTGGCTGCCCGCCGAGGCGCTGGCGCTGGCCGAGGCGGACGTTCGCGAGGCGGTCGCCACCGACCTCGCGCCCGTGCTGGCGCGCACCCTGCGGGCCGGTCTCTTCGACGAACTCGGCTGGCCCGCCTGGGAGGAGGCGGCGGCCGAACTCGTGCCGAAGAAGCAGGTGGAGGACCTGATCGTCGCCGACGCCTGGCCCCACCTCGTGGTGGCCGGCGGGGCCCAGGCCCGGGTGATCGGCGCCGAGGGCACCCTGCTCACCCACGATCTGCGCATCCCGTCGGGCGACCGGTACGGCGACCCCGGCTTCCACCACGTCGACGGCGAACTCCTCGTCTACTGGAACAGCCGCAACGACGGCCTGCGCGGCTACTGGCACACCCGTGCCGACCGGGTCGAGAAGCTCCAGGGCCCGCGCGGTACCCGTGGTACCGAAATGGACTGGTACAAGGGCAACTTCCCCATCACCCTGCCGCTCCCGGGCGGCGGCCGGACCACCGGCCACGGTGTACTGCACGCCGGCGACACCACCGTGCCCGAGGAGCGACCGCTGCTCTTCGACGGCTCCAACTACTGGGTCTGGCACGCGGATTCCGAAGACCCGGAGGCGCGCGGCTGGTACGAGTACGACCCGGCCACCGACGAGCGCGGACGCATGAGCCGGCCCGCTTTCCTCGCCGACGCGCTGCGCGACGCCCCCGCGGGCAGCACCTTCGCCGGGGGTCGGCTGCGCCCCTCCCCCACGTCCGGCGCCGCTCCCGCCTCGGCGCCCGTCGACGGCCTTGTGGGCCTGCGCAGGCTGGAACTCCCCGACGGCTCCACGCGTGTCGAGGATCTCGCCGGGCACTCCCTCACGCTGCCCGCCGAGGCGGGCCGGCCGTACGCGCTGATGATGTTCCCCGGAGCCGAGCGGCCCACCGCGGTCGTGCACAACGGCTGGCAGCTCGATCTGGTCGACGCGGACGGTGTCGTCACCGCCTGGGCGAAGACCGACCGCACGGCGGGCGTCTTCGGCGAGGGCACTCTGCTGCTGCCGCCGATGCAGTACTGGGAGTGCCTGACCCCGCGCGACCCGGAGGGCTCCACGGGACTGCGCCGCATCGACCGGGACACCGCCGCCGCCCTGCTGTCGGCCGCCGGCGACAAGGAACCCGAGGCGCTGCCCGGCGCGATCCGCACCCTGCTGCACGTCACCCACCCCGCCCTGCTCGCGGGCATCGCCGGGGTCGTGCGGTACGCGGCGGCCCAGCAGGCGGTCCTGGACGCGGCCGCGACCCGGCTCACCCTGGCCCTGGAAGGCGGAGTGGAGGACGAGGGTCCGGCCGGTCCGACGGACAGCGCGCTGCGCGAGGCGATGAGCGGTCTCGGCGCGTCGAACGGCTACTGGTGGAACCGCGACGACCAGGCCGACACGGTCTTCCGTGCCCTGCGGGTGCTGACCCGCGCCGTCGGCGCCACCGAGGCCGTACCGGAACCGTCCGATGGCCGGCTCCACCTCGACGGGCCTGAACTGCCCGTCGGGCAGCCTGAGTTGCACACCCTGCTCGGTCGGGTGACGGCCCTCGCCTACCGGGCGGCGGCCGGTACCACCGCCGACGAACACCGCGAAGCCCTTCGCCAACTGCTCGCCGGATTCGAACAGTTGGGGCTGGGACAGTCCGGTGCGGCCGGTCGCTGGCGCACGGTGACGCTGCATCTGGACGCGCACCGGCTGCGACTGGCCTCGGGCACCTGGCGGGAGGGCTCCTGGAACGGGCTGCTGCCGCTGGCAGGCGGCGCCTTCGTCGCGGTGACCGGACACGGCTCCCTGGGCGACGACGGCTGCGACTTCACCGGTCTGTTCCACGATCCGGCAGGACGGTTCGCCGCTCCGGAGCCGTACAAGGTCCTGGCCTGTGACCCGATCGGCGAGGACGAACACCCGGGCCGGCTCGGTGCGTTCCTCGCGGCGCTCGCCGAGCACGGTCCGGCACCGTGGTTCCCGGACGCCGCCGAGGAGTTCGCCCGGCTGACCGGCGTCACCGAGACCATGGCCCGGCTCGTCGTCGCCGGGCTGCCGGGAGTCGACGCCTACGAGCGGGCCTTCCTCACCACCGAGGCCCGCAACGTGATCGGGGTGAAGGTCGCCCCGGCGGCGGTCGCCAAGGACGAACTGCGTGCCCTCGACAGTGCCGTCCGCACCGCGGTCGTGGCCGCGCTGCTGCCCGCCGACCCGGTCCGGCTGTGGATCGAGGGCCCGGACGTGGCGGCGGGTGCCGCGGTGTGGAACAGCAGGCTCGGCAAGCGGCCCGCCATCCCCGAGGACCTGCTCAGCGACGCCATCCGCGCCTTCAAGCACGCACCCTGGCCGGTACGGGAAGCGCTGCCCGCGCTGCTGGACCCGACCCGTGCCCCGCAGCTCAGCCGGGATCTGCGGTGGGAGGTCAACGGCGACCGGGTGCGGCCGGTCGGCAACGACACGGCCGGGTTCATCACGCAGACCCTGGTCGGCTCGGTCGGCCTCGCCGCGTGGCTCGCCCACCGGCTGCCCGCCGGCGACCCGATCCGCGCCGCGCTGCCGCCCGCGCTCACCGCGGTGCGCCAACGCCTGGCAGCCCCCGGGCTGATGCTCGACCTCGGCCCGTACATCAGCCTCCCCGCGTTCCGGAAGACGGCGGGCACGCCCACCGAGACCGGCCCGGGATTCGAGCGCTACGGCGCCGTCGTCCTGGCCACCCACGACGACCAGCCGGCCCCGGGCATCCGGGTCGACCTCCTCGACGAGGCCGGCCAGGACCCGTATCTGCCCGCGACCCGCGTCAACGACCAGCCGTTCCCGGCCGAGGTCGCCCTGCGGCTGGTCCGCGACCCCCGGTTCGCGGCTCTCCTCGCCGACCCCGGCGAGCCGGTCGCGGGCGAGTGGGACAAGGACGGCACCTGGTGGCCCCAGCACCCGGGCCACTCCGTGCCCGACCTGGTCATCGAGGTGGCCAAGGAGTACGGCCTCGGCGAGGACGCGGCCACGCTGTATCTGATGCTGCTCGCCATGCCCGACCCGACCGACCGCACGACGGCCCGGTGGACGGGCTGGAAACCGACCCGTCTCAAGGCGGCCCGCGCCGAACTGGCCGCCACCGACCTCGTGGTCGAGGCCACCCGGACCAGGGCGGGCCGCTCCCTCTTCCTGCCCGGCGGCTGGGCCGAGCAGCCCTCCCCGCGCGTTCCCCTGGAGCGCTGGAAGCTGCCGCTGTTCGACCTCGTCGACGGCGATCACACGCCCCTCGGCGTGATCGTGCCGGCCGAACCGGTCGCGGACCTGTACCGCAGAGCGTGGCAGCGGGTCCGGGAGGGCGACGCTCCCCGGTTCGAGGAGCTGAAGGTGCGCCGGGGCCGCCGCCGCTGACAGACGCCGTACCGGGGGTGCCGGACATCACCGGCGCCCCCTCATCAACGACCAACAGACCTACCCAGCAAGGACATTCATGACCCTCACCGACACGGCGACGGCCTTGCCCGACCGGCAGACGCTGCCCGCTGAAGAGCGCCACGCCACCGAACTCGCCTTCCTCGCCGCCCACGACGAGGGCCCGCGTCCGCCCGGCTGGCTGCTGACACCCCGATCCGTCATCACCTTCGTGTGCGGCAGCGCAGGCGAACAACTGAAGCTCTCCAAGCCACACGAGACGCTGCCCCGCGAACTCGTGATAGCCCCCAAGTTCGTCGGTGAACGCGCCCTGGTGGAACGGTGCGTGGTCACGCTCGCCGGAGAACGCGGACTGCTGCTGGTCGGTGAACCGGGCACGGCCAAGTCGATGCTCTCGGAGCTGCTGGCGGCGGCCGTCTGCGGCACCAGCGCGCTCACCGTGCAGGGCACCGCGGGCACCACCGAGGACGCCCTGCGCTACGGCTGGAACTACGCCCTCCTTCTCGCCCAGGGCCCCACTCCCCAGGCGCTGGTGGACTCGCCCGTGCTCGGCGCGATGCGCTCGGGACTGGTGGCGCGCGTCGAGGAGATCACCCGCTGCCTGCCGGAGGTGCAGGACGCGCTGGTGTCGATCCTCTCCGACCGGCGGATGAGCGTGCCCGAGCTGTCCGGCACGGACGAGGCGCAGGTCGCCGCCGCCCCCGGCTTCACCGTCATCGCCACCGCCAACCTCCGCGACCGCGGTGTGTCGGAGATGTCCGCCGCGCTCAAGCGGCGCTTCAACTTCGAGACGGTGCATCCGATCGCGGACGTCGACGCCGAGACCGCGCTCGTGAAACGACAGGCTGTCGCGGCCGTCGAACGGGCGGGCGCCGCCTTCGACGTCGACGACGCCGTTCTCGACGTCCTGGTGACCGTCTTCCGTGATCTGCGGGCCGGGCGTTCGGCCGAAGGCTGGGACGTGGAGCGTCCGGGCACGGTGATGTCCACCGCGGAGGCGGTGCAGGTCGCCGTGTCCCTCGGGGTGGCCACCGCCTACCTGCCCGCCGGGGACCCCCTCGACCTGGTGCCCGGCCATCTCCTGGGCGTGGTCCGCAAGGACGATCCCACCGACCACGCACGCCTGTTGGGCTACTGGGACGGCCCGGTGCGCCGCCGCGCCGAGGACGGTTCCGCGACCTGGCGCCGCCTCTGGGACCTGCGGGAGAACCTTCGGTGACGATCGCTCAGGACCCCCGGGCCGCGCTCGACGCCCTGGCCGACTCAGCGGTGCCGTACCTGCTGGGCGTACGACACCACAGCCCGGCGCTCGCCGCCGCCGTGCCCGCGCTCCTGGACGCGGCCGGTGCCGAGGTGGTGTGCGTGGAACTGCCGGTGGACTTCCAGCCGTGGCTGACCCATCTCGGCGCGCCCGGCACGCTCGCGCCGGTCGCACTCGCGGGTGCCGGTGCGGACGGACGGCTCGGCTTCTACCCGTTCGCCGACTTCTCGCCCGAACTCGCCGCGGTCCGCTGGGCCCGGGAACGAGGTGTGGAGGTCGTCTGCTGCGACCTGCCGATGGCCGACGCGCGGTGGCACGCGGAGGTGCCCGAGCGCGCCGAGGTGGAGGACCGGCCGGCGCCCACCTCCTTCGCGCAGGCGCTCACCGCAGCCGGGACCGGCCGTGACGGGGACGACCTGTGGGACCGCAGCGTGGAGGTCCTCGCCCCCGGCTGCGCACCCGAGTCGCTGCGCCGGGCCGCCCTGGGCGTCGGCTGGGCGCTGCGCCAGGACGCCGGGTCGTCCGGCGGTGTGCCCGTGGTGGACCTGGCTCGCGAAGCCCATATGCGGGAGACGATCGCCCTCGCGGCGACCGGCGGACGCCGCGTCGCGGCGGTCATCGGTGCCTTCCACGCACCGGCGCTTGCTGACGGGGCGGGCGCACAGGAGCGGGCATCGGCCGGCTCGGCGCTCCCGACGGAGCCCTCATCCGTTACCACCTCCCTGGTCCCGTACTCGTTCGATCTGCTGGACTCACGGTCCGGCTATCCGGCCGGGATCCGCGACCCGCGCTGGCAGCAGGCGGTGTTCGGTGCGGCGGGCGATCCCGAGCTGCTCTACGACGCCGCCGCGCGGGCGATCACGGGAGTGTGCCGGGAGTTGCGCGCGGCGGGGCACACGGCAGGGACCGGCGAGGCCCGCGAAACACTGCGGGTGGCCTGCGACCTCGCGCGGTTGCGCGGGCTCCCCGCACCGGGCCGGGGCGAGGTGCTGGAGGCGCTGACGTCCGTGATGGGGCAGGGCGAGCCGCTCGGCCGGGGCCGTGCTCTCGCACGGGCCCTGGAAGTGGTCCTGGTGGGCACCGATCGCGGCCGGGTCGCGCCGGGCACCCCGCGCTCCGGGCTCGGCCCTTCCGTCGAGGCCGAACTCGCCGCCCTGCGACTGCCCGGCCCGGACGACCCCGCTTCGCGTGAACTGCGCCTGGACCCGCTCCGTTCGGCCCTCGACAACCGGCGCGAGATCCTCCTCAGGAGGCTCGACGTGTGCGGGGTCGGATACGGCGAGCCGGTCGAGGTGGCCGGTACGGGCGACGCCGCCGCGCTCACCACGCGGTGGCGGCTGGCGTGGGTGCCGTCCGTGCCCGTACGGCTGGACCTGGCCGGGGTGCGGGGCGTGACCGCCGCGCTGGCGGCCGAGGGAACGCTGCGGGAGACCTTCCGAAGGGTGTCGGCGGAGGGCGGCCCCACGTGTGCCCTCGTCCTGACGGGACTTCGGGACGCCGCCCGCTGCGATCTGCCCGCCCTGGTCGCCCAGCGGCTGGCCGAGGCCGCCGAGGTGCTGCCCACCTCCGCGACGCTCCCCGAACTCCTCACCGGACTCGACCTGTTGGAGGCGCTGCGCCGGGACCATCTGCCCGGCACCACGCCCGAGACCCGACAGGCGGCGGGCGTACTCGCCGCCGGTCTGCTGGAGTCGGCGGTACGGTCCCTGCCGGGTCTGGCGGGCAGCGACGACGCGGAGGAGGCCGCAGCGCTCGTCGCCCTGGCCACACGCGCCGCCGACCATCGACTGGGACTGCGCATGGACGAAGCCCTCGGCGGTCTCGCGCAGACCGGCTCGCCCCTCGTCCAGGGAGCCGCTCTCGGCTGCCGGGTCCTGCTCGACCTGGACGACGCCGACGTTCTCGGCGCACGGGCCGCCGGTTGGATCGATGCCGCCACCGGCCCCGACGGACGGCACGCGCTGGCCCGCAGACTCGCCGGACTGCTGACCGGGGCCGCACCGCTGCTCCAGTCGGCGCCGACCGCGCTCGACCCACTGCTCGACCGGGTCGACTCGCTCGGCGACCAGGCGTTCCTGGACCGGCTGCCCGCCCTGCGCGGCGGCTTCGACACGCTGTCCCCGGCGGGCCGTGACCGTCTGCTGAACACGGTCACGGAGCGGCTGGGCGACCGCCTCGACCTGACGCTGTCCGCCTCCCCGCGACTGCTGGCCCTGTGGGCGGCTGCGGACGAGGCCGGTCGTACGGCGGTGGGCGCGCTGCGGGCGGGACCCCCGACGCCCCGGCCCACCGAGTCGCCGGAGCCCGAGACCGCCGCCCCACGTCCCGTGCCGGTGCCGGACCCGTCGATCAATGACGAGCTCCGTCTCACACCGACGGACCGGTGGCGTCTGCTCCTCGGCAGGGAGAGCGACAAGTTGTCGGCGGGCGCCCGCCGTTACGCGCACGCGCTCGACGAGCTGTACGGCAGGGGTCGCGGCGAGGGCTCCTCGGACCTGGGCCGGGACAGCGGTCCCGGCGGGCAGGACGTCTCCTTCCCGACCGCGCGTGAGTGGGCCGAGGAACTCCAGGCGCTGTTCGGCGCGGAGGTGCGCGAGGAGGTCCTCGCCCGCGCCGCCGATCAGGGTCGCAGCGACGTGCTGGCCGAACTCGACCCCAAGTCCGTACGTCCCTCGGTCGATCTGCTGACATCCGTGCTGTCGTTGGCCGGCGGGATGCCCGAGCAGCAACTGGCCCGGCTGCGACCGCTGGTGCGCCAGCTGGTCGACGAGCTGGCCAAGGAGTTGGCCACCCGGATGCGGCCCGCGCTGAGCGGACTGGCCACCCCCCGACCGACTCGCCGTCCGGGAGGGCGGATCGACCTGCCGCGCACCCTGCGCGCGAACCTGGTCCACGCCCGCAAGAGGGCCGACGGCAGCACCCTGGTCGTGCCGGAGCGGCCGGTGTTCAGCACCCGTTCGCGCAAGGAGGCGGACTGGCGGCTGATCCTGGTGGTCGACGTGTCCGGGTCGATGGAGGCCTCCGTGACCTGGTCGGCGCTGACCGCCGCCGTACTGGGTGGAGTGCCCACGCTCAGCACACACTTCCTGGCGTTCTCGACGGACGTGATCGACCTGACGGACAAGGTCGAGGACCCGCTGTCCCTGCTGCTGGAGGTGCGGGTGGGCGGCGGCACGCACATCGCGGCCGGTCTGGCCCACGCCCGATCCCTGGTGACCGTACCCAGCCGGACCCTCGTGGTGGTGGTGAGCGACTTCGAGGAGGGTTATCCACTGGGCGGGCTTCTGGGCGAGGTACGGGCGCTCGCGAGTTCCGGGGTGCATCTGATGGGCTGCGCCGCCCTGGACGACTCCGGCACCCCGCGCTACTCCGTGCCCGTCGCCCAGCAACTCGTCGCGGCCGGGATGCCCGTCGCCGCCCTCAGTCCTCTCGCCCTTGCCCGCTGGGTGGGCGAACGCCTTCGCGGAGAGTCCCGATGAACCCCGAACTGCCCCCGGTGACGCCCGAGGTGGCCGCTGCCGCCGTGGAGGCCCTGACCTCCCGACTGCGCAAGAAGCTGGACGCCGCGATCGAGACGTACGTGGCCGCACCCGTCACCGTCGAGGGCGCCGTGCGCCGGGTGCGGTGCGGTGAGGACGCGGAGGTCGTCCTCACGCCGGGTCCCTCCGGGGCGGTCACGGACGCCGGGGAGGCCGTGTGCAGTTGTCTCCTGGCCCCGAGATGCCTGCACCTCGCCGCTGTCCTCGGCGCGTGTCCGGTGGCAGACTCGGAGACGGCCGTAGCCCAGGAGGGCGACACCTCTGCGGAGGTCGAGTCACCGGCGCAGGACACTGTCCAGGCCGTCGTCGGTGTGCCCGGACCGGACATCGCCGCACACCCGCCGCAAACAAGGCCCACGGACGCTCAGTTGACCGCCGCCCGCTCGCTGTGGGCCGCCGCGGCTGCCGTTCTGGCCGCCGGGGTGCCCGCCGCGGGCGCGGTGGCGCAGGCGGAGGTGCTGCGCGCCTCGCACACCGCGCGCCTCGCCGGGCTGCACCGCGCCGAGGCGGCGGCGCTGCGGGTGGTCCGCGGCCTGCGCGGCGCGCGGTCCCGTCATGACGGTCACCGGCTGGCCGACCTGGTCGCCGATCTGCGTGAACTGCTGTTGACCACGAGCCTGTTGGCGGCAGCGGATCCGGCCCCGGCGCTGGTGGGAACCGCCCGCCGCAACTACCGGCCGGAGGGCGCGCTGCGCGTGCACGGGGTGTGCCGGGAGCCGGTGATCTCCGCCACCGGTTACGGCGGGGTGGTCACCCATGTCATCTCCGACGACGGGCGCTGGTTCACCGTGGCGGACGTGAAGCCGGGGGGTTCCGCCCGTGCGCGCGGAGCCGCCATAGCCACGGTCGCGCTCGGTTCGGGAAGCGTCGACCATGCCGGGCTCTCCCGGGGAGGGCTGCTGATCTCGGGGGCGACGCTGTCCTCGGACGGTCGTCTCGGTGCGGGCAAGGGAGTCCGGGCGACGCCGGTCGCGGGCCGGTCCTGGACCTCGGGCGCATTGGCCTCCCTGTTCGCCCGGCCGCTCGCCGAGGCCGTCGCCGCCCGGCTCGGGAACGCTCCGGTGAGCGATCCGGAGGGGGCCGAACGGACGGCCGGTGAGCTGATCGGCTGTGATCTGGTCATCGTCGGAGTCGTCGACCAGCAGTTGCTCGCACAGGAGTTGACCTCCGGCCGGGCGGACCCGGACGGCCTTCTGATCCGCCTCCTGCCGGCCAACGGTCACCCCGACCTCGGCCACACCGCGAACCTTCGCCGACTGGCGTCCCGCCCCGGGTTGCGACTGCGCGTCGTCGGCCGCCTCGATCCCGATCGCGCGGCCACGCTCCGGCCACTCGCCGTCGGCCCAGCGCCGGAACCGGATGAGACTACGGCGACGCTGCGGCTGCCCGCGGAGTGGCAGGGCCATGCCGATCTGGGCTACGACCGCATCGAAGGCAGCCATCTGCCGCCCGCCGACGCTCTCCCGGAGACGGCCGGGCTCCTCCGCATCCCGTCCGACCCGGTGACCGAGGCGCCGTTGTGGCGGCTGCGGAGGTTGGTCGAGGTCGCCGTGTCCGGTGGGCGCAGGGCCGCCGCCGAGCCCGCGCGTGACGGCGACCGGGCCGGGGCCGTCGTAGCGCTGCGGCGGGCCGGATTCCGGACGGCCGCTGATCTGTCGCACGCGCTCGCCGCGGAGGCGGACCGGCGTGGGCGCGATGTGTTCGGCCGCACCGAGGAAGCCGACCCGGACGGGTACGCGCGCGCCTGGCTCGCCGCGGCCGTCTACCTGGCCGGCACCGAACGGGCGCTGGTCCGGGCCACCTGGGAGCCGCTGGACGCGACCTGACCGCCGGAACCGATTCCCCGGGCGGGCGCCGACCGTCGTACGGCACCTGAACCGCTCTTCAGTCTCCCTCTCCAGGTGCCTGGGCCGCCCTCAACTCCCGCTTGTCCGAGGGCAGTTCCTGCTGGACTCCGCGGCGCAGGCCGAACAGCGCGACGACGAAGGCGACGGCCGTGATCACGCCCATGCCGAGGAGGACCGAGCGGGTGGGAGCGGGCGCGGTTCGTCACCTGACGTCGACGAAGTCCCCTGTCGCCGTGGACGCACCGGTGGTGGGGGTACCGGTGAAGACGAAGCGGAAGTAGCCGTCGGCCTTGGCCTTGGTGGTGGTCTTGAGCGTGCCGCCGACGCCGCTGGTGACGGTCTTCAGGGTGGTGTAGACGGAGCTGCCCTTCTTGCGGAACTGGAGTTGGACCGGCCGGTCCTGGTAGCCGGTGTAGGTGCCGCTGTCCCAGTTGGCGCGGGTCAGCTTGCCCGTGACCGTGATGGTCCTGCCCTTCTTCACCGGCTCGGGCGAGGCATTGACGGTCACCTTGGCGTATCGCTTGAAGTTCGCCGTGCCGGCCTCGTCGATCTCCGTCCATTCGTCCGTGGTGTCCTGCGCCCCGGCGAGCACCTTCCAGGCTCCGGCGAGGCCGTTGTGGTCGAAGTCCCGCGCAGCGTCCACGGCGAGGCTCACCTTGCACGTGGAGGTGGTCGGGTCCGCGGACGACACCACGCAGGTTCCCGTCGGCGGGTACAGCGGGAGGGCGCCGTCGGCGTCGTCCGTGTTGGGGCCGTGCCACAGGTAGGCCCAGGACGCGGCAACGCCCTGAGGGTCGTGGGCGGTCCACGTGATCGTGACGGTCTTTCTGGTGGTCAGACCGAGCACGATGTCCTTGCCTCCGTTGACCACCACGTTCGAGAACGTGGTGTCGTCGGCGACTGCCCTGTCCGCCGCCTGGGCGGCGGCCGGAAGCATCGATGCGGAAAGAGTGGCTGTCAGGAAAGTTGCGGCGACGGCCGGGCGCATGCGCATGAGGTCCCCCCTCGGGACGCTGGGTCCGCCGCTTCCCCAAACGGCCGGACCTGATGGTGTGTCATCGGGGGCTAGACCCATGAAGGCAGGCCACGGTTGCCCCATTCACCCCTGGCAAGCCGCCGCCACTCCTGATGTAATAGGTGAAACGCGCGACCGTTACTTACATCGGGAGAGGCTTTGTCTTTCAGGAACACGGCTGAAGCCGTAGAAGCGTGGGTCGACGGCTGGGCCGTTTCGCGTGGCGCGGCCGAACCGGCGCCCAGCCCCTGGGGTTTCACCATCGATGTCGGCCTGTCCAAGCACGTCATGCGCCACGTCCTGACCACCGCCGACGAGCCGACCGTCCGCAAGATCACCGAGGACGCCACCGCCCCGAACGTCTGGCTGAAGGTGTTCGTGGCACCGGAGTCGCTCACCCCCTGGCTGGCCCCCGGCTGGTCCCTGGCAGCCGGTCCCGGCTTCCTGATGTCGGCCCAGCTGCGCGCCTCGCACGCCGAGGTGCCCGTCGGCTACCGGCTGCGCACCTGGAACCGCGCCGGCGTGACCCGCGCCCTGGTGCGCACCCCGGACGGCGCCTTCGCCGCACGCGGTCAGATCGCCGTCACCGGATCCACCGCCGTCGTCGACCAGGTGGAGACCGACCCGGCCCACCGGCGTCGCGGCCTGGGACGCCTGGTGATGGCTGCGCTCGCCGATGTCGCGGCCGGACAGGGGGCCGCAGTCGGCGTGCTGGGCGCGACGCCGGACGGCCGGGCCCTGTACGAGCGGATCGGATGGCGCGTCCTGGCCCCGCTGACCAGCGCTGTGCGAGGCCCGGACCCGCTCGAGGCATGAGCAACGGGAAGAACCAGCAGTAGGGACGCCCACGCTGCCCTGACTCTCGATCAGTCGCACGTCAGCGTGGGCGTCCCCCAGTCGCCGTGGTCGTTGCCGTTGCCGTCGCCCGCGTCGCCGACCTTGAGGTCGAGCACCTGGGCGCCGCTGATGTCGACGTCGATGGGCACCGCGGCCTGTTTGCCGCGGATCGTCGGGGTGGTGACCAGGGTCTTGCCGTCGGCGATCACGGAGAACGTCACAGTGCCCGCGCCGTTCGTTTCGTCGTCGACGCCGACGTACGCCGTCCACCGCGAGCACTGTCCGGCGAGGTACAGCTCGACGTCGCTCACGGAGTTGGTGCCCAGGCCCTTGGCGTAGCCGACGCCCGCGATGGTGATCGGACGGCCGTCGCCGGCCGCCTGCTCGCCGACGCTGGTGTCCCGTTCCACCGGGCCCCACCCGTTGGTGGACGACAGGAACGGCAGACCGCTCACGTCGCTCTGCCCGGCGGGCGGAGCCGGCGGGATCCCTCGGACGATGCGCTCGTCGCCGCCGACGGCCTGCCGTCCGTTCTGCCGGTAGTGCACGGTGGCGGTGAGTGCCGAGGCCGATGGCAGCGTTCCGGCCGGGGGCTGGACCTGCCAGGTGAAGGTGGTCGAGGTGCCGGGCAGCAGGCGCTTGACCGACACGGGGCTGGTGGCACTCACGCTCCAGTCGTCCGGCGCCGCGAGCGACGCCGTCAGTCCGGAAGCGGGCCGTCCGTCCTTCGGCACCCGGACCGTCGTCCGGGCGGTGAAGGCCTGTCCCGGCTGGGCGGTGTCCGGCACGTCGAGGGTGACGTCCGCTCCCGGACGCTTCGGCATGGCGTAGCTACCGGCGTCGTAGCGCGGGCTGTCGTTCTGTGCGACGCGCAGGGAGGAGGCGTAGCTGCCGTAGTCGGTCAGTGAGACCTTGCCGAGGCCACCGGTGCTGCCGTCGAGGTTCCACACGGCGATGGCGATGCTGTTGTGGCCGTTCGGGTTCAGGATCCCGTTGGGGACCGGGAAGGTGTGCTGCGGGCCGAGGTAGTTGACGTAGTTGCCGACCTGCCAGCCGTTCACGAAGATCGTGGCGCGGTACTTGCGTGCCGGGTCGTCGGTGAACGTGAGCCCAAGTGACGTGTCCTGACCGTGCGGCAGGTCCAGCTTGGCGTCGGTGCGGTACCAGGAGACACCGGGTGTCGTGTCGGTTGTCGGCAGGGACACGCGGTTCCAGTCGGCGTCCGGGTAGCCCGGCAGGGACCAGCCGGCCCGCTCGCCGTAGAGGCCGCCCGTCGACAGCGGGCCGCGGACCGTGTCCTGGAGGTCCTCGCCGCCCCGGACGCCCTGGAGGCGCCAGGTGACGGACGTCAGCGGTGCGCCGACGAGGGAGGCGCTGGTCAGGCCGCGCGCGGCCTTGTTGCCGTTGGTCGAGTTGTAGTCCTCCTCGTGTCCCATGTTGACGGTGAGCACTGAAATGACGTTGTCCCCTTGGGACTTCACCGCGCCGGCCGGGAAGGTGAAGTCACCGCTGCCCGTGGTGGAGCTGCCCAGGAAGGTTCCGTTGAGCCAGACGGAGAACGCCTGCGCGCCTCCTCCCGAGTCCGAGACCAGATGGATGCCGGTCTCCTTGCCGGTGGCGCGGAAGCGGCCCCGGTACCACGTGTTGCCGGTATGGAAGCCGTAGTCGTCGGCGTAGAGCACCGGTAGCGAGTTGACGCCGGAGACGCTGTTGGTTGTCGCCTTGTCGGCCACCTGCCAGCTGGTGTCGTCGAAACCTGGGGCCGCTTCGGGGGATTCCTCCGCGTGCTTCCAGTTCGTCAGCGTCGGCAGTTGTACCGGGGCGGCCACCGGGATCTTCCCGGTGAGGCTCCCCGTATCGGTGGCGTGGGTGCCCAACGCCCTCCCGTTCCAGGTGACTTGGGCGGCGGAGGTGAACACCTCGATGTCCTTGCCGTCGGCGTTGTCGCCGGTGAGCGCCACAGTGTGGCCACCGTGCAGGCTGGTCGCCGTCCGCAGCAGGTGGGTGCCGCGCACGAGCACCGGGCCGCTCGCGGTGTCCTGGCGCCAGAAGGTCTCCGCGGTGGCCTTGTCGCCGACCAGGAGGAGGAGCGGGCGCTTTCCGTCGCCGCTGATGCTGACGCGGATCAGGCCCTTGTGCGTGTAGTTCAGGCGGAGGCCACCGGTGGACGGGTCCCAACTGGTCGTGACCGTCCCGCCGCTGGCGGTCACGGTGGGCTCGGTGGCGTAGCGGAGGACCGTCTCACCGTCGCTGCCCTCGTCGCCGTAGAGTACGGCGACGTCCCGGTCCCCGATGGTCGCGCTGGTCATGATCTCGGAGGTCGAATACTGCAACTGGGCTTCGCCGAGGCGGTAGTTGGCCACGATCACGTGGGAGTCGCGTCCGTCGAGGGTGATCGCGGTGCCGGGCTGCTGCGGCACGACCGGGTAGGTCGGCTCCGCGGCGGAGTCGCTCGTCGGTACGTCGATGGCGTCGACGGCCACGTAGTTGTCCGTGGATCCCGAGCTGTGGTTCCCGGCGACGACGATCTTCAGCGTGTGCGCGCCGGGCGGCAGGCCGGTCTTCTGGAAGAGCACCGCCTGGCTCTCGCTGCCGGAGTCGTCGACCGTGGCCACCTTGGTGCCGTCGAGGTAGACGTCGGCGTTGCCGTGGTTGTTGGTCTTCGAGCCGATCCAGCGGATCGCGGTGCCGTCGAAGGGGACGGTGAGCGAGTCGCCCGCCTTGTTCGAGAACGACTCCGTGTGTTTGTAATCGCCGCCGGTGTAGCTCGTGTTGGCCACGTGCGACCACGAACCGGCGTACTGCAGCGCGGAGTCGGGGTCGTCCCAGGTGTAGGTGGTGTCGGCGGTCGGCTGGGCGTTGAAGTCGAGTGAGATGTGGGTCTTGTCGACGGCCGTGGAGGTGGAGTTCCCGTGCCGCAGGACGTGGAACTGTGTCTTGGTGTCGGGGTTCATCCGGGCGGTGTCGACGACCGCGGAGTCGTCCGGCGGTGTGGCCCTGATCGCCTCGGTCTTCGTCAGCGGGGCGACCGACTGTGTGAAGTACCCGATGAGCTTGTCCTCGTAGTACTTCGGGTCGAGTTGGCGGGTCTCGCGGATCGCGGCCCCGTAGTCGTACGACGTGTAGTTCTGCGGCATGCCGAGCCAGCCCCAGTTGGTGCCGCCGTAGGTCATGTAGAAGCTCTGCGCGGTCGCGCCGACGGCGATGTTCTGCTTGTAGAAGACGTTGGCGAACTGGTCGTTGATGAGCTGGGCGCACTTGTCGTAGCCCGGCCCGCCCCAGGGGTCGAAGGCGCCGCCCTGGAACTCCGGTGAGTACAGCGGTTTTCCGGCGGGGTGGTCGTAGCTGATGTCCGGGACGCCGTTCCACTTGGAGGGGTTGGAACAGTCGAAGCCCTGGGGGTAGGAGTCCGGGCCGTCGACGTCCAGGGCGCCGGCACCGGAGTTGAAGGTGCCGTTGTTGTTGCCGGTCAGCGGGACCGTGATGCCGTCGGCGCGGGCCTTGTCCTCCAGGTGCTGCATGTAGGAGCGGCCGGCGGCCGAGCCGTTGTAGTACTCGTTTTCGGCCTGATAGGCGATCACCGACCCTGTGCCGTTGGTCAGTTGGTGGCGGGCGATGATCCGGTCGATCTGCGTCAGCCACTCGTCCGCGTACTTGAGGAACTGCGGGTCGTCGCTGCGGTTGTTCCCGGCCTTGGTGGTCAGCCAGCCCGGCAGTCCGCCGCCGTCGACCTCCGCGTTGATGTACGGCGCCGGTCGGGCGATGACGTAGAGGCCGGCCTCCTGGGCCATGTCGAGGAGCTTGTCCACATCCCGTACCCCGGTGAAGTCGTAGACACCCGGCTTGGGCGAGTGGTAGCCCCAATCGAAGTACAGGGACGTGGAGTTGAAGCCTGCGGCCTTCATCTTCTGGAAGATGTCGCGCCACAGGTCCTGGCTCGGGAGCCGGAAGTAGTGGAACTCGCCGGACCACAGGTAGGTGCGTTTGCCGTCGACGAGGAACGAGTAGCCGTCGAGAGTCACGGTGTGCGCCTGCGGAGCGACGGCGGAAGCGTCCGGACTGACGGCAGGCGTCCGCTCGCCGATGTCCTGCGCCACCGCCGCGGCCGGCGCGGTCATGCCCGCCGCCAGGGCGATGGTCGCGGCCGTCGCGAGGACCGCCCGCCACCACCGGCGTCGACCGGGTCTCGCACCCACTGAACCGTTCCGACTACCCCGCACGGCGGCCTCCAGACCCACTGGGCGAACAGCATCAAACAGACTCAGGCAAAGCCGAACAGTAAAGGTGCACAGGGCTCACCACAATGGGTCGGGAGAAGACAGTTGAGAGGCCGGTTCCCGGGCTCGCGTCCGGGAACCGGCCCGGCGTCGTCAGGACCGCCAGTGCCTCAACTGCCTTACTGGCCGAAGCCGTACGCGAACAGGTGGTCGGCGCCCGTCGAGCCCGTCACCGGCAGCGTGATCGACGCGACCTGCTTGGACGCGTCCAGCGGGACCTTCGTGGCGAAGACATAGGCCTTCACGGTGTCCCGGCCTCCGCTCCCGGTGTTCCGGTAGGCGGTCGTGACGGCCGTCGTGTCCCCCGCGAGCGGTGTGCTGCCGCCGCCGTTGAGCGTCCAGTCCGAGAAGCCGATCGTCGCCTGCGAGGAGGTGCCGTCCGTGTAGGTGACGGTCACTGTGCCCGAGACCCCGCTGCCGTCGGTCGGCGCGTTGGTCGCGGTGCCCAGCAGACCGAGCGACGCGCCGGACGCGCCGGACGGCATCGGGATGGTCTGGCCGGCCATCTCCAGGTTGTCCAGCTGCCCGGACGTCACCGTCGGCCAGGTGTAGGAGATGCCGTCGGCGGTGACGGTGGACCCGCTCGTGACGCCGGCCGCCGCCAGTGCGTTCTGCGAGAACGCCCAGCCACCGTTGTCGAATCCGCCCGAGAAGGAGGTGCCGTCGGGGTAGATGCCCTCGTTGGTGTTGTACGGCCACAGTGCGCCGGCCTTGGCCACGGCCACGCGGAGGGTCGCCCCGCTCAGTGCCGTACCGGTGCTGTGGTCGGTGAGTGCGAAGGCGACCGGGTAGGTTCCCTCGTCCGCGCCCGCCGTCACCTTGACCTTCGCCTCGGCGCTGCCCGCGGCGGGTACCGTCAGCGAGCCGGACGCCGTGTCCAGGGTGACGCCGGAGGGCGCCGTCGCCTTCCAGTCGACCGTGACGGCCGTACTGCCGAGGTTGGTCAGGTCGAGCGTGCCGTCACCGGACGCGCCCGGCTGGAGCACCAGGCCGTTGGAGGGGCCGGTCGCGGCCAGCACCCGGCCGCCGCCCGTGGTGTCCGAGGGCGGTGCCGCCGAAGGGCCGGACGCCCAGGCCTTGTTGGGCACGGTGCCGAGCGTGAAGTCGAGCGTGCCCGCGCCCTGCAACTGCTGGTAGCCCAGCCAGGAGGTGTTCCACGCCTTGCCCTTGACGTTGAGCGCCTGCACGTACGGCGCGTCGGGCGCGGCCTGCGGCGCGTTGATCCCCACGGTCTTGCCGTTGCCGAGGGTCACCTTGGCCTCGGGGAACGCGGGGCTGCCGAGTGCCAGGGTGTCCGTGCCCGGGGTCTCCGGGTACATGCCGAGCTCGGACCAGACGTACCAGGAGCTCATCGCGCCGAGGTCGTCGTTGCCGAACGAGCCGACCGGCGCGTCGAAGTACAGGTTCTGCTGGGCGTCGCGGACGGCCGCCTGGGTCTTCCACGGCTGGCCCGTGTAGTCGTACTCCCAGGGGATCTCCACACTGGGTTCGTTGCTGAGGTCGGCGTCGGTGTTGCCGGGGCGGGTGATGTTGTCGAGCAGGCTGTCCAGGTAGGTCGAGTACGCCGTGTCGCCGCCGCGTGCCTGGATGAGCTGGCGCAGGTTGAAGGGGACCATCGGCGTGTACTGGGCGGAGGTGCCCTCCACGAAGCCGTTGGAGGTGCCCGGGGTGAAGCCGCCCGCGAACTGGCCGTCCTTGTTCTTGGCCTGCATGTAGCCGGTCTGCGGGTTGAAGACGTTCATCCAGTCCTGGGCGCGGGTGGCGAACTTCTCGTAGACAGATGTGTTGCCGAGCGACTTCGCGAAGGCCGCCAGGGCGTAGTCGGCGGAGTCGTACTCGAGTTGGGTGGAGACGGGGCCGTAGAAGTTGCAGCAGTTGTAGTCGTTCTCGTCGAGCGGGAGGTAGCCCTTCGCGTCCCGTACGGACTCGCCGGGGCGGTCGTTGTTCGGGACGGTGGCCTCGTGCTGGAGGGCGGCGAGTGCCTTGGCCGTGTCGAAGTTCGTCGCGCCGAAGGCGTACGCGTCGGCGATGATGCCGGCGGCCGGGTCACCGACCATCACGTAGCTTTCGCCGTTGTTCGAGGCCCACTTGGGCAACAGGCCCGTCTGGTCGTACCCGTTGAGCATCGAGGTGACGACGTCACCGGCGACCTTCGGCTCGACCATCGCCATCAGCTGCGTCTGGGAGCGGTAGGTGTCCCAGCCGGAGTAGTTGGCGTACTGGGCCTTCTGTCCCTTGGCCAGCGTGTGGATCTGGTTGTCCATGCCCATGTACTGGCCGTTGTCGTCGGAGAAGACGTTCGGGTGCAGCAGCGCGTGGTAGAGCGCGGTGTAGAACTGCGTCTGCTGGTCCGAGCTGCCGCCGCCGACCTGAAGCTTGGTCAGCACCGTGTTCCAGGCGTCGTGGTTGGCCTGTTCGACGGCGGCGACATCCCACTTCTTGATCTCGGTGGAGAGGTTGTTCGCCGCTCCGGCGTCACTCGTGTACGAGATGCCGACCTTCGCGTTCACCGTGGGGTTCGCGGTGGTGTCGAAGGTCAGGTACATGCCGTTCGCGCCGGTGGTGGGCGGCTGGGCGGCCTTGGCCGTGGCGGTCGAGCGGGGTACGGCACCGGCGCTCGCTGCCGGGGACGGCGTACCGGAGTGCTGGTTCGCGCTCGTGTGGATCGTCGGGGCCGGTTTCGCCGGGACGGTGAAGTGCTTCTCCTTCAGTGGCGCCGACTTCGAGGTCCGCGTGGCCGGTTGGACCTTGCCGGCCTTCAGCGATTTCGCGTCGGGAGTGATGGTGCCGCCGACCCAGGTGCCGCTCGCGGCGAACGGCCGGTCGAACTTGATGTCGAAGTGCAGCGTGTATCTGTTGGCGGCGCCGCAGAAGTGACCGCTGTCGATCGCGCCGCTGATCTCCTGGCTGTTCACGACCTGGACGCGGGTCCCGTCGATCTGGGTGGCACCGCCGCTGAGCTTGAACAGCAGGTTGGCCTGCTGCCCCGCGGGGAAGGTGAAGCGGCCAAGCCCTGCGCGGGTGGTGTCGGTCAGCTCGGTCCTGACGCCGTTCGCGTCGGTGACCTTGTAGTAGCCGAGGCCCGCCTGCTCGTCGGTGTGGCTGAAGCCGGCGGACGTGGTGCCGAGGTCGCCCGACAGTGCGCCGGTCACCGGCAGGACGGGCAGGTCGCCCGCGACGGGGCAGCCCGGGCCCGAGATGTGGGTGAGGCTGAAGCCGGAGATCTTCTTGTCGTTGTACTCGTAGCCGCCGCCGTCGGGCCGGTCGGGCGTCGTGTCGGGGCCCCACTGGACCATCCCGGCCGGCATGTCGGGGCCGGGGAAGGTGTCCACCGCACCGGAGGTGCCGATGAGGGGGTTGACGAGGGACGCGGGGTCCGTCACCAGGGCCGGCGTCGCGCCGCTCGCGGCATAGGCGTTGCCCACTGCCGGCAGTGGCAGAACAGCCATGCCCAGGACGCAGAACAGGGCCGAATATCGGCGGGATCTCATGCGGTCACGTGGCGCAGCTGAATGTCGGGGTCTCACCATCGGTTGCCTCCGCAGCAATTCGTGCCTGGCACAACAGGTGCCGACGCACCGGGATCCCGGAACGCCGGCGACAGGCAACAGTTCCGGTCGCCCCCGACGGCCTGACAACGTTGCCATGCACGAGTGTCGAGTGAAACGTGTGTGCTGATGGCATGTCAACGAGGCCAACGGGACTTTCTGAACGCGAAGTTCACCCAGAGGCGCGTGCGGCGACGGCACCCCAGGGGGATGTATGGGCTCCGGAACGAACCGACCCGCCTTGCCCTTGTGCGCAAACCCCGTCGCAAACACGTCGAGCCGACGGCCTACCTCTCGAAGTGGTTGTACAACCGGTAGGCGCGGCAATGGTTCCGGCAAGAATCTCCCAGCACCGGGTCATCCTGACGCCATGAGACGCCCATTCCCTTGTCCGGGTACGGATCCTGGAACGTGCTGACGCCCGCGTTGGAATCCGACATGGTCAGAATCTGGGTGGAGATTCCCTCGGTACGGTCACGGGTGCTTGTCGTCGGCTCTCCCGAAGCGCGTCTCGGCGGTCGCGGCGGCGACGGCAACAAAGACGGCCAGGAGGCCGACGACGAGTGGCAGTCGGACGGACACGCCGGTCAGCGATCCGGCCAGTGCCGTGCCGGCGGAGCCGGACGTGATCTTCAGGGCCGCGACCCATGAGGCAATGCCGTTCATCACCGGGGACACCGTCTCCGAGGAGGCTCGCGAGGACCTGGCTCGCGACGCCGTGCAGCGGTTGGTGCGGGCGATCACGGAGATCGGCGAGGTGGCCCGGATCTCCAAGGGCCAGATCCGGGCGTGGACGAGCCGGCTGGAACTGGTCGACCGCAGCGCCAGTCCGCTGGAACCCGCACTGTTGCGCTCCAGCGTGGTCCCGCTGCTCCTGCTGGAACGGCTGACCGATCAGGCCCCGCCGCAGTTCGTCCTCCGCCGTGCCGAGGTGTACGTGGAGGAGGGGCGCGTCGTACGGAATCCGGACATGGCGTCGGCCGAGGACGTGAAGCACGTGGTCTTCGACGCACGGTGGGGCACGGATCTCAACCGCCTCTCCACGGTGGCCCGTTCAACTGGTCACGGTCCGGTGGGTGACCCGGCCGTCGACGAGGCGTACGAGGGGCTCTTGGCCGCGTCGGAGTTTCTGCGGGAGGTCTTCGGCCGCGAGTACGTCGCGAGGCCCGGCGAGGGACCGATCGCGGCGGTCGTCCACTACGACCGGCACTACAACAACGCGTTCTGGAACGGTGAGGTCCTGGTCCTCGGGGACGGCGACGACCAGATCTTCACCCGGTTCAGCAAGTGCGTCGACATCATCGGGGTCGAGATCTGGAAGGGACTCGGCGAACTGAGCCTGATCCCCTACTACGGACAGACCGGCGCCCTGCGCAACTCGATCTGCGATGTCTTCGGAGTACTGCTCAAGCAGTACACGCTGGATCAGACCGTGGATCAGGCGGACTGGCTCCTGGGCGCCGGGCTGCTGGCTCCCGGCATCCACGGCGACACGCTGCGTTCGCTGAAGGATCCCGGCAGCGCTTACGACGACGCCGTTCTGGGCACCGAACCGCAGCCCAGGACGATGGAGGGTTACCAGCACACGGAACGCGACAACGGAGGCGTGCACCTCAACTCGGGTATCCCCAACCACGCCTTCTACCTTGTCGCCGAGCGGCTGGGCGGCAAGGCGTGGGAACGGGCCGGACAGATCTGGTGGGCGGCCCTGACCAGCGCCGAACTCGACGAGAACGTACAGTTCGCCGACTTCGCCCGCCTGACGGCCACCGCGGCTCTCCGCCTCTACGGCGAGGGCGACGAGCATCGCACGGTTCTCGACGCCTGGTCCGCTGTCGGAGTCCTTCAGTAGGTGCGATGGGTGCGGGAGTTTTCTGCTGGTAGCGATCCGCGTGCTGCTGAGCTGTCCTGATCGGCCCGCCCTCGCCAGGGTGAGGGGCATGACTGTGGGTGTGGGTTTCAGTGGTGAGGTCGCCGAGTTCTACGCGAAGTACCGTCGTGGCTATCCGCCTCCGGTCATCGAGGCTCTGCGGACAGCCTTCGCGCTGGACGCCGACGACATCGTGCTCGACCTCGGATGCGGCACTGGCCAGCTCTCACTTCCCCTTGCTTCCCGGGTCCGTTCCGTCATCGGCATGGACCCGGAACCGGACATGTTGCGGCTCGCCGGGGAGACGGCCGCGGGGCAGGGCGTGCGCAATGTGACCTGGGTGCTGGGCGCCGACAGCGACGTCCCCGCGCTCGGAGCGCTGGTGGGGCGGGGATCCCTGGCGATGACGGTGATCGGGCAGGCCCTGCACTGGATGCGGCACGAGGAGCTCTTCCGTACGTTGGCGCCCCTGTTCCGTGCGGGCGGAGGTGTCGCCGTGGTGGCCAACGGCACACCGTTGTGGCTGCAGGACTGTGCCTGGTCACACGCGCTGCGGGCCTGCCTGGAGGAGCACTTCGGCAGGAGGCTGGAGGCAACGTGCGGGACCGCCGCGGACGACCGGCGCCGATACGCGGAGGCGCTCCGTGCCGCCGGGTTCACGGATGTGCGGGAAACGGTGATCGACTACGGCGACGAGCTGAGCATCGACGAAATCATCGGCGGTGTCTACTCCGCGATCCCCGCGGACAAGCTGCCCGGGCAGGAGGATCGGCCCGCGTTCGCCGAGCGGATTCACCGGTCGCTCCCGTCCGGCCCGTATCCCGAAAGCGTCCAGGTCTCCGTACTCGTGGGCCGGGTGACCTGATCGGCCCCGCACCTGGCAGGACAACAGGAACGCCTTCAGCAGACGTGCCTCACACGGCACTCCCGTGATGTTTCATCTCACCCCTCACATCCACAACATCCGAGGTCAGCGCGGTGCAGTGGTTCTCACCAGGGAGTTCGCCGGAAGTCCTGCGCGGGCTCCGGCGCCCGCATAGCGTGCGGTGACCAGGACCGCTCCCCCGCGTTCTCGCGGTCGGCACCTGTTGGGGCCCACGACCCACTAGGAGATCTTGGAATGTCCGCCGACAGCTCCGAGTTACACCCGCTGCGCCACCGGCCCGCACGACACGCCTCCCCCATCCCGCCCTCGCCGCCACCCGCCGCCCACAGCACCGGCAACACCAACTGGCGGTCGGTGCGGGCCCGTTCATGGACCGGCCCCCACCGCGATCTACGACTTCTGCGCCGGGCCTGCCGCCGGCAGCGACGCGTCGCCGCACTCGCCGCGCTCGGCTACTTCGCCGTCTTCCTCACCCTCACCGTCGCACTCCCCTCGGTGATGACCGCCCCCGCCCTCGGCGGCCTGCCCGCCGGCCTCTGTCTGGCCCTGGTCCAACTCCCCGTCACCTGGCTGGCCGTGCTCTTCTACGAGTACACCGCGCGACGCCACGTCGACCCCCTCGCCCAGCGGGTGCGCCATCAGACGCCGTACCCCCGCGACGAGCAGGTCCTGCCGTGACCGACTTCAAGGGCGCCGCGCAGTCCTGGTCACTCGTGGCGTTCTTCAGCGTCGTCACCCTCACCCTGCTGCTGTGCGTGGTCACCGGCCCGGACCGCGACGACCTCGACGAGTTCTACACCGGCTACCGGTTCCTCTCCCCGCTGCGCAACGGCCTGGCCATCGCCGGCGACTACATCTCCGCGGCCACCGTTCTGACCGTCGGCGGCATCATCGCGCTCTGCGGCTACGACGGTGTCGTCCTGGCCCTGAGCACCCTGCTCTCCCTGCTGCTCCTGATGTTCCTGCTGGCCGAACCGCTGCACCACACCGGCAGGTTCACCATGGGCGACGTGCTCGCCCGCCGTATGCCCGGCCGCGCGGTCCGCATCACCGCCTGCGCCGTCACCTTCGCCGCACTGGTGCCCATGATGGTCGTCCAACTCGCCGGCGTAGGACAGTTGTTGGCATACGTCCTCGGCTTCTCCGACAGCACCATGCGCACCGGCTGTGTCGTCGGGGCCGGGGCGCTCATGATCACGTACGCGGCTCTCGGAGGCATGCGCGGCACCGCACTGATCCAGATCCTGAAGACCGTGATCCTCCTCGGCTCGGGCCTGGTCGTCGCCGCGCTGATCCTGCACACCTTCGGCTGGAGCCCCCCGGCCCTGTTCCGGACGGCCGCGCAGAACAGCGGGGCCGGCCACAACTACCTGCGCTACGGGCTCCAGTTCGCCGGCGGACGGCACCCCGCCCTCGACATGGTCAGCACCCAGTGCGCCATCGTGCTCGGCGGTGCGTCCCTCCCCCACGTCACCATGCGCATGTACACCGCCGGCAGTACCCGGCAGGTACGTCGTGCGATGTCCTGGGCCGTGTCGGCGGTCGCGCTGTTCATCGCCGTCATGACCGTCGTCGCGGTCGGCGCCACCGCCCTCATCGGAGCGAAAACCATCACCACCGCGGACCCGCGTGGCTCCACCGCCTATCTCCTCGGGGCGCGCGCCGCGTTCGGCACCGACCTCTCCCGTCCGGAGAGCCTGCTGTTCACCACCGTCACCACGGCCATCTTCCTGACCCTGCTGGCCTCCGTGGCCAGCATGACGCTGGCCTGCGCCAACTCCCTCGCCCACGACATCGCCGCCCGCCCCGACACACCGCCGCTGCGCGAAATGGCGCTGGCCCGCCTGTCCGCCCTGGCCGTGGGCATCCCCGTGATCGCGCTGGCCGTACTCGCCCAGCACCGCAGTCTCCAGCCCCTCGCCATCCTCTCCTTCTGCCTGGGCGCCTCGGCCATCGCCCCGGCGCTCCTCTACAGCCTCTTCTGGCGCCGCTACACCCGCGCCGGCCTGCTGGCCACACTCATCGGCGGAACCGTCAGCGTCCTCGTCCTCCTCCCGGGCACCAGCCTCGTCTCCGGCACCCCTCAATCCGCCTTCCCCGACGCCGACTTCAACTGGTTCCCCTTCACCACGACCGCCCTGGTCTCCGTCCCGGCCGGGTTCCTCAGCGGCCTCGTCGCCACTGTCCTGTCCCGCAGAAGGTCCAACACGCGCGCACGCAGCCGGTACGAAGCCATCGAGCCCGTCCTGCTGGCCGGACCGGCGTACCCCAAGAACGGATGACAACCCGCCGCCGAGGTCGGGACCGGGGGCCGGAGCCCCCGGCACCCGCCTGTCAGCCGGCGGCGAACCGGCGCAACGCGTCCTGGGAGCCGTTGAACCGGTCGTGGTCACCGACCGTCTGCCCGGTCGACGTGTACTGCCACATCGTGTACGCCGACCAGCCCGCCGGAAGCGCCCCCACGGTCGAGGCGTACCGGGCCACCCACAGGGGGTTCGTGGCACCGAATCCCCGGTAGCCGCCGGTGCAGCTGCTCCACCAGCTGGTGGACGTGTAGATCACGGCATCACGGCCGGTACGGGCTTTGTAGCGGCTCAGGAAATCACCGATCCAGGTGACCATGCCGCTCGTGGACTTGCCGTAGCAGGAGTCCCCGTAGGGATTCCACTCGATGTCGAGTACCCCCGGGAGTGTCCGGCCGTCGCCCGACCAGGCCCCGCCGTGGTCCACGAAGTAGTCGGCCTGCGCGGCTCCGCTGCCCGAGTCCGGCGTGGCGAAGTGGTAGGCCCCGCGGACCATGCCGACGTCGTACGCGCCTTCGTACTGGTCGCCGAAGTTCGGGTTCCGGTAGGAGGTACCTTCCGTGGCCTTCGTGTAGGCCCACCTGGTACCGGCGCTCCACAGAGTGGGCCACGCCACGTCACTCTGATAGCTGGAGACGTCGACGCCCTCGGTCTGCCCGGCCCGCTCCTCCGGGGACACCGCGCCGGTCCTGCCGCCCGTCCCGTCGTGGGCCATGACGCCGATGCCCATGTAGGCGCTGCCCCGCACGGGTCCGGGTTCGGCCGTGGTCGGCGGGGGGGCCATACCGGTCACGGTGAGGAGAAGGCCGGACAGCACCACGGCCATGCACAGACGGGAAAGCCCGTCCCAGGTTGATATTCGTCGTCGCATACCGCCTATACGAACCGCAACCGTGCCATATCGCACGTCATGTACCGCCAACCACGCCCGCACCCCGTACCGCGAGGCGTCCGTGGTCCCGGCGTACGGCTCGCCGAAGGCAAGGCCGCCGACGCAGCCGTACACCGACGTGATCTCCTGGATCGAGGCCGACACGGGAAGGTTCGCCCGCACAGTACTGGAGTGGTGAAGAGCAGTGACGAACGAGCATGACCTGGATGCCGCGCTTCGGGTGGCCGTGGAGCTGGCCGAGTGGGCATCGGAGACGATCCGCGGCGGGAACGGAGGGTCCTCTGGCCCGGTCCGGCAGAAGGCGGGCCCGGCCGACATCGTCACGGACACGGACGAGGCTGTGGAGCGGCACGTACGGTCGGTGCTGCGGCGCGAGTTCCCCGGCTGGGGGATCGACGGCGAGGAGTACGGCGTCGAGGAGGGCGCGTCGGACGCCCCGCACTGGGTGATCGATCCCGTGGACGGAACCACCAACTACGCCCACGGGCTGGGCTGGTGCTCCTTCTCGCTGGGCCTCGCGCGGCCGGACGGCTCCCCTCTGCTGGGTCTGGTCGCGGACCCGTGGCGGGTCGAGGTGTTCACGGCCGTACGGGGCAGGGGCGCCTACCTGAACGGCGTCCCGATCCACGCGGCGGACCACGCGACGCTGACCGGCCATGTGTTCATGACGGAGTGGGCGGCGCACGCGCACTGGCCGGGCCTGGACGCATTGCTGGCCCGACTGGCCGACCGGCACTGCACGGTACGCGTGATGGGTTCGACGGCCCTGTCCCTGGTGCAGGTCGCGGCGGGCCGGGCGGCGGCCGCCGCGATCGGTGAGTTCCACCCGGTGGACGGTCTCCCGGCGCTGCTGATCGCGACGGAGGCAGGGGCGGTCGCGGTGCCCGAACTCCCGGCCTACGACGAGCCGTTGCTGCTGGCGGCGCCCGGAGTCGCGGCGGAGGCGCGGGAGTTGTGGCAGTCGACGGTCAATTCCTCGGTCCCGCGACAGTGACGACGACCTTGCCCTGCGGATGGCCGTTCTCCAAGTGGCGGACGGCGTCGGCGGCTTCGGCCAGTGGAAAGGTGCGGTCGACCACGGGAGTGAGTTCGCCCTTGTCGATGATCGCGTCGAGCGTCAGGAGGTCCGCACGGCGTACGACCGTGAGCATGCCCCGGAGCTTCCGGCGACCGGCGAGCGCAGCCCCATCTCCAGACGGATGCCCGCGTCGGCGAACAAGCGGCTCCCGCCTTCGCCGCCGACACGGACCAGGGTGCCGCGCGGAGTGAGGACACTGCGCAGGAGTGAGACGCTGCGGTTGCCAGCGGCGTCGAGGACGACGTCGTATCTGCGCGGGCGGTCGGTGATCTCCTCGCGGGTGTAGTCGATGACGTCGACGGCCCCCAGGGAACGGACGAAGTCCGCCGCGTCCGGACCGCAGACGGCGGTGGCCTCGGCGCCGTGCGCGGTGGCGAGCTGGACGGCGAAACTGCCCACTCCGCCCGAGGCGCCGACGACCAGGACCTGCCGGCCCGGCCGCAGACCGGCCTTGGTGTGCAGCGCCTGGAGGACGGTGACACCGGAGCAGGGGACGGCGGCGGCCTGTTCGAAGGTGAGGCAGTCGGGTTTGCGCGCGATCCTGCCGGCCCTGACAAGGGCGAACTCTGCGAAGGAGCCTCGGCATTCGCCGTGGACGGCGTCTCCGGGTTCGAGGTCGGTCACGCCGGGGCCCACCGCTTCGACCACCCCCGCGCCGTCCCAGCCAGGGACGGGGTTCTTCGGCCTGCGCAGCCCGAAGACGAGCCGCGCGGGATAGGGCAGGCCGGTCATCAGGTGCCACACGTCGGGCCCTGCGCCGGCGGCCCGCACGCGGATCAGTGCCTCGTCGGGGCCGGGCACCGGGCGGTCGACGTCCCGCAACTCCAGTACGTCAGCCGGGCCGTAGACGTCCTGCACGATGGCTTTCACGGTGGTTGCCTCCCGTTCGGGTCGGGGCACCCACCCACCCAGCATCCCGCGAGCCGGCGCACAGGCCCAGCAGTCGGCCGGTAGACCGGCAGGTCTCGGAATCTATCTCTCGTCAACGGGTTCAGCAGGGCAAGCGGTGACGGCCGATCCGGAGGCGTGTCCTCGCTCCGGTCCTGCCGTCCGTGTGCGGGCCGCCAGGCGGGCCGTAGCGGTGACCGGCAACACCAGCAGCGCGAACGCCCAGACGAACGGGGCGAGTTGACTGTTCGTCGCCGTCGACACCGCGCTGAACAGGGCCGAGGCCAGGGCCAGGACGATCGTCTGGCCCAGGTTCTGCGCGGTCTGCATCGCGCTGCTCGCATAGCCCTGCCCGCCGGCCGGGGCGTGGTTGAGGGACAGCAGGGTCAGCGAAGGCGTAGCGAGTCCCATGCCGACAGCGGCCAGCACCATCGAGGACACCGCCGTGGCCGCGGGCACCACGGGCAGGACGCACACCACGGCCGACACGACCGCAGCCGCCATCATCCCGGCCCCGACGGCGACGAGCCGGTGCCGAGGCACCCGGTCCTGCAGGCGTCCCTGGAGCCAGGACGCCCCGGCCCAGGCGAGCGCGGCCCCGGTGAAGGCGAGCCCCGTCACCACGCCCGGCACCCGTCGAGCCGTACTCAACATCAGCGGTACGAACGCCTCCAGCGTGAAGTACGCGCCGGACGTCAGCGCCCGCAGCAGCACCGTCGCGGGGAGCCCGCGCCCGGCTCGCCAGGTACGCGGCGGCAGCAGCCTCGGCGCGAACACCACGAGCAGCGCCAGTCCGGAGACCGTGCACACCACATGCCGTACGTCCCAGGCGGAGACGCCGTACTGAGCGAGCGCCGCCGCCACGCTCACCGCCAGCGCGGCGGACAGGGCCGGCCGACGCACCGGCCCCTCTGGCCCTCGGGCGTCCTGCGCAGCTACCGCTCCACCCTCCGGCCCCCGCCCGCGCAGCAGCAGCACCGCTGTCACCGCCGGCAGCAGGGTGAGGCCCGCGAGGCCGAAGAAGACCGCGCGCCAGGACCACCACGCGGCCACGAGCCCGGCGAGCGGCGGACCGGCCAGTGACGGCACGATCCAGCAGGCGCTCATCAGGGCCAGGGCGCGGGCACGCATGTGATCCGGGTAGGCCTGCCCGATGGCCACGTTGATCGCCACGGCCACCAGTCCGGCCGCGATGCCGTCCGCGAATCGTCCCAGGGCCAGCTGCCAGATGGTCGTACTCGTCGCGGAGACGAGCAGTGTGACGACGGTCAGGGCCACCCCGGCCATCAGCGGCCGACGAGGCCCGGCACGGTCCGCCCAGGTCCCGCCCAGCACCCCGCCGAGCAGGCTCGCGGCGACGAACGCCCCCGCCACCAGCGGATACAGCACCACCCCGTCGAGATCCCTGGCGGCCACCGGCAGCAACGGCATCACCGCCAGCGCGGCGAACCCGCTCAGGAACATCACCGCCGCGAAACTCGCGGTCGCGGCCAGATACGTACGGGAGAACAGCCCGGGCGGAGATGGAGGCCGGGGAACAGGCGCGACGGGTGCGGCACGGCGGCGTCGGGTCACGGACAGAAAGGTATGCACCAACTCGGGGGATGGCCAACGTATTTGATCCCGGCGGGCAGGATCGCGGACGCGGCGCAGCCTCAGACCGAAGCGCTCGGCTGCGCCGCCGCCGTCAGGACGTACTGGAGGCGGCGGGCCGCGTTGAGGTGGTCCGCCGTCCAGATGATGCGGACGGCGGTGGCCGTGGCGCGTCCGTCGTCGTCGCGCAGGTCGCGGCGCAGGGAGTCGACGAGGCGCGCTTCTTCCTCGGTGTTGAGTGCCAACGGGTCCGGTGCGGCGGTGTGTTGACCGAGTCCGGCGGCCAGGTCGCGGTACCAGTCGGAGAGCCGGACGACGGTGTCGAGGAGGATCAGCCGGGCCTCGGAGCGGTCGGGCTGGATCTGTTCGTCGCCGCCGTTGCGCTGCCACAGTTCCAGCACCGCGTCCGCGGCGAGGCGCAGTCCTACGATCCCGGTGACCAGGGTGGTCATGTCGGAGAGCCGTACCGGCTTGGCGCCCCGTTCGGCGAGGTAGCTGCGGAAGGCGTCGTCGAGTCGGCGGGCCGCGGCGGCCGCCTGTCGGCCCGCCTCCAGCGGTGCGTCGGTCGGCAGGCAGCCGATGCTGCAGCGACTGGCCGCGTACTCCACCGCGTCCGCGAGATAACGGGCACTGGTGTCGTACGCCGCGGACAGCGCCCGCTCCACGGCGGCCCCGGCGCCTCGCGGCCAGAAGAACAGGCCCACCAGCACACTCACCGCGCAGCCCAGGGCGATGTCCTGGATCCGCAGCAGCACGATGTGCCAGTCGGGGTCCTGGCCGATGTTGAACAGGATGACCAGGGCGACGGTGAAGGCCGCCTGTCCGGCCGCGAAGGAGATCGCGGCGGGGGCGATACCGGCGACGAGCACGGCGACGGGGAGCAGGAACCAGAGCAGGGTGCCGTGGTGGCCGATGAGCTGGAGCAGCCCGACCCCCACGAGCGAGCCGACCAGGGTGCCGCCCAAGGCCCGCAGCGCGTTCTGCCCGGTGTTGAGCGCGTTGGAGCGCAGCACCGACAGGGTGCCGAGCAGTACCCAGAAGGAGTGCTGGACCCCTGTCGCGTTCGCCAGCGCCACGGCGATTCCGAGACCGAGCGCACCCCGGAGGCTGTTGTGAAGCCAGACCGAGCGCAGCTCCAGGTGGGCGGCGGCGCGCTCGACGGCCGAGCCCAGCGGCTGGGCCAGTGCGCCCGGTTCCCCGCCGAGCAGCCGCTCCGGCCAGCTGCGCCGCTCGGCAGCCGCGGCGAGATCCACGTTGCCGGCGATCTGCACGGTGGCGAAGCCCAACTCCTGGGCGCGGAAGGAGAGATCGAGGGTCTCGATGAAGGCGCGGACCTCCGACTCCGTGCGCGGCTTCGGCTGTTCGACGGGCAGTCGGTGGGTGGCGCCGTCCTCCATGCCGTCCATCGCCGCACGCAGGTTCACCAGGGCGGCGCGCAGGGCGTCGGGCGCTTCGCGCGGGGCGTCGAGGAGTACGGCCGCCTCGTCCAGGGCCGTGGCCGCCGCCCGCCGTACGGTGCGTGCGTCGGCGTCGCAGACCCGGCGTTCGGCCGAGGCGGGACCGCTGTCCTCCACGATGGCGCTGAGCCAGGTGAGTTCGTCGACCAGGCGGACCAGTGCGCGGGAGCCGACGGACAGACCGGTGGGCCGGTAGGGCGTGGCGTCGAAGGCGGTGCGCAGATCCGCCGCCGCGGCGGTGGCCCGGTCGGCGGCGGCCTCGCACTGCCGGGCGGTCGGCGCCTGCGGCCCGCCGTCCAGCCAGGAGGCGTCGGTGCGCACCTGTGCCGCCGCCGCGCGGCAGACCCGGGCGGCGGGCGCGCTGAGCGGGTCCGCGGTGGACCGGGGCCACAGCAGGGAGATCGCGAGCATGGCGGCGACCGCGGCGAGACCCGCTCCCGCGAGCCGGTCGGGCAGCTGCGACAGCGGGGCCGGCGAGGTCACGGGAAGGATGAAGGCCAGCAGCAGCGCGGTCGTGGCGCCCGCGAGGACGGAGCTGACCACGCCCGAGAAGAGCACCAGAAAGCCCACTACGACCATGGTGGCCACTGCAAGCCAGGTCGTCCGCGCCACCAGCGTGCCGAGACAGATGAGCGCCGCCCAGCCCAGCGCGAGCCCCACGTGCGCCCGCAGGCGCTGCACCATCGGGCCGCTGAACTCGACCAACAGGAGCATCGAGAACGACCCGAACGCCGCGTAGGTCGCCATCGTCGAGGATTTCAGCAGTTGGCCGCACAAGGCGAACAACGCGGGCATCACCAGCGCGGTGCGTGCGGCCCTGCGCGTCGCCGCGAGCCCCGGATCATGGTCCCGCAACCACGCCGGAATCCGCCCGGGCAGGCCGCGCCAAGGTATCTCCATACGCCGGCGCACCTCCACCCCGCGCAGCACCCACGTGCCCCGCCATACCCGAGTATCCGCCATGGCCGTCGATCTCCCTGCCGGGCGGGACAGAGCTCCGGCTCGGTCACGGTTCGAGGAGAGCGACCGTCTCCGTGTGCCCCGCTCTCGGTGTCGGGGAAGGCACCGGCCGACAGAAGCAGGCGGACGATCGTGGCTTCCCCGGCCGAGATCAGGGGGCGGATAGGTGGCCAAGCCGCTCATTACCCCGAGAGGGTCATCGGGTGATGATGGGGGCCATGGCTTTGACGACGGCGTTCACGAAGCTCTTCGGAGTGCGACACCCCATCGCCCTGGCGCCGATGGGCGGATCGGCAGGTGGTGCGCTGACCGCGGCCGTCTCCCGTGGGGGCGGGCTCGGCCTGCTGGGCAGCGGCGACGGCGAACGCGACTGGCTGGCAAGGGAGTTGGCCATCGTCACCGAGAACACCACGGACCCGTGGGGCATCGGTTTCCTCACCTGGCAGATAGATGTCGCCGCGGTGGAGCACGCCCTGGAACACCAACCCCGGGCGGTGATGCTGTCCTTCGGGGATCCGAGCCCGTTCGCCGAGCGAATTCGCCGTACGGGTACGGCACTTGTCATTCAGGTCACCGATCTCGAGGAAGCCCGGCGGGCGGTGGACCTGGGCGCCGACGTGATCGTGGCGCAGGGTTCCGAGAGCGGCGGACACGGCGCCCGGCGCGGTCGCTCCACGCTGCCGTTCGTGCCGGTCGTCGTCGACCTGGCCGCTCCGACACCCGTCCTCGCCGCCGGTGGCATCGCCGACGGCCGCGGGCTGGCCGCCGCTCTCGCCCTGGGAGCCGCCGGGGCACTCGTCGGCACCCGCTTCCAGGCGACCACCGAAGCCCTGGTCGCCCCCTCGACCAGCACGGCCATCGTCCAGGGCCACGGCGCGGACACCGAGCGCAACAGGATCCTCGACATCGCCCGAGGCTCCCGCTGGCCGGCGAAGTACACCGCCCGCACGCTCGGCCATCCGTTCCTCGACCGGTGGCGCGACCGGGAGACGGAACTCGCCACCGACCCCCACGCCCGGCACGCCTACCAAGTCGCCCTGTCCCAGGGCGACATACCGGCCCTGCCCGTGTGGGCCGGCGAAGCCGTCGACCTCATCAACGACCTGCCCTCGGCCACCGGCCTCGTCAACTCCCTTGCCGCACAGGCCGAGGAGGCACTCGCCCGAGCCGGAAAGGAAACCTGATCCCACCTGGCTTCACGTCACGGCGGCCTTGCGGGCGAGGATCTGGATCCCCGTCGACTCATGGCCGTTCATCGTGGACACCGTCACGGTCCGGGTGCCGATGCCGTCGAAGTCGGCGAGCAGCGTGGTGAGCCACTCACGGGAGTGATGGCGGCACACCGCGCCGTCACCGGTCCGGAACACGCCGTAACTGACGTCGCCGTGGCCGCCGTTGAGGGTGGCGTAGTCGTCGTAGCGGCTGCGGTTGCGCTCGTCGTCCTGCAGCAGAAGGTCGCTGACGTAGAGGATTCCGCCGGGCTTGAGGATGCGGTGCAGTTCGGCGATCAGCCGGCGTTGGGCTTCGTCGCCCGGGACGCAGGTCAGTACGGCGAAGAGCAGGACCGCGTCGAAGTCGGCGTCCGGGGAGGGCATGGCCGGGGGTGTGTCCAGGGTGGTGAAGTGCATGGCGGGGTGCAGGTGTTGGGCCCGATCGATCATCGCCGGTGAGATGTCCGCGCCTGTCAGATTGCGGAAACCGTGCTGTTCGAGTTCGTCCAGCGTACGGCCGTAGCCGCATCCGTAGTCGAGAATCGCGGCCTGTCCGCTGATCCCCGCCAGCCAGGGCAGATGGAGCGGGTGGGTGAAAGTCTTCGTGGCAGCGGCGGCGTCCCAGTAGGGGATCTGGGTGTCGAGACGGTCGGACACGGTGGATGCCTCTCTGCGGAACGGCAGGGACCACCAGGGTGACCTAGAGTCGCCGAATGCGACAAAGGACAGGCGTGGCGGCGGCTGGAGTAGTGGTCCTTGCCTGGGGCGAGTGGCTGAACCGGCGCTGGTCTCGAACTCTCGTGGGAGACAACGGGGGTGATGTCGAGGCAGTGGTCGTGCTGGGATACCGGAACCCCCAGCCGACGGCGAACCTCATCAACCGCTGGCGAGTCCGCGCCGGAATTCGCTCCGTCACCGATGACGGCGCGCACGACACCCGCGTGATCTTCAGCGGCGGTGCGACGACCAGCGGTGGTGTCTCCGAGGCACAGTTGATGGCCGGCTACGCGCGGTCGGTGCTCAAGTTCGACGGCACAGTGCTCCTCGAAGAGGAGAGCGGGACGACGTGGGAGAACGTCACCAACGTGATCCCACTGCTCGAGAACGCCGACCGCATCAAGATCGCCTCCCAGCCGGCTCACGCCCTCAAGGCCCGCGCGTATCTGCGGCGGCAGCGCCCCGATCTCGCGAAGCGGCTCGTGCGCGCGGACGACTACCGACCCGGCGAGTGGCTGATCGTCAAACCGCTGCTGGCGCTGTACGGGCTTTGGACGCTCCGCGGTCTGAATGCCGATGAACGCAGGACCACACCTGGCTGACCCTCAGCTCCCGGCGCCCAGCACATACAGCCCCGGAAGATTGACCACGATCGCCTCCTGGGTGCTGCGGGCGATCACGACCACGGCCTCCTCCGCCGGGTCGGGGTTCTCCTCGCGGTGCGGGACGAACGGGGGGACGAAGATGTAGTCGCCGGGGGACGTGCGCAGACGGATCTCCTCCGGCCGCGGACCCGCGTCGTCGAGGAAGACGAACTCGGGGTGTCCGCCGACCACGTAGATCGCGGTCTCGGATTCGCCGTGGTGGTGGTCGGAGGAGGCCGTGGAGGGGGCGACATGCGTCTGGCCCATCCACAGTTTCTCGGAGCCGACCGTTCTCCCGCTCACCGCTGCGAACCTGCGCATGCCGCCGCTCTGTGCCGTGTCGCCGTCGAGGGCGTCGGCGCGGATGTGGTGCAGGCGGGTGCGCAGGGGGGTCGCGGACTGCCCTGCGGCGTCGTGGAGATGGGGGTGGAAACCCTCGCCGGGGGTGGTCAACGGCTCGCTCATGGTCGGTGACGCTAGAGCCGCCCCGAAAAGGATGTCAACAGGTGTCCATTGTCCTTCACCTGCGGCAATGTTCCCGCAATGTATGCGGGAATGGGCGGGCGATCCCGTGCGGGGAGCCTGCGGAAGTCGCCGTGCCGGGGTCCACGCCGGGCGTTGTGTGCGCATGCATATCTCCGCGAAGGCGGACTACGCCACGCGGGCCCTGCTGGAGCTCGCCTGCGAACCTGCCCGTCCGCTCACGTGCGAGGCGATCGCCTCCTCGCAGCAGATCCCGTTCCGGTCCCTGAAGTCCGTGGTGGGTGAGTTGCGCAGAGCCGGTCTGGTGCGCAGCCAGCGCGGCTGCGAGGGCGGGTACTGGCTCGGCCGGCCCGCCGACGAGATCACGCTCCTGGACGTCTCCCGCGCCGTGGACGGCGAGTTGATCACCCTGCGCGGCGAGCCGCTGGCCGGCCCCGAGCGAGTGCCGCATGCTCGGGACCGCGATGTTCAGAACTGCCTGGTCCAGCAGGGTGGTTGCCCCTGCGGCCAGGCACACCAGCAGTACGCGACGGGCGGCGCGGTCCTCTCCCGGGAGCATTCAGGCGTGCCGCTCCGTGACGCCCGCGTCCGGCTCCACACCGAGGACCTTGCGGTAGACGCGCTCTCCGTCGCCGTAGTCGTCGACGGCGTAGTGCCAGGTCGCCCGGTTGTCCCAGAGGACGAAGTCGCCGGGCTTCCAGCCGAAGCGGATCGTGTAGTCCGGCGAGGAGGCGTGGCGCAGCAGATGGTCGAGCAGCACCTTGCTCTCCGCCGGGGTGACGCCCGTGAGCTGCTTCGCCGAGCTGCTGATGAAGAGACCCTTGCGCCCGGTGGTGGGGTGGGTGAGGACGACCGGATGCTCGACGGGTTCGCCGGGAGCGTCCTTCTTGCTGCCCTGCGCGTAGTTCTCGGCGTTGCCGTTGTAGAGGGCTCCGACCGACTCCAGCAGCACCTTGAACGGCTCGGACAGGTCGTCGTACGCGGCCTGGAGGTCCGCCCACAGAGTGTGGCCGCCCAACTCCGGCACCACCTCGTAGGTCAGGGACTCGATGGCGAACACGGGCTCGCGCCACAGCCCGCCGATGTGCCAGGTGCTGGCCTTGCCGGTCTGCTTGACGTTGTACGGGTAGACCAGCGGGTTGGCCGGGTGCTTCACGGCGGTCGGGTGGTCGAAGGGCCGCGCGAACAGGCTGACGGCCGCGACCTGCTGATCGGGCGTCAGATGCTGGCCGCGGAACACGAGGACCTTGTGTTCCCGGAAGGCCCGGCGCAGTTCCTCGGCGGTGCTCTCGTCGACGGGCGCGGTCAGATCGACGCCGGCGACTTCGGCGCCGAAGCGGGGCCCCGCCCTGAGGATGTCGAGACGGGCGACGGTGGTCATGACGTTCTCCTTCTTCTACGACGGGTGCGGGTGCGTGGGACTCGTTCAACGTCCCCGGCAGCTGTGGGCCAGGACGTCGGACCACCAGCGTTCGGCGAACCTCGGGTGCGAGCGGAGCCAGCCGATCACGGCGTTCTCCCCGAAGGCGGCGAGGAGCGGGTTGTCGGGATCCTCGGTGACTCCGCGGCTCAACGCCGCCAGTTCCGGCGGCAGTTGGAGCGGCTGCACCACGGCGTCGAAGCGCGGGCCGAGGAAGAACGGGATGGAGTTCCGGTGAACGCCCGACCGCGGGCTGACGACCCGGTGCTGAGTGGCTTTCAGATAGCCCTGGGTGGCGATCTCCAGCATCTCGCCGATGTTGAACACGAAGGCGCCGGGCACCGGTACGGCGTCGATCCATTCGCCGTCCTCACTCCGCACCTGGAGTCCGCCGACCTCGTCCTGCTGCAACAGGGCGAGATATCCGTAGTCCTTGTGCGCGCCAACCCCTTGATCGGCGGTCTCGGCGGCACGCGGCGGATAGTGCACGATCTTCACGTGTACTGCCGCCTCGTCGTCGAACCACTGGTCGAAGTAGCGCTCGTCCTGCCCGAGCGCGGCAGCGAGGGCGCGCAGGACCTCGCGGCTCACCCTTAGCGCCTCCGCCTGCCAGCGCAGCACGATGTCCCGCAACTCCGGGAGCGCGGACGGCCATTGGTTGGGGCCGACGAGCCGGAGGTAGTCGGGATCGCCCGGTCCGGTGGGGATCGCCTCCCGTTCCGCGCGATGTCGATCTGTTCGCGCCAGTCGGCGCTGCCCGCCGTGTACTCGGTGCCGGTGCGTGTGTAGCCGCGGAACTGGGGCGAGTTGACGTTCTCGATCTCCAGCCGCTGTTCGTCCGGCAGTGCGAAGAAGGAGCGGGCCGCGTGCAGGATCTCGTCCCGCACGGATACGGGAACGCCGTGTCCGGTGACGTAGAAGAACCCCACTTCGTGGGCGGCGGACCGGAGTTCGCCCAGGAAGGCGGCACGGTCGGTACCGGGATCCCGGAAGCGGGAGATGTCGATGACGGGGAGGGCGGTGGGCTGTGCCATGGGTTCCTTCGCGGCGGCAGCAGACCCGGACACGGCGGTGCGCGCGTCAACTGTCGTACAGGGACGTTCGATTGACGACAGACCCGGGGGATGCGCCGAGAGCGGGCGGAGGGAGGAAGGGGCGAGGTCGAGGTCGTCGCGCGAAGGTCAACGACAGAACTGGTCGGCGCGGCGGCTCACCCAGAAAGGGTCGAGCAGCACCGTGTGTGCCTGGCCAGTGGTGTCCATGGCCGGATCAAAGCACACCCGGGAAGGTGCGTCCACCACGCGTCCCGAGCGGTGAGACGACCACGGACATCGCCCGCCGCGGTGGCCGGACCCTCCCGGAGCCGCCGATCGGGCCCCGCGGTCACGTGCCTCGGACGGTGAGTCGGGCGATGGTGTCCGCGATCAACGCCACTCGGTCGGCCACGTCACCGGCCGGCACCTCCACGAGGTCGTAGCCGAACCGCCGATAGCTCTCTTCGTGGATCCGCTCGAACACCAGCGACTCCTGGAAGCTGATCCGGCGGGCGTCGGTGGGTTCGCAGAATCCGATGTTGCGGACGAAGAAGACCTGCGGTTCGTAGATCCGGTCGCGGGTGATCCGTTCGATCTCGCCGAGGAGCGGCGTCGGAGCGGGGCGGCCCAAGTACCTGGTGAGGGCGTGCGTGCAGACCGGGGATCGATCGTAGATCTGGTGGGTCACGTTTCGCGTCGCGGACTTCATTTGTCGTCGGCGCTGCAAGTCGACCACCTTCTCGACGAAGGCCGGCCGGGTCCAGGGCTCGGCGTCCCCCTCGGCCTGCTCGCCCGCGATGACCGCGGTGGCCGCCTCCTCGACGACGTCGAACCCGTCCGCCCTCAGCCGACGGAGGATCGTGGTCTTTCCGGCGCCGGGCGCACCGGTGAGGATGTATCGCTGCATGGCGGGTCCTTGGTTCGTCGTGACGTGGGGGCCGACCGCGAACGGCTCGGCTGGAACTGGCAGACGGCAGGCGGCAGTTCGGTGTGAGGTGTGACAGGAACCCCGGTTCGAGCCGGGGTGGTGAAGGCCGCCGTGCGGGGCGATGAACGCCTCGCGGCCGAGTGAGGGAGGGCGGAGATCACGCCGGGAGAACAGCCACGGAATCCGGTCGGCCGGGCGCAGTGCGATCCGCAGCCGGACGGTTCCGGGCCGGTGCGGCAGCCTAGCCGACACACCGGGCACCTGCTCTGTGAGGGAAGGTGCCGGTGAGGCTGCGGTGACGACCTCGCCGACTCCGCACCTCTGCCCCGGCATTGACGCACGGCGACACGGCTCCATACGATCAACAGCGGCATTGAGTGTCAGCGTCAAATCCCGGTCGGCTGACCGGCAACCCCCCGACGCAGTGGGGCGCTCAGGGCGAACGCCCGGCGGGGACGCTGATGGCTCTGCGAACGCGCGACCCCGTGACCGGGGTCCCGGATATGGAGGACGGCGTGCTCAACAGCTACGGCCCGAGTGCCTCCTGTCACGACGCCGTCGTTTTCTCCCGGCTCTCGCGCCGGCGCCACATCGACCTGCAGCGCTTCACCAGCTGTCTGTGTCACAGCTGACCGAGTCCGGCCTTCAGGGCTGACATCTGTCCGGCCTTCGAAGCTGACAGCTGTGGTCGCCCGTCTCGCACGGGCCTCTTCCCCCCTTCTCCCACGGGTCGACATGTGCGCGGGTGTGCCCCGCGCAGGTCGACGCGTTTTCCACGCTTCATGAGTCCCGCCCCCGCCGGGGTCGGCACCGTCCGCGTCCAGCCACGGTCCGCGCAGGTCCGTGTGCACGCGGTGACACGAGTAGGAGCACCTCTCCGTGACAGCACATCCGGTCTCCCGAACCACTCGACGAGCGGCTACGGCCGCCCTTCTGACCACCAGTTTCCTACTGACCGCCTGCGGATCGGGTGGCGGAGGCTCCGACGCCGGCGGCGGACAGGCCAGGTCCGGTGGCACCCTGACCTTCGCGGTGGGCTCCGACGCCGGCTGCGTGGACCCGCAGCAGGTGGCCAGCAACGACACCATCTACTCGGTGCGCCAGATCGTGGACTCCCTCACGGACCAGGACCCCGAGACCGGCAGGATCGTGCCGTGGCTGGCGAAGAGCTGGGACATCAGCTCCGACGCGACGACGTTCACCTTCCATCTCAGATCGGGTGTCACCTTCAGCGACGGGTCCAAGCTGACCGCTCAGGTGGTCAAGGACAACTTCGACGCGGTGCCGAAGCTCGGCGCGCTGGGGACCCTCGCCGAGGGCTATCTGAGTGGCGTGAAGAGCACGACCGTGGTCGATCCGCTCACCGTCAAGGTGACCTTCCAGCAGCCCAACGCCCAGTTCCTGCAAGCCACTTCGACGCACTCGCTGGGCATCGAGTCGTCGGCGAGTGCGAAGAAGTCGCCGCAGGAGAAGTGCAGCCAGGGGGTGGTCGGCTCTGGGCCCTTCGTGCTGAAGCAGTACGTACAGAACCAGTCGATCACGCTCGTCAAGCGCACCGGCTATGCCTGGGGTTCCCCACGGTGGACCAAGAGCGGCGAGGCCTATCTCGACAAGGTGGTCTTCAAGGTCGTACCCGAGGCGGGAGTTCGGGCCGGCAGCCTCCAGTCGGGTCAGGTGGACGCGATCAGCAGCGTCGGCAAGGCCAACGAGGCGGCTCTCAAGGGCGGTCAGGTCACCCTTCAGCGGCGGGCCAATCCGGGCGTGGTGTTCGGCCTGGCCTTCAACAACTCGCGGCCGGTTCTGAAGGACGCGCGGGTGCGCCAGGCCATCGGGTTCGCCATCGACCGCAAGCAGATCACCGACACGGTGTTCCCGACCGGGACCCGGCCCGCGACCAGCGTCCTGGCACACACCACACCCGACTACGCCGACCTGTCCTCGGACCTGACAACCGATGCGACCAAGGCGAAGTCCCTGCTGGACGCGGCCGGTTGGAAGGTCGGCAGCGACGGCATCCGGACGAAGGACGGCAAGAAGCTGAGCCTCGCGGTCGACTGGATTCCCAACTCGGCCACGAACCAGCCCGCGTTGGAGCTGATCCAGCAGCAACTCAAGGCTGTCGGCGTCGGCCTGACGCTCAAGCAGCTCCAGGTCACCCAGCTCGCCCCGACACTTCAGTCCGGCGACTACGACGCGGCATGGAGCAACGTGACCCGCGCGGACCCGGACATCCTGCGCAGTTCCTTCTCCACCAAGCTGGCCAACTTCTACCGCCTTCCCGCGACCCCGCTGGACACCGCGCTGACCGGGCAGGCGGCGACCACGGACACCACCAGGCGCGGCCAACTGGTGGAGCAGGCCCAGCAGTTGATCGTGCGGAACGCCTACGACGTGCCGGTGGTGGAACTCCAGACCCAGATCGGCGTGGCGAAGAAGGTGCACAACCTCAACTTCGACGCCTCCAGCCGGATCCAGCTGCACGACACCTGGATCGGCTGACGCATGCGCCGCTACGCGATCAAACGGCTCGCCCAGGCGGTCGGGGTGCTGTGGGCCGCCTACACGGTGTCCTTCCTGGTCCTCGACTTCCTGCCGGGCGATCCGGTCACGGCGATGGCCAGTGCCGGAATGGACTCCGGGACGGTCGACCCGGCCCAACTGGCCGCGCTGCGCCACGAGTACGGCTTCGACAAGCCGATTCTGGTGCAGTACGCCGACTATCTCGGCCGGGCGGTGCGCGGGGACTTCGGCGACTCGGTCTCCACCGGTCGGCCGGTGTCCTCGACGCTGGCCGACGCGCTGCCGCAGACCCTCCAGCTGACCGGTGCCGCACTGCTCCTCGCCGTGCTCCTCGGCGGTGGACTGGCGGTCGTGGCGACCTACACCTCCCGCCGATGGCTGCGTCAACTGCTGCTGTCCCTGCCGCCGTTGGGGGTGTCGGTCCCGACGTTCTGGGTGGGGCTGCTGCTTGTCGAGTCGTTCTCCTTCCGCCTGCACTGGTTCCCCGCCTTCGGCAACGACGGGCTGCGGGGGCTGATCCTGCCGGCGCTGACGCTGGCGATCCCGACCGGCGCGCAGGTGGCGCAGGTGCTGGCCAAGAGCCTGCTCACCGCGCTGGACCAGGCCTATGTGGAGACCGCGCGTGCCAAGGGTGCCGGGCGGTGGCGGGTCCATCTGCGGCACGCCCTGCGCAACGCGTCCCTGCCCGCGCTGACCGTGGTCGGCCTGCTGGTGGGGCAGTTGATCGCCGGTTCGGTGGTCGTCGAGACGGTGTTCTCGCGTGACGGCCTCGGCCGGGTGACGGCCGCCGCGGTCACGGCCCAGGACATCCCACTGGTCCAGGGCGTGGTGGTGTTCGGGGCGCTGATCTTCGTGCTGACGAACCTGCTCGTCGACCTCGTCTATCCGCTGCTCGATCCGCGGATCGTGGTGGCCTCGGGCCGGAAGGCGGTGGCCGCATGAGTCAGGGTCTTGTCGACGACACCGCCGCCGATGCCGCGCTCGGCATCGCGCGGCCGGTCGAACCGGGGGCCGGCCCCGGGCCGGCGAGCCGAGTCGACGCGCGCCGGGTCCTGCGGTTCGTGGTGCGCCGCCCCGGGCTGCTGCTGTCGGTCCTGGTCCTCGTCCTGGTGGTGCTGGCGTCGTTCTGGCCCGGCCTGTTCACCTCGCGCGACCCGCTGACGGGCGTACCGTCGCAGAACTTCCGGGGCCCGAGCGGCGCGCACTGGTTCGGCACGGACGAACTGGGCCGCGATGTGCTCTCGCGAGTTGTCCACGGTGCCCAACTCTCCCTGAAGGCTACCCTCATCGCGGTCGCGGTCGCCTTCGTGGTGGGCAGTCTCATCGGACTGGTCGCCGGCTTCGTGGGCCGCTGGATCGACGACGTACTGATGCGCTTCGTCGACGTACTCCTCTCCATCCCGGCACTGTTCCTCTCCCTGGCCCTGGTCACCGCGCTCGGCTACGGCACGGTCAAGGTGGCGGTCGCGGTCGGCATCGCCAGCGTGGCGAGCTTCGCGCGGGTCACTCGGGCCGAGGTGCTGCGGGTGCGCCAGGCGGTCTTCGTCGAGGCCTCGCGCTCGTGCGGGGCCCGCTGGTACTCGGTGCTGGGCCGACATGTGCTGCCCAACGCGGCGGGTCCGGTGATCGTCCTGGCGACCCTCGACTTCGGCTCCTCGATCCTCGCCGTGTCGGCCCTGAGCTTCCTCGGCTACGGCGCCCCGCCACCGGCACCGGAGTGGGGCACGTTGATCTCCGACGGCCGCAACTACCTCGCCAACGCCTGGTGGTTGACGGCGCTGCCCGGGCTCGCGATCGCGGCGACCGTGCTGGCCACCAACCGCATCGCACGCGCGCTGGACGGCGAATGGTCCCGGCAGTCATGAGCGAGCGCCCGCCGAACACACCTGGAACGGATGAGGACTTGAGCACGACACCGAGCACTGACCCGGACCCCGGCCAGGACGCCACACTGGAGATACGCGGCCTGTCCGTGTCGTACCGCACCCGCGGCGGCACCGTAGCGGCCGTGCGGGACGTCGATCTCGACGTACGCCCGGGCGAAGTGACCGCGGTGGTCGGCGAGTCCGGGTCCGGCAAGAGCACCACCGCGCATTCGATCACCCGGCTCCTGGCCGCCAACGCCACGATCCACGCGGGCACGATCCGCTTCGGCCGACACGACCTCACGGCGCTGAGCGAGGCGGAGCTGCGCACAGTGCGCGGCGCGCAGATCGGCCTGGTGCCCCAGGACCCGTCGGTGTCCCTCAATCCGGTCAAACGCATCGGTGAACAGATCGCCGAGGTGCTGCGCATCCACGGTCTGGCGACCCGCCGCTCCGCGCTGTCGGAGGCGATCGACATCCTGCAACGGGCCGGGCTGCCGGACGCGGCCACCCGTGCCCGGCAGTACCCGCACGAACTCTCCGGCGGCATGCGGCAACGCGCCCTGATCGCGATCGCCATCGCCGCGCGGCCGAGGCTGATCGTCGCCGACGAGCCGACCAGCGCGCTCGACGTCACGGTGCAACGCGTCATCCTCGACCATCTCCAGGGCCTCACCGAGGAATTGGGCACCGCGATCTTGCTGGTGACCCACGATCTCGGCGTGGCCGCCGACCGGGCACAGCATCTCGTCGTCATGTCCCAGGGGCGCGTGGTCGAGGCCGGAGCGACCCGTGAGGTCCTCGCCGATCCCCAACACGAGTACACCAGGCGGCTGTTGGCCAGCGCGCCGAGCCTGACGACCGCGATCCCCCGCACCAAGGCCACCGCACCCCCGGCCACCGGCACGACACCGCTGGTCGAACTCCGCAACGCCGTCAAGGAGTTCAGACTGCCCCGCGCGGACGGCGAGTCCCGCACGCTGCGTGCCGTCGATGACGTCAGCCTCACCCTCCACCGCGGCCGAATCCTGGCCCTGGTGGGTGAATCCGGCTCGGGCAAGTCCACCACCGCCCGCCTGGTGCTCCGCCTCACCGACGCGAGCGCCGGACACATCCTGTTCGACGGCACCGACGTCACCGCCGCCCGGGGCGCACAGGCCAGGCACCTGCGCCGACGCGCCCAGCTCGTCTACCAGAACCCGTATGCCTCGCTGGACCCGAGGTTCTCCATCGGCGAGGTGATCACCGAACCGCTGCGCGCCTTCAAGGTGGGCGACCGCGCCTCCCGGCTGGACCGGGCTCGGGAACTCCTCGACCGGGTCGCCCTGCCCGCCGCCACCCTGAACCGCCGCCCGGCGGAACTCTCGGGCGGGCAGCGGCAGCGCGTCGCGATCGCGCGGGCTCTCGCCCTCTCCCCCGACCTGGTGGTGTGCGACGAGCCGGTGTCCGCGCTCGACGTCTCCGTGCAGGCCCAAGTCCTGGACCTGCTGGCTGAGTTGCAGGCCGACACCGGAGTGGCGTACCTGTTCATCTCGCACGACCTGGCCGTCGTACGGCAGATAGCGCACGAAGTCGCCGTCATGCGGGCGGGCCGCATCGTCGAGACAGGTGCCCCCGACGACCTGTTCACACACCCCCGCCACGAGTACACCCGCCAGCTGCTCGCGGCGATCCCCGGCCGCCGCGATGACCACGACCTGAGGACGCAGACCGCATGACCATCACCTCCCTCGCCTTCCTCACCCCGGGCAACTTCGCCGACGACGACCCTTACACCGGCCTGGAGGAGACCCTCCAACTCTTCGAGTACGGCGAGCGGTTGGGCTACGACGGCGCCTGGATCCGGCAGCGGCACCTCGAACACGGCGTCGGTTCGGCCGCGGTGTTCCGGGAACTGGTCGGCGCCCCGCCACGACGTCGACCTGCCCTGACCTCTATGTCAGGGCAACTCCCGAACGATGTCGTGACCGCGGTGGGCGAGCATGGCAACCCGGGCGCCTCGGCGTCCCGGGATCGGATGGCCTCGGTGATGGCGCGGTGTTCGGCGAAGGCGGCGGTGGAGGTGTCGGTCACTTCGGGAGTGCGCCGGGGCGCGCTCGTCTTCACCTGGGCGCCGAGGGTCCGCAGGAGGGCGACGACGGTGCCGTTGTGGGCGGCTTGCCGGACCGCGTCGTGCCAGTCGTTCGGGCTGCGGCGGATGTGCGCGGGTTCGTTCAGGGACTGGCCGTGGTCGAGGTGGGCGTCCAGCCGCACCATGTCGACCGTGCTGCGGCGCAGCGCCGCCGATTCGGCGGCCGTGGCGTCCAACGCCGCCCGGATCCCGAAGAGTTCGAGCATCTCCTCCTCCGAGCGCAGGCGCAGCGTGAACCCGCGCCGGGTGGACACCAGCAGCCCGTCCCGCTCCAGCAGCACCAGCGCCTCGCGCACCGGGGTGCGGGAGACCGCGAACTCCTCGCTCAGCGCGAGCGGTACGAGCGAGGCGTCCGCCGGGTAGTACCCGGAGGTCAGGCGCTGACTGAGGGTGTCGTACACCGTGTCGCGTGTGCTCTTCATCCGCTTCCTCTCCCTGAGCCCGTCGGGTGGTGACGGGCTCTCGGCCCCGGCTACGCCGCCTTCCGTTCCTCGCCGTGTCCGCGCTGCCCGAGCACATAGCCGGCCTGGAGACGCGTCCTGGCCCCGAGCGCGTCCATGAGGTCGGCGATGCGTCGCTGGCAGGTGCGCAGGGAGATGTCCAGGCGTCGGGCGATCACCTTGTCCTCCAGGCCGTTGAGCAGCATGCGAAGAATCGCGTCGTCGATCAGGGCCGAGGTGGAGCGGGCGCTGTCGTGGTCGTAGCTGCCGTCGAAGGGCCGTGCCTCGTCCCACGCGCCGGTGAGGGTGTGCCGTAGCGCCGCGACGACGGACTGCTCGCGGACGACGCTGAGCCCCGGGCCCTCCACGGCGGGGACCACGGCGACCTCGGCGTCGACGACCAGTAGCCACGCCGGAGGGGAGACGGCCGTGCGCACCTGGCCTCCGTCGGCGATCAGCGTCTCGACCCGCTCGCGTACCCGTACGTCGAACCTGGCCGACTCCGGCAGCAGCACCCTGAGGAGGTCGGAACGTGTCCCCGCGCTGCGCAGCCACGCGCCGCGGTCCAGGTCGGCGGGTTCTTCCCAGGGGTCCTGGGTGGGGAGGGAGAACAGGATCTCCCGTCTCGCCTCGACCGTGATCGTGGTGAGAATTCCCCGGGCGGCTCTCGGGTCCTCGACCCGTTGCACGTGGGGATGCTGTGGCTCGCCCGAGAAATTGGCCCGGTACAGCGGCAGCAGGCTGTGCATCTGCTGGCGCAGCCGCTCCAGTTCGTGCTGCCGCTGGCGCAGCGCCTCGTCCTGCATCGCGAGCAGTTGCAGGGAGGCGGACATCGGGTTGACGGCGACGTAGGCGTAGGTGCAGCCGTGCACCAGATGCAGGAGGCGCAGCCGCAGGAGGTCGTCGATGGCTGCGGCCGCCTCGGTCTCGGAGATGCCGAGATCGCGTACGCACCGTTGGAGGTCGACGTACTCGCTCCGTAGGGCGAGCGTGTACACGTCGCCTGCCGCGGTCCCCGCCTGCGGGACGTCCGGCAGGTCCGTTATGCCGCTGATGCTCACGGTTCGTCTCCCCCTCGTAATCGTGCCTGGCGCAAGTCTGTGGCTGCCCGGCAAGGGCCGCCCCCGGAGATTCTTCAACAGGAACAGAACTCGCGCCGAACCCTCTGGTGCTTTGTTCACCGTCCCGCAACACCCGGGCAGCCCATGCCGGTTGACCGTGTCCGTCATACCCCGGACGGCCGCGGCTGAGACAAGGAGATTCATGAGTAACCGTCAGCCCGAGGCACGCTTAGAGGGCCTCTGGTCCGACCTGGTTCCCGTTGGCGCGCCGGAGGGGCTCGTGGCTTCTCGCGGCACCGTCCTGGGGCGGATCCGCTTGACGGACGCCCCTGCCGAAGCCACCCTGGACGACGCCACTCCGCTCCTGACCACCCATATGACCAACGAGCACGTCCGTCCCGTCGAGGAGATCTGGCGGACCGCCCTCCCGGTGCGGACCGGCGTCGCCGGCGACGCCGTCTTCGCCGAGGACGGCGAGCACGTCTTCTACGCGGTACGCCTCGGCCCCCAACCGGTGTACCGCTCGCAGGTGCGCGAACTGTACGAGAACGCCCTGCGGTTCACCTGGGAGCGCGGCTACACCGACCTGGTCCGCATGTGGAACCTCATCGGCGGCATCACCAGTCCGAACACGGACGGCCTGGAGATCTACCGCGACTTCTGCATAGGCCGGGCGGAGGCGTTCGCCGCCTTCGCCGACCGCTTCCCCCAACTCCCGGCAGCCACCGGCATCGGGACTCTCTCTCCGGGCGTCGACGTCTGCTTCCTGGCCGCAAAGCCGGGGCGGGCCGTACACCTGGAGAACCCGCGTCAGACGCCCGCGTACAAGTACCCCTCCCAGTACGGGCCGAAGTCGCCCAGCTTCGCCCGGGCCACGTTCCTGAAGGACGTCGGCGCGCCGGGGTCCGGGACGGGGAGCCTCTTCGTCTCGGGCACGGCCAGCATTCTGGGCGACGACACGGTGCACGTCGACAACGTTGCCCTGCAGACCGAGGAGACGCTGCGCAACATCGAGGCGCTCGTCGGCGGCGACAACCTCCGGGCCCACGGCCTGGACGGTGCCGGGTACGACGTCAAGGACCTCGACCAGGTCAAGGTCTATGTACGCGACGCCGAGCACCTGCCCGTCGTACGGAACATCTGCGAGTCGACGCTCCCCGCGGACACGGACATCTCTTATTTCAACGTCGCGGTCTGCCGGCCCGACCTGCTGGTCGAGATCGAGGGAGTGTGCAGGTGACGGACATCCTGACCGACCTCCCCGCCGCTCCGGCAGAGACCGTCCCGGCCACCGGCAACCTGTCCGTACGGCTGGAGGACCTCGCGCGCCAGGGCGGCTGGCTCGGTCGGACCGCGTACCTCCAGGGCACGCATCGCTACTCCTACGGCGAGGTGTACGAGCAGGTGCGCCGAACTGCCGCTGCCCTGCGGGAACTTGGGGTCCAGCGCGGGGACCGGGTGCTGCTGGCGCTGCCCGACAGTGTCGCCTTCGTGGTGACGTTCCTGGCCGTCCTGCGCATCGGCGCCGTGGCCGTGCCGGTCAACACCTTCTTCCACGCCGACGAGTTGCGCTCCAGCGAGGAGATCGCCGAGGCCTCCCTGGTCGTCGCCGACGCGTCGCTCCGCGCGGAGTTCCGCGGCCGGGGCGTGACGCCGAGGGAACTGACGGAGGTCTACGACCCCGCCGGCGACGATGCTCCGGAGCCGCTGTCGTCCGATGCCCCCGCCTTCGCCGTGTTCACCTCCGGCACCACGGGCGCACCTCGCCTCTGCTTCCACGACCACGGTGACGCCCTGCACTTCGACCGGGCGATCGGCGGTGTCCTCGCGCTCCGCCAGGGCGAGGTCTGCTACTCCGTGTCGCGCATGTACTTCGCCTACGGGCTGGGCAACTCGGTCCTGCTCCCGCTGCAGCGCGGCGCCGCGGTCGTCCTGTCCCCGCAGCGCGCGGACGAGACGAACGTCCCGCAGCTCCTGGAACGCCACGGCGTGAGCGTCTTCTACGCCCAGCCCAGCTTCTACGCCCGGCTCCTCGCCCGCCCTCAAGTCGCCGGCCTGCTGGGCCGGTTGCGGCTGGCTCTGGTCGCCGGGGAGACGCTGCCCCGGCCGCTGGAGGACAGGCTGCGCCGCGTCCTCGGACCGCGGCTGCTGAACATCTGCGGGACCAGCGAGATCGGGCACGCCGTCCTGGCCAACGGCCCGGACGAGATCCACCCGTACAGCCTGGGCCGGATCCTCGCGCCGTACCGGGTGCGGGTCGTCGACGATGCGGGCGAGGCCGTGCCGGAGGGCGAGGTCGGGCAGTTGCAGATCTCCGGCCCCGGCATCGGCCCCGGTGTGAAGCGGGGCGGCCTGCCGCCGCACCGGATCGGCCCGGACGAGTGGTTCGCCACCGGGGACTCCGCACGTGTGGACGCCAAGGGGCTGGTGTGGCTGCTCGGGCGGGTCGACGACATCGAGATCGTCGCCGGGGCCAACGTCCACCCCATCGAGGTCGAGGACCTGATCACCGGAATCGCCGGGGTGCGCGAGGCCGCCGTCTGCTCGGTGCGCCGGGCCGACGGGACGACAAGCCTGCGCGCCTACGTCGTCGCCGAGCCCGGAGTGAACCGGCTCGCCACGCTGGCGGCCACGATCCGCTCGACCACCGCGGCGAAGCTCACTTGGTACAAGGTCCCCGAGGACGTCGAGTTCATCGACGCGTTGCCCCGCAACAGCACAGGAAAGATTCTCCGCCGCGTCCTGCGCGGAGCGAATAGGGAGTTGCCCGATGGCACAACATGAGACGTCCCCGGCCACCGCGAAGACACCGCCCAGCGCGTTGGCCGCCGCAGTACTCACCATGGTGTTGTGGGCCTCGGCGTTCGTGGCGATCCGCCACATCGGCGAGAGCGTGCGACCCGGCCCCCTCGCGCTCGGCCGTCTCCTCATCGGTTCCGTCGCGCTCCTCGCCGTCTTGGCGTTCCGCCGCGAGGGGCTGCCGCCGCGTGCCGCGTGGCCCGGGATCGCCGGCATGGGCGTGTTCTGGTTCGGGCTGTACATGGTGGCGCTGAACTGGGGCGAGCAGCACACGGACGCGGGGACGGCGGCCCTGCTCATCGGCGCCGGTCCGCTGCTGGTGGCACTGCTCGCCGGGTTCCTGCTGCACGAGGGGTTCCCGCGTCCCCTGCTCATCGGCCTCGCGGTGGCGTTCGTGGGCGCGGCGCTGGCGGGGGCTTCCAGCGGGGGCGGCGATTCGGCCGTGCTCGGTGTGCTGCTCTGCCTGGCAGCGGCGGCGGGTCACGCCGTCGGCGTCATCTTCCAGAAGCCCGCGCTCTCCCACGCGTCACCGTTGCAGGTCACCGCCTACGCGAGCACGATCGGTGCCGTCGCCTGCCTGCCCTTCGCGGGACAACTCGTCGCGGATCTGGGCGACGCCTCGCCCGGGGTCTGGGCAGGCGTGGTGTATCTGGGGCTGCTTCCTACGGCGTTGGCGTTCTGGACCTGGTCGTACGCGCTGGCGCACATGCCGGCGGGGCGGCTGGGAGCGGTGACGTACATCGTGCCCGCCCTCACCGTGCTGCTGGCCTGGCCCACGCTGGGAGAGTTCCCCTCCGGCCTGGCGCTCGCCGGGGGTGCGCTGTGCCTGCTCGGGGTGGGGCTCTCGCGCCGTCAGCCGCGCACCGCACCCGAAACGCCGTCGTCCCCGGCCCCCGAGCCGGCGTTCGCCGGCGACGGGCGCGGGGAGACAGCCGACGTCTCAGGACCGGCGCCGGCGCAGGACTGACCGCCGTCGGGAGCCGCCCGCCCCGAGTCTCCCCTTCCCCCGGCGCTGGCGGACCGCGGAATCCTGGTCAGACCTCAGACCTCAGAACCCTGCTCAGACCTTCAGATTCAGGGCGGACCACAGCGCTCTCGTTCCACGTCCGTCGGCGGGATGTGCGCGGCGAGGCACTCCGGGTGGCCGTACGGCAGTCCGTCGTACGGCTCCGGTGTTCGCTCCGTCGTCTCCTCGTCGGCGGAGACCTGGGGCAGCGGAAGTCCTCCCAGGCAGCAGCCGACCGCGAGCAGACCCGGCGTCCACCGGGCCGGCGCGTCGGCCCATCGGCGTGCGCGGCTCATCGTGGACTCACCGCAACGGAGCCGTCGACCACAGCGGTTCGGTCGCTCGGTGCTCGGCCTCGTGCAGGACGCGCAGCACGTTGCGGACGGTCAGGGCCTCCAGGTCGGACCGGGACCAGCCGCGGTCGGCGAGTTCGCGTAGCAGCACCGGGTAGCCGGAGACGTCGGCGAGGCCGGTGGGCTGGTGGTCGACGCCGTCGTAGTCGCCGCCGAGGCCGATGTGGTCGCGGCCGGCCACCTCGCGGGCGTGCTCGACGTGATCGGCGACCTGGGCCACCGTCACCTCGGGGCGCGGGTGTTGCTCGGTCCACCGGCGCAGCCGGTCGTCGTCGGCCGTCGCCGCGAAGCCGGCCTCGAACTCCTTGGCCACATGGGCCGGTTCCTCGCCCGGGCGTGGTGCGCGCGGCCAGGTCCAGGGCGGGGAGGGCAGCCCGAGACGTTCGCGTTCGGCCTGCGACTCCTGTGCCCACGCGGCGACTTCGGCCGAGATGAAGTACGGGACGAAGGTGAGCTGGATGACACCGCCGTTGTCCCGCAGCAACTCCAGGACCGGGTCGGCGACATTGCACGGATGGTCGTTGAGCGCGCGGACGGAGGAGTGGCTGAACAGCACCGGTGAGGTCGAGGCCGCGAGGGCCGCGCGCCGGGAAGTCACGGACCGTCAGATAGTGGGGTCCTGGTCGAAATGAATCCAGTTGGTGGAGAAGGGAGTTGAGCGACTCCTGTGGCACGGCTCCGGCGATGTCGAGGGTGATGTGTTCACGGTTCCAGGGTTCGTAGTCGCATCGGTGGACCTGCTCCCGGTCCGGAAGCGGCAGACCGGGAATGTCGACCGAGCGGGAGGTCACGCGGTGTCGGTGCTCGGCCGGATCCGAGCAGATGACTTCGACCTCTGCGGTCGGCACACCCGCCCTGGCCCCCACGTCGCGCCAGCTGTCCCGGGTGACGGCCAGCGGATTGACCGACTCCGCGATCACCGTGAGCCCTTGCCGGAGGTGCTCCTCGGCCAGGTCGTACCCGACGGGGAGTCCGCCGATGATGACGAGCGCGGCGTTCGACAGCACCCCCAATCACCCTAGCCGGGGCAGGAGTTGGTCTCCGATGCGGACGATCTCCTGCTTGTAGGGCGTGTCGGAGAGGACGAAGTGCGTGATGCCGAGCTGGCGGTAGTCGTCCAGCGCCGTGGCCACGTCGGCGGCGGAGCCGACCAGCCAGGTCGTCGCCGCTCCCCCGCCGCCGACCGTCCCCGGCGTGGTGTACAGGCAGGTGTCGAGGACCTCGCCCCGGGCGGCGAGGTCGTAGAGCCGCTGCTGTCCGACGGCCGTCTTCCGGTTCCCCGTCCAGGTCAACTCGTCACTCGGACCGGCCGCCATGCGCGCGACCCTCTCCTCGGCCGCCCGCCATGCCTCTTCCGTTGTCCCGCGCACCACGGTGGTGATCCGCAGGCCGAACTCCAGCGGCCGGTGCCGACGGCCGACCTGGTCGCTCAACTTCCTGAGCCGGTCGATGCGTTCGGCGAGCGCGGCGAGCGGCTCGCCCCAGAAGAGCTGCACGTCCGCCTCGGCGGCCGACACCCGCTCGGCGGCCTCGGACGCGCCTCCGAAGTACAGCGTCGGATGCGCTCTGTCGGCCGTCGTCCAGGGGCGGGGCGCCGCCGTGGACCCGCTCACCTGGAAGTGCTCACCGGCGAACGTCACGTCCTCCTCGGTCCACAGCCGTCGTACGAGATGCAGGAACTCCTCGGTGCGCGCGTACCGTTGGGCCGGATCGCTGCGGGTGTCGCCGTAGGCGGCCAGGTTGTCGAGGCCGCTGACGATGTTGACCAGGACCCGGCCGCGGCTGAGCTGGTCCAAGGTGGCTGCCGCGACGGCGAATTGGGCCGGCTGCCAGTATCCAGGACGGACCGCGATCAGGGGCTTGAAGGTGGTGGTCCTGGCGGCCAGCGCGGTGGCGACGGTGAAGGTGTCCGGGCGCCCCCACCCGGTGCCGAGGAGCGCACCGCCCCAGCCGTGCCGCTCCGCGGTGCGGGCGAGGTCGGTGGAGTACTCGATGGAGCCCCAGCCGGCTGTCGTGTCGTCGCCGCGGTGGCCCGGCTCAACGGTGTTGGGGATGTACCAGAGGAATTCCGGGCTCATCGTGGGTCCGATCGCAGCTTGACCGAGGGCTGACACCTAGACGACCTCCCGTACCCGCGGAAAGTGGCAGGCCGCCCCGTCCCCGTCGAACACCGGCGCCTCCTGCTCGCACCGTTTCCGCTCCCTCTCCCCCAGGTCCGGACGGAGCGGGCAGCGGGCCCGGAACCGGCAGCCGTCGTAGCGTCGCGTCGGGCTCGGCGGGTCCCCGGCGAGCAGGATGCGCGACCGCTGCCGTGCTCGCTCGCGGGCCGGGTCCGGCAGGGGTACGGCGGAGAGAAGAGCCTGGGTGTAAGGGTGTCGGGGGCGCTCGAAGACCTCGTCCACGGGGCCCGCCTCGACCGTGCGTCCGAGGTACACCACGCTCACGCGGTCGGCGATGTTCCGCACGACGGAGAGGTCGTGGGAGACGAAGAGATAGGCGAGGCCCAGTTCTTCCTTGAGGCGTTGCAGCAGGCTGAGCACTCCGGCCTGGACGGAGACGTCGAGGGCGGAGACCGGTTCGTCGAGGACGAGCAGTTCGGGTTCGACGGACAGCGCGCGGGCGATGCCGACGCGCTGCCGCTGACCGCCGGAGAACTCGTGCGGGTAGCGCTCCGCATGGGCCGGGTCCAGGCCGACCTGGGTGAGGAGTTGAGGCACGCGGCGGCCGATCGTCGCCCGGTCGGCGCCCTGGGTGCGCAGCGGCTCGGCGACGATGTCCCCGACGGGCATCCGAGGGTCGAGGGAGGCCATCGGGTCCTGGAAGACGATCTGGACACGGCGGCGCAGGGACTTCGCCTCCGCCTTCCCGAGCCCGGCGAGGTCGTTGCCGAACAGCTCGATCGATCCGCCTTCCGGCGGGGCCAGTTCGAGCAGTTCGAAGAGCGTCGTCGACTTCCCGGACCCCGATTCACCGACGAGCGCGAGCGTTTCGCCGCGCCGGATGTCGAGGTCGACGCCGTCGACGGCGTACACGGAGCCGGTGCGGCGCTTGAAGGCGGTTCCCTTCAGGAGGGGGAAGGTCCTGGTGAGTCCGCGTACCTTCAACACCGTTCCGCCGGTGGGTGGTTGGGGTGCGCGCGGGGTGTCCATCCGGGGCACGGCGGCCAACAGCCTTTTCGTATACGGCTCCTGGGGCCGCTCGAAGACGTCGACGGCCGTGCCCGACTCGACGACCCGTCCCTCGTGCATCACGGCGACCCGGTCGGCCGTCCCGGCGATGACTCCGAGGTCATGGCTGACCAGGAGCAGCGCTGCTCCGGTCTCGCGTTGCGCGGTGCACAGGACGTCGAGCACCTGGGCCTGGATGGTGACGTCGAGGGCGGTGGTCGGCTCGTCGGCGAGGATGATGTCGGGGTCGTTGGCCATCGCCACGGCGATCATCGCGCGCTGGCGCATGCCGCCGGAGAACTCGTGCGGGAACGCCCTTGCGCGCAGGGCGGGTTCGGGGATCCCGACGAGGTCGAGCAGTTCGACCGCTCGTTGCCGTGCCTGTTCGCGGGAGACGTCCTGGTGGGCGCGTACGGCCTCGGCGATCTGGTCGCCGATCCGGTACACGGGCGTGAACGCGGACAGCGGGTCCTGGAAGACCATGGAGACGCGGCTGCCGCGGATTCGGGTGAGCTGCCGCTCCGGGGCGCCGACGAGTTCCTGCCCGTCGAGGCGTACGGATCCGCGCACTTCCGCGTTGCCCGGGAGCAGTCCGAGAACCGCGAGCGCGGTCGCGGACTTGCCGGAGCCCGACTCGCCGACGAGGCCGAGGACTTCACCGCGTTCGAGGGTGAGACCGACCCCGCGTACGGCGGGCCGTCCGTCGAAGTCGACGTCCAGATCGGTCACTTGGAGGATCGGGCTCACCGGGAGGCCCCTTTCGAGGTGGGGTCCAGCGCGTCCCGCAGCCCGTCGCCCACCAGGTTCACCGCCAGCACGAAGACGACCAGGAGCCCGGCCGCGAAGAAGAACATCCAGGGGTAGGTGACCGCGGCGCTCGTCCCGTCGGCGATCAGCGTGCCGAGCGACACGTCGGGCGGCTGGACGCCGAAGCCGAAGTACGACAGCGCGGTCTCGCTCATCACGGCGCCGCCGACCTGGATGGTCGCGTCGATGATGAGGAAGGAGGCGACGTTGGGCAGCACGTGCCGCCAGATGATCCGGAAGGGTCCGACGCCCATGTACCGCGCTGCGCGCACGAATTCGCGCTCCTTGAGGGAGAGCGTCATGGACCGCACGACCCGGGCGGTGATCATCCAGGCGAAGAGTCCCAGCAGCGCCACCAGGGCGAACCAGCCGCTCGAGTTCAGCCGGGGCGAGACGATCGCGATGATCAGGAAGGAGGGGAAGACCAGCAGCAGGTCCACGAGGAACATGAGGAGCCGGTCGGTCCAGCCGCCGAAGTATCCGGCGCAGGCGCCGACGAGCGAGGCGAGCCCGGTGGACAGCACCGCGACGAGCAGTCCGATGACGAGGGACTTCTGCAGGCCGCGCACGGTCTGCGCGAACACGTCCTGGCCGATGCGGTTGGTGCCCCACCAGTGGTCGGCGCCGGGTGCGACCCGCAGCGCGGTGTAGTCGATGTGGCTGTAGGACCACTTGGTGGCGTAGGGCCCGACGAAGGCCAGCAGGAACAGCAGCACCAGGACGACGGCTCCGCCGAGGGCGGCGCGGTTGCGCAGGAAGCGGCGCAGGACGACGGTGGCGCGGCCGGCGGGCGGAGCGGCCACTGGTACCTCTTCGGCGATGACGGTCGTGGTCATGACGCCTGCCGGATGCGCGGGTCGAGCGCGGCGTGCAGGAGGTCGGCGAGGAAGCCGGAGAGCAGCACGGTGACGGCGGCGAAGAGGTTCACGGCGACCACGGAGTTCACGTCGTTCTTGCCGATGGACGCGATGAACCACTCCCCCATGCCGTGCCAGCCGAAGATCGTCTCCGTGAAGATGGCGCCGGTGAACAGTGCGAGGAAGCCGTAGGAGAAGTAGGTCGACATGGGGATGAGGGCCGTCCGCAGTCCGTGCTTGAGGAAGACCGTGCGGCGGGCGAGGCCCTTGGCCCGCGCGGTGCGCAGATAGTCCGAGCCGAGGACGTCGAGCATCGTGTTGCGCTGGTAGCGGCTGTAGCTCGCGACGGCGAAGAGGGCGACGGAGAGGGTGGGCAGGAGCAGGTGCACGCTCCGGTCCTTGAGGATCGTCCAGGGGCCGCCGGTCACGCCGGGGCTCTTCTCTCCCGTGAACTGGATCAGGTCCGTGCCCGTCGACTGGTTGAACCAGATCGCGCCGGTCTTGAGAAGAATCGCCAGCAGGAACACGGGAGTCGAGAGCAGCGCGAAGGAGGCGAGGGTGACGGCCCGGTCGCTGAACCTGTACTGCCGCACCGCCGTCCAGGCCCCGACGAGCACCCCTACGACGGTTCCGAACACGGTCCCGGCGAGCAACAGCCGCAGGCTGACGCCGAGTCGGCGGCCGAACTCGGCGTCCACGGAGGTGCCGTCGATGGTCTCGCCGAGGTCGCCGCGTACCGCGTGCCCGAGCCAGCGCAGGAAGCGGGTCGGCAGCGGGGTGCGGTCGTTGACGCCGATCTCGTCGAGATGGTGGTTCACCGAGGCCGCGGGGATGGGCGGCTGCCGGCCGGCGTAGTACTCGCGCGGGTGGAGCGCGAGCGAGGCCAGCAGGTAGGAGAGGCAGACGGCGGCCAGGAGCAACAGGGCGTAGTAGCCGAGTCGTTTGGCCAAGTAGGCAGGCACAGAAGAAATGGTCCAGGCCCCTTGTTGCCATATCATGAAGAGAACATGTCAATGTCCATGAGGCCCTCCCCCGCGGGTCGTAGGCCGTTCTACGTTCGGTGCGTCTCCCGAAGTTTCGGCGCGCCCACCGATGACCACCGGCCCCCACGAAGGACACCGACATGCGACAGACCTCCGCCGCAGCCTGGGTCGCCGCCACCGCGGCCACCGCGTTACTGGTGACCGGCTGCGGCTCCTCCGACGACGGCAAACCCGTCGCGCAGAAGAGCGCGGCCCCGGCAGGAAGCCAGGCCATCAACGCCCGTCCGCTGAACGACATCCAGCAGGGCGGCACCCTCAAGCTGGCGATCTCGCAGTGGATCGCGGACTTCAACCGCTACACCGCCAACGGCAACCAGGGCGACGCGCAGGACATCAACGAGCTGGTGGAGCCCCGGCTGTTCTGGGCGGACGCGCAGGGCGAGTCCCACCCCGACACGGACTTCCTGCTCTCTGTCTCGGTGACCTCCACCAGCCCGCAGACGGTCCTCTACAAACTCAACCCCAAGGCGAAGTGGTCCGACGGAAAGACCATCGACTGGCGGGACTTCGAGGCCCTGTGGAAGGCGAACAACGGCACGGACAAGGCGTACGAGGCCGCCGACACCTCCGGCTACGAACAGATCGGCAAGGTCGAACAGGGCGCCGACGCGCACCAGGTCAAGGTCACCTTCACCACGCCGTACGCCGACTGGAAGCATCTGTTCAACCCGCTGCTGCCGGCCGCCGGGATCGACACCCCGGACAAGTTCAACAAGGGCTGGACGGAGAAGATCCCGATCACCGGCAACGCCTTCAAGATCTCCTCGTACGACAAGACGGCGCAGACCATCACGGCGGTACCGGACCCCAACTGGTGGGGAACGAAGCCCAAGTTGGACTCCATCGTCTACCGCGCCCTGGACTACACCGCCTGGACGGACGCCTACCTCAACAAGGAGATCGACTACGCCGCCGCACTCCTGCCCGAGGACTACAAGCGGCTGTACAAGGCGGCCGGCACCGACATCCGCGTCGGCGCCCGCTGGGACGAGGTGCACATCGAGTTCAACGGCGCGCGCGGCCCGCTCAAGGACGTGCGCGTCCGCCAGGCACTCCAGCACGCCATCGACCGCAAGTCCATCGCCACCGCCTTCGGCAAGGACCTCCCCGTCCAGCTGAAGCCGTACGGCAGCCACTTCTTCATGCCCAACCAGGCCGGGTACCAGGACAACTCCGGTAGGTACGGCACGTACGACCTGAAGAAGGCCGGCGAGCTGCTGGACGCGGCGGGCTGGAAACTCCAGGGCGGCAAGCGGGTCAAGGACGGCAAGCAGCTCACCCTCGGCTACACGCTCAGCGCGGGTTCCACCTCCGCGCAGGTGGACCAATCAGAGCTGGTCCAGGCGCAGTTGGCGCAGGTCGGCATCAAGCTCAACATCGTGAAGGTGCCGTCGAACGACTACTTCTCCAAGTACGTCACGATCGGCAACTTCGATCTGACGAGCTTCCGTTGGGTCGACCAGATCTTCCGCTCCCAGGCGTACCCGATCTACCGCGAGCCGTCCGGCAAGAACCTCTACCAGAACTACGGTTCGGTCGGCTCCCCCGAGGTCGACGCCCTGCTGAAGAAGGCCACCGAGACCACGGACACCACCGAGGCGAACAAGCTCTACAACGAGGCCGACGCCAAGATCTGGGCTCTGGGCCACTCCATCCCGGTCTACCAGCGCCCCCAGGTCCTCGCGGTCCGCTCGAACCTCGCCAACTACGGCGCGAGCGGCCTCGCGGACGTCGACTACACGAAGGTCGGCTGGCTGAAGAAATAACCCAACGGGTACGGCGGAAGCCTCGGACAGGTCTCGGCCGTACCCGTTCTGGTGGCGCGTTCGGCTAGCGGCGGTCCCCGAGCCGCTGGACCGCCGAGATCAGTGTGTCCACCTCGGCGTGCGTGTTGTAGAAGGCGAACGACGGCCGGACGGTGGCCTCCAGGCCGTACCGGCGCAGGATCGGCTGCGCGCAGTGGTGGCCCGAACGCACCGCGATTCCTTCCTCGTTGAGGGCGGTGCCGACCTCGGCCGGTTCGTAGCCGTCCAGGACGAACGACACGATGCTCGCCTTGTTCGGGGCCGTGCCGACCAACCGCAGCCCGGGCACGCACCGCAGGCCTTCGGTGGCGTGCTCGACCAGGGTGTGTTCGTAGGCGGCGATGTTCGGCAGGCCGATGCGCTCGACGTAGTCGATGGCCGCGGCCAGTCCCACCGCATCGGCGATGTTGCCGGTACCGGCCTCGAAACGGCCCGGCGGCGGCTGGAAGCTCGACTTCTCGAAGGTGACGTCGGTGATCATGTTGCCGCCGCCCTCCCACGGAGGCATGTCCTCCAGGACCTCCCGTTTGCCGTAGAGGACGCCGATCCCGGTCGGTCCGAACAGCTTGTGCCCGGAGAAGACCAGGAAGTCCGCGTCCAACTCCCTTACGTCGATCGGGAGATGCGGGACCGACTGCGCCGCGTCGACCAGGACGCGTGCCCCGGCCCGGTGCCCGATCTCGATGATCTGCTCGACCGGTACGACGGTGCCGAGCGCGTTGGACATCTGGGTGACCGCGACCAGCTTGGTCCGCTCCGACAGAAGGGCGGTGTACTGGTCGAGCAGCAACTGGCCGCTGTCGTCGACCGGAATCACCTTGATCACCGCACCGGTCTGCTCCGCCAGCATCTGCCAGGGCACGATGTTGGCGTGGTGCTCAAGGTGGGAGAGCACGATCTCGTCGCCCGCGCGGATGTGCGCCGGGCCCCAGGCCTTGGCGACCAGGTTGATCGCCTCGGTGGTGCCCCGGACGAACACGATCTCCTCGGCGGAGCCGGCCCCGATGAACCGGGCGACGGTCTTCCTGGCGCCCTCGTAGGCGTCCGTGGCCCGGGCGGCCAGTTCGTGCGCCGCGCGGTGGATGTTGGAGTTCTCCCGCGAGTAGAACTCCACCAGCCGGTCGATCACCGCCTGCGGCTTCTGCGTGGTCGCGGCGTTGTCCAACCAGATCAGCGGACGGCCGTTGACCAGCTCGGACAGGATCGGGAAGTCCCGGCGCACCGCCTGCACGTCGAAGGCCGGGTGCTGGTCGAGCGGCAGTACCGACGGCGCGCCGGACACGTCGGGTTCCTGGACGAAGTAGTACGGCGCGGTCGTCGCCGTCGGTGCCATCGCCTCGGGCAGCGGCGGCAGCCCGAGGTGCCCGAAGCCGGGCAGCTCCGGCGCCTGGGCGGGGTACCCGGCGGCCTCGGTGAGGAAGTAGTACGGGCCGGGGTCCGGGAGGTGGGCCGGTGCGGCCGGTGATGGGACGGGCGGCGGCCCCGGGGCCACCGGCGGGGCCGATGCCTCCGGGGTGGCGCCGCCCGGCGCTCCCACCGCGTAGGGGCTCGCCATGAACGTGGCGGGGGCGCTGGTCGGTGGCGGCCCGGACGGCGGGCTCATTCCGGCGGTCGGTGCCGGGGGCGGCGGATCCATGGACGGGATGCCGGTGGGCATCGGAGGGGCTGGGTTCACGGCGGGCGTGCCGGTCAGCGCCGTCGCTGAAGGGGCTGCGGCGGGCCGCTCGGTGAACACCGCGGGAGCGGATTCCGCAGCAGGCACGCCAGTTGGCACCGCAGGTGCGAAATCCGCCGTCGGCGGACCGGCCGGCTGGGCAGGGAACGGGCCCGGGGCCGGCGGACCGGTGGGCACAGCGGGGGCGGCCTGCGCGGCCGACGGCCCCGCAGGCGCCGTAGGAGAGGAGTCCGCGCGCGGCGGGCCAGTGGGCGTCGGCCATTCCGGCCGGCCGTCGACGGCCGGAGTCGGCGTCTCCGTGTCCGCCGGCTGCCCGGGGAGTGCTCGGAAGAACTCCCCGGCCATCCGGCTCAGCGTCTCCTCGTCCGGCAGCCACGCCGGGGCGGCTCCGTTACCGGTGGGTGAGGGCGTGGTCATGGCTACCGGTAACTCGGAGCGTAGTCATGGAACTTGTCCACCTCGACGTCGTCGAGCACGGCGAGCGCGTCGTCGGTGAGAACCGCGAGCGAGCAGTACAGGGAGATGAGGTAGGAGGCGATGGCGCTGCGGTCGATCTGCATGAAGCGCACCGACAAGCCCATGCCCTGCTCGCCGGAAAGCCCGGGCTGGAAGAGTCCGACCACGCCCTGGCGCGACTCTCCGGTGCGCAGCAGGATGAACTTGGTCCTGCCGTTCTCCAGCGGGACCTTGTCCGACGGGATGATCGGCAGGCCGCGCCAGGTCAGGAACTGCGAGCCGAACATGCTGACCGTGGCCGGCGGTACTCCTCGCCGGGTGCATTCCCGGCCGAACGCGGCGATCCCCTCGGGATGGGTGAGGAAGAAGGCGGGCTGCTTCCACACCTTCGTGATGAGGGCGTCGAGGTCGTCCGGGGTCGGCGGGCCCGCCATCGTGGAGATCCGCTGGGTGTCCGCCACGCTGGCCAGCATCCCGTACTCCGGGCTGTTGATCAGCTCGCCCTCCTGGTGTTCCTTCACCGCCTCGATGGTCAGCCGCAGTTGCTGTGCGGTCTGGTTGTGCGGGCTGGAGTACAGGTCGGAGATCCGGGTGTGGAGGTCCAGGACGGTCTGGACGGCCTTGAGCCGGTACTCGCGGGGTTCGCGTTCGTAGTCGACGAAGGTGTCCGGCAGCGGCGACTCGTCGTAGTTGTCGCACTCGATGCGCACCGACTCGGGGTGAACGACCTTGTTCACCCGGTAGATGCCGGACTCGACCGGGACCCAGGACATCAGATGCACCAGCCAGCGGGGCGTGATGGAGGCCATCTGGGGAACGGTCTTGGTGGCGTTCGCGAGGGTCCGCGCCGCGCTGTCGCTCACCGACATCGATCGCGACGGTGGATTCACAGCCGTGGTCATGCGCCATCTCCTTTCGGCGCCCGGGGCCCGGGCAGGCGTGCGGGGTGAGATCCCCGACGAGGACATGTGCGGCCGAGATCTCTCGCACCCACTATCGATTCACCGTCGCAGTGAGCCCGGTAATGGTCCAATGCGTGTTTTCGAGGCTGTCATCGACGCGGTCTATGATTCACAAATGATCGACTTGAGTCGGTTGCGTGTCCTGGTCGCCGTCGCCCGTGAGGGTTCGATCACGGCGGCCGCCGAGGCGCTGCACTACGCCCAGCCGTCGGTGAGTCATCAACTCGCCAGGCTGGAGGCCGAGGTCGGTGTTCCACTGCTGCAGCGGATGGGCCGCGGTATCCGGCTCACGGAGGCCGGCCGGCTGCTGGTGGACCGGGCCGAGTCGATCCTCGCGCAGGTCGAGTCGGTGCACGCGGAGCTGGACGAACTGGCCGGACTCCGCACCGGCCGGGTCCGGCTGGCCGCGTTTCCCTCGGCGCTGGCCACCCTGGTGCCGCTCGCCGCCGCCCGCGTGTCCGCCGAGCACCCCGCCGTCGAACTGACCCTGCGGGAGGCCGAACCGCCCGACGCGCTCAGCGCCCTGCGCAACAACGACGTGGACGTGGCGCTGATCTTCGAGCACGGCGATCCGCCCCAGCGCGATCGCCGCGACACCACGATGACACCGCTGCTCGACGAGCCGTTGTACGTGGTCACCCCGGCGGACCGGTGCTGGGACGGGCCCCGGGCGGAGCTGGCCACCTATGCCGACGCGCGCTGGATCGCCGGGTGCGAACGCTGCCGCGAGCACCTCGTCGCCGCCTGCGGGCGGGCCGGGTTCGAGCCGGTGGTCGAGTTCGAGACCGACGACTACGTCGCCGTACAGGCGCTCGTCGCGGCCGGGCTCGGCGTGAGCCTGCTGCCTGGACTCACCCTCCTCGCCAACAGGCACCCCGGGGTCAGCCTCCACCGCATCCCCGGCATGCGCCGCCAGGTCGTGGCCGCCGCTTACGGCAAGCCGCCCGCGTCACAGCCCGCCCAGGTACTCCTCGACGCACTCGCCGCGACCGTCACCGAACCGGCATGGCCCTCCTGACCGGTGCAACTCTCCCCGGGACCAGCGGTGATCCAGTCGGTCACCTGCCGTACGTACTCCCGGTATCCGGTCCGCGCGGCAGCCACGATCGCGGGGACGTTCTCGGGTTCCGTGTCGAGACACAGCTGTACGAGGACGTGGTGCGGACCGTCCGCCGGTGCGAGGGCGGCGGCCAGTTCGGCGTCGATCATTCCGGCCTTCCCGGCCGCGCCGAACGAGGCTGTTGGTGTCCTCGGTTGTCGGCCCGGCAGCGCGGCCCGGTTGATGGCGGCGGCCAGGTCGTACAGGAGGGCGAGGATGCGCTCGATGACGAGCCCGGCTCCCGGATCGGCAGCCAGGCGTGCGCTGTCCAGCGCGCCGAGCGAGTCGAGTTGGCCGACCGACTTGCGCATGGTGATGAGCCGGTGCTCGATCGCGGCCCGGTCCACGGGCAGTTGAGCCGCCTCCGCGCTCGATGTGGTCATCGCCGCATCGTGCCACGCGGGGTTCGCGGCGTCGCCGCCGATTCCGTCTGGTGGGACATCCGGTGGACGACCTCGGGTGGCGGGTGGACAGTCGATGCCCGTGGTCAACCGGGCCAGCCAGAGCAGGGGGTGCCGAGTGCGGTCGTTGAGTGACCTCTTCCGTAATTTCATGCAGCTCGGATATGTGACGGACGACATCGACGCTGCGGCCACGTTCCTCGAATCGAGGCTGGGCACCGTGCGGTGCGTCAAGCACTTCAAGTCGTCGCTGGGCGGCGGCCTGCCACCGGTCGGTCCCGACGCCCCGCGGGCCCCCTTCGTGGTGGTGGACGGTGCGCCCGCCGACGAGTGGGTCATCGATGTGGCCCTGGTCAACGCCGGCCCGACCAACCTGGAGATCATCCGTCCGGTCGGCGGCGCGGTCGACCTCTACCGCGGCGCTGTCAGGCCCGGAGAACCGGCGACGCTGCATCATCTGGGCTTCCGTGTCGACGACTTCGACGAGGCGTCCGCGATCGTCGCCGCGAGCGGCAGGACCTGGAAGCAGTTCGGGGACAGCGGTGCCATCCGCTTCGGGTATCTCGACATGACGGCCGAACTGGGCCACTTCGTCGAGGTCATGGAGCTGGACGAGGAAGCCGCGCAGGGGTTCGCGCACCTTGAGGCCAAGTCGAACGCGGGCCGGTGACAGGGGCATTCGGGAGAGGAAACGTCATGAGCGACGAAGGCACAGCCGATTCCTACGACGTCATCGTCGTCGGATCGGGCGCGGGACTCGTCGGCGCGTACGCGGCGGCCTCCCGTGGGCTCCGTACGCTGGTCATCGAGAAGACGGAGTACGTCGGCGGGACCACGGCCTATTCGGGCGCCGGAATCTGGCTGCCCGGCAACGCGGCCGAGGAGCGCGCCGGGATCGAGGACGGTCCCGATGTCGCACGGCCCTATCTCGACGCGATCATCGGCGACGACTCGCCGGCCTCGTTGCGGGAGGCCTTCCTGCGGGCGGGGCCCGTCCTGATCGACGAGTTGGAGCGGAATCCGCGGTTCGGCCAGTTCGTCTGGCAGGGCGTGCCCGACTACTTCGCCGGACGGCCGGGAAGTCTGCCCCAGGGGCGCACCATCTTCCCCCCGGACCTCGACCGGTCCGCACTCGGCGAGTTGGAGCCGCTGGTGCGCAGGCCGCTGTGGACGGAACGCTGGGGTGTCGAGGTCGGCCCGAGGATGATCGGCGGCCAGGCCCTGATCGGCCGGGCGCTGCTCGCCTTCGTGGAGACCGGCAACGGCACCGTGCGCACGAACACCGGGCTGACGCGCCTCCTCGTCGAGGACGGCGCGGTGGTCGGCGTCGAGGCCCTGAGCGAGGGCGAGTTGATGACGTTGCGGGCCCGCCGGGGCGTACTCCTCGCCGCCGGCGGCTACGAGCGGAACGGTGCCCTGCGTGAACGGTTCCAGCCCGGAGTCACCGACGAGTGGACCCAGGGCTGCCCGGGCAACACCGGCGACGCCCTCGTCGCGGGAATGGACATCGGCGCGGCGACCGACCTGCTCGACGAGTCGTGGTTCGCGCCCGGTCTCGTCGTACCCGACACGCGCCCCGTGTTCTACACCTCGGTCTGGAGCGGTATTTGGGTCAACGCGGCGGGACAGCGCTACATGAACGAGCGGCTCCCCTACGACCGCGCCGGTCACGAGATGCTCAAGGCGCACAGGTCCTCAGGCGTGTCGCATCTGCCGACGCACTGGGTGTTCGACCAGCGCCAGCTCGACAACAGGAGGGCGTTCGCCGGGCTGCCGGTCGCGCCACAGGTTCCTGGCTGGTTCGACGTGGAGAAGTTCCTCGCCGCCGGTGTGCTGAAGCGGGCCGACTCGCTGGCGGAGTTGGCGGAGTTGATCGGTGTGCCTCCGGGTGCGCTCACCGAGAGTGTCGAGCGGTTCAACGGCTATGCCCGGGGCGGCAAGGACGAGGAGTTCGGTCGGGGTGAGGATCCCTGGGACCTGATGATCACGCAGATGGCGGGCTCTCACACCGACGGCCCCAACCCCTGTCTCGGGGTGATCGACAAGCCTCCGTTCTACGCCGTCTCGATCGTGCTGTCCGACCTGGGGACCAAGGGAGGTCTCAAGACGGACGACCACGCGCGCGTGCTGCGGCCGGACGGCTCGGTGATCGCCGGTCTGTACGCGTCGGGGAACACGATGGCGCCGATGTCCGGCCGGATCTACCCGGGCGCGGGCGGTCCCGTGGGTTCGTCGATGGCGTTCTCCTACATCGCCGCGGTCGACATGGCCGACGGAAGCCGGTAGGCCCGAGGAACACGCTCAACTCCCTCTCGAAGAAGGTCTCTTCGAAAGGGAGTTGAGCGTGTTCAGGCGGACTCGGTGGAGTGTCCGGGGAACAGGGACAGCGCGGGGTCCAGTGCTACGGCTGCGTTGTTGACCGCCGTCGCGACCTCCCCGAAGCCGACGGACATCAGGCGGACCTTGCCGGGGTACGCGGTGACGTCGCCGGCCGCGTAGATCCGCTCGACCGTGGTGCGCATCCTGGTGTCGACGACGATCGTGCGCCGCTCCAGTTGGACGCCCCAGTCGGCGAGTGGCCCGAGGTTGCTGATGAAGCCGAGCGCGGCCACGACCGCGTCCACCTTCAGTACCCGGGGTTCGGCCTCCCCGTCGATCTTCACGTGCGCCTGGCGCAGCCGGTCGTCGCCGGCCAGGGTCTCCACCTGGGCGTTGGTGACGATGCCGACCCCGCACTCGTGCAGTTCGCGGACGCTCGCCGCGTGGGCCCGGAACGTGCCGCGCCGGTGCACGAGGGTCACCGAGCGGGCGATGGGGTGTAGGGCGAGGGCCCAGTCGACGGCACTGTCCCCGCCGCCGACGACGAGGACGTCGCGGTCGGCGTGCTCCGCCGGGTCCGGCACGAAGTAGGTCAGTCCGCGGCCGAGGAACTCCTCGCCGGCCGGGAGGGTCCGCGGGGTGAACGCGCCGATCCCGGCCGTCAGTACGACCGCTCCGGCGTCGACCGTGGCGCCGTCGGAGAGGGTGACCTGCGGCCGTCCGTCGGGCGAGTGGGCGAGGCCGACCGCCTGGCGGCCCAGGAGATACGTCGGGTCGAAGGCGTCGGCCTGGTCCTTGAGGGCGGTGACGACGTCGCGGCCACGGGTGCCCGGGACGGCGGCGATGTCACGGATCTCCTTCTCCGGGTAGAGCGCGGTGATCTGGCCGCCGCACTGCGGCAGCGCGTCGACCAGGACGGTCCGCAGCCCGCGGAAGCCCGCGCAGTAGGCGCCGTAGAGCCCGATCGGGCCGGCGCCGACGATGAGGATGTCTGTGGTCACGGTCTCGGCCACGGGCCTGTCTCCTGGGGGTGGTGGGCGGGGTGCTCCGGGGACGGCCGGGGGCGCGGCCACTAGTGTCGCCCTGCGTCGGCCGGTCGAGTGTAGGAGGCGTCCGACCAGGGGCGTCGGTGCCGGTCCCGGTTGATGGGACGGTCGGTGGACGGTCCGGGGCGCCGCGTGGAGAGTCGTTCTCACCGCCACCGCGACGACGGGCGAAGGGGTCCGTACGCCCTGTGGTGCTCGGAGCTTTCCGTGGACGAGGAGGCGAGGCTCGTGAGCGATGAGGTGCGGGTGTGGATCGATCAGAAGCTGTGCACGGGTGACGGTCTGTGCACCCAGTACGCCCCCGATGTCTTCGAGTTCGGCGAAGACGGGCTGGCCTACGTCAAGGACGCCCCCGGCGGGGAGCTGCTGACGCCGGAGGGCGCGCAGGCCGATGTGTCGGAGCGGCTGCGCCTGGACGTGATCGACGCCGCCGACGAGTGCCCGGGCAACTGCATCCATGTGGTGCGGCGCGCCGACGGGACCGAGGTCGCCGGGCCCGATGCCGGCTGACCTCGTCTTGCGGCCCGCTGGAGCCGTACACGTATGCCGAGTGGAGGAGTGGTGATCGGTGTCTGCCGTGGTTGAGCCCCGAGTGGACCGTCGTGTTCCGTGGTTCGAGGGCGATGTGCCGGCCGAGAAGGTCCCGGAGAAGTACCGGCTGTCGCGTGCGTTCGTGCCCAAGAGCCGTTATCTGGACCCCGAGTTCCTCAAGCTGGAGCTGGAGAAGGTGTTCACCCGGACCTGGCTGATGGCCTGCCGGCTGGAGGAGCTGCCGGGTGTCGGTTGTTTCGTCGAGTACGAGATCGGCGGTCATTCGATCCTGATCGTGCGGGAGGGCAAGGACTCGATCCGGGCCTATTTCAACGCGTGCCGGCATCGCGGTACGCGGCTGGCGCGGGGCCGAGGTCGCGTCGGTTCCCTCATCTGCCCGTTCCACGGCTGGCGTTGGAACCTGGACGGTTCGATCAGGCTGGTACTGGACCGTGAGGAGTTCGTGCCGCGCTCGGACGACGACCTCGGTCTGGTGCAGGTGCGGGCGGAGCAGTGGGGCGGGTTCGTGTTCATCAACATGGACCCCGACGCGAGGCCGCTCCTCGCATACCTGGACCCGATCCCGAGGATCTTCGCGCCGTTCCAGTTCGAGCACATGCGGTACCGGTGGCACAAGTCCGTGCTGCTGCCGTGCAATTGGAAGACCGCGCTGGACGGATTCCTCGAGGCCTATCACGTGGCGGGGACGCATCCGCAGCTGTACCGCTTCGACAAGTCGAACACCAACATCGCCTCGATGAAGGAACTCGAGAACCGAATGTGGGCGCCGACGACCGTGTACGAGCGGCACGCGCACTATTCGAGTGTCGGCCCGAAGAAGAAGGACTCCGCCAAGGACCCGGCCAACCGGGGCACGGGGGGCGTGACCGACGAACGGCTCAGCGTCGCGCTGAGCGTGCAGTACATCGCCGACGACATGCGCGGCCTGGAGAACGAGCGGAGCTGGCGGGCCGCCGAGGCGCTGAAGACGGCTGAGGTGCCGGAGGGCATGACCGCCGGTCAGTACTACATGCAGCTGTACAAGGAGTTGTCGCTCGCCGAGGGCTACGACTGGCCCGACATCACGCCCCGGCAGTGGGCGGAGGCCGGTACGGCGTGGAACGTGTTCCCGAACACGATCCTGCTTCCCAACCAGGGTTCGGTCTTCGGCTACCGCGCGCGGCCCGACGGACTGGACCCGGACAGCTGCCTGTTCGAGATCTTCAGCCTGGACCAGGTCCCCGTCGCCGACTACGACAAGAAGCGGGACTTCCAGTCGCAGTTCTTCGAGGACTTCCGCGAGGCCGACCTCGGCGAGATCTTCACCCAGGACCTGCAGAACGCCAAGGAGGTCACGGTGGGCATGCACTCCCCCAGCTTCGACGGCCACCGGCTGAGCGAGGAGCAGGAGATGACCGTCTACAACCACCACCGGGTGGCCGACAGGTTCCTCTGGACGGACTGACCCGCCCGGTCCGTGGTCCCGGCCCTCAGGGGGCCGGGACCGGCCCGGCCGCTCAGCGCCGGACCCAGCCGACGTCGTGCCAGTACGTCTCCAGGCGCTTCAGCGGCTTCGGCCAGGTCTCGATGTACGTGACGCCCTCGGGTCCCGCCGTCATCGTGTACGGCGTGCCGGCCCGGCTGAGGAAGACCTCGCCCGGCCCCACCCGCACGGTCTGCGGCTCGCCCGCCTCGTAGTGCTCGATGTGGTACTCGCCCGCGAAGACGAAGAGCATCTCGTCCACGTTGTGGTGGTGCCGGGGCACCGTGAAGTGCGGGCGCACGCGCAGCGGGTTGCGGTTGAAGCGCGGTATGTCGATCGGCTTCGTGGACACCCACATCGCGCCGTCGAACGTCGCCCGGAAGTCCACGGGCGCGTCCCGCAGCGAACCGCCGTCGTTCCAGAAGTACTTCGGATGCCCTTGCTGGTCCAGGCCCATGGGAACCCAGTCCGCGTCCGCCACCAGATCACCGAAAGTAAGAGTCACTCGGCGACCGTACGCGCGGCCTGCCTGCGTGTCGTCGACGGGTTCCGCTCATCGGGACCCCTCGGCCGGGCGTTCACAACTCCGGTCCCGGCCAACGGGATTCACGTATGACACGCCCCACCCCGATGCTCAGTATCGGTTCATGGGAATCGAGTATTTCAACCTGCTGGCGGACGAGGGCTGGATCGAGTTGCCGGTCGACCAGTCCGCCCCCACGTATCTGTGGCACGGAGGCGGTCTCCTGGCCGACGCGCCGGTCGACATGGAGCAGACCTTCAAGGGCAACATGTGGTGGTCGACCAAGGTGGACCCGTCGTTCAACATCAACGGGCTGCGCTGCGCCCCGAACTTCGCGGTGCCCCGGCACCACCACAACCTCGACGAGTTGATCATTGTCTTCGGCGGGGAGTTCCACGTCGTCTGGGGCGAGGACGGGGAGGAGGGCAGCCGCACGGTCGGACCCGGCGAGTTCTGGATCAGCAAGGCCGGAACTCCCTATCTGATGACGGCCGGCGCCGAGGGAGTCACCTACGCCGAGACCTGGCCGGAGCCGATGGAGAACCTGGAGACGTACTGGCACGACGCGGGCTGGGTCCACCGCGATCACTGACCAGCCTTCGATATTACGTCTCCTCATTCCATGCCCGAAGCCGACCGAGAGGCGAACAGCCACAACAGCTCCCGTACGACCCATTCCGGCCGACTGTAATTACGTATACTCTTCTTGCTCACGGGCCGGTTCTGCGGGGAGCCGCGTAGGAGCAGGTCCGCCTCGTCGCCGGTCGTGACGTCCACGCCACGCCGGCCGACATGGTCTGCCGCGGCACCCGGCCCTCGTGCCGTTCGACTTCCGCTCGCGGCTCTCTCTTCACTTTCTCGGACGGCCAAGGCGCCGCGCGGTGCTGCCGTCCGCTGATCGCTGCGAGTGCCGGGCACTCGCCGACACGTTGGGAAGCGGACATGATCGAGTCGGTCGGACGAGCCCTCTCCACACCCCGGTCGCGCGTGTCACTCGCGCTGGTGTCGACCACGGTGCTGCTCGCCGGATGCGGTGGTGGCGCCAGCGGTGCCACCACGGCGGACAGCACGAAAATACCGGCCGCGCTGGCGAGCGCGTTCCCGGGCCACAAGGCCACCGGCACACCGGTCAGGATCGGGCTCATCACCAATGAGGGCGGCTCGACGATCAGTCAGCCCGAGACCCGGGAGGCCGCCGAGGCGGCCCTGAAGTACGCCAACGCGAACCTCGGCGGGATCGCGGGCAGGCCCATCGAGCTCACGGTCTGCAAGACGAAGGAGGAGCCGGCGACGGCGCGGGACTGCGCGAACCAGATGGTCGAGCAGAAGGTCGACGCGGTGGTCCTGACCAGCAGCGGTCTGGGCGACTCCATGGTGCCGATCGTGACGAAGGCCGGCATTCCCTGGGCGACCGCCATCGCCGCCAGCAACTCCGAGGGCACCACCGCCAACGCCTTCTCCTGGACGGGCGGTTTCCCGACCACCATGACGTCGATGGCCGCGTACGCGAAGGAGAAGGGGTACAAGAAGGTGGCCGCGTTCGTGATCGACGCACCGGCCGCGGTCAGCGGGATCGAGGCCATCGGCAAGCCCGTCTTCGCCAAGGCTGGCGTCGGCCTCCAGGTCGTGACAGTGGCCGCGGGCACTCCGGACGCGTCGCCGCAGGTGAGCGCCGCGCTGCGGAACAAGCCCGACGCCGTCGCCGTCGTGGCGGATCCCACCGTGTGCACCTCCGTGCTCCAGGCCGTGGGCACACTCGGCGCCGGCCTCGCCCGGATGACCGTCCAGTCGTGCGTGTCCCCCGAGGTCGTCCAGGCGGTGGGCGCGGGCATGGACGGCGTCCAGGTCTTCAGCAGTTTCGACGCCGCCGGCAACGACCCCGAGGCCCAGCTCTTCCGGCAGGTGATGAAGGAGTACAGCCCCGACACCCCGACCCAGGGATACGCGGCGATCGGCTATCAGGGCGTCCTCGGTCTGGTGCGCGCCCTGCACGGACTGACCGGCACGGTCTCGGCGAAGACGATCACGGCGGCCCTGCGCACGGCGAAGGACGTCGTACTGCCGGCCGGGCACGGCATCACGTTCAGCTGCGACTCCAAGGCGGTACCGGGACTGCCCGCGGCCTGCTCGGCGAAGGAGGTCACCGGCACGGTGTCCGACGGCAAGTTGGGGCAGCTGCGGGTCGTCGATCCCAGTGCGTTGTTCGCGCGGTAGTCGAAGCAGCGGTCGGAGCAACCGGGAGGGACGGTCTCGCCGATGAGCCAGTACGTCGTGTTTCTGTTGCTGGGGCTGGGCAGTGGGGCGGTGTTCGGCGCACTCGCGCTGGCACTGGTCCTCACCTACCGCGGTTCCGGGGTGGTCAACTTCGCCACCGGGGCGATCGCGTTGTACAGCGCGTACACCTACGCGTTCCTGCGCCAGGGTGAGTTGCTGGTGCCGCTGCCGGGTGTGCCGAAGAAAGTCGGGCTCGGCGGACCGCTCGGTCTCTTCCCGGCGGTGGTCATCTCCCTTGTGCTGGCCGCCCTGTTGGGGGCGGTGCTGTACGGACTGGTCTTCCGGCCCTTGCGCGCCGCGCCGCCGGTGGCGAAGGCCGTCGCCTCCATCGGGGTGATGCTGGTGATCCAGGCCGTGCTGGCCGCGGGCGTGGGTACGGGCGCGGTGTCGGTCAAGGCCATCCTGCCCAACGACCCGGTGTCCTGGGGCGGTTCACTCATCCCGGGCGACCGGCTGTGGTTCGCGGCCGTCATCGTCGTACTGACCGTCGTGCTCGCCCTGGTGTTCCGGCTGACCCGGTTCGGTCTGGCGGCCCGGGCGGCGGCGGAGTCGGAGAAAGGCGCGCTGGTCAGCGGACTGTCGCCGGAGCGGATCGCGGTGGCGAACTGGGCGCTCAGCTCGGCCGTCGCCGGTCTGTCCGGCATCCTGATCGCGCCGATCGTGCCGCTGGTCCCGGTCTCCTACACGCTGTTCATCGTGCCGGCCCTCGCGGCGGCACTGGTCGGCAACTTCACCGCGCTCATCCCGGCCGTGGGAGCCGGGCTGGTCATCGGGATGCTCCAGTCGGAGCTGCAGTTCCTCCAGGGGAAGTGGTCGTGGCTGCCCCAGACCGGTCTTGCCCAACTGGTGCCGCTGGCCGTCATCCTGGCCTACCTGGTGGTGCGCGGGCGTCCGCTGCCCACCCGGGGGTCGCTGATCCAGCAGGCACTCGGCCGGGCACCCCGCCCGGACCGGGTGCTGGTCCCGGCCGTCGTGAGTACGGCCCTGGGTGTCGTCGTGCTCCTGGCCACCCACGGCAGTATTCGCGCCGCCGTGATCACCTCGCTGACCCTTGCGGTGATCTCGCTGTCGCTGGTGGTCGTCACCGGGTTCGCCGGGCAGATCTCGCTGGCGCAGCTGACGCTGGCCGGAGTCGGCGCGTTCAGTCTGAGCAAGCTGAGTGCGGGATGGGGTATACCCTTTCCGCTCGCCCCGCTGTTGGCTGCCCTGGCGGCGATGGTGATCGGGGTCGTGATCGGGCTTCCCGCGCTGCGGATCCGCGGTCTGCCCGCGGCGGTGGTCACGGTCGCGCTGGCGGTGGCGCTGGAGGCCTTCTGGTTCCGCAACCCCGAACTCAACGGCGGCCTGGGCGGCTCCAAGGTCCCCTCGCCGCACCTGTTCGGCCTCGACCTGGGCATCGGCTCCGGCGAGGACTATCCGCGCCTCCCCTTCGCACTGCTGTGCCTGGTGGTGCTGTTGCTGGTCGGGCTGGGCGTGGCGGGGCTGCGGCGCAGCAGGCTCGGTGCCGCGATGCTCGCCGTGCGCGCCAACGAACGGTCGGCCGCGGCGGCGGGTATCGACGTCGCCCGCACGAAGATCGTCGCCTTCGCGATCGGCGCGTTCGTCGCCGGGCTCGGAGGCGCGCTCCTCGGGTACCAACAGACCGTCGCGGACGCCGAGATGTTCACCGCGATCGGCGGCCTGGGCCTGTTCGCCACCGCGTATCTGGCGGGTGTCACCGCCCTGTCCGGCGGTCTCGTGGCCGGGGTGATGGGGGCCGGCGGCCTGCTGCCCGTGCTGCTGGACCGGGCCCTGTCCCTCGGCGAGTGGTACGACGTGATCATGGGCGTCGGACTCGTCCTCACCGTGATCACCAACCCCGAGGGCGTCGTCGGCCCGGCACACGAACTGGCGGCGCGGCTCCGGCGCGCGCGTCACCCGGCCGCCGTCGACACCGTGGACGAGCAGGACGCCGACACACTGACGGATTCGACACCTGCCAGCCGTCCCCCGGTTCCTGAACGGGGCGAGGTGGTGCTCTCGGTGAGCGGGGTCGGGGTGCGCTACGGCGGTGTGGTGGCCGTCGACGCGGTCTCCTTCGAGGTGCGCTCGGGCGAGATCGTCGGCGTGATCGGGCCGAACGGTGCCGGGAAGACCACTCTGCTCGACGCGATCAGCGGATACCACCGCAGCACGGGAACGGTGGAGTTCGCCGGCCGGGGGATCTCGTCCCTGAAGCCGCATCAACGGGGCCGGGCGGGCCTCGGACGCACCTTCCAGGGCATCGAGCTCTACGAGGATCTCAGCGTCGAGGAGAACGTGCTGGTCGGGGAGGCCGCGGCACGGCACGGCGGCGACCATGTCGGTTCCGTGCAGGGTCCGGAGCTGCGGAACCGGTTGTTCGAGACGTTGCACCTGAGCCGGTTCCGGGATCAGCCTGCCCGTGAACTCTCCCAGGGCAGGCGGCAGTTGGTGTCCATCGCGCGCGCCCTGGCGGGCCGCCCCCGGATGCTGCTGCTGGACGAGCCCGCGGCCGGTCTGGACAGTTCCGAGAGCCGTTGGCTGGGCGACCGGCTGCGGGCCGTGCGGGCCGACGGCGTGACCGTGCTGCTGATCGACCACGACATGGGGCTGGTGCTCGACGTGTGCGACCGGATCGTCGTGATGGACATCGGAAAGGTGATCGCGGACGGAACTCCCGCCGAGATCAAGGCGGATCCACGCGTCGCCACCGCCTACCTCGGCGCGACGCAGAGCGATACGGACGAAGTGCGCGGGGAGGTCGTCCAGTGACCGGGCCGGAGCTGCTGACGTGCGAGGGCGTGGACGCGGGCTATACGAAGGGGCGGCCGGTGGTGCGCGGCTTCGACCTGAGGCTGCTGCCCGGTGAGGTCGTGGCCCTTCTGGGGCCCAACGGGGCAGGAAAGACAACCCTGTTGACGACGCTCGCCGGTCTGCTGCCGCGTCTCGGCGGGACGGTGTCCCTCGACGGACGGGAGATCCGTGGCGGCCGGGCGCGCGAGGCAGCCCGGCGGGGACTGGTCCTCGTGCCCGACGACCGCTCCCTGTTCACGCAGCTGACCGTGCGGGACAATCTGACGCTCGTACGACGGCGGCAGGGCAGCACCGTGGACCAGGTGCTCGACTTCTTTCCGGCACTGGGGAAACGGCTGAAGGTCGCGGCCGGCCTGCTCTCCGGCGGGGAACAGCAGATGCTGGCCCTGGGCCGGGCCATGATCCAGGTTCCGCGGGTCTTGCTCGTCGACGAGCTGAGCATGGGGCTGGCCCCGGTGATCGTCGAGGAACTGCTGCCGGTCGTGCGGCGGATCGCCGAGGACACCGGCGCGGCCGTCGTACTCGTCGAGCAGCACGTCCGGCTGGCCCTCGACGTGGCGGACCGGGCGGTGGTCCTGGTGCACGGCGAAACGGTACTCAGCGACTCCGCCGACCGGCTCGCCGCCGACCCCGGCCTGCTGGAACGCGCCTATCTCGGCGAGCGGGCACCGGATCCCGTCCCGTGACCGGATCGACCGGAGCAGGCCGTACTCGCCTACGCGTCGAGGGCGAGCCCGCGGACGCGGTAGTCGGTGAGTACGGCCGTCACTACTTCGGTGCGGGAGCGCAGACCGGTGCGGGCGAACAGCCGGGACAGCCGGTTGGCGACCGCGTCCTCCGAGAGCCGTAGCACCGTGGCGATCTGACGGTTCGTCAGGCCTTCGGCGATCAGGGTCGCCAGCAACTGCTCACTCTCTACGGTGGCCTGTCTGCGGCCGGGGACGGTGATCCCGGCCGCGCGCAGGGCGGCCCGGGTGTGGAAGCGCTCCAGCGCGGCACCGCACTGCCCGAACAGTTCGTATGCCTCGCGCAGCAGGGTGGGCGGGCCTGCGCCCGCCTCGGCGGCGGCGACCAGGGTCACCGCCGTCTCGAAGGGCCGACTGCGCGAACGGGCCAGCTCCACGGCCTCCCGCAGCTTGCCTTCGGCGGTGGCGGGACGACCCTGCCGTAGCAGCCGGGCCGAGGCCAGCAGATACGTCAGGCGTGTCCTGCCGGTGCCCATCCGGTCGGAGACGCGTTCCAGACGGTCGAGGCAGGTCGCGGCCTCCGCCGTGCGCCCCTCCCGCACGAGCAACTCCGTTAGAGAGGCCCAGAGTTCATCGGTGCCGGCGACCTGGGCGTGCGCGTCCGCCGCGGCGAGACCACGCCGTAGCGACCGCTCGGCGCCGGCCGGATCGCCAAGGGTTCGCAGCACCTCGGCCTCGGCGGCGTCCAGTGAGTGTTCCGGTGGGCCCTCGCCCGGGACGCGCACGCTGTCGATCACACGGCGGGCGCTGGTGACGCGGCCCCGGGCCAGCAGGCGGAGGCCTCGCGGATCGCGCGGTCGCTGGGGATCGGACGGGCCACCCGTACGACGCTCGGCCACATGACGCGGCGGCGGACCTTCGGGCTGCCGAGGACGCGTCCGGTCAGGGACACGTTCGGCGAGGAGGACGTCAAACTGACCACGATGGTCAGCAGCGGGGCGACCAACCGCCAGATCGCGGCGCGGCTCGGGTGGAGCGAGAAGACGGTGGAGCGGCGGCTGACCCGGCTGTTCCAGCGCACCGGGTGCCGTTCCCGGGTGGAGCTGGCCGCTGCGTGGCTGGACGGCAGCCTGGCCCGCCGGGTCCTGGTCCCGGACGGCACGCCCCACCGGGCCGGCCGTCACAGCCGGCCCGACGGGGTGACGCCGCCGGGCCGGCTGTGACGGCCGGTCAGCCGAGGCGGGCGATGTGGGTGTCGATGGGTACACCGAGCCGGCCTGTGTCCAGTGCGCCGTCGGCTCTCACCCGGAGGTTCCACTCCAGGGCGGGGATGTAGCCGAGCACCAGGAGCGTGTCCGTTCCGCGCAGCGGGGTCTCGCCCCATCTCTCGTTGCGGTACTGGGCCGCGGTCACGACGAAGAGCCTGCGGGCGTGTGTCGGGGCGTTGGCCCCGGCGCGGTCCCTGCCCATGTACAGCGTGTGCAGGGCCGATGGTCCGGACACCTGGTTCTCTCCTACGGCCAGTGCCTCGCCCCGGCCGGTCGCGGTGTGCAGCCGGGCCGAGCGCGCGCCCAGCCCGTCGGTCACCGAGGGAGTGGCCGCCGAGCCCACCAGGACGACCGTGGCGAGCGTCCCGACCGGCCCCGAGACCACCTCGGAGATGAGGGCCTGCGCCAGGCGCAGGACATCCTCGTCGTCCCCGGTCAGGGCGATCGGCCCGCTCAGCCGGGACAGGTCGACCAGTGTCCTTTCGCCCTTGTACAGACCGAGGGTGACGGTCAGGGAGTACGGATGGGTGAGCGCGTGACCCGCGTTGCCGGTCCGCCGCAGGTCCTTGGTGTTCACCGACCACTCCTTCCCGGAGACGTCCGAGGTCCACGGCGCCGGCGCGTGGGTGTCCGCCTCGGCGAGCCGTAACGTCAGCCGCTGCCCCGAGTGGACGACGGTCTGCAGGTCCGGCAGCGGGCGCCCGCCTTGTGCACGGCCCACGGCCACGACCCGTAGGCCGAGCGCCACTGTCTCCAGCGCCTTGCGGTGGGCGCCGGACAGCCCCGAACGGGCCTGCGCGGAGGGCGAGTTGCGGCTACGGCGGATCAGCGCGGCCCCGACGAGGAGCAGGCCGAGCAGCGCGCAGAGGGCAATGGACGCGAGCATGCGGCCACCTTTGTGCTAGAAGTTGTCGGATTCGGTCACCGGCTCCGTGGAGACGCGGCCCGTCAGGGCGGAACGCCGACGGTCCCCTGAACCGGGCCCCGGTGTTCACCACACGGCATCGTCGCGCGCCCGCCGTTTCCGGTGAACGGCGAAACCGCCAACCTTGCCGGTCCGTACAGGGAGTTGACGGGATCTTCCGCCCGGGGTCGCGGTGCCGCTCGGACCGAGGTCAGGACCCTTCGGCAACTCGCGCCAGATTTCCCTCGGTTGACAGGCGAGGGGGCGGTGTCACGGATCCGCAGTCGGTGCCGGTGGCAGCATCGTCCTCCCGCACGACCGCAGTTGGGAGTTGGGGGCACATGCCTCAGCACGTACTCGGCGAGCCCCTGCGCGTGGCGATTCACGCGCCCGCTCCCCTCGTCCGCGCCGGACTGGCCGGCTTCGTCGCCATGGAGCCGCGGCTGCGCGAAGTGCCGCAGGACAGGATCCGGGAGGCCGACGCGATCGTGGTCGCCGTGGACGTGGCAGACGCCGCCGTCCTGGACCTGCTCCACAGCCTGTGCGACAAGCCGGGCGCGCGGTTCGTGGTGGGGTGACCAAGGAGTGGCGGGCCGATGAGTCGGCGGCGCGGCGCCGGGGTGTCCGCGCGGTCGTGTGGTGGGACTTCTGCAGCCCGGACGTCTTCGTCCGTACGGTGCGCGCCGTGGCCGGGGAGCCCCCCGCCCAGCGAACTCCCGCACGTCAGCCGCACGATGCCGCGCCGAAGGAGCGAACCGTCGCGGTCGCCGGGGGCCGGGCCGCGCTGAGCCCGCGCGAGGTGGCCGTGCTGCGTCTGATCGCCGAAGGCAGGCAGTGCGACGAGATCGCGACGGAACTCTGCTACTCCGAGCGCACGGTGCGGTACATCCTCTACGGCGCGATGAAGCGGCTGCGCACCCGCACCCGGGCCCACGCCGTCTCGTACGCCATCCGGGCCGGACTGATCTGATCCGCCGCCGTGCCCGGCCCGTCACCTCTGGCTCATCCCGTCGAGCTCGTCGCGTCCGGCGGGCGCGGTGTGTCGAATGCGCCGGTTCCCGATCGACGTGAGAGTGGAAGCACCACCTCCACGACTCAGGAGCACCCCATCGTGACCGTGACCGCGGATTTCGCCATCTCCCTGGACGGCTGTATCGCCGGCACCGGCGTCACCGTCGACAACCCCGGAGGCGACGGCGCCGAGCCGCTCTTCGAGTGGATCCACAACCTGGCGAGCTGGCGCGAGCGTCAGGGCATGGCCGGTGGGGAGGAGAACCGCGACTCGGAGTTGATGCGCGAGTGGTTCGACGCCACCGGGGCGGTGGTCATGGGCCGGACGATGTACGACACCGGCGAGGAGTTCTGGGGCGACAACCCGCCGTTCCGGACACCGGTGTTCGTGCTCACGCACCGCCCCCGGCCGACCCTCGTCAAGGAGGGCGGCACCACCTTCACCTTCGTCACGGACGGCATCCACAGCGCCCTCGCCCGGGCGAAGGCCGCCGCCGGTGACCGGAACGTCGACATCGCCGGTGGCGCGAGCACGGTCCGGCAGTACCTCGCGGCCGGGCTCGTCGACGAACTCCAGCTCCATGTGGTGCCCGCGCTGCTCGGCGACGGACTGCGGCTCTTCGAGGGAACGGGCACGGGGCCGCGGCGCGTCGAGCAGGTCAGAGTGGTCGGCACTCCTCTCGCCACCCACCTGAAGTACCGCTTCGTGAAGTGACCGATCCGTCGGGACGATCGACGCTCACGCGGCGTCCTGCAACGAGATCGGGTCACCCACCCGCACCGTGCCCGCCTCCAGGACTTCGAGGTACACGCCGAGGCACGAGAGCCGGCCCAGGTCGAAGACCGGTACGCGGTGTTCTCGGGCGACCGCGCGCATGATGGCGGGGTCCGGCAGCAGTTCGTCGTGGCCGAGGGTGGGGACCACACAGCGGGGTGTCGGCACCAGGACCCGGAACAGGGCCTCCCCCACCCGCAGGCACGACCCCACCCAGACGTCCTCCGGGAAACCGGGTCCCCCGGCGGTGTCGACGACCAGGTTCGGCCGGAAGCGGCGGGCATCGAAGTCCCCCGCGGGGTGGACGGCACGCATCCGGTCCAGGGCCGCGGTGGTGACGAGATGGACCCGGCCGAAGTCGAAGAACGTCCCCGGGGCGACGCCGCCCGTCGTGATGGTCTCCCCGGTGGCGTCGACGGTCGCCGACTCCCGCACGGAGTCCGGGACCCCGCCCTCGTACGCGGGCACCGCGCGCTCCAGCCTGCTGTCCTCCGGCACGCTCGCCGACAGGAAGACGTTGCGGCCCAGCAATTTGGACAACTCCCCGTCCAGGTCCGGGTCTTCGACCGGGAGGGCGGTGCCGTCCGGCAGTACGACCCTCACCACGCCGGAGTCGTCGAGGCGGCTGCGGCAGCGCAGCAACCCGCCCCACTTGCGCGGGTGTTTGGCGCTGCCCACCGCGCCCGTCCCGTCGAGGACGGCGTAGACCCGGTCCCCGGAGAGCCCGCGCTCCGTGACGTTCACGGCGATCACGGCCTCGCCCACCATCGACTTCACCGGATAGCGGTACAGCGCCGCGACAGTCCCCATGGAGCGATACCTTTCAGAGGGTGAGCAGTTCCTCGTAGAAACCCCCGAACTCCCGCTCACGGTCGATGAGATGGATCTCCAGGATCCAGTGACAGGCGCGGCCGGCCTTGTCGGTGCGGCGCATGGGAGTGACGTTCTCCGGTGTGACGTACGACTCGACGTGCGCGCCCTCGATCGTCTCGTGCGGGAACTCGCCGACCAGATGTCCCGCGTGCCAGCCGCCCAGCTCCCAGCCCGCCTTCTCGGCGAGGCGGACGACCTCGGTGTACAGGCGTTCGCCGGTGATGTCCGGGGTGTTCTCGAAGAAGCTCCGGCCGGCCGCGAACACCTTGGGCAGGTCGTCGCACAGCCGGTGCTTGACCGGGTCGTCGCCGAGGACGAAGGTGCGGCCGAAGTCGGCCTCGTACTCCTCGAAGATCGGTCCGAAGTCGGCGAACACGATGTCGTCCGCGCCGATCACCCGGTCCGGCGGGTTCTCCTTGTACGGCTTGAGGGTGTTCGGTCCCGAGCGCACGATCCGCTTGTGCCAGTGCCGGGTGGTGCCGAACATCTCGTTCGCGAGGTCACGGATCCGGTCGCTGACCGCGCGCTCCCCCTCGCCGGGCGCCACGAGCCCGCGCTCCTCGATCTCCGCGAAGAGCACTGCGGCCTTGGCCTGGGCATCGAGCAGGCGTGCGGCCCGCGTGGGTTCGTCGTCAGCCATGGGCCGAACCTAGCCAGCCCGATCATCGTCGGCAACGGGATTCCGCATGCCGGGCTCTCCGCACCCCGTGGCGCGGGACGGCGCGTTCATCCGGCGACGCGGGCCGCGCGGGCCAGGAAGTGGTGCGGGGCGTCCTCGTAGCGGGACAGGTCCCAGCCCGCCGTGCGCAGGGCGGGGCGCAGATTGTGTTCCGCGAAGGGGTCGTCCGGGTCGAGGGGGCTGCCGTAGCGGGCGGCGCGGCCGGAGGGGTGGTAGAGCAGCAGGGTGCCGCCGGGCGCGGTGACGCGGGCCCACTCGCGCAGGGCCATCGCGGGGGCGGGTACGTGGTTGATCAGGTCCGCGCTGAAGACGGCGTCCAGCGCGGCGGTGGGCAGCGGCAGTCGGCAGGCGTCGGCCGGCAGCAGGTGACCGTCGTTGTCGCGGCCCTCGCGCAGGGCGGCGGTGAGCATCGCGGGCGTGAGGTCGATGCCGAGGACGAGGCCCGCGTCGCCGACGTGTGCGCGCAGTGCGGGCAGCGCCCGGCCAGTTCCGCAGCCGAGGTCCAGGACGCGTGCGCCGGGGCGGAGTGCCATCCGGTCGACGGCAGCCGCGTACCGGGGGCCGTCGTCCGCGAACCGTTCCTCCCAGGTGGCCGCCCGCCGGGTGAAGAAGGCGCGTGTCGCGGTCTGTTCGGCGCGCGCCGCGACGAAGGCGGCGAAGCACTTGAACACACCGTCGCGGTGCCGGGCCAGTACGGCCAGTTCGGCGGGCGCGGACTCCACCAGACCGGGTGCGGTGGCCGCTTCCTCCGGAAGGCGTCGGCGAAGGCGCCGACCGCCGTCTCGTCCGCCTCCAGGTGGAACTGCGTTCCCCAACGCCGAGCCGCCGATCCGGAACGCCTGCATCGGGTAGCGGTCGCAGGAGGCCAGCAGGGTCGCCCCGGCCGGCAGGTCCATCGTGTCGCCGTGCCAGTGCAGCACCCGCAGCCGCTCGGGAACGCCCGCGAAGAGCGCGTCGGTGTGCGCGGCCTCCGTCATCCGTACGTCGGCCCAGCCGATCTGCGCGCCGAGGCACACGCCCCGTACGGGAATCTCGGCGTCCAACGCGGCGCGCAGCAGCGCCAGTTCGGCGTCCCGGCCGGGGAAGTCCTCGTAGGCGGCCATCGCCCCGCCCGTCACCACCAGGCCGACCAGGTCGTCGGCCGTGTCCGGCACCGGGTCGCCCGCCCAGGTCCGGCAGACCCGGGTCGGCAGCCCGGCCGCCTTGAGCGCGACGCCGATGGCGTCGGGGCCTTCGTGCGGTGCGTGCTCCACGATCTGGATCACGGGCGACCACCTTCCGCACGACCGTACCCGGCCGATGGCCGAAACCAAACGCGGATACGAGACGAAGAGCCCGTCCCACCTCGCAATTGCCAGGACATTCCGCTCATTGCCCAGCCATGGGCGAATACCCTCGCGGCAGCGGCGGGATTCCGACGCCCACCCTCCCCGTTCGCGGGTTCCTACGATTTGCCAGGACGGAGGAAACTCCCAGGTGGCGGATGCTCCGGGGTCTGGGACGGGCGCGTCCGGAGCGGCTAGCTTATGGACGCACAGCCGGTGATAAATCCGGCAATCCAGAACTTTTCTCTGTGAGGCGTTCCGTCATGACCTTGAGCATCCGCAACCAGATTCCCGGCACCGTCACAGCCGTCACGCCCGGCGCGGTGATGGCGACCGTGAAGGTACGCCTCGACGGCGGCCAGGACCTCACGGCGGCGATCACGCTGGAGGCCGTGACGGACCTGGGGCTCGCCGAGGGTACGGCCGTACGCGCCATGATGAAGTCCACCGAGGTCGCGCTCGCCACCGGCCGGGTGGCGGGGCTGTCCATCCGCAACCAGTTGCCCGGCACGGTCAGCGACGTCGCCACCGGCGGGGCGATGGCCGTCGTCAAGATCACGGTCGACGGGGGTGAGCTGACCGCGGCGATCACCAAGGACGCGGTCGGCGACCTCGGTCTGGCGGCCGGTTCACCGGTCGTCGCGCTGATCAAGTCGACCGAGGTGTCCCTGGCGACCGTCTGACCTGCTCGAGGCGTGCCGGTCAGGCGTCGATCCCGGCTCGCACCTCGCAAAGCAGCAACGCGTACAGGCGCACCCGGACCCGGCCTCGGTCGCGCCGGCCGGGAGCACCTACGCTGCTCGGAAGAGGTAGCCGTAACCGGGTCACCGGTGAGGAAGGGACGTCCCGCGTGGCAGGCGACCGACAGGGCACGGCCGAGGCCGCCGATCCGGCCCGCCGCATCCCGCCCGGCCAGCGCCATGTGCACGGTTGGCCGGTCTCGCACTACGGGCCCGTCCCCCGCTTCCGCCCCGACCGCTGGAACCTGCGGGTCCACGGCGCCACCGCCGACGGCACGGAGCACAGCTGGACCTTCGACCAGCTGGCGCTCCTGCCGCATGTGACGGTCGTCGCCGATCTGCACTGCGCGTCCGGCCCGACCTCCACCGACCACGAGTGGTACGGCATCCCCGCCACCGCCCTCCTGGACCTGGTCCCGCCCGCGCCGGAGGTCACGCACGTCATGGCCTGGGCGGAGTACGGCTATTCCGCCAACCTCCGCCTGGCCGACTTCACGGCCTCGCGGACCCTGCTGGCCACCCATCACAACGGCGAGCCCCTCACCGCCGAACACGGCTTCCCGCTGCGCCTGGTCGTGCCGCACCTGTACGGCTACAAGAGCCCCAAGTGGCTGCGCGCCGTCGAGTACCTCACCGAGGACCGCCGCGGTTTCTGGGAGGAACGCGGCTACCACAACATCGCCGACCCCTGGAAGGAGCAGCGGTACTCCTACCAGGAGCAGGACGAGGACGGTGCGGAGAGCGACGCCTGAATGACCGAGATCTTCCCCCGGTCCAGGAGCCGTACTGCCCGGCGATGTTGACGGCACGTAGGCTCGCCCTCATGGTTGCGCAGCGCATGGTCGACGTGAACGGCATACGACTGGAGATCGCCGAGCAGGGCGAAGGCCCGCTGGTGGTGCTCCTGCACGGCTTCCCCGAGTCATGGCAATCCTGGCACCGCCAGATCGGCGCGCTCGCCGACACGGGCTTCCGGGTGGTCGCCCCCAACCAGCGGGGATACGGCCGCAGCGACCATCCCGAGGCCGTCGACGCGTACACCGTCTTCCATCTGGTCGGCGATGTCGTCGGTCTGATCCAGGAGTTGGGCGAACGACAGGCGTATGTGGTCGGGCACGACTGGGGTGCGGTGGTCGCGTGGCACACCGCGCTGCTGCGGCCGGACATGGTGCTCGGGGTGGCCGGCCTGAGTGTGCCGCCGCCCTTCCGCGGACCGTACCCGCCGTTGGCCGTGACGCGGGAGAGGTTCGGTGGCCGGTTCTACTGGAACTACTTCGACCGTCCCGGGGTCGCCGACGCCGAGTTCGGCGCGGACACCCGGACCACGCTCCGCAAGTTCCTCTACTCCGCCTCCGCCGCCGCCTCTCCCTCCGGCGGGATCATGCAGCCCCTGGTCCCCTCCGGGCAGGGCTGGCTGGCGTCCATGGAGGATCCCGAGGTGCTGCCGGACTGGCTCACCGAGGAGGCGCTCGACGCGCTCGCCGAGAGCTTCGCCGGGGGCTTCACCGGCCCGCTGAACTGGTACCGCAACCTCGACCGCAACTGGGAACTGACCGCCCCCTGGCACAACGCCGTCGTCACCCCGCCCGCCCTGTACATGTACGGCGACCGCGACCTCGTCCCCGCGTTCCCCGGCGCCCCCGAACTCATCGCGCAGCTGCCCGACTTCATGCCCAACCTGGTGCGCAAACCCGTCGAACTGGCCGACTGCGGCCACTGGACCCAGCAGGAACGCCCCGACGAGGTGAACGCGGCGCTCATCGACTTCCTGAAGACCTGCGATCAGACCGCCGCCGGGGAATGGGAAATCCTCTGATCATGGAGTTCCTCTGCCACCATCGCGACCGGCCCGGCTCCCTCGCGCTGCGCGCGGAACTGACGGAGCGCCACTGGTCCTACATGGACGGGTACGCGAAGGAGATGATCGCCCGGGGTCCGACCCTCTCCGACGACGGCGCCCCCACGGGCAGCGTGCACATCCTCGACCTGTCCTCTCCGGCCGCCGCCCGCGCGTTCGCCTTCGACGAGCCGAACTACCAGGCCGGTGTCTACCGGGACGTGCTGCTGCGCCGCTGGCGGAACGCGCTGGGGCGCACCATGTGGGACTTCCCCGGCGGCCGGACCGGAGGCGACCGCTATCTGGTGATCGGCCTCGGCACCGGTCCGGCGGCGGACCTCACGGTGCCGTCCGACCGGGACGAACTGATCGCGTACGGGCCGCTGTTGTCCGACGACGGCATCCGCTGGCTGGGCACGGCGGCACTGCTCAGGGCACCGGACGCAAAAGCGGCGCGCGCCGTGCTGACGGAGGACCGGTACGCGGACATCGAGGTACACCACTGGCAGTTCGGCGGACGGCCGTCCTGAGCTGCCGCCCTCGTCGTCGGTGACGTCACTCCCCCGCGCCCGCCTGGTCGGGCCGTGGTGGCGCCGGGGAGTTGAAGGTGGTACCCGGGAAGTCGCGGCCCTGGAGGACCGGGGCGTAGTAACTGCCGCCGCTGATCGCGTTGTTGACCGTGCCGTCGCCGGTGCGGACGAGTCTGGCCTGTTCGTGCCAGGCGGCGAGGGCGGTGGCGAAGTCGGGGTCGAGGGCCGCGCGTACGGCCAGGGCCGTGCTCAGCGCGTGGGCCCGGGTCCCGTCACCGGGAGCCTGCCGCAGGCGCATGAGTTCGTCCTCGCCCGGACCCGGCCCACCCGAACTGTCCTCGCCGCGGTGGAACGGGCGCCGTACAAGAGCCGTGAGGCCCGTCCACACCTGTCGTCCCACCTCACCGCCCGCACCGCCGGCCAGCGAGGCGAGCAGTCCTACCGACACCGGGTCCATCCGGCACCCTCCTTGACGGGACGTCACCACTCCCGTGTCAGTGGAAAACGCACGGCGAGGTGTCCCGGTTCCCGCCGGTCACGAAGTCGTGCCCGGTGCGGGTGTACCGCGTGAACCGACGCGTCCCGGGTAGGAAACGGGGTCGGACGTGGCCGGACGGACGGTCGCTCCTTGTACGTACGAAGGGAACGGTGCGGAGATGGCGTTGGAGCAGGCCGCCGAGGAGCTGGTGGACGCGGTCGTCGTGAACGACGGGCGGCTGCTGCTGGTGAATGTGCAGGGCGGTTGGGGTCTGCCGTCCGGTGTCCCCGAGGAGGCCGAGACGCCACAGGCCACCGCGGCGCGCGTGGTCTATGAACTCACGGGCTATCTCGTGGACGGGTCGAGCCTCCTGGAATCCCAGCCACCAGCCGCCGCGGACGGACCGTCGGCCGTCGTATGTCACCTGTTGAGCGAGGATCCGTCCGGGGAGGCCCAGCTCACCGCCGGGCAGCTCCGCTGGGCTCCCTTCGCCGAAGCCATCGACGGTGGGCTGCCCGCACCCGTGCGCGCCTATCTGGAGGGCCATACGCCCGTGTAGGAAATACCGGCCCGCCCGCGTGGTACCACTGGTACCGTGAACGTCATGCCGAACACGCCGAAAGCCATGAACCTCCGCTTCCGAGACCCCCGGCAGCGCGCGGCCATCGAGGCGGCGGCCAAGCAGGCCGGCGTCAGCCTGCAGGAGTACATCCTCTCGGCCGCCTACGCGCGGGCGACGGCCGTGGAGGATCGGTTCCTCGCGGGATTCAAGGAGTCCATGGCACGCAGTGGCGCGGCATTCGCGGCCGAGGCGGGTACGGCGGATCCCAGTGCGGAGCAGCGGGCGGCCGAGGCGGACGCGCTGCGTGAACTCGAGCGCCGGGAGCAGGGGCACGCCGCGTGACCCAGCCCGAACCACCGCACACGCTGGACGTCACGTTCCTGCTGCACGCCGCCGAACTGCTCGACCGTGATCCCCAGGTCGACGACTACGGCCCGCTCTACGCCGCCGCCGCGCGCGTCGACGCCCGCGCGATGGAGCGCGACATCTACGGCTCCCTGCACCTCAAGGCGGCGGCGCTGCTGCAGACCCTGGCGAAGCTGCCCTGTCTGGAACACTCCAACGAGGCCTTCGCCTGGCACGCCACCGAGGCCTATCTGATCCTCCACGAACGCCGACTCGACTACCCGCCCAAGGCCGCCGTGGCGCTCGTGCGCGACGCGGCCTCCGGGGAACTGGGCCTGCCCAGGATCGCCCGCCAGCTGCGCGAGTGGACCACCGGCTGACCCTCCCGGACCGGCTTCAGGACGTCGTCTTCCGGATGCGCGCGAGCAGGGCCCGCAGCTGTGCGCGGTCGTCCGCGTCCAGTTCGGCCGTCGCCTCCGCGAGCGCGAGGCCGTCGACCTCCTCGGCCTCGCGATGGCACTCCCGGCCCTTGTCGGTGAGGCGGAGAAGGAACGCGCGCCGGTCGTGCGGATGACGTACGCGCTCCACCAGCCCGTCGCGCTCCAGGCTGTCGACGATGCTGGTCGTGGTGCGGGCCGCGACGCCGGTCAGCTCGCTCAAGTCCCGCATGCGCAGCGGCTGTTCGGCATGGGCGAGCATCCGCAGGGCGCGCAGCCGGGCGACCGAGGCGCCGTTGGCGCGCAGCCTGGTCTCCACGAACTGCCGTAGCCGGTGGGTCGTCTCGTAGAGCTCGTCGACCAGGATGTCGCTGCTGCCGTGCACTGCCATGACGTTCCCCGTTCCCCGTTTTCGCGGTGAGGACCGATTCTACGATCCTCGACCGCGACCTATGAGCACCCACATAGTGAGTATGCTCAGCATGTGCTGCTGTTCCGACGCCGTCCCGTCTCCCCCGCTTCCCCCGTCCCCTTCGTCTCCCGAATACGCCTCCGTCCGCGCCCGGGCCAGCGCCTCGTCGTGCCCGTCATGTGTGTCTGCGTGACGTTCATCGCCATCGTCGACGGAGCGATCACGACCGTGGCGCTTCCCTCCATCGCCCGCACGTTCCAACTGACCACGGCCGCCCTGGACGGTGTGGTCGTGGTCTACCCGGTCTGTCTGGCCATGGCCATCCCCGCCTCTGCCTGGCTGGTGGAGCGGTTCGGCGCCAAGCGTGTGCTGCTCACCGCTCTCGGCGCCTTCCTCGGCTCGTCACTGCTGTGCGGCGCGGCGGCCGACCTCGGTCAGCTCGTCGCCTTCCGCGCGGTGCAGGGCCTCTCCGCAGGGCTGCTCTTCCCCGCCGCGTCCTCGCTGCTCTACAGCACCTTCAACTCGTGGGAGCAGGTGCGGATTTCGCGGTACATGATCGTCCCGCAGCAGATGGCCCCGGCCGTCGCGCCCGTCCTCGGCGGCCTGCTCGTGGACCATCTGTCCTGGCGCTGGGTGTTCTACGTCAACCTGCCGCTGGGTGTGCCCGCCGTGGTGTTCGGAGCTGTCTTCCTGGCCGAGCACCGCGGTCACCGGCCCGGCCGTTTCGACCTCACCGGGCTCCTGCTGAGCGCGGCGGCTCTGGGTTCCGTTCTGTTCGGGGTCTGCGAGGGCCCCAACCGCGGCTGGTCCTCCCCCGCCGTCGTCACCGCCCTCGTACTCGGCGCGATCCTGCTCACTGCCGCCGTCCTCTTCGAACTGCGCACCGCCGAACCGCTGTTGAGGCTCCGGCTCTTCGCGGACCGGCTCTTCCGCGACACCAACCTGATCAATCTGGTGGGCCTGGTGCCGATCCTGGGTGCCATGTACCTCGGCCCGCTCTTCCTCCAGCAGGGGCAGGGCCGTTCGGCACTGGAGTCCGGCACCAGCACCTTCCCCGAGGCCTTCGGTGTCCTGCTGACCGTCCAGATCGCCGGAGTCCTGTACTCCAGGGTCGGCCCCCGGATCATCATCGGCTGCGGCCTGGCCATGGTGAGCGGGGTCCTCCTGCTCTTCGCCACCTGCGACCAGGACACCGGCCTGTGGACCTTCCGTACCTACATGTTCCTGCTCGGCGTCGGCATGGGCGGCGTCTTCATGCCGACCACGGTGGCCTCGCTGGCGACCGTCTCCCGGAAGGACCTGGCGCAGGCGTCGACGCTCAACACGGTCGTACGGCAGACCGGGGGCGCCTTCGCCCCGGCGGCGGTGACCACGGCCCTGGTGCTGAGCACGCCCACGGCAGCCGCGGCGGATCCGCCCATCACCGCCTACCAGCACGCCTATCTCGCCCTGGCCGCCCTCGCCGCGGCGACCTCCCTCTTCGCCTTCACCCTCCCCGACGGCCCGGCCCGCGCCGCCGCCCGTGGGACCACCGCGTCGGGCGGGACGGCTTCGCCTCGGCGCCGGCACGAGGAGGCGCACCAGCCACCCCGCGCTCTCAGGGGCTCACCGGTGAAACCGACCAGGAATCCCGGGAGTTGAGTACGGCGGTCGTACATCCGGCCAGTTGTCTGTAGCCCTGGGAGACGGCCGTCGCGTGCTCCTCGGGCACCGGGCCGCCGGCCTCCTCGGTCAGGGCGATGATCTTCTCCGGGCCCAACTCGCGGTTGGCCGGCACCAGTTGGTTCAGGGGTTCACGGCGGAGGTCGTCGTACCGGGCCAACGCCCGGACCGGATCGTCGTGGTGGGCGAGGGACCAGGCCAGGACCCGGGCGTCGACGATGGACTGGGAGCCGCCGTTCATGCCCATGGGATACATGGGGTGGGCAGCGTCTCCGACCAACGTCACCTGGCCGAAACTCCAGCGCGGCAGCGGGTCGCGGTCCCCCATCGGAAACTCGTGGATGCCGGTGGAGTCGCGGATCAGTTCGGGCAGGTCGATCCACGGCAGACTCCACTCCGCCACCCCGGCCAGTGCCTCCTCCACGGCAACCGGGCGGTGGAAACCGTCTGTTGCCTCGCCGGGCCGCGGGCCGCGGATCTCCAGCACCCAGTTCATCAGCGCGGGCCCGTCCTCGGCGGCCGGGTCCTCGACGGGGTAGGCGACGAACTTGTCCCCGGGGCGTCCTCCGGCCACCACGATCGTCCGCCCGCCGAGTATGTGCGGATACCGGCTCATCCCCCGTCACATGCGCACCCCGTTCCCGTTCGGGGCGCCCTCACCGGGGTGCAGTTGGGCCCGCAGCCGGGAGCCGATGCCGTCGGCGCCTACGAGGACATCGGCCTCGACCACGACCGATCCCCCGGTGTTCCGGTCCGTGAAGTGGGCTGCCACGCCCCGCTCCTGGGGCTCGAAGCGTTCGAAGGCCTTGCCGGCACGGATCGCGTCCGGCCCGGCAATGCTGCGGACCGCGTCCAGCAGCATCATCTGCAACTTGCCCCGGTGGACGGAGTATTGGGGCCACTTGTAGCCGGCCGCCAGACCCAATGGCTCCCCCCGGATCGGGCGCCCTCGGCGATCGCAGTAGACGAGTCGCTCCGGCGGCAGCGCGATGGCGTCCAGCGCGTCGCCGAGGCCGAGTTCGGTGAGTTCGCGCACCGCGTGGGGAAGCAGGTTGATGCCGACGCCGAGTGCCCGCAGTTCGCGCGCGGACTCGCACACCACCGGTGTCATTCCCGCGGCACGCAGACTCAGAGCGGCGACAAGGCCGGCGACGCCGCCACCCACCACGACGATCTTCACATGTTCTCCCTTGCGTTCCGCCCTGCCAACTCGCCCTGGAGTCTGGTCAGTTCGGGGATCGGGGCCGGGCCGGGGGTCGGCTCGTCCCCCACCATCACCATATCCGGAGGGATCATCTCCAGGTAAGCTGACGTCGTTGCGCGACGGCGTGATCCCGCCAGGAACAGCACCGCCCGTGGTGGATCGGACCCCAGAGAGGAACCCCCGATGACAGACCCGAACAGCCGGGACCTCTTACCGCAGGGCAGCACCACCGAGGCACAACTCGTCCATGTGGCAAGGGACTTGACGCCGGTCGTCGCGGCCCACGCCGAACGGACCGAGCGAGAGCGCACATTGGCCGAGCCGAGCGCGGAGGCGCTCCGCGAAGCCGGGCTCTTCACCATGGGGACACCGCGCCGCTACGGCGGCCATGGCGCCGGTGTGCGTACGGCCGTCGACGTGTGCGCCGAGCTCGCCGCCGGATGCGCGTCGAGCTCATGGCTCGTCGGCATCGTGTACGGCGCCGCGCTGTTCGCCTCGCAGCTGCCCGACGAGGTCCGTACCGCGGTCTGGAAGTCCGATCCCGACGCCGTGCTCTGCGGGGCGGCCAATCCCTCCGGTTCGGTCACGGCGGTGCCCGGCGGGCTCGAACTCGACGGGCGGTGGCCGTGGATCTCCGGCATCGACCATGCGGCCTGGGTGCTGCTGGGCATCGTCCGTGAGAACCGCGGCGGGCCGGAACGCGGGCTCGCCCTCGTCCCCGCGTCCGCGCTCACCGTGGCGGACACCTGGCACATGGCCGGCATGCGGGGCACCGGAAGCCGGACGGCCGTGGCGAGCCGGCTCTTCGTCCCGGACGAGCGGTTCGTGTCCTTCGCCGAGATCGCCGAGGGCATCGGTATCCGGAGGCATCCTGGCGAGGCCCGGGTCATCTTCCCCATGTCCGTCAACCTGCCGCTGGTCGGCACCGGCGTCGGCATCGCCCGCGGCGCGCTCGAACGCGTCGTCCGGGACCTCGCGGGAGGCAAGCGGTCGGTGTCACCCCTGCACGCCCTGACCGCCGAAGCCGCCCCGCACCAGCTGAACGTCGCCCAGGCAGCCACCTTGATCGACACGGCCACGCTGCATCTGCGGCGCGCGGCCGACGAGATCGACGAGGCCGCGCGCGACGGACGGCGCCCCGATCTGGAGACCCGGGCACGGCTGCGGATGGACGGCAGCCACGCGATGCGCTGCGCCCGCGAGGCCGTCAGCCTCCTGCTCGACACGGCCGGGGCGAGCAGCTTCTCCGACGACTCGCTGATGCAGCGCGCCTGGCGCGACATCGGGACGGCCTCCCGGCACGCGGCACTGAGCGTCGAGACCAGCCGGGAGCTCTACGGCCGCGTCCTGCTCGGCCGCTCCCTCCCCCACACCGACGTCGTCTGAATCCCGCACCGACGTCGACCGACCCCAGCAACCCAGGAGACCGGACCGGTGGCCGCACCCCGACCCTCGACAGACCCGATCCGAGCGACAGCGGAACGCAGGGTGGCCCTGGTCACCGGTGCCGCACGCGGCATCGGCGCCGCGATCGCCACCGAACTGCACCGACTCGGCCTGCGGGTGGCGCTGCTGGACCGGGACGACAGCGGCGCGCGGGCCCTGGCCAAGACGCTGGACCCCGACGGGGAGTCCGCCATGGCGGTGCGCGCCGATGTCGGCGACCCCGAGGAGGCTCGGGACGCGGTGCGCGCGGTGTCCTCGGCGTGGCACAGCCCCGATGTGCTGGTCAACAACGCGGCGCGGACGGCGCCCGGTTCGGTGTGGGACGTCGATCTCGACGAGTGGGACGCCCTCATGGCCACGAACCTGCGCAGCGTCCTCGTCCTCACCCGGCTGTGCGCGCCGTCGATGCGCGAGCGCGGCTGGGGCCGGGTGATCAACCTCGCGTCGCTGGCCGGCCAGCAGGGCGGACTGGTCGCCGGACCGCACTACGCCGCGGCGAAGGCGGGAGTGCTGGTGCTGACCAAGGTCTTCGCCCAGGAGCTCGCGCCCCACGGCGTCACCGTCAACGCCGTCGCTCCCGCCGCCGTACGGACACCCGTCATGGACGAACTCCCCGCCGAGGCGCTTCAGCGTGCAGCCGACCGTATCCCGGTGGGCCGGTTCGGGCGGCCCGATGAGGTGGCGGCGCTGGTGGGTCATCTGGCGGGGGACGACTCCGGCTACATCACGGGTGCCACACTCGACGTCAACGGTGGCTCGTTCATGCGCTGACGGTGGCGGCCGGACGTAAAGTTCCGAGGTCGGAAGGGAGAAGAGATGGACGGGGACGGGTCTTCGCCGGGGGGTCGGGCCGAGCCGCTGGTCGGACGGGATCACGATCTCGGGCTGGTCCGGGGGTTCGTCGAGGAGGCCGTGGTCTCCGGCGGGGCGCTGTTGCTGTCCGGGGACGCCGGGGTCGGCAAGACGGTGCTGCTGGACGCGGCGGCCGGACAAGCACGCGGCGCGGGTGCGCGGGTCGTGCGGGCCGCCGGTGTGGAGTTCGAGAGCACGATGAGTTTCGCGGGTCTCCACCAGGTCCTTCAGCCGCTGCTCACCGGACTCGACCGGCTGCCCGACCCGTACCGCACCGCCCTGAACGTGGCGCTGGGTCTGGACCAGGGTGCACCGTCCGATCAGCTGCTGGTGTCGAACGCGGCGCTGACGCTGCTCGTCCAGGCGGCGGAGGAGCGGCCGTTGCTGGTGATCGTCGACGATCTTCCGTGGCTGGACCGGGCCAGCGCCGTGGTGCTGGGCTTCGTCGCCCGCCGACTGGGTGGCAGCCGGGTCGGCTTCCTCGGTGCCTACCGGTCGGGGGAAGGCACGTTCTTCGAACGCGGCGGGGTGCCACACCACCACGTACAGCCGCTGGACACGACGGCCGCGGCGGCGCTGATCCAGGCCCGCTCCCCCTCCCTGGCGCCGCGTGTGCGGGACCGTCTGCTGGCTGAGGCGCAGGGCAACCCGCTGGCCCTGCTCGAACTGCCCGTCGCGCTCAGCGGCGCCCAGCGCTCCGGAGCCGACGTACCCGAACTGCTGCCGCTGAGCCGTCGGCTCCAGGCCGTGTTCGCGTCCCGGGTCGAGACACTGCCGCCCGAGACCCGACTGCTTCTCCTGTACGCGGTCCTGGACGGCACCGGTGATCTGCGCGCCCTCACCTCGGCCGCCGCCGGGCGGGCCGGTATCGAGGATCTGGCGGACGCGGAGCGGGCGGGGCTCGTGTACGTGGACGCGGTCACCGGACGGCTGGCGTTCCGCCATCCCCTGACCCGGTCCGCCGTCGTGGAACTCTCCACCAGCGAGCAGCGCCGCGACGTGCACCGCGCCCTGGCGGAGTTCAGCGCCGACCGCCCCGAGCGACGCGCCTGGCATCTCGCCCATGCCACCGTCGAACCCAGCGAGGACGTCGCGAGTCTGCTGGAGGCGGTGGCGCGCGACACCGTACGGCGGGGCGACGCGGGCGGCGCCATCGCCGCGCTGCTGCGCGCGGCCGAGCTGAGCCCGCGCGGCTACGAGCGCAGTCGCCGGATCGCCGAGGCGGCCTATCTCGGCGCGGACCTGACCGGTGATCTGCGTGATGTGCCCCGGCTGCTGGAGGAGGCCCGGCTGGCCGACGGCGGACGGGCGGGTCCGCTGGTCGCCGCGGTCGCGGCAGCGCACCACATCCTCCTCAGCGGTGAAGGCGACCTGGACACCGCGCACCGGCTGCTCGTCGGCGCGATCGACATGCAGCACCAGCCGTACGACGCCGCTGACCCGACCATGATCGACGCGCTGTACACCCTGGCCTGGCTGTGCCAGAGCAGTCAGCGCGCGGAGCTGTGGAAGCCGCTGCACCGGGCGCTCGGCCTGCTGAAACCGGAGGTCCCGGACCAACTGGCCCTGACCGTAGGCACCATGGCCGACCCGGCTCGTACCGCGCCGGCCGCGCTCGGGAAGCTCGACGAGGCGATCGCCTCGCTCGACCGGGAGGCCGACCCGGTCCGGGTCATCCGCATCGCCATGACGTCCCTGTACGTGGACCGGCTCCCGGCGTGCCGCACGGCGCTGCGGCGCGTGCTCCGCGACGGGCGGGACAACAGCTCGCTCACCGTGGAGATCCAGGGGCTGGTCTACCTGGGCAGGGATCATTTCGCGGCCGGGGAGTGGGACGAACTGGAGGCACAGGCCGCGCAGGGCCGGGACCTGGGGGAAGCCCACAGCTATCAGCTCCTGTCGACGGAGTTCCTCTACCAGCGCGCGCTGGTGGCCGCCGCCCGAGGCGACGAGGCCGCCACCCGGACCCTCACGGACGAGATGACCCTGTGGGCGACACCGCGCGGGGTGGGTTCCTACCTGTCGTGCGCCTCGCACGCGCGGGCGCTCGCCGCGCTCGGCAAGGGCCGGTTCGAGGACGCCTACCGGCACGTGTGCGCCATCAGCCGTGCGGGGGAGCTGGCCTCGCACGTTCCGCCCGCCCTGCTCGTCGTCATGGATCTCGTCGAGGCGGCGGTCCGAACGGGACGGACGTCGGAGGCGACGGCGCACGCGACGGCGGCGCGCGAGGCCGGCATCGCCGCGATCTCGCCACGGCTCGCCCTGCTGGTGAAGGCGTCGGCGGCCATCGCCGCCGTCGACCACGACGCGATCGGCCTGTTCGAGGAGGCCCTCGCGGTACCCGGCACGGACCGCTGGCCCTTCGAACTGGCCAGGGTCCGCCTCGCCTACGGCGAACGCCTCCGCCGGGTGAAGTCCACGACGGAGGCACGCACCCAACTCGCCGACGCGATCGACACCTTCGAACGGCTCGGCGCCCGCCCCTGGACGGCCCGGGCGGGCAACGAGCTGCGGGCGACCGGCCTGTCCGTCGGCTCCTCCGGCGTCACCGGACCGTCGTCACTGACACCGCAACAACGGGAGATCGCCCTCCTGGCAGCAGCCGGCCTCACCAACAAACAGATCGCCGAACGCCTCTTCCTCTCCCCCCGCACCGTCGCCGCCCACCTGCGCCAGCTCTTCCCGAAGCTGGGCGTGGCCTCCCGCGCCGCACTGCGCGACGCGCTCGCGGACCTGCCGCCCGAGTAGAGCGGCAGCGGCGATCAGAAGATGCCCTGCCCCGGTACCAGGATCCCCTTCGGGTCGTAGGTCCTCCTGGCCTCGGCGAACCGGCTCCACACCGGGCCGAACTGCCGTTTCCAGTCGGCGTGTTGGAAGGGGATCGAGCCGACCGGGTACTGCGTGCCGCCGGCCGCGCCGACCGTGTCGTAGGCGGACCGGTTGGCGCTCAGCAGCCGCTGCACCGTGGCCGTGTCCTCGGGCGGTGTGGTGCGCAGGACCGCGAAGAGGTACGGCACAGGGTCGTCGGGCATCCGCAGCAGGGGGGTGTGGAGGCGCTCGCGCAGCAGCGGGTAGAGGAGTACGACGCCCGGTCCCAGGTCGGCCGGGGTGAGCGCGTCGAGGAGGGTGGTGGCGAGGTCGGCTGTGCTGCGGCCGGGCAGCAGGAGGTTGAGCCAGGGGTGGGCGTAGGCCCACAGGCCCGCTTCCTTCAGGGCGGCGACGGAGGGGGCGAGCCGGTCGAGGAAGTCGTAGTAGCCGAGGTCGGTGATCTGGACGCCGGACGCGGTGTGGCGCAGCCCTCGCAGGAGCGCGGTGTCGTCGGGGATGTCCCCCACGGGCGGTCCGTAGGCGACGGCCTCGATGGTGAACTGGTCGAAGGCTCCGGCGGTGTCCGCGCCGACCTGGCCCTCGACGTAGGCGAACCGTCCCTCGGTGGCGAGGAGGCGCTGGTCGTCGAGGAAGGTCCGCAGGTCGGCGTAGGGCAGGAGGTAGTGCCGTACGGTCTCCGGGGCGCGCACCAGGCGCAGGGTGGCGCCGACGATCACGGCGCACTGCCCGAGTCCGGCGAGCACGGCGTGGAACAGGTCGGGGCGCCGGGTGGCGGAACAGCGGAGCAACTCCCCCGCGCCGGTGACGACTTCGAGCTCCAGGACGTTGTCGACCTGTGCGCCGTGCCGGTGGGTCTGGCCGCCCAGGCCGCCGACGGACAGGGTGCCGCCGACGGAGAGTTCGAGGTAGTCGGTGAAGACGGGCGGGGTCAGACCGTGGGCGAGGGTGGCCTGGGCGACGTCGCTCCACTTCGCGCCCGCCCCGACCGTGACCCGTGAACTGTCCACCTGTACGGGCCCGATGGAGGCGAGCGGCTGGGTCTCGATGATGAGCCCGCCCTCGACCTGCGCCTGCCCGTTCGTGCCGTGCCCCTGTCCGCGCGGCGCCACGCGAAGGCCGTGCAGATTGCAGAATCGCACCATCGCGACGACGTCCCGCACGGAACCGGGCCGCAGCACCGCGGCCGGTCTGCGGTGCACGATGTGCCCGAAGTCGTCGGCGTCGGCGGCGAGCGAGGCGTCGTCGGTGAGCAGCGTCCCGTCGAGCTGCGGCACACCGCTCAACGTTCGCCCGGAGTCGGTCACCGCCCAACTACGGGTGAAGGGATCAAACCCGACGACCACAGCCGAGGCACCAACCAGGCCGCGCAAAGCAGTACGTCGAGACGGCGTGCGGGTCATACGGTCCTCCCGAGACCGACCGGATGTGACGATCAACGGCGGCTCAGTCTAGGCATGTTGGAGTGCGGAAGGAGGTTCCGACGCGGCGAGCGCGGGACTAGTGATCCAGTCTGAGTCGCATCCGTACGCAGTCCCCACCGCCCGGACCGGGACTCCGGTGCCCGTCCGGCCGAGGCATCGCGGAGAAACTGCACGAAGGCCTCGTGGAGCCGGCTGCCGAGGCCTTCACCCCAGCGGCCGGGGCGGACGTGCATCTGGTAGAGCCGGCCCGTGGCCGTGGCGTCGACGTCCGCTTCGTAGGGCGGGCCCATCGCGAGAATGCCCACGGTGTGAGTCGAGAAGTCGTCACGCTCACCTGACGCGGTCACCTCGGGCCCTGGTTCCCCATCCACGCCCGGGTGCCGAACGACGCGCAGGCCCGTGAGGCGACCGCGGCTGCCGCGGTCAGCGCGGTGACGAAGTCCTCCGTCGTCGGGTGGCCGGCCCTTAGTGCGAGGTGATGGGCGAGGGCACCGTGCAGGACGTCGCCCGCGCCCAGGGTGTCCGCCACCCGGACCGGGGGCACGTCCACCGTGCCTTCGGCGTCCGGGGCCGCCCAGGCGATGGGGTCCGCTCCCGCACTGACCGCCGACCGGGCGACCCCCTGCTCCCGCAGGAACCGCAGGGTGTCCGTCGGTGTGTGCGTGCCCGGTGGGTGGAAGTCGGACGAGCAGACGGCCACGTCGATGAACGGGAGCAGGTCCTCGGTGCCGGGCTTCCAGCTGCCGCCGTCGAAGACGGTCGTACGGCCGGCGGTGCGCGCGGAGCGGGCCGCGGCCACGGCCAGTTCCATGTGGTGGCCGTCGAACTCGACGATGTCACAGGCCGCCACCAGCGCGTCGAGTTCATCGGGCGGGGTGAGCCGGTGGCGTGTCGCGTTGGTGGAGGCGACGGCGCGTTCGCCGGTGGACGCGGTCACCAGGACGGAGGACACGGCGGGCGGTTGCGTCGAGTCGGCGGCCAGGTCGGTCACTGTCACACCCAGGGCGCGCAGGTCTGCCGTCGCCGCAACTCCCAGCGGGTGACGGCCGATTGCCGTCAGCAGCGTGGCCGTACCGCCGAGATGGGCGAACGTCACGGCCGCGTTCGCCGCCGGGCCGCCCGCCGCGACCACCTGGTCCCGGACGGTGAGTTTCTCGTTGGCACCCGGCACGTGGTCCACGAGCTGGATGACGTCCAGGGTGCACAGTCCGACGAACAGTCCTGTGGAACGGCCTCTCACCATCGGCAACCTCCTCGCGCAATTTACTAACAATTGATTGAGCAGTTCAGGCTGATAAATCTAGTGTTAGTAACCATGAAGGTGGACAGTCCGAAGGACACTGCCCGGCTCGCGTCCGATCTACGGCTCGCGGTCGGGCGGGTGACCCGGCGCCTGCGTCAGGCGCACGCCGTGGGGGACGTGTCGCTCTCCGGAGTTTCGGTACTGGCCCGGCTCGCCCGTGACGGGTCCGAGTCGCCCACGTCCCTCGCCGAGCTGGAGCGGGTGCGCCCGCAGGCGATGGCGAGCACCCTCGCGCAGCTCGAACAGCGCGGGCTCGTCCGCCGCAGCCCCGATGCCGCGGACCGGCGGCGGAGCATCCTGGCGATCACGGACGAGGGCCGCGCCATGCTGGCCGAGCGGCGCTCGGAGTCCGTGCAGCGTCTCGCCGTCGTCCTCGACGAGTTCACCGGAGAGGAGCGCGCAGCTTTGGCGTCCGCCCTCCCCCTCCTCGACCGGCTTGCGGAGCGACTGTGACCGAGAGCGCGCACATACCCGGCGACGGACAGGGTGACGGTCCTCGGCCCGGGCGGTCCTCCCTACTCGGTGCCGGGCGCTCGGGGCGTCGTAAGGACGCTCCCCCGGGGCCCAACTACAAGTGGGTAGCGCTGTCGAACACCACGCTCGGGGTGCTGATCGCCACGATGGACGCCTCCATCGTGATCATCTCGCTGCCCGCGATCTTCCGGGGCATCGGCCTCGATCCGCTCGCGCCGGGCAACATCGGCTATCTGCTCTGGATGATCCTGGGCTATCTGCTGGTGTCGGCCGTGCTGGTCGTCGTGCTCGGCCGGCTCGGTGACATGTTCGGCCGGGTGAAGATCTACAACATCGGCTTCCTGATCTTCGCGTGCGCGTCCGTCGCACTGTCCCTGGACCCGTTCCGCGCGGGGGCGGGCGCGATGTGGCTGATCCTCTGGCGGATCGTGCAGGCCTTCGGCGGCTCCATGCTCACCGCCAACTCGGCCGCCATCCTCACCGACGCGTTCCCGGCACGGCAGCGCGGAATGGCGCTCGGCGTCAACCAGATCACCGCCCTCGCCGGCCAGTTCCTCGGCCTTCTCGCCGGCGGTCTGCTGGCCGTCGTCGACTGGCGCGCGGTGTTCTGGGTGAGCGTGCCGATCAGCATCACCGGCACGATCTGGTCGTATCTGAGCCTGCGCGAGACCTCGGCGGGCCGCCCCGGCCGCATCGACTGGCTCGGCAACCTCACCTTCGCTGCGGGCGCCGGAATCCTCCTCGCGGGCATCACCTACGGCATCCAGCCCTACGGCGGCAGCGCCACCGGCTGGGGGAACCCGTGGGTGCTCAGCGGTCTGATCGGCGGCGTCGTACTGCTGCTCATCTTCTGCTACATCGAGACGCACATCGCCGAACCGATGTTCGACCTGGCCCTGTTCAAGGTGCGTGCCTTCGCGGCGGGCAACCTGGCCGCGCTGCTGACCGCGATCGCGCGCGGCGGGCTGCAGTTCATGCTGATCATCTGGCTGCAGGGCATCTGGCTGCCGTTGCACGGCTACGACTACGAGGACACCCCGCTGTGGGCGGGGATCTTCATGCTCCCGCTCACGATCGGCTTCCTCATCGCCGGGCCCGTCTCCGGATATCTGTCGGACCGGTTCGGCGCCCGGATGTTCTCGACGGTCGGGCTGATCGTCGTGGCGCTCTCCTTCCTCGGTCTGCTGGCGCTGCCCATCGACTTCGACTACGGGATGTTCGCGGCGCTGCTGCTGCTCAACGGGCTGGGACAGGGCATGTTCTCCGCACCGAACACGTCCTCGATCATGGGCAGCGTGCCGAGCGAGTACCGGGGTGTCGCCTCGGGCATGCGCTCCACCTTCCAGAACTCGGGCACCGCGCTGTCCATCGGCGTGTTCTTCTCCCTGATGGTCTCCGGGCTCGCCTCCTCGCTGCCCGGGACGCTGAGCCAGGGGCTCCAGGCGCACGGCGTACCGGCCGGTGCCGCGGACCAGGCCGCGTCGCTGCCACCGGTGAGCACGCTGTTCGCCACGTTCCTCGGCAACAACCCCATTCAGCACCTGCTCGCGTCGAACGGTGTCCTCGGCCAGCTCTCGGCGGCCCAGCGTGCCGTCCTGACCGGCCACTCCTTCTTCCCCCGTCTGGTCTCCGGCCCGTTCCACCACGGCCTGACCATCGTCTTCGGCGTGGCGGCGGGCATGGCCCTGGTCTCCGCGATCGCCTCGGCCCTGCGCGGCGGCCACCAGTCCGAACCGGCACCGGCCGACCTGCCGCCCGCCCCCGCCGAGACACCCGAGACCACACAGGCGGGGCCTAACGGGCCGTCGTAGAAGGGAAGTTGTGGGGGGGGGAGACCACTCACACGGCGCGCTCCATGCACACCAGTTGATCGCGGTCGTCCCATGACTCGGTGACGGTGAAGCCGAACCGTTCGTACAGGGCGACGGCCCCGGTCCGCCATTTCCACACCGACAGCCGCACGGTCCCCGCGTCGCTTTCCGCGGCATGCGCGAGTGCGGCACGGAGCAGGTCCGACGCGATGCCCCGGCCCCGGAATGCCGGGTCCGTCCAGAGCCTCTTGATCTCCGACCGTCCGTCGGCGGGGGCGGTCACCACCAGACAGCCCACCGGGGTGCTCCCGCTGAGCGCCAGGAGCACCACGTCGCCGGCGAACGCGGTCCGCGGGTCCGAGATCTCCGCGCGGTAGCGGTCCGGCAGGCCGTCCGCATCGGCGACGGCACGGCCCTTCTCGGCCTCCGTGCGCAGATGGTAGGCCGTCAGCAGCGCGGCGGTGCCGTCCTCGGCGGAGAGATCTCCTTCTGACCTGCGGACGACGGAAACCTGGTCTTGAGCAGTCATGACGTCAGCATCACACGCCACGAGCCGGGCTCCGTCCGAGCCCCTACCGGGTGCCGTTGCGGGCGAACGTCCACACGGCCCGGCTGCCGGGGCCGACGGTGAGGGTCGAGTGTCCGATCTGCTCCACATGCCGGTCTTTCACGGGCCGGTTGAGTGCGAAGTCGACCCGCTGCATCCCCGCGTTCTCGCGCGGTACGACGTCGAGGTGGATCGTGGTACCCCCGCCCTCCGCGACGACGCCACCGCCCGCGACGGTCCGGACGGTGAACCCGCCGGCCCGCAGCAGTGGCACGGTGTCGGCGAGATCGCCCTCGGTCACCGCGATGCGGACGGAGGTCACGTCACGCATCAGGTGGGTGCGGTAGTCGTCGGAGAGGTAGCGCTCCCGGCCGACGTCACCGGGATGACTCGGCGGTTCGGTGTTGCCGCGAGGGTCGGCGAAGTACTCCGGCCGGTACTCCATCGCCCACGCGCCGAAGGCGTCGTACTCGGTGGTGGTGAGAATGGCGTCGAACCAGGGCACGGGCACACCATCACCGAAGTCCCGGGTCTGGAGGAACGCGATCGGGTCGGCAACCCCTTCGTCCTTCAGCCGTGCGGTGACCGTCGCGAGGTCACCCGCCCGCTCGGTCGACAGGCCCAGTCCGGCGGAGCCGAGGGTGCCGTCCTGGCCGGCGACGTCACCGACTCCGAACAGTTCCAAGTAGGTCTCACGGCCCATCAGGTAGCGGCCCGTCCAGGTCTGTCCGCCGGTGCCGGTCGTGGTGCGGACCTGGAAGTTCGCGAAGTCGCGCAGGTAGTCGGAGTGTTCGACGGCGTCGGCGGTCTCCCGGTCGAAGACGCCGTAGGAGTGGTTGTAGAACAACAGCTGCCGATCGTACGAGGACCGGGCTCCCCCGGCCTGTGCCGTTCCCGCACCACCCCCGATCGCTCCGGCCAGGGCCACGGCGAGCACGATGATCAACCGAAATGTCCGACGCATCAGCATGCGCGCGATCGTAGGGCGGCGAGGGGACGGCTGCCGTGCTGTGTGAACGAGGTCGAAATGCTTGACACACGGCCTTCGACGGGATTCCGCACGGCAGCCTCCCCCAGGGGTCAACTCCCCCTAGGGTCATGGCAGATGTACACCCTGGGCGCACCTCCCTCGTCGGGCACGGGATCCCCGGCGGTGGCGCGCACGCCCTCGCGGACGGTGGCTCCGGTGCGGGGGTCCACGACGCGGTAGGGAAGCGGGACGTTCCGCGGGTCGGTGATGATCAGTGGGCCGCCCTCCTCCGCGTAGCAGAGGTACAGCTCGCCGGGGACGGACAGGCCCCGGGGTGCCAGGGTGGAGCGCCAGTCCGGGCGCATGTCCGTGAGCGGGAGGCCGTCGAGGATGCGGGAGATGCGGCCGACGTGGTGCGAGCCCTCGAAGTCGAGCGCCTCGCGCCAGCCCGCGTCCTTCGCGAGGAAGTAGTCCTCGTGGCCGGGTTCGTCGGCGTGCAGTCGCCACTGCCACAGACTCGCCGCGCCGTACACGACGCCCATCGTGCCGCCGGCGCAGAGGTTGCTCCAGGCCTCGTGTCCCTGCCACCAGCCCGCGGCACGGCCGGGGCGGCCGGTGTTCTCGTAGGTCGGTTCGCCGTTGGCGACCGCCTTGGGCGGGGTGTTGCGCCACATGTCGGCGACCCGTTCCTGGACGTGGCCGCCCATGTGGCCGGTCTGGCACCACTGGAAGTGCAGCCAACTCTCGCTCTGGTGGGCGCGGTTGGCGGAGTGCGGCCGGTAGTGGATGCCGCAGGGCTGGCCGTAGCCGTCCCAGCGGCCGATCTCCGCGCCGCCCGCCGCGATCTGCGGTTCGCCGCCCTCGCCGTCGGCACCGACCAGGTAGACGGTGGGGGCGGCGCCGTAGCGGGCGACCAGGTAGCGGCAGTAGCGCGCGTACTCCTGCGGTGGGACCACCGGGCCCGCCACGCGCAGGCCCTTCCAGCCGAAGCCGTGGAAGAGCGGCTGGAGGACGGGCACGATCCCGTGGTCCCGGAGGATGCCGGTCAGCCGGTCGAGGTACTGGAAGTACGCCGGGTTCAGCACGTTGACGTGCCCCGTGGGCAGGTCCTCGAAGCCGACGTCGAATCCCTCGTCGGCGGTGCGGTCGCGGGGGCCGCGCGCGTCCATGTCGGGCTGGACGCTCATCAGCAGGGCCGCGTTGAAGCCCTTGGCGCGCCGGTCGGCCGCGTACTGCGTCACCTGTTCTTCCGTGGCTCGCCAGGGCAGGGCCCAGGCGGTGTCGGCGACCAGCAGCGCGGGCGTTCCGTCGGCGTGCACCAGGCTGCGTCCGCCGGGCGACATCCGCCAGAAGCCGTGCCGGTGGAAGGAGTCGGCGTCGTCCGTGACGGGGCGGACGTCGAGGGTTCCGCTCCGCCCGGAGAGCCCTTCGTCCGTGAGGCAGTTGCTGTCGCTGCGCCAGGTCCAGCGGCCGGCCGGCTCCGGGGCGGCGAACCGGATCTTCCAGACCCGGCCGCCGTCCCAGAAGGCCGGGCGCCGCAGGACCGTCCCGGACTCGTGGGTGAAGTCGGCCCATACGTCGACGTCCGTGTAGGGGTTGGCATGGTCGCGGACCCCGATGAGGGTGATCTCGGTCTGCCGCCAGGGGGCGGTCACCGGGTCCGCTTCCGGTCGTGCACGGTTCATGACCGGCCGACGGCGATGTCGGCGGTGAGGGGCAGGGTCGTGGAGGACGGGCCCGCTTCCAGCCGGAAGGTTCCCGGCTCGACCGTCCAGCCGCCCGTCCTGGTGTCCCAGTGCCGCAAGGCCCGCGCGTCCACCGTCACCGTCGCGACGGTTTCCTCGCCGGGCGCGGCCTCGACCACGGCGAACCCGGCCAGCCAGCGGACGGGGCGTTCGACCTCACTTCCGGGGCGGCCGGCGTAGATCTGCACGACCTCCTTGCCGTGCCGCGTACCCGTGTTGCGGATGCGCACCTGCGCCGTGAAGTCGGCGCCGGGCGGCGCCTCACCGGGAACGTCGAGCGAGACGTACTCCCAGGTGGTGTAGCCGAGTCCGTGACCGAAGTCGTAGCGGGGCGGCTGCCATTCGGGACGGCCGGCGCCCCGGTGGCCGATGAACAGTCCCTCGTCGTAGGTGAGGACGCCGTCGGTCGGCTCGGTGGTGGGCAGTCCGTGTTCGGACGCGGGCCAGACCGTCGGCAGCCGTCCGCCCGGCTCCGCCGTGCCGAGCAGGACGTCGGCGAGCGCATTGCCGAACTCCTGGCCCGGGAACCAGGCGAGCAGCACCGCGGCCACGTCGTCGGCCCAGGGAAGCAGCACCGGCGCCCCGGAGTTGACCACCACGACCGTACGGGGGTTGGCCTCGGCGACCCGGCGGACGAGTTCGTCCTGCCGCCCGGGCAGGGCGAGGCTGGTGCGGTCGAAGCCCTCGCTCTCGACCTCCTCGGTGGTGCCGACCACGACCACGGCGACCTCGGCGTCGCGGGCGAGTGCCACGGCCCGCTCGATCTCCTCGTCGTCGCTGCCGTGCGGGGGCTGCAGATTGAGCTGGAACATGGTGACCGCGTCACCGATGGCCTCGCCCGTCGAACCGGAGGCCGCGTCGGCATCGATGTCGATGTCGTGGGTGAGGACGATCTCGGTCTCCTCGCCGTCCGCCAACTCGACGGTGTGCAGCCGCTGGGGCGGAGTCATCAGCCCCTCCACCAGGTCGGCGCCCGGCGGGAGTTGGAGCCGCACGTCGAAGGCCTGCGCCCCCGCGACGGACAGCCGGAAGCGGCCGATGCCCGAACCGCCGATCGCATAGCGGCCGCCCTCGGTCGCGCGCACGACGGTGCGCACCTCCACCCGGGTGACCTCGCCGACGGGCACTCCGGGGCCGTAGGAACCCATCCAGGTGTAGGCGGCTCCGGCGCGGAGCTCGGAGCCCAGGATGGTCCCGTCGGCGGCGAGGAAGCGGACCTCGGTGCCCTCGCCGGTGCCGTCGGGGAGGCGGAGGTGGGACAGCGGCGCCACGGGGGTGCGGGTCTGCGGGGTGACGCCGATGCCGTGGGTGATCTCGACGCCGTCGCCGAGGGCGGCGCGGATGCCGTCGAGCGGGGAGACGGTGTACGGCGGGAAGACGGTGGCGCTGCCGCCGCCGAGGGTGCGGGCGACGGAGGCGTTGGGGCCGAGGACGGCGATACGGGTCAGGGCCCCGCGGTCCAGCGGGAGTACGGCGTTCTCGTTGCGGACGAGGACGAATCCGGCGGCGGCGGACTCGCGCAGCCGGGCCGCCACCGAAGCCGCGTCCTGCTCGGGCGGCCGGGTGTCGGCGGGTATGCCGTCCAGCGCGCCGACCCGGGCGGCGAGACGCAGCAGCCGCAGCACCTTGTCGTCCACGAGCGCCTCGTCGACCTTGCCCTTGCGTACGGCGGCCACCAGCGCGTCGCCCCACGGGCCGATCGGGCCGGGCATCACCAGATCGAGCGCGGCACGTGCGGAGGGTTCGATGGTGCGGGCGGCGAACCAGTCCGACATCACCAGCCCGTCGAAGTTCCAGTCGTCGTGCAGGACTTCGCGCAGCAGCGGGCTCTCGGTCATCGGGTGTCCGTTGACCCCGTTGTAGGCGGCCATCACCGCCCATACGCGGCCTTCGCCGACGATCGCCTCGAACGGCGTCAAGTACAGCTCCCGCAAGGCGCGTTCGCCGATACGGGCGTCGAGCGTCATCCGCTGCGTCTCCGAGTCGTTGCCGACGAAGTGCTTCACGGTGGCCGCCACGCCGCCGCCCTGCACCCCCTTCACATAGGCGACGCCGATCCGGGAAGTGAGCAGCGGGTCCTCGCTGAAGCACTCGAAGTGCCGTCCGCCGTAAGGGGTCCGGTGCAGGTTCACGGTGGGGGCGAGGAGGACGTCGACGCCCTTGGCGCGCGCCTCGTGGGCGAGCAACCCGCCCAGTTGCTCGACGAGTTGCTCGTCCCAGGTGGCGGCGAGGGCGGTGGGCGAGGGCACGTTGGCGGAGGGGCTGCGCTCGTCCCACAGTTCGCCGCGGACTCCGGCGGGGCCGTCCGAGACGACCAACCTCCGTAGTCCTACGGCGGGTTCGGGGTGGAGGGACCAGAAGTCCGCGCCGGTCAGCAGCCGCACCTTCTGCTCCAGGGTGAGCGCGCCGAGGCGCCTGGCGAGCTCGGCCTCGTCGGCCGCGGGCGGGGCGTCGGTGGGGGTGGGCTGCCGGGTCACGGCGTCCTCCTCGGAGAAGTGGGGTCGACGGGCGAAGGGGGTGTCGCGAGGGGGTCGCGTGTGTGCTCGACGAGCACGCGGACGTCCCAGGGCCCGAGCGGGAGCGCGCGGCCGGCGGCGAGGGGCTCGCCGGTGAGCAGGTCGCGGACGTCTTCCGGCAGGCGGTAATCGACAGGCTCCCAGGCCCAGTTGTGGACGAAGCGCAGGATCGCGCCGTCGGCGGTGGTGGCCGAGGTGCAGGTGACGGCTGCCGGTCGGGCCGCGCGCCAGGCGTCGGGCGGCAGCGAGGTCGCGGCGATCCAGTCGGCGAGGCTGTGCGAGAGTTCGCGGTCCGGGACGGTGCCGACGTACGTCACCCGGCCGGCGCCGTACTCGTGGGTGGTGACGGCGGCGAACTCGCCCAGGTGCGGATGGTCGTACCCGGCGAGGACGGTCGCGCCGTCCGGGATCAGCCCATCCGCCCATGCGGTGGCCTGCCCGTGCAGGGCGGGGCCGTCCGGCGTCCCCTCGCCCTTGGTGACCGTGACCGGGGTCAGCACATTGGTGAACTCCTGGTAGTACGCGCCCGCGGCGGGGAGCAGCACTCCGGGCATGACCGTGTGGCGGGCCACGGCCTCCGCGTCGGCGTAGCCGGTGCGGGGAGTGAGGACGAGATGGCCGCCGGCTTCGGCGTACCGGCGCAGCAGGTCGAGAGTCGTGTCGTCCGCGATGTACAGCGCCGGGACGACCAGCACCGGCCAGCGGTCCACCAAGTCCTCAGGGCTGGACGGGAGTTGTTCCGGGGCAACGATGTCGACGGACAGTCCGGCGTCGAACAGCCCCCGGTAGTGGGCGGCGACGATCCGGTCGTAGGACTGCGGGTCGCCGAACCAGGCAGGGGCACCGCCCCGGAGCGGTGCCATGAACTCCATGGCCCAGCGGCTGTCGGCGGACAGCAGCATCGCCACGTCGCTGCGGGGGCGCAGGCCGTCGAGCGCGGGGCCCGCCTGCTCCAACTCTCCTGCTATCAGGGAGAGTTCCCGGTATGTCCGGCCGGGCTCCAGGCTGTGGCCGAGGATGCCGCCCCAGTAGGTCTCGGCGCCGTAGTGCAGGGAGTGCCAGTGCCAGTACTCGATCATTCGGGCGCCGCGCGCGACCATGCTCCACACGGCCTGGCGGGCCTGGCCCCGGTAGAGGGGGAAGTTGTCGGCGGAGCCGCCGATGGAGGTGGCGTTGGTCTCCATGACGAGGAAGGGTTCCTGGCGGATGCCGCGCGCCAGGTCGTTCTGGAGGGAGAGCCAGGCGGGCCCCGACCAGGGGACGAAGAACGGGTGCAGTCCGCCGGTGGGCTCGTCGGGGCCCGGCAGGGCCAGTCCGTCCTGGGTGGCGTAGTAGATGTTGGCCCCGGCAACGTCGAGGGGCCGGCCGATGGCGGAGATGTCCAGGCCCTGCTGGCCGAGGGCGACGCAGGTGGTGATGAAGTGGTGCTCCGGGACGAGGCCGCGGACCAGTTCGGCGTGCCAGGTGATGTACTCCTGCGTCAGCCGGGACTGGTAGCGGCGCCAGGCCAGGTCGTACGACGGGGTGGTGTTGCCGTCGGGGGTCCAGAGGTCCGCCCAGTCCTGGAGGCGGTGGGACCAATAGGTGAGCCCCCAGCGGCGGTTGAGGGTCTCGACGTCGCCGTAGCGGTCGCGGAGGTGGTCGAGGAAGCCCTGGAACACCGAGTCGTTGTGGAAGAGGCGCAGTCCCGGCTCGTTGTCGACCTGCCAGCCGATGACCGCGGGATGGTCGGCGTAGCGCCCGACGACCTTGCGGACCAGCCGCTCGGCGAGATGCCGGAAGGCGGGGTGCGAGTAGTCCGCGTCCTGTCGCATGCCGTACGGGATCGGCTCCCCGGTGCGTGAACGGGCCGCCGTTTCGGGGTACTTGCGGCGCAGCCAGGGCGGGACGGCATAGGTCGGGGTGCCCAAGATCGCCTTGATGCCTCGGTCGTGGGCGGCGTCGAGCACGGGCTGCAGCCAGTCGAGCTCGAACTGTCCCTCGCGGGGTTCCCAGGTCGACCAGACCGACTCGCCGACCCGGATGACGTTGAACCCGGCCTCGGCCATCAGATCGAGGTCCTGCGCGAGTCTCTCGTAGGGCTGGTACTCGGTGTAGTAGGCGGCTCCGAAGAGCATGCGCGGGAAGAAGGTGCCCATGCGGTGCTGGTGACTTTCTGTCAGGTGCCGGTCGGGTGTCTCGGGCGGCGCGGGCGTCAGTCCTCGCCCCGGTAGCCGAACTCGTCGAAGGCGACGGTTCCTTGGGCGGCGTACATGCCCACGACTCGGCCGGTGAAGGACGCGGCGGTCTCGGCGGAGACGTAACGGCCGTCCAGCGCGGCGAGTTCGACCGGTCCGGTGTCGGTGCCTGTGTCGACGGACAGTCGCACGAGGTCCGGGCCCAGGGCGTCGAGGCCCATGCCCGCGACCGGTTCGGTCTCGATGCGTACGGTCGCCGGGCCCGGGGGGATCGGCTGCTCCCAGGTCTGGTGGAGCCCGCCCACCCGGGCGTGGGCCCGGGCGGTGCCGGCGCCCACCTCGATGTCGTAGTGGTGGCGTTCGTCGATGCGCAGGCTCAGGCCGCCGATTCCGTCGGTGCTGTCCACGCGGACGGAGAAGACGGTCGACCGGTGCTGCTGGCGGCGGCCGACGAAACGGGGTTGCGGATCGTCCATGGTGGAGCCGTCGGCGTGGAGGACGAGGTGGCCCGGGTGCTCGGTGAGGGAGGACCAGTCGGTGGCCGGGGTCCGGATCGAGAGCCATTCCGGGCCGAGTTCGGGGCCGGTGAAGTCGTCGTGGTGCTCAACTGGTGCGGTGGGCGGGGCCAGTTGGACCGGTTGCACGACCGGCCAGCCGTCGACCCATTCCAGCGTGGTGCTGAACGTCTCGCGGCCCATGGGCGAGAAGGCCCTCGTGAGTCCGCCGGGCCGCATGCCCAGCAGGAACAGCGCCCAGCCGCCGTCCGGGGTGCGTACGAGGTCGGCGTGGCCGGTGTTCTGGACCGGGCGGTCGGTGCTGCGGGCGCTGAGCACGGGATTGGCGGGGCAGCTCTCGAAGGGGCCGTCCGGACGGCTGCCGCGGGCGATGCTCACGGCGTGTCCGCGTTCGGTGCCGCCCTCGGCGATCAGGAGGTACCAGGTGCCGTCGATCTCGTACAGGTGCGGCGCCTCGGGAAACATCAGGCCCGTGCCCGACCACAACGACCTTGGTTCTTCTAGGGCTTGGCCGGTTTCGAGATCCATCCGGACCTGCTGGATGCCCAGGTGTTCGCCGGCGCGGTCGCCGTCGAGCTGGAGCCCCGAGTAGGTGACGAAGCAGGTGCCGTCGCTGTCCCAGGCGAGGTCCGGGTCGATGCCGGGCATGCCCTGCATGACGACGCCGTCCGACCACGGTCCCTCGGCCCGCTCGGCGGTGAAGACGAGACTGCCGCGCCCCATCGCGTCGGTGACGACCAGCCAGAAGCGGCCGTCGTGGAACCGGATGGTGGGCGCCCAGGCGCCGCCGAGCGTGGGCACCTTCTCCACCGCCAACTGCCCAGGACGTGTAACCACGTTGCCGATCTGCTCCCACTGCACCAGGTCGCGGCTGTGGTAGAGCGGCAGGCCCGGGAGGTACTCGAAGCTCGAACAGGCGAGGTAGTAGTCGTCGCCGACGCGGGTGATGCTGGGGTCCGGGTGGAAGCCGGGGAGGACGGGGTTGGGCAGGGTCATGCTCGGTCTCCCGACGTGGAGGCGGTGACTGACGTGGGGGTGGGGGCGTCCATGGCCGCCGCCAGGCGGTGCCGTTCGGCCCGGCGCTCCGCCTGACGTGCCGGGTCCGGCACCGGCGCGGCGAGCAACAGCCGCTTCGTGTAGGGGTGTTGGGGTGTCGTGGTGATCGTCGCCGCGTCACCGGTCTCGACGATCTCGCCGCCGCGCATGACGGCGACCCGGTGGCTGATGTGCCGGACCACGGACAGGTCGTGGGTGACGAAGAGATAGGCGACGCCGGTGCGTTCCTGGATCTCCACGAACAGGTCGAGGACCCGGGCCTGGGTCGACAGGTCCAGTGCGCTGACCGGTTCGTCGCAGACGATGACCCGCGGGTCCCGGGACAACGCCCTTGCGATGGCGATGCGTTGGCGCTGGCCACCGGAGAACTCCCGGGGCAGCCGCTCCCCGGCGTCGGCGGGCAGCCGGACCTGGTCGAGCAGGTCCCGCACCCGCTTCTCGGCCTCTGCGCGAGGGGTGCCCGCGACGCGGAGCGGTTCGCTGAGGATGTCGTTCACGGTCATCGCCGGGTTGAGGGAGGTGTACGGGTCCTGGAACACCACCTGGATGTCGCTGCTGAGTGCCCGGCGTTCCTGCGCGCCCAGGCCCGAGATGACCCTGCCGTCGTAGCGGACGGTGCCGGAGGCTACCGGGGCAAGGCCGAGGACGGCCCGGCCCAGCGTGGTCTTGCCGGAGCCCGACTCGCCGACCAGCCCGAGCGTCTCGCCCGCGCCGATGGTGATCGACACCTCTTTCAGCACCCGGAACGGCCGCTTGCGCCAGCCCTTCGACGGGTACTCCACGACCAAGTCGTCGACTGCCAGCAGGGGTTCGGCCGGGACTTCCTTGCGCGGTGTCCCGTTCATGGTCGCGGTCATGCCGGACCCTCCTGATGTGCGGAGTTCGTGATCACTGCGGTGTCCGCGACGCCCGCGGCCTTCGTGGCTCCCGCGACACTCGCCGGCACGACGCGGCTGAGCGGCGACCTCGGCTCGGCGTCCTCCAGCGTGGAGGCCAGGAGCATGCGCGTGTACGGGTGGCGCGGGCCGGCGAACAACTCCCGTACGGGGGCGGACTCCACCACGGTGCCGGTCTGCATCACCGTCACGCGGTCGCAGATGTCGGCCACCACACCGAAGTCGTGGGTCACCAGGATCACGCCCATGTTCCGCTCGCGCTGAAGGGACCGGATCAGGTCGAGCACCTCGGCCTGCACGGTCACATCGAGCGCCGTGGTCGGCTCGTCGGCGATCAGCAGGTCCGGTTCGCAGGAGACAGCGCCGGCGATGAGGACGCGCTGTGCCATGCCGCCGGAGATCTGGTGGGGATAGGCGCTGAAGACCCGCTCGGGGTCGGCGATCCCGACCCGCTCCAGCAGCGCGAGGGTCTTGGCCTTCGCCTCGGCGGCCGACAACTTCAGGTGTCTGCGCACCGGTTCGACAAGTTGGGCACCGATACGGAAGGAGGGGTCGAGGTTGGACATCGGCTCCTGTGGCACGTAGGCGATCCGGCGGCCCCGGTACCGGTTCATCTCCGCGCGGCCGAGGCTTCCCAACTCCGTGCCGTCGAAGACCAGTTGACCGGTGGTGACGCGGGCCTCCGGGGGCAGGAGACCGAGGAGGGCGAAGGCGGTCTGGCTCTTGCCCGAGCCCGACTCCCCCACCAGTCCGAGGACTTCGCCCCGGCGCACGGTGAGCGAGACGCCGTCCACGACGGTCTTCTCCCCCTCGGCCGTCGGATAGGAGACCGTCAGGCCTTCGAGGGCGAGCAGCGCGTCCGCCGCCTCGGGCGGTACGGAGTGCTTCACCACCACCGGCTTGCGGGGCGTTGTGCCGCCCGGTTTCCGTCCGCGCGTCGCGGTCCCGTCCAGCGCGTCCCGCAGGGCGTTGCCGAGCAGGCCGAACGCGGCGACGGTCACCGCGAGCGCCGCTCCGGGCCAGACCATCAGCTCCGGCTTGTTGTAGATGTTGGCGAAGGCGTCGTTGAGCATGGAGCCCCAGCTCGCCTGGGTCGCCGAGCCCAGGCCGAGGAACTCCAGACCGGACTGGATGACGATGCCGAGACCGAGCATCTGGGCGGCCTGGATGATGGTCGGCGCCTGGACGACGGGCAGGATGTGGCGGCGGATGATCCGGGAGTCCGACAGGCCGGACACCCGTGCCGCGTCGACGTACAGCTCCTCGCGTACGGAGATCACCGAGGCTCGGATCAGCCGGAAGACGCCCGGTGACATCAGCACGCCGAAGACCGCCATGGCGAGGTACGTGTTCTGGCCCACCGCGGACATCACGACGAGGAGCACGATGATCGCCGGTACGGCCATCAGCAGGTTGGACACCCAACTGCTCACGGCGTCGAACCACTTGCGGTAGTAGCCGGCGACCAGACCGGCGGGAACACCGATCACCAGGGCGACGACCACCGCGAGCAGGGCGCCCAGCAGGCTGGTGCGCCCGCCGTAGAGCAGCCGGGCCAGGACGTCACGGCCGACACCGTCACCGCCCAGGGGGTGCTTGCCGCTCATCGGGGCGAGGCTCTCGGTCAGCGAGGTGTGCGCCGGGTCCTGGCTGGTCAGGAGCGGTGCGAACAGGCTGGCCAGTGAGATGAGGGCGAGGAGGACCAGACAGGTCACGGCCACCGGGCTGCGCAGCAGCCGGCGCAGGAGTCCGGCCCTTCCGTGTGCGGCGACGGCCGGGGCGAGCGCTGTTTCTTCGGACTGAGGCAGCGTCATCCGACACGCACCTTCGGGTTGAGCCAGCCGTACGCGAGGTCCATCAGGATGTTGACCACCACGACGAGGGCGACCATGACCACGACGACGCCCATGACCACCGGGGTGTCGCCCTGGGATCCCGCGCTCGTCGCCTCGCTGCCGATCCCGTTGAGGCCGAAGACCTTCTCGACGACCACCGCGCCGCCGACCAGGCCGATGAACTGCAGGGCCAGCACGGTCAGCGCGGCCGGGGCCGCGTTGCGCAGCGCGTGCCGGAACAGCAGGCTCCGCTCGCTGATGCCACGGCTGCGGAGGGTCCGTACGTAGTCCGCGCGCAGGACGTCGACCATGGAGCCGCGTACCTGCTGGGCGGTGGCGGCGATCGCTCCGACGGAGAGCGACAGCGCCGGGAGGGTGATCGACTTCAGCCAGCCGTCAGCCGAGTCCGCGAGTGGGACATAGCCGGTGGCGGGCAGCCAGCCCAGGTCGACGCCGATCACCACGGCGAACACCAGGGCGACCAGGAAGCTGGGCACGGCGAACCCGAGGACCGCGAGCAGCTGCACCACCTGGTCCAGCGCTCCCCGGCGGACCGCCGCGGCCACTCCGAGCACCGTGCTCAGTACCGCCGACAGCAGCAGTGCCGCCAGCACGATCGACAGCGTCACCGGCAGCTTGTTCTCCAGCGAGGTCGTCACGGACTCACCGCTGAACCACGAGCTGCCGAGGTTGCCGTGCACCGCGTCCGCGAGCCAGTGGCCGTAGCGGACCACGAAGGGCTGGTCGAGCCCGAGTTCGGCGGACTTCGCGGTCACCTGCCGCTGGGTGGCGGTCTGTCCCACGATCTGGCGCACCGGATCGGAGCCGGTGAGGCCCATCAGCGCGAAGGTCGTGGTCGCGATGACCAGGACCAGGACCAGCCCGGCGGCGATGCGCCGGACCAAGAAGACAATCATCAGTCTCTCCACCTTGCCTTTCCTCGGCCGTTGTGGGGCGGCGGCGGCCGGGCGGGATCGGTGTCACCGTGCCCGCCCGGTCCGCCGTCCTGGTCAGCCGGCGGGCTTGAAGTTGTAGATCGGGGGCACCGCGGCGAACGTCTGCGGTGTGAAGGTGACGCCCTTGGTCGTCGCGTAGACGGCCTCGACGGAGTCCCAGGGCGCGTTCCACGCCTGGTCGACGAGGTAGGTGTTGAGCTGCTTGAACAGGGCGTCCTGGGCGGCGCCGGTCGCCGACCGGGCCTTGGTGATGAGGTCGGTGACCTTGGGGTCCTCGGTGTGCAGCGGGTTCCACAGCGCGCTCTTGCCGACCTCGATCTGGATGGTGTCCCAGGGGCGGAAGGAGGCCAGCGTCATGTACGACAGCGGGTACTTGCCGGCGAGGAGGGCGCTGATGAACTGGGTGACCGGGATCTTGTCGACCTTGACCTTGATCCCGATGTCCTCCAACTGCTGGACCATGGCGGCCTGTTGGTCCGGGAAGACCGACGACACGTCCGGCACGGTGACCGAGAAGCCGTGCGGGTAACCCGCCTCGGCCAGCAACTGCTTGGCCTTGGCCGGGTCGTAGGAGTACTTGGAGTTCAGCGAGCTGTCGAAGGCCGAACCGGCCGGGTTGAAGATCTGGGTGGTTGCCTTGCCGAGCCCCTGCTTCGCCGTCTTGACGATCGTGGAGCGGTCGAAGGCGTAGTTCAGGGCCTGGCGGACCCGGACGTCGCCGAGCGCCTTGACGATCTTTCCGGCGCGGTCCCAGATGTAGACGCCCTCGACGTCACCGGAGGTGAACTTGGTGACGGTCAGCCCGCTGCTCTTGGCCGGCGCGATGCTCTTGGCGCTGGCCAGCAGCGCGCCGTTGACCTGGCCCGAGCGCAGCGCGTTGAGCACGGCGGTCGGGTCGGTGAGCGGCTTGAGGACGATCTTGTCGAAGGGGAAGGCGGCCTTGTTCCAGTACCCCGGGTTGCGGACGAAGGTGTAGGTGCTGCCCGCCGTGGTGGCGGACTTGTCCAGGGTGTAGGGGCCGGAACCCACCGGGGTGTTCTTGATCGTGCCCGCGGCGATGGCCTTGGGACCGGCGATCATGCCGGCCACGTTGCCGAGGTTCGGCACCAGCGAGGGATCGGGGGCCGAGAGCCTGATCCTGACCGAGGTGGCGCTGACGACGTCGACGCCGCTGATGCTGGCCAGTTGGCCCGCCGCCTCGCTGGTGCCGCCCTTGGTGTGCAGCAGGTTGGTCTTGACCGCGGTCGCGTCCAGTGGGGTGCCGTCGGTGAACTTGACGCCGCTGCGCAGGGTCAGCGTGAGTACCGTGCGGGCCGCGTCGTAGGACCACTTGGTCGCCAGGTTGGGTTCGACCTCGGCCGTCGGGGACAGCCGGAACAGCGAGTCGTATACGGGCTGGTAGTACTGCGCGTTGTTGCCGAGTCCGGCGTCGGCCAGGTCCCACGGCTGCGCCGCGACGAGCGGGGCCAGGGTCAGGGTGCCACCGGTGGCCGCTTTGCCGGAACCGGAACCTGAACCCGAGCCGCACGCGGCCGCGGACAGCATCAGGGCCGCGGATACGGCCGTCAGCGCGATTCTTCGCATGGGTACTCCGCTGGTGAGTGGATGACCGGGCGGCATCAGGCGTCGAGCCGCCCTCAAGAGCCTCGGAGGTGAGGGGAGAACCAGGTCCTGACGCGGCGTCGACCGTTCTTGGCGGTCAGCCGTCCCTGGCCGGAGGGGGTTTGTTCGCCACCGTTTTCGGTGGGTGAGAACCAGCCACTGATACGTACAAGTGAAACGTATGCGTAACGTAAGCCCAGCCCTCGGCGGGCCACAAGACCCGTGCGTCACTGTTTTCCGGAAAGCCGGAATCAACCGGCGCGGCGCGTCAGTGCGCGCCCGGGGCCGGAACGGCTGTTGTCAGGTTGGGCCGACGGCTGTCAGGCCGACTCGCGCACGACCAGGCTCAGCGGGGTCACCTGGGGCGAGGACGGCAGCGCCCGGCCGGTCACGCCGCTGACGATCATCCGGGCCGCGCGGCCCACGACGACGTCGAGGTTGTTGTCGATCGTCGTCAGCGGCGGCATCGCGAAGGGCGCCAGTTTGTCGTTGTCGACGCCGATCACGGCCAGGTCGCCGGGGGCGGACAGGCCCACCCTGCGCATGCCCGCGAGGAGGGCGAAAGCCGTCTCGTCGTTGTAGGCGCACACGCCCGTGACGGCAGGGACGGCGGAGTGCCACTGCTCGGCCGCTGCGGCGGCCGCCGCGATGTCGAGGGGCACGTCCAGCAGGACGGGCGGCTCAAGTCCGCGCTGCGCACAGGCCGTTCGGGCGCCTTCGAGCCGCAGCGCCAGGAAGTCGCGGAGCCGGGGGTCCCCCGGTGCGGCGTAGCCGATGCGTACGTGCCCGGTGTCGGCCAGCCGCTCCACCTGCATCGCGCCGATGACGGTCTGGGGGATGGTCAGCACGCCCGGTGCGGCGTCGGGGCCCATTCCGGCGCTGACCACGTGGATGCCGGCCGCCCGCATGCCGGCCACGTCCTCGTCGGAGACCTCGAAGGCCGACATCACGGCCGCCGGCATGAGTTCCTGCCACAGCGACTTGAGCGGGGCGTGGTGTTCGCGCCGGGTGACGAGGTTCAGGCCGTGGCGCTCCAGCTCGTCGCCGAGCATTTCGACGAGGGCGGTGATCGTGCCGCCGACGGGGACGTCCGGGAGGAACATCAGCACCAGGTCGCTGCGGCCCAGGCGGAGGGCGCGTGCGGCGGCGGAGGGTTTGTAGCCCAGCTTGGCCACCGCGTCGAGGACCTTGCGTCGGGTCTGCTCGGAGATTTTCTGGTGCGGCACGTCGTTCAGCACATAGCTGACCGTGGTCTGCGAAACTCCCGCTTCCTTGGCGACGTCGGTCGCCGTCACGCGGCCGGTCCTGCTCGCCATGGGAGCCTCCTGGGAACATCTCGGACATGCCGGTATCGTGCGCCCGGCCGGGGTGGCGTGCGTCACTGAATCGTAACAGTGAGGGTGCCACACGTCCGACGTGTCGGACAGGATGGCCTGTTACCAGTGGTGCGAATGATGCCCGTCGACCTCGGATCAGCCGTCCTCGCGCACCGCTGCGTCGAGGAGGGGGCCGAGTTCCCGGGCCGCGGTCGTCAGGGCACGGACGTCCCGCTCGGCCCGGGCGACGAGGATCGCGCCCTCCAGGGCACTGATCATGAGGGTGGCCAGCGCTCCGGCCCGCTCCTCCGGCACACCCATCCCGATGAGGGCGCGGGCGACCGAGCCGCTCCAGGCGGTGAAGGCGGCGGAAGCGGCTTCACGCGTGGCCGCGCCGGTCTCCGCGCAGTCCACCGTGGCGGCGGCCACCGGACACCCGCCCGCGAAGCCGACGGCCGCGTACTCGTCGGTCCACTGGCGGACCATCTCGCCGAACAGCCCGCTCGGCGTCGGCTCGGACAGCGCGGCGAGGAAACGGTCGACGCGCTTGCCCGCGTACCGGCCGGCCCAGCCGACGGCCTCGTTGACCAACTGCTCCTTGCCGCCGGGGAAGTAGTGCTGGAGCGAGCCGCGCGGCGCGTGCGCGTGGACGGCGACCTCGCGCATTCCGGTGGCGGCGACCCCGTCGCGCCGGATGAGCTGCGCCGCGCTGAAGACCATCCGCTCGCGCGCCCCGTACCGGGACTCCCCTGCCGCTGCCATCCCCGACCTCCGTCACCGTCGCGCGGGCTCTCCGCACTCCACTCTATGACCGCTGTCATAGGGTGAACTACTATGACCGCTGTCATAGCAACGGCGATGGTGGCGGTCCGGCCTCGCCGGGGGACGGAAACGGCGGTGCATCGTGGCGTACGTGGGTTTCATCGGCCTCGGGGTCATGGGGCAGCCCATGGCGCTCAACCTCGCCCGTGCCGGAACACCCCTCGTGGTGTGGAACCGCACGCCCGGCCGGTCCGAACCCCTGCGTGCCGCCGGGGCCGAGGTCGCGGCAAGCCCCGCCGAGGTCTTCGACCGCTCCGACGACGACGTGTTCCTGATGCTGGCCGACGAGACGGCCGTCGACGCGGTGCTGGGCCGTGGCACCCCGGACTTCGCCGCGCGGGTCGCCGGACACACCGTCGTCCACATGGGCACGACCTCGGCCGAGTACTCGGCCGGCCTCCAGGACGACATCCGGATCGCGGGCGGGAGATACGTCGAGGCCCCGGTCTCCGGGTCCCGAGTCCCGGCGGAGCAGGGCAAGTTGGTGGGCATGCTGGCCGGGGACGCCGCTGCCGTGGCGGCCGTACGACCGCTGCTCGCTCCGGTGTGCCAGGAGACGTTCGGCTGCGGTGCGGTTCCGGGCGCCCTGCTGATGAAGTTCTCGGTGAACCTGTTCCTGATCACGCTGGTCACCGGGCTCGCGGAGGCGTTCCACTTCGCCGACCGGCACGGGCTCGACCAGCGTCTGCTGCGGGAGGTGCTGGACGCGGGGCCGATGGCCAGTTCCGTCTCCCGGATGAAGGCGCCCAAGCTGGTGAGCCGTGACTTCGGTGTGCAGGCGGCGGCCACGGACGTACTGAAGAACAACCGGCTGATCGCGGAGGCCGCCCGCAAGGCCGGGCTGGCCTCCCCGCTCCTCGACATCTGCCACGCCCTCTACGACGAGACCGTGGCACGGGGTCACGGCGGCGAGGACATGGTGGCCGTAGTGCGCGCGTTGGAGGCCAGGACCGGGGGCGCGGCATCGTCCGGCGCCCGCACTCCCCCTGCGGAGAACGGCATGTGAGCGCGGGTGGCCGCCCGGGAGTGGGCTCGGACGGCCGCGTGTGCTCGGGGTGCCGGGATCAGATCACCACGAGGTGCGCGTCGGCGACTGCTGTACCGGCTGCTGCGCCGGGAACACGGAGTCACCGCCGAACAGCGGCGCGGGCGCGGGCGCGTGCTCGCTCGTCTCGTCGTCGCCGAGCATCATGTCGGGGTCGAACATGACGATCACGGCGGCGATCAGCAGGACGACGAGCGGGCCGGCGAGCATGACCAGGAGGAACGCGACCAGGTCGGCCGAGGACTGCGCGGACGCCGCCTGGTGGGTGAGGTGCACGGAGACCGCGGCCATGCCGGTGTAGTGCATGCCGGTCACGGCCACACCCATGACCAGGCTCGCGCCGAGGCTCGCCCACAGCGCGTGGATGGAAACCGCTGCCCAAAGCGCCGCGGTGGCCGCCCCCACGGCGATCACCACGGACAGCACGACGGTCAGCGGGTTGTAGTGAAGGGTGCCGTTCGTCTGAATGGCGGCCATCCCGAGGTAGTGCATGGCCGCCACGCCGAGCCCGGTGACCGCGCCCGCGACACCGAGGTTGAGCGGTGAGCCGCCCCGGTAGCCGACCAGGAACACTCCTATGGCGACCACCACGATCGCCACGAGGAGGCTCAGAAGCGTCTTCGTCGTGTCGTAGTTGACCAGCGCGCCCTGGACGCTGAAGCCGATCATGGCGATGAAGTGCATGGTCCATATGCCGCAGCCGATCGACACCGCGCCCGTGGCCAGCCACCGGGCTCTGTGCTGCGGGCGGCGCAGCGAACGGGTCGTGCAGCGGAGCCCGAGGGCCGCTCCCATGCATGCCATCAGGTAGGCGGCGACAGGTGTCACTGCGCCGTAGTAGAAGTCGGAGACGGTGGCGGTGGCGGTGGCGGTCATCGAGGGTTCCCTTCACGTACGTGACGGCAGGCGGCACCGCAGTCGCGGTGGGCCGGCACGGTGACGTGTGCACGCTCCCGTCCGGCGGGCCGCGGAGACCGCCGGGCCGCGCCGGGCGCGTGCCTCCGGTCGGGAGACGCGCGGGGACACAGGGTGCGCCACGGCAGGGGTACGCGCGGATCGACCACTCCCACCCCTGCCGCACGTTCGTACCGGCTCGGCCGGGCGGACGTGTACGAGCGCGCGGACATCCTGCGAACGGGGACAGGACACGGGGAACCGAACGGTCGATTTCAAGCCACCAGGCCGAGCTGCACATGATTCAATCACGCGGCACACACATTTCCTGCACAACCTGGATGGGTGTTAGCCGAATCGATACATCGCCACCAGTGCCCATAAAGCCTGCCAATGTGGCGAGTTCACCCTCCGGCAGACCGCGTCGCCGTTCCGTCCGCAGCCCGGATCCGATCGTGCAGGTCCTTCAGCGCGGCGACGTAGATCTCCGAGAACGTGGGGAACGGCTGGATCGTGTCGCGCAACACGTCCAGCGGGAGGCGGGCGCGCACGGCGAGGGTGGCCTGCTGCAGCCACTCCCCCGCCTCGGGGCCGAGGGCGTGGGCGCCGGTGAGCACCCGGCCGTCGCTGAGCAGCGTGAGGAACCCGTTGGCGTCGGCGTAGGCGCGGGTGTAGGCCGCGGTCTTGGCCACCCCCGAGATCGGGACGGTGGCGCTGAACCGTGCCTCGTTCGCGCCGACCGACGCCGCCTGCGGGTCGGTGTAGACCACGCGGGGCACGGCCGTGTGGTCGGCCTCTCGGGGTTCGCCGAGGATGTTGGCCGCGACGATCTCGCCCTGGTACTTGCCGACATGGGTGAGCATCCAGAGCCCGGTGGCGTCGCCGACGACCCACAGCCGCTCGGCGGCGCGCAGGCGCGCGTCGACCGGAATGCCGTGCCCGTCGGCCTTCACGCCCACCGTGTCCAGGCCGATGTCGTCGACGCGCGGGCGGCGTCCGGTGGCCACGAGGAGGTGGTCGCCGCGCAGTTCCTGTCCGTCGTCGAGCGTCAGGACGTAGTCCTCGCCCTCGCGCCGGGCGGCGACCGTCCGCGGCCCGAGCACCAGCTCGACCCCGTCGCGGCGCAGCACCTCGCCGAGCGCCTCGCCCAGTGGCCGGGGCTCGCGGGGCAGGACGTACGGGCCGTGGGCCGTGAGGACCACCTCGCCGCCGAGCCGGCGTACGGCCTGGGCCATCTCGACGCCGACGGGGCCCGCGCCGAGCACGATCAGCCGGCGCGGGACCGCCTTCATGCCCGTCACCTCGCGGTTGGTCCACACGCCCGTGAGCTCGGCCAGGCCCGGGACCGGCGGCATGATCGGTGCCGCCCCGGTGGCCACGACGACGTGCTCGGCGGTATGGCGGGCTCCGGCCACCTCCACGACACCCGGTCCGGCCAGGCGGCCGGTGCCGCGCAGCAGGTCGATGCCGTTGTCGGCCAGCCAGCGTTCCTGGCCGGCGTCGGAGTAGTCCGACACCATGAAGTCCCGCCAGGCCAGGGCCTGTTCGACGTCGACCTGGGCGCTCCCCGCGGCCTCCCGTGCGCCGTGCACGGCCTCGCCCGGGCGCAGCAGGGTCTTCGACGGGATACAGGCCCAGTACGAGCACTCCCCGCCGACCAGTTCGCGCTCCACCAGGGCGACCCGGAGTCCGCCGTCGGCCAGGGCTCCGGCGCAGTGCTCGCCGGGCGATCCCCCGCCGATCACGATGACGTCGTAGTCGTAGTCATGATCGCGGTCGTGGCTCATCCGTTCGTCCTCCTCGCCCGGGGGCCGCCCTCGCTCGGGTGTCAGGACGGCAGCTCGGTACCGGCCTGTTCACTCACCATGTACCGCGCGTACCAGTCGGGCCAGTCCGGGTCCTGCGCGCCGGTGCGCGCCTCGTGCTCACCGTGTGCCGCGGCGGCGCGGCGCAGTGCGCTCGCCAGGTCCCCGGCCGAGGCGAACGTCGTGGCCGCGGGGTCCAGCCGGCCCGGGAGCCGGGTGGTGATCTCCTGGAGGACCCAGCCGTTGCCGTCCGGGTCGCTGAAGGACACGAACGAGCCGTAGCTGCTGCGCTTCGGGTCCGGTCCGGGCACCCGGGCGTCGGTCCCGGCGCGGTGGAAGACGCCGCCCTCGTCGTGGAAGACGTCGCTCGGGTCGGCGCCGATCCGCTTGAGTTCGTCGTGGGCGGCGCCGATGTCGTCCACGATCAGGTGCAGGCCCTGGGCCGAGCCCGGCGCCTGGGTCGTGACGGAGGTGCCGAAGATGACGGAGGCGGGCGATCCCGGCGGGGTGACCTGCACGACCCGGAAGTCCTCGCCGGTGGCGACGTCGGCGTCGAGCCGCCAGCCGAGCGCCGTGTAGAAGTTCTTGGCCCGGTCCACGTCCCCGACCGGTACCACGACGACTTCGAGCTTCATGTCCATGAGCTGCGTCTCCGTTCTCGGACGAACTGGCCGACTCCTCCAGAATCGCCGCTACGGCCCCGATGCGCGCCGGGGAGTCGGGCCGGCCCGCGCATTCAGAGACGATCGGCGTTCAGAACCGCGCGGGCGAACGCCTCCGAGGACCGCGGACGCAACAGCTGCAACCGGAACGCCGTACGCCGTCGTCAGAATCCCTAACTACTCATGTTCCTAAGGGTAGTTGGCAACCAAGACCGTCAACGTGCGCCACACTCGTCACAAGGGTTGCGGGCACAGGGGTGGGAGTGATGCATGGCCGGGTGGAGACCAGTCTTAGCGGCGACGACGGGGGCGCTTCTGCTGGCGGGGTGCAGCGGCGGGGCGAGCGACGACGAGCCGAAAGCGGAGGGGACGCCGAAGAAGAGCTCCGGCGCGTCGCCCTCGGCGTCGCCCGCGAACGAGCCGTACACGCTCGCCGAGGACCGGGCGCCGAAAACGCGGGCCGAGGCGGTCGCGTTCGTTCGTGAACTCACCGTGCGCCCCGACTACTTCGGCACCGGGTACCGCACACGAGATCCCTTCGAGAGCGATCCGGCCGAGTGGGCGGTGCTCGGCGAGGACTGCCTGTGGCGGCGCGAGGCGCTGCCCGGCACCGTGCTGGCCAGTCTCACGCGGATGTACGAGCTGCCGGCGAAGGACGGCAAGGGGCCGGTGTACGTGTCGTTGACCGTCACCGTGCACCAGGACGTCGTGTCGGCGCGGCGCGACATGGCCGGGTCGATGGAGGAGGCGCTGCGCTGTCCCGAGCAGCAGTTGAACGCCACGGACCGGGTGAGCGGCCTGTTCTCCCGGGTCGACGCGTTCACCGAGGGGCGGTCCGTGATCTCCGACGACGACCTGACGGAGAGCGGGAACTGGGCCGCCGACGGCGGCAAGGCGCATCCCTTCGACTGGTACAAGTTCCGGATGGGGCCGGTCACCGTGGCCGCGACCGCGCGGCACGGCTCGGGCCGGACCGAGGCCGAGGACTCCACCGTCACCACCGACACGGGCAAGGGAATGACCTTCGTCGCGGCGAGCATCGACGGCAAGGGCAAGGCCGGCGACGCCGCCGAACCGACCGAGTCGAAGGGGGCGGGGCAGTGAGCGAACCGCTGCGGTCCTCCGACCCGTCCCGCATCGCGGGGTTCCGGCTGCTGCGGCGGCTCGGCGCGGGCGGCATGGGCGTCGTCTACCTCGGGCGCACCGACTCCGGGGCACTCGCCGCGGTCAAGGTGATCCGGGGCGAGGGCGCCGGGGACGAGGACTTCCGGGCCCGGTTCGCGCGGGAGGTGGAGCTGGCGCGGCGGGTGGACAGCCCCTGGGTGGTTCCCGTCCTGGACGCGGACGCCGAGACGCGCGAGCCGTGGCTGGCCACCGCGTTCGTGCCCGGGCCCTCCATCGCCGAAGCGGTCGACGCGCACAGCCCGCTGCCGTCGCAGGCCGTACGTGTCCTGGGCGGGCTGCTGGCCGAGGCGTTGGACGCCGTGCACACGGCCGGGCTCGTGCACCGGGACGTCAAGCCGGGCAACGTGCTGCTCGCCCTGGACGGGCCGCGTCTGATCGACTTCGGCATCGCGCGCGCTGCCGACGACACGGCGCTGACCGCGTCCGGGCTCGTGGTCGGCACCCCCGGTTTCCTCGCCCCGGAGCAGGCCGAGGGGCAGCCCGCCACGTCCGCGAGCGATGTCTTCGCGCTGGGCTGCGTGCTGGCGTACGCCTCGACCGGTGCTCCGCCCTTCGGCACCGGGACGCCGGACGCCCTGCTGTACCGCACGGTCCACGACGAGCCCGAACTCGCCGGTGTGGAGGGTGAGTTGCGGACCCTGGTGGAGCGCTGCCTGGCCAAGGACCCGTCCGAGCGGCCCACGGCCGAGGACATACGGGGCGTGTTCACCGATGACGCTCCGGACGCCTCCGGCGGCTGGCTCCCCGACCCCGTCGCCCGCATGGTCGCCGCACGGGCCGCCGAGAGCCTCGCCTTCCCGGACGTCGAGCCCACGGTCGTGGACGAACCGGCCGACCCCGCCCGGCACCCGGGACGGCGCCGTCTGCTGCTGGCCGGCGGTGCGCTGCTGCTCGCGGGCGGCGGGACCGGGGCGGCGGTGTGGGCGTCGGGGGACGACGAGAAGCCGGCCGCGAGCCCCGCGCGTCCCGTGTACGTCCTCGGCGTGCACACGACCACCGGCACGGCCGAGGCCGCCGTCAGCAGGGCCTCCGAACGCGCCGCCCGCCTTGCCGTCGCCGAGCACAACGCCACACCGAAGCGCTCCTACGACCTGAAGGTGAAGGTCCTCGCCGACCGGGGCGACACGGACACCGCACGGGAGGTGGCCCGCCGGTTCACCGCCGACCGGAACGTCGTCGCCGTACTGGGACCGGTCGCGGAGATCCCCATGCGGACGGCACCGGCCGTCTACGGTGCGGCCGGGCTGACCCACGTCTCCAGCACCACGGGCCAGCAGGACTACTTCCTGACGTCGCCGAAGTCCTCGTTCCAGAGCGGCCCCGCCCACGGCGCGCTCGGCGGCTGGATCGCACTGCACGCCTACATCACCCGACAGGTGGTGCCGGCCGGCGTCGTGATCGACCGGGCCGGGGGCTCGGCCATGCAGGACGAGGGCACCCAGGTGGTCAGCAACTGGCGCAACGTCCTCAAGAGCGAGGTCGTGCCCCGCGTCGTCGCGGAGGACACGGACGACGGCCCGAAGGCGGTGCGCGACGTGCTCGCCGCCGGTGTGAAGGCCTTCGTGTATCTGGGCGCCCTGGACGCCACCGTCCGCACGGCCCAGGCCCTGGCCTCGGCCGGCTTCACCGGGCCGCGCTGGATGCAGCACCAGCTCTACGGCTCCGACTTCCCGCGCCTTGCGGGCGCGGCCGGCGAGGGCTGGTACGTGGTGACGGACGCCGTGGACCCCTCCGTCCTGACGACGAAGCCGGCCAAGGACTTCACCGCGGCCTGGCGGAAGCACTACGGCAGCACTCCGGAGCCGTACGCGACCGAGGCGTACGACAGTGCGAAAATGCTGCTCGCCGAGTTCGCCCGCACGGTCCCGGCCGGGGCGCGTCGACGGCCGGTGCGGGCCGATCTCGCCGTACGGCTGGCGAAGGTGAAGTACCAGGGCATCGCCCGCACGTATGCCTTCGGTGACTTCCACCAGTACGACAACAGCTCGACGGGCTGGGCGGACGAGACCTTCGTCCACGAGGTCCGCGGCGGGCGGTTCCGGCAACTGGGATCGCTCGGCGATCTGAACCGCGCGGCGCAGAGCCAGGGCTGACCAGGGCTCCGGGCCGACGGAGGGGACGACTGCGAAAGGGAGGCGGCTGTCTTGGAACGGCTCCTGCCCGCCGATCCGTCCGTGATCGGCGGGCACCGGCTCGCCGGGCGGCTCGGCGCGGGCGGCATGGGCGTCGTCTATCTGGCGCGCTCGCCGCACGGCGCCTGGTGTGCGCTGAAGGTGATCCGCGCCGAGTACGCCGACGACCCCGGCTTCCGCGCCCGTTTCCGCCGCGAGGCCGAACTCGCCTCGCGCCTCACGAGCCGGTGGACCGTGCCGGTGGTCGCGGCCGACGCGGACGCCCGCTCCCCGTGGCTGGCCACCGCGTATGTGCCCGGCCCGTCCCTCGCCGAGGCGGTGGCGCTGCGCGGACCGTGGCCCGAGGCGCAGCTGCGCGGGCTCGGTGCCGTGCTGGCCGAGGCGCTGGACGGGGTGCACGCGGCCGGGCTGGTCCACCGGGACGTCAAGCCCGCGAACGTACTGCTGGCCGCGGACGGGCCGCGGCTGATCGACTTCGGGATCGCGCGGGCCGTCGGCGCGACGGCGCTCACCACGGACGGTTCCGTCGTCGGCTCCCCCGGTTACCTCTCCCCCGAGCAGGCGCGCGGGCACACCGTCGGCCCGCCCAGCGACGTCTTCTCGCTCGGCTGCGTCCTCGCCTACACGGCCACCGGCCGCCCGCCGTTCGGCACCGGCGGCCCGGCGGCCGTGCTGTTCCGGACCGTCGGCGAGGAACCGGACCTGGACGGCATCCCGGAGAACCTCGGCGGGACCGTACGGCGATGTCTGGCGAAGGACCCGGAGCGCCGCCCGAGCGCCCGTGAACTCCGCGACGTCTTCGGCGAGTTCGCCGTGGCCGAGTGGCTGCCCGAAGGGCTGCCGGCCCTGGTCGCCGCCCGTGCCGCACGCGTCCTCGACCTGCCCGTGCCCGACCCGACCATGCTCGCCGGACCCTTGCCGGTGGACGCGTCGCCCTCGCCCACCCGACGGCGTCTGCTCGTCGCGGGGGCCGCGCTCGGTGTCGCCGCGGTGGCCGGGGCGGGCGCGTGGTGGGAGTGGGGCCGGTCCGCCGCGTCGGCGAACACCGGTTCCGTACGGCGCTCCCGCCATGTCGTCGCCTTGCTCGGCAGCCCGCACGACCCCTTCTTCACCGACCATGAGCGCGGCGCGCTCCTCGCCGTCGAGCAGCACAACCGGGACGCCAAGCGCTCCGTGGACCTCGCCCTGCGCACCGCCGACGACGTCGGCACCGCGAAGGGCTCCGCCGCTGCGGCCACCCGGCTGGCCGCCGACCCGGACGTGTCCGTGGTGATCGCGGCGGGATCGAACGTTACCGTGCCGGCGGCCCTCCCGCCGTGTACGAAGGCCCGGCTGACCCTGCTGGTGACTCGCGCCGACACCGGAGCCCTCGACGTCGTCAACACCACCAGCGCCCTCGTGCTGCGCGCCACCCAGATCGTCGGCCCGTTCGCGGCGGTGATCTATCTGAACCGGGTCGTCAAACCCGCCCGCACGGTGGTCGTGCACGACCTGGCCACCGAGGTGGAGAGTCTGACCACGGTCCGCAACATCACCGTCAACGGCGTGCTCGACGGCGGGACGACGGTGGAGGAGGTAGCCGCGGACGCGGACTTCACCGGGGCCGCCCGCCGTATCTCCGCCCGCCCCCGCGACGCCGTCTTCTTCAGCGGGGTGAGCCCCGACCGCGCCGCCGCCTGCGCCCACGCCTTGCGGGAGTCGGGCCACCAGGGCGCCAGGGTCGCGGGCGAGCACGTCCTCGGCGCCCCCTTCCTCGCCGCCGGCGAGGACTGGAGGATCGCTACGGGCTACACCGACGCGAACGCCGACACCCGTACCAAGGCGTTCGCCGCCGCGTTCCGCGCCCGCCACGGACACGCGCCGGGCCCCTGGGCGGCCGAAGCGTACGACGCCGTCCGGTTCGCCGCCCACGGCCTGGCCTCCGTCGGCGACGACGGCCGCACCGCCCTGCGCTCGGAACTCCTGCGCCGCCCCTGGCAGGGCATCACGCGCCTCATGGGCTTCGACGCCTCCACGCAGTTCTTCCAGGCCGGCGACGACGGCGGAGGGTTCCTGTTCCGGGTGACCGGCGGAGCCGCCCGCTTCGTGGCGCGGTCCGCCGACATCGGCAAGAAGACGTGAGCTGTCATACAACCCCCTTTGAGCGCAAGGGAGTTGCAAGACGGGTCACGCGCCGACATACGCCGCCAGGTGCTCCCCCGTGAGCGTCGACCGCGCGTCGACCAGGTCGGCCGGTGTCCCCTCGAAGACGATCTTTCCGCCGTCGTGTCCGGCGCCGGGGCCGAGGTCGATGATCCAGTCGGCGTGGGCCATGACGGCCTGGTGGTGTTCCACGACGATGACCGACTTGCCGGAGTCGACCAACCGGTCCAGCAGGCCGAGGAGTTGCTCGACGTCGGCGAGGTGGAGGCCGGCGGTGGGCTCGTCGAGGACGTAGACGCCGCCTTTTTCGGACATGTGGGTGGCGAGCTTGAGGCGCTGGCGTTCGCCGCCGGAGAGGGTGGTGAGCGGCTGGCCGAGGCTGAGGTAGCCGAGGCCCACGTCGGCGAGGCGGGTAAGGATCTTGTGCGCGGCCGGAGTCGCCGCCTCGCCCGCGCCGAAGAACTCCTCGGCCTCGGTCACCGACATCGCGAGCACCTCGCTGATGTCACGCCCGCCGAAGTGGTACTCCAGCACCGATGCGTCGAACCGTTTCCCCTCGCACTCCTCGCAGGTGGTGGCCACGCCCGCCATCATCGCCAGGTCGGTGTAGATGACGCCGGCGCCGTTGCAAGTGGGGCAGGCGCCCTCGGAGTTGGCACTGAACAGGGCCGGCTTCACACCGTTGGCCTTGGCGAAGGCCTTGCGGATCGGTTCGAGGAGTCCGGTGTACGTCGCCGGGTTGCTGCGGCGTGAGCCCCGGATGGCACCCTGGTCGACCGACACGACGTTCTCGCCGGCCGGGATCGATCCGTGGACCAGCGAGCTCTTGCCGGACCCCGCGACTCCGGTGATGACGGCGAGGACGCCGAGCGGGATGTCGACGTCGACGTCCTGGAGGTTGTTGGTCGCGGCGCCCCGGATCTCCAGGGTGCCGGTGGGCTTACGCGTCGACTCCTTGAGCTTGGCCCGGTCGTCGAAGTGCCGGCCGGTGATGGTGCCGCCGGTGCGCAGTCCCTCGACGGTGCCCTCGAAGCAGACGGTGCCGCCCGCCGTACCGGCGCCCGGGCCGAGGTCGACGACGTGGTCGGCGATGGCGATGGTCTCCGGCTTGTGCTCGACGACGAGCACGGTGTTGCCCTTGTCGCGCAGCCGCAGCAGCAGGTCGTTCATGCGCTGGATGTCGTGCGGGTGCAGGCCGATGGTCGGCTCGTCGAAGACGTAGGTGACGTCGGTGAGGGAGGAGCCGAGGTGGCGGATCATCTTGACGCGCTGCGCCTCGCCGCCCGACAGCGTGCCGGCCGGCCGGTTAAGCGAGAGATAGCCGAGACCGATCTCGACGAACGAGTCGAGGGCCTGCCGCAGCGCGGTGAGCAGCGGCGCGACCGACGGCTCGTCGAGGCCGCGCACCCATTCGGCCAGGTCGCTGATCTGCATCGCGCAGGCGTCCGCGATGCTGATCCCCTTGATCTTCGACGAGCGGGCGCCCTCGTTGAGGCGGGTGCCGTCGCAGTCGGGGCAGGTGGTGAAGGTGACGGCCCGGTCCACGAACTCCCGGATGTGGGGCTGCATGCCCTCCCGGTCCTTGGCGAGCATCGACTTCTGGATGCGCGGGATCAGACCCTCGTAGGTCATGTTGATGCCCGCGATCTTCATCCGGGTCGGCTCGCGGTGCAGGAAGTCCTGCAGTTCCTTCTTCGTGAACCTGCGGATCGGCTTGTCCGGGTCGAAGAAACCGGACTCGGTGTAGAGGCGCGAGTTCCAGCCGCCGCCCGTGTAGCCGGGCACCGTGATCGCGCCCTCCGCAAGGGACTTGGAGTCGTCGTAGAGCTGGGTGAGGTCGAGGTCGGTGACCGAGCCGCGGCCCTCGCAGCGCGGGCACATGCCGCCGGTGATGCTGAAGCTGCGGCGCTCCTTGACCTTCTGTCCGCCGCGTTCCATGGTGACCGCCCCCGCGCCGCTGATCGAGGCGACGTTGAAGGAGAACGCCTTGGGCGAGCCGAGGTACGGCTTCCCGAGCCTGCTGAAGAGGATGCGCAGCATGGCGTTGGCGTCGGTGGCGGTGCCGACCGTGGAGCGGGGGTCGGCGCCCAGCCGCTGCTGGTCGACGATGATCGCGGTGGTCAGTCCGTCGAGGACGTCGACCTCGGGGCGGGCCAGCGTCGGCATGAAGCCCTGCACGAAGGCGCTGTACGTCTCGTTGATCAGCCGCTGCGACTCCGCGGCGATCGTGTCGAACACGAGTGAGCTCTTGCCCGAGCCGGAGACACCGGTGAACACCGTCAGCCGGCGCTTCGGGATCTCGATGCTGACGTCCTTGAGATTGTTCTCGCGCGCGCCGTGCACGCGGATCAGGTCGTGGCTGTCGGCAGCGTGCAGCCCGGACGACTGCGTGTCCGTCCTCATGGCCTTGCTCATCGTGCGTTCCCTCCGTTTGCGCCAGGCCGCCGACAGTCGCTCGGCGGACATCGCCTGGCCCGATCCAACCAGGCTTCGAGCGGTACGTCCGCTCCCGGTGCACGGTGCTCCACCTGGCAGTCACGCTAGGGGGAACGCGTGGCCTCGCGCTTCTCGAATCCTGACCGGCCTGGTCGGCTCTTGCCCTGCTGCGCCCGGCGTACGTGGCGCAGATGCCGGCCCAGCGCCACCACGGCCAGGGTGGCGACCAGGCCGGTCACGCCCCGCCAGCCGAACCGGTCGTACGTGCGCACCCCCAGCCAGGAACCCGCGCTGCCGCCGAGGAACGCGCAGGTCATGTACGCGGTGTTGATACGGGCCCGGGCCTCGGGCCGTAGCGCGAAGATGCGGGCCTGGTTGGCGACCTGGCCGGACTGGACGGCGACGTCGAGCAGCAGCATGCCGGCGGCCAGGGTCAGCAGGCCGGCCGTGCCGCCCCCGGCGGCCGGCACGAGGAGCGCCGCCGAGGCGATCGTGCCGAGCATGGCGAGGAGGCTGACGGTGTCGGGTCCTCTGCGGTCGGCCAGGCGCCCGGCGAGGGGCGTGCTGAACATGCTGGCCGCGCCGACCAGTCCCAGGATGCCCACAGCCTGGGCGCCCATGCCGTACGTCGGTCCGGTGACGAGCAGGGTGAGCGTGGTCCAGGCGGCGCTGAAGCCGGCGAAGACCATGGCCTGGTAGAGGCAGGAGCGGCGGAGGTCCGGTTCGGTGCGCAGCAGCCGCAGCGGGGCGGCTATCAGGGCCGGGTAGCCGTGCCGGGTGGACGGTGTGGTCGGCGGGACGGCCCGGGAGAGGACCGCTGCCAGCGCCAGGACGATGACCGCCGCCACGATGTACGGCGCCCGCCAGCCGAACCGTTCGCCGAGGGTGCCGCTGAAGGTGCGGGCCAGGAGGATGCCGCCGATCAGGCCGCTGAGGAGGGTGCCGGTGACGGCTCCGCGGCGTTCGGCGGGTACGAGTCCTGCGGCCATCGGGATGATGATCTGGGGCACGACGGTCGTCACGCCGGTGACCGCGCTCGCGGCGACGAGCAGCGGGAGCGAGGGCGCGGCGCTCGCGGCGAGCAGTCCGGCGGCGGTGAGCACGAGCAGGGTGACGATCAGGGGGCGGTGCGGGAGCCGGTCGCCGAGGGGGACGAGGAGGAAGATCCCGGCCGCGTACCCGAATTGGGCCGCCGTGACGACGAGGGCGGCCGAGCCGACGGAGACGTCCAGGTCGGCGGCGACGAGCGAGCTGATCGCCTGCGGGAAGTAGATGGTCGAGACGCCCACACCGCAGGCGAGGGACAGGACGAGGATCACCCAGCGGGGCACGGACACACCTCACGCGAGAACCGGTTTGACTGGTTCGGCTGACGGTAGCAGGAGTGCCGTCCTCCTGGCACCACTTAAACCGGTTCTACGGAGGTACAGTGGGCGCGTGTCATCGACTCCGCGCTTCCGCCAGGGCGCCGGGCGCCTCTGCCTGGACTTCATCCGCACCCTGCGCCACCGTGGTTCGCCCGACGTGGTGGAGGAACTCCCCGACGCCGAGGCCTTGTCGGCGTGGGTGCGGCAGTGCGGCCCCTGCACGGCAGAAGGGGACGCCGATGCGGCTGGGGCACGCGACCTGCGCGAGGCCGTCCACACGCTGATCACCGCCGCCCGGGCCGGCCTGATGCCCGACGCGCACTCGCTCGCCCTGGTCAACGAGGCCGCCGCACACCCCGTCCCGGTGCCGCGCCTGAACCGCACGGGGCGGCTCGACTGGCAGGCCGAGGATCCTGTCCAGGCCACTCTCGCCCTCGTCGCCCGTGACGCCCTGGACCTCGCGATCTCCCCGTCGCTCACCCGCGTCCGCGACTGCGCGGGCCCGACCTGCGGCGCCCTGTTCCTCGACATCTCACGCCCGGGGAACCGCCGTTGGTGCTCCATGGGCACCTGCGGAAACCGCGCCAAGAAGGAGACACTGCGCGGCAGGACGGCATGACCGGCTCGGCGGAGAGGACTTGTTCACCTCTCCGCAACCGCCTTTGGGATCCACATACTTAAAGTGTGGATCCCCCCCCCAGCACCCGATCCTGATCCCCCGAACATAGCCCCTGACCCTCCCGGAACGGATCGCCCATGCGCCTCCCGCCCCACCCCCGCACTCCATGACACGCCAAGGCGTCCGCAGGATCGTGCCCCTGCTGCTGGGCTGGGAGGAACTCCCCAAGTCCGTCTCCGTGCACGGCGCCCCGTACGAGGAACGGCTGCGTGAACCCGTACCGGCGGTCCTCCTGGAGTGCGACGGCGGCTGGCTGTTGCTCGACACGGGCTTCAACACGGCGCTGATCCGGGACCCCGCCCTGCGCCGCCGCTTCTACGGCTCCCCCAACTACCGGCCGATCCTCCCGGGCCCGGGCGAACCCCTGGAGGAGGCCCTCGACGCGGCCGGCATCGCGATGGACGCGATCCACGCGGTGGCCGTCAGCCATCTGCACGCCGACCACGCGGGCGGACTCAAGCACTTCGCGGGCCGGGTGCCGGTGCACGTACAGCGCGAGGAGCTGGCCTACGGCCTGTCCGGGCAGCCCGAGGTCGAGCGCCACTCCATCTTCCGCGTCGACTTCGACGACCCGCGCATCGACTGGCGACAGGCCGACGGCGACGTGGAGATCGCCCCCGGCGTGACCGCCGTACTGACCGCCGGGCACACCCCCGGACACCAGAGCTTCGTCGTCGACCTCGTGGACGGCGGCGGTTTCGTGTTCGCCTTCGACGCCGCCGACCTCACCGAGAACATCGAGCACGAGCGTCCGATCGGCGCCTCGATCGGTGTCGACCCGGAGAGCACGGTGGAGCCCATCCGCCGGCTCAAGCGCATCGCCGCCGAACGCGGCTACGAACTCGTCCCCGGTCATGACCCCGTGATCTGGCCCGAGTTGATCCGGCGCCGGGGCACGCCGGGCGCGTAGCCGGTACTGGCCGGATCACGCCCACAGCCCGGTTCACACGCCTTTAACACCCGGGACACGAGAGGGACTCTGTGGCCCGTGAACATGCTATTGGATCCAATCTTGACACTTTGAGATCCATTATCCGAGGATCGGTGCCCAAGGAGGCCCACATGCCGGACCAGTCAGCTGGATCGTCCTCACCCGGCTCCACCCCGTCGACGGCGTCGCGCCGCACCATGCTCCGGGGCGCGGGACTCCTCGGAGTGGGCGTCGGCTTCGGGCTGCCCGCCCTGCTCAGCGCCTGCGGTGCGGCGGCCGACGACGCCAAGGGGAGCAGCAAGGGCGGCACGCTGACCCTCGCCATCGACGCCACGAGCGCGGTCAACGACCCGTCGTTCTACACCTCGTTGGGCGACTGGATGGCCGTCGACTGCATCTGCCGGGGCCTGACCTTCATCTCCTTCGAGACCAACGAGCCCACGCCCGACCTGGCCAAGAGCTGGACGATCTCCGACGACCAGCTCACGTACACCTTCGCGCTGCGCGAGGGCGTGAAGTTCCACGACGGCACCACACTGACCTCTGCGGACGTACTGGCAAGCCTGGGGCGGCAGTTCGACGAGAAGGACAAGACGCTCCCCAAGGGCGCCACCCGCCCGCTGTCCGACCTCGGCGCGAACGTCGCCTCGCTGACCGCTCCGGACGACCTGACCGTCAAGATGGTCCTGAAGAAGCCGGACCGGACCACCCTCGGCCAGCTGTCCGACATCGGCGGTCGCATCATCTCCAAGGCCGCGCTGAAGAAGTACGGCGCGGACATCGGCAAGCACCTCGTCGGCACCGGCCCGTTCGCCTTCTCCGCCGCCACCTCCGGCCAGTCCATCACCCTCACGGCCTTCGACGACTTCCGCCTCGGCAGACCGCCCGTCGACCGGCTGGTGCTGCGCCAGGTCCAGGATCCCTCGACGATCGTCAGTTCACTGCTGAGCGGCGACATCTCGGCCACCCAGTTCACCCCGTACTCGGCCGCCGCGCAGCTGCGCAAGGACGACTCGGTGACGGTCTACAAGACGCCGTACAACGCCAACGCGATCCTGATGATCGACGCCCGCCGGGTCCCCGAGCTCAAGGTCCGCCAGGCCATCAACCTCGCGATCGACCGCAAGGCCATCCTCGACCAGGCCTTCTACGGCGTCGGCGCGCTGCCCGGGGGCTACGCCATCCCGCCCGCGCAGAGCGGCTACGACACCAGCCTCGCCGACCTCAGCACCCAGGACACGGCGAAGGCGAAGAAGCTCGTCGCCGAGGCGGGCGCGGGCGGCCGGCGGATCCGGCTCATGGCGGCCAGCGACGCCTGGCACCCGAAGGCCGCGCAGATCGTCGCCCAGAACCTCACCGACGTCGGCTTCAAGGTGGTCACCACCTCCGTCGACCCGGCCACCTACTTCACCCGGCTCCTCGACGGCAAGGACGACTACCACGACCTGATGATCTGGGAGCGCAACACCTACGTCCCGGACGCCAACGACATGGTCGGTGCCATGGCCAGTCCCACCGGGCTCTACGGCGCGACGATCACCGGCATGGACACGCTCAAGGACGCCCCCTCGCTCCAGGCGGAGCTGGACACGGCCAAGAACCTGCCCCTCGGTGCGCAGCGCACGGCTGCCTACACAAAGATCCAACGCCGTTGGGCCGAGGACTACATGGTCCTGTCGATGCTCGCCTGCTTCGCCAACCTGGTGGTCAGCGGCTCTCACGTGAAGCACATGAACACGGCGGCGCTGGCCAACCACCGCTGTTACATGGAGAAGGCCAGTGTCTGACACCACGACCGCTCCACCACCCGTGGCGACCGCACGACCCCCTTCGTCGACCTTCACCGGGCGGCGCGTCCTCGCCGTATGGCGTCGGCGCCGGTTGGCACGGTCCTGGCCGGCCGTGCTGTCGTGGCTGGTACTGGTCGCACTGGTCCTGGTGGCCGTCGTGGGTCCGCTGTTCGTCCAGGCGGACCCGCTGCGTCAGACGTCGTCGGCGCTGCTGCCCATGGGCTCCTCCGGCCATCTGTTCGGGACGGACGACCTGGGCCGCGACGAACTGGCCCGACTGGTGCACGGCGCCCGGCCGTTGCTGCTGGTGGCGTTCGCGGCGACGGCGCTGGCAGCCGTCGTAGGAACCGGCATCGGACTCGTCGCCGGGTACGCCGGTGGTGTCGTCGAGCAGGTCCTGATGCGGATCGTCGACCTCGCCCTCGCCTTCCCCTCCATCCTGCTCGTCATCCTCCTCGTGGCGGCCGCAGGACCGGGCACGGTCAGTCTGGTCTTCGGCATCGGGGTGTCCCTCGCGCCCGGTCTGGCCCGGCTGGCCCGCGCCCTGACCGCGCGCGAGGCGGCCCATGACTACGTCGTCGCCGCCAAGTTGGGCGGCACCCGCACCTCGCGCATCCTCGCCCGCGAACTCCTCCCGAACATCGCCGGACCGATGCTCGCCCAGGTCGTCATGACGCTGTCGATCGCGGCCGGTTTCGCCGCCGGCCTGTCCTACCTCGGCCTCGGCATCCAACCCCCGCAGCCCGACTGGGGCTACATGGTGCAGGCGGGCCAGGAGTTCCTCTACACGGCGCCCCGACTGGTCGTCCTGCCCGCGACGTTCACCCTGCTGTTCGTCGTCGCCTGCAACTTCGTGGGCGACGACCTGCGCGACGCGCTCGACGTGAAGGGGCCCGCGTGACCACCGCACTGCTCCCCCTCCGCAGGCCCAAGTGGGCGGCAGGACCAACCCTGTTGGTCCTACGGCGGCTCGCGGTCATCCCCGTCGTGCTGTTCGCGCTGGCCAGCCTGGTGTTCCTCGCGATGCGGCTGCTGCCCGGCTCACCGGCGACCTCGCTCGCGGCCGGCGGCAACAACCTCTCCGCCGCCGAACTGGCCGCCAACGAGGAGCGCGTCAACAAGGCACTCGGCCTCGACCGGCCGCTCATCGCCCAATACGGCACCTTCCTCAACGACTTGGTGCACCTGCGGCTCGGCACCTCGTTCTACGGCTCCAACAGCGTCCTCGGTCTGCTCGGCGACGCGCTCCCCGCCACGATCGAGTTGACGCTCGCGGCGATGACGATCGCGGTGCTGCTCGGTGTCGTCACCGGTGTCGTCGCCGCGCTGCGCAAAGGGAGTTGGATCGACCACTCGACCCGGGCCGTGGCCACGGTGAGCTTCTCGCTGCCCTGGTTCGCGCTCGGCGTCCTCGGCATCGTCGTGTTCGGCGTGTGGCTGCGCTGGCTCCCGGTCCTCGGCCGGCTGCCCAGCTCGCTTGACTACAACCCGACCACCAACTTCGTTCTCCTGGACGCGATTCTGCAGAACCGCCCCGAGCTGGTGTGGCCCTGGATCCAGCATCTGATCCTGCCCGCCGTCACGTTGGCGCTGTCGATGGCCGGGTTCATCACCCGCATCGTGCGCGCCTCGGTGCTGGAAGTCCTCGACGACGACTTCGTGCGGACCGCCCGTATGAAGGGCCTGAGCGATGGCGTGGTGATCCGCCACCACGTGCTGCGCAACTCCTGGCTGCCCATCGTGACCGTCCTCGGGCTCCAATTCGGTTCCCTGCTGGGCGGTTCGGTCATCACCGAGACGGTCTTCTCGTACGCCGGTGTCGGCCGCCTGCTCGTGCAGGGCGTCCTGCAACGCGACTACCCCGTCGTGCAGGGCGCCGCCCTCGCCATCGCGCTCCTCTTCACCCTGGTCAACCACGCGGTGGACGTGCTCTACACGGTCCTCGATCCGCGGCTACGGAAAGGATGACCCGCATGGACATCGTGCTCGTCCACGGTGCCGGCGGACGGCCGACGACCTGGTCGGCCGTCCAGCCCCTGCTGGCCGCCCGCGGTCACCGGTTGTTCGTCGTCACCAACCCGATGACCTCACTGGAGGACGATGTCGCCAACACGGCGGCCGTGTTGGCGGAGACGACGGGCCCGGTGCTGCTCGCCGGGCACTCCTACGGCGGCGCGGTCATCAGCAATGTCGGGCGCGATCCGAGGGTCAAAGGGCTTGTCTACATAGCCGCGTTCGGGCCGGACGAGGGCGAGACGGTCAACGAGATCGTCGAGCGGTACGAGGAGGCCGAGATCTCCAAGTACATGCGGCGCGGCCCGAACGGCGAGTGGAAGTCCGAGACGAGCGAGGAGTTCTGGGCGGAGATAGGTCCCGATCTCTCGCCGGAGCAGCGGGCCGTCGTCGAGGCGGAGGGGCGCAAGGCGGAGAACCTCATCTTCAGGCAGCCGACCGGCACACCGGCCTGGCGCACGCTGCCCAGTTGGTATCTGGTCGCCGACGACGACCGCACGCTGCGCCCGGAGATCCAGAACGACATGGCGGCCCGCATGAAGGCCACCGTCGAGCACGTTCCGGGCAGCCACTACACGACCCTCGTCTGGCCCGAGCGCGTCGCCGATCTGATCCACACGGCGGCGCTGGCCGTGGGCGACGGCTCATGACGTCCGCGCCCGTGCTCGAAGTCCGGGACCTGCGCGTCCAGTTCGACGTTCCGGCGGGCCGGCTGCCCGCCGTGGACGGTGTGGACCTCACCCTCCGCCAGGGCGAAGTCCTCGCGCTGGTCGGCGAGTCGGGGTCCGGGAAGTCCGCCCTGTCGATGAGCCTGGTCGGCCTCAACCGCGGTCCGCGCACCCACATCAGCGGCGAGGCGGTCTTCAAGGGCCATGACCTCGTCGCGGCGTCGGAACGGGAGTTGCGCGGGGTGCGCGGCAAGGACATCGCGGTCGTCTTCCAGGACGCGCTGGCCGCGCTCAACCCGCTCCACCGCGCGGGCGCCCAGGTCTCCGAGATGATCCGCGCCCACCGTGATGTGACACGGGGTCAGGCGAGGGCCCGGGCAGTGGAGTTGCTCGGCGAGGTCGGCATCGCAGGCCCGGACCGCACGGCACGCGCCTACCCGCACCAACTCTCCGGGGGCATGCGCCAACGCGTGATGATCGCGATGGGCCTGGCCAACGACCCCGCCGTACTGATCGCCGACGAGCCCACCACCGCCCTCGACGTCACGATCCAGGCCCAGGTACTCGCCGTCCTCAAAGGCGTCCAGCGCGACCACGGCACCTCCGTGCTGCTGATCACCCATGACCTGGGCGTCGTGGCCGAGGTCGCGGACCGGGTGGCGGTGATGTACGCGGGCCGGATCGTGGAGCAGGGGCTGCGCGAGGAGGTGCTGTTCCACCCCCAACACCCCTACACAATGGGGCTGTTGGGCTCCGTCCCGCCGATCGACGGTCCTGTCGTACGACGGCTGCCGACCATCGCGGGCAGCCCGCTGACCGGGGTGGACCGACCGTCCGGCTGCGCGTTCGCGCCGCGGTGTCCGTTCGTGCACGACGCGTGTTCCGAACGGCCCGTGCTGCGCCGGCGGCACGGCGACGACGGACACCTCGACGCCTGTGTGCTGCCCTCCCCCGCCCGTGCCACGGCCCGTTCCCAGGGAGGCATCGCATGACCGCCGCGCTCATCCAGGCCCGCGAGCTGCGTGTCGAGTACCCGGGACGGGCGGGCGGCCGGGTCAGGGCGCTGCGGGACGTCGACCTCGACATCCTCCGGGGCGAGACCCTCGGCCTGGTCGGTGAGTCGGGCTGCGGGAAGTCCACGCTCGGCCGGGCCCTGTTGCGGGTCATCGAACCCGCCTCGGGCCGCATCGAGTTCGACGGCACCGATCTCACCCGGTTGCGCGGGCGCCAACTACGCCGCACCCGGGCCGAGTTGCAGATGGTCTTCCAGGACCCCTTCGGTTCGCTGAATCCGCGCCGCAGGATCGCGGACATCGTCGCCGAACCCTTGTTGCGGGCACGCGGCGCCACCCGCGCCGAGGCCGCGAAGGCGGTGGCCGAGCTGCTCGACCTGGTCGGCCTGGGTGCGGAGGCCGGCGGGCGCAGGCCGCACGAGTTCTCCGGCGGACAGCGCCAACGCATCGGCATCGCACGGGCGTTGGCCTCGTCACCGCAGTTCGTGGTGGCCGACGAGGCGGTCTCCGCGCTGGACGTGTCGATCCAGGCACAGGTGCTGAACCTGCTGTCGGACCTGGTCCGCGACCGGGGCCTGACGATGCTGTTCATCTCGCACGACCTGGGCGTCGTACGGCACATCGCCGACCGGATCGCGGTCATGTACCTCGGCCAGATCATCGAGATCGCCTCCCGCGACGCCTTCTTCGCCGCCCCCGCGCACCCCTACAGCCGGGCGCTGCTGTCCTCCGTTCCGGTGCTGCGTCCCGGGGAGAAACGTGAACAGGAGGTTCTGGAAGGCGAGTTGCCCGATCCGGCGAACCCTCCCGAGGGCTGTCTGTTCCGTACCCGGTGCCCGATCGCCACGGAGGAGTGCCGCACCACGGCCCCCGAGCTGCGAGAGATCACGCCGGGCCGCAGTGTGCGCTGCCACCTTCCCCTGGTCACCAGCGAGTAGCCAGTAGCGAGTAAGGACGAACCGCCTTGATCATCGACGCGTACAACACCACCCAGGACGTCCGCGGCCGTTCCGACTACCTCACCGGCGCCCGCAAGGGCCAGGCCCCGCCGCCGTACAAACCCTTCGAGCCGCGCCGCATCCTCGACCGGATGGACGCGGCCGGGGTGGACATGGCGATGGTGTGCTCGCTCGCGCAGCGCATCGAGAACGACTTCATCGCCTCGCTGGTGGCCACGTACCCGGACCGGTTCTTCGGCTTCGGGCAGGTGATGCCGCAGGCCGACGACGCGTTCGACGAGATCGACCGGATGGCCGACGCGGGTCTGGTGGGCCTGAAGCTCCACCCGAGCCTGCACGGCTATCACGTCGCCGACCACGGCCTGCTGGACCCGGTCTTCGAGGCGTGTGCGCGGCGCGGACTGCTGGTGCTGATCAACGCCCTCGACGACGCGTTCTGCGCGCCGCTCGCCATCGAGGAGATCGCCCGGGACCACCCCCAAGTGCCCACGATCATCGCCCACATGGGGGCGGTGTGGAACGTGCCGGAGGCGATCATCGTGGCCGAGCGGCAGCCGCATGTGTACCTGGAGACGTCGGCGACGCTGATGAGCGACGTGAAGCGCGCCTACGCGCGGCTCGGACCGGAGAAGATCCTGATGGGCAGCGAGTGGCCCGGCTCCGACTTCGACCTGGAACGCATGAAGATCGCCAAGGCGGTCGAGGACGAGAAGGACCGGGCGCTGGTCGAAGGCGGCAACATGGCCCGGCTGCTGGGGCTGACGGTATGAGCGCCGTGAACGTGCGGCCGGTGGCCGTACCGCCGTCGATGCACGAGGACGACGTCGAACTCCTCGCCACCGCACAGCACTTGCTCGCCCGGGTGTGGCAGTCGGGCCGGCACGAGGTCGCGACCGCGCTGCGCACGGCGGACGGCCGGGTCCACACCGGGGTCCATGTGGAGGGTTCCTGCCGGCGCAGTTCGATCTGTGCCGAGGGGGTGGCCATGGGTACCGCCCGGGGCGCCCTGCCCGCCGGTGCGGAGTTGAGCATCACGTCGATGGTGTCGGTGCAGATCAAACCGGCGGGCTGGTTCCGGATCATCGCCCCGTGCGGGGTGTGCCGCGAGCTGATCAGCGACTACTGCCCGGACGCCACCGTGTGGGTCACCACGGTCGACGGGGACGAGCCCCTCGCGCTGCGTGCCCTGGACCTGCTGCCCGAGAAGAGCCGACGCCGATGGTGAGCGCCACCGGCCCCGAGGAGAGGAGAGCCATGTCGTCCGTCTTCGTCACCGGTCCGTCCGGACGAACCGTCCCCACAGGGCTCGAAGTCCCTGAACTCGCCGCGCAGTTGGGCGGGTCCGGATCGCCGGTGCTGTGGGAGGAGTTGACCTGGCCGGAGGCGGAGTCCACGGCTGCCGCCCAGGACGCCGTCATCATCCCGGTCGGCGCCACCGAGCAGCACGGCCCGCATCTCCCTCTCGCCGTGGACACCCGGATCTGCGAGGCGGTCGCCCTCGGGGTCTCCGCTCTGACCGGCGTGCCCGTCGTCCCGCCCCTGAGCTTCGGGGTGTCCGCGTCCCACGGTGACTTCGCGGGGACGGTGGCACTGCGGCCGGAGACCATGATCGCCGTCGTCGAGGACGTCATCGACTCCCTGTACGCCTCCGGAGTACGGCAGTTCATCCTGCTCAACGGGCACATCTGGAACAACGGCGCGCTCGACGTGTCGGCCGAGAAGCTGAGGGTTCGTCACCGGGACGCGCGGGTGCGGGCGTTGGGGTACGTGACGATGTACCCGGGGCCCGAGGTCGACGGACACGTCACCTACGGGCGGGCGTTGATGCACGCCAACTTCTTCGAGACGTCCGTGATGCTGCACCTCGCACCCGAGCTGGTGCGGATGGAGCGCGCCACCTCCCATGTCGACGTCGACTCGTTCTGGGACTACCGCATGGACCAGGTCAGCGAGACCGGGGTGTGGGGCCGGGACGTGACCGACGCCAACTCCAAGCACGGCGAGGCGGAGTTCGACCGCTGCGTCCTGACCACAGCCCGGGCGGTGTCCACGGCGGTGCGCGAACCGTGGCCCGACCCCACTCACCGTCCCGGACGCCAGGCGTGAAGGAGAACCAGGTGGACCCCAGCATCGTGATTCCCCAGTTGCCGGACTGCGAGCCCATGCTCATCGGCGGCGAGTGGACCACCGGCACCGCGACGGAACGCATCCCGGTGCTCGACCCCGCCACCCAGGAGCAGCTCACCACCGTCGTCCAGGCGGGCTCCGCAGAGGTGGCGGCGGCGGTCGAGGCAGCCAACGCCGCCCACCGGGACGGCCGTTGGCGCGGGCTGCTCCCCCGGCAGCGCCGTGACGTCCTGCTGCGCCTCGCGGATCTGGTGGAGCGCGACGCCGAGCAACTGGCCGTGCTGGACACTCTGGACAACGGCAAGGCCATCGAACGCGCCCGCGGCGATGTGGAGTTGGGCCTGCAAGCCATCCGCCACTTCGCGGGCACGCCGACCCGGCTGTCCGGCACCGTGCACGCGGCCGGTCCCGACCGGCATGTGTACAGCGTCCGTGAACCGGTGGGCGTGGTGGCCGCCGTACTCCCGTGGAACTTCCCCTTCATGATCGCCGCGTGGAAGCTCGCCCCCGCCCTGGCGGCGGGTTGCACGATCGTCGTCAAGCCGGCCGAGCAGACCCCCCTCACCGCACTGCGGCTGGCCGCGCTCTGCCTGGAGGCGGGCGTGCCCGAGGGCGTGGTCAACGTGCTGACCGGTGACGGTCGTACGGGTGCGGAACTGGTCGCCCATCCCGGCGTGGCCAAGGTGTCCTTCACCGGGTCGACGGAGGTCGGGCGGCACATCATGGCCGCGGCGGCGCCGTCGTTGAAGCGGCTCACCCTCGAACTGGGCGGCAAGTCCCCCAACATCGTCTTCGCCGACGCGGATCTCGACGCGGCCGTGCCGAACGCAGTGCGCGCGGTGTTCGGGCACTCCGGGCAGATGTGCACGGCGGGCAGCAGGCTGCTGGTGGAGCGCACGATCGTCAAGGAGTTCCTGGACCGGCTGGTTCCGGCCGTGGAGGCGCTGCGGATCGGCCCGGGTCTCGCGGGTGGCATCAACATCGGCCCGCTGGTCTCGCAGGAGCAGTACGACCGGGTCACCGGCTATGTCGCGCTGGGCCGCGCCGAGGGCGCCGACGTGGCGGTAGGCGGTGAACCACTGCCCGGTCCGGGCTGGTTCGTGCCGCCGACCGTGTTCACAGAGGTCACCCCCGACATGCGCATCGCCCGGGAGGAGATCTTCGGCCCGGTCGCCGCCATCCTGCCCTTCGACACCGAGGAGGAGGCGATCGCCCTGGCCAACGACAGCGAGTACGGGCTCGCCGCCGGGGTGTGGACCGGCAGTCTGGCCCGTGCCCATCGCACCGCCGCCGCGCTGGAGGCGGGAACCGTGTGGGTCAACACGTACAACGAGTTCGACCCCGCCGTGGCCTTCGGCGGGATGAAGCAGTCCGGCCTCGGCAGGGACCTCGGCGACGCCGCCGTCGACGGGTTCACCGAGCTCAAGAGCGTGACGATCGCCCTGTGAGCGCGCCCGTGACGGCCGGTACGGCCGCTTCGCCCCCGAATCCCCCACCCCCACGCACCCTGAACGTCGCGGCCGAACGCGCCCGCACACCGGGCTCGTTCACCGGTCATCACTTCAACTCGGCGGGTGCTGCCCTGCTCGCCAACGGCACCGTCGAGGCGGTCATCGACCACCTCCGCGCGGAGAGCCTGTCCGGCGGCTACGAGGCAGCGAAGCACGCGGCTCCCGCTCTGGAGGCCGTCTACGCGCGTACTGCCGAACTCCTCGGCGCCCGGCTGGAGGAGGTCGCCCTCGTCGAGAGCGCGACGGCCGGCTGGCAGCGCGCTGTGTCGGCGCTTCGACTGCGCCCCGGGGACCGGGTGTTGGCGGCCCGTTCCAGTTACGTCAGCAGCGCGCTGCACCTGCTGTCGGTCGAGCGCGATCACGGTGTCCAGGTCGAGCTGCTGCCCAACGGCCCTGACGGGGCCGTGGACCTGGAGGCTCTGGAGGCGGCGCTGCGGGCGGGTCCTGCGGCTCTGGTGACGGCCGCCCAGGTGCCGACCTCCTCGGGACTGGTCGAACCCGCCGCCGCGATCGGCGCGTTGGCCGGTGCCCACGGCGTGCCGTTCCTGCTGGACGCGACCCAGTCGCTCGGCCAGTTGCCGGTGGACATGGGTGCCATCGGCTGCGACCTGCTCATCGGCACCGGCCGCAAGTTCCTGCGCGGCCCGCGTGGCACAGGCCTGCTCGCGGTCCGGCGCCCGCTCCTGGACCGGCTCGCCCCCGAGGCACCCGACGTCCGGGGCGCCCGGTGGACCGCCGAGCGCAGCTGGGAACTGGTGCCGGACGCCAAACGCTTCGAACTCTGGGAAGCCGCACACGCCCTGCGTCTCGGCCTCGGCGCCGCGCTGACCGATATCGCCGCACTCGGCGTGGACACCGTCGCCCGGCACCTGGCGGCCCTCGCCACCTCTCTTCGGGAACGCCTCTCCGCACTGCCGGGCGTCCACGTCACCGATCCGCCGGCCGCGGGCGGCGCGATCGTCACCTTCGTGGTCGACGGGCTGGACGCCTCGGACGTCCAGCGCCAACTCGCCCACCGTCGCGTCCACTTGATCGCCGTACCGGCGGGACACGGCCGCTGGGACATGGACCACCGGGGCCTGACCAAGGTGGTCCGGGCGTCCGTCCACGTCTACAACGACGAGGACGATCTGCACGCCCTGGTGGAGGCGGTGCGCGAGATCGTGTGCCTGAACGGGCGGGGTACGGGTCGGCGGGACGCGAGTGTGGAGACGCGGGCCGGGATCGAGCCCGCAACGCCCGCGCCGTCACACATCACACCCACGGCCCCCAAGCCCGCCCCGCGCGCCACTCGCCCCGACTCCCGTCGCCACGACGCGATCGTGGTCGGTCTCGGCGTCCACGGCAGTGCCACCCTGCGTCACCTCGCCGCACGCGGACTCGACGTCCTGGGACTCGAACAGTACGGCCTGGGCCATGACTTGGGCTCCTCGCACGGGGCGACCCGGATGATCCGCCGCGCCTACCCGCACCCCGACTGGGACGCCCTGGTCGACACCGCCTACCGAGCGTGGACGGAGCTGGAGGGCGCCTCGAAGACCCAACTGCTCGACATCACCGGCGGGTTGTACGCGGCGCCGCAGGACCGCCCCGACCCGCTGCGCGGCCCGGGCTGCCGACAGGTCGACGGCGAGGAAGCGGCACGGATCTTCCCGGGAGTGCGGCTGCCCACCGGCTTCACGGCCGTACACGACCCGCGCGCCGGCATCATCGACGCACAGGAGACACTGCGCGCCCAACTGACCCTCGCCGAACGCTCAGGCGCGCACATCCACGACCACGCCCGTGTCCTCGGCTGGGAACCGGACGGCGACGAGGTCGTGGTCCGCACCGGCAAGGCCGTCCTACGCACCCGGCGCCTGGTGCTGTGCACCGGCCCCTGGATCGCCGCCCAAGTCCCGTCCCTGGCCCGACTTCTGACGGTCACTCGCATCGTCAACGCCTATTTCGCCGCCGACCCCACCGGCCCGCTCGGCCGGTCCGGCCTGGGCAGCTTCTCCGTCGATCTGCCGCAGGGCCTGCTCTACGGGTTTCCCGCGACCGACGGCCGCGGCCTCAAGGCAGGGCTGGACAGCGGTCCGCCCTGGGACCCGCAGGCACCCCGCCCCGAGGCGACCGACGACGAACTCGCCCTGCTCGCCGAGGCGGTGGCCCAGGTGCTGCCCGGCGCCGGGCCGGTGACCGAGAGCCTGACGTGCCTCTACACGATGACTGCCGACCGGCGTTTCCTGGTCGGCGAGGTACCGGGTGTACCTCAGGTGCTGGTGGCGTCTGCGTGTTCGGGACACGGGTTCAAGTTCGGGCCGGCGATCGGCGAGGCGCTGGCCGACCTCGTGTGCGGGATCGCCCGCCCGGACCTGGACTTCCTGTCGCCGGCCCGACTCTTCCCCGGCGGGATCTCATGAAGCAGCGCCACCAGGCCCACTCAGCCGTGGAACAGCGTCTGGGACCGGCGCTCGTACCACGCCGTCAGATGCTCCCCCGAACTGATGACGTGCTCGCGCATCAGCGCATCCGCGCGGTCGGCGTCGTGCGCGGCCAACGCGTCGATCACGGCCTCGTGTTCACGGATGTTGAGCTGCCGGTGGCGCTCGTCGCCGGCGAGGGCGAGGGAGGAGACGTTGCGCGGGAAGCTCTCGTTGATCCGGTCGATCATCCGGGTCAGCCAAGGGTTGTCGGCCGCTTCGCAGATGACCGTGTGGAAGCAGTCGTTCGCCGCCGTGGTGGCGCTGCTGCCGCCCCCGGTCCCCTCTCCGGCGGCCCGCGCCACCGCCTCGCGCAGGACGGCGTTGTGCTCGCGCAGTGCGGCGAGCCCACGTTCCGTGATGCGGGAGGCGGCACGCCGGGCGGCCATGCCCTCCAGCTCGGCGCGCACCTCGTACGCCTGCCGCACCTCCCAGGGCGCGGGCACCCGGACCACCGCACCGCGGTTCGGCTGCATCTCGATCAGTCCGCCGTTCTGGAGCTGACGCAGCGCCTCGCGCACCGGTGTGCGGCTGACCCCGAACTCGGTGGCCAGCGCCGCCTGGCGCAGCGGTTTGCCGATCGCCAGCTCGCCGTTCATGATCCGCGCGCGGATACGGGCCGCGATGTCGTCGACGAGGGGTTCGTCGTCAGTCTGGGGGGTCATGGGAGTCGGTCAAACCCTTCTCGGGGGCGGTCGGGGGGTGCGCGGTGGTGGAGCAGTTTCCCACGCGGCCCGGGGCGTCCACAGCCACACACTTTTGGATCCACTTCCATGATATCCGCATCCAATAGGAGGGCCGCATGAATCTGGACTTCGCCAAGGCGATCGACGTGTCCGTTCCCATCCATCCCGGCATGCTCCACTGGGGCCGCCGCCCCGAGGTGGAGATCGTCGAGTCCCGCACCGCGGGCGATCCCTCCAATGTGAGCCGCTGGCGGATCGGGGCCCACACCGGCACCCACATCGACGCTCCGGCCCACTTCATCGACGGCGGAAAGACCGTCGACCGGCTCGACCTGTCCGCCCTCAACGGCACCGCCCGCGTCCTCGATCTGACCCACGTCAGGGAGCAGATCACCGCCGCCGATCTCGACGCGGCCGGCCTCGGCACCGAGGAACGCGTGCTGCTGCGCACCAGCAACTCGGAAGGCGTACTGCGCAGCCCGTGGAAGGCCCGGCAGTGGGTCGGACTGGCCCCCGACGGAGCGGAACGCCTCATCGAGGCCGGTGTGCGCACCGCGGGCATCGACTACCTGAGCATCGAGGCGGTCGCCTACACGACCCACTGGGAGACCCACCAACTCCTGTGCGCGGCCGAGGTGTTGATCCTGGAAGTGGTGGATCTCCTGTACACACCGGCCGGGGTCTACGACATGATCTCCCTCCCCCTGCCCCTGCAGGGCGCCGAGGCCGCTCCCTCCCGAACCGTGCTGTTCCCCAGGGACGAGACATGACAGCCGCCTCCCCGCTGATCCTCGCCGCACCGCACCCGGCGGCGCTGACGGCGGCCCGGCGTGCGGCGGAGCGGGGCGGCAACGCCGTGGACGCGGCGCTTGCGGCAGCCGCCGCTCTCACCGTCGTCTACCCCCACCAGTGTTCCCTGGGCGGCGACTTGATCGCCCTCGTCCACGCCCCCGGCGGCTCGGTGCGCGCGGTGATCTCGGCGGGGGCCGCCGCACAGGCCGTGGACGTCGACGCGTTGCGCGCGGCCGACGAGCGGATGCCCCCGCAGGGCCCGCAGACGGTGACGGTGCCCGGCGTGGTGGCGGGCTGGGCCGCACTCGCCGAGGCCCACGGCACGCCCGGCGCCCTGGCCTCCGCACTGCGGGACGCCGCCGAACTGGCCGAGGGCGGGGCCACCGTATCGGTGGGTCTGGCCCGCGCCATCCGTGAGCGGGCCCCGCAGATCGCCGCGGACCCCGGACTCACCGCACTGCTGACCAGCCCCGGCGACGCACTGCTCGCCGAGGGCGACCCACTTCCGCAGCCGCGCTTGGCCGCCGTACTGCGCACGCTCGCCGACGATCCGTCGTCTTTCTACCGGGGCGCGATCGCCGAGGCATTGGTCAACGGACTGCGCCGGGCCGGGAGTTCACTCGCCGCGGACGATCTCTCGGCCCATCAGGCGGCGAACGTGGAGCCGTTGACGCTGGACGCGGCCGGTACGCGGTGGTGGACCGCGCCGCCGCCGAGTCAGGGAGCGAGCCTGCTGGCCGTACTGGAGACTGCGGCTTCCGTGGCGAAGCTGCCCGAACCCGAGCGCATCGGTCTGCTGGCCACCCGCTGCCAAGACGCGTCCGCCGCACGGGACTTGCTGCTGGGTGATCCGCTCGGTCCCTCGCCCGTCGACCTTGATGGGCTCCTGCGCCCGGCTGCGCTCGCCGGCGCGCGACCGCCCGAGCCGGCCTTCCGGCCCGCCGGTGACACCGTCGCGATCACGGCCGTAGACGCGTCCGGGCTGGCCGTCTCCCTGATCCAGAGCGTGTACCAGACCTTCGGTTCCGGCCTCTGCGACCCGGAGACGGGCATCGTGCTGCACAACCGCGGCTCGGCGTTCAGCCTGCTGCCCGGCCATCCGGCCCTCATCGGCCCCGGTCTGCGGCCCCCGCACACCCTCTGTCCCGTGCTCGGCCGGTCCGCCGACCTGCTGATCGCGGCCGGTTGCCAGGGCGGCCGGGCGCAGCCGCAGATCCTCGCCCAGACCGTGCCCGATCTGATGGACCCCGCCGCCGATCCGGCCGCCGTACTGGACCGTCCGCGCTGGGTGATCGGCACCCGCGACATCGGTCACGAGTCACCCACCCTGCTGGCCGAGCCGGGGTCCGTCCCGGCGGCCACGAGCGCGTTCCCGTCGGTGGTTCCGGTCGTCGTGGCGCCGGGCCGTACCGATCTGGCCGGTCACACCCAGGCCGTACGGCTGTCCGCCGGCGGTTGGCTGGACGGCGCCTCCGATCCCCGCGCCGACGGCGGCACCACCTTGGAAGGAAGTTCCCTGTGAGCACTCTCGCCCCCGAACCCGTACCGGCCGGCGCACCGCATCCGCTGGACCCCCTCACCGTCGCCGAACTCGCCACAGCCGCAGGGGTGTTGAGGGCGGACACCCGGGTCCCCGGGGACGCGCGGTTCTGGGGTGTGGCGCTGGACGAGGACCACGCCCGCCGCGCCGCGCCCGGGGACACCCGGCGGGCCCGCGCGGTGGTGTTCTCCCCCTCCGCCCGTCACGCCTTCGAGGTCGACCTCGAACTCGGCGACAAGCCGCAGACCACCGCCTGGCGGGAGTTGGACGTCCGCAGTCCGGGCTGTTCCTCGGAGGAAGCACGGCAGGCCGCTGCCGCGTGCCGGGCCGACCCGCGTTTCCGGGAGGCACTCGCACTGCGCGGTATCCACGACGTGTCGCTGGTGATGGTGGACCCGGAGTCGATCGGCGGCTTCGAGCCGCCCGAGTACGCGGGCCGCCGGCTGACCTGGGGCAGCGTCTGGCACCGCGTCTCCGAGGACGACAACGGCTACGCCCGCCCGGTGCAGGGGGTCGTGCCGATCATCGACATGGAGACGATGGAGATCCTGCACATCGAGGACCACGGGGTGGTGCCTCTGTCGGAGGAGTCCGGCGTGTTCGCGGCCGGGACGGTGGCCGAGCGCCCGGGACTGAAGCCGCTGGAGGTCGTCCAGCCGGACGGTCCGAGCTTCACCGTCACCGGGCAGCGGATCGACTGGCAGGGGTGGTCGGTGCGGGTCGGCTTCAGCCATCGCGAGGGGCTGGTGCTGCACGACCTCGCCTTCGCGGCGGCCGGGAAGGGTCCTCGGCAGGTGATCCGGCGTGCGGCCGTCAACGAGATGTACGTCCCCTACTTCGACACCGCCTCCACCCAGTACCGGAAGAACTTCTTCGACTGGGGCGAGTACGGCGCCGGTCCGCTCACCAACTCCCTTGCCCTGGGCTGTGATTGTCTCGGTGTCATCCAGTACTTCGACGCGGCCGTGCTCGGCGGCGACGGCGTGCCCCGGCTGATTCCCAACGCCGTGTGTGTGCACGAGGAGGACGACGGCATCCTCTGGAAGCACCACGACGGCCGCACCGGCCGTACGGAGGTGCGCCGTTCCCGCCGCCTGATCATCTCGGCGTTCGCGACCGTCGCCAACTACGACTACGGCTTCTACTGGTCGCTGTACCAGGACGGTTCGGTGATGCTGGAGATCAAGATGACCGGCATCCTCTCCGCCACCGGCGTCGAGGAGGACGAGGCGACGCCGTACGCGCGCCGGGTCGCGCCGAATGTCGCGGTCACCAACCACCAGCACTTCTTCAGCGTCCGGCTCGACATGGCGGTGGACGGCGATCCCAACCGGCTGGTGGAGGTCACCGCCGAGCACGAGCCGGACCCCGTCCTCGACCCGTACGGCAACGCGGCCCGGACCGTGCTGCGGCCGATCCTCAGCGAGTCGGAGGGCGCCCGGCGCACCGACCCGTCGCGCGCGCTGCACTGGCGGGTGGAGAGCACCGAGTCCCGCAACCGCATGGGCGAACCGACCGCGTACCGCGTGCACTTGGAGAACACGGCGGTGCTGCCGGTGCGCGAGGACAGTGTGTGCGCCCGTCGAGCGCCGTTCGTGGGGCGGCAGTTGTGGGCGACGGCCTACGACGCGGAGCGGCGGTTCGTCGGCGGCGAGTACCCGAACCAGGCCGAGCCGGGCGCGGACGGCGTCCACAAGTGGCAGGAGGAGAACCGGTCGTTGGACGGCACGGATCTCGTGCTGTGGGCGACCGTCGGCTCGCACCACTTCCCGCGTCCCGAGGAGTGGCCGGTGATGCCGGTGGCCAAGGCGCGGCTGCGCCTGGAGCCCGACGGCTTCTTCGACCGCAATCCGGCCCTGGACGTGCCCGCCCCCGTCTCCTGTCACACGCCGAGCCCCTCGGCCCCGGACCACTGCTGCGGCTGACCGCGCCATCCCTCCCCCGAAAGGCGTCCCATGCGCGAGGAAGAGAACACCCGGCTCACCCGGACCGGTCCCGGCACCCCGGCCGGTGAGTGGATGCGCCGCTACTGGCAGCCGATCGCCCTCAGCGAGGAACTCGACGGCGTACGGCCGCTGGTGGCCCCCAAGGTGATGGGACAGGACCTGGTCCTGTTCCGCGACGAGCAGGGCGGACTCGGTCTCGTCGGCCGGGGCTGCCCGCACCGGGGCGCCGATCTGGCGCTCGGCCGGCTGGAGGACGGCGGACTGCGCTGCTGCTTCCACGGCTGGCTCTTCGCCCGCGACGGCTCGTGCCTCGACACACCCGCCGAGCCCGTCGACAGCCCGCTCAAGTCCCGGGTCCGGCTGGGCAGTTACCGGGTCCGTGAGATCAACGGCATCATTTGGGGCTACCTCGGCCCCGGCGAACCGCCCGAACTCCCCGCCCTGGACTGCTACCAGGCACCCGCCGACCACGCCTTCGCCTGGAAAGGGCTGCTGGAGTGCAACTGGCTCCAGGCCCTGGAGGTCGGCATCGACCCCGCCCACGCCTCCTACCTCCACCGCTTCTTCCAGGACGAGGACCCCGCCGACAGCTACGGCAAACAGTTCCGCGCCGCCTCCCAGGGCACCGGCCTCCCGATGACGAAGATCCTGCGCGAGTACGGCCGCCCCGACATCGACGCCGTCCGCACCCCGTACGGCATCCGCATCACCGCCCGGCGCACGCTCGACGGCACGGACACCCAGGGCCTGCCGATGGACGGCAGCCGTACCCATGTCCGCATCACCCACCAGGTGTTCCCGCACGCCTTCCACATCCCGCTGGACGCGGAGACGGCGATCACCCAGTGGCACGTCCCGATCGACGACAACTCCAGCTATTGGTATGCCCTGTTCACCAGTGTCGGCGGTCCGGTCGACCAGGCGGAGATGCGCCGCCAGCGGGTCGGCGCGGTCACCCTGCCCGACTACCAGCCGCGCTTCGGCCGCGAAAACGGCTACGGCTACGACCCGGTGGAGCAGCGGACGACGACGTACACCGGGCTCGGCTTCGACATCAACGTGCACGACCAGTGGGCGGTGGAGGGGCAGGGGTCCGTGCAGGACCGTACCCGTGAGCATCTGGGCCGCTCCGACAAGGCCATCGTGATGTACCGCCGGATGCTCGGTGAGGCCATCGGCGCGGTCGAGCGCGGGGAGGACCCGCCGCTGGTGCTGCCGGCCGAGGAGGCGGGGCGGTTGCACGGGCCGGTCGCCCTGGACGGGATCGGCCCCACCGAGGGCTGGCTGGAGCACTGGACGGCCGTCACCGACAAGCAGCGCGCCGACAGCAGTTGGGCGCGTCCGCTGGGAACGGACGGCTGAGCCGCGTGGGATTCATCGAACGCCACGGCCTGTGGAACCCCGAACAGGCCGCCGCCGCACGGGAGATACTCGGCCGCGCCGAGAGCGGCGGCATGACGGTGGTGCGGCTGGTCTTCGCCGACCAGCACGGTCTGCTGCGCGGCAAGACCGTCACCGTGGGCGAACTGCCCAACGTACTGCGCGACGGCACCGGCATCGCCTCGTCCCTGCTCGCCAAGGACACCTCCGGGCGGACCGTCTTCCCCCTCTTCACCAAGGAGACGCCGCTCGGGCTGCCCGAACTGCGGGGCGCCGCCGACATGGTGATGGTGCCCGACCCGTCGACGTTCCGGATGCTGCCGTGGTCGCCGGGCACGGGCTGGCTGCTGTGCGACCTGCGCTTCACCTCCGGCACGCCGGTTCCGCTGTGCACGCGCGGACTGCTGCGCTCGGTCCTCGACCAGGCCGACGGGCTGACCTACCGCACCGGACTGGAGGTGGAGTTCCACCTCTTCCGGCTCGACGACCCCCGGCTGGGCCCGGGCGACCAGGGCCAGCCGGGCGCGGCACCCGAGGTCGGCATGCTCAACCACGGCTACCAGTACCTCAGCGAGCTGCGCTACGACGAACTCGATCCCATCCTCGACGTCCTGCGCGCGAACATCGAGGGTCTGGGGCTGCCGTTGCGCAGCCTGGAGGTCGAATTCGGCCCGAGCCAGGTGGAGTTGACGCTCCAGCCCGCCGACGGCCTGGGCACGGCCGATGCGATGGTCCTGCTGCGTAGCGCCGTCAAACAGGTCGCCGCCCGCCACGGGCACCACGCCACCTTCATGTGCCGCCCCCATCTGCCCGGCGTGTTCTCCAGTGGCTGGCATCTGCACCAGAGCATGGTGCGGGACGGCGTGGGTGTCTTCGCACCGGAGGGCGGCGAACTCACCGCGTCCGGGCCGCCGTTGTCGCCGTACGGGACCGCCTTTCTCGGCGGGCTGCTGCGGCACGCGCGGGCCACGAGCGCGTTCTCGACCCCAACTCTCAATGGCTTCAAGCGCTTTCGCTCACTGTCGCTGGCGCCGGACCGTGCGGTGTGGGGGCGGGACAATCGCGGGGCGATGGTGCGGGTGCTGGGTGACGGGCCCTCGTCCACCCGGCTGGAGAACCGGATCGGTGAGCCGGCCGCCAACCCCTACCTCTACCTCGCCTCCCAACTCGCCGCCGGACTGGAGGGCGTGGCGAGCGGACTGGAACCGGGACCGGCCGCCGACGAGCCGTACGCGGCCCGCGCCGAACCGCTCCCCCGCTCGCTGGGCGAGGCCCTGGACGCGCTGGAGTCCGACCGCATGCTCGCCGACCGGCTCGGCAAGGACTTCGTGGCGTATTACACGAGCATCAAGCGGGCCGAGATCGACCGCTTCAGCCAAGAGGTGACCGACTGGGAACAGCGGGAGTACTTCCGTGTCTTCTGACCTCGACTCCCCTCGTACGACGACCGAACGGCTCCTGGTCCGGCAGGCCCGCTGGGTCGCCCATGACGTGGTGGAACTGCGGCTGACCCGGGCCACCGGCGGCGCCCTGCCTGCATGGGAGCCAGGAGCACACGTGGAGTTGGTCCTGCCCTCGGGGCTGCGGCGGGCCTACTCGCTGTGCGGTGAGGTGACGGATGCAGAGGCGTGGACCGTCGCCGTGCACCGCGTGCCCGACGGGCGGGGCGGCTCGCGGGAGATCCATGAAACCGCTCTGGTGGGACGGGAGTTGGAGGTCCGCGGGCCGGTCAACCGCTTCCCGCTGGTGCCTGCGGAGGGATACCTGCTGCTGGCCGGCGGCATCGGCGTCACCCCGCTGCTGCCGATGGCCCGCGAACTCACCGCACGCGGTCTGCCCTGGCGGCTGGTCCTCGGCGCCCGCGACCGGTCCCGGCTCGTGTACGCCGAGGAGTTGGTGGAGCTGGGCGGGGACCGGGTGCTGCTCGTCCCGCAGGACGAGGCGGGTCTGCCGGACCTGGCCGCCGAACTCGCCGCCACCCCGACCGCGTACGCCGTCTACGCCTGCGGCCCGCAGCCGATGCTCGACGCGGTGACAGCGCTGTGCCGCACGGCCGACTCCGCGCGGGCGCTTCACCTGGAGCGCTTCGCCTCGGCCGACGACGCAATCCCGGACCAACTCGGCGCTGTGGACGGGGAGTTCGAGGTGGTGTTGAGCCGTTCGGGGCTGCGGCTGACCGTACCCGACGACCGTTCCGTGCTGGACGTCGTACGGGAGAAGCTCCCGGAGATCCCCTACTCCTGCGAGGAGGGCTACTGCGGCAGCTGCGAGACGGCGGTCCTGGCCGGGCTCCCGGACCACCGCGACTCGGTGATCGAGCCGTGCGAACGCCCCACCGCCACCACGATGATGATCTGCGTGAGCCGCTGCGACTCCCCGGTGCTGGAGCTGGATCTCTAAGTGCGGCCTTTCGCAAGGCGGTTGAGGAGCGAGCGGGGTCGGTACGGGATGACCTCGGCCAGTGAGATGGCGGTGCTGGTGCGGTCGACTCCGTCGATGGCGAGGATCGCCTTGGTGATGCGGTGCAGGTCCGTGGTGTCCTTGGCGACGACCTGGGCGAGGAGGTCTGCGTCGCCGGTGGTGTAGTGGACCTCGATGACTTCCGGGAGGTCGAGCAGGCCCTCGTGGACACTCTCGGGCTCGGCCTGGCTCACCGCGAGCGACATGAACGCGACCAGGCCGTAGCCGAGGGCGGCGGGGTCGACGCGTCGGCTGAAGGGTTTGAGCGCGCCCTCTGCCGCCATTCTCCGCAGCCGGGCGTGCACGGTGTTGCGGGCCACTCCCAGGGTCTGCGCCAGGGCCAGGATCGTGGCGTCCGGGTCGTCGTCCAGGGCCAGGACGATCCGGGCGTCCAAGGAGTCCATTGGTGTCATGGTGCGCATTCTGACACTCGGATCTCCTTTCATTGAGCATCTGTCGCACTGACAAAGGCCTGTGTTGCGCGCATGCCCCGGCACATGGTCTAGGTGGTGGACCGTCTCCCGCCTCCGTTCCGTCGAAGGACCGCCGCCATGGTCTCGAAGTCGTACCCCGCCGGTGCCGGCGGCTCCTGGATCGTCGTCGTGTCCGCCGGGGTCGCCGCCGGGCTCCAGGTGTGGAAGGTGCCGCCCGCGCTGCCGGCCCTGCGGCACGATCTGTCGCTGAGTCTGGTCCAGGCCGGGACCCTGCTGGGAATCGTCCAACTGGCCGGGATGCTCGGGGGACTTGCCGTCTCGCTGCTGGCCGAGCTGATCGGTGAGCGGCGCTGTCTGAGCGGGGGGCTTGTGCTGCTGTTCCTCGGTTCGGCCTGCGGTGGTTTCGCCGGGTCGGCGGCTCCGCTGCTGGCCTCGCGGGCGGTGGAGGGGGCCGGTTTCATCCTGGTGGCGGTGACAGGACCGGGGCTGGTCCGGCGCACCGCCCCGCCGGGCCGCTTCACCACGGCCATGGGCTTCTGGGGCGCCTACCAGGGCATCTCCACCTTCGCCGGGCTGATGGTCGGCGCGCTGGCGCTCCAGGTGGTGTCGTGGCGGGTGTGGTGGTGGGGCATGGCTGTGGTCGCGCTGGCGCCGCTGCCGTGGGTGTCGGCCCGGGTTCCGCGTGACGACGCGGGCGGTGCGCGGGGCGCGGCTGCTGCCCTCGCCCGCATCGGCCGTACCGTCCGGGCTCCCGCTCCCTGGGCCGCCGGACTCGTCTTCGCCTGCTACACGCTGCCGTGGATGGCCGTGGTCGGGTTCCTGCCGACCGTCTACCGCGACGGTGGGATGACGGGCAGTTGGCCGGGTGTGCTGAGCGCCGTGGTCGGTGCGGTGAACGCCGTCGGCTCGATCGCCACTGCGACGCTGTTGAAGCGCGGCCTGGCCGTGCGCGCCGTCGTCGTGCCCGCCTTCGCGCTGATGGCCTCGACCTCCCTGCCGGCCTTCGCCGTCGACTGGCACCGTGTCCCGGCGGGTACCGCCTGGCAGTTCCTGTGTGTCGTCGCCTTCTCGCTGACCGGTGGGGCGATACCCGCGACGCTGCTGCGGATGATCGGTGGGCTGACGCCGGCGGGTGGTTCGGCCCCGGCCACCATGGGGCTGATCCAGCAGCTCTTCAACGCGGGCAGTTTCGTGGGTCCCACCGTCGCCGCGTGGCTGGCCACCCGCACCGGTGGCTGGCACTCCACCTGGTGGATCACCTGCGTATGCGCGGCCATCGGTGCCGTCCTCGGTCTCGGGCTCGGCAACGGGGGCGCGCCCTCGCGGGTCGCGGAGTCCGCTACGACAGGGGCGGTTCGCTGATGCGGTCGTGGAGATCGGTGCGGAGGGGATCGTCGTCGGGCAGACCGAGTTCGTCCGTGAGGGCGAGGGCACGGGCCCAGACCTTGTGGGCCGCGGCGGGCTGGCCGGCGCTGTGGTGGCTGTCGCCGAGGCAGAGCAGACAGTCGGCCTCGCTGCGGCGTTCCCCGGTGGCGCGGAACAGGGCCGCCGCCTCCCGGTAGCGGACGACGGCCTGTTGGTGGCGGCCGAGTTGGTGGTGGATGTAGCCGAGGCTGTCGGAGATGTGGGCCTGTCCGTTCACGTCGCCGGCCGCCCGGGCGAGTTCCAGTGCCTGCTCGCAGTGCGCCAACGCGCTGTGGTGTTCGCCGAGATGGGCCTCCAGCCAGCCGATGTGGTTGAGCGCCGCGGCCTGGCCGGCCGGGTCGTCGGCCCTCCGGTAGTGCTCCAGGCTCCGGTGGGCGTGTTCCAGTGCCAGTCCGGAGTCGCCCTGGGCTCCCGACATCCGCGAGAGATGCTGATGGGTTCGGGCCTGCCCCGCGTCGCTGCCCAGCTCGGCGAAGAGTTCCAGTGCCCGTAAGTAGTGCTCCCGGGCCGGTTCCGGGCGCTTGAGGCGGTCCAGGGCCAGGCCGAGTCCGCGGTGGGCGCCCGCTCTTCCGACCAGGTCGCCGTCCCGTTCGGCCGCCGCGAGCGCGCTGTGGCCTGCGGTCAGCAGCGCCTCCCAGTAGCCGTGCCGGTCCAGGAAGGTGGTCAGGACGGCGACCAGTCGCCACACATGTCCGTCGAAGCCGGGCGGTGGCTGGCGCACGATCTCCAGCAGTACCGGGTGTTCGGCGACGAGCCAGGCCAGCGCTCTGCCGTAGTCCTCGGGCTGCACCGGGTTCGCGCCCGCTCTGGGCGCGCAGGTGGCGACCGGGTTGGGCTGCGGGGTCACCAGGACGTCGGCCGCCCGTGCGGAGTGGAGGTAGTGGTCCATCATGCGGTGCAGTGCCGCCCGTCGTTCCCACTCGTCGTCGTACGCGGCCACCAACTCCCCGGCGTAGACGCGTAACAGGTCGTGGAACGCGTACCGGCCCGGAGCCTGCTCGACCAGCAGGTGCCCGCCGGTGAGCTCGGCGAGCAGTCCGCGGACGCGCTCCGGCGGGGCGCCGGCCAGGGCGGCTGCCGCGTGCTGTCCGAGGTCCGGGCCCGGGTGCAGGGCGAGCAGCCGGAACAGCCGGGCGGCGGCCGGGCTGAGCGCGCTGTAGGACCACGAGAACACGGCCCGTACCTGGCTGGCCTCCTCGCCGCCGTCGAGCGCGTCCAGTCGGCCGCCAGCTTCGCGGAGTTCTTCGGCGAGCGTGCCGAGCGGCCGTCGGGGCTGGGCGGCGGCGCGGGCCGACACGACCGCGAGGGCCAGCGGCAGTCCCGCGCACCAGGTGACGACGTCCGCGACGGCCTCCGGTTCGGCGGCCACCCGGCCCGTCCCGAGCCGCTCTGCGAGGACGTCCCGTGCCGCGTCCGGGGTCAGCGGGTCGACCGCGAGCAGATGGGCGCCCTCGGTCGCGGCCAGGCCGGTGAGCAGGTTACGGCTGGTCACCAGCGCCATGCAGCCGACCGCCCCGGGCAGCAGCGGGCGTACTTGTTCCTCGTCGCGGGCGTTGTCGAGTACGAACAGTATCCGACGCCCCGTCAGGAGACTGCGGTACAGCCCGACTTGGGCTTCCAGGCCCGGCGGCACCCGGCCCGGCCGTACACCCAGTGCGTCCAGGAACCCGCGGACCGCCTCGGTCGGGGGCATCACCGCGCCCTGCGGATCGAAGCCGTGCAGGTTCACGTACAACTGCCCGTCGGGGAAGGCGCTTTCGACCCGGCGGGCCCAGTGCACCGCGAGCGCGGTCTTGCCCACGCCCGCCATGCCCGAGACCACCGAGATCACCACCGCGGCGAACTCGCCCCGCGCCGAGGCGAGAATCTCCTCGAGCCGGGTCAGTTCCTCGTCGCGGCCGGTGAACCCCCGTACGCCCATGGGGAGTTGGGCGGGGCGTTCGGCAGGCCGGGCCGCCTCGGACGGTTTGGGCCGCTTGGCGGGGCCGGAGCGGTGGCCGCGCAGGATCGTCTGGTGCAGCTGGCGCAGTGCCGGTCCGGTGTCGGTGCCCAGTTCCTCCGCGAGGCGTTTGCGGACGGCCGCGTAGCAGTCCAGGGCCTCCGCGCTGCGGCCGGTCTCGTGCAGGGCTCGCATCAGGGCCTCGGCGAGGGGTTCGGCGAGCGGGTACTCGCCGAGCAGGCCGGTCAGCGGGCCGATGACGGTGGCGGGGTCGCTGTGGCCCAGTTCCGTGCGGGCCCAGCCCACGGCGGCGTCCTGGTGCTGGCGCCGCCAGGCCTCGCGCATCCGGGCCGCCCACTGCCCGCGCAGACCGGACAACGGCTCTCCGCGCCACAGGTCCAGCGCCTCGCGCAGCAGCCGGGCCCGCTCGTTGTCGGCCGGGCCCGCGGTCCGTGCCTGGTCCACCAACTGCCGGAAGCGGTACACGTCCACCCGGTCCGGGCGAGCCTCCAGGAGGTAGCCGCCGGAGCGCCGCACCACGGACAACGGCTCCCGCGCGGTCTCGGCGGCCTGCTCGCACACCCGCCGGATCCGGGCGACATGGGCGTGCACGGCGCCGCGCGCCCCGTCCGGCGCGCGCGTGCCCCAGACCCGCTCCATGACCACGTCCACCGCGACGGGCCGGCCGACGTCCACGGCCAGGGCGGCCATCACCGTACGGCGTTGCGGCGGTCCCACCTCCACCGCGCGCTCCCCCGCCAACAGTTCCACCGGCCCGAGCAACTGCACGTCCACCATGGTGTGCGCCTCCCCCCGCACAAAGAGTCCTCCTTTCTCCGCGGACATGTGTGCGAAGCCGACAAGCATTCGACAAGGTTTCCAGCCACACACCGGTGCCAGTCTGCTGGGGAGCGAACGGGCCCTGACCGGAGCGCCGTTCGGGCACCACGGCAGGGCCGTCGCCTGGCGGCTGCGCAACAGGCAAACGGGGGCGAGAAGTGATCACAGGGGAAGTGATGGCACCTGGGACACGGGTGCCGGTACGGCGGCCGGAGGCGTTACCGGCCGCCACGGGAAGCGTCGGCGGAAGGAGCGTGCTGGAGGGCGCGTTCGCGTTGCTGGAGGCGGTGGAGCTGGCCGTGGAGGCGGGGCCGACCAGGCTGGCGTCCGACTGCGGGCTGCCCAAGACGACCGCGTACCGGCTGCTGGAGCAACTGGCGGACCTGGGCGCGGTCGAGCGGTGCGGGGGGAGCTACCGGGTGGGCCGGCGGATGTTCCGCCTCGGGCGGGCCTGGCAGCCGCATCCCCGGCTGCGCGCCGCGGCTCGGGAACCGATGCGCCGGCTGGCGAAGCTCACGGGGACGACGGTGGGGGTCGCCGTGCTGTGGAAGGGCGAGACGCTGATGGTCGAGTGGTGTCCCGACGACATCGAACAGCTCGATCCGCTGCAGACCCGGATGACCTGGCCGTGGTTCACCGCCGCGGGCAAGGTCCTGGTGGCCACTGCCGTCCCGGCACCGCTGCTGGGGCCGCTTCCCGCGTCCTGGGCGCGGGACGCCGCCGCGATACGGGAGCGGGGTGTGGCGTTCGACCGGGAGGAAGTGGTGGACGGGGTGTGCTGTGCGGCGGTTCCACTGTTCGGCTCGGGCGTCACGCCCCTGGCGGCACTGTGCGTGCTCACCGATCCGGCACACCACTTGGAGCGGCTCGCCGAGACCGCCCGCCGTACCGCCCGGGTGATCGGCACGGGCCTGCGGGGGCGGTGACACGGCGGAGTCGGCGGCGGGTCCGGCGCTCGTGCGGGGATGAGCACCGGCCACGCCGACGGCCCCGTCCGCGAGTACGCCGGGCGCCCGGGCGGGAGCGAGCACCCGGCGTACCGGTCCGCGTGGGCGATCGCACCACGGTCGCCGGTACACCGCCGTCGCCGTCGCACAACGGTCGCCGGTGCGTCCGTGGGGCGCCGAAAACCCTGCGCCGCCCGGCGATCTCCGTCATAGGCTGACGGCCGCTGTCTGCCGAGGGAGGACGCATGGGGATCCGAAGCCTGACCCGCACCGAAGCCGAGCTCCGGGCCGCGCTGATCGCGGTCGAGCGGTACGACGTGGACGTCGATCTGACCGCGCTGCCCGACGGGCCGGAGGTCCGCTCCGTCTCCACCGTGGCGTTCACCTGCCGTGAGCCGGGCGCGGCGACCTTCGTGGACTGCGCGGCCCGGGTGCTGAGCGCGACGCTGAACGGTGTCGAGGTCGGCTCCGGCGAGGACGGGCGGATTCAACTCCCGCGTCTCGCCGCGCACAACGTGCTGCGCGTGGAGAGCGTGCAGGCCGACACCACCACCGGGGAGGGCGTGCACCGGGCGACGGACCCCGGTGACGGCGAGGTGTACGTGTGGATGAGTTTCGAACCGGACGAGGCCCGCTTCGTGTGGGCCTGCTTCGACCAGCCCGACCTCAAGGCGCCGCACGCCTTCACCGTCACGGCCCCGGCGGCATGGACCGTCACCAGCAATTCCGGTGACGCGAGCGTGGAGGAGTTGGGCGCGGCCCGCCGGTGGACCTTCCCGGACACCCCACCCCTGTCGACGTACAACACGGTCATCGACGCGGGCCCCTTCCACGAGGTCCGCCGCGAGGTGGACGGCCACAACCTGGGCCTGTACGCCCGCCGTTCGCTCGCCGAGGTCCTCGAACGGGACGCCGACGAGATGTTCACCCTCACCCGCCAGGGCCTCGCCTTCTACGCCGAGGCCTTCGCGATGCCGTTCCCGCAGCGCAGGTACGACCAGGTGTTCGTGCCGGAGTTCGGCGGGGCGATGGAGAACTACGGCTGTGTGACGTGGTCGGACGCGTTCCTGCGGCGGGCCGCGCCGACTCCCGCCGAACACGGGCTGCTGGCAAGGGTGTTGCTGCACGAGATGGCGCACATGTGGTTCGGCAACATCGTCACCATGCGCTGGTGGGACGACCTCTGGCTGAACGAGGCGTTCGCGGAGTTCGCCTGTCACTGGGCCGCCGAGCGCGCGACCCGGCACACCGACGCGTGGGCGAGCCATCTGATGACCGGCAAGATCCGCGCGTATCTGTCCGACCAGGGCCCCGCCTCGCACCCGATCCACCAGCCCATCCACGACGTCGCCCAGGCCGCGTCGATCTTCGACAACATCACCTATCCCAAGGGCGCTTCCGTCCTCCAGCAGCTCAGGACGTACGTCGGCGAAGAACACTTCAGGACCGGCATGGCCGCCTACTTCGCCCGCCACGCGTGGGGCAACACCACGCTCCAGGACCTGATCGACTCCCTGTCCGAGGCCAGTGGCCGCGACCTGGACACCTGGCGCACCGCCTGGCTGTCGACCGCGGGCACCGACCGCTTCTCGCTGGAGCGCGACGGCGACACCCTCACGCTGGTGGCCGACGGCAGCCCGCGTCCCCAGGTGCTGGCGGTGGGCGCGTACGGGGAGAACGGCGACGCGCTGGAACGCCAGGCTCTGGTGCGGGTCGAGGTGACTCAGACCCGGACCCCGGTGACCGGACTCCCGTCCGCCGCCGTGCTGTTGATCAACGACGACGACCTGACCTTCGCCACGACCCGCCCGGACCCCGCCACCAGGGACGCTCTCTTCCGTACGGCGGCGCGGTTGCCGACGGCGATCTCGCGGGGCGTGGCCGCGGCCACCGTGTGGGACATGCTCACGACCGGCGAGGCCACGGCGGCGGAGGCGGGGCGGAGCCTCACCGCGCTGCTGGTGGCCGAGACGTCCGACGCGGTGATCGAGCCGTATCTGACGCTCGCCGCGGACATCGCGGAACTGTGGGCGCCACCCGCCGAGCGGACCGCGCTGTCGGCGGCGGTGGCGGCGGCCTGCCTCCGGCTCGCCGACGACCCCGGCCGCCGTCAGGTCGCGCTGCGCGGGCTCGCCCGGACCGCGACGACCAGGGACGATCTCGACCGGCTCCGCGAGCGGGCCGGTGCCGACGTGGACCTGCACTGGCGTGCGCTGGTCCGCGATGCGGAACTGGGCGGCGACGTCACCTCCGAGTCGGAGCTCCTGCTCGCCCGTGACCCGGACCCCGACGCCTGGACCCGCGCCCTCACCGTCCGGGCCGCGCTGCCCGACGCCGCCGCGAAGGCGGAGGTCTGGCAGCGGCTGGCCGTGGACCGTACCGTCCCCATCAACTCGGTGGGCCTGGTGGCGGCGGCCTTCTGGCGCCCGCGCCAGGACGCACTGCTGGCTCCCTACGCCGAGCGCTATCTGGAGACGATCCCGAAACTGCACCAGGGAGGAATGCTCCACGCGATGGGCTACACGCACCGCCTCTTCCCGTTGCACGCCATCGACCCGGCGTACATCGAGCAGGCCCGGCAGGCGTCCCAGGAAGCGGTGCCGGTGGTCCGCACCACGCTCCTGGAGCGCTCGGACGAGGTGAGCCGCATGCTCCGCGCACGGGCCGGCGGCGCCTGACCCCCAACCGGTCGGCCGGGCAACCGAGTTACAGCGCCCCCAAAGGGTCAGCTCGCGGGTGGCGTCGGCTCGGGTGCCGGCCGTTCCGGGTGCGGGGAGGACGGCTCTACGCGCAGCGGGCCGGCCGCCCAGGCGGGCAGGTGCCAGTTCCAGCCGCCGAAGAGGGAGACCAGGGACGGCACGAGCAGCATCCGCACGATGGTCGCGTCCAGCAGGATGCCGATGCCGAGGCCGGTCGCCAGGGTCTTGAGGTCGGTGCCCGGTCCCGAGGCGAGTGCGGCGAAGGCGAGGAAGAGGATGAGTGCAGCGCTGGTGACGAGGCGGCCGGTACGGCCGATGCCCTCGACCACCGCCTCGTCGGTGGAGAGGCCCGCGTCGTACTCCTCCCGGATGCGGGAGAGGATGAACACCTCGTAGTCCATGGACAGCCCGAACAGGAACGCGAAGATCATGATCGGGATCCAGAACGTGACGGCCCCGGTGGCCGCGATGCCGAAGATCGCGTTGGAACCGTGGCCGTCCTGCCAGAAGAGGACCATCAGCCCAAGGGTCGCCGCCAGTGAGATCAGGTTCAGCAGCACCGCCTTCAGCGGCAGCAGCAGGGAGCGGAAGGCGCGCACGAGCAGGACGTACGTCAGCAGCGCGATGATCGTGAGCATCAGCGGGAAGTTGCCGTAGACGGCGTGCAGGAAGTCGATCTGGGCCGCGCCGACCCCGGCGACGCCGACGGCCCCGGGGAGATGCTCGGTGGCGGTCTTGACCCGTCGGACCGCGTCGACGCTCTGCGAGTTCACCGTCTCGGTGTCGGGGATGACGACGACGATGCTCTGTCCGCCCCGGTTGGCCGCGGGCCCGGTCGGCACGAACACACTGCTCACGCCGTCGACCTTGGCGAGCGCGGCGGCGACGGGTTTGACCTGGTCCGTGCTGACCAGTACCTCCATCGGGGTGAGCGCGCCGGTCGGGACGCCGCCGCGTTCCAGGGTCTGCAGGGTGTCGTAGGCCGGGCCCTTCTTGGCCAGTGACTCCGAGGAGGCGAGGCCGATCTTGATGCCGGCGAAGACGCCGACGAGGGCCGCGAGGGCGGCCAGCGCGGCGCCGGCGGCGATCCAGCGGCGCCGTACGACGGCGGCGGTCCAGCGGCTCCAGAAGCGGCTCGCCCGGTTCTCGTGCCGGATCTTGGGCCAGTCGACCTTTGGTCCGATGCCGCCGAGGATCGCGGGGGTCAGGGTGAGCGTCGTCAGCACGCTCGCGAGCGGGATGAGCGCACCGCCGTAGCCCATGCTGCGCAGGAACGGGACGGGCAGGACGACCAGGGAGAGCAGGCCGATGGCGACCGTGACGCCGCTGAACACGATGGCGTGTCCGGCGTGCTGCATCGCGACGACGACCGCGTCGTGGTTGTCCCGGCCGCGGTCGCGCTCCTCGCGCCAGCGGGTGACGAAGAGAAGCGAGTAGTCGATCGCGACGCCCAGGCCGATGAGGGCGACCAGGAACTGCACGATGAACGACACGTCGGTGGCGTAGGTGAGCGGCAGCAGCATCACGAAGGTCGCGAGGATCGACACCGCGGCCACCAGCAGCGGCAGCAGGGCCAGGAAGGACGCGAACACGAAGGCGAGGACGGCGAGTGCGCCGACGGCGCCGAGGAGGGTCTCGCCGAGTACTCCGGGGCCGCCCCCGTCGTCGCCGCCGGAGGCGAGCGGGTCCTCGCCCGTCACGCCGACCTTCGCGCCGGCCGGCACGGCCTTTTCGGCGGCCGCCTTGATCGGGTCGGTCAGCAGGGTCTGGCTGGGTGACGGGTTGAACCGGTAGAAGACCAGCGCGTAGGCGGTGCGGTCGTCCTTCGTCCGGAAGGCCTTGTCGCCGGTGTTCGCCTCGTCGATCACCCGCAGTCCCGGTGCGGCCGTGCCGGCGGCGGTGAACACGCGCCCCACGTCCGACTCGTGGCCGGTGACGGTCTGCCCGGCCGGCAGGGTGACCGCCACGAGATACGGATTGGTGTCGCCGCCGCTGCCGAAGGCCTTCTCGATCTTGTGCGCGGTCACGGTGCCGGGCTGGCCGGGCAGGGAGAAGTCGATCGTCAGCCGGTCCGTGGTCCGGCCTGCCAGCGCTATGCCGGCGATCAGCACCAGACCCCAGAACGCCACGACCGCCTTGCGATGCCGCAGTACGAATTCGGCCCACCGTCGCATGCCGGACCTTCCCCGCCTCGTAGGTTGCGCGAGTCTAGCCCGCCGCCCCGTTCATCCGCTATCGCGATAATCCATCCGCTTTGACGGGATCCGGAAGCACAGAATCCGCGTTCGCGCACCTCGGGAAGAGAGCGCAGCACAGGGCTGTTTCAGCCTTCGGTACCGGATCAGCACCGGACTCCTGAGAACGGAGCAGTCAAGGTGAACGACACGTCGAAGGCCGACATACGGCAGGTGGCAGACACCCCGACTCCGCCGCCCGACGTACTGGAGCGGGCCCGGCGGCACCGGCGTCACACCCTGGAGCTGCTCACCGTCTGCGCCGTGGGGCTGGTCCCCTGGACGGTTCTGCTGGCGGTGACGCTGCCGTCCGCCTACGAGGTGCACCAGTGGCGGGTGACCTGGGTCGGGTTCGACGTCCTGCTCGTGCTCGCGATGGCGGCCACCGCGCTGCTCGGCTGGCGGCGGAACCGGGCGGTCATCGTGGCCGCGGTCTTCTCGGCGGTGCTGTTGATCTGCGACGCGTGGTTCGACGTGTCGCTGGCCTTCGGCACCTCGGACGTCTGGTCGGCGGCGGCCCTCGCGGTCTTCGCCGAACTGCCGCTGGCCGGCTATCTGATCCACCGGGTGACGGCGATGATCTCGCTCGCGCGCTGGCCGAACGTGGAAGCGGCCACCAGGCTCACCGAATAGCCGGTTTGCCTCCCGGGCAACGGTGAGTTCTTCGCAACGCCCCTTTGTTCCCGATGACTTCGTTCGGAAATCCACAGGGCTGAAGTTGGTCGCCATGGAGAGCGGCGAGGTGGCAAGACCTCGGCGCGCGGCATGGAGGATGTCATGCCCGAGATGTATTTCGACGTGCGCTGGCCCGACGGTCCGACCCAGCGCTGCTATTCACCCTCCACGACAGTCGAGGACTACTTCGTTCCGGGCGCCGAATACGAGCTCGCGGAATTCGTGGAACGCAGCCGTACGGCACTCGGTATCGCCGGGGAGCGGGTGCGGGAGAAGTTCGGCTTCCACTGCACCGGCGCCTCCGGCCAACTCGCCCGTACAGAACGGACGGCCGCCGCGTACGGCGACGTCGACGGCACCAAGGTCACGGTCGAGGCGCTCCTGGGTGCCGACGGGAGTCCGCGATGAGCCCCGCGGCACGGCCGGCCGGCGCGCACTGTCCGGTGGCCGTGGTGGGTGGTGGTCAGGCGGGACTCTCCGTCAGCCACGAACTGCGTGAACGCGGTATCGACCACGTGGTCGTCGAGGCCCACCGGGTCGGGCACGAGTGGCGTGAGCGGCGCTGGGACTCCTTCTGTCTGGTGACCCCCAACTGGCAGTGCAGGCTGCCCGGTTACCCCTATCGGGGCGACGATCCCGACGGGTTCATGGTCCGCGAGGACATCGTGCGGTACCTGGAGGGCTACGTCGCCCACTTCCGGCCGCCGCTGGTCGAGGGCGTGACGGTCACCAGGCTGCGCCGCTCCCCCGGCGGAGTCTTCGAACTGTCCACCACCGAGGGGGACTTCACCGCCGACCAGGTGGTGATCGCGACCGGCCCCTACCACACCCCCTCCCTCCCCCCGATGGCCCAGCGGCTGCCCGGCTCCGTCACCCAGGTCCACTCCTCCCGCTACCGCAACGCGGCCCAACTCCCTCCGGGCGCCGTCCTGGTGGTCGGCAGCGGCCAGTCCGGCTGCCAGATCGCCGAGGACCTGCACCTCGCCGGACGCCAGGTGCACCTCGCCGTGGGCAGCGCACCTCGCGTGGCCCGTTTCTATCGCGGTCGTGACTGTGTGGCGTGGCTCGACGACATGGGCCACTACGCCAAGAGCATCGACGACTTCGACGACGCCGGCGCGGTCAGGATGCGCGTCAACCACTACGTCACCGGACGCGACGGAGGCCGCGACATCGACCTGCGTGCCTTCGCGCGCGACGGTATGCGGCTCTACGGCCGGCTGACCGAAGTCGGCGGTACGGCACTGGAGTTCGCCGACGACCTCAAGGTGAACCTCGACCACGCGGACGCCGTGGCCGAGGGCATCAAGGACGCCATCGACGCCCACATCACCGCCCATGGCATCGCGGCACCGGACGAGCCACGCTACGTACCCGTGTGGGAGCCGGACGGCCGGCCTCACGAACTCGACCTGGAGCAGGCCGGCATCACGTCCGTCGTCTGGTCGACCGGGTTCCGCCGCGACCACCGCTGGATCGAGGCACCGGTCTTCGACGGCCGCGGCTACCCGATGCACTGGCGCGGCGCCACCAGCGTCCCCGGCCTGTACTTCCTGGGCCTGCCCTGGCAGCACTCGTGGGGTTCGGGACGCTTCGAAGCGGTGGGCAGGGACGCGGAGTTCCTGGCGGACCACATCGACGCCTCGCGCCGCCTGGCCGACGTCTGCGGCACCCTCACCGGCGCCCCCACCGACCTCGCCTCCGCCCTCCCGATCGGCTGAGGGGACGGCACACCATGGTCTACGACGCGCACCGCCACATCGGTGTCCTGCCCGCTTGTCCCTTCTACGGCGGCCCGCCCGTCAACCCCGACACCACCGCCCGCGCCACGGTCAAGCAGCTCATCGCCGACCTGGACGCGGAGGGCACCGAACGCGCCCTGGTCATCCCCAACTACGGCGTGCCCGACCCCGCCATCGCCTTCTCCTTCAACGAGTTGGCCATCGAGGCCGCCCAGACCGACGACCGCGTCCGGGCCGGACTGTGGGTCTCCCCGCGTCCCGAGGACGAGCAACGAACCGCCCAGGCACTGGAGTTGGCGGGCGAGCGGGGCGTGAAGGCACTGAAGCTGAGCTTCCTGCTCGGCGGACGCCCGACCGACCCGGCCTGCCGCCCGCACCTCGACCGCATCTTCGCGGTGGCGGCCCGGCACGGGCTGGTGGTGCACGTCCACACCTCCCCCGGAGCCGCCTCCGACATCGACGAGGTCGGCCACCTGGTCGACTGGTACGCCGATCAGGTCCCCGTCCATCTCGTGCACTTCGGCGGCGGGATGAGCGGCCACATCAAGCTCGCCGGTTCCCGGTTCTTCGACTGGATCACCGCCGGCAAGCACGTCTACACCGACCTCTCCTGGGCCATCGGCTTCACTCCCCGCTGGCTGGCCAAGGAGATCGAGCGCCGCGGCATCGGCCACGACCGGGTGCTCTTCGCCAGCGACCAGCCGTGGGGCGACTTCACGGGCGAGTACGCCCGTCTCGCCGAAGCGACCGGCGGCGGCACACTCGGCGACCTGGTCTTCAAGGACACGTTCGCCTCGCTCTACGACTGACCGACCTCCCTCCCAAGTCCGGTAACGCACAAGGAGACAGCCATGCCCGAAACCGTCGAACTCAGCGAGATCGAGCAGAAGTCCCTCACCGAGATCCCCCACCCGTCTCTCCCCGAGGGCACCAGCATCTACGGCTCCACCAAGGTGTTCCCCGACTACAAGGCCGAGGACGGCGAGACGTACTTCACGCTCGTCCACGGCATCGCCCACGAGTCGTCGGTCTCGTTCGTCGCCGTCCTCCAGGCGACCCGCGCCCTGCGCAAGGGCTTCGAGACGGCCATCTACTTCTACGGCCCCGGCTCCCTCAACTGCCTTGCCACCCGCGGCTTCCCGACCACCGGCAACTCGGCCTTCCCCGGCGAGCACAACATCAACAACCAGCTCAAGACGTTCATCTCCGAGGGCGGCAAGGTCTTCTGCTGCCGCTTCGGCCTCTCCCTGCACGGCGCCCGCGAGGAGGACCTCATCGAAGGCGTCATCCCGACCCACCCGCTCGACGTCCAGGACGCGCTGATCCACTACGCCCGCAAGGGCGCCATCATCAACTCCACCTACCAGCTGTAAGGGGCGGGCCGTGAGCGTTGGCACCAACACAGCGGTGGACGTGCGGATCATGACCCGCGCCGAACTCGCCCTCCACGGAGTCCGGTTGGACGCTCCGGTGCGGCGGCCGGACGGCGCGGGACCGAGCGACGACGGTCATGTCCTCGTCGACGGTGCCAACGCCGCGCTGCCCACCAACCCCGACAGCCCCTACTCCGTACGGGACGGCAGGGTCTGGCTCGGCGAAGACGACACCGGCCTGACACTGTCCGCCGTGGACCGCCCGAAGTTCTACGACCTCACCACCGCCGACGGCATCCCCTACGAGCACATCGCCCGCCTGCACGGCGCCGACGTCCTCGCCACCACCGTCGTCCAGACCTGTATCCGCTACGCCGAGTCCGACCGCTGCCGCTTCTGCACCATCGAGGAGTCCCTGCGCGCGGGCGCGACCATCGCCGCCAAGACTCCGGCCCAGCTCGCCGAAGTCGCCGAGGCTGCCGTCCGGTTGGACGGCGTACGGCAGATGGTCATGACCACCGGCACGACGACCGGTCCGGACCGGGGTGCGCGCACTCTCGTCCGCTCCGTGCGCGCCGTCCTCGAAGCGGTCCCCGGGCTCCCCGTCCAGGTGCAGTGCGAACCGCCCGGCGACCTCGCCTGGATCCGCGCCCTGCACGAGGCCGGGGCCACCGCGATCGGCCTCCACGTGGAGTCCCTCGACGAGGACGTACGGCGGCGCTGGATGCCCGGCAAGTCGAGCGTCCCGACGGCCGAGTACGAGGCCGCCTGGGACGAGGCGGTGCGGGTCTTCGGACCGAACCGCGTCTCCACCTACCTGCTCGTCGGCCTCGGCGAGGATCCCGACGAACTCATCGCGGGCGCCGGAGAGTTGATAGACCGAGGGGTGTATCCCTTCGTCGTCCCCTTCCGTCCGATGCGCGGCACGCTCGCCGCCCGCGACGGGATCGAGCCGCCCGGTGCGGAACTCCTGCGGTATGTCACCGAGGGCGTCGCGGCCCGGCTGCGGGCGGCCGGGATGAGCGGGGCCGACCAGAAGGCGGGCTGCGCGGCCTGCGGCGCGTGCAGTGTGCTGCGCAGCGCGGGCGGGTGAACGCCATGTACCTCGACGGCTCGGCGGCACCGCTCGTGGCGGACGGGCCGGTGGACATCCTGGCCCTGCTCGGCGACCGCAGCACCCTCGCCCGCCGCCCCGCGTTCCACATCCAACAGGCCGCCGACAACACCGAGTTGACCGCCTACGGGCGGTTGCGCACCGACACCTTCGTCCGCGAGCAGGGACTCTTCACCGGCGACGACCTCGACGACCGTGACGCCGACACCCGTACCGTCGTGCTGGTCGCCAGGGCCCCGGACGGCACGGTGATCGGCGGGGTGCGGCTGGGCCCGGTCGACGACGGGCCCGACCTGGGCTGGTGGCAGGGCGGCCGGCTGGTCGTCGCCCGGAAGGAGCGCGGTCCGCACGGCATCGGCGCCGCACTGGTCCGGGCCGCCTGCGCACGGGCGGAGGCGGAGGGTGCGCTGCGGTTCGACGCGACCGTGCAGACCCGCAACGAGGTGCTGTTCCGGCGGCTCGGCTGGCGGTCCGTGCGCACCACGGAGGTCGCCCGCACCCCGCATGTCCTGATGCGGTGGCCCATCGGGCGAATAGCGGCCCAAGTCACCGTCACGAAGGCCGCGTTGGGCTCCCTGCTCGCGGAGCTGCCCGCGCCGTCCGGCTTCGTCGGCGACGACGGCGCGCCCGTCCCCGGCACCGATGTGATCGCCGCGTGCGACGCGATCGTGCCGTCGATGGTCGAGCGGGACCCCGAGTGGGCGGGCTGGTGCGCGGTCCTCGTGAACGTCAACGACCTTGCCGCGATGGGTGCTTCACCGGTCGGGCTGCTGGACGCGGTGGGAGCCCGCGATGCGGCGCACGCCGCCTCGATCCTCGGCGGCCTGACCCGGGCCGCGCGCGCCTACGGCGTCCCGGTGCTCGGCGGCCACACCCAACTCGGCGTCCCCGCCGCCCTGTCGGTGACCGCACTCGGCCGCACCGACCGGCCGGTACCGGGTGGCGGCGGGCGTCCCGGACATGCCGTACGGCTCACGGCCGACCTCGGCGGCGGCTGGCGCGCGGGCTACCGGGGCCGCCAGTGGGACTCGACCGCCCGTCGTCGTACGGACGAACTGCGCACGATGACAAGTGCGGTGGCCGCCGCACGACCGGCCGCCGCGAAGGACGTGTCGATGGCCGGGATCGCCGGCACGCTGGGGATGCTCGCCGAGGCGAGCGGCTGTGGGGCGGTGCTCGACGTGGCCGCCGTGCCCCGTCCGGCGGGGGCGTCGATGGGCGACTGGCTGACCTGTTTCCCGGGTTTCGCGATGCTCACCGCCGACGAGCCGCACGCGCCCCCGCTGCCCGCCGGGCCGGCGACTGGCGCTGTGTGCGGGGAGTTGACCGCCGGGCAAGGGGTCGGGCTGCGCTGGCCCGACGGAGAGATCACCGAGGCGGTCACCTCCACGGTGACCGGAATGGGGACGGCATGAGCACGCTGCGGATGGCGGCCGTGGCCGCCGAGTTCGGCCGCGACCTGGAGGAGGACTTCGCGATCGCCGAACGGCTGATCAAGGAGGCCCGGGAGCAGGGCGTGGGGCTCCTCGCCCTGCCGGAGGCGTGCCTGGGCGGATACCTGCTGAGCCTGGACGACGACAGCGCACTGGACGAAGGGCCGCCCGCGCTCGCCCTCGACGGCCCGGAGATCCGCCGACTGGCCGTCCTGGCCGGGGAGTTGACGGTCGTGGCGGGGTACTGCGAAGTCTCCGGGGACACCCGCTACAACAGCGTCGTCTGCGTCACCGGCGACGGCGTCCTCGGCAACCACCGCAAGGTCCACCAGCCGCTCAGCGAGGACGCCAGCTACTCGTCCGGCGACCGCTTCCACGCCTTCGACACCCCGGTCGGCCGGATCGGCATGATGATCTGCTACGACAAGGCGTTCCCCGAGTCGGCACGGGCGCTGGCCCTGGACGGTGCCCAGATCGGGGTGTGCGTGTCGGCCTGGCCGGGGGCGCGGACGAACGCGAGCGCGGATCTGGAGAAGGACCGCTGGAAGCGGCGTTTCGACCTGTTCGACCGGGCCCGCGCCCTGGAGAACCAGATCGTGTGGCTGTCCGCCAACCAGGCGGGTACGTTCGGGTCGCTACGCTTCGTCGGCAGTGCCAAGGTCGTCGACCCGGGCGGCGAGATCCTCGCCGACACGGGTGTGGCGTCCGGCATAGCCGTCGCCGAACTGGACGTCGCGCAGGCCCTGGAGACCGCCCGCCGGTCGATGGGGCACCTGCGCGACCGGCGGCCCGAGACCTATGGCCCAGCCCCGGGAGCAGTCACCGTATGAGCACCGTCCGGATCGCGGCCGCGGCCGCCCACTTCGGCCGCGACCTGGAGTTCGACCTCGCGCGCGTCGCCAAACTCATCGACGACGCCCGTGGCTCGGGCGCCGGACTGCTGGTGCTGCCCGACGCCGCCCTCGGCGGCTACCTCGCCGACCTGCGTCACCCCGACCCCGAGGCCCTGCCTCCGGCGCTCAAGCCGGACGACCCGCTGATCCTCCGGGTCGCCCGGCTGGCGGCGGAGATGGTGGTGTGCGTCGGCTACTGCGAGGACGGCGGGACCGAGCGCTACAACGCGGCCGTGTGCGTCAGCGGCGACGGCGTCCTCGGCCGGCACCGCAAGGTGCATCTCCCGGCGGGCGAGGTCGCCGCGTACACGGCGGGTGACCGCTTCGACGCCTTCGACACCCCGGTCGGCCGGCTCGGGATGCTCATCGACTACGACAAGACCTTCCCGGAGTCGGCGCGTTCGCTGGCCCTGGACGGCGCCGAGATCCTCGCCTGTCTGTCCGCCTGGCCCACCAGCATCACCAACCGGGCACCGCGCATGGCCCAGGACCGCCAGGCCCGGCTCTTCGACCTGTACGACCAGTCCCGCGCCGCGGAGAACCAGGTCGTCCTGGCCTCCTCCAACCAGACCGGCGCCATGGGCGGCATGCGCTTCCTGGGCCAGGCCAAGGTCGTCGGTCCCGGCGGTGACATCCTCGCCCGCACCTGGTCCAAGGCCGGTCTCGCCGTCGCCGAGATCGACGTCGCCGCCGAGACGGACCGCGCCCGCCGTGTCCTGCGGCACCTCGACGAGCGCCGCCCCGACGCCTACCGGGAGTCACGTCCGTGAAGATCGCCCTGCTCAGCTACTCGACCAGGCCGCGCGGCGGGGTCGTCCACACCCTCGCCCTCGCGGAGGCCCTCGCGGCACTGGGCGAGGACGTCACGGTGTGGACCCTGGGCCGGGGCGGCGACGCGGGCTTCTTCCGACCGGTGCACCCGGCGGTACGGCTCCAGGTCGTCCCGTTCCCGGACGGCCCACCAGAGGAATCCGTCGGCGCCCGCGTCCTGCGCTCCATCGCCACCCTCCGCACCGCCTTCGACCCCACCCCCTACGACATCGTCCACGCCCAGGACTGCATCAGCGCCAACGCGGCCGGCCGCTGCGTCCGCACGGTCCACCATCTCGACCACTTCACCACCCCCGAACTGGCCGCCTGCCACGAGCGGGCGATCGTCGAGCCGTACGCGCACCTGTGCGTGTCGGAGGCGGTCGCGCGGGAGCTGGCCGCGGGCTGGGGCATCGGGGCGCAGGTCATTCCCAACGGGGTGGCATACGACCGCTTCGCCGTCACCGACCCGGCCGCGCGGGCGAGTTGGCGCTCCCGTCTGGGCCCGTACGTCCTCACCGTGGGCGGCATCGAACCCCGCAAGGGCTCGCTGGACCTCCTGGAGGCCTACGCCCTGCTGCGCGCCGCGCGTCCCGACGTCCGGCTGGTGATCGCGGGTGGTGAGACCCTCTTCGACTACCGTGACTACCGGGCCGGTTGGGAGGCGCGTGCCGCCGAACTCGCCGTAGAACCGGTCGTGTTGGGGCAGGTCGCGGAGGACGGGTTGCCGTCGCTGGTCGCCGCGGCGGACGTGTTCGCCTTCCCGTCGCTCAAGGAGGGCTTCGGGCTCGCCGCGATGGAGGCGCTGGCGGCGGGGGTGCCGTTGGTCGTGCGGGATCTGCCCGTGCTGCGTGAGGTGTTCGGGGCCGCCGCGCGTTTCGCCGCCACGCCCGAGGAGTTGGCCACGGAACTCGGCAACGCCCTCGCCGTCGAGGACCTGGTGCGGCGGGCCGCCGGGCGGGAGATGGCCGCACGCCACACCTGGGACACCGCGGCCCGTGGCCATCTCGACTTCTACCGGTCCCTCAACTCTCCATGCTGAGCATGGGCGTTGACACCGTGTGCGATCCGCGTCACGGTGAGGGCCCGTAGCGCCCGGAGGTCGCCCATGGCTCCGCTCCCGTCCGATGCCGGACTCGTCGCACGCGTACGGGAGTTGCAACCTCTGCTCCGCGAACGCGCGTTGCGCACCGAGCAGGAGCGGCGGGTGTCGGCGGAGGTGGTGTCCGCGCTGACGGACGCCGGGGTGTACCGGATGAACGTCCCACGCCGGTACGGGGGTTACCAGAGCCGGTTGAGCACGCAGGTCGAGGTGCTGGGCGAGATCGCCGCCGGGTGCGGTTCGACGGGTTTCATGGCGCTGATCCAGGCGGGGTGTTCTTATATCGCCGCGCTGTTTCCGGACGAGGCGCAGGACGAGATCTTCACCGGTCCCGATGTGCGGGTCGGCGGCACGCTCATCCCGGACGCCGTCGCGGTGGCGACGGACGGCGGCTACGTCGTCAACGGCACCTCGGGCTTCGCCACCGGCTGCCAGAACGCCGACTGGCATCTGCTGACGGCCCGGGTCGAGTCCGACGGCGGTCCGCCCGAGGTGCTGTGGACGGCCGTACCGATGTCGGATCTGGAGATCCTCGACGACTGGTACGTGTCGGGGCTTGCGGGCAGCGGAAGCAACAGCGTTGTCGCCCGGGACGTGTTCGTGCCCGCGCACCGCATCCTGCCCGTGGGGCAGTTACTGGCCGGCGGCTTCCCCTCCAAAACCAACGCCGACGACCCCTTCTACCGGATGCCGGTCCTGATGCTGTTCTGCGCCTGGACGGCACCGAACGCGCTGGGCCTGGCCCGGGCGGCCCTCGCGGAGTTCACCGAACGCATCCACCGGCGGGGCATCACCTACACCTTCCACGAGCGGCAGTACGAGGCGGGCGTCACCCATCTCCAGGTCGCCGAGGCCGCGTTGAAGATCTCCTGCGCCGAACTGCTGACCCGCGAGTTCGTCGCCCGGATCGAGTCGGCGGCCGACAACGACGAACCGTACACACAGGCGGAACGCGCCAGGATCCGCGCGCAGAGCGGCTATACGACCCGGCTGTGCAAGGAGGCCGTGGACCTGATCGCGTCCGCGTCGGGCGCGTCCTCGCTGCACCGGGACGTCCCCGTCCAGCGCGCGGTACGCGACCTGCACGCGCTGAGCCTGCACTCCTTCGTCAACCCCAGCACCAACCTGGAGCTGTACGGCCGGGTCCTGTCCGGTCTCGACGCGGGCACGCCGTTCCTCTGAAGGCTCAGCCCAGGGACGCGAACCAGATCGCGGTGTCGCGGGGGTGGGCGAACCGGAGCGTGGTGAGCGGAGCGAAGCGCGGATTGTTCGTACGGCGCTCGATCTCGGCGCGTCTGCCCGCGTGCTGCGACCAGGCCCACCAGGCCGGGTGCTCGCGGCTCAACCACCCCGCCCAGGTCTCCCTGTTGCCGCCGAAGATGTGCTCGCGGGTGACCGTGCGCCGGAGGGAGCGGCGCAGGACGCGCGGCATGATCACACGTCGCCTGTAGTCCAGCCAGAGCACCGTGTCGGCCTTCTCCCAGAGCGGATCACGGACTTCGGGCGAGCCGATCGAGTCGACGATCCAGCGGGGTTCGGCGGTGAGCCGTAGAACGTCGTCGGTCAGGTGCTCGTTGACGGCCCAGCCGGGGCCGGTGAAGTACAGGGCGTCCATCTCGTGGTAGGGCACCTTCAGCCGCTCGCTCACAGCCCGGGCCAGCGTGGACTTGCCCGCACCCGTCGCCCCGACCACCAGGATCCGCTCCATCCCGGCACCTTAACTACGATGTGCGATGCCCGCCGATCATTAACGGGAGCCCCAGCATGAGCAGTCCGCAACACGCCCACGCCTCCCTGGACGGCCTGGTGACGGGCGACGCCTTCGGGGACAGCTGGTTCACCCGCTCCGACGAGCCGGCCGAGTCGTTGTGGGCCGCGCGCGAACTGCGGCCCGCGCCGTGGCTGTGGACGGACGACTCGGCGATGGCGTTCGTCCTGTTCGCGCATCTGGTGGCCCACGGGGAGGTTCAACCGGACGCGCCGGCAAGGGAGTTCGCCGTCGAGTACGAGCGGGAACCGGGGCGCAAGGGTGTTCGCGCCGAGGGAGGGGTCGAACAACTCCCCCTCGCCGGCCGGCAGCATCCCGGCCGTGGCGGCGCCCCGCAGAACGGTGCGCCAGGAGGTGGATCGAGGGGAGGTGAGGGGGCGGGTATGGCTGGGCCTGTCATCGTGACTCCCGCTTACGACGCCGGGGGCGAGGTACCGAGCACGGCCGAACGCGGGGTGAACACCCTCTGGTCGGCGGGTTCGGCTTTCAGGATGTGTGACATCACGTCAGGAGACAGGCATTCAACGAGTGATGCGCACATCGGGGCAGTGGCGCATCACCTGTTGCGTGTGGGTTCGGCACGGAGTTCTACGGCCGTGATCGCGAAGGCCAGCGGCCCGGGCAGCAGCAGGGCAAGAAGGGGCAGCATCCACAGGAACGCGACGCACAGACCGACCGCCACCGCGATCAGTGCGCAGCCCACCACATCGGCGAAGGAACGGGTGACGGCCCGGCGCAGAGCCGGACCCCAGCCGGCCGACACGTCCGGGTCGGCCGCGGCGCGTAGCGCGAGGACCAGGCCCGCCACCGCCAGACCAGTCAGCGCCCAGGACATCGGACCGGCCCCCGGAAGGCCCGCCCGTGCGAGGGCCAGGTCGAGGACGATCAAGGCCGGCGCGGCGAAGGCGGTCATGCCCGCCAGTACCGAGCGGCGCAGCCCGTGGGCGCGGAACTCAGCGACGTACTCGCCCAGTGTCACCGGACGGTCCTCGCGGATCGCCCGGCGCAGGACGGCGCAGGCCGCGGCGAGTGCCGTAGGGGCCGTGATGAGTGGGAGGGAGGCGACCGCCGCCGCCACGCCGATCGCGAGCATGTCGGCGAAGAGTGTGAAGCGGGGGCCGAACAGCTCGCCGGGTTCCCGGCGTTGGGATACGGGGGAACTCATGGCTCAGCCCTTCAGTCCGGAGGTCGCCATACCCTGCACCAGGTAGCGCTGGAAGGCGAAGAAGAACAGCACGATCGGCACGATCGAGATCACCGACATCGCGAACATCGGGCCGTAGGCGGAGGTGCTGGACTGGTCGACGAAGTTTCGCAGCGCCAGGGTGATCGTGAACTTCTCCGGGTCGAAGAGGTAGATCAGCTGAGTGAAGAAGTCGTTCCAGCTCCAGATGAAGGTGAAGATCGCGGTGGTGATCAGTGCCGGGCGGGTCAGCGGGAGGACGACCGACCAGAAGATCCGGAACGGTCCGCAGCCGTCGATGCGGGCGGCCTCGTCCAGTTCGCGGGGCAGGCCGCGCATGAACTGGACGATGAGGAAGACGAAGAACGCCTCCGTGGCAAGGAACTTGGGCAGGATCAGCGGCCAGTAGGTGTCCACCATGCCGAGCTTGTTGAAGATGATGTACTGCGGGATCAGCACCGCGTGGTGCGGCAGCATCATCGTCGCGATCATGAAGCCGAACATCGGGCCCCGCATACGGAACCGCAACCGGGCGAAGGCATAGGCGGCGAGTGAGCAGGACACCACGTTCCCGATCACCGAACCGACGCTGATCAGCAGGGAGTTGAGCAGGAGCCGGGTCACGGAGACACCGCTGATGCCGTCCAGGGCGGTGGTGTAGTTGGACCACTCGAAGTGGCTCGGCAGCAGTTTGAGGCTGGTGAGGACCTCGTTGGCCGGCTTCAGTGACGTGGCGAGCAGCCAGGCCAACGGGTAGAGCAGGACGAGGAGTACGGCCAGCAGTCCGACGTGTTTCGCGACGGCCGCGGTGCGGGTCCGGTTGGCGTTGGTCTTGAGGTTGGACACGGTCGTGGCCATCAGGCCCCCTCGTTGGCGTAGAAGACCCAGGAGCGCGAGGTCCGGAACAGGATGAGGGTGACCGCGCCGATGGCCAGCAGGAGGACCCAGGCCATGGCGGAGGCGTAGCCCATGTGCGAGGCGGAGAAGCCCCGTTCGTAGAGGTAGAGGGTGTAGAACTCGGTGGAGTCGGCCGGTCCGCCGTTGCCGCCGCTGATCGCGTAAGCCGGTGTGAAGACCTGGAAGGACTGGATGGTCTCCAGGACGAGGTTGAAGAAGACCACCGGGGACAGCATGGGCAGCGTCACCGACACGAACCGCCGCCACCGTCCGGCGCCGTCGAGTGCCGCGGCCTCGTACAGGTCGGCCGGGATCTGCTGCAGCCCCGCCAGGAAGATGACCATCGGGGCGCCGAACTGCCAGGCGGAGAGCAATGCGACGACGAACACCGCGAGATGGGGGTCGGACACCCAGCCGCCGGTGTGGATGCCGACGGAGGACAGCAGCTCGTCCACGGTGCCGCCGTCGTTGTAGAGCGCGCGCCACACCAGCGCGATCGACATGCTGGCGCCGAGGAGGGAGGGGGCGTAGAACGCCGAGCGGTAGAAGCCCTTGGCCCGGCGGGTGCCGCGGAGCAGCAGCGCGACGCCGAGTGCGAGGGCCAGTTTGAGCGGGACGGCGACCACGACGTACAGGAGCGTGGTGCCCACCGACCGCCAGTACCTCGGGTCGGCGGTGAACATGTCGGAGTAGTTGCGCAGTCCGACCCACTTGGGCGGGTCGAAGAGGTCGTAGTCGGTGAACGACAGATAGAGCGATACGGCCATGGGCGCGAGTGTCAGGAGGACGACTCCGAGGATCCACGGCGAGAGGAACACGTAGGCGGGGCCGCTGCGTTGGCCGCGTCCGCGGCGTTCGCGCGGTGCCTCGGGGGTGGTTGTCGCGGGGGGCCGGGTGGCTGTGGTGGTCATCGCAGCTCCCGCTTCGCCTCGGCCACGTACTCCTCGGCGGCTCCTCGCGGGCTCTGCATGCCGTAGGAGACCCGCTGGTAGTCGCGTTGGAAGGAGACCTGGAGGACGACGTCGCCGCGGGGCGGTGCCATGGGCGGGGCGTCCGTGCCGTAGGCGGCGATCGTGCGCCCGTAGTCGTAGACCTCCTTCTCCGGGCCGGTGAGGTCCTTGCCTATCGCCGCGGCTATTCGCTTGTTGGGAGGGGTGGAGCGGGTGACGCCGAGGATCTTGCCCGCGTCGGGGTCGTTGAGCAGGAAGTCGATCAACTCGGCGGCCTCCTTGGGGTGTTGGGTGCCCGCGCCGACGCCGATGAGCATGGTCGGCTTGAAGTACTGGCCCACCTTTCCGTCGGTGGTGGGTACGGGCGCGAAGTGGACGGAGTCACCGAGCAGCGGCGGATAGCCGAGGAAGGGGGCGTCCCAGTTGAAGTCGGTCGCGGCCAGTCCACGTCCCATCGGGGTGTCCTCGACGGCGCCGCCGATCTGGGCGGTGTCCCTGGCCTGTGAGACGACGCCCTGGCGGCGCAGCTTGTCGGTGAAGGTCCAGAACTCGGTCAGGTCGTCGGTGCTGAAGCCGAGCCGGCGCTGGGACACGTAGAGCTCCTTGCCCCTGCCGCGCAGCCAGGTCTCGAAGGCGTCCTCGTTCACGCCGAGGTCGGAAAGGCCGGTGTAGGCGTGCCCGTTGGGGCCCTTCATGCCGAGCGCGCTGATCCTGCGGCCCGCCGATGCCCAGTCGTCCCAGGTCCAGCCCGGCCGGGGCGTGGCCACGCCGGCCTTCTTGAAGACGGCCGCGTCGTAGACGATTCCGGTCGTTCCCTTGCCCATCGGGAGGGCGTACTGCCGGCCGCCGTAGACGCCGGTCCGGGTGAGGCCCTTGTCGAAGTCGGCTGTCCGGAGCGTGCCGTTCCTGAGGTAGGGGCCGAGGTCCAGGAGGGTGCCGCTGCCCGCGTACTGGGATATCTGCCGGTAGTCGAGCTGCGCCACGTCGGGGAGGTCGCCGCCCGCCGCCTGGGTGGCGAGCTTCTGCACATAGGCCGGGTAGCCGGCGAAGGAGGTGCGGACCGTGATGCCCGGGTGCCGTTTCTCGAAGAGGGCCACGGCGTCGTTGGTGCGCTGGGCCCGGTCGTCGTTCCCCCACCAGGCGAAGGTGAGGGTGACTTTCCCGCCGACCGCGGTGCTCCCTCCGCCGCCGTCGGAACAGCCGGCGAGCAACGGGGCGAACACGGCGCCCGCGGCGGCGCCGAGGAGATCTCGTCTCCGGATACTGGGTGGCGTCATGGCGATGCCTCCTGAGTGGGGCGTGGACATCGTTGTCTGAGATCAGGAGTTGGCGCCCGGTCCGGCGGAACGTGGGGGGACGGATTGCCGGGAGCGCGCCCCGTGAGGCCGTGCCGGATGAACGGCGGGGCATGGCAAGCGCTTTCGCCTGCAGAGAACCTAGGTTCCGTCCGTCCGGCGGGTCAACGGTGCTGCAGCACATATTTGTTCGGACATGGGGCGCGCATACGCCGGTCGGTACCCGTGCCCCAGGTCGGATTCGTCCTCAACTGCCTTACACGGAAGGGCTAGAGGCGCACGGCCAACGCCCGCCGGGCCACCGAGACCATGAGCTCCCCCACCAACTCCATGCACAGCCGCATGTTCTTGTCCGCGATGTCGTTGTCCGGAATACGGCAGGCGAACTGCAGGCCTTCATGGACCCGGGTCACCCACGCGCACACCTGATCGCCGTACGACACCCGGATCAGCCCGTACGCCTTCAGCTCCTGCCAGCGATCCGAACCGGGCAGGGCGCGCGAGTCGACGTAGGAGACGATCGAGTACAGGTCGGGGGACGTGGGCTTGAAGTCGGTGCCGAGCAGGCGCAGTACGCGGGCGATGGGCATGCGGGCCAGCGGGCGGTTCTCGCGGAGGGTGGCGCGGACCATCCGCAGGGCGTCGTCGAAGTCCCGCGCATGCTCGACGGGGATCTCGATCGGCGCGCCGCCCACGTACCAGCCGACGGAGTCGGCCCAGCGGGACTTGGCCCGGGTGTGGAAGGGCACGACGGTGCGGTACACGTCGACGCCGCTGATCTCACGGGCGGCCAGGGCGACGGCCGCCAGGACACCGACGAGGCTTGCGCCGTAGGGGCGGCAGTATGCCTCGAAGGCAGCCGCGTCCGTGTCGTCGGTCAGCATTTCCTGGAGGAACTTCTGTGTGGGCAGCGGCCCTTGGGGGTCGAGGCCGAGGTCGACGGGGAAGTTCGGCAGTTTGCCGTCGCAGCGGGCGATGAACTCGCGCCAGCGGGAGACGACGGTGTGCGTGTCGTCGATCAGGTCGGCGTCCGTGCGTTCGCCCGCGCAGAAGTCGATGTAGCTGGCGACGGGCGCCACTTCGACCGCCTTCCCGGCGAGACCGGCCGCGTACAGCTCGTGCACCTCCCCCGCGATCCGATGGAGCGAGTAGGCGTCGACATTGCTATGGTCGAACGCCAGGTACACGCTCGTGCAGTCCTGGCGTACGACCGCGGCGAAGAGGAAGTTCGGCCAGGTGAGCGCGTCCGCCGTGACATCGAAACGGTCCTGCAGATACCGGGTCAGCGTCCCCGCGTCCGCGAACTCGCCGATGTCCTCACGGTGCAGGGCCACCGCGTCGGCGTCCAGGGTGAAGCGGCGCATCTCGTCACCGGCCCACCGGAAACCGCTGCGCAGCGTCTCGTGCCGGAGCATCCAGTCCCGCAACGCGCCCTGGAGCACGTCGAGTTCGATCCTCCCCGGCATGTCGAAGGCGGTACCGAGCCAGGTCGGCACGAACAGCCCGTCCTCGCGCACCGAACGCGCCGTACGGATATGGGACTCCTGCACATACGCCGGTGGCCGCACGTCGTCGGGAAGTGCCCGCGCCGCTCCTACGGCCCTCGGGTGCAGCGTCCACTCGACGAGTCGTCCGGGACGGATCTCGCACCGCTGAAGGTCACTCATGCGCACAGGGCTCTCCGTTCGCCTGCCCACGGGAGGCCGCTGGGCACCACTGTCGATCCACGCCTCCATGCCGCTCGGGCACCGCTCACTGCATGCGGAGATCAACGAGCGGGCCGTTCGGAAAGCAACGCTCTGGAACCCGCCGTTCCGAAAGGGAGTGGGTCAAAGGGGATCAGAGAGGGGTGGTGGCGCATACGGCGATGACCCGCCAGGGTGGTGTAGGGCATCGTGAAGCTGCCTCCCAGGGCGTCGACGGCTCGGCCGACCTCGCCCAGTATCTCGGCCAGTTGGTCGGGGCCGAGGCGGGTGAGGCCGCCGGTCGTGGGGAGGAGGTCCAGCCACTGGTCGCGCGTGTAGGACCGCTCCCAGTCGAATCGTGACTGTTCCGGTTCGGCGAACTGTCCGGTCTCGCGGATCTTGCCGGCGACCTTCGCGTACGCCGCCTCGTACATCTCCAGCGGTCGGCGGGCCGGCCCACCATCGAACGGCGAGTCAGGCACCACTCGTCGGTAGGCAGCGGCGAAAGGCTCGGCCACCTCGGCGGGCGGCTCGTACACGTGCCCGAAGATCGCCAGGAGGCCGCTCGGGCGCAGCACCCGGGCCGCTTTCACGGCACCGGCGAGGGGATCCACCCAGTGCCAGGACTGGGCGGCGGTCACCGCGTCGAACGTTCGGCCCCCCGGTTCCCAGGCCTCGAAGGTCGCCACCTCGACCGGCAGGCCGCGGTCCCGCGCGAAGTCGGCCATCCGCGCATCCGGTTCGACGCCGAGCACGGTGCAGCCGGCGGCCTGGAACTGACGGGCCGCGATGCCGGTGCCGCAGCCCACGTCGAGCACGTCGAGCCCACCGGTCTCCGGGCTTCCGGCGACGATACGTGCCACCAGGTCGTCGGGGTAGCCGGGGCGGGCCTGGTCGTAGCGTTGCGCGTCCGTGCCGAAGGACTCGGCCATCTGTCGGGCCTGATGCAGCGGGGCGGGCTCTGGCTGCTCTCGCGGTAAAGTGGGCATGCGTTCACCTTAGTGGGCAAGCGCCCACAAGCCAATACGTGGCAGAGGGCTGACGCACGAAAGGATCCACAAGTGCCGACCGGGGTGCACCTTCGTGATGCGCGGCAGCAGTTGTTCGACGCCGCCGAGCGCGTGCTGCTGCGGGACGGGCCGAACGGGCTGACCAGCCGGGCCGTCACCGATGAGGCGGGCTGCGCCAAAGGCGTTCTGCACCGGCACTTCACCGACTTCGACGCGTTCCTCGCCGAGCTCGTCCTCGACCGGGCCGCGCGGTTGCAGACACAGGCGCGGGCGCTGGGCGACTCCGCCGGAACCGGCACCGTCGCCGACAACCTCACCGGCGCGCTGACCACCCTGTTCGGGCCCGTACCTGTGGCGATCATCCCGCTCATCACCTTCCGGGACGAGTTGCGGGCGCGGTTGCGGCAGGCCCGGCCCGGAGGCGGCATCGCCGTCCTCGCCGAGATGACGACGGCGGTCTCGGCCTACCTGACCGACGAGCGGGCCAGGGGCCGCATCGCGGCCGACGCCGACATCGACTCGCTCACCCTCTCCCTGGTCGGAGGGGGGCACCTCCTGTTCGCCGACCGGGCCTCGGACCCGCCGACCACCTCAACGGTCGGCAAGCTGGTGACCACGGTGCTCGCCGATGTCGTACAGCGGCGGCCACGCTGAACTCGACGTGCAGCGCCGCGTGTTCATGAGGTCCCGGCCGACGGGTGTGTCGGCGGAAGCCGGTCTCGGTGAAGGCGCAGCCTCCCCGGTCCGCGTGAGGCAGTGCCTGTCGGGATGCGAGCGTCGGTGCTTTACGAAAGTGCTGGCGGCAGCCGGCGCGCGGAACCTCAAATGCCTTCGGACTCGGGCGACTTGGTATTTCGCGCGGACGCAGGTGCTGACCGCGACGTGCATCGCGGGCATCGCCGCCGTCGATGCCCCCATCCCGACTCCCGGGGCCGGGCCGCCTACGGGGAGGACGCCCTCTCGGCGGCCTCTCCGGGGTTCAACGGGAAGTGGGCCATCCATCCCTCGCAGATCGAAATCGCGAACCGGGTCTTCCGGGCGACGGACGACGGGATCCGGCGTGCCCGGCGGGTCCTCCAGGCGCCGGACGGGGCGGGCGCGGCGTGACCAACTCCGTGACTCCGCAACCCCGTTGGAGATCGCACGGAGTGGATCTTACGAGAGTCTGACGCGGCCACCGGAAGCCTTCACCCGTCGCCGCACAGCGGCGACTCTGGTCCCACACACCGGTGGACACCGCCGCGGTGAAGGGAAAGCGGCCACCGCGGCGGGACATCCCGGGCACGTGACGAGCGTGCCCGGGACGCCGTGCAGGAGAACTTCTACAGCGGAGCCGCGCCGATCCAGCGGCGATACGCGTCCGAGTCGACGTTGCCGCCGCACACGATGGTGACCACATGGCGGCCGGCGAAGCGGTCCCGGTCTTCGAGGATCGCCGCGATGCCGAGCGCGGCCGACGGTTCGACGACTAGGCCGGCGTGGTCGAAGAGCATCCGCATACCGGTGATGATCGACTCCTCCCGGACCAGGACGGCGTCGTCAGCGACCAGGAGGAGGTCGTCCAGGACGGCCGGGATGGGAAACCGGCCGGCGACACCGTCGGCGATGGTGTCCGCCGAGTCGGTGCTGACGACCCGCCGCGCGCGCCACGAGAGCGTCAACGCCGGTGCGCCCAGCGGCTGGACGCAGATCACCTCGACCTCGGGCGCCAGGGACTTCAGCACATGCCCCACTCCGGTGGCCAGCGCCCCGCCACCGAGGGCGATCAGCACGGTGTCGAACGGTCGCGCCGCGTCCACGAGTTCAAGACCGATGGTCGCCGCGCCCTCGCAGGTCTCGATGTCCAGGCTGTCCTCGACGAGCCGGATGCCCTCGGACCGTGCGACGGCCGCCGCCCGCTCGCGGGCCAACTCGTGGTCGCCGTCCACCAGTTCCAGCCCCGCGCCCAACGCGCGGATGCGGTCGAGCTTGGCCGCGGTCGCGAAGCGGGACGCCACCACGGTGACGTCGAGCCCCCGGCCGCGACCGGACCACGCGAGGGCCTGGCCAAGGTTGCCCGCACTGGCGCACACGACGGCCCGCGCACCGCTGTCGGCGAGCCGGCTCGCGACGACCTCGGTACCGCGCGCCTTGAAGCTGCGCACCGGGTTCGCCGTTTCGAGCTTGATGCTGACCGCGCACCCGAGGCCGGGTTCCAGCGCCTCGCAGCGGTACAGCGGAGTGTCGAGGAACAACGGGTCGATCACCCGGCGGGCCGCCCTGATCCGGACGATGTCGAGGCGTGTCTGCTGCACGACACGGCAGCGTAGCGCCACCCGTGCGATTCCCGTTCCTGTGCAGCCGTCCGTCACGTATCGGCCACCGCCCGGGCTCGCAGGCGCTCGCGCAGCTCGCACCCGCGGACCGGCAGCTCACGCAGTCCCTCGCCATCAGATTGAGACTACGTCTCAATAGCGAGATATAATGCCATCATCGAGGTGAAATCTCTCGACAATGAGGCAAGAGCGAAAGGTGTACGCCATGGCGAACAGGCTGGATGGAAAAGTGGCCGTCGTCACCGGCGCCGCGAGCGGTATCGGTGCTGCTACGGCGCGCGTCCTGGTGAGTGAGGGCGCCCGGGTGGTCCTGGGCGACATCAACGACGGGGCCCTGGACAAACTGGTGGTGGAACTGGGTGACAGCGCGGTCGGGCTGCATGCCGACGTCAGCCGGGAGGAAGGGGTGCGGAGCCTGGTGCGGGCGGCGTTGGACTCCTTCGGGCGCCTCGACGTCCTGGACAACAACGCCGCGGTCGAGATCCCCGAGGACACCGGCTCGTCCACCTCCAGCGACGAGGCCTGGCAGCGCACCTTCGACGTCACCGTCATGGCCGCCGTCTGGGGTGCACGGCACGCGATCCCGGCGATGCTGGCCAGCGACGGCGGAGGGTCGATCGTCAACATCTCGTCCGGCGCCGTCCGATACGCCACCGCGACGAAGGCGGCCTACGGCGCCTGCAAATCGGCGTTGGAGACGTTCTCCCTGTACATCGGCGCGCAGCACGGCGCGGACGGCATCCGCAGCAACGTCGTACGGCCCGGGTTCGTGCTGACCGAAGGTGTCCGGGAGATCTTCGACGAGGAGCAGCGGCAGCGGTTCGCGGACATGCTGGCGCTGGGGCGTGTGTGCCAACCCGAGGACGTCGCCGAGACGGTCGCCTTCCTGGCGTCACCGGCAGCGGGATACGTCAACTGCGCGGTTCTCGACGTCGACGGCGGCGGGTCCAAGCCCATGGTCTCCTGGTGACGTCACACGCGTCCTGACCAGCGGCCGGTCAGTCCTTGGTGGCCCGCACCGGTTCGGGGTCGGCCGGAGCCGTCCGGCCGAGCAGGCTCAGCGGCGCGGGGACGATCGTGAGGCGGCGGCCTCGCCCCGCCCGGGATCCCGTACGGCGAGCACCACATGGGCGCCCGCGGCGGCCAGCGCCTCGACGGTGGCGATGCCGAGTTCGCTGTTGCCGCCCGTGACGACGGCCGCGCTGGTCGGGGATGTCGGTGGTGGTCCACGCGCTGGATGCAGTGGTCACGGGCAGCCATTGTGGGCGGCGCCCACAATGGTGTCAACGTCAACAATGTGGGCTGCGTACACATCACCGGTACGCTGCCCTCCATGCAGACCCGCCCCCGCCCCTATCACCACGGAGACCTGCGCGCCGCCCTGCTGGCCCGGGCCGAGGAGACACTCCGGGATAAGGGGACCGCCGCCCTGTCGCTGCGCGAACTCGCCCGCGATCTCGATGTCAGTCACAACGCGCCGAGCCGTCACTTCAAGGACAAACAGGCACTGTTGGACGCGCTGGCGCTGACCGGCTACGAACGGCTGACCGACGTCATCCGGACGTCACAGGCCGATGCCGGGGAGTCGTCCGGCAAGAAACTGGAGGCGGTGGTCCGCGCGTACGTGGGCTTCTGCATGGAGAACGCCGCGCTGCTCGGCCTGATGTACTCGATCAAGCACGACCCGCAGGCGTCCGCCGACCTGCTGGAGGCCACCGGGCGCTGGTCCGAACTCATCGGCCGGCTCATGCTTGAGGGGCAGCGCCAAGGGGAGGTGCGCGACGGACCTCTCGACAGCATCGGCATCCCGGTCTTCGCAACGCTCCACGGCTACGCCGACCTGGCCGCGACCGGCATGCTCACTCCGGAGGCCGCGGAACGCGGCCTGGACGAGGTGATCGCGTTCATCCTGCGGGGCTGCGCACCAGACTCGCGGCCCTGACGGGACTTGGGTTCACGAAAACCCGGAGCCCGGCCGAGCTGTGCGGGGCTCGGCCGGGCTCCACGACGTCCTGACACGGTCTCAGACGAACTGATCACCCACCGCTCGAAGGTGTCTGCGCAGGATCTTGCCGTTCGCGTTGCGGGGCAGGCTGTCCATCCGTACGACGTCGTGCGGGACCTTGTACCAGGACAGCCGGGACCGGGCCAGGGCGATCAGCTCGGCGTCCAGGGCCTCGCCGTCCGCTCCACCGCCCGGCTCGTCCTCGGGGACGGTCACCACGTAGGCGCGCAGACTCGTGTCCCCGGCAGGACGGCGGACCGAACTGACCGCGGCTTCGAGCACGCGCGGATGGCTCTCCAGTAGCCGTTCGACCTCGCCCGGCACCACGTTCTGCCCGCCGATCACCTCCACGTCGTCCAGCCGACCGTGCACGTGGACGACACCGTCGTCGTCGATCGACGCCAGGTCCCCGGTCGGCCACCAGGTGTCCTTCAATTGATCGGGGCCCCGGCTCCCCCTGACCACGCCCCGGGAGGCGTAGTCGACGTAGACGTGCAGCTCACCCTGGCAGCCCGCGGGCACCACCTGGCCATCGGCATCGACGACGCGTACCGGCCGGCCGGGGACGGGCGGCCCGACCGCCGAAGGAGTGGCGCACGCGGCGGGGCGGCCCATGGAGATCACGCCGATCTCGGTGGCGCCGTAGTTGTTGATCAGCCGGTTCCCGAGGATCGGCACCAGTTGCTCGCGCAGCCGTGGCGAGAGAACCTCGCCGGCGCTCGACACCTCGCGGAGGCTTCCGAGCGTCTCCGCGTGGCCGGGTTCAAGGAGCATGCGGGCCAGGAAGCTCGGCTGTGCGAAGAGGTTCGTGACCTGGTGACGGTTGATCAGTCCGAGCACCTCGGCCGGGGTCGCCCGGGTACGCGACAGGACGGCGGTCTGCCCCGTGGCGAGGGTGGTGAGCACCGAGAAGTGCAGTCCGCCCAGGAAGTACATGCGTGACACCGACAGGCCGACCGTCCTGAGGTCGCCGTCCTTCTGGCCAGGGGGGCCGACGAAGTTGCCGTGGAGGAAGAAGCACAGCTTCGGGGCACCCGTCGTACCGGATGTGAAGACGGCCAGCGCCGGAGCGTCCCCGCCCTCGGCGAAGTCCGGGTCCGGTTCGCCCGCGACCAGTGTCGAGACCTTCACGGCGGGGGCGAAGCCCGGCGACTCCAGCCGTCCCGCCGTGTCCGGGTCGATCACGGCGAGTCCGGGTTCCACCGTCTCGACGGCCCGCGTCAGATCCTCCCAGCTCATCTGGACGTTGACCGGGACGGCGACGAGACCGGCCTGCAGGGCGCCGAGCACGGACCAGACCATGTCCACGCTGTCGGGCAGCGCCAGCAGAACGCGGTCGCCCCGGCGCAGTCCCGCCGACCGGTACCCCCGCGCGGCCCGTGCCGCACCGTCGAAGACTTCGGCGAACGTCCATCTCGTCCATTCCCATACCAGTGCTTGGCCAACTGTCCGGTCCCCGGAAGCGAGCCCTTAGAGCGCCCCCTCTGTCGTTGACTACGGCTGTCACTCGAGGGAGGTTCACTGCGTGATCGCACCGATTGATACCTGGCCGGCCCGACACAACGACGGCCACCGGTTGCTTCCGCGAACGATATGAACCACGCCTTGGAGCAGGCCAAGAGCACGCGGACGACGTCTGCTCCGGACGTGACAAAGCCGGCCACGTCGACAGCTGCCGTGACCGGCTCGAAGGTCGGCGAGTGGGGGGACGGTCACATGTTGATCATGTGTCCGGCCAGACCGTGCACCGCTTCCTTCACCGCCTCGCCCAGGGTCGGGTGGGCGTGGACGTTGCGGGCGACCTCGTGGACGGTGAGGTCCCACTGCTGGGCCAGGGTCAGTTCGGGGAGGAGTTCGGTGACGTCGGGGCCGATGAGGTGGCCGCCGAGGAGTTCGCCGTACTTCGTGTCGCTGATCAGCTTCACGAAGCCGGTGGTGTCGCCGAGACCGTGCGCCTTGCCGTTCGCGGTGAACGGGAACTTCGCCACCTTGATGTCGTGGCCCAACTCCCGTGCCTGCGCCTCGGTGTAGCCGAAGCTGGCGATCTGCGGCTGGCAGTAGGTGGCGCGCGGGATCATCGCGTAGTCCAGCTCCATCGTCTCCGCGTCCGCGAGGGTCTCGGCGGCGATGACGCCCATCGCCTCGGCGGCGTGCGCGAGCATCAGCTTCGCGGTGACGTCGCCGATGGCGTACAGGTGCGGGACGGAGGTGCGGCACCGGCCGTCGACGTCGATCGCGCCGCGCTCGGTGAGCCGTACGCCCGTGTTCTCCAGGCCGTAGCCGGTGACGTTCGGCGCGAAGCCGATGGCCTGGAGGACCTTGTCGGCCTCCAGGACCTGCTGGGTGCCGTCCTTGCCGGTGACCGTGACGCGGACCTGCGGGCCGGACTCGTCGATCGACTCGACGCGGGTGGAGGTGAGGACGTCGATGCCCAACTTGCGGTACTGCTTGGCGAGTTCGGCGGAGACCTCGGCGTCCTCCAGAGGTGCGACGCGGTCCAGGAACTCGACGATCGTGACCTTCACGCCGTAGTTGTGCAGCACATAGGCGAACTCGATGCCGATGGCGCCGGCACCCGCGATGACGATCGACCGCGGGAGGTCGTCGGCGAGGATCTGCTCCTCGTACGTCACGACGCGCGAGGTGCGGCGGGTGCCGGGCAGCAGTCTCGGGGTGGCGCCGGTGGCGATGATGCCGTGCTCGAAGGCGACGGTACGGGTGTCGCCGTCGTATCCGGCCACCTGGAGGGTGTGCGCGTCGAGGAAGGTGCCGCGGCCGTCGATCTCCGTGATCTTGTTCTTCTTCATCAGGTAGTGGACGCCCTTGACCCGGCCGTCCGCGACCCGGCGGCTGCGGCGGAACGCCTCCCCGTAGTCGAAGGAGACCTCCCCCTCGACCTTGATGCCGAAGGTCTTCGCCTCGCGGGTGAAGATGTGCGCCAGTTCGGCGTTGCGCAGCAGCGCCTTGGTCGGGATGCAGCCCACGTTGAGGCAGACGCCGCCCCAGTACCTCTCCTCCACCACCGCGACCCGCTTGCCGAGTTGCGCGGCTCGGATGGCGGCGACATAGCCGCCGGGGCCCGCGCCGAGTACGACGACGTCGAACCGATCGTCCTGTGTGTCCTGCTGGCTCATCGAAAGATCCTTTGCCACGGGGAAGGGCATGGTCGAGCATGCATCTTCTGTAGATCCTCTAACGGTGTCCAGGATGCCCGGTCACCGGCGGACTACGAAGTCTTTGCGAACTCGCGGGGACTCCATGAACCGGCCCCCACCTGCGCGAAGTCCCCTTTGTCCGCTCCTGCTCGGCGGCGGTAATCCCGAGTTCACCGAGGTTCTCTTCCTCAGCGTTCTACGCGCGTGGTGTCATGCCCACGCTCACCACCCCCCACGTGGGCATCAACTCGACTAGGAGTCACGCATGTTGAGGACGTTCCTCAGCCGTGCCGGCGTCACCCTGGTGGCCGGCGCCGCCGTCTTCGTCACCGCCATCCCCGCCGACGCGGCGACGTACACCGCGTTCGCCTTCTCGCAGACCACCAGCGAACCGACGATCTACGACTTCATCAACTCGGCCACCTCCACGCTCGACATGACCATGTACGAGCTGGAGGACACCACCGCCGTCAACGACCTGATAGCGCTGGAAAAGAAGGGCGTCACCGTGCGGGTGGTCCTCGACCGCGCGCACCAGTCCGCCAACAGCTCGGCGTACACGGCGCTGACGAACGCGGGCGTCGGCGTGGTGTGGTCGCCGTCCAGCTTCGTCTACACCCACCAGAAGACGATCACCGTGGACGGCACCAAGTCCCTTGTCCTGACGGGCAATCTGACCTCGCAGTACTACACGACCGGGCGCGACTACGGTGTCTTCACCGACGACACCCGGGACGTCGCCGCGATCGAGAAGGTGTTCAACGCCGACTACGCCGGCACCTCGATCACCCCGACCGACGGCGACCACCTGCTCTGGTCCCCCACGGACTCCCGCAGCCGGCTGCTCACCATGATCAACGCGGCCACCACGACGCTCGACGTCGAGGAACTGGAGTTCAGCGACAGCACGGTGGTCAACGCGATCGTCGCCAGGGCGAAGGCGGGCGTGACCGTGCGGGTGGTGCTGGAGACCCCGTCGAGCTACGCGAGCGAGGTGTCCGCGATCAAGGCGGCAGGCGGCACGGTCGTCGGGTACTCCGACCCGAACGGCTTCTACATCCACGCCAAGGCGATGGTCGCCGACTACGGTCTCTCCACCCAGGAGGTGGAGGCGGGATCGATGAACATCAGCAGCAACTCCCTCTCCAACAACCGGGAGTTGGGCATCATCCTCACCGGCACGGGAGTGGCCCAGTCCGTCGCCACCACCATCGAGACCACCTTCAAGAGCGACTACGCGGGCGGTACGGCCGCCTAGTCCGCACCGGTGGACTCCGAGGTCGGGGGCCTCGGGGTCTGCCGGACGGCGCGCAGCGCGAGGGAGAGTTCGGTGATGCCACGGGGGTCGGTCAGTGAGCGGCCGGTGCGTTCGGCGATCCGGCGCAGGCGCGTGCGCACGGTGTTGGGGTGGACGTACAGCACCTTGGCGGCCTCCTCGGCCGAGCCGCCGGAGTCGAACCAGGCCTCCAACGTGTCCAGCAGCAGGGCGCGTTCGTCGTCGGGCAGGGCCTCGACGGGGCCGAGGACCCTGGCGGCGACCCGGGCCATGACATCGGGTGCGCCCGCGGTCACGACCGCGACCGGGGAGTCGTCGAAGACGGTGACGGCGGCGCTGCCCGCGTCGCCACCTCGCATCGCGACCTTGGCGAAGCGCAGGGCGTCGCCGGTGCGGGTGAGATCGTCGTAGGAGGGGCCCACCCCGACGCGCCGCTCCGCCTGTTCCCGCAGCACCGCGACGAGGTCGTCCAGGTCGCGCGGGGTGCGCAAGTGCACGATGCCCAGCTGGAGTTCGGGGCGCAGTCGCCAGGCGGACCGGATGCCGCGCCGGGTCAGGACGGCCGCGATGTCCGGCAGGGCCCGCCGGCCGATCCGCGGTACCTCCGCCGCGACCACGATGAAGGGGCCCTTGTGCGGCATGTGCAGGACCTCGGCGGCGGACCATATGGCGTCGGCGTCCATGCTCCTGCCCTCCAGGAGCGCCTCCACCAGCGCGGAGCGCTCCTGGTCGCCCGCGAGGAGCCGTTGGGCCACCGCCTCGTGGTATCCGGAGACCATGGCCTCGGTGATGCCGTCCTGGATCTCCCACATCGCCGAGGCCGCCGCGACCAGAATGTCGTTGCCCACCAAGGAGGTTGTGGTGGCCTCGTCGACCACCGCCTCCCAGAAGTACCGCACGCCGACGCGATACGCCGTCATCACGCTGGGCAGCGGCACGTTCTGCGCGGCACGCCTGCGGCCGATGTCGGCGGCGGCCCCGGTGTCCAGGGGCATCTGCCCGGTCAGTGCCTGGAGCGCGTTGCCGACATGGGTCCGGCAGGCGTCCTCCAGGTCCTCCTCGGGGACCACGTCGTAGTGGTACGCCCGCGAGCCGGCGCGGATCCGCGCCGCCATCTCCTTCGCCAGCTCCCCGACGCGTTCGAGCAACGCGGTGGCCAGGGCTCTGATCTCCTTGTCGACCATGGTCCTCTCCGGCTCACCGTTCAGGGGGTCTCGGATCCCACCGTACGACGGACCGTTTCGGGTGATCACCGGTTCCGGCCTGCTCCTACATCGTCTCCAGGGCGGCGCGCAGAGCGGCGCGTGAGGTGATGCCGAGCTTGGGATACAGCCGGTGCAGATGGGAGCCGACCGTGCGGTGGGACAGGAACAGCCGCTCGCCGATCTGCCGGTTGGTCAGGCCCACGGCCGCCAGCTCGGCGATCTGCCGTTCCTGCACGGTCAGCGCGGCGGCCGGCGCGACGGGCCCGGTAGTGGTGGCGACACCGGTGGCGCGCAATTCGTTGCGGGCCCGCTGCGCCATGGCCCGGGCGCCGATCCGGTCGAAGGTTTCGAGGGCGGCGCTCAGATACCGGCGGGCACGGTGGTCGCGGGTGCGGCGAAGCCACTGTCCGTAGGCGAGCTGGACGCGTGCGTGTTCCCACGGCCACCGTGCCGCATGGGGCAGGGACAGGGCCGCCTCGAACAGGGGCCCGGCCTCGGTCTCGTCGGCGGCCACGGCCTCGGCACCGGCGCAGATCAGCGCGGTCCGGGGCGAGATGCGGTGCACGGCCGCCCTTCGCGCGGCGGCCACATGGTCGCGTGCCTCGTCCGCGCGGCCGGTGCGGACGGCCGTCTCGACCAGGTCCAGGACCGTCCACCGGCGCGGGACCCCGAAGGCCGGTGCGTCGGGTGGCTCGATCCGGCCGGCCTGGACGTGGGCCTCCTCGTAGTCGCCCTCGCCCATGGCGGCGAGGCGGCGGGCCGACCGGGCGTAGGCCTCGGTCACCTCGATGCCGCGGGGTGCCGCCCAGGTCGAGGTCTCCTCGCTGCGGCTCCGGGCGAGCTCGGCGTCGCCGCGCAGCCCCGCGCCGGACGCCAGCAGGACGCGGATCTGCCGCTCCCAGAAGTGGTAGCCGTGCGCCGCCGCCAGGTCCAGCCCCTGCTGTGCCAGGTTCTCGGCCTCGTCCCAGCGGCCGTGGACGTAGGAGTCGTGGCAGAGCAGCAGCAGCGCGGGGACGACCATGGCGATCGCACCGCCGTCCCGTTCGCGTTCGATCATGCGGAGGACCAGGTACCGGTGGTCCGACAGGGCGTCCGTCGCGACCGCCGCGAAAGCCAGTGGAATCAGTTCCCAGGGTGCCGCGTCGGCGGGCAGCGCCGCGAAGGCGTCCGCGAGGCCCTTGCGCAGCGCGTCGGGGGCGTGCGTGGGGTCGGCGTAGGCGTCGTAGCAGAGTCTGATCGGCGTCGCCGCGGTCGGTTCGCAGCGGGTCAGCGCGGTCTTCAGGAGGCGCCACGGCTCGGGGCGGAGGGTGTAGAGGCTGACGAGCAGCAGCGCGTAGAGGATGCCGTGGTGGTCCCAGCCGTCGTTCGTGGCGGTGACCGTGTCGTCGTCGAGTGCGCGGGCCAGGAGGCGGTAGGCGGCGTCGACATCGCCCTCTTCGTTGGTGAGGAGGTGGGCGGTGGCGGCGAAGACCAGTCCGGTCGGGGTGTCGGAGGCCTGTCCGGCGTCGGCCAACAGCCTTGGTACGTCGTCGAGTTGGCCGGTGAAGGTGGCGAGGTAGGCGGCTTCGACCAGGCGCCGGGACCGGTCGCCGGGGTGCGGGCTGAGTTCACCGGCCCGCATGAGGGCGGACACGGCGACGGACGCGGCGACACGCCGCCCGTCGGAGCCGGCCGTCTCCCCCGCGCCGCCGGGCTCGGTCCCGCGCCGCCAGGCGGACAGGGCCGCCTCGTCCAGCGCCCGGGCCACCGCCTCGTCCGGTCCGGTCGCGGACTCGGCCAGATGCCATGCCCGGCGCTCTGGTACGTCGGTCAGGGCGGCGGCGAGCGAGCGGTGCGCACGACGGCGCTCGCCCGGCGACGCCAGGTGCACGATCACCGCCCGGGTCAGCGGATGCCGCAACGACAGGTGTCCTGCGTCCACGTGCAGCAGACCGGCGTCCCGCGCCGGACCGAGGACATCGACACCGGCCGGGCACTCAGGGGCCTGCGCTGCCTCCGCCGACTCCGCTGCCCGCCTGAGCGTGGCCGGGTCGATCCCCGTGTCCAGCGCGGCCATGAGCAGCGAGGTCCGGGTCGGTGCGGGCAGCGCCTCCACGGCGGAGGCGAAGGCCGCCTCCAGTCGCCCGGACAGCGGCAGCCGCGAGGGCAGCGGGGCCTGGCCCGAGCGCTGCGTGCCGGTCAGCGCGGCCGGCAACTCCCGTAGCGCGAGCGGGTTTCCGGCGGCCTCGGCCAGTATCCGGCGGCGCACCGAGGGCCTCAGCCCGGGCCAGCGCGCGTCCAGCAGCTCCGCCGCCTCCCTTTCGGTCAGCGGTCCGATCTCCCTTACGGGCAGGGTGAGTTGACCGCAGATGCCCCGTACCCCGGTCCGCAGGGTGGCAAGGAAGGCGATCGGGTGGTCACTCATCCTGCGGACGACGAAACCGAGCGCGGTCGCGCTGGCGAGGTCGAGCCACGGCACATCGTCGGCGATCATCAACAACGGCCCTTCCACGGCGACTTCGCCGAGCAGGGCGAGTACCGCCGTCGAAGCGGCCAGCGGGTCCGGCGACGGCCCCGGCGCGAGACCGAAGATCCGGTCGACGACGTCACGGTGATGTCCGGCGAGCCGCCCGGTGTGTCGGCGCAGCGGATAGAGCATCTGGTGCAGCGCCGAGAAGTTCATCTCGCGCTCGAACTCCACGCCGGAGGCCCGCAGTACGCGCGTCCCGAGGTCCACGGCCCGTGCTGCGGCGGCGTCGAGCAGCGCGGTCTTCCCGACGCCGGGGTCGCCGCACAGCAGCAGGCCTCGGCAGGCTCCGTCCCGCCCGGCCAACAGCGAGTCCAGCAGCTCCAGTTCGGCCACGCGCCCCACCAGGTCCGCTCCGGGCCGTGAGGTCACCGACTCCCCTCCGTCAAGTTGCTTGCCGAAAGAAATATAACGAGTCGGCGAGGAAGAATCCACGTACTGTCGCTCCACAGCAAGATCGTCGCTGATCGGAGCGGGAAGGTCGATGTTCCCGGCCACAGCGTTCGGCGCCGAGAGCAGTGGCCGCCCACACCGCCGCCCGGGCGCGGGGCAGCGGGCCGTGGGTGCCGTCCCACGAGCCGTCCCCCGGCCCCGCCGCGAGCCGGCTACTGCGCGGCGTCGGCCGCTTCGTCCGCCTCCAGCCTCGCGAGCACCGCGTCCAGCGTGGCGTACTGCGCCTCTTCCACGGCCGCGATCGCGAAGTCGATGGCGTCGGCCGCGTAGTCCTCTGCGTCGTCGGCGGCGTGCTGGAGCCGCTTCACATCGCGCTCGGCCTTGCGTTCGTCCAGTTTCGCGCGGACCGCGTCCACATGGTCCTGCCAGGAGGTCTGTACCTGGTTCCAGCTCCCGGCGACGTTCTCCTTGGCCCGCTGCCCGCTCGACTGCAGCCGCTGCGCGCCCTGTTCGGCCTTGTCCTTCGCGTCGGCGACGGCGGCGGACAGTTTCTGCCGGTCCTCGGCGATGCTCGCCGCCACGGTCCGCTGGGCGTCCTGGGCCTTCTGCGACAGTTCGGCTAGGCGCTCCGCGGGGCCGGCCGGGGTGGTGCCGGGTGCCTGGTTCTGCTGCGGCGTCGGGTCCGACATGGTGATCCCTTCCTTGACGGATGTGTCGCTGCTCGAAGACGCGCGGTACCGCGGTGTGTGTGACCGGGGTACCTGTCCGAGCCGACCGTCACTCTGCCGTCGGCGCGGCCCGGTCGGCTTCGGTCAATCGACGCAACGGACGGCCTACACGCACGCATTGGGGCCGTGCGGGCAGTCGATTGACCCAAGGAGGCGACCCCGTCCCGCACTTACGCTGACGGGCGTTTCTCGTGAGCGACGGATCAAGGAGTGCCCGTGCCGTCTGGAATCAACGGGTTGGACATACGTCTCCCGAACGAGCAGGCCGTCCTCGCGCGGATGCGGGGGACCCAGGACCGGATCGCGGACGCGATCACCGCTTTCGCCGGGACCATGCAGTTCGTCTATCTCCACGCGGTGTGGTTCACGGTGTGGATCGTGTGCAACGAAGGGCTGTTCGGCCGTGGCGCGGCCTGGGACCCCTATCCCTTCGGACTGCTCACGATGATCGTCAGCCTTGAGGCGATCTTTCTGTCCACCTTCGTGATGGTGAGCCAGAACCGGCAGGCGACGCGCGAGACGGTCCGCGCCGACCTCGACTTCGAGACCAATATCCGCTCGGAGGTGTGGGCGGCCCACATGGGCCATGCCCTGGGAGTGGATGCCCAGCGGGTCGAGGAGGACGTACGGACGCTGCTGGCGCAGAACCGGGCGAAGATGAACGACGCCCGGCACACCCCGACAGCCGACCCCCCGGCCGGCTGAAGCCGCCTACTCCAGGGTCGCCAACAGCGGGGCCAGCTCCCCGCGTGAGGTGATGCCGAGCTTGGGGAAGGCCCGGTACAGATGCGCGGCGACCGTGCGGTGCGAGAGATACAGCCGTTCCGCGATCTCCCGGTTGGAGAGGCCTTCGGCAGCCAGCAGAACGATCTGTCTCTCCTGGGGCGACAGCAGGTCGGCGGCGGACGGCAGTGGGCCACCGGCTCCCGGTGTCATGCCCTGGCCCGTCCAGTCGGAGGCTCCGACGAGTTCGAAGGCGGCCCGCGCGGAAAGCAGCATCGTGCGGGACCGGGCGGCCTGCCGACGGCGCCGGAGCCACTGTCCGTACGCGTGTTCCGTCCGGGCCTTGATCAGCGGCCAGCGGGACAGGTCCTGCTCCAGGGCGGCCAGGTACAGTTCCTCGGCCGCCGAGTCGGAGGCCAACACGGCGCGGGCGCAGGGCAGTTGGATGTGCAGCAGCGGGGCGGGCGTCACCCGTGCCGCCTCCTCCGCCGACGCGAGGACCCGCACGGCATCCGCCGCGTTGTCGGCGCGGTCCGCCGCCACGGCGAACGGCAGCACCGCGGCGAACCCCTGCCGGCGCAGGCTCTCGTGCGGCCGGTCGAGAAGCGGGCTCAGCTCCTCGTACGCCTCCGCATACCGCCCCTCGCCGAGCCGCGCCAGGCCACGGGCCAGCCGGAGCGTCGGGGCGAGGTCGGCGCGCTGCCAGGCCGCCACCATGTCGGCCAACTCCTCGGCCCGTACGGCCTGTCCGCGCAGTGCGGCGGCGACCGCGTCGGTGCCGGCGAGTGCGGCGACCATGGCCGGCTGTCGGGTCTCGGCGACGATCTGCCGTGCCTCGTCGGTGAGTTGGGTCGCGCGGGGCCAGTCCCCGAGCAGCAGTCGGTCGGTGGCCTCGGTGAGGAGGGTTTCGCTGAGCAGGCCGAGTCGGCCCTGTCTGCGCAGAGTTGGTGCTGCCCGGCCGAGCAGGTCGACCGCGCGGACCGGATCGCCGATCTCGTGCGCGGCCGTGCCGTGGAGCCGGAATCCGTCGGAGTCGGTGAGGCACCACGCCGTCTCTTTCGAGGGGAGCCGGTCGGCCACCGTCCGGCCGTGGCGCACGGGTTCGGTCAGTGCCAGAGCCGCGAGATGGCGGGGGTCGTTCGTGGCGGGCAGCCGCTCGGCGGTCCGGTCGACGGCTGCCCGCAGGGCGGGGTCGTCGCCTGTCCGGTGGACGTGGAGCGCCGCGCTCAGCAACAGGTCGAGGGCCAGGTCGGGATCGCCCGCCGACAGCTCGGTGAGGTCGGGCGGTTGTCCCTGGGCCGGACCGGGCTGTGGCTCCGCGTCCGAGATCTCCCGCAGCCACCCCGCCTTCGCCCGGTCCGCGCCGTTCAGCTCCTGGCGTTCCGCCGTGTCGATCAGGGAGTGGGCCAGTCGGACGCGTCCGGCCCCGTGCGCGTGCTCGGCCGCGCCCAGCAACCGGTGTCCCCGGGTGACCGAGTCCGTGGTGAGCTGTGCCGACCGTTCCAGGGCCCATACGGCCGCGAGGGCTCCGTCCCGCCGTAGCAAGGAGGCGTGGGCGGCGGCCAGTTGGTCGGCGATCTCGTCGTCGGGGCCGTTGACGGACTGGGCGCGGTGCCAGGTGCGCCGGTCCGGGTGCTCGGTCAGCACCTGCGCCAGGGCCGCGTCGGCGGCCTGGCGGCGGGCCGGGGTCTCCGCCGCCAGCACCGCGAACCGGACCACGGGATGGCGGAAGCGCAGGGTCGTCCGGTCGAGTCGGAGCAGCGAGGCGGCGACCGCGCTGTCCAGCGCGTCCACCGCGACGGTGCGCCCGGCCAGCACGGAGGCGGCGGCCAGAATCTCCGAGACGTCCCCTACCTGGTCCACGGCCGCGACCAGCAGGGCGTCCCGGGTCCGGTCCGGCAGCTCGCCGAGACCGGCCGCGAATGCCGTCGCCAGCGTGGCGTTCACCGGCAGGTGGGCCCAGGATCCGGGTGCTCCCGTCGGGCGCCAGGCCGCGGGGAGCTCGACCAGCGCGAGCGGGTTGCCGAGCGCTTCCCCGAGGATCCGCTCCCGGACGGCCGGCGGCAGTGCGTCCGCGTGCCGGGCCAGGAGCCGCCGGGCCGAGGGCTCGTCCAGTACCGGCACCTCCAGTACGGGGACTCCCGGCAGGGTCCGTCCGCCGCGCAGTGCCCCGAGGACGACGATCGGGTTGTCGCTCGCCCTGCGGGCCATGAACGCCAGTACGTCCCGGGTGGGCCCGTCGAGTTCCCTCGCGTTGTCGGCGATCAGCACCGTGGGCTGCTCGGCGGCCCTCGCCGTGATCAGGTTGAACGCGGCCAGGGCGACCCGCGAGGTCTCGGGTGGCGGCCCGGAACCGGCGGCGAACGCCGCGCGGAGGATCTCACCCTGCCCCGCCGGCAGGGACTCCGCCGTGCCGAGCACCGGGCGCAGCAGCGCGCGCAGACCGCTGAAGGGCGTGTCGTCGGCGCCCCCGGTCACCTCCAGCAGCCGCCGTCCCGCCGCCCTGGCCCGTTCCGCCACGGCCCGCAGCAGCGCGGACTTGCCGACCCCCGGACCGCCCTGCAGCACCATGGCGCCGCCGGCGTCGGGCAACCTGCCCAGGAGTTCGTGCAGAGTCCTCAACTGCGGGTCACGGCCGAGGAGTTCGGATTCGTTCATGTGCCCTCCAGCCGTCCAGGACACCTCATGTCTTCACCAGCGGGAGCGTAGGTGGTCTCCCGGCGGCGGGGCTTGGGTCATCCGACGGCGCCCGGAACTGTACGGCGGCGGCACCCGCCCGCCCGTCCACCGTACGACGGCCGGGCCCGTCACACGTAGCCGCGCCGTTGCACCACGTTCAGGGCCAGGGCGCCCAGCGGGACGTTCAGCCAGAACGTGAGCAGGCGGTAGACGAGCACGGCCGAGGTGGCCGCCCCGGCCGGGACGCCGAGGGTCGTCAGTCCGGCGATGAGTCCGGCCTCCAGCGCCCCAAGGCCGCCGGGCACGGGGGCAGCGTTGGCGATCAGCCGGGCCGCCATGTACGCGGCGCCGACCTGGAGGAAGGGGAGGTCGGCGCCCAGTGCGTGCAGGCTCATGGCGAGGCCGACGACCTGGATGAGCGGCAGGCCCAGTGCGCCGACGGTACCCACGGCGATCTTGGCGGGTTCGGTCGCGATCCCCGCGACGGTCGAGCCGGCCGCGCGCAGGAACGGCCACACCTTGTCGCCGAGGAAGCGACGGCCGGGCGGGGTGAAGGCGAGCAGCCCGCCGGCGGCGAGCAGGAGGGCGACGGCCCACAGCAGCGGGCGGCCCGCGGACAGGTGCGGACGCACTCCGGCGTGGCCGCGTCCCGCCGAGGTGAGGAAGACGGCGGCGACCACGGTGTTGGAGAGCGCTCCGGCCAGGCTCTGCAGCCCCACGGAGGCGGTGGCGGCTCCGGTCTCGATCCCCGTCTTCTGGAGGTAGCGCAGGTTGAGCGCCATGCCGCCGACGTTGCTCGGGGTGATCCGGTTGAGGAACGAACTGGCGAACTGCACCTGGTAGGTGGGACCGAACGGCAGCCGCTCCGGGATGGTGCCCTGTTGCAGGAAGGTCGAGAACGCCTGCGAGAGGAAGGTGATCGGCAACACCGCTAGCACCCACCACCAGTTGGCGTCCCGCAGCGCGTCGAGTGCCGCTGGCGCGTTGGCCAACTGCGGCAGCACGAGGTGGAGTACGAGAAACGCGCCCGCAAGGCCCAGGACGCTCTTCCAGGTGAAACGCGCCAGCCTCGCGGGCTGAACTTCCTTGGCACCACTGGCCGTTGAGACCTCGGCGGTGAGATCACGCAGCAGACCGGGCCGGCCGCCGGCCCGCAGAGTCCGCCGTCCTGCCTTCTCCCTGGCGGCCCGCGCGCGGGCCTGGTCGTAGCGGGCGACCGCGGTCCGCGCGGGTCCCATGAGCGCGAGGGGTTGCAGGTACGGCAGCGCGGTCGCAAGCAGTTCCGGTCCCAGGCCGGCCAGTGCGCAGGCGGTGGCGCGCTGCGCGCCGACCCGTATCGCGGTCGTGGCCAGCAACTCCGCGAGGTCGCTGCCGAGTACCTCGGGCGGGGCGTTGAGCCGGCCGCGTGCGAACGCGGTGAGCCGGCTCTCGCCGTCCGGTGCGACAAGGACGTGTTCCGGGCGCAACTCCCCATGTCCCAGGCGGTGTTCCTGGAGGCGGGCCACGGAGGTCCACACGCCGGTGAGGAGCGGGTCGGTCAACTCCTCGTCCCGCAGGGCGGACAGGGCACGGGCGTCGTCCGGTGCGGTGGTCGCCACGAGCGCGCCGCCCCCGGCCACCGGACAGGCCATCACCGGTTCGTCGGCCCGGGCGCCGGTGCGGGCCGCGAAGACCAGCATGAGCAGTTCGTGCTCGGCGGCGACGAGCGGTGTCGGGGTGGTCGTGTCGGCGGGGTGTCGCAGCAGGGTCCGCCGGGCGAGCCGGTGGAACAGATCGCGGTTGTGGTCCTCGGCGGCGAGCACCCGCACCGCCAGCCGGGACCCGGCAGTGGTCTCGGCCCGGTAGGCGGTCCCCTCCCCCGGCAGCTGCTCATTCGCGGGCAGCTCATGGAGCGTGGTGACCGAAATCCCGGACGCGGCAAGGGCGTCGGCGACCGCCTGCGCCGTCGGGCGGTCGGGGGGAGCACCGGCCAGCAGCAGTACGGCCGACCCGACCGCGCCGCCCATGGCGAGTGCGGCGACGGCGTCCAGCGGCACGATCGCGGCGGTGGCCACGCTCAGCACGGCGCAGGAGGAGGTGAGTGTCCACAGTGCCCGCCGCGGACGCGCCCCCAGCCACGGGCCCGCCGCGACGACGGCCGCCGCGCAGGCCGCCAGGTACACGGCCGGGGGCCAGGTCGCGCGGAGCAGTCCGTCCCGGCCGGCCAGCACCTCCGGCCAGGTGTCCGGTCTCCCCCGCTCCAACGCCAGGTGCGTGAGCGACCACGCGCCGAGTGCGCCGAGCAGCGCCGCGGGCAGGACCCGTAGCACCGGGTCGACCCGCCGCCGTACGCACCACACCACCACGGCCGCGACCGGTGCGAGCAGGGCGACGCCCTGCACCGTTCCCACCAGGCCGTCCCGCAGGGCAGGAGGGAGGGCGGTCGCCGAGTCGAGGAGTCCCTGCTGTGCGGCGCGGACGAAGTCGCGGGTCGCGACGGCCAGCAGGACGGCGGCCACCAGTACGGCCAGGGACAGCGACAGCCGCCACAGATCGACCGACCGTCGAACGGTCCGAGGAGGCGGTGTGTCGATCACGGTGCTCACGTCGGCTCCTCGTCGACAGGCCGAAGGCCAGGGGGTGCCGATGGTCCCGCCGTAACTCGGGCGGCGCATCGGTCAGTTGGCTGCACCCCTTCATGTCACGGCGACAGGGGGTATGGAAGTAGCGGATGCAGTCGTATGACAGATCGCGACAGGAGAGCGCGACCCTAGCCTTCGTGGCGGACCATGGCCCCGGGCGAAGACCGGGGCGACATTCGTATGGGGAAGGTGACCATGTTCAGTTCACCCAACGTGCTTCTCTCGCGCGGTCTGCTGGCCGTCGTCCTCGGTGTGGTCTCCGTCGCCTGGCCCGGCATCACCATCGGCGCGGTTGTCGTCCTCTTCGCCGTCTACGCGTTCATGATCGCGGCGACGGACGCCGCCCGTGCCTTCGCCAGCGACCGGGTGGGGCCCGTCCTCGGCTGGCTGCTGCTCGCCCTGCTCTCGCTGGCCGGCGGGGTGGTCGCCCTCGCCTGGCCCGGCATCACGGCTCTCGCGCTCACCATCTGGATCGCCGCGTGGGCCCTGACGACCGGCGCCATGGAGATCGGCCTGGCCTTCCAGCGCGGCGAGACGGCGGGGGAACGCACCTTGTTCCTGCTGACCGGCGCGGTGGCGATCGTGTTCGCGTTCTCGCTGTTCGTCCACCCGGACATCGGCGCGGTCTCCCTCGCCACGGTCTTCGGCCTGTTCAGCCTCGTCTACGGCGTCTCGGCGGTCTTCGCCTCGTTCGAGGAGCGCCGCCACCGCACCGGCGTGGCGCGGCAGGCGTGAGCCGCGGCCCTCAGTCGAACTTCTCGACCACCGTCTCGAACTGCCGCACCATGGCCGACAGCGACCGGCCGTCCAGATGGTCCATGACCCGCTTGCGGGCACTGGCGAGGTGGACCGGATACGCGGCCTGAAGGCGCCTCATCCCGTCCGGGGTGAGCGTCGCCACGTTCCCCCGGGCGTCCCCTTCGTAGCGCCGTTTGACGACCTGGCCGCGGCTCTGCAGTGCGTCCACGACGCGGGTGATGCGGCTCGCCGAGAGGGCGGTGGCCGAGGCCAGGTCCGCCATGCGGAGTTCCTGGTTCTCGGCCTCGGACAGGTTCATCAGGACGACGTACTCGGTGAGCGTCAGACCCGTGGCGCGCAGCAGATCGTCGTCCAGCGAGCGCGGCAGCGCGACGATGACACGCATCAGCGCGCGCCAGAAGCGCTCTTCCTGCGCGGTGAGGGGATCTTCGGCGGTCATCCTCGCAGGTTAGCGTGCCCAAGCAAGGAACCTCAACGGCGGCCCGCTACCCGTCCAGTCGTCGTACGTCCGTCACGCTGTACGACATCGAGGCGCGGAAACCGGCGCCGGTGCGCACGGGAGCCAGGTCCGCCAGTTCCTCGCCCCGGGCCGCGAACAGGGCGATGTCGCCGGTGCCGGTCCACACGTCGGCGAGCCGCCGGTCGTCGAACTCGGCCATGACCAGCTCGTGCACGGCGGGTTTGCCGTACTCCCCGGCGGCCAGGCTCGGGAAGTGCCGCAGGTTGACCGTAGGCCGGGCGAAGAGGGCCGCCGGGTCGTCCGCCGGCTGCCCGAGGGTCACCGTGGCCTCCGCGAGGGTGTGCCCGGCCGCCGACACGGACGCGCCGAACCGGCCGCCGGGCGCGAGGGTCGGCGAGGCGCTGCCGGGGGCCGCGAAGACGCGCGTCTGGTGGACCGCGCCCAGTTTCTTCGGGAAGCCCTGCACCCAACCGCGCGCCATGGCCAGGTCGTTGTCTACGTAGATGTACGGGCACCACGAGACCGGCTCGTCCCGGTAGTGCGCGTCGACCAGCACCATGAACTCGCGGTACTGGCTGCGCACCGGGTCGAGGTACTCGTCGTGCTGCGCGGAGAACTGCCAGTCGATGAACAGCGCCACCGCGCGCCCGTCGGAATCCGGGTCCGGCGTCAGCCCCTCGGGGAGTGTCGCCTCGGCGGCGGCCGGGTCGGCCCAGAACTCGACGCCGACGATGTCACCGGCGTAGTGCCACGGCGGGGCGGGGGCGAGGTTTGCCTCTCCGCGCGGTGACAGCGGGTAGGTGTAGCCCTGGAGCATGGGTGCCTCCTCGACGGCGGGTGGAGCCGGAAGGACACCATGTTTCGCCGGAGGGAGCGGGTCCGGCTTGGGTCATGTGACTGCTTCGCCGTACGCGGACGTCTGTTCGCGGGAGTCGTGGCCCGCCCGGCACCGGTCCTGGAGCGGATCGGCCACCGCCCGCAGTTCTTCTGCCAGTTGATCGACCAGGGCCGGGTCGAGCTGGTCCATGACGCGTCGGCGCGCGCTGGCCAGATGCGCCGGGTAGGCGCCGCGCAGCCGTTGCCGTCCCGCTTCGGTGAGTACGGCCATGCTCCCCCGGGCGTCCGTCGAGTGCGGTCGCTTTACCACCAGCCCCTGGGCCCGGAGGGTCTCCACGAGGCGGGTGATACGGCTCGCGGACAGGCCCGTGGCGGTGGCCAGGTCGCTCATGCGCAGGCCGGCGCCGTCCGTCTCCGACAGATGCATCAGCACGGTGTACTGGGTGAGCGACAGACCCGTGGAGCGCAGCAGGTCCTCGTCGAGTGCCCGGGGCAGCGTCACCAGCAGTCTCTGCAGCGAGCGCCAGAGGCGTTCCTCGACACAGTTCAGCGGGGCGGAGACCGGGCTCGTGGGGTGCTGTTGCTCCGGCGTTTCCATGTCCTTCACCTTCCCGCCTTAGCTCCCCGTGAGAACACTGAACCACAGGAACTACTTGCTTGACAAAGCATTTCCCATGGGTTGAAGATACTTGCCCAAGCAAGCACAACCGTCGCACGGGCCGCCCTGTGCGGCGCCGAGCGAGAGGCCAGCAGGGCATGAGCGTCTCCTTGCCCCCAGCCGGGACGTATGAGATCGACCCCGCGCGGTCGTCCGTCACCTTCACCACGCGGCACCTGTTCGGCCTGGGCAGGGTGAGCGGCACGTTCCAGGTGGAGTCGGGGCGTGTCACGATCGCGGAGCCGATCACCCACTCGACCGCCCGGGCCGTCGTCGAAGCCCGCAGTTTCCGCACGGGTACGGCCCGGCGTGACGACCATGTGCGCTCCCCCGCCCTCCTGCACGCGGAGCGCTGGCCCGAGATCAGGTTCGAGTCGACCAGGGTGGCCCGCGGCGAGGAGGGCGCCTGGGTCGTCAAGGGGCTCCTCACCGTCCGCGGCCACCAGGCCCCGGTCGAGCTGACGGTGGATTCCCTCTCCGTCGAGAACGGCTCACTGCGGATCTCGGCCTCGACCTCCGTCGACCGCTACCGCCACGGACTGACCGCGTCGAAGGGGCTCGCCGCCCGTTGGCTGCGGCTCACCCTGACCACCATCGCCCATCCCGAACCGGGCACGGCGGCCCCCGCCGCCGAGACCACGGCGGCGACCGCCGTCGAGCACGCAGCACAGCGAGAGGAAATCTCCATGTCTCCCAAGATCGCAGTCATCTACTACTCGTCGACCGGCACCGTGCACGAACTGGCCGAAGCAGTGGCCGAGGGCGCCCGCAAGGAGGGTGCGGAGGTACGGCTCCTGCGTGTGTCCGAGCTCGCCCCCGAGGAGGCCATCGCCGCCAACGACGCCTGGTCGGCGCATGCTTCGGCCACCAAGGACATACCGGTGGCGACCCCGGCCGACATCGAGTGGGCGGATGCCGTGATCTTCGGCAGCCCCACCCGGTTCGGCAATATCGCCAGCCAGTTGAAGCAGTTCATCGACACGCTCGGCGGGCTGTGGGCGCAGGGCAAGCTGGCCGACAAGGTCTACAGCGGCTTCACGGCCACCGCCACCGCGCACGGCGGCCAGGAGTCCACGCTGCTCGCCCTCTACAACTCCGTGCACCACTTCGGCGGAATCATCGTCACCCCGGGCTACACCGACCCGGTGAAGTTCGCCGACGGCAACCCCTACGGCACCAGCCACGTCAACGGCCAGGGAGCACTCCCCGTCGACGACACCGCCCGGGCCGCCGCCGCGTACCAGGGCAAGCGCGTGGCCGCGGTCACCGCACGGTTCAACAACGCTTAACAGCAGGGCAGTCGGGTGCCGGCGGCAGCCACACGGCAGCCGCCGGCACCCCTTGCCGTGACACGGCCCTCCAGTCCTTCGGTCGACGAGACACTCGCCGACGAGAACAGAGAAACCAGCCGGGAGAACCCAGATGACCACGAGCAACCCGCGCGACGAGACCGGGTCGTTGCGGCCGGAGCTGGAGGGTGCCGCGTTCCAGGCGGACCCGCATGCGGTACTGCGGCGGTTGACGGAGTCCGCAGCCGCGCACCGCTGCGAACCGGCCGGTGCCCCACCGCAGTTGCTGATCACCGGATACGAGGCGGCCCGCCAGGTCCTCACCGATCCGCGCGTGTCCAAGCGGAGCGAGCGCGCCGGCCTGGAGCCGGGCTGGCTGATGAGCGGTGTGCGGGACGAGGTCGGGATCGACTACATGCTGACCGTGGACCCGCCCGACCACACCCGGCTGCGCAAACTGGTGACGCGCGCCTTCACACCCCAGCAGATCGAGGCGCTACGGCCCCGCACCCGCGAGATCTCGGCCGGGCTGGCCGACGCCGTACTGGCCGCGGAGACACCGGAGTTGGTCGACGGGTTCGCCGTCCGTGTCCCGATCGCCGTGATCTGTGAACTGCTCGGCGTGCCGCTGGACGACTGGGACAGATTCCGCTGGGCCTCGGAGCAGATCGTGTCCCCGGTCGCCGGATCGGACCGGGAGGAGGCCTACGTCTGGATGAGCGGGTACCTGGCCGAGCTGATCGCGGGCAAGCGGGCCGAGCCCGGGCCGGACCTGCTGAGCGCGCTGGCCAACGACACCGTCGAAGACGCTCTCACCGACCCGGAGTTGGTCGGCATGGCCTTCCTCCTCCTGATCGCCGGGTACGAGACGACCGCCAACCTCATCGGTGCCGTCCTCCTCGGTCTCGCCCGACAGCCGGACCTGTTCGAGGCGCTGCGCGCCGATCCCACGCTCGTGCCCACGGCGGTCGAGGAGTTCCTCCGCCTGGACGGCCCGGTGCTCACCGCGACCGAGCGCTTCGCCACCGAGGACATGGTGATCGGTGAAGTGCCGGTGCGCCGGGGCGACATGCTGCTGGTGTCCCTCGCCGCGGCCAACCGGGATCCCGCCCGATTCGAGGAGCCGGACTCCTTCCGCCTCGGCCGCTCGGCCGGTCATGTCGCCTTCGGGCACGGTGTCCACCACTGTCTGGGGGCACCCCTGGCGAGGATGGAGGCCGCGGTCGCGGTCACCGCGCTGCTGGAGCGCGTCGAGAGTCTGGAACTGGCCGTGGACGCGGCCGAGTTGGAGTGGTCTCCGGGCCTGCTGATGCACGGGGTGCGGCGCCTTCCCGTCAAGGTCACGGTCTCCGGGAGCACCGACTCGCGCTGACACACGGCGACTTCAGCCCTGGCGGCGGACCTCGATGAGCAATGCCTGCTCAGGGTTGAGGGTGGGCATGGGCAGCCCCGCGACGGCCAACACCGAGCCCGGCAGGGCGAGCCAGTTTTCCTGCGCGGCCGTCAGCCACGGGGGCGCCGCGACCTGATGGCAGGAGGGCGGCCCGAGTTCGGTGCGCACCCGGAGTCGGTAGTGGGCGTCGGGGCTCAGGCCCGGCAGGGGCGTACGGCCGGACTGTCCTTCGGGTGAAGTCGCCACTCGCGCCCAGGAGTACAGGGCCCTCGATCCGTCCTGGGCCACGACCCCGTGCAGTACGCGGGCCTCGCCCTCCAGGTCGGCGCGGACCGTACGGCCCGTGTGCAGCAGTGGGCGCAGTTCGCGGTAGAGGGCGCTCCAGGCGGTCAGCCCGGCCAACTCCTCCTCGGAGCACCGCGCGAGGTCCTGCTCTATGCCCGCGTGGCCGAACAGGGCGGTGATCATGCGGAACGTGTCGGAGGTGACGCGCCCGGTGGTGTGGCTGCGGGCGGCGCCGACGTGGGTGCCGACGAGCTCGGGCGGGAGCAGTTGGACGGTCCAGCTCTGGATGGCCTGGCGTTCCACGGGGTCGTTGCAGTCCGAGGGCCACACACGGTCGGTGCGGGCGAGCACACCCAGGTCGATCCGTCCGCCGCCGCTGGCGCAGCTCTCGATCTCCAGACCTGGGCGCCGCTGTTTGACCCCGTCCAACAGCCGGTAGAGCGCCGCGACTTGGGCGTGACCGGCGGGCCGGTCGTCCGGAGCGTGCACGGCTTCGTGGAGTTCCCGGTTGTGGTCCCACTTCAGGTAGGCGATGTCGTAGCTGCTGACGAGTGCGTCGAGTGACTTCAGCAGGTAGTCGAAGACCTCGGGGCGGGCGAGGTCCAGGACGTGCTGATGGCGGGCGGTCGGGCCGAGGCCGGCGGCGGGACCGAGGATCCAGTCCGGGTGGGCGCGGGCCAGCTGGGAGTCGAGGTTCACCATCTCCGGCTCGACCCAGAGTCCGAAGTCCATGCCCAGCGACCGGACATGGTCGGCGAGCGGGCTGAGCCCGTCGGGCCAGACGGTCGGATCGGCGAGCCAGTCGCCGAGACCGGCCGTGTCGGCGCGGCGCCCGCTGAACCAGCCGTCGTCGAGCACGAACCGCTCGACCCCCACCGCGGCGGCCCGCTCCGCCAGGTCGCGCAGCCGGCCGAGGTCGTGGTCGAAGTAGACGCCCTCCCAGCTGTTGAGCATCAAAGGGCGGGCGCCGCGCGGGTGTTGGGGTCGTGCGCGCAGGTGGCGGTGGAAACGGTCGGCGATGCCGCCGAGGCCGTCCGCCGACCATGCGAAGTGGCAGCGCGGAGTGCGGTATGTGTCCCCGGGGGCCAGGCGGATCTCGCCCGCCCGGAGGAGTTCGCCGCCGCCGAGGGCCGAGGCGTGTACGCCTGCTCCCTCCGGGAGTTGCTCGACGAGGTAGCGCTGGTCGCCGCTCCATGCCACGTGTACGGCCCACACTTCGCCGGTACGGAATCCGAAGCCCGGTACGCCCACGGACAGGAGGTACGGCGAGTCCACCCCGGGTTTGCCGCGTCGCACGTCGCGGACATGGGCGCCGTGGTGCAGTGGGCGGCGCTGCGGGGAGCGTTCGCGGCTCCACTTTCCGGTGAAGTCCAGGATCTCGGTGGCCCGGCGAGGGAGAGGGAGCAGGGTGAGGGCGCCGGAGAGGTCGTAGGGCGTCGTATCGGTGCCCTCCGGGCGGGAGAGGACGGCGTCGGCGGTGAGTATTCCGTGGGTGTCCAGGGTGTAGGTGAGGGTGATGTCCAGTCCCAACGCCGTGTCGGTCAGCCGGACTTGGAGTTCGCCGCCGCCGTCGGGGTCCGTGCGGTGGGTGGCCCCGGTCAGGGCCGGCCGGGGTGCGGTGGCGGTGCCGGCCCGGTGGCCGTGGTGGGCCGGGGTGCCGGACCAGCCGTCCGCCTCGGTGGGCCAGACGGTGAAGCGGCGCGGGATGTCGGGGGCGTTGTTGAGGATCGCGGGTTCGGCGGTCAGGCTCAGGGCCGTCAGGTCCTCGGAGGTGAGGTCGCCCAGGTCGGCTCCCCAGTGCAGGACCCGGGGCACGGGTTCGGTGAGTTCCACGGTGAAGCAGGTGCCGGCCGCCCGCAGGCTGACGATGCGCGAGGGGGGTGTGGGCATGCGGTCTCTTTTCGGGAAGGGCGCGGGATGCCGTGATCCGGGGCCTTCGCAGGGGAGGAACTCCTCGACGGCGGCGGGGACTTGCGTGGGGATCCCCGCCGTACAAGCCTCGTCCCGCCTCAGTGCGCGTAGTTGGGGGGCGGCGGTCACTTCTGGGTGAGGATGCTCTTCGTCTTGGCCTGCATGTCGGCGAAGACGCTGTCGCTCTTCTGGCCGCCGAAGTAGGCCTCGATCAGGGGCTCGATCGCGTCCTGGAGGGCCGCGCCGTTGCGGAAGTCCGGCGAGGGGTAGAGCTCCTTGTTCTTGAGCATGTCGGTGAAGACCGTGAGGTCGACGCCGTGCGCCTTCAGTGCCTTGGCGGAGGCGTCCATCGAGGCGGGGATGGACGGGAAGAACGTGCCGGTCGCCGACGCCTTGGTCTGGCAGGCCTCGGAGCCCATGTAGGAGACCCACTTCCAGGCCAGGTCGGGGTCCTTCGTGCCGGCCCAGATGGTGTTGCCGTTGGAGTTGCTGAAGACGGCGCGGGTCTTGCCGTCGGGGCCGAGGACCGTGGGGCCGATGCCGACCTTGATGTTCGGGATCTTGGCGAAGGTGGACGCCGTCCACGATCCGCCGGTCTCCATCGCGACCTTGCCCGAGGAGAGCAGGTCGACGTCGGACACGGTGTTGGTGAACGTGCCGATCTTGGGTGCGTAGCCCTTCGCGACCAGGGTGCGGATCCAGTCCATCGTCTTCACCAGGCGCGGGTCGTTGTAGTTCAACTCGGTCGGCCAGTTGGCCTTGTTGCCGAGCCGCCAGCCCGTCGTGGAGACGAAGGAGCTCCAGGTGGACTGGCCCAGGAAGTCCTTGGCGGCCAGCTGGCCGAAGCCGTAGGTCTTGATGTGCGCCTTGTCGAAGCCCGGCTCGTCACCGCGGCGGCCCTTGGTGTCGAGGGTGAGATGGGCGATCATCTTCCCGATCGTGCCGCCGTTGTCGGGGTTCCAGTTCAGCTTCTGGACGTCGTCGGTGGAGTAGCCGGCCTTGGTGAGCATGTCGGTGTTGTAGTAGAGCCCGGTGGCGGCCCAGTCCAGGGGCAGGCCGTACTGGTGGCCGTCGGTGTACTTCCACGAGTCGACTCCGACGGAGAAGCGTGACAGGTCGAACTTGTCCTTCTTGATGTAGTCGTCCAGCGGGAGCAGTTGGTGCTGGTCGGCGTACTGCGGGAAGAACTGGACGCTGTTCTGGAAGGCGTCGGGAGCCTTGCCGGCCACGAAGCCGGCGGTGAGCTTGGTGAAGTAGTCCACCACGTTGTACTGGGTGATCTTCACCTTGACGCCGGGGTTGGCCTTCTCGAAATCCGTGGCGCAGACCTTGTAGGCGGCGGCCTGCTTGTCGTCCCAGGTCCACCAGTTGAGGGTGGAGGAGCCGGTACCGCTGCCCGAGTTGGAGGAGCAGGCGGAGACGAGGGCGGTCAGAGTGAGCGCGGCTCCCAGTGCCACGGCCTTGCGAACTCTCATGGTTCCTTCTTTCACTGATCACTTGAGGCCGGAGAAGCCGATGGAGTTGACGATGCGTCTGCCGAAGGCGATGAAGAGCAGCAGCATCGGCAGCGCCGCGATGAGGGCGGCGGCCATCAACCCGGCCCAGTCGGGGGCGGCTTGGGGTGAGGACTGCTTGAAGACACCCAGGGCGAGGGTGAGGGGCTGGACGCTCTGGTCGTTGGCGATGAGCAGCGGCCAGAAGTAGTCGTTCCAGGCGTTGACGAACATCAGCAGCGAGACGGTGGCGATCGGCGCGGACGACATCGGCAGGATGACCCGGAAGAAGATCCGCAGGGGGCCGGCGCCGTCGATGATGGCGGCCTCCTCGACCTCGGTGCTCAGGCCGAGCATGAACTGCCGCAGGAAGAACAGCGCGAAGGCCTGGAACAGCCCGCCGGGGAGGATGAGTCCGGCAAAGGTGTCGGTGAGCCCCAGGTCCTTCACGAGGACGAAGTTGGGCAACAGGGTGAACACAGTGGGCACCATCAGGGCGCTGATCAGGACGTTGAACACCAGGTCGCGGCCACGCCAGTGCAGCCGCGAGAACGCGTAGGCGGCGGCTGCCGAGAGCAGCACGATCAGCGCCGTCTGCACGGACGCGTAGATCAGCGAGTTGCGCAGGTAGATCGCGATGTCCAGGGTGGCGCCCGAGCCGCCCTGGGCCTGTGCCTCGGCGGTGGAGGCGATGCCGAGGACGCGTTCGAAGGCGCCCCAGGTGAAGCCCACCGGCAGCGGCGAGGACGGGTTCGTGGCGAGCTGGTAGTTGTTCGACAGCGCGGTGCGCAGGATCCAGTAGAAGGGGAAGAGGGTGACGAGGACGATGCCGCCGAGGTAGGTCCAGGCCACGGCCCTGCCGGGCGAGAACCTGCGGGTGTCCTTCCGGGGCGGGCGGCGCGGGAGCGCCGCCGGGCCGGGTGCGACGGTGACAGCCATGGGGCGGCCTCCTTCAGCTCAGGTCGGATTCGCCTGCGCGAGCAAGCCGCAGTTGGGTGAAGGTGACCGCGATGAGCAGGGCGAACAGGGCCAGCGACATGGTGGCGGCGTAGCCGAAGTCGAACTGGCGGAAGGCCTTGCGGTAGATGTACATCTGCAGCACGTTCGAGGCGTTGGCCGGGCCGCCCTCGGTGGTGACCTGGACGATGTCGAACACCTGGAAGGAGTTGATCACCGTCAGGACGACCACCATGGCGAGGATCGGCCGCAGCAGCGGCACGGTCAGCCGGCGGAACATCTGTATCTCGCTCGCGCCGTCGACCCTGCCCGCCTCGTAGATGGTCGGCGGGATGGTCTGCAGGCCGGCGAAGATCAGCAGGGAGTAGTAGCCCATCCACTTCCAGACGCTGATCGCGGCGAGTGAGGGGATCGCCCATCCCCCGCTGCCGAAGAACAGGATGGAGTGGCCGGTCAGGTGCTTGAGGGCGATGTTGACGATGCCGAGGGTCGGGTCGAGCATCCACTGCCACACCAGGGCGGCGATGACGTTGGAGATCAGGAACGGCAGCAGGATCACTCCGCGCAGCGCCGACGACCGGGTCACCCGGTCGAGCACGACTGCTGTCACCAGTGAGATCAGGGTGCCGAAGACGACGGACAGCAGGACGAAGTAGCCGGTGACGAGCAGTGAGTGCCAGAAGACGTCGTCCCCGAACAGCTCCCGGAAGTTGGCCAGTCCGACCCATTTCGGCGGGCTCAGGACATGGAACTCGGTGAAGCTGAGGTAGATGCCGCGCAGGGTCGGATAGGCGTAGAAGATCGCGAAGCCGACCACCGCGGGCAGGATGAGCAGCAGGGCGACCGGCAGGTCCCGGCGGCGGGCCGCGGCCGAGCGCGTGGCGGTGCGGCGCCGACCCTTTCTCGGTGAACTCTTCTTCTTGACCGGCGAGTTGGCTGTGGTGGCCACCGTGCCCGGCTCACCGGGCCACGGTTTCACCGTTGTCGCGTGGTTGCCCTGTGATGTGACCACCACAGCATCCTCCTTCGTACGGTACGAGCTGGTGGATCGGTGTGAACTGGTGGATGGGTGTGGGTGGGTGGATCAGACGGTGATCTTGTCGATGTCCGGCGCGTAGTCGGTCGCGTTGCCGAAGCTGATCGTGTTGGCCCCGGCCTTCAGCGGCACCGGGACGGTGAGCGACTGCGGGGTGCCCCAGGCGTTGTCGTTGGTGCCGGGCACCGGGATGTGGAGGGTGGCGGCCCCAACGGTCAGGTCGATGACGCGACTTGAGTCGGCGTCCACGTAGTCCAGTTTCAGCAGATACGTGCCGTCCTTCGGCGCGCTGACGTGGGTGAAGGACACGACCCCGCCGCCGAGGTTGCCGATCTTCTTTCCGCCGGAGCAGCCGTCGCAGCCGGCGACGACGGCGTTGCCGGTGAGGATGTTGCCGGGCGACTCGGCCTCGTAGGCGGTGGGACCGCCGGACGCGGGCGTGGTGACCTCAACGGCCTTGCTGGGAACCGACGTTCGGTCCTTGGCGTCACGGGCCACGACGGTGAAGGTGTGGGCACCGGCCGCGCTCAGTCCGCTGACCGTCGCCGTGGTGCCGGTGCTGGTGGTCACCGGGCGGCCGTCCGCGTAGACGGTGTAGCGGGTGACGGGCGAGGCGCCGGTGTTCACCTTGTCCCAGGCAAGCGACACGCTCGTGGACGTGGCGGCGGTGCCGTGGACGCCCAGCGGGCTACCGGGGTCGGCGCCCTGCCGGGTCGGGGTGAAGGTGAAGAGCCGTGAGCCGTGCGGGGGCAGGTTCGCCGTGAGGTGTCCGGAGACCCGGCCGAGGTTCTTGTGCTGCCACAGGTCACGGACCGCGGCCGAGCCGCTGATGCCCAGGTCGGCGAAGTCCGCGGTGACGTCGGCGGCTTCGGAGCCCAGGTTGAACAACGCGACGGTGTAACTGCCGTCGGGATTACGGGCGTACCAGGTCTGCTGGTTCGTGGTCTGGCTGACCGGCCGCGCCGGATGACCCGCCTGGTCCACGGCGATGACCTCGTCGTTGGTGATCAACTTCAGCCCGTACGCGTCGAGTTTGGTGAGGTCGTCGCCCGAGTACAGCGGTGCCGACTCGATGGCCCACAGCGTGGCGTAGCTCTGCCGCTCGGCCTCGGTGAGGCCGTCCATGGCGCCGACACCGACGTTCAGGGAGTCGAGGTTGTTCCAGTGCCCGGGTCCCGCGTCGGCGATCCACTGCACGACGTCGTTCCAGCGCACCTTCAGCGAGTTGTTCCACGTCACGAGCGTGTCGCAGTAGCACTCGACGTCCGTGTCCACCCGCCAGCCGTTGGAGTTGGCCTTCCAGGTCTCGGCCTGGGTGTGGCTCAGTGACCAGGACAGGGTCAACTGGACGGGACGGCCGGTCCGTTGGAGCGCGGTGTGCCAGGCCTTCACGTCCGGGGTGTTGTCGTGGTCCGCGTCGCCCTGCCACGAGCCCGGACCGACACCGTCGACCTTGAGGAAGTCCACGCCCCAGCCCGCCAGTTGGTCGGCGAGGGAATCGATGTACTTCTGCGCGCAGGGGTTGGTGAAGTCCATCTTGTACGCGGAGTTCCACCCGTTGGTCTTGCGCAGGTCGGGATAGACGATGTCGGAGGTGGTGCAGCCGGGCGCGTTGTGGATCGCGGTCTTCCCGTCGCCGTACGCGACGGGGTCGAGGCCGACCGCCAGATACAGCCCGAACTTGAGGCCCTTGTGGTGGAGATAGTCGCCCAGCGACTTCATGCCGTGCGGGAACGTGGTGGGGTTCGCGGCCGGCCGAGCGTACTGGTCGAAGCCGCTCGCCCAGCCCGCGTCCACGTTGATGTACTCGTAGCCGTGGGACTTGAGCTTCGAGGCGACCACGTCGGCCTGCTGCTTGACGTGCGCCTCGGTCAGCCAGCTCACCCCGCCGTAGCCGGGATAGCTGGTCGCCTCCAGGCTCCAACTGCTCCAGCCCATATAGGGTTCGGCGGCCGGCAGCGCCTGCTGACGGGCCGCACTCGACCGCGCCGGGGCGGAGTCCGCGGTCGACGCGGCGGCCGGTGCCGCGAGGGACACCACGAGAGCGCCGGCGGCCAGGACGGGCAGGCGACGGAGGAGCCCACCGCGCGCACCGAATCTGTGCCGTACGAATGACGCGGGTCCTGCTGGACGAGCCATGTGTTTACTCCATCTCGGCGCGAAAAGGCACGGCGAGGCCCTGGGAAGGTCCGGAAGTGCCCCTGCACGGTCAGCCGCATGGGGAATTGGTGAGTGGGCGTTCGGATCCGCCCTCGTAGCCGTACGCCGACGGCCGGTCGGGGAGGAAACCGGCCGCCACCTGCGCCGGTGGACGTCCCATCCATCTGTCGCGAGGTGCCGCGAATGTAGCCAGGCTTTTCTTCCAGCGTCAACATATTGCGCCGCGCGAATCATCGACATTCGTGGAAAGAATGGAGCCGGATTCGGGCGATGAGTGCGGAAGGCGGGCGTCGATCTGCGCGATCCTTCTTCTATCTTCTTTTCCAATGGAAATGTATGGTCGCCGCATGACGCTCGCCGATCAGCCCCCCGCGGCCGCTCTGCTCTTCCAGACCCTCCTCGCCCACGGCCCGCTCACCCGCGCCGAGGCCGGCCGCCGTACCGGTCTGTCGCCCGGCGCTGTCACGAAGGTCGCCACTCCCCTGCTGACCGACGGCTGGATCACCGAGCTGGGCCGCTCCACCGAACGCACCCAGGGCCGGCCGGCCACGCTCATGGCGGTGCGCGGCGAGCGCGCCCGCTTCGTGGGCGTGAAGATCACCGGTGACGAACTCATCGGTGTGCTCGCCGACTTGACCGCACGGACCCTGGCCACCGCCCGCTCCGCACTCGGTTCGCGTGACGTCGGCACGGTCGTCCTGGCCGTCGCCCGGCTCGTCGAGCAGCTGAACGCGAAGGCGAAGCCGTACGCACCGGGCGCCCTGCACGGCATCGGTGTCACGATCTCCGGGGACGTCGACGGCCACACCGGGACCGTCCAGTACTCCCCCTTCCTCAACTGGCGCCGCGTACCCCTCGCCCAACTCGTCCGGACCGCGACGGAGTTGCCGACCGTCATCGAGAACGACGTCCGCGCCCTGACCGTCGCCGAGCAGTGGTTCGGCGTGGGCGCCGGGCTGTCGTCCTTCGCCCTGGTCACCGTCGGCGCGGGCATCGGCTGCGGCATCTCCATCGGCGGCCGGGTCGTCTCCGGTGCGCACGGTGTCTCGGGCGAGGTCGGCCACCTTCCCGTGGGCGGCACCGACCGCGTATGCACCTGCGGCAACACCGGCTGTGTAGAAGCCGTCGCCTCCACCCAGGCCATCACCGAGCAGGCCCGCCAGGCTACGGGCGACCCCGAGCTGACGATGGACGGCGCGGTCCGCCTGGCCCACGCCGGCAACGCCGCCGTCCGCGCCGTCTTCGCCCGGGCCGGTCACGCCCTGGGCCTGGCCATCGCCTCCGTCGCCAACCTCATCGGTCCCGAACGCATCATCATCTCCGGTGAGGGCGTGGCCACTTACGACCTGTACGAGGACCAGATCCGCGCCACCTTCGCGGCCCGTGCCTTCGGCGCGGCGGCCGACTGCGACCTCGTCGTCAGACCCCTCCCCTTCGAGGAATGGGCCCGCGGCGGCGCCGCCATAGCCGCCCAGCACGTCTTCGCCCCCGCCAAGTAGCTGGCACCGCCTGCGAGTTGGCCCCGTCCCGAAAGCGCACGCCATGCTGAAAGCCGTCCCCGACCAAAGCCTCCGCACTGTCCGCGTCCCACCCGGGCTGCTTCACTACGACCGTCCCGCCACCCGCTGGTTCGAGGCGCTGCCCATAGGCAACGGCCGTCTCGGCGGCATGGTCTACGGCGGCACCGACCGCGAACGGATCCAGCTCTCCGAGTCGACCGCCTGGTCGGGCTGCCCCTCCTCAACGGACCTGAACCCGACCGCCCGGCAGCTGCTCCCGCGCATCCGCGAGCTCCTCTTCGCGGGTGACCACGCCGAGGCACAACGGCTCGCCGCCGAGCATCTCCCGGGCAGACCAAGCTCGTTCGGGACCAACCTGCCCCTGCCCGAAGTGCAACTCGCCTTCCCCGACGGCAATTCGGCGCAGCGCTACCGGCGGACGCTGGACCTGGACACGGGCCTCGTCGAGGTCGCCTACGAACAGGACGGCGTCCGCTTCACCCGTGAGGTGTTCGCCACCAACCCCCATGGCCTGATGGCGATCCGCCTCACCTCCGGCCGACCCGGCTCGCTCGCCTTCGCCCTCTCGATCCGGGACGGCACACTCCCCGGCGACACGACCGCCACCGACACCTGCGTCGCCTTCGACGGCCATGCGTACGAGAGCCTGCACAGCGACGGGCGGCAGGGCGTCGCCCTGGAGATCCGCGTCCATGTCGAAGCCGCGGGCGGCACCGTGCACCGCACGGGAGACACGCTCAGGTTGGAGGGCGCCGACAGCGCGGTGGTGTACGTCGTGGTCGGCACCGACTGGGCCGGAGCGGACCCGCGAAAGCGCGCGGAATCACTGCTGTCCGTAGCCCTGGAGACCGGATACGAGGCTGTCCGGGCGGCACACGTCGCGGACCACCGGTCGCTGATGCGACGCGTCTCCCTGGATCTCGGATCGGCACCGCCCGACCTCGCGTCCCTCCCCACCGACACCCGCCGCGAACGGCTCGCCGCCGGCAGGGCCGACAACGCGCTGACGGCCCTCTACTTCCAGTACGGCCGCTACCTCACGGTGGCCGGCTCCCGCTCCGACTCCCCTTTGCCACTGGCCCTGCAGGGCCTGTGGAACGACGGTCTGGCCAGCAGCGCGCCCTGGACCAACGACTTCCACCTGGACATGAACACCCAGCAGAACTACTGGGCCGCCGAGCCGACCAACCTGCCCGAGTGCCAGGAGCCGCTGTTCGGTCTGCTGGAGACCCTGGCGGACCAAGGCCGTACCACCGCCCAGGAGTTGTACGGCGCTCCGGGCTGGGTCGCGCACACGGTGACCAACGCGTGGGGGTACACGGCACCCGGTTCCGGTATCGGCTGGGGCATGAACGTGACCGGCGGCGCCTGGCTGGCCCTCCAGTTGTGGGAGCACTTCGAGTACGGCCGTGACGAGGCGTTCCTCCGGGAGCGCGCGTACCCGGTCCTGCGCGGGGCCGCCGAGTTCCTTCTCGCCTACGCGGTCGAGGACCCGGAGCACGGTCTGCTCGTCACCGGGCCGTCGGAGTCACCCGAGAACTGGTATCTCGCGCCCGACGGCAGCCGCTGTTCCGTGTCGATGGGGGCCACCGCGGACCGGGTGTTCATGGAGGCGGTGCTGCGGATCTGCGCGGAGAGTGCCGAACTGCTCGGCGTCGACGCCGACTTGAGGACCAGGATCGCCGCCGCGCGCCGCCGACTGCCCCCGTTCCGGATCGGGCGGCACGGGCAGTTGCAGGAGTGGCTGCACGATTACGAGGAGGCCGAACCGAGCCACCGGCACACCTCCCATCTCGGCGCGCTGTTCCCGGAGCGCCAGATCACCCCTCGCGGCACCCCGGACCTCGCCCGTGCGGCCGAGGTCACGATCGCGCGCAGGCAGCAGGCCCCGGGCTGGGAGCAGACCGAGTGGGTCGAGGCCAACTTCACTGTCTATTTCGCCCGGTTGCTCGACGGCGAGGCGGCCCTCAAGCACCTCACCCGCCTGATCGCGGACACCAGCGAGGCGAACCTGATGACGTTCTCCGCCGGCGGGGTGGCAGGCGCGGCGCAGAACATCTACTCCTTCGACGGCAACGCCGGCGGCACGGCGGGCATCGCCGAAATGCTGCTCCAGTCCGACGGCCGGGACGTGGAACTGCTGCCCGCACTGCCCGCCGCCTGGCCCGAGGGAAGTGTGTGCGGGCTGCGCGCCCGTGGTGGTCTCACCGTGGACATCCGTTGGCAGGACGGGCAGTTGGGGGCCGCGCGGATCCGGGCGGCACGAGCCTTGGCCATCCGGGTGCGGTACGGCGCGGATCTCCTCGACGTGCGGCTCGCCGAGGGAGAGACGCTTGCCCTCGGCCTCGGTTGAGGGCAAGCGCCGATGACAGCGTCACTGCGCGATCTGACCGCCGTCGACGAGGAGGGTCTGTCCGGTCATCGCGGTTCCGTCGAGCGCGACGAACGCCACGGCCGCCGCGATCTCCTCGGCCTCCAGCAGCCGGCCCATGGGGATCTGGTCGATCCACTGCGTCATCCGCCGCGGATCGTCCATCCCGACCGTGTCGAGGATGGGGGTGCGGGTCCTTCCCGGCGCGACGGCGTTGACCCGGACCCCGTACTGCGCCCACTCCACCGCGAGCGACCGCGCGAGCTGGGAGACACCGGCCTTCGCGACGTCGTAGGCGACGTGGTACTCGGGGTTGGAGCCGATGAAGGCCGCGATGGAGGAGATGTTGACGATCGATCCGGAGCGCCGGCGCACGAAGTGCCGGCCGAACTCGCGGCAGGCCACGAAGGTGCCGGTCAGATCGACGTCGAGGACGCGGTGCCAGACCTCGTCCGTCACGTCGAGGGCCGCGTCCTCGTGGGCGATACCGGCGTTGTTGACGAGGACGTCGACGCGGTCGAAGCGCCGTACGACCTCGTCCGCCGCCTCCGCGACGGCCCGGGGGTCGGCGACGTCGAGGGGCAGGAATTCGCCGCCGACCTCCTTGGCGACGGCGGTGCCGGTCTCGGTGTTGCGGTCGGTGACGACGACCCGTACGCCCCGGGCCGCGAGTGCCAGGGCGATGGCGCGCCCGATTCCCTGGCCCGCGCCGGTGACGACGGCCACGCGGTCGTCGGTCTGCTCGGTCATCTCGTTCCTTTCCTCGGCGGACGGTCGGGGTCTTACAGGGTCCTGGCCGAGCCCACCGCGGGGATCTGCCAGCGGACGCGGGCGGCCGGTTCGATCGCGGTGGAGGCGCCCGGGCCCTGCGGGCGCTCCATGAGTCCTTCGCGTACGACGCTGCGCTCGACGAAGGCCTCCTGTGTCCAGGGGATGAACTCGACGAGGGGCGGCACCTCCGACAGGACGGTGCCGACCAGGTGCTGGTGCACCTGCATCATGTCGCCCGCGTGCGGCGCCAGTCGCAGGCCCCGGGCCGCCGCGTGTGCCGCGATCTGCAGGAACTCGGTGACGCCGCCGACCCGGGTGACGTCGGCCTGGACCACGCGGATGGCGTCGGCGGCCATGAAGGAGGCGAACTGGTGGTACGAGTAGATGCTTTCGCCGGCCGCCACGTCCAGCCGCGTCGACGACTGGAGGCGGGTGTGGGCCTGGAGGTCGTCGGCGTGGAAGGGCTCCTCCACCCAGTCCATCGCCGCCTCCTCCAGGACCGGCATGATCTGGTTGGCGGCCGACAGGTCCCAGCGCTGGTTGGCGTCGCACATCAGGGTCACGTCGTCGCCGAGCGCCTTGCGGACCGCGCGGACACGGCGGGCGTCCTCCCGCCAGTCGGACCGGCCCACCTTGATCTTCACCCGGGACCAGCCGTGGTCGACCAGCGAGGTGAGGTCCCGGACCAGTTCGGAGTCGCCGAGGTTGAGCCAGCCGCCGTCGGTGTTGTACGCCTCGACGCTCTCCTGGGTGCCGCCCAGCAGCCGCCACAGGGGCATCCCGGCCCGCTGTGCGGCGAGGTCCCACAGGGCGATGTCGACCATGGCCAGCGCCATGTGGACGACACCGGCCCGGCCGATCCAGTGCGTGGGCAGCCAGTAGAGACGTTTCCAGGTGCCGAGGATGTCCTCCGAGGAGGAGTCGAGCAGGGCGTCGGCATAGTAGGAGAGGATCACGTCGGAGAGGAGTTCGGGAGCGCAGTGCACGCCGGAGATCCCGGTCCCGACCCGGCCGTCGGCGGTACGGATCTCGACCACGGGCACCGTCCAGTGCGCCATGGCGGCCGTGGAGTCGGCGATGGGCCGCTTCAGGGGCACGGCGAGTGCGTAGGTCTCCACGGAAGTGATCACGGCACCGTCGTCGCCGCGAAGGAGGTCCGCTCCGTGCGCGGACAGCAGCCCGCGGGCGGTGCCGAAAGAAGTCTGATCGGTCATTGTCCAAGTCGGCCATGGCCGCCGAAACTCGTCAACAGTGAAATACGAATACCGGTGATCCGCCGCGCAGATGACCTGCCGTCGGAGGAAATTCCCTACCGGCGGTGGCCGGTCCGCGGGGAGAGGAGGTTCGGTCAATGACGCTCGAACTGGCCTGGTTGCGTACCTGGGTCGAGGTCGTGGATACCGGTGGCTTCACCAGGGCGGCGGACAAGTTGCATTTGTCGCAGCCGCGCGTATCGGCGCACATCGCGAATCTGGAACGCGAACTCGGCTGTCTGCTCATCGAACGCCGTATCCGGCCGCTCACGCTCACCGACGACGGGCGTGCGCTGCTGGCCCGGGCACGGGCGGTTCTCGCGGCGGCGGACGAATTGGTCACCGCACGCCAGACCGATCTGGGCAACATCACCGGAAGCGTCACCGTCGCGAGTTTCGCCAGCGCGAGTTCGGAGTTCCTCCCGGGAGTCATCACGTCGTTGCAGGAGAGATATCCGCGGATCCGGGTGGCGGTCCTGGACGGGGATGTGGACTTCATCGAGGCGGCGCTGTCCGAGCGCCGGGTCTCGGTGGCCCTGCGCACGGTCCGGCCCGAGCCGCACGATCACGCCTTCACCATGCGGCCGTTGTGGCGGGAGCCCTACGTGATGCTCGCGCCGACCGGTCATCCCCTGCTCAAGAAGAGCGAGGTCGAAATCGCCGACTTCGCGAACCAGCGGGTCATCACGATCGGCGATCCGCTCGCCAACACGGTGGTCGGTTACGAGGCCGAGGTCGAGTTGAGCATCCAGAACCTGGTTTCCCCGAACGGAATCGTGTCGCATCAGCCGACCACGCTCGGCGCCATGGTGCGCGCCGGACACGGACTGGGCATCATCAACTATCTGGGCGCGGTGATGATTCTGCGCGAAGGAATGGAAATCCGCCCCATTCACCAACTCAACCGCTTTCGGGACGTGGGAATCTGGTGGCATTCGGAACGGCCACTGGGCGCAGCCGCACAGGCTTTCATCCGCGCGGTGATGAAGGCGCCCAGGCCCGAAGGCACGACAGCAATTCCACCGGTCTGACGCGGCCCGGTTCCATTCGCGGAACGAATGCCCGACATCTGTTCTTCGGCGTTGACGATCACGGGCGACCGGGGCCAGGTTGAAGGAAACGAACGGAGTGGCGATGGCCAGTGTCAGAACGTACGCAGATCTCGAAGTGGCGGTACGCAGTGAGACCTCGGACGTCGGCGAGGGACCGGTCTTCGATCCTCGCACCGGGCATCTCCTCTGGGTGGACATCTACGGCCGCAAGGTGTTCGAGGACGATCTGTCCACCGGTCGGCAGACCGTCATCGACGTCGGCACGATGGTCGGCGCGGTCGCACCCCGCGAGGCACACGACGGTTTCGCCGTCGCGGTGGCCGAGGGGTTCGGCTACGTCACCGGCGACGGGCTGACGCTGGTCGATCCCGTACTGCCCGAACCGAACCTGCGCATGAACGACGGAAAGGTCGACTCCCAGGGCAGGTTCTGGGCCGGCAGCAACGACATGGAGTTCGCGCCCGGCCGGGGCCGACTGCACCGATGGGACGGTACCGGTCCGAGCGTGGTCGTCGCGGACGGCCTCGTGCTGCCCAACGGACTGGGCTGGAACGCCGAGGACACCGTCATGTATCTCGCCGACAGCTACGCCAACCTCCTCTACCGCGCGGACTTCCACGCCGAACCGGGCGAACTCGGCCGCCTGGAGGTGCTGACCAAGACCGAGGGAGTCGGTGTCCCCGACGGTCTCGCCGTCGACGTCGAGGGCTGCTTCTGGGTCGCCATGCACGGCGCACGCGAAGTGCGACGGTACGACCCGACAGGGCGCGTCGTCGGACTGGTACCGGTGCCCGTGCTCCAGCCGACGAGTTGCGCCTTCGGTCCGGACGGCCGCCTGTACATCACCTCCGCGCGAAACGGCCTGTCCGCCGAGGAGTTGGCCAGGTCCCCGCTGTCCGGTTCCGTCTTCGTCGTCGAGACCGGGACGGCAGGGGTCCCTGTCCGCCCGTTCCGGGCCTGACCCAACTGCCGCCGGGGCACCGGGCATTCGTATTCCGGATGACCGACCATCGATAACCGTCTTTCCCCTGCGCGGTGTTGGGGCCCTACGGTCGATCACGTGAACAGTGAACGTCGTGACGCGGCGGGACCGGGACCGGCGGCGACCGTCAGGCCGCTGGTGCCTCGCCCCGGTGTGGACGACATAGGCCTGCTTCTCATGCCAGTGGCGCGGGGAACGCTCCTCGAACTCTCCGACGGCACAACACCGGCCGTCGAGGACATCCCCGCCGGGCACAAGGTCGCGCTGCACGACATCCCGAAGGGTGCCCCCGTCCGCAAGTACGGCGAGGTCATCGGTGTGGCCCTCGCCGACATCCCGGCGGGTGGCCACGTCCACGTGCACAACCTGGGCGTCGGCCAGTGGGAAGAGCCGACCCCGCACCGGTCACCGACCCGCCCGCGACCGACCGGTGTCGCCCCCGCCCGCGACCACTTTCTCGGCTACCGCAGGGCCGACGGACGGGCCGCCACCCGGAACTACGTCGTCGTGGTCCCGACCGTGAACTGCTCGGCCACGGTGGCCCGGATGATCGCCCTGCGGGCCGACGCCGTCCACAAGGGGACACCCGGCCTCGACGGGGTCATCGCGCTCCCGCACGACCTCGGCTGCGGAATGGCGGAGGGCACCCCCGGGGACGCCGTCCTGCGCCGCACGCTGCGTGGTTACCTCGGCCACGCCAACGTCGCGGCGGCCCTGCTGATCAGTCTCGGCTGCGAGGTGAACCGGCCCGAAATCCTCCTCCCCGACGGCGACTTGGGCGCCGAGACGCTCACCATCCAGCAACTCGGCGGTACGGCGGCCACGGTGAACGCGGCGCTCGACCGCATCGCGGACCTGGTCCCCCGTATCACGCGGACACACCGCACGCCGATCCCGCTTTCGGAACTGACCCTGGGCCTCCAATGCGGCGGCAGCGACGCCTACTCCGGCCTGACCGCGAACCCCACGCTCGGTGTCGCGGCCGATCTGCTCGTCGCCGCCGGCGGGCGGGTCGTACTCGGCGAGACCCCGGAGATCTACGGCGCCCACCATCTGCTGCGGGACCGGGCGACAACCCCGGAGTCGGCGGAACGGATCGACCAACTCATCGACTGGTGGCAGGAGTACACGGCCACGGGCGGCGCGACCCTCGACAACAATCCGTCGAGGGGCAACCGGGCCGGCGGGATCACCACCATCTGGGAGAAGTCCCTGGGCGCCGTGCTCAAGTCCGGGACGAGTCCGCTGAACGACGTCGTCGGCTACGCGGAGCCGGTCACCGCGCCGGGCCTCACCTTCATGGACACTCCCGGCTACGACCCCGTGTCGGCCACCGGGATGGTCGCGGGCGGCGCCAACCTGCTCGCCTTCACGACCGGCCGCGGCTCGTTGTTCGGCTCCCGTCCGGTCCCGTGTCTGAAGATCAGCACCACCAGCGAGTTGTACGAGCGGATGCGCGGCGACATCGACTTCGACGCCGGGCCTGCCATGAGCCACACCGCTCAAGTCGCTTACGGCGCCGCCCTGTTCGAAGCTCTGGTGGACCTGGCCTCCGGTGCGGAGAGCAAGTCCGAGGCGCTCGGGTTCGGGACCGAGGAGATCGTGCCCTGGCGCATGGGAGCGGTCCTGTGAGGGTCAGCCGCGCTCCCGGTACAGGTCACGCAGCATGGCGATCTCGGCTCCGTGGTGCAGTACTTCCTGGTTGACCCACCACACGATGTCGATGAACGGCTCCTCCGCGTCGCTGCCGTGCGGATAGGTGCAGTAGCCGACGGTGTCGAGCGCGGCGTCGTCGACGCTCCGCAGTGCCTTGCGCCAGGCATCGGCACCGGAGTCGAAGGCGGCCACCGCACCGGCCGCGTCGCCGCTGACTCGGTAGTCGTCGCGGGTCAGCGTGTGGCTGCCGGCCGTGTGGTCGGCGCGCAGGGTCAGCAGTTCGGCGAGGTGGCTCAGGCGCCAGGCGAGGGTGGTGAAGGGCGGCGGCCAAGGGTGCGGGTAGGCGGCCGAGTCACGGCCCCAGTCACCCTGTCCCACAAGGACAGTTGCCCGCGCTCCCGGGCCGTCCGCGCGCCGCCGCACCGACCAGCAGCCGGGCACCGGCTCCCAGAAGTACTCCTCGTCCGTCATGGGCCCGACCCGGGTGTCCGTGCCGTCGCCGCTGTCCACGACGGGCCCCGCGATACGGGCGGTGAGGCGTTCGCGCGCGAAGTCGAACTGGTCGAGCAGCGGAGCCAGACGCGGTGGGATCACTGGGCGCTCCTGTGGCGGGTCGGGCTGTCCTCGACCCGGCAACTTAACAGCGTCCCTGCCGAACCGCCCTTCGATTACTGGCCGCGGGCGCGCAGTCGGCGCAGCATGCGCGGGTCCTCGAAGCCCACCGAGCGGGCGGCGGCGTCGATCGTGGTGCCGTGACTGATGAGGTGCTCGGCGCGTTCGAGGCGGAGGGTCTGCTGGTAGCGCAGCGGGGTGAGTCCGGTGGCCCGGGTGAAGAGGCGGGTGAGGGTGCGTTCGCTGACGCCGACGGCCGAGGCGAGGGCGGGCAGGGGCAGCGCCTCGTCGAAGCGGGTGTCGATGAGGTCCTGGGCACGGTGCACGGTGTCGTCCAGGTGGGAGCGGTGCCGGAGCATCGCGCTGGACTGCGGTTCGTGGCCGTTGCGGCGGGCGTAGACGACCATGTCCCGGGCGATCTGGGCGGCCACGGCGGGGCCGTGCCGGGTGGCGACGATGTGCAGGGCGAGGTCGATGCCGCTGGCGATGCCGGCCGAGGTGATGACCCGGTCGTCGGTGGTGAACAGGACGTCCCGGACGACGGTCGCCCCGGGGTGGCGCAGGGCTAGTTCGTCCTGCACGTCGTGGTGGGTGGTGCAGTGGCGGCCGTCGAGGAGTCCGGCCCGGCCGAGGGCGTCGGCTCCGGCGCAGACGCTGGCCACCGTTCCGCCGCGGGCGTGGTGCTCCCGTAGGACCCGCAAGGGTGTGGGCCCGATGGCCGGCCCCTGGGCGAGCCGGAGCGAACGCCAGCCCGGCACCACGATCAGGTCCTCGGGGCCGAGCTCGGGCCAGTCGAGCCCGGCCGTCAGCGACAGCCCCTGGGCGCTGGTGACCTGGGGCTGCTCGGCGACGTAGGAGAGCGTGTAGGGGTGCCTGAAGTCGGCCGCCGTCGAGAAGACCTGCGCGGGGCCGGCCAGGTCCAGCAGATGGACTCCGGGTACCAGGAAGAAGACGACGTGGCTCACGATCCGGTCATCATGCCTGATGTGCTGCGGCGGCTTCCAGTTCGGCGACCGTCGCGATGGTGGCGAAGCGGCCGGCGAGGGCGTATTCGGTGCGGCGGATGATCTCGTCGGCGGGAAGGGTGCGGGGGTCGGCCAGGAGTTCGGCGACGGTCTGGTCGGCGGGGGCGTCGCGGTGCGCGATGGGGTTGGTGGCCGTCGCGTCGCTGACGAAGGTGACCTGGTAGCCGAAGTCGCTCGCGACCCGGGTGGTGGTCTCGACGCACTGCTCGGTGCGGATGCCGCAGATGGTGAGTTCGCGGACGCCGTGCTCGGTGAGGATCTGCTGCAGGTTGGTGGTGGTGAAAGCGTTGTGCGAGGTCTTGAGGAGGAGCGGCTCGCCCTCCGCGCGCTCCAGTCCGTCGATGAGGCGGACGTGGCCGAGGGCCGGGTCGAAGACGTCGCCGCTGCCCGGATCGGTGTGCAGTACCCACACGACCAGGTCGCCCGCCCGGCGGGCGAGCTGCACCAGGCGATCGGCCTGCTCGGCGATCTTCGGGTCGGAGATGGTCTCCCAGAGCGGCCGGGCGCGGAAGGATTCCTGGACATCGATGACGATCAGTGCTCGGTTCATGTCCCAAGAATGATCCGTGCGGGTGGGGCGGCGACAGGCCGCATCGGGTCCGGGACCGGACCGATCCGGTCACCGGTGAGGCAACCTGTCGCCGCCGTCCACCTACCTCAGCTCGACGAGCAGATCGCCGCCCTCCACCTGCTGGATGCGGTTGATGGCGAGGCGGGAGACCCGGCCGGACTTGGGGGCGGTGATCGCCGCCTCCATCTTCATGGCCTCGATGGTGGCGACGGTGACACCGGCCTCCACCTCGTCGCCCTCCTCGACCGCGAGGGTGACCACGCCCGCGAACGGGGCTGCCACATGGCCGGTGTTGATGCGGTCGGCCTTCTCGGTGACGGGGATGTCGGAGGCCGCGGCGGAGTCGCGGACCTGGATCGGACGGAGCTGGCCGTTGAGGGCGGACATCACGGTACGCATCCCGCGCTCGTCGGCCTCGCCGACGGCCTCCAGCTCGATGAGGAGACGGACGCCCGGTTCCAGGTCGACCGTGTACTCCTTGCCGGGGCGGATGCCGTAGAAGAAGTCCTTGCTGTCGAGGACGCTGGTGTCGCCGTAGGTCTGGCGGTGCGTCTCGTACTCGCGGGTCGGGCCGGGGAACAGCAGGCGGTTGAGGGTGGCGCGGCGGTCCTTGTCGAGGGCCGTGCGGTCCTCGGGGGTCAGGTCCTGTACGGGCTTGGGGGCGGCGCGGCCCTGAAGTGCCTTGGTGCGGAACGGCTCGGGCCAGCCGCCGGGCGGGGTGCCTAACTCGCCGCGCAGGAAGCCGATCACGGAGTCGGGGATGTCGTAGCGGTCCGGGGACGCCTCGAAGTCGGCGGGACTGACTCCGGCTCCCACCAGGTGCAGGGCGAGGTCGCCGACGACCTTCGACGACGGGGTGACCTTCACCAGGTGGCCGAGGATGCGGTCGGCGGCTGCGTACATCGCCTCGATGTCCTCAAAGCGGTCGCCGAGGCCGAGGGCGATGGCCTGGGTGCGCAGGTTGGAGAGCTGGCCGCCGGGGATCTCGTGGTGGTAGACGCGCCCGGTCGGTGAGGCGAGGCCCGCCTCGAAGGGGGCGTAGATCTTGCGGACGCTCTCCCAGTACGGTTCCAGGTCGCCGATGGCCTGGAGGTCGAGGCCGGTGGGGCGGTCGGAGTAGTCGGTGGCGGCGACGATCGCGGAGAGCGACGGCTGCGAGGTCGTGCCCGCCATGGAGGCCACCGCGCCGTCGACGGCGTCCGCGCCGGCCTGGATCGCGGCGAGGTACGTGGCGAGCTGGCCGCCCGCCGTGTCGTGGGTGTGCAGGTGCACCGGCAGGCCGAACTCGCGGCGCAGCGCGGAGACGAGGGCCGCGGCGGCGGGTGCGCGCAGCAGGCCCGCCATGTCCTTCACGGCGAGGACGTGGGCGCCCGCCTCGACGATCTGTTCGGCCAGGCGGAGGTAGTAATCGAGCGTGTAGAGGCGCTCGTCGGGGTTGGACAGGTCCGAGGTGTAGCAGAGGGCGACTTCGGCGATCGACGTTCCGGTGGCGCGTACGGCGTCGATGGCGGGGCGCATCTGGCCCACGTCGTTCAGCGCGTCGAAGATGCGGAAGATGTCGATGCCGGTGGCGGCGGCCTCCTGGACGAAGGCGTCGGTCACCTGGGTCGGATACGGCGTGTAGCCCACGGTGTTGCGGCCGCGCAGCAGCATCTGGAGGCAGATGTTGGGGACGGCTTCATGCAGGGCGGCCAGCCGGTCCCAGGGGTCCTCGGCGAGGAAGCGCAGCGCGACGTCGTAGGTGGCGCCGCCCCAGCACTCCAGGGAGAGCAGTTGCGGCACGGTGTGGGCGACCACCGGGGCGACCGCGAGGAGGTCCTTGGTGCGGACGCGGGTGGCCAGGAGCGACTGGTGGGCGTCGCGGAAGGTGGTGTCGGTGACGCCGATCGTGGGCGATTCGCGCAGGTGGCGGGCGAATCCCTCGGGGCCGAGTTCGGCGAGCAACTGCCGTGATCCGGCCGGGGGTTCGCCCGCGGGGACGGGCGGCAGCTTGGTGGTGGGGTCGATCAGGTCGGGGCGCTCGCCGTGCGGCTTGTTGACGGTGACGTCGGCGAGATAGGTGAGCAACTTGGTGCCGCGGTCGGCGGAGTGACGGGCCGTCAGCAGATGCGGGCGCTGCTCGATGAAGGACGTGGTGATGCGCCCGGCCTGGAAGTCCGGGTCGTCCAGCACCGCTTGCAGGAACGGGATGTTCGTGGCCACGCCGCGGATACGGAACTCGGCGACGGCACGCCGTGCGCGGTTGACGGCGGTGGTGAAGTCCCGTCCCCGGCAGGTGAGTTTGACCAGCATGGAGTCGAAGTGCGCGCTGATGTCCGTACCGGCGTGGGTGGTTCCGCCGTCGAGCCGGATGCCGGAGCCGCCGGGCGAGCGGTAGGCGCTGATGCGGCCGGTGTCGGGGCGGAAGCCGTTGGCGGGGTCCTCGGTGGTGATACGGCACTGGAGGGCGGCGCCGTGCAGGGTGACCGTCTCCTGCGAGAGGCCGAGGTCGGCGAGGGTCTCCCCGGAGGCGATCCGCAACTGTGCCTGGACGAGGTCGACGTCGGTGACCTCCTCGGTCACCGTGTGCTCGACCTGGATGCGCGGGTTCATCTCGATGAAGACGTGGTTGCCGTGCGGGTCGAGGAGGAACTCGACTGTGCCCGCGTTGCGGTAGCCGATCTCGCGGGCGAAGCGGACGGCGTCGGCGCAGATGCGGTCGCGCAGTTCGGGGTCGAGGTTGGGCGCGGGGGCCAGCTCGACGACCTTCTGGTGGCGGCGTTGCAGCGAACAGTCGCGCTCGAAGAGGTGGATGACGTTGCCCTCGCCGTCGGCGAGGATCTGCACCTCGATGTGACGGGGGTCGACGACGGCCTTCTCCAGGAAGACCGTGGCGTCACCGAAGGCGGACATGGCCTCGCGGGCCGCCGCCTCGATGGACTCGCGCAGGGTCGCGGGGTCCTCGACCCGGCGCATACCGCGCCCGCCACCACCGGCGACGGCCTTCACGAACACCGGGAAGCCGATCTCCTCGGCGGCGCGCACCAGTTCGTCGACGTCGGTGGAGGGCGCCGAGGAGCCGAGCACCGGTACGCCGGCCGCGCGGGCGGCGGCGATCGCCGTGGCCTTGTTGCCGGTCATCTCCAGGATGTGGGCACTGGGACCGACGAAGGTGATGCCCGCCTCCTCGCAGGCGCGGGCGAGTTCGGGGTTCTCGGAGAGGAACCCGTAGCCCGGGTACACCGCGTCCGCTCCCGCACGCTGGGCCGCGCGGACGATCTCGTCGACCGAGAGATAGGCGCGGACCGGATGCCCGGGCTCACCGATCTCGTAGGCCTCGTCGGCCTTGAGCCGGTGCAGCGAATTGCGGTCCTCATGGGGGAAGACGGCGACCGTGCGCGCGCCCAGCTCATAGCCGGCGCGGAACGCCCTGATCGCGATCTCGCCACGGTTGGCGACCAGCACCTTGCGGAACATTCCCGATCCCTTCAGCCTGCCGGTGACGTGCACCATGGTGTCGGCGTCACCCCTATAACGCCATGTGAGCCGGGACACTAGTCGCAAACGTGTCGCGCGGGGCCCTCCGACGAGCCGAAGGTAAAGAAATCGTATGGTCTAGTCCAAAGAGCAATTTGGTCCAGTCCAATCCATTGACGTGGCCGCGACATCGCCAGAAGCTGGGCGCCTCCCCCACTCCCACCGGAGGCACAACGTGACACGTCTTCGCGCATGTCTCGGCGCGGCAGCCGCCGTGACGCTCGCCGCCGCGGGCACGACCGCTCTCATCGCGACCAACGCCCAGGGCGCGACCAACGCGGCCACCGCGCTGAGCAACCGCTGGTACGCCGCGGCCCCCTACCTGATGCCGACGGACAACAACCCGCCCGACGCCGGCACCATCATGGACGCCACCGGCCTCAAGGCCTTCCAGCTCGCCTTCGTCCTCGCCCCCAACGGCGGCGGCTGCACCCCCACCTGGGGAGGCACCTCACCGGTCTCCTCGGACACCGCCGTCCAGTCGGTCATCAACACCATCCGCGCCAAGGGCGGCGACGTCTCCGTCTCCATCGGCGGCTACGGCGGCACCAAGCTCGGCCAGGCCTGCTCCGACCCGGCCTCCACAGCGGCGGCCTACCAGCAGGTCATCACCAAGTACGGCCTGCACGCGATCGACTTCGACCTGGAGGAGCCGGAGTACGAGAACACCGCGGCCATCCACAACGAGATCGGCGCGGCCAAGATCCTCCAGCAGAACAACTCGGGCCTGTACGTCTCGGTCACCACGGCCGGTACTGCGGACGGCACCAGCTGGTTCGGCAAGCAGATGCTGCTGGAGGCGAAGTCGCAGGGGTTCACCCCGAACAACTTCTCCATCATGCCGTTCGACGGCGGCTTCAACGGCGCGGCCTCGCAGACCAGCGCGCTCACCAACTTCAACTCCATCCTGCAGTCCACGTTCGGCTGGGACCAGGCGACCGCGTACGCCCACGAGGGCTTCTCGGGCATGAACGGGCGCAGCGACACCGGCGAGTACTTCACCCAGGCCGACTTCCAGACGGTCCTGAACTACGCCACCAGCCACAACATGGACCGCTTCACGTTCTGGTCCCTCAACCGCGACCGGCAGTGCAGCCCGGTCGACAACGGCGGTACGACGTCCGGGACTTGCTCCAGCGTCGCGCAGAACGCGTGGGACTTCGCGAAGTACTCGGTCCAGTTCGCGGGCGTGACCCCGCCGACCACGACACCGACGCCGACCCCGACTCCCACGCCGACCCCCGGCACATGCAAGACGGCGTGGAGCTCCACCGCCGTCTACACACAGGGCAACGAGGTGTCGTACGGCAACCACAACTGGGCCGCCAAGTGGTGGACCCAGAACGAGGTGCCCGGTGCCTCCCAGTGGGGCCCCTGGCAGGACGAGGGCGCCTGCTGATCCGGCGGGGTCAGCAGGACATGGGCTGCGACGTCGAGTAGGCCTTGGGAAGGGCGTACTCGGCGTCGCTGTCCGCTGCACGGAGTCCGTCGCTAGCGAAGGATGTTGACCGCCCGCGCGACAACCAGGACGACGATCGACACGGAGACCGAGGACTGGCCCATCATCAGCATCTTGGCCCAGCGCGAGAGCGGCATCACGTCGGTCGGGCTGAAGGCCGTGGAGTTGGTGAAGGACAGGTACAGGTAGTCCAGGAACGCCGGTTCCCAGTCCGGTGGCGCGGTCTCCGGGCTCTGCATCTGGACGAAGAGGAAGTCGGCGTAGGGATGGCTGCCCATGACCCGCGCCACGGGCCCGCCCCGGTCCCACTCCCAGTACCAGAGGGCGAACACGATGACGTTCGTCAGCCAGATGCCCCCGCCGGTCAGCAGCAGCGGTCCGGCGCCCAGCTCGTCGGTGCCCCTGACCAGCCCCACCACCAGCCGGGCCGCTGCCCACCCGTTGGCCAGGGTGATCACGCCCGTCAGGACCAGACTCGGCCAGCGCAGCCACCGAGTGCCGGGCTCGATCCGCCGGGGATTGGCGACGAACAGACCGACCATCAGGACGAGTTCCAGGGCCGGCAGCAGCCAGTACGGCCGGAAGGCGAGCCGGAGCGGCAGCATCAGCTGCACGGCAACCGCCACGAGGATCACGGCCGACACGGCCCACCGCGTCTCCCCGCGCGTCACCCGCCGCCACGCGGGCACCACATCGCGCCTGCCGTCCTCCAGCAGCCGCTCGATCCTGGCCAGGCGGCCCTCGGGGTCGTCTCTGTCGTCCGTCATGGCACCGATTGTCCCCGGCCGGCGGTCGGTCCCATGACGCGCCCCACCCTGGACGGGCCGATCGCGGTCAACCCCGCAGCGGTTCCACCAGTCGCCCCAACAACCCCGCGACCAGCGCGGTCTGCCCGGGCACGGTATCCGGATAGATGAACTCCCCCTGCGCATGCGCCCCGTCGCCGACCGCGCCCATTCCGCACAGCACCGGCAACCCGAGCGCGGCGACGAAGTTGGCGTCGCTGGCGCCGCCGACGGCGGTGTCGCGCAGGGGGGCGCGGCCCTGCTCACACGCGACCTCGCGGGCGAGGCCGAGCAGCGGGGCGGAAGCCGCGTTGAGGGTCATCGGCGGGCGGTTCCAAGCATGGTCGACCTCGATGCGGACGCGCGGGTCGCTGACCTTGATGGCGTCCAACTCGGCGTCCACCCGGTCCTGTTCGGCGGCGCTGCTGACCCGGATGTCGACGCCCGCGGTCGCCTGCCCGGCGACGACGTTGATGGCCGAACCGCCCTTGATGAGCCCGGTATTGATGGTGGTGCCCCGCTCCGGGGCGGCGACGGCCGCGGCGGCCACCACGAACTCGGACAGTGCGGTGATCGCGCTCGCCCCGTCCTGCGGTGCGAGCCCCGCATGGGACTCGACGCCGGTGGCCGTGACCTGGAAGATCCCGGTGCCCTTGCGGGCGGTCTTCACCGCGCCGTGGGCACTCGGCTCAAGGACCAACGTCGCATCCACCTTCTGCGCGAGCTCCTCGATCACCGGCCGCGAGGAGAGGGAGCCGATCTCCTCGTCACCGTTGAAGAGGAAGGTGACGGTGGGCAGGGGCGCCCCGCTCTCCCTGGCCAGCTTCAGGGCCCAAATGCCCTGCGCCAGACCGGTCTTCATGTCGAAGATGCCCGGCCCGCTCAGCCTCGGCCGCCCGTCCTCGGACGCCCCGGGCTGCTCCCATCCGGCGAGGGTTCCGGTCGGCCACACGGTGTCGTAGTGGCCGACGAGCGCCACCTGGCCTGCACCCGTCCCCGCGTAGGTCAGGGTGAGGGTGTCGCCGCACTCTCCGCCCGGGTGCCGCTGTTCGTGGTCGGGGCGGCCGAGCCGCTCCACGGTCAGTTCGCGCAGCAGGTCCAGGCCGGTCGCGAGGGCGGGAAGGTCGTAGCTGCCGGTCTCGTGGCGGACGAGGGTCAGGATGTCGTCGACGATCCGCGACGAGGCGTCCTGGGCGCGGGTGGTGAGGGTGGCGGCGGGTGCGGGTGAGGCGGTCATGATCTGCTTTCTTTTGCGAACCGGCGGGTGACGTAGCTCAGTCGGGGTTCAGCCGATGCCGAGCGGGATGCCCAGCAGGTACCAGGCCACGAAGAACGCGACCCAGACGACCCAGACGACGGCGGCGATGGGGATCGTGAAGGAGGCCAGGGTGCCGATGCCGGCCGACTTGCGGTATCGCTGGATGAAGCCCAGGGCCATGACGAAGTAAGGGCTCATCGGGGTCACGCAGTTGGTGACCGAGTCGGCCACGCGGTAGACGGCCTGGGTGGTCTCGGGCTCGATGCCGATGAGCATCAGCATGGGCACGAGGACCGGCGCGGCCAGCGCCCACAGCGCGGAGCCGCTGGTGATGACCAGGTTCATGAAGGTGATCAGCACGGCGATGCCGACGAGCACCGTCCAGCCGTGGAGGTGCAGGTCGCGCAGGGTCTCGGCGCCCTTGACGGCAAGGATGTCGCCGATGTTCGTCCACTTGAAGTAGGCGAGGAACTGGGCGATCGCGAAGAACAGGACGAGGATCGGTGCCATGGAACGGGTGCCGTCCACCATCGCGCCGATGCTGTCGCGGGCGGCGGTGAAGGTGCCGGTCATCCGGCCGTAGACGGTGCCGAGCACGGCGAAGAACACGCCCAGGACGAGCGCCATCCCGCCGATGAGCGGGGAGTTGACGATGCCGCCGCCCTCGCCGCGCAGGGGCGAGGAGGCGGGGATCATGGCCGCCGCGAGGAACGCGAGGAAGCCGACGGCGACCAACCCGGTGGCGCGCAGGGCGCGTTGCTGCCGGTCGGTGATCTCGATCGCGGCCAGTTCCTCGGCGTCGGGCGCGGCGACCGGCTCGTCGGGTTCCAGGTCGGAGCGGCGGGCGAGGACCTTGTCGACGACCAGGGTGATCACGAGGGCCACCAGGATCGAGGAGCCGAGGCCGAAGAAGTAGTTGGCGACCGGGGTGACGACGTAGTGCGCGTCGATGGTGTGGGCGGCGGCCGTGGAGATCCCGGACAGCAGGACGTCGGTGGTGGTGAGCGACGGGGAGGCGTCGTACCCGGCGGCGATCGAGACGTAGGCGACGACACAGCCGAGGACCGGGCTGCGGCCGGCCGCGCGGAAGACCAGGGCACCGAGCGGGATGAGGGTGACGTAGGCGGCGTCGCCCGCGACATGACTGACCATGGCCGTCATCGACAGGGCGAAGGTGAGGTACCGGCCCGGCACGCGGGCGACCATGCGGCGCAGCAGGGCGGAGAAGAGTCCGCTCTTCTCGGCGACGGCGATGCCGAACATCACGGTGAGGATGGTGGCCAGCGGCGGGAAGGCCGCGTAGTTGTCGACGGCTCCCTCGACGGCCATGGTGAGGCCGTCCTTGCTGAGGAGATTCCGTACCTCGATGGTCTCGTGCGTGCCGGGGTGCACGGCGCTCAGACCGGTCGTCGCCAGGACGGCGCTGAGGACGGCGACGACGCCCGCGAGGATCCAGAACAGCCAGAAGGGGTTGGGGAGTCTGTTCCCGATCTTCTCGATCGCCGCCAGGCCCCGGAACGCGGTGCGCAGGGCCCTCGACCGGGGCTCGGTGGACTGCGGCTGAGGCTGGGCCGAGGTGACACTCATCGGTACCTCTTCACACAATGGGGGGATGTTCCTGCGAACGATGGCACCTCAATGAGAGATTCTCCATCCCCTGGATGTAACGGTGGGATTAAACGGCATCTAGAGTGAGGCCTATGACCCGTCCTCTCCTCGACGAGCTCGACCGGCGCCTCATCGGCGCGCTGCACCTGGCGCCCCGGGCCACCTGGGACGACATCGGCGAGATCCTGGCCGCCGACGCCAGCACGCTCAAACGGCGCTACGACCGCCTGCACGAGGCCCGCATGGTGCGCGTGATCGGGCAGGCCGACTGGGGCATCCACTCCACGGCGATGCCGGTCCACGTCTTCCTGGACATCACCGGCGAGAGCCCACTGGCCGTCCTCCACCGGCTCCGCGGCCTGCCCCATCTCCAGCTGCTGGCGCAGATCTCGGGCGACTACCCGCTCTACGCCGTCGTGCACGCCCCGTCGGAGGCGGCGACCAGCGAGGCGATCGACCGGATGTTCTCCGTGCCCGGTGTCCGCCGCGTGAACGCGCTGCCCGCGCTCAGCACGCTGCGCCGGGGCCGGACCTGGGACCCGCAGTTCCTCACGGACACCGAGCGCGCCGAGCTGCTGAAGCTCGCCGGCGCCCGCCCCGAGGGCACCGCGACCGCGACACCCCCGGCGAAGCCGCTGAGCGAGGCGGAGCGCGGTGTCGTCACCGAGTTGCTCCGGGACAGCCGCGCGTCCGCGGCGAGCGTCTCACGGGCCACCGGTCTGGCCACCTCCACCGCGCACCGCGTCGTCCGCCGGGTCCTGGACGAGGGATGGGTCAAGCCGCGCCTGGAGATCGTGTCGGAATGGCTCGGCTTCCAGACCGCGTTCATCCTGCGCCTGCGGGTGGCCCCGGGTGCGACCCCCGAGGTCATGCACCGCATCGACCAGCTCCCGCAGACGCGGCTCGCCGCGCAGGTGGCCAGCGACATGTCGGTGCTCGCCACCGGCCTGGTGACCGACCGCTCCGCCCTGGCGCGCTTCGTCGACGACGAGCTGGCGAGGATCCCCGGCCTGCTCGGCGTCAGCGTCGCCGTCATGCTCGCCGAGCCGCGCCGCTACTGGCTGGACCGCGACCTGACCACCGGCCTCGGCACCTTCCACGCACCGGCGCTGCTGTGAGCGGACCCTCGTGCGTCAGCCGGTGCCGAAGGACCCCGTGGCGTAGGCGCACTCCGTGTAGATGTAGCCCGACCTGAGCTTGGCCGTGTCCGAGGCCGGGCTCGCGGTCGAACTGTCCGGACGGTGCACGAAGTACGTGGTGCCGGTGGGCAGACTGATCGTCTTCTGCGGGTAGTTCTTGCCGCCGCTGCACGGCTTGAACCCGGTCAGCAGGGTGGTGGTCAGGGAGTACGTCGTGCAGCTGCCGCAGGCCTTGAGCGTGAAGCTGCCGGTGACCGGCCCGGTGTACAGGACGGTGATGTCGTCGGGGCTGTCGTTCTTGACCGTGACGGAGATGCTGCCGCCGGACGCGGTGGTCGGCAGCTTCTTGCCCGCGGCGGGGACCGTCTGGGCCACCTCGGCGGCGATCGCGATCTTCTTGGCGCGGGCCCGGTTCCTGTCGTGCGTGTTGTTCTTCACGAAGTCGTTCATCGTGCTGAGCGCCGAGTCGAAGTCACCGGACTTGTACTGCGAGATTCCGCACTGGTAGGCCCCGGCGTCGGCCTGACTGCCGGCGCGCGTGGCGTCCGCGCCGAGCGCGTCGGCCACGCCCGCCTGTCCGCCCTGCAGGCTCCCGATCTGGGTGGAGAGACTCTGCAACCGCTCGACGGCCGCGCACGGCTCGCTTCCGCTCACACCCTGCGCCGCCCTGGTGACAGCCGACTTGACGGCCGGTTCGACCTGACCCGCCTGGGACGACTGGGGGAAGGTGGCCAGCAGATCCCCGAAGTTCGTCGGCCAGTCGGCGCTCTGCGTGGCCAGCGAGGTGGAGGCGCATTCGTAGAGGGAGGTGGCCAGCCGGTCGTCCGGCCAGGTGGTCAGCGTGCCCAGCTGCTTCTTGCCGATGGTGCCCGGGACGGTCCGCAGATACTTCAACTGGGGTATCGCGGCACAGTAGTTCTTCTGCGAGTAGGCCCCGGCGACCGTCGTGTAGAAGGTCTTCAGCCGGTCGGGCACCTTGTCGGCCGCCCGCGATCCGGAGTGCGCGGTGGTGAGGTCGTCGTACACGCCCAGCGCCTGGCGGTAGTGGGGTTCGGCCGCGGAGAACGACAACTTGCCGCTGTCCGCCACGAGTTGGTCGGCCTTCTCCAGCCGGTCGAGGAGCATCTGCTGAGTCGCCTCGTCACGGGCGTTGTCGTACAGCACGACTCCCCCGGCGGGTACGGCGAGCAGCACCAGGCCCAGCAGGATCGCGAGCGGTGTGGGCGCGGGCCAGGCCAGCCGGGTGCGCAGACCGACCAACGCACCGTGGACGGCGGCGAACCCGAGGAACACGACGTACAGCACGACGAGCGGACCCGAGACGCCGTCCGGGTCGGCGGGCAGCGCCACCAGCAGCAGGACGACGGTCGCGACCCAGCACACGGCCATCAGCAGCCAGCGGCGCGTCAGCGCGTAACCGAGGCCGAGGCCACTGAGGTTGAGCAGGCCGACCGCGACGGATCTGAGTCGGTCCGGCGGCGCGGGTGGTGGACTGGACGGCATGGGTGGAACGGCGAAGCCCTGATACCCCTGATAACCGCCGTACTGGTCCCCGGACATGATTCTCCCCCCGCTCAACAACGCCCCCGTTACCGTGACTTGTCAGTGTACGGTCGGGTTCGCCGCTAGGACAGTGGGGACCGCGGGGCACCTGCGCCCCTCAGCACCCTGGACAGTCCGAGCGCCGCCGTCCGTACCGCCGGGGCGAGTTGGGCGGGCCGGAAGCGAGTGCGCGGTACGGCGACCGAGAGGGCGGCGACCGCGGTGTCGCCGGCGAACACCGGGGCCGCGATGCAGCTCACGCCCGAGGCCGCCTCCTGTTCCTCGTAGGCGAGGCCGGAGACCTGGATCTTCTCCAGGGCCGTGCGCAGCCGGGCCGGGTCGGTGATCGAGTACGGGGTGAGGCTCGGCAGCGGCCGGGACAGCACCTCCTCCGTCAACTCGGCGCCTGAGAAAGCCAGTAGGGCTTTGCCGACGGCCGTGCAGGTCAGTGGCAGGCTGCCGCCGATGCGGGAGGGCAGCCGCAGGGCCTCGTGGCCGTGGATGCGTTCCAGGTAGACCACCTCCATGCCCTCGCGGACGCCGAGGTGGATGGTCTCACGGGTGGCCTCGAACAGGTCCTGGAGGAACGGCAGGGCCGTCTCGCGCAGATCGCGCCGGTGCGGCACCAGCGAGCCCAGCTCGAACAGCTTCGCGCCCAGCAGATAGCGCGGACCCGAGCGCTCCAGCCAGCCCAGCCCGACGAGGTCGGCCGCCAGCCGGTGGACGGTGGGCTTGGGCAGTCCGGTGCGCTCCGAAAGTTCCGACAGGCGGTACGGTCCGCCGCTCGGACTGAAGCAGTCGAGGATGAGCGCGGCCTTCTCCAGCATGCTGCCGCCCGCGATGTTCCGTGTCACGGAACAAACATTGTCCACTGGAGGGGATGCTGTCTATACCGAGGGGTGTACCCGCACTGCTCTCCCAGGAGGTAACCCGTGCCCACCGTGCCCGACGGCGCCCGCCCGGACGCCGTGTCCCCGGCCGTGGTCAAGGCCGCCGACCTGCTGGCGGAGGCCACCCGTACCGGGGTCGCCTGTCCGCCGGTGCGCGACCTGCTCGACGGCGGCGGCCTGGAGACCGCCTACGCCGTGCAGCAGCTCAACGTCCGGCGCGGTCTGGATTCCGGCCGCCGCATCGTCGGCCGCAAGATCGGCCTGACTTCCCCCGCCGTACAGCGCCAACTCGGCGTGGACCGGCCGGACTTCGGCGCGCTGTTCGCCGACATGGCGGTGCCGGACGGCGGCGAGGTGCCCGTGGGCCGACTGCTCCAGCCGAAGGTGGAGGCGGAGGTCGCGCTGGTCCTCGGCCGGGACCTGCCGCACCCCGAGTGCACGATCGTGGACGTGCTGCGCGCGGTCGACTTCGCGCTGCCCGCGCTGGAGATCGTCGACAGCCGGGTGCGGAACTGGGACATCTCCCTGGTCGACACCGTCGCCGACAACGCCTCCTGCGGCCTGTACGTCCTGGGCGGCACGCCCGTACCGCTGACCGCCGTGGACCTGCGCGCGGTCACGATGACCATGAGCCGGGACGGTGAGACGGTTTCCGAGGGCACCGGCGCCGACTGTCTCGGCAGCCCCCTCACCGCGGCGGTCTGGCTGGCCTCGGCCCTCGCCGAGCGGGGAGACCCGCTGCGCGCGGGCGACCTCGTGCTGACCGGCGCCCTCGGCCCGATGACGCCCGCCGCCCCCGGAGACTCCTTCGAGGCGCACATCTCGGACCTGGGCTCGGTACGGGTCCGCTTCGCCACGGAAGGGAACGGCAAGTGACGACCAAGGTCGCCATCATCGGCTCCGGCAACATAGGCACCGACCTCCTGATCAAGGTCCTGCGCCTCTCGGACACCCTGGAGATCGCCGCGCTGGCCGGCATCGACCCGGACTCCGACGGCCTGGCCCGCGCCCGCCGCCTCAAGGTCGCCACAACTCACGAGGGCGTCGAAGGACTGGTCGAACTGGACGAGTTCGCCGACGTCGACCTCGTCTTCGACGCGACCTCGGCCGGCGCCCACCGCCACCACGAAGAGGTCCTACGGCCCCTGGGCCGCACCCTCGTCGACCTCACTCCGGCCGCCATCGGCCCGTACGTCGTCCCGCCGGTAAACGGCGAGGCCCACCTCGACGCCCCGAACGTCAACATGGTCACCTGCGGCGGCCAGGCCACGATCCCGATCGTCGCCGCCGTGGGCGCCGTCTCACCGGTCCACTACGGCGAGATCGTCGCGTCGATCGCCTCGCGCTCGGCCGGCCCCGGCACCCGCGCGAACATCGACGAGTTCACCGAGACCACCTCCCGGGCCATCGAGGCGGTCGGCGGCGCCGCGCGCGGCAAGGCGATCATCGTCCTCAACCCGGCCGAACCCCCGCTGATCATGCGGGACACCGTGCACTGCCTGGTCTCCGACTGCGCGACCGAGGCGGTCACCGCGTCCGTCGAGGAGATGGTCGGCCGCGTCCAGTCGTACGTGCCCGGCTACCGCCTCAAGCAGAAGGTGCAGTACGACCGGGTGACGGCCGACGACCCGCTGCGCAGCCTCGCCCCGGGCGCGGGTGAGCTGCTGAAGGTGTCGGTGTTCCTGGAGGTCGAGGGGGCCGCCCACTACCTCCCCGCCTACGCCGGGAACCTCGACATCATGACCTCGGCCGCCCTGCGCACCGCCGAGCGCATGGCCGCCCGCACTGCCAAGGAGACCGCCAAGTGACCCCGTCTCTCTACGTCCAGGACGTCACCCTCCGGGACGGCATGCACGCCGTACGCCACCGCTACACCGTCGACCAGGCCCGCGCGATCGCCGCCGCCCTGGACTCGGCCGGAGTGGCCGCCATCGAGATCGCCCACGGCGACGGGCTGTCGGGCTCCAGCATCAACTACGGCGTCGGCGCCCACACCGACTGGGAGTGGATCGAGGCCGTCACCGACGTCGTACGGCAGACGGTCCCCACGACCCTGCTGCTGCCCGGCATCGGAACCGTCCACGACCTCAGGCAGGCCCACGCGCTGGGCATCCGCTCGGTACGGGTCGCCACGCACTGCACCGAGGCCGACATCTCCGCCCAACACATCGCCGCCGCACGGGAATTGGGCATGGATGTGGCCGGCTTCCTGATGATGTCCCACATGGCCGAGCCGGCCGAACTCGCCCGCCAGGCCAAGCTGATGGAGTCCTACGGGGCCCACTGTGTGTATGTCACCGACTCCGGGGGCCGGTTGACGATGGACGGCGTCCGGGACCGCTTCCGCGCGTACCGCGAAGTCCTCGCCCCGGAGACCGAGTTGGGCATCCACGCGCACCACAATCTCGCACTGGGCGTGGCCAACACGGTCGTCGCGGTCGAGAGCGGCGCGATACGCGTCGACGCCTCCCTCGCGGGCCAGGGCGCGGGCGCGGGCAACTGCCCGCTGGAGGCGTTCGTCGCGGTGGCCGACCTGATGGGCTGGAAGCACGGCTGCGACCTGTTCCCGGTCATGGACGCGGCCGACGATCTCGTACGACCGCTGCAGGACCGCGAGGTGCGGGTGGACCGCGAGACCCTCAGCCTCGGCTACGCGGGCGTGTACTCCAGCTTCCTGCGCCACGCCGAGACGGCCGCCGCCCGCTACGGACTCGACACGCGCAGCATCCTGGTCGAGGCGGGGCGGCGGGCGATGGTCGGCGGCCAGGAGGACATGATCACGGACATCGCACTGGACCTGGTCGCACGCGCGGCGAACCCGGCCTGAGCCCGGACCGGCCTCGAGGACGCGAGTGTCGGCACCTCATGACGCCGACACTCGTGGGGAGTTGAGGCAGACCGACCCGACGGTATCGAGTTGGTCTAGTCCTCTTGACGGAGAGCCGTGCGGGCGCTTTGGTATATACCAAAGCCTTCACGTGCCACCCCCCATCACTCCCCCCTTATAGGCACCCCCGAAAGGGGATCTGTCATGCGCCTGGCAAGACTCGCGGCTTCCGTGTGCACCCTCGCGCTCTCGGTCACCGGCGTCACCGTCGCCCTGGCCCCCGCGAGCAGCGCCGCGGGAAGCAGCGTCTACTCCGTGGCCCCCTACGTCGACATGTCGAACAGTCAGGAAGGACTGCTCGACACCGCCATCACCGGACACCAGCTCAAGGCGTACACAGCGGCCTTCGTGCTCGGCGTCGGCTGCAACCAGATCTGGGGCGACACACTCCCCATCGGCAACGACTCCTTCACCGACCCCTTGATCGCCAAGGCGAAGTCCGAGGGCGCGTCGGTCATCATCTCCTCCGGCGGTGCGAGCGGCGAGCCGCTGGCCTGGACGTGCTCGACGCAGAGCAGCATCGACGCCGGATACCAGGCCGTCATCAACGACTACGGCGTCACCCAGCTCGACTTCGACATCGAGGGCGCCGCCATCGCGGACACCGCGGCGGCGGCCCGCCAGATGCAGGCGATGAAGGACCTCAAGGCGGCCAACCCGAACCTGAAGTTCTCCATGACCCTCCCGGTGCTGACGAGCGGGCTGACCGGCGACGGCGTCAACATCGTCAAGGCCGCCAAGAACGCGGGCATCAAGATCGACGTGCTCAACATCATGGCCATGGACTACTACGCGGGCACCGGCACCGAGATGGGGCAGGCCGCCGTCTCCGCGGCGAAGGCCACGCTGGCGCAGATGCAGTCCGTCGACTCCAGCTACACCTACGCCAACCTCGGCATCACCCCGATGATCGGCAAGAACGACGACGGCTCCACCTTCACCCTGGCCGACGCCCAGACGGTGGAGAGCTTCGCCGCGCAGAACAGCGTCGGCCGGCTGGCGTTCTGGGCGATCACCCGGGACCAGGCGTGCAGCGGCAGCGCCAACTCCCTGCCCACGTGCAGTCAGATCAGCCAGAACAGCCTCGCGTTCACCGACGCGTTCGTGCCTTACACGGGCACGGGCACGGGCGGCGGCGGAGGCACCACCAGCGACTTCTCACTGTCCCTGTCGCCGGGCTCAGCCTCGGTGGCCCAGGGCGGTTCGGCGACCTCGGCCGTCTCCACCGCCGTCACCTCCGGCAGCGCCGAGTCCGTCAGCCTCTCCACCTCCGGCGCACCCTCCGGCGTCAGCGTCTCGTTCAGCCCCAACTCCGTGACATCCGGGGGCAGTTCGACGCTGACGGCGACGGTCGGCTCGTCCGTGGCCGCGGGCAGCTACCCGATCACCGTCACCGGCACCGCCGCGACCGGCAGCCACAGCGCCACGTACACGCTCACCGTCACCAGCAGCAGTGGAGGAGGGGGTGGCGGGGGCTCGCTGACCAACGCGGGCTTCGAGACCGGCAGTCTGAGCCCGTGGACCTGCACGGGCGGCAGCGCGGTGGTCTCCAGTCCGGTGCACAGCGGAAGCCACAGCCTTCAGGTCACGCCGAGTGCCAGCGGTACCGGCGAATGCGACCAGACCGTCGCCCTGTCCCCCAACAAGAGCTACACGCTCACCGCCTGGGTCCAGGGACCGTACGCCTACCTCGGGGTGAGCGGCGGTGCCTCCGCGAGCACCTGGTCCAACAGCACGAGCTGGAACCAGCTGTCGGTCGCCTTCACCACCGGCAGCAGCGGAACGGTCACCGTCTACGTCCACGGCTGGTACGGCCAGTCCAACGTCACCGCGGACGACTTCACCCTCAGCTGACGGCCCGCCGACATATCCGCGACGGTGCCCAGGGGACCCCTGTCCTCCTGGGCACCATCGGCGTTTTCCGCCCCGATGTCATTGGTCGGACAGCCCCTGGACAACCGGGACAAGAGGCTCGCGGCGGTTGTGGCGGCGGATGACCAGCCACGTTATCCAGCCGACGCCGATGATGAACCCGAAGCTGATGATCCGGTAGAGCACGACCGTGGCGATGGCGGTGCTGGTCGCCACGCCACCCGTGACCAGCCCGAGGACGAGCGCGCTGTCGATGATTCCGAGTCCGCCCGGGATGATCGTGAGGGTGCCGGCGGCCATGCCCGCGCAGAAGGCCAGCAGCAGTTGGGCATTGCTGATCTGCGTGTCGCTTATGGCGTGGAAGCACAGCCACAGACAGCCCGCGTCGAGCAGCCAGTTGAGCACGGCGAAGACGGCGGCGGCGACGGCGTGCCGGGGTCGCAGCCGGGCGGTGCGGAGTTGCTCGACGAAGCCGCGGATCCGGTCGAGGCCCTGGGTCTCGGGAAGGTGCCGCAACTTGTTGACCTTGGCCAGCGCGGCCCGGGTGGCCGGTTCGACCTTCTCCGGGTGCCGGGTGATGCGCCGGATGCCGACGGTGAGCAGCAGGACGGCCAAGCCGAGGGTGACGAGGCTGTGCCACTGCAGACTGCCGTCGGAGGCGATCGCGGAGATCGCGGTGACGCCGGCCAGGGCCGCCGCGGAGAGTATGCCGGACAGCGCGATGCACCAGGAGGCGACGGCGGGCGTGGCTCCGAAGCGGCGCATCTGCTGGTAGTTGAAGTGCGTGGAGAAGGCCGGTCCGCCGGGCAGTGTGACGCTGAGCGAGTGGGCGGCGTAGGCCAGGGCGACGTGCTTCTGGATCGGCACGATCACCCCGGCCGAGCGCAGCAGCCGGCGCTGCATGCGCGCGTAGCAGCCCATGGCGGCGACCTCGGCGACGAGCGCGACGGCGAACCAGTTCAGCCGGGGTGCGCTCAGCTGTGACAGCGCGGCGGCCAACGACGGCCAGCCCAGCACCAGTTCGGTGGTGAACAGCGCGAGCAGGACCGTGATCACTACCGAGCGCAGCCAGCGTCGGGTGCGACGCGGCGCCGTGTCGGCCGGTTCGGGGGTGATGGCGGTGGTGTCCGGAGCGTGCACAGGCAGGACCGTCGATTTCGTGAAGTGAGCTTCAACCGTCGGCGATCCCGGCGCCGCTCAAGGCGGGGACGGTGTTCTCCGAGCGGACGAGGGAGCGGGCGCCGAGGCGGAACTGTGCCAGTTTATGCACCATGGCCCGGCGGACCGGAGTGTGCCCCCGTTCGTTCGTCGCGCGCGTACGCCCGTCTCCGTGCCGTACTCGTCGGCGCCGCGCGCGATCGTGCGGTGCTCCCGCTGTACGAAGGGGCCCGCATCGCACCGGAGTTCAGACGGAGTCGGCGTGCTCCTGGTCTCGGCTGGTCTCCGTCGGCTTCGGCTCCGGTTCGCCGACCGCGCGGCGGCCGGGCAGGACCGCGAGGACGATCAGCGTGCCGGCGGCCATGATGATCCCGCCGACCAGACTGGTCTGCGCGACACCGTGGGCGAAGGCCTCGTGCACGGCGTCGACCAGGGCCTGTGCCTGCTGCGGACCGGCGGACGGCGTCTTCGCGATCTCCTGGGCGACCGCCAGGCCGCCGCCGACCGAGTCCTTGGCGGTGTCCAGCGCGGCGGCGGGGAGATGGCCGCCGACCAGGTCCGTCAGCTTGTCCTTGTAGGTGGTGCCCAGCAGCGAGCCGAGGATGGCGATGCCGAGGGAGCCGCCCAGTTCCAGCGCGGTGTCGTTGGCGCCGCCGCCGACGCCGAGCTCGTTCTCCGGGAAGGAGCCCATGATCGTGTCCGTGGCCGGGGAGACGCTCAGCCCGATCGCGAAGCCGAGCAGCGTCATCGTGGGCAGGAAGTCGCCGTACGCGGAGGTCTTGTCGACCTGGGTGAGCAGGAGGACGGCCACGGTGCCCAGCACCATGCCGGTCACCACCATGGGCTTCATGCCGAGCTTGGGGGTGAGCCGTCCGGTGACCGCGGCGCCGAGGAACACGGCTCCGGCCAGCGGCAGCAGTCGTACGCCGGTCTCCAGCGCGTTGTAGCCGAGGACGAACTGCAGGAACTGCGTGGCGTAGTAGACCGCGCCGAAGGTGCCGAAGAAGAAGAACAGCACCGCCGTCATCGAGCCGCTGAAGGGGCGGTGGGCGAACTTGCGGACGTCGAGCATGGGGTGCGGGTGGCGCAGCTCCCAGGCCACGAAGGCGGGCAGTCCTACGGCGGCGACGACGGCCGCGGTGACCGGTCCCGCGCCCCACCCGAAGTGCGGGCCCTCGATGATGGCGTAGACGAGGCTGCCGACCGAGACGATGGAGAGCAGACCGCCCACGTAGTCGATGCGGAACGTCGTGTCGGCCTTGGACGGCGGGACGAGGGCCAGGGCGCCGACCACCGCGAGGACAGCGATGGGGACGTTGATCAGGAACGTGGAGCCCCACGCGTGGTCCTTGAGCAGCCACCCCGCGACCAGCGGGCCGACGGCGATGGCGAGGCCCGAGGTGGCGGTCCAGGCGGTGATGGCCCGCGCCCGCTCGCGCTTCGGGAAGATCGCGACCAGCAGGGACAGCGTGGCCGGCATGACCACGGCCGCGCCCACTCCCATGATCGCGCGGGCCGCGATGACGAGGCCGGTCTCGTGGACGAGGCTGCCCACCACCGACCCGCCGGCGAAGATCACCAGGCCGGTGACGAGGGCGCCGCGGCGGCTGTATTTGTCACCGATCGAGCCCAGCACGAGCATCAGCGCGGCGTACGGGACGGTGTAGCCGTCGATGACCCACTGCAGATCGCTGCTGCTCAGGCCGAGGTCAGTGGTCATGTCGGGTGCGGCCACGATCAGTGAGGTGTTCGCCATGACCACGATCAGCAGGCTCAGGCACAGCACGATCAGGGCGGACCGGCGGCGCGCGTAGGGCCCGGCCATCCGGTCGACGGGGGTGGTGACGAAGAGCGGCATCGGGGACTCCTGGGGACGCATTAATTGCTCACCGATGTGCAGACTATTTTATTGCCCATCGATGTGCAACTATGCCGTGACGAGCCAGCCCCTCCAGGAGGTGTCGACGTGATCAGCCGCAGCAGCGCCAGGGCACAGGCCACCCGCGCCCGCATCCTGGAAGCGGCCCTGCGGGAACTGGGCCGCGACCCCGACTGCAGCCTCGGTGACATCGCCGGGGCGGCCGGCGTGGCCCGGCGCACCGTCTACGGGCACTTCACCGGGCGGGCCGCGCTCGTCCAGGACCTCGCCGCGGACGCCGGGGAGGCGGTACGGCGGGTGAGCGCCGCCACCCGGGCGCCGACGCCGGACGCCGTGACCGCGCCGGCCCGCTTCGTCCTGGCCCTGTGGCCGGTCGGCGACCGCTACCGCACGCTCCTCGGACTCGCCCACCACGACCTCGGCCCCGACGCGAGCGACGCGCTCCTCCGCCCGGCCCGCGAGACCGTCATCGGGATCCTCACCCAGGGCCAACAGCAGGGCGTCTTCCACACCGCCGTCCCGCCGGGCCCGCTCAACAGAGCCCTGGAGGCACAGATGCCGGCGCTGCTGGAATGCGTCAACTCCGGCCTCTGGAACGACGACGGCACGGCAGCCGCCACCGCCGCCCTCATCGCCGCGGGCGTCGGACGCGACAGCGCCGCCGCCACGGTTCACCACCTGCGACCGTCCCACTGAAACAGACCTCACGCACCAACACCCGCACGACTACGCGGACTTCACGTCCGGGGGTGCCGGAGGTCCATGTCCGGGGCTTCCCCGTGCTGACCCAGCTGGCCGCCGGCACTCTACGGAACGTGGACATCACCGCACACGACATACCGGCGAGCGACACCACCGGCCCGCTTCCGGTGAGCCAACTCTCGCTCCGTCTGGCGGGGTTGAGGACGTCCGACGACGACAGGGAGGCGCTGGCCCGCTCGGCGAAGGGGACCACCCTGCTGTCCTACCCGGACGTGTCCGACGCCCTCGGACTGGAAATCTCCCAGGGCTCGAGCCCCGACCAGGTACGCGCGAAGGTCCTGCTCGCTCCCGGCACAGACGTCACCGTTGCCGCGACCGTCTCGGTGCTGTCCGGCAACCGCATCGCCTTCAAGAACTTCCAGGTCACCGGCGGCCTGCTGCCCGACGTGGGGCGAGCGGCGCTCACCACTGTCTTCGAGCGGCCGATACGGCTGCGGAACATCCCCGAGGGACTGCGACTGCGGTCCGTCACCACGACGGAGAGCGGGCTCGGTGCCCGGCTGTCGGGCGAGTCGGTCACCTTCCGGTCCGACGACAGCGCGGGGAGCGGTTCGGCGTGAGCCGACTCGCCGTGCGGGGAGGGTGGTTGAGGGCTCAGTCGTCCGTGACCGTGCGAGCCGCCGCGGCCGCGATCTCGTCCACCACGTCACGCGCCTGCTTCTCCGGGACCCCGGTCGCGATCAGCGCGGCGACGGCCGCGTGCGTACCGTCGTCCTCCAGCTCGCCGGTGTTGAGCTCTTCGAGCAGCGCGATCGTCAGGGCCTCAAGTCCGGCGCTCAGTACGGCGGGAGGCAGCTGAGTATGGAAGACGCCGTCGCGCTGACCGCGGTCCAGGATGGTCGTGGCGGCACGGCGGGCCGGCGCCAGGACCTCGGCCACCCGCTCGACACCCAGGTCGCGGCGAGCCAGGGCCAGCAGCAGCCGGTAGCGGTCGCCCACGGTCCACATCGACAGGACGAAGCGCGCGAACGCCCGGTCGGCCGACTCCCGCTCCGCGGGTTCCGGGTCGGCGGGCAGCGCGGCCTTCAGCGCGTCCGCGGCCTCCTCGGCCAGCGCCTCCAACAGCGCCTCCCGGCCGGGGAAGTGCCCGAACAGCGTGCGCCGCACCACACCGGAGGCACGGGCGAGTTCCTCCAGGGTGATGTCCGGGTTCCGGCCGAGTTCCCGGCGGGCCGTGGCCAGGATGCGTTCCCGGTTGGAGCGCGCGTTGCTTCGCTGGAGGACTCGGGCCGGGGGCTTGGTCACGGACAACCTCGGTGCGGTGCGGGAACGACGGAGCAGGGGCGAACGGTACATCCAGTCTGGCACGGTCCGGCGGCCGTACGGCGCGCCGCTGCACGGTGTTCCGGCCGTCCGCTCAGTAGGGCCGAAGGTAACGGTCGAGCCGGGAACGCGCCCTGTTCACGCTGAGTCCCAGTGCCTTGCCGAGTGCCTCGCCCGACATGTCGTCGGCCCGGACCCCGTACGCGGCCTCCCTGCCGACCCGGCCCGCCATGCGTTCCAGCATGGCCACCGCCTTCACGGCGGCCACCGGCGCCGTCTCCGCGAGCGCGTCGAGCCGTTCCTCCAACTGCTCCATCAGATCGGAGAGTTCCTCCGGGAGCGGGACCGTACGGCGTTCGACCGCGCTGATGTGCTCCCACCAGTCCTCGTACGCGTCGGACGTGTCCAGGTCGTCCAGGTCGTGGTCCTCCACCTGGTCCCAGTCGATGGGATGGCTCTCGCCACGCCAGCCGCACGCACAGGAGGCCCGCCAGGCCGCCGCCTTGGGGCGGCCCAGCCAGCCGTTGTACGCCCACCACTCGCGCGTCTGGCATCCGTTGGTGCCACTGCCCACGTCCAGATACACGGGTTTGGGCTCACTGCCGTCGGCGAGGGTCGCCCCCACGATGCCCTCGTGGGACTCCCCGAACACCTCACTCCGCCACGCCACAACTCCCCCTTCCGGCAACCCTGTCACGACCGGACCGGCACCCTGGGTGCCGGTCCGGTCACAGTACGAGAGTCCCGCGGAACGGACGTCCAGGGAGGGCGATTTCACCCAACGGACCGGATTGTCGGGCAGGACGGTCCCGTCAGGCGACCGCGGGATCGAGCAGCCCCGCGCGCAGGCGCCGGAGCATACGGCTGATGAGGCGGGACACGTGCATCTGGGAGACGCCGAGTTCCTCGCCGATCTCGGCCTGGGTGCGCTCCTCGACGTAGCGCATGTGGATGATCTTCCGCTCCCGCTCGTCGAGTTGGGCGATCAGGGGGGCCAAGGAGCTGAGGTCGTCGACCAGTTCGAGACCCGGGTCGTGCGCGCCGATGACGTCGGCGAGCACGGTCTCGCCCTCGGTGCCGGCGTCGCAGCTGAGCGCGGCGTCGAGCGAGGAGGAGGTGTAGCCGTTGGACGCCTTGCGGGCCTCGATGACCTCTTCCTCGGTCAGGCACATCAGCTCGGACAGTTCCCGGGTGGTGGGCGTACGGCCGAGGCGGGAGCGGAGTTCCTCGGTCGCCTTGGCGAGCTCGACGCGGGCCTCCTGCAGCCGGCGCGGCACATGGACGGCCCAGCTGGTGTCGCGGAAGAAGCGCTTGATCTCGCCGACGATGTAGGGGACGGCGAACGAGGTGAACTCGACCTGACGGGAGAGTTCGAAGCGGTCGATCGCCTTGATGAGTCCGATCGTGCCGACCTGGACGATGTCCTCCATCTCGTTGTTGCTGCGGCTGCGGAAGCGGGCCGCCGCGTAGCGCACGAGGGAGAGGTTCATCTCGATCAGGGTGTTGCGCACGTACTGGAACTCGTGGGTGCCCTCCTCCAGCGAGGTCAGCCGGTCGAAGAACTGGCGCGACAGCTCACGCGCGTCCTTCGGGCTCACCTTCGACGGCTCCGCGATCAACGGGAGCGACTCCTCGGCCGCCACCCGCCGCCCTGCCGTGGCCGGTGCCTTCGCTGCCGTCACGGCTCCCATAACGCCCACCCCATTCGTTCGAACGAACTACCGACAAGAGCCCCTTGCCCCGGTTCGCACGTCTCACTCCCCCTCGTTCGGTCAAATCCGGGGCGGACACCTGGCCTTCGGTACGGAACATGGCCCGGCGGCTCGCGCGCTCCCTCACGCGCCCTTGCGGCCGACGCCCGCGTAGACCCAGTACTCCGACGGGTTCTCCGGGATCTCGTCCTCGGCGTCCGGGCGCCACAGGGGGACGTAGGTCAGACCGGGTTCGACGAGGTCGAAGCCGTCGAACAGGCCCAGGATCTCGTCGTGGGAACGGGCGGTGACGGGCGAGGTGGCCTTCGAGCGGTACAACTGGCCGACGGCCGCGGCGGTGTCCGGGCGGTCCTGGTTGGTGGCGTGGCTCAGCGCCAGCCAGCTGCCGTCGGGCAGCGCGTCGCGGAACGCGGCGACGATGCCGGCCGGGTCCTCCGCGGGCGTGATGAAGTGCAGGATCGTGATCATCAGGACGGCGACCGGTTGCTCGAAGTCGATCAACTTCCTTACCTGCGGGGCGGACAGGACCTCGGCCGGCCGCCGGATGTCGCCGTCGACGATGTCCGCGTCAGGGTTGTCGGCGAGGAGGGAGGTACTGTGCGCCACGGCCACCGGGTCGTTGTCGACGTAGACCACGCGGGCGCCGGGGCCGGCCGCCTGCGCGACCTCGTGGACGTTGCCCTGGGTGGGGATGCCCGAGCCGAGGTCGATGAACTGCCGTACTCCGGAGGCGACCAGGAAACGCACGGCCCGGCCGAGGAAGTCGCGGTTGGCCCGGGCCAGGGTGCGCACCTGGGGGTCGATCGCCGTGAACGCCGCCAACGCCTCGCGGTCTATGGCGAAATTGTGCTCGCCGCCCAGCATCGCGTCGTACATTCGGGCGACGCTCGCCTTGTCCGGATCGATCCCCTGCGGCAGACCTCCACTACCCGGCACTGCAACTCCTCTTCGCCCGAAGATCCTTGACGAGTCATCATATGATTGCCGTCGAACGCGCGGCAGACACCGCATGCCCCACGCCACGCGGCCGGTCCCCACCCGGAAAGGCACGACCCTGCGGAACGAACCGCTCAGTCACCACGGTGACGCACTCCCTGCCGGGCCCCCACGCCGCAGACAGGTCTTCGCCCCCGCCGCGGACGTGATCGGCTCGGAGCTCGATCTGCGGCTGACCGGCACCCACGTCGTGCACGCGCTGACACCGGGGTTCTGCGACGCGGCGTCGGTGTATCTGCTGGAGCGGTGGGTGCTGGAGGAGAACGCGACGCCTTCCGTGGATCCGGCCCAGATCGAGGCGCGCAGGCTGGCGGTGCGGGTGGGCACGGAGGCGCAGGAGACCTGGGACGGTGTGCTGCCGGTCGGTGAGGTGATCGTCTTCCCGCGCGAGACGCCGTACGCGCGCGCCCTCGCCACCGGGCACACCCAGGTGCTCGACGGGGTGGACACGCACACCTCGCAGCGGCTGCTTGCCTCCGCGGGCGGGGACGCGCAGCGCATAGACGATCTGCTGCGGACGGCGTCCTTCCTCGTGGTGCCGCTCCACCTGCGCGGCGCCGTCATCGGTTTCATCGCCTGCACCCGCGGCCCGCAGCGGGAACCGTTCCTGCCCGGCGAGGCCGTGGCCGTGGAGTCGCTGGCGGCCCGGGCCGGGGTGGCCCTGGACAACGCGCGCCGCTACGAACGCGAGCGCCGCACCGCGCTGGCCATCCGCAACAGCCTGCTCCCGGACCCGGCCCGGCAGTTCCCCGGCTGCCGTATCGCCCACGGCTATCTCCCCGCCGGACAGGGCAACATCATCGGCGGCGACTGGTTCGACGTACTGCCACGCCCCGGCGGCCGGGTCGGCCTGGTCGTCGGCGACGCGATGGGACACGGCCCCGACTCCGCCGTCGCCATGATCCAACTGCGCACGGCCGTACGCACGTTGGCCCGGCTCGACATGGAACCGGCCGAACTCATGCGCCGCCTCGACGAGTTGGCCTACGACACCCCGGGCGCGTCCTTCGCCACCTGCATCTACGCCGAGTGGGACGCGGCGTCGCACACCTGCACCCTGGTCGGCGCCGGGCACCCTCCCCCACTGCTGCGCGGACCCGAGGGGCCGGCCGCACCCGTCGTCCTCGCCAGCGCGGGACTGCCGCTGGGACTCGGCACCGGCAACTACGAGCCCACGGTGCTGACCGTCTCCGAGCCGTCCCTGCTCCTGCTCTACAGCGACGGACTGGTGGAGTCCCGGCACTCCGACATCGACCAGGAGATCGCCCGGCTGGCCTCGGCCCTCGACAAGGCCGCCGCCGAACCCGCGCCGCCCGGCAGCCCCGACGCGTTCCCCGCGCTGTGCGAGCGGCTGCTCCGCTCCCCCGGCGCGGCGCCCGGAGCCGACGACCGCACGCTGCTGCTGGCCGAGTTGACGCCCGCGACCACCTGAACAGGCCGCGGGCGTCCTCGCCCCCTGCATCGCCCGGGATCAGCGCCCGGTCGGCAGCATGGCCCACACGGCCTTGCCGCCGGTGAGCGCCGACCGGTCGACCCCCCAGGTGTCCGCGAGAGCCTGCACGATGAACAGCCCGCGCCCGCTCTCGTCGTCGGCACACGGCTCGCAGCGGGAGAGCCCGCCTCCGGTGTAGTCGTGGTCGTGCACCTCGATGCGCAGACAGCGGTCGTCGACGATCCCGACCCCGCACAGGAGCCGCGCGCTGGGGGTGTGGCACACGCCATTGGTGGCCAACTCCGAGACAAGGAGCACCGCGTCGTCACGCACGCTCTCGGGCAGGCCCCACTTGGCCAGTTGCGCGCCCATGACATGGCGGGCGACCCGGACGCCGGAGCGGTGCGCAGGAAGTTCCAGCCAGTGCGCCAAGTCGGGGCTGGCGACGTCTAAAAGCTGCGGGGAGGGAGTCGTGTGGGGGGACACGGTGGTTCGCCTTCCATCGGGGGCGTGCGCAGGCGGGAGAGCACGAGTCGTCGGCAACAGGCGTGCCGGAATTGGGGTGTTCCGGCGGGGGGCCTAGATCACTGACACAAGTAACTATGCCCATAGGTCAGTTCAAGCTGCAACCGGCTCCCTGATAATTACAGAACGCCGAATTCTGTCTGGCGGCATCAGCAAGTCGCTGTCAGACTGGCGCCGGTGACAGTCCCTCAGGAGGTTGGGCGTGAGCGAAGCTCGTTCGGGCGCCGGTGCACCCACGGTCCTGCGCATGATCCTGGGCCGACGGCTGCAGGACCGGCGGCAGGACGCGGGCGTGTCTCTGGAGGACGCCGCCAGGGCCCTGCGGGTCACGTCCCTGACCATCCGCCGCCTGGAGAAGGCCGAGGTCGGCCTCAAGCCGCTCTACGTCGAGAAGCTGCTGGAGACCTACGGCGCCGACCGGCAGGAGATCGAGGAGTTCGTCACCCTCGCCGAGCGCGCCAACCGGCCCGGCTGGTGGCACGACTTCCGGGATGTGCTGCCCGGCTGGTTCACCGCCTATGTGAGCCTGGAGACCGGCGCCAAGACCCTGCGCACCTATGAACCCCACTACGTCACGGGACTCCTCCAGACGTACGACTACGCGCGTGCCGTACTGAGCGGCGGCTTCCCGAACGACAACGACGAAGACCTTGAACGGCGGGTGCAGTTACGTCTGCGCCGCCAGAGTCTGCTGGAGAGGCCGGACTCGCCCACGCTGTGGGCGGTGCTGGAAGAAGCCGTGCTCCACCGGGTGGTGGGCGGTCCCGCGGTCATGCGGGACCAGATAGACCGGCTCCTCGAGGTCTCGGAACTGGACCACGTCAGTGTCGACATCGTCCCGTTCTCGGCGGGTGCCCACGTGGGGGCGTGCGCACCCTTCACCTATTTCCGGTTCGAGGAGCCGGAGCTGCCCGACGTCGTCTACAGCGAGATCCTCTCCGCCTCCATGTATCTGGACCAGCGATCCGACGTCGCGGCCCATCTGGAGGCGCACAACAGGATGTCGCTGCTGACCTCGTCCGCGGACAGCAAGGCGCTCTTGAACCGCATGCGCAAGGAGTACTCATGACCACCACCGACAACACGGTCTACAACGGGATGCCCGCGTCGAACCTCGGCGAGCAGGGCTGGGAATGCCCCTGGAGCGGTCCCAACGGCGGTCAGTGCGTGGAGACCAAGCAACTCGCCGACGGCCGCATCGCGCTGCGCCAGTCGACCGACCCCGCAGGACCCGCGCTGATCTACACGCCGCAGGAGATGGCCGCGTTCGTCGCCGGGGTCAAGCGCGGCCTGGCCGACCATCTGATGGCCGGCTGAACCAGAACCACGGGCGTGAGGAACTGGAGCCGGCCCGGCTGCGACCTGCCCGAGACGCCGATGCACACCACTTGAGAGGGACAGCATGACCAACCCCCACGCCGCGCGGGACATCGACACCAGCAGGCCGCACTCCGCCCGCATGTACGACTACTACCTGGGCGGCAAGGACCACTTCGAGGTCGACAAGCAGGCGGCCGAGACGGTCGCGGCGGCCTACCCGGCCATCTTCGTCTGCGCCCGCGAGAACCGTGCGTTCATGCACCGGGCCACCCGCGTCCTGGCCCGGGAGCACGGCATCCGGCAGTGGCTCGACATCGGCACCGGCATCCCCACCGAACCGAACCTGCACCAGGTCGCCCAGTCCGTGGTCCCCGAGGCCCGGGTGGTCTACGCCGACAACGACCCGCTGGTCCTCAAGTACGCCGAGCGGCTGATGCGCAGCACCCGGCAGGGCCGCACCACCTATGTGCAGGCGGACGTCAACGACCCCGAGACGCTCCTCAACGCCCCGGAACTGGCCGAGGTACTGGACCTCGACCAGCCGGTCGCGCTCTCCCTCAACGCGCTCCTGCACTTCGTCACCGACGCCCAGGACCCGTACGGGCTCGTGGAGCGCCTGCTGTCGGTTCTCCCCTCGGGCAGCGCCCTGGCCGTAAGCCACTGCACGCCCGACTTCGACCCCGCCACCTGGGAGAAGGTGACGTCGATCTACACCAACGCCGGGACACCGGTGCAGTTCCGGTCCCAGAAGGACGTCTCCCGTTTCTTCACCGGGCTCGACCTGCTCGAACCCGGTATCGCGGTCGGCCACCGCTGGCGCCCCGACGCGGCCGACGAGGACGCCGTCACGGCGGAGCCGCCCACGGACGCCGAGGTCAGCCTGTGGACCGGGGTGGGCATCAAGCCGTAGCGCCGTCGTAGGACACCAACGACGTTACGTGCGGGAAACCTTGACGATGGCGGTGCCGGATGCCACGATTCCGGCGCCGCCATGTTTGCGTAAACATCTCCCTCCACTCCCTCACGCCGAGCCCACCGGGTCCGGAGACGGCGAGCCGACATCCCCGTCCCGCCCGGTACCTGTTCCAACGGCCGCTCAGCCGCGCGCGGGCCCCGCCATGCGCCGAGTCGCCATTCCTGAAAGGGCAAGTCGATGCGCACCAACCCCGCCAGAACCCGTCTGCGGGCCACCTTCGTGGCCGTCGCGATCGCCGCGGTCACCGGCACCACGCTGGCCGGCAGCCCCGCCTCCGCCGCGCCGAGCACGAACACGTCCCAGTTCCAGGGCGTCAACTGGGCCGACCCGCGCGACAATTACGCCGACGACCCGGTCGTCCTGTCCGGCCTGTCGCTCACCGACACCTACGCCCAGACGTACACGAAGGCGAGCCGTGTCATCGCGGCGTTCCGCGCCAACCTCGGCGCCAACACGGTGCGGCTGCCCATCAACCCGTACACGGTGAACGGCAGTTACTGGAAGTCGTATCGCGGTGTCATCGACGCGGCGACGGCGCAGGGCTTCAAGGTCATCGTGTCGTACTGGGAGGGGACGGGCGCCAACAAGGACGGCTTCATCGACGACCCCGCCACGTACTGGCCCATGTGGGACACCGTGGTCAAGGCCTACCAGCACAACGAGCGCGTCTACTTCGAGCCGATGAACGAGCCCCACGGCTACACCGACGCCGAGTGGGCCGACCTCGCCGCCAAGTGGCTCGACACCTACTCCCGGGTGCCGCGCAACCGGGTCTTCGTGAGCGGCGCCGGCTACAACGACCACGTCACCACGGTCTGCGCCGACCCGCGCCTGAAGGGCACCTACCTCTCCCTGCACCACTACGGCTTCTGGAAGGACTACGCCACCTACGACCAGTGGGTGAGCGACCTCAAGGTACGCCTCGGCGACTGCGCGAACCGCACGGTGGCCGACGAGTTCGGCGCCCCGATGACCACGGGCCTGAACTACAACGTGCCCACTCCCGACGACAATTCGGTCAACTTCATCCAGGCCGACACCGACACCTTCCGCAAGCTCGGCATGGGCTCCGTCTACTGGCCCGGCCTGCGCACCGACGACACGTACTCGATCCAGAAGCTCGTCGGCGACGCGGCCCGCCCCTGGCTGGCCACGACCAACCAGTCCGGCGCGGACCGCCTCGCCTGGGCGTGGGGTCGGGGGCGACCGGTCAAGTCCTGAGGCTACGGCCCAGGCGGGTGGCGTGATCCGTGTCCGCGAGGTGGCGGGCGGGGGCGGATCGCGGCACCCGGTTCATGCCGAACGGCTCGGTGGCGTAGGGAAGTTCACGGTCAGCGTGCTGGGGACAGCGCCACCCTGCGCCACTCCCGGTCGATTTCGGTGACGACGACCGCGAGCTCGTCGCCCACTTGAGGGATGCTCTCCGCCGTCTCCACGGGCATCCCGGCGAACTCCCGTAGAGGGACCAGTCCTTCAATGCCGTCGGCGACCCTGACGAAGACACCGAACGGGACCACCTTGGTGACCTGTCCCCGCAGTGTTTGCCCCACCGTGACCCCTTCGACGAACACCTCGAAGGGGTCCGGCTGCATTGCTCTCAAGGACAGCCGTGCCTCTCCGTTCCAGTCGTCGAACTGGAGGAACTCGCACGAGACGCGCTGTCCGACCCGAACGACGTCGGACACCGCGTCGATGTGACGCCATGACAGTTCGGGGATCGTGATGAACCCGACGCCGGGGAAGACCGGGTGGTCGGGGCCGTCGTCCAGCGACACGAACACGCCGAACCGCTCGATCGCGGCGACCGTCTCGGACAGAATCTCACCGGGGCGAAGTGAGGTCAGGAACGCCCAGAGTTCCGGGTTCTCGGCAGTGGTCATCACCAGCCGCACCCGGCCCTCGTCCAGCAGATGTCCCCCATGTGGATCCCTGCCAGGAATCCCCTGGCCGCCTGATCGTCCGCCGCTGCCCCCATGCCGTACAGCCTCTCACGGTGATCCCTCTCGCACACCGGTATCGTCACCTCATGGGCAAGAATAATTGCCTCCAAGGCTCGGATCATCTACGGGAAACCTTCTCCGCCGACACTAAGCGGTGGTAGGTTCTCCGCTTGCTGGGCGCCAGCCGGAACGCGCATTCCCGCTTGCCCTTCCCCCCGGAACCACAGATGGGAAAAGCAATGACCGACCAGGAGTCAGCCGTCCTTCCGCCCTACGTCGACGACCCCGAATTACTTCCGCCCGGAGTGGAGGCCCCGGCCGAGGGGAGCCTGCTGACCTACTGGCAGGATCGCGTGGGCCAGCATGTGCATGATTCGTACGCAGGCGTCCGTTTCATGAAATTCCCCGAGGACCTGCGGATGTTCGAGCATCTACTGTGGCTTTCCCGGGCGCGGGTGGTCGTGGAACTCGGCACCCATTCAGGAGGCTCGGCGCTGTGGTTCCGGGATCGACTGCGGACAATGGCCGCCTACGGTCTGACCCCCCAGGACATCCGCGTGATCTCCGTCGACCTCTCCCAGAAGAACACGCATGACGTCCTGGCCGCCGCCGACAGCCATTACGCCGAGCACATCACCCTGCTGGAAGGCGACATCCTGGATCAGGACACCAGTTTCGAAGTCGCCGAGCACATTCCGCAGGGCGCACGCTGTCTCGTCGTAGAAGACACCCGACACGCCTACGAGACCACCCACGCGGCACTGCGCCACTACTCCCGGTTCGTCCCCGACGAAGGCTTCTTCGTGGTCGAGGACGGTCTCATAGATTCTCCGGAACTGTGCGTGCACATAAAGCCCCCGGGCGAGACCGGTGGAGTCGTGTCGGCGGTGCGCGACTGGCTGGCCGGCGATCAGGGGCGGTTCTTCCAGGACAGGCCGGACCTGAACAGATACGGCATTTCCTGCCGCAACATGTGGCTGCGCCGCAAAAGCGGTCACAGCCTCTGATTGACGGTCAGTCCTCCCCTGCCTTGACGGCGGCGACCTCCCGCATTTCCGTGATCCTGCCGTCGAGGACGGTGAAGATCGACGTCACCCGGAACCCCTCCCGCCCGGCCTCCCCGGCGATGACGGCGTGTTCGCCGTCTCGCGTACGGATCAGGATGTCGTGCTCGATGACGACCCTGTCCCCCGATTCCAGGTACGTGTAGTACGGCTGACGGACCTCCACCTTCTCGTACAGCTCGGGAAAGGCTTCGAAGTGCTTCCGCAGCGCCTCGATACCGGCCGCCTTGACCCGACCGAAGGTGACGATCCGCCCGTCGTCCGCCCAGTAGCGGTGAATCTCGTCGACAGCACTGCCCTTTTCGACATCACACAGGCCTGAGACCCACGTGTACATACCGTGGAAAAGATCCCGATAGCGCTCAGTCGTATCCATGGCCGCAGAGCGATCCTTTCGTCCCGAAAACAATTCCGACTCCTGCCGCAGGACAGGACGGGCAGGGCCGACGATCATCTTGGTCGCCGCACAAGAACCGTAACGTGCCCCTTGGTCGCCGCACAAGGGGCGCGTCGCCATGGGTTGACATCTTGGTCGCCGACCAAGTTCACTGATCCTGTTCTTGTTGGTCAGCGAACAAGAGAGTGAGCGAGGGAAAATCATGCCGAAGACGTGGTTCATCACCGGAGCCTCGAAGGGGTTCGGCCTGGAATGGGCGGAAGCCGCGCTCGAACGCGGCGACCAGGTCGCCGTGACCAGCCGCTCGGAGTCCGCGTTCGACGACCTGGTCGCGAAGTACGGTGACGCGGTGCTGCCACTGCAACTCGACGTCGCCGACCGCGCGGCGGCGTTCGAAGCCGTGCAGGAGGCGGTCGACAAGTTCGGTGGCCTCGACGTCGTCATCAACAACGCGGGCTACGGCCTGTTCGGCATGTCGGAGGAGGTGACCGAGCAACAGGCCCGCGAGCAGATCGAGGTCAATCTGTTCGGCGCGCTCTGGGTCACCCAGGCGGTGCTGCCACACCTGCGCGCCCGCGGATCGGGCCACATCATCCAGGTGTCGTCCATCGGCGGCGTCGTCTCCCTGCCCGGACTGGGCCTCTACCACGCGTCCAAGTTCGCCCTGGAGGGCTTCACCGCGAGCCTCGCCGCCGAGGTGAAGGACTTCGGCATCAAGGTCACCCTGGTCGAACCCGCCGGCTACGCCACCGGATGGGCCGGCCCCTCCGCGGTACAGGCCCAACACCTGCCCGCCTACGACGACTTCCGCGCCGCCATGACGCGGATCTCCGCGCGGCGCGGCGATCCAGGTGCGACGCGAGCCGCGATCCTCACCGTGGTCGACGCGGAACAGCCGCCACTGCGGATCTTCTTCGGTGAAGGTCCCCTGGAAATGGTCACCAAGGAGTACCAGGCGCGGCTGGACGAATGGCGGAAGTGGGACGACGTCTCGAAGATGGCGTTCGGAGCCTGAAGGGTGTCGCACAAAGCCGTGTGCTGAGCACTCCGGTATGGCTGGGGTGTTGAGGGCCGGAGAGGTGTGGGTGGAGACGTTCACCTGCCTGCAAGTGACGCAGTTCGCGCGCCTGTTCAAGGTGGTGCGAGTGCGGGACGGTAACGGCGCAACGGCACCTTGCGGGACCGGCCATGGTCGCTGCCGCCGGCCGAGCAAATACTGGTGGTCGCGGTGTACTACCGCACGAATCTGACGATGCGGCAGCTGGGGCCCCTGCTCGCGATCGAGCCGTCTCCCGCGCGGCCGATGCCCCAGAAGACATGTGGATCACGGACGGCACCCGCGTGACCAAACCAAACACCCCAACAGGCCGGCTCAGGCTGCCTGATCACGGCCCTCTGGAACACCCTTTGAGCGTTGCCCCGCAACTGATCTTGGCCTGAAGGCAGTTGATCAGGACTGGTTCCTGGGGACCACTGGGACGCTCCGCCGCCACAGTCGCGTCGTTCTCGTGGGCTGTTCGGTTTGAGCACTTGATGTCCGGGGCGGCCCAGGGTGCGACGGGTGACGGGCAGATCTGCCCGGGAAATTGAGCGGCAGAGTCCCCAGTTACGCGCTACGGTGCGCCGATGTCTGCGATCAAGAAGTTCCAAGTCACCTTTGACTGTGCAGAACCGGAGCGCCTCGCTCGCTTCTGGTGTGAAGTGCTGGGATACGTCATGCCGACGCCACCGGAAGGGTTCACCACCTGGGACGATTTCAACCGCACCCTGCCTCCCGAGCAGCAGGGATCATGGTTCGCCTGCAGTGATCCCTCGGGCGTGGGCCCGCGCCTGTACTTCCAGCGCGTCCCCGAAGGCAAGATCGTCAAGAATCGGGTGCATCTCGATGTCCGGGTCGGCACCGGGCTCGTGGGGGACGAGCGCCTCGCCGTGCTCGAGGCCGAGTGCGCACGACTGGTCGCGCTCGGTGCGACCCACGTGCAGACGCTGTACGCCGATGAGGAAAACGAGTCCTGCATCCCGATGCTGGACATCGAGGGCAACGAGTTCTGTATCGACTGAACATTGGGGCGAGGTCTTGGTGCTACCGCTCCGCTTGGCGCCCCGTCAGCCGGAGGCCGGACTCTTGCGCGCCGCGGTCATGAACGCGGCCTTGTGTGTCTCGAGGTGCTCGTTCACTTCGGTGTCGCCGATGTCTCTCCACACCGCCTGGTTGAGCGCGTACCCGCAGAGGCGGACGGGCTCGTGCAGTGCTTCGTCGCACATCAGCATCACATTGCCCGACGCCGTCCACAGCGCGGTCATGGCGGGCACGGCGCCCGTCATCCAGCCGTTCTCATCATCGCCCCACTGCTCAGGGCGGCTGTAAGCGACCCGCTCGGCCTCCTGCGCTTTCGCGACGAACTCCTTGAGCACCTGCAGTTGTTCCGCCCGACGGCTCTCCGCCGCGGCCACGGTCTGCCTGCGTTGCCCGGTCCGCCCCCGAAAAACTCACCCGCGTTCGCAACCATGCCTGTGTTATGAATCTTCACGCCTGACCGATATGACAAGAAGACAGACAACCATTCGACCGGCCAACGGGTGAGGGCCGGTCGGGGTCGCCGATGCCGGGGTCCGCTCCCCGGGCTGCGGTGATCTTCCTGCCCAGGAGGACCTCCCGCATGTTCCGACGTATTGGCAATACGGTCGTCCGACATCCCGTCTGGACGATCGCCGCGTGGCTGATCGCGGCGGTGGCGATTGTCGCCACCGCTCCGGGCCTGCCCTCCAACAGTGACGAGAGCAGTTTCCTGCCCAAGAGCTACGAATCCATCAAAGCGGCGGATCTGCAGGTGAAGGCGTTCCCCAGCGCCTTCACCCCGTCCGCCATCGCGCTGTACCAGCGCACCGACGGCGGCAAACTGACCGCCGCCGACAAGAAGGACGTCGCCCGGATCACCACCGAACTGGGCGAGAAGCACATCGACCAGGTGCAGAAGGTAGTCCCCGGCCAGCCGTCCAAGGACGGCCGCTACACCATGTCCCTGGTCCAGATGGACAGCAAGAACGCCGGCCAGCCCGTCCAGGCGGATGCCGCCAAGGTGCTGCGCGAGGACGTCAAGCAACTGGTCAAGGGCACGGACCTGGAGGTGAAGCTCGGCGGTTCCGCCGCGCAGGCCCTCGATCAGCAGGACTCCTCCAAGCGCGGCGAGGCGCTGATCGGCATCGGGACCTTCGTCATCATCCTGGTGACGCTCCTGATCATCTTCCGGGCGCCGATCCTCGCTTTCCTGCCCCTGCTGCTGATCGGTGTGGTGGCGGCCATCGCCAACGGGCTGATCGCGTACGCCACCAAGCTGTTCGGCCTGCAGGCCAACAGTTCCGTCTCGTCGATCCTGATCGTCGTGCTGTTCGGTGTGGGCACGGACTACTTCCTGTTCCTGATGTTCCGCTACCGAGAACGGCTGCGGGCGGGTGACGAACCGAAGCAGGCCATGATCAACGCGGTCGCCCGGGTCGGCGAGGCCATCGCCTCGGCGGCCGGCGCGGTCATCATCGCGTTCCTCGCGCTGGTGCTGTCCACGCTGGGCTTCCTCAAGCAGATGGGTCCGGCGCTGGCGATCGCGGTCAGCGTCACCCTGATCGCGGGCCTGACCCTGATCCCGGCCGTGGTGTCGCTGATCGGGCCGAAGGTCTTCTGGCCTTCCAAGTCGTGGCAGCGGGAGCCGGAGGACGCCCGGTTCGCCGCGCTGGGCCGCGGTGTGCGGCGCCGTCCCGCGCTGACCGCAGCGCTCTCCGGCCTCGTTCTCGTCGCCCTGTCGCTCGGCACCCTCGGTTACAAGGCCACCTTCGACCTGGCCTCGGGTTCCATGCCCAAGACCAAGGAGTCGATGGTCGTCCAGGACGAGATGCAGAAGGCGTACTCGGCGGGTGCCGCCGCGCCCACCGACGTCTATCTCTCCAGCGCCGACGGCCGGGAGCTCGACCGGAGCACCTTCGCCTCCTACGCCGAGAAGCTCGGGGCCGTGGACGGGGTCGCGAGCGCCCGGATGAGCCAGGTCAACAAGGACGGCACCACGGCGGACTTCACCGTGACGCTGAAGTACGAGGCCTCGACGGAGAAGGCGATCGACACCGTGGGCCGGGTGCGCGAGGTCGCGCACTCCGCCGCACCCGACGGTACGGAGGCCCTGGTCGGCGGCATGTCCTCGATCTACAAGGACATCAACGCCGCGGTCAATCACGACTACCGGACCGTCTTCCCCGTCGCCGCCCTGCTGATCATGCTGATCCTGGGACTGGTGCTGCGCAGTGTGGTCGCGCCCCTGTACCTCATGGCGTCGGTGGGTCTCGGCTTCGGCGCCACGCTCGGCGCCACCGTCTGGATCTTCCAGGACGCGCAGGGGCACCCGGGTCTGATGTTCATGCTCCCGGTGATCATGTATCTCTTCGTGGTCGCCATCGGTACCGACTACAACATCCTGATGATCGCCCGGCTGCGCGAGGAGGCCCGTGAGGGTCGCGATCCGCGCGAGGCGGCGGGTATGGCGTTGCGGCACGCGGGGCCGACCGTGGCGGCGGCCGGTTTCATCCTCGCGGCGACCTTCGCGACCATGATGCTGGCCGGCAACGCGCTGCTCACCGAGATGGGTTTCGCCGTCTCCTTCGGCATCGCCGTCGCCGCGTTCGTGATGGCGATGTTCTTCACGCCCAGTCTCACGGCCCTGATCGGCCACGCGGCCTGGTGGCCGGGCCACGCCGACCGCGCACGGGAAGCAACTCCTGCTCCGGGCACCGGTTCCGGCATCTCCGGCAGTGGGGATCAGGACTCGGTCGCCCACGATCCGGCAGGCCGACGCGGGTAGTCACCGCACCGAGGGCCTGTCCGCCGCCCCGACATCCGGCGGACAGGCCCTCGCTCAACTCCCCGACGGCGAGGCAGAGTTCCCCGATCTTCATGGTCGTCAGCTCGTCGGTACGGCATCCGAGACCGTCGGCGACGGAGTGCCGGACGCGGTTCCGGTGCCGGGGCACTCCGGGAGCGAGAGTCCGTCAGGGCCTCCGGTGAGTCCGGCCACCAGGTACAGCCCGCCGACGGCTCCCGAGAACGGGATCGTAGTCGTGGTGGTGTACCAGCCAGGAGCGGTCACGATCAGTACGTACGTCCCGAACCCCGCGCCGAACACGGCCAGCGCGACGGCCTCACGCCGGGCCGACAACCACACGCCCGGGGCACCGGACAAATGAGCCGCCCCCTCCCCCTTAGACGCGACTACTCAGCGTAGGCCCGAAGCAACGGTTCCTGTGGCGGAATCCGCGCAATACGGGTCACTCCGCCGACGGGGCGGGCCGGAGCGCGCACCCTCACCTCCCGGAACCGGGCCTGGGTCTGGTCGTCGGGGCCGACTGAAGGATCTGCTCGATCCCGAAGTCGAAGCGGTCGCCGTAGTCGATCGAGACGTAGTCCTCGAGTACCGAATGGAGGCCGGGGAAACGCTGTTCATTCACCGATTCCCGCAGCCGGTCGTGGAATGCGGCCGGTGTCGCCTGCTCCTCCTGGACGAGGCCGAGCGTGAAATAGAAAAGGCTCCAGGACGTCCACGCGGCCGACTTACGGGTGGGGCACCCCTCGAAGAGGACGGTCACCAGTCGTTCGGAAAAGGCCAGCGTGTTCGGTTCGACGGGAAATGTTCCGGCGACGAGCAGGGCGCCGTCCCGGTGTGCGAGCATTGCGCGCCGCAGCCGCCGGAGCAGTTCGGCCACCTGCTCGCGCCAGTCTCCGTGCAGGTTCTCCAGGTCGACCTCGCCCATGATGGACTCCGCCATCAGGCCGAGCAGCCGGTCCCTGGTCCGGATGTGCCACATGACCGTGTTCATCCTGACGCCGAGTTCGGCGGCCACCGCCCTCGCGGACAGTTTGGCGAATCCGTCCCTTTGCAGGACATCGAATGCGGCCTCGACGACGCGGTCGAGCGTGATTCCGACCTTGGTTCGGGCGGCGCCTGGCGTCTTGGTCACCGATCAATGGTATCCGGGCGGCCCGCACCGGGTCGGTCACAGGGTCGCCACCACCTCGATCTCCACCAGAAAGCCCTCCGCGAAGAGCGTCTTCACGCCCACGCAGGTGCTCGCGGGCGGCGTCTGCCCCTCTCCTCGGGAGCCGGCGATGAGCGCGATCAACCGCTCCGCGTTGTCGGTGTCGTACCCCACGAGGTGAATGGTTTCCTTGATGATTTGGCTACGGCTCGAACCTCCGGCGACCAGCACCGCGTCGATGTTCTCGTAGGCCTTGGTGAACTGCGCGGCCAGGTCGCCCCGGCCGACGAGTTTCCCTTCGGCGTCCCACGCGACCTGTCCGGACGTATAGAGGAGACCCAGGTCGGGGACCGCCAGGCCGTGGGAGATCACACCGGTGAGAGGCGGGAGTTCAGCGGGATTCAGCGTGATGATCGAAGACATGGCGAGGCCTTCCCTCTTGCCGCAGAATGGGTGTTTCCGTCATTCCCGCGCAGTACGCAGCGGGTGTTCGCCTAATTGCGACGCGACGCCGGAATGGGGTGTCGCATCGGAACGGTTGCCGCCGTCGACGCGATCAGTACGGTGGCGTCGGCATCGTCGTTGCTGGTGAGACGATGCTCCTTCGACGAGTCGAAATGCACCGAATCCCCGGCATTGAGCTGCAGCGATACGCCCGAGATGTCGAGTGTGATCGCCCCCGACACGACATGCAGCCATTCCTCGCCGACATGTCGCGCGGTCTTGGTGTGTTTACCTGCCGTCAATTCGACCCGGATGACGGACATCGTTTCGCGAGGCCCGCTCAGTACGGTGTAGCGGCCGTCCTGGCCCTCACGCGTCATCGCCTCGTCGGCGCGCACCAGATGGAAGTCGTCCTGGTCGGGTTCCTGTACCAGTTCGCTGATGGATACGCCGTAGACGCGGGCGATCTGCAGCAGACTGCCGATGGACGGCTTGCGTACGCCCTTCTCCAGGCGCGAGAGATGCGCCGAGGAAATGCCGGTCTGTTCGGCCAGTGTCGTCAGGGTGATGCCCCGCTCGCCTCGCATGTCCTTGAGGCGTTGGGCAACCCACAGATCAGTGTCCTCGATCGACATTCCCGCACGATAACATGCCTGTGAGGCAATTGAGCCCGCCTGCCAGGTACATCGGACAGGCCCCTTAGGCGAGCTTCAGCAGTTCCTGCGCGAAGCCGTTCGGGTGCGTCAGCAGGCCGACATGGGTGACGCCGGACAGTGCGACGACCCGGAAACCGCGTTTCTCCGCCCCGGCGGCCACCTCGGTGAAGAAGTCCTGATCGGCACAGTGGATATAGGTGACCGGCCTGGCCGCCAGAACCTCTTCGCTGCCGGGTCCGAGCGGTTCCTCGTGGGTGAGCAGCGGCATCGGCGTCATCCTGCTCGACAGCCATGCCGCCCCCTCCTCGTCCGCACCGAGCGCCCCGGTGTCGAGCGGCGCCACTTCCCACTCGGCCGGCCCCCGCGCTTCGGCGAACGCCGGCTCCAGCCAGGGCAGCATCCCGAACGCCGACTCACCGGTCACGGGGGCGAAGGCGTCCGCGTAGACCATCTGCCCGACCCGGTCGGCGGCGAGCGCGGCGGCTCCCGTGATCACCATCCCGCCGTAGCTGTGCCCGACCAGGATCGCGTCCTGCACCCCTTCGGATTCCAGGAGTTGGGCGATTTCCCGCGCGTGGACGCCCAGGCCGACGTCCGGCGCGGAGAGCTCGTGACGCTCGGCGAGACCGGCCAGGGTGGGGGTGAGAACCGTATGGCCGGCGCTCTCCAGCAAGGGGCGCAACCGGTCCCACACCCAGCCGCCACCCCACGAACCGTGTACGAGTACGAACGTTGCCATGGCCCGCTCCTCCTGAGACTCCAAGACCCCTCGGCCTTTCCCACAGAGTCACGGTCCAGCCCGCCCAAGTCAACCTCTTAGGCAAAATAAGTTGCCTCTCAGGCCGAGGAACCGATCGGCATCACCGCCCTCACAGCAGCGCCAGCCCCGGTTCGTGCAGGATCTCCGCGATGCCGGCCAGCAGCTCGGAGCCCTGTCTGCCGTCCATCAGCCGATGGTCGAAGGAGAGCGCGAGTTGGGTCACCCACCGGGGCTCGATCCGTTCGTCCCCGTTGTCGTCCCGGACCACCCAGGGCATACGGCGGACGGCGCCCACGGCGAGAATGGCGGCCTCGCCGGGGTTGAGGATCGGGGTGCCGGTGTCCACCCCGAACACCCCCACATTGGTGAGCGTGATGGTTCCGCCCGTCATGTCCTGCGGGGAGGTGCGGCCGGCTCGGGCGGTCGCGGTCAAGTCCGCGAGCGCCTGGGCCAGTTCACGCAAGGACATCCGGTCCGCGCCCTTGATGTTCGGCACGACCAGACCGCGGTCCGTCGCCGCCGCGACCCCGAGGTTGACGTAGTGCTTCAGGACGATCTCCTGCGCCGCCTCGTCCCAACTCGAGTTCGCCTCAGGGGTCTTGGACAGCGCGATCAGCAGGGCCCGGGCGAAGAACAGCAGCGGGGTGACCCGCAGCTCGCGGAACTCCCTTCGCCCCGCGACGAGTTCACGGAGCCGCATGGTGGCGGTGACGTCGACGGTGATGAATTCGGTGACGTGCGGTGCGGTGAAGGCGGAGGCGACCATGGCGGCGGCCGTGTGCTTGCGTACCCCGCGGATCGGCATGCGTGTCTCGGCCGGTCGCGCCGTGTCGGGGCGCGGTGTGGGAGCGGTCTGCGGGGCCGTGCGCCGGGCGGCCTCGCGCACGTCGTCGCGGGTGATGGTGCCGCCGGGGCCGGTGGGGGTGACGGTGGTGAGGTCGACCCCGAGGTCCTTGGCGAGTTTACGGACCGGCGGTTTGGCCGCGGGCCGTTCGACCACCTGGTCCGGTCGACTGGCCCCGGCCCTGGCCCGGTCCTCGGGCGGCGATGTCCTGTGCCGCGGTGCGGCGTAACGCCTTCTGCGACGGCCGGCGCCCGCGCCCTGCGGGCCGTATCCGACCAGCAGTGCCGCCTGTTCCGGCTCCAGCTGCCGCGTCGCACGACCGTCCGACGACTCCCCCGGTGGGCCGGTGTCGATCGTGATGAGCGGCTTGCCGACCGCCAGGGACTCCCCCACTTCCGCATGGAGGGCACTGACGACACCGGCGTAGGGCGAGGGGAGTTCTACGGCGGCCTTGGCCGTCTCCACCTCGACGATGATCTGGTTGACCTCGACGGTGTCGCCGGGCCGGACCGACCAGGCGAGGATCTCGGCCTCCGTCAGGCCCTCACCGACGTCGGGGAGCAGGAACTGCTGCGGGCTCGTCACGGTGCGCCCCTTCCTAGTAACTCAGGCTGCGGTCAATGGCGTTGAGGATCCGGTCGACACCGGGAAGCCAGTCCGACTCGAGGCGGCTGGGCGGGTAGGGGGTGTCGTATCCGGTCACCCGCACGACGGGCGCTTCGAGGAAGTGGAACTCCTCGTCCTGCAGCCGTGCGGCGACCTCGGCGCCGAACCCGTGGGAGTGGGCGGCCTCATGGACCATGACGGCCCGGCCGGTGCGGTGCACGGACGCGCGGACGGTCGTGGTGTCCCAGGGCGAGAGACTGCGCAGGTCTACGACCTCCACGCTGCGCCCCTCCTCCGCCGCAACCTCGGCCGCCTCCAGGGCGACGGGCACTGTCGGTCCGTAGGCGATGAGGGTCACGTCCGCGCCCTCGCGGCGGACCACGGCCCGGTCCAGGGGCTGGGGCGAGGAGGGGTCGATCTCTCCCTTGGTCCAGTAGTGCCGCTTGGGTTCGAGGAAGATCACGGGGTCGTCGTCGGCCACGGCCTGTTGGATCATGTGGAACGCGTCGTGCGGGGTGGAGCAGGTGACCACCTTGAGCCCGGCGGTGTGGGCGAAGTACGTCTCGGGCGACTCGGAGTGGTGCTCGATCGAGCCGATGCCGCCGCCGTAGGGGATGCGGATCACCACGGGCAGGGAGATGCGGCCGGCCGAGCGGTGCCGGAGTTTGGCGAGTTGGGTGATGATCTGGTTCGCGGCCGGGTAGACGAAGCCGTCGAACTGGAGCTCGCAGACCGGTCGGTAGCCGCGCATCGCGAGTCCGATCGCCGCTCCGACGATGCCTGCCTCGCCCAGTGGGGTGTCGACCACGCGCAGGTCGCCGAACTCCTTCCGCAGGCCGTCCGTCACCCGGAACACACCGCCGAGCCGGCCGATGTCCTCGCCCATGAGCAGGACTTTGGGATCGTCGGTCAGGGCTTGGCGCAGGCCGTCGTTGAGGGCTTTCACCATGGAAACGCTCACTGCCGCTCTCCGTCCTGCGGCCCGGTGGAGACGAACTCCAGGTGCTCGCGCAGCTGTTGGCGCAGATCGGCGGGCATCTGCGCGTAGGTGTGCTCGAAAGGGGAGGCCGGGTCGGGCTCGGCCAACTCGCGGCAGCCGGTGCGCAGTTGCTCGGCGAGGTCCCGTTCGCGTTGTTCGAGGTCGGTGAAGTGGTCGTCGGTCACCGCGCCCGTGGACCGCAGATGGGCCTCCAGCCGCTCCAGCGGGTCCCGGGCCGCCCAGTCCTCGGTCTCGGCGGCGGGCCGGTAGCGGGTCGCGTCGTCGGCGGTGGTGTGGGCGTTGACGCGATAGGTGACGGCCTCGATCAGCGTCGGGCCGCCGCCCGAGCGCGCCCGGTGCAGCGCCTGGCGGGTCGCGGCGAGGCAGGCCAGGACGTCGTTGCCGTCGACGCGGATGCCCGGAAAGCCGTATCCGGCCGCCCGCCTGGCCGCGGGGATGCGGCTCTGCACGCTGTAGGGGGCGGAGATGGCCCACTGGTTGTTCTGGCAGAAGAAGACCACCGGCAGGTTCTGCGCAGCCGCCCACACGAACGCCTCGTTGGTCTCGCCCTCGCTCAGCGCGCCGTCCCCCAGGAACGCCAGGACGGCCGTGTCGCGGTCGGGGTCGCCCGAGCCGGTGCTGTCGTCCCGGTGCAGGCCCATGGCGTAGCCCACCGCGTGCAGGGTCTGCGCCCCGATGACGAGGGTGTACAGGTTGAAGTGGTGGGCGTAGGGGTCCCAGCCGCCGAGTGTGGTGCCGCGGAAGAGGCCCAGCAGTGCGACCGGGTCGAGGCCGCGGCACCAGGCCACCCCGTGTTCGCGGTAGGTGGGGAAGACCATGTCCTGGCGGCGCAGTGCGTGTGCCGCGCCGACCTGTGCGGCCTCCTGTCCGCGCAGTGAGGGCCACAGGCCCAGTTCGCCCTGGCGTTGGAGGGCGATGGCCTCCGTGTCCAGTCGGCGGGTGAGTGTCATGTCGCGGTGCAGGGCGGGGAGGTCGACGGTGGTCAGGTCGAGCGGCAGCCGGTCGTCCGGGTTCAAGTTCCCTGACGGGTCGAGGAGTTGTATCGGTGGGTCGAAGGGGAGTGTCTCCGGCGGCGCGGGTTCGGTGGATGCCATGAGTGGTCTCTTTCCGGGCAACGGGCGACGGGCGACGGTGGGTCGGGATTCAGCGCGGGGGCATGCGCAGGGCGCCGTCGAGGCGGATGACCTCGCCGTTGAGCATCGGGTTGTCGAGGATGTGGCCGACCAGGGAGGCGTATTCGTCCGGTGACCCGAGCCGGGACGGATGCGGTACGGCCGCGCCCAGCTGTGTCCGTGCCTTCTCCGGGAGTCCCGAGAGCAGCGGGGTGTCGAACAGCCCGGGCGCGACGGTGACGACGCGGATGGCCGAGTCGGCGAGATCCCGGGCCGCCGCCAGGGTCAGGGAGGCCACCCCGCCCTTGCTCGCCGCGTAGGCGGCCTGGCCGATCTGTCCGTCGTAGGCGGCGATCGACGCGGTGCAGACGATGACTCCCCGGTCGCCGTTGTCCGGGGTGTTGCCGACCATGGCTGCGGCAGCGGCGGCGAGGACATGGAAGGTGCCGAGCAGGTTGATCTCGACCACGCGCCGGAAGTCCCCGGCGGGCAGTGCTCCCCGCTTGCCCAGGATGCGACCGGGTGTCGCGATCCCGGCGCAGTTCACCGCAGCGCGCACCGGTCCGTGCCCGGCCGCGTCCGCGAAGGCCTGCCGGACCTGTTCCGGATCGGTCACATCGGCGGGGACGAAATGGGCGCGTTCCCCCAACGCGGCTGCTGCGGGCTTCCCTTGGCTGTCCGGGAGGTCCAACAGCACGACCGTACGGCCCTGTCGGTGGAGTCGGTGCGCGGTCGCCCGCCCCAGTCCGGAGCCGCCGCCCGCTATGACGGCAACGGCGTCGTGTGGTGCCACGGTGCCCGCCTTTCTCAGGTTCGTCTTCTCAAGTTCGTTGGAAACGTGGCGTGTTCAGGAGCCGGCGAGATGGCGGCCGATGACCAGGCGCTGGATCTGGTTGGTGCCCTCGAAGATCTGGGTGATCTTCGCCTCGCGCATATAGCGCTCCACCGGGTGCTCGCGGACGTATCCGGCACCGCCGAGGACCTGGACGGCGTCGGTGGTCACGGCCATCGCCGTGTCGGTCGCGATGAGTTTGGCGATGCTGGCCTGTCGACTGAACTGCTGACCGGAGTCCTTGCGGCGGGCGGCGACCAGGTAGGTGGCGCGGGCCGCCTCGGTGCGCGCCGCCATGTCGGCGAGCAGGAAGCCCACACCTTGGTGCTCGATGATGCGGCGGCCGAACGTCCGGCGCTCGCGGGCGTAGTCGACCGCGTGGTCGAGCGCCGCCTGCGCGATGCCGACCGCCACGGCGGCGATGCCGAGCCGCCCGGCGTCGAGTGCGGACAGCGCGATCCTCAGTCCCTGGCCGGGCTCGCCGATCAGCCGGTCCTCGGGGATGTGCACGTCGTCGAAGTTCATGACAGCAGTGGTGGAACTGCGCAGCCCCATCTTGCGCTCCGGGGCGCCCGCGCTCAGGCCGGGCGACCGGGCGTCCACGTGAAAGCAGGAGATGCCGTTGCGGGGGTCGTCCGAGGTGCGCAGAAACGCGGTGTAGAAGTCGGCCTGGCCGCCATGGGTGACCCAGGCCTTGGTGCCCCGGGCGACCCACGCGCCGCCGTCGTGTGCCGCGCGGGCCCGGATGGCACTGGGGTCGGAGCCCGCGTGCTCCTCCGACAGGCAGTACGCACCCAGCGCGGTGCCGCTCAGCTGCCACGGGAGCAGCGTCTGCTTCTGGCTCGCGGAGCCGAAGGCCGAGACCGCGTGGCAGGACAGGGTGTGGACGCTGACACCGACCGCGACGGCGGCCCACCGGGCGGCCAGTTCTTCGAGTACTTGCAGGTAGACGGCGTAGGGCTGGCCGCCGCCCCCGACGTCCTCGGCGAAGGGAAGGGTCAGCAGTCCCGTCTCGCCCAGGAGGTGGAACACCTCGCGGGGGAAGCGGCCCTCCTCCTCGAACTCCGCGGCACGCGGGGCGAGTTCCTTGTCCGCGATGTCGACGGTCAGCTCCAGCAGCTCCTGGGCTTCGCTGGAGGGTAGTTCGCGCTCAACTTTCACCGCTGAGTCCCTTTCTCACGCCCTCGAACGGCGGTCGCCGACCGGTTGGCAGGTGTGGACAGTGGAGCGGCGGGACCTAGCGGCAGGCAATTAAGTTGCAGCTATCTTGCACACGATGCAAGAAACTGGACTCGCATCAGGATTTCCCGCAAAGAACAGGCGTCAGCAGGAGGACGGCACATGACCGACACGGGACTCATCGACAGCGTCGACCGCGCGATTCTGGATCTGCTGGTGGAGGACGGCCGCCGGACGATGACGGAGATCGCGGAGCGGGTCAGCCTCTCCCCGTCGGCGGTCAAACGCCGGGTCGACCGGCTGGAGCGGGTCGGTGTCATCGCGGGCTACACGGTCACCCTCGACCACGGAAAGCTCGGCGCCGGCTTCGAGGCCTTCGTCGAGCTGCGGTTCGCCGGCGACGTCAAGGTCGAGGCGATCACGATGGCCGCCACCAGCGTCCCGGAGGCCCAGGAGGTCTTCACCGTCGCCGGCGACCCCGACGCCCTGGTCCGCGTCCGGGTGACCGACGTGCAGCACCTGAGAGATGTCATCGACCGGCTCCGGCGCACGGGTGCGGTGATCGGCACCAAGACGCTCATGGTGCTGGGCGCCTGGCGAAGGGGCGACTGAAAGGGCAGGAATCCTGCCAGTGAGGCAACATTAATTACCTCTGAGGTTGACATCGGGCGGAGGATGGTTGCAGCCTGAAAGAAATTCCTCGTGACCTCGCACCGGAAAGGACGTGCTGATGTCCGTCACCACCGGCAGCAACGACATCGACTTCGACAACACCGAGGAACTCGACATTCCTCGCCTCGCGGAGAGCCGCGACACCATTGAGGCCGAACGTACGCACCGCAAGCGGCAGTTGGCCGCCGCGTTCCGGATCTTCGCCCGCTACGGCTTCGACGAGGGCATCGCCGGACACATCACCGCACGGGACCCCGAGTTCCCCGACCGGTTCTGGGTCAACCCGTACGCGGTGCACTTCTCCAGGATCCGTGTCGGCGACCTGCTGCTCATCGACGACGAAGGCCGGGTGATCGAGGGCGACCGCAGGACCAACAAGGCGGCCTTCTGGATCCATTCCTCCATCCACCACGCCCGCCCGGACGTCGTGGCGGTGGCACACGCCCACACCATCCACGGCAGGGCCTTCGCCTCACTGGACAAGCCGCTGGACCCGATCGTGCAGGAGTCCTGCGCCTTCTACGACGACCATGTCCTGTTCGACGAGTACAAGGGTCTGGTCCTTGAGAGGTCCGAGGGAGAGCGGATCGCCGTCCGGCTCGGCGACCGGAGGGCGGCCATTCTCCGCCACCACGGCCTGCTGACCGTCGGGCGGTCGGTCGAGGAGGCCGCGTGGTGGTTCATCACCATGGAACGAGCCTGCCAGATGCAACTGCTCGCCGACTCCGCCGGAAAGCCCCGGATCATGACCGAGGAGGAAGTGACCCTGGCGCACCGGCAGTTCAGCAACGCCAACATGGCACGGCACAACTTCAATCTCCTGGCCGATCTCGTCGTGGCGGAGGAGCCCGACGTACTGGAGTGATGCGAACCGTCGCGGCACGCGGCCGGCCTCCTCGGATGGTCAAGGGCCGCTCCTGAACGCCGAGTTGAGCCGCGGGGCCCGACGGCGACCTAGTCGCTTGTGGCGGAGCAGTGGTCGCCCCTCGCCACGCCGTGGATCTTGCCCGACGCCGTCCGCGAAGGGCCGCTGTCGTACGGTTGCCACTCGGGGTTGGTGAACACAGGGGTGGAAATGGCCGTTTCCGACGACGAGTTGACGCGCACGCTGCCCGGCATTCTGCGGGAGCACTCGGATCGGATCGGCGACAAGACCGCCTACCTGGACGACCGACGCGCTGTCACCTACCGGGAGTTGGAGCGGCGCACCGCCCGGCTGGCGGGCCATCTGGTACGGCTCGGGGTGGGGCGTGGGGACCGGGTGGCGATCCATCTGGGCAACCGGGTGGAGCTGGTCGAGGCCTGGCTCGGCGTGTTGCGTGCCGGGGCGATCGGTGTGCTCCTCAACTCCGCCGCGTCGGAAGAGGAGTTGGCGTACTTCCTCGACGACAGCGGAGCCGTCGCGATCGTGACGGAGGCGCCGGTGGCCCAACTGGCCGCCGCACGAAGGGTGATCGTCGTCGGACGGGAGGAACCGGCTGACGGAACCCTCGGCTTCGAGGATCTGGCCGGGTCGGATTCGGGTACGGCCGCCCGTGACGACCTCGGGCTCGACGAGCCGGCCTGGATCCACTACACGTCGGGCACCACCGGGCAGAGCAAGGGCGTGGTCTCCACGCAGCGTTCCGCGCTGTGGTCGGTGGCGAAGGCCTACGTACCGGCGTACGGGCTGGAGCAACAGGACCTACTGCTGTGGCCGTTGCCGATGTTCCACGCCCTCGGCCACTCCGTGTGCCTGCTGGGTGTCGTCTCGGTCGGTGCGACGGCGCGTGTCCTCAGACCGGGCGCGAACCTCGCCGAGACGCTGAGCACCGAGCCGTTCACCGTCCTGGGCGGGGTGCCCGCCACCTACCGTCTGCTGCTGGAGTCACTGCGCGAGACGGCGCGTCCGGTGCCCGCGTCGCTGCGGGTGTGTGTCAGTGGAGGGGCGCCCTGTTCCCCCGAGTTGCGGGCCGAGGCCGAACGGATCCTGGACGCTCCCCTGCTCGACGGGTACGGCTCCACGGAGACCTGCGGGAAGATCGCGATCGAGCGGCTGGACAGCCCCCGCGACGACCCCGCGCGCGGTTTCCCGCTGCTGGTGCTGGACGTCCGGATCACCGATCCGTCCACCGGTGCCGAGGCCGGCGACGGGGACGAGGGCGAGATCTGGGTGCGCGGTCCCGGGCTGATGACCGGCTATCACAACCGTCCGGACGCGACCGCGGAGGCGTTCACCGACGGCTGGTACCGCACCGGGGACCTCGGCCGGCGCGACGCGAACGGGCATCTCCATGTCACCGGCAGGGTCAAGGAACTCATCATCCGGGGCGGTGTGAACATCAACCCGTCCGAGGTGGAACGGGTGTTGCTGGCCCGCCCCGACATCGTCGACGCCGCGGTCGTCGGCCGGCGCCACGATGTGCTGGGCGAGGTGCCGGTGGCCTTCGTCGTGCCCGGCCCGGACGGGGTCGACACGGAGCGGGCGCTCGCCGCCTGCCGGGAGCGGCTGTCCGGGTTCAAGGTGCCGGACGAGATCTATCCGACCGCCTCCCTTCCCCGTACCGCGTCCGGGAAGATCGCCCGCGCCGTGCTCGTCCAGGAGTTGCCTCAACGCCTCGCCGCGGAACGTACGGCCGCCTCGGCCGCTCTGCGCGAGCGGCTCGGCGCCGCGTCCGACGCCGTGCTCGGCCTGGTCCTCGACGTGACGGCACGGACCCTCGACGTCCCCGTACCGGAGCTGGACCCCGAAGTACCGTTCAGCGCCCAGGGTTTGACCTCGCTCGGCGCCGTCCTGCTGCGCGACCGGCTGGGCACGGCGACCGGCCTCTCGCTGCCCGTGACGCTGGTCTTCGACCACCCCACGCCCACCGCCGTGGCGGACCTGGTGCGCGCCGCGTTGCACGGCGAGAGCCACCCGGGGCCCGCACGCACCTCCGCGGGCGATCCCCGGACCGACCCCGGCGAGCCCATCGCGGTCGTCGCCATGGCCTGCCGCTATCCGGGCGGGGTGGAATCCCCGGAGGACCTGTGGCGGCTGGTCGCCGACGGCACCGATGCGACCTCCGACTTCCCCGCCGACCGCGGCTGGAACGTGGCCGACCTGTACGACCCGGACCCCGACCGCCTCGGCAGGTCGGTCACCCGACGAGGAGGTTTCCTGCACGACGCGGCCGACTTCGACGCGGCCTTCTTCGCCATGTCACCCCGCGAGGCCCTGGCCACCGACCCCCAGCAACGGCTGCTCCTGGAGACGAGTTGGGAGCTGCTGGAGCGGGCGGGGCTTGACCCGGCCGGTCTGCGCGACAGCGACACCGGCGTCTTCGTGGGCGTCATGCACGCCACCTACGCGAGCCGACTGCACCACGGCGGGCACGAGTTGGAGGCGCATCTCGCCCTCGGCTCGGCCGGCAGCGTGGCCTCCGGCCGTATCGCCTACACGCTGGGGCTGCGCGGCCCCGCCGTGACCGTGGACACCGCGTGCTCGTCGTCACTGGTCGCGATGCATTCGGCGGTACGGTCCCTGCGCGACGGGGAGTGCTCTCTCGCGCTGGCCGGCGGGGTCACGGTCATGTCGTCGCCCGGACCGTTCATCGCGTTCAGCAGACTGCGCGGGCTGGCTCCGGACGGCCGCTGCAAACCCTTCTCGGCGGCGGCCGACGGTACCGCGTGGGGTGAGGGTGTCGGCCTGGTCCTGCTGGAACGACTCTCGGACGCGCGCCGCAACGGCCACCCTGTACTGGCCGTACTGCGCGGCTCGGCCGTCAACTCCGACGGCGCGTCCAACGGTCTCACCGCCCCCAACGGCCCCGCGCAGCAACGGGTGATCCACGCGGCACTGGCCGACGCGGGGCTGTCCCCGGCCGACATCGACACCGTGGAGGCACACGGCACGGGCACCGCGCTCGGCGACCCGATCGAGGCACACGCGCTCCTCGCCACCTACGGCCAGGACCGCCCCGCCCAACGCCCGCTGTGGCTGGGCTCGTTGAAGTCCAACCTCGGACACACCCAGGCGGCGGCCGGTGTCGGCGGTGTCATCAAGACGGTGCTGGCGATGCGCCACGACCGGCTCCCCCGCACCCTGCACGCCGACGAGCCGTCCCCGCACGTGGACTGGTCATCGGGCACGGTAAGACTGCTGACCCAGGACGAGGAGTGGCGGCCCGAGCCCGGACGGCCGAGGCGGGCGGCGGTCTCCGCGTTCGGCATCGGCGGGACCAACGCGCATGTGGTCCTGGAGGAGGCGGAGACAGACGCCGCACCATCCCGGCGCGACACAGCGACACCCCCATTGCTGCTTTCGGCCGCCACCCCGTCCGCCCTCCGAGCACAGGCCGCACGCACCGCGGCCTTCCTCCGCGAGCACCCCGAACTCCCCCTGCTGGACGTGGCGTTCACCCACGCCACCAGCCGTTCCGGCCTCCCACACCGAGCGGCCCTCACCGCCGGCGACCGGTCGACGACCCTGACCGCCCTCGACGCCCTGGCGGAGTCCGCTCCCCCGCACACCGCCGTCTCCGCCGCCCGCCTGGCCCTGCTGTTCACCGGCCAGGGCGCCCAACGCACCGGCATGGGAAGGGAGTTGTACGACACCTTCCCCGTGTTCGCGTCCGTTTTCGACGCCCTGTGCGCACGCTTCGACGCACACCTGGAGTGTCCACTGCGCTCAGTGCTCTGGGACTCGGACAAAGCCGCCCTGCTGGAGCGCACGGACTTCGCCCAGGCCGCCCTGTTCACCTACGAGGTCTCCGTCTTCCGACTGCTCACTTCCTGGGGTGTACGGCCGGACTTCCTGGCCGGACACTCGGTCGGCGAGCTGGCGGCGGCGCACTGCGCGGGCGTGCTGTCCGAGACGGACGCCGTCGAACTGGTCGCGGCCCGTGGGAGGTTGATGCGGAACCTGCCGGAGGGCGGCGCAATGGTGGCGCTCGACGCCACCGAGGCGGAGGTGACGGCCGAGTTGACCGAGGGGGTCGCGATCGCGGCCGTGAACGGCCCACGCGCGGTCGTTGTTTCCGGCACGGAGGAGCCGGTCCTCGCGCTGGCGGAACGCTTCGCCGTACGGGGCCGCCGTACCGTCCGACTACGGGTCAGCCACGCCTTCCACTCCCCACTGATGGAGCCGATGCTCGCCGAATTCGGCCGTACCGCGGCCGAGTTGACATACAGCGCGCCCAAGATCCCGGTGCTCTCGGGCCTGACCGGGCTTCCGGCCACCGGGGAGGAGCTGCGGTCGGCCGCCTACTGGGTGCGGCACGCCCGTGAGGCCGTGCGGTTCGGGGACGCCGTCCACTGGCTGGCGCACCACGGGCGGATGACCGCGTTCGCCGAGCTCGGCCCGGACGCCCACCTCACCACCCAGGCCGCCGGGGCCGGCAAGGATCTCCTCTTCGCCGTGACGGCCCGACGGGACAGCGCCGAGCCGCTGACCATGTTCAACGCGCTCGGCCAACTCCACGTACACGGCGTGCGGTTGGACTGGCATGGGGTCTTTGCGGGCAGTGGCGCCCGCAGGGCCGACGGCATGCCGACCTATCCCTTCCAGCGCCAGCGCTACTGGCTGCCCGACACCGGGAGCGAGGTGTCCGCCGGCTCCGGGCACCCGCTGGTGACGCAGACGATCACCGTGCCGGGTACGGAACGGCTGCTGTGCGGCGGCCGGTTGTCCGGTGCGGCCCAGCCGTGGTTGCGGGACCACGTCGTGGGCGGACACACCCTCGTACCGGGCTCGGCCTTCGCCGACCTCGTGCTGCACGCGGGCGACCTGTGCGGGTTGGCCGTACTGGAGGAACTCGCCCTGCTGAACCCGCTGTTCCTGCCCGACGACGACGAAGAGGGCATCCAGGTCCAGGTGGTGCTGGGTGAGCCGGACGGCTCCGGGCGCCGCGCGGCGGACGTGTACGCGCGGTCCGAGGAGTCCGGGGCGCTCGGCACCTGGACACAGCACGCGACTGGCCGGCTCGGGCCGGCCGTGCCGGGTGTCCTGGACGACGCGACCCCGCTCACCGTGTGGCCGCCGACCGGTGCCACGCGGGTGGACCTGTCCGAGGCCTACGACCGGGTGGCCGCGGCGGGGTTGGCGTACGGTCCGGCGTTTCGGGGAGTGACCGCGCTGTGGCGGCGGGACGAGGAACTGTTCGCCGAGGTAGGCCCGTTGCCCGTCGCGGACGCCCGGCGCCATGTCCTCCACCCGGCTCTGCTGGACGCTGCCCTGCACCCGGGTCTGCTCGCCGAACCGCCCACCGGTCCGGCCCGGCTGCCCTTCGCCTGGCGGGGCCTGACCGTGCACGCCACGGGCGCGACCGCACTGCGCGTCCGGATGACGAGGCCCGGCCCGGACGCGATCACCCTCGATCTCGCGACCCCGACCGGCGCGCCCGTGGCCCGCCTGGAGTCGATGACGACCCGCCCGGCACCGGAGACCGGCCCCGCCCCGGCCACGGAGCTGTACCGGCTGCGTTGGACAAGCGTGCCGACTGCCGGTGAGGTGCCCGCCGTGGCGGTGTCGCAGACGGACGACCTGGGCCTGGCCGCGTTCCTCGCATCCGCTGACGCACCGGAGACGACCGTCGTCTCCTTGACCTCTCCCGACGGCGAGGACCCGGTTACCGAGTCGCACCAACTCACCGTACGAGCAATGCAGTTGCTGCAAACGCACCTCGCCGGTTCCGGACGCCTGGCCGTGGTCACGCGCGGCGCCGCCGAACCGTCGCCCGACCTGGCCGCCGCCACGGTCTGGGGCCTGCTGCGGTCCGCACAGGCCGAGTACCCCGGGCGCCTCACCCTCGTGGACGTGGACGACCACCCCGAGTCGCTACGGCAGCTGCCCGCCGCGCTCGCCACGGGCGAACCCCAAATCGCCGTATGCGACGGCGTGTTGAGGCTGCCCCGGCTGGCAGCCGCGCCCCCTTCCGAGGATGCGGGCTCGCTCGCCGGGGGCACCGTCCTGATCGCCGGCGGCACCGGGTCCCTGGGGGCGATGCTGGCCCGGCACCTGGTCGACCGGCACGGGGTACGGCGGCTCGTCCTCCTCAGTCGGCGCGGTGAACAGACTCCCGGCGCACGGGAGTTGCGTGAGAATCTGCAACAGGCGGGCGCGCAGGTGGATCTGGTGGCCTGCGACATCACCGAGCGGGACCAACTCGCCGCCGTACTCAAGGCGTTCGGGCCCGACCTGACCGCCGTGGTGCACGCGGCCGGGGTGCTGGACGACGGCGTGCTGGCGTCGATGACACCGGAGCGGCTGGCGGCGGTGCTGCGGCCGAAGGTCGACGCTGCCTGGCAGTTGCACGAGTCGACGAAGGACCTGCCGCTGGCCCGGTTCGTACTGTTCTCGTCGGCGGCGGGGCTGCTGGGCAACCCGGGGCAGGCCAATTACGCGGCGGCGAACTCCTTCCTGGACGCGCTCGCGCGCCATCGCTCCGAACTGGGCCTCCCCGCGCTGTCGTTGGTCTGGGGCGCGTGGGCGGACGAGGAGGGCATGGCGGCGCGCAGCGGCCGGGTGCACGGCGGGCCGGTGCGCGCGGTCTCTCCGGAGCAGGCGCTCGCGCTCTTCGACGCCGCGCTGGGCAGCGCCGAACCGGTCCTGGCGCCACTGCCGTTGGACCGTTCACCCAAGACGCTCCCGGCCGGTGCAGCCGTCCCGCCACCGCTGCGCGGGCTGCTGCGCACGGGCCGGCCCTCGGCCGCCGCCGCGGGCACGGGCGGCGTCGGGGTGCAGGACGACAGCGCCGGATCCTGGCGGGACCGACTCGCGGCCCTGACCCCGCCCGAGCGGTTGCCCGCTCTGCGGTCACTCGTCCGCACCGAGGTCGCCGCAGTGCTCGGACACACGGAAGTCGACGCCGTGGACCGGGACTTCGCGGAACTGGGCCTCGACTCCCTGATGCGGGTCATGCTCTGCAACCGGCTGAGCCTGCTGACCGGGACACCGCTGACGGTCACCGTGGCCTACGACTGGCCGGACACCGCGCAGCTCGCCGAGCACCTGTACGGCGAGCTGCGCGGCACACTGCCCGACGGGCCCGCCGCCGCGAGCGTCCCGGCACCGGCGCGGTCCGGTGGGCGCGGGCGCGGAGCCGGGCAGTCGTTGCCGGCCCTGTACCGGCAGGTGTGCGAGACGGGTGACGTCGTATCGGCCATGCACCTGCTGGTGACCGCGTCCATCGGCGCGACCGCCTTCGGGCTTGAGGAGGCCGCCCGGCACGCGCTGCCGCCGCTGCGGCTGGCGGCCGGCACTCGGGGGCCGGCCCTGGTCTGTGTTCCCGGCTTCGCCTCCAACCTGGGTCGCCCCTGGTACGCCGGGCTCGCCGCCTGCTTCGAGGGCGAGCGGGACGTGTTCGAGGTGCGGCACTCCGGGGTCGATCACGGGGACGCGGTGCCACGGGACCTGGAGACGCTGACGGCGTCGCACGCCACGACCGTGCGGCACCAGCTCGGGGATCGCCCCTATGTAGTGGTCGGCCATTCCATGGGCGGTTCGGCCGCCCACGCGCTCACTACGCACCTGGCGGGCCTCGGCGCTCCCCCGGCCGGACTCGTGCTGATCGACTCGTACCACATCACCCCGGACCGGGAGGCCGAGCCGTGGCTGCTGTCCCTGCCCGCCCGGATTCCGCTGGCGGCCGGCGAGAGATTCGACACCCTCGTCGACGATCTGACGCTGCTGTCGCTGGGCGCGTACACGCGGATGTTCCGTGGCTGGCAACCCGAACTCACGCAGGTGCCAAGTCTGTTGATCCGGGCCTCCGCACCACTGGCGGACATGCCGCAGGAGTGGCGGTCGTCCTGGCCCGGCGTGCAGGACACGGCGGACGCCCCCGGCACTCATCTCAGCGTGCTCGAAGAGGACGCGCCGACCACGGCCAAGGCCGTCCGCGACTGGATCGACGGCCTCGCATAGCCCGGCGGGAGATCGAATATCTATGTTCGCGGCATGAGAAACGGAATTCACGGCCGCACACTCACGATCGCGCCGTGCTACTATTGATCTCAGTTGCAGTTGTGGTTGCCAAACCCTTCAGATGCCCGCACCGCCCTCCGAGGCGGTGGAGCATTTTTTTGTGTGTCCGGTCTTTCTTCCGGCGGGGTGATCATCACGGCGACACGGAGCCCGCACAGTGCGGACTCCGCTGACCGCCCCGAAGGAGAACAAAATGGCCAGTGGCACCGTGAAGTGGTTCAACGCGGAAAAGGGTTTCGGCTTCATCGAGCAGGACGGTGGCGGCGCTGACGTCTTCGCCCACTACTCGAACATCGCCGCCCAGGGCTTCCGCGAGCTGCAGGAGGGTCAGAAGGTGACCTTCGACATCGCGCAGGGCCAGAAGGGCCCGACGGCCGAGAACATCGTTCCTGCGTAACATCGACGTTAACTTCGCAGCTGGGGCCCGCACCTTGGGGTGCGGGCCCCAGCTCGCTGCATTTTCCATGCTTCGGCGTTATTCCGCCGAAGCCACCGGCTCGTTCTTGCGATTCTCTGCGCCGTTCATTCACCGCGGGAATTCCTTGATACGTGCCATATCAAGGAAGGTTCCACATTGAACCGCGCACGTACAAATGATCGCTTCGCGCGAAAGCGCAATGGAAATCCGGAATCCGCAAAGAGTGGCGGCTACCGCTCGGCGGCTCCGTCCGGCAATCGTTCCGGTGCTCCGCGCCGCTCCAAGGGCGGCGGCGGCCGACCGGTCGCGCTGCAGGGCGAGTTCGCGCTGCCGAAGACGGTGACCCCCGGCCTGCCCGCCGTGGAGTCGTTCGCCGAACTCGACATGCCCGCCAAGCTGTTGGCCGCGCTCGGCCACGAGGGCGTCACCGTCCCGTTCCCGATCCAGGCGACGACCCTCCCCAACTCCCTTGCCGGGCGCGACGTACTCGGCCGCGGCCGTACCGGCTCCGGCAAGACCCTCGCCTTCGGCCTCGCGATGCTGGCCCGTACTGCGGGCCGCCGGGCCGAGCCGCGTCAGCCGCTCGCGCTCGTCCTCGTCCCGACCCGCGAGCTGGCCCAGCAGGTCACCGACGCGCTCACCCCGTACGCCCGTGCCGTCAGCGTGCGGATGACCACCGTCGTCGGCGGTATGTCGATCGGCCGCCAGGCCGGGGCGCTGCGCGGTGGCGCGGAGGTCGTGGTCGCGACGCCGGGACGGCTCAAGGACCTGATCGACCGCGGCGACTGCCGCCTGGACAGCGTCACCATCACCGTCCTCGACGAGGCCGACCAGATGGCCGACATGGGCTTCATGCCCCAGGTCACCGGCCTGCTCGACCAGGTGCAGACGGGCGGCCAGCGGATGCTGTTCTCGGCCACCCTGGACCGCAACGTGGACCTCCTGGTCCGCCGCTACCTGACCGACCCCGTCGTCCACTCCGTCGACCCCTCCGCGGGCGCGGTCACGACAATGGAGCACCACGTCCTGCACGTCCACGGCACGGACAAGCAGCGGGCGACCACCGAGATCGCGGCGCGCGACGGCCGGCTCATCATGTTCCTGGACACCAAGCACGCGGTGGACAAGCTGGTCAAGCACCTGCTGAACAACGGCGTCCGCGCGGCCGGGCTGCACGGCGGCAAGTCCCAGCCGCAGCGCACCCGCACCCTCGCGCAGTTCAAGGACGGGCATGTGACGGCGCTGGTGGCGACCAACGTCGCGGCGCGCGGCATCCACGTCGACAACCTCGACCTGGTCGTCAACGTCGACCCGCCCACCGACCCCAAGGACTATCTGCACCGCGGCGGCCGTACGGCCCGTGCGGGCGAGTCCGGCAGTGTCGTGACGCTGGTCACCCCCGACCAGCGCCGCGACTTCACCCGCCTGATGACCGCGGCCGGCGTCACCCCCGAGGTCACCTCGGTCCGTTCGGGCGAGGAGGAGCTGACCCGGATCACGGGCGCCCAGGCTCCTTCCGGCGTCCCGGTCGTCATCACCGCCCCGGTCGTGGAGCAGCGCGAGCGCACCCGCCGCAGCCCCTCCTCCTCGTCGTCGCGCGGCCGTCGTGGCCGCCCGGCCGGCGAGGGCCGGACCGGCGGCGGCACGGCTCGCCGCAGCGGCGGCAACGGCGGTGCCGGCGGAAGCGGCAGGGGACAGCGGCGCTCGTCCTTCGGCCCCGCGGCCTAGGGATCAACTCGGCCTCTCCGGGGGCCTGTTCGGACGGCATCTCCTTCTCTCTGTGAGGCAACATGCGTTGTGTCATCGCCCGGTATCCCTTCGATCTCACCAAGCTGGGAGTCCTGGAGACGATGAAGGGCATCAAGCCCGAACTGGTCACGGGTGAGTCCGTGACCATCGGGCGGCGCCGCTACCCCGTCAAGCAGGTGGGGCAGGTCATCACCCGGCAGGACCCGCGCGACTTCAACAGCGGCGAGGTCATCCGGGCCATGACCCGGCTCGGCTTCACCTGCCACGGCCTGCCGGAGGCGGTACCCGTGCACGTCCTCACTCCGCTGGAGAACGCGTCGGCGCTGCTGGGCAGCGTCGCGCCCCAGGACGCGTAGGAACGACACCAGTACAACCGTGAGGGCCCTGCCGACGCGCGTCGGCAGGGCCCTCACGGCGTTCGGCGGCCCAGGAGGGACCCCTCGGAACGAGCAGATGAACAGCGGGTTAGCATATGAGCGCCGCCTAGCTCGAAAGAGAAACCTGTGCCTGTCAACGAGGACTCGTTCACCAACTGGAAGCACCGCGAGGAAATCGCGGAGTCGATGATCCCGGTGATCGGGAAGCTGCACCGCGAGCGGGACGTCACCGTCCTGCTGCACAGCCGCTCCCTGGTCAACAAGTCGGTGGTCAGCATCCTCAAGACCCACCGGTTCGCCCGCCAGATCGACGGCGAGGAACTCTCCGTCACCGAGACCCTGCCGTATCTGCGGGCGCTCACCACGCTCGACCTGGGCCCCTCGCAGATCGACATCGGCATGCTCGCCGCAACCCACCGCACCGACGAACGCGGCCTGACCGCCGAGGAGTTCACCGCCGAGGCCGTCGCCGGTGCCACCGGCGTAAACAAGATCGCGTGCCGCGAGGGCCGCGACGTCGTGCTCTACGGCTTCGGCCGCATCGGCCGCCTGGTCGCCCGCCTGCTCATCGAGAAGGCCGGCTCGGGCAACGGTCTGCGGCTGCGCGCCATCGTCGTACGCCAGGGCGGGGATCAGGACATCGTGAAGCGCGCCTCGCTGCTGCGCCGCGACTCGATCCACGGCCAGTTCCAGGGCACGATCACCGTCGACGAGGCGAGCAACACGATCATCGCCAACGGCAACGAGATCAAGGTGATCTACGCCGGCGGCCCCTCCGAGGTCGACTACACGGCGTACGGCATCAAGGACGCCATCCTCATCGACAACACGGGCAAGTGGCGTGACCGGGAAGGACTTTCGCAGCATCTGCGGCCCGGGATCGACAAGGTCGTACTGACGGCGCCCGGCAAGGGTGACGTCCCCAACATCGTGCACGGCGTCAACCACGACACGATCAAGCCGGACGAGCAGATCCTGTCCTGCGCGTCCTGCACCACCAACGCGATCGTGCCGCCGCTGAAGGCGATGGCCGACGAGTACGGTGTGCTGCGCGGCCATGTGGAGACGGTCCACTCGTTCACCAACGACCAGAACCTGCTGGACAATTACCACAAGGCGGACCGCCGCGGCCGTTCGGCGCCGCTCAACATGGTGATCACCGAGACCGGTGCCGCGTCCGCCGTCGCCAAGGCGCTGCCCGACCTCAAGGCGCCGATCACCGGCAGCTCGATCCGGGTCCCGGTGCCGGACGTCTCGATCGCGATCCTCAGCCTGCGGCTCGGCCGCGAGACCACCCGCGCCGAGGTCCTGGACCACCTCCGCGAGGTCTCGCTGACGTCCCCGCTGAAGCGGCAGATCGACTTCACCACCGCCCCCGACGCGGTGTCGAGCGACTTCATGGGATCCCGCCACGCCTCGATCATCGACGCGGGCGCCACCAAGGTCGACGGCGACAACGCCATCCTCTACCTCTGGTACGACAACGAGTTCGGCTACTCCTGCCAGGTCGTCCGGGTCGTCCAGCACGTCTCCGGGGTCGAGTACCCGACGTACCCGGCACCGGCCGTCTGACCCGGACCCGCCGCACGCCCTGAGGCCCGGCCGCCCAAGTGAGGGCGACCGGGCCTTGGTTGATCACAGCCGTACGGGGTGTCAGCGAGTGCTGCGCTTGCCCCGGTAGAGCACCACGAATCCGGCGACGAGAAGCAGCGCGCCGGCCACGGCGGGCCACAGATTCGCGCCCGTCTCCGCCAGCCCGCCCTGTGCCTGCGGCTGGTTCGGGCCTACGGCGGCGTAGCTCTCCCCACCCGAGGACGAGGCGGGCGGTGTAGCCACCGGGCTGCCCACCTGACCGCCGGCGTTGTCGTCCGAACTCCCCGCCGCGTCCGTCGACTTGGACCCTTCGGTCTTCGTGTCGGCCTTGGGGACCGAGACGGCGGTCGTCAGATCTCCGGGGTCGGTGGTCTGGGTGTCGGTGGGCTCGGGAGCGCTGGTCTCGGTGTCCGGGGCGCTCGTCGCGGGATCGGCGGTGGGCTGGTCGCCGTTGCCGCCGGTCCCTCCGTTGTCGCCATTCCCCGCGTTGCCGCCACTCCCGCCACTCCCGCCGGGCTCGTCGGACGCGGTCGCGGTGGCCGTCGCCGTAGCGGTGTCGGTGGCCGTCGGGGACTCCTGGGGCTCACCGGAACCGCCGCCCGTACCCGAGCCGTTGCCGGAGCCGCCGCCGGAACCCGAACCGCCGCCCGATCCGGGGTCGTTGTCCGTGCCGGCGCCGCACTTCTCGCCGCTGTTGATGCAGGTGACCATGTCGTTCATCAGGCCCTCGTCGAAGACGTTGATGAAGTCGCCGTGGTCGGTGACGGGCTTGTGCTGCTGCTCGGGGAAGGAGTCCACCGCGAACAGCGGGCTCGTCCTGCCGCCGTCCTGGAGGCTCGGCGCGTCGACGGCGTAGACGATCCGCTGCACCAGTTGCGGGATGGCCTTGAAGCCGTCCGGGCAGGCGCCGTCGGCGGCCTCGAAGGCCACATGGGTGCGGTGGTTGGCGCTGTCGATGTTGCGGCCGTCCCAGCAGCTCTGGAACTTGAAGGTGCGCACCACGTCACTGCCGGAAGGGCACAGCGGGTACTTGTCCTTGAGCTGCCGGTCCTCGAACCCGGTGCAGCTCCAGGAGGCGTTGGCGTTGGCGGGGCCGTTGACGAAGGCCTTGGCGTCGCCGGTGATGATGCGCAGGAGGCGCGGCATCGCGACGACCTTGCTCTGCGGGTTGCCCTCGAAGGTCAGGGTGACCTGCTTGGCCGTGACGATCTCACCGGTGTTGCCCTCCGTGCCGCCGCCGGGCTTGTCGGCGTCCCGCTCCTGCTTGCCGTTCTGCAGGCGCAGGACTGGCCAGTAGTAGGTGGACTTGTCGCCCGGGTTCTCGCAGCTCGTGTCGGCGTTCGCGAGGTCCTGGTCGCTGGCGAAGGCGTTGTTGGACTGGTTGCCGATGTAGTCGTGGAAGTGGTGGGCGCCGTTGGTGACGCCGGGGGCGACGATCACGTTGTCGGAGTTGAACAGGCCGTTCTCGTTCACCCCGCAGGCGGTGACGAACGTGCCGCGGGAGGCGCCCGCCTGCTCCTGCCGAGCGTTCACGTTGGGCTGTACGGAGGTGATGTCCGCGTAGTCCGAGGCGACGGGCCCGTTGGTGGACTGCTGCTGGCCCTGCTGCCCCTGGTCTCCGGTGCTGGCACTGGCACTGGCGCTCTGGTCGCCGCCGTTGCCGCCCTGGTCGCCGGTCTCGTTCGTGGGCGCGATCAGGGTGCAGCCGGCGAGGGCGTCGAGTCCCTGGGGGCGGTCCCCGACGCGTGCGATGGCGTCGTCGATCCGTCCGATCGTCGCCGCCCGCTTCTCCTTCAGCGGATTCATGATCGCGTTGTCGGCGAAAGAGGCGTCCTGGCGAATGGACTCCGTCGAGTCCCGGAGTTTCTGGTAGGCCTCGGTTATCTGCTGGTCCAGAAGCGCGAGTTCCTTGTCGACGTCGGTCTTCGCCTCGTCGGGCACCGTCGTCAACTGGGTGCCGATGTCCGGGCAGTCGATCGTCGCGCCTCGCGACGCCGCGTCCGGAGACCCTTGTTGGGCGGAGTCACCGCCCCAACCGCCTTCGGACGCCGACGCGTAGACGTTCGCCGCCACCAGTCCTCCGCCGCCCAGCATCAGGGCGACTGCTGCCATCGTCGCGCGTCGTGCGCCTGTGGGGCGTCTGCGCGTGTTGCGTGCCAAGGAAGTTGCTCCTACACGTATCGGTCGGCCCGGCTCGTCCCGGCATGGAAATCCCCCGACCCAATACGGAGCCCGGTCCCGGTGTGTTCAACCGTCCCAGAAATTCATAGCGACCTCTTATGGATCACCGGCCCCGGCGGGCTCCTGCCCCCTCGACACACCAGGGCGAGGTAAAGGTCACAAATACGTATCGGACATATCGCGCTTCAACCTTCACACGAGGCACACACGTTGGCTAAGTTGACGTTCAGGCCGTACGACCTACTCCGGCGATCGGCGCCGGGCCGCACGGCTTGCGCCGAGTCCGGCGTGTCGCTCGCGGCAGCCGGAGCCGGGGACCCAACCGAACTTGGGGTGAATCGGTCCAACTGCCCTTCAGGGCAAGGACCGTAGGGCAAACCTTCCGTGATCGACGCCCGAACCCGACAGCTAACCCGGTAGGCGCGAAGCGGAAGGAGCAGGTCTGCCATGCCGGCAGAACGACGCACGCGCACCGGAGGCAGTGGCCCCACCGTGGACGACCGACCCAGCCGCGACGAAGTCCAGCGGCGGATCAACTCCCTTTACGACAGGGCCGAGACGGCCACCGGAAACTACAACGCCACACGTGCGATGTCCGGGAAACCGCGCAAGCGTGTCGAGTCCCGCCCCAGCGCGTCACGTCCTTCCGACCCCGCCGTCGAAGCCGTCACCCGGCAACTGTTCGACCGCGCCCGCACCCAACTGGGCCCGACCGTACCGGCGATCCTGCCGCCCGGCAGGACCCCGGCCCGCCCGGCGGAATCCCGCCCCGAGCGGTCCGAACGACGTCCCGAGCCCCAGAGCACCGACCGCGCGCTCGAAGCGCAGCCCGGCCGCGCCGTGGCCGAACTGACCGCGGGGACCACCGCCGCACCGGAGCCCACCGCCCCGCAACTCACGGCCCCCGCACTGGAGTTGACCGCAGCACCCATCGCCGCGCTGCCTCCCGGCGCACAACAGACACCTGTGATGCCGCAGATGTCGCAGACGCAGGTGCCTCAGGCCCAGATGTCGCAGGCGTCGCAGATGTCTCAGATCGCCCAGATCGCACAGATGGCTCAGGCCCAGATGTCGCAGATGCCTCCGGCGACCGTCCTCGACCTGCCGCCGGTACCGCCCGCTTCGGCCGTCGAGGTGCCGCCCGGGAGCGTCATGGCACCACAGCAGTACGCGACCGCCCCGGCACCGGCCTTCGACCCGCTCACCGCGAGCCTGGACCTGCTCCCGGCCATCGGCGCACCGCGCACCGAGACCGCGCCGACGGGCGCCACCTGGCCGCTCCCGGAGACGGCCTGGTCCGCGCCGGAGACCACTTGGTCCACCGGACAGATGCCCATGGTGACCGAGCAACAGACCTGGTCCACCGGACAGATGCCCATGGTGACCGAGCAACAGCCGTGGTCCACCGGCCAGTTCCCCGCAGTGACCGAGCAACAGACCTGGTCGACAGGGCAGATGCCCGCAGTGACCGAGCAACCTGCTTGGTCCACGGGGCAGATGCCTCTGATCCCCCAGGAGCCCCCGGCCCAGCCCGCCTGGCAGCCCGCACCGGAACCGTCCTGGCGCCCGCCGCAGCAGGAGTGGCAGCCGACCGCCCCCGCCCCCGAGGTCTCCTTCGCCGCGGCCCCGTCCGTCGCCCCCGCACTCGCACCCCCCGCCCCTCCGGCCATGGCCCCGGAAGTCACGCTCCCTCCGGCCCCGCCCATGAGCCCGACGCCCGCCAGCGTCACCCCCACCGCACCGGACGCCGGCACCCAGAGCAAGACCGCCACCGCCCTCGCCTTCGCCCGCGCACAGATCGGCAGGCCGTGCCTGTGGGGCGCGGCGGGACCGGACGCGTACGACTGCTCCAGCCTCACCCAGGCCGCCTGGAAGGCGGCGGGCGTCCTGCTCCCGCGCACCGCCCAGGAACAGTCGGGCGCGGGCGCCCTCGTCCCCCTCACGGACATCCGCGCCGGCGACCTGATCTTCTTCTACGACAGCATCGACCACGTCGGTCTCTACACCGGCAACGGCCTGATGATCCACGCGCCGAGCCCCGGCACGCCGATACGCGAGGAGTCGATCTTCTACGCCGGTTCGGCCGCCATCCGGGGCGCCGTACGGCCCGCCTGAGCCGCTCGGGGCCGGGGTTTCCCGGCGCCGGTCGCGTGCACCCCGCTACTCCCGGCGGGCCGCGTCGTTGGTCTGTACGAGTGGTGGAACCCAGGACACGGTCGTAGCGTCGAACGGGAAGACGGACGACGACCGTGTCTCGCCGGGCGGGCCCACCACCGGTGCGGGTGCGGAGCGACGGGTACGAACAGGCGGCCGGGAGCGGACATGTACAAACACACCATGGTCGGACTCGTCACGGTCTGTGCCGCCGCCCTGCTCGCGCCGGCCGTGGACACCTCGTCCGCGGCCCCGGCGACGGTGCGCGCGCAACCGGTCTCCCAGCGGCAGTCCGCGGTCCCCGTGCTGGTCGACTGCCTCTGGCATCCCGAGGTGCGCCCCGCCGACTTCGTGCTCGCCTGCGGTGACGGCAACAGCCGTCTGGCATCGCTGCGTTGGACCAACTGGGACGCCAACTCCGCGACGGCGACGGGCGTCAACTGGGTGAACGACTGCAAACCCTATTGCGCGGCGGGCAAGTTCCACTCGTATCCGGTCGTCGTCCGGCTCGACAACGCGCAGACGTGGAAGCGGCATCCGGGGGTACGGCAGTACGGCCGGATCAGCCTGACCTACACCGACGGAAGGCCGGACAGGTTCGCGCACGTCGTGACCTATCCCCTGTGGAACTGAACCGGGTCACAGCGACAGCTCCACCACCAGCGGCCGGTGGTCCGAGATCGCCGTCCGCGGTGTGTGCGCCGTCCCCACCGCGTCCGCGTCGAGCCCCCTCGCCAGGATGTGGTCGAGCTGGACGCGCGGGCGGTGCGAGGGGTAGGTCGCCCGCCCGGCCGGACCCCGCCAGCTCCGGCGCGCGGTCGCGTTGAGGGCGACCCTGGGCAGCGCGCCGATCAGGTTGAAGTCGCCCAGCAGCAGCTGGGGTTGGGGCAGATCGGCGATCCAGCGGCGGACGGTGTGCAACTGGCGGACGTTCCAGCCCGGTACGAACGAGAGATGGACGGCCACCGCGGTGAACGGGCCGCGCGGTCCTTCCAGTACGGCGGCCAGGGCGGCCCTGGGCTGATCGCGGGCCAGCACCGGAGCGGTCCGCCCGGCCACCTTCAGCGGCACGGCCAGCGGGCCCGGAGGGAGCCGTAGGGCCCGCCACTCGCGGACCGGCAGCCGGGACAGCAACGCGACGCCCTGTGACGGGACTTCGGGCTCCAGTGCCTCGGTTCCGTGGACGCGCGGCGCGGGTTCGGCCGGGTCGTTGACCCACCCCCGGCCCGGCACGAAACGGCTGTGCAGCGCGGTCGCGTAGCGCCAGTCGAGGGCGCCCAGCGCGGCGGCGGCGACCGCCGCCTGGTCGACGCGGCCGGAGCGTTCCTGGAAGCGGTCGACCTCCTGGAGGGCCAGCACATCGACGTCCAGGGACGCGACGGCTTCGGCGAGGGGTGCCGAGGCGTCGTCGGGGCGGGCGGCGGCCGGGTGGCCGTCCGGCCTGATCAGCTGGCCGTGCAGCACGTTGAACGTCGCACACGTCACCCGTATGTCACCCATGGCCGCTCCCTCCCAGGGGAGCGATCTTCGCATCCGGCGCGACACACCGTGCGGCGGTCGGCGGCATCAGCCGGAATCACACGGAATCATGGAGAAGTTCGAGTCAATCCGCGATCACACACGTACCAGCGGTCATGGGCGCCCCGCGCCGACCCGCCACGCCACCGACCCGGAGAACAGGCACCCCATGAACGCATCCGCACCGAACAGCCCAGCCGCCGACGCCACCGCGCAGATCGGCGTCACCGGCCTGGGTGTGATGGGCCGCAATCTGGCCCGCAACTTCGCCCGCAACGGCTACACGGTCGCCGTCCACAACCGGTCGCCGCACCGGACCCACGAGTTGATGAAGGAGTACGGCGACGAGGGTGCCTTCGTCCCGGCCGAGACAGCACAGGAGTTCGTGGCCGCCCTCGAACGCCCCCGCCGCCTGATGATCATGGTGCAGGCCGGTCCGGCCACCGACGCCGTCATCGACGAGTTCGCCGCGCTCATGGAGCCCGGCGACATGATCATCGACGGCGGCAACGCCCACTTCGCCGACACCCGCCGCCGCGAGGCCGCCCTGCGCGAACAGGGCCTCCACTTCGTCGGCGCCGGGGTCTCCGGCGGCGAGGAGGGCGCGCTGAACGGGCCGTCGATCATGCCCGGCGGCTCGGCGGAGTCGTACGCCGTGCTGGGCCCGATGTTCGAGTCCGTCAGCGCGAAGGTCGACGGGGAGCCCTGCTCCACGCACATCGGCACCGACGGCGCCGGGCACTTCGTGAAGATGGTGCACAACGGCATCGAGTACGCCGACATGCAGCTCATCGCCGAGGCCTACGACCTGCTGCGCCAGGTCGGCGGATACAGCCCCGCCGAGATCGCGGACGTCTTCCGCCGCTGGAACGAGGGACGGCTCGGTTCCTATCTGATCGAGATCACCGCCGAGGTCCTCGCCCACACGGACGCGGAGACCGGCGGGGCGTTCGTCGACATCGTCAAGGACGCGGCGGGCCAGAAGGGCACCGGGCGCTGGACCGTGCAGACCGCGCTGGAGCTGGGTTCGCCGGTCACCGCGATCGCCCAGGCCACCTTCGCCCGCGCCTCCTCCAGCCAGGCGGACCTGCGCGCGGCCTACCGCGGACTGCCCGGCGGCACCACTCCCCCGCTCAGCCGCACCGAGGCCGAACGCTTCACCGCCCAGGTGGAACAGGCGTTGTACGCGTCGAAGGTCATCGCCTACGACCAGGGCTGGAAGATGATCCAGGACGCGGCCACCGAGTACGGCTGGTCGATCGACCTCGCCGCGGTCGCCGGGATCTGGCGCGGCGGCTGCATCATCCGCGCCTCCTTCCTCGACCGGATCCGCGCCGCCTACACGGCCGACCCGGGTCTGGTCAGCCTGCTCGGCGAGGAGACCTTCGCGCGGGAGATCGGCGACGCGCAGGTCCCCTGGCGCGAGGTGGTCGCCTCCGCGGCCCGCCGCGGTATCCCCGTCCCGGCGTTCTCCGCCGCGCTGTCGCACTACGACACGCTGCGCGCCGAGCGGCTGCCTGCGGCCCTGCTCCAGGGCCAGCGCGACTTCTTCGGCGCCCACACCTACGGGCGTACCGACCGCTCCGGCACCTTCCACACCCACTGGTCCCGGCCCGGCCGCCCGGAGACGACCGCCTGACCAACTCCCGTACCCGGCCCGCCCGTTGAGGCGGGCCGGAAAGACCATGCGCCCGCTACTCGTCCACGGCGAGGGCGGGCGCCGCCGTACTCGCGCGCACCACGAGCTCGGTCGGCACCAAGGTGGTGCCGTGCTCGTCGCCCCGGTCCCGCATCCGCCGCAGGACACCCTGCACGCACAGCCGGCCGACCTCGGCGAAGTCCTGGTGGACGGTGGTCAGGGGCGGCAGGAAGGAGCCGGCCTCGGGGATGTCGTCGAAGCCGATGACGCTGACGTCCTCGGGGATGCGCCGGCCGCGCTCGTGCAGGGCCCGCAGCAGGCCCAGGGCCATCTGGTCGTTGGCCGCGAACACGGCTGTGCAGTCGGTCTGTTGGGCGAGTTCCAGGCCCACGCGGTAGCCGGACTCCGCGGACCAGTCGCCGCGCACCACGGGGGGCGCCGGGCACCCCGCGTCGGTGAGTTCGGCGCGCCAGGCGTCGGCGCGGCGCTGGGCGGCGAAGGACTCCTCGGGTCCGGCGAGGTGCCAGACGGTGCGATGGCCGAGGTCGAGGAGATGCCGTACGGCCGCGCGCGCCCCGCCGTTCTGGTCGGTGTCGACCACGCTGTAGCGGTCGCCCGCGTCGGAGTCGGCGACGACGACCTGGACGTGGGGCGGCAGCGAGATGGTCGCGGCGTCGAGGAGGTGGACCTCCATGATCGCGATGACGGCGTCGACGGCGAGTTCGCCCAGCCGGGAGAAGGCGCCGCGCACCTCGTCCTGGGTGGGGACGGCGACCGGCAGCAGCGTGACGGCGTAGCCCTCGTGCGCGGCGGAGGTGGCGATCGCCTCCAGGGTGCGCATGTTGCCGGTGGTGGAGAGGTTGAAGGTGATCACGCCGATCGTGCGGAACTCACCCCGCTTGAGCGCGCGAGCGGCGCTGTTGGGCCGGTAGCCCAGTTCCTTCATGGCGGCGAGGACCTGCTGCCGGGTCTCCTCGTTCACGCCCGCGTAACCGTTGGACACCCGGGAGACGGTCTGCGAGGACACGCCGGCCAGGCGTGCGACGTCGGCCATGGACGCGCTCGGGGCGCGCCGCATCACCCGTTTCCCGCCCCGTCTACGGGGCTCCTCGGTGCCGGCCGAGGCACTGTGCGCTGTGTCCACCCGTCTCCTTCCCCTATCGATCCGATTGCCTGGGGCACGTTTCTCCAAACGGCCCTTGACCACCGACATTGGGGCAGTGTAGACATGCCGCCATCAGATGTTTACGTAAACATAACAGGCCGGGACCCTCTCGGACCTGGGTGTTTACGCAACCATCGCGACGGCGTGTGACGCCGGTTCCGAGATGGACGAGCGAGGAACTACATGACGACGCTTCAGCCCCCTGCGGCCGCGAATCGGCCCCCGGTCCGGCCATCGGCCAAACGGGACCGCCGTTCCTGGACAGGGTGGGGTTTCATCGGCCCCTTCGCGGTGGTCTTCGCCTTCGTCTTCCTGGCTCCGATCGTGTACTCGGTCTATCTCAGCCTGTACCGCAACCAGCTCATCGGCGGAAACCACTTCGTCGGCCTGGACAACTACACGCAGGCCCTCCAGGACGACCAGTTCTGGTCCTCTCTGGAGCGGGTCTCGCTGTTCCTGGTGATCCAGGTGCCGATCATGCTCGGCATCGCCCTGTTCGTGGCCCTCGCCCTGGACAGCGGCCGGCTCTTCGGCCGGGACTTCTTCCGCATCACGATCTTCCTGCCGTACGCCGTGCCCGCGGTGGTCGCCACCCTGATGTGGGGCTTCATGTACGGCACCCAGTTCGGTCTGGTGGGCGACATCAACAGCGCCTTCGGCGTCACGCTGCCCGACCCGCTCTCCACACACCTGGTGCTGGCGTCGATCGGCAACATCGTGACCTGGGAGTTCGTCGGCTACAACATGCTGATCTTCTACTCCGCGCTGCGGGTCATCCCGACCTCGCTGTACGAGGCCGCGGAGATCGACGGTGCCGGGCAGTTCCGCGTCATCACCGCCATCAAGCTCCCCGCGATCCGCGGCGCGCTGGTCATCGCGACGATCTTCTCGATCATCGGCAGCTTCCAGCTCTTCAACGAGCCGAGCATCCTGCGACCGCTGGCGCGCAACGCGATCACCACGGACTACACCCCGAACTTCTACACGTACTCGCTGTCCTTCAACGGCCAGCAGCACAACTACTCCGCGGCGGTCGCGATCATCATGGGGCTGATCACCATGGTCATCGCCTATGTCGTGCAGCTTCGCGGCATGCGCAAGGGAGCCTGACCATGAGCACCCCCGTCACCACCGCCTCCGCGTCGGCGCCCGCACCGTCCGGCGGCGGCTCCCGGAGCGCGCCCCGGCTGCGCACCCCCCGCAAGAAGCACACCCCCGGGCGCCCCAGGCGCAGTGTGCTGCTGACCGTGCTCACCGGTCTGATCCTGGTCTACACCGTGGTGCCCCTGATCTGGCTGGTCATCAGCGCCACCAAGACCCAGTCGGGGCTGGCCGACTCGAACGGCCTGTGGTTCGCCCACCGCTTCGCCCTCTGGTCGAACATCCATGACACGTTCACCTACCACGACGGCATCTTCGGCCGGTGGCTGCTGAACACCCTGCTCTACGTCGTGCTCGGCGCCGGCGGCGCCACCTTCCTGGCGATCCTCGGCGGCTACGCGCTGGCGAAGTTCAACTTCCCCGGGAAGCGCGCGATCTTCGCCGTTGTCATCGGCGCCGTCGCCGTCCCCGGCACGGCCCTCGCGGTGCCCACCTTCCTGATGTTCAGCAAGATCGGGCTGACGGACACCCCGTGGGCGGTGATCATCCCCTCGCTGATCTCGCCGTTCGGCCTCTATCTGATGTGGGTCTTCGCCACCGAGGCCATCCCCGTCGAACTCCTCGAAGCCGCCCGCATGGACGGAGCGGGCGAGATCCGCACCTTCTTCCAGGTCTCGCTGCCGCTGCTCGCCCCCGGTGTCGTCACGGTGCTGCTGTTCACCACGGTCGCGACCTGGAACAACTACTTCCTGCCGCTGATCATGCTCAGGGATCCCAACTGGTACCCGCTGACCCTGGGTCTGAGCGCCTGGAGCTCCCAGGCCCAGACGATCGGCGGCGACGTCATCTTCAACCTGGTGATCACCGGTTCGCTGCTCACCATCGTGCCGCTGATCGCCGCGTTCCTGCTGCTGCAGAAGTACTGGCAGTCCGGTCTCGCCGCCGGAAGCGTCAAGGAATAACCCCACCCTCAAGAAGTCCCACCCACGAAGAAGTGGAAGCATCTCCATGCGCAGAACCACCGGCCGCCTGCTGCGCGGCCTCGCCCTCCTCTCCGTCCTCTCCCTGGGGGCGACCGCGTGCGGCAGTTCGGGCGACGACAGCTCCAGCACCAAGGCCGTCTCCGCCTCGGACATCCAGGCGGCCCTGAAGAAGGGCGGCTCGGTCACGGTCTGGGCCTGGGAGCCCACCCTGAAGAAGGTCGCGGCCGACTTCGAGAAGAAGTACCCCAAGGTCAAGGTCAACCTGGTCAGCGACAAGTCCGGTGACAAGTACTACACCGCGCTGTCGAACGCGATCGCGGCCGGGAAGGGCGTCCCGGACGTCTCCCAGGTCGAGTACTTCGCGCTCAGCCAGTACTCCCTGACCAAGGGTCTCAGCGACCTGGCGCCGTACGGCGCCGCCAAGCTGGCGTCCAAGTACACGGCCGGTCCGTGGAACGCGGTGAGTGACGGCTCGAAGGTCTACGGCCTGCCGATGGACTCGGGCCCGATGGCGATGTTCTACAACAAGAAGGTCTTCGACAAGTACAAGATCGCCGTCCCGACCACCTGGGACGAGTACGTCGTCGCGGCCCGCAAGCTGCACAAGGCCGACCCGAAGGCGTACATCGCCAACGACGCCGGTGACGCGGGCTTCACCACCAGCATGCTGTGGCAGGCCGGTTCGCGCCCCTACAAGGTCGACGGCACCAAGGTGACGGTCAACTTCGAGGACGCGGGCGCCAAGAAGTACACGGAGACCTGGCAGAAGCTCCTCGACGAGAAGCTCGTCTCGCCCATCAACGGCTGGACCGACGACTGGTACAAGGGCCTCGGTGACGGCACCATCGCCACCCTGACCACCGGTGCCTGGATGCCCGCCAACTTCGTCAGCGGCGTGGCCGGTGCCTCCGGCGACTGGCGCGCGGCCCCGATGCCGCAGTGGACCGCGGGTGCCAAGGCCAGCGCGGAGAACGGCGGTTCGTCCCTCGCCCTGCCGACGCTGGGCAAGAACAAGGAACTCGCCTACGCGTTCGTCGAGTACGCCAACGCCGGCGCCGGTGTCCAGACCCGTGTCGACCAGGGCGCCTTCCCGGCGACCAAGGCGGAACTCCAGTCCTCCGCGTTCCTGAACAAGGAGTTCCCGTACTTCGGCGGCCAGAAGGCCAACCAGATCTTCGCGCAGTCCGCGTCCGAGGTCGCTTCCGACTGGTCGTACCTGCCCTTCCAGCAGTACGCCAACTCGATCTTCAACGACACCGTCGGCAAGGCCTACATCTCGGGCACCACGCTGGCCCAGGGTCTGAAGAGCTGGCAGGACGCCTCCATCAAGTACGGCAACGAGCAGGGCTTCACGGTCTCGAAGTGACCCGCTCGACGTAGCCGGTTCGACGTAATCGGCATCTCCTCGGGAGCCGCCGCCGAGCAGCACTCGCCCGGCGGCGGCCCGCCCGGATTCCACCCCGCGTCTCGTTCCACCTGTGCAGTCACCGGAAGGACCCCCATGATCTCCACCCTCCTGTCCCAGTTGCGGCACGGGCCGGACGGTGACGCCACGCCCCGTCTCGCCTACGGCGCCGACTACAACCCGGAGCAGTGGCCTCGCGAGGTGTGGGAGGACGACATCCGGCTGATGCGCGAGGCCGGCGTCAACATCGTCTCGGTGGGGATCTTCTCCTGGGCCCGCATCCAACCGGCCCGGGATGACTGGGACTTCGGCTGGCTCGACGAGATCATGGACCTGCTGCACGCGGGCGGCATCGGCGTCGACCTGGCCACCGCCACCGCGTCCCCGCCGCCGTGGCTGAGCACGGAGTACCCGGAGATCCTCCCGGTGACCGCCGCCGGCGAAACCCTGTGGCCTGGCGGCCGTCAGCACTGGCGTCCCACCTCGCCGGTCTTCCGCGAGCACGCGCTGCGCCTGGTACGGAAGTTGGCCGAGCGGTACGCGAACCACCCCGCGCTCGTGGCCTGGCACGTCTCGAACGAGCTGGGCTGCCACAACGTCTACGACTATTCCGACGACGCGGCCCGCGCCTTCCGTGACTGGCTGCGCGCCCGCTATTCAACCGTCGAGAGCCTCAACCAGGCCTGGGGCACGGCGTTCTGGTCGCAGCGGTACAGCGACTGGGAGCAGATACTGCCGCCCCGGCTGGCCGCGTCCTTCCCGAACCCGACCCAGCAGCTCGACTTCAAGCGCTTCTCCTCCGACGCGCTCAAGGACCATCTGCGCGCGGAGCGCGACCTGTTGCGCGAGATCACCCCGGGCGTGCCGGTCACCACCAACTTCATGGTGATGGGCGGCACCAAGGGCATGAACTACGCCGACTGGGCCGCCGAGATCGACTTCGTCTCCAACGACCACTACGTCATGCCGGGTTCGCAGGACCGCGACGAGCTGTCCTTCTCCGCGAACCTCGTCAGCGGCATCTCCTCCGGCAAGCCGTGGTTCCTGATGGAGCACTCCACCAGCGCCGTCAACTGGCAGCCCGTCAACGTGGCCAAGCGCCCCGGCGACCTGGCCCGTGACTCGCTGCTGCACGTCGCGCACGGCGCCGACGCCGTCTGCTACTTCCAGTGGCGCCAGTCGGCGGCCGGCGCCGAGAAGTACCACTCCGCGATGGTGCCGCACGCCGGTGCCGACAGCGAGGTCTTCCGCGCGGTGGCCGAACTCGGCCGCACCCTGCGGACGTTGGCCCCCGTCGCGGGCACGGACCGCGAAACCGCCCGGGTCGGCATCGTCTTCGACTGGGAGTCCTGGTGGGCAAGCGAGCAGGACTCGCACCCCACCGACCGGCTCGACTACCGGCAGGAGGCGCTCGACTGGTACTCCGCCCTCCTCGACCTCGGCGTAAGGGCCGACATCGTCACCGCGCGGACCGCCCTCGACCGCTACGACGTGGTGATCACACCCGTACTGCACATGATCCCGGCGGCCCTGTCCAAGGAACTCACGCGCTACGTCGAGCAGGGCGGCCACCTGATCTCCACGTACTTCTCCGGTGTCGTCGACGAGAACGACCACATCTGGCTCGGCGGCTACCCGGGCGCCCTGCGCGACCTGTTGGGCATCCGCATCGAGGAGTTCGGCCCGCTGCTCGACGGCGACACGGTCGAGCTGGACCTCGGCGGCACCGCCACGGGCTCCCTGTGGACCGACCGGATCACGGTGACCGACCCGGAGGTGGAGGTGCTGGCCCACTACCGCAGCGGCACGTACACCGGCCGCCCCGCCGTCACCCGCCGTACGGTGGGCGGAGGTTCGGCCGCCTACGTCTCCACCCGGCTGGGCCGGGACGGCCTCACCGGCCTCCTCCCCCGGCTGCTCGCACCCGCGGGTGTCGACAGCGAACTTCCGGCAGGGGCAAGGCGAGACGTCGAACTGACCGTGCGCCGCAACACCGACAGCCGCTACCTGTTCCTGGTCAACCGCACCGACAGGACAGTGCCGTTGACCGGCCTGTCCGGGGAGCTCCTGGTCGGCACCGCGGGCGACGACGGCTTCCCCGTGCTCTCCCCCAGGGCTGTCGCCGTAGTACGCCGGCCCGTCAGCTGAGTTCGAGCAGCCCCCGGCGGACGGCCTCCGACACGGCCGCCGCCCTGTTGTCGACCTTGAACTTGCGGTAGATCCGCACGAGATGGGTCTTGATCGTGGCCTCGCTGAGGAACAACGCCTCGGCGATGGCCCGGTTGCTGCGCCCCTCGGCCATCAGCCGGACGACCTCGACCTCGCGTTCGGTCAACTCCCGTGCGGGATCAACCACTTGGCCGACGAGTTCGCCGACGACCTCCGCCGCGAGCCCGACCGAGCCGGCGGCGGCCGTACGAACGGCTTGGAACAGTTCCTCCGGCGGCCCCGCCTTCAGCACATAACCGCGGGCACCCGCCTCCAACGCCCGTACGACATCGGCCCGTCCGGCATAACTGGTCAGCATCACCACCGCCACACTCGACGCCCGCCCGGCTAGCCGACGGACGGCCTCGACGCCGTCGATCCCGCTCCCCGGCCCGGCGAACCGCAGATCCATCAGCGCGACGTCGGGCGTCAACAGGGCTGCCAGGCGTACCGCTTCCTCACCGCTGCCGGCCTCGGCGACCACGTCGAGGTCCGGTTCGCCGTCGAGCAGAGCGCGCAGCCCGGCCCGTACGACGGCGTGATCGTCCGCGATCAGGACGCGGAGCGGTCCGGCGGTCATGAGGCGGTTGCCGCGACGAGAGGCACCAGCGGCTGAATCCGGGACGGGGCGGACACCGTGGCGCGAACCCTGGTCCCCCGGCCCGGCACGCTGCTCACGTCGAGGTCTCCCCCGCACTCACGCAGTCGCGCTCTGGCCGCGGGCAGCCCGAATCCGCGGTCCGCGCGGGCACCGGCCGCGAAGGCCGCGGCGGGGTCGAATCCCCGCCCGTCGTCCGTCACTTCGAGTTCCACCCGGTCCCGGTGCCGCCGGAAGGTGACCACCACACTTCCCGCGTAGGCGTGTTCGCGTACATTCGCCAGGGTGCTCTGTGCGACCCGGAAGAGTGTGGTGGCCACGTGGTCGTCGAGTTCCGGCCGCTGCGCACCCACCGTACGGAACTGGACCTGAGCCCCGGCGCCTTCCGTTCTCGATCGAGCGCACAACAGACGCAGTGCGCCTTCCAGACCCTCCTCGGCGACCGCGGCGGGCGTGAGATCGCGGATGATCCGCCGGGTCTCCGCCAGGTTGGTGCCCAGGCCGTCGGCCACGGCACGGACCCTGGTGCGGGCCTGGTCCGGCCGCTCGTCCCAGTCGCGCTGGGCCGCCTGGAGCAGCATCACGCTGCCGGCGAGTTCCTGGGCCAGCGTGTCGTGCAGATCGCGGGCGATACGGGTCCGCTCCGCCAGCACGCCCGCCTCCCGCTGTTGCTCGGCGAGGGTGTCCCGCGTGTCCCGCAACTCCTCCACGAGCCGCTGGCGGACGGCCGCGTCCCGCTGCTGATTCCGGTAGAGGGCGACGGTCGCCCACACCGCCGCGACGGGAACCAGCGCGACTTCGGGATCGAACCGGCCCGTGGACCGGACGAGCGACCCGACCAGTACGACGGTGATCACGGCCACCGTCACCACGGCGGCACGCCTGCCGAGCACGCGCAGGGCGGCGCAGGCGAGCGGAACGGCGCACCACACGTAGGCGGTTGTCAGCGGTGCCTGGGTGAGGAAGGTCAGGACGGTCCACAGCAGAACCAGTGCGGGGACCCACGCGCGCCGGCCGAGCGACCCGAGCCGGTCCCACCACGTCAGCCCGGCCGCGTACACCAGTGCCAGCGCTCCGCTGACGCTCACGATGTACCAGCACAACGGGACGTCGATCAGGGCGAGCCGGACGAAGCCCGCCCCGACGACGAGGAACAACGCGAAATGGGAGACGTGCTCCAGGGTGTGCCGACTGCCGCGGGCGGTCAGTGGGACGCGAGCGGACACGGCAGATCCCCTTGGGACGAAAGATCCGGACAGGGCTCCCGAGTCTATCGACCACCTGTATGACCGGCGTGAACAGTGGGGTCCGTCACGCCCCCGGGTGGAGCCCCGGCCAGCCCGGCGTGGGATCGCCCTTCACCTCGCCGAAGTAGAGGGCGAAGGTCTGCTTCCAGCGCTCGATCGCCGCACGGTCGGCCATGAAACGGGGGAAGCCGTCGATGTGTGCGTTCGGGTACTCCCAGATCGGCTTCAGTCCCGCAGGGAGCGTGGTGTCGGTCCGTACCGACCAGCCGTTGAAGGACGCGCGCTGCTGAGCGTCGGACAGCTGCCAGCTGAGGTAGAGCTTGGCGGCCGTCGGGTTCCTGGCCTGCTTCAGGATCGCCGCGCGCTGGCCCCAGGCCATGAAGGGGTGGCCTTCGGGGACAACCCATTTCACGGGAGTCGTGGAGACCGGCGTGCCCGCCGTGGCGAGGCCGATCATCTTCTCCCCGCCGAAGACCGCGCCTATCGGGGAGTCGGCGCCGCGGGCGAACCGCACGTCCTGCCCGGCGAGCGCGGCGGCCCACTCCCAGCCGTACTGCTGCACGTACAGCGAGTACAGGTAGAGGACCGCGTCGTCGTCGTGCGGGTACGGCGAGGCGATCTTCCCCTTCCACTTCGGGTCGATCAGTTCGAGCGGGGACTTCGGGGCGTCCGCACCGACCGCGGCGACGTCGTACAGGAAGCTGAAGGCCACCGCGGCGATGGCCACCCAGGCGCCCTGCGGGTCCTTGAAGCCGTCGTGGACCTTCGAGAACCCGGCCGGCTTGTAGGGCAGCAGTCGGCCCTGCTCCTTCCAGCGCGTGAAGTCCTGCAGCGTCTGGAGCTGTACGACGTCGGGTACGAGGGTGTCGGTGGCGAACTGGTTGTCCACGCGTACGTCGTGGTACTTGCTGTAGTCGACGATCAGCGTCAGATCGATGTCGGGGAAACGCTTCCGGAAGGCGGCCTTGGTGGCGTCCTGCTGGGTCGGCGTGTCACCACCGGCGTAGATCACGAGCTTGCCACCGTCCGCGAGCGCGGCCCGGTACAGGTCGTCGAGCGACCTGGTCTCCTCCCGCGAGGACCGGAGGGACGGGGCAGCGGAGGCGGTCGCGCCCGTGGCACCGAGCACGCTCATTCCGAGGGCGGCACCGGCTCCGCCGGCAAGTACACGTCGTCTGCTGAGGAAGCTGGACACGCTGTGGGACCTCTCTGATGGGGGGCTCGAAGCCATGGGCTGCGTGGGCGGGAACCCGGCGCCATGGTCATTCGTGATTCTTCAGCCGCCCAGAGGCCGTTCGCGTCGTCCGTGCGGAGCGAGGAATGTGCGAGAGGTTGAAGTCGCGTTCAACCGATCGGTTGAACGGTCGCCTTCCGTCATGCGTGCGGCTTCGTCCTCGCCACGTCGTCGACTTGTTGTACCTGATCGAGGGTCAGGCGCCGTACGTCCCAGAGCAGTTGGGCCGCGTCGGCCGCCGCGGGAGCGGGGGGCTGGGTGCCGTCGGGCAGGTCGACGCCGGTGAGCACGGACAGGGTGTCGGCGGGTATTCCCAGGACGGTCGCGAAGTCGGCCAGCAGGTCGGGGGTGAGTTCCTTACGGCCGTTGCCCACCGCCCCGTACGTGGACGCGGCCCAGTACCGGCCCGTCAGGCACAGAAAGGTCTGGGCGATCCCGGTCCAGCTCAGGTTGCGACTGCCGGTCATGTGTATGAGCACGCCACCAGGACCGCGTTCGAACCGTTCGTACACCCGCGGTGTCCGAACCGGCTCCGTGCGGTTCTCCTGGGGCAGCGAACGGGCGAGTCGACGCAACCGGCGCCTGTGCTCCGGTGGCAGGCCGACAGCTTCCTTCATGAGGCCCGCGACCAGCCCTGCCGCCCGCGCGTCCAGCGGAGCCAGTTCGTCCGGTACCGGCACGTCCGCGATCACGAACAGGTCGGCGGCGTGCAGCTGCAACACCGGCGCGAGCCTCCGGAGGAACGAAGGGCTCGGCACCGTCCCCTCGAACACGGCGCGGAGTCCGGGTTCCGGGATCGCCGCCGATCTCGACAGGTCGGCGATGTCCAGCTGCCGGTGACTCGCCAACCGCGCCAGCAGCACGTCGAAGCCCGGAAGCCCGGTCATTCTGCGGCCGACGGGCGCAGCCCCGTGAGGGTGACCGAGACGAGTCGTCGTGCCGCCGCTCTGGACGGCAGGACACCCGCCGCGGCGAGGGCGTGGAGGCAGTAGGTCGCCAGCTCGTCCGGGGAGACGTCGTCACGGATGTCACCGGACCGCACGCCCTCCGCCAGGAGTTCGCTCAGGAAGCGGTGGAGGTGCTGCTCGGCGCCGGCGACCTGGTCGCCCCGGTGCAGCAGCGCGCCGAGTTCGGGGCCGTGGCCGTGGCGCCGTTGCTGGATGAGCGCGAAGGCCTCCAGTACAGTTCGCAGCCGCTCGCCCGCGCCGCCGGGGCCGTCCCGGAGTTCGGCGAGTTCGCGCAGCTGCCCGGTGATCTGCTGCTCGTGCCACGCCGTCATGATCGACTCGACGTCCGGGAAGTACTTGTACAGCGTGGCCCGGCCGATCCCGCTCTCCTCGGCGATCTTCGACATCGTCACCGAGCGCAGCCCGCGCTCGGTCACCAGCACCGCCGTGGTCTCCAGCACCGCGTCGCGTACGGCGCGGCGGTGCTCCTCAATGGTCTCGTTCCAGAGCTTCGGCACGGCCTCAGCATACATATCGCCACCGTCGATACAGATTGCATTGACAGCGACACAGTGTATCGATAAATCTGTCGATGAAGCAGGCGCCGAGAAACCGGACGACCGAACCGAGGAACCCATGCACACCGCCGAAGCCCACATAGCCACCGAACGCCCCAGCCGGTATCTCGTGCAACTCTGCGAGCATTTCGACAACACCCTCCGGGCCACCCCCGGCCTGCTGCGCGTGCGCGTCGAGGCCGGGGACCAGGAGAACCTGGGGCGACTTCAGGATCTCGTCACCACCCACATCGGCAGGTTCAGCAGGCGCGACCCGTTGCGGGTCGAGTGGCAGCCGTCGCCATAGCCGCCGCCCTCCGTGCGCCGGATACCCCCTGGGGGTATAGTCCTGCCAGACGCACACCGGAGAGGGGCGGGTTCATGGGAGCGATCGGGCACGCGTTGTCCATTGCCGGTTCGATGACTTGGGAGGTCACCTGGGCGCTGATCCTCGGCTTCACGCTCTCCGCCGTTGTCCAGGCGGTGGTGCGCCGGTCGACGGTCGTACGGCTGCTCGGTGACGACCGGCCGCGCACGCTGGCGCTGTCCGCCGGGTTCGGCGCGGCCTCGTCCTCCTGCTCCTACGCCGCTGTCGCGCTCGCGCGTTCCCTGTTCCGCAGGGGCGCCAACTTCACCGCGGCCATGGCCTTCGAGATCGCCTCCACCAATCTGGTCGTCGAACTCGGTGTGATCCTGGCCCTGTTGATGGGCTGGCAGTTCACCGCGGCCGAGTTCGTCGGCGGACCGATCATGATCGTGGTGCTCGCGGTGCTGTTCCGCCTCTTCCTGCGCGAGCAGCTGCTGCACCGGGCCCAGGAGCAGGCGGAGCGCGGGCTGGCCGGTTCCATGGAGGGGCACGCGGCGATGGACATGTCGATCGGGGGCGAGGGGAGTTTCGTCCGCCGGCTGTTCTCGCGGGACGGGTTCACGTCCGTCGCGCACATCTTCGTGATGGAGTGGGCCGCGATCCTGCGCGACCTGGTGGCCGGCCTGCTGATCGCGGGCGCCATCGCCGCCTGGGTGCCGGACAGCTTCTGGCACACGTTCTTCCTCGCCGATCACCCCCTCGCCGCGAAACTGGTCGGACCGCTCGTCGGCCCGTTGGTGGCCATCGCGACCTTCGTCTGCTCGATCGGCAACGTGCCCCTGGCGGTGGTGCTGTGGAAGGGCGGCATCAGCTTCGGCGGGGTGATCGCCTTCATCTACGCCGACCTGCTGATCCTGCCGATCCTGAACATCTACCGGAAGTACTACGGCGCCCGGATGGCCGGCTTCCTGCTGGTCACGTTCTTCACCGCGATGGCCGTCGCCGGCTATGTCGTGGAGTTCGCCTTCGGCGGTCTCGGCCTGATCCCCGATCAGGCCGACGCGAAGATCCCGGACGACGGGATCACCTGGAACTACACGACGTGGCTGAACATCGCCTTCCTGCTGCTGGCCGCGAGCCTGGTCGTACGGTTCCTGCGCAGCGGCGGACCGGCGATGCTGCGGATGATGGGCGGTTCACCGGATCACGGCGAGGCGGAGCAGGAACACGAGCACCACAACCACCACTAGCCGGAGCGCTGCCTCCCGCCGAAATCCCGCGCCGTACCGGTCAGTTCACTGTAAAGAACCTTGACAGACGATTGGTCTAGTCCAAATATGGTCGCTGTTCGCCCCGGTTCGGGGCGGCTTCTCTCCTTTCAGCATGGGAGCGTCAATGAGACGACCTGGGCCTCTTCGCGTGTCACTGTCCTGCACGGCGGTAACCGCCCTGTCCGCGGGGCTTGTTGCTCTCGGCGGGGGTGACGCGAGCGCCGATCATCGCGCGCAGCCCATGCCGGACCATGTGGCGGCGCCGTACTTCGAGGCGTGGACCGGTGAGAGTCCGGCCGCGCTGGCCGCGGCCTCGGGCAACAAGTACCTCACGATGGCGTTCCTGCAGACCGAGGCGCCCGGTTCGTGCACGGCGTACTGGAACGGCCAGCCCGCCCAGCCGATCGACAGGTCCACCTTCGGCAAGGACATCGCCACCATCCAGGCGCGCGGCGGCAACGTGATCCCGTCCTTCGGCGGCTACAGCGCGGACACCACCAACACCGAACTGGCCGACAGCTGCACCGATGTCGACGCCATCGCCAAGGTCTACGAGAGCCTGGTCACGACCTACGGCGTGAGCCGCATCGACCTCGACATCGAGGCCGACTCCATCAACAACACCGCCGGCATCGACCGCCGCAACAAGGCGATCGCCAAGGTGCAGCGCTGGGCCGACCGCACCGGCCGCAGCGTGGAGTTCTCCTACACGCTGCCGACGACCACCACCGGTCTCGCGCCCAACGGCGTGGCCCTGCTGCAGAACGCCGTCGACAACGGCGCGCGCGTCGACGTCGTCAACATCATGACGTTCGACTACTACGACGGCGCCAGCCACGACATGGCGGAGGACACCAAGACGGCCGCCGCCGGCCTGCACGCCCAACTCGCCGCGCTGCACCCGAAGAAGAACCCGGCGAAGCTGTGGAAGACCATCGGCGTCACCGAGATGCCCGGCATCGACGACTTCGGCCCGGCGGAGACCTTCACCACTCAGAACGCGGTCACGGTGAAGAAGTGGGCCGCGGCCCGGGGCATCAACACCCTCTCCTTCTGGGCGCTCCAGCGCGACAACGGCGGCTGCGTGGGCACCGGCGGCGCCAACAACTGCTCCGGAATCGCCCAGGACACCTGGTACTTCAGCCACACCTTCAAGTCGTTCACGCGCAGGTGACGGGGAGGATCAACTCCCAGGTGTCGACCCCGAAGTCGAGGGTCATGCCGTGCCGTTCGTACAGCGCGAGAGCGTTGCTCGTGTTGTCGGTGTCCACGCCCAGGCCGATGCGGTCGCGGCCCAGCGCCGCGTAGTGGCCGAAGCCGTAGCGCAGGAGGTGGCTGCCCAGGCCCCGGCCGCGGGCCTGGCGCAGGACGGCGAGGTTGCCGATCCAGGCCATGGAGGCGCGGTCGTTGTGGCTGCGCAGCATCGCGACGTCTCCGAGGCCGTCGACGTGGGCGATCCAGATCAGCGACCAGTCGACCCGCTCGGCGTCGATGTCGTCCAGCCACTGCGCGTAGGTGCGGTACTGGAAGTCGAAGTGTTCGGTCATGGCCTCCTGGAGCAGCGCGTGGGCGCGGCGCCGGTCGCCCTCCTCCAGGCAGGGGCGCAGGGTCACGCCGGGCGGGACGGCGGGCAACGGGTCGGCCGACGGCGACAGTTGACGGGCCATCACGTTGTAGCGGCGGACCTGCTGCCAGCCTCGGCCGCGGAGTGCGGGCAGGTCCATGGTGGGGTTCAGGGTGAGGTGCAGATGCACCACGGCGCGGGGTGCTCCGTTGGCGCCGGCGCGTTCCGCGGCCCTTGCCTCCATCAGGTCGAACAGGTGCAGGGCGCCCAGCAGTCGGCCCGGCACGATGTAGTGATCGATGTCGATCCGCTCGCCGCCCGAGTCGTCCCACAGCAAGCCGTACCCGATCAGGCGGGCGCCGTCGAAGAGCAGCCAGGAGTCGTGCTCCAGGTCCACTTCGGGGTGCTTCAAGTCCGTCTGGATCTTGGCGAGTTCGGTGTCCGGGCGGCCGATCTCCAGGACGTCGATCTCGTTGAGCAGCGCGCACACCGCCGACGCGTCGTCCGGGGTCGCCGGACGGACACTCAGGCCGGGCGGCGCGGAGGTGGGGGCGGTCATGGACCCACTGTCGGGCGACGGCCCCCGGCCCGCAACGGAGTTTCCGCGCCCCCGTGCGTTCAGTCCGCCATCAGCTCACGCACCAGGGGCGCCACCTTCGTGCCGTAGAGCTCGATGTTGGTCATGAGGGTGTCGTGGGGCATTCCGGTGATGCCGTACTTCAGGTTGAAGCGGGTCGCGTCGAGGGTCTTCAGGGTCTCGGCGATCTTGCGGGCCACGGTCTCGGGTGATCCGACGTGCAGAGCGCCGCCGGGGCCGACGTCGCGCATGAGGCTCTCGCGGGTCGGGGTGCGGAAGCCGCGTTCCCGCGCCACGCTGCGAATCAGCTCCTGGAACGCCGGCACGAACTCCTCCACCGCCTGTTCGTCGGTGGCGGCGACGTGGCCGGGCGCGTGCACGCCGATGGGCCGCGCGGGGTGGCCGAACTCCGCCAGCGCCCGGCGGTACAGCTGGGAGAACGGGGCGAAGCGGGCTATGTCGCCGCCGATGATCGCCAGCATCAGGGAGAACCCGTACTGGGCGGCGCGGATCACCGACTGGGGGCTGCCGCCGACGCCGATCCAGGTGGGGATCGAGCCGGTCTCGCTGTGCGGGTGGACGGAGATGCCGTCGAGGGCGGCACGCGTGTTGCCGGACCAGGTGACGGGCTTCTCCTTGAGCAGCTCGGCGAAGAGGGCGACCTTCTCCTCGAACAGTTCCTCGTAGTCGTTGAGGTCGTAGCCGAAGAGCGGGAATGACTCGGTGCTCGATCCTCTGCCGAGGATGACTTCGGCGCGGCCGGCGGAGACGGCGTCGAGGGTGGCGTAGCGCTGGTAGACGCGGACGGGGTCGTCGGAGCTGATCACGGTGACAGCCGAGCTGAGGTGGATGTCCGAGGTGCGCGCGGCGATGGCCGCGAGGACGACGTCCGCCGCCGACAGGGGCATCGCCTCGGTGTGGTGCTCGCCGATGCCGAAGTGGTCGACGCCGACCTGGTCGGCGAGGACTCCTTCCTCGACGAGGCGGCGGATGGCCTGACCGTGGGTCAGCGGTTTGCCGTCCGCGCCGTTCGTGACGTCGCCGAACGTGTCGAGACCGAGCGTGACGCCGTCGGTACTGGTCGGGGTGGTCATGTCGTACTCCTTGGGTCTGCTCGGTGGGTCAGTTGGCGATACGGCGCATCACGCCGAGGAGCCGGGTCAGGTCGTCGGCGTCGACGTGGTCGAGGACATGGCGCCGGACGCTGGCGAGGTGGGCGGGCCATGCCTCCTGGAGGCGGGCGAGGCCCTGGTCGGTGAGGACGGCGTTCCAGCCGCGGGCGTCCTCGGCGCAGCGTTCCCTTCCAACCAGGCCGTGTGTCTCCAGGCGGGCGACGATGCGGGTCATACCACTCAGCGAGAGGTTGCAGACGGACGCCAGCTCGCTCATGCGCATCCGGCGGTCCGGGGCCTCCGAGAGGTGCATGAGGGTCGTGTACTCGGACAGCGGCAGGCGCTGCTCGCGCACCATGTCGGCGTCGACCGCGCGGGGCAGCACCAGCATCACCCGCGCGAGTTCGCGCACCAGCGCCTCTTCGTGCGGGCTCATGGGCTGCGGTGGCTGCTCGGGCGTGGTCATGCCACCAGTTTACTTGATTGACGCAGCAAGGAAATTGGGGCGACGGCGAGACCGTCGCAGACCTCCCTTGCTCACCCGAGGGGCGAGGTCTCTTCCGCTGTTTCCGCATGCCCGTGGTAGCGCAGCAGGAGCATCGCGGCGTCGTCGTGGAGCGGGCCGGCCGTATGGCGGACCAGGTCCTCGCGCAGCGAGTCCAGCGCGCTCTGCGCGTCGGGTTCCTTCAGCAGATCCGCCCGCTCGCCGAGCGGATAGAAGGTGCCGTCCTCGTCGCGGGCCTCGGTGACGCCGTCGGTGTACAGGAGCAGCTGCTCGCCGGGCGCGAAGCGTACGGGGAACGGCTTCGGGGGCTCGCTGCCGTGGGCGCCGCCGAGGCCCAGCGGCGGGGCGTAGGCGGGCGGTGCCGGGAAGTCGGCGGTGCCGTTGCGTCGTACGACCATCGGGGGCGGGTGGCCATAGTTGAGGAACAGCACCTCGTGGTCGGTACCGATCTCGGCGAGGACGGCGGTCACGAACTTCTCGTCGGACAGGACGCGGGAGACGCTCCGCTCCAGGCGTTCACCGAGTCCCACCAGGTCGGGTTCGTCGTGCGCGGCCTCGCGGAACGCGCCGAGCACCACGGCGGCCGTCTCGACGGCGGCCAGGCCCTTGCCCTGCACATCGCCGACGATCACGCGGACGCCGTGCGGGGACGCGACCACCTCGTAGAGGTCGCCGCCGATCCGGGCCTCCGCGACGGCCGAGGTGTACGACACCGCCGCCTGGAGCGGGCCCGCGGTCAGCGGCACCGGGCGCAGCAGGACGCGTTGCGCGACCTCCGCGATGGACCGCACGCTGGCCAGCTCGGCTTCCCGGCGTCCGCGCATCACGGCTGCGGCGATGCCCGCGCCGGTCACGCCCACCACCGACACCATCGCCAGAAAGCCTCTGCGTTCCTGGAACAGGCCGTCGTACAGGCCGAGTCCGACACAGAGTGCGAGGGCCGCCGCGCCGAACCACGCGGTGCGGCGCCAGCCGCCGACCAGTCCGGCGAAGGCCGGCCCGAGGGAGGCCAGGGGCAGGAAGCCGAGTCCGGGGCCGGTGACTATGTCCCCGACGGCGACCACCGCCATCACCGCGGCGGGCAGCCAGGTCAGCACCGAGAAACTGCGCTGTGGCTTCGTTGCGGCCATGGTCCACTCCAACGGCGTCCCGGCATCCGGAACCGGCTTCGCCTTCCGCGCAGGGGCCCCTCCCCCACCTTGGACATCGCAAGGCTGCCAGGCAACCCCTCGGAAGTGCCCGGCCCTTTACCCAATTGATTCCGAGAACTGACATTTCCTGATCGGCAACAACCAGGTGGCCCGCGCCGGTTGGCGATCACGAACTCCGGGCAAGTGGAGTGTGAAGGACCCGCCGCGCAAGACATGCAGCGGCCCCGGTGCGGTGACACCGCGGGGATACCGGGTGTCCTAGGAGGGGAAGTGATTCGCCATGCGTGCGCATCGGCGTACCCATAGGCGTTCCGTACGCGTGGAGTACCTGCTGCCTGACGAGGCCGCGGCGGCGGGTCAGGCACGAAGGCTGACATCGGAGTTCCTCACCCGCTCCCGCAGCCGGATGGCACGGGTGGACGAGGAGCAGATCGAGGACGCGACACTCATCGTCTCCGAACTGGTCACCAACGCGACCGAGCACGGACGCGGCGAGTGCCGGCTGCGACTCCAACTGTCCGACGAGCGCGTCACGGTCGAGGTCTACGACGGCAGCCCGACCCCGCCCCGGGTACGGCCGCTGACGGCCGAGGGCGAGAGCGGACGCGGCCTCGCCATGGTCCGCTGCCTGGCCCACCGTCTCGATGTCACCCCGCTCACCGGGGGCGGCAAGCGGGTGCGGGCGATCCTGGCCATCTGACCCGGCTCCCGTCGACTTGACGGCAAGGACTTAACAGCAAGGCAACGCGGGTGTACTGCCGAGCGAAACGTGGCCGCGCGATTTTTTGCTCTACGAATGTAGAGAAAAAATCCCCGGAGGCCCGCATGGCCGCCGCTCCTCAGCTACTGGACCCGCTCACCCCTGAAGAGATCACCGCCGCCCGCGAGTTGCTCGTGGCGGCCGGGCTGGTCACGGAGGCCACCCGCTTCGCCTACCTCGGGCTCCTCGACCCGCCCAAGTCCGCCCCGGCACGGGAGGATCGCCGGCTGCGGGTCCTGCTTCTCGACATCTCCGGCGGCCCCTCCTGCGACGCGACGGTCTCCCTGACCGACTCGCGGATCGTGACGCACCGGCTGATCGACGCCGCGACCGAGGGCCAACTCCCGGTCCTGGACGAGGAGTTCGCGCTCGTCGAGGAGGTCCTCGCCAAGGATGCGCGCTGGCTGGCCGCGCTGGCCGCCCGTGGCCTGGACCTCGACTCGGTGCGCGTCGCTCCGCTGTCGGCGGGCGTGTACGACGCCGAGTACCCGCACGAGCGGGGCCGCCGCATCCTGCGCGGGCTGGCCTTCGTACAGGAACACGCGAAGGACCACGCGTGGGCGCATCCCGTCGACGGACTCGTCGCCCATGTGGACGTCCTGAACCGGACCGTGGACCAGGTCATCGACCTCGGTCCGGTACCGGTGCCCGCGGAGTCGGGCAACTTCGACGACCCTGCCGTCACCGGTCCGCCGCGCACCACCCTGAAGCCCATCGAGATCACCCAGCCGCAAGGTCCCAGCTTCACCCTCGACGGCAACGCGCTGACGTGGGAGAACTGGTCGCTGCGCATCGGCTTCGACGCCCGCGAAGGGCTGATACCCCATCAACTCGCCTTCGCCAGGCGCCCGGTGATCCATCGCGCCTCGATCGCCGAGATGGTCGTGCCGTACGCCGATCCCTCCCCCGTGCGGTCCTGGCAGAACTACTTCGACACCGGCGAGTACCTCATCGGCCGCTACGCCAACGCGCTCCAGCTCGGCTGCGACTGCCTCGGCGACATCACCTACCTCGACGCGGTGATCGCCGACGAGACCGGCACACCGCAGACACTCACCAACGCCGTCTGTCTGCACGAGGAGGACTACGGCATCCTCTGGAAGCACACCGACCTCTGGGCGGGCTCCGTCGAGACCCGGCGCCAACGGCGCATGGTGCTCTCCTTCTTCACCACCGTCGGGAACTACGACTACGGCTTCTACTGGTACCTGTACCTCGACGGCACCATCGAGTTCGAGGCCAAGGCCACCGGCGTCGTCTTCACCTCCGCCCACCCCGGCGGCGACTACCCCTACGCCACCGAACTCGCCCCCGGCCTCGGCGCCCCCTACCACCAGCACCTGTTCAGCGCGCGCCTGGACATGGCGGTGGACGGTCCCGTCAACCGCGTCGAGGAGATCGAGACGGTCCGGGTGCCGATCGGGCCCGACAACCTGCGCGGCAACGCCTTCGCCCTCAAGCGCACCCCGCTGACGCGGGAGAGCGAGGCCCAGCGCATGGCCGACGCGGGCGTGGACCGCGTGTGGCACATCTCCAACCCCGGGTCCCTCAACCGGCTCGGCAGGCCGGTCGCCTACGCCCTGCACCCGGAGGGCAAACCGGCCCTGCTCGCCGATCCGGGGTCCTCCGTCGCGGCCCGCGCCGCCTTCGCCACGAAGCATCTGTGGGTCACCGCCTACGACCCTGCCGAGCGCTACCCGGCGGGCGACTTCGTCAACCAGCATCCCGGCGGAGCGGGACTGCCCGCGTACGCCGCTGCCGACCGGGACCTCGACGGGCAGGACCTCGTCGTCTGGCACACCTTCGGGCTGACCCACGCCCCGCGTCCGGAGGACTGGCCGATCATGCCGGTCGACACCACGGGCTTCACGCTCAAGCCGGTCGGCTTCTTCGACCGCAACCCCGCTCTCGACGTGCCGCCGAGCACCTCCGCCCACTCCGCCTGCGGAACGACAGGAACAGGTACAGGAGGCTGTCATGTCTGAACAGACCATCAGCGGCAGCTCAGTTGACACTCCGTCAAAACTGCGTGGCTCCATCGGAGTCGGCGGGATCGTGTTCATGGTGGTCGCGGCAGCGGCCCCGCTCACGGCCATCGGCGGCGCCCTGCCGGTGATGCTGGCCATCGGCAACGGCCCCGGCGTACCGGCCGCTTACCTCCTGGTCGCCGTCGTCCTGTTGCTGTTCAGCGTCGGGTACGCCGCGATGAGCCGCCATGTCGTCGACACCGGCGCCTTCTACTCGTACGTCACCGCCGGGCTCGGCCGGATCACCGGCACCGGGGCGGCCGGGCTGGCCCTGCTGACGTACAGCACGATCCAGGCCGGGATCTACGGCCTGTCCGGTGTCACCCTTCAGGGGCTGGTCGTGAAGTACGGCGGCCCCGACCTGCCGTGGTGGCTGTGGGCCGGTGTGCTGTGGGGTCTGGTCGCCGTGCTGGGCTTCCGCAACATCGAGGTCGGCACGAAGGTGCTGTCGGTGCTCCTGGTCCTGGAGGTGGGCATCGTCACGGTGATGACGGTGGCGATCCTCGCCCAAGGAGGCGCCCACGGCATCGACTTCGGCTCCTTCACACCGGGTGCCTTCAGCGCGGGGTCGGCAGGCATCGGGGTGATGTTCGCGGTCGCTTCCTTCGTCGGCTTCGAGGCGACCGCGATCTACAGCGAGGAGGCGAGGGATCCCAAGCGCAGTGTGCCCAGGGCGACTTACCTGGCGGTGATCGCCATCGGCGGCTTCTACGCGGTGTCCAGCTGGGCGGTCGTCCTGGCGGTCGGCACGGACGAGGTACAGGGTGCGGCGGCGAAGAACACGAGCGGGCTGGTCTTCGCCGTGGCCGGGCAGTACGTCGGCTCGGCCGCCTCCGACACCATGGAAATCCTGCTGCTCACCAGCCTGTTCGCGGCCCTGCTCGCCTTCCACAACGCGATCTCCCGCTACCTTTTCTCCCTCGGCCGCCAGGGCGACGCCCCCGCGATCCTGGGCCGCAGTCACGCCAAACACGGTTCGCCGCACGCCGGTTCACTGGTGCAGAGTGTCTCGGCCGCCGTGGTCGTGGGGGCCTTCGTCCTCGCCGGATCCGATCCGGTGCTGGAGCTGTTCACGTGGATGAGCGGTCTGGCCACGCTCGGGGTGCTGGTGCTGATGATCCTCGTCGGGGTCGCGATCATCACCTTCTTCGCCCGCACCGGGGCGGACACCCGCCTGTGGCACACCCGGCTCGCGCCGGCGCTCGGCGCCCTGGGGCTGTGCTGGATCACATTCATGGTGCTGGCCAACTTCACCACCCTGATCGGCGGTTCGGCCTCGCTCGCGCGGCTCTTCGAGGGGATCGTCGTGCTGTTCTTCGCGGCCGGGGCGGTCTCGGCCGCCGTCCGGCGCCGCCGCGATGCGTGACGTCCTCCCGGCCGCCGTCGCGCAGACGGGCTCCGGTCTGTGCCTCGCGGGGCATGTGCCGGGGCCCGTAGGACGCTGGGCTCCGCACGCCGTCGTACTCACCGTGACGCTGCTGATGGTGCTGGGGAGCCCAGGGCCGTACCCACTGCTCGTGGGCGCCGGCGTGACGGCGGGCATGTGTCTGTTCACCCGCGGACCGGTCGCCGCCGACCTCGCCGTGATGGCCGTGATCACCGCGGCCACGGCCCGCCTCGCGCAGGGGCAGCACGACCACCACACCGACGGCCACGGGCTGTTCGCGCTGGCGGTGGTGCTGTGGCTGCTGGCCCGGGCGGGGGCCGTGATGCACCGGGCGCTACGTCCCGCTGTGCCGTGCGCCGGCCCTTTCGGCGGGATCGGGGGCGCGATGATGGCCCTCGGCATGGCCGCCATGCTGGGCTGACCGGGTCGGACCGGCGTCCGAGCGGCTGGATTGGGGCCTGTCCGGCGGCTCAGGTCGCAGGAAGGCAACGGTGCCTGATCAGCCCCGCGTCTGCGGCATGATCCTCCGGACAGGCCCTAAGGTCGGGGCATGCCCAAAATCGTCGATCATGACGCGCGGCGCCGCGAGATCATCGAAGCCGTATGGGCCCTGATCGCAAGACGCGGGCTCGACGCCGTCACCATGCGGGACCTCGCCGCCGAGGCCGGATACGCCAACGGTGCGCTGACCGGCTACTTCCGCAACAAGGACGAGATCCTGCTCGCCGCCTTCCAGCACGCCTTCGAGAGCACCAACGTCCGCGCCCGCGAGTCCATCGCCGCCGCGACGGGCCTCGCCGCCCTGCGCCTGCTCTGCCTGGAGATCATGCCGCTCGACGACGTACGCCTCATGGAGGCCCGGGTCGTCATCGCCTTCTGGGACCGTGCCGTCCACGACGACCGCATGGCCGGCGTCCACGAGAATGCCATGGCGGCCTGGCGCGAGCAGATGTGCGGCTACCTGCAACAGGCCCGCCGACAGGGCGACATCGGCACGGAGTCCCCCGACGACGAAGTCGTCGACACTCTCCTCGCGGCCCTCATGGGCTTCCAGATCAACGCTGTCCTGCTGCCCCACGCCACCACGCCCCGGCGTCAAGAGGCGGTTCTCGACGGCCTATTGGGCTCATTGCGACCGTAGGGTCCAGTCGACGAGCAGCGGCGGTACGACGGGCACCTCCGGCGCGGCCTCGATGTCGGCCGGTGTCCTGCGGAACTCGACGGGGTACGCCTCGCGGCGGGTGCGGCGGTCGGGTTCGGTGGTGCGCCACATGTTGAGGCAGCGGACGCACTGGGGTACGTCCCACACGCCGGGGACCGGCGAGGTGGTCACGGTGTCGAGCGTGTCGTGGGCGCAGCGGGGGCAGATCATGGCGGGTGGCTCCTGGCGGTCGTTCGTGGTCGGGTCAGCGGGCGGCGATCAGGGCACGCAGCCGGTCGGCCCACTCGCCGGTCCCGGGGAGGTCCCGTACCGGGGTGTCGAAGTGGCCCCGGTCGTCGGGTGCGACCGGGGTCGTGGCGTCGATGATCATCTTGCTGGTGATTCCTGGGGTGTTGGCGGCCGGTGCCAGTGCCATGACGGAGAGGTTGGGGACGATGACCACGTCGTCCTGGGGGGTGACCTTGGCGGACATCGCCCACATCACCTGGGGCAGGGCGAAGGGGTCGACGTCCTCGTCCACGACGATCACCTGTGTGACGTAGCCGAGGCCGTGCGGTGTGGTCATCGCGCGCATGCCGACCGCCTTGGCGAAGCCGCCGTAGCGCTTCTTCGTCGAGATGATCACCGTGAGGCCGTGGGTGTACATGGCGTTGGCGGCCTGGACCTCGGGGAACTCGGCGCGGAGTTGCTTGAGGAGCGGGACGCAGGTGTTGGGCCCGACGAGGTAGTCGACCTCGGTCCACGGCATGCCGAGGTAGAGGGACTCGAAGACCGGGTCGGCGCGGTGGGAGACGCGGTCGACCCGCCCTTCGACCAGTCACCACTGCTCCCCACGGAACCCCACGCCGGTGCGGTCCGCCTGACATTGCGTCACCTGGCTCACGAACACGCCGACTTGACGTCGCTCCCCCTCGACGCGCATCTCCAGACCCTCCGCATGCTCCTCTCCGTCCTGCTGCTCCCTCTCTCGCATGTCCGCCAGGATCCGGTGTCGTCCGCCCCGGCCGACGACACGTTCCGCCGCTACAGCGCCGCGCTGGAACGCGACTTCCGCACCAGCCACCACGTCTGCGACTACGCCGCCGCCCTCGGCTACAGCCCGCGCACCCTCACCCGCGCGACCCTCGCGGCCACCGGCGCGACCGCCAAGCAGTATCTCGACGCCCGTGACCTCCTGGAGGCCAAACGCCCCCTCGTCCACACCGACGCGACGGCTGCGGACATCTCCCGCGCCATCGGCTTCGCCGAACCCACCGACTTCGCGAAGTTCTTCCGCAAGCGGGACGGCCGTACACCGCTGGAGTTCCGGGCGGTGGCACGCGGGCAGACATGAGTCGTGCAGGGATTCCGGCCGGGCGAGACCGCCGTACGACGTGATGTGTACCGTCAGAAGGTGTGGAGTGCGCACGCGTTGCGGGTCGTCGAGGACACACCGGAGGCGCTCGTCCTCGGCTGCGGGCCGGGCGCGGAGCTGTCGGTCCCGACGACCTGGATCGAGTGGCTGCGCACGGGCGACGAGTCCGCCCGCCTGCGCGCCCTGCCGAACCTGGCCCACGGCAACTGGCAACTCGGCCACTGGACTTGGCGGACCACAGCCCACCTCCAATGGGTGCCTCCCGAGACCTGGTTCAGCGTCAACGCCTTCTACGACGTCACGGGCGACCATCGACTGACGCACTGGTACGTCAACTTCCAGCGCCCGATGCGCCGCACGCCCATCGGCTTCGACACCTTCGATCTCCTGCTGGACCTGGTGGTCGCGCCCGATCTGTCCCGGTGGGAGTGGAAGGACGAGGACGAGTACGCCCAGGGCCGGCGGCTGGGAGTGGTGAGCGAGGCCGATCACCAGTCGGTGGGGGCGGCGCGCGAGGAGGCGTTGGCGCTGATCCGGGCGGGCAGCGGCCCGTTCGCCGCCGAGATGGGCCTTCTGCACTGGCGCCCCGAGCCGCACTGGCCGACTCCCGCGCTGCCCGCCGGAGTCCTGACCGTGAGCTAGGACCTGTCCGGCGGAGCCTGTCGCAGACGCGGGGCGCTCAACCCCCGCACCAGCGTGCTGGTCCGCCGGCGCAGCGTCGTGGGGTCGGTGGGCAGGGGTGCGCCGAGGCAGTGGTGGAGGCCGTGGCCGAAGGCGAGGTGGCCCGGGCTCCCGACGCCGTAGATCGAAACGGTTGAGGTCGGGGAAGTGGAGGGGGTCACGGGAGGCCGCGGCGGGCGTGGCGAGTTCGCGGACCAGGTGTGGAACACCGTACGGTCCCCGACGGGCACCCCGAACAGGTCGCAGATCACCGGGACAGGCAACAGCAAGGCGTATCGGGCCACCAGATCCGCGGTCCCCCGCGTCGGCAGCTCGGCGAGCAGGTCGCCGGCGATCGCCTCGACTGCCGGGCGGAGAGCGGGGATCCGTGCGGGCGTGAAGTGGCCCGCGACCAGCCGTCGTAGCCGCGTGTGGTCCGGTGGGTCGGTCTGGAGCATGTCGCGGCCGAGGGCGTGGCCGCCATCGGCCTGCCAGGTCGAGGAGTGGCGTATGTCGTTGCGCGGGCGCGGATCGGTCGGCGCGGCACGGGCCGCGTCCCGGGTGACGGCCGGCCGGCTTTCGCCGCTGCCCGGGACCAGGACCCTGTGCGCGAAGGGCCGCGTAGACGGGGCAGCCCGCTGCCCGGCGCCGTAAGACCGGTCACCCGGTCTTACGGCGCCGGGCAGTGATTCCCCCGTGCGTTCACCGCGCGCTCAGGTCAGGACTCGACCCCGGCCCCTTCACGCGCCGCGACCGTCTCGGGCTCCTTGTCGTCCTCCGGCGCGGCCTGGCGTACCGCAGGGATCGCCGCCGCGACCAGGGCCGCGAGGAGGGCGACGCCGCCGCCGATGAGGAGGCCGGTGCGGAAGCCGCTCTCGGAGGTGAAGGTGTAGCCGCCGGCCGTGTTGGTCATCTGGGCGAGGACTACGCCGATCACCGCGGCGCCGATCGAGGTGCCGAGGGAGCGCATGAGGGTGTTGAAGCCGTTGGCGGCGGCGGTCTCGGAGAGCGGGACCGAGCTCATGATGAGCGCGGGCATCGCGCCGTAGGCGAGGCCGACGCCGCTGTTGATGACGATGCAGACGAGCATCAGGCCCCAGGCGGAGCTCATCAGGCCCATCGACAGGGCGAAGCCGGCGGTGATGACGAGGACGCCGCTGATGAGGGTGAACTTGGGACCGCGGGCGTTGGTGAGCTTTCCGCCGAGCGGGGACACGATCATCATCATGATGCCGCCGGGTGCCATCCAGAGGCCGGAGGCGAGCATCGACTGGCCCAGGCCGTAGCCGGTGGCCTCGGGGAACTGCAGCAGCTGCGGCACGACCAGCATGCTCGAGTACATGCCGACGCCGACGAAGACCGAGGCGATGTTGGTGATCAGGACCCGGGGGCGGGCCGTGGTGCGCAGGTCGATCAGCGGGTCGCCGGTGCGCAGTTCCCACACGCCCCAGGCCAGGAAGGCCACGAGCGCGACCGCGAACAGGCCCAGCACGGTGGCCGAACCCCAGCCCCAGTCGGCGCCCTTGGAGATGCCGAGCAGCAGGCAGACGAGGCCGACGGCGAGGCCGAGGGCGCCGGGGGCGTCGAAACGCTGGCCCTTGGCCGCGGCCGGTACGTCCGGGATCAGAAACCAGATCAGCGCGGCGACGACCGCGGCGAGGGCGGCCGAACCCCAGAACAGGGCACGCCAGTTGGCGTACTGGGCGATGGCCGCGGCGATCGGCAGGCCGAGGCCGCCGCCGATGCCCATGGAGGCGCTGACGAGTGCGATGGAGGGGCTGAGCCGCTCCTGCGGTACGACGTCCCGCAGCAGGGCGATGCCCAGCGGGACCATGCCCATGCCCATGCCCTGAAGTCCGCGTCCGACGATCATCGGGACGACGGAGGAGGAGAGCGCGCAGACCACCGAGCCCACGATCAGCGGGACGGAGCAGGCGAGCAGCATGCGTCTCTTGCCCAGCAGGTCGCCGAGGCGGCCGACGACCGGCACACAGACCGCGGCCACCAGCAGGGTGGCGGTGATCACCCACGCGGCGTTCGAGGACGAGGTGTGCAGCATCTCCGGGAGGTCGGCGATGAGCGGGGTGACCAGCGTCTGCATGATCGCGGCCGTGGTGCCGGCGAAGGCCAGCGTGGCGATCACGCCGCCTGCGCGGGCTGTGGGCTGGGGGGCGTCCATGACGGGACTCCTCGGCGTATCTGTTCGGTCGGGAAGTGAAGGAATATGCATCGTACACATCGTATGTATCAACCATGTGATGGGGATGATGCATACCGTCGTGCGAGGATGGGTCCGGCCGCCCCGGACCGCAGGAAACGGCGGCGGCACCGGCAGGAAGCAGGAGGCAGCGGACCGATGGACAGGCGTACGCGCGAGATCGAGTACGAGCAGATGCTCCTCAGCCGGCACGGGCTTCTCTCGCACAAGGGCGGGCGTCGCAAGGACGGCGTGCTGGACCGCAGCGCCTACATCCTGCTGAGCCGGATCCGTGTCCAAGGGCCCATGTCCATCGGCGAGTTGAGCGATGCCTTCGGCCTCGACACGTCCACCCTCAACCGGCAGACGGCGGCCGCCATGCGCTCCGGTCTGGTGGAGCGGATCCCCGATCCGCAGGGCGGCATGGCCCGCAAGTTCCGCATCACGGACCTGGGCGCGCGGATGCTCGACGAGGAACGCGAGGGTCTCGTCCAGTCCCTGGACCAGATCATGGACGACTGGTCGGAGGCGGACATCGCCGCCTTCGCGGCCTTTCTACGACGCTTCAACACCGACACCGAGCGGCTCGGCGGGCGTCCCTGGCCGCGACCGTGAGTGAGCCCCGCCCCGTGGCAAGTCACGGGGCGGGGCCTTCGGTTCACACCGGGCGTGCCCGGATCGGTCGGATCAGGAGGAGCGGCGTGCGCGGCTCGCCGCGTAGACCACGCCGCCACCCAGGGCGATCACGAGGGCCGCGCCGCCCGCCAGCAGGCCGACCGGCGCGTTGGAACCGGTCTCCGCCAGCGGCTGCTTGCCACCGTTGGGCGTCGCCTTCGGCGTGGGCGAGGGCGTCGACTTCAGCGGCGGAACGTGCGCGGAGGTGGGAGGCGTCGTCGACGGCTTGGGGCTGGCCGGCGGGGTCGACTCCTCGGCGGGAGGGGTGCTGCCGGCCGGGGTCGACGGCGTCGCGGGCGGGGCCGAGGCCGACTGGGTCGGCGTCGGGGTGGGCGAGTCCGGGGTGCTGGGTGTGCACTCCTTGTCGCCGCCGTTCCAGGCCGCGATGAGGTGGTACGGGGTCATGATGTTGTCGGGCTCGTAGGGGAGCGGGCCGTGGCCCTCACCCGTACCGCCGTCGTAGGTGACGTCGTCGCCGTACAGGTCTATCTGGCCGTAGCAGTCGGGCGACTTGACGTTGAGCTTCTGCCAGGTCTGCCCCGAGCCGTCCGCGCCGGCGACGTCCTTGGCCGTGAGGTAGACCGTGGCCTTGTCGACCATGGTCTGGTGGCCGGAGGTGTACCAGGTGGAACCTTCGGCGGTGTACTCGGCGAGCGAGACGGGGTACTTGCAGCTGTCGCCGACGCTCTGGCCGGGAGCGAGCCGGACCTCGACGGTGCCGGGGACTGCGTCCCACTGGTGGAAGCCGCCCTGCGAGGTCCAGTCGGCGCCGACAACGTTTCCATCGGCGCCGACGATGCGGTACTGCACGGTGGCGGACTGGCACGCGTCGTTCTCGGTGGCGCTCGCCGTGCCGGCCGCGAGCACGGGCGCGGCGGCGGCGGCGATGAACGCGGTGGCCGCCAGGGCGGACAGAGATGGGAGGTGGTGCGAACGTGACAAAGTGAGCCTCGACGATGATAAAAGGTGTGGGAGGTGGCAGAGCGAGCGGCGGGCGCACGAAAGGAAACGATCGAGGGCGTGCGCGACCGGACCGCTCGCAGGTGCTTCGCTCAGGAAAGGCACGGCGAAGTAAGCCGAATTCTTGTCACCTTTCACAACTCCCGTCAATTCTTCACCAGTTGGCCACAGGTCAAGATCCGGGCATCACCGCGAGTAGATGCCGGCGCAGGCCCTCCAACTCGACGTACAGGCCGGTGTCCAGCAGTTCGTCACCGTCCCGGTCATAGGTCAAGTCGGTGAGCAGTTCGGTGAGTTGGTGGGTGCCGCCGCGCAGGTCGGTCCACGGAAGGCGGACCCGGCCCTGGGCAGGCCGGTCGGAGAGGTTGACGACGACGAGATGGCGGCTGGAATCGGTCGTCCAGGACCAGGCGATCAGGTTCTCGTGGGACGGGTTGTCGGGCCAGCCTGTGCAGTCGAGCAGCTGCCACTCCCCTCCCGTGCGCATGCCGGAGGCGCCCACCGCGGCGAGCAACTGGTGGTAGAAGGCCAGGAGTTCCTTGTCGACGGGTTCTTCCGGCCGGCGGGAGAGGAAGACCGGCGGGCGGACCCGGCGCCCCTCGAACTGCCCCTCGTGCCAGAGGGTCGCGCCGGGCAGCGTCGCGACGGTGACCGCCGCCGCCCGTTCCCGCTCGGGCGACAGGGTGGCGGCGGCCCGGGGTTCGTCGTGGTTCTCCAGGAAGCGGACCAGGCCGCGCTGGTAGCCGAGGTCGGCCCGCAGATGGCCGCGCACCGAGCCCGCGCCCTCGTGCAGCAGCCGGTCGTAGAGCCGTTTGTCGTAGCAGTGGTCGAACCCCTGCTGCTGCAGGGCCCATTCGAGGTCCCAGTACGCCTCGGCGACGAAGAGGAGGTCGGGGTGGCGCTCCCGGACCTTCGGGGCGACGTACGGCCAGAAGTCCTCGGCCGGTGCCGTGCCCGCGCGCTCGCCCCAGGTCTTCGCGAAGACGTCGGTCATCAGGAGCATGGCCATGTCGCAGCGCACGCCGTCCGCCTGGTCGCCGATCGAGGTCAGGGTGTCGACGGCCGCCGTGCGCAACTCGTCGCTGAAGGCGTTGAGTTGGACTACGTCGGGCCAGGGCGCGAAGTAGGGGTCACGGCCACGGGCGAACACCTTGCCGCCGGCCTCCAGGAAGGCGCCGGGGTCGCTGGCCAGGTCGTCCGGGGTGCCCTGGACCAGGCAGCCCGGGCGTTCGGTCAGCCAGGGGTGGTCGGGGGCGACGTGGTTGGGGACGTAGTCGAGGATCAACCGGACGCCGCGCGCGGCCAGTTGGGCGCGGGCCTCCGCCAGTCCCTCCGGGCCGCCCAGGGCCGCGTCCACGACGTAGTTCCGGACGCAGTACGGCGATCCGGCCACGTCCTGCGGGCGGAGGTCGGGCAGCGCCGCCCGGAAGGAGGCCTGCAACGACTCGTCGCGCAGGGCGATCTCCAGTCCGGCCGGGCTGCGCTCCCACACGCCCATCAGCCAGACGGCGTCGACACCGGGGAGGGCGACCTCGTCCCAGGCGGGCGCGGGCACCGCGCCGAGGGTGACGGGGTGGCCGTAGCGGGCGCTCAACTCCCCCAGCCAGATGAGGGTGTTGATCTCGTAGATCACCGGGTGGTCGGGCCAGGCGGTCATGACAGCGGCTCCTCTCGGTCGCCGGTCGGGCGCAGGCTCTCGCGGCCCCGGGCCGACCACTCGCCGTCGCCCAGGGTGTGGAAGAGGGTGGCGGTGATGGCCGACAGGCCGGTCCAGCCGGTCTGGTGGGAGGCGCCGAGGCCGGCGCCGTTGTCGCCGTGGAAGTACTCGTAGAAGAGGATCAGGTCCTTCCAGTGCGGGTCCTTGGCGAACTTGGCCTGGGCGCCGTGCACCGGCCGGTGTCCGTCCTCGTCGCTGAGGAAGGTGGCGGTGAGCCGGTCGGCGATCTCGCGGGCGACCTCGTAGAGGGTGAGGTGGCGGCCCGAGCCGGTCGGGCACTCCACGGTGAAGTCGCTGCCGTGGAAGGCATGCAGGTTGAGCAGGGCGCGGATCAGCAGCAGGTTGACCGGGAACCACACGGGGCCGCGCCAGTTGGAGTTGCCGCCGAACATCCCGGAGTCCGACTCGGCCGGCAGATAGCCGACTCCGTACGACTCCCCGTGCACATCGAAGGTGTACGGGTGCTCGGCGTGATACCGGGAGAGGGAGCGGATGCCGTGCGGGCCGAGGAACTCGTCCTCGTCGAGCATCCGGGACAGGACGCGCCGCAGCCTGTTCTCGCCGAACAGGGCGAAGAGATAGCGGCCGTCGGCGTTCGGGCCCATCGCCTCGTGCGAGGAGATGGTGGCCTCGACGGCCGGGTGGCGTTCGATGAACTCCAGTGCTCCGGCGACGAGTTCGGGGAAGCGCTGGTCCGCCCAGCCGCCGACCAGGCTGGTGGCCGCGAGGGGGATCAGGCCGACGAGCGAGCGCACCTTGAGCCGGGTAGCCGTCCCGTCGGGCAGTCGCAGCACGTCGTAGAAGAAGCCGTCCTCCTCGTCCCAGAGGCTCGCGTTGTCGGCGCCGATGCGGTTCATGGCGACGGCGATCCACGCGAAGTGCTCGAAGAGGGACTGGGCCTGCTCTACGTAGACGGGGTTGTCGACGGCCAGCTCTATGGCGATCTCAAGGAGGTTCTGGCAGTACAGCGCCATCCACGCGGTGCCGTCCGCCTGGTCGAGGTGGCCTCCGGTGGGGAGCGGGGCGCTGCGGTCGAAGACGCCGATGTTGTCGAGGCCGAGGAAGCCGCCCTGGAAGACGTTGTTGCCGTCGGTGTCCTTGCGGTTGAGCCACCAGCTGAAGTTCTTCATCAGCTTCTGGAAGGCGTTCTCCAGGAAGGCGCGGTCGCCCTTGCCGGTGCGGTGCTTCTCCAACTCGTAGAGGAACAGGGTGGCCCAGGCGTGGACCGGCGGGTTGACGTCCCCGAAGTTCCATTCGTAGGCCGGGATCTGGCCGTTGGGGTGCAGGTAGAGGCGGCGCAGCAGCAGGTCCAACTGGCCCTTGGCGAAGGTGAGATCGACCATCGACAGGGCGACGGTGTGGAAGGCGAGGTCCCAGGCCGCGAACCACGGGTACTCCCAGGTGTCCGGCATCGACATGATCTCGTCGTTGACCATGTGGTACCAGTTGCTGTTCCGCACCCGGGGGTCGGAGGCGAGCGGGTCGACGCCGTGCTCGGTCAGCCAGCGCTCGACGTCGAGGTAGTAGTACTGCTTGCTCCACAGCATCCCGGCCAACGCCTGCCGCACCAGCCGCCGTTCGTCGGCCCCCGCATCGGGCGGGGTGCAGCCGTCGTAGAACTCGTCGGCCTCCGCACGGCGTTGGGCGATGACGGTGTCGAAGTCGGCGGTCCAGTCGGGGAGTTCGGTGGCGGTGAGGCGCAGACGGACGGTCGCGCTCCGCCCGGCCGGGATGGTGAGCACGTGATGGACGGCGGCCTTGGTGCCGGTCCGGTCGGGGTTGACCGCTCCGGTCTCCCCCTGGACGACGTAGCGGTCGATGCCGTCCTTGACGTACGGGGAGGCGTTCGAACTGCCGAAGATCTTCTCGTTGTTGGTGTCGTTCTCGGTGAACAGGGTCTGCGCCTCCGCGTCGCAGTACAGCCAGCGCGAGCCCAAGTCCTCCTGGTCGGCACGGAGTTGGCCGCCGGCTTCCCGGTGGATGGACGGGACGGCGGTCCCACCCGCCCAGGACCAGGTGTGCCGGAACCACAGGGTCGGGAGCAGGTGCAACGGGGCTTCGTCGGGGCCGCGGTTGTGCGCGGTGATCTCGATCAGCAGGTCCTCGGGGCCCGCCTTGGCGTACTCGACGAACACATCGAAGTAGCGGTCCTCGTCGAAGATGCCGGTGTCGAGGAGTTCGTACTCGAAGTCGCCGCGCCCACGTGCCGAGTTGGTGGCCTTGAGGTCCTCGTAGGGGTACTCCGCCTGCGGGTATTTGTAGAGGTACTTCATGTACGAATGCGTGGGCGTGCTGTCGAGATAGAAGTAGTACTCCTTGACGTCCTCGCCGTGGTTACCCTCGGAGTTGGTGAGGCCGAACATCCGCTCCTTGAGGATCGGGTCGCGGCCGTTCCACAGCGCGAGCGCGAAGCACAGCCGCTGTTTGTCGTCGCTGACGCCCGCGATGCCGTCCTCGCCCCAGCGGTAGGCGCGGGAGCGGGCCTGGTCGTGGGTGAAGTAGGACCAGGCGTCGCCGCTGCGGCTGTAGTCCTCCCGTACGGTCCCCCACTGGCGCTCGCTCAGATAGGGGCCCCAACGGCGCCACGGCACCCCGGAATCGTCGGCCTCGGCCAGCCGTCGCCGTTCGGCATCCGGTGCGTCACCGTTCGTCGCCATCACGTGTCCTCCTCGTGGCCCGGCACATTCCCTCAGAGTCAGGCGTCTTGGACTCGACCGCAACGGCTTGCCCGGATGGCCATCCGGTGGTCGCGTGCCGTTCGATCACCCGGCTCGACCCAAAGGCGCGCCGGAAGTCCACGAGAACCACCGTCACAGCGAGCAGCAGCGCCGCTCCCGCCGCGACCGGCGCCAGCAGGAAGGCTCCGGCGGCGCCGTGACGTTCGGCCAGGCAGCCGGCCAGCGCCTGCCCGGTCGCGGTGCCCAGCGGGCCGCCCGCGCACAGGATCGTCAGGGCGACGGTCGCCCGGTCGGCGGGCGCGAGGCGTTCGGTGAGCGCGTACAGGCTGACCAGGTACGGCGCCACGGTCACACCGGCGAGGGCCATCGCCGCGGGAACGGCGTGCAGTCCGTACCCGGCGACGAGGGTGAGGGTGCCCAGCAGCAAGGCCGCCGCGAAGGTCACGTACCGGCGGAGCAGCGTGAAGCGGGTGGGGAGCCAGGCGCAGGCGGCCCCCGCCAGGGCGCTGCCGATACCGAAGAGGGCGTAGAGAAGTCCCGCGCCGCCGGGGTGTCCGCTGTCGTCGGCATAGGCGGTGACTCCGGTCTGTACGGCGCCGAAGACGGTGCCCATCGCGGCCATGGCGAGGAACATGACCGCAAGTGGCATTCGGGGCAAGGGAGTTCGCGAGGCGGCCGGTGCCGGTCGGTGTGCGACTCCGCCGGGGGCCAGGGAGAGCGCGAACGGCAGGGTGGTCAGGAGGAGCAGGGCGATGGCCGCCACGGTCGGTGCTGTCGGGCCGAGGGAGGTGAGCAGTCCGACGATCGCCGGCCCCGCGACGAAGCTGATCTCGTCGGCGGTCGCCTCGTACGAGAGGGCGGTGGGGACGAGGTCGGGCCGCTCGCGTGCGTGCAGCAGGCGTGACCAGTGGACGCGGACCAGGGAGCCGACGGGCGGCTGGGTGAGCCCGGCCAGGGCAGCGGCGGCGATCATGCCCGGGCGGCCGGTGTGGCTCGCCGCGATCAGCCCGGTCAGGGCACCGGCGTTGGCGAGTGCCGAGACCGCCCCGACGAGACGGTGGCCGTGCCGGTCGGCCAGTGCCCCGGCGAGCGGGGCGCCGAGCGCGTTGGCGAGGCCCTGGGCCGCCGCGGCGAGACCGGCGAAGGCGTAACTGCCGGAGGCGGCCCGGACCAGGATGAGCGTCGCGAGCGACGAGGTCGCGTAGGGAAGGCGGGCGAGGAACCCGAGCGGGAAGAATCCCGCGCCGGGAACGCGGAGAAGGGATCGGTACGCCATCGGCGTCTCCCGTGAGCACGTCGGAGGGACGCGCTACCCAGCCACCGACGCGTTGACGATCCCGCTTCTGCCGCGCAGCCTAGCGAGCCGACCGCCCTGCCACCAGAGTGACTTCGCCGCTCGCGGCCGTCGCACGACTCTCGCGCCTTGAGTGCGGATATGGCGTTCTCAAATCACGAGAGGTAGCCTCTCATTCGATCGTCACGTCTCGCCGGGGAGGCCGTCATGGCAGGCACGATGCAGGGCAAGGTCGCGGTGATCAGCGGCGGTTCGACCGGCGTGGGGAGGGCCGTCGGGGCGCAGCTCGCCGAGAACGGGGCGCAGGTGGTGCTGCTCGCCCGGCGTGCCGACCGGCTGGAGACGGCCGCGCGGGAGATGGCGGGGTCGGTGCTGACGATCCCGACCGATGTCAGCAGCGGCGACAGTGTGCGGGCGGCGTTCGCTCAGGTCGAGGAGCGGTTCGGGCGGGTGGACATCCTGGTGAACAGTGCCGGCGTGGCCCGTATCCGCGCCATCGAGGAGACCGCCGACGAGGACATCCACGCCTGCGTCGGCACCAACCTCCTGGGCCCGATCCACACGATCCGCTCGGCCGTGCCCCTGCTGCGGGCGGCCGGGGGCGGCGACATCCTCAACATCTCCTCCGAGATCACCCTCGACCACATGCCACTGATGGCCATGTACTCGGCGAGCAAGCACGGCCTGAACGGCTTCACCGCCGCGATGCACAAGGAGCTGCGCGGCGACGGCATCCGGGTCGCTCTGGTGGTCCTGGGCTCCATCTCGGACAGCGCCTTCATCGAGAACTTCCCCGGTGAGGACCGGCAGCGCGCCGCGCCGGTGTGGGAGGCTGACGGCTATCTGACCAGGGTGGGCGCCATGAAGCCGCTCCCGTCGGCGACCGTCGCCCGGGTCATGGTCCAGCTGCTCGCCACCCCGCCCGAGGTCGTGCAGGACGTGGTGCACATCCGCCCGGCCGGCTGAGACCCCCGATCCGGACCATGCGGCAGCCTTGGACACCCCATAAGTCGGCCTTATGAGGTCATAGACGGGACCCGCGTACCGGGTTAGGCATGCCTTAGCTTAGGCTTCCCGTCGAGTCGCTTGTCATCGCTCGAAGGGAACCTGATCATGCCGCGCCCCCTGCGGGTAGCCATCGTCGGAGCCGGCCCCGCCGGGATCTACGCCGCCGACGCCCTGCTCAAGTCCGGGGTGGCCGCCGAACCCGGCGTGTCCATCGACCTCTTCGAGCGGATGCCCGCGCCCTTCGGCCTGATCCGGTACGGCGTCGCCCCCGACCACCCGCGCATCAAGGGCATCATCACCGCCCTGCACCAGGTCCTCGACAAGCCGCAGATCCGTCTCTTCGGCAACGTCGACTACCCGACCGACATCAGCCTCGACGACCTGCGCTCCTTCTACGACGCGGTGGTCTTCTCCACCGGCGCCACCGCCGACCGCAACATGTCCATACCCGGCATCGACCTCGACGGCTCCTACGGCGCCGCCGACTTCGTCTCCTGGTACGACGGCCACCCGGACGTCCCGCGCACCTGGCCGCTGGAGGCCGAGAAGGTCGCCGTCCTCGGTGTCGGCAACGTGGCCCTCGACGTGGCCCGCGTTCTCGCCAAGACGGGCGACGAGCTGCTGCCGACCGAGATCCCGCCGAACGTCCACGAGGGCCTCAAGGCCAACAAGGCCCTGGAGGTCCACGTCTTCGGCCGCCGCGGCCCGGCGCAGGCGAAGTTCTCTCCGATGGAGCTGCGCGAGCTGGACCACTCCCCCAACATCGAGGTCATCGTCGACCCCGAGGACATCGACTACGACGAGGGCTCGATCACCACCCGTCGTGGCAACAAGCAGGCCGACATGGTCGCCAAGACGCTGGAGAACTGGGCGATCCGCGATGTCGGCGACCGCCCCCACAAGCTGTTCCTGCACTTCTTCGAGTCGCCGTCCGAGATCCTCGGCGAGGACGGCAAGGTCGTCGGCCTGCGCACCGAGCGCACCGCCCTCGACGGCACCGGCAACGCCAAGGGCACCGGCGAGTTCAAGGACTGGGACGTCACCGCGGTCTACCGCGCGGTCGGCTACCTCTCCGACAAGCTCCCCAAGCTGCCCTGGGACATCGACTCGGGCACGGTCCCGGACGAGGGCGGCCGGGTCATCCAGGAGACCGGCGAGCACCTCCAGTCGACGTACGTCACCGGCTGGATCCGGCGCGGTCCGGTCGGGCTGATCGGCCACACCAAGGGCGATGCCAACGAGACGGTCGCGAACCTGCTCGACGACCACGCCAACGGCCGTTTGCACACACCTGTTTCGCCCGACCCGGAGGCCGTGGAGGCGTTCCTCGCCGAGCGGAACGTCCGCTTCACCACCTGGGACGGCTGGTACAGGCTGGACGCGGCCGAGAAGGCGCTGGGCGAGCCGCAGGGCCGCGAGCGCGTGAAGATCGTCGAGCGCGAGGACATGCTCCGGGCGAGCGGCGCGTAAGCCTCGGCCGGTTGACGTCGAAGGGCCCGGCGGCCGTATCGCCGGGCCCTTCGCACATCAGCGCACGGCCCTCCCGTACCGGGCGAACACGGTGGACCCCGTCTTCTCCACCGCCAGGCACTCCAGGTACGCGGACGGACCGTCCGCGCAGAAGAGCCGCTCGCCGGCGCCGACGACGGTGGGGAAGGTGATGAGCCGGTACTCGTCGACCAGATCCTCAGCCATCAGCGTGTGGACGACGCTCAGGCTGCCCATGACGACCACCTCCCGCTCCTCGCGCTTCACGGCGTCCACGAGATCGCCGTCGAGGACGGTCGAGTTCGCCCACGCCGACACGTCGGTCAGGGTGCGGGAGGCGACCAGTTTCGACGCGGCGTTCATGCGGGCGGCGAACGGGTCGTCGCGGCCCGGCCACAGCCGCGCGAACGCCTCCCACGTGCCACGGCCGAGCAGCACCACCCCGGCGTCCAGGGTGTCGGCCAGCCGGAACCTGTCGCCCTCGATCTCCTCGCGGCCGTAGCGGAAGAGCCAGCCGCCGTGCGGGGTGCCGTCGGACCCGTCGGGGTCGGAGACGACCCCGTCCAGGGTGGTGAACTGAATGACGGTGACGCTCATGATCCATGTCCTTTCGGTCGATGCTCACCGGTACGTACCGGCGGCAGCGACCGAACTCATCGCGGCGGGTGCGGTCGATCCGAGGAAATCCGCTTCGGCAGGCCGAAGGCGGCCAGCACCTGCGGCTCGGTGAACACGACGTTGTGGGTGACACGGCCGCCGGTGACCGTGAACACCTGGACGCTGTGCAGCCACCGGCCTCCGTCGGGGTCCGTCGCGTACGCGGCGAGCGCGGGCTGCGAGTTGGCCGTGATCGGCCTCAACGCCCAGTCCGTACCCCGGAGTTCGAAGACCCTGCGCATGAACGCGCCGTAGTGCTCGGTACCCCGGAACCAGAGCGGGACCGGCGGCATCTCCAGGACGACCTCGGCGGCCAGGAGCCGTACGAGGGCGGGGACGTCCGCCGCCTCGAAGGCCCGCAGGTAGCGGTCGATCACCTCGCGCGCCGCCCGGTCGTCCGGTTCGGCGACCGTGTGACCGTCGCCGATGTCCGTGAGGGCGGCGCGGGCCCGCTGGAGTGTGCTGTTGACGGCAGGGACGGTGGTGTCGAGCTGGTCGGCGACCTCGGCGGCGCTGAACTGGAGCACCTCGCGGAGCACGAGCACGGCCCGCTGTCGCGCCGGGAGCCGCTGCAGGGCCACGACCAGCGCGAGCCGCATGTCGGTCCGCGCCTCCATGTCGTAGCGCGCGTCCGGGAAGGGCTGGAGCCAGGGGATGTCGGTCGCCGGGGTGAGCGGGGTCCCGGGGTCCTCGCCCGGCGCGCCGAGGCCGGACGGGAGGGGGCGGCGGGCCCGTCCTTCGAGGGCGGTGAGGCAGACGTTGGTGGCGATGCGGTACAGCCAGGTCCGGACGGACGCGCGGCTCGGGTCGTAGCGCTCGCGGGCCTTCCACGCGCGCAGCATCGTCTCCTGCACCAGGTCCTCGGCCTCGTGGAACGAGCCCAGCATGCGGTAGCAGTACGCCACCAACTCGCCCCGGTACGGCTCGAAGTCCACGCGTCCATCATGGCGTACGGGGCTGTTGACGTCCTCCGGTGTTCTCCCTTCTCGAACCCCCGTTCTTCTCCCGTCTGCGCGACGCGCGCCGGATACTCGTCGTCGGGGCGGCGGCGGCTTCGACATTTACGCCGGGCTGCCCCTCGCCCTCGCGCTGCACTCGGCCGGCAAGGAGGTGGGACTACTACGCGCTGGTGCTGGAGAATCTGGCCGCCCTGGAGCGCGAGGGTGCCTGCCTCGGCGCGTTCTCCCTCCCGCGCGCGAGCCGCGAGGGGCAGCTGTACCTCGACGCGGTGGCCCATGCCCAGGAGTGCACGCCGGACCACCCGAGCATCGTCAACGGTTCCGTCGCCGCCGCCGTACGCGGGGACTTCGGCGACGTCCGCTTCACCGAACGCACGCGCGGCAGCGAGCTGTTCATCAATCCGCTGATGTCGCTGTACTTCTGTGTGGACGCTCCGGGGCTCGCGCGCCGCAACCTCTACCTCGACCGGCTGGCGCGGACCGCACTGATCCGGCAGGTCAGCTCCCGCATCGAGGAGTTCCGCGACGAACTGCCCCGGCAGCGACCACCGCGCGCCTATCCCCACTGACCGTGCGCCCCGGCGTGGTCAAGTCGTCCGTGTCAGCGCCTGTTCGGCCCAGATGGTCTTGCCGGTCACGGCGTGCCGGGTGCCCCAGTCCGCGGTGAGCTGGGCGACCAGGAGGAGGCCCCGGCCGCCCTCGTCGTAGATCCGGGCCCGGCGCAGATGGGGCGAGGTGGAGTTGCCGTCGGAGACCTCGCAGATGAGCGTACGGTCGTGGATCAGGCGGAGCTGGATCGGTTCGGCGCCGTAGCGGATCGCGTTGGTGACGAGTTCGCTGACGACCAGTTCGGTGACGAAGGCCTCCTCCGTCAGTCCCCAGGCGTCGAGTTGGGCGGTGGCGAGCCTGCGGGCCTCGGAGACGCCCGCGAAGTCGGCGGCCAGGTCCCAGACTTGGACGTGGTCGGCGTCCAGGGCCTTGGTGCGGGCGAGCACCAGGGCCACGTCGTCGCCCGGGTGCTTCGGCAGCAGCGCGGAGAGCACTTGGTCGCAGCGGTCCTCCAGGGTGGACCGCGATCCGGCCAGGGCCTGTCGCAGCCGGGAGATGCCGAGGTCCGGGTCCCGGTCGGCGGCCTCCAGCAGCCCGTCCGTGTACAGGGCGACGAGGGTGCCTTCCGGCAGTTCGAGCTCGGTGGTCTCGAAGGGCAGGCCGCCCACGCCCAGTACCGGGCCGACGCCAATGTCGACCAGCTTCGTGGTGCCGTCCGGCAGGACGAGGACGGGCGGGGGATGCCCGGCGCTGGCGGCGCTCAGCACCCGCGACACCGGGTCGTAGACGGCGTACAGACAGGTCGCCCCGGTGCCGCCGACGCCGGCCCGCCCGCCGTTCTCGTCGTCGCCGCCGAGGCGCAGGACCAGGTCGTCGAGGTGGGCCAGGAGTTCGTCGGGCGGCAGGTCGACGTCGGCGAGCGTCTGGACCGCGGTGCGCAGCCGCCCCATGGTGGCGGAGGCCTGGATGCCGTGGCCGACCACGTCACCGACCACCAGGCCCACCCGCGCGCCGGAGAGCGGGATGATGTCGAACCAGTCGCCGCCGACACCGGCCCGCGAGTCGGTGGGCAGATAGCGGCAGGCGACGTCGACCGCCGACTGCGGGGACGTCCCGCTCGGCAGCAGGCTCTCCTGGAGGGTGAGCGCGGTGGAGCGCTCCCGGGTGTAGCGGCGGGCGTTGTCGACGCAGAGGGCGGCCCGGCCGGCGATCTCCCGCGCCAGGGCGAAGTCGTCCTGCGTGAAGGCGTCGGGCCGGGTGCGCAGCAGAACGGCGACGCCCAGCGTGGTACCGCGCGCGATCAACGGCACCGCCAGCAGTGAGGTGACGAGGAATCCCCGCATCCTGGCGGCCCGCGCCGGGACGCCCGCGATCCACCGGTCGAAGTCCGGGTCGCCGCTCCAGCTGAGCACCGGACGGCCGGTGTGCAGGGCGCGGGCGGGCGGCGAGAACGGCGGGTAGGCGTCGCTTGTGCCCAGGCCGATCACGGCCTCCGGGGTCCCCGGCTCGGTGGACAGATGCGCGGCCCGGCGCAGCACGACGTCCGCGTCCGGGCCGCCGTCCTCGGGCTCCTCGCCGCGCATCACCGCCTCCAGCAGGTCCACGCTCGCGAAGTCGGCGAACCGTGGCACGACCAGTTCGGCGAGTTCCCGCGCGGTGCGGTCGAGGTCGAGGGTCGTACCGACGGAGACGGCGGCCTCGTCGAGCACCGCGAGCCGCTGCCGCGCCCAGTGCTGCTCGCTGCTGTCGAATCCGGCCATGCCTACGGCGCAGACCTCGCCCCGGTCGTCCCGGACCGGCCACAGCTCCAGGTTCCAGGCGTGCTCGCGGATTCCGGACGGGGCGCGGGTGTAGCTCTCGTAGTGCGCCGGTTTGCCCGTGGCCGCCACGTCGCGCAGTGCCTGGAGGGTGCCCAGCTGGTCGACGTCCGCCGGCAGGCCGTAGGGGAAGGCGTGGCCGCGCAGGGCCTCCTCGCCGAGCCCCATGACCTCGCAGGCCACCGCGTTGAGCCGCAGATACCGCTGCGCGGCGTCGAACACCGACATCGAGAACGACGCCTGCCGGAACGCGCGCTCGATCAGCGCGCGCTCGTCGTCGTCCCCGCGGGCGGGATCCATGGGATCAGTGTGCTCCCGCACCCGGACGCCAACAACCGGGCGCCGGAGCAGCCGTCCGGGGTCCGCGGGATCGAACGAATACTTGAGGTCCGTAAATGCTGTGAAGTGCCCCACGACGGGTAGTTCTTAACTCAGCGCCTCTTCCGCGTGAACACCTCCGCTCAAAGGAACTGTGGTCTTGGCTCTCGCGTACCCTGACGCCCCGTCAGCCCGTCGACCCGGGCGTACCTGGACTATTCGCATCACAGGTCACCGCGACCGTACCGCCTCGGTCAGCTGCTCCTCCGGGTGCGGCATGCCCGCCCGGTCGCGTGACCTCCCGGCCCTGCGCCGCTTCGCCGAAGCCCATGCGGCGGCCCATGTCAGAGCGGCGACCGTACGCCCCGACGCGGCCTGCGGCTGCCGTCGGCAGCGGTGTGCGGCGCACGAGGGGACCCGGGTCGACTGCTCGGGCTCGGTGCTGCTCGTGCTGCGGCACGATCCGGCGGTCGGCCAGGTGTGGACCCTGTCCGAGGTCTGCGCGGCCTGTGCCGCGCTGATGACGCACACCCGGATCGTCGGCAAGCCCGTGCCGCGCACCCGGCCGCCGCGCCAGGAGACGGTCGCACCCCTGGAAGCACCGTCCCCGGGGGGCGCGCGTTCGGTACCGGCCGGATTCAGCCCGCCGCCGGTCGAGGCGGGTGTGCCGTCCCGGCCGGACCGCCGACGAAGGTGAGGTGCCCCGGGGTACACGGAAGGGACCCACCCCGAGCGGATGGTGGGCGGGTCCCGTCCGCGCCACCATTCTGCGGACCGGGCCATGTCAAAGGCACGTGTGAAACCCCGCCGCCCGGAGTGGACCGATCACACCCCGCGCGTATGCTCATGCGGGATCGCAGGAATTCCGGGCATACGAGACTCTACGACCCCCGCTTGACCCGCCAAGATCTCCAACGGTGATACTGGTGGGTCAGCCCCGCTCCCGCCCGCAGATTGGCCTATGTCGAACTCCTTCACAGCTCCGCCCACGATCCCCCACACGGTGTGGCTGGCTCGTGGCCGCCACGTCGGGTCCGAGGACGCGGCGGATGTCGTACGGCGACAGTTGCAGCGCCTCAAGGACCGCGAGGTCATCGACGACCATCTGGAACCGGACGAGGATCAGGGTCATGATCCCCGGGAGCTGGTCTTCGAGGCCCGTTGGCGGGTCGAGGGGACGGTGACCGTGCGGGCGCGGCTGACGTTTCCGGCGCTTCCGGCACCGGGCTCGCCCGCCGCCGCCCCCGCTTCGCCCGACGGGCGGGAATGGATCCTGGTCGCGGAGGCCGAGCGGACGTGGGACCCCCGCTGGCCCTCCCCCGCGACCCTCTTCTGGCCCGAGGACGCGGACGCCGGCTGGGACCACGCGCCGGTCCCCGGTCTGCGCTTCCGGGAGGTCAATCCGCTGCCGTCCGACGAGAAGGACCTGCGTCGGCTGTTCCGGAGTTGCGCGCAGGACGGCTGGAGCGTGCACGTCGTCGTGCACGAGGCGATGACCCCGGACGCGCGCGGCCGGCTACCCCTGGCCCGGCTGCTGCCGGAGAGCCTGCGGCACTGCGTGGTGGAGCACCGGGCCACACCCGACCAACTACGGTCCGTCAACTGGGCGTTGCTGCGCGAGTTCGACTTCCAGGTGCCGCGCGGCGGCGCCGTCGTGCTGCCCACCAACCCGGCCTCCCCCGGCTACGACGTCCGGGACTTCTCCGTGCGCAGCGTCTTCCTCGACGGCTCCGAGCCCACCGAACTGGTGGACGTGCTCTGCCGCTACGCCGCCTCCGCGCGCCCCCTGCCGGAGGGCGGCGCCGAGGCCGTCACCGCGCTGCGCGAGCAGTGGAGCCTGATGACGCTGGAGGAAGAACTGGCCCGGGAGCGCAGGCTCGTGGCCATGTACGCCGAAGCGCTCGAAGCGATGACGAAGTCCCGCGATCTGTACCGGGAGGCCGCCGACCGCGCCAACGAGGCGCTGGCCGCGCTCCGCGAGTCCGGCGGCGCTGTCGTGCCGGGCGAGACTCCCTCGTCGGCCGGGTCCCCGTTCCAGCGGACCTTCGGCCGCTTGCGGGACGCGACGAAGGCGCTGCGCCCGGCGCCGCCGGCCGACGGGGACCGTGTATCGCCGCCGGCTGACGGAGACCGCGTCGATCAGTCGCGGGACGGCGGCGGATCAGCTGAAGAGCGGTAGGCGTTCGGCGTCCGCGCCGAGGGAGCGTCGTTCGGTCCCGGTGAGCGGTGTGCGGCCCGTGGCGGCGCGCGCGTAGTGCTCGTCCGTCCAGTCCAGAGGGACGGGACGGCCCAGCAGTCCGTCCAGGGTGGTGCGCACCACGGCCAGTCCGTCCGCTGACGGGCCCGGCGCGCCGGGCAGCTCCCGGACGAGGTCGAGGTGGTGAATGCTCGCCTCAACCGCGAGGGTGGTCATCAGTTCTGCGGCGGTCAGGACATGGCCCTGGGTCGACACCAGGAGATCGGGGTCCGTCGCCGCGGCGGCCGTCACCGTGGCCGTCGTGGTCTCCAGGTACAGCGCGCGCAGCTGCCGGAAGTCGAGAAACATGCTCGCCCCGATCCTGCTCCAGCGCCGTCCGTTGGCCGCGCCGACCGGGTCGGGCCGCCAGTCCTGCCAGTAGGTGACGGCATCACGGTCGGCCGGGCCGGGGGCGGGGGTGTGCAGCGCCACCAGAGCGCGCTGGGCGTCCGAGAGGCAGTGGAAGATCAGGTCGCGCACGGCCCAGCCGGTACAGGCGGTCGGCAGCCAGGACTCCTCGTCCCCGAGCGGTGCGACGACGGACCCCAACGCCTCGTAGGAATCGCGCAGCACCTGGACCGGGCGACTCCGGTGACGCGAGTGGCTTCCGGGAACCTCAGTCATGCGACCAGCCTACGCAGACTGTCACTGCGGTGAAAATCGACCACCAGTGGTGATCACCGCCCACGCGCCCCGCCGTCCCGCGGCCTAGCTTGGCGGTATGCCGATGCAACCCTGGTTCCGCGATGCCAAGTTGGGCATCTTCGTCCACTACGGGATCTACGCCGTCGACGGCGTGCCGGAGTCCTGGTCGTTCTACACGGGCCAGGTCCCGCACGACCAATACATGCGCCAGCTGGACGGGTTCACCGCCGCGCGCTACGAACCACGGAATTGGGCGCGGCTGTTCGCGCGGGCGGGTGCCCGGTACGCGGTGCTGACCGCCCGGCACCACGACGGTGTGGCCCTGTGGGACTCGGCCCACGGCGACCTGGACGTGGTCCGCCGCACCCCGGCCGGCCGCGATCTGATCGGGCCCTATGCCGACGCGCTGCGCGAGGAGGGCCTCAAGGTCGGCCTCTACTACTCCCATTCCGACTGGAACCACCCCGACTACGCCAGCACGGTGCACCCGCGCCCGCCGGACGAGGAGCTGCGCGCCAACCCGTACGCCTCCGCCCGGCCCGGCGAGGAGGATCCGGCCGCCTGGGCGCGTTACCTCGCCTACCGCGACGGCCAGGTAGGCGAGTTGGTGGCCCGATTCCGGCCCGACCTGCTGTGGTTCGACGGCGAGTGGGAGCGCGCCGAAGAGCAGTGGGGCATGCGGGAGTTGGCGGAGCTGATCCTCGCCGGGAACCCCGACACCGTCCTCAACGCCCGCATGCTGAGCCACGGCGACTACGCGACGCCCGAACAGGGGGTGCCGCTGCAAGCCCCGGACGGGCCTTGGGAGTTGTGTCTGACGGTCAACGACTCGTGGGGATTCCAGCACGGGGACCACCATCACAAGTCGGTGCGGCAGCTGGTGCGTTACTTCACGGAGACCATCGGGATGGGCGGCAATCTGCTGCTCGACGTGGGGCCGGAGGAGGACGGGACGATCCCGCCCGAGCAGGTGGAGCGCCTTGAGGGGCTCGGCGCGTGGATCGCCCGGCACTCCGAGGCGGTGTACGGCACGCTGGCCGGCCTGCCCGCCGGGCACCACTACGGGCCGAGCACCCTGTCCGCCGACCGCCGCACGCTGTACCTGGTGTGCTTCGACCCGCCGCGCGAGTCGGTGTCGGTGCGCGGCCTGCGTACGCCCGTGAAGCGGGTCACGGTGCTCGGTTCCGGCGCCGGACTCGGCCACGACGTGATCGGCGGGCTCGGCGAGGTGCCGGGCGTGACGTGGATCGACGCACCGCGGGCGGCCGATGTGGACGAGCTGGCGACGGTCCTGGCGGTGGAGCTGGACGGGGAGTTGGACCTGTACCGGGGTGCGGGCCGGGACTGACCGCGCGGCGAGGACCGGCGCCGACCTGCACGATGCGCGCCAGGACTTACCCGCACAGCGCGGGTCGGATTCACCCGGTGCCGGCGCGAACAGCCCTTGGCGAGGCGCCCAGTTCGCGTCGGCACGCCTTGTTGAAGGCCTGCAGATCGCCGATGCCGACGGCCGCCGCGATCGCCGGGACGGAGAGCGTCGACTCACGGAGCAGATGCCGTGCGTGTTCCAGGCGGCGGTGCCGGATGTAGGCGACGACCGTGCTGCCGATCTCGGCGCGGAACAGGCGGATGAGGTGGTTGTGCGAGACCCCGGCCGCGCGCGCCACCTCGGGCACCGTCAGCGGTGCCGCCAGGTGCGCTTCGATGTGTGCGACGGCGAGGGCGAGCGCGGGGTGGGGTCCGGCGGTGTCACCGGCGGCCGGGGTGGCGAGGTCGGCCACCCGCCACAGCACGGTCCACAACTCGGCAGCCGCACGGGCGGAGTTGCGCGGCGCCGCCGCGACGGCCCGCAGCATCAGGTCGGTGAGCACGGGCGTCTGCGTACCGGCGTCCTGCATCACGGGAACGGTCAACCGCTCACCGGCGGAAGGAAGTTCCAGGTGGGCGAAGAGATGCTCGGAGCGTCCCCGGTAGTGGAAGCGCACCAGCGCGCCGGGCGGCACCAGGCTCACCTGGCCGGGCCTGATCCCGTACGGCACCCCGTCGACGGTCAACTCCGCCTCGTACCGGTAGAGATGGAACTGCCAGAGGTCGGGCAGCCGGAACACGTCACGTGGGCTCACCGTGCCGTGCACACCGACGCCGAGGCTCGCGACGCGCGGTGGGGCGTCGAGGCAGATCCGTACGTGGGTTCCCGTTCCCGTCCCGCTGGTCGCGCTCACGGTGAAAACGTACCAGTGCCCGACGTGGGGCCGGTGACTGTCAAGACTCTTCCGGGCGTTCGGGTGTGATGTTCCCCTCTTCGGCAATACCGGGGCCTCAACCGGGCATCCGGATAGGGCACATGTCGTGCGGCAGGACCGGAAAAGGGGAGCCCGTGGATTCGACCACAACCGTGATCGTCGTCGCCGTGGTGCTCGCGGTGGCGCTGCTCGCCGTGGCCGTCGGAGTGCTGGTGCGGCTCGTCCGCATGCGGCGCGGACTGCGGCGCGCAGGGCTTCCGACCGGCCCCAAATGGGTTTTCTGGGGTGCCGTCCTCTACTTCGTACTGCCGACCGACCTGATGCCGGATCCCGTGTACTTGGACGACATCGCCGTACTTCTCCTCGCCCTGCGCTCGATGCGTAAGTCCCTCGGCGAGCAGGAGGAGGGGCGGCCGGGCGACCTCGGCTGAACCCGGGGAGCGTCTTACCTTCCTTACTGTGACTACGCAGAGTAAGGAAACCATTCACTCGTTCGATTCGTATAAGTCTCTGGAAGCAGACGGAAGTCAGCGGGCCAAGCGACCTCGCAGGGTGGCCACCGCTTGCACGAGGCAGTACCGACGAGGGAGAGACGATGCAACCGTTCGCGCTCAACTATGCTCGCCCGGCAGCACAGTTGGAGCTCACCACTCCGTACAGCTACGACTCCGGACTGCAGTTGAACGTGCTCGCCGACGGACGGGTCGCCGCCCATGATCTCGCTCTGCTGAGAGAACTGGGGACCACGACGTCCACCGCGGGATCGAAGACTCACTTCGACGACTGAACGCGGAACAACGAAAATGACCGTGTTGGTCCTTACCTGCGAAGAGGACGTCACCGCGGACCTGGTGATGGTGCACCTGCACGCGTCCGGCGTCCCCGTGGTCCGGATCGATCCCGCCGATCTCACCGGCGGGGTCGCGCTCTCCGGCGAGTACGTCCACGGAGCCTTCCGCGGCCATCTCGCGGCCGGCGGACGGCTGGTGAGCGTGAGCGGACTGCGTTCCATCTGGGTGCGCAGACCCGGCGCCCCGGCGACCCGCGCACCCCAGCCCTCCGCGTGGCTCACCGAGGAAGCGTCGCAGGCGCTCTACGGCATGCTGCGCGGCTCCGGCGCCCGCTGGATGAACCACCCCGACGCGGCACGCCGCGCCCGGCACAAGCCCTGGCAGCTGCGGCTGGCCCAGCGCAGCGGACTGCCGGTGCCCGCCACGCTGATCACCACGTTCCCGCAGGCCGCCCGCGAGTTCTCGCGGCGCTTCCCGGACCTGGTGGTCAAGCCCGTCTCCGGCGCCCACCCGCAGGATCCGCCCCGGGCGGTGCCGACCAGCCGGGTCGCGCCGGACACCGACTTCGCCGCCGTGGCCTTCGGTCCCACGCTGCTGCAGCGCCGGATCGCCAAGCGCGCCGACATCCGGCTCACCGTGGTGGGCGACCGGATGCTGGCCGCCCGCATGGCGACCGCCCCGGACGCGGACCCCGTCGAGGTCGACTTCCGCTTCGCCGCACCCGCGCAGCCCTGGCACCCCGCCGAGGTCCCGCCGCGCATCGCCGAGGCCGTCCGGACGTATCTGCGCGAGGCCGAACTGGCCTACGGCGCCTTCGACTTCGCCGAGGACGGGGACGGGACCTGGTGGTTCCTCGAGTGCAACCAGTCGGGCCAGTTCGGCTTCGTCGAGGCGGACACCGGCCAGCCGATCGCACGGAGCATCGCGGAGTGGCTGTCCCTCCCGGCCTCCCCGGAGCAGGAGGGATGCGTCAACGGGTCGGACAGCACGGTCGCTTGAGGTAGCCGAAACGGTTCGCCGGAGTCACAGTTCGCAGCCGTCCTGCCAGTTGCACGCGCCACAGATGACCAGCCGCAGCGCCCGGCCGTAGTGATGGTCGACCGTGACGTACGGGCGCAGCCGTTCGCTGCTTCCGCCGCACCGTGGGCAGCTCGCGAACAGCCCCAGAGGACCGAAGTCGCTGATCGCCAAGGTGTTTTCGGTGGGGGTGCCCCGAACGGGAAGCGCCGGCACGAGGGCCGGGAAGCCGAGCCGCACGATCATCGCCGCCGCCTCGTCCGACACACGGCCCCAGCCCTGAGCGAGCCGCAGGTGGCGCAGCCCGGCCAGGGCGGGCGGCAGCGGCGTGTCGTCGAGCCGGACGGGCACGTGTGCGCCGAGCGGCGCGGGTCCCATCGGCGTCGGGTCCCACGCCGCCGACCACAGCAGGACGACGACGGTCTCAGGATCGGGGGCACCGTCCGCGGCTGTCGGCCACACGTCGAGCACGACGTCGGCCCCGGCGCGTCCCAGCGCGTCCGCGAGCGCGAACGCCACCCGCTCGTCCTGCCGTTGATAAGAGAGTCGCGTGCGCACGCACTCATGATGCGGTATGCCGGAGGCGCCCGGCACGCCTGTGGTGTTACGACCCGTATGTCCCCAGGAGGCTGCACACCGCGTCCTCCTCGACCGCGCGCACCTTGCTCAGCAGAGGGGCGTTCCCCGCCTGGTTCACCTGAGTTGTCAATGAGAAAGTGAGCGCGCGCCGGCCGTCGGGGGTGGCCGCGATCAACTGTGTGTAACCGAGGGTGTTCCCGGTATGTCCGAGAACGACCCCGCAGCGGGTGTCGTAGCGGAAGAGGGCGAGTCCGGCGCTGTTGCGGCCTGGTCCCGCCGGTTCGGAGGCGCCGGGGATCCAGTGCCGCTGTTCCCGCAGAGCCGCCTTGGAGGTGAGGGCTCCTGCCGCGTAGCCGCCGATGAACGCGGCCAGGTCGCGGGGCGAGGAGGTGATGCCGCCGGACGCCCACACCCCCGACATGCCGATCGCCTCGCTGACGTCCTCGGGTCCCGACGGTCCGCCGACCGCGTAGCCGTGCATGTACGGCTCCGGCATCCGGTACCCCTGCGGCAGGCTCGTGTCACGCAGGCCCAGCGGCCGGTACACGTCGTGGCGCAGCAGGTCCTCGTAGCGCGCGCCGGTCGCGGCCTCCGCCATCAGCGCCACGGCGATGTTGTCGGAGTTGGAGTACTGGTACTGCGAGCCGGGCGCGAACCGCAGCGGCTCTCCCGCCACGAAGTCGAGCAGGCGCCGCGAGTCGAAGTGGCGGCGCGGGTCGGCCGCGATGAGGCTCCGGAACCGTGTGCTCTGGCTGAAGTCCGGGAGCCCGCTGGTGTGCTGGAGCAGCTGACGCAGGGTCACTGCCCGCCACGCCTTGGGCAGTTGGGGCAGCCGGGCGCCGATCGTGTCGTCGAGGGCGAGCCGGTGCTGTCGTACGAGACTCAGGGCCACCGCCCCGCTGAACGCCTTGCTGGTGCTCGCGGTCCGGGTGTGGTCGTCCGGTTCGAGCGGGCGGCCGGTGGTGAGGTCGGCGGTGCCGGCCCGCAGGACGCGCTGCCGGTCGCCGTCGCGCAGCACGACGATCACGCCGGGCGGGCCGCCCGGGGCGGCGACCAGTTCGTCGAGGCCGCGCTGGAGGGAGTGGTCGTCGGCCGCGGCGGGCGACGCGGGCACGAGGGCGCCGACGCAGCCGGCGACCAGGAGGGAGACGAGACGGAGCGGGAAGGGCATCGGGTGTCCTGGGGGAAGTGGGGGGGGCAGGGCACGACCAGAATCCGGGGCCTCGTCGGCGCCCGCACGGGTATGTGCTCCATACGGCCGCGTCCGCTCCCCCTGTCCTCACGGTGTTGCCGGGTGGAGCGGGCTGTGCCGTAATCGGATGACCGGCGGTGCGGATCTTGGTGGTGTCGTGCCGCGCCGGAAGGAGCGGCTGGATGGACGCGTACGGTGCCGGGGACGGTGTCACGGCCGCCTCGGGAGGACTGCTGGACCTGTTGCAGGTCGCGGCGGTGGTCCTGGACGCCGGCGGGTACATCGCGCTGTGGAGTCCCGAGGCGGAGCAGCTGCTCGGCTACTCCGCCGAGGAGGCGCTGACGCAGCTCGCCGACCGGCTGCTGGTGTCGCCCGACGACCGGGGCCGGGCGCGTGAGCTGTTCGCCCAGGTGGGCTCGGGTGCCCGCTGGGCGGGGGTCTTCCCGCTGCTGCACCGGGACGGCACGGAGCGGCCCGTGGAGTTCCGTACCATGCGGCTGCGCGACAGCCACGGCCAGGCACATCTGCTGGGACTGGCGGCGGACGCCAGGACGGTACGGGGCGTGGAACGGGACCTGGCGCTGTCCCACAGCCTGGTGCGCCAGACACCGGTGGGCATCGCCGTGTTCGACACCGATCTGCGGTGGGTCACGGTGAACCCGGCCCTGGAACGCATCAACGGCGTACCGGAGGCGGACGTCGTCGGGCGCCGGGTCGGCGAGGTGCTGCCGGGTCTCGACGTGGCGGCCATCGAGTCACGGATGCGGCATGTGCTGATCACCGGCAAGCCACTGCTCGACCAGCAGAGCGTGGGCCGTACGGCGGCCGATGCCGTGGAGCGGGCGTACTCGGAGTCGTACCACCGCATCGAGGACGCGCAGGGCCGGGTGCTCGGGCTCGCGATGGCCGTCCTGGACGTCACCGAGCGGGAGCAGGCGGCGGCCGAGGTCGCGCAGGCGCGCCAGCACCTGTCCGTGGTGGCGGAGGCCGGGGTACGGATCGGGACGACGCTGGACCTCCAGCAGACCGCGCGGGAGCTGGCCGACGTGGCGGTACCGCATGTGGCCGACCTGGCCGCCGTCGACGTCCTGGAGTCGGTCGTGGCGCACGGCGGGATCACTCCGGTGGCCGGAGACGCGCGGGTCGAGTTCCGGGCGCTGGCCGTCGCGGCCGGATACCTCACCGACGCGATCCACGCGGCGGACCCGGTCGGCGAACTGGCCACCTACGGCCCCCACCGCATCATCACCCAGTGCGTCCGCGAGGCCGGGCCGATCCTGGTGGAGCGGGTGGACCGGCCGATGATGCGGCGCATCGCCAGGGACGGGCGCGCCGCCCAGACCCTGCGCGCGGCGGGCGTCCACTCCTACCTTGCCGTCCCGCTGATGGCCCGCGGCGAGGTGCTCGGCACGCTGAGCCTCTACCGCACCGTCAACGAGCGCCCCTTCGACGAACAGGACCGCGTCCTCGCCTCGGAACTCGCCGCGCGCGCCGCGATCTGCATCGACAACGCCCGCCTCTACGGCCGTGAGCGCACCACCGCGCTGACCCTGCAGCGCAGCCTGCTGCCCTCGGCCCCGGTCCGGCAGGAGGGGCTCGACATCGCCGCCCGCTATCTGCCGGCGCTGAGCGAGGTCGGGGGCGACTGGTACGACGTGCTGCCGCTGGGCCCCGGCCGGACCGGGCTCGTCGTGGGCGACGTGATGGGCAAGGGTGTCCAGGCCGCCGCCATCATGGGGCAGTTGAGCACCGCGACCCGAGCACTGGCCCGACTCGACCTGCCGCCCGCCGAGTTGCTGCACCACCTCGACGACCTCACCGGCTCCCTCGACACGATCGCGACCTGCGCGTACGGCGTGGTCGACCTCGGCCGGGGCACCTGCGCGCTGTCCAGCGCCGGGCATCTGCCGCCCGTCCTGATCCATCCCGACGGCGCGGCGGAACTCCTCGACATCCCTGGCGGAGTCCCGCTCGGCGTCGGCGGGGTGGACTTCGGGACCACCGAAGTCGACTTCACCACGGGCGCGTTGCTCGCCCTGTACACCGACGGGCTGGTGGAGAACCGCAGTGAGTCGATCGACGTGGGACTGCACACGCTGACTCGGTTGTTGCAGAGCTCGCGGCGCCCCCTGGAGCAGACGAGCGACATGCTCCTCAACGCGCTGCGCCCGGAGCCTGACGACGATGTCGCGCTCCTCCTGGTCCGCGCCACGGGCTGACCGGTCAGGCGCCCGTGGTCGAGCCGGGCCGGATGATCATCAGGACCGTGACGGTGGCCCACAGCAGGTTGAAGATGCCGGTGAGCATGGCGAGTTGAACGGTCCCGGCCCGCTCCACCGGCCGCCGCGCGTCCAGTTCCTCCAGGAGTTCGTCCTGACGAGGCAGGACGAAGGCGATCAGGATGCCGGCGGCCACCGCCGTGAGGGTGATGGAGGCGATGAGCCAGCCGCTGCCCAGGACGCCCATCGCGGCGGCGGTGGCGAAGCCGAAGAGGGGCACCGCGAGGCCGACCGCGCCGTAGAGGCGGCAGATGCGGTGCAGCAGTCGTACGGTCGTCACCCACGCGTCGGGACCGTCCGTACCGGTGAGAGCGCGGCGGGCCGCCGGTGGGAACATGCTGGCGGCTACGGTCACGGGGCCGACCGCGACGATGGCGGCCAGCACGTGCAGTGCGAGAAGGATCTTGGTCACCGGCCCAGGCTAGGGACGTCCCGTCCGGCCGCACAGGGGCTGGAACGACAGCTTCCAACGGATTCCCGCCAACATCTGTGGTCAGGCTTCAAGCACATAAGGCGGTGTCACCGGGCTGGCGGGAATCTGCCTATCGTGGTGTTCATGCATACCGTCGCGATCCTCGTTCTCGATCATGTGGTGCCGTTCGACATGGCGACCCCGATGGAGGTGTTCGGCCGTACCCGGCTGCCCGACGGCCGGAACGCCTACCGGATCCGGGTGTGCGGCGAGACGCCGGAGGTGCGCACGGACGGATTCGCGCTGCGGGTCGGCCACAGGCTGGAGGCGCTGGCGGACGCCGACACCGTCATCGTCCCCGGCTGCTCGGAGCAGGCCGGGCCTCCCTCCGCGCGGGTGCTGGCGGCGCTGCGGGAGGCAGCGGCGGCGGGTACCCGGATCGTGTCGATCTGCGCCGGTGCCTTCGTGCTCGCCGAGGCCGGACTGCTGGACGGGCTGCGCGCCACCACCCACTGGATCGCCGCGGATCTGCTGGCCCGCGAGTATCCGCTGGTCGAGGTGGAACCGGACGTGCTGTACGTCGACAACGGGCAGATCCTCACCTCGGCAGGGGCCGCCGCCGGGCTCGACCTGTGTCTGCACCTCATCCGCCGGGACTTCGGCTCGGCGGTCGCCGCGGACGCTGCCCGTCTCTCGGTCATGCCGCTCGAACGCGAGGGCGGGCAGGCCCAGTTCATCGTGCACCGGCACCCGCCGGTCCCGCAGGGTTCGACCCTCGAACCGCTCCTTCAGTGGATCGAGGACAACCTCGCCCACGAGGTCACCTTGGCGACGCTGGCGACGCGATCGGGCATGAGCGAGCGGACGTTCAGCCGGCGCTTCCGCGAACAGACGGGCAGCACACCGCTCCAGTGGCTGCTGCGCGCCCGGGTCCGACGCGCCCAGTACCTGTTGGAGAACAGCGACCACCCGATCGAACGGGTCGCCCAGCAGGCCGGGTTCGGCTCCCCCACCGCGTTCCGCGAACGCTTCCGCAAGGTGGTCGGCACGAGCCCGCAGGCGTACCGCTCGGCGTTCCACGGCAGAACGGCGCGCGAAGTGGCGCTCTCCTGAAGGCTCTACGCGAGGGCGCGGTCGTCGGCGGCCGCGCCACGCGCCGCCGCCAACAGGGCGTCCGCCTTGACGATGGCTTCCCGGATGTCCGTGGTGCCCGTCATCACGCACAGGGTGTAGCTGACGTCGTTCAACTCGGCGGCCGTCTGCGGGCGTTGCCTCTCCGCCTGGGCGATGCGGAGCACCGCGTACCGGGTGAGCAGTTTCCTGACGGCCTTCGGGTCCGGCACGAGCACGGAGCGCCCCTCTCTCGTTGTGCGCTTCGTGTGCCCCGCCGAAGCCGGATCAAGCACACCGCCAAGAGCTCCGTTCAGGCGACCTGCCCGCTGTGCAGCGCCGTGTACGCCCCGCCCCGGCGCAGGAGTTCGTCGTGCGTGCCGACCTCCAGGATCTCCCCGTCGCCCATCACCACGATGCGGTCGGCGCCCCGGACGGTGGACAGCCGGTGCGCGACGACGAATGTCGTACGGCCGCGCAGGAGTCGGGCGAGCGCCTGTTGGACGAGCGCCTCCGAGCGGGTGTCCAGGGCCGAGGTCGCCTCGTCCAGGACGAGCACCTTGGGGTCCCGGATCAACGCCCGTGCGATGGCGAGGCGTTGACGCTGCCCGCCGGACAGCCGGGCCCCGCGCTCGCCCACCAGGGTCTCCAGTCCCTGCGGCAACTTCTCCACGAACTCAAGGGCGTTGGCGTCCCGCAGCGCCGCGCGCACCGACTCCTCGTCGGCGTCGTCCATGCCGTAGGCCACGTTGTCGCGGATCGTGCCGTCGAAGAGGATCGACTCCTGGGGGACGACCGAGACGAAGCGGCGGTAGGTGCGCAGGTCGAGGGTGTTCATGTCGGTGCCGTCGAGCAGGAGTTGGCCGCTCGTGGGACGGATGAAGCCGATGACGAGGTTGAGGACGGTGGACTTGCCGGCGCCGGACGCGCCGACGAGGGCGACGGTCTCGCCGGGTGCGACGGTGAGGGTGAAGTCGTGGACGGCGGGGCGGAGTTGGCCGCCGTCGTAGGTGTGGCCGACGCTCCGGAAGGTGACGGCTCCGCGTACCGCGGTGACCATCTCCTTGCCCTCGTTGTCCTCCAGCTCGGGTGCCTGGAGCACCTCGCCGACCGAACGGACCGATTCCAGGCCCTTGGTGATGACCGGGGCCAGGCCCATGAGGGTCGTGGTGGAGTTGGTGAGGGTGGTCAGGAAGGCGCTGAGCATGACGACGTCGCCCGCGGTGACGCCCCAGACGCCGTAGTACGACACCAGGGCGGCGCCGGCGAGGACCAGGACGCCGACCACGTTCAGCACCACCCAGGCCAGCGAGCCGAAGCGGCCGTTGAGCAGGTCGAGGCGGTTTCCGGTGGTGAGGAGTCGGTGCAGGGTGCCGTCCATGCGGCGCAGGGCCTTGCCCTCCAGGCCGTGGGCGCGGGTGACCGGGATGAGGCGGGTCATCTCCGTCACGCGCGAGGAGAGGGTCTCGACCTCGTGACGGAAGTGCTCGTTGTGGGTGCGGAGGCGGGCCCGCAGCCGGGACACCAGCAGCGCGGCGACCGGCACGACGACCACGAAGACGGGCACGAACTCCGGTGTGCGGAAGGCGATGATGACCAGGCCGCCGGTGAGCACGGTGATCGCCCCGAGCCCGGTCTCGGCGGTCTGCTGGACCATCTGCTCGACGGTCTCCACGTCCCGTACGACCTTGGCCTGGAGCACTCCGGCGCTGATCCGGGAGTGGTAGCCGATGGAGAGCTGCTGCATCCGGGTGCACAGTGCCGAGCGCAGGTCGGTGCCCATGCGGCGGACGCTGCCGTAGAGGAGGCGGACGTAGAGGACGTGCAGGGGGTAGTTGATCAGCAGGATGAACAGGATGACACCGGTGCTGATCCAGAGTCTGCTGACCGGCTGGTGCTGGACGACCGTGTCGATGATGGACGCGGTGATCAGCGGGAGCAGCCAGATGGGACTGTGCTTGACCGTGAACACGGCGACGGCGAAGGCCAGGCGTCTGCGGTCTTCGTGGAACAGGTAGGCGAGGGTGCGGATCGGGTGTTCGTCGCGGTAGCGGTGGTCGAGCGGCTTGTCCGTGGACGACGCCATCGGTGGTGGTCCTCCCCCTGTGACCGGTTGGCGGGCAAGCGCTCTCTTCCCTTGCCCGCCACAACTACACCTCCAGCGTCACCGCCTTCTCACGCTGCGTCCAGCTCCGCGAACTCCTCGGCGGAGAGCGTCAGTTCGGGCGCGGCGGCCGAGTCGCGGATCGTCTCGGGGCGGCTGGCGCCCGGGATCGGTACGACGACCGGCGACTTGGCGAGCATCCAGGCCAGGCACACCCGCTGCGGGCTGACCCCGTGCTTCTCGGCGATCCGGGCGAACGGCGCGTAGGCGGAGCCGAGTTCACCGGCGCGGCTGATGCCGCCGAGGGGGCTCCAGGGCAGGAACGCGATGCCGAGTTCGTCGCACAGCTCCAGCTCCGGTTCGCTGGAGCGGAAGGCCGGGGAGAACTGGTTCTGCACGGAGACCAGCCGCCCTCCGAGGATCTCGTTCGCGAGCCGGATCTGTTCCGGGTTTGCGTTGGAGATCCCGGCGAGGCGGATCTTGCCCGCGTCGAGCAGGTCCCGGATCGCGCCGACGGAGTCCGCGTACGGGACCCTCGGGTCGGGGCGGTGGAACTGGTAGAGCGCGATGGCCTCCACGCCCAGTCGGCGCAGGGACGCCTCGCAGGCCTCCTTGAGGTATTCGGGGCTGCCGTTCAGGGTCCAACTGCCGTCCCCGGGGCGCAGATGGCCGCCCTTGGTGGCGACCAGGACGTCCGCGCCGCGGTCGTGCGAGGCGAGGGCCTTGGCGATCAGGGTCTCGTTGTGTCCGACCTCGTCGGCGTGCAGGTGGTAGGCGTCCGCGGTGTCGATCAGCGTCACGCCCGCGTCGAGGGCGGCCTGGATGGTGGCGAGGGAGCGTGCCTCGTCCGGCCGTCCCTCGATCGACATGGGCATACCGCCCAGGCCGATCGCACTGACCTCGACGTCACCGATACGGCGGGTGTCCATTGCTCGTGCTCCTCTTCCGGTCTTCCGGCTGTCGCGCAGAACCGTGCCGTCCCATTCCGCCGGACGACCGGTCGGGTCGCGGCGGGCAGGGCGCGTCCTCCAGCCTCTCCGGCCCGGGTCCGCAGGTCCAATAGAAGAAATCGAACGCATCCAGCAGCGGGACTGCTCAATCACCGAGCGGCCGCAACAGGCGACGCGTTTGTTAGGACTTCTTAAGGCGCGCATGAGCGTCTCCATATGTAGGGCGCCCAGGCTCGGAGTAGTTGCCCCAGCGAAGGGAACCCCACCATGGACGACCACGACCTGACACATGACTCTTCGCCCGAGCCCACCCAGCCCACCCCCACAGCCACGACCGGACGAGCCCCTCGGTCCGTCCCACGGCGGATGCTGTCCCGGAGAGGCGCGTGGGTCATGGCCGCCGGGCTGGCGTGCGCGGTGGCAGGAGCCGGGTTCGGCAGTACGTCCGCCGTCGCGGATTCGTCGTCTCCCGCACCCGCGGCGACGGCCTCGCCGGCTCCGACGCCGACCGGTCCGGAGGGCGACGGCCCCCAGGCCGACCCGTCCGACGGCGGTGCGACCGGCATCGTCGACACCACGTCACCGTCGGGCTTCACCATGACGACGGCGACGGGCGTGAAGGTGACCGTGACCGAATCCTCCGCCACGAAGACCACCGGAGCCCCCGCCAAGGCCGTGAAGAAGGGTGCGAGCGTCCTCGTCCTCGGAACGGTCGACAGCGCGACCGTCGCCGCGACCCGGGTCGTCGTCCAGCGCGGTGGCGACGGCGGAACGGCAGCCGCCGCAGCGGCGGGAGTGATCGCCTTCCAGCAGGGGACACCGTCACCGGACAAGTCGGTCGGCCGGATCCCGGACTACACCGAGGGCGAAGGCACGATCATCAACGGCACGAACGCCTACAAGGCGATCAAGGCGGCTCAGGCCGTCGTCCCCGGCGGCATCAACGACCGTGTCGTCGAACTGGGCGACGGCGAGTACGAGGTCCACAACATCAGCGTCAACTGGCCGCACCACGTCTTCGTCGACAAGAATTTCAAGGTTGTCGGCTGGGAGTAGGCGCCGACGGGGCTTGCGCACCAGCCCCGTTCGTATGGCACGCTCACCGGCGACCGGCCACTCGGATCGCATCCGGTGGTCACCAGGTTCGCCGCGCGGATGCACACCGTGCATCCGCCCCGTGGAGAGGCACCGCCATGCGCATCGGACTGCTCGGCACCGGCCCTTGGGCACAGATGGCACACGCCCCCGCCCTCGCCGGGCACGCGGAGTGGGACTTCGCGGGCGTGTGGGGCCGCCGCCCGGACGCGGCCAAGGAACTGGCCGACGAGTACGGCGTCCCGGCCTACGACGACGTCGACGCCCTCCTCGCGGACGTGGACGCCGTCGCCGTGGCCCTTCCGCCGTCCGTGCAGGCCGAGTTGGCGGTACGGGCCGCGCGGGCGGGCCGGCATCTGCTGCTGGACAAGCCCCTCGCCCCGACGGTGGAACAGGGGCGGGCCGTGGTCGACGCGGTGCGGGAGGCCGGGGTCGCGTCGGTCGTGTTCTTCACCACCCGCTTCCTGCCGGAGACCGAGGCATGGATCACCGAACAGGCCGCCGCCGAGGGCTGGTTCACCGCTCGGGCCCAGTGGCTGGGCTCGGTGTTCACCAGCGACAGCCCGTTCGCCGCCTCGCCCTGGCGGCAGGAGAAGGGCGCGCTGTGGGACGTCGGCCCGCACGCCCTGTCCGTGCTGCTCCCGGTGCTCGGTGACGTCCGCCGGGTGGCGGCGGCCGTGCGGGGTCCCGGAGACACGGCCGTGCTGGTCCTCGACCATGTGGACGGTGCGTCGAGCACGCTCACCCTGAGCCTCACCGCACCGCCCGCGGCGGCGGGGGTCGCGGTCGAACTCCGGGGCGCGGCCGGGGTGACCAGCCTTCCGGACAGCTCGGGCAGCGCGGTGTCCGCCCTGGTCCGGGCCGCCGACGCGCTGGGCGAGGCCGTCCGCACGGGCCGTCCGCACCCGTGCGACGCCGCTTTCGGGCAGCGGGTCACCGAGATCCTGGCGCGGGCCGAGGCGATGGTGGCCGGCGAAGCCGACTGATCACTCGCCGCCGGGCGCCTCCTCGTCCCCGTCCTCGTCGTCGTCGAACGGCTCGTCACTCCATCGGAACCAGGCCCTCTCTCCCTCGATGTGCAGGAGGAACTCGGGCACGGGCCCGTCCGGCGAGGTGAGCGTGACCTGCCGCCGGATCTCGTCGTAGGCCTCCTCCCATCGCGTCCACTCGTCGTCCGCCTGCGCCAGGGCGAGTTCCCGCGCGAACAGCTCCCGTACGGCGGCGAAAGCCGGACCCGCGGTGAACTTGCCCGACAGCCAAGGGAAATCGGCGTCGCCGATCAGGATCTCCCCGACCGATTCCTCATCCCTGTGCACCTGCCAGACCTCGCCGACGAACCCCATGCCCGCCTCCATCCCGCCGTAGAGCCATGTGCCGTGGATCGACCTGCCGCCAGCATGGCACCCGGCACTGACAGTCGGCCCGGCACGGATCACGGACCGGGCCGACTGTCCCGCAGGTCTACCGACCGGTGCGGTTACTCGACGAACTGGAAGTTGGCGCGCTCCCGGATCACCGGATAGCCGACCTCGGCGAAGTGCGCGGCCATCGGGAAGTTGCCCTGGTCCGTGGCGGCGGCGATGAACTCGGCGCCGTGCTCGGCGAGGTAGTGGGTGCACTCGGCCAGCAGGTCGCGGGCGTAGCCGCGGCCGCGCTGTTCCGGTACGACTCCGATGAAGCCGATGCAGGGGCCCGACGGGTTGCGGGCCGGGATGTGGATGCCCACGAGGTCGCCCTCGGGAGTGCGGGCGACCTGCCACCACTCGCGCGGGGACGGGCACCAGCGGAAGAAGTCGATCTCCTCCTGTGCGGCCATTTCGACTCCCCCTTGGCTGATGGCCCGTCGGGCGTGGGCGTCGAGGGTGACGGAGTGGATGCGGCGCAGTGCGTCGAAGAACACGGCGTCGTCGGGTTCGGGGGCGAAGTCGAGGCGTCCGGGGCGCTCGGGCAGGCCGCACTCCGGGGTCCAGCGGTAGATGAACCGCTCGACGAGGAGCTCGTATCCGGCCGAGCGCAGGGCGGTGAAGCGGGCTTCGGCGGCGGCGCGGGTCTCGGGGCTGTCACGCCAGCCGGCGGGAATGTTCAGGTCCACGTCGACTCGCCAGGGCACGCTGCGCAGGAGTTCGGCCCCCGCCTCCTCCTCTCCCTCGATCAGGTCGAAGCAGTCGACGGCGAGGGGTTCGCTGTCGTCCGGGCCACCCCACCAGGCGGCGCGCGCGACGACCGTGCCGTCGCGCAGGGCCACCCGCTGCCAGTCGGGCCGCCAGATCGTCAGCCGGTGCGCGGCTCGGGCGCCGAGCGGGTCGGGAAGTGCGTCGAAAAGGTGCGCGTCGTTCTCGTCGAGCGCGCGAATGACCAGATCGGTCATCGATTCCTCCGGGAGGATTGCTGCGTGGAGCGCTCCCGGTCAGGTCAGTCGAGGCACACCGGGCCTACGGGGAGGGAGCGCTGGGGTGATGTGAAACGCATGGCGCTCGCCTCCTTCCGCTGGTCTCAGGGCGTGCACGCAGACTCTAGGGGGTTGGTCTCCCAGCCGTCCACCGCATTCGGGCCTGCCCCCTGCCCGTATCCCGTGTTCATCCCAGCAGCGATCCGTTCCCGCAGGTCACAGGCGTGTGACTGTCCCGGCGTCCCAACGCGGGCAAAGGGATCCGGCCAACGCGGCAGCCGCTGCCAGCATGAGCCTGCCGGGGCTCCCGGCAACTCATCAGAGGGGAAACATCACATGGGACGAAGGACGCTTCTGCGGGGTCTGACCCTCGCCGTGGCAGCGGTCCTGCCCCTGTACGGGCCTACGGCGGTGCAGGCGGCGGAGTCCGCGGTCACCGCGGTCGCGGTCTGCGGGCACACCAGCACACAGCCCACGCTGCAGCAGGGATCGACGGGGGACGCGGCGGTCGAGGCGCAGTGCGAGCTCAACCTGGCGACGAAGCCCAGCAAGTACACGCCGATCGCGGCGGACGGCTCGTTCGGGCCGGCGACGGCGACGCGGTTGAAGGAGTTCCAGCGGTGCGCCGGTCTGGGCGTGGACGGCGTGCTGGGCCCGCAGACCTGGACGGCGCTGAACATCTGGGCCGCTCAACCCCACACCTGCGCGACCCAGGGCACATCGGCCACCGCGCAGACGACCGTATGCGGCCACACCGACACGCGCCCGACGCTGCAACAGGGCGCGAAGGGCACGGAGGTCAAGGAACTGCAGTGCCGGCTGAACCTGGCCATGGAGCCCTTCCACTATCAACCGCTGGCGATCGACGGCGACTTCGGGGGCGGGACCCAGTCCCGTGTCATCGAGCTCCAGCACTGCGCCAACCTCAGTGCGGACGGCGTCGTGGGCCCCAACACCTGGGCGAAGCTGGTGGATTGGTCCAGCCGTAACACGTACTGCACGCCACCGCGCCCCGCCGGCTACCCGGTCGACGGCCTGGACACGGCCAAGTACCAGCACCCCGGCGGCGCGCCGATCGACTGGAAGGCCGTGAAGGCCTCGGGTGTCGAGTTCGCGACGGTCAAGGCCACCCGGGGGCTGAACGTCACCGACGAATACCTCGCCACCGACCTGGAGGCGGCCAGGACGGCGGGGCTGGCCGTCGCGCCGTACCACTTCTACACGGGCACGGCGCCCGACACGGGTGCCGCGCAGGCCGACCTGTTCATCGCCGCCGTGCGGGCGACCGGCTACACCGGGCAGCGTGCGGGCGACCTGCCGCCGGTGTTCGACCTGGAACGCATGGACGACGGCAGCGGACGCTGTCCCACCTACGGCACGGTGGCCGACGCCAAGGCCTGGCTCGACCAGGTGGAGGCCGCCTTCGGCCGCACGCCGGTCATCTACACCCAGAAGTCCTTCCTGGACGACTGTCTGGGTTCGACCACCGCCTTCGCCCGGTATCCGCTCCAACTCGCGGACTACCGCACGTCGATCACCCAGCCGCCGCTGCCGGCCGGTTCGACGACCTGGGCGATGTGGCAGTACACCGATGCCGCGCTCTTCCCTGGCATCCAGGCACCGGCGACCGGGGACGTGTTCAACGGCACCCAGGCCGATCTGGACCGGCTGGCCAACCGGTGATCCCGGCCGCCCCTCTCGTCGTACCGAGGAGAATCGCCATGACCGCCCGGTTCGCCCACGCGTCCCTCGTCACCCTGGGCTTCACCGTCCCGGCGCCCGCCTCGGCCGCCACCGCCACTGCCGCCGCCACGAGCTGTTACGGCGGAGCAGTCACGGTGCACTACGGGGACGTGCTCGACTTCGGCCCGTACTGGACCACGAGCCGCTGCAACGACATCAACATGCGCGTCGTCGGCGGCGACGCGGAGTACGTCGTCGCCTGCGTGAAGTTCGCGAAGACCGGCGTCTGCAACCGCTGGACCAGGGTCGGCTGGGCCTGGACGACCGTCGCGACCGACGTCCTGGACGGGACCAAGTTCACCGTGCCCAATGGGGTGGATCTGGAGGGCAGTTCCGCCACCATCCAGATCGCCTTCTGACCCCCCACACCCGAACGGAGACCACCATGACCAGAAACAGGGCGTTCGCCTCGGCTCTGTGCACCGCGGCCGCGCTGCTGGGCGTGGGCGTCGCACCCGCCTCCGCGCAGTCCTCGGCCACCGCCACCAGCTGCTACGGCGGCGCCAAGACCCTGACGTACCACTACTCCACGTCGCCCGTGTCCTACGGCACCTATACGACGTCCTCGCGGTGCAACGACATCAACATGAGGCTCGTCACGGACACCCCGGCGGGGGTGTTCCTGTACGCCTGCGTGGTGTTCGTCGACCACACGAGCAAGTGCAACAACGACGACACCTACTCCCTCCACGGTACCGAATGGGCGACCGTCGCCACCGACGTCAAGGACGGCACCCACTTCGTCCTGCGCGTGGGCCCCTACGACACCGACGCGCAGAACGTGACGTTCCAGATCGCCTACTGACCTCCTTGAAAGGACGACCATGACCTCCTCCTTCCGTCCCATCGACCGCCGCACCATGCTGCGCGGCACGCTGGCCGCCGGTGCCGGCGTCGCCTTCGGCCAGCTGCTGTTCTCGGGCACCGCGCAGGCCTATTCCTGGTCGCGCACCCTGGAACAGGGCGCCACCGGCGCCGACGTGACCGAACTGCAGATCCGGATAGCGGGCTGGGCGGCGGACAGCGCCAGCCACAGCCGGGTCGGCATCGACGGGGACTTCGGCCCCGGTACGGCGGCGGCCGTGAAGCGGTTCCAGACGGCGTACGGTCTCACCGCCGACGCCAGTGTCGGCCCCAATACCCAGGCGAAGCTCAACGCGCTGGAGCAGTCGGACGGCTCCACGCTCCACTTCAACTGGAGCGAGTTCTACAACCAGACGGACGGCACCTTCAACGGCGGCAAGCTGAGCGCGTCGCAGGTGAAGGAGAACGTCCGCCGCTGCATGTACAAGCTGGAGGCGCTGCGCAAGAAGCTGGGCGACAAGCCGATCACGGTCAACTCCGGCTTCCGCAGCATCGCGCACAACGCCGACATCGGCGGGGCCAGCGACAGCATGCACCTGTACGGCACGGCGGCCGACCTCGACGTGTCGGGGGTGGCCACGAAGACCGTCTACCAGAAGGCGGAGACCTGCGGGTTCTCCGGGCTGGAGACGTACACCGTCGACCACCAGCACGTCGACAGCAGGGCCGACCTCGGCCGTGACTGGTGGTGGGAGGACGGCACGGTCTGACGCCGCTCTCGGGGGAGCGGAGTTCCGGGTGCCGCGGCGGCGGTGCCCGGAACTCCGGGCGGGCTTCAGCTCTTCGGTGTGCTCTTCAAGGCCGCCTCGCAGGAGGGCCAGTCGTGGAAGTCGTGCTCGGCGCTCCACAGCCGGTGGGCCGCCTTGATGTTCCACTCCGGGTCGAACGCCCGCAATGGTGTGCCGCCCAGCTCCTGCAGACGGCGGTCGGAGATCTGGAACACGCCCCAGTTGCGGCTGCCGTTGGTGTTGGGCAGTACGTACAGCGGGTCGAGGAACGACGCACAGCGGGCGACGGCCACGGCGGTGTCGGGATCCTCGACGAACACCTCGCGGATCAGCTTCGCCACCTTCGCCGGGGGCCAGGTCGTCATGCTCACCTTCTGGGCGTAGAGCGCCTTCTTGGTGGCGTCGTCGACCACGTTCGTGGCGGGCAGACCCGCCAGCACCTGGAACGCGGTCACTCTGCGCAGGGTCTCCGGCCCGAAGTCCCCGTCGACGGCGAGCTTGCCCTTGGCCCGCGCCAGCAGGGTCTGTACCTCGCGCACGCAGTCGTCGTGCTGCCCCATGCTCACCGTCTTGCACGCAGGGGAGAACAGCAACTCACCGTCGGCCGTGGACGAGTCGTCGGTGGAGCTCCCGGGCAGCCACATGAAGCCTGCCAGCAGCACCACCGCGATCACGGCGGCGATTATCGCGAAACGGGAGGACAGCTTCTCGGGCACCCGGGAGCGTCGCGGCTTCCCGGTCCCGTACGGGGTGATCTCCGGCAGGGTGATCTCGGGTGGGGTGACGTCGTCCGGTCCGGGGTCCTCTCCCCCGGGGCTCGCCTGCGCGGGCCCGGGGGATTCGTCCGGTTCCCGTTCCGACTCCGGTTCCGGGTTCTCCTTGGCGGTCGCGGCCGGTGCGTCCCGGTCGGTGTCCGCCAGCGCCCACAGCCGGTGGAGTTCGCGGAGCTCCTCCGGGCTGGCGCCGCACACCTTGGCGAAGGCGTGCACCACCCGGTAGTCCGTCGGGACGCCGAGGCCGGAGCAGTACCGATGCAGACTGGACCCACTGACGCCCGCCTCCTTGCCGAGGCGGTCGTAACCCCGGCCACTGCGGTCCTTCAGCATCCGAAGATGGGCGGCGAACTTTTCGGTATGCGGAGAGGCAGCCACACGTCCCCCATTGCTCAAGCCTCTACTGACGGGTAGAAGCTACACCGCGAGTAGGAGTGCGGGCGCCCTTTCGTCGCCGCGACACGGCGTCAACCTTCTTTCCCGCGACGGTATTTGACGGTGTGTCAATGAGCGGCCGGAGCCGATCGTGAGCCGACGCCGGTTGTCCGCCGTCCACACGCACCGAGGGCGACGACCGCACCCAGCACGATCACGGTGCGCAGTGTGACCCGCAGGAAGTGCAGGAGATGGTCGAAGACGGCTGCCGCGGCTGCCTCCGACTCCCCCTGCGGGGGCAGATGGTCCAGGTAGTAGTGGCGGGCGACGACCAGGGCAGCCCCGGCAGCACCCAGGGCGGTCTTCGCCAGGGCGACCACCGTCAGCACCGGCATCCAGGTAGCGACCACGTCGAGGGCGTGCGCGGCGCCCTGCATGCCCCCGGCCTCCTCCGATCGTCCGGGCGAGCCTCCTGCGGCCGGCGGACGACGAGTCCGCCGGCCGGTGCGGGTCAGTTCGGGAGGCCCTCCGGATCGGTCGCCCAGGTGGTGTTCTGCTCGGTGGCCAGCCGGAAGTCGAGACTGCCGCCCTTCAGGGTCAGGGCAGGGCCGGTCCATGAGCGGGTGAGGTCACGGCCGTCGAGGCGTACGGCGTCGACGTACGCGTGGGTGTCGTCGGCGTCGGGCGCGGTGATGACGATGTCCGTGCGGCCCGGCCGGTCCAGGACCGCCTTCGGGAAGAGCGGTGCGCCGAGCAGCAGGTCGGCGCTGCCCGGGGTGCGCGGATAGAGGCCGAGGGCGGAGAGGACGTACCAGGCGGACATGGTGCCTAGGTCGTCGTTGCCGGGCAGGCCTTTGGGTCCGGTGCCGTACGCGGTGTCGAGGATCTGGCGGACCGTCGCCTGGGTCTTCCAGGGCTGGCCGAGGGAGTTGTACAACCACGGCGCGTGGATGTCGGGTTCGTTCGTCGGGTCGTAGCGCAGCGCGTCGCCGCCCCGGACCGACCATGCCCCGTCGGCCGTGTGGAAGAAGGCGTCGAGCCGGGTGGCGGCCGTCTCGCGTCCGCCCATCGCCCCGGCGAGGCCCTGCACGTCCTGCGGGACCATCCACACGTAGGCGGCGGCCGAGCCCTGTGCGAAGCCGAGGTCGCTCGCCGGGTTGAACGGGGTCACCCAGGAGCCGTCGAGGTTGCGGGCCTGGATGTAGCCCGTGGCGAGGTTGAAGACGTTGCGCCAGTAGGCGCCTCGCGCTTCGAAGTCCTTCGCCTCCTCCGCCCGCCCCAGCAGTTTCGCCCACTGCGCGAGGGCGGAGTCGGCGACCGCGTCCTCCAGGGTCTCGGCGGCGCCGCCCCAGCAGTGGCACACGTCCTGGGCGGCGTAGTGGGAGGTCATGTACTGGGCCAGGTTGGGGCGTTGGCCCACGCACTGGCCAGGGCAGCCGGCGTCCGAGAGTTCGTCGGGGTTGGGCACGGTGGCCTGGTGGACGAGGGAGTCGAAGGCGCCCTGGTAGTCGAAGTTGCGTACGCCCATGGCGTAGAAGGTGGCCAGGGTCGCGGCGGACGGGTCACCGGTCATGACGTGGGTGGCGCCGCTGATGTGCACCCAGCGGTCCCAGACGCCGCCGTTCTGCTGGGCGAAGTTGTAGAGCGACTGGGCGAAGTCGCCCGCGACGGTGGGCTCCAGGAGAGCGAGCAGCTGGATCTGGGCGCGGTACTGGTCCCAGCCGGAGAAGTTGCTGTACTGCGCCCGCTGACCGCGCGCCAGCCGGTGGACGGCCTGGTCCATGCCCCAGTAGCGGCCGTCGGTGTCGCTGATCAGGTTGGGCTGCATGAGGGCGTGATAGAGGGCCGTGTAGAAGGTCTGGCGGCGGCCGGGGGTGCTGCCGTCGACGCGTACGGTGCTCAACTCGCGGTCCCACGCGCGGGCGCCCGTCTTGGCGACGTCGGCCACGCGCGCGTGCGGGGCGATTTCCTGGCGGAGGTTGGTCTCGGCTCCGGAGAGGCTGACGTACGAGATGCCGAGCCGCATGTGGACATCGTTGTCAGCCGCCGTGTCGAAGCCGACCCAGCCGCCGGAACCACGGCCCGCTCGGTCGGCGCCGGTGGCGTATCCCTCGCCTCCGGAGGCGGTCGTCGAGCCGGGTGAGACCGTGCTGTCGTGCCAGGTGCCGACCGAGGAGAAGGCGCGGTCGAAAGAGGCGCTGAAGTAGAGCCGGTAGTAGCTCTTGCGGTTGTTGACACCGCCGTTGGCGCGGCGCCCGCAGAACGCGCCGGTGAGGACCCAGCCGGTCACCTTGCGGTGGGCGGTGTCGATGTCGACGTGGGCGTCCGCGCTGCCGTTGAGGGAGTTGGAGACGCGGAAGAGCAGGCTCGCCGGGCGGTCGGCGGGGAAGGTGAAGTCGGCGACTCCGGCGCGCTTGCTGACGGCCAGGTCGGCGGTGGCACCGGAGGCGAGGCCGAGGGTGTAGCGGCCGGGGGCGGCCTTCTCGTCGGCGTGCGAGAAGTTCGACGCGTAGACGGCGTCCTTGGTGTCCGCCGACGGTGACGAGGTGACGTCACCCACGAACGGCATGATCGGTACGTCGCCAGCCGCGCCCGGGTTGCAGCCGGCGCCGTTGACGTGGGTGAGGCTCAGGCCGCGGATGCGGGTGGCGCCGTACTCGTAGCCGTTGGCGGCGCCCGTGCTGGTCTGGTCGCCGGTGGTGCTGGTCGGGGACCAGGCGATCATGCCGCCAGGGAGGGTGGCGCCGGGGTAGGTGTTGCCGCCGTTGGAGGAACCGATCAGCGGGTCGACGAGGGAGGACAACTCGCCGGAGGTACCGGTCGCCGCGGCGAGGGCGGGGAACGGGGCGGCTGCGGCGAGCGCGGTCGTGACCGCCGCGGCCGCGACTCCGACGCCGAACCGCCTTGCCGTGCCCAGTAGTTGGTGATGCATGCGTCAAGTCGCCTTTCGGGGAAGGGACATGGGGCCGAAGAAACCGGCCGAAGAGACAGGGGGCGTCGCGAGGCTAGGAGGCCGCGCGATGGGAGGGAAGAGGCACCCGGTAACGGGTGATGAAGTGCGGGTGAACGCTTCGCCATGCGCTTAAGTGGTCCTTAAGCAGGGATTAAGCGACCCATCTCCTCGCGTTGTCGCAGGTCAGCGCGGTGACGACTTCTCCCCGACCCGTTGGCCGAGGCAGCGGTCGTGCGTAACATCGGGCCCGGCGGCGGTGCCGACGCACGCTGTGAGAGCGCTCTCAAAGCGTCGGCACCGTCCGCTCCGCACAGCCCGACTCGCTCGGAGGCCCCCCACATGACTCCCCCGATCCCCCGCCATCAGCGCACGCTCGGCCGCCGCAAGCTGCTCTTCGCGCTCGGTGGCGCCGCGGTGGCCGCTCCCGCACTCGCCGCCCTGGCACCGAACGCCCTCGCGGACACCAAGTCCATGGAGACGAACGCCGATCAGGCGGGCGGACTCCCGTTGACGCTGGTCAACAACAGCGGTTCGTTCGACAACGCGAACGTGCACGTCTACATCGTCGGCAATGTCGACGGCACACAAGTACGGGTCACCCCCGACGGGACACTCGCGCCGATAGCGCTCTCGGACAACGGTGCCGACGGCTTCACGGACTACGCGATCAGTCTCGGCTCCGGCGCGGAGACGACGATTTCACTCCCGTACCTGTCGGGCCGCATCTACGTCTCCCTCGGCGCGAAACTCAGGTTCAAGGCCGTGGCGGACGGCAACGGCAACCCGGCGCTCCAGTACCCGGCCGGCTGGGTCACCTCCGACCCCAACTACGAAGTCCTGCACGACTGCGCCGAGTTCACGCACAACGCGTCGGGGATGTTCTGCAACACGACGATGGTCGACATGTTCAGTGTGCCGTTGAGCATCCGGCTGACCGGCGCGCAGGACCAGACGACGGGCACGCTGCGCGACGGCGGGCGGGCGTCGGTGTTCGCCGCGGTGCGGCAGGTCGACGCGTTCGCCCCGCTGGTCGTGGACGACACGCGGGTCATCGCGCCGGGGCACGGGCTGGACGCGGGCCTGTTCGCGGCGGACTACTTCGCGCCGTACATCGACGAGGTGTGGAGCACCTACACCGGCAAGGACCTCACCGTCACCACCAACGCCGGCGCCTTCACCGGGCGGGTGCGCGCCGACCGGTTCGCCTTCACCGGACCCGCCTCGGTCTCCTTCGCGAAGCCGTCGACCAGGGACGTGCTGTTCTGCGACGGCAACCTGGCCGCCCCGAACGACGGCACCACCGGCCCGGTCGCGGCCGTCCTCGGCGCGGGCTTCAACCGCTCCACGCTCCTGTCGGACCCCGCCCAACCGACCACCGCCGCCTCGGCGTTCTACCGCACCGACCTCACGAACCACTACGCGAAGGCGGTGCACGCGGCCACCGCCGACGGCCGGGCCTACGGCTTCGCCTTCGACGACGTGGCGGACTTCGCGTCGTACGTCCAGGACACGGCACCGACGGGGATACGGCTCACGCTCACGCCGTTCTGAAGCCGGAGAGGGCGGGAGCGCGGCCCCCGCCCTCTCTCGTTCCGTGCCGCTCAGTTGGGCCGCTGCATGCGCCGACGCCACCACGCCAGACCCGCGCCGATCAGCAGGATGCCCGCCGCGCCCGAGCCCACCGACGCGGCGATCAGGCCGGTGTTGCTCGTGCCGTCGGCGGAGTCGGCAGGCTGCAGGGCGTTGCCCACCTGGTCGCGGACGCTGTTGCCACCTGCCGTGCCCTTTGCGAGCGGGCCCCGCGAACCGGCGACCGGCTCGGCCAGGTAGGGGAAGGAGGCGCCGAACCTCTGGTCGTTGGCGTCGACCGCGTCGCCCAAGTCGTTCTTGGAACCGACCAGTTCACCCTCGACCGCCTGCAGCGAGATGTCCACCACGTCATCGGTGAGCCGGCGCCCGTTCGGGAAGCCCGCGTTGTCGCCGTCGAGCACACCGAGTCGCTTCGGGTCGGCGGTCGGCTTGACCGAGGTGTTCAGGCGCAGCATCTCCGCCGGTCGCACGTTCGGCGGCCGGTTGAGGCCCTTGACGCCCTTCAGGTAGACATCGACGAGATCGGTGCGCGGTTCTGCGGGCGCCTTGATCTTGTAGATGGCCTGCAGGAGCTTCGGCAGTTCGGGATTGGTCACGTTCTTCAGGAACTGGCTGTCGTTCCACGGCGAGGACGCGTTGAACCTGTCCTTGTCCTTCAGCGGGTTGACGACCTCGTTGACCAGCGGGTTGCCCAGCCGTGAGACCTGCTCGTAGTTCCCCTGGGCGTTCTTTCGCTGGGTGGTCGACCAGATGCCGACGACCGGCTGCTGCTTCGACTCGGTGATCATGTCGGTGGGCAGTTGCACGGCGATCGAGTTGACGTCGTAGCCCTTGAGGGTGTCGTTGCCGACCTCGGAGAGGTCTCCGCCGTACAGCAGGTCGAAGACGCGCAGGTCCAGGAAGAACGGGTCGTCCGCCTGGCCGGCGAACGTCCGCCCTCCGTGGGCGAGTTGACGGACCGCCTGTTGGCGCAGCGTGCCGTAGTCCGGCATCGACGCCTTGCCGACGTTCGACGGGGCCACGGGTACGTCGTCGGCGAGCTTCGTCTTCGACACGAGACTCTGGTTGTGCAGCTTGAGCAGGTCGATGTCGTAGGTCTGCGTGATGTTCAGGTCCGGGTCGTCCAGGCTGGTGACCGAGCCGGTGTTGTACAGGAACGTCTTCTTGTTCTTCGTGTGCGTCTTGAAGGTGTAGCGCAGCAGCAATTCGCCTTGCGCGTCACCGTTGTTGTCGATGTGGATGTCGTACTGGGCGTCGTCCGCGAACGTGTAGAAGTTCGGGCCGCCCGCCGGGTCCTCGAACGGGATCCAGTTCGCGATGATCGTCGTCGTCTCCGGATCGTCCGGACTGACGAAGGCGTACACGTCCGTGTTGTCGTACTTGGGGTGCCCCGAGATCAGCGGGGCCTCCCGGTGGCTGGAGGCGGAAGCCGCCCCCGGTTCCAGCGTGGTCATGCCGGCGGCTGCGAGTCCCCCGGCGGTCAGCGCACCTGCTACGAGGGTCGCGAGGCTCCTGCGCCTCGCACCGCTCCTGGAGATAGGTGTCATACCGTCCGTCCTCCATGCCAACTTCCCTGACGCTCGAGGATTCGGAACGGCCACCCTTTGCGGATTGGTCAATATTGACCGATCTGACGGATCTTTCAGTTGATCTATCGATTTGGCGCTCGGCGTGCGGGGCCGGTCCCGTCGTAGGAGCGTGGTGGTGTGGGAAAGGTGCGGGGTCTGGTGGCGCGCCGGAACCGGGAGCCGGCCCGGCGCGGCTGGCTGCGGGGCGCGCCGGCTCCCATGTGGGTGCGGGTGCTGCCAGGTGTGCTGGTGGTCGGTGTGGGCGTGGCGACGCTGGTGAGTCCGAACCGGCTGGACATCGGTTTTGTGCTGGGTGCCATTCCGCCGCTGGCCGGTCTGTCGTACGGTCCGGTGGCGACCGTGCTCTTCGGCGGTCTCAGCGTCGCGCTGCTGACGGTTCCGGCCTTCCACCTCAACGATCCGGGCAGTACGGACCTGTTGACCATCTGCTTCGTCGCGCTGCTGAGTGTGTTCGTCTCGTTCGTACGGAGTCGGCGGGACGCCCAACTCGATCTGGAGCGTACGGTCGCCGAGGCCGCGCAGCGGGCCGTGGCGCCGCCGTTGCCGGAGCGGGTGGGGCGGGTGCGGTGTGCGGGGCTGTACCGGGCTGCGCAGCGCGGGACGCTGGTCGGGGGTGACTTCTTCGACGTGCGGGACGGGCCGTTCGGGGTGCGGGCGGTGATGGGGGATGTGCAGGGGCACGGGCTGTCGGCCGTGGCGACGGTGGCTTCGCTGCTCGGCGCGTTCCGGGAGGCGGTGCTCGACCGGCCGGACCTCGAATCGGTCGCCGCGCGGCTCGACCGCAGGCTCGTGGTGGACTCCGCGCGGTCGCCGCACGCGGAGTTGTTCGCCACGGCCGTACTGCTGGAGTTCTCGGCGGACGCGCGGGTGGTACGGATCGTGGCCTGCGGGCATCCGGCTCCGGTGGTGCTGCGCGAGGGGCGTGTCGCGGAGATCGACATCCTGCCGTGGACGCCGCTGGGTCTCGGTCTGGCCGACTCGGGCCCGCTCGGCGCCGTCACCGTGCCGCTGCGGCCCGGGGACCGGCTGTTCCTGGCGTCCGACGGGGTGTGGGAGGCACGGGACGCCTGCGGTGCCTTCTATCCGTTCACGGGCCGGCTGGCGGCGCTCGCCGACGGCGACTCGGCCGACCTGGCGGAGCGGGTGTGGGCCGATGTGCTGCGGTACTCGGAGGAGATCCGGGACGACGTCACCATGCTGGTCCTGACGCCCGACGACTGAGTCACCGCGCCTCCTGCTCACCCTCCGCGTCGATGTGGGGCAGGATCCGGTCCAGGAACCGGGGTGTCCACCAGGCGTACCGGCCCAGCAGGGTCATGACGGCGGGCACCATCAGCAGGCGTACGACCGTTGCGTCGATGAGCACGCTGACGGCCAGGCCGAGGCCGAGCATCTTGACCACGATGCTGTCGCTGAGGACGAAGGCCGCGAAGACACTGACCATGATCAGCGCGGCGCAGGTGATGACCCGCGCGGTGATCTCCAGGGCGTGGGCGACGGACGCCTCGGCGTCGCCGGTGCGCAGCCAGGCCTCGTGGACGCGGGAGAGCAGGAAGATCTCGTAGTCCATGCTCAGGCCGAAGATGATCGCGAACATCATCATCGGGACGTAGCTCTCGATGGGGACCTTGCCGGAGACGCCCAGCGCGGGTCCGCCCCAGCCCCACTGGAAGACGGCGACGACGACGCCGTAGGACGCCGCGATGGAGAGCACGTTGAGGACGGCGGCCTTGAGGGCGACGAGGAGGCCGCGGAACACGGCGAGGATGATCAGGAAGGCCAGGGCGACGACGACGCCGATGATCAGGGGCAGCCGACTCGACACGATGTCGCGGAAGTCGACCTGCGCTGCCGTGGTGCCAGTGACGTAGCCCTTGGCGGAGGTGCCGGAGACCGCGTCCGGGAGGGTGTCGTGGACCAGCCGGTTGGTGAGGTCCGTGGTGGAGGCGCTCTGCGGGGACTGCTTGGAGTAGACGGTGCCGACCAGGACGTCCCCGTCCTTTGTGGTCGTCAGCGGGGTGACCTTGGCGGCGCCCTGCACTCCGTCGAGGGTCTTCTGCGCCTGGGTGGTGAGGTCCTGGCGCTGGGAGGACGGGACGGACGTCTGGTCGATGACGATGGTGAGCGGGCCGTTGGAGCCCGGCCCGAAGGCGTCGGTCATCAGGTCGTAGGCCCGCCGGTCGGTGAACGAGGTGGGGTCCGCGCCGTCGCCGATGTGCCCGAGTTGGATCGAGAAGACCGGGATCGCGAGGACGACCACGGCGGCGACGCCCGCCGCGAGGAAGGTCCACGGCCGGTGTTGCACGCGCTGCGCGTAGCGGTGCCAGGTGCCCGTGGGTTCGGTGCCCGGCTCGGCGTCGGTCTCGGCGACCGGTCGGCGCACCCGGTAGCGGTCGATCCGCCTGCCGAGGAGCCCGAGCAGGGCGGGCACGAGGGTGAGCGCGCCGATGACCGCCGACACGACCGTCACGGCGGCGGCGAGCCCGAGTTTGCCGATGAAGGGCACTCCGGACACGAAGAGTCCGGCGAGCGCGATGATCACGGTGCAGCCCGAGACGAGGACGGCCCGGCCGCTGGTGGCCGTGGCCTGTCCGGCGGCGGGCACGGGATCGCTGCCGTTCATGAGGTTCTGCCGGTGACGGGTGACCAGAAACAGGGCGTAGTCGATGCCGACACCGAGTCCGATCATCGTCGCCAGGGTGGGTGACACCGTCGCGAAGGTGAAGGCCGCAGCCAGCAGACCGAGGCAGGCGAGTCCTCCGATCACGCTGATCAGCGCGGTCACCAGGGGCATCGCGGCGGCGATCACACTGCCGAAGCCGATCAGCAGGACGACGATCGCCACGGCGAACCCGATGATTTCGCTCACCCGGTCGTCGGCGGCGGGCCGGGCCAGTTCGCCGAGCGGTCCGCCGTACTCGACCTGCGCTCCGGCGGCGCGCAGCGGCTTCACGGAGTTGTCCACGCCGTGGAGGTAGCCGTCACCGAGAGTGGACGGCTGCACGTCGAAACGGATCGTGATATAGCCGGTCTTCGCGTCGGACGACAAGGGCCCCACGTTCTGACCTGACGATGTCGGCGCCTGCGTTCCGGGCTGGGGCAGCGGGTTCTGCACCGACAGGACGTGCGGGAGCTTCTGCAGGTCGCCGATCGTCTCGGACATCTGCGAGCCCAGCGAGGTGAGCTGTTTGTCCTTGTCGTGGAGGACGATCTGGCTGCTGTAGCCCCCGGCCGCCGGATCGTGGTCCTTGAGGACCTGAAGACCGTGCTGGGACTGTACGCCGGACAGCGAGAAGTCGTCCGAATAGTCGCCTCCGAAGGACCTGTTGAGGACCTGGAGCGCGGCCAGCGCCACGAGCCAGGCCACGATGACGATCACGAAGTGCCGGGCGCACCACTCCCCCAGCCTCCTCAGCACCCCCTTGGCTGCGGCCCCGCTGCCTCCTGCGCTGGAATCCGTGGGCGTCATGAACTAGGCCTTTTCCGCCGGGTGACACTTCCGACGTCCCCATTAGACGCCGGTTTGATCACTCCGGCATCTCGGGCAGGGGTCAGCCCACGTCCCACATGAACCGGTGCGTGTGGATGCCGAAGTACGGGAACGACTGGACGCTCCTGACCCCTTCGATCGGCCGCACGACGTCGTTGACGAAGTCCAGCAGGTCTCGCGGTCCCGGGGTGACCACTTCCGCGAACAGGTCGAAGCCGCCGGAGGTGAGCACGGAGTACACCACCTCGTCGCGCAGGGCGAGTTCGTCGGCGACCGTGCGCGGGTCGCCGTCCACCTCGATGCCGAGCATGGCCATGGCCTGGCCGCCCATGGCCATCGGGTCGGTCACCCCGACGACCTGAACGGCCTTGGAATCCAAGAGGCGTTGGAGCCGCTGCCGGGCGGCCGACGCCGACAGACCGACCTTCGGTCCGAGATCGGCGTAGGCGATACGTCCGTCGGTCTGCAGCTCGCGCAGGATGGCCCGGTCGATGTCGTCCACGTGCTCGTTCTCCAACTCCCTGGGTCAGACGGCAAGTTCGGCGAGGGCTTCGGCGAAGATCCGGGTGTGGGTGTCGACGTCCTGCTCGGTGGTGTCGGGGCACATCAGCGCCATGCTGTGGAACGGCGTGAGGAGGATGCCCCGGTTGGCGAGGTAGAGGTGCAGGAAGTCCTCCAGCTCCGGGTCGCCCGCGGCCTCGGACTCGGTGCCGGTGCGCGGGGCCGGGGACGCGAAGCGGTACTCGCTGCGGGCGCCGAGGCGGCTCACCGTCCAGGGCAGCGCGTGGGCGTCGATGCCCTCCTGGACACCGGCGGCGAAGCGTTCGGACACCTTCGCCATGTGGGCGAACGCCTCGTCGGTCAGGACGTGTTCGAGGGTGGCGCGCATCGCGGCGACGGAGAGCGCGTTGCCCGCCAGGGTGCCGCCGACCCCGCCCATGTCGACCAGGTCGAGGTCGGCGCGGCCGAGCAGCCGGTCGGCGAGTTCGGCGGAGAGGCCGTAGGCGCCGGCCGGGATGCCGCCGCCGATCGCCTTGCCGATGGTGAGCAGATCGGGTTCGAGGTCCCAGGCGGCGGTGCAGCCGCCCGGTCCCGCGGAGAAGGTGTGGGTCTCGTCGATGATGAGCAACGTGCCGTATTTCCTGGTCAGTTCGCGTACGGCGGCCAGGTAGCCGGGCTCGGGCAGCACGATGCCGATGTTGGTGAGCGCGGGTTCCATGAGGACGGCGGCGACGTCGCCGTGCGCCAACTCCCGTACCAGCTGGGCGGGATCGTTGAACTCGGCGACGCGGCTGGTGAGCGTGACATCGCAGGGGGCGCCGACGTTCCCGGGGCGGGCGACGCCCCGGCCGTCCGGTCCGACGACGATGAGCGACTCGTCGACGCTGCCGTGGTAGCTGTAGCTGTTCACCAGGATCTTGGGGCGGTCGGTGACGGCCCGGGCGAGCCGGATCGCCCAGCGGTTGGCGTCGGTCGCGGTGAGCGAGAAGCTCCAACGGGCGAGCCCGAAGCGGCGGGTGAGTTCCGCGCCGACCCACTCGGCGTCCTCCGTGGGCAGCATCGCCGTGGCACCGCCCTGCTCGGCGAACCGGCGCTGCACCGCCTCCGCGACCACGGCGGGCGAGTGGCCTGCCATGGCCCCGGTGTCACCGAGGCTGAAGTCGATGTACTCGTGCCCGTCGATGTCGGTGACGCGGGCGCCGCGAGCGGTGTCGAGGTAGCGGGGGAAGGCTCCGGCGGTCTTGTTCATCCAGGTCATCGGCACCCGCCCGAAGAGATGCTCGGCACGGGCGTAGGCGGCCTTGGAGCGCGGATTGAGCCGCTCGGCCTCGGCGCTCTCCCGGGCGAGCAGGTCCTGGAGTCGAGTGCGGTCCATGGGATACCCCGATGGTGTCGGCGACGGAATGTCCGGACGATACGACTGAAAGCGCCGCACTGGCAAGGGATGGCTGCGGAATCGGCTGTCGGAACGATCGATTCGTGCCCGTGCCCCATCGCACGGCCCGCGAGGTTCAGGGGGCGTGCGGTGAGCCTGCCGAACCGCCGATCCCGGCCGGCGGGTGGAGCAGGTCCCGCCCGATCGCCGTGCCTGGTCCACCGACCCCGGCGACTCAACTCCCTTTCCCCACACGCCATTTCAGACACTTGACGCAGAAGTGAACAGAGAGCTGTCAGTTTCGAAGGGAACTCCTGTTACACCGTGCGAGAGCGGTCGATGACGGTGTGTACTGTGCTCCGGGCGCCCCGCCTCAGGGGCTCGAACCCAGCCCTGCCCGACTTCGCTTGGACTCGATTCGATGACCGAATTACCGGACCTGGTGACCGGTGCGCTCGCCGCCGGCACGCTGTCCGCGCTGGCGCTCGGCGCCGGTCTGCTGCGGTCGCGGCGTCAACGTGCCCTGCAGCGCGCGGAGATCGCGGATCTGCGGGACCGACTGGCCGGTGTTCAGACGGCGTTGGTGGCCGAGGTCGAGCATCTCGCCGTCCAGCGGATCCCGGCCGTCGCCCGGCAGTTGACGCATCCGCGGGTGGCCGTGCCGGGACCGGCGCAGCCGCAGTTCATCGGTTCGCCTCTCGGGATCGCCCTCGAGAACGTGCTCACCACCCTGCGTTCGGAACTCACCGCGCAGCGCACCCGTGTCGACGCCGCCGCGCAGGCCGGGATGCGCGGGGCCACCCGGGAGATCCAGGCCGCGCTGTACCGCTTGCAGGACGCTCTGCGCGCGCTCCAACAGCGGTATGACGACCCGGAGTTGACGCAGACCCTGTTCATGCTGGACCACGAGAACGAGCAGTCGCTGCGCCGGGCGCAGGTCACGGCGGTCGTGTGCGGAGCCTGGGTCGGGCTCGCCCGTGAGGACTCGCACCTCGTCGAGGCGGTGACCGGCGGGCAGGCCCGGCTCGTCGGATACCACCGGGTGCGGGTGAACAACCACCTCGAAGCCGGTACCGCGCTGGTCTCGCACGCCGTCGAACCGGTCGCGATCATCGTCGCCGAGCTCCTCGACAACGCGCTGCGGCACTCCGCCCCGGACACCGAGGTCGTGGTCAACCTGGAGCACGTCCATCACGGCGTCTGCGTCACCGTCGACGACGCGGGCGTGGGCATGACCCCGGACGAACGCGAGCACGCCCGGCGGACGGTGGCCGGTACCGACCCGGTCCTGCTCACCGACCTGGGCGACCCGCCGCGCATGGGGTTCGCCGCGATCGGCCGCCTCACCCGGCAGTTCGACCTCGGTGTCGACGTGTCCTCGCCCTCCCCGTACGGCGGTGTCCGCGCGGTCCTGCGGATCGACAGCCACCTCCTCAGCAGGATCGACCCCGAGCGGCAGCCGCCCGCGGCGGGCGCCCCGCGCTCCACCCGCCCGGCCCCCGCTCCCACCCGCGCGCCCGCGCCCGCCCCGGCCCACTCCTACGGCGCCGAACACGACGAACGGGCCGCGGCCGACGTGCCCGGACACCAGGCCCTGCCCGACGCCGGCGGACTCCCTCGACGGCGCCGCCGTGCGGCGGTCGCCACCGCGAACGCGCGGAACGCCCGTCCCGCCCAGGACACTCGGGCCGCCCCGGCGCGGCCGGAGTGGCGCCCGGAGCAGGCCGCCGCCGCGCTCGGCGCGCTCCAGTCCGGCACGGCCGCCGCGCGCGCCGCGAGTGACGGCGCCGGAACCGTCGTAGACGAAGAGTCCGCGGGACCGCGACCGGCGGTGCGCGACCTCGATCAGAAGAACCACGGGAACGACTACAAGGGGGGAGCGGCTAGATGATCAGCCGCGATGGGGGCGACACGGCGTGGGTGCTCGATCCGATCCTGGAGGTGCCGCATGTGGTGGCCGCGGTGCTGCTGACCCGGGACGGGCTGGTGCGGGGGTACACCGACGCGCTGTCCCAGGCCTCGGGCGAGCGGGTGGCCGCGATCACCAGCACGGTGCAGGGGGCGTGCCGTACCGCCGCGGCGGCGTTCGCCGACCGGGAGGGCGCCGAGATCCGGCAGGTGGTGATCGAGTCGGACCACGGGTATGTGCTCATCGTCCCTACGGATCACGGGACTTGTGTGGCGGCCTACGGCGACACCGAGGTGCGTCTCGATCTGCTCGCGCACCGGGTGCACTCGCAGGTGGCACGGCTGGGCGAGAAGGCGATGGCCGCCGCTCCGCGGGGAGTTGACGGCGGCGCGTCGGCATGACGGGCCGCCGCGGCGGCCGTCCCCTGGTTCCCGCGTATCTCTCGACCGGCGGGGTGGCCCGGCCGAGCCGCCCGCAGCTGGAGCGGCTGACGGTGCTCTCCGGCAGCGGCGAGCCCGTCCCGGCCGGACTGCCCGCGGCTCAACTCGCCCTGCTGGACGCCCTGCTCGGCGGTTCGCTGACGGTACTGGAGGCGGCGGCCCTGCTGGAGCTGCCGGTCTCCGCGGTACGGGTCCTGGCCGCCGGTCTCCTCGACCGGGGCCTGGTCCTCGCCCGCGCCCCGATCCCGCCCGCCGAACGCTTCGACCCCGACCTGCTGAAGAGAGTGGCCGATGGCCTACGCGCCCTCAAGCACGACTAGCGGCATCCATCTGCCGGACACCGCACAGGAGTTGGTCAAGATCCTGATCGCGGGCCCGTTCGGGGTGGGCAAGACGACCCTGATCGACTCGGTGTCGGAGATCCGGCCGCTGCACACCGAGGAGCGGCTGACCGAGGCGTCCGTCCACGTGGACGATCTCGACGGGGTGCGGGAGAAGTCGACGACGACCGTCGCCATCGACTTCGGGCGGCTCAGCCTGCCGGGCGGGATCGTGCTGTACCTCTTCGGCACGCCCGGGCAGGAGCGGTTCCGGGCTCTGTGGGAGGACATCGCCCACGGCGCGCTCGGGGCGCTGGTCCTGGTCGACAGCCGCCGTATCGACGCCTCCTTCGACATGCTCGGTCTCGTGGAGGAGAGCGGGCTGCCGTACGCCGTCGCCTTCAACACCTTCCCGGACGCGCCCCGGCACCACACCGACGAACAGCTGCGCGCCGCCCTGGACCTCGCGCCCGGCACCCCGCTGGTCACCTGCGACGCCCGGGACGCGAACTCCTCGATCGACGCCCTGCTCGCCCTGGTCCAGCACCTGATCGACCGCGACCCCCCGGAGCACCGGTGACCACTTCATCCCCCACCCGCCCCGTCCGGCTGTGGGAGGACGGCTTCGCGCTGGATCCCTACGGCTACTACGCCGCCCTGCGCGCCCAGGGCCCGGTCGGCTGGGCCGAACTGGCCCCGGGCGTACCGGCGTACGTCGTCACCGAGCGGCGGGCCGCGCTGGAGCTGCTGCGCGACACCGTCACGTTCTCGCACGATCCCCGGCCGTGGGAGTCGACGGTCGCGGAGGACTCGCCGGTCCTCGGGATGATGCGCTGGCGGCCCAACTCCCTGTTCGCGGACGGCGCCGCGCACGTCCGCTACCGTGCCTCGCTGATCGACGCCTTCGACCGGATCGAACCGCACGACCTGCGGGCCCGGGTGCACCGGGCGGTCCATGTCCTGGTGAGCCGGATCGGGCCGCGCGGACAGGCCGATCTGGTGGGCGAGTTCGCCCGGCCGCTGATGGCGCTGGTCTTCAACAGCCTGTTCGGACTGCCCGACAGCCAGAGCGAGCGGCTGGACCGGGCGCTGGGCATGATGATGGAGGGCGGTGCCCAAGCGGCCGAGGGCGAGGCCGAGTTCGGCGGTTACGTCCTCGAACTCATCGCCTCGAAGGCCGAGTTACGGGGCGACGACCTGCCGAGCTGGCTCCTGGACCACCCGGCCGGGCTGAGTCCGGAGGAGGTCGCCTGGCAGGTGTTCCTCACCCTGGGCGCGGGTCACGAGCCGACCGCGAACCTGGTGTCCAACGCCCTGTCCCGCATCCTCGGCACCTCGGTCTACTACTCCACGCTGACCAGCGGCGCCCGCCCGGTCATGGACGCCGTGGTGGAGGTCCTGCACCACGAGACCCCGCTCGCCAACTACGGGATCCACTACGCCCGTTCGCCCGTCACCTTCCACGGCGTGTGGATCAGGCCGGCCATACCGGTCGTCGTCTCGTACGGCGCGCTCGCGCACTTCGCCGAGCGGGAGGTCGTCAGCGGCCGGCATCCCAAGGACGCCTCGCACCTGTCGTGGTCGGCGGGCCCGCACGCCTGCCCGGTCAAGCGGCACACGCTGCTCATCGCGACGGAGGCGATCGAACGCCTCACCCTGTGGCTGCCCGACCTCGAACCCGTCGTACCGCGCGCGGAGTTGACCTGGCGTCCCGGACCCTTCCACCGCTCGCTCACATCGCTGCCCGTGCGGTTCAGCCCCCGCTCCCCCGACCAGCCAGGAGACCCGTCGTGACCGTGTCCGACCGCATCGCCCTCGACCCGTTCGGCGCCGACATGGCCGCCGAGAGCGCCAAGCTGCGTGCCCTCGGCCCGATCGTGCCCGTCGAACTGCCCGGCGGCATCCCCGCCTGGGCGCCCACCGGCTACGACACCCTGAAGGAACTGATCCTGGACCCGCAGGTCAGCAGGGACCCCCGGCTGCACTGGCGCCTGTGGCCCGAGATCGGCGAACACCCCTCCTGGGGCTGGGTGTTGGGCTGGATCGGCGTCATCAACATGCTCTCCACGTACGGCGCCGACCACGCCCGACTGCGCAAACTCGTGGCGCCGAGCTTCACGCACCGGCGCACCGAGGCGATGCGGGCCCGGGTGGAGACGATCACGGCGGAGCTGCTGGACGCGGTGACGGCCGACGACGCCGAGACGGTCGACATCAGGGCCGCGCTCGCCCATCCCCTGCCGATGCGGATCATCTGTGAACTCTTCGGCGTACCGGACGAGTTGGTGGGCGACACCGGGCGGCTGATCGCGGCCATCATGGACACTTCCGATCCTTCTCCGGAGCACGCGGCGTTCGTGCAGCAGCAGATCGGCACCGTGCTGCCCGCGCTGATCGCCCACCGCAGCGAGCACCCCGGCGACGACCTGACCACGGAGCTGATCCGGGTGCGGGACGAGGACGGCGACCGGCTCAGCGACGAGGAACTGCTGTACACACTGCTGCTGGTGATCGGCGCGGGCTTCGAGACGACCGTCAACCTCATCGGCAACGCGATCGTCGCCCTGCTCAAGCGCCCCGAGCAGCTCGCGGACGTACGCTCCGGGGAGATCGGCTGGGACGCGGTCGTCGACGAGACCCTGCGCGTCCACCCGTCCATCGCCTCGCTGCCGCTCCGGTTCGCGGTCAGTGACCTCACCGTCGGCGACATCACCGTCCCGGCCGGGGACGCCATCATCACCACGTACGCGGCGGCCGGGCTCGACCCCGCGCACTACGGCCCCGACGCTGACGTCTTCGACGCGGCCCGCGGCGCCGACGACCACTTGTCCTTCGGCATCGGCGTGCACCGCTGCATCGGCGCGCCGCTGGCCCGGGTGGAGGCCCTGACCGCGCTGCCCGCGTTCTTCGACCGCTTCCCGGACGCCCGCCTCGCCGTCGACGCGGCCACCCTGCGCCAGGTGCCGTCCTTCATCGCCTTCGGCTGGCAGGAGATCCCGGTACGGCTGCGCGGCTGAGCGGGGACGGCGTGGCGCGGCCGACGACCGACCCGTACGGCCGCTCGCGCACCCGGCGCCGGAACGGCTCCGCCGCGGCCTCGGAGGGGAGCCGCCGGCGGAGCCGTCCTGCCCGGGTTCGGGGGAGAGCCCCGAGCGCACTGGTCGGCTTCCCCGGTTTCGCCGGGGTACGCCCGCGCGAATCGGGCGGTGTGAGGGCCGGCGCGGCGACCCGTGGCCGTACGGCATAAGCTCGGCGGGTGGCCAAGTACTTCGACGTGCACCCGGACAACCCGCAGCCGCGCACCATCTCGCAGGTCGCGGACAGTGTGCGGACGGGCGCGCTGATCGCGTATCCGACCGACTCCTGCTACGCGCTGGGCTGCCAGCTCGGCAACCGTGAGGGCATGGAGCGGATCCGTACGATCCGGCATCTGAACGACCGGCACCACTTCACGCTGGTGTGCCAGAACTTCGCCCAGCTGGGCCAGTTCGTGCACATCGACAACGACGTGTTCCGCGCCATCAAGGCGTCCACGCCCGGCAGTTACACGTTCATCCTCCCGGCGACGAGGGAGGTGCCGCGCCAGTTGCTGAACGCGAAGAAGAAGACCGTGGGCGTGCGCATCCCCGACCATGTCGTCACCCAGGCGCTGCTGGCCGAGCTGGGCGAGCCGCTGCTGTCCAGCACCCTGCTCCTGCCCGACGAGGAAGAGCCGATGACCCAGGGCTGGGAGATCAAGGACCGGCTCGACCACGTGGTGGACGCGGTGGTCGACTCCGGGGACTGCGGCACGGAACCGACGACGGTCATCGACTTCTCCAGCGGCGAGGCCGAGATCGTCCGCAAGGGCGCGGGGGACGTCTCCCGCTTCGAGTGACCCCGGCGCCGGGGCCGTGGGCGGGCGTGCCACGATGATCGGAACACGCCGCTCCGGGCCGGCAGCGGGCCCGGCGCCGAACCGCTGGGAGGCACCCCCGCCATGACCGCCGTGCAGGGCACAGCCGTGGACATCCCCACCGAGGACGGCATCGCCGACGCCTATCTGGTGCATCCCGGTGACGAGCGCCCCCGTCCGGCCGTGCTGCTCTACCAGGACGCCTTCGGACTGCGTCCCCACCTCAAGTCGATGGCCGACCGGCTGGCCGAGGCCGGCTACACGGTCCTGGTGCCGAACGTGTTCTATCGGCAGGGGCGCGCGCCGGTGGTGGAACTGCCCGAGTTCATCGATCACGACGGGCGCCCGGAGATCTTCGAGAAGGTGGGCCCGTTGATCATGGGGCTTGCCCGGCACCCCGAACTGATCGAGCGGGACGCCGGCGCCTATCTGCGCTGGCTGGCCGAGTCCCCGCTGGTCGTGGACGGGCCGATCGCGATCACCGGATACTGCATGGGCGCCCGCCTCGCGCTCTACACCGCCGGTGCCTACCCGGACCGGGTGGCGGCGGTGGGCGGTTTCCACGGCGGGCGGCTGGCCACCGACGACCCGAACAGCCCGCACCTGGCCGCCGAACACCTCACCGCCGAGCTGTACTTCGGCCACGCCGACCAGGACCCCTCGCTGCCCGAGGACCAGATCAAGCGGTTCGACGACGCGCTCACCGCGGCGGGTGTCCGGCACCGTTGCGAGGTCTACCCGGGCGCGCAGCACGGCTACACGCAGGCCGACACCTCCTCGTACAACGCGGAGGCCGACGAGCGTCACTGGGTCGCGCTCCTGGATCTGCTGGACCGTACGTTCTGATCGACAGACGGCCTTCACTGATTCAATCCAGGTGCCCACGACGCGAGTTGCCGTGGGCACCTTTCGTTCAACTCATTGACATGCTCGCGGCTCGGCGCGACTCTGAGAGCGCTCTCACACAGGTACGGACCAATTTTTCGTACACCCCCCACACGGAGGTGAGTAGTGCTCGGCAGAATCCTGCGCCGACTGGGCGCCGCGACCGCGGTGGCCACGATGCTCGCGCTGGCCACACCGCTGACGGCGGACGCGGCGGTACCCGCCACGATCCCGCTGAAGATCACCAACAACTCGGGCCGCGGTGACGCGGTCTACATCTACGACCTCGGCACCAACCTCGCGACCGGCCAACAGGGTTGGGCCGACGCGGCCGGCACGTTCCACGCCTGGCCGGCCGGCGGCAACCCGCCCACCCCGGCACCCGACGCGTCGATCGCGGGACCGGCGGCCGGACAGTCCACCACCATCCGGATCCCCAAGTTCTCGGGCCGCATCTACTTCTCGTACGGCCAGAAGCTGGTGTTCAAGCTGACCACCGGCGGCCTGGTGCAGCCGGCCGTGCAGAACCCGACCGACCCGAACCGCAACATCCTCTTCAACTGGTCCGAGTACACGCTGAACGACTCCGGGCTGTGGATCAACAGCACCCAGGTGGACATGTTCTCGGCGCCGTACGCGGTCGGGGTGCAGCGGTCCGACGGGAGCACGGCCAGCACCGGACACCTCAAGTCGGGTGGCTACACCGGGTTCTTCAACGCGCTGCGCGGACAGCCGGGCGGCTGGGCCAACCTGATCCAGACCCGGTCCGACGGCACCGTTCTGCGAGCGCTCTCACCGGGGTACGGCATTGAGACAGGCGCCCTGCCCAGCACCGTGATGGACGACTACATCAACCGCGTCTGGTCGAAGTACTCGTCGTCGACCCTGACCGTGACACCGTTCGCCGACCAGCCGAACACCAAGTACTACGGCCGGGTCTCGGGCAACGTCATGAACTTCACCAACAGCTCCGGTGCGGTCGTCACCACCTTCCAGAAGCCGGACGCGGCCAGCATCTTCGGCTGCTACAAGTACCTCGACGCGCCCAACGACCTGGTGCGCGGGCCGATTTCGCGCACCCTGTGCGCGGGCTTCAACCGCTCCACGCTCCTGGTCAACCCCAACCAGCCCGACACCACCACGGCGAACTTCTACGTGGACACGGTGACCAACCACTACGCGCGCAAGATCCACGCGCAGATGGCGGACGGCAAGGCGTACGCCTTCGCGTTCGACGACGTCGGCGCCCAGGAGTCCCTGGTCAACGACGGCAACCCGCAGCAGGCCTATCTCACGCTGGACCCGCTGAGCTGACCGGAACACCCCGCACGCCTGGGGGCGCGTGCGGGGTGCCGGACGGAACAGGTGAAGCCGATCAGCTGGTCGTGACGGCGGTGTCGTCGATCACGAAGCTGGTCTGGAGCGAGGAGTCCTCGACCCCGCTGAACTTCAGAGCGACCGTGGTACCCGCGAAGGCCGACAGGCTGAAGGACTTCGCCACGTAGCCGCTGGCCGCGTTGAGGTTGGAGTAGGTGGCCAGGGTGGTCGATCCGGCGGTGACCGTGAGCTTGTCGTAAGCCGTACTGGTGGTGGTCTCAGCCGTGTCGATGTGGATGTAGAAGGTGAACGTCGTACCCGTGCAGCCGCTCGGGATCGTCACCGACTGGGACAGCGTGTCCGTGTGGGTCGAACCGTAGCCGTCGAGCCAGGCCTTGTACGAACCGGTGCGGGCCGCCTGGCTGCTGGAGTTGGTGATGACCCCGCTGGTCGCGGTCCAGGTCGTGCTGCCCGACTCGAAGCCCGCGTTGCCGAGCAACTGCGTCGAGGTGCAACTGCCGCCCCCGCCGCTGGAACTGACGGTCCAGGTGAAGGATGCGGTGCCGGTCGCCCCGGTGCTGTCGGTGACGGTCACCGTGGTGCTGTACGTGCCCGCCGTCGTCGGGGTGCCGGTGATGGCGCCCGTGGAGCTGCTGATCGAGAGGCCGGTCGGCAGTCCGGTCGCCGCGTACGTCAGCGAACCGCTGTTGGTGGAGCTGGCCGCGACCTGCAGGCTCACCGCCGTACCCACGGTGGAGGACTGGCTGCCCGGGTTGGTGACCGTGACACCGCTGGTCGGCACGGTGATGTGGCTGCCGACGTTGATGCCGGCGAAGGCGTTGCCGACTCCCGCGTACTGGGCGGACGTTGTGCCGTACAGCGCCCCGGCGGCGCTGAGCGCGGCCGTGCGGGCCGAGGCGTAGTTGGTGGTGGACGTCATGTACGTCGTCAGCGCCTTGTACCAGATCTGCAGGGCCGCGGCCCTGCCGATCCCGGCGACGGCGACACCGTCGGAGGTGGTGCTGGTGTAGGTGGTGCCGTTGATGACCTTGGTGCCGCTGCCCTCGGAGAGCAGGTAGAACATGTGGTTCGCCGGACCCGACGAGTAGTGGACGTCGAGGTTGCCGACACCCGAGTACCAACTGTCCGCGGAGCCGCCGTCCTTGCTCGGCTTGTCCATGTAACGCAGCGGCGTGCCGTCGCCGTTGATGTCGATCTTCTCGCCGATGAGGTAGTCGCCCACATCACTGCTGTTGTTGGCGTAGAACTCGACACCCGTGCCGAAGATGTCGGAGGTCGCCTCGTTCAACCCACCTGATTCACCGGTGTAGTTGAGCCCGGCGGTGTTGGAGGTGACACCGTGGCTCATCTCGTGGCCCGCCACGTCCAGCGAGGTCAGCGCGTGCGTGGAGCCCGAGCCGTCGCCGTACGTCATGCAGAAGCAGCTGTCGTCCCAGAAGGCGTTGACGTACGCCGTGCTGTAGTGGACGCGCGAGTAGGCGGCGACGCCGTCGTTCTTGATGCCGCTGCGGCCGAAGGTGTTCTTGTAGAAGTCCCAGGTCGTCTGGGCGCCGTAGGCCGCGTCGGCGCCCGCGGTCTGGGTGTTGGAGCCCGCGCCGGTGCCCCACACGTCGTCGGCGTCCGTCATCAGGGTGCCGGTACCGGACGTGGCGTTGTTCAGGCTGTACGTCTTGTGACCGCCGCGCGTGGTGTCGTACAGCTGGTACGTCGAACCCGACAGCGTGGTGCTCAGCGAGACCGTGCCGCTGTACTGGGTGTTGCCGGTGCCGGTCTCGATGCCCTGGAAGCGGGAGAGTTCCTTGCCGGTGGTGGCGTCGGTGATGACGTGCAGCTGGCTCGGGGTGCCGTCGTCCTGGAAGCCGCCGATCACCGTCTCCCAGGCGAGCTTCGGGGCGCCGTCGCCGGCCCAGATCACCTTCCGGGCGCTGTCGGTGCTCGGCGCCTTGGCGTCGAGGGCCTTCGCGGTGGTGAGGGCCTTGGTCTCGGCGGCCGACTTGGCGAAGGACGCGGTGGTGGAGGGGACGGTGAGGGTGTGCTTGTTGTTGAAGGTCGCGCTCACCGTGCCGGTCGCCTGCGCGGCGGGCGGGGTGTGTACGACGAGGTCGCCGCCGAGGACGGGCAGACCGGCGTAGGTGCGCTCGTAGCGCGTGTGGAGGGTGCCGTCGTTGTCCTTGACGACGTCCTTGACGACCAGCTTCTCCTTGGCACCGAGGCCGAGGGTGCGGGCGGTCTTCGTGCTGTTCGCGGAGGCGCTCTTCACCAGGGCGGTGCGCTGTGCCGGGGTGAGCTTCGCCTCCAGGCTGCCGGTACGCAGCGGGCTGGGGTGGGGGGACGCGGGCTTCGCGCTCGCCGGAACCGACTGGATGCCGACGGCGAGGAGCGCGGCGGTGGAGATCAGGGCTCCAACCGCGGTCCGCTTGCGGGGGATGCGTCTCACTCGTACTCCTCCTGCGACGGCCGCGGACGCGGCCGGTGACAGACCGGACAGCCGGGTCTGCTGTCCGGGAGAGCTGAGCTGTGCGGGGCCGACCGAACTTTGACCGATCCATGGAGGATCCGTGGGGTAACTGCGTGGAGAATGACAGTGTTGACCCGTCCATGTCACGCAAGGCAGGGGCACTCAAGGGTTTTCCCTCTGTCCCCGCGTCCAACTGGCGTCGCGGACAAGCCACTTGTGATCCCCGAAGGTGACGCGCGGGTCCCGCCGGGTACGGTCCGATCATGCCTCGTCTGGTGGACGTTCCCGGGTACACGCGCTTCTGGACCGCCTCCGCGGTCTCGGCGTTCGGTTCACAGGTGTCCGGGCTCGCCCTCCAGATCCTCACCGCCGTCACGCTGAGCGCGTCCGCGACCGAGGTGGGCCTGGTCAACGCGGCCCGCTGGGCGCCCTATCTGCTCTTCGGCCTCATGGCCGGGGTCCTGGTGGACCGTTGTCGGCGCAAGCCGGTGATGGTGGCCATGGATCTCGGCAGGGCCGCTCTGCTCGGCGCGATTCCGCTGCTGTACGCACTGGACCGGCTCGACATCGCCACCCTGTGCGCGTGCGTCTTCGCCTTCGGGGTGCTCTGTCTGTTCTTCGACGCGGCCAACCACTCCTACGTGCCACAGCTGGTCCCCAGGGAACTCCTCAATGCGGGATACGCCCGGGTGGGACAGGCCGACGCGGCGGCCGGGTCGACGGGGCCCCTGATCGCCGGCGTGCTGATCAAGCTGCTGGGCGCACCGCTCGCCGTTCTCGTGGACGCGGCCGGCTATCTGGCCTCCGGTCTGCTGCTCAGCTCGGTGCGGGCCCCCGATCCGGTGCCCGACCGGGGCGCGCGGCGCGGTCTCGTCAGTGAGCTGCGGGAGGGGGTGGCCTGGGTCTACCGTCACCGGGCCCTGGCGTCCATCGCGCTGACCTCGCATCTGATGCTCCTCTTCAACACCGTGGTCAGTACGGTCTTCGTCGTCTTCGCGCTGCGTGACCTGAGGATCGGGGACTTCGGCCTGGGCGTGACCTACGCCTGCGCGGGACTCGGCGGAGTGCTCGGCGGCGCGTTCTCGGCGCGGGTGGCGAAAAAGCTCGACGTCGGCGCCACCCTGATCGCGGGCCGTCTCCTCGCCGCCGTCGGCTGGCTGCCGCTGGTGCTCGCCCACCGCGGGCCGTGGGCCCTGGTCTGCGTGTCCGCGGCCTTCTTCGTGGTGTCCGCGGCGATCTCGCTCGAGAGCCCGGTGGAGATGAGCTATCGCCAGGCGGTCACGCCCGACCGGCTGCGGGGCCGGATGAACGCCACGATCCGCTCGTTCAACTGGGGAATGGTGGCGATCGGGGCGCCGCTGGGCGGGCTCCTCGCCGACCACGTCGGTTACCGGTTCGCCCTGTCAGTGGGGCTGACCGGAGCGGTCCTCCAGGCGCTCGCGCTCACGGTGTCCCCCATCCGCGGGGCCCGCGCCACCGACGAACACGAACCGCTCGTGCCCGCCTGATGCCGGGTGGCGGCCGGCCCCGCCCGGCACCGAAATGCGGCTCGCGCGAACGCGGGGGATGCTGGGAGGGCCAACGCACGTCCGAAGGAGGACACCCATGTCGTTCATGGAAAAGGTCAAGGGAATGCTCGGCCAGAACCCCGACAAGGCCAAGCAGGGCGTGGACAAGGCGGGAGACATGATCGACGAACGCACCAGCGGCAAGCACGCCAAGCAGGTCGACATGGCGCAGGACAAGACAAAGGACTTCATCGACCGCGAGAAGCCGCAACAGCCCTGACCGCCTGACCGCATCTGTCCGCGTATCGCCCCCGATGCGCCCCAAGTGGTCCCTGAAAGTGGAGACTTCGTCAACTACAGATGTGAAAGCGGTGCGCGGCCCGGCCCCGGCTCGTACATACTCCCCCCACAAGAAGCCAGGACTCTGGGGGGAGTTGGCTCATGCAAGGCACGATCGACGGGTTCCGCTACGGTGCGGTGACTCCGGTGGCGGCCTATCTGATGGCCTGCCTGGGAGGTGCTCTGGGACTGCGTTGCGTGGTGCGGTCCCTGCACAACGAACGTTCCTGGAAGGCGGGTTGGCTCGCGCTGGGCGCGACCTCGATCGGCAGCGGCATCTGGACGATGCACTTCGTCGCGATGCTCGGCTTCCAGGTCGAGGAGACCCGCATCGGCTACGACGTCGGCCTCACGGTGCTGAGTCTGGCCGTGGCGATCGTCATGGTCGCCGTCGGGGTGTTCGCCGTGGGGTATCGCGGCGCCACCACCGGCACGCTCACCGCGGCGGGGGTGATCACCGGCCTCGGGGTCGCCGCGATGCACTATCTGGGCATGTCCGCCCTGCAGTTGAACGGCAGCATCGAGTACCGGACCAGCACGGTCGCGCTCTCCATCGCGATCGCGATCGTCGCCGCGACGGCGGCCCTGTGGGCGGCCGTCTCCATCCGGGGCTTCCTCGCGAGTCTGGGCGCCAGCCTGGTGATGGGCGTGGCCGTGTCCGGGATGCACTACACGGCCATGGCCGCCGTGAGCGTCCATCTGCACGGCACCGGCGGGGCGTGGACGGGCGACTCGGCCACTTCGCTGCTGCTGCCCATGCTGCTGGGACCGATCATCTTCCTGCTGCTGGCCGGGGTCGTCGTGATGTTCGACCCACTGCTGGTGATGGGCGAGGGCAACTGGGACCGTTCCATCGCCCGGCATCCCATCACCCCGCAGCCCGGTGACGGGCAACCGGATTCGGCCTTCACCGGACGGGACGCCGCAACACCCCGGCGGGTGGTGACCAACAGCGGTGGCCACGGCCCGAGTCCGACCACCGGCCGCCGTAGACCCCGATAAGGACGCGTACGGCGACCTCAGTTGGGCGCGCCCGGCGGCACCCGGGGCAGCGGATCGAGCCGCACCGAGCCGGGGTCGGCGAGGAAGGCGCGGATCAACTCCCCTGCCTCACCGGCCTGTTCGTCGCCCTGGCAGCGCAGCTCTGTCGCCAGCCGCCGTGCGGCGCCGCGCAACGACATGCGTACCGGCATGTGCAGCGCGGTGTCGTCGAGCAGGGTCAGCAGGTGGTTCAGGAGGGTCCAGTCCGCCGCGTGCTGCCCGGCGGTCCCGCCGGGCAGCTCCCCGGGCACTGGGTCGCTCCGGCGCCAAGTCGTGGCGAGGAGCGCGTCGACGATTTCCACGACGCCGGGCACGGCGGGGTCGGCCGCGTGCTGCCAGGCCACCCGGTTGAGCCGGGCCGGGTCCAGCAACTGCTGGGTCACCAGGGCGGTCGCGGCCCGTACGGCTTCGAAGGGGTCGAAGATCCGTCCGGCACCCGTGTCGAGGTACTGGTCCGTCCGGCCGTAGCGGATCGCGGGCGGGGTGAGCGTGTCCAACACCGCGCGCGGCAGGGTGAGTTGTTCGGCACGCAGCAGTCCGGCGAGTCGGGTCAGTGCCGTGTGCTGAGTGGCCGCGTCGACGGCCTCCGTGCCCCGGCCGGCCTCGCCCGCGAGCCCGTACGCATAGCGCACCCCGCCCACCAGCCGGGCCACGGCCGCCAGCTCGTGCCGGTGCAGGAGGTGCAACAGCGCGGCGCGTTCCTCCAGTTCGCCGGTCTGCCGGTCGGGCGGCAGCACCCCGGCGGAGAATCCGTCCAGGGCGATACGGCGGACCCGCAGCATCGTCTCCAGCGCCCGGAGGGCGCCCGCTCCGCCGACCCAGGGCACGGCGTCGGCGTGCGCGGCGTGCGGGCCCTGGGCGTCCTCGTCGGAGACGTAGGTGAGACCGGCCTCGGCGGCTTCGCGGCGCAGTGCGGCGAGCGCGGTGTCCTCCTCGCCCTCGCCGAACCGTCCGTAGGCGTGCGCGACCAAGTAGTGGTCCCACGGCCCGAGTTCGGTGCCGTACGCGGCGGAGAGATCGAGATCGCCCTCCTCGGTGACGTGGATGCGGGCGTGCGGGTAGTCCATGACGGACGGCTCGGGGTGCGCGGTACCGGCGAAGTTGTGCATGAAGCCGAGTGCGTGGCCGATCTCGTGCGCGGCCAGCTGGCGCAGCCGGGCGAGCACCAACTCCTCGACGGCGGCCAGCCGTTCGGCCTCGTCCGGGCGGCCGTAGGGGGCGAGGAGGGCCTCGCCGAGCGCGCGGACCTGCTCGACGCGCTGGGAGCCGAGGCGTACCCGGGCGTGCAGGATCTCGCCGGTGCGCGGGTCGGTCAGCCCCTGCCCGAGGGACCAGCCGCGGCCGGTCCGGTGCACCCAGACCACGCCGTTGACGCCGGGCTCGTACGGGTCGAAGCCGGCGCCGCCGGTCTCGACCCGGTAGGCGTCCGGGAGTCCGATCCGGGCGAAGGCCCGCTGCCACCAGTTGCCGCCCTCGACGACCGCCGAGCGGAAGGGTTCGGGGACAGCCGGGTCCACCTGGAAGACGATCGGGTCGCCGCCGGGTTCCGCGCGGAAGCGGGGCTGGAACCTGACCTGGGTGCCCGCCCGGCCGACGAGGCCGTGGTCGGCGTAGCCGATGCCATAACCGCCCGAGGCGGGGTGATAGCGGCGGACGGGCAGCGGGGTCGCGGGCAGCCGCATCAGGTTGAGTTGCTGGACGACGGTGAGGGCGCGCGGGTCGGCGGCCACGGCCTGCACCGCCCGGCCCCGGCCCGGGCCCCGGAAGGTGAGGAGCGCGGGCAGCCGGACGGCGCGCGGCCCGGTGCGGCTGTCGGCGACGAGCGGGAGGCTCGCCGACTCGTCGATCGTGTAGTCGCCCTGCTCGTGCGCGTGCAGATGCTCGGCGACCCGGTCGTGGTCGGCGAGGACCAGGCCGGTCGCGTCGACGACCACCGTCCCGTTCTCCTCCCGCAGCACGGGCCCGCTCCACACCACGGACAGCGCGAACGACTCGCCCCCGGCCCGTACGGCGGCCTCGTCGCCGGAGGTGAGGAAGTGCTTGTTGCGTACGGCGAACAGGACCCGGTCGCCGATCCGGCGGAACTCCGCGAGCCGCGCCTTGCCCGCCCTGCCCCGGTCCAGCCACAGGTCGCTGGAGCCCAGGCCCTGGGAGAGGGAAACGGTGAGGAGGAAGGGCTCGTCGAAGTGGCGGATGCCCAACAGCAGCCGGTCCGACCGGAGTTCGGGATCAGGGAGCAGATCGATGAAGTCGGCTTCGCCGGACATGCGGGGGGCCTTTCGGTTGAGCGTCGTCGAGTTGATGTTGCCAGGCCCCCGCCTCTCGCCCCGCCATGGCTCATTGTTACGGTTCGCCGGTGTCTGAATCTTCACGCGATACCGCCGAAGGCGCCGGTTGGGGCACCGCGGAGCGCGGCGCGTACCAGCAGCTCATGCCGTCCCACGTCGAGAAGGTCTCGTGGCTCAGTCCGAAGACCCTGTGGGCCGCCCGCAACGGCGTGCTGGCGTCCTGGTTCGGGGATCCGACCGGCGACACCCGCAGCCGCTGGGTCGCGCAGCGCACGGCCGCCGGCGCCCCCGCCGACAAGGTGATCCGGCGCGGCGACGCGGACACCTTCTCCTTCATGGTCATCGGTGACACGGGTGAGGGCGACGATCCCCAATACGCCGTCGTGCCAGGGTTTCTGAAGGCCAGTCAGGGGACGGACTTCGCGGTCATGGCCAGCGACGTCATCTATCCCGTCGGCACCGCGGACGACTACGGCACGAAGTTCTTCCGTCCGTACCAGGACTATCCGGCACCCATCTACGCGATACCCGGCAACCACGACTGGTACGAGGGTCTCGGCGGCTTCATGCGCGTCTTCTGCGACGACGCGCCCGCCCTGCCCGCGCCGGAGCCGAAGCCGCGTCCGCTGACGCGGGCCTGGTGGCGCTCACTCCTGTGGCACCACCCCCGCCCGACCGACGGCGAACAACTGGACAAGGAACGGGAGTTGCGCTCCTCGCCGCTCCAACAGGCCGTCCAGCCGGGCCCGTACTGGGCGATCGACGCGGGACCGGTGCGGATCATCGGCATCGACACCGGCCTGTTGGGCACGATCGACGCCGAACAGGGCGCCTGGCTGCGCGAGGTGGCGAAGGGGCCGACGCCGAAGATCCTCGTCACCGGCTCGCCGCTGTATGTGGACGGCAAGTACGACCCCTGTGCCATCGAGGGCGGCGGCACGGTCGACGACATCGTCCGCGATCCGGACCACCACTTCGTGGCGGCGATCGGCGGCGACATCCACAACTACCAGCGCTATCCAGTCCAGTTGACGGACGGGCGCACGCTCCAGTACGTGGTCTCGGGCGGCGGCGGCGCGTTCATGCACGCGACCCACACCGTCCCGCGCGTCGACATCGGCAACGTCACCGAGCAGGACTTCCGCTGCTATCCGCTGCGCGGCGACTCCCTGGCCTTCTACAGCAGGCTCTACGGGCGCCGACTGCACCTGCGCCGCTTCTTCACCCTCACCGAGGCCGAGGCGTCGGCCGTGATCTGCGAGCGCCTCGGTATCCCGCCGACCCGCACCCCGGGCCCGCCCGTCCGGATCACCCGCCGCGTCCGCCTGGTCGCGAGCCTGCTGGGCGCCGGGGGCCGCCCCGACCGCCGCTCGCGCTTCCGCCTCCCGGTGCGCAAGATCTACACGCAACTCTTCTCGCCCAGCTCGGTGACGTACAGCCCGCCGTTCTTCAAGTGCTTCCTGCGGCTGGACGTCACCCCGGAAGCCATCCGCCTGCGCTGCTTCGCGGCCACCGGAAACCGCGCCCAGGAGGTCGACCCGCCGGTCGAGGACGAGATCACCATCCCGCTGCGCTGATCACACGCCCGCAACGTTCACCTGCCACAATCGGGACAGAACAGAACTGACGTACGACCGCCGGAGGAGCCCGTGCCGCCCACCTCACGCCCGTTGCGCAAGCTGGGCTTCCTGACCATCGGCCTCTTCGACGAGGCCGATCCGCGCCGGGGCCACGAGTCGACGCTGGAGATCATCGAACTCGGCGAACGGCTCGGCTTCGACAGCGCCTGGCTGCGCCACCGCCATCTCCAGTACGGCATCTCCTCCCCCGTCGCGATCATGGCGGCGGCCTCGCAGCGCACCAGCCGCATCGAACTCGGCACCGCGGTGATCCCGCTCGGCTGGGAGAACCCGCTGCGGCTGGCGGAGGACCTGGCGACCGTCGACATCCTCTCCGGGGGCCGGATCAACCCGGGCGTCAGCGTCGGCCCGCCGATGCACTACGACCAGGTCAGGGAAGCGCTGTACCCCGACACGGGCGACGCCGAGGACTTCAGTTACGAGCGGGTGCGGCGGCTCGTGGACTTCGTGCGTGGCAAGCCGGCCACCGACTTCAGCGGCGTCGAGGGCTTCGAGGTGTTCTCCGACCGGGTCCAGCCGCACTCCCCCGGTCTGGGCCGTCGCCTCTGGTACGGCGGCGGCAGCGCGAGTTCGGCGAAGTGGGCCGGCGAGCACGGTATGAACTTCCTGACGAGCAGCGTCGTCAAGGCCGAAGGGCCGGACGCGTCAAGGGACTTCGCGGAGATCCAGCTCTCCCACATCCGCACGTTCCGCGCCCACCACCCGGACGGGGAGTCCGCCCGCGTCTCCCAGGGGCTGGTCGTGATCCCCACCGACTCAGCGTCGCCCCAACAGCGGGCGAAGTACGAGGAGTTCGCCCGCAAACGCGCGCCCCGTACGACGTCACCACAGGGCCCGGCCCGGCTGATGTTCGCGCCGGACATCGTCGGCACCTCGGAGGAGATCGCCGAACTCCTGGACGCGCACGCCGCGTTCAGGGAGATCGACGAGGTGGCGTTCGCGCTGCCGTTCACCTTCGAGCACGAGGACTACGTGCAGATCCTCACGGACATGGCGACCAAGCTCGGACCGGCACTCGGCTGGCGGGCCGCCGACTGACCCCGATCTCACCAGCGACCGGGCTCGGTGCCCACGATCGGCTCCGAAGGCTTGCCGTCGACGCCCACCGGTATGTCGCCGGTGAGCATCACCCGGTGCATGGTCCGGGGGAAACCGAGGTGGACGTTGTCGCTGGGAGCGAGATGGATGGTGGCCCGGTTGTCCCAGAAGGCCACGCTGCCCGGCTCCCAGCGGAAGCGGACGGTGTACTCGGGCCTGGTCGCCTGCGCGAGCAGCAGCTCCAGGATCGCGGCGCTCTCCGCGCGGGAGACGTCGGTGATCTGCTCCAGGTAGTACCCGTTGACGAACAGCACCCGCTCCCCCGTCTCGGGATGCACCCGTACCAGCGGGTGCACCGAGGCGACCTGGTGGTCCAGGAGATGGCGCACGTACGCGTCGTCGCCGGGACGCGGCTGATAGCCGACCCCGAGCCGGTGCTCGGCCCGCAGTCCGTCCACGAACTCCCGTACCGGCTGCGACAGTCCGGCGTAGGCGGCGGCCAGGTTCGACCAGGTGGTGTCGCCGCCGTACGGCGGGACGGTCTCCGCGCGCAGGATCGTCGCGGTCGGCGGGTCGATACGGGCGCCGTGGTCGCAGTGCCAGCCGCGCAGCAGGGTGTGCCGGCGCCGCTCCAGCCACTCCTCGTGCTCCATGCCGAACCGGCCGCCCAACTCCAGCCGGTCGGCGGTCGTTTCGACCTCGGGGAAGCCGGCCGGTGAGGCGCTGCCGCGACGGCCGAGCACGACCGGTTCGCCGAACCTGCGCGCGAACGCCACATGCCCGGCATGATCGAGCCGTTGGTCCCGGAAGAACACGACCTTCCAGCGCAGCACCGCCGCCCGGATCGCGGCCACCACGGCGTCGTCGAGTTCACCGGCCAGATCGACACCGGTGATCTCGGCCCCGATGTGCCCGGCGGCCGGCTTCACCTCCATGCCGTCCACCCGCACGGCCTCGTCCGTCGTACCGCTGTCCGTCGTCATGCGCGCTCCGTCGTCGTACCTGCTCGGCCGGTCGTGCCCACCGGGTCGTACCCAGGTCGTACCGGGTTCAAGAAGATCGTGACAGCCATCACCGCGCGAGGCGACAGGGCTCCCGGGCGCCCATACTGGCTGTACCGCACAGTCAAGGGAAGGTCGGTCGTGATCAGCATCCCGACGCACACGCTCAACGACGGAACGAAGCTCCCCGCCATCGGCCTGGGCACCTGGCCGATGGACGACGCGACGGCCGAGGAGGCCGTCGACGGCGCGTTGCGCATGGGCTATCGCCTGGTGGACACGGCGACGAACTACCGCAACGAGACCGGCGTCGGCCGGGGCATCGCGCGCAGCGGTGTGCCGCGCGAGGAGATCGTCGTGACGACGAAGCTGCCGGGCCGCCACCACGGCTACGACGAGACCCTCGCGTCCTTCGAGGAGTCCCGGGCGCGGCTGGGCGTGGAGTACGTGGATCTGTATCTGATCCACTGGCCGCTGCCCCGCGTGGGCAAGTACGTCGATTCGTGGAAGGCGATGATCAAGCTCCGCGAGGAAGGTCTCGTCCGGTCGATCGGCGTCTCCAACTTCACGCCCGGGCACATCGAGCGGCTGGAGAAGGAGACCGGCGTGCTGCCCTCGGTCAACCAGATCGAGCTGCATCCGCTGTTCCCGCAGGACGAACTGCGTGCCTTCGGCGTCGAGAAGGGCGTTCTCACCGAGAGCTGGAGCCCTCTCGGACGCGGTTCCGCGCTGCTCGACGACCCGACCGTCGTAACGGTCGCGGAGGCATTCGGCGTCACGCCGGGGCAGGTGGTGCTGCGCTGGCACACCCAGCTCGGGGCGGTCCCGATCCCCAAGTCGGCCGACCCGCAACGGCAGCACGCCAACCTCGACATCTTCGGCTTCGAACTCGGCCCGGCCCAGCTCGCCGCCCTCTCCGACCACACCCCGCAGCGCCTGGGCGGGGACCCGGAAACGCACGAGGAATTCTGAGAGTCCCGGGGTGGAAGTTGCGTGTTTCCACCCCCAACTCGCCTTCCCTGCCTCTATGTTCACGGCTGAGGCTCAAGATCTCACCGGAAGGTTCCCGTATGCGCACCGCGTTCCGTACCGCCGTGACCGGAGCGGTGGCCACCGCCGCCCTGCTGGCCGGTGGCACCGCCCAGGCGACCCCCGCCGGGCCCGGCGTCACCGCCAAGCTGATCAGCCAGACCACGATCGGCGACACCGACTACACGGTGCGCGAGATCACCATTCCGCCCGGCCAGGCCACCGGCTGGCACTACCACGACGGCCCCCTGTACGGAATCGTCAAGCAGGGCACGCTCAGCCACTTCGACTCCAGCTGCGCCTCCGACGGCGTGTACCGGCAGGGCAGCACCATCCAGGAGCCCGCCGGGGCGGGCAACGTGCACATCGGCCGCAACCTGGGGAAGACCCCGCTCGTCCTGGACGTGCTGTACATCCTGCCGCACGGATCGCCGTTCTCGGAGGACGCGCCGAACCCCGGCTGCCCCTTCGAGTGAGCGGTCCCGTCAGTCGGGCGGCAGCGGCTGCTCCGCCCAGATCGTCTTGCCGCTGCCGGTCTGCCTGCTCCCCCACCGCTGGGTGAGCTGGGCGACGAGGAGAAGTCCGCGTCCGCCCTCGTCGTAGGCGTGGGCGCGGCGCAGATGCGGTGAGGTCGAACTGCCGTCGGAGACCTCGCAGATGAGGGCGCGGTCGCGGATCAGGCGGAGCTGGATGGGCGGTTGGCCGTAGCGGATGGCGTTGGTGACGAGTTCACTGACGACGAGTTCGGTGACGAAGGCCTCCTCCTCCAGTCCCCACGCGGCGAGTTGCTCGGTGGCGGCCTGCCGGGCCCCGGCCACGCGCGCGGGGTCCGGTTCGATGTCCCAGGTGGCGACCCGGTCGCCGCCCAGCGCGCGGGTGCGCGCCAGCAACAGGGCCACGTCGTCGCTCGGTTCCTCCGGCATCACGGCCTTCAGCACCGAGTCGCACAGCGCGTCCAGGGACTCGGCGGACGCGGTGAGCGCGCGGCACAGTTCGGCGGTGGCGTGGTCGACGTCGCGGTCCCGGTCCTCGATCAGACCGTCCGTGTACAGGGCGACGACGGCGCCCTCGGGCAGCTCCAACTCGACGGCCTCGAAAGGGAGTCCGCCGACTCCGAGGGGTGGTCCCGCGGTCATGGGGACGAGGCTCGAGGTCCCGTCGGGCAGGACGAGGGCCGGCGGCGGATGCCCGGCGGCGGCCAGGGTGAGGCGGCGCGAGACGGGGTCGTAGACGGCGTAGAGACAGGTCGCGCCGAGTTCCGCGACCTCGTCGCCGGTGTCGTCGGACGCAAGATGGGTGACCAGGTCGTCGAGGTGGGTGAGGAGTTCGTCGGGCGGCAGGTCCACGTCGGCGAGCGTGCGGACGGCCGTGCAGAGGCGGCCCATGGTCGCCGAGGACGCGATGCCGTGTCCGACGACGTCGCCGACGACGAGGGCGACCCGGCTGCCGGACAGCGGGATCACGTCGAACCAGTCGCCGCCGATGCCCGCGAGTGAACCGGAGGGCCGGTAGCGGTGCGCCACCTCGACCACGGCCTGTCCCGGCAGGCCGCGGGGCAACAGGGTGTGCTGCAAGGCCAGTGCGGTGCTGCGTTCGCGGGCGAAGCGGCGGGCGTTGTCGATGCAGACGGCGGCCCGGCTGGCCAACTCCTCGGCGAGTACGGCGTCGTCCTCCGCGTAGTCGTCCGGGTGCGCCATGCGGACGGCCACCGCGACGCCGAGGGTCGTGCCGCGCGCCCGCAACGGCACCGCGATCATCGAGTGGACGCCCTCGCGGTGCGAACGGCCTTCGGGAGAGCGGGCGTTGCGGTCCTCCACCCAGCGGACGAAGTCGGGTTCGCCCGCCTGGCCGCGCACCGCCCGGCCCTCGCGCAGGGCCCGCACGGGCGGCGAGGAAAGCGGGTAGACGTCCGCCTGCCCGAGGTGCACGGCGGCGTCCGGCGCGCCCTCCGTGACGGAACCGTGGGCGACGCGGCGCAGCACGATCTCCCCGTCCGGGGCCTGCGGCGGTTCGTCGGCGCCGAGCACCCACGGCAGCAGGTCGACGCTGGCGAAGTCGGCGTAGCGCGGGACCAGCAGCTCGACCAGTTCCTCGGCGGTGCGCACCACGTCGAGGGTGGTGCCGATGCAGGTCGCCGCCTCGTTCAGCAGGGCCAGCCGCTGTCGGGCGAGGTACTGCTCGGTGCTGTCGAACGCCGCGAGGGCGACCGCCGTCAGCTCCCCGGAGGGATCCCTGAGCGGCCACATCTCAATGCTCCAGGCGTGCTCCCGGTTCAGGGCGGGGGCGCCCGCCCAGCTGTCGTAGCGGACCGGTCTGCCCGTCTCGACCACCTGGCGCAGGTTGTGGAGGAAGCCCCTGCTGTGTTCGACGTCCTCGACGCTCTCCGGGAAGAACCGGCCGATCAGGGCATCCTCCGGTACTCCCATCACGCGGCAGGCGACGTCGTTGACGCGGAGATAGCGCTGCCCGGTGTCGAAGACGGACAGTGACATCGACGCCTGCTGGAAGGCCTGCTCGGCGAGGGTGGGGCCGGGGTCGGCGGGCGGTTCGGCGGGCGGTTCGGCGGTGAGGACGTATCCGTCCGGTGCCCCGTCCGCGCCCAGCACCGCGCAGGCCCGCACGGTGAGCAGGAGCAGGGAGCCGTCCCGGTGCCGTAGAACCACCGGGCCGGCCAGTGCGGCCACGGACGTGGCGGAAGGGGGTTCGGCGAGCAGTGCCCCCACCGACCGGCCCACGGCCTCCTCGGCCGGGTATCCCGTCAGCGTCCGGGCACCCTCGCTCCACCCCGTCACGATGCCCCGGGCATCGATGACCGCCGCGGCGGAGACCTGCTCCATATCGTCCAGGATGGTCCCTGTACCGCACCGCATCAACCGCGATACGGCATTTGCGGCCCCTGTGTCACTTCCGGTGGGCGCGAAGTGCGGCGAGGGCGCGGTCGGCGTGGGTGTTCATCCGGAGTTCGCTGGAGACGACCTCCAGGATCGTGCGGTCCTCGCCGATGACGAAGGTGGCCCGCTTGGTGGGTGCCAGCGAGAACCCGCGCTTCACCCCGAACCGCTCCCGAATCGTCCCGTCGACGTCCGAGAGGAGGGGCATGCCGAGGGTGTTCTTCCCGGCGAACTCCTTCTGCTTGTCGACCGTGTCGCCGCTGATACCGACGGGCCGGGCACCGACGGCCGCGAACTCGGCCGCCAGATCACGGAAGTGGCAGGCCTCGGCGGTGCAGCCGGCGGACAGGGCGGCCGGGTAGAAGAAGAGCACCACGGGCCCCTCGGCGAGCAGTTCCGTGAGGCCGCGTTCCGCGCCGGTCTCGTCCGGCAGTGTGAAGTCCTCGACCTTGTCGCCGACGTTCGGGCGTCCTGTCATGACTGTCCCTCCCCATTGTTCTTCGCGACACTACGGGCCCACAGCACGAGGGGTATCTGCAGGGGCAGTCGTCCCAGGGCCGCCGCCTTCTGCGGGGCCGGACGGTCCCGCCAGTCCAGCGCCATCTGCACATTGGCCGGGAACACGCCCACGAAGAACGCCGCCGCGGCCAGTGCGGCCGTCCGCCGGGTGCGCGGCACGGCGATCCCGGCGGCCAGCGCCAGTTCGACGGCACCGCTCGCGTACGTCCAGGTCCGCGGCGACCCCGGCAGGGCGCGCGGGATCGTCGCGTCGAACTGTTTCGGCGAGGCGAAGTGGGCGACCCCCGCGCTCGCCAGCAGTCCGGCGAGCAGCAGCGACGAGCGTTCGGACCGTGACACGGTTCCTCCTCCGATGGCCTGCCGCGCGATATTACTCGACGGTAGGCCGCCACCGACCGCCTGCCGCCAGACCTCTACTGCTTCGGTCTGACCTTTGATATGTTTCGCAGCCGGAACCGGAGAAGGGTCCGTGCATGGACTTCGAACTGACCGAGGACCAGGAAACGATCCGCAAGTCGGTCGCCGGACTGCTGCGCGACTTCGACGACCAGTACTGGATGGAGAAGGACCAGGCACACGAGTTCCCGACGGAGTTCTACGAGACCGTCGCGGGCGGCGGCTGGCTCGGGATCACGATCCCGCAGGAGTACGGCGGCCACGGCCTCGGCATCACCGAGGCCAGCCTCCTGTTGGAGGAGGTGGCGCGGTCGGGCGGCGGCATGAACGCGGCCAGCGCCATCCATCTGTCCATCTTCGGCATGCATCCCGTCGTGGTGCACGGCTCCGAGGAGTTGAAGCGCCGGACACTCCCGCGCATCGCCAACGGCGACCTGCACGTCTGTTTCGGCGTCACCGAACCGGGTGCCGGACTCGACACCGCGAGCATCACGACGTACGCGCGACGGGACGGCGACCACTACGTGGTCAACGGCCGCAAGGTGTGGATCTCCAAGGCGATGGAGTCGGAGAAGATCCTTCTCCTGACCCGCACCAGCAAGGCCGACGAGGTCACCAAGAAGACCGACGGGATGACCCTGTTCCTGACGGACATCGACCGCGACCGCATCGACATCCGCCCCATCCCGAAGATGGGCCGCAACGCCGTCACCTCGAACGAGCTCTTCATCGACGACCTGCGCATCCCGGTCGAGGACCGCGTCGGCGAGGAGGGCCAGGGCTTCCGCCACCTCCTCGACGGCCTCAACCCGGAACGCATGCTGATCGCCGCCGAGGCGCTCGGCATCGGCCGGGCGTCACTCGACAAGGCCGTCCAGTACGGCAAGGAGCGCATCGTCTTCGGCCGCCCGATCGGCATGAACCAGGCCATCCAGTTCCCCCTCGCGGACTCACTGGCCCGCCTCGACGCGGCCGAACTCGTGCTGCGCAAGGCGACCTGGCTGTACGACAACGGGAGGCCCTGCGGGCGGGAGGCGAACACCGCCAAGTACCTGTGCGCGGACGCCGGGTTCACGGCCGCCGACCGGGCCGTGCAGACGCACGGGGGCATGGGCTACTCCGAGGAGTACGCCGTGGCCCGCTACTTCCGCGAGGCCCGTCTGATGCGCATCGCACCGATCAGCCAGGAAATGATCCTGAACTACCTGGGATCGCACACGCTGGGACTCCCGAGGAGCTACTGAATGACCGACAGCACAGGGCTGTTCGACCTCACGGGCCGGTCGGCACTGGTCACCGGCGCCGGGGGCGGCATCGGTTCCGCGGTCGCCGAGGCGCTGGCCCGCGCGGGCGCCGCGGTGCTGGTGACCGACGTCGACGAGTCGGCCGCCGCGGCCGTCGCCGGGAAGATCAGCGCGGCGGGCCTGACGGCGGACAGCGCCGCCCTCGACGTACGGGACCGGTCCGCCGCCGATACGGCCGTGGCGCGCGCGGCGGCGCTCGCCGACGGGACGCTGCACATCCTGGTCAACAACGCCGGGGTCATCGCGCCGGCCATGTTCGACAAGCTGGAGGAGGAGGCGTTCCGGCGGGTCCTCGACATCCACGTCATGGGCACCTTCCACTGCGCGCAGGCCGCGCTGCCGTTCCTGCCGGACGACGGGAAGGGGCGGATCATCAACGTCACCTCGTCGGCGGGCCTGGTCGGCACGCTGGGGCAGGTCAACTACTCCGCCGCGAAGGCCGGAATCATCGGGCTGACGAAGTCCCTGGCCCGCGAACTGGCGCGACGGCGGGTGCTGGTCAACGCGCTCGCCCCGCTGGCGGCCACACCCATGACGGAGACCCTCCGCACCAATGAGAAGTTCGCGGCCCAGATGCTCGCCCGGATTCCGCTGGGCCGGTGGGCGGAGCCGGCGGAGATCGCGGGCAGTTTCGTGTTCCTCGCCTCGGACGCGGCCTCCTTCATCACCGGTCAGGTGCTGCCGGTGGACGGCGGCATGGTGATTTGAAACCTCCCCCGGCTAAAGGGGGATTCCTGGCTCACGTTGGCTGTGGACCGGCGGTCCGGCAGCTCTTACACGATCAGCACCGCCGGGTTGAGACCAGCCCGGACGAGCATCACGAGGGCGGAGTTCTTGTCCCTGGGGGACACGGTTTCGCACTCGGTGCAGATGTAGGTACGTTCCGACAGCGGTAGTGCGTGCTTGGTTCTCGCTCCGCACTGCGCGCAGTCCATGGTGGTGTGCGCGGGGTGTACGAGGTGCACGGTCCGGCCGTGCTTGCGGCTCATGTCCAGCAGGGCCGTCTTCGTCGTGCCGATCGCGGCGTCCGCCGCCTTGCGGGCCATAGTGGACTTCGCCAGAAACTTCGGGCGGAAATCCTCGACCGCGAGCTGGTCGAAGTCGCGGACGATGGTTTTGGCCCACTTGCGGGCGGTGTCCTGCCGTTGCCGGACAGCCTTCTTGTGGACCTTCGCGGCCTGAGCCTGTGCCTGCCGGTAGCCCTTGGACTGCGGCTTGCCTCTGGGGGCACGGCGGCGGGCCATCTGCTTCTGGTGACGGGCGAGGCGGGCGGTGGCGGTCTTGCCGTGCTCGGGATGCGGGAGGTCGTGGGCGTCGCTGGTAGTGGTCGCGGTTTCCTTCACTCCCCAGTCGATGCCGACCACCCGGCCGGTGGCAGGCAGGGTCTCGGTGGTGGTCGCCACGACGAACGAGGCGTACCAGTGGCCGAGGCTGTCGCGGTAGACCCTGACGGAGGACGGCGGCTTGGGCAATTCCCGTGACCACACCACGCTCAGCACGATCCCGCCCGCGAGATGGAGGCGGCCGTCCTTGAGCCGGAACCCGCGCTGGGTGTAGTTCAGCGTCGGGTCAGCCGCATGCTTCTTCTTGCATTTCGGCATCCCGGCCCGCTGGTGCTGTGGCAGCCGGGCCTTGATGTCCTTCAGGGCCTTGGCGCGGGACTTGGCGAAGTCGCGGATGACCTGCTGCTGCGGTACCGAACTGCCCTCGCGCAGCCACGCGTTCGCGGTGCGGGCCTCGGTCAGCATCTTGTCGAGGCGGGCCGGGCCGCACTTCTCCTCGTCGGCATACGCCTTCTTCGATCGGGCGCAGCACTCGTTCCAGATCCACCGGCAGCGCGCCCACTCAGCCTCCAGCGCGGTGCGGGCGGTCGACGACACGCGGAGCCGGTAAGTGTACCGGGCACGTCCGGCATCCTTGGCTTCCTCCAGGGTCGTCATGCCACCACTCTACAACTACGCTAGGGGCATGGATGAAGAAACAAAGATCACGCTCAGACTTCCCACGGAACTGCACCGGTGGCTCACCGCTCAGGCCAAGTCCGCCCGCAGGTCTCTCAACTCCGAGATCGTCTACCGGCTTGAGGGCGAGCGCGACGCCACCGTTGCGGACGCCGAATCGCCCCGACATCGATCCTGAAGGCCGGGGCATCCTCGGAGGTATCCGGTGGCACCCAGCACGGGTGCTGTGTTGAATGGTTCAGCCAAAGAGGCCGACGAGCGCGGCCTGCGACGAGAGGCCCGAACCTGTGCAGAGCGCCGAACACCCTTCCCGCAACGGCCGGGGGCGCGCCGCGGCCGGTGAGCCCCGGCCGCACTTCGACACGCTCACGGTTCCCAAGGCGTCGGACGTGCTGGCGGCGGAGGTGCGCGAGCGGATCCTCTCCGGGGAGTTCACGGAGGGCATGGCGCTGCCGCCGGAACGGCAACTGGTGGAACAGACGGGGCTGAGCCGGGCGACGGTGCGCGAGGCGCTGCGCGTCCTGGAGGTCGAACGGCTCCTGGAGATCCGGCCGGGGCGCGGGGGCGGTGCCTTCGTGCACCGGCCGGGGCGTGAATCGCTCGCCAATACGGTGCAGTTGGTGATCCGGGGGCAGCGGATCCGGCTGGAGGACCTGCACGAGACCCGGGAGGCGATCGAGCCGGCGTGCGCGGCGCTGGCGGCCAGGCGCCGGACGGACGCGGACCTCGCGGAGCTGGACGACGCGCACGCGGAGCTCGTCGCGGCGGGGGACGACATCCAGCGGTTCCTGCGCGCAAACATCCACTGGCACAACGCCGTGGCGAGGGCCGGTGAGAACGAGCTTCTCATCGGGTTCATGAGCGCTCTCTCGCAGTCGATCCACGCGGCCACCGACATCGAGCAGTTCATGGACGCGGACATCCGCAAGCTCACGGCCCGTGCGCACGCCCGGATCACCGAGGCCATCCGGGACGGTGACAGCGAGGCGGCGATGCGCCGCATGACACGCCATGTGTGCGGCTTCGCCCGGGCGGCGGCCGAGGTGGACAGCCGGGACGGCGTGGAGCTGGCCGATCCGGAGAACTGACCCTATCGAGGATGAGAATGTGATTCTCTTCTTTGTGCAACACCATTGACAGTATCGGTCTGACCTTTAATACCATCGCGGTATGAGCAAGGTGAGTTCCGTGCTGACCGTGGCCGCCGACGGAGACGTCCGCGTCGTCACCCTGAACCGCCCCGACCGGCTGAACGGCGTCTCCGAGGAACTGCACCGACGACTGTCGGAGGTGTGGCGCGAACTGGCGGACGACACGAAGGCCCGGGCCGTCGTCCTCACCGGCGCGGGACGGGCGTTCAGCGCCGGCGGCGACTTCGACCACCTCCTACGGCACCACACCGACCCGGAGCTGCGGGAGCGGTCCATCCGTATCGACCGCACCATCCAGACCGAGATGATCCGCTTCCCGCTGCCGGTGATCGCCGCCGTCAACGGCCCTGCGGTGGGCCTGGGTTGCAGCCTCGCCCTGGCCTGCGATCTCGTACTGATCGCCGAGGACGCCTACTTCGCGGACCCGCATGTGTCGGTCGGCCTGGTGGCGGGCGACGGCGGAGTCACCCTGTGGCCGCTGCTCACCAGCCTGCTGCGGGTGAAGGAGTACCTCTTCACCGGGGACCGCATCCCCGCCGCCAAGGCGGTCGAGTTCGGTCTCGCCAACCGCACGGTCCCGCCCGACGACCTCATGCGCGAGGCGCTCGCCCTGGCCCACCGGCTCGCGGCCCAGCCCGCAGAAGCCCTCCGCGCCACCAAGCTGGCCCTCGCCGCCGTCGTCGAGCAGGTCTCGCGCGGCGGCATGGAGGCGGCCCTGATGGCCGAGCGGGCCACGATGACCAACCCCGACCACATCCGCATCATCACCGACCTCGCGGCCCGCGCCGAGCGGCGCGCGAACCCCCCTGAGGAGCGCTGAGCGTGGAGCGCGAGGAGTTCGTCCTCGTCCGCGAGACGGTGCGTTCGCTCGCACCCCGGTACGGCGTGACCTCGGCGGACGAGGTGAAGCCGGCGACCCGAGCAGCAGCCCAACGGGCCCTGGACGACATGGGTTTGAGAGACCTACGGCGCACCTCTCCCCCGGCGGCGACCGCGCAGGAGTGCGCACTGCTCGCGGAGGAACACGGCCGTCACCCGCTCACCACGTCCCTGCTCGGTACGGTCCTGCTCGCTCCGGAGCTGCTCCGGCTGCTCGGCGACGACACCTCGCAGGGAATGCCCACCGTCGCGCTCACCCGCGAACTCCGCTTTCCCGGACCGGAGTTGGCGGATCTCGTCGCCTGGGACTGCGAGGGCGCCGACAGCGCACTCTGCGTCACCACCGACGGGACGGTCACCCGGGTCGAGTTGGGCCCGGCGGCACCGAGCACGGACCTGCTGCGCACCATCCGCTCTGTCCCGGCAGACACTCCCGTGGAGACCGTCGGCCGTCTCACGGCACCGGACCGACTCCGATGGCAGGCCTACGCACTCGTCGTCGTGACCGCCGAACTCGTCGGCGCGGCGGGCTCGTTCGTGGAGCAGGCGGTCCAGTACGCCCGCGTCCGCCGCCAGTACGGACGGACGATCGGCTCCTTCCAGGCCGTACAGCATCTCCTCGCCGACGCGACGGTCCTGGTGGAGGCGGGCACCAGTGTCACGCGCTACGCGGCCTGGTGTCTGGACAACGAGCCACCGGAGCGGGCCCTGACGGCCGCGCTCGTCGCCAAGGCGGAGGCCAACTCCTCGGCGCTGGAGGCGGTGTACGCCGGGATGCAGGTCTTCGGCGGTATCGCCCAGACCTGGGAGCACATCGCGCATCTGTATCTGCGCAAGGTGCGGCTGGGTGCGACGCTGCTGGCAACGACGGACGACCTGCTCCCCGCACTGGCCGCACCGGAGGTGCCGCGATGACCGACACCCCGCTGGACTTCGGCGACCCGGCCGACCTCGACCGACTGCGCCACGAGTTCCGTGCCTGGCTGGCCCAACACCCGCTTCCCGAACGGGAGTCGGGCGAACCGGTACCGGTCTTCCTGCACCGCTGGCACCGGCTGCTGCACTCGGGCGGCTGGGTCGGCCTCGATGTCCCCGAGCGCTACGGCGGCCGGGGACTGACCGCGCTGCACCAGGTCGCGATCAGTGACGAACTCGGCGCCTGCCGGGCCCCGGGCGTCCCCCGGATCGGCTATCTCGCCCACGCCCTCCTGGAGTTCGGCTCGGAGGAACAGCGACTGCGGTTCCTGCCACGGATGCTGGCAGGTGACGCGGTGTGGTGCCAGGGCTTCAGCGAACCGGGAGCCGGCTCCGACCTGGCGGGCATGAGCACCTTCGCCGAACGGCACGACGGCCACTACACGGTCCGCGGCCAGAAGCTGTGGACCAGTTACGCCCAGTACTCCGGCCTGTGCCTGTTGCTGGCCCGCACGGACCGCTCGGCACCGGCCCACAAGTCGATCTCGGCGTTCGTCCTGCCCCTGGACCGCCCCGGCGTGACGGTCCGTCCGCTGCGCGCGGCCAACGGCGACGACGAGTTCTGCGAGCTGTTCCTCGACGACGTCCGCGTCGAGGAGTCCGAGCGTGTCGGCGCCGAGGGCGTCGGCTGGGCGCTGGCGATGACGACGGTGTCGTACGAGCGCAACGCTCTCGACACCGGGCACATCTCGAAGTACGGGCTGCTGGTCGAGCGGCTGCGGCGTCATGCCGCCGAGCGGGGCGGCAGTCTGCCCGACGGGCTGCTGTCGCGGATCGGCCGGTGTGTCGTGGACTACGAGGTGCTGGTGGCGCACGCCCGCCGCCGCACCGCCGAGCGCCTCGCCGGGCAGGTCGCCGGACCGGAGTCCTCCGTGGACAAGCTGCTGATGACAAGGACCGAACAGCGGCTCTACGACACGGCACTTGAGGTGTTCCCGGCCGAACTGGCCGAGGAAGGCGGCGAGTTGTTCGGCGACTACCTCTACTCCCGTGCGGCCTCCGTCTACGGCGGCACCTCCCAGATCCAGCGGAACATCATCGCCAAGCGGATCCTGCATCTCCCCTCGAACGGCTAGCCCTGGAGCCAACTGATGTGCTACGACGACGAATTCCTGAGCATCCCCCACGTCATCAGGCTGGCGGCCGAACGCTTCGGGGGCGCCACGGCACTCATCGACGGGGACTGCCGGTGGACGTTCCGGGAGTTGGAGGAGCAGATGCTCCGCGCGGTCCGTGCCACCATCGCGCTCGGCATCAAGCCCGGGGACCGGGTCGGGCTGTGCGCCCCCAACTCGGCGGAGTGGATCTTCGCCGCGCTGGGCATCCACAGCGCCGGAGGCGTACTGGTGCCGCTCAACACGCGGTTCAAGGCGCAGGAGATCTCGTACATCCTGCGGAAGTCGGAGGCGGCCGCCGTGTTCGCCTCGCCCTTCCTCGGGAACGACTACGTCGGCGAACTGCGGAAGGCCGATCCGGGACTGCCTGCGCTGCAGAAGACGGTGTCCGTTCTCGGTCCGCAGGGGACGGCCGATCGGTCATGGAACGACTTTCTCGGCGCGGGAGAAGGCGTTTCCACCTCCGCCGCCCATGAGTCGATCGACCGGTTGACGCCGGACGACGTGTCCGACGTGATGTTCACGTCCGGCACGACGGGCCATCCGAAGGGCGTGATGCTCACGCACGGCCAGTCCCTGCGCGCCTATGGGTGGATGGCCGAGGAGTACACGTTCCGGGCCTCCGACACCTTCCTGGTGATCCCGCCGTTCTTCCACTGCTTCGGATACAAGGCGGGGTGGCTGGCCTCCTTCATGCACGGGGTGACCGTCATCCCCATGGCCGTCTTCGACGCGGGGCGGGCGTTGGACCTCATCGCCCGGGAGCGGGTGAGCATCCTCCTCGGCCCGCCGACGATCTTCCACGACCTGGTCAACCACCCGGCCCGCGCCACCCACAGCCTGAGCTCGCTGCGGGTCTCCATGACGGGCGGTACGACGATCCCGGAATCGCTGATCCGCGCCATGAAAACGGAGTTGTCGTTCGACATCGTGATGAGTGCCTACGGCCTCACCGAGTCCACGGCGCTGGTGACCACGACCCGGCTCGGAGACTCGGAAGAAACGGTCGCCCACACCACGGGAAGCGCCATTCCGGGTGTCCAGGTCCGGATCGTCGCCGACGACGGACTCGACGTCCCGATCGGACTCGACGGCGAGATCCTCGTGCGCGGCTACAACGTCACCCGCGGCTACTGGGACGACCCCGACGCCACCGCCTCGACGATCGACACCGAGGGCTGGCTGCACACCGGGGACATCGGACGGCTCGACGACGACGGCAACCTCGCCATCGTCGACCGCAAGAAGGAGATGTACATCGTCGGCGGCTTCAACGCCTATCCGGCGGAGATCGAGAAGCTGCTTCTCGGCTGCGCGAGCGTCCAGCAGGTCGCCGTGATCGGCGTTCCCGATGAACGCCTCGGCGAAGTCGGCTGCGCCTTCGTGGTCGCGCCTCCGGAACACACCCCGACCGAGACCGACGTCATCGCCTGGGCCCGGGAGCACATGGCCAACTTCAAGGTGCCCCGCCACGTCCGCTTCGTCGACCAACTCCCGCGCAACGCAAGCCAGAAGGTACTGAAGGACGAACTCCGTGCCACTTTCACGACCGCGGGCTGAGATGACGACAACGACCGGGCCGCTGGCCGGAATCACTGTGGTCGCGTTGGAGCAGGCGATCTCCGCTCCCATGTGCACCCGCACGCTCGGTGACTTCGGCGCCCGCGTGATCAAGGTGGAGAACCCCCAGGGCGGGGACTTCGCCCGCCACTACGACGACGTCGTCAAGGGACTCGGGGCGCACTTCGTCTGGGTCAACCGGGGCAAGGAGTCGGTGGCCCTGGACCTGAAGACGCCCGGCGGCATGGGAGTCCTGCACCGCCTGCTGGAGCGCGCCGACGTCCTCGTCTCCAATCTGACGCCCGGCACCACGGCCAAACTCGGCCTCTCCCCAAACGACTTGACGACCCGTCACCCGGAACTGATCGCCGTCGAGATCGACGGCTACGGCCCCGGCGGCCCCCTCTCCCACAAGCGGGCCTACGACCTGCTCGTGCAGGCCGAGTCGGGCGCCTGCGCGGTGACCGGGCACCCGGGAGCACCGGCCAAACCCGGCCCGCCGATGGCCGACGTGTGCAGCGGCCTGTACGCCGCGCTGTCGGTCCTCGCGCTGCTGTTCGGCAGGGAGCGCGGGGTGGGACCGGCGGCCTCGTCCGTCGCGGTGAGCCTGTTCGACACGATGACGGAACTGATGGGCTATCCGCTCACCTACACCCGCCACTCCGGTGTCGAGCAGCAGCCGCTCGGTCTGAGTTCGCCCGCCGTGGCACCGTACGGTGCCCATCGCACCGCCGACGGCCACACCGTGATCCTCGGGACGACGAACGACCGTGAATGGCAGCGCCTGGCAAGGGAGTTGCTCGACCGGCCCGATCTCGCGGACGACGCCCGCTTCCGCAGCAACGCGGGACGGGTGGAACACCGCGCCCTGCTGGAGCCGGAGATCAGCGCCTGGTGCGCACGGCACGACCTCGCCTACGTACAGGATCGCGCGGACGCGGCCGGCATCGGCAACTCCCGCTACAACACGACCAGCGACGTCATCGCCCATCCGCATCTGCGGGCGCGGAACCGGTGGCGGGAGATCGACACGCCGTCCGGTCCGGTGCCGGCGCTGCTGCCGCCCCCGGTCATCGCCGGGTACGACCCGCCGATGGGCGCGATTCCCGCTCTCGGCCAGCACACCGACGCCATACTCGCCGAACTCGGCCTCGCGGTCGAGGAGATCGCCGTTCTCCGGGCACAGGGAGCGGTGCGATGAGCGGGCCGCCGGTACTTCTGACGAGCGACGCCGACGGTGTTCGGACGCTGACGCTGAACCGGCCGGAGCGCAAGAACGCGATCGACGCCGATCTGTGGGAGGCCCTGCGAACGGCGCTGGCCGCGGCGGGCGGCGATCGTGCGGTGCGTGCGCTGGTGCTGACCGGTTCCGGTGGCGCGTTCTGCTCCGGGGCCGACATCCGCAAGGGTGTCAGCGGCGAGCATCCGCTGTACCGGATGCGGACCTTGAGCGAGGTCACACTGCTGCTGCACGAGCTGCCGATCCCCACGATCGCCAAGGTGCACGGCGTGGCGGTCGGCGCGGGCTGGAACCTCGCCCTGGGTTGCGACTTCGTCGTCGCGACTCCGGAAACCACGTTCTCGCAGATCTTCGCCCGCCGTGCCCTGTCCCTGGACTGCGGCGGCTCCTGGCTGCTGCCGAAGCTGCTGGGTTTGCAGCAGGCGAAACGGCTGGCGCTGCTGGCGGAGACGATCGACGCCGAGGAGGCCCACGCACTGAACCTGGTGACCTGGGTCGTGGACGCCGACGAGATCGACGCCTTCGTGGACGACCTGGCCGCCCGGCTGGTCGCCGGAGCCCCGGTCGCCCTCGCGCAGAACAAGGCGCTCCTCAACGAGAACGCCGATCGCACTCTGCGCGAGGCCCTTGCCGGTGAGGCGCGGGCCCAGGCCATGAACTTCGCCACGGGCGACGTCCCGGAGGCGTATGCCGCGTTCACGGAGCGGCGCGCACCGCGCTACACCGGCCGCTGGGCGGTTCCGCGAACCGCGGCGCCGAAAGGGAGCAACGGAGGAGGGGACACGTGATGCGTGAGGCAGTCGTGGTGGAGGCGGTCCGCACCGCCGTCGGCAAACGGAACGGCGGTCTCGCCGGCGTGCACGCGGCCGACCTCTCCGCCGTCGTCCTCCGGGCCCTCGTCGACCGTACGGGGCTGGATCCCGAGGTGGTGGACGACGTGGTGTGGGGCTGCGTGGGCCAGCTGGGCGACCAGTCGAGCAACATCGGCCGCTACGCGGTGCTGGCCGCCGGCTGGCCCGAGACCATCCCGGGGACCACGGTGAACCGGGCCTGCGGATCGAGCCAGCAGGCCCTGGACTTCGCCGCCCAGGCGGTCATGTCCGGTCAGCAGGACGTCGTGGTGGCGGGCGGCGTCGAGGTGATGAGCCGAGTACCCCTCGGGGCCTCGCGGGCCGGCGGAATGCCGTACGGCCCCCAAGTCCTCGCCCGTTACGAGGACTTCTTCTCCTTCAACCAGGGTGTCTCGGCCGAGCTGATCGCGCGGAAGTGGGGCCTTGGCCGGGGAGTCCTCGACGACTTCGCCGCGCTGTCGCACGAGCGGGCGGCGGCCGCGCAGGACGGCGGGGCGTTCGCCGCGCAGATCGTGCCGGTGACCGACGACGCGGGCGGCACGGTGACCGTGGACGAAGGCATACGGCGAGGGACCAGCAGCGCCACTCTCGCGAAGTTGAAACCGTCCTTCCAGGAGGACGGGGTGATCCACGCGGGCAACTCCTCCCAGATCTCCGACGGTGCGGCGGCCCTGCTGGTGACCACCCCGGAGAGGGCCCGTGAGCTGGGGCTGACGCCGATCGCGCGCTACCGGGCGGGCGTGGTCACCGGTTCCGATCCGGTCCTGATGCTGACCGGGCCGATCCCGGCGACCGAGAAGGTGCTCCGCAGGGCCGGAGTGGCACTTTCCGAAGTGGGCGTCTTCGAGGTAAATGAGGCCTTCTCGCCGATCCCGCTCGCCTGGCTGGCCGAGACCGGAGCGGACCCGGCCCTCCTCAATCCGCTCGGGGGCGCCATCGCGCTCGGACATCCGCTCGGCGCGTCGGGCGCCGTCCTGATGACCCGCATGCTCCACCACATGCGGGACCACGGGATCCGCTACGGCCTGCAGACCATGTGCGAGGGCGGCGGCACCGCCAACGCCACCGTCGTCGAACTCGTTTCCTGACAGGGGTTGTTGTGCGCCGAGACGTCTTCACCGACGACCACGAGGCATTCCGCCGGCTCGCCCGGGACTTCATCGCCAAGGAGGTCGTCCCGCACTACACCGAGTGGGAGGAGACCCGCCGACTCCCCCGCACACTCTTCGAACAGCTGGGCTCGCTGGGCCTGTTGGGCATGACCATCCCCGAGGAGTATGGCGGAGCGGGCCTCGACGACTACCGCTACAACGTCGTCCTCCAGGAGGAAGCCGCCCGCGCCCTGGTCACGTTGGGCACCGTCCGCACCCAACTCGACGTCGTCCTGCCGTACTTCCTCACCTACGCCGACCGGGATCAGCGCCAACGCTGGTTCCCCGGCCTGGCCTCCGGGACGCTGCTGACGGCCATCGCGATGACCGAGCCGGGCACGGGCTCGGATCTCGCCGGGATCCGCACGACCGCCGTGCGTGACGGGGACTCGTACATTCTCAACGGCGCGAAGACCTTCATCACCGGCGGGCTCCTCGCCGACCTGGTGATCGTCGTGGCCCGTACGTCGACCGACCCGGACAACCGCCGCGCCGGGCTCACCCTGCTGGTCGTCGAGGACGGCCTGCCCGGATTCACGCGGGGCCGGGTGCTGCACAAGCTGGGCATCAAGGTGCAGGACACGGTGGAGCTGGCCTTCGACGACGTGCACGTCCCGGTCGCCAACCGGCTCGGCGAGGAGGGTGCCGCGTTCGGCTATCTCGGCCACAACCTGCCGCAGGAGCGGATGACGGTGGCGGTGGGTTCGGTCGCGCAGGCGCGGGCGGCCCTGGACACGACGATCGCCTACGTCAAGGAACGCAAGGCGTTCGGGAAACCGGTCGCCTCCTTCCAGAGCACCAAGTTCGAACTCGCCGCGGTGGCCGCCGAGATCGAGGCCGCGCAGGCCATGCTGGACCGGGCGGTCCTCGAACTCGTCGACGGCGAACTGAGCGGACCCGACGCCGCCAAGGTCAAGCTGTTCTGCACCGAGATGCAGGCCCGCGCGGTCGACCGCTGTCTGCAACTGTTCGGCGGCTACGGCTACATGCTGGAATACCCCATCGCCCGGCTCTACGCGGACGCGCGCATCACCCGCATCTACGCCGGAACCAGCGAGGTCATGAAGGTCATCATCGCCAAGTCCCTCGGATTGTGAGGCGGTTACGGTGCCGGACTTCTCCAGCAGACCAGGTGTCGCGTTCGTGGCGGGCGGCTCGGGCGGTATCGGGGCGGCGGTCGTACGACTCCTCGCCGAGCGCGGCAGCGACATCGTCCTCACCTACCGGGCCAACCAGGAGGCGGCGGACGCCCTCGCCGCCGAGGTGAGGAAGCTGGGCCGTCAAGTGCGGTCGACAAGGCTGGACTTGACCGACGAGTCCGCCACGGCCGAGGCCGTGGCGGAGGTGAGCGGCGGCCTCCACACGCTCGTGTACGCGGCGGGCCCGCACGTGCCGATGAGGCACCTGAGCAGGGTGACACCGAGCGAGTACCGCACCCAACTCGAGGGCGACGCCATTGCGTTCTTCAACCTCGTCCATCCCGCGCTGCCGTTGCTGCGCGAGAGCCGGGGCAACATCGTAGCCGTGACGACCGTCGCCACCCGCCGCTTCCCGGTACGGGACGGGCTGTCGTCGGGGGCGAAGGGCGCGGTCGAGGCGGTGGCCCGGGCGCTGGCCGCCGAGGAGGGCCGCTACGGCGTCCGCGTGAACTGTGTGGCGCCCGGCATGCTCAACGACGGTATCGCCGGCCGTCTGATCAGCTCCGGCGAACTCGACGAGGACGCGCTGGCCGTCACCCGGCGCAATATTCCGATGCGCCGTTTCGGCGATGCCACGGACATCGCGGAGGCGGTCGCGTTCCTCGCCTCGGACCGGGCCGGATTCATCACCGGGCAGGCGTTGGGAGTTGACGGCGGCTACAGCGTGTAGAGGTCACGCGGGCGCGATACGGCGGCCCGACACGTATGCGGCGCGGACCAGTTCACCGGACAGCGCGTCGAGGGCCGCGCGCAGCGGTACGTGGAGCAGGCACAGGTCGGCGACCGCACCTACCGCCACCCTCCTTGTCCGGGCGGGGTGTTGGGGCTCTCCGGTGAACAGCCGTAGCGCCGCCTCGGGTTGGAGCCGCTCGCCGTCGTCCCGTTCGGTCGCCGCCCGCATGACGGCCCAGGGGTCCGGGGTGCCGTAGGGCGCGTCGGTGCCCGCGGCGAGGGGGATGCCGGCCTCGGTCAGGGTGCGGCAGCGGTAGAGGTGGGGGCGGTCGTCGGCGTCCACGTCAGTGGCGTACGCGGCGGCCCGTTCGACGGGGAAGTGGGGCTGGGTCACCACCGTCACCCCAAGCCGTCGCAGCCACGGGATCGTCTCGGCCGGGATGACCGAGCCGTGCTCGATGCGGTCGCGGTCGGCCGGGCCCACCTCGTCCAGGGCGAGCAGCGTCACCAGCAACTGCACCCGGGTCACGCAGTGCACCGCGACCGGCCTGGGCCTGATCTCCCCTATGGTGCGGGCGAGTTGGGCGGGAGTGGGGAGGGTCGGGTCGTCGAGCATCAACTTCACGGGTTCGTCGACGCCCATCACCAGGAGCCGTTGCGGGAGGACCGACAGCATCTGGGTGAGTCCGCCGGCCGGGTGCGGGTCGGCGTTGGTGAACCCCGTGACGCCGAGTGCCGCCGCCCGTCGCCCCACACCCTCCAGATCCAGCCGTACGGGCGGCACGAACCCGCGCAGCCGCTCGTCCTCGCGCCAGAACCGTCCGTCGCCGTCCAGTCCGGCCGCCCGGAGCGCGGCGCTGTTCCACACCCAGAGCGCGCCGGTGCGGTGCTGCACCCGCACCGGTCGATCGGGGACGAGCGCGTCCAGGATCCACCGGTCCAACTCCCCCGCGACGCCCTCGTGGTAGCCGACGGCCCGCACCCACTCCCCCGGCGGCCCAGTCGCCAAGGCCGCCGCGAACGCCGTACGGTCTCGTACGTCCGTCGGCCCCACGCGCACGGAGGCGGCTTCGGCGGCCAGCGCCGCGAGGTGGACGTGATGATCGTGCAGCCCCGGCAGCAACGCACCGCCCCGACCCTCGACATCACCCCGCCCCGGCAGCCCGGGCCCGATCTCGGCGATCCGCCCGCCCGCGATCCGTACATCCACCGGCGCCGCGTGGCCCGCCACCTCCACGTTTCTGATCAGCACGGCAGGCGGACCCGGGTGGGCGCGTCGGCGAGGGTCGCGGCGCAGGCCGCCATGGAGACGCAGAGGAGTTCTCCGCCTCCCCCGGCGAGGGAACGGGCCGCGGCGTGGGCGGCGAACACGCCGGTGACGGGGTCGGCGAGCGCGTCACCGAGGAAGACGGGGTCACCGTTCGGGTCGACGCCGGTCAGACCACCGGCGACGGCAGCGTCGTCTCCGAAAGCGATACGGTCGTTCTCGCGTCCGTAACCGGTGATGCCGACCCAGACCCGGCCGGGGCGGGCGGCGAGGAACTCCTCGGCCCGGAGCCCGAGTCGGCGCAACGCGCGCGGTCGCGAGGCCTCGATGACGACGTCGGCCTCGGCGACGAGCTCCTCCAGCGCACCGGGGGCGAAATCCACGACGACGTTGTCGTGCCCGTCGTGCAGCCAGCGGTAGAAGGCCGGTGTCCCCAGGCGCGCGCCGTCCGGTCGCGTCGCGCTCTCCACCTTGACGACCCGCGCGCCCGACAGCCCCAGCAGCCGGGCGCACAGCGGCCCCGCCCAGAGTGCGGAGAAGTCGACGATCCGCAGATCGGCCATCGCCCGCACACGCCGCTCGCCCCACCGCTCGGCGCGTACCGCAGGCCGTGCGTCCTGGGTCACCGATCCGGGTACCGCGGCGGCGATGCCCAGCAGCTGCGCGGCCTCGGCCACTTCGGCAGCCGTGACCCGTTGCACGGCCGTAGGCAGGCCCGCGGACTCGTCCGGCGAGCCGAGCAGTGCCAGCAGTGCGGGTACGGCGGCGAGGTCGTCGGGGCGAGCCAGGTTCACGGCGGTCCAGCCGTCGGCGGCTCGGAGGAGGTGGCAGGAGCCGTTGGCCGAGATCCTGCCCGGGCGTTCCAGACCGGCCAGTTGGGCACGGAGGAACAGTGCGCTCGGCAGATCCACCCGCACACCCGTCAGGACGGTGAATGAGCGAGCGACGTCCGAGAGGGGGGCCACGTACGGCTCGACAGTGTCCATCCAGGTGCGGAGAGCGCGATTCTCCATGAGTCGAACCCCCTTCTCTCCACAGGTGATCTCAAATTACACTCCGGTCCACGCCTGGAGGGAGATCACCGTGGAGTCACCCCTCGTGATCGTCGACCTCGACCGCGCTCCCGTGCGGGAAGCGCGAGTCCATGACCGGGACCGGGTCGTGATCGGCGTGGCCGCGGAGCCCAGGGACGCGGTCGACGGATACGACGTACTGCTCACCGGTGTCCCCGATGCGCCCTACCCGTGGGTGTGGTGTGCGGATCCGCATGCCACGGCTCGGGAGCTGGGGCACATCGTCGAGAGTCGGCCCGCCGCGGCCGTCGCGCTGGTCCAGGTACTGCGGATGGGCAGCGGGATCTCGGTCCCGGACAGGCTGGTTCTCGAATCCCTGGCCTATTCGACGCTGCAGGGCGGAACGGACTTCCGGTCCTGGCTGGCCGCCGCTCCCAGGCGTACGCACCGCCCGGCCGAGACTCCCGTACGGCTCGGTCGCGACGGTTCCCGGCTGGCCATCACGCTGGACCGGCCCTGGGTGCGCAACGCGTTCGACGCGGCGACGCGGGACGCGCTGTGCGAGGCGCTTCAGGTGGCCGTGGCCGACCCGTCGATCACCCGCGTCGACCTTTACGGCAACGGTCCCGCGTTCTGCAGCGGGGGCGATCTCGCCGAGTTCGGTACGTCCCGTGATCCGGCGCGGGCCCATCTGGTGCGGGTCCAGCGCAGTCCGGCCGCACTGCTGCACCGGTGCGCTCCGCGCGTGACCGCGCATCTGCACGGCGCCTGTGTCGGCGCGGGGATCGAACTCGCCGCCTTCGCGGGGCGGGTGGTCGCCGCGCCGGACACGGTGATCCGGTTGCCGGAGATCGGGATGGGGCTGATTCCTGGTGCGGGCGGCACGGCGAGCATCCCGGCCCGGGTCGGCCGGGAGCGGGCGACGTATCTCGCCCTGTCAGGGGCGGAGTTGAACGCCGGAGAGGGACTGCGCTGGGGGCTGGTCGACGAGATCAGCGACATCGACGACGACGTGACTGCCGACCCTCAGGAAGCGGTCCGCTCCTGAGCTTCACTCCGGCGTCTCCGACAGCCGCCGGAAGTGGTCGTCGAAGACACCGGAGTTCGGTCACTTCCCGGTCCACACAGGGCTACGACGTTCGGCGAAGGCCCGTGCCCCCTCCGCCGCGTCGGCGCTCCTGAACACCGACTCGACCTCTGCGGGTTCGGCCCAACGGCGTTCCCGCATCAGCTTCTTCGTCATCGCGACACCGAGAGGGCCGTTCTCGGCGATGCGTCGGGCCAGGGCCAGCGCTGTCTCCCGCACCTTCTCGGCCGGTACGGCTCGGTTCACCAGGCCGAACTGCTTGGCGTCCGTCGCGGTGACGAGCTCGCCGGTCAGCCCCATCTCCAGGGCGACGGCCAGCGGCACCCGCTCGGCGAGGGTCGTACCGCCGCCGGCCGCGAACAGGCCCCGCTTGACCTCGGCGATCCCCAGCTTGGCGTCCTCGGCGGCGACCACCAGGTCGCAGGCCAGGGCGAGTTCGAAGCCGCCGGCGAGTGCCGAGCCGTTGAGGGCGGCGATCACCGGGGTGGCGATGCCCTCGCGGAAGAACCACACCAGGCCGTCGAACCTGCCGCCGCCCTTCGCGAACGCCTTGAGGTCCATGCCGGAGCAGAAGACCGTTCCGGCGCCGGTGAGGACGATCGCCCGGACCGCCGGGTCGGCGTCCGCCTCCCGCAGCACATCTGACAGATCGTCAATCAGCTCCGGGCTCATGGCGTTTCGGACCTCGGGACGGTTCAGGGTCGCCACCAGGACGGCACCGACCCGTTCCGTCAGGACCAGGTCGCTCATCGGGCCGCCGCCACGGCCGCCCGGGCCTTGGAGCGGAACGCCTCCAACTTCTCGGCGGGTTCGATGAGTTGGTGACTGCGGGACCGGGTGGTGACGTCGTGGCCCTCGGCCGCCCTGCGCAGCGCGCCCACGGTGGCCTGCTCGCGCGGGATGTGGGCGAAGGGGTCGAAGGAGTACCAGCGCATCGCGTTCTCGAAGGTGATCTTCCGGGCGTCGTCGTCGGGGACGTCGCAGCTCGACAGCACGTCGTGCAGTTGCTCGGGGGCGTCCGGCCACAGGGAGTCGCTGTGCGGGTAGTCGCCCTCCCAGCAGATGTTGTCGATGCCGATGTCGTGGCGGAGTCGTACGCCCAGCTTGTCGGTGATGAAGCAGGTCAGGAAGTGCTCGCGGAAGACCTCGGAGGGCAGCTTGCCGCCGAAGTCCTGGAGGGTCCAGGTCGAGTGCATATCGAAGGTGCGGTCGAGGCGCTCCAGGAAGTACGGGATCCAGCCCGTTCCGCCTTCCGAGAGGGCGATTTTCAGATTCGGGAACTGCTTGACCGGCTGTGACCAGAGCAGGTCTGCGGCGGCGGAGACGATGTTCATCGGCTGGAGCGTGATCATCACGTCGGGCGGCGAGTCGGCGGCCGGGACGGCGAGCCTGCCGGAGGAGCCGATGTGCACCGACATGACGGTGTCCGTGTCGGAGAGCGCGCGCCACAGCGGGTTCCAGTACGGGTCGTGGAAGCTCGGGTAGCCGAGGACGGCGGGGTTCTCGGTGAAGGTGAGCGAGTGCACGCCCTTTTCGGCGACCCGGCGCACCTCGGCCGCGCACAGCTCCGCGTCCCAGATGGCGGGCAGCGCCATCGGGATGAAGCGGCCCGGGTACGCGGCGCACCACTCGTCGATGTGCCAGTCGTTGTAGGCCCGGACGAGCGCGAGGGAGAAGTCGGCGTCCTCGGTGGCGAAGAGGCGGGCCGAGAAGCCGGGGAAGGACGGGAAGTTCATCTGGGCGAGGATGCCGCCCGCGTTCATGTCCTTGATCCGCTCGTGCACGTCGTAACAGCCGGGGCGGATCTCGTCGAGACCCTGCGGTTCGACGCCGTACTCCTCCTTGGGCCGGCCGGCCACGGCGTTGAGTGCCGAGTTGGTGATGGTGACACCGCGGAACTGCCATACATCGGTTCCGTCGTCCCTGTGCACCAGTTGGGGCGCGTCTTTCTTGTAGCGCTCGGGCAGGTGGTTCACGAACATGTCGGGCGGCTCGATGATGTGGTCGTCGACGCTGATGAGGATGAGGTCGTCGCGGTCCATGACGGCTCCTTCGGGGATGGGTCGGTCAGTCGGAGGCGGGCAGCGGCTTGGCCGCCTTCAGGGTCATGGGGGCGCCGTCACAGGTCAGTTCGCCCGCACCGGAGGCGGTGCAGAGCAGTTCGAGCGTCCCGGTGGCGTCGACGTACCGCTTGCCGATGAGGGTGGTGGTGCCTGCCGGTCCGGGCTTCGCCGGCGGCGCGTCGGCCGCGGGCACCAACGGGCTGCCGCCGCAGGCCAGTTGGGGCTGCATGTCGGCGGGGGCGCGGATGACGACCACGCGGGTGCCGCAGACGGTGCTGGCGAGTTGGTCACCGGGGCGCGGCGTCGGTGCCGGTGGGGTCATGGCGGAGTTCCCTTTCGAGCAGGCGGTCGGCGAGGAGTTCCACGTCGTAGGACTGACGGGCCATCCAGTACCGCAGGAAGCCGGTGAGCGAGTACCGCAGGAAGAGCGCGGAACCGACGACGCTTCCGGCGACCGCGGCGAGGCCGAGGGTGAGAGCGTCGTTCTGCACCAGCGGGTCGCTGGTGTCGTGCGAAATGAAGTAGGCGCACACGCCGAGGACGACGCCGATCGTCATCAGGGCGGCGCCCGCGCGCAGCCAGAGAACGGCCCTTCCGGCGGCCGGGTCCGGGATTTTCAGGACGGTGAGTTCGCGGACGAAGCGGTCCGCTCGCGTCTCGGTGGACGTCATGTGGAACTCCCCAGGTAGAGAGCGGACAGTTCGGCGCGCAGGCCGCCGTCGGGGTGGCCCTGCCGTTCGACCCGGCCGCGGACGAGGACGGCGGCGTGGTCGCAGATGTCGAGGACTGCGGCGGCGAACTGCTCGACCACCAGGACGGCCACGCCCTGCCGGGCGATCTCGCCGACCTGCTCGTAGAGCCGGCCGACGACCAACGGGGCGAGTCCCATGGAGAGTTCGTCGAGCAGCAGTACGGCGGGGTCGGTGGCGAGGCCGCGGGCGAGGGCGAGCATCTGCTGTTCGCCGCCGGAGAGGGTGCCCGCGGCCTGTCCGGCGCGCTGGGCCAGGACGGGGAAGCGTGCGAACGCGAACTCCTCGATCTCCTCGCGGCTGCGGCCGGTGAAGGTCATCATCAGGAGGTTGTCGCGGACGGACAGGTTCGGGAAAACGCCTCGGCCTTCGGGGATGAGGCAGACCCCGGCGCGGGCCAGGTCGCGGGGGTCGGCGCCGGTCATGTCGCGTCCGCCGAGCACGAGTTGGCCCGATTCGACGGGGTGGGCTCCGGCCGCTACGCGCAGGGTGGTGGTCTTTCCGGCGCCGTTCGGTCCGAGCAGCGCGACCACCTGTCCGGCGGCGACGTCGAGGTCGACGCCGTGCAGGACGGTGATGCGTTCATGGGCGGCGCGGATGCCGCGCAGTTCGAGAAGTGCGCTCACGCGTCCCCCAGGTAGGCGGCGAGAACCGTTTCGTCGCTGCGGATCACCTCGGGCGGGCCGACGGCGATGATCTTGCCGAGGTCGAGGACGTACACCTCGTCGCAGACGGCCATCACGAGGCTCATGTCGTGCTCGACGAGGACGACGGCGGTGCCGTCCTCCGTGAGGGCGCGCAGAAGTTCCGCGAAGCGTTCGGTCTCCTCCGCGTCCTGTCCGGCGGCGGGTTCGTCGAGGAGAAGCACCTTCGGGCGGATCGCGAGGGCTCTTCCGACCTCGACGAGGCGGCCGACTCCGGTGGGGAGGGCGTCGGGTGAGGTGTCGGCAAGGTCGGTGAGATCGAGGCGGTGCAGGATCTCGGTGACGATCCGGTCGGCCCGGCGGCGTTCGGGGCCGAGTTCGGCGGCGACGAGCAGGTTGTCGCGCACACTGAGCCGGCCGAACAGTTCCAGGCGCTGGAAGGTGCGGGCGAGTCCGTGCCGGGCGCGGGCGGAGGGCCGGGCCCGGGTGACGTCCCGGCCGTCCAGCCGGACCTGCCCCGAGGAAGGCCTGCGCAGTCCGGAGGCGACGTCGAACAGGGTACTTTTTCCTGCCCCGTTGGGGCCGATGAGTCCGGTGACCCGGCCCGCCTCGGCGGTCAGCGCGACCCCGTCGAGAGCGCGGTTTCCGCCGAAGGAGACGGTCACTCCACTAACCTGCAGCGACGCCACGGGCCAGCACCTCCTCGTCCTCGGGGCGCCACTCGCGCCGTAGGCCCCACCACTCGACGGGGATCTCCGGCTCGGCCGGAGCGGCCTGCCGGGCATCCGCCCAGGCGCGCAGTGCTACGGCGAGAAGGAGTGAACCGCCGTAGTACGTCCAGTCGTTGATCAGGTCACCGAAGCGCAGCGCCCAGGCCAGGGCGAGGACGCAGAGCAGGGCGGGCAGGGCGATGCGGTCGCGGGCGAGGGGCTCCCACTGGCGGCGGAAGCGGGAGACGATGCCGTCGGGGTTGTGGCCGAGTCCGACACCGGCGAGGCCGGGGAGCAGGGCGACCAGGTTCGCGGTGCCGGGGGCGATGGCGATCAGGGCGTTCGTCGGGGCGACGTAGGCGGTGCCGGCGAAGAGTCCGTTGCCGACCGCGCCGAGTCCGCCGACCACGGCGACGAGGAAGAGGGGCAGTCCCGCGATGAGGCTGAACTGGTCGGTGGTGACGGTGCGTTGCTGCATTCCGTACAGCGCTCCGCCGAGTCCGGCGATGCCGGAGGCGAGGGCGAACACCGCGACCTTCGCGACCAGGAGGTTGCCGCCGAGGGTGGCGTAGGCGGCCTCGCTGTCGCGCAGGGCGATCAGTCGCCGTCCGAAGCGGCTGCGGCGCAGGGCGGCCACGCCGATCGAGGCGAGGGCGAGACAGACGGCGGCGAACACCATCAACTCCCGCCCACTGTCCAGCCGTAGACCGAAGAGGTGGGGTCCTGAGATGTCCACCGAACCCTGGTCGAAGAGGGCGATCCGGAGGCCGAAGACGTGGAAGGCCGGGATGGTGAAGATCCAGCGGTCGAGGATCACGGCGAACGCGGCTGTGCCCAGGGCGAGATAGACACCGGAGAGCCGTAGTGCGGGCAGTGCGACCAGTGCTCCGGCCGCTGCCGAGACCAGGATCGCGGCGCCGAGTGCCCACAGTTGGCCGTGGGCACCGAGGTGTCCCCAGACGACCGCTCCGATACCGGCCATGCTCAGCTGGCACAGGGAGACCTGTCCGGCGTACCCGGCGAGGGGGACGTAGGAGAGTGCCACTACGCCCAGCGAGAAGATCGCTCCGTAGGTGATGAGGTCGGCTTCTCCGAGGAGGGAGGCCAGTATCGCGCCGAAGGTGATGACCACCGCGGCGAACACGAGTGTGCCGCGCGCGCTCGGCACCGGTACGCGGGCCAGCCGTCGTTCCCGGCCGCGCAGGCGTCGGTGCGGGAAGACCAGCAGGGCGAGGAAGAGCAGGAGGGCGGGGGCGGCGAGCCGTAGTCCGGGAAGGTAGTCGTTCTGCGGGAGGTAGCCGGTCAGATAGCTCTCCATGCAGCCGACGACCACGGCGCCGAGGAAGGTGAGCGGCAGGCTGCGCAGCCTGCCGAAGACGGCCGCGGTGTACGCGCTGACGATCAGCAGGGAGAGCTGGGCGGCGTCGAGGGTGACGGTCGGGGCGATCAGGATGCCGCCGATCGCGGCCAGTTGGGTTCCGAGGATCCACGAGACCCGGCCCGCCCGGACCGGGTCGGCGCCGGTGAGACCGACGAGTGCCCGGTCGTCGACGGCGGCACGCATCTCGGCTCCGGCGCGGGTGCGGTAGAGCAGGATGCGCAGGCCGATCGCGACGGCGACGGCCACCGCCATGGTGATCGCCTGATGCCAGGTGATGACGGCCGGCCCGAGGTGGAACGGCTTGCGTCCGGCGAAGAACATCGGCAGCGGACGGGCGACGTTCGGGTCCCAGATCCAGCGCGCTGCCGCGATGAGTCCGCTGAGCAACGCGACCGTCATGACGAGCCGTTCGGCTTCGCCGAGGGCCTGGACGGGGCGCAGTACGAACCGCTCGACGAGCAGCCCGAAGCCCGGGGCGAGCACGAGCAGCACCACGACCAGGGCTACCGGAACGGGCCAGCCCCAGCCGACGGTCAGCTGCCAGTACATGAACGCGGACAGCATGCCGGCCGCGCCGTGCGCGAAGTTGAACACGCCGGTGGTGGTGTAGGTGAGCACGAGCCCACTGCCGATGACGGCATAGATCGCGGCCGTGCTCAGGCCGACGATCCCGAAGGTGAGGAACTGGTCCATCGCGTCGGATCTCCCCTCTCCATCGCTGGAAACTAGCTTCTCATCTACGGAGAATCAACCATTCAGGCAGAGACTGTTGACGTCGCCTCACGCAGCATGGAAATCTGCCACTCATCTGAGAGAATGACATTCTCGCTCATGGTGAAGGGTGGAAAGTCCTTGTCCTCCTTGCCTGTTCCGGCTCCTCCCCCGGGTCCGACCGACGACCTGATGGAGATCCAGCAGCTCCTCGCCCGCTACGCGGTGTGCATCACCCGCGGCGACCTGGACGGGGTGCTGAGGGTCTTCACGCCCGACGGCACGTACAGCGCCTTCGGGGACTCCTACGGCCTCGACGAGTTCCCGGCGCTCGTGGCCGCCGCCCCCAAGGGGCTGTTCCTCACGGGCACGCCGGCCGTCGACCTGTCGGGCGACACGGCAACCGGTACCCAGCCGCTGTGCTTCGTCGACCACGCCACGCACGACCTGCGGATCGGCTACTACGACGACACCTACGTCCGCACGGACGAGGGGTGGCGGCTGCGCACCCGCGCGATGACGTTCATCCGTCGCAGCGGAGCGCACGACTCGGGCCGCCCCTATCAGCGTCCGGGAACATGAACGCCGCCTCCGCGCCCGGGTACGTGAACGTCGCCGACTTCCGCTCGGACCTGCGCGGCTGGCTGGACGAGCACGACCTGTCCCCCGGCCCCGACCACTCCCTGGACGCCCAGGTCGCTCAACTGGCCCGGGTCCGCCGGGTGTTGTACGACGCGGACTGGATGCGGTACGGCTGGCCCGCCGAGGTGAGGGGGCTCGGCGGGCCCGCGGTGCTGAGGGCGGTGCTCGGCGAGGAGGTCGCCACCCGGGAGCTGGCCGAGCCGGGGATCTACTCGATGATCGAGGTCCTGGCCCCGACGATGATCTCGTACGCCCCTCCCGCGCTCGCCGCCGAAATGGTCCCCCGGCTGCTCAGCGGCCGTGAACAGTGGTGCCAGGGCTTCTCCGAACCCGGCTCCGGCAGCGACCTCGCCTCCCTCACCACGCGAGCCGTTCCGCACGACGACCACTGGGTCATCAGCGGACAGAAGGTGTGGACGAGCCTCGCCCAATTCGCCGCGCGCTGCGTCCTGTTGACCCGCACCGCGCCCGGGCACAACGGGATCACCGCGTTCTTCGTGGACATGGACACCCCCGGCATCACCGTCCGGCCGCTGCGCACGATGCACGGCGTGGACGAGTTCGCCGAGGTGTTCTTCGACGACGTGGTCGTGCCCGCCGAGCGGATGCTCGGCCGCCCCGGCGACGGCTGGCGCCTGGCGATGGACCTGCTCCCGCACGAGCGCTCCACCTGCTTCTGGCACCGGATCGCCCATCTCTACACCCGACTTGACCGCCTGCTGGCCGAGACGAGCATCCCGGACGACGCCGAACTCGGCGCCGCCTACCTGGCGTTGCACACCGTCCGCTGCCGCTCCCACGCCACCCAGCGACGCCTGGGCGAGGGTGAGCGGCTGGGCGCGGAGACGTCGGTCGACAAGGTGCTGCTGGCCACCGCCGAGCAACGCCTTTTCGAGACCGTGCGCGATCTGCTGCCCGGCGTACTGGAGTTGACGGACACGCCGTGGCGCTCGGAGTACCTGTACGCGAAGGCGGCGACCATCTACGGCGGTACGGCTGAGATCCAGCGGAACATCATCGCGCGCCGACTGCTCGACCTGGGGAAGGAGTAGTCGTGGACGCAGCCGAGCGGGACCTGCTCTCCGAGACGCTCCGCAAGACGATGACAGTGGCCTCGGGGCAGGCGCTGGACACCGCCTTGGCCGACCTCGGATGGGCCGAACTCCTCACCGATCGGCCGGACATCGCCGTACCGCTCGCCTTCCGCCTGCTCGGCGAGACGGGCGCCCAGGCGCCGCTCCTCAACGACGTCCTCCTGAACACGATGGACCGTCCGCTCGGCGGCACCCTGCCGCTGCCGTACACGGGCGGTATGTGGATCGTCTGGGAGCGCGACGACAGTGCGGCCGGGGCGGCCCTGGACGCCGGGCTCCCCCTGCGTTCCGTGCCCGCCGGAGCCTCCGTACCGCTCGCCGGCGGCCGGGTGGCACTCGGCTGGTGGCTGCTCGGGACGGGCCGCGCCATGCTCGCGCTGGCCCGCCAACACGCCGTGGACCGTGTCCAGTTCGGCCGTCCGCTCGCCTCCTTCCAGGCCGTACGGCATCGGCTCGCCGAGACCCTCGTGGCCCTGGACGGCGCCGAGGCCACCCTGGTGGCCGCCACCGACGATCTCGGTGCCCTGCTGGCCAAGGCCGCGGCCGGGCAGGCGGCGCTGACGGCGGCCCGGCACTGCCAGCAGGTCCTGGGCGGGATCGGTTTCACCGCCGCGCACGATCTGCACCGGCATGTGCGGCGGGCCATGGTTCTGGACGGACTGCTGGGCAGCGCACGGGAGTTGACGCGCGAGGCCGGGGCACTGCTGCGGGCCGGCGGGTCCGCGCCGCGGCTCGTCCACCTGTGATCGACCGAGGAGTGACATCAGTGACCGATCTGTGGAGCGACCTGCTCTCCTGCCTGGACCTCGACGCCCGTCCCGGTGACACGTTCGAGGGCCGCAACCAACAACTCGGCTACCACCGCGTCTTCGGCGGGCAGTTGCTCGCGCAGAGTGTCCGGGCCGCCCAACTGGCCTGCCCCGACAAGGCGGTCAAGAGCCTTCATGTGCAGTTCGCGCGGGCGGGACGGCCGCAGGAGCCGGTGCGGTACGAGGTGACGCGTCATCACGAGGGCGGTTCCTTCGCCACGTTGACGGTCGTGGCGCGTCAGACGCAGGGCGTCGCGGCCGTCGTGGCCGTGTCGTTGCACTCCCACGAAGAGGGCCCCGACCAGCAGATCGCGTTCCCGATGCCGTCGGTACCGGGAGCCGAGCACGACGTGGACCTCTCGCTGCTTCCCTGGGACACCCGGGCAACCGTCGACGTGGACTCACCGAAGTCGGAGCCGCCCGAGTACGACCTGTGGATGCGCACACCGGCGGTGGCTCCGAAACTCGCGCCCGCGTTGACGGCGTACGCGAGCGATCTGAGTCTGATCGGCACGGCGCTTCGCCCGCTGGAGGGGGTCACGCAGCACGATTCGGGAACGGCGTTCTCGTCCGCCGTCACCGCGCACACGGTGTGGTTCCACCGCCCTTTCACCACGGAGGACTGGCTTCTCCTGCGCCACCAGAGCCCGCTCATCGCCCACGGCCGCTGCTACGGCCGCGGCGATGTGCTCACCGCGCAGGGGTCCTTGGTCGCCTCGTTCGCGCAGGAAGCCCTGCTGCGCTTCCGTACGGTCGCTTAGCGACCCCCTCCCGCCGCCCGCTCAGCGCATCACAGTGCCGCCGTCGACGTTGATGACCTGGCCGTTGATCCAGGCTCCCGCGTCGGACATGAGGTGGGCCACCATCGTGGCGATGTCGTCGGCCCGACCGTGCCGGGTGCTGCGGGCGAGCAGCGCCTCCAGCAGGTCCGGGGCGGCGCCCTCCTGGATGGCCGGGGTCAGGATCAGACCGGGGGCGACCGCGTTGGCCCGGATGCCTTCCCTGCCCCAGCGGGAGGCGAGATGGCGGGCGAGGGCGTTGATGCCCGCCTTGGTCGCCGAGTAGGCGGGGCGCGCGGCCTCGCCGGTGAAGGCCGCGATGGACGAGGTGTAGACGAGCGCACCGCCGCCCCGGGTGAGAAGTTCGGGAACGGCGTATCGCGTGACGAGCATGTGGCCCCGCAGATTGACGGCGAAGGTCCGGTCCCAGACCGCGAGGTCCATGTCGACGACGTCGGTGTCCTTGGAGACCGCGCCCATGTCGCCCGCGTTGATGTGCACGGCGTCCAGGCCGCCGTACGTCCGCACGGTGGTCGTCACCAGTTAACCGACCGAGACCTCGTCGGCGATGTCGAAGCCCACCGCGACCGCCCGGTGGCCGCGCCGGCGACGAGAACGACCTTCTCCTTCAAGCCCTCCACAGCGTTCCCCTCACCGCATCGGCTTCCCGCTCCCGCTGTACTTGAGCGCACTTGCGCTACGGCGCCGGCACCTCGATGACCGTGGCCGAGCCCATGCCGCCGCCCGCGCACATCGCGGCGACGCCGATGCCACCGCCTCGGCGGCGCAGTTCGTGCACCAGCGTGACCAGCATCCGGGCGCCTGTCGCGGCGACCGGGTGGCCCAGGGAGCAGCCGCTGCCGTTGACGTTCACGTGGTCGGGGTCGAGACCGAGCAGTTTCACCGCGGCGACAGGTACGGCGGCGAAGGCCTCGTTGATCTCGAAGAGGTCGACGTCGGATGTCGAAAGTCCCGCGCGGGCAAGGGCTTTGGGGATGACCTTCACCGGGGTGAGGCCGGTCTCGGCGGGGTCGGCGCCGACCGACGCCCACGAGCGGACAACTGCAAGCGCGGGCAGGCCGAGCCGGTCGCTGGCCACCACCAGCGCGGCGGCACCGTCGTTGGCGCCGCCCGCGTTGCCCGCCGTGATGGAGAAGCCGTCTATCTCCGGGTGGAGCGGCTTGAGCGAGGCCAGCTTCTCCAGACTCGTGGTGCGGCGCGGGTGTTCGTCGACGGAGAACAGACCGTGCGGGGTGTCAATGGGCACCAACTCTGCGTCGAAACGGCCTTCGTCGATGGCGCGAATCGCGTTCTGGTGCGAGCGCAGCGCCCAGGCGTCCATGTCGGCGCGGCTCAGGCCGGCCCGTACGGCGGTGTTCCAGCCGACCGTGATCGACATGTCCAGGTTGGGGGCGTCGGGGCGGTCGGGGTGCGTGGGCGGACTCCACGGCTCGACCCACTCCCCGTCCACGCGGAAACGCTGTTTCGGGGAGGTGGAAGCAGAGTTGACGCCGCCGGCGATGACGAGTTCGTCCATGCCCGCGCGGATGCTGCCCGCCGCGCTCTGTACGGCCGCGAGACCGGCGGCGCAGTGGCGGTTGTTGGCGAGGCCGGGTACGGCGGTGAGTCCGACGGTCAGTGCCGCGTGCCGGGCCACGACCCCGCCGCCGTACAGGCCTTCGCCGAGGATGACGTCGTCGACGGCGTCCGGATCGAGCCCGTCCGTGGCGGCAGCGGCGGCGACGATGTGGTGGGCCAGGTCGAACGCGGTGGTGTCGCGCAGGGTGCCCTTGACGGCGGTGCCGACGGGAGTACGCAGGGCGGACACGAGGACTGCTTCAGGCATGGGTGGTCTCCAACTCGGCCAGCAGGGTGCGGCGCAGCAGCTTTCCGGTCTCGGTCTTGGGCAGTTCGGCGCGGAACACGATCGTGTCGGGGGTCTTGGAGGAGCGCAGCCGGTCCCTGACCCACTGGCGGACCTCCGCCGGATCGCCCTCGCCGACCACGACGGCCACGATCCGCTGCCCCCACTCGGGGTCGGGCACGCCGATCACCGCGGCCTCGACGATCCCGGGGTGGGCGACGAGAACGTCCTCTATCTCGGCGGGAGCGATGTTCTCGCCGCCGCGAATGATGGTGTCGTCGGCGCGGCCCTCGATGAACAGGTAGCCGTCGGCGTCGAGGCGGCCCCGGTCCCGGGTGGGGAACCAGCCGTCCGCGTCCAGGACACTACGGCCGCCGTACTCGCCGGAAATCTGATCGCCGCGCACGAAGACCAGCCCGGTCTCCCCGGATCCGGCCGGTTTCCCGTCGTCCCCGCGGATCTCGATCTCGACTCCGGGCAATGGCCGTCCCACTGAGCCGAGCCGGTCCCGTACGGCAGGGTCCGCCGATGCCAGCGCCTCGCGGTGGTCGTCGGGCCCCAGCACCGCGACCGAGGAGGCGGTCTCCGTCAGGCCGTACGCGTTGACGAACCCCGTCCCGGGGAAGATCCGCAGTGCCCGCTCCACGACGGGACGGGGGGTCCTGGCGCCGCCGTAGGCCAGGCTGCGGAGTGTGGGCGTACCGGCGTCGTCCGCCGGGACCTCGGCGACGATGCGGGCCAGCATGGTGGGCACGACGAGTGCGTGCGTGACCTGCTCCCGGCGCGCGGTCTCCAGCCACTCGCCCGCGTCGAAGGCGGAGAGGTACACCAGGCGGCGGCCCGAGTAGAGGTTCGTCAGCAGGTTCATCAACCCGGCCACGTGGTACGGCGGAACGGCCACCAGCGCCGCGTCGCCCTCCTCTGCGGAGGCGAACTCCTGGGTGTTCAGGACGTAGGCGAGCAGGTGCCGGTGGCGCAGCAGGGCCGCCTTGGGTTCGGCGGTCGTGCCGCTGGTGTAGAGGACCACTGCGACGGAGTCCTGGTCCGGGGCCACCTCCGGTACGGCGGTGTCCTCTTCGGCGCTCAGCAGGGCGTCGAGGTCGGCGGGGCGCAGTACGAGGGCGCCGGGGTGGCGGGCCAGGAGGCTGTTCAACTGGTGTTCGCCGAGGCGGTAGTTGAGCGGGATGAACGGGATGCCCGCCAGGGCGGCACCGAACAGGGCCACCGGGTAGGCGAGGTGACTGGGGCTCGGATAGAGCACGGCCTGGTGGCCTTGGAAGCGGTGCGCGGCGGTGCGGGCGCGGGCGAGCAGTTCCGAGGCGGTCAGAGAGCGGCCGTTCGCCGTGACCACCGGTCGGTCGCCGCCCGAGGCCACCATCTCGAGAATCATGGTTATATTCATGAGAATGCTATTCTCGTCTCACTAGAGCGCTGTTCGCAAGAGAGGAAATCCTTGATGCAGATCAGTGGGAGCTCCGCGGTCGTCGTCGGCGGGGCGGGCGGCCTGGGCGAGGCCACCGTCCGTCGGCTGCACGCGGCGGGAGCGAAGGTCGTCGTAGCCGATCTGGCCGACGAGAAGGGCAAGGCCCTGGAGCAGGAGTTGGGTGTGCGCTACGTGCGCACCGACGCCACCGTCGAGGACGACGTCCAGGCGGCACTGGCCGAGGCCGAGTCGGCGGGACCGCTCAGGATCTCGGTGGACGCGCACGGCGGCCCGGCGAGCGGTGGCCGACTGGTCGGCAAGGACGGCTCTCCCCTCGACCTCGCGGGTTTCCGCACGACGATCGACGTGTATCTCACCGGCGTGTTCAACGTGATGCGCCTGGCCGCCGCCGCGATCGCCCGTCAGGAGCCGCTGGACGGCGGCCGGGGTGTCATCGTCAGCACGGCGTCGATCGCCGCGTACGAGGGCCAGATCGGCCAACTCCCTTACGCGGCGGCCAAGGGCGGAGTCGTCAGCATGACCCTGGTCGCCGCCCGCGACCTCTCGCCGCTCGGCATCCGGGTCGTCACCATCGCGCCGGGCACCTTCAACACGCCGGCCTACGGCAAGGCGGGCGACCAGTTGGAGGCCTACTGGGGGCCGCAGATCCCGTACCCGAAGCGCATGGGGTTGCCGGCCGAGTACGCGGGGCTGGTGCAGCACATCGTCGAGAACGACTATCTCAACGGCGAGGTCGTCCGTCTCGACGGCGCCCTCCGGTTCCCGCCGAAGTGACCGACGTGGGTGAACTCACGGGCGTGGGCGGCTCGTTGAAGGGCAAGGTCGCGTTCGTAGCAGGGGCCAGCCGTGGCATCGGCCGTACGGTCGCGCTGGCGCTCGCCGAGGCGGGTGCCTCGGTCGCGGTCGCCGCGCGCTCCGAGCGGGAGGGCCGGTTGCCCGGCACGATCCACTCGGTCGCGGACCGGATCACGGCGGCGGGCGGGCGTGCGATGCCGGTGCCCTGCGATGTGAGCGACGAGGCGTCGGTCGACGCGGCTGTCGCCGCCACGGTCGCGGAGTTCGGCGGAATCGACATTCTCGTCGCCAACGCCGGGGTGCTGTGGCTGGGCCCGGTCGAGTCGACGCCGCTCAAGCGCTGGCAGCTGTGTCTGGACGTCAATCTGACCGGGGTGTTCCTGGTGACCCGGGCGGTGATTCCCCACGTACGCACACGTGGCGGTGGGTCGTTGATGGCCGTGACGACCGGTGGGGTGGCCATGACGGACCGGGGCGCCAACGCGTACTGGGTGTCCAAGGCGGCGGTCGAGCGCCTCTATCTGGGCCTCGCCGCCGACCTCCGGAAGGACAACATCGCGGTCAACTGCCTTGCTCCGTCACGGGTGGTGCTGACGGAGGGATGGCAGGCCGGCGGCGGGGGCCGGGAGATCCCGCCGGAGATGGTGGAGCCGCCGGAGGCGATGGCGAAGGCCGCGGTTCTCCTCGCGGGCCAGGACGCCACCGGCCTCACGGGTACCGTCCAGCGCTCGGAATCCCTTGCCTGAACGGCAGTTGCGCCGGAGTGCGCGAGGCGCGGCGGGCACGACTGATCGGCGCCATCGGGGGCACACGGAACGACGAGCCGCCGGGGTCACCGGTGGCTCGTCGTCCATTCGTAGGGGTTTTCAGATGCTTGCCTTTGTGGCTGCCGCGCTCTTCGTCATCGCCTTCCTCATCCGTGTCACCGAGACATCGACCCAGCTTGTCTTCACCCCGACGAGCCTCATGCTCCTTGGACTGGCCTTCCTCGCCGCGCACTCGGCCGGCCTGGGGACGGGCTGGTCCGCGCGCCGCAGCGGGCGTCGGCGCTGACGCGTTAAGGCGTTACCGGACCGCCGCACACACCCCGCCATCGACGAGAACGTCGATCCCGGAAATGAAAGCGGCCTCGTCCGACAGCAGGAATGCCACCGCCGCCGCGACGTTCTCGGCTCGCCCCGTCCGGCCGAGCGGTGTCCGCTCCACCAGCGCGGCCATGGCGGGCTGGGCCGCGGCCTCCTGCCGCCCCTGAGGGGTGTCGATGACACCCGGTGAGACGGAACACGCGCGGGCGCCGTACGGCCCGAGCCGTACCGCCTCCCGCCGTACGAACCGGTGCACTCCGTGCTTGGCCCACGCGTAGGCGAGCCCGGTGTTCTCGACAGCGGGCCCGAGGGCGTCGCGGAGCCGGTCGAGGAAGTCGTCCCGGAGCGGGTCGTCGAGGATCGCCGCTACGGCGGAATCGGCCTCCAGGTTGCCGAGCAGCGGGGCCATCGAGGCGAAGCACACCAGTGCCGTTCCCTCTGTGGCGAGCGGGCGCAGGGCCTCGGCGAGACGGGCGGTGCCGACGAGGTCGACCTCGAAGATGCGTCGCCAGCCGGCCATCGTGGGCGAGATCCCGGCTGCGTGGGAGACGGCCCTGAGGGTGCCCAATTCGGCCGCGAGGGAGGCGAGTTGGGCGACTCCGGCCGGATCGGTGATGTCGAGGACGAAGGGTTCGATCCTCACCTCCCCGTCGGCGGCCGACAGTTCCTTCGCGGCGGCGGTGACGGCCGGTTCGTCGCGGTCCACCAGCAGTAGTGTGTCCACCAGGTCGGTGAGGCGCCGTGCGCAGGCCAGTCCCATGCCGCGCCCGGCCCCGGTCGCGATGCCCACGGTCGTCATGCGGTCCCTCCTCCGTGGCTCCAGTACTTCTCCAGTCCCGGCCGCGCCACCCGGTCCACGAGTTCCACGAGCAGACCGCTCGGACCGCGCAGAAAGGCGAAGGGCGCGCCCCCGGAGCCGACCCGGCGCGCCTCGGTCACGAAGCCCTGCCTGGTGAGTTCGGCGGCGTCGGCGTCGACGTCGTCGGACCAGTAGCCGACGTGGTGCACTCCCCCACCGGCCGCCGGTTCCCACAGAGTGCCCGGTACCCGTCGGATGATCTCCAGTCGAGGGAGTGTCCGGGAATAGGCGCAACTGATGTCGAGAACGGCGTTTCCGGTCGGCAGGGTCAGCGGAACCGCTCCCCCGATCTCGGCGCACCACTCGTACCCGAACGCGTCCGAGAACTCGGCCAGGGTCGCTTCGAAGTCCTCGACGACGAGCCCGAGATGGAACTGGTCCTCGGCCCTCATGACTCCACCGCCCCGGAAACGTCATGCTCGCCCAGCCGGGGCGGCGGCCCGTAGTCGGGCTCGTATCCGGCGACCCGGACGGGGCTGCGGACCAGTCGGAAGTCCCCGGCCGTCACCACGGCCTCCGGGGTGGCCGCCAGCGCCTGCGGCAGCGTCCGTACGGCGGCGGCCGGCACTCCGAGGGGACGCAGCCGCGCCTCCCAGGACGCGGCCGTGTCGCCGGCCAGGGCGTCCGTGACGGCGGCGAGTACCTCCTCCCGTCGGTCCGCCCGCTCGGCCATGGTGGGAAAACCCTGGAGGCCTGCCTCGGCGGCGAAGGCCTTCCAGAAGCCGTCGTGAGTGATGAAGAGCGCCAAGTAGCCCTCGGCTGTGGGGAAGAGCTGGGCCGGTACGTAGAAGGAGTGCGCACCGAGCGGCAGTCGGCGTGGCTCGACGCCCTCGTTGAGGTAGGCCGAGGCGCGGTAGTTGAGCTGAGACAGCATCACATCCCGCAGGGACACCTCCACTTGGCCGCCGCGCCCGGAGACGATGTGGGCGAGGAGTCCCAACGCGGCTGTCAGGCCCGATGAGTTGTCGGCGGAGGAGTAGCCGGGCAAGGTCGGCGGACCGTCCGGGTCGCCGGTGAGGGCGGCGACGCCCGTGGCCGCCTGGACCACATAGTCGAAGGCGGGTTCGTCGCCCGCCGCCAGCCCGTATCCGGTGAGCGCGACGCACACGATCCGCTCGTTCCACTTCCGCAGTGCGTCGTACGTCAGCCCCAGCCGGTGGATCGCCGAGGGTTTGAGGTTGACGAGCAACGCGTGTGCGTCGGCGACGAGTTCACCGAGTCCCACCTGTCCGTCGGAGGTCGTGAGGTCGAGGCGGACGCTGCGTTTGCCGCGGTTGAGGCTGGCGAAGTAGGCGTCGCTCACCTGGCGCGAGATGTCCCCGCCGGGCGGCTCGATCTTGGTGACCTCGGCGCCGAGGTCGGCGAGCATCATCGTGGCGTAGGGGCCGGCCAGCATGTGGCCGACCTCCAGGACGCGGATGCCGTCCAGCGGTCCGGCGGTCATCGGAGGTCCGCGGCGAGGGCGGCGAGCATGTCGCGGGTGCGGTATTTGGAAGCGACCAGTTCGTCGCGGTTGTCGCCGATGGGCAGGAGCCGTACGGACAGGTCGGTCACCCCGGCGTCCGCGAAGCGTTGGAATCGGGCGGCAATGGCGTTCTCGTCGCCGGCCGCGCACAGGTCACCGACGTCGCGGGCGTCGCCGTAGTCCAGCAGGCGTTGGTAGTTGGGCGAGATCTCGGCCTCGCCGAGGATCCGGTTGGCGCGCTCGCGGGCCTCGTCCACGCGGTCGGGTGCGCACAGACAGACCGGGATGCCCGCGACGATCCGGGGGGCCGGCCGTCCGGCGCTCTCGGCGGCCTTGGTGATGCGGGGCACGACGTGTTCGGCGACCGCGCGTTCGTCGGCCATCCACAGCACGGTTCCGTCGGCCCGTTCCCCGGCGAGGCGCAGCATGACCGGGCCGAGAGCCGCGAGCAGGACCGGCAGCCGGGAGACGGGGGCGAGGGTGAGCGGGTTGTGGACGGTGAAAGTGTCGTTCTCGACATCGACAGCGCCCGTTCCGGCGAACGCGGCGTCCAGGATGTCCAGATGGTCGCGGGTGAGGGCGGCCGGTTTCTCGTACGGCAGTCCGAGCATGTCCCGGATGATCCAGTGGTGGGACGGGCCGAGGCCCAGCGCGAGCCGTCCGCCGGTCGCGGCCTGGGCCGAAATGGCCTGCCGGGCAAGGGCGATGGGGTGCTGGGCCTGCAACGGCACGACGGCGGTGCCCAGTTCGATCCGCTCGGTCCGCGCGCCCATGAGCGCGATCGCGGTGAGGGCGTCGAAGTCCGTCGGGATCTGCGGCACCCACACGGTGTCGAAGCCGGCCTTCTCGGCCCATGTCACATCGTCGATCATGCGCGTGACCTTGCGGACCGAGTCACCGCGCTCGGGCCCGATCATCACTCCGATGCGCACGCTGCCTCCAGGTTTTCGGGTTGCTGCCGAGTCATGGCGAGGTGACCGAGGTCAGGGCGCGCATCTCCGTGACAAGGGCATCGAGGGGCGTGCCCGTGGGGAAGACCGCGGCGGCTCCGGCCGTGAGCAGTTTCGGTACGTCGGCGGGCGGGATGGTGCCGCCCACCACGACGGCGATGTCCTCGGCGCCCGTGGCGCGCAGCGCCTCGATCACGCGGGTGGTGAGAGCGAGATGTGCGCCGGAGAGAATGCTGAGACCGACGACGGCCACGTCCTCCTGGACGGCGACGGCCACGATGTCGTCGACGCGCTGCCGGATCCCGGTGAAGATCACCTCGAAGCCCGCGTCGCGCAGGGTCCGCGCGACGATCTTGGCTCCGCGGTCGTGTCCGTCGAGCCCCGGTTTGGCGACCAGTACACGGGAGTTCATCAGAACACCACCGGCTGCTGGAACTCGCCCCAGACCGCCTTGAGCGCGGCCACCATCTCGCCGACCGTGCAGTAGGCGTTGGCGCAGTCGATCAGGATGGGCATGAGGTTGTCGGTGCCTTCCGCGGCGCGGGCCAGTTCGGCGAGGCGTTGCCGTACGAGGGCTGCGTCGCGGGTGGCCTTGACGTCGGCGAGGCGTTTCAGCTGTCGGTCGCGGCCCTCCGCGTCGAGTTCGTAGGTGGCGAGGTCGGGCGGCGGCTCGTCGGAGACGAAGCGGTTGACGCCGACAACCGGCCGGGTGCCCGCCTCGACCTCGCGGTGCACCTGGTAGGCCTCGTCGGCGATGAGGGTCTGCAGATAGCCGTCCTCGATGGCCCGGACCATGCCGCCGTAGCGCTCCAGGTCCTCCATGATCTCGACGATGCGCGCCTCCGTGGCGTCGGTGAGCGCCTCCACGAAGTACGAGCCGCCGAGCGGGTCCGCGACCCTGGCAACGCCCGTCTCATGAGCGAGAATCTGCTGCGTGCGCAGCGCGAGCGTCGCCGACTCCTCGCTCGGCAGCGCGAACGGTTCGTCCCATGCGGCAGTGAACATCGACTGCACCCCGCCGAGGACCGAGGCGAGTGCCTCGTAGGCCACGCGGACGGTGTTGTTCTGCGCCTGGGGTGCGTAGAGGGAGGCGCCTCCGGCGACGCAGCCGAAGCGGAACATGGCCGCCTTGTCGCTGTCGGCGCCGTACCGCTCTCGCACGATGGTCGCCCAACGCCTGCGTCCGGCACGGTACTTGGCGATCTCCTCGAAGAAGTCGCCGTGCGTGTAGAAGAAGAAGGAGACCTGCGGGGCGAACTGATCGATCGTCATACGGCCCCGGGCGAGCACCGTGTCGCAGTAGGTGACGCCGTCGGCGAGGGTGAAGGCCATCTCCTGAACGGCGTTGGCGCCGGCGTCGCGGAAGTGCGAGCCGGCGACCGAGATGGCGTTGAAGCGCGGTACTTCGGCCGCGCAGAACTCGATGGTGTCGGCGATGAGCCGGAGGGACGGTTCGGCAGGCCAGATCCAAGTGCCCCTGGACGCGTACTCCTTGAGGATGTCGTTCTGGATCGTCCCGGTGAGCTTCGCCCGTGGCACGCCCGCCCGTTCGGCGGCGGCGACGTAGAAGGCGAGCAGGATCGCGGCGGTGCCGTTGATGGTGAAGCTGGTGCTGATCATGTCCAACGGGATGCCCTCGAAGAGGACTTCGGCGTCGGCGAGCGTGTCGACGGCGACGCCCACCCGGCCCACCTCCTCGGCGACTTCGGGGTCGTCGGAGTCGTAGCCGCACTGCGTGGGCAGGTCGAGCGCCACCGAGAGCCCGGTGCCGCCCTGTTGGAGGAGGTAGTGGTAGCGGCGGTTGGACGATTCGGCGGTGCCGAAGCCGGAGTACTGGCGCAGTGTCCACAGCCGTCCCCGGTATCCGGTGGCGTAATTGCCGCGTGTGAAGGGGAAGTTGCCCGGCGCGGATGGTTCGGCCTTGACGTCGTCGGGGCCGTAGACCGGTTTGAGGGGCAGGCCGGACGCGGTCCGGACGGGGTCGTCGCCCTGGGGCGGTGTGGGAGGCGTCATCGCAGGAGGTCCTTCATCACCTTTCCGGTGGCGTTCAGCGGCAGTTCCGTCAGGAACTCCACGGTCCGGGGCACCTTGAACCCGGCCATCCGGAGCCGGCTCCACTCGATCAACTCGTCGGCGGTCAGCGGCTCCCGGAGGACGACGAAGGCCTTGCCGACCTGTCCCATCCGTTCGTCGGGGACGCCGATCACGGCGGCCTGGGCGACCGCCGGGTGTTCCATCAGGAAGCCCTCGATCTCGGCCGGGTAGGCGTTGAAGCCGCCGACGATGAACATGTCCTTCTTGCGTCCGACGATCCTCAGATACCCGCGCTCGTCGAGCCTGCCGAGGTCCCCGGTGTGCAACCAGCCGTCCTGGTCGATGGCTTCGGCGGTGGCGTCGGGGTCGTTGAAGTAGCCGCGCATCACGCTGTAGCCACGGACGAGCACTTCGCCGTCGTCGGCGATGTCGACCTCGACGCCGTCGCAGGGGGTGCCGACGGTGGTGGCGATGTCCTCGAAGGAGTCGCCGGGGCGGGTGGCGGTGGCGGTGCCCGCCTCGGTCAGGCCGTAGCCCGTCATGATCGAGGTGAAGGGCAGTTCCGTCATCACCCGGCGGATCAGTTCGACGGGGATGTCGGCGGCTCCGGTCACCGCAACTCGCAGTGAGGACAGGTCTCTTGAGCCGCGGTCGGTGAGCAGGGAGTGGTAGAGCGTGGGCGGGCCGGGCAGGACCGTCACCCGCTCGCGCTCGACCAGGTCGAGGACGTGGCCCACGTCGAAAACGGGCACGGGGAGAATGGTCATGCCGCGGATCAGCGACGCGACCATGCCCGCCTTGAAACCGAAGATGTGGAAGAACGGGTTGACGATCAGATAGCGGTCGCCCTCCTTGACCCCGGCGAGGTCGCACCACTCCGCGTACAGGCGGAGCGTCTGGGCGTGGGTCATCAGGACGCCCTTGGGCCGGCCTGTGGTGCCCGAGGTGAAGACGATGTCGCTGATCCGGTCGCCGGTCACCTTCCGCTCGAAGGGTGAACCGCTTGCCAGGAAGCCGGACTTGAGATCGATGACCGGCACACCGGGCGGTGCCTTGAAGTCCAGGCCGAGGAAGCCCTCCTGGACGAGAACGGCCTTCGCACCGCTGCGAACGATGATGTCGTGCGCCTCGTCCGCCTTGAAGCGGGTGTTGACGGGCACGACCACACCGCCCGCGGTCATCAGACCGAAGGCGGCGACGATCCACTCGGCGGAGTTGGGCGCCCAGATCGCAACCCGGTCGCCCTGCTCCACCCCGACCGACGCGAACGCACCCGCAGCCACACGCACCCGTTCGACCAGCTCGGTGAACGTGAGGCGGAGCGGGCCGTCCACCACGGCTTCGGCGTCACCGAAGCGGTCGGCCGCGCTCAGCACCATCTGCGGGATGCTCTCCCAGGTCATACGCCGATCAGGCGGGCGAGGTTGCCGCCCATGATCTTGGCCTGGTCGGCCTGCTTCATGCCCTGGATGGCGTCGATGTAGGAGACGGGGTCGGCCAGTCCCTCGGGGTGGGGGTAGTCGGACCCGAACAGGACGCGCTCGACGCCGACGACCTCGGAGAGGGCGGCCATGTCCTCCTCCCAGAACGGGCTGATGTGGATGCGGTTCCTGACCTCTTCGACCGGGTCGCCCAGGAAGCCCTTCGGCTGCTTCTTGTAGGTGCTGGCCAGGTGGTCGAGCAGCGGCAGCAGCCAGGAGGAACCGTTCTCGATGACCGAGACCTTCAGTTCCGGGAAGCGGAACAGGGCTCCGTGGCAGACCCAGGACGCGACCGCGTCGGTGACCGGGCGCCACTCGGACATCATGCGGAAGACCTGCGCCTGGAAGGGCGTCATCTCCTGGCTCTTGCCCTCCCAGTCGCTGGAGTAGCGGGAGTAGCCGCTGTCGGAGGAGTGCATGGCGACCAGCACGCCCGCCTCCTCGACGCGCTTCCAGAACGGGTCGAACTCCGGCAGCGCGAAGGACCGTGAGCCGCCGTAGCCGGGGACCGGGGCGGGCCGGATGAGAATCGCCCGTGCTCCGCGCTCCAGGCACCACTCCAGCTCGGCGATCGCCTTGTCCAGGATCGGCAGGCTGATCACCGGGGTGGTGAAAATGCGGTTCTTGTAGTTGAACTGCCAGGTCTCGTGCAGCCATTGGTTGAGGGCGTGGACGACGACATGGATCAACTCCGGGTCGTCCCGCATCCGTTCCTCGACCAGGCTGGCGAGGGTCGGGAACATCAGGGTCTGCTGAATGCCCAGGTCGTCCATGAGGGCCAGACGCGGCGCGGGTTCACGGAACGCGGGTATCGACCGCATCGGCTCGCCGAACAGCTCCCGGTGGGACTTGCCCTCCGGGTTGCCCTCGCGGAAGTAGTCCTCCCAGGCGCCGGGGCGGGCGACGACCTCGAACGTGGGGTTGGGGATGTAGTCGCTGATCTGACCACGGATGGCGATCTTCGTACGCCCCTTCACCTGCACGTACTGGATGGCGCTCGCGTACTGCTTGGGCAGGTACCGGGTGAGCGCGTCCTCGGTCTCGTACAAGTGGTTGTCCGCGTCGAACAGCGGATACGGCGGCACACGCGATGGCATGAGATCCTCCTTCGCAGATTGCGAGAATCCTATTCTCACTCTTGATGGGCGGCAATATCCTTGCGGAGAACGAACTTCTGGACCTTGCCGCTTGCGGTGCGCGGGAAGTCGTCGACGACGTGCAGTTCCTCCGGCCACTTCTGCCGGGCCAGGCCGACCGCCGCGAAGTGGGCGCGGAGGTCGTCGAGTCCGGGTTCAGGGTGGCCGGGCCGCAGTCGTACGACGGCTGCCGCGTGCTCGCCGAGGCGGGCGTCCGGGGCGGCCACGACCGCGGCCTCGGCGACGGCCGGCAGGGCGAGGAGAACCTCCTCCACCTCCAGCGCGCCGATGTTCTCGCCGCCGCGGATGATGATGTCCGCCTTGCGGTCGGTGATGGTGAGGTAGCCGTCCTCGTCGAGCCGACCGATGTCGCCGGTGCGGTACCAGCCGTCCACGTCGAAGGCGCGCTCGGTGAGAGCGTCGTCGGTGTAGCCGAGGCACAGGTCGGGTCCGCGACTGAGGATCTCGCCGTCCTCGGCGAGCCGGATCTCCACTCCGGCCAGGGCGTCTCCGTCGGTGTAGAGCCGCTTGTCCTCGGGTGCGGTGTGGCTGGAGGCCGTGATCGAGGGGTGCTCGGTGCTGCCGTAGGCACGGAAGACGGTGATGCCGAGGTCCGCGAGCCGTCTGGTGACCGCGTTCGGGACGGCCGCGCCGCCGAGGCCCGCGTACTTCATGCCGGCCAGGTGGGCGGGCGTGAAGTCGGGGTGATCGAGCAGGCTCGTCATGTAGTAGGCGGCACCGCCTCCGACGGTGAGTCCGTCGCGGGCCATCAACTCCAGTGCCTGGCCCGGGTCCCAGGTGTCGGCGAGATTGACCGGGCTGCCGTCGAGCACGGGGATGAGGAAGGCATTCACCATGCCGATGAAGTGGCCTACGGGCGCGGAGGTGAGCTGGTCGCCGCGGTCGGGCGGGTAGCGGCCGGCCAGTTGACGCGTCTCGAAGCCCAGGGTGCGGTGACTGTGCACAACTCCCTTGGGGTCGCGGGTCGTTCCGGAGGTGAAGGCGATCAGCGCGGGGCCGGACGGGTCCGTGGGCAGGACGCCGGGGAGCGGTTCGTCGGCGAGCAGGTCGTCGAAGTCCCGCCCGACGATGCCGACCACGGGGATCTTCGCGCTCAGGTCGGGGTCGTGGCGAAGATGCCCGAACCGTTCGGCGGTGACGAAGGCCTTGGGTGAGACCGAGTCCAGGATGTAGCCGACTTCCTTGCGTCCGTAGAAGTGGACGATCGGCACCACGACCGCGCCGAGGAACGCCGAGGCCCAGAAGACGGCGGCGGCCTCCATCCAGTTGGGCAGTTGGAGTGCCACCACGTCGCCGGGGGCGACGCCCCGCTCGCGCAGCCCGGCGGCCAGCCGGCGGGCCGTCAGTTCGACCTCGGCGAAGGTGCCTTCCCAGGGCCGTACCGCCGAGTGCACGCGGAACGCGGCGCCCGGGGCGGCCTCCAGTCCCCGCGCCAGCAGGTCACCGATCGTCTCCCCGGTCCACCACCCCTCCGCCTCGTAGCGCCTGACCAGTTCAGCGGGGACAGTTCGCACGACAGGAACTTCCTCTCGTCATTGAGAATTGCACTCTCTCAGAGCGAGAAGGTAAATTCCATACATGGGACGAGACCACGGGTTCCACCCGGTCCGGATCACACGGATCATCCAGGAGACGCCCGACACCCGGACGTACGTACTCGACGCGCCCTTCCCGTACCGGGCGGGCCAGTTCGTGACGATCAAGGCCTGCGGCACGCTGCGCAGTTACTCGATGTCCAGTTCGCCGGAGACGGACGCCGAGTTGATGACGACGGTGAAGCGGGTTCCGGGCGGTCTGGTGTCCAACTGGATGCACGACCATCTGGCCCCCGGCGACGTCCTCGAAACCACGCTGCCGGCAGGGGTGTTCTGTCTGCGGGAGAGCGGCGAGGCGGGCTCCGCCCACGAGTTCGCCGCTCCGGTGGTGGCGTTCTGCGGGGGCAGCGGGATCACCCCGGTCCTCTCGCTCGCCAAGTCCGCGCTGGCCGGCACCGGCCGGCCGGTGCGGGTGCTGTCCGCCAACCGGGACGCGGGCGCCGTCATCTTCGCCTCCGCACTGGGCGAGTTGGCACAGCGGTACCCCGGACGGTTCGAGATCCGGCACCACCTCGACGACTGGGAGGGCTTCGTCACGGCGGACCAGGTACGGGAGTTCGCGGGCGGCGACCCGGACGCGGATTTCTACCTCTGCGGGCCCGCGCCCTTCATGGAGCTGGTGGAGAGCGCGCTTCTCGCCCATGGAGTCGCCCCGGAGCGGATCTTCGTCGAGCGGTTCGCGCAGGCCACCGATCCACCACCCGCGAACACTCCTGAAGACGACACCCCTGAACAGGAGGGCACCCTCACGCTCGTTCTCTCCGGCAAGCGGCACACGCTCGCGCAGGGTTCCGGCGAGACGTTTCTGGAGAGCGCGCGTCGGGCGGGTCTGGCCCCGCCGTTCTCCTGCGAGGCGGGCAACTGCGCCACCTGTATCGCCCAAGTCACCGAAGGCGAGGCCAAGATGCGTGTCAACAACGCGCTCGACGAGGACGAGATCGCCGAGGGCTGGGTCCTGACCTGCCAGGGCGAGCCGACCACGCCGCACGTCACTGTCGTATACGAGGACTGAGGCCATGGACGTAGATCTCCAACTCGACGAGGGCCTGGCGGTCATCACCATCGACCGCCCGCAGGCCCGCAACGCCATCGCCCCCACCACGATGGACGAACTCGACAAGGTGCTCGACGCGGCCGCGGGCGCCAAAGCCCTGGTCGTCACGGGCGCGGGCGACCGGGCGTTCGTCTCCGGCGGGGACCTTAAGCAGCTCAGTGCGATCCGGACCGAGGAGGACGCGATGGCCATGGCCCTGCGGATGCGGGGGATCTGCGATCGCATCGCGAACTTCCCGGGACCGGTGATCGCCGCGATGAACGGGCACGCGTTCGGCGGCGGCGCCGAGGTCGCGGTGGCCGCCGACATCCGGGTCGCCGCCGACGACATCAGGATCGGGTTCAACCAGGTGGCCCTGGCCATCATGCCGGCGTGGGGCGGCGCCGAGCGCCTTGCCCAACTCGTTGGCAAGGGGCGGGCGTTGATGCTCGCCGGGGCCGGGACCGTACTCGGCGCGGCCGAGGCCCAGCGCGTCGGGCTGCTCGATCTGGTGTTGCCCCGCGCCGAGTTCGCCGAGGGCTGGCGCACCCTGGCCAGCTCGCTGGCGACCAACCCGGCGCGGGAGATCAAGCGCGTGATGAGCGGAGCCGTCCCGGAGGAGGAGGCGGCCCGCGCCTTCGCCCGCCTCTGGGTGTCCGACGAGCACTGGCAGGCAGCGGAGAGGGTGATGTCCCGTGGGTGACATACGAGTTGGGGCGACCGGAGCGAGCGCGGACCTGGCCGACGTACGAGCGCGGACGGCTCGGGCGGGGGCCGACGACGGGCGGGTGCGGGTCGAGTCGAGCCCGGTCGGGCCGATCGTACGGCCGCCGGACGCGACCGATCTGGTCATCCTGTATCTGCACGGGGACCGGCAGTTGTCGGGTTCGCCGGAGTCGGCGGTGGACCTGGCCGAGCGGCTCGCGCTGCGGACGGGGGCGGTGGTGGTGTGCCCGCGCTACCGTTCGTCGTTCCCGGGGGCGCTCGACGACGTGCACGCCGTGTACAGCTCGTGCCAGGCCCGTGGTCCCGTGGCGCTGGCCGGTGAGCGGCTCGGGGCCGGGCTCGCGGCCTCGCTGCTGGTGCGGCTGCGGGACATGGGTGCGGCCGAGCCGGACTGCGCGGTGCTGAGTTCGGCGCTGCTCGATCTGACGCTGGACGCGCCGAGTCTGCTGTTCAACGCGGCGGCCGATCCGGGCTTCGACATCGACGAACTCCGGCTGCACGCGGCCCGGTTCGCGGCCGGCGCCGACCGGACCAACCCGTTGCTGAGTCCGCTGCACGCCAACCTGCACGGGCTGCCGCCGATTCAGCTGCTGGTGGCGGGTACCGATCCGCTGTTGGACGACTCGCTGTCGTTCGCCGCCCGCGCGGCCCGGTCCGGTGTCACGGTGGACCTCCGGGTACGGCCGGACGCGGTGAGTCTGCATCCCGAGAGCGTGACGGTCATGGCCGATTTCATACAGGCGTGGGCCCGAGCAGCACACCCATCACCTCGCGGATGATCTCCGGGTAGTCGGTCTGCTCCTCGTCGAGCATCCACTGCTGCTGGACCCCGTCGAGCATCGCCACCACGGCGGTGGCGGCTGCTCGGGGGGTCAGGCCGCTGGGTACGCGATCGCCGTAGAGCGCGGTGAGGTGCTCGACGGTGTGCTCCTGGATCGACCGGTAGTAGTCGTGGCAGAACCGCAGCGCCTCGTCGCTGCCGGTGACGCCCTCGGCCACGAGAACGCTGTGGATCTGGGCGAGACCGGGGTTCTTGTGGTCGTAGGTGATGACCTCGGCGAGCAGCCCCGGGAGGTCCTCGCCGGGGTCCGCCCGGAGGGCGGCCAGGTGTTCGCGGGCGAGGTCCTCGCGGAGCTGGACGAGGGCGAGGAGCAGCCGCTTCTTGCTCGGGAAGTAGTGCAGGACGCCCTGTCTGGTCAGGCCGGCTCGCTCCGCCACGGCGTCGATGGACGCCTTCTTGTAGCCGCGCTCGGCGAAGACCGCCAGCGCGGCGACAAGGATCTCCTCGTATCGGGCCGTCGTCATTGGGGACCCCTTTCACCGCGGCAACACCGATGTGACACTACGGTTGCCGTGGCGACAGGGCGACCCCTACGGCCATCGACGGACGCGCAAGCAGGCTAGTTCACCGTGATGGCGCGCTCGGGGCAGCTGCCGGCCGCCTCGCGGACCTGGGCCTCGTACGCGGTGGGGACCTCGGGGGTCAGCACCTCGGCGTAGCCGTCGTCGGTGAGGTCGAAGACCTCGGGGCAGATCGACCAGCAGATGCCGTGGCCCCGGCAACGGTCCGCGTCGATGACGGCTTTCATCGGGCGGGCTCCTCGGCGAGCGTGAACTCCAGGTTCAGGTGGGTGAGTCCGCGCAGGATGTACGTCGGCAGGTAACGGTAGTTCCGTGCCTCGGCAGGGCCGTGCACACTCTCCGAGATCCTGATGTCCGTCGTACGGTCGAGGATGCGCTCGATGCCCACCCGGGCCTCGGCGCGGGCCAGCGGGGCCCCGGGGCAGGTGTGGGGGCCGCGGCCGAAGGCGAGGTGGTGGCGGGCGTTGGCGCGGGCCGGGTCGAAGGTCTCGGGGTCCTCGAAGTGGCGCGGGTCGCGGTTGGCGGCGCCGTTGAGGACCATGAGGGTGGTGCCGGCGGGGATGTCGACGCCGCCCACCGCGGCCGCGACGCGGGACAGCCGGAAGTCGCCCTTGATCGGGCTCTCGGTGCGCAGCGTCTCCTCGATGAAGTTCGGGATGCGGTCGCGCTCGGTGCGCAACAGCCGCTGCAGTTCGGGGTCTTCGGCGATCAGCTTGAGGGCGTTGCTCAGCAGCCGGACGGTGGTCTCCTGGCCGGCCGCGAAGAGGTTGGTGGCGACGCGGGCCACGTCGGCGACGTCGGGGGTCGAACCGTCGGCGAACCTCGCGTTGGCGAGACCGGTGATCACGTCCTCGCGGGGTTCGCGGCGGCGCTCCTCGACATAGGCCGAGAACTGCGCGTACAGGTACTCCAGCGGTGAGTGCGCGACCTCGCCGTCAGTGCTTCCGATGCCGCCCCGCGGCTGGTGTTCGAGGCCCTCCACGAATGTGTTGCGGTCCACGTCGGGCACGCCGAGCAGGTCGGCGATGACCCGCAGGGTGAAGGGGCCGGCGAATCCGCTGATGAAGTCGCCCTCGCCGGCCGCGAGATACGCGTCGAGCTGGGCGTCGGCGAGGTGCCACATCGACGCCTCGTTCTCCTTGAGGCGGCGCGGGGTGATCAGCCGCATCAGCAGTCCGCGGTGGTCCGTGTGCTGGGGCGCGTCGAGCGTCGGCAGCTGGTCGCTGAACGGGAGCTGGTCGCGGTACTGCTCGATCAGCGCGCTGACGTCGACGTCGCCGTCGAGCGGGACCGGGAACCCGGGGAAGGGCCCGGTGACCGAGAGACAGGACGAGAAGGTGTCGGCGTCGTTGAGGACCTGGATCGCCTCGTCGTAGCCCGTCACCATCGTCACGTCGTGGTGGCTCTCGCGCTGCACCGGGCACTTCCCGCGCAGGGCCGCCAAATAGGGATAGGGGTCCGCGACGACCTCGTCGTCCTGGAAGAAGTCGATCGCCTCGAAGTCCTTCACGGTGTGCACGGTTCCCTTCCGTCACCAGTCTGACGACGAGCGACGATATCAATCTTCTCCGCTGGCGAGAAGCTCGTTTTCACTTTCGTGGAGCGGGAGTTGGGGCTGCCGTCAGGCGCCCTTGGCCCATGCGGTCCAGGGCCGCGTCGGCCGCCGCGAGTGCGATGCCCGCCGTGGCGTCCGCCGTCCCGGCGAGGCCGGCCAGCAGTCTCACGTCCTTGCGGAGCAGCGGTCCCGCGCGTTCCGCGAGGGGGTCGAGGGTGCCGCCTGCGGACTTCACGCGGTCGAGGGCGAAGCTCGCTCCGCTGCCGTGGAGCACGGCTTCGGCGAGAGCGCCGCGGTCGATGCCGAACTCCGGTGCCAGCGCCAGCGTATCGGCCGCGGTCGCCAAGTTGGCAGTGAACAATAGGTTGTTGAGAAGTTTGGCGATCTGTCCCGAGCCGAGCGGGCCCATGTGCAGCACGGGATCGCCGAAGGTCTCGAACACCTTGCGGCAGTAGGCGACCGTGCCGGACTCGCCGCCCGTCATCACCAGCAGCCCGCCCTCGGCGGCGGCTCGTCCACCGCCGCTGACCGGTGCGTCGACCACGGACACGCCGTGCACCTGGGCCCGTTCGGCCAGCCGCCGGCAGGTGTCGGGGTGCACCGTGCTGTGCACGGCGATGACTCCGCCCCGGCGCAGGCCGGCCAGTACACCTTGTTCGCCGGTGACGACCTGTTCGACGTCGGCGTCGTCGACGACACAGACGCACACCAGGTCACTGGCCGCGGCGAGTTCGACGGGGGACGCGGCCCGCCGGGCGGCCGTGTCCGCGAACGCGGCGAGGGTGGCCGGGCGCCGCGCCCAGAGCGTGGTGTCGAAGCCCGCCTCGACGATCCGGCGTGCCATGGGGGCACCCTGACTGCCCAGCCCGATGAATCCGACGCGCATCAGCGGGCCTCCTGGTCGACTTGCTCGGGGGTGTTGTCGGCCACCGGTTCCGCGGCGGGCTCCGGTCGCCAGAACGTGCCCAGCAGTCCCCCGGTCGCCACCACGGCCGCGCCGAGCGCGATCGCGCCGCCGGTCCAGCCGGTCAGGTCGATGCCGGCCGCGCGGTCGAGGGACCAGTGGCCGGGGCCCAGCACCGCGAGGGCCAGGGCGACGACGGCGAGCGTGAGGACGTACTCGTAGCCGTCCTTGAAGACGAAGAACCCGTTGGGCCGGTGGGCGAGCAGTCCCGCGACCAGCATCACGGAGATCACCGCGGCGCAGGCCAGGGGGGTGAGGAGGCCGAGGATCAGCAGGCTGCCCGCTCCGACCTCGGTGAGGACGCTCATCCAGGCCTGCAGCACACCCTGTCTCAGGCCGAGTCCGGTGAACCAGCGGGCGGTGCCCTCGATCCTGCCGCCGCCGCGCCAGTGATTCAGCCCGTGCATGACCATGATGAGTCCTACGACCACTCGTACGAGCAGCAGTACCGCGGTGTCGGCGTCGCTCATCCGGCCCTCCTCGGCAGACGGTCGATCCGGTCGTTCTCCCGGCCGAGAACGCACTCCTCGACGAACGAGAGGATCTTCAGGTGGTATCCGGTCGCGGTGCGCCCGATGCTCAAGTTGTGGCCGCTGTCGGCCTGTTCGTCGGTGAGGACCCGTGGGGAGGCGGTGAACAGGCCCGCGATGTCGGCCATGGCCTCGGGCCCGGAACTCCACACGCGTTCGTGGTCGCCGAGCGTGTAGTGCACGGGAATCCTCACGTGGGCGGCGACTTCGGCGAACTCCAGCGGCCAGCGGCGGGCCACGGTGGCCTCGTACGGCGGGCCCTGGGACTGGATGCGTGCGGCGCCGACGACCTCGGCCGGATACAGGCGCGACGGCTCCCACAGCAGGTCGCGCAGTCCGGGTCCTGGCCGTCTCGGCACGGCCGGGTCGCGCTGCCTGAAGTCGAGGATCTCGACGGCGCCGGGTGCGTGATGGTGTCCGGTACCGGCGATCTCCAGACCGAGAAGGTCGCTGCGCCGTTCGGCACCGGCCATACGCACGCCCAGGGCGCAGCCGATCGAGTGCGCCCACAGGAACAGGCCCGCTCCGCGCGGACGCGAGGCGAGCAGTCGGTCCACCACTCCGTAGGCGAGGTCGACGCGTCGCGCGGGGGAAGCCATGCTCTCGCCGTACGGAGCCGAACTCCCGTATCCGGGACGGTCGATGGCGACGGTGGTGAAGCCGAGTGCCGCCGCGGTGCGCAGGAGGGACAGGCGGGGCTGGTCCGGGTAGTCGAAGTAGCGGGAGGTCACCGCTCCCCCGTGCAGCGCGACGAGGACCGCGCGTGGTTCGCGGGCCTCGCACAGCAGCGCCGACATGGGGATGCCGTCGACGTCGACGACGCGCGAAACGACCTCCGTGGTACGTGAGTTCATCCGTCCGCCCGGAAGAGGATCACGCCGCTCGGGGTGAGTCCGCCGCTGCTCGCCACCGCCAGCCGGGCGCCGGCCACCTGCCGTGGCCCGGCCGCGCCGCGCAGTTGGGTGATGGCCTCGTGGACCAGTCCCATGCCGTGGGTGCGGCCGTGGGAGAGTTGTCCGCCGTGGGTGTTCAGCGGCAGTACGCCGTCCCGCGCGATGTTCTTGCCTCCGTCCAGGAAGTCCTTGGACTCACCGATGCCGCAGAACCCCAACCCCTCGAGCCAGGAGAGGCAGTTGAAGGTGAAGCCGTCGTACAGCTCGGCCACGTCGACGTCCTCGGGGCGCAGCGAGGTGCGGGACCACAAGTGGGCGGACTGGCCCAGCACTTGGGGTTCGTGGGTGAGTGTGCTCTGGTCCCATTCGAGGCGTTCGAGGATCTGGGTGCCGACGGCTTCGACGAAGACGGGTGGTTGAGCGAGGTCCCGGGCCGCGTCCACGGCCGACACGATCACGGCGACCGCTCCGTCGCAGGGGACGTCGCAGTCGTAGAGGCCGAACGGGGTGGTGATCGGGCGGGCGTTGAGATAGTCGTCCATGGTCAGCGGGTCACGGTAGACCGCGGTGGGGTTGAGTGCCGCGTTGGCCCGCTGGTTGAGGGCGATCCAGCCGAGGGTCTCGCGGGTGGTGCCGTAGCGGTGGAAGTGGCGTTGGGCGTTCTGGGCGAGGGTGTGCGCGGCCGAGGTCGCGCCGAACGGCTTCATCCAGCCGTCCAGTCTGCGCGGCGGGTCCTGCGCGATCCGGCCGCGTCGGACGAGTTCGCCGTAGGACGCCTCCCAGACCGTACGGAAGCACAGGACGTGCCGGGCAAGTCCCCCGGCGACGGCGAGCATTGCGGAGATGAGGGAGCCGCAGGGGCCGAAGGTCTCGCTGCCGCCGTTGTACCAGGTCGGTTCCAGGCCGAGGGCGGATTCGAGGGCGGTGACCCCGCCTTCGCCGAAGCCGCCGTAGGCGGTGCCGGCGCCCGGGTAGGTGGCCAGGCCGTCGATGTCGTCGACGGTCAACCCGGCGTCGGCGATGGCACGTTGGCAGGCCTGGACGGTCAGGGAGACTGGCGGGACCAGGAGGCGGCGGCCGATCTGCGACATGCCGATGCCGGTGATGGCGACCTTGTCCTCGAACTTCTCCGTCGACACCATCGGCCGTACGCGGCGGGCGAGTTGACGGGTGTCCACCTCGGCGAGCGGCAGCGGGTCCGGGACCGGGACCGGGCGTTCCGGTACCGGGCGGAACAGGGGCAGCCAGGCGTCCTCGGCCTGTTCGAAGACGACCTCCATCCGCATACCCAACTCCAGCTCGTCCGGGACGCATTGGACGGCGTTGGTGGTGAGGCGGACGCGCGGGTCCTCCTCCAGGGCGACCTGGGCCACGACGTAGGGGGCGGGCAGGCCGGGCAGGGCGAAGCGGTGGTTGACGGTGAAGCCGATCAGCGTCGCACGGCCGGAGACTGCGCGGACGCCCATGTCGTGGCCGTGGCAGTACCGGCAGACCGGCTGCGGCGGGTGGATGAGGGCGTGGCAGGACCCGCACTCCGTCAGCCGCAGCCGGCCGTCCGCGCCGGAGGTCCAGAAGAACTCGTTCTCCTCCGTGACCACCGGACCGGGGCGTTGACTCTCCGTCATGTGTCGATCCGTGCCGTGGACTTGCGGACGGTGACCGGTTCGGCGAGCCGCTGTTCGTCGCAGACCTTCTGGAGCTCGGCGAGGGTCTCGTCGAGTCCGGCGCCCAGCCGTTCGCCGGGGGTGAAGGTGGCCGGGAGGTGGCGCATGCCCTGGATGACGCCGATGGTCTCGTAGTGCACGGCGCCCTCGGGGTCGCACTGGTAGTCGGGCATACGGTCGAGTACGGCGGTCACCATCCGCTTGAACACGGTGCGGGCCACGTTGGAGCCGATGCAGCGGTGGATGCCGAGGCCGAAGCTGCTGTGCCGGTTGCCCTTGCGTTCCATGTCGATGCGGTCCGGGTCGGGGAAGACCGACGGGTCGCGGTTGGCCATCGCCCAGGAGAGCCAGAGGCGTTCACCCTCGTTGAACCGGGTGCCGGCGATCTCGCAGTCGGCGGTGATGGTGCGGCCGTCTCCGGGTGCCGGGGTGTAGAAGCGCAGGAACTCCTCGGTCGCGGAGTCCAGCAGGGTCTTGCGCTCACGGCTCAACCGGGCCCGTTCCTCGGGGTGTTGGGAAAGCCATTCGAGGGAGTGGGCGGTGAGTGCGGTCGTGGTGTCGAAGCCGCCGCCGATCAACAGGGCGCAGACGCCGAGGAGTTCGCCGTCGTCGGGGTTGCGGCCGTTGATGTCGGCGCGGACCAGCGCGTCCACCAGGCCTGGGCGGGGGTTCCGGCGGATCTCCGCGAGCTGGGCCATGAGGTCCATGCCCATCTTGCGGCTCAGGTCCAACACCCGCTGCATGTCAGGTGAGTTGGGCGGGGTGTAGACGGAGGCGTGGGCCGGTTCGTTGTAGATGGTCCAGTGCTCCAGCGGGATGCCCATCATCGCCAGGGTGAGCACGGCGGGGACGATGTTGGCGAGGTCGTCGACGAAGTCGATGTGCCCGGACTCGATCTTCTCGTCGATGCTCGCGCGGACGACCTCGTCGACGAACGGGACCCAGCGCTGGATCGCCGCCGGTGACAGATACGGGTTGAGGGTCTGCCGGTAGTAGCGCTGTTCCGGCGGGTCCATCTCCAGGAACCCGCCCTGGGCCTCGCGGGCGCGGGGCGGCGGGGGGATGGAGATGCCCTTGTAGCCGCGCCGCTCCCCTTTCACGTCGTGGTCGTTGGAGAGGAACTCCGCGGACCGCGCGAGTTCGAAGACCTCACGGTTGCCGCTGGCGACCCAGTGGCCGCCGTGGGTCTCCGTCCAGGCGATCGGGCACCGGCCGTGCAGTTCGTGGGTGATGTCCTCGAACCGGTCGCGGTAGTCGGGTGTGTGCCGGTCGAAGTGCACCTGGGGGTGCTTGCGGCCACCGTCGTCGACGGCCGCGTCTTCCGTGGTCATGCGGAGTCCTCTCCTGCTCGGTGGATGAGGTGGGGGGTCAGGAGATGAGGGAGATCGCCCGCTCCGGACAGGACAGGACCGCCTCGCGGACGTCCGCCTCCTGATCGGCGGGGACTTCTTCCGCTACGACCGAGGAGTGCCCGTCGATCTCGCTGAGTTCGAAGGTGTCCGGAGCGCGCATCGCGCAGAGCGTGTGGCCCTGACAGCGCTCCGGGTCGACTCGTACCTTCACGGTCCTTCCTTCCTGCCGTGGTGAACGGGGGTCGTGGCGTGGTTACTTGAGGTCGGACAGCGACTTGCCGACGTCCGCCAGGGTCGGCGGCTTGCCGTAGTTGCCCTTGAACTTGTAGACGGGCGCGTTGCAGCGGTAGGCGCCGTCGGTGGGCTTGAAGTCGGCGGGCACCCAGCCGCCGGCGGTGGCCTTCTCGACGTTGAAGCACTTCACGGGCTCGTCGGGCGAGGACAGGTTCACCGGGGCCTGGAGTCCTCCCCCGGTCCACTCGGTCTGCTTCTTGGCGTTCGCCAGGACACAACTGCGGGTCAGTTCCGCGCAGTCACGGGCCGAGGTGGCGAACAGCAGCCAGGTGGAGAAGGCGTGCACGGCGGGCAGGGTGATCTGCGCGTCGGGCGCGTACTTCTTGAACAGGGCGACCATTTCCTTCGTTGCCGGGTTGTCGTCGGCCTTCTCCAGCGGGTAAGTGCCGTCGATGGCAGCGAAGTTGGTCTGTGCGCTCAGCGCGGTGTCGGCCAGCTTGAGGAAGGCGGGACCGTAGGCGTTGTTGTTGGCGTCGATCCAGTCGAGCTTGTAGTCGATGTTGGTGAGCGCCTGCTCCAGCTTCGCCAACTGGGTGAAATCCCCCAGAAAGACGAGTCCCTTGACCTTCTTCGTCTTGATGGACTGGGCGTACGGCGTCCAGTCGGAGACACCCTGTGCGGGGTAGAGGTCGGAGTAGGTGACCTTGCCGCCCATCGCGGTGAGGACTTCCTTGTCCTGGGCCGCGATGGCCTTCGTGACGGGCACGTCTCCGGTGATGATGCCGACGCCGCTCGCGGACGACGGGTACGCCTCCTTGAGCAGCCAGGAGTAGTAACCGGCGTAGGGCGAATAGCCAGTTGAGGCGCCCTGGGTCATGACCTGGAGGTCCGCGCCGATCTCGGAGGTGACCTGCGCCGGGAACTCCGGGAGCAGGCACTTCAGGCGGGTCTTGACGCCCAGGCCGTCAAGGGCCGCGCCGCCGCCCACCTCGAAGAAGTCGGTGCGGCAGGCCTCGATCATCTGCTGGTTGACCTGCATGAGCTGGGCATCGTGCGTCACTGGTGTGATCTTGCGGCCGTTGATGCCGCCGGCGGCATTGCACCAGGAGGTGAAGACCTTCGCCGCGTTCTCGAACTCCGGGTTCTTGGTGAACCCGACGTCGGAGAAGACGCCGACCTTGATGTCGGTGGCGGTGATGCCCTGGCCGGTGACGGTCTTGGCCGTGCCCTTGCCGCAGACGGACTTCAGGGTGCCGAAGTCGGTGGTCGCGGTGTCGGCGGCTCCGGTGGTGGAAGGGCTGCTGGTGTCCGCGGTCTTGGTGCGGCCGGAGCATCCGGCCGCGGCCGCGAGGGCCAGGACGAGCGCGGGGATGAGCAAGCGTCTCATCGGTTCTCCTCGTTGAGAATGAGTCCCGCTGTCGGGTGGTCAGGTGACGGTGCCCGCCGCCTTGAGCGCGATGATGCGGTCCCAGTCGAGGCCCAGTTCGAGGAGGATCTCCTCGGTCTGGGCGGCGAACTCGGGTGCGGGCCCGAGTTCGGGGGCTTGCACGTCGAACTGCACGGGGCTGGCGACCAGTTCGAGTTCTCCTGCCCGCAGCAGGTACTCGTTGGCTCTGATCTGCGGGTCGTCGCCCACCTGCAGGGAGTCCTGCACCGGGGCCCACGGCCCGGCCAGGGTGGCGAAGCGCCGGCTCCACTCCGCGAGGGTGCGGGTGGCGAGGACTTCGCGCAGGATCTTGACTGCCTCCGCCGTGTTGGCCACGAGGTGCTCGGCCGTGTCGAAGCGGGGGTCGTCGGCGAGTTCGGGGCGGTCGATGTGCCGGCACACATCGGCCCAGAACTTGCCGGGCTGCATCATCACGAACGCCAGATGATGGCCGTCGGAGGTCTCGTACAGCCCGGACAGGGGGTTGGCGACGGAGCCGTGGGTGCCGACGGGCGGCGGGATCCAGGGCTTGCCGAGGTGCAGGGAGAGCGCGGTGGCATGACCCATCGCCCACAGTCCGCTGCCGAGCAGCGAGACGTCCACGACCGAGGGTTCGCCGGTGCGTTCGCGTTTGAGCAGCGCCGCCGCGATGCCGCCGGCGAGGTTGGTGCCGGAGATGGTGTCGCCGTAGGCCGGTGACGGCGGGTTGATGATGCCGTCCGTACCGGACGGGGTGATGCTCGCGGCGGTGCCGGCGCGGGCCCAGAACGCCGTCATGTCGTAGCCACCCTTCCCCGCTTCCGGTCCGCGCGGCCCGAAGGCACTGCCCCGGGCGTAGACGATGCGGGGGTTGACGGTACGGATGTCGTCGACGTCGATGGCGAACCTGTCCCGGTGGCCGGGAAGGAAGCTGGTCAGGAACACGTCGGCGTGCCGGGCCAGTTCGTACAGCACCTCCTTGCCCTCGGGACGGGAGATGTCGAGACCGAGGCTGCGCTTGCCGCGGTTGGCGTGCTCGACGTTGGGGTTGGGGTCGCCCTCGACGCGCATCGTGCCGGTCTGGCGGAGACCGCGTTGCGGGTCGCCGGTAACGGCGTGCTCGATCTTGATGACGTCCGCTCCCCAGTCGGAGAGGACGGCTCCCGCCGAGGGCACGAAGCCGTACATGGCGACTTCGAGGACGCGGATTCCGTCGAGCGGCATCATGACCGGACCACGACCGCGAAGGACTTGTACTCCAGGAACTCCTCCAGGCCGGGCACTCCGCTCTCCCGGCCGATGCCGGACTGCTTGTAGCCGCCGAACGGCACGTCCGCCGCGAAGTAGTTGCCGCCGTTGATGCTGAAGGTGCCGGTGCGGATCCGGCGGGCGAGGGCGATGGCCCGCTCGTCGTCGCCGCTCTGGATCCCGCCGGAGAGGCCGAAGACGGAGTTGTTGGCGATGCGGACGGCGTCGTCATCGTCGTCGTACGGAATCACCACGAGCACGGGTCCGAAGACCTCGTCCTGGGCGATCTCGCTGTCCGGATCGACGTTGCTGAGGAGGGTCGGCCTGTAGAAGAAGCCGGGATCGACCTTCTCACCACCGGTGACGAGGTTCGCGCCGGCCGCGACGGCCCTCTGCACCATTCCGTCGACCTTCTCGCGCTGGCGCTCGCTGATGAGCGGGCCCGCGAAGGTCTTGGGGTCAGCCGGGTCGCCGAGCGAGATGCGGGCGAGTCCCGCCGCCACCTTCTCGACGAGCTCGTCGTGGTGCTCCCTGGGCACGAGCAGCCGGGAGGTGAGTGCGCAACCCTGCCCGGAATGCGAGCAGATGGTGCCGGCCGCGAACATGGCCGCGGTGGCGAAGTCCGCGTCGTCGAGGACGATCATGGCGGACTTGCCGCCGAGTTCCAGGAAGACCTTCTTCACCGTACGGCTGGCCGCTTCCATGATGCGGCGGCCGGTCGCGGTGGAGCCGGTGAAGGTGATCATGTCGACGTCGGGGTGCGTGGTGAGTGTTTCGCCGACGTCGGAACTGGCGGATGTGAGGACGTTGACGACGCCTGGCGGGAAGTCCGTGTGCTCGGCGATGAGTTGACCGAGGAACAGGGTGGTCAGCGGGGTGTCCGGGGCGCCCTTGAGGACGACCGTGCAGCCGGCCGCGAGCGCGGGAGCGAGCTTGGCGAGGGCCAGTTGGTTCGGGTAGTTGTACGCGATGATCGCGGTGACGACCCCGGCGGCCTCCTTCTCCACCCAACGGCGGTGGCGCTGGCCGCGGATCTCGACCTCGCCCAGCTCCTCCGTCAGCGGGTACTTGCGCAGCAGGTCCGCGTAGAACCGCACCAGCTTGACGGGGTCGTCGAGTTGGGGGCCGTAGGTGAGCATGCGGGGCGCGCCGACCTCGGCGATGGTCAGCTCGCGCAGTTCCTCGACGTGGTCGGTGAGCGCCTGGTGCAGCTGGTCGAGACAGCGGATGCGCAGTTGTACGTCGGTGGACCAGGCGGTGGTGTCGAAAGCGGTGCGGGCCGCCGCTACGGCCGCCTCGGCCTGGGCCGTGGTGGCGTCGGGGGCGTGGCCGTACACCTCGCCGGTCGCGGGGTTGAGGGAGGGGAACGTCCGCTCCCCGTCGACCAGTTGGCCGTTGATGAGCAGGCGGGTCACAGCCGCACCACCTGTCCGCCGTCCACGCTGATGGTCTGTCCGGTCAGCCAGCCGGCGTCGTCGGAGAGCAGGAACAGCACGGTGGGCGTCAGGTCGCCGGGGGTGCCCATCCGTTTGATGGCCAGGGCCTGGGTCATCCGCTCCTGGAACTCGACCGGTACGACGGTGGCCGTGGCCTCGGTGTCGGTGGGGCCGGGGGCTATGCCGTTGACGCGGATGCCCCGGCCGCCGAGTTCGGCGGCGAGGGACGCGGTGAGGTGGTTGATGCCGATCTTGGCCAGGCCGTAGTAGCCGCTGGCCATGTAGGCGGCGGCGGAGGACTGGTTGACGATCGCAGCGCCCTCGCTCAGGTGCGGGACGACGGCCCTGGTGACGTAGAGGGCGCCCATCAGGTTCACCTGGATGAAGCGGTTGAGGTAGTCGAGGTCGACGGTGGTCAGGCCCTCGCGCCGCATGCTGTGGTAGATCGCGGCGTTGTTGATCAGGTAGTCGATGCGGCCGAACTCGGCGACGGTGGCGGCGGCCAGTGCGTCGGCCGAGGCGGGGTCTCCGACGTCGACCTTGACGAAGAGCGCGGAGTCCAGCTCCTTGGCGACCCGCTGCCCCTGCTCCTCGTTGATGTCCGCGACCACGACCCGTGCTCCCTCGGCGGCCAGCGCCCGGGCGTAGTCCTCGCCGATTCCCTGTCCCGCTCCGGTGACGATCGCCACCTTGTCCTGGAACCGCATCCTGTTCTCCTCGCATGGATGGGCGGCTTGCTCCAATGAAGCGGAAACTACATTCTCCTTATACGCGAATCAACCATCCGGAAGCGAGAATGTCATCCTGGCCGATGGCTGACAGGTGCACGGAGTGCGGCGAACAGCCCCCGCCTGCGCGGGACTTCCGGAAGCACCGGAGACGAGAATACCCTTCTCAGATCCGGAAGGGAGATTTTCATGATCGAGACGAAGGGGGTTCCGGCATGAGGACAGCCCTCGTCACAGGCGGCGGCTCCGGCATCGGACTGGCCATCGCGCAACGCCTGGAGGCCGACGGTCTCCAGGTCGCCACCCTCGACCTCAATCCGTCCGACAGGGGCTTCTCCCGAAAGGCCGACGTCTCCGACCGGGCCCAGGTGGACGAGGCACTGACCGAGATCCGGGAACAGCTCGGCCCGGTCACGGTCCTGGTCAACGCGGCGGGAATGGAGGGCTACAAGCGCTTCGCCAACCTCACCTTCGAGGCCTGGCAGCGGGTCATCGACGTCAACCTCAACGGCGTCTTCCACTGCGTCCAGGCGGTTCTACCCGACATGGTGGAGGCCGGCTGGGGCCGGATCGTCAACATCTCCTCGTCCAGCGCGCACTCCGGCCAGCCGTTCATGACGCACTACGTGGCCGCCAAGTCGGCGGTCAACGGGCTGACCAAGGCGCTTGCCCTGGAGCTGGGCCCGCAGGGCATCACCGTGAACGCGGTGCCGCCCGGCTTCATCGACACGCCCATGCTGCGCCGCTCCGAGGAGCGCCAACTGCTCGGCGGGACGGTCGAGGAGCACATCCAGCGCACTCCGGTACGGCGGGTCGGGCGCCCGGAGGACATCGCCGCGGCCTGCGCCTTCCTCGCCTCCGAGGAGGCCGGCTACATCACCGGCCAGATCCTGGGCGTGAACGGCGGGCGCAACACATGAGCGAGAACGGCGAGACCGCCGCCGAGAACGGCGTCCGCATCTCCCCGGTGCCGTACGAAGAGTGGGACCACGACCTGTTCTCGGTCATCAACCCCAATCGGAAGCTGCCCGAGGCCAACGTCCTGGGGATCTTCCAGCGCCATCCGGCCCTGGCTCGGGCCTTCCTGACGTTCAACATGCACCTCAACACCACGACCCTGCCGGTGCGCGTCCGCGAACTGGCCGTGATGCGGGTGGCCTGGCGGCGGGGCAGCAGATACGAGTGGGCGAGTCACGTCCTGATCGGCCGGAAGGCCGGGGTGACCGAGGCGGAGATCGAGGAAGTCCGCACGGGCGCCGACACGTTGCTCAACCGCGCGGTGGACGAACTGGACACCGACTCGGGCCTGTCGGACGCGACCTACACGGCGCTCGCCGTCGACCTGGACGAACACCAGCTCATGGACCTGGTCTTCACCATCGGTGCCTACACGATGCTCACGATGGCCCTCAACACCTTCGGCGTGGAACTCGACCCTGTGATCTCGGAAGAGAACTTCAGTTTCCCAAAACGAGAATGGTATTCTCACAAGCGAGAGGGGTGATCCCATGCCACACTTCGCCAAGCCGGCGGCCGGAAGCTGGACCGAGAACTACCCCGAGCTGGGCACAAGCCCGGTGAACTACGAGGACTCCATCGACCCCGCGTACTACGAGGCGGAGAAGGAGGCGATCTTCAAGAAGACCTGGCTGAACGTCGGCCGGGTCGAGCAAGTCCCCAAGGTCGGCAGCTACTTCACGAAGGAGCTGGCCGTCGCCGACACCTCTCTGGTGATCGTGCGGGGCAAGGACAAGGAGATCCGCGCCTTCCACAACGTCTGCCGCCACCGCGGCAACAAGCTCGTGTGGAACGACTACCCGGGCGAGGAGGTCAAGGGCACCTGCCGCCAGTTCACCTGCAAGTACCACGCCTGGCGCTACAGCCTCGACGGCGATCTGACCTTCGTCCAGCAAGAGAAGGAGTTCTTCGACCTGGACAAGGCGGACTACGGCCTCAAGCTGGTCCGCTGCGAGGTGTGGGAGGGGTTCATCTTCGTCAACCTCGACCCGAACGCGCAGCCGCTCAAGGAGTATCTGGGCGAGTTCGCCAAGGGACTTGAGGGCTACCCCTTCCACGAGATGACCGAGGTCTTCACGTACAAGGCGGAGATCGGCAGCAACTGGAAGCTGTTCATCGACGCGTTCGCGGAGTTCTACCACGCACCCGTCCTGCACATGAAGCAGGCAGTGAAGGACGAGGCCGACAAGCTCTTCAACGTCGGGTACGAGGCGCTGCACTACGAGATCCACCCCCCGCACTCGATGATCTCCTCCTGGGGAGGCATGTCCCCGCCCAAGGACCTGACCATCGTCAAACCCATCGAACGCGTCCTGCGCAGCGGCCTGTTCGGGCCGTGGGAGGCGCCCGACATCGAGGGCCTCGACCCACTTCCCCCCGGCCTCAATCCGGGCGGGCACCGGGCGTGGGGCAACGACTCCTTCGAGTTCTTCCCCAACATGACCCTGCTGATCTGGAAGCCCGGCTGGTACCTGACGTACCACTACTGGCCGACCGCGGTGGACAAGCACATCTTCGAGGCCAACCTGTACTTCGTGCCCGCGAAGACGGCGCGCGAGCGGTTGAAGCAGGAGCTGGCGGCGGTGACGTTCAAGGAGTACGCGCTCCAGGACGGCAACACGCTGGAGGCCACCCAGACGATGCTCAAGAGCCGGGTCGTCACCGAATTCCCGCTCTGCGACCAGGAGTTGCTGCTCCGCCATCTGCACAAGACGGTCGCCGACTACGTCAAGGAGCACACCGATGCTGCCCAGTGAGTTCGCGGCGCTCGAACCGTTCACCGAGTGGGTCCTGGAGTCCGAGCGCGAGCGGTACAGCAAGCGCCTGGCCAGCTCCATGGAGGAGATGCAGGCCTTCTACGACGCCGCGTTCCCGCTCCTGGAACAGGCCTCCGACCACCTCGACAAGTTCCCGCTCTCCGAACTCCCGGAGCAGGAGCGCAACTTGCTGCTCCTGATGTTCTCGCTGGTGAACGTGTCGTTCCCGGTCGAGGTCTGGAAGCAGGCCCGCGTGCCGGACAGCGGAGCCGCCTATATGGACCTCGTCGTCGAACCGAAGGTGTGACAGGTCGTGCTCACGCTCAAAGCGGCGCGTGTACTGCACGTGGAGACGGGCGAGTTCGAGACACCGGGCCTGGTCACCGTCGACGGCGACCGCATCACGCGCGGCGGCGACGACAACGGCGAGAGCGAGGTTCTCGATCTCGGTGACGTGACCCTCCTGCCCGGTCTCATGGACATGGAGGTCAACCTTCTGATGGGCGGCCGGGGAGAGACGCTCGCGTTCTCCCCCGTCCAGGACGATCCCCCGCTGCGGATGCTCCGCGCGGTGGGCAACGCCCGGAGGACCCTGCGCGCAGGCTTCACGACGGTCCGCAATCTGGGGTTGTTCGTGAAGACGGGCGGCTATCTGCTGGACGTCGCGCTGGCGAAGGCCATCGACGCCGGCTGGATCGACGGCCCGCGCATCGTGCCGGCCGGGCACGCCATCACCCCCACCGGCGGCCATCTCGACCCCACGATGTTCGCCGCGTACGCCCCCGGAATCATGCCTCTCTCCCTGGAGGAGGGCATTGCCAACGGTGTCGACGAGGTGCGCAAGGCCGTCCGCTACCAGATCAAGCACGGGGCACGGCTCATCAAGGTCTGCGCTTCCGGGGGCGTGATGTCGCACACCGGCACCCCCGGTGCGCAGCACTACTCCGACGAGGAACTGCGCGCCATCGTCGACGAGGCCCACCGGCGCGGACTGAAGGTGGCGGCCCACACCCATGGCGCCGACGCCGTCCGCTCGGCGGTGGAGGCGGGCATCGACTGCATCGAGCACGGCTTCCTGCTCGACGACGACACCATCGCGCTGATGGCGGAGAGGGGCACTTTCCTGGTGCCGACCACCGCTCTCATCGACGGGATGGACATGTCCCGTGCCGCGCCCGAACTGGTGGAGAAGGCCGCCGAGATCTTCCCCCGGGCGAAGACGGTGGTGTCCAGGGCCGGGAAGGCGGGTGTCCGGATGGCGCTGGGCACGGACGCGCCGGCGATTCCGCACGGCCGCGGCGCCCAGGAGCTGATCGCCCTGGTCGAGCGCGGGATGACTCCCCTGGAGGCGCTCCGGGCGGCGACCGTCAACGCGGCGGAGCTGATCGACGCCGACGACCGGGGCCGTATCGCCGAGGGCTTGCTCGCCGACCTGATCGCGGTGCCTGGCAATCCCCTGGAGGACGTCTCCGTGATGGCGGACGTCCGGTTCGTGATGAAGGGCGGAAAGGTGTTCCGCGACGAACGCCGCTGACACCGACTCCCGGGCGGACCAGGCGAGTTGATCAGATCGGCGGTCCGTCGAGCGGCCGTAGCATCCGGAGGATCATCTCCACCGTGCGCTCGACGGGGCGGTTGCGGGCCGTGACCGTGGACAGGAGGGTGCGGGTCAGTACGGCGCCGAGGAGCATGTCGAAGACGTCGTCCGGGTCCACGGCGGGGTCGACGGTCCCGGTCGGCGCGGCGCGCAGGATGTCCTGGAACTGCGGTCGCGCCGACACGCGCAGCAGCATCTCCGGCGGCCGGGGGCGGTTCGACGTCCGGGAGTGCGCGAAGAGTCCGGCCGCCGCGGCACGGGCCGCGGGGGCGCCGAAGGCCGCCAAGTAGGCGCGGATGAACCGGCGCAGGTCACGGCGGAGGTCCCCCGTCGGCCGGACGCTCAGCGGGCTGAGTCCGGGGAACGTGGCCTCCTCGATCAGCTCGATCCGCGAGGGCCAGCGACGGTAGATGGCGGAGGCGTGCACGCCCGAGTGCTCGGCCACCGCCTGGATCGTCGTCGCGTCGAAGCCGCGCTGGACAAGCAGTTCGCGCGTTGCCGCGAGGGCCCGTTCGTTGATGCTCGTGTCACGTGGACGGCCCGGGGCGCGGCGCGGTTCTGCCATGCCGGTGATTGTAGTGACCGGGCCATGTCCCGCCAATTATAGGAGACGGTCTTCTGTAATTCCCGCTGTGTGGCTACAGTCCGAAGGGGACGGGCTTCGGGGAACTTCGAAGATCGGAGGAGAGTCTGATGCGTGCTGCTGTGCTGCGCGGCGGGACGGTGCAGGCGCGGATCGTCGAAGATCCGGTCCCCGGACCGGGGCAACTCCTCGTCCGCTCGCTGGCGTGCGGGATCTGCGCGTCGGATCTGCACTTCATGGACCATCCGGAGGCAGGCGCCGACGACGACAGCGGGATGTCGACCTACGACCAGGACGTCGACATCGTGATGGGGCACGAGTACTGCGCCGAGGTCGTGGACTACGGCCCCGGCACCGAGCGGCGGATCCCGGTCGGGACGCGGGTGAGTTCGCTGCCCGTGCTGAACACGCCCGCCGGCCGCAGGATCATCGGCCAGAACCCCGAATCGCCCGGTGGGTTCGGCGAGTTGTTCTTGTTGACCGAGGCCATCACCCGGGTGGTGGTGTCGGATCTCCCGAGCGAGATCGTGTGTGTCGCCGACGCGATCTCGGTGGGCTGGTCGACCGCTTCCCGCGCCCAACTGGCCGCGCGGGAAGCGCCGTTGGTCATCGGCTGCGGTGCGATCGCCCTGTCGGCGATCGGTCGGCTCAAGAGCCTCGGCGTCGGCCCGATCGTGGCGGCCGACCTGGTCGCGTCGCGTCGTGCGACCGCGCTGGCGATGGGTGCCGATGTGGTCGTCGACCCGGGCGAGGTCTCGCCGTACGAGGCATGGCGCAACGCGGCCGGTCCGCAGGCGAGTTGTGTCGTGTTCGAGTGCGTCGGTGTGCCGGGCGTTCTCGACTCGATCATCAAAGGCTGTGAGCGCGGCACCCGGATCTTCTCCGTCGGCGGCCCGCCCGAGGGCGACCATCTGCACACCCTGACCGCCAAGCGGAAAGGGCTCAACATCCAGTTCGGGGGCGGTCCGTCGATGGACCACTGGGACGAGGCGTTCCGGGCCGTCTGCTCCGGCAGCCTCGACGTCGGGCCGATGCTCGGCCACACCGTCGGGCTCGACGGGGTCCCGGCCGCGCTCGACGCGGCCCGGGACACCGACGGTCCGGCCCGCATCATCGTCGTACCAGGGAGTTGAACTCACTCATGAGCGAGAGCGACGAACTTGCTCAACTGCGCGCCACGGTAGATGAGTTGACGGCGAAGGTGCGTGCCTTGGAGGACCAGGTCGAGATCACTCAGCTCGTCGCACAGTACGGGCCGGCGGTCGACAGTGGTTCGGGAGAGGCCGCCGCGGCGCTCTGGACCGAGGACGGTGTCTTCGACGCGATCCCCCATCTGCGGATGGCGGGCCGGGACGGCATCGTCGGCATGGTGCACGGCCCCGGCCACCAGAGCGTGATCCACAACGGCTGCGGACATGTGCTGACCGCGCCGCACGTAGTCGTGGACGGCGACCACGCGACCGGGCGCAGTCATGCGCTGCATCTGCGATGGGACGCCGACACCGGACGGTTCTGGGTGTTCCAGGTCTCCGCCAACACCTGGCGCTGGGTGCGCACTTCGGAGGGGTGGCGGATCGCCGAGCGGATCAATGCCAACCTCGACGGCACCGAGGGGCCCCGCGCGATGCTGGCGCCGACTGCCAACTCCGAGCCTTTGGAGCAGAGTTGAGGATCGGGTTCATCGGGTGGGGCCGGATGGGGCGGCCGATCGTCGACCGGCTGACGGCCGCCGGGCATGACGTCACGGTCCGTGTACGCCGTCCGGAGGCCCGGGCGGCTGCCCAGGAGAGCGGGCTCGCGACGGCCGACACGGTCCCGGCGACGGTCCGCGACGCCGACGCGGTGTTCGTCGCCGTACTGAAGGACGAGCAGGTACGAGCGGTCTGCCTCGGCGCGGACGGCGCCCTCTCGGCCATGAAGCCGGGAGCCACGCTCGTGCAGCACACCACCTCCGATCCGGCCACCGCACAACTGCTCGCCGAGGCGGGCGCGGAGCGCGGTGTCGGGGTGCTGGACGCCGCCCTCTCGGGAGGCCCACACGACATCGCGGCGGGCCGTCTCACCCTGTGGGTCGGCGGGGAGGAAGCTCAACTGGACGCGATGCGCCCGCTGTTGGAGACATACGCCTCGCCGGTCATGTTCGTGGGCCCGGCCGGGAACGGGCAGCGGGTCAAGCTCGTGAACAACGCCCTCTTCGTGGCGCAGGTCGGTCTCGTGGTCGACGCGGTGCGGGTCGCGGGTTCGTTGGGCATCGACGAGAAGGCGATTCTCGCCGCGCTCCAGCACGGCAGCGGTGCCAGTCGCGCGCTCGGTGTCGTCGCCGGTGGGGGTTCGGTCGAGGCGGTCGCGGAACGGCTGGCGGACCTGATGCGCAAGGACGTCGACGTGGTGCGAGAGGTGGCGCGCGGCGCGGGAGCGGATCTCGGGATCATCGGGACCGTGCTGTCGTCGGACGCGGTCGAGAAGAAGGTTCTCGGTTCACCTTGAATGATCTGCCTGACCTGCCTGATCCAATGAGGAGTGGGAAGTGACTGAATCGCTCACCGCCAAGTACGGGCCGTGGGGTGTTGTCGCCGGCGGGTCGGACGGGGTGGGCGCCGCGTTCGCCCACCGGATGGCCGCCCAGGGGATGAACGTCGTGCTGGTGGCCCGGCGGCTGCCCGTGCTGGAGGCGTCCGCCGACGAGATCCGGGCCCGGTACGGCGTCGAGGTCCGCGCCGTCGCACTCGACCTCAGCTCCCTCACTGCCCTGTCGGAGTTGGAGCAGGCGACCGCCGGTCTGGAGGTCGGTCTGTTCGTGTACAACGCGGGCAGCGACGACCGCAGTGTCCCGTTCCTCGACAAGGACCTCGACGTCCATCTGGGGCTGGTCCGGCGCAACTGCACGGCCGTACTCGAAGCGGCGTACCGTTTCGGTGCCCCGATGGTGGCGCGCAAGCGAGGCGCCGTGGTCCTGGTGACCTCAGGGGCGGCCTGGGCAGGCGGCGCAACGCTCGCCGCCTACGGCGCCACGAAGGCGTTCGACCTGATCCTCGCGGAGAGCCTGTGGGCGGAGTGGCGGGACAGCGGCGTGGACGTCCTGGGGCTGGTGCTCGGCAGGACCGACACCCCGTCCCTGCGGCGGACCCAAGAGGTCCAAGGGGGCTCGTACGGCGGCGACTTGGCCGACCCGGACGACGTGGCCGCCGAGGCGCTCGGCCATCTCTCCGACGGCCCGACCTGGATCTGCGGCAGCCCCAACCCGACCGGCGGTTCACCGTTCGGGGCGCTGAGCCGCCGTGACGCGGTCCTCGCGATGAGCCGGGGCGCGACCGCGCATCGCGAGTAGTGCACGGTCGCGTCCCGCCTACTGCTCCTTGAGGCGTTCCTTCATGCCGTCGAGCTTCGCGAGAATGGGATATCCGGAGACGCTCAACGCGTTTCCGTGTCCCGTCTCATGGATGTCGAACACGGACTGGATGGCCGCGTAGAACCCCTGGACGTCGAGGGTCTGGTTGACGGCCCGCTTGGCCTGGCGCAGGCCGAAGGACGGCATGCGAGCGATCTGCCGGGCCAACTCCATTGCCTCGGTGTCCAGTTGGTCGAGGGGGACGACCTTGTTCACCATGCCGGCCTTCTCCGCCTCCTCGGCGGTGACGGCCCGTCCGGTGAAGAGGATCTCCTTCGCCTTGCGCGCCCCCAACTCCCAGGTGTGGCCGTGGTATTCGACTCCCCCGATGCCCATGTGGACGACGGGGTCGGAGAATTCGGCGTTCTCGGCGGCCACGATCAGATCGCAGGGCCAGCACAGCATCAGTCCGCCGGCGATGCACTTGCCCTGGACCGCCGCGATCGACGGCTTGGGTACGTTGCGCCAGCGCAGCGTGTAATCGAGGTACCGGCGGGACTCGGCGCCGTAGATCCACTCCAGGGTGATCTCGTTCGGGGCCGGCCAGCGGTCCTTGAGGTCGTGGCCGGAGGAGAAGTGCTTGCCGTTGCCCCGCAGGAGGATCACCTTGACCTCCTCGTCGGCGGCGGCCCGGCGCCAGGCGGCGTCCAGCGCGTCGAGGAGAACCGCGTTCTGGGCGTTGGCGACCTCGGGCCGGTTCAGGGTGATGACCGCGACCTTGCTGTCGACCTCGTAGAGGACCTCGTCCGTGTCCGCTGTGTCTGTCATGAGTTCCGTCTTCCGTCGGCTCTATCGGGGCAGGCCGAGGATGCGCTCGGCGATGATGTTGCGCTGGATCTCGGAGGTCCCGCCGGCGATCGTCCCGCCGAAGCTGCGCGCGTACCGCTCGAACCAACTGGCGGTGAACGCCCCCAGGTTCATATGGGTGTACGGCCCGGTCTGCACCGGATGCAGCAGGGCCTCGTTCCCGTGGTGTTCGAGGGCGTGCAGTTCGGCGCTCTGCGCGGCCTCGGAGCCGAGCAGCTTGAGCACCGAGATCTCCACCGGGTTCCGGTCCGCCCCGAGCAGCCGATAGCCGAGCAACCGCAGTGCCTGGACGTCGATTTGGAGCGTCGCGTACCACTCCTCGGCGCAGGGCGAGTCCTGGATCAGGCCGTCCATCCGCTCGGCGTAGTGCACCCAGAGCAGGGTCCGTTCGTGCCCGAGCGAGCCGTTGGCCACCCGCCAGCCCTCGTTGAGGGGGCCGAGGAGGTTCTCCTTCGGGACGCGGACGTCGGTGAAGAACACCTCGTTGAAGTCGAGGTCGTCGGGTGCGGCGATCGATCCGAACGGCCGCCGGACCAGGCCTTCGGAGTCGGTGGGGATGAGCAGGACGCTGATGCCCTTGTGCTTGGGGGCGTCGGGGTCGGTGCGGACGAAGGTGAGCAGGACGTCGGCGTCGTGCGCGCCGGAGGTCCACACCTTCTGCCCGTTGACGACGAAATGGTCGCCGTCGAGGACCGCGCGGGTGCGCAGTCCGGCCAGGTCCGAGCCGGCGCCGGGCTCACTCATGCCCAGCGACGCGGTGATCTCGGCGCGCAGCAGGGGGACGGCCCAGTCGCGTTTCTGTTCCTCGGTGCCGAAGGTGAGCAGAGAGGCCGCGATGATGTTGAGGCCCTGCGGGTTGAAGCTGTGGTAGATCCGCCGCCGGGACAACTCCTCCAGATGCGCGACGACTTGGGGCAGGGTGGCGTTGCGCCCGCCGTACTCGGGCGGCTGGGCGGGCAGCAGCCAGCCCTCGTCGAAGAGGGTGCGCTGCCAGCGTCGGGCCCAATCCGGTATGTCCGCGCTGGACTTGGAGCGGACGGTGGCCTCTTCGGGGGTGGGCAGGTGGGTGTCGAGGAAGGCGCTGAAATCGGCGCGGAACTTCTCGACCTCGGGGTCGGGGGCCAGCCTCATACCAGCAGCGCCTTCCTGTGCTCGGACGCCGTGCCGAGGAGCAGGTCCCCGGCCTTGGCCCGCTTGAGATGGATCTGCAGTTCGTTCTCCCACGTGTAGCCCATGGCACCGAAGAGCTGGAACCCGTTGCGGAAACAGACCCGTTGGCAGTCTCCGGCGGCGGCCTTGGCCATCGCGGTGGCCCGGCCGCGGCGCGGGTCGTCCTCGGCGATGGTGAGCGCGGAGAAGTAGGCGAGCACCTTGGCGCGTTCGATGGCGACGTACATGTCGGCTGCCTTGTGCTTGACGGCCTGGAACGAGCCGATGGGCACGCCGAATTGGTGTCGTTCCTTCACATGGGCGACGACCAGGTCGAGGATGCGCCGACAACTGCCGACGGTGCTGACCGCCAGGCCCATCAGTGCCAGGTCCGGTACGGCGGCGACCAGGTCCGGGGCGTCCACCCGGGCGACGTGCAGGGTCGGGTCGAACACGGACAGCCGCTCGGCCGCCAGGTCCTTTCCGTCCCGTACGACCACGCCCTCGGAGGTGAGAAGGGCGACCTCGTCCGCGCGGTCGGCGTCGAGAACAAACCGGCCCTCACCGTCGAAGACGCCGGTGCCAGAGCCGCGCGGCAGCCGTCCGGCCAGCGGCGCGAACCAGGTGGCGGTGGCGAGGAAGGGCGTCGGGTCGGCGGCGTAGCCCAACTCCTCCAGCACGATGGCGAGTTCCACCGGCGGGGCTTCAAGCCAGCCCAACCCCAGGTAGGTGTCCCAGAGTTGGTCCTCGGGCAACGATCGAGACCTGGTGACCGTTTCGCGGACCACTCGCTGGAGCAGCCGCTGCTCGTCGTCGAACTCAAACTCCATGCGCGACCTCCAGAAGGACCTTGCCGATGGCGCGGCGCCCCAGGGCGAGGGCGGCGGCGACTTCGGCGAGCGGATATACGGCGTGGACGCGGGGCTTGATCTTCCCGGCGGCGAACAGTCCGTGGAGTTCGGTGCGGGCGGCGACCAGGTCGTCCCGCTGATGCCGCGCCCAGCCGCCGAGGTCGAAGCCGTGGACGCTGACGCCCTTGAGCATCGGGAGGTTGAGCGGGATACGCGGGATCTCCCCGCTCGCGAACCCCACGCTCACGAAACGCCCGCCCCAGCGCATGGCCCGCAAGGCCTCCTCCGCGTACGCCCCGCCGACCGGGTCGATCACGACGTCGGCACCGCCCGCGTCCCGCAGGGCCTGCTTCAGATCGTCGTACGGCAGGGTCACGCGCGCACCCTGCTCGGCGCACACCGTCCGCTTCTCCTCCGTCGAGGCGACGGCGACGACCTCCGCGCCGAGCAGCGCGGCGAGTTCGACGGTCGCGAGGCCGACCCCGCCGGCCGCGCCGAGGACGGCCACCCGTTCACCGGGCCGTACGTCGGCGACGAGGCGGAGCGCGTCGAAGGCCGTGGCGTGGCTGACCCCGAAGGCAGCCGCGCGCTCGGTGGGGATGCCCTCGGGGATACGACTGAGGCCTGCGGGACGGGCGGTGACGCGTTCGGCGAAAGCGCCGACGAACATCGAGCCGAAGACCCGGTCGCCCTTCTCGAATCCGTGCGCGGAGGCGGCGACCACGCCGGCGAACTCGCTGCCCGGGGTGAAGGGCGGCTCCGCCTTCACCTGGTAGGCGCCGTCGATCACGAGGACGTCGGCGAAGTTGACGGCGGCGTAGTGCACGTCGACCGGGATGCCGCCGTCCTCTTCTTCGGTGAACTCCGGGTCGGGGAAGGGTGGTTCGGGGACGTCCTCGACGACGACCGGGCCGCCGACAGCTTTGCAGCGGGCGGCTCTCATAGCCGGGTCGAGGCGGCGAGCTCGGCCGCCTTGGCGGCCATTTGCAGGACGACGTCGCCGTAGTGGGCCATCTTGGGGTTGCCGCCCTCACCCTTCACATGCCGGGCGTAGCCGCCTTCCAGGACGACGGCCATCTTGAACCGGGCGAGGATGACGTAGTAGTCGATCTCGCTGACGTCCCGGCCGCTGACCTTGGCGTAGTGCTCCAGCAGGTCGGCGCGGTCGGGCATGCCGGTGTAGTCGACGTATCCCTTCTGGGTGCGGTCCTCGTCGGCGTCCGGCCAGCCCATGATCACCCAGCCGAGGTCGAGCAACGGGTCGCCCACGGTGGCCATTTCGAAGTCGACCAGGGCCGCGAGCTCGGCGGGTGCGCCGTGCCGGAACATGACGTTGGCGAACTGGTAGTCGCCGTGGATGATGCCCGGTGTCCAGTGGGCGGGACGGTGTTCCCGCAGCCAGGCGGCGGCCTTCTCCAGGCCGGGTATCTCGCGGAACTCGAACTCGGCGAGGTGGGCCAGCCAGCGGTCGACCTGCCGGTCGTGGAAGCCGTCCGGGCGCCCGAAACCCTCAAGGCCCTGGGCCCGCCAGTCCACGTTGCCCAACTTGGCGATGCCCTCGACGAGTTGGTACGCGAGGCCGGGGCGCAGGGACGGGTCGCCGAGGAAGGGCTCGGGCCAGCCGCCGGAGTTCATCGGCGACCAGCCGTCGACGTGCGCCATGAGGTAGAAGCAAGAGCCGAGCACGCTCGTGTCGTCGCACACGGCGATCGCCTCGGGGTGCGGGACGTCCGTGCCGTTGAGCGCCTTGAGAACGCGGTATTCACGGAGCATGGTCTCGTTGCGCCCCGGCGGAACCTTCTCCGGCGGTTTGCGCAGCACCATGCTCAGCTCGCCGCGCCGGATGCCGTAGATCTCGTTGGAGGTGCCTCCGGAGATGTACGACGTCCCGACGGGTTCGCCGGAGGCGATGCCCTGGTCGTCCAGCCAGCGGGCGAGGGATTCCGTGTTGGCGAGCGTCACAGCAGGTCCTCCAACTGCTTCCGGGCCCATTCGCGGCGGGTGGGCAGGTGCTGGGTGGGCCACAGGCCGGGGGCGGCTTCATAGCCGCGCAGGACGTCACGGGCGACGGTGATCTTGTGGACCTCGGTGGGGCCGTCGACGACGGCCATCACGGCGGCGCCGTTCCACATGTCCGAGAACGGCATTTCGTTCGACACACCGAGGGCGCCGTGCAGATGCATCGAGCGGTACACGATGTCGTGCAGCACCTTCGGGGTGAGGAACTTGATGGCGGCGATGTCCTTCCGGACCCGCTTGTAGTCCTGGTAGTGGTCGATCTGCCAGGCGGTGTAGAGCACGAACAGCCGGAACTGGGCGAGTTGGGCGTAGGAGTCGGCGAGGTCGGCCCGCACGAGTTGTTTGTCCGCGAGCCGCTCGCCCTGGGTTTCGCGGGACAGGGCCCGCTCGGCCATCATGTCGAGCGCCTTCTGGCTCTGGCCCACGACCCGCATCGCGTGGTGGACGCGGCCACCGCCGAGCCGGGTCTGGGCGATCGCGAAGGCCTGGCCCTCGCCGCCGAGCAGCGCGTCGGCGGGGACGCGGACACCGTCGTAGGCGATGAGCGCGTGCATGCCCTCGTCGGTGGCCTCGCCCATGATGCCGAGGTGACGCTCGATCCGGACGCCTGGGGTGTCGCTGGGCACCAGGAACATCGACATGCCCTTGTAGGGGCTGACGTCGGGGTTCGTCACGGCCATGACGATGACGAACTTCGACGTACGGGCGTTGGAGGAGAAGAACTTGCGGCCGGTGATGACCCAGTCTCCCCCACTCTCGGCTTCGCTCGAGCGGGAGGTGCCCCCATCGTCGCGCACGGCGCGGGTGGTGAACATCGTGGGGTCGGCGCCGGCCTGGGGTTCGGTCATGGAGAAGCAGGAGAAGCACTCGCCCTCCAGCAGCGGCTGGAGGTAACGCTCCTTCTGTTCGTCGGTGCCGTAGCGGGCGATGATCTCGGCGTTCCCGGTGTCGGGCGCGGCCGTACCGAAGATGACGGGGGCCCAACTCGACTGGCCCAGGATCTCGTTGATGAGAGCCAGCTTGACCTGGCCGAAGCCGCGCCCGCCCAGTTCGGGGCCGAGGTGCGGTGCCCACAGTCCCTCGTCGCGGACCTGTTGCTTCAACGCCCTTACGACGGGGCCGAGTTCGTCGTCGAGCGGATGGTAGGCCCGGTCCGGATACAGCAGGTCCAGGGGCTCCACGCGCTCGGCGCGGAACCGCCTGATCCACTCCAGCTTCTCCTCGAACTCCGGCTCGGTGGAAAAGTCCCATGCCATGCCAGACGAACCTCCTGCCAACCCGGACGGATGCCGATGAGAATATCATTCTCATCTCACGCAAGTAAGGGTCTCGAAAGTTGCAGTGCGCTCTTCGGTAGGGGAAGCCGAGGTGTTACCGCTGAAGTGGAGTATCGTTCTTCATGTGACAGCTGTCCCCGAAGAACAACCAGCCTGGCGCCAGCGCGCCGTTGAGCGTTCCACCCGTGCCGCCAAGCTCCGCGCCGAACAACGTGTGCAGCGCTTCCTGGACGCGGCTCAGGAACTGATCGCGGAGAAGCGGACGACGGACTTCACCGTCCAGGAGGTCGTGGACCGCTCCAAACAGTCACTGCGCAGCTTCTATCAGCACTTCGACGGCAAACACGAGCTGCTGCTCGCCCTGTTCGAGGACGCGTTGTCCAAGTCTGCCGCCGAGATCCGTGAGACCGCCGGCTCCCAGTCGGATCCGCTCCAGGCGCTGCGGCTCGCGGTGGAGATGCTCTTCGAGCAGTCGCTCTCCAACCCCGGTGTGGAGCGCCCACTGTTCAGCGACTTCGCGCTGCAACTGCTCGTGAAGCACCCCTCGCAGGTGGCGACCGCTCATCTCCCCCTGCTCACGGTGTTCACGGAGTTGGTGGAACAGGCGGAGGACGCCGGTGTCATCCCCGCCGGGAAACCTCGCCGTCAGGCCTCGATCCTGATGCAGACGGTCATGTTCGTCGCGCAGGGCAACGGCGTTCCGGCCGGCAGCCACGCCGCGGCGGTCAGCGCCGAGGAGGTCTGGCAGTTCTGCCTCGGCGGCCTCTCGGGCGTCCCCGTACGCAATTGACGGTTCCTCGGACGCAGCTGACGATTCCCCCTGCGTAATTGACGCTCTCCGTAGCCGAGAGTACGGTTCTCGCCCACCGCAACGGGAGGTAGGCGATGACCGAGCCGCTACGGCATGGAATACAGCGCTACCGGGTCGTGCAGTGGGCCACGGGGAACATCGGTGCCCGCACGATGCGTGCCGTACTGGAGCATCCGAAGCTGACCCTGGCCGGCGTGTACGTCCACACGTCGGCCAAGTCGGGCCTGGACGCTGGTGAGTTGAGCGGCGGGGAGTTCGGCACGACCGGGATCCGCGCCACGCACGACATCGACGAGATCCTGGCGCTCGACGCCGACTGCGTCCTCTACACCCCACGCACCTGCGACTTCGACGAAGTGTGCACGCTCCTCTCGTCAGGTGTGAACGTCGTGTCGACCCGCGGCGAGTTCCATCACGCACCGAGCCTCGACCCGGTCACGCGGAAGCGGATCGAGGACGCCTGCGCGGAGGGCGGGACCTCCGTCCACAGCACGGGCAGCAGCCCGGGATTCATCACGGAGGCCCTGCCGTTCGTCCTCACCTCGATCCAGCGGCGGCTCGACGCGCTGACGATCGACGAGTTCGCGGATCTCTCCCAACGGGACTCTCCCGGGCTGCTGTTCGAGGTGATGGGCTTCGGGCAGCCCCCTGCCGGATTCGGCGAACAGCGGCTGACCGGACTGCGCGACAGCTTCGGCCCGTCGCTGCGACTGCTGGCCGACGCGCTCGGGACACCACTCGATTCGGTGGAGGCGACCGGCGAGGTCGCGCTCGCCCGGCGCACGACCAAGATCGCGGCGGGCACCCTGCCGGTCGGCACGGTGGCCGCGCAGCGGATCACCGTCTCCGGGCTGCGCAAGGGGCAACCCCTGCTGCGGTTCCGCGCCAACTGGTACTGCGCCACCGACCTCGACCCCGCCTGGGACCTCCGCGCCACCGGCTGGCATGTGTCGGTCGAGGGAGACGCACCGCTCGACATCGACCTGCGCTTCCCAGTCCCCCTCGACCGGATGGCCGCGATGTCCCCCTCCTACACCGCGAACCGCGCGGTCAACGCCGTCCCCTTCGTCTGCGCGGCGGCCCCCGGAATCCGCACTACGGCCGACCTGCCGCAGATCGTCGCCGATCTCGGTTGAGGTCGGCGCAAGCCGCGCCCGATGCCCGAACGGTGCGCGCCGTACCCGATGCTCAGACGGTGCGCGCCGGCGCGGCGACCTCCGTCGACTCGCCCTCGTCGTCGATCGCGTAGTTCAGGAAGTCGTCGACCATGCGGTGGAACAGCGTTGCGAGTTGCTGCAGTTCGTCCGTCGACCACTCGGAGAGGGCCATCTGCATTCCGCGCGCACCGGCGTCCCGGACGCTGGCGACGGCCTTCTCGCCGGCCTCGGTCAGCTCGATCCGCTGGGCGCGGCGGTCGTCGGGGTCGGGCACGCGGGTGACGTAGCCGGACTTCTGCAGCTGCTGCACCGTACGGGTCACATGCGAGGCCTCGACCCCGAGGCGGTTCGCCAGCTCCCCGGGGCGCAGCGGCTCGGAGTCGGCGACCTGCCGCAGCAACGCCACCGCCGCACGGTCCAGGGGCACACCGGCGAGGGCCATGAGCCGGTCGTGCTGGCGGGCGCGCGTACTCAGGTAGGTGATCCGAGTGAGGGCACGCTCGATCTCGGTCACCTCCGGAGAGGCGGGGGCGGTAGGGACCGGTGGTGTGGACATGAGACCCACTTTACCATATTGTTGCGTAACTCAAGTAAGTTACGGCGTGCGTTTACCCCGTCTACGGCGGAGAGAGTACGTCACCCGCAGGACACCATCGACACCGCCGTCACCAGCGCTTCTGGCTCGCGAAGAATCGCCCGAAGAAGTCCGCCTTGGCCGCGTCCGCCAGGGCGAGCGAGCCGAAGCGGTCGCCGAGTTCCATCGTGGTCGCGAAGCGGTGGTTCGCCGCGGGCCAGCGGGTGAGGCCATGGCCGTTGGGGTCGCCGTGGGTCACGAAGTTCACCACGTAGTCGGACAGGGTGTCGGCGACCGCGCGGTCCGCGTCGGTCCACGGCAGGTTCGTGGCGTAGAGGTTGGCGAAGACGTAGTTGATCTCCGAACCGTGGTAGGCGCCACGGGAGTTGGGTCCGGTCGCCGTCGGCGGGACGTGCTCCCAGTAGTACGTGAACACCGGGCTCTTGGCCGTCTTCGCCCACTCGGCCGCCCACAGGTTCGCGGAGACGCGCGAGCCCTCGCGGGCGGAGGCATTGCGGGCCTGTCCCGCCTCCGCGTCGGTGGTGGCGGGGTAGAGAGTCAGGAACTCGTCGGCGAGAGTGCCGTATTCCTTCTCGGCGGTGGCGAGGTAGTCGGCGAGCTTCACGGTCGGGCTCGGGGAGGCGCCGTTCTCGTCCTTGTTGCCGCCGGCCAGTACCGGTACGTCGTTCAAGTGGCCGCCCGCCAGGGCCTGTTCGTATGTCCACGGCTTGACCCAGCCGTCCAGGACCGGGCGGAACTCCGGCGGGTTGCCGTTCACCGGCCCGCTGACCGTGGTGTCGTTGGCATTCTGACCCGCCATCAACTTGTCGCTCCCCAGGGCCCGGAGAGCGTCGAGCGAGGTGGCGCCGAGTGCCGTGGCGTAAGCGGTGCCCTGGCTCTCGGCCGTCTCCAGAGTGCGGTACGACGCTGCCAGCGCGGCGATTTCGGGGGCGCCGGTGGCGCGGGCGCCGGCGCTCTCCGAGATCGCGCCCTGGAACAGGCCCTTGGCGAGCGGGGAGTAGATGAGGTGCATCACGGAGGCGCCGCCCGCCGACTGGCCGGCGATCGTCACCCGGTTCGGGTCGCCGCCGAACGCGGCGATGTTGCGTCGTACCCAGCGCAGGGCCGAAATCTGGTCGAGGAGCCCGTAGTTGCCCGACGCCCGGTGGCCGGACTCGGCGCTGAGTTCGGGGGTGGAGAGGAAACCGAACGCGCCGGTGCGGTAGTTGAGGGTCACCACGACCAGGCCCTTGGCGGCGAGTCCGGCGCCGTCGAAGCCGGGGTCGGAGGCGTAGCCGCCGGTGAACCGGCCGCCGTAGATCCAGACCAGGACCGGGCGCTTCTCCCGTGAACTCGCCGCTCCGGTCCAGACGTTGAGGTTGAGGCAGTCCTCGCTCATCGTGACCGGGGCCGAACTCATCGTCTGCTGCGGGCAGATGTCCCCGAAGGTGTCCGCGACGCGCACGCCCGTCCAGGAGTCGGCCGGCTGCGGCGGACGCCAGCGATTGGCGCCCGCCGTGGTCGCCGCGTAGGGCAGGCCCTTGAACACGGTGACTCCGGAGACCAGGGACGCCACGCCGGACACCCGGCCGGTGTCGATCCGGAGCGGGCCCGTCAACGGGGTTGCGGAGCTGTCGCGGTCCGCCGCGTCGGCGCCGGCCGCGGTGCCGACGAGTGCGGCCGTCGCGGCGGCGGTCAGCGTCCCGTTGAGGAAGGTCCGGCGGTTCATGGCCTTCGAAAGCATGGGGGGGGCTCCCTGGTCTAGGTACTTGCGAACGTAAATTCCGCCGACCGGGAACGCCAACAATATTGTCAACTTCAGAGCGGATCCACAGCATGCTCCCGCAGCGGGCCCACGGACAGCCCGCGCATCGCGCACGTGTCGAGGATGCGGGGCACCGCGCCGAGGGTGGCGCGCCAGGAACCGGGGGCCGAGGTGCAGTCGGAGTCGTGCAGCAGGATCGTGCCGCCGCCGCGCAGGTCCTCGGTGACCGTGCGGTGGACCGACTCCGGTGTGGCGCGCGACCGCCAGTCCTCGCCCCAGGCCGTCCACAGCACCGGCGCGAGGTCCAGGCGGCGGGCCGCGAGGTGGGCGGCGGTCGACATCACGCCGTAGGGCGGGCGGAAGAGCCGTGGTGTGCGGCCGGTGAGGTCGCCGACCGTGTCGCGGGCGCGGGCCAGGTCGTCGTGGGTGGCGCGCGGACCGCGCAGAAGGAGGGGACGGTGGAGCCAGCCGTGGACGGCGATCTCGTGTCCGGCGGCGGCGATCTCCCGGACCAGGCCGGGGGCGCGTACCGCCTGGTTGCCGAGAAGGAAGAAGGTGGCGTGGACCCGGCGCTCGTCGAGCAGGCGCAGGAACAGGGGGGTGGAGAGCGGGTCCGGACCGTCGTCGAAGGTGAGCGCCACGTGGTCGGGCCGGCCGCGGCCGGAGAGGCGGGGCATGAGGCGGTTGCGGAGCGGGCCGTAGGTGGACAGGACGGGGGCGGCGTACGCGGCGGCTGCGAGCAGGGGAAGTGCGGGGAGCGCGGCGCGGAGGAGGCGGGCGGCGGTCATGCGTGGCGTCCCGTCGCGGGGCTCGTTGCGTGGCCCGTTGCGGACGCGCTGCGCGCGGTGGCGGGGTCGGGCGGCGCGAGACGGGCGGTCGCAGGGAGAAGGCGTACGACTGTCACGAGCGGCCTCCCTTCGCGTGGCCGTCGTGATCCTCGTGCCCTTCGTGGGTCGCATGGCGCGCGTGGTGTGTGTGGCCCAGGTCGTCCAGGTCGAGGCCCTGGCCTATGGCGTGTATGAGGCCCGGGCCGCCGTCGGTCGTGGCGACCGCCGTGCCGACCGCGCACGCCCAGACCGCGCAGGCCAGGGCGATGGTCGTCGCGAGCCGGAGGGCGGTCGGACGGACCGACCGGGTCCGGCGGACGGAGATCGCGGTGGCGGCCCCGGCGCCGGCCCGGCAGACCCGTACGGTCTCGACGGCGGGGCCCCGGTCGGCGCCCGTCGCCGGGTCCTGGTGTGCTCCGGTGTCCAGGCCGCAGTCCTTCCCGGCAGCCGAATCCGGTCCCCCGCCCGGTACCTCGCCCGCGAACAGTGCGAGCCCCGCCTCCCGTTGCAGCAGCCCGCGCGGGCCGTCGATCAACTCGGCCAGCACGTGCTTGAGTTGGGCCGGGTCCCGGATCCACGCGGCGACGCCCGCCTGGTCAAGTGCGGACGCGTTGGTCAGTCCGTGGCCGGGTATGCAGCCGTAGCTGGCGACGGGCAGGCCCGCGGCGAAGGCCTCCAGCGAGGTCAGTCCGCCGGCGTTCTGCACCAGGACGTCGGCGGCGTGCATCAGACCGGGCATGTCGTTGACCCAGCCATGGACGTGCTCGATGCCGTCCGCGCGCAGCTGTTCGGCCAGCTCCTCGTTGCGGCCGCAGACCACGACCGGTACGGCCGCGCCGCAGTCGCGCAGTTCGCGGGCGACCTGCCGTACCGGGCCCACGCCCCAGGAACCGGCGACCAGCAGGGCCAGCGGCGCGTTCGCGGGCAGGCCGAAACGCGTGCGGGCCGCGGTGCGCTCCGTCGCGGTGACGGGGTGGAAGCGCGGGTCGGCGACCGGGCCGCAGACCCGGACGTCGCGTGCGCCGGCGGCTCTGGCCTGGGCGGCGGGCACGGCGTGCAGCGCGAGGTGGACGTCGACGCCGTCGGCCACCCACAGCGGGTGGACGGAGAAGTCGGTGAGGTAGGTGAGGACGGGCACGGTCAGCCGCCCGGCGAGCCGGAGGTTGCCCAGGACCCGGCTCGCTCCCGGGTAGGTCGAGACGACGGCGCCCGTGTCGGCGGGCAGGGCGCGCAGCAGCCGTTCCTCGGCCGAGCGCAGCAAGGCTCGTGCCGCGGGGCCGCCGCCTCCGGCGCGTTCGGTGCTGCTGTAGATCCGCTGGTAGAGCCAGGGTGTCCGGACGAGCATGCGGTGGTAGCCGTCCCGGACGAGCCGGCCGAGCCGGGCGGGCAGCACGTCCAGCAGGTCGAGCCGGTCGACCGCGAGTCCGGCCGCGACCAGACGCCGTTCCAGCTCGGCGGCGGCGCCGTCGTGACCGGCTCCGACGCTCGCCGAGACGATCACGATCCGATCCGCCGCCGACGGGCGGCTGGGCGGGGTCGTCTGTCGGGGGCGCAGGGTGGCGACCGCGAGGGCACGCAGATGCACCGTACTTCCGAGGTGGGGCATGGGCTTTTTCCTCCGCAGGTGGAGTGGAGCGGCGAAACTCTACAACATGTAGTAGGTAAGGTCGTACAACATGTAGTAGATCGCGATCGCAAAGCCCCGTCCGATCCCCGACCGGTCACTTCGAGCCCTCGACACACTTCCTACAGCCCGTAGTAGGTCGGCGGGTAGGCTGGGACGCCGAGCGGTGAAAGGCGGTGGGGTGAACAGTGCACGATCGGAAGAGCGACGAACCCGGCGCGACGTCCGGCAGGCGGGCGCGCGGTGAACTGGAGAGCGGTGTTCTCGCCGCGCTCTACGGGGCCCCCGAACCGCTGACCGCACGCCAGGTCAGGGACGGACTGCCGGGTGACCTCGCCTACACCACCGTGCTGACGATCCTGTCGCGCCTGTACGACAAGGGGATGCTCGTCCGGCATCGCGCGGGCCGCGGGTACGCGTACGCGCCCGCCCGGGACGAGGCGGCGCACACGGCGGAGCGGATGCGTTCCCTGCTGGAGCACGGCGCCGACCGCGAGGCGGTGCTCACCCGCTTCGTCTCCGAACTGTCCGAGGAGGACGAGCAGTTGCTGCAGCGACTGCTCACCGGGCACGACGGGCCGCAGCACACCGGCCGTGCCGACGAAGGACCGTGAGCCGGTGCTGATCAGTGTCTACGTCCCCCTTCTGATCACCATGGTGATCGCGGTGTTCGCGCCTCGCGCGGCCTCCCTGCTGGCCCCGCGCCCCGCCGCCTGGTCGCTGGCCTCCGCCGCACTGGTGGCGTCGCTGGGCTGGCTCGGCTCCCTGGGACTGCTGGCGTTCGCGGGCCTTGTGCAGATCCCCGAGGTCGCCCAGGAAGGGCAGTGGTCGGTCGCCGCCGTGCGCGCCTCCGACCCCGTCTACCTCACGGTCGCCGGGGCCGCCGCGCTCGCTCTCCTCGCGTCCGTCGCGGGCTTCGCCGTCGCGGCCACACGTCAGCTGCGGCATCTGCGCTGGGCCCGCCGCGAGTGCCAACAGCTGCCCGGTGACACGGAGTTGGCCGTCCTGGACGTGGCGTCGCCGGAGGCCTTCGCGCTGCCGGGGAAGCCGGGGCGGATCGTGGTATCACGCGGCATGCTGCGCTGTCTGTGCGATCGCGAGCGCGAGGCGCTGCTCGCGCACGAGCGGGCCCATCTGCGCGGCCGGCACCATCTCTTCCAGACCCTCTGGCGACTCTCCGCCGCCGTGAATCCGCTGCTACGGCCGCTGTCCGCGGCCGGCGGCTTCGTACTGGAGCGCTGGGCCGACGAGGAGGCCGCGGTGCGGGTCGGCGATCGTGCGGTCGTCGCCCGCGCCGTGGGCCGGGCGGCGCTGGCCACCTCCGCGAACCGTTCCCGCCCGGCGCTGGCCGCGACCGGCGGGGCGGTGCCGCAGCGGGTGCGGGCTCTGCTGGCACCTCCTCCCCCGCGCCGGGCCCTGCCGTTCGTCGCGGGCGCGGCGCTGCTCGTGGTGTGCTGCGGGAGCCTGGCCGATGCGGCGACCGACAGCGAGCAGATGATCGAGACCGCGCAGCACGCGGCGTGTGTGACGGCTCAGGCGGCGGCCGCGGCGGCTGGTCAGGCGGTCCCACCGCACGGGCCATGCTGTGAACACGGGCACCCGGACGGGCCTTTGCGACACCGCTGACGGGCGGGCGTTCCCCTCGCCGGGGAGTGCTCTGAAAAGATGTGACACTGACACGAGTAAGTGACACACTTTTTCACAGACCCACCCCACCCCCCGCCGCCCCTCAGCAGTGCCGATCACAGCATCCGTCCGGAAATGCACCCGTGTTATCGTCGCCCTACCCATCGTCAGGAATCCTGTCGATCGACTCCGGCGATCGGACTGCACCCCCCGTCGCGCGCACTCCATGAATGGAGCGGTATGTCTGTTCTGGCCCGGCCGACGGTGGCCGCCTTCGCCGCCAAGTCCCTGCAGCGTCTCTCCTTGATGGCTGACCGCCGCCCGAGCGGGCGCGGTTCCGCCGCCTCCTCGCATCAGCGGTTCCCGCAATTCCCGCGCGACACAAGGGAGTTGACCATCCCGACCTCGGTCGCCCCGGCGCGCGCCACGGTGTATCTGCCGACCGGCGAGGGCCCGCCTCCGCCGGTGCACGTGAACTTCCACGGCGGTGGTTACGTCGTGCCGCTGACCGAACTCGACGACCCGCTGTGCCGTTTCCTCGCGGCGGAGGCAGGTGTCGTAGTGGTCAACGTCGACTACGTCGTCGCGCCGCAGCACCCGTTCCCCGCGCCGCCCCGGCAGGCCTTCGAGGTGGTCCGGTGGATCGCGGAGCACGGCGTCGAACAGGGCTGGGACGGCGACCGGCTCACCGTGGGCGGGCAGAGCGCCGGGGGCGGACTCGCGGCGGCGGTGGCCCGGCAGGCGCTGGAGGAGGGCGGCCCCTCGATCGCGCTCCAGGTGCTGCACTATCCGCCGCTGGACCTGGTGACCGGCGCGAAGGACAAGCAGGCGGCCATCGCCAAGCCGGTGTTGCGGCCCTGGATGGCCGAGGTCTTCGACACGTCGTACGTCCCGGATCCGAAGGTGCGCGCCGACCGGCTGGTGTCGCCCGCCCATCCCTCGGACACCGCGGACCTCAAGGACATCGCCCCGGCACTGGTCGTCACGGCGGAGTACGACCTGCTCAAGGCCGAAGGCGTGCGCTACGCCGACCGGTTGCGTACGGCGGGCGCTCTGGTGGAGCACGTCGACGTCACCGGAGCCGACCACGGCTACGACGGCACGGACGACGAACAGGCCCTGCAGACCTATGCCTTGATCGCCCATCAGGTGCGGGAGGCCGTGGGCACCGGCTGAACCACCTCCGCAGACAACGCACTTCGCCGACCATCCCCCCTACGACGGTCGGCGAAGTGCTGCTTGGTCACGCCGAGGGCACCGGCTCCGGCGGGGTGAGGCCGAACTTCCCTGCCGCCTCGGTCAGTTCACGCCACACCTTGGGCGCGACGGGAATGCCCTTCGCGCCGCGTCCCTCGGCGACGGCCGCGCTGCGCTCGCCGGGGTAGAAGACGCCCTCGACGCCGTCCGCCGGAGGCAGTTGCTTGAGGGTGGCCAGCGTCGCGTCGACCGCCTCGGTGAAGGCGGCCGGGTCGCCGAAGGCCGCCGGGTCCAGGGCGATGAGGAGCGCGTTCTGGCGGTGCTTGCGGCCCTGCGGGTCGTCCGAGTGGAAGGCGGCGAAGATCGGTGCGCCGACCAGCACACTGGTGAGCAGTTCGAAGGCGAGGGACATCCCGGAACCCTTGGCGCCGCCCAACGGCAGGGGCATGACGGCGAGTTCGGGATCGGTGGTCGGGGTGCCGTCGGCGGTGGCCGCCGCGCCCTCGGGCAGCGGGGTGCCGCTCGCCTTCGCCTGGCGGATCTTGCCCAGGGCGATGGTGGCGGTCGCCATGTCGAGCAGCAGCGGGGCGTGCGCCTGGGCCGGTACGGCGATGGCGAGCGGGCTGGTCGCCACGGCGGCGCCCTTGACGCCGGTGTAGCCCATGTTGGGCATGCCGGCGACGTAGCCGATACCGACGAGACCCTGCTCGGCGATCTTCGACACGTAGTAGCCGATGGCGCCGGTGTGCACGGTCCGGCGGACCCCGACGGCGGCAACTCCACTGATTCGGGCCCGGGTTACCGCCTCGTCGGCGGCGGCGCTGAGCGCGACCGGGCCGGGAGCGCGGTCGGCGTCCAGGACCGCGGCGGCCGGGGCGGTGGACTCGATCTTGATGTCGGCATCGGCGTTGGCCACGCCCTTGGCCAGCAGCTCCAGGTAGGCGGGGACGCGGGCGATGCCGTGCGAGTCGACGCCACGCAGCGCGGCCCACACGAACACGTCGGCGGTGGTGCGCGCCTGCTCGGCGTCCAGGCCGCCCTTCTCAAGGAGGGCGGCGGAGAAGGTGCGCAGGTCGTCTGCGGCGACAAGTACCTTGCCCGGCTTGGGCGTTGCGGTGTCGGACATGGTGGCGGGTGCCTTCCTGGTTCAGCGGGTGACGAGTACGTCGACGACGGCGGTGGTGCCCTCCGCCACGGCCTTGAGCGCACGCTCAAGCGCGGGCGCGAGGGCCTCGGGTGCGTCGACCGTCTCGGTGTGCATCCCGAAGGGCTCGGCGAACGCGGCGAGCCGGGGCAGCCGGCGCAGATCGGTGCCGAGCCACTCGCCGGTCTCGGCGGCGGCGCCCTCGGGATAGAACCTGCGGTGGTTGAGGTTCATCGACTTGTAGACGCGGTTGTTGAACACCACGATCAGCAGCGGGAGTTCGTAGGCGTTGGAGGCGTCGTACGACTGGATGACCGGGTTGTAGGTGAACGCGCCGTCGCCGATGGTGAGGACCACCGGGCGTTCCTTCGCGGCGAGTTTGACTCCGAGTGCGACCGCGATGCCCTGGCCGAGGCCGCCCTGGACGTAGAAGTACGAGTCGGGGTCGGCGGTTTGGACATGGCGCTTGACGACGCGGCTGTGGGTGATGGTCTCGTCGACGACGATCCCGTCCCGGCCCTCAAGCAGCTTGCGCAGGGTCGCGGCGACGAGCACCGGGTCGATGCCCTCGGCGCCGGCGGCCTTCGACTCGGCCTGGGTGATCGCCGTCTGCTCGGCCGCGAAGCGGGCCTCCTGCGCGGCCCTGCGCTCCGCCACGACCGCCTCGTCGAGGTCCTTCGCCCGCTTGGCCAGCTGGCGCAGGGTGTTGGCGACGTTGCCTTCCAAGTACTTGTCGGCGAAGAGGACTTGGTAGACGACGTGCGGGCGCTGCGGCACCTCGTCGATGACGACGACGGTCGCCTTGGAGGGGCGGCGCGACGGCGGGTAGAAGGGGGCGCGGCAGTTGACCAGAAGGATCAGGTCCGCCTCGTCCATCCACGGTCCGATGTCGCTGCCTGCGTGCAGCGGGTGGGTGCGCGGGAAGTTGCCGCACACCGCCGAGTCGGGCTCGACAACGGGGATGTTCCACGCCTCGGCGAAGGCTAGGAGCGCCTCGAAGCCGCCCGCCTCGCGCCCCGCCGTCTCCGTGACGATGACGGGATTCGAAGCCTCACGGATCAACTGGGCGACCGGGTCGACCTCTTCGGGCGAGCTGTGCGTGGAACCCGGTGCCACGATCGGCTTGGCCTCGCGGCCGTCCCACTCCTCCAGGAGGATCTCCAGGGGGACGTTGAGGTACGCCGGTCCCGCCGGAGCGCGCCAGGCGAGTTCCGCCGCGCGCGTCACCATCGTAGGAAGGGTGTGGACGCTGGCGGCCTCGTTGGACCACTTGGTGAAGGGCTGGGCGATCTGGTGCGGGCCGCCCACGATGGACAGGTTGCGGTACCACTGGCCGCCCGGGTCCTGGCCGGGGCCGTCGCCGTACGTGGTGGACTCCGAGGAGCTGACCACCATCGGGACGCCCGCGAGCAGCGCCCCGTGCACGGCCATCGAGCCCTGGAGCAGACCGGGGGCCGCGTGCAGCAGCACGCCCTGCGGACGGCGCTTGATGAGGCCGTAGCCAGTGGCCATGCCGACCGCGACGGTCTCGTGGGTCAGGTCCAGGTACTGCGGGCAGGGCAGTCCGTCGCGGTGGCGGCGGGCCAGGGACTCCCAGACGGGGGCCCACTCGGACCCCGACGAGCAGAAGATGTAGTCGGCGCCGACGGCGTTGAAGGCGGAAACGAGAGCATCGCCGCCGTCGGCGCCCGGAGTGTTGGTCGTGTCGGTCATCTCTCGTGCTTCCTCAGCCCTCGATCGGCCAGTTCAGGACCTCGGAGATTCCGCGGCCCATGATCCATTCAAGCTCCTCGGGCGTGAAGTCCCAGTGCTTGGTGAACTGCTCGATCGTGTCGGTGTAGGTGATGCCGTGCCCGAGCAGCCGCGTGATGTCGGTGCCGTAGAAGCAGCGCTGCGGGCCCATCTTGTCGACCATCTCGCGCACGTACTTCTGGATGTTGTTGTTCGGGAAGGGCTGGGTCGAGTAGCCGGGGAGCGCCGAGAGCTTCACGTAGATGTTCGGGTGGGCGGCCAGGTCGGCGGTCTCCGCCACCCAGTAGCCGATCGCGTCGTCGACGCAGCGGGCCATGATGCCCATGTGGTCGATGATGATCTTCAGCTCGGGGTGCTTGGCGGCGATCTCGCCCAACTCCCGCTTCCAGATGGGCGCGTGGACCATCGTCGGGACGCGCAGCTCCTCGGCGATCGGCCAGTACCAGTCGTTGGTGCCGTCGATCATCCAGTTGCGGTCCTGCGGCCGGTGGAAGGTGAGGCGCGTGCCCTTCACATGCGGGTTCTGCGCGAAGTCCGCCAGCATCGCCTTGCCCTCTTCGGGCTTGTTCTGCGGGATGCGCGCCATGATCCCGAAGCGGTCCGGGTGCGCCTCGCAGGCCTCCAGGGCGTAGTCGATACGGTCGCCCTCCCAGGACGGCGGCAGGATCAGGGCCCGGTTGACACCGGCCTCGTCCATCAGCTCCAGGGCCTCTTCGTAGGAGAAGGGGTCCTCGCGGTGTCCGTTGAGACGGATGCGCTCCCGCGCGCCCGGGACCCAGGGGCGGTCCGGGGTCTCTTCCTTCCAGATGTGGATCTGCGTGTCGACAACGAACATGTCCGGAACTCTTTCTCTCGAAGGTCTTTACGGAAGGAACGCTAGGCGGGCGACGGGGCCTTGCCGAGCGCTGGGAGTGCAAGCAGTAGTTGCGCGAGACACCGCTGTACGCAGGGCATTCTCAGTTTGCGGACGAGGCGCTGAACACGGCCTCGACGATGTGCTCGGCGATCGCCATGGAGGCGGTGGCGGCCGGCGAGGGCGCGTTGCGTACAGCGGTGATCCGGCCGACCCGATGGATGCGGAAGTCGTCCACGAGCGTGCCGTCGGGGTCCAGCGCCTGGGCCCGGACGCCCGCCCCGCCGCGTACGACGTCGGAGACGCCGACACCGGGGACGTACAGCTTCGCGTCCTTCATGAAGGCCGACGCGGACAGCGAGCCGCGGTACTCCTTGATGCCGGTCCGCCAGTGCTGGGCGGCCATCCGCCAGGTGCCGGGGTAGGCGGCGAGTCCGGCGAGGTCCTTCAGCGAGAAGCGGCCGAGCTTGTAGCCCTCCCGGGCCAGGGCGAGGACGGCGTTCGGGCCGACCTCCACGCTGCCGTCGACACGCGGGGTGAAGTGCACGCCGAGGAAGGGGTAACGGGGGTCCGGCACCGGGTAGATGAGCCCGCGCACCAGATGGGTGCGCTCCGGCTTGAGGAGCATGTACTCGCCCCGGAACGGGATGATCTTCGGCGCCTTCTTGTCCTGCGCGAGCTTGGCCACGGCATCGGAGTGCAGCCCAGCGCAGAGGATCAACCGGTCGACCCGGACCCGCTCCTGCCCCGACGCGACCTCGATACCGCCCGGCACATTGGCGATGGACGTGACCGGGAAACCGAGCCGCACCTCGCCGCCGGAGGCCTCGATGTCCTTGGCGAACTCGCGGGCGATCGCCGGGTAGTCGGTGATCGCGGTGCGCGGGGAGTGCAGAGCCGCGATACCGCCCACATGCGGTTCCAGCTCCTTGATCTCCTCCTGGGAGATCTTGCGGAGTTCGGGCACGTGGTTGTTCCTGGCCCGCTCGTACAGGTTCTCCATCCGGCCCAGCTCGTCCGGCCGTACGGCCACGACGAGCTTGCCGATCTCCTCGTACGGCAGCCCGCGGTCCTGGCAGTACTCGCGCAGGATCGATACGCCCCGGACGCACAGGTCGGCCTTGAGGCTGCCCGGCGCGTAGTAGATGCCGGCGTGCACGACGCCGGAGTTGTGGCCGGTCTGGTGGACGGCGACCTCGTGTTCCTTCTCCAGGACCACGACCCGGGTGCCGGGGCGGCGCAGGGCGATCTCGCGGGCGGTGGCCAGGCCCACGATGCCGGCGCCGACGATGCCGATCGTCTCGTCAGCCATCGGCATCCTCCTCTCTCTGACGTGCTCGCTCGCTCAGGCGCCGATGTGGACGGCGACGGTCTTGACCCGGGTGGAGAAGCGCAGGACCTCGTCGCCCTGCTCCTTGTAGCCGGTGCCGGAGTCGTGGAAGCCACCGAACGGCAGGTGCACGTCCCAGCCGGGGGTGGTCGCGTTGACCGCGATCTGCCCGCACTCGGCGTCGTCGGCGAAGCGGTAGGCCGAGGCGAGGTCGCGGGTGAACACCGCTGCGGCCAGGCCGAATTGGGAGTCGTTGACCGCGTCGACGGCCTGCGCGAAGTCGTCCACGGCGCGCACGGCGAGGACCGGTCCGAAGACCTCCTCGCGCCAGATCGCCGTCTCGGCGGTGACATCGGCGAGCACGGTCGGCTGGACGAAGCAGCCGTGCGCGTGGTCGCCCTCGGTGTCCGCCGCGCCGCCGGTGAGGACGGTGGCGCCCTGCTCGACGGCGCCCTTGAGGTGGGCGAGGACGCTGTCGCGCTGCTTGGGGCTGGACAGCGGGCACAGGGTGGTCGCCGGGTCGCTGCCGGGGCCGACCTTCAGGGCCTCGACCTCGGCGACCAGCAGCCGGGTGAACTCGTCGTACACCGGCCGCTCGACGATGACTCGACTGGTGGCGGTGCAGCGCTGCCCGGCCTGGCCGAACGAGGCCGCTACGACGGTCTTCGCGGCGAACGGCAGGTCGGCGTCCGCCAGGACCACCGAGGCGTTCTTGCCGCCGAGCTCGCCCTGGAAGCGGACGTTGCGGTCGGCGAGGCGGCGGCGGATGCGGTTGCCTACCTCGTTCGAGCCGGTGAAGGTGATGCCGACGATGCGCGGGTCGTCGAGGAGCGCTTCCTCGATCTCGGCCGTACGGCCCGTGACCACGTTCAGCACGCCTGCGGGCAGGCCGGCGTCGTGCAGGGCGCGGGCGAAGTGCAGGCCCGACAACGGTGTCTCGGTGGCCGGCTTGAACACGGCCGCGTTGCCGGTGGCAAGCAGCGGGGCAAGCTTGCGGGCCGGGGTGATCAGCGGGTCGTTCCAGGGGCTGATCACGAGGATCACGCCGATCGGCTCGCGCTGGGTGTGCACGCGGGTGTTCGGGCGGGCGTCGTGCAGGAGGGTGCCGTAGCCCTGGCGGGCGAGGCCCGCGTAGTAGTCGAGGAAGTCGGCGGCCTTGAGGGTCTCGCCGCGGGCCTCGGCGCCGGTCTTGCCGTTCTCGGCGGTGACGTCGGCGGCGATCTCGTCGACCCGCTCGCGGATCAGCCTGGCCGCCTCGGTGAAGATCCGGGCCCGCTCGAAGGGGCTGGTGCGCTTCCACACGGCGAAGCCGCGCTCGGCGTGGTCGTAGGCGCGGGTGACGTCCTTGGCGGCGAGGGCGGGGATGCGCGCGAGGGGGGTGCGGACGTCGGCGGGGTTGTGCACCTCGATCCACTCGCCGGTCGCCACCCACTCTCCACCGGAGAGGGTTTCCAGGCTTCGCATGAAGATCACTTCCTTCGTCCGCCGCGGTGCGGGTCCGCGGTCTGCACAGTCAGCGGCCACAATGGGCCGAATGCGACAACACACCATGTGAGGGCGGTGCCACCAGCCCCGCACAGGCAGGCATTGCTTGCGCCGTGCGCAGGTCGGCGGAGGGTTGATCCGTGCTGGAATCGGCAGGCCGGACGGCATGTGCCACGCCGCCGGGAGCCGAGGATCCGCCGCGGATCGACCGAGGATTCGATGAGGAGAGACACGACATGGCCTACGCAGTCATCGCCCGCTACTTCTGCGAGCCCGCCGACGAGGCCACGGTGCGGGCCGCGTTGCTGAAGGTGCGCGAGCAGACCCGTGCCGAGCCGGGGAACCTGGCGTACGAGGTGCACACCGAGGCGGACGTGCCGGGGAGTTTCGTGCTGTACGAGCAGTACGCCGACCGGGCCGGTTTCGACGCGCACAAGGCGGCCGACCACTTCGACGAGCTGGTCGTGCAGACCATCTGGCCGCTGCTGACCGACCGCAAGGTGACGTTCGCCGAGGTCCTCTGACCGGGTGCTGCCGGGAAGCGCTGGGACGCGCTTCCCGGCTGGTCCGTTCCCGTCAGAACTCGTTGCCCCAGACATACCGGGCGATCGTCTCCACCAGCTCGATCTTCCGGCGCTGTTCCTCGATGGTCAGCAGCGGGCGGCTCGCCACGTCCGCGAAGCCCCGGGACGGTGCTACGGCCCCGTCCTCCAGGTCCTTGAACTCGCCGACCGCGTCGATCCTCGCCATCACCGTGTCGATGTCCTCCAGCGCGGGCACGGTCGCGTCGACGACACCCAGGCAGAAGTCACGGTCCTCCGGCAGGGCCTTGACCAGGGCGAGTTCGGCCGGGGTGCCCTGGTCGAAGGGCAGGATCCAGCGGTCGGCGCCGATCGCGCCGTAGAGCTGCTCGGCACGGGCCCAGTCCACCGCGGCCGGGGCGATCGGGCCGGGGGCCACACCGATCCGAACGCCCTCGGGGCGCTCGTCCAGGCGTACCGCCAGGGCATCGACGGCGATTGCGTCCTCGAAGGAGAGCGCACCGGGGTCGGCCGGGTCGGTGGCCAACTGCCCCAGCAGAAGGGGGTTGTTGAGCTGGATCAGGCGCACGCCCCTGGCGACCAGCGACTCGATCTCCGCGAGGACGATCTCCGCGAGCGCCTCCCCCAACTCCCTTGCGGAGGACGGGCCGAGACCGGGCCGGAAGGTGGTGGCGGCGAGGTACGCGGGCGAGGGCAGCACGGCCTTCGGGGCGATCACCGTCAGTTCGGTGAGGCGTGCAACCCAGTCCGCGAGCAGCGGGCCGTTGGCCTTCGGCAGGGACTCCGCGACCCAGCGCACCAGGCCGTCGGCGTCGGTCTCGTCCGTACGCCGGAAACCTGATACTCCGTCAAGGACCGCGCTGCGGAAGTCCTCTCGGGGGAAGTCGCCGTCGGTGACGACGGTGGAGCGCAGCTTGCGCTGGAAGACGACCGCGTCCCTGACGGCCTGAAGCTCCGCCTCCTTCAGCGCTTCGGGGTCGCCGGCCGCGCGTGCGGCGGTCAGCTCGGCGGGGCGGACCAGGCTGCCCTGGTGGTCGATGCGGTAGTTGAACGTATCCGCCATGGGTTATGCGTCCTTTCCGGACGAGGGCGAGGACGGGGCGGGCTTGCCCGCGACTCCCCAGGCGGCGAACTCCAGTTCGTAGCCGAGCGAGGCGAGGACCTCCTCGGCGATCTGCTGGTCCTCGTCCGCGGTGCCGCCCGCGATGCCGAGGCCGCCGATGATCTCGCCGTCCTTCTTGATGGTGAGGCTGCCTTCGGTCGCCATGATCGGCATGGCGGCGCCCGGGAGTTGGGAGAGCTGGGAGAAGAAGACCGGCTGGCTCTCCTGCCACTTCTTCAGCATCTTGCCGGGCCGCTGCATGATGGCCGCCGTGTACGCCTTGGCGCGGGCGATGTCCGGGGTGAGCGGGCGGGCGCCGTCCGGGCGGCGGATCGCGATGGGGAAGCCACCCGCGTCCACGACGGCCACGCTCACCGCCTTCCCGATGGCCTGGGCGCGTTTGTGGGCGGCGTCGATGATCTCCTCGGCGGCGTCCAGGGTGAGGCTGCTCATGCTGCTTCCTTCGGTGCGGTGAGGGTGCGGCGCAGGTGGGCGACGGCGGCGTTGTACTTGGCGGGCGTCTCCCAGTACATGGAGTGCGGGGCGTCCGGGACGATCTCCAGGTGCGAGCCGGCCAACAGTTCGTGGGCTCGGGTCACGGTCTTCACGCTGAGCACCGCGTCCTTCTCGCCCGCGAGGAAGGCGACCTTGACGCCCGAGTCCCGGATGTCGTCCAGGGAGGGGCCGTTGGTGTCGAGGTTGCGCAGGTCCTGCATCTTGGCCACGTTGAACGTGCCCATCTGCTGGAACAGGAAGGTGAGGTCGGCCCGCTCCTCCTGGAAACGCTTCGTCAACAGGCGGTCGATGACCGGCAGTTTGACGGCCTCGGCCCGGTCGGCGGCGGCCAGTTCCTTCAACTCGGGGTGACTGATGCCGCCCAGCGAGTGGCCGAGCACGACGGAGCCGACCCGCTCGGGCCGCAGCAGTCCGGCGCGCAGGGCGGCGACGGAGCCGATGGACTGGCCGACGAGCATGGCGTCGGTCAGATCCTCCTGGTCGAGTACGGCGACGACGTCGCCGGGGAAGTCCTGGCCGTCGAACTCGGGCATGGACGAGTCGGACTTACCGAAGCCGCGCAGGTCCACGGTGACGACCGTGAACTCATCGCGCAGCGCGGCCACTTGCTGCCACCAGGCGGCGTGGTGGCCGCCGCTGCCGTGCACGAACAGGATCGCCGGACCGCTGCCGTGGCGCTCGTAGTAGATGGAGGTGCCGTCGGAGTCGGCGATGGGCATGGGGGTGAACTCCTGTACGCGCGGGGTTAGTTGGGGCGCCGACCGTGGAAGACGAGCTCAATCATCGTGTGGTCGGGGTCGTGGATGTAGCAGAACTTCGACTGGTTCTCCGGCCGTTCGATCGGCCGGGTGTGCCGGATGCCCAGGTCCCCCAGGTGGGCGAGGAACTCGTCCCAGTCGTCGACCTCGACGGCGAAGTGATAGGGCGCCATGCGCTCCATCGCCTCGACCGGGGTGAAGTGGAGGTCGAAGTTGCCGCGGGTCATCAGCACCACACGGGAGTTGGACTTGGGCATGATGCGCTTCATCCCGAAGACCTTCGTGTACCACTCGGCGGTCCGGTCGGGGTCGGTGGTGGGGAAGTTGACGTGGTGGATGTAGCGGGGTGCGCTGCTCATGACGGATTCCCTTCACTGTGTACGGGGTTGGACAGGACGCCGATGCCGCTGATCTCGATGTCCACGGTGTCCCCGGGTTCGAGTTGGCAGGTGGACTCGGCGCCCATCCACAGCACGTCCCCCGCGTGCATGGTGATGTGCTTGGTGAGCTCGACGATGTGGTCGAACGGGTCGAAGACCATGTCGCCGGTGGCGAACGAGGCGCGAACTTCCCCGTTCACACGGAGAGTTGTGGTTTGCGCGAGCGCGTCGACATCGGTCTCTATCCAGGGGCCCATCGGCTTGAACGTGTCGCTGTTCTTGCTGCGCCAGAAGGAGCGGTCCTGGTGCTGCCAGGTGCGGGCGCTGACGTCGTTGCCGATGGTCCAGCCGAAGACCGACTTACGGGCCTCTTCATGTGTGGCGTGCCGGAGCGTGCGGCCGATGACGGCGACGAGTTCGGGCTCGGCCTCGAAGCGGCCCTCGACCTCGACCGGCTTGACGATGGGTGAACGGTGGCCGGTGAGCGCGTTGTTGGCGCGGTAGCCGACCTCGGGTCGGTCCGGGGTCTCGGCGCCGGCGTGCGCGATGTGGCGCGGGTAGTTCATGCCGACCGCGTAGAACACGGGCGGGACGACGACGGGCAGCCACTGGGCGTCGGCGATCGACACCGAGCCGATGACAGACGGATCGCCTTCCAGGGGGGACTCGGACAGCAGCTCGATGTCCTCCTCCCCCACCCGGCCCCAGACCGCCCGGCCGCCGACCGCAACGCGCGTGTACCTCATGGCGGTTCAGCCCGCCAGCAGATGGGAGACGCGCTTGGTGATCAGATAGGCATCGAGGGCCTCGGGGCCGCCCTCCCTGCCGTAGCCGCTCTCCTTGACGCCACCGGAGGGGGCCTCGGCGACCGAGCCACCGCAGTGGTTGATGGAGAGGATGCCGGCCTCCAGCGCGTCCGAGAGCTTCTCGGCGGTGGCGGCGGACTCGGTGAAGCCATAGGCGGCGAGGCCGTACGGCAGGGCGTTGGCGAGGGCCAGGGTCTCGTCCAGGTCGGTGAACGGGACGATCGGCGCGAGCGGGCCGAAGGGCTCCTCGTGCATCAGCTTCGCGTCGGCCGGTACGTCGGTGAGGACGGTCGGGGCGTAGAAGTAGCCGTCGCGCGCGAGGCGTTGACCGCCGGTGAGTACCTTGGCGCCGCGCGGAACGGCATCAGCGACCAAGTCCTCCATGGCCTGCAACCGGCGCTCGTTGGCGAGCGGGCCCATGGTGGTGTCGGCGTCGAGTCCGTCTCCCACGGTGACCGATTGGGCGGCCTTCACGAACTCGGCGGTGAACTCGTCGACGATGCTCGCGTGGACGAAGAAGCGGCTCGGCGAGGTGCACACCTGGCCGGCGTTGAAGAACTTCGCCTGGGCCGCCTTGCGTGCGGACTTCACCGGGTCGGCGTCGGCGCAGACGATGACCGGGGCGTGGCCGCCGAGCTCCATCAGCGTCGGCTTCATGACCTCGCCCGCCTGGGCCGCGAGGAGCTTGCCGACCGGGACCGAGCCGGTGAAGGCGACCAGGCGGATCTGCGGCGAGGGGATCAAGTGGGCGGAGACTTCGGCCGGTTCGCCGAAGACGAGGTTGAGGACACCGGCCGGGAGTCCGGCGTCGGCGTAGCAGGCGACCAGGGCGGCGGCCGTACCCGGGGTCTCCTCGGACGCCTTGATGACGATCGAGCAGCCTGCGGAGAGGGCGGAGGAGAGCTTGCGGTTGGGGCCGCCGACGGGGAAGTTCCACGGCACGAACGCGGCGACGGGGCCGACGGGTTCGCGGCGGACGGTGAGGACGGTGCCGGGTGCGGACGGGATGATCCGGCCGTAGGCGCGGCGGGCGTCCTCGATGTGCCAGCGCAGGGTGTCGGCGGTACGCAGGGCCTCGGTGGTGCCCTCGCGGAGCGGTTTGCCCTGTTCCTGCGCCATGATCCGGCCGATCTCGGGGGCGCGCTCGGTGATGAGGTCGGCGGCGGCGTGCAGGATCGCGGAGCGCTTGGCGATCGGGGTGTTGCGCCAGGTGCGGAAGCCCTCGGTGGCCGCGTCGAGGGCGCGGTCGAGGTCGGCGGTGGTGGCGAGGGGTACGTCGCCGATCACCTTCTCGGTGGCCGGGTTCACGATCGGGGCGGTCCGTCCGGTGCCGCCCTGGCACCACTCGCCCGCGATGTACATGCGGACGGCGGGGTAGCCGTGGTCGGAGGTCATGAGTGGGTGCCCTCTCAGGCTGGGGAGAAGAGTCAGTTGGCGGGGGCGTCCTGGTCGCGGTTGGAGCGCAGTGCCCAGATGTGGTGCGGAGGGGTGGTCTCGTGGACGCGGGTCTCGTAGGTGTCGTCGACGCGGTCCATGTCGGCCGCGTACTCGACGCGGCCTCCGCAGGGGGCGTGGACGAACCGGAAGACGTTCGAACCGACCGTGTGGCGGCCGAGTTTGCGGGCCTCCCGCCAGCCGCGCTCGATCATGTAGTTGCCGCCCTCGATGACGTCGTCGAAGCCGGGGACCTCGTAGGCGATGTGGTTGACGCCGACGCGGTCGGGGCGGTGGCACAGCAGCATGGTGTGCTGGTCGTCGTCGCCCGGTGCCTGCATGAAGACGCCCATCGGTTCGACGATGTCGGTGGGCCGGAAGCCGAGCCGCTCGGTGTAGAACGCGACGGCCTCCTCGCGTCCCTCCTTGGCGATGTTCAGCGCGACATGGCACATGCGCAGCGGGAAGGCCCGGGTGAGCGGTCCCAGCGCGGTGTTCCAGCGGTCGACGCTGCCCGTCGCGTTGGCGGGGCGGGGGGTGACGTCCGCGTCCTTCGGGCGGGCCAGGGTGAGTCCGACGCCGAAGCCGCTCTCGTCCACGGTGTGGAAGACACCGTCGGCGCTCTCGTGGACCTTGCGGTCACGGCCGGCGGCGGCAACCAGCCGGGCCAGTTCCTCGGGGGTGTCGACGCCCCAGACGACCTCACGGATCGTCGGCCCGGCCTCCACCGGCGGCGGCAGCAGCGGGCCGGGCACGGTGTCCAGGTGGAGGGTCTGTCCGGCGAGCGTCTCGAAGACCGCGTGCTCCTCGGTGCGCTCCAGCAGGAACAGCCCGAAGTCGCCGAAGAAACGGACACATTCGTCTACGTCGTCGATACCGTAGGTGACCGATTCGATTCTCTGGATTCCCATGGATGCCTCGTTTCGCGGGTCGCCCGGTGAGCCTAGATTTCAGGAGGTGAAGGCCTCAATGGTCCGGGCTCGCCCGAATTCGCAATCGTTTCTTGCGGCTAGGGCCTGTCCGGCGGATCAGGTCGCAGAAAACCCGCGGTTCCTGATTAACGCCGGTGAGCGGGGTGTGGTGCGTGCGGCTGCAAGACGGAGGAGGGAGGCGACCCGGTGGGGACACCTCCCGGCCGAAGGCTGGGGGACGTCGGCGAGCGAAGACAACGAGGCTGGGGGTCCCCCCGCGCCTTAAGGCAGTGAGGGAGTACGCACCACACCCCCGCGTCTGCGACAGGATCCGCCGGACAGGCCCTACGCGCGGATGGCCGGAATGGGGTTCTGCGAGAACCATTCGGCGAGGAAGTCCAGGAAGACGCTGACCTTGCGCGGAGTGGCCTGGCCGGGGCCGTAGATCGCGAAGAGCGGGCGGTCGGGTACGGCGAGGTCGGGCAGCAGGACCGTGAGGGCGCCGGAGAGGAGGTCGTCGTAGGCGGGGCGCTGTGGGAGCAGGGCGATGCCGCGGCCGTGGACGGCGGCCTTCTGGAGCGCGAGGTAGGAGTTGGAGGAGAACGCCACGTTGCGGATCTTGTGCAGGGTGGAGGCGTGGCCGTGGCCGATGCGCCAGACCGGGTCGTTGACGTGGACGAGGCACTCGTGGTGGGCGAGTCCGTTGGGCTCGGTGAGCGGGCCGCAGCGTTCCAGGTACTTCTCGGAGGCGCAGAGCACGAAGGGCAGTGAGGCGATCTTCTTCAGGCGGACGCTGGAGTCGCGGAGGTCCCTGGTGTGGAAGGCCACGTCGAAGCCGCTGTCCAGGAAGTCGTACGTACGGTCCGACATGCCGCCCAGTTCGAAGCGGACGTGGATCTTGGGGTGGGCGGCGGAGAACGCGGCGATCGCGTCTCCGAGGTCCAGGCTGCCTATCCACTTCGGGCAGATGATGCTCAGGGTGCCCTCGGCACGGTCGTGGAGGTGCGAGATGACGGCGTCCTCGGCCTCGATCTCGTCGAGGATGCGGGCCGCGAACTCGGCGTACCGGAGCCCGGGTTCGGTGAGGCTCACCGAGCGGGCGGTGCGGTTGACGAGGCGGACGCCCACCTGTCGCTCCAGTTCGGCGACGTGGCGCGACACGAGTGAGCCCGACGAGCCCAGCTTCTTGGCGGCGCCGCTGAAGCTGCCGGCCTGGGCGACGGTGACGAAGCTGTGCATGAGGAGCAGTCGATCCATGATTCCTCCGGTGGCCCACGGGTGCCAGGGGTGAGCCCCGGCGGCGGTGCCGGTCGTGCGTAGGGGTCCGACAGGATCCGGAATGTCCTTATAGCGGCTCTATCAGGACATTCCGACGACGTGCCGGACGGGCGGCTCGGGACAGTGCGGGGACAGGCATCGCTGCCCGCGCGGCTGTGCTACTTGGGGCAGTACTGGGGTGCCTTGTTCAGGTTGTCCTTGGTGACCAACAAAAGAGGAATGTTGGCAATCTTGTCAACCTTCTTCTTGGCCAGGAGTCCGACGGCTACGGCGGCCAGTCCCTCGTCCGTTCCATTGGCGGTCACGATCTTCACGTCCTCCTTGCCGACCGCGTCGAACGCCTTGCGGGCGGCCAGCGCCATGTCCTCCGAGGCGACGAACGCGTACTGCAGGGCGGGGTGTGCCTGGATCATGTTCTCGGCCACGTCCTGCGCCTTCACCGGATTGAACGTACCTGGCTGGTTCGCGACCACCTTCGCGGTGCCCGCAGCGCCTTCGTGAAGCCGCCCACCATCAGGTCGGAGGCCGCGGCGGACCTCACGGGCCACCTCGACCATGGCCTGTTCGGCGACGGTGAGCCCCATCGCCAGTTCGCGGCGCTGCGGCACCGAGGCGATGCCGAGCCGGCGCGCCTTGCGGACCGTAAGTCCGTGCTGTGCCTGGCCGTTGACCTCGACGGTGCCGCCGTCGGGCTGGTGGATGCCCGAAAGGACCTGCACCAGCGTCGACTTGCCGGCGCCGTTCATGCCCATCAGTGCGTGGACCTCGCCCGGGTGGAGGTCGAGGTCCACGCCCTTCAGCGCGGCTGCTCCGCCGAAGCTCTTGGTGACGCCCCGGACGCGAAGTACCGCGTCTCCCCCCGGGGTTGTCACGCGCGTGGCTCGGTGCCGTCGGCTCCGTCCGAGGCGACACGGCCGTAGCCGCGGATGTCCGGGAACGGGGGTTCCTTGTCGGCCTGGAGGTCCACCTGGAAGGTGTTGAGGCACATGCCGAGCATGGTGAAGTTGCCGAGCGCGCCGATGGTGTCGACGAGGCCCTTGGAGCCGAAGTGCTCCAGTGCGGCGGCGAAGGTCGCGTCGGTGACGAAGTGGTCGTCGAGGATCTCGCGGCAGAACTGGTAGAAGGCCTGGTCCGCTTCGTTGTCGAAGACGGCCTCGCGCTTCTCCGCGATCGCCTTGACGGCGGCCTCCGGAATACCGGCCTCGATCGCCTGGTGGACATGGGCGTTCCAGGAATACTGCGCGTCCCAGTTGCGGGCGGCCATCAGCAGTGTGAGTTCGCTCAGGTGCTTGGGGAGGCTGCTGTCGAAGCGGGCGAACGCGCCGAGGGATTCCGCCCGTTCGCACATCTCCGGGCTGTGCAGCCAGACCCGGAACGGGCCGCGGACGGCACCGCGCCGGCCGGCGATGCGGGCGGCCAGTTCCTGCTGGCGCGGGTCCATTTCCTCTTCGGTGAGAACGGGGAGCCTCATGGGCCGATACCTGCCTTTTCTTTCCGGCGCGTTACGTGCACGGATCGTGAAGCCGTGCGTGCGTGCCGACGCTACAGGCGGGTTCGGGAAGCTCACCCCTCTGGAAGCGCAAGGTAAAGCTGCACGCCAGAGGGCAGCCATTCGCGCGCGCGAGCCCTAACGTCGTTCGACGCAGAAGTGTGTAAGTGGAAAGGAACTCCGGATGACCACGATCATCAAGGTCGCCTCCGTACCCGTGCTCGACCGGGGCGGTGCCGTCGTGACGACACCCCTCGTCACCACGCCCTCGGCGGGCGGGGAGAACTTGATCACCAGTGGGATGAGCGTGTATCCGGTCGGCTCCGGGGCGCCGTTGCACTCGCACAACTGCGACGAGCACGTGACGATCCTGGAGGGCCGGGCGGAGGTGGTGGTCGACGGCGAGGTGACGAAGCTGGAGCAGTACGACACCACGTACGTCCCCTCGCCGATCCCCCACCTGTTCCGGAACATCGGCGACACCCCGCTGCGCATCCTGTGGGTGTACTCGTCGGGCTATGTGACACGGACGTTCACCGAGACGGGCAAGACGGTGGAACACCTGTCGGCGCAGGACCAGATGGGCTCGGACGACTAGCTCGGGTCACAGATAGGCCGGCTCCACCCTGCCGGTGAATCGGCCGCCCACCTGATCGGCGAGCCAATGGGCGCGGGCGAGCTGGAAGCCGTTCCGGTTCCGGACGTGTACGTGGACGGTGTGGTCCTGCGACGGCTCGTCCTGGTAGAGGTCCCGGGAATTCACGGTCAACGTGAGGTACGCGTACTTCTGTGAGATCGCCTCCAGTCCCGCTTCGGGAACCGCGGACCACTCGTCCAGATCCCACCGGACAGCCGCGGGATCCGGCCCCAGAGCGGCGATGAAGGGCTCAGCACGGTCCAGCGGACGGCCCCAGTCGAACACTCGGATCGGCAGGCAGTCCGCAGGGTTGTCGCCGTCCTCCGACGAACCGTGCTCCTTGTCGGCCTTCGCCGACCATGCGAGGTCGGGGAGTACGTGACGTATCCGCGCCACGACGTCCGGCGACCTGATCACGGCTTCGAAGTCGACCTCTCCCCGGCCGACATCCGCCAGGTCCAGCAAGGTACGCACGGCGCGTATCGCTTCGGACAGGTCGGTGGTCGTGAGAACAGCGGCCGCAAGGGAATTGCTCATCCCGGAACCCTAGAGGGGGCTCACCGACCGGAGCGAGCGGGTTCTGACCTGCCTCCGTAGAGGCCGCCGGAGATCACCAACACCCGGCACGCCGCACAGACCGACGCCGGCCCCCGCATCCCCTGCGGTGGCCGGCGTCCGGTCCTGTTCGTGTGCGCCCGTCAGGGTCAGTGCGTGCCGACCAGTTCCTGCGGGGCGTCGGCCTGCGCGGCCTGCTTCGAGCTGCGCAGGGCGGCGATCCCGATGAACACCATGGACGACAGACCGGCGATGGCGAAGGACGTGAAGCCCCAGTCGCCGTTGCCCGAGGCGAGTAGCTGGCCGCCCAGCCACGGGCCGAAGACGGCGCCGAAGCGGCCCATGCCGGAGGTCCAGCCGACCGCGGTGGCGCGGTTGTCCGGGGTGGAGCGGATGGAGACCGTCGCGTAGATCATCGTCTGGGCGCTGTTGAGGAAGACGCCGGTGAGGAAGACGACCAGCATCGTGACGGGCTGGTTCATGTGGACACCGAGCAGGAAGACGCCCACGGCGGTCAGCGCGAACCAGATCGCCGAGATGCGCGGAGCGCCGAAGCGGTCGGCGGCGCGGCCGGCGGCGAGCATGCCCACGATGCCGCCGAGGTTGAAGACGACGACGAAGGTGAGGGCGTCGGCGAGTGCGTAGCCCTCGGAGCGCATCAGGGTGGGCAGCCAGGTGGCGACGCCGTAGACGAGGAGCAGGCCGCCGAAGGAGGCGAACCAGTACAGCAGCGTCTGGATCCACTGGCCGCCGCTGAAGAGGTTGCGCAGGGCGTCCCAGCGGTCGGCCGCGGTCTTCTTGCCGGTGGCGGCGGGCAGTTCGACCTCGAAGCGCTCGGCGAGGGCGGTGGCCTCGTCGGTGCGGCCCTTGGCGACCAGGAAGCTCAGCGACTCGGGCAGGAGCTTCAGCAGCACCGGGACGAAGAGCAGCGGGAGGACGCAGACCCAGAAGGCGGCGCGCCAGCCGACCGGGTCCACCAGCCACTTGGCGACGTAGGCGGAGAGGATGCCGCCGGCGTGGTGGGCGGTCATCAGCATGCCGATGGTGAGGGCGGTCCGGCCGCGCGGGGCGTAGTCGGAGACCATGCTGATCGCGGTGGGCAGCAGACCGCCGAGGCCGACGCCTGCGAGGGTGCGGCCGAGGCCGAAGACCTCGATGCTGCCCGAGATCGCGCAGATGCCGGAGGCGAGCGAGAAGAGCGTCACGCAGGCGATCATCAGCTGCCTGCGGCCGATCCGGTCCGCGACCGTGCCCGCGGTCAGGGCGCCCACCAGCATGCCGAAGGTGGCGTAGCTGCCGAGGTCGCCGGCCTGGTCCGGGGTGAGACCGAAGGTCTTCGTCTCCAGCAGGTGCGGCAGCACCGAGCCGTAGATGAACATGTCGAGGCCGTCGAAGAGGACGGCCAGCCAGCACAGGCCGATGACCAGGAGGGCCAGTCGGCTGCCGCGGGCGGACAGAGCGGGGGACGGGGAGGGGGAGGAGGACATCGTTGGTTACCTCTCGTGCTTGGTGCGCCAGACGCTAAGGAGTCACCCCCGGGATAGTCAACATTTTTGTCAACAATCTCATCGACAATTGCGTGGGGGTGACTCCGGCGGCTCCCGCGCGTCGCTCAGCCGACCGGCGGAGTCCCGTGCGTGTGGAAGGACTCGATGGTCTTCAGGCCCCAGGCCTGCCCCTTCTTCCGCTCCTCCTCGGTCCAGGTGATCAGCGGCCAGTCGGGCGCCAGGACAAGGCGGGTGAGCGGGTTGCACAACTCGATGCGGTTGCCGCCGGGTTCGTAGACGTAGAGGAAGAACGTCTGCTGGATGGCGTGCTTGTGCGGCCCCGTCTCGATGAACACGCCTGTGTCGATGGCGAGATCGGCCGCGCGCAGGATGTCCTCACGGGTGTCGGTCGCGAAGGCGATGTGGTGCAGCCGACCGGTCGAACCGGTCCAGTCCTCGGTGTACACGACGTCGTACGACTTGTTGGTGTACGTCAGCCAACGTGCCGCGATCCGCCCGCTGTTGAGCTGGATCTGCTCCGTCGGCCTTGCGCCGAGCACCTGTTGCTGGAACTCGGCACTGGAAAGCACGTCCGCGGCAAGGAAGTTGATGTGGTCGAGGCGGCGCACCCCGACGCCCCGGTTGGGTTTGGCCTGCGGCTGGTTCTTCAGGGCCGGTTTCAGTTCGTCGGGGGCCCGGTAGTGCTCGCTCTCCCAGTAGAGGGCGTGCTCGTGGCCGTCCGGGTCGGTGGTGACGTAGAGCTTGCCGAGGCCGGGCTCGTCCTCGACCCATCGGCCGGTGCCGCCCGCGTCCTCGATCGCCTTGATACGGCGTTGGAGGGCCTCCTCGCTGGAGGTGCGCAGGGCGAGGCGGCCGAGGCCGGGCTGTTCGCGGGCGGTGAGGACCAGGCTGTGGTGCTCGTAGTCGTCGTAGGTCCGGAGGTAGACGGTGTCGCCGTCCCGGCCGTTGACGGTGAGGCCCAGGTAGTCGGTGAAGAAGGCGACACTGGCGTCCAGGTCCGGGGTGAAGAGCTGGGCGTGGCCGATATGGGCGATGTCACCGAGCGGCGGAGCCATCGTTGCCTCCAAGGGGTCGTACGGGTGCGGGTGTGGGGGCTGTTTCGGCAGACCGGGGGAACACGGTGCCGTCGAAGATCTTGCGGGCGGTGCGCACCACGGCCGTTCTGGCGACCGTAGGAGGGGCCTCGCCGGATGCGGGGGCCACGCTAGTTTCGATGTCTAGGAATCCGCTGGGATGCTCGATGCGAATTCGGTCACTTTGTTCCGTGACATCCGCGATGCCCTCCCCCACCCCACCGGCCAGGAGCAGCCCCGCCGCCACGCTCGCGGCGCCCAGGACGCCGATCGAGGTGTGACAGCGCACGGGGATGAAGGTGCGGGTCATCACCGCTCCGCCGTCCCGGGGCGGCGCCAGCAGGCTGAGCTTGGGCACCGTGGTGTTCTCGACGTCACCGAGGCCCATCAGCTTGCCGGCCTCCAGGCGGATCTCCCGGAGGCGGTCGGCAAGAGTGAGGTTCTCCTCCAGGTCCTTGGGGCTCTCGTAGCCGGTGACGCCCAGCGCGGCGGCCGTGATCAGGACGACCGGCATGCCGTTGTCGACGCACGTCACCTCGGTGCCGGCGATGACGTCCCGGACGCGGCCGGTCGGCAGCAACGGGCTTGCGCCCTGCGGGAATTCGATGACCACGGGGGCCGCGGTGCCGGGCACGCCGGAGATCTCGGCGGTGCCGGTGTAGTCGACCCGGCCGCCCGGTGTGGGGAAGCTGGCGATCGCGAGTTCCCCGGTGTTGAGCATGCGGATGCGGACGGACGTCTCGTCGCCGGCGGGGGCCACGAGCCCCCGCTCCACGGCGAACGGCCCTATTCCGGCGAGGATGTTGCCGCAGTTCTGCCGGTCGGTGACCTCGGGGCGGTCGACGGCGACCTGGAGGAACAGGTAGTCGACGTCGGCCTCGGGGTCGGCCGAGACGGAGACCACGCCGACCTTGCTGGTGAGCGGGTGGGCACCGCCCAGGCCGTCGATCTGGCGCGGGTCGGGGCTGCCCATGACGCGCAGCAGCAGGTCGTCGCGTGCGGCGGGGTCGGCGGGGAGGTCCTCGGCCAGGAAGTAGGCGCCCTTGGAGGTGCCGCCGCGCATCAGCATGCAGCGCACCTCCGCGGGCCCGGTCACGACCCGGCTCCGGTGTACTCCTCGTACGACCGGTACTCGACGCCGAGTTGCTTGAGGGTGTCGCGCAAACCGTAGCGGTCCAGGCCGAGTTGGCCTTCCAGGAAGGCGGCGCGGGTGGCTGCCTCCTTGGCCTCGCGTGCCTCCGACTTCTCGGCGGTCTCGCGGGCCTTCTCGCGCGGTACGACCACCACGCCGTCGTCGTCGGCGACGATCACGTCACCGGGGCGGACGACCTGGCCGTCGATGGCGACGGGCACGTTGACCGAGCCGCCGGTGGCCTTGACGGTGCCCTGGGAGGAGACGGCGCGGGACCAGGCGGCGAAGCCCATGTCGCGCAGTTCCTGGGTGTCGCGGATGCCGGTGTTGAGGACGACACCACGCACCCCGCGCTTCTGCAGCGCGGTGGCGAACAGCTCGCCGAACAGGCCGTCCGTGCACGGGGAAGTGGTGGTGACGACGAGGATGTCCCCCTCGCCGCACTGCTCCACGGCCGCGTGGATCATGAGGTTGTCGCCGGGCCAGCCGAGCACGGTGACGGCGGTGCCGGCGACCCGAACTCCCTGCTGGACAGGGCGTATTGAGGGACCGAGCAGACCGGTCCGTCCCATGGCCTCGCTGACGGTGGCCACGCCGAAGGCGGACAGCGCCTCGACGTCCTTCGCGTCCGCCTTCGGCGGGTTGGTGACGATCACACCGCCCATGGCTATGCCAGCTCCTTCGCGATCTGCGGGTAGGGACGCATGTACGCCTCGGCCATCGTCTTGTGGGCCAGGCCCAGGTTCGGGCCGGCGTTGCGCTTGAGCTGGACACCGCGGCGCACGGCCAGGTCGGTGTAGTAGTCCCACAGGTGCTGCTGGGCGCCGAGGCACTCCATCGCCTTGCGCTTGGTGTCCCACACCTCGGTGATGTCGAGGAGGACCTCGGGCTTGAAGCCGCTCATCTCGGGCTGGTGCGGCTCGAAGTAGAAGACCGGCGGGGCGCCGATGATCTCGCCCTCGCCGGGGTAGCCGATGGCCTGCGCCAGGACGCGGGCCTCCAGCGCCATCCGGTTGGCGGCCGGATGGTCGCCGTTGTACGGGTCCTCGGTGGGGTGGGTGAGCACGACGTCCGGCTGCGTCTCGCGGTAGACGGCGACGAGTTGGTCGGTCAACTCGGCGGTGGCGACCAGGGGGTAGTCGCCGGCGTCGTAGAAACGGACCTCGGCGCCGAGGGTGGCCGCGGCACGCTCGGCCTCGTCCCGGCGGATCGCCTTGATCTCGTCCAGCTGCCTGCCCTCGCGCCAGGCCTTGGCGGACTCGCCGCGCTCGCCGAAGGTCAGACAGGCGATGGTGACCTTCTCGCCACGGGCGGCGGCCAGGGCTATGGCTCCTCCCGCCCGCCACACGAAGTCCCCGGCGTGCGCCGTGACGACGAGTGTCGATCGTGATGGGGGTCCCCCAGCGCGAGCGTCGTCGAGCGTGGGGGAGGCGGGCGCGTTGCCGTGCGTCATTACGTCAATCTCCTTGGTGGACAGGTGTGCGCCCGCCCCCAGTTGCGCCGATCGGCCGCGCCTCAGTCGCGCAACGCCTCGATCACACTGGTGAGATGGGCGCGGACGGCCGCCTCGGCCGCCTGCGGGTCTCTGGCCGTGATCGCCTCGATCATCGCCAGATGCTCGTTCAGGGACTGCTGCGGACGCCCCGGCCGCAGCGCCAACTGGAAGCGGTGACGCACCAGTTGGGCGTTGAGCCGCTCCAGCAGCGCCAAGGCCGTCTGCTGGCCGGAGAACTCCCGGACCTTGTCGTGCAGTTCGTGGTTGAGCTCGGAGTACGTCACCGGCTCACCGTCGGCCACGGCCTTGGTCATGGCCCGGCCCAGGTCCGCCAGTTCGGTCAGCTGCTCGTCGCTGGCCGCGACGGCCGCCTTGGCCGCGCACAGTCCCTCCAGGACCATGCGGCACTCCGTGATGGCGACCGCTTCCTCCACGGTCACCACCCGCACCCGGGAGCCCCGGTTGCGGATCCGCTCGACCAGTCCTTCGGCCGCCAGATCGATCAGCGCCGCGCGGATGCTGGCCCGCGTCACATCGAGTTGCTCGGCGAGCTCGTTCTCCACCAGCCGCTGTGCCGGTGCCATGTCGCCGTGCAGGATCGCCTGCCGCAGCTGCGTGAGCGCATGCTGCTTGGCCTGCTCCCCGGTGCTCGGACGGGCTTCTTTCGGCATCGTTGCCCTCCCTGAGTGAGTGCCTGTCGAACCTAAATCTAGCCAAACAAGATTGTCAACAATTTTGTCCGCCGTATTGCAGGCAGGCTTCCGCCCATACTTACCCCAGACATGCCGCCGCCCGCCCATGGACCGGCCATGGGCGGGCAGTGGACGGCGGATTTCTACGGCTTGTGACGGGTGCAGCTCATCGCCCCGCCGTCCTTCGTCCCGCACCACTCCTGGTAGCCGGAAGTGAAGGATCCGGCCCACTTGTAGTGGTCGTCGGGGAGCTTGTCGGGCGTGTAGGCACGGTAGTTGGCCGCGTCCTTCTTGTCGCCGGAGCCGTCGTAGTCGACCAGTCGCGGGTACGGGTAGACCGGCCGGGTGTACTCGACGGCGGGCGCGCTGCTGCTCGCGGAGGCCTTCGTGTCGCCGCCGAGCTGACCGCCCGCCGGTCCCCCGGGTCCGGTGCCGCCGCTGGTCTTCGACGCGATGACGGCGCCCGGTACCTTTCCGGTCTCCCGCCAGTCGATCAGCTTGCTCAGCAGATCGAAGCTGTCGGGTCCGTCACCGCCGCCGCAGTGGTTGACGCCGGGGAACAGGTACAGGCGGTAGAAGTCGTCGACCTCGCCCTGCCCCATGGTGTCGATCATGGCCTGGCGGTAGGCCCGGGTGCCGGTGGGCGGGATGTTGGGGTCGGTCAGCCCGTGCCACTGGATGAGCCTGCCGCCGGCCTCGTGGAACTTGGTGAGGTCCGGGTCGGTGGCGTCGTAGATCCCGGAGACCTCCCGCTGGTACGCCTTGAAGGTGTCGACGGTGAACAGCGACGCGTCGAGCTTCAGCGTCGGGTCGGCCTCCCACTTGCCGACCCGGCGCAGGAAAGATGGGTGCCGTCCGGGGCCGTCACGCCCGCGTACGCCTTCCGTACGACGTCGATCTGCTCGGCGGTGAGACAGCTCGAACTGTCCTTGTTGTCGGAGCACTTGAGGCCTGCGGAATCGAAGGTGCAGGTCGCCGGGTCCTGGATGAGGTCGTTGTTCAGCCTGGGGTCGGCGCACTTCGCGATGACGGCCCTGTGCAGCATGGAGAGCTTCGAGGCGGGCAGGATCGTCGAGCCGTCCGCGCGGAAGTCGATGGTGGAGAGCTAGGCCTCCTGCATCGCGTTGAGCGCCGTCTGGTTGAAGGCCGGGGCACCGACCAGGGCGGCACTGAAGTCGCCGGGGTAGCGCTGCACCTCCATCAGCGTCTCGCGCCCGCCGTCCGAGCAGCCGTCGTAGTAGGAACACGTCGGCTCGGCACCGTAGAACGCCTTCGTGATCGCCTTGGCGGCGGTGGCGAAGGCGTGCTCGGACCGGTAGCCGAAGTCCACCTTGAGCTGCGGGTTCGTCGCCCAGACCTCGGCTGAGCCACCGCCCATGCCCGAGGTGGAGACATGGCCCTGGTTGTCCTGGCCGAGGGCGAAGGAGCCGTCGGTGACCGGGACACAGCCGGTCGAGGCGGCGGGCTCGGCGCTGACACCGACCATGCCGCAGTAGCCGCCGCAGCCTTCCTGGAGGTAGCGCTGCCGGTACGTCTGGGTCGGCAGCCGTAGTTCGAACTGGATCTGCGCGGCGACCGTGCCCTTGACGTCGCAGTACTCGTACGCGTTGATGCCGCCCTTGGCCACGACGGTCGCGGAGGCTACGGAGGTCGACGCGTCGTCGAGGGCGCCGAAGTCCTTCTGGCGCAGGTCGGCGCAGCCGATCGTCGGTTCGGTGACCGGCAGGTTCTTGCCCACGTCGCCGCCGGCGGTGACCCTGGTGACTCTCGCGTCGGCGTCCGCCGAGAACGTGTCGGGCAGCAGCGCGAGGCCAGTGACAAAAGCCGCGAGGATGACAGCCACCACGAGGACGATCCTCGTCCGCTTCGACGCGTGGGCACGATCAGGGCTCATGGGCTCAGCGTCGAGCGGGCCCCAGGTGGAAGCCACCGCCGTGGGCCATCAGGGTGAGCGGCTCAGGTCTCGCGGTAGAGCGTGGTGAGCAGTTCCAGCACGGCCTGGGTGGCGGGGTGCGGGTCGTCCTTCCACCAGGCGAGCCGTACGGCGATGGGCTCGCCGTCGCGCACCGGGCGGTAGACGACTCCGGGCCGCGGGTACTGGTTGGCGGTCGCTTCCGCGGTCATGCCGACGCTGCGGCCGGTGGCGATCACGGTGAGCCAGTCGTCGACGTCGTGGATGTCCTCGGTGGCCGGGCGGGAGTCGGGCGGCCACAAGTCGGCGGTGGTGGTGCCGGTACGGCGGTCGACGAGGAGGGTGCGCCCGGCGAGGTCGGCCAGCCGGACCGAGCGGCGCCGGGCGAGGGGGTCGTCGGAGGCCATCGCGCACAGCCGTCGCTCCAGCCCGACGATGGCCGACTCGAACCTCCGGTCGTCAAGGGGGCGGCGGACGACAGCCAGGTCACAGACACCTTCGCCGAGTCCTGAGGTGGCCGAGTTGACGCGGACCAGGTGCAGGTCGGTCTCCGGGTGTGCCCGGCTCCAGCGGCGCTGGAAGGGGAGTGTGTGGCGGCCGAGCGCCGACCAGGCGTAGCCGATGCGCAGATGGGCGTGGCCCGAGGTGGCGTCCAGGACCAGGTCGTCGACCTCGGCCAGGACCCGCCGGGCGCGCGCGACCACCCGCAGCCCGGTGCTCGTCGGGGTCACCGATCGGGAGGTGCGCCTCAACAGCCTTACGCCCAGGGCCTGTTCGAAGGAGGCGAGGGTGCGCGAGACGGCGGCCTGGGAGACGCCGAGCGCGTGGGCGGCGTCCGTGAAGGTGCCTTCGTCGACGATCGCGACAAGACACCGCAACTGCCTCAGCTCCAGATCCATGACTCCAGCGTATAGATCGCCGGGCCATTGCATTTTGCGCAAGTGCGGGCGGGGCGCACGATCGGAGCATGCCTGGAGCCTCCGCAGCGGCAACTCCGTTGACCGGCACGTCACCTGGCACCCCCCGGCCGTCCCGGGTGGGTCTCACCGGGGTGGCCACCATGGCCGGCAGCGGGCTGTCCAACCAGACCGGTGCCGCGCTCGGCTCGCTCGCCTTCCCCGTCATCGGGCCGGTGGGGGTCGTCGCGGTGCGCCAGTATGTCGCCGCGGCCGTGCTGTTCGCCGTGGGCAGGCCCCGGCTGCGGGAGTTCACCTGGCGGCAGTGGTGGCCGGTTCTGCTGCTGGCGGTGGTGTTCGGGACGATGAACCTGTCCCTGTACACCGCGATCGACCGGGTCGGCCTCGGCCTTGCTGTGACGCTGGAGTTCCTGGGTCCGCTGTCCATAGCGCTGGCCGCGACCCGGCGGCGCGTGGACGTCTGCTCTGCGCTGATCGCGGCGGCGGGTGTGGTGACGCTGATGCGGCCACGCCCCTCGGCCGACTACCTGGGCATGGGCCTCGGACTGCTCGCCGCCGCGTGCTGGGCGTCGTACATCCTCCTCAACCGGACCGTCGGCGACCGCATCCCCGGGGCGCAGGGTTCGGCGGCTGCGGCCGGGGTGTCCGCGCTGATGTTCCTGCCTGTCGGGATCGCAGTCGCGGTCCGGCATCCGCCGACGCTCGCGGCGGCCGGGTGCGCGGTGGCGGCCGGAGTGCTCTCGTCGGCGGTGCCGTATCTGGCCGATCTGTTCACGCTGCGCCGGGTGCCGGCTCCCGCCTTCGGGCTGTTCATGAGCGTCAACCCGGTGCTCGCCGCCGTGGTCGGATGGATCGGCCTCGGTCAGCGGCTGGGCTGGGCGGAGTGGGCGGGCATCGGAGCCATCGTGACGGCGAACGCGCTGAGCATTCTCTCCTCACGGGACTGAACCGACCGAGGCCCGCCCTTCCGCCGTGGCTGGCCGAAGTCAGGGGCGGGGCCGTCAGTGCCGCATGTGCCGGCGCACCCAGGCGGCCTGTCCGCCGTCGACGAGCAGATCGGTGCCGGTGATGAACTGCGTCTGCGGGCCGGTGAGGAAGGCCACCGCGTCGGCGATCTCGCCGGGCGTACCGGCGCGTCCCGCTCCGCAGTCGTCCAGCATCTTCAGCATGTGTCCGCCGTGCGGCGACTCGGCCTCCGCCTTCGACATCACGGTGGAAACGACGCCGGGACTGACGGTGTTGATGCGGGCGCCGCGCAGGTTCCAGGCGAGTGCGGCGGCCTCCACGCGCACGTGGTTGGCGCGCTTGGCGACCATGTAGGCGCGCAGCGAGTCGTCGCCCACTGCCGTGACGGCGGGCAGGGAGAGCAGTTCCGCCGCGGGGGCCGTCGCCAGGGCGGCCTCGCCCTCGGGGCTGAGCGAGGCGTAGTGGCCATGTCTCTCCTCGGTGGTGGGGGGCTCCGCGTGGGGCGCCGGGGTGGTGCGAACGAGGCCTCGATGAGCACATGCAAACAGAGCGGACTGACGGCTTCCGGTCAGTTCCCTGACATCGACCTGACGTGGCACAGATCACCTGTCGGCGGTGTTGCCATGAACCGGACTGACATGTCAGGAAGGATGAACTCAGGTGAATTAACTGCGAGTTGACCGACAGGTGCGCTACGACGGTGACTCACGGCCGCAACGAGAAAGGGGCGGGGTCACGTCACCGCGACCCCGCCCCACCGTCTGCCACACGGACTGTCCATATTTGCTCCGCGAAATCTCACCGTGCTCACCCCGCTCGGGGTCGGCTGCCCCTACCCGGCCGCCCTCCCGAGCCAGTACCCGAAGCCCCGGCGCGTATGGATCAGCGCCGCGCCCTCCTGGTCCACCTTGCGCCGGAGGCGGGAGATCAGCTGCTCCATCGCGTTGTCGCCGCGGAAGTCGCCCCAGACGTACCGGCTGATCTGCTCCTTGGACAGCACCTTGTGCGCGTTGATCAGGAGGTGGCGCAGCAGCCGGTACTCCGCCGGTGTGAGATCGAGTGTGCGCCGGCCGCGTCGCGCCTGGCAGGTGGTGTCGTCCAGGACCAGGTCGGCGTAGTGCAGCGCGCCGTCCCGGCCGCTGCCCCTGACGCGCAGTAACACCTGGATACGGGCGAGCACTTCGGCGATCCGGAACGGCTTGGTGACGTAGTCCCGCTCCCCCGCGCCCAGTTCGGGCAGCAGCCTGTCCAGGGCGTCCCAGGCGGTGAGCAGCAGGACGGGCGGGCGGTGCGTGACGAGTCGGCCGCCCTGCTCGAGGGCGTCCACCTCCGGCAACTCCGCGTCGATGACGACCAGTTCGAACCGCTGCTCCGCCAGCCGCGACACCACCTCGATGCCGCTGCCGGCCGTCCTGATCCGGTACCCGGCCAACTCCAGTGTGGTGGACAGGAGTTCGGCGTTGTCCGGCTCGTCCACGGCGACGAGCAGGTGCTGCCCGCCACCGCGGGCGAGTGATCGTGTCTCACTGATGCTGCCGTACGTGGACATGCGCTCAGCCTACCGTCCTGCTTGCCTGACTCAAGCAATATTCATTCGATTGCTTGACTCAAGTAAGTCACATGTGCTTGCCTGACTGAAGGAAGCCCGGCCTTGAGGACGGGCCGCGGAAAGCAGGAGCACAGCTGAGCCCTCGCTCACCAGAGCGGGGGCCGCCTTGAGCGGAAGGCGGCCCCCTCGCCGAGCCCGTGGGGACGGGGGTCGGCGCCGTCCCGGACCCGGTCGCCGGCCACTCCCCCAGATCGGCGCCGGGTCCGTGGACACACCCTTCCCGTGGACTTCGAGTCGGAGGCGGCGGGCAGGTCGTCAGGCCGGTTTCCGGCGGGTCCGGAACAGGCTGATGCCCGCCCCGAGCGAGACCGCGCCCATGCCGACGCCGGTCAGGACGGCCCGCGGGCCGTCGGCGACGAAGGGCGCGGCGGAGGCGACGACCAGATTGAACAGGAACAGGAACCACAGCACGGGTCTCGACGCGAGCAGCGGCTTCATGAATGGTTTCCTCCGGATCGAGCAGACTTGGATCTTGGTTGACGTGGCGCTTCAACGATTCCGTCGTCCGCCCGACGACACGAGGGAGCGATCTCCCGAACCCGTGGTGGAACAGTCTCCCGAACCCATGGTGGAGTGGGCTGCACCGCTGCCGGGCGGTCCGCTCCGGCACCCGCCGCCCCCTGCACCTAACCTGATCTCCATGCGGGCCACCCTGCGGCAGGCGAGCCGGGCGACACTCCAGCTGGTCATCTCCGCCGCGATGGCCTTCGGGTCGTACATCTTCATCACCGTGCTCCTGATCACCGCGATCCTCACGGCCTCGGTGGTCGGCGCGTTCATGCTGCCCGAGACCGTGCTGCTGATACGGCGGATCGCCGGGGCCAAGCGGCAGCAGGCAGGCGCCTGGACCGGGCGGAAGATCCCCGAGGCATACCAGCCGCTGAACGGCACCGTCCGGGAGCGGCTGCGCACGGCGGTCCGCGACCCGAGCACGCTGACCGACTTCCGCTGGATGGTCGCCTACTACGGCTACGGCGTGCTGCCCGTGCTGATGCTGCCGTTGTGGCCGCTGGGTCTGGTCGCCGACGGGGTGTGGTGCGGGCTGCTGCGCCGCGAGGCCGTCGTCCTGCCGTTGATCAGCCGGCTCGCGGACCTGGACGCCGAGTGGTCGACCGCCCTGCTGAAGCCCTCACCGAAGGCCCAACTGGCCGTACGGGTCGAGGAGTTGGTGCAGACCCGGGCGGGCGCGATCGCCGCGCACGGGGCCGAACTGCGCCGGATCGAGCGGGACCTGCACGACGGGACGCAGGCCCGGCTGGTGTCGCTGTCGATGCGCATCGGTCTCGCCAAGCGGGCCTACGACCAGGACCCGGCGGCGGCCCGCCGGATGCTCGACGAGGCGCAGACGCTGGCCGAGGAGGCGCTGACGGATCTGCGGCACGTCGTCCGCGCGATCCATCCGCCGATCCTCACCGACCGGGGCCTGGTCGGCGCGGTGCGCGCGCTGGCCGCCAGCAGCGCGCTCGGTGTCAGCGTGACCGTGGACGGGCTGACCGACGGCCACGACGGGCCGCGCGCCCCGGCGGCGGTGGAGGCGGCGGCGTACTTCGTGATCGCCGAGTCGCTGACCAACGCGGCCAAGTACAGCGGCGCCGACCGCGCCGAGGTCCATCTCGCCCGCGCCCGCACCGGACTGCGCGTCCAGGTGCGGGACGAGGGCCGGGGCGGCGCCGACGAGGCAGGCGGATCGGGGCTGCTCGGCATGCAGCGCCGGGTCGCCGCGCTCGACGGCAGTGTGACTGTGACCAGCCCCGTGGGGGGACCTACCGTGATCGAAGTGGAGCTGCCGTGCGTCTGGTGAGCGTAGTTGAGGCGGGACTGTCATGAGGGTCGTCATCGCCGAGGACAACGCCCTGCTCAGGGAGGGCCTGGTCCTCCTGCTGACGTCGGCCGGGCACGAGGTCGTGGCCGTCGCCGGCAGCGGGCCCGAGGTGCTGCCCGCGCTGCTCGAACACCGGCCGGACGTGGCCGTGTTGGACGTGCGGATGCCGCCCGGCTTCCGCGACGAGGGGCTGCGGGCCGCGCTGGAGGCACGGGAGAAGATCCCCGGGCTGCCGGTGCTGGTGCTGTCGCAGTACGTCGAGGAGTCGTACGCCGCCGAGCTGTTGGGCGTCGGCGCGAGCGGGGTCGGCTACCTCCTCAAGGACCGGATCGGCCGTGTGGACGAGTTCCTCGACGCGCTGGACCGGGTGGCGGCCGGCGGTACGGCGCTCGACCCCGAGGTGGTGACCGAACTGCTCACCCGGCGCCGTAATTCACCGCTGGACTCGCTGACCCCGCGCGAGCGCGAGGTCCTGAAGCTGATGGCGGAGGGCCACGACAACACGACGATCGCCAAGACCCTGGTCGTCACGGAACGCGCGGTCAGCAAGCACATCGGCAATGTGTTCCTGAAGCTGAGCCTGCCGCCGAGCGACAGCGGGCACCGCCGGGTGCTGGCCGTGCTGGCCTATCTGCAGAACGTGTGACACGCGCGCCGCCGGTCGTGCCAGGGGATGACACGGCCGGCGGCGCGTACTGCGTTCTCAGTAGCCGCGATTGTCGGCAGCCGCACGACGACGGGACGGGGGTCCGCCCGCGAGTCTGGGCCGGTCCCCGAAAGCAGATGTGGAGCACTCCGTCCCGTGGCTACTTTTCTCCATCGACTGGGCCGACTCGCCTTCCGGCGGCGCTGGTTGGTCACCCTGTTCTGTGATCGACACCTGCGAGGACATGGAGGTGGTCGGCGAGGCGGCCGACGGCGCCGAGGCGATCGCGCTGGCCGGTGAACACCGCCCCGACCTCGTCCTGATGGACATCCGCGTGCCCGGCACCGACGGCCTGACCGCCACCACCGCCATCTGTGCCGACCCGGCGCTGTCCGGCACGTGTGTCCTCATCCTCACCACCTTCGAGGTCGACGAGTACGTGGCACAGGCGCTGCGGGCGGGCGCAAGCGGTTTCCTCGGCAAGGACGTCACCGCCGAGGCGCTGCGCTCCGGCATCCGCACGGTCGCGTCCGGCGAGTCCCTGCTCTCCCCCGCTCGCCACCCGCACCCTGATCAGCCGTTTCCTGGCCATCCCCGCGCCGAGCGACCGGCTGGCGACTTCCGACCGGCTCGGCGTCCTCACCGCCCGGGAACGCGAGATCATGGCCATGGCGGCCGAGGGGCGCTCGAACGACGAGATCGCCGAGCAGTTGTACGTCAGCCCGCTGACCGTCCGCACCCATGTGCACCGCGCCATGACGAAGCCGGACGCCCGCGACCGGGCCCAACTCGTCGTGATGGCCTACCAGTCGGGGCTGGTGCAGGCGCCGCCCCCGTCCGGCCCCGCGCTCTGACGGAGCACCCGTTCAGGCGAACCCGCCACCGAAGAGGCGTGCCGCCCGCGCTCGCCGTCGACACCTGTGGCGTGCCCCTCCCCCACATCGCACCCATGCTCGCCACGCCCGGCACCCTCCCGCCCGTCGGACAGGACACCCGCTGGGCCTACGAGACCAAGCAGGACGGCCAGCGCGTACTGGTGTACCTCCCCGGCGACGGCAGCGTCCTCCTGCGCGCCCGCTCCGGTGCGGACATCACCGGCGCCTATCCCGAACTCCTGCCCCTCGGCCGCGAGTTGGGCAGCACACGGGCAATCCTTGACGGTGAGGTGCTGGCCCTGGACGAACAGGGCCGCGCCGACTTCCAGTTGCTGCAGAACCGGATGGGCCTGGCCGACTCGCCGGCCCTGGCGGCACACCGAGCCGCGAACACCCCTGTCCATCTGGTGCTGTTCGACGTCCCCCACCTCAACCGGCCGCTCCTGGGCCTCCCTTACACCGACCGTCGCACCGAACTGGAGCGACTGGGCCTGCACGGCCCGTACTGGTCAACTCCCGCCGCGCTCACGGGACATGGCGCCGAGGCGCTGCGGGCCACCCGCGAACACGGGCTGGAGGGCCTGGTCTGCAAGCGGCTGGACTCGGTGTACGAGCCCGGGGTGCGATCCCGGGCCTGGATCAAGATCCGCAATCTGCGCAGCGAGGACGTACTGGTCGGCGGGTGGGTGCCGGGCAAAGGGCGGCTTTCGGGTCTGCCGGGCGCGGTACTGGTCGGGCAGCGCGCGGCGGGGCAGCTGCGGTACGTCGGCAATGTGGGCACGGGCTGGAGCGAGGCCGAACGCACCGAACTCGCCGCGCTGTTGCGGGCCGCCGGTACCGACGCCTGCCCCTTCGATCCGGTACCGGCGGTGGCCGGGGCGCGCTGGGTGGTGCCCCGCCTGGTCGGCGAGGTCCGCTACAGCACCCGCACCCGGTCCGGGATGCTGCGGCAGCCGTCCTGGCTGCGGCTGCGCCCCGACCTGGCACCGGAGGAGTCGGCCGCCGACCTGCCGGAGAACCGATGAACTTGCGTAGATCAAGTATTGGGCGGCGTGTCACCATCGTGACACCTCACCCCCTTGGCGCGTACATGAAAAGCAGGGACTCTGAAAGCCCTTTCCATCCACAGCCGTTGGGCTGCGCCCGAAGAGGAGGACGCAGTGTCGTCCCAGAAGTCCCGGACCCGCCGCGGAAGGTGGCTCGCCGGTCTCGGCGGTGCCGCCGTGCTCGTCATCGCCTTCCCCTCCGCAGCCTTCGCCGCCCCGCCCGTGGCGCTGCCCCCGAACGCCGAGGCGGCCGAGCAGACGTATCTGCCCGCCTTCGACTACGACACGGACGGCTGCTACCCGACGCCCGCGATCGGCCCCGACGGGACCATCAACGGCGGCCTGAACCCGACGGGTTCGCTCAGCGGCGAGTGCCACGACGCCTCGGACCTCGACAACACCAACAGCTACTCGCGCTACAAGTGCAACAACGGCTGGTGCGCGTACATGTACGGCCTGTACTTCGAGAAGGACCAGGCCATCGCCAACTCCAGCATCGGCGGGCACCGAAACGACTGGGAACACGTCGTGGTGTGGGTGCAGAACGGCACGATCCAGTACGTGTCGACGTCCAACCACGGTTCGTTCACCGTGCACGCGGCGTCCGAGGTCCGCTTCGACGGCACGCACGCCAAGATCGTCTACCACAAGGACGGCATCGGCACGCACGACTTCCGGCTGGCGAACGCCAACGACGAGCCGCCGGAGAACGACAAGCACACCTGGCAGTACCCGCCGCTCGTCGGCTGGAACGGCTACCCGGCGGGCCTGCGCGACAAGTTGAGCGCCTACGACTTCGGCAGCGCGAACTTCGGACTCAAGGACGCCAACTTCGTGGCCCACCTCACGTCGGCGAAGCCTTCCGGAATCACGTTCGATCCCGCCGCCTGACGGTACCGTCCACAGGGCACCATCGTTCTCAGGGCTCCCGGGACCATCTCGACCCCGGGAGCCCGAGAGGACGGAACGTGGCAGCTGAACGCAGGGTCTCGCGGCGGGCGCTCCTGATCGCGCTGGGCATCGCCGGGGCGACGGCCATCCCCGCGGGTGCGCAGGGCCCGGCCCCCGGGAACGGATACGCCATGCCCACCCTCGCCTTCGACGACCCGGCCACCCAGCGCCGGCTCGGTGACCTGTACTCGTCCGCGCTCAGGTCCGTGTCCGGCGCCAACACCATCGGCGCGGACCGCTCGGTGTACGACAGGGCCGGACTGCTCAGCTACCCGCCCGGCACGGTCGTCCGGGCGGGCGGCGGCTATCGCGCGCCCCAGCGCTGGACGCGGGACGCGGCCGTCAACGCGTGGAGCGGGGTCAGCCTGCTGGCCCCCGAGGTCGCCCGCAACACCCTGTGGTCCGTGGTCGACCGCGCGCGGGACGGGCTGGTCGTCCAGCAGGACAACCAGTGGTGGGACCAGATCGTGTGGGTCCTGGCCGCCCACCACCACTTCCTGGTCACCGGCGACCGCGACTTCCTCGCCCGGGCCCACGACACGTCCGCACGCACCCTCGCGACCCGCCGCGCCCAGCACCTCAACCCGACGTTCGGCCTCTTCGAGGGCCCGGGCTTCATGAACGACGGCATCTCCGGCTACCCGAGCCCACCCGCCTCGACGTCCGTCCACTCGTCCTTCGTCCTGGACCACCCGCACACCGGCAAACTGATGTGCCTGTCGACCAACTGCCTCTACTACGGCGCCCATCTCGCCCTCGCCGCCATGTCCGAGGCCCTCGGCCGCCCCGTGCAGGCCGCCTCGCTGCGCTCGGACGCGGAGCAGCTGCGCACCGCGATCGACCGGCACCTGTGGCGCGCGGACGCCGGCACCTACGGCTACCTCGTCCAAGGCGAGGGCCCCCTGGCCGGACACCTCGACACCTCGCAGGAGGGCGCGGGACTGGCCCTCGCCGTCCTCCTAGGCGTCGCCGACACCGAACGCGCCGGCCGGATCCTCGACGCCACGCACTGGCAGCCGTACGGCATCGTCAACGTCTGGCCGCACTTCCCGCGCTTCGACGACCGGCACCCGGGGCGGCACAACGTGATGGTGTGGCCGATGGTCCACGGGCTGTACGGCCAGGCCGCGGCCGCCGCGGGCCGCACCGAACCGTTCGCCCTCGCCGTCGACACCCTCGCCGGCCTGATCTCCACGAGTGGCGGCTTCTACGAGCTGTACAACTCGGTGACCGGTGCCGTGGACGGCGGCTGGCAGGGCGGTGCCAGTGGCCACGCGAACCACTTCGTGTCCCAGCCCGACCAGACCTGGTCGGCGACGGCGTATCTGCGGCTGATCCACGACGGTCTGTTCGGCCTGACGTTCACGGACGGCTCGCTACGGCTGCGCCCGTGTCTGCCCCCGACCTGGGGCGCGGTGAGTCTGCGCGGGCTGCGGTACCGGGACACGACCCTCGACGTCACGCTGAGCGGCGGCGGGAGCCGGGTACGGTCGTGCACGGTCGACGGGCGGCCGGGGGAACCGGTCGTACCCGCTGACGGGACCGGTCACCGCACCCTGCACCTCGTGCTCACCGACACGGTGTGACGCGTGCGTCACCGTCGCCCGGTGTCGGGGTCCGGTCCACGGCGGGGTGCCGGAAGGTCTATCGTGTCGGCATGTCCGTGCCCGAACTGATCCGAATCGTCTCCCGCGACTCGCCCATGGCGCTGGCCCAAGTGGAGCGTGTCCGCGCCGAGTTGGCCGTCCTTCATCCGCAGGTGCGCACCGAGGTCGTACCGGTGAAGACGACCGGCGACAAGTGGATGGGTGACCTGTCCGCCGTCGAGGGCAAGGGGGCGTTCACCAAGGAGGTGGACGCCGCGCTGCTCGCGGGTGAGGCGGATCTCGCGGTGCACTGCATGAAGGACGTGCCCGCCGACCGTCCGCTGCCCGCCGGTACGACGTTCGCCGCGTTCCTGAAGCGGGACGACATCCGCGACGCCCTGATCCACCCGGGCGGGCTGACCCTCGACGAGCTGCCCGCCGGTACCCGAGTCGGCACCTCCTCGGTCCGCCGGGTCGCGCAACTCGCCGCCACGCACCCGGAGTTGGAGTGCGTGCCGTTCCGCGGCAACGTCAACCGGCGGCTGGAGAAGCTCGCGGCGGGCGAGGCGGACGCGCTGCTGGTCGCGATGTCGGGCCTGGAGCGCATCGACCGGCTGGACGTGGCCACCGAAGTGCTGTCCGCCGAGGCGATGATGCCGCCGATCGGCGCGGGCATCCTCGCCCTGCAGTGCCGTGAGGGCGACACCGACGTCATCGACACGATCAGCGGGCTCGGTCACCCCGAGACGCATCGTGAGGCGACCGCGGAGCGCATGTTCCTGCACGTCCTCCAGGGGCACTGCAACAGCCCGATCGCCGGGTACGCCCAGGTGGACCGGAGCGGTGAACTGTCGCTGCGCGCCTGTGTGTTCACCCCGGACGGCAAGACCCGGCTCAACGCCCACGAGTGGGCGGGACGGCTGGACCCGGCGACGCTCGGCACGTCGGTGGCGGTGGCGCTGCTTCGGCAGGGCGCCCGCGAGATCATCGACGGCATCCCGCACTGACCCGAAGGGCCCGGCCCCGCAGGTCTCAGGGGGTGCCGGGCTCCGCCTGGTCGCGGAGGAAGTTGCTCACCTGGTGCGCCAGGCCGTCCCGCCCGGCACCGGCCGCGACGGCCTCCTCGCACAGACCGATGCCGCCCGCCCACAGGCGCCGCTCGGTCCACTCCTCCTCGACCCGCAGCTGCACCTGTACGTCCACCTGTGTCAGGGACGCCTCCGGGCCGGCCGCGTAGAGGACGGCGGTGGCGCGGCGCAGCGGATAGACGTCGAAGCCCTCGATGAACTGCGAGCTGCGCCAGTCGATGAAGGCGCTCTCGCCCTCCGGGCCGACCCGGATGTCGATCTGGCCGTCCTCCAGGTGAATGCCGAGGTGCCGGGCGCCGCGGTTCTCGACGGTGACACGGAGAGTGAAGTAGGTCAGCCCTTCGGCGGCGTCGTCGCGTCCGCGCGGCGGCTCGGCAGCCGCCAGGCTGTGGACGCGGACACGCAGACCGGCATGTTCGTCGTACTCGTGCCAGTCCCCGACCACGTTCGGCTCGTACACAATGCACCCTCTCGACCTCAGAGAGCTGCTTCCTATCTGTGTGCTCAGCACACTGTCAAATGAGCAGAATGCGCTGTGGCCAGCGTTTTCGCCCGCTTGATCACTGATCAAGCCGTGCGCAGGAAGAATCCGGTTTCCGGCCATCGAACCGCGGTCGGGGGCGTGCCGCACATCACGTCCCCGGCAAGATCAGCGGGCCAGCCGTCCGAGCAGGGAGGAGGCTGCGGCGATGCCGAGCGCGGCGGCCACCAGCAGGACGGCGAAGTCGGTGCCCACATGCGACGGGGTGCCGAGCAGCAGCCCGCGCAGGGCGTCCACTTCGTAGCTGAGCGGGTTCGCCTTGCTCACCGCCTGCAGCCAGCCGGGCATGATCGCCACCGGGTAGAGGGCGTTGGAGCCGAAGAACAGCGGCATGGTGATCGCCTGTCCGAAACCCATCAGCCGGTCCCTGCTGAGCACGATGCCGGCGATGGTCATCGAGAGGCAGGAGAAGAAGGCCGAGCCGAGGATCACGATCGCCCCGACACCGATCAGCTTCAGCGGGTTCCACGTCAGCGCGACTCCGAGGACGGCCGCGATGACGACCACGACGACGGCCTGGATCAGTGACTTCACTCCGGCCGCGAACGCCTTGCCGGTGATCAGTGCCGAGCGCGGGGTGGGGGTGACGAGGAGCTTGTTGAGGATGCCGGCGTCGCGTTCCCAGATGATCTGGATGCCGTAGAAGATGGCGATGAACATCGCGGACTGGGCGATGATGCCCGGGGCGAGGTAGTCGATGTAGGGGATGCCGCCGGTGGGGATCGCCTTGATGCGGGTGAAGGTCTGGCCGAAGATCAGCAGCCAGAGGGCCGGTTGGACGGCTCGGGTGTACAACTCGGTGCGGTCGTGGCGGAGTTTCTGGAGTTCGACCGCGCACATCGCGATGACGCGGGCAGGCAACAGGCGCCAGCCGGACCGGGGTTGAGGCGGGGTGAGCAGCAGGTTCAGGTCGTACTCGGGGGTCTGGTCAGCCGACGCGGTTCGCGGTGCGGCGGGTGCTTCGGACATCGCGGAAACCTCCTGACTGGTCTTCGAGTCCGCTGCCGGCCATGTCCCGGAAGACGTCCTCGAGGGTGGGCAGCGGATCGGTGGCGGGCGCTCCGTCGGCGCGTCGGCGTTCGCCGAGGCCCTCGCGGAGCTGGACCGGGGTGCCCAGGGCGCGGATGCGGCCGCGGTGCATCAGGCCGACGCGGTCGCAGTACTGGTCGGCCTCGTCCATGTAGTGGGTGGTGACCAGGACGGTCATTCCGGTGGCCTCGCGCACGGCGTTGATGTGCTCCCACACGCTGGTGCGGGCGATCGGGTCGAGGCCGATGGTGGGCTCGTCGAGGATGAGCAGGCGGGGCGCGCTGACCAGGGCCTGCGCGAGTTCCAGCCGGCGGACCATGCCGCCGGAGTAGGTGTTGGCCAGCCGGTCGGCGGCGTCGGTGAGGTCGACGGCCCGCAGTGCCTGGGCGACGCGGGCGGCGCGTTCTCTGCGCGGGACATCGAAGACACGGGCGAAGAGAGCGACGTTCTCGCGGCCGGTGAGCCCGCTGTCGGCGGACAGCTGCTGTGGGACGTAGCCGAGCATGCGGCGCACCGACATCTGCTCCTTGGCCGTGTCGTGGCCGAAGACGTGGACCATGCCCGCCGGGACCGGGAGCAGGGTGGTGATACAGCGGATGGCCGTGGTTTTCCCCGCTCCGTTGGGGCCGAGCAGTCCGAAGACCTCGCCCTCCCCCACGGACAGGTCGAGCCCGTCCACCGCGGTGGTCTCGCCGAAGGAGTAGGCGAGCCGGGTGCAGCTGACGGCTGCGGACCGCTCGGTGGCAGTGTCCTGCGTCATGAGTCCTCGGCCTCCTCGTGCAGATTGACGGCCAGTTGGTGCAGGGCCGGGATCGCCGCGCGCAGCGCGTCCCGGCCCGCCTGGTCGAGACGGTCCACCTGGCTGCGGACAAGAGCGGCGCGCCGTGCGTGCCAGTCGCCGAGGCGGGTCTTTGCCGTCGCGGTGAGCTGAAGGCGGGCGGCGCGCCGGTCGGCGGGGTCCGTCTCGCGGATCATGAAGCCGTCCCGGACGAGCTGGTTGACCAGGGTCGAAACCGAGTTGCTCGCGAGGAACAGCTCCTTGGCCGCCTCCGAGATGCCGATGCCGGGCCGGACCTCGACCAGGCGCAACAGCTCCACCTCGGCACCGCGCAGTCGCGGCATGGTCATCTCGCTGCGCAGTCGCCTGCGGATCAGCCGCTGGACACCGACGAGCGCGTCGGCCAGCTCTTCCGGGAAGTTCTCCGTCTCCACACCCGGATATTACCTCTTTAGCAGAGGTAACTAACCCAAACGGATGGTCAAGACACCCGCTCGGGAGGCAGCGGGACCGATTCCGGTTGGACACTGAGAAGGAGACCGGTGGCCGCCGGTCCAGGAGATCGGAACGCGACTGCCATGAACCACGACAGGAAACCGTCCCCCGGAGAACCGGACTCCGTCTCCACCCGCACGGTGTTCGGCGCCCCCTGCTGGGTGAGTCTCACCAGCCGCGATGTGGAGACCACCGAGGCGTTCTACGAGGCCGTGTTCGGCTGGAAGTGGCGCTCGGCCCGGCTCGGCGACCACTTCCGGATCGCCACGGCGAACGACAATCCGGTGGCCGGCCTGGGCGCGGTGGCCTCCATGTGGCAGATCGCGGTGGCCTGGACGCCGTACTTCGCCGTGCCCGACGCCGATGTGGCCGCGGCCCGGGTCCGCGAGCGCGGCGCCACGGTCGCCGTGGGCCCGCTCTCCTTCCCGCCCGGCCGGGCAGCGCTGCTCGGCGACCGGGACGGCGCGACCTTCGGCATCTGGGAGGGCGACCTCATGGGCGGCTGGGAGACCTGGCGCCGCTCGGCCCCGGCCTTCGTCCGTCTGCACACCCGGGACGCCTTCGAAGCGGCGATCTTCTACGGCGAGGTCCTCGACTGGGCGTCGGCGGACCAGGCGAGCTGCGAGGTCCGGTACGAGGGCGGCGAGGTCGTCCTGCGCAGCGGCGGGAACGTCGTGGCGCGGATCGAGTCGGGCGCGCTGGAGGCGGCTCCCGACCCGACCGTCCGCCCGCACTGGCAGGTCCACTTCGCGGTCTCGGACATCCGCTCGTGCGCCCGGGTCGTCGCCTCGCACGGCGGGACCATCCTGCGGGAGAACGGCCACGAAGCCGTGCTGCGCGACCCGGACGGCGCCCAGTTCACGGTGACCTCGCGCGAGACTCCCTGACCTTCAGCGCCTCGCAGGGCGTGACAACAGCACCAGACTGCGGGCCTCGACCACCATCTCCGTGTCCGCCTTGTGCTCCGTCTCGTCCGGGGTGCCCTGGGGCGCCGCGGTGTCGATCAGGGTCGTCCAGCGCTCGCCGTAGGTGACGTCCGGGAGACGGAAGTCGACCGGCTCCCAGTAGCTGTTGAGCAGGAGCAGGAAGGAGTCGTCGACGACGGGCCCGCCGTGCGGATCGCGTTCGGCGATGGCGTCGCCGTTGAGGAAGACACCCACCGAGTGCGCGTCCGAGCGCTGCCAGTCCCGGTCGGCCATCTCGCGGGCGTCGGGCAGCAGCCACACCAGGTCGGGCAGCGGCTGTCCGGGGTGCACGGCGGTCTCGCCGCGGAAGAACCGGCGCCGGCGCAGCACGGGATGCGCGGCGCGCAGCCCGATCACATACCGCGTGAACGCGGCGAGTTCGCGCTGCTCGTCGGTCAACTCCCAGTCGATCCAGGAGACTTTGTTGTCCTGGCAGTAGGCGTTGTTGTTGCCGCGCTGGCTGCGGCCCAGTTCGTCGCCGTGGCCGAGCATCGGGATGCCCTGCGAAAGGAGCAGCGTGGCAAGGAAGTTGCGCTGCTGACGGGCGCGCAGCTCCAGCACGCCGGGGTCGTCCGTCTCCCCCTCCGCACCGCAGTTCCAGGACCGGTTGCTGGTCTCGCCGTCCCGATTCCCTTCCCCGTTGGCCTCGTTGTGCTTGTCGTCATACGACACCAGGTCGCGCAGGGTGAACCCGTCGTGCGCGGTGACGAAGTTGAGGCTGGCCCGTGGTCGGCGCCGGCTGTGCTGGTACAGGTCGGAGGAGCCGGTGAGCCGGGACGCGAACTCGCCGAGCGTGTGCTCGCCGCCCCGCCAGAAGTCCCGTACGGCGTCCCGGTACTTGCCGTTCCACTCCGACCACAGCGGCGGGAAGTTGCCCACCTGGTAGCCGCCCTCCCCCACGTCCCACGGCTCGGCGATGAGCTTGACGCGGCTGATCACCGGGTCCTGCTGGATCAGGTCGAAGAAGGCCGACAGCCGGTCCACCTCGTGGAACTGCCGGGCCAGCGTGGCCGCGAGGTCGAAGCGGAAGCCGTCTACGTGCATCTCGGTGACCCAGTAACGCAGCGAGTCCATGATGAGCTGGAGGACGTACGGGTGTCGCATCAGCAGGCTGTTCCCGGTGCCCGTGGTGTCGTAGTAGTGGCCCCAATCACCGTCCACCAAGCGGTAGTAGGAGGCGTTGTCGATGCCCCGGAAGGAGAGGGTGGGGCCCTTCTCGTTGCCCTCGGCGGTGTGGTTGTAGACGACGTCGAGGATCACTTCGAGTCCGGCGGCGTGCAGCGCCTTGACCATGGACTTGAACTCGGTTACCTGCTGCCCGCGTTCGCGGTGCGCGGCGTAGGCGTTGTGGGGCGCGAAGAAGCCGATGGTGTTGTAGCCCCAGTAGTTGGACAGTCCACGGTCCTGGAGCACTCCGTCCTGGACGAACTGGTGCACCGGCATCAGCTCGACGGCGGTCACGCCGAGCGAGACGAGATGGTCGACGACGGCCGGATGCGCGAGTCCCGCGTAGGTGCCCCGGAGTTCTTCCGGGACCTCCGGGTGGGTGCGGGTCAGCCCCTTCACATGGGTCTCGTAGATCACGGTGTCGGCGTACGAGCGCCGGGGCGGGCGGTCGTCGCCCCAGTCGAAGGCGGGGTCGGTGACCACCCCGAGCATGCCGTGCCCGGCGCTGTCCCCGGTGGCGGGTCCTGCCGAACGCTCGTACAGCGAGGGGTCGTTGTCGATCTGGCCGTCCACCGCCCGGGCGTACGGGTCGAGAAGCAGCTTCGCCGGGTTGCAGCGGTGTCCGGCGGCCGGAGCCCACGGGCCGTGCACCCGGTAGCCGTAGCGCTGCCCCGGACCGACGCCCGGCAGGTAGCAGTGCCACACGAAGCCGTCGGCCTCAGGCAGCCGGACGTTCCGGTGGCTGCCGTCGTCCTCGACGAGGACGAGGTCGACGCGCTCGGCGACCTCGCTGAACAGCGCGAAGTTGGTGCCCTTCCCGTCGTAGGAGGCACCCAGTGGATAGGGGTGCCCGCTCCACACGGACACCCCTTTCCGGCGCGGGTTCGCGGTCACCGGGCGTCCTCCAGCACGCCGTGCGCCGAGCGGGCCGGCAGCGCGGGCGGTACCGCGCGGGGAAGCTGGAGCATCTCCCACAGGCGCGGCGCCGGTGTCCTCGGGACGCGCGGGACGCGTTCGCCGCTGGGGGCGCGCTGCGAGAACCAGATGACCTTGCTTCCGGTGTCGGTGGCGCAGCAGCCCCAGCCGTCGCTCATCGCGGCGATCCGGGCGAGGCAGGCACGCAGATCCTGGTCCGGGCGCAGATCGCGGTCGTTGTCGCCGATGGCGGTGATCAGGTGCTGGCCGTTCCACCAGAGCTCGATCGATGTGTCCTTGTCCGTGGCGTGTTCGTCGATGGCCCGCAGCAGCAGCTCGGCGCCGCGGCGGACGGGAACCACGAGAACCTCCAGGTCCCAGAGGCGGAGATGGGCGGCCAGGATGCGCCCGACCTGCCCGATCCGTTCCGGACTGACTTCCACGTCGAGGTGGTAGTAGCAGGGCACTGCGGTCTTCATCTCGTTGGCTCCCTACCGGCGAAGCTTGCGCTTCCCCTCGCCCTGCGGGGCCGGAGCCCCGAACACGAAGCGTGAGTACTGATCGCTTCTGAGTCAGCTCCAGAGTGCGAGCGCTAGCCCATTCGTGCAACACGAGCGACGGATGGGGTAGTTGAAGATCCAACAAGACGCTTGGTCATCACCTGTGCACCATGAGTGAAAGCCTCGACTGCCGTGCCGGAGCCATGCCGCTCCGCGCACGGCCGCCACCCGATGGTCGGGAAACGCGGTCCGCCGGGGCGGAAGGTGAACAGCGCCATGCTGCTACCCGCCAAGGCCGAAGTGGCCCGCCAACTGCGGCGCTACCGGGCGTGGGAACGCGTGATGCTCGCATCGCCGGGCGACCGGACGGTACGGGCCACCTTCGAGGACTCTGGCTACACCCTGTGCGTGCTGATGGGGAAGCGCTGCGCGCGCGAGGCCGCGGAAGCCGCCGAACGCTATCTGCGCAGCAGCGTGGGCTCATACCCCCAAGAGCAGAACGGACGCCCCCGTACGACGGCTGTCGTGCACCGCGGGCCACCCGTCACCGTCGCCGTCGACCGGCGTTCCCCGGCGGGAAGGTAGTCCCCCTTCCGGCGCAGCTTGGCCCCCCCACCGGGTGAACAGCCCGGCCACGAGCACGGCGGAGGTGAGACCCATGAACGCGACCCCGGCACCGATCGGCCGCATTCCGGTACGTGACGTACGCCCGGCCGTGGAGAGCGGCGCGCGGCCGGCGAAGGCGGTGGTCGGCGAGACGTTCGAGGTCACCGCCACCGTCTTCCGCGAGGGGCACGACACGATCGGCGCGAACATAGTTCTCCGTGACGAGAACGGCCGTCCCGGTCGGTGGACCCCGATGCGCGAACTCGCCCCCGGCAGCGACCGCTGGGGCGCCGAGGTCACCCCGGACACGACGGGCCGCTGGTCGTACGTCGTGGAGGCCTGGGGTGACCCCATCGCCACCTGGCGCCGGGCCGCCCGCATCAAGATCCCGGCCGGCATCGACGTCGGCCTGATGCTGGAGGAGGGCGCGGAACTGCACGCGCGCGCCGCCAGCGGGGTGCCCGAGGGGCCGGCACGCGCCGTGGTGCTCGCCGCCGCGGAGACTCTCCGCGACGACTCGCTCCCGGTGGGGACGCGGTTCGTGGCCGCGTTGACCCCGGGGGTGGAGGGGGCGCTGGAGCGGTATCCGCTGCGGGAGTTGGTGACGGCTTCCGAGCCGCGCGCGTTGCTGGTGGAGCGGGAGCGGGCGCTCTACGGCGCCTGGTACGAGTTCTTCCCCCGCTCCGAAGGCACGGCAGCCGAGCCGCACGGCACCTTCCGCACGGCGGCGAGGCGGCTCGCGGGTATCGCCGCGATGGGCTTCGACGTGGTGTATCTCCCGCCGATCCATCCGATCGGGACGGCCTTCCGCAAGGGCCCGAACAACACGCTGTCCGCCGGGCCCGAGGACGTGGGTGTCCCGTGGGCGATCGGTTCCCCGGAGGGCGGGCACGACGCGATCCATCCCCGGCTCGGGACGCTGGAGGACTTCGACGCGTTCGTCGCGCGCGCCGGTGAGCTGGGCCTGGAGATCGCGCTCGACTTCGCCCTCCAGTGCTCCCCGGATCATCCGTGGGTGGACAAGCACCCGGAGTGGTTCCACCACCGCCCCGACGGCACCATCGCGTACGCGGAGAACCCGCCGAAGAAGTACCAGGACATCTACCCCATCGCCTTCGACCGCGACCTGGACGGACTGATCACCGAGACGCTACGGGTGCTGCGGCACTGGATGGACCACGGGGTGCGGATCTTCCGCGTGGACAACCCGCACACCAAGCCGGTCGTGTTCTGGGAGCGGGTCATCGCCGACATCAACGCCACCGACCCGGACGTGATCTTCCTGGCCGAGGCGTTCACCCGCCCCGCGATGATGGCCACCCTCGCCCAGGTCGGCTTCCAGCAGTCGTACACCTACTTCACCTGGCGCAACACCAAACAGGAACTCACCGAATACCTGAGCGAGTTGTCGGGCGAGGCGGCCGCCTACATGCGGCCCAACTTCTTCGTGAACACCCCCGACATCCTCCACGAGTTCCTCCAGCACGGCGGCCGGCCCGCCTTCGAACTCCGGGCGGTACTCGCCGCCACCCTCTCCCCCACCTGGGGTGTCTACAGCGGCTACGAACTGTGTGAGAACGCCGCTCTCCGGCAGGGGAGCGAGGAGTATCTCAACTCCGAGAAGTACCAACTCCGCCCGCGCGACTGGGAGTCCGCCGAGCGGGAAGGACGTACCATCGCTCCCCTCATCGCGTCGCTCAACAGGATCCGGCGTCGCCACCCGGCGCTGCGCCGGCTCAGGAATCTCCGCTTCCACCGGACGGACAACGACGCGCTGATCGCGTACAGCAAGACCACGGGCGTGGACACGGTTCTGGTGGTCGTCAACCTTGATCCGCACCACACCCAGGAGGCCACGGTCTCGTTGGACATGCCGCAACTCGGCCTGGAATCACACGAATCCATGTCGGTGCACGACGAACTGACGGGTGAATCCTATCAGTGGGGCAGGACCAACTATGTGCGTCTGGAACCCGGCCGGGCTCCCGCGCACGTGTTCCACGTCCGGCGGTCCACACAGAGCGGAGGGTCAAGAGTTTCATGACTGTCAACGAACCGGTCCACGACACCTTCGAGGACACTCCCGCCAAGGACCGGGACCCCGAGTGGTTCAAACGCGCCGTCTTCTACGAGGTCCTGGTCCGCTCCTTCCAGGACAGCAACGGCGACGGCGTCGGTGACCTCAAGGGCATCACCGCCAAACTCGACTACCTCCAGTGGCTCGGCGTCGACTGCCTCTGGCTGCCCCCCTTCTTCAAATCCCCCCTCCGCGACGGCGGTTACGACGTCTCCGACTACACCGCCGTCCTCCCCGAATTCGGCGACCTCGCGGACTTCGTGGACTTCGTGGACTCCGCCCACCAGCGCGGCATGCGGGTCATCATCGACTTCGTCATGAACCACACCAGCGACCAGCACCCGTGGTTCCAGGAGTCCAGAAAAGACCCCGACGGCCCCTACGGCGACTACTACATGTGGGCCGACGACGACAAGCAGTACCCCGACGCCCGCATCATCTTCGTCGACACCGAAGCCTCCAACTGGACCTTCGACCCCGTCCGCAAGCAGTACTACTGGCACCGCTTCTTCTCCCACCAGCCGGACCTCAACTACGAGAACCCGGCCGTCCAGGAAGAGATCCTGGCCGCCCTCCGCTTCTGGCTGGACCTCGGAATCGACGGCTTCCGCCTCGATGCCGTGCCCTATCTCTACGCGACCGAGGGCACCAACTGTGAGAACCTGCCCGCCAGTCACAACTTTCTGAAGCGCGTCCGCCGCGAGATCGACGCGATGTATCCGGACACGGTGCTGCTGGCGGAGGCGAACCAGTGGCCCGAGGACGTCGTCGACTACTTCGGCGACTTCCAGAGCGGCGGCGACGAATGCCACATGGCGTTCCACTTCCCGGTCATGCCCCGCATCTTCATGGCGGTACGCCGGGAGTCCAGGTATCCCGTCTCGGAAATTCTCGCCAAGACCCCCGCGATTCCCTCGGGTTGCCAGTGGGGCATCTTCCTGCGCAACCACGACGAGCTGACCCTGGAAATGGTCACCGACGAGGAACGCGACTACATGTGGGCGGAATACGCCAAGGACCCCCGCATGCGCGCCAACATCGGCATCCGCAGGCGCCTGGCGACCCTGCTGGACAACGACCGCAACCAGATCGAACTGTTCACCGCCCTGCTGCTCTCCCTCCCCGGCTCGCCGATCCTCTACTACGGCGACGAGATCGGCATGGGCGACAACATCTGGCTCGGCGACCGCGACGCCGTCCGCACTCCCATGCAGTGGACGCCCGACCGCAACGCGGGCTTCTCCTCCTGCGATCCGGGGCGCCTCTTCCTGCCGACGATCATGGACCCCGTGTACGGCTATCAAGTCACCAACGTCGAGGCGTCGATGTCGTCGCCCTCCTCGCTGCTGCACTGGACCCGCCGCATGATCGAGATCCGCAAGCAGAACCCGGCGTTCGGCCTCGGCTCCTACACGGAGCTCCAGTCGTCGAATCCGGCGGTGATCGCATTCCTGCGCGAGTACGAGGACGATCTCGTGCTCTGTGTGCACAACTTCTCGCGGTTCGCGCAGCCGACCATGCTGGATCTGCGGGAGTTCGACGGCCGGCATCCCGTGGAGCTGATCGGCGGGGTGCGCTTCCCCGCGATCGGTGAGCTGCCATATCTGCTGACGCTCGCGGGGCACGGCTTCTACTGGTTCCGGCTCTCGCGAGCCACTTCCCGCAACGGCCGACGACTTTGAGGATGTGCCCGCGAAAGGACGCGTCACCATGCCGAAGACCGCACCCCTCCGACTGAGCAGCCACGCCGTCGACCGGCCGCCGGCCACGCTCGCCGGGCTGCTGCGCGAATGGCTGCCCGGGCAGCGCTGGTTCGCCGGCAAGGACCGGCCGGTGGCCGACCTCGATGTGCTGTCCACCACGGAACTGTTCCCGGGCTGTCTCCATCTGCTGGTGCACGCTTCCCACACGGAAGTTCCCGCACCGGGCGGCACTCCCCCGCCCGGCGACTGCTACCAACTCCTGCTCGGCGTACGGGAACATGTCTCCCCGCGGCTCGCCCGGGCCTTCATCGGCCGTGTGCACGAAGGCCCGTTGGCCGGATTCGCGGTGTACGACGCCCTGCAGGACCCGCGGTCGGCGGAACTGCTGCTGGAGCGGCTGCGGCACCCCGGTACGGCCGGTCCCCTGCGCTTCGAGGCGGACCCGGCGATGTCGGTGCCCGCCGGGCTCGCGCCCCGGCTGCTGGACGCCGAGCAGTCCAACTCCTCGCTGGTGTACGGCGACCGGTTCATCCTGAAGGTGTTCCGGCGCATCCAGCCCGGCGTCAACCCGGACCTGGAACTGCCGGGGGCGCTGGCGGCGCAGGGCTGCACGCGGGTCCCGGCGCCGGTGGCGTGGTTCCGGACGGCCGAGCCGCGGGCCGCGACGCTCGGTGTGCTCCAGCCGTTCCTGCCGGACGCCTCCGACGGCTGGACGCTGGCGCTGCGCGCACTCGCCTCCGGTGACGAATTCACCACCGAGGCACATGAGTTGGGGCAGGCCACGGCCGATGTCCATCTCGCGCTGGCCGCGGCGTTTCCGTCCGGCGGCGAGCCCGTCGCCGAGACCGACCGTACGGAGACGGTGACGGAGACAGCGACTGCGACTGCGACTGCGATGACCGAGCGCCTGGAAGCCGCCGCGCACTACGTTCCCGCGCTGCGGCCGTTCGTGCCGGGGTTGCGGACCGCGTTCGGCGCGCTGATCGGCCGTGATGCCGGGCCGCCCGCCCAGCGGATCCACGGAGATCTGCATCTCGGGCAGGTGCTGCGGGCGGGCCGCGACTGGTTCGTGATCGACTTCGAGGGCGAGCCGTCCAAGCCGCTGGCCGAGCGGCGCAGCGCGCAGTCCCCGGTGCGGGACATCGCCGGGATGCTGCGTTCCTTCGACTACGCGGCCCGGCAGCGCCGTCCCTGGCGCCCCGAGTGGGCGCGCCGCTGCCGGGAGGCCTATTGTGCGGGCTACGCGGCCCGGGCCGGCTGGGACCCCCGCACCAAGCACGCCCTGCTGCGCGCCTACGAGACGGATCGCGCGGTCTACGAAGTGCTGTACGAGGCCAGACACCGCCCGGACTGGCTTCCCGTACCCATGGCGGCGATCGAGCGACTCGCCGTCCGAGGAGGCTGAACTCCGTGGCCCTGCGCGACACTTCACCTCAGGAGACGGGCGGTCCGGCCACGCCCGGCGGCCCCGCAGCCCCGGACGCAGGCGGCCCGACCGGGCCCGGCGCGACGGAGACCGGCGACCGGGCCGCCACAGTGCCTCCGAACGCGGCCGACTCACCCACGGCTGCCGGCCCGGAGACACGCGAACCAACCTCGCCCGCCACACCAAAGGCCGGCGACCCAGCCGCGCCCGGCGCGACGGAGACCGGCGATCCGCCCGCCACGGAGGCTCCGGGGGCGAGCAGTCGGCCCGCGACCGTCGCCCGGGTGCCCGAGGACCAGGCCGCGACGGCCTCCCCGTCCGCGGTCGCCGCGCCCACGGCCGTTCCGGTTCCCCTGGGCGCGGCTGGTCCCGCGGCGTTCGCCCCGCTGGACCCGGCCGACCGCGAGCGTCTGCTCTCCGGCGCCCATCACGACCCGCACGCGCTGCTCGGCGCGCGACCGGTCGCGGGCGGGATCGCCTTCCGGGCGCTGCGGCCCTACGCCCGTGCCGTGAGTGTCGTGATCGACGGCATGCGCAGCCCGCTCGCCTCGGAGGGAGGCGGCCTCTTCTCCGGCGTACTGCCGCTCGACGCGATCCCGGCGTACACGCTGCTGGTGTCGTACGCGGAGGGCGACGAGCACGAGGTGGACGACCCGTACCGCTTCCCCCCCGCGCTCGGGGATCTCGATCTGCACCTGATCAGGGAGGGGCGCCACGAGGAGTTGTGGAAGGCGCTCGGCGCGGAGCCGATGACGCACGAGGGAGTCACCGGCACCCGCTTCTCCGTGTGGGCGCCGAACGCCCAAGGGGTGCGTGTCGCCGGGGACTTCAGCTCCTGGGACGGGACGGCCTTCCCGATGCGGTCGCTCGGTTCGTCGGGTGTGTGGGAGCTGTTCCTGCCGGGTGTGGGCGAGGGTGCCCGCTACAAGTTCGAGATCACCTCACGGCACGGCGACCGTTTCCTCAAGGCCGACCCGATGGCACGCCGTACGGAGGTGCCGCCCGCCACGGCGTCCATCGTGACGGCCTCGCACCACGAGTGGGACGACGCGGAGTGGCTCGCCCGCCGGACGGAAACACCCGTCCACGAAGCGCCGTTCTCCGTGTACGAGGTGCATCTCGCGTCCTGGCGGCCCGGCCTGACGTACCGTCAGCTCGCCGTCGAACTCCCCGCGTACGTCAACGACCTGGGCTTCACCCACGTCGAGTTCATGCCGGTGACCGAGCACCCCTTCGGCGGTTCCTGGGGCTACCAGGTCACCGGCTTCTACGCCCCGACCGCCCGCCTCGGCACCCCCGACGACTTCAAGTTCCTGGTCGACGCCCTCCACCAGGCCGGTATCGGCGTGATCATGGACTGGGTGCCGGCGCACTTCCCCAAGGACGACTGGGCGTTGGCCCGGTTCGACGGGGACCCGCTGTACGAGCCCGGGGACGCACGGCGGGCCGAGCATCCGGACTGGGGGACGTACGAGTTCGACCTCGGGCGGACCGAGGTGCGCAACTTCCTTGTGGCGAACGCCGTCTACTGGTGTCAGGAGTTCCACATCGACGGCCTGCGCGTGGACGCGGTCGCCTCAATGCTCTACCTCGACTACTCCCGCGACTCGGGCCAGTGGGCCCCGAACGTCCATGGCGGGCGCGACGACCTGGACGCCGTCGCCTTCCTCCAGGAGATGAACGCGACCGTGTACCGGCGGGTGCCCGGCGTCGTGACGATCGCCGAGGAATCCACCGCCTGGGACGGCGTCACCCGGCCCACCGACACCGGCGGCCTCGGCTTCGGCCTGAAGTGGAACATGGGCTGGATGCACGACTCGCTGGGCTACATGGCGCACGAGCCCGTCCACCGCAAGTTCCATCACCACGAGCTGACCTTCTCGATGGTGTACGCGTACAGCGAGAACTACGTCCTGCCCATCTCGCACGACGAAGTCGTCCACGGCAAGCGGTCGTTGGTCTCGAAGATGCCCGGCGACTGGTGGCAGCGGCGCGCCGACCACCGGGCGTATCTGGGGTTCATGTGGGCCCACCCCGGCAAGCAACTCCTCTTCATGGGGCAGGAGTTCGCCCAGGGCGCCGAGTGGTCCGAATCCCATGGCCCCGAATGGTGGCTCCTCGACCCGGCCTACGACGCCGAATCCGACCACCGGGGCGTCCAGAACCTGGTCCGCGACCTCAACACCCTCTACCGCCGCACCCCCGCTCTCTGGGAGCTGGACACACAGCCCGCCGGCTTCCGGTGGGTGCTGGGCGACGCCGCCGAGGACAACGTCTTCGCGTTCTTGCGGTTCGACGCCGAGGGCGCGCCGCTGCTCGCCGTCAGCAACTTCTCCCCCGTCGTGCGCCACGACTACCGGCTCGGGGTCCCGGACGACATCCCGGCCTGGCGCGAGGCGCTCAACACCGACTCTGCCGCGTACGGCGGCAGCGATGTCACCAACCCCGACCCGGTCAAACCGGAGGACGGCCACCTCCTGCTCACCCTCCCGCCCCTGGCGACGGTATGGCTGACACCGGGGTGACATGCTGCTCGCATGCCGACGCCGATACACCCTGACATCACCCAAATAGCCGGTCTGCACGTGGAGTTGCGGGACGTCACACAGGAAGTACGGGGCTCCGGGCGGGTGTTGGACGATGTGTCGTTCGAGGTCGGGGCCGGACAGCTCACGATGATCGCGGGCAGCAGCGGCGCGGGCAAGACGGTGCTGCTGCAGACGCTCGCGGGACTCCAGAGCCCGACCTCGGGGGCCGTACTGCACGACGGTGCCCAACCGGGGCCGCCCGGGCCGGAGTTCGGGTACGTGCCACAGGAGGACGTGATCCACCGCGAGCTGCCGTTGCGGCGCACGCTGGAGTACGCGGCACGGTTGCGAATGCCGGGCGGGACGGTTCCGGCGCGGGTGACGGAGGTGCTCGACGTCCTCGGGCTGTCCGGGCATGCCGGTACGCCGGTGCGGGCGCTGAGCGGTGGGGAGCGCAAACGGGCCTGTATCGCCGCCGAGTTGCTGACCCGGCCGCGGGTGCTCTTCCTCGACGAACCCACCTCCGGGCTCGATCCGGTCACCGGGGCCGCCCTGTTGGCCACCCTGCGAAGCCTGGCCGAGACCGGCACCACCGTCCTGCTCACCACCCACGTCCTCGCCGATCTGCCCCGCTGCGACCAGGTCGTGTTCCTGTCGCCGGGCGGAGCCGTCGCGTTCGTGGGACCGCCGGACGCGCTGCTGGGAGCGTTCGGCGCGGAGACGGCGGAGGACGTGTACGCGGCGGTCGCGGAAGGCAAGCGCGCCGAGCGGACGGCCCCGGCAACGCTGCCCGACCGGCAACCGGCGCCCACCACGCACCGTCCGCCGCGCGTCGGCGCCGTAAGCCAGTGGGCACTGCTGACCCGTCGTACGACGGCCCTGTTGGCGCACAACCGGCTGTCGATGGCCGTGTTCGCGGGGTCGCCGGTGATGATCGTGGCGATGTTCGCGGTGCTGTTCCGGGCGGGTGCGTTCGATGCGGCGGCGCCTGATCCGGGGTCCACGGCGATGATCACGTTCTGGATCGCGTTCGGGGCGTTCTTCTTCGGGCTGACGTACGGACTGCTGCAGATCTGCCCGGAGTTGGCCGTGCTGCGCCGCGAGTGGCTGGCCGGAGTGCGGATCGGACCGTACGTGGCCTCGAAGTTGACCACCGTCCTGCCTGTACTGGCGGCGGCGGACGCCCTGTTGCTGGCGGTGCTGCGCGCGCTGGACCGGCTGCCGGCGGCGGGCTGGGGCACGTACGGCTCGCTGTTCCTGACCAGTGTGCTGGCCTCGGCCGCCGCGCTGGCCCTCGGCCTGCTCACCTCGGCCGCGGTCACGGAGCCGGGCCAGGCGACACTGATGCTGCCGCTGCTCTGCTTCCCCCAGGTGCTGTTCTCGGGCGCCTTCGTGCCGGTGCCCCGGATGGCACCGGTCGGTCGCGCGATCAGTTGGGCGATGACCAACCGCTGGGCGTTCGAGGCACTGGGCGGCGCGATCGGCCTCAACGGCCTATGGCGCGACGGCGGTTCCCCGGCCGGGCCGCCGCTGCTGCGGTCGTACGGAGACTCGTTCGCGCATCCGGCCGGGCGCGGCTGGCTGATCCTGGCGGCGTTCGCGGTGCTGTTCCTGGCGGCGACCTGGGCGGTGCTGGTGCGCAGGTGCCGTCAGGGAGTGCCGGCGGCCCGCGCGGGGCGGTGAACCGCCTCGCCGTTCAGCAGCCTGCCCGGTCGGCGAGGCCGGCCGCCGTCGGTACGCGGTCGCGGTAGGTGTCCGCGACGAACTCCAGAAACTTTTCGACGTCCCTGGGCTGCGAGGAGACACCCACCGAGACCCGTACGGCGCCCGCGGACGGCAGGCCCAGCAGGTCGAGGTAGTCCTCCAGTGAGCGCATCGGTCTGCGGGCCGCCGAGCGCAGGCTGCGCAGCGGCAGGGCGAACGCGGCCTCTCCGGCGCCCGGGTTGCAGAAGCAGCCGAAGCGGAGCGATATACGGCGCTCGGCGCTGTCCTGGGCGACGACCCGTTCGTCGATCACCCGGCCGTCCGCGCCGAGGAGGTTGAGGGCGACGGTGCCGCCGCGTGCGGGGCCGCTGCCGGTGGGGCCGTAGACCCGCGCCATCGGGGAGCCGTCGCTGTGCCGTAACTTCGCTACTCCCGTGAGGAGTTGGCCGGTGAGCCGGGCGACGTGGTCGTGCACGCGGTCCATGCCGATGGCGTCGATCCACTCCAGGCCGGCCGTGATGTCCGGTATGGAGAGGAAGTTGACGGTGCCGTCCTCGAAGGCGGCCTCGCCGTCCGCGAGGACGTGCCACTGCGCCTGGGCGCTCGCGGCGTAGACGGTGCCGCCGGAGAACCAGGGCCTGCGCAGCCGGGCGAGGGCCTCGCGGCGGACGATCAGGCTGCCTATGCCGGTGGGATAGCCGAACACCTTGTACCAGCTGACCACGGTGAAGTCCGGGTGGAAGCGGGACAGGTCGAGGGGGTTGGCGGGGACGAACGCGGCGGCGTCGAGCAGGACGTCGTAGCCGTGACGCTGCGCGGTGGCGATCCAGTCCAGGGAGTGCCGTACGCCGGTGAAGTTGCTCTGTGCGGGATAGGCGAGGAGTCCGCGGCGGCGGCTGCGGGCCGTGAGCGCGGTGTGCAGCCGCTGCTCGTCGACGGCCAGCTCCTGGCCGTGGACCGGGACGTACTCGGTCCTGGCGCCGGCGGCGCGGGCGTACTCCCGCAGTCCGTTCACGGAGTTGTGGTTGTCGAGGAGCATCACGAGCCTGCTGCCCGGTGCGAACGGGTAGGACTCGCCGACCAGGCGCAGCGCGGCCGTCGCGTTGGCGGTGAACACCACGGTGTATTCGGCCGGGTCGGCCGCGAAGTGCCGCAGCACCGCCGCGCGGGCCTCGGCCAGCAGGTCGCCGGAGGCGCGCGAGGCGGGGCTTTCCGAGTGCGGGTTGCCGAAGACGCCCCCGGTGATCCGCGCGGCGCTGGCCCGGACCAGTGAGCTGGGGGCGAGTCCCGCGCCCGTGTAGTCGAGATAGGTGTGTCCCTCGGCGTCCAGATAGCCGAAGTCGTGGGCCCTCAACTCGTCGAGATCCACCGTGCTCACGTCCTCGTACACCCCGCTTTGTCAGGTCGGTTCCACTCAACCACCAAACTCCGCAAGGGCACTTCCCTGTTCCCCTCACCAATCGCTCACACCTGGGCTACATTCGAGCACCGTCGATAACAGCAATGATCGGCAGAGTCACGCCCCGTACAACCCAGGAGCAGCGCATGCGCGACTTCGCCGTCGCTCCACCCCCCACCTCCGCCCTGTCCACCCTGACCGGCGGCCTCGCCGACAGCGTCTTCGAGACCGCGGCCGTCAATCCCACCCTTCCGCTGATCGCGCGCCGGCCCGACCCTTCCTCCACGGTGTGGGAGGAGGTGACGGCGGTCGAGTTGCGGGACGAAGTCGTCGACGTGGCCAAGGGGTTGATCGCCTCCGGGATCTCGCCGGGCAGCCGGGTCGCGATCATGGCCCGCACCCGATACGAGTGGACGGTGCTCAGCCACGCCCTGTGGGCCGTCGGCGCCGAGGTGGTGCCGGTCCATCCGACGTCCTCGCGCGAGCAGGTCGAGTGGATACTGCGGGACGCCAACTGTGTGGCCGTGGTCGTGGAGGACGAGCAGGGCATCATGACGGTCGGCACGGTGTGTGCCGCGCTGCCGCTGCTGCGGCACGTCTGGCAGCTGGACTCCGGGGCGCTGCGCCAACTCGTCGAGCGGGGCACGTACATCCCGCAGACCACGGTGGACTCGCTGCGCCGGATCGTGATGCCGGACTCGACCGCGGTCGTCGCCTACACCTCGGGCACCTCGGGCCGCCCCATGGGCTGCGCGCTGAGCCATCGCAGCCTGGCCAGCCCCTGCGACACGCTCCTCTCGGGCTGGCCGAACACGGCGGCGCCCCCGGGGGAACAGCCGGCCGTGCTGGCCTTCCTGCCCTTCTCCCATGTGTACGGCCTGATGATCCAGAGCCTGTGCATGCGCGGCGGCTGGCAGATGGCCCACGAGCCGGAGATGACCGAGGCCGCGCTGGTGTCGGGGCTGCGTTCCTTCCGGCCCACCTACCTCTACGCCGTGCCGTCGGTCTTCGAGAAGATCTACAAGAACATGTTGCGGACGGCCCAACAGCTGGGCCGCGGCGCGGTGTTCGAGCGGGCCGCGGCGACCGCGCGGGAGTTCGCGGCGGCCGAGGAGCGGCTGAGACTCGGCCGGGGCTCGGGCCCCGGCCTCGATCTGCGGCTGCAGCACGCCGTGTTCGAGCGGACGGTGTACCGCAAGCTGCGCGCCGGCCTCGGCGGCCGGGTGGTCGGCGCCACGTCGGGCGGCTCTCCCCTGAACCGTGAACTGTCCCTGTTCTACGCGGGCATCGGCATCATGGTGCACGACGGCTACGGGCTCACGGAGACCGCCGGCGGGATCACCATGCAGCCGGCGGGCCGGGAGAAGATCGGCACCGTCGGGCAGGCGCTGCCAGGGACCGAGATCCGGGTCGCGGAGGACGGCGAGATCCTGTTGCACGGTCCTTCGTTGTTCCAGGGCTACATCAACGACGAGCGGGCGACCCGGGCCGCGATGCACGCGGGCTGGCTGGCGACCGGGGACATCGGGCGGCTGGACACCGAGGGGTATCTGACGATCACCGGCCGCAAGAAGGACATCATCATCACCAGCAGCGGCAAGAGCGTGGCGCCGGCCGCCCTGGAGAACCGGCTGCGCATGCACCCCCTGATCCATCAGGCGGTGGTCGTCGGCGACGACCGTCCCTGCGTGGGGGCACTGCTGACCCTGGACCCGGACTTCGTGGCGCACTGGCAGGCCGGTCTTGCGATGCAGAGCGACGCGCGGGGCCGGGAGGCGCGTGAGGAGAACGCGCTGCGGGAGGAGATCACGCGGGCCGTGGCAGCCGCCAACAGCCCGGTGGGGCGCGCCGAGTCGATCCGGGTGTTCCGGGTGCTCCCGCAGCCGTTCGACGTCGCCGGCGGGCTGCTGACGCCGTCGATGAAGCTGCGCAGGGACGCGATCGTGCGGCACTACGCGTTCGAGATCGACGCGATGTACCAGGCACGCGCGCGTGCCCCGCGACTGCCGACGGTGGACGAGCAGGTCACGGGGTGGGAGGACGCGGACAACGTGTTCCGGTGAGGTCACCGGCCGGGGGTCACACCGGGCGGTGGGCGACGACCGCGAACATCGTCACGGACATGTGCAGCGCGCCCTGTTCGGCGGCCTCGGTGAGGTCGGCGTAGGCGCGGTCGCGCTGGGCCTCGGTGAGCGCGCCGCGGCGCACCGCGGACTCGCCGAGCATGCGGATCAGCGGCCAGACGACCGACCGGTGGTCCTGCAGCAGCGCCTGCGAGCCCCGGTCGTCGACGACGAACCCGGCCGCGCTGAGCTGGCCGACGAGCCGGCGTCCCGCGTAGGGGTTGGCGGCCCCGGTGAGGGCGCCCGCGGTGAGCGCGGCCGTGATCTCCGGGTCGCCGGGGTGCAGGATCGTGGTCGCCCAGTCGGTGTCGAGGAGGGCCACGCGCCCGCCGGGGCGCAGCACCCGGGCCATCTCGGCGACGGCCTTGTCCGGTTCGGCGAGGTGCTGGAGGACCCGTTCGCACCAGACGACGTCCACGGAGGCGTCCGGTGCGGGCAGGGACAGCGCGTCGCCGTCCGTGAAGCGGGCCGGGTTGCCGGCCTCGGCGGCGCGTTCCTGGGCGATCGTCCGCAGCCCGGGGTTGGGCTCGACACCGAGTGCCGACCCCGTCGAGCCGACCGCCGCGGCGAGTTCGCGGGTCGTCGAGCCGGTGCCGGACCCGATGTCGAGGGCGCGCTCGCCGTCGCGCGGGGCGAGTGCCTCGTGCGCCCAGGCCCGCAGGCGTCGTACGCCGGGATTGGTCTCCTGTATGTCGAGCGCGGCCACCAGCCGCGGCACGCTCCCGGGGTCGATGTTCTGGGTGCGGAAGCCGGACCCCGGCTCGGGCTGAGTGTGCGACATGGCGTGCACTCTACGGTCCGCAGCGGTCGCCCAAGAGCGGGTCGGGGCCGGTTCACGTACGCCATTTGTTCTCGCGCCCGGGGCGTACGCCGGGCGTCGGCGGGGCATGCTGGTGCCCACGCGTTCGTCTGCCTGCCGCGCTCAGCTGGCGGAACGGCTCCTGGCACGGTGGGATCGATGTTGGTGTGCGAAGCAGCGATCCAGGGGCAGGCGTACGGCGTCGAGGCAGACCGCCTGGAGCCGCAGAAGGGATGAACACCGTGACACGACCGAGGATCCTGGTGGTTGGCGCAGGCTTCGCAGGAGTGGAGTGCGTTCGCCGCCTGGAACGGAAACTGACCCCTCAGGAGGCCGACGTCGCCCTGGTGACGCCGCTCTCCTACCAGCTCTATCTTCCCCTGCTGCCGCAGGTCGCCTCAGGCGTCCTGACCCCGCAGTCGATCGCCGTCTCGCTGCGCCGCAGCAGCAAGTACCGCACCCGGATCATCCCGGGCGGTGCCATCGGTGTGGACATCAAGGCCAAGGTCTGCGTGATCCGCACGATCAACGACGAGATCGTCAACGAGCCCTACGACTACATCGTGCTCTCCCCCGGCAGCGTCACCCGCACCTTCGACATCCCCGGGCTGACGGATCACGCCTTCGGGATGAAGACGCTCGCCGAGGCCGCCTACATCCGTGACCACGTGATCACTCAGCTGGACCTCGCGGACGCGAGTGACGACCCGGTGGAGAAGGCCTCGCGGCTGCAGTTCGTGGTGGTGGGCGGCGGATACGCCGGCACCGAGACGGCCGCCTGTCTGCAGAAGCTGACGCACGCCGCGGTCAAGCGCTATCCGCGCATCGACCCGGGGCTGATCAAGTGGCACCTCATCGACATCGCGCCGAAGCTGATGCCCGAGCTGGGCGACAAGCTCGGCAAGAGCGCGCAGGAGATCCTGACCAGGCGCGGTATCGACATCTCCCTGGGTGTCTCCATCGCCAAGGCCGGGCCCGAGGAGGTCACCTTCACCGACGGGCGCGTGGTGCCGACCCGGACCCTGATCTGGACGGCCGGGGTGGTCGCCAGTCCGCTGATCGCCACGCTCGGCGCGGAAACGATTCGGGGGCGGCTCGCGGTCGCCGCCGAAATGAACCTCCCCGGGCACGACGGGGTGTTCGCGCTCGGCGACTCCGGCGCGGTGCCGGACGAGGCCAAGGGCGGGGACGGCGCGATCTGCCCGCCGACCGCGCAGCACGCGATGCGCCAGGGCAAGGTCGTCGCCGACAACGTGATCGCGACCCTGCGCAACCAGCCGCTGAAGCCGTACGTCCACAAGGACCTCGGGCTCGTCGTGGACCTCGGCGGCAAGGACGCGGTGTCCAAGCCGCTCGGCATCGAACTGCGCGGCCTGCCCGCCCAGGTCGTGGCCCGCGGCTACCACTGGTCGGCGCTGCGCACCAACGTCGCCAAGGTCCGTGTGGCGACGAACTGGACGCTCAACGCGCTGGCCGGCGACGACTTCGTGCGCACCGGCTTCCAGGCCCGCAAACCGGCGACGCTGAAGGACTTCGAGTACACCGACTCGTATCTCTCGCCGGAGCAGGTGCGGGACCAGGTCGAAGGGGCCGGGACCCAGGAGCCGTAGCATCGGTGGTACGGATCTTGAGGTGAACCCGGGGAGAGTACGGCGGCGTGAGGGCAGCGGGACGGGCGGCGTGGGCACGGCTGTGGGATCGGGTCGCGGCGTCCGATCCCGGACTGCTGCGGCTGACGGCCGGGCTGCGGACGGTGGCCTCGATCGCGCTCACGCTCGCCGTGCTCTCCCTGCTGGATGCCTCGGTGCCGCATCTGGTGGCCGGGGCGATGTCGGCGATGGTCTCCACGTTCGCGATCCGCGAGAAGCAGCGCGCGCGGCAGGCGGTGACGCTCGCGCTCGGCCTGCCGGTGGCGCTGGCCTCGGTGTCGCTGAGCGCGCTGCTGAACTCGCGGGTGGTCGCAGGTGACGTCTTCTTCGTCCTGCTGATCTTCGGCGCGGTCTACAGCCGCCGCTTCGGCGACCGCGGCACCGCGCTCGGCCTGATCGGCTTCCAGATCTACTTCCTGTCCCTGTTCGTCGGCGCGACCGTCTCCGCGCTGCCCCGGCTGTACGGCGTGCTCGGCGTGGCCTTCGTGTGCAGCGCGCTGGTGCGGTTCGCGCTGGTACCCGAGACGCCCACGGGGACGCTGGACCGGCTGCGGCGGGCGTTCCGGGCCCGGTTCGCCCAACTGGTCACCGCGCAGCTCGCATTGCTCGACGCCGGCCCCGACGACATGGAGAAGGCCCTCGACGACGTACGGGAGGGGACCGCGCGGCTGCACGAGACGGCGCTGCTGATCCAGGGCCGGCTGGAGGACGGGACCTCGGACGAGGCGGTGGCGCGGCTGGTGCAGCGGCGCATCGCCGACGCCGAGATCGCCGCCGAACGGCTGGGGCTCCTGCTGCTGACCGCGCGCAGCGCCGAGCGGGGCCACACCCTGACCCTGCATCTGCCGGGCGCGCCCGTCCCGTCGACCGACCGGCTGCCCGTGCCGGACGGGACGACCGACACCCTGCGCCACGAGCTGGAGGCGCTGCGCCTGCTGGTCCTGCGGCCCGTGAGCGCGGACTCGGGCACCGGGCTGGCCCATGTGCGCAACCGGCTGCTGGGCTATCGCGAGGAGGAGAATCTGCCGCCCTCCTCCGACGCCGTGCAGGACGTGTTCCGGGGCATCGGTGAGGCCGCACGTGCCGTGCTGGGGCTGCGGATCGCCGTGGACGGGCCGCAGGACGAGTCCGAGGACACACCGGCGACGACCCGCTCGCGCGAGGAACTGGACGCGGAGGACGTCGCCATCGCGGGCAGCGAGGAGGCCGAGCGGGAGGACGCGGAGCGCACGGGGCTGCGGCGGCCGACGACACGAGCTGCCTTGCAGGTCGCCGTGGGGTCGTCGCTGGCGATCATCGGCGGCGAGTTCCTGTCCAGCCAGCGCTGGTACTGGGCGGTGCTGACCTGCTGGATCGTGTTCCTCAACACCTCGTCCACCGGCGAGATCCTCGTCAAGGGCTACCGGCGGCTGCTCGGCACGGTCCTGGGTGTCGTGGCCGGCATCGGTCTCGCGGGGCTGGTCGGGCACCACACCTGGACGGCGTTCGCGCTGGTCCTGTTGTTCATCTTCGCGATGTTCTACACGGCACCGCTGTCGTACACCCTGATGTCCTTCTTCGTCACCGCGATGCTGGGCCTGCTCTACACACTGCTGCACACCTACAGCGCGTCGGTGCTGGTGCTGCGGGTCGAGGAGACGGCGCTGGGCGCGGCCTGCGGGGTGGTCGCGGCGGCGTTGGTGCTGCCGGTGCACACGGACCGCCGTACGAACGAACTGCTCGGGACCGTGCTGGCGCGGCTCACGGATGTCACGGAGGCCGCCGTCGACCAGCTCAGTGGCGAAGCCCCGGCCGAACTCCTCGACAAGGCAAGGGACTTGGACCAGGCGCTGGCCGACCTGAGCGCCTCCACGCAGCCATTGACCCATCCGATCACGCCGTTGCGGGCGCGCCGGGACACGGCGCGGTATGTGGTCGCCCTCCTGGAGACCTGCGCCTATCACGCGCGGTATCTGGCGGCGACCGCCGAGCTGCTGCCGACGCATCCGTCGATCGCGGCGGATCCACGGCTGCGGGAGGCGGGGCGCCGGATCGTGCACAACATCGGGGTCATCGGCGCCCATGTCGCCGACGGGGACGCCGTGGGCGTGATCGAGACCGGTCCGAGCATCGCGTCCCTGCTGCGGCCCGGCACCCCCGGGACCCCGCGCTACGGCAGGGTGACCGACCGCGTGCTGCGGCATCTGCAGCGCCTGGACGAGGCCGTGGTCGGTCTGGCCCGGCCGCTCGACGTGCCGATCTCCGCCCCGGCGCGGTGAACCCCGCTCGCGGGGGTAGGCGAAAGACATGACTGATGTCGTGGACTCCGACGAACTGTTGCGGCGCATCCAGCGGGCCCGGGCCTTCGCCGCGCAGGAGGCACGGGCGTGGTCGGAACGGGGCGACGCCTTGCGGGAGGCTGCCTATGAGGCCGTTCTGCGGGTGCTGGACGAGATCGTGGCGCCCGGCCGGCATGCCGCGAAGTGAAACCGGTCACGCGACCGGTTCAGGTGGGTACGAAATGCCCGCTGATGGTTTACGGTTCATTCATACGTGGTCACGGAGTCGACCGTACCGTCCTCCGTCGCCACCGCTTGACGGCCCTGGCTGGTCTCCCCCGTCCAGCCAGGGCTTTTTCACGCCCCGATTCCGTCCCCCGAGGTGCCCGGGACGTCGACAGAGGCTGAAATGGGCGTAGGGAGAATTCCGGAACCGCTGCCGGCGAGGAGCCCCGTGCCATGACCACAGCGATAAAACTGCTGACCGCCCTGCCCCAGGCGCAGCGCGAACGGCTGATGGAGCTCGCGCAGGAGGTGTCGTTCGCCGAGGACTCCAGGATCTTCGAGGCGGGCGGCACCGCAGACCGTTTCTGGGTGATCCGCTCCGGCGCGGTCTCGCTCGACCAGCAGGTGACACCCCAGCAGCGGGTCACCGTGGGCAGTCTCGGGGCGGGCGACCTGCTCGGCTGGTCGTGGCTGTTCCCGCCCTACCAGTGGGACTTCGGCGCGGAGGCGTTCAGTGGCGTGCGGGCCTACGAGTTCGACGCGGCGGCCGTTCTCGCCCTGTGCGTGGAGGATCCGCTGCTCGGGCTCTCCCTGGTGCGGATCGTCGCGGAGATCCTCGCGCACCGGCTGGAGCTGACCCGGGGCAAGCTGATGGAGCACTACACGCTCCACCGGCCGGTCTGAGGACGCACTCAGATGCGGTAGCGGCGCAGCGCCGGGACAGTGAAGGCCAGGGTCAGCATGATGACCACGACCAGGATTCCGCCGCCCGCGACGGCTGTGCGGGGGCCGAAGGCCGAGCCCGCCGTGCCGTGCAGGACGTCGGCCAGGCGGGGACCGCCCGCGACGACGACGGTGAAGACGCCCTGCATACGGCCGCGCATCTCGTCGGTGGCGGCGGACAGCAGGATCGCCCCGCGGAACACCATGGAGACCATGTCGGCGACCCCGGCGGCGGCCAGGAACACCACCCCGATCCACAGGTTGCTGCTCAGCCCGAACCCGGTGATGGCCGCGCCCCAGGCGACGACCGCGCCGATCACCATCCAGCCGTGCCGGCGCGCCCGCGAGAACGTGCCGGAGAACAGCCCGCCGACCACCGCCCCGATGGGGATCGCCGCGAACAGCATGCCGAGGGCGAGGCCCTCGCCGTAGGGCGCGTAGGTCTGGGCGGCGAGTTGCGGGAACAGGGCGCGGGGCATGCCGAAGACCATCGCGATGATGTCGGCGAGGAAGGACAGCAGCAGCACCTTGTGCAGCGAGATGTAGCGGAAGCCGGCTGCGACCTCGCGCCAGCCCGCACGCCGCGGTGTCGCGGACTCCAGGGGCGGCAGCGCGGGCAGCCTGACGACCGCCCAGAGCGTGACGCACAGGGCGAGCGCGTCGATGAGATACAGCTCGGGCAGGCCGATGACCGGGATGAGGGCGCCCGCGAGGAGTGGTCCGACGACCTGGCCGGTCTGCATGACGGTCGAGCCGAGGGCGTTGGCGGCGGCCAGTTGTTCGGCGGGGACCAGGCGGGCGATGGAGGCGTTGCGGGCGGGCGCGTTGAGGCCCCAGAACGCCTGCTGCATCGCGAGCAGCAGCATCAGCGCGGCCACCGATTCGAGCCCGGTGACGGCCTGGAGCCAGAACAGCACCGAGGTGACGGCGATCCCGCTGTTGGTGATCAGCAGCAGCTTGCGGCGGTCCATGCTGTCGGCGATCGCGCCGCCCCACAGCGCGAACACGATGAGCGGCAGCAGTCCGGCCATGCTGGCGGCGCCGACCCAGGCGGAGGAGCCGGTGATGTCGTAGATCTGCTTGGGTACGGCGACGGCGGTGAGCTGGCTGCCGACGGCCGTGACGATGGTCGAGGACCACAGGCGGCGGTAGGCGGGGATGCGCAGCGGGCGGGTGTCCATCGCCCAGCGGCGCCAGCCGCGCCGGGGGCCGGTCGCGGCTTCCGCTTCCTTCTCGGCCTCGGGTTCGGTGCCGCTGTCGGTGCTCTCGCTGGTGTCCACTGGCTTCCTGGTTGCTCGTTACATCTTTCGACCAGGGTTCACTATCGCAGCACCGGCTGTGGCCGCCGAATCCGTGATCTCACGTTCCGGCGACGAGAGTTGCGCCGAGACCGATCATCGTCGCGGCGACCAGGCCGTCAAGGACCCGCCAGGCCGAGGGCTTGGCGAGGAAGCGGCTGAGCAGGCGGGCGCCGAAGCCCAGCGCGGTGAACCAGCACACGCTGGCGCACACCGCGCCGAGTCCGAAGGTCCAGCGCAGCGGGCCGCGGTCGGCTGCGATCGAGCCGAGCAGGAAGACGGTGTCGAGGTAGACGTGCGGGTTGAGCCAGGTCATCGCCAGGCAGGTGAGGACGGCCCGGCGGCGCGAGCCGGTCGCCTCGCCCTCGGCGTGCAGGGCCGCGGGGCGGAATATCCGGCGGGCGGCGAGGACGCCGTAGACGAGCAGGAACGCGCCGCCGATCAGGCCGACCGCCTTGAGCGCGCCCGGCCAGGCGACGACGACCGCGCCGACCCCGCCGACGCCGAGCGCGATGAGGAGGGCGTCGGACAGGGCGCAGATGCCGACGACGGCGAGGACCGCCTCGCGGCGGATGCCCTGGCGCAGGACGAAGGCGTTCTGGGCGCCGATGGCGACGATGAGCGAGAGGCCGGTGCCGAAGCCGGCGGCCGCCGCTGAGAGGGCGTTGGTCACGCCCTCGACGCTAAGCAGACCGGCATCAGGAGTACAGCTAAAGATTCTTACGTATCATTAGCGCTCGTGATGGTTTCGGAGCTGCCTCTCGATCAGGTGCGGACGCTGCTCGCGGTGGTCGACGAGGGCACGTTCGACGCGGCGGCCTCCGCCCTGCATGTGACGCCCTCGGCGGTCAGCCAGCGGGTCAAAGCCCTGGAGCAGCGCACGGGCCGGGTCCTGCTGCTGCGCACCAAGCCGGTGCGGACTACCGAGTCCGGCGAGGTGGTCGTGCGCTTCGCCCGCCAGCTGGCCCGCCTGGAGCGGGACGCGCGCGCCGAGCTGGGGATGAGCGGGGCCGGGGAGCCGACCCGGGTGTCGATCGCGGTCAACGCGGACTCGCTGGCCACCTGGTTCCTGGGCGCGCTCACCCGCGTCCCGCGCGATGTGCCGGTCTGCTTCGAACTCCGCCGCGAGGACGAGGACCATACGGCGGCCCTGCTGCGCGAGGGGCTGGTCATGGCCGCGGTGACCTCGTCACCGGACGCCGTGCCGGGCTGCTCGGTCCGGGCGCTGGGGCGGATGCGCTATCTCCCGGTCGCGAGCCCGGAGTTCAGGGAGACATGGCTCGCCGGCCCCTTGCGGGACACGCTGCCCGAGGCACCGGTGGTGACCTTCGACCGGCGCGACGACTTCCAGGACACCTTCGTACGGCGGCTGCGGCGCGGGCAGGGCGGGGCGAGTGCGGTACGACACCTCGTGCCGACCTCGGAGGGGTTCGTCGCGTCCGTCGCCGCGGGGCTGGGGTGGGGCATGGTCCCGGAGATGCAGGCCGCGCCGCTGCTCAGCGCTGGGCGACTGGTGAACTTCGCGCCGGAGCGTCCGGTCGACGTACCGCTGTACTGGCAGCAGTGGAAGCTGGACTCGCCGGCGTTGGCCGCGGTGGCCGACGCGGTGGCGGCGACGGCGATGGAGGCGTTGCGTTAGGAGGGCTGGGTGGGTCGTTGGTCGGCTGACGCGCCATCGTGGCTGGTCGCGCCCACGCGGCGGAGCCGCATGTCGACACAGCCCCGCGCCCCTTCAGGGCGCCTGTCGAACCCGGGACAATTGGGCGGCGACGCTGTCCAACAGCATCTCCAGGGCCGTTGGATACGCGCTGTCCACCATGCGGGTCGCCAGCAGCGGGGCCGCCTCGGCGATGCGGGGATGGGTGGTGCGCGGCAGGCGCGCGTAGGTCGAGCGCCACATCGCCTCGTCGGCGCGGAGCGAGGCACTCGGCAGGGCCAGGGAGGCCGCGTCCAGGGCGGCGAAGGCCAGGGTCTGGTCGATGAACGCGTGGTAGATCCGCACGGTGTCAGGCAGCGGGAGGCCGGCCGTGCGCAGGACGTCGAGTACGGCCTCGTCGGCGGCCAGCTCGTTGGCCCGGCCGGTGACCCGGCTCGCCGTGAGCTGGGCGGCCTGCGGGTGGGCGACGTAGGCGGCGTGGATGCGCAGACCGATCGCGCGCAGGTCGGCCCGCCACTCCCCCGTCGGCTCCCAGCCGCGCAGCGCCTGCCCGACGAGGGCGTCGCCGATGGCCAGGGTCAGCTCGTCCATGCCCCGGAAATAGCGGTAGAGCGTGCTGGGGTCGGCGTCCAGGGCGAGGCCGAGGCGGCGGGCCGTGAGACCGGCGCTGCCGTGTTCGCGGAGCATGCGCAGGGCTGTGTCGACGATCAGCTGCTCGGACAGGACGGTGCCGCTCTTGGTGGGACGGCGCCGTCGCCGTTTCTCCTCCGGCACCACCGGTTTCGGCATCGCGGCCTCCTCGCCCACCCTTATGCCAACGCCATTGACCTTATCCGGACGACCGGCGTTGTATCTCCGGCAGGGGCCCGTCGACTTTCGTACTTCTGCGTTCCGCGGTGAAGGAGTTCTTGTCATGCGTGTACTGCTCGTGGGAGCCGGTGGCGTGGGTGGCGCGATCACCTGGATCGCGGCCCGGCGTCCGTTCTTCGACGCGATGGTGGTCGCCGACTATGACCTGTCCCGGGCGGAGGCGGCGGTCGCCACGCTCGGGGCCGAGGGCGCCCGGTTCCGTGCCGAGCGGCTGGACGCGAACGACGAGGAGGCCGTCGTGGCGGCGCTGCGCGCGCACGAGTGCGACGTGCTGCTCAACGCGACCGACCCGCGCTTCGTCCTCCCCCTGTTCCGGGCGGCGCGCGCCGCCGGGGCCAACTACCTCGACATGGCGATGTCGTTGTCCCGGCCACATCCGGACCGGCCGTACGAGGAGTGCGGGGTCAAGCTCGGGGACGCGCAGTTCGAGGACGCGGCCGAGTGGGAGAAGGCGGGCGCGCTGGCGCTCGTCGGGATGGGGGTGGAGCCGGGCCTCTCGGACGTGTTCGCGCGCTACGCCGCCGATGAACTCTTCGACGAGATCGAGGAGATCGGCATCCGCGACGGCGCGAACCTCACCGTCGACGGTTACGACTTCGCGCCCTCCTTCTCCATCTGGACCACGATCGAGGAGTGCCTCAACCCGCCGGTCGTCTACGAGGCCGACCGCGGCTGGTTCACCACGGAACCGTTCAGCGAGCCCGAGGTGTTCGACTTCCCCGAGGGCATCGGCCCGGTGGAGTGCGTGAACGTGGAGCACGAGGAGGTGCTGCTGGTCCCGCGCTGGGTCGACGCGAAGCGGGTCACCTTCAAGTACGGGCTCGGCAACGAGTTCATCGACACCCTGAAGACCCTCCACCTGCTGGGACTCGACCGCACCGAACCGGTCACCGTGCCGAGTGCCGCGGGGCGCGTCGCCGTTTCACCGCGCGATGTCGTCGCCGCCTGTCTGCCCGATCCCGCGACGCTGGGCGACCGTATGCGCGGCAAGACCTGCGCGGGCACCTGGGTGCGGGGCACGAAGGACGGGGCGCCGCGCGAGGTGTACCTCTACCACGTGGTCGACAACCAGTGGTCGATGGCGGAGTACGGCTCCCAGGCCGTGGTCTGGCAGACCGCGATCAACCCGGTGATCGCCCTGGAGCTGCTGGCCACGGGCGCGTGGACCGGCTCGGGTGTGCTGGGCCCGGAGGCGTTCCCGGCCGGCCCGTTCCTGGACCTGTTGACGGCGTACGGCTCGCCGTGGGGTCTGCGAGAGCAGTGACCCCGGCTCAACTTCCCTCCGGCGAGGGCGAGTCGGGAAGCCTCAGGGTGAAGGTGGAGCCGGCGCCGGGTGTGCTCGCCGCCTCGACCGTGCCGCTGTGGGCGGCGGCCAGGTCGCGGACGATGGACAGGCCCAGGCCGCTGCCCCCGGTGCGGCGGCTGCGGGACTGGTCGGCGCGCCAGAACCGCTCGAAGACGTGCGGAAGGGCCTCGGGCGCGATGCCGGTACCGGTGTCGGTGACGGTCAGGACGGCCCGGTCGCCCTCGCGCCACGCGGTGAGGGTCACCGTGCCGTCGGCCGGCGTGTGGCGCAGCGCGTTGGACACGAGGTTGCCGAGCACCTGGCGCATGCGGACCGGGTCCGCGTCCAGCCAGAGGGTGCGGTCCACCTTGGTGAGCAGGACGACCCCGGCCGTATCGGCGGTGACACGGTACGCGGCGGCGACCTGGTCGAAGAGGTCCTCGACGCGCACGGGTTCGCGGTGCAGCCGCAGGGTGCCGGCGTCGGCCGCGGCCAGGTCCTGGAGGTCGTCGATGACGCGCTGGAGGACCATCGCCTCCTCGTGCAGCGAGCCGAGGAGCGCCGGGTCCGGTTCGACGAAGCCGTCCCGGGTGACCTCCAGCCAGCCCCGGATGTTGGTGAGCGGGCTGCGCAGTTCATGGGCGATGTCGCTGACCATGGCCTTGCGCTGCGCCTCCATGCGCTCTCGGCGATCGGCGAGGTCGTTGAAGGCCTCGGCCAGGATGCCGGTCTCGTCCCGGGTCCGCACCGGCACCCGGACGTGCAGCTCCGGCGGCTGCTGGGCCGCCTCGGTCAGCGCGCGCAGGGGACGTACGAGCCTCGTGGCGACGACCGCCGTCACCAGGACCGTGAGCGCCAGTACGGCCGCCGCCGCGCCGACGACCTTTGCCTTGTTCGCCGGGGAGACGTCGAAGCGGGGGGCGGTGGTGTCGCCGCCGCCCAGGAACAGTTCGGCCACCGGTGCTACGTAGGGGTCGAGTTGGGCGCGGCGGGCTCTGTCGGTGCAGGCCTCCGCCTTTCGTATGTCGGCCGCGTCGCCCAGCTTGTTGTACGCGCCCGTGATGTAGCGGGAGCCGAGGCTCTTGTCGAAGACGTCGACGCCGAAGTAGGGGGCCTTGAAGTTCACTCCTCCCTGCAGCATGCAGGGCTGGGCGCTCACGATCAGTTTCTTCAGTGCCTTGTTCTCGGTGGCGGTCGGGGTGTTGAGCTTTCCGTCGGCGCACGGCGTGGGCACATTGTCGTTGGCGTCCTTGCCGTCCGCGTCGGTGAGGACGGGACGACCGCTCGGCGTCATCGTGATGGTCGTGTCGATTCCGTTCTGTTTGAAGCACGCCTGACGGTCCTTGGCCAGCACCGCCAGCCGGGCCCGCTCCTTCGCGGTCACCCGGTACGGTCCGACGACCCGGGGGTCGAGGCCGCTGAGCTGTGCGCCCGGTTCCGTGTACGTGTCGGTGTGCAGCGGGTCGACGCTCGCGGCGGCGCGGGGCGGCAGGGACGTGCCGTGCGCCGCGGAGTCGGCGATGAGGGTGCGGTCGGAGGTGGTGAGGGCGATACGCCGGCCCATCTTCTTCGACAGGGCGCGGACGGTGGGGGCGACGCCCTTCCAGTCGGGGTGGGTCGCGGCGTATCCGCTGAGCTGCGCGAGGATGCGCATGTCGTCGGCGAGGTCCTGTCCCTGTTCCTCCCGGATGGCCCGGGTGGTGGTCTGCACCGCCAGCCAGGCCGTCGCCCCGACCGAGCAGAGGGCGATCAGCACGGTGGCGACCAGCAGGCGGACCAACAGCCGCTTGCGCAGCGGTATCCGGGGCCTCATGCTCGACCGCCGCGCAGCTTGTAGCCGACGCCGAACACGGTCAGCAGCCGGGCCGGCCGGCGCGGGTCGGCCTCGATCTTCTTGCGCAGGTTCATGATGTGGACGTCGACGGCCCGTTCCGTGGACGCCCGGTCCAGGCCCCTGGTGTACTGCAGCAACTGCCGCCGGGAGAAGACCCGTTCGGGCTCGGCGGTCATCGCGAGCAGGATCTCGAACTCGGCCGGTGTGCAGTCCACCGGTGTCCCGTCGCAGCGCACCTCGTGCCGCGCGGGATCGACGGAGAGACCCGCCGCCCGTACGACGGTGTCCTCCTGTCTGCCCTCGACGGTACGGCCGCTGCGCCGCAGGACCGTGCGGATGCGGGCCATCAGTTCGCGCGGGCTGTAGGGCTTGGTCATGTAGTCGTCGGCGCCGAGTTCCAGGCCGAGCAGGACGTCGTCCTCGGCTGAGCGGGCGGTCAGCATCAGGACGGGGATGTCGTCCTCGCCGCGCAGCGCCCGGCACACCCCGAAGCCGTCGATCACGGGCAGCATGAGGTCGAGCACCACGAGGTCGGGCCGGAGTTTCCGGGCCGCGGTGATGGCGGCGGCCCCGTCGTGGACCACGGTCGCGGTGTGGCCTTCGGTCAGCAGGGAGCGTCGTATCAGCTCGGCCTGCATCTCGTCGTCCTCGGCGACCAGCACATGTGCGCACATTGGGCGGATCCTAGGCGGTCAGTGCGAGAGAAACGCGGCGTCGCCCATGACGACGACGGGATGCCGGGCCGGGTCAAGGGTGCGCAGCAGTTCCTTCATGTGGTCCTCGGCGATGCTGACGCAGCCGTGGGTGGGGCCGCCGTGGTCGACGTGGATCCAGATGCCGCCGCCCCGCGAGGCGCCGAGGGGGCGGGTCCAGTCGAGGGGTGAAGTGCCGGGCTGCCGGTTGTAGTTGATGGCGATCACGTAGTCGAAGGACCCGGCCAGCGACTCGCCCTCGAAGCCGGTGCCGGGCGAGACGAAGCCCGACCCCTGGTCGTACGACAGCTTGGTGCCGGGGTCCTTGAGCAGTCCGCCCGCGTCGGTGAGCGAGTAGACACCGATCGGTGAGCGCAGGTCGCCGGCCATGTGGTGGTCGGACCAGCCCTTGAGCGCGTTGTGCGCGGCCCAGCTCGCGGTCTGCTGCCAGCCGTCGTCGGTGCGTTCGTACAGGGCGAGGGTGGAGACGGAGGAGTTCGCGCCGCGGCCGGTCACCAGCACGGCCTGCTCGGTGCCGGTGGGTATTCGCGCCAGCGTCTTGGGCCCCACGCCCGGGAGTTGGCGGGGTGCGGCCTCGGCGGATATCGCCGAGGAGGGCGAGGCCGGGGGCGTGGAGGCGGGAGCGGGCGTGGCGGCGGAGGGGTGGTCCGTCGCCGCCACCGCACCGCCGCCGCATCCCGTGAGAAGCAGGGACACGGCGACGAGTGCGACCGGGGACATACGAGTGATCATGAGTCGACGATGACCGACACATGTGAGGAACTCGTCAGCTCCTACGGCTTGGCCGGCTTGCCTTTCGTGTAGAGCCAGGTGTGGAGCAGAACGTCCAGCTTCTTCCCCGACTTCTGTTCCGCAAGGCTGATGAACTGTGCGGTGGTGCCGTGCCCGTAGCGGTGTCCGCCCGCCCAGGCGCGCAGGATCGCGAGGAAGGTCTTGTCGCCGACGGCCAGGCGCAGTTCGTGCAGTGCCATGGCCCCGCGGGCGTACACGGGCGTGCCGAAGATGTTGGCGCCGCTGCCCGGGTCGCCGGGCGGGAACGCCCACAGGCCGTCGGTCGCCTTGCGGGCGTACAGCGCGTCGAAGGTCTGCTGGGCGGTCTTGCCTCCGTGCTGCTCGCTGTAGAGCCACTCCGCGTAGGTGGCGAAGCCCTCGTTGAGCCAGATGTCCTTCCAACTGGTGAGGGAGACGGAGTCCCCGAACCACTGGTGGGCGTTCTCGTGCACGAGGGTGCTGAGGTCCGGCGCCGAGTCGTAGATGGGCCGCCCCTGCGTCTCCAGGGCGTAGCCGACGTCCGGGGCGTGGTCGACGATCGACCCGGCCGAGCGGAACGGGTACGGGCCGAACAGCTTGCTCTCCCACTCCAGGACGGAGGGCAGCTTCTTCAGCACGGGCGCGGCGGCGGTGGCCTCGCGGGGGTCGACGGCGTTGTACACCTTGACCCCGTCCCGGGTGGTGTACTGCTCGACCTTGAACGTCCCGACCGTCGCGGTGGCGAGGTAGGCGGCCATCGGCTCGGGCGCGTGCCAGCGGAACGTGGTCTTCCCGTGAGCTGTCTTCTGGCCCAGGAGAACGCCGTTGGCGACCGCGGTGCGCCCCTGCGGGACGGTGATCGTGAAGTCGTACGACGACTTGTCCTTGGGGTGGCTGTTCGCCGGGAACCACGTCATCGCGCCCTGCGGCTCGCCCGCCACGAAGGCCCCGTCGTCGGTGGCGATCCAGCCGTCCGCCGAGCCGTCCGGGTCGGTGACCTGCTTGGGGACGCCGTTGTAGGTGACGGCGATCTGGAACTCCTGCCCCTTGCGCAGCGCCCTGCGCGGGGTGACGACGAGTTCCTGTCCGTCGCGGCGGAAGCCGGCCCTGACGTGGTCGACCGTCAGGCCGGTGATCGTCAGGCCCTTGAAGTCGACGTCGAATCGGGTGAGCTTCTCGGTGGCGCGGGCGGCGAGGACCGCCTTGCCGTCGAGGTGGCGGCTCGCCGGGTCGTAACGGAGCGTCAGCCCGTAGTGGGCGACGTGGTAGCCGCCGTTGCCGGAGAGCGGGAAGTACGGGTCGCCCACGCCGGACGAGCCGATCGTGGTGGCTCCGGCCGGCGCTGCGGCGGCGAGCAGGGCCGCGACGGCGACGGGGACGGTGGCCACGACGGCGCTGCGGCGGAGGACGGCGGTGCGTCTTGTGGACGGCTGCCGGAGGTGCGTCACATGCGCTCCTACAGAGTGAGGGGGGTGATCATTCGTCTCAGAGACTAGGCCGCCCGCCCCCTCGGAATCCTTCATGTGCGGGTCAAGTTACGCCGCGTCGCCCCCACGCCGGGCCTGTCCCCGGACGTAGGCTCGCGGCACCACCGCCGCCCGAGGGAGCCCCGCCCGTGACCGTCCGCGTGCGCCGTGTCTACGATCCGCCCGAGCCGCAGGACGGCGTCCGCGTCCTGGTCGACCGGCTGTGGCCGCGCGGCCTGTCCAAGGACGCGGCCCGCGTCGACGAGTGGCCCAAGGCCCTCACCCCGTCGAACGAACTGCGCCGGTGGTACCACGCGGGCGAGGGGTCGTACGAGGAGTTCAGCGGCCGTTACGAGGCGGAGCTCGCCGAGCCGGAGGCGGCTCAACTCCTGCACACCTTGCGGAACTTGGTCCGTATGGGGCCGGTGACCCTGGTGACGGCCGTGAAGTCGCCGGAGCGGAGTCACGCCTCGGTGCTGGCCCGCCTCCTCGACAGCTGAGGAAGCGGGCCGTGGCGCCGCCCGGTCAGGCGGTCTGCTTGGCCGCCGCGCGGCCCGCCGCGCGGCCGGAGAAGAGGCAGCCGCCGAGGAAGGTGCCTTCGAGGGCGTTGTAGCCGTGCACGCCACCGCCGCCGAAGCCGGCCACCTCGCCCGCCGCGTAGAGTCCGCCGATCGGCCGGCCGTCCGCCCCCAGCGCGCGGGAGTCCAGGTCGGTCTGGATGCCGCCGAGGGTCTTGCGGGTCAGGACGTGCAGCTTGACGCCGATGAGGGGGCCGGCGGCCGGGTCGAGGATGCGGTGCGGGGTCGCTACGCGGCCCAGGCGGTCGCCGATGTAGCGGCGGGCGTTGCGGATGCCCTGGATCTGGGAGTCCTTGCTGTACGAGTTGGTCATCTGGAGGTCGCGGGCCTCGATCTGACGGCGCACCACGGCCGCGTCGAGAAGCGGTTTGTCGGTCAACTGGTTCATTTTCTCGACCAGTTGCTCCAGGTTGCCGGCGGTCACGAAGTCGGCGCCCTTGCGCAGGAAGGCGTCGACCGGGCCGGGTGCGCCCTTGCCGAGCAGCCGGTCGCGCAGCACCGCCTTCTTGTCCTTGGCGGTGATGTCGGGGTTCTGCTCGGAGCCCGACAGCGCGAACTCCTTCTCGATGATCTTCTGGGTGAGGATGAACCAGGAGTGGTCGTGCTCCGCCAAGTCCGCTGTCGTCCGCAGGTACTTGAGGGTGCTGAGGGTGTCGTAGCCCGGCAGGCACGGGTCGGGCAGGCGGCGGCCGAGGGCGTCGAACCACAGGGAGGACGGGCCCGGCAGGATGCGGATGCCGTGGCCGGGCCAGACCGGGTTCCAGTTCTGCAGGCCCTCGGTGTAGTGCCACATGCGGTCGCGGTTGACCAGTCGTACGCCCGCCTCGGCGCTGATGTCGAGCATCCGGCCGTCGACGTAGGCGGGGACGCCGGTGACCATCTCGGCGGGCGGGGTGCCGAGGCGTTCGGGCCAGTACTGGCGGACGATGTCGTGGTTGGCGCCGATGCCGCCGGTGGTGACGACGACGGCCTGCCCGGTGAGTTCGAACTCGCCGATCGCCTCACGGCTGGAGGAGACACCGCGCGCCGAGTCGTCCTCGGCGAGGACCGTGCCGCGCACACCGCGCGCCTCGCCCTCCTCGACGACCAACTCGTCCACCTGGTGGCGGTAGTAGAAGGTGAGCAGTCCGTCCCGGGCGGCCTGCTTCGCGTAGTTCACGAAGGGTTCGACCACTCCGGTGCCGGTGCCCCAGGTGACGTGGAAGCGCGGGACGGAGTTGCCGTGTCCGTGGGCGCGCAGGTCGCCGCGCTCCGCCCAGCCGACGGTGGGCAGCAGCTTGATGCCGTGGCCGTCGAGCCAGGTCCGCTTCTCGCCGGCCGCGAACTCGACGTAGGCGCGCGCCCAGCGCACCGCCCACGAGTCCTCGTCGTCGACGCGGTCGAAGCCGGCGCTGCCCTGCCAGTCGTTCCAGGCCAGGTCGAAGGAGTCCTTGATGCCGAGGCGGCGCTGTTCCGGCGAGTCGACGAGGAACAGTCCGCCGAAGGACCAGAACGCCTGCCCGCCGAGGTTGGCGGAGTTCTCCTGGTCGACGAGCGCGACCCGGCGTCCCTGGCTGGTCAGTTCATGGGCCGCGACCAGACCGGCCAGCCCGGCTCCGACGACGATGACGTCCGCATCCATGGCGACCGTTGCCCTTCTCGTTGGGTTCACTTGGGGATTCGGTTGGGGTTCAGCTGGGAATCAGTGGATTTCTCAAGGGAGTTGCTACGGGGTGCCGCTGCCGTCCGTCAGCAGGGCGGTGAGGAGTTGCTTCAGCCAGACGCGGGCGTGCTCCACGTCCTTGTCCAGCAGCAGTTGGGTGGTGACGCCGTCGTACGCGGCGACCACGGCGTACGCCGCCGTGTCCAAGTCACCGAGCACGGCGGGGAGTTCGGCGCGGGCGAGGCGGTGCGCGATCGCCCCGCGCAGCCGGGCCCGGTGCCCCAGCAGAGTCTGCGCCACGGCGGTGTCGCGGGCCGCGTGCACCAGGAAGTCGGTCTTCACCAGAAGCCAGTCCAGGTCGAGGAGCAGCACGTCGGTGACGCGGTCCACGGCGGCGGGGACGTCGAGGTCGGGACCGTCGAGGGCGAGCGCGCCGGCCACCTGCTCGGCGATCAGGTCGGCGCGCTCCTGGTAGAGCGCGAAGAACAGCTCGTCCAGGCTGCCGAAGTTCGAGTAGAAGGCGCCCCTGCTGTAGCCGGCGGCCTCGCAGACCTCCTCGATGGAGACCCGGCCGAAGCCTTTCGCGGCGAACACGGCGAACGCGGCGTCCAGCAGATTGGCGCGCGTACGCACCCGGCGCCTGGTCACCCGCTTGGTCGTCGCCTCCGCCACCATGCCCGGACCTCCGCGTCCCGATGTTCGATACGTGAATGTATCCGATACACCGGTGTATCCAAAGAGCGGGTCGCTTCAGATGACGGTCCCCGCCTTGATCACGTGCCGCAGGTGCTGTTCGGGGCGGGTGAGTACGTGGATGTCGTCGAGGGGATCGCCGTCGACGACGAGCAGATCGGCGTGGGCTCCGACGGCCAGGGTCCCGATCTCGCCCTCCATGCGCAACAGACGGGCGGCCGTGGTGGTCGCGGCCCGCAGGATGTCGGCCGGGGGCTGGACCTGGGCCCGCAGGGCGAACTCCTCAAGCTGCGCGCTCTGCAGAGGCCCGAGCAGATCACTGCCGTAGACCAGGTTGACGCCTGCCCGGTGGGCGCGTTCGAGGGCGGCCAGGCCCGCCTCGCGCACGTCGGCGATCTTCCGGTACGTCTGCTCGGGCATGCCCGCCTGCTTGCCGAACCGGGCCATCTGGTCGTAGGTGACGAGGGTGGGGACCAGGTAGGCGTCGTGTTAGAGGAGGAGGCGGAGGGTGTCGTCGTCGAGGAGGTTGCCGTGCTCTACGCACCGGACGCCCGCGCGCAGGGCCAGGTTGACGCTGCGGGGGTGGTAGGCGTGCACGGTGACGTAGCGGTTGTGGTTCTCGGCCTCGGTGACGGCGGCGCGGATCTCCTCGTCGGTGTACTGGACGGCCGAGACCTCGTCGTGGGGTGAGGCGACCCCGCCGCCGATGAGCATCTTCAGGTGGGCGGCGCCCTTGCGGAACTCGTCCCGGGCGGCGATCCGCACGGCTTCGACGCCGTCGGCCGTACGGGCGCCGAGGTTGTCGCGGCCCTGGCAACAGGGCGCGGTGTCCGCGCCGAGCGGGCGGATGTCCCCGTGTCCGCCGGTCTGCGACAGGGCCTTGCCGCCGTGGATCAGCCGGGGGCCGAGCGCGAGGCCTCCTGCTGATCGTCGGCGTCTTCGCCCTCCAGTTGGGCTTCGTTCTCTCCTACATCGGCGCCTTCCACGCGCCCAAGCCCCCTCACATTCCGGTGGCTGTCGTCGCTCCCGCGCAGGTGTCGGGCCAGGTCCTGAAGCGGCTCAGCGCCCTGGACGGCGACCCGATCGACGCCCGAGCCGCCACCACCGAGCACCGGGTCCGCGCCCTCATCCTGGACCGCACCGTCGACGCGGCGATCCTCGTCGACCCGAAGGGCGCCCCGGACACCCTGCTGGTGGCCTCGGCGGGCGGTCCCGCCGTCTCCTCCACGGCCCAGCAGATCGCCCAGACCATCGAGACGGACCGCCACCGCCAGGTGACGATCACCGACATCCGCCCGCCCGCCGCCAGCGACGGCCGGGGCATGTCCTCCTTCTACCTCGTCATCGGCTGGATCGTCGGCGGCTACATGGCCGCCACCATCCTCGGCATGGCCGGTGGAGCCCGCCCGGCCAACCGCCACCGGACCGTCATCCGGCTGGGCTCCCTCGCCCTGTACGCGATCGCCTCGGGCCTGGGCGGGGCGGTCATCGCCGGTCCGCTCCTGGGCGCTCTGGAGGGTCACTTCGCCGAGTTGTGGGCGCTGGGTGCGCTGATCGTCTTCGCCTCGGCCGCCACCACCGTCGCCTTCCAGGTGCTGTGGGGCGTCATCGGGATCGGGGGGACCATCCTTCTCTTCGTCGTCCTGGGCAATCCCAGTGCCGGGGGCACCTATCCCTCCGTACTGCTCCCGCCGTTCTGGCGGGCGGTCGGCCAATGGCTCCCGCCGGGCGCCGGCACCACCGCCGTACGCAACACGGTCTACTTCTCCGGCAACGCCATCGCCCAGCCCCTGTGGGTGCTCGGCGGCTACGCGGCCCTGGGCGCCGCCGTGGCCGTCACCGCGTCCGCCCTGCGCCTCCGCCGCAATCAGCGCCTCACCGACGCATAACCGAACCGCATGGGAACATATATTCGAATAGGGAGTACGCTGGTTCCATGACCGCGCACCACCTCCAGGGCTCCCTCTTCGACCAGACCGACCAGCTCCGCCTCGGCCCCCTCCACGGGATCCGCCGCACCACGCTGGGTCTCGGCGCCTGGATCGACGTGCTGCCCGGGTGGCTGAGCGGCGCCGACGCCCTGTTCGAGGAACTGGCCGCCGAGGTGCCGTGGCGCGCCGAGCGCCGTCAGATGTACGACCAGGTCGTGGCCGTACCCCGGCTGCTGGCCTTCTACGGCGCGGACGACGCGCTGCCGCACCCGATGCTGGCCGAGGCCCGGGACGCGCTCTCGGCGTACTACGCGCGGGAGTTGGGCGAACCGTTCACCACGTCCGGGCTGTGCTACTACCGGGACGGCCGGGACAGTGTCGCCTGGCACGGCGACCGGATCGGGCGGGGTGCCCGCGTGGACACGATGGTGGCGATCCTCTCCGTGGGCGCGCCCCGCGACCTGCTGCTGCGTCCGCTGCGCGGCGGCGCGTCGGTGCGGCACGCGCTGGGGCACGGCGATCTGATCGTGATGGGCGGCTCCTGTCAGCGGACCTGGGAGCACTGCGTCCCCAAGACCACCCGAGCCGCGGGACCGCGCATCAGCGTGCAGTTCCGCCCGCACGGCGTGCGCTGAGGCGGAGAGGCGGCCGCTTCGGACGCGCGCGGGGGCCGCCTCCGGCGGACGGTGCCGGAGGCGGCTTCCCCCGCGCGCGCCAGGACTGTACACGTCTGGTTGGCTGGATCCCGGATGATTGGCCGGATCCGAACAGCACCACCAGGCAAGGAACGATCATGCGGGCAGAAGTACGCCAAGTCGCCGACGCCGTCTATCTCGTGCACGGCAGCAACACCAACTGGGTGATCCTCACGGACGGCGACACGGCCGCACTGGTGGACACCGGATATCCCGGGGACCGTGGGCTCGTCCTCGACTCCCTTGAGCAGGTGGGGAGTTCGGCGAAGGCGGTCGTGGCGGTGCTCCTCACCCACGCCCACAACGACCATCTCGGTTCGGCGGAGTACCTGCACAGCGCCCATGGCACGCCCGTCTACGCGCACGAGGCCGAAGTGCCGCACGCCCGCCGGGAGTTCCTGCACCAGGTGACCGTGGGCGACGTGCTGAGGAACGCCTGGCGTCCCGGCGTGCTGCCGTGGGCGGTGCACACGATCCGCTCCGGAGGCATGGAGCAGCATCCGGTCGCCTCGGCCGAGGCGTTCCCGGCCGGGGGCGGTCCGCTCGACCTGCCCGGCCGGCCCCTCCCCGTGCACACCCCCGGCCACACGAGCGGGCACTGCGTGTTCCATCTCCCGGACAGCGGGATCGTGATCTCCGGGGACGCCCTGGTCAGCGGTCATCCGACCTCGCGGATCGAGGGCCCGCAGCTGCTGCCCGGCATGTTCCACCACGAGCGCGACCGTGCCGTCGCCTCGCTGGACGTCCTCGAAGCGCTCGACGCGGACACCCTGCTGCCCGGCCACGGCCCCCTGCACACCGGTCCGATCCGTGAGGCGGCCCGACGCGCCCGCGAACACACGCTCTAGGGTCGCCTCATGGCACTGCAGATCAACGCGACCAACCCCGAGCATCCGGTGCTCCTGCTGGAACTGCCCTGGGACGTTCCGCTGGAGGAGTGGCCCGACGAGTACCTGGTGCCGCTGCCGCGCGGCATCTCCCGTCACGTCGTGCGCTACGCCCGCGCCGGCAGCGAGGTCATAGCCGTCAAGGAGCTGGCGGAACGCCCGGCGCTGCGCGAGTACGAGCTGCTGCGCGACCTGGACCGGCTCGGCATCCCCGCCGTCGACCCCCTCGCCGTGGTCACCGGCCGCGCCGACACGGCCGGCGAGCCGCTGGAACCGGTACTGATCACCCGGCACCTGGGCGGCTCGATGCCGTACCGCTCGATGTTCGAGACGACGCTGCGGCCGGCCACCATGCACCGGCTGATGGACGCGCTGGCCGTGCTGCTGGTGCGGCTGCACCTGGCCGGGTTCGCGTGGGGCGACTGCTCGCTGTCCAACACGCTGTTCCGGCGGGACGCGGGCGCCTACGCCGCGTACCTCGTGGACGCCGAGACCGGCGACCTGCATCCGCGACTCAGCGACGGGCAGCGGGAGTACGACCTCGATCTCGCCCGCGTCAACATCAGCGGGGAGCTGCTCGACCTGGAGGCGTCCGGGGCGCTGCACCCGTCCGTCGACCCGATCGAGTTCGGCATGGAGATCTGCGCCCGCTACCAGGGGCTGTGGGAGGAGCTGACCCGCACCTCGGTGTACCCGGCGGGCAAGTACCACTTCATCGAACGCCGGATCCGGCGCCTGAACGAGCTCGGCTTCGACGTGGCCGAGATGCAGATCGAGCACTCCCCGAACGGCGACACGGTCACCTTCGTGCCGAAAGTCGTCGACGCGGGCCACCATCAGCGCCAACTGCTGCGCCTGACCGGCCTGGACGCCGAGGAGAACCAGGCACGGCGGCTGCTGAACGACCTGGAGTCCTGGATGGCCACCCAGGACGACTACGCCCCGGGCGACCCCCTCGCCGCCCGGCCCGAGGTGCTCGCGCACCGGTGGGTGCGGGACGTGTTCCGGCCCACCGTGCGGGCCGTACCGCTGGAACTGCGCGGCTCGATGGACCCGGCCGAGATCTACCACGAGCTGCTCGAACACCGCTGGTACCTGGCCGAGCGGGCGCAGCACGACATCGATCTGGACACGGTGGTCGAGGACTACATCACCAACATCCTGCCGAAGGTGCGCGAGACCCTGGAGCCTGCCTCGGCGGAGTAGCGGGATCAGTCCGTGCCGGGCGCGCCCGTGGTGCCCCGGACCACGAGCCGCGGTGCGACGACCTGTTCGCCGTCCGGTACGGCCTCGCCGTCGAGGCGGGCGATGGCGCGGCCGACGGCGAGTTCCGCGAGGCGGGGGATGTCCTGGGCAACCGTGGTGAGGTCGATGTGCGCGAGCCGGGACAGGCTGGTGTCGTCGAAACCGACCACGGAGATCTCACCGGGGACGGCGACACCGGCCCGCAGGAAGGTGTCGAGGACGCCCGTGGCGCAGCGGTCGTTGAAGGCGAGGACCGCGCCGGGCCGGGGTTTCTCCGCGAGGAGGGTGCGGGCGGCCCGCGCGCCGTCGTCCTCGGTGAGCCCGCCGGGCAGGACCCGGATGTGCTCGTCGAGGCCGTGGCGGTGCATCGCGGTGCGGTAGCCGCGGCGGCGGTCGGCGGCGCCGGGCGCCCGGCCGCCGTCGATGTGGGCGATGGCGCGGTGGCCGAGCGCCACCAGGTGGTCGACGGCCTGGCGGGCGCCCTCGTCGTCGGCGGTGCGCACGACGTCCACGGCCGGCGGGGCGGGCCGCAGCCGCCGGGCGACCGAGACGACCGGGACCTGGGTGGCGAGGTGCGCGAGGCGGGTGGCCGGGACCTCGGGGCCGAGCAGGACCAGGGCCTCGCACCGGTCGGCGAGCAGCGCCTCCACTGCCTGCCGCTCACCGCGCGTGGGCGCCACCGCGCTGAGGGCCACCTGATAGCCGGCGGGCTCGGCGGCGGCGTAGATGCCCTCCACCAGGTCGGTGTGGAAGGGATGGCGCAGCCCGAACTGCACGCCGAGCAGGCGTGAGCGGTTGCTGCGCAGCACCCTGGCCCGGGTGTCGGGCCGGTAGCCGATCTCCTCGGCGGCCTTGAGCACCCGCTCGCGGGAGGCGGCGCTCGCGCCGTAGGCCCCGCGCATCACGATCGAGACCAGCGCGACGGAGACTCCCGCCCGGGCCGCGACATGGGCCAGGGTGGGCCGCTTGCCGTCGGGGACCTCGGGGGTGGCCGGCACGGGAGTCCTTACGGTCGAGGGGGCGTCGCCTGACGGGATCCTAGCTGCTCGACAGGGTTCTGCAACGTTCTAGAAGCATCCCGGGCGAAGCCTTGACACACGCATCCGGTAATGGCGTACTACTGCCATCTAGAACGTTCTAGAAGGGCGAGCGATCATGTACACGTTGGCGGTCTGTGCCGAGATGGTCTTCCGGGACCTGCCGGTCCACGAGCGGGCGCGGCGCATCCACGAAGCCGGTTTCCAGGTAGAGATCTGGGACTGGACCCGGCACGACCTGGACGCGCTCACGCGCACCCCGGCCGAGTTCTCGTCGATGACGGGCTACATCCGGGGCAGCCTCACCGACGAGGCCGGCGCCACCGAACTCCTGCGCACCGCCGAGGAGTCGGTCAAGGCCGCCGATCAACTCGGCTGCTCCCGGCTGAACTTGCACGGCACCGGCCTGAACTCCGAGGGCCTGCCGGTGGTTCCGGTGCGCGGCGAGCCGACGGGCCCGATGTGGATCGCCGCCCACCGCACCCTGACCCGCCTCGCCGAACTGGGCGAGAGCGCCGGAGTCACCTTCACGCTGGAGAACCTGAACGCCGCGGTCGACCACCCCGGTGTCCCGTTCGCGACGGCCGCCGACACCCTGGCCCTGGTCAAGGCGGTGGACCGCCCCGGCCTGCGGATGAACCTGGACCTGTACCACGCCCAGATCGGCGAGGGGAACCTCATCGAACTCGTCCGCAAGGCGCACCGGTTGGGCCTGATCGGCGAGATCCAGGTGGCGGACGTACCCGGCCGCCAGGAGCCCGGCACCGGCGAGATCAACTACCCTGCGATCGCCCGCGCCCTCGCCGACATCGGCTACGACGGCACGGTCGCGATGGAGGCCTGGGCCTCGGACGACGACAGCGAACGCGCCCTGGACCGCTTCCGCACCGCGTTCACGACCTGACCCGCCCCGGCACCCACACGGCTTTCACGGCTTCAGGGAGGACTCGCATGAGCCTCCAACTGCCCCTGGCCATCGGCCTGGTGAGCGCGGGCCGCATGGGCTCCTTCCGTGCCGAGACCCTCGCCGACTGCCCGCCGTCCGCCTCGCCGCCGTCGCCGACCCGGCCTCGGGCGCCACGCGGAACCCGGCCGACCGGCTCGACTGCCCCACCGCGTACACGGAGATCGGCGACCTGTTCGCGGACCCGGCGGTCGACGCGGTGGTGATCGCGACACCGGCCCGCACCCATGCCGACCTGGTCGAGGCGGCGGCACGCGCCGGCAAGGCCGTCTGCTGCGAGAAGCCGATGGCGACCACCCTCGCGGACGCCGACCGCGCCATCGCCGCCGCCGAGGCGGGCGTGCCGCTCCAGGTCGGCTTCAACCGTCGCTACGACGCCGGATTCCGGGCCGCGCACGAGAAGGTGGCTACGGGCGCCATCGGCACCCCGCAGTTGCTGCGCTCCCTCACCCGCGACCCGTAGCTGGCCGACCCCTCCCCCATCCCGCCGTGGACGATCTTCCTGGAATCCCTCATCCACGACTTCGACACCCTGCGCTACCTCAACCCCGGCGCCGAACCGGTCGAGGTCTTCGGCTCGGCGGGCATGCTGACCATGGGCGACATCCGGCGCACCCATCCTGACGTCCTACGGCGCCGACGGCATCGCGGCCGAGACGATCGCCTACGACCACGACCTGTTCCACGAGGCGCATCTGAGGTCAGGGAGCGGGCACCACGACCACCGGGCACTCCGCGTGGTGCAGCACCCCGTGCGCGACCGAGCCGATCCGCGCGCCCACCGCCGTTCGGTGGGCGCGCCGCCCGACGACCACCAACTGCGCCCGCCCGGCCACCGACAGCAGCGCCTGCCCCGCGCTGCCCATCTCGACGTGCTCGACGACGGGCACGTCGGGGAAGCGCTCCCGCCACGGCTCCAGCGCCTCGGCGAGCGCCTTCTTCTCGTACGGTTCCAGACCGCCGGCCTCGTCGAGGAGCTTCATGGAGCCCGGACTGTAGGCGAACACGGGCGGCAGGGTCCATGCCCGCACAGCCCGCACGGTGGCGCCACGTGCCGCCGCCGTCCCGAAGGCGAAGCCGAGCGCGGCGGCGCTGTCCTCCGGGTCCCCGTGCTGCCCCACGACGATCTCGCGCCCACCGGCCTCCCCGGACGCCTCGTCCCCGGCACGCACGAGCACGACGGGCCGTACGGCGTCGGCGATCACCTGCTGTCCGACGGAACCGAGCAGGAAGCCCACGACGGGCCCGTGCCCGCGCGAACCGAGCACCAGCAGTTCGGACTCGGCAGCGGCGGCGGTCAGGGTATCGACGGGGTCGCCCTCCAGAACGTCGGTGGTCACGTCCAGGCCCGGGTGGCGCTCGGCGAGCCTCCGGGCGGCCTCGGCCGCCGCGTCCCGCACCCAGCGGTCCTGGGTCTCCCGGTCCCCCGTGTCGAGGGCCTGGTGCTCCTCGTACCGCCACACGTGCACCACGCGCAGCGCCAGCCCCCGCCGTACGGCCTCCCGGCCCGCCCAGGCGAGCGCGGCGAGACTCTCCGCCGATCCGTCGACCCCTGCCGTGATCGGGCGTGTCATCCCGTGGCCTCCCTGTGTTGCGGTCACCTGTGTCGGACCCAGTCTTCACCACGCTGCCGCCAGGACGGCGTTCGTGAGGGGTCGGCCCCCTGTTCCGATGAACGGAACAGGAGGTGACAGTCCACTCACGGCGGGTCACACTCCACGCGTCCCGAACAGCTCACATGGGGGAAAAATGAACAATGTCCGAAGGCGCACAAGAGTCCTGCTGGCCACCCTGGCGGCCGTGATGATCAGTTGTTGGGGCATCGTCGACGCCTGGGCCGCCGACGCCCCGTCGGCCGGTCTGGCCGCTCCGGCAGTGGCCGGCTCGTATTTCAAGGTGGTCAACCGGTACAGCGGCAAGTGCATGGACATCAAGCAGGAGGAACGCCCGTTGGGGGCCCACGTCCAGCAGTACGACTGCACCGGAACGGACAACCAGTTGTGGACGGCGGTCCCCACCGGTGACGGCTACTACTTCCTGGTGAGCAAGCAGAGCGGCCTGTGCATGGCCCAGTTCGCCGGCGTCCTCTGGATGCTCAACTGCAACGGCGTGACCAGTCAGCAGTGGAGCGCGGTGGCCGCGGGATTCGAGTGGAACGAGCTGCACCATCGCAGCAGCGGTCTGTGCGCGTACGCGACCGGCACGGGCAACCTCGCGCTGGAAGAGCTGACGCCCTGCTCCGCCGGCTCGTTCAGCCAGCACTGGCAGTTCGTCACCGTATGACGAGGTGAGCCGCGCCGCGCTCCCGGCGCCGCCGCGGCCCCGGTATCGGGTGTACCGGAGCGAAGCGGGGCGATCGAACATACGATGGTCGGGAGCCGGCGCGGTGACAACGGCGCCGCCGTGCCGTGAAGCCGACCACTCGGGGTGGGAGACGTATGGCACAGGCCGCCGAATCCGCGCGGACCGTCATCATGACCGTGGACGACGATCCGGGAGTTTCCCGTGCCGTCGCCCGTGACCTGCGGCGGCGGTACGGCGAGTCGTACCGGATCGTGCGCGCAGAGTCGGGCGAGTCCGCGCTGGACGCGCTGCGCGAGCTGAAGCTGCGCGGGGATCTCGTGGCCGTGATCCTGGCGGACTACCGCATGCCGCAGATGAACGGCATCGAGTTCCTGGAGCAGGCCCTCGATGTGTACCCCGGCGCGCGTCGGGTGCTGCTGACCGCGTACGCGGACACCGACGCGGCGATCGACGCGATCAACGTCGTGGACCTCGACCACTATCTGCTGAAGCCCTGGGACCCGCCCGAGGAGAAGCTCTACCCGGTCCTCGACGACCTCCTGGAGGCGTGGCGGAACAGCGACTACCGGCCCGTGCCCGCCACCAAGGTGGTCGGACACCGCTGGTCGGCGCGCTCCTCGGACGTACGGGAGTTCCTGGCCCGCAACCAGGTGCCGTACCGCTGGTACTCGGCGGACAGCCCGGAGGGACTGCGGCTGCTGTCCGCCGCCGGGGAGGACGGGCAGCGGCTGCCGCTCGTCATCACCGCCGACGGGTCGGTGCTGGTCGAGCCGGAGGCACCCGAGCTGGCCGCGGAGGTGGGGCTCGCGACCACACCCACGGCCGACTTCTACGACCTCGTCGTCATCGGCGGCGGACCGGCCGGGCTGGGCGCGGCCGTGTACGGCGCCTCGGAAGGGCTGCGGACCGTCCTCGTGGAGCGGTCGGCGACCGGCGGGCAGGCCGGGCAGAGTTCGCGGATCGAGAACTACCTCGGCTTCCCGGACGGCGTGTCCGGGGCCCAACTCACCGACCGGGCAAGGCGGCAGGCCACCAAGTTCGGTGCCGAGATCCTCACCGCGCGCGAGGTCACGGGGCTGGAGGCCAGCGGGTCGGCGCGGGTGGTGCATTTCGCGGACGGTTCGGCGGTCGCCGCGCACTCCGTGATCCTGGCGACCGGCGTGTCCTACCGGCAGCTGGAGGCACCCGGCACACCCGACCTGACGGGCTGCGGGGTCTACTACGGTTCGGCGCTGACCGAGGCCGCCTCCTGCCAGGGGCACGACGTGTACATCGTCGGCGGCGCCAACTCGGCGGGGCAGGCGGCGATGTATCTGGCCCGGGGCGCCAAGTCGGTGACCCTGCTGGTGCGCGGGCCCTCGCTGGCCGCGTCGATGTCGTACTACCTGATCCAGCAGATCAACGAGGCGGAGAACATCTGCGTGCGCACCGGCACGGTCGTCGACGCCGCGCACGGATCCGACCACCTGGAGCAGCTCACGCTGCGCGACACGGAGAGCGGGACGACCGAACTCGTCGACGCGCAGTGGATGTTCGTGTTCATCGGCGCGGCCCCGCTGACCGACTGGCTGGACGGCGCGGTGCTGCGCGACGAGCGCGGGTTCATCCTGGCCGGGCCCGACCTCAGCGCGGACGGAAAGCCGCCCGCGGGCTGGGAGTTGGACCGGTCGCCGTACCACCTGGAGACAAACATCCCCGGCGTGTTCGTGGCGGGCGACGCGCGCGCCGAGTCCGCGAAACGCGTCGCGTCCGCCGTCGGAGAGGGAGCCATGGCCGTGATGCTCGTCCACCGCTACCTGGAGCAGTCATGAGCGGGCAGGTGCTGCCGTGCAGCCCGCAGGAGATCGGCACGCTGTTCCTGTTCGAGAAGCTGACGCCGGAGCAGCTCGGCAGGCTGTGCTGCGACGGGCAGGTGGAGCAGTTCGAGGCCGGGCCCGTCTACACCGAGGGCGATCCCGCCACCTGCTTCTACGTGATGATCGAGGGCACCGTGGTGCTGTCGCGCCGCGTCGGCGAGGACGACGTGGAGGTCGCGCGCACCTCGCAGCGCGGGGTGTACACGGGCGCCATGCAGGCCTACATCGGGGACCGGGTGCAGCAGGTGTACCTCAACTCGATGCGGGTGACGGAGCCGACGCGGTTCTTCGTGCTGCCCGCCGAGACCTTCGCGGCCATCATGAGCGAGTGGTTCCCGATGGCGGTCCATCTGCTGGAGGGGCTCTTCTTCGGCCAGAAGAGCAGCCAGTTGGCGATCAGCCAGCGTGAACGGCTGCTGGCGCTGGGCTCGTTGTCGGCCGGGCTCACGCACGAACTCAACAACCCCGCCGCCGCTGCCGTCCGGGCCACCTCGACGCTGCGGGAGCGGGTGGCGAAGATGCGGCACAAGCTGCGCGTCATCTCCTCGGGACCGTACTCGCGCGAGGACCTCGCCAACCTCATCGACATCCAGGAGCGCACGGCCGAACGGGTCGCCAAGGCACAGACGTTGAGCCCACTGGAGGCCTCGGACCGCGAGGACCAGCTCACGGACTGGCTCGACGACCACGGTGTCACGGAGTCCTGGCAGATCGCGCCGACGTTCGTGCAGGCCGGACTCGACGTCGAGTGGCTCGACCAGATCGCGGCGGCCGTCGACGAGGAGACCCTGCCGGGCGCGATCGGCTGGCTCAACTACACGGTCGAGACAGAGCTGTTGATGACGGAGATCGAGGACTCCACGACCCGCATCTCCAACCTCGTGGGCGCCGCGAAGCAGTACTCGCAGCTGGACCGTGCCCCGTACCAGGTCGCCGATGTGCACGAACTCCTCGACAGCACCCTGCTGATGCTCGGCGGCAAGGTCGGCGACCGCATCAAGGTCGTCAAGGAGTACGACCGTACGCTCCCGAAGATCCCCGCCTACCCGGCCGAGCTCAACCAGGTGTGGACGAACCTCATCGACAACGCGGTCTCCGCCATGAACAGCGCGGGCGGCGAAGGCACGTTGACGGTGCGGACGGCGCTGGTGCGCGATCAGCTGATGGTGGAGTTCCGTGACACGGGGCCCGGTGTCCCGGCGGAGATCCGCAGCCGTATCTTCGATCCGTTCTTCACCACCAAGCCGGTGGGCGAGGGCACGGGCCTCGGTCTGGACATCTCCTGGCGGATCGTCGTCAACAAGCACCACGGCACTCTCCAGGTGGAGTCGGTACCGGGCGACACCCGCTTCCAGGTCCTGCTCCCCCTCACCGCCACGGACAACGAGACGCCCGAGGAGTCCGCATGAACGACATCACCGGAATCGACCCCAGTGTTCCGCCGAGCGGTGCGGGCTGCGTGGAGTGCGACGCGGCCCAGGGCTGGTGGTTCCACCTCCGACGGTGTGCGCAGTGCGGTCACGTCGGCTGTTGCGACGACTCCCCCGCCAAGCACGCCACGGCCCACTACCAGTCCACGGGCCACCCGTTCATCCAGAGCTACGAGCCGGGCGAGGACTGGTTCTGGAACTTCAGCACCTCCGAGCTGTACGACTCCGGTCCCGAGCTCACCGCCCCGGTGAGCCACCCGAAGGACCAGCCGGTGCCGGGTCCGGCGGGACGCGTGCCGGCGAACTGGGCCGAGACGCTGCGCTGAGCGGAGCCGCCGGGCGGGGACCGTCTCCCGCTCGGCGGCCAGGTGCGCTGTCGGTGGCGCGTGCCAGGATGGGGGCGTGTCGCAATCCGTAGCAGCAGCGCCGCTCATCGGCCGGGACGAGGAAGTCTCCCGCCTCGCCGGTGTGCTGGAGCGCGCCCGCGCGGGTACGGCCGGGGCGGTGCTGATCGCCGGGGACGCGGGCGTCGGCAAGACCCGGGTCCTGGACGAGGTGGCGGGGCGGGCGGCGGACGCCGGCATGACCGTCCTGACCGGGCACTGTGTCGACCTCGGTGACGTGGGGCTGCCGTATCTGCCGTTCACCGAGATCCTCGGAGCACTCGCCGGCGACGACCGCTTCGCCGCCGCCCTGGCCGCGCATCCGGCGGTCGACCGGCTGCTCGGCGCCGGCACCGACGCGGCCCGGGACGCGGGCGGCCGACTGCGCCTCTTCGAGGGCATCGCCGGACTGCTGGCCGACCTCTCCGACATCGCTCCCCTGCTCCTGGTCCTGGAGGACCTGCACTGGGCCGACCAGTCCTCCCGCGACCTGCTCCGCTTCCTGCTCAGCCGGGGCATCCTCCAGCGCCCGGCGGGCGGCGCGCCCACCCACCGCCTCGCGGTCTTCGCGTCGTACCGCGCGGACGACCTTCACCGCCGCCATCCCCTACGGCCCCTGCTGGCCGAGTTGGTGCGGCTGCCCGCCGTGGAGCGCCTGGAGCTGCGGCCCATGGGGGACGCGGAGGTGGCCCGGCTGGTGCGCGCGCTGCGCACGGGCCCGGTGCCGGACGGCACGGTCCGCCGGATCGTGGAGCGAGCCGAGGGAAACGCCTTCTACGCCGAGGAGTTGCTCGCGGCCACCGACATGGAGGCGGGCGGGGTGCCCAGCGGTCTGACCGACGTCCTGCTGATCCGTTTCGAGCAACTCTCGGACACCGCCCAGCAGGTGCTGCGCACGGCCGCCGTCGCCGGGCGCCGCGTCGAGTACGACCTGCTGCGGGACGCGGTCCAACTCCCCGAGGACGAGCTGGAGTCGGCGCTGCGGGAGGCCGTCGAGCGGCAGCTCCTGGTGCCCTGGCACGGCGACACGTACTCCTTCCGGCACGCCCTCGCCCGCGAGGCGGTGTACGCGGATCTGCTCCCCGGCGAGCGCTCCCGGCTGCACGGCTCGTTCGCCCGCCTCCTCGCCGGGCGCGGCCACCCCGCCGAGAGCGCGGCCGAGCGCGCCCACCACTACCGCGAGAGCCACGATCTGGCGGAGGCGCTGGCCGCCTCCCTGGAGGCCGCCGACCACGCCCAGCGCGTGGGCGCGCCCGCCGAGGAGCTACGGCATCTCGAAACCGCCCTCGACCTGTGGCGGTCGGTCGACCCGGCGGCCCGGCCCGCCGGCGAGGGCATCGACAGCGTGACCCTCACCCTGCGGGCCTCGGCCGCGGCGGCGCACGCAGGGGACGCGCACCGAGCGGTCTCCCTCACCCGGTCCGCGCTCGCCGGGATCGGCCAGGACACCGACTCCGAGCTGGCCGCCCGGGTCCGCTACACCCTGGCCGGCAATCTCATGGGCGTCGACAGCCTCACCGCCGCGTTCGCCTACAGCAGCGAGGCCCTCGCGATGATCCCCGCCGAGCCGCCCTCGCGGACCTGGGTGTGGGCGGCGGCCACCCATGTACTGACAGCACGTCAGGTCGGGGAGGACGAGATCGCGCTGCGGGTCGCCCGGCAGGCCCTGCGCATCGCCGAGGAACTCCAACTGGTCGATGCCCGGGCCGATCTGCTGATCTCGCTGGCCACGCTCGAAAGGGGCGGCCGGCGCACGAAGGAGGGCCGCGAGCGGCTCGCCCAGGCCCGCGAGCTGGCGCGGCAGGCCGGGCACGCGAACGTGGAGATGCGCGCCCTGTTCCATCTGGCCATCGGCAATTTCGAGTCCGGGCACCTGGAGGAGTCCCTGCCCTGGCTCACCGAGGGACTGGACCGGGCCCGTCGCGCCGGGCTGCTGTCCTCGCCGTATCCGCTGGAGATGCGCTATCTCCAACTCCTGGTGCTGTACACGCTCGGTCGCTGGGACGAGTGTGAGAAGGCCGCCACGAGCGACGCGAAGGTGTTGCCGCGGGCGGGCGGCTTCACCATGGGACCCGCGCTGTATGTCGCCCTGGCGCGTGGCGACTTGAGGGCCGCCGACCGGGCGCGTGCCCTGCTGGAGGGGCCGTTCGACTGGATGGCGGCCATGGTGGCGGGCATCGTACTGACCGACGCGGGCGGCTTGCGGAACGACCCGGAGGCGGCCGTGGAAGCGGTGCGCGCGACGGTCGCTGCGCTCACCGACGATTCCGGCCGGCGTCCCGACCTCGCGGTCCGGCTCGCCGCCCTCGCCCTCGCCCCGGTCGCCGACCGGGCCGCCGCGCTGCGGCTGACGGGTGACGAGGCGGGGGTGCGCCGCTGGACGGAGACCGCGACGGAACTCGTCGGGCTGGCGCAGGCCGTGGCGGAGGAGGGCGACGGCCACCGGCCGCAGGGGCCGGAGGGAATGGCCTGGCTGGCGCGCGCCGAGGCGGAGTGGACGCGGGCGACCACGGGACCGGACGCGGCGGCCTGGGAGAAGGCGGTGACCGCGTTCGGCTACGGCGATGTCTACGAACGGGCGCGCTGCCAATTCCGGTTCGCCGAAGCCCTGTTGGCGGCCGACCGGCGCGAGGAGGCCGCCGCCCAGGCACGTGCGGCCCGGGAGACGGCCGCCCGGCTCGGTGCCGCGCCCCTGCTCGCGCGGCTGGACATCCTCGTCCGCCGTGGCCGCCTCGGCGACCCGGCGGCGGCCGGCGGGGAGCGCCCCTCGCCGCTGACGGCCCGTGAGCAGGACGTGCTGCGGCTGCTCGCGCTCGGCCGCAGCAACCGCCAGATCGGCGAGGAGCTGTTCATCACCGGCAAGACGGCGAGCGTCCATGTCTCCAACATCCTCGCGAAGCTGGGCGCCGCGAGCCGTACGGAGGCGGTGGCGATCGCCTACCGGCAGGGTCTGATCACCCCGGAGGCGACGGCGTCCGGCTGAGGTTCACCGCCCGCAGTCGAGACCGGCGAGGTCGACCGCGTCGGCCATGGCCTGCATCCCCTTGTCGTTGGGGTGCAGATGGTCTCCGCTGTCGAAGAAGGGCAGCATCCTTTCCTGGTCGTAGGGGCTGCGGAGGATGTGGTCGAAGTCGGTGACGGCGTCGAACTCCCCGCTGTCCTTGATGAATTGGTTCACCTCCTGGCGTACCGCCTCGCCCGCCTGGTCCCATTCGGACCAGCCCTCGTACGGTCCGACCGTGGCGCCGACGACACACTTCCCGGCGGCGTGCGCCCGGGCGATGATCTCGCGGTAGCCGGCGATCAGGTCCTTCGCGGTGACGCCGCTGTGGGCCTTGATGTCGTTGACCCCTTCGAACAGGAACACCGTGCGGACACCGGGCTGCGACAGGACGTCCCGCTGCAGCCGTGCGAGGGCGCTCTGCCCGGCGCCGTCCGCGAGCACCTTGTTGCCGGAGATCCCTTCGTTCGCCACCCCTTTGACGGCCGTGCCGGCGTGCTGGAGCCGGCGGGCCAGATAGTCGGGCCAGCGCCGGTTCTGGTCCGTCGTGGTCGCCCAGCCGTCCGTGATGGAGTCGCCGAGGGCGACCACGGCGCCGGTGTCCGCGCCGGTCCGTACGGTGACGGCGTCGAGGTAGTACCAGGAGCCGATGGTGTCGGTCCAGGCGGCACCGCTCTCCTCGGACGTGTGGTCGCCCTGGGTCGCGTACGACGTCTGCATGGCGAGTCCGTGACCGGTCGCCGGGCCCGCCGCGTCCGGGCTGTGGATGCTGACCACCAGGTTGGTGGCAGCGGTCAGTGCGCCGGTCAGCGGGTCGCTGTACGCGGTCGCCCCGGCGGGGACGGTGACCGACCGTCCGCCGCCGAAGGTGAGCCGCCGGTTGGAACGGGGCACCAGCGCGGCGCCCTCCTTCTGCACGCCCGCGTAGACGCTGTCGAAGGTCACCGGCCGGTCGCCGAAGGCGTTGGAGAGCCGGATCCGCAGCCCGCCGCCCGCGACACTGGTGTGCACGATCAGGCGGTAGCCGCGGCCGGCCACTCCGTCGCCCACGCGGTCGGCGCTCGCTCCCCAGGTGACGACGGTGTGCGAGCCGCCCGAGGCCGTCGCCACTGTAGGGGCGGTGGGCTCCGACCGTGCCTGTGCGGGCACGGTCTGGAGAGTCACGGCCATCATCAGGAGAGCCAGCCCACGGCTTAACCGTGCCCGTCGGGCCGTCACCGGGCGAAGTCCCGCAGCGTGACGGACGCGCCCGGTGTCAGCCGCACCGTCTGTGTGCTGGTGCCGAAGGCCACCGTCGTGGTCCGGCCGTTGATGCTGCGGATCTTCACCTCGGTCGGCTTCCCGTTCTTCCAGTGGAGGTCCACGACGAAGCCGCCCCGGGCGCCGACTCCGGTGACGGACCCGGACGCGGCCCATGCGTCGGGGAGGGCCGGGAGGAGTTCCAGATGCCCGGGGCGGGAGTAGAGGAGCATCTCGATCATCGCGGCGGGGGTGCCGAAGTTGGCCTCGATCTGGAAGATGCCGCGGCCCACCTCGACCTGGTAGATGTCGAAGAGGTTGGAGGCGGTGCCGTTGCTGCCGTCGGTGGACGGGCGGAGGTTGTTGACGACCAACTGGTAGGCCTTGTCGGCGTTCTTGAGCCGCGACCAGCACAGGCTGCGCCAGGCGTTGGCCCAGCCGAAGCTCTCCATGCCACGGGCGGTGAGCAGGGCGGTGGCGCCGTCGACGATGTCCTTCGGGGTGGAGCCGTCGGGGCGGATGCGGTCGCCGGGGAAGAGTCCGATGAGCGGGGACAGGTGCCGGTGTGTGGTCTCCCCGAGGTTGTCCGGGGACATCCACTCCTCCAGCCAGCCCGTCTTGGGGCTGACCACCGGGAGGTACAGCTTCTTGCGGAGTCCCGCGATCGTGCCCGCGTATGCGGTGTCCTGCTTCAACTCGGCTGCCGCGACGCAGTAGTTGCCGAACAGCGCCCACACCAGTTCCTGGGCGTAGGTGATGCCCTTCGCGTCGAGCGGGCCCTGCTCGGGCGACCAGTCGCTGTCGGCGATCAGCACCTCCTTCGAGCTGCCGGGCAGCGTCGTGGTGAGCAGCCGCGCCTCCCAGAACTCGACGGCGCCCTTGAGGAGCGGGTAGATCTTCGTGAGGTGGGCGCGTGAGCCCGTGAACTCGTAGTGCTCCCAGAGGGTGTTGCTCAGCCAGGCGTTGCCGGCCGGGTGCCACCACCAGCCTCCGCCGCCGTAGGGGTTGGTGGAGATGGCGACGGTCCAACCGGCGTTCTTTCCGCTGGAGTTGCGGTAGCGGTTGCGGGAGTCGTTGAAGAGTCTGCGGGTGACGTCGGTCCAGTCGGGGAGCTGGGCGACGCAGTAGTCGGTGAACGCGTCGAAGCACTGGGAGAGTCCGGCGCGGTCGGCCATCCAGTAGTTCATCTGGATGTTGATGTCGGTGTGGTAGTCGCCCATCCAGTCGGGGTCGTTGCCGTCGAGCCAGTTCCCCTGGAGGCCCATCGGCAGACTCCCCCGGGAGCCGGCGATCATCAGATACCGGCCGAACTGGAGGTAGGAGGCTTCGAGTTCGGGGTCGGGCTCGCCGTCGCGGGCCCGGGCCTGGATGCGCTCCCAGGTGTCCAGGGCGCGCTGGTCGGCGGACGAGGTGCCGAGCGAGATGCCCAGCTGTCCGAACAGAGCGCCGTGGTCGGCGACATGGGTGTGCAGCAGGGTGGCCGCCGTGTGCTTGGCGGCTGCGCTCACCTTGGTGCGGGCCAGCTTCTGCGGGTCGAGGGACGGATCGCGGTAGTGGGCCGCCGCGTTGGGCGCGTAGTTGGTGCCGCCGCTCAGCACGACGGTGACGTCCTTGCAGCCGGAGAACGCGACGCGCGAGCCGTTCACGGTGACGCTGCCGCCGGTGCCGTACGCGGTGACGGCGGCGCCGTAGCGCAGGCCGTTGGCCAGGGTGCCGCCGAACGAGCGGGCGTCCGTGGCCGGTTCGCCGTGCGTGCCTGCCAGGTCGACGGTGCCGGTGTAGCGTCCGCCGCCGTTCTGGGTGAAGTGCAGGACGATCACGTCGTCGGGGCGGCTGGCGAACAGCTGCCGCTGGTACGTCACTCCGGAGCGGACGTACGAGGTGGTCGCCACGCCCTGTTCCAGGTCGAGGGCGCGGCGGTAGCCGGAGACCGCGCCCAGGTCGTGGTCGGGGATGTCGACGGTGAGCCGGGCCAGCAGGGTGAGGGAGCCGAAGTCGGCGCGGCCGTAGGGGAATTGGCCGTCCGAGTCGAGGGTGTCGTTGAGGCCGCCGGTCCACATGGTGGCGTCGGTGACGAGGAGTACCTCGTGGCCGGGGTCGTTGCCGGCGAGGGCGCCGAGGCGGCCGTTGCCGACGGGGAGGCCCTGTTCGATCATCGAGTTGTCGTCGGCGGGGGCCTGCCACCACAGGCTGTTGCGTGAAGTGCCGCCGCTGTACGCGGTGTTGGCGGGTCGCTCGGGTGCGGCGGAGGCGGTGAAGGCGGGCAGGCCGGCGAGGGCGCCGGTGGCCGCGGCGAGGGCGAGCAGATTGCGTCTGGGCAGGTCGGGCAGTGCACTGGACATGATGGGTCTCCGCAAAGGTCGGCTCAGGAGGAGGACTTGGGCACGTCGATCCGGTCGATGTCCGGTGCGTAGCTCGAACCGCTGTCGAAGGTGATGGTGTTCGCGCCCGCCTTCAACGTCACCGGCACGCTGACCGATCCGACGGTCCCCCAGTCGCCGGTGGACGGGAACTTGTGGCCGGTGGCGCCGTTGCCGTTCGCGGAGACGGCGACCGAGCGTGAGTCGCCGCTGACGTAGGCGATCTTCACCTGGTAGGTGCCGGCCTTGGCGGCGACGACGTTGTTGACGGTGAGCTTGCCGCCGAGGTAGAGGTTGCCGACCTTGTGGGCGCCGGAACAGGCCGAGCAGTCCGCGATGTTGGCGTTGCCGCCGAGGGTGTTGGTGGTGGCCTCGGCCTCGTAGGCGGTGGAGGTGACGGCGCTGCCGTGCGGGGTGACGGTGAAGAGGCGGGAGCCGTGGGCGGGCAGGGCCTGGGTCACCTTGTTGGTGTAGGAGCCGAGGTCCTCGTGGTTCCAGAGGTCACGGACATCGGCCTTGCCGGTGAAGCCGAGGGCCGTCCAGTTCGCGGAGACGGCGGCGGGGGCACTGGCGAGGTTGAACAGGGCGACGGTGTAGGTGCCGTTGGGGTTCTTGGCGGCCCACACCTGCTGGGCGTCGGACGGGGTGACGGGGCGGGCGGGCGGCGCGTCGCTCTGGTCTACGGCGATGACCTCACGGTTGGTGAGCAGGGAGAGGCCGTAGTCGTCGAGCTGGGTGAGGTCGTCGCCGGTGAACAGCGGGGACTTGGCGACGGCCCAGAGGGTGGCGTAGCTCTGGCGTTCCGCCTTGGTCAGGCCGTCCATCGAGCCGTTGCCGACGTCGAGGGAGTCGAGGTCGTTCCAGCCGCCGGGGCCCGCCTTGTCGGTCCAGGCGGGGGCGTCGTCCCAGCGGTCGTCGACCGAATTCTCCCAGCTGACAAGGGTGTTGCAGTAGCACTCGACGTCGGTGTCGATGCGCCAGCCGTTGGAGTACTTCTTCCAGTCGGCGGCGTGCCCGTAGTCGAGGGACCAGGAGAGTTCGAGGTGGATGGGGCGTCCGGTGGCGGTGATGGCCTTGTTCCAGGCGGCCACGTCGGCAACGTTGTCGTATTGATCACCGCTCTTGCCCGAACCGGGGCCGACACCGTCCAGCTTGAGGAAGTCGTAGCCCCAGCCGGCGATCAACTGGGCCTGGGAGTCGATGTACTTCTGGGCGCAGGGCCGCGAGAAGTCGATCTTGTATGCGCTGTCCCAGCCGTTGGTGGTGCGCAGGTCGCTGTAGACGATGTCGGCGGTGGTGCAGCCGTCGGCGTTCCAGATGGGCGTCTTCCCGTCGCCGTAGGCCCCCTTCTCCAGGCCCGCGGGCAGGTAGATGCCGGCCTTGAGGCCCTTGGAGTGGATGCGGTCGGCGACGGCCTTCATGCCGCTGGGGAAGCGGACCGGGTCGGCCTTCTGGCGCCCGTACTCGTCGAATCCGGACTTCCAGGTCTTGTCCATCCACCAGCCGGCGTCGATGTTGACGTGGTCGTAGCCGTACTTCTTCAGCTTGCTCGCGAGCGCGTCGGTCTGCTTGTTGACGTTCGCCTCGGTGAGGTAGCTGTAGTCGCCGTCCGGGTTGAGGCCGGGGTACTTGGACGACTGCATGCTCCAACTCGACCAGCCCATATAAGGCTTGGCCGCGACGGCCGGCGCGGTGTCCGCGTGCGCGGTGGGGAGGTGGGTGGCGAAGCCTGCGGTGAGGGCCAGGACCACCATGGCTCTCAGGGCGCGAACGGGCGTGAGGGAGTACATCGTTGGGCTCCTCGTGCGGGTCGGAGGGTGATCGTGCGGGCTAGTCGGCGGCTCGGATGAAGGACTGGATCGCGGTGGCGGCGGCCCCGCGCGCCCACTCGTCGAAGGGCAGCGGGCGGGTGCGTACGTCGCAGCGGGCGGCGGAGCCGAAGGCTGCCTCGGCGAAGGAGTCGCGGATCTGCTCGGCGAACAGGTCGTAGGCGGCGAGCCCTTCGCCGGAGATGATCACGCGTTCGGGGCCGAGCAGGTTGGCCACGGTCGCGATGCCCCGGCCGATCGCCTCCCCGGCCCGCGCGTAGACCTCGCGGGCTCCGGCGTCGCCCCGGTGGGCGAGGGCCACGGCTTCTGAGGTGTCGGCGACCTGAACCCCCGTCACCTCGCGGACGCGGGCGACGATCGCGGCGTCCCCGGCGATCGCCTCGACGCAGCCGCGGTTGCCGCAGTGACAGCGGGGCCCGGCGGGATCGACGACGACATGGCCGATCTCGCCCGCGACGCCGTGGGCACCGGCGACGACCCGGCCGTGCACGACCAGTCCGCAGCCGATGCCCGCGCCGACGGTCACCACGGCGAAGTCCGTGAGACCGGCGCCGGCGCCGAACCACTGCTCGGCGACGGTCAGCGCACGCACGTCGTTGTCGACGGTGACCGGCAACCCCGTTGTCATGGCGGCCAGTTCGGCTAGCGGTACGTCACGCCACTCCAGGAACGGCGAGTAGCGGACGACCCCTTCGCCGCGGTCCACGTCGCCGGAGACCGCGAGGCCGAGGCCGACCACCTGGATGCCCAACTCGTCCGCCTCGGTGCGGAGTTCCTGGGCCAGGTCCGCGATCGACGCCAGCACCGCCCGGGGGTCGCGGTCGGTCAGCGGCACATGGCGGGCGACCCGGATGCGGCAGCACAGGTCGGTGAGGACGCCGATGATCTCGTCGCCGGTCACCTTGACCCCGATGAACAGCGCGCGCCCGCCGTCGACCCGGACGAGGTTCGCGGGCCGCCCCAGCGCCGGGGGCGCGTCCTGGTCGGCACCCTCCGCCAGGTACCCCGCCTCGATCAGCGGCCGGACCGCCTTGGTCACGGCCGCCGCCGACAGCCCGGCCCGGCGGGCCACCTCAAGTCGGGTGAGGGGGCCGTGGGACAGCACGGTCGTGAACACCTGTGAGGCGGCCGGCGTGTGGGCCGGGAACGACTCCGTGTGGGGGATCGAGCGCATGGCCGGAACCTAGATGCCTTCTTTTCCGTCGTCAATGAAAGAAGCAGGATTCGTCCGGTCCAAGTTGACGGCAGGTCTAACGGAGCCGCCCGCGGCCGGACCCGCGTTGTCAGTGCCGGGCGGCACAATCGCCGTATGACGACGATCGATTGGTCCGGGCTGACCCACGCCTACGGCAGCGCCGAGGACATCCCCGGTCTGTTCGCGCGCCTCGGCGGCTCCGAGGACGACGCCGTGTGGCAGGAGTTGTGGGGTTCCCTGTGTCACCAGGGGTCGGTGTACGACGCGAGCTGGGCGGCGATGCCCGTGCTGGTCGACATCGCGCTGGAGCGGGCACCGGGCGGGCCGATACAGGCGGTCACCATGGCCGGGCTGATCACCACGGACCCGGACGAGGACTGCCACAAGCGCTATGCGCGCGAGATGGGCCAACTGCTCGACGTCGCACGCCGGTTGCGTGCCGACCCGACGCAGGACGCGCACACCTTCGTCTATCTGCAGATGGCCGTGCTCGCCTTCGAGGGCGGCGAGGTGTGGGCCGAGGCTTTGGAGGGTGTGAACAGCGAGGAGTACGACCTCGAATGCCCCGAGTGCGAGGAGGGCCTGTACGTCGCGTTCGGTTCGTACGGCATCTTCACCTCGGCCGGCGACTACGTGACCGGCACGGGCAAGGAGGAGAACACCGAGGGGCGGACGGAGTTGATACCGGCCACGCCCGACGAACTCGACGGCATCGGTGCGCGACTGCACGGCGAGGCGGTCGAGTTCGGGCAGACAGAAGTCGCGACGGCCTTGACGTATGTGTTCGGGAAGGCGAGCTGCCCTTCCTGCGAGGCCGTGTTCACGGTGTCCGAGGAGGTCGAGAAGCAGTGGATCTGAGGCCGGGCGTCCGGGTGCCCCCGCTCGTGGCGGGACACCCGGAGAGTCATCAGCGCCCGGCCGCGGGGGTGTTGGCGACCGTGACGTTCACGGCGGCCCAGGCCTTGTCGACGGTCTGGTACGCCGTGCTGTTCGCGCCGTAGAGGTCCGCCGCCGCCTTCAGTGTGGCGAGGCGCGCGTCGTGGAAGTCGGTGGTGGACACCATGTAGCGGGTGAGCGCGCGGTAGAAGATCGCGGTAGCCCTGGCGCGTCCGATGCCGGTGACCGTGGACCCGTCGTAGGTGGGCGAGTCGTAGGCGAAGCCGCCGATCGTCTTGCGTCCGCTGCCCTCGGCGAGCAGGTAGTACGCGTGCGAGGAGACACCGGAACCGGCGTGCACCTCGGCGTCGTAGGTCTGCGGCGACCAGTAGTCGATGGTGCCTTCGAGCTTGTCGAGGGAGGGGTGGTCGAGGCGGCGCAGGAACTTCTGGGCGAGGCCGAGTTTCTCGCCGATGAGGTAGTTCGGCGGGTTCTTCGCATTGTTCGCGCTGAACTCGACGTTGGAGCCGAAGATGTCGGCGAGGGACTCGTTCAGTGAGCCGGCCTCGCCGTACTGGTTGCCGTCCGCGTCGACGCGGGTCGGCTCCAGCTCGGCGGTGGCGTCCACGACGCCGTGGGTCAGCTCGTGTCCCGTGACGTCGAGGACGACCAGCGGCTTCTTGAACATGTCGCCGTCACCGTCGCCGTAGAGCATGCAGTCGCAGGTCGAGTCCCAGAACGCGTTGGCCACCTTGTTGCCGAAGTGGACCATGCCGCGGGCAGCCTTGCCGTCGTTCGCTATGCCCTTGCGGCCGAAGGTCTTCTTGTAGAAGTCGAGGGTCTTGGTGATGCCGTACTGGGCGTCGACGGCGGCGCTGTCGCGGTGCGAGACGGTGCCGTTGCCCCACTTGTCAGTGGTGCTGGTGAACGCCTTGCCGCGCGCGAAGCTCTCCAGTTCCTGCCCCTTGGCGTCGCGCGTCTCGGTGCCCCAGCGGGTCGGGTCCTTGAGGAGGTAACTGGTGCGTGCCGTGCGGGTGGTGGTCAGCGGCACCTTGCCGACGAAGAGGGAGGTGCCGGTGCCCGTGGCGGTGACCGGGTAGTGGGTCGCGCCGGCCGCGGTGAGCGCGGTCGGCTGTGCGGCGGTGCCGGTGGCGGGGTTCAGGGTCTCGCCGCGCTCGCGCAGGGTGTCGAGCAGCTCGGGTGAGAGGAACTCGTCACTGTCGGGGGTGTTGCTGCGGACCTTGCCGGTGACGGCGTCGATGACGACGGTGCGGGTGCCGGTGGCCTCGGTGGTGTCGCTGTCGCTGACGGGGATCTGGTAGGCGAGGGCGGCCCGGCCGTCGCGGGCGTCGACCACGAGGCGGGCGGTGCCCGCGTCGCCCTTGGCGACGGTGGCGGCCTTCGTCTCGGCCTGTGCCGCCGTCAGCTCGGGTCGTGTGGTGGCGGGCTTGACGCTGTGGTCGGCCGCTCTGGTGACCCCTATGTAGGCCAGTTGGCGGGACAGGTGGACGACGAGGTCGCCGCCGAGGACCAGCATGCCCTGGTGCGTGCGGATGAACCGGACATGGCGTGCGCCCTCGGGGTCGATCATCACGTCCTTGGCCCGGAGTGCGTCGCCCTGGACGACACCGGTCGCCGGCGCGTGCGCGAAGGCGGCGGCACGCGCGGCCGTGACGACGGACGCGGCGGTGGTGCCGGTGGCCGCCACCGCGTGGTCCGTCCCCGTGGCCGGTCCCGCGAAGGCCGTTCCGGCCAGCCCCGTGGCGGCCGTCGTCACGGCGACGGCGACGGCCAGGCCGCGTATGTGGGGTCCACGCATGGGTGAGGGCTCCTCGCTTCGAGACGGCCGGGATCGCCAACCGCCTTGAGACCGGGCGCGGTTGAGAGCGCCCAGGGGGCTGGTCGGGCCCCGAGGCGAAACCCTTACGGATCAGTCATGTGCATGTAAAGCCGAAATGAATGGTTTTCGTAACTTTCATGGCAATACTTTGCGAATCAGCGTCGCCCAGCGATCAGCGAGTGACCAACTGTGCGTCGGCTGTGGAGATGTGACGGGCCGCGACAAGGTTGCCTCGCGCGACTGTGACCGATCTCGCACACAAGAAAAATGGGAGAGAAACCGGATGGTCTCAAGAACGGTGCGCAGGGCCACGGCGTCGGCAGCGGCACTGCTGACGCTCACAGCGGTACCGGCGCATGCCGCGACCCACGGGTCGGACACCACGAGAACCGGCAGCACAGCCCCGCTTCCGGCCCCCGACATGGCGGGCCTCCGCGCCGTGCTGCGCACCCTGACGACACAGGGCGCACCTGGGGCGATCGCCCGCATCGACGACCACGGAACCGTCCGCACGGCCGCCGCGGGCATCGGCGACCGCACGACACGCCGGGCCATCGACAACGCCGACCGCTTCCGCATCGGCAGCATCACCAAGTCGTTCTCCGCCGTCGTCCTGCTCCAACTCGCCGACGCGCACAGGCTCGACCTGGATGCCTCGGTCGACCGCTATCTGCCCGGCCTGCTGCCCGACAAGCGGATCACCGTGCGTCACCTGCTGAGCCACCGCAGCGGCCTGTACGACTACACGGACTCCATGTTCGCCAACTCGGTCTCCGGCTTCGAAGCCGTACGCGACAAGGTCTTCACCTACCGGCAGCTGGTGCGGCTGTCCCTCAAGCATCCGCGCACCAACGCGCTGGGCGCCGCCTACTCGTACTCGAACACCAACTTCGTGGTCGCCGGGATGCTCATCGAGAAGCTGACCGGCCACTCCGTGGGGAGCGCGTACCGCGACCGCATCATCAAGCCGCTCAAACTGCGCGACACCTTCTACGTCCACCCGGACACGAAGATCCCGGGCCGCCACGCCCGCGGCTACCTCACCCAGGACCGCGCGGACGCGAAACCGGTCGACGCGACCGACCAGACGGTCTCCTGGGCCCAGAGCGCGGGCGCGCTCATCTCCACCACCCACGACCTGAACACCTTCTTCTCCGCACTGCTCTCCGGCAGGCTCACCTCCGCCGCCGCGCTCGCACAGATGGAGCGGTGGACTCCGGTCAACAGCACGACGCGGTACGGCCTCGGCCTGCGGCGGCGCGACCTGTCCTGCGGCGTCTCCGTGTACGGCCACACGGGCGCGGTCCAGGGTTTCTACACCTACTCCTTCACGTCGAAGGACGGCCGCCGCAGCCTCACCGCGCTGGCCAACACCTCGAACAACGGCACGGTGCTGAACACGATGGCGGGCACCCTGGAGTCCGCGTTCTGCGGCAAGCGCACCAGGACGCTCCAGGGCTCGCCGCTCACCGGCCGGGGCTCCTACGTCACCGAACGGCGCGCGGCCTACGAGGACATCGCGCCGGGGATCGCCCGGCACTGAGTGCGCTTCACGGTGGGTGCCGGGCAGCCTCGCACACCGGCACCCAGCGCGCCCTGCGGGAACCCTCTTGCCGTGACGGGACGTTGAGTGGAGGACGAACTCCCCCACCGGGCACTTCCCCGGGCACGAACAGCGAGGGCGGTGCCATGAACGAGCTGGTGCCGGGCGGCAATCTGCCCCTCCCGGGCGGTGCCATGACCTTGCGGGTGCCCGGCCCGTTCGACGTGTCGGCGTTGATCACGGACGAGAGCGGGAAGGTCGGCGGTGACGCGGACTTCGTGTTCTACAACCAGCCGACCGTTACCGGAGCCCGCCTTCAGGGCGACACCCTCACCGTCGATCCCGCCCGGCTCCGCGCCGGCGCCGCCCGGGTCACCGTCGTCGTCAGCCCCGCCGACCCGGGCACACCGCTGGGCCGACTGCCCGCCCCCACCCTGCATGTCGCGGACGCGGGCAGCCGTCCCCTCGCCCGTTTCACCCCGGCACGCCCCCAGCGGGAGACCGTCCTGCTCCTCGCCGAGCTCTACCGACGCGGCACGGGCTGGAAGCTGCGCGCACTGGGGCAGGGGTACGCCGACGGACTCGCGGGCATCGCACGGGACTTCGGCGTGGACATCGTCGAGGACGCGGCTCCCTCTGCCGCCGCCCCGTCACCAGGAGGGGGCGGCGCCACGAGGCCACGGGTCACGGACGCCGGCGCGCGACCCGGGGGTTCCCCCGCCTCCGACCCCACCGGCTTCCTCGCGCTGGTCAACTCGGCCCGCGCCAAAGCCGGTTCACCGCCCGTCTCACTCGACCCCCGGCTCGCCTCGGCCGCGCAGGCCCACGTCGCCGACATGGCCGCCGCCGGGCACCTCAGCACCGAGAGCCGGGACGCCACCTCCGTGTACCAGCGGGTGATCCGTACCGGGTACGCCTATCTCACCGTCGGCGAACACCTGGTCTCCGGTCCGCGCAGTCCCGCCGAGTTCGTCGACTACTGCCTCCGCACCGAACAGGCCCGCCGGACACTGCTCGAACGCGTCTTCACGCACACGGGCCTCGCCCAGGCCGTCGATCCCCGCTCGGGCGACATCTACTGGACGGCGCTGTGGGCGAGGCCGCTCACCGAACGCAATCTGGCCGGGACGGCGGACAAGGTCGTAGCACTGACCAACGCGGAGCGGGCCAGGGCCGGGCTGCGGCCCCTTGCCGTGGACCCGCTGCTCGCCGCCGCCGCGCAGGCGCACAGCACGGACATGGTGGCCCGGGCCTTCTACTCGCACACCTCCCCCGACGGCTCCCAGCCCTGGGACCGGGCCGCCGCCGCGGGCTCGCGCAGGCGCACGATCGGCGAGAACATCGCGTGTGGTCAGCGCTCCCCCGCCGAGGTCGTGGAGGGCTGGATGAACAGCCCCGGCCACCGCGCCAACATCCTCAAGCCGGACTTCACCCACATAGGCATCGGCTTCGCGGGCGGCGGACAGATGGGGACGTACTGGACGCAACTCTTCGGCGCCTGACCACCTTGCAGGGTGAACCCCTCCACGATCTTGGCGGAATGAGATCTTCCGGGTCAGGATGCCCGCATGAAGGGTGATCTGTTTTCCAGTGAGCACATGGTGCAGCCGGCCACCGCGCCGGGCATGACCGTAGAGAACGCCAAGTGCATCAAGTACGCGGTCAACGGCGAGATGCTCGCCCGCCAGGGGGCGATGATCGCCTACCGCGGCAACCTCCAGTTCGAACGCAAGGGCCAGGGCGTGGGCGGCATGCTCAAGCGCGCGGTCACCGGTGAGGGCCTGCCGCTGATGGCGGTGCGCGGCCAGGGCGAGGCGTGGTTCGCGCACGAGGCGCAGAACTGTTTCGTGGTCGAGATCGACCCCGGTGACGAGTTCACCGTCAACGGCCGCAACGTCCTCTGCTTCGACGCCTCGTTGTCGTACGCGATCAAGACGGTGAAGGGCTCCGGCATCGCGGGCGGCGGCCTGTTCAACAGCGTCTTCACCGGGCAGGGCAAGCTGGGCCTGGTCTGCGAGGGCAACCCCCTGGTCATACCCGTCTCGCCGCAGTACCCGGTGTTCGTCGACACGGACGCGGTCGTCGGCTGGTCGGCCAACCTCCAGACCTCGCTGCACCGTTCGCAGTCCATCGGGTCGATGCTGCGGGGCGGCTCGGGCGAGGCCGTCCAACTCATGCTCCAGGGGCAGGGATTCGTCGTCGTACGGCCCAGCGAGGTGACTCCGCAGAAAGCGCAGCAGCACTGAGGCCCGGCGAGTGATCTGCGCCGCACAGGCAACCTCGCCGACCGCATCGACGTCTTGATCCGCAACAGCAGATGACGCCCTGGCCCCCACGGCCAGGGCTGATTTTCGACGCTCTATACACGCTATGTATACACACAGTGTCTACATGTGGTGTATACAGACCGGAAGGCATCGATGTACGGCAAGGCATTCGCACCGGAGTACCAGGGCGCCCTCACCACCCTGTCCGTGAACTCCTCACTGGTCGACGTACTGGCCGCCGGCACCGAGCAGTTGGCGGCGGCCGAGCGGTCGGGGCAGCGCGGCGAGGCGGCCCGCTCGGGGCTCGCGGTCGCCGAGGCGCACCGGCGGCTCGGGCAGGTGCGGGAGGCGGACCGGGCATGGAAGGCGAGTTATCGCGCGGCCCGCGAGGCCGGGGACACGGCCGCGATGGCCTGGGCCCTGTGGAGCGGCGGCACCCTGGCCCGGCAGCGCGGCGCCTTCCCGCTGGCCTGGCGGCTGCTCGGGCTCGCGGCCGAACTCGGCGAGCGCGGCGGCGACATCGTCGTACGGGGATACTCGCTGGCGGGCCTCGCCGAGACCGGCCGTATCCAGGGCGACTACGAGGCCGTGGCACGGCTGCACGAACAGTTGCTGGCCGAGGCCCGCAAGCGCGGCGAGGCCCGGCACACGGTGTGGGCGCTGGAGGGCATCGCACAGATCCATCGCAACAGGGGTTCCTACGACACGGCGTACGCGATGTTCGAGGAGGCGGCCGCGATCGCGGCGGGCGCCGACGACCGGCGCGGGCACGCCTGGGCGCTGCGCGGACTCGCCGACATCGTCTCGGTGCGTGACCGGGACCCCGAGCGGGCACTCGGCCTGCTGTCCGAGGCCGAGGAGAGCTGTCGTGCGATGAATCTGTCCAGCGCGCTCGCGTACAACCACAAAATGCGCGGCAACGTCCTGTACCGCGACGGGCGTTACGCCGAGGCGCGGGACCTCTACGAGCAGGCGCTCGCCGAGTTCCGCGCGATGAGCGAGCCGCGCGGCGAGGCACTCTCACGGCTGGGCCTGGCCAAGTCCCTGGCCCGCCTGGGCCGCGACAGTGCCGAGACGGCGGCCGAACTGGCGGATCTGGCACGGGTGTTGGAGCACATAGGGCTGCGGCACGCGCGCCAGATGGTGGCACGGGCGCAGGACGAGCTGGGCGTCACGGTGGAGGTCGTAAGGTGACGGCGCTCCCCTCAGTCGTAGCGGCACCGACCGCACCCCAAGTCCTCGACCGTTGCCGGGAGTTGGTGCACCCCGCGCTGAAGGAGACGGTCGGGCGGCTGCATCCGTGGCTCGGCGAGATGGCGGCCTACTCGTTCGGCTGGTGCGAGGTGGGCGGTACGCCCGTCGTCGCGCCGGGCGGCAAGGGCGTGCGGCAGGCCCTCGCCGTACTCGGCGCGGAAGCCGCCGGTGCGCCTGCGCGGGCCGGGATCGCCGCTGCCGTGGCAGTGGAGCTGGTGCACACCTTCTCGCTGCTGCACGACGACATCATGGACGGCGACGAGACCCGGCGCCGCCGCCGCACGGTGTGGAAGGCATACGGCACGGGACCGGCCGTTCTCGCGGGCGACGCCCTGTTCGCGCTGGCCGTGGAGACGCTCGCCACGGCCTCGGGCGGCGCGGGCGGGTTGCGCCTGCTGTCCACCGCGCTCGGCGACCTGGTCCACGGACAGGCTGACGACCTGCTGTTCGCGGCACGTCCCTGGATGGGTCCGGAGCGCGTGCGCCCCGACGAGTACCGGGCGATGGCCGAGGGCAAGACCGGTGCGCTGCTGGGTTGTTCGGCCGCGCTTGGTGCCGTACTCGGCGGGGCGCCCCCGGCGACAGTCGCCGCACTGGACCGGGCGGGACGGCATATGGGCATCGCCTTCCAGCTGGTCGACGACGTCCTGGGGATCTGGGGCGACCCGGCGGTGACCGGCAAGCCCGTGCACGGCGATCTGCGGGAGCGCAAGAAGACCTTCCCGGTGCTGACCGCGCTCTCCGCCCCCGGCGCTCGGCACCTCGCCACACTGCTGGAATCGGGTGCCGAACCCGCCGTGGCTGCCGGGCTGATCGAGGAGGCCGGTGGCCGAACGGCGACGCTGGCGGAGGCCCGTCGGCACATCGCCGCCGTGGAGACGGCTCTCGCCGGTGTTCCCCTGGAGGCCGGGCCGGCGGACGAGCTGCGGTCCCTGCTGGAGTTCCTGATGCGCCGCGATCTCTGAAACGTGTTGACCTGCACGTCCTTTCCGAGTCAGGGTCGACACGGCACGGACCGCCTCGCCCCGTGCCGGGAGGATGACTGCCTTGATCGGCATCTCGGACATCGAAGCCGCCGCCGAGCGGATCGCCGGACACGTCGTACGCACCCCGACCGTGGAGAGTCCCGGGCTCTCGGAGCTGCTCGGTGTGCCGGTCACGACGAAGCTGGAGCTGTTGCAGCGCACGGGTTCCTTCAAGGCGCGCGGTGCCACGGCGAAGCTGCTGTCGCTCGGCGAGGACGAGTTGGCGGCCGGGGTGGTGGCGGTCAGCGGGGGCAACCACGGGATCGCGCTCGCGGTCATGGCGGCGGCGCTGGACGTGAAGGCCACGGTGGTGATGCCGCGTTCGGCGCCGGCGCGGTCCGTGGCGCTGGTGGAGGCGGCGGGCGCGTCGCTGCGGCTGACCGACGACATGCCGAGCGCGTTCGCGCTGGTGAACCGGTTGCGGGACGAGGGGCTGACCCTGGTCCACCCGTTCGACGACCCGGTGGTGATCGCCGGACAGGGCACCGTGGGGCTGGAGTTCGCGGACGACGCCGGTGAACTCACCGACGTACTGGTCAGCATCGGCGGCGGTGGACTGATCGCCGGGGTCGCCGCCGCCCTGCACGAGCGGCGGCCCTGGATCCGGGTCTGGGGCGTGGAGACCGAGGGCGCCGAGGCCATGTCCGCGGCGCTCGCGGCCGGTGGCCCGGTGCCGGTCGCACCGTCCTCGATCGTGACCACGCTCAGCGCGCCGGCCGTGTCGCAGCTGACGTACGACCATGTGTCGGCCCTGGTCACCGAGGTGTTGACCGTCTCCGACCGGGACGCCGTGCGGGGCTGTCTCGACCTCGCCGAGCACGGCAAGGTGTGGACCGAGCCCGCCGCGGGCTGTCTGCTGCCCGCCGCCCGGCAGGTGCTCGAGCGGGTCGGCGAGGGCGCGCGGCTGGGGCTCGTGGTGTGCGGGGGCAATGCGACTGCCGCGGAGATCGCGGACTGGTCGGAGCGTTTCGGACTGCGCTGACCTGCCGCTGACGGCACAGGCGATGCCGTCTTGCCGCACGCGGGGTCCCGTTCTCGACCCCGCGTGCGAAGGCTTGTCACGCATCTAGCCGTACCGACTAGTCGGTACTACGCTCCGCCGAACGGAAGGACCCCCACCCTCCCGCCGCTCACCCCGTCCCCAGCAGCTCCAAAGGGAGTCGTATGTCTTCCGCTTCCGCACCCTTTGACACGAGTAACCCCGGTACCGACGCGCCCGGCGCCGACTCTCGTGGCGCGCTCGCCCGGCTGTACCGCCGCGATCTGCCGGCGTATCCGGCCACTGGGCGACGCATGTCGTATCTGGCGATCGTGGTGGTCACGACCGTCGTCCTCTACTACATGCTCTACATCCAGTACGCGGTGGCGACGTCGATCATCACGCACTTCGACATGACCTACCGCTACTTCGTGTGGGTCTCGGTCATAGGCAACGCCTTCGGGGCCTTCGCCTCCCTCGTGGCCGGCCTCGCGGACCGCTGGGGACGGGCGAACCTCGTGGTCTACGGACTGCTGATCGCCGCGCTTCTCGTCTTCTTCGGACTGCCCAACGCGGCCGACAAGACGGCGTACTTGGTGCTGTTCGCCGTCGTCAGCGTCATCGAGGGCATCGTGCTGGTCGCGACCCCGGCGCTGATACGGGACTTCTCACCGCAGCTCGGCCGCGCCACCGCGATGGGCTACTGGACGATGGGCCCGGTCATCGGCAGCCTGGTCGTCACCTCGGTGACCAGCAGCACCCTCGACTCCGCCGGCTGGCAGGACGAGCTGCGCTACTCCGGGGCGGCCGGGCTGATCGTGTTCGCCGTCGCCCTGTTCGCCCTGCGCGAGCTGTCGCCCGGGCTGCGCGACCAGATCATGGTGAGCCTGCGGGACCGGGCCCTGGTCGAAGCCCGCGCCAAGGGACTGGACACCGAGGCGGTACGGCGCGGCGAGTGGCGGCAGATGCTGCGCCTGGACATCCTCGGCTCCGCCTTCGCGATCGCGGTCTTCCTGCTCCTCTACTACGCCGCCGTCGGCAACTTCGTCGTCTACTTCTCGACCACCTTCGGCTACAGCGAGCAGCGCACCAACGGCCTGGCCAACTGGTACTGGGCCGCGAACGCCCTCGCGCTGATCGTGGCCGGCCTGCTCTCGGACCGGCTGCTGGTGCGCAAGCCCTTCATGATCGTCGGCGGGATCGGTGCCGTAGTGGCGACCGCGGTCTTCGCCTCACGGGCCACCCACGCGACGACCGGCTACTACACCTTCGCCTGGCTGTTCGTCGCGATCGGCGTGTTCAGCGGAATCGCCTACGCCCCCTGGATGGCGAGCTTCACCGAGACCGTGGAGAAGCGCAATCCGGCCGCGACCGCCGCCGGCCTCGCGGTCTGGGGCTGGACGGTACGCATCGTGGTCGCCGTGTCGGCGGCGTTCATCCCGGTGCTGGTCACCTCGGTCACCCCGCTCGTCGAGCACGGCGCCGAGGTCGCGGCGGCGCAGAAGCAGGCCGCCCCGGCGCTGGCCGTCGTCGGCGCGCACCCCCAACTCTTCGCCGAACTGGGCAAGTACACGCCGACCACCACACCCGCCGACCTCGCCGCCCGCGCGGTCAAGGAGGTCGGCCCCGCCGACCTGGCCGTCGTACAGAAGGCACAGCCGCAGCTCAAGGTGCTCAAGGAGTACGGCCCGAAGGTGCAGCAGGCCGCGAAGGACGGTCCCGGCGAGTGGCGCACCTGGTGGTGGATCTGTGTGGGCGGCCAGGTCCTCTTCCTGCCCTTCGTGTTCGTGATGGCCGGCCGCTGGAGCCCGAAGAGGGCCCGCGAGGACGCCCGGGCCCACCAGGACGCCGTCGACCGCGAACTGGCGGCGCTCGCGGTGAGCGAAGCCTGACCGTGGGCACAACTAGCCCGCGATGGAACGGGAGTTGCGCGCCCGGCCGCGCACGATCTCGGCCAGACGGGCGGCCTGCTCGTCCGCGGCCTGGGGCCCGTTGCCGGTCAGCAGGGAGTGGCCGGCGTCCCAAACCACCTTTGCGGCCGAGGGGTTGAGGGTGAGGTTGACGTCGTAGCCGGCCTCCTTGAGCGAAACGTCGACGTAGTAGGTCAGGCGCGTGCGCTCCCCGGGCACCTTGGGGTACTGGAAAGCGAGCATCGCCTTTTCGCCGTACTTGGGCACGGTGGTGATCCGCGCGCCCTTGAAGGCATGGTCGGGATCGGTCGTGACCGTCCCGTCGCCGCCGACCCGGTAGCGCGCCGAGGTGAGGGCGATCGGCGCGTGGCAGATGAGGGATATCGGGACGTCGACCTCACGCAGGGTGTGGAGCAACTCCCCCATCCACGGGTTGTCGTGGAAGTCGACCATCGGGGCGTGTCCGCCGGGCATGTGCACGAAGGCCAGGTCCGCCAGCGAGAAGTCGGATGCGGGATCGCGGTGCCGTTCGATCAGCTGCTGGACGGACAGGTACTCGCGCTCCGGCAGCGCGTCGAAGCCGGCGACGACATCGCCCCGGACGGAGATGGCCTCCGCGTCGGTCCTGGGAAGCGGATCGGAGACCAGGATGCGGCCGAGAAGCCGGTGGGCGAGGGCGAGTTCGGTCTCACGGCGCTTGTGGAGGTCGGGGTTCTTCTCGCGCAGCTTCGCGGGGCCGAACCGCTCGACTCCGATCTGCATGGTGGTGCGGGCGGTGGCAGGGCCGAGGTTTGCGCCCGCGTGGAAGTTGAGAGCGAGTCCGTTGACGTCGAGCTGCGGCAGTTGGCCGTCCGGTGTGGCCAGGATGAAGTCGTATTCGCTCTCGAACTCCGCCATGACGGCGGCGAGTTCGACGAGGAAGAACCCGGTCGGTATCCCGGGGTGGCCGGCGGGCTCGCTCAGCGGGAGCAGCCGTGCCGACGACAGGACGATCAGGGCCTTGGGCCGAGGGCCGGTGGATTCGGGCATGGTCTTTCCTTCACTCGTGAATTGGTGGTGGATTCTCGGGAGTTGTCGGTGTCAGAGCGCGGCGTTCACGCCGGAACCCCTGACGAGCGTTTGATGAGCGCGTCGAACGTGCGGTCCGGCAGCAGCCTGTTGAGGAGGATGAGGGGGCGCGCTCCGAACCCGACGCGGTAGCGGGTGCGCGGACGCCGGGCGGTCGCCGCCGTGACCACGGCCTTGCCGATGACGGTGGCGGGTGAGGTCATGCGGGCGCCGGGCCGCGAGCTCCGCTCCAGGGACCTGGCCATCGCGTCGGCCTGCTCGGCGTACGGCCCGCGGCCGGAGGCGGCACGCAGTTTGCCGGCCGCGATCGCGCCCCACTCGGTCCGGACGGAGCCGGGCTCGATGAGTACGACGTCGATGCCGAACCGCTTGACTTCCAGGCGCAGCGCGTCACTGAGGCCTTCTACTGCGTACTTGCCGGCGTGGTACCAGGCCCCCATGGGCGTGGCGAACCGGCCGCCCATGGAGCTGATGTTCACGACGGTGCCGCCGCGCTGGGCGCGCATGTGCGGAAGGACCAGCTGAGTCAGCCGTGCCAGGCCGAACACATTCACCTCGATCTGTGCGCGCGCCTCCTCCATGGGTACGTCCTCCAGCGCGCCGTACGAGCCGTAGCCGGCGTTGTTGACGAGGACGTCGATGCGGCCCTCGGCAGCGATGATCTCGGCGACCGCCTTGTCGGCCGAGGTCTCGCTGGTGACGTCGAGCGCGAGCGTGCGCACGCCCGACGCCGCAAGGCCGCTCATCCGGTCGGTGCGCCGGGCCGCGCCGTAGACGACGAAGCCGGCCTTCTGCAGCTGTCGGGCGGTGGCTTCGCCGATGCCCGAGGAGGCACCGGTGACCAGGGCTACTTTTTTCGTCATGACGGCTTCCCGCTCTCAGAACTCGTGGGGCCTGGTGACCTGGCGTCGGACCGGCTCGCGGTCATGGCCGGGCAGGCCACCGACACCGCCCGACCTAACAGACCGGCGGGCTCTTCGAGCATAAGAGACCTTCGGTCTCTACGCAAGGGACCGGAGGTCTGTAACATATGTCCATGAATACGTTCCAGCGCGCCAGAACCGAGGAGCAGCGCGAAGTCCGCCGCCGGACCATCCTGGAAACCGCGGCGACCATGCTCAGCGAGATGCCGGTGTCGGCCCTGAGCCTCAATGAGCTCAGCCGCCGCGTGGGTCTCGCGAAGTCCAACGTCATGCGCTACTTCGAGTCGCGGGAGGCGGTCCTCCTGGAACTCCTGGAGAGCCTGACCCGCGACTTCCTGACCGAGGTGGTCGATCAGCTGCCCGCCTGCATCGACCGCACGGGATCCGCTACGGCGAGAGCCGAGTCGGCGGCATCGGGTCTGGCCTCGTCGTTCGCGTCCCGGAGGATGCTCTGCGAACTGCTCAGCGCCCAGGCCGGCATCCTTGAGCACAATGTCTCCGCCGAGGTGGCCGCGAGGTACAAGCGGGGGGCCCACGAAGGACTTGCCGGTCTGGCGGCCATGCTGCGGGAGATCCTGCCGGAGCTGGGCGACCGGGAGGCCGCCGAAGCGGCCAGCATGACGATCGTTCTCGTCGGAGCACTGTGGACGCACAGCCATCCGGCGACGGCCGTGCGCGACGCCTACGCCAACGACCCGAGTCTCGTATTCCTCCGCACGCCCTTCGCCGCGACCCTTGAGCGTTCCATCACGGTCTACCTGATCGGCCTGCTGGCCGCTTCCGACCGCTGATCTGAACTCCCGGGAACAGCAAGGTAGCTGCGGGAAGTCCCCGGGCCCATCGATCCGCCCCACCGAGGCAAGAGGACCTGGTCAGAGCGCCAACGGCGGGAAAGTCGCTCGTTACCGGTGGTTACCGCCAGGTCGGGGCACGGATATTCCCGTCGACATTTCCTCGCACACCTGACCGCCGCGATTGAATAAAAGGCAAGAACCACCGGGGAATTGGGGTTGCTTTGAACCACCCCATCACAACCGCCGTACTTCTGGGAAAGGTGAGAGCCCGGGGTTTCAGCGAGGGATGGCCATGGTCGAGACACACGTCTCCGTACACGAGTCGGTCGCCGGCAGATACCGGCCCATGGAGGTCGCGCATCGCGAGACGAACCGTGTCACCTGGTACGGCGAGGACATGGCCGCCGAACGCCCCTGCCTCCTCACCCAGGTGACACTGCCCGGCGCGCTGGACGAGGAGAGCGCCCGCCGGACCACCGCCGCCATCATGCGCACCTCCGAGATCATGGTGCTGCTCAGCCCCACCCGGGTCGCACAGGTCATGGCCGCCGTCGAGGACGCCGGCACGCTGTGGACCGTCACCGACTGGATCGACGGCACACCGCTCGGCCAACTCCTCGCCCAGCAGGGCACGTTCCACTATGTACGGGCGGCCCGCATCGGCCTCGAACTGCTCGACATCCTGGAGGCCGCGCACAACGAGGGCATCACCCACGGCGAACTCAGCCCCGGCCAGGTCTTCGTGCGGGACCGGGGCACCGTCGTCCTCACCGGCTTCGGACTCGCCGGCGCCACCCTCGTCCCCCGGCTCACCGCACCCTCGTACGCCTCCCCCGAACAGGCCCGCGACGAGCGCATCGGACCGGCCGCCGACCTGTGGGCGCTGGGCGCGATCCTCTACACACTGGTCGAGGGACACCCGCCGTTCCGCGACCGGGGCCGCCCCGAGGCGACCTTGAAGGGCGTGGACCGGCTCCCGATGCGCAGCCCGTCGCGCGCCGGGCCGCTGGCGCAGGTCATCCAGGGGCTGCTGCGCAAGAACTCCCGCGAGCGGATGACCCGCCCGGTGGTCCGCGAGGCCCTGACCCGCATCCTGCACGAGGACCCGTACGCGGACCGCGCGCCCGTCCCGCTGCCCCGGCTGCGGCGGGCCTACGACACCTTCCGCGGCGCGGGCACCACCTGGAGCGGGCGCGGCATGGCCGTCGGGACCGCCCTGGCCGTCGGCACCGTCACGGTCGCCGTCCTCGCCGCAACCCACCAGCTCCCGGGAACCGAGACCTCGTCGGCCGCTTCCTCCCCCTCGCCCCTTCCGTCCGCCTCTGCCTCGGCCAGCACCCCCGGCGAGAACGTCGACGGACACAACTACAGCCCCTCCACCACGCCTTCACCGACATCCCCCACCTCCCCCGCGGCCTCCGCCTCGCCCTCGGTCACCGCGTCCCCGTCGCCCACCGCCTCCGCGCTGCCCGCCGGCTTCCGGGTGTTCAAGGCACCGGAGGGCTTCTCCGTCGCGCTTCCCGAGGGCTGGAAGGTGGTGGACACCCAGCGGGAGACCGACATCGCCTATCGCGTCACCTTCGGCGCCTCGGGCGACCCGCGCACACTCGCCGTTACCTACAGCACTCAGGCGGGCCCGGACCCCGTCGCCATCTGGCGCGACGACGTCCTGCCGGGACTGAAGCAGACCGAGGGCTTCCAGCAGATCGGCGACATCAGGGCCACGACGTACCAGGGCGACAAGGCGGCCGACCTGGAGTGGTTCTCCGGCACCGGCGACGCCAGGGTCCGCACGCTCGGGCGCGGTTTCCTGCTCGGCGGCGGGCGCAGTTTCTCGCTACGGTGGACGACGCCCGCCGGCGAGTGGAACGATGCGGCCAACCGCCAGGCGCTGCAGACCTTCTTCAAGACCTTCCGGCGGTCGGCGAGCTGACGGCGACGCCAGGGCCGGGCGCTCAAACCAGCGGCAATGGGTGGATATAGGCTGCCTGTTCGCACCATGCCTCATCCCAAGCCCAGGAGAGTCCGCCTTGACCGTAGTGATCGACCAGGCCGAGACGTCCTTCACCGCCCTCGACGACGCCGGCCTCGTCGCCCGGGACGCGCACGAGTTCGGAGCCTACGCCCGCACCGGCGGCTGGGCCTTCGGCCTGAAGGTGGCGCGCAGCGTACGGCCCGGCGGGCAGAGCGCGGACGAGACGCCGAAGGTGTCCGCGAAGGAGTTCGCCGAACTCGCCGACTGCTCCCCCGAGCGCGTCATGCGCTACTACAAGGCCTGGGACCGGGCCGCGGACGACGGTCTCGTCCCGCACTTCGAGGAGCTGGCCCCCGGCCAGGAGGTCGAACTCCCGGACTCCGACGTGTGGTTGAACTACTACGTCTCCCGCTCCAGCGCCACCTCCGAGCGCGGCACCGCCATCTCCGAGGCCGCCGAGGCGGAGGGTATCCGGCCCACCAAGGCGCTGGAGGTCGCGGAGAACCCGACCGCGCTGCGGGCCGCGATCCTCGCCGACCCGTCCACCGCGCGCGCGGCCCGGCAGGCGCTGCTCGACCGGGTGCGCGAAGACCCCGAGCTGCAGGCCGAGTTGGCCCGCGACGTGGTCCGCACCGACGACCTGAAGAAGGCCGTAGCGACGGAGAACCGCTCGGCGGACCGGATCGGCTACGTCCGCCAGATCGCCGAGTCGGGCCAGATCAAGACCCCCGCCGGACAGACCGTCGACGCGCCCCTCGACGTACGCCAGGAGGCAGAGCGGCATCTGTCGCTGCTCGACGAGCTGGAGGAGGGCGAGGACACCGGCGAGTGGGCCACCGAGGCCTACGACACCATGAAGAACCTGGTCGTCGAGACGGTGGAGGCGGACCCCGAACTGCGCGTCCAGGATCGGCGGACGAAGTTCTACAGCAGCCTCCAGAAGGCCACGAAGGTGTTCGAGGAGCTGACCTTCGACGACGCCCAGGACTTCTACGAGGACGACATGGTCAAGCGTCTGGAGGAACTCCAGCAGGCCATCGACAGCTGCCTCACCGCGCTGCGCAAGAGCACCACTCCGGCTGAGTAGCCGTACTCATGTAGCGGCTTCGCCCTTCGGACACGATGGGGCTCCCCACGACAAGGGAGCCCCATCGTGTCCGTTCTCGCTTCCGCGCCGCGGCGCCGGCTGCCCGCCGCCATGGTCGCGCTGGTGATCGTCGGCATGGCCCTCTCCGCCTGGCATCCGCACGACCGTACGACCTGGTTCCTGGAGACTGTGTGGGTCTTCGTCGGACTCCCGGTGATCGTCCTGACCTGGCGGCGCTTCCCCCTCACCGGCCTCCTGTGCTTCCTGCTCGCCGCGCACGCGCTGGTCCTCGCCGTGGGCGGCCACTACACCTACGCGCAGGTGCCGATCGGCGACTGGGTCCGTGACACGTTCGGGCTCAGCCGGAATCCCTACGACCGTTTCGGCCACCTCATGCAGGGCTTCGTACCGGCGGTCCTGGTACGGGAGTTGCTCACCCGCACCTCGCCGCTGCGCGGCAGCCGCTGGCTGGCGCCGCTCACGGTGTGCGCGTGTCTCGCCTTCAGCGCGCTCTTCGAGTTGTTCGAGTGGGCGGCGGCCGTGATCGGCAGGCACGGCGCGGACGCGTTCCTGGCCACTCAGGGGGATGTGTGGGACACGCAGTGGGACATGTTCTGCGCGCTGATCGGGGCCACGGTCTCGGTGCTGGTGCTCAGCCGGGTCCACGACCGGCAGATGACGCGGCTCGGTGTCATCGGGTCGTATGCCGGTGTCGCGCCCACATGGGCAGTACGAACCAGCACAGCAGGTACCAGGTGACCACCCCCGCGACCAGCCAGGGCACATAGCCGTCGTGGGTCGCGACCCGGAGGATCAGCAGCAGCGCGGCGGTCATCGTGGCGAGCAGCAGGACGAGGCCGACGAAGGTCAGCCGGGACGCCCAGCGCACCGCCTGGGGTTTCACGCTCCGGCCGGACACCAGGCGGTGCAGGGAGACCGGACCGATCAGCGCTCCGGTGGTGGTGGCTCCGAGGACGACGGTGACGATGTAGAGCACCTGGTTCGCGTGCTCCAGCTGGTCGTACTTCGGGGTGAAGACGACGGTGAGGAGGAACCCGAACAGGATCTGTACGCCGGTCTGCGCGACCCGGACCTCCTGGATGAGCTCGCCCCACATCCGGTCCGCGCGCTCCTCGTCGGACTCGTCGCGTCCCGTCCGCCGGTCTTCCTGGGTCATGCGGTCCGTGTAACCGGACCGCCGACCGTTCAAACAGCGCCGGGGACTACCAGCGGCCCTCCACCTGGTCCTTGATCCGGCGGTCGTAGAGGTCGCGGATCGCGGTGAGCGTGTCCTCGGACAGCGCGGGGAGCTTGGCGGCCGCCGCGTTGGCGCGGGCCTGTTCGGGTGAGCGGGCGCCGGGGATGACCGTGGTGACACCGGGCTGGTCGATGATCCAGCGCAGGGCGAGCTGGGCCGGGGTGTATCCCTCGGGGGCGAGGGCGGAGAACTCGGCGGCGGCCTCGACGCCCCTCGTGTAGTCGACGCCGGAGAAGGTCTCGCCCTGGTCGAAGGCCTCGCCGTGGCGGTTGTAGGTGCGGTGGTCGTTCTCGGGGAAGAACGTGTCCTTGGTGTACTTGCCCGACAGCAGCCCGGAGGCGAGAGGCACGCGCGCGATGATGCCGACGCCCGCCTCCTGCGCGGCCGGAAGCACCTGGAGCAGGGGCTTCATACGGAACGCGTTGAGGATGATCTGCACGCTGGTCACGTTCGGCCTGGCGATCGCGGTGAGGGCTTCCTCGCAGGTCTCGACGCTGACGCCGTACCGGGCGATGCGCTCCTCGGCGACCAGGGTGTCGAGGGCGTCGAACACCTCGTCCGAGGAGTAGACAGGCGTCGGCGGGCAGTGCAGCTGCACCAGGTCGATGCGGTCGACGCCGAGGTTGCGGCGCGAACGGTCGTTCCACACGCGGAAGTTGTCGAGGACGTAGTTCTCGGGGATCTGGTCGACGCGGCGGCCCATCTTCGTCGCGACCAGGACATGCAGATCCGGCCGGCCACCGAGGAAGGCGGCGATGGTCTGCTCGCTGCGTCCGTCGCCGTACACGTCGGCCGTGTCGAAGAAGGTCACCCCCGACTCCGCCGCCGCCTCCAGCACGGCGAGGGCCTCCTTGTCGTCGACGTCTCCCCAGTCGGCGCCCAGCTGCCAGGTGCCGAGGCCGACGACGGATGCCTGCTGCTGCGACCTGCCGATTACACGTTCGTCCATGCCGTCAGTCTGTCATCCGGCACTGACATGCGCGGAACGGGCTCCTCCGGGTCGCGACCTGTGAATCTTTCACTCACACGAGTGAACCGGTTCGACAGGACGCCTACTCGTGTCAACTCCCACCTAGCGTGTGCGCGTGACCGATCACGTGGCGAACAACCTCCAGACAGGGAACGACAGTTCCGCCTGGACCCGTCGGGGCTTCCTCCTCTCGGCGGCGGCGCTGGCCGCCGTACCCGTCCTCCTGACGGCCGATCCGGCCGTCGCCGCGGCCGAGCTGCCCGACTTCCCGGCCGAGGTCGACCTCTACCGCTCGGCCTACCGCAACTGGGTCGGCGAGATCACCGCCGACGGGCTGTGGGCGTGCGCGCCGACCGACGCCGACCAGGTGGTGTCCGTCGTCAACTGGGCCTGGCAGCACGGCTGGCGAGTCCGCGCCCGCGGCTCCTCGCACGGCTGGTCACCGCTGACCATCGAGTCCGGTACGGCGTCCGACGCGCCGGTGCTGCTGGTCGATACCGCCCCGCACCTCACCGGCCTCACCGTGGATTCCGCCTCCACCGTCCGGGCCGGCACGGGCGTCACCCTGGAGGCGCTGCTCACGTTCCTGGAGGGGCACGGCCTCGGTCTCACCGCCTCGCCCGCGCCCGGCGATCTGACGCTCGGCGGCGCCCTGGCCATCGACGCGCACGGGACGGCCGTACCGGCGAAGGGTGAGGAGCGGACGGCCGGGCACACGTTCGGGTCGCTCAGCAATCTGGTGCTGTCGCTGACGGCGGTGGTGTGGGACACGGACACCGGCACGTACGTCCTGCGGACCTACACCCGCGACGAGGCGGACTGCGCGGCGCTGCTCACCCATCTGGGGCGTTCACTGGTCACCGAAGTCGCGCTGCGGGTGGGGGCGAACGCGAATCTGCGCTGTCTCAGCCGTACGGACATCCCGGCCACCGAGCTCTTCGCCGCGCCCGGGTCCGACGGGCGGACCTTCGCGAACTTCCTGGACGAGGCCGGGCGGGCCGAGGCGATCTGGTTCGCGTTCACCGAGTTCCCCTGGCTGAAGGTGTGGAGCGTCGCGCCGAGCCGGCCGCTGACCTCGCGGCGCGTTTCGTCGCCGTACAACTATCCGTTCTCCGACAATGTGCCGACGCTGGTCGCGGATCTGGTGGGGCGGATCCTGTCCGACGGCGCGTGGTATCTGGCGCCGGTGCTCGGCAACGCCCAACTCGACGTGGCGGCACTGGGGTTGACGGCGACACTGTCGGCGGACATCTGGGGGCCGTCGAAGAACACGCTGCTCTACGTCAGACCGACGACACTGCGGGAGACCGCGAACGGCTATGCGGTGCTCACCACCCGGGCCCAAGTGCAGCACGTGGTACACGAGTTCACGGAGTTCTACCGGGAGCGGCTCGCCGCGTACGCCGCGCTCGGCCGGTTCCCCGTCAACGGCACCGTCGAGATCCGGGTGACCGGCCTCGACCACCCCGCCGACGCCGAACTCACCGGCGCCCGCGCCCCGTTGCTGTCCGCGCTGCGGCCGAGTGCCGAGCACCCCGAGTGGGACACGGCGGTCTGGCTGGACGTCCTGACACTGCCCGGCACGCCGTACGCGGAGGAATTCCTGCGGGAGTTGGAGCAGTTCCTGTTCCACTCGTACGACGGCACCCGGGTCGAGTGGTCGAAGGGCTGGGCCTACACCGACCAGGCCGCGTGGAGCGACGAGGAGGTGCTGGGGACGGCGGTCCCGGGTTCGTTCGGGGAGTCGGTGTGGGGGCAGGCGGCCGGGACCTTCGACCGGCTCGACCCGCACGGGGTGTTCGGGAACGCCTTCCTGGACCGGCTGTTCGGCTAGCACTGACTAGGCTGTGTCGGGGATCTTGACACAGGGAGAATTGTGACCGGTTGGCCGACCGCGCTGACGAAGGCGGGCATCACCGACCCGCGACTGCGGCGCGCCTACGACGCCCAGCGCGGGATCGTCCGCAGGTACGCACTGCACGAGTACGTGGCGGTACGGCTGTTGCTGCCGGCGGAGCTGCATCCGCCGGTCGTCGCCGCGGTGGCCTACATGCACACGACCGACGAACTCATCGACACGGGTGGAGTGGACGCGCGTGCGGCGGCCCTCGCCGCCTGGGGCGCCGAGACCACGGCGGCCCTTGCGGGCAGTGAACCGCCCCACCAGGACGACCTGTTGGCGCTCTGGGACACCGCTCGCCGTCACCCGCACATGGCTGCCCGGGTGCGGGCCTTCCTCGACGGCGCTCCCGTCGAGGCGAGTTGGACCGGCTTCGAGACGGAGGCCGACTTCCAGGCGTACGTGGACAGTTACTCGCTTCCCGCTCTGATGCTGACCGCGTCGCTGCTCGCGCAGGCCGACCCCGAAACGTACGAGTCGTACGTCAAGGGGTGCCGGGATCTGATCGAGGGCTGGCAGCGCAGCGACTTCCTCGCCGACCTCCGCGAGGACGCCGAGAACGACCGCATCGGCATCCCACGGGACGAACTCGCCCGGCACGGGCTGAAGTTCGAGGATCTGCGGAGCAGGTCGGAAGCGTGCGTGCCCGCGCTGGACCAGGTGGTCCGGGCGCAGGCCGACCTCGCCGAGACCACGCTCGCCGGCTGCCGCGCGCTTCCCGCGCTCGTCGCGGCGGAACACCGGCCGTTCCTCGACGCCTTGCTCGCCGTCCAGGAACTGCGACTGGGCGCGGTACGACGCGCAGGGGGCAGGGTCCTGCTGCGCGACACGGGGCCGTCGGCGTTCGCCACGCTGCGGGTCCTGGCCCGGCAGTACCGCAGGGCTCGCCGGTACGCCTAGGACTCCAAGTGGGCCTGCACAGTGGGCCCGTAGCGGTCCACGATGACGTCCGTCGCGGTCTCGCGCAGCCGGGTGCCGCGTGCGATGCCGTACATCACGCCGAGGCCGAGGATGGTGGAGACGGCCAGTTCGGCGCGCAGGGCGGCGTCGGGGCCGGGGAGCCGTTCGGCGAGGCGGTCGACCACCTGGGCGCGGAAGTTGACGCGCAGAATGTCGCCGTGGTCGCCCTGCAGGGGCGCGAACGCGATGCGCAGCAGCGGGTCGGCGCCCCGCTCGCGCTGGCTGACCAGGACGTGCCGCACCATGTGGCGGCCGAGTTCGTCGAGCGGGGCGTCCAGCAGGGCCTCCGCGTCCGACTCGAAGGACATCACGCGGGCGAAGAGGGCTTCCTTGTTGCCGAAGTACTTGAGGATCAACGGGGCGCTGACACCGGCGCGTTCGGCCACGGTCTTGAGGGTGATGTCGGCATGCGCGTTCCGGGCGAGAAGGTAGCGGGCCGCCCTGAGGATGGCCGCCTTGGTCGCCTCGGCGTCCCGGCGTGCGGGCGGGGACGCGGTGGGTGGGGTGCTCACGGCCCTCATGCTCCCTCCAGCGCCTCGTCCCGCGCGCCCCGGGTACGGCCGTCCGTGCCCCGCGCCTTGTCGGGCGTGGCGTCGCCGGGGATGGTGAGCGCCGTCGCGCAGGCGATCAGGGCGACCGCGGCGGCGATGCCGAACGCCATCAGGTAGCCGTGCAGCGTGGGCAGCGGGCGTCCGCCGATCAGGCTGGTGTGGTGCACCAGTACGGCGGCCACCACGGCGCTGGAGACGGCCTGGCCGATGGTGCGCATCAGGACGTTGACGCCGTTGGCGGACGCGGTCTGGCCGGCCGGGACGGCGCGCAGGATGAGGGTGGGCAGTGCCGAGTAGGCGAAGGTGGTGCCGGTGGCCACCACGGTCGCGCCGAGGATGACCGTCCACAGGTCGTGGCTGTCGGCGATGCGCACCACATAGCCGAGCGCGATGATCGCGGCTCCGATGGCGAGCGTGATCCGCGGACCGCGGGCAGCGGATATCCGGGCCGAGACGGGTGAGAGCAGCAGCATGGTGATGCCGCCGGGCAGCAAGCACAGGCCGGTCTGGACGATGGACAGTCCGAGCCCGTATCCGGTGGTCTTGGGCGCCTGCACCAGCTGGGCGGTGACCAGGGAGTTGGCGTAGAAGGCGAAGCCGGTCAGCAGGGCCGCCACGTGGGAGAGGCCCACCCGGGGCCGGGACACCAACCGCAGGTCCACCAGCGGGAGTTCGGTGCGCAGCTGCTGCCACCACCACAGGGCCAGCACGACGACCGCGCCGAGGAACAGCGCCAGGATCCGCGGGCTGCCCCATCCCCACTGGCCGCCCTGGGACACGCCGAGAAGCAGGCACACCAGCCCGACGGCCAGTCCGAGCGCGCCGAGCACGTCGAAGCGGCCGGGCTCACGGACGGGCGACTCGCGCACCGCCCACCAGACCGCCGAGACGCCGATCGCTCCGAGGGCGCCGGTCGCCCAGAACATGACGTGCCAGTTGGAGTACTGGACGATCAGCGCGGCGAGGGGCAGTCCGAGTGCGGCGCCGATGCCGACGGTGGAACTCATCAGTGCCACGGCGCTGCCCCTGCGTTCCGGGGGCAGTTCGTCCCGCAGGATGCTGATCGACAGGGGTACGACGGCGGAGGCGGCGCCTTGGAGGGCGCGGGCCGTGATGAGCACGCGGATGTCGGAGGACAAGGCGCACATGACGGAGCCGACGGTCATCAGGCTCAGGGCGCCCGTCAGGACCCGCCGTTTGCCGTACATGTCGCCGACCCGGCCGAGTACGGGGGTGAGGACGGCGCCGGAGAGCAGGGTCGCGGTGACCATCCAGGAGACGGCGCCCGCGGAGGAGTGGGTCAGCCGGGGCAGGGACGGGAGCAGCGGGACGACCACGGTCTGCATGACCGCCATCAGGATCCCGCCGAAGGCCAGCACCGGAACGGTGAGCCGGTCCCGCAAGGCGGTCCGTCCGGTGGTGCCGGGCGGGTCGGGTATCGGTACGGGCTGGCCCATGGGCACTCCAGCGGACACGTAAAAGAAGGTGAATGGCTATTCACCCTATCCGGTGAATAGCCATTCACCCAACGTTCTCGGGAGCCGGGCGCCCTACTTGCGCGAGGCGAGCGCCCGCGAGTGGACGGTGCGCGCCAGCCTGGGGCCGAGCCAGCGCCTGAACCGGCGTAGCGCCTCCAGCCGTCCGGCCGCCTTGTCGAGGCCGTAGTAGACCTGCGGCGGGACGTACGGCAGCAGCGGCGAGTGGCGCCGGCCGAGCAGGGCGAACATGCGGTGCGGGGGCAGGTGGATGTAGCGCTGCAGGTTCTCGTACCACTGGGCGCTGTAGCGGGCCGCGCTCTGGATGGACAACAGGGCGGATTTACGGCGCTGTTCATAGGCGGCGAGGGCCTGCGGCAGTTCGGTGTGGTCGCGCAGGGCGTCGGCGAGCGCGATGGCGTCCTCCAGGGCGAGGGTGGTACCGGCGCCGATCGAGTAGTGGGTGGTGTGGGCGGCGTCGCCGAGCAGGACGAGGTTGTCGCGGTGCCAGGTGCGGTTGGTGAGGGTGCGGAAGTTGAGCCACTGGGCGCTTCCGTCGGCGGAGGCGCGGCCGATCAGGGAGTGGCCGTCGAGGAGGTCGGCGAAGAGCTTCTCCAGGAGGGCGAGTCCGTCGGCCTCGGCGGCGGTGTCGAGGCCGAGGCCGGTCCAGGTCTCGGGGGCGCACTCGATCACGCAGGTGCTGCCCTCGGGGCCGAACGCGTAGCCGTAGCACCAGATCCAGCCCTGGCCGGTCTCCACGAAGGCGAAGGTGAAGGAGCCGAAGACCTTGCTGGTGCCGAGCCAGATGTACTGGTTGCGGCCGGGTTTGAGTTCGGCGCCGAAGTGGTCGGCGTGGCGGGTGCGCAGCGCGCTGTTGACGCCGTCGGCGGCCACGATCAGATCCGCGTCGGGGAGGTCGTCGGCCGTGACCTCGGACTCGAACTCCAGCCGTACGCCCAGGGATCGGGCCCGTTCGGCGAGGATCTTGAGGAGGCGGTGGCGGCCGATGCCGTGGCCCTCGTCGCCGGGCTGAGTGGTCGTCAGATCCCGGATGCGGGCGACGCCGTCGCTCCAGCGCACCGAGTGCTCGTCGACGGCCTGCGCCGACTCGGGGTCGTACTCCCGGAGTTGGTCGAGCAGTCCGCGCCAGTACGTGACACCCCAGCCGTAGGTCGAGCCCTCGGGGTTGCGCTCGTAGACGATGATGTCGTGGGACGGGTCCTGCCGCTTCAGCAGGATCGAGAGATACAGGCCGGCAGGCCCGCCTCCGACACAGGCGACCTTCACGCGTACACCCCTGGGTTTTACTCAAAGTGATCAAGTGGATCCGCAGAGTAGCAGGAGGGGGCGACAGGGAATTCGCGTCAACCCGCACAGGACCGATGGGACGACCGGGACGGCTCAGACGTCCTTGTCGATCAGACGTCCTCGTTCAGATCGCGCCGCAGTTCCGCCGTGAGCGCCGGGATCTCGCGGCGGAAGGCCGCTTCGTCGAGGCCGTCGTCCGCCACTACGGCGAGCAGCGCGTGGTCTCCGACGGCCGTCACGATGACGTGGCCCCTGCTGCCCCGCGCGGTGATCTCGCGGAGGCGCCTCACGCCGCCGTGATCGGCGAGCCGGTGACCGAGCGCGAGGCCCGCCGCCGCGAGGGCGGCATGGACTCGGAGTGCGTCTTGTTCGCGTCGCCGGCCAGGGTGGATTCGGTGACTCCCATTACGTTGTCCCGCAGGGCGATGAGGAGGTCGGTCACAGGGTCGCTCATGGCGTCTTCTTCCTGTTGCGTGCAGGCGTTGGGACAACGAGGCGGGAAGGGATCCGGTCACGTCGGGTCCGGTGCGTCCGCGGGGCGTCTCTGCGCGAACGGGCGGGGCGGGGCAGGTCGTTCAGCCGTGGGGCCGGGGCTCGGGTGCGGAATTCCGGCCGGGCCGGCGGCGCGGGAGCGGTGCGGAGTCGGGTGCGGTGGACGACCCGGCGAGGGGCACGGTGGGTGCGCCGCGGGCCCCCGTGCCGGGCCTGTTGTCCGCCGAGACCGGTCCGGCTATTGAGCCCGACCTTTGCGAGGCCGAATTCCCGGACGGCGCACGACCGTTAAAGCGGAGGGACTGTAATTGTCTAGTCCACTTTCTCGGTACGGCACTCCGGGTGGCCCCAGCCCTGGGCGTTCTTGCTGATCGGCTCCCCGGCCGCATAGGCGCGTCCGCACAGGCAGCGGCCGGGGAACTTCGCCTTGATCGTGCGCGAGGACGAACTCGCGCCCTTCCGCGCCGACTTGGCACCGGCCGGACGGGCGGACTTCTTCGGGGTGTCGGGCGAAGGGGGCGGCTCCGGGGAGCCGAGGTCGCTGCCCGCGGGCTCCTGCACGATGGCGGCCTGGCTGGCGGCGCGGTCGGCGAAGTCGTTCAGCGGGTCGCCGTCGACCTGGTGGGCGGGGACGTAGCGGAATTCGACCGAGCGGCCGTCGAGCAGTTCGTCGATGCGGACGACCAGTTCCTGGTTGGCGACCGGCTTGCCGCCGGACGTCTTCCAGCCGTTGCGCTTCCAGCCGGGCAGCCAGGTGGTGACCGCCTTCATGGCGTACTGCGAGTCCATCCGGACCTCCAGCGGTACGTCCGGTGCGGTCGCCGTCAACAGGCGCTCCAGCGCGGTGAGTTCGGCGACGTTGTTGGTGGCCGTGCCGAGCGGTCCGGCCTCCCAGCGGGCCGGGCTCTCCTCGTCGTCCGACACGACCCACGCCCAGGCCGCGGGCCCCGGATTTCCCTTCGAAGCCCCGTCGCACGCGGCCACCACACGTTCACGCATGCGCCCGATCATGCCATGACCGCACCACACACTCTCCGCCGGCCCGACCCGGTCGCACGCCCCGTCGGAGGATCCGGCCACCCGGCCCTCTACGCTGCGCGCATGACCTCGCGACACGAGCAGTGGGCCCGGCTGCGCCGCCTGTTGTGGCTGCCTCCGCGCCCCCACGGGGAGCAGCCGCGCGAGCGGGTGGTCGGGCCGCTCGAACTCTTCTACGACCTCGTCGTGGTCGTGCTCGTCGCCCAGGCCGCCCACCACCTGGCCGGGGAACTCGACTGGCACGGACTGGGCCTGTTCGCGGCGGTGTTCGCGCTGGTGTGGATCGCCTGGTTCAACGGCAGCCTGCACCACGAGCTCCACGGGCGCGAGGACGCCCGCGGCCGGAGCATGTTCCTGCTGCAGATCCTGGTGCTCGTGCCGCTGGGCGCGTTCATCCCGGAGGCGGGCGACGCGCGCGGAGTCGCGTTCGCCGTGGACGCGGGCGTGCTGTTCGCGGTCCTGGCGCTGCTGTGGCTGCTGGCCTCACGCGGCGACACTCCCGAATTCCGGCGCTCCAGCATGCTGTTCGTGACGGGAACGGCGCTCTGCTCGGTCGTCCTGGCGGCGAGCGCCGCGCTGCCCGCCGACGCCCGGGTGCTGACGTGGGGTGCGCTGGCCGTGGTCTACCTGCTGGGGTTCGTGTTCGTGCTCGCCAGGGCCATTCCGGAACGTGTGGTCGCGTTCAGCGTGACCGACGCGCTCGCCGAGCGGTTCGGGCTGTTCATCATCATCGTGCTCGGCGAGAACGTGACCGGCGTGGTCGACGGACTGTCCCACGAGCCGACCGGCGCGCTCACCCTCGCCGTCGGCCTGATCGCCGTCGTGGTCGGCTTCGGCGGCTGGTGGACGTACTTCGACTTCGCCGGACACCGGCTGCCGCGGCCCACGCGGGCGAGCGCCCTGCAGTGGATGATGATCCATCTGCCGCTCACGGCCGCGGTGGCCGCCATGGGCGCCGCGATGGTGGGCCTGGTCGAGCACGCCCATGACGGCCGGACCCCGGCCGCCACGGCCTGGATGCTCTGCGGGGGCACGGCCGTCGTGCTCTGCGCGACGATGGTGCTCGCGGCGTCCCTGCGGATCTGGAGCGAGGACCTCGGCCTCTACCGGCCGCTGGCCCGGACCTGCGCCGCCATGGCCGTCGTGTGCGTGGCCCTGGGCGCCCTGCGTCCGGCTCCGCTCCTCCTGGGTCTGGCCCTCGTGGTCGTGCTCGCCGTGCCCTGGGGACTGGCCGTGGCGCACCGCGTGGCCCACGAAGGGGAAGCGGCCGTCTGACTCCGCAGGGGTGTCAGGGCGTCGAGGAGCGGGTCTCGGTCCAATCGACCATCAGCCGGCGTTCGGCGAAGTACCAGTCGCCGTCCAGCTTGGTGAACTCGTCGAGGTAGCGGATGGACGCGATCATGAGCGTGCGCTGCCCGGACTCGTCGACCGAGACGTGGTGAGCCAGGCAGTAGCTCTCGCCACTCGCCCGGTCCCCGTCCAGGGTGATCGTGCTCTGGCCGTTGAAGTGCGTGGTGGCCCGGTAGACGTTGAGGTTGTCGAAGACCGGGGCCAGGGACTCGCGGCCGTGCAGCTCCTGTGTCGGCTCCGCCGCGGTGGCGTCCATGAACACCAGGAAGCGGGTGTCCTCGGTGAACAGGGCCATCTGTCCCTTGGCGTCCCGTCGGTCCGCGCAGTGCGCGTAGGCGTCGACCAGCTCGCGGATGGCCAGCCGGTCGGCGGCCTCCTGGGGTGAGATCGCGGTGTGCGAGGCCATGACCGTTCCTTTCGCCGCACTATTTGACATGTGTATAAAATCACTCGTCGTGGCAGAGTGCAACGTGAACCCCAGGAGGGCGGAGCGCTGAACCAGCGGATCGATCCACGCGTCACCCGCACGACGCGGGCCTTCGAGGAGGCCGTCGTGGACCTCGCCTCGCAGCGGTCCGTCTCGCGGATCTCCGTCGCGGAACTGGCCGACCGCGCCGGGGTCACCCGCGCCACGTTCTACAACCGCTACAGCTCCCCGCTGGACCTGCTCATCCAGGTGCTCCAGGCCGATCTGGACCAGGGCCACCGCAGGGAGGCCGAGGCCCGCGCACAGGGCGGGCACTCGGCCGCCGAACTGCTCCGGCTGGCCACCGCGGAGGTCGCCGACCACGTCGAGCGGCATCTGCCGATCTACCGGCGCGCCCTCACGGATCCGGCGGACAGCGGTGTGTACGAGGCGCTTGTGCGCCACTTCGGCGACTACACGCTGTCCTTCATGGCCGACGGCGACCATCCGGGGCTTCCGGAAGCCAATCGCCGGGTCGTCGCACAGTTCCTGGCCCACGGCTTCGCGGGCGCCATCAGGGCGTGGCTGGAGGACCCGGCGGTCACCAAGGACGACATGGTCGACGCGGCCGTGGCCTGCGCCCCCGCCTGGTGGACGGCCGAGGGCCGCTGACCGACGGCCCGCCCGGTCAGACGTCCGTCATCTGCGGCATCTCTCCCTGGGTCGTGGTCATGTCGATCACCGAGAACGAGGCGCCCTGCGGGTCGCTGAGTGCCGCGAACCGCCCGAAGGGGCTGTCCATGGGCCCGAAGCGGAGGGTCCCGCCGAGCTTGGTGGCCTTGGCCACGGCGTCGTCGCAGTTGTCCACCGTGAAGTAGACGTTGACGTACGACGGGATCTCGGGCGGGAACTCGTCGCCCATCTCCATCCGTCCGATGACCGTGTCCTCGCCGACGTTGTAGACGCGGTAGTCGACGCCGGGGTCGTCCATGCTCTTCGCCGAGTACGGGAAGACCGCCGGGAAGAATCCGTCCGCCTTCGCGGGCTCGCGGGTGAAGACCTCGGCCCAGGCGTACGCGCCGGGTACGCCCGACACCTCGAAGCCCTCGTGGGTGCCGCCCTGCCAGACGCCGAACACGGCGCCGCTGGGCTCACGGGCCAGGCACATCGTGCCGAACTCGCCGACCTGCATCGGCTCCATCAGCACCTCGCCGCCGTTCTCCCGGATCTTCGCCGCGGTCGCCGCGGCGTCCGGTGAGGCGAGATAGAGGCACCACTGCGACTGCCCCTCCTGGCCGGGCATCGGCGGCACGACGGCGGCCACGGCCTTTCCGTCGACGTAGGCCTGCGTGTAGTTGCCGTACTCCGACGACGCCTCGCCGAAGGTCCAGCCGAGGACGTCGCCGTAGAAACTCTTGGCTCCCTCGACGTCGCCGAACATCGCGTCGGCCCAACAGGGGGTTCCTTCAGGTTGTACGGCCATGGCTGCGGCCCTCTCCGGTAGTTCGGGGTGTCTTGGTCGGGTTGTCCGGATTCTCACGCTAGTCACCCGGGGAGTGGGGCGCGCGTCGAACGCCGGAATCGCCTGCCACCGCGCCCGCGCGCCCCGCACGCCGGGGTGCGGGCACGAACCATCGCCGTCCCCGACTCGAGCGGGGGTTTACGACCTCCGGGACGTGAAGCCGCCCCTTTCGCGCGGTTACCGGTGCTGGGCAGGGCTGTTTGGCTTGTAAACCGACGACGCGCTCACCCCTGTTCACCTCCCGGGAGGGAATGTGTCCACACCGGAAAGCGTCAACGGACCAGCCACCGACGACTCCGCCCCCGAACCGCCCGGCAACGGACAGCTCACCAGCCTCAGCACCGTCGCGGCCCGGCAACTCGCCACGACCACCAAGTCCGAACCGCAGATGCAGGCCATCACCTCGCGCTGGCTGCTGAAGATGCTGCCCTGGGTGGACGTCAGGGGCGGTGCCTACCGGGTCAACCGGCGGCTCCAGCTCAGCGTCGGCCGCGGCCGAGTGCGGTTCGAGCAGAACGGCGCCGACGACGTCAAGGTCATCCCCGAGACGCTCACCGAACTGCCCGTGCTGCGCGGGTACTCCGACACGAAGGTCCTGAAGGAGATCGCCACCCGGTTCCGGGTCCGGGAAGTGCGGGCGGGCCAGGTCCTGTTCGAGGCCGGACAGCCCGTCACCGAGGCCTACCTGGTCGCCCACGGCCGCTTCACCCGCTACGCCGCCGGACCCTACGACGACGAGGAGATCCTCGGAGTCGTCACCGACGGCGACCAGATGGGGGACGAGGCCATAGGACAGTCCGACCCACTGTGGCTGAGTTCCGTGCGCGCCGAGACCGCGGGCGTACTGCTCGTCCTGCCCTGGGACGTCGTAACCGAATTCACCGACCGCGTACCGTCGTTGGCCGCCCATCTGGAGGCGTACGCCGAGCGGCAGCGGCTGCCGATGAACCGCAAGGGCGAGGCCGATGTGCCGGTGCAGGCCGGCCATGTGGGCGAGCCGACGCTGCCCGGCGGCTTCGTCGACTACGAACTCGCCCCGCGCGAGTACGAGTTGTCCCTCACCCAGACCGTGCTGCGGGTGCACACCAGGGTCGCCGACCTCTACAACGACCCGATGGACCAGACCCGGCAGCAACTGCGGCTCACCATCGAGGAGATCCGCGAGCGGCAGGAGTGGGAGCTGGTCAACAACCGGGACTTCGGACTGCTGCACAGCGTCGACTACACCCAGCGCATCAGCACCTTCACCGGTCCGCCGACCCCGGACGACCTCGACGAACTGCTCGCCATGCGACGCAAGACCAAGCTGTTCCTCGCCCATCCGAAGGCGATCGCGGCCTTCTTCCGGCAGTGCAACAGGCGCGGTCTGGTGCCGGGCACGGCGAGCGTCGACGGGCACGAGATCCCCGCCTGGCGCGGGGTGCCGTTCTTCCCGTGCAGCAAGATCCCGATCTCTCCGCAGCACACCAGCAGCATCATCGCGCTGCGCACCGGGGAGGCCGACCAGGGTGTCGTCGGCCTGTTCCAGACCGGTATCCCCGAGGAGTACCAGCCCGGTCTGAACGTCCGCTTCATGGGCATCGACTCGGCCGCGATCATCCGCTACCTAGTCACCGCGTACTACTCGATGGCCATCCTGGTCCCCGACGCGGCGGGAATCCTGGAGAACGTGCAGATCGGCCGGACCGCCGAGTGACGGCCTGGAGAAGCTCATGACCACCTCCCTTTCGCCGCCCGGCCCGCCGAACCTGGCGGGCACTCTGCGGGCCCGCCGCACCGGCGCGATCCCCGGACTCACCTACCGGCCGGCGGCGCCCGCCGACCCGGAGAAGGCCGCCGAGCTCGACCGCAGACTGGAGACCTGGGCGCGCGGCCTCGACCTGTTCCCGGCCGCGTGGGACGGGGACTTCGCCGGGTTCCAGTTCGGCCGGGCCGTGGTGCTCCAGCACCCGGGGGCGCTCGACCTCGAACGGCTCACCGCCGCGGGCAAGTTGCTGCTCGCCGAGAACATCGTCGACAACTGCTACTGCGAGGAGGACGAGGACAAGGGCGGCTCCCACCGCGGGCTCGGCGGCCGGCTGATCATGGCCCAGTCCGCGCTCGACCCGCTGCACAGCGCCCCCGAGCTGGAGGCGGAGTGGCAGCAGGGTGTGCAGGCCGACGGGCCACTGCGCTCGTACCACTTCGCACTCAAGGACTACGCCCTCCTCGCCACCCCGAGCCAGACCGACCGGTTCGTGCACGACATCGCCCGACTGCACCTCGGCTATCTCGCGGAGGCCGCGTGGGCCGAGATCCGGTACAAGCCCCGGGTCTGGGAGTACCTGGTGATGCGGCAGTTCAACAACTTCCGGCCCTGTCTGTCGATCGTGGACGCCGTCGACGGCTACGAACTGCCCGAACAGGTCTACGCCCGGCCCGAGATCCAGCGGATCACGGCGCTCGCCGGCAACGCCACGACGATCGTCAACGACCTCTACTCCTTCACCAAGGAGCTGTCCGACCCGGGCCACCTCAACCTCCCGCAGGTCGTCGCCGCCAACGAGCGGTGCGGGCTGAAGGCCGCCTATCTGAAGTCCGTCGAGATCCACAACCGGATCATGGACGCCTTCGACGAGGAGTCCGCGGCGCTCTCCGCCGCCTCGCCCCTCGTCGCGCGCTACACCGAGGGCCTGGCCGCCTGGGTGTCCGGCAACCACGAGTGGCACGCGACCAACACCCACCGCTACCACCTGCCCAACTACTGGTAAAAGTCCGGTCCCTGACATCTCGTCAGACGCACCACGCTAGGAGTCACCGTTGACCACCACCGACGCCGGCACCACAGCACCACCGGTGCCGACCCAGTCCACGTACCAGAGCCGTGTCGCGGACTACTGGAACGCCGAAGAGAACCCGGTCAACCTCGCCCTCGGACAGATCGACGACCTGTACCACCACCACTACGGAATCGGCGGGGCCGACGAGTCCGTACTGGAGGAGCCCGACCCCGTCCGGCGCCGCGAACGGCTCACCGCCGAACTGCACCGGCTGGAGCACGCCCAGGCCGAACTCCTCTCCTCCCACCTCGGCCGACTCACCCCGGACGACCGGGTGTTCGACGCCGGCTGCGGGCGCGGCGGGGGCAGTGTGGTGGCGCATCTGCGCTACGGCTGCCGGGCCGACGGGGTCACGATCTCCGCCAAGCAGGCCGAGTTCGCCAACGCGCAGGCCCGCGCCCGGGGCATCGACGGCAAGGTGCGCTACCACCACCGCAACATGCTCGACACCGGCTTCCCGACGGGCCAGTTCGCCGCGTCCTGGAACAACGAGTCCACGATGTACGTCGAGTTGGACCTGCTGTTCGCCGAGCACGCCCGGCTGCTGCGCCGCGGCGGACGCTATGTGGTGATCACCGGCTGCTACAACGACACCTACGGCCGGGCCTCGCGCGAGGTGTCCCTCATCAATGCCCACTACATCTGCGCCATCCACCCCAGGTCGGAGTACTTCCGGGCGATGGCCCGCAACCGGCTGGTGCCCGTCCACGTGCAGGACCTCACCGAGGACACGCTTCCCTACTGGGCCCTGCGCAGCCGGGCCGACCATCTGGTCACGGGCATCGAGGACACCTTCCTGAGCGCCTACCGCAACGGCAGCTTCCAGTACCTGCTGATCGCGGCCGACCGGGTCTGAGCTCAGCGGCCGGCGATCCTGGAGGCCGCCTCAGGGAGACCGGGCGCCGGGTCGAGTACGTCCACCGTGCCGTGCGCCCGCAACAGGCGCACGGTGCGCGGGGCGCACACCACGGCGAAGCCAGCCTCGTGCTCCCGCACCCGACGGCGGAAACGCAGCACCAGGTTGAGTCCGGTGGAGTCGATGAACGTCGTACGGCGCAGATCGACGACATAGGCGGGCGCGCGCAGGGCGACGACCGAGTCCAGCCACTCGCGCAGCGGGGTCGCGGTCGCCAGATCGATGTCGCCGTGCAGGTCGACGACCAGCAGGCCGTCCCTGGCGCCCAGCAGGGCGTGGTCGCCGGGCGCCGGCCAGGCCGCCCCGGTCACCGGCTCCAGGCTGTTCTCGTGCAAGGTGTTCCGTCCCCGTTCCGTGCCTGTCGCGCGCGGGCCCGCGATCCGGCACGGGTTCGCACGGCGGCTTCGGCATCCCCGCACCGTCACCGCATGGTCGGGGCATCAACGCCCGCTCATCAGCGACACGACGAGCGGGCCGAGGTCGGGCCGGGTGATGCGGGATGCGTCCGCACGTGGCACTGATCGAGGACGAACCCGATTTCGCACTGATGTGCCGTTCCTATCCGGAGCACGAGGGATTCACCGTCACCTGGGCCATGGACGCCCGCGCCGGTAAGTCCGTCCTCCACGAGAGCCGCGTCGATCTCGCCGTCCTCGATCTGGGACTCCCGGACGGCAGCGGCCTGGAACTGCTGCGGGCGCTCCGCTCCACCAGCCGGCTTCCGGTCATCGTGGTCACCGGCCGGGGCGCGGAGGCCGACCGGGTGGAGGGCCTGGAGATCGGCGCCGACGACTACCTCGTCAAGCCGTTCTCACAGCGGGAGTTGGTGGCCCGCATCAGGGCGGTACTGCGCAGGTCACAGGCGCCCGAGGTCCCGGCGGTGATCCAGGTCGGCTCACTGCGGATCGACACGGCCGCCCGCCAGGCGTCCGCCGACGGCGTCCTCCTCACCCTGCGCCCCAAGGAGTACGCCCTGCTGGAGATGCTCGGCGAGGCGCCCGGCCGGGTGTTCTCCACCGAGCAGGTGCTGGAGCGGATCCGGGGCGCCTCCTGGCAGCAGCCCGCGACCGTGATCGAGCACGTCTACCGCCTGCGCGGCAAGCTCGCGGCACTCCCCGTGCCCGCGCCCCGGATCACCACGGTCCGCGGCTACGGCTACCGCCTCGACCCCTGAGACCACGAGAACCCTGAGACCCCAGAGACCTCTGAGAGCCGCCATGCCGCCCCTCGCCGCCCCCGACTTCCGGCTGCTCTTCGACTCCGCGCTGTCCCCGCTGCTGGTGCCCAGCCCCGACTTCACCATCGTCGAGGTCAACCGTGCGTATCTCGCGGCCACCCGTACGGAACGCACGATCGTCGGTCAGCGGATCTTCGACGTCTTCCCCGACAACCCGGACGACCCCTCGGCGGACGGGGTCGCCAATCTCCGCCGCTCCCTGGAGTCGGTGGTGGCGACGGGCCGCAAGGACACGATGGCCCTGCAGCGCTACGACATCCCGTCCGGCGAGGCGGGCGGTTTCGCCGAGCGGTACTGGAGTCCCGTCAACTCCCCCGTCCTGAACGCCGAGGGACGGGTCACGCACATCATCCACCGGGTCGAGGACGTCACGGACTTCGTGCATCTGCGCCGGGTCGGCCGGGAGCAGGAGCGGGCCGCCACCGAGGCGCAGATGCGGGCCGAGGGCATGGAGATCGACCTGTTCGTGCGGGCCCGGGAGATCCGCGAGGTCAACGGGCAGCTGAGCCGCGCGAACGCCGAACTGGACGCGGCGGGACGGCAGCTGAGGGAGGAGCAGCGGGCCAAGGACCGGTTCATCGCCACGCTCTCGCACGAACTGCGCAACCCGCTCACCGCGGCCTGCGCGGCCGTCGAACTGCTCGCGCTCGACCTGCCCGACGGCGGCCGTCCCGCATTGTCGGTCCTGGAGCGCCAGGGCCACCATGTCACCGCCGTCCACACCGGCGCGGACGCGCTCACCGCGACCGAGTCCGACGTCTTCGACGTGGTGCTGTGCGACCTGGGCCTGCCCGACACCGACGGCCACACGGTGGTCCGTACGGTACGGGCCCGGCCGCACGGTGACCGGCCGCGGCTGATCGCGGTCTCCGGCTTCAGCCGGGGCACCGACCGCTCGCTGTCCCGGACGGCGGGCTTCGACGCACACCTCGCCAAGCCGCTCCCGCTGACCGACCTGCTCGACCTGCTCGACCTGCTCGACCTGCTCGACCTGCTGGAGCGCCTGGAGTAGCGAAGCGTCTTCCCCCTTCGCCCTGCCTGTGCTTGCCTGGGGAGCCGTTTTCCGGTGCCCGGGGCGGGAGTCGCCGTATGCGGAAGCCGTGGATCGTGGGTGTGCTGCTGGCCGGAGTGCTGCTCGGCGCGTGCACGGACCCGGCGTCCGGGCCCGAGGTCACCCCGCCGACCCCTTCGGTGCCGTCCTCCACACATCGACAAGTCCCCGTCGCCCCGGTGAATTCGGCGCCCGCCGTGCTGTATCTCGGGGACTCCCTCGCGGTGGAGAGCCAGAACGTGCTCGGGCGGGAACTGCGGAACACGTTGGACGCGACGTACACAAGCGCCCCCTACTCGGGAACCACGCCGTGCGACTACCTCGAGGGCGCGAAAGCGGGTTCGCTGGTCCCGGACGCGGACAAGGCCGCCACACTGGTGCGTTCGCTGCACCCGGACTACGTGGTGTTGCAGTTCTGGGGCAACGCGTGGGCCTACACACCCTGCATGGACGGAATCACCTACGCCGCCGACCGGGAGACGTACTTCGCCCGGTACAGGGCCGACGTAAGGAAGCTCACCGCACAGATCGCCGCAGCCGGGGGCGCCCAACGGCCCACGATCGTTTGGGTGTTGCAGGGACCCGACCCGATCACCCCCGAACGCGTCCAGGCCGTCAACGCGCTCTACAAGGCACAGACCAGGTCCACGCGCGACACCGTCGCCGACGCCGGCAAGGCCGTGAGCCCCGCCGGCGCCCGCTACACCTGGGCCCAGTACCTCCCGTGCACCGCCTACGAGCGCGCCCACCCCGACTACTGCACCCAGCCGGGCAACGGCCGTACGACACTGCATCGGGACGACGACTATCTGCACTTCTGCCTGGCGCCGACGACCTCGACGCCGAGGCCGTGTCCGGTCCGCTCCCCCGGGATCCTGCGCATGGCCCGGGAGATCACCCGCGCGATCGGCGCCCGAGCTCCGTCTCGATCAGCCGGTTGAGGTGTCTCCGGGCGTCATCGGTGCTCAACGGCGGTGCCTGGCGCAGCCGTTGCAGGGCGAGGCCGTCGGCGAGGGCGGCGAAGCGGACGGTGAAGCCGTCGAGGTCGTCGGAGTGGAACTCGCCGTCGGCGACGCCCCGTTGGGCCAGGGCGCGGATCTGCTGGTGCCAGCTCTCGTACCGCCGGGCCTGACCACTGCTGAAGGCCTCGTCCGTGCCCTGCTCGCCGGCGTTCCAGTAGTCGAACCACATCCGCCAGTGCCGGTCGGTGTCCTCGGTGAACAGCGCGTCGACCAGCAGCCGCAGCGCCTCCGCCCCGCTGGTCGCCTGCTCGGCGGCCTCGTGCAACTCGGCGTAGTAGCGCTCGATGTGGAGGACCATCGCCTCGGAGAGGATCTCCTGCACACTGCCGAAGTGGTAGGTGACGGTACCGACGGAGACTCCGGCGGCAGCCGCCACGTCCCGCACGCCGACCGAGGCGTAGCCGCGTTCCGCTATCAGCGGGACGGCCGCCTCGACGATGAGCCGCCGGCGCACCTCGGTGGGCTGCCGGGTGCGGTCGGCGGCGGCGACGGCACGACGCGGTGCCTTGGCGGCCTGCGAGGGCTTGGCGCCCGTCATCCCGACGTCCTCGGGGTGGTGCGGTGCCATGCTCGCTTGGCCACTGTCTCTCCGTTCGCCCGTGCTTCGACGCGACTGTCCATGACGAAGTCCGCGGCCGTGGCGCGCAGCTCCGTCCGCGCCATGATCTCAGCGTCGTAGCCGTCCCCGCGCCGCAACCGGATCCGCCACTCCGACACTGCGTGCGCGGACAGCGGGTCGTGACTCCGGATGCGGTACGTCTCCTGCGCGTTCTCCTCGTAGCGCAGCCCGTCCGGATACGTCCGTGAGCCCCCGTAGTTGGGGTCGACCTCCAGCGTCCACTCCCCCTTGGCGACATCGTGCGTGACCAGCCGTTCGGGGGTCGGCTCGGCGGGCCGGTCGTAGGTCACGTCGAGCGGGACCGCCTGCTCGGGCTCCTCGAAGCGGATCGCCGGCTCCGATCCCCTTTCGCGCACGGGCAGTTGTACGACGCTCTCGGCCGGCACGACCCGCAGCTCGCCGCGCTCGCCGTGCGGCCACACCCACGGCCAGTAGGTGTCGGAGACGGCGAGCCGGATCCGGTGGCCGGCCGGAATCGCGTAGCCGACGCCGGTCAGCTCGAACTCGACGTCCTCGTACGTCCCCGGTGTCCACTCGACGGCCCGGTCCCGGCCCTGCCTGCTCAGCAGATTGAGCACGCCACGGGTGACGAGCGTGGACGAGCCGTCCGGGGCGACATCGCAAACGCGGGCGATGACATGGGCGCGCGGGGTGGCACTGTCGAGGCGGAGCCGGACGCGCGGTCGGCCGAGGATCTCGACACGTTCGGCGAGCGGCGCGGAGTCGAAGCAGACCGAACGGCCGTCCTCCTCACGCTGGTCCGGCGGCAGGTCGCTCGCGTTCCCGAAGGGGAAGAAGCGCCCGGCGTCGAGGCCGGTGTGCTGCGGGGACCGCACGAGGACGGGCTCAGCGCCTGCACCGAGCGGCCTTGAGTCCCAACTGACCTTCGGGCTCGGCCACTTGGCGTCACCCACCCAACGGCCGGACAGTACGTCGTACGACGTCGCCGACGGGACCGGGTCGGTGATCCACGCCCGGAGCAGGGGCTCCCCCATCACTCCCGTGTCGATGCCTTTGAGGTGCTGGTCCCACCAGCGCAGGGTCTCCTGGAGGAAGCCGATTGCCGGGCCGGGCGGCAGACCTCGGTCGGGGTACTGGTGCGACCAGGGGCCGACGATCCCCCGGACGCGGTCGCCGGGCAGGTGTTCGACGAGCCGCAGCACGGTGTCCCGGTACGGGTCGTTCCAGCCGCCGACCGCGAGGACGGCCGCGTCGATCGCGGTGTAGTCCTCGCAGACACTGCCGTGCTTCCAGTAGTCGTCGCGCTGTTGGTGGTCGAGCCAGGTGTGCAGGAAGGGTTCGAGGGCGTCGAGGCGCTCGCGCCACATCGGCAGCCAGCGGTCCGCGCCGACGCTCGCCGGGTCCGGCGGCCGGGCGGCGAAGGCGAGCATCGTGCCGGCCCAGGCGAGCATGTCGATCCCGAGGACCGCGCCGCCCGTGTAGTGGACGTCGTTGTCGTAGCGGTCGTCGGTCGAGCAGACCGTGACGATCGCCTTGAGGGGTTCGGGCGCGAGCGCGGCGATCTGGAGCGAGTTGAAGCCGCCCCAGGAGATGCCGAACATGCCGACCTTGCCGGTGCACCAGGCCTGCGCGGCAAGCCAGTTGACGACGTCGACGCCGTCGGCGAGTTCCTGCGCGTCGTACTCGTCGCCGGGCAGACCCTCGCTGTCGCCGTGGCCGCGGACGTCGACGCGGACGGAGGCGTAGCCGTGTCCGGCGTACCAGGGGTGGCGCTGGGCGTCGCGGGGTGCCGTCCAGTCGCTCTTGCGGTACGGGAGGTATTCGAGCAGTGCGGGTACGGGGTCCGACTCGGCGTCGACCGGCCGCCAGATACGGGCGTGCAACCGGGTCCTTCCGTCCCGGGTGGGGATCCAGACGTCCTCACGGACGACCTGGCGGTCGAACTGTTCGCGGTACTTCACAGAATTCCTTCCGCCACGGGGGCGTTGAGGGGGCGCCAACGTCGGACACGGTGGCCGTCGTCGCCGTTGTCGGTCCAGATGTCGTCCCCGTCCGCCGCGTCGGCCCAGTCAGCCGTGTCGTCGACATAGGGCAGCGCGTCGGGGTCGGGTTCGAGGGCGGCGGCCATGAGCTGGCGCGTGTAGGGGTGTCTGGGGTCGGCGAAGACGGCCTCCGTCGGACCCTCCTCCACGACGACTCCGTGACGCAGTACGACGACCCGGTCCGCGATGCCTCGTACGACGGCCAGGTCATGGCTGATGAACAGGCACGCCAGATCGCGTTCGCGCCGGAGGTCGTCGAGGAGGCGGAGCACGTCGGCCTGGACGGAGACGTCCAGGGCGGTGGTGATCTCGTCGGCGATGAGGACGTCGGGCTCGCCCGCCAACGCCCTTGCGATACCGATGCGTTGACGCTGACCGCCGGAGAGCTGTGCGGGGAGGCGGTCGGCGAGGGCCGGATCGAGGCGTACGTCGGCGATGAGTCGGCGGGCGCGCTCGGCCACCTCCGAGCGGTCGGTCGCCGTGCCGAAGAAGCGCAGCGGATGGCGGACCGCGTCGCCGACGGAGCGGCGGGGGTTGAGCGAGGTGTCCGCGTTCTGGAAGACGAGTTGCACGCGCCGCCGCAGGGACAGGGGTCGCTGCTGAGCGGGGCGGGCGAGGTCGCCGTCCGCGTGGCGCATCGTGCCGCCGGACGGGGTGCGCAGTCCGGCCAGGGTCCACGCGAGGGTGGACTTGCCGCTGCCCGACTCGCCGACGAGGGCGAGGACTTCGCCGCGCCGGACGTCGAAGGAGACGCCGTGCACGGCACGCGTGCTGCCGTAGTCGATGGTGATGTCCTGCGCGGAGACGGCCACGGGAGCGTCGGCGGGCACCTCGGCCTTCGGCCTGACCTCCCGCTCCCCCGTCTCGCCGACGACGGCGAGCCCTGCGTCGTCGAGACGCGGCACGCTCGCCAACAGACGGCGGGTGTACGGGTCTTGGGGCTGGGCGAAGAGCTGTCGCGTGGGTGCCGATTCGACCACCCGGCCCGACCGCAGGACGGTCACCTCGTCGGCCATGTGGGCGACGACTCCGAGGTCGTGGCTCACCAGCACGGCGGCCAGGCCGAGTTCGTCGCTCAGGGCGGCGATCAGGTCGAGGACGCTGCGCTGGGTGACGACGTCCAGGCCGGTCGTCGGTTCGTCGAGGACCAGGACCTTGGGGCGGGCCGCGATGGCCATGGCGATGGCGACGCGCTGCTGCTGGCCGCCGGAGAGTTCGTGCGGATAGCGCCGGGCCAGGTCGGCGGGGTGCGGCAGCCGGACCTGTTCGAGGAGTTCCACGACGGGGACCTCGCCGCCGGCCTCCGCGATCTGGCGTCCGATGCGCATGGAGGGGGTGAGGGCGTGGCCGGCGTTCTGGCCGACCATCGCGACCGTGCCGCCGCGCAGCCGCCGCAACTCCCTTGCGGGCAGGGCGAAGACGTCGGCTCCGGCTACCTGGACCGAGCCTCCGGTGATCCGGGAACCGTGGCGCAGATGCCCGAGCAGGGTCGCGGCGACGGTCGACTTGCCGCTGCCGGATTCCCCGACGAGCGCGTGCGTCTGGCCCTCGGCGACGTCCAGGGACACCTCGTGCACGACGGGCACGTCCCGGCCGCCCGAACGGTAGGCCACGGACAGGGAGTTGACGGAAATGATCGGGGCCATCAGGAGCCCTCCCTGATCCGGTCGACGCCCCACGCCTTGGACAGGCCGTCGGCCGCGAGGTTGAGCCCGACCACGAGCGTGGCCAGGGCGATGATGGGCGCGATGCTCGCCATCGGGACGACGGTGATGGCGGTGCGGTTCTCGGCGACCATGAGTCCCCAGTCGGGAGTGGGCGGGTCGGCGCCGAAGCCGAGGAAGGACAGCGAGGAGATCAGCAGGACGACCCAGGAGGCCCGCATCGCGAACTCCACGCACACCACGTCGGTGATGTTCGGCAGGATCTCCCGGCGCAGGATCGACCAGGTGCTCTCGCCGCGGGCGCGGGCCGCGGTCACGTAGTCGGTGGGGACGATCGCGAGGGCGGCGCCGCGGACGACGCGGACGACCTGCGGGACGTAGACGATCGCGACGGCGAGGACGATGACCGCCGGGCCGGTGCCGAGGGCGGTCACGACGACGAGCAGGGCCAGGACCGCGGGGATGGACAGGATCGCGTCCAGGACCCGGCCCAGTACGTCATCGAACCAGCCGCCGCGCAGGGCCGCCGCGCATCCGATGACCGTGCCGAGGGCGACGGTGATCAGGGTCGCGGTGACGGAGATGCCGAGCGCGTACCGGCCGCCGTAGAGGACGCGGGTGAGGACGTCCCGGCCGTACTGGTCGGTGCCGGCCCAGTGGCTCCAACTCGACCCGAGGAGGGCGTGGTTGGCGTCGTTGGCGATGGGGTCGTAGGAGGTGAGGAGGGGTGCCAGCAGGGCGATCACGACGTGTACGGCGACGATCGCGAGGCCGATGAGCGCCGTGCGGGAGCTGGTCAGGGTGCGCCAGGCGCGGGCGGTGCGGGCGCCTCGTACGGTCGTCGGCGGGACGGTGTCGAGCGTGGTCATCGGGTCCTCCCTCGGGTGCGGAGCCTGGGGTTGAGGGCCATGGTGGCCAGGTCTGCGGCGAGGTTGCAGACGACGTAGACGACCGCGCTGATGAGGGCGATGGCCTGGATGGTGGGCAGGTCGCGGTTCTGCACCGAGGAGAGCATCAGCTTGCCGATGCCCGGGTAGTTGAAGACGTTCTCGACCACCGCGACCCCGCCGACCAGCCAGGCCACGTTGAGCGCAATGACGTGCAGGGTGGGCAGCAGGGCGCTCGGCAGGGCGTGCCGGGTGACGACCCGCCAGGTGGAGAGGCCCTTGAGGCGGGCGGTGGTGACGTACTCGGTCGCCATCACGTCGATGACCGAGGTGCGGGTCATGCGGACGATGTAGGCGGCCATCACCACCGCAAGGGCGAGGGCGGGAAGCCATACGGCGGGCAGGAGTTGGCCGATGGTGGCGTCGGGGCCGTAGAGGACGACCGCCGGGAACCACGGGAGTGCGACCGAGAAGCACAGGACGAGGACGGTCGCGACGACGAACTCGGGGACGCTCATGCCGACGAGGCTGACGGTGGAGATGAGGTGGTCGGGCCAGCGGTCGCGGTAGAGGCCCGCGAGGATGCCGAGGACGATCGAGCCGGTGACCGCGAAGAGGACCGTGACGAGGGCGATCAGGGCGGAGTTGGCGAGGTATGTGCTCACCTCGCTGCCTACGGCCTTGCCGGAGACGAGGGAGGTGCCGAAGTCGCCGTGCAGGGCGCCGCGCACCCAGTCGAAGTACCGCTCCCAGGCGGGCTGGTCGAGCTTGAGCTTGGTGCGCAGGGCGGCCACCGCGTCCGGGGTCGCGTCCTTGCCGAGGATCTGCGTCGCGACGTCGCCGGGCAGTGCCTGGACGGCGAGGAAGACGAGGACGGAGGAGAGGAAGAGAGTGCCAACTGCCGCCGCGATACGGCGGGTTATGAAGGAGAGCATGGTCAGGCTCCCTTCAGGCCGATGCCCAGGTAGTCGAACTCGAAGCCGTGCTCGGCGTATCCGCGTACCTTGCGGGAGATGCCGACGAGCCGGTCGGCGAACATCGGGGTCATCGCCCCGCCCTTCTCGATCACCAACGTCTGTGCCTCGCCGTACAGTTCGCGCCGTTTGGTGTCGTCGAGCTCGGCGCGGGCCCGGTCGAGGACCGCGTCGAAGCCCTTGTCGGACCAGGCGGTCTCGTTGTATGAGGAGCCGCTGCGGAAGATCTGGGTGAAGAGCTGGTCGACGGGCCGGCCCGTGAACCAGTAGGTGGCCATCAGCGGCTTCTTCATCCAGATCTGCGTGTAGTAGGAGTCCGCCGAGGCCGTCTTGACGTTGATCCGGATGCCGGCCCGCTTCGCGGAGTCCTGGTAGGCGAGCGCCATCGGCGTGAACAGCGGGTCGTAGGAGGAGGTGTAGAGGTCCATCGCCAGGCCTTCGTGGCCCGCCTGCTTGAGCAGGTACTTCGCCTGCTCCGGGTCGTGCTTGGGGTGCGCGGAGATGTAGGCCGGGTCGCTGGGCGGCACCGGGTTGTCCCAGCCCGCCGTGCCCGCGCCCTGGAGGGCGACCTGCACGACGTGCTCGGGGTCGTAGGCCAGCTTCATCGCCTGGCGGACGCGGACGTCGGTGAAGGGCTTCTCGGTGGTGAGCATCGGGAGGACGTACCACTGGGCGTTCTTCACGCGGGCGATGGTGGCGCGGTCGGAGGCGGCGACCACGCGGGCGGTCGGGAAGTCGAGGTTGGTCTGGGAGAGCAGGTCGACCTGCCCTGCCAGCAAGGCGTTCGAGCGGGCCGACATGTCGGCGACCGAGTAGAAGGCGATCGCGTCGAGGACGGGGCGGCCCGCCCAGTGGTCCGCGTACGCGGTGACGCGGCCGGGGCCCGCCGGGGCGAACGACTCCAGCTTGAAGGGGCCGGTGCCGATGCCGGTGCGGCCGACGGACTTCGCGCTGCCGTCCGGGATGACGTAGCAGTTGTAGTGCGTCAGCAGGCTCGGGAACTCGGCGTTCGGGGACTTGAGAGGGACGACGAGAGTGTGGGCGTCGGGTGTGCCCAGCTTCGCCGGGTCGATGAGCGGGGCGAGGACCGCGGCCTGCGGGGACGCCGTCGCCTTGTCGAGGATGTGGCGGAGCGTGTAGGCGGCGTCGGCGGAGGTGAAGGCGCGGCCGTTGTGGAAGGCGACGCCCTTGCGCAGGCGGAAGGTCCAGGTGCGGGCCTTGGCGTCGGGCTCCCAGGACTCGGCGAGGTCGGGGGCCAGCTCGCCGTTCGTGCCGATGCGGACGAGCCGGTTGTAGAGGGCGCCCAGGTACTCGTACGCGGACAGTGAGCTGGCCGGGTCGAGGGTCTCGGCGTCGGAGGCGGGCGGCCGGGCGATGCGCAGGGTGCCGCCGCGGTCGGGGGCGCCCTTCGCGGCTGCGGCCGGCAGGACGGGGGCGGCCTCCGCCCCGGCACAGCCGGTCAGCAGCCAGGACCCGCCGAGTGCCGCCGCCGAGGCGAGGCCCGCGGTGAGCACCGACCGGCGGCCCGGGTGGTGGATGTCGGACATGTACCGACCGTCCTTGTCGCTATTCGTTCAGCTATTCGTTCCGCTGAACGATTGAGTAAAGTGCGTGAACGATAACGAGGGGATGGTTTCCCGCCAACCCTTTGGGCCCGGAAATTAACGTCCGAAACGCACTGGTTACCGGGAGGCGCCGCGCAGGGGCCGCCGGAACGGCCCGGTGGTCGCTCAGCCGGTGATCTCGCGGGCCCAGGGCAGAAGTGCCCGCTCCGCGAGGACGACGGCGTAGAAGAGCAGCACACTCATGGCGCTGAGCAGGGCCATCGCGGCGAACGCGAGAGGTGTGTCGGCGTTGCCGCCGGAGGCCACGATGACGTAGCCGAGGCCTTGGTCACCGCCCGCGAACTCGCCGACGACCGCGCCGACGACGGCGAGGGTGACGCCGAGGCGCAGGCCGATGAAGACCTGGGGCAGGGCCCAGGGGATGCGGAGCTTGCGGTAGGTCTGCCAGCGGGACGCGGTGAGCGAGTGGGCCAGCTCGGTCAGTTCCAGGGGGACGGAAGTCAGTCCTGCCATCGTCGACACGACCACGGGGAACCAGGCGAGCAGGGCCACCATGAACACCTTCGGGGCCGTGCCGAAGCCGAGCCAGACCACGAGGAGCGGCGCCACCGCGATCTTGGGTACGGCGTTGACGGCGACCAGCAGTGGCATGACCGCGCGTTCCACGCCCCGGGACGCGGTGAGCAGCACGGCGGTCGCGAGTCCCGCGCCGACGGCCAGGCCGAAGCCGACGGCCGTCTCGGTGAACGTCTGCCAGGTCTGGCGGAGCAGATAGCCGGGCAGCCGGCCGAAGGCGTCGACGACGTCGGGCGGCGCGGGCAGCAGGAACGGCCGGATGTCGAAGACGACGGTCACCAGCCACCACCCGGCGAGCGCGCACGCGGCCGCGAGGACCGGCGGTCCCGCCGACAGGACGCGTCTCACGCCGAGGGCCTGCGGCCGATGGTCGAGTAGGTGAAGTGGCCGCGCACCAGCAGCCGGGGGTCGGCGACCAGCCGGTCCAGTTCGTCGAGTTGGGCCTCCGTCATGCCGGCCGCGAGGAAGTCCTCGCGTGCCTGCGCGATGTTCGCGGCGATCAGCAGCGCGCCCGCGGTGCCGCCCGGCCAGGAGCGGGAGTGGATCACGGTGTCCACATCGGTCAGGCCCGCCTCCAGCATGGCGGCGGGCACCCGTCCGGCCCAGGTGGGGTCGTTGCCGTGGGCGGGCAGGACGCGTTCGACCAGCAACTCGTGGTAGAGGTCGACCAGTTGGGCGGCCTGCGCGGTGGGGGCCGCGAGGACCAGCTTGCGGAAGGTCGTCTCGAAGTCCTCCAGCACCAGCGCGCCGCCGGGAGCGAGGGCTGCCGCGAGCCTGCGGAGCACGGCTTCCCGTCCCGGCAGATGCAGCAGCACCAGCCGGGCGTGGATCACGTCCCAGGGGCCGTCCGGCACCGGATCCTTCTCCAGGTCGTGCACCAGCACGTCGTACCGCGGACTCGCGGGCAGATGGCGGATGTTGACGTCGGTGGCCAGCACCCGGCCGGAGGGTCCGGTCGCGCGGGCGAGCCAGTCGGCGATGCTGCCGCCCCCGGCGCCGGTCTCCAGACAGCGCAGGCCGGTCAGGTCGCCGAGGGACGCCAGCCGCGCGATCGTGAACTCATCCAGGATCGTGGGGAGTTGGCCGTGCCGGTCGGCGGCTTCGGGATGGTCGTTGTCGAAGACGTACGAGAGCGGCGTCTCCATGGCCGTCAACTCGACTTCATGGCGGCGAAGTCGACGACGTCCTGCGGTGTCATCCCCGGCTGGATGACACCGGCCCTCTCCAGGCTCGTGAGGGCGCCCTGCATCCGCGCCACGGTGATCACACCGATGTTCGCGGTGCCCTCGGCCGTCACGGCCGGTGTCATCAGCTTGATCTCCTGGGTCGCCGCCGTCGCGTCCGTCTCCGGGTGCTTGGCGTGCAGCAACTTCCCTGCCTCGTCGGGGTGTTGGATCGTGTATTTCAGTCCCTTGAGCAGCGCGGCGCGGAAGCGCTTGACCAGGTCGGGCTGCTTGGCGGCGAGGGAGGCCGTGGTGACCGTCGCGTTGCCGAACAGGTCGGGCAGATAGGTGCTGTAGGGAAACACGACGACATGCTTCGACCTGGCCTGCACGGTGGCCTTCTCGATGGTGGGGCGGCCGATCAGGAACGTGCTGAGCGCGTCGGCCTTTCCGCTCGCGAGGGCCGGGCCCAACTGGACGGGCTGGACGGCGATCCAGTGGATTCCGGCCGTGTCGATGCCGGCCAGCTTGGCGTAGCCGGGGAACAGCAGCTGGTTCACGGAGTTGGCGGCGGCGGCGATCTTTTTGCCCGTGAGGTCCTTCGGGGTGCTGATGCCCGAGCCCTGCATCGCCATGATGGAGACGAGGGTGCGCTGGTGGATGGCGAGCACGGCGCGGAAGTCTCGATAGGCCGTGGAGTTCTTGGCCCCGGCGGAAATCATCGCGCCCGTCAGATCGAGGCTGGTGAACTGGGCTTTCCCTGAGGCGAGGGCCTTGAGGTTCTCTCCGGCGGCCTTTCCGAGTTCGATCTTTACGTCGATTCCGGCCTGCCGGAAATAGCCCTTCTGCTCGGCGACCCAGGCGAAGGCATCCCGTCCCGCAGCACCGAAGGCGGTGACATAGGTGAGCTGGTCCTTGGCCGAACTCGTGCTCTTGGAAGGTGAGTTGGAGCCACAGGCAGCGGCGGCCAGCAGTGTGGCCGCCGCGCAGAAAACCGTCGCCGTACGGTGTGAGCGGATCATGCGACCTCCCCTGAGCGGGAATGGGTGGGGGGACGGCGGAAGTCGGTGGGGGTTTATCGCCGGGGTCGCGATCCGGCAAATCGTACGCGTGCATGTCACAATCCAGCAGAGCGATTTTCGGTATTCCGCGCACGGCGGCCGACGGGAGTCGACGCGTGATCGAACTACGGGGTGTGTCCAAGGAGTTCACGCATCGGCGCGGCCGTGTCGAAGCGCTTCAGGGCATCGATCTGGAGGCCGGTGACGGCGAGTTCGTGGCGGTCGTCGGGCGTTCCGGCTGCGGGAAGTCGACGCTGCTGCGGCTGATCGCCGGGCTGGCGCCGCCGACCCGGGGCGAGATCCTCATGGACGGCCGTGCCGTCACCGGGCCGCGCGGCGACTGCGCCGTCCTCTTCCAGCGGCCGGCGCTGCTGCCGTGGCGGTCGGTGCTGGACAATGTGCTGCTGCCTGCGGAGATCTCGGGCGACCGGCGCGACGGCTCCCGGAAACGGGCGCTGGGACTGATCGAGGCGATGGGCCTCGACGGCTTCCAGCGGCGCCTGCCGCACGAGCTGTCCGGCGGGATGCAGCAGCGGGTGGCGCTGTGCCGGTCGCTGATGCAGCGCCCTCGGGTGCTGCTGATGGACGAGCCGTTCTCCGCGCTCGACGCGCTCACCCGGGACGAGTTGTGCGCCGAGTTGCAGCGCACGCACCGCGAGCATCCGTCCACCGTCGTCCTCGTCACCCACTCCGTCGACGAGGCGGTCATGCTGGCCGATCGGGTGGTGGTGCTGACGCCCCGCCCCGGCCGGATCCGTACGGTCCTCGACATCACGCTCCCCCGGCCGCGCACCCGCGCCAGGGCCGATCAGGCGGAGCAACTGGCCCGGCGGGCCGCCGAGTTGCACGCGCTGCTGCTGGACAGCGACACCTGACCCCATCTCCATTCCCGCCCCCACCGTCAACTGCCGTCCCTCCACGCCCTGTTGACATCACACAGCGGGCGCCTAGCGTGTCCAGCGCACAGCATGTCGCACGACATCCGGGATTTCGAACAGGAGTGGAGCGGTGGAGGGACACCGCCGCCCCGACTCCCAACTCCTCGACATGCGAAGGACATTGGTGATGACCCCACCCCTGGGCAGACGTCAGTTGCTCGCGGCCGCAGGTGCCACCTCGGCCGCCTTCACCCTCACCGGGTCGCCGTCCTGTACGTGGACGGCGCGGAAGCCGGCCGGAACACCGCCGTCACCGTGGAGCCGCGCCGCTTCGGCAACCACGTCCGGGCCGGATACGTAGGCCGGTCGCAGTACGCCGACCCGTACCTGAAGGGCGCGGTCGACGACTTCCGGGTCCACGGCAGGACGCTGAGCGCCGCCGAGGTGGCGACGCTGGCGCGACCGGCATAGCGGTGTCACTCCCCCGCGAAGGCCTTCTCCAGCGCGGCGAGGTCGAACTTGCTCATCGCCATGAAGGACTCCGTCGCACGGGCGACCTTCGAGGGGTCCGGGTCGGTGATCATGTCGATCAGCCGGGTGGGGACGACCTGCCAGGACAGGCCGTACTTGTCCTTGAGCCAGCCGCAGGGGCCGGGCTCGCCGCCGCCCTCGATGAGCTTGGCCCAGTAGTAGTCGATGTCCTCCTGGTTCTCGCACGGGATCTGGAAGGAGACCGCCTCGGTGAACTTGAACTCGGGGCCGCCGTTCAGCGCGACGAACTTCTGCCCGAAGGCCGTGAACTCGACGGTGAGCACCGAGCCCGCCGGCTGCGGGGCGCCCTCGCCGTAGTGGCTGACGCGGCCGATGCTGGAGTTCTTGAAGATCGACACGTAGAGGTGGGCGGCTTCCTCGGCCTGGCCGTCGAACCAGAGACACGTGGTGAATCCGTCGGTGGTCATGAGCTCCTCCATGGGCTCCGGGGGCGTCGAACACGGTCATCTGTATCGACTGGCGCCCTCCGCGAAACTCATCGGTCGGGGCGCCGGACAATTCAGGTGGCCGATCCGCCGCCCGGAACTAGTCTCGGACTCCATGACGTCCTCGCAGACTGACAGCGTCCACCCGTTCCGCATCGACATCCCGCAGGCCGACCTCGACGATCTGCACGCCCGCCTCGACCGCACCCGCTGGCCCGACGAGCTGCCCGACACGGGCTGGGCGTACGGCGTGCCGGCGGACTATCTGCGGGAGCTGGTGCGGTACTGGCGGCACGAGTACGACTGGCGGGCGGCCGAGGCCGAGCTCAACGCGTGGCCGCAGTTCACGACCACCATCGACGGGTCGAACGTCCACTTCGCGCACATCCGCTCCCCGGAACCGGACGCCACCCCGCTGATCATCACGCACGGCTGGCCGGGCTCGATCGTCGAATTCGTCGACATCGTGGGCCTGTTGACCGATCCGGCGGCCCACGGCGGCGACCCGGCCGACGCCTTCCACGTGGTCGTGCCCAGCATTCCGGGCTTCGGGCTGTCCGGGCCGCCCGCCGACACCGGCTGGGAGACGGGCCGGATCGCCGACGCCTGGGCCGAGTTGATGCACCGCCTCGGCTACGAGCGGTTCGGCGCGCAGGGCGGCGACTGGGGCGCGGCGATCTCCCGCGGGCTGGGCCGCGCCCACCCCGACCGGGTCATCGGCGTCCACCTCAACCTGTTGCCGGGCGCGCAGGCACACACCGAGCCCACCGCCGAGGAGCTGGCCGCGCTCGGCCCCGAGGAGCGGGCGGACGCCCTGGAGTCCTGGCGCCGCTGGACCGCCTGGCAGGCCGAGGGCACCGGATACGCCGTCCTCCACGCCACCCGCCCACAGACCCTGGCGTACGCCCTCACGGACTCGCCGGTCGGCCAACTCGCCTGGATCGTCGAGAAGTTCAGGGAGTGGACCGACTCGGAGGAGCTGCCCGAGGAGGCCGTGGACCGGGACCGGCTGCTCACCGACGTGATGCTGTACTGGCTGACGGGGACCGCAGGTTCGGCCGCCCGGATCTACTACGAGCGGGCCCACGCCACCGGTGCCCGGGCCACCGCGCCCACCCTCCCGTCCACCGCCCCCACCGCGCTCGCCCTCTTCCCAGCCGAAATCCAGCTCCCGCTCCGCCACAAGGCGGAGCGAACCGAGAACATCGTCCGCTGGACCAAGCTCGACCGAGGCGGCCACTTCGCCGCCATGGAGGAGCCGGACCTGCTGGCGAAGGACGTACGGGCCTTCTTCCGGCAGCTGCGCGAGAAGGGCTCGGAGTGACCGCTCTGCCCACGGCGAATCTGCTACGAGCCTAGAAACCCGCAGTTCGGGCGCCTACCGGCCGACAGTGGAGACACCACAGAGCCTCGACAAGGAGTGCCGATGTCTTCACTCACGGCCGGCTTCGCGCCGGCCCTCATGCCGCGCGCCGAGGAGGGCGACACCCCGCCCTCCCGCTTCGACGACCACCTGGCCGCGCAGCTCCTGGCCCAGCGGATCGTCCTCCTCGGCACCCAGGTCGACGAGGTCTCCGCGAACCGGGTCTGCGCCCAGCTCCTGATCCTCTCCGCGGAGGACCCGCGCACGGACATCAGCCTGTACGTCAACAGCCCCGGCGGCTCGGTGACGGCGGGCCTCGCGATCTACGACACCATGCAGCTGATCCCGAACGACGTCTCGACGCTGGCCATGGGATTCGCGGCGAGCATGGGCCAGTTCCTGCTGACCGTCGGCGCACCCGGCAAGCGCTACGCCCTCCCTCACGCGCGGGTCATGATGCACCAGCCGTCGGCGGGCATCGGCGGCACCACCGCCGACATCGAGATCCAGGCGGAGAACCTGGAGCACACGAAGCGGACCATCGAACGCCTCACCGCCCAGCACACCGGCCAGAGCGAGGAGACCGTCTCCCGCGACGGCGACCGCGACCGCTGGTTCACGGCCGAACAGGCCAAGGAGTACGGCATGGTGGACCGGGTCGTCGCCTCCCTGGCCGACGTCCGCCCGGCCGCCTCCAAGCGACGGATGGGGCTCTGACATGGGTACGTACACGATTCCGAACGTCGTCGAGCGAACCCCGCAGGGCGAGCGGTCCTACGACGTGTTCAGCCGGCTGCTGTCCGAGCGGATCATCTTCCTCGGCACCGAGATCGACGACGGGGTGGCCAATGTCGTCATCGCGCAACTCCTCCATCTGGAGTCGGCGTCCCCGGAGAGTGAGATCGCGATCTACATCAACTCCCCCGGCGGCTCGTTCACTTCGCTCATGGCGATCTACGACACGATGACGTACGTGCAGGCCCCGATCTCGACGTTCTGCGTCGGCCAGGCCGCGTCCACGGCGGCCGTACTGCTCGCGGGCGGCGACCCCGGACGCCGGTTCGTGCTGGAACACGCGCGCGTACTGCTCGGCCAGCCGGCGAGCGGCGGGCAGCGCGGCATGGTCTCCGATCTCGCGCTCCAGGCCAAGGAGATGGTCCGGATCCGCTCCCAGGTGGAGGAGGTGCTGTCGCGGCACACGCACCACGACATCGCGACGCTGCGCGCCGACATGGACCGCGACAAGGTGTTCACCGCGCCGGAGGCCGTGGCGTACGGCCTCGCCGACGAGGTGGTCAGCCGACGCCTCGTCGCGGTCTGACCGACACCGTCAGGCGGCGACCAGGCACAGCTGCCCGTTGTACGGCGAACTCACCCTGCCCTGGCGCCTGTTGCGGTACTGGGTGAACTCGTTCCGGGTCAGCGACAGCAGGTCGCCGAGGTCGAGACCGAGCGCGTGGGCGGCGGCCGCGAGGACCTCCGAGGAGGCCTCCTTGCGGCCCCGCTCCACCTCCGAGAGATACGGCATGGAGATCCGGGCGGCGTCGGCCACGTCCTTCAACGTGCGTTCCTGGGCGAGGCGTTCACGTCGCAGGACGTCACCGACCAGGTCCCGCCACAGGGGTTCCTTGGGAGCGGGAACCGCGGGCTCCGGCAGATGGGGGGCCGGCTCGTGCGGGCGCAGGGGGATCACGCGGGCTTGGTTCGGCGCTTGGTTGCTCACCCCCTCAGACTAAAAGCGCTGGACGCCAGGGCAAGGGATCAGCATTCTGCCCTGGGTGGAATCGCCGATCCGAAGGGTGCGGGAAAAGTGCTGCGCGACACGTTCGACAGTGCGGCCGAACGGTACGACCGGGCCCGCCCCCGGTATCCGCGCCCTCTCATGGCGGAACTGGCCCACGTGGCGGACCTCGGCCCGGACAGCCGGGTGCTGGAGATCGCCCCCGGGACCGGCCAACTCACCGTCCCACTGGCAGAGTTCGGCTGCCGGCTGACCGCCGTGGAGCTGGGGCCGTCCCTGGCCGCGGTGGCCCGGCGCAACCTGAGCGCGTTCCCCCGGGTGGACGTGCAGGTGGCGGACTTCGAGCGGTGGGAACTGCCGGACGAGCCCTTCGACCTGGTGGCGATCGCGACGGCGTTCCACTGGTTCGATGCCCGGGACTTCGTGGCGAAGGCGGCGTCCGCCCTGCGCCCCGGCGGGCAGCTCGCGGTCGTCACCACCCACCATGTGGCGGGCGGCACCCAGGAGTTCTTCGACCGGATGCAGCGCTGCTACGAACGCTGGGACCCGACCACCCCGCCCGGCCTGCGGAGTCCCACCGAGGACGAATCGGCCACGGACACCGGGGAGTTCGAGCGCTCCGAGCACTTCGAGGACGTCACGGTGTGGCGCGGTGCGCAGGAGATCACGTACACGACCGACGAGTACCTCGACGTCGTACTCACGTACTCGGGCCATCTCGCCATGGACGAGCCCTCACGCCAGGGCCTCCTCGCCTGCCTCCGGAACCTGCTGGAGACACGGCACGGCGGCCGGGTCACCAAGCGGTACTTCCACGAACTGATCACGGCCACCCGGACCGGGGCCTAGCAGTCCTCGCCGTTCAGGCGCACCACCGCACGCACCTGCTTGCCGACCGGTACCCGTTCGACGGTCACACGGGCGGCCAGGGCGTGCACGATCTCCAGGCCGTGCCGGCCGATCCGCTCGGGGTCGCGGGCGAAGAGCCGGGGCAGGGCGACACTGCTGTCGCAGACGGACACCGTCACCGCCGCGTCCGTACCCTCCAGCTCCAGGATGTACGGGCCGTTGCTGTGCCGGTCCGCGTTGGTGACCAACTCGCTCACCACCAGCAGCAGTCCGCCCTCGGACCGGTCGTCGATCGTGGCGCACCACTCGGTTCTGAGCTGCTCCAGGAACTGGTGGGTGAAGTGCCGGGCATCGGAGATGCAGCCCGGTTCCCCGGTGTAGTGCGCCGCCCGCCTCAGCGGTTCCACGGGCACGTCGAAACGAGTCGGTATCACTACCCCGTCCCGGTGGTCGATCATGCGTGTCTCTCTCGAAGGCGGGCGCCGGCCTGTTGCTGTCGCACCAGTGCTCGTACCCAGCCCCACGCCGGGCAGTCCCCCTATGACAGTGACGGTGAACTCGTCCCCGGGGAAACCGGCGCGCTGAAGCTCGACATCGAAACCGACGCGGAGGTCGTCGTCGCACTGGAGGCGACCGATTCGGGCGCGGAGGACGAGGCCGACGAAGACGACGAGGCTGCCGACGACTCGGTCGACGGCGGCTCGGAGGACGGCGATTCCGAACTCGGGGACGATGAGGACGGAGTGGACGGCGACGACGGGGAACTCGACGACGGCGACTTGGAGGACGGCGAGGTCGGCGGGGACACGGTCACCGAGGGGCTGGCCGGGTTCAGTGGCCGCGGGGTCCGGTGGTCGTGCCGGCCCGTGTCGCCGTGGTGGCGGCCGAACCAGTGCCCGTTGTGCGGGTCGTAGATCACGAAGATGTTGATGACCTGCGGTGCGGGCGTGACCACGACGACGTTCTGCGGCCGGTACGAGGACCAGGTGTCGCCGGTCGGCTTCGGAGTGGTCTGCTGGGCGACGGGCGGGGAGAGCGGGTTGCCGCAGGCGCAGCGGACGCGGGGCACGCCGTGGCTGTCGACGAGGACGGCGGTGCCGGCCTGGAGGACGGCCTGGTAGCTGGTGGCGACGCCGGCGCGGTAGCCGTGGTTGGTGACGCGGGTGTCCATGCGCAGCTGTACGGAGGTGAGGGAGCGCAGATAGGCGGGGACTCCGGCGGGTTGGACGCCGACGACGGACGCGAACGCCTTGTTCTTCGCCGGGTTCGCCTGGAGGGCCTTGATCTGCTTCTCCACATCGCAGCTGGCGACGTTCTGGGTGCCGCCGTAGAGACCGGGGGCGCCGCCGTCGACACCGCGCACGGCGTTCGCCGGTTCCGAGGCGGTGGGCGAGGCGGAGACCGGAGGGGCGGAGCTCTCGCTCGCCGTGGACTCCGTGAACGGGTCCGGACCGGTCTTGGCCGCGGCCTGAAGAAAGACCTCGCCCTTGCCCGCCTTAGTGGTCGAGCCGCCGTCGGAGCGGGTGAAGACGAGGCCCAGCACCACGGCGGCCACCACGACCGCGGTGAGGATCGCGACGCGTGGCGCCGACTTCCACCAGGGGCGGTGCGGCTCCGGCGCCCCGGTGCCGCCGCCCGAGGGCTGCGAGGGCGGGCCCGAAGGCGGCTGGGGTGGTCCCGAAGGCGGCTGGGGTGGTCCCGACAGCGGGCCGGAGGGCGGTCCGGTGGGGCGGCCTGAAGACGGAGGTTCGACGCTCACGAGTTCTTCTTCCCGACGCGGTTTTCAGCGGCATTCATCACGATTGATGCCGCTTTATCCACAACGAACCCATTGTGTGCTCCGGTCCCCGTCCGCCCGCAAGCCGACGCGGACGGCCCTCCCGGCGGGCGCGCTCCCCCGGCGCTGCTTAGCGTGGCAGACGTGACCCCCCGAACCCCCTCCGACCAGGCAGTCACCCGCCATGGCTGGGTCCAGGCCCTGAGCACCGTACTGGCCGGACTACTCACCATGGGCGTGGTCGCCGCGCTGGGCCTGTGGGCGGCGGGCGCGACGGACCTCCCGGACGGCGCGTTCCCCCGGGTCGTCACGGCGACCGTGGTGACGGCCGTCGGCGGCACCGTGAAGCTCTCCGGAAACGCGGGCGCCCTGGCCGACACGAAGGCGGGCCTGACGGTCATCCCCCTCTCGGTGGCCCTGGCCGGCGCCCTGGCAACCGCCACGGCGTTCCTACGGCCCCTGCGGCACCGCGCGGTCGCCTCGGCCGCGGAGCTGGCCGGCTGGGCCGCCCGTATCGCCCTACTGTGGCTGCTCGGCCTGATCGGACTGGCTCTCGGCGCACGCCAGAAGTTCTCGATCTCCCTGGGGAGCGGAACTCTCGGTGACATCGGCGACCTGATCGGCGCCTCACCCGAGGTCGGCTTCGAGGCGGACGTACCGCAGACGGTGCTGTTCGGTCTGCTGTGGCTGGCCGGGGTACTGGTGCTGGCCCTCCTTGTGTCGCCGGGCGCACCGCTCCCCGCCGCGTTGCTGCGCTTCCACGCATCGGTACGCCCGGCGGCGTACGCCGTGGTGGCCCTGCTGCTGGCCTACGTCGCGCTCGGCGTCGTCGTCGCCCTGCTCACGGCGGTGACACGCGGGAACGTCACCCAGACCTTCGCCCTGATCCTGCTCGGCATGCCGAACCTCGTGTGGCTCACCCTCACGATCGGCCTGGGCGCCACCTGGAACGGCCGGGTCGACGGCCCCTTCGGCCTGCCCATGCCCCACCTGCTGGACAAGGTCCTGCGCACCCCGGACATCTCCACCCTCAACCTGAACTCCATCGCCGCCTTCGACGGCAGGGTGTGGTGGCTCCTGGTGGTGAACGCGGTCCTGCTCCTGTCCGCCGCGTTGCTGATGGCCGCCCGCTCACCGGCCCACACCCGCGCCTGGCAGCACGCCGTCCACCTGGCGGTCGCCTTCGCCCTCGCGGTCCTGATGATCTGCCTCGTCGGCCGGATCTCGGCCCACTACGGCCTCTCCCTCCTCGGCATCGGCGACGTGGGCGGCGGACTCTCCGGAGACCTCTTCCTGAAGCCCGAGTTGTGGTCGGCGGTGGGGCTGGCGGCGCTCTGGGGGCTGATCGCGGGCTTCCTGGGCGCACTGATGGCGAAGCCGGTACGCCGCCACGGCGAGATCGAAATCCCCGAGCAGTCGCAACGCCCGGCATGAGAGTGTGCGCCCAGCCGAGGAAAGGGCAGACATGGCACTGACTCTCGAAGACCGCCTGGCCATAACGGAGTTGATCGCGCTGCACGGCCACTTGGTCGACGAGGGCGAACTGGACCGTCTGACCGAGGTGTTCACCCCGGACGTCGAGTACGACGTCACGGACTTCGCCCAGGGCACGCTCATCGGTCTTCCCGAACTCGTGGGCGCGTCCTTGGCGTTGGGAGCCGGGAACCCCGTCGCACATCACGTCACGAACGTGGTGATCGAGGACTCGACGGAGGAACGGGTCCGGGCCCGCTCAAAGGGACTGGGCGTCCGGACGGACGGCTCCTGCGGTTCGGTGACGTACGAGGACACGGTGGTGCGCACGGGGGCCGGCTGGCGGATAGCGCGTCGCAGGGTGTCAGCACGGCGAGTGCCACTGAATGGGACGCGCAGCGTCCCTCCAGGGGCGCGGGGCTATATCTAGATGCGGCTCCGCCGGGTGGGCGCGACCAGCCACAACGAACCCGCAGACGACATAAGTCAGTCACGCCCCCTGAACACCGGCGCAGCCCACGCAGGCGGCGCGGCCACCCCCACATCCACCTCGGTCGCCGCATGCCCGGACACCCCGCCCCGCAACTCCGTCACGAACGCCAGACACGACTCGTACCGATCGTCCGGACTCTTGGCCAACGCCTTCACGAAGACGGCGTCGACGTGGCCCGGCAGATCGGGCCTGGCCTCGGTCAGCGGGGGCGGCATGTCGTACTGATGAGCCCACAGCAGCGCCATGTCGTCGTCCCGCCGGAACGGCGGACGTCCCGCGAGGGTCTCGTAGGCGACGCAGGCAAGCCCGTACACGTCACAGCGCCCGTCGACAGGTCGACCGGAGATCTGCTCCGGAGCCACGTAGTCGAGCGTGCCGACGAACTGCCCGACCGTCGTGAACCCGGTCAGCGACAACGACTTCTTCGTCAGGCCGAAGTCGGTCAGGTACACGTGCTCGGGATGGTCGTCGTCGGTGCCGCGCGCCACAAGGATGTTGCCGGGCTTCACATCCCGGTGGACCAGTCCGTGTTCGTGGGCGGCGTCCAGTGCGGACGCCACCTGACCGACGATGCGGGTGGCCGCCGAAAGCCCCAACGGGCCTGCCCGGTCCAGGAGATGGCGCAGATCGCTGCCGGAGACGTAGCGCATGGCGATGTAGAGGACGCCGTCCGTCTCGCCCGCCTCGAAGACCGGCACGATGTGCGGGTGGTCGATCGCGGCGGCGACCCGGGACTCGTGGGTGAAGCGTTTGCGGAAGGTGTCGTTGCGGGCGAGTTCCGGGGCGAGCAGTTTGAGGGCGACCGTGCGGTCCAGGCGGAGGTCGTGGGCGCGGTAGACGACCGCCATGCCACCGCGGCCGATCTCGTCCTCGATGCGGTAACCGGCGATCTGCCGGCCGATCAGCTCGGAGGGTCGCCCGGAGAAGAGGCTCGCGTCACGGGCCATCGGGGCTCACGACCTGTGTCGGGGCGTGGCCGGGGTCGGCCGGTTCGGCGCGGGGTCCGTCGTCGGTGGCGTAGGTGCTGAGCCGGGTGCCGTCGCCGTAGACCCAGCGCTCGTGGTCGGCGTCGTAGAGCCAGACGGAGGCGCCGTCGACGACCACCCCGATCCGCAGGCCCTTGGTGCGGGCCTCGAAGGACGCGCCGTCGAGGCCGCCGCCCGCGAGCTCCTCCACGGCGCTGCGGTACCGGGCGAGGGTCTGTTCGGCGCGGGCCAGCAGCGGGCGTGGGTCGGCGGTACGTGCCTGGGGGGCGCCGGCGGCGGGCGGGTCCTGGGAGACGGAGATGAGGTGACGGCCGTCGACCCAGGCGGACCAGCCGTTGGAGCACAGGGTGTGGGCCCAGTCGCCGCGCCGTTCGAGGAGCTGCACGGGGAGCAGCGCGTCGAGCGGCACGGTGGGGCGGGCAGGGTCCGGGGCCTCCCAGGCCGGCATCCCGTGTTCGGGGACGACATGCGTGGGCCGGAAGCCGGGGGTGGTCGTGGTGGTCGTCATGGGGGCGCCCTATTTCCGCATCACGGCGGGTTCGTGCCGGCGCAGCAGCCGGGACACCAGGAAGCCGAAGAGCAGCGACAGCACGAGCAGCATGCCCATGTTGACCAGCCACACCCCGGCCGAGTGCCGGAACATCGGATCGCCGGTCAGCTCACCCGGCACGATCCGGGCCAGCCCGATGGTGCCGGCCATGCCGCCGAGCGCCCACCGCGAGGGCACGAGCCAGGAGAGCTGTTCCAGGCCGGGTACGCCGTTCAGTTTCAACAGGGCACCGCAGAACACGACTTGGACGATGGCGAGCAGCACGAGCAGCGGCATCGTCACCTCCTCCTTGCGCACCATTGCGGAGACCAGCAGGCCGAGCATCATCGCCGTGAACGCCAACAGGGCCACGGCAACGGTGATTTCGATCAGGGGTGGCATCAACACCCCTTTTCCACGGGGCGCGTTGAGGTCGACGCCGAACAGGCCGACGAGGGTGAGCACCACGGCCTGTGCCACGGTGATCGCGCCCAGCACGACGACCTTGGAGAGCAGGTACGCCGATCTGGACAGGCCGACGGCTCTCTCGCGCCGGTAGATCGCGCGTTCCTTGACGAGTTCGCGCACGGCGTTGGCCGCGCCGGTCAGCACACCGCCGACGCAGAGGATGAGCAGCGCGTTCATCGCCGTCTCGCGCGTCAGTGTGCTCCCGGCGAGCGCGCGGGCCATCGCGCCCATCACGAACGGCAGCGCGATCATGATGACGAGGAAGGTCCGGTCGGCGGCGAGGGCGGCGGCGTAACGCCGTACCAGCGTGCCGAGTTGCGCGCTACGGCTGCGGGGCCTGGGCGGCGGCGCCACGGCGAGCGGACCGGAGCCGAGCAGATGGGGCTGCGCGGTGGAGTTGCGGATGTACTGGCGTTGGAAGGGGGATTCCCTGAACTCCCCTGCCCAGTCCCGGTCCTGGTCGCGCTCGAAGGACTCGAAGGCCTCCGGCCAGTGCTCGAAGCCGAAGAACGCGAGGGCGTCGTCGGGTGGCCCGTAGTAGGCGACCTTTCCGCCGGGAGCGAGCACCAGGAGCCGGTCGCACACGTCGAGGCTGAGGACGCTGTGGGTGACGACGATGACGGTGCGGCCGTCGTCGGCGAGGCCGCGCAGCATGTGCATCACCGAGCGGTCCATGCCGGGGTCGAGGCCGGAGGTCGGTTCGTCGAGGAAGAGCAGCGACGGCTTGGTCAGCAGTTCCAGTGCCACGCTGACCCGCTTGCGCTGGCCGCCGGAGAGGCTGTGCACGGGCTGCTCGGCCCGCTGCTGGAGGCCCAGTTCGCGTACGACCTCCTCGACCCGGGCCTGTCGCTCGGCCTTCGCCGTGTCCTGGGGGAAGCGCAGTTCGGCCGCGTAGGACAGGGCGCTGTGCACGGTCAGCTGGGCGTGCAGGATGTCGTCCTGCGGGACCAGACCGATGCGCTGGCGCAGTTCGGCGTAGTCGCGGTAGAGGTCGCGGCCGTCGTACAGGACGGTCCCGCGGTCTGCGGGGCGCTGGCCGGTGAGTGCGTTCAGGAGGGTGGACTTGCCGGCGCCGCTGGGGCCGACGACGGCGAGCAGGCATTTCTCGCCGACCGGGAACGACACCTGGTCGAGCAGGACCTTGCGGCCGTGGTCGACGGCGACCGTGAGGTCCTGGACGTCGAGGGAGACCTCGCCGGTGTCGACGTACTCCTGCAGCTGGTCGCCTACGAGACAGAACGCGGAGTGCCCGATGCCGACGATGTCGCCCGGGCCGATGGGGGCGAGGGTGACGGGCTGGCCGTTGAGGTAGGTGCCGTTGTGGCTGCCGAGGTCGACGATCTCGTACGTCCCGTCCGGCATGGCCCGGAGTTCGGCGTGGCGGCGGGAGACGATCAGGTCGTCGACGACGAGGTCGTTGTCGGCGGCCCGGCCGATGCGGACCGTGCGGGCCGGCAGCGGCCGTACGGTGGTCGGCTGCCGGAAGGTGCCGGTGAAAGCGGGCATGGACACGGCCGAGGGGCGTTCCGGGGCCGGGGCCGGGCGGTCGGCCAGGGTGACGCACGGGCCGTCGGCCGCGCTGCCGAAGCGGATCACGCTGCCGGGGCCGACGCCCCACTGGTGGACGCGGCGGCCGTCGGCGTAGGTGCCGTTCGTGCTCTGTTCGTCCTCCAGCGTCCAGTGGTCGGCGTCGGGCCGCAGTACCGCGTGGTGCCAGGAGACCCGGGCGTCGTCGATGACGATGTCGCTCAGCGGGTCGCGGCCCACGTGGTAGTCGCGGCTGGGGGTCATGACCGTGAAGCCCGACTCCGTCTCCAGGAGGAGTTCGGGCGCGGTCGGCGCCATCGGCCGCTCTGACATGACCTGAATTCTACCGATTCGTCCACCTGTGCGCCCGGCCAGCGGTCAGGGGTGGGCGACGGGCGACACGTGTCAGGCGACCGGGACGACGAGCGCGGGGACGGTCCGCTGCATACGGAGGGCGTCCACCGATTCGGCGAGCAGCTCGTACTCGGTGGTCTCGTCGCTGATGGCGATCTGCACCAGTCGGCCGGCCGCCAACTCGTAGGCGACCTGCTCCTGTTGGCCCACATCACGGGACCATGTGCGTAACGCCTTGGGCACGTCGGGCGCCGTGTCGGCGACCGGTACCAACGCACCCCGGGGGAAGCGCGGGTTGTCCGGCTGCGGGTCGAGCCGGTCGGCCATCCACACCGCGCGGTCCCGTAACCACCACAGGGCCAGTGCCAATGTGGGAGCGCGGTAGGTGCCCAGGGGCACACCGACGCGCTGTCCGCCGCAGGTACCGTACGCGGTGACATGGCACAGGAATTCGTCGTGCACGATCACTCCCCCGTCGCGTGTCTCGAATGCCGGTCGGGCCTCGCTTTCCATGCGGCTCTGGCTGGCGGCTCGGGTGGCTCAGGTGGTGCGCACGATGGCGGATTCGCATCGTGAAGTGGTGCCCTAGCAGACGAGTATGTTCACTCCTGAAACACTGTCACCACGACTTTTTAGCCAGTCTCTTGGCATATTCACAGCCTCTTCTGGCCGAAAAGCTTCGGGGCCCCTTTTGTGCTGATCTCCGGCCGTCATTACCCGCGGGGTAATCGACGCTCCGCGCGGGCCCCGGCATGGTGGAGCCACCGGGTCGCCACGCATCGAGATCCGGGCCCTGACCAGTACGAACGACCTCGACGGAGGCTGATTCACCATGTCCGAGAACACCGACCGATACGAGAATGCCGTCGCCCGCTACTTCGAGGCCTGGAACGCGGGCGAGCCGGAGACACTGGCGAAGGCGGTGGCCGCCGCCTGGTCCGTCGAGGGTACCTATACCGACCCATTGGCGGCAGTCACCGGCCACACGGAGATCGCCGGACTGATCGCCGGGGCGCACGCACAGTTCCCGGGATCTGTCTTCCGCCCGCTCGGGACCGTCGACGGGCACCACGACACCGCCCGGTTCTCCTGGGAGTTGGTGAACGGGGCCGACGGCTCGGCCCCCGTCGCCGGTTTCGACGTGATCACGCTGGACACGGACGGCCGTATCCGCTCCGTGCTCGGTTTCCTCGACCGGGTGCCCACCGGGGCGACCGGGTGACCGTACGGCCCGAAGAGCGGCTAGCTCCTGGCGAGGGCCTCCTCGCGGTACCGCCTCGGTGCCACCCCGACCGCGCGTTTGAAGGCGTTGCTGAAGGCGCTCTCGGAGGTGTAGCCGACGGACCGGGCGAGCGCGCCGACCGGAGCGGCGTCCTGGCGGAGGGCCTGGGCGGCCAGGTTCATGCGCCAGTTCAGCAGATACGTCAGGGGCGGCACTCCGGCCGCCTCCTTGAACCGTACGGCGAACGTGGTGCGGGACATCGCCGCCGCCCGGGCCAGCTCCTCCAACTGCCAGGGGTGGGCCGGGTCGCCGTGCATCAGGCGCAGGGCGGGGGCGAGCCGTTCGTCGGCGAGGGCGCGCAGCCAGCCGGGCGGCAGCCCGTCCGACTCGGCCAGACAGACCCGCAGCACCTGCACGAACATCAGCTGGGCGAGCTGCGCCGAGACGAACTCGACGCCGGCCCTGCGGGTCCGCATCTCGGCCGCCAACTGCCCGATGAGCCACCGCAGCACACCGGCCTCGGGCGAGTCGGCCCGGACGTGGACCAGCTCCGGCAGCGCCCGGCGCAGCAGGTCGCCACGGTCGCGGCTGAGGTCGATGTGCCCGGACACGCAGGCGACATCCACCGCCTCACCCTGCCCGAGGCGGCCCATCCGCGTCTCCGGGTCCATGACCACGTCGTCGGAGTCGGTCGGCTCGACACCGGGCCGGCTGCACAGCGTGTACGGCTGTCCGCCGTCGGAGATCACGACGTCCCCCTCGGCGAGCCGCAGGGGTTCGCCGCCGTCGTCCCGGACCAGCAGGCAGCCGCCCTGAAGCACGGCGTTCACCTTCAGCCGGTCGCGTCCGCGCAGCTGGATGGCCCAGTCGCCGCCGGCCGTGAACCCGCCGGAGAACACACTGCGGGCATCGGCGACGGCGAGGGCGTCGGACAGCGGATCCACGGTCATGCTCGAACTATCACGCAAGTAATGCGGATTCTCAAGTATTCATCGTACGGATCGGTCGCCCTACGGTGGTCTCACCAGCTCAAGCTGACGAGGAGAGAGCAGAGATGACCACCACCGCACAGCAGCCCCTGAACTCCGGCTTCGGCGCCGCGTCCACCGCCGAGGAGGTGATCAAGGGCATCGACCTCACCGGCAAGGTCGCGATCGTCACGGGCGGCTACTCCGGGATCGGCCTGGAGACGGCCCGGGTGCTGCGCGCCGCGGGCGCCGAGATCGTCGTACCGGCGAGGGACGTGGAGCGGGCCCGGACGGCGCTGAAGGCTGTGCCCGGAGCCGAGGTCGAGTACCTGGACCTGCTGGACCCGGCGTCCATCGACACCTTCGCGGAGAAGTTCCTCGCCTCCGGGCGCCCGCTGCACCTCCTGGTCAACAACGCCGGGATCATGGCGACCCCGCCGGCGCGGGACGCGCGCGGCTACGAGGCCCAGTTCGCCATCAACCACCTGGGGCACTTCCAGCTCACCACCGGGCTGTGGCCGGCGCTGGTCGCGGCGAAGGGCGCGCGGGTCGTCGTCCTCTCCTCGCGGGGCATCCGCTTCGCGGGCGTCGACTTCGACGACCTGAACTTCGAGTACCGGACCTACGAGCCGTTCCTCGCCTACGGCCAGTCGAAGACGGCCAACGCCCTCTTCGCCGTCGAGGTGGACCGGCGCGGCAAGGAGCACGGCATCCGCGCCTTCGCCGTGCACCCGGGCCTGATCATCGACACCGGGCTGGTCAAGCACATCGACCCGGCGATGCTCCAGGCCGCGGGCGCGCTCGACAGCGCGGGCGAGCCGATCCGCGACCCGGAGCGCCAGATGAAGACGGTGCAGCAGGGCGCGGCCACCACGGTGTGGTGCGCGACCAGCCCGCGGCTCGACGGTCTCGGCGGGGTCTACTGCGAGAACGCCGACATCACCCCGTTGGTGGCCCCCGAGAACGAGGCCGCCTGGGCCACCGGGGACACGATCCCGGGGGTGCTCCCCCGCGCCGTGGACCCGGAGGCGGCGGCCCGTCTCTGGGAGGTCAGCGAGCGGCTTACGGCCTAGCCGTTACGGCCTGACGATCGCGTCGATGCGGGCCAGCTCCTCGGCGTCGAAGTCCAGGTTGCGGGTGGCCGCGACGCTGTCCTCGATCTGCTGCGGGCTGCTCGCACCGACCAGCGCGGAGGTCACCCGGCCGCCGCGCAGCACCCAGGCCAGGGCGAGCTGCGCGAGGGTCTGACCGCGCCCCTTGGCGATGTCGTCGAGGGCGCGGAGCTGTCCCACCAGGTCCTCGGTGACGGCGTCCGAGTTCAGGAACGGGCTGTCGCTCGCCGCCCGGGAACCCTCCGGGATGCCGTCCAGGTAACGGGAGCTGAGGAGGCCCTGCTCCAGCGGGGAGAAGACGATGGAGCCGACCTGGAGCTCGTCGAGGGCGTCGAGCAGGCCCTCGTCCTCGGGGCGCCGGTCGAGCATCGAGTAGCGCGGCTGGTGGATGAGGAGCGGGGTGCCCAGCTCGCCCAGGATGCGGGCGGCCTCCCGGGTCTGCTCCGCCGAGTAGTTGGAGATGCCGACGTAGAGCGCCTTGCCCTGCTGGACCGCCGAGTGCAGGGCGCCCATCGTCTCCTCCAGGGGAGTCTCCGGGTCGGGGCGGTGCGAGTAGAAGATGTCGACGTAGTCCAGGCCCATGCGCGTCAGGCTCTGGTCCAGCGAGGACAGCAGGTACTTGCGCGAACCCCACTCGCCGTAGGGGCCGGGCCACATCAGATAGCCGGCCTTGGTGGAGATCACCAGCTCGTCGCGGTACGGCCCGAAGTCCGCCTTCAGCGCCTCGCCGAGGGCGGACTCGGCGGCGCCGGGCGGCGGGCCGTAGTTGTTCGCCAGGTCGAAGTGGGTGACCCCGAGGTCGAAGGCGCGGCGCAGGATGGCGCGCTGGGTGTCGACCGGGCGGTCGGGCCCGAAGTTGTGCCACAGGCCGAGCGAGATCGCGGGGAGTTTCAGACCGCTGCGTCCGGTGCGCCGGTAGGGCAGGTCCGCGTAACGGTCGGGGTGTGCGGTGTACAACGCGACTCCAGAGGGGTTGGCACACGGGATACCGGTTCCAGGGAACCGTCGCCCACTCTGTCCGACCTGCGGGCAGTGGTCCAACAGAAGAATCCGATGGAATTCAGCGGTTACGCTTCTCAATCATGGAGCTGCGTCATCTTCAGCATTTCATCGCCGTCGCCGAGGACCACCACTTCACCCGGGCGGCGGAGCGGCTGATGGTGTCCCAGTCCGGTCTGTCGGCGTCGATCCGCGCCCTGGAACGGGAGTTGCAGACCCCGCTGTTCGTGCGCACCACCCGCCGGGTCACGCTCACGGAGGCCGGCCGGGCCCTGCTCGGCGAGGCGGAGCGCATTCTGGCGCAGGTGCGGTCGGCGCACGAGGCGGTGGCCGCGGTGCAGGGCGTGCTGCGCGGCACCCTCTCCCTGGGCACCGAGCAGTGCATCGCCGGGGTGCATGTGGCGGGGCTGCTCGCCGCGTTCCGGCGCCGGCATCCCGATGTGGAGATCCGGCTGCGCCAGGCGGGCTCCGGGGCGCTCGCGGAGGAGGTCGCGGCCGGGCGCCTCGACCTGGCCTTCGCCTACCGGACCCAGGCGGACACCGACCAGCTGCGCTCGGTGTCGCTGACCAGTGAGCCGATGACCGTGCTGTGCCATCCCAGCCACCGGCTCGCCCGGATCGGCGCGGCGGTGACTCCGGACGACCTCGGTGGCGAGGTGTTCGTCGACTTCCACCCCGACTGGGCCTCGCGCCGCACCACCGACGCCGTCTTCGCCGCGGCGGGCGTACGGCGGACCGTCGCACTGGAGGTCAACGACGTGCACAGCCTCCTCGATCTGATCGACGAGAACCTCGGGATCGCGGTGGTCCCCCAGCACTTCCGTCACAAGCGCGAGCCCCTCACCGCCCTCCCCCTCAAGGGAACGGGCGAGGAGGTGTACGAGACGGTGGCCCTGCTGCCGCCTCCCCAGGCCACCAGTCCGGCGGCAAGGGCGCTCATGACTCTCCTCGAAACCGGGACTCCGGCCGCGTGAAGGACGGCGATGCGCGAAGGTGGTCGTATGCATGCCAACGACATCCTCATTGACGCGTACGGCCGTATCCAGGAAGAAGTCCACGCCGCCGTCGACGGCCTGACACCGGACCAACTGCACGCGCGCGTGGCCCCCGACGCCAACTCCATCGCCTGGCTGGTCTGGCATCTCACCCGCGTGCAGGACGACCATGTCGCCGACGCCTCGGGCCTCGACCAGGTGTGGCTCACCCAGGGCTGGGAGAAGCGCTTCGGACTCGATCTGCCGGCCCGGGACACCGGATACGGCCACACCTCCAGTCAGGTCGGCAAGGTGCGCGTCGAGTCGGCCGGGCAGCTGACCGGGTACTACGACGCCGTGCACGAGCAGACTCTGGAGTATCTGCGCGGGCTGGCCCCGGAGGACTACGAGCGGATCGTGGACGAGCGCTGGGACCCGCCGGTCAGTCTGGGCGTACGGCTGGTCAGCGTCCTGTCCGACGATCTGGAGCACGTCGGACAGGCCCAGTACGTGCGGGGGCTGCTTCAGAGCGCGGAGGCGTAACCCGGCAGGACGACGTCCTCGATGAGGGCCTTGCGCTCGTCGTACGGGATGAACGCGCTCTTGAGGGCGTTCACCGTGACGGTGCGCAGGTCCTCGACCGTCCAGCCCGCCTCCTCCACCAGGAGGGACATCTCGCGCGTCATCGTCGTACCGGACACCAGCCGGTTGTCGGTGTTGAGGGTGACGCGGAAGCCCAGGTCCTTCAGGGCGGTGATGGGGTGCTCGGCGATCGAAGTGGCCGCGCCCGTCTGGAGGTTGGAGGTCGGGCACATCTCCAGGGCGATCCGGCGGTCGCGGACCCAGCCCGCGAGTCGGCCGAGCTTGCCGTCGACGATGTCCTCGGTGATGCGGACGCCGTGGCCGATGCGCTGGGCGCCGCAGACCTGGAGGGCCTGGTGGATGCTGGGCAGGCCGTGCGCCTCACCGGCGTGGATGGTGAACGGGACGCTCTCGCGGCGCAGGTGCTCGAACGCGGCGAGGTGGTCGGCGGGCGGGAAGCCGTCCTCGGCACCGGCGATGTCGAAGCCGACGACACCGGCGTCCCGGAAGGCCACCGCGAGGTCGGCCGCCTCGGCGACCCGGTCGAACATCCGCATCCCGCACAGCAGCGTCCGCACCTGGACCGGCGTCCCCCCTGCCGCGGCCTTGGCCATACCGGCCGCGAGCCCCTCCTGCACGGTCTCGACGACCTCGCCGAGCGTGAGCCCGCCGTTGGTGTTCAACTCCGGGGCGTAGCGCACCTCGCCGTAGACCACACCGTCGGCGGCGAGGTCGAGGACGTACTCCTCGGCGACGCGCAGCAGACCTTCGCGGTTCTGCAGCACGGCGAGGGTGTGCTCGAAAGTGGCGATGTAGCGCACCAGGTCACCGGAGTTGGCGGCGTCGAAGTACCAGGCGGCGAGCTCGTCCGGGTCCGTGGTGGGCAGGGTGTGCCCGGCCGTCTCGGCGAGCTCCACCACGGTGGCGGGGCGCAGGCCGCCGTCGAGGTGGTCGTGCAGCACGGCCTTGGGGAGCCGGTAGAGGGCGTCGGCGTCTATGCGCGTAGATGACATGTGCGGTCGTTCCTCGGTCGATCGGTGAGCGGGGTCGGGCGGTACGGGGTTCAGGCGGCGGGCTGGAGGAGGTCCCAGCGGTTGCCGTACAGGTCCTGGAAGACGGCGACCGAACCGTACGGCTCGTGGCGCGGCTCCTCCAGGAAGGTCACGCCCGCGGCGAGCATCCGGGCGTGGTCGCGGGCGAAGTCGTCGGTGTGCAGGAAGAAGCCGACGCGCCCGCCGGTCTGGTCGCCGATCCGGCCGCGCTGGTCCTCACCCTTGGCACGGGCGAGCAGCAGACCGGTACCGGGTCCGTCCGCGCCGGGCGGCGCCACGACGACCCAGCGGGAGCCGTCGGGGCGGGGCGCGTCCTCGACGAGGCGGAAGCCCAGGGCTTCGGTGTAGAAGCGGATCGCCTCGTCGTAGTCGTCGACGACGAGGGTGACCAGAGCTATACGGCTCATCGGGGGGCTCTCCGTGCGGTTCCGTTCGGTGGGATATTGACGCGTGAGGTTATACGTAAAACGTCGCTGGCGCCAGTCGCCCGCCGGACCCGCCCCTCAGCCGGCCTCCTCGCCCTGGGCCACCTCCACCCGATGGTGGACGTCGATCATCTCGGTGGCCGAGGCGGCGAAGGAGAGCGCCGCGCAGGCGATCAGCAGGGCGGCGAGTCCGCAGGCGGCTGTGCGGCGCGTGCCGCGCGGGGCCGCGAGGAGGGCCTTGACACGCTGTGGGACCGGGCCGGTCGTGGCGCCGGGGACGAAGTCCGGGCGGCGGGAGCGGGCCGACTGTCCGGCGAGGGCCGCGCGGGCGATGGCACGGGCGATCAGGCGCCGGTCACCCACGGCGGTGGCGGCGGCCTCGTCGGCCGCGCGTTCGGCCGCGAGCCGGATCGCGTCGCGGACCGGTCCGAGCGCGGGGTGGCAGCGGGCGGCGAGTTCGGCGGCGACGAGGAAGTAGTGGTGGCCGCCCGCGTTGTGGGCCCGCTCGTGCGCGAACAGCGCCTCGCGCTCGGCGGCGTCGAGGCTGCGCAGCATCCCGGTGGTGACGACGATGCGGTGCGGTCGCCCGGGCAGGGCGTAGGCGTCCGGGTGCGGGGAGTCGAGCACGCAGAGGTCACCGGCGGCAGGCCCGCGCCCGGCCTGCGTACGGGCGGCACGGAAGGCACGGGACTGGTGCAGCGCCCACCGGGTCAGCATCCAGGCGCACACGGCCAGGGCACCGGCGGACAGCACGGCCATCGGCGGGACGAGACCGCCGTAGGAGGTGCGCAGTGGGTGGATCAGTTCACCGAGCGACGCGAACAGCGGGAGCCGGAGCAGACCGGTCAGGACGAACGCGCCGAGTGCGGCGAGGGTGCAGCCGGCCGCGGTCACCGCGGAGCCGGTGAGGAGCCACAGGGCGGTGACCGGCGTGAGCCGCTCCAGGGCGCGCCGGGCCGGTGGCCGCAGCGCGAACGGCAGCACGAGCGGGAGGAGCAGGAGGGCGATCATCGGTCACCGGATTTCATCGCACCCAGCATTCCACGCCTCACGGCGCCCCACTACTGCTCACCGGACTCGAGGAGGTCGCGCAGGACGCGTTCGTCGTCGGGGCTGAGCTGGGCGACGAAGCGGGCGAGGACGGTCTCCCGGTCGCCGTCCCGGTCGAGTTCGGTGTGCATCCGGCGGGCGGTGAGGCCCTGCGCGTCCTGGACCGGGAAGTAGGCGTAGCCGCGGCCCTGGCGCCTGCGGTCGACGACGCCCTTGTCGTGCAGCCGGGTCAGGATCGTCGTCACCGTGGTGCGGGCCAGGCCCGTGCCGAGGCTCAGCTGCACCTCTCCGGGGGTCTGCGGGTCGCCGGCGGCCCAGAGGGCGGCCATGACGGTGGCCTCCAGCTCACCCGCCGGTCGGCGTTCGTCCTTCGCGTCGGCCATGGGAACGATCCTCACCCCGTCCTCGTCTGCGGTCCAGCAGACCGTCTACAGAATTGTAGTCATCGAGGTGCCGGATCGTCACTGCACCCGTGTGCCCGTTCCCGCGTGCCCCTTGCGGAAGGGGTCCGAGCGAGCTCCGGGTCCGGGCGTGACAGGCTGGTGATCGTGTCGAGGCCGCCCCGGCACTCCCCCATCGAGCACCGCCGTACAGGAGTTGAGCGCCATGTCCTCCGAGCTGCCGAAGTCGACCGGAGCCCCGGCCCGCCAGAACGTCACCTTTCCCAGCGCCGGGGGCACCGCCCACGGATATCTCGCGCTGCCGCCGTCCGGGAGCGGGCCGGGTGTGATCGTCATCCAGGAGTGGTGGGGCCTGACCGACCACATCGCCAATGTGGCCGACCGGCTCGCGCAGGAGGGCTTCGTCGCGTTCGCGCCCGACCTGTACGGCGGGAACGTGGCGCACGAGAGCGACGAGGCCCTGCGGATGATGCGGGCGCTCCCGGTCGCCCGCGGTGTCGAACTGCTCTCCGGCGCGGTCGGCCACCTGCTGTCGCTCCCCGAGGTCACCTCGGACACGGTCGGCGCGGTCGGCTTCTGCATGGGCGGCGGCTTCGTCCTGTACCTGGCCGCGGCCGACCCGCGGGTCAGCGCGGCGGTGCCGTTCTACGGCGTGATCCAGGGCGAGTTCCCCGACTTCTCCGGGCTGAAGGCTCAAATCCTCGGCCACTACGGCGAGTTGGACGAGAGCATCCCCACGAAGAGCCTCGACGCCCTGCGCGAGACCATCGAGCGGCAGTCCGGCATCACCGCGGACCTGCGCCTCTACCCGGCGAACCACGCCTTCTTCAACGACGGCCGCCCGGTCTACGACGCCGACTCCGCGGCCCGCGCCTGGGCGAGCACGGTGCCCTTCCTGCACACTCAACTGGGCTGACGCCAGGGCGCCTTTCCCGCACGCCTCGCCGGGCCGACGCCACGGCGCCTCGGTCCGAGGTCCTACGCCCCCGGCCCGAGGCGCCGCGCGGGCGCCGCCGGTAGCGTCCCGGGCATGAAGATCACCGTGCCGCCCCGCGGCCCCGAGGAACGCAGGCGTGACGTACTGGCGCGGCTGGAGCGGGAGTTGGACATCTGGGTGGCCTCGGCTGACGCCGACGGGCTGCCCTGTCTGGTGCCGCTGTGGTTCGTCTGGGACGGGGAGGCCGTCTGGCTGTGCACCCGGCCCACGAATCCCACGGGCCGCAATCTGAGCGACGGGCGGCGGACCCGGCTGGCCTTCCCGGACACCCGGGACGTCGTGCTCGTCGACGGCGAGACCACGGCCTTCACCGCCGAGGACGTCCCGGCCGCCGCTGCCGACGCCTTCCCCGCGAAGTACGGCTGGGATCCCCGTCAGGACCGTGCGCCCTACTCCTTCTTCCGGGTGAGGCCGCTGGCCGTCCAGGCGTGGCACGAGGTGCGGGAGCTGCCCGAGCGCCATCTGATGCGGGACGGCGTCTGGCTGGCCTGAGCAGCCCCGCTCCGGCTCAACCGGCCTTCCTGTGCAGGCCGTTGAGCCCGGCCAGTTCGTCGTCGGTCAGGCGGATCGCGCCTACCGCCACGTTCTCGGCGAGGTGGTCGGGGTTGCCCGTGCCGGGGATGGCGAGGACGTGCGGGCCCTGGGCCAGGGTCCAGGCCAGGCGGATCTGGGCGGGGCCGGCATCGTGGGCCTCCGCGACGGCCAGGACCTCGTCGTCGTGGGCGGTGGTCGCGCTCCTGGCCCCGCCGGCGCCCGCGATGGCGAAGAACGGCACGAACGCGATGCCCTGTTCGCCGCAGATCCGCAGCATGTCGTCGGTCTCGGATTTGTACGAGTCGAGCGCGAACCGGTTCTGCACGCTCACCACCGGGGCGATCTCCTGCGCCTCGGCGAGGTGCCGGGGCTCGACGTCGGAGAGCGCGAGGTGCCGGACCAGGCCCTCCTCCTGGAGCTCGGCGAGCGCGCCGAAGTGCTCGGCGATCGAGTCCTGCCCCATCCGGCGCAGATAGACCACGTCGAGCTGGTCGCGCCCGAGCTGGCGCAGGTTCTCCTCGACATGACCGCGCAGGTCGTCGGGGCGTGCGGCACTGCCCCACTCCCCCGAGTAGGTGCGGAAGGGCCCGACCTTCGTGGCGATCACGAGGTCGTCGGGGTAGGGGGCGAGCGCGGTGTTGATGAGTTCGTTGGCCGACCGCAGCGTCGAGAAGTAGAAGGCGGCCGTGTCGATGTGGTTCACACCGAGCTCAACTGCCTTGCGCAGCACGGCGATCGACTGGTCGCGGTCGCTCGGCGTGCCGAGGTTGAAGGCGGCGCTGCCCGTCAGCCGCATCGCGCCGAAGCCGATGCGGTTGACGGTCAGGTCGCCGAGTTTCCAGGTGCCCGCGGCTGCGGCGGTGATCTTCGCGGAGGTCATCAGCGGAGTTTCGCACATACGCACGGCGCGGCCACCCGCACTTTACGGATATGTGTAGGTGTTCAGGGTGTCGACGGCCGCTGCGGGGTTACCGAGGTCGTAGCGGTCCACGGCAAGGAAGTTGGGCTTCTTGCGGGCGGCCGGCTGGCAGAACCGCTGGGCCCGGTCGAGGACCTTGGTGTTGTCGGTCTGCGCCGTCCCCGCGATGGTGGCGTCACGGAAGTGGTTCATGACGAACAGCGGACGGAACCCCGAATAGGTCTGGGTGAGCGGGACGTTGAGGTCGCTGCCGTACCAGCGGCTGTAGCAGGACCAGTCGGAGGAGCTCGCGCCGGAGCCCATGGACCAGTAGTTCTCGACGGTCCACTCGCGCTGGTACATCACGCCGAAGCTGTCCCGGGTCAGCCCGGCGGACTCGTCGGAGGCGCGGCTGTGGTCGGTGAAGATCAGCAGTCGGTGGTTGGCGGCGATCAGGTCGGCCAGCTTCGGCCAGCCGTTCTGCTTCACACCGGTCTGGTCGGGGCGGTACAGCACGTCGTACAGGCCGTTGACGCGGGCGAGTTCACTGCGCAGGACGGTCGGGTCGACGTAGTCCTCCAGGAAGACGGTGACGAACTGGTCGGTGTGCGTCTTGAGGAAGTCCACCGTGCGCTGGAGGTCGACGTTCAGGGCGACCGGGCTGCTGACCAGGGTGCAGCTGTCGTGGCACAGGATCGCGCCGTCGGAGGTCTGGTGGATGTCCAGCATGAACCCCCGTACGCCGTCGGAGAGTTGCTGGTTGATGCCCCGTGACTGGTTGGGGAAGAAGTTCACGAAGGGCGGGGCGAAGCCGCCGTCGACTCCGTTGGCGTAGGCGTTGTGCGCGGTGAGGAACGTGACCTGGTCCAGGGTGCGTTGGTCCTGGGCGGGGATCGGACTGGTGGGTGAGGTGATCGGGGTCAGGTACCAGGAGGCGAGGCCGCCGGAGGAGCCGATGGCGAGCTGGGCCGGATAGTTGGCGCCGGAGGGCTTGGCGGCCACGGTCAAGTAGCTTGCCGTGCCCGGCACTTGGAGCGAGTACTGGTCGCCGCCGGTCGCGGTGATCTGCCAGGCCGCGTCGGCGCTCGTGCAGGCGACGGTCTTCGCCTGGGCGCCCGAGCGGCCCAGGCAACTGCCGGCCGTGTCGGTGCTCTCCAGGACGTACGAGGATCCGCTCGTCCGGAGGTTCCACTGCTGGTGGTCCTCGTTGCCCTTGGGGTTGTGCTGCTCCACCGCTCCCCCCTTGTCGGCCGCGTTGAGCCCGGTGGTGGCGCTCTGGACGTAGTAGGTGCCGGGTGCCGGGACCGCGTCGGCGGCGCCGGCCGGTGGAGAGACGAGCGTCGCGGCCAGCGCTGCGGTGATGGCCAGCAGGGCGTGGGGGGTTCGCATGGGTGCCCTTCGGTTGAGTGTGGTCAGGCTCATGACACCGGAAAGGTGATCGGGCCACACCCAAGCGCCTCTGGTCTGAACCAGTCAAGAGGGGTGAACGGTCCGCGGAATGAACGGCGAAGGACCGGGAACGGTCAGCGCGCTTTCCTCAACTCCCGCCACGCCAGGTAGTGATCGACCAGAGTCTCCTCCAACGGCCGGTACTGGATGCCCAGTTCCTCCACTCCGCGCCGGTTGTCGACCGTGAACCTGATCCCGAGGTGCTTGCGGATGTAGTCCTGGGTGAGCCCGAACGCGGGGCCCAGGATGCGCACCGGCCAGTGCGGGAGGGCGTGCCGGGGCAGTCGGTAGTTGCGCGGGAAGTGCTGCCGCAGGGCGCGTGACATGTCGAGGAAGGACGCCATCCGGGTCGCGGCGACGATGTAGCGGCCGTGCGCGTCGGGACGTTCGGCCGCCGCGATGTGCGCGCTCGCGACGTCCCGCACGTCGGCGACGGTGAAGCTGAAGTCGGGTGCCCCGTAGAAGAAGTAGCCCTTGAACAGCTCGTCGAGGAGGAACAGGCTGCCGGAGTCCGAGGCCGGGGTGAGTGAAGGCCCCAGGATCAGGCCGGGGTTGACGGAGACCATGCGCCAGCGGTCCTGTGCGTGTGCCGCGTCCCAGGCGGCGCGTTCGGCGACGGTCTTGGCGTAGTGGTACGGGTTGTTCTCGACCGTGCTGGTGGTGTTGACGTAGTCCTCGGAGAGGATCTCGTCCTTCATCTCCCGTACGTCGGCGTAGTCCCCGAAGATCGCGCCGACCGTCGAGGTGAACACCAACTTCTCGACGGCGGAGGTCCGTTCGACGCCGACGAGGACGTTCCGGGTGCCGGTGAGCGCCGGCTCGACGACGTCCTTCCGACCGTCCTTGATCTTCTCCGGCATCAGGAACGGCGAGGCCACGTGGAACACGACGCGGCAGCCGTCCATCGCCGCGTCGAAGGAGCCCTCCGCCAGCAGATCGGCCTCGAACAGCTCCAGGGCGCCCGGGAATTGGGTCTGCATCGCCCGCAGCGGCGCGACCTTCGCCTCGTTGCCGAGGGACCGCACGGTGGTGTGCACCCGATAGCCGCGCTCCAGCAGTTGCCGGACCAGATGGCTGCCGACGAATCCGCTGCCGCCGGTCACCAACACCGTCCCGCCGCCGACACTCATCCCTGGCTCCGATCACCCGTGGCATCCAGCGCGCACGCTACAACGGTGATCGGTCCCGGGTCAGCGGTTCGGCCGCTACGACTCTCAACTCCCGGTCCCCGTATAGGCGGCCGTGGTCCGGTCGGCGGACGCGCGGGCCACCGACTCGTCCTCACCACTCGCGACGTCGGCCGCGTACCACGCCTCGCTGCTCAACGTGACGAAGCGGCGGCCCTCCTCGGACGCCAGCCAGGCCATGGCGTCCTCGGGCTTAACGGAACCGGCGCCCGACAGATTGCCGTCGAGCCCCAGGAGGATCGAGTCCCAGCCGACGCCCACCGCGCCGGGCCCGAACTCGGCCCACTTCGTGTCGTCGACATGGGCGATGTGCTCCAACTCGAAGCGTGTCCCGTCGCCCTCGGGTGTCAACCGCAGCTCGATCCAGCTGACTTCGCCGCCGAACTCCCAGGTCGCGAAGAAGCTGTTGGGCGGGTCGCAGCGCTCGATCGTGCCGCCCGCGTTGCCCTGCAACTGGTACTTGCCGCCCGGCCGCAGTTCGCCGGTCACCGGCAGGAACCAGCGCGGGATGCGCTCGGGGTTGGTGCAGGCGTCCCAGACGTCCTCGGGCGGTGAGTCGTACGACTGGCTGATCGTGATCACACGGGCCTCGCCGGCCCGGAAGTCGCGGCGGCCGACGCGGCGGCTCACGGAGTTGATCTGGTGGGTCACGTCAATCATGGGGTGCTCCTCGACTCGTCGGGGCTGTCGTCGGCGGCGCCGCGGAGCCGGCGCTCACGCCTGCCCCGGGCCAACTCGGTTGCCAGGGCGTCCAGATGCGGGGTCCAGTAGCGGCGGAACCGGTCGAGCCAGGCGTCGATGTCCCGCAGCGGCTCGGAGTTCACCGCGTACAGACGGCGGGTGCCGTCCGGCCGTACCGTCGCGAAGCCGTTCTCCCGCAGCACCTTCAGATGCTGCGAGACCGCGGGCTGCGATATCCCGAACTCCCGCCGCACGACATCACCGACCGTGCCGGCGGGCTGCTCGCCCTCGGCGAGCAGCTCCAGGATGCGGCGGCGCACGGGGTCTCCGAGCACATCGAAAGCGTGCATGAGCACCAAAATATCACCGGTCGCTTATATAAGCGACCGGTGATACATGGAGGGGGGTGGCGGGTCAGGCCAGCGGCTTCTCCAGCAGCGCCTTGCGGTGGCTGAACGTCTCGATCGAGTAGCGGCCGTGGTAGTTGCCCATGCCGCTCTCGCCGACGCCACCGAAGGGCAGGTCGGAGACGGTGAGGTGGGCGAGCGGGAGGCCGTAGCCGACGGCGCCGGAGGAGGTCTCGGCGGCGATCCGGGCGCGGGTGTCGTCGGAGCCGGTGAACACGTACAGGGCGAGCGGCTTGTCCCTGTCGTTGATGAAGTCCATCGCCGCGTCGAGGCCGGGGACGGTGACGATCGGCAGGATCGGGCCGAAGATCTCCTCCGCCATGACCGGGGCCTTCGGGTCCACGTCGGCGAGCACGGTCGGCGCAATGTACTTGTCCGTCCGGTCACTGCGTCCGCCGACGACGACCCGGCCGGAGTCGAGCAGTCCGGAGAGCCGGTCGAAGTGGCGTTCGTTGACGATACGGCCGTACTCCCCGGAGGTCTGCGGGTCGGCGCCGTAGACCTTCTCGACGGCGGTCACCAGCAGGGGTTCGAGCGCGGCGGCGGTGTCCGGGTCGGTGAGGACGTAGTCGGGGGCGACGCAGGTCTGGCCGGCGTTGAGGAACTTTCCGCGCGCCAACCGGTCGGCCACGACGGCGAGATCGGCGTCGCGGTCGACGAACGCCGGTGATTTGCCGCCGAGTTCGAGGGCGACCGGGGTCAGGTGCTCGGCGGCGGCGCGCAGGACGATGCGGCCGACGGCGCCGTTGCCGGTATAGAAGATGTGGTCGAAGTGCTCGGCGAGCAGGGCCGTGGTCTCGGGGATCGCGCCTTCGACGACGGCGACCGCGTCGGTGTCGAGGTAGGCGGGCAGCAGCCGGGCGATGGCGGCGGAGGTGGCCGGGGCCAGCTCGCTGGGCTTGAGGACCACCGCGTTGCCCGAGGCCAGCGCGCCGACGACCGGGGTCAGCAGCAGCTGCACCGGGTAGTTCCAGGGGGCGATCACCAGGACGACGCCGAGCGGGTCGTACTGCGTCCAGGCGGTCGCGTCCGTGCCGAGGTGGGCCGGTACGGGGGCCGACTCGGGGCGCAGCCACTCTTCGAGGTGGTCGAGGGTGTGGTCGATCTCGCGGATCGTGAAGCCGATCTCGGTGCGCTGGGACTCGGCGGCGCTCTTGCCGAGGTCGGCGTGGAGAGCGGCGGCAAGGTCGTCGCCGTGCTCCGTGAGCAGGTCGCGGAGGCGGCGCAGCTGGGCGGTGCGCCACTCGACGGGCTTGGTGCGGCCGGTGCGGAAGGTGGCGCGCAGCCGGGCCACGACGTCGGCGGGCTGCTCGGGGCTGGACTGGTTCACGGTGCCTCGCTGGTGGTGCGTGGGTGGGTGGTCTCGACAGTCAGGTGTATATAGCAACCTTTCATGCCCCACCATTAATCCCGGTGTGGAGAAGGTCACTCTCCGCAGCGAGACTTCCACATCCCGGCGAGTTCCTCGCGTCGGCGTTCCAGGTAACCGCGCTCCGCCGCGCTCTCCGTGCGGGCGAGGGCCGCCTCGTACGCCGCCACCGCCTCCGTGCGGCGGCCCAGGCGGCGCAGCAGATCGGCGCGCACCGCGTGGAGGACGTGGTAGTCGTCGAGGTCCAGCGCGTCCACGAGGTCGAGGGCCTTGCGCGGGCCGTCGACCTCGGCGACGGCGACGGCCCGGTTGAGGGCGACGACCGGGCTCGGCGCGACGGCCATGAGCTGGTCGTAGAGCTGGAGGATCTGTCCCCAGTCCGTCGCGTCCGCGGTTGACGCGTCGCTGTGCACAGCGTTGATCGCGGCCTGGATCTGGTAGGGCCCGGGGTTGTTCAGCCGCAGGCACCGCCGGACGAGTGACTGGCCGTCTGCGATCAGCTCGCGGTCCCACCGGTCGCGGTCCTGCTCGGGAAGCGGCACCAGCTCGCCGTTCGCGCCCTCCCGGGCGGTCCGGCGCGACTCGACGAGCAGCATCAGCGCGAGCAGGCCGGTGGCCTCGGGCTCGTCCGGCATCAGCTCGGACAGGAGGCAGCCGAGGCGCAGGGCTTCGGCGCACAGTTCGGGCGAGTCGGTGTAGCCCTCGTTGAAGATCAGGTAGACGACGGCCAGGACGCCCTTGAGACGGTCGGGGAGGTCCGCGTCGCGGGGCACCCGGTACGGGATCTTCGCGTCGCGAATCTTGGCCTTGGCGCGGACCAGGCGCTGGGCCATCGTCGGTTCCGGCACCAGGAAGGCGCGGGCGATCCGGGCGGTGGTGAGCCCGCCGAGCAGCCGCAGGGTGAGCGCGACCTGCGCCTGGGTGGCGAGCGCGGGGTGGCAGCAGGTGAAGATCAGACGGAGCCGGTCGTCGCGCACGGGTCCCTCCTCGGCGGGCGCGTCGGACGCGTACAGCAGGGCGGCCTCGCTGTGCCGGGCCTCCCGGGAGGACTCCCGGCGCAGCCGGTCGATCGCGCGGTTGCGGGCGGTCGTGATGATCCACCCGGCCGGACTCGGCGGCACACCGGTCTCCGGCCATTTCTGTACGGCCGTGGTGAAGGCGTCCTGAACCGCTTCCTCGGCGAGGTCGATGTCGCCGAGGAAGCGGACCAGGACGGAGACCGCGCGCCCGTACTCGGTACGGAAGACGGCCTCGATGTCGGTGGCGAACGCCATCAGTCCTCGGACGTGTTCATGAAGGGGCGCACCTCGACGGGCAGGGTCGTGGCCCAGGTCGCCCGCCTGCCCCACTCCAGGGCCGCGTCCAGGTCGGCCGCCTTGATCAGGCAGAGCCCGCCCAGATACTCCTTTCCCTCGGCGTACGGGCCGTCGGTGATCAGCACGTCCCCGTCCTTGGGACGCAGCACGGTGGCCGTCTCGGGCCCGTGCAGTCCGCCGGCGAAGACCCAGGCACCGGCGGCCTGGAGTTCGTCGTGGAAAACATCCAGCTTGCGGCGGATCTCCGCCATCTCCTCGGGCGAGGGCATCTGTCCGTCGGTCGGCGTGATCACACTGAGCAGGTAGTGCTGCATGGCGTCCTCCATGGCGCAGGGGGTTCTCGAAGTCCCTGGGGGGGATCTCTCACCTCCTACACGAACGCCGTGTTCCCGGATCGACACCGCACCTCAGGAAACCGGCAGGATTTTCTCGGGGGATGCCTCGGTGGGCGCTTCCGCGGGCTCCTGGTCCAGCGCCGCGGTGAGCCGCGCGAGCAGTCGTACGAGGTCGCCGTGGTCGTCGATCGCGTCGAGCAGCCGGGTCTGGTCGGTGAGGAGGCGGTGCGCGGCACGCTGGTGGAGGGTGCGGCCCCGGGCGGTCAGGTGGAGCAGGACGCGGCGGCGGTCGGCCCGGTCGGGGCGGCGGTGGACGAGGTTGTCGGCGACCATCCGGTCCACCAGCTTGGTCAGGCTCGGCGCGGGCATCAGGGCCTGGTCGGCGATCTCGGTCATCGGATGGCCCTTGCCGTCGGCGATGATCGACAGGACGCGCCACTGCTCGACCGAGCAGTCCTCCTCGGCCAGTACGACGGCCATGCGCAGGCCCAGTCGCCGCTCGGCGTGACTCAGCAGGTGGGCGAGGCCCGGCGACGGTACGGACGACATTGCCGCTGTCCTTCCGGTAGGTCTACTGTGCGGTTCAGATTACGAGCCTCTGCGAGGGCGCCGGGGCCGGGCCCGGTTTCCGTGCCCTCATGCCCTCACGGAGGTGGTCTGGTGCGTTCCCTGCCGCCCGGGCGGATCAGCGGCCCGGTCAGGACCCTGGTCGTGGCGCTGGTCGTGCCCCTGCAAGGTCCGGCGGGCGTCTTCGGTCCGTCCTGCGAACTTGCCGCGCAGCTCGCCGTGGAGGAACTCAACTCCGCCGGCGGGGTGTTGGGCCGCGAGGTCCGGCTGATCGTGGTGGACGGCGGCGGCCCGGCGGAGCAAGTGGCCGCCGAGGTCGAGGTGTTGGTGTCCATGCGCGCCGTCGACGCGGTGGTCGGCTGGCACACCTCGGCGGTCCGCAAGGCGCTGGTGCCGCGCATCGCGGGCCGGGTGCCGTACGTCTACACCGCGCAGTACGAGGGCGGCGAGCGCACCCCCGGCGTGTTCCTGACCGGCGAGACCGACGCGGCCCAACTCCTGCCCGCGATGCGACTGTTGGCGGAGGAGACGGGTGCGCGGCGCTGGTGCACGGTGGGCAACGACTACGTGTGGCCGCGGGTCACCGCACAGGCCGCGCGCCGCTACGCCCGGGAGTGCGGCGGCCGGGTGCGCGACGAGGTCTTCGTCCCGCTGGGCACGTACGAGTTCGGTCCGGTCCTGCGCCGGGTCGAGCGGTGCGAGGCGGACGCCGTCCTGATGCTGCTGGTCGGGGACGACGCGGCGCGCTTCAACAGGGCGTTCGCCGCCCACGGGTTGCACCAGCGGTGTCTGCGGCTGAGCACGCACATGGACGAGAACATCCTGCTGGCCACCGGCGCGGAGGCCACCGAAGGGCTGTGGGCGGCGGCCGGCTACTTCGAGACCCTCGCCACCGCCGAAAGCCTTGATTTCAGCGGGCGTTACGCGGCCCGGTTCGGCGTGGAGGCACCCGTCGTGGGCAGTCTCGGCGAGTCCTGCTTCGAAGGCGTACGACTGCTGGCGGCACTGGCCGAGCGGGCGCGGTCGCTCAATGTGGGCGACATGTGCGCGGTGGGCGGAACGGTTTCGTACGAGGGCCCGAGAGGTGTACTGCGCCTGCACGGCAATCACCTCCGCCAACGGCTGTATCTGGCGCGGGCGGACGCCTTCGACTTCGACATCGTCGCCCAACTCTGACCTCCCCCACCTGCCAGGACCAAGGCTACCTTCCCGCAGGAATAGTTTCCACAGGAAGTATCAATTAAATCTACGCGCGTCACCGGAAGAATTTTGAAAGGTCTCTCATTTAAAGGGCCCGAAACGGCCGCGAAACAATTCGGCGTGACTCTTCCGTCCAACTCCCCCGGGCCGTCCGGGAGGTGACCCACACCCGTGGAAGAGGGAAGTGTCGTGACGGAGATCGTCGACAAAGAGGCGCCGGCAACGGCTGCCGGACGGACCTACAACGACTGGGCGCAGAACGACACGCTGGAGGACTACTCGCTGCGCTACGCGCCGAAGTCCTTCCGGCGCTGGACGCCGTACGTGGTGGCCACCACCGCTCTCGGCGGCATCGCGTACCTCGCCGACTTCGCCATCGGCGGCTCGATCGCGATCTCGAACGGCTTCTCCAGCGCCATGGTGGCGATCCTGGCGGCGGCGGTGACGATCTTCCTCACCGGCATCCCGATCTCGTACTACTCGGCCAAGTACTCCATCGACATGGACCTGTTGACCCGTGGCGCCGGCTTCGGCTACCTGGGCTCGACCCTCACGTCGGTGATCTACGCCAGCTTCACCTTCATCTTCTTCGCCCTAGAGGGCTCGATCATGGCGCAGGCACTCGACCTGGGCCTCCACATCCCGCTCGCCGTCGGCTACTTGATCTGCTCGCTGATCATCCTGCCGCTGGTGATCTACGGCATGACCGCGCTCTCCAAGATGCAGGTGTGGACGCAGCCGGTGTGGCTGGTGCTGATGGTCGCGCCGTTCGTGTCCATCGCCATTCAGGAGCCGGGCAAGTTCTCGCAGTTCACGCACTTCGCGGGCAACTCCCCCACCGGTTCCGGCATCAGCATGCTCGGCGTCGGCGCGGGCGCCGGTGTGGCGCTGTCGCTGATCGCGCAGATCGGTGAGCAGGTCGACTATCTGCGGTTCATGCCCGACAAGACCCCGCAGAACGCCAAGAAGTGGTGGGGCGCGGTGCTCTCCGCCGGCCCCGGCTGGGTGATCCTCGGTGCGGCCAAGCAGATGGGCGGCGCCTTCCTCGCCTTCTACATCGCCGGCAGCGTGGGTCTGGCCAAGGCCAACGAGCCCATTCAGCAGTACGTGTCCGGCTTCAAGACCTTCGCCGCTCCGGTCGCCCTGGGTCTGGCCACGTTCTTCGTGATCCTCTCCCAGATAAAGATCAACTCGACGAACGCGTACTCCGGTTCGCTGTCCTGGTCGAACTTCTTCTCCCGCCTGACACACCGTCACCCGGGCCGCGTGGTCTACATCTTCCTCAACGTCGGCATCGCGCTGGCCCTGATGGAGGGCGGCGTCTTCGGCTTCCTCAACACCGTCCTCGGCTTCTACTCCAACGTGGCGATCGCCTGGATCGGCGCGGTCGTCGCCGACCTCGTCATCAACAAGCCGCTCAAACTCAGCCCGTCCTACATCGAGTTCAAGCGCGCCCACCTGTACAACTTCAACCCGGTCGGCTTCGGCTCGATGCTCATCGCCTCCGCCGTCTCCATCGCCGCGTACTTCGAGGCGTTCGGCGACTACGGCAAGGCGTACTCCCCCTTCATCGCCCTGTTCCTGGCGATGGTGCTCTCGCCCCTGTTCGCGGTCCTCACCAAGGGCAAGTACTACATCGCCCGCCTCGACGACCTGGAAGAGCCGCTGCTCGGCCCCGACGGGCTGCCCTCGGCCGTGGAGCTGACCTGCGCGGTCTGCGCGACGGCCTTCGAGCGCCCCGACGTGGCGAACTGCCCCTTCCACTCCGGCCCGATCTGCTCCCTCTGCTGCAGCCTGGACAAGGACTGCCACGACTCCTGCAAGACCGGCCCCGGCGCCACCGGCCCGGTCGACCTCGCGATGCCCGCCGTACGCTCGGACGACTGACCACCGCGTCGTCGCCACCGCTCCGGCCCGCGTCCCGCGACACGGGCCGGAGCGTCGCGCGTGGCCGACCCGGCCGATCGGGAGAATCACCCGCATGACCTCCCACGTTCTCGTCGCACGCGCCCGACGGCTGGCGGACGACCTCCTCACCCCGCACGCCGAACAAGTCGACCAGGAGGGCGTCCCGGCGACCCACATCGAGGCGATCAAACAGTCCGGCCTGCTGGGCGTGAACGCCCCCGTGGCCTACGGCGGCTCGGCGGCCCCCGGCGCCGTGGCGAGGGAGACGGCGGAGATCCTGGCCGGGGCGTGCTGCTCCACATGGTTCGTCCAGACGCAGCACCACACGCCCGTCATGACGCTGGCGAAGAGCGAACTGCCGGTGCGGGAAAGGCTGTTGGGCCCGCTCTCGCGAGGCGAGCTGATGTCCGGGGTGGCCTACGCACATCTGCGGGCGTATCCCCGGATCCCGGTACGGGTGTCGCGGGAGCGGAACGGCTGGCGGTTCGACGGGACGGTGCCCTGGTACACGGGCTGGGGCCTGAACGACGTGATGCTGCTCGCGGGGGTGACGGACGCGGACGAGGCGTTGTTCGCGTTCACCGAGGCGCGGGAACAGCCCGGACTGCACCCCTCAACTCCCATGCGGCTGGCGGCACTTACCGCCTCCCGGACCGTGTCGCTGGAGCTGGACGGCCTGTGGCTCCCCGAGGAGGCGGTAGCCCTGCGCGCACCGTACGCGGAGTGGGCGAAGGCGGACCGCCCGAAGCCGACGAACGCGTCACCGGCGGTGTTCGGAGTCGCGGAGGCAGCACTCGCCCTGCTCGACGACGACACCGCCGACCCGCTCCGCACCCGCCTCGACGAGGTACGCGAACAGGCCTACTCCCTGGCCGAACACCCGGTACCGCACGAGCACTTGGCCGAGCGGCTGGCCCTCAGGACACAGGCGTACGACGTGCTGATGACGGCCACGACGTCGGCCGTGGTGGCCGGGGGCGGCCGATCCCTGTCCTTGACGAGCAGGGCCCAACGCCTCGCGCGCGAAGCCCTGTTCCTGCTGGTCCAGGGCCAGACGGCGGAGTCGAGAGCGGCCCACTTGAAAGCGCTGGCCGACTCGTAATTCGCTTGACCCGGTCACGGAGCGCCGCTGCACTGTGGCGGGGCATCACGGGACGTGGTGCCGGTACCCCTGGGAGGCAGCGACAGTGGTGGAGATCCGTCCCACGACCGACGAGGACCTCGACGTTTTCGTCGACACGCTCCATGCCGCGTTCGGGCACTTCCCGGAAACCCCGACCGAAGGCGGCGGTCTCTGGTGGTCGGCGCTCGAAATGGACCGCTGTCTGCTCGCCACGACGGCGGACGGACGGCCCGTCGGCACCGCCGGCGCATACTCCTTCGAGCTCACGCTGCCCGGCGAGAACGCCGTCCCGGTCAGCGGGGTGACCGCCGTCGGCGTCCTGCCCTCGCACCGACGCCAGGGTGTACTCACCGCGATGATGCGCCACCAGCTCACCGAGCTGCGCACCCGAGGCGAGTCCCTCTCCGTGCTGCTGGCCTCCGAGGCGCTGATCTACCGCAGGTTCGGCTACGGACCGGCGACCTACACCCAGCGCCTGACGGTGCCGCGCCACCGGGCCGCCCTCACCCTTCCCCGGGCGCAGGGCACTGCCGGTGCCTCGGCGTCCGGCTCGGTCGAGTTGCTGCGTCGTGCCGAGTGCGGCGAGATCCTGGAGGAGGTCTACGACCGCTACCGCCGCGCACAGCCCGGCGCGCTGTCCCGGCCGCACCGCTGGTGGGCCCTGCGCGCGGGGCAGCCCCCGATCTCGCCGACGCCCCGCTATGTCGCCGTCCACCGGGACGCCGACGGGGTCCCGGACGGCTACGCCAGCTATGCGCTCGGCGATTCCCGAACCCTGACCGTGGACGAGACCATCACCGCCGATGACGCCGTCTTCACGGCTCTGGCCCGGTTCGTGCTCGGCCACGACCTGGTCGGTCAGGTCGTGTTCAAGCAGTTCCCGCCCGGCCACCCGCTGCGCTGGCAGCTCGCGGACTTCCGCGCCGGAGAGGTGAGCGGCGACACCGACTGGCTCTGGGTGCGGCTGCTGGACGTCCCGCGTGCGCTGACCGAGCGCGGCTGGTCGATGGACGGGGAGCTCGTCCTCGACGTCGACGACCCGTTCCTCGACGAGCACGGCCGCTATCTGCTGACCGTCCGGGACGGCAAGGCCGACTGCGTCCTCACGGGCCGGGAGCCCGACCTGTCCATGGACATCACAGATCTGGGCTCGGTCTACCTCGGCGGCACCGCCCCGAGCACTCTCGTGCGGGCCGGACACATCCGGGCCCACCGCCCGGACGCGCCCGCCCGCGCCGACGCTCTCTTCCGGGCCGATCGCTCCCCGCACTGCCTGCACTGGTTCTGACCGCGGCTCAGCCTGCGAACGGCACCTGTGCCTCAGCGGGCTGCTGCCCGCCGGCCGGGTGCCGCCAGATTCCCTCCGCGGCCAGCCTCGGCAGCACCCCTTCCCCGAACCAGTACGCCTCCTCCAGATGCGGATACCCGGACAGCACGAACTCCTCGATCCCCAGCGCCGCGTACTCCTTGATCCGCTCGGCGACCTCCTCGTGGCTGCCGACCAACGCCGTCCCGGCCCCACCCCGGACCAGTCCGATCCCGGCCCACAGGTTGGGGTGGATCTCCAGCCCGTCCCGGCTGCCCCCGTGCAGGGCCAGCATCCGCTGCTGTCCCTCGGACTCGCTCCGGGCAAGCCCGGCCTGTACGGACTTCACGGTCTCGGAGTCGAACCCTTCGAGCAGCCGGTTCGCCTCGGCCCAGGCCTCGGCGGACGTGTCACGTGTAATGACGTGCAGCCGGATGCCGAACCGCAGCGTCCGCCCCTCCTTCGCCGCCAGCCCTCTGATCCACGCGATCTTCTCGGCGACCTGGGCGGGCGGCTCGCCCCAAGTGAGGTACACGTCCACATACTTGGCCGCGATATCGCCCGCGACCGGCGACGATCCACCGAAGTACACCTCGGGCACCGGCTCCGGCAGCCGCGCCAGCTTCGCGTCCTCGACCCGCAGGTGCTCACCGGCCAGATCGACGGTCTTGCCGTCCCACAACTGCCGGACGATTTCCAGGAATTCGCCGGTACGGCGATAACGGTCGTCCTTGTCGAGGAAGTCCCCGTAGGCCCGCTGCTCGTGGCTCTCGCCGCCGGTGACGACGTTGAGCAACAGCCGTCCGCCGGTCTGCCGTTGGAACGTGGACGCCATCTGTGCGGCGAGCGTCGGGGAGACGAAGCCGGGCCGGAAGGCGACCAGGAACTTCAGGCGTTCGGTGTGCTGGCTGACCATCGCGGTGGTCAGCCACGCGTCCTCGCACCAGGCGCCGGTGGGCGTGAGGGCGCCCACGAATCCCAGGTCCTCCGCCGCGCGGGCGATCTGGCTCAAGTAGGCCACGGTCGGCGGCCTGTCCCGTCCGGAGGCGGTGGCGGGGGTGCCGTGACCGCCGCCGACGACATGGCGGCTGTCCCCGTTGGTGGGGAGGAACCAGTGGAAGGTGAGGGACACGTGGGGTCTCCGATCCGGACTGTCCTGAAGGTGGGTTAGAGGAGGCCGTGGCGGGGCGGCCTGGTGCCGTTGAGCACGTATCTGCCGATGTGCTGGATCTTCCAGCGCGCCGGGTCGTGCAGCGTGTGGGTGCGGGCGTCCCGCCAATGCCGGTGCAGGTTCAGCGAGTTGAGGGCCGACCGGGTTCCGGAGACCTCGAACAGGGCGCCCGCCACCTCCACGGCCGTCTGCGCCGCGTGCACCTTGGCCGCCGCCACCGCGATGGAGGCCTCCGCCGCCGAGTCGTCGGTCAGGTTGGCGCTCGCCTCGTCCACGGCCCGGGCCGCCTGGATCAGCAGAGCCTCGGACGCCCTTGTCTGGATGGCGAGTTCACCGAACCGCTGGATCAGCAACGGGTCCTCGGCGGCGGTCTCCAGCCCGCTCTCGAACCACGGGCGGCTCTTCGTCCGTACGAACTCGGCCGCTTCCGCCAGCGCTCCGCCGGCGATTCCGGCGTCGATGGCCGCGTGCAGCAACTGGGCGACGGCGCCGTGGAGTTGGGGGCCGTCGAAGGTGAGGTGGTGGGGCAGGACCCGGTCCGCCGGGACCGAGACCGCCTCAAGCCGGACCGTGCCGCTGGCCGTCGTGCGCTGTCCCATCCCGTCCCAGTCGTCGACGACTGTGACGCCCTCGGCGTCGCTCGGGACGTAGGCGACATGCAGGTTGTCGTCCTCGGTACGGGCGAGGACGGGGATCCAGTCGGCGAAGAGGGCGCCGGTGGAGTAGTGCTTGACGCCGGTCAGCTCGTACGAGCCGTCGGGCCGAAGTGTCAGCCGGGTGCGGATGTCCTGGACGTGTTTGGTACCGGCCTCCGACTGGGCGTTGCCGAAGCGGCGGCCGGCGAGTAGTTCGGTGTAGAAGAACTTCCGCTGGTCCGGGGTGCCCTGACGGCGGATCACATTGACGTAGGCGAAGTGGCTCTGCGGGATCTGGGCGAGGCTGCCGTCGGCGGAGCCGAGCAGCCGGAAGATCTCGGCGAGGGTCTGAGAGCTCACGTCCGCGCCGCCGTACTCCGCGGGCACGGTGACGGCGAGGAGCCCGGAGTCGGAGAGCCGGTCCAACTCGGCGCGCGGAAGCCTGCGTTCGCTGTCGCGGGCGGAGGCCCCGGCGCGGAACTCGTCGGCGAGCGCGGCGGCGAGGACGAGGGCCTCGGCGTCGTCGGCGATCACGTGAGCGGTCGCGCGGGCGGGCTCTTGGGCGGTCATGGTGGTCAGCTCGCCGCCGCCAGGAGCGGGGTGCGGCCGAGGGCCGCCGAGAACTGGTCCACCACCTGGGTGAGGGCCTCGGTGGTCGCCGGAGCGATGGTGAGGGAGCCGTCCTCGTGGGCGGTGATGTCCTTGTCGAGGGTGAACCAGCCCTGGACTATGTGCGCGGCCCCCATGGAGTTCAGCACCGGACGGAGCGCGTAGTCGATGGCCAGCACATGTGCGGTGGACCCACCGGTGGCGAGCGGCAGCACGGTCTTGCCGGTGAGGGCGTACTGCGGAAGCAGGTCGAGCAGCGCCTTGAGGACTCCGGAGTAGGAGGCCTTGTAGACGGGGGTGCCGACGACCACTCCGTCGGCGAGGGCGAACAGTTCGGTCGCCTCGACGATCGCCGGGTGGCGGAAGTCCGCGCCGAGCAGGGCCTCGGCGGGGATGGTGCGCACGTCGAGAGGGATCACCTCGTGCCCCTGGGCGATCAGCCGCTTGTCCAGGTGGCGCAGGAGCCGGTTGGTGCGGGAGGAGGCGGAGGGGCTGCCGGAGACGGACAGGACGGTGGCCATGGGTCCTCTTTCTGGTCTGGTGCGGGGCGATCAGGCGTGCACGGAGACGGACTCGGCCTCGGTGTCGGGGAGTTGCGCCTCCAGTTCGCGCACGAGGGGCAGTACCCGCTTGCCGAAGTACTCGACCTCCTCGTGGTAGTGCAGGAAGCCCAGCAGGAGAAGGTCGACGCCCAGCTTCCGGTAGGCGACGATCCGTTCGGCGATCTGCTCCGGCGTGCCGATGAGCCCCGTACGGAAGCCGTCGTTGTACTGCACCAGGTCCTCGAACGTGGAGTCCTGCCACATGCCCTGGCCGTCGGCGGAGGACTGCCCGGCCTGCTTCACCGCGGCCCCGAAGCCCTCGACGGCCTCGCGGTCGGCCTTGGCGACGATCTCGCGGAGCGTGTCGCGGGCCTCGGCCTCGGTGTCGCGGGCGATGAGGAAGCCGTTGAGGCCGAACTTCGGTGCGGTGCGGCCGACTTGGGCCGCCGAATGGCGTACGTCGGCGATCTGCTCGGAGACGCCGTCGAAGTCCTTGCCGTTGGAGAAGTACCAGTCGGAGACCCGGCCTGCCATCGCGCGGGCGGCGGTGGAGTTGCCGCCCTGGAAGATCTCGGGGTGCGGTCGCTCAAGGGTGTTGAGAGGCTTGGGCTTGAGGGAGAAGTCGCGCAACCGGTAGAAGTCCCCGGCGAGTTCGGTGTGGTCCTCGGTCCAGATCTGGCGCAGGGCCTGGATGAATTCCTCGGAGCGGCGGTAGCGTTCGTCGTGCTCCAGCCAGGGTTCGCCGAGGGCGGTGAACTCGCCCTTGAACCAGCCGGAGACGACGTTGACCGCGAAGCGGCCGTTGGACAGGTGGTCGGCGGTGGCGCCGAGTTTGGCGAGGACGCCCGGGTGCCACAGGCCGGGGTGGACGGCGGCGATGACCTTCAGGCGCTGGGTGGCGAGGAGGAGGGCGAGGCTGAAACTGGTCGACTCGTGCTGGAACTCGGCGCCGTAGCTGGCCATGTAGCGAACCTGGCTGAGCGCGTACTCGAAGCCGTTGTTCTCGGCGAGGACGGCGAGTTCGCGGTTGTACTCGTAGCCCCAGTCGGTGCGTTGCTCGATCTTGCTGGTGACGAGTCCCCCGCTGACATTGGGGACCCAGTAGGCGAATTTCACGGGCTCTGCGGGCATGGCGAACTCCTGTTGCGGAATTTGTTTCCGGGCACACCGAATCCGGCCGGAACGATATCCGGCGAATGTCGGGCGGAGGCGGAAAGAGGGCGGCGGATCGGGAGGGAGAAGAGGGGGATCAGGCCGCGGTGCAACAGGAGGCACTGGAGACGCGCGCGAGGTCGACGTGGCGTCGCCGCGTGAGGTCCAGTCGCATCTTCATGCCGTCGATCGTGGCAGCCGTCCGCGAGGACCGTCAAGGAAAACCCGACCGGTCTCGTATCGCGGACCATTGAATTTCACGAAGGTGTGACAGGGAAACCCTTGAACGGCCCGCCGAATCGGCCGCATTCTGCGGGCATGCGGACCGAACAGCTGGAATACATCGCGGCCGTGACGCGGCTCGGCTCGCTGCGCCGGGCCGCCGAGGAACTGCGCCTGTCGCAGCCCGCGTTGAGCGAGACAGTGCGGAATCTCGAACGCGAACTCGGGGTCGACCTCCTGGAGCGCAAAAGGACCGGTGCCACGATGAGCGCGGCGGGCCGGGAGCTGCTGCCGAAGATCGTCGACGTGCTGGACGCGGTGGACCGGCTGCGGGCGGCGGCGGGCGAGCGGCACCGGATCAGTCGCATGGTGCGGGTGGGCACGGTGAACGCGGCGACCGTGCCGCTGCTGCTGCCCGTCGTCCGGGAGTTCCGCGCCTCGCATCCGCTCACCCAGGTCGAGGTGGTCGGCGCGCAGCAGACGGACATCCATCGGGCGCTGGCGGAGGGCGGTTTCGATCTCGGGCTGGTCAACCATCTCGACGGTGACGACATGCCGGCCGACTTCGAGTCCACCGAGCTGTTGTCCGGGCTGCCGGTGGTGTGTGTACGTCCCGACAGCCCGCTGGCGGCCCGGCCGACCGTCACTGTGGACGACCTACTCACCGAACCGCTGATCGGTATGCGCTCCGGCTATGTGATGCACCGCTATGTCCACCGGCTGCTCCATGGGCGGGGGCCGGCTTTCGCCTACTCGACCGATGGCGCCGAGATGGGCAAGCTCATGGTCGCGGAGGGGCTGGGGGCGACGGTCCTGCCCGACTTCAGCGTGATCGGGGACCCGCTGGAGCGGCTCGGTGCGATCACCTACCGGCCGATCGCCGGCGACACCGCCCGGGTGCTGCTGGTGCTGCGCCGCCGACGCGCGGAGTCCGTGCCGCAGGCGGCCGGGGATCTGTACGAGGCGTTCGTGCGCCGGGCACGCGAGCTGGGCGGAACACGGCCCTGACGCTGGTGCGCCTTATGGTCATGGTCAGTCGTCGTCGCCCACCGGGACCACCACGAGGAACGCGTCGGACTTCAGGTCCATGACGACTCTGGCGGGCTGACCCTCGGCGCGGCGCCGGGCCGCGAACTCCTCGGCGGGCCATGATCCGCGCGGGGCTCCCGCCGGAAACCGTTCCAACACCTTCGCGCCCATGTCCGCAGACACCTCCAGCATCCGACTTCGGCTCCCCACGGGGACCGTCATAACCATGCGCCTGCCCCCGATCGGCGTGGACATGCACGTCAGCGCGGCACGGACGGGTCGGGTGACAGCCGCATCCGTCGGGTCGGTCCGGCCGGAAGCACCTCACGGCAGCCTTTTCCCGTCTCCCGGAGTGCGCACCATGAACGTCTCGGTCGTCCTGTTCACCTCGGACCTGCGTCTGCACGACCACCCCGCGCTGCGGGCCGCCGACGAGGCCCGCCAGGTAGTGCCCCTGTTCGTGCGCGACCGGGGTGTGGCGGACGCCGGGTTCGCCGCGCCCAACCGGCTCGCGTTCCTCGCCGACTGTCTGCGCGATCTCGACTCGGGACTGCGCGAGCGGGGCGGCCGGCTGGTGGTCCGCTCCGGGGACGTCGTCGGCGAGGTGTGCAAGGTGGCCGCCGAGACCGACGCGGACGAGGTGCACATGGCGGCCGACGTAAGCGGCTACGCGCAGCGGCGCGAGCAGCGGCTGCGGCGGGCGCTGGAGGCGGAGGGGCGGCGGCTGCACGTCCACGACACCGTGACCGCGGCCGTCGCCCCCGGCGCGGTGACCCCCGCCTCCTCGGACCACTTCGCGGTCTTCACGCCGTACTTCCGCCGGTGGCCCGGGGTCCCACTGCGCGCCCCGCTCGCCGCGCCGCACGCCGTGCGGGTCCCGGAGGGTGTCGGTTCCGAGGAACTTCCGTCCCGTGCCGGTGTCGCGGGCCTTTCGCCGGGTCTGGCGACCGGCGGGGAGTCGGAAGGCCGCAGGGAGTTGAGCCGATGGCTGCGCAGCGGAATCTCCGCGTACGAGGACATCCACGACGACCTGGCCGCGGACGCCACCTCCCGCCTCTCCCCGCATCTGCACTTCGGCACCCTCTCCCCCTGGAACTCGTCCACCGGGCACGGCGGTTGGACGGACCGGGCACCGAGGCGTTCGTACGGCAGCTCGCCCGGCGGGACTTCCACCGCCAGGTCCTGGCGGCCGGGACGGCGGCCGCGAGCGCCGACTACCGTACGAAACACGGCCGTTGGCGGTCCGAGACCACGGCCCGTGCGGACATCGCGGCCTGGAAGGACGGCCGTACCGGCTGTCCGCTGATCGACGCGGCGATGCGCCAACTGCGCCACGAGGGCTGGATGCACAACCGGGGACGGCTGCTGACGGCGAGCTTCCTCGCCAAGACGCTCTACGTCGACTGGCGGACCGGCGCCCGGCACTTCCTCGATCTGCTGGTCGACGGCGATGTGGCGAACAACCACCTCAACTGGCAGTGGGTGGCGGGCACCGGCACCGACTCGCGCCCCAACCGCGTGCTCAATCCGGTCGCCCAGGCCAAGCGGCACGACCCGGACGGCGTGTATGTCCGCCGCTGGGTGCCCGAACTCGCCGAGCTGGACGGGCCGTTGGTGCACGAGCCGTGGAAACTCAACGGACTTGAGCGGGTCGCGCTCGGCGACTGTCCGGATCCGATCGTCGAACAAGGCGCAGGGTCGCCGACGCGCTGTCCGCCAGGACCCGCCGCCTGTACCTCGTGGCCGCCGCCGGGGCCGGTCTACCCCTCGCCGATCCCGCCGCCGACCGGCCCGACGCCGTTCTCGACCGCGTCCTCGTCCTGCGTGAACTGGCCCGGCTGGCCGCGTCTCAGCAGCGGGTGCTGCGGCTGTCGTACTACGAGGACCTCGCCCAGACCCAGATCGCGCGGCGCAGGCTGACCACTACACATAAAGGATGAATAAGAGCAGAATGGAGTGAAGCGGCTCTTACCGCACACCGCACCAGACGCGGTCAGGCCAGCCAAGTCAAAGGAGACGAGTCATGGCCAACGTCTCGCACACCAGAGGTGACATAGCGAGCCACCCTGATGTCTCCGAAATGCAGGCGCGTTACGCCCGCATGCTCGGTGGACGCGATGTGGCGCTCGTGGACGGACCGGTGTTCCTGCTCGGTCTGTACTGCGCCGTATCCCCGTGGATACTCCACTACACGACGAGCCAGCCGGCGCTCGTGCCGCACAACCTGATCATCGGCATCGCGATCGGCCTGCTGGCCCTCGGGTTCACCAGGGCACCGGAGCGCATGTACGGCCTCAGCTGGGCGATGAGCGCCCTGGGTGTCTGGATGATCGTCTCGCCGTGGATCGTCGGCAGCAGCCCCGACAAGGGCGTCATCCTGAACAACGTCATCATCGGCGGGCTGGCCGTACTCCTGGGCATCGTATGTGCCGCTACAGCGGCGAGGAGCACACCCAAGCCGTAGCGAGCCCGGAAGACCTTGGAGCCCCGAAAGGAAGCCACGCCCCCTTCAGTGGTCGCCCGGCACCAGCCACGGCGACTGCGGGAGGGGGCTGCCGGTTTCGAGGACCGACTTCAGGTTGGACAGCACCGCCGGCCAGCCGCCGGACACGTCGGACAGCTCGCCCTCGTCGGCGAGGTCCTCGTGGGTGACGGTGAGCCGCACGATGTCCTCGTGCCGCCGGATGTCGTAGGTGACGCGGGAGTACGTGTCCTCCTCGCCCTCGTTCTCCGGTGAGGTCCACGTGGTGACCAGGCGGTTCGGGCGGTCGCTCTCGACCACGGTCCCGACGACGTCGGCGATGCCGGAACCGTCGATGCGCACGTGCTCCCAACGGGAACCCTGCCGCCAGTCGGACACATTGCTGTGGCCCCAGTACGCGGCCGTCAGATCGGCGTCGGTGAGCGCGTCCCAGACCTTCTCGGGAGTGCTCGCGATGTAGGTGACGTAGACGAATGTCGGTTTGTCGGTCATGGCTTCCTCGGCTCGTCGCTTCAGGTCTCCGAGTGCGCGCAGGCGCGGGCGCTCGAACTTGTCGATCCAGCGCTGCTGTATCTCGTGCAGCGGGACCGGATTGAGGTAGTGCAGCTTCTCCCGCCCGCGCCGCACCGTGCTGACCAGGTTGGCGGCCTCCAGGACGGCCAGATGCTGGGTCACCGACTGGCGGGTCATGTCGATACGCCCGCACAGCTCGCCGAGCGTCTGCCCGTTGTGCTCGTGCAGCCGGTCCAGCAGCCGCCTGCGGGTCTCGTCGGCCAGTGCCTTGAAGACCGCGTCCATCCCTGGGTTATGTTCGGATCGCACACTCAACGTTATGCAGGCAATTACCTGCATGTCAAGGTGGGCGTTTCGACGGCCCGGGACGGGTTCGTCTCAGGCCAGGAAAGCGCCCAGCTGACGGCGGTGCGCGGCCACCCAGTCGTGCGCGGCCCGGATCTCGTCCACGACACCGTTCGCCAGCAGCCCGGCCATACCGCGTTCGCCGCGCTCGGCACCGGCTTCGATGCCCCGCCGGCAGCGGTCCTGCCACCACAGGACGGTGTCGATGAGCCGACCTGGGTCGTCGAGGCCATAGGTCTCGCAGATCAGCGCGATCCGACGGGCGATCTCGCGCACGTCGGTGACGGCCGGGCCGAGGTCCAGGTACTGCCAGCAGACGTGGGCGACATCGTGGACGCGCTCGCCGGGGGCGGCGAGATCCCAGTCGACGAAGGCCACCGGGCGCCACGCGGTGTCGTAGACGGTGTTCTTGGGGGCCAGGTCGTTGTGGCACACGACGTCGTGGTCACCCGCCGCCGGTGTGCCGTGCGTCAGGTCGTGGAAGGCGCGGACGAGGCGTGCGACGCGTACCAGGCTGTCGTCGCTGCGGGCGGCGGAGCATTCCTCGGGGGCGACGGCCGCCCGGCCCTCGATGTACTGGAACACCTCCCGTCCGCGCTCGTCCGTACCGAGGAAGCGCGGCGCCCCTGCCCACCCCCGCCGCTCGAACAGCGCGAGCAACTCGGTGACGTACCGCGACCGTTGGGAGGGAGTACGGCGTACGGTCGCCTCGACCCGTACGACCTCGTTGACCGCGCCTCCACCGAGCACCGACTCCTCCACGTGGCCCGCCTCCCCGAATGCGTTCGACCGCACGAGTATCCATGGATCACGCGGAAGCGCTGCTCATCGAGAGACGCGCCGGCGCCGGACGGCGATCCGCACCGGGTGGCGATCGGCGAGGCCAACTCGACTGCCGTGTGGGGGAATTACGCTGCGCCGGGATATAGCGGGCTCGGGCCGACAGCACTGGCAGGGAGCGGCTGTTGGACGAGCGGGCGCCCGTGGACACCGTGTGGGTGGTGACCGACGGGCGCTCCCTCGTGGACATCGCGGGTGAGGTGCCGGCCGCGACAGGATGGGTCAACAGCCGTTAGGTACGGGCGGGTTCCGGCACCGTCTCCGTGAGGTACTCCTCCGTGATCTCCTTCGGGCCGAACGGCCACACCTTCTCGAAGCGGGCCCACACGACGAACGCGACGCAGCCGAGAGCGAGCCAGGCGAGGGACCACTCGATGGGGTGGCGGCCCGGGGAGTTCTTGTCGGCGTAGCCGTAGATCACGCACCAGCCGACGAAGGCGACGATGCTGGGCACCGGGTAGAGCCACATGCGGTAGGGGCGGCGGAGGGTCGGCTGCCGTTTGCGCAGAACCGTCAGGGCGATGATCTGGGCCAGCGCCTGGACGATGACCATGACCGTGGTGAGGAGCTGGATCAGGGTCGCGAGGTCGGTGTGGCGGCCGATGAGGAAGCCGATCGCCGTGATCACGCCCATGGTGGCCAGGCCGAGCATCGGGAAGCGGTGCTTGGGGTGGAGCTTGGCGTAGGGGCGGAAGAAGACGCGTTCGCGGGCCGCGTCGTAGGGCACCCGGGAGCCGCCGAGGAGGCCGGTGAAGACCGAGGCGAAGGCCGTGATCACGATCAGGACGGTGACCGTGTCGGCGGCGCCCTTGCCCCACGTCTTCTCCATGACCGCCGAGGCCACCGACGTGGAGGCGATGTCGTTCACGTTCGTCATCCGGTGCCAGTCGATGACGCCCAGCGTGCCGATCTGGAGCAGCAGGTAGATCACCATGATACCGACGATGGAGAACAGGATGGAGCGCGGCAGGGTGCGGCCGGGGTCCTTGATCTCGGCGCCCATGTAGGCGGTGGTGTTGTAGCCGAGGTAGTCGTAGATGCCGATGGTGAGGCCGCCGGCGAAGCCGAGCCAGAAGTGGTCGCTGCCCAGGTCGAAGGCGTGCGCGGGGTAGGTGAAGGCGAGGTGGCCGCTGAAGTGGGTTGCCGCGGCCAGGATCACCAGGAACACCGAGGCGATCATCACCGTCCACATCACGGCGGTGATGCGGGCGATGTTCTCGATGCCGCGCCAGAGGAGGAGAACCACTAGGGCGACCACGCCGAGACCGATGAGGTCGCCCGAGGTCTTGCCCAAGTCCGGTGCCAGATAGCCGAGATACTGCACCAAGCCGACCACGCCGGTCGACATGATCAGCGGGATGAAGAGCATCGCCGTCCATACGAACAGGAACGGCATCAGCCGGCCCGTGCGGTACTGGAAGGCCTGGCGCAGATAGACGTAGCTGCCGCCGGAGCCGGGCATCGCGGCGCCCATCTCGGCCCACACGAGCCCGTCGGCGAGCGCGAGGATCGCGCCCGCGACGAAGCCGATGACCGCCTGCGGGCCGCCGAACGCGGCGACCATGAGCGGGATGGTCACGAACGGCCCGATGCCGCACATCTGGCTCATGTTGATGGCGGTGGCCTGGAAGAGGCCGACGCGACGGACGAAGCCGCCTTCTGGGGGCGGACTACCGGACATGGGGGCTCCTGAGGGGGTGCGTGACTCGGGGGAGGCGGGGTGCGGCGTGCGGGCCGGTATCCGGTGGCTGACTGGGCGATAAAGTTAAGGAGCCTTACTAGACTCGTCAAGAGGGTGTCCCCGATGAGTGAGAATGGTGCGATGCCCGCCAGCGACGTCATAGAGCAGCAGGAACAGCCCTGGAGCCGGCAGCGGCTGCGGAGCGCCAACGAGCGGCTGCTGCTCGACCGGCTGCGCACCTCCGGTGCCGCCTCGCGCGCCCAACTCGCCCGCGAGACAGGCCTGTCGAAGCCGACGGTCTCCAGCGCGCTGGCGGCCCTGGCGGAGGCGGGACTGGTCCACGAGGTCGGCACCCGGACACCCGAGCGCGGCCGGACCGCCGTGCTCTACGCCCCCGATCCGGCCGCCGGCTACGCGCTCGGGATCGACGTCGGGCGCAGCTGGCTGCGGGTCGCGGTGGCCAATCTGGACGGCGAGGTGGTGGCCCGGGCGGACGTCCGCAACCGGGCCCGCAGCTCGGGCGCCATGGCCGAGCTGGTGGTCGCCACCGCACACCAGGTCGTCGCGAACTCCGAGGTCGCACCGGCCGCGGTGGTGCACGCCGTGGTCGGCACGCCGGGTGTGTACGACGAGCAGCGGCGGCGGGTCCGGTATGCGATGCATCTGCCGGGGTGGGGACGGGCCGGGCTGTTCGACCGGATGCGGGAGGACCTGGGCGTCCCGCTGGAGGTGCACAACGACGCCAATCTCGCGGCGCTGGGCGAGTACACCTACGGCGTCGGCGCGGGCAGCCGGCTGTTCGCCTACATCATGATCGGCACCGGTCTCGGCATGGGCGTGGTCAGCGAGGGGCGGCTGTTCACCGGGGCGCACGGCGGGGCCGGGGAGATCGGGTTCCTGCCCTGGCCCGGGCGGCAGAAGCCGGAGACGCTGGAGGACGCCGTGTCCGGGGTGGCCGTCGTCCAGGCCGCCCGCATGTTCGGCATGAGCGGGCAGCAGCTCACCGCGAAGGCCGTGTTCGACGCGGCCCGGCAGGGAAATCCCGCCGCGGTGAAGGCGGTTGAGCTGGAGGGCGAGCGGATCGCGCACACGGTGGCCGCCGCCGCGGCCGTGCTCGATCCGGACCTGGTCGTCCTGGGCGGCGGCGTCGGGCACAGTGTGGACCTGCTGCTCCGTCCGGTGCGGGAGAACCTGCGCGCGCTCACCCCGCTGCGGCCGAAGATCGTGCCCAGCGCGCTGGGCGAGGACGCGGTGCTGCTGGGCGCGGTGGCCACCGCGCTGGGCACGGCCCGGGACCTCGTCTTCGAGCGCCACTCGGCGTCCTGAACAACTCACCCACGGGCAACAGTGATTGACACGCCCCATCGTCCGGCCTACCTTCTGTCGCAGTTAGTAAAGTTTCCTAACTTGACGAGGCTGGAGTCCCCGTGTTCCACCGCCCCGCCGTCCACCCCCTCCTCAGGAGCCGTCTCGCCACGGCCGCGATCGCCCTCGGCCTGCTGGGCACCCTCACCACCAGCGCCTGGGCGGGAGCCCGGGAGCCGTCCCCGCGGCAGCGCGCGCAGGCCCCGGTGACCGCCGTACGCCCGACGGCCGGGACCGCCACCCCGCTGTCCGGCTACGCGATCCAGTCGTCCGCCAAGGTCACCGACTCCCCGGCGACCGTCTCGTCCCCCGGCTATCGGGCGACCGGCTGGTACCCGGCCGGCGCGCGCTCGACGGTCCTCGCGGCCCTGATCGCCGACGGCGTGTACGCCGACCCCTTCTACTCGACCAACCAGCAGAAGATCCCGAAGGCCGACTTCCAGGTGCCGTGGTGGTACCGCAGCGATTTCACGGTCACGGACCGCACCAGGCGCACCTACCTCGACTTCAGCGGGGTGATCTCGGCGGCCGACGTCTACGTCAACGGCAAGCAGATCGCCAAGGCCGCCGACGTCACCGGCGCCTATACACAACACGAGCTGGACGTCACCTCGCTCGTCCGCTCCGGCACGAACACGGTCGCCTTCCGCATCCGGCCGAACGACCCGGACAAGAACCTCACCATGGGCTGGATCGACTGGCTCCAGCCGCCGCCCGACCAGAACATGGGCATCGTCCGTGACGTCCTCGTCCGCCGCGGCGGCCCGGTCGCCCTGCGCGACGCACACGTGGTGACCAAACTGGCCCTCCCGTCGCTCGCCACCGCCGACCTGACGGTCAAGGCGCAGGCGCGAAACGACTCGAACACACCCGTCACCACGCAGGTCAGCGGCAGCATCGGCAGCCGGACCTTCGCCACGACCGTCTCCCTCGCCGCACACCAGACGAAGACCGTCACCTTCGCCGTCCACCTGAACTCCCCGAAGGTGTGGTGGCCGGCCGGCATGGGCGACCGGCCGCTCTACGGCCTCGACCTCACCGTCTCCGTGAACGGCACCCCCTCCGACACCGCGCACCAGACCTTCGGCATCCGCGACGTCGAGGCCCCGCTGAACTCGGACGGCGACCGCCAGTACCGGATCAACGGCCGCAAGCTGCTGATCAAGGGCGGCGGTTGGTCACCCGACGAATTCCTGCGCTGGGACCGGACCTATGTCGAGGACCGCCTGAAGTACGCCCTCGACCTGGGCCTGAACACCATTCGCCTGGAAGGGCACATCGAGCCGGACGAGTTCTTCGACCTGGCCGACCGCTACGGCATCCTGACCCTCCCCGGCTGGGAGTGCTGCGACAAGTGGGAAGGCCAGGTCAACGGCGACGAGACCGGCGTCAAGTGGACCGCCGCCGACTATCCGGTCGCCAAGGCGTCGATGGCCGCCGAGGCCGCCCGGCTGCGCGACCACCCCAGCGTGATCTCCTTCCTCATCGGCAGTGACTTCGCCCCCGACGCGAGGATCGAGAAGACCTACCTCGACGCGCTGAAGGCGGCCGACTGGAAGACCCCGGTGGTCGCCGCCGCCTCCGACAACTCCTCGCCGATCAGCGGCAGTTCGGGCATGAAGATGACCGGCCCGTACGACTGGATCCCGCCCAACTACTGGTACGCCAAACGCGAGGGCGGCGCCACCGGCTTCAACTCCGAGACCAGCGCGGGCCCCGACATCCCCACCCTCGACACCCTGCGCCGCATGATGACCCCGGCCGAACTGGCCACTCTCTGGAAGGACCCGGGCGCCAAGCAGTACCACCGCTCCCCCTCCCCGGTCTTCAACACCCTCAAGCTCTACGACAACGCCCTCACCGGCCGCTACGGACCGCCGACGAGCCTCACCGACTACGTGCGCAAGGCCCAGCTCGCCCAGTACGAGAACGTGCGTGCCCAGTTCGAGGCGTACGAGCGCAACGCCACCGACGCCTCGAAGCCGGCGACCGGAGTCGTCTACTGGATGTTCAACAGCGGATGGACGTCCCTGCACTGGCAGTTGATGGACCGTTACCTCGACCAGGGCGGCGCCTACTTCGGCGCGAAGAAGGCGAACGAACCGCTGCACATCCAGTACTCCTACGACGACCGCTCGGTCGTCGTGGTGAACAACCGGAACGCGTCCGCCTCGCAACTCACGGCGCGGGCAACGCTGTTCAACACCGACGGCACGCAGAGTTACGACAAACAGGTGGCCGGGGTGACGGTCTCCGGCGGCGGTGCGCACGGCACCGCGCTGACCCTGCCTTCGTCGCCGGCCGGGCTGTCGACGACGTACCTGGTGCGGCTGACGCTCACCGACGCGTCGGGCAAGGAGGTGAGCCGGAACGTGTACTGGCTCTCCGGCAAGCCCGACACGCTCGACTGGGCGCACACCGACTGGTACTACACGCCGACGACGAGCTACGCAGATCTCAAGGGGCTCAACTCGATGGCACAGGTGCCGGTTTCGGCGACCGCGTCGACCTCGGCGGGCACGGACGGCACCTCGACCACGACGGTCACGGTGCGCAACTCCGGGAAGGGGAAGACTCCTTCACTCCTCACCGATGTCCATCTCGTGGACTCGGCGGGCAGGCCGGTCCTGCCGGTGACGTGGTCCGACAACGAAGTGAGCCTGTGGCCCGGGGAGTCGAAGACGCTGACGGTGACCTACCGGACGTCCGAACTGCACGGGTCGGCGCCCCGGGTACGGGTCTCCGGCTGGAACACACCGGAGCGGACGGTCCCGGCGGCGTGAACACCTGAGAACCCGTGGGGCCCGGCCGCCGCCGGGCCCCACCGGTCGTCGTCAGCTCACATTGAGCGCGGTGTCGTCGATGACGAAGGACGTCTGGAGGGTGGACCCTTCGACGCCGCTGAATTTGATCGTGGCGGTGGTGCCGGCCAGGGAGGAGACGTCGAAGGACTTCAGGACGTATCCGGAGGCCGCGTTCAGGTTCGAGTACGTGGCCAGGGTGGTGGATCCGGCGGTGACCGTCAGCTTGTCGTAGGCGGTGCTGGTGGTGGTCTCCGCCGTGTCGATGTGCAGATAGAAGCTGAGGGTGGCGGAGCAGCCGGACGGGATGGTCACCGACTGGGACAGCGTGTCGGTGTGGGCCGATCCGTAGCCGTCGAGCCAGGCCTTGTAGGAGCCGGTGCGGGCGGCCTCGCTGCTGGAGTTGGTGATGACGCCACTGCTGGCCGTCCAGGTGGTGTTGCCGGACTCGAAGCCCGGGTTGCCGAGCAGCTGGGCGGCGGTGCAGGTGCCACCGCCCCCTCCGCCACCGCCGCCGGTGCTGCCGTCGCCGGCCAGCCACGCGGTGGCGTTGAGGGCGAGGGCGGCGTTGGTGGCGCCGGTGTCGTTCCAGCCGTCGTAGAGCGTGTTTCCGGACTGGCCGGTGCCGTCGTCGATCGGTGAGCTGTCGCCCCAGAAGGCGACGCGACCGCTGCCGAAGGTGCTGGTCGCGAAGAACGCGCCGGTGTTGCCGGAGTAACCGCTGCGGTACACAAGGCCCTTGACGTTCGCGTTGTCGGCGGGCTTGAGAGTGGCCGTGGTGCCGTCGGCGATCAGGCTCTTGGTGACCGTGCCGAAGGCGCCGTTCAGGACCGCGTTGCTGCTGTCGCTGATCGCGGCCGGGTAGCCGGAGCTGATGTCGAGGGTGTCGATGGAGAAGCCGAACGGGTCGGTCGAGTCGACGCTGTTGTTCGTCATCAGGTCGTTGAGGATCTCGACCGCGTCCTCGCCGTCGCTGTTGCGGTCGGCGCCGGTGTGGTCGGAGATCATGAAGAGGCCGCCGCCGTTCTGGACGAACGTCATGATCGCGGTCTTCTCGGCCGTCGTGAACAGCGTGTTGGGCTCGGGCAGGACCAGCGTGTCGAAGTTCGACAGGTCGGTCGTCGAGGAACCGCCGTAGGTGAGCGCGCTCGTGGCGGTCTTCAGGCTGTAACTGCCGGTCTTCTGCAGGGCGACACCCCACGAGGAGAGCGCCCCGGTCCAGTCGGTCTCGGCGGACGGGGAGGAGTCCTGGGCCAGCGGGTCGGGCTTGCTGGTGGAGATGATCCAGTCCGCGTTGCCCGCCTCCTCGGCGTGGCCGTCGTCGAACAGGACGCGGTGTGTGGTGGCCGCGTGCGCGGGCGTGGCCGTGGTGGTGACCTGGAGGGCCGCCCCCGTGACGAAAAGTCCCAGGCCGGCGAGGGCGGTGGTGAGTCTGCGGCGGGATCTTCTGGATCCAAGCATCCGGCGAACCTCCGTGAGGGGATGGGAAAGGTGCGGTGCGGGCGCCTGATCTGCGCGCGTAGAACGGTAGTTGGGGAGTTCTACACGCGTTGAACGATTGAAAGGTACATGGCATGAAGGGGTGGTGAACAGAAAGTCGCGGCAATAACAGTGGGCAGAACTCGGCGGAGTGGCTCAGCCCGCAGCGGGCACAAGGTGAGAGCGAGGACATCGACAAAGAGGGGCGGAGATGGAGATCTCGGGCATCATCAGTGCCATCATCATCGGCATCATCATTGGCGTGCTGGGGCGGCTCGTCGTTCCGGGGCGTCAGCACATCGGCGTCGTGCTGACGATCGTGGTCGGCATCGTGGCCGCGCTGCTCGGCGCGGCGATCGCCTCGGGCCTGGGGGTCGCCGACACGAAGGGCATCGACTGGATCGAGTGGCTCATCCAGATCGGCCTGGCGGCCGTCGGCATCGCCGCGCTGGACCGGACGAGGGTGCGCCGCTGAGCGGGCGACGGGAATTGCGTTGCGGGTGAGACCCGGCGGCGGCAAGCTACTGCGAGCCCGCCGCCCGGTCCCGCGTTTCGCGTATCCCTCCCGGAGAACCCTTGTCACCACGCGTCATCCCGCTCGTCGATCCGGAGTCCGGCCCGTCGAGCCGTCGTCTCGTCTGGCTCGCCCAGGACGGCGACGGCGTACCCGTCGGGTCGGCTTCGCTGCGCCTGTTCCTCAAGAAGGGGCAGGCGCATCTCGGTGAACTGGAGATCTCGGTCCACGCCGGCGAACGCCGACAGGGCGTCGGCACCCGGCTGTTGGAGGCCGCGACGGCCGCCGCCCGCGCGGAGGGCCGACGCTCGATCGTCACCCAGGCCCAACAGGGTTCACCCGCCGACGAGTTCCTGCCGGCCCGTGGCTTCCGTCCGGTACTGACCCTGACGTACGCCCGCCTGTCGCTGGCCGACGCGGATCTCACGGTGATCGGCGAACATGCCCAACGCCCGCGCCCCGGCTATGAGTTGACGGAATGGAACGGCACGGTTCCGACCGGACTCGCCCGCTCGTACGCCGAGTCGCGCAGTGCGATGGACGACATGCCGATGCAGGACACCGACTACGGCACCGTCACATGGGATGTGGAACGACTGGTCGCGGCAGCCGAGACGGTCGCGCGACGCGGGGAGCTACTGCACACCGTCGCCGCATTGGACACGGCCGACGGACGCGTCGTCGGTTTCTCCGAACTGGTCGTGCCGGGCGACGGGCGCGGCGACGCGCAGCACTACGGTACGGCCGTACTGCCCGCCCATCGTGGCCGCGGTCTCGCCCGCTGGATGAAGGCCGCCTCGATCCAGCGGGCGCGCCAACTCCACCCGCTGCTGGCCGGGTTGCTCACGGACACGGCGGACGGCAACGCGCCCATGCGGGCGGTGAACGACGCGCTCGGCTATGTGCCGACACATCGGGCGGTGGAGTACCAGCTCGACCTGTAGGCGTTTCCGTAGTGCTCTGGACGCCCTCCGTGCCGCTCAACGCGCGGCGCGCAGCGCGGCGAGGCCGTCGGGGCTGGACGGGTACGCGGGCGTCCAGCCCAGTTCACGTTCGGCCTTCGCGCTGGACACGCGCTGGCTGCTCGTCATCATCGTGTGCGCGTAACCCATCGGACGGACCGTCCACAGCGGCAGCGCGATCGGCTTCGGTAGCCCGAACTCCCGGGCCACGCACAGCACATGGGCACGGAAGCCCAGGGGTGTGCGGTCGGTGATGTTGTACGCCTGCCCTGCGCGCCCGCGTTCGACGGCGGCGGCCACCGCGCGGGCCGCGTCGGTGAGCTCGACCCAGGGCAGGACCCGGCCGTGGTCGTCGGGGGCGGGCAGTTGCCGCTTGCGCAGCATGGGGAGGATGGCGTCGGTGCCGCCGGGGCCGTAGAAGAGGCCGAAGCGCAGGGCGATGCCCTCCAAGCCCGGTGCTGTGAAGGTGAGTTCTTCCTTGGTACGCATAGCCTTGATGTGCTTCTCCAGCTCCGTCGTGGTGCCGCGCGGGCCGAAGGGGTCGTCCTCCGTGAGCGGGCGGGGGCCGAAGTCCCCGTAGCCGTAGCCGAAGACCATCGATTCGGCGATGAACCGGCAGGCCCCGGTGGCCCGGGCGGCCTCGATGAGGTGGGCCGTGCCTTCGATGCGGAGGGCGTTGGTGGCGTGCATGTCGCGGTGGCGCAGGGGTGCCTTGCGCAGGGCGGTCACGGCGTGGACGACCGTGTCGAAGTGGTGGCCGTCGACGGCGCGCAGCAGTCCGTCACGGTCGATGAGGTCGGCGCGGATGCCGTTGCCGGGTCCCCGCCCGAGGCCGGTGACCTTGTGGCCGGCGTCGGTGAGGACCTTGGTGATGTGGCCGCCGAGCACGCCGCTCGCACCGGCGAGGAGGATGCTCTGATTGCTCGGGTTCGTCGTCATACCGGTGCGACGGACCGGGTCGGCGCGTTTGTGACATCACGCCGCTGAGCTGCGGTTCTACGGCTCGTACAGGTACGGCGTGGTGGTCGTGAGCGGGGCGAGGCCGAGGCGTTCGAGGATGGGGCGGCTCTGGTCGGAGGCGTCGACCTGGATGTAGTGGTAGCCGCAGTCGGCCGCGATGCGGGTGCGGTGGGCGACCAGGGCTCGGTAGATGCCGCGGCCCCGCCAGCTCTCCACCGTGCCGCCGCCCCACAGGCCGGCGAACTGGGTGCCGGGCACGAGCTCCATCCGTGCCGCGCTCACCGGTTCGTCCCCGGCGAGGGCGACGACAGCGACGACCGTGTCCGGGTCTGCGGTGAGCTGGGCGAGCAGGCCGGCCCGCAGCCGGGAGCTGTCCGAGCCGAAGGCCTTCTCGTGGACGTCCGCCACGAGGTCGACGCCCGCGCGGTCGGTGGCGGGCAACAGGCGGATGCCGTCCGGCAGTTCGGCGTCGAGGGCGAGTGCGGCGATCTCGCCGATCATCAGGGTCTCCTGCGGTTCGGGGGTGAACCCGGCCGCCGTCAGCCGCTGTCCGAGATCCGTCGGCAGATCGTGGCCGTAGAGCTTCCACTCGAAGTCGCGGCCGAGTCCGGTGAAGTACGCGATCTGTTCGGCGATCGCCGCGTCGGCGTCGGTCTCGTCCAGGTCCGCCCACAGGATGCCGTTCCAGCCGTCCGCGTCGGCGACCTGCCGCACCACTCCCCCGGTCCGCTCCACACGGGCACCAGGCCCGTTGGGTCGGGCGCGTTCGCGCAGGTCGCGGTCGTGGAGGGCGAGCACCTTGGCATGATCCATGCCCCCACTCCAGCAGCCGAGGGCGGAACCGGCAACGGGATTATGTGCCCGGGGCGTGGCGCCGCTGCCGGGAGCCCTTCTCCTAGTCCACGTCGAAGTAGTGGCCCGCTTCGAGGTCGGCCGGCAAGCCCACTTCCACCGGCTGCCACCCCGTCTGCTTCTGCGTCAGGGTGCTCGACGCAGGGCAGTCCAGCGAGGCGACGAGGCCCAGGAATCCGAAGTGCCCGACGGCTTCCTCGGGCGTCACGCTGCCCGTCGGTACGTCGAGACGGGCGGCGATGACCTCCGCGATCTCCCGGAGCGGCAGCCCCTCGTCGCCGACCGCGTGGTACTGCGCGCCCGCGGGGGCCGACTCCAGGGCCCATCGGTACAGCCGGGCCGCGTCGAGGCGATGCACGGCGGGCCACCGGTTGGTGCCGTCGCCGACGTACGCCGACAGGCCCTTCTGGCGGGCGACGGCGATCAGCCCCGCGACGAATCCCTTGTCGCCCGTGCCGTGCACGGACCGGGGCAGCCGGACGACCGAGGACCGTACCCCGTTCTCCGCGAGCGCGACCGCCGCGATCTCGGACGGCTGCCGTATCGCCGAGAAGGACTCCGGGTCGACCCGGTCCTCCTCCGTCGCCACCCGCCCCCGGTCGAGCCCGGGGGTGCCCGAGGTCACCACGAAGGGCTTGTCGGTGCCCGCGAGCGCCTCGCCGATCGCCTCGATCGCGCGCAGGTCTGTGGCGCAGTTGGCGGCGAAGTCGGTGAAGTCGTGGATGAACGCCAGATGGCAGACCCCGTCCGCCGCCTCGGCGCCGCGGCGCAGGCTGTCGAGGTCGTCGAGCGATCCCCGGTGCACGGCGACGCCCGCGGCCGTCAGCGCCTCGGCGGACGCGTCGGAGCGGGCCAGACCGGTGACCGTGTGCCCTGCGTCGAGCAGTTCACGGACCACGGCGGAGCCGATGAATCCGGTCGCGCCGGTGACGAATACACGCATGCTGCGTTCCTTCGGTGGGTGGGTGTCGAACTGGGTTGTGCTGTGCTTCCATCGTGGTCAGGGCATCGGTTCTGGGTCCAAAGCCTGTTTCGCATGAGGCAATGCGGATCAGGCATCACTGCTGATCAGTGACCCTTTCGGCGAGATGTTCAGTGTGCCGCGCAGTACGCTTGGTGCATGACGGACCTGCCTCCCGCGCCCGATCTCGAACTGCGTCTCGTGCGGTACTTCATCGCCGTCGCCGAGCAGCGTCACTTCGGTCGCGCCGCCGAGGCCCTGCACATCACCCAGCCGTCCCTGAGCCGTCAAGTCCGGCGGCTGGAGGAGCAGTTGGGCGCCCGGCTGCTGGACCGCACCCCGCAGGGCACTCGGCTGACGGAGGCCGGGGAGGTCTTTCTGCCGCGCGCCAAGGGGCTGTTGCGTGCCACCGCCCAGGCCGCCGCCGAGACCCGCGCCGCCGCGGAACCCAGCCGACTCACCGTCGGGTACATGGCCAACCTGTTCGTGACCCCGGCGGTGCGCGAGGTACGGCGCAGGCATCCGGACGCCGATGTGCACGTCGTACATCTGGCCTACGACGATGTACGCGTGGCGCTGTTCGAGCGGCGGGTGGACGCGGTGGTGGCCCGACTGCCGTTCTCCACCGACGAGTTGGAGGTCACGGTCCTCTACGACGAGCCACGCGTCCTGCTCGTCCCGCTCGACCACCGGCTGGCCGGCAAGGAGTCCGTGACCGTGGACGACATCGCCGACGAGCCCGTTCCGCAGCTCCCCGGCGCGGACCCGGCGTGGGCCGCCTTCTGGCGTATCGATCCCCGGCCCGACGGCCGGCCGGCGCCCGGTGGTCCGGTGATCCGGGCCCTGGAGGACAAGTTCGAGTTCGTCGCCGACGGACGGGCCGTGGCCATCGCGGCCGGCATCCGCCCCGGGCAGACGATCCGCCCCGACATCACCGCGATCCCCCTGCACGGCGTCGAGCCGAGCCATGTCGCCCTCGCGACCCGGGCCGGCGAGCACAACCGACTGCTCTCCGCGTTCCGGAAGGCGGCCCACGCACTCCTCAGGGCTCCGGCCGGTTCCGGGGAACACCCCGACGACGCCCACTAGTTGAGACCCTCTACGCTTGCCCCGCATGACCTCGGACAACATCGCACTCCGACCGGTGGACGAAGCCGGCCTGGCCGTCATGGAGCGCTTCCTCAGCGACCCGGAGGCCGCGTCCGAGTTCCAGTGGTACGGCTGGAGCGACGTCCGGCGCTGGCGGCGGCAGTGGTCGGAGGACCGTCTGCTCGGCGGTGACCGGTCGTATCTGATGGTGGTCCGGGCTGAGGAGCCTGTGGGGTTCGTCGCCTGGCGGAAGGTCACCACGACGCCGACCTGCCACTACTGGAACATGGGCATCACCCTGCTGCCCGAGGCGCGCGGACAGGGCGTCGGGACCGAGGCGCAACGGCAGTTGGTGCGCTATCTGTTCGCGCACACCCTGGTGATGCGGGTCGAGGCCGACACGGAGTCGGAGAACATCGCCGAACAACGCGCCCTGGAGAAGGCCGGGTTCACCCGGGAGGGCGTCCTGCGCAGCGTCGCGTACCGGGACGGGCAGTGGCGGGACGGGGTGCGGTACAGCATCCTGCGCGGCGAACGCCCCTGACGCATCAGGGCGGTTCGAACGGCGGAGGCCCCACCGGTCGCCTGCCCGGTGGGGCCTTCCGTCCCGCGCGGTGCTCGGGTCAGCGGCCGGCCCTGGGGCGGAAGCGCCGGTACAGGGCGGCGCCGCCCAGGATGAGGGCCGCGCCCGCGGCGGCGGCCGGGATCGTGTCGTCCGTGCCCGTGTGGGCGAGTGAGGCCGCGGCGGCCGGCGGGGCGAGCTGCCCCCGCACATCCGAAGCGGGTGCCGGGTGCGGCTTCGGTGGCGCCGGAGTCGGCGCCGGCGGCTCGGGCGTCGGCCACGCCGGGTGGTGGGGGTGGTCACCGGAGGCGTTCACGGACTGGTTGCCCACGACGGGATTGGCGACGCCCACGACATTCACGGAATTGCCGGTGACATTCACCGGGAGATGAACCGGGAGCTGTACTCCGTTTCCGGTCAGCACACCGGGTGCATCCTCTCCGCCGCCGTGTGCCGAGGCTCCTCCGCGTGGTCCGGCGGGGCTCTTCGCTCCGCCGCCTTCATTGGCGCAACTGTTGCCCGCGGCGGGATTGAGCAGCCCCACCACGTTCACGGTGTTCCCGCACACGTTCACCGGTACATGCACCGGGAGCTGGATCGTGTTGCCGGAGACCACCCCCGGCGAACCGGCCGCCGAGCCGTCCGCGGCGGAGTCGGCGAACGCCGGCAGCGCGGCGGCCATCGCACCGGACGCGGCGGCGACGGCGATCATCCCGTTTCGGGTAACCCGTTTCATAGGTTCCCTGCCTTCCAGACTTGGTCGCGGGCAGTCGCCCGCACCGAATAAAACGTGGGCGCACCATCCGAGTTATGGCTTATCGGCCTTTCACTCCATCGAGCGTCACGGTTATCGAACTACTCGTAACAACACCCCTCCAACACCCCGGGTCAATCGGAAAACCATTAGTCGGAAAACCTCTTATACCTATTGAAGGGGCGCAGAATACGGCACCGAGCACCCTTTCGCCCGCCGGGAGGCGAGCCCCGTGAGGCCCGCTTATCGTGATCGAGGGCGCTGGTCACAGCGCGTCCTTGGAGGCATTGATGCTGGCCAAGCTGTCATCGCGGCCCGCGTTCCGGCGCTGCGCGTTCACCGGGGTCCTCACGCTGGCACTGCTCGGCGCGGGGCTGCCCACGCTCACCGCCGCCGACGACGGGCCGCGTCCCGACCTGTCCCGGTTCTACCGGCAGAAGGTCAAGTGGGCCGCGTGCAAGGACCCGGACGCGCCCAAGGATCTGCAGTGCGGGAAGGTCACCGTTCCGCTCGACTACGCGAAGCCCGGCGCGGCGACGCTCGATCTCGCGCTGGCCCGTTACCGGGCGACCGGGAAGTCCAGGGGTTCGGTGCTGCTGAACTTCGGTGGGCCAGGCGGTGCGGGCGTCAGTGAACTCGCCTCGGACGGCAAGGAGTTCATGGATCTGACGAACGGCTACGACGTCGTCACCTTCGATCCGCGCGGTGTCGGCCAGTCCTCGCCCGTGAGTTGTGGCGCGGGCGTCGACCAGGGCTCGGCCGCGACGGACGAGGAACCGGCCGACATCGACAGCAGCGATCCGAAGGTCGTCCTCAAGCAACTGCGGAAGGCGGCGGCCGTCTGTGCCAAGTACTCCGGCCCCGTCCTGCCCCACATAGGCACGGTCAACGCCTCCCGGGACCTGGACGTGATGCGCCAGGCCCTCGGCGACAAGAAGCTCAACTACCTGGGCTTCTCCTACGGAACGCGGCTCGGCGCGGTGTACGCGGACCAATTCCCCAAGAAGGTGGGCCGGTTGGTGCTCGACGGCGTCGACACACTCACCGAGCCGCTGTCCGAGCAGGGCATGGCGGGCGCCGAGGGGCAGCAGACCGCGCTGGAGGACTTCCTCAACTGGTGTGTGCAGGACATCGCCTGTCCGTTCGGCACGGACGCGCGGTCGGCGCCGGACCGGGTCGTAGGACTCGTCGACTCGCTCGACCGGGATCCGGTGCAGACGGACTTCGGCGACACTTTCTCCGGCCAGGATCTGGTGGGCGCCATCGGTCAGGCTCTGTACAGCAAGCAGTTGTGGCCGACGCTGGAGCGCGCCATCGCCTCACTGGTGGAGGACGGTGACACGCGCGCCGTCATGGCGTTCTCGTCCGGCGGGTCCGGGCTGCCCGGCCTGCGGAGCGGCGGCGAGGAGGCGGGCGGCGGACTCGTCGACGCGCAGGACGTCCCGCTCGACAACCTTCCGGCCGCGCTGATGGCCATCAACTGCGCCGACGACCCCGACCGCCCCACCGCCGAGCGGATCACCAAGGACCTGGCCGGACTGCGCGCCGAGTACCGGGCCGCGTCACCGGTCTTCGGCCGCTACCGGCTCAACGAGGTGCTGATGTGCTACGGCCGCCCCAAGGGCACCGACTACATCCGCGACGACGTCAAGGACGTGGACACGTCGAAGATGCTGCTCGTCGGCACCCGGGGCGACCCGGCGACGCCGTACCGCTGGACCGTGGAGACGGCACACAGGCTCGGCTCTTCGGCTGTGGTGCTCGACAACAAGGGTGAGGGCCACACCGGTTACGCGTCTTCCAAGTGTGTGCACACCAAGGTCAACGACTTCCTGCTGTACGGCTCGCTGCCGCCCAGCGGGAGCTCCTGCCCGCCGGACACCTCAGGCGAGTGAGATCTCGGGCGTGTAGAGGTCCAGCCAGAGCGCCAGGTCGAGGGCGCGTTCCAGTCCACGCCGGCCCGCCTGGGTGCTGATGGGCGCGTCTCGGTGGGCGACCTGGCGGAGCCTGTCGCGGTCCACGAGGTCGAAGACCGGGTGGGAGGGGCGGGCGAGCAGGTCCTTGGCGTGGTCCTGGAGGGCGACCGCGTACTTGGGGTCCTGCGTGGACGGGTACGGGCTCTTGACCCGGTCGTACACGGACTTCGGGAGGACGTCCGCGGTGGCCTCCCTGAGCAGGGTCTTCTCCCGGCCGTCGTAGGACTTGAGGGACCAGGGCGTGTTGTATACGTACTCGACGAGCCGGTGGTCGCAGAACGGCACACGGACCTCCAGGCCGACGGCCATGCTCGCGCGGTCCTTGCGGTCGAGCAGGATACGGACGAAGCGGGTGAGGTGGAGGTGGCAGATGCGTCGCATGCCGTACTCGAAGTCGCTTTCGCCGTCGAGGCGTTGGATGCCGGAGACAGCGGTGCGGTAGCCGTCGGCGATGTACGACTCCGTGTCGAGTGCCTCGGCCAGGTCGGTGCGCAGGACGTCGGAGTCGTCCCCGAAGTCCCGGCCGAAGCGCACCAGCCAGGGGAAGGTGGCTGCGCGCCGGGCCTCCTCGTCGAAGAACTGCTGGTAGCCGCCGAAGACCTCGTCGGCGGACTCGCCGGACAGGGCGACGGTGGACTGGTCGCGGATGGCGCGGAACAACAGGTACAGCGAGGAGTCCATGTCGCCGAAGCCCATGGGGAGATCGCGGGCCCGGATCATCTTCGCCCGGACGTCGAGATCGGCGAGGGCCTGTGCGTCGAGCACGATGTCCTGGTGGTCGGTGCCCGAGGCGCGGGCCACGTCGTGGACGTACGGCGTGTCGGGGGTGCCGCGGAGCTGGTCGGCGACGAAGTTCTCGCTCTGGCCGACGAAGTCGACGGCGAAACTGCGCACCTTCTCGCCGTGCTCGCCGAGTTGGCGGGCGGCGATGGCGGTCATGGCGGAGGAGTCGAGGCCGCCGGAGAGCAGGGTGCAGCGGGGCACGTCGGCGACGAGCTGGCGGCGCACGATGTCGTCGAGGAGCGTGCGGACGGTGGCGACGGTGGTGTCGCGGTCGTCGGTGTGCGGGCGGGTCTCCAACTGCCAGTAGGCGCGGCGGCGCAGGCCCGCGCGGTCGACGGTGACGACGGTGCCGGGCTCGACCTCGAACATGCCGTCCCAGATGGCGTGTCGGGGTGTCTTGATCATGGTGAAGAGTTCCCGCAGGCCGTCCAGTGTGACCCTGGCACGGGCGAGCGGGTTGGTGAGGATCGCCTTGGGTTCGGAGCCGAAGAGGACGCCGTCGGGGGTCGGGTGGTAGTAGAAGGGCTTGATGCCCATGCGGTCCCGGATCATGACGAGCCGGTCGCGGCGGCCGTCCCAGATCGCGAAGGCGTACATGCCGTTGAGGCGTTCTGCGACGGCGTCGCCCCATTCGAGATAGCCGTGCAGGACGACCTCGGTGTCGGAGTCGGTGGTGAACCGGTGGCCCCGGTCGGCGAGTTGACGGCGCAGTTCGGTGAAGTTGTAGGTCTCCCCCGAGTAGACGAGGGCGACCGTGCCGTCCGCCGTGTCGGCGGTCATCGGCTGGCGCCCGCCGGGCAGGTCGATGATCGCGAGCCGGCGGTGTCCGAGGGCGGCGGGACCCTGCGCCCAGACGCCGCGGTCGTCCGGGCCGCGGCAGGCCATCGTCTCGGTCATTGCATCCAATGTCGCGGCCTCGGTGCGCAGTTCACGGTCGAAGGAGACCCAGCCGGTGATGCCGCACATGCGTTACCTCCTGCGTCCGGCCGACCGGAGAAGTCCGTATCACCTGGGCTTTTCCAGGTACTGAGCTCCGCCGGCCGAACCAGTTGTATCTAGCATCTACATGTAGAGCGTGGGCCACGCCCATGAGGCCGGTCAACATGTCCGTAACCTGAACGGCCGTGCCACCCACCGCTTTCGGCCGTGCTTTGCGTCCGCGAGATCCGCCGACCGCGGTCCCACCGGGCGGATCTCGTCAGGAACCGGCCAACGGCAAAGAGTTCACCAACATCCCTGCCGCACCGGGTACTTCAGAACTCCACCGGGTCCCGCACGATCGGGCAGGTCATGCAGTGGCCGCCGCCCCGGCCGCGCCCCAGCTCGGCGCCGACGATCGTGATGACCTCGACGCCCGCCTTGCGCAGCAGGGTGTTGGTCTGGGTGTTGCGGTCGTAGGTGAAGACCACGCCCGGTTCCAGCGCGACCGCGTTGTTGCCGCTGTCCCACTGCTGGCGTTCGGAGGCGTAGACGTCACCGCCCGTCTCGACGACCCGCAGTTCGGGCAGGCCGAGCGCCTTGGCGACGACGTCGGTGAACGGTGTCGAGCCCTCGTCGACGATGTCGATGCCGGGCCCCTTGTCGCCGGGGCGCAGGGAGAAGGTGTGGACGGCGTCCATGATGGCCGGGTACAGGGTCACGAGGTCGCGGTCGGCGAAGGTGAAGACGGTGTCGAGGTGCATCGCGGAACGCAGCTTCGGCATGCCGGCGACGACGACGTGCTCGGCGGCGCCCAGGTCGAAGAGGGCCTTGGCGACCTGGGTGATGGCCTGGCGCGAGGTGCGCTCGCTCATGCCCATGAGGACCACGCCGTTGCCGACGGGCATGATGTCGCCGCCCTCGAACGTGGCCTGCCCCCAGTCGAGTTCGGGATCGCCCCACCAGACGAGGGAGCCCGCGAAGTCCGGGTGGAAGGTGTAGATCGCCTTCATCAGCAGGGTCTCGTCGTGCCGGGCGGGCCAGTAGAGCGGGTTGAGGGTGAGGCCGCCGTAGAGCCAGCAGGTCGTGTCGCGGGTGTAGAGGGTGTTGGGCAGCGGTGGCATCAGGTATTCGCGGACGCCGGAGGACTCGCGGGCGAGGGCTACGTAGTCGGTGCGATAGTCGTCCGGGAGGTCGGTGGTGGCGAGGCCGCCGATCAAGTACTTGGCGAGTTCCGCAGGTTCGAGGCTCTCCAGGTAGGCGCGGGTCGTGTCGATGAGGCCGAGACCGACCTCGTTGGCGACGATCTTCCGGTCCAGGAGCCAGTCCTTGGCGGCGGGGATCGTCATGGTCTGGGCGAGCAGTTCGTGCAACTCGACTACGTCGACGCCGCGTTCGCGGAGCTTGTTGACGAAGTCGGCGTGGTCGCGCTGGGCGTTCTCGACCCACATCACATCGTCGAAGAGCAGGTCGTCGGAGTTGGTCGGGGTGAGCCTGCGATGGGCCAGACCCGGTGCGCAGACCAGCACCTTGCGCAGTCGGCCGACCTCGGAGTGGGCGCCGTACTCATGTCGGTCCACGGTGTCTGGGTTGGTCACGGTGCACACACCTTTCCGGAGGTCACAGGCGGGTCAGAGGCCGATCCAGCCCGCTGCCAGGGCGACGATCCCGACGACGGCACCCGCGACCGAGACGGCGAGGATCACCAGTTCGCGGGCCGAGAAGGGCGAACGCCCCTGTTCCCTACGGGCCTTGACGAACAGGAAGGTGGCGGGCGCGTAGATGATGAACGAGACGAGGAGGTACTTGAAGCCGGCCGCGTAGATGAGGAACGCGGTGTAGACGGTGGCGAGCACCCCGACCACCAACTCGCCTCGCCCTGAGGAAGTTCGCGTGAGGGCGATCCGTACGGCGAAGCCGGCCGCGAGCAGGAACGGGATCAGCGTGAGTGAACTGGTCAGGTCCAGCGCGAAGTTGAAGGCGTCGTCGGAGAAGTAGGTGACGACCAGGACGACTTGGCTCAGCAGCGTGGTCATCACCAGGGCGGGCACGGGCACGTCGGCCGCCGTGGACTTCTTCAGGAAGCGGGGCATGTCGTCGTCCTTGGCGGCGACGAACAGCACCTCGGCGGCCATCAACGTCCAGGCCAGATAGGCGCCCAGCACGGAGACGATCAGTCCGACGCTGACGAAGACCTTCCCCCAGGTGCCCACCGCGTGTTCCAGCACGCCCGCCATGGAGGGCTGCCGCAGTTCGGCGATCTCGCCCATCGGCATCAGGCCGTACGACACGATCGTGACCGACGCGAAGACGGCGAAGACGCTGAGGAAGCCGAGGACGGTGGCGCGGCCGACGTCCTCGCGGCGCCTGGCGTGCCGGGAGTAGACGCTCGCGCCCTCGACGCCCAGGAACACGAAGACGGTGGCCAGCATGGTGCCCTTGACCTGCTGGAACAGGGAGCCCGCGTAGTCGGCGCCGCCGAAGTTCTCGGCGAAGACATGGGGCTTGAGGTAGAAGAGCGCGAGGACGACGAAGACGAGGATCGGCACGACCTTGGCGACGGTGACGATCCGGTTGATCGCCGCCGCCTCCTTCACCCCGCGGCTGATCAGCAGGAAGAAGAGCCACAGTCCGGCCGAGGAGAGGACCACCGCGAGGACGGTGTCGCCCTCGCCGAGTAAGGGCGCGATCGCGCCGATCGTCGACATGATCAGCACCCAGTACGTCACGTTGCCGACACAGGCGCTGGCCCAGTAGCCGAACGCGGCGAAGAAGCCGAGGTATTCGCCGAACCCTGCCTTGGCGTAGGCGTAGACACCGGCGTCGAGGCCGGGTCTGCGGACGGCGAGGGTCTGGAAGACGAAGGCCAGCATCAGCATCCCGGTACCGGCGACGGCCCAGGCGATCAGGGCGCCGGCCACGCCTGTCTCCTGCGCGAATCTGCTCGGGAGGGAGAACACCCCGGCCCCGACCATGGAGCCGACCACCATGGTGGTCAGCGTCGGCAGGCTCAGCTTGGCGGCCGTGGTCCGGGTGTCGGCAGTGGCGGCTTGCGTCACCCGAGGGACGTTAGCAACCAATTGCCCCAATTGCCTGGCGGGCTTCCCCCATATGCCCCGTCCGCCAATCGGCCCTATCGTGCTGTTATGGAGTACGCACTGAGTCCCGCCACTCTCACCGAACTGCGGCGCCCGCGCCCCTACCCCGCGGTCTCCGTGCTCACGCCGACACATCGTCGCGAGCCCGACAACGCCCAGGATCCGGTCCGGCTGCGCAATGTGCTGGCCGAGGCCAAGAAGCAGCTGGAGGCCGATCCCGCGGTCCCCCGGGACCGGCGCATCGACGTCGTCCGGCAGCTCGACCAGGCCCTCGCCGAGATCGATCTCGCGCACGCCGAGGACGGTCTGGTGATCTTCGCCGCGCCGGGCGAGCACCAGGTGTGGTCCCTCGCCAGGTCCGTGCCCGAACGTGTGGTGCTCTCCGACACGTTCCTCACCCGCAATCTGGTCTCCGCGCAGGCCTCCGAGCGACCGTTCTGGGTGCTGTCCCTCGCCGCGGACCGCGTCACGCTGTGGAACGGCGGTGACGACCGGGTCGCCGAGGACCACACCGACAGCTTCCCCCTGACCCGCGACCACCGGGACAACTTCGACGCCGAGCGCCAGGAGCGCATCGGCGACATCCCGAGCACCTTCCGCGACGAGGACACCCGGCACTTCCTGCGCGAGGCCGACACCGCGATGGGCCGCATCCTGCGCGAGCACCGGCGCCCGCTCTACATCACCGGAGAGCAGGCGGCCCTGTCCGCATTCGACGAGGTCGGCAGCGCCACCAACGGGGCGGTCCACATCCCACATGGCGGTCTCGCACATGGCACACCCGACGCGGTGTGGCAGGCCGTACGGCCACTGGTCGACGCGGAGGCGCGCAAGAACACCGTCACCGTGAACCGGGAGCTCGAATCGGCGCGCGGGCGCAAGGAGTTCGCGGCCGGCGTGGACGAGGTCTGGCAGAACGCCCGCGAGGGCCGGGTCCGGCTGCTGGCCGTCGAGGAGAACTACCGCGTCACGGTCCGCGACGACCACGGCGACCACCTGGTCCCGGCCGACAGCGGCGACCTCGACGCCCGCGAGGACATCGTGGACGAGATCGTCGAGCAGTGCCTGGAGACCGGCGCCGACGTCCGCTTCGTCCCCGACGGCGCCCTCACCGACGCGGACGGCATCGCGGGTGTGCTGCGCTACTGAGGCCGCCCCTTTGTCCCTGAGGCTGCCTCTCCCCTGCGGCGTACGCTACGGCGTGATCGTCGACGTAGAGGGAGAGTACACGTGGGTGACCTGCTGGGCGTGGCCGTGCTGGGTGCGGGACACATGGGAGCCGACCACATACGACGCCTCGACCAGGTGGTGAGCGGCGCCAGGGTGGCCGCGGTGGCCGACCCGGACACCGAGCGCGCCAAGGAGGCGGCGGCCGGTCTGGACGCGGTCGCGGTGCACGAGGACGCCGTGGCCGCGCTGGATGCCTCCGGGGTCGAGGCGGTGCTCATCGCCTCGCCGGGTCCCGCGCACGAGGAGGCGCTGCTCGCGGCTTTCGCACGCGGGCTGCCGGTGCTGTGCGAGAAGCCCATGGTGCCCGACTCCACAGGGGCACTCCGGGTGGTGGAGGCGGAGGCACGACTCGGGCGGCGACTGGCGCAGATCGGGTTCATGCGGCGCTACGACGCCGAGTACCAGGGTCTCAAGTCCCTGCTGGACAGCGGCCGGTTGGGGCGCCCGCTGATGCTGCACTGCACGCACCGCAATGTGTCTTCGCCGCCCTGCTTCACCTCGGCGATGCTCATCGACAGCTCGGTCTCGCACGAGATCGACGCGGCCCGCTGGCTGCTGGGCCAGGAACTGACCGCGGTGACCGTGCTCAGCCCGCGCTCGTCGGCGAACGCCCCGGAGGGGCTGGTCGACCCGCAGCTCGTGCTCTTCGAGACCGATGGCGGCGCCCTGATCGACGTCGAGGTCTTCGTCAACTCCGGCTTCGGCTACCAGGTGCGCTGCGAGGCCGTGTGCGAGGCGGGCAGTGCCCGGATCGGCGAGGACCACACGATGGTCGTCACCACGCACGGCAGCGCGCACGAGGACGTGCCGCTGGACTATCTCGTGCGGTTCGCGGACGCCTACGACCGCGAGGTGCAGTCCTGGGTGGACGCCACCCGGCAGGGCCGGGTCACCGGCCCGAGCGTCTGGGACGGCTACGCGTCCTCCGTGGTCGCCGAGGCCGGGGTCCGGGCGCTGGAGAGCGGCGGCCGGGTGACCGTCGAACTCGCCCCGCGCCCGGACCTGTACGCCGACGTCAGCCGCTGACGCTCGCCGCGCCCGACTCCAGGTGACCGGTGAACCGGCGCGACCAGGTCGCGTCGGAGTCGACGGTGACCGTGAAGTCGTACCAACCGCCTTGGTACGCCACGGCGTTGAAGAAGTCCTCCGTCGACGCGCCCGCGGCGACCGTGTACGTCCACGGTCCGTCGCCGCGGTAGTGGTTGGAGGTGATGGTGAACTTCACCGATGCGGAGCCCGAGTTGGCCATCTTGAAGTAGATCGCGAGCTTGCCGGTGCCCGACTCGACGGCGTAACGGGTGCTCACCTCGACGGACTTGCCCGCCTTCGTGGCGTCGCCCTGGAAGCGGCGCAGGAAGCGGTTGGGGCCGACCATGGACAGGTCGTACTTGCCGCTGCCGTAGCCCGTACCGATGTTGAAGAAGTCGGAGGCGGTGCCACCCGGGTCGATCGTGTACTGCCAGGGCGTGGTGTCGCGGTAGGCGTTGGGGTGGATGGAGAGATGGGCGGCGCTCTTGGCAACGCCGCCCTGGTTGGCCATGGCGAACCAGGCCAGGATCTTGCCGCTCGACCCGAACTCCAGATGATCCAGGTACCCGTTGGGCTGGTACGGCAGCGCGCGGGCGGGCCGGGTGCCGGTCTCCTGCGTCGGGAGGGCGTTGTCCGTCGGCACCGGGTTGGGCAGCGGGCCGCAGGTGGAGAGGCCGATGACGCTGGTCGCGGGGAGCGCGACGGAGCCGTAGACCGGGTTGGTGAAGTCGAAGACGCCGGTCAGGTCGCCGCTCACCCTGCGGCGCCAGGTGCTGATGTTGGGGCAGGCGGCCGGCTTGCCGAGGGACGTGGTCCAGGTCTCCAGGAAGCGCAGGACCGAGGTGTGCTCGAAGACCTCGGAGGAGACCCAACCGCCGCGTGTCCAGGGCGAGATGACGATCATCGGGACGCGGAAGCCGAAGCCGTAGGGGACGCCGTTGAGGAACTCGCCGTCGGTGCCGGCGGGCGGGGCGGGTGGCGGGACGTGGTCGAAGTAGCCGTCGTTCTCGTCGTAGTTGAGGAACAGGACGGTCGAGTCGAAGACGTCCGGGTGGGCGGCGAGGGCCTGGTAGACGAGGCCGATGAAGTGGGCGCCGTCGCCGGGCGGGGCGTAGGGGTGCTCGGAGAAGGCCTGGTTGGGGACGACCCAGGAGACCTGCGGGAGGGTGCCCGCGAGGACGTCGGCCTTGATGGCGGCGGCGATGTCGTCGGGGGTCGAGCCGGTGGTGGCCGGGACGGAGGACATGCCGCGGTCGTAAAGGGCGCTGCCCGCCTTGGAGTTGGTGAAGTTCTTGAAGTAGGCGCAGGCGTTGTCGCCGTAGTTGTCCGCCGCGTTCTGGTAGACCTTCCAGGTCACTCCGGCGTTCTGCAGCGCCTCGGCGTAGGTCTGCCAGGTCAGGCCGGACTCGTCACCGCCGTCGTAGCTGGAGGAGTCGACCTTGCCGCTCCACAGGTAGGTGCGGTTGGGGCCGGTCGCGCTGAGGGTGGAGCAGAAGTAGGCGTCGCAGACGGTGTAGTTGTCGGCGAGCGCGTAGTGGAAGGGGATGTCGGCGCGGTCGAGGTAGCCGAGCGAGCGGACGTTGCCCACGCCCGAGACCCAGTTGTCGAGGCGGCCCTTGTTCCACGCGGAGTGCTGCGAGGACCAGGAGTGCGGCAGGTCTCCGTTGCACTGGGCGAGGGTCTCGCCGTCCTGGCCGCCCGCGGCCGGAGTGGCGCTCAGTTTCCACGGGTACTGACGGCCGCCGCCGCTCGGCTGGTTGAAGACCGGGGAGCCGCCGCTCAGGGTGATGCCGCTGCGGTCGTCGAAGCCGCGGACGCCCTTGAGGCGCCCGAAGTAGTGGTCGAAGCTGCGGTTCTCCTGCATGAGGATCACCACGTGCTTCACGTCCGAGATCGTGCCGGTCGCCGCCTGCTGGGCGGCGATCGCGGGCCGTGCGCCTGCGCCCGTCGCCATGCCCGCCGCAACGGTCGCACCGAGCCCCACGAAACTTCTTCGGCTGATCGGTGTCATTAGCCCCGTCCTCGTCCCAGGGGTGCCCGAGCGGCACACCGCGCGCAAGGGTGCACGGGGTGATCGCCAAGGTCCATACCCGGGTGGTTAGGCGGAGGTGAACAAAAGTCAAAGCCGCTGTCCTGACGCCGAATTCCCTCAGACGCTCCCGAACAGGGCGCTCAACCCCCGGTCGACGACCGCGTCCATGTCCTCCTGTCCGGTGGCCACCACGTCGTACGTCCGCAGCAGGAAGCGGCGCAGCGCCGGGGTGTGGAAGTGGAGCAGGGCGAGCCCGAACGGCGAGTGGAACTCCAGCACCGTACGGGCCAGACCGCACGGCCACAGATGCACGTCCCCGCTCCCGGCCGGCCGCCGCAGCCCCTCCTCCAGCAGCGCCCGAGCGAAGGTCCACGTGACCCCGCCACCGTCGAGGGACACCTCGGGCGGGAAGTCGAGGTGCACGGCCAGCGGGTCCGAGGCGAGGTAGCGAAGCGTGGCCGACACGGGAATCTCGGTGTCGTCCGCCGTGATCAGCCGGGCTCGGGTGGGCTGTTCGAGGGTGATGTCCATGGTCGGTCTCCGCTACGGGTGAGAGGTCGGCCGGATTGCCGTGTGCCTGTACGACCTCGTAGGTGCCGTTTGCATTACGCGGAACCTCGAATGAATTAGTGTGATGTGCATCACATCACCGGAATGCCAACCCCTCCGGCGCTCATGTCCCCGCCGTCGAGTGCGGCGGCACGCAGGGCAGCCGCCACCCGAGTGACCGCCTCGCCGGGCGCCCCCGGAAGCCGCGCCAGCAGTAGCCGCCGCTGCTCCTGGGGTCCGCCGCGCACCGGCAGGACCCGCACCCCCGCCGGGACGGCCGGAGCGAGGGAGGCGGATACGGTGGTCAAGCCGCAGCCCGCTGCGACGAGTTGGAGTTTGGCCAGCCAGTCTCGGGCGGTGTGGGCGATCTCGGGGCGTTCGTCGAGGCCGGGCCATACGCCCATGAGGCGGTCCTCGCCGGAGGAGGAACCGGCGATCCAGCGCTGGCCGCGCAGGTCGGCCACGTCGACGAACTCGGCGCGGGCCAGCGGATGGGTGGCGGGCACCGCGAGGTAGAGCGGGCGCTCGGCGAGGGTGCGCAGCACCAGCGGGGGCGATTCGGTGTCCGGCGGCCGGAAGGGGGGCGCGGACGCCAGCAGGGCCAGGTCGAGGCTGCCGGCCCGCAGGGCGCGTACCAGCGCCGGTGTGCCGCCCTCCCGGCTGACGACATTCAGGTCCGGGTCGCTGCGGCGCAGGGCGAGCAGGACCCGCGGCAGCAGGGCCGCTCCGGCGCTTGGCAGCCAGCCCAGGCGGACGGTCGCGGCCTCGGTGGGCAGCCCGGAGAGTTCGCGGGCGGTGGTGTCGATCTCGTCGAGTACGACCGTCGCCCTGCGCATGACGATGCGGCCGGCCGGGGTCAGCCGTACGCCGTCGCGGCGCCGTTCCAGCAGTTCCGCGCCGGCGGCCCGTTCGATCGCGGCGATCTGCCGGGACACCGCCGACTGGGTGTAGCCCAGCGACGCGGCGGCGGCCGTGAAGGTCCCCTGTTCGGCGACCGCGCGGAAGACGCGCAGGGCGGTGAGTGACACATCCGTGAAGTCCATGATGATTACGCATATTAGCGGTGCGTAACTTTCGTTGGACGCATGGATGTGATCGTTCCTACTGTGGCAGACATGAACGCTCCACGCATCGCCCTCGTCACGGGCGCCAATCAGGGACTCGGCCGTGCCCTCGTCGAGGGACTGGCGGCACGTATGGGTCCCGACGACACGGTTCTGCTCACCGGCCGCGACGGGCGGCGGGTCACCGACGCGGCCCGCGAGGTGGCCGGCCTGCCCGGCACCCGCAGCCGGGTGGAGGGCCGGGTCCTCGACGTCACCGACACCGACGCCATCGCCCACCTCGCCGACGAGCTCCGGCAGCGCCACGGCGGGGTCGACATCGTGATCTCCAACGCCGTGACCCGCATGCTCCCCGGGGAGTCGCAGGCCGAGCGCGCCGACGAGTTCATCGACGTCTCCAACACCGCCACCCACGCGATGCTGCGCTCCTTCGGCCCGGTGCTGCGCCCGGGCGGCCGGTTCCTCGTCGTGGCCAGCAGCCTCGGCACCCTCGGCCATCTCGACCCCGCGCTGCACGACCTGTTCGACGGCGCGAGCCTGGACCAGGTCGAGTACGCAGTCGAGTCCTGGCGCAGCGCCGTCCACCACCGGACCACGGCCGAGGCGGGCTGGCCGCTCTGGCTGAACGTGCCCTCGAAGGTGGCCCAGGTCGCCGCCGTCCGCGCGGTCGCCGCGGAACGCCGTCAGGACGATCTGGCGAGCGACACCCTGATCGCGTCCGTGTGCCCCGGCATGGTCGACACAGCCACCTCCCGCCCCTGGTTCGACGACTACAGCCAGGCCAAGTCCCCGGCCGAGGCCGCCGCGGCCGTGCTCGACCTCGTCTTCGCCGAGCGGGTCGACCCCGCGCTCTACGGCGAGCTGGTGCGCTTCGGCGCGGCCCTGGACTGGCACTCCGGCAAACCGCTGGTCGAGCAGGACCTGAAGCTCACCCCCTGACCGCGGCGCGGCACAGCACCACGGCACAACCAGCTCCGCACGGCAACGCCGTCCTGGACGCGTTGGAGATCGAGTCCGGCCTGGGCCAACTGCCGCCCCCGGGAGCGGGAGGTGCTGATCCTGTTCCACCTGGAGGACCTGCCGCTCGACGCCTGCGCGGACGTACCCGACGTACCGGTCTGCACGGTCAAGAGCAGGCTGCACCGGGCCTGCCGTATGTTGCGGGCCGTCCTTGTGGAGAGGGGATACGAGGCATGAGCGGGCCACACCAGGAAGCGGGCGGGGACGTGCCCGAGGAACCGCGGCGGGCGTTGGCGGCGGAGGTCTCCCTCGGATCCCCCATGCGGTAGGTGGCCGTGGGCCTCGCGGGAGGCTGTGCGGCGGCACTGCTCGCGGTGCTGTGCGCGACCGAGCCGGCCCCGCTTCCGGCACGTACCGAGATCGCCTTCGCCAGGGCTGATCGCGGTCGGGCCGGCCTGGACCGGCTTCGCCGGACGGACCCTGAGCAGGCGCTGGCTCCTGTACGCCCAGGACCGGATGGTGGGCGCCCGGCTCGCGCTGGGCGTGACCTGCGTGACGGCCGGGGCACGGCAACCGGGGCACTGACTACGGCCACGACCGGCGCCGCCCTCGTGGCCGTAGCCGTACTCCTCCTGGCCGGGCCCGGACCCGCCGCTCACCCCAGCCCGGGCAGGCTCCGCAGCTCCCCTATCCGCAGCAGCCGCGCCAGAAGCAGGAACAGCACGGCCATTGCCGTACCGCCCGCCGCCAACGAGAGCGCCGGTGCCCAACTGCCTACCGCCAGGCCTTGGTTGCAGACACGGGCGAGGAGCCACCCGGCACCTCCGGCGGCGGTCGCGGCCACGGTCAGCTTCGCGTAGGTGCGGCAGATCCGCCGTCCGTCGAGCAGTTCCCCGGTACGGCGTCGCAGGCGCAGCGCGGTCCCCAGCAGACCGATCCCGTACGACAGGGCGTAGGCGCCGGCCATCCCGGTGACCGCCCAGCGCGCGGGCAGCAGGAGGTGACAGGCCACGGCCAGCGCGATGTTGACGCCCGAGATCAACACTGCCATCCGGAAGGGCGTGCGGGTGTCCTCGAAGGCGTAGAAGCCGCGCAGCAGGAGGTACTGGGCGGAGAAGGGGATCAGGCCGAGGCCGAAGGCCTGCAGCATGTGGCCCAGAGGGGCGGTGGTCGCGGCGTCGGCGGAGCCGTGGGCGAACAGGAGTTGAGCCGTCTGCGGGCCGAAGGCGAGGAAGAAGAAGGCGGCCGGAACGATGACGACACCGCTGACCCGCAGCGCGCGGGACAGATCGGCGCGCAGGTCGTCGAGGCGGTGCTCGGTCGCCGCCCGGCTCATGCGCGGGAGCAGCGCTGTCACCAGGGACACGGTGACGATCGACTGGGGCAGCATCCAGATCTGCTGGGCGTAGCTGTAGGCGGTGTAGCCGACGCCGTCGCGGGGCCGGGCCGCGTCGGCGGCGGAGGCCAGACGGGTCACCACCGTGCTCGCCGCCAGGTTGGTCAGCACGAACAGCAGTGTCCAGCGGGCCGCGTTGACGCTCTTACGAAGCCCGGTGCCGCGCCAGTCGAAGCGCGGCCGGAACCGGAATCCGGCCGCCAGCGCGTAGGGAATCAGGGCGAGTGCCTGGACGGAGAGGGCGAGCGTGGTCCCGATGCCGAGCAGCCGGACCTGGGTGCCCGTGATGTCCGACACCTGTTCCGGCGCGGTCAGCAGGCCGAGGTAGAGGCCGAACATGGCGATCAGGACGAGGTTGTTGAGGACCGGGGTCCACATCATCGCGCCGAACCGGTCCCGGGCGTTGAGGACTTGGCCGAAGATGCTGAAGACGCCGTAGAGGAAGATCTGCGGCAGCAGGAACCGGGCGAAGACGACGGTCAGTCGGAACGCGTCGTGGGTGGCGGGTGTGTCGTGCTGGTAGACGCTGATGATCTCGGGGGCGGCCCAGGTGGCCAGTGCGGTGCCCGCGCCGACGACGCACAGGACGAGCGTGACCAGTCGCTGCTCGAACGCCGTGCCGCCGTCGGGGTGTTCGGTCCTGGCCCGGACCAACTGCGGTACCAGGACGGAGTTCAGGGCGCCGCCGATCAACAGGAAGTACAGGCTCGTCGGCACGGTGTTGGCCTGGTTGTACGTGGTGGCCAGCAGTCCGGTGCCCAACGCGGCGGCCTGCAACACCTGGCGTATCAGGCCGGTGGCGCGCGAGACCAGGGTGCCTGCCGCCATCAGCGCGGACGAACGCAGCAGTCCGCCCCCGCCTTCGGTCTTCTTCGGCGCGGCATGCCTGCGTCGGATGCTCGACCGCTGTAACCGCTCGGGCGACGTCTCCTCGATCATGGTCACAATCTACGGTCCGCGGGTCATGGCTCCGGCCGCGCCCCACTGGTGCGGGCGCGGCCGGGACCGTCATCGACGCTCAGTCACGCGGACTGCGTGTCAGGGGGTCAGCTGCCACTGCTCGATGTAGCCGACGTCGATCGCCGCGTGGTCCTGCACCCGCAACTTCCAGGTGCCGTTGACCGGTTGGGCGGAGGCGTCGACGGTGAAGGTCTGGTCGACGTTGTCGGCGGAGCCGCCGGAGCGGTTCAGCAGGGAGTAGACGGTGCCGTTCGGGCCCACGAGGTCGACGGTCAGGTCGCCGCGGTAGGTGTGGACGATCTTGACGTAGACCTGGGTGGTGGCCGAGGCGTTGCCGTCGCGGCCGGTGACCGTGATCGGGGACTCCACGGCGGCGGCGTTGTCGGGGATGTCCACCCGGGTGCTGCTGGCGTAGATGTTCGCCACCCGCCAGGTGAAGGAGGTGGTGGCGGTCGCGCCCGTGTCGTCGGTGACGGTCACCGTGACGTCACTGCTCCCGAGGGTGGTCGGGACGCCGGAGATGAGGCCGGTGCTGCTGATGGAGAGCCCGTCGGGCAGTCCGGTGGCCGAATAGGTGAGGCCCGCACCGGAGTTGGTGGTGTACGCGTCCGTCTGCAGGGACACGGACTGTCCGACTCCGCTGATCTGGCCGGAGATCGGGGCCACGTTGACGCCGAGCGCGATGCGGCTGCCGACGTTGATCGCCGCCCACGCGTCGGCCACGGCGAGGTACGTCGGGCTGTACGCGCCGAAAAGGTCCGCCGCCGCCTGGAGCGTCGCGGTGCGCGCACCGGCGTAGTTGGTGGACGAGGTCATGTACGTGGTGAGCGCCCGATACCAGACCTTCTGGGCGTTGTCGATGCCGATGCCGGCGACGGGCACGCCGTCGTAGGTGGGGCTGTCGTAGGAGACGCCGTTGACGGTCTTCGCGCCGCTGCCCTCCGACAGGAGGTAGAAGAGGTGGTTCGCCGGGCCGGAGGAGTAGTGGACGTCGACGCTGCCGAGCGTGGAACTCCAGTAGTCGCGGGACGCGCCGTCCTTGGAGGGCTTGTCCATGTAACGCAGCGGTGTGCCGTTGCCGTTGATGTCGATCTTCTCGCCGACCAGGTAGTCGGGGACGTCGGCGGGCAGGTTCTCGTGGAACTCCACCGCGGCGGCGAAGATGTCGGAGGTGGCCTCGTTGAGGCCGCCCGACTCACCGGAGTAGGTGAGGCCGGCGGTCGCGGCGGTCACGCCGTGGCTCATCTCGTGCGCGGCCACGTCCAGCGCCGTCAGCGGGTGGGTGTTGCCCGAGCCGTCCCCGTAGGTCATGCAGAAGCAGGTGTCGGACCAGAAGGCGTTGACGTAGTTGTTGCCGTAGTGGGCCCGGCTGTAGGCGGCCACACCGTCGTTGCGTATGCCGCTGCGGCCGAAAACGTCCTTGTAGTAGTCCCAGGTGGCCGCGGCACCGAACGCGACGTCCACGCCGGCGGTCTGCCGGTTGCTCGCGGTGCCGTCACCCCAGACATCGTTGTCATCTGTAAACAAGGTGCCCGTGCCCGAGGTGCCCTGGTTCAGGTCGTAGGTCTTGTGTCCGGCGCGGTCGCCGTCGACGAGTTGGTACGTCGAGGTCGCCGCGTCGAGCGTGGTGCTGAGCGGGACCGTTCCGTTGAACTGGCCGGTGCCGGTGCCGGTTTCGATGCCCTGGTACCGGAAGACGGGCTTGCCCGAGTCGGCGTCGGTGATCACGTGGAGTTCGCTGGGGGTGCCGTCGTCCTGGAAGCCGCCGACCACCGCCTCCCAGGCGAGGACGGGCTTGGCCCCGGCGGCCCAGACGACGAGGCGCGGGGCGCCGTCGAGCTTGGCCTGTTCGCCGCCCGCCTTGGCCGCGGTCGCGAGCGCCTTGGTCTTCACCGTCGCCGACGACACGTTCGGGGTGATGTCCCCCAGGGTCAGGGCGGCCTTCGCGGCCTTCGTCACCGTGAGGCGGCCGCTCTTGGCGTGGACGACCAGGTCGCCGCCGAGGACGGGCAGTCCGGCGTACGTCCGCTCGTAGCGGGTGTGAGTGGTGCCGTCGGCGTCCTGCGTGACGTCCTTGACGACGAGCTTCTCCTTGGCCCCGAGGCCTAGGTTCTTCGCCGTGCTCCTGACGGCCGCGCCCGCGCTCTTGAGGAGGGCGGCGTGCTTCGCCGGCGTCAGCGTGGCCGGGGCGGCTCCGGCCCGGGGGGTGGCCAGGATCTTCGCCGGGGCGTGGCCGCCGCCGGGAACGGCGGAGGCGGCGCCGGTCTGCATACCGGCGGCCAGCAGGGTGCCGACTGCGGTGAGCACCAGAGCGGCGGTGTATCTGGGGTGGTGCGGATAACGGTCATGCCGGGTCAAGGCGTTCTCCTTATGTGGGGTGGTCGGACTCGGTGGAGTCCTGGAGAGCGGGTCGGGCCGGGGTACGGCCGTCCGGCGGCGCGCGGGTGCGAGGAGGAAGAGTGAGGAAGAAGTGAACGCTCGGTGAGCGTGGTGCACAGCAGCGTGGCATCACGCCCACAGAATTGTCATGGCTATAACAAAGCAACGGCTCAAAATGACTGTTGCGTACTGCGGATCACTCGCTTGAGCAACACTTTTCGGCCTCCCGCCGGACGACTGCGCCATGCGGGAACACAAGGACGTCGAACAGGTGGTTGAATGTCGACTCCAGCGGGTGACCCATCCCCCAACTCGCGTACGGCGTATACGACTTGCCCCACCGAGGCAGCTACGCCACCAACACGGCATCATCCGTCCGTGAAGACGCTGACATATGCCAGAAGCACCACCGGATCGGGTGTTGCCAAATCCCTTACAGGGCGTCGCGGGCTGTGCGACAGTCGTAACCGGTCCCTCCATCCGCCTTGGTCGAACCGTCCCCGCATCGGAGTGCGTCATGCCGTCCCATCTCTCTGCGGACCGCCCAGCCGCCCAGCCGCCCGCGCGCGGCTCGGTCGACGCGCTGATATCGCAGGCGCGGCGGCTCATGGGCGACGTGGACGCCGTACGGCGGGACGCGCAGCGGGACGGTTCGGATCCCCGGGAGCGGTGGCAGCGGGCGCTGTGCGATCTGGCGCTGCATCAACTCAACGACGTCGACGAGCACTTGTCCCAGCTGCGGGACGGCCCGCCGCCCGTGCCGACGGCCGCCGAGGCGCCACTCGCCCCAACTGCCGTACCGGAAGCGCCCCGAGACGACTCGCTGCTCAGCCGGGTCGGCAGTGCGGAGTGGAATCTGCTGACGGACGCGGTGAGTTGGTCCGGGGAGCTGTACCAGATCCTCGGCCGTGATCCGGCCGCTCCCCCGCTCACCCTGGACGAACTGCCGTCCCTGGTTCTCGACGAGGACCGGCCGGGTCTGACGGCGATGGTCACGGACTGCCTGGTCGACGCCAAGCCCATCGACGGCGAGTTCCGCGTCGTACGGCCCGACGGGGCCGTACGGACCGTGCACATGATGGGCGAGCCCGTGCTCGACGCCGACGGTGGCACCGCCTCGATGTGGGCCGTGCTGCGGGACGTCAGCGAACTGCGCCGCAGCCAGCGGACGGTGAGCGAGACCCGTGACTCGCTGCAGCGCCACCGGCACCACGCGCAGACCGAGCGCCGGCTCGCGGTCGAGCTGCAGGAGGCCGTGCTGCCGCCGTGGCGCGGCTCCCTGCGGCTCCCGCACCAGGGGCCGGAGACACTGGACCTGGCTGCCCGCTATCTGCCCTCCTCGACGAACGCGCTGATCGGCGGCGACTGGTACGACGCGCTCCAACTCTCCGACGGCGCCACCCTGTTGAGCGTCGGCGACCTCACCGGACACGGTGTCGCCGTCACCTCGGGCATGGCGATGCTGCTCGGCGCCCTGCGCGGCATGGCGATGGCGGGCACCGATCCCGGCCAACTGATGTCCTGGCTCAACCAGTTACTGGACGCCACCGTGCAACCGGCCCTGGGCAGCGCGGTGTGCTGCCGCTACCGGCCCGAGACCCGCACCCTGACCTGGGCGCAGGCAGGACACCCCGCCCCGCTGCTGTTCCGTGACGGGACGGGGCGCATGCTGAGCGCACCGGACGGCGTCCTGCTCGGCGCCACCTCGGGAGCTTCCTACGGACAGGCCGAGGAGACCCTCGAAGCGGGCGACGTACTCCTGCTGCACACGGACGGACTGGTGACCGGGCACGACAGGCCGGAAGCCGTGGAACGACTCCTCGACCTGGCCCCGCGGTTCGGCGAGGCGCGCACCGCACAGGACTGCGTACGCATGGTCGTCGAGGAGTTCGGCGACTCCGCGCGCGAGGACGACGCCTGCGTGCTGGTCGCCAGGACGACTTAGTCCACGTGGCCCACTCGGACCACGCAGGAAAGAAACGGCGGCACAACCTCCCTATGCCTGGGCGCTGTTGGCGTTCCTGGTCCGCGCGCTCCTGGACTGTGGCCTGGGCAGGGCGAGTTTGATCTCCTCCCGCAGCTCGTGGATCCTCGGGTAGTTGGAGTACTGGGCGGTGAGCCGGTACATCTCGCGCAGCCGGTCCCAGGTGCGGTGGGAGGAGTTCGATCCCATCGACGCCAGGGCCAACCGCGCGTACCTGTCGGCCTGTTCGGGATCGTCCGCGATGAAGCAGGCGGAGGCCATCGACAGGAAGTCGAAGATCTTCGACCGCTGCCGTCCGTCGACCCGCAGCGCCAGGGCCTTCTCCGCGAAGTACTGGGCGTGCACGGCCGCTCCCGGCTCGTGCTCGGCCAGGGTGCGGTAGGCCAGGGCCTGCATGCCGTAGAGGTCCTCCTCCTTGAACGTCTGCATCCAGCTCGGGGACGGTACGTCGCCGCGGTCGGAGACGAAGAGGTCCTCCGCCTGGCCGAGGGTGCGGCGCATGGCCTGGCCCTTGCCCATCGACGCCTGCGCCCAGGCCTCGACGGTGTAGAGCATCGCCCGGGTCCGCGGCAGCACCTCGTCGCCGGAACCGGTCTTGGCGAGTTTCATGAGATCGAGCGCGTCGTCGGGCCGGCCCAGGTGCACCATCTGGCGGGCCGCCCGGGAGAGCGCCTCCCCGGCGCGGGGCCGGTCGCCGCCCTCACGGGCCGCGTGGGCGGCGATGACGAAGTACTTCTGGGCCGTGGGCTCCAGGCCGACGTCGTGCGACATCCAGCCCGCGAGTACGGCGAGATTGGCGGCGACGCCCCACAGGCGCCGCTGCAGATCGGCGGGGTGCCGGTAGGCCAGCATGCCGCCCACCTCGTTGAGCTGTCCCACCACAGCCTTGCGCTGAAGCCCGCCGCCGCGGGCCGCGTCCCAGGCTCGGAACACCTGGACGGACTCCTCCAGTTCCTCGATCTCCTGCGACCCGATGGGGGCGGCCTCATAGCGGTCGAACCCAGCGGGGTCGGCGTGCAGGGGATCGTCGAACCGGGGAGCGTCGGCGGAGAGAGTCGGATCGGAGTGCAGCCATGCGTACATGGCGCTGCTGAGTGCGGAGCCTGCGGCGAGCGCGGCGCCCGCGCCCACCAAGCCGCGTCGGTTGAGCATGAGGTCCATTCCCGTGAATTCGGTGAGGACCGCAGCAGTCCGTTCGGGCGCCCACGGCACACCGTCGGGATGTTCCACACTCCCGTCGTCGGGCCGTTTCCCCGTACGCCCGTGCCGGACCAGACCGAGGTCCTCGATGGTCACGACACGGCCGAGACGCTCGGTGAACAGGGCCGCCAGCACCCGCGGCACCGGATCGCGCGGGATCTCTCCCGTGTCGATCCAACGCCGTACCCGCGAGGTGTCGGTCGAGAGCTGGGGGTGGCCCATGGCCGCCGCCTGCCGGTTGACCAGCCGCGCGAGTTCGCCCTTGGACCAGCCGGCCAGGCCGAACAGGTCCGAGAGACGGGAGTTGGGTTGTCCGTTCACGTCAAGCCCCCAGGTTCTCGGCTGACTTGAACATAGCCCGGTGCGCCTTGCCGGGCGACTATTCGCCATGGTTCGCCAGGGTGCGCCAGATGGTGTGCCACTGCGCATCTGGTGTCAGGTAGGAACGCGCCACCCCGACCCGGTCACCGAGGGGACACTCCCCAGGGTGCACCCGTGGGACCGGGCCGGGTAGCGCGCTTGTTTGGACAGGCACTGCAGGCACACGAAGGGATCTGTCTCTCCCATGTACACAGCATCGTCCTCCGTGTCCGCCCCGCCCCGGTCGCTGCACCCCCGCCCGGGCGCAGGCGGCCCCTACCTCGACCCGGCACGCCCGGCGGCCGGCCCCGTGCTCGGTGCGGGCAGGCCACGGCGCGTTCCGGGGCTCGGCACCCAACCGCTCAGCGGGAGACTCGACTTGTCCGGCCCTCAGGGCGCCCAGCTGCGTACGGCGATCACGTCGGTGCACCGGATCTGTCCGGAGTTCGCTCCGGTGCAGGTGCTACGCCGCAACGGGCGCTCCGTGCTCCTGGTCGGAACGACCGGACGCAGCACGGCCGTAGCGAAGTGTTTACTGGATCACTCCCCCGCGTGGGCCGAGCGGATCCGGCACGAGATAGCGGCATACCGCTCGTTCGTCCGGCACCGCCCGCCGGTGCGGGTGCCGCGGCTGATCGCGGCGGACCCGGACAACTGCACGCTCGTCATCGAGCGGATGCCGGGCCGGGTGGCGGCGCTGCACCGGCACCCGGCGGAGGCCCCGCCGCGGGCGGACATCAGGGCGGCGCTCGGCGCGATCTGCAGGCTCAACGCCTGGCGGCCGCCGGCGGGCACGTTCGACGCTCCGCTGGACTACGCGGCCCGGATCTCGCGGTATCACGAGCTGGGGCTGCTCACCGACCGGGACATGGGAGACCTGCAGAAGCTGCTGCACGGCATCGCGCACTCGGCGGGCCGTCAGGGCATGGGCCAGTTCTGTCACGGCGACGCCCTGCTGTCCAACATCCTCCTCTCACCGGCCGGTCCAGTGCTGGTGGACTGGGAGCACGCGGGCTGGTACCTCCCGGGGTACGACCTGGCCACGCTGTGGGCGGTCCTCGGGGACGCGCCCGTGGCCCGGCGGCAGATCAGCCAGATCGCGCAGTCGGCGGGACCGGCGTCGCGTGACGCCTTCCTGGTGAACCTGATGCTGGTGCTGACCCGGGAGATCCGCACCTACGAGATGGCCGTGCAGCGTTCGATGCACGACACGACCCCGGCGGCACCGGGAGCTGCCCACCCGGGTGCTGCGCCGTCCGGCGAGGAACAACGGCTGCTGCTGAGGCGGCTCCACGACGACTGCCAGTTGGCCCGACGGGCCGTGCGTGCGGCGGTCGGCACTCGCTGACGGGGATGACGGTCCGCGGTGCGCCCTGCAGCGGCGCACCGCGGACCTTCGTGTGTCTCAGCCACATGTGCGTCCCCCATATATGACTCGCCCATTGGTGTAGTCCACTGACGCCCCGCAGGCCCGAAAGCCGCCGCCACGAAACTCCTCGTATCCCCTGTTGACAAGGGAAATCACCTCCCTCTGGGCATGATTGACGGATCGTCGGCCAGCCGGTACCACTGACGCACGCCCGGCCCCGAACGGATCGTCAAACCCCACCGTCCCAGGAGGCTGCATTGCGAGGATCCTCGACCGACCCCACCCGCGCTTCCGGGCACAGACGCGCGCGCGGAACCGCGGGCGCGCTCGCCACCGCCGCCCTGCTGCTGCCCCTGCTGGGCGCGGCCCCCGCCCAGAACGCCACCGACTCCGCCGCCTCCACCCTCCAGCAGGCGTTCGCCTCGGCGTCCGCCGAGTACCACGTGCCGCAGACCGTGCTGCTGGCCGTCTCCTACCTCCAGTCCCGCTGGGACACGCACGGCGGAGCACCGAGCGTGACCGGCGGCTACGGCCCGATGCACCTCACGGACGCGCGCACCGCGCTCGCCACGACGGAGCATCTGAGCGAAGGCACCGAGGACCCCCGCGGCGACAGCGCCCGCCTGTCCCTGCACCCCACCGCGCAGATCCCGGCGGACTCCCAACTCCCGGCCCGGCTGCGGACGTTGACGAAGGCGGCCGAGCTGACCGGACTTCCGGCCGCCGACCTCCGCAGTGACGAGACCGCGAATGTCGAGGGCGGCGCCGCGCTGCTGGCCGACGCGCAGCAGGGCCTGGGCGAGCCGCTGAGCGCGAACCCCGCCGAGTGGTACGGCGCGGTCGCGCGCTTCTCCGGCGCGGACGACTCCGCGACCGCCGCCGCCTATGCCAACGATGTCTACGACGTCATCCACACCGGCGAGCAGCGCACCACGGACGCCGGGCAGCAGGTCGCCCTGACCGCACAGCCCGAACTCGCCCCCGACACCGCTCAGTTGGCGGAAACCGGACTGCGCACCGTCTCCGCCGACGGCGCGGAGTGCCCGAAGAAGGTGTCCTGCGAGTGGATCCCGGCGCCGTACGCCCAGTTCGGGGACAACGACTACGGCAACCACGACCTGGGCGACCGGCCCGCGTCGCAGAGCATCAAGTACATCGTCATCCATGACACGGAAGGCCAGTGGGACAGTGTCCTGAACCTGGTCCAGGACCCCACCTATGTGTCGTGGAACTACACGATCCGCTCCAGTGACGGTCTGATCGCCCAGCATGTGAAGGCCAAGGACGTGGCCTGGCACGCGGGCAACTGGTACATCAACGCCAAGTCGATCGGCATCGAGCACGAGGGCTTCCTCGCCGCGCCGGACGCCTGGTACACGGAGGCGATGTACCGCTCGTCGGCTCGCCTGGTGAAGTACCTGACAAAGGAGTACGGCATCCCGCTGGACCGGCAGCACATCCTCGGCCACGACAACGTGCCCGGACCGACCACCTCCACCATCCCCGGGATGCACACGGACCCGGGCCCGTACTGGGACTGGGCGCACTACTTCGCTCTGCTGGGCCACCCCTTCGAGCAGACCGTGAAGAAGAGCGGCGGCCTGGTGACGATCCGCCCCGACTACGCCACCAATCAGCCGGTGTACACGGGCTGCGTCACCGCAGGCCAGCCGTGCGCGGTGCACGGGTCGAGCGAGGTCCGGCTGTACTCCGGGCCCGGCGAGACCTACCCGCTGATCAAGGACATCGGCCTCGGGACGACCCCGACGACCGGCGTCAACGATCTCTCCTCGCGGGTGTCCACCGGACAGCAGTACGCGGTGGCGGACCGTTCCGGTGACTGGACCGCGATCTGGTACCTGGGCCAGGAGGCCTGGTTCAAGAACCCGAAGAAGCACCCGACGGCGGTCGGGGCGGCCGGATGGGTGATCACGCCGAAGGACGGTCTGGACAGCGTCCCCGTGTACGGCCGCGCCTACCCGGAAGCCTCGGCCTATCCGGCGGGAGTGCCCGTCCAGGCGGTGTCCCCGCTGCCGTACACCCTGCTCAAGGGCCAGAAGTACGTGGTCGGCGACAAGGTGCCCGGCGAGTACTACTACGCGGTCACCTTCACCACCGACTCGCACAAGGTCGTCGTAGGAAAGGATCTCTACTACGAGATCCAGTACGGCCACCGGGTGGAGTTCGTGCGGGCCGCCGATGTGACACTGGAGCGGTCGGGCCGGTAGCCGGGCCTCAGCCCTGCTGGAACAGTTCCGCCGGGAGCGGTTTCAGCAGGGCGTAGAGGTCGTCCGTGATGGGGCGGTCCCAGGCGGCGATGGTGACCAGGACGTTGTCGCTGCGGTCGAACTGGACGCAGGAGATCCGGCTCTCGGAGAGCTTGAGGCGGCGCACGATCAGCAGGTTGTCGCCCTGCATCACCGGCATGTCCTCGGTGCCTACGACGGTCACCTCCTCGTCGTTCTCCAGCGCGAGGAGCAGTTGGGCGACCTCGAAGGGAACCTCGTCCTCGGCGACGTCACGGGCCGGGGAGCCCTCGGGGAGGTTGCCGATGACCATCGCGGGGCCTCGGCCGCCGAACAGGTCGTACCGCAGGAACACGCCCTGGCAGGTGCCGTCGGGGGCGGGCAGCAGACCGGCGCCGAGGTTGCCGGGCCAGTCGCCCGGGTCCATGGCCAGCACATCGAATTCGGGGCCGGCGGGGGTGGCGCTGCGGCGGCGGAGGAACGACATGGGGCCATGGTACGGGTTGCCGTTCGGCGATGGGCACGTGGTTTGGTGGGCGTTCGTTGTCGGGCGCGGGTGCGTGCGGGTTGAGCGCGCCCACGCGGCGGAGCCGCATATCGATACAGCCCCGCGCCCCTAGGGGGTTCGGCCTTCCGTCGGTTTGATCAGTGCCGTTTCTAGACCTGTCCTGTCTGTGCCCAGTTTTTGGTAGGCCGCTGAGAGCAGGCCTACTGCCGACTGTTCGTCCGTGTCTAGTTCTACGGCGATCTCGTGATCGGTGCTGCCGTGCGCGGCCAGGGTTGCCGCTGCGCGTTCGTCGGTCGTGAGGGTGTCTGTCTCGGTGCTGTGGAGGCGGCGGGGGCGCAGGCCGGCGGCGGCGAGTTCGGCTCGGGTGGTGTCGGCGAGGCCGTCGGCGCCGCACTGGACGGCCGTGTCGAGGCCTCGGTAGAGGTAGTCGGCGGCTTCCCTGGAGCGGCCGGTGCGGCGGAGTTCGGTGCCGAGGGCTACCAGCGCGCACGCCAACTCGTAGGCGGCCGGGGAGCGTTCGAGGTGGGCGACGGACTCCTCCAGGAGTTTGGCGCGGACGGAGCCGGAGGAGACCTCGGCGGCGACGCGCAGGGCCTGGCCGATGGCGGACGGGGTGCCGAACTGGCGGGCGCGGGCGACCGCTTCGTGGGCGGTGACGACGGCGCGCTCGGGGGTCTCGTGGCGCTCGGCGCGGGCCAGGTGGAGCTGCCAGGGGCACCAGGCGGGGTTGCGGATGCCGCGCGGGTCGAGGCGGCGGCCGGCGGCTGCCAGTTCCTCGGCCGCTTCCTTGACGAGGCCGCGGGCCAGCAGCAGTTCGCCGTACACGGTCTGGGCGTCCGGGAAGACGACGGCTGCCGGGAAGGGTTCCGCGAAGGCGTGGTCCTCGGCGAGCTGGGCGGCCTCCGCGACCCGGCCGCGGGCGAGCAGGACCTCGATGAGGATGCCGGTGCCGTACCAGTAGACGGGGGTGCCGGGGCCGACCCGCTCGGCGAGGCGCAGTCCCGCGCGGGCGAAGTCCTCGGCCTCGGCGAGCCGGCCGCGCCGGTAGCGGAGGTAGCCGAGGAGGGTGTAGCCGAAGGCCAGGTGTGCGCCGCGCCAGCCCTGTTGCTCGAAGTCGGCGATGCCGGTGGCGAACAGTTCCTCCGCGCGGCCCGGCCGGTCGCAGTACATGTGGGCGAGGGCGACCAGCACCGGTACTTCGAAGCCGCGGTCGGCCTCCGCCCAGCCGAGGCCACCATTGAGTGCGCGCTCGGCATGGTGGAGGGCCACATGTGCCGGTTCACCACGGAGTACGGCGTCCCAGGTGCGCAGGCCGATGATGTACCGCTCGGTGAGGTCGCGGCCCTTGAGGCGGTCGGCGAGTTTGGTGAGGCGGCGGGAGCGCGAGGGGTGGTCGGGTTCGTCGGCGCGGAAGGCGTCCCACATGAACTGCTCGGAGAGCATGCGGAGTTTGACCCGGGCGTCGTCGGTGACGCGGATCTCGCGGGCGAGGGTGTCGGAGGCCTCGGCGAGGCGGTCGCTGTGGGCGAGGACCTGGGAGAGGCGGTAGACGATGTTCTGCCGCAGGCCCGCGTCGCTGATCGGTTCTTCGAGGGCGGCCCGCAGATGGTTGACGGTGGTCGCCGGTTCGGTGAGCAGCGAGGCGCTGCCCAGTTCGTAGAGGACGGCGGCCCGGTCGTCGAAGGGCGGGGGTTCGCGCAGGGCGCGGGCGAGGTAGCTGCGGGCGGTGTCGGGGGCGCCCGCGCGCAGGGTTTCGCCCGCTGCCGCACGGAGTTGCTGCACGACCCAGTTGTCGCCGTCGGGGTGGGTCTCCATGAGGTGGCGGGCGGCGGCGGAGGGGCCCTGGCCGTCGTTGATGACGCACCAGGCGGCCTGTCCGTGCAGGGCCACGCGGACGCCGGAGGGGATGGCCCGGTAGACGGCGGTGGCGATGAGCGGGTGGACGAATTCGAGGGTGCCCGCGGCGGTCGGCGTACTGGTGAGGATGCGGGCCCCGCGCAGCGCCTCGGCGGCGTCGGCGGCTTCCTCGTGGCCGAGTCCGGCGACGGCGGCGGCGAGCGCCGGACGGGTCTCGGTGCCGAGCACCGCGCAGGCCCAGGCGAAGCGGACGGTCGAGGTGCCGAGGCGTTCGAGGCGGGTGAGGAGGCCGCTGCCCTTGATGGCGGCGGCGAGATCGCGCAGCAGGTAGGCCCCTGACTCGGTGGGGGTCAGGCCCCGGTCGTGGATCTTGGCGGTGAGTTCCACGGTCTCGAACGGGTTCCCGGCGGTGACCGCCCAGCACTCGCGGCAGAACGCGTCGTCGGCGTGCTCGCCGATCGTCTCGCGCACCAGGCCGGCGACGGCGTCGGCGCTGAGCGGTTCCAGATCGAGGGGACGACCGCCTGCCCGGCCGGGCAGTCCCCTGAACGACTCGGCGTGGTCGGGGAGTTCGTCGGGGCGGTAGGCCACGACGACCAGGAGCGGGAGTTGTTCGGCGCGGGGCGCGAACGCGGCCAGCCAGCCCAGGGATTCGGGGTCGGCCCAGTGCGCGTCGTCGAGGACGAGGACCATCGGGGCACGCTTCACCGCGAGGTGGGTGAGCACCCAGTCGAGGCCGTCGCGCAGGCCCTGCTGGTCGGGCGGGGAGCCTTCGGTGGGCGCGCGCAGACCGAGGGCCGGGCCGACGATGTCGTACCAACTCCCCAGCGCGGCGCGGAGATCGGCGTCGGCTGAGCCGGCGAACTGCGGTTGCAGCAGCTGGCGGGCGACATGGAAGGCGACGCGCTGTTCCTGGTCGCCGCCTCGCGCGGACAGCACGGTGCAGCCCTGTGCGGCGGCGCGGCGGCGCACCTCGGTGAGGAGGGTGGTCTTGCCGATGCCGGCCCGTCCCGCGAAGGCGAGCAGGGCGCCACGGGGCCGGTGTCCCGGCTCGGCACCGTCCGTGCGCAGGCCGGTGAGCTCGCCCAACGCGTCGTCCACGGCGGAGAGTTCACCCTCCCGTTCGAAGAGCGTCCTGCTGCCGCGCGCGCTCCGCTGTCCCATCCCCATACCCCCTGCCACGGTGGTACGTCCGCGCGGGGAGCGAACGCGTACCGTGAGCTACAGGGACCTCAGCGTACGCTTTCCGAGGGTGCGGCGGCCCGTTACTTGACAAAGGCGTACTGGCCAGTTTTCTCCGCACCACCGTCCAACGCCGGACGCCGAGCGGGACGCGGCCGTCAGGGAGTCGCTGGCCCAGCTCGACGAGGAGCCGGACCTCGTGACACCGGGCGGGCGAGGGCGGCGCAAGCAGTTGCTGTGGCCGTGAGCGGCAACTCGCCTACGGCGTAGACGGCTTCGCTTTGAGGCCGGCCGCAACTCCCCATGGTGCGACCTCACTCCTCCAGCGCCTGTGGCGGCACCACCGCGACCGGGCTCGCCGCGTGCAGCAGGACCGCCTGGGTGACCGAGCCGATCAGCCGGGCCGGGGCCAGCAGGCGTCGGCGGTGGCGGCCCACGACGACGAGATCCGCGTCCTTGGAGGCGGCGACGAGGTGACCGGCCGCGTCGCCCGGTGCGACGTACGGCTCGACGCGGACGTCGGGGTGGTCCTTGCGGTGCGGGGCGAGGAGGGACTCGGTGAGGATGCGGGTCTCGTTCTCGATGGCGTCCTGGTCGATGACCGGCGGGACGAGTTCACCGGCGGACGCCCAGTTCTGCGGCGGCCACGGGTAGGCGGCGACGACCTGGAGGCGGGCTCCGCGCAGGGCCGCCTCGGCGAAGGCGAAGGCGAGGGTGGTGTCGTCGGGGCTGTCCACGTGCAGGCCGACGACCACCCGGGGTCCGGGTTCGACCGGTGGCGCGTCGTGCTCCCCCACTGCCCGAAAGGCGTGGGAGGTGCCCCCATCGCGTCCGGGCCTGGGCACTACGACGACGGGGCAGCCGGCGTCGCGGGCGGCGGCCATGCCGTTGGAGCCGAGCAGGAGGCTGGCGAAGCCGCCGCGGCCCCGGGAGCCGAGCACCAACAGCTGTGCGGTGGCGCCCAGTTCGGGCAGTACGGCACCCGGTGCGCCCTGCAGCCCGAGGTACTCCATGACCGGCCGGTCGGGGCGCCCGTCGAGGTAAGTACGGACCTGGCCGAGCACTTCGTCCTCGTCCGGGCCGGGCGGTCCGGCGACCAGGACGCCGGGCGGTGTCCACGCGGCGGCGTACTGCCACACATGGACGACCCGCAGCGGCGCCCCCCGTCCGCGCGCGGCGTCGAGGGCCCAGTCCAGGGCGCGCAGGCTGTCGTCCGAACCGTCGACCGCCGCGATGACAGGCAGGGTGCTCTTGGGGGTGCTCATGGGGTTCCTCACCTCTGGAGTAACGGGACCTTCCCCTCCGGGGCCAGCCTGGCTCAGCCGCCGGCTCCGGAAGGGCGCTCAAGGTCGCGTGTCCGGAAAAACTGGTGATACGCCCTTCAGGTCAGGTCGAACTCCCCTTCCCGCGCCCCCGACACGAACGCGCCCCATTCCGCGGGCGTGAAGATCAAGGAAGGGCTTTCCGGGCGGCCGCTGTTGCGCATCGCGATGAATCCCTCGACAAAGGCGATCTGGACATCCCCCAGTCCACGGCTGCCTGAATGCCACTCGGCGTCACTGAGGTCCAGCTCCGGCTTGTCCCAGCCCGCAAGCGGGTGCTGCTGGATGGTGCTCTCGGCCACGTCCGTGCTCCTCCCGGTTCGTCGTCCGCGGCCAGCCTAGCGATCGGTTTCTGATGCCAACAGGCCACGTGAGGGGGACCTTTCAGGAGGCGGGAGGTTCGCTGCCCACGAGCCACATCGAGAAGAACTGGGATCCGCCGCCGTAGGCGTGTCCGAGAACCCGTCGGACCCCTTCCACCTGGTGTTCTCCGGCCTGGCCGCGCACCTGAAGGGCGGCCTCCGCGAAGCGGATCATGCCGGAGGCGCCGATCGGATTGGTCGAGAGCACCCCGCCTGACATGTTCACGGGAAGGTCGCCGTCCAGCTCGGTCACCCCCGACTCGGTGAGTTTCCAGCCCTCGCCCTCGTCGGCGAATCCGAGGTTCTCCAGCCACATGGGCTCGTACCACGAGAACGGCACGTACATCTCGACGGCGTCGATGTCCCGGCGCGGATCGGCGATGCCCGCCTGCCGGTACACATCGGCCGCGCAGTCCTTGCCGGCCTGCGGCGACACACAGTCCTTTCCGGCGAACAGTGTGGGCTCGCTCCGCATGGCGCCACCATGCATCCAGGCCGCCGGGCGTGGTGCACGGGCCGCACCCGCCCGGTCGGTGAGGACCATCGCGCAGGCGCCGTCCGAGGAGGGGCAGGTCTCCGAGTAGCGGATCGGGTCCCACAGCATCGGCGAGGCCTGGACCTTCTCCAGGGTGATGTCGTGCTCGTGGAGATGGGCGTACGGGTTCTTCAGCGCGTTGCGCCGGTCCTTGTACGCCACCAGGGAGCCGACCGTGTCGGGCGCTCCGGTGCGCCGCATATAGGCGCGCACATGGGGGGCGAAGAATCCGCCGGCACCCGCCAGCAGGGGCTGCTGGAAGGGGATCGGCAGGGACAGTCCCCACATGGCGTTCGACTCGGACTGCTTCTCGAAGGCGAGGGTGAGGACCGTGCCGTGCACACGGGCCGCGACGAGGTTGGCGGCGACCAGGGCTGTCGACCCGCCCACCGAACCGGCGGTGTGCACCCGCAGCATGGGCTTCCCTACGGCGCCGAGCGCGTCGGCGAGATACAGCTCGGGCATCATGACGCCCTCGAAGAAGTCCGGCGCCTTCCCGATGACGACGGCGTCGATGTCGGCCCACGTCAACTCGGCGTCGTCCAGGGCCCGTTGGGCCGCCTCCCGCACGAGCCCGGCGATGGACACGTCCCGGCGCGCGGCGACATGCTTGGTCTGGCCGATCCCTACGACGGCCACGGGCTCCTTGCTCATCGCGGATCCCCTTCGAGTACGGCGACCAGGTTCTGTTGCAGACAGGGGCCGGAGGTGGCGTGGGCGAGGGCCCGGTCGGACTCGCCCCGGTGGATGCGGGCGGCGGCCTCGCCGATGCGGATGAGCCCGGCGGCCATGACGGGGTTCGCGGCGAGGGCTCCCCCGGACGGGTTGACGCGCACGTCGTCGCCGAGGCGCAGCGCCTTGCGCAGGACGACTTCCTGCGCGGTGAACGGCGCGTGCAACTCGGCGGTGTCGACGGGCCGTTCGAAGGCGCCAGCCTTCTCGGCGGCCAACCGCGTGGACGGCGAGTCGGTCAACTCCCGTACGCCGAGACCGTGTGCCTCGATGCGGTGGTCGATACCCCTGATCCAGGCGGGCCGTTCGCACAGTTCGCGGGCCCGGTCCCCGGCCGCGAGGATCACGGCGGCGGCTCCGTCGCCGATGGGCGGGCAGTCGCCGGTACGCAGCGGCCGTACGACGTAGTCTCCCTGCGGTACCGAACCGCGCGCCTGGGCATGGGAGTTGGCGCTCGCGTCGGTCCGGCTGCGGGCGGCCACGGCGGCGAGCGCCGGTTCGTCGGTGTCGCCGGCGTCGATGAGGGCCTGCGCCTGGAGGGCGGCGAGGGCGACGGAGTCCGGCCACAGGGGCGCGACGTAGTACGGGTCGAGCTGCCGGGTCAGGACATCGCGTACGGAGCCGGGGGACGACTTGCCGTACGAGTAGACGAGCGCGGTGTCGGCGTCACCGGTGAGGAGTTTGGTCCAGGCCTCGTAGAGCGCCCAGGCGCCGTCCATCTCGACGTGCGACTCGGAGATCGGCGGCCAGGCGCCGACGCCGTCGAGGGCGAGGGTGAAGGAGAAGGCGCGGCCGGCGAGGTAGTCGCTGGAGCCGGAGCAGGTGAAGTCGATGTCGGCGGTCTTGAGGCCGGTCTGTTCGAGTACGCCGTGCAAAACCGGCATCAGCATCTCCACCTCGGAGAGCTCGTCGGTGGTGCGCCGGTGGTCGGTCTGCGCGAAGGCGACGACGGCGATCTCACGCATCGCGGCAGCTCCATGCATCACAGCAGCTCCTTGTAGGCGTCGTAGTCCGCGTCGGGCTCGCCGGTCGGCCGGTAGTGGTCCGGATGGCGACCGCCCTCGCTCCACACCGCCTCGACACGCAGCCCCATGCGCACCTGGTCGTAGGGGATGCCGCCGATCCGTCCGTGCAGCGCGAGGTCGGCTCCGTCGAGGGCGATGTGCGCGTAGACGTACGGCACCTCGATGTCGAGGTTCTTCGCCTTGATGTTGACGATGCAGAACGTGGTGACTGTGCCGCGCGGACCCACTTCCACATGTTCCGCTGTGGCGACACCACATGTGGGACACGCACCCCTCGGCGGGACGTACACCTTGCGGCAGGAGGGGCAGCGTTCGCCGACGGTGCGCTGTTCGGAGAGCGCGTGGATGTAGTCGGTCTGGGCACGGCCGGGCGAGTAGACGTAGTCGAGGCGGGCGGGAGCCACGATGCCGGTGACCATGTTCTCGAACTCGCCGGTGTGGTCGGTGGGTTGACGCGTCTCGTCGCCGTCGTACGGCTCGAAGCAGGCGATGTCCGTGATGGCGCCGGTACGTTCTTCGGCCCAGCGGACCCGAACGCGCATGCCGGTGCGGACGGCGTCGGGGCCCGAGGCGTCGAGGGCGTGCAGGAGGGCGGTGTCGGCGCCGTCGAGACGGACGAGGACCCAGGCGAAGGCCGCGTCGAGGGGCTGACCACGGCGGGGTTCGTGGTTCCAGGCCCAGGTGGTGACCGTTCCGGTGGGGGCGACCTCGACAAGGTCGCGGATCTCCTCCGCGGTGACGGGGTCGTACTCGACGGGCGGTACGAGGGTGCGTCCATCGCCGGTCTTCACACCGAGCACGACACGCTCCCGCAGCCCGGTGAGGAAGGCGCTCTGCACGGGACCGAGGGAACGGGTGAAGGGGAATTCAAGGACCAGGGGAGCTTTGAGCACTTCAGGCACGACATCTCCTCACTAGACAGATGCGGGCCGACTGTCCCCACCCAGGGGCGCGGGGAACTGGGCGACCAACCACAACGAACCCGCAGACGAAAACCGGCCGACCAGCGGAACGCCTAGCCCCGCCGGTAAACAGGCGGCCGTTTCTCCGCGAAGGCACGCGCCCCCTCCTTCGCGTCGGCGGTGTCGAAGATCGGCCACCCGCGCTTGAGTTCGGCCGCGAGCCCGTCCGTCTCGGTCAGCTCCGCGGTCTCGTACACCGACGCCTTGACCGCCTCGACCGCCAACGGCCCGCACGCGTTGACGAGTTCGGCGATCTCCAAGGCCTTGGCGAGAGCCGTACCGTCGGGGACCACATGCCCGACCAGACCGATGTCCGCCGCCTCCCGCGCGCTGTACGGCCGGCCGGTGAGCAGCATCTCCAGCGCGTGGGTGCGCGGAATCTGCCGCTGGAGACGGACAGTTGAGCCACCGATCGGGAAGAGACCGCGCTTGACCTCGAACAGGCCGAAGGTCGCGGACTCCCCGGCGACCCTGATGTCCGTCCCCTGGAGAATCTCCGTGCCGCCGGCCACACAGTGGCCCTCAACCGCGGCGATCACCGGCTTGCGCGGGCGGTGATGGCGCAGCATCGCCTTCCAGTGCAGGTCCGGGTCGGCCTTGAGCCGGTCGCGGTACTGCTGACCCTCCATGCCTTTTCCGGCCAGGGCCTTGAGGTCCATGCCCGCGCAGAACGCGCCGCCCGCGCCGGTCAGCACGATCGAGCGGATCCCGTCGTCCGCGTCGGCCTCGATCCAGCCGTCGTACAGGCCGACCAGCATCGGCAGCGAGAGCGCGTTCTTGGCCTCGGGCCTGTTGAGCGTGAGCACCAGTGTGGCGCCCTCGCGCCGCACGGTCAGGTGTTCCGTACCGCCCATTGCCGTCCTCCCGTCGCCGTACCGCCTCCGGAACGAGAACAGGTTGCAGGAGGTGCCCTGCCAGTACAAGGGGTTTCTGACACTCAGTCAGATTTCTTCTGCGCGGACCCTTCACAGTTGCCGCGCCCTTTGCTCTGATGACCGGCGAACCGACGTCAGGAGGAGTGGTGGAGTACAACATTGCCGACCTGTTCGAGTCGGTCGTCGACGTGGTCCCGGACCGCGAGGCGCTCGTGTACATCGACCACCCGGGCACAGGCGCGGAACGCCGCCTGACCTACGCGGAGTTGGACGCGGCGGCGAACCGCATCGCGCATCATCTGATCGACACCGGGATACGCCCGGGTGAGCACCTGGGGCTCCATCTCTACAACGGCATCGAGTACTTGCAGACGGTGCTGGGCTGCCTGAAGGCGCGTGTCGTGCCGGTCAACGTCAACTACCGTTACGTCGAAGAGGAGTTGGTGTACCTCTACCGGGACGCCGATCTCGTGGCGCTGGTCTTCGACACGGAGTTCACCGAGCGGGTGGCCGCCGCTCTGCCGCGCGCGGAGAAGCTTCGGCACCTGGTGCGGGTGGGGGCACCGGCCCAAGATGCCCCGGAAGTACCGGCCGTGGAATTCACGGACGCGGTGGCCACCGGGTCTGCAGAGCGGGGATTCCCGGCCCGTTCGGGCGACGACCAGTTCATCATCTACACCGGCGGCACGACCGGGATGCCCAAGGGTGTGATGTGGCGCCAGGAGGACCTGTTCTTCTCGGGGCTCGGCGGTGGCGCGCCGACCGGTGAACCCGTCAAGACACCCGAGGAGCTGGCCGAGCGGGTCGCGGCCGGCGGGGCGGGGATCACGTTCTTCCCGGCTCCCCCGCTGATGCACGGAACCTCCACGCTCACCGCGTTCATCGGCTTCAACTTCGGCCAACGCATCGTGATCCACCGCAAGTTCGTGCCGGAGGAGGTGCTGCGGACCATCGAGAAGGAGAAGGTCACCAGCATCTCCCTGGTAGGCGACGCGATGCTGCGACCGCTGATCGACGCTCTCAACGGGCCGATGAAGGGCACGGACTGCTCTTCGGTGTTCAGCGTCTCGTCGTCGGGCGCGATCATGTCGGAGACGGTGCGCCGGCAGTTCCAGGAGCTGCTCCCGAACACGATGCTGCTGAACAACTACGGCTCGTCCGAGTCCGGCTTCAACGGTACGGCGACGGCCGACTCCGGGGCCGGGCAGTCCTTCCGCATCCGGGTCAACTCCCGTACCCAGGTGGTCGATCCGGCCACGCACGAGCCGGTCGCCGGCGGCGAGATCGGCCGGGTCGCCCAGTGCGGCCATGTACCGCTCGGCTACTACAACGACGAGCGGAAGACCGCCGAGACCTTCTTCGAGAAGGACGGCCGGCGATGGGTCCTGCTCGGCGACATGGCGACCGTGGACGAGGAGGGCGTCGTCACGGTGCTCGGCCGTGGCTCGCAGTGCATCAACACCGGTGGGGAGAAGGTGTATCCGGAGGAGGTCGAGCAGGCGCTCAAATCGCATCCGGATGTCTACGACGCACTCGTGGCCGGGGTGCCGGACCCGAAGTGGGGCAACCATGTGGCCGCCGTCGTGGAGTTGCGCGCGGGTGCGGTACGGCCGTCGCTGGACGACATCCAGACGCACTGCCGTTCCCAGCTCGCCGGGTACAAGATCCCCCGGCAGTTGGTGATCGCGGAGACGATCCAGCGGTCACCGAGTGGCAAGGCGGACTACCGGTGGGCGCGGGAGGTGGCGGTCGCCGCAGCTCAGTGAGTCAACAGTGGGTCAACACGCAGGCCCGATTGAACTGACGGTAGCGTGCGACCGTACTGATGGTGACGGATCTGGTGGCCCGGGCCAGGTCCGCCATGCCATCACCGGGCTCAGCACGGAAGGACGTTCGGGTGCCGCTCTTCACTCGCTCTCACCCATCGGCGCAGCGGAAAGCCACCGGGGAGACCGACTCGACAGCGGCGACGGAGGCCGCCGCACCGCCCGAAACACAGGGCCCACCCGAGCCACGCGACTCGGCGGACACGGCCGAGCAACTCGAACCGGTCGACGCGCCCGAGGCGGCCGAGTCCGCAGGCCCGGCGGAATCCGCCGCGCCCGACGAGACCGCTGAGCCCGCGGAGTCCACGGGCTCGGAGGCGGAATCCGCCGCCGACCCAGCCGAGCGGTCGTCCCAACTGCCGCCCCGCGGCGGTTGGTTCGGCTGGCGGACTCGTTTCCCCCGTACCGCACGTGCCGTAGGGGTGGGCACGACCGTGCTCGCCGGTGTGCTGCTGATTGTCGCGCTGCTCGTACCCGACCGCCTCGACCGGATCACCCTCCAGTCGTTCTTCCGCTTCCCGGTCGAGGCGATCGTCCTCGCGATCGTCCTGCTCGTACTGCCCGCGAAGGCACGGCGGATCGTGGCCGTCGTGCTGGGGGCGTTCGTCGGGCTGTCCGCCGTCCTGAAGTGCCTCGACATGGGCTTCTACCAGACCCTGGCCCGGCCGTTCGACCTGGTCTTCGACTGGGTCCTGCTGAGCGACGCGGCGGACTTCCTCAAGGACTCGGTCGGCCGCTCGGGCGAGGTGCTCGCGATCGTCGGGGTGATCCTGGCGCTGATCGCCGTGCTGGCGGGGAGCGCGCTCGCGATGGTGCGGCTGTCGAACGTGATGGCCAGGCACCGCCCCATGGCGGTACGCACCACACTCGTCCTCGGTGTTGTGTGGATCATGTGCTTCACCCTGAGCTTCCAGGTGGGCGGCGTCACGCTCGCCACGAAGGGCTACAGCACGTTCCTCGCCAACCGGGTGCAGTACGTCCGCGAGGGTCTGGGGGACGCCGACGTCTTCAAGAAGCAGCTCAATGTCGACGCCTTCGCCAAGACCCCGCCGAACCAGCTGCTGACCGGGCTCCGCGGCAAGGATGTCCTGTTCACCTTCATCGAGAGCTATGGCCGGGTCGCGATCGACGATCCGACGATGGCACCGGAGATGGACGCGACGCTGAAGGCGGGCGACGCCCGGCTCAAGGCGGCCGGTTTCGCCTCGCAAAGCGGCTGGCTCAGGTCGCCAGTGACGGGCGCCGGCAGCTGGCTCGCCCACTCGACGTTCCTGTCCGGCCTGTGGGTCAAGAACCAGCAGCGGTACCGGACCGTGACCACCAGCACCCGCGCGACCCTGACCAGCTACTTCCAGAAGACCGGTGCCTGGCGCACGGTCGGCATCGTCCCCGGTGTTCGCAAGGCCTGGCCCGAGGGCAAGTACTTCGGCCTCGACAACATCTACGACTCCACGCACCTCGGCTACAACGGTCCGTACTTCAGCTGGACGCCGGTACCGGACCAGTTCAGCCTGCAGTCCTTCGAGGATCTCGAGTACGGCAAGAAGAACCGCGACCCGATCATGGCGGAGATCATCCTCGCCTCCAGCCACAACCCCTGGTCCCCCATCGCCCACACCATCCCCTGGAACCAGCTCGGGGACGGCACGATCTTCAACCAGATCAAGAAGGAGGGCACCAACCCGACGGAGGTCTGGAAGAGCGCCAAGCGCGTGCGCACCGAGTACCGCAAGGCCATCCAGTACTCCGTGGACAGCCTGACCCAGTGGATGCAGCGCTACGGCAACAAGAACACCGTCCTCGTCTTCCTCGGCGACCACCAGCCGGTCCCGACGGTCACCGGAGGCACCGCCGACCGGGATGTGCCGATCACGATCGTCGCGCACGACCCCAAGGTGCTGGACAAGATCTCCAGCTGGGGCTGGACGGACGGGCTCAAGCCGGCGGACAACGCACCGGTGCTGAGCATGGACAAGTTCCGGGACCGCTTCATGACGACGTTCGCGAAGTGACGGTCGCCGTCCGGACGTCGCTCCGCTCCGCGAGGAACGGCTCCACCGCCGCCAGGAACTCCTCCGGCCGGTTCTCGTGCACGAGATGTCCGGCGTCCACGGTCACCAGGCGGGCGCCGGGGATCCGTTCGGCGACCGCGACGACCCGGTCCTGAGGAATCCCGCTGGTGGGACCACCCGCGATCACCAGCGTGGGCATGGTGATCCGCCCCATGTGGTCCCACCACATGGGGTCGGGGAGGTTCGCCCGGACGTCGGTGGCCTCGGTCATCGCCCAGTCGAACGGCAGCTGCCCCGCGGGGCGTTCGGTGGGCGGCCTCGGCGGATCGAAGGGAAGCGGCGCCGGCACATCCTCCAGGACCAGTCGCCGTACGACGTCGGGCGCCTCCTGCGCGAGCAGGTACGCGACGATGCCGCCCAGCGAATGGCCGATGACGTCGGCGCGTTCGATGCCCAGGTCGGTGATGAGGGCGCGTGTGTCGTCCCGCATCGCCTCGTACGCGTACACCTCGGCCGTGGCTCCCGGCTCGGTGCCGGGCCAGTCGCTGCTTCCGTGGCCGCGCAGGTCGGGGGCGTACACGCGGCGCGGTTCGGGTCCGGCGGCGAGCCGTTCGGCGATCTGCGTCCAGTCGGTGCCGTCGGCGCCCCGGGAGTGGAGCAGGAGGACGGGCGGCCCCTCCTCGGGGCCCCAGGTGTGCAGAGCGAGGGTGATGCCGTTGGCCTCGACTGCGCGGGTCTCGGTGTGCATGGCGGGAACGTAGCCGCTGGGACGGCGGGCAATGCGCCTACTCTGCCGAGGGCAGAACCGCACCGCCAGCGTCGAGAAACGCGACGACATGGCGCACGAACCACTCCGGATCGTCCAGCCACGGGTAATGACCGGCACCCGGCTGCACCACCGACTCGGCGTTCCGGAACACCTCGGCGCTGCGACGGGCGAGCTCGGGCCGGGGACCGCCGTCGAGTTCACCCGCGAGAACCAGCACGGGTGCGGACAGCCGGCCGAGGGCGGCCCGGAGGGCCGGTGGGTCGAAGGCGCCCTCCGAGAAGTACAGGTCGGCGGCCTCGTCGTTGCTCTGTTCGTCTGCGAGCGCGGAGTTCTGTTCGGCGACGGCATCCCAACGGCCGTAGAAGAAGGGCTCGAAGACCGGGTCGAAGTCGGCGGTGCCCGCGAGCCACGCCTCGAATGCCGGGAACGCGTCCTCGAACCACGGTTCGCCCTTCCGCAGCCGGGCGGCGGCGAGCCGTCCCTCGGGCGTGGCCGGCATGCCCAGCGCCCATGGGGTGGCGGTGATCAGTGCCAGACGTGTCACCCGCTCGGGACAGCGGGCCGCGTACAGCATCGCGAGACTGCCGCCCGCCGAGTGCGCGAGCAGATCCATGTGGTCCAGGCCCAAGTGGGCGCGCAACACCTCGACGTCGTCGACCAGTCGGTCGCAACGGTACGTCTCCTCGTCGGCCGGCACCGCGGAGTCACCGGTGCCCCGCAGATCCAGCAGGATCAGCCGTCGATGCGCGGTGAGTCCGCCCAGGTCCCCGAGGTAGGCGGAGGCCCGCATGGGCCCTCCGGGCAGGACGACCAGCGGCTTGCCCTCACCCCGTACGTGGTAGGCGAGTTCGGTGCCGTCGGTTGCGGTGAAGGTCGGCATGCCCCGATCCTCGCCGCCCACTGCGCTCGGCCGCAAAACAATTCCCGGTCACACCAGGCCCAACAGCTCCGCCAGATTTCCGCCGAGCACCCGGTCGCGGATCTCGCCGGCCGGGGTCACCCTTTCCACCGTCGTGCGGGCTACGACCGGGTCGCCGTAGGGAGCGTCCGAGCCGAAGAAGGTGCGGGTGGGGAGTTCGTGGATCGCGAGGCGGACGGCGAAGACGATGCCAGCGGTGGACAGTTCGAGGTGGAGGCTGGGAGTCGTCCGGGCCAGCTCGATCGCCTCCATCCAGTGGGCTCCGCCCAGTTGGCTGATCACCAGCGGCACCTTCGGGTAGCGGGTCGCCAGGTCGGCGAGTGCGCGCAGGTCCATGGCGGTGGTGGGCGCGGAGCCGTGGACGACCACCGGAAGTCCGGCGTGGTCGCGGGCCGCCCGTACCACCGGCTCGACCAGGGCCAACTGGCCGGGTGGCGGGGTGAGTTCACCGATGCCGTACAAACCGGGGCCGGTCACCTCGCGCTCCACCCGGGCCGCGGTCTCGGCGTCGGGGCGGCCGAGCGGGACGGAGCCGAAACCGAGGAAGCGGTCGGGGTGTGCCGTGAGCGCCTGGCCCAGCTCCCGCATGGCCAGGGCGAATCCCTCGTCGCCGGAACCGCCGGCCAACGCCCGTTCCAGTACGCCCATTTCGTGGTGGAGGGAGTCCAGGTCGGTCGCCCGTTCCGGGTGTGCGCGGGTGGGGAACAGCACCGTGCGGTCGACACCTGCGGCGTCGAGCGCCAACAGATGGGCGCCCAGCGGGTCGTGGACATGGCTGTGGGCGTCGAGAATCACGAGTGTCTCCCTGAGTGTGCCTGCCGCCCGGTGGAATGCGGGTGGCGGGAGCCAGTGTTGAGCCCTGACACCGTGGGAAGGTCAAGTCGGAGAAGGGTGCGTGTCCTTGCTGATCGGAGAGCTGGCCGAGCGGACCGGAACCAGCGAGCGGCTGCTGCGCCACTACGAGCGGGCGGGACTGCTCCGTCCCGGCCGGTTGCCCAACGGCTACAGGGAATACGCCGATTCGGACCTCGCGGCCGTCCTGCGCATCCGCGCGCTCCTCGCGGCCGGGCTGCCCACCCGGATCATCCGCCGAGTACTTCCCTGCACCACTGACGAGGTCGCCGTACAGCCGTGTCCGGGTGTACTCGACGCGCTGCGGGACCAGTTGAGCGCCCTGGACCGGCGGGCCGCCCAACTCGACGCGGCCCGCGCGGTGTTGCGCGACACCATCGCCGGGGCCGAGGCCCGCACCGATACCGCTCCGGCCTCCCGGTGAGAGCGCTCAGCCGCCGAACCGCTCCCGCAGCTCCCGCTTCAGGATCTTCCCGCTGGCATTCCGTGGCAGTTTCTCCACGAACACGACCCGCTTCGGTGCCTTGAAGTGGGGGAGCTTCTCGCGGGCGTGGTCGATGAGTCGGGCCTCGGTGACCTCGCCGCGCGGGACGACGACCGCGGTGACCGCCTCGATCCAGCGGTCGTCGGGGAGGCCGATCACGGCGACCTCGGCGACGCCCTCGTGCGTGTAGAGGGCGTCCTCGACCTGGCGTGAAGCGACCAGTACGCCACCGGAGTTGATGACGTCCTTCACTCGGTCGACGACGGTGAAGAAGCCGTGCGCGTCCCGTACGGCGAGGTCGCCGGAGTGGAACCAGCCGTCGCGGAAGGCGGCGGCCGTCTCCTCGGGCTTGTCCCAGTAGCCCTCGCACAACTGCGGTGAGCGGTAGACGATTTCGCCCTGTGTGCCGTCGGGTACGTCCTTGCCGTCCTCGTCGACCACACGCGCGTCCACGAAGAGGACCGGACGTCCGCAGGAGTCCAGCCGGCCCTTGTGCTCGTCGGGGCCCAGGACGGTGGCCAGGGGGCCGATCTCGCTCTGGCCGAAGCAGTTGTAGAAGGCCAGCTTGGGGAGCCGTTCGCGCAGCCGCTCCAGGACGGGCACCGGCATGATCGACGCCCCGTAGTACGCCTTGCGCAGCCCGCTCAGGTCGCGGGTCGCGAAGTCCGGCCGGTTCGCGAGGCCGATCCACACCGTGGGCGGCGCGAACAGGCTGTCCACCCGCCCGGCCTCGACCAGGTCCAAGAGCCGGTCACCGTCTGGCGCGTCGAGGATGAGGTTGGTGGCGCCGACCGCCAGGTACGGCAGCAGGAACACGTGCATCTGCGCCGAGTGGTACAGCGGCAGCGCGTGCACGGGCCGGTCCCCGGCGCTCAGGTCCAGGGCGGTGATCGCGCTCAAGTACTCGTGCACCAGGGCCCGGTGGGTCATCATCGCGCCCTTGGGCAGCGCGGTCGTGCCCGAGGTGTAGAGCAACTGCACCAGGTCCTCGGTGCGCGGCTCGGGACCGTCGTACGGCGGCGCGGACGCCAGCCGCTCCAGCAGCGAACCGTCCGCGTCCCGCAGCGGCAACGTCCTTACGCCGTCCGGCAGTTGACCGGCGAGATCGGGGTCGGTGAGCACCAGCGCGCTGCCGGACTGGCCGACGACGTACGCGAGGTCGTCGCCGGTGAGGTTCTGGTTGACCGGCACGTGCACGAGGCCCGCGCGGGCACAGGCGAGGAAGCCGATCAGGTAGGCGTCCGAGTTGTGGCCGTAGGAGCCGACCCGGTCGCCCGGTGCGAGGCCCTGGCCGAGGAGCACGCTTGCCGCGCCGGAGACGGCGTCGTCGAGTTCCTGGTACGTCCAGGAGCGCTCGCCGTAGTCCACCGCCACGCGGGCGGGAGTGCGGCGGGCACTGCGTCGCAGTACCCCGTCAACCGTGCTGCCGTGTCCGGGCGTCATGACACATGATCCTCGGGCCGGCGCCCGGGCGGGTCAAGCCGGGTGGTCGAGGTGGGCCCGGCCCACATGTGCCGGGCCCACACAGGCCGTCCTCACACAGGCCGTCCTCACATCGGCCGGACGTGCCCCTCCCAGTACGGATCCCGCAGCCGCCGCTTGTACAGCTTGCCGTTGGGGTCGCGGGGCATCTCGGTGATGAAGTCGATGCTCTTGGGCCGCTTGTAGCCGGCGAGTTGCTCGGCGCAGTGGTCGAGGAGGGCGGTGGCGAGGGCGGGTCCTGGCTCGTGGCCGGGGGCCGGTTCCACGACGGCCTTGACCTCCTCGCCCCAGTCGTCGTGCGGGATGCCGAAGGCGGCGGCGTCGGCGACGGCGGGGTGGGCGAGGAGTGCGGACTCGATTTCGGCCGGGTAGATGTTGACGCCGCCCGAGATGATCATGTCGATCTTGCGGTCGCGGAGGAAGAGGTAGCCGTCCTCGTCGAGGTAGCCGAGGTCGCCGACGGTGAAGAAGTCGCCGATGCGGTTCTTCTTCGTCTTGGCCTCGTCCTTGTGGTAGGCGAAGCCGCCGGTGCTCATCTTCATGTAGACGGTGCCGAGTTCACCGGGCGGGAGCCGGTTGCCGTCGTCGTCGAAGACCGCGAGTTCGCTGATGGGCCAGGCCTTGCCGACGGTTCCGGGCTTCTTCAGCCAGTCCTCGGCGGTCGCGAAGGCACCACCGCCCTCGCTGGCCGCGTAGTACTCCTCCACACAGTCGCCCCACCACTCGATCATGGCCCGCTTCACATGGTCGGGGCACGGGGCGGCGCCGTGGATGGCGTGCCGCATGGACGAGACGTCGTAGCGCGCCCGTATGTCCTCGGGGAGGGCGAGGAGCCGATGGAACTGGGTCGGGACCATATGGGTGTGGGTGCACTTCTCGCGGTCGATGAGGCGGAGCATCTCCTCCGGGCTCCACTTGTCCATCAGGACCAGGCGATGGCCTATGTGGAGGCTCGCGCCCGCGAACTGGAGGACGGCCGTGTGATAGAGCGGAGAGCAGACCAGGTGCACGTTGTCGGCGAAGGGTTTGATGCCGAAGATGCCGAGGAAACCGCCGAGGTACGCCGACTCGGGCGGCTTGCCCGGCAGGGGGCGGCGGATGCCACGGGGGCGGCCGGTGGTGCCCGAGGTGTAGTTCATGACCCAGCCGAGGGTCCGGTCCGCGGGCGCCGACTCCGGTTGTCCGTCGAGGAGTTCGGGGTACGGCCGGAAGCCCTCGACCGTGCCGACCGCGTACCGGTGGGTGGCGGGGAGGCCGGCCTCGTCGGCGGCCTGGCGGACGGGCTCGGCGAACCGCTCGTGCGCGATGAGCACCTTGGCGCCGGAGTCGGCGACGATCCAGGCGATCTCGGGGGCGACGAAGTGGTGGTTGACGGGGACGAGGTAGAATCCGGCCTGGGTGGCGGCCAGATGGGCCGTGAAGAACTCGACGCCGTTGGGCAGGACGACGGCGAAGGCGTCGCCGCGTTCGAGTCCGGCGGCGCGCAGACCGTGGACGAGTTGGTTGGCGGCGGCGTGCAGGCGGCCGGCCGTCCACTCCTCGCCGTCGGGGGCGATGAGGACAACGCGGTCGGGGTTCTGGGTCGCCTGGGCCCAGAAACCGGCGGGAGGTGTGCTCACTGGCCGCTCCTTCCGGCGATGAGGTTGATGCGGTCGACGGCGTGCTCGAAGCCGCGGGTGAGGTCGTCGAAGACGGCCTGGACACTGCGTTCGCTGTTCATGCGGCCGACGATCTGGCCGACGGGGGTGCCGAGCAGCGGCTCGACCTCGTACTTCTGGATGCGCGAGACGGCCTCGGCGACGAGCAGGCCCTGGAGTGGCATGGGGAGGGTGCCGGGGCCGTCGGTGTCGTCCCAGGCGTCGGTCCACTCGGTGCGCAGTTGGCGGGCGGGTTTCCCGGTCAGGGCGCGGGAGCGGACGGTGTCGCCGGACCCGGCGGCGAGCAGCTTGCGGGTCAGGGCCGCCGAGTGCATATCGGCTTCTGTGGTGGTCAGCCATATGGAGCCCAGCCACACTCCTTGGGCGCCGAGGCTCAGCGCGGCGGCCACCTGCGGTCCGCTGCCGATGCCGCCGGCGGCCAGCACGGGCAGTGGATCGACGGCCTCGACGACTTCGGGGGTGAGCACCATGGAGGCGATCTCGCCGGTGTGTCCGCCCGCCTCGTAGCCCTGGGCCACGACGATGTCGATGCCGCCCTCGGCGTGTTTGCGGGCGTGCCGGGCGCTGCCCGCGAGCGCGGCGACCAGGACGTCCTGGTCGTGGGCGCGGGCGACGACGTCGGCCGGTGGGGAGCCCAGCGCGTTGGCGAGCAGCTTGATCGGGTAGTCGAAGGCGACGTCGAGCTGGTTGCGGGCGACCTGTTCCATCCACCCGGTGATGCGCCAGCCGGACGCCTCGCCCTCGGCGAGTTCGGGCACGCCGTACTTGGCCAGGGTCTCGGTGACGAACTGCCGGTGCCCTTCCGGGATCATCGCCTCGACCTCGGCCTCGGTGACGCCCTCGACCTTCTTGGCCGGCATGACGACGTCCAGGCCGTACGGCATCCCCTCGACGTGCGCCTCCAGCCAGTCGAGGTCGCGCTTGAGGTCGTCGGGGGCGGTGTAGCGGACCGCGCCGAGCACTCCGAGACCGCCGGCCCGGCTGATGGCCGCGGCGACGGCGGGGAACGGCGTGAAGCCGAAGATGGCGTGCTCGATTCCCAGTTTCTTGCTCAACTCCGTCTGCATGGGCGCAGAATGCCGCAGTCCTCCGGACGACGGAAGGCCTTTTCTGATGCTCCGTCAGATTTTCCTCGGAGCGGGGTCCCGCCGGGCGGTGAGCACGGGCTGGCAGAAGCCGCTGCGCTCCGGTGGATGCCAACTGACCTCCGTAAAGCCCGCGTCGGCCACCGCGTCGCTCAACCGACCGCGGGTCAGGGCCCAGGAGGTGACTCGGCGTACTCGCACCTCCCAGCCGTCGCCCACGGGCAGGAGCTGGAAGTACTCCTGGTCACAGCGCTCGCCGTCCTCGTGTAGTCCCGGATGCCGATCATCAGGAGTCCGTCGTCGCGCAGGACCCGCCGCATGCCGGCCAGCGCCTCACCTACGTCGTCGGCGGTGAGCAGGTGCGCGAGCGAGTTGTCGGCGCAGACCACGACGTCGAAGGCCGATGCTCTGAAGGGCAGGGCGCGCATGTCCGCCGCAGCGGTCGTGAGCCGTAAGCCGCGGGCTCCGGCCTCGGCGGCGGCCCGGGCTGCGGCGACCGGGCTCAGGTCGCTGCCGATCACTCCGTGTCCGACCGCGGCGAGCCCGATCGCCTGGGTGCCGTTCCAGTCCGGGAAGATCAGGTGGTATCCGGCGGCGAGGCCGTCGTAGAAGTCCCGGACCGAGGGCACGATCACCTTCTCGTCAGCGGTTTTCCAGCCGGACGTGCAGTTCCCGCTCCTGGTCGCCCGAGGTCACCGCGAGGTCGTGCACGATGAACAGGGAGTCCAGGGTCGTACGGAACTGCTCGATGGCCCAGTACCCGCCCTGCGCATCCGCCTCGACGGACGCTCCGAGCCGGGCCGGACCGCCGGATGCACCTTCGTGGGCGTCGGCGACGTCGAAGGTGCCGAGCCAGACCGTGGGGCGGGTGTCGTGTTGGTCCTGGGGTACGTCGTCCGCGTGCCGGTCGGATCCGTAGCACGCGCACAGCGTGTCGAACACGATCCGGGCATCCTCCTTGCTGCACCCGCTGATCTCCACCGAGACCGATTCCGGGTGCCCTGGCACTGTGTGCACGCTGTCCATGGCGGTCGCTCCTCTTCCTCTCGTCCACTCCCAGAAAAGCACCACTTTCCCGGCAGGGCACCAGGGCGGTCAGCCGTCCCCGGCCTCCAGCACAGCCATCGCCGCGTTGTGCCCCGGTACCCCGCTCACTCCCCCGCCGCGCACGGCGCCCGCCCCGCACAGCAACACGTTGGCGTGCCGGGTCTCGACGCCCCAGCGGCCGGTGTCGTCCTGGGCGTAGGGCCAGGTCAGTGCGCGGTGGAAGATGTTGCCGCCGGGGAGCCGGAGGTCGCGTTCCAGGTCGAGCGGGGTCTTCGCCTCGATGCAGGGGCGGCCGTCGGCGTCGGTGGCGAGGCAGTCCGCGAGGGGTTCGGCGAGGTGGGCGTCCAGCTGGGCGAGGGTGGACTTCAGGAGCTCCTCGCGTACGGCGTCGTTGTCCCGTTCGAAGAGACGGGCCGGGGTGTGCAGGCCGAAGAGGGTGAGGGTCTGGTAGCCGTCCTCGACGAGGTCCCGGCCGAGGATGCTCGGGTCGGTGAGGGAGTGGCAGTAGATCTCGGAGGGCGGTGCGGCGGGCAGTGAACCGGCCGCGGCCTGGGCGTGGGCGGCGGCCAGTTGGTCGTAGCCCTCGGCGATGTGGAAGGTGCCGGCGAAGGCCTCGCGCGGGTCGACCGAGGTGTCGCGGAGTCTGGGCAGCCGCTTGAGCAGCATGTTCACCTTGAGCTGGGCGCCCTCGGAGGGGGCGGGCGGTTCGTCGCCGGTGATCGCGGCCAGTTGCTGGGGCGAGGCGCCGACGAGGACGTGCCGGGCGGCCACGACGCCTTCGCCGTCGGCGGCGCGGTAGGTGATCTCGGCGGCGCGTCCGTCCGTGTCGATGCGGACGGCCTCGTGGCCGGTGGCGAGTACGGCGCCGGCCGCGCGCGCGGTGGTGGCCAGGGCGTCGGTGAGGGCGCCCATGCCGCCGACCGGGACGTCCCAGGCGCCGGTGCCGCCGCCGATGACGTGGTAGAGGAAGCAGCGGTTCTGCGCGAGGGAGGGGTCGTGGGCGTCGGCGAAGGTGCCGATGAGGGCGTCGGTGAGGACGACTCCCCGGACCAGGTCGTCGGTGAAGTTCTCCTCGATCGCGACGCCGATCGGCTCCTCGAAGAGCATCCGCCAGGCGTCCTCGTCGTCCACGCGGCGGCGCAGTTCGTCGCGGGTGGGCAGCGGTTCGGTGAGCGTGGGGAAGACGCGTTGCGCGAGGCGGCCGGTCATGGCGTAGAGCCGCTGCCAGGCCGCGTACTCGCTCTCGCCGCCGGTCAGCCGGGCGAAGGCGTCGCGGGTGCGGCGCTCGCCGCCGCCGACGAGGAGGCCGGTGGGGCGGCCGTCGCGTTCGACGGGGGTGTACGACGAGATGGTGCGCCCGCGGATGCGGAAGTCGAGGCCGAGGTCCCGCACGATCTTCTTGGGCAGCAGGCTGACCAGGTACGAGTACCGGGAAAGGCGTGCGTCGACCCCGGCGAACGGGCGGGTCGACACGGCGGCGCCGCCGGTGGTGTCGAGGCGCTCCAGGACGAGCACGGAGCGCCCGGCCCGGGCCAGGTAGGCGGCGGCGACCAGGCCGTTGTGGCCGCCGCCCACGATGACGGCGTCGTACGTCCGATGTCCGGGTCCCTCGTGTACAGGCATGGTTCTTCGTAACACGAGGTGATCTAGGTCGGCCAGAGGTGGGCGCGGTCCTCCGGGGCTGTGGGGGGCGGATGCGGATGGCCGACGGCAGGCGCGGCCGGCCGCGGACAGGCACGGGCGCGCTGTCGTCGGCGCCCGCGGTCCCACGGGCGGCGCGAGGGCGGCCCCGGCCGTCAGTGACTCCCGGACGCCCGCCCCTGTCGTAGCACCGCCACCCGGCGGTACAGCTCGACCGCTTCCGCGTTGCGGCCGAGCTGTTCCAGGCAGTGGGCCTCGTCGTTGCGGCTGGCGAGGGTGTCGGGGTGGTCGGGGCCGAGGACGCGCTCGCGGGCGGCGGCGACGCGGCGGTATTCGGTGAGGGCGTCGGCCCAGCGGCCGAGCCAGCCGAGGCCGACGGCGACCTCGCGGCGGCTGACCAGGGTGTCGGTGTGGTCGGGCCCGAGGACGCGCTCGCGGATGGCACACACGTCGCGGGACTCGGCGAGGGCCTCCTCCCAGCGGCCGAGCCGGCCGAGGTTGACGCCGAGGCCGTGGCGGGCGCGGAGGGTCTCGGGGTGGGCGGGGCCGTGGACGCGGGTGCGGTCGTCGATCAGATCGCGGTAGAGCTTGAGGGCGTCGGCGCTGCGGCCCAGGCGGCCGAGGCTGATGCCGATCTCGTAGCGGGCGGCGAGGGTGTCGGCGTGGTCCGGGCCGAGGGCTTGCGCACGGGCCTCGGCGACCTCGCCATAGGTCTGCAGGGCCTCCTGCCAGCGGCCCAACTGGCCGAGTGCGTAGGCGACTTCGTAGCGGGTGACCAGGGTGTCGGGATGGCCGGGGCCGAGCACCCGGGCGCGGGCGGCGGCGACCTCGCAGGCCATGCGGTACGAGTCCTCCAGGCGGCCGAGGCGGCTGAGGTTGAAGGCGAGGTTGTGGCGGCAGCGCAGGGTGTCGGGGTGGTCGGGGCCCATGGTGCGTTCGCGGGCGGCGAGTACGGACGTGTACACCTGGTGTGCGTCGAAGTGGCGGCCCAACTGGCCCAGCACGTACGCCATTTCCTGCCGGGCGGCGAGTGTGTCGGCGTGGTCGGCGCCCGACGCCCGTTCTCTGGCGCGGGCGACGTGGGTGTACTCGCGCAGGGCGTCGGCGGCATGGCCGGTGCGGCTCAGGGTGAAGCCGAGTTCGTAGCGGCTGGCGAGCGTGTCGGGGTGGTCCGGGCCGAGGAGGTGGGTGCGTTCGGCGGCGACCGCGCGGTGCACCTCGCCGGCCTCCGCCCAGCGGCCGAGGCGGCCCAGGCTCAGGCCCGCGTTGTGGCGTCCGGCCAGGGCCTTGAGGGCCTCCGGAGGCGGCGCGGACGGTGACTCCGGTACGGGTTCCTCGGCGTGGCCGGTGGCCGGGCGCGCGATCCACTCGCCGGTGAGGCCGGCCCCGGCGTCCGGCGGGGTGGTGCGCAGTCCGGCGCCGGTCGCCTTGTGCCCGGTCGTCATCCCGCGCGTCCAGGACGGCAGGCGCGCCTCGCGGGACACCGGTTCGGGCGAGGGCAGTTCGGGTCGCGGGGTCACAACTGTCGGCACGTACAGGGGTGTCGTACGACCCATGGTGATGCGGCGGCCCAACTCGCGGGCGTCGTCCGGGCGTTGTTCGGGGAGCTTGGCCAGCAGGTCGAGGATGACCTTCTCCAGGTACTCGGGCAGTTCGGCACGCTGGGTGCGGGGTGGCCGGGGCGGGGTGTCGCGGTGGCCGATGAGGATGGCCCAGGCGTCGCCGAGGTCGAACGGCGGTGCGCCGGTGGAGAGTTCGTACAGGACGCAGCCGAAGGAGTAGAGGTCGCTGCGCTGGTCGACCTCGGTGCCGCTGATCTGTTCCGGCGACATGTAGTGCGGAGTGCCCATCGCGATGCCGGTGCCGGTCAGCCGGGAGGTGAACCCGATGTCGGCGCCGAGGCGGGCGATGCCGAAGTCGCAGATCTTCACCGTGCCGTCGGTCAGCCGCATGATGTTCGCGGGCTTCAGGTCCCGGTGCACGATGCCCTGTTGGTGGCAGTAGGCGAGGGCGGAGGCGACCTGCTCGGCGATGTCGACGACGTCACCGACGGGCAGCGGCCGCTGCTCGTTGTCCTCCAGGAGCTGGCAGAGGTTGCGGCCGTCGAGGAGCTCCATCACCAGGAAGAGGATGCCGTCGGACTCGCCGAAGTCGTGGACGACGGTCACCCCGCGGTGCTGGAGCGCGGCGGCCACCCGGGCCTCGCGCCGGAACCGCTCGCGCAGGACGCGGGTGAACGACTGGTCGTGGTGCGGGTTCAGCGGTTTGAGGCACTTCACGGCGACATGGCGCCCCAGCGACTCGTCCCGTGCCCGCCACACCTCGCCCATGCCGCCGCGCCCGATCAGATCGAGCAGCCGGTAGCGGCCCTGGATCAGCCTGCTGTCCCCCATCTCCCGCGATCGCCCCCGTAGGTGTTCGTCCCGCCCTCCCCTGGCTCGTCCAGTATGGCGAGCGATCGTCCGACTTTGTACGGGGCGGGCCGGGAGCCGGGGCCGAGCCGTGACATGGCGCGGATGATGTGCTTGGGCGGCAGTTGCCAGCGCACATGTGCGGGAACGCAGCGCAACAGGGTGCCTGTGACGCGCAGTTGTCGGGTGACGGTGGCGGGTGCGGGGGCGGGTCTGCCGTACAGCCGGTGGGCGTACGGCGGCAGGGAGGCGTACGCCAGGTGTGCCACGCGCCGCCAGAGCACCTCGCGCGCCGGGACGAGAAGCGGGTGCGTCGGGGGACGGATCAGGAAGTCGTCCACTTCGCGTGCCTCGGGTCCGGCGGCGAGCGCTGGCCTGACCTGCTCGAAGTAGGCGGCCAGTTCGGCCCGGTCGCCCGGTACGGCGGCGGGGTCGAGGCCCACCAGGCGGGCGCTCTCCCGGTGTTCGGCGAGGTAGCGGTCGGCCTGGGCGTCGGTGAGGCGGAAGCCGGAGCGGCGCAGCACGTGCAGATACGAGTCGATCTCGGAGCAGTGCACCCACAGCAGCAGCTCGGGTTCGTCGATTCCGTACCGCTCCCCCGTGTCCGGGTCGGTCGCCCCGAGCATGCTGTGGATCTTCCGCACCCGGGCGCCGGCCTTCTCGGCGGCCTCGGTGCTGCCGTAGGTGAGGGTGCCGACGAAGTTCGCGGTGCGCATCAGCCGCCCCCAGGCATCGCGCCGGAAGTCCGAGTTCTGCATGACCCCGCGGACGGCTCGCGGGTGCAGGGCCTGGAGGTAGAGCGCGCGGACGCCGGCGACCCACATCATGGGATCGCCGTGCATCTGCCAGGTCACGGAGTCCGGCCCGAACAGTCCCGGGTCGCCCGTCCCAGGGGCGTCCATGCCCGCAGGCTATCGCCGTACCCTCGGCATTCCCAGACCGATCCACGAGATGATCTCGCGCTGGATCTCGTTGTTGCCGCCGCCGAAGGTGAAGATCACGGCGGAGCGGTAGCCGCGTTCCAGTTCGCCGTGCAGGACGGCGCCCGCAGAGCCCTCCTGCAGGGCGCCGGCGGCGGCGACGATCTCCATGAGCCAGGCGTAGGCGTCACGGCGGGCCTCGGAGCCGTAGACCTTGACGGCGGAGGCGTCCTGCGGGGTGAGGGTGTCTTCCTGGACGGCGTTCACCATCTGCCAGTTGAGGAGTTTCATCGCGTCGAGCCTGGCGTGGGTGCGGGCGAGGAGGCGGCGGACCCAGGGGAGGTCGACGACGCGGCGGCCGTCGGCGAGTTTGGTCTCCATGGCCCAGTGCTGGGCGTCGTGCAGGGCGCGGATCGCCATGGTGCCGTGGGCGGCGAGGGTGACGCGTTCGTGGTTGAGCTGGTTGGTGATCAGCCGCCAGCCCTGGTTCTCCTCGCCGACACGGCGGGAGACGGGGACGCGGATGTTCTCGTAGTAGCTGGCGGTGGTGTCGTGCGAGGCGAGGGTGTTGATCACCGTGCAGGTGTAGCCGGGGTCGGCGGTCGGCACCAGGAGCATGGTGATGCCCTTGTGCGGCGGGGCCTCGGGGTCGGTGCGGACGGCGAGCCAGACCCAGTCGGCGGTGTCGCCGTTGGTGGTCCAGATCTTCTGCCCGTCGACGACGTACTCGTCACCGTCCCGCACGGCCCGCGTCTTCAGAGCGGCCAGATCCGTGCCGGCCTCGGGCTCGCTGTAGCCGATCGCGAAGTCGATCTCGCCGGAGAGGATCTTCGGGAGGAAGTACGCCTTCTGTTCGTCGGTGCCGAACCGCATGATCGTCGGGCCTACGGTGTTGAGCGCCATCAGCGGCAGCGGTACGCCGGCCTGCGCGGCCTCGTCGAAGAAGATGAACTGCTCCATCGGCGTCAGCCCGCGCCCGCCGTACTCCTCCGGCCAGCCGACGCCGAGCCAGCCGTCCGTGCCGAGCCGGCGGATCGTCTCACGATAGAAGCGTTTCCGGGCTACCGGGTCGGCGATGGGGGCACCTCCCATGCCGTTAGGGCCATGGGGGAGGGAGTAGGCGTGGTCGGGCACCAACTCGGCGAAGTAGGAGCGCAGTTCGGTGCGCAGCCGCTGCTGCTCGGGCGTGTATTCGAGATGCACGGCGCCTCCAGGCTCCCAAGGCCGGTCCTGACGGCGCACACCGTAGAACGTGTTCCAGAAATTGGGAATGGCGAGGCGGCGATGCCCGGTAATGCGTGTGACGTCGACCGGAAGTCGGCCCTTCCCGTTCCGAGTCGGCCCACATGGTCGGTGTCGGCGAGGACGACCGGCCCTCACCCCTGGGCGGGTTCTGGCCCCGGTAGCGAGGCCGGCGCCGATCCGCGTGGCCACCTGTCCATCGGGAGCGGTCCCAAAAGGGCCCGGCCGCCCGTCAGTTCAGCGTCGCCAGGAACTCCCTGCACGCCCGCGCGCAGTCCCGGCAGGCCCGGGCGTCCCCCTCCGCGCCCGGCCGCTCGTCGAAGACCTGTGCGCACTCCAGGCAGACGAGCAGGCACCACTTGGTCTGGAGGCGGAGGGCGGACTCGTCCTGGAGGTTCTGCTCGGCCAGCATCCGGCAGGTCGCGTCGCACGCCTCCGCGCACCACAGCGCCTTCTGCCGTACGAGCGCCTCGTGGTCGGTGGCGTCCGGATCCGTGCGGCTGACGCGCAGCACACAGGCCCGCGCACACGCGGTGCAGGCCTGTGCGCAGGCGAAGCGGTCCTCCAGAAACCGGACGAGCTCCTGTTGGGTCGTCATCGCTGTCACGGAGTCCGGGTTGCCAGCTGCCGGCCGCCGCAAACCCGGCGGGCGGGCGTCCGGGGGTGCGCGGGCGCCCGGCGATCAGTACGGTGCTGTCCAGGTGTTCGACCTTGGACACAGGAGACTGCGCACGTCATCGAAGGGTTGGGGCGGCATGGCCGGCAAGAAGGCGGCAAAGCTGCCGCGCGCGACGTACGAGACCGAACTGCTGCGTCTGCAGACGGAGTTGGTGAAGCTCCAGGAGTGGGTGCGGGCCGAGGGCACCCGGCTGGTGATCGTCTTCGAGGGCCGGGACGCGGCGGGCAAGGGCGGCACCATCAAGCGGGTCGCGGAGCACCTCAACCCGCGCGTCGCCCGGATCGCCGCGCTGCCGAAGCCGACCGACCGGCAGCGCACCCAGTGGTACTTCCAGCGGTACGTCGAGCATCTGCCGGCCGCCGGGGAGATCGTGCTGTTCGACCGGTCCTGGTACAACCGGGCCGGCGTCGAGCGGGTGATGGGCTTCTGCTCCAAGGAGGAGTACCAGTTGTTCCTGCGCCAGTGCCCCATCTTCGAGCGGATGCTCGTGGAGGACGGGATCGTGCTGCGCAAGTACTGGTTCTCGGTGAGCGACGCGGTGCAGCAGGACCGGTTCCGGCGCCGGCTGGAGGATCCGCTGCGGCGCTGGAAGCTGTCGCCGATGGACCTGGAGTCGATCACCCACTGGGAGGACTACTCGCGGGCCAAGGACGAGATGCTGGTGCACACCGATGTCTCGGAGGCCCCCTGGTACGTCGTCGAGAGCGACGACAAGCGCCGGGCCCGGCTGAACATGATCGCCCACCTGCTCGGCTCGCTGCCGTACCACGAGGTGGCGCCGCCGGTCCTCGAACTCCCGCCCCGCCCGCCGTCCACCGGCTACGAGCGCCCGCCGCGCGACCTGCAGGTCTACGTCCCGGACCACGCGGCGAGCCTCTGAACCGGGCGGGCCGAGGAACACCGTGTCCCACAGCCCGGGCGGGCGCCGCGTGGAGTGGCGGCGTCTGACGCCCGGAATCGCCGCGCTGGCCGGATACCGGCGTGCCTGGCTGCGCGGCGACCTGCTGGCCGGTGTCACGGTCGCCGCGTATCTCGTCCCACAGGTGATGGCGTACGCCGGGGTGGCCGGGCTGCCCCCGGTGGCCGGCCTGTGGGCGATCCTCCCCGCGCTCGCCCTGTACGCGGTGCTGGGCTCGTCCCGGCTGCTGTCCGTGGGGCCCGAGTCGACGACGGCGCTCATGACGGCGACAGTGGTGGGCCCCCTCGCGGGCGGCGCCCCGGCCCGGTACGCCACACTCGCCGCCGCCCTCGCGGCCACGGTCGGCCTGCTCTGCCTGGCCGCGTGGGCGGTACGTCTCGGCTTCGTCGCCGATCTCCTCTCCCGCCCGGTCCTGATCGGCTATCTGGCGGGCGTCGCCCTGATCATGATCGTGGACCAGTTGCCCAAGCTCACCGGGGTGCCGACGACCGGCTCGGCCTTCTTCCCCCAACTCTGGTCCTTCGTACGGCACTTGGACCGCCTCCACGCGCCCACGCTGCTGTTCGCCGCCGTCCTGTTGGCGTTCCTGTTCACTGTGGCGCGCCTGTCCAGGGCGGTGCCAGGCCCCCTGCTGGCGGTGGTGCTGGGCACGACGGCCGTAGCGGCCCTCGACCTCGACGACCGGTACGGCATCAAGGTGATCGGCCACGTCCCGGCGGGACTTCCCACGGTCGGCCTGCCCGACCTCACCGAACTCCCCCACCTGGTACTGCCCGCACTCGGTGTCCTGCTCGTCGCCTACACCGACTTCATGCTCACCGCCCGCGCCTTCACCGGCGGCGACAAGGACGAGGGCCCCGGTCTCGACGCCGACCAGGAGTTCCTGGCCCTGGGCGCGGCCAACATCGGCGCCGGTGTCCTCCACGGCTTCCCGGTGAGCAGCAGCGCCAGCCGCACCGCGCTGGCCTCCTCCACGGGCGCCCGCAGCCAGGCGTACTCACTGGTCGCCGGAGCGGTGGTTCTTGCGGTCCTCCTCTTCCTGAGCCCGCTGCTGTCCCGCACCCCCTCGGCGGTGCTCGGCGCCCTCGTCGTCTACGCGGCCGTCCGCATGATCGACCTCACCGGCTTCCACCGCCTCGCCACATTCCGCCGCCGCGAACTCCTCCTGGCCCTCGGCTGCCTGACCGGAGTCCTCGCCCTGGACATCCTCTACGGCGTGATCGTCGCCGTGGGCCTGTCGGTGGCCGAACTCCTCACCCGGGTGGCCCGCCCGCACGACGCCGTCGAGGGCCTGGTCCCCGGTGTGGCCGGCATGCACGACGTGGACGACTACCCGCAGGCCCGCACCGTCCCCGGTCTGCTGGTCTACCGCTACGACTCACCGCTCTTCTTCGCCAACGCGGAGAACTTCCGCCGCCGCGCACTGGCCGCGGTCGACCAACAGGCGGTCCCCGTGCGGTGGTTCGTCCTCAACACCGAGGCCAATGTGGAGGTGGACATCACCGCCCTGGACGCGGTCGACGAACTCCGCCGCGAACTCGCCCACCGCGGCGTGGTGTTCGCCCTGGCCCGGGTGAAGCAGGACCTCCGCGACGACCTGGAGGCGTACGGGCTGGTGGACTCGGTCGGCGAGGACCACATCTTCCCCACCCTGCCGACGGCGGTGGCCGCGTACCGGGAGTGGAGCGGCGGGGCCGGCCGGGGAACGGCGGATTCGGCGACGTAGCAGGCGAGTTGGCCTGATGAGTACTGCCCGGATCACCGGTACGTACCTGAACAGGTATAGACCCTTGACTCCAATTCAACACGTCCCCACACTGTCGCACAAACCTCCACGGACAGCTCCGTCGGATCGCGCTGAGAGCGCTCTCCGACGCTGTCCTCACCCCCGCTGGAGAAGGACGACACCGTGCGAAGAACCTTGAGGCACCTCCTGCCCTTGTGCGTCATGGCGCTTGTCGCCGCCCTCTGTTCGGTCGGCGCGCAGCCGGCCCGGGCCGCCGCGGCGGCCACCACGATCACCGTGGACGGCGGTCAGAGCGGCCGGACGTTCGACGGGATCGGCGCGATCAGCGGCGGCGGGGGCAACTCCCGGCTGCTGCGCGACTATCCGGCCGCCCAGCGGTCGCAGATCCTGGACTACCTGTTCAAGCCGGGTTACGGCGCGAATCTGCAGCTGCTGAAGCTGGAGATCGGCGGTGACGCAAACTCCACCGACGGCTCCGAGCCGTCCATCGAGCACACCAGGGGACAGATCAACTGCGACGCGGGCTACGAATTCTGGCTCGCCGAGCAGGCCAAGGCCCGTAATCCGGACATCAAGCTGTACGGTCTGGCCTGGGCCGCCCCGGGCTGGATCAGCGGCGGGTTCTGGTCCACCGACACCATCAACTACCTGATCTCCTGGCTGGGTTGTGCCAAGCAGCACGGTCTGACGATCAGCTACCTCGGCGGCTGGAACGAGCGGGGACACGACGTCAACTGGTACATCCAGCTGCGGTCCGCGCTCGACAGCGCCGGATACGGCTCCCTGCAGATCGTCGGCGACGACTCGGGCTGGAGCGTCGCGGACGACATGGCGAGCAACTCCGCGTTCAACAACGCCGTTTCGGTCATCGGCGCCCACTATCCCTGCGCGGGCGGTGACGGCGGCAGCGCCGACACCTGCTCCAGCACCACCACGGCGAAGAACAACGGCAAACCGCTGTGGGCGTCGGAGAACGGCTCGCTCGACATGGACTCCGGCGCCCCGGCGCTGATCCGTTCGATCGTGCGCGGTTATGTGGACGCGAGGATGACCGCGTATCTCAACTGGCCGCTGGTCGCCGCGATTTACCCCAACCTGCCGTTCAGCACGGTCGGCCTGGCCACCGCGAACTCGCCCTGGTCCGGCAACTACGCGATCGGCGAGGACACCTGGGCGACCGCTCAGGTCACCCAATTCGCCCAGCCCGGCTGGAAGTTCGTCGACTCCGCGTCGGGCTATCTCGGCGGCACCGAGTCCAACGGCACCTACGCGACGCTGAAGTCACCGAACGGCTCCGACTACTCCACGGTCCTGGAGACCACCACCGCCGGCGCGGCGCAGACGGTCGACGTGCAGGTGCGCGGCGGTCTGTCCACCGGCGCGGTGCACGTCTGGGCGACCCGGGTGAACAGCCCCAGCCAGGCGACCGACTTCGTGCACACGCAGGACATCACCCCGACCGGCGGCGCGTACTCGCTGACGCTCCAGCCGGGCTGGATCTACACGGTCACCACGACCACCGGCCAGGGCAAGGGCACCGCCACCGCGCCCGCGGCCCACGCCCTCGCGCTGCCCTACGGCGACACCTTCGACAGCTACGCCACCGGCGCCGAGGCCACGTATCTCTCCGACATGCAGGGCGCGTTCGAGGCACGCCCGTGCGCCGACGGCCGGTCGGGGCAGTGCGTGCAGCAGGTGACCCCGGTCAAACCGATCGAGTGGCAGGACGACTCCGACGCCTTCTCGCTGCTCGGCGACCCGACCTGGACCGACTACACCGTCAAGGTCGACGTGAACCTCCAACAGGCCGGTACGGTCGAGCTGTTGGGCCGGGCCAACACCCAGAACCGGCCGCAGAGCCATCAGGCCGCTTATCTGCTCCGGGTGAGCGACACCGGCACCTGGTCCATCGTCAGGAGCTCGGCGGCCGGCACCCTGACCACCCTGCTCTCCGGAACCCGGGCCGCGCTCGGCACCCACGCCTGGCACACACTCTCCCTCGGTTTCTCCGGCGACCGGATCACCGCCACCGCCGACGGCGCCAACCTCGGTGCCACGGACGACAGTTCGTTCTCGGCGGGACAGATCGGCCTTGGTGTGGTGGGCTACCAGACCGACCAGTTCGACAACCTCTCCGTCACCGCGAACCCGCCGGGCAACCACGCCGGCATCCTCAAGGGCCGCCAGTCCGGCCTGTGCGCGGACGTCCCCGGGGCGAGCCGGACCAACGGCACCCAACTCGCGCTCTGGGACTGCAACGGCGCCACGAACCAGGCCTGGACGCTTACACCGGCAGGCCGGCTCACCGTCTACGACGGCACGAAGTGCCTGGACACCAAGAGCGGCGCCACCACCGACGGCACCCCGGTGCAGATCTACGACTGCGACGGCACCGCCGCCGAGAAGTGGACCGTGAACAGCGACGGCTCGGTGGTCAACCCCGCCTCGGGCAAGTGCCTGGACGCCACGGCCGGAGGCACCTCGCCGGCCACCCTGCTGGAGCTGTGGACCTGCACCGGCGGCACCAACCAGAGCTGGCTGCGCGGCGCGGTCTCGGCACCCCTCAAGGGCCAGGAGTCCGGCCGCTGTGTGGACGTCCCCGGCGCCAACCAGGCCAACGGCACCGAGCCCGCCCTCTGGGACTGCAACGGCGGCACCCACCAGACCTGGACCTCCACGGCCACCAACCAGCTGACCGTCTACGACTCCAAGTGCCTTGAGGTCACCGGCGGTGCCACCGCCGACGGCAGCCCGGTGGAGATCTGGGACTGCAACGGCGGCGCCCACCAGCAGTGGCGGGTGCGTTCCGACGGCAGCGTCGTCAACGTCGGCTCCGGCAAGTGTCTGGACGCGGTCGGCCACGGCACGGCCAACAGCACGGCGCTGGAGATCTGGACCTGCACCGGCGGCGCCAACCAGAACTGGCGCCGGTCGTAGCCGTCGTCGGCCCCTGCTTGGTCGTAGGCCATGGGTCTGTTCCTGGTCTCGACCCGGCGGGGGCCGCTCCCGCGTGTGCGCGGATGGCACGGAACCCGTCCGCTGAGTAGCCTCCGGGACATGCGGATCTCTGTTTCCTCGGACATGGACGAACCTGTGGCGCGCGCCCTCGTCGCGGAGTTGCGCGAGCGTGGTCACGAGGTGCTGGCGCACGGGGCGCTGCGGCCCGGCGACGACCCGCAGTGGGCGGTCTGCTCGGAGGCGGCGGCCCGCGAGGTCGCCGCCGGGACCGCCGACCAGGCGGTCGTGTGCTGCTGGACCGGCACGGGCGCGTCGATCGCCGCGAACAAGGTGGCGGGCGTACGGGCAGCACTGTGCACGGACGCCTACACGGCGGACGGCGCGCGCCGCTGGAACGACGCCAACGTGCTGGCCCTCGGTCTGCGCCTGACGTCGGAGCCGCTGCTCAGGGAGATCCTCGACGCCTGGTTCGCGGCGGAGCCGAGCGGGGACGCCGACGACCGGGAGAACGTGGCCCGCGTCGGCCGGCTCGACCTGAACAGGACCGTTCCGTAAGAGAGTTCGCGTACTAGGGCGCGATCGCCCGCCGAAGTGCCCGGCGGCAGGCGCGGATGGCGGGGTGGGGGCCGCGTCCGCTGCGTACGGCGGTGAACAGGGAGCGGGTGCGATGGCCCTCGGGGAGCTGTCGCAGCTCGACCGTGGGCGGGCGGCCGTTCCACGCGAGGTCCGGCAACAGGGCGGCGGCATGGCCCAGTTCGGCCAGCCTCAGGTGCAGCACCAGGTCGGCGGACTCGAAGCGCACATCGGGTTCGAAGCCCGCGGTGCGGCACAGTGCGGTGGCCCAGTGCCGGGCGGGTGAGCCCACGTGTTCCATCACCCAGGGGTGGCCGGCCAGCGCCCGGAGCGCGTCCACCGGTCCGGTGTCCTGGTCGACGGGTCTCGGGGTGGCCAGCCGCAGCGGGTCCTCACAGAGGGGTTCGTGTTCGAGTTCGGCGGGCCTGGGGTGCGGGTTGCCCGGGTACTCCTCGGTGATGACGAGGTCGAAGTCGCGGGCGAGGAGCGCGGGCAGCGCCTCGCTCGGCTCGGCCTGGGTGACCTCGACCCGCAGGCGGGGGTGGGCGTCGCGCAGCAGCGTCAGCGCGGTCGGCACCAGGGCGAGCGCCGCGGTCTGGAAGGAGGCGATGCGGAGCGTGCCGGTGAGGTCGGTGAGGGAGGTGGCGATGTCCGCCTCGGCCTCCTCCAGCCGCTTGAGCACGGCCTCGGTGTGCGCGACGAGGATCTCCGCCTGCGGGGTGAGCCGCACCCGGCGCCCCACGGGCACCAGCAGCGGGACGCCGACCTCGGATTCGAGCTGCGAGAGCTGCTGGGAGACGGCGGAGGGGCTGTACGACAGCGCGGCGGCGACGGCGGCCAGCGTGCCGCGGTGCTTCAGCTCGCGCAGGAGGCGCAGTCGGTGCAGGTCGAACATCACCGGGCTCCATCAGTCAGTTTTTCTGACGAATACTGTTCGAAAACATGCGCTGGACTAATCATACAATTGGTCACACGCTGATCAGGTGTCCAAGACTTCTCTCCTCTCCGGCAGCTCCGCCCCGCGCCGTCTGCCCTGGTACGTCAGGTCCGGCGCCCGAACCTGGACCTGCGCGCCGCCTCCGGCCGAGGTGCGGGACTTCCACGCCGGGCTGCCCGGCTACGCGCCCACCCCTCTGACCGAACTCCCCGCCCTGGCAGCCGAGTTGGGAGTGGGGCGAGTGTTCGTCAAGGACGAGTCCGCGCGCCTGGGGCTGCCCGCGTTCAAAGCGCTGGGCGCATCCTGGGCGATCCACCAGGTGCTGGCCCGGCGGACGGGCAGCGGCCTGGTACGCCTGGTCACCGCCACCGACGGCAACCACGGCCGGGCCGTGGCCCGGATGGCGCGGCTGTTCGGGCACCCCGCCCAGGTCTTCGTGCCACGAGGCGTCCACCCGGCGGCCGTGACCGCCATCGAGGACGAGGGCGCGGACGTGGTCCTGGTGCCCGGCTCCTACGACGAAGCCGTGCGCCGGGCGGCCGGGGCGGCGGGCGGGCCGGACTCCGTGCTCGTGCAGGACACCGGCCGGCCCGGCTACGAGCGGATCCCCGGCTGGATCGTGCAGGGCTACGCCACCCTGTTCGCCGAGATCGACGAGCAGCTGGGCGCCGGAGCACCGGGCCTGGTGGTCGTCCCGGCGGGCGTGGGCTCGCTCGCGCAGGCCGCCGTCACGCACTACCGCAGTCGGCGGGACGGGGCCGTCGCGACCGCGCTGTTGTCGGTGGAGCCCGTCACCGCGGCCTGTGTACTGGCCAGTCTCGGCCGCGGGGAGCCGGTCAGCGTGCCGACCGGTACCACCACCATGGCCGGACTGAACTGCGGCACCGTCTCCAGCCTGGCGTGGCCCCTGCTGCGCGACGGTCTGGACGCAGCCGTCGCGGTCACCGACGCCGACAGCGCGGGCGCCGCCCGAGATCTCGCCGCCGCCGGTGTCTCCGCGGGCCCCTGCGGCGCGGCCTCGCTCGCGGGCGCCCGCGCCGCGCTGACCGGGGCGGGCGCCGCCGGGCGCCGTAGAGCCCTGGCCGTCGGTTCCGACTCGACCGTGGTCCTGCTGAGCACCGAGGGCACGGCCGCCAACCCGTACGCCCAGGAGCAGCGATGACGCAGGAGTCCGAAGAACTCGACCCCGTACGGCTGTTGGAGCGGCTGGTCGCGGTCGACTCCGTCAACCCGGGTCTCGCGGCCTCGGGTGCGGGGGAAGGGGCGATCGCCGATCTGTGCGCGGACTGGCTCGGCGCGCGCGGGTTCGAGGTGCACCGGCTGGAGCGGAACCCGGGGCGCCCGTCCCTCGTCGCGATCGCCCGCGGTACGGGTGGCGGCCGTTCGCTGATGCTCAACGGGCATCTCGACACCGTGGGCCTGGGCGGCTACGAGGGCGAGCCGCTCAGCCCTCGAATCGAGGACGGGAGGCTCTACGGGCGCGGGGCCTGCGACATGAAGGGTGGTGTCGCGGCCATGATGATCGCCGCCGCCCGGGCCACCGCGCGGGGGCCGTTGCGCGGTGATGTGCTGCTCGCCCTTGTCGCCGACGAGGAGAACGCAAGTGCCGGTACCGAGGAGGTACTTGAGTCGTTCACCGCCGACGCGGCGATCGTCACCGAGCCGAGCCGGCTCCAAGTGATCCTCGCCCACAAGGGGTTCGTCTGGTTCGACGTGATCGTGCACGGGCGGGCCGCCCACGGGTCGCAGCCGGACCTGGGCATCGACGCCATCGCCAAGGCCGGTCATTTCCTTGTGGCCGTCGAGGAGTTGGGCCGACGCCTCGCCGCCGCCGAAGGGCACCCGCGGCTCGGCTCCGGCACCGTGCACGCCTCCGTCATCCACGGTGGCGAAGAGCCCTCGACCTACCCCGCGCAGTGCCGGATCACCCTGGAACGGCGCACGGTGCCGGGCGAGGACGCCGACACCGTCCAGGCGGAGTTGACCGCGATCCTGGACCAACTCGCCGCCACCGTCCCGGACTTCAGCTACGAGCTGCGCCGGGGCCTGCACCGCGAGCCGTTCGAGGGGGACCCGGACCAGCCCGTCGTCCGCACGCTGCTCCACCACGCCCGGTCCGTCCTCGGGCACACGCCCGCCGTCCTCGCCGAGCCGTACTGGACCGACTGCGCCCTGCTGGACCGGGCCGGGATCCCCTGTCTGCTCTTCGGGGCCGACGGCGCGGGAGCCCACGAGGCCGTCGAATGGGCCGACACCGCCTCCCTGCACCGGCTGACGGACATCCTCACCGACACCGTCGCGGACTTCTGTTCCTGACGGCCTCGAAGCCGCCGCCGTAGACTGCCGCGCGTCGTGGACATGTTCCGGCCGGACCGACGAGGATCGAGGTGGCGGTGCGATGAGTACGGCCACCGACGGTCGACCATTCGTACATCCCGCGCTGTTCTACCGGGGCGAGGAGCAGTACGCGGCGGGCACGGTGCCGTTCGTCCGGGACGGTCTGGCGGCCGGGGAGGCCGTCGCGGTCGCCGTGCCGGGCCCCCACCTCGACCTGATCAGAACCGGACTCGGGCCGGGCGCCGCCGGGGTGCGGTTCCTCGACATGACCGAGGTCGGCCGCAATCCGGGGCGGATCATCCCGGGCGTGCTGCGGGCCTTCGCCGACGCGCACTCCGGCGGCCGGGTGCGGATCATAGGGGAACCGATCTGGCCCGGCCGCACCGCCGCGGAGTACCCGGCCTGCGTCCAGCACGAGGCGCTGATCAACTCCGCTTTCGTAGGCCGCGAGTTGACGATCCTGTGCCCCTACGACGCGGACCGTCTGGCACCGCAGGTGCTCGCCGACGCCCGCGCCACCCACCCGCTCGTCATCGACGGACAGGGCCGACTCCCCGCCGGCACCTACGATCCCGAGCGGATGATCGCCCGCTACAACGAGCTGCTCGTCCACCCGCCGGGTGCGGCCTCCCTCGCGTTCGACACGGGCGAGCTCCCCAAGTGCCGCTGTTTCGCGGTCCAGGAGGCCGAGCGGCTGGGCCTGGCGGGCACGCGGTTGCAGGATCTGGCGCTGGCCGTCGCGGAGTTGACCACCAACAGCGTGCTGCACGGAGGCGGTTCGGGGACGCTGCGGATCTGGGCCGAGGGCGAGCGGATCGTCTGCGAGGTCGAGGACCGCGGCCGGCTGACCGACCCACTGGCCGGCCGCCGCCCGCCGTCACGCGACCTGCCCGGCGGGCGCGGACTCCTCCTGGTCCACTCCGTCGCCGACCTCGTCCGCGTGCACACGGCTCCGGACGGCACGACGATCCGGTTCTATCTCGCCCGTTGACGGTTCAGGGGCGGGCCGCCGGAGGGGTCCAGGCCGCTTCGGCCGCCTGTGCGGTGGGGTGGGTGGAGAAGACCTGGTCCAGGCCGACCATGTGGAAGATCCGGCCGAGGTGCGCGGGGACCGCGGCCAGCGCGATGTCCGCCCGGGCGGCGAGGGCGTGGTTGCGGGCCGCGAGCAGCGCGGTGATGCCGCTGGAGTCGCAGAAGGTGACACCGGTCAGGTCGACGACGAGCTGCTGGCCGTCCTGGAGCGCGAGCGCGGGCAGGAGATCGCGCACCTGGGCGCAGCTGTCGTAGTCGAGCTCGCCGGTCAGTTCGACGACGGGGCCCGCGGGGGTGGTCCGGGTCTGTACGGCGAGTCGGTTCACTGCTGCTCTTCGCTGGGCGGTCGGGGCACGTTGATGGCGAGGACGGCGGTGTCGTCGTCGATGCCGGTGCCGAAGGTGTCGAGCAGGTCGCGGATCGCCGCTACGGCGTCGGAGGCGGTGGTGGGTGCCAGCGCCCGGGCGAAGTCGAGGAGGGCCTCGTCCCCGTAGCGGTCGCCGTCGGCGGTGCGGGCCTGGCGGGCCTCGGTGAGACCGTCCGTGTGCAGCAGCAGGGTGTCGCCCGCCGCGAGATGGACGGTGGCGGTGGCGATGTGGGCGTCGGGCAGCACGCCGATGAGCTGTCCGCCCGGCGTGTCCACCTGGTCGGCGCTGCCGTCGGCGCGCAGCAGCAGGGCCGGAGGGTGGCCCCCGCTGGCCAGGGTGATGCGGAAGCCGCCGTACTCGCCCTCGGGCGTGAGCAGTCCGAAGACGACGGTGCAGAACCTCGGGTCGTGGCCGTTGTACTCGTGGTTGAGGACGGTGTTGAGATTGCTCAGGACGGCGGCCGGGTCGGGGTCGTAGACGGCGGCGGCGCGCAGCGTGTAGCGGGCCAGTGAGGTGACGGCCGCCGCTGCGGCACCCTTGCCGCACACGTCCCCCAGGAACAGCCCCCAGGTCCCGGCGGAGAGCGGGAAGAGGTCGTAGAAGTCGCCGCCGACCATGTCGGTGGAGGCGACGTGGTAGTACGCGGCGACGTCGAGTCCCGGCACGTTCACCAGAGTTGGGGGCAGCAGGGTCTGCTGCAGGGTGGCGTTGAGGCGCATGAGTTCTTCGCGTTCGCGCTCAGCCTGGCGGCGGGCGCGCAGCAGTTCCGTCTCGTAGGCGCGGCGGTCGCGGGCGTCGAAGACGGTGGTGCGGATCAGCAGCGGCAGCCCGTCGTCGCCGGTCTTGACCGTGGACGTGACCAGCACGGGCAGTCGGCCGCCGTCGGTGGTCCTCAGTTCCAGGGCGATGCCGCTGACCTCGCCCTGGATGCGCAGCAGCGGGGCGAAGTGGGTCTCGTGGTAGAGCCGGCCGCCCACGGTCAGCAGGTCGGAGAAGGTCCTGCGGCCCACCAGGTCGCCGCGTTCGTGGCCGAGCCAGTAGAGCAGTGTCGTGTTGATCTTCGCGATGGTGCCGTCCATGAGGGTGGACAGGTAGCCGCAGGGCGCGTGTTCGTAGAGGTCCTCGGCGCTGTCCTCCAGGAGTGCGGAGAACGCCGCGTGCTCGGTACCGGGCTGTTTCCCGGGTTGTCTGTGATCGCCGCTCCCGGTCTCGCCGCTGATGTTCATCGGCGGGTGGCCCCGACGAATTCGGTGATCGCGGTGGCCGTCTCCTCCGGCGCGGCGAGCTGGGGGCAGTGGCCGGTCGCGTTCAGGGTGACCAGGCTGCTGTCCCGGATCCGGGACCGTACGGACTGGCCGACCTCCGGGGGCGCGATCGCGTCCCGGGAGCACTGGGCGACCGGCGTGGGCACGGTGACGCCGACGAGGTCCTCCCGGTTGTCCGACAGGAACGTGACGCGGGCGAAGGAGCGGGCGATGTCCGGATCGGTGCGGCAGAAGCTGTTGGTCAGCTCCTCCCCCAGTTCCGGGCGCTCCGGATTGCCCATGATCACCGGTGCCATGGCGCCCGACCAGCCCAGGTAGTTGGCGTCCAGGGAGCCCAGGAGTTCGTCGATGTCCTCGGCGCTGAACCCGCCGCGGTAGCCGTTGGCCGGATCGTCGACGAAGCGGGGTGAGGGCGCGAGCAGCACGAGGCCGGTGAACGCCTTGGGATCGCGCGCGGCGGCCACGACGCCCATCATCGCGCTCACCGAGTGCCCGACGAAGGTCACCGGGCCGAGGCCCAGTTCACGGCAGATCTCCAGCACGTCCTCGGTGTAGCCGTCCAGCGTCGAGTAGCGCTCCGGGCTCCATGCCGACAGGTCGGAACGTCCGGCTCCCACATGGTCGAAGAGCACCACGGTGAAGTCGCGTTCCAGGAGCGGTACCACCAGCCGCCACATGTGCTGGTCGCACCCGAACCCGTGCGCCGGCACCACCACCGGCCCGCCGGCCCGGCCGGTCACGGTCACCCGGTTTCTGCTCCGCACATCCATGGGGCCCATCCTCACAGACCGCTCGGTGATGTGCGGGCCCGGATCACATGGACAGCAGGCCGGTGCGCAGCTTCTTCAGGGTGCGGTTCAGCAGGCGGGAGATGTGCATCTGCGAGAGGTTCAGTGCGCGGCCGATCTCGGCCTGGGTCAGCTCCTGGCCGAAGCGCATCTCGATGATGGTCCGCTCCCGCTCGTCGAGCCCTTGCAGCAGCGGGGCGAGCGTGTGGAGGTCCTCGAACAGCTCCAGGGCCGGGTCGGCGTCGCCCAGGGTGTCGGCGTACTTCGGCGCGCCGTCGGTGTCGTCGTCGCCGCCCGGGGTGTCGATGGATCCGGCGACATAGCCGTTGGCGGCGATGAGTCCCTCGACGACCTCGTCCTCGGTCAGCTCCAGATGGGCGGCGAGTTCCTTGACCGTGGGGGTGCGGCCCAGTGCGGTGGCGAGGGCCTCCTTGCTCTTGGCGAGATCGACACGGAGTTCCTGGAGGCGGCGCGGGACGTGCACGGCCCAGGTGGTGTCGCGGAAGAAGCGCTTGATCTCGCCGACGATGTAGGGGATCGCGAAGGAGGTGAACTCGACCTCGCGGGTCAGGTCGAAGCGGTCGATGGCCTTGATGAGGCCGATCGTGCCGACCTGGATGACGTCCTCCATGTCGCCGCTGCCCCGGTCGCGGAAGCGGCGGGCGGCGAAGGCCACCAGGGACAGGTTCATCTCGATCAGCGTGTTCCGCGCGTACTGGTACTCCTGGGTGCCCTCCTCCAACTCCCGCAGCCGGTCCAGGAAGAGCCGCGACATCACGCGTGCGTCCTTGGGAGCGACCTTGGACCCGTCCTCGATCCACGGCAGTTCGTCCGCGGTCTGCCGTGTTCCCACGCGGGCAGGGGCAGTTGCGCCGAGGGTGTTCACGGAGGAAACCACGATGCCGCCTTGAGTGGGAGGACAGGACGAACCCCACGTGCCCGCTCCGGGCGACTTCATGTCTACCCGGACGGATGTTTGTTCCCCGGCCCCTCCCGCCGGAGTCGCCCGGACACCGGTCACAGACGGCGCCAGCGGGCCGACGCGAAGGAGAAACCGCCGAAGAGAACGAGCCCGACGGCCACGGCGACCAACAGCCACGGGCCCGCCGGAGTGTGCGCGAAGGTGCGGAGGGTGGCGTCCATGCCCTTGGCCTGGTGCGGGTCGAAGCGGACGGCAGCGACGAGTACGAAGACGCCCACGCCGGCGAATACGGCACCGCGCGCCACACCGCCGGCCACACCGAGGCCGGTGACGACCTGCCGTACCCGGCGGCTCATCCTGCCGGTCTCCAGCCTCCGCAGGAAGCGCCGCATCACCGCACGCACCGCGAGGGTCGCGCCGACTCCGATCAGGACGCAGCCGACGAGACCCACCAGCACCTGGCCGCCAGGAAGTTTCAGCGCCGAGGCGGTCCAGTCCTGGGACTTCGCGTCACTGCCGGACGATCCACCGGTCCCGGCCGCGAAGGACGCCGTACCCCAGCAGACGAAGCCGTAGAACACGGCCCGGCCGCCGTCCAGCAACCGCGAACCGACCTTGTTCTTCGGCCCCTTGGCCAACAGCGCCCGGGAGCCCCGCCAGATCGCCATGCAGCCGAAGCCGACGACCAGCATCCACAGCATCGCCTTTCCGAAGGGCTGCGCCGCGACCTGCTGCAACGCGCCCTGCCGGTCCGCCTCCCGGCCACCGTCGCCGAACGCGATCCGCAGGGCGAGGGCGCCGACGAGCACGTAGACGACGCCCCGTGCGACGAATCCGGCACGCCCGGTGACGTCCAGCGCCCGCTTCCCCTCGGCCTCGCCCGGCGCGCGGCTCCGGCGGCCGGTGGAACTGCCGTTCCGTAGGCCCCACTTGTGCGTATGAGACGACGTCATGATGCCTTCCTGGAAACACTGGACGGGCCGATGTGCGGACGCACGTCATGTGGCCCGCACTCCCGCGTGCCCCGGTCTGGCGCTTCGATGTCCGTCGGGGGGGGTGCGCGGATGAGGCTCCGGCGTTCTTGGTGGAGGGCGTGGCGCGTCGGGGCGATCAGGATCGCGAGCAGTACGGCCGACGAGCCCGCCGCACCGAGGCCCAGGCCCGCCTTCTCGTTCAGCAGGTCGGCTGAACGCATCCCGACTGCCGTGCGGCGTGCTCCCGCCCCTCGATCGTCTACAGTGCCGTAGACGGTCTACAGAATTGTAGTCACCCACGGGAGCATCATGCGCCGGACCATCCTGGTCGTCGAGGACGATCACGCCCTGCGGGACGTGCTGATGCGCGGGCTGCGGGACGAGGACTTCGACACCGTCCCCGCGTCGGACGGCGCGACCGCCCTGCGGCTGGCCACCGACGACATCTGTGCCGCCGTACTCGACATCGGGCTGCCCGACGCCGACGGGCGGGACGTGTGCCAGGCGATGCGCGCGAACGGGTTCCGCTCCCCCGTCGTCTTCCTCAGCGCGCACCACCGGCTGCCCGACCGGCTGGCGGGGTTCTCGGCCGGGGGCGACGACTATCTGTCCAAGCCCTTCCATCTCGCCGAGCTCGCCGCCCGGCTGCGGGCGGCCCTCAAACGGGCCGCGCCACCGCCCGCCGCCACGGCGGGAGACCTGGTGCTGGACGCCGTCCGGCACACGGTCGACGTCCGGGGCGCGCGGGTCGATCTGACGCCGACCGAGTTCCGGCTGCTGGCCGCGCTCATGGCGGCCCACGGCGGGATCGTCAGCCGCCGCGAACTGGTCCGGGCGGGCTGGCCCGAAGGGGCCCGGGTCCACGACAACACCCTCGACCAGTACCTGACCCGACTGCGCCGCAAGCTGCGCGAGGCGGGCAGCGAGCGGACGATCGGCACGGCTCGCGGAATCGGGCATCACCTGGCATGAGCGGTGTCCTTCGCCGGTGGCACGCGAGCGCCCTCCTGCGCCGTGCGGCACCCCGCACGCTGCGCGGCCGGCTCTCGCTCGTGGCCCTCGTCACGGCCACGCTGCTGATGCTGGTCCTGACCGTCGCCTTCAACTCCGTGGCCGGACACCGCCTCCAGCACCAGGCCGACGACGAGCTGCGCACCCGCGCCGCCGCCGTGGCCACGACGATCGACACCAGCGGCCCGACGGTGCGGGTCCTGGAGACCTCCCACGACGACCTCCTCGACGCCGACGTGTGGATCTACTCCGGCCGGCAACTGCTGGAGGCACCGCCGGCCTCGGGCTCCCTGACCCGGATCGCCGACGCGCTCGCCTCCCGAGGCGGACAGCGGTGCGTCACCGCAGACGTGCGGGGCCCACTGCGCCTGTGCTCCTACCCGATCTCCGGCGGCGCCACCGTCGTCACCGCGCTGGACCTCTCCCCGTACCGGAGTTCGGCCGACACCCTGCTCCTGGGATCGCTCGCCCTGGACGCCGTCATGCTCGCCTGCACCTACGTCCTGACCCGGCTGGCGGTCGGCCGCGCCCTGCGCCCGGTCCGCACGATGACCGACCAGGCCGGCCAGTGGAGCGCCGTGGCCTCCGGGGAGCGCTTCGGCAGCATGCGGCATCCGGCCGAACTCGCCCGTCTCGGCGCGTCGTTGGACGCCATCCTCGACCGCATCCGCACCTTGCTGCGCCACGAGCGGCAGCTCACCGGGGAACTCTCGCACGAGCTGCGCACACCCCTGAGCCGGATCATCGCCGAGCTCGACTGGTGGCGGGCCCGCCCCCGCACGGCCGACCAGACCGACGCCAGTCACCAGGTCATCGCGGAGGCCGCCGAGTCCATGCGCACGATCTGCGACACCCTGCTGGCCGACGCCTGCGACGGCACGCTCACCGCTCCGGGCACCGCGCAGATGCTGTCCACGCTCCGGCGCCCGGCCGAAGTCCTGTGCGTGCCGGGCGAGTTGACGGTCACCGTCGACGGCCCGTCCCTGGTGGCAGGGGTGCCGCCCTCCCTCCTCGAACGCATCGTCAGCCCGCTCCTCGCCAACGCGTGCCGCTACGCCCGCTCCACCGTAGCCGTCCGCGTGCACCGCACACCCGACGGTGTGGGCGTCGACGTCGTCGACGACGGCCCCGGCGTACCGCCCGCGTTCGCCGGGCTGCTCTTCGAGCCCGGCCGGCGGGCGGATCCGGCCGACGGCCACGGCGGGGCGGGCCTCGGCCTGCCCCTGGCCCGACGCCTCGCCCGCTCCGCCGGCGGCGAAGTGACGCACGACGCCGGGCACACACCCGGAGCACGGTTCGTGGTCACACTGCCCGCAGGCTGACCACGAACCTGTCCCTCACCTCATGCCGACGCCCTGCCCTGCCCGACATCCTTGCGGGAGAACGCCAGGTACCCCACGAAGCCGAGGATGGCCACCGTCCAGGACAGCGTGACCGGGCCGAGCCCCATGGCGAGGCCGCCCCGGCCATGACTGAGGGCCATCCAGTCGGCGACGGACGCGCCGAGCGGGCGGGTGATGACGTACGCCGTCCAGAACGCGGCCACCGCGTTCAGGCCGCCCCACCGGTGGGCGACGGCCGGAACGGCGATGGCGACGGCGTAGAGGACGGCGGAGCCCAGGTAGCCGAGGCCGATCGTGGCGGTGAGATCCCCGGCGGCGGTGCCCAGGGCGAAGGTGGCCAGCACCGTGGCCCAGTAGAAGAGTTCGCGGCGCCGGGTGTGGATGCTGTGGATGGACAGGGTGCCTTCGGAGCGGTACCAGAGGGCGAAGACCGCGGCCAGCGCGGCCATGAAGAACGGCGTCGAGACCGCGTACGGCACACCGAGGCCGACGTGCAGGACGTCGGCGGCCATCGTGCCGAAGACGCTGACCATGACGACCGCGGTCCAGTAGATCCAGGCCACGTACCGCCGGACGGCGAACTGCACCGCGAGGGCGGCCACCAGGGCGAGGCCGCCGAGGCCGACGGCGGGGATCGGGCCGAACGCGTGGGCCAGGAAGTCGGAGGCCGTCTCGCCCATGCCGGTCGTCAGCACCTTGATGATCCAGAAGTAGACGGTCACCTCCGGCACCTTGCTCGCCGTGTGTCGTGCGTGGCCCGGGGGCCGGTGGTGCGTGAGGTGATCTGTCGTCATGGCAGGCACGATGACACGGTGTCCGGCGGTTGCCCCAGCCCCCTTTGCCAGAGCTTTGGTGCTTCTGGTGCGTGAGTTGGCCGACGCCCGCCCGAGCCTGAACACAACCTGAACGCGGCGGCCGAAGACCTGGTCAGCGGCGTGCGGCCGGTGGTAGAAGCACCGCTCCCGCGCCTCAACTGAGGCCACGCACAGGTCAGTTCGCGGGCGCCGGCGATCGGCGTTTCTTGCGTCGCCCGAAGCGTGCCTGGTAGGACTGTGGCGCGCCGTACGTCACATGTTCGATTCTGCGGGGGTTCATGTGGTCGCCACGGCCGTCAGGTCTTCGCCGCGGCGAGGCCCGGGTGCTCCGCGTCCGGCCCGGCGCCGGCTCCCCGTGGTCGCCAGGCGGGCCGCGCAGCACGGGCTGGTGCTGGCCGCCGTCGCGGTGACCGTGCTGCTGTGCGCGACGGCACTGGCCGCCCTCGCGGCGCTCGCGGGCAGTTCGGTGCAGGCCGGTGCCGTACGGCGGCTGGCCGCCGACCTCGACGCGCAGGTGAACGTCAACGCGTCCTTCCGGGCCGGAGGCATGGCCGCCGCCGACCGCGATGTGCGGGCCGCCGCCGACCGGGTGTTCGCCGGGGTGCCGCAGCGGACCTATGTGGGGCTGCTGGGCACCTCGCCGGTCTCGGTGACGGGGATCGACGGGGTCGCGGGCCCACCGCGCACGCCCGGAGGCGCCGGGCTGCATCCGGTCGCGGTGCAGGACGGGGGCGGGTTCGGACGGTTGGTCTCCGGGCGGTGGCCCGCCGGTACCGCGGACGCCCCGGCCGGCGCGTTCACCTCGCTGCCCGAGGTCAGGGTCTCCACCGGGTCCACCGCCCCGGTCGACACGGCGGTGCCGGACGCGCTGGCGAAACGCCTGGGCATCGGCCCCGGCTCCAGTCTCCGCGTGCAGGACGCCTTCAACCGCGCCATGACCCTGCGGATCACCGGTGTCTTCCGGGCGATCGGTGCCGTCGGGTTCTGGCCCGCGATGGCCGGCGACCTCGCCCAGGGAGAGACGGCCGACCAGGACCTGCTGGTGGTCTCGCCGTCGGCTCTCAACGGCAGCGCCGTCCTGAACGGGCATCTGACGGCCCACTGGAGTGTGCAGCCCGACCTCTCCCGGCTCGACGCGGACTGCCTCACGGCTCTGCGCGACCGGCTGCGCGCCTTCTCCGGGAGCCAGAGCCGCGTGTCGGTGTTCGGCGGGCACCAGCCGTCGCTGGCCGATGTGACGGTGGCCTCCGGACTGCCGGGCGCGATCGACGACTTGACGGTGCCGACGGTGGCGGCCCGGTCCTCGCTGTACCTGCCGAGCGTGCTGCTGGCGGTCCTCGCCCTGGCCACCCTGGTGCTGGCCGCCCGCGAGCTGACCGTGCGCCGGCGCGAGGAACTGGCGCTGCAGCAGGCCAGAGGCGCCGGAACCCCACGGCTGCTGCGCGGCGCGGCGGCCGAGTGGGCGCTCACCGGTGTCCCGGCCGCTGTCGCCGCCCCCTTCCTGGCCGGGTTGCTGCACCCCGGCAGGCGGGGCACCGACGCGTGGGCGGCCGTGGGTCTGACCCTGCTGGTGCACGCGGCGGCGGTCCTGCTGCCCGTACTCCCGTCGGCACGGTCGCGGCCGACCCGAGGCGCACGGGCCGCCGCCGCACAGCGGCTGGGCGCCGACCTGGCCCTGCCGGCCGTCGCGGCCCTGGGCTATCTGGAGTTACGGCGGCACCATTCGCTGATCGCCGACGTGGGCACCGGCAGCGCCTCCGCGGACCCGGTGCTGGTCCTGGTGCCGACCCTGGTGGCCGGTGCCGCCGCGCTCCTGCTGCTGCGGCTGCTGCCGCTGACCTCGCTGCTGCTGGACGCGTTCGGCAGGCGCGGCCGGGGTCTCGTACTCCCGCTGGCGGGCTGGCAGTTGGGCCGGCGGGCCGCGCGCAACGCGGGACCGGTGGTGCTGATGTGCCTGGCCATGTCGGTGAGCGCCTTCGCCACGACCGCACTGGCATGCCTTGGCGGTCTGGCGTCGGAGCAGGCCGCGTTCGCCGTCGGCGCGGACGTGCGGATCACCCCGTCGGCGGACGACGGCTATCCCTCCTCCGTCCTGGGCGCCGCCTATCGCGCGCTGCCGGCGGTGACCGACGTGGCCCCGGTGACGCGGTCGACGGTGAACCTGCCCGGCGGCGCCACCGAGGACCTGGTCGGCACGGTCGGCGGGCCCGCTCCCCACACCCCCACACCGGTCGTGTTCGGGATACCGCTCCCCGGGCGTCCGACCGCGCTGCTGCTGGACGAGCGGCTGCGCAGCGACGGCAGCCGCGTCGCACCGAGCCTGGAGGTGACCGTGCAGGACGCGTCCGGCCTGGTCAGCGTCGTGACCACCCGGCTGCCCACCGCCGACGGAGCCAGACACACCGTCGCGATCCCCCTCGGCGTGGCGCTGAGCGGCGGCCACCCACGGGCGTATCCGCTGACGGTGACCGCCATGAACGTCCTGCCACAGCCGAACACGCCTCCCGCGCGGCTGGACCTGGAACTGATCCGGGTCGGCGCGCGCGACACCACGGACAGCTGGGTCACCCGGCTCCCCGGCGGGCAGGTCTGGGCCGACGGCACGGACCACGCCGCCGACTCCACCGAGGGCGCCTGCAAAGGGCAGTTGGCCGACAGCTACGAACCAGGCACCTCCGGGGTGTGCTCGATCGCTCCCGGCGGCACCAACGTGCTCCGGACCGTCATCAGCACCGGCATCCGGCCCTCCCGGGCGACCTCGGACGCCTTCGGCGGTCTGTCCGACAGCGATTACGACACCCAGGCCGGCAGCCAGGTGCGGCTGGTGGCGGGTCCGGCGGGCGGTCCGGCGCCGCTTCCGTTACGCGCCGACGCCACGACGCTGCGCGAGGCACGGCTCAGCGTGGGCGGCACCACCACCCTGGACCTGGGCGACGGCCGGGTCACCGCCCGGATCGTGGGCGAGGTCGACTCGCTGCCCGGACTGGGCCGTGGTCAGGGGCATCTGATCGCCGATCAGCGGCAACTCGCCACCGCGCTGACACGGGCCGGCGTGGACCAGGAGGATCCCGCGTTCTGGTGGCTCGGCAGCACCGACAGCGTGCGTACGGCCGCCGCCGTGGCGGCGCAGCCCGCGCTGGGCCGGGTCACGACCACGGCGCGCACCGCCGCGTCCCTCCAGGCCGACCCGTTCCGCGAGGGGCTGCGCCGGACGCTGGAACTGGTCCGCTATCTGGCCCCCGGTTTCGCGGTCATCGCCTTCACCGCGCACGCGGTGGTCTCCACCCGGCAGCGGCGCAAGGAGTTCGCCCTGCTGCGGGCGATCGGCGTCCGCGCCAAGAGCCTGTCCGCGCTGCTGGGCGCCGAGCAGCTGAGTCTGGCGCTGTTCGCGGTGGTCCCGGGGGCGTTGATGGGCATGGCCCTGGCAGCGACGGTGCTGCCGCTGGTCACCGTGGACGACAGCGGACAGACCCCCTATCCGCCGCTCCCGCAGATCATCCCCTGGGGCACCGTGGCACTGACCGCGCTGGCGACCGCGCTCGCCATCAGCGCGGTCGTCCTGGCACTGGCCCGACTGCTGTCCCGGGTGGACCTGGTGCGAGTGCTGCGAGCGGGGGAGGACCGTTGAGCCGTACGGCCGGAAACGAGACGGTGACGCGACCCGTGGGCTCGGCGGTGACGCGCCGCCTGATCCGCAAGGAGACCCGAGGCGACCTGCCCCTGCTGGCCTGCCTCGCGGCGCTGGTCCTGGCACTGACGGCACTGTGCGCCTGGGCCCCCGCCTTCGCGGGCGGCCAGGAGGACCGGGCGCTACGGCAGCGGGTCGACGCGGCGCAGTCCGAGGCGCCCCTGATCAGCCTGAGCACCACTCCGGAGGTCTTCAACACCCAGCCGCCCGCCGTGGACATGGCCACCCTGCTCGGCGCCGGCCCCACCCTCACCCAGCAGCTCGGCGGCGGAGCCGCCCGGCACCTGGCCTTCACCGGCGGCGGCAGCTACGACTACGACCAGGCGTCCCTGCTCTCACCGCGACCGCCCGGACCGGCGAACACCAGCACCCAGTTGACGGTCAGCCATCTGCCGTCCGCGCGGGCCCATCTGCGCTACGTCAGCGGCCACGCCCCCGCCGACCGCACACCGCTCGCCACCGCGCCCCAGATCGGGTTGTCGCAGACCACCGCGCGGGCGCTGGGTGTCCGGGTCGGCAGTCGGCTGACGCTTGAGTTCGCCAAGACGCCCGGGGTGCAGAACGCCCCGCCCCAGGCGCAGTTGCTGGTGAGCGGGGTCTACCGCACCACGGCCGCGACCGACGGCTTCTGGACCGGCCGGGAGAGCCTGGACCAGCCGTCGCGCCACCCCGAGGAGCGTTCCGCGGGCACCGTGCTCGCCGTCCGCGGTCTCGTCGGCCTCGACGCCGCCGACCTGCTGGCCGGCGCCGGAGTGGGCGGCCCGCGCGTGACCTGGCAGTTGCGCGCCGACCTGTCCGGGGCGGCGCTCGGCCGGGCCCGCGCCCTGACCGGACCGCTGTCCCACTACAGCGCGGACCTCAGCGCCGCCCTGTGCCAGGGGGTGGACCCGATCACCGGCGACACCGGCTGCCAGGTCGGCGGGCAGACCACCGGACCGCTGCTGCTGACCGACTTCCTGACACCGATGCTCGCCGCGTTCACCGAGCAGGACCGACAGGCCAGATCGCTCGCGACGTTCGCCGTCGACGCACTGGCCGCGGTCGCGCTGGCCACCGCGGCCGTAGCGGTACGACTGCTGCTGCGCCGAAGGCAGGCGCACCTGCGGTTGCAGCGCGCGCGGGGCGCGTCCACCGCGCGGTTGGTGCTGCTGCGCTGCGCCGTGGCCTGGCCCGTGGTGCTGACCGCCGCGCTTCTCGGCTGGGCGGCGGGACGGGCCCTCGCACCCGCCGGCACCTCCGGATCGCCGCAACCGGTGCCCGCCGCCCTCGCCACCGCCGTGGTGGCGCTGACGGTGCCGCTGATGACCTGGCTCGCGGTCCGCGAGCCGCGCAGGCCCGGCCGGCTGCGGCGCTCGCGCCGGAAGACGGTCGTCGGCCGACGCCTCGTCCTGGAACTGACGGTGCTGCTCACGGCGGCGGCCGGGGTGGTCGCGCTGCGCTCGCAGGGCCCGGACGGGATTCTGGGCACGGTACCGGTGCTGGTGGCGCTGGCCGTCGTACTGCTCCTGCTGCGGATCTGTCCGCTCGTCCTGCGTCTGGTGCTACGACAGGCCCGGCGCGGCCGGGGAACGGTGGGCTTCGTCGGCGCGGCCCGGGCCGCCCATGACGCCCCGGCGACCGGGCTGGCCCTGTTCGTCCTGGTGCTGACCCTGGGGACGGCCGTGTTCGGCGGCCTGGTGCACCGTACGATCGACGAGGGTCTGACCACGGGGGCCGCCTGGACCACGGGCGCCGACGCGAGCGCGACCGTGTCCGGGACCGCGGCCTCCGCCGGCACCACGGCGCCCGGGGCCGCCACCACCGGGATACGGACCGCCGTCCAGCGGCTGCGCATCCTCGACCTGGCGGGACAGGCCGACGGCGCGGCGATCCCGCAGGTCGCCGTGATCACCGTGGATCCCCGCCGACTGGCCGCCGTCGCCCCGAAGTCGCCACTGGCCGAAGCCCTCCTGTCAGGGCTGGCAGGGACCGGCGCCGACGCGAGCACCCCGCTGCCGTCCCTCCTCTCCCCCGGTCTCCGGGCGAGGGAGCGCACTGGCGGGTTCACCACGACGGTCGTGACCCCAGGACAGCCTCCGGTGGACCTGGCCCTCAAGCCGGTCGGCACCCTCACCGCCGCGCAACTCGACGACCCGCTCCTCGGGCCGGTCACGGCGCAGCTCCCCGCCGGGACGCCCCTGCTGATCACCACCGCCGACGCCGACCGTCTGCTGCCCCAACAACCGTCGGGAAGCACCGTGTTGCTCCTCAAGGGCGACACTCCCGCCGGCACCGAGCCCGCCGCACTGCGGTCGGCGGCGGCCAGGGCGCTCGGGCCGCCGGCCCGGATCCGCGTCCGCTCCGAGACGCTGAACACCCTGCGCGCGGACGGCCTGACGCGCGGGCTCGGCACGATCTACACCGTCACCTCGATCCTCGCCGCGCTGACGGGCCTGCTCGCGCTCGCCCTGGAGCTCACCCTCACCTCCGACGAGCGCAGCCGCACCACCTCGTTCCTGCGCACGCTCGGACTCGGCGGCAGGGAAGCCGGGGCACTGCACTTCCTGCAACTGCTGCCGCTGGCGGTGGCCTCGGCGGCGGGCGGCACACTGCTCGGACTGCTCGAACCACGGCTCATGGCGGGGACGTTGGACCTACGGCAGTTCACCGGCGGCCCCGCCCAGCCGGCGCTGCGGACCGACTACTCACTGACCCTGGCCCTCGTCGCCGGCGTGAGCGCGCTGATCGTGACGGCGGCGGCCACCGAGACGGTCCTCGCCCGCCGACGCCGGTTGGGGGCCGTACTTCGCCTGACGTGAACGGCTGCGCCCGCTAAATCGCGTCCTCGGCCTCGGACTTCGCCCGGCGGGCGGCCTCGTCCGGCCATACGCCGATGTGGTCGCTCTCCAGGGCCAGCCGCACCCGCTTGCGCATGTGCAGACGTTCGGTGAACTCGCCCGGCAACTGCAGCCGGCCGCTGGCGTCGAGGACCGCGTATTCCTCGGCGGTGAGCACATCGACGCCGTCCTCGCCGGTGGCGACCCGGCGCAGTACCTCGGTCGAGGTGCGGCCGTTGCGGATCAGCACGGTGCGCTGGACCTGCTCGGACACCAGCGCGTCGTGGGTGACCACGATCACGGTGACGCCCAGGTCCTCGTTGGCCCGGCGCAGTGCGGCGAAGACCTCGTCGCTGGTGGCGGTGTCGAGTTCGCCGGTGGGTTCGTCGGCGAACAGCACCCGGGGCTGGTTGGCGTTGGCGACGGCCACGGCGACCCGCTGCTGCTCGCCGCCGGAGAGGGTGTCGGGGTTGCGGTCCCGGCAGTGGCCGACGGACAGCAGGTCGAGCAACTCCTCGGCACGGGCCCGCCGTTGGGAACGCTTGACCCCGGTGTACGTCATCGGAAGCATCACGTTCTCGGCCGCCGAGAGGTAGGGCAGCAGATTGCGGGAGGTCTGCTGCCAGACGAAACCCACAGTCGTACGGCGGTAGTTGAGCCGGTCTCGGCGCTTCATGGCCAGCAGGTCGTGTCCGGCGACCTCGGCGGCACCCGCGGTCGGCACGTCCTGGCCGGAGAGTATGCCCAGCAGGGTGGACTTGCCGGAGCCGGAGGCACCGATCACCGCGATCATCTCGCCGTCGGCCACGGCCAGGTCGAGCCCCTGGAGGGCCTGCACTTCGACGCCCTCGGTCTGGTAGATCCGCACCAGGTTCTCGCAGACGACCAGGCCCTCTTCGCGGCGCGGGGCGGCAGCCGCGGTGGCCCGCCGCCGCAGCTCGTCCAAGTCCGGTGCCCCGGTGGGCCGTTGATGAACTGCCACGCGGTCTCCCGGGAGGTGAAGTCTGGCGCTGACGCGGTGGGACAGCGGCCAGGCTAATGCGGAATTCCAGGCGAGGGGCGGTATCCGCCGGGCCGAGGGCGGGTGCTGTCAGCTGTCCTCGACGATGCGGCCGTCGCGGAGTTCGAGTACGCGGTCGGCCAGCGCGAGGAGTTGGGTGTCGTGGGTGGCGACGAGGGCGGTGACGGACTCGCTGCGGACGACGGCACGCAGCAGGTCCATCACGGTGAGACCGGTGTCCGCGTCGAGTTGGCCGGTGGGTTCGTCGGCGATGATCAGGGCCGGGTTGTTGGCGAGCGCGCGGGCGATGGCGACGCGCTGCTGCTGGCCGCCGGACAGTTCGCCGGGACGCTGGTCGGCATGGTCGGAGAGTCCGACGAGGGAGAGCAGAAGGCCGACGCGGGCCTCGCGCTCGCGGGCCGGGACCTTCCGCAGCCGCAACGGGACCCCGACGTTCTCGGCCGCGGTGAGAATCGGGATGAGCCCGAAGGACTGGAAGACGAAGCCGATACGGTCCCGGCGCAGCGCCAGCAGGCCGTCCTCGCCGAGGCCGGCCAGGTCGGTGCCGTCCAGGGTGATCCGCCCGCCGTCGGGAGTGTCGAGCCCGCCGACCAGGTTGAGCACGGTGGTCTTGCCGGAGCCGGACCGGCCTCTGAGGGCGACGAGTTCACCGCGCGGCACGCTGAAGGAGACACCGCGCAGGGCGTGCACGGCGGTGTCACCGCTGCCGTAGGTGCGACGCAGGTCCTCGACCACCACCATGTCGCCGGTTGCCGCCCCGACATCCACAACTGCACCACGGCCACCGGCCAGTTCGCCCATGCACCGTAGGGTACGCCGGACCCGACAGTGGATGCCGCGTCACTCGACAACAACTCCCCCGGGAGAAAAGGGGGACCGGCGGACAATCCCGCCGGTCCCCCTTTCCGTTTCGTTTGCACGGGAATTATTTCCGCGCGCCGAAAAGCAGCGCTACCACCGATACCAGCGGCCGCTCCCGCCCCTCGGACGGGCCACGAAACCGACGAGCCACAGCACCAGCACCACGATCGCGACCCACCAGAGAATCTTCAGCGCGAAACCCGCACCGAAGAGAATCAGGGCCAGCAGAAGAACAAGAAGCAGGGGAATCATGGTTTTCGACCTCCGATCCTCCGTGTGCCCGCCCATTCCTCGTTCACGCCCACGGATTCCCCGCACGGTGCCCGTGACCGCCTCGCATGTCACATCTGGGGTGCCCGCACGGTCTATGTAGTGACGGACAACGAAGCAGAGGGAATCATGCGAGAGATTCTGATCGTCGGCGGCGGCTACGCGGGCTTCTACACCGCATGGGGCCTGGAGAAGAAGCTGCGTCCGGGCGAGGCTCGGGTCACGGTCGTCGACCCGCGCCCGTACATGACCTATCAGCCCTTCCTGCCGGAGGTGGCGGCCGGCTCGGTGGAGGCGCGGCACGCCGTCGTCTCACTGCGGCGGCATCTGAGCGGTACCCGGCTGATCGCGGGGACCGTGAACGAGATACGGGCGGCGGACCGTACGGTGACCGTCCGCCCGGTGCGCGGGGACGCCTACGAGCTGCGCTACGACATCCTCGTGGTCACCGCCGGAGCCGTGACCCGTACCTTCCCCATCCCAGGACTCGCGCAGCAGGCCATCGGTCTCAAGCACGTCGAGGAGGCCGTGGCGGTCCGTGACCGGCTGATGACGGCGTTCGACCAGGCCGCGTCGCTGCCGCCCGGCCCCGAGCGGCAAAAGCTGCTCACCGTCACGTTCGTGGGCGGCGGGTTCTCCGGCGTCGAGGGCTTCGGTGAACTGCTCTCGCTGGCGACCGCGATGCTCATGTCCTATCCGGAGCTGACCGCCGACGACCTGTTCTTCCACCTGGTCGAGGCCCGGGACCGCATCCTGCCCGAGGTGAGCGACAAACCCGGTGCCTGGGTGGTGCGCGATCTAGAGCGCCGGGGCGCACATGTCCACCTCAACACACAGCTGCTGTCCGCCGAGGGTGGCCATGTCGTCCTCTCCGACGGGGAGGAGTACGACTCCACGCTGATCGTCTGGACCGCGGGCAACGCCTCGAACCCGGTCGTGCACAACCACACGGACCTGCCGGTCGACGAGCGGGGCCTGCTGCTGGTCCGCGCCGATCTGCGCGTGGGCACGGACGGCGAACCGGTGCCCGACGTGTGGGCGGCCGGCGACGACGCGTCCGTTCCCGACCTGGCCTCGCCGGTGCCGGGCGCGCGCACGGTGCCGAACGCCCAGCACGCCGTACGGCAGGGCAGGCTCCTCGCCCGGAACCTCGTGGCCGGCCTGCGCGGGAAGCGCGTCCGGAACTACCGCCACAGCAGCCTCGGCGTGGTGGCGTCACTGGGGCTGGGGCGGGGAATCTTCCAGTACAAGGGCATCGTCATCAAGGGATTCCCGGCATGGTTGATGCACCGGGGCTATCACGTGCTGGCGGTGCCCAGTTGGGAGCGGAAGATCCGCGTCCTGGCGGTCTGGCTCACCGCGGCGCTGACGGGCCGGGACCTTGTGTCCCTCGCCTCCGTGCAGCATCCCCGGGACGCCTTCGTCACGAGCGGGCGCACGCAGGGCCAGGATGTCGGCCGTACGAAGGAAGGGAGCACGGCATGACCGCGCGGGGTTCTCGTTTCCACCGGGGGTACGCCATGACCGCACGTGAGGAGGCCGCTCGCGGCCTGAGCGACATCGAGGGCTTTCTGTACCGGGAGGCTCATATGGGAGCGGTGTACCGCCGCGTGGCGGACCTCACCGCGCGGGTGGAGGGGCTCTCTCCCGAGCAGCAGCGGGACATCGGGAAGTGGTACGTCGACGAGCAGAGGCATGTCGCCCGCATGGTGACCGACCACATCGCCGAACGCGTCGACGCGTTGGAAGCGCGGCACCAGGCACGGATCCGGCAGTGGCTGCGGGGCACGCTCGTCGCCATGGTCCTGGTCACCCTGGCGATGAGCGCCTGCGTCGTGGTGATCCTCGGCTCGTCGCACTGACCGCCGCGCGCCGCGCGAACCGTCTCCCACCCCGACCGACGACCTCGACGAGGCAATCGCCCTCTTCGTACGCCACCGCAGGCGGCTCTTCGGGATCGCCTACCGGATGCTCGGCGGCGCGGTCGAGGCCGAGGACGTACCCGTCCGGGCATCAACGACCTTCTGCCAGCGCGGCCAGCCGGAACCCGTCGACACGAGCGTGGACGCGGCCGAGCACCGGCGCCTGTTGAGCGCCTTCGTCGCGGCGGCCAGGACGGGAGACGTGGCGTCACTGGAGGCCCTGCTCACGCCCGATGTCGTCAGCCTCTCGGACGGCGACGGCATACGGGGCCGTGCCCGGGTGGCCGGGCTCTCGGCCTATCGGCAGTTCTGGCGGGAGGCGGAGCCCGACACCGTGCCGGACGGTGTGTGACGGCGGCGGCGCGACGTCCTCCCCGCTGTCACGGGCGCGCGTCCGTGCCGGTGCCGCGGTCGGTGTGGGGCTGGTTCCAGGGCCGCAGTGTGTCGGGGTCGATCACGACCCAGAACTGGGCGACCCGATTGTTCGCGACGTCGAGGCTGATGACGGCGGTGACCTGGCGGCCGTATCGGGCTACGAGGCCGGTCCGGCCGTTGACGGAATGGGTGCTCAGGGTGGTGTGCGGGCGGCGGGCCAGGAGTGTCAGCAGGTTGTCGGCGACCGGCCGGCTGCCGTGGAGCGGTCCGGTCAGCGCCCGTATCTTGCCGCCGCCGTCGAAGAACGCCGTGACGTCCGGGCACAGCAAGGATGTGAGCAGTTCGCCGTCTTCCGTGAGGCACGCCCGGTGCACTGCGCGGACGACGGTGTCGTGCTGCTGCGGTGTCGTGGAGCCGGTGCGCCGCGACTGCAGCGACTGCCTGGCCCGTGCGGCGAGTTCGGCGACTTCCGGCTCCGTGCGGCCCACGATGTCGGCGGCCGTACCGGGGGCCATCCCGAAGGCGCGGAACACGAACGCCGCGCGCTCGGCCGTCGGCAGCGACTCCAGCGCGGTCAGGACGACCCGGCCCGCTTCCTCCTCCGCCTCCGACGGCCGTCCGTGCCCCGTCTCGTGGCCGGCCGCACCCCGGCCGGGCAGTGCGAGCCGGCCCAGGCAGATTCCGCCGACGGTCTTCGCCAGCCAGGACCGGGGAACGGCGACCTGCCTGCGTGCGGCGCCGGACAGCCCGTACCACCGCTGATAGGCCTCGTCGACGACGACTTCGGCCGCGCCCTGGTCGCCCAGCATCCAGTGGGCGACGTCGAGCAGGTACCGGCGCTCCTCCCACAGCTCGGCGATCGGCACCGCATCACCCTGGTCCACGTCGCACCCGCCCTCTCGCTCACACGGCCCCGCACACGGCAGGGGTATGGGCTCACCCCTTAAGACCGGGAACTCCCGGTTCTTGTGACACGGGCCCGCCGTGATCGCATGTCACACATTCGGCGGCTGCCCGGTCTTACAGGGCAGCACCGCATTTTTTCCTTGACTGCCGAACGAGGTGACCATGCCATGCACTGGCGTGAACGGGCAGCGTGCCTGCACGTGGATCCGGAGCTCTTCTTCCCCATATCCAACAGTGGTCCCCCACTTCGGCAGATCGACGAGGCGAAGGCCGTGTGCGGCCGGTGTCCGGTCGCGGAGCAGTGTCTCGAATGGGCGATGCGAGTGGGGCAGGCGGATGGCATCTGGGGCGGAACAACGGAAAGGGAACGCCGTGCGATGCGCGGACTCGACATCTCGCGCGCACAACGCTGCCCGAGCGATCTATGAGGGGCGGCAGCGACATGGGCAAAGGTGAAAGGCTCGCCGACTGGGCCGACGGGCGTCTGGGCGTCCACCGCCTGGTCAGAGAGAAAGCGCGACGGGCTTTTCCGGACCACTGGTCCTTCCTGCTGGGAGAGATCTGTCTCTACAGCTTCGTCATTCTCGTCGTCACGGGCGTGTATCTGACCTTCTACTTCCATCCGTCGATGAAGGAGGTGCAGTACAACGGCAGTTACGCACCGCTGCGCGGCCAGCTGATGTCGGAGGCGTTCGCCTCGACCCTGCACATCTCCTTCGACGTCCGCGGCGGTCTGCTGATCCGGCAGGCCCACCACTGGGCGGCGCTGATCTTCGTCGCCTCCCTGCTCGCCCACATGATGCGGGTGTTCTTCACGGGCGCCTTCCGCAAGCCGCGCGAAGTCAACTGGGTGTTCGGATTCCTGCTGTTGGTCCTGGCCATGTTCGCGGGACTGACGGGATACGACCTCCCGGACGACCTGCTGTCCGGGACCGGTCTCGCCGTAGTGAACGGAACGATCCTTTCCATTCCGGTCGTGGGAACGTATCTGTCGATGTTCCTCTTCGGAGGCGAGTTCCCGGGCCATGAACTCGTGGCCCGTTTCAACACCATCCACGTACTGGTCATCCCCGCCCTCATGCTGGGCCTCCTGACCGCCCATCTGGCCCTGGTGCTCTACCACGGACACACCCAGTACCCGGGCCGCGGACGCACCAACAGCAATGTCGTGGGCGTGCCGGCCAAGGCCCGCGCCGTCAAGTCGGCCGGGTATTTCCTGCTGGTGACCGGCGCTGTCTTCGTCATCGCCGCGGTCGCGCAGATCAACCCCGTCTGGCAGTACGGCCCATACCGCGCCGACCAGGTTTCGGCCGGGTCGCAGCCCGACTGGTACATGGGGGTGGCGGACGGACTGCTGCGGGTGATGCCGGGCTGGGAGATCAATTTCTGGGGTCACACCCTGGCGCTCGACAACCTGATTCCGCTGACCGCGGGTGTCGGTTTCTTCCTCGCCCTGGGCGTGTACCCGTTCATCGAGTCCTGGGTGACCCGTGACAGGCGCGCCCAGAATCTGCTGGACCGACCGCGTAACCAGCCTGTACGAACGGCACTTGGCGTCGCCTGGCTCAGCTTCTATGCGGTGGCCCTGATCGGCGCGGGGAACGACATCATCGCCGTTCGTCTGCATGTCGCGGTCGAGTCGGTGACCTGGGCTGTCCGCATCGGTCTCTTCCTCGTGCCTGTCGCGGCCTATTCCGTAACGAAGCGATGGACGCTCGGACTTCAGCGCGGCGACCGCGACAAAGTACTGCACGGCCGCGAGACCGGCATCGTCAAACGCCTGCCCGACGGCGAGTTCGTCGAGGTGCACGATTCGCTCAGCCAGGAACAACTCCACCTGCTCACCCAGCACGACCAGTACCGTCCGCTCGATCCCGGCACCGCGAACGCGGCGGCGAACCCGAACACCGTGTTCCGCCTCGCCCGGATCCTGCGCGCCCGGCTCAGCCGGAGTCTCTACGGCGAGGGCGCGCAGATCACCAAACCGACGGCACAGGAATACAAGGACCAGAACGCGCCGGCCAAAGAAGTCCGCCTTCGGTGAGCAGCGCCACGGCGCATGCTGCAAAAAAATCGGGTGGCCCTTTCGGAGGAAAGGGCCACCCGGAACGACGAACTCTACTTCTGCCGCGTCAGCCAGTCGGCGAACCGCGTACCGGCGATGTGTGCGTCAGGTCCCGGCAGGAGCGTGTTCTCCTCCAACTCGGCGCCCCAGTACGTCGCCTGCGGGTCTGTGACGATCTTGCGCGGGTCGTCCTGGGCCGTGAGCCCCATGCGGATGAACTCCTCCAGCTGGAACGCCTCGGGACCGGCGACCTCCACCACGCCGCCCACCGGGTCCCCGACCGCGGTGCGGACGACGGCCTCGGCGACGTCGTCGGAGACGATGGGCTGGATCTTCGCGTCGGGCAGGTGCACGGTGTCGCCCTCGGTGACCCCGTCGGCGAGTCCCTTCGCGAACTCGAAGAACTGGGTGGCGTGGACGATGGAGTAGGGGTTGCCCGACGCCTTGATCAGGTCTTCCTGGACCTGCTTGGCGCGGAAGTACCCACTCCCCTGGAGGCGTTCGGTGCCGACCACGGACAGCGCCACGTGATGCGCGACGCCCGCCTCGGTCTCCGCCTTCAGCAGATTCGTCGTCGAGGCGCTGAAGAAGTCCATGACCGCCTGGTCCTCGAACGACGGCGAGTTCGACACGTCGACCACCACCGACGCGCCCTTCAGGACCTCGGCCAGTCCCTCGCCCGTCAGCGTGTTGACGCCGGTGCTCGGCGCCCCCGCGACCACCTCGTGTCCGTGCTCGCCGAGCCCGGCGACCACCTTCGAGCCGATGAGCCCGGTTCCACCGATCACTACGACCTTCATGACGGAATTCCTTTCGGGTCTGTCTGATACCTGCATCAATAGAGACCAGGCACGGGATCTGTCTGTGACACGACCTATTCCACGAGTTTTCCCGTGGTCGAGACTTCCTCCATCAGGGCGGAAATCTCGTCGGGGACGGCCGGAACGGCTTCGCGCGTGACGCCCGCCGTCGGGGACCACACGAGATTCACCCGCAGCGCGGAATCCGGTTCGGGATAATCGCTGCGGTTGTGGCAGCCACGCGTCTCGCGGCGCTCCAGCGCCGATTCGAGGGTGGCCCGGGCCGCGAGGGCGGCCGACTTGAGATCGAAGGCGTGCGCCAGATCCTGATAACCCGCGATGTCCGGGTGGATGCCGACGGCCTCCATGCGCTTCTCGATCACCGCGAGTTCCGCCAGTCCGGCACGCAGGCCGTCCTCGTCGCGTACGACACCGGCGTGCTCGGTCATGGTGTCGCGGATGGCACGTTGCAGGGCCCGCACGTTCTCGGGCCCGTCGGCGGCGAGGAGTCCGTCGATCTCGGCACGGGCCTCGGCGACGGCCGACGCCGACCGCGGCTGCGCGGTCAGGGACTGCGCGTACGCCGCGGCGGCCCGGCCGGTGAGGCGGCCGAACACCAGCAGTTCGATGAGGCTGTTGCCGCCGAGGCGGTTGGCGCCGTGCAGCCCGCTCGACGCCTCACCGATGGCGTACAGGCCGCGTACATCGGTGCTGTGGTCCTCGGGGCGCACCCACACCCCGCCCATCGAGTAGTGCGCGGTGGGCGCGATCTCGATCGGATCGCGGGTGATGTCCAGCATCTGCAGGTCGAGCAGGGTCTGGTAGACGCGGGGCAGCCGCGTCATGATCGTCTGCCGGGGCAGGTGCGAGACGTCGAGCCAGACACCGCCGTTGGGCGTGCCGCGCCCTTCCTTGATCTCGGTGTAGGCGGCCAGGGCCACGCGGTCGCGGGTGGAGAGTTCCATGCGCTCGGGGTCGTAGCGGGCCATGAAGCGTTCCCCGAGCGCGTTGCGCAGGATGCCGCCTTCGCCGCGGGCGGCCTCGCTGACCAGAGTGCCGGCGGCGTTCTCCGGTTCGATGATGCCGGACGGGTGGAACTGCACCAGTTCGGCGTCGCGCAGCCTGGCCCCGGCCTCAACGGCCAGGCGGAAGGAGTCCCCGGTGTTCTCGTCGCGCCGCGAGGAGGTGCGCCGCCAGATGCGGGTGTGGCCGCCGGCCGCCAGGACGACCGCGTCGGCGTGGATCACATAGCGCCGTCCGCTCGTGAGGTCGAAGCCGTACGCGCCGAACACGGCGCCTTCGTGAACCAGCAGCCGGGTGATGTACACCCCTTCCAGCACCGGGATGTGCAGTTGCTCCGCGCGCCGGATGAGGGTGCGCTGGATCTCCAGGCCGGTGTAGTCGCCGGCGAAGGCGGTCCTGCGGAACTTGTGCGCGCCGAAGAAGCGCTGCGAGATCCGGCCGTCCTCCTCCCGGGCGAAGGCCATGCCGTAGCGCTCCAGGTCCTCGATGCCCCGGGCGGCGCCCCGGGTGACGATCTCCACGGTGCGGGGATCGGCGAGGAGGTAGCTCTCCTTGAGGGTGTCGGCGGCGTGCTGCTGCCAGCTGTCCTCGGGGTCCATGGTGGCCAGCGCCGCGTTGATGCCGCCGGCCGCGAGTGCCGTATGGGCGTCGTCCTTGGGGCGCTTGCCGACGGCGAGGACGTCGATGCCGGCCTCGGCCAGTTCGATCGCCGCCCGCAGACCGGCCCCTCCGGTGCCGATCACCAGCACCATGGTGGCGAGACGTTGTTCGGTGACAGCCACGGTCCACTCCGATCACTGGGGCCTTCATCCAGTACGACCGGGTAGCCCCGCGATCTGTGACGGCTGACGGGAGTGTTCAGGAAGAGGAGGTGCTGCCGCTCTCCAGCGAGGCCACGTAAGGTGCCAGTTTCTCCGGATTCATGACCCACATGGCACGCTCGATGCCACGTTCCGAGATGTCGAGGGTCAGCAGCACCACCGCCGTTCCCCCGGCCGAGACGAGGGCGGCCGGCCCGCCGTTGGCCTCGACCCAGTGGATCTCCTTCTCCGGCCAGAAGCGCGGCGCGAACGCGGCGAGGTACCTGGAGACGTGCGCCAGGCCGACGACCGGGAACTTGGACGCCCCGCGCAGCCCGTTCCCGTCGGTGTAACTGACCACGTCCTCGGCGAGGATGTTTTCCAGCACGGCCAGATCGCCGGTCTGTGCCGCGGCGAGGAAGACCTCCATCAGCCGCCGGTGCTCGGTGGCGTCGACAGGCTTGCGGCGCTCCGACGCGACGTGTTTGCGCGCGCGGCTCACCAGTTGACGCGTATTCGTCTCGCTGGTCTCCAGCATGTCCGCGATCTGCTGGTAGGGGTAGTCGAAGGCTTCGCGCAGCACATAGGCGGCCCGTTCCACGGGGTTGAGCCGCTCCAGCAGGAAGAGCACCGCCGTGTCGAGCGCCTCGGCCCGCTCGGCGCCCAACTGCGGATCGGCGCGCGTGTCGACCGGCTCCGGCAGCCAGGGGCCGACGTACGACTCGCGGCGCACCCGGGCGGACTGGGCGACGTTGAGCGCCAGCCGGGCGGTGACCGTGGCGAGGAACGCCTTCGGCTCACGGACGACGTCACGGTCGGTGTGCTGCCACCGCAGCCACGCCTCCTGGAGTACGTCCTCCGCCTCCGTGGCGCTGCCGAGCACGCGGTAGGCGATCCCGAAGAGCTGGGGACGCGCCGCCATGAAGACGTCCGCCGCCTCGTCGAGGGATTCCGTGTCGTCCCCGATACCCATGCGTGCCGCCTTCAGTTCCGACCCGGTTCGCGCAAACGCCTGCTCATGCTACGGCGGCCCTCTCACGCTGCTCGCGCTCGGCGGGTTCCGCGACAGGCGCGATCGTCACGCCGGTCAGGTGCTCGTCTTCGCCTGGGCAGCGGCAGCGCGGTCGATGTCGAGTTCGGCGACCAGGCCGCGCAGGACGGGTCCGTACTCGGGGTGGGCGAGCGCGAACGCCATCTGGGCGACCATGTAGTCGGCCGGATTTCCGGTGTCGTACCAGCGGCCCTGGATGACCTGTCCGTACACCGCGCGGGTGGCGGCGTAGGCGTTGATGGCGTCGGTCAGGTAGACCTCGCCGGTCCTCGTCTCGTACCAGCGGCGGGTCTGCTCACGCAGTTCGTCGATGATTCCGGGGGTGACAACGTAGCCGCCGATGGCCGCGTACGACGACGGCGCGGCGGCGGGCTCGGGCTTCTCGACCAGGCCGGTGATGCGCAGTTGTCCGTCCCCGAGGTCCTCCTTGACGATGGGCACCCCGTAGCGCTGGGAGTCGACGGGGTCCATCGGCATGAGGGCCAGCACCGGGCAGCCGGTCTGCTCATAGGCGCGGACCAGTTGCTGGGCACGGGGGACCTCGGCCACGAAGACGTCGTCGGGCCACAGCACGAGCACCGGTTCGTCGCCGAAGGCACGGGCCGCGTTCAGCACGGGGGTGCCGTTGCCGTAGGGACCGTACTGGTCGAGGTAGGTGATGTGGCCCCGCCGGGCCAGCTCCGCGACCTCCTCCACCGCGTCCGCGTAGGCCGTCTTGCCGTCTTCGCGGAGTTGGTCGACGAGGGCGGGGTTGGGGCGGAAGTGCTCCTGGATCAAGGACTTGCCGCCCGAGACGACGATGGTGATGTCGGTGATGCCGGAGTCCACCAGCTCGCGGACGGTGTGCTCGATGACCGGCTTGTCGCCGACCGGCAGCATCTCCTTCGGTGTCGCCTTCGTCAGCGGCAACAGCCGGGAGCCGAGCCCGGCGGCGGGAATCACGGCCCTGCGAATCGTCGGGGACATCACGTCTCTCTCCGGTCGAGCGTCATGTGCCCTCGGCAGGCACACCCCGCCGACGCTACCAACGGCCTGCGCCGAACCCCGCGCGGCGCTCGAGATGAAGATCGAGTACAAGCCACGCACCCTGGCGCGGCCGTTCCGTCGGGACAGCGCAGAGCGAGCAGTCACCGCAACGGCGGCGAGCAAGGAAACCGCGGCGCTCGTCCCGCCGTCACGGCGCACCATGCCGGGCAGTCTCCCGGGAGTGCGGCAGCGGGACGGGCCGTCGCGGTCTGACCACTTGTCACGCGTCCGGCGCGGTCCCGCTCGCCGGGCCGCCGGCCAGTCGAGTCAAGGCCCGCTGCGCGGGCGGCACGCCTGCTCTTGCGCGGGCCGAGGCCCATCGAGTGGCGTTTCCACATCTCGCACCTGCGCGCCGTCATCCCGTACGCGCTGCAGACCACAGCGATCGAACTCCCCGTCATCGGCACGCTCCCGGACAAGAGGGACACACGAGCGACGGACCGGAAGCCTGACCCGCGACGGCGAGTGACGACACGCAGAACCGATAGAGATCCGGGCGGGGAAGTGTCGGCCCGCGCGCGGGCCGACCGGCCTTGTCGAGGTCGCGCCACCCTGCGAACATCTGTTCAGCGCACGCTTGTTGCATCGTGAGGGATCACGAAGGGGGAACAGGGCATGGCGTTCTGGCGGCGGGGAGACCGGCACGACCGAAGAGACGGCTCGGAACCGCCACGCTCACCGGGGACGCCGTCGCCCGGGTCCTCTTCCGCCCGGTCCGTCTTCACCTACGACCCGCTCGACGGGCAGCCCGGCACCGAACCGCTCGCCACGCTGCGGAGGGGCGCCCTGCTCAGCGCCGTGGACCAGGCCAACGACGCGGTGGACGCCGCGCACGGCGACTGGTACGCCCTCGCCAGGAGCGCCGCCGTCCTCGGCCGGACGCAGTACGGCAGCGGCGACGCCGAACTCGCCGTCGCCGCCTACGACCAGGCGGTCCGTCTCTACAACGACAACTCCCGCGCCATGGGCCGCGGCGACGATGCCGTCACCGGGCTCGCCACCCTCGTGGACTGCGCGGGCCGGGCCATGCTCCTCCACCACAGCCAGGGCCGCCGCAAGCTGGCGGACTCCGCCTTCGACGTGGGACGCCTCTTCGCCGAGTTCCTCGCCGGCAACGGAGTGACCGCCTCCGCCTCCCAGCTCCTCGGCCGCCGCGCCGCAGTCGTGCAGCGCACCGGGCAGCCCCGCAGCGGCCTGCTGGACCCCGGAATCCTCTCCCAACTGGACCCGCAGGACACCCTGCGCGAAGCCACCTGGGCCGTGACGGAGTACCTGGATGCCCCGGGCCCGCACACCCTGGCCGAGGCCCTGCACGCCACCGGCGCGGAGCAGCAGCTCTGGGCCACCAATCTCGCCGAGGCGCTGACCGTGAACGGGGGCCGCAAGACGGACTGCTGGTCGCCCACCCTGCGCGGCAGCCACCTCGGCTTCCTGCCCGCCGCCGCCCAGGCCGTGTCCCGCGCCCTCGGCGATACGACGGGCACGGCCGGGGACGGCTGGCGCCTGACCGGCCGCGAGATCCACATGTGCTACTCGGTGGCCTCCGGCCACGGCGAGCTGCGCTTCACGCTCAAGGACCACGCCGAATACTGGGGCGGCCTCCTGCTCGCCCTGGGCAAAGACGCCCTCCGCACCGGCCACACCGCGCTCGCCTCCGACTGCGGCGACTGGCTCCGCGGAGTACTCACCCAGGCCGCCCCACACACCCTGATCGCCCCCTGGGGGCAGGAACTGCACGCCGGCTCCCAGCAACTGCCGAGCTGAGACCGCCTCCCCGTGGAGCGCGGCGGCTTCCCTACGGCGGTCAGCCGAGTCGCTACGCGTTCTTCGCGGCGGCGATCTCGGCAAGCTGAGCGCGTGCGGCCGACACCAGGTCCGCGTTCGTGTGAGCGCGTCCGGCCAGGCCCCAGCCTCCCTCGGGTGCCTCGGTGAGAAGGACCCAGGTGCGCTCCGCCAGGGAGTCGTCCCCTGACGCGGCGGCGACGAGATCGGTCAGTCGGCGCACCACCGCGAGCTGCTTGTCGCGGTCCAACGCGCCCGCGGTGGTGAGCACTTGGACACGCACATATGTACCGTCGCCGTCGACGTTCGAAAAAACCTCCCCGGAAATCTCGTGCACGAAGGCGGCGGTGTTCTTGCGGAACATCGGAATGTCGGGGACGTGCTCGATCTCCATCAAGGCTGCCGCCAGGTCACGGGCGCGGCGCCCCAAAATTCCTTCACCGGCGCCCCCGTCGCTTCTCCACGCACGATCATCACGTCGTCCGAGATCCTGCGCGCCTCTTCGACAGTCATGAAGGACTCGTCACTCTTTGTCATCCGACCTTGCCTCTCAATAGGTGAGGGATAAACCGGGTGGAGGCTGGAGCCAGCCGCCGGCGATGAACTGGACCGGGTCCTCTCCAGGGTTCTCACGGATGCCGTAGACGGCCCGGGCCGTCGCATGCCGTCGGCGTCGGTCGTCGCTTCCCCGATCGCGCCGATGATGTCCGGCGCCCGGCCGTGCATGCCCGGGGCGCCCTGGGGTGCGGTCGAGGCCAGGACCAGCTTTCCCGCCAGCGACGGCCTTGTGAGTGCGAGCTCCTGGGCGACGAAACTGCCGATGGAGAAGCCGAGCACATCGACGTCGTCGAGCCCGAGTGTCTCGACGAAGACGCTCGCGTCGTCGGCCATCTGCGCGACGGTGTGGGGGGGTGGTCCCGGTGGTTGCGCCCACACCCGCGTTGTCGAAGACGACGACGTCGCGTGCAGCGGCCAGCGCGTCGATCAGATCGGGATCCCAGTTCTCCAGGTTCCCCCGGAAGTGCTGCAGCAGAACCAGCGGGCGCCGGCCCCTCGGCTCCAGTACGCGTAGCTGATTCCGTTCGTTCCTTCGACCGTCGAGGTCTGGACCTCCAGCTACTTCACACCGGCCTCCAATGTCCGTCCGAGCGGCGCGCCGAGCGGCAGGGCAGGAGGCTGCGACGGAGTCCTTCGGGCTGCATACGCTGCCCGGCGCCCGGGGCACGCCTCGTTCGGTCCGGAAGCAGGATGGATCAGCGGTGGGATGCTCGGCCCTCACCCATATAGGTGAGGGCGTTAGATCCGGCGGACGGATCCCGAGTACGGAGCCACGATCATGCGGTTCGCCGGCTTCAGAGTTCGTCCACGTAGGCGTTCGTGTCGATCTCGGACAGGGTCCAGGGCAGGAAGATCACGCGGTAGATGATCGGGGCCACCACCCGGTCGATGACATCGTCACCGCTGAAAGCGCCGCCGGACCGCGCGGCGAAGGCCGCCGCCTCCGCCCGCCTGTCGTGCAGACAGTCCGACTCGCTCTCACCGGCCGCGGCGGCCCCGCCCCGGAGGATGGCGGCGTTCACCGGAACGCTGTAGTGGCTGACCAACTCCCTTGCCCACGCGGCCAGATCGGCCCGCACGTCACCGGTGTCGGGGAGGTCGCGGTCGGGGTCCAGCCGATAGGTCGCCAGGTCGTTGATCATGGTCCGGGCGTCGCCCCACCGCCGGTAGACGCTGGAGTGATTCACTCCGGCACGCTCCGCGACCATCGGGATGGTGATCGCGCCACTGCCCCGTTCGGCGATCAGCTCCTCGACGGCCTTCCGGATGGACGCGAGAACGGCGGCGCTACGGCCGCCGGTGCGGCGGAACAGATCACCGACCTCATGGCCGGCGGCGAGGCCATGGCCCATCTCGAAGCCGAACTGGCCGCAATGGAGCTGCAGGCCCAGACCGATTCCTGACGGGCACTCACAAACGTCGGTCGAAAGACATGCGGTACGTGGCCGGCAGGCCCCGCCCGGCGTCCGGACTCCGCACCACCGTCCGGGTCGGTCATGCGGTTCCCGCCGGGTAGGACCATCCCGGCGGGAACCGTATGTCCTTCTTCCTGAGCGGCGCGGCGCGGGAGAAACGCACAGGCGATACGAACCCGGCCGAAGCACCGGGCAGTCACGCTGCCACGGCCTGCGGCCCCCTTCCCCTTCTCCTTCCCCGCCCGACCGGCAAGAGGGCGATCCGACCCGGATGCCCGCGCCGCGCCTCGGAGATCACCAGCCCTCGCGCCACCCCCTCCCCAGCACGGAGGAAGGGGCCGACCGGCTCGTCGCCCGCGAACGACCGGCCGACCATGCCACCGCCCGTCCGGGGCCACCACCACGGTTCCGCCTGCCGACAGCGGGCCCCACGCTTCGCGGACCGAGACGCCGAACGCGTGCGGCGCGTGGCACAGGACTCGCGCGTCCGTGAACAGATCCCGGCAGATGTCCGTCACCGGTCCCACGACACCCGTGCGGGTCACGGCCACGCCCTTCGGTCTCCCCGTCGCACCTGCCGCTCGTCAGCTCAGCCGTCTTGCGGCCCGTTGCAGCAGTGTCCGCAGCAGAGCCGACTCCTCGGTGCCGAGGGTGGTCACGATGCGCTCCTGCTCGCGTTCGACGGCGGCGGTCCAGCGGGGCAGCGCCTCGCTTCCCCGCTCGGATGCGAAGACCAGGACACGCCGCCGGTCCTCGTCGTCCACCCGCCGCAGGACGAGACCGAGGGACACCATGCGGTCGACGACCTTGGTCAGGGTCGGCGCCGTCAGCAGAGCGAACTCGGCGACTTCGGCCATGGCGTGGCCGGCACCGTCACCGAGGATCGACAGCACGCGCCACTCCTCCAGCGTCGTGCCCTCCGCCTTCAGCGCCTCACCGAGCCGTTGGACGACGCCACGCTCCACGAGCGTGAGCGCTCGCGCCAGGTCGCGTTCGGATACGGCCGCCGGGGTCGTGGTCATTGCCCTGCCCAGTGTCGTCATGGTGTGGGGTGGTCTGCGGCAGTAGCGGTCGTGCGCGCTCGCTGCTGCCACAGCGAAGGTTCACGTGGAGTGGGTCCACGATACAGTCATTTCCTTATCGCCGTGAAATATTCTCGTAGCAACCAATCGCTAGTGTGAGCCCTATGATCGAGAAGGCGTCTGTCCGGCTCGGCTCTCCGGCAGGCCGGACCCGGGACGCGCTGGACGTCGCCCTGGTGATACCCCTCCAGGGACCCGCCGGGATCTTCGGACCGTCCTGCGAGAGCTGCGCCCAGCTCGCGGCCGAGGAGGTCAACGCCGGCTCGGGCGTGCTGGGCAGGGAACTGCGGCTGGCACTCGTCGACGGCGGAGCACCGCCCGAGCAGGTGGCGACGGAGATCGACGCACTGATCACCGGCGGGGTCGTGGACGCGGTGGCGGGCTGGCACATCTCCGCCGTCCGCGAGGTCGTCGCCCCGCGCATCGACGGCCGCGTACCCTACGTCTACACCGCGCTCTACGAGGGCGGAGAACGCTCGCCCGGCGTGTTCCTCACCGGTGAGACCCCGGGCCGCCAACTGCGGCCCTCGCTGCGGTGGTTCGCCGACGAGCTCGGCATCCGGCGCTGGACGATCGTCGGCGACGACTACGTCTGGCCCCGCTCCTCGGCCCGCGCGGCCCACCGTTACCTGCGGGAACTGGGCGGCGAGGTCTGTGACGAGATGTACGTGCCGCTCGGCACCAGGGACTTCGGCCCGGTCCTGGCCAGAGTGGCGGCCAGCGGCTGCGACGCCGTGCTCATGCTGCTGATCGGCGACGACGCCGTGCTGTTCAACCGCGCGTTCACCGCCGCCGGGCTCGACCGCGACCACATCCGGTTCAGCTCGCTGATCGAGGAGAACGTCCTGCTGGCCACCGGGCCGGACAACACCCGGGGCCTGATGACCTCGGCCGGCTACTTCGAGGACCTGCCCACCGCGTCCGGCCTGGAGTTCGCCGCCGCGTACGGACGCCGGTTCGGCCCCAACGCGCCGGTGCTCAACAGCCTCGGCGAGTCCTGCTACGAGGGCGTGCGCATGCTCACCGAACTACTGCGCCGGGCGGGCGGCGCGGACATGGAAACGATTCTGGCACGCGCCGAGGGCCTGGAGTACGAGACTCCGCGCGGCACCGTCCAGATACGCGACCGCCACCTGCGCCAGCGGGTCTTCCTCGCCGCGGCCGACGGCCTGCAGTGGGACGTACTCCAGCAACTGCCCTAGACGACAGCGGCGCCCCCCCATCCTTTTACACGCACGTAACACGGTGAACTCTTGCCCAATTACTTCGGGAAGAAATATTTTCTTCCCGAAGCTTTTGGAAGTGAGTTGTCCATGGCGACATACCAGTACCGCTGCCCGGGCTGCGGAACCTTCGACGTGACCCGTCCGATGGGCCGCGCTCTCCCCGACGAACCCTGCGAGACCTGCGGTGAGCTCTCCCACCGCGTCTTCACTGCCCCCCTCCTCCCCCGCGTCCCCGCCCCCCTGGCCCGTGCCCTGCGGGCCCAGGAGGCCAGCGCCCACGAACCCCGCGTCGTGACCGGAGTACCGCCGGCCCACCGCCGGGCTACCCCGGCCGCCGACCCCCGACAAGCCCACCTGCCCAAGCCCTGAAGTCCTGAAGTCCTGAGTCCGTCCCCGGCACGACAGCACGAAAGGCCGTCCCATGCCCGAAGTCGTCTTCAGCGTCGACCAGTCCATGTCCATGCGCGACCAGAAGGTCCCCGGCCACAACCGCTGGCACCCCGACATCCCGCCCGCCGTCACCGTGAAGCCGGGCTCGGACTTCCGCATCGAGTGCCGGGACTGGACCGACAACCAGATCGGCAACAACGACTCGGCCAACGACGTCCGCGACGTCGACCTCTCCCACGCCCACATGCTCAGCGGGCCGATCGCGGTGGAGGGCGCCGAGCCCGGTGACCTGCTCGTCGTCGACATCCTCGACCTCGGCCCCGTACCGCAGTCCAGCGGCGAGGGCTCGGGGCAGGGCTGGGGCTACACCGGCGTCTTCGCCAAGGACAACGGCGGCGGCTTCCTCACCGACCGCTTCCCCGACTCCTACAAGGCGGTCTGGGACTTCCACGGCCAGCAGGCCACCTCACGCCACATCCCCGGCGTCCGCTATACGGGAATCACCCACCCCGGGCTCTTCGGCACCGCACCCTCCGCCGAGCTGCTGGCCCGCTGGAACGCCCGCGAGCAGGCCCTCATCGACACCGACCCGCACCGGGTGCCGGCCCTCGCCCTGCCCCCGCTGGCCGAGAACGCGCTGGCCGGCACGGCGACCGGCGAGGCCGCCTCCCGTGTCGCAGCCGAGGGCGCCCGCACGGTCCCGGCCCGCGAGAACGGCGGCAACCACGACATCAAGAACTTCACCCGCGGCTCCCGGGTGTTCTACCCCGTCCTCGTCCCCGGCGCCCTCCTCTCCGGCGGCGACCTGCACTTCAGCCAGGGCGACGGCGAGATCACCTTCTGCGGCGCCATCGAGATGGGCGGCTACATCGACCTGCACGTCGACCTGATCAAGGGCGGCATGGAGAAGTACGGGGTCACGACCAACCCGATCTTCATGCCGGGCAACGTCGCACCGCAGTACACCGAGTTCATCTCGTTCGTCGGCATCTCCGTCGACCACGAGACGGACACCAACCACTACCTCGACGCGACGATGGCCTACCGCAACGCCTGCCTCAACGCCGTCGACTACCTCACCACCTTCGGCTACAGCGGCGAGCAGGCCTACCTCCTGCTCGGCTCGGCCCCCATCGAGGGCCGGATCAGCGGGGTCGTGGACATCCCGAACGCGTGCAGCACCCTCTACCTCCCCACCGCGATCTTCGACTTCGACATCCGGCCGACGGCCGAGGGACCGAGGAAGGCCGACCGCGGCCAGTGCGCCGTCACCTCGTAACTCCCCTTCAAAGAAAGAGAGTTCCACTCATGCGCGACCATCTCACCTTCCAGTTGGGCGACTTCACCACCCAGGGCGGCGCCACCCTGCGCGGCGCCCACCTCGCCTACACCACCTACGGCGAACTCAACGCCGACAAGTCCAACGTGATCGTCTACCCCACCTGGTACTCCGGCCGGCACTGGGACAACGAGTGGCTCATCGGCCCCGGCCTGGCCCTGGACCCGGAGCAGTACTTCATCATCGTCCCGAACATGCTCGGCAACGGCCTGTCCACCTCACCGAGCAACACGCCGCCACCGTACGACCGCGCCCGCTTCCCGCACATCACGGTGTACGACCAGATCGAGGCCCAGTACAAGCTGGTGACCGAGGAGTTCGGCATCGAGCGGATCGCGCTCGTGACCGGCTGGTCGATGGGCGCCGGGCAGACCTACCAGTGGGCCGTCAGCCACCCGGAGATGGTCGAGCGGATCGCCCCCTTCTGCGGCTCCCCGCGCACCAGCCTCCACAACAAGGTCTTCCTGGAGGGCGTCAAGGCCGCACTGACCGCCGACGCGGTCTACGACGGCGGCTGGTACGACGAGAAGTGGCCGACCACCGGACTGCGGGCGCTGGCCCGGGTGTACGCGGGATGGGGCTTCTCCCAGGCGTTCTACTGGGAGAAGGAGTACGAGAAGCTCGGCCACACCTCCCTTGAGGACTTCCTCGTCGGCTTCTGGGAGGGCTTCTTCCTCGACGGCCGCGACCCGAACAACCTGCTCACCATGCTCTGGACCTGGCAGAACGGCGACGTCGGGCTCACCCCGGGCTTCGACGGCGACACCGAGGCGGCGCTCGGCTCGATCCGCGCCACCACGCTCGACATGCCCGCCGAGAAGGACCTGTACTTCCCGCCCGAGGACGAGGCGTGGGCCGTCAGCCACATACCGGGCGCCGAACTCCGCGTGATCCCCGGCATCTGGGGCCACTTCGCCGGCCACGGCAGCAACCCGACGGACACCGCGTTCATCGACACGGGTCTCAGGGAACTGCTGTCCAAGCCGGGCGGATTGGCATAGCCATGCACATCGGACGAATCAAGCTCCCGCACGAGGTCAGTGCCTCGATCGTCGCCTTCGCCACCGTCTTCCTGCTGATGAGCCCGCTCAAGATGCCGACCTGGGCGATCTTCATCACCTGGGCGGGAACCTTCCTCCAGGGCGGTCCGAGCCGCTCCAACGCGATCGCCATGGTCACCGCCACCACCACGGGGGCGGGCTTCGGTGTGGTGGCCGTACTGCTCAACCGGGAGACGGACACCATGTTCGGCACCGGCGCCTTCGCCCGGACCCTCGCCCTGGCCGTGGTGATCTTCGTCGTCAACGGCACCCTGCTGGCGACCGGCCGACTCAAGCCGTTCGCCCTCATCCCGGGCATGTTCTTCGGCTTCGCGTCCCTCTTCGCCACGTACTTCGGCGGCTTCGGCTACGACGTCGGCCACCTCGACGCCGCCTTCGTCAGCGCCGCCGCGATGTGCGCCCTGGGCCCGCTCTGCGCCACCCTCGGGCTGCGCCTGATGCTCGTACCCTCGCCCGAGCCCGCGGAGCGGTACGAGACCGAGGAGGTGACACCTTCGGCCGGCCGGGCCCCAGCCTGACCCGGCGACGCGCGAGATCGTCAGGCCCTACCGTCCTGGTCACGCGCCCTGAGGCTCGGGCAGGCGCGCGGCGGGCCGGCCGGCCAGGCGGTGGGCCTGGGCCAGCAGGGTGCCGTAGATGGCGAACTCGCCGATGCTGTCCGGCCCCACCTGGGTCACGCGGTGGCGCAGGACGTCGAGCGTGCGGTGCACTTCCCGTACGGCCTGACGCAGTTCGCGGTCGCCCTGGTGACCGAAACGACTCGGGGCGTAGAGGCGGAGAGTGCCGGCGGTGTGGCGCAGGAACGCGGCGTAGCGGCGGGCGTGGACGGGGCGGGGCCGTGCGGCCGGGCGGCACTCGGCGGCGGCCTCGACGACGGTGCGGGTCACATCGGCGGTGTGGAGCGCGGCGTTGTCGAGGACCGCGCTCGTGGCAGGTGCCGGCCTCCTCGGCGTCCCACCGCCCCCGATCGAGCCCGTCGGCCACCGCGTGAAGGATCTCGTGCATCTCGCGGAGGGCGTCCCGCAGGGCGGTGCGGGTGTCGCGTCAGTAGAGCCAGGGGGGCGGATCAGCGCGTTGACGGCGATAACGTGGAAGGGCCTGATGATCTACGCCGGCGTCGTTGCGGTGCAATCCCGCAGTCGTCAGCTGATCGACGTGGAGCTGGTCATTCCGGGTCAAGGCCCACGTCTGGGTGATCTTTCCTGCTGGTCACCTGGAACGGTTGGACGGCGTCGATGTTTCCGACGAATTCGAGAATGACCTTCGCCAACTCGTCGGGGGCCTCCATCGCGGCATAGTGACCTACGCCGTCGAGTGATACCGAGCTCACTTCGGTTGCCGTGGCCTGGGACATGGTGCCCGCCGTGAAGGGGCCGCCTCCCGCGCCGACCGCGAGTACGGGCACGGTCAGGCCGTGCGTGTCGGCGAGAGCCTTGATTTCGGGGCCCTCCCGCAGCATCGACCGGTAGAGGCCGATCGCTCCGCGCCAGCCGTCGGGGCGCGCGTAAGTGCGGGCGAACTCCTCGATGTCGGCGTCGGTGATCGCTTCGGGGGTCGCGCTCAAGGCGGGGAATGCGAACTGTCCCAGGAACTCGCGCTCGCGGCCGGCCAGGAGCATCTCGGGGATGCCGGGGGCGGCGAGAACGCCGATGTGCCAGGCGCCGCCGTGGGTGATGTCGGCCCGCGTTTCGAGGCCGAACCCCGGCAGGCCCATTTCGATCGCGGTGAGACTGAGGACGTTCTGCGGGTGCGTGCTCGCCAGGCGGAAGACGGTCGCCCCGCTGATGTCCTGCCCGGTGAGGTGGACCGGGCCGACATCGAGATGTTCGACGAGGAGATGCAGGTCCTCGGCCGAGGACGTGCTGTCGTACTCGCCAGGCCCGTTGTCGGAGTCGCCGAAGCCGCGCAGGTCGACGGCGAAGACTCGGTGGGTCTGCGCAAGGAGCGGGATGAGCTTGTGAAAAGTCCACCAGGTCTCGGGAAACCCGTGGACCAGGAGGACCGGGGATCCGCTGGTTCCCGCCGCTACGTAGTGCAGCTGGGTTCCGTTGACCTCTGCGCGGTGGTGCGTGATCCCCGGAAGTGTGCGGCCTGCAGGCGTGGCGCCCATTGCTCCTCCTCATTTCGACAACCTTGTTGTCGATGACATTAGACAACAAGGTTGTCGTTGTCCAGGTGCGTGGCCGTAGTCTTCTTCCATGTCACGATCCGGCGCTGATCTCGCACTGCTCCTGCTCGGAGGCTTCCGCTCGCTGGTGGACGCCGCGACCGCCGAACTGGCCCGCCGCGGCTACGAGGACGTGCGTCCCGTCCACGACTTCGCCATGCGGTCCATCACCGCCGGTGCGGACAACGCTTCAGAACTGGGCCGGCGCCTGTCGGTCTCCAAGCAGGCAGCGGCGAAAACCATCGCGGTGCTGCAGGAACGCGGATACGTGGCACGCGATACGGACCCCTTGGACGCCCGCCGCAAACGCCTTCACGTCACCGCACTCGGCTTCGAGGTGTTGCGACAAGGTGAAGTGATCTTCGACGAGTTGCGCGAACAGTGGGAGCGGCAGATCGGCTCCGCCGAACTCGCGAGTCTTGAGACGCACTTGGCGGCGCTGGTCGGCGCTCAGCCCGTGCGCCTGGATGCACCGGGCTGGATCGCGCAAGACCTCGGCGAGTCGGTGTAGCACTCGTCCTGCCCAGGGTCACGCGTGCCCTGGAGGTGTCAGTGTCGTCGAGGGCGCGGCCCGTGACGCGGTGTCTTTCGCTCTCTACGTGGATAGCTACAGCCCGGGACCGCGTGCGCCATGTCAGCGATATCAAGCGGGCCGGGAAGGGTCTGGGCCTGGCCATGGGGGGAGTGATCGCCCCGATGCCGCTGATCGTCCGCGAACTCGAGGCACCCCGGCGTCAAGCAGCGATTCGATCTGGTTGATCCCGCCAAGGAACCGCCCCGCTACTGGCCGCGGTAGTCCTGCCTGGCGGCGCTGTTCCACGCGCCTGGGTGTCGGCGGCGACCGAGGCGTCGCCCGGCGTGCCAGGTGGTGCAGCGTGTCCGTGGCCAGCCGCCGATTCCGGTCGCGCGTCACCCGCCGGAGGGCTCGCTTCGGCATCCCGGGTCAAAACCGGGCATGGAATCCGTAAGTAACAAACATGGAATGACTGGGCAATCTCCGTGGGTCACTCTCGGCTTGGTCGTCCGGCGACAGACAGTCGGCACTGAGCACGGAGGGAAGCGCGATGAGCCTTGTCAGCGAGTGCGGCACGGACCTCCGGTGCCGTGTCCACCAGTCGGCCTGGACCCGCGGACGCGTGGCGCACGGTTCACATCCGGCGTCCGAGGGCTCTCACGTCTGACCTCGCAGCGATGATCGCGGCCGGTGCCCTGCCCGGTCCGCGGTTCCACGGTGTCGCTCGCCCGAGATCGGCTTGTCGCCGCACGCTTTTGCCACTGCCACGCACTTCTCCTACGCCGTAGTCCTGGCGCGTGCGCCTTACAGGTGCCTGCCGGGCCGTATCGGCCGCGCCACGTAGAAGGACCTTCGCATGACCACTGCTCCGCCCCGTCCTGCCCTGCCCCGGGACTGCACGTTCGACGCCGACGACTGGGCGATCCTCGCCCGGCACTGGTACCCGGTCGCCCGATCGAGCGAGATCGGCGACGCCCCCACCGCCGTACGCCTGCTCGACGAGACCCTGGTCGCCTACCGGGCGGGTGCCGACGTGGTCGTGGCCCACGACATCTGCCCGCACCGGGGCGTCCCGCTCAGCCTCGGCGCGGGCGACGGCACCGGCATCACCTGCGCGTATCACGGGCTGCGCTTCGGTGACGGCGGGCGGTGCGTGCAGGTGCCGGCGCATCCCGAGTCGAAGATCCCGTCCCGGCTGAACCTGCGGACCTACCCCGTCGTCGAGCGGTACGGGCTGGTGTGGACCTGCCTGCGACCGGCGGACGCCGACCCGGTGATCCCGGCCATGGCCCACTGGGACGACGAGGGCTTCCAGCGGATCAACTGCCCCAGCATCGACATCGCCGCGTTCGCAGGCCGCCAGCTCGAAGGCTTCCTGGACGTCGCCCACTTCGGCTTCGTCCATCTGAACTCCTTCGGAGACCCGGACGACACCGTCGTGCCCGACTACGCCCCGGTCCGCCACGAGCACGGGTTCTCCGTCGACTACTGGAGCACCGCCTCCAACTACCCGCACGGCAGCGACAAGCAGGCCCCGCCCGGCTTCCGGTGGCTACGCCACTTCGACGTCCACCTGCCGTTCACCGCGACGCTGGTGGTGCACTTCCCCGGAGGCGGGCTGCTGAACATCATGAACGCCGCCTCACCGGTGTCGGCCCGCCAGACCCGTATGTTCGCCCCGATCGCCCGCAACTTCGACACCGACCAACCCGTCCAGGCGGTATACGACTTCAACCGCACGGTCTTCGAGGAGGACCGGGCCATCGTCGAGGTCCAGAAACCCGAGAACCTCCCCCTGGACCCCCGGCTCGAAGTGCACATCCCGGCCGACCGGAGCTCCATCGCCTACCGCCGCGGACTGCGCGACCTGGGCCTGAGCCACTTCTTCACCGCGTAGGGGGGCGGCTGTGGAAACCCTCGACGTCATCGTCCATGCGATCTCCCTCGCCTCCGCCACCAGCCACACCTACGAACTCCGGGCAGCGACCGGAGGAGCCCTGCCGTCCTTCGAGGCGGGCGCTCACATCGACATCCATCTCGGGCCCTCCCTCATCCGTCCGTACTCCCTGTGCAACTCCCCCCAGGAAACCGGCCGTTACCTGATCTGCGTACGGCGCGACGAGGCCGGCCGGGGCGGCTCACGCGCCCTGCACCGCGACCTCGCTGTCGGCCGGCGGCTACGGATCTCACCCCCGCGCAATCACTTCCCGCTCGTGGCGGCCCGGCGCCATGTGCTCGTCGCGGGCGGCATCGGCATCACGCCCCTGCTGTCGATGGCCGAGGCCCTGACCGCGCGGGGAGCAGCGTTCGTCCTGCACCACTACACCTCAAGCGCGGCAGACGCCCCGCTGCTGGAACGCCTCGGGACCTCCGCCTTCGCAGAGCGGGCAGTGGTCCACCACAGCGACCGGGGGGACAACATCCGCGCGGGGCTGCCCGCCGAACTGCTGGCCCCGGACCCGGACACGGCCGTCTATGTCTGCGGGCCCGACGGCTTCATGACCCACGTCATGGCCGAGACGGCCGCCGCCGGCTGGCAGCCCGGCCAGATCCACACCGAACGCTTCGCCCCGGCAGCCCCCGCGCCCGCCGGAGACGAAGTCGCTGCCGAATTCACCGTACGGATCGCCAGCACCGGCATCGGCTACCCCGTCCCTGCCGACCGCACCATCGCCGATGTCCTCACCGCCCATGGCGTCGAGGTCGAGCTGTCCTGCGAGCAGGGCATCTGCGGCGCCTGCCTCACCCCCGTCCTGGCCGGCGAACCCGACCACCGCGACGAGGCCCAGACCCCGGACGAGCGCGCGGCGGGCGACCGGATCACCATCTGCTGTTCCCGCGCCCGCACCCCCGAACTCCTCCTCGACCTCTGATCCGACCGAGCCCGCTCGGCACCACGCGAAAAGGAACCATCCCCATGACCAACAGCATGAGCAGCGACGACAGAGCATTCGCCGCCACCGACCGTCGTCTCTTCCTCAAGCGGGGACTGCAGCTGGGCGGTGCCGTGCTGCTCGGCGGCCCGCTGCTCGCCGCCTGCGGCGACTCCGACTCATCCTCGTCCGCGTCCTCCTCGTCCTCCGGTGCCAAGAGCTTCGGTGAGCTGACGCTGCGGCTGTCCTGGATCAAGAACGTCGAGTTCGCGGGCAGCTACATCGCGGACAGCAAGGGCTACTACACGGACGAGGGCTTCTCGAAGGTCACACTGATCGGCGGCGGCCCGTCCGCGACGCCGATGGAGACGGACGTCGTCACCAAGAAGGCGCTCGTCGCGATCAGCGCCCCGGACATCACCGGCGCCGCCGTCGCCAAGGGCGCACCACTGAAGATCATCGGCGCGCAGTACCAGAAGAACCCGTTCTGCATCATGTCGATGGCCAAGGACCCGATCGCCAAGCCGGAGGACATGTACGGCAAGAAGATCGGCGTCCAGGCAGGCAACGAGTCCGTGTGGGCGGCATACATCAAGGCCACCGGGCTGGACGAGTCGAAGATCACGAAGGTGCCGGTGCAGTTCGACCCGCTGCCCCTGACCCAGGGCACCGTGGACGGCTGGTTCTCCTTCGTGACCAACGAGCCGAACACGCTGCGCCTGAAGGGCTTCAAGGTCGCGACGATGCTGCTCGCCGACACCGGCTACCCGCTGGTCTCGGAGACGTACATCGTCCGCCAGGACACCATCGACAACAAGCGCGACCTGCTCAAGGCGTTCCTGCGCGCGGAGATCAAGGGATGGAAGGCGAGCATCGCCGACCCGGCGCTCGGTGCGAAGCTCGCGGCCGAGACGTACGGCAAGGGGCTCGGGCTGACGACCAAGGAGCAGACCCTTGAGTCCGCGGACGAGAACAAGCTGCTCGTGACCGCCGACACCAAGAAGAACGGGCTGTTCACGATCACGCCGGAGCTGATCGCGGAGAACATCAAGACGCTGAAGTACGGCGGCCTCGACATCACCGCCGCCAAGCTCTTCGACCTCTCGATCATCGAAGAGATCTACAAGGAGAACCCCAGCCTCATCTGAAGCTCCGCGGTACCGGTGCGGTCCGTCGGCCCACCGGTACCGGCTTCCCATACCCGCACTACACACCGCACACCGAGGTCGCCAACTGATGAGTTCCGCAGCCGCTGTTCCCACGTCATCCGACGACTCCGCACCACCCGGCACCGGCACCGGCACCGGGCTGTCCCTGCGCGGGCTGAGCAAGGAGTTCAAGCTAGGCCGGCACCGCGTTCCCGCACTGGCCGGCGTCGACCTGGACACGACCGAGGGCCAGTTCCTGGCGCTGCTCGGGCCGTCGGGCTGCGGCAAGTCGACCGTTCTGCGGATCCTCGCCGGGCTCGACAGCCCCACCTCCGGTACGGCGCTCGTGCACGGCGAGGACCCGGAGGCGGCCCGCAAACGGCACCACCTGGGCATAGCCTTCCAGGACGCCGCGCTGCTGCCATGGCGCTCGGTCGCCGCCAACATACGGCTGCCGCTGGAGATCAGCGGCATCAAGCCCGACCCGACCGCCATCGCCGACCTCATCAAACTGGTCGGCCTCGAAGGCTTCGAGAAGGCCCGCCCCGCCCAGCTCTCCGGCGGCATGCGGCAACGCGTCGCCATCGCCCGCTCGCTGGTCGTCGACCCCAAGGTGCTCCTGCTGGACGAGCCGTTCGGCGCGCTGGACGACATGACCCGTCAGCGGCTCAACCTCGAACTCCAGCGCATCTGGCAGGCCCGCGCGGTGACCACCCTGCTGGTCACCCACTCCATCAACGAGGCCGTACTGCTCAGCGACACCGTCGCCGTCATGTCCCCCCGGCCCGGCCGGATCGTGGAGGTCGTCACCATCGACCTGCCCCGGCCGCGTACCCCGGAGATGATGCGCTCGGCCGAGTTCCACGCGTACGCCGACCAGTTGTCGGAACTCCTGTTCGGCCGCGCTGACGCCCCCGTCGGCGCCGTCGAGCCTGCGGCGGAGGCGTCATGAGGGCGCGACGTTCCGCCTGGACCGGCGGGGCCGTCGGCATCGCGGCTCTGATCGGGGCGTGGTCGCTGCTGTCCACCACGGTCTTCGGCCCCGGCGACGGCGTACCCACCCCCTGGGCGGTGGTGGCGAGCGTATTCGACGACGGCTGGACCTTCTACAGCCCGCATGTCGAGCAGACCGTGGGCGAGGCCCTGACCGGGTATCTGGTCGGCAACGCGCTGGCGCTGGGCCTGGCGGTGCTGGTGCTGCTGGTGCCCGTGCTGGAGCGGGTGATCACGCAGATCGCGGTGGCCTCCTACTGCCTGCCGATCGTGGCGATCGGCCCGATCCTGTCCCTCGTCCTGGACGGGGACAAGCCGATGTCGGCGATGGCCGGGCTGTCGGTCTTCTTCACCACCCTCATCGGCGCGCTGCTCGGGCTGCGCTCGGCCGACCCGGCCTCGCTGGACCTGGTACGCGCCTACGGCGGCGGCCGCTGGCAGCAGATGCTGCGGGTCCGCCTGATCGCCGCACTGCCCAGCACGCTGGCCGCCCTCAAGATCGCCGGTCCTGCGGCGCTGCTCGGCGCGATCATCGGCGAGTACCTCGGCCGCGTGGACAGCGGCCTCGGCATCGCCATGACCATCGCCCAGCAACAGCTCGACGTGCCCCGCACCTGGGGCATCGCCCTGGTCTCCGGCGCGGTGGCGGGCATGGCATACGGCGCGGTCGGGCTCATCGCCCGCTACGCGCTGCCGTGGTCGCGCACGACGACAGTGGAAGGCGGAGGCGTATGAGCACCGCGACACAGCCGCGAACGGCCCCCGCGCTGCGCTTCGCGGCGGGCGTACTGCGCCCGCTGCTGAACGTGGTCGTGACCATGGCGGCCGTCATCGTCCTGTGGATCGTCTTCCTTCAGGTCTACGACCTGGACCCGCTGGTGGCCAAGTCACCCGTCGACATCTTCCGCTACCTGTTCACGGGCGCGGACGCGGGCGCCCACCGCTCCCTGGTCTCCTCGGGCCTGGGCCGCACGCTGCTCGACGCCGGGTTCGGCTTCGTCGCCGGGCTGGCGGCGGCGGTGGGCGTTGCGGTCGTCTTCGTTCTCCTCCGGAGCGTCGAGCAGGCGCTGCTGCCGATGGCGGTCGTCGTCCGGTCCGTGCCCCTGGTGGCGATGACCCCGCTCATCACCCTCATCTTCGGCCGCGGCCTGATGGCCACCACCGTCATCAGCGGCCTGATCGTCTTCTTCCCCGCCCTGGTCACCATGACCTTCGGCCTGCGCTCCGCCTCCCGCCAGGCGGCCGACCTCTGCCGCGCGTACGGCGCCGGGAGCTGGACCGTCGCCCGCAAGGTCATGCTGCCCAGCGCGGTCCCCGCGTTCTTCGCCAGCGCCCGCGTCGGCGTCCCCGGAGCCCTGATCGGCGCGATGCTCGCCGAATGGCTCTCCACCGGACAGGGCCTCGGCTACGCCATGCTCAAGGACTCCTCCACCTTCGACTACGACCACCTCTGGGCCTCGGTCGCGGTCCTCACCGCCGTATCCGCACTCGCATACAACATCATCGCTGCGATCGAGACCGTCGCCCTGGCCCGCTTCGCGCCCAACATCCGGCCGGGCACATAACCCCGACGGGCCGGGCAGCCTGTTCCCCTTCCCGCGGACCTGCCCTCCTCGTCGACCTGTGCCCCCGTCCTGCTTACCACCGGAGACCTGCTCAATGGACACTTCCGCCCTCGCCACCACGTTGGGCGCCCGACTCCCCGCATGGGTGCTGTCCGAACTGGCCGACGTGCCCGAGACCCTGCCCACCGACGAGAACCGGGTCCGTCTCACCCACCGTCTCGCCGAACGCAACCACCGCGAGGACACCGGCGGGAGTCAACCTTGTCCGGTCCTCAGGGCTCTCCTCCACCCACGCCGAGGTCGTTGCAAGTCACACACTCTAAAAAACATTACATAAGAAGCCGAATGGTAAATATTATCGCCGATTCGACGGAGGACTCGTGACAGGCCTGACCGAGTTCATCTCACACCTGCCCAAGTGCGAGTTGCATGTGCACATCGAGGGCACGCTGGAACCGGAGCTGAAGTTCGCCCTCGCCGCCCGGAACAACGTCACGCTCCCGTACGCCGACGCGGACGAGATGCGGGCCGGCTACGCGTTCCACGACCTGCCGTCGTTCCTCGCCTGCTACTACGAGGGCATGTCGGTCCTGCTGACCGAGGCCGACTTCTACGACCTGGCGTGGGCGTACCTGAACAAAGCGAGGGAACAGAACATCCGCTATGCGGAGATCTTCTTCGACCCGCAGGCGCACACCTCCCGCGGCATCACGTTCGGCACGGTGATCCGCGGTCTTCGCCGGGCGCTGATGGACGCGCGCCGGCTGCTCGACGTGCGGGCACAGCTCGTCATGTGCTTCATGCGGGACTTCTCCGCCGAGTACGCCATGGCCACGCTGATGGAGTCTCTTCCTTACCAGGAGTGGATCATCGGGGTCGGGCTGGACTCGGACGAGCGGGACAACCCGCCGGTCAAGTTCGCCGCCGTCTTCGCACGGGCACGAGGGGAGGGCTACCAGCTGACGATGCACTGCGACGTGGACCAGGAGAACTCTGTCGACCACATCCGCCAGTGCCTGGACGTCATCGGGGTGGACCGGATCGACCACGGCGTGAACTGTCTGGAGAGCGAGGACCTCCAGAACGAGATCAAAGCGCGTGGCCTGGGTCTGACCGTCTGCCCGATCTCCAACAGCTACGTGCGCGGCTCCACCTGGCAGGACGCCGTTCGCAAGATGCTCGACGGCGGACTACGCGTCACCATCAGCTCCGACGACCCGGCCTACATGAACGGCTACGTCACCGAGAATCTCCTCGCGGTGCAGGCCACCACTCCGCTCGCCCGCACAGAACTCGTACAACTGCAGCGCAACGCGTTCGAGGTCGCCTGGCTGCCCGACGCCGTCAAGGACGCCTACCTCGCCGAGCTGGACGGCTACTTCACTCCGTAGCAGCCCAGCCGGCCTCTTCGACATCACGTCCGGTCCGGCCGGAGACCGCGGCAGGCTGATGCTCCAGGAACACTTCGGGTGCATGCCGGAGACCATCGGATTCTCCAACGAGCTCTGCTATGGCGGTCGGCTCCAGCCGCTGTGACAGTACGGCGCCGACCGGCTGCCGCTCTTGCGGTCGCGATCTTCAGCCGGGCCTTGGTGCGGGTAGCGCGGCGGTGGACGTACTCGACCTTGAGCACGCTGTTGAACGCCTCGCTGACGGCGTTGTCGAAACATGAGCCGACCCGGCAGTTCAGGGGTGTCTTCAACGCTCGGCCGTTGGCGGATCATGAGGAAGGAGATCAGGGCGGCGGCGACGCCGATCATCCCGGCGACGAACAGGAGCATGTCGATGCCATGGGCAGCCGCGGCACGGATCGCCTGATCGATGGTGTCGCGGGATCCGGGCGTGGCGGAGTGCAGGACCTGGGCGGATTGCCCGGCGGCGACGTCGTGAGCGAGGGCGGTCGCCGAGGTCAGGTGCTTTCGGACGAGGGCGTGCTGGGTACCGGCGGTGAAGACGCTGCCCAGCAGGGCGATGCCGAAGGCGAATCCCACCTGGCGGGCGGTGTTGATGGCACCGGCGGCCATGCCGCCGCGCTGGGGTGGTACCGCGGCCATACCGGTCGCGCTCAGCGGCGGGGCGGCGAATCCGACGCCCAGGCCGACCACGAGGAACCCGGGCAGCAGCGCGGGCCACGATGGCCAGGCGTCGACGAGCGCGGCCGCGAGGAGATCACCGACGCCGATCAGGAGGATCCCGCCGCTGATCACGCGGCCGGGCCGCCATCGGTGCATGGCGCGGCCCAGCGACGCGGACACGACGAACGCCGCGACCGACATCGGCAGGCTGACCAGGCCGGCGGTCACCGGCGAGAGACGCAGGACCGACTGCATCCAGATCGACGTGTACGCGAAGGACACGTACGCGGCGAAGTTGAGCAGGACGGCCGCGATGAGGACTCCGCTGAACGTCGAGTTGCGCAGCAGCGCCAGGTCGAGCACCGGCTCGGCGATCCGGCTCTCGGCGATGACGAACGCGAGCAGGAAGACCGCGCCGGTGAGCAGCATCGACCAGCATGCCGGGTCACTCCAGCCGTGCTCGTTCGTACGGATCATCGCGAAGGTCAGCGAGCCGATCGCCACGGTGAACAGGGCAACGCCGCCCATGTCCAGGCGCCGGGTGTCGCGGGTGTGCCCGTCACGCAGCACGAACAGGCACGTCGCGATCGCCACCGCGCTGACCGGAAGGTTGACGAAGAAGATCCATCGCCAGGACAGGCCCTGCGTCAGCGGGCCTCCGAGCAGTGGTCCGGCCGCGGACGAGGCGCCGGACACCGCTCCCCACATCCCGTATGCCGTTGCACGGTCCCGTCCGGTGTAGGAGCTGTTCAGCAACGCGAACGTGGTGGCGAACATCGCCGCGGCGCCCACACCCTGCACGGTCCTGGCGGTGATCAGCGCCGACGTGGTCGGGGCAAGTCCGCTGGCCAAGGACGCCACGGCGAACAGCGCCAACCCGCCGATGTAGCACCGCCTGTGGCCGATCCGGTCGGCGAGCGAGCCGATGCCAAGCAGCAGAGCAGCCAGCGCCAGGGCGTATCCGTCGACGACCCACTGCAGCGCCCCCAGCGAGGTGTGCAGGTCGGCGGCCATGTCGGGCAGCGCCACGTTCACGATCGTCACGTCCACCAGCAGCATGAACGTGCCCAGGCACACAGCCGACAGCGGCAACCATTTGCGCATTGTGCACTCCTTCCGTCGTAGCCGTGCAAGCCTCGGCCACGCCCGGTGCTCAACGGTCCAGAAACGGCGCCTTCTGTAGTATTGCCGCTATGCAGCGCCCTCTGATCGCTGATTCCGTCATGCTGGATCCGGATGATGTGCGAATCCTTCGCGCCCTTCAGGTTGATCCGCGGGTCGGATTCGCGACCGTCGCGACGGTCCTCGGGATCTCCGAACTGGCCGTCGCCCGCCGCTACCGCCGCATGCGGCGTGCCGGGGTGATCCGGGTGATCGGGGTCGTCGACCCAGGAGCGCTCGGGCAGAGTCAGTGGATGGTGCGTTTGCGCTGTCGGCCCGGCAGCGTCACGGCCATCGCCGAAGCACTCGCGCAACGTGACGACGTCAGCTGGGTCGCCCTGAGCGCTGCCGGCTCCGAGGTGACCTGCGCCGTGCGGTCGCGCTCACAGGAGCAGCGCGACGACCTGCTGGGCCGCCGGCTGCCCCGCATCGCCGCTGTGCTCGACCTGCAAGCATCGGTGATCCTCCGCCAGTTCGTCGGCGGACGCGGGCACTACTGGGCCGCACTCACGGGAACCCTGACCCCCGAGCAGGAGTCCGCCCTCGGGTTCCGCGACAGGCCCTACACCGAACAGCCGGTCGTACGGGATCAACCGTCGCAGCTCAGCGCCCATGACGAGAAGCTGCTCGCGGCTCTTGCCGCCGACGGACGGGCCAGTCTCGTCGACCTCGCAGTTGCGGCCGACCTCACACCGGGCCGAGCGTCACGACGTCTGAACGCACTGCTTTCCAGCGGAGTGGCCTACATCGACGTGGAGATCGCACCGATGGCCCTGGGATACCGAGCCCGGGCGAACCTGTGGGTGCGAGCCCACCCAGCCAAGATCAAAATTGTCGGGCGGGCGATGGCGCAGATGCCCGAGGTGGGATTCGCTGCCGCAGTGTCTGGACCGTCCAACCTCCACGCCGTCGTACAGTGTCGCGACCTCGACGGGCTGTTCGAGTTCACCACCGATCGCGTCGGGACCCTGCCCGGCGTCGAAGGCATGGAGATCAGCCCTATCTTCCGCCAGATCAAACAGGCCGGAACCCGGGTGGACGGTGACCGCTTGAACGACCCGCCGAGCGACCGCAGCCGCCGCTGACACCGGCGGCAGAGAGACACCCGACTCTCCTCCACGAGCGACCCTCACAGGTTCCGTCTGACTCAAGTCGAGCGTCGGTAGTCGGCTCAGGGCGGTTGCCACAGTACTGACCGCGCCCTGCACTACGAGGTCACCGTGACCATCGCCGCTGTCACCGAATGGCTGTAGCCACTTCGATACAGCCCCCAGGCTGGTGGGACGGGATCCTGCCCGATTGCTGGCTGCTGATCGAATGGGCCGAAGACGCCGAGGCCCCACCGAGTACCGGCTGTCCAACCTGTCGGCGGATACCCCGATCGCCGATCTCGTGTGTCTGGCCAAGGTCCGCCGGCGCATCGAGCATGACCACCGCGAACTCAAACACGGCCTGGGACGTGACCACTTCGAAGGCCAGTCCTGGCCAGGCTGGCACCGCCACGTCACCCACGTGTCCGCCGCCCACTCCTTCCCCACCAAAGAACGACCGTCCCCAAAAGTCCCCGGGCCGGTCTCACCCTCTTCCAGGTCCCCGAGACCCTCCAGAACACCCTGAGGTGCTGAACCGGCATCCGCACACCTGCCAACTGTCGGCGTACACCTGAACGTCCCCCTCCTCGCCGTCTTGGACGCTTTTGACCGTGACGCTCTCACCACCTGGTCGCCTGGCGAGCCCGCCAACCGCGCCCCCACGACGCGCCCTACCGAGGCGACCCTCACCCTGGCTACCTTCCTGACCGTTCTGCACCGCCCCGCCCCCGGACGGAGCCGCCCGCAGGCGCCTGGACTGGGGCATCCGGTCCGGCGACCTGTGGCGGGCCGCTTGCGCTGGTGACGGTAGTGATGAAGGCCGGTGCGCTGTCCCAACTGCTGGTGACGAGCGGGGGGCGGCCTGCTGGCCGCCGTGGTCGCGTTCGTTCCGTCCTGGCTCGAACGAGAGCACCAACGGCCCGCCTCGGCAGTACACCCCCAAGGACGCCGACCTTTCGGCCTACGCCCCGCGCACCTGGCGACAGTGGCCGCCGATCTCAACAGCCTGCGCATGCGAAACGCTCAGCTGGGCAACCCCAGCCGAGCGCCTGTCCACACTGCCCGCGGCCTGATCAATCGACCACGGTGTTGCGACGACCTCTCGAACTCGCCGGTGTGGCGATGGGGCTTCAGGAATTCTTCAGATATGCGGCCAGCTTGGCGACAAGCCGGGCGGCGTCGTCCAGGCCGCGGGCCGTCTCGCCCAGGTCGCCGGCGAGCAGCTTCTGCAGGGCTTGCCCCGCTTCCTGGCCCTCTTGCCGACCGGCGGTGTCGGACCAGGGGCCGGGGACGGTCGTACCCCGGTATCCGACGGGGTCGCCCCCGCGGGACGCGCGGTAGCCGGTGAAGTCGGCGGCACCATGGGCCGGCCCGGCGGCGACCTCGGCGGTGAGGAACTGGACCCGGGAAAGCTGGGTCTGCTCGGAGCCGTGGTTGTCGGTAATGCTCAGGCGGTAGCGGGCGTAGGACGCGGGGGAGGCGACGGGGTACTCCTTCGTCTCGTATCGCTGCCTGAAGTCTTCGCGGGTGCGGGAGTCCACGGTCGTCCAGTGACCGCCGTCGTGCGATCCCTGGAGCTCCCACTCCTCCGGATCCCGTTCGGGGGCGTCGTTCGCCGAGGTCAGCCGGTAAACGGTGACCGCGGCGGGGTACTCAAGGGTGAAGTCCAGCACGGCGGTGTCACCGTCCGCCAGCCACTTGCTCGGGGACTTGCTGAGCAGGTTCTCCGCGACCTCACCCGCCGCGTAGAACTCGTCGCTCGCCTCGACGTCGGCGACCGTGCGAGTGATGTCCCGCAGTTCGCCGACGGGTTGCCGCACCTCGGGCGTGCCGGCGGAGTTCACGCGGCTCAGGGCGACCGAGGCGGTGGTGCCGCGCCGGTCGGTCCAGGACACGCGCTCCACGGGCGCCCCTCCGTCGTCGAGCAGCAGCCGCAGCTCGCCAGAGGGGGACCATGCGCCGTCGTGTCCCTCCTCGGTGGAGAACCGGTGCAGCCGGGCCCCGGTCGTGCCTTCGGGGTAGGCCCAGCGGTCGGTGAGCGTGCCGCGGTACTCGGTGACAGCACCGTCGACAGTCCTGCGGTGTCCCAGGAAACGGGACAGGTCCGCGCTCAGCCCGATCGCCGCCTCCGATCCGTCCGCCCCGCGCCAGGAGAGGTGCGCGGGCATGACACGCTCACCCGTGTCGATGTGGAGAAGCAGTCGGGGAGCGGACTGCCAGGCGGTGGAGCCGGAGGCGCGGACCTCGGCACTGAAGGCGACGACGGACCGGTTGGCCGCCCGGGCCGCCATGGCGCGCTCCGCCCGGTCCCGGTCGTGCGTGGGAGCCACGGTGACGGCACGCAGGCGCAGCAGTGTGTCCGCGCCCTCGGGGCTGCGCACCTCAAGAACGTTGTCGCCGGCGGCCAACAGTTCCCCCGGCGCAGTGAGGACAGTGTCCTGCGGGTCGCTGTGCCCCCGGTCCGCCGGTATCGCCAGCCGCTCCGCGAGGGTCTTGCCGTTGAGCAGGACGTCCATCGGAGCGCTCGCACCGAGAACAGTCACCGTGACGACGGCCTCGTTGATCTCCTCCCGCTCGCCCACCGTGAAGTCCACCTTGATGTGACCGCCGGCGCCCAGCGCGAGGTGTGAGGGGGCGATGCCGCAGCGGTGGTGGGTGACCACGGCGTTCGAGAGTTGGGCCGGGCTGGTGGAGAAGTCGGCGAATACGGGTTCCATGCGTGTCCCTACGTCGTCCGGGGCGTACCAGTAGTACCGGTCGCGATGTGTACGCCGCGGCCTCGCGGCCCGTGGCTCGCAAAACGTACCGGGAGCCACTGACAACGCGCCGCGCACACCCACGAGTTGAGTGCGTGGGGGTGCCACCAGGCCATGTGGGCCCGGTACTTGGTGAGTTGGTGAGGGTTCTGACCCGGGTGGTCCTCAACTCGGCGAGCGGCGTGTTCTCCACCCAGTGGTCCACCTGCCGTCCTCGCTGTCGGCCCAGGTTGACGCGGCCATCGGCGGGATGGGGCCGTCACCCGTGGCAGGGCAAGAACTTGGTCTGCGCGTACGAGCAGCCTGCCGCAGTGCTGTGTGCCGCCGGCTCTCCCGCCATCTGCCCGCCCGTGCACGAACCGACGTATGTGCTCCTGCGTTGTCATCTGGCGCTCAGGTTCCGAACGGACGTCACTGTGGTTCAAGTGCGTGCTGTGTCGGTTTTCCTAAGCTTCGACGGCAGACGACAGACGGCAGTGTGCGGATCGGGCGTGCCCAGGCTCGCCGGATCAAGGTGATCGTTTGCCACTGGGTCACTGGAGCCCGCTCGCTGCTGATCGGCCGGTTCCACACCGTCTGCGCACCGAGCCCGGACTCGGCTGGGCAACCGACAGGACTGACGCGAAGACAAAACCACTTTAACTTTTAGGCCCCTTTAGTACATAAGCGTAATCAGCCCCTTGATCTTCGAGGCGCTGATTCTCTGAAATGCGGTGGTCGGACAAGGCTGCCGTGGAAAGCGGAGACATGATGAGCAAGAGTCCTTATGACTATGTCGTGGTGGGAGCGGGCACAGCGGGATGCGTGATTGCCTCCCGGCTTTCGGAACGCCCCGGCGTGCGGGTGCTGCTGTTGGAGGCCGGAGCCCGGGACGCAACCGAGACGATGGCATCTCCTTGGGGCTTCCTGGGGTTCGACCCGTCATCCCTCTGGCTGGGCGCCTCGACCTTGCAGGCCGGTACAGGCAGGGCCGCTGACGTACTGCGCGGCAAAGCGCTCGGCGGATCGTCGAGCATCAACGGCCTCTATCACCTGCGGGGGCACCGCTCCGGTTACGACGAATGGCCCGGCCTCGGTGCTCCAGGCTGGGGTTTCGACGATCTGCTGCCCTATTTCCGCCGCAGCGAGAGCACTCGCAGCCGTAATGCCTCCGTGCGGGGCACGGACGGGCCGGTCGTGGTCGCCCCGGTCCCGGAACCCCATCCCCTGGCCACGGCGGGCGTCGACGCCGCGGTGGAGGCCGGGTTCGCACGCGCCGATGACATCGGCAGCGGGCTGGAGACCGGATTCGGGTGGAGTGACATGAATCTGCCCGGCGGCGCCCGCCAGAGCGCGGCCGACGCTTACATCCGTCCGTTCCTCGACCGGCCGAACCTGGACGTCGTCACGGACGCGACCGTGCAGCGGCTGCGCACCACCGAGGGCCGCTGCACCGGCGTCGAGTACACCATCGGTGGCGAGCACCTGTCCGTCGACAGCGCCGAGGTGGTACTGACCGCAGGAGCCATCGGCTCCGCACACCTCCTGATGCTGTCAGGGATCGGCCCGGCACAACACCTTGAGGAACACGGCATCGACGTCGTCGCCGACCTGCCGGGAGTGGGCTCCCATCTGCAGGACCATCCGATGGCGGGCGTGGTGTACGAGGCCATCCAGCCCGTACCCTTCGTTCCTGCCAACCCGCCGGCTGAGATGATGGGCCTGCTGTACAGCGACCCCGCCGCGGCCCGGCCGGACCTTCAGGTCTACATCGTCGCCGCACCGCTCCCGTCGGCATGGGGCCAGCCGCCGGCCAACGGCTACTCCATCGCTTTCTCCGCGATGGCTCCGCACAGCAGCGGCACCGTGCGCCTGACGGACGCCAATCCCGGCAGCGCTCCCGTCGTCGACCCCGGCTACCTGAGCGACGACCGTGACCTGGAGATCATGCGCAAGGGCCTGGCCTTTGCACGCCGCATCGGGGAGGCCGACGCGTTCGCCGACTGGCGCAAGCAGGAAGCGGTGCCGGGCTCCGGGACGACCGGCGAATCCGTGGACGAGTTCATCCGCAAGGCCACCGGCCCCTACTTCCACTACACCGGCACCTGCCGCATGGGAGCCGACGCCGATGCAGTCGTCGACCCTGCGAACCTGCGCGTGCACGGAATAGCCGGACTGCGGATCGCCGATGCCTCGGTGATGCCGTCCATCCCCTCGGCCAACACCAACGCGACCGTCTACGCCATCGCCGAACGGGCCGCCGAACTGATCGACTGAGCCTTCTTCAGCGCCCACGGCGCTTCCACAACACGCTCATCCCCGACGCCTGGACCGCCGGCAACTGGTCGGAGTCTTCAACCAGCTGCCGGCATCCTCCTTACAACTCAAGGCGGCCGGCGAGCTCGACGGGTCCAGGGCCTGTGTGGACGGCTGCCACATACGCACGAAGGAGAAGGGGAGCTGACACCGGCCCGCCGTCGGTCGGCCAGCCGAAGTCGGGCAGGAAACACCGCCTGATGGTGAGCCACGGGGCGGAGGATCACCTCTCAGCTCACCGGGAACCGCCGAGATCCTTAACCCGGTGTATTCAGCGGAATTGGGTGATCCGACGCCCCGATAGCAGAAAGGTGCCGTTGACCTGCGAGGATGCGAGTGTCTAGGTCGTATCCGTGGCAGAGAGCAAGGAACCTTTCCGGCAAGCACCGCAGCCGGCTGGCGGGACCGTGCCGGGGTGCTGGTGCACCTTGCGATCGCGATCGTGCTGGGGGCGGCGAACTTATCGGAGGCCGGGCAACTCCAGCTGCATCACCGACCGTTGTTCGGGCTTGTGGCCTCGGACTCCACCGCGCGGCGCACGCTGGCCGTGCTCGACGGGCCACCCTGGCGAAGATCACGAAGGCGCGGGCGAGGGTGCGTCGGCATGTGTGGAGTCTGCTCCATCTGCGGCCGGGCGGCTTCCCGTGGCTGACGGTGGCGGGAAAACGGCTGACCGGCTGGATCATCATCGACATCGACGCCACCATCATCACCTCGGCGTCGAAGAAGGCCGGGGCGGCGGTCACCTTCAAAAAGACGTTCGGGTTTCACCCGCTGGCCGCGTGGTGCGCGAACACCACCGGGTCCTTGGCCATGCTCCTGCGACCGGGCAATGCAGGTGCGAACACGGTGGCCGACCACCTCGCCGTACTCACCGAGGCCATCGCCCAGATCCCCGGCTCCTCGGCCGCGAAGATCCTCGTCCGGGTGGACGGCGCCGGAGCCACCCACGGGCTGCTGGAGTACTTGGAAGCCCTGAACACCACGCGGCGCACGGTGCGTTACACCGTCGGCTGGAAGATCACCGATGACGACGAGAAGGCCATCGCCCGCCTGACCGAGGCCGCCTGGGAGACCTCCGTGCACCAGGACGGCAGTCTCCAAGAAGGCTACTTCGTCGCCGAGTTGACCGGTGTGAACACCCATGAGGGCTGGCCGGAGGGCATGCGGCTGATCGTGCGCCGGGTCCGTCCGACCCGGCGGCATCTGAAGAAGCTGACCGCGTTCGAGACCAGGACCGGCTGGCGCTACTGCATCACCGCGACCAACATCGGCCGCATGTGGGGCATCGCCGTCTCGGGCCACGCCCAGTTCCTGGACGTACTGCACCGCGCACACGCCGGCGTGGAAGACCGGGTGCACCAACAAAGCGATGGGCCTGGACAACTTGCCCTCCGCCTCCTGGGAGGTCAACCGCGGCTGGATGCTCGCCGCGAACATCGCCGCCGATCTCGACGCATGGCTGCGGCTGCTGGCCCTGCACGAGATCGACGACCTGGCCGACGCAGAGCCGGCCACCATGCGCTTCCGCCTCTATCACCTGCCCGCACGCCTCGTCGACCACGCCCGCCGCCGCCGGCTGCGGATCGAGCGGACCTGACCCTGGGCCGGAGCGTTCACCACCTGCTGGCAGCGGCTCACCGCCCTCCCAGACGTCACCTGATGACCGGTCGCCAACCCCGACGAAGACCAGGAAGGAGCAGGACCAGCACATTCCGGGAGCCGTGGACCCCGGCGCAGCCGCAGCGATACGCGAAGGCCCCGCACGCGATCGCGCGGAACAAACGGGGCGAACCGGTAGCCCGCTCAGGCAATCAGAGCCGCTGACGAATCGAGGCTAAGCGGCCCCGCGGCCCGGCAGCACCCAAGGGTGCGGCCGCCGCCCCCGCGGGAGCACCCTGCCGATTTCTTACCTGTTCCGCTTGCTTGGAGTGCACTCCAAAGCCATAGCGTTGAGGGCATGCCTGTATCACTAGGGTCTCACCGGCGTCCCGGAAGACTGCCTACTGAGCTTGAACTCGGGTTGTCGTAGCTGCTGACAGGGCTTGATCGTCGCGGTACGCCGGTGTCATGAGGTATGCGCAGGGCGGGGGCGTGAGCGATGAGCGCCGGCAGTTCCGCGAAGAGATCCGGATGACGGCGGCCGAGCGGTTTGCTGTGGGCGAGCCGAGTTCGGTGGTCGCGAAGGAGTCTCGACGGATGCCTCGCCGGAACTGGCGGATCAGCAGTTGACGGCTGCCGGGGGTGGGGGCGGCCAGGTCGATGACGGCCCAGTCGTAGAAGCGGTGGCCCTTCGCTCCCGCTCCGGCGGACAGCTTCTGCCAGGCCCGCTTCGGCAGCTTCTTGGCCAGGGCGTCCGCGCGGAACTTCCTGGCCTGGGTGGTGACTTCGTGGGAGCAGGCCACGGCGAGGACGTAGCCGGTGCCGCGTTCCTCCAGCGCGGCCCGCAGTTTCGGGTTGCCGCCGTCGACCTCGTCGCCCGCGACCCACGAAGCGTCGTGGCCGGCGTCCAGGAACCGGGTGATCATGCGGGTGGCAAGTTCCGGTTTGGTCGCGAAGGCGGTGTCCTCGCCGAGTCCGGCATCCCGGCAGCGACCGGGGGCGGCCGTCCACGAGCGCGGGACATACAGTTCCCGGTCCACCGCCGCGTGCCCGCTCCGACCGGCGTAGACCAGGTAGACGGCGACCTGGCCGTTTTCGATCCTGCCCGCGGTGCCGGTGTATTGGCGCTGGACGCCGACCGTGCCGGTGCCCTTCTTCACGTCCCCGGTCTCGTCGACCACCAGTACCGCCTGGGTGTCGTGCAGGTGCTCCACCACGTATTCCCGCGTGTCGTCGCGTACCCGGTCGGCGTCCCACTTGGCCCGACTGAGCAGGTGCTGCATGCCGTCCGGGGTGGTCTCCCCGGCCCACTCTGCGATGGTCCAGCAGTTCTTACGCGGCAGGTCCGACAGCAACCCGAGCACCAACTTCCGGACCCGACGCCGAGGTTCGACCCGCGCGAACCGTCCCGCTGTCCGGCCCATCAGATGATCGAACATTGCCAGCCAGCGGGCTGGGTCTACGCTGCGACCCGCGGCCATCGCCTGAGCATTCGTTGTCTTCACAAACCACGATGATCACCGGTGGCCGCACCAGTCTGTGTAACCGGCTGTCCTTCTGAAATGAGCACATGCCGGCCAGCGGGTCTCGTATGGTGAAGACCATGCGGATCACTGTGCTGGGGGGCTGTGGTGCGTGGCCGTCGGCTGGTCTGGCGTGCAGTGGTTTCCTCGTGGAGCACGAGGACTTTCGGCTCGTCATCGACCTCGGATACGCCGCCCTCCCCCGGCTGTTGGAGCATACGGCTCCGCACGGCGTCGACGCGGTGCTGATCAGTCATGGGCACCCCGACCACTGTGCCGACCTGAACCCGCTGCTGCGGGCCAGGGCTCTGGACGATGACCCGCCGCCCGCACTACCGGTCTTTGCCCCACCCCGGGCTCTCGATGCGGTCCTCGCCCTGGACCGGCCGGGAATGCTTGACGCCTCCTACCTGCTGCACGAGTTCATACCGGGCGCGCAGTTCGAGATCGGTCCGTTCGAGGTAGCCACGCGGTCATTACCGCACTGGGTGCCCAACGCGGGCATCCGGCTGACGGCTGGTGGGCGGCGGCTGGCCTACACCGGTGACACCGGGCCGTGCCCCGACATCACGGACCTGGCGCGGGATGCCGATGTACTCATTGCCGAGGCCACCTATGCCGAGGAAGTGCCCGAGCACTCCGCGCAGTACCTCTCCAGCGCGCGGCAGGCCGGCCAGTACGCCGCTCAAGCGCATGTGGGTCGCCTCTTGCTCACCCATCTGTGGCCCGGATCGGACCCACATGCCTCCGTGGACGCTGCCCGCCGGGCATACGAAGGCGGCATCACGGTCGCTGACAGTGGTCTCGTCATCGACCTCCACTGAGACATCCAAGTCCATCGCCACGCTGAACAAGACCGGTGAGACCACTTCCTGAGACCGGACACCCACACCGACCAGCACCATCACGATCTACCACTGGAGTACTACTGACCTTCAAAGCGTGGTGTCGTGAGGGCTGACAGCTGGTGATCCCGGCGGTATGCCGTCTTCATGAGGTACGCGCAGGGTGGCGGGCTGACCGCCGAGCGTCGGGCGTTTCGGGAGCGGCTTCGGGCAGAAGCGGCTGAGCGATTCTCGCGAGGTGAGGACACTGCCGTTGTCGCTCATGACCTGCGGGTCACTGTCCGCTCGGTGCAGCGCTGGCGCAGAGCGTGGGCCGAGGGTGGGACGCGGGCTCTTGCGTCGAAGGGACCGGCGTCCCTGCCGCTGCTGAGCGATGAGCTGTTCGCGGTCCTGGAGCGGGAGTTGGACAAGGGCCCCCTCGCACACGGCTGGCCCGACCAGACCTGGACTCTGGCACGGATCAAGACCCTGATCGGGCGACGGTTCCACAGGAGCTACACGATCCAGGGCGTCGCGGCCCTGCTCAAACGGCACGGCTGGACCTGCCAGATCCCCGCCCGCCGAGCTGTCGAGCGTGACGAGGCGGCGGTGGCCGGCTGGGTGAAGGAGACCTGGCCGCGCGTGGAATGACCGTGGCGGCGCTCGACGCCTGGCTCGTCTTCGAGGACGAGGCCGGGTTCTCGATGACGCCGCCGACCGCCCACACCTGGTCCCGCCGCGGCCGCACTCCCGTCGTGCGCGTACGGGGCCGCTCCCGCCGACGATTATCCGTCGCCGCCCTGGCCTGCTACAAACCCGGCGAACGCTCCCGGCTGATCTACCGGCCCTGCCCGGACGCCCGCCCCGACGGACGCAAAAGCTTCTCCTGGAAGGACTACCGCGACCTGATCCGGACCGCACACCAGCAACTCGACGGCCCGATCGTGCTGGTCTGGGACAACCTCAACACCCACCTGACGGCCGGGATGCGCCACTACATCGCCGAACGGGACTGGCTCACCGTCTACCAACTCCCGCCCTACGCACCCGATCTCAACCCGGTCGAGGGCATCTGGTCGGTACTGCGGCGCACCACCACAGCCAACCGCGCCTTCGCCGACCCGCACGACCTGATCACCGCCGTCCGGCGCGGCTTACGCCAGCTCCAATACCGCCACGACGTCCTCGACGGCTGCCTCACCGGCACCGGACTGGCACCCGCCTCACCATGACGACATCGCGCATTCAAGGTCAGTAAACACGAAATAAGAGGGAGCCAGACGACCGATATCCCAGGAGCATCTCTAATGCAACAATGCAGACTAGGAAAACACCTCGAAGTCTCGGCTCTCGGGCTCGGCTGCATGGGCAGGAGTTTCTTCTACGGTCAGCCACAAGACACAGACGAGATGACGAAGCTGCTGCGGGCGGCCGTTGACCACGGCGTGACTTTCTTCGACACTGCCGAATTCTACGGCCCGTTTACCAATGAGGACCTGGTCGGTCAGGCGCTGGCACCGGTCCGCGACCAGGTGGTGATCGCCACCAGGTTTGGAATCAAGCACGGCGAGCACGGGCCGACCCCGATGTCCGGGGTCGACAGCAGACCCGAGCATATCCGCCAAGTTACCGAGGCCTCGCTCAAGCGTCTTCAAACCGAAAGCATCGACCTGTTCTACCAACACCGCGTCGACCCCAACGTGCCCATTTGAAGACGTGGCCGGCACGGTCAAGGAGCTGATCACCGAAGGCAAGGTAAAGCACTTCGGCTTGTCCGAGGCCGGTACCGCGACGATTCGTCGCGCCCACGCCGTGCAGCCAGTAGCGGCACTGCAAAGCGAGTACTCGCTCTGGATGCGCGAGCACGAAACCGAAATCATTCCGACCTTGGAGGAACTGGGCATCGGTCTGGTGCCCTACAGCCCGCTCGTCAAAGGATTTTTGACCGGCAAGATCGATTCCAGCACGTCGCTGGCCGACAACGACCTCCGCCGCCTGCTTCCGCGCTTCAGCCCTGAAGCACGGCAAGCCAACCAAGTGCTGGTCGACCTGCTGCAGCAGATTGCCGACGACAAAGGAGCCACGCCGGCCCAGATCGCTATCGCCTGGGTGCTGGCGCAGAAGCCATGGTTCGTGCCGATCCCCGGCACCACCAAGCTGTACCGCCTAGAAGAGAACCTGGGCGCACTCGACGTCGAGCTGACAACCGGCGACCTACATCGGATCGAAGAGGCCGCGGCCAACATCCGGATCCAGGGCGAACGTCTCCCTGAGCAGTTGCAGTCACGGTTCGGCCGCTGAACCCCGCCCGACTTTCTGGGCGTCCAGACCAGGATCCAGATTGGCGAAGGCCGAATTGCGATCTGCCAGGTGGCTGGCCCAGGCCGTGTCGGGAATCCCGTCCGCAGAGAATCCGCGCAAGCCAACGTCTACCCACGGACGGAACGTCCTGGGCGTCAGCCAGCGCACGTTACTGGACCGCGCGTCCTTGGCCCGGGCAGCGGGCACTTCCACTACCTGCCCATGCCGTCCGATCGCTTCCCGTATCTCAATCGGACTCACCGACACGTACCGCTGCTTGACCGCCCACGAGTACAAGCGACCCAAAGCGGCGAGGCCACGGTTCCAACGCGCTCCGCCCACCTTCTGCGGATTTTTACAGACCTTGTGCGCCAGTCCTCGAAATCCCATAGATCGCCGGAGGTTGCTTCATCCCACTTCTTTCCGCGGCTCCACAAAGAATCGAAGAAGACGCAGTAGTCGGTCGTATAGTTCCGCTTGGTCTCCGGATCAAGCCGGGCAAAAGACGAACGGGTCAGAAAATGGCTCAACCGTCCGTCGATCTGGCAGTTGGGCGACAGCAAGATTGGGGTTCCCGGACGGATCCCCGCACGTACCTCACGCGCCTCCAGATCCTCCCAGTCACCCAGAGCCGGCACCCGGATCGCCTCGACGACCCGCTGCGCCGGCACCCAGTAGACACGCCACCGTGACACCATGAACCTCCCTGTTGGCCTGCATCAACGCAGATTCAACAGGGAATTGCAGACCAGCGACATCACAGTTGCCCTGGACCGATACCTCAGCAGTCGCTGAGCTTCACGCGGCGTTGTCCAGACCGACGAACACCTTCGCGATACGCCACGCGCTTTCGGCATGCCGCAGAGTGAACGTGTAGAAGCCGGTCGCGATCACGGTCGCGCTCCCGCCCGCGTTCGACGTCAGCATCAGGTAGGCCCCCACCACTGCCGTGTCGGCGTCCGCACGGCGGAAGACCATGTTGATCAGGTTGTGCCTTCGTTGATCGGTTTGCGCTTCCGTCGTCTCTCGCACCAGATCGAGAATCGCCGCGTGTCCGACGAAGGGGCCCTGCTCGACCTCACCGGCGATGTTGGCCGTCCAGGTGGCGTCTTCGGTCAGGACGCCCGCCAACGTCACCAGATCTCCGTGATCCAGGGCGAAGGCGTAGCGTGCCAGCGTCTGCTGCACGGCGAGCCGCTCTACAGGGTCGAGTTTCACCTCTCCCGCCGGCGTTGTGTTGAGGTGGCTGCTTCCCCAGCCGAAAGCCGCAGTTGTCGTCATATCAAGCCTCGCTCATGCTCGGTTGTCGGGTGGAAGATCGGGCGCACAGCGCGCACAGCGACAGCGGCCGCCCGGGGTGCGCCGGGAGGGCGGAGGGCGTGACATGAGCGGCGTACCGCCTTGCGACCGACCGCTCCACCGTCGGGACGCCGGACCGCTGCCGCTGGCCAGTGATGTCGCCCTTCTGCCGGCATCAGGAATGCGACCGTCTCGGCGATCTCCTGCGGTGGACCGAGCCGACCCGTGCGGTCGGCTCGGTCCACCGTTGCGAGCATCGTGGCCGCGCGGTCGCCAGGACGCGCCCCAAGTTCTCCGCGTCGGCGTCTCGATGGCCGCCGGTGCCTCGCGGACGGGCGCCGGACGCGTCGGTGAAACGGCTCGTTCCTAAGCGACCGAGAGTACGATCTTGCCCTGGATGTGCCCTCGGGCGGCGCGTTCGTGCGCGGCCCGGGCATCCGCGAGCGCAAACGTGCTGTCGATCGCGACGTGGATGGTGCCCGCGTTGAGCAGGCGCCCCAGTTCAGCGAGTTGCGCGCCGTTCGAGCGGACCTGGGCGCTCGAGACCGTGACGCCGAGCTTCGCGGTCTCTTCTTCATCGAAGTCCCCGGGGAGCACGGGGAACTGGGCGCCGCCGCGCTTGAGCGTGCGCAGGAAGCGTTTGCTGTCGGGGCCACCCACCGTGTCGAGAACGAGGTCGACGTCGTGCACCACTTCCTCGGGACGACTCTTGGTGTAGTCGATGAACTGGTCGGCGCCGAGTTCGCTCAGGAACGATTCATGCGCGCCCGATGCCACCGCGATGACACGTGCGCCCTTCCATTTCGCCAGCTGTAGTGCGAAGTGGCCCACGCCGCCCGCGGCACCGTTGACGAGCACCGTCGTGCCGGCGTCGAGTGCCGTCGGGTGATGCCCTGCCTCCTGGAAGGGCGAGGGGTGATCGTGTCCGACGTCGATCAGGAACTGCCACGCGGTGAGCCCGGCCATGGGCGCCCCGGCTGCGTGTACGTGGTCGATGCCGGCCGGCTTGTGTGCGAGGTCCGTCGCGGGAGCGGCCACGTACTCGGCGTATGCGCTGCCGTTGAAGCTGGGAAAACGCAGAAGACCGAAGACTTCATCACCGACGGCGAGGCCGTCCACGTCCGCGGCGACAGCCTCGACGACGCCCGACATGTCCGTCCCCGGAATCACCGGCAGGCTGACCGTCGATTCCGTCTCCCCGGGCATCCTGGTCAGCCCGCCGCGCAGGTACCAGTCCGGAGGATTGATGCCGACCGCGTGAACGCGGACGAGCACTTCGCCCGGCCCCGGCTCGGGAATCGGCACCTCGTCGTAACGCAGAACTTCAGGGCCACCGTGCTCATGGAGCCGGACCGCCCTCATCGTGTGTGTCGGCATCGTTTTCTCCTGCCCGCGCCGCGGGATACGCTTATCCGGATCAGCGATCCATATATGTGGACCACTGATCCGAATATATGGACCACTGATCCGGATAGTCAAGAGGGACACATGCGGGCCGACGCCAGGAAGAACCGCGACCACCTGCTCGCAGTAGCGGGCACCGCCATCACCGAGCAGGGCGTCGACGTGTCACTGCGCGACATCGCGCGCAGGGCCGACGTCGGGCTCGCGACGCTGCTGCGTCACTTCCCGACGCGCGAGGCGCTGCTCGATGCGCTGCTCCGCACGAGCTTCGACGAACTGACGGCACAGGCAGCCGAGCTCGAAACGTCGAGCTCACCCGAAGACGCTCTCGTTTCGTGGCTACGCGACTGCGTCGCGTGGACAACCGAGTATCGGGGCGTGACCGTGCTGATGGCAGCCGCCATCGAGGACACCGAATCCGCACTCCACGCTTCGTGCGTCACCCTGCGCGCGGCCGGTGCGCGGCTCCTCACCCGTGCCCAGGCCGCGGGCGTGGCGCGGAGCGACATCGATGGCACCGATTTGTTTGCGCTGGTGGCCATGCTCGCTTGGCTCGGCGACCAACACTCGCTCGCGCCACGCGCCGACCACCTCTTCGAGGTTGTCGCGAGCGCGATTCTGACGAGCGCAGGGAGCAGCGACACCGAGGAGGAACGCCGTCCTCGGGCCCGCAGCTGAAATCGTCGCGCACGCGGACCGGCGAACTCGGCAGGAGCGGTTCGATGCCGAGTTCGCCAAGCCGGTCAAGGACACCGGCATCGAGGCGCGCGCGATGGCTGACCACTGCACCAGATCCGCCACAGCACCCTGACACACGACGCCGAGGGCGGCACCTCCCCCCGACGCTCCTGGCCCGCTCCCGCCACGCCTTCGTCCGCTTCTTGGAGCGGTACGCACGCCCCAGCGTCGACGCGGTCGCCCGGCACGTCGCCGAACGCGACCCCGATGCCCGACGGATGCGCTGACGCCTCAAGATCAACAATTGGCGGCTTCCGGGCTCACCTCGGCGACACCCCAAAACGGTGAACCACACCACCACCTCAGGGTCAGCAGTCCACGTCTCGTGAGACATGCGAACCGCGAAGAACACCCCTTTGGTCACGCGCTTTCGGCCGGCCCGTGGCCCGGCGGGTGCCTGTTCGGCGAGAGCGAGGCTGCTCCGATCGAGCGGGCGTACTCGGTGGGAGCCTGACCGTAGCGCTTCTTGAAGGCCCGGGTGAAGTGGCTGCCGTCCGCGAACTGCCAGTGTGCGGCGAGTTCCGAGATACTCAGGCGACCTGACGGCGCGGTGAGGGCGAGCCGGGCCTCTTGCAGTCGCCGGTGGCGGATGTAGGTGGCCACCTGCTCTCCCACCGCGGCGAATGCCCGGTGCAACGTACGGACGGAGACGTTGAGTTCACGCGCAAGCATTGCCGGAGAAAGTTCGGGATCAGCGAGCCGGCGGTCCGCGAGGTCCTTGGCTGCCCGGGTGAGCGCGGGAGCCAGCCGAGGTTCTACGTCGTCGAACCGGCCCTTCATCACCGCCTTGGCCAGCTCGATCAGGGTGCTGTGGGCGGCTTCCACACCGGCCGGGCCGAGGTCGGCCACGGTTATGTGGATCATGTCCGTGAGGGCCGTCAGCAGGCGTATCTCGGCAGAATCCGCCGACCCGGTGATGACCCGGTTCCCGAGCAGGGGTTTGAGCTCGCCGGGGGGCAGGACGAAGAACTTCGCCGTGAGGTGAGCCGACGTCTCGAAGGCCGTCAGGCGCCCGAGGTGCCGAATGAGGAACTGCCCGGCCGATACGGTCTGGTCGCCGTAATCGGGTGGGCCGCCCAGAGTCCATGCGCCGCGCTGCACCACGTACATCGCCACCAGATCCTGATCGCCGCCCGGGATCTCCGCGGTCCGGGTTGCCGACGCGGCGTGAAGATCGGCGATCGCCGCGCCCTGCACCTTGGCCACCTGACCCTTGACCCGGAAGTCACCGATCGTGTCCGGGCTGAAGGCCGGCAGCTGGAAGACATCGTCGCCGATCTGCGTCTCCCACCCGCGCCGGAAGGTGTCCAGTCCCCGCGGTGCGGCACCCGGGTCGGTCGAGTCCACTGAGAACACCCCACGCGCGCCGTCGACCTCCGCTCCAGTGCTGATCACCAGTCTCCGATCCCCCCAAATTCATTGCTCCAGCGCCGTCCTGTGGTGCTCGTGTTCCGTACGGATGTTGCCGTGGTTCAAGTGGGCGCTGTGCCAATGTTCCTACAGACGGCCCGCGTGGTAACGGTCGAGGGTCGGTCCGCGACGGTCTTCAAGGAACTGCGGACCTGTCGGTTGACAGATGTGCTGGTGACATGGCTTCCTCGCCCGACCAAGTGACCGGGCCTGGGGGCCGGTTGTAGTCGCGTGGCTGTCCGCTTGCTGATCTTGTGGTGCCATGCCCGGTAGAGCACGCGGCTGAATATCTGGACACCGAGACGGATCGGCACCGGCGCCGGGTCGCCGTATGGAGGTCGGTCCAGGGTGAAATCGCCTGCCCCGTACCGGATCTCTCTGCCTTCGTTTGGCAGGCTTCGCGGCCGGCTCGCGTGTTCATGCCCCGGAGCAGCGGTTCGACTCGCGCCCACTTCGTTGCGGTGCTGACTGCCGAACGAGATGAACGTATGTGGGCGGGCTTGCGCGAGGCGTGGGGCGAGGCCTGGCAGAACACCGGGCGCATCTTTACCCAGGAGGACCATGGACCTCGGTCGACCCTGCTCCCTATCTCTGAGGTGATATGACCACCGCAATCTCAACGGGACTGCGCCGACAGTTGCATGGCGCCACTTGTCAGAAATTCCCGTCCCAGTCCCGGAAATACTGGAAACCCTCCCGGACAAGTACTTGATTGACGTGGCGCAGCACATTCGCCCGGGCAGGGCCCTCATCATGGCCAGCCGCACGGCTCGCGGGCAGGGCAGCCCCGGGCAGCCAGGCACGCCCATGAGCGTCCCAGCTCGTGACCTTCGCTCCCGCAAGGTCGATACTTCCCATAGAGGCCCTCCCACCGCCTATCACCTGACCAACTCCAGAGACCTGACGACCCGTCACCAAAGTCGGCATTAGGTCAGCATCAGCCCCGCCAGAACTCACTTCCGACCGCCATGGACCGCCAAGATCGATGACCGACACAACCCCTCTCTGACCAGCAAAAGTGCAGGTCAGGAGCACATCTGCTAGCCTTGCCAGGAGGTACCCATGAAGATGTTGATCAACGTCGCGGAAACCGTGGTCACGGACGCGCTGCGGGGCATGGCTGCCGCCCACCCCGAGTTGACCGTGGACGTCGAGAACCGGGTGATCGTACGGCGGGACGCTCCCGTGGCCGGGCAGGTCGCGCTTGTTTCCGGTGGCGGGTCGGGGCACGAGCCGTTGCACGGTGGGTTCGTGGGTCCGGGGATGTTGTCCGCGGCCTGTCCCGGCGAGGTGTTCACCTCCCCCGTGCCGGACCAGATGGTGCGCGCCGCGGCGGCCGTGGACAGCGGGGCCGGGGTGCTGTTCATCGTGAAGAACTACACCGGGGACGTCCTGAACTTCGACATGGCGGCCGAGCTCGCCGAGGACGAGGGCATCCAGACCGCCAAGGTGCTGGTCAATGACGACGTGGCCGTCACCGACAGCCTCTACACCGCGGGACGGCGCGGCACCGGCGCCACGCTGTTCGTCGAGAAGATCGCCGGTGCCGCCGCGGCCGAGGGGCAGCCGCTGGACCGGGTGGCGGCGATCGCCCGGCAGGTCAACGAGAACTCGCGCAGCTTCGGTGTCGCACTGAGCGCCTGCACCACCCCCGCCAAGGGCAGCCCCACCTTCGATCTGCCGCCGGGCGAACTGGAGTTGGGCGTCGGCATCCACGGCGAGCCGGGCCGGGAGCGGCGGGCGATGATGACCTCCGGCGAGATCGCGGACTTCGCCGTGCACGCGATCCTGGAGGACATGGCGCCGAGCAATCCGGTGCTGGTCCTGGTCAATGGCATGGGCGCGACCCCGCTCCTGGAGCTGTACGGCTTCAACGCCGAGGTGCACCGGGTGCTCGCCGAGCGCGGGGTCGCCGTCGCCCGCACACTGGTCGGCAACTACGTCACGTCCCTCGACATGGCGGGCGCCTCGGTGACCGTGTGCCAGATCGACGAGGAACTGCTGCGGCTGTGGGACGCGCCGGTGAAGACGCCGGGACTGCGCTGGGGCGTGTGACACGTCGGCGCAACCGGCCAACTCACCCACCACGCAAGGAGATCCAGTGCTCGACGCCGACTTCTTCCGCCGTTGGATGACGGCGACCGCCGCCTCCGTCGCCCGCGAGGCCGAACGGCTCACCGACCTCGACTCACCCATCGGCGACGCCGACCACGGCGCGAACCTGCAGCGCGGGTTCACCGCCGTGGCGGCCACCCTGGAAAAAGAGGCACCGGACACCCCCGGTGCCGTCCTCACCCTCGCCGGGCGACAGCTCATATCCACCGTCGGCGGCGCCTCGGGGCCGCTCTACGGCACGCTGCTGCGCCGTACCGGCAAGGCGCTCGGGGACGCCGCCGAGGTGAGCGAGGAGGAGTTCGCCGGCGCGCTGCGCACCGGAGTCGACGCGGTCATGACCCTCGGCGGTGCCGCGCCCGGTGACAAGACCATGATCGACGCGCTGGTCCCGGCGGTCGACGCGCTGCCAGAGGGCTTCGCCGCGGCGCTGGCCGCCGCCGAAGCGGGCGCCGTGGCCACCATTCCCCTTCAGGCCCGCAAGGGCAGGGCGAGCTATCTCGGGGAGCGGAGCATAGGGCACCAGGACCCGGGCGCCACCTCGTCCGCGCTGCTGATCGCCGCACTCCAGGAAGCCGCGGAGGCCGACGGTGAGTGACGAGAAGCTCGTGGGCATCGTGCTGGTGTCGCACAGCGCCCAAGTCGCCGCCTCCGTGGCCGAGTTGGCGCGCGGACTGGCCGGCTCGGGCACGGCCGTGCCGCTCGCTCCGGCCGGCGGCACGGAGGGCGGCGGGCTCGGCACCAGTTCGGAACTGATCGCCGCCGCTGCCGCGTCCGTCGACCGAGGCGCCGGGGTCGCCGTCCTCACCGACCTGGGCAGCGCCGTACTCACCGTGAAGGCCCTCCTGGCCGAGGGCGACGAACTCCCGGCCGGTACCCGCCTGGTGGACGCTCCGTTCGTCGAGGGCGCGGTGGCCGCGGTCGTCACGGCGTCGACGGGAGCGGACCTCGACGCGGTGGAGGCGGCGGCCATGGAGGCGTACACCTATCGGAAGGTGTGAGGCACACAGCGGCTGCCGTCAGCCGAGTACGCCCTGCGGGAGACCTCCCTACGAGACCCCTTCCGCCGCGATCGCCAGCGCCGCGCGCAGGGCCTCCGCCACCTCGGCCTCCCCCGTCGTCGCGTCCGTCGCGGTCCCGGGCGGGCTCCACGCGAACCGTTCGACCGCCGCGCGCAGTGCCGCGTTGAGCATCGCCGCCTGGATCATGGGGCGCAGGTCGCCTGCGGGCAGGCCGGCGCGTTCGGCGAGTGCGCGGGCGAACGCCGGTTCCGCCTCGTCGTAGGTCTGGAGCCAGATCGCGCGCAGGCCAGGTTCGGTGCGGGTGAGGCGTACCAGCGCGCTGCCGGTGGCGCCGTCGGGGCCGGTCGCGGCGAAGAGGCCGGTCGCGAGGTCCGGGGCGAAGAGGTCCTCCAGGGGGAGGCCGGGCGGCCACTCCCGCAACCGGGCCGCGATGACGTCGATACCGGCCGAGAACAGCGGCCGTACGCAGCTCTCCTTGCTCGGGAAGTAGCGCCACACGGTGCGCGCCGAGACGCCGACCGCCTGTCCGATCTGCTCGCCGGTGGTCGCCGACACGCCCTGGGCGACGAACAGTTCCACCGCGGCCCGGGCGATCTCCAGCCGGATTTCGGCCTTGCGCGCCTCGGTGAGCGGCGGTCGTCCCGTGCGTCCGCTGGATACGGTCATCAGTTCCCCTCCGGCTGCGGTCGTGACCTCCCGGGATTCTGCACCATGACCCGCCCGCCGACTTCATGTCACTCGCAGACATTAAGTCGTATGGTGAGTGCACAACGGGCGCGGAGCCCTCGCACGACGAACAGGAGCACCTCATGACCAGTGGACTCGACGGACGCAGCGTCATCGTCACCGGAGCGGGTTCGGGCATCGGGCGCGCCGCCGCGCTCGCCTTCGCCGCGGAGGGCGCCAAGGTCGTGGTGGCCGACCTGAACGCCGACGGCGCCGAGGCCGTCGTCAAGGAGATCCAGCAGGCGGGCGGGATCGCCGTCGCGGTCACGGGCGACCTGAGCGAGCAGACGGTCGTCGACGAGGTCACCGCGACCACCGTGGAGCGGTTCGGCGGGGTCGACGTCCTGGTGAACAACGCGGGGATCATGGACCGGATGTCGGCCCTCGCGGACGTGGCCGACGCGGAGTGGGAGCGGGTCATCCGGGTCAACCTGACCGCGCCCTTCCTGCTCACCCGGGCCGTGCTGCCGCACATGCTGGCCGCGGGCCGGGGCGCGATCGTGAACACCGCCTCGGAGGCCGGCTTCCGCGGCAGCGCGGCGGGCGCCGCCTACACGGCGTCCAAGCACGGCGTCGTCGGCCTGACGAAGTCCCTTGCGGTGATGTACCGCAAGCAGGGCATCCGCGCCAACGCCATCGCCCCGGGCGGTACGGCGACCAACATCTCCGTGGACGCCGACCGCGAGGCTCTCGGTCCGGCGGCGCTCGCCCCGCACTTCGTCAACGTCGGCCGCGTGGCCCAGCCGGAGGAGCAGGCCGCCGCGATCGTGTTCCTCGCCTCGGACGCGGCGAGCAACATCAACGGCGTGATCCTGCCGGTCGACGACGGCTGGTCGGCGGTCTGACGCCCCCTCCGGAGGACTCGGCGGGCGGCAGCCTACGGCCCCGCCCGCTCGACCGCTCCTCCCCCTGCTCCCCCTGTTCCCCCTACGAACAGCCGGGCCAGCCGCTGCCCCTTCTCCACAGCGGCGGCGTGGTCCTCGATCGGCTTCACCCGTGAATCCTTGAACACGATGTAGGTGACCCCTGCGTCCGTCCCGCCTCCGCGCGGATCGGCGCGGATACCGAGGCCCTTGGCCGTGGCGTACGAGGCCTCGCCGATGATGTCGTGCGGGCCGACGTCCCCCACGACGGCGTACTGCACCCGGTCCCGGTAGACGACGGCGGCGACCGAACCGCCGCCGATCCGGTGGTCCCGGTGGTTCCAGAGGGCGCTGGCGGCCGGGACCACGATGTACGGAAGCCGCTCGGCGTCCAGATAGCGGCCGTCGGACTGCTGGTACGCCGTCATCGCCGAGAAGAGCGGGTCGGTCCGCGCGTTGCAGCGGGCGCCGGCCTGTCCGTCGCAGTCGATGTCCATGTCGGCCTTCCAGTAGACGGCCTCCTTGGTGCCGCAGACCGGGATCGACGCGGGTTCCCCGTCGTCGGTGCGGTACTCGCCGCGCGAGACGGGGGCGCAGTCACGCACTTTGGCCAACAGGTCGGCCGCCGCCACATCGCCCTCGCGCAGCGCCGCCGGCCCCGCCTGGGGTCGGACGAATGCGGCGGGCGAGGCGGGCAGCGTGGTCGGGGCGAGCAGGGCGGCGCCGGCCGCGACCAGCGTCAGCGTCTGGACACGCACGATGAGGACCCTCTCCTGGGGGATCTGACGGACACTCGGCCCACCCTGGTACCGGCCCGATCACGCGGCCACTGATAGGGGGCCGGACGGTGCACGCCCCCGAATCCCGGCGAGTCCAGGTCACTCCCGACGGGGGCCGGGGGCCCGAGCCATGTCGGCTCCGGCCGCCCGACCGCCCGCGCCGGCGCGGGATCAGCGACGACAGCGGTCCGCGCCACCGGCATGAACTCCCCACTCACAGGGGTGAGTTCAGCCGTGAGGAACTCAGCATACGTAACGTTCGCGACCGATCTTCAACGGCGCCCCTCTTGATGCGATTGCCCCACCCGCGCCATATTGGTCCGGACCTTTCAGCTCGTGTGATGCCCGTGGAATGCCGGGGAGGCAGAATCGTGCGACGCGTCCGGGCCACCCTCGTTCTCCCCCGTGCCGCCCTCACCTGTGCCGCGCTCCTGCTTCTCGCCTCCTGCGCCACGGGTGGCGACGGAGACGGCCACGCGCCCGGTGCCCCGGTCGGCGTCACGGCCGCGGCGGGGAGTGCGACCAGCGTGCACGTCATGTGGGACGCGGTGACGGCGAGCCCGAGTGTCGGCACCTACGAGATATATCGGGGCACCACGAAAGTGAAGGAAGTACCGGGTTCCGAGCACATGGTGGACGTCACCAGGCTCAAGCCCGCGACCATATACGCCTTCACCGTGCGGGCCCGGGACACCGACGGCCGCCTGGGACCGCGCAGCCGGGAGGTGACGGCTCGGACACCGGTCGCCGTCGCGGCCGACCACTCGGCACCCACCCGCCCGAGCGCACCGCAGGGCCGGACCATCGGCAGCCGGGCGGTCCAGCTGTCCTGGGGCGGCTCCACGGACGACCGGGGTGTGGTGTCGTACGACATCTACCAGGGCGGGGCGAAGATCCACAGTGTGGGCGGCGCCCAGACCGCGACCGTGGTCACGGGGCTGCGGCCCGGCACGCGCTACTCCTTCACCGTGCGGGCCCGGGACGCCGCCGACAACCTCTCGCCCGCGAGCACGGCCGTCCCGCTCACCACGGCGCCGGGCAGCGACGACGGGCGGGGCACCGCCCCCAGGGACTTCAGCGCCAAGACGCACCGGGGCGACGACGGGGCGTACTACATCGACCTGTCCTGGGTGCCGCCACGCACGGACGGGGTGGTCACCGAGTATCAGATCAACCTCGACGGGCAGTCGGCCACCTCACTGGTCTGGGGCGGGACCGCGCCGCGCGACCGGGCCACATACAGCTTCTACGTGGGCCGGGGGGCCGGGGACAGTCATCGGGTGCGGCTCAGGGCGCGGCTGCCGGACGGTACGTGGGGAGGGTTCTCGGCGGAGCGGACGGTGACGACGGGCGAGGCCCGGCCATAAGTGAACCGTAGGATTCCGTTCATGGTCCATGGGAATTCCAATGGCTCGGCGAACTCCGCCCCGGCCGCCGCCGCACCGCTCGACCTCTCCCTCCTGCGCACATTTCTCGCCGTGCACCGGGCCGGTTCGTTCACGGCGGCGGGGCGGCTGCTCGGGCTGTCGCAGCCCACGGTGACGACTCAAATCCGCTCGCTGGAAGGCCAGTTGGGCCGGGAGCTGTTCGAGCGGCGGTCGCGCGGTGTCGTGCCGACCTCGGTGGCGGACCAGTTGGCCGCGCAGGTCGCGGCGCCGCTGGACGAGCTCGCCGTCGTGACGGACCGCGGCGCCCTCGGCGCGGACCGGTCGCCCGAGCCCGTGCAACTGGCGGGACCTGCCGAGCTGCTGTGCACCCGGGTACTGCCCGCCCTGGCACCGCTGACCGGGGAGGGTGTACGGCTGCGGGTCAGCCCGGGGCTGACGGACGACCTCCTCGACGGGCTGCGGGGCGGCCGCTACGACCTGGTGATCGCCACCGCCCGGCCGCGCGGGCGGACGCTGACCTGGGAGCCGCTGGCGGACGAGGAGTTCGTGCTGCTCGCCGCGCCCGCGTGGGCGGAGCGCATCGGCACCGGGCGGGTCGCGGCGGAGGGGCCCGCCGCGCTGCGCGGGGTGCCCCTCGTGTCGTACGCGGAGGATCTGCCGATCGCCCGGCGCTACTGGCGGCACGTGTTCGGCACCCGGCTCGGCGGGCAGGCCGCGATCACGGTGCCCGATCTGCGCGGGGTGCTGGCGGCGGTCGTGGCGGGTGCCGGGATCACCGTGCTCCCCCGGTATCTCTGCCTGGACGAGCTGGCGTCCGGGACGCTGGTTCCGCTGCTGACGCCCGAGGACCCGCCGATCAACACCTCGTATCTCACCCGCCGCCCCGGCTCTCCGGACAACCCGCACGTCACGCTCGTACGGGAGCGACTGCTACGGGCGGCGCCCGCCTGGTGAGTGCGCGCGTGCCCCCTGGCCGCGTCTCGTCCCTGAGCCGGACGAAGGAATCCGTCACCTGCCCGGTCGCCGTCCGCATGCGGGACGGGCCGAGGGCGCGTTGGCTTCCTTGGAGGCAGCACGGCCGTTTCCCGATCCCGGCGGCGCAAGGGATGTTCCGCCAACCGTGCCGTTGGAGGGCAGTCCCATGCGCACTTCTCAGCTACTACTCCGCTCCGGCCTGACCGTGGCAGCCACCGCCGTTCTCCCCCTCGCCCTGACCGCCGGCCCGGCCGGCGCGGCTTCGGGGATCTCCGTGAGCACGACCGGGACCACCGTCTCGGTCACGACCAGCGCGTGCTCCCAGAACCGCACCACCGGCGTCTGGGGCACCGGCTCACTGCTCACCAGCAGCCAGGCGAGCTTCGCCGAGGGGCGGAAGGCGACCCTGGCGGGCACCACCGTCAGCCAGTCCACCGCCTGGACGAACGTCACTCCGGGCACCTACACCGTCATCGTCATGTGCCAGAACGCCAGTACGCCCGCGGGCACCCAGTCCTTGATCGTCTCCGCCGCCGCGACCCCCAAGGTCACCGCCACGGCCTCGCCCTCGCGCGGTGTCATGGGCGGGCTCGGCGGGGCCACGAAGGACTACGGCCCGCTCACCCTGGCAGTCGGCGGGGGCCTGGTGGGAACCGGTGTCATCGCGACGGCCTGGTTCCTGCGCAGACGCGCGAAGCCCTACCGACTCTGACCGTCCCCACGTCCCCACGGATGAGGGGCCGCCCGGTCATCGGGCGGCCCCTCACACACGTCCTACGGCAACTCGGCGAACTCCTCGATCGCGTGCGTGAGCCACTGCGTCCAGAAGGTCTCCAGGTCGATGCCCGCGCGCAGCACGAGATGCCGAAGCCGGTCCTGCGGGCTGTCCCTGTCGGGCGGGAAGTCGTGCTTTTCGATCTCCTCGTACTCCGCCAACTGCCGCCGGTGCAGGTCGAGATGGCGGCGCAGGTCGGCCTCGATGCCGTCCGTGCCGACCACCGCAGCCGCGCGCAGCCGCAGCAGCATCGTGTCGCGCAGCGGCTTGGGGTCCTGGGCGGACGCGGTCCAGCGGGCCAGTTCGGCGCGGCCCGCGGGCAGGACCTCGTAGGTCTTCTTCTGGCCGCGGGCCGGCTGCTCGGGCGCGAGCGCCCGGATCTGGCCCTCGGCCTCCAGTTTTCCCAGCTCGCGATAGATCTGCTGGTGCGTCGCCGACCAGAAGTAGCCGATCGACTTGTCGAAGCGCCGGGTCAGCTCAAGGCCCGAGGACGGCTTCTCCACAAGGGCGGTGAGGATCGCGTGCGGGAGTGACATGGGGTCATCCTAGGGACGGTCGTCAGAGGGCGGCGGCGACCTCGGTGCCCTGCTTGATGGCCCGTTTGGCGTCCAGTTCGGCGGCCACGTCGGCACCGCCGATCAGGTGCACGCTGCGTCCGGCGGCGGCCAGTTGGTCGTACAGGTCGCGGCGCGGGTCCTGTCCGGTGCACAGCACGATCGTGTCGACGGCGAGGACCGTGCTCTCCTCGCCCACGGTGACATGCAGTCCGGCGTCGTCGATCAGGTCGTACCGGACGCCCGGGACCATGGTGACGCCCCGGTGCTTGAGTTCGGCGCGGTGGATCCAGCCGGTGGTCTTGCCGAGTCCGGCGCCGACCTTGGTCGCCTTGCGCTGGAGGAGGTGGACGGTGCGCGGCGGGGCGGACCGCTCGGGTGCGGCGAGGCCGCCGGGGGCCGCGTAGTCCATGTCGACGCCCCAGGCGCGGAAGTACGTCTCCGGGTCCTCGCTCGCTTTGTCGCCGCCGTCCGTGAGGAACTCGGCGACGTCGAAGCCGATGCCGCCCGCGCCGAGAATCGCGACGCGCTCGCCGACGGGAACGCGGTCGCGCAGGACGTCGAGGTAGCCGACGACGCTGGGGTGGTCGACGCCGGGGATGTCGGGGGTGCGCGGGGTGACGCCGGTGGCGACGACCACCTCGTCGTAGTCCTCCACGTCACCTGCCGTCACTGGGGTGTTGAGGCGTACCTCCACCTCGTGCTCGGCGAGCCGGGTGCGGAAGTAGCGCAGCGTCTCGTCGAACTCCTGCTTGCCGGGGACCTGTCGGGCGACGTTGAGCTGCCCGCCGATCTCGCTCGCGGCGTCGTACAGCGTCACCTGGTGGCCGCGTTCGGCGGCGGAGACCGCGCACGCGAGTCCCGCCGGACCCGCGCCCACCACCGCGACGCGTTTGCGCAACCGCGTTGGGGCGAGGACGAGTTCGGTCTCGTGGCAGGCGCGCGGGTTGACCAGGCAGGAGGTGATCTTCCCGCTGAAGGTGTGGTCGAGGCAGGCCTGGTTGCAGCCGATGCAGGTGTTGATGGCGTCGGAGCGGCCGGCGGCTGCCTTGGCCACGAAGTCCGGGTCGGCGAGCATCGGGCGGGCCATCGACACCATGTCGGCGTACCCGTCGGCGAGCAACTGCTCTGCCAGCTCAGGGGTGTTGATGCGGTTGGTGGTCACGAGGGGGATGGACACCGCGCCCATCAGCTTCTTGGTCACCCAGGTGTACGCGCCGCGCGGCACCGAGGTCGCGATGGTCGGGATGCGGGCCTCGTGCCAGCCGATGCCGGTGTTGATGATGGTCGCCCCGGCTGCCTCAACCGCCTTGGCGAGACTGATGACTTCGTCGAGTGTGGAGCCGCCGGGGACGAGGTCGAGCATCGACAGCCGGTAGACGATGACGAAGTCCTCGCCGACCGCCTCGCGCACCCGGCGCACGATCTCGACGGGGAAGCGCGTCCGGTTCTCGTAGGAGCCGCCCCAGCGGTCGTCGCGGTGGTTGGTCTGGGCGGCGATGAACTCGTTGATGAGGTAGCCCTCGGAGCCCATGATCTCGACGCCGTCGTAGCCGGCCTGCCGGGCGAGGCGGGCTGCGCGGACGTAGTCCTCGATGGTCTGCTCGACCTCGGCGTCGGTGAGCGCGCGGGGCTGGAAGGGGCTGATCGGTGCCTGGAGGGGGCTCGGCGCGACGAGGTCCTGGTGGTAGGCGTACCGGCCGAAGTGCAGGATCTGCATCGCGATCCGGCCGCCCTCGCGGTGCACGGCGGCGGTGATCCCGGCGTGCTGGGCGGCCTCGGCGTCGGTGGTCAGCTTGGCGCCGCCCTCGTAGGGCCGGCCGGCCTCGTTGGGTGCGATGCCGCCGGTGACGATCAGGCCGACACCGCCGCGCGCGCGGGCCGCGTAGAACTCCGCCATGCGCTCGAAACCGCGCTCGGCCTCTTCCAGGCCTATGTGCATGGAGCCCATGAGGACACGGTTGGGCAGTGTGGTGAAGCCCAGGTCGAGGGGGTTCAGCAGGTGCGGGTAACGGCTCATCGGGCCCTCCGTACGCGGTGTCGTGCCTCTTTTGTAGAGGACGGAACAAGGTTTATGCAACTAGTTGCATAAGGAGATGGCGGGCCGGGTGCCCGGATTCACAGGGAGCCGTTACCTGTTCCTTATCGGGGGGAGTCGAGAATCACAGGGAGGCGTGCGGCGGGATGCCGGACGCCCGGGCCGAGGGAGCGAGCCGTGACGCACGACCCTGAGCACGACGACCACAGCGCCGGGGCGATACCGCCGATGCCGGACCACGCACCCAAGTGGGAGGTGCTCACCGGGCCCGGCGGGGCCGAGCGCGAGCACGGTCTCGACCGGCTGTGGCGGCAGCGTTCGAAGCGGGCCCGAGCGGTGATCGCCGCGGTCACCGTGGGTGTGCTCGCGCTGGGCGGAAGCGTCGCCTACGCGGCGACCTCCGGGAATTCGGCCGACGGCGCGGTGCCCGCCGCCGGGTCCCCCGCGCCGTCCGGTTCGCCGTCGCCCGGCGGGCCCGGTTTCCGGCACGGGGGCGGCATGTGGTTCGGGTTCGGGGTCGGCGGCAAGGCCGTGCACGGCGAGGCGACGGTCAAGGACGGCTCCACCGGCAAGTGGGTCGTACGGATCTGGCAGCGCGGAACGGTCACGAAGGTGGACGGCGACCAGGTCACCGTGAAGAGCGACGACGGGACCTCGTGGAGCTGGACCGTGGGTTCCGATGCCACGGCCCAGAACTCCGCCGCTCTCAAGAAGGGCGACACCGCCTCCCTGATCGGCACCCGCTCCGACAGCGGCACCAGGACCGCCGACCGGGCCTTCACGGGCACCCTCGACCGCAAGGGCCAGGGCGGACCGGGCGGGTTCCCGGGCGGCCACGGCCCGTGGGGACGCGGCGGCCCGAGCGGTTCACCTTCGCCCAGCCCGTCCGGCAGCGGCGCTACGACCTGACCGAGCCGGCCGGCGCGACACCGATCACGACGTTGGCGTACAGCTCCTCGGAGTAGGCCGACCGTGTCTCGAGACCCGCGCTCTTGAACGCCTCGACCGCTGACGGGAGTTGACGCTCACTGGTCTCGACGAGCAGACAGCCGGCGGGGGCGAGCCAGTCGGGTGCGCCGGTGGCGACCTCGCGGAGTATGTCGAGGCCGTCCGCGCCACCGTCGAGAGCGACCAGCGGCTCGTGCTCGCGGGCCTCCGCGGGCAGCAGACCGACCTCGCCGCTGGGGACGTAGGGCACATTGGCCGCGAGGATGTCGACTCGACCCCGCAACTCGTCGGGCAGCGCGGCGAACAGGTCGCCGGTGTGGACGTGCCCGTCGAAGGCGGCGACATTGCGGCGGGCGCAGCGCGTGGCGGCGGGGTCGATGTCGGCGGCGTGCAGTTCGACCCGGCCGAGGGCGGCGGCGAGGGCCGCGCCGACCGCGCCGGAGCCGCAGCACAGGTCCAGGACGACGGACGCGTCCGGGACGTGCGCGAGGGCCTGGTCGACGAGGAACTCGGTACGGCGGCGGGGCACGAACACACCGGGTTCCACGGCGATGCTCAGACCCCGGAACTCGGCGTGGCCGACGACGAGTTCGAGGGGCAGGCCCTCGACGCGGCGGTCCACCATGGCGGCGACCTCGTCCGCGGTGCGGGCGGCGGAGAGGATCAGCCGCGCCTCGTCCTCGGCGAAGACACAGCCCGCGGCGCGGAGCGCGGCGACGACGGAGGCGGGGGAAACGGGGGAAAGAGGAGGCATGGAAGCCGAGAGCCTTTCGGAAGGTGGCCGAAGGGCGCTCTCGCGGTCACCTGCTACCGGTGATCCGAGCTGTCCTGAGGTGAGAGCACCCGGCATGACACAGCGGAAATGGGTCTCACCTCCCAGGAGTTCAGGGCCGCGGACGTCCGCGACGGAGGGCAACAGTACCCGAAGCACCAGACCGACGAGGAGCCGGGCCGCCCACCGAGTTGTACTGTGCAACCAGGCGAGCGGAGGAGACGCAGTGCGAGCGGACCGGGCCGTGGAGACCATCCAGCGCGAGATGACGACCTTCGCGCGGCGCGCCCGGGCCTCGGCGGGCCGGCTGCACCCCGAGCTGTCCCTGGTGTCGTACACCCTGCTCAGTCACCTGGAGGAGCGCGACGGCCGCCGGGCCACCGACCTGGCCGCGCACTACGCCCTCGACAAGTCCACGGTCAGCCGCCAGGTGGCCGCCCTGGAGCGCGCCGGCCTCATCGAACGGCGTCCCGATCCCGAGGACCACCGCGTCCAGGTCCTGCATCTGACCGACGCCGGCCGCCGGATCCTCGCCCAGGTCACCGAGAACCGCCAGGCCGCCTTCCGCGAGCGGCTGGCGGACTGGCCGGAGGAGGACCTGCGGCGGTTCGCCGGCTATCTGGAGCGCTACAACTCGTGGTCACGAGAGAGTGCCGCCGAGGAGAGCTGAGGGCCCGGTCCTGTCCTACGACACCCCGACGGCCCGGTTCTCGGTCAGGTGCTCCGGCGCCCGTGCCGCGAGGAACGCGGTGGTCCGGCGCAACCGGAAGCCCAGGGAATCGTAGAGCCGTATCGCGGTGGTGTTGCCCGCGCCGGTGTGCAGGAACGGGGTCTCGCCGCGTTCGCGGATGCCGTGGGCGACGGCGAGGACCAGTCGGCCGGCGAGGCCCTCGCCGCGGGCGGCGGGGTCGGTGCAGACGGCGCTGATCTCGGTCCAGCCGGGCAGGTGGAGCCGTTCGCCGGCCATGGCGACGAGGGCGCCGCCCCGGCGGATGCCCAGGTAGGTGCCGAGTTCGACGGTGCGGGGCAGGAAGGGGCCCGGCCTGGTCCGCTCCACCAGGTCGAGCATCTCGGGCACGTCGGCCGGGCCGAGGAGGACCGCCTCCGGGTCCGGTGCGGCGGCCAGCCCGTCGTCGACCATCTGTACGCCGTCGATGTCGAAGGTGATCTCCCAGTCGTCGGGCACCCGTCCCCTGCAGCCGAAGAGCGCGATCTCGGTGCCGGGCCCCGCGAGCGCGGCGACGTCCGCCCAGTCGTCGGCGTCGGGCGAGTCGGGCAGGGCCAGCCACGGCGACACGTCGACCGGGTAGCGCAGGATCCGGCCGCGCCGCTCGGCGAAGTGGGCGTGCGGGCCGGTGAGGGCGGCGCGGGCGGGGTTGTCGAGGACGCGTTCGTCGGACGTGCTCATGCGGCGACCTCGATCACGATCTTGCCGCGCGCGTGGCCGTCCTCGACGGTGCGCAGGGCCTCGCCGGCCTGGTCGAGCGGGAAGGTCCGCGTCACGTGCGGGTCCAGTTGGCCGCTGACCACGAGCTGCGCGACCTCGTCGAGTACGGCCGCGTTGCGGGCGCGTTCGACGCGGGCGCCGCCGAGCTTCTCGACCTCGGGGGCGGGGGCCCCTGCGGTGATCAGTTTCGTGGGGTCGGTGAGCAGGGTCGCGGCCTCGGCGAGCACTTCGCCGCCGACGAGGTCGTAGACGCCGTCGACGCCGTCCGGAGCGACCGCCCGCACCCGTTCGGCCAGGTCGGGGCCGGACGGGACGTGGACCGCGCCCAGCGACTCCACGAAGTCCTTCTTGCCCTCGCTCGCCACACCCACGGCACGCAGTCCGAGGGCCCGGGCGATCTGCAGGGCTGCGGAGCCGACGCCGCCGCCCGCGCCGGTGACCAGCACGGTCGCGCCGGCGGGCAGGTCGAGCTGGCGGACGCCGTCGTAGGCGGTCGCCGCGGCGACGGGCAGGGTGGCGGCGTCCCGGAAGGACAGTTCGGCGGGCTTGTGCGCGGTGACCGTCGCGGGGAGCAGGGCGTACTCGGCGTAGCCGCCGGCCACCGTGTTGCCGAAGACCTCGTCGCCGACGGCGATGCCGTCCACGCCCGCGCCGAGCTCCTCGACGACGCCGGAGACCTCGTTGCCGAAGACCGCCGGGAACGTGCGTGTGTCCGTCTCGCCGGGCCGCCGGTAGCCGGTGCGCAGCTTCCAGTCGACCGGGTTCACCCCGGCCGCGCGCACCGCGACAAGGACTTCACCGGGACCGGGACTCGGCCGGTCCACCTCTACGAGCGCCTCCGTCTCAGGTCCCCCGTAACGCGTGAAGACGTATGCCTTCGGCATCTGCTCCCTCACTCTCCTTCGCAGTCACCACATCGCCGCCACTCAGGACCAAGGTCGACCACCGGGCGGCTATTCCCCGGAACCCGGAGAGTTCATACGGCCGCAATGATCGGCGGTACCCGTCGGACCTGGGCATACCCGGTGGACGCGTACCGTTGGAACGAGAACCCACTGATCACGCTCGCCCGGCGGACCCGCGCCGCAGCGGCCTGGAGGCTCCACCCGTATGCACGTCACCCGAGGCTTCACCGGACGCCCCCGCGTCCCCGACGCCGGCCTGCCACCCGGCCAGTACGACGCGGGCGACGACTGGCCCGTCCTGTCCGCCGAGGTCACCCCCGACCTGGCGCCCACGGACTGGACGTTCCGCGTCGACGGACTGGTCGAGGAGCCGCGCACCTGGAACTGGACGCAGGCCCACGAACTGCCCACGTCGGCCTACGAGGGTGACATCCACTGTGTGACGAGCTGGTCGAAGTTCGGGGTGCGGTTCGGGGGCGTCTCACTGGACGCGTTCCTCAATGTGGTGCGGCCCCATGTGTCCGCCACACATGTCGTGGCCTATTCGCACACCGGGTACACCACGAACCTCCCGCTCTCCGACGTCACCGGCGGACGTGCCTGGATCGCGTGGGAGTACGAAGGGAAGCCGCTGCCCGCCGAGCACGGCGGCCCCGCCCGGCTGCTGGTGCCGCACCTGTACTTCTGGAAGAGCGCCAAGTGGATCGCGGGCCTGCGTCTCCTCGACCACGACGAGCCGGGCTTCTGGGAGCAGAACGGCTATCACGCCCGGGGCAACCCCTGGGAGGAACAGCGGTACTCCGGTGACTGACACCTCCACCCCCACCACCAGGTTCGCGGTGCCGGGACGCATCGCGGTGAGCAACCGGGCCGCCGCCGTGTGGCAGACCGCCACACTCACCGAGATCCGCCGGGAGACCCCGCACGCCTCGACGTTCCGGTTCGCGGTGCCCGGCTGGACGGGCCATCTGGCGGGCCAGCACCTGATGCTGCGGCTGCGCGCCGAGGACGGCTATGTGGCGCAGCGCCACTACTCGATCGCCTCGCACCCGGACGACACCGGGCATGTGGAACTGACCCTGGACCATGTCGAGGGCGGCGAGGTCTCCGGCTGGTTCCACACGGTGGCCGAGCCCGGTGACCAGGTCGAGGTGCGCGGCCCGCTGAGCGGCTTCTTCGCCTGGCCGGGCGACCGGCCCGCGCTGCTGCTGGGCGCCGGTTCCGGAGTCGTACCGCTGATGTCGATGCTCCGGCAGCACCGGGCGCGGCGGCTGGCCGTGCCGCTGCGGCTGGTGGTGTCGGCGCGCGGTCCCGAGGAGTTGATCTACGCACGGGAGTACGGCGCCGAGACGACGACCGTGTTCACGCGCAGTGCGCCACGGGGTGTGCCGGTAGGTCGTATGGCCGCGGCACATGTGGCGCCGCTCCTGGCCGAGCGGCCTCCCGGTGGGTGGGAGGCCTATGTGTGCGGCTCCAACGGGTTCGCCGAGCATGCGTCGCGGCTGCTGGTCGAAGCGGGACAGCCGGTGGACCGCATCCGCATCGAACGCTTCGGCTGAGGCTCGCTCGCGGCTCCGGTTGAGGGATGTGCCTCGGAGGGGTACGACTGCTGTGTGGACGCTCGCATGCGTGCGTGGTGTCGAGACAGCGCGATCTTCGCGCTCCTCGGCGCCGGTGACGGCGAGGAGGTCGACGTGCGGAACCGGGTACGGAGTCGGCGCAGGCGGCACAATCCGTTGCGGCGCCGGTCGGACGTCGTGGAGACGTGGACGGCGGTTGCCGTCGCCGTCCTCCTGTTCGTCTGTGCGCCACTGGCCGGGGCCGCCGCGGGTCTGTGGGCCCACGACCAGGCCCGGACCGTCGCCGCCGCCCAGCGCGCCGACCGCCATCGGGTCCGCGCGGAGGTGATCGGCAAGCCGCCCGCCGAACTGCCGTCGGCGGAGGGCAGCCGCCCGCGCAGCTTCCTGGTGGCGGTGCGCTGGACGGAACCGGGCAAAGGACCGCGTACGGCCACGGCCGCGGTCCCGGCGGGGACGGGGCGCGGTGACGTGGTGAACGTCTGGTTCGACACCCAGGGCCGCAACGTCGCACAGCCCGCAGGTGAAGTGGCCGTCTGGCAGCACACGTTGACGGTCGGCGCCTGGACCACGGGCGGTGTGGTGGGGCTGGTGCTGCTCGGGTCCGCAGTCATCCGCCGGGTCTCCCTGCGCCACCGGCTGGCCGAGTGGGAACGGGACTGGGCGCTCACCGAACCGGAGTGGACTCGACGGCGAGCGTGACGCGAGGGCCACGAACGAGGGACGTGCGACCGCCGCACATGTACCGCCGCTACACCCCCTGCTGCATTCGCCGTGCGACCCGCCCATGGTCCCGCAGCACATCCGCCAGCGCGGGCAGCACCGGTTCACCCCGGTCGACGAGGACCCGCCCGCCCACGACCGTGGTCCACGCCCGCGCCGGTCCGCAGCGCAGCCATGCCTCGACGGGGTCGCTCAGCGCGCCGGCCAGGGCGACTTCGTGCAGGTCCCAGACGACCAGGTCGGCACACGCGCCCGGGCGCAGGTGCCCCAGTTCGTCGGCGCGGCCCAGGCAGCGCGCCGAGCCGCGGGTCGCGATGTCGAGGGCGTCGCGCGCGGTCATCGCACCGGGACCGCCCCGGTAGCGGCCGAGCAGCAGGGCGCCGCGGGTCTCCATCCACAACGAGGCGTGATCGGTGGAGGCGGAGCCGTCGCAGCCGATGCCGACCGGCAGACCGAGTTCGCGCATCTCCTTGACCCGGGCCGTGCCGCCGCCGATCAGCATGTTGGAGCTGGGGCAGTGCGCCACACCGACGCCGGCGGCGGCGAGGCGGCGCAGTTCGTCGTCGTTCGGGTAGATGCAGTGCGCGACCCAGGTGCGGTCGCTCATCCACCCGGTGTCCTCGAAGTACTCGACGGGCCGGCAGCCGTAGGTCTCCAGGCAGTAGGTGTCCTCGTCCCGGTCCTCGGCGAGGTGGGTGTGCAGCCGTACGTCGTACCGCTCGGCGAGTTCCGCGGTCGCCGTCATCACGTCCTTGGTGACGGAGAACGGCGAGCAGGGTGCGAGCGCGACCCGGATCAGCGCGCCGGGTTCCGGGTCGTGGTGGGCCTTGATGAGTCGCTCACTGTCGGCGAGCACCTCGTCGGTGCTCTGGGTGACGCTCCTCGGCGGCAGTCCCCCGTCCTCGACGGACCGGGTCATCGAACCGCGCGTCGCGTGGAAGCGGAAGCCGATGTCGCGGGCGGCGCGGATCTCGGCGTCGACCAGATAGGGGCGTGGATGCACATAGAGGTGATCGGAGGATGTGGTGCAGCCGCCCATGAGGAGTTCCGCCATACCGACGTACGCCGACACGTATGCGGCCTCCTCGTCGAGGCTCGCCCACAGCGGATAGAGCGTGGTCAGCCAGTCGAAGAGGGTGCCGTTGACAGCGGGCGCGTAGGAGCGGGTGAGGTTCTGGTAGATGTGGTGATGGGTGTTGATCAGGCCCGGGGTGACCAGCCGCCCGGTCGCCGAGACGGTCGTGGCGGCTTCGGGCTCGGACCCTCCCGCACCGACGGCGGTGACCCGACCACCCGTGACGGCGACCCAGCCGCCCGGGATCTCGCGCCCGTCGTCCACGACGAGCAGTTCGGCGTCCTTGACCAGCAGATCCACGGCTGACGACATGCCGACATGGTAGGCGCGGGGCGCCGCACGAGTCTGGCGAGTCCTCCGATGTCACACGTACGGTGCGATCATCCGCGCTCACCCTTCACAAAGGTGGTCATCGATGGCCCTGTTCGACCTTCCGCTCGGCGAACTCCGTGAGTACCGCAGCGCGTCCGCCGAGCCCGAGGACTTCGACGCCTTCTGGTCCAAGACCCTCCAAGAGGCCCGCGAGCACGATCTCGACGCCCGCTTCGAGCCGGTCGACACGGGGCTGTCCACGGTGCGGGTGTACGACGTGACGTTCGCCGGGTTCGGCGGTCACCCGGTGAAGGGCTGGCTGCGGCTGCCGGCCGACGCTGCCCAACCCCTGCCGCTGGTCGTGGAGTTCGTCGGTTACGGCGGCGGGCGGGGTCTCCCGCACGAGAACCTGCTGTGGGCGTCGACCGGCCGCGCGCACTTCATCATGGACACGCGGGGTCAGGGCAGCGCGTGGGGCGGCGGCGGTGGCACCCCGGACCCGGTGGGCGGCGCGCCCGCGTACCCCGGTTTCATGACCCGGGGCGTCGACGCCCCCGAGAACTACTACTACCGCCGCGTGTTCACGGACGGGGTGCGAGCCGTCGAGGCGGCCCGCTCGCACCCGTCGGTCGACCCCGCGCGCACGGTGGCGCTCGGCGCCAGCCAGGGCGGCGGCATCACCCTCGCCGTGGGCGGGCTGGTCGGCGATCTGGCCGGGATAGCGCCGGACGTGCCGTTCCTCTGCGACTACCCGCGCGCCGCGACCCTCACCGACCGCGACCCGTACCGGGAGATCGGCAACTACCTGAAGACCCATCGTGGCCGCACCGAGGACGTGCTGCGCACGCTCTCGTACTTCGACGGCGTCCACTTCGCGGCCCGTGGCCGCGCCCCCGCCCTCTTCTCGACCGCCCTGGAGGACCAGACCTGCCCGCCCTCCACCGTGTTCGCCGCGTTCAACGCCTGGGCGCACGAGGACAAGCGGATCGAGGTCTACGACTTCAACGACCATGAGGGCGGCGGCCCCTACCAGGAGGCGGTCAAGCTGGACTGGCTGCGGTCGTACGTCTGAGGGGTGCCGCATGGACATGGCCACGCGTGCGGCCGCCGAGCGTTTCGTGCGCGTCTGGGCGCCGGCCTGGGCCGAGCACGATGTGGACGCGCTGCTGGAGTTGTACGCCGACGGCTGCGTCCACCGCCCGATGCCGTTCCGAGAACCGCACCGTGTCGCTGTCGCGGAGTTCCGGGTGTGGTCGGTCGAGGACTGAACGTACGACACTTCCACCCAGTCCGACCAGTCGGTATGTTCAGGTGGTCCGGGCCGCAGCGTCGCGGCCCGGACTCACGGCGGACCACGGAGGCACCATGTCCGAGCACCAGCCAGCCATCGACGGCCACTGCGACCCCCGCTTCACCGCGGTGCGCACGGCGTTCGAGGAGAACTTCCGGAACCGGAACGAACTGGGCGCCGCCGTGACCGTCACGCTGGACGGCGAGACCGTGGTCGACCTGTGGGGCGGCTGGGCCGACGCGGCACGGACCCGCCCCTGGGAGCGCGACACGGTGGTCAACGTGTGGTCCACGACCAAGGGCCCGGTGGCCCTGTGCGCCCACATCCTCGCCGACCGGGGCCTGCTCGACCTCGACGCCCAAGTGGCCACGTACTGGCCGGAGTTCGCCGCCGCCGGCAAGGAGAACATTCTCGTACGACACCTGCTGTCGCACCGCGCGGGACTGGCCGGCCTGCGCGAGCCGCACTCCCTCGCGCAGCTCTACGACTGGGAGTTGACGACTCGGCGGCTCGCGGCCATGGAGCCCTGGTGGGAGCCGGGGACGCGGTCCGGGTACCACGCGCTCACCTACGGCTTCCTCGTCGGCGAAGTCGTGCGCCGCGTCTCGGGGTTGCTCCCGGGCGCCTTCCTGGAGCGGGAGGTCACCGGCCCGCTAGGGATCGACTTCACCATCGGACTACCGGAGAAGGAGGCGGGCCGGGCAGCCGAGCTGGTGCATCCGCCCGTCGCGTCGAGCAGTGAACAGGCCGCGATCTTCAGCCAGTTGGCACCAGCCGCCATCGCCGCGCTGACCAACCCGATCGCGGGCGCGGCCGAGGCCAACACCCCGGAGTGGCGCGCCGCGGAGATCCCGGCGGCGAACGGCCACGGCACGGCCCGCGCGATCGCCGCGCTCTACGGCGTCTTCGCCGGACGCGGGTCCCACGACGGCCACCGCGTCCTCTCCCCCGAGGCGGCCGAGCGGGTGCGCGAGGGTCAGGGCAGTTGCCGCGATCTGGTGCTGGGCGCGGGCTTCGCGCACGAGACGGAGATCGGGCTCGGCCTGTGGCTCAGCGGCCCGAACGGCTCGTACGGTCCCGACCCGAGGGCTTTCGGACACGACGGCTTCGGCGGTTCCTGCGGTCTGGCCGATCCGGACGCCGGGGTGTCGTTGGGCTACGTGATGAACCGGATGGGGCCTCATATCGCCGACGACCCAAGGAAGTTGGCCCTGATCGACGCCCTGTACGGCGCACTGTGAGGAGTGATCGGCGCGGGTCGGTTTCGGCCTAACTGCCCTGCCGCTCTTCCCTGGTGGTTTAGACCAATGCTAGATCTGGTCGCGCAACGAGCCCGCACGGCTACGTCTTGTCACCAGTTCTGCCCTCAGTCTTGTCACCAACAGGAGGCGCGGCATGGCCCGCACCACCCCCCATCACCCGACCGCCGACGACCAGCCCCTCTACGGGAAGGTCGCCACCCAACTGCTCGGCGAACTCCACGACGGCACCATCCCGCCCGGTGAACGCCTGCCCGGCGAGCGGCAGTTGGCCGAACACTTCCAGGTCAGCCGGGAGACCGTACGACAGGCGCTGGAGGTGCTGCGCAGGGACGGTCTGGTCGCCACCGACCGGCGCGGCAGCCACGCCACGCTGCCCGGTCTGCCGGTCGAGACCCCGTCCTCACTCACCTTCCCGGTCGGCGCCCGGAGCACCGACCCGACCGGCTTCGACCGGACCTCCGTGACCTGGGAGACTCCCCCGCCCGAGCACGCGGAGGCCTTGAGGATCGCCCCGAACCGGCCGACCCTGGTACACCGCTACGCGTCCGCGGCGGCCGACGGCAGCGGGCTGCGTACGGCCGTCACGTCCTTCTCGGCGGTGGCACTGGCCGAGGTGGAGGAGCTGGCCCGCTACCGCGACCGCGCCGACGGGTCCGCCTCGGCCCAACTCCGGCGCGCCTACGACTGGATGCGCCGGGCCGGTCTGACCCTGCACCACCGGGACGCCATCACCCAGATCGCGAACGCGCCCTCGGTGCGGGTGACCCGGCGCGTGCACGACCAGTACGCGCGCCCGCTGGAGATCACCGACCTGGTCGTGGAGGCCCAACAGGACGCCCTGATCTACGAGTTCACGGTTCCGTCGGCGGGCTGAGCCCCGGGCCGGAGCATGGCGCGCGGCGGGTCCGATACCGAACTCGCCGCGCGCCGCCCTGTGTTACTCGTTCGTCAGCACGACGAGTCGCTGGGTCGCCCGGGTCATCGCCACATAGCGGTCGACGGCTCCTTCGATGCCTTCGCCGAACGTCTCCGGGTCGACGAGCACGACCAGGTCGAACTCAAGTCCCTTGGACAGCTCGGGAGTCAGCGACCGGACGCGCGGTGTCGCCCGGAAGGCCGGGTCACCGATGACGCAGGCGATCCCCTCGGTGTGTGCGGCGAGCCAGGTGTCGAGGACCGACTCCAGGTCCGAGACGGGTCCGTGGACGACGGGGATGCCGCTGCTGCGGATGGAGGTCGGCACATTTGCGTCCGGGAGTACGGCGCGGATGACCGGCTCGGCCTCCGTCATGATCTCTTCCGGGGTGCGGTAGTTGATGGTCAGAGAGGCCAGGTCGATCCGGTCGAGGCCGATCCGCTTCAGCCGTTCCTGCCACGACTCGGTGAAGCCGTGCCGGGCCTGGGCGCGGTCACCGACGACGGTGAAGCTGCGGGACGGGCAGCGCAGCAGCAGCATCTGCCATTCCGCGTCGGTGAGTTCCTGGGCCTCGTCCACGACGATGTGCGCGAACGGCCCGGCGAGCAGGTCGGGTTCGATGCCGGGCTGGGCCGCCTCGTCGATCAGGGCGTCGCGCAGATCCTGTCCGTGCAGCATGCCCATCGCGCCTTCGCTCTCGTCGATCTCGACGTTCTGCAGCAGGCTGTCGATGACGTCGGTCCTGCGGGCGTGCTCGGCGGCGACGGCGGCTGCCTGCCGGCGCTTGCGGCGCGCCGACTCCGGGTCGCCGAGCCGCTGTCGCGCCGCGTCGAGCAGCGGCAGGTCGGACACCGTCCAGGCCTGGGCGTCCGCGCGCTGCAGCCGCTGGACGTCCTCGCGGCTCAGCGAGGGGGCGCACTTGCGCAGATAGGCGGGCACCGTCCACAGGTCTCCGACGAGGTCGGCCGCTTCGAGCAGCGGCCAGGCGTGGTTGAAGGCGGTGAGCAGTTCGCGGTTCTGCCGTAGCGACTTGCGGAGCAGTGCGGGTGTGACCGCGCCGTCCTGGGCGTTGGCGGTGTCCTCGTGCTTGTCGACGAGGATGGTGAGCAGTTCCTGCCAGACCTGCTCGCGTCCCTCGTTGTGCGGGGTACCGGGTTCGGCCGCCTCGAAGGCGACGGCCCAGTCCTCGGCGCTCAGCCAGATGTCGGACCAGTGCGTGGTGACGTTCATGCCCTTGGTGGGCGGCTCCTCGTAGAACCGGACGGCCGGCTCGATCGCCCGCACCAACTGCACGGACGACTTCAGACGGGCCACCTCCGGGTCGGCCTCGATGCCCGCCGCGGCTCCCTCGTCGACGAGGTCCCGCAGGATGCAGGTCTGCACGCCCTCCTCGCCGAGGCTGGGCAGGACGTCGGCGACGTAGTCCAGGTAGGGCCGGTGCGGACCGACGAACAGCACCCCGCCCCTGCGGTGGCCGAGGCGCGGGTCGGAGTAGAGGAGGTAGGCGGAGCGGTGCAGAGCGACGACGGTCTTGCCGGTGCCCGGGCCGCCGTCGACGACGAGCGCGCCGCGTGATCCCGCGCGGATGATGGCGTCCTGGTCGGCCTGGATGGTGCCGAGCACATCACGCATCCGGCCCGACCGGTTGCCGCCGAGGCTCGCGATGAAGGCGGACTGGTCGTCGAGCGCGGCATGCCCGGCGAAGCCGTCGGCGGTGAACACCTCGTCCCAGTAGTCGCTGATCCGGCCGCGGGTCCAGCGGTACCTGCGGCGGCTCGCCAGGCCCATCGGGTTGGCGTGGGTGGCGCCGAAGAACGGCTCGGCCGCCGGGGACCGCCAGTCGAGCAGCAGCCGTCGGCCCGTACTGTCGGTGAGGCCGAGCCGCCCGATGTAGACGGGCTCGGATGTGTTGGCGTCGACCATGTGGCCCAGACACAGGTCCAGGCCGAAGCGACGTAGAGTCCGCAGCCGTGTGGTGAGCCGGTGGATCTCCGTGTCCCGGTCCATCGCCGCCCGGCCGATGCCCCCGGGCGCCCTGCGCTCGGCGTCGAGACGCTCGGTCAGTTCCGCGATCGACTGTTCCAGGGACTCCGCGATGGCCGCGAAGTGCTGCTCGTCGCCGGCGATCAGCGCCGGGTCGGCCTTGGCGGAGAGCCGGTCGGGAAGGTCGAAGGCGCTGGTGGTCAGGGGGTTCACGGCATCAATTCCGATCTGCGGTCGCTCTCGGCCGTGCGGGCGGCAGGCCGTGTGGACCGGTGCGTACGGGTTCTCGTGTGCGGGGTTCGGCCGGTTCACGCGCGCGTGGACGTCCTTTCCCCGCCGGCCGGGTCGAGGAGCATCCTCGCGGCCACTGTCGTCCCGTCGGTGCGGATGGTGCCGGCCACGGTCCGCGCCCGTGCCCGGGTCTCGGTGGCCAGGGCGGTGGTGAGTGCGGCCGACAGGGAATCGTAGGTCGGTGTAGGACCGTCGTGGGCCACGCCGATGCCCAGCTCGGCCACCCCTGCGGCCCAGTATGGCTGGTCCACGATCTGCGCCACGACCACCTGCGGCGCCCCGGCCAGTGCGGCCGTCGTCGTGGTGCCCGCGCCACCGTGGTGCACGACGGCGGCGACCCGCCCGAAGAGTGCCTGATGGTTGACCTCTCCTACGACGAAGCAGTCGCCCCCGTCGTCGATCGGCGCCAGGTTCGCCCAGCCCCGGGCGAGGAGGACGCGGCGGCCCTGCGCGCGGATCGCCTCGATCGCGGTCCGGGCAAGGTCGGGTGAGGTGTGCAGGGCCATGCTGCCGAAGCCGACATACACCGGCGGTTCGCCGGCCTTCAGGAACGTCTCCAGCTCGTCCGGGAGCCGGCGCTCGTCGGGCAGGATCCACGGTCCGGTCGTCACGACGTCGAGATCCGTCAGCTCCTGCCACGGCACGAGGGTCGGGTCCGCCGCCAGCCATGGCCGCTCGGTGAAGACGTGGTCACGGACGTTCTCCACCGGTGGCAGGCCGATCGCCGCCCGGTGCCGGTTCTCGGCCTCTCCGTACAGGGCGTTCACGCGTTGGGCGTCCTGCTCCCACAGCACCTTGTTGTCGGTCTCCTCCTCCGGGGACGGTGTGCCCGGTCGCGACGGCGGGCGGCGGTGCTGCGACGGCAGGCCGACCGTGTGGAAGCACGCGAACACGTAGCGGATGCCCAGTTTCTCTGCCACCGAGCGGGCGCCGGCCGGCATCAGGCCGGTCGCCAGCAGCACGTCACACCCCTCGGCCGCCGCCGTAAGCGTCTCGTACCGGGCGGCGACCAGCTCGGGCGCGAGCCGGAACGCGGCCCCGGGCGACGGCGGCCTCGCCCCCGTGACCACCGAGTGCACCGTCGGGCCGAGCGGCACCAGCGGCACGCCGATCCGGGCCAGCAGCTCGACGAACTCCTCGTCCGCCGGCGCGCACACCCGGACTTCCGCGCCGAGTTCCAGCAACCGCGCCGCGAGTCCCGCCAGCGGTTCGACATCCCCGCGCGATCCCCACGTCGTCAACAGCACACGCATTCCGCGACTCCCATTTCCGCAGGTCATGCCCTCAGGCCGGACATTCTGCGGCACGACGGGGGCCTTGCCGCAAGCCCCCCGGTGCGCTATACGTTAAGAAGGGAAGAGGAGTGAGTACGCCTCCCTTTCCGCCCTCCCCGGCAGAGCCCGCGAAACTCGCGCGAAAATCCGCTCGCCGATGTCGAGAACCCGCGCCCGGCTCCGTCCCCGAGGTGAACGCGTCCACAATGGGTCGCGCCGGCACCGAGGAGAACGACCATGGCCAAGTACCTGCTGCTGAAGCACTACCGCGGCGCCCCCGCCGCCGTGAACGACGTCCCCATGGACCAGTGGACGCCCGAGGAGATCACGGCCCATGTGCAGTACATGAACGACTTCGCGGCCCGGCTGGAGCAGACCGGCGAGTACGTCGACAGCCAGGCGCTCTCCCCCGAGGGGACGTTCGTCCGCTACGACGGCGAGGGGCGCCCGCCGGTCACCGACGGCCCGTTCGCCGAGACCAAGGACGTCATCGCCGGCTGGATGATCATCGACGTCGACAGCTACGAGCGCGCCGTGGAACTGGCCGGTGAGCTGTCGGCCGCCCCCGGGGCCGGTGGCAGGCCGATCCACGAGTGGCTGGAGCTGCGCCCGTTCCTCGGCGTGCACTCCACCACCACGGAGTGCACTTTCAAGTGAACGAAGTCCTGCGGAGAAGCCTCACGCCGAGCGTGCTCGGGATCCTGGTCCGCCGCGGAGCAGACTTCGCGGCGGCCGAGGACGCCGTACAGGACGCGCTGGTCGAGGCGGTCCGGGTCTGGCCGGACGATCCGCCGCGCGACCCGAAGGGGTGGCTGGTCACGGTGGCCTGGCGGCGGTTCCTCGACGCGACGCGGGCGGACACGGCCCGCCGTAGGCGCGAGGACCTGGTGAACGAGGAGCCGCCGCCCGGCCCCGCGCCCGCGACGGACGACACGCTCCAGCTCTACTTCCTGTGCGCCCACCCGTCGTTGACGCCGTCGTCGGCGGTCGCGCTCACGCTGCGCGCCGTCGGCGGGCTCACCACCCGGCAGATCGCCCAGGCCTATCTGGTGCCCGAGGCGACCATGGCGCAGCGCATCAGCCGGGCCAAGCGCACTGTGTCCGGCGTGCGCTTCGACCAGCCCGGCGATGTGGCCACCGTGCTGCGCGTCCTCTATCTGGTCTTCAACGAGGGCTACTCCGGTGACGTCGACCTCGCCGCCGAGGCCATCCGGCTCACGCGGCAGGTCGCGGGCGTGATCGACCACCCCGAGGTGTCGGGCCTGCTCGCGCTCATGCTGCTCCACCACGCCCGGCGCGCCGCCCGGACCGCGCCCGACGGCAGCCTGGTGCCGCTCGCCGAGCAGGACCGCGCCCGGTGGGACACCACGTTGATCGCCGAGGGTGTCGCGATCCTTCAACTCGCCCTCACCCGCGACCGGTTGGGCGAGTTCCAGGCGCAGGCCGCGATCGCGGCGCTGCACGCGGACGCGCCCAGGGCCGAGGAGACGGACTGGGTGCAGATCGTCGAGTGGTACGACGAACTCGTGGGCCTGACCGACAGCCCGGTGGTCCGCCTCAACCGCGCGGTGGCGGTCGGCGAGGCCGACGGCGCACGCGCCGGCCTGGCCGCGCTCGCGGTCCTGGACGACTCGCTCCCCCGGTACGCCGCGGTGGCCGCCTATCTCCACGAACGCGACGGCGACCTGACGACGGCGGCCCGGCTCTACGCCGAGGCCGCGCACAAGGCCCCCAACCTTGCCGAGCGTGACCATCTGACCCGGCAGGCGGCCCGGCTCAACTCTCGCCGGAGTCACTGAGACCGGAGCCGAGATCACTCCCACTGGTACTGCAGATACTTCCCGTCAAGGGTGATGACAACCCGGTCACCGGCGGGGTCGGGCACACGGCTGACGTCGAGCCGGAAGTTGATGGCGCTCATGATGCCGTCGCCGCACTGCTCGTGGATGAGTTCCTTGATGGTGGGGCCGTAGACCTGGATGACCTCGTAGAGCCGGTAGATCGTGGGGTCCACGGGGACCGCCGCGTCCAACGCGCCGCGGGTCGGCTGGAGTCGGAAGGCGAGGGCGGCGTCCTCGCCGAGTTCGAGGAGGGACGCGGCCGTCGCCGCCTCGTCCTTGGTCATGGGGTGCTGGCCCAGCAGGGCCGCCGTGGTCCAGGCGAGCGGCCGGCCCACGGCTTCGGCCAACTGGGCCCATGTGACACCGGTCCTCACCTTGGCCTGTCGGACGGCTTCGGCGGCTTCACCCTTGCTGAGCATGCGCAACTCCGTTCCCGGACAACACCCTTGGCCACTCGACACTCAGCGTAGAAGTTCCCCCATGCCGCCACAACGGCACCATCCTTCGCCAAGTGCCGTCATACGGCGTACTGCCAGGCCCTCCGTGGACGCATACTGCGGGCATGACCCACATCGACGTACAACAGATCGAGCGGGCGAACGCCGTCAAACGTACGCCGGTCGTCTTCGTCCACGGCCTGTGGCTGCTGCCGAGCAGTTGGGACCGCTGGGCGGCCCACTTCGAGGCGGCCGGGTACGCGCCGGTCTCCCTGTCCTGGCCCGACGACCCGGAGACGGTCAAGGAGGCCAACGAGCACCCGGAGGTCATGGCGGGCAAGACGGTCGGCCAAGTCGCCGACCATCTCACGGAGTTGATCGGCACGCTGACGCACAAACCGGCGATCGTCGGCCACTCCTTCGGCGGACTGCTCGCCCAGATCCTCGCCGGGCGCGGACTGTCCGCCGTGACCGTGGCGATCGACCCGGCGCCGTTCCGGGGCGTACTGCCGCTGCCCGTGTCCGCGCTGCGCTCCTCCGCACCGGTCCTCAGCAACCCCGCCAACCGCAATCGCGCGGTCCCCTTGACCTACGACCAGTTCCGCTACGGCTTCGCCAACGCCGTCAGCGAGGAAGAGGCACGGGAGTTGTACGAGACGTTCGCGGTGCCCGCGCCCGGTGCCCCGCTGTTCCAGGCGGCCACGGCGAACCTCAACCCGTGGACGGAGGCGAAGGTAGACACGGAGAACCCCGATCGCGGGCCCCTCCTGATCATCTCGGGCGAGAAGGACCACACCGTGCCCTGGTCGATCGCCAACGCCTCCTACAAGAAGCAGCAGCACAACAAGGGCGTCACCGAGATCACCGAGATCAAGGACCGGGGCCACGCGCTGACCATCGATCACGGCTGGCAGGAAGTCGCGGACACCGCCCTGTCGTTCGTACGCCGCTACGCCTGAACTCGATAGCGGTCCCGCCAACCGGACGGCGAAGGCCCGCGCGGTGTTCGCCGCCGACCTCCCGGCTTCCACGTCCGCACCCCTGGGGGCATCTCAACGCCCCATCAGCTACGGCAGGCGCCGCGCCGCGACCATGCGGACGCGGGGGCTGCCGTCGCCGCGATGCCCGAACCCGGGCAGGGCGTAGAGGTCGACGTCGAAGCCGATCCGCTGCAACTCCCGCTGCACGAACCCGAGTTGGAAGTCCCGGTAGTACATGACGAAGGGCGGTCGCCAGACGGCGTTGCGGACCTTCATCACCGCGTCGAAGCCGGACAGCATCCAGTACGCGGGCGAGGTGGGGCGCGGCGGCGCCAGGACGGGGAACGCGAAGCATCCGCCGGGCCGCAGCACGGAGTGGACCTGGCCGAACAGCCCCGGCAGTTCGCGGGGCAGGAAGTGGCCGAAGGCGCCGAAGCTGACCACCAGGTCGAAGTCGGACCCGAACGGCAGGGCCCGCGCGTCACCACGCACCCACGAGACACGGGGTTCGTCGCTCTTCACGCGCTCTCGCGCGACCGCGAGCATGCCCGCGCTGAAGTCGACGCCGGTGACGGTCTTCCGGCACACCGTCGTCAGCGTGTCGGCGCCCGCGCCGGTGCCGCAGCACAGGTCGAGTCCGTCGTCGAAGGGCCCGATGCGCCGCAGTGTCGAGGCGACCGCGTCGAGTACCGGGGCCGGTGTCCTGAAGGGGGTGTGGTCGAACTTGGGCGCGAGGAGGTCGTAGCCGTGCTCGACGGACGACAGTGCCTGGACGGCGAGTTCACGCAGACTGGGACCTTCGGGGCTGAACATCCGGGTCAGCCTAGGGCAACCCGGTGCTTCAGGATCGCGAGAACGCGTTCGCACCAGCGCAGGTTCTCCTCCTCGAAGGTGATCCCGGCCATCAGCGTGAGATACGGACCGATGCGGTCGGCGTCCCGGAGGTACTCCTCCTCGGTCCGCCCGCCGAGGAGCCGGTCCCGCACCCGCTCGTAGCGGTCCAGCTTGCCGCGCGCCCACGACCTGCGCTCCTCGATCAGCTCGCGGATCACGGCGGGGTCGGTGCCGTCCATGGCCTGGATCTTGATGAGGAACTCGTCGCGGATGGCGGTGGGGCGCCTGGGCGGCTCGGCGGCGAAGGTGTCGAGGTCACGGCGGCCGGCCTCGGTGAGCGTGAACATCCTTTTGTTGGGCCTGCGTTCCTGCTGTACGACCCGTGCCTCGATCAGTCCGTCCTGTGCGAGGCGTTCCAGTTCGCGGTAGAGCTGCTGCGGTGTCGCGGGCCAGAAGTTCGCCAGCGACACGTCGAAGGTCTTGGCCAGCTCGTAGCCCGAGGCCTCGCCTTCCAGGAGGGCCGCGAGGACCGCGTACTTGAGGGACATGTGGACACGCTAACAGCGGTTGATTAGTCTCATCCACACCTACTCAACTAATTGACTATGAGGTGAGCCGATGCGTGCGTTCCGTGAGGCGGTCGAGGCGCAGGACATGGACGCCGTCGAGGCGCTGCTGGCGGAGGACGTGGTCTTCACCAGCCCGGTCGTGTTCAAGCCGTATCCCGGGAAGGCGATCACCGCGGCGATCCTGCACGCCGTCGCGCGGGTCTTCGAGGACTTCCGCTACGAGCGGGAGATCGGCGACCCGGACGGCCCCGACCACGCGCTGGTGTTCAGCGCCCGGGTCGGCGACCGCCGGCTGACCGGCTGCGACTTCATCCACGTCAACGAGGAGGGCCTGATCGACGATCTGATGGTCATGGTCCGTCCGCTGTCGGGGGCGCAGGCGCTCCAGGAGGCGATGGCCGCGCAGTTCGAGACCATCGCCAAGGAGGCGGAGGCGCGGGTCGGTTGAGCCTCGCGCCTCCTCCGTGGGTCAGGCCACGGTCAGCGTGAGCGCGCCCGTGTAGGTCTGGCCGGGAGTGATGGCCGTGGCCGTCCCGTCGACCGTCAGCGTGACCTTCTTGCCCCGGGGCGCCTTGACGGTCGCGTCGGCGGCGAGGGCGAGCCGGGTCAGGTACGAGGTGCCGGTGACCGTCCAGGTCGAGCCGCTGCCCAGCTGCACGATCGCGCCGTTGTTGACGGCGGCCTGCGCGGTGTTGGTGACGATGCCGAGCTCGTAGAAGGTCGACGCGTCGATGCTGGAGACGCGGTGCTTGGCCGCCGTCGCGGAGATGACGCCCTCGACGCTCGCGTCCTCGAAGGTGAGGACCATGTTCTTGCCCTTGCGCATGCCATTGTAGAAGTCGCCCTTCAGAGCTATGGAGTTGAAGGTGGCGGCTCCGTCCGTGGAGTGCACGGCAGTCGGGTCGAAATTCGCGTCCTTCGCCGGGTCGCCGGTCGGCTCGGTGTAGACGCCGATGTTCATCATCTTGCCGTTGACCGGGACCGGGCCCGGGTCGTCCAGCTCGATCATCTGGAGGATGATCCCGTCACGCGGGTTGAGCCGGGCGCCCTGGGAGCCGTCGACGCTGATCGTGGTCTGCTGACCCTTGTTGAGGAAGGTCGCCCGCTCGGAGTTGATCACCGTGCCGCCGTCGAGGGTGAGTTGGCCGGTGCCGAAGAACATGTAGCCGAAGTGGCCGGAGTTCACGACGGTGTTGCGCACCGGGATCGACGCCAACTCGGCCTTGGACAGCCCGAGTTCCAGCTCGGTGTTGAGCGCGGAGACGGCGGCCCCGGTGCTGTCGCCGTAGTGCACGACCGCGGCCGGGCCCGCGATGATGGTCGCGTAGCTGCCGACGTCGAGCCGGGAGCCGAGCACGCGCACGGTCGCGTCGCCGATGGCGTAGGTGCCGTAGCCGTACTCGCCCGTGTTGCCGAAGTGGCTGTTGATCGCGGTCAGTTTGAGTCCGCTGCCGCCCTCGACCGACAGGGCGCCCCAAGTCTCCGAGAAGATGGTGGAGTTGAGGTAGGTGGCCTTGCTGTTCTTGCCGATCAGGTTGGTGGCGCGGACGTTGCCGTCGAGGCCGAGCATCCAGGGCACGGACTCCATGTACGGCGTTTCCACGGTGGCTTGGTAGTCGGCGGGCAGTACGCCGTTGCGGGCACGGAGGACGGAGTCCTTGACGATGACGTTGGCGCCGTCGTTGGCGATGACGGCGGTGCGGACGACTCCCTTGTTGTCGATCCTGGCACCGTCCACGACCAGTGTGGTCGAGGCACCGTCACCGACGACCGCGGCGCCGTAGCCCGCGAAGTCGCAACGGCCGTTGCCGGTGAGGGAGATGGAGGGCCGGTCGAGCGTGTAGGTGGCGTCCTGGACGTACACGCCGTCGAAGCACTCGCCGGTCGAGGTGATCGACACGTTCCTGGCGTAGGCGTCGGTGAGCTTGCCGCCGAGTACGGCCGCGAGGACGGACTTGTCCTTGACCACGCCGTCGCCGTCGACGTACACGGCCTGCCGGAAGGGGAAGGTGAGCGTCTCGTACGTCACCTCGTTGGCCGCGGCGACGGTCAGGACGACGTCGCCCCGGTAGGTGCGGGCCTGGATCAGGGTGGCCGTGGCGCCGGTGGCGGCGAGCAGCTGGCCGGTCTCCACGCCGTCGACGGTCAGCGAGAGGCTGGAACCCTCCGGGGCGACGATCTTCCCGCCGGACGCGATGGACAGCTCGCTCACGCGGGTGGTCGCGGAGACCGTGTACGTCTCACCGGATGCGACCGAGATTCGCGTGCCCGAAGCCTTCTTGGCCGTCGGCGCGGCGGTGGCGGAGACCGCCGGCACCAGTACGGCTCCGGCCGTGGCGGTACCGGCGATCAGGACCGAGCGTCGGGTGATCAGCGTCATTGCTTGCCTTCCCAGGGATCGATGCGCCGTTGCGCAGTGTGACCGGCCGGCCGTCGAACGCGGGGTGCGGACGGGCCCGGCGGAGGCACCGAAGGTGCGCACGAGGGAGTGAAGCAGCCATGAGAACCAGGGAATAGGCGGGCGGCACACACATATGGGAGCCCGATGCCTCGGATCACGCCGACCATTTCATGGCGGTCACACAGAGTTGTCATAGGGGGTCAACGCCCATACGCACGACGGTGAGGCGGGCGGCTCACGGGCCGTCCACCTCACCGTTTCCGCCCACTGTTCCGCTATGCCGGGGCGATCATCCCCGCCGACAGGTCGATGTCGGCCCCGCACAGGCCGGGCATCGCGAGCATCGCCACGAGCGCCTGCGCGACCTCGTGCTCCTCGACGAGCCTGCCGAGGGCGGCCCGGGAGGCGAAGTCGCGCTCTGCCTCGGCCACCGTGCAGCCGGTCAGTTCGGCGGTGAGCCGGAAGTTGCGGTCCATACGCGGGCCTCGAACCGGGCCAGGGGAAAGGGAGTTGACCGCGATCCCCTGCGGTCCGACCTCCCCGGCGAGGGTCCGGGTCAGGCCGAGCAGCGCCATCTTGGAGGCCGTGTACGGCGTCCGGTTGAGCAGCGGGCGCTTGCCGCTGACCGAGGCCACGTTGACGATGTCGCCGCGTCCGGCCGCGAGCATCGGCGGCAGGAAGGCCCGGCACATCAGATAGACGCCACGGACGTTGGCGGCGAAGACGTCGTCCCACTCGTCCGGCTCGATGTCGACGAGGGGCCGGACAGGGCCCGCGACTCCGGCGTTGTTGACGAGCAACGACACGTCCTCGTCGGCGAGTTGGGCGGCCAGGGCGCCGACGGCGGAAGGGTCGGAGACGTCGCACACCGCCGTACGGGCCTGGCCGCCGTCCTTGACCACATGCGCCGCCGCTTCCGCGAGCGCCGTCTCGTTGCGCCCGACCAGGACCACCCGGGCGCCGGCGTCCGCGAGGGCCAGCGCGAAGGCGCGCCCCAGCGGTCCGCCGCCACCCGTGATGACGGCCGTACGGCCGTCCAGCGTCATTCGGTGTTCCACGGCAGCTCGTCGCCCGCGGCCTTCGCGGCCCGTACGTCACCGGAGCGCGCGTGGCCCTCGAAAAGCTCAACGCGGGCCGCCCGCCCGCACAGCCGGCCGAGCAGGGCCTGGGAATCGGTGTCGGTGACCTCCTGGTAGGTCACCGTCTTGAGGTACTTCCCCACCCACAGACCTCCGGTATAGCGCGCGGCACCACGTGTGGGCAGCACATGGTTCGTGCCGATGACCTTGTCTCCGAACGACACACAGGTCCCCTCGCCGAGGAACAGGGCGCCGTACTGGCTCAAGCGCTCCAGCGCGAGGCGGGGTTCGGCGGTCAGCACCTCCACGTGCTCGAAGGCGAACTCGTCGGCGAGGGCGTACAGCTCGTCGAGCGTGTCGACGACGTGTACCTGGCCGTGGTCGCGCCAGGCGGGGCCGGCGAAGTCGCGGGTGGGCATGCCGGGCAGGAGGCGTTCCACCTCGGCGATGGTCTGCTCGGCGACCTCGCGGGAGGTGGTGATGAGGACGGCCGGCGAGTCCGGACCGTGCTCGGCCTGGGAGAGCAGGTCGACGGCGCAGACGAACGGGTCGGCCTGCTCGTCGGCCAGGACGAGGATCTCGGTCGGCCCGGCGAACAGGTCGATGCCGATCTCCCCGAAGAGCTGCCGCTTGGCCTCGGCGACATAGGCGTTTCCGGGTCCGGCGATGAGGTTCACCGGCCGCATCGTGTCCGTCCCGACGGCCATGGCGGCCACCGCCTGCACTCCGCCGAGCAGCCAGATCTCGTCGGCGCCTGCGAGGTGCATGGCGGCGACGGTGGCGGCCGGGATCTCCCCGTGGATGGGCGGCGTACAGGCTACGACCCGGGGCACGCCCGCGACCTTGGCGGTGACGATGGTCATGTGGGCGGAGGCGGTGAGCGGGTAGCGCCCACCGGGGATGTAGGCGCCCGCCGCTTGCACGGGGATGTGCTTCTGCCCGAGCCGCACGCCCGGCAGGGTCTCGACCTCGAACTCCCGCAGGGAGTCGAGCTGGTGGCGGGCGAAAGTGCGCACCTGGTCCTGGACGAAGCGGATGTCGTCGATGACCTGCTGCGGCACCGACGCGACGATCTTCTCGACCTCCTCGTCGGACAGCCGGAAGGACTCCGGGGTCCACTTGTCGAACTTCTCGGAGTAGGCGCGCACGGCCTTGTCGCCGCGCTCACGGATGTCCGCGATGACGCCGGTCACGGTCTCCCGCACCTGGCCGAGGGAGGCGGTCACCTCTGACTTGGGCACGGCGTGCTTCAGGATCGTTGCCACAACTGCGGCCTTTCTGCGGGTGGTTCGCGACAAAGGGGGGTCAGACGGGGGGCGCCACGAAGAGCACGTCGGGGTCGTTGAACTGCTCCTTGGCGACCGACTCGCTCATCGGGTCGGCGGTGCCCCACTGGTCCTGGGTGATCGGGTCGTCGACGTCATGACGGCCCGGGTGCCACAAGTCCTCTTCGAGGACGGCGAGTTCGGTGGTGTACTCGACGGTGTTGCCGTGCGGGTCGTGGAAGTACGAGAAGGTGTTGTCACCGGCGAGATGCCGCCCGGGCCCCCAGGTGAGCCGGGTCCCGGCCCGCAGTGCCCGCCCGGTGCCGCGCATGTACTCCTCGACCCCGCGCATCTCGAACGAGGCGTGGTGCAGGGAGACATGGGGTCCGCGGGCGATGGCGAAGGAGTGGTGGAGCGGGCTGCACCGCAGGAAGTACATGAGGTCGCCCATGTGCGTCGAGAACAGGGTGTCGGTGAGCCGGAACCCGAGGTGCTGGACGTAGAAGTCCCGGAGCCTTTCCGGGTCCTGGGAGTTGACCACGCAGTGCGAGAGCCGGACCGGGATCGCCTCGCGCTCCTCGATCCTGCGGTGGGTGCGGGTGGCGACGTCGGCGGAGACCTCGACGACCCGGCCGTCCGGGTCGAAGAACCGGAAGCCGTAACCACCGCCCGGAGTGTCCAACGCGCCTGGCTCGCCGAGGAGTTGGACCCCGGCCCGCCCGAGTCGCCCGTGCAGCTCGTCAACGGCGGCCGGTGAGACGGCGCCGAAGGCGACCAGGTCCATCCGCTTCCGCTCGTCCTCACGGATGCGGACGATGTACTGCTCGGGGCTGCCCTCGGCGGCGAAGAAGGCGACACCGCTGTCGTTGGCGACCTCGGTCAGGCCCCAGGTGGTGTCGTAGAAGGCGCGCTGGCGGGCGAAGTCCGGTACGGCCAGGTCGACATGGCGCAGATGGGTGATGGGCTGGAAGGTCACTGTCCGCTCCTGACGGTGTTGCGCTGGTGGCCGAGGCCGGTGATCTCCGACTCGACGACGTCGCCGGGTTTCAGGAAGACGCCCCAGTGCGCGCCGTTGCCGGCCGGGGAGCCGGTGAGCAGCAGGTCGCCGGGGCGCAGGGTGGTGGTCGTGGAGACGTAGGCGATGAGCCGCGGGATGTCGAAGATCATGTCCTTCGTCGACTCGTCCTGGCGGACAACTCCGTTGTGCCGCAGGGTGATCCGCAGGTCTCCGGGGTCTCCGACGAAGGCGGCCGGTACCAGGAAGGGCCCGGTCGGCAGGAAGGTGTCGGCGTTCTTGGCGGTGAACCAGTCGGTGCCGATGGCCTTGAGGTCGGGCCGGTAGAGGCGGTCGCGGGTGGTGAGGTCGTTCGAGATCGTGTATCCGGCGACGTACTCCATCGCCTTCTCGGCCGGGATGTTCTTTCCCGACTTCCCGATGACCAGGGCGAGTTCGAGTTCCCAGTCGTGCTGTTCGCCGAGCGCGGGGAGCACGATGTCGTCGTAGGGACCGCTGATCGCGCGCGGGGAGCCGAGGAAGACGTACGGAACGCCGTTGCGGGCGCGCTCGTCCATCATCAGCTCGGCGTCGGCGCGGGCCTGTTCGGGGGTGGCGCCGTGCACGCTCTCCTTCTCGGCGGCGACCAGATCGACCACGTGCTTGCGGTAGTTGGCGCCGCTCTGCAGGATCTGACCGGGTTCGACCGGGGTCAGGACGCGCAGGGCGGCCAGCTCGTGCCAGGTGCCTTCGGAGGACCGGGCGAGGCCGGCGAGCCGGGGCAGCCAGTCGTCCCAGTCCTCGACGAGCGCCCGGACCGACGGCACGAGGTCGGAGAGGTCGCGCACTCGGGAACCGGTGACCAGGCCGGGGAAGACCGCCGCGCCGGAGGCGAACGTACCGAGTGCGAAGGGTCCGGCATGGGTGGGCTGTGGATCGGGCACGGCGCTCTCCTCGTACGGGTGGGGGCTCGCCCTCGACGCTAGGCAGCCCGGGCACCCGGCGGAAATGGCGATCCGCGATGCCTGCCATCACCGGCCGCGCGGGCCCTCGACCGGGGCTCCATCGCCGTACGGGATGCATGACGTCCCCCTTGCCGATGCCTCGATCCGTTGACCGTGGATCGACCACCCACGCAGGCTCGGAGCACCCACTTTCCCGAGGAGAAGAACGTGATAGTCGAGCATGCCGAGCTGACCGTCGAGGCGGGTCGGGAGCGGGAGTTCGCGGAGGTGTTCGGCAAGGCCCGTGAGGTGCTGGCCGAGGCCGACGGGTTCCGCTGGGCCGAGCTGCTGCGCGGTGCCGAACGGCCGGGAGTCTTCCTGCTGTTGGTCGGCTGGGACTCGGTCGAGGCACACATGGTCGGCTTCCGCGAGTCCGAGCCCTTCGCGCGCTGGCGGGCCCTGGTCGGACCGTTCTTCACGGAGCCGCCGGCCGTCGAGCACTTCCACGAACTCGGGCCGCGCTTCTCCCGGTGACCCCACTCCTTTCTTCTACGTTCGCAAGGATCGCCCATGCCCGTACAGAAGGTGCTCGTCGTCGGCGGCGGCATCACCGGTAGCGTGCTGTGTCTCGCGCTCGCCCAGCGGGGCGCCGAGGTGGAGCTCGTCGAGATCTCTCCGCAGTGGTTCGGTGTGGGCCATGGCATCACCGTCCAGGGCAACGCGCTCAAGGCGCTGCGTTCCGTGGGTGTCCTGGACCGGGTGCTGGCCCGGGCGGTGCCGTTCGACATCATGCGGCTGCGCACGGCCGACGGCGGGCTGATCACCGAGTTGGACACCCCGCACACCGGCGGGCCCGAACTGCCTTCCACGGCGGGCGCGTTGCGGTCCGATCTGCAGGACGCGCTGTGTGACGCGGTGCGCGGGCACGGGGTGCGGGTGCGGCTCGGGCTGAGCGTGGACCGGCTGGACCAGTCGCCCGGCCACGTGGACGTGTCCTTCACGGACGGTTCGACCGGCCGCTACGACCTCGTCGTGGGCGCCGACGGCATCAACTCGGCGATGCGCGCCCTGATCGGCATCGACACCAAGCCCCGTCCCGTCGGCATGTCGATCTTCCGGGTCGTCGCGGAGCGCCCGGCCGAGATGGACTGCGCCGAGGTGTACTACGGCGGGCCCCGCTTCAAGGCCGGCTACAGCCCGATCTCACCGGACCAGTGCTACGCCTACCTCCTCGACGAGAACCTCGACACCTCACTCATCGGCCCGCGCGCCCCGCTCTCCCTGCTGCGCGAACGCGGCGCCGGGTACGGCGGCACCTGGGGGAAGATCCTCGCCTCGCTGCCCGACGACACGGCGGTCGACTACCGCTGGATCGAGGCGATCCTCGTCGACGAGCCCTGGCACCGGGGCCGTGCGGTGGTCATCGGCGACGCCGCGCACGCCTGTCCCCCGCTGATCGCGCAGGGCGCGGCGATGTGCATGGAGGACGCGGTGCTGCTGGCGGAGCTGGTGACGGCGGACGAGCCGACGGAGAAGGCCCTGGACCGCTTCATGACCAGGCGGGTCCCCCGGGTGCGGATGGTCCTGGAGAACTCCCTGCGGCTCGCCGACTGGGAGATCCACCCGGGCACGCCGGGCGCCGACCCGGCCCGCATCATGTCGGAGACGCTCGACAACCTGACGGCGGCGGCGTGACCGGCTCGCCCGTGGTCGACTTCCACGGCCACCTCGCCGTCCCCGCCGCCGACGCCCTGGTCGCCGGCACTCCGGGTCTCGCCGCCGAACTGACCGCCGAGCAGCGCGCCCACTCCCCCGCGTCCCTGGCCGCCAACCGTGCCCAACTCCAGCGGCTGGCACCCAGGTTGACGGACGTCACCACCCGCCTCGCGGACCTCGACGCGATGGGCGTCGACATCCAGGTGGTCGGCCCGATGCCGATGCACCACTACTGGGCGGACCAGGACCTCGCGATCCGGCTCACCCGTACCGTCAACGAGGTCGTGGCCGCCCACTGCGCCACCGCGCCGGACCGGCTGTTCGGCCTGGGCACCGTCCCGCTCCAACACCCGGACCTGGCCGTCGCGTTGCTGGACCAGGCGGTCAACGTCCATGGCCTGTACGGCATCAGCGTCTCCACGACGGTCGACGGCCGCGAACTGGCCGACCCCGCACACGACACGGTGTGGCAGCGGGCCGAGGAATTGGGCGCGGTCGTGTTCATCCACCCCTGGGGCTGCTCCCTCGGCGAACGCCTGGCGACCAACTACCTGGGAAACACGGTCGGTCAGCCGGTGGAGACGACGGTCGCGCTCTCGCACCTCATCTTCACCGGTGTCCTCGACCGCTTCCCGCGCCTGAAGCTGGTGGCGGCGCACGGCGGCGGCTATCTGCCGACGTACATCGGCCGCTCGGACCACGCCTGGCGGGTGCGCGAAGACGCGCGCGGCTGCGCCGAGTTGCCCAGCGCCTATCTGCGGCGGATGTGGTTCGACGCGCTCGTGTACACCCCGTGCGCGCTGCGCCGACTCGTCGAGGAGGTGGGCGCGGACCGGGTCGTCCTCGGTACCGACCATCCCTTCGACATGGGTGTCGACGACCCGGTGGCCCGCCTGGACGCGGCCGGGCTCGCCCCCGCCGACCGGGCCGCGATCGCCGGGGGCAACGCTCTCGACCTGCTGTTGAAAGGACACACCCGATGACGACCCGCCCCGCCCTCGGCCCCATCGAGGAAGAGCTCGCCAAGGCCCGTTCCGCCTACCGCAATTGGGGCCGCTGGGGTGAGGACGACGTGCTCGGCACGCTGAACTTCATCGACGACGCGATCCGCGCCCACGCGGTGGGCCTGGTGCGGCGCGGACGGTCCTTCTCGCTCGCCCAGGAGTTCAACGAGTCGGGCCCACAGCGCGGTTTCCGCGGCCGTATCAACCCGGTGCACTACATGAAGGACACCGGTTCCGACGCGGCGGCCGGCACCCAGGGTTTCCCGCACGGCTTCGGCGGCGCCGACGACCACATCGTGATGCCCCTGCAGGCCTCCACACAGTGGGACGGCCTCGGCCACATCTACGACAACAAGCAGGCGTGGAACGGCCGTCCGTGCACCATCGTCAACGGCGACGGCGACTCGGTCACCGGCATCGAGCACATGAAGGACGCCTTCACCAGCCGCGGGGTCCTCCTCGACGTGGGCCGCACGGTCGGCGACGAGCACGGTGAACTCCCGGACGGATTCGCCATCCTGGAGGAACATCTGCGTGCCACCATCGAGGCACAGGGCGCCACCAGTTCGGTCCGGCGCGGCGACCTCGTCCTGATCCGCACCGGGCAACTGGGCCGCGTACGGCGGCTCGGGGCATGGGGCGGCTACGCCGCCGGTGACGCGCCCGGCCTCTCCTTCACCACCCTCGGCTGGCTGCACCGCACCGAGATCGCGGCGATCGCCTCCGACACCTGGGGGCTTGAGGTACGGCCCTACGAGTTCCCGCAGCCCGCGATGTCCCCGCTGCACCAGATAGCGATCCCCAACATGGGCCTCCCGCTCGGCGAGATGTGGGACCTGGAGGCACTGGCCGAGGACTGCGCGGCCGACGGCGTCCACGAGTTCCTGTTGGTCGCCGCGCCGTTGCCGGTCACCGGCGCGGTGGGCGCACCCGTCAACCCGATCGCGATCAAGTGAGTACGCGCGTGAATCCGAACCGTTTCTCGGGCACCCTTCACTTCCCTGACGACGAGGACTTCGAGGCGGCGTGCTTCGGCCGGGTCTTCAACGCCCGTGTCCCGTACGACCGTTCACCGGCCGCCGTCCTGATGGCCGAGTCGGAGCAGGACGTGGTGGAGGGGGTACGACTGGCCCTGGAGCGGGGCTGGCAGGTCGCCGTCCGTTCCGGCGGGCACAGTTGGGCCGCCTGGTCGGTGCGTGAGGACGCGCTGCTGATCGACCTCGGGGGCTTCCGCGAGATGGCGTACGCCCCGGAGACAGGGATCGTGACGGCGACCCCCAGCGTCAAAGGCGGCGACGAACTCAACCCGTATCTCGGCGAGTTCGGCCGTTTCTTCAACGGCGGCCACTGCCCCTCCGTAGGCATCGGCGGCTTTCTGCTCCAGGGCGGGCAGGGCTGGAACGCGCGGGGCTGGGGCTGGGCGGCGGAGAACATCGTGGCGATCGATGTCGTCACCGCCGAGGGCGAGTTGGTGCGCGCCGACAAGACGCAGCACGACGACCTGTACTGGGCGGCACGCGGGGCGGGCCCGGGCTTCTTCGGCATCGTCACCCGCTTCCACCTCCGCACCCGCCCGCTGCCGAGGTACCTCGGACACACCGTGCACGCGTATCCGCTGGACCTGTTCGACGAGGTCATGACCTGGCTGCACGGCATGCACCACACGGTCTCGGACCTCGTCGAGATCGTCGCGCTCACGCAGACACCGCCCGACCTCGACGAGCCGGTGCTGCTGGTCACGGGCGTGTCGATGACCGACACCGCCGAGGAGGCCGCCGAGGCGCTGGCGCCGCTGCACGCCAACCCGTACGCGGACCGAGCCCTGTTCCGCGTGGAGGCCCAACAGACCACACTGGCCGAACAGTTGGCGGGCCAGCGCGCCGCCAACCCCGAGGGCCACCGCTACCTGGTCGACAACGCCTGGCTGACCGGCCCGGCCGAGGAGGTCGTACCGGCGATCCGCAAGGCCTTCACCGAGCAGCCCACCCGGCAGACCTTCACCATCTGGTTCTCCATGGCCCCGCTGCGCCAACTTCCCGACATGGCCTTCTCGTTGCAGTCGGAGATCTACTGCGCCACCTATGTCATCCACGACGACCCGTCACGGGACGCCGAGTTGCGCACCTGGCTGGACGAGGCGATGGCCGACATGCAGCCGGTCACCGCCGGCCAGTACCTCGGCGACTCCGACTTCACCGTGCGGCAGTTGAGGTTCATGGGCGACGAGCAGTGGCGGCGGCTGCGGGAGATCCGGGCCGCCCGCGACCCCAAGGGACTCTTCGCGGGCTATCTGAGCACGGGGACCGTCACCAACACCAACCACTGGGAGCAGTGAGCGATGCGTTTCGCGACATACGAGTACGAGGGCGTGGAGCGCGCCGGGGTCGTCCGGGACGGGACCGTCCATCCGCTGCCCGAGGGCGTCACCGTACTGACCCTGCTGGAGCAGGAGGTGCTGCACGCGGCGGGTACCGAAGCGCTGCGCCAGGCAAGCGACTTGACGGTGGACCAGGTGCGGCTGCTGCCGCCGCTGAAGCCGCCGTCCATCCGGGACTTCGTCGGGTTCGAGGCGCACATCGAAGGGGTGTCGAAGTCACTGGACGGTCTTGAGCACGTGCCCGAGGAGTGGTACCGGGCGCCCAACTTCTACTTCACCAACCCCCATGCGGCGTACGGCGCGCACGACGACGTGCCGGTGCCGGCGGCTTGCTCGGTGCTCGACTTCGAGTTGGAGGTCGGGGTCGTCATCGGCCGCAGCGGGCGTGATCTCACGCCGGAGCGGGCCCGTGAGCACATCGTCGGCTATCTGGTCTTCAACGACTGGTCGGCGCGTGATCTGCAGAAGCCGGAGAAGAACCTCGGGCTCGGCTTCTCCAAGGGCAAGGACTTCGCGAACACGTTGGGCCCTTGCCTGGTCACCGCCGACGAGGTCGAGGACCGGCGCGACCCGGACGGCTTCCTGGACCTGGAGATGACGGTCACCCTCAACGGCGAGCTGATCGGTCGCGACACCCTCGCCAACGTCTCCTGGACCTTCGAGGAGATGATCGCCTACGCCTCCCGGGACGCCTGGGTGCGTCCCGGGGACATCCTCGGCTCGGGCACCTGTGGCTGGGGCGCGCTGGCCGAGTTCTGGGGCCGGGTCGGCGAGCGCACCCCGCCGCCGCTCCAGCCGGGCGACGAGGTGACTCTCAAGGTGGAGCGCCTCGGCACGCTCTCCAACCGCGTGGTGCCCGGCCGTACGGACGTGTACCTGCCGCGCGCCCGGAAGCGCGGCCGGACCCCGCGGCCGTAGACCCACCGCGTACTCTTCCGACCTGCACACATCCGGGGATCCGATGGCAGCTATCGGATCCCTGTGACTTCCCTCCCGGCCCCTTCCTCGGCGGGAAGGCGATCGTTACGCTCCGGTTTCACCGAGCTTCAACGACGCGGCCGGAAGGACACACGCATGGGTCTGGGAGCAATCGACCTGAATCTTCTGGTGGCTCTGGAAGCCCTCCTGGAGGAGAAGAACGTCACCCACGCGGGGGTGCGGCTGTCCACCAGTCAGTCCGCGATGAGCGGCTCTCTGGCCCGGCTGCGGCGGCACTTCAACGACGAGCTGCTGGTGCGGGTGGGCCGCGAGTACGAACTGACCCCGCTCGCGGAGCGGCTGCTGCCGGTCGTCCAGTCCTCCCTGCACAAGGCGGAGGAGGCGCTCTCGCTGACCAGGCACTTCGATCCCTCGCGCAGCCGGCAACGCTTCTCGGTGGTGATGTCCGACTACGTCATGACGGTGTTCGTGGAACCTTTGCTGCGGGCCCTCGCGCAGGAGGCCCCCGGCATCCGGATCGACTTCCACCCGATCGTCATCGGGCAGTTGGAGACGGAGACTCATCTGCGCTGTCACGACCTGATGATCGTGCCGCTCGGTTATCAGCTGCCGGGGGTCAGCGAGGCCGTGATGCACGACCGGTTCGTATGCCTCGTCGACCCGGACAACCCGCGTCTGGTGGACGGTCGGCTCTCGCTGCGCGACCTCGCCGAGATGCCGCACGCGGCCTGCGCCGTCGGGAAACTCACGCCCGCGGACCGGCAGTTGGAGACCCTGGGCATCACACCTCGGGTGCAGGTGAGCACGCCAGGCTTCAACGTGCTGCCGTTCCTGGTGAGCGGCACCGACCTGGTCGCCGTGGTCCCCGAACGGCTCGCCCGGCGTTACGAGGGATTCGCGCGCTGTGCCGTCGTACCGACGCCCTTCCCCGACGTACCGCTCGTGGAGGCCATGTACTGGCACCACAACCGGCACGCGGACCCGGCGCACCGCTGGCTGCGGGAGACGGTCCGCAAGGTGGGGGCGTCGCTGGACGACCCGGTGGTGCACCAGATCGCCGACGAGATCGCCGGCGCGGATGCCACCCATGCCGATCGTGCGTTTCCGGAGCTGACCGCGGCTTCCTAGCGTGGACGGGAGACAGCCCGCATCCCTTGGAGGTAGCCGTGAGCCGCACGCGTCTGGCCGGTCGTACCGTCGTTGTCACCGGGGCCGCGCAGGGCCAGGGAGCCGCCGAGGTGACGGCCGCGGCCCTTGAGGGGGCGACGGTGGTGGCGACCGACGTCCTGGACGAGGCCGGCGAGAAGCTCGCCGCGTCCCTGCGCGCCGACGGCCTGGACGTCACCTACCGGCACCTGGACGTGTCGTCCGAGGACGACTGGGCGGACCTCGCGGCCTCCCTCGCGGAAGTACACGGCCTGGTCAACAACGCGGGCATTCCCATGCGGGCGCGGCTCGGCGACGTCCAACTCGCCGACTGGAACCGGGCGTTCGCGGTGAACACCACGGGCGCGCTGCTCGGCATCCAGGCGCTCACCCCGCTGATGCCGCCCGGCTCGTCCATCGTGAACGTCGGCTCGGTCGCGGGTCTCACCGCGCATCACGCGGTCGCGTACACCGCGAGCAAGTGGGCGCTGCGCGGCCTGTCGAAGGTGGCCGCGCTGGAGCTGGCGCCACGCGGCATCCGTACGAACGTGATCCACCCCGGCTACATCGAGACCCCGCTGATGGCGTCCGCGAACCCGGTGTTCGTACAGGCCCATCTGTCGCTGACGCCCCAGGGACGGGCGGGGACGGTGGACGAGGTGGCGCCGCTCGTCGTCTATCTGCTGTCGGACGAGGCGTCGTACGTCAACGGCGCGGAGATCACCGTGGACGGCGGGTACGCGGCGCACGGCGGGGTGAAGGCGATCACGAACGCGCTCGACGCCTCGTGACGGCCGTCGGCCCGGGCGGCACCGGCCGTCGTGGGTGAGGGCTGGGGCGCTACTGATCGGTGCGGTCGCTGCGGAAGTTGGCGGTCAGCCGGTTGATGCTCTTGACCGCGAGTTCGGCGAAGTTCGAGCGGGCGACGATGGCGGTCGTCTCGCCGTGCCGTCGAACGCTGCGCAGGTCGCGTTGGACCTGGCGCGAGAGTTGGTGGAGTTCGCGTTGGGCGGTGGCGAGCCGCCGCTCGGCGGCGGTTCGGGCCTGTCGGTGCTCCCGTCGGGTGCGGGGAGTGCCGGCGCTGTCGGAGAAGGTCTCTGTGGGCATGTCGGTGCTCGCTTCCGTGGTGGTGGGTCGCGTCGCCGCGAGGGAGCGGACGCCGACGGTGTCAAAATAGGCTTCTACGGAGCCGAGTTCGGCGGTGTCGAGCACGGCGGCGACGTATCCGTCCGGGCGGACGAGCACCCACTGCTCGGAGAACAGTCCATAGGCGTTCTGGACGCGGTCGCCGCTGTCGAGGATGTCGCCCCGGGTACCGATGGTGTGGATGTGCAGGCCGGAGCGCGGTGCCGGGGCCGAGGCCTCGTCGACGTCGTGGCCGAGAAGGGTCCAGTGGGGTCCTTGGAACAGGCTGAACAGGCGGGTGGGAAGGCCGCCCGCGCCGGTGACGGGCGCGTCGGGCGCACGGTCGCCGGCCAGTACGCCCTTGTCGCGCTCGGGATTGTGCAGCGACAGGGGCGAGTTCAGGTAGCCGAGGTCGAGCTGACTGACCTCGCGGCCCCGGTGGATGTCGCGGTTCTTGGCCGCTTCCAGCAGTTTCTCGGACAGGCCGAGGACGGCTTCGGCGATGGGCCGGCGTTCCTGCTCGTACGTCTCCAGCAGGGATTCCGGGGCGCCGTCGAGTACGGCGGCGAGCTTCCAGCCGAGGTTGTAGGCGTCCTGGACACTGGTGTTGAGGCCCTGTCCGCCGGTCGGCGGGTGGCAGTGTGCCGCGTCCCCGGTCAGGAACACTCGCTCCCGCCGGTAGGTGTCGGCGAGCCGGGCGTTCATCTGGAACGCGGACGCCCAGGACACCGAGCGGATCACGACGTCGTCGCGGCCGGTGCGTTCGCGGAGGAAGGCGGTGAGCCCCTCGGCCGAGAGGTCCAGGTCGACGTCGAAGGGGACGGGGGCCTGGAGTTGGAACATGTCGGTGCCGTAGAGCGGGCACATCGAGACCTGCCCCGCGGTGTCCTCGCCCCAGCGGTGCCAGGCGTCGGACGAGACACCGTCGACGTACACATCGGCCACGATCGCCCGCACGCCGAGGGTCTTGCCGGGGAAGCCGATCCCGAGCTTCTTGCGGACGAAGCTCGATCCGCCGTCGGCACCGATCAAGTACCTTGCGCGTACGGCCTGTTCACCGTCCGGGGTGGCGATGCGCGCGGACACGCCGTCGCCGTCCTGGTCGAAGCCGACGAGTTCATGGCCGTAGCGCGGGGCGTGGCCCAGTTCGGCGAGGCGTTCGCGCAGCCGGCGCTCGGTGAGGAACTGCGGGACGAGCAAGGGTATTTGGTACGGCTCCTCCGGCGTCGGCTCCGACATCTCCACGCCGACCTGGTCGATGGGTCCGTCGGCGGTGTAGACGCGCTGGACGGGATACTCACCGCCGGAGGCCACGATCCGGTCGATCACGCCGAGGTCCTCGAACACCTCCTGGCTGCGGGGCTGGATGCCCTTGCCGCGGGAGCCGGCGAACGGCTGCGGCGCCTTGTCGATCAGCAGGAAGGCGATGTTCCTGCGGGCGAGGTCTAGGGCGAGGGTCAGACCGGCCGCGCCGGTGCCGCAGATGACGACGTCGGTGTCCGTGGTGGGAGACATGGCTCCGAGCTCCTTCGGTAACTCCATTGGTTCCAGTACGAGTTGCATGACGGCCTCGCCGGGGTCAGGGCACCAGGACGGTGCGTACGCCCGGGACCTCGGGCGCGTTCCAGGCGCTCTCGACGTCGGCGAGGGGTACCGCCTTGGCGGTGACCGCGATGCCGCCGCTCTCGATCTCCTCGACGAGGGACGGGAGTTCCTCCAGGTACGTCCTCGTGGACACGGCGCCCTGGCCGTTGCCCTGGAGCCGGAAGTTCGCCGAGCGCAGTGCCACTGAGGGGAGTTCGATGGTGGGGCCCGCCATGGCGCCGATCTGGATCCAGTTCAGGGCGCGACCACGGTCGGCACGGGCCCGCAGCAGGGCCATGATCGCGTCACCGGCCGGCTTGCCCCACAAGTAGTCGATGACCAGGTCGACTTCGGCGGCCTCCTTGGCCAGCGCCGTCGCGGTGGCGTCGGCGTCGTCGGTGAGCGCGACGGTCGCGTCCGCTCCGATTGCGGGCAGGGCCGCCAGGCGAGTCTGGTCGCGTCCGGCGCCGACGACCCGCCCGGCACCGAGCCGCTTGGCGACCTGGACGGCCATCTGTCCGGCGTTGCCGGTGGCGCCGAGGATCAGCACCGACTGCCCTGCCTCGATCGGGACGCGGCGGCGCAGCGCCACCCAGGACGACATGGCGGGGTTCATCGCGGCGGCGATCTTCACGACGTCCGCGCCGTCGGGCAGCGGGATGCTGTGGCGGCTGTCGATGACGGTGCGGGTGGCCATCGGGCCGACCAGTTCGTCGTCGGCGACGAAGTACACCAGCCGACCGTCCGCACGCCGGCCGACCCCGTCGACTCCGGGCACCAACGGCAGCTTCCCGGTGCTGGTGTAGTGGCTGCCCGACGCGCCGGTGCGCACTCGGGGGTGCAGGCCCACGGCGAGGACGTCGACGATTTCCTGGTCCTCGTCGGTCGGCGCGGGCAGGTCGAAGGGCTCGTAGCGGGGCGGGGCGTCGAACGAGTTGACCACCGCGGCGTGGACATCCATGGCTGCTCTCCTCAGATTTGGTACGCGGAACGGAGAATTTAGTACGTGGCACGAATCAAATTAGTAGGTGCCACGTACCTTTGCAAGTAGAATCCGGAACATGACCTCACCGCGCGACACCGCGCCCCCTGCGGCCGAGGACCTCGGCCTGGTCGACGCCCTCGCCCAGCTGTCGTTCCTGGTGCAGAACGCGCTGGCCGAGATCGCCGGCGAGTACGACCTGTCGATCACCCAGACGCGGCTGCTCGGGATCCTGCGGGACCGGGAACCGACGATGAACCAACTCGGCCGGCACCTCGGCCTCGACAAGTCCTCGATCACCGGCCTCGTCGACCGCGCACAGCGCCGGGGTCTGGTCACCCGCACGGTCAGCACCGTTGACCGCCGCTCGTTCCAGGTGTCGATCACCGACGCCGGCCGACAGCTCGTGGAGCAGGTCGCCGAGCGGTTCGCCGAGCGGATCGAGAGGTGCGTCGAGCCGCTTCCCGGAGCCGACCGGAAGCGGCTGTCGCGGATGGTGACGCGGATCGTGACCGCCGACGCCGACGACCGTGGCATCGACCTGCGCACCGATCCCCGCTGACCGGACTCCGTCAGACGGAGCCGCGCGGCACCGTCACCACGTGCTTGCCCACGACGCCGCCGCGCTCGAACGCCCGGTGCGCCGCGGCGATGTCCGCGAGCGGGTACACGCTGTCGATCACCGGGCGCAGCGCGCCCGAGGTGACACGGTCGGCCACATCGCGCAGCAGGGGGGTCTCGGGGTTGGCGCTGAAGGTGCGGATGCGGCGCGAGCCGTGCACGCTCGACGCGGCGATCGCGGCAATGGCGGACGGGGACAGTCCGACGGTGACCATGCGGCCGCCCTTGGCCAACCGGCCGCGGTAGCAGTGCAGTTCGGTGCCCACGGTGTCGACGATGACGTCGAACGGCCCGATCCGGTCCGAGGTGGTGGAGCCGTAGTCGAGGACCTCGTCGGCGCCGAGGTCGGTGAGGAACTTGGCGTGGCGGTCGCGGGCCAGCGCGGTCACATGGCCGCCCATCGCGTGCGCCAACTGCACGGCGGCGGTGCCGACTCCGCCGGCCGCGCCCCGGACCAGAACCCTCTCGCCGCTCACCAGACGCACACTGTCGCGCAGCGCGATCAGCGCCGTGGCACCCGCGACCACCAGGGAGGCCGCCTCGACCGAGGAGAGGTCCGCCGGGGCGTGTGAGATGCGCTCTGCGGCGACCACGACATACTCGGCCGCCCCCGCGACGGAGTGCCGCTGCCGGGGGTGCACCATGCCCCACACCCGGTCCCCGACCCGATAGCCCTCGACACCGGCGCCGGTCGCGGCGACGACGCCGGCGAAGTCCAGCCCCACTCCGATCGGGAAGCGGCGCCCCGACACCATCTTCAACTCCCCCGCCCGGACGATCACATCGTGCCCGTTCACGCTGGACGCCTCGACCGACACCAGCACCTCACCCGCGTCGGGAGTGGGACAGTCGACCTCGTTGACCTGCAGTACGTCCGCCGTACCGAAACCCGTGATCTGAACGGCCTTCATGTCGCTGTTCCTTCCGTGGCCCGCTGTGTGGTTGATCCGATGCTGGACCCCGCACGCGGCATCACGGTCGTTCTCCTTTTCCTGGGTCCGGCAGACCCACCCTCGCGGGCCGCACCGACGGCATACTGACGCGATGACCGACTCCTCCCCCGCCATGAGCGACGATCCCCGACGCGAGCTCGCGGAGTTCCTGCGCACCCGCCGAACTCGGCTGCGGCCGGAGGACGTCGGCCTGGAACCCGGCCCGAGACGGCGCGTCGCGGGACTGCGGCGCGAGGAGCTGGCCCTGCTGGCGGGAGTGAGTTCGGACTACTACCAGCGCATGGAGCAGGGGCGCGATGTACGCCCCTCCGCACAGGTCCTCGACGCCCTCGCGCGCGCCCTCGACTTCTCCGCGGAGGAGACCCGCCATCTGCACAGCCTCGCCGCCGCCGCACGCACCCCGGCCCACCCGCCGCGTTCCTACGAGCCGGAGGAGGTACCGGACACCACGCTACGACTGCTGCACGGCATGACCGCGCCCGCTCTGGTCGTCGGTCGTTTCCTGGACGTACTGGCCTGGAACCCGCTCGGCGGTGCCCTGCTGGGGGAGTTCACCCGGCAGGCCCAGCGGGAGCGGAACCTGCTGGCACTGTTCCTGCGCCCCGAGGCAGACCGGGCGTGCCGGAACCGGGCGGCCACCGTCGCGGAGCTGATCGGGATGCTACGGACACAGGTCGCCGCCGATCCAGGCCACCCGCGCGCCGTCGAACTGGTGGGTGAACTAGCCGTCCGCAGCGACGAGTTCGCGGCCCTGTGGGCCCTCCACGACGTGACGGAACCGACCCGTGGCCAGATGCGCCTCGACCACCCCAGGGTCGGCGAACTGAACCTGGACTGGGACGCCTACCCGATACCGGGCAACCCCGGTCCCGCGCTCATGGTCTGCACCGCCGCCGAGGGCAGCCTCGACGCCGAGCGCCTCCAGCTCCTCGCCGGCCTGCTCGACGTCCGCTGAGGACGGTTCTCGGTCAGCCGCCCAGCCGGAGTCCCGCGAGCCAGACGTGTCGTGGGCTGTTCTCACTGTCTTCACCCCACCGGCGAACGGCCCCTACGCGGATCGGCACTCCGCGAGCCGCCGCTCCAGAAACCTTCGTTCCGCGTCGTTCTCCACCAACTCCAGTGCCCGCTCGTACGCTTCGGCCGCCTCCGCCGTACGACCGCTGCGGCGCAGCAGATCGGCGCGGGTCGCGGGCAGCAGGTGATAGTCCGTCAATTCGCCCGACCGCTCCAGCTCGGCCACCAACTCCAGTCCACCCTGCGGATGTTGCGCCATGCCGACGGCCACCGCGCGGTTGAGGCGCACCACGGCCGAGGGCACGAAGCGCTCCAACTCGCCGTACAGGGCGGCGATATCGGCCCAGTCGGTGTCGGCTGCGGTGGGTGCGGTGGTGTGGCAGGCGGCGATGGCGGCCTGGATCTGGTACGGCCCCGGGCGGCCTCGGCGGAGGGTCGTCTCCAGGAGGGCGGCACCCTCGTCGATCTCCAACCGGTCCCACGCCGTACGGTCCTGGTCCTCCAATGTCACCAACTCACCCGCCGCGTCCACGCGCGTGTCACGGCGGGCGTCGTGCAGCAGCAACAGCGCCAGCAGGCCCAGCACTTCGGGCTCGTCCGGCATCAACTGGGCCAGCACACGGGCCAGTCGGATCGCCTCCGCGCAGAGGTTCGTGCGGACCAGGTCGGTGCCGGACGTGGCCGCGTATCCCTCGTTGAAGAGGAGGTAGACCACGCCGAGCACACCCGTCGTGCGCTCGGGCAGCAGATGCGCGGGCGGTACCCGGTAGGGGATGCCGGCGTTGCGGATCTTCTTCTTGGCGCGCACCAACCGCTGCGCCATGGTCGCCTCGGGGACGAGGAAGGCACGGGCGATCTCGGGGGTGGTCAGCCCGGCGAGCGTGCGCAGGGTGAGGGCGACCCGGGCCTCGATGGGCAGCGCGGGATGGCAGCAGGTGAAGACCAGCCGCAGCCGGTCGTCCTCGACCCCGCTGTCGTCACCGTCGTACTCCGGGTCGTACGGTCCCTCGTCCCGCCCCAGCACCGCGACCTCCCGGAGTTTCGCCGCCCCGACCGCCTCCCGACGCAGGACGTCGAGGGCGCGGTTGCGGGCGGTGGTGGTCAGCCAGGCGCCGGGGCGGCGCGGGATCCCGTCGCGCCGCCACCGGTCGAGCGCCTGGGCGAAGGCATCCTGCGCGCACTCCTCCGCGAGGTCCCAGTCGCCGGTCACCCGGATCAGGGTGGCGACGACCTGGCCCCACTCCTCGCGGAAGGCGGCGGCGACGGCCTCCTCGACGTCCGGCACGTTCACTCCCAGACCGGCCGCACCTCGACCGAGCCGCCGGCGAGCGCGGCGGGGTGCCGGGACGCGAGCGAGATCGCCTCGTCCAGGTCGGCGACCTCGATGATGTCGATGCCGGCGACGTACTCCTTGGACTCGACGAACGGGCCGTCGCTGAGCAGGACTTCGTCGCCCTGGACACGGACGGTGGTGGCGTCGGAGGCGGGCCGCAGCCGGGCCCCACCGCGCATCAGGTCACGGCTGCGGACCTCGTCGATGTACGCGGTGAAGCGGGGGTCGGCGGCGATCTCGGCGGGGCTGAGTTCCTCGCCGCCCGCGGGGGTGCAGATGAGCAGGACGTACTTCATGGCTACTCCCCGGCCTTCTCGGTGGCGGGTGAAATGTGTTCGTGGACGATCTGCCAGCTCAGTCCGGTGTTGCGGTAGCCGGTGGTCACGCGCAGTACGTCGTCCAGCGGCCGGCCGTCGGTGCGGGTGCCGCGCAGCCGGACGAGGGCGTGGCCGAAGGCGACGGACTCGTCGACGTGGACGCGGAACTCCAGCACCTCGCGGGTCAGCGGCCAGGTCACACCCCCGAGGACGTCCTCCACGGCCTTGCGGAAGGCGGCGGTCCCGGGCCGTTCGGCGTCCAGAGCCCGGATCTGCGTCTCGCCGTCCTCCTCGCCGTCCATCGGCCAGAACGGGCGCACCTCCATGGCGCCGATGGTGGCCACGGGATGCTTGGCGGCGGCCTCGACGGCCTCCTCCAGGGTGTCGCACTCCAGGATGTCGAATCCGGCGACGTACTCCTTGGTCTCCGCGAACGGCCCGTCCGTACGGAGCACCTCGCCGCCGCGCACCCGTACGGTGACGGCGTCGGCGGGCAGGGCGAGCCGGTGGCCGTGCAGCCGTACGCCGCGGTCGCCCAGTTCCTCCACCCAGGGTTCGACGGGTGCCATCCCGGAGGCGTCGGCGGTGTCGTCGCCGCACACGAGCAGCATGTACTTCATGGATCCTCCCGGTCCTCATGAGCTTCCTACACCCCACCGACGAACGCAGCCGAGCCGGATCGACACCCTCTTCGGAAAATTCCTTCGGAAACACGAAGAGGCCGGGGCCACGAGGCCCCGGCCTTCCTCCACGACGTACGCGGCCTACGCGGTCGCCGCCTGCACCGACGGCTCCCCCGCGTCCACGGTCGAGCGCTCGGTGTTCTTGCGGACCAGCAGCAGGGTGACGACCGCGCCCAGCAGGGAGGCGCAGCCGCAGATCACCACGCCGAGGGCCATGCCGTGGCCGAGGGCGGTCTGCGCGGCGGCCTTGGCCTGGGCGCTGCCCGCGTTGACGACGGCGAGCGGACCGGCCGCCTTCTCCATGCCCGCGTCGGCCCCGCTGAGCTTGCCGACGAGGGCGGAGGACGCGGCGCTCATCGCGATGGTGCTGATGACGGCCGGGCCGAGGCCCTGGCCGAACTCGCGGACCAGGCTGGTCGCGCCGCTGGCCATGCCGGTCATGTTGATCGGTACGGCGTTCACGGCGGCGGAGGTCAGCGACGACACCACGCAGATGAAGCCGACGCCGAGCAGCAGCACCGGGCCGATGAAGGCGGCGAGGGAGGTGGTGGTGATGGGCAGTGCGGCGATCCAGAACTGTCCGGCGGCCATGGGCAGCAGGCCGCCCATCAGGAGCCAGCGGGCGTCGACGCGGGTGAGCATCCTGCTGAGTACCGGCGCCAGCAGCAGCGGGATCAACTGGAGGATCACGAACGGCATTCCGGCCCGCAGCGGGCTCAGGTGCATCACCGCGCCGAGGCGGATCGAGACGCAGTAGGCGGTGCCGATGAAGCCGAACATGCCGGCCAGCGCGACGACGGCCGCCGCCGCGAACGAGGGGATCTTCAGCAGGCCGAGGTTGAACATCGGGGAGGCCGCGCGGGTCTCCGCGACGACGAACCCGGCGAGCGCCACGGCCGCCAGGGTCAGGGAGCCGACGATCGCCGCGCTGCCCCAGCCGCGGTCGCCGCCCTCGATGACGCCCCAGAGCAGGGCGGTGAGGCCGACGGCGATGGTGATCTGCCCGGGCCAGTCCAGCGCGCGGCCCTCGGGTGCCTTGGAGTCGGTGACGAGCTTCCAGCAGGCGACCGCGACGATCAGACCGAGGACGACCGGCGGCACGAACGCCCAGCGGAAGTCGGCGACCGTGGCGAGGATCCCGGAGGACAGCGGGCCGAGCGCGGAGGCGAGCGAGATCGACAGCGCCCAGGTGGAGACGGCCTTCGCCCGGTCCTTGCCGTCCGGTGTGGCCGCCGCGATGACCGCGAGGGAGCTGGGGAAGAGCGCGGCGGCACCGATGCCGGCGAGGGCCTGGCCGACCCACAGCGTGGTGATGTTCTGCGAGGTGGCGTTGAGGAGTTCACCGAGCGCCAGGACGAGCCCGCCGAGCACCAGCAGCCGCTTGCGGCCGAAGAGATCGCCCACCACACCGAAATTCAGTTCCAGAATCGCGGTGGGGAGAATGAAGGCGGAGGTGACCCAGGCGACCTGGGAACCCGAGGCGCCGAATGCGGCCTGGATTTCCCCGTTGATGGGCGAGGGAACGGTAATGCACAACTGTGCCGCCGCGACCGCGAGACAGCACGCTATGAGCGTTCCGGGGTCCAGTCTTTTCAAGGAGATCGAATCCGTCATCGTGCGTGCCCTCACTCTGCGTTTTTCTCTATGAGTTCGATGAGATTTCCCTCGGGGTCGCTGACCCAGGCCATGCGCACTCCGGGCTCGGGGGACGGGCCGGGTGCCATGACCTCGCCCGCGCCACGGGCCACCAACGCCTCGTGGACGGGGTCGAGTTCGGGGGTGGTGACCGCGAAGTGCCCGTATCCCTCGGTGAGTACGGCGGTCATCGGGTCCGGCGCGCGAAGTCCGGGGGCGGAGCCGGGTCTGGCGAGCAGCTCGATGCGCCAGCCCCGCGGATGCTCCAGGACGACACCCCTCAGGCCGGGCCCTTCGAGATGGAACTCGAAGACTGTCCTCAGACCGAACGCGCCCTGGTACCAGGCGGTTTGGGCGGTCAGGTCGCGTACGTTGACGCCCACGTGGTCGAGTCGGGTGGTCACGGCGGCTCAGCCCGCCATCGCGCTGTCGCCGCCGTCGACCATGAGGTTGGCGCCGTTGACGAAGGCCGCCTCGTCGGAGCAGAGGAAGGCGGCGGCCCGTGCGATGTCCTCGGGCCGCCCCACCCGCCCGACCGGGATGCGCGCCTCCAACTGGGCCTTGGGCCCGTCCGGATCGTCGAGGAAGGGCGCGGTGGCGGAGGTGCGGGTCATGCCGGGGGCGATGGTGTTGACACGGATGCGGTGCGGGGCACCGGCCGCGCACAGGTGCATGCTCATCGCCAACACCCCGCCCTTGGCGGCCCCGTGGGGCACCATCGGCATGAACGGCGCCCCGCGTACGGCGGCCACGGAGGCGACGTTGAGCACGGCTCCGCCGCCACGGGCGATCAGGTGCGGCCAGGCGGCCTGGGTGCAGAAGTAGGGGATGTCCAGCTCGTTCTTGATGGTGAAGTACCAGTCCTCGGCGGGCATGGTCTCGAACGGGCCGTTCCGCAGTGCGGAGGCGTTGTTGTAGAGGATGTCGATCCCGCCGAAGGCCGCGATCCCGGCCTCGATCCACTCGCGGGCGCCGCCCTGGGTGGACAGGTCCACGGGTGCCAGGGACCGCATGATTCCACCGGCCTTTTCGACGATTTCCACGGTTTCCGCGGCACTGTCCTCGTCGATGTCACAGCCGAAAACCTCGGCGCCCTCCGCCGCGAATATCTGCGCCGCGGACCGCCCTATTCCTGCCCCCGTTCCACTGATGAAAGCGATTTTCCCGGCCAGTCGACCCATGATTGCCAAGTCCCTTGTCCCGTGCCGCCGTGGTGCGGTGGTGGCAGCGTAGGTACGGCCATTGGCGAGAACAAGAAATGGGTCGGCGAAGGGCCATCGGGGGTTCGTATGGCTGGTATGGGGCGCAGAGCGGAGGACTCGTCCCGGGTTTCACAGGAACCGTCACAGGACGTCGAGGACGGCCTTCCCGCGCAGGCTGCGACCGCTCAGCGCCTCGACGGCCTCGGCGATCCGGTCCCACGGGCCGCGCCAGCCGACCGGCACCCGCAGCCGGCCGTCCCCGACCAGTGCGAGCAGCCGCCTCAACTGCGCCTGCCGGTCGGTGAGTCCACCGCCGTTGTAGACCGACACGATCGCCTTGGGTGTGCTGCTGCCGAGCGTGACGCCCACGGGCAGTACAGAGTCCCGCCCGGCGGCCCAGCCGACGCTCTGCAGACTGCCGCCCGGGGCCAACAGGACGTAGGCGGAGACCAGTTGGGCCCCGCCCACGGTGTCGATCACGACGTCGAGGGGTTCCTTCACCTCGTCGACACCGGTCACCACCTCGTGCGCCCCCAGCTCACCGACCCACCGCGCACCGTCCTCGGAACCGGCCACGCCGATGACGTACGCGCCGCCCAGCGCCGCGAGTTGCACGGCGAACCCGCCGACGCCGCCGGACGCCCCGGTGACCAGGACCCGGCGGCCCAGGAGCGGCCCGGCCTGTTCCAGCGCGCGCAGGGCGGTACCGGCCGCGACGGGCAGGGTGGCCGCCTCGCCGAGGTCGACCTCGTCCGGCACCACGGCCACATCGGCCACGTCCAGGGCACGCAGCGCGCCGAACCCGCCGCTGTCCCCGTATCCCACGACCCGGCTGCCCACCGCGGGCCCGCTTCCGTCGGCGGCGGCCCGCACGACGACACCAGCCGAGTCGAAGCCGATCACGTCACCGGGCGCGCCCCGCTGCGCGAAGTACAGCTCGGCCGAGTTGAGGGAGGTGTGCCGGACCTCCACCAACAGCTGCCCCGGACCCGGCACCGGGTCGGGCGCCTCCCCGAGCCGCAGCCCTCCGGCCGCCCCGGGATCCACGATCAGTGCACGCACGACTTGCCCCTCTCGTCGTAGGTCACTCGTCTCGGGTCAACCTGCGCGGAACCGGTGTTCTTCCCGCCGCCCGCCACCCGATCAAGGTTGGATGGAAGCATGAGCACCGACGAGCAAGCACGGATGATGCGAGCCAACCAGGCGAACTGGGACGCCCGCACCCCCGTCCACCTCGCCAGCCGGTTCTACGGCCTCGACGGGGACCCGGACCCGGACCGCTGGTTCGCCGCCTTCGAGTGGGACGACCTCGGCGACCTGGCCGGCCGTGACGTGCTCCACCTCCAGTGCCATCTCGGCACCGAGACCCTCGCGTTCGCGCGGCGCGGGGCACGAGCCGTGGGACTCGACTTCTCCGAGGCGTCGGTGACGGCCGCGACCGGCATCGCGGCGAAGGCGGGGCTCGACGTCGACTACGTACAGGCGAATGTGTACGACGCCGTCGAGGCTCTGGGACAGCGGCAGTTCGACGTCGTGTACACCGGCAAGGGCGCCCTGTGCTACCTGCCCGACCTCCCGCGCTGGGCCGACGTGATCGCCCAACTCCTGTGCCGGGGCGGTCTGTTGTACATCGTCGAATTCCACCCCCTGCTCAACTCCCTGGGCCCGAAGCCGAATCCGGGCGAGGGACCCGAACTGCTGCTGCGCCACGACTACCTGGGCGGCGGCGGTCCGGTGCACCGGGACGCGACGTACACGTACACCGACGGTCCCGCCGTCGCGGACGCGACCGACAGCTACGAGTGGATGCACGGAATAGACCAGGTCATCAACGCGTTGACGACGGCAGGACTGAACATCCGACGACTCCGCGAGAGCGACGAACTCCCGTGGCCGCGCTGGCCCCGGATGGAACGGACCCCGACCGGCTGGTGGCGCCTGCCAGAGCCGCGGATCCCCCTTCTCTACGGCCTGCTGGCAAGCCGCTGAGCCGTATCTCACAGCCGGACCCGCACCGGGTGTGCTACGGTGCGGTCAGCACTTGTGTACGCCCCGTTCCGGGCGCCGGTGCCAGTATCACTTCTTCTCCGCCGACCGGCCCGTCGATTCCGACCGGCACAACGGCTTCTTCACACCAGCTCGTGACCGGCGTTTTTCCGCCGCACCCGAGGTGATGTTCCCGCCGCCCCGAGGAGCGCTCATGCGCCCTCCCTCTGCGGCTTCTCCCCTTCCTTCCGCATGACACATGCAACCGTCCTTGAAAGGACCACCCATCATGACCACCACACTCGAACCCCCCGTACAGGAACAGCCCCGCACCCAGACCGCGACCGGTGTCCTCGGCATCGACGGCAACGGGAAGGGGCACCTGCGGGCGCTGAACTGCCAGCCCTCGCCCACCGACCTCCAGGTCTCCCCCGCGCTGATCCGCCGTCACGGCCTGCGCAAGGGCGACCTCGTGGAAGGCGTCCGCGGCGGGCAGCGCGCCCTGACCGAGGTCGCGTTCGTCAACGGGCGCACGCCCGACGAACTGCGCGGCCGACGCCACTTCCGCGACCTCACCCCGCTGCACCCGCGCGAGCGGCTCCACCTCGAACACCCGGCGGCCGGACTCACCGGGCGCGTCGCCGACCTGATCGCCCCCGTCGGCAAGGGCCAGCGCGGACTGATCGTGGCCCCGCCCAAGACCGGCAAGACCGTACTGCTCCAGCAGATCGCGGCGGCCGTCGCCGGCAACCACCCCGAGGCCCGGCTGATGGTCGTGCTGCTCGACGAGCGGCCCGAGGAGGTCACCGACATGCGGCGCTCCGTGCGCGGCGAGGTGTACGCCTCCACCTTCGACAAGGCGCCCAGGCAGCACATCGCGCTGGCCGAGCTCGTGATCGAGCGGGCCAAGCGGCTCGTCGAGGCGGGTGAGGACGTAGTGATCCTGCTCGACTCGCTGACCCGGCTCTGCCGGGCGCACAACAACGCGGCGGCCTCCGGCGGCCGTACCCTCAGCGGCGGTGTCGACGCGACCGCGCTGATCGGCCCGAAGAAGTTCTTCGGCGCCGCCCGCCTCGCCGAGGAGGGCGGTTCGCTCACCATCCTCGCCACCGCGCTGGTCGAGACCGGCTCCCGTGCCGACGACTTCTACTTCGAGGAGCTCAAGAGCACGGGCAACATGGAGCTCCGCCTCAGCCGCGAGCTGGCCTCCCGCCGGGTGTTCCCGGCCGTGGAGATCAACCCGTCCGGCACCCGCCGCGAGGAACTCCTGCTCACTCCCGCCGAGTTGACGGCAGTACGAGGCCTGCGCCGCGTCCTCCAGAACAGGGACGGCCAGAGCAGCACGGAAACGCTGCTGGAGCGCATGCGGGAAACCCCGGACAACGCCACGTTCTTGCGCCGCATCCAGCCCACGCTGCCGTCAAACTGACCCGAGCCATCGTCTTTGCGGGCGCGGGGCTGTATCCATATGCGGCTCAGCCGCGTGGGCGCGACCAGCCCCCACCGGCCCGCAGCCGAACCACTAGCGCATCCGGGTGCACACTCACCCCGCCCGGCCCCGCCATCACCCTGAACAACAACGACGTTCCTACGTTTGCGGTATGACAATCGGATTCTCACCCCGGATCGCCATGTCAGCCTGCGCCCTCTGCCTGACGAGCGTCCTCGCATTCACCCCCACCGCGGCGACAGCCAGCACCGGGCCGGATCCCAGTACCCAGGTCCACCTCCACCCCGGCGCCCCCCAACTCCCGGACATCTCCGCCCTGTCCTGGCTCGTCGCAGACGCCCGCACCGGCGAAGTCCTGGCCGCCCACGACGCCCACCGCAGACTCCCGCCCGCCAGCACCCTGAAAACCCTGTTCGCGCTCACTGTCCTCCCCGCACTCCCCGGAGGGACACGGCACCGTGTCAGCGAACAGGACCTGGCCGACATCGGCGAGGGCAGCAGCCTGGTCGGTGTCGAGGAAGGCCACACCTACCGCGTCGCCGACCTGTGGCGCGGGGTCTTCCTCAACTCCGGGAACGACGCCGTGCACGTCCTGGCCGCCCTCAACGGCGGCTGGGACGCCACGGCCGCCCGCATGCAGGCCAAGGCGCGCTCCCTGGGCGCGCTCGACACACATGTCATCTCGCCGGACGGCTACGACACCGACGGCCAGGTGTCCTCCGCCTTCGACCTCGCGGTGTTCGGCCGGGCCGGCCTGCGCAACGCGGACTTCGCGCGGTACTGCTCCACCGCCGAGGCCGAGTTCCCGGGTGACGGATCGTCGTACGCGATCCAGAACACCAACCGGCTGCTGACCGGCAACGACGGCGTCGAGCCGTATCCGGGGCTCATCGGTGTGAAGAACGGCTACACCACCCACGCGGGCAACACCCTTGTCGCGGCGGCGCGTCGGGGCGGGCGGTCGCTCGTCGTCACGGTGATGAACCCTCAGGCGGGCGGCGGCTTCACCGTGTACGAGGAGGCCCGCGAGCTGCTCGACTGGGGTTTCGCGGCTGCCGGGCGGGTCGATCCGGTGGGTTCGCTGGACGCGTTGCGGGCAAGCCCGAGGCCGGGTCCCGCCGCCGTGCCGGTGGCCGCCGCGGTGGCGGCGGACGAGGGGCCGGGCTGGGCGGAGACGGCCGCGGTCGTGGGGGCCGCCGTGCTCGGCGCGGGCGCGGTGGTGCTGGCGTTGCGGCTGAAGGGCCGGCGGCTTCCCGGGGCCTGACCGGTCGGCAGCCACAGCAGCAGGCCGAGCGTGATCCAGGTGTACGTGTTGCTGCCGAGGAATCCGTCGATGCCCGAGGAGTCGTCGAACCACAGCCACACGACGCTCGTGCACATCACCGCGTACAGGGCGCCCGCGATCCGCGGGTGCCCCGCGCGGACCAGCACCGCGAACGAGGGCAGCAGCCACACGAGATGGTGCACCCAGGTGATCGGACTGATCAGACACGCGGTCAGCCCGGTCAGCGCGAAGGCGGCCGTCCAGTCCCCCGCGACGACCGCACGGCGGACCCGCACCGCCCATACGCACAGCACGAGCAGGACGACCGTCGCCCACAGCGGGCGGCCGGTCTCGCCGAGGCGGGCCAGGACGCCTTGCAGGGACTGGTTGGAGACGTAGTCGAGGCGGCCCACCCGGGTGGTGTCCCACACGGCGTGGGTCCAGTAGAACTTCGAGGCGTCCGGGACCACCAGGACCGCGAGCCCGGTCGCCGCGAGCGCCACAGCCGTCGCCACCGCGGCGGCTTTCCAGCGTCTGGCCACCAGCAGCAGGCCGATGAACAGCGCCGGCGTCAGCTTGATGGCCGCCGCGAGGCCGATGCCCACGCCCGCCCAGCGGCCCCGGCCGGTGGAGAGCAGCCAGCCGTCGCCGAGGACCAGGGCCAGCAGCAGGAGGTTCACCTGCCCGAAGCTGAAGGTGTCGCGCAACGGCTCGAACAGCGCCAGCCCACAGGCCACCAGCGCCCACCCGAACCAGCCGTAGCGCCGCCATCCGGGACCGGCCAGGATGCGCAGCACCACGGCGAGGGCCACCAGATTGAGGACCAGCGCGGCGACGATCGCGGTGCCCAGCCCGAGGTACCCCATCGGGGCCATGCTGACGGCGGCGAACGGCGGGTAGGTGAAGCCGTAGGTGGTCCCGGGCACGTGGTAGTCGTAGATCCGGCCGCCGTGGTGGAGCCAGGTGTGGACGGTGCCGTAGTAGACGCGCAGGTCGAACCAGTCGCGCAGCAGTGGGACGGTCGCGGTGAAGACGGTCACGGTGGTGGCGAGGGTCAGCACCAGGAGGAGTCGGCCGCGGTCGGTGGTGGGTGTTCTCATGCCGTACGTCCCAGGGCCGGGGCTTCTGCTGCCTGGCGGGCCTGCCAGAGGACGACGATCGCGAGGACGCCGCCGGAGACGGCCAGCACGAGTTGTCCGATGTCGGCGGGCCCGCCGCTGGGCAGCACGGCGAGCGCGAGGACGCCGGTGACGGCGGCCACCCGGTGCCGTACGGACGTGCTGGGCGCGGCGGCGGCGATGAGGAAGAGACCCCACAGGGCGTACCAGGGGCGGATCGCCGGGCCGAAGGCGGCCACCACCGCGAGGCTCAGGCCGAGCGCGTAGACCGGGCTGGGCCGCAGCCGCAGCCATATGGCGAGGATGGCCGCGCCGGTGACGGCGAGCCCGAGGGCGTGCCAGGCCGGGATCGCGAAGGGGGCAAGACCGCTGCCGAGGTGTTCGAGCAGGGCGCCGGTGGCGCGGCCGAGGAGGCTGGTGAGGGCCCAGTTGTGCGCCGAGACGGGTGTGTCGAGGGCGCCTATCCAGCCGTAGCCCGTGCCCGCGACGGCCGTGGCGGCGACCGTGGTGACCGCGGACGCGACGACGGTCGTCGTGACGGCTTTCGCCGGGCGGTGGCCCGCGCGGATCTGGAGCAGCACGACCGCGGCGAGCCCGAGCGCGGCGGGTGCCTTGACGAGAGCGGCGAGTGTGACGAGTACGGCGCCCAGGACCGGCCACCGGCCGCGCGCGGCGACCAGGCCTGTACCGAGCAGCCCGAGCATGATCGCGTCGTTGTGGGCGCCCGCGACCAGGTGGAGAAGGACCAGCGGATTGAGGGCGCCCAGCCAGAGCGCCGCGGCCGGGTCGGCGCCGCATTGCCGGGCGAGCCGGGGCAGGGCGGCGGCCATCAGGCCCACGCCGAGCAGGGCGACGAGCCGCATCCCGAAGAGCCCGGCGGGGAGTTGCCCCCGGGTCAGTCCGGACAGCCCCGAGGCCAGGGCGAGGAACACCGGGCCGTACGGCGCCCCGGTGTGCTGCCACAGGGGGGCGACCTCGTCGGCGAGGGGGCCGCCGAGCGCGGCGGGGCCGTGCGCGTAGACGTCCATGTGGGCGTCGACCATGGCGCCCTGCGCGAGATAGCTGTACACGTCCCGGCTGAACAGCGGCGGCGCGAGCAGCAGCGGGGCCGCCCATACCGCGAGGACCAGCAGCAGGGAGCGCGGGCTCGGCGGTTCGGCGCTGCGGATCTGTTTGCCCAGCAGCAGCCAGGCCGCTATCAGCAGGACGACACCGAAGTAGACCCCGACCAGCCCCAGCGCTGCCTGCGCGGAGGCCGGGGAGAAGAGGTCGGCGGACGGCAGCGCTCCGGCCGTCTCACCGCCCAGCGCGAGGACGGCGGTTCCGGCCAGACCGAGTACCTGGCAGCGGCGGAGATCGACGGGAAAAGCCATGGCCAACACTCGGTCAGCGTGTCAACGCCGGATGGCGGGAAAGCGACGTGCCGCTCTCCGTGCGGCGGACTGCGCGTGACCTCCGTGTGATCGGGCCTGGATACCTGTGAATTCGCCGTGTCCGTCAGAACACCGACACCCCTGTGAGTGTCGTGAAGCGGTCCAGGGCGGCGACACCGGCCACCGAGTTCCCGCGTTCGTCGAGCCCGGGGCTCCACACGGCGAGGGTGCACCGGCCCGGGACGATCGCGATGATCCCGCCACCCACCCCGCTCTTGCCGGGCAGGCCCACCCGGTAGGCGAACTCGCCCGCCGCGTCGTACGTCCCGCAGGTCAGCATCACCGCGTTGACCTGCTTGGCCTGCGTGAGGGTGAGCAGCCGGGTGCCGTCGGCGCGGCTGCCGTGCCGGGCCAGGAAACCGGCCGCCCGGGCGAGGTCCGCGCAGGACGCCTCGATGGAGCACTGCCGGAAGTACTGGTCCAGGAGGACGGGCACGTCGTTGTCGATGTTGCCGTAGGACTTCATGAAGTGGGCGAGGGCCGCGTTGCGGTCGCCGTGCGCGGACTCCGAGGCGGCGACCTCCTTGTCGAAGTCGAGGCTCGCGTTGCCGCTCTCCGCGCGCAGGAAGGCGAGCAGTTCGCCCGCCGCGTCGCCGGTACGGGTCTGCAGCCGGTCGGTGACGACGAGCGCGCCCGCGTTGATGAACGGGTTGCGCGGGATGCCGTTCTCGTACTCCAGCTGGACAAGGGAGTTGAAGGGGTTGCCGGAGGGTTCGCGGCCCACGTGCTCCCAGAGTTCGTCGCCCTCGCGGGCCAGGTCGAGGGCGAGGGTGAAGACCTTGGTGATGGACTGCGTGGAGAACGGCTGCCGCCAGTCCCCCACGCCGTAGACCGTGCCGTCCAGTTCCGCGACGGCCATGCCGAAGCTGCGCGGGTCGCAGGCGGCGAGCGCCGGGATGTAGTCGGCGGGCCGGCCGCGGCCGGGGGTCCGCTCGATCTCGCCGGCGATGCGCTCCAGGACCGGCTGGAAGGTCATCGAGGGGGACATGATCACCATTGTGCCTCCGGGCCGGTCCTGGTGCGCGTCCGCCGTCAGACGGCCACGGGACCGCTGCCGGCCAGGACCTCGGGCCGCAGCAGACCGGCGAGCGTCTCGGCGGGCAACAGGCCCTTCTCCAGCACGAGTTCGGCCACGCCCCGGCCGGAGGCGAGGGCCTCCTTGGCGATGTCGGTGGCGGCCGTGTACCCGATGTGCGGGTTGAGCGCGGTGACCAGGCCGATGGAGTTCTCCACGCTCGCGCGCAGCGCCTCGGTGTTGGCGGTGATGCCGTCCACGCACCGCTCGGCCAGCGTGAGGCACGCGGCCCGCAGATGCGTGATGCTCTCCGACAGCGAGTGCAGGATGATCGGCTCGAACGCGTTGAGCTGGAGCTGTCCGGCCTCGGCGGCCATCGTGATGGTGACGTCGTTGCCGATCACCTCGAAGGCGACCTGGTTGACGACCTCGGGGATCACCGGGTTGACCTTGCCGGGCATGATGCTCGAACCGGCCTGCACGGGCGGCAGGTTGATCTCCCCGAGCCCCGCGCGCGGCCCCGAGGACAGCAGCCGCAGGTCGTTGCAGCTCTTGGAGAGCTTGACCGCGACCCGCTTCAGCACACCCGACATCTGGACGAACGCCCCGCAGTCCTGCGTGGCTTCGACCAGGTTGGCCGCCGTCACGAGCGGCAGCCCGGTGATCTCGGCGAGGTGCCGCCGCGCCGACTCGGCATACCCGGCGGGAGCATTGAGTCCTGTACCGATGGCCGTGGCACCAAGGTTGATCTCATGGATCAACTGGACAGCCTCGTCGAGACGTTGACGATCCTCGTCAATCATGACGGCATACGCGGAGAACTCTTGACCGAGCGTCATCGGCACCGCGTCCTGCAACTGTGTACGGCCCATCTTGAGCACGTCACGGAACTCGACGGCCTTACGGGCGAACGCGTCCTGCAGTACGGACATTGACGCGATCAATCCATGTACGGCAAAGACGGTCGCTATCTTGACCGCGGTCGGATACACGTCATTGGTTGACTGCCCAAGGTTGACGTCCTCATTGGGGTGCAGGTACTGGTACTCCCCCTTGCCATGCCCCAGCAACTCCAACGCCCGGTTGGCGACAACCTCGTTGGCGTTCATGTTGGTGGAGGTACCGGCCCCACCCTGAACCACGTCCACGACGAACTGGTCGTGCAGCTTCCCGTCCCGGATCTCCCGGCACGCGGCAACAATGGCGGCCGTCTTCTCCGCCGAGAGCAGCCCCAACTCCTCATTGGCGAGAGCGGCGGCTTCCTTGACGGCGGCAAGAGCGTTGATCAAGTGCGGGTAGACGGAGATCGGCGTCCCGGTGATGGGGAAGTTCTCCGTGGCACGCAGGGTGTGAACACCCCAGTAGGCGGAGGCGGGTACATCCCGGTCCCCGAGGAGGTCGTGTTCGCTGCGGTACATGAGGGTGCAGGTCCTTTCTCAATGAGGCGAGGGCAAGCGCCCCTTCAGGGGCGCGGGGAACTGCGCGACCAGCCACAACCGGCCCGCAGCGACCCGACAACCGATCTAGGCACACGCGGACAACGGCGACACCGGGTCCAATGCACGCACGGGCCGCACACAACCCACCGGCTCCCCGCCACCAAGCAACGCCTCCCCCGCAAACTCGGCAAGCAGCGACTCCGAAACCCCAGCCCGAGCAAGCCCAGCGGCAGCGACCGGCACGCGCGCCCGATTCGCCCCGTCCGCGATCTTCACCGCAACAGCCCGCCCATCAGGCAACGCGGCAACCTCGACACCCTCGAACCCGTCCTTGGCAAGCAACCCGGGAACGGCCCGCATCAACGCGGCCACATCCCGCCCGGCCCCGGACGCCATCTCGGCAAACTCCCGCATCGCATCCGCGACCCGCGCCTCAGGCGTACCGGGCGCCGCAGTGGTGATCCGCGAAACAGCCCGAGCAAGCCCGTGCAACGAAATGGAGAACAGCGGAGCACCACACCCATCGACACTCACCCGGGCGATCCGCTGCCCGGTGAGATCCTCCACGATCTCCGCGATCGCCTGCTGAAGCGGGTGGGCGGGATCGAGACAGTCGTCGAGCGACCAGCCGTTGAGCTTCGACACGTACAACATGGCCGCGTGCTTGCCGGAGCAGTTCTGGGCGAGCCGGGACGCCAGCCGACCCTCGCGCACCCAGGCATCGCGCACGACCGGGTCGTAGGGCAGATCCGGTACGTTGCGCAGAGCGTCCTCGGTCAGCCCGGCGAGTTCGAGGATGCGCCGGGTCCCGGCGAGGTGGCGTTCCTCGCCGGAGTGGCTGGCGGCGGCGAGCGCGAGCAGCTCGCCGTCGAGTGGCAGCCCCGCCCGCACCATGGCGACGGCCTGGACGGGCTTGATCGCCGAGCGCGGGTAGAACGCGGCCTCGATGTCGCCGATCTGGAGCTGGACCTGTCCGTCGGTGTCGAGGACGACGACGGAGCCGTAGTGGATGCCCTCGATCATTCCGCCGCGTATGAGGTGGGCGACGGGTGCGTGGAGGGGTTCACGGATGAGGGGTGGGTCCGCGAGGGGACTGCTGTACATCGCTGCCTGTCAGGTCAGGACGGCGTGGGTCTCACGCGTCGGGTGCGGTGGTGGACGTGCTCGCCACGCGGCGGCGGACGGCGAACCATCCGGCGACCAGCGCGGCGGCGATCAGCGGGAGGCACAGCACGGTGGTGCGTCCGGCGCCGCCGTCGGCGTACATGAGGACCAGGACGGAGGCGAGGAAGGCCAGCGTCACGAGTTCGGTCCAGGGGGAACCCGGCAACCGGTAGCCGGGCCGGGAGAGTTCGCCCCTCTCGGTCTTCTGCCAGAAGAGGAGGTGACAGAGCATGATCATGCCCCAGGTGGCGAGGATGCCGATCGCCGCGAAGTTGAGGACGATCTCGAACGCGTCCGCCGGGACGACGTAGTTGAGGCCGACGCCGAGGACGCAGATGCCGCTGGTGAGCAGGATGCCGCCGTAGGGGACCTGGCTGCGGCTCATCACCGAGGTGAACTTGGGGGCCGAGCCGGACATCGCCATGGAGCGGAGGATGCGGCCGGTGGAGTACAGGCCGGAGTTGAGCGAGGACATGGCCGCGGTGAGGACGACGAGGTTCATGACCCCGCCCGCCGCCGGGATGCCGATGTTCGACAGCACGGTCACGAAGGGGCTCTGGCCGGCGCTGTACTTGTTCCAGGGCAGCAGCATCGAGAGCAGGAGCACCGAGCCGACGTAGAAGAGGCCGACGCGCCACATGATCGAGTTGATCGCCTTCGGCATGATCTTCTCGGGGTTCTCGGTCTCGCCCGCAGCGACGCCGACCAGCTCGACGGAGGCGTAGGCGAAGACGACGCCCTGGACGATCAGGAGCATGGGCAGGAGGCCGTTGGGGAAGATGCCGCCGTTGTCGGTGATCAGGGACGGGCCGGGGGTCGTGCCGTCGACCTGGTGCTGGGTGACCAGCAGGAAGATGCCGATCAGCATGAAGACGACGAGCGCGCTCACCTTGATGATCGCGAACCAGAACTCCAGCTCGCCGAAGAGCCGGACCGAGATCAAGTTGACCGTCAGGACGACCGCGAGGGCGATCAATGCGATCAACCATTGAGGAATGTCGGAGAACATGCCCCAGTAGTGGGTGTAGACGGCCACCGCGGTGATGTCGGCGATGCCGGTGGTGGCCCAGTTCAGGAAGTACATCCAGCCCGCTACGTAGGCGCCCTTCTCCCCGAGGAACTCCCGGGCGTACGACACGAAGGCGCCGGACGAGGGCCGGTAGAGGACGAGTTCGCCGAGGGCGCGGACGACGAGGAAGGCGAAGAGGCCGCAGACCGCGTACGCGATGAACAGCGAGGGTCCGGCGTCGGCGAGGCGGCCGCCGGCGCCGAGGAAGAGACCGGTGCCGATCGCGCCGCCGATGGCGATCATGTTGACGTGCCGGGACTTCAGGGACTTGCTGTAGCCGGCGTCTCCGGCGTCGACATGGCCGGATCGTTTCTGCACGCCGTCGTGCAGGGACTGCTCGCTCACGCCTCGGGTCCGCCTTCCGTGGGGGTGTCCGTGCGCGCGGGGCGCACGATGTCGGTGAGGGTCGTCTCGACCCGGTCGAGGTGGTGGGACATGGCCTCGACGGCGTCCGGCTCGCTGCCGTCGATCAGCGCCTCGACGATCGCCCGGTGCTCGCGGTTGGACTGCTCGCGCCGGCCGCCGAGTTCGTTGAGGAACGCGGACTGGCGGGCCAGCGCGTCGCGGATCTCCTCGATCACCCGGCGGAACACCGGGTTCTGCGCGGCCTCCGCCACCGCGAGATGGAAGAGCGTGTCCATCGCGACCCACGCGGTGGTGTCCGTCTCCCGTTCCATGCGGTCCAGGAGGTGGGCCAGATGGTCCAGGTTCTCCGGGGTGCGGCGCAGCGCCGCGTACCCGGCGACCGGGATCTCGACGTGGCGGCGCACTTCCAGCAGATCGCTGGCCGCGTAGTCGCCGAAGGTGGGGTCCTCCACGGCGTTGGCGACCACGAAGGTGCCCTTGCCGGTCTTGGAGACGGTCAGGCCCATGGTCTGCAGGGCCCGCAGGGCCTCGCGGAGCACCGGTCGGCTGATCTCCAGGGTGCGGCACAGCTCGGCCTCGGAGGGCAGCTTGTCGCCGATGGCGTAGTCGCCGCGCTCGATGGCGCCGCGGAGGTGGACGAGCACCGCTTCCATGGCGCTGACGCGCCGCGGTCCGACTCCACCTGTCTGGCTGTCTGACAGGTTCACGGACGTGATCCTGCGGGTGACGGGACAGTGCTGTCAAGCGATCGGAAAAGAAAAATACGGAGGGCGTGAAGCCTGAAAATCCGGCTTCACGCCCTCCGCGGTGATCGTCCGTCCGGTGTCAGCTGTTGAGCACACCCGCACCGAGCAGCCCGAACAGCATGACGCCGATGATGATCCGGTAGATCACGAAGGCGTTGAAGGAGTGCTTGGCGACGAACTTCAGCAGCCAGGCGATGGAGGCGTAGGCCACCACGAAGGACACGATCGTGCCGACGGCGAGCGGGGCGGCGCCCACTCCCGCGCCCAGGGCGTCCTTCAGCTCGTAGATGCCGGCGCCGGTCAGGGCGGGGATGCCGAGGAAGAAGGAGAGCCGGGTGGCGGCGACGCGGTCCAGGTCGAGGATGAGACCCGTGGACATGGTGGCGCCGGAGCGGGAGAAGCCGGGGAAGAGCAGCGCGAGGATCTGCGAACTGCCCACCAGCATCGCGTCCTTGAAGGTGGTGTCGTCCTCACCGCGCTTGTGCCGGCCCATCTGGTCCGCCGCCCACATGACACCGCTGCCGACGATCAGCGAGGCGGCGACCACCCACAACGAGCCGAGCGGACCGTCGATGAGCGGCTTCGCGGCGAGGCCCACCAGCACGATCGGGATCGTCGCGTAGATCACCCACCAGGCGAACTTGTAGTCGTGGTGATAGCGCTCCTCACGGTTGCGCAGGCCACGACCCCACGCGGTCACGATCCGCACGATGTCCTTGAAGAAGTACACGAGGACGGCGGCGATCGCGCCGACCTGGATGACGGCCGAGAACCCGACGACGGAGTCGTCGTCGACGGGGATCTTCATCAGCCCCTCGACGATCTTCAGATGGCCGGTGGAGGAGACGGGCAGGAACTCCGTCACCCCCTCGACGACTCCGAGGACGGCGGCCTGACCGACGCTGATGACGCTCATGAGATCCAGTTCTTCGGGATTGGTCGACAGTGCTGTAGACAATAGCGCTGGAGGCGGTCCTGTTCGGGCGCGGGATCCGCCCGATTTCTTACGCCCACAGGGCCTGCGCGATCGACACCCCGACAAATGCCGCACCGAGGCCCGCCGTCACGCTGCCGACGACGTTGGCCGCGGCGTAGAGCCCCGCCCCTGTCTCGGTCAGTCGCAGTGTCTCGTACGAGAAGGTCGAGTACGTCGTCAGGGCCCCGCAAAGGCCTGTGCCGACGAGGAGTTGGAGATGCGAGCCGGCCGCACCGGCGGACACCGCTCCGGTCAGGGTGCCCAGGATCAGACAGCCGGTGACGTTCACCGCGAAGGTGCCCCAGGGGAAGACGGAGTCATGTCGGGTCTGCACGGCCCGGTCGGTGAGGTAGCGGAGCGGGGCGCCGACGAAGGCTCCCGCGACGACCAACAGCCAGTTCACAACGACCTCTTACCCTTCACGTCGGTCTCGCGGGGCTCGTCCGTACGACCCACGTACCGGATGACCTCGCACTCGTCGAGGATCACCAGTCCCTCGCCGACGAGTTCGTCGAGCTGCGGCAGGAACGCCCGTACGCACTCCTCGGTGTCCACGATCACGATCGCCACCGGCAGGTCCTCGCTGAGCGACAGCAGCCGTGTGGTGTGGATCAGGGAGGAGGCGCCGAAGCCCTCGATGCCCCGGAAGACGCTGGCACCGGCCAGTCCCGCGATGTGTGCGCGGTGGACGATCTCCGTGTAGAGGGGCTTGTGGTGCCAGGTGTCGTTCTCGCCGATGAAGACGGTCACGCGCAGGGCGCTGCCGGTCAGCCTGGTCATCGCTGCCTCCACTTCAGGACGCGCCGGGCCGCCGTCACCGCGAGCCGGACCGCCGCGAGGGCCGCGAGCAGGGTCGCGGCGAGATAGGCCAGCGCGGTGCGGGGATGGCCCGCGTCGACCAGTTTCTGGATGTCGACGGCGTACGTCGAGAAGGTCGTGAAGCCGCCGAGCACACCGGTGCCGAAGAACGGCCGCACCAGCCTGTGGGCGGCCCACACATCGGTGATGACCACCATGAACACGCCGATGACGGCGCAGCCGACCACATTGATCCAGAACGTCGTCCAGGGAAACCCGCCGCTCTGCGCGGGCCACCACAGGGAGGCGGCGTACCGGGCCACGGCACCGATCGCGCCGCCGAGCGCGACGACGGCGACCACGGGTCCCTGACCGCGCCAGACGGACGGGCGCGCGGCCTGTGGTCGGGCGCGCACACTCTCCGCTTCGGGAGCTGTCATGGCCGTACGTCTCCTACTCGTCGGGGGCCCTGGGGGCACACGCCTCTACAAGTAGGGACCGTTGGCGGCACCTCTGCCGCGGTTCGGGTACGGCGGGCCCCACCGCCGCGCCGCGAGGAGTGCTCGCGGCCGGGCATCAGGGTAACGCCGGGGTGGTGCCGGGGTCACTTCGGGGCGGGCGGCTCGCACAGCGCGATCCCGCGCTCCCGCACGCTGCCCAGCACCAGGTGCCCGGCGGCCTCGCACACGCTGGTGGTCATCCGGTACGCCGAGCCGCGCGCGACGAGGTGATGGACGACGGCTCCGTCGTCGTCGAACGCCATGGCTCCGATCATGCCGGTGGGGCGGAAGGGCACGCGCACGGCGACACGGGCCGCGGCCTGCCGTACGGCGGGTGAGGCCTGGTGGAGGAGTTCCAGCGGCGCGACGCGCGGGCCGGCCAGCGCCACCCAGATCGGCCCGTCCGGGCCGGCGCGCCAGAGGTTGTCGGGCATTCCGGGGAGGTCGTCCACGAAGGACTCGCTCCGGTCCGCCTTCGGTCCGGTGAGCCAGTAGCGGGTCAGCCGGCGGGCGCCGGTCTCCGCGACGACCAGGAAGGACTCGTCGGCGCTCGCGGCGAGACCGTTGGCGAACTGGAGTCCGTCCAGGAGGACTTCGGGACTGTCTGCGCCGGGTGTGAGGCGCAACAGCCGTCCGGTGCCGGTGTGTTCGACGATGTCGCCGATCCACCGCTCGATCGGGTAACGGAGGCTGAAGACGGTGAAGTACACGCTGCCGTCCGACAGCGCGACCACGTTGCTGCAGCCCCGCAGCGGCTCCCCCGCCACCGAGTCGGCGAGGACGCGTACGGTTCCGTCCGCCAGGTCGACGCGCAGCAGCCCGCGTTCCGCGTCGCACACCAACAGGGCGTCGTCCGGGAGGAGTTCGAGCCCGAGCGGCCGTCCGCCGGTGTCGGCGAGGGTCTCCACCCGGACCGCCTCGGGGTCGGTCAGTCCGTCGAGGCGCAGGATGCGGCCGTCCTCGACGCCGGTCAGCACCCGGCCGCGGGCGTCGGCCACCACGTCCTCGGGACCCACGCCTCCGATCGCGACGTAGCGGCGGGCGAGCAGTGCACTGGGTCGGTCCACGAACACCTCCACGGTTGGGTCCGGCGCGCGTACGCTTGCTGTCTTCCCGGTCATCGCGGCACCCGGTCACGTTCGCCGAGCGTATTCCCGGTGACCCGGATCGCGCTGCCGGTCGGCGAGAAGTGAGAAGGGGGCCCCGCATGATGTGGTCGGCCACCCACCGCGCGGGAACTCCCCGGTGAACCGCGTCCGCACCGCGTGGCAGCGCCTCGGACTCGCCGAACTCAACCGGCGCGGCCGGGAGTTGGAGCTGCTGCACCGGGCCATGGGGTTCGCGACGCTCGCGCTGGTCACGCTGGCGCCGCTGCTGATCGTGGTGGCCGCGGCCGATCCGATCGGGCACGGCGGGTTCGCGCTGTGGCTGGTTGACGGCATGGACCTGTCCGGCCGCTCGGCCCGCGCGCTCACCGATGTCTTCACCCCGCCCCGCAAGGTCATCGGCACCACCAGCGCCTGGAGCGTGGCACTGCTCGCGCTGTTCGGGCTGTCCTTCGCGTCGAGTGTGCAGAGCGGCTACGAGCACGTGTGGCGCCCGGCCGGCGCGCCCTGGCACCGCATCTGGCGCCAACTGATCTGGCTGGTCATGCTGATGGGCTATCTGTACGCGCAGGTGCAGACCCGCAACGTCCTCGCGGGCGCGCCCCGGATCCTGCTCAGCATGTCGGCCGGCCTGCTGTTCTTCTGGTGGGGCCCGCACTTCCTGCTCAACCGCCAGGTCCACTGGCGCTATCTGCTGCCGGGCGCGCTCGCCACGATGGCGGGCCTGGTCGGCCTGCGCTGGTTCTCGTACCTGGTCTTCACCCCGCTCCTGGTCACCAACGCGGTCAGCTACGGCCCGGTCGGCACGGTGCTGGTGGTGGAGTCCTGGCTGGTCGGCGTGGGGTTCGTGCTCTACGGCGGCGCGCTGGTGGGCAGGCTGCTGTGCGAGCGGTTCGGGGACCCGGACGCGTCGTTCCGCACCGAACCGGAGACACCGGAGGGAGCGGACGCCGGGCAGGACACGGTGTGACGCTCGGCCGGGCGGTCCCGCTACCAGCCCTTCTCGAACATCCGGGCCACCTCGGCGATACGGACCTCGTCGCGCCGGTAGTAGGTGCGCAGCCGGATCCGCCGGGTGCGCAACAGGCCCAGGGACGCGAGGAGTTCGAGGTGGGTCTCGGCCACCTGGCGGGGCACGCCCAGCTTGGCCGCCACCGCCTCCGAGCTGACCCCGGCCTCGTCAAGATACCGCTGTGCCGGGAAGTGGGCGGCCGGATCTCTCAGCCACTCCAGGATGTCCAATCGTCGCTGACTTGCCGGAGTCCTCAGCATCTCGTGCCCCTCCGTCCTGCGCGCCGCTTGCCGCGCCCTCCCACTCTCCCGCAGCACGGTCCACCTCGTCCCGGACTCGGTGCCCCTTGTCCGGGACCGACCGTTCCTGTTCGGCACGGCCGTCGCCGCTGGGGCACGGGGCAACGGGCGGGACGCGCCTGGACCGCAGGGAACGAACTGCGGCTTCCGGAAACGGAGTTGGCCGAACCACACCGTCGCAGCCGAACAAGAACGCACGCGCACCGGGCGTTGGACGTCCCCCTCCGCCCGCGGCTCACGGCTCTCGCGGGCGGAGGGGAGTCGGCTCAGCCGTCGAGTCGCACGACCCGCACGGCTCCGGCGGGAACCGCGAGACCGCCCGCGGCCCGCTCGCCGGTCAGCAGCTCGGTGCCGTCGGCGCCCAGCGGCACCTTGACGTCCGAGGCACTGTGGTTGATCGCGAAGAGGAAACTGCCCGACTCGCCTTCCCTGCACACGACTTCGACGTCGTACGGCAGCTCGGCGCGCGGGGCGATCCGGGCGTCGTCGGCGGCCCAGCCGAGCAGGGCGTCGAGGCCGTGGGCGTCGAGCCGGGTCGACACGTACCAGGCGGTGCCCTCGCCGAGGCGGTGCCGGGTGACGGCCGGATGGTCGGCGGTGAGGCCTTCGGCGTACGTCCACACGGTCTCGGCGCCGCGCGGGACGACGAACTCGGTCCACACGTCGCCGGTGAGTTCGGAGCCGTCGTGGCCGGTGATACGGACCCGCTCGCCCGCCAGGAGGGGCGAGAACTCCTCGACGGTCAGGCCGAGTACGTCGCGCAGCGCGCCGGGGCAGGCGCCCTCGTGGACGGCGTCGTGCTCGTCGACGATGCCGGAGAAGTAGGAGACGACGAGGGTCCCGCCGTTCTCGACGTACTGCTTCAGGTTTCGGCCGGCCGCCTCCGTCGTCAGGTACAGGGCGGGTACGACGACAAGGGGATAGGCCGACAAGTCGGCTTCCGGGTGGGCGAAGTCGACCGTGAGGTGACGGTCGTAGAGGGCCTCGTAGAAGGCGTCGGCGCGCTCGCGGGCGTCGTGGTCCTGGCTGGGGCGCCACTCCAGTTTCTGCGCCCACCACGACTGCCAGTCCCATACGACGGCCACGTCGGCCCGGGTGCGGGTGCCGCGTATCTGGCTCAACTCCTCGACGGACGTGCCGAGTTCGACGACCTCGCGCCAGACGCGGGTCTCGGTGCCGCCGTGCGGGAGCATCGCGGAGTGGAACTTCTCGGCGCCGCGCCGGGACTGGCGCCACTGGAAGAACATCGCACCGTCGGAGCCGCGCGCCACGTGCGAGAGGGCGTTGCGGGCCATCTGGCCGGGGGCCTTGGCGGGGTTGCGGGGCTGCCAGTTGACGCCCGAGGTGGAGTGTTCGAGGAGCAGCCAGGGGGCGCCGCCGGCGACGGAGCGGGTGAGGTCGGCGGCCATCGCGAGGTTGACGTGGGTGCGGCGGCCGTCGGTGATCAGGTAGTGGTCGTTGGTGACGAGGTCGACCTCGCGGCCCCAGGCCCAGTAGTCGACGGACTCGCACTGGCTGAGGGCGGCCATGAAGTTGGTGGTCACCGGGATGCCGGGCGCGAGGCGGTGCAGGATGTCCCGTTCCGCGACGAAGTTCTCGCGCATGGTGGCGTCCGCGAACCGCGTGTAGTCCAGCGCCTGGGCAGGGTTGACGGCGGTCGGGGTGAGGCGGGGCGGGTTGATCTGGCCGAGGTCGCCGTAGCGCTGGCCCCAAAAGGCCGTACCCCAGGCCTCGTTGACGCCGTCGACGGTTTGGTACGTCGCCGTCAGCCAGCGGCGGAAGTGGGCGGCGCAGGAGTCGCAGTAGCAGGCGGAGACGGGGACGCCGTACTCGTTGAAGACGTGCCACAGCGCGAGGGCGGGGTGGGTGCCGTAGCGCTCGGCGAGCCGGGTGGTGATGTTCGCGGCGGCGGCGCGGTAGTCGGCGTTGCTGTGGCAGATCGCGCCGCGTGAGCCGAACTCGTAGCGGGTGCCGTCGGCTGTGACGGGGAGGGCCTCGGGGTGGGCTCGGTAGAACCAGGCGGGCGGGGCGACCGTCGGCGTGCCGAGGTCGGCGCGGATGCCGTGCTCGTGCAGGAGGTCCAGGAGACGGTCGAGCCAGCCGAAGTCGTACACACCGGGATCGGGTTCCAGCAGGGCCCAGGAGAAGATCCCGACGCTCACCATGGTGACGCCGGCCTCCCGCATCAGCCGGACGTCCTCCTGCCAGACGCTCTCCGGCCACTGCTCGGGGTTGTAGTCCCCACCGAAGGCGAGCCTGGTGAGCCCCTTGGGTGTGGTCTCCGGCATGGATCTCTCCCGTAGTCGATCATTTGGGAACGTGCACACAGCGCACCTTAGAGCGCTTCCCCAACATAACCGCACGTCCGTGACCGCTGACAAGTGTCCCCGATGGTTCTCTGCCGTGAATGCTGTGAACGCTCCCATATCGGTGCTTCAGGCTGCGGGCCCGGGAGCCGTAGAGTCGTGACCATGAGCACTACGGGGGGTCGGCGCAGGCCGCCGACGATCCATGACGTGGCACGCGAGGCGGGTGTCTCGCGGGGCACTGTGTCGCGGGTCCTCAACGGCGGGCACTATGTGAGCCCGGCCGCGCAGGAGGCCGTCAACGCGGCCATCCGCAGGACGGGTTACGTCGTGAACCGGCACGCCCGCTCGCTGATCACCGGGCGCTCGGACTCGGTCGGTTTCCTGCTGACGGAACCGCAGGAGAAGTTCTTCGAGGACCCGAACTTCAACATCCTGCTGCGCGGCTGCACCCAGGCGCTGGCCGCCCACGACATCCCGCTGCTGCTGATGCTGGCCGGCACCGAGGACGAGCGGCGGCGCATCACGCGGTACATCACCTCGGGGCACGTCGACGGGGTGCTGCTGGTCTCCAGCCACTCCGGGAACCCGGTGGCGGAGGAGCTGAGCGAGGCGGGCGTGCCGCTGGTCGCGTGCGGCAAGCCGATCGGGCTCGGCTCCAAGATCAGCTATGTGGCCGCCGACGACCGGGACGGCGCCCGGGACATGACCCGGCATCTGCTCTCCCTGGGCCGTCGCCGCATCGGCACGGTCACCGGGCCGCTGGACACGCCGGGCGGTGTCGAGCGCCTCGCCGGCTACAAGGAAGTGCTCGCCGAGGCAGGCGTCGAGGTGGACGACCGGCTCGTCGTGTCCGGCGACTACAGCCGCCTCAGCGGCGAGCGGGGCGCCGAGCGGCTGCTCGCTCAGGTCCCGGACCTGGACGCCGTGTTCGTCGCCTCCGACCTGATGGCGCGGGGCGTCCTGACCACGCTGGAGCGGGCCGGGCGGCGGGTGCCGGAGGACGTGGCGGTCGGCGGCTTCGACGACTCCCCCGCCGCGCTCGCGTCCAGCCCCGAACTCACCACGATGCGGCAGCCGTTCGACCGGATCAGCGCGGAGATGGTGCGGGTGCTGCTGGCGCAGATCGGGGGCGAGGACACGGCGGCGGTGATCCTGCCGACCGAGTTGGTGAAGCGGGAGTCGACGTAGGAGGGGGCGAGCTTTCGGCGCGCCCCCTCGTAGTCGCCGTCAGGCGGTCGGGTTGACGACCACCTCGGCCGTGTTGTTCGCGCTGTCCGGGTCGAAGACGACGGGCTTGTCGCCGTGGGGGTGGACGATTACATGCCCCGTCGCGTCGGGAACGACGCGGTCGATGCGCAGCTGGAACGGGAAGCTGATGTCGAGGTCGGGCTTGGCCCACATCCGCAGGGAGCAGGCGTAGTGGCCGATGGTCGGGTCGTCGCCCGACGTCCAGGCGGTCTCACAGCTGTCGGGCACGGACGTGGCGGTGGTGCCCTCCGGGAGGTAGAAGTCGATCGTGGCGACCGGGTCGCCGGAGCCGACGTTGCCGACCCAGGCCGGGCCGGCGTTGGTGAACCGGAAGGCGGCGGTGACGGTGTCGCCGGCCGCGCCGCTCACCTCGGTGCCGTGCGCGGCGAAGTCGGCGGTGTTGTCGGCGTCGATGCTCCAGGCGCGGCTGTTGTCCGAGCTGTCGAGGTCGGTGATGCCGCCGACGGGTTCGATCTCGTAGTCGAACCGGTCGAAGAGCGCGTGATCGGTGACGGTGAGCCGCAGCGGCGCGGGCAGTTCCACGGTGGCGCCGGGTGCGATGTCGGTGTCGAAGGTGCAGGTCGCGTGCGTCATGGGCATGTAGGTGCCGCCGACGTCGGGCTCGGTGTAGGCGCACTGCGGGTAGCGGGTGACGACGTCGAGGCCGTATGTCGCGTACATCTGCACGGTGAAGCCGTGGGCGGTCTCGTTGCCGGTGTTGGTGACGGCGAACGGCACGGTGAGTTCCGTGCCGGGCGCGACGCCGGTCGCGTCCTGCGGGGCGCCGATGCCGAGGTCCGGGCCGGAGCGGACGGTGACGGGAGTCTCCGCGTTGCCCTCAGGAGCGGTGAGCGTGCCGTCGGGGCCGCCGGTGGCCTCGGCGGAGTACTCGATCGCGCCCTGCGCTCCCACGGCGGCGCCGGCGGCGGCCCGCACCTTGAGCTGCACCTGTGCGCTGTAGCGCGTGGGCACGTCCCCGGTGTCGCACACCGCGACGGTGCCCGCGCCGTTCGGCGTGCAGTTGTCGGGCCAGGCCACCTCGGCGACCCCGGTGAGCCCGGAGACGTCGACGGTCAGGCGGCCGTCCGTCACGGTGAAGTTGTCGTTGTCGTGGGACAGGCCGAGCGTCAGCGTCCGGTACTGGGCCGTGCCGCCGGCCGGGGCGACGGTGACCGATTGGTCGTACGGCGCCTGGATCCACAGCTGATCGGTCTGCGGCTCGTCGTCGGCGAAGGCGGCCCCGCTCCCGAGACCGGCGAGAACCAGCGCCCCCACGGCTCCGGCACAGGCTCCGCGACGCAGTAGTCGCCCGACGGAGACAGATCTCATGACATCCCCCATGTTGGTACAGCAGAGACCCCGGCAAGTCGTCGGTGCCGGGCGGGAGTTAGACAGCCTGCCGATACGGAAGGTTGTAGTGGGGAGGCGTGTCTATACCCTTCGGTAGAGATGTCGCTCCTCCGTCGCGCCGACGATTCGCCGTCCGGCGCGCGGAATGCTCGTGGCCATGGACATCACCTCGCTCACCGTCGTACTCAGCGCGATCGTGGTCCTCGCCGCCTCGGTCCTCGTCGTCTCCAACGAACCCCCGCTGTGGGTCTACCTGTTGAGCGCGGCGGCCTCGCTGCCCCTGAGCGGTGTCCTGCTCGACGCGCCCGCCGTCACCTCCGCGCTCGTGGACGGCTCCGCCGCCACTTGGGGTCTGCGGCTGGCCGTGGCCGCCACCGTCACGGTCGTGCTGAGCTTCTTCTTCGGCGGGGACGGCCGCGCGGCACGGGCGGCTGACGGTCCGTCACTTCGCGCGGGTGAGGGCGGTGACGGTGAGCGCGAGGACACCGGCCAGGCAGAGCCAGGCGAAGGTGTCGCCGATCCGGTCGTAGACCGTGGTGACGCCGTGGACGGGCACGTAGGCCACCATGGTCTGACGTTCGGTCGTGAAGTAGTCGGTGGCGGCGAGGACATGGCCCTCGCCGTCGTAGGCGGCCGACACGCCCTCCGCGTCCTGACGGATCAGTGAGTAGCCGCCCTCGATCGCCCGCAGGCTCGCCTTCTCGGTGTGTGCGGCTCCGTACTCCCGCCAGTCGTGGGAGGGGACGAGCATGATGTCGGCGCGGGTCCGCATCATGGCGGGGAAGTCTGCGTCGTAGCAGATGACGTCGGCGATCCGGCCGTACGGGGTGTCGGTGACGGGCACGCGGCCGTCGCCGGACCGAAACCGATCGCCGACTCCTGGACCCAGAAGACGGCGGCCGGGACGCCCCATCGGCCGCCCACCGCGAACAGCGTCGTCCCGGTGCACGAATGGCGTCGAGGCCACCCGGCGCATCATCGGCGACCGGTCCGGGTCGGGCACCGCGCCACGGGTCGTCGTCCTCACCACGTTCGACCTCGACGAGTACGTGCACGCGGCCCTTCGAGCGGGCGCCGACGGCTTCTGCTGAAGAACAGCCACCCCGACGGCCTCGCCCGCGCCCTCCACGTGGCCGTCGGCGGAGAGCCCGTGCTCGCGCCGAGCGTCACCCGCCGGCTCATCGACACACTGACCGCGCTGCCGACCGCGCTCCTCCCCGACACACCGGACGCGCCGGCGGCACCCGAGGAACCCGCGCTGACGGAACTGCTCACCGAGCGCGAGCTGCTGGTTCTCGTCCTGGTCGCGCGGCGGGCGGCCCTCACCGGAACCATGTGAGCAGGTCTTACGGACCGGTGACGCCGCGGCCGTGACACTGCCGTGTGGTGGGTCGGCGGTCCTAGCGTCTGACACATGCGAGTACTGATCACCGGCGGTGCCGGGTTCATCGGGTCCCATGTCGTCGAGGCGCTGACCGCGCACGGACACGAGGCGATCGTGTTCGACCTGCGCGACGGACCGGACGTGCGCGACGGCGAAGCGGTCGCGCACGCGCTGCGGGGCGTGGACGCCGTATGCCATCAGGCGGCGATGGTCGGACTGGGCACGGGATTCGGCGACGCGCCCGACTACGTCTCGCACAACGACCTCGGTACGGCGGTACTGCTCGCCGCCATGGCCGCCACGGGCGTGCGCCGGCTGGTGCTCGCGGGGTCGATGGTCGTCTACGGCGAGGGCTCCTACGCCTGCGAGTGGCACGGGCCGGTGCGGCCGGGGCCCCGGGCCGTGGCCGATCTGGACGCGAGGCGCTTCGAGCCCCGATGTCCGCACTGCGGCGAGGAGTTGACGCCGGGGCTGGTGGGTGAGGACGCTCCGGTCGACCCCCGTAACGTGTACGCGACGACCAAGCTGACCCAGGAACATCTGGCGTCGGCCTGGGCGCGCGCCACGGGTGGTTCGGCCGTCTCGCTGCGCTACCACAACGTGTACGGCCCGAGGATGCCGCGTGACACCCCGTACGCCGGGGTCGCCTCCTTCTTCCGGTCCGCGCTCGCCCGTGGTGAGGCTCCTCGGGTGTTCGAGGACGGCGGCCAGCGGCGGGACTTCGTGCACGTACGGGACGTGGCGGCGGCGAACGTGGCGGCGCTGGAGTCGGAGCCCCGGGAAGGGGCGCTGACCGCGTACAACACCGGCAGCGGGGACCCGCACACGGTCGGCGAGATGGCGCGGGTGCTGGCCGCCGCGTACGGCGGGCCCGAGCCCGTCGTGACCGGGGAGTACCGGCTCGGCGACGTCCGCCACATCACGGCGGACTCCGCACGGCTGCGGGCCGAGCTGGGCTGGAAGGCGGAGGTCGCGTTCCCGGAGGGGATGCGGGAGTTCGCGGTGTCGAAGCTGCGCGGGGAGCGGTAGCCGACCGGCTGCTGGCCGAGGGCGCCGCCGGCGTTCACCCCTCGGCCATCGGCAGTGTCACCTCGAAGCGGCAGCCGCCGGACACGTTCCGTACGGCGGCCCGGCCCTGGTGGGCCTCGACGATGCCGCGCACGATCGCCAGGCCCAGGCCGGCCCCGGCCGGGGGCGTCCGCGCGTGGGTGCCGCGCCAGCCCGTGTCGAAGACGCGCGGCAGGTCCTCCTCGGGGATGCCGCCGCAGCCGTCCGTCACGGACAGCACCACGCCCTCGGCGGACCGCTCGGCGGCGACCGCGACCGTGCCGTCGGCCGGTGTCCGGCGGATCGCGTTGACCAGCAGGTTCCCCAGGACCCGGCTCATCTCGCGGCCGTCCACCTCGACCGGCACCGACACGATCCGGTCGCCGACCAGCCGCACCCCGTGCTCCCGGGCCAGCGGGTCCGCGCCGGCGAGGGCGTCGCCGATCAGGTCGTAGAGCGACATCCGGGACGGGGAGAGCGTGAGCGTCCCCGCGTGTATGCGGGAGAGTTCGAAGAGGTCGCCGACCATGTCGTTGAGGCGTTCGACCTCGGTGCGGATCTGGCGGAGATAGCGGACGGGGTCGGCGGCGACCCCGTCCTCCAGGGCCTCGGACATCGCGCGCAGACCGGCGAGCGGGGTGCGCAGGTCGTGGGAGATCCAGGCGACGAGTTCGCGGCGCGAGGACTCCAACGCGCGTTCGCGGTCCCGGGATTCGGCGAGCTTGGCGCTGGTCGCGCCCAACTCCCGGCTCAGATCGGCCAGTTCGGCCGTCGCCGGGCCCTCGGGTGCCGAGAAGTCTCCGCCGTCACCGAAGTCCCTTGCCGCGCGGGCGAGTTCACGGCTGCCGGCGACGACCCAGCGGCCGAGCAGCAGGGCGGTGACCAGGGAGACCACGGCCGCCATGGCGACGACGGTGGTGACGACACTCAGGTCGTGCGAGGACAGGAACATCGCCTGCGCCACTGCCAGCGTGCCCGCGAACATCGCCGTCACCGCGACCGCGGCGACCACGGACACGGACGCGGTGAGCGACCTCCGGCGCAGCAGCCACAGCGCGCCCGCGCCGAGCACCCCGGCCCCGGCGGCGCCCAGAAAGGCGAACAGGGCGATGAGCAGCATGTCGCGCATGATCAGCCCTCCTCGACCGAGCCGGTGCGAGCGGGCTCGAAGCGGTAGCCGACGCCCCACACCGTCTGGATCAGGCGGGGTCTGGCGGGATCGTCCTCGACCTTGCCGCGCAGCCGTCGTACATGCACGGTGACGGTCGACAGGTCGCCGAAGTCCCAGCCCCACACCTCCCGCATCAGATCCTCCCGGCTGAAGGCCCGCCCGGGGTGTCGTAGGAAGAAGGCGAGGAGGTCGAACTCCCGCAGGGTGAGGGCGAGTTCGGCGCCGTTCTTGGTGGCGCGGCGGGCGGCGGGGTCGGCCGTCAGTCCCGCCGAGCTCAGGGGGCGGGTCACGGCCGGGGGGCCGCTGCGGCGCAGCACGGACTCCACGCGGAGGACGAGTTCGCGTGGGCTGAACGGCTTGGTGACGTAGTCGTCGGCGCCGACCTCCAGACCGAGGATCCGGTCATCCTCGTCGCCGCGCGCGGTGAGCATGATGACCGGCACGGGTCCGTGGCCGCGCAGCCGGCGGCACACCTCCAGGCCGTCCATGCCGGGCAGCATCAGGTCGAGGACCACCAGGTCCGGCCAGTGCGCGGCGGCCCGGGCCAGCGCGCCCGGCCCGTCCTCGGCGCGGTCCACGACGTATCCGGCTCGGTCGAGGTATCCGGAGACGATCTCGGCGACGGTCGGGTCGTCGTCGACCACGAGGACGCGCATCGGATGGGCCTGCCCGCTCTCGACGGGCACGGCACCTGGGGATTCGTACGGCTGCTGCATGTCATCAAGGGTCCCACCGGCCGCGCCCGCCTTCCGAATCCGCTGCCCGGACGTCCGCGTTTCGTAAGGAACCGAAGTCCGGTATGCCGGATTCGCGCTCGTAGGGTGAAAGCCGTGACGACACCTCCCCCACCAGATCCGGACCCGGCGCCCGTCGACGTGGTCCTCCCCTGCCTCAACGAGGCCGAGGCCCTGCCCTGGGTGCTGGCCCGCATTCCGCGGGGCTGGCGCGCGCTGGTCGTGGACAACGGGTCCACGGACGGTTCCGCGGCACTCGCCCACAGCCTCGGCGCCACCGTCGTGCGCGAGGAGCGCCGCGGGTTCGGCGCCGCCTGTCATGCCGGGCTGCTGGCCGCCACCGCGGACATCGTGTGTTTCTGCGACTGCGACGCCTCGCTCGACCCGTCCCTGCTGGTGGACTTCGTTCGCGAGGTACGCGACGGCGAGGCCGATCTCGTGCTCGGGCGGCGCCGGCCGCAGGGGCGCGGGGCCTGGCCCCCGCACGCCCGGGCGGGCAACCTCGCGCTGGCCCGGATGCTGCGCCGCCGCACCGGGCTGCGGCTGCACGACCTCGGCCCGCTGCGGGCCGCCCGCCGCGCGGATCTGCTCGCGCTCGGCCTCACGGACCGCCGCAGCGGCTACCCGCTCCAGATGGTGGTGCGTGCCGCCGACGCCGGTCTGCGCGTCGCCGAGCACGACGTGCCGTATCTGCCGCGCACTGGCGCCTCCAAGGTCACCGGGACCTGGCGCGGCACCTGGCAGGCGGTACGGGACATGCGCCGGGTGCTGGCCGAACCCCCGGCGCCCGCGACGGTGCCGACAGCCGCCCCCTCACCTCAAGGAGCCACTTCCCGGTGACCACCCTTCTCGTCATCGCCAAGGAACCGCGGCCCGGACGGGTGAAGACCCGGCTCACTCCGCCGTTCACGCCCGAGGAGGCCGCCGCGCTCGCCGAGGCCTCGCTGGTCGACACCCTGAACGTACTGCTGGCGACGCCCGCGCGGCGGCGGGTGCTGGTGCTCGACGGAGCTCCGGGCCCCTGGCTGCCCCCGGGCTTCGACGTCGTACCGCAGTGCGGCGGAGGGCTCGACGAACGGCTCGCCGCCGCCTTCGCGGGCTGCGCCGGGCCCGCGCTGCTGATCGGCATGGACACCCCGCAGGTGACACCCGCGCTCCTCACCGTCGACTTCGCCGACTGCGACGCGTATTTCGGGCCGGCCGAGGACGGGGGCTTCTGGGCCCTGGGCCTCACCGACCCGGACCCGGCGCTCCTGCGCGGTGTACCGATGTCGACGCCCACCACCGGTGCCGTCCAGCGCGCCCGGCTCACCGCCGCGGGCCTGCGCGTCCGCGACCTCCCGCCCCTGCGGGACGTGGACACGGCGTACGACGCCGAACTGGTCGCCGCCGAGGCGCCGGACGGGCGGTTCGCGAAGGAACTGGCGCGGCTCAGGACGGGAGTCGGCCGGTGAGTGCGGCACGCGAGGTGGGGCGGCCGGCGCCCACCGGCGAGGGCACGCGCCCGGTGACCGCGGTTATCGACTGCCCGCCCTCGGACTCCCCCGCACGCTCCTGGTCCGCCGACCCGTACACCGACGCCCTGCGCACCGGTCGCGGCCCGCTCTTCCTCCGCCGTACCGACGGCTGGCTGCTGCCCCTGGAGGTGGAGCGCTGGTGCGCGGCGGCCGACGCGGCGGACCGGGAGGTGTTGCGCCGGTGCGAAGGGGCCGTCCTCGACGTGGGATGCGGGCCCGGGCGGCTCGTCGCGGAGCTCGCCGCTCAGGGCCGGCCCGTGCTGGGCATCGACGTCAGTGAGGCCGCCGTCGCGCATGCCGTCCGCCTGGGCGGGCAGGCACTGCGCCGGTCCGTCTTCGAACCCGTCCCCGGCGAGGGCCGCTGGGACACCGCCCTCCTCATCGACGGCAACGTCGGCATCGGCGGTGACCCGCATGCCCTGTTGCGGCGAATGTCCCAACTCCTCGCCCCAGGAGGGTTGTTGGTGGTGGAGACCGCTCCGGTCGACGTCGACGAACGGGTGCGGGTCCGGGTCGCCGACGGTCGTGGAGCCTCCGGTACGTCCTTCCCGTGGGCCCGCTTGGGGACCCCGGCCCTGTTGCGCCACTCCGGCTGGGCCGGGTGGCGCACGGAGGGTCAGTGGACGGCCGACGGCCGCTGCTTCCTCGCCCTGCGCAACCGCAGCAGCCGTAGCGACCGCAGGACGAGCAGCACGGCCGAGCCGCCGAACAGGGCCGCCGTGACCAGCAGCCAGCGGGACAGGAACCCGTCGCCGGAGAGCGCGGTGGCGGACCTGTAGCGGTCCGCGACCTGCCCGCTGATCAGCGGGAACCACACCAGCAGCAGAAGGCCGGAGAGCAGGGCCGGGACCCGGACGTAGCCCGTCCAGTCCCGGTGTCCGGCGGCGCCCAGCACCCGGGCGAGCGCCCGGTCCACGCCCGCGTACAACGGCACCAGCACCAGGTCGTGCAGCACCGCCGCGCCCACCAACCACAGCGCCACCCCGAACCAGTCGTCCGCGAGCAGCCGCACCCCCGCATACCCGGCGAGCGCGAACGAGCAGGCCAGCAGCAGGAGTTGCAGCGGGCTGCCGAGAGCCGGCCGTCGGAACGGAACGCGCATCACAGGTCTCCGAAGGTCATACGGGCCACCCATTTGGTGTTGAGCACGCCGGGCGCCGCGGGGACGATGACGCGTGCCGGGTAGCCGTGGTCGGGAGTGAGGTCCTCGCCGTTGACGAACAGGGCGAGCAGCGAGCGCGGGTCGCGGACCTGGTTGTCGCGCAGGGCGGACCGGCGGAAGGCCCCGTGCCGTTGCAGGGACTCCACCAGGACGTCGGGCGCCGTGTCCGTCTCGTAGCCGACGAGTGCCGCCAGGTCGCGCAGCCGTACGCCTCGCCACCACTGGTCGGAGGTCGACCAGCCCTCCACGCAGGCGATGGGCAACGCGGCGCTGTGCAGCGGGAGTTGGAGCAGCGCGGCCCGGCCAAGGCGGACCGTGCGGCCGTTCCCCTCGACGACCAGGCGCCATGCGTCCTCGGAGGTCTCCCTGGCGTCGATGCCGACCGCGGCCGCCGTCTTGTTGATCTGGAAGGCACTGGGGCCGGAGCCCGGTTCGGGTCCGCCGTGCGGTGCGAGCAGGGCCGTCTCCCGGAGCGGTCCGTCGAAGCCGCGGCCCGCCGTCGTGGCGAACAGCAGCAGCGATCCGCCGCCGACCACACCGAGGGCGCCACGGCGCGAGACGGTGGGTTCGGCGGGGTTCGGGGACACCAACTCCCCTTCCTCGTGCGGGGGTTCGTGCCGGAGATGGCGCAGGTTGCGCAGGGCCGCGGGTGTCTTCAGGACGGCGTGGGCGAGGAAGGCGGCGAAGAAGACCCAGGCGCCGTAGAAGTGCAGGGGGTAGAAGGAGCCGGGGAAGACGTAGTCGAGCTGGACGTTGAGCACGCCCGTGGTGAACTCGAACAGGCCGCCGCCCACGAGGAGCAGCAGCGAGAGCCGTTCCAGCGCGTGGGCGAGGGAGCGGGCCGGCGGCAGGGCGAACAGCTTCGGGACGACCGACCACAGCTTCGCCAGCAGTACGGGGATCAGCGCGATGCCGAGGGTGACGTGTGTGCCCTGTGTGAGGCGGTACAGCCAGGACGGGTCGGTCGGCCAGGCGAAGAGATAGAAGCCGAGCAGGCCCTTGTCCGGGGTCTGGTCGTTCACCGGCGAGAGGTCCGGGTTGTAGGCGGCGTACGACAGCAGACCCGTCACGAACAGCACGGTGATCCCGACGAGCAGGACGACGCCCAGCACGGAGGTGAACCAGGGGCCGCGCAGCGGGCTGCGCCAGAAGGCGGGCGAGGAGGGGGAGCGTGGCATGCCCCGACCGTAGGCCGGGGACCCCCCCCGAACGGGTTCGCAAACCATGACGAAACCCTGACGTCTCCCTCGGCGACGGCTCCGCCGGGCACACTCCGACCTAGCGTGTCGGCGTGAACCCCGATCTTCTCCGCGACCGCGAGCGCCACCAGGACGCCCGCCCCGACGACCGTCCCCATGCCGTTCCGGGCGACCGCCCGCGCGACCACGTCCGCGATCTGTCGGCCGGCCTCGCCGCCGCCCTGCTCGTCCTGGCGGCGGTGCTGGTCGGCACCGCCATCCAGGACCGCCACCACTCGCTCTTCGTCGGCTGGCCGCCCGTGTTCGCCCAGTGGGAGCCGCACGTCGGCCCCGGCACCCCGGCGGCGCTCGCCGTCGCGGTCGCCGTCGTGGCGTACGGTCCCGTCCTCGCCGCCCAACTGCCTTGGCGCGCACTGCTGTTCACCGCCTGGGGCACCGCCATGGCCTGGACGTTCTCGCTGGCCCTGGTCGACGGCTGGCAACGCGGCATCGCGGGACGGCTGACGACCACGAACGAATACCTCACGGTCATCGGCCGCTTCCACGACATCCCCGCCACCCTGCGCGACTTCACCCACCACATCCTCAGCCACTCCCCCGCGCCCTGGCCCGCGCACATCGCCGGGCATCCCCCGGCGGCCACCGTCACCTTCGTGCTCCTGGACCGGATCGGACTGGGCGGCGGGGCCTGGGCGGGCGTCTGGTGCATCACCGTCGGGGCGACGGCGGGCGCGGCGGTCCTCGTCACCGTGCGCGTGCTCGCCGGTGAGCAACTCGCCCGCCGCGCCGCCCCGTTCCTCGTCCTCGCCCCGGCCGCGGTGTGGGTCGGCACCTCGGCGGACGGGTACTTCGCGGGCGTCGCCGCCTGGGCCGTCGCGTTCCTCGCCCTCGCGGTCACCGGACACCGGCCGCGCTCGGCCGGCCTGGCCGCCGGGCTGTTCCTCGGCCTCACCGCGTATCTCTCGTACGGGCTGACGCTGTTCGCGGTGATCGCGGGCGCCGCACTGCTGCTGGGGCACCGGCGGCTTCGCCCGCTCCCGTACGTCGTCGCCGGACTCGCCGTCGTACCGGTGGTGTTCACGCTGCTCGGCTTCAACTGGTGGGAGGCGTACCGCCTGTTGATCACCCGCTACTACGAAGGCGTTGGCGGGATCCGGCCGTACGGCTACTGGGTGTGGGCGAATCTGGCCTGCACGGCGCTGATCGTGGGCCCGGCGACGGTGGCGGGTCTGCGGCGGACGGGCACCGCTCCCGTACGTCCCCAACTCCCGGAGCTGCGCGGCGGTTTGCGCACCGCCGCGCCCCAACCCCGGCTCGCCCTGCTGGTGTTCGCCGCGCTCCTCGCCCTCCTCGTCGCGGATCTCTCCGGTATGAGCAAGGCGGAGACGGAGCGCATCTGGCTGCCGTTCGCGATGTGGCTGCTGCCCGCCTGCGCGTTCCTCCCCCGGCCCCGCGCCTGGCTCACCGCGCAGGCCGCCCTGGCCCTGCTCCTCAACCACCTGCTCCTGACGGGCTGGTGACGACCGGGGCAGGGCGCCGGCACGGGCCTACGCCACCTCGTGGGGCTCCGGAGCCGTGCTGTTCGCGGTCCCTTCCGCGTCGGCCACGCGGGCGGCCTTGTCCCGCCCGCGCCCGGTCAGACGGGTGGCCAGCGGCTCGGTGCAGCGGGCGCTGAGCGGGCCCACGATCACCAGGATCAGCACATACGCCGTCGCCAGCGGGCCGAGCGAGGGTTCGATGCCGGCGGTGACGGCGAGGCCGGCGATGACGATGGAGAACTCGCCGCGGGCGACCAGCGTGCCGCCCGCCCGCCAGCGTCCCTTGGCGGAGATGCCCGCGCGCCGGGCCGCCCAGTACCCGGTGGCGATCTTCGTGCCCGCGGTGACGACCGCCAGGGCGAGTGCGGGCAGCAGGACGGGCGGAATGCTCGCCGGGTCGGTGTGCAGACCGAAGAAGACGAAGAACACGGCGGCGAACAGGTCCCGCAGCGGGGACAGCAGGCTGTGCGCACCCTCCGCGGCCTCTCCGGACAGGGCGATGCCGACCAGGAACGCGCCCACGGCGGCGGACACCTGGAGCTGCTGGGCGAGACCGGCGACCAGGAGGGTCAGGCCCAGGACGACCAGGAGCAGTTTCTCGGGGTCGTCGCTGGAGACGAAGCGGGAGATGTGGCGGCCGTAGCGGACCGCGAGGAGCAGCACCAGGGCCGCCGCGCCGAGGGCGACGACCAGGGTGAGGCTGCCCGAGGCGAGGCCCGTGCCGGCGAGGAGCGCGGTGACGACCGGGAGGTAGACGGCCATCGAGAGGTCTTCGAGGACGAGGATGCTCAGGATGACGGGGGTCTCGCGGTTGCCGAGGCGGCCCAGGTCGCCGAGGACCTTGGCGATGACGCCGGAGGAGGAGATCCAGGTGACCCCGGCAAGCACCACCGCGGCGACCGGCCCCCAGCCGAGCAGCAGGGCCATGGCGGCGCCGGGCAGCGCGTTCAGGGCGGCGTCGACGAGACCCGCGCTGTACTGGGTCTTGAGGTTGGAGACGAGATCGCTGGCCGTGTACTCCAGGCCGAGCATCAACAGCAGCAGGATGACGCCGATCTCGGCGCCGATGGCGACGAACTCCTCGCTGGCGCCCAGCGGCAGCAGTCCGCCCTCGCCGAAGGCGAGCCCGGCCAGCAGATAGAGCGGTATCGGGGAGAACCGGAAGCGTGCGGCGAACCGGCCCAGCAGTCCAAGTGCCAGGATGATCGCGCCGAACTCGATCAGGAACCTCGCGGAGGAGTGCATCACGCTCACTCCCGCCCGAGTATCGCGGCGGCCGACTCGACGCCCTCGCGCGTGCCGATCACGATCAGGGTGTCCCCGCCGGCCAGCCGGAAGTCCGGCGTCGGGGAGGGGACGGCCTCGGCCCGGCGCAGCACGGCCACGATCGAGACGCCGGTCTCGGTGCGCATCCTGGTCTCGCCCAGCACCCGCCCGTTCCAGTACGAGAGCGCCGACAGCTGAATGCGCTCGGCGACCAGGCCCAGTTCGGTGGTGGACAGCAGGTTCGGGCTGTGGTGCTCGGGCAGCAGGGCGTCGACGAGCGCGGCCGTCTCCGCCGTGGTCAGCCGTACGGACAGGGCGCAGGCGTCCGGATCGTCCGAGCGGTAGGCGTTCAGGGTCCGCTCGCCGTCCCGGTGCGCGACCACCGACAGAACTCGCTGCTCACGGGTCGTCAGGTCGTAGCGGACACCGATCCCCGGCAACGGCGTACTGCTCACGCGCGGAGTGCCCATGACGTGTCCCCCTGCTTCCTCGCGGATCTTCGTGAACCTTACATGTTCTTGACTCTTCTTTGCCAATTTTTGACCGATCCACCGTCGGGCCTGCGCGGAGTAGAGCTGCCCAACACGGGCAGAAGGGGTACCAGGTGAGAGGCGGGTGGGCATGAGCACACCGTTCGCGGGGCTGATCGCGGTCCGGCCGCCCGCCGCGTGGTGGCCCGCGCTGCGGCGGACGCCGGTCGCGCTGTGGAACGACGACATCACGGACTACGCGGCGGCGCTGACGTACTACGCGATCCTGACCGTGCTCCCCGCGATGCTCGCCACTGTCCTGGGATTCGGGATGATCAGTCCTGACACGGCCCAGGAGTTCATCAGCCATGTCGCCGCCTACGCCCCGGCCGACTCGGGCGCCGATCTGCACACCGTCCTGTCCCACGCGCTGGACGCGGACGGCACGGCCTGGCCGCTGCTCGTGACCGGTGCGGGCAGCGCGCTGTGGTCGGCCTCCAGCTATCTCGCCGTGTTCCGCCGCGCCCTGCACCGGATGCACCGCACCGAGGACCGGCGTTCGACCTGGCGCAAGGCGCACCGCATCGTGCTCACCGCGCTCTTGCTGCTCGGTCTGCTACTGGTCGGCTCGCTCACCCTCATCCTGACCGGCCCGCTCGCGGAGGTCGTCGGCCGGATGCTCGGCATGGGCACCACCGCGGCCTGGGCGTGGAGCCTGCTGCGCTGGCCGGTGCTGCTGTGCCTGGTGGCCCTCCTGGTCGTGGTCGTCTTCCACACCGGCCCGACCTCGGCACACCGACGCGGGCACACCCTGCCCGGCGGCGCCCTGGCCGCCGCGCTGTGGCTGGCCGTCTCGGCCGGCTTCTCGTCGTACGCCTCGACACTCGGCGCCTACAGCAGGCTCTACGGCTCGCTCTCGGGCATCGTCGTCTTCCTGATCTGGCTGTGGCTGTCGAACCTGGCGCTGCTCACGGGGGCGCAGTTCGCGGCGGAACTGGCCGCGCCGCCGGGCGGTCCGGTTCCTCGGTCACCCGCTCACAGCACGGGGAAGTCCGCCGTCCCGTAGGACTCCTCAGGGAGTGGATCCGGTGTGCCGGTGGGGTCGAGGAGGTGGGTGACGAGGGCTGCCGCGGTGTCGTGCCAGAGGCGGTGGCGGCGGAGCATGCCGTGGTCGCCGCCGCCGATGAGTGCCATTCCGGTACGGGTGGCCGTGGTTCGCGCCCTGCGCACGCAGTCCGCCGAGTCGGTGGGTGAGGTGACGCGGTCCCGGTCGCCGTGCAGGCAGACGACGTGTCGGCCCGCCGTCTGCTCCACCGGTTCGCCCGGTGGCCACCACGGCGCCAGCGCGACCACACCGCGCACCTGCGGGTGACCGGCGGCGCGCAGCGCGGCCCGGGCGCCCATGGAGTGGCCGAGCAGCACGGTCGGTACGGGGCCCGCCAGTTGGGCGAGTTCGTCCAGCGCGCGGTGGGTGTCCCGCACGGGGTCGGCGCGGTCGCCGTTCCAGCCGCGCACGCGGTATCGGGCCCGGGCGAGGAGGACGTCGTCGCCGGGCAGCGCGCCGGACACCGCCCGCAGGAACGGTCCCATGCGCAGCGCGGCGAGCTGCCAGGGCCGGGCGCGACGGTGGCTCGTCTCCTGGCCGCCGTGCAGGACCAGCACGGCCACCCGCGGGCGGGACGGACGGTGCCGGAGCAGCAGTGCACCTCCGGGCGCGGGCGGCGGAAGTTCGGTCTCGTCCTGCTGCACGACGGTGTGCCCCCTGTCTCACGTTCCGGTCGCTGCGTCCCGCGTCGCGCGGGTCACGGAGATGATCCTCTCCCGGCGCGCCGACCGGCGACGCACCCGCCCCCGCGGCAGCCGGTCAGGATTGGAGAAGCCTTCGCCCGCTGCCCCGCCCTAGCCTGAATTCACCGGCGAAATCCGTCGGACCACGCTTCACGGAGGAGCTCGCCATGACCGACGGCCTGAACACGATCATCTACCCCGTCAAGGACCTCGACCGCGCGAAGGCCCTGTTCGGCGCCCTGCTGGGGGTCGAGCCGTACGCGGACGAGTCGTACTACGTCGGCTACAAGGCCGCGGGGCAGGACGTCGGTCTCGACCCGAACGGGCACTCCAGGGGCATGACCGGACCGGTGCCGTACTGGACCGTGGACGACATCCGGACGCGGGTGGCGGCTCTGGTGGAGGCGGGGGCCGAGCTGGTGCAGGACGTCCAGGACGTCGGCGGCGGCAAGCTGATCGCCTTCGTGAAGGACGCGGACGGGAACTTCGTCGGGCTGACCCAGAATCCGGCTGCCTGACCCCGGTGCCGCACCGGCCCGGTCACCCGCACGCACTACTTGCACACGCACTACTTGCACACGCACTAGTTGCAGACTCAACGATTGACCGGATCGGTGTTACCGTGCAGGTATGGCAGTGAAGTCGGCCGGTGCCCGGCAGCTAGAGGACCAGTGGCGGGACATCCTGTCCGTGCACGCGCGCACGATGTGCGAGATCGACCGCGTGCTGCACCCGCACGGGCTGGGCGCGAGCGACTTCGAAGTGCTGGACATGCTCGCGTCCGAGGCCCCCGGGGACGGCGACCAGTGCCGGGTGCAGAACCTGGTCGGACGGGTCCATCTCAGCCAGAGCGCGCTCTCCCGGCTCATCGGCCGGCTGGAGAAGGACGGCCTCGTGGAACGCTCCGTGTGCGTCGAGGACCGCCGCGGGGTGTGGGTCGCGCTGACCCGCAAGGGCCGCGATCTGCACGCGGAGGTGCTGCCACTCCAACGGGGCGTGCTGGCAAGGATGTTGGACAGCGCGCAGGAGTAGCCGCCGCCCGGCCCGCCCGCCTCACACCACGAACTCGGCTCCGTCCATGAGCACTTCGACGTCCGCACCGTTAACCTGCGACCGCGCCGTCGAACCGGGGTCGAGCAGCGGGTTCGTGTTGTCGAGGTGGGTGTAGATCCGGCGGAGCACCGCGCAGTCCGCCGTCTCCAACAGGTCGCCGAAAGCGTCCGTCCAGGCGGCTATGCGCGGTGCGTGGACGAAGGTTCCGCCGGTCGCCAGATCCTCGACGCGGTACGCGACCGCCCAGCGGTCGTCCGGACGGCGGGGCGGCACATACTCGGGCGGCCTGTCGCCCACCGGATGGGCCGTGACGACCAGCCCTCCGGCGAGCACGAACCCGTCCTCGGCGAGGCCGTCGGCCCACTCCCAGGGGGCATAGCGGTCGAGGACGGCCCGGGCCGGAGTGAGCGCGGCGAGGACGGGCTGCGGGGCGTACACCTTGAGGCCCGCCGCCCCGCGCAGCACGGTCAGACCGGCCACGTGGTGGGGCTCGGCGTCGGTGAGGAGCACGCCGCGCACGGGGGTGTCGCGCGGGCCGGGGCCCGGCCGGAGCGCGGAGGTGGCGGCGAGTTGGGTGCGGACGTCGGGTGAGGCGTTGAGCAGCCACCAGTCGCGCGCGTTGCCGGTGACGGCCACGCAGTCCTGGGTGCGCGAGGGCAGTTTCCCGTCGCGGGCGGCGGCGCACAGCGCGCAGGCGCAGCTCCACTGCGGGAAACCGCCACTGGCGGCGGTACCGAGCAGGACGACCCTCACGACGATCGCGCCCCCTTGCAGAATCGGAATCGGAATCAGCCTCGGAATCGGCTCACCGAATCTCCCGGGGGATCTTTCCTCCGAAATGGGCCGGACTACCCCATCGCAGGGGCAGTTCCGGCCGATCTGCGACCGGGGCGCGCCTCAGCGCAGCAGGTCCCGTACGGCGGCGAAGGCCGCGTCGACCGTCGCCGGGTCGGCACCAGGGCGGGCGAGCGCGCTCATGGGGATCGGGGTGACCGAGGGCAGGCCGTCGTACGGGGTCAGCCCGTCCGGGGCCGATCCGACGGCGGCCAGCAGGGCGACGCCCTGTCCGGTACGGGCGATGTCGAGGACGCCCGCGAGATAGCCGGCGTCGCCGACGACCGCGGCGGGTACGCCGTGCGCGGCGAGGGTGGAGATGGCGCGGCGGCGGATCGCGCACGGGTCCTCGATGGCGACGAGCGGGACGGGCGCGGGGGCGGCGGGTGGCCGCCAGCCGGGTGTGGCGTGCCAGGTCAGCGGGAGGCCGCCGACCGGTGTGCCCTCGGTGGCGGCGGCCTCGGTGACGTAGACCGCTACGTCGACGCTGCCGCGTTCCACGGCCTCGACGAGCCGGGCCGAGCGGTCGATGCGGAAGCGGACCCGGCAGCCGGGCCGTACCTCCTGGACGGCCGCGGTCAGCCGCGGCAGAAACTGGTCGGCCGCGTGTTCGGTGGAGCCGATGGTGATGGTGTCGCCGTCCACGTCGAGCAGGGTGCGTACGGCCTCGTCGTGCACGGCGAGGATGCGGCGGGCCTGTTCGAGGAGGAGCCGTCCCTCGGGTGTGAACCGGGTGCCGCGCCCCTCCCGCTCGACGATCGGCAGGCCGAGCGTCTTCTCCAGCCTGCGCACATGCTGGCTGACCGCGGACTGGCTCAGGGCGAGGGCCCGGGCCGCGCGATGGAAGCCGCCGCAGTCGGCTATCGCGGTCAGGCTGCGCAGGGCCACGATGTCGAGGACAGGTTGGGGCATGCCGGTGACGGTAGCCGTTTCGGGCATCGATCGCGATAACTGATCGATTTCGATGCGGAATCATCGTTGGACGCGACCGGCCGGGGCCGGTCATGATGAGCGCATGCTGCACACGACCGCTTTCGCTGCCCTTCTGACGCAGCGCCGAGTCATCGACTTCGGCGTGGCGTGCAGCGCGCGCTGTCGTTGACCTGACGCCGTTCTCCGGCACCCATTCCGCGTTCTCGCTGATCACGTCCGCCTCGCGCACTGACACGTGACGGCGGCTCCGGCCTGCGCTCTTCCTCTCCCTCTGCTCAATTCCCCTCCCCTTTCCCCTCGTTGGGAGTTGTCACCCCATGCCCTCTTCCGCTGTCTCGTCCTGGGACGAACCCGAAGGCCTCGCCGCGCGCGGCACGTTGATCGTGCTGGCCGGGCGGGGCGAACACGGCGGTGTCTACGAGCGGTTCGGCCGCCGGCTCGGCTACGACGCCTACCGCGTCCGCGCCCTCGGCGACCCGGCAGCCGACCCCGCCGTACTGGAGCAGGCCGCCAAGCTGCTCGCCGACGAGTCGCTGCCGGGCCCGAAGGTGCTGGTCGGTTCCGACACCGGCGCGCGCTACGCCCTGCAACTCGCCGCGGAGCAGACCGCGGGCATCGACGCGCTGATCCTGGCCGGGCTGCCCACCGGCGCCTGGACGGCGGGGAGTTGGGAGGAGGAGGCCGTGGCGCGCACCGCCTGCCCGACCCATCAGGGGCGCCTCACCAACGACCCCGAGTTCCGCCGCGGCGCCATCGACAGCGCCCCCGAGCTGCCCGAGCCGCGCCTGGACCTGGTACGCGTCCCGGTGCTGGCCCTGCACGGCAAGGACGACACGATCAGCCCGCTCGACCAGGCGCTGAGCGTCTACGACGGTCACCCGAACGTGCACACCGTGACCTTCGTGGACGGCCGGCACGACGTCCTCAACGACGCTCTGCACCGCACCGTCGCCGCCACGGTCGTCCTCTTCCTCGAACGGCTCCGCCTCTCCCCCGAACTCCCCGCGATCGCCGAGGAGTTGACATGAGCCGCCACGTGACCACCACGGTCCCCGAGCTGGCCGAACTCCTCCGCTCGGAGCAGCCGCCGGTGCTCCTCGACGTCCGCTGGGCGCTGGGCGATCCCTACGGCCGCGACCACTACGCCGACGGACACATCCCCGGCGCGGTCTATGTCGACCTGGACACCGAGCTGGCCGCACCGGCGAACCCGGAGGGCGGCCGGCATCCGCTGCCGGACCTCGCGGAACTGCAGGAATCCGCGCGCCGCTGGGGCATCGGGAGCGGGCGACCCGTCGTGGTCTACGACGACCTGGGCAACACGGCGGCGGCCCGCGCCTGGTGGCTGCTGCGGTACGCCGGAGTCGACGAAGTGACGCTGCTGGACGGGGCGTTGGGCGCCTGGCGCACGGCGGGGCTGCCGCTGGAGTCCGGGATTCCCGCCGATCCTGCACCGGGTGACGTCGTACTCCGTGCGGGTGCGCTGCCGATCACCGACGCCGACGGCGCCGCCGAACTCGCCGTGTCCGGGCTGCTGTTGGACGCCCGCGCCGGTGAGCGGTACCGGGGTGAGGTCGAGCCGGTGGACCCGCGCGCGGGGCACATTCCGGGGGCGGCGTCCGCGCCGACCGGCGAGAACCTCACGGCTGACGGGACCTTCCGCCCGCCCGAGGAGCTGCGCAAGCGGTTCGAGGAGCGGGGTGCCGGGGCCGCGTCACGCATCGGCGTGTACTGCGGGTCCGGGGTCACCGCCGCCCATCAGATCGCGGCGCTGGAGATCGCCGGGTTCGAGGCGACGCTCTTCCCCGGTTCCTGGTCGGCCTGGTCCGCCGACCCCGCGCGCCCGGCCGCGAAGGGGGACCGGCCATGACGACGAAACCACTGGACGCGGCGGTGCTGCCGCAGCAGAAGGAAGTCGTGCCCGCGCCGTCCACCCGAGTCACCATCCGCGGCACCGCGAAGGTCAACCGCCGTTTCACTGTGCCCCGTTCGGTGCGCCGCGCCGCGGGACCGGTCGGCCTCGTGCTGCTCTGGTTCCTGACCTCCGCCACCGGGGTGCTGCCCGAGTCCGTGCTGGCCTCCCCCGTCGACGTCATCCGACAGGCCGTGGACCTGACGAAGGACGGTGAACTCCCCCGCGCCATCGCCGCGTCGGGCCGCCGTGCCGCCATCGGATTCCTCATCGGCGCGAGCGTCGCACTCGTCCTGTCGCTGACGGCCGGGCTGTTCCGGCTCGGCGAGGACGTCATCGACTCCTCGATGGGCATGTTCCGGGCGATCCCCTGGGTGGGTCTGATCCCGCTGTTCATCGTCTGGTTCGGCATCGAGGAGACCCCGAAGATCGCCCTGGTGGCGCTCGGTGTGACCTACCCGCTGTACTTCAACATCTACGGCGGCATCCGCTCCACCGACGCCCAACTCGTCGAGGCCGCACGGATGATGGGGCTCGGCCGGCTCGGTCTGATCAAGTACGTCATCCTGCCTAGCGCACTGCCCGGGGCACTCGTGGGACTCCGGTACGCGCTCTCCACCGCCTGGCTGGCGCTGGTGTTCGCCGAGCAGATCAACGCGGACGCGGGGCTCGGCTATCTGATGAGCAACGCCCAGCAGTACTTCCGCACGGACGTCATCGTGCTGTGCCTCGTCGTGTACGCGCTGCTCGGACTGGCCTGCGACTTCGCCGTACGGATCCTGTCGCGCCGCCTGCTGACCTGGCGGGCCAACTTCGAGGGCGAGGCGTAGCCATGGCCAACTCCGTTGAAATACGGGGGCTTTCGCGGGCCTTCGACGGCAACACCGTGCTGCACGACCTCGATCTGGACATCCGTGAGGGCGAGTTCGTGGCCCTGCTCGGGCACAGCGGCTGCGGCAAGTCGACGCTGTTGCGGATTCTCGCGGGGCTCGACGACGAGATCGGCGGCGAGGTGACCGTGCCCGCCCGGCGCAGCGCGGCCTTCCAATCCCCCAGGCTGCTGCCCTGGTTGAAGGTGTGGCGCAATGTCGTGCTCGGGCTCCCGGGCCGCCCGGACCGGGCGCTCGCCGAGAAGGCGCTCGACGAGGTCGGCATCGCGGAGCGCGCGACCGTGTGGCCGAAGACGCTGTCCGGCGGTCAGGCCCAGCGCGTGTCGCTGGCCCGTGCCCTGGTCCGTGAGCCCGAACTCCTGCTCCTGGACGAGCCGTTCGGCGCTCTGGACGCGCTGACCCGGGGCAAGGTGCAGGCGCTCGTCGCGGAGCTGTGGCGGCTGCACGGGTGCGCGATCCTCCTGGTCACCCATGACGTGGAGGAGGCGCTGCTGCTCGCCGACCGCGTGCTGGTGATGGACGAGGGGCGTATCGCCCACGAGTTGACCGTCGCCCTGCCCCGCCCCCGTGATCTGACCGCCCCCGAGTTCGTGACCCTGCGCGCCCGCCTCCTGAACTGGCTCGGCGTGACCCGCACCCTGGAAGGAACCCCCTCGTGATCCGCAGAATCGCCGCCGCCACCCTGAGCCTGACCGCCCTGCTGGCGTTGAGCGCCTGCGGCGCCGACTCCTCGGCGGACACCGCCTCCGGCGGGCAGGTCACCCTCACCATCGGCGACCAGGCCAAGACCCTCCAGACGATCATCGCCGCCTCGGACGCGCTCAAGGGCGCCAAGTACAAGGTGAAGTGGGCCGAGTTCCAGGGCGCGGCCCCGCTCTACCAGGCCGTGCAGGCGGACGCCGCCGACACCGGGTTCTCCGCCGACCTGCCCGCGCTCCAGGCGCTCAGCGGCGGCGTCAAGATCAAGAACGTGGCCGCCCTCAAGAACGACGGCACGCACGTCGGGATCGTGGTCCGCAAGGACTCCGGTATCGACAGCGTGAAGGACCTCAAGGGCCAGAAGGTCGTGGTGTCCTCGGCGAAGGGCAGCGTCTCGGAGTATCTGCTGGCCAACGTCCTCAAGCAGAACGGTCTCAGCTACAAGGACGTCAAGGTGCAGTACCTGCTGCCGACGGACGCGCAGGCCGCGTTCGCCTCCGGCAAGATCAAGATCTGGGCGACCTTCGGTGTCTACCAGGCCGTCGGTCTGGAGCAGGGGGGCAGGTTGCTCGTCGACGGCGGGGACGGCCGGGTCAGCGGCATCGGCTTCATCAACGCCTCCGACAAGGCCCTCGCCAACTCCGCGAAGAAGACCGCCCTGAGCGACTTCCTCAAGCGCCTGAGCACGGCGCTGAAGTGGACCAGCACCCACCAGGACGCGTACGCGAAGGCCATCGAGCAGCGCAACGGCGCCGACGCCTCGGTGGCGAAGGCCCTCGCCTCGGCCGCCTACAGCCAGGTGCTGCCGATCACCTCGGACGTCAACACCACCGTCCAGCAGGTCGCCGACCTGATGAACAGCATCGGCGTCCTCGACCCGAACGTGGACGTGGCCAAGTCCACCGACGCCTCCCTGATCAAGTGACCTTCACGTCTTAGGAGTTGCTCATGCCTGTCGAGTTCATCAGCGCGGTCCACACCGACTCCGGGGCCTCGGGTCCCGCCGCGTCCAGCCGTACCGGTCTCGACGTCGACCACCTCCGCAAGTACGCCCGGGCGCTCGACGACGGCGGCTTCGACCACACCCTGGTCGCCTATCACTCGGCCTCGCCGGACGCCTTCCAGATCGCCCAGTTCGTCGCCACCCACACCGAGCGGATCCGCCCGATCCTCGCCCACCGGCCCGGCGTGATCTTCCCGACGCACGCGGCCCGCGCCCTGGCCACCCTGGACCGGATCAGCGACGGCCGGCTGACCCTGCACATCATCTCCGGGGGCAGCGACGAGGAGCAGCGCCGGGAGGGCGACTACCTCAACAAGGAGGAGCGGTACGAGCGTTCGGACGAGTACATCCAGATCCTGCGGAAGGTGTGGCAGGCCGAGGGACCCGTCTCGCACGAGGGCAAGTACTTCAGGTTCGAGGGCTACTACTCCGACGTGAAGCCGGTGAACGGGCTGGTCCCGATCTCGGTCGGCGGCTCCTCGCAGGACGCGTACCGGGTGGGCGGCCGGCAGGGCGACATCTTCGGCCTGTGGGGCGAGCCGTTGAAGGAAACGGCCGAGCAGATCGCCGCCGTCAACGCGGTCGCCGACGCCGCCGGACGCCCGCACCCCCGTATCTGGGTGTCGTTCCGTCCGATCATCGCGCCCACCGAGGAGCTGGCCTGGGAGAAGGCCCACCGCACCCTCGGTGTCCTCAAGGACCAGGCGAAGAACACCGAGTTGCTCCGCCACTACCGCACCACCGGCCGCCCCGCGAACGTCGGCTCGCAGCGCCTCCTCGACATCGCCGAGCGCGGCGAGGTCCAGGACCGCTGCCTGTGGACCGCGCCAGCAGTCGCCACGAATGCCGCCGGCGCGTCAACTGCCCTTGTGGGCACGCCCGAAACCGTCGCCCAGGCACTCCTCGACTACGTCGACATCGGCTGCGACCTGCTGTCGATCCGCGGCTACGACCCGCTCAACGACGCGATCGACTACGCCCGGCACGTCCTGCCCCTGGTCCGCCAGGAACTCGCCCACCGGGCGAACACCTCGCACGCCGCCTGACCCGTCCTTCACCTGCTGATTGCGAACACCCCTATGGAGACCCCGTGTTGTTCCCCCGCGCACTGCGCACGTCCACCGCCGCCCTCGCCCTCCTCCTGCCCTTCGCCGCGGCCTGCAGAGGCAGCGCGACGGCCGACTCCTCGTCCTCCGACGTCTCCTCCGTGACCCTGCGGGTCGGTGACACCGGCTGGAAGGTCAACGAGGCCGTCCTCAAGTACGCCCACCTCGACGACACCCCGTACAAGGTGAAGTGGAACCTCTTCCCGGGCGGCGACAAGCAACTCCAGGCCGTCCGCGCCGGAGCACTGGACCTCGCCTCCTCCAGCGAGATCCCGCCCATCTTCTCGGCCGCCGACGGCAAGCCCGACTTCAAGGTCGTCGCCGTCCAGCGCGGCACCACCCTCAACCAGGAAGTCGTCGTCCCCAAGGGCTCGAAGGTGACCGACATCGCCGGCCTGAAGGGCAAGAAGGTCGGCTACGTCCAGAACACCACCGCCCACTACTTCCTCTACGAACTGCTGAAGCAGGCCGGCCTCAAGTGGTCGGACATCGACGCCAAGCCGCTGCTGCCCAACGACGGCCTCGCGGCCCTGAACGGCGGCTCCATCGGCGCCTTCGCCTCCTACGGCACGTCGATCATCACGGCCCACCAGCTGGGCGCCCGCACGGTCGGCTCCGGCGCGGACATCCTGTCCGGCAACTTCCTCTGGTCGGCGCGCGACAGCGTCCTCAAGAGCCCCGCCCAGAAGGCCGCCGCGGCCGATCTGATCGCCCGGATCACCAAGGCCTACGCCTACGTCCGCGACGGCCACGTGGACGGCTTCGCGAAGGTCACCGCCGACGCCACCCACCAGCCGGTGGCGCAGGCCAAGTCGGACCTGGTCGCCGCGCAGAAGCAGCGCCCGACGCAGGCCAGGACGGTCGGCGACGACACGATCGCCTCGCAGCAGAAGGTGGCCGACGCCTTCACCGAACTCGGCGCGCTGAAAGAGCACCTGGACGTGAAGTCCTTCTGGACCACCGAACTCAACTCCGACCTGAAGAAGGCCCTGTGACCGCCCGCATCGCCGAACTGGCCGCCGGCTACGACCAGTCGGGCGCCTTCCCCGCCGAGTCCCTCCGGATCGCCCACGAGGCCGGACTCCTCACCGCGACCATCGGGAAGCAGTACGGCGGTCGGGGCGCCCGGGTCGAGGAGAGCGCGCGCATCCTGCACCGGATCGGCCGGGGCGACCCGTCCGTCGCCCTGATCGCGGCCATGACCCTCAACACGCACGCGCGGCAGGCCGTACAGCCGCACTGGCCCGAGGAGTTGTACGCGCGGCTCGTCAAGGAGTCCTTCGAACGGCCCGTGCTCGTCAACCACGCGCGCGTGGAGCCCGAGTTGGGCTCCCCGGCACGCGGCGGACTGCCCTCGACGCTCGCCCGGCGCACTCCCGACGGCTGGTCGCTGAGCGGCACCAAGCGCTTCGTGACCGGTGCGGAGGGCCTGGACTGGTTCCTGGTATGGGCCACCACCGACGAACCGGAGCCGCGCGTCGGCACCTTCCTGGTCCCGGGCGGCTCCCCCGGTATCGAGATCACCGGCCGCTGGGACCAGTTGGGGCTGCGGGCCAGCGGCAGCCACGACGTGACGTTCCGGAATGTGGAGATCCCCTACGAGCATGTTATCGGCATCGGCCCGTACGGTGCGGCGGCCGAGCAGGACAACCGGGCGGGCGCGGCCCTCCATCTCCCCCTCGCGGCCCTCTACTTGGGGGTCGCGCGGGCCGCGCAGTCCTTCTTCCACACGTTCGCCCAGACACGCGTCCCCGCCAACCTCGGCCATCCGGTGGCCCGTACGGAACGGTTCCGCAGGACCGCCGGGGAGATCGAGGTGCTGCTGACCGCCGCCGAGGAGCTGGTGTTCGGCGGAGCCGCGCGCGTCGACGCGGCCGACACCTCTTACACCCCCGAACAGGCCCTGGGAGCACGAGTGTTGGCAGACCGGCACGGCGTACGGGCCGTGGAGCTGGCGGTACGGCTGCTCGGGAATCCCGGTCTCGCGCGCGGCAATCCGCTGGAGCGGCACTTCCGGGACATCCAGTGCGCGCCCGTGCACGCGCCCCAGGAGGACATCTCCCTGCTCGCCATCGGAACGAAGGCGTTGAATCCGTGAAGGCACGCACAGTGAGGGTACGGAACCCGTGACCACAGCTCCCCCGACCACCACCGCCGCCGCCCGGCTCCTCGGTCTGCTCGCCCGGGATCTGCCGCCCGACCAGCTGGCCACGGATCCCCGCACGTTGGCCGCGCATGCCACGGACAGGTCGGGCACCCGGCCGGACGGTGTCCCGCTGGCCGTGGTGCACGCCCGGCGTACCGAGGACGTGACCGTCACACTCCGGCACGCCAACGCGCTGCGGGTCCCCGTGGTACCGCGTGGTGCGGGCACCGGGCTGTCGGGCGGGGCCTCGGCCGGTGAAGGCGTGCTCGTGCTGGACCTGTCTGGAATGAACCGCATCCTGGAACTGTCGGCCGACGACCAACTCGCCGTGGTCGAACCGGGCGTGATCACCGCCGAGTTGGACCGGGCGGCGGGCCGGCACGGGCTGCGGTACGCGCCGGATCCGGCGAGTGCGGCGATCTCCACGATCGGCGGGAACATCGCGACCAACGCGGGCGGACTGCGGTGCGCGAAGTACGGGGTGACGCGGGACAGCGTGCTCGGTCTGGAGGCCGTCCTCGCCGACGGGACGGTGGTCACGACCGGCCGCCGTACCGTCAAAGGGGTCACCGGTTACGACCTCTCCGCGCTGCTGACCGGATCCGAGGGCACCCTCGCCGTCATCACCTCGGCGACCCTGCGACTGCGCCCGGTACCGGTGGCGACGGCCACGGTCGCCGCCTACTTCGACTCGTTCGAGGCGGCGGCCGAGGCGTCGTTCGCGATCGGGCGGGCCGGGGTCGTACCGGCGCTCGCGGAGCTGCTCGACGGGCCGGTGCTGCACGCCGTCGATCCGGCGCTGGGCGGGCACGGGGCGGCGCTGCTGCTGGTGCAGTGCGACGGGGCGGGGGCGAGCGCCGAGGCGGAGCAGGTCGCGCGGGTGCTCGCGGCGTCGGCCACGACCGTGGAGACCACGGCGGACCCGGTGGAGGCGGAGGCGCTGCTGTCGGCCCGCCGGCTCGCCCTGCCGGCGCTGGAGCGGCTGGGCCGGCCGCTGATCGAGGACATCGCCGTGCCCCGCTCCCGGCTCGCGGAGGCGGTCCGCGAGATCCGCGCCATCTCGGCCCGTCACGGCGTGCCCGTCTACACGCTCGCGCACGCGGCGGACGGCAACCTCCATCCGATCATCGTGGTCGATCCCGCCCTGGACCGGCTGCCGGACGCGGCCTGGGAGGCGGCGGGCGAGATCTTCGCCCTGGCGCTGCGGCTCGGCGGGACGCTGACCGGCGAGCACGGTGTCGGGGTGCTGAAGCGGCAGTGGGTGGCGGACGAACTCGGGCCCACCGCCCACGCGTTGCAGCGCCGGCTCAAAGACGCCTTCGATCCGCACGGGATCCTCAATCCCGGCAAGACGCTGTGAGCCGCCCCGGATCGGGTACTTCGAACGGGTGATCCCGGGTCAACCGGGGGTGGTGCGGAGGCACGTGCGATCGGCATGTGCCTCGACCGCCGTCCGGGATCATCACTCGTCGTGACCGATGACGGGTAGCTGTACGCACGGAACGTGACGGTACGCAGGCATTCCGTCATCCGTGCGACAGGAGAGAAGGCACCATGTCGGTCGAGACCGGTACCGCGCCCGAGGCGGGCGCCGAGGAGCGGGAACAGCAGAGCCTCGGTACCGCCGCGGCACGCACCCTGGCGACCACGACCAAGTCCGAACCCCAGATGCAGGGCATCAGTTCGCGCTGGCTGACGCGCATGCTGCCCTGGGTGAACGTGCCCGGCGGCACCTATCGCGTCAACCGCAGGCTGTCGTACACGAGCGGCGACGGACGGGTGACGTTCGTGCAGACCGGTGCGCAAGTGCGGGTCATCCCGGCCGAGTTGACCGAACTCCCGCTGCTGCGCGGCTTCGCGGACGGCGACGCGCTCGGCGCGCTGGCCGAGCGGTTCGAGCAACGGGACTACGCGCCGGGGCAGTTGATCGTCCAGGCGGGCCGGCCCGCCGACTCGGTGTACCTCGTCGCGCACGGCAAGGTGGAGCGGCTCGGGGAGGGTCCCTACGGCGACGAGGCGGTCACCGGGCTGCTGGCCGACGGCGATACCTTCGGCGGCCAGGTGCTCGCCGAACCCGACGGCGCCTGGGAGTTCACGGCCCGCGCGGCGACGGCCACCACGGTGCTGACGCTGCCGCACGCGGCCTACCAGGCCGTCGCGGACCGGCACGCGGAGCTGCGCGCGCACGTCGAGGCGCGCGCCGGAGACGAGCCCGGCCCGCTCAACACCTTCGGCGAGGCGGCGATCGCGCTCAGCGCCGGGCATGTGGGCGAGCCGGACCTGCCGGGCACGTTCGTGGACTACGACCTCGCCCCACGCGAGTACGAACTGAGCGTCGCCCAGACCGTCTTGAAGGTGCACTCCCGTGTCACCGACCTCTACAACCAGCCGATGAACCAGACGCAGCAGCAACTCCGGCTGACCGTAGAGGCGTTGCGCGAGCGGCAGGAGAACGAACTCGTCAACAACCGGGACTTCGGGCTGCTGCACAACGCCGACTACGACCAGCGGATCTCCACCCACTCCGGGCCGCCGACCCCCGACGACCTGGACGAGCTGCTGAGCATGCGGCGGGACACCCGCTACCTGTTCGCGCATCCACGGGCGATCGCCGCGTTCGGCCGCGAGTGCAACAAGCGGGGCGTCTACTTCAGCGGCATCGACGTCGGCGGCCACCATCTGCCGGCCTGGCGCGGAGTACCGCTGCTGCCCTGCGGCAAGATCCCCGTCAGCGCGTCCCGCACGTCGTCCATCATCGCGATGCGCACCGGCGAGGACGACCAGGGCGTGATCGGCCTGTACCAGACGGGCATCCCGGACGAGCTCGAACCGGGCCTGAACGTACGGTTCATGGGCATCAACGAGCAGGCGATCATCTCCTACCTGGTGAGTACCTACTTCTCGGCGGCGGTCCTCGTGCCGGACGCGATCGGCATCCTGGAGAACGTCGAGGTCTCCCGCCGGGACGGCAACTGACCGAGCCGATCGCCTAGTTCAGGAACGCGTCCAGTCGTGCCGCGTCCGGCGCGGTCGCCGGGCCCGGCGCGGTGACGGCCAGGGCGGCGCCCGCGTTGGCCCGGCGGGCGGCGGCCACCGGATCGAACCCCAGGGCCAGGGCGGCCATGAAAACACCGGTGTGCGCGTCACCCGCGCCATTGAGGTCGACGGCGTCCACGGCGAACCCGGGGACCTCGACGAGGCGTCCGCCCTGGTGCACCAGACAGCCGCCGGGACCGGTGCGGACCAGCACCGAGCCACGCCCCAGGCGGGATTGGAGGATGCGGGCGGCTTCGACCACGTCATCGACGCCGGTGAGCAGCGCGGCCTCGCGGGCGTTGCAGCTCCACCAGTCGGCGCGGGCAAGGAGCAACTCCAGGGCGTCGCCCGGGATGTCGGCCGCCAACGGGCCCGGATCGGCGACCAGCGTGACGGCCGGGTCCAGTCGGGGAAGGAGGTCGAGCAGGGCGACCCGGTTGCTGTCGTACAGCAGGCTGTATCCGGTGACGTACACCAAGTCGCCCGCCCCGGGCCGGAGTTCGGCCAGGTCGGCGGCGATCAGCGTTGCCTCGGCGCCGGGGCTGGTGACGAAGGTGCGCTCACCGTCCGCGTCGACCAGGCAGACCACGAAGCCGGTGTCCGGTTCCGGGCGCGGGGTGACCAGTGCGTCGATGCCCTCGGCGCGTAGCGCGGCGCGGGCCCGGTCGCCGAAGGGTCCGGTGCCGTGCGCTCCGGCGTAGGTCACCGGGAGACCCTGGCGGGCGGCGGCGGCCATCACGTTGAAGCCGCCGCCGGGGGTGCGTTCGGTGCGGGTGGCGAGGACGTCACCGCCGCGCTCGGGGAGGGCGGGGACCTCCATGACGAGGTCGACGACGACGTTGCCGAGGTGCCAGAGGCGCGCGCTCATGGCCGCTCCCGCAGGGCGAGCGTGGGCATGGCCGTGGCATCCAGGCCGACCACGACAGTGCCGAGGTGCCGGAGCCCACCGCTCACGACCGCACCCGCAAGCCGAGCAGCGCCGCGACTGTGGCGTCCAGGTCGACGACGACGTTGCTGAGGTGCCAACACCCGCCCACTCATGACCGCACCCGCAGACCGAACAGAGCCACCGCCGTGACATCCGGGCCGACGACGACGTTACCGAGGTGCCACACTCGCCCGCTCACGACCCCTCCCGCAGGCCGAGCAGCGCCGCCGCCGTGGCGTCCAGGTCGAGGGCCGGGTTGACGCGGACGAGGGTCTCCCGCGCGTCGGCCGGGAAGGCGTCCACGCCGTGGCAGGCGCCGCCGACGGCGCCCGCGATCGCGGCGATCGTGTCGCAGTCGCCGCCGACGGATGCCGCGAGCAGCGCGGCCCTCCAGGGGTCGTCGGGGCAGGCCGCCAGGACGGCGAAGGCGGCCGGTACGGACTCCTGTGTGGCGAGGCTCGTCCCGACCAACGCGTAGACCCGCTCGCAGACTTGGGCCTGACCGAGGCCCCGCACCAGGCCCGTCGCCCACACGATCCGCTCGGCGACATCGGCGGCGGCCACCCAGTGCCCCCGCCCCGCCGCCAACCGGGCCGCCGACACGGCCACTTCGACCGCCTCGGGAACCGACGCCCCGTCGACTCCCGCGCTCACGGCGGCTGCCACGGCCGCGGCACCGGCGAGCGCGACCCCGGTGTTGTGGGTGAGGCTGCTCGCCTCCACCACCCGGTCCACCAGAGCCGCCGGGTCCGCGACCGGCATCGCGATGCCCACGGGGGCGATGCGCATCGCCGCGCCGTTGGTGGTGCCGTAGCGTCCCACCTCGTCGGCGGGGGTGCCGGCGAGGACCTGCTCCACGGCGCGCTTGGTGGACGGGCCGAGGAGGTCGAGGGAGCCGCGGGCCCGCATGTCGTCCTCCCAGGCGACCAGGCGCCGGGCGAGTTCCGCCGGGTCGATGCGGCCCTTGCCGTCGAGCAGCAACCCGGCCAGCAGCAGGGCCTGTTCGGTGTCGTCGGTGACGGCACCGGCCGGCATTCCGGCGGCCAGCGGATGGTCGGGGTCGGCCGGGTGGAAGCCGGTGAGGAAGGGGCCGTAGCGGGCGGTGATCTGTGGGCGGGACAGCATTTGGGTGGGCATGCCGAGGGCGTCCCCGAGGGCGAGCCCGTACAGGGCTCCGGTGGCGCGGCTCTGGAGGGTCATGGGTACTTTCCGGGGCGGGTTCGGCGGTTCAGCGGTTCAGCCGAAGGCGAGGGTGAGTTGGAAGTGGTCGGGGTCGAGGAGGCTCACGACATGTTCGACGAAGGAGCCGTCGGCGGCCCTGCTGGTGCGGCGCGTGTCGAGGAACCAGTCACCCGGTTCGCGGCGCAGCAGCTCCGCCTCCCGGCCGTCGATCCGCCGCCCGCTCACCCGCTGCTCGCCGTGGTCGGGCCGCAGCCCGGCCCGCAGCATCACATCGGTCAGCGACTCCTGCCCGAGGCCGCGTGCCGGCAGGTCCCGCACTCCGGGCACGGGCGGCAGGAAGCTGCGTTCGTACGACACGACGACCGCGTCCGCGACCAGTTCGCGTATCCGCTCCACGCACACGAACTCGGTGGTGTTCAGGGTGAGTTGACGGGCCAGCTCCTCGTCCCGTCTGGCGTCCACCGCGAGCGTCCGGACCCGGGTGTCGATGCCCTGGGTGGCGAGCGCGTGGGCCCAGCCGAGGCTGTCGTCCAGCGGGCGGCCGTCGAAGAGGACGTAGGAGCCCTTGCCGGTGCGGGTGGCGATCAGGCCCGCCTCGCTGAGTTCGGCGAGGGCCGCGCGGACGGTCGTACGGCTCACGCCGAAGCGTTGGGCCAGGGCGTGTTCGCCGGGCAGCTGCTCGCCGGCGGGGCGGTGACCGCTGCGGATCTCCTTGGCGAGGACATCGGTGATGCGCTGGTGTTTGAGCCGGACGCCGGTCATGACGCCTCCCCGACCGCCTCGGCGACCGTGACCACCCGGATCAGGGGCCGGTAGAGGTCCATGACGTGCAGTGCCTTGGCGTGGGAGTCGTCGTCCACACCGGCGCAGGCGTCGGAGACGACCAGTACCTCGGCTCCGGCGTCGGCGGCGGCGAGTGCCGTGGACAGGACGCAGCAGTCGGTGCTGACGCCCGCGAGGACGAGCCGGCCGGTGGGGGCGACGCGCTCGGCGAGTTCCGGGGTCCACTTCCCGAAGGTGGGCACGTCCACGAAGTGCCGTGCCTGGGCGGCGAATTCGTCGGTCAGCCGCCAGAGCGGGGCGTCCGCCGGCTGGAGGGCGAAGGGCCACTGCTCGTAGTAGGCGCGCCAGCTGCCCTCGGGTTTCTCGGGGGCCAGGAACCGGGTGAAGGTGACGTCGTCCCCGAAGGCCGGCAGCAGTCGCCGTACGCCTGCCGCCGCGTCCTCGAAGCGGGGGGTGGCCCAGGGACTGTCGGGTTCGGCGAAGACGCGCTGCATGTCGATGACGGCGAGGTGGCCGGGTGCGGTGGTCATACGGCGGACACCGCCTCGGGGCTGGCGGCCTGCTGCTCCTGGCGCTGGATGCGGGCGCGGCCCAGGGCGAGGGTGCCGAGGAAGCCGAGGGCGAGGGCGGCCAGGACGCCGAGGTTGGCGTAGGCCCAGGAGCCGGACTTGCCGCCGAGGCCGAGCGGGTCGAGGAGGTAGCCCTGCCAGGTCAGCCAGCTGGCGGCCGTGTTGGTGACCAGGCCCCAGCCGATCGCGGTGGCGGCGAGCGTGAGGAGGAGGGGCGTGAGCTGGACGTCGCCGTAGCGGCCGTTCGGGCGGAAGAGGTCGCCCTCGTCGTAGTCGCGGCGGCGCAGGGCGAGGTCGGCGAGCATGATGCCGCACCAGGCGGCGATGGGGACGCCGAGGGTGGTGAGGAAGCCCATGAACTGGCCGAGGAAGTTGTCGGCGAAGAACACGATGTAGATCGAGCCCGCGATCATCAGGACGCCGTCGACGAGCGCGGCGAGGTAGCGCGGCACCGGCAGTCCCGCGGAGAGGAGGGCGAGGCCGGAGGAGTAGATGTCGAGGACCGCGCCGCCGACCAGCCCGAGGACGGCGACCACGACGAACGGGACCAGGAACCAGGTGGGCAGGATCGTCGTCAGCGCGCCGATCGGGTCGGCGGCGACCGCCTTGTTGAGCGTGCTGGAGGAACCGGCGAGCAGCAGACCGAAGACCAGCAGGAGCAGCGGGGCGACGGAGGCGCCGAACGTGGTCCAGCCGATCACGCCTCTGCTGGACGAACTCCGGGGCAGATAGCGGGAGTAGTCGGCGGCGGCGTTGACCCAGCCGAGGCCGAAGCCGGTCATCATGAACACCAGCGCGCCGATGAACTCCTGGGCGGAGCCCGCCGGTACGGCACTGACCGTGCTCCAGTGGATGTGGTCGGCGACGAGGGCGATGTAGACGACGGTGAGCACGGCGGTGACCACGGTGATGACCGTCTGGAGCCGCATGATCAGGTCGAAGCCCATGACTCCGCCGACGACGATGAGCGCGCCGACGATGATCAGCGCGACCACCTTGGTCTCGGTGCCGCCGCCCCAGCTGAGCCTGTCGAAGACGGTCGCCGTGGCCATCGTCGCGAGCGCGGTGAGGACGGTCTCCCAGCCGACGGTGAGGATCCAGGAGATCACCGACGGCAGCCGGTTGCCGCGTACGCCGTAGGCGGCGCGGCTGAGCACCATCGTGGGCGCGGAGCCGCGCTTGCCCGCGACCGCGATGAAGCCGCAGAGCAGGAAGGAGAACACGATGCCGATCACACCGGCGATCAGCGCCTGCCAGAAGGAGATGCCGAAGCCGAGCGCGAAGGCGCCGTAGCTCAGCCCCAGGATCGAGACGTTGGCCCCGAACCAGGGCCAGAACAGCGTGCGAGGGGTGCCTTTGCGTTCGGCGTCGCCGATCACATCGAGGCCGTGGGTCTCGACCTGAAGTTGCCGGGACTGGGAAGTCTGGGAGTCCGCCATCGTCGACCTACCTGTCTAGACGTGTTCAGTCGAGGCTAGGTGCGGTGGTGACGGGCGTCAAGAGGAGAGGGCGGTGGAGCAGGGGACGCCCCGCCGTTCCGCTCAACGGCACGGCACGCGACAGGGCGCCGGGCGGTCAGCAGGCTGGTCCTGTCGGTCGGGCGTCGCACGTACCGCACCTGGTGTGCCGCGCTTCCGCGTTCTCGAAGGAGGGCACCATGGAGTCGTCCACGACGCGTCAGGGGCACGGTGAGCCCGCCCGCACTCCCCGCGGCACCGGCCCCCGCGTCCGCGACCCCCTCGCCCTGCTGACGGCGGAGTTCGACGGCGTCCACGACGTGTGGCGCTCGGCCGCGGGCACGGTGTGCGTGGCGGGTCCGGAGCCGGCCCGGGCGGTGCTCGGCAATCGGGACGGGGCCGTCGCCGAGACGGCCGACTTCTACCGCACCCGGCACGGCGACTTCGGCCCCCGTGCTGCTCAGATCCGGATCGGCCGGGCGGGCCGCGCCCTGATGCGCCGTCATCTGGACGCACGGCGGCCGGAGTTGCCCGCTCTGGTCGCCGAACACCTTGTCCCCAGCAGTGTCTGGCCGGACGCGGGGAACCTGCTCGTGTTCCGGCATCTGCGGGACGTCCTGCTGCACCGGGGCGCCTCGCCCCAACTCCACGCCACCGTCGGGCAGATCGTCCACCGGTCGGTCCTGGCGGGCGCGCGGCGTCGGCACTCGCCGCCGTCGCGACTGCTCTTCCGGCGGCGCGCGCTGAGCGTGCTGCACGCCGAAATACGGGCCAGGCAAGGGGAGTTCGGCAGTCTCCAGGAGCCGCGCGACCTCCTCGACGTCGTGGTGCGGGAGAGCGAGCCCGGGTCGGATCCGAAGGACCTCGCCGAGGTCTATCTCTCCTTCCTGTTCGCCGCCGTCGGCTCGGTCGGCTTCGCCCTCGGGTGGACGGTCCATCTCCTCGGCACCCATCCCGACCGCCTTGCCGTGGAGCCGAGTTGGACGGTCCGGGAGGCGCTGCGGCTGTGGCCGGTGGCGTGGCTGTTCGCGCGGACGCCGAGCCATGTGCAGCGGCTCGGCGGGACGGAGGTCGGCCCGCGCGACCGGCTCGCCGTCTGCACCTATCTGGTGCACCGGCATCCCGGGCACTGGGAGCGGCCGGACGAGTTCGTGCCGGAGCGCTGGGCGGCGCCCGTGCCGGACGGGGCGTACCTCCCGTTCGGTCACGGGCCGCACACCTGCGCCGGGGCGACCGTCACCATGCGGCTCCTGGAGGACCTCGTCGGCATCATCACCCGTGACCGGTGGCTGTCGGTCACCCACGACGGCGCCGGTCCCCAGGTGGGCCCGGCGCTCGCTCCACCGCGTTTCACCGCGGTGCTGAGCGACCGCACCGGCTGTCCCGGAAGGAGGTGAACGCGCATGCGCGCCCTGTATCGCAAGACGAAGTCGGTCCTCAACGTCCGAGGCTCCTACGGCTACTTCTGGTACCTGTACCACCACATCTGACCGGACCGGCGCGGGGAACCGACTGAGCGGCCGGCTCCCCGCGCCCCACGAGGGGAGCGCCTTCATGACCACACCGCAGCACCCCGAGGACTTCCTGCACGCCATGCGGACGCGCAGCGCGGCGGAGGACGGGATCTTCTGGGTCGACGACACCCGGCTCGGCGTGTTCGAGCCGGAGGCCGCGCGCCGGGTCAGCGCCACGAACTGGCACCGGTTCGTGATGAACGACCGGCTGGTCGACATGGTGCGCAGGCGGCGCAGTCCCGAGGTGCGGTGGAGCCAGGTCCGTTCCGCCTGGCTCACCCAGCTGCACACGCTTGCCACCGCGGAGCACCACGGTGACCTGATCGACCGCATGGAGCGGATCATCGACGAGCGGCTGGGCGAGGACGTGGACCTGGTGATGCTCACCCAGGACGTGGCGCTGCGGTCCATGCTGCCGGTCGCGTTGTCCGGCCTCACCGCCGGCGAGGCCGATCTCGTACGCCGGGACCTGGAGATGAAGCTGCTGCGGCTCGTCGCGCCCGCGCCGGGCGGGGTGCGGCACCACCTGCGGTTCGTCGCCGTGCAGTTGCGGTCCGGGCTGGTCGTGCGCCGGGTGCTGCGGCAACGCGCGCGCGGCAAGCGGAGGCGCGAGCAGGATCTCGCCGATCCCTTCGTCGACCTGCTGCCCCAACTCGGCATGGACCGCGCGCTGGACGTGGTGACCACCGTCCTCACCGCGATCGGCGGCCCGCCGGGCACCGCCGCCGCGAGTCTGCTGTACGAGTTCGTCCGGCACCCCGAGTGGCAGCGCCGATTGACCGAAGAGCTGTGCGCGGTGGACCCGGTGGAGTTCCGCACGGCGCCCACGCACGCGGCTCCGGTGACCCACCGGTTCGTCAAGGAGGTACTGCGGCTGTGGAGTCCGCCACTGCTGCTGGTCCGGCACAACAACCACCTCTTCGACTTCGGCAAGACCCGGCTGGAGCCCGGCGACTGGTATCTGCTGAGCCCGCACCTGATCCACCGTGACGACCGCGTCTGGAAGCAACCCGACGTCTTCGACCCCGACCGTTTCCTGCCCGGCGCGCCGCACGGACCGGCCGACCGCAACTGCTATGTGCCGTTCGGCTGGGCGCCCAAGAAGTGCGTCGGCGCGAACATCGGCACCGTCCAACTCATGGGCCTGTGCCACCTGTTGTGCACCCGGTACCACCTGAGTGTCGACCGCCCGGAGGATCTCACGATGGCGCTGCGCTTCGCCCCGGTCCCGGAGAACTTCCGCGGCCGACTCGCCCTGCGCCGACCGGGATCGCGCTCCACCGACCTCGAACCCCCGGAAAATTGTCCGTAATCCGTAACAGCGGGATCCCTCCGCTCGTTTATGCCGTCCTGACGAATGCACGGAAGCGGACAACAGGACAGGGAACAGGGCGGACATGGCGCGTCATGGCGGGCGGGGTTGGTACGGCCGGGTACTCGCGGCGGCGGTCGGTGTGACGGCGGTGGCGGCGGCCACTTCCGTGTGGACCGCGCAGGCCGGTGTGGTCGACGCGCAGCGGGGCGGAACCAATGCGCGTCCCGGCACCTCCAGTTGGGCCCCGGCCCGGGTGGCGGCCGTGTCGGCGGAGATCGTGCACGCCTCCGACAAGGGCGCGCGGGGCGTCAACATCACCATCGACGACGGGCCGGACCCGACCTGGACACCGCAGGTGCTCCAAGTGCTGCGGGAATACGGCGTGAAGGCCACCTTCTGCATGGTGGGCCCGCAGGCCGAGGCCCACCCGGACCTGGTCAAGGCGGTGGTGGCGGCCGGCCACCGGCTGTGCGACCACTCGGTGTCGCACGACACCACCATGGACAAGAAGTCCGAGTCCTACCAGAAGCAGGAGATCCTGAACGCCGCCGCCATGATCACCAAGGCCTCCGGGGGCGTACGGCCGCTGTACTACCGGGCGCCGGGCGGTGCGTTCACGCCGTACAGTCGGCATCTCGCCGCCGCACAGGGCATGCGCCCGCTGGGGTGGAACGTCGACTCCAAGGACTTCGAACTCCCCGGCACCGGCGCCATCGTGACCACCGTCAAGAGCGAACTGTCCAACGGGCCGACCATCCTGTTCCACGACGCGGGCGGCGACCGCTCCGAGACCGTGGCCGCGCTGCGCGAGATCCTGCCGTGGCTGAAGCAGCAGGGCTATTCGTTTGGTTTCCCGATGCGCTGAACAGTGCGTTGAACTGTGCGCCGAATTGACGGTCGTCGTCTTTCGGGTGGCGAATATGTGTGGGAAATGTGGAACGGCCGACGAGGTGGCGGTATTTAAGCGTGTCAGTGCCGATTCGCGCTGCTGTCGATTCGCCATGAAGGGTTGCGGCGATATCACCCGTGCAGTAACTACGTGAAGCATGAACCTGTTCAACCGTGCTGCGCCCCTCCGCCGCCCGGCACCCCCCACAGCTCCGCAACGCCCCGCCGCCCCACCGGCGTTCACCCCCTCCGGCCTGCCCGATCCCGCCCTGGCGGCGCTGACCGGAGAGTGGATGATCGACCCCGCGCACAGCCAGATCGGTTTCTCCGTCCGGCACGCCATGGTGACGACCGTGCGCGGGTCCTTCGCCGAATACAAAAGCCGGCTCTACTTCGAGGGCCGCAACCCGGCCCGTTCGCGGGCGGAGATCGTGGTCTCCACGGGCAGCGTCGACACCGGTGTGGAACAGCGCGACGCCCACTTGGTGGGCCGTGACTTCCTGGACTCCGCGACCTACCCGCGTATGCGTTTCGCCAGCACGGCCGTGCAAATGGCCGGCAACGATGTCTACCGGATGCTCGGTGACCTCACCATCAAGGACACGACCCGTCCCGTCGTCCTGGAACTCACCTACATCGGACATGTCACCGACCCGTTCGGCGTCGAACGGGTCGGCTTCGACGGCACCACCACGATCGACCGTTCCGACTGGGGCCTGACCTACAACTCCCGGCTGGCCGAGGGCGGTGCGATGGTGAGCGAGAAGGTACGGCTCCAATTCGACATCGCCGCGATCAGGACGATGCCGACCGGGTGACGGGACCGCCGCCCACGAACGTGTGCAGGGGGTTCAGGTCGCGCAGGGCGTCGCTCGGGCAACGGGCGGGGTCCTGCTCCCAGACGGTGAGGTCCGCGAGGCGGCCCGGGCTCAGCGTGCCGCGCAGGCTCTGGTCGCCGCACAGCAGCGCCGCGTTGGCGGTGTGCAGGGTGAGGGCCTCGTCGTAGGTGATGGCGTGCTCCGGGCCCTTGGGACCGATGACCGTCTGGCGGGTGATCATGCCGTAGACCGAGCGCATGACGCCGAACTGGCCGACGGGGAAGTCCGATCCGGCGCTGACCTGGGCGCCCAGGTCGATCCAGCCACGGGCGGGGAAGAGCCGGGCGACGCGCTCCGGGCCCCAGAATCCCTCCTCGACCTCGGCGGTGTCGTGCAGCAGCGGCTGCTGGATGGTGACGGGGATGCCCAACTCGACGGCGCGGGCGCGCTGTTCGGGGCCGGCCAGGCCGCCGTGCTCCATGACCAGCGTGCCGGCGGGGAGTCCGGGGTTGCGGGCGAGGACCCGCTCGTAGACGTCCAGGAGGGTGCGCACCGCACGGTCGCCGTAGGCGTGGGTGCCGACCCGCCAGCCGCGCCGGACCACGGCCTCGACGGCCTCCACCAGCGCGTCGGGCTCCCAGGTCAGCGTCCCTGAGAAGGCGTGGTCACAGGCATACGGCTCCTCGGTCGCCCCGGCCTCCAGGCCGCCGTCGAGCCCGAACTTCACACCCCACACGCGCAGCCACGGGTCGGAGTCGTCGCGCCACTTCTCCATGACGTCGAGCAGGTCCTCCACCTGGGCGGCGCTGGTCATGCCCAGCGCCGAGATCAGGGCGCGCACCCGGATACCGAGCGCCCCCGCCTCGCGGGCGGCCAGCAGCACGGCGTAGTCCTCCAGGCCGACCGCGCAGTCGCGGACGATGCCGATGCCGGTGGCGGCGTACTGGGCGGTGGCCAGCCGCAGCCCGTCGATCCGCTCGGCCCGGTCCGGGGCCGGGACCAGGCGCTCCACCAGGCCCAGGGCGTTGTCGATGAGCCGCCCGTCGAGACGGCCGTCGGCGTCGCGGCCGATGACGCCGCCCGGCGGTACGGGGGTGTCCTCGGTGATGCCGGCCAGGCGCAGCGCGTAGCTGTTGACGACGTCGTTGTGGCCGCCGCGCTTGACCAGGACGGGGTGCCGGTCGGTGGCCCGGTCGAGTTCGGCGGCGGTGGGCATGCGCCGCTCTGCCAGGTTGAGTTCCTGCCAGTTGGTGGTGGTGCGGATCCACTCGCCCTCGGGGGTCGTCTTCGCCCGCTCCCGGATCAGGTCCAGGAACTCGGGGATGTCGTGGGCCCGGTGGACCGGGACGTCGTGCGCGCCGAGCGCCGCGTAGATCAGGTGGGTGTGGGTGTCGTCGAAGGCGGGCAGCACGGTGGCGCCGGGCAGGTCGTGCACCGTGGTGTGCGGGCGCAGCAGGTGGTCGAGTCCTCCGGGGTCGGGCGAGAGGGCGGCGATGCGGTCGCCGCGCACGGCCAGTGCCCGCTGCGGGGCCCGGCCGGGCACCAGCGTGTGGATCGCCCCGGCCCGGATCACCAGATCGGCTCCGTGATCAGTCATCGTTCTCTCCCACTTCCTCAGTACATCCGTACATCCACTGACCAGGCTCTTGTACGGGCGATCGGCCGAGTGGCGCACTTCTGGCGGGAACTGGAGCAGGAAACACGCCATGACAGCCGTCCGAAATGGAGATCATGCGCCAATTCCTCGGCAGGTCTCGTCCACCACTCGGAACCGTCATTGACAAGGCGATTCCGCAACGGTTGTCATGAACACATGCCGAACTGCCCGGAGACCCGCCGCACGCACCGCCCCGCCCGCCCCGCCGTGGCGCGGAAGTGCGGTCGTTGACCGGGCACCGCGAGCTGATCGGCACCGCCCGCACCGAGTTGACAGCCCGTCAGGGAGTGCTGCTCCACGGTCCCGCGGGGATCGGCAAGTCCGTGCTCGTGGCCGCCCTCGTGGCGTCCTCGGACGCCCATGTCCGGCCGTCCGGAACGGTGTTGCACTGCTCGCCCGCCGAGGAGGACGCCCGGCTGCCGTTCGCCGGTCTCGTCGACCTGTTCGCACGGGTGCCGGAGAGCCGCCTGACCGCCTTGGCGCCCGAACTCCAATCGGCCCTGCGGACCGCCCTGTTGCACGGCGGGGAACCGGAGGACGGCCGGAACCGGCTCGCGGTACGCGTCGCCGTGCTCAACGTGCTGCGTGCCCTCGCCGCTACCGGGCCGGTGCTGCTGGTCCTCGACGGCCTCCAGTGGCTCGACGAACCGACCGTCGAGGTGCTCGCCTTCGTCGTACGCCGTGTCGAGGGCCTCGACGTACGGATGGTGGCCGCCGAGCGGGTGGCCGACGGCGAGCAGCCCGAACGGCCGCGCTGCTGCCCGCCCGGCACCGTCGAACTGCCGGTGCCACCGCTGACGGACGACGAGGTGGCGCGGCTCCTGCCCGCCGACCTGCCGTCGGCGGTGCTGCGGGCCGTCCAGGACACGGCCGCCGGAAACCCTTGGTACGCCCTGGAGTTGGGGCGGGCGGCGCCGCGCGGCGCGGCGACCGTCGGCCTCGGCCGGACCCTGCCCGTGCCGCACCGGCTGCGCACCCTGCTGCTGGAGCGGGTGCACACCCTGCCGGAGAGCACGCGGTACACGCTCCTCGTCATGAGCGCCGCCGCGCGCCCCACTCTCACGCTGCTGCGCGCCGCCGGTTTCGACGATCCGGCCGCGGACCTGGCGGAGACCGAACGGCTCGGTGTCGCGACGGCCGACGCCCACGGAACCGTACGTTTCCGGCATCCGCTGCTGCGGGCCGCCGTCTACGCCGACGCCCCGGAGTACGGCCGTCGGAAGGCGCACGCCCTGCTGGCCCGTGCGGTCACCGATCCGGTGGAGCGGGCCCGGCATCTCGCGCTCGCCCACCCCTACGAGGACGAGACCACCGCCCGCACCCTGCTGGCCGCCGCCGAATACGCCCGCCGCGACGGCGCGCCCGACGCGGCCTTCGAACTGGCCGGGCTCGCGGCCCTGCGCACTCCGGGCGACCGTCCGGCCGAGCACGCCGACCGGCTGCTGGTGGCGGCCGAATACGCCTGTGACGCAGGGCAGTTGGAGGAGGCGGGGCAGGCGGCCGAGACCGTCCTCGCCGGTTCGGGCTCGGCCCGGCAGCGGGTGCGGGCGCGGCTGGTCCTGCTGCGCAACGCCGGCCAGGCCCTGCACGGCACCTACTCGCTGATCGAGGAAGGACTCCGGGACGCGGCCGGCGACCCGGAGGCGGAGGCGTGGCTGCACCACTGGGCGGCGGTACGGGGCCTGCTGTGCGGGGAGTTGGCGCAGGCCGCCCGGCACGCCCGGCGCGCCGCCCGGCAGGCCGCCGTGGCCGGTGACACCGACACCCGCATCGGGGCACTCGCCACCCTCGCCCGGGTCCGCTCGCTGGGCGGTGAACCGGTCGCCGCCGACGCCGCGCTGGCGGAGGCCCTCGCGCTGACCGGCGGCGCGGGCGCCGGACCGGAGAGCTGGGGGCTGATCCGGATGCGGGCGATCCTCGCCCTGGACTCCGACCAGGTCACCGAGGCCCAGCGCCGGGTCACCGAACTCCTCGCGGAGATCGGGGAGTTCGCCGGGGTCGAGGAGGTCATGGCGACCCTGGTCGCGCTGACCCGCATCCAAGTGCGCGCCGGACGCTGCCGGGAGGCGCTGCGCACCGCCGCCCGCTGCACCCGCGCCGGGGCCGAGACCGGCGTACAGGCAGCTCCGGCGCTGTACGCGGCGGCGCTCGCGGCGACCGCGGGCGGCAGCGCCGACGAGGCGCGGGAGTTGGCCGGGCAGGCGGTGCGGGCCTCGGAGGCGGACGGGGACCGGCTGTTCCTGCTGCGGGCGCTCGCGGTGCTGGGGCAGGCCGAGTTGGTGGCCGGCGATCCGCGCGGGGCCGCCGCGGCGGTCGAGGCGCTGCAACGTGTCAAGGAGCTCGGCGAGGCCATGTCGGCCGCCGACCCGCCCCTGCTGCACTGGTACAGCGACCTGGCCGAGGCCCTGGTCGTGCTGGGCGAGACGGACGCGGCCGGCGCCGTGCTCGACGAGGCCCGCGCCCGGGTGTCCGGCGACGCGCCCGGCAGCGTACTGGCGGCCCTGGAGCGGGCGGAGGGGCTGCGCGAGGCGGGGCTCGGCCGGGCGAAGGAGGGGGCGGTACGGCTGCGCACCGCCGTGGAGCGGCTGCGTCAACTCCCGTTGCCCGTGGAGCTGGTACGCACTCTCATCTCGCTCGGCGCGGTCGAACGACGGGCCCGCCACCGCAACGCGGCCCGCACCGCGCTCGGCGAGGCGCTGGAGACCGCGACCCGCATCGGCGCCGCTCCGCTGGCGGCACGGGCGGGCGACGAACTGGCCCGGCTGGAGGCGGGCGACCGGGACGGCGAGGGGCGGCCCGAACTCACGCCGACAGAAGCGCGGGTGGCCGAACTGGTCGGCGGCGGGGCCACCAACCGGGAGGTCGCCGCCGAGCTGTTCATCAGCGTCAAGACGGTCGAGGGCACCCTGTCGCGGGTCTACCGCAAGGTCGGTGTCCGCTCGCGCACCGCGCTCGCCCATGCCATGGCGGTCGCCGTCATCGCGTCCGGAGCGGCGACCGTGAGCGTCGGCGACGACGACCAACAGCAGGCCACCACACAGGCGGTGACGATCAGTCAGCAGGGCCGGCTGCGGACACCCCGCACCCTCGACACCCGCCGCTGACCTGTCATCCGCGGTTCATGTGACACCCGCAGTTAACACGTGACGCAAGGGTTCCCCCGCTTATGCGGGTGGGGCGGATGTTCCTACGGTGAAGCCGTTCCGCTTCCGGGACAGCAACCCCCCACTCCTCGGAGGACTTCCGTGACGTCACGTCTGAAGCTGGTCGGCCTCGTCGCCGTACCGGCCCTGCTCGCCGCCGCCGTCCCCAGCGCCTACGCCGCCGTCCAGCCGCACTCAACTCGCGCCGCCGTCGCGGGAGATGTCCTCAAGGGCCTGAACCACGACGCGTCCCGCACCGGCGCCGTCGCCGCCGGCAAGCGCATATCGGTGGCCATCAGCCTGACGCCGAGAAACGACAAGGCGCTGGACACGTTCGTCGCCAACGTCAGCAATCCGCGGTCGAGTTCGTACGGCCACTATCTGACGAAGGCCCAGTTCGCGGCCCGGTTCGGGCGGACCGACGCCGAGGTGAAGCAGGTCAAGGACTTCCTGCGGGCCCAGGGTCTCACCGTCGGCAAGGTGCACTCGGGGAACCTGCTGGTCGACGCCAGCGGCACCGCCGCCCAGCTGGAGAAGGCGTTCGGCACCAAGCTGTCGACGTGGAAGGACGCCAGGTCGGGCCGCGCGTTCTACGCCAACGAGACCGCACCGACCCTGCCGACCGGCATCGCCGGCCTGGTCAGCGACGTGACCGGCCTCAACAACCGCGCCCAGCTGCACCACCAGGGGTCCGCCAAGGTCAACCCGCACAACGGCCCCGGCGGCGGCTACACCCCGGCCCAGATCAAGGGCGGCTACAACGTCTCCGGGACGTACACCGGCAGCGGGCAGAAGATCGCGCTGCTGGAGTTCGACGGCTTCCAGCAGTCCAACATCACCAAGTACGACACCAACTACAGCCTGGGCTCGCCCACTCCGACCGTGTCGAAGGTGGACGGCGGTTCCGGCGCGCTCGGTGACGGCCAGGTCGAGGTCGAGCTCGACATCGAGGTGCTGCACGCGATCGCCCCGAAGGCGAACGTCACGGTCTTCGAGGGCCCCAACTCCGACGCCGGTGAGGTCGACACCTACCAGGCCATCGTCGACAGCGGCATCCCGACCACCTCGATCAGCTGGGGCGCCTCCGAGAGCCAGCGCACCACCTCCAACATCAACGCCGTGGACGCCGTCTTCAAGGCGGGCGCGGCCGAGGGCCTCGGCTTCTACGCGGCCTCCGGCGACGACGGCTCGGACGACGCGGGCGACGGCACCACCACCGTCGACTACCCGGCCGCCGACCCGTACGTCACCGGCGTCGGCGGCACCACGCTGACCGTCACCTCCGCCAACGCGTGGAGCAAGGAGACGGCCTGGTCGGGCGGTGGCGGCGGCAAGTCCTCCGTCTTCAAGATCCCGAGCTGGCAGACCGCGGTGCAGAAGACCGCGGGCGGCGGCTACCGCCAGGTTCCCGACGTGTCGGCGCTCGCGAACCCGAGCCCCGGTGTCTCGATCTACTCGCAGGGCAGCTGGGGCACGGTCGGCGGCACCAGCGCCGCCGCGCCCGAGTGGGCGGCCTTCGGCGCGCTCTACAACCAGCAGGCCGCGGCGGCCGGCAAGGCCAACCTCGGCTTCGCCAACCCCGCGCTCTACACGGCGAAGGGCACCGGCTTCCACGACATCACCAGCGGCAGCAACGGCGCCTACTCCGCCGCCACCGGCTGGGACTTCACGACCGGCTGGGGTTCGTACAACGCCGCGACCCTGGCGGCCAAGCTCCTCGGCTGACCGCCGGTAGCTGAACCAAGAGCGGGCCGGGATCCCTCCCGGCCCGCTCTTCACGTGTGCCGAAGTGTCCTGGCCCGCCTCAGCTGTCGTAGTCGACGGCGAGTGTGTCGGACACCGGGAAGGTCTGGCAGGTGAGGACGTAACCGGCGTCGACCTCGGCGGGTTCGAGGGCGTAGTTGCGCCGCATGTCCGCGGTGCCGTCGGTGACCAGCGCGCGGCAGGTGCCGCAGACGCCGCCCTTGCAGGCGAAGGGCAGGTCGGGCCGGGTCTTCTGGGCGCCGTCGAGGATCGAACTGCCCTTGGGCAGCGCGGAGTTGGTGGTGCGGCCGTCGAGCGTGACGCTCACCTGGCTGACGGGGCCGTCGTAGGCCTTGTCGATGTGTTCGTTGGGTCGTACGGGCTCGTCGTCGGCGTAGAACAGCTCCTGATGGACGCGTTCGGCGGGGACGCCGAGTCCGGTGAGGACCTGCTGGGCGTCGCGGACCATGCCGTGCGGGCCGCACAGCCACCAGTGGTCGGCGGTCTCCACGTCCACGAGGGCGGCGACGAGTGTGGTGAGCCGGTCGGCGTCGAGGCGGCCGGAGAGGATCTCGGCCTCGCGCGGTTCGCGGGACAGGACGTGCGCGAGCTGGAACCGGCCGGGGTACAGGTCCTTCAGGTCGGCGAGGTCGTCGGCGAACATCACGGTGTCGGAGCGCCGGTTGCCGTAGAAGAGCGTGACGCGGGAGCGGGTGTCGGCGGCGAGGACGGATTCCGCGATGGACAGCATCGGGGTGATGCCGGAGCCGGCGGCGATCAGGACGTGGTGGCCGGGGACGGTCAGGTCGGGGGTGAAGACGCCGGTGGGGGCCATCACCTCGACGGTGTCTCCGGGGCGTACCTCGTTGACCAGCCAGGAGGAGAACAGGCCGCCGGGGACGACGCGTACGCCGATGCGGGGGCGTGCTCCCGCCGGGGAGCAGATGGAGTACGAGCGGCGCTCGTCGCGTCCCTCGACCTCACGGCGGAGCGTGAGCGCCTGGCCGGGCCGGTACGCGAACTCCTCGGCGAGGTGGTCGGGGATGTCGAAGCCGATGGCGGCGGCGTCCTCGCACAGCGGCTCGACGGCCGCCACCCGCAGCGCGTGGAAGGCCGGACGGCGGCGCGCAGGGCGGGCGGGGGTGGTGGGGGCCGGGGCGGTCACTGGTCCACCGTCCTTTCCACGGGCGGGAGTTGAGGACCCGCCGTGCTCTCCGCGAGCGGGTGTCGGGGGCTCGCCATCAGATCTCCTTGACGTACTCGAACGGCTCGCGGCAGGCGCGGCACCGCCACAGGGCTTTGCAGGAGGTCGCGGCGAAGTGCGAGGTCTCCTCGGTGTCCGTCGCCCCGCAGCGGGGGCAGGCCACCGTACGGCGGGTCGGCGACAGCGTGAGCTTGACCGGGCCTCGGGGGGCGGCACCCGGCGGGGCGATGCCGTGTTCGACGAGCTTGGCTCGGCCCGCCAGGGTGATCCAGTCGCTGCTCCAGGGCGGGGTCAGGACCGTACGGATCTCCACGCGCGCGTACCCGGCGTCCGTTAGCCGCGCGGCCACCTCGGCACGCATCTCGGCCATGGCCGGGCAGCCGGAGTAAGTCGGCGTGAGGCTCGCGACGACCGTGCCGTCCTCGCCGACCTCGACGTCACGCAGGACGCCGAGGTCGGCCAGCGTGAGCATGGGCATCTCGGGATCGGGCACCTGCGCGGCGATGTGCCGGGCGCGCCGCGCGTCGAGCAGGGTGGTCACCATGTCGCCTCCGGGTGGGCGCGGGCCACGCTCTGGAGTTCGGTCAGCAGCGGGGCCAGGTGTTCGGTGTGGTCGCCGTCGCGGCCGTGCCCGGGGACCGGTGCAGCCTCGGGCCAGGCGAGCCCGGCGGCGTCGGTGACCTGGCGGAGCACGGCCAGCACCTCTTCCCTCAACTCGCCCGTGGTCGCGAAGAGTTCGTCCACGTAGGGCGCGATGGCAGCCAGCGCGTCCCGCATCCTCCGCTGCGACTCCTCCGTGCCGTCACCGAGCCGGACGACCCACTCGGCGGCGTACTGGCGGTGGTACGCCAGCTCCTTGACGCCCTTGGCGGCGATGGCGGCGAGCACCGGGTCCGGTGTGGTGACGGCGAGTCGCTCGAAGAGGGCCAGTCGCCAGGAGGACAGCACCAGCAGCCGGGTGGTCGAGAACGCGAAGTCCCCGTTGGGCAGTTCGGCCAGCCGTACGTTGCGGAAGGCGTCGGCGTCGCGGAAGTAGGCGTAGGCGTCCTCGCCGCGTCCGGTGCCGTCGACCTGGCCGGCGCGCGCGTAGAACAGACGGGTCTGGCCGAGCAGGTCGAGCCCGATGTTGGCCAGCGCGACCTCCTCCTCCAACTCGGGGGCGGCGGTGCACCATTGGGCCAGTCGCTGGGCGCTGACGAGCGCGTCGTCGCCGAGTGCCAGGCAGTACGCGGCCAGTTGGGCGGTGTCCGTGCCCTCCGGCACGCTCTGGTCGACGCCGTGCAGCGGGTCCTCGAAGCCGGTGCCGAAGGCCCAGCGGGCGTCGCTGTCGTCGTGCCCCTCGGCCAGGGACAGATAGACGTGGTCGTCACTCATGCCCTGCTCCTAGATGTGGGGGACGTCGTCGGGGATGTCGTAGAACGTGGGGTGGCGGTAGACCTTGTCGGCGCTCGGCGCGAAGAACGGGTCCTTCTCGTCGCGGGTCGAGGCGGCGATGTGCTCGGAGCGCACGACCCAGATGGACACGCCCTCGTTGCGCCGTGTGTAGAGGTCGCGGGCGTGGGTGAGCGCCATGGCGTCGTCGGCGGCGTGCAGCGAGCCGACGTGGACGTGGTTCAGTCCGCGCTTACCGCGCACGAACACCTCGTACAGGGGCCAGTCCTGCGTCATGCCGCCGCTCCTTCGGTCTGCTGTGTACGAGCGGCCGCCTGCTTGGCCGCGTGGGCGGTGGCCGCCTCCCGGACCCAGGCGCCCTCCTCGTGGGCGGCCCGGCGGCGGGACACCCGCTCGGCGTTGCACGGTCCGTCGCCCTTGATCACGCGCTGCAACTCGGACCAGTCGGGGGTGCCGAAGTCGTGGTGTCCGCGCTCCTCGTTCCAGCTCAACTCCGAGTCGGGCAGGGTGACTCCGAGCTTCTCGGCCTGCGGGACGGTCATGTCGACGAAGCGCTGGCGCAGTTCGTCGTTGCTGTGCCGCTTGATCTTCCAGGCCATGGAGCGGGCCGAGTTGGGCGAGTCGTCGTCGGGCGGCCCGAACATCATCAGCGACGGCCACCACCAACGGTCCACCGCGTCCTGGACCATGGCCCGCTGGGCGTCCGTGCCGCGCATCATCGTGAGCAGCAGCTCGAAGCCCTGGCGCTGGTGGAAGGACTCCTCCTTGCAGACCCGCACCATGGCCCGCGCGTACGGACCGTACGAGCAGCGGCACAGCGGCACCTGGTTGCAGATCGCGGCGCCGTCCACGAACCAGCCGATCACGCCGACGTCGGCGAAGGTCGGCGTCGGGTAGTTGAAGATCGACGAGTACTTCTGCCGGCCCTCGATCAGGGCCTCGGTCAGCTCGGCGCGGTCCGCGCCCAGGGTCTCGGCGGCCGAGTACAGATACAGTCCGTGTCCGGCCTCGTCCTGCACCTTCGCGAAGAGGATCGCCTTGCGGCGCAGGGAGGGCGCGCGGGTGATCCAGTCGCCCTCCGGCTGCATCCCGATGATCTCCGAGTGCGCGTGCTGCGCGATCTGCCGGATCAGGGTCCTGCGGTAGCCGTCGGGCATCCAGTCGCGGGGCTCGATCCGCTGGTCCTTCGCGATCGTGGCGTCGAACTGCTCCTCGAACCGCGTCTCGTCCCGGTCGGCGGCTGACGCCTCCGTGCCTGTGCTGGTCATCGACACCTCAACTCCCCTACCGACCATTCGTTCGGTTCCCAGTGTGAAGGGTTTCCCCCGGTGAGGCAAGACCTGCCGCGCGAATGGCTGGTCAGCGGCCTCGGGCGGACGGCTCCGAGCCGTCGTATCCGGAGGCGATCCGTCGTGCTCACTCCCACGTGTAGAACCCCTGTCCCGTCTTCCGGCCCAGTTCACCGCGCGCGACCTTCTCGCGCAGCAGCCGGGGCGGGGCGAAGCGCTCGCCGAGGGTGGAGTGAAGATATTCGGCGACGGCCAGGCGTACGTCGAGTCCGACCAGGTCGGTCAGGCGCAGCGGCCCCATGGGGTGCTTGTAGCCCAGGCTCATCGCGTCGTCGATTGCCTCCGGTTCGGCGACACCCTCCTCGACCATGCGGATCGCCTCCAGGCCGAGCGCCAGCCCGAGGCGGCTGCTGGCGAAGCCGGGCGAGTCCTTGACGGTCACGTCCTTCTTGCCGAGGGCGTGCGTCCAGTCCAGGGCGGCGCCGACGGCGGCGGCCTCCGTGCCCGGCGCGACGACGATCTCGACCAGGGCCGAGGCGGGCACCGGGTTGAAGAAATGCATGCCCAGGAAACGGCCGGGCCGGGTGAGCGCGGCGGCGAGCTCGGTGACCGACAGGGAGCTGGTGTTGGTGGCCAGCACGGTGGTCGCGCCCACCGCCCGCTCGGCCGCCGCGAGCACCCGGGCCTTGAGCCCGGCGTCCTCGGGGACGGCCTCGACGACCAGATCGGCGTCGGCGGGCAGCCCGTCGACCGAGCCCGTCATGGTGACACGGGCGAGGACCTGCTCCGCGGGCTCACCGAGCAGGCCGCGCTCGGCGGCCCGCTTCAGTCCGGTCGCGACCCGGTCCAGCGCGGCGGCCGAGGCCTGCTCACCGCTCTCCACGACGGTCACGGACGATCCGGCGGCGGCGAAGGACTGCGCGATACCGGCGCCCATCCGGCCACCGCCGATGACACCTACAACTGCGGGCACGGAGTGGGGTGTTGGGCTCATGCTCGGCTATTCCTCTTCTCCAGGAAGCGTGTCATACGGTCCCTCTTGTCCTGCCCCTCGAAGAGCACGGCCTGCGCGAGGTCGTCGGCGATCGGGTGGGCGCCGGGCGAGTCGACCACGAGCTTGGTGAGCCGGAGGGCGGTGGCCGAGGACCGGGCCATCCGGTCGAGCAGCTCGTGCGCCGCGTCCAAGAGCTTCTCCGCCGGTACGACGTCGATGACCAGCCCGGCGGCCAGCGCCGCCGCCGCGTCGAGGTTCCGTCCGGCGAGCAGCACCTGCTTGGCCACCGACTCGCCCACCAGTTCCGGCAGCCGCCAGCAGGCACCCGCCGCGGCGAGGATCCCGAGGCCGGGCTCCGGATTGCCGAAGACGGCGTCCGGACCTGCGATCCGCAGATCACAGGCGTACGACAGCTCCGCGCCGCCACCCAGCGCCCAGCCGTCCACCGCCGCGAGGGTCGGCATCGGCAGCCGGCGTACGCGCTCGAACAGCCTGCTGTTGATGCCCCGCAGCGCCTCGTCCCGCCCGCGCTCCAGCAGCTCCGCGATGTCGGCGCCGCCCGCGAAGACCCCGCCATGACCGGTGAGCAGGAGCAGCTTCGGGTGCTGCTCCAACTGCTCGCAGACGGCGTGCAGTTCGCGGATCATCAGCCCGCTGATGGCGTTGCGGGCCTCGGGGCGGTGCAGGGTGACGACGACACGGTCCGCGCGCTCCTCGACGAGGAGGGTCTCGTACGGCTCGGGGGCGCTCACACCCGCTCCACGAGCATCGCGACACCCTGGCCGACGCCGACGCACAGCGTGGCCAGCCCCCGTCGGGCGTCCTCCCGCTCCAGCCGGCCGAGCAGCGTGAGCAGGATGCGGGCGCCGGAGCAGCCGAGGGGGTGGCCGAGCGCGATGGCGCCGCCGTCGGCGTTGACCTTGTCCTCGTCGAGCTTGAGGCGGCGCGTGACGGCGAGTGCCTGGGCGGCGAAGGCCTCGTTCAGTTCTACGGCGTCCAGGTCGCCGGTCCCCCAGCCGGCGCGGGCGAGCGCCTTCTCGGTGGCGGGTACCGGGCCGAGGCCCATGAGGTGGGGCTGCACTCCGGCCGAGGTGGAGGTGACGATGCGGGCCCTGGGGGTGAGCCCGTGGCGCCGGACCGCCGCCCCGCTCGCGACCACCAGGGCGGCGGCGCCGTCCGACAGCGGCGAGGACGAGCCCGCGGTGACGATGCCGCCCTCACGGAAGATGGTGCGCAGGGAGCCGAGCTTCTCCAGCGTGGTGCCGGGGCGCGGGCCCTCGTCGCGGGTGACTTCACCGTCCTTCACCGCGACCGGCACGATCTCCCGGTCGAAGTGGCCCAACTCCTGTGCTGCGACGGCGCGTTGATGGCTGCGCAGCGCGAAGGCGTCGGAGTCGGCGCGGGTGATGCCGTCGAGCGCGGCGACCTCCTCGGCCGTCTCGCCCATGGACAGGGTGTCCTGCGCGGCGAAGCACGGGTTGGTGAAGCGCCAGCCCAGCGAGGTGTCGTGCACCTCCCCCGGCTTGGCCCACGGGGTGCCGGGCTTGGCCATCACCCACGGCGCCCGGGTCATCGACTCGACCCCGCCGGCGACGACGAGGTCCGCCTCTCCTGCGCGTATCGCCTGGGCGGCCGAGGCCACGGCGGTGAGCCCCGAGGCGCAGAGCCGGTTGACGGTGTAGCCGGGCACGGTGTGCGGCAGCCCCGCCAGCAGGACGGCCATACGGGCCACGTCCCGGTTGTCCTCGCCGGCCTGGTTGGCGGCGCCGAGGATCACCTCGTCCACCGCGTCGGCCGGAATCCCGGCACGGCGGACCGCCTCGCCGACGACAAGCGCCGCGAGGTCGTCGGGCCGTACGGACGCCAGGGCGCCGCCGTAGCGGCCCTGCGGGGTGCGCGCCCCGTCGATCAGATAGACCTCGTCGGAGGACGGCTCGGAGCTGGTCTGGGGCATGCGTTCCACCTCTTGACAGGCAGTGGTGATGCTGGATTACTTGGCCGTGCCGCACGCTAACCGAATGTTCGGTCGGTCCACAAGGTGGTGGAATATGACGCAGGCCATGAACACGGCCCCCGGTCCCACGGAGAAGATGTTCGCCGCGGACGAGGCGTCCCGGGCTCTCGGTATCGAGCTCGTCGAACACGGCGAAGGGACCGCCGTGCTCCGTATGACCGTGACCCCGGTAATGGTCAACGGACACGGGACCGCCCACGGCGGCTATCTGTTCCTGTTCGCCGACTCCGCCTTCGCCTGTGCCTGCAACAGCCACGGCCCGGTGACCGTGGCCGCCGCGGCCGACATCGACTTCGTCGCCCCGGCGCACGAGGGCGACGTCCTGGTGGCGACCGCGCGCGAGCGCACCCGGTTCGGCCGCAGTGGCATCTACGACGTGCGCGTGGAGCGCGGCGACCAGGTGATCGCGGAGTTCCGGGGACGGAGCCGCAGTATCAACAGCACAAGGACGAAGGAGTCTCCATGAGCAGCGATCCGTCGGCCCGGGTGACCGCACCGGTTTCGGCGCCCGCGAGCCGGCGCCTGGGCGAACCGCTCCCCGAAGGGCTGCTGGACGGCGCCGAGCGCCTCACCCGCGAGGAGCTGCGCGCGCACCAACTCGGTCTGCTCCAGGCCACGTTGCGGCACGCCTACGACAACGTGGAGCTGTACCACCGCAAGTTCGACGAGGCCGGGGTCAAACCCGGGGACTGCCACACCCTTGAGGACCTGGCCCGGTTCCCCTTCACCACCAAGGCCGACCTGCGGGACACCTACCCCTTCGGCATGTTCGCCGTCCCCATGGACCAGGTCCGCCGTGTCCACGCCTCCAGCGGCACCACCGGCCGCCCCACGGTCGTCGGCTACACGGAGAACGACCTCTCCATGTGGGCGGACGTGGTGGCCCGCTCGATCCGCGCGGCCGGCGGCCGTCCCGGTCACAAGGTCCATGTCTCGTACGGCTACGGGTTGTTCACCGGCGGTCTGGGCGCGCACTACGGCGCCGAGCGCGCGGGCTGCACCGTGATCCCCGCCTCCGGTGGCATGACCGCCCGCCAGGTGCAGATCATCCAGGACTTCGAGCCCGAGATCATCATGGTCACCCCGTCCTACATGCTGACCCTCCTCGACGAGTTCGAGCGCCAGGGCGTCGACCCGCGCACCAGCTCCCTCAAGGTGGGCATCTTCGGCGCCGAGCCGTGGACGGAGGAGATGCGCCGCGAGATCGAGGAGCGCATGGACATCCACGCGGTCGACATCTACGGCCTGTCGGAGGTGATCGGCCCCGGTGTGGCGCAGGAGTGCGTGGAGACCAAGGACGGCCTCCATGTGTGGGAGGACCACTTCTTCCCGGAGGTCGTCGATCCGTTCACGGGCGAGGTGCTCCCCGACGGCGACAGCGGCGAACTGGTCTTCACCTCCCTCACCAAGGAGGCGCTGCCGATCATCCGCTACCGCACCCGCGACCTGACCCGGCTGCTGCCCGGCACGGCCCGCCCGGCCTTCCGGCGGATCGAGAAGATCACCGGCCGCAGCGACGACATGATCATCCTGCGCGGGGTGAACGTGTTCCCCAGCCAGATCGAGGAGATCATCCTGCGCACCCCCGCCGTCGCCCCGCACTTCACGATCCAGCTGACCCGCCGCGGCCGGATGGACCACATGACGGTCCGCGCCGAGGCCCGCCCCGGCGCCGGCCCCGAGCAGCGGACGGCCGCCGCGGCGGCGATCGGCAAGGGCGTCAAGGACGGTGTGGGCGTGACCGTGGACGTGGAGATCGTCGACCCCGAGACCCTGGAGCGCTCGGTGGGCAAGATCCGCCGGGTCAAGGACCTGCGGGAGCAGTGATGTCCGTGGCGCCGGTCACCGGGCCGGTTCCGCCGGGCCGGTGACCGGCGCGGCGGGCCCAACTCCCCTCCCCCGCAGGCCACATGACCGGCCCGAGTACGATGATCGGGAGCTCGGCCCGATCCGTCCACTCGGCACGATGGAGTTGCCATGACGACCGACCCGCAGTCGGCCCCGCAGATCGACACCGGCAAGGCACATCCCGCGCGGGTCTACGACTGGCTGCTGGGCGGCAAGGACAACTACCCGGTCGACGAGGCCGTGGGGGAGAAACTGCCGCCCGAGGCGAAGGACGCGGCCCGGCAGAACCGTCAGTTCATGCACCGCGCGGCGACCTGGCTGGCCGGCCGGGGCCTCGACCAGTTCCTGGACATCGGCACGGGCATCCCCACCGCGCCCAACCTGCACCAGATCGTGCAGCGGACCGTGCCGGCCGCGAAGGTCGTCTACACCGACAACGACCCGATCGTGCTGCGCCATGCCGAGGCCCTGCTGATCAGCCACCCCGACGGGGTCACCGACTACGTCCAGGCCGACGTACGACAGCCCGAGGCGATCGTCGAACACGCCCGCCACGTCCTGGACTTCGGCCGCCCGATCGCCCTCTCGCTGATCGCGCTGATGCACTTCATCCCCGACGAGCAGGACGCCCACGGCATCGTCCGCGACCTCGTCGCCACCATGCCGGCCGGCAGCTATCTGGTCCTGTCGCACGCCGCGTCCGACCTCTACCCCGAGCTGGCCGCGCAGGTCACCGCCGAATACGCCAAGGGCGGCATCAAGCTCGGCTTCCGCACCCGCCCGGAGGTCGCCCGTTTCTTCGACGGCCTCGACCTGGTGGCGCCCGGCCTGGTGACGGCGACGGAGTGGAACCCTCCGGCGCCGGGCGAGACCCCGGAGGGCAGCGGGATCTACGCGGCGGTCGCGCGGATCCCCTGAGCCCTCGGATCCACCGTGCCCTCAATGCGCGGTATTGGTCTGCCATACGACCCCGCCGTCGGTCGCGATGACCATGTTGCCGTCCTCCAGCACCTTGAGGGTCGCCCCGGCGGCGCCCCCTGTGTTGCTGGCCCACAGCGGCTGCGTCTGGGCGTTGTAGACCACCAGGTTGCCGTCCGCCTGGAACACCGCCGTGTTCCCCTCGCCCTCGGTCTGGCTCGCCCAATGCGCGGTGCCGTCCTTGTCGTAGAGCACCAGGTTGCCGTCCGTCTGCATGATCAGCTTCGAACGCACCGTCTCCACGAACTTCCCGGGCTCGAACGTGAAGGGCGGCTTCACCACCACGGCATCGGCCAGGTTGCCCGCACCCGTGCCGGACGCGGAGGGAGAAGCCGTCGCTCCGCTCGCGGACGGACTGGCCGACGTGTCGGTGGCCCGGCCGGAGCTCGCGGACGGTGAGGGGTGTGCGGAGGGGGACCCCTTGTCCTCGAAGACGTGGGACAGCAGCAGTGCGGCGGCGACGGCGACGACCAGCGAGGCCGCGCCGATGGCGGCCCAGAGCCCTCGGCGCCCGCGCCGGGTCCCGCCACCGTCCGGCTGCGCGGCCGGGTAGGGGCCGTAGGCATCTGCCGCGTGCGGCGGCGCGAGGGTGTCGAGGCCCGCGTCCGGTGCGAGGAGCGTGACGGCGTGGTGCTGCCGGGCACCGTCCAGGGTGGCCGTCACCGCGTCCGGGGCGACGGACGCCGCTCCGCCCCCGAGGTCGGCGACGGTCGCGGCACGCTCCTGGTCCGTCAAGGAGCCTACGGCGAGGGCGCGTTGGTAGGCGGGATGGTGGACGAGGTCCGCCTCGGCCCGGCTGAGTTCGATGATGCGCTGCGGCGTGGGGCGCTGCGCGGGATCGCTGCGCACGCAGGCCTCGATCAGCTCGGCGACGCCGGGGTCCACACCCCGCAGGTCGATCTCCCCGTGCACCGAACGGTAGGACACGGCCGCGAACGGCCCGTCCCCGTAAGGCGGTCGGCCGGTGACGGCGAACGCCAGGGTGGCCCCGAGGGCGAACACGTCCGCCTCCGGACCGGTACGGCCGCCGGTGAAGGTCTCCGGCGCGATGTATCCGGGACTGCCCATCGCACTGCCGACCTGCGTGAGGTTGGACGCGTCGGTGGACCTGGCGATGCCGAAGTCGATCAGTTGTGGGCCGGTGGCGGAGAGGATGACGTTGTGCGGCTTGAGGTCCCGGTGCCACACACCGCGTACATGGATGGCCTCCAGCCCCTCGGCCAGGGCGGCCAGCATGACCCGGGCCAGGTCCGCGGGGAGCGGTCCGCCGCTCACGACGGCGGCGTGCAGGGTGGGCCCCGGCACGTACTCGGTGGCCAGCCAGTACGGCGGTGTGTCCAGCTCCGCGTCGATGAGCGAGGCCGTGTACGCGCTGCGGACCGTGCCCAGGGTCTCCACCTCGCGGCGGAACCGGCTCAGGGCGTGCTCGTCGTGCCGGAGGTGGTCGTTGATCACCTTCACGGCGGCGGGACGGCCACCGGGCGACCGGGCGAGGTACACCTTCCCCATCCCGCCTTCGCCGAGTCTGCCGACCAGACGGTAGCGGCCTATGTGCGAGGGGTCGGAGCCATCGAGCGAAAGCACGGAACATGTCCTCCTTGAGCGGGCCCGACGATCACCGGGTCCACCGTGAGGTCGACTCGGCCGGGCTCCGATCCGACATACTAGGGGTGCGATCGCCGACGTCAGGCCAACTAGGGCCTGTCCGGCGGATCCTGTCGCAGACGCGGGGGCCGGCACGCACTCCCCCACTGCCCTAAAGGCGTGGGGGACCCCCAGCCGCGTTGTCGTCGGTCGCCGGAGTTGATGAGGCACCGATGCTCACCTGCGACCTGATCCGCCGGACAGGCCCTAGCTTCCATCGGCCGCCAGTTGCCCGTGGATGTCCTCGTGCAGATGCACGACGAGCCAGTGTCCGTCGGGACCGGCCCGCCGTAGGACCGCCGTGATGCGGGCCAGTTCCGGCGGCGCCGCACGGTAGTCGACCCGTAGCCAGTAGCGGGCCACCGCCAAGTCCCCGAAGACGTCGACGACTTGGTCGTAGGCCGTGAGGCCGGTCTCGTCGGGGCCTCCCTCGGAGGTGGGGCGGCTGTCCCGGACGTGGTTCAACTCCGTTCTGCCGCGGATGAGTTCGCGGGTCGCCGAGTCCCAGATGGTGGCTTCGGGGTCGAGGAAGGAGTCGATGCGCTCCCGGTCGCCCGCGGTGTAGCCCTCGTACATTCCGGTGATCACCGTCCACACCTCGGCCAGTTCGGCGGGCGCGCCACCCGGGCGGGCACCGCCGTCGGCGGCGGGACGGGCGAAGGGGGGCGGTGCAGCGGGCATGGCGGATCCTCGGGGTGGGTGACTGGTGGAACGGGGCGGCGATCAGGGGAGTACGACCAGGTCCCGCGGCCTGCGGTTGAGGCGTTCGCCGCGCGTGTCGGCGCAGATCACGATGTCCTCGATCCGCGCTCCGTACCGGCCGGGCAGATAGATGCCGGGTTCGACGGAGAAGGCCATGCCGGGCGCGAGCGGGAGCGGGTTGCCGGCCACGATGTACGGCTCCTCGTGGCTCTCCAGTCCGATGCCGTGTCCGGTGCGGTGGATGAAGTGCGGCCCGTATCCGGCGTCGGTGATGATGTCCCGTCCCACGGCGTCGAGTTGACCGGCCGTCAGACCCGGCCGTACGGCGTCGGTCTGGGCGCGTTGGGCGCGCAGCAGCACGTCGTGGAGGCGGCGGAACTCGGCGGGCGGCTCACCGACCGCGTATACGCGCGTGGAGTCGGAGCAGTAGCCGTCCCGGGTCGTACCGCCGATGTCGACGACCACCGGGTCGCCGGGGCGGATCACGCGGTCGGAGAGTTCGTGGTGCGGGCTGGCGCTGTTGGGGCCGGAGCCGACGATGACGAAGTCGGCCCGCACATGGCCTTCGGCGACGACGGCTTCCGCGATGTCCCGGCCGACCTCGCGCTCGGTGCGTCCGGCCCGCAGCCACTCCCCCATGCGGGCGTGCACCCGGTCGATGGCGGCACCGGCCCGGCGCAGGGCGTCGGCCTCCTGCGGGGTCTTGCGCATCCGCAACCCGTTGAGCACCCCTCCGGCCAACTCCTGTTCCGCGCCCGGCAGTACGGCACGGAAGGCGAGGGTCTTCTCCGCCCACATGCGGTTGTCGACGCCGACGCGGGCCGTCCGTGCGGGCAGCCGGGCCGCTACGAGCGCGTACGGGTCGTCGGTCTCGTGCCAGCCGGTGATCTCGATGCCCAGGCCGCCGGCCGGGGACGCCCGCGCGGCGGGTTCCTCCAGCGCCGGGACGAGCAGGAAGGGGTCGTCTTCGGCCGGCAGGACCAGACAGGTCAGCCGCTCCAGCGGCAGGGCGTCGTAGCCGGTCAGATAGCGCAGGTCCGCCCCGGGCGAGATCAGCAGGGCGTCAAGACCCGTCCCGGCCGTGGCCTCCCGGGCCCGGTGGAGGCGGTCGGCCGGGTACAGGGGCCGGAGCGCGGGTTCGGCGGGGTGGTCGTCGTCGGACATCGGTTCTCCGTGAGGTGTCGTGGGAGTCGGCGAGGGTGGTGCCCCGCTCCGGCGGACCACCGTCCGGCGCGGCACGGCTCAGGCGGCGTACAGCCGGCAGGCCACGCCCCCGGCGATCAGCTGCGGTTCCTCGCGGTCGCAGCCGTCGAAGGCCTGGGGGCAGCGCGGGTGGAAGCGGCAGCCGCTCGGCGGGGCGGCGGGGTCGGGGACGTCCCCGGGGAGTTCGGCGGGCAGCACACCCGCTCCGTCCGGCTTCGGTACGGCGGCCAGCAGCGCCCGGGTGTACGGGTGCCGCGGGTCGGCCCAGACCTCGGCGGTGGGGCCGGTCTCCACGATCCGCCCGAGATACATGACCGCGATCCGGTCCGCGATCAGCCGTACGACGGACAGGTCATGGCTGATGAAGAGCAGCCCGGCACCCGACTCGACGGCCAACGACCGCATCAGCGTGGCCACTTGGAGCTGGGCGGAGGCGTCGAGCGCGGAGATCGGTTCGTCGCCGACAAGCAGTCGGGGGCGGGCGGCGAGCGCGCGGGCGATGGCGATGCGCTGCCGCTGGCCGCCGGAGAACTCCTGCGGATAGCGCTCGGCGGCCTCCGCCGATAGCCCGACCCGGGTCAGCAGGCCCTCCGGGGTCGCCCCGTCTGCCACTTCCCCCCGCCCGGTCGCGGTACGGATGCCGTCGGCGATCTGCGCGCCCACCCGGCGCCGGGGGTTGAGGGAGCCGTACGGGTCCTGGAAGACCATCTGGACGCCGGTGAGGGCCGGATCGCGGCGGCGGACGCGCAGCGGGCGTACCTGTGTGCCGTCGTAGGTGATCCGCCCTTCCGCGGCCGGGGTGAGGCCGCAGACCGCGCGGGCCAGGGTGGACTTGCCGCAGCCCGACTCGCCGACCAGGCCCACGACTTCGCCCGCCCGCACCTGGAGGCTGACCCCGGCGACGGCGCGGGTGGGCGAGGCGCCCGGCCGGTGGTACTGGACCACGAGGTCGTCGACCGAGAGGAGAGGGGCCGTCGGGTCGGGGGTCATACGGTGCTCCTTCCGGGGAGCGCGTCCAGGAGCTGACGGGTGTACTCGTGCCGCGGCTCGGTGAGGACCCGGCCGCGCGGACCGCTCTCCACGACAAGGCCGTGGCGCATCACGCTCACCTCGTCGGCGATAGCGGACATCACACCCAGGTCGTGGGTCACCAGCAGGACGGCGAGACCGAGTTCGTCGCAGAGCCCGCGCAACAGCCGCAGTACGCCTGCCTGCACCGTCACGTCGAGCGCGGTGGTCGGCTCGTCGGCGATCAGCACCTTCGGTTCGCAGGCCAGCGCGATGGCGATCGCGATGCGCTGCCGCATCCCGCCGGAGAACTGATGCGGGTAACGTCCCAGCGCCTCAAGGGGGTTGGGGATGCGCACCTGCGTCAGCAGCTCGGCGGCCCGGTCCTTCGCGGCCTTGCGGTTCAGCTTCAGGTGGTGGCGCAGGTGGTCGGTGAGCTGGTGTCCGATGCCGAGCATCGGGTGCAGGCTGGTGGACGGGTCCTGGAACACCATGCTCACCGATCGGCCGCGCAGCGCGGCCAGTTGACGGGGCGGGAGGGTCAGCAGGTCGGTGCCCTCCAGCTCGATCCGGCCACCGGTACGGGCACCCGGCGGCAGCAGACCGAGCGCCGCAAGGCCGGTCATGGTCTTGCCCGAGCCGCTCTCCCCAGCGAGTCCGTGCACCTGACCGGGCCGCACCGCGAGGTCGACACCGCCGAGGATGCGACGGCCGCCCAGGTCGAGGGTGAGGCCGCTGATCTCCAGCACATTGCCGGCGGTCATCCGACACGCTCCTTCTCCGCGCCGATCGTGCGCGCCGTGCCCGGGTCGAGGGCGTCCCGGAGCGTGTCGCCGAGGAAGTTGAAGGCGAGCACGACGGTGAGGATGGCCAGTCCCGGGAAGACCCCGATCCACCACTTGTCGAACTGCTGGGTGCCGTCCGCCACCATCGCGCCCCACTCGGCGGTCGGCGGCTTCGCACCGAGCCCCAGGAAGGACAGCCCGGACAGCAGCAGCGTCGCCGTACCGATGTCGAGAGTGGCCAGGACGAGCAGCGGCCCGAGCACGTTGGGCAGGATGTCCACACGCAGCGACCGCCAGGCGGAGAAGCCCAACAGCCGTCCGCTGAGCACGAATTCACGGTTCCTGAGGCCCATGACCAGACCCCGGGTGACGCGTGCGTACGACGGCCAGGACACCACCAGGACGGCCAGCACCGCGTTCTGCAGGCTGGCGCCGAGCGCGGCGGCGACCACCATCGCCAGGATGACGGTGGGGAAGGCGAACACCAGGTCCGCGATCCGCATCACGGTCTCGTCCACCCACCGCCCGAAGAACCCGGCGCAGGCTCCCAACCCCCCGCCGACCAGCAGGGACATGGCCACCAGCAGGAGGGCGAGGGGGATGGAGACGCGGGCGCCGTACAGCACCCGGCTCAGCACGTCCCGGCCCAACTCGTCGGTGCCGAACCAGTGTCCGGCGCCGGGGGCGGCCAGCCGGGGCAGGTTCTGAGCGAGGGGGTCGTGCGGGGCGAGCAGCGGGGCGGCGACCACGATCAGCAGCCAGAACACCGCGACCAGGCCGCCGGTGACGGCGAGGGGGCGGCGCCATGCGGGCGGCAGCCGTTTCAACAGATTGAGCCTCACTGCACCCTCACCCTCGGGTCGATCACGCCGTACAGGACGTCCACGGCGAGGTTGACGGTCAGGTACACCAGGCCGACGACGAGTCCGACGCCCATGACGGCGGGCAGGTCGAGGGTGGTCGCGCTGCGGTAGGCGTAGGCGCCCAGGCCCGGCCAGGCGAAGATCGACTCGACCAGGACGGTCCCCGAGAGCAGGGCGCCGAAGGCCAGTCCGGCGACCGTGACGACGGGGACGAGGGCCGCGCGCAGGACGTACTGGAAGAGGACGGTCCGGCCGGGCAGGCCCTTGGCGCGGGCCGCGCGGACGTAGTCCTGGTTCAGGACTTCCAGGACGGCGGAGCGGGTGAAGCGGGTGAGCAGGCCGACGGTGTACGCCGTCAACACCAGTGCGGGCAGGGCGAGATGGCCCACCGCGTTCCAGAACACCGGCCACTGGCCCGCGAGTGCCGCGTCGACCGTGTAGAGGCCGGTGACGTGCGGTGGGGCGGTCATGCCGGGGTCGAGGCGACCGCTGCCCGGGGCCCAGCCGAGGCGGTAGAAGAAGATGTAGAAGGCGAGCAGCGCCAGCCAGAAGGTCGGCACCGACACGCCCAACAGGCTGATGACACGCAGGAGTTGGTCGGTGAAGCGGTCCCGGCGCAGCGCCGCCACGACACCGAACGCCACGCCCACGATCAGCGAGACGACGATCGCGGCCCCGGCCAGTTCCAGGGTGGCGGGGACGGCGGTGGACAGGTCGGTGAGGACCGACTGATGGCTCTGCTGGGACTCGCCGAGGTCGCCGTGGAGGAGGTTGCCGAGGTAGGTGACGTACTGGACCGGCAGTGGCTTGTCGAGGCCGTAGTGGTGGCGGAACTGCGCGACGATCGCCGGGTCGCCGATCGCCCGCTGGCCGAGGTTGGCCGCCGCCGGGTCGCCCGGGACGAGGTTGGTGAGGACGAACGTCACCAGGGTCACGCCGACGGCGAGCAGGACGGCGGTGGCGGTACGGCGGAGGAGGAAGCGGGCGAGGGGGTGACGGGCGAGGAGACGGCGGCGGACGCGAGGCCGTCCACCGTCTCCGCCGCCACCGCCCGCTTCCTTACTTGGCGCCCAGCGCGGCGACATCGATCGTCCATACGGGGTTGTAGGCGACGCCGGTGACGGACGCGGCGTAGACCGTGTTGCGGCTCGGCTGCATCAGCGGGATGAAGGGGCCGTCGGCGTTCAGCTTGGTCTGGATCTGCTCGTACAGCGTCTTGCGGGTGTCGTCGCCGATCGTGGTGGCGGCCGTGTCGCCGAGCGCGGTGAGGGCGGAGTCGGCGCCGGCCTTCCAGCCCGCGCGCAGGCCGACCAGGTTGCCGGGCAGGAAGGTCAGGTAGTCGCTGGGGTCCGGGTAGTCCGGGCCCCAGTACCAGAGTCCCAACTGCTCTTTGCCGTTGCGGTAGTTGTCCAGCTCCGTGGTGGTCGGCGCGGGGGCCAGCGTGACCGTGATGCCGACCTCCTTCAGCTGGGCCTGGACCCGTTCGGCGAGGGTCTGCAGGGACAGTCCGTCGACGGTCAGGTCGCTGGCGTAGCCGAGGGTCACGGACGGCTTGGCGATCCCGCTCGCCTTGAGGGCCGCCTTCGCCCCGGCGAGGTCGCGGCCGGCGGCCTCGGAGGCGGGCAGCGCGCCGAGGAAGGTCGACGGGATGATCCCGGCGGGCTGGACGGAGCCGCTGCCGGCGAGCGAGAGCAGGCTCTTGTAGTCGATGCCCTTGCGCACCGCCTCCGCGAACTTGGCGTTGGCCGTCGTGGAGCTGACCTTGGTGTTCCGGTTGAGCAGCAGGAAGATCACGTCCGAGGACGCGCCGCTGTCCACCTTGAGTCCCCCGGCGAGCCCGCTGACCTGGTCGGAGGTGAGGTCGAGGGCGATCTGGCTGTCGCCGCGCTGCACGTTCAGCTTCTGGGTGGGGGCCTGGACGTTGCGGATGACGATCTTGTCGTAGGACGGTTTGTCCGTACCCGTGTACTTGGGGTTCTTCGTCAGGACGACCTGGGTGTTGGTGTTGAACGAGGTCAGCGTGTACGGGCCGGAGCCGGCCGACGTGGTGTTGAGGTACTTCTCCGCCCCGTCCGTCGAGCTCGCCGAGCCGCCGTGGGCCTGGACCGTCTTGGCGCTGAGGATGCCGAGCGCGGGGTTGGGGAGGATGAAGGGCAGGGCGGGGTTGGCCTTCTTCGACACCAGGGTGACCGTCGAGGCGTCCGTCTTGGTGACCGTGACGCCGTCGAGCAGGAACGACGGGTTGCCCTTGAGCGCGATCACCCGGTTCAGCGAGAAGACGACGTCGTCGGCGGTGACCGCGCTGCCGTCCGCGAACTTCGCGCCCGTCCGCAGGTGCAGCGTGAGCGTCTTGCCGTCCGCGGACTGCTCGTACGAGGAGGCCAGCCCCGGCACCGGCTTGGTGACGTCGGAGCCCTTGAAGGTCAGCAGCGTCTCGTAGAGCGCCTTGTCCACGATCTGCCCGGTCGGCTCGAACTCACGACCCGGGTCGGCGGTCTTCAGATTGAACGACGTGTCTACGACCAGGGTCTTGCCGGCCGAGGAGCCGGAGGCGCTCGTACCGCCGGAGCAGGCGCTCAGGGCGAGCGCGGCGACCGCGACGAGGGAGAGTGCCACCGGGTAGGACCCGGCACTGGATCTGGGCATGCGTGCCTCCGTGAGCAGGGCGGAGCGGAAGAAGGCCGGGCGGGACCGGACGGACGCCGGGAGGGGACCTGGACGATTCGCCGATAGTGTGGGCCGAAACTAACCAGGACTCTCGGCCGACGGGACCAGCACGAGACGAAAATCGACGGAGAGGCGCGAACATGGAAGATCAGTCCACCCTGGAGCCCTCGGATGAACGGCGCTCTGGACGGATCGGCATCGGTCTTGGTCTGGATTCGGTGCATTTCAAAATCCTCGACGTCCTGCGCACCCAGGGCCGCATCTCGGTCGCGGCCCTCGCGGAACGCGTCGGTGTCTCCCGAGCGAACGCCTACACCCGCCTCGAGGCGCTGCGTGCCGACGGTGTCATCAACGGCTTCAGCGCCCGCGTCGACCACACCCGGGTCGGTCTGGAGATCTGCGCCCTGATCTTCGTCACGGTCCGCCAGGAGCTGTGGAAACAGTTCCGTACGGCGCTCGCCCAGATGCCGGAGGTGGAGTACTGCGCCGTCACCACCGGCCAGCACGACGCCATGATCCAGATCCGGGTGGCCGACGTCACCGCCGTGCACCGCCTGGTCACCGACCGGCTGTCCACGATTCCCGCGGTCCGCGCCACCGAGACGGTGATCATCCTGGACGAGGTGCTCCGCCGCCCCTACGTCCTGCCGTCCGCACCCCGCTCCAGCGAGACGGCGGCCGGCACTCCCCAGGACTCCGCTGCCACGAGCCAGTTCGGCATGACCCGCTTCATCCGCGCCGCGGAGGGCCGGGCCGACCTCCAGCGCACGTCCGAGCCGGAGGACTGACGGGCACCGGACTCCGTGCCCCCTGCCGCTCGCGCCCGGGGCATTGTCAGTGGTGGCAGGCAGGATGAACGTCATGACTACACCAGCTGCAGTGATCGTGGATGCCGCCGGCTACGCACAGGCGGTCGAGGACGCGGTGAAGGCTTCGGCCGCCTACTACACCGGCGGCACCTCGGTGCTGGACGACGACTCCTACGACCGGCTGGTGCGCGGCATCGCCGCATGGGAGGCCGGCCATCCCGACCAGGTGCTGCCCGACTCCCCGTCGGGAAAGGTCGCCGGCGGCGCGGTCGAGGGCGACGTCCCGCACACGGTGGCGATGCTGAGCCTGGACAATGTGTTCTCCCCCGAGGAGTTCACCGCCTGGACCGGCTCGCTGGCCCGAAGAACCGGCCACGAGGTCACGCGGTTCAGTGTGGAGCCGAAGCTCGACGGTCTGGCGATCGCGGCCCGCTACACCGACGGCCGTCTCACCCGGCTGATCACCCGCGGCGACGGGACGGCCGGGGAGGACGTGTCCCACGCGATCGGCACCATCGAGGGCCTGCCCGCCGAGCTGACCGAGCCGGTCACCGTCGAGGTGCGCGGAGAAGTCCTGATGACCACCGCCCAGTTCGAGCACGCCAACGAGATCCGCACCGCGCACGACGGGCAGCCGTTCGCCAATCCGCGCGGCGCGTCGGCGGGCACGCTGCGCGCCAAGGAACGCGCCTACACCGTGCCGATGACGTTCTTCGGCTACGGACTGCTGTCCCTCGCCGATACGGAGGCGGGGCTCGCGGAGCAACTGGGCGAGCTCGCGCACAGCGAACTCATGGACCGGACAGCCGTGTTGGGCATCAACACCACCGCCACCACACCCGTGCCCGGCATCACCGCCGACACGGTCGAGGAGGTGCTGACCAGGGTGCGGGAGATCGCCGCGCTGCGGGCCGGGCTGCCGTTCGGGATCGACGGGATCGTCATCAAGGCCGACCTCGCCGCCGACCAGCGCGCCGCCGGATCGGGCTCGCGGGCCCCGCGCTGGGCGATCGCCTACAAGCTCCCCGCGGTGGAGAAGATCACCCGGCTGCTGGAGGTGGAGTGGAACGTGGGCCGCACCGGCATCATCGCCCCGCGTGCCGTCCTGGAACCGGTGGAGATCGACGGGGCCACCATCACCTACGCCACCCTGCACAACCCGGGCGACATCACCCGCCGCGACCTGCGCCTGGGCGACCACGTCATGGTTCACCGGGCCGGCGACGTCATCCCCCGCGTCGAAGCGCCCGTCGCGCATCTGCGTACCGGCGACGAACAGCCCATCGTCTTCCCCGAGGTGTGCCCACGCTGCGGTTCCGGCATCGACACCAGCGAACTGCGCTGGCGCTGCGAGCAGGGCCGCAACTGCCATCTGGTCGCCGCCCTGTCCTACGCCGCCGGCCGCGACCAGCTCGACATCGAGGGCCTGGGCCACACCCGCGTCGTCCAGCTCGTCGAAGCGGGCCTGGTCGCCGATCTCGCCGACGTGTTCGCCCTGACCCGCGACCAACTCCTGGGCCTGGAGCGGATGGGCGAGACCAGCACGGACAACCTCCTCGCCGCGATCGTCACGGCCAAGGGCCAGCCGCTGTCCCGGGTGCTGTGCGCGCTCGGGGTGCGCGGCACCGGCCGGTCCATGTCCCGCCGTATCGCCCGCCACTTCGCCACCATGGACAATATCCGCGCCGCCGACGCGGAGGCGATGCAGCGGGTGGAGGGCATCGGCACCGAGAAGGCACCCTCGATCGTCGCCGAACTCGTCGAACTCGCCCCGCTCATCGACAAGTTGGCCGCCGCCGGGGTCAACATGACCGAACCCGGCGCGACCCCGCCCGCACCCGCGACGGACGACGCCGGGACCGACGGCGTGGAAGCCTCGGACGCGGCCGACGGGCCGCTGGCCGGGATGACCGTGGTCGTCACCGGCGCGATGACCGGCCCCCTGGAGAAGCTCAGCCGCAACCAGATGAACGAACTCGTCGAGCGCGCCGGTGGCCGCTCCTCCTCCAGTGTCTCCAAGAAGACCACCCTGGTCGTCGCCGGCGACAACGCGGGTTCCAAGCGCGCCAAGGCCGAGACCCTCGGCATCCGCCTCGCCACCCCCGACGAGTTCGCGACCCTGATCGCCGACTACCTCGACTGAGGCTGTCCGTACGGGGATTGCGCAGAGGCGACCGCCCTCCGCAGGCCACCGCGTACGGCCCCGGCTGGTCTCCCCCGTCCAGCCGGGGCCTCTTTCACTCCCGGGAGCGGCCTCCCGCACTCCGCGACAAGGGCAGAATGGACGCCACACAGCCGCTGCGGATGGGGAGTTCATGGACACGCGTACGTTCGACGCGCTGACGGAGTCGATGAAGAGCGCGTACGTCGCGGGTCTCAGCGAAGGCACCGTGCCCCGCCCGGTCATCATGCCGCTCGTACGCGGCGAGTTGGTCGGCCTGATCTGGCTGCGCCCGGTCGAACCCGGCCGGGACGCCCTCACCGCGATCGCGTCGCTCTCGAACATCGCCGCGGCGGCCGGCGCCGACGAGATCGTCCTCGCCTGGGAGACCCACAACGTGGCCACCGTCTGCGAACTTCCCGTCGAGGGCCCGTCGCCCTGCCTCAACATGGTGCACGCCACGAAGGACGGCCACACGCTCCACCAGTTCCCCTACACCGAGGACCCGGCATCGGCCACACCGGACTGGCAGCCGGCCCCGGCTCCCCAGCCCGACGGCAAGCTGGTACCGCCCGTGCAGGCCGCGGTCGACTATGCCTTCACCCCCCTCGATCTGGACCACCCCTCCCCGTTCGGCGTCACGGTCGTCCTGATGGAAGAGGACGGCTACAACCTGCGCCTGACGGAGGCGTTCGCCTTCTGACGGCCTCGGAGCCGGTCACGCCATCATTCGGCACGTTGCAAACTGCCGTTACAGACATGACACAGTTCATGGCGCAACGGCACCGCACGCCCGCCCCGGGCCTACGCTGTGCCGGTGACCAGTGTCGATGTCGCCGTCGGACCCGCCGCCGAGAGCGGTCCCGAGCCGCGCACCCAGTCCCTGATGCTGACCTTCTTCGGCGCCCATGTGCTGGGGCGGCCCATCGCCGTGTCGTCGGGCAGCGTGATCGCCGCGCTCGGCAGGCTGGGCAGTACCGAGGAGGCGGTGCGCACCACCCTGAACCGCATGGTCAAACGCGACCTGCTGGAGCGCAGCCGCCAGGGCCGCAAGACGTACTTCGGACTGACACCGCACGCCGTCCAGGTACTGACGGACGGCCGCGACCGCATCTGGCGCACCGGCGCGGTGAACCGGGACTGGGACGGCCGCTGGACGATGGTCGGCTTCTCACTGCCCGAGGCGTGGAGCCGCGAGCGGCACGATCTGCGCTCCCGGCTGATCTGGGCGGGCTTCGGCCCCCTGCAGAACGGCCTGTGGGTGGCCCCGGCGCCCGTCGACGTCCGCGAGATGGTCGCGGGCCTCGGCCTGGAGCCGTATCTGCGGGTGTTCCGGGCGGAGGTGGAGTCGCCGACCGACGTCCGCGAGGTGCTTGAGCAGGCCTTCGACGTGCCGGCCATCGGCGCGCGCTACCGGGCGTTCCTGGAGCGCTGGGACCGCACCGACCCGCTGCCCGCGGCAGCCTCCGGCGACGAACTCGCGGGCCAACTCCTGCTGCACACCGACTGGTTGGACCTCGTACGGCGGGACCCGCATCTGCCCTCCGAACACCTGCCCGCGGACTGGCCGGCCGCCCAGGCGGAGACCGTGTTCCGCGGCCTGGCGAGCCGCTGGGACCGCCCGGCGGCACGCGCCGCCGCACGTCTGCTGGACACCCTGACGCTGGACTGATCCCGGCTCGCACCGGATCCGGCATGTCCCCATGCGGACACGTCCACCTCATTATTGGTCAGTCTCTTGACGGCAATGAAAAAAGAGCCCTACATTCGCAGCGCTCTTCCAGCTCGGCCTTCCCGCCCGCTCCCCCACTAGGTCCCCACTCGACCCGCGGAGCCGCCGTCATGCCCCGACCCCGTCTCACGACCCTCGCCGCAGCCTGCGCGACCGCCCTCGCGACCGCCCTGCTCGGCCCGGTGACCAGCGCCCATGCCACCACCGCCCACTACTCCGGCACGCTGACCGACGGCGCCACCTGGATCGCGGACACACCCGACCACTGGAACGGCACCCTGCTGCTGTTCAGCCACGGCTTCGGCCCTACGACCGCTGCCGACGCCCCGTCGCCCGCGGTGGCCCAGGCCCTGCTGGCCGCCGGTTATGCCCTCGCCGGCTCCTCCTACGACCCCAGCGGCTCGATGTGGGCGCTCGACTCGGCCGAGCGGGACCAGTTCGCCGCGCTCACCGCGTTCCGCCGACAGGTCGGCACCCCGACCCGGGTCATCTCGGTGGGCCAGTCGATGGGCGGCCTCGTCAACGCCCGGATCGCCCGGGACGGCGCCGGACGCGTCGACGGTGCGCTCGGCCTGTGCGGCCTGGTCGCGGGCGGTGTCGACCTGGACAACTACCAGCTGGACGCGGAGTACACCCTGGCCACGTTCTTCGATCCCGCCGACGCCGACGTCCTGGTGAACCTGGACAGCCAGGCCGACGGCGGCGCCCTCGCCGACCGCCTCACCAAGGCCGTGGAATCGGCGCAGCAGACTCCGGCGGGACGAGCCCGGATCGCCCTGGCCGCCGCCTACCTCAACCTGACCGACTGGGCACCCGGCCAACAGCCGCCCGCGCGCGGTGACTTCGCGGGCCAGGAGCAGCAGCAGTACGCGTGGCTGGCTCAGGGTCTGCTCGGGTTCATCGTCCCGGCGCGCTGGTCGGTGGAGCAGTCGGCCGGCGGCAACACGTCCTGGAACCAGGGCGTCGACTACGCCGGGCTGCTGCGCGGGTCCGCCCACGCCAAGCAGGTCGAGGCGCTGTACCGCGACGCCGGGCTCGACCTGCGCACCGATCTGAATCGGCTCACCCGTGGTGCGGACATCACGGCCGACCCGGCCGCGGTGGCCCGTCTGAAGCGGACCTCGACCGCCGGGCAGAGCCTGGCCGTACCACTCCTGGACATCCACACCACGGCCGACCAACTGGTGCCCGTGGAACAGGAATCGGCCTTCGCCGGGCGGGTGCGCGCGGCCGGCGACTCCGCACTCCTGCGCCAGGCCTATGTGGCCCGTCAGAGCCACTGCAACTTCACCACCGCCGAAGTGGTCGCCGGTCTGCACGCGGTGGAACACCGGCTGGACACCGGGCACTGGGACGACGCCGCCTCCGCCGCCCAACTCCAGCGCAGTGCCGACGAGTTGGGCCTCGACGGCGCCGCCTTCACCGACTACCGGCCAAGCCGTCTGACCGGCACGCGCTGATACCGAAACGCCCGCCCCGCATCTCCGTCCCGCACTCCCGTCCCGTCCTGCATGCATCAGGAGCCTCCGTGTCAATGACGACCGAACCGACCGAACCCTCCACCAGAACCGCCACCGGCCCCGGTCTGAGCACCGGCACCCTGGTCGCCGGTCTCCTCGCCGTCTGCCTCGCCCAGATCGGCCTGGCCATACCGGCCACCCTCAACGGGCTGTTCCAGTCCGACCTGCATCCGGTCGGCTCCCAACTCACGTGGATCTCCGACGCGTTCCTTCTCCCGGTCGCCGTACTGGAGCTGACCTTCGGCCTGCTCGGCGACCTCTTCGGCCGCAAGCGGCTGCTGGTCGGCGGCGCTTCACTGCTGGCCGTGGGCGAGTTGGTCAGCGCCACCTCCTCCGGCGTCCACCAGCTCTGGACCGGACAGGCCCTGGCGGGACTGGGCGCCGCCGCCCTGTTCCCGACCTCGCTGGCCATCCTGGCCGCCGGCACCACCTCACCCGCGCAACGGGCCCGTGTCATCGCGATGTGGGCGGCCCTGCTGTCCACCGGCGGGTTCATCGCCCCGCTGCTCGGTGGCGTCACCGCGACCTACGGCTCCTGGCGCTGGTCCTTCGTCGTGGTCACCGCCGTCGCCGTGGCGAGCGTCGCGGTCAGCGCCCTGTTCGCCGTCAACTCCAGCGCCCCCGAAGGCCGTTCACTCGACATCGCGGGACAGGTCACCATCGGCCTCGGCCTGTTCTCCCTGCTCTACGCCATCATCCAGGGCCCGACGGACGGTTGGGCCTCGCCCTCGATCGTCATCGCCTTCGTCCTGGCGGCCGTGTTCCTCGCGGCCTTCGTGCTGGCGGAGAAGCGGGCCAAGTCCCCGCTCCTGCGCCTGGACCTCTTCCGCAACCGTGCCTTCGCCGTCGCCTCGGTCGTGGCGGTGGTGGGCATGTTCGCCTTCCTCGGCACCGCCTACTCCGTCAGCATCCGGCTCGGCCCGGTGCAGGACCAGGCCCCCATGCGCACGGGCCTGGCGTTCGTCCTCCTCAACGGCATCACCCTGGCGATGCTGCCGCTGACGGAGCGACTGCTGCGAACCGTCGCCCCCGGACTGCTCCTTGGCACGGGGCTGCTGTTGATCGCGGCGGGCGACTACTGGGCGGCCACGCTCCCGATCACCGACACCGCCTTCACCTCATTGATCCTGCCGCTCGGTCTGGTCGGCCTGGGTTTCGCGATCACCGTCTCGTCGATCACGGCGACCGCCGTGAACACCGTGCCGACCCATCTGGCGGGCATGGCGAGCGCCACCACCAACCTGCTGCGCGACTTCGGCTTCACCCTCGGCCCGGCCGTCATCGGCGCGGTCGCCCTGAGCCGCGCGGCGAGCAGCTTCACCGACTCCCTCGACAACTCCGCCCTGCCACAGGCACTGAAGGGCGCGGGCACGGCCGTACTGGAGGAGGGCGGCCCACTCGCGGTGAACGGCGCCTCGGCAGCGTCCCCGAAACTGGCCGACCTGCACCCCCTCGCGCTGGACGCCCTCGGCCACGGCTACTCCATCGGCTTCGTCGTCTGCGGCAGTGCGGCCCTGCTCTCGGCGCTGCTGGCCCTCGTCGCACTCCGGGGCCGCAAGGCCTCCTCCGTATGACGGGCCCGCCCCAGAACCGCCAACCGCCTCAGCCGCAGAGCGAGTTGGATCTCCAGGGCGCGGGACGGGTCCTGCCAGTCCTCGCCGAGGAGTCGAGTGCGGCGGTCTTGGAGAGTCCCTCCAGACCATGTTTGGCGGCACATACGCGGACTTGAAGGCGGAGGCGCGCAGCCCATGTACGGAGGACACATTGACGATCCGGCCCCAACCCTGGGCGTACATATGAGGCAGGGCTCCACGGATGAGCCGGAAGGGTGTTTCCAGCATCACGGTGAGCACCGTGTGGAAGACGTCGGGCGGGAACTCCTCGACGGGGCGCACCAGTTGCAGCCCCGCGTTGTTCACCAGGACATCCGTGCCGGCCGCGGCCTGCTCGGCGGCGTCCAGGTCGGTGAGGTCGACTACGTGCGGCTCGACGGTGCCCGCCAGGTCCCGCGCCTGCTCGGCGAGGGCCGCGAGCCCCGGGGCATCCACGTCGACCGCTCTGACCTTCGCCCCGGCGGCGGCCGGCCGCAGGGTGCAGGCACGGCCGATACCGCCGGCGGCGCCGGTGACGAGTGCGGTACGGCCGCCGAGGTCGAGGGGAGGGGTGGTGCGGTGCCCCGGGAGGGGACTGGGCGCGGTCATGTGTCGAGCCTGGGCAGCGCTATTGCCCCACCACATATGGGCCGAGCCGATACTTCAGTCAGAAGTCGTGGTGTCGAACCATGTGGGTGCGTCAGCCAGGGTCTGCTTGATCCGGAACAGTTGGCGATCGCTGAGTTCGGGCAGCGCATCCAGCTCGAACCAGCCGACCTCCAAGGACTCGTCGTCGTTCACGGCCGCCTCGCCACCGACGGCCCGGCACTGCATGGTGATGTCCATGAACTGGCAGGCGTCACCGTTGGGATAGCTGATCGGCCCCTCGGCCTTGACCATGACGACCCGCTCCGCCACGCACTCGACGGCCGTCTCCTCGAACACCTCGCGCACCGCGCACACCGCGGGCTGCTCACCGGGCTCGGGAATGCCGGAGGGCAACGCCCACTCGTGGTTGTCCGACCGCTTGCCCAGCAGCACGCGTCCCGCGCCGTCGAAGACCACGGCGCTCACCCCGGGAAGCCACAGCAGTTGGTGCCCGGCGGATTCCCGGATCGTACGAATGAAATCAGGAGTAGCCATGGTCAGACCCTAACGGGACGATCCATGGCCACTCCACGAACTACCGTGCGTGCGGCGGATATACGACGGGCGTATGGCTAGGCGTCGCCCGTGCGCCGCCGGCGCAGACCGGCGCCGATCGCCCAGCCGAGGCCGCCCGCGGCGACGAGGACCAGGGCCATTTCGGGCAGGGTGCCGAGCTTGGTGGCCGGTGTCTCCGAGGAGCGCAGCGGCACCTTCTGGACCAGGGAGTCGGCCACGAACAGGCCTGTCTTCTGGGTGATCTTCCCGTCCGGCATGATGATCGCGCTGACGCCGCTGGTCACCGGGACCGTGACGGTCCGGCTGTGCTCGACCGCGCGGACCCGGGACATGGCGAGCTGCTGGTAGGTCATCTCGCTGCGGTCGAAGGTCGCGTTGTTGCTGGGCACGGAGATCAGCTGGGCGCCGTCGGCGACCTCGGAGCGCACGGCCCAGTCGAAGGCGGCCTCGTAGCAGGTGACCAGGCCGATCTTGGCGCCGTTCATGGTGAACACGCCCGGCTTGGTGCCCCGGCTGAAGTCCTGGCGGACCATGCTGGTCCAGTTCTTGTTGATGGCCCCGAGGAGCGAGCGCATCGGGAGGTACTCGCCGAACGGCTGGATCTGGCGTTTGTCGTAGGTGCTGGTCGGGCCCTTCACCGGGTCCCAGAGGATCTGCTCGTTGTAGAGCTTGCCGCCGCGTTCGACCACACCGCCGACCGAGATGGGCGCGCCGATCGCCTTCGCGGCTTCGTCGATGTCGGCGTAGGCCTGGGCGTCGGCGAACGGATCGACGTCGGAGGAGTTCTCGGGCCACAGGACCACGTCGGGCTTCGCGACCTTGCCCGCCTTGACCTTCGCGGCCAGCCGCAGTGTCTCCTTGACGTGGTAGTCGAGGACGGCACGCCGTTGGGCGTTGAACTCCAGCCCCGCGCGCGGGACGTTGCCCTGGATGACCGCGACGGTCGTGGTGCCGTCCTCGGCCTTGTCACTCACCAGGGAACGCGCGGCCACCGCGCCGACCACCGGTACGGCCACGCTCAGCAGGGCCACGGCCGCCGCGGACCGCCGCACGACACGGGTGCGCCGGGTCTCCAGGGTCAGGCGCACTATCTCGTACAGGCCGAAGCCGCACAGGACGACGGCGAAGCCGAGGACCGGGGTGCCGCCCACGGCGGCGAGCGGCAGGAAAACGCCGTCCGCCTGGCCGAAGGCGATCTTGCCCCAGGGGAAGCCGTGGAAGGGGGCACGCGCGCGTACCGCCTCACCGGCGATCCACAGCGATGCCGCCCACAGCGGCCAGGCGGGCAGTTTCGACACCGCGGTGATGCCCGCGCCGACCAGCGCGACGAAGATCGCCTCGACCGCGACCAGCGCGAGCCAGGGCCCGGGGCCGACCTCGACACCGGTCCACACCAGCAGCGGCAGCAGAAATCCGAGGCCGAAGAGGTAGCCGAGGCCGAGGCCCGCCTTCCAGCTGCGGCCTCTCAGCACCCACCCGAAACAGGCGAAGGCGGGCAGCGCCAGCCACCACAGCGTGCGGGGCGGGAAACTGACGTAGAGCAGCACTCCGGAGAGGGCGGCTACGGCGGCCGGGACCAGACGGACGAGCCGGGCGAGGCGCGCTGCGGGCGCGGTCTGGGGCTCCAGCTGGTCCGACTCGTCCACGGAAGTTGCGGTGACGGTCACTCCGGGAGTGTACGGCGGTTGACCTTGGGGCCGACAGCACGGTCCGGATGGCAGCACGGGGCACTGAACAGGCCGGGAGCCGCATCGTTCCTGCGCAACTCGTCCACAAATCGGTCATCAGCCGTTACGGTGTGCCGGAGCCCCTGTCGTGCGGTCGGTCCAGGCCGGCGGCCGGGGTCGGTCACGGGTCGGGGGGCTCGGTTCAGGGGGCGGCGGGGTGGGTTCCACGGGGATGGCGTCGGCGACCGGTCCGGACGCCGACAGTGAGAGACGAAACGTTTCGGATGCCGTAGGTGTCGCGGTGCTCGGGGCGTCTGCCGCGTGGTCGCTGATCACCGCGGCGATGCACGACGGCCGGCCCGAGGGTGTGCTGCTCGCGGTCCTGGCAGTCTCCGCCGGGTATGCGTCGGGGCGGATCTCCGGGGCGCTCGTGCCGGTCGCCGCGCCCTGTGCCGGGGCGCTGGCGAGCCTCGGTCTGGCGCTGGCCGAACCGCGCCTCGCCCCGGGCCCCCAGTTCGTCGCCCCGCTCGGCCACGCCGGGGCCACCGCGGCCCTGCTGACCCTGGCCGTCGGTTCCGCGTGCTGCGCGGCCTGGGCCGCCCCGGGCCCGGCGCTGCGGCTCGCGCTGCGCCTGCTGGCCGCCGGGATCACGGTCACCGCGCTCGTCCTGGGCTCGGTCTCGGGGTTCGTCACGTGTACGGCGGTGTTGCTGTGCTCGTTCGCCGGCGGCCGGATGCGACACCGCGGTCTCGGTGTCGTGGGCCTCGGCCTGGCCGCGGCGCTGGTGACCGGGGCGACCTGGGCCATCGCCGGGAACGTGCTGCCGGACGGGCTCACCGAGTCCCTGGAGGGCCAGCTGAGCCTTCACCGGGTGCAGCTGTGGCAGGACGCCCTGCACATGGCGCATCAGGATTCCGCTCTGGGGGTGGGCCCGGGGCGCTTCGGGGAGCTGAGCGGCGCGGCGGCCGAGGCCCTGCTGCCGGACGGGAAGCCGCACTCGGCGCCGTTCCAGATGGCGGCCGAGCAGGGGATCGTCGGCGTGCTCCTGCTGGCGGCGGCCTTCTACTGGGTGCTCCACGCGTTGTGGCGCACTCCGCGCTCCACCCCGATCGCGCTCACCGCGGGGGCCGCGCTGACCGGGCTCGCGGTCATCGCCTCGATGGGCAACGCGCTCAGTTTCACGACGGTCACAGCCGGCGCGGGTTTCCTGGCCGGGCTGGCCACGGCCCACCCGATCACCGACGACGCCTCACGCACCGTTCCGGAGGCACGCGCGCGTGGCGATCGCCTTGCCCCATGAGGGGCGAGGGTGACGTCAGTGCACCGCGCCGGGCGTGGGCGGCACCAGCCGGTCCGTGATGATCCGTACGGCCGCCTCCGCGTTGTCCACGGTGATGGTGAACGTGTGCCCGTCCCACAGCCGCAGCACGATTCCCTCACCACGCCGTACGACGACGGCGGTGCCCTTCTCGGGCCGCCAGCGGTAGCCCCAGCCGCCCCACTGGCGCGGGGTGACGTGCGGGACGAACTCGGCGCCCGCGACGCTGGCGAGGGGGATACGGCGGCGCGGCACACCGATGTGGCCGCAGCGCACTTCGAGGGTCTCCGTGTCGACCTTCAGGGCGACGTGCACGAAGGCGAGCGTGCCGAACAGCATCAGCAGTCCGGCCGCGATGCACCCGACGACGGACATGGCGAGCGGGGCGATGCCGGACGTCCAGGCGGAGTCCACGGCCAGCTCGATGCCGAGCGCCATGCAGGCGGCACCGGCGAGCGCCAGCAGCCACTGGAACCGGTTGGTGGCGCGTCCGGTCCAGATCTCGGTCTGCGGGAAGGTTTCGTCGCGGGGGTGGTCCCTCATGCCTACGAGACTACTCAGGTTTCGCTGCGCGGGTACCGCGTTGCGGAGGGTGACCGTTTTGCGCGACGACAAGGTGGACGCACAGCGTCCGCTTCGTCGCCGGTGGTCAGTGGGCGGGGGTGACGGCCCGCAGCAGCCGGCCTTCCGCGTAGGCCGCCGCCTCGACGGGCAGCGGGCCCTCACGACCGCTCAGCAGCACCGTCAGGGTGCCGTCGGCCGGCGCCTCGGGTGCGGGCTGCGCACCGATCCGGCGCAGCGCCTGGGCGGCGACCGCGTCGGCGGAGCCGTGCAGGACGAGCGGCGGGCGGTCGGGGCGCTGGACGGCCGCGCGGATGCGTTCGGCGACGATTTCGTAATGGGTGCAGCCCAGGACGACGGTCGTTACATCGTCGGGGGTGAGCGCGGCGGCCGCGGCGATGGCGGCGTCGATGGCGGTCTCGTTCGCGTGTTCCACGGCCTCGGCCAGTCCCCAGCAGGGGACCTCCGTCACCGGCACACCTTCGGCGAAGTCCTCGATGAGGCCGCGCTGGTAGGGGCTGCCGGTGGTGGCGGGCGTGGCCCAGATCGCGAAGGGCGTGCCGCCGGCGGCGGCCGGCTTGATCGCCGGGACCGTGCCGATGACGGGGATGCCCGGCTCCAGGAGGTCCCGCAGTGCGGTCAGGGCGTGGACCGTCGCCGTGTTGCACCCGACGATCAGGGCGTCGGGCCGGTGCGCGGCGGCGGCCTCGGCGACGGCGAGCGCGCGCCGCGTGAGGTCTTCCGGAGTCCTCGGTCCCCAGGGCATGCCGTCGGGGTCCAGGGAGAGCACGAGATCCGCGTCGGGGCGTACGCGTCGTACCGCCGCGGTGGCCGCCAGAAGGCCGATTCCGGAGTCCATGAGCGCGATCTTCACCCGGCCACGATAGACGATGGCCTCTGTGGAGCCGCTTCCTTGGGGCAAACTGCGCCCGTGAGCACCCTCGCGTGGACCGCCGCCGTATCACTCGCCGCCTGGCTGTGGCTGCTGCTCTGTCAGGGCTTCTTCTGGCGCACGGACGTCAGACTGCCGGCCCGCACCGACCCGGACGACTGGCCGTCGGTCTGCGTGGTCGTGCCGGCCCGCGACGAGGCCGCCGTACTGCGGGAGAGTCTGCCCTCGCTGCTCGCCCAGGACTATCCGGGGCGGGCGGAGATCTTCCTTGTCGACGACGGGAGTTCGGACGGCACCGGGGAGCTGGCCCGTGAACTCGCGCGGACGCGGGGCGGGTTGCCGCTGACCGTGGACTCCCCCGGTGAACCGCCGGCGGGCTGGACGGGCAAGCTGTGGGCCGTACGGCACGGTATCGGCCTTGCACGCGCGCGTGGCCCCGAGTATCTGCTGCTGACGGACGCCGACATCGCGCACGCCCCGGACAGTCTGCGGGAGTTGGTGGCGGCGGCGCGCACCGGTGGCTTCGACGTCGTCTCGCTGATGGCCCGGCTGCGCGTGGAGAGTCTGTGGGAGCGGCTGGTGGTCCCCGCGTTCGTCTACTTCTTCGCGCAGCTCTATCCGTTCCGCCGGATCGGCCGGAAGGGCGCCCGCACCGCGGCGGCGGCCGGCGGCTGTGTCCTGCTGCGCGCCGACACGGCCGAGCGGGCGCGGATCCCGGACGCCATCCGGCACGCGGTGATCGACGACGTGGCACTCGCGCGTGCCGTCAAGGGCGGTGGGGGCCGCATCTGGCTGGGGCTCGCCGAGGGGGTGGACAGTGTGCGCCCCTATCCGCGGCTGCACGACCTGTGGAGGATGGTCTCGCGCAGCGCGTACGCGCAGCTGCGGCACAACCCGCTGCTCCTCCTGGGCACCGTCGTGGGGCTGGCGCTGGTGTATCTCGTGCCCCCGGTGGCCCTGTTCGTGGGGCTGGGCGCGGGAAGTGCGGGGACCGCGGTTCTCGGCGGGCTCGCGTGGCTGGTGATGACGGGGACGTACGTCCCGATGCTCCGCTACTACGAGCAGCCGTTGTGGCTCGCTCCCCTGTTGCCGTTCACCGCGTTTCTGTACCTCCTGATGACGGTCGATTCCGCGGTGCAGCACTACAGGGGACGCGGTGCGGCCTGGAAGGGCCGCACCTACGCACGTCCGGACGCCGTCGTCGGCGAGGAGAGCTGAGGGCTCATTTGCGACCCGGGGTCCAGTTCATGCCCCACCCGTAGACGCGGTCCACGGTCCGCTGCGGGCTCACGCCACGGTCGGGGACGAGGTAGCGGGCCTCGCGCTGGACGACGAGGTCGCCCCCGGTGTTGGTGATCAGGGCGAGCGCGCACACCGTGGAGGGGACCGTGCACTCGTCGAGCGAGAAGTCGATCGCGGCGCCGTGCTGGGGCTGGAGGGTGACGGTGGCGTGCAGGTCGGCGAAGGAACGGGCGCCCTCGTAGATGGTCACGAAGACGAGGATGCGCCGGAAGTCCCGGATGTGGTCGAGGTTGACGGTGAGGTTCTCGCCGCTCGCCGACGCGCCGGTGCGGTCGTCGCCGTCGAGGTGGATGTACGGGGGCCGCTGCAGGGAGCCGTACGCGTTGCCGAGGGCCTGGACGACGCCCTTGCGGCCGTCGGCCAGTTCGTACAGGGCGCACAGGTCGAGGTCGAGGTCGGCGTGCATCGCGACGGCCCGGCCGCGCTTGCTGCCCCAGCCCGAGAACTGCTTGCGCACCTCCCAGTTGAGGTTCACGCGCAGGGCGCCCGAGGTGCCGCCCTGCTTGGTCAGGGAGACCGAGGGGGCCGCCTTGGTGAGCGTCACCTTGGACAGCCGGACGGGGGCGGTGGGCGGCATCGGGGGCGGAGGGGGCGGCGGAGCCGCGGTCACGGGCGGAGCCACGGTCACGGGCGGCGGGGGCAGGTTCACCGGTGGTCCTGAAGGCGGCGGCATGGTGACGGCCGGCGCCGCCTGCTGCGGTTCGTCCACGGCGATGCCGAAGTCGGTCGCCAGGCCTTCGAGCCCGCTGCCGTAGCCCTGGCCCACGGCCCGGAACTTCCAGGCGCCCTGGCGGCGGTAGAACTCACCGAGCACGAAGGCGGTCTCGACCGTCGCGCCCGTGCTGTCGAAGCGGGCGGCCACGGTGTTCTGCACGGTGTCCCGGACCTCGATGTACAGATCGGGGACCTGGCCGAACGTTCCGCCGTCGGCGGAGGCGGCGAGGACGACGCGGTCCACGGCGGGCTCCACGCGCGCGAGGTCGATGAGCAGGGTGTCGGTCATCCGCCCGCCGGCGTTGTTCTTGCCCTCGTGGCGGACCGCGCCGGAGGAGTGCGTCGGCTGGTTGTAGAAGACGAAGTCGCCGTCGGTGCGGACCTTCCCGTCGACCAGGAGCAGGGCCGAGGCGTCCGCGTCGGGGACTCCGGGGCCGGGCCGCCACCCCAATTCGACGCGCAGTGCCGTCGTCGGCACCGGAACATTCGATCCTTTCGGCATTGACATGTCTGCCCCCATCGCGTGTCACCGTGCCAGGACACGCCCCGGCAGCCCATTGGGTGTCTACTCGCACAACCTATTCCCCGGGGCCGCGAACGCCCATGAGGAGCGCGGCAACACCCGTGGCCAACCGCTGGTAACCCGCCGGGAACTCGGGCTTTACACGATCCGAACCCGGATCCATGCCCTTTTTTGACAAGTTCGCTCGCATTGGGGATCCCATGCCACTGCCGACACGGAAAACAACCCTCTAATCGGTCTCCCCAACCACCACATCGTGGGCTTAACTTATGTGCCATGACCTCCCCCCGCTCCACTTATGGCGGCGGCTACTACTCCGCCTCCTTCCCGGACACTCCGATCTACGACTCCCTCGTGGCCGAGCGGGGGACCCCGCAGATCGCCCCGATCCGGGTTCCCGCCGCGTACGACATGCCGGGGAGCAACCTGCCCGCGCTGCCGTCGGCGCTGCCCGCCCTCCCGGCGGGTCCCTCGCAGACCCCCTACGGCTACCCGCAGGCGCAGCAGCCCTCACCGCTGCAGCAGGCGCCCGCCGCCTACATCCCGCAGCAGGCCCCGCCGCGCGGTTACGGCCAGCAGCAACAGCAGCCGCGTCCGATGGCGGCTCCGGCCGGCTACGAGGCGATGCGTCCGGCGGCTCCCCGCCCGGCCCCCGCTCCGTACCAGCAGGACCCGTACAGCAACAACCAGCAGTACCGCGGTTACTGATCCGCACCCTGCGCTGTCGGTGCCGCCTGGCACGATGGAGTGATGGGGAATGCGGTGCTGCGGTCGATCCACGTTCATCCGGTCAAGGCGCTCCGGGGCTTCTCTCCCCGGGAGGCTCAGGTGGAGCCTTGGGGGCTGGCCGGTGACCGACGCTGGGCGCTGATCGACGACAGGGGAAAGGTCGTCACGCAACGCGAGCACCCGCGTCTCGCGCTGGCCGCCGCCGAGCTTCTGCCCGGCGGCGGTGTTCGTCTGTCCGCGCCCGGCCTCGACCCGCTGACCGTGCCCGTTCCGGAGCCGGTCGCCACCGTGGCGATGGAGATCTTCGGCACCAAGGTGGACGCGGTGCCGGCCACGGACGCCGCACATGTGTGGTGCGGCGCGTATCTGGGGTTCGGGGTCCGTCTCGTCCACATGGACGATCCCGCCACGCGCCGCCCCGTCGACCCCGAGTACGGACTTCCCGGTGAGACGGTCGGCTTCGCCGACGGCTATCCGCTGCTGCTGACCTCCGAGGCCTCCCTCGACGCCCTCAACTCCCTTGTCGCACAGGGTGATTACCCCGCCGAGGGGCCGCTGCCCATGAACCGGTTCCGGCCCAACGCGGTCGTGGCGGGTACGGCCGCCTGGGCCGAGGACGACTGGTCGCGCGTGGCGATCGGCGAGGTCACTTTCCGGGTCGCGAAGATGTGCGGGCGCTGCGTCGTGACCACCACCGACCAGGGCACCGCCGAGCGCGGCAAGGAACCGCTGCGCACCCTGGCCCGGCACCGGCGCATCGACGGCAGGCTCGTCTTCGGGCAGAACCTGGTACCCCTGTCCACCGGCACGATCCGCGTCGGTGATCCGGTCCGGATCCTCGCGTAGGCGGGGATCCGCCGATGGGGGTGCGGGTCGGGAACCCTCCCCGTGGGCCCGGTCGTTGAGATCCCGTGAGAAGTTCATAAGAGACCCCGGGAGAGGTGATTTCGCTCTCTCTTCGGCACTGATCTCGCGTGGACGGCTCTCCCAGGAGTTATCACGGAGCGGGAAGGGGGTGCGGGACGGTGGGAGCAATCAGGGGTCTGTGGCGCTGGCGGCGCAATCCGCTGCGTCGCGCGACCGATCTGGTCGAGGCCTGGCTGGCCCTCGTGGTCCTGCTGCTGGTCCTGGTCGCCGCGCCCTTGATCGGTTCGCTCGTCGGCGCCGTTGCGCAGAACACCCTGCAGCGGTCGGTGCGTGAGCAGCGCGCGGACCGGCATGTCGTGACGGCCACGGTGGTCAAGAAGCTGAAGGGGGCCGAGCTGGACCCCGACCCCGACTCGGCCACCGCGCGGGACGTCCGCAGCCGGGTCCTCGCCGACTGGACCGCGCCCGACGGCACCGTCCAGCACGGCGCGGTGATGGCGAGCCTCAACACCCCGCACACGGGCGACCACTTCAAGGTCTGGACGGACCGACACGGCCGCATAGTGGCCCGCCCGCTGGACTCGGCCACGGCGACGACGCACGCCGTGCTCGCCGGGTTCGGTGCGGCACTGCTGACCGCCGGGCTCGTCGACAGCGGCCGACGGTTCGTGCTGTGGCGCATGGTCCGCCGCAGGTACGCGCGTTGGGACCGGGCGTGGGAGCGGGCGGGCCCGGACTGGGGCCGGACCGGCACCGGCAGCTGACAGCCTTCCGGCTCTGGTCAACCCACCGCCCGCACGCACGCTACGGTGGACCGGCGAAGGCTTCGGCATCAACCCGCGTACCACGAGGTGGGGGCACAGCAGCGCCATGGCACAGGGCACGGTCCAGGTGACGCACACCGGCACATCGCGGTGGCGGCGCCGCACAGGTGAGTACGCGTCGCTCGCCGCCGCCCTGGAGGCCGCGGCCGAGGGCGACGTACTGACCGTCGCTCCCGGCACCTACCGCGAGAACCTCGTCGTACAGCGGTCGGTGACCCTGCGCGGTCCCGAGGGTTCGCCCGGCTCGGTGCGCATCGCGCCTCTGGACGGCGTGCCGTTGACCGTGCGCGCGTCGGCGATCGTCCAGGACCTGCATGTCGAGGGCCAGGACTCGGCCGCGCCCGCGCTCCTTGTCGAGGACGGGGCACCGGAGTTGACGGATCTGCGGATCGTCACACGCTCCGCGTCCGGCATCGAGGTCCGCGGCGGTGCCCGCCCGACCGTGCGGCGCTGCACGGTCGACAATCCGGCCGGCATCGGAATCGCCGTACTCGACGGCGGTGGCGGGGTGTTCGAGGAGTGCGAGGTCGTCTCGGCCGGCCAGGCCGGTGTCGCGGTCCGCGCCGGCGGCCACCCGCGCCTGGAGCGCTGCCGCATCCACCACGCCTCGGGGGTGGGCCTGTCCGCCACCGGCGAGAACTCCTCGCTGGAGGCGGTGGGTTGCGAGGTCTACGAGACGCGCGGCAGCGGCGTCCAGATCACCGCCCGCGCCACCGCGCACCTCACCGACTGCGATGTGCACCGTACGACCGCCGACGGCGTCACGCTCGACACGGACGCGGTGCTGACGCTCGCCGACTGCCGCATCCACGACATCCCGGAGAACGCGGTCGACCTGCGCTCCCGGTCGGTCCTGACGCTGACGCGGACGACGGTGCGTCAGTTCGGGCGCAACGGACTGTCGGTGTGGGACCCGGGCACGCGCGTGGACGCCAACCAGTGCGAGATCTTCGACAGCACGGGCGACTATCCGGCGGTGTGGGTCAGCGACGGTGCGACGGTGGTCCTCGACTCCTGCCGGGTACACGACGTACCGGACGCGCTGTTCGTGCTCGACCGCGGCTCGCGCGCGGACGTCGTCGACAGTGACATCTCCCAGGTGCGCAACACGGCCGTGTCGGTGAGCGACGGCGCGACCGCGCAGCTCGACGACTGCCGGATCCGGGACGCGGCCACGGGCGCCTGGTTCCGCGACCACGGCAGCGGCGGCACCCTGAACAACTGCACGGTGGACGCCACCCAGACCGGCGTGATCGTCACCAAGGGCGCCGACCCCACCATCGAGCGCTGCACGGTCGACGCCCCCGCCGAGGCTGGTTTCTACGTCTCCGCGGGCGGCCGGGGCACCTTCCAGGGCTGCCGGGTGACGGGCAGCGGCGGCTACGGCTTCCATGTCATAGACGGCTGTCGTACGACGCTCAAGAAGTGCCGCACGGAGCGGTGCGCGCGCGGTGGCTACGAGTTCGCGGACGCCGGACCGGACGCGGGGCCCGGCACCGGACCCGTCGTCGAGGACTGCACCAGCGACGAGAGCGGCCTCAAGCAGCCCACCGCCCATGAGACGGCCGTGGAGACGGCGAGCCGGTCGACCAGTGTGCTGGGCGCGATCCCCGGCCAGCGCACCGCCGAGCGGGAGCCCCCGGTCACCGCGCCGGATCCGGAGAAGGAGTCCCGCACCTCCAGGGCGGTCCTCGGTGAACTCGACGGGCTGGTCGGCCTGGACAGCGTCAAGCGCGAGGTGCGTTCCCTCATCGACATGATCGAGGTGGGCCGCCGCCGCCAGCAGGCCGGCCTCAAGGCGGCCTCCGTCAAACGGCACTTGGTCTTCACCGGCTCCCCCGGCACCGGCAAGACGACGGTCGCCCGGCTCTACGGCGAGATCCTCGCCTCGCTCGGTGTCCTGGAGAAGGGGCATCTCGTCGAGGTGTCCCGCGTCGACCTGGTCGGCGAGCACATCGGCTCCACGGCGATCCGCACCCAGGAGGCCTTCGACAAGGCGCGCGGCGGGGTGCTGTTCATCGACGAGGCGTACGCGCTGTCCCCGGAGGACTCGGGCCGCGACTTCGGCAAAGAGGCCATCGACACGCTGGTGAAGCTGATGGAGGACCACCGGGACGCGGTCGTGGTGATCGTCGCGGGCTACACGGCCGAGATGGAGCGGTTCCTGTCCGTCAACCCCGGTGTGGCGTCCCGCTTCTCACGGACCATCACCTTCAGCGACTACAACCCCGAGGAACTGCTGAGGATCGTCGAGCAGCAGGCCGAGGAGCACGAGTACCGGCTGGCCGAGGGCGCGTCCGAGGGACTGACGAAGTACTTCACCGCGATCCCGAAGGGCGCCGCGTTCGGCAACGGCCGTACGGCGCGGCAGACCTTCGAGGCGATGGTGGAGCGGCATGCGAGCCGGGTCGCCCAGGTCGAGGAGCCGAGCACGGACGACCTGACCCTGCTCTACGCGGAGGACCTGCCCGAGCTGCCCTGAGGCGGCACCTCGGGCCGCAGCCGGGCCAGCAGCCGCTCCCGTTCCACGGCGAACGCCGGGTCGGCCTGGTAGTCGGAGTGGCCCAGGATCGGGGCGGGCAGCGGGTGTTGGGCGGTACGGCCGTACTCCAGCGGGTCCTTGAGGGGGCCGTGGTCCACCTCCGGGCCGCAGCCGCCGGTCAGGCGGACCGGGCCGCCGATGGGGTCGGTGAGCCGGTACAGATTGCGCCAGCAGTCGACCTCGTCGTGCAGGCGGCTGAGCGCGGCCGGTCCGAAGTGGGCGGGGAACCAGCGGCCGTAGAGGCGCTCCAGGGGTGAGCCATAGGTCAGGAGGGCGACTCGTTTGCGCTGGGCCGGTTTGAGTTGCCAGGCCGCGGCGGCGGCCAGGACGCTGCCCTGGGAGTGGCCGGAGATGACGAGCCGGCCGCCGGTGGCGCGGGTCCAGGTGGCGATCCGCCAGGTCAGGTCGGGGACCGCGCGCTCGGCGTAGCAGGGCGGGGCGAAGGGATGGGCGGCGCGCGGCCAGAAGGTGCCGACGTCCCACAGGATGCCGATGGTGCGCCGCGCGGAGGGGTCCTTGTAGGCGCGCCTGCCCCAGGTGACGAAGAGGATGAAGCCGAGCCCGATCAGCCAGGAGCCGAGTCCCTGGGAGGTCTGGGCGGCGCCGTGCACGAAAGCCTGCCCCTCCTCTCCGGCCCGTTCCGGTGTCTTGTCGGTGGCGAAGGCGCCGACGAGCGCTGCGGCGCCCAGGAGCAGGGTCGCGGTGGAGGTCACGGCGACCAGGAGGGGGCCGCGGTCGGTGAGCGCGGCCATCGCGCGCGTGCTCGCGATCCGGGCGGTGCGGGCGTGGTCCCGGCGCTCTCCGGGATAGTCGTGCGCCACCGCGCCCAGTTCGGTGCGGCGCAGCCGCCAGGTGCGGTGACCGAGTCCGGCGGAGAGGACGAGGACGACGAGGAGCAGCGGCGGGATCACCGAGGCCTGCCAGGTGAGCAGCACGGGCGGGCCCGCGATGGACATGCCGGTGCCGTCCAGCCAGTCGGAGACCCGCTGGGACACCCCGCCGGACATCACACCGCCCAGGGCGCAGGCCAGCATCGCGACGGCCGGTCCGCCGAGACCGCGCATCGCGGCGCGCGGGTCGGGGTGAGTGCGGTGCAGCAGGTGGGCGACGACCGCGAGGACGATCACCAGCAGGCCCTGGACCAGGGCGATCCCGCCGAAGGCGACGTCTCCCGGCAGGCGCCCGGAGGACTCCCATCCGGGGCGCGGCCAGGCGGCGTACAGCAGGGCGAGGGCGAGCAGCAGGAGCGCGCCGAGCGGCAGCCACCGGACGAGACGGCGGTCGAGTGCCTGGTCGAGGCGGTTCTCGCTGCGGCCCCGGCGGCACACGACGTAGACCACGACGCACGCGAGACCGGCGAGCGCCGTCTCCAGGAGCGCGCCGAGGAAGGCCGGGCCGTGGGATCCGTCGGGCCCGCCGTCGAAGCCCGCCGTCGAGACGGTGACGGCCGCGGCGACCGTCAGGAGGCCCGCCGCCGTGTGAGCGGCGCGCAGTCGGGCGACCAGGCGGCGGCCGTACCAGAAGCCGGGGCGGCCGAGCGAGCTCTGGCCGGTCTCGTCGTCGGGCTCGGGACGGCGCGGAATGGGCCGCTGGGACTCGTACGCGCTCCAGGTGCGGCGGGACAGGTACCAGAGCAGGACGGTCAGCGCGGTCGGCACCAGGGCGGCGAGCGCGAGGCGGCGGCCGGGGCGGCTCCACCAGCTGTCGTGCGAGACGGCGGGCGACAGGAAGCCCAGCCAGGAGTGGCGCTCGGCGCACGCGCGCGTGCCGGCGCACTGCCAGGCGGCGAGATCGAGGGCGACCTCGCAGGCCGCCGCGACGAGCAGCACGGTCAGGGTGAGGCCCGCGAGCCGCACCAGCAGGCCGTAGAAGCGCACTGTCCGTTTCCGGTCGCGGGCGTTGGGGCGCATCCAGTGCGCGAGGTTGACGACCATGAACGGCAGCAGCAGCAGCCACAGGGCGCGGGTGCCGTTGCCGGAGGTCAGGTTGCACCAGACGTACGCCTCGCGGATCGGTCCGGTACGGCCGTCGGCGGTTCTGGACTCGGCGTCGACGTCGGCGGTGCGCCGGAAGACGGCCGCCGTGTCGTCACCGGTGATCCGCACCGTGCGCGGATCGCCGAGCATGTCCTCGGGTGTGGCGCCGCCGACTCCGTGGACCAGGAGTTCCAGGGCGGGTTCGGTCCGGTCTAACCGTACGGCGGGCTCGTCGGCCCCGCTCGTGACGGCATGTTCCTGCACACGCTCCACTGTTCGCACATCCCCCGTGACGTACCGTCTGTCTGTGTCCGTGTGACCACCAGGATCGCCCCTTTCGGCGCGTCGCACACGCCCTGTCACCGAATCTCCCCGATCCGTGTGACAACACGGGGGACGGATGAGGCCCCGATGACATGTGCGCGTCGGGACAGGCGGTGGCGCAGTGCTTGCGGGGGCGTGCGAGGATGGGACGTCCGCGCACCGCAGCCGGGACGAAGGTCCTGCTCCGAGCCGGTGCGCCGGACGGTCGGACGGGTTGAGGCGAAAGGACCGGAGCGTACGTGAGTGAGAATCAGAACCTCCTCGCGGAGCAGCGGCGCGCCCTGATCCTCGACGAGGTCCGGCGCCGCGGCGGCGTCCGCGTCAACGAACTGACCCGCAAGCTCGGCGTGTCGGACATGACCGTCCGCCGCGATCTCGACGCGCTGGCCCGCCAGGGCGTCCTGGAGAAGGTGCACGGCGGGGCTGTGCCGGTTGTCGAGGCGAGCACGCACGAGCCGGGCTTCGAGGCGAAATCTGGTCTTGAACTGACCGCCAAGGAGGACATCGCGCGGGCCGCGGCGGAACTGGTCGCGCCCGGTACGGCGATCGCGCTCTCGGGCGGTACGACGACGTACGCGCTGGCGCACCATCTGCTCGAGGTCGCCGATCTCACCGTGGTCACCAACTCGGTGCGGGTGGCGGACGTCTTCCACGCGGCGCAGCGCACCTCGGGACAGCGGCAGGGCGCGGCGACGGTCGTCCTGACCGGCGGGGTGCGGACCCCCTCCGACTCGCTGGTGGGCCCGGTGGCCGACCAGGCGATCGCGGCGCTCCACTTCGACATGCTCTTCCTCGGCGTCCACGGCATATCGGTCGAGGCCGGGCTGTCCACGCCGAACCTCGCGGAGGCCGAGACCAACCGCAGGCTCGTGCAGTCGGCGCGGCGGGTCGTGGTGGTCGCCGACCACACCAAGTGGGGGACGGTGGGCCTGAGTTCGTTCGCCGCGCTGGAGCAGGTCGACACGCTGGTGACGGACGCGGGGCTGCCGGCCGCGGCACGCGAGGACATCTCCGAGCATCTGCGGCGGCTCGTGGTGGCGGGCGAACCCGACGACGACGCAGACATCTGACGGATCGCCAGCTATCGTGACGTCGCTCCGGTCAACTTCCCTTCTCCGTCAAGGGGGTTCGCGCCCATGGCTCACCGACTGCGCCCCGTCGGGCTCGACTTCATCGACACCGCTCCGGTACGGCTGATCTTCGCGCAGGAGATGTCCGCGGCACCGGACGCGGTATTCCACGCCCTCAACGACGATGTGCCCGGGTGGGCCGAGTGGTTCGCGGCCGTGACCCGGGCCGAGTCGGTCGACGACGGTGCCGGGCGGGACATCCGGCTCAAGGGCGGCGGGCACTTCCGGGAGACGGTGATCGCGGCGAAGGAGGCGGAGGTGTACGCGTATCGGGTCGACGTCACCAACGCGCCGGGCGCGCGGGCAATGGCCGAGGAGTGGCGGCTGATCCCTTCCGGGGGTGGGACGCGGGTTCAGTGGACGTTCGCCGTGGAGGGGAACGCGGTGTTTCGGGGTGTGGTGAGGATGGCGCGGCCCGGGTTGGGGCGGGCGTTCAAGGGGGCGGTGGCTGCGTTGGACCGGCGGCTGGGGCAATAGGGCTCGTCGTTCTTCTGCGGGTCCGTCGTGGCTGGTCGCGCCCGCGCGGCGGAGCCGCAGATCGACACAGCCCCGCGCCCCTGAAAGGGGCGCCGACCAACCGGCGCTCATCAGCTCAGGTTGGCCATACTCCCGTTGCCAAAAGCGACGTGATCGCCTTGCTGTACGGCGTGATGTCCAAGCCCTGTTCCGTCAGCCACTCGTCCGAGTAGTACTTGTCCAGGTAGCGGTCGCCCGGGTCGCACAACAGGGTTACCACGCTGCCTTGTTGGCCCGCTGCCACCATCTCGGCGATGATCTTCAGGGCGCTCCAGAGGCCGGTGCCGGTGGAGCCGCCCGCCTTGCGGCCGATGGCTTGTTCCAGGGCTCGTACGGCGGCGACGCTGGCCGCGTCCGGGACCTTCATCATGCGGTCCACTGCGCCCGGCACGAAGCTCGGTTCCATCCGGGGGCGGCCGATGCCCTCGATACGGGAGCCGCAGTCACAGGTGACGTCCGGATCGCCGGTGGTCCAGCCCTCGAAGAAGCAGGAGTTCTCCGGGTCGGCGACACAGACCAGGGTGTCGCGCTGCGTGTAGTGGACGTAGCGTGCGAGGGTCGCCGAGGTGCCGCCGGTGCCGGCCGTGGCGACGATCCACGCGGGCTCCGGGAAACGCTCCAACTCCAGCTGGCGGAAGATGGATTCGGCGATGTTGTTGTTGCCGCGCCAGTCCGTGGCGCGCTCCGCGTAGGTGAACTGGTCCATGTAGTGGCCGCCGGTCTCCATCGCCAGGGCGGCCGACTCCTCGTACATCTTGCGTGAGTCGTCCACGAAGTGGCACCGGCCGCCGTGGAATTCGATGAGGCGGATCTTCTCGGCGCTGGTCGTGCGCGGCATGACCGCGATGAAGGGGACGCCGATCAGCTTGGCGAAATACGCCTCGGAGACGGCGGTGGAGCCGCTGGACGCCTCGATCACCGGGCGGGTGGGCCGGATCCAGCCATTGCACAGGCCGTAGAGGAAGAGGGAGCGGGCCAGGCGGTGTTTGAGGCTGCCCGTCGGGTGGGTCGACTCGTCCTTCAGATACAGGTCGATGCCCCAGTGCTCGGGCAGCGGGAAGCGCAGGAGGTGGGTGTCGGCGGAGCGGTTGGCGTCTGCCTGGACCTTGCGGACGGCTTCTTTCAGCCAGCTCCGGTAGGCGGCGTCGCTGCGGTCGACATCGAGGGTGGCACCGGTCGGGGCCTGTGGGGTGGTGCTCACGGCGGGACTCCTTACGCTTCGCGCCGACGGCGCTTCGCGCGGCCGACACCTCGATCATATGCACCTTCCGCACGCTTCTCACCTGCATAAACATGCCTTTGGGAAGGTCAAAGGCACCCCTGGGGAGCGGTCACGGCGGATCCTGGGGGGCGCATTTATGCGAGTGCTCCGAGTACTCACCGTGACCGTGTCGTGCGTACTGGTGCTCGACGCCCGGTGCGGGCAGACTGCACCGGGGCGGGACGAACGTCCTGAACGGGGGCGCACGCTGGATCACGAGATGTCCTGGACCAAGGGGGCGGGGAAGCATGGCGGAGCCGGAGTTCACGGCCACGGGCGTGCGGATCGGGAAGCGGCTGCGGTCGCTCACCCGGGCCGGACAGGTCCGGATCAATGACGGCAGGCTGGAGTTGCTCACCAGTTACGGCAGCGAGATCGACAGCGCGCCGGTGCAGGCGGTACGCGCGTCGAAGCCCTGGTTCGCCCCGGAGGACCGGGCGCTGGCCGACCTGAACGGCAATCGGTACCTGCTGACGCTCGGCGAGCACGACCCCGCGCCGGGGCAGCCCGGGCCCCCTGCGGCACGCCGGTTCATCGAGGCCGTGCGCAAGGCTGCCGGGCGCGGGGGCGGCTGACCGATCGGTGCCGGGCGTCGCGGGCGGGCCGCGCAGGGCGGCAGCTGACCGTGGCGCGAGCAGGCGGTGGAGAGCACCAGTTGATCGGTGCCGCGAGCAGGCGGTGGAGAGCACCGGTCGAACGGTGCCGCGAGCAGGCGGTGGAGAGCACCAGTCGAACGGTGCCGCGAGCCGGCGGTGAAGAGCGGCGAGTTGCGGGACCGCCACCCCTGCGTCACTCTGGTCTCACGTCACTCTGGGTTTACCGGCGATAACGCTGCGAACCAGCCGCCGGGCACAACAGCAGGCGGCCTATTTCCCTCGACCAGCCTGCTGGATCCGAACTCCGTGTTCTTCCGGGCCTCTCGTCGGGGAGTCGCAGCCGTGATCACTCACCCAAGCAGGCACTGCGCGGTAGAGCTCCAAGCTCTGCCGTCGCGGATCGGCCAGGTCCGCAGAATCGTATCTGCGCAGTTGCGCTACTGGCATCTCGATCCACTCATAGACCGGGCGGCGCTCGGTGTGACAGAGCTCCTGACCAACGTCCACCGGCACGCCCAGCCCGACAAGACGTGCACCGTCGAGATCGAGCTGCTGCTCGACCACCTCGTCGTCTCCGTGCACGACCACGATCCCCGGCTCCCGGTCGCCGGCGACATCTCCGACGTCGCGGCCACTGCCACGTGTGGGCGGGGGCTCGCCATGGTGGCCGCCGTCAGCGAGAGCTGGGGGGTGCGGCCGGAGGGGGAGTCCGGGAAGGTTGTTTGGTTCATGCTTTCGGCCACGCCAGCGGTAGCGCCTGCGGCGGCAGCGGCATCAACGCCGGGGGCGGTTCGGCCGGTGCGTCGGGCGGGGGTGGGTGCGGGTGCGGGTGCGGAGAAGCCTGCGCAGCGGTTCGTCAGCGAGGTTGAGCTTCCGGACGAACACCGGTCCCAGCACGCTCCCGCCCGGTCGGCCGTTGCCGGTTGATCGGGCGGTGATTTGGGTTGGGGGATTGGGGGCTGACTGGGCCGGTGTTGGGTAGGCGCCGCGCGCACCTCTTTTGGTTCGGTCGCCTTCGGGGCGCTTCAAGCCGGTGTCGAGAGCCCCACCGTGCGCACCTCCTTTGGTTCGGTCGCCTTCGGGGCGCTTCAAGCCGGTGTCGAGAGCCCCACCGTGCTCGGCGCTGCGCGCCTCCGCGCGCTGGGGCTCTCGACACCGGCGCGCCCCTACGGCTCCCTCTCGGCCGGCGCGTTGGCACACTGAGGTTGGTGGGCCCTTGCCGTTGGCTACTCCGCCGCGATGGCTCGGAGTAGGTCGAGATGTGCGGCTCGGCGGGCTGGGCGGAGGCCTGCGAGTGCACCTGCTGTCAGGCCTACCAGTGCCACTAGGAGGAGTTGTTGGGGTGGGACGGAGAAGGCGAAGGTGCTGTCGCTCGCGCCGTCCGAGGCCTTGACCAGGACCCAGCCCAGGAAGGCGCCGAGGGCGAGGCCGCCTACCGTGCCGAAGGCTGCCACCAGGACCGACTCCCAGCGGACCATGGCCCGGAGTTGGCGGCGGGTCTGGCCCACTGCCCTCAACAGGCCCAGTTCGCGGGTGCGTTCGTGGATCGCCAGGGTCAGTGTGTTGGCGATGCCGAGCAGGGCGATCAGGACTGCAAGGGCGAGTAGTGCGTAGACGAGGGTCAGCATCATGTCAATGCCGCCTGCCGAGGACTGGGCGTATTCGTGGCGGGTCTGGACCTCTGGGGCGCCGTAGCGGTCGGCGACCTTCTCGACGGCGGCCTTGCCCGTCGCCGTGCTCACGCCATGCTTGAAGGAGACTGCGACCAGCGTGTCGGAGTCCTGGGTGCGGTGTGGGGCCCAGGCGGCCCGGGTGATGACGTAGTCGCCGGCCAGTTCGGACTGGCCGTAGACCGCGCGGACCGTGAAGGTCTTCTTCTTGCCGTCGGTGAAGGTGAGTTGGGCCTTGCTGCCGGTGGTGAGGTGCTGGCGGTCCGCTTCTGTGCGCGTGATGGCCATGCCGTCGGTGCCCAGGGTGCTCAGGGAGCCCTGGAGCTTTCCCAGGTCGAAGGTCCGGGCCAGAGCGGTGGGGTCCGTCACCGTCAACGCCCTTCCCTTGCCGTTGACTTCGGCCACCCCTTTGCCGAGGCCCACCGCGGTGTCCACTTCGGGCAACCTGCCGATGGCTCCGGCCAGTTGAGGGCTCAGTCCGCTGCCGCCCGCGCCGAAGGAGGGGGTGCTCACCGCCACGTCTCCCGCGAAGGAGCGCGACACGGTCTGGTCCATCGTGGCCTTCAGTGAGGCGCCGAAGACTGTGAAGAGCGATACGACGGCCACGCCGATCATCAGCGCGCTCGCGGTGGCGGCCGTCCGGCGGGGGTTGCGCAGGGCATTGCGCCTGGCGAGGCTGCCGGTGATGCCGCGCAGTCGGTCCAGGGGGCTGCCCAGGACGCGTACCGCCGTGGCGGAGGCTACCGGGCCCAGGACCACGAAGGCGATCAGAGCCAGCAGCGCCCCAAGTCCCGCCAGCAGCAGGGACGGTGAGACCAGTACGCCGGTGAGTGTCACGGCTACCGCGAGGGTGGCCAGGATTATTCCGGTCACCGCTCGGGGGCGGGATGCGCCGGACTCGTCGACTGCCGTCTCGCGGAGTGCGGCCAGGGGGGCGGTGCGGCCGGCGCGGATGGCCGGCATGAGGGCGGAGGCCAGGCAGACGACTGTGCCTACCAGCAGGGGCAGGGCGAGGGAGAGCGTGTGGATCACCAAGTCGCCGTCCGGGAAAGGGAATCCGATCGCCGGGAACAGTGCCTGGAGTCCGGCCGCTGTGCCGATGCCGCCCGCGAGGCCCGCTGCCGACGCCGTCACCGCCACCACACTCGCCTCGGTGACTGTGGCTGCGGTGATCTGGCGGCGGGAGGCGCCGAGGGCCCGCAACAGGGCGTTCTCGCGGGTGCGTTGGGCGATGACGATGGCGAAGGTGTTGTGGATCGAGAAGGTCGCCACCAGCAGGGCGATGCCGGAGAACACCAGGAGGAAGGTGGTGAAGATCGTCAGGAATTGAGCGGAGACCATGTCCGTGTTCTCCTGCGCCGACTGCTGTCCCGTGATCGCCTCAACTCCCTTGGGGAGTACGGGAGTCAAGCGGTCGACCAGTTGTTGCTGGCTTACGCCGGGGCCCGCGCGCACTCTGATGGTCGACGCCTCGCCCGGCTTGGCGGTGAGGTACTTCTCGGCGTCGGACTGGGTCATCCCGGTGAACGTCACCTGGGCCATGCCGTCCTCGCCGCCGAAGGTCGCGAGGCCGACGATCGTCACCTTGACGGGGTCCGGTGTGCGGAGCGTTGTCGTGTCGCCGATCTTCAGGTGGCCCTTGTCGGCGGCGCCTCGGTTGACGACGACCTCGCCGGAGGCGGTGGGAGTGCGGCCCTCGGCCAGGTGGTACGGGTTGAGTTTCGGGTCGGTGATCCAGTTGCCGGCGAGGGTGGGCGGGCCCTTGCCGCCGATCGCTTCGCCGTTGGCGCCGACGAGTTGGCCCGCGCCCTGGATGCTGGGGGCGGCGGCCGCGACGCCGGGTACCTGGGCGATGGTCTTCGCCAGGGATGTGCTCACCGGCTGCCGTACGCCCTGGCTCTCGCCGGGGGTCGTGATGGCGTCCGCGCTGCGGACCACGGCGTCCGTGCCGCTGGTGGCGTCGCCGAACATGGTGTCGAAGTCGGCGCGCAGGGTGTCGCCCATGACGAGGGTCCCGGCGAGGAAGGCGACACCCAGGAACACGGCGAGGAACGTACCGGCGAAGCGCCTTTTGTGGGCTCGCAGGGAGGACATGCTCAGGCGTACGGACGCGTTCATGACCTCACCTCGAAGGCCTTGAGGCGGTCCAGCACCTTGTCGGCCGTGGGGGATTCCATACGGTCCACCAGGCGTCCGTCGGCGAGGAAGACGACCTCGTCGGCGTGGGCGGCGGCGACCGGGTCGTGGGTGACCATGACGACCGTGCGGTCTGTCTGGCGTACGGCGCGGCGGAGCAGGCCGAGGACCTCGCCGCCGGAGCGGGAGTCGAGGTTGCCGGTCGGCTCGTCGGCGAAGACGACCTCGGGGCGGCCCGCGAACGCCCTTGCCACGGCGACGCGTTGCTGCTGGCCGCCGGAGAGTTCGGAGGGGCGGTGATGGAGGCGGTCGCGGAGGCCGACGACGTCGATGAGCTCGTCGATCCAGTCGCGGTCGCCGCCGGCTCCGGAGAGGTCGAGGGGGAGGGTGATGTTCTCGGCGACGGTCAGGGTCGGGATCAGGTTGAAGGCCTGGAAGACGAAGCCGACGCGGTCGCGGCGGAGGAGGGTGAGGCGCCGGTCGTCGAGCCCGCCGAGTTCCGTGTCGCCGATGTAGGCGGCTCCGGAGGTGAGTGTGTCGAGTCCGGCGGCGCAGTGCATCAGGGTGGATTTGCCGGAGCCGGAGGGGCCCATGATCGCGGTGAAGCGGCCGGCCGGGAAGTCGACGCTCACCCCGTCCAGAGCGCGTACGGCGGTGTCGCCGACGCCGTACACCTTCACGGCGTCGACGACCCGCGCGGCCGTGCGGGTGGTGGTCGCGGTGGTCATGCCGGGCCGCCTCCCTTGCCGACGCGGCCGAACTGCTCGTCCAGGACGGACAGTCGGCGCCAGTACTCGTCCTCGTCGATCTCGCCGGAGGCGAAGCGGCGGCCGAGGACCGCGAGCGGGGAGTCGCCGGTGGGGCGGGGGTCGGCCATTGCGCGCCAGGGGGCGACGCGACCGCGCCAGGCCGTGCGGCGGAGCACGGTCACCACGCCGACCACTACGGCCGCCCAGATCAGCGGGAAGAACAGGATCCACGGGCCGGGGCCGCCGCCGTTCCAGTTCGCCAGAGTCTGCATGTCGATTCATCTCCCTGAGGTGGAGCCCCGGGTGGGGCTTCCGGTGATGTACCGAGACTGGCTCCGGGGAGGGGGTCGGGTCGTCGTACGGCCAGCGGCAGTGTGTGTACCTCCCGGGGAGTACACGGGTTCGTTCCGGCTGCTCCTTAAGCCCTCGACTTCTGTAACTACTAGTATGTACAGTCGTGGCATGAGCACCCCGGAGCGGTTGATCGAGTCCACCCGAGAGCTGTTGTGGGAGCGCGGTTACGTGGGCACCAGCCCCAAGGCGATCCTGGAGCGCGCGGGCGCCGGGCAGGGCAGCATGTACCACCACTTCAAGGGCAAGCCGGATCTGGCGCTGGCGGCGATCCGGCGGACGGCCGAGGAGTTGCGGGCTACCGCAGCGGGAGTACTCGACGGGCCGGGCACGCCGTACGAGCGGATCGAGGCGTTTCTGCGGCGCGAGCGCGATGTGCTGCGCGGGTGTCCGGTCGGGCGGCTGACGATGGATCCGGACGTGATCGCCAGCCCCGAGTTGCGCGAGCCGGTGGACGAGACCCTGGACTGGATCCGTGAGCGGCTCGCCGGAATCGTCGAAGAGGGCAAGGAGCAGGGGCAGTTCGGGGCCGAGCTGGACGGCGAGGAGATCGCGGCGACGGTTCTCGCGACCGTGCAGGGCGGGTACGTCCTGGCCCGTGCGTCCGGTTCGCCGGGCGCGTTCGACGCGGGTGTCCGGGGGCTGCTCTCCCTGCTCTCCCCCATGCCTCCCACGCCTCCCATCCGCACGGCCAGGTGCTGTACGTGACTGAGGGCGAGGGACTCGTGCAGCGCAAGGGCGGTGCCGTCGAGACGATCCGCGCGGGCGACACCGTGTGGATCGAACCGGGCGAGTGGCACTGGCACGGGCACGTCGACCCCGCGAACTACCCCTCCTGAGGAGGCACTTGATGCACGCCATGCAGTACGAACTCACCCTGCCCGCCGACTACGACATGGGCGTCATCCGGGGCCGGATGGCGCGGGTCGGGCATCTGCTCGAGGACTGGGACGGGCTCGGCTTCAAGACGTATCTGCTGCGTGAGCGCGGGGTGCATGGCTCACCGGTCAACCAGTACGCGCCGTTCTATCTGTGGAACACGGTGGAGGGCATGAACCGCTTCCTCTGGGGCGGCGCCTTCCAGCGGCTCGTCGACGACTTCGGGCGCCCGGAGGTACGACAGTGGACTGGCCTCGCCTACGAGGAGGGCGGCGCCGCGGGCTCGCCCGCCGCCGTCGCCGTGCGCAGCCGGCGGCGGATACCGGAGGGGGTGGAACTGGCCGCGGTCATGGGGGACGCGGTCGGTGAGACCCGGCGGCTGGCCGGGGAGGACGGCGCGGTGCTCGCTGCGGCGGCCGTCGACCCGCACGGCTGGGAATTGGTGCACTTCTCGCTCTGGGAACTCTGGGAGCACGACAAGCCGAAGGCGGAGGGGGACGTGTTCCAGGTGCTGCATCTTTCGGCGCCGGGGCGCGGCGCCTTGCCGCGCGGTCGGCAGTGGTGAGTGGCGTCGGCGTCGTCCGTACGGTGCTGGGGGATGTGGAACCCGGGGGGCTGGGGGTGTGCGACGCGCACGACCATCTCTTTCTGCGCAGTCCCCAACTCCCGGGGCAGGAGTTGGAGGACGCCTCGGCCGCGCGGGCCGAGTTGGCCGCGTTCCGTTCGGTGGGCGGTGGCGGTGTCGTGCAGTGGACGCCGTACGGGATGGGGCGGCGGGTCGCCGATCTGCCCGCGCTGTCCCGGGCCACGGGTGTGCATGTGGTGTGCGCGACCGGGTTGCATCAAGCGGCCCACTACAGTCGGGAGTTGTTGGCGAGCCTGCGCGGCCGGCTGGCCGAGATGTTCGTCGCCGAGCTGACGGAGGGCGTCGGACCGTCCGGTGTCCGTGCCGGGATCATCAAGGTCGCGGGCGGTTTCCACGGCCTCGACGCGCACGCCCGGTGGACGATGACCGCCGCGGCCGAAGCACACCGGGCGACGGGTGCGCCCATCGCCGTCCACCTGGAGTTGGGCACGGGCGCACTCGACGTACTGGACCTGCTGTGCGGGGAGTTGGGCGTCCAGCCGGATCGGGTGATCCTCGGCCATCTCAACCGCTCCCCCGACCCCGTGGTCCAGCGACTGGCTGCCGGCGCGGGCGCCTATCTGGCGTTCGACGGTCCGTCCCGGGCGAACCACGCCACGGACTGGCGCATGCCGGACGGGGTGCGGGCGCTGGCCGAGGCCGGTTTCGGCGACCGGCTGCTGCTCGGCGGGGACACGGTGGTCGCGGGCGCCCGCTCGGTGGACGGCGGGCCGGGGATGCCGTATCTGCTGCGGAGGGTGGGGCCGCGGCTCGCGGTGGAGCTTGGTGAGGAGCTGGTGGGGCGCGTCCTCAGGGAGAACCCCGCGCGGGCGTTCGCCGTCGACTGGCATTGAGAGAGCGCGGTATGCCTCCGCGCCGGAGGCGGTTGTCGAAGATTGACGAGAGCCCGCTATGTTCGACGCGGACATCGAACATGTGGAGCTCGTGTGCAGACGACAGTGCAGCCGCCCAGAGCGGCGGAGGCTGCGGATGTCGCGGCGGCGGGGTGGCCCCGGTCCTGGCCTTTCCTCCCCGCGCTGAGCCTGCTCTTCTACGCCCCGCCCGCCCTCGGCGCCTACACCGCCTCCCGCGCCGCCCCCAAGGCGGTCCCCCAGCAGGACTCCTTCGATCCGCTGCCCGCGACCTCGCCGCTGCCGATGACGCTCACCGACTTCACCACCCGTGTGCAGCAGGACCGCAAGGGGACCACCAAGGGCCGCACCGTCCAGATGACCGGTTTCGTCACGCCCGACAGAGGAAGCACCTCCTGGGACCTGACCCGCATCATGATCTCGTGCTGCGCGGCGGACGCCCAGTCCATCAAGGTGCGGGTCTACGGCATCCCGGCCCTGGCCGCCAACACCTGGGTGACGGTCACCGGGACCTGGCACGCGGGCGGAACCCTGGGTACGAGTTCCGCCCCGGCCGCGCTCGACGGCGTCACCGTCGAGAAGGTCGCCAAGCCGGTGAACGCCTACCAGGACGCCCTGCCGTTCCCGGCCTCGCGGTGACCCGCGCTCAGACCACCGAGATGTCCACGGACGGCCGTAGTTTCGCCGCCGCGGCCAGTGCCTCGTGCATGGGGTGGGTGTCGAAGGCCGTCAACAGGGCTTCGTTCGGGGGGAGTTCGGACGCCGGGTAGGCGATCTGCTCGTAGGCCGCCTGGAAGCGCGGGCCCCAACGGCGGGTGCCCAGGCGGGCCGTGCGGGAGCAGTTGTCGACCATGTACGCCACATCGCGGGCGTGCATGTAGGGCAGCAGGGAGTCGACCGCCTCGATGACGGACTCGTTGACGATCTCCGACCAGGGGTGGCCGCGCTCGGCGAACTCGTCGACCTGGGCGGTCATCGTCGCCACGAACACCCCGGCGGTGAACGGCTCTACGGGCAGGGCGCGTTCGGCCCGGCGGGCGCGGACCTCCGCTCCGGCGGCCCACATCGGTGAGCCGCCGATCCCGCTCATCTTCCGTGCGCCGAGCCGCCGTTCGGCGAGAACGACGCTGCGCAGTTCGGTGCCGTCGGCGACCTCGTCGTAGATCTCGGCGACGATCTCGCGGGCGGGGCCGTAGGTCGCCGAGTAAGCGCGGTCGAAGATCTCGCGTCCGGCCGGGTCCAACTCCTCGCGGACGGCGCGGAGTCCGGCGTGCGAGATGGTGCGGGCGATGGGTCCGGTGACGTTCTCGCAGGAGCGCTCGTACGCGGTCACCGGGTCGTCACCGGACAGGCGGTAGCGCGTGTAGAGGCTCTCGACGATGCCGTGGACGGCACCGAGCAGGATGGCGCGTTCACCGACGATGTCGGAGCGGTACTCGCTCTCGAGGGTGGTGCGGAAGGTGTACGGCGAGCCGAGCGCGACCGACCAGCCGAGCGCGCGGTCGGTGGCCGTGCCGTCGGGGTCGGCGTGGACGGCGTAACTGCTGTTGATGCCCGCGCCGTTGATCTCCGCGCCCTGTTCGTAGAGGCGGCGCACGGAGTCGCCCATGCCCTTGGGGCAGACGGCGATGACGCCGTGTCCGGGCGGGAACTCGCCGCCGGTGGCCCGGAGATGACCGAGGAGGAAGCCGTGGGAGAGGCCGATGGTGGCGCCGGGCTTGAGCGCCGCGAAGATCTCCTCGTGGTGTGCGGCAAGGGCGGCGTCCGCGATGAGGAGGATGACGAGGTCGCTGTCGGCGGTGACGGCGAGCCAGTCGCCGAGCGTGCCGTCCTCCTCGGTGAAACCGTGGGCGCGGGCGTCGGCCGCGGACGCCGAGCCGGGGCGCAGGCCGACGCTCACCCGGATGTCCGTACCGGCGAGGGAGTCGCGCAGGTTGCGGGCCTGGGCGCGGCCCTGCGGGCCCCAGCCGATGACGCCGATGCGGCGGACGCCGGCGAAGGCCTGCGGGAGCAGCGGGAAGAGGTGCCGGCCGCCGCGCAGGATGGTCTCCGTGCCGCCGGGCACGTCCATCGTTTCGAGGGTGAAGACGGCGGAGGTGTGCGTGGTCGAGGTCATGGTCGAGTTGTAGGCTCCGGGCGAGTGTTGCGGCAAGCGCAATCTGTGCAGCGGACTGTTGCGAGAAGTGAAAGGGCCAGGTCAAGAGATGCGGGACGACCGTCGGGAGCTGCATCTTTTCCTGCATCTGACGCAGACGCTGAACTTCGGGCGGACGAGTCTCGACTGCCATGTCAGTCCGGCGACGCTCACGCGGACCGTGCAGCGGCTGGAGGCCGGCCTCGGGCACCGGCTGTTCGACCGTGGGGCGCGCGGGGTGTCGTTGACGGCGGAGGGGCACCGGTTCCGTGAATACGCCGTCCAGGCACTGGAGTTGTGGCGTACCTACCGCGAGGAGCATCCCGACCCGGCCGAACTCACCGGCCGCCTCACCCTGTTCGCCACGGTGACCGCCTGCCAGGCCCTGCTGCCGGACCTGTTGGCGCCGTTCCGGGCCGCGCATCCGCAGGTGCGGCTCGATCTGCGCACCGGCGACGCGGCGGCTGCGCTGGCCCGCCTCGACGAGGGTGAGGTGGACGTGGCGGTCGCGGGGATCCCGGCGCGGCTGCCGGAGCCGTTGGTGAGCCGGACGGTCGCGGTGACCGAGCTGGTGCTGGTCACCGCACGCGACCGTCCCGATCCGGATCTCGACGGCCCGTTCGTCCTCCCGCACCGTGGTCTGGTCCGGGAGGCGGCCGACCGCTGGTTCCGGGCCCGGGGCACGACACCGGACGTGGCGTGTGAACCGGACGGCCACGAGGGGCTGTTGACGCTGGTCGCGCTGGGCTGCGGGACGGGTGTGGTGCCCCGGCTGGTGCTGGAGTGCAGTGCCGTACGGGAGCGGCTGGCGGTCGTCGCGGCGGATCCCGCGCCGGAGCCGCTCCCGATCGGGCTGTGCGTACGGCGGGCGGACCTGCGCCGCCCGCTGGTGGCGACGCTGTGGAGCCTCACGGCTCCCTGGTAGGACCGGCCGCTCGCGCCTCTGCTAGTCGAGGTCCACCGGACCGTCGTCCTTCTTGTCGTCCTTCTTGCCGTCCTTCTTCGCCGGGAGTTGGAGCAGGTTCTTGACGTCGTCGCCGGGGCGTCGGCCGTCGTTGTCCGCGTTGCCCAGGTTGCCCCGGACCGAGTCGAGGATCGTGAGGCCCTGCGAGACCAGGCCGGCCGCGATCTCGCCGAGGCCGTCCGCGCCGTTGAGGACGTTGACGTTGGCGCCGGCGAGGCCGCCCGCCGCTTCCTTCACGATCTGCGGGAGCTGGTCGATCAGCATGCGGTCGAGCGCGACCCGGTCGTAGGAGGCCGCCGCCTCGGCCTGGATCTTCATACGGTCGGCCTCCGCGATGGCGAGCAGCTTGATCCGCTGGGCCTCGGCCTCGGCCGGCTTGACGATCTCGGCGACGAGCTGCTGCTGGCGCAACTCGGCCTGGCGCTGGGCCAGTTCGGTCTGCGCGGCGAGCACTTCCTGCTGGGCGTGGGCCTGCGCCAGCGGTCCGGCCTGTGCGGCCTGCGCCTGGGCGCGGTCCACCTCGGCGGAGTACTCGGCCTTGACGACGGCGGTCTGCCGGGCGTACTCGGCCTGGTTGCGGGCCGCGACCTGCTGCGCCTCGGCCGAGGCCTGGGTGGCCTGTGCCTGGGCGATCTGGGCCTGGCGCTGGATGGCCGCCTTGTGCGGGGCGGACATGGCCTCGATGTAGCCGGTGTCGCCGTCGTCGATCGACTGGATCTGCAGCGAGTCCACGATCAGGCCGATCTTGGCCATCTCGATCTTCGAGGTGTCCAGGACCTCGGCGGCGAGCTTCTGCCGCTCGGTGACGATCTCCTCGACGGTCATCGAGCCGATGATGGACCGCAGGTGACCGGCGAAGATGCGGCCGGTCAGGACCGACATCTGGTCCTGGTCGGACAGGAAGCGCTGGCCCGCGTTTATGATGCTCTCGGTGTCGTTGCCAACCTTGAAAGCGATGACGGCGCGGACGTTCAGGGCGATGCCCTGCCGGGTCACGCAGGTCTCGGTGACCTCTGCCTCGCACATCGCCAGGGTGAGGAAACGGGTCTTGCGGAAAACCGGGAGCACGAACTTTCCGTGCCCCGTCACTACTCGGAACGGCGCGCCCCCCAGTCCCCGCCTGCCACCCGAGATCAGCATCGCCTCATCGGGAGCGGGAACGCGGTAACCGAACATTGGTACTCCTCACTCTGCGCCGGCGGGGTCCCCGCCCAGCGCGTCCAATGGATCCACCCATTCGATGACGTGGACCTCACGACCCCCACGCGACTCGATCACGAGCACGGTCGCCCCCGTGGGCAGAGGATCGTCAGACCAGGCGAGGAAGGTCTCGGAGCCGCCGCGGACGCGCACCAGGATCTCGCCGGGGCCCGCGCTTCCGCGGGTTCCGATGATCACCTGCCCCGTGCATCCGATCACGGGCTCATCCTGCGGCATCACCGGCCGCCCTCCATCCTCTGGCCTTAGGTTTCCGACGATAGACCTACTCTGCCCCGGCTCCCAACGGGCTCGTCAATTCCTTCCGTCACGTACCGTCCGCGCGGTCAGGAAAGAGCCGCCAGCGGGTCGTCGAGCACGGGCTGCCACGCCAACTCGGCGGCGCCGACCAGGCTGTTGTGGTCGAGGGTGCAGGCGAGGATCGGCACGCCCCCGCTCTGCCCCCACAGGCTGCGGTCTGCGACGACCGCGCGCAACCGGTCCGGGTCGGCGTCGAGGAGGGTGCGGTGCAGTCCGCCGAGGATGATCCGGTCGGGATTGAGGATGTTCACCAGCCCGGCGAGCCCCAGCCCCAGCCGGTCGATCAGGGTCTCGGCGGCCTTCCGGACGGACGGGTCGTCGTAATGGTGGCGGATCAGGTCGTTGGACTGCTGGAGCAGGGACACCTCGGGGCCGGGGTCCCGGCCGGCGGCCGTGAGGAAGGCGAGCGGGTCGGCCTCGACGTCGAGACAGCCGCGGCTGCCGCAGTAACAGGGGCGGCCCTCGGGGTTGACGGTGAGGTGTCCGACTTCGAGCGCGAGCCCCGAGCTCCCCGTGTGCAGACGCCCGTCGAGGACCAGCGCACCGCCCACACCCCGGTGCCCGGTCGCCACGCACAGCAGGTCGCGGGCGCCCCGGCCCGCGCCGTGCCGGTGTTCGGCGAGCGCGGCGAGGTTGACGTCGTTGCCCGCGAACGCCGGTCCGGTGAGGCCGGCCGCGCGCACGCACTCGGCGAAGATCCGCCGCACCGGGGCGCCAGCGGGCCAGGCCAGGTGCAGCGGGTTGAGCGCCAGTCCGTCGGGCTCGGCGACGGCGGACGGCACGGCGAGTCCGGCGCCCACACAGCGCCGGCCCGTCTCGCGCAGCAGATCCGCACCGGCCTCGACCACCGAGCCGAGCACCTTCGCCGGGTCGGCGTCGACGGCCTCGCAGCCCGGGGCTGTCGCCACGATCTGGCCGCCGAGACCGACCAGCGCGGCGCGGAAGCCGTCGGCGTGCACCTGGGCGGCGAGGACGACGGGGCCGTCCTCGGCGAGCGCGAGGCGGTGCGAGGGGCGGCCCTGCGAGCCTGCCGCCGCGCCGGGCCTCGCGTCGACCCTGATCAGGCCCAGTGCCTCCAGCTCTGCGGCCACCGCGCCGGCCGTCGCGCGGGTCACGCCGAGTTCGGCGGTGAGTACGGCGCGGGTGGGGGCGCGGCCGGTGTGCACGAGCTCCAGTGCGGGGCCGAGGGCTCCGCGTCCTCGGTCCAGCCGCGCTCTTGAGGTTGTCCCTTCGCCGCTCATGAGGGGGAGTCTCCCATGATCCGTAGAGAGCCGTTCGGGGTCGTGTTCACAGTTACGGCCGGTGGGGGCTGGTCGCGCCCACGCGGCGGAGCCGCATATCGATACAGCCCCGCGCCCCTGAAGAGCACCGCGCGATTAGAAGCCACTGACCCTCAACGTCACGTTCAGTCTCCCCCTCAGGCCCAACTCATCCGGCGCCGTGCCCTCGTACACCCTCGGCACCCCGTGATACGCCAGCCTCGACGGGCCACCGAACACGAACAGGTCCCCGCTCCTCAACTCCACGTCCGTGTAAGGCTTCGTGCGGGTCTCGGTGTTGCCGAGGCGGAAGACGCAGGTGTCGCCGAGGCTGAGGGAGACGACCGGTGCGTCGGATTTCTCGTCGCTGTCGCGGTGCATGCCCATGCGGGCGTCGCCGTCGTAGAAATTGATCAGGGCGATGTCGTACGACGCCGTCGGCGCCCCCAGTGTGTCGGCGACCGCGCGCCGCCCCAGTTCGTCGAGCCAGGGCGGGAACGGCTTCACGGGGGTGCCGTCGCCGTCGGTCGCCGTGCGGGAGTAGGCGTACGGGTACCAGTGCCAGCCCAGGCAGACCTGCCGGGCGGTCATCGTGCCGCCGCCCGGGGTGCGGACCGTGCGCAGGCCGGCGGGGGGCCGGGCCCACTCGCGGCAGGCCGTCAGGAGGTCGCGCTGGCGGGCCGGGTCGAGCCAGTCCGGCACGTGCACCGCGCCCGGCGCGATCTCCGTGCGAGCCCGGGGAAACAGCTCGGAATCCATGCGCTCCATCCTGCCCCGACCGGCCGTGAGCTGGTACTCGGTTAGCCTTGGCGCACGATGGACGACCATATCGACCGCATGACGACTCCGTGGGGCGACCGCGCCCTGGCCCGCTTCCCCGAGGACCCGCGCGACCGGCTGCGCGCCTGGGACGCCTCCGACGAGTACCTGCTGCGACATCTCGCGGCACAGGACACCCCGCTGTCCGGCACGGTCGTGATCGTGGGCGACCGCTGGGGCGCCCTGGCCACGGTGCTCGCGCAGCACGGTCCGGTGCAGATCACGGACTCGTTCCTCACCCAGGAGGCGACGAAGGCGAACCTCGCCCGCAACGAGGTCGCCCCGGATTCCGTACGGCTGCTCACCACCCAGGACCCGCCGCCCGAGCGCGTCGACGTGCTGCTGGTACGAGTGCCCAAGAGTCTCGCGCTGCTGGAGGACCAGTTGCTGCGGCTGGCGCCCGCGGTGCACGCCGGCACGGTGGTCGTGGGCACCGGCATGGTGAAGGAGATCCACACCTCGACGCTGAAGCTGTTCGAGCGGATCCTCGGCCCGACCCGGACCTCGCTGGCCGAGAAGAAGGCCCGGCTGATCCACTGCTCGCCCCGGTCGTCGGGGGCGCGTGCCGCCAACCCCTGGCCGCACAGCTACGCCCTGCCCGACGGCATCGGCACGGTGTCGGGGCGGACCGTGGTCAACCACGCGGGCGTGTTCTGCGCCGAGCGCCTCGACATCGGCACTCGCTTCTTCCTCCAGCACCTGCCCTCAAGTCGCGGTCCTCGCCGGGTCGTTGACCTGGGGTGCGGCAACGGTGTCGTCGGCACGGCGGTGTCGCTGGACGATCCGGAGGCCGAAGTCCTGTTCGTGGACGAGTCGTTCCAGGCGGTGGCGTCCGCGGAGGCCACGTACAAAGCCAACGGGGCGCCGGGGCATGCCGAGTTCAGGGTCGGGGACGGGCTGACCGGGGTCCCGGCCGAGAGTGTGGACCTCGTGCTGAACAATCCGCCGTTCCATTCGCACCAGGCGACGACCGACGCGACGGCGTGGCGGATGTTCTCCGACGCGCGGCGGGCGCTGCGGCAGGGCGGCGAGCTGTGGGTGGTCGGCAACCGGCATCTCGCCTATCACGTGAAGTTGAAGCGGTTGTTCGGCAACAGTCAACTCGTCGCCGGCGACCCGAAGTTCGTGGTGCTGAAGGCCGTCAAGCGGTAGCCGGGCCGGGTGCGGCGAGCACGCCGATGATGCGGGCCACCGCCCCGGCCATCGCCTCCCTCCCCGCGCTCAGGTACTTGCGGGAGTCGACTGCATCGGGATGCTCGGCGAGGAAGGCGCGGATCGCGCCGGTCATCGCGAGGTTGAGGGCCGTGCCCACGTTGACCTTGGTGATGCCGCCGGCGACGGCAGCGATCAGCTCGTCGTCGGGGACTCCCGAGGAGCCGTGCAGGACGAGGGGGACGTCCAGGGCGGCGCCGAGTCGCTTGAGGAGGTCGTGGTCGAGGGTGGCCGTACGGGTGGTCATGGCGTGGGAGCTGCCGATGGCGACGGCGAGGGCGTCGACGCCGGAGTCGGTGACGAAGGCGCGGGCCTGGGCGGGGTCGGTGCGGGCGCCTGGTGCGTGGGCGTCGAGCGGCGGCTCACCGTTCTTGCCGCCGACCTCTCCCAACTCGGCCTCGATCCAGAGTCCTTGGGCGTGTGCCCAGTCGGCGGCGGCGCGGGTCGCGGTGAGGTTGTCGGCGTAGGGCAGACGGGCCGCGTCGTACATGACGGAGCTGAATCCGGCGCCGGGTGCCTGTCGGAGCAGGTCGTCGCTCTGGACGTGGTCGAGGTGCAACGCGACGGGTACTGCGGCCCGTTCGGCGGCGGCGACGGCCGCGCGGGCGAGCGGGAGGAGGCGGCCGTAGCGGAACCTGACGGCGTTCTCGCTGACTTGGAGGACGACGGGCGTCTCGGCGGACTCGGCGCCGGCGACGACGGCCTCGATGTGTTCCAGCGTGATGATGTTGAAGGCGGCCACGGCGGAGCGGGACTCGGCGGCGCGGGTGACGAGTTCGCCGGTGGTGACGAGGGGCACGGCCTCTCCTGTTCCTTTCAGGGGGCGAGGATCACCGAGCGGGTGAGGTGGCGCGGGCGGTCGGGGTCGAGGTCGCGGTGTGCGGCGACGGCGACTGCGAGGCGCTGGGCGCGGACGAGTTCGGCGAGCGGGTCGAGGCCGCCCTCGATCCACAACCCGCCGGTGGCGCGCACCTGTTGGGCGAGTCCCTCGGGTGCCTCGCCGAGCATCCAGGTGGCGGTGCCGTGGGTGGTGATGCTGATCGGGCCGTGTCGGTACTCCATCGCCGGGTAGGCCTCGGTCCAGGACAGGGAGGCCTCGCGCATCTTCAGCCCGGCCTCGTTGGCGAGTCCGACGGTCCAGCCGCGGCCGAGGAAGGTGAACTGGGTGCAGGCGACGAGCTGTTGGGGCAGTTCGGCGGCGAGCGCGGTGCGGGCGTCGGCGACGGCGGTGTCGGTGTGCAGGCCCAGGTGGGCGCGGAGCAGGGTGACCGCGGTGGTCGCGAACCGGGTCTGCACGACGGAGCGTTCGTCGGCGAAGTCGAGCACGACGGTCTCGTCGGCGGCCGTCATGACGGGGGTGTGCGGGTCGGCGGTGATCGCGGTGGTGCGGGTGCCGCCCTTCAACTGCCCGAGGAGTTCCAGCACTTCGGTGGTGGTGCCGGAGCGGGTGAGGGCGAGGACCCGGTCGTACGGGCGGCCGTGCGGGAACTCGGAGGCGGCGAAGGCGTCGGTCTCGCCCTGGCCCGTCCCCTCGCGCAGTGCGGCGACGGCCTGGGCCATGAAGTACGAGGTGCCGCAGCCGACGATCGCGACCCGCTCCCCCGGCGCCGGCAGCACGTCCCGGTAGCCCGGCGCCTCCGACGCGGCGCGTATCCAGCACTCGGGCTGGCTCCTCAGCTCGTCCTCGACATAGGTCATGCCGTTCCCCTCCCCGGTGATGCTCGTTTCTGCAAGATATAGCGAACTTTCGAGCACAATCAAGCAATCGAGCGCGGGTGGTGTGCGCTAGGGTCGCCGGAGAATCGAGGAACGGAGAGTGCGGATGTCGCGCGACGCCCGCTGGAAGGCGCTGCTGGAGCTGCTCGTCGAGCGCGGGCGGCTCGACGTCGAGGAGGCGGCCGCCGACCTCGCGGTGTCGGCCGCCACGATCCGCCGCGACTTCGACCAGCTCGCCGAGCAGCAGATGCTGGTGCGCACCCGGGGCGGCGCCGTGGTGCACGGGGTGTCGTACGAACTGCCGTTGCGCTACAAGACCGCCCGGCACGCCTCCGAGAAGCAGCGCATCGCCAAGGCGGTCGCGGACCTCGTCGCGCCGGGCGAGGCGGTGGGCCTGACCGGCGGCACGACGACCACGGAGGTGGCCCGCGCCCTGGCCGTGCGCGGCGACCTCGGCTCCGGAGGCACCGGGGCCTCCGGATCGCCGGCGCTGACCATCGTGACGAACGCGCTCAACATCGCCAACGAGCTCGCCGTAAGGCCCCAGTTCAAGATCGTGCTGACCGGTGGGGTCGCGCGCCCGCAGTCGTACGAACTCGTCGGGCCGCTCGCGGACGGGGTGCTCTCGCAGATCACCGTCGATGTGGCGGTGCTCGGTGTGGTGGCCTTCGACGTGACGCACGGTGCGGCGGCCCACGACGAGGCGGAGGCCGCGATCAACCGGCTGCTGTGCGAGCGCGCCGAGCGTGTCGTCGTCGCGGCCGACTCCAGCAAGCTCGGGCAGCGGGCGTTCGCCCGGATCTGTTCGGCCGAGTCGGTGGACACGCTGGTGACGGACTCGGCGGTGGAGCGTGACATGGCAAGGCGGTTCGAGGAGGCGGGGGTTCGGGTCATCTCAGTGTGAACCCGCTTCGCCGGAGCCGGAGTTGCAGGACGCCGGATGTCGACGTCCCGCACTGACCGGCCAGTTGACGATGCGTCAGCCGAAGACCTTCACGGCCTGGTAGTACGTCCACGCCGTGCTGTTGCAGGCGGTCGCGGTGGCTCCGCCGTAGGCGGCGCAGACGCGTTTGAGGTCCTCGTAGAAGGCGCTGTCGAGCCGTGGCTTGTTGGCGTCGAAGGCGCCGGCGGCCTTGTAGTTGCGGTAGCCGAAGTCGTGGCGGGCGCAGGACGTGGCGAAGGGGAAGCCGAAGGGGTTGTCGGGCGAGTCGGAGCAGTAGTCGGTGGACCAGTCGAACTCGTAGGCGGACCAGGCGGTTTGGTTGGCGCGGGCGGCGGCCCAGAGGTGGTAGCTCGACGCGCCGGTCTGGGTCCAGCCGGCGAGGACCTGGGGCTTGTCGGCGGGTACGGCGGTGGCGGCTGTCGCGGTCGCCACGACGGCGACCAGGGCCAGAGTCGAGGCGGCGAGACCGGTGGCGAGTCTGCGGTGCATCCAACACCTCCATGAGACCGCGATCCGCCCGTCGGATCGCAGGTTCATGACAAGATGATTTCCGGACCGACCCCGTCTTCACACCGCATGTGCCCCAATGAACGGGTAACTCTCGGATGTGGCAGGAGATCGGGACATGAACCCTATGGGAGAGACCGGCCGGTGGGCCCGGGCGACCGGCTCCGGGGGCACTGAAACCGTCGTGAAACCGCGCTGAATGCGGCCTGCCGCACGCTCTGCGGCATGACTTCAACGACCTCGCACTCACTCGGCATCGCGGCCAAGGGGCTGCGCAAGGCCTACGGGGACAAGACGGTCCTCGACGGCATCGACCTGGCGGTACCGGCCGGCACGGTGTTCGCCCTGCTCGGCCCGAACGGCGCCGGCAAGACCACCGCCGTCAAGATCCTCTCCACCCTCATCGCCGCCGACGCCGGCGAACTGCGCGTCGGCGGCCACGACTTGGCCGTGGACCCGCAGGCCGTACGGGCTGCGATCGGCGTCACCGGGCAGTTCTCCGCCGTCGACGGGCTGATCACCGGCGAGGAGAACATGCTCCTCATGGCCGATCTGCACCACCTGCCGAGGAAGGAGGGACGCCGGGTGGCCGCCGAACTCCTCGCCCGCTTCGACCTCACCGAGGCCGCGAAGAAGCCCGCCTCCACCTACTCCGGCGGTATGAAGCGCCGCCTCGACATCGCCATGACGCTGGTCGGCAGCCCGCGGATCATCTTCCTCGACGAGCCGACCACCGGCCTCGACCCGCGCTCCCGGCACACCATGTGGGGCATCATCCGCGAGCTGGTCTCCGACGGCGTCACCGTCTTCCTCACCACCCAGTACCTGGACGAGGCCGACGAACTAGCCGACCGCATCGCGGTGTTGAACGACGGCAGGATCGCCGCCGAGGGCAGCGCCGAGGAACTCAAGCGGCTCGTCCCAGGCGGACACGTCCGGCTCCGCTTCACCGACCCGGCCGCCTACCAGTCCGCGGCCACCGCCCTGCGCGAGGTCACCCGCGACGACGAGGCGCTGTCACTTCAGATTCCCAGCGACGGCAGCCAGCGCGAACTGCGGGCCGTCCTCGACTGGTTGGACGCCTCCGGCATCGAGGCCGACGAGCTGACCGTGCACACCCCCGACCTCGACGACGTGTTCTTCGCCCTCACCGGCGACAGCAAGGTCCCCCACCAGGCCAAGGAGAACGCCCGATGAGCACCCTCGCCCTCGCCGTCCGCGACTCGTCCACGATGCTGCGCCGCAACCTGCTGCACGTACGGCGCTACCCGTCGATGACCCTGAACCTGCTGCTCACTCCGATCATGCTGCTGCTGCTCTTCGTCTACGTCTTCGGCGGCGTGATGAGCGCGGGCATCGGTGGCGGCGGCGCCGACCGCTCCGACTACATCGCCTATCTCGTCCCGGGCCTCCTGGTGATGACCATCGGCAGCACCGTGATCGGAGCCGCGATCTCCGTCTCCATGGACATGAACGAGGGGCTCATGGCCCGCTTCCGCACGATGGCGGTCTACCGCGGCTCCGTACTCATCGGGCACGTCGCCGGCAGTGTGCTGCAGGTGCTCGCCAGTCTGGTCCTCGTCGGTGCCGTCGCCGTGGCCATCGGCTTCCGGTCCACGGACGCCACGGTCCTGGAGTGGCTGGCGGCCTTCGGGCTGCTCACGCTGTTCGCCCTGGCGCTCACCTGGATCGCGGTCGGGATGGGCATGGCCAGCCCCAACCCCGAGGCGGCCAGCAACATGGCGACACCGCTGATCCTCCTCCCGCTCATCTCCAGCGCCTTCACTCCGGCCGACACGATGCCGGGCTGGTTCCAGCCGATCGCCGAGTACCAGCCCTTCACGCCGGCCATCGAGACCCTGCGCGGCCTGCTGCTGGGCACCGGGATCGGCAACAACGGGTGGATCGCGCTCGCCTGGTGCGTCGGGCTCACCGTGCTCGGCTACCGCTGGTCGACGGCACAGTTCAACCGCGACCCGAAGTAACCGACATGGCGGCGCGGGCCACCTCCCGCAGCTCGTCCCGCTCCAGGGCGGCGTACTCCGACACCGCGTCGGCGTACGCCGCCCGGTCGGCGTCCTGGGCCGCCCGCCGGGCGCGGTCCGCCGACATGGTGGGCTGGAAGTCGCGCAGCACCCGCAGCCGTTCTGCGAGCGCGATCATCCGTACGGCGGAGGCGTCGCCGGAGACGATCCCCGCCATGCCGAGGGCGTGCAACCCCGTCCCGAACACGGGGAGTTCCATGGGCGAGCGGGCCGGGCCTGCGAGCAGGGTGCGCAGCCGCTGCCGCAGCCGGTCGACCACGTCCGTGACGAGCCCGAGCCGGTCGGCGTGCGCGTGTGCCGTCACCGCCGCCGACTGGACCTGCAGCAGCCACCGGTCGAAGAAGGGATCGTCGCTCTGCGTCGAGCCGGCCTCGGGAATCGCCTCCACGTTGCGGCGCCACAGGCCGAGCCCGACCTCCGTCAGGCCGCGCGCCAGCGCGATCTCGGCACGGCCGCCGAAGTCGGGGCTGTAGACGTCGTCCTTGTGGGCGGGGTTGCGCTCCTCCGCCTGCCGCAGCCAGTACTCGGCCTCGTCGGGTTCGCCGCGCTGCAGACAGGCGAGGACGAGGCCCCAGCGGACGCCGATGGAGTCGTGCTCGTCACCGAGGCGCGGCAGCGCGGCGAGCGCCGCCCTGAGACTTCCGTACGCGGCCTCGCCCTGCTCCGTCTGCAGGCACAGCTCGCTCAGCCGGGCGTGCCCGAGGACCTGGAGGAAAGGGTGGTCGACCGGCGCCAGTGCCGCGATGCTGCGACGGGCGGAGGCGAGCGAGCGGTCGATGTCGTGCTCGTACTCCCACACATAGGTGGCGACGCACTCGGCGATGCCGGCGAGCAACGGCCGCTCGCTGTCGCAGAGTTCGCGCAGCACGTCGTAGTCCGGGGGCAGCATCTCGGGGACCGCGCCCAGCACGGCAGAGATGGCGCGCAGCAGGGTGTCCGGCGGTGCCGGGGGCAGCCGCCGGAGAGTGACGAGCTGGCGTACGACCTGCGGGCCGAAGCCCATGAACAGGCTCGCCGTGCACAACACCGCGGCGGCGCGGGCGACTTCGACGTACTCGGGCTCGGGATAGTAGTGCGACAACGGCGGCCCGGTGTCCGCGGCGAGCGCGGTGAGTCGGGGGTAGCTGGAACCGGTCGACCACAGGGCGGCGAGGACCGCGGTGAGCGCGGCGATGGTGGGACAGTCCGTACGGGCCAGGGCGTACCGCAGGGCCAGCACGAGGTTGTCCTGCTCGCCCCTGATCCGCTCCCAGGCGGCCCGCGGCTCCGAGCCGAAGAACCAGTCGTGGTACGCGACCCCGAAGTCCCGTGCCCAGAGCAGGAATTGGTCTACGGCCGCCTCGTCCTCACCCGCCTCGGTGCGCCGGGCCGCGCTGAACTCCCGTACGGTCTCCAGCATCCGGAACCGTACGCCTGCCGGGGTGTCGGCGACGGTGAGCAGGGACTGGTCGGCCAGTTGCTCCAGGAGGAACAGGGGGTCCTCACCGAGGACTTGTTCCGCCGCCTCGGCGAGGAAGCCGCCGGGGAAGACGGAGAGGGTGCGCAGTGCGGCCCGGGCGTCCTCCGCGAGGAGGTTCCAGCTCCACTCCACGACCGCGTGCAGCGTGCGGTGCCGCTCGGGTGCGTCCCGTGCGCCGCCGCGCAGCAGGGCGAACCGGTCGCCGAGGCGCCGGGCGATGTCCGGCACCGAGAGGACCCGCACCCGTGCCGCGGCCAGCTCCACGGCCAGCGGCAGCCCGTCGAGATGGCGGCACAGCTCGGTCACCGCCGCCGACGGCAGTTCGACGCCGGGCCGGGCGGCGCGCGCCCGCTGGGTGAACAGTTCGGCGGAGGTGCCGAGGCCCAGCTCCGGGAGCGCGTACACCGCCTCCGACGTCAGGCCCAGCGGGGCGCGGCTGGTGGCGAGGACCCGCAGGTCCTTCGAGGACGAGACGAGGGCCTGGACGAGGCCGGACGCGCCCCGGACGATCTGCTCACAGTTGTCGAGGACCAGCAGCGCGGGCCCGGTGCCGAGGACGCCGAGGATGCCGGCCACCGGATCGCCGGCGGCGGGCCCGCTCATGCCGCCCGCGCCGAGCGCGGAGGCCACCTCGGCGGCCACGTCCGCGTCGGCCGTGACACCGGCGAGCGGCACGAAGTACACGACGCGCTGTTCGGCCCGGCGGCTGACGGCGTGCGCGAGCCGGGTCTTGCCGAGACCGCCGGGGCCGACGACGGTGACGGCGCGGGAGCTGCGCAGCGACCGCTCGACCGCCGCGATGTCCTCGTCCCGGCCCAGCAGCGGGTTCGGTTCGTGCGGCACGCCGTGTCTGACCACCGGTGCCTCGCCGCGCAGCAACTCCTTGTGCACGGCCTTGAGTCCGGCGCCGGGGTCCGTGCCGAGGTCGTCGCGGAGTTCCCTGCGGTACGCCTCGTAGCGCATCAGCGCGGCGGACGGCCCCGCCGACGCGGCCTCACCGCGCAGCAGTTCGGCGAGCACCTCCTCGTCATGCGGATGTTCCGCGGCGGCCGCGGCGAGCGGGCCGGCCGCCTCCGCGTGCCGTCCAAGGCGGGCGAGGGCGAGTGCCCGCGCGCGGACGAGCCTGGCGTGGACGGGGGCGCGCTCGGCGCGCAGTGCGGCCAACGGGTCGGCGCTGTCGGGGTCCCCGTCGGGAGTGCCCTCCCACAGGGCGAGCCCGGCCTCGGCCGCGGCCAGCGCTCCCGTGTGGTCCCCGGCCCTGGACCGGTCCGCGCTGACCGTGGCGTGCAGCAGCAGGGCGGAGCTGTCGACCTGGTCCTCGGCGAGGGTGAGCCGGTAGCCGGTCGAGGTGCTGGCGATGACGTCGGCGCCCAGCTGCGCCCGGGCCCGGGACACCAGGACCTGGACCGCCTTGCCCGGCCGTTCCGGCAACTCGTCCGGCCACAGCCCCGCCACCAGCCGCTCGGTGCTGCAGCCCGTGCGCAGATCGCCGGCGAGCAGCGCGAGGAGGCCGCGGAGCCGGGGCGCGGTGACTTCCTGTCCGCGGTGGGCGACACGGGGCAGCAGGGTCAGATCGGTGGTCACCCGTGCAGGTTAACCAAGGCCGGGGCGTCGCGACTCCTGCCGTGGGCCGTCCGCCGCCCCAACGCCCCTGTCGGCAGCGGCAGTTCGCGTCAGCGGGTGGGTGTGAGGGGCAGGTCGTCAGTGAACGCGTTGACGGGTTGGGCGATGCGCCGGGTGCCGCGGACGTCGAGGGCCGCCGCCGCGGACTTCGTGCCGAGGGCCCCCCGGGTGTGCCAGGTTCCGGTGACGGCCAGCCAGGTGTTGGCGGGCGGGGCGGGGGTGCCGTACATCCGGATCTTTACCGTCTGGGCGTCCGCCGCGCAGCAGGTGAAGATGATGCGGGTCAGGTCCCAGCCGCCCTGTCCCGGTGTCACGAAGCCGGTCATCTCGACGGTACGGCCCTGGATGGCGCGTTCCTTGTCCTGCTGGACCCGGGTGGTGAAGTCCGTGAGGGTCATCGGGAGGGGTGAGGTCGCGGGCAGTGCGGCGAACCGCTTCTGCTGCTTGAGGGTCTCGCTGCCGACGTGCGCGGCCGTGTAGGCGCCGAGGGCGGGCGGGGCGTAGAGGAGGAGGCTGAGCGCGGGGAGGAAGAGGAGCCAGGCGATGCGGGGTGCGGTGGAGTGGTCGTGGCCGGGGGCGTGGTCCTCCTGCTCACCGGTGTCGTGGTCGAACGCCGCGTGGGCCAGGCCGAGGAGCAGCAGGAGGACGCCGGAGATGATCAGCAGCGGGCGCAGGCCCTCCTTGACATAGCGCAGGTAGAGGTCGGTGAAGAGGGCGGTGTGCAGCAGGCCCAGGCCGGTCAGGATCAGGAGCGGGATCTGTGCGGTGCGCTTCACAGCAGGGCGCCTCCGATCAGGACGCTGGCGGCCACGGCCACGACGGTGGTCGCGGTGGAGAAACGCACCGCGAACGCCCGGCCGAAGGTGCCGGCCTGGAGGGCGATCAGCTTGAGGTCCACCATGGGGCCGACCACCATGAAAGCCAGCCGGGCTGTGGGTGAGAAGCCGGTGAGTGAGGCCGCTACAAAAGCGTCGGCCTCGGAGCAGACCGCGAGGACGACGGCGAGCGCGGCCAGGAACAGCACGGACAGCCAGGGTGAGCCGGAGAAGGTGTCGAGGACGGAGCGCGGGACGGTCACGTTGAAGGTGGCGGCGGCCATGGCGCCCAGCACGAGGAAGCCTCCGGCGTGCAGGAAGTCGTGCTGGAAGCCGAGCCGGAACTCGGTGAAGCGGCTGTGTCCGTGCTGGTGCCCGGTGTGCCGGACGACCGGGCGCAGCCATTCCGCACGGCCGAGCCAGAGCCACAGCCAGCCCATGACGGCGGCGGTGGCGAGCGAGGCGAGGAGCCGGGCCAGCACCATGGCGGGGCTGCCGGGGAAGGCTACGGCGGTGGCGGTCAGCACGATCGGGTTGATCGCGGGCGCCGAGAGCAGGAACGCGAAGGCGGCGGCGGGGGTGACGCCCCGGCGGATCAGGCTGTTGGCGACCGGCACGGACGCGCATTCGCAGCCCGGCAGGACGGCTCCGGCGAGCCCGGCCACGGGGACGGCGAGCACGGCGCGCCTGGGCAGCACCTTGGTGAACAGGTCGGCCGGCACGAAGGCGTTGATCGCCCCGGACAGGGCGGTGCCGAGGAGGAGGAAGGGCAGCGCCTGCACGGTGATGGCCAGGCAGACGGTGCGCCAGGCGGCCACGGCGGGGCCGTTCAACCACGGTGTGCCCGACAGCAGGAGGGCACAGACCGCGAGGCCGAGGACGGTGACGACCGCCGTCGTGGGCGCGGGTCTGCGCGGGAGTCGGCGCCGTCGCTCGGGTGGGTGGACGGTGGCCGGGGCCACCGCCTCCGTCACATCAAGCAGCTCATCCGTTTTTGGCATATTTGCTCCGAATGTCTGATGTTGCGACAGAACATAGTACGGTTCTCCCGTGATCAGCCGACTGTCCGTCACGATCGTCCGCGCGTGTCTGCGCGAGGGCGCCGGCGGAAGCCCCACCGCGGTGCTGGACGAGGTGCCGTTGAGCGACGACGAGCGGCGTCGGGTGCCGGTCCGCGCGGGGACCTCGCACGCCGCCTTCGTCTCGGTGCGCGGGTCCGAGGTGTCGCTCCGCTTCTTCACCGCCGAGGGCGAACTGCCCGCGTGCGGCCACGGTACGGTCGCCGCCCTGGCGTACCTCGCGGCGCGCGCCCGGGGCGCGGGGTACCGGGGCACCCTGCATGCGGCGGGGCGTTCCTTCGCCGGCCGGGCGGTTCGGGAGGGGACACGGTTCCGTGCCGTCTTCGAGCCGGGTCCCGTCGAGCTGCGCGAGCCGACCCCGGGCGAGTGCGCGCGCGTCCTGCCCCCATTGGGCATCACTCCGGACACGCTCGTTCAAGGCGCCCGCGTGGCCTCGGTCGGGCGGGCGCGCCTGCTCGTCCCGGTCCCCTCGCGTGCCGAACTCGCCGCGCTGGCACCGGACTTCGAGGGGCTCCGCGCGGCCTGCGACCGGTTCGGGCTGCTCGGCTGCTACGTCTACTCGGTGCCGGAGCCCTCCGGTCGGATCGCGGCCCGCATGTTCGCGCCGTCGATCGGCGTCCCGGAGGACATCGCGAACGCCAACAGCACCGCGTGCCTCGCCGCCGACCTGGCCGAACGAGGCACCACCGAGATCGCCGTCGACATGGGCGACTCCCTGGGCAGCCCGGCCACGGTCACCGCGAGCGCGCGACCCGTACTGCGGCTGGGCGGCGTCGCGGAAGTCGCGGGTGCCGTGCGGGAGTTGAGCGTCTAGCGGGCCCGGACCCGTGCCAGCACGTCACGGATCAGGTCGGCGCTGATCGTGAAGTGGCCGCGGGCGACCTCCTCGGCGCGCTCGGGCTCGCCCGCCGCGATGGCCTCGTACAGGGCCTTGTGGTCCTCGCCTCCCTGGTGGAAGTGGGCCTGTTCCCCTCTGCCCCAGGGTTCGACGGGGAAGCCGAGGCTGATGCGGGCCAGCAGGTCCTGGCTGAGCATGACGATCTGGGGGTTGCCCGTGGCGGCGCGGACGGCCTGGTGGAAGGCGCTGTCCGCGGTGTGCGCGTCGCGTGGAGTCCTCGCGGAGAGGTAGGCGGACAGGGCGTCCCGCATCGGGTCGAGGTCCTTCGGGCTGCGGCGCCGGGCGGCCGTCGCGGCCACCATGCCCTCGACCAGACCGCGCAGGTCGAAGAGTTGCTCGAACTCCTCCCAGCGGGGCAGCAGGGTGTGCCGGACGGCGGCGGCCGTCGACTCGGTCCAGCTGTCGCGGACGTAGGTGCCGCCGTTGCGGCCGCGGCGGATCTCGACGACGCCGACGGCCTGGAGGCGGGCGACCGCCTCGCGCACGGTGGGGCGGCTGACCCGGAGCAGACCGGTGAGTTCGCGCTCGGCGGGCAGCCGTTCGCCCGGCAGGAAGTCGCCGACGGCGATCGCGGTGAGCAGCCGGTCGGACACCTCGTCGACCGCCGAGGCGACCCGGACCGGGCCCAGTGCCGAGGACGGGGAGCCGCCGAGGAGGACACGGTCGAGGACGCGCGAGAACTCGTCCCCGGCCTCGGATGCCTCAGGTACGGATGTCAGCTGTCCTCCCCCTTCAATGCCGCTGCTGTAAACGCGGGCGGGCCACGTGAACTCGCCGTTACGTCTTGCCCAGCCCCCGCTAAAAGGTCTTGTGCGCTGACCTTTTACCCAATCACTATCGCAGCCATCCGTCACATCCTTTTCGTTTCAGCCAGAGGCCAGGTCCGGAATCCGGCCTGGCGGACGGCCCGCCTGGGAGGCCCTCGCGTGGCGATTCCCGAACCGAATCACACCGGCACCGTCGACTTCAACGGCCGTTCCACCTGGTACCGGATCACCGGCACGCCCGGCAGGACACCCCTGGTCGTCCTGCACGGCGGACCCGGTGCCGGTCACAACTACACCCTCAGCATCGCGGGCATCGCCGAGCAGGGACGCCCCGTCGTGCACTACGACCAGCTCGGCACCGGGCTCTCCACCCATCTGCCCGACGAGGGCGCCGACTTCTGGACCGTCCGGCTCTTCCTCGACGAACTCGACAATCTCCTCAAGGAGTTGGGCATCGCCGACGCCTACCATCTCCTCGGCCAGTCCTGGGGCGGCATGCTCGCCGCCGAGCACGCCGTACGCCGGCCGGCCGGGCTGCGCGGGCTGGTCATCGCCAACTCCCCCGCGTCCATGGAGCTGTGGCTCGCGGCGGCGGCCGAACTGCGCGCCCAACTCCCGCCCGAGGTCCAGCGCACCCTGCTCGCCCACGAGGCGGCCGGGACCACCGACCACCCCGACTACCTCGCCGCCGAGCAGGTCTTCAACGAGCGCCATGTGTGCCGACTGACCCCCAACCCGCCCGAGGTACAGGCGACTTGGGAGAACATCGCGGCCGATCCGACCGTGTACCACACGATGAACGGGCCGAACGAGTTCCACGTCGTGGGAACACTGAAGAACTGGTCCGTGGTCGACCGGCTGCATCTGGTCGAGGCACCGACCCTGCTGGTGTCCGGACGGTACGACGAGGCGACTCCCGACACTCTGCGCCCTTTCGCCGACCACATCCCCGACGTGCGCTGGCACATGTTCGACCACTCCAGTCACATGCCGCACGTCGAGGAGGAAGAGCTCTACCTCCGGGTCGTGGGCACCTTCCTCGACTCCACCGACTGATCCATCAGCCGTATTTCCGACGGGAGTTCCCTGGATGTCCCGCACCACGAGACGGAGCGCGTTCGCCGCCGCCACCGTCGTCCTCGCCCTGACCACCGCCGCCTGTTCGTCCTCCGACGACAGCTCCTCCGGCCCTACCACGTCCTCGTCGGCGTCCGGCTCCTCCGTCTTCCAGCCGCAGCACAAGGGCGGCACCCTGAAGCTCGTCGCCCACGCCGCCGCCGGCAGCCTCGATCCGCAGGTCAACTACACCCTCCAGTACTGGCAGTTGTACCAGTCGATGTACGACGGACTGCTGTCGTTCAAGAAGGAGGGCGGACAGTCGTCGTTCACGGTCGTCCCGGACCTGGCCGCCGCGATGCCCAAGGTCACCAACGGCGGGAAGACATACACCTTCACGCTCCGCAAGGGCATCACCTTCTCCAACGGCAAGGCGCTGACCACCGATGACGTGGTGGCGTCCTTCCAGCGCATCTTCAAGGTCTCCAGCCCCACCGCGGGCACCTTCTACAACGGCATCGTCGGCGCCACCGCCTGTCTGAAGACGCCCGCGTCCTGCACCCTCAAGGGCGGCGTGACCGGTGACGCGACCGCGAACACGGTCACCATCAACCTCACCGCGCCGGACTCGGAGTTCCCGTACAAACTGGCCGTCCCGCACGCCAGCATCGTGCCGAAGGACTCGCCGACGAAGGACGCGGGCACGAAGCCGCTGCCGACGACCGGCCCGTACATGGCGGCCTCCTACGACCCCAACCGTGCGCTGAAGCTGGTGCGCAACCCGCACTTCAAGGAGTGGTCGCGGGAGGCCGAACCGCAGGGGTACCCGGACCAGATCGACTACACCTTCGGGCAGACCGTCGAGTCCGAGGTCACCGCCGTCGAGAACGGCCAGGCGGACTGGATGTACGACCCGCCGCCCGCCGACCGGCTCAACGAGATCGGCACCACGTACACGTCCCAGGCGCATGTGAACCCGCTGACCGCGTTCTGGTACGCGACGCTGAACGTCAACACGGCCCCGTTCAACAACAAATTGGCGCGCCAGGCCATCAACTGGGCCGTCGACCGGTCCGCCGTGGTGCGCCTCTACGGCGGCACCAACCTCGCCTCCCCCGCGTGCACGATCCTGCCGCCGGGCTTCCCCGGGCACGTCGACTCCTGCGACTACACGAAGGGCGGCGGGAAGACCTGGACGGCCGCGGACCTCGCCACGGCCAAGGCACTGGTGAAGCAGTCCGGTACGGCCGGGCAGGAGGTCGGCATCGTCACCCAGGACGACGACGTCAACAAGTCGATCGGGCAGTACCTGCAGAGCCTGCTCACCCAGCTCGGCTACAAGGCGACGCTCAAGCCGCTGTCGGCGAACATCCAGTTCACCTACATCCAGAACACCAAGAACAAGGTCCAACTCGCCCTGACGTCCTGGTACCAGGACTATCCGGCGGCCTCCGACTTCCTCAACGTGCTGTTCTCCTGCGCCGCGTTCCACCCGGGAAGCGACTCCAGCATCAACATCTCGGGCTTCTGCGACAAGGGCGTCGACGCCAAGATGCAGACCGCGCTGAAGACCGCCCAGACCGACCCGACGGCGACCAACACGCAGTGGGGCGCGATCGACCAGGCGATCATGCGGCAGTCCCCGGTCGTCCCGCTGATCAACCCGAAGATCATCGACTTCACGTCGAAGCGGCTGGGCAACTACCAGTTCAGCAAGCAGTTCTACATGCTCGTCGGCCAGACGTGGGTCAAGTGAGCACCGCCGCACCTGAGTTGGCCACCCCGGAGGCCCGGCGCCCGCCGGGCCCCTGGCGGACGGCCGGCGCCGACCTGTTGCGCAACAGGTCGGCGTTGGCCGCGGCCGTCGTCCTCCTCCTGGTCGTCCTGGCGACCCTGTGCGCGCCGCTGTACGCGGCCCACATCGCGCACACCGCCCCCTTCCAGTCCCACGTCTCGGGCTCCACGGTCGTCGACGGGAAGACCGTGCCGGTGCTCACCCCGAGCAGCACCGGCCTCGGCCTCGGCGTCACCCCGATCGGCCCGACCTGGGACCCCGCCCACTACTTCCTCGGCGCCGACAACCAGGGCCGCGACGTCATGGCCCGGCTGCTCTACGGCGGCCGGACGAGCCTGTTCATCGGGTTCACGGCGGCGCTCCTCACCTGCGCCCTGGGCACGGTCGTCGGAGTCGTCGCCGGGTACGCGGGCGGTGTCGTGGACGCCGTCATCTCCCGTGTCCTGGACGTGATTTGGGCGTTCCCGGTATACCTGCTGGCGATCTGCCTCTCGGTCGTGCTGCTCACCGACGGGCTGCATCTGGGCCCGCTGACCGTGGAGGCAGGGAGTCTCTGGCTGCCCGTCGCGATCATCGCGGCGATCTATGTGCCCTACATCGCGAGGCCGTTGCGCGGTCAGGTGCTGGTGCTGCGCAACAAGGAGTACATCCAGGCGGCCATCGGTTCCGGGGCGCCGACCGTGCGCATCCTGCGTCGCGAGGTGCTGCCGAACGTGCTGCCCACGGCGATCGTGTTCGTCCCGCTGATGACCGCGCTCGCCATGCTCACCGAGTCGGCGCTGTCCTTCCTGTCGGTCGGGGTCCAGCCGCCGGACGCCAGTTGGGGCACGATCATCGAGGACGGACTCGGGCTGCTCTACACCCGGCCCGCCGTGACGATCGCCCCCGGCCTGCTGATCGCGCTGACCACGGCGGCGCTCAACGTCCTCGGCGACGGCGTGCGGGACGCGCTCGACCCGGGCGCCCGGCTGCGCGGCGGGGTGTGACGCTGATGCTCCGATTCATCGTCAAACGCTTCGCGTCCGCCCTGCTGGTGATGTTCGCGATCAGCGTGCTGGTCTTCCTGATCTTCTTCGCCACACCGGGAGTCGACCCCGCCGCCCGTATCGCGGGCCGCAACGCCGACCCGGCGACGCTCGCCCAGGTCCGGCACTCCTTCGGCCTCGACCGCCCCATGCCGATCCGCTACCTGCTGATGATGCGGCACCTGCTGATCGACCGAGACCTGGAGTCCTTCGTCAACCGCGGCTCCCGCGTCATCCCGCAGATCGTGCAGGCCACCCCGGTGACCCTCTCGCTCGTCGTCGGCGCCGCGCTGATCTGGATGACCGCCGGCATCATCATGGGTACAGCAGCGGCGGCCCTGCGCGGCAGGGCGGCCGACCCGCTGATCATGCTCGTCGGCGTGGTCGGGGTCTCGCTGCCGGCCTACTGGCTCGGCGAGGTCGTCAACCTCATCACCCAGAAGCAGTTGCACAGTTCGGTGTTCTCCTGGGTGCCACCACCGGGATACGTCGGCATCGGCCACGACCCCGGCCAGTGGGCACTGCACCTCCTCTTCCCCTGGCTGACCCTCGCGCTGCTGTACGCCGGGATCTACGCCCGGCTGCTGCGTGGCGAGGTCGTCACCGCACTGAACGAGGACTACGTCCGCACCGCGCGCGCCAAGGGTCTCTCCGAACGGCGCATCCTGATCCGCCACGCCCTGCGCTGCTCACTCATCCCGATCGTGTCGCTGTTCGGCCTGGACTTCGGCGCGCTGGTCGGCGGCGCCGCACTGCTCACCGAGGTGGTCTTCGGCCTCCCCGGCATCGGCAAGCTCACCTTCGACGCCCTCCAGAACCTGGACCTGCCCGTGATCATGGGCACGGTCCTGTACGCGGCGTTCTTCGTGGTCCTCGCCAACGCCCTGGTGGACATCCTGTACGCCCGACTCGACCCGAGGGCCCGCCATGCCTGACCAACCCCTGCTGGACGTACGCGACTTGAGGGTGTCCTTCCGCACCCGCCAAGGCTCCGTCACCGTCGTCGACGGCCTGTCCTTCTCGGTGGCGCCCGGTGAAATCCTGGGCGTGGTGGGCGAGTCGGGCTCGGGCAAGAGCGTCTCGATGCTCGCCGTACTGCGACTGCTGACCAGTCCGAACGTCACCGTCGAGGGCGAAGTCCGCTTCCGTGGCCGGGACTTGCTCGGCCTCCCCGACAAGGAGATGCGGGCGGTACGGGGCCGGGAGATCGCCATGGTCTTCCAGGACCCGATGACCGCGCTCACCCCCGTGTACACCGTGGGCTGGCAGATCGCCGAGCAGATCCGGGCACACGAGAAGGTGTCCCGCAAGGAGGCACACGCGCGTGCCGTCCGGCTGCTCTCCGACGTCGGCATCCCCGACGCGGCCTCCCGCGCGAACGGCTACCCGCACGAGTTCTCCGGCGGCATGCGCCAGCGCGCGGTCATCGCGATGGCCCTCTCCTGCGGCCCCGCCCTGCTGATCGCCGACGAACCGACCACGGCCCTCGACGTGACGGTCCAGGCCCAAATACTCGACCTGATGCGGGAGTTGAACACGGAGGGCTCCGCAGTCGTCCTCATCACGCACGACATGGGCGTGATCTCGCAGATCGCCGACCGGGTCCTGGTCATGTACGGCGGCCGGGCGGCCGAGGAGGGCCCGCGCCGGGCGGTGTTCCACGGACCGCGGCACCCGTACACCTGGGGACTGCTCGACTCGGTGCCCCGCGTGGGCGGGCCCCGGCTGCGTCGGCTGCCCACCATCGCGGGAATGCCGGTGGCGCCGGGGAACCTGCCGGAGGGGTGCGCGTTCGCGCCCCGGTGCCGGTTGCGGCACGACCGGTGCGAGGAGCGACCGGCCCTGAGGGACTTCGGCGACAGCGCGCACCGCGACGCCTGCTGGCTCCCCGACGACGACCGCGCCTCGCTGCGCCTGTCCTCACGGACGGCGGCGACGGACGTACCGGACATGGAACGAGAGGCCACACCGTGACCGCGCAGACGACAACGACAGAGGTGCTGCTGCGCGCCTCGGACGTCACCAAGCACTATCCCCTGCGTGCGGACGGGCTCTCCCGGCACCGCAGAGTACTCCGTGCCGTGGACGGTGTGTCGTTGGAGGTGCGCGCCGGTGAAACGCTCGGCATCGTCGGCGAGTCGGGCTGCGGCAAGTCCACGCTCGGCCGCTGTCTGGTACGGCTCACCGAACTCACGGGCGGCCGGGTCGAGTTCGACGGCCAGGACATCAGCACCCTGTCCACGCGGCGGCTGCGTCCCGTACGTCCGGGGATGCAGCTGGTGTTCCAGGACCCGCAGGCCTCGCTCAACCCGCGTCGCCGCGCCGGGGACATCGTGGCGGAGCCGCTGCTCGTGCACCGGTACGGCGACGGGGCCGCCGTGCGCCGTCGGGTCGCGGAGCTCTTCGACGTCGTAGGCCTGGCGGTGGCCCATCTGGACCGCTATCCGCACGAGTTCTCCGGCGGTCAGCGGCAACGCATCGGTATCGCACGGGCGTTGGCGACAGACCCGAAGCTGGTCGTCGCCGACGAACCGGTGTCCGCGCTCGACGTGTCGATCCAGGCGCAGGTGTTGAACCTGTTCGCCGACCTGCAGGAGGAGTTCGCGCTCACCTACGTCTTCATCGCGCACGACCTCGGGGTGGTCCGGCACGTGTCGGACCGGATCGCGGTCATGTATCTCGGCGAGATCGTCGAACTCGGCGAGACGGAGGCCCTGTACAAGGAGCCGGCCCATCCGTACACGCAGGCGCTGTTGTCGGCCGTCCCGGACATCGACGACGGAACGCTCACCGAGTCGGCGCCCCGGGAGCGCATCGTCCTCACCGGCGAGGTGCCCAACCCGGTGGACAAGCCGACGGGGTGCCCGTTCCGTACCCGCTGCCCGTACGCGCGTGAGCGCTGCGCCGTGGAGCGCCCGGTACTCACCCTGACGGCCACCGGCCGCCGGACCGCGTGCCACTACCCACTGGCCGGCTGACCAGGTGAAGATGATCCGGCCGCCGGCGCCTCGCAGGCGTGGATGCCCAGCCGTGCGCGTCGGCCGTCCGCAAACGGACCGCGACGGCCGCACGGGGAACTTCGGTCGGCGGACCCGGCATGATGGCCCGTATGCGCATCCGTATCGACGCCGTCGACCTGCCCGGCCGCACCTTCGCCGCCCCCGCCGACAGCCCCGTCCCGGCGTACGGCGACGTGCACGTCGCCGTGCAGCGCCGGGACCGGCCGGCCGAACTCCTCGACCCGCAGCCGGGGGACGGCGCGTCCGCGACCTGGACGCTGGAGTGCGCGACGGAGGCCACGCCGGACGGAATCGTGGTCAAGGGCCCTTATGTGCAGCACCGGTTGGGCCGCCGGTTCGTCTATCTGTCGTGGGGCACGGTGGACGGGGACGGGGTCTTCACGATGTTCCGGCGCGCCAAACTCATGCTCGACTCCGTGCCCGCCGACGTCCTGGCCGCCGCCGCGAGCGAAGGCCTGCTCGTCGGCCGTCTCGGTCTGAGCGACGCGAACGGCGGCCCGTTGTGCGCGCGGGTGGATCCTCCGCGTATCACCTGGACCGCCGCCGCGCCCTAGCCGTGGGTCAGGACGCCGAGTCCTTCTTGTTCGTCGCCGCCCGGTACGCCTGGGTCGGGGTCATCGCGACGCCGTTCAGGCTGACCGTCTTGTAGGTGCTGACCTCGGCGCACTTCGACTGGTCGGCGGTCGCGGCCTTGGCGTTGCTGGTGGCCGCCTTGGTGTCGGCCGGGGCCGGGGACGAGGAGCCGCCGGGGAGTGTCGTACCGCTGGGCCAGTCCGTGCCGATCACGAGCGTCAGGCCGGTGCCGGTGCCCTGCTTGACGTGCGAGGAGGCGAGGCCGATCGCCTTGGCCACGGTCTGGGCCTCGGCCTTCTGTCCGGTGCCGTAGGTGAGGGTGGTCGTGGTCGCGCTGACGGAGGCGTTGCCCGTGGTGGTGCCGGAGCTGAAGCCGCCGTCCACCAGGCCGGTGGCGACGGTGGAGGCCCGGCCGCTGATGCTGGTGCCGTTCTCCACCGTGACGGCGATCTGCGCGGCCGGTACGGCGGCTGCCGTGGCGGTCGCGGTGGCCGCCGCCGACTTCTTGCCGGACGAGCTGGTCAGCGACTGGTCGTTGGCGATCGTCGCGAACAGGCTCTTCGCGGCGGCGGCGGGCACGACCCGGTCGGCGTTGGCCGGGTCGGCGCCGGTCTGCATCGTGGTGAACGTCATGCGCTTCGTCGGCACCTTGTCCAGGTCCGCGGCGAGCCCGATGAGCTTCTTGACGGTGCCGAGGCCCGTGTCGACCGTGAGCGCCTTGGTGGCGGCGTCGGCCAGGTTGTAGACCGCCGAGGGGTTGGTGAGAGTGCCCGCGCTCTTGAACTTGCGGATCATGGCGCTGAGGAAGATGTGCTGGGAGACGGTACGGCCGAGGTCGCTGCCGTCGCCGAAGCCGTGCCGGGAGCGGACGAACTCCAGGGCCGCGGTGCCCTTGAGGGTGTGGGTGCCCTTGGCGAGCTTCAGGTGCGAGTAGGTGTCGTAGACGTCGGCGTCGACGCACACCGAGACACCGCCGACCGCGTCGGACATCTTCACCACACCGGAGAAGTCCATCTGCACGAAGTGGTCGATGGTGATGCCGGTGAGCGCGTGCACGGTCTTGACCTGGCATTCCTGCCCGTACTGGAGCGCGCTGTTGATCTGCCCGTAGTAGCCGGACGTCGACTGGCCGCTCTTGGGGTCCTTGCAGGCGGGGACCTGGGTCATGGTGTCGCGGGGGATGCTCATCACGGTGGCGTTGGAACGGTCCGCCGAGATGTGCACCACCATCTCCACGTCCGCGTTGCCGTTCCCGGACTGCACACCGGTCGTCGAACAGCCGCCGCCGAGCTTGCAGTCGGTCGAGCTGGACCGGGCGTCGCTGCCCATCACCAGGAGGTTGATCGGCGTCCGGCCGAAGGCGTCGGCCTTCTCCTTGCCGCCCGCCCCGTCGTCGATCGGGACGCTGTTGATGTTGCCGTTCAGGTGCTCGTAGAACCACCAGCCGGCGCCCGCGGTCACCATGATCAGCGTCGACAGGGATATCGCGGTGATCTTCAACACCCGCCTGCCGCGCGGGGGCTGCTTGCCCCGGCGGCGCGAGGCGGCACGTCCGGCCGCCCGGGATCCGCCGCGCGGCGCCTGGCGGGCCGCGGCGCGGGCGGCGGCCCGGCCGCCGGTGGGCAGCGGCTCGTCGGCCTCACCCGATCGCGGTCTGGGCACCCCTCGTGTGCGACTGCGCGTGGCGTGTCCCACGGGGCCGTCCCCGAGGTCGGTCATCTGGCACTCCCACAAAACGGTCGGGCCGTTCAGGCCGTCGGTGCTGCGGCCAGAGGCGCGCGGCCATGTCGGGTCGGACGAGGCGGGGTTCCCGTCTCGCTTGCGTGGTTGCGCAATATAACAATCTCAGATGAGAACACCGCAGGGGCTTTCTCATTTACGGACTTTCATTTTGCGTCAAGGTCGGTCAACTGGTCGGAATGCGGGCGGTGGTGATGGTCATCGGGGTACCGGTGACCGCGATCAGATAGAAGCGCGGATGCGCGCCGTCCGGCACCCGCCGGAGACCGCCGGGCGGCTTCACGACATACGTCGCCGACGCGTGCGGGGCGAGGGACTCCGGGCCGCCGGAGGCGGTCCACCAGCCGGAGGCGCCCTGCCCGAGGCGGCTGGCGAAGTGGGGAGTGAGCCGGGTGGCGGTCGTGTTGACGACCCGGGCGACGAGCTGGGTGATGTCACGGTGCCCGGAGCGCTCCACGATGTCCGCCGTGACGTTCATGCGCAGCGGCGGCGGACTGGCCGCGGCGATCGTCACACACACGACGGCGGGCGCGAAGAGCCCTGCGGCGAGCACGGCCCGCGCCGGGCGTGCGGTCAGGTGCGGGATGCGGGGCTGCCAGGCCGAGGCGAGCGCGGAGGCGGGGACGGTGGCGGCAGCCGCGAGCCACAGCGGGGTCATCATCAGGAAGTAGCCGTCCTGGGACCGGGTGGCGAGGTAGAAGCTCAGCCAGGGCAGCACGCTGATCGCCGGGCCGAGCCGCCGCACGAAGAGCAGCGTGGCGGCGAGCAGGCCGAACAGGAGCAGGAGACTGCCGTAGGAGTAGTAGTCGAGGTGCCTGCTGCCGGCGGTGAAGTAGTACGAGATCCCCATCAGGCCCTGGCCGTGCAGGATCGCCTTCTGGGTGATCGGGAGCAGCAGTCCGTGCAGCCAGGCGGAGAAGTCCTCGGCGGCGAAGTAGGCGTTGATCGCGGCCCAGGTCAGTGCGGCGGTGCCGGTGTAGCGGGCGACCACGCCGAGGGCGAGCCGGGGTCGTGTCCGCAAAGTCCCGTCGTCCGCCCGAAGGGCGGGTCCCGCGGCGTCCGGTGCGTGCTCTCGGCGTGCCGGGCGGAAGTCCTCGTACTGGTTGTACGTGGGCTTTTGTCCGGTGCGGCGAGTGGGGGCACCTCCCACGCCCTTAGGGCAGTGGGGGAGCGTGCCGGGCGTCGCGGGGCTGGGGGTACCCCCTCTGGGGGAGGGACTTTGCGGACACGGCCCAGGGCCGAGGTCGCCGCGGCGGACGGCGTAGAGGCCGACGAGGAGGAACGGCGTGAGGAACCAGGCGAGTTGCTGGGTGGCGCAGGCCGCGCCGAGGCAGAGGGCCTGGAGCACTCCGGGGAGTCCGAGCCGGCCGCCGGCTCCGGTGTCGGGCCACCTGACCACCACCGGGATGAGCAGGACCAGGGCGAGGACGGCCGGGTAGCCGGAGTAGGCGTAGCCGGGCAGGAAGCCGAAGCCGAGGCACACGGCGGTGGCGGCGGACCGCCAGGGGGCCGGGAGCAGCAGCCACAGCAGGACGGCGCCCGCGAGGAGCGCGCCGGTGGTGACGAGGGTGGCGGCGGCCGTCGAGTGGACCATGGCGTGCACGGGGGCGGCGAGCAGCGCGGTCAGCGGCGGGTAGCCGTAGGTGTAGTCGGCGCCGCCCGACATGGTCTTGGTGACGCCCACGGACGAGGAGTCGAAGAGCCAGGGCCAGGGCTGGCCGTAGACGGGGTGGCCGTGCAGGATCTGGTTCGCGGCCTGCGCGGTGAGCACGCCCTCGTCGGTGCCGGCGTGGTTGAGCCAGTAGCCGCAGAGCACCAGCGCGACGGCAAGCAGCAGGACGCCGACGTCGACCCTGGTCAGGGCGCGCCGGGTGCGGGTGGTGAGGGCCAGGACTCCGGCGACCAGGATCCCGGCGTAGCAGACGGAGATGATCCCGGCGACGGGCGGGTGGGAGGTCATCGCCCTCGTCCAGGCGTCGCGGGTGCCGATGAACAGGCTGATCGTGGCGATCAGCGTCATCCCCCGGTGCAGCTGCTGCGGCGCGGCGGGCCCGGTGGTGAGCGGCCGGGTCAGCGGCGGCCCGGCGGTGGCGGGCGCGTCACGGCGCCGCAGTCGCAGACCGCCGCCGGCGCGGGGACCGTCATCCATGGCGTCCTTCTCCTCCTCGTTCCGCCCTCGTCGGCCGGCGGTTCATGCCGGGGCAACCCCTACTACATGTCGTAGAGGTGAAAGGAGCCGTCGAGGTTCACCAATGGAAGGGAAGAGCTGGGCAAGAACCACGGATCACCTCGGGCCGGGTCCAGGTGCCCGGTCGGCGGTGAAACGGTCGGTGCCGAGCACCGTGAGCAGAGCGAGCTTCTCGTGGTGTTCCGTGCCCGGGGTGGCGGTGAAGATCAGCAGTGACTGGCCCTGGTCCGGTTCGAGCAGGAGCTGGCAGTAGAGGTCCAGCCGCCCGACCTGGGGATGCACGAACCGTTTGGTCTCGCTCCACCGCAGGCCCACCTCGTGGCGCTCCCACCAGCGGGCGAACTCGTCACTGCCGCGCAGCAGGACGTCCGCCAGGTCCGCCGCCGGGGAGCCGGGCCCGTCCCGGGTGACGGTCGAGCGCAGCAGCGCGGCATTGGTACGGCTGTTGTCGTCGCGGTCCTCCGGGTGGTACCGCTCACGCTCTGCCGGGTCGGTGAACCAACGGTAGGTCGCACTGCGGGAGTTGCCGGTGTACCGGGTCTGCTCGCCGAGCAGCGCGACCGCCGACGGCGTCTGCAGCAGCGTCTCGCCCAGCGGGCCCATGACCTGCGCGGTGGTACCGGCCAAGCCGTCCATGACGCGCATCAGTCCGGGGCTGACATGCCCGACTCGTAGGTCACGGCGGGCTGTTCGGTAGCCGGCGAGCAGGAACAGGTGATCGCGTTCGTCCGTGGTCAGCCGCAGCCCGCGGGCGATGGCCGCGACCATCTGCTCCGACGGCTGCGGCCCGTCGCCGCGTTCCAGCCGGGCGAAGTAGTCGGCGGACATGGCGCACAGCTCCGCCACCTCCTCCCGGCGCAGGCCCGGAGCACGCCTGCGCGGGCCCCGGCGCAAGCCGACGTCCTCCGGCTGCAGGGCCGTACGACGGGTGCGCAGGAACGCGCCGAGGGACGAGCGGTCGAACGTGTGGTCCATGACCCCATCGTTGGCGATCCGGCGCGGCTTATCCACGACCTGCGAGTCAGTGGTTGCGGAGGTCCTTCCGGCGCCCGTGGCGCGGCGCGTTCACTGGCGGTGCGAGCGCGGGTCACCGCGCACCACCGACAACGGAGCCAAGTCCCATGAGCAGCATGACCAGTTGGACAGCGAACGACCTTCCCGACCTGACCGGCCGTACGGTGGTGATCACCGGGGCCGGCCGCGGCCTCGGTCTGATCGCGGCACGTGAACTCGCCCGTGCCGGTGCCCATCTCGTGCTGGGCGTACGCGACACCGATGCCGCCCGCCGAGCGGTCGCCGGCCTGCCCGGCGCCTTCGACATCCGCCCGCTCGACGTGTCGGACCTGACCTCGGTGCGCGCCTTCGCCGACGCCTGGTCCGGCGGCATCGACGTCCTGATCAACAACGCCGGTGTGATGGACATCCCCGCCGCCCGCACCGCCGACGGCCTCGACCTGCAGACCGCCACCAACTACACCGGCCCCTTCCTGCTGACCACCCTGCTGCTCGACCACATCACCGACCGCGTGGTGCATGTCACCAGCGAACTGCACAAGCAGGGCAGGATCGACCTGGCCGACCTCGACTGGCGGACGCGCAGGCACAACGGGATGCAGGCCTACCAGGCGTCGAAGCTCGCCGTCGTCCTCTTCTCACTGGAGCTCCAGCGCCGGCTGACCGCCGCCGGCAGCCCGGTCCGCTCGGTGCTCGCGAGCCCGGGCATCGCCCGCACCGCGCTGGCGGCCCACTCCCGGTCGAACGTCGTCAACCGGTTCACCTTCCTCACCAACACCCCGGAGCGCGGCGCGCTTTCGCTGCTCTACGGCGCGACGCAGGACGTCCCCGGCAACTCCTACGTCGGCCCGGACGGCCTGGGCGGCTTTCGCGGCTCCCCGACCGTCCGCCGCCAGGGCAAGGCGGGACTCGACCCGGTCATGGCCGGCCGGTTGTGGGAAGCGACGGCCGGCCTCGTCGGGGCCGCTTCGTCGGCAGGATCGTCCAACGACCTGTCGTAGCAGGCGAGTTGTCGTACGGCGCCGGTGTGCCGCCAACTGCCCTGCTCAGCACTGCTGTTCGTACCGGAGGCCGCCGAACCGACCGGCGGCGATGTCCTCCCGGGCGCCCACGATCAGGTTCATGGTGAACACGTTGTAGTCGATCGCCTGCCCCGGCAGTTGCGCGAGGAGCACGGGACCGCCCGCGTCCGGTGCCATGTCCCACGGGTCGGAGAACCCGCCGAGCTGCACGCAGACTCCGGGACGGTGTCCGCCGAAGGCCCTGTCCAGGACTGCCTCCTCGAAACGGTCCAACGCCTCCTCGGCTCCCTCGCCGTCCAGGAACGCGTCGAAGTGCGGCCCCTCTGCCCCATCACTGTCGAGGGTCGGTCCGGCCACGGGGCAGGGCCGCGCAGTCGACGCTCAGCACCAGCGGCTCGCGCCCTTCGGGCCAGTCCACCCCGTCCGGCAGCGCGGGAAGTCCGCCCGTCCACGCGGCCGGGCGGGCCGACTCCCGCTGGGACACGGGCACTTCCTGGTGCTGCACCAGGCACAGGCACGGTCGGACCCGGGCCGTCAACTCCCGTGCTACGGGGCCGGGAACGCCGTACTCGGCGGCCGTCTCCAGGACGATCCGCTCGTCGATCGATGTCATGCCGGCGATCGTGCCATGGGGCACCGACACGTCATGAACTGTCGGTCGGGCCAGCGGTACGAACCGTCAACTCGTCGGCGGTTCGGCCGCGATGAAGCGCTCGAAGCCCGCGTGGAAGGCCGTGCCGCGCGGGTAGGTCGCGCTGTAGTGGAAGGCGGCCACCCCGCAGCCCCGCGCGTCGAAGGCGGCGCCGGTGTACGAGGCGACCCGGGTGCCGTTGACGGCGAGTTCCACCTTGATCCGGCCCGCACCGGCCGACGAGCAGGTCATCGACATGTCGACCTCCTGCCCGGTCTCCACTTCCAGGCCCAGGTCCGCGAGGTTGACCTCGACGACCCGGTCGTGCTGGAAGGCTCCCTTGTACCTGAACTCGCGCACGATCAGGGCTTCCTGATCTGTCGTCAGATAGGTCGCCCAGCGGGAGCCCTTGCGGAAGTCCCCCGAGCCGTCGCACCACAGCCCGACCCCGCCCTCGCCGCCGTACCACTCCGTCTGGGTGCTCAGCCGTACCGCGAACGACGACGGCTCGAAGGGGGCCTGCGGCCACACCTCCAGCTCTGACTTGGGATCCACCAGCATGGTCCCGCCCTTGTGCGTGATCTTCGCCAGGGTCGGGTCCTTGTACGACCAGTCGCCCGAGTCGGTCAAGTCGTCGGTGTACGTGAGGGGTTGGGGGCTCGTGGAGCTCCCGGAGCCGTGTGTCTGCGGGCCGTTCTCCGTCGCCGATCCTCCCGAGGTGGTGCTGAGCACGATGGCGAGCAGCACGGCCACCGCGGCGCTGCCGGCCGCGAATCCCCACAGGCGTAACTGTTTGGCACTTCTGCCGGGGGCGGGAACGGGGTCGGGGCCGGATTCAGGACCGGAGCCACTGCCTCCGACGCCGTGTCCGGGTGGTGGCATACCGGTCTCCGTGCGCGCGCCTTCCGTCGCCTCCACCGCTTCCGCCACTTCCGCGGCTTCCGCCACTTCCGCGAGCCGGGTGATGAGTTGGGCGGCGGTGGGGCGTTCCGCCGGGTCCTTGCGGAGGCAGTCGACGATGGCCGAACGGACCGGTTCCGGTACCGCCGTGAGATCCGCGTCGCGGGTGGACACGGCGACCAGCACCTCGTAGTCGCTCTCCCCCTCGAAGGGATGTCTCCCCGTGGCGGCGAAGTAGAGCGTGCCGCCGAGGGAGAACACGTCGGTGGCGCTGGTGACGCGGAGCGATTTGACCTGCTCGGGCGACATGTACGCGGGCGAGCCGAGCACACTGCCCGGTGTGGTGAGCGCCGACTCCAGCAGGCGGTCGTCACGGGCGATACCGAAGTCGATGATCCGCGGTCCGTCCGGGGAGAGCAGGATGTTGGACGGTTTGATGTCCCGGTGCACGACACCCGCCCGGTGCACCTGTGCCAGCGCGTGTGCGACGGCCAGCGCCAGGGACTGCAGCCGCCCCGAGGACAGCGGGCCACCCGCGGTCACATGCTGGTGGATCGTGGGGCCCGGGACGAACTCGCTGACGATGTACGGATGCCGGCCGGTGAGGTCCGCGTCGAGGACCCGGGCCGTGGCCAGCTCACCGACCCGGCTCGCGGCGCCGAACTCCCGGCGCACCCGGGCGAGCGCGACCTCGTCGTACTCCTTGCCCGGCAGCAGGAACTTCACCACGACCTGCTGCCCCGCCCGGTCCCGGGCGAGCCACACCACGCCTTGTCCGCCGCGGCCCAACTCGCGCTCGCAGACGTACCCACCCACCGACAACTGCATTCGCGGATCCATGTCCACGCCCCCAGCCCCGCCCCCGACATGGCTGTCGTTCAGCGTATCGGCTCGCCGGTCACCGAACACCGGGGACGGACGGACACGTGCACCGTCATGACGGCCGGCGCTTCAGCCGATGCGTGCTCCCGCGCCGCCGACGCGGACGCGGGGGTCGCCCGCGCGCAGCGTCACGGTGAGTTCGCCGGGGCGCCCCAGGTCCTCGCCCTGGCGCAGAGTGAGGACGGTGTCCTCGGGGACCAGGCCGAGGTCCCGCGCGTACGCGCCGAACGCGGCGGCCGCCGCGCCCGTCGCCGGGTCCTCGACGACGCCGCCGACGGGGAAGGGGTCACGGACGTGGAAGACCGTGGCCGACTCCCGCCACACCAACTGGACCGTGGTCAGGTCCAGTTGGTGCATCAGGGCTTCGAGGCGCCCGAAGTCGTAGGCGAGATCCGCGAGTCGGGCGCGGGTCGCCGCCGCGAGCACGAGATGGCGGGCACCGGCGAAGGCGATACGGGGCGGGAACGCGGGGTCGAGATCGGCTCGCGGCCAGTCGAGCGCGGCGAGCGCCTCGTCGAGGTCGGCGTCGGCGATCTCCTCGATGTGCGGTTCGACGCTGGTGAGTGTGGCCCGGAGCGTCCCGTTCTCCTCGGTCACCTCCACCGGTACGGTGCCCGCGCGCGTCGCGAACACCAAGTCCCCCGTGCCTGTCCGCTCGGCCAGCGCGACGGCGGTCGCGACGGTGGCGTGCCCGCAGAACGGCACCTCGGCCTTGGGGCTGAAGTACCGGATGCGGTACGACCGCCCGTCCGGACCGCCGAGGTCCTCCGGGGGCGCGGTCAGGAACGCGGACTCCGAGTATCCGAGCTCGGCGGCGATGGCCAGCATGTCGCTGTCGGCCAGGGCGGTGGCGTCCAGAACGACGCCGGCGGGGTTTCCGCCGGACGGATCACTGGAGAAGGCGGTGTAGCGCAACACCTCGGGCCGGGGCGCGTTCGTCGTCATGGTTGTGGCAACGCGGGGCAGGCTCCCGACCATTCCCGGACATGGGTGAGGCGATCGCAGGTCAGGCGTCCCTTGTCGGATTCGCCCTCAGCCCAGTTGCTCGGCCAGTCCGACGATGATGCCCTCCGGGCCGCGGACGTAGCAGAGGAGATGGCTGTCCTCGAACCGGGCGATCTCGCCGACGAGTTCGGCGCCGTGCGGGCGCAGGCGGGCCACGGTGTCCTTGATGTCGTCGACGGCGAACATGACGCGGTGGGTGCCCAGGATGTTGTGCGGCCGGTTGCGCGGCCCGTCGCTGATCGCCTCGGGGCTGCGGTACTTCGCGAGTTCGAGCCGGCTGTGGCCGTCCGGGGTCCGGACCATCGCGATGTCGCAGTGGACGCCGTCGAGTCCGGTGCACTGGTCGGCGAAGAGGCCCTGGACCTCCCCCCTGCCCTCCAGTTCCATACCGAGTTCCACGAAGAACGCGATGGCGGCATCCATGTCCTCGACGACGATGCCGACGTTGTCCATCCGCTGAACCGCCATGATGGCTTCTCCCTCTTCCTTGTGCGGCCGGTGGCGACCGCTTGCTGTCCCTGGGACGGAGTCGGTGGCCCGTTCTCGACATTCGCGGACCACCGAACTCCGAAAGAGGGTTCTGACTTCTCGGGTCAGGCCCGGGCGTCGGCGTCCTGCGCTGAGGCGGCGAACTCCTCGGGGCCCTGCTCCGCCGCCGCCGGGTCCATCCACATGACCTGCCAGCCGTGGCCGTCGAGGTCGTAGAAGCTGCGTGAGTACATGAAGCCGTAGTCCTCGGCGCCGTCCACCTCGGTGCCGCCCGCCGCGAGTGCGGCGGCGCTGACCGCGTCGACCTCGTCGCGGGAGGACACGCTGAAGCAGTAGAGCGCCAGAGTGTGCGTGGTGGGATCGGCCAGCGGCAGTTTCGCGAACTCCGCGAACTTCTCGCGGGTGAGCAACATGACGAAGGCCTGCTCGCCGACCAGCATGCAGGTGGCGGTCTCGTCGGTGAACTTCGGGTTGAAGCTGAACCCGAGCTTGGCGAAGAACGCCTTGCTGCGCTCCAGGTCCACCACGGGGATGTTCAGGAACAGCATGCGGCCGGGGTGCGCGGGAGTGGTCATGATGGGTCTCCGGTCAGTGGCTCGATGGTGTACGTCGTGGTGGACCGGCCCCGTCGGCAAAACTCATCGGTGGCGCTCGACCCCGGTCGCGGCCCGGTGCCGCGATCAGGTGGCGACGGCCTGCAGCCGTGCGTTACGCGCGTCGATCGCTTCCCGTGTGGAGGGCACGATGAGTTCGCCTCCGTCGGTGACGCTGTTCTGGGCGAACTCGACGTAGGGGCGCTGGCGTTGCTCGTAGCGCTCGAACGCCACCGTGTGATCGCCGCCCGCGGCTTCGAGTTCCTCGGCCAGGAAGTGCGCGCCGCTGAGGGCCAGTGAGGTGCCGCGGCCGGAGAGCAGGGCCGCGCAGTGTGCGGCGTCGCCGGCCAGGGCGATACGGCCCCGGTGCCAGGTGGGCAGGTGGATCTGGCTGACGGAGTCGAAGTAGAACTCGGGATCGGCGCGGACTGCGTCGAGCAGCTGCGGGATCTTCCACTCGGTGTGTCCCGCGAAGGCGTCCAGGAGGATCTTCTTCTGGGCGTCGAGGTCGCGGTGGTCGTAGTCGAGGAGCCCGGAGCGGAAGAGGAACACCCCGAACGCCTTGTTCCTGTAGCGGGCGATGCTCGCCAGGTGGCCGGGGTAGTTGTACAGCGGGCTGGTCCGGTCGGCCCGGGCTTCGGCGGGCAGGTCGGTGAGGGCGACATAGAGGCCCAGGTGGCGCAGGTGGTCGCGTTCGGGTCCGAAGGTCAGGCGGCGGGTGACCGAGTGCAGGCCGTCGGCACCCACGACGAGGTCGAAGCGTGCGGCGCGGCCGGAGACGAAGTGGACGTCGACGCAGTCACCGTCGTCGGCGAGCGCGTCGACGGAGTCGCCGAAGACGATGTCCGTCGACGCCGGGAGTGCGGCAGCCAGAGTGTGTACGAGGTCCTCGCGTGCGATCTCGATGTCGTCTCCGGAATCGCTCATCTCCTCGACCGGCAGCCGGGCGGCCACGGAACCGTCCGCATGGACGAACACCCCGTGCTCCGCCATCCGGATGCGCTGTTCACGGATCGTGGGCAGCAACCCCATCCGGTCGGCGCACTCGATGGCGTGGCCGCGGACGTCGATCGGGGCACCGCTGACCCGCAGGTGGGCGGCGCGTTCGACGAGGGTCACCTGGTGGCCGCGGGCGCCGAGTTCCAGTGCCGCGGCTAAGCCGGCGACGCCGCCGCCGGAGACGAGGATGTTCACGGGAGTCCTGTTCGGGTGATTGCGGGGGGACTGGGGGAAGCGCGCATCCAAAAGCGTCAATCTGTTGCGTTAAAGCTAACACGTCAATCTGTTGCATTAAGGTGGAGGGGTGACGGAGACCCGGAGGCAGGACACGGACGGCACGCCTCGGCCGGTGGCCGCGCGGCGGCCGGGGGGCCGTACCGCCCGTACTCGCGCCCGGATCCTGGAGGCCACCCTGCACCTCGTCGCACGGGACGGCATCGCCGGTCTGCGCTACGAGGAGATCGCCGAGCTGGCCGGAGTGCACAGGACGAGCGTCTACCGCAACTGGCCCGACCGCGACGAGCTCGTGACCGCGGCGCTGCTCCAGTACTCGGGCACGGTGGAGCTGGAAGACACCGGGGACCTGCGCCACGACCTGGTCGACTATCTGGTGGCGCTGGCCGAGCTGCTGTCCACGACGACCGGCCGCGCCATGCAGCGCGTCATCCAGTCCGCACGGGAGAACCCCGAGGTCGCCCTTCCCGTCGACCGGATCTTCGAGCGGCGCCTGGGCCGCCTCCAGCAGGTCGTGGACCGTGCCGTGGCACGCGGTGAACTGCCGCCGGTCGACGGCTACTTCCTCGCCGGGCTGCTGACCGGCCCGGTGCACCTGTACGTCAGCCGCGGCCTGCGCCCCTTCACCCGCGCAGAAGCGGAGAGAATCACGGACGTGGTCCTGGCCGGGCTGCGGCACACAGCCGGCTGACTTCCGCCGCCGGCGACACACGGCCGGGTGCCTGACCGACGCTCGTCGGCCAGGCACCCGGTGTGTCCGAACTGCTCGTCACTTCTTGACGACGGACTCCACCCAGCTGATGAAGTTGGTCGTCGCGTCACCGGTGCGCTCGGCCATGGTGTGCGCCATTGCCCACACCGTGGCGAAGTCGACGTCGCGGATGCCGTAGTTCCGCAGGGCCAACTGGAGGTTGATCTCGGTCGTGTTGCCCGTGTCGCCCTGCATGATGCCGGTGCGGATGCGCCAGTGCCGCGCCACCTTCGACTGCCGGTAGCCGGCGAAGGCGGGCGAGAGGAAGTACAGCGGGTTGTAGGCGTCGCCCCGCCAGGCCATGTCCTTGCCGACGCCGTCCTTCTTCGCGAAGTCGCTGTCGTACGCGGCGGCGCCGTAGGCGGAGTCCCAGTCGGAGTACGTGGCGTACGTCGTCTCGTTCGCCTTGACGACGTCACGGGTGAGCGGCGCGAAGTGGGACGGGGCGCCCAGCCCCATCGCGAAGACGCTGTTCTCGCCCTGCCCGCGGGAGTACCCGTCGAACGCGCCGACCGGCTTGTTCGCGTTCTTCTGGCTGTTGACGAAGCCTTCGAGGCCGGACACCGTCGCGGTGTTGGTCGTGGCGTCGTAAGTGACCCATGTGCCGGCGGTGTTGAGGTAGGCGATGTAGTCGGCGACCGTCTCGTACGTGGTCGAGGTCCCCGTCTGGCCCGATCCGGGCGGGCCGCCCTGGGTCGTGATGGTGTACGGGAAGGTGTTGTCCGACAGGAAGTTGTTCAGCGAGGTGGTGATCACCTCGATCAGGTGGTCGTAGTAGCTGCCGGCCAGGTACGTGCCGCTGCTGGACTCGGTCAGCTCCAGGCGCCTGCCGTGCTCGTCGCGCAGCCCGAGGCGGTTGAGGTACTTGGGCCAGGCCTTCGCGAGGTCGGCCGAGTACGCGCTGGTCCATGTGGTGGACGCGCGGGTGCCGGTCGAGGCGAACTGGCCCATGTTCCACTCGTAGGACAGGTTGGCCTCTGCCAGGTTGGTGATCGGGCACCAGGCCATGACGCCCGCGACCGCGTCACTGAGGGGGCGCCCCTGGGCGTCCTCCATCGCCGCGCCGATCGTCCGCAGGTACGGGTGGTACAGGGGGCTGTCACCGGAGGTGCCCGCCACGGTGTCCTGGGCGCCGCCGCCGCTCATGCCGAACAGGACGATGTCGTCCGTACTGCCGGGCAGGACGCTCTCGTTGTACCGGAGGAACCGGACCGCGGCCTTCAGGTCGGCCACGCCCCAGGGGGCCGCGTCCGAGCGGGTGCTGGTCGAACTGTCCCGGCCGCGCAGGCCTGGCCACACGTAGACGAGCCCGGCCGCGAGGTACTGCGACACGCTGCTGTAGCTGTACGACGTGGCCGGCGCCTGCTGGGCGTAGCCGGGGGTGTTGACTGGGATCACGATCGGCGCCGTGCTTCCCGAGTACTGGCCGACGGTGCCCTTCCGGTTGAGCTTCGCGGTGTACGTGGTGCCGTCGCTGTTCGCGGTGGCCGTCAGATAGGCACCCGGCACATAGATCGACAGGTTCTCGTAGTCCGTCGCGGCCGGGTTGGCGACGTACACCTTCCCGATCTGGTAGTACACGTCGTTGGCCGCGTCGTACGACCAGGCGGTGGAATCGAACTACAGCGAGTGCGCCGAGGACGTGCTCGGCGAACTGCCCGACGACGAGGTGGCGGCGAAAGCCGTGCCCGCCGTGCCCTCGGCGATTCCGAACGCGGTCATGGCCGCGACGCCCGTGGCGCTCCGGATCACAGTTCTGCGGTTGACGTCCACCCGTGGACCTCCTTGTACAGCTGGTTGCGTGGTCACAGCCGTACGCGCCCAGCGCCTCGGCGACAACGCGGGCAGGTTGGGCCGTGCGGCTCGGTCGCGTCCCAGACTGTCGGTCGAGGCCCAGGATTGTTGACAATTTCGATGATAATTTTGTTAGAAGTTGGGCCCGCGGGATGCCTGCAACCCCTCCGCCCGACCGGAACGGAGCGAGGGTGCGCGTCGTCCTTTCCTCGGCACCGTCACGGACACGGCCGAATCAAACCGGGTCACCGAAGCCGCCACAACCTCTCTCCGTGATCACCACCACGTCCACATCAAGGAAGTGCGACGGTAACGGCCGGAGACAGGAATCACACAGGCGAAGGAGCCCCTCCCGGCCGCGGAGGCCGTATCGACGCCTCCCTGCCCCCGCAGGCGCATGGGCCGTATCCCCCTGCCCGGCGGCTACTCCTCACGGGACATCAATGACCACCGAAAGCCACCCTCGCTCCCCTCGCACTCGAAAGGCGCCCTACGTGAATGCTCCTGCCCTTGGTGGAATCCCCATGCGTCAGCTCGCGGCAGTCCTGACCGCCTCCGCGTCCGCGCTGGCACTCACCGCGTGCGGCGTCATCGACGGAGTCGGCGGAAGCGGCAGCTCCGCATCCCCCGAGAAGGGCGACGACATCACGGTGGGGCTGCTCCTGCCCGACAAGGACACCGCGCGCTTCGAGAGCTTCGACCACCCCGTCATCAAGAAGGAGGTCGCCGCCCTCACGCACGGCAAGGGCAAGGTCGTCTACGCCAACGCCGAGGCCAGCCAGGACAAGCAGAGCCGGCAGTTCCAGCAGATGGTGGACCAGAAGGTCGACGTCATCCTGGTGGACGCGCTGGACGCCAAGGCCATCGCCCCGGACGTCCAGAAGGCCAAGGACGCGGGCATCCCCGTCATCGCCTACGACCGGCTCGCCCAGGGCCCGATCGACGCCTACGTCTCGCACGACAACGAACTCGTCGGCGAGATCCAGGCCCGCGCCCTCATCGACGCGCTCGGCAGCAAGGCGGCAACCAGCAAGATCGTCATGATGAACGGCGACCCCGCAGACACGAACTACGCGAAGTTCAAGGAGGGTGCCCTCGGCGAACTGAAGGACAGGGTCCGGATAGCCAAGGAGTACGACACGGCCAAGTGGTCACCGGCGGTCGCCAAGGCGAACATGAAGAAGGCGATCAAGGCCATCGGCCTCGACAACATCGCCGCCGTCTACGCGGCCAACGACGGCCTGGCGGGCGCCGTCATCGACGCACTCAAGGAGGCGGGCGCCACCACGATCCCGCCGGTGACCGGCCAGGACGCGAACCTGGACGCGGTGCAGCGGATCGTCTCCGGCGAGCAGTACATGACCGCGTACAAGCCGTTCCTGGAGGAGGCCACCCGCGCCGCGGAGATGGCGGTGTACAAAGTCCAGGGCCGCGACATCCAGTTCGACGCGCTGACCCGCGACACGGTCGACAGCCCCACCAAGAAGAAGATCCCCGCGATGCTGGTGCCGGTCGTCTCCCTCACCAAGGACAACATCAAGGACACGGTGATCGCGGACGACATCTACTCCGTCAAGGACATCTGCACCCCGAAGTACGCGGCGGCCTGCGCCGCGATCGGCCTGAAGTAGCGGCCACGGGCCGTCGGACGAGCGCCGGCAGTTCCGCGAGGGGATCCGGTTGAGGCCGGCCGAGCGGTTCGCTGCGGGTGGGCCGAGTTCGGCGATCGCGAAGGAGTTACGGGTCGGCGTCCGGTCGGTACAGCGGTGGACGCTGTCGAGGATCAAGACGGTGATCGGCCGAAAGCGGACCCGCTACCGACGCGGCGAGGAGCACATCGCGCGGTTCGTCGACGAACTCGGGGTCGGGCAGGCCCACCCGGCGGAGCTCCTCTCCCAGTGAATCCGCTTCCCTGACGGCCCGAGGGCCCGGGTCACACCCGCCCTCGGCCCGCCGTCATGCCCGGCCGCCGCCGACGGCTCCTGCCGCTGGAGCTCCTCCGCCTCAGGCAGCCCGCTCGTGCGCAGGCGGGGCAGCATTCCCGGCGCGGCGAGCCCCGGCAGTTGGAGTCGCCACAGCGCGGAGATCCGAGCGGGCAGATCCTGTCTGTTGGTGTAGGCCTGCGACATCACCTGCAGACCGGTGAACGCGCCGACCAGCGTAGAGGCGACCTCCGTCATGTCCGTCCCCGGCAGCAGCTCCCCCTGCTTCTCGGCCTGTCGCAGGAGTTCCTCTATCACCGTGATCTACAGTGCGCCCCGGGTGAGACCTGCCCTGGCGAGGATCTCGTTCGTGCTCGCCGAGCCCCGCGGATCGCGCATCATGTCGGCGAAGTCGCGGGGTCCGCAGACGCCCTCCGGGAAGGGCACCACCGTCCACCGAACCGCGCCCACCCTGCGAGCCGGCGCCCGGCGACCCCTTGCTCCGGTCTCCTCCCCGCCCTAGCCTCAATTTGTGCCGCAAATAAACAAACCCCGAACGCACAACGCCGTGCCGGGCACCCCCACCGACCTCGCCCGGCTCCGAGCCGTCCTCACCGCCTTCTTCGCCCTCGACGGCTTCATCTTCGCCGGATGGGTCGTCCGCATCCCCGCCATCAAGGAGCAGACCGGCGCCTCCGCCGGCACCCTCGGCCTCGCCCTCCTCGGCGTCTCCGCCGGTGCCGTCATCACCATGATGCTCACCGGCCGCCTCTGCCACCGCTACGGCAACCACCAAGTCACCGTCGCCTGCGCCGTGTTGCTGTCCCTCAGCGTCTCCCTCCCCCCGCTCACCCACTCCGCACTCACCCTCGGCCTCGTCCTGCTGATCTTCGGCGCCGCCTACGGAGGGATCAACGTCGCGTTCAACAGCGCGGCGGTCGAACTGGTCCGGGCCATGCGGCGGCCGATCATGCCCAGCTTCCACGCCGCGTTCAGCCTCGGCGGCATGGTCGGCGCCGGCCTCGGCGGGCTGGTCGCCGGCACCCTGACCCCCACGCAGCATCTGTTCGGTCTCACGGTGCTCGGCCTCCTCGTCACCGCCCTGATCGGCCGCCCCTTGCTCCGCCTGCAGCCCCCGGCACCACACGAGGACTCGCCGAAGGAGGAGGCCGCGCCCCGCCGCCTGAACACCCGCACCCGCGGCCTCGTCGTCACCTTCGGCCTGATCGCCCTCTGCACGGCCTTCGGCGAAGGTGCCCTCGCCGACTGGAGCGCCCTGCATCTGCAGCAGGACCTCGACGCCACGGCCGGCGCCGCCGCCATCGGCTACTCCTGCTTCGCGCTGGCCATGACCGCCGGCCGGCTCAGCGGCACCCGGCTGCTCGAACGTCTCGGCCGGACCCGCACCCTCGTCGCCGGCGGCACGACCGCCGCCGTGGGCATGGTGCTCGGCGCGCTCGCGCCCACCCTGTGGGTGGCCGTCCTCGGCTTCGTGATCACCGGGCTCGGCCTCGCCAACCTCTTCCCCGTCGCCGTCGAACGCGCCGGCACCCTGGCCGGCCCCGACGGAGTCGCCATCGCCTCGACCCTCGGCTACGGCGGCATGCTCCTGGGACCGCCCGCCATCGGCTTCATGGCGGACTGGTATTCCCTGCCCGCCGCCCTCACCAGCGTGGCCGTCCTCGCCGCCACGGCCGCTCTCATCGGATTCCTCACACGGCACGCGGCAGAACGTTGACTCCCGTTCACTTGGGGTGGCAAACAAGCCAACGGACGGCCGAACAAGGATGGTTGGGACCGGCGGGGCGCATGAGTCGAGCCGTGGGGGAATAACGTGGGCCTCCACGACCGGTGTTCGACGGTTTCGTGGCTCTCACCACGTACACACAGGAGTGACCATGACGGACGAGGCAGCCAGCTCCGAGCAGGAAGCGCTCTCCAAGTTCGATACGACGGTGCCGCAGTCGGCCCGGATCTGGAACTACTGGTTAGGGGGCAAGGACAACTACGAAGTGGACCGCGTCGCCGGTGACGCCTTCCGCGAGATCTTCCCCGGTATCGAGACCGGGGCCCGCGCCGCCCGCTACTTCCTCGCCCGCGCCGTTCGTCATCTGGCCGCCGAGGAGGGCATCCGGCAGTTCCTGGACGTCGGCACCGGGCTGCCCAACGTGGACAACACCCATGAGATCGCCCAGCGGGTGGCCCCCGAGAGCCGCATCGTCTACGTCGACAACGACCCGCTGGTGCTGGCACACGCCCGCGCCCTGCTCACCAGCACCCCGGAAGGCGTCACCAACTACGTCGACGCCGACCTGCGCGACCCCGAGACCATCGTGCGGGAGGCGGCGAAGACGCTGGACTTCGACCAGCCCGTCGCGCTCATGCTGATGGGCATCCTGGGCCACATCGAGGACTACGACGAGGCCCGCTCGATCGTGCGGCGACTGGTGGACGCCCTGCCCGCCGGCAGCTACTTCGTGCAGTACGACAGCACCAGCACGAGCGAGGCGTACGTCGACGCCATCCGGCAGTACAACGAGGGCGGTTCGATCCCGTACATCCTCCGCAGCCCCGAGCAGATCGCGGGCTTCTTCGAGGGTCTGGAACTGCTCGAACCGGGCGTGGCCTCGTGCTCGCGCTGGCGTCCCGACGACAGTGCCTGGGGCCTGCCCGCGGAGGTGCACCAGTACGGCGGTGTCGCCTTCAAACGCTGATCCCGCCCGTCTCGGCCCATGTCCCGGCTCAGGTCTCCTGAAGGATGCGATGCAGGATCGTCGGAGTCTCCTCCGGCGATTCCGCCTCGACCACCAGGCGGTTCATGACGTCCCAGTAGCACTCGATCTCGTTCGGCCGGTCGGGATAGAGGGCGGTGACGCGCTGTTCGAGGTAGACCATGTCGGGCAGCCGGCCGCCGGGCAGCCGCAGGATCGTCACCGGACCGGCTTCCCCGGCGTGGCCGCCGGCGACGAACGGCATGATCTGAACGGTGACTTGAGGGAGCCGGCAGATCTCGATGAGATGCCTCAGCTGGGCGCGCATCGTACGGACGCCGCCCACCGGGCGGCGCAGCGCCGCCTCGTCGATCACGGCCCAGAGCTGCGCCGCCGGCCGCCGGCGCAGGATCCGCTGGCGGGTCATCCGCAGCATGACCCGCCGGTCGAGCTCCTCGCCGCGAGCGTCCGAGTGCGCGAGCCGCAGGGAGGCGCGCGCGTAATCGGGGGTCTGCAGCAACTGAGGAACGCGCTGGACCTCAAAGCAGCGGATGAGGCTCGCCGCCTGTTCGGCCCCCAGGTAGGCCTGCGCCCAGGTGGGCACCACATCGTTGAAGTACTGCCACCAGGCAGGGGCGTTGGCCTCCTCGGCCAGGGTCAGCAAGGTGGCGCGCTCGCCCTCGTCCCGGACGCCGTAGAGCGTGAGCAGGTCGGTCACGTCACGCAGTTTGAATCCGTGCCGGCCGGCTTCGAGCCGGCTGATCTTGGACCTTGATGCGCGGATGACCTCGCCTGCCGCCGTACGGGAAATCTGCCGCGCTTCCCGCAGCTCGCGCAGCCGCGCGCCCAGGACCAGACGCGGCACCATGGGGCCGGCCGAACGGCCGTCCAGGAGTGCGCTGTCGGGCGGTGTGGTTAAGACCTCGTCGGAACCCATGGTCGATCTCCCTGCGGTGCACGCGACGTTGTGTGGGAACGAACGCTACGGCCAGTCATCTTAAGGGCAGTTGGCTGTCAACTCGCCGCGCTCAGAAGTTTGCTTTCCTATACGATTTTTCGGATCAGTGGGCGTCTTGAGGACCAGAGATGCCCTCATCACCGCCTGCCGTTGCCGCAACCCTTGACGCACAAGGGTTCCTGCCCCACGATCGCCGCATCCATTTCCTATTTGATTTGGCGAGGGTCGGGCATGCGCTTCCCAACGAGATCCGTCCTGCCCGGAGTTGTCGCCGTCGTGCTGCTCGGCGCCGGGACGACGGCCTGCACCTACCGCAACTCGGGTGCCCAGTCCGGCGGTTCGGCCTCGTCGGCCCCGCGGACGGGCGGCGGCGCCGACCTCGTGGACGGCTCCCGGACCAAGGTCGCCCTCGTGCCGGGCGGCGCCCACCCCTACTTCCAGCCCTGGAAGACCGCGGGCGCCGCCGCGAAGAAGACCTACGGCCTCGGCGCCGTAGCCTTCGACGAGACGGCGGAGTGGGACCAGCAGAAGCAGAACAACCTGCTGTCCACGCTGGCGGCGCGCGGCTACAACGCGTTCGGGGTGTTCGGCGTCTCCCCCACCGACATCAACTCGACCTTCGCGGACCTCAAGTCGCAGGGTTTCCCGGTGGCTTCGCTCGGTTCCTGCCCCGCCGGCGACAAGGACGAGGCGGACTTCTGCCTCTCGACTGACGTCCAACTCGCCGCCTACAAAGCCGCGAAGGCGGCGATCGCGGCCATGGGCGGCCACGGCGTCCTGGTCCATCTGACCGGCAACAACGTCGACGCCAATACCCAGTTGAGGATCAAGGGCGTGGCCCGGGCCGTGCGGGAGACGGGCGGCAAGGTGAAGCTCCTGCAGACCATCACCGACATCGACACGGACCTGCAGACCGCGCAGAAGGCGGTGTCCGACCTGATGGCGGCCAAGGGCGGGCAGATCACGGGCATCGTCGCCACCGCCTACAACCCCGCCGTCGCCGCGGCGGATGTCGTCAAGTCGTCCGGTTCGAAGGCGAAGGTCATCGCGATCGACGACGACGCCAAGATCCTGAGCGGCATCAGACAGGGCACGGTCACGGCGACCGTGGTGCAGAACCCGGTCGGCCAGGCCGAGATCGGCACCTGGGCCCTGGCGCTCCTGCAGACGAAGCAGTGCTCCGTGCGCGAGCCCGGCGTACGGGTGGACTCCGGTTCGTTCGTCGTCGACAAGGCGAACGTCTCGGCCTACGACACCGCGCGGCAGGCGAAGACGGCACAGCTGAAGCAACAGTTCGCCGACGAGATCCTCACCTGCGACTGACCGCCCCGATCCCCGACACCGAACCCACGACAGAAATCGGAACCGCCGGATGAGCATCATCACGACCGCGACCGCCAGGCTGGTCGACATCGCCGTCGAACAGGACCGCACCGACGCCGTCCAGTCGTTCGTCAAACAGGAGACGGTCCTGGTCGACGTCCAGACGTGGGACGGCGCCACGGGAACCGGCTACTCCTACACCATCGGCACCGGCGGCACCTCCGTACTGGCCCTGCTGCGCGACCACCTGCTGCCCGCCCTCGTCGGACAGGACGCCCGCAACATCGAGGCGCTGTGGCAGCGGCTGTTCGCGCTGACCCGGGCGACCAACACCGGAGCCATCACCTCGCTCGCCCTCGCCGCCGTGGACACCGCCCTGTGGGACCTGCGCTCCAGGCGGACGGGCGAGCCCCTGTGGCGACTGGCCGGCGGCCACCGCCAGGAGGTGCCGGTCTACGACACCGAGGGCGGCTGGCTCCATCTGAGCACCGAGGAACTGGTCAAAGGCGCCCTGCGTGCCCAGGAGTCGGGCTGGGCGGGCGTCAAGATCAAGGTGGGCAAGCCGCACCCCGCCGAGGACGCGGAACGGCTGCGTGCCGTACGCGAGGCCGTCGGCCCCTCGCTGCACATCATGACCGACGCCAACCAGTCGCAGACGGGTTCCTCGGTGCTGCGGCTCGCGGCGGCGCTGGAGCCGTACGACCCGTACTGGCTGGAGGAGCCGCTGCCCGCGGACGACATCAGCGGTCACGTCCGGCTCGCGGCGGCGACCCGCATCCCCGTCGCCGTGGGCGAGTCCATGTACTCGCTGATGCAGTTCCGCTCCTATCTGGAGGCCGGTGCCGCCTCCGTCGTGCAGGTCGACGCGGCCCGGATCGGTGGCATCACCCCGTGGCTGAAGGTCGCGCACCTGGCGGAGAGCCACAACGTCATGGTCTGCCCGCACTTCCTGATGGAGCTGCACGTCAGCCTCGCCGCCGCGGTACCCAACGGCCAATACGTCGAGTACATACCTCAGTTGAGGGCGGTGACCCGGACCGAGCTGACCATCCGCGACGGCATGGCGGTGGCCCCGGACGTACCGGGCATCGGTATCGACTGGGACCCGGACGCGCTGGACGACCGGAGGGTGGCGTGACGACCGCCGTCGACCCGCCGGACACCGTCCCGGAGGAGCGAACGGCACCACGACGCCTGCCGTTCTGGGTCAACCAGCGGCTCGGCCTGCTGGTCCTGGTCATCGCGCTCAGTGTCCTGTTCGGCGTGCTGCGCCCGGCGTTCCTGGACCAGCGGCTGGTGCTCTTCCCGCTCCTGCGGGACGTCGCCACCCTGACCGTGGTCGCGCTCGCCCAGATGGCCGCCCTGTCCGTGGGCCACATGAACCTCGCGGTCGGCCGCATGGCGGCCTTCGGCGCGCTGTTCGCGGGCCTCGGCTACGACCGCCTTGGCGTCCCCATGCAGGTGGGTCTGCTCCTGTGCCTGGCCGCCGGTGCCGCCGTCGGCGCACTCACCGGCTGGCTCATCGCCCGCACCGGAGTCAGCTCCTTCGTCGTCACCCTGGCCATGGACTTCGCCCTCCTCGGCCTGGTCTCCCTCCTCTACTCGGCCCTCACCGACGACGCCGCCTTCACCACCCGTCCCTCCGGCGTCGACGCCCTGCGCTCCTACTCCCTCGCCGACATCTGCGCGGGCCCGATCTGCGGTTCCCCCGCCGTACCGCAGATCGCCCAGTTCACCGTCCTCGCCATGCTCGGCCTCGGTTTCCTCTACGGCAGTACGCGCATCGGCCGCGAACTGCTGCTCACCGGCGCCAACCCGGCCGCCGCGGAGCTGTCCGGCATCCCCACCGGGCGCCGGGTCCTGCTCGCGCACACGCTCTCCGGGCTGCTCGCCGCGCTCGCCGGCTTCATGGCTGCGGCCGGCACGGGCACGTTCCGCGCCTCCATCGGCGACGACTTCATGCTGCCCTCCTTCCTCGGCGCGGTGCTCGGCGGCACCCTGCTCACCGGCGGGGTGGTGTCGGTGCTGGGCACGCTGCTGGGCACCGCCCTGGTCGGTGTGATCCGCAAGGGGCTCGATCTGCTCGGCGTCGGCCTGGAGAGCCTGAACATCTATCTCGGCTGCGTCCTGCTGCTGGCCCTGTCGGCGGACCGGATCCGCGCCGTGGTGTCCTATCGCAAGGTGGTGCGCTCCACATGAACCGCGTGAACACGGTTGTCGGTCAAGGGAGTTGGGCCGCCGGGGCGCTGCGCCGGTTCTCCCGCTCCACGGCGGCGATGCTGCTCGCCGTGGTCGTGGCCGGGTATGTGGCGCTGGGCATCGCCTCGTCGGGCGCCTTCTTCGAAGGCCCCTCGGTGCGGGTCTTCCTCCAGTACCTGGCCACGCCCATCCTCATCGGCCTGGCCCAGATGGTGGCGCTGTGCGTGGGTCAACTCAACCTCGCCGTCGGCGCGTTGGGCGGTTTCACCGCCTGTCTGATGGGTGTCCTCATGGCCGACCACGGTGTGCCCGCCGAAGTCGCCGTGCTTCTCGGCCTGTTGACCGCGACGGCCGTCGGGCTGGCGACCGGTGTCGTCATCGTCGCCACGCAGATCAACGGGTTCATCGTCACCCTCGCCACGATGACGATCCTGCTCGGAGCGCAGTACCGGCTCACCGGCACCCGTACCGTCGACGGCTACTCGCGCACCCTGCGCGACCTGGGCACGGCGGCGCCGCTGAACATCCCGCTCGTCTTCGTCACCGCGCTCGTCGCGGCGGCGCTGCTGGCCGCCTTCATGTACCGCACGGTCGCGGGCCGCCGGCTCCTCGCCGCGGGCGGCAACCCCCTCGCCGCCCGGCTGTCCGGGATCTCCACCGACCGGCAGATCGTGGTCGCGCACACGCTGTCCGGACTGCTGGTCGGCGTAGCCGCGGTGACGGCCACGGCCTCGCTGCCGGGCGTCAACCGCAGCGTCGGCGGCGACTGGCTGCTGCCGAGCTTCGCCGCACCGATCATCGGTGGCGTGGCGCTCACCGGCGGTTCCGTCGCGGTGTTGGGGACCGTGCTGGCGGCCTTCGTGACACGGCTCATCGACGCGGCGCGGGCACAGTTCTCCCTGGACCCGAGCTGGGTGAACCTCCTCATCGGCCTGGTGGTCCTGGGGACGGTCGCCGGTGGCCGGCTGCACCAGACGCGCCTGGAGAAGAGCCCACAGCCACCAACTGCCCTGCCACAGCCGGGAGGTGCCCAGTGACTGACCCGGTCCTGCTCGAATGCGACGACCTGGTCAAGGTCTTCCCCGGTGTGCGTGCGCTGGACGGTGTGGGCCTACGGCTGACCGCCGGCACCGTCCACGCACTCCTCGGTGAGAACGGTGCCGGCAAGTCCACCCTCATCAAGGTCCTGACCGGGGTGCACTCCCCCGACAGCGGCACGCTCACCTGGTGCGGCCAACAGGTCCAGCCGCGCTCGCCGTTGGAGGCGACCCGTACCGGTATCGGTGTCGTCCACCAGGAACGCAATCTGATCCCGGGCTTCTCGGTGGCGGAGAACATCACCCTGCAGAACCCGCCCTCCCACCGCGGCCTGATCGACCGCGAGGCCATGACCGCACCGGCCCTGGCATGCCTCGCGGAGCTGGGAGTCGACCTCGATCCAAGGCAGCCGGTACGTGAACTGTCCGTCGCCCAGCAGCAGTTGGTGGAGATAGCCAAGGCCCTCCACACCGAGAGCCGGGTGCTGCTGCTGGACGAACCCACCGCTTCCCTCTCCCCGCAGGAGGCGGAGCACCTCTTCGAGGTGACCCGGCGGCTGGCCGGGCGGGGTGCCTGTGTGGTCTTCGTCAGCCACAAACTGGAGGAGGTGTTCGCGGTCTGCGACACGGTCACGGTGCTGCGCGACGGGAAGTCGGTACTGGAGTCCGCACCGCTGGCCGAGCACACCCACGACGGCATCGTCGGCCTCATGGTGGGCCGCGCCCACACGGCGACCGAGCTGCGCCCGCGCACGGTCGACCGCTCCGCCGTCCCGACTCTCGTACTGGACGCGGTGTCCACGGCCGCCGGCCACCGTGACATCAGCCTGGAGGTCCGCCCCGGGGAGATCGTCGGTCTGTACGGCCTGGTCGGCGCCGGGCGCAGCGAGTTGGTGAAGGCGGTGCTCGGCCTTGACCGCATCACCGGCGGCGAGGTCCGCGTGCACGGCAGGCCCGCCCGCATCACTTCACCGCGCCAGGCCCTGCACGAGTTCGGCATCGGATACGTCACCGAGAACCGCAAGGAGGAGGGCGTCTTCCTGGAGCAGCCCGTCGTCCGCAACATCACGGTGACGGTGTGGCAGCGGCTCGCCAAGGCCCTCGGGTTCGTGTCGGCCCGCGAGGAACGCGACACCGCCCAGGATCTCGTCGACCGGCTCGGCATCCGGGTCTCGGGACTCCAGCAGAACGCCGGTGAACTCTCGGGCGGGAACCAGCAGAAGGTCAGCCTCGCCAAGTGGCTGGCCGCGGATACCCGGTTGCTGGTCATCGACGAACCGACCGTGGGCGTCGACGTCCGTACCAAGCGGGCCTTCCACGAACTGATCTGGGACCTGGCCGCCGACGGCCTGCCCATCCTCCTCATCAGCAGCGACCTCGCGGAGATGGTCACCCTCGCCGACCGCATCGTCGTCATGACGGACCACCGCGTCCGCGGCGAGGTCGACAACGACCGCGACTACGACCGGGTGAGCGGCCGGGTGATCCGCCTGATCCACGACCGCGACGCGGTGCGCTCATGAGGCGCGTGGCCCAGGTCATCGCCGTACGGCCGGAACTGCTGGACGAATACCGGGAGTTGCACCGCGCCGTGCCCCAGCCGGTGCTCGACCGGATCCGGCGCAGCCACATCTCCAACTATTCGATCCATCTGCTGGGCGACCGCCTGTTCAGCTACTTCGAGTACCACGGCGACGATCTCGCGGCGGACCTGGCCGCGATGGCCGAGGACGAAGCCACCCGACGGTGGTGGAAGCTCACCGCACCCTGCCAGGTGCCCGTGCCGGAGGCGGCGCCCGGTGAATGGTGGGCCACGGCGGAGCAGGTGTTCCTCATGGAGTAGCCGGCCCGTCGTCGCCGTCGTCGATCTGCCGCTCCAGACTCCGGGTGAGATGCTCCGTCATCGCCTCGGCCGCCCGCTCGGGGTTGCGGCGCAGGATCGCGCGGACGATCCGTTCGTGCTCCGCGACGGTCGGGCCCTCGGCGCCGACCACCTTGCTGAGCCGGAAGATGTGCAGATGGGCGTGGAGCCTCTCCACCGCGTCCGCGAGCAGCGGCCGGTGCGTGGCCTGTCCGATCGCCTCGTGGAAACGCTGGTCGAGAGCCGCGAAGTCACGGTAGGACGCGTACCGGCCCTTGGGGCTCGGGTGGGCCTGCAGTTCCTCGACGATCCGCTCAAGGCCGTCGAGTTGCACCTCGGTGGCGTTCACCGCGGCCAGCGCGGCTGCCCTGGGTTCCAACAGCAGCCGCATCTCGAAGAGTTCCTCAAGACCCCGGCGGGTCAGCAACTGTGTGGCCCGGTATCCGGAGAGCGCGCGCTTCACCACCAGGCCCTCGGACTCCAGGCGGGCCAGCGCCTCCCGGACGGGGGTCGGCGAGACCTTGAGCGTGCGGGCCAGTGAATCGATGCCGACACGTGCGCCGGGGGCGATCTCGTGGTCCATGACCATCGCCTTGATGCTCTCGTACACGCTGTCCGACAGCGCCTGCCGGACGGGCGGCATGCTCAGCTCGTCGCCTTCGTCCGGGACTCCGGCCACGGAAGGGCTGTGCGGCGGCATCCCCACTCCCCCTCAAGGCTTGCTGTATCCGCCCAGTTTAGCCAGTGCCAGGTGGGCGGAGCGGGCCACCGTCACCCCGCCTCCGCCGGCACCGCCGCTTCCCCGCTCTTCTCGGTCAGGTCGAGGCTGCTGCGCAGGCTGACCGGCTTCAGCAGGATCGCGGCGATCACCGCGAGCACGGCCGCCCCGGCGGAGAGCAGGAAGATCTGTGCCGTGGCGTCTCCGTAGGCGACCCGGACGATCTCCCGTACGGCGACGGCGTCCGATCCGGTGGCGGTGCTCCGCAGTCCCGCGCCGGCGAGACCGTGCGCGATCTGGTCCTGGACGTGCCGGGCCAGTACGGCGCCGAGCACGGAGACACCGATCGTGCCGCCGAGCGAACGGAAGAAGGACACCGTGGAACTGGCCGCGCCGATGTCCTTCAGCGGCACGGTGTTCTGCACGACGAGCACCAGGTTCTGCAGCGTCATCCCGACGCCCATCCCGACGCACAGCATCTCCACACTCAGCAGGAGGATCGGCGTCCTGGAGTCGAGGGTGCCGAGACCGGCGAAACCGACCGTGAGCAGGACGGCGCCGGTGATGATGAACGGCTTGATCTTCCCGGTCCTGCTGATCAGCCGCCCCGCGACCGTGGAGGCGATGAGGATGCCCGCCATCATGGGAATCGTCAGCAGACCGGCCTCGGTCGGACTGTGCCCGCGGCTGAGCTGGAAGTACTGGCTGAGGAAGACGGCGGCGCCGAACATCGCCGTACCGACGGCGAGGCTGCCGACGATCGCCAGGGCCGTCGTCCGCTGCCGCACGATGCCGAGCGGTACGACGGGTTCGGCGGCCCGCGACTCCACCCACACGGCGACGGCGATCAGCGCCAGACCGCCGCCCACCATGGCCCCGGTCTGCCAGGAGGCCCAGCCGAAGGAGTTGTCGACGAAGGACACCCACACCAGCAGCACACTGACTCCGGCGGCGATCAGGGTCGCGCCCAGGTAGTCGATCCTGACGTTCTCACGGCGGATGACGGGCAGGTTCAGCGTCCGCTGGAGGAGGAACAGGGCTACGACGGCGATCGGCACGCCGATGAAGAAGCACCACCGCCACCCCAGCCACGAGGTGTCGACGACGACCCCGCCGAGCAGTGGCCCGCCGATGGTCGAGGTCGCCGTGACACTGCTCAGGTAGCCGCTGTAGCGACCGCGCTCGCGGGGCGGGATCATCGCCGCCAGGGATATCTGGACGAGGGCCTGCACACCTCCCACGCCGACACCCTGCAGGGCCCGCGAGGCGATGAGCTGGCCTGCGGTCCGGCTGATCCCGGAGGCCAGGGCGCCCAGCACGAACACGGCGATGGACGCCTGCACGAGGGCCTTCTTGCTGAACAGGTCGGCGAGCTTGCCCCAGATCGGTGTCGTCGCCGTGGTGGTGAGGAGGGTCGCGGTGACGACCCACGTGTACTGGGTCTGCGATCCGTGCACCGCCCCGATGATCTTCGGCAGCGCGCTGGAGACGACCGTACTGCTGAGGGTCGACACGAACAGCGCGAGCAGCAGCCCGCTGAGCGCCTTCAGCACCTTCCGGCGGGCCGCGGGGGACGTCTGCGTGGGACTCGCCCCGTTCACTGCCGTGCTCATCCGACGAACCCCCAGCGACCGGCTCGCTATACACCGCGTATGGCGACAGCGCCTCACCATACATGGCGTATAGCGACGGGAGACAGGTAGTGGTCAACTGCACGTCACGGTGATCGACGCGTGCAGGCCGCGCGGAGGCAGCGTGAGCGTCAGAGTTCGGGTCGCTGGGTCGAAGTGGTAGTTGTCGTGGGACAGTTGGAACCCTCCTACGCGCACGGTGCTCGGGGCGGTGACGCCGAGCAGGGAGACCGTCCACTGCCGGGTGCTGACCTGGCCGTGGAAGGTCCCGGTGGTGGGACTGATCGTCAGCGTGTGCTTGGCGCCGTTCTGCCGGTACCGGATCCTCGTGGTGGCCGTGTGGCCGCGTCCGGTGGTGGTTCCGTCGTCCTCGTAGAGGGAGGAGGAGCCGGAGGCGCCCGCGGCGACGGTGAGTGTGACCTTGGTCAGCGGGGCCTTGTCGTCGCTGGTGACGTTGTTCGTGCGGGTCGGGACGACGGAGCCCGCCTTGACGAACACCGGCATGGTGTCGAGGCCGGAGGTGATGTTCTGGGTGGTGCCGCCCGCGTAGGTCTGTCCGGTGAAGTAGTCGGTCCACTGGCTGCCGGGCGGGAACCACACCGAGGTCGTGGCCGTGGTGCCGGGCGTGGTGACGGGGGCGACGAGCATGTCGGGGCCGTAGAAGTACTCGCTGCCCGAAGTGGCGTACGCCTGCGGCTCGTTGGGGTATTCCAGGTAGGTCGGGCGGGTGACGGGGACGCCGGTGGTGTTGGCCTGCTGGGCGAGTGAGTAGGTGTAAGGCACGAGGTTCTCGCGCAGGTTGAGGAACTTGTCCGCCGAGGCGCGGGCCGCGGTGCCGTACTGCCAGGGCAGGCGGTCGCTGTGGTTGCTGTGCAGGCGGTCGACGGGCTGGAAGGTGCCGAGCTGGACCCAGCGGGCGTACATGTCGTCGGGGAGTTTGTGCGTGGTGTGGGTCGTGCCGTCGGAGGTGTAGGTCTCCGAACCGGTCAGGTTCGTGGTGTCGTTGTGGCCGCCGATGTCGTGGCTGATCGCCGACAGGCCGGTGGCTGCCGCTTCGCCGGGGGTGTAGCCGACCTCCGCCTTCAGAGTGCCCCAGGTGGAGGAGGTGTCGCCGGTGAAGTGGACGGTGGTGCGCTTGTCGGCCCACGGTCCGGTCGGCAGACCCTGCTGGCCGCTGTAGCCGCCCGCCTGGAGGGAGCCGTAGGCGCGGGAGACGACGAAGCCGCGGCCGACGGTCTTGTCGGCGTCCGTGGCGTACTGCTGGTTGATCCACGCGTCGGGAGTGACGCCCGGCAGCGAGGACTGGGAGTTGTCGCAGCACCAGTCCGGCCACCAGAAGTCGTTGCCCTGCTCGTCCATGGTCCGGTGCAGGTCCATGTACGCCTTGAGCTGGTCGGGATCGCCCCAGTCGAAGGTGTAGCAGTCCCCCGGGCCGCTGTTCGCGGAGGGGGCGCAACCGCCCTTGTGCAGCTTGCCCTTGGCGGTTGCCTGGGCCTGGGCGAACTGCGGGTCGCCGCTGAGGATGCTCGGGTGGACGTTGAGTGTGTTGTGCAGGCCCTGGGCGGCGGACCAGTCGAAGAACCCTTTCGGATCAGGGAACTTGGACGTGTCGATCTCCCAACCGCTCCAGGTGTTCGGTGACTTGAAGTCGGTGTCGGTCACCAGGACGTCCAGGGGTACGCCCTCGGCGCGGAAGGCGGGCAGGATCCTGTTCTCGTAGTCGGCGGCGGTGCGGTCGATGTACTCCGAGTACCAGACGCCGTAGGCCCATTGGGGAAGGAGTTGGGGCGGCCCGGTGAGGGTGGCCAGGTCGGACAGGGCCTGTTTGTAGTCGTGGCCGTAGCCGAAGACATAGCCGTCCTGGTACGGCGTGCCGCCGTGGGACGGGCGTGGGGTGACCTGGCGGGTGCCGGTGTCGTAGAGGGCCGAGACGGTGTCGTCGAGCAGGTACCAGCCGTCCTTGTACAGCAGGCCGGGTGTGGTGGCCGGGGTGCCGTTGTCGCCGTTGACGCCGTCGAGGCTGCGGCGGTAGCCGCCGAGCGCCGAGTGCGGTTGCGGAGGCGGTGAGTCGGCGGCGGTGACGGAGACCGTGTCGAGGTTGACGTGGCAACTCGCCGCGTCCGGACAGCCGACGGAGATGTCGTTGGCTCCGGCCTTGAGGGTGACGGGGACCGAGGCGGTCTGCCAGGTGTCCCAGTTGCCGGTGACGGGCAGCGACAGGGTCTTCGTGGTGCCGCCGGAGGACACTGTCGCCGTCCGGGTCTGGTAAAGCCCGTCGCGGCCGGTGGCGTTGGCGTAGCGGACCTGCAACGCGTAGGTGCCGTCGGCCGGTACGCCGACCACGTGGGTCAACAGGCCTGCCCCCTGGTTCAGTTCGGCGAGGAAGCCGCTGCCGGAGTAGCCGGTGTGGTCGGTGGCCGTGATCGCCGAACCGGAGGCGCGGTCGGCCTCGGCCTCGCAGTTGGCGCCGAATCCGCAGCCGGTGATCGCGGTCGTCGACGTCGGCGGATAGCCGTCGCCCTCGTCGACCAGGGCCACGCTGTCGATGTTGACGTCGCCGGAGTCCGCGGCGGTCCTCGTCAGCGCGATCGTGTGGTGGCCGGCGCCCAGTTGTACCGCGCCGCTCGCCAGACCCCAGGTGTTCCAGTTCGCGGTGACGGGCAGGCTCACCGACTCGTTCGCGCCGCCATCCACCGACAGCGTGAGAGTGCGCGTCGTGTTCTGGCCGTCGCCGCCGAGGGAGTTGGCGTAGCGGATGTCGAACCGGTACATCCCCGACGTGGTGACATCGACGTCGGCCGACAGGGAGTCGCCCGTCCCCTCGAAGCCGGCCAGGAATCCGGAGCCGGTGTAACCGGAGTGGTCCGAGGCCACGCCCGGCCCGCTGTGCGGCAGTTGCTCGGCCTCGCACAGGGCGCCCAGGCCGCAGGTGAGCCGCTGCCACGGCGTGGCGTCGACAGACGACCCGCCGGCCGACAGGCGCACGGAGAGGTTCTGGGCGTCGAAGGGCCCGGAACCCACCTGGTAGCGCAGGGTGAGCGCGCTCGTGCTGATGGTCAGCCAGCCGTCGGACGTGCTGGAGGTGTACGAGGCCGGTGCGAACGCGGTGCGGCCGATCGCGTTGAATGTCGCGCTGTCGGTGAACTTCCCGTCCTGCGCGTACTCGGTGCGTATCAGGGTCGGGGACAGGACCTGGAAACGTGCGTTGCCGGAGGTCACCGACGCGGGTCGGTGGATCGTCGGTGCGTCGGCCGACGCCTCTCCGGTACCGGTCACCGTCATGGCCGCCAGGCTGCTCACCAGGGCGATGCCCGTGAGACGTCTTCGCAGGAAACGCATCGTGCGTAACGCTGATCTTCTTCTCATGGACAGCTCCGTCCTGAAGCGGGTGTGTCGGTCGCCGTGCACGCCTGGTGGAAACTGCCGCCGGCCGACATCGTTGTCAAGCCCCGCCGTTCACATCCGTCGGCATCCGCGCGAGCGGGTCCGCCCCGGCACACGTGGGGCGTGTGCGCCAAGGCGGACGGCGGCAGCTGCGGGCAGGCGCGGTCTGGCCACTCGGTTCGTCTCAGCCCTGCGGCGAAGATCTCGTCAGGCTCTGGTCCGGCACACTCCCCCGTCCCGCCCCCGGAGCCGAACCACCCGGGCCGGTCACCATACGGAGGTGTGATCGGTCCGGGTCCCCGGAGTCGGTCTGCGCCAGGCGCTTGAGCAGCTTCGGGGTCAGCCCTCGGTACGCGGCCGGGTCGACCGGGCCGAGCCAGTGGGCGGCGCGGACGAGCGGGCTGATGTTGAGGTCGAGGTCGCTCAGTACTTCGTCGGCGTTGTGCATCGAGAACGGGATGATCTTGGTGCCGCGGCAGTGGTGGGTGTCGGTGGCAACGTCCATGAAGGCCAGTTGCTCGACGACCGCGTGTCTCATGGTGTCGGTGTCGGGTGTCTCCAGCGCGGCGGCGAGGTCGGCCGCGATCCACAGGGCGGCGAGCTCGGCGTTGAGCGGGCTGAAGAAGGAGGAGTTGTAGCCGTTGAAGTACAGGCCCCGGACCCCGAGTGGCAGGATCTGGCGGTAGAGCATGAAGTTGCCGCGCTCGTCGAGGAGTTGGGCACGCACTTGCTCGGGCAGGAACGGGACGCCCTGGGTGAAGCCGGTGGCGCAGACCACCAGGTCGGCGGGGAGCAGGGTGCCGTCGGAGAGGCGGGCGGAGGGGGCGCCGTCCACGACGAGGAGCCGCTCGATGGTGCGGTCCCGGTGCACGGTGATGTCGCCCGCGGTGACGGCCTCGAAGAAGCCCTCGGTCGCGAGCCCGATGGCGCCGCGCACGATGTCCTCCATCGCCCCCTCGGGCTCCAGGTCGAGCCGCTTGAGGCCGAGTTGACGTATGGACACGGTGCCGATGGAGTTGATCATCCGACGGCGCAGGCCGTTGCCGGGGCCGTGCAGGAAGCGTTCGAAGCCGCGCAGGCGGATGTACCGGAACAGCGCTTCGCCGAGCCGGGTGAGCAGCAGCATCTTGAAGTTCAGCCGGCCGCCGATCTTCCGCGGGACCTTCCACAGCAGTTGGCGCGCGATCACATCGGTGCGGGCGGCGACGGCGCTGATCGGCACGGCCACGTCGCAGGCCGATTTGCCGTAGCCGACGACGAGGACGTCACGGCCCCGGGCCTGCTCGGCGTCGTGGAACTCGGTGCCTGCGCACACCTGGCCGCCGGCCTCGGTGAACTCCGCCAGGCCGTCGAACTCCGGTACGGCGGGTTCGCAGAACACCCCATTGGCGACGACGAGTCGGTCGTAGGTCTCCGCGGTGTGCGTGCCTGCGGCGTCGCGGTACTCGACGTTCCACGTGCCGTCGTCGGCCGGCTCGGCAGAGACCACCTCGGTGCTCAGGCGCAGTGCGGGTTCGAGTCCGAAGTGGGCGGTGTAGTCGGCGAGGTAGGACTGGACCTGGGCGCCGTCGGGCCACTCCGGGAAGTCCTTGGACATGGGGAAGTCGGAGAAGGAGTACTGCGCCTTCGGGCTCTGTGTCGTCACTCCCGGGTAGCGGCGCGTCCGGCTCCACACGCCGCCCACGTCCGGCGTCTTCTCGAACACGTGCGTCTGGTGCCCGGCCTGGGTGAGCACCTTCGCGGTGACCAGGCCGGCGACACCGGCACCGATGATGGCGATCCTCATGGTCACGCGACCTCGGGCGGGAGTTGGAGCTCGATGCCGAAGTCGGCCATGATCTTCTTCATCAGCCCGATGTCCTTCGGTCCCGGCGGCATCTCCGCGAGCGCCTGGTAGTAGCCCTCCAGACCGGCGGGCGAGACGACGGAGATGACGCGCGACTCCTCCGGGTAGGGGTTGCGGAAGGCGTGGACCACGTCGCGCGGCAGATAGAGGTAGTCGCCGTGTTCGAGGACGAAGTCCCTGCCGCCGAGGTGCACGTCGAGCCGTCCGGCCAGACAGATGAAGGACTCGTCCTCGCGCGTGTGCAGATGCGGCGGCGGTCCGTCGGTCTCCGGCGGGACCGTGTACTCGAACAGCGAGTACGCGTCGCGTGTCGCCGCGCCGTCCGCCTTGAGGGTGATGCCGAGCCCGATCGCCGCGATCTTGTGTCCGTCGCGGGAGGGCAGCATGTAGCCACCGCCTAGAGTCACCGTCGTCTCCTTCCGGTCGCCACCGCGGCCGTCCGACCGCGGCGCTGATCCGCTGCGCCCAGCGTGGTTTCGACGCGGTCGATGCGCAATGACCCAGTCCCACGGGCTGGGACGATTTCAGCGGCGGGTGCTGTAGGCCCGGGAGGCCGCCGCGGCGGCGAGCCGCACAGCCGGCCCGGCCCGGTCGGCGCGGACCAGGGCGGTGGGTCCGGTCACGGACAGGGCCGCGGCGACGTCGCCGTCCGGGCCGAAGATCGGGGCGGCGACGCAGCTCACGCCGATGTTGCCCTCCTCTCGTTCGACCGCCCAGCCCCTGGCCGGCACGGCGGTCAGCTCGCGGATGACGGCCTCCTTGGAGGTCAGCGTGCGCGGGTTGCGCGGCGGCGTTCCGGCGTCGAGCACGGCGTCGATGGTCGCGGTCTCGCTGTAGGCGAGGATGGCCCGGCCCAGCGCCGAGCAGTACGCCGGGACGATCCCGCCGACCTGGGAGAGCATCGGCATGGGACGGTGTCCGGTGATCTTCTCGACGACCAGGATCTGCGCGCCGTCCAGGACGCCGAGCTGCACGGTGTTCCTGGTCGCGGTGTGCAGGTCCTGCAGGTAGGGCAGGACGGCCTCCCGCAGTTCGAGCCGGATGGGCGCCAGGCTCGCGATCTCGAACAGCCTGTTGCCGATCCGGTAGTGGCCCTGGGGCTTGTCCAGCCAGCCGAGCCGGATCATCCGCTCTGCGGTGCGGTGCGTGGTCGACCGGGGCAGCCCGCAGCGGGCCACGAGCGCGGAGAGGGTCAGCTCGCGGTGTGCCGCGTCGAAGGCGCCGAGGATCGCCGCCGCGCGCTCCAGGCCCTTGGTCTCCATCGCGCCGTCCCGCGCAGTGGGACTCGTCCCTTGTTCTCCAGGGCTCATGCCGGTCACGCTAAGGCCGTCCCGCTCCGCGGACAAGGAGCGGATTCAGGAGGATGCCCACATCATGCGGACAGCATTGGTCGGCGGCGGTTCCAGCGGTATCGGTCACGCGATCGCCGAGCGCCTGGCAGGTGCGGGCGACCGGGTGGTGATCACCGGTCGGCACGCCGACTCCCTCGAAGCCGCGGCCGCCCGGCTCCGCGGCGCCGTGGCCGAAGTGCACGCCCTGGTGAGCGACATGGCCGACCCCGCCTCGGCAGCGGCGGCGATGGAAGAGGTCGAGCACCGCCACGGCGGCCTCGACGTGCTCGTGCTCAACGCGGGCGGTCCACCGCCCGGTGGGATCCTCGACCTCGACGACACGCGCTGGCGGGAGGCGTCCGAACTGTTGCTGCTCGGCCCGCTGCGGCTGGCCCGCCTGGCGATGCCGGGCATGGCGAAGCGCGGCTTCGGGCGGGTCGTGTTCGTGACGTCCACCGCGGTGCGCCAGCCCCAGCCCGACCTGGCCGCGTCCGTGGTGCTGCGTTCCGCGGTCACGGCCGCGGCCAAGCTGCTCTCCCTGGAGTTCGCGGCCGCGGGCGTCACCGTCAACTGCGTTGCTCCCGGCGCCACTTCGACCGAGCGGCGTAAGCAGATCCTGGCCAACCGGGCACGCGCGACACAACACGGTTTCGACGAACTGGACGCGCAGGACCTCGCGCGGATTCCGGCCGGGCGCGCCGCGCGGCCGGCGGAGATCGCGGCGGCCGTGGCGTTCCTGGCCTCCGACGACGCGGCATACATCAACGGGACCGTGCTCACGGTCGACGGCGGAAGGACGGAGACGATCTGATGGCGGCATCGGGATCCCGCTTCACCATGGCCGATTTCCTCGGCTCGCTCCACGACACCGTGCAGCCCGGTGCGGCACGGCCGGTCGTCGTGCACGCCGACGAGCTCGCACCCCTGCCGGCCGACCAGGTGCACAACCCGACCGTGCTGGCGATCGCCGGTCTGCTGCCGACGGCCACCTTCGAACTCTTCCGGCAGACCATCCCGCCGGGCCTGAGCTCGGACATGCAGCGCCATCATCACGAGACCGTGCACTTCGTCATCAGCGGGCGCGGCCACAGCGAGATCGAGGACGACACCGAGCCCTGGGCCGCCGGCGACTTCATCTACACCCCGCCCTGGACCTGGCACCGCCACTACAACGACTCGCAGACCGAGCCGGTCGAGTTCCTGACCATCGAGAACTCCCGCCTGCTGAACCTGCTGGGCGTCGGACGCCGGCAGAGCGCGGGACTGGCCACGGTCGCCGAGGCCCGCGCACGATTCAAGGAGGAGCAGGCATGAGCCCGTCGCCCGCCCACATCGGCATCTGGGGCGAACTGTCCGACGTGGAGCACGAGTTGCGCTTCGTCGACGTCGCCGGCGTCCGCACCCGGGTGCTGCGCGCGGGGTCCGGCCCCGACCTGATCCTGCTGCACGGCACCGGCGGACACCTGGAGGCCTACGCCCGGGACATCGCCGGGCTGGCCGCCGACTTCCGCGTCACCGCCTACGACATGGTCGGCCACGGCTGGTCCGACCTCCCCGACCGGCCTTACACGATCGACGTGCTCTCCGATCACCTGGTCGGCCTGATGGACGCGCTCGGTATCGACTCGGCGCACCTGTCCGGCGAATCGCTCGGCGGCTGGGTGACCGCGTGGACCGCGGCGTACCACCCCGACCGCGTCGAACGGCTCGTGCTCAACACCCCCGGGAACATCGCCAACAAGCCGGAGGTGATGGTCCGGATGCGCGAGAGCACCCTGGCCGCCGTCCGGGACCCGAGCGACGCGACCGTGCGCCGCCGTGTCGAGTTCCTCTTCCACGACACCTCGATGGTCACCGACGAGCTGGTGAACCTGCGACGCGCCGTCTACAGCCGCCCCGGCTTCCTGCGCGCGATCGAGAACACCCTGGTGCTCCAGGACCCCGAAGTGCGCAAGGACTTCGCCTGGGACCCCGCCTGGGTCGGCGGGATCACCGCGCCCACCCTGCTGCTGTGGACCGACCACGACCCGACCGGTGGACTCGACGAGGCGGCGCTGCTCCAGAGCTGGCTGCCCGACGCCCGCCTGCACGTGATCGAGGGCGCCGGTCACTGGCCGCAGTGGGAGAAGCCCCCCGAGTTCCTGCGCGCCCACCGCGACTTCCTGCTGCTCGGCAAGGACCCGGTATGAGCGAGATCATCGGCATGGTCGCCCTGTCCCACTCCCCCTTCGCCACCCTGCTGCCGCCAGCCGACCCCGAGCAGCCCGGCGGCCGGTTCCTCACCGAGGCGGCCCGCCTCTCCCGGGCGGTCGAGCGGCTCGCGCCCGACGCGGTCGTGGTCATCGGCCCCGACCACTTCCACGGGAACTTCTACGACGCCATGCCGCCGTTCCTCCTCGGTGTCGAGCACGCGACCGGATTCGGGGACTTCGGCAGCCGGTCGGGCCCCCTGCCCGTCGCCGGCGAACTGGCCTGGTCCGTGTACGACGGGCTCACCGGCGCGGGCTTCGACCTGTCGCTGTCCTACTCGCTGACCGTCGATCACGGACTCGTGCAGAGTTACGAGATGGTCTGCGCCGGCGCGGAGATACCGATGGTGCCGCTCGTCGTGAACACCGCCGCTCCCCCACTGCCGACCATGGAGCGCTGCATCGGCTTCGGCCGGGCCCTGGGCGACGCCCTGCGCGACGGCGACGGCACCGGCCGGGTGCTGATCATCGCGAGCGGCGGGCTCTCCCACTGGCTGCCCAGCAACGACCCCCGCGACCCGGCGATGGCCGAGGAGCGCCGGCACGCGGTGATCCACGGACGCGAGGCCCCCCGCGCCTTCTCGGTCGAGCGCGAGCACCGGGTACGGGAGATGGGCGGCAACCGGCACGCTCACGTCAACAGCGGGTGGGACCGCTGGTTCCTCAAGCAGTTGGGTACCGGAGAGTCCCGGCCGATCGCGGCCCTCGGCGACGCGGGTCTTGAGGAGCAGGCGGGCAGCGGGGGCCACGAGATCCGCACCTGGCTGATCGGACACGCCGCGGTACGGGCACCGCTGGTGTGGACCGCGTACGAGCCGGTCCCGGAATGGATCACCGGTATGGGCCTCGGCGCCACCTTCGAGGTGCGCTGACGTGACCGAGCCCGTCGCCCGGCCGACCCCTGGGCGGCGATCATGAGTCGTGGAACCGTCCCTCGCGCACAGCCGGTCCTGGCGAGCGAGCGTCTCACCCTGGCGCCGCTGGTCCCGGGCCACACCGAGGGACTTGTCGCGCTGTTCGCGGACCCGCGGGCCAGCCGCTACTTCCCGGTCGACTTCAGCGACGAACGGGCCGCGCGAGACCTCGTGGCCGGCCGGCTGGCCTACGCGGGCCCGCCCCAACTGGGCTACTGGACATGGCTGTTGGACGGGCAGGTGGTCGGACTGGGACACCTGCAACCGGCGCGGGACCTGCCCAGCCGGTTGATCGAGACCGGGTGGTGCGTGCGTCCCGACCTGTGGCGACAGGGCCTGGCCACGGAGGCGATCGGGGCGCTGCTGGACTACGCGCTGTCGGGCCTGCGCCTACCTGCCGTGTGGGCCCTGGTCGACAGCGGAAACACGCCGAGTATCGGGTTCGCCCACCGTTTGGGATTCCTGTCCGTGGGTGAGCGTCGGCTGGACGACGGGGTGGCCCAGGTCTTCGTCAGGACGGCCGACCACTCGCTCTGAACAGACGAACACCCCAGGCTTGCCGGGATCACGGAACAAGCATGCCCTCGTAATGAGAGTTGACTTGCATAACGAGAGCTGACCGTCTACATTCATGAGAGCCAACTCCAATAAACACAGCGGTCTCTCTTCCCGGAGGTTCAGATGACGGACGTCTCAGTGGTCGGCCCGGACGACGGCGAGTCGATCCAGCTCGGCCCGACCCGGATGCGGATCCTCGAAGACGGCGCCACGACCGACCACCGCCTCGGTATCGGGGAGATCACGCTCGCCCCGCACACCGACGGTCCGCCGCAGCACCGGCACGCCCGGCACGACGAGGGCTTCTACGTCGTGTCCGGCGCAGCCCGGTTCACCGTCGGCGAGACCGTGTACGACGCGCCCGCCGGAACACTGGTCATGATCCCGCCCGGCGCCCCGCACACCTTCGCCAACCCGACCGACGGCACCACGGTCCTGCTCAACACGTTCACCCCGGACCTGTACGTCAACTACTTCCGGGACCTGCGCGACATGATCGCCGACGGCCGGCAGCTTACCGACGAGGCGACGGTCGAGGCGATGAGCCGGTACTCCACCGAACCGTCCACCGACTTCGCCCGACCACCCGCACCTGCGATCAAGGAGAAGGCCATGGGAATCACCACTCGGTACACCGTCAGCCTCGGCGAAGTCGGCCCGGTCGACGTGTCCGTGGCCGCATACGGCGCCGGGCAGCCGTTCCTGCTGCTGCACGGCGGGGCCGGCCCGCAGTCGGTGACAGGGTTCGCCGAGAAGTTCGCCGCCGCTCACGACGTACGCGTGCTGGTCCCGACCCACCCGGGCTTCGCCGGCACCGTACGACCCGGGACATTGACCTCCGTCCCAGGCCTTGCCGCGCTCTACGGCGCGCTGCTGGACCAGCTCGACCTGACCGACGTGACCGTCATCGGCAACTCGATCGGCGGCTGGATCACCGCCGAGATCGCGCTCCTGAAGTCGCCCCGTATCAGCGGCATCGTCCTTGTCGACGCGGTCGGGATCGAGGTGTCCGGCCACCCGGTGGCCGACTTCTTCTCCCTGACCATGGATCAGGTCTTCGAGCTCAGCTTCCACGATCCCGAGCCCTTCCGTGTCGACCCCGCGACCCTGCCCCCGGCGGCGCAGGCGATCGCCGCGGGAAACCGGACCGCGATCGCCGCCTACGCGGGCTCCGCCATGGCCGACCCCACCCTCGTCGGACGTCTCGGGTCCCTGGAGCTCCCCACCCTCGTGCTGTGGGGCGAGAGCGACGGGATCGTCGACGTCGACTACGGGCGCGCCTACGCCGCGGCGATCCCCATGGCCCGGTTCCAACTGCTCCCGGAGACGGGCCACTCCCCGCAGCTGGAGACCCCCGACCAGGTCGACCACGCGATCTGGGACAGCGCCGACACGGACTTCTCCGCTTTCGCCCGCTGAGCCGGGACCACCTGCCGACCCCCGCCCCCCACGGAGACCCCGCCATGCCCAAGACCGCGGTCACCCGCATCACGCACAGCTGCCACCTGATCGAAATAGGCGGCCGCACCTTCCTGACCGACCCGTGGTTCAGTACCCGGCCCGGCTACTACCAGGGCGAGCCGATCGCGATCGGCATCCCCGACCTGCCCCGGCTCGACGGCGTACTGATCAGCCACGAGCACTACGACCACTGCGACCTGGACGCCTTCGCCGCGTACCGGGACCGCACGGTACCGCTGTTCGTCGCCGGGACCGTTGTGGAGGCAGCGCGCAAGCACGGCTTCACGAACGTCACGGCCCTCGCGCCCTGGCAGGAGGCCGAGGTCGGCGGCGTCACCGTCACAGCGACCCCGGCCAAGCACGGTGTCTACGAGGTCACCTTCGTCCTGCGCGCCGGCTCCGACGCGGTGTACTTCGCCGGCGACACCCTGCTCATCCCCGAACTGGCCGAGATCCCCGAGCGGTTGGGGCACATCTCCGTCGCCCTGCTGCCCACCAACGGCCTGCACATCCGGCCGGCCGACAACATGCAGGTCGTCATGAACGCCGACGAGGCGGCCGAACTGACCGCCGTCCTCAAACCCGAACTGGCCGTCCCGCACCACTACGCCTTCACCAAGGGCTTCCTGGGCGACCGGTTGATCACCCACAGCGACAAGAACCCGCTGCGCTACCAGGACGCCGCGCGCGACCTGGCCCCCGGGACCAGCGTCCGCATCGTCGAACCCGGCATCAGGATCGAGCTCTGAACCATGACCGACACCGAGGACTTCCGCACCGCGAGCCTCGACCACGTCAACCTCCAGGTCGACGCGGAGGATCCGAACCCCCGCCCGATGATCGCCGTTCTGGACGCCAGACCCGGCCTGGAGGACAGCTTCCGCGCGAGGATCGTCGAACTCGTCCGCGAGGTGCGCCGCGAACCCGGCTGCGTCACCTTCACCGCCTACGAGGCCCGTGATGTCCCCGGCCGGTTCTACCTCTACGAGGTCTACACCGACGCCGCCGCGTTCGACGCCCACCTCCGCACCGAGCACGTCCACCGCTTCATCTCCGCCATACCCGAGCTCAGCACCGGCGGTCCCGAAAGCCTCGTCCAGCTCCACGAACTCCCCATCGACCAGCCGCACCACCGCCCATCGAGAGGACGGACATGACGACGCACGAGTCCCGGGCCTACGGCGGCCGTCGGCGGGCGGGGGTGATTCTGGCCGTGTGCTGCCTGAGCCTGCTGATCACCGCCCTGGACACCACCGCCGTGAACGTCGCCCTGCCCGCCGTCGGCCACGATCTGCACGCCTCGGTGAGCGGCCTGCAGTGGACCGTGGACGGCTACACACTGGTCGTCGCCGCCTTCATGATGCTCGCCGGATCCACCGCCGACCGGATCGGACGGCGCCGGGTGTTCCAGGCCGGACTGACCCTGTTCACCGTCGGCTCGCTGGCCTGCTCCCTGGCCCCGACCCTGGGCTGGCTGATCGCGTTCCGGATCACCCAGGGGCTGGGTGCCAGCATGCTCAACCCGGTCGCCCTGTCGATCATCACCCACGCCTTCCCCGATCCCCGCGAGCGCGCCCGCGCGATCGGGCTGTGGGGCACCACGGTCGGCCTGTCCCTGGCCGCCGGCCCGGTGGTCGGCGGCCTGCTGGTCGCCTCGGCCGGCTGGCGCTCCATCTTCTGGATCAACATCCCGATCGGGCTGGCCGCCCTGGTGCTCACCGTGGTGTTCGTTCCCGAGTCCAGGGCCGCGACAGCACGACGACCGGACCCGGTCGGCCAGTTGCTGGTCGTCACGATCCTCACCTCGCTGATCTTCGCGATCATCGAGGGCTCCCGCCAGGGCTACGGCAGCACCCCCATCATCGCCCTGTTCGCCCTGTCGGCAGCCGCGGTCGTGGCGCTGCCCGGCTACGAACGACGCCGCGAGCAGCCGTTGGTCGACCCGGCGTTCTTCCGCTCGGTCCCGTTCACCGGCTCCTTCGTCGCCGCCGTCACCGCGTTCCTCGTCCTGTCCGGCTTCCTGTTCCTCAACACGCTGTATCTGCAGGACGTGCGCGGCTACAGCGCACTGCACGCCGGCCTGCTGACCATGCCGCTGGCCGTCGGCACCGCGATCGCCTCACCACTGTCCGGGCGCCTCACCGCCCTGCGCGGTCCACGCCCGCCACTGGTCGCCGCGGGCCTGCTGATCGCCGCCGCGACGCTGACCCTGACCACGCTCACACCGGCCACCCCATGGACGGTCCTGCTCATCGCCTACGTGCTCCTCGGCATCGGATTCGGCCTGGTCAACGCCCCGATCACCAGCACCGCCGTGGCCGGCATGCCACGCGCCCAGGCCGGGGTCTCCGCCGCGATCACCACCACCGGACGTCAGGTCGGCAACAACCTCGGCGTCGCCGTCCTGGGGGCGATCGTCTCCGCGCGTACCCAGTCCCCGGGCCGAGCCGGATTCGCCGCCGCCAGCCACCCCGCCTGGTGGATCCTGACGGCATGCGGCCTGCTGATCGCGGTGATAGGCCTGGCGACCACCACACCCCGCGCCACCGCCACCGCCGCCCGGGTCGCCGCACGCTTCCCGACCGATCCCGCGACAGCCTTGAACAGCGCGCCAGGCGTCCGTGGAGGCACACCGGCGTGATGCCGCGTCAGCGCTGCCGCCGAGCACCCGCCAAGGTGGACCCGTCCGTCGATCGGCTGATGGCTGGGAGCGGCCAGATGCGTAGCACGCGGACGATGGTTGGCGACCACCGTCACGTCCACATCGGCAGCGCCAACGGCACCGCCCCGCCGCCGCTGGCCCGTACCTCGCGGGCGATCGGGTTGAGCGTGCCGAGCTCGTCGTCCTCGCCCCACCGGCCCAGTTGGGCCGGTGAAGCTCGCTCACTTGCTCCGCAGCTTCCCCAGCGGGTCGGGATCTCCTTCCAGCGGGGTGGCCGCGGCCTTCCAGCCGGTGTCCCCGGGACAGAGGGCGCCGACCAGCGCGGGTGCGAGCTCCCGCCACGGCTCGGTCGGTACGTCGAAGGGGGATTCCATCAGGACCTGGACGCACACGTGGTCGGCCCCGGCGGCGAGATGGTCGCGCACGCGGCCGAGGATCGCCGCTTCGTCGCCCCAAGCGACGAGTGCTTCGGCCAGCCTGTCGGAGCCGCCGCGGACGAGGTCCGTTTCGTCGAAGCCGCCCCGCAGCCAGTTGTTGCGGTAGTTCGGCAGGCCGGTGTAGATGTCCAGGTGGGTGTGCGCCCGACGCAGCGCCGTCTCGCGGTCGGCGGTGAGCACTGCCCCCATCTCGACGGCCACGATCTTGTCCGGCCCCAGAGCGGCCCGCACCTCGGCCGTCTGTGCCGGCGTCACCAGGTAAGGATGGCTGCCGTCGGCGAGTTCACGGGTCACCTCCAGCATCCGGGGACCGAGGGCGGCGACCAGGACGGGCGGGCGCGGCGCGTCGGCCTCCGCGGCGTAGAAGGTCGCTCCCGCCATCGCCGTCAGGTAGTCGCGCATGGCGGCGACCGGTTTGGCGTAACTGCCGCCGCGCACCCGTTCGACCAGTGGCCGGTGGCTGACTCCGAGCCCGAGTACGAACCGTCCTCCGTAGGCCGCGGCCAGGGTGCGGGACGCCGCGTTGGCCGCGACCGCGTCGCGTGCCCAGATGTTGGCGATGCCGGTCGCCACGCGCATGCGCCCGGTGGCGGCGAGCAGCAGCCCTGCCTGGGTGAACGCCTCCCGGCCGTAGGCTTCGCCGCACCACAGGGTGCCCCAGCCCTGGGCTTCGAGCTCGGCCGCGATCTGCCCGGCCACCGACGGAGGTACCGCGTCCAGACTCGCGGTCCAGATCCCCACACGCCCGAGCCCTGCTTTCCCGGCCGGCGTCACGCTTGTACCTGTCTCTACGACGTCGGGGATCAGCTCTTCGGTCATGACGCGACCGTACGACTTGGGGCCGGGTGGCTGCCGTGACCGTAGCGCTCAAGGTCGTTGACCCGGTCGTTCACTCGGTGGCACGTGGCTCAGCCGCCCGGTTGGTAGGAGCGGGGAGCGGAACCGGTCCAGCGCTTGAAGGCGCGGTGGAAGGCGCTGGGTTCGGAGAAGCCCAACTGCTGCGAGATGTCCTCGATGGAGACGGTGCCCGTGGCTGGCGCCGCGATGGCCACATCACGCCGCAGCTGGTCCCGGATCTGCTGGAAGGAGACGCCCTCCGCGGCCAGCCGGCGCGGCAGTTCGCCCTGGAACGGCTCGTCGTCGCCATGGGCGCGGCGGCCCACGCCGGGGCGGCACTGCGGGAGACCATCGCCTACACCAAGCAACGCTCCGCCTTCGGTCGTCCGCTGGCGAAGTTCCAGGACACCCGTTTCCGGCTGGCCGCGATGCGGGCGCGGATCACCTCGGCCCAGGCCTTCGTCGACGCCTGCGTCCTCGCCCACAACCGGGGCACGCTCACCGCCGACGAGGCCGCCGAGGCGAAACTCGTCACCACCGAACTGCAGGGTCAGGTCGTCGACGACTGCCTGCAGATGTTCGGCGGCTACGGCTACATGTGGGAATCCCCGATCTGCCGCCGGTACGCCGACGCCCGCATCCAGCGTATCTACGGCGGCACCTCCGTATCCCAACTCCGCTCGAACGAAAGGAAGTTGCATGTCCACGTTCCTCGACGACCTGCAGAAGGCGATCTCGGCGCACGATCTTGAGGCACTGGTCTCCTGTTTCACGGAGGACTACCGCTGCGACACGCCGACCCACCCGGCGCGCAGTTTCGTAGGACAGGAAGTCGTCCGCAGCAACTGGGCCGGCCTCTTCGCCCGTGTGCCGGACATCGAGGCGCGTGTACTTCGGGCCGTCGAGGACGGCGACATCATCTGGAGCGAGTGGGAGATGTCCGGCACCACCGTCGATGGAACGCCCCAGTTGATGAGGGGTGTCGTCATCGTCCGCACCGAGGGCGACCGGGCCTCGCAGGCGAACTTCTATCTGGACCCCGTCGACTAGGCCTGCGTGATGCTGTGATCGGGCGGTTGCCTTCAGCCGGTCGTTGATCCGGACGCGGGCGGCACGGAGGTGGAGGGCGGTGAGGTAGCTCTCGGGTGACTTGTCGTATCGAGTCGTGATGCCCTACCAGTCCTTCACTTCGCCGATCAGGCGCTCGACGGTGTTCCGACCCTTGTGATCCGCTCGTGGCCGGAACCATTGACCAGCGCGGGCACGGCCTGCCTTCGTGGGCAGGTTCACCACGGGAGGTTCCCGGATCGGTCGATGAACTGTCCCGTCGGTCCGTCCGGGCCGATCGTCGCGAGGGTCACGATGGACTCCGCGCCGGCGGCGACGCTGTGTCCGAGGCCACCGGTGAAGTCGGTCGCGGTCTGCCCGGGGTCCGCGGCGTTGACCTTCACGTCCTTCAGTTCCTTGGCGTACTGCGTCGTGAGCATCGTGACCGCGGCCTTAGATGCGCAGTAGAGGGGCAGGGCGTACTGCGACTCGATCCGCGCCGGGTCCTGGGTCATGCCGAAGGAGCCCATGCCGCTGGACACGTTGACGATGACCGGGTTCGGCGACGTACGAAGCAGCGGGAGGAAGGCGTGCGTGACACGCACGATCCCGACGACGTTCACGTCGAGTACGGCGCTCACGTCGGCCGCGGTGTATCCCTCGACGGGGCCGACCTTGCCGAGGACTCCGGCGTTGTTGACCAGGACGTCGATCGTTCCCTCATGCGCGGCGACATCCGCGGCCGCGGCCCGGACCGAGGCGTCGTCGGTCACGTCGATCTGGACGAACCGGGCGCCGAGCGAATCGCCCGCGGCCCGACCGCGCTCACGGTCGCGGGCACCGAGGAGGACGGTGTGTCCCGCCTCGACGAGACGACGAGCGGTCTCAAGACCGAGGGACTTGTTGGCCCCGGTGATGAATGTGGTGGTCATGCTGGCTCCTCCTGGTCCAAACAGCACGGTCGTGCGCTGTTCACGCACTTCATGCTGGGTCGCCGGGAGGGTCGGCGGGAGCTACGGGACTTCCTGGTACGGCGCGTACCACCCGGCGGCCCGGTCCACGGGACGAGGCGGACCGCGGGGCTTCATCCCTGAGGAGACATCCTCTGGACACCGATGGCCGCGAGGAATTCGAGTTTGCTGCGGGCGTCGGTGCCCGGCTGCGGCGTGTACACCACGAGGCGGAGGTTCGTGTCCTGGGTGGTGAGGATGTCGGAGTTCATGGCGATGTCTCCGACGTCCGGGTGCTGGACGAGTTTGTGCGCGCTCTGGTGACCGCCCACCGCTCGGCGGCTCCACAACTCGCCAAACCGTGGGCTGAGGTTCAGCCTCGACACCAGCGCCGCGAGGTCGGGATCGTCGGGGTACCGGCTCGTCGTCGCGCGCAGGTCGGCGACGAGGGACTCCTCGAACGCCGTCCGCTCGGCCGCCGTCTGCCGGACCCTGGGCAGCTCACCCAGGAACTGCCAGACCAGGACGTTGCGGTCTCCCACACCGCGGACCGTGGGATCGCCGAACGTGGCCGCGAACAGCGGATTCCAGTGCAGCAACTGCCAGGTGGCGTCGTAGATCGCCAACGGGTTGCCGGCGAGCTGGTCGACGATCCGGTACAGGCTCCCCGGGATCATTCGCGGAACCCGGGTCGGATCCGCCGCGTGGCCGGCCATGCGCAAGAGGTGTGCGTGCTCGTCGTCGGACAGGTGCAGGGCGCGGGCCAGGGCCGAGCAGACCTGTGCCGAGGGTGTCGCCACCCGTCCCTGCTCCAGCCGGACCACGTACTCGACCGAGATGCCGGCCAGCGTCGCCAGCTCCGCGCGTCGCAGACCGGGGACCCGACGGGGTGAGCCGTGTGCGAAGCCCGCCGTCGCGGGATCCAGCCGGTCCCGCCACGCCCGCAACGCGGCACCGAGTTGATCCATGCACACCATCCTCCCGCACACCCCGTCCCGCTGGGTGGTACGCGCTGTACCACGAAGGCACGTAGCTCCCGCCGACGCTCCCCGGGGGCTCAGTGTCGAGTCGTGAACGGCGCACAACGACGCTGTTCGGAATCAGGAGGAGCAAGCATGACCACCACGTCGAACCAGTACGTCACCGTGTTGTGGGAAGCCCGGGCCAGATCCGGGAAGGAAGCCGCGATGAAGGCGTTCATGACAGCCGCCGTCACCGCATCACGCCACGACGCGGGCAACATCGACTACGAGGCTCACCAGGTCGAGGGAGAACCGGGCACGTTCGTCATCTTCGAGCGCTGGGAGAGCCGCGAGGCCCTCGAAGGCCATCTGCGGGCACCCCGCATGCAGGACCTGGTGCCCCAGCTGCTGGAACTGATGGACGGCAGCATCGAGGACGGGATCCGCTTCCTGCAGCCGTTCCGCCCGTTGGACGCCTGTCCCCACCCGTGAGGGTGGGGACGCCGCTCAGACGTCGCGGCAGACCGCCTCACATGTACCAGCCGCCGTTAACGCCGATCTGCCGGCCGGTGATGAATCCGGCTTGGTCGGAGCAGAGGAAGGCGCAGGCTGCCGCGATGTCGTCCGGCGTTCCGGCACGGCGCACCGGGGTCATGCCGGCGACGGTGTCGACGCCGATGAAATCCCCGCGCTTTTCGGCCTCGCGGGCCATCGGGGTGTCGACGATCGAGGGCGGGACGGTGTTGGCGGTGATTCCTTCCGCGGCCAGTTCGACGGCGAGCGCCTTGGTCAGGGCGATGACGCCGCCTTTGGCGGCGACGTAGTGGGCCATGTCGGGGGCGCCGTGCTGGGCGCTGGAGGACGAGATGGTGACGATCCGCCCCCACTTCTCGGCACGCATGTCGGGGATGACGGCCTGAACACAGGTGAACGTGCCGGTGAGGTTGACCGCCATGATCCGGTCCCAGGCATCGGGTGTGATGTCGGTGACGGAGGCGAACGTCTCGACGCCCGCGCTCGTGACGATGATGGTGATCGGACCGTACGCCTCGCGGACCGCCTGGATCGCCGCTGCGACCGCAGCGCGGTCGGAGACGTCGCAGGCGTAGGCCGTCGCTTCCGCGCCGGCCTCACGGAGTCGGGCGGCAGCCGAAGTCGGGCACTGCGTCCTCCCCTGGGGCCGCACCCGTGGCACGGATGCTGGACGGTCGTACAGCAATGCTGGACATATGCTTAGCGCCGGGGTCCTGAGCCGTCAAGGCATGCGGCGCAGGGCAGAATTACGCCGAGGGAACGGAGACCGTGTGACGTCGTCGCCTCGCCGCTACGGTTCGCCCGACGCCAAGAACCGCGGTGTGCTGCTGGACGCCGCCGAGGAACTGCTCCTGGCGGAGGGCTACTCGGCCGTGACCGCACGGCGCGTTGCCGCGCAGGCCGGTCTCAAGCACCAACTCGTGCACTACTACTTCCACACCATGGACGACCTCTTCCTCGCGCTGTTCCGCCGTCGCGCCGAACAGGGACTGGAACAGCAGGCCGCGGCGCTCGCCTCCGACCGGCCACTGCGAGCCCTGTGGGCGTTCAGCACGGACCCGGCCGGCGCCTCGCTGACCATGGAGTTCATGTCGCTGGCCAACCACCGCGAGGCGATTCGGGCCGAGGTCGCCCACTATGCCGAGCGGCTGCGGGCCGCACAGGCCGAGGCCCTCCCAGGCATCCTGCAACGCTATGGAATTCCGCCCGAGAGCTGTCCCCCGATCGTGCTGGTGTTCCTCACCACCTGCGTCGCCCGGGTCCTGGTCCTGGAGGACCGCCTGGGCATGTCCGCCGGCCACGACGAGACGCGCGCATACGTGGAGGACCTGATCCAGCGCTTGGAGGAGCATTCATCACGGTGCGACTGAACGACCGTCAACTCTGCTGCACGATCAGGCCTGTTCGGGGTCGAGGGAGCGGTGCGGGTCGGTGCCCGCGGGGGCGAAGCACAGCGGCTGGGCGGTGCCGGCCAGCCAGTCGAACAGCGCGCCGCCGACGGGAGCGCCGGTGACGAGGACCGCGTCCGGGGCGTGGGCGGTGATCTCGGCGACCGCTTCGAAGACCGTCGCCTGCCCGGGCTCGGCGAGCCGGACGGCGACGTGCTGGGAGAGCAGGTCGGCGCCGCGCACACCGAGCGTGTCGACGGCCGGTACGTCGGGCCGGTCGCGTTTCTCGTGGACAGTGAGCCGAACCGCGCCGGAAAGATCATCGGGTCCGGCATCCCTGTCGGCGGCGTAGGCGCGAGCGGCCTCCCAGGCGACCTGGGAGTAGTACGCGATGCCCTCCTCCAGCACATCGGCCAGGTCGTCCGGTGTCCCGGTCTGAAGCGCGGGGTTGGCCAGGCAGCCGACGGCGGCCCGGGTCAGCAGCGGTCCACGACGCGCCGGGTCGGCGCCCCGGCCGGGCAGCGGCACGCCGTGTGCCGTGGCGCCGTCCAACGCCGTGCGAACGACGTTGTCCCAGTCGACGTTGAGCAGGACCGTGGGGAAGCGGGCCGCGATCGCGGAGTCGGTGACGGCGGCGAGGTGACGCTCGTACCGGTCGCGCCAGTCGTCGGACGTGTGGGCGTAGTCGCGGAATTCCAGGATGCCGTTCGGCGCGGGGCGGCCCGCGATCCGGGCGGGCTGGTGGTCGTATGCGGCGAGCCGGCCGGGACGGGTCAACAGTGCTTCGGCGAAACGGCTGCCGCCGGTCTGGCCGTCTCGACGTCGTCGAGTACGCCCCGAACGGCGGCGGCAGCTCCTTCGTCCCGGCCGTCCAACTGGACGTGGCCGGCCTGGAGTTGCTGTCCCGGCTGTTCCTGTTCACCCCGGTGGAGGTGTTCCACGCGGTGCTGCAGGCGATGACCGAGCCCGGTGATGGCCGCCGCCCGCAACTACCACTACTCCCTCAACGCCGAACTCGAGCCCGTCAGGATGCCCAACGGTTTCGAGTTCCCCGTCGTCGACCCCGACGACCTCGCCGAGCAGTACTGGGACCCCTGCACCAAGCGCGACCGCGTCGAGCTGATCCACCCGGAGCCCGCGGCCCCGTAGACCGGCACGGCCGGGCGACCGCCGGACCTGGTCACCGGTCCAGGTGGGCGAGCAGCAGGTTGGGGTCCTCGGCGGTGACGTAGGCCGCGCTCAGGACGTAGGCCGTGTCACCGCGCAGGGCGATGGAGGTGGGGTTCCGCAGGCCGTCGGCCTCGGTCAGTACGACGGTGTTGCCGATGTGCGGCTCGACGAGGACGACCTCGCTCGAACCGTTGACGGTGGCGAGCAGGTGGTCCCCGCGCCCCGTGAAGGCGAAGTCGTCGATCCCCGGCAGACCGGTGGCCTCGGTGCGGACACGGCCCGCGCGTCCGTCCCGGAGGACGGGGATGCGTACGACGGTGCCCTGGTCGAGGTTGGTGACCCAGAGCGCCCCGCCCCGGATCTTCAGGCCGTTGGCACCGAGGAAGCCGGCCGACGCCAGTTCCGGGGCGGTGGACCAGGCGGTGGGGGTGCCGCCGGAGACGGGCACCTTCCAGACGGTACCGAGCACGGAGTCGGTGACGTACAAGGAGCGCGAACGGGCGTCCAGCGCAAGGCCGTTGGGCAGTCCGCCCGCCGGCAGCGCGGCGATCCGCTCCGGTGCGCCGCCCGGCCGCAGCCGCCATACGCCGGTGAGGTCGGCGGTGCCGGTGGCGTACAGGAAATACAGCGTCCCGTCGTGGGCCCGGACGATGCCGGACGTCAGCGCGAAGCCCAGGACGGGGGTGTGGACCCCGCCGTCCGCCGGCGCGGGCAGGGTGGCCAGGATCCGAGTGGCGCCCTTGGGCGAGAGGCGGGCGATCTGGCGGGCGGCGGCGAAGGTGACGTAGGCGCTGCCGTCCGGGGCCAGTGCGATGTTCTCCGGGGTCTGCCCCTTGGCCAGGTCGAAGTGGCGGGCGATCCGCGCGTCGCTCAGCGGCGCGGAGGCGGCCGACGCGGGAGCCGGGGAGAGCACCGCGGCGGCGGTCGCGACGACGGCCGCCGTGGACAGGACCGACTTGGTGAGCGTCTTGCGCATGGGTTGGTTCCTTCTTGACAGGTGGGTTCGGTCAGTGGATTCGGGCAGTGGTCCCTGACACTGCTTTTGGGCACTGCTTTTGGGCATGCGGCAGCAGCGTGCCGATGCGGTGGTGACACTGAGCGGGCGGCGGTCGACCGCCCTGGACGGGGTCAGTCCCTACTGACCCGGGACCGGGTCGACGCGGACTCCGCCGGTACGGCGGCCTGGGCGAGCAGGGCCAGTGCCGCGCGCGAGGGTGAGTCGGCCGGGGTGGTGGCGACGACGAGGCTGATGCCGCGCCCGAGGCCGAGGCTCTGCTGCACGGCAGTGAGCGGACCCACCAGCGGATGCTTCATGTCGTACGCGGCGAACATCTGCGACTTGACGCGGTGATCGGCCCACATCGAGGCGAACTCACCGCTCTTGGCGCTGAGTTCACCCACCAGCGCGTGCAGCACCGCGTCGTCGGGGAACCGGCCCGCCATCAGCCGGAGGTTGCCCACCACCGCCCTGGCCTTGCCCGGCCAGTCCGCGTACAGGTCGCGGGTGTGCGGGTCCAGGAACACCAGCCGGGCCAGGTTGGGGCGCTCGGCCGGCCGGTCCGGGGCCCCGGGGTCGAGGTGCCCGGCGAACAGCGCGTGCCCCAGCCGGTTCCACGCCAGCACATCGGCGCACCGGCCCTGCACGATCGCGGGGGTGTCTCCCAGTACGTCCAGGAGCTGGGCGTTCTCCTCCGTCACCCGCTCGGGCGGGAGCCGCCGACCCCGGGGGCGTTGTCTGCCCGCGCGGGCCAGATCGTGCAGATACCGCCGCTCGGGCTCGTCGAGCCGCAGGGCACCGGCCAGCGCGTCCAGTACTTCGGGCGAAGCGCTCGGCGACTGTCCCTGTTCCAGCCGCGTGTAGTAGGAGACGCTCACTCCCGCGAGCAGCGCCAGTTCCTCGCGCCGGAGACCGGGCACGCGTCGTCGCTCCCCGTAGGTGCTCACCCCGACGTCCTCAGGACGGAGGTGAGAACGCCGAGCCTTCAGAAAATCCCCGAGCTGCGTTTCTCCGTTCACGGAACTCAGTATGGGCAGCAATCACGCCCGCAGCCTGACCCAACTCCGGGTAGGCAACGCCGGGTCAGGGTCGCCGGCCCGGCGCACCGTATGTCCGGGAGCCATTCAGCGGGTTCCCTACCGGAAGCCGCTGAAATTCGCGAGCGGGGAAGCCCGCACCGCCGATCACGTACTGGTACGGCTCCACACCGACGAGGGCCTGACGGGCACGGCCGAGGCGCCGCCGCGCCCGTATACGTACGGCGAGACGCAGGAGTCCATCGTGGCGGTGATCGACATGGCGCTGTGGGACATCCTCGGCCAGGCCGCGGGCATTCCGGTGTCCGGGCTGCTCGGCGGCTACACCGACCGGATGCGGGTCAGCCACATGGTGGGCTTGGCCCCGGCCGCCGCCATGGTCACCGAGGCGGAACGGATCCGGGACACGTACGGCGTGACCACGTTCGAGGTGAAGGTCGGGCGCCGCCCCTACACCGAGGATGTCGCGGCCTGTCGCGCGCTGCGCGAGGCACTCGGCCCGGACGTGGAGCTCTACATCGACGGCAACCGGGGCTGGACGGCGTCGGAGTCCGCCCGCGCCCTGCGGGAGATGGCCGACCTCGGCCTGACCTTCACGGAGGAACTCTGCCCCGCCGACGACGTGTTGGGCCGCCGCTGGCTGGTCGCGCGGAGCCCCGTGCCGTTCATCGCCGACGAGAGCTCCACCCGGCCCCGCCGAGGTCACCCGCGAACTGCTCGGCGGATCGGCCACCGCCATCAGCATCAAGGCCGCGCGCACCGGCTTCACCGCCTCCCAGCGCGTCCTGCACACCTGCGAGGGGCTGGGCGTGGAAGTGGTGATGGGCAATCAGATCGACGGCCAGATAGGGACGTTGTGCACCGTCACCTTCGGAGCGGCCCACCTCAGCAGCTCACGCTTCGCGGGTGAACTCTCCAACTTCCTCGACATGACCGACACCACCACCGAGCAGGCCACCGCCGCCGCTTCGGGAGCCGCCGCCACCGGGCAGTTCCGCAGCAAGCAGCGGACGGACGCGGCCGACGTCGACACCAAACGCGTCGACACCCTCGTCACCGAACTGCTCACCGCCGTGCACGACATCATCCGCCGCCACGAAGTGACCTACGCCGAGTACGACGCGCTGAAGTCCTGGCTGATCCAGGTCGGTGAGGACGGCGAGTGGCCGCTCTTCCTCGACGTATGGCTGGAGCATGTCGTCGAGGAGGTCGCCAACGCGAGCCGCGAGGGCAGCAAGGGCACCATCGAAGGCCCCTACTACGTGCCCAACTCCCCTGTCCTGCCTGCCGAGTCGGCCCTTCCCAAGCGGGACGGCGAGGCCGGCACCGCGCTGCTGTTCCAGGGCCGGGTCCGCTCCGTCGACGGTACCCCTCCGCCCGGCGCCACCATCGAGATGTCGCAGGCCGACAACGACGGCCTGTACTCCCAGTTCGATCCCGGCCTGCCCGAGTGGAACCCGCGCGGCACGGTGGTCGCCGACGACCGGGGCGGCTTCCGGATCCGCACCATCCAGCCGACGCCGTACCGGATCCCGACCGACGGCGCCTGCGGCAAGCTGATCAGCGCGGCCGGCCGGCATGCCACTTCGAGGGTGGCGAGCACGTGGCCGACAACATCGCCACCGCCGTGAAGCAGGCGTGACGCACCGTGCTGTTCGCCGTGCACATGCGTATCGCCCTCCCGCGAGGCCTACTGCCGGGAACTGCAGAAGTCGGGGCGGTGGGTGCACATCTGGCGGTGCGTCGGCCAGTACGCCAACATCAGCGTCTTCGACGTCGCCGGCAACGAGGCGCTGCACCAACTCCTGTGGGATCTACCGCTGTTCCCCTACATGACGATCGAAGTGACGCCTCTGGCACGTCACCCCTCCGACCTCGCGGCGGACGAGAAATCGGCCTGAGGAACGAGGACCGCCGGTTCGAGCAACGACAACGTCCGCTGCCCGGCGTCCAGTTGGGCACGGACACCGACCGGCATCGGCAGATTCGGCCCGGCGTGCCCGAACTCGACGTTGCCCAGGACCGGGATGTCACGGTCACCGAGCACATCGAGAACTATTTCCCGGAGGGTCGGGGACCCGTCGTCGTGCGTCCCGAGCCCGTCGATCTCGTGCGGGACGCCCACGACCATGCCGGAGATCCGATCGAGGATGCCGCAGTGCCGCAGCACCTGCAGATAGCTCCACACATACGCTGCCTGGCCGCCCGTCTCCTCCCAGAACAGCACGGCGCCGTCGAACCGTTCGAGCGGCAGCGCGTACGGCGTCGCCTGCGCCAGCACGATCCGATTGATCACCCCGCCGATCAGCGGGCCCTCGGCGCGACCGGCCCGCCAGCACTCCCACAACGGGGTGGCCGGCAGCGCACCGATCGCCCCGCAGCCGGTCAGCAGCCTCAAGTAGAGCCGCTCAAGCACCACTTGGCGCGCGGCGGGTACCGCCTGCCAGTGCCCGCCGAGTCCCGGGGTGGCCAGGTCGGCGTGAAATCCGACGAGACCGGTGCGCGCGTAGAGCACCAGATGCAGCAGCGAGATGTCGCTGTAGCCGAGGACCGGCTTGGGGTCGGCGACGACCGCCTCGAAGTCGATCAGGTCGAGGTAACCGAGCGCCGTCTGACCACCGTCGTGCGCGACGATCGCACGCACCTCGGGATCACGCAGCAGCCCATTGAACTCCTCGGCGATCTCCACCGGCCGAGCCGCACTCCACCAACGCTGCCGCCCTGCCCGCAGAAGCGGCGCCCGCCGCACCCGGAACCCCATCCGCTCCAGCACGACCACCGCCCGCTCGAGGTCGGGCTCGTAGACGGCGTGCAACGGCCCGGACAGCGAGGCGATGACGACGAGGTCCCCGGGCACCAGGGCCCGGGGCCGAAGCAGTTGAGGCAGGACGGTACGGGTCACCGAGGCAGTTTCCAGGCGCCTGTGACACCACGCCACTGATTTACCGCCAGGTCTCCCGCGCACCCGCGTAACCCCAAAAACATATCGATCGTTGCGCAAGCGCACATCACAACCGCCGCAAGAGACAAGAGGACCCGTTCAATGCCTCACGGCAGCGCACTGCGCAGCGCGATCACCGCTTCCGGCACAACGCCTCTGATCGGCGTGTACGACATGTACTCGGCGTCGATCGCCGCCCAGCACTATGACGGCCTCTTCGTCTCCGGGTTCGGATTCGCGGCGTCCTTCTACGGCCTGCCGGACATCGGTTTCATCGCCTGGCCGGACATCGTGGCCTTCACTGAGCGGCTCCGCTGGGCCTTCCCCCGCCATCACCTGCTGGTGGACATCGACGACGGCTACGGCGACCCGGAGGTGGCCTGTCATGTCGTACGGCGGCTGGAGCGGGCCGGTGCCTCGGGGGTGATCCTGGAGGATCAGAAGCGCCCGCGCCGGTGCGGTCATGTGGCGGGCAAGCAACTCCTCCCGCTCGACGAGTACCTCGACAAGCTCGAACGCGTACTGGCCTGCCGGACCGGCGACTTGACCGTGGTCGCGCGGACCGACGCGACCGACGAGGCCGAGATCCTCACGCGCGCCAAGGCGCTCGCCGCCACCGACGCCGACGTGGTGCTGGTGGACGGTGTGCGCGACGTCGACGCGATCCGCCGGATCCGCGACTCCATCGGCGACAAGCCGCTGCTGTTCAACCAGATCGCCGGTGGCCGCTCCCCCCGGTTGTCGCTGGGCGAGTTGGCGGAACTCGGCGTGGACGTCGCGATCTACAGCACCCCCTGTCTCTTCGCCGCGCACGAGGCGATGGACAAGGCCCTGACCGACCTCACAGTGACGGGCGGACGGCTCCCGGAGACGGGGGACAGCGGGGTGGGCGTATCGCAGTCCGTCGAACTGCTCACCCGCAACCTCCAGGGAACCCAGAGCACTCAGCACGGCTGACACAACGGAGCCCTCTATCTCCGGTTGGACGCGGTGATCGTCCCGCGGCACGAGGACGGCGCCCCGCCCCCGCCATAGCCTCGATCACATGGAGAAAGCGCGCGGCCCTTCGACGGAGCCGGCCGCCCGCTCTCCGTTACGCGGCGGCGTCGGCAGCGCAGCACGCCGCGGCGATCCCAGTCCACGAGAGCGCGGAGGCGTCGTGCCCATATTCGGATTGCCCCATTTCCCCGGCCGACGGTCGCGAAATCTCCGTACCGCCATGGCAGTTGTGGTCACCTCGGCCGCCGCGTTCACGCTGAGCGCGCCGACGGCGACCCCGATCTCGACCGTGTCCGCGTCCACATCCACTTTCGCCGAGACCTCAGTGGTCAGTACCGGCGGCGGATCCCCCTACGTCGCGCTCGGCGATTCCTACGCCTCGGGCGCCGGGCTGGGCGGCGTCAAAGACGCGGAGTGCGACCGTACGAGCGGCAGTTACCCCAGTCTGATCGCCAGGTTCTTCGCCGTCGCCGGGCCGCGTCACGCCTTCAAGGACGTCACCTGCAGCGGTGCCACCACCCGCGACTTCTGGAACGCCCGGGGCAGCAAGTCTCCGCAGATCGACGCCCTCACCGCTGACACGAGACTCGTCACCCTGACCCTGGGCGGCAATGACGTCGGCTTCTCCAGTGTGCTCGCCACTTGCGCGCGCCTCGCCCCCTCCGACCGGGACGGCAGCCCCTGCGAGCGGTACTTCACGGCGGACGGCAAGGACGTACTGGAGGAGCGCGTCACCGCGATGGAGGGGCGCGTCCACGACGTGCTCGCCGACATCAGGCGGCGCAGCCCGCACGCGAAGGTGATCGTCGTCGGATATCCCGCGCTCTTCCCGGACGACGGCGTCGCCTGCCCCGAAGTCCCCTTCGCCAAGGGCGACTTCGCCTATCTGCGGGACACGACGAAGAAGGCCAACCGGGCGCTGGCGCGGCAGGCGATGGCCGCCGGGGCGGGTACGTCCTTCGCGGACACCTATACGCCGACGATCGGCCACGACATGTGCCAACCCCGCGACGAACGGTGGATCGAGTCCCTGAGCCCCGCCGTGAACACCACGGCCGCGCACCCCAACTCCCTTGGCCAGTCGGTCATGGCGGGGTCGGCGCTCCGGCAGATCTACAAGCCGTTTCGCATGCCGTAGGGGTGGGGTGAGGGCAGGACACGGTGGGCCGCGGCCTCGGCTGACCGACAACGCTGCCCCGACCCGGAAAAACACCAGGTCAGGGCAGCATCGGTCGACGGACCTCGCCCCAGCCGCCGTATAGTCGCGTCATGCAAGAGACTGGGCGGATGGAGCCGACGCCCCGCAGGAACCTGCGCGAAGAGCAGAAGATCCTCACCCATCGCCGACTGCTCGAAGCGGCCGTCACCGTGTTCACCGAGAAGCCTTTTCTCGAAGCGCGGATGGAGGACATCGCCCAGGCCGCGGGGGTGACCCGGGTGACGGTCTACGCCCACTTCCCCGGCAAGGCCGAGATCGTGGACGCGCTGGTGGAGCGCTTGTACGGCCTGATGGGCGAGGCGTACGCCGACCTGGCCGCGCTGCCCCGGTGGACGCCGGCGGACATCCGGGCGTGGCTGGAGGAGGCTGCGGTCCGCTGGCGGGAGATGGCTCCGATCCGTCGCGTCGCCAACGCTGCGGCCCCGACGGCGCTGCGCAGCCTGGGCGACGGCCGGACGCAGTACGTCGAGGCGCACGAGCGGTATGTCGGCATGCTGGTCGGTGACTACGGGCGGTGGCGGGGGGTGGACCCCGCGGAGGCCCGGCAGCGTGCGCTGATGGCCGTACTGCAGACCGAGTCGTTCTTCTCCGCCTGGATCGCCGTCGAGTGGCCGTTGGAAACCGCTGACCCGCTGCGTCTGTTGGCCGACTCGCTCTGTCATCTCCTCGCCCCCGCAGTGGAGAACGACGGCGCTTCCGCCTGACCCGCCCAACGGGCCCTACGGCAGGGGTGGTTGGCCGTCGGTGTCGTAGCCGAGGACCAACCACCCCTGGAGCAGCGGCCGTTGGTCAGCCGGTCTCGCCAACGGCCGTTGCTCCGGCGGCCGGTTGTGTCGCCACCGCGGACTCCGTCTCCGTGTGCGGGGCGCGGGCGCGGACGCCGATCGTGACGAGGGCTACGGCGGCTGCCACGAGCATGCCGACTCCGCCGACGAGGGCGCAGGTGTGCAGCGCGTCGGTGAAGCTCGCCCCGTAGGCGGCCAGGGCCTGGCCGGTCGCCTCGCCGGAGTTGAGGTGCAGGAAGGCGCCCGCCTGGATGCCGGCGCCGTTCACCGTGCCGATGACCTGGCCCTGGTCGGCCGGGCTCAGGCCGGACGCGGCCACGTGGCCGGGCAGGGTGTCCAGGGTGCGGTTGGTGAGCATGACGCCGAAGATGGCCGGGCCCAGGGCGCTGCCGATCTGCCGGAGCGCGCTGTTGGCGGCGCCTGCGGTGCTGCCGAGGCGGCGCGGCAGGCTGTTCATGGCGATCGTGGTGATCGGGGCCATCGCGAGCGCGATGCCGATGCCGAACACCGCGATGACCAGGGCCGCTTCGCCGGTGCCGGTGGTGGCGTCGAAGAGGTTCACCAGGAGCGCCCCGATGCCGCCGACGAGCAAACCGGTCACCAGCACGAGGCCGGGCGAGAAGCGGTGCATCAGCCGGCCGACGACCGGGCCGAGGACGACGGTGAAGCCGTTGAGGGCGATCAGGCGCACCCCGATGTCCCAGGTCGAGGCGTGGTGGACGAGGCCGAAGTACTCGCTGAGCGAGAAGACGAGGCCGACCTGTGCGAACAGGGTGAGCGCCATGACGAACGCGGCCCCGGAGAACGCCGTGGACTTGAACAGGCGCATGTCCAGCATCGGGCAGCGGGAGCGCAGTTCGACGACCACGAAGGCCGGCAGTGCGAGGGCGGCCACGACGAACGCGGTCACGACCTCCGCCGAGCCCCAGCCCGGAGCGCCGCCGCCCTCGATGACGCCGTAGACGATGCCGGTGATGGCGACGATCGCGAGGAGTTGGCCGGGGATGTCGAGGTGGCGTTCGCGGTCGGAGCGGGAGTCGACCAGGACGAAGGCACCGACCAGGACCGTGAGGGCACCGATGGCCAGGGTGGGCAGGAAGATCCAGCGCCAGCTGGTGTGTTCGACGATCAGGCCGTTGAAGAGGGGGCCGAGGGTCAGGCCGAGGCCGAGGGCGGCCGTCCAGAGGGCTATCGCGCCGGCCCGCTTGCGATGGTCGGGGCAGACGTGGCTGATCAGGCCGAGGGTCGCGGGGAGCAGCGCGGCGGTGCCGACTCCGGTGAGCGCCTGGCCGACGCAGACCTGGACGACGCTGTGCGCGGTGAGGGCGACGAGACAGCCGACGCAGGACAGCGCCAGGCCGATCAGATACATCTTCTTGCGGCCGAAGAGGTCACCGATGACGCCGCAGGTCAGGAGCAGGGCGGCGGTCGGGAGGATGAACGCGTCGGTGATCCACTGGAGCCCGGTGGTGGAGGCGTCCAGCGCCTGCTGCATCACCGGAAGCGCCACCGACACGCCGACGACCGGCAGATAGGAGACGAAGACTCCCAGGCAGGCCAGCAGGATGGTGGCGGTGACGTGGCGGGACGGGGAGTCCGGCTGGGGGGACGGAGGCGAGACTTCGGAGACCAGGGTCGGCATGGCACCTCTTCGACGTCGTACGGGGCGGATTGACCGGGTGTGAACTGCGCGTGGCGTTCCGTGGGCGGCTACGACGGGGGTGACGGTGCCGACTCCGTCAGTCGCGTCCCGGGGCCCGGAGGCTGACGTGGTTGTTCGGCTTGAATCTCCATTGACGTAAGCCATTTCTTTTCGGGAAATCGCTTCGGACCGTATACCGGGGACCCGGTCCTGGAGATGCCGTTGGACCTGCAAACTAAGCTGAACAGCGGCGACGACACACTGCTCCGCAGGGCATGAACGCGCAGGTGGGAGGCCGGTCAGCCGGCGGCGACGTTGGCCGTGATCAGCCGGAGGAGCTGCTTCGCCAGGGCGTCCTGGTCGGGGGTCAGACCCATCGCGTCGCCGATCGACACGGGCACGGCGGCGGCCCGCTCCCGCATCCGCGCGCCGGTGTCGGTGAGCCTTATGGCGACCGAGCGCTCGTCGTCGCGCCGGCGTTCACGGCGCAGCAGTCCGTTCGCCTCCAGCCGCTTCAGCAGCGGGGAGAGCGTGCTGGATTCCAGTTGGAGCGCGGCGCCCAGTTCCCGTACGGAGATCGAGTCCTGCTCCCAGAGGACGAGCATGACGAGGTACTGCGGATAGGTCAGGCCCAGTTCGTCGAGCAGCGGCCGGTAGCGGGCGGTCACCGCGCGGGAGGCCGCGTACAGCGCGAAGCACAGCTGGTCGTCGAGGAGCAGCGATCCCTCGGCCGGTTCGGCGGCGGCTGGGCTCATGGTGCGGCTCCTCGCTCCGGTGCTCTTCAGGGCAATCACCACCTTATCGTTCGGGTCCGGTCGATCCTATCGAGGACGCTTAAGTTGTGCACGACTTAATCGTGCGCTACTCTCATCCTCGTGCCGCACCACCGGCCGAACCCCCGCCGGACTCCGCCCGCGGCACCCGATCCGAGGAGATCGTCATGACCGACAGCACCGCGCCCCGCCCCGTCCTCGAACCCGCGGCCCAGGCCTTCGCCGAGGCGACCGCGAACCCGCCCTATCTCTTCGATCTCGCCCCGGCCGAGGGCCGCAAGGCGGTCGACGAGGTGCAGTCCGGCGACATCGCGAAGCCCGCCGTCGACGAGGAGTGGATCACCGTCCCCGGCGGCCCGACCGGACAGGTCAGGACCCGTATCGTGCGCCCGGCCGGGGTCACCGGCACGCTCCCCGTGATCATCTACATCCACGGCGCCGGCTGGGTCTTCGGCAACGCCCACACCCACGACCGGCTGGTGCGCGAACTCGCCGTCGGCGCACACGCAGCGGTGGTCTTCCCGGAGTACGACCTCTCCCCCGAGGCCCGCTACCCGGTCGCCATCGAGCAGAACTACACCGTGGCCAAGTGGGTCGTGGAGCAGGGGGCGTCCAAGGATCTGGACGCCACCCGCATCGCCGCGGCCGGCGACTCGGTCGGCGGCAACATGACCGCCGCACTCACCCTCATGGCCAAGGAACGGGGCGACGTCCCCCTGGTGCAGCAGGTGCTGTTCTACCCGGTCACCGACGCGAGCTTCGACACCGCCTCCTACCACCAGTTCGCGGAAGGCTACTTCCTGCGCCGCGACGGCATGCAGTGGTTCTGGGACCAGTACACGACCGACGAGACCGAACGCGCCCAGATCACCGCCTCCCCGCTGCGGGCGACGACCGAGCAGCTCACCGGACTGCCCCCGGCCCTCGTCATCACCGGCGAGGCCGACGTCCTGCGCGACGAGGGCGAGGCCTACGCCAACAAGCTCCGCGAGGCCGGAGTCCCTGTCACCGCGGTCCGCTTCCAGGGCATCATCCACGACTTCGTGATGCTCAACGCCCTGCGCGAGACGCATGCGGCCGAAGCCGCCATCACCATGGCCGTGTCCGTGCTGCGCAAGGCGCTCGCCACCGGCTGACGCGACCCGCCCAGCCGCCCCCCTCCCCTTCGACCGCGCTTCATACGACACACTCGGCCGCATGGACACCGATGCGTTCGTGGGGACCCTCGACCGGGAGGGCGGCCTGCTGGCCTCGGCCGCCGAGGAGGCGGGCGCCGACGCCGAGGTTCCGACCTGCCCGGAGTGGCGGGTGCGGGATCTGCTGCGGCACACGGGGATGGTGCATCACTGGGCGACCGCGTTCGTCGCCGAGGGACACACCGCGTACCACCCCGACGCCGGTCTGCCGGAGCTGGACGGCGCCGAGTTGGTGGCCTGGTTCCGGCAGGGGCACCGTCGCCTCGTGGACACCCTCGCCGCCGCCCCGCCCGACGTGGCGTGCTGGTACTTCCTGCCGGCTCCGTCGCCGCTCGCGTTCTGGGCCAGACGGCAGGCACATGAGACGACCGTGCACCGGCTGGACGCGGAGTCGGCACGCGGCGGCACCCCGACCGCCATCGCCCCGGATTTCGCGGCCGACGGCATCGACGAGTTGCTGCGCGGCTTCCACGGCCGCAGCCGCAGCAGGGTACGCAGCGCGGAGCCCCGGGTGCTGCGGGTGCGGGCCACGGACACGGACGACGCCGTGTGGACCGTACGACTGTCTCAGCGGCCGCCCGCCGCCGAGCGGGGCGGCACCGGGGAAGCCGACTGCGAACTGGCCGGTCCCGCTGGGCAGTTGTACCTCGCCCTGTGGAACCGGACGCCGTTCCCGACCGTCTCCGGGGACGCGGCGCTCGCCGCGCTGTGGCGGGAGAAGTCGGCGATCACCTGGAGTTGACGGTCCGTCAGTCGGACAGCATCCTCGTCAACACCGCGCGCTGCAGCGGGAGTACCTCGCCATGCAGGTCGCGCCCTTTGTCCGTGAGGGTCACGCGCACGCCCCGGCGGTCCTCCGCGCACATGCCGCGCTCGACGAGACCGTCCTTCTCCAGCCGGGCGATCAGGCGGGACAGGGCGCTCTGGCTGAGGTGGACACGTTCGGAGATCTCCTGAACGCGGTAGGCGCACGCGTCGCCCGCCAGCACGTCCAGCACCTCGAAGTCGCTGCCGCACAGGCCGTGTTGGTGCAGGGTGCGGTCGAGTTCGCACTGGGTGCGGGCGTGCAGCGCCAGCATCTCCCGCCACTGGTCCACGAGCGCCTGCTCGGCCTTCTTCGCCGCCATGAGAGCGCACCGTAGCAGAGAAGCGGGTTTATTGCACCGTAATTAAATGCGTTTGCATTCGATGCATACGCATGTAGTCTCTGCGGCATGACCTCTCCGCTCTCCCCTCCCGCGGCCCCGTCGTCGGCGGTTCGCTGGACCCCACGGCTGTGGGGCACCCTGCTGGTGCTCTGCGCCGCGATGTTCCTGGACGCGCTGGACGTGTCGATGGTCGGCGTCGCCCTGCCCTCCATCGGCTCCGAACTCGACCTCTCCACCTCGACACTCCAATGGATCGTCAGCGGCTACATCCTGGGATACGGCGGGCTGCTCCTCCTCGGCGGCCGGACCGCCGACCTGCTGGGCCGGCGCCAGGTCTTCCTGGTCGCCCTGGGAGTCTTCGCGGTGGCCTCACTGCTCGGCGGGCTCGTCGACTCGGGTCCGCTGCTGATCGCCAGCCGCTTCATCAAGGGCCTCAGCGCGGCCTTCACCGCACCGGCCGGTCTGTCGATCATCACGACGACCTTCGCCGAGGGCCCGCTGCGCAACCGCGCCCTGTCCATCTACACCACCTGCGCGGCCACCGGCTTCTCGATGGGCCTGGTGCTCTCCGGCCTGCTCACGGAGGCCAGTTGGCGGCTCACCATGCTGCTTCCCGCGCCCATCGCGCTGATCGCCCTGCTCGCCGGCCTGAAGCTGCTGCCCCGCAGCGAACGCGAGAAGGACCACAACGGCTACGACGTCCCCGGCGCCGTCCTCGGCACCGCGTCGATGCTGCTGCTGGTCTTCACCGTCGTACAGGCTCCCGAGGCCGGGTGGGCGTCGGCGCGAACTCTCCTGTCTTTCCTGGCCGTTGCCGTCCTGCTGAGTGTCTTCGTGTACGTCGAGCGGCGCTCCGCCGGGCCGTTGATCCGGCTCGGGGTGCTGCGCTCCGGCAACCAGATCCGCGCCCAGCTCGGCGCGATGGCGTTCTTCGGGTCGTACGTCGGCTTCCAGTTCCTCGTCACGCTGTACATGCAGTCGCTGCTCGGCTGGTCCGCGCTGCACACGGCGCTCGCCTTCCTGCCGGCCGGAGCGGTGGTGGCGGTGTCCTCGACGAAGGTCGGCTCGATCGTCGACCGGTTCGGCACCCAGCGGCTGATCGCGACGGGCTTCGCGCTGATGGTCGTCGGGTACGCGCTGTTCCTGCGGGTCAGCCTCGATCCGGGGTACGCGGCGGTGATCCTGCCGTCGATGGTGCTGATCGGTGCGGCCTGCGCGCTGGTCTTCCCCTCGCTGAACATCCAGGCCACGAACGGGGTCGAGGACCACGAACAGGGCATGGTCTCGGGGCTGTTGAACACCTCGGTCCAGGTGGGCGGCGCGATCTTCCTTGCCGTCGTCACGGCCGTGGTCACCGCCCACGCCCCCGCGCACGCCACCCCGCAGGCGGTGCTGGACAGTTACCGGCCCGGGCTCATCGTGGTGACGTTCATCGCGCTCGCCGGGCTGCTGATCACCCTGCCGGGGCTGCGCGGCCGTCGCGACCAGCAGACCCTCGTGGTCGCCAAGTCCACTGTGAAGGAGGCGGAGGCGGAGCGCGTGGCGGTCCGCGACTAGGGGCTCCGCCGGACGCCGGTGTTTCGTCTGCGGGTCCGTCGTGGCTGGTCGCGCAGTTCCCGCGCCCCTTTGGGACGCGGCTGACACCAGGCCGACTTACGAGGAATGTGCGCCCGGCGGAGCCGATTGCTCCGTCGGGCGCACACGTGTGAGACTTCCCGGATGAGCATGACCGGGGGACGGCGCACACAGGCCGAGCGGGACGCCATGACCGTCGAGATCGGATACGCGCTGGTCAGCGCGGTGTTCGCGGCTGTCGTCGTCTTCGGGGCGGTCGCCGGTCCGGTGTGGCTGTTCGAACTGCCGGGCACGGTCGAGACGTTACTGACGCGAGCGGGGCTCGTGCTGCTGCCCGTCGTGTTCTTCGTGCGCGTTGCGACCGTGCTGTACCGGTATCGGCGGGCGGCGGGTCAGCCCAGCCAGCCGGGGCGGACCAACCCCGACTCGTAGGCCAGCACGACCAGTTGGGCCCGGTCCCGGGCGCCCAGCTTCACCATCGTGCGGCTGACATGGGTCTTCGCGGTGAGCGGGCTGACGACCAGGCGGCGGGCGATCTCCTCGTTCGAGAGGCCGATACCGACCAGGGCCATCACCTCCCGTTCCCGCTCGGTGAGCTGGGTGAGGGCGTCGGCGGTCGCCGGTTCTTTGGAGCGGGCCGCGAACTCGGCGATCAGACGGCGGGTCACCCCGGGAGACAGCAGTGCGTCGCCGTCGACCACCGCCCTTACCGCGCGCAGGAGTTCGTCCGGTTCGGTGTCCTTGACGAGGAAGCCGGAGGCGCCGGAGCGGATCGCCTCGAAGACGTACTCGTCGAGTTCGAAGGTGGTCAGCATGACGACCTTCACGTCTTCCAGATCGCCGTTCCCGGTGATGCGTCGGGTCGCCGCGAGGCCGTCGAGCAGCGGCATGCGGATGTCCATCAGGACGACGTCGGGGCGCAGTTCGCCCACCTTGCGCACCGCCTCCTCACCGTCGGAGGCCTCGCCCGCGACCTCGATGTCCGGCTGCGCGTCCAGCAGCGCCTTGAAGCCGGCGCGGACCAGCGACTGGTCGTCGGCGAGCAGTACCCGGATCACCGGTCGTCCTCCTTCGGTGTGCCCTTCAACGGCAGTACGGCGAGCACCCGGAAGCCGCCGTCCGGGCGCGGGCCCGCCTCGATGGTGCCACCGAGCGCGGCGGCCCGCTCCCGCATCCCGGCCAGCCCGTTGCCGCTGCCCCCGGCCTCCGCGCCGGTCGCGGGCCCGTCGTCGTCGACGCGCAGCCGCAGCTCCCGGGGATCGTGGTCGACGTGCACGCGCGCGTGCCGTGAACCCGAGTGCCGTACGACATTGGTGAGGGCCTCCTGAACGACGCGGAAGGCGGCGAGGTCGGTGCCGGGCGGGAGGCGGGGCGGGGTTCCCTCTACCTCGACGGTGAGGCCCGCGCTCGCCGCCTGCTGCACCAGTTCGGGCAGCCGGTCGAGGCCGGGAGCCGGGGCTCGTGGCGCGTCGCCCGGGGTGCGCAGGCTGTCGAGGACCTGACGGACCTCGCCGAGCGCCTCCTTGCTGGCGGCCTTGATCGTGGTGAGAGCCGTACGGGCCTGCTCGGGGTCGGAGTCGAGGAGCGCGAGGCCGACGCCCGCCTGGACGTTGATGACGGAGATGCTGTGCGCGAGGACGTCATGGAGTTCGCGGGCCATCCGCAGCCGCTCCTCATCGGCGCGGCGGCGGGCCGCCTGGGCGCGCTCGGCGCGGTCGCGGACCCACTGGTCGCGGCGGGTGCGGGCCAGTTCGGAGATCGCGGCGACGGCCACCAACCAGGTGGCGACGGCCAGTTCACGGCCCCAGGGCATCGCGTGGTCGTGCTGCGGGGGCAGCCACCGGTAGAGCCAGTGCGCGATCAGGAGGTGCGCCGCCCAGAGCGCGCCGAGCGCGGTCCAGGCCGCCCAGCGGCGCCCGGCGACGACCGCGCTGAAGCAGCCGAGCGCGACGGGCAGGAAGACAGGGCCGTACGGGTATCCGGCGCCGAAGTAGAGCACGGCGGCGAGCACGGTCCCGAAGGCCACGCCCACCGGGTATCGGTGGCGCCACAGGAGCAGCACCGATCCGGCGACGAGCAGCACGCGCGCGTACGGGTCGAGTGGGACGCGGTCGGGCTGGCCGTGCCCGGCGAAGCTGCTGCCCACCAGCACGAACACGGTAACCAGCAGCGTGGAACGCCACGGCCACCGGTTCGGGGCCGTCGGCTCCCCTTCCGGACCGCTCCACCACGGCGGTCCGTGGCGCCGCCACCGGGGTGGCCCGCCGCCGGATACGCGCTGCTCGTCCATGCACGTCACGCTAGCCGCCGGGCCGCCTCGCGGGCGTCAGCCGGACGGGGTGATCACACGTACTTCCCGGGGAGTACGTCCACACCCGTGATCGCAGGTCGCCTACCGGTCCCGATCGATCCGTACGACGGCGTGTGCCAGCTCCCGGGCCGAGGCAGGAAGGACGAACCCGGGGAAGCGTCCGGTGCGACGCCCTCGATCGGCCCACGCCTCGAAGTCGTGGCTGACGGCGTGCGGAGTCAGCAGGAGCGCCACGGCCAGGGACCCGAACGCGCCTCCCTCGACGGTGGACGCCGTGAACCAGCCGTCCGGATCCGCAGTGATCCTGCGCTTGGGCCACACCTCACCGGGGGCCACCGTGCGATGGACGATCCAGAGATCCTTGTCCTGAGGTTTGCCGACGACTCTCCCCGAGATCGTCACCTCTGCGCCCACCGTGTCCTTGTCGACGGGATCGGTGAGCCAACCCTGGCATTCGGCCCCTGGTTGAGCCTGCTCGGCCAATTGTCTGAGCTGCTCCTGTCGTCTGCGCCGCAGGTATCTCTTCGGATAGCGGCACCAGTGGCCCACAATCCGCCGCCCGCGCCGGCTGCAGGACAGGAACACCGTCGCCAAGACGCCACTGGCCGCACTGGTCACCACACTCCACAAGGTGTTCATCGCCCTGAAGGCACCCCCTCACCCGGGAAAGTGCCCCGACTATCCCACAACTCCCTTTTGAGGGTGCCTTCCTGAGCCCGACTCAGGAGACCTTGGCCGCCGCCGGCCCCGCTGCGGAGTCGAGCCCCACTTCACGAGCCAGCCGTTCCGCGGCATGCCGGAAGAACTGCTCGCGGTCCTCGACGACGCGGCGGAACTGGCCGAAGAGTTCGAAGCTGACCAGGCCGTAGGTCTCGGCCAGGGCGGCGACGAGGGCGATGGCCGACCCGGGCGGGAGGCCGTCGGCGAAGTCCGCGATCATGCGGTCCGCCTCGGGGCGCAGGCCGGGCGGGAGCGGGGGCTCGGTGAGGGTGCCGGCCCGGTGGGCGTCCTGGGCGACACCGATGAGGAGGAGGGCGACGCGGGAGGCGGACGGGACGGTCGTCTCGGGGGCGACATAGCCGGGGACCGGTGAGCCGTAGATCAGCGCGTACTCGTGCGGGTTCGCGAGTGCCCAGGTGCGCACCGCCTCGCACACGGCCGTCCAGCGGCGCAGCGGGGCGGCGTCGGCGACTTCGGAGTGTGCCGTCTCCGCGGCCTCGCCCAGGGAGTCGTAGGCGTCGATGATGAGAGCGGTCAGCAGGTCGTCGCGGCTGGGGAAGTACCGGTACAGGGCGGAGGAGACCATGCCCAGTTCACGGGCCACGGCGCGCAGCGAGAGCTTCGCGGCGCCCTCGGCGGCGAGCTGTCTGCGCGCCTCGTCCTTGATGGCCGCGGTGACCTCGATCCTGGCTCGGGCGCGGGCGCCTTGTGTGGTGCTCATGCGGGCAAGTGTGGCATGGATTCAGATCAGTGCACACAAACGAGAGCGGCGAACAGAAAAGAGAGCACCGCTCTTGCACTGGATCGCCGAACCGGTGCAGACTGTTCCCGAGAGCGAGAGCAGTGCTCACAAAAGGGAGCCGCGCTCTCCAAAACCCAGGAGTCGTCATGAGCACGCACGTCCAGAAGCCCGGCTGGTTCACGGTCAACGTCTTCAACCGCGCCGTCGCCTGGTTCACCCGCCGCGGTCTCAGCGTCTGGGGCTCACGAGTGCTCGCGGTCCGCGGCCGTAAGAGCGGCGAGTGGCGGACCACCCCGGTGAACCTGCTGACGGTGGACGGACAGCAGTACCTCGTCGCCCCGCGCGGGCACGTCCAGTGGACACACAACATGCGGGCGGCGGGCGGCGGCGAACTGCGGCTCGGCAAAAAGGTGGACGTGTTCACCGCGACCGAGGTCACCGGCGACGACAAGGTGCCGCTGCTGCGCGCCTACCTCAAGCGCTGGAAGGCCGAGGTCGGCGTGTTCTTCGGAGGAGTCGGCCCCGACTCCTCCGAAGACGAGCTGCGGCGGATCGCCCCCGACCACCCGGTCTTCCACGTCACGGTCAGGAGCTGACCTCGCCCTCCGCGGACTCCACCGCCTCCACGGGCGGCACGGCTTCCGCGGTCCTGCGGTCGAAGGCGGTCAGCGCGCGCTGCGCCATGGGGTGGCTGCGCACCAGCTCGCCCAGTGTGGTCGAACCCCGGGTAATGTCCATGAAGGCCTTCCAGGCCGGCCGGAAGCCGGTGAGGGCGGCGTGGAACAGTCCGGGGCGCCGCTCGAAGACCGCGAGCATGGTCTTGCCGACGCTCATCTCCACGCCGAGCCCCGCCTTGATCGCGAACGCGTAGTTCAGCGCCTGTCGGCGGGTGTCCACGGCGTCGTGCGCCTCGGCGATCCGCACCGCCCACTCCCCCGCGAGCCGTCCCGAGCGCAACGCGAACGAGATGCCCTCCCGGGTCCACGGCTCCAGGAGTCCCGCCGCGTCCCCGCACACTAGCACCCGCCCGCGCGAGAGCGGCGAGTCGTCCGCCCGGCAGCGGGTCAGGTGCCCGGAGGAGATGCTCGGTTCGAAGCCGGCGAGGCCGAGCCGGGCGATGAAGTCCTCCAAATACCGCTTGGTGGCGGCGCCTTCACCGCGCGCGGAGATCACCCCGACCGTGAGCGTGTCACCCTTGGGGAAGACCCAGCCGTAACTCCCGGGCATCGGGCCCCAGTCGATGAGCACCCGGCCCTTCCAGTCCTCGGCGACGGTGTCCGGCACCGGGATCTCCGCCTCCAGGCCCAGGTCCACCTGATCGGTCTTGACCCCGACGTGCGCCCCTATGCGGCTGGCACTGCCGTCGGCGCCGACGACGGCCCGCGCGAGGACCGTCTCGCCGCCGCTCAGCACCACGGCGACCGTACGGCGGTCCGGCACCGCGGAGCCGTGCTGCTCGACTCGTGTCACTGTGACGCCGGTGCGCAGCTCGGCGCCCGCCTTCTGCGCGTGCTCGACGAGCTGCTGGTCGAACTCGGGCCGGTTGATCAGCCCGAACAGCATCTGCCGGGACCGGCGGGTGCGGGTGAATCGCCCGTTGTTCGAGAACGTTATGGCGTGCACCCGGTCCTTCAACGGCAGCTCGAAGCCCGGCGGCAGGGAGTCGCGCGAAGGTCCGATGATGCCGCCGCCGCACGTCTTGTAGCGCGGCAACTCGGCCTTCTCCAGCAACAGCACACGCCGTCCCGCGACGGCCGCCGCATAGGCGGCCGAGGCCCCCGCGGGTCCCGCGCCCACCACGACGACGTCCCACACCCGCTGCACGTCGTCCGCCGAAGAGTTCTCGCTGCTCACGATGGTCTACTGCTCCCGATCAAGCCGCTGCCGCACCTGTCCCCCGCATCCTACGGCGGACATCGCCACAGGCCGTTGTGGGAGGATCGACGGCATCATTCGTACAACGTCGCACCCACAAGGAGCGTGCCCATGTCGTCGAATCCGGTCGCCGAGACCGTCGCCTCGCTGATGCCCAGGGCAAGAACTGAGCTCAGCGAGCTGGTGGCCTTCAAGTCGGTGGCGGACTTCGACCAGTTCCCGAAGAGCGAGAGCGAGGGCGCCGCGAACTGGGTCGCCGACGCGCTGCGCACCGAGGGTTTCCAGGACGTGGCCGTGCTCGACACCCCGGACGGCACACAGTCGGTCTACGGCTACCTGCCCGGCCCCGAGGGCGCGAAGACCGTGCTCCTGTACGCCCACTACGACGTACAGCCGCCGCTCGACGAGGCGGCCTGGACCACCCCGCCCTTCGAACTGACCGAGCGCGACGGCCGCTGGTACGGGCGTGGCGCCGCCGACTGCAAGGGCGGCGTGATCATGCACCTGCTCGCGCTGCGCGCCCTCAAGGCCAACGGCGGCATCCCGGTGCACATCAAGGTGATCGCCGAAGGCTCGGAGGAGCAGGGCACCGGCGGTCTGGAGCGGTACGCCGAAGAACACCCCGAACTCCTCGCCGCCGACACGATCGTGATCGGCGACACAGGAAACTTCCGCGTCGGCCTGCCCACGGTCACCTCGACCCTGCGTGGCATGACCCTGGTGCGGATCCAGATCGACACCCTCGAAGGCAACCTGCACTCCGGGCAGTTCGGCGGCGCCGCGCCCGACGCGCTCGCCGCGCTGATCCGCGTACTGGACTCGCTGCGCGCCAAGGACGGCTCGACGACCGTCGACGGGCTCGCCGCCCACGCCACCTGGGACGGGCTGTCGTACGACGAGGGGCAGTTCCGCCAGGACGCCAAGGTGCTGGACGGCGTCGAGCTGATCGGTTCCGACGCCGTCGCCGACCGCATCTGGGCGCGCCCGGCCGTCACGGTCCTCGGCATCGACTGCCCGCCGGTCGTCGGCGCCACCCCCTCCGTGCAGGCGGGCGCCCGCGCACTGGTCAGCCTCCGCGTCCCGCCGGGCGTCGACGCGGCCGAGGCCACCAAGCTGCTCCAGGCCCACCTGGAGGCCCACACCCCGTGGGGCGCCCGCGTCCGCACCGAACAGATCGGCCAGGGCCAGCCCTTCAGCGCCGACACCACCAGCCCGGCGTACGCGGCGATGGCCGACGCGATGGCGGTCGCCTACCCCGGCCAGGAGATGCAGTACGCCGGCCAGGGCGGCTCCATCCCGCTGTGCAACACCCTCGCCGCCCTCTACCCGCAGGCCGAGATCCTCCTCATCGGCCTCAGCGAGCCGGAGGCCCAGATCCACGCGGTCAACGAGAGCGTGTCCCCGGAGGAGTTGGAGCGCCTGTCGGTGACGGAGGCGTTGTTCCTCCAGAACTACGCGGCCAGCTGACCAGCTCTGCCCTCAGCAGAGGCATCGCGGCGGCGATCACCTCGCTGGGGCGGGATCCAGGGGCCGTGGAGCGGATCGTCCTCACCCATTTCCACGAGGATCACATGGGCGGGGCGGCCGAGTTGGCCACGCTGGGCGGTCCGGAGGTGCTCGCGCATCGACTGGACGCTCCGGTCGTACGCGGTCAAGTGCCGGGCCCGCCACCGGTGTTCGAGGACTGGGAGCGGCCGATCCATATCGGGGCGGTCAGGCATCTGCCACAGGGGGAAGTCCAACGCCCGGGCATGCTAACGGAGTTGGAGGACGGTGACGTCCTGGACTTCGGAGGCTGCGCTCATGTCGTCCACTCCCCCGGCCACACGGACGGCAGCATCGCGCTCCATCTGCCGGAGCACGGCGTGCTGTTCACTGGTGACGCCGTCGCCGCGTCACCGGTCGACGGCGAGGTGATGCTCGGCGTGTTCAACGGTGATCCGGTGAGCGTGACGAGGCGGGCCCTGTGCACTTCGGAGATCGGCGGACAAGTACACCGCCCCACGTCGAGGATGAACCCATGCCCCGCACCGAGCGCCTCATCGCCCACAGTGACATCGCCACCTCCCTCGCCCTCCTCTCCGACCACGAACTCGCCGAACTGGTCGACACGGGGACGCCGTTGGGGTCGGGTATCGGCGGTCGCTCGGCGCTGATCGAGGTGGACGGCAGAAGGGTGTTCGCGAAGGGGATGCCGCTCACGGATCTGGAGCGGCGGCCGGAGAACGTCCGGTCCACGGCCAACGTGTTCGGGGCACCCGCCTACTGCCACTACGGGATCGGCGCCGTCCCCAACGCCGGTTTCGGAGTCTGGCGCGACCTGGCCGTGCACGAGATGACGACCAACTGGGTGCTCTCCGGCCGCTTTTCGGGCTTTCCGCTGCTGCACCACTGGCGTGTGCTGCCCGACCCGGAACAGTCACTGCCCGACGAACTCGGCGACGTGGAGCGGAACGTGGCCTACTGGGGCGCCGGACGTGAGCACATCGAGGCCCTGCGCACGGCGTCCGCGAGCCTGACACTGTTCATGGAACACCTGCCGCACACCCTCCACGACTGGTTCTCCGAACAACTGCGCACCGACGACGCCGACACCGCCTGCGCCCTCGTGGAGCGGGGCCTCGAAGCCGTCACCGGCTTCCTCCACGAACACCAACTCACGCACTTCGACGTCCACTTCAGGAACATTCTGACCGACGGACAGCAGCTCTTCCTCGCCGACTACGGCCTCGCACTCTCCCCGCGTTTCCGACTCGCGGCGGACGAACGCGACTTCTACGACCGCCACCGGCACTACGACCGCGCCTACGCTTTCTCCTACCTGGTGCACTGGCTCGTCGTGGACCTGTACGGCTACGGCAGGGACGAGCGCGAGGACTTCATCCGCGCGTGCGCCGACGGCAAACGGCCCGAGGGCATCCCCGGGGCCGCCGCCGAACTCATCTCCCGGTACGCCCAACTCGGCGCGACGGTGGGCGACTTCAACCGCCGTCTGTGCGACGTGAGCAGGCTGACCCCGTACCCGTCCGCCGAGGAACTCGGCCTCGACTACAACAGCTCCACGCTCTCCGCGTAGTGACAAGCAACGGGGTTCCCCCCACCCCGGTCGACCAGCGCCGGTACCTCCTCGACGCAGGACGCGCGCTCACTCTCGGTCAGCTGGCTGGCGAACTTCGGGCAGCGCGTGCGGAAGCGGCAGCCGCTGGGCGGACGCACCGGGCTCGGGACGTCGCCCTGGATGGTGATCCGTTTCCGGGCGCGTTCCTTGCGCGGGTCGGGCAGCGGGATGGCTGAGACCAGGGCCTGGGTGTACGGATGTGCCGGGCGGGCGAAGAGCTGGCGGGCGGGGGCGATCTCGACCAGGCGGCCCAGGTACATGACGGCGACCCGGCCGGCCACGTGCCGCATCACCGACAGGTCGTGGGCCACGAACAGGAAGGACAGGCTCAGTTCGCTCTGCAGGTCCATCAGCAGGTTGAGGACGCCCGCCTGGATCGACACGTCCAGGGCCGACACCGGTTCGTCGAGGATGACGACCTTCGGGCGCAGCGCCAACGCCCTTGCGATGCCGATGCGTTGGCGCTGTCCGCCGGAGAACTCGTGGGCGAACCGGTTGCCGTGCTCGGGGTTGAGCCCGACCAGCCGTAGGAGTTCGCTCACCTCGGCGCCCGCCCCGGACCCGTACCGCCCGTGGATGCGCAGCGGTTCGGCGACGATCTCGTGGACGGTCATCCGGGGGTCCAGCGAGGCGTACGGATCCTGGAAGACGATCTGCAACTCCCGCCGCAGGGGCCGCATCTGACGTCTGCTCAGCTCGGTGAGCTCATGCCCCTGATAGCGAACCTGGCCCGCGGTCGCCCGTTCCAGGCCGAGGACGGTGCGGGAGATCGTGGTCTTGCCGGAGCCCGACTCCCCCACCAGGCCCAGGGTTTCGTTCTCGTGGAGGTCGAAGGAGACTCCGCAGACGGCGTGCACATCGCCGACGCGGCGCCGGATGATGCCCTTGGACATGACCGGGAAGTGTTTGACCAAGTCCCGTACCTGGAGGACCGGTTCGCCGGCGCCGCCGTGGCCGGGCAGCGGCGGCAGGGGGGTGGCGGCCTGCGCGGGCGCGGTCATACGGGGTCCTCCTCGGGGTTCGTGGCGGGGGCCGCGTCGGCGAAGCGGGCCAGGGCCTCGGTGTCCGCGCCGACCGCGTCGAAGACCTGGTCGGCGCCGGTGTCGACGAGTTCGTCGGCGAAGTGGCAGGCACTGAGGTGCAGGTCTCCGCCCGCCCTGCGCAGGACGGGTTCGTCGGTGTCGCACACGTCCCGGCGCATCGGGCAGCGGGGCGAGAAAGGGCAGCCGGGCGGCAGGTTGAGCAGGCTCGGCGGCGATCCGGTGATGGGGGTGAGCCGTGCCTCCTCGCGGTCGAGGCGGGGCAGGGAGCCGAGCAGGCCCAGGGTGTAGGGCATGCGCGGGGTGTAGAAGATGTCCTCGACCGACCCCGTCTCCACTATCCGGCCGGCGTACATGACCGCGACCCGGTCGGTGTGGCCGGCCACCACACCCAGGTCGTGGGTGATGAGGACGAGCGCCGCGCCGGTCTCGGCGCGGGCGGTCTCCAGGGCTTCGAGGATCTGCGCCTGCACGGTGACGTCGAGGGCGGTGGTCGGCTCGTCGGCGATGATCACGTCCGGGTCGTTGGCCATGGCGATCGCGATGACCACGCGCTGGCGCATGCCGCCGGACATCTCGTGCGGGTAGCTGTCGACGCGCCGTTCGGGGCTGGGGATGCCGACCGTGCCGAGCAGTTCGACGGCCCGTTTGCGGGCGTCCTTGTGTTTCATCTCGGGGTTGTGGCGGAGCAGGGTCTCACTGATCTGGTAGCCCACGTTGTAGACGGGGTTGAGGGAGGTCATCGGGTCCTGGAAGATCATCGCGATGCCGCTGCCGCGCAGGTCGGAGAGGCGCGCGTCGGACAGGCCGAGGAGTTCGGTGCCCTCGAAGCGGACCGAGCCGCGCACCTTGGCGCCGGTCGGCAGCAGCCCCATCACGGCGAGGGCGGTCACCGACTTCCCGGACCCCGACTCGCCGACGATGCCCAGCGATTCGCCGCGGTCGAGCCGGTAGCCGACGCCGCGTACGGCCCGTACCGTCCCGTCCTCCGTGCCGAACTCCACACTGAGGTCCTCGACTTCGAGCACGGCGGACGTCACGGGAACCTCGCGCACTCCATGACTCGTGGTCGTCACTGTCGCACCCTTTGCTGCCGGGGATCGAAGGCGTCGCGCAGTCCGTCGCCGATGAAGTTGATGGTCAGCGCGATGGCGATGATGAACGCGCCGGGGATGTAGAAGAGCCAGGGCCGGGTGTCGACCGCCGTCTGTGCCTGGGAGACCAGCAACCCCAGGGAGGTGTCGGGCGGTTGGACGCCGAAGCCGAGGAAGGAGAGCGCGGTCTCGGTGAGGATGCCGGTCGCCACCAGGATCGTCGCGTTGACGATGATCGGGCCGAGGGCGTTGGGCAGCAGATGCCGGAAGATGATCCGCACGTCGGAGGCGCCGAGTGCCCGGGCCGCCTCGATGAACTCCTTCTCGCGCAGCGACAGCACCGAGGAGCGCACGACCCGGGCGACGTACGCCCAGGTCAGCCCGGCGATCACGATGGCGATCCAGTACCAGGAACCGCCGGTGCGGGAGGAGATGACCAGGGCGATCGCGAACAGGGGCAGCGTCAGCACCAGATCGGCGATGCGCATCATGACCGCGTCGACGATGCCCCGGTAGAAGCCGGCGATGGCTCCCCAGACCGCGCCGAGCAGGGTGGAGCCGAGCGCGATCATGATGGCGATCTTGAGTGAGGTCTGGGTGCCGCGCATGACCTGTGCGTAGGCGTCGTATCCCGAGGAGTTGGTGCCGAACGGGTGCTTCCAGGACGGCGGTTTGGAGTTGTCCTCGGTGTACTTCTCGTACGAGTAGTGCCACAGGTGCGGGCCGATGAACGCCCACAGCAGGATCAGCACGAACACGACCAGGCTGACCATCGCGGCCCGGTGCCGCACGAAGCGGCGCAGCACCAGCTGGGTCTGGGTGCGCTGCCGTACGGTGAACTCGCGGTCGCCGGGCGGCAGTTGAGTGCCCGCGGACCCCGGTGCCTCGATGTCAGTCATAGCGGATCCTCGGGTCGAGTACGGCGTAGAGGAGATCGGCGATGAGGTTGAACCCGATGACGACGACGGCGGAGAGCAGCAGCCAGGCCATGGTGCGGTAGACGTCGAGCGTGGTCGCCGCCTGGACCAGCATCTCGCCCATGCCGTGCCACTGGAAGATCGTCTCCGTGATCACCGCGCCGCCCAGGATGATCGCGATGTCGAGCGCGGTGACGGTGGCGAGCGGGATGAGGGCGGTGCGCAGCGCGTGCCGGGTCATCACCTTGCCGCGCCTGAGGCCCTTGGCCCGGGCGAGCCGTACGTAGTCGCTGTTGAGGACCTCCAGCATGGAGGCGCGGGTGTAGCGGGTCCAGGACGCGAAGGAGACCAGGGCGAGGGTGATGGTGGGCAGGATGAGGTGGCCCACGTGATCGGTGAACTGGTTCCAGGTGGTGTCGACTTCGAGGTACGGGGACTTCTCGCCGATCGTGCCGAGGAACTGGCTGCCGGTCTTCTCGTTGAACCAGATTCCGGCCTGCTTCAGGAGGACCGCGAACCAGAACACCGGCATGGCGAGGAAGAGGAAGCCGAAGAAGGTGATGGTGTAGTCGGCGGCGGAGTACTGGCGGATGGCGCTGAACACACCGAAGACGACGGCCATGATCAGCGCGAGGATCATCGCCGCGGCGACCAGGGTGATGGTCACCTTGAAGCGGGTGAACAGGTCGTGCCCGATGTTCAGGTTGGCCTGCACGGACGGGCCGAAGTCGCCGTGCAGGACGCCGGTGATCCAGTTCCAATAGCGTTCCATCACCGGTTCGTTGGCGTGGATGTGCCGGGAGAAGGCGGTGACGGCGGCCTTGCTGGGAGCGGGTTGTCGTGAGGTGGCGAAGTTGGCCACCGGGTCCCCGGAGTTGATGACGACCAGGAACACGATGAACGTCGAGATGATGAGGACGGGTATGGATACGAGGATGCGACGCACGGTGTAAGCGAGCATGCGGTCTTCTCTCGGAGCCGACGGGGTGGGGATGCCGTCCGTGGGCCGGGGGCCCGGCCCCGGTGTCGCCGGGGCCGGGCTCGACGGACGTGCCTGTGGGGCTACTTCTTGAGGCCCCACTCACCGGTGTTGTAGGCCGGTCCGACGTTGGTGGAGTTGTTGCGCATGTTGGCGAACCGCGTCTGCGTGGCGAAGAACGTCGGCTTCTGGTAGAGCGGCAGCACATAGGCGGCGTTCACCATGAGCTGGTCGGCCTGATTGAGGAGCGCCGCGGCCTTCGTCGCGTCCGTCTCGCCCACGGCCTGTGCGACCAGGGAGTCGACCGTCCTGTTGCTGTAGCCGCCGTAGTTGCCGCCACCGCCGGTGACCCAGTTCTGCTGGGCGTTGCTGGTCGGGAACGGCGCCGCGACCCAGGCGAAGACGATGATGTCGTACTGGTGCCCCGCGAGCACCGTGCCGAGGTCGGCGGCGCCGATCGGCTTGATGGTGACTTTGATGCCGAGGCTCGCCAGGTTGCTCTGGAGGATCTGGCATTCGCTCTGCCGGATCTGGTTGCCGGTGGTGTAACGGCAGTTGAAGGGGCCGACGGCCTTGCCGTCCGGCGTCTTCAGGGCCGTACCCACGCCGGTGAACTTGGCATCCGTGAGGTATTGCTTCGCCTTGGTCAGATCACCGGATCCCTGGCCGCTGCTGGTGACCACGTCCTTGTAACCTGCCTGCCCTGGCACGTAGTTGTGGCTGCCGAGCGGCTTCACAGCGGGGTCGAACTGGCCGACCGTCTTGGCGATGATGTCCTTGATGTTGATCGCCGTGAACATCGCCTGACGTAGCGCCAGATACTTGCCGAGCACCGGGTTGTGCAGGTTGAGGTCGAAGTGCTCCCAGGTCAGCCCGTTGCCGATGGCGTAGGTGACACCGGGGATGTCCTTGACCTGGTTGACCAGGTCCACCTCGGGCTGCGGGTAGATGCCCTGAACCTCGTTGTTCTTGAGGGCCGTTGGCTCCTGGGTGGCGTCCGAGATCACCTTGAAGATAAGCCGCTGAAGGGTCGCCTTCTTCGCTCCGGTCCACTTGGGGTCGGGCACATAGGTCGCGTGATCGTTGTCCGTCCAGTCCTGCATCTTGTACGCGCCGGCCGTCGCGTACTTGGTGGGCGGGGTCTTCAGGAAGTACTGCCAGGCCTGGGCCATCTGAGTGGCCGTCATATGGGCGGCGTCACCGGCCTTGGCGCCCGAGAGCTTCTCGGCGACATGCGCCGGGTACATCGGGTAGCCCCCGCCGAACAGGGACTTCCAGTCCGAGTACGGCTTGGACATCACCATGGTGACGGTCTTGCCGCCGTCGGACGCGGTGAGGGACTTGACCCGGTCGTAGCCGGCGGTGCTCGTCGGCAGACAGCCCTTGGTCTGCGTGGAGTCGCTGGCGGGCGGCGGCGGGCAGTCCTTGCCGTTGTTGGTGCGCCAGTAGTAGGTGAAGTCGTCGGCGGTGATGGGCGTCCCGTCGTTCCACGCCGCCTTCGGGTTGATCTTGTAGACGATGGTCTGCGGGCTGGCGCTGGTCTGCGTCGCCGAGGTCATCAGGTCGGTGTTGAGAGCGACGGTGAAGTCGGGCTGGGGTATGAACACCTGCGGCAGGACGACCTCCAGGGCCTCCGCGTTCTCGAAGGTGTTGCCGTTGACGTCCTGGACGTTCCACTGCTGGATGTTCTTCTCCAGCACATAGGTGAACGTTCCGCCGGACTTGGTGATGGCCGAGTTGCAGGTGTTGGCCTTGCCCACGGTGTTGCAGGACGTGAGTCCGGCCGAGCTGCCCTTGTTGGAGTCGCCGCCCCCGCCGCCGCTGCTACAGGCGGTCAGTACCAGGGTGAGTCCGGCGGCGAGGGTGAGGGCCCGGGTGAGGGCCGAGGATGGCGCGCGCATGTTCCTCTCCTTCGACCGGCGAAATGTCCGGTCCCGTCGAGGCGGCCGGCGGCCGCGAGAGAACTGAGCTGCGCAAAGACGTTAGAGCTCCGATGTACCTTCTTCACGTTCCTGTTCATACCGGGAAGGCGACAATTCACCCTCGCTTTGTTATCGGAATGACCCATGCCCCGTAAAATCGCCAGGTGGTGCCCCCGAAAAGGCAAAGTCCCGATCAACATCGTTGATCCGACCGCAAATTGACGGATCGTCAGCCGACCGGTACGCCCGCCTCCAGATAGAGCGCGGCACCGCGTTCCCGGGCCCGCAGCGCCCACCGCAACCGCTCGTAGCGGACCGGCGGCAACAGGTCCGCGGCCTCCTGCTCGCTGGCGAAGCACCAGCCGCGCAACTCCGGTCCTGGCAGCAGCAGTCGGTCCGCCTCGGCGGCGCCCAGCCGGCCGCCGTCGAAGAGGAGGCGCAGACCGCCGTAACCGGGCGGGGCGGGTGGCTCCCAGTCGACGACGAGCAGCCGGGGTACGTCGTCGAGGACGAGGCCGGTCTCCTCTGTGACCTCGCGCATGCCGGCCCGGGCGGGTGCCTCGCCGGGTTCGACGACGCCGCCGGGGAACTCCCAGCCGGCCTTGTAGGTGGGGTCGACGAGCAGGACCCGGTCCTGTTCGTCGAAGAGGAGCACGCCGGCCGCGATGGTCTCGGAGGTGGGCTCCGGGGTCTGCACGATGTCGCAGACGGGGACGGTACCGCTGCCGACGGCGTCGGCGATCCGGCAGGCCGTCTCGTACGGGGTGAGGGCACTCGTGTCGACGAGATGAGCGTCGGCGGTGAGCCAGGAGGCGAGTGCGGCGCGGTACGGCTCGATGTGGTCGTACGCCCACTGCTGCATCCGCAGCTCGCCGTCGGGGAGGTCCGGCGGGATCTCCCGGCCGGCTATTCGCTCGCGCAGGATCGTTTCCGCCGGTGCCAGGAGAACATGCCGGACCGCGACGCGGCGGGCGGCGAGGCCGCCGAAGATCTCGTCGCGGTACTCCTGGCGCAGCAGTGTCATCGGGACGACGAGGGTCCCGCCGAGCTCGGCGAGCATGGCGGCGGCCGTGTCGATCACGAGCCGTCGCCAGATCTGCAGGTCCTGGAAGTCGCCGACCTCCGCGAGGTGCTTGGGCGGGAGCAGGTTCGGAAGTGCCCCGCCGATGATCTCAGGGTCGAAGAACGTGCTGTTCGGGATCAGGTCGATCAGTTCCCGTGCGGTGGTGGTCTTGCCTGCACCGAACGCGCCGTTGATCCAGACGACGGTCACAGGTCCCCCTCTTCTGTTGGCCCCCTGAGGCTTGCCCGTTCCACCCTGCCACGGAAACCAGCCCCAGTTGAGAGCGCGCATACGACGGCGCCGGTACCCCCTCCGACGAGGCACCGGCGCCGTGCGCTATGAACCGGTATCAGCTGTTCTCTCCCAGGGCGCCCTCGTCGACGGCGAGGCTGCCGTCGCTGACGAGGTGGTCCATGGAGCCCACGGTGTCCTTGACGTTGAGATCGCCGAGTACGTCGTGGTCGTGGGAGTGCGACGGAGTGATCGCGGCGACGACGAACCCGGTGGCGAGGGAGGCGATGGCCAGCATGCTGCGCTTCTTCATGCCCCGTTCAACTGGCGAAGCGCGCCGGGGTCACGCCCGGACCGGCCGCCGGGTGGAAACCGCTCCACCGCGCGACCGCCGTACGAGGTCGACGGCCGCCTCGGGCCACTGCGGATGGTCGAAGGTGAACCCCTCCGCCAGCAGCCGCCCCGGGACCACCCGCCGGCTCTTCAGGAGGAGTTCGGTGTCCGAGCGCAGCGCGAAGGCGCCCAGCTCGGCCATCCACTTCGTGGCGGGCAGACCCACGGGGATGCCCCGGGCGGCGCGCAGGACGCGCATGAAGGCGCGTTGCGGCAGCGGTCCCGGGGAGGCGAGGTTCACCGGCCCGGCAATGTCGTCGCGTGCAATGAGGAACTCCACCGCACGGACGAAGTCCTGGTCGTGGATCCAGGACACATACTGGGCGCCGCCCGCGACCGGACCGCCGAGCCCGAGCCGGGCCAGCCCGAGCAGCACGTCGAAGACACCGCCGCGGTCGGGGCTCATCACCATGGCGGCGCGCAGGGCCACCTTGCGGGTGTGCGGGGTGTCGGCGCGCTCCTGCTCGCGCTCCCAGTTCCTGGCGATCTCGACGCTGTACGACCAGTAGCCGGGGACGTCCGGTTCGGCGCCGCCGATCAGGCCGGTGGCCTCGTCGTTGGGGGCGTCGTAGCGATGGGTGTAGACGGTGGCGGTACTCATCTGGAGCCAGACGCGCGGCGGGTGCGCGGCGGCGGCGATCGCCTCGCCGACGACCCGGGTGGAGTGCACGCGCGAGTCCATCATGGCCTTCAGGTTGGCGGGGGTGTAGCGGCAACTGACGCTGCGGCCCGCCAGGTTGATCACAACGTCACTGCCGTCGATCTCCCGGGCCCAGGAGCCCAGGCGCTCGCCGTCCCACCACACCTCGCCCTCGCGCTTCGGCCGCCTGGTCAGGACGACGACCTCATGGCCGGCCTCGGTCAGGGCGCGGTCGAGGATCGCGCCCACCTGTCCCGTTCCACCGGGAATGACGATCTTCACAGGGCTCCCCCTTCTGTTCGGGAGTGAGCCTAGCGCAGAAAGTTGAACGTGTTCAAAACTCGCGCGATGGAAAATCGAACAATCAATACGCAACTCTTCCAACAGAGTTCGACACGTCCTACCGTAATCGCGCACATGACATGCACAGGAAGCGATCCCATCTCTCGCGAGTCCGGAGGAACGTCACCATGCGTCACCCCCACACCCGCACGACCCGCCGAAGAGTGGTAGGAGTCCTAGCAGCAGGCCTGTTGTGCACGGCGGGCCTCGCCGTGCCCGCCGTCGCAACCCCCGTACCGAACCCCGTCTCCCCCGCCCTGGCCGACGGTCAGGCGCTCACACCTCCGATGGGTTTCAACAACTGGAACTCCACCAACTGCCGTGCCGAGTTCAACGAGTCCATGGTCGAGGGAATCGCGGACCTCTTCGTCGCCAAGGGCCTCAAGGCGGCCGGCTACCAGTACGTCAACCTCGACGACTGCTGGGCCCTGCCGTCCCGTGACGCCGACGGCCAACTCGTCCCCGACCCGGTCCGCTTCCCGCACGGCATCAAGGCCGTCGCGGACTACGTGCACTCCAAGGGACTCAAGCTCGGCATCTACACCAGCGCGGGCACCAAGACCTGCAACGACGCCGGTTTCCCCGGCGCTCTGGGCCACGAGTACAGCGACGCGCGGCAGTTCGCCGACTGGGGCGTGGACTATCTCAAGTACGACAACTGCAACAACCAGGGCGTGGACGCCAAGTTGCGCTACACCACCATGCGCGACGCCCTGAAGGCGACCGGCCGGCCCATCGTCTTCAGCATCTGCGAATGGGGCGAGAACAAGCCCTGGGAGTGGGCCTCGGACGTCGGGCACCTGTGGCGCACGACCGGTGACATCAGCGACAACTGGGGCTCGATGCTGTCGATCCTCAAGCAGAACCTCCCGCTCGCGCCGTACGCCGGACCCGGGCACTGGAACGACCCCGACATGCTGGAGGTCGGCAACGGCGGTATGACGGACACCGAGTACCGCTCGCACTTCTCGATGTGGTCGATCATGGCCGCACCGCTCCTCATCGGCTCGGACCTGCGCAAGGCGACCGACGCGACCTTCGACATCCTCGACAACAAGGAGGTCATCGCGGTCGACCAGGACCCGCTGGGCAAGCAGGGCAACGTTGTCACGTCCGAGGGCGGACGCTGGGTCGTCGCCAAGGAGATGAAGGACGGCAGCCGCAGCGTCGCGCTCTTCAACGAGTCCGGCAGCGCCCAGCGCATCGCCACCACCGCGACGGCCGTCGGCCTCCCGGACGCCCGCGCCTACACCCTGCGCGACCTGTGGCAGCACAAGAGCTACAACACCGCGGGCACGATCTCCGCGACCGTCCCGGCCCACGGCACGGTCCTCGTACGGGTCTTCGCCGACCGGCAGTCGGTCAAGAACCCGCCCGCCGTCGAACTCGGCCTGGACAGCGCCCCGTTGGTCCAGGCGGCGACCGCGACCCCGCTCACGACGACGGTGACCGACCTCGGCCGTACGACCGCCGAGCAGGTCTCCGTGACCTTGACCGGGCCCGCCGGCTGGAAGATCCGGCCCAGGTCGTCGACGACCGCGAAGGCCGTGCCGACCGGCAGGTCGCTGCGCACGAAGTGGACGGTCACCGCTCCCTCGGGGACGCCCACGGGGTCGTACGACCTTGCGCTGAAGGCGAGTTACCGCTCGCCGAGCGGCACGCGCGTCACCAACACCCTGCCGTTCACCGCTTCCGTGGTGGTCGCTCCGCCTGCGGGCACCTCGTACCTCGGTGACCTTCCGTGGATGTCAACGGCCAATGGATGGGGGCCCGTTGAGCGCAACACGAGCAACGGGGAGAGCGCGGCGGGGGACGGTCGTCCGATCACTCTCGGCGGAGTCGTGTACGCCAAGGGGCTCGGTGTGCACGCCGAGAGCGAGGTGGCGTACTACACCGGGAAGGTGTGCGAGAAGGTCACCGCGGACGTCGGTGTGGACGACGAGAAGGGGGCCAACGGCACCGTCGCCTTCGAGATCTGGGCGGACGGCACGAAGGTCGCCTCGACCGGCGTCCTCACCAACGCGATGCCCGCCCAGCCGGTCACCGCGGACGTGAGCGGCGCCCAGGTGGTCCGACTCGTCGTCACCGACGGCGGCGACGGGATCGACTCGGACCACGCGGACTGGGCTGACGCTCAACTCACGTGCTGAGCAGGGGCGCAGGCCGCTGAACGAACGTTTCGTCCGGTCTGTGCCTCACACCCCGGCCGCGGTCGCGCTGCTCGCCTGACGGGCGAGCGCGGCCGCGGCCGCTCCCACCAGCCCGGCGTCCGTGCCCATCTGAGCCGGCGTCACCGTAAGCCGCCGTACGAAGGACAGCGTCGCGTAGTCGCTCAACGCCTTGCGCAGCGGCGTGAAGAGGACGTCGCCCGCCTTGCCGACGCCCCCGCCGATCACGGCGATGTCGATCTCGACGAGGGTCGCGGTGGCCGCGATACCGGCCGCGAGGGCCTGCGCGGCCCGCTCGAAGGAGGCGACGGCGACCGGGTCGCCCGCGCGGGCGGCGGCGGCCACCGCGGCGGCCGAGGTGTCGCCGTCCGGGCCCGGCCGCCAGCCGCCCTCGACCGCCCGCCGGGCGATGTTGGGGCCGCTGGCGATCCGCTCCACACAGCCGCGCGAACCGCACGGACAGGCGTCGCCGTCCAGGTCCACGCTGATGTGCCCGATGTGGCCCGCGTTGCCGGTCGGCCCGGGATGCAGCTGCCCGTTGAGGACGAGCCCGCCCCCGACTCCCGTGGAGACCACCATGCACAGCGCGTTGGCGTGTCCGCGCGCCGCTCCCTGCCAGTGCTCGGCCGCCGTGATCGCCACGCCGTCGCCGATCAGCTCCACGGGCAGGTCACCGGCCGCCGCACGCACCCGCTCGACGAGCGGGTAGTCGCGCCAGCCGGGCACGTTGACCGGGCTCACGGTGCCCGCGGAGGCGTCCACGGGACCCGCGCTGCCGATGCCGAGGGCGCTCGCGCGGGACCACGAGGGCGATGCGGTGAGTTCCGCGAGCACCTCCTCCACGGCCCGCATCACGGTGTCGCCGTCGTCCTGCGAGGGCGTCGGGCGCTGCGCGCGCACCAGGATCTTGCCGTGGCCGTCCACCAGCGCCCCGGCGATCTTGGTACCGCCGATGTCGAGCGCGGCCACGAGGTCGGTGTGCATCAGTGTCAGATCTCCCCGTCAAACATCAGAACCACCAGTAGGTGAGTTGGACCGGTCTCGCGGTGGGGGCGCAGGCCGGAGATATCGGTGGACAGTCTCTCTCGCATATGACAACGTTGTCCAGGCTCTATGCTCGACGCCACATCCTCATACAAACCCATGGACCTATGCATCCCCCGTGGACGACAGGACAGGACAGCGCATCGTGCCAGAGACCGCCCGCCGCCCCGAGAACCGCTACGGCAACCGTCCGACCATGAAGGACGTGGCCGCGCGCGCCGGTGTCGGCCTGAAAACGGTGTCGCGGGTGGTCAACGGCGAGCCGGGCGTCACCCCGGACACCGAGCGCCGCGTCCAGGAGGCCATCGACGCACTGGGGTTCCGGCGCAACGACAGCGCGCGCGTGCTCCGCAAGGGTCGCACGGCCAGCATCGGCCTCGTCCTGGAGGACCTCGCCGACCCGTTCTACGGTCCCCTCAGCCGCGCGGTCGAGGAGGTCGCCCGTGCTCACGGCGCCCTCCTGATCAACGGATCCAGCGCCGAAGACCCGGACCGCGAGCAGGAGTTGGTGCTCGCGCTGTGCGCGCGGCGGGTGGACGGTCTGGTGGTGATCCCGGCCGGGGACGACCACCGCTATCTGGAGCCGGAGATCAAGGCGGGCGTCGCGACCGTGTTCGTGGACCGTCCGGCCGGGCGGATCGACGCGGATGTCGTCCTGTCCGACAGCTACGGCGGCTCACACGACGGGGTCACCCACCTCATCTCCCACGGCCACCGGCGCATCGGCTTCATCGGCGACATGCCCCGCATCCACACGGCCGCCGAGCGGTTGCGCGGCTACCGGGCCGCCATGGAGGACGCGGGCATAGCCGTCGAGGGCGCCTGGATGTCCCTCGGTGTGACCGACCCCGTCCGGGTACGCCGGGCCGCCGAGGAGATGCTGTCCGGCTCCTCCCCCGTCACCGCGATCTTCGCCGGCAACAACCGCGTGACGGTCACCGTCGTCCGCGTCCTCGCCGAACAGTCCCGCCGGATCGCCCTCGTGGGCTTCGACGACTTCGAACTCGCCGACCTGCTCCAGCCCGGCGTGACCGTCGTCGCCCAGGACGCGGCGGCCCTCGGCCGTACCGCCGCCGAGCGCCTGTTCCGCCAGCTGGACGGCACGCTCATCGCCCCGGAACGAATCGAGTTGCCGACCCGGCTGATCACCCGGGGCTCGGGCGAGCTGCCGCCGACGGACTGAGCCGAGCCGTGAACGACCGTACGCTGGAGGCTCTGGGGCTGGCCCGGGCACCGCGCGAGTTCCCGCTCGACTACCCGGGTGTTTGGCCCACCGCCTCCGGACTCCTCACCGGGGACCGGCTGTTGCCCCTGGACGACCGTTTCACGTACGAGGACCGCACCCCTGTCCTCGCCATCGGTTCCAACGCCTGTCCCGGTCAACTGCGGCACAAGATGGCGGAGTTCGGGATCGGCTCCTCCGTCCCGATGGCGAAGGTCCGGGTAACCGGTGTCGACGTCGGTGTCTCCGCGCATGTGAGCCGTGTGGGCTATGTTTCCGCGTCGCCGGTCAACTCACCCGGTGTCGTACGGGAGTTGTTCGTGACGTGGTTCGACGCGCGGCAGCTCGCGGTGGTGGACGCGAGTGAAAGGGCGTACGACCGAGCGTGGTTGACCGGGCCCGAATTCCATTTCGCGTCGGACTCCGGGGAGTCGCTGCGGGGCGCGTATGTCTACGTCAACCGGTGCGGGGTGCTGCGTGACGGCACGGGTGCGCCGCGCCGGCATCCGGGTGAGCGGATGCTGCTCACCCGGATGCCTCACTGCCTCACCGGAGTTGAGGAAGCTGTTCGGGCGGACGCCGGAGGAGTTCTGCGCGCGGGCACGCGGGGACCGGGAGTTGTGCGAGCGGGGTACGCGGCTGTTCCGGGAGGAGGGATTGGTGACGGTGTCCGGTCTGGAGCGCTTTGTGCGGCCTCAGCAGACCGGCAGCCCCGGGACCGGCTCGTCGTTGTCCCCGCCCTTGATGTAGACGTCGCTGACATAGACGTTGGTGTTGCCGCTGTCGTCGTCGGTCTTCGCCCACCAGACGTTGGTCCACTGGCCGTATGTCTCGCGGCGGCCCAGGTTCTGCTGGCAGTAGAAGTAGTTGGTACCCGCGCCGAGGACGCCGACCTCGGCGCCGGACGCGGTGTAGGACTTGGCGGTGCGCCACACCTGGCAGTTGTATTTGCCGCCGCCGATGGACTGGCAGGCCGGGGCGGGGCTGGAACTGGGGCTGGTTCCGTTGGTGGGGGTGCTGTTGCCGCCCGTGCCTCCGCCGCCGGAGGACGTGGACCTGGTCGGCGCGGGGGTCGGAGATTGCCCGGTTGTCGTCTCCGCGCCCTTGCCGGTGTGCTGCTGTGTTGGTGCCCGAGTCCCGTCGGCACCCTGTCCCGTGGGCTTGGCGGAGTCCGAACGCTTGGCGTCCGCGCGTGCGGTGGGCGAGGCGGCGCCGGCGTCCTGGGCCTGGGGCGAGCCACCCTGTGAAGTGACCGACGAGTCACCGGAGTTGACGTAGTGGGCGACGACCACTACGGCACCGGCGAGGACGACCGCTGCGGCAGCGGCGGCGACCAGGACTCGTGCCTTGCGGCGGGGGTGGGCGGGGTGCGCCATGGGCCCGGTTGGTGGGGTCGGGTGGGGCACGGGAGCGAGGGGCGGGCCGAAGCCTTGAGGTATGGAGGTGGGAGGGGGAGCAGGTGCGAAAGCAGGCGTGGGATCGGGCGGAAGGGAATCCGATCCAGTCGGCGGTATCGATGAACCGGGGTCCTGCCGGCCCACTGCGGACCGGGCACTCCCACTCGGCGCCGGCTCTCCCGCCCCCGGCACCTCTGCGGCCCCTCCCCCGGCCCCCCGCAACACAGTCGTCGGCGAGTCCGTCTCCGGCGCCTGCGCCACCGCCTGCGCCACCACCTCCAGAAGCCTGCATGCCCGGTCGGCGTCGGGGCGGGACTCGGGGCGTTTGTCGAGGAGTTGGCGCAGGACGGGGGTGAGCGGGCCGGCGCGGTGGGGTTCCGGGAGGGGTTCGTCGACGATCGCCGTGAGGGTGGAGTACGTCGAGGTGCGGCGGAACGGTGAGGCGCCCTCGACGGCCGCGTACAGCGTGGCGCCCAGGGCCCAGACGTCGGAGGCCGGGCCGGGGTCGGAGCCCTGCGCTCGCTCGGGGGCCAAGTAGTCCAGGGAGCCCATGAGTTCGCCGCTGCGCGTGAGGTGCGTGGCGGAACCGTCGCCCGGGTCGTCCATCGTCGCTATGCCGAAGTCCGTCAGGACGACCCGGCCCGAGCGCTCCAGCAGGATGTTCCCGGGCTTCACATCGCGGTGCAGCACACCCACGGCGTGGGCGGCGGCCAGCGCGTCCATCACCTTCGCGCCGATCCCGGCCGCCTCGCGCGGGTCGACGGGGCCGCGCTCCCCCAGCACGTCGTCCAGGGAGGGACCGTCGATCAACTCCATGACGATCAGCGGCCGCCCGTCGACCTCCGCGATGTCGTGCACGGCGACGACACCGGGATGGCGGACCCGTGCCGCCGCCCGTGCCTCGCGCTGCATCCGCAGCCGCAGATCGGCGAGTTCGGGCGCGTAGTCGTCGGTGAAGGTGCGCAGTTCCTTGACCGCGACCTCACGGCCGAGGACCTCGTCGACGGCGCGCCAGACCACGCCCATGCCGCCGCGCCCGAGCCGGGCCACGACGCGATAGCGTCCGGCCAGCAGTCGGCCGGCTCCGTCCACGCGTCCGCTCTCCCCCGAAGACACCGCCGCTCCGTTCCCGTGGCACATCCATGAACGCCGTACAGCCTACGGGGCGACAGTGACAACAGGAGGGGCGGCGACAGCTGTGACAGGTCCGCTACTTCGCGGACGCCGTCAGGTCGCCCCGGCGGGGCGCCGCGAAGCCCTCCAGGTCCGTCCGGGTCAGCCCCGTCGCGCCGGCCACCTCCGCGATGTCGAGCGCGCCGCAGTCCAGGCCGCGCAGCAGATAGCCGCTGAGGGCCTTGGCGGTCGCGGGCTCGTCCATGACGTCGCCGCCGGCCCGGTTGGCGTAGCGGGCGAGGCGGGCGGCGGCCTGTTCGAAGCCCTCGCGGTAGAAGGCGAAGACGGCCGCGTAGCGGGTGGGGATGTGGCCGGGGTGCATGTCCCAGCCCTGGTAGTAGGCGCGGGACAGGGCCCGCCGGGTGAGGCCGTAGTGCAGTCGCCAGGCGTCGTGGACCTGGGCCGTCGGACCGACCGGCAGCACATTGGTCGAACCGTCCGAGACGCGTACGCCCGTCCCCGCCGCCGCGACCTGCATGACGGCCTTCGCGTGGTCGGCGGCGGGGTGGTCGCTGGCCTGGTAGGCGGCGGAGACACCGAGGCAGGCGCTGTAGTCGAAGGTGCCGTAGTGCAGGCCGGTGGCGCGGCCCTCGGCGGCCTGGATCATGCGGGCCACCGTGGCGGTCCCGTCCGTGGCCAGGATGGACTGGCTGGTCTCGATCTGGATCTCGAAGCCGATCCGGCCGGCGTCGAGCCCGTGCGCCTTCTCGAAGGCCTCCAGGAGTCGCACCATCGCGGTGACCTGCTCGGCGTAGGTGACCTTGGGCAGGGTCAGGACCAGCCCCGCGGGCAGTCCGCCGGCCGCCATCAGTCCGGTCAGGAAGATGTCGAGGGTGCGGATGCCCCGCTCGCGCACCGGCGCTTCCATGCACTTCATCCGGATGCCCATGTACGGCGCGGCCGTGCCCTTCGCGTACGCCTCGGCGATCAGCCGGGCCGCGCGGGCGGCGGCCTCGTCCTCCTCGGCGTCGGGGCGGGGGCCGTAGCCGTCCTCGAAGTCGACCCGCAGGTCTTCAATGGGCTCGCGCTCCAGCTTGGCCCGCACGCGCGCGTGGACGGGTTCGGCGAGTTCGCCGGAGAGGCCGAGGACGGCGGCGAAGGAGGCTGCGTCGGGGGCGTGTTCGTCGAGGGCGGCGAGGGCGCGGTCGCCCCAGGTGCGGATCGTGTCGGCGGCGAAGACGTCACCGGGGACGTAGACCGTGTGGACGGGCTGGCGGGTGCCGGGGTCGCCGGGGTAGCGGCGCTCCAGTTCGGCGTCGACCGGCGCGAGGGAGGCGCTGATCTCCTCGCCGACCGCGCCCGCGAGGCTCGTCGCCACCTTCTCCTGCTCGCCCTGACCCATCCCACAGCCTCCAGGTTTCCGCTCTACGGAATCAACAATCCGTAGAGCGAAGTTATCCGTGGATCTTCCCGCCGGTCAACACCCTGTCCACGGCGTGAACCCACGGCGTTCACTCCCGCCCCGAGGCCCTCTTCCGCCCGACGCCCCGCCCCTTCATCCTGACTCGCAAGGGGAGGGATGCACATGTCGACTGCCTGGATGGTGACGCGTCGCGCGGGGCTGACCACGCTGGTGGCGGCCGCCGTCGCCCTGCCACTGATCGGAACCGTACGCGCCGACGCCGTCCGGCACGAGACCCGTCTGCTGGACGTCATGACGTTCAACCTGCGCTACGCGAGCAGCTCCGAACCCAACAGCTGGCAGGTCCGCCGCCCGGTGATGCGTGACCTGCTGCTCCGCGCGGCCCCCGACATCATCGGCACCCAGGAGGGCCTCTACGGGCAGCTCCAGGACATCAAGCAGGACCTGGCACCGCACTACGACTGGATCGGCAGCGGCCGCAAAGGGGGCAGCCACGACGAGGAGACGGCGATCTTCTACGACACCCGCCGGCTCGCCTCCGTCGAGTACGACCAGTTCTGGCTCTCCGACACGCCCTCCGTGATCGGCTCGAACACCTGGGGCGGCGCCCATCCGCGCATCGCCACCTGGATCCGTTTCCGCGACCTCGGGGACGACGGACGGCAGTTCTACGTCCTCAACACCCACCTGGACAACGCGAGTCAGTACGCACGCGAGCGTGCCGCCACGCTCATCGCCGAACGCCTCGCCCGCCTCGACCGCTCCCTGCCGATCCTGGTGACCGGCGACTTCAACACCGCCGCGTACACCACCTCGGTCTACGCCACGATGCTGGGCGCCGGTCTCAGGGACACCTGGGACGCGGCGGCCGGGCGCGGGCAGCTGTACGGCACCTTCCACGGCTACCGCGCGCTCGTCCCGGGCGGGAACCGTATCGACTGGATCCTGGTCGGCGAGGGAGTCACCGTGCGCCGTACGGTCATCGACACGTTCTCCGAGAACAGCCAGTTCCCGAGTGACCATCTGCCCGTGCAGTCCACGATCAGCATGGGCTGAGCGGCCGTACCCACGCCAAGGCCCCCACGACCGCGCGGGTCGCAGGGGCCTGATGGCGCTTGCCGGAGATCAGCCCTTGCGGGTGTTGATCTCCTCGGTGAGCTGCGGGACGACGTCGAAGAGGTCGCCGACCACGCCGTAGTCGACGAGGTCGAAGATCGGGGCCTCGGCGTCCTTGTTGACGGCCACGATCGTCTTCGAGGTCTGCATGCCCGCGCGGTGCTGGATCGCGCCGGAGATGCCGTTGGCGATGTAGAGCTGCGGGGAGACGCTCTTGCCGGTCTGGCCGACCTGGTTGGAGTGCGGGTACCAGCCGGCGTCGACGGCGGCACGCGAGGCACCGACGGCCGCGCCGAGGGAGTCGGCGAGGGCCTCGATGATCGCGAAGTTGTCCGCGCCGTTCACACCGCGGCCGCCGGAGACGACGATCGCGGCCTCGGTCAGCTCCGGGCGGCCCGTCGACTCACGCGCGGTGCGCGCGGTGACCTTGGTGCCGGTGGCCTTGTCCGAGAAGGTGACCGCGAGGGCCTCGACCGTACCGGCGGCCGGGGCGGCCTCCACAGCGGCGCTGTTGGGCTTCACGGTGATGACCGGGGTGCCCTTGGAGACACGGGTCTTGGTGGTGAAGGAGGCGGCGAACACCGACTGCGTCGCGACCGGGCCGTCGTCACCGGCCTCCAGGTCGGTGGCGTCGGTGATGATGCCGGAGCCGATGCGCACCGCGAGACGGGCGGCGATCTCCTTACCCTCGGCGGAGGACGGCACCAGGACGGCGGCCGGGGAGACGGCGTCGTAGGCCGCCTGCAGGGCGTCCACCTTCGGTACGACGAGGTAGTCGGCGTACTCGGCGGCGTCGTGCGTGAGCACCTTCACCGCGCCGTGCTCGGCGAGCGCGGCGGCGGTGTTCTCGGCACCGGGGCCGAGGGCGACCGCGACGGGCTCGCCGATACGGCGGGCCAGCGTCAGCAGCTCCAGGGTGGGCTTGCGGACGGCGCCGTCCACGTGGTCGACGTAGACGAGAACTTCAGCCATGGGAATGGTCTCCTGCGTGCTTGCGAAGTCTGAGGGGAGGTAAGCGAGTTGGGCCTTGAGCCTTGGGGCGAGCGGCACCGGGGGCGTGCCTGCACTCCCCCGGTGCCGCTCAGATGAACTTCTGGCCCGCGAGGAACTCGGCGAGCTGCTTGCCGCCCTCGCCCTCGTCCTTGACGATCGTGCCGGCGGTGCGCGCGGGGCGCTGGGCCGCGGAGTCGACGGCGGTCCAGGCGCCTTCGAGGCCGACCTCGTCGGTGTCGATCTCCAGGTCGGAGAGGTCCCAGGCCTGAACCGGCTTCTTCTTGGCGGCCATGATGCCCTTGAAGGACGGGTAACGCGCCTCACCCGACTGGTCGGTGACGGACACGACGGCCGGCAGGGAGGCCTCCAGCTGCTCGGAGGCGGTGTCGCCGTCCCGGCGGCCCTTGACGACGCCGTCCGCGACGGAGACCTCGGAGAGCAGCGTGACCTGGGGGACGCCCAGGCGCTCGGCCAGCAGGGCGGGGATCACACCGGCGGTGCCGTCGGTGGAGGCCATGCCGGAGACGACCAGGTCGAAGCCGGCCTTCTCGATCGCCTTGGCCAGCACCAGGGAGGTGCCGATGACGTCGGTGCCGTGCAGATCGTCGTCCTCGACGTGGATCGCCTTGTCGGCGCCCATGGACAGCGCCTTGCGCAGGGCGTCCTTGGCGTCCTCCGGGCCCACCGTCAGGACGGTGATCTCCACGTCGTCGTCCGAGTTCTCGGAGATCTGCAGCGCCTGCTCGACCGCGTACTCGTCGAGCTCGGAGAGCAGACCGTCCACGTCGTCCCGGTCGACGGTCAGGTCATCGGCGAAGTGCCGGTCGCCAGTGGCGTCGGGCACGTACTTCACAGTGACAACGATCCTCAAGCTCACGCCGGCTCTCCTACTGCATCGTCATTTTTCGGCTGCCTACTTCCAGGCAGCATAGGCGCCTTGAACGGCCGTTCCCGGTGCGGGCGGCCGGTGCTCCGAGCGAAATATTACTCGCCAGTACGCGGCACTACGCTCCCTCAGCAGGTGCCCGCTAAGCAAGCGCTTTGAACTGTGACCTGTGCAACGCAGCGTAATCGGAACTCGACGCTTCCGCAGGGTGGCCCGTCACCCACCGGGAGTGGTCTCAGTCACGCAGCCCGTTGAAGCGGCCCTGGTGGTAGAGGAGCGGGCGGCCGGAGCCGGCGTGCTCACCGAGGACGACCTCCGCGAGCACGATGCGATGGTCCCCGGCGGGCACGCGCGCGACGACCCTGCACACCAGCCAGGCGAGCACGCCGTCGAGGACCGGTATGCCTTCGGGCCCCTCGTACCAGACGGTGGGTGCCCCGAACCGGTCGGCGCCGCTGCGGGCGAAGGTGGCGGCCAACTGCTCCTGGTGCTCGCCGAGTATGTGCACGCCGACATGGTCGGCCCCGGATATCGCGGGCCAGCTGGACGCGCCGGTGCTGATCCCGAAGGACAGCATCGGGGGCTGGGCCGAGACGGAGCTGAGGGAGGTGGCGGTGAAGCCGACCGGACCGGTCTCACCGCGCGCGGTGATCACCGCCACACCGGCTGCGTGCTGCCGGAAGACGGAACGCAGCAGGTCGGGAGAGGCGAGCTGGGAGGTGCCGAGATCGGGCGTGGCCGTCATGGGGCTGTCCTTCTTGGGGAGGCGACGAGCTGGACCGTGGCTGCTCAACAGCCCGGACAGCACGCGCTCGCGGTGCGTGCGAGGTCGACGTGCACCCGCCCGAAAAGAAGGAGTTCCGAAGGCATACAGTCAGGCTGACGATAGGTGGTGTGCGCAGTCAAGTACGTTCCGGCATATGGGAGATGACTCACCGCTTCCGCCCGAATCGTCAAACCGCCTCCCCCAGGGCCGCGATGACGTCCGCCTTGCGGGGGAGTCCGGTGGCGCGCCGCACGACCCGTCCGTCCGCGTCGAGCACCAGCACCGTGGGGGTCTTCAGGATGTCGAGTTCCCGTACGAGGTCCAGATGGTCCTCGGCGTCGATCTCGATGTGACGCACTCCGGGGACCATGCCGGCCACCTCGCCCAGCACCCGGCGCGTGGCCCGGCAGGGTGCGCAGAAGGCGCTGGAGAACTGCACCAGGGTGGCCTTCTCGCCGAGGTCGCCGCCCAACTCGGCGGCGCCGAGCTGTTTTCCGCCGTCGCGCCCGCGCACCCGTACCCTCCCGCTCCGCCGCCGATGCAGCACTCCGTAGGCGCTCGCCGCCGCGAGCACCGCCACGCACACCACGAGTCCGCTCATCCCCTGCTCCAGCGTTCACGAGACTGCAAAGATTCCCAGCACTACGAATCGTTTCTGCTGCGGAATCCTAGGTTCATGGACATCGATGTGAGAGGACCGCGTTTCGGGGCGGCCCTGACGACCGCGGTGCTGGCGGTCGCGCTGGTCACCGGCAGCTTCTGGCTACTGGCCTGGCAGACCCTGGCGTTCGCGCTGGGCGCGGCGGGCGGCGTGGGCCGTTCGCCGTACGGCTGGCTGTTCCGGAAGGCCGTACGGCCCCGGATCGGGCCGCCGACCGAGTTCGAGTCGCCGGAGCCGCCGCGGTTCGCGCAGGCGGTCGGGCTGGTCTTCGCCGGGGTGGGGCTGGTCGGTTTCGGCCTGGGACCGACCTGGCTGGGGCTGGCGGCGACGGGTGCCGCGCTCGCCGCCGCGTTCCTCAATGCCGCGTTCGGGTACTGCCTGGGGTGCGAGATGTACCTGCTCGTACGCCGGGTGACGGTTCGCGCAGAGTAAAGGAAATTTAAAAGTCCGAGGTGGATCAAGTGATGGACGTGACGAGGATCTCGCCGTTCTACGGCACGAGGACTGGCCAGTCGTTCGTTCTTGGGGCACGATCTGCGCAATGCCGTATACCTACGGCTGCGTAACTTTCCCGCCCGGAGAACCCCTTCCAGGCAGAGAGAAGGGTCCACCCCGTCCATGGCTGAGCTTGTCTACCGTCCCGTCGTCGGTCTCGCCCAAACGTTGTTCAAGGTCTGGGACCTCAAGATCGACTGCAAGGGAACGGAGAACATTCCGCGCTCGGGCGGCGCTGTGCTGGTCAGCAACCACATCAGCTATCTGGACTTCATCTTCGACGGCCTGGCCACCCTGCCGCAGAAGCGCCTGGTGCGCTTCATGGCGAAGGAGTCGGTGTTCCGGCACAAGATCTCCGGTCCGCTGATGCGCGGCATGAAGCACATCCCGGTGGACCGCAAGCAGGGCGAGACCGCCTACCAGCACGCGCTGGAGTCGCTGCGGTCCGGCGAGATCGTCGGCGTCTTCCCCGAGGCGACGATCTCGCAGTCGTTCACCCTGAAGAGCTTCAAGTCGGGTGCCGCGCGCATGGCCCAGGAGGCCGGCGTCCCGCTGATCCCGATGGCCCTGTGGGGCACGCAGCGGCTGTGGACCAAGGGCCACCCGAAGAACTTCAAGCGCAGCCACACCCCGATCACCATCCGGGTCGGCGAGCCGGTGGAGGCTCCCCAGGACCAGTACGCGGGCGCGATCACCCGTCGGCTGCGCGAGCGCGTCCAGGAGCTCCTGGAGGCCGCCCAGCGCGCCTATCCGGTACGCCCCAAGGGCCCGGACGACACCTGGTGGATGCCGGCCCACCTCGGCGGCACCGCACCCACCGCCGAAGAGGTCAAGGCGGCCGAGGCTCGCTGAATCGTCACGCCGGGGCGTGGACGGTGATCCGCGCCCCGGGGCTGAACTTCTCCAGCAGTTCGGCGAGTTCGGCACCCGCGCGTTCCACCTCGGCGACGGGCATCGGCGCCAGGCTCTCCAACAGGAAGACGGCGGACGTCGATTCCTCCGTGAGCCTGGTGCGCGGACCCTGTCGCCAGTTCCAGCGCCGGCAGGTGACACCGACCGCGTCGGTCCACACCACCTCGCCCGCGTCGGGGTGTTCGACGACCTCCTCGCCGCCCGCGACGGTCACGAACTCCTCGTCCCCGGTGGCCCGTTGGAGAGTCATCCCGCCCTGGATGCGATCGGCGTCCTCACCACCCACAGGGATCAAGTACGCGACGCTGATGGCGTTGTAGAGGTCGACCAGCACATTGATCCGGGGCAGACCGGCGTCCGTGAGCGCCCTCTTGGCCAGCGCCTCGGCCGAGTTGCGGGTGCGCGACGGCTTCGACCCGAACGCCGTGTACACCTCGCGCCAGGCCGCCATGTGCGGGTCCTCGTGCGGGGCACGACCGTCCAGCCGTACGGCCAGTCGGCGGGCCGCGTCGTCGAGGAGCGCCGAACTCGCTTCGGTGCTCGGCCCGTTGACCAGTCCGGTCGCTTCGATCGCCACGTGCGTGAAACCGGGCGCGAGGGTGCGGGCTTCGTCGGACACGGTCAGGGTGGGCTTCATGAGGTGCCTCAGAGTGCGGTCGGGAGTGTCTGCCACAGGTGCGTCCGGTCGCGGGCGGCTTTCAGGGCGCTCAGCACGACCGGATGCGGTTCAGCGTACAGGACCGGATAGTCCAGCTCATTGAACTCCGGATCGGGTACAAAGGCCAGCCGCTCGCCGCCGAGGGAGAACTGCGCGTCCACTCCCGGTTTGTTGCCGCGCGGATCCTGCCGGTGCCAGGCCCCGTTGAACCGCACGGCGACCAGCCCGTGCACCACGTCGAACTTCTGGTAGCACAAGGCCGTCGGGATGTCCTCGGCCCGCAGCAGCGCGGCCAGCGCATGCGCCTTGGCGTAGCAGATGCCGGTGCTCTGCTCCAGGACGTCCGAGGCCCGCCAGGTGACGCGCGGGTCACCCGCGTCCTGCGAGTGGGGAATGGCGTCCCGCACGAACTCGAATGCCAACCGTGCATAGCCATACGAGTCCGCGGCGTTCTTGGCTAGGCGTGCGGCGGTCTCGCGCACGAGGGGATGGCCATGGTCGATGGCCTCGTCGGCGGCCAAATACGCGGACAGGTCGGGGGTGTTCTGGATCAGCTCCATGAGCGGAGAGCATAGGAAAGCGATCACCCGAGAGTCAATGACTTTTCATATGAACGCATACCTATGCATCTTCTGTTCAAGCTTGACTAGCGGGCCATCTCCTCCTTGAGTGCCGCCACGAACGCGTCCACGTCGTCCTCGGTCGTGTCGAAGCCGCACATCCAGCGGACGTCGCCGGCCGCCTCGTCCCAGAAGTAGAAGCGGAAGCGCTGCTGAAGGCGCACGCTCACGTCGTGCGGCAGGCGGGCGAAGACACCATTGGCCTGCACCGGGTAGAGGATCTCTACGCCGTGCACCGCGCGCACGCCCTCGGCGAGGCGCTGGGCCATCTCGTTCGCGTGGCGGGCGTTGCGCAGCCACAGGTCCTTGGCGAGCAGCGCCTCCAACTGCACGGAGACGAAGCGCATCTTGGAGGCCAGCTGCATGGACAGCTTGCGCAGGTGCTTCATGTGGCTGACGGCGTCCTGGTTGATGACGACGACCGCCTCACCGAAGATCGCGCCGTTCTTCGTCCCGCCCAGGGAGAGGATGTCGACGCCCACCGCGTTGGTGAACGTCCGCATGGGGACGTCCAGCGAGGCCGCCGCGTTGGCTATCCGGGAGCCGTCGAGGTGGACCTTCATGCCGTGCGCGTGGGCGTGGTCGCAGATCGCGCGGATCTCGTCGGGCGTGTAGAGGGTGCCGAGTTCGGTGCTCTGGGTGATCGAGACGACCTGCGGCATCGCGCGGTGCTCGTCGTCCCAGCCGTAGGCCTGCTTGTCGATCAGTTCGGGCGTGAGCTTGCCGTCCGGGGTGGGCACCGTGAGCAGCTTCAGCCCGCCCATGCGCTCGGGGGCGCCGCCCTCGTCGACGTTGATGTGGGCGCTCTCGGCGCAGATCACCGCGCCCCAGCGGTCGGTGACCGCCTGGAGCGCGACGACGTTGGCGCCGGTGCCGTTGAAGACCGGGAAGGCCTCGGCCGTAGCACCGAAGTGGCTGCGGATGATGCCCTGGAGGTTCTCGGTGTAGTCGTCCTCTCCGTAGGCGACCTGGTGGCCGCCGTTGGCGAGGGCGAGGGCGGCGAGTACCTCGGGGTGGGCGCCGGCGTAGTTGTCGCTGGCGAAGCCGCGGATCTCCGGGTCGTGGTGGCGCCGTGCGTCGGTCTTCGGAGGGTTCACGGCTTCTCGGTCAGCCACAGACGGTTTCCGTTCACTTCGGCGGCGGGCTTGTCCCAGACGCCGGCGATGGCCTCTGCGAGGTCCTTGACGTCGGTGAAGCCCGTGAACTTCGCGTTGGGACGTTCGGCGCGCATCGCGTCGTGCACCAGCGCCTTCACCACCATGACGGCGGCGGCGGAGGTGGGCCCGTCCTCGCCGCCGGCCTTGCGGTAGCCGTCGGCCATCGCGAGGGTCCAGGCCTCGGCGGCGGCCTTCGACGCGGAGTACGCGGCGTTGCCCGCCGTGGGCTTGCTGGCGCCGGCCGCGCTGATCAGCAGGTAACGGCCGCGGTCGCTGCGCTCCAGGGCGTCGTAGAAGGCCAGGGAGGTGTGCTGCACGGTGCGGATGAGCAGCTTCTCCAGCAGGTCCCAGTCGGCGAGGTCGGTCTCGGTGAAGCTGGCGCTGCCGCGCCAGCCGCCGACGAGGTGGACGAGGCCGTCGACGCGGCCGAAGTCCTTCTCGATGTGCGCGGCCCAGTCGCGGGTGGCCTTCGGGTCGAGCAGGTCGACGGTGTCTCCTACGACGGTGGCGCCGCCGTGCGCGTAGCGCGCCGCGTCCACGGCCTCCGCCAGGCGTTCGGGATGCGCGTCCGAGCCGACAACGGTCGCGCCCGCCTCCGCCAGCCGCAGCAGCACGGCACGGCCGGCCGGCCCGCCCGCTCCGGCCACCGCGATCACCGCGCCGTTGAGCGCCCCGTTCCCCATGGTCCTCGCCTCCTGAGCCACTTCGGTGCTGCGGTCGCTCACGCGGCGATCCGCTCGGCACTCTCGGCCGTGATGCCCCGGGTGGACGCGATCACGTTCTTGAGCTTCTTGGAGAGTGCCTCATAGAACATGCTCAGCGGAAACTCGTCCGGAAGCACGTCATCCACGAGTTTCCGCGGCGGCTGGCTCAGGTCCAGGGCGTCGGGGCCCTTGGCCCACTTGGAGCCGGGGTGCGGTGCGAGGTAGGTGGCGACCAGTTCGTAGGCCTTGAACCAGTGGACGAGCTTGGGGCGGTCGATGCCCGCGCGGTAGAGGTCCTCGATGTCGGCACACAGCCGGTTGGTGACCTCGGGCGCGCGCTGCCAGTCGATGTGCAGCTTGTTGTCGGTCCAGCGGACGACGTCGTGCTTGTGCAGGTAGGCGAAGAGGAGCTGACCGCCGAGGCCGTCGTAGTTGCGGACGCGTTCGCCGGTGACCGGGAAGCGGAACATGCGGTCGCAGAGGACCGCGTACTGCACGTCACGGGCCTGCGGGACGCCGTCGGCCTCCAGCTTCACGGCCTCCTTGAAGGCGGTGAGGTCGCAGCGCAGCTCCTCCAGGCCGTACATCCAGAACGGCTGGCGCTGCTTGATCATGAACGGGTCGAAGGGCAGGTCGCCATGGCTGTGGGTGCGGTCGTGGACCATGTCCCACAGGACGAAGGCCCCCTCGCAGCGCTTCTGGTCGTGGACCATCGTGGCGACGTCCTCGGGCAGTTCCATGCCCAGGATGTCGACGGCGGCCTCGGTGACCCGGCGGAAGCGGGCGGCCTCGCGGTCGCAGAAGATGCCGCCCCAGGAGAATCGTTCCGGCGCCTGGCGTACGGCGATGGTCTCCGGGAAGAGCACGGCGGAGTTGGTGTCGTAGCCGGACGTGAAGTCCTCGAAGGTGATGCCGCAGAACAGCGGGTTGTCGTAGCGGGTCGCCTCCAGCTCGGCCAGCCAGTCGGGCCAGACCATGCGCAGGGCGACCGCTTCGAGGTTGCGGTCCGGGTTGCCGTTCTGCGTGTACATCGGGAAGACGACCAGATGCTGGAGTCCGTCCCGGCGGTTCGCGGCGGGCTGGAAGGCCAGCAGCGAGTCGAGGAAGTCGGGCACCTGGAAGCCGTCGGCGGCCCACCGCTCCAGGTCCCTGACCAGAGCGGCGCTATAGGCGGCATCGTGCGGGAGCAGCGGGGAGAGCTCCTCGACGGCACCCGCCACCCGGCGTACGGCGTGCTCGGCCTCCGCGCGGTCCGGCGCGCCTTGGGCCGCGAAGTCGATCGACCCGTCCTTGGCCTGCCATGGCCGGATCCGCTCCACGGCATCCTTGAGCACGGGCCATGCCGGATGCTCCACCACCCTGGTCACGGGAGGAACCCGCTCCTCCGAACCCACCTGCACAAGAATTTCCGTCATGTCCCATCCTCCACGGGAGAATCCAGCGTACGGAGACCGTATACATATGTGGTTTCTCCCAGCAAGGGGATCATCGGGAGATTATCCGGCATACCCCTGCTCGTGACCGAACTTTTTCCTGCCGGAAACCGTGATGGCCGCCGAAGAGACATCGCGCGGCTACCCAAGGACCGGAGCACCGAAACCGGCCACCGGTCAATCGCCCCGGGACGCGCCCACGCCAGGGTGACCGCTCCGGCCGGCGCGATGCAGGTCGGCCGCTGCCGTCTCCGCGATCCTCCGTGTACGCGCGGGTACATCGCCGGGCCCGGCCGTTAGGCTGCGGCTCTGCCGCGTGGACGCCGGTGTCCGGCCGCGCCCACGCGCGCGAGCCGAGCCGCCGTCGACGGAAGCGAGTTGAACCTTGAACTTCCTTACCATCGGTCACCGCGGAGTCATGGGTCTCGAACCCGAGAACACTCTCCGTTCCTTCGTCGCCGCCGAACAGGCCGGCCTCGATGTCATCGAACTCGATCTCCATCTGAGCAGGGACGGCGCCCTCGTCGTCATGCACGACGCCGACGTGGACCGTACGACCGACGGGACCGGTCCGATCGCCGAGCGGACCCTCGACGAGCTGCGCACCCTGGACGCGGGCCGCGGCCAGCGTGTACCCATCTTCGAGGAGGTGCTGGACGCGGTCCGGTCGCCGCTCCAGGCCGAGATCAAGGACCTGGCGGCGGCGCGGGCGCTGGCCGAGGTCCTGCACCGGCGGGACCTGGTCGGACGGGTCGAGGTGTCCTCGTTCCACGACGAGGCGATCACCGAGATCGCCCGCCTGGTGCCCGGTGTACGCACCGCGCTGATCGCGAGCCGCTTCGGCCCCGACGTGGTGGAGCGGGCCACCGAGGCCGGTGCCGAAACGGTCTGCCTGAACATCCGCAGGCTGACCCTGGAGGTCGTCGAGGCGGCCCGCAAGGCGGACCTGAGGATCATCGGCTGGGTGGTGAACACCCAGGACCAGCTACGGCTCGTACGCGCCCTGGAGTTGGACGGCGCGACCACCGACTACCCGGAGATCAAACGCACGGGCCGCTTCACGGCGTGAGCCCTATGCGAGTTCCTTGACCAGCAGCTCGAACTGCAGGTCGTCGCGCTGCGGAATGCCGAACCGCTCGTCGCCGTACGGGAACGGGGTCATCCGGCCCGTACGGCGATAGCCGCGGCGCTCGTACCAGGCGATGAGGTCGTTCCGTACGGAGATCACGGTCATGTGCATCTCCCCCACCCCCCAGGTCTCCCTCGCCGCGCGCTCCGCCTCCGTGATGATGACCTTGCCGAGGCCGCCGCCCTGGAGCTGCGGGCTGACCGCGAACATCCCGAAGTAGGCGTGGTCGCCGCGGTGTTCGAGCTGGCAGCAGGCAACCACATGGCCGTCGCGTTCGACGACCAGCAGTCGGCTGTCGGGCGACTTGACGACCGCGAGCACACCCTCGGGGTCGGTCCGCTGCCCTTCGAGGATGTCCGCCTCGGTGGTCCACCCGGCCCGGCTGTCGTCACCCCGGTAGGCCGACTCGATCAGCACGACGAGGGCGTCCACATCGTCGTCGGTGGCATCGCGGAAGGTCAGTCCGGTGGCGGCGGTGTCCATCGTGCACAACTCCGTTCAGGGGCGCGGCTCGGCAGTGACGAGAGTAACGCGGGCCGCAGACTAGGCTCCGGCCGCATGGTGCACGTACTGAGCAGCCGTATCCTGCTGCGCCCGACCGATCCCGACCGTTCCCGCGCCTTCTACGGCGAGCAACTGGGGCTGCCCGTCTACCGGGAGTTCGGCACGGGCGTGGAGCGCGGGACCGTCTACTTCCTCGGCGGCGGGTTCCTGGAGGTCTCCGGACGCTCCGACACCCCGCCCTCGCCCGCCGTACGGCTGTGGCTGCAGGTCGCGGACGCGGGAGCCTCGTACGAGGAGTTGCGGGCGAAGGGGGTCGAGATCGTCCGGCCGCCGGTGAAGGAGCCCTGGGGACTGGTCGAGATGTGGGTGGCGGATCCGGACGGGACGCGGATCGTGCTGGTGGAGGTGCCCGCGGACCATCCGCTGCGGTATCGGCCGGGGATCTAGGGCTACGGCGGGCAGGGGGCCCCTTCCGCGCCGGTTGGCCGGGGTCGTGGCCCGGGCTTAGCGTGCTGGGAGGGGTACTTCCTGCGGAAGGAACGTCATGAAGCTCGACAGGCCGGTGACCGGCGGGCCCTGTTGGGTCGAGCTCGGGACCAGTGACCTCGAGGCGGCCAAGCGGTTCTACGCGGACGTGTTCGGCTGGCGTCCGGAGACCGATCCCCGGCAGGAGGCGGGCGGCTACACGGTCGCGCACGTCGGGGACGCGGCGGTCGCCGCGCTGACGCCGCTGTTCCAGGAGTCGCAGCCGGTGGCGTGGAACGTGTCGTTCGCGGTGGCGGACGCCGACGCGACCGCGGAGCTGGTGCGTGCAGCGGGCGGGACGCTGCTGATGGAGCCGATCGACGTGTTCGACATCGGGCGCTTCGCCGTCGCCCTGGACCCGGGCGGGGCCGCGTTCCAGATGTGGCAGGCGCGGACCTTCCCCGGCGCCGGACTGTTCAACTCGCCCGGCGCGCTGGGCTGGGTGGAGCTGCTGACACGGGCGCCCGCGCGGGCCCTGAGCTTCTACACGCGCGTGTTCGGCTGGACCGTCCGGCCCTCGGCGCACTACCCGCAGTGGGGCATCGACGGCGCCGACTTCGGCGGCATGATGGCGATGGACGACACGTTCCCACCCCAGGTGCCTCCGCACTGGCTGCCGTACTTCGCGGTGACCGACGTCCACGCGACCGCCGCCGCGACGACCGCGGCGGGCGGCGCGGTCCTCATGGAACCCCGGTCCGTCGCCGACGTACGGCGGATCGCGGTGCTGCGGGATCCGCAAGGGGCGGTCTTCGGGGTGCACTCCGCGGGCGGAGAGGACTGAGCCCGTTCGCCCGCCCGCCGCCCGCCGTCAGGCCAGCGGTGTCACCGTCACCTGGTCGATCACGGGGGCGTACGCGGAGCGTTGACCGTACTGGTTCCTGGACCGGCCGTCGTGGTCCGGGAGTTCGTCGGCCGTGAACGTGAGGGTGTTGGCGCCCTCGTCGAGGGTGACGGGGACGGTCAGGTCGTGGAAGTTGTTGAAGTGGAAGGTCGTGGGGAACAGGACGCGCTGCGGGTCGGCCCCGTTGACCGCGATGTCCGCGTGGCGGCAGACCGGGTCCGGGTTGTAGTGGGTGGCGGGCGCCTGTTCGCCGTTGGAGTAGCGGATCGTGAGCGCGTGCCGGCCGGCCCGCTCCGCCGTCACGGTGAGGGTGAGGGCGTTCCCGGGTCCGGCGCCGATACCGTCGACGGCCTTGCCGCCGGTGGCGAACGTGTGGGCGCCGGTGACCCGGGCACCGCCGGTCGTGGTGCCCTCCTCGGCCGGGTACGTCGAGGTGGGGAGGAGGCCGCGTGACGGGTCTGTGCGGAGGCGGTCCAGGACGAGGTCGTCGGAAGTGGCGGTAATGGTGACCTTGTTGATGCCCGACGTGAGGAACAGGGGCACGGAGGATCGTTCAACAATCCCCACGTTCTCGCCGTTGATCGTCAACTCGCCCTCCCCGGGCCCGATCCGGTCGACCGTCACCGTCGCTTCCCCGTCGTCCGCCGCGTGCACCCAGAAGGTGGCGCTGCCACCCCGCGGCAGTACGGCGACTCCCGGGCCGGAGGCTCCGCGGATCGTGTAGCCGACGCGCGCGCCACCACCCAGGGCGGCGAACTCGGCATCGTACAGCGCGGACCCGGTCACCCGGTCGTCGCGGAGGGCGAGGTCGAGCTTGTCGACGACCGCTTCGCCCCGCGTGACACCGAGGTCGGGGTCCTTGGCGGCGAGGGTGATGGTGTGCGCGCCTGCGGTCAGTTCGACCTGGGTGTCGGTGTGGCCCCACACCGCCCACTTGTAGCCGAGCGGCAGCCTGAGTTCGCGCGGTTGGCGGCCGTCGACGCGGAGGAAGACGTTGGTGGGTCCCTGCTCGCGCACGGCGTCGGCCAGGTTGTAGGAGTTGGCGAAGACGCTCACGTCGTACGTCCCGTCCTGCGGGACCTCGACCGGGAAGGCGAGCACGCCGTCGGAGCCGGTGCGGAGTCCGCCCACGTGGTAGCCGGTCGACGTGGCGAACTTGTCGACGTCGACCGGGGACCCCTCGGGCCCGTTCAGGGAACGGTCGCCACCGAGGTAGGTCGCGTCCTCGGCCTGGTACGTCCGCCGCCAGCCGACCGAGGGCGGCAGCGCCACGGCCGCCTCGCCGCCCGGGGACAGGATCACCTGGTACGCCGACATCTCCTCCAGGTCCGTTAGACGCAGCGCCACTTTCCCCTCCACGACGGGGAGTTCATGGTCTGCGAGCCGCAACGGCTGCGCGGAGGCGCCGACTTGACCCGTCCAGGGGATCTCCAGGAGCCGCACGTGAACGGTCGTACCGAAGACCTCGGGGTCGACGTGCTCGAACACGACGTCCGCCGAACCGCCCGCCCCGCCGAACAGCACCCGCGCCTGCCGCTTGTCCCGGTCGAGCGCGGCGACGCCCTGGAGCGTGTACTGCACGTTCGGGTGGGGCGCGGCGACCCGGACGGTGTTGCCCGTGAACTGGCCGTAGGCGTTGAACAGCCACCACTGTCCGTTGCCCTTGTTGGCCTCGACCGCCGAGTCGTTGAGGTTGCCGTCGATGTTCCAGTACGCCATGTCGGCGTCGACCTTGGACTCCTCGATCGCGGCGATCCACTGGATCATCTGCCCCGGGACGGACAAGTGGTAGTTGTGGGCGTACTCGTTGATGTTGACGGGAAGTGGACCGATTCCCAACTCCCGTTCCACGGCACGGTACTTGGCGACGTTTGTGCGTATCTCGTCCGGCGAGGACAGCTCGTGCCAGGTGACGATGTCCGGCAGTACGCCCTCGGCGTCGGCGAACTCCAGGAAGCCCTTGACCTCGTCGTACAGTTCGCAGGTGTTGGGGCCGGCGATGCGGGCGTCGGGGTCGAGATCCTTGATCAGGCGGTGGATGTCCCGCCAGGCGGCGAAGTAGGCGCGCGGGTCGGTGCGCCAGGAGGTCCCGTCGTAGCTCCACTCCCCCGTGCCGAACATGTTGCCCTCTGGCTCGTTGAACGGGACGTACACGACATGGGACCGGTACGCGCCGAGCGCCAGCACCTGTTCGACGTGCCTGCGGACGCGCGCCGTGAAGTCGGCGAGGCGCTCGGGGCCGGTGGCTCCGGGCCATTCGTAGGGGAAGCCGCGGTAGATGTCGGTCAGGTAGACGTAGACGTCCTTGCCGCCCGCCTCGACGAAGGGGCGCAGCATCTCCAGGGCGTCGGCGCCCGGGTGCTGGGTGCCGTCCTGGGCCTTGGTGGAGACCGTGCGGACGTACATGCCCTCCACGACGTTGCGGCTGGGGACACCGTCGCCGTAGACGCCGTAGAGCGTGCCGCTCGCGCCTCCGTGGAAGGGGCCCGTGTCGGTGCCGAGGTCGATGGTGAGCTTCGCAGAGGTGGGGGCGGCGGAGGCTTCGGCTGCCACGGCATCAATCCCTTGTTCGGTATGTCGTACGACAGTCGGCGTCCCGAACCGACCTGGTCGAACGTAGGGAGATCACGCGCCTCACGTCAACGGTCCGCCACCGCCCGCCCACGGCGGCTCAGACGCGCAGCACGCCGAGCCTGCCTTCCAGCTGGACCAACAACTCACTGAGCAGTGTGGCGAGTTCGCCCTGTCCGGGGGTGTCGAGACCGGCGAGCACGGTGGTCTCGTAGGCGAGCTGCTCGGGCAGGATCGCGTCGACGAGCTCGCGGCCGGCGTCCGTGAGGCGGACATGGGCAACACGTCGGTCGCGGGTGTCGCCGCGGCGCTCGACCAGTCCGCGTTCGGTCAGCTGCTTGAGGCGCTTGGTGACGGCGGCACCCGAGGAGAAGGTCTCCCGGGTCAGCTCGCTCGGCGTCAGCTCGTGCCCGGTACGGCGGAGCGCGCCGAGCAGGTCGAACTCCGGGCGGCTGAGCCCGGCCCGGCGCAGCGGCGCGTCCTCGGCCTGCTGAAGCAGGGCGGCGCACCGGTTGATACGGCCGATGATCTCCATCGGACCGGTGTCGAGATCGGGGTGCACGGCCTGCCACTGCCCGACGACTGCGGCGACGGTGTCGTGGCTGGGTGCGCTCGGCGAGGGGGCGTGGCGGGCCGTATCCGGAGAGGCACCGTTTTCGTCCGTCGGCCGTCCGTTCACTGACGTCATCCCCGTACGCCCTCCGTCTTTCTGCCTGTGCGCCGATCCGCGGCCGGCCGGGGGCGCGGTCCCCGGCGTCGTACCGTCGCGGCGAGCGTACGGTGTCCGGACTGCTCGGCGAGCACGACCCGCTCCGGGGACAGGGCGCGCTGCCACCACTCGCCGGACGCGGCGTCGACAGTGGCCCGCAGTTCGACCAACGCGGCGGCGAGCGCACGGTGCGCGGAATCCAGGGCTCCGGGGGCGGGAGCGGGCTCCGCCAGAAGGCGCGCGGCCTGCCCGCGCGCCCCTTCGGCCGCGGTCAGCGCCTCCTCTATGCGGTCGGTCGCGCGGCGGTTGGTGACGACGGCCGCGGCCACGAGGCCGACCAGGGCACCGACAACGGTGTCCGCCACCCGCTCTGTGATCAGCTCCCCGGGCTGCTGGGTCCGGGCGAACTCGGTGATGAGCAGCGCCATCGGGGTCACACAGACGCTGCCGAGCCAGTAGTTGCGGCCGATCAGCGCCTCGGCGCCGAAGTTGAACGCGAGGCAGCACAGCACCAGGACCGCCGGACGGGTGTGCGCGAGCGGTGCCACCCCGGCGAAGACGAGCACGCCCACGAGGTTGCCGACGACGCGCTGCACTCCCCGGCCCCAGGTGAGGGTGATGTTGGCCTGGTAGAGGGAGGCGGCGGTGACGAGGGCCCAGTAGGGGCGGCCGACGCCGAGGGCCAGGGAGGCGTAGCCGGCGAGGGCGCAGCCGATCGCCGTGCGCAGTACGAGGGGTCCGAGTGGGCCGAGCTCGGTCCGCAACGGGCGGGCGGGGGTGGCGAGTTCGGCGTCCACACCGAGCAGTTCGGCTACGGCGCCCACCGGGTCGTCGGTCCGTGGGACCGGTCCCCTGCCACGCAGTTCGCGGGCCCAGGTGCGCAACAGGTCCGGGTCGGTGTCCGCGGGCACGGCGAGGGCGACCTCGGCACGGACCACGAGACGCTCGAGGGAGCGCCGGGGGCTGGTGCGGGCGCCGGTGGCGAGGAGGGACTGCCAGGCGGCGTGAATGGCCGCCGCCGTGGCGGCACGCGCGCGCGCCTGTGCGTGACCATGGCCGCCTCCGGGGCCGTGCACATCGCCGTCTCCGGCGCCATGTGCGGCGGCGTACGCGGCCGCGGCGTCCAGCGCCTGGGCCGTGGCACGGCGCTCGGGGCCGTAGGGCCGGAGCAGGCCGGGTGCCATGCCGACGAGCCACGCCCAGACGCCCGCCGCGGCGGCGAGCGCCAGGTGGCCGGGGATCTGGGCGAGCGTCTGCGGTGCGAAGAGCGAGGCGGAGCTGATGAAGGTGAGGACGACGTTGCCGGGCGGGCCGATCCGGGTCGCGTCGCACAGTCCCTTCTGTACGGCGGCCAGGACGGCGCCGACCGTGACCAGCACGACGGCGTTCGTGGTGAGGGAGGCGGTGACCAGTGCGACGGCGAGACCGCCGATCATCCCGAGCACCACCCAGAACAGGGCGCGGGCCCGGGCTGCGTACGGCTTGTTGTGGGCGTAGAGCGCGCACAAGGAGCCGGCCATCGTGTACATCGCCAGGTCGAGGCGGCCCAGGGCGAGCAGGGTCAGGTTGGGCGGGGCGACCGACGCGACCACGCTGAGCGCGGGCTTGAACCAGATGTCGGAGGGCCGGCCGAGGCGCAGCACACCGGCGAGCGGAGGGCGTCGGACTCGGGGAGCCCGTGGGGTGGGGGCGGGGGTCGCACTGCTCATGGAAGGCAAGTTTAGCAGGTGTTTTACTCGTGAATTAGTTACCCGAGCACGCCTCCGACCTGCCGCACTCCACCGAGTGCTCCCCATGTACACCGTTGCGCTCGATTGCGCCCCGTGCGGCACGGGCAACCTGTGACCGATCGTCTACGAAGAGTGAGAACAAGGGCGGAACGGGGGATGCGCATGCACGGACCGGCTTCGCCCGGCTGGCTGCTGGTCGCGCTGTGTGCGGCGACCGGGGCCTACTGCCTGCTGCGGATGCGCAGCCCCGTCACGGAACAGCGGCTCGCCGCCGGCGGCGAGGCCCTGATGGGCTTCGGGATGGCCGCGATGGCCGTGCCCGCCGCGGTGTTCGCACCGCCGTCGTGGGCCTGGCCCGGCTATGCGGCGGTGTTCTGCGCGGCGGCGCTGCGCGCCCTGTGGACCGCGCGCAGGAGCCCGCACCATGTGCACCACCTGCTGGGCACCGCCGCCATGGTCTACATGGCGCTCGTGATGGGCGGCTCCCCCGCACACCGCCATGACCACGAGGGCTCCGGAGTCCCGCTCGTGACAGGTGTGTTGCTCCTCTACTTCGTGGGATACGTGCTGCTGTCGGGCATACGACTGGTGCCCGTCACCGGCGCGGCCGTCGGCGACGGCGGAAGCGTCGGGTGGGGCGACCGACCGGAGTTGGCCCGCGCATGCCGGCTGTCGATGGGGATCGCCATGGTCGCGATGCTGTTGACGCTCTGAGGATCCGGGGCTCTGGAGATCCGCGCACTGTACGAAATCGTGGTCTGCGTCACTTTGCCGTAACAAGCCGTACCCCTGATCACCGCGGCGCTCATAGGGTGCTCCCATGATGGTCCCCGCGGCACTGTTGCTGCTCGGCGCCTTGGCCGCCGTCGTCGCCCCACGGCTGCTCGCCCGGGCCGACTGGCCGGACCATGAGCCGGTGCTCGCGCTGTGGGTGTGGCAGTGCGTCGTGGCGGCCGTCCTCCTGTGCTGCGCCCTGTCGATGACGCTCAGCGCCGCCGCCGCTTGGCAGGCTGTGCGCGGCCATGTCTTCGCCAACGCCCCGCACGCCGTTCTGGACGCCTATCCCCTTGTGACGACCGGGCCTTGGGCGGCGGCGACCGCGGTTGCCCTCGCGTGCGGCGGCGCGTGGACGGTGGCGATGCTGGTCCGTGAGGTCCTACGGGCCCGGTCGCGGCGTCGGCGGCGAAGGGCCGAACTCCTCGTGCGTGCACCGCTGTTGCCCGGCGAGGAGCCGGGAGCCGAGCCGCTGGTCGTGCTGGAGGGCGAGCGCCCCGACGCGTGGTGGATGTCCGGCCCCGCGCCTCAACTGGTCATCACCACAGCCGCGTTGCGTCGGCTCAAGGGGCGACAGCTGGACTCCCTGCTCGCCCACGAACAGGGGCACGCGCAGGCCCGGCACGACTGGCTGTTGCACTGTTCGGCCGCGCTCGCGACCGGGTTCCCGCAGGTGCCGGTGTTCGCCGCGTTCCGGGACGAGATGCACCGCCTGGTCGAACTCTCCGCCGACGACATGGCCTCCCGCCGCTTCGGCCGCCTCACGACCGCGCTCGCACTCGTCGAACTCAACGAGGACCGTGGGGTGTTCGGGCCGTGCCCGACCCCGCAGGCCCATGTCCCGCAGCGGGTGCACCGGTTGCTCACACCCCCGGACCGGCTCACGACGACACGCCGCCTGGGGCTGACCGCCACGGCGGCGCTGGTGCCGGTGATTCCGGTGCTGGTGGCGTTCGTACCGGGGCTGCGGGCGCTCGGCTGAGGTCCGCGTAGAGGGGCGTGGATCGGCGAGGATCGTTCCATGCGCTCTCCGTCCCGCCCGACTCGCCAGTACACGACCGTCACCCTGGCCCTGGCCCTGTGTTCCGCGCTGTTGCTCACCCTGGTCGCGGTCGAGTGGCGTCCGCTGATCGACCTCGACGACCGGATCGCCGGAACGACGCACCGTTGGGCGGTCGAGGACCACGGGGTGACACATGTGTGCCGCATCCTGACGGACTGGGTCTGGGACCCCCTCACTCTGCGCCTTGTATGTGCGGTCACCATGGTGTGGCTGGTGTGGCGGCGTTCCGCATGGTGGACGGCGCTGTGGCTGGCGGCCACATGTGCGCTCGGCACACTGCTGCAGCAGGCCCTGAAGGCACTGGTCGACCGCCCCCGCCCGGTGTGGCCCGACCCTGTCGACTCCGCCCACTACGCGGCCTTCCCTTCGGGCCACGCCATGACCGCAACGGTGGTCTGCGGCCTCCTCCTGTGGCTGCTCCACCACTACGGCGCCGGACGTGCTGTGTGGCGTACGGCCCTGACTCTGGCCGTGATCTCAGTGGCGGGTGTGGGACTGACCCGTGTGTGGCTCGGTGTGCACTGGCCGTCGGACGTGTTGGGCGGCTGGGTTCTGGGGGCGTTCGTGGTGGCAGTCGCTGTCGGGGGGTACGAACGGCGGTGGGTGTGAATGGCTGAGTAAGATCACCGCATGAGTGCCGTCCTCTTCGACTTCTCCGGAACCCTCTTCCGTATCGAGTCCACCGAGTCCTGGCTGCGTGCCGTACTGCGGGAGACCGGGATCGCGCTGCCCGAGCCGGAGTTGGCCGAGGTGGCGCGGGCGCTGGAGTCGGCGGGGGCGATGCCGGGTGGGGCGCAACCGGAGCGGCTGCCCGCGGAGTTCGCCGAGTTGTGGGCGATCCGCGACCAGAGTGCGGAACTGCACCGGGCCGCGTTCACCGGCGTCTCCCGCCAAGTCCCGCTCCCCGACCCGGCGTTGCACGACGCGCTGTACGACCGGCACATGACGCCGGCCGCCTGGACGCCGTACCCGGACGCGGAGTCCGTGCTGCGGACACTGCGCGAGCGTGGAATCGGCGTGGGCGTGGTGAGCAACATCGGCTGGGATCTGCGGCCGGTGTTCCGGGAGCACGGCCTCGACACCTACGTGGACACGTACGTGCTGTCGTACGAACACGGCATTCAGAAGCCGGACCCGCGGCTGTTCGCGGTCGCCTGCGAGGCGCTCGGGGTCGACCCGAAGGACGTGCTGATGGTCGGCGACGAGCGACGCTCGGACGGCGGCGCGGCGGCCCTGGGCTGCGGGGTGCACTTCGTGGACCACCGCCCGGTGACCGAACGGCCGGACGCCCTGCGCCCCGTGCTCGACCTGGTCGGTCAGGGCTGAGCCGAGGCCGGCCTCCGGCCTCAGCCCAGGGGTCGACCCCTGCGCCCCGCCCCCGAAGTCACCCCTGATACCCCTCCACCTCGGACTCCGGGCGCACCCGCGCCTCGTCCGGGTTCTCGCCGAACTCCACCTTGGCGCGGCGCTGCCGCAACAGGTCCCAGCACTGGTCGAGTTCGCGTTCCAGCCGGCCGAGTCGCTGGTGCTCCGTGGTGCTGTCGATCGTGCCGGAGGCGACGGCCTCCCGGAGCTTGCGCTCGTCATCGACCATCTCGTTGATCCGCGCGAAAATCTGCTGGTCCTGGTCCATGCCTGTGCGCCTCCTCGGCTCGTCACCCGTGCCCACTCTAGGGACGGATCACGTGCCGTGCGACAGATGTGCGAGAAGACGGCGCCGGGCGCCGCCCTAAAGGTCGCCCAAGGTAACCATTGGGGTGAAAAGGAGCCGCCCGCCTGAGACGATCCCCCGCGTCGCCCCAGACGGACGGCAGCATTCGCCGGGCCCTCGCTACGGGCACCCGTACGTCCTGAGTATAGTTGGCTGATAGCCAGTCAACGCAGGAGTTACAGCATGTCCCCGCGAAGCGCCTCGGTCAATGAAGAGTTGCGACGGCGTTCCCGGGAGCGGCTACTGCAGGCGGCGGTCGAGTTGGTCAGTGAGCGCGGCTTCGAGGCCACGACCTTGGGTGACATCGCGGACCGGGCCGGATCGGCGCGCGGACTGGTGTCGTACTACTTCCCCGGAAAACGCCAGTTGGTGCAGTCCGCCGTACACCGGTTGATGCATCGCACGCTGGAGGAGGCGCTGGAGCGCGAGCCGCGCACCACGGACGGGCGAGAGCGAATGGCGCGGGCGATCGACGCGATTCTGGGCCTCGCGCACGACCGGCCCGTGCTGATGCGCCAGCACATGGCGGGGCTGCTCCAGGGCGAGGGCTTCGTGCAGTGCCCGGAGCAGCGGCGCCTGGCCGAACTGCTCGGGGAGACGATCGCGCGGTACAGGTCGGGGAACGTCCCGTCCGACTACCCGATGCTGCGGGCCCTCCTCATGGGCGCGGTCTACGCGGCGCTCGTGCCCGGGGTGCCGATGCAGATCCCGGTGCTGCGTACCGAGTTGTTCCAACGGTACGGGCTCGACTGGGAGTTGGGGATCCCGCCCGATGCCGGCACACCTCGCGCGGCGGCCGACACGGACCTCTCACGGTTTTTCGCGACGGACGACCGGCCGGCCGAGGACCACCCCGCCGAGCCTTCCGCAACCTGACCCGCCCGCCCCTCTCACCCGGCCCAACTCATGGGCTCAGCGCCTCGCGTGACGAGGCGTCAGATAACCCGCGTCGCGCGCCTGGGAGATGAGCCGGAGAGAGCGGCGTCGGCTGTGTCCGGTCGCGCACATCACCGCGAGGACGGGATCGACCCCCTCTTCCTGTGCGGCGCGGTACTCCTGGGCGACCAGCCACCGCCCCTCGATGCCGCGCGGCCAGGGCGGCCGGGCCCGGCGCGCTCCGCCCGACCCGGCTCCCTCCTCCCCTTCGTACCCGGGCCCCGGTTCCAGTCCGCACGCCTCGAAGAGCGGCCCCTCGATCCAGTCGGCCAGTACCGTCAAGTCGTCGAGGGACAGGGCCGGTTGGGCCCGTACGTCCTCGACGGAGAGGCCCTGGTCGGAGACCACGGCGAGGGCGTCGACCCGGGCGCCGTCGGTGAAGGCCAGCCGGACGTGGAACCACGAGGTGGCACCGTCGTGCTCCTTCACTTTCCACGCGGGCCACACGGACACCGCGCCGTCCTCCGGGCAGCGATCGGAAAGACTGACAAAGGATGCTTCTAGCACACACGCAACGTAACCGCATGATCACATTCCATACGAACGGACACGCGCACCCCCGTCGCGTACGGGTCCCCACGGCACTCTGTCAGCGGAGCCCCGGTGGTGGGACCCTGGAGTTGCCAGCGGTCTGGCGAGTCAGCGATCTCCTGTGTGCCTGACCGGTGAGGAGTTCCGCCATGCTGCGTGTCGCCGTCGTCGGTTCCGGGCCGAGTGGGGTCTACACCGCCCAGAGCCTGGTCCAGCGGGAGCCCGGGGTGCTTGTCGACGTCCTGGACCGGCTCCCGTGCCCATACGGGCTGGTGCGCTACGGCGTGGCGCCGGACCACGAGAAGATCAAGTCGCTGCAGACCAATCTGCGGACGGTGCTGGAGCACGAGCGGGTGCGGTTCCTCGGCGGGGTGCGGGTGGGGCCCGGCGGGCTGTCTGTCGCGCGGCTGCGGGAGCTGTACGACGCGGTCGTGTACTGCGTGGGAGCCGCCACCGACCGTCACCTGGGGATTCCTGGCGAGGAGCTGCCGGGCAGCTGGTCGGCGACCGAGTTCGTGTCCTGGTACAGCGCCCACCCCGACTCCACCGGCGACGGTTTCGTGCTCGGCGCACGCTCGGCCGTCGTCATCGGCGTGGGCAATGTCGCGGTGGACGTCACGCGGATACTGGCGCGCGGCGCTGCCGAGCTGAGTCGCACCGACATACCGCAGGCGGCACTCACCGCACTGGCCGCGAGCGGGGTGACGGACATCCACATGGTGGGCCGGCGCGGTCCCTCGCAGGCCCGCTTCACCACCAAGGAACTGCGCGAACTGGGCGGTCTGCCGGACACCGAAGTGACCGTGGATCCGGCCGAGTTGGCGCTCGACCCGGACTCTCTGGACCCCTCCGCCCTGCCCGCCGCGCAACGCCGCAACGTGGAGACGCTTCGCACCTGGGCGGCCCTGCCTCCCTCGGGAGGCGCACGCCGTATCCGCCTCCGCTTCTTCCTCCGTCCCGTCGAACTCCTCGCCCACGCGGGGCGGGTGGGCGCGGTGCGCTTCGAACGGACCGCGCCGGACGGGCACGGCGGGGTGCGTGGCACGGGTCAACTGGAGGACATCGAGGCGCAGTTGGTGCTGCGCTCGGTGGGCTATCGCGGGGTGCCGCTGGACGGGCTGCCGTTCGACGCCGAGCTCGGCATCGTGCCGCAACGGGCGGGCCGCGTCCTGCGCGAGGGGAGGGCCGCGCCCGGCGAGTACGTGGCCGGCTGGATCAAGCGGGGCCCGACGGGCGTCATCGGCACCAACCGCCCGGACGCCAAGGAGACGGTGACCTCCCTGCTGGAGGACGCCCCCACGCTCGTACGACATGAAGCGTCCGAAGACCCGCTCACCGCGCTGCGTGCCGAGGGGATCGAGCCGGTCGAGTGGGCCGGATGGGAGGCCATCGAGCGGGCCGAGGCCGAGCTGGGGGCCTCGCTCGGGCGGGACGGTGTGGTCAAACTGCCTGGCTGGGAAGCCCTTCTGGACGCGGTGCGTGGGTCGCGCGCATAGCGGATGGGCATGACACACGGCGGCAACAACCCAGAAATCAACAAACTGTTCAAAGCGCTTACGGTCTCGTGCTGCCCGCATGTTTCTCCCCCTCCCCCTCCGCCGCTCAGGAGTGCCCATGGCAACGACCACACCCGTACATCCCGTCGACGAGGTCCCACCCGTACGGCAGTTGGCCGCCTTCGGGCTGCAGCACGTGCTCGCGATGTACGCGGGCGCGGTGGCGGTTCCGCTGATCGTCGGCGGGGCGATGAAGCTGTCGGCCGCCGATCTGGCGTATCTGATCACCGCGGACCTGCTGGTCTGCGGTATCGCGACGCTCATCCAGTGCATCGGCTTCTGGCGGTTCGGGGTACGGCTGCCGATCATGCAGGGCTGTACGTTCGCAGCCGTGTCGCCGATGGTGCTGATCGGTACGACGGGCGGCGGACTGCCCGCGATCTACGGCTCCGTGATCGTCGCGGGGCTCGCCATCGCGCTCCTGGCACCGGTGTTCGGCAAGCTGCTGCGCTTCTTCCCGCCGCTCGTGACCGGCACCGTGATCCTCGTCATCGGTCTGTCGCTGCTGCCCGCGGCGGGCAACTGGGCGGCGGGCGGCCAGGGTTCGAAGGACTTCGGTGAGCCGAAGAACCTCGCTCTCGCGGCCTTCGTCCTCGCGGTCGTCCTGAGTGTGCAGCGGTTCGCGCCCGCGTTCCTGAGCCGGATCGCGGTGCTGATCGGCATGGCCGTGGGGCTGGTGGCCGCGGTGGTGTTCGGGTTCACGGACTTCAGCGGGGTCGGGGACGCCGACTGGGTCGGCATCAGCACCCCGTTCCACTTCGGTACGCCCACCTTCCATGCCTCGGCGATCGTGTCGATGCTGGTGGTGGCGCTGGTGACGATGACCGAGACGACCGGTGACCTGATCGCGGTGGGCGAGATGACCGACCGCAGGATCGAGCCGCGCTCCCTCGCGGACGGCCTGCGCGCCGACGGCCTGTCCACCGTCCTCGGCGGCGTCTTCAACACCTTCCCGTACACGGCGTACGCCCAGAACGTCGGCCTCGTCGGCATGACCCGGGTCCGCAGCCGGTGGGTCGTCGCCGTCGCCGGCGGCATCCTGGTCGTCCTCGGTCTGCTGCCCAAGCTGGGCGCGGTCGTCGCGGCGATACCGGCACCGGTGCTCGGCGGCGCGGGCCTGGTCATGTTCGGCACGGTCGCCGCGAGCGGCATCCGCACCCTGACCCAGGTCGACTTCAAGGACAACCACAACCTCACCGTCGTCGCCGTCTCGGTGGCCGTGGGCATGCTGCCGGTCGGTGTGCCGACGGTGTACGCGCAGTTCCCGGACTGGTTCCAGACGGTGATGAACAGCGGCATCAGCGCGGGCTGCCTGACGGCGATCGTGCTGAACCTGGTCTTCAACCACCTTTCGGTGAAGGGCAGTTCGGCCGCGGCCCCCACCGCTGCCAAAGAACCGGCCGTCTAACGCAGCAGCCCGGTGGGGACCGTCGCGGCCAGCACGCCGTACCCCGCCGGATTGAGATGCAGCCAGTCGCCCACCTGGAGGGACTCCAACAGGCGGCGCGGGTCGGCTGGATCGCGTACGGCGCGGTCGAAGTCGAGGACCGCGTCGAAGTGGCCGCTCGTCCGGATCCAGGTGTTGACGGCCCGGCGGGAGAGCTCGCGTTCGCCCGCCGGGTCGTCGTAGGTGTTGCCGCCGAAGGGGAGCAGGGTCGCGCCGTAGACACGGATGCCCTGGGCGTGGGCGCGGACGACAATCTGGTCGTAGGCCGCCAACAGGTCCTCGGTTACCCGGCGTTGGGCGGCCGGGGTCGCGTCGGCGGTACCGATGTCGTTGACGCCCTCGAACACGATGAGGCGGGTGACTCCGCTGCGGGAGAGCACGTCGCGGTCCAGGCGGGCGAGGACGTTGGGGCCGAGGCCGTCGTCGAGGACCCGGTTGCCACCGGCGGCTTGGTTCAGGATCGCTACGGCGGCGGTCGCGGGGTGGGCCCGGAGGCGGTCGTAGAGCTGGTCGGGCCAGCGGTCGTTGGCGTTGGTCGTGGAGCCGCGGCCGTCGGTGAGCGAGTCGCCCAGGATCGCCACGGCCGTGGTGGTGCGCGGGGCCAGGACCTCGACGTCGCTCAGCAGATACCAGTGGTCGGCCGGGGTCGCACCGGGCAGGTCCTCGTCCTGCGCGTGGTCCCCGAGTTGGAGATACGACGTCGTGCGCGAGCCCGGGTGCGAGGTGAGCGCGAGTGACGGCTGGCCGGTTGCCAGGTAGGTCGTCACGGTCAGGACCGATGCGGCGGGCAGGTCCAAGTCCAGGGGATCCGAGACCAGTTGGGCGCCGACCGGGACGGTCGCCGACGTGCGCCCGGCGAAGGTGACCGGTCTGCCGCTCCCGGGCACGATGGCGCTCGCACCCGCCCTGCCGTCCTGCGGGAGCGCCACCGTCACCGCGGTGAGCGGCAGCGGGGTGTCGCCGTAGGCGTTGGAGAAGCGCAGGCGCAGCGTCCGGCCTCCGGTGGTGACGCGGAGCGTCTGTCGCAGGGTGGTGTCGACCAGGACCGACCTGGTCCCGGTGAACGGCGCGGGCGGCAGGTTGCCGGGCTCGGTGAGCTGGGGCATCGCCGTCCAGGTGTTCACCCAATGGGAGCCGGAGCGTGTCGACATGCCTTCGGCGTGTGCGGAGTTGGGGTCCGTAAGGGCTGACAGGGCCGACAGCGCCGAGGTCGTGGCGACGATCGCGGTCCGTCTCGTGGGGTGCACGGAATCCACCTTCCTCGGGCAGGAGTTGGGGGCGAGGGGCACGGGGTGAGGATCAACCGACCGTGCAGGCCGTCCCGTTGAGCGTGTAGGCGGTGGGAGCGGCGCTGTTGCCGGTGTGGTTCGCCTGGTAGCCGACGGTCACGCTCGCGTTCGGGGCGATCGTGCCGTCGTACGACGCGTCGGTGGCCGTCACCGTGCCGGAGGCCGGTGTGTACGTGGCGCCCCAGCCGTTGGTGATGGTCTGGCCGGCGGGCAGGGTGAAGCCGAGTTGCCAGCCGTTCACCGTGCCCGTGCCGGTGTTCGTGATCGTCACGGAGGCGGTGAGGCCGGTGTTCCAGGCGCTGGTCGTGACCGTCACCTTGCAGGGCCCGGTCGAGGGCGGGGGCGTGGTGCCGCCGCCGGAGAGACCGAAGAAGGTGAGGACGCGGGTGCCCATGCCGTAGGTGTAGAGGTTGTGGGTGACGCCCTGGAGGCTGATCGCTTCGACAGGGGCCTGGTCACCGGTGGCGCCGTAGCGGGTGCGGGTCCAGCCGGTCGCCGGGGAGTCGGTCGCCGCCGGGGTCTGGCCGACGCCCTGCACATTGGTCCACTGTTTGATCTCCTCGCCGAAGTTGGGATAGCGCAGCGTGTCGTCGGCGGTGCCGTGCCACAGCTGCATCCGGGGGCGGGGGCCGGTGTAGCCGGGGTCGGCACCCCGCACCAAGTCGCCCCATTCCTGCGGGGTATGGGTGACGGTGCCGTTGGCACACGCGATGTTCCACTCGGAGCCGTCGGTGGTGGCGAAGCAGCCGAACGGCACACCGGCGAAGGCGGCGCCGGCCGCGAACACGTCGGGGTAGTCGCCGAGCAGGACGTTCGTCATCATCGCGCCGGAGGAGATGCCCAGGGCGAAGACACGGCTCGGGTCGGCGGAGTAGGTGCTCTTCACCCAGTCGACCATGGACTTGATGCCGACCGGATCGCTGCCGCCGTCGCGATGCAGGGCCTGGGGCGAGGAGACGTCGAAGCACTTGCTGGCGCGGGTGACCGACGGGTAGACGACGATGAACCCCAACTGGTCGGCCAGCGAGGCGTATTCGGTGCCGGAGTACATCGCCGGGCCCGATCCCCCGCAGTAGTGCACCGCCACGACGACCGCCGGGTGGGCGGTGACGGCGGCCGGGACGTACACGTACATCTGGAGGTTGCTGGGGTTGGTGCCGAAGCCGGTGACCTCGGTGAGGGTCGCGGCGCCGGCCTCGGCGCCGGCGGCGGCCGGAGGTGCCAGGAGGGTCAGGGCCGCGAGCAACGGCACCAGCGCTCCGAAGAGGGCGACGAGTACCGAACGTGGCTTCTTCCGGGCGGACTTGAGGGTGTTGTCGGCGGCTGTGGGGCGCACGTCATCGTCCCTTCCTGATTGCGGCTCGTGCGGCTCGTGCGGCGTCGTTCGGGTGGGAACCATCGGCATCGTGACATGGACATGAGTCCCATGGAAGCGCTCCCACGCTCCGAATAGTTTCGCGCGGAGCGTTGACTAGAAAGCGCTTGCACTCTACGTTCCGTTCAGAAGTGTGACCGCGCGGTCCTTCATGGCGTACATCGTTCACGTATCCGATCACCCATGCCCTCTCGAAGGGACGCACCCGCATGCGTACTCGAAGATCAGCTCTGACGGCGGTCGCGCTCGCCGCGACAGCCGTGCTCACGCTCCCCCACTCCGCCTCCGCGGCCGACACCTCACCGGTCGGATTCGGCGCCGGGACGACAGGCGGCGGCAGTGCCACGGCGGTCACGGTGTCGACGCTGGACGCCTTCAAGTCGGCCGTCACCGGCAGCAGTTCGAAGGTGGTCAAGGTCAACGGCCTGATCTCGCTGAGCGGTCAGGTCGACATCGGGTCCAACACGACGGTCCTGGGCGTCGGTTCGGCGTCCGGGTTCACCGGTGGCGGGCTGCGCCTGAAGAAGGTGACGAACATCGTCGTGCGCAACCTGAACATCAGCAAGCCGGTCGCGCCCGCCGACGGCATCACCGTGCAGGCGTCGACGAAGGTGTGGATCGACCACAACGCCTTCTCGTCCGACCTCGACCACGGCAAGGACTACTACGACGGCCTGCTCGACATCACGCACGCCTCCGACTACGTCACCGTCTCCTGGAACACCTTCAAGAACCACTACAAGGGCTCGCTCGTCGGCCACAGCGACAACAACGCGAGCGAGGACACCGGGCATCTGCGGGTGACGTACCACCACAACTGGTTCGACCAGGTCAACTCCCGCATCCCCAGCCTGCGTTTCGGCACCGGGCACTTCTACGACAACTACGTCGTCGGCGCCGAGACCGCCGTGCACTCGCGCATGGGCGCCCAGATGTTCGTCCAGAACAACGTCTTCCGGGACACGGAGGTCGCCGTCACGACGAACCGGGACAGCGACGTGGACGGCTACGCCAACCTCAGCGGCAACGACCTCGGCGGAGCCGCCACCGAGATCTCGCAGGTCGGCACGTTCACCAGCCCGCCGTACAGCTACACCGCCGAGCCCGCCTCGACCGTCGTCGCCTCGGTGACCGCGGGCGCGGGCACCGGAAAGCTCTGACCACTCCCCCACCTCGGAGAAGGAATCGGGACATGACTTCTTCCCTACGGCCACGCGTGCTCACCGGCGCGGCGACGGCCTTCGGAGTCTCGCTTGGCATGATCATGGCATCCGGCGCGCTCTCGCCGGCCAGTGCCGCCACCTGGCCCACCGCGAGCGGCAGCCAGGCCGTCACCTCGACCATCTCGGTCTCGGGCACCAAGGACTACGGGATGCTGCGCCTGTACGGCAGCGGCGACCTGGGCACGGGCAGCCAGGACGAGGATCAGGGCCCGATCCTGGAACTGGCCCCGGGCGCCGTCGTCAAGAACGTCATCATCGGCTCCCCCGCCGCCGACGGCATCCACTGTCTGGGCGCCTGCACGCTGCAGAACGTGTGGTGGGAGGACGTCGGCGAGGACGCGGCGACCTTCCTGGGCTCCTCGTCGTCCAACGTGTACACCGTCTCCGGCGGTGGCGCGAAGGAGGCCAGCGACAAGGTGTTCCAGTTCAACGGCGCCGGAACCCTGAACGTCTCCAACTTCGCGGCGCAGACCTTCGGTACGTTCGTCCGCTCGTGCGGCAACTGCAAGACGCAGTACAAGCGCACGATCAACCTCAACACCATCGAGGCGACCTACAAGGGCAGCCGGATCGTCGGCATCAACACCAACTACGGTGACAGCGTGACTCTGAAGGCGATCACGATCGTCGGGGACACCAGCAAGAAGATGATCCCCTGTCAGAAGTACATCGGGAACAACACGGGCGCGGAGCCGACGACCAACGGTACGGGCCCGGACGGTACCTACTGCAAGTACGCGGCCTCGGACATCACCTACAAGTGAGCCCACCGCGGTGAAGGCGGCCGTGCCGGGTTCCTCCGCTCATGACGGGTTTCCCAGCACGGTCGCGATCAACTCCCGCCGGTGACTGGTGTATTCGGCGCGCAGGGCAGGGCCCGGCCAGTCGGCGGGCAGGAGTTCGGGGGGCAGGACCGGGTCGGCGAGCAAATGGCGTACGACGGCGGCGAGTACGGTGAAACGGTCGGCCGGACGGTCGGCGGTGGCGTCGATCTGAGCGAGCAGCGCCTCGGCCGTTTTCGCCCACGCCTCAAGTGGCCAAAGGCTCCCTGCCAGTTGGCGGGCCGACTCCTCCGGGCGGGTGGTGAAGTGCCGGGCGATCGCGCCGAGTTCGTCCGGTCGGGGTCGCAGCAGATTGGCCGGGCGGAGCCAGACTCCCTCGCGGAGTTCCGCGAGCCGCAGTGCGGTCAACTTGGCGCGCAGCTCGGCGCGTTCGGCGGGGCCGCGGCCGGTCGCGGTGACGACGGTCATCTCCCAGTCGCCGTCCCAGGGGCGGGTCTCGGGGTGTACGGCGATGTCCTGGCGGCGCTGGCGTTCCAGCAGCCGGTCGCTGAGCCGGTAGACCGCGTCCGTGCTCCGCAGGTCCCCGGCGGCCACCATCCGGCTGAGCGCGGCCCGCAGGGTGGATCCGGCCACGCCGAGCGGCTCTACCGCCCGCAGCAGATCCCGTACGGGCAGCTCGGGCGGATGCGTGCCCAGCAGCAGACTGAGAACGACCGAGCGCGCGGACAACGGGCGCAGGTCCACCTCACCGGGCCCTTCCGACTCGTCCATCCGCATGACCTCGCACTCTACGCGCCGATCCCGGTGTTACATCATTGATGCGACCGCAGAGATAGTGCAACACTCCTCGTATGGCCCAGACACTCGCGCACACACCGCCGCAGCCCCGGAACGTCACGCACGACGTCACCAACCAGCCCCCGCCCCTGACCCCGTACGACGCCTCCGAGGACACGGCCCTGCTTGAGGGGCTGCGCCGGGAGAGCGCCGGCTGGGCCGAGGAGGACGTACGGCGGCTCGGCCGGGCGGCGGGGAGTGCGGAGGCGCAGGAGTGGGGTGAGCTGGCGAACCGGCACGAGCCGGAGCTGCGCACGCACGACCGGTACGGCAACCGGATCGACGAGGTCGAGTTCCACCCGAGCTGGCACCGGCTGATGGGCGTCGCCGTCGCGGAGGGACTGGCCGGTGCGCCCTGGGCGGACGACCGCCCGGGTGCCCATGTGGCCCGTACGGCAGGCGGGTTGGTGTGGGGACACACCGAGGCCGGACACGGCTGCCCGACGTCGATGACGTACGCCGCCGTCCCCGCGCTGCGCGCCCAGCCCGAACTGGCCGCGGTCTACGAGCCGTTGCTCACCAGCCGGGTCTACGAACCGGGCCTGCGCGTCCCGACCGAGAAGCGCGGGCTGCTGGCCGGGATGGGGATGACGGAGAAGCAGGGCGGCTCTGACGTCCGCACGAACACCACGGCGGCCACCCCGACCGCCGAACCCGGGGTGTACACGCTGCGCGGGCACAAGTGGTTCACGTCGGCGCCGATGTGCGACGTGTTCCTCGTGCTGGCGCAGGCTCCGGGCGGGCTGTCGTGCTTCCTGGTGCCCCGCGTTCTGCCCGACGGCAGCCGCAACGTGTTCCGCATCCAGCGGCTGAAGGACAAGCTGGGCAACCGGTCCAACGCGTCCTCGGAGCCCGAGTTCGACGAGACCGTGGCGTGGCTGGTCGGACCCGAGGGCCGCGGCGTCAGGACCATCATCGAGATGGTCAACTGCACCCGTCTGGACTGCGTGATGATGTCGGCGACGCTGATGCGCAAGACGCTCGTCGAGGCGGGCCACCATGTGCGCCAGCGCAGCGCGTTCGGCGCGCGACTGCTCGAACAGCCGCTGATGCGCAATGTGTTGGCCGATCTGGCGCTGGAGTCCGAGGCCGCGACCACCCTCACCCTGCGGCTGGCGGGCGCGGCGGACCGTGCGGTGCGCGGGGACGACGCCGAGTCCGCGTTCCGCCGGATCGCCACCGCCGTGGGCAAGTACTGGGTCACCAAGCGCGGGCCGGCCTTCACGGCGGAGGCCCTGGAGTGCCTCGGCGGCAACGGCTACGTCGAGGACTCGGGCATGCCCCGCCATTACCGCGAGGCGCCTCTCCTCTCCATCTGGGAGGGCTCGGGGAACGTCAACGCCCTCGACGTACTGCGGGCGTTGAGCCGGGACCCCGGCCCGGCGGAGGCCCTGTTCGCCGAACTCGCCCTGGCGCGGGGCGCGGACGCCCGCCTGGACGCGGCGGTGAGCCGGTTGAAGAGCACGTTGAGCGAGGCGACGGAGACGGGCGCGCGCCGCCTCGTCGAACAGATGGCGCTCACCCTCCAGGCGTCCCTCCTGATACGACACGCCCCGCCCGCCGTCGCCGACGCCTTCTGCGCGACCCGGCTGGGCGGCGACTGGGGGCACGCCTTCGGCACACTCCCCGACTCCGCCGACCTCGGCGCGATCCTCTCCCGCGCCCTGCCCGACGGGGACTGACCCTCGGTCACCTCTCGATTCCGCTTCGTTGTCAGTGGCGTGGTGCAGACTCGCGATCAGTTGGCACTTCGTCTGGGGAGGGCAACGTGTTCACGGGGATCGACGAGGTCGACTGGGCCTCGCTGCGCCATGCGTACGGCAGTGCGGAGGACGTGCCCGTACTGCTCAGGGGGCTGGCCTCCACGGACCCCGTCGAGCGGGCGAACGCCCTCGACGGGATGTACGGCGCGGTGCACCACCAGGGGATGGTGTACGACTCGACACTCGCCTGCGTTCCGTTTCTGCTCGCGCTCGCCCTTGAGGAAGGGGTCGCGGAGCGGGGCGAGGTGGTGGAGCTTCTGGTCAGCATCGGGCGGGGGCACGGGTCGGCGGAGGCCGCCTTACGGGCGGGAGCCGAGGTCTTCGTCGTACTCGTCGGCGACCAGGACCCCGGTGTGCGCCGGGCAGCGGCTGAGGGGCTGGTCCGGTTCCTCGATCAACCCGCGTGCGTGCTGGGCCTGTTGCGGCAGTGGATCTCGGTGGAGCGCGACGACCGGGTTCTGTTCGCCCTCGTCGAGAGCCTCGGTCTGTTCGTACGACGGTTTCCGGCCCACGCCGCCGAGGCGCTGGACACCCTGCTGGCACTCGGTACTCCGCCGTACGACCCCGGGCTACGGCTCGCCGCGCTCGGCCAACTCGCGGGCTGCGCACCGGATCTGCTCTCCGCCGACCTGGTCCCGACGGTCGTGGGCCTGCTCGGGGAGCGGTCCGAGCGGCCTCGGTCGGGGCGCTCGACACCGGCCGAGGGCCGTCCTCCCGACCCGGACACACTCGCCGGGCGGTTACGGCGACTTCGGCCCTCGGACGAGGAGGGCGCGCAGCTCGTGCGCACGCTGCACACCGCGCTCGGCGGGCGGGTGGCCGATCGAATCGCCCTGTTGGAAGGGCAGTTGACTGGGCCGGACTCCACCGACCGGTGCAATGCGGTATGGATGTCGGCCGGACTGTTTCGCGAGTGGCGGGCCGACCACTCGGCACTCGTCGCGCTGGTCGGTGAGCAACTGGGCACGGGGGCAGGCCGGTTGCGCGATGCCGCGTCGTCGGTGCTGGGGGAACTCTTCCACCTGGCCTCGCCGGCCGCCGGTCACCTGCACGCGCTGGTGATCGCGCGCCCCGAACTGTGGACGGAGCGCTGGCAGCGTGGGACGCCCGCCCTGGGCGGCGCGCTCAAGGCCCTTGCCCGCAGCGGCGATCGACGGGCTGCACCGGTCCTGGCCGAGTTGCTCGCGCGGCCCGTCGTACCCGACGACCTGGGACGGGTGATCGTCCACCTGGGCCGCTCGGCCGCACCGCTCGCCCCGGCGTTGCGGCACCGGCTCGGCCGTGTGCCCCTCGACTCCCCCGAGACGTCCGACCGTGCCGTACCACTGCTGTCCGCGCTGACCGCGCTCGCCGACCGGGAGGCCGTGCCGGAGGTGCTGCGGCTGTTGCGCGAGATGCCGGACGGGGTGCGGTACAGGCAGGGGGTCGTGGAGTCGGCGGTGCGGGCGCTCGATGCGTTCGGGGTCGGGGCGGAGGGTGTCGTACCGGTGCTGCGGGGGCTGTTGGAGTCCGAGTGTGCGGGTGTCGCGGCGGGTGCGCTGTGGTCGGTGGAGGGTGATGCGTCGGCCGTACTGCCGTCCCTGTTGCGGGAGTTGGCGAGTTCGGACGGACAGCGGCGCCGGGTGGCGGCGGATGTGCTGGCGCGGGTGGGGGTGGCCGCGCGGGTCGCGTCGGACGGGCTGGCGCGGACGGTGGAGGCGGAGTGCGTCGAGGAGCGGGTCGCGGGGGCGCGGGCGTTGTGGCGGGTGACCGGGGATGCGGAGAGAGTGCTTCCGGTGCTGTGGCCCGTTTGGACCGGGCATCCGCGTATGCGGAGCGCTGTCGCCGCGTGCCTGGTCGGCATGGGGACCGCCGGCGCATCCCTGCATGACCTGGTGGAGGCGGAACTCGCCGCTCCGCGACGGCATTCGGCGCGGGCCGGCGGGCATGGGAGTCAGGACGTCCTGGAGGACGAACGGCTCTTGGGGGTGTGCCGGGAGGTGGTGGCGGGCGGTTGTGCCGAGTACTGCGGGGAGGGGTGACGGGCATGACGAGGGCCCCTGCGTCGGCCTGCGTGCCAGGGGCGCTCATGCCATGCCGGGCGGGCAGCCCGTCCTGCTCAGCCCGTCTTGCGGCTCCACAGCGGGCCGAAACGTGCCCATTCCTCGTCCCACTGGTCCATGCGCCGGCGTTCCAGCCGGATCCGGAGGGCGCGCGCGCTGATGAAAGGGACGGCCGCCGCACCCATTCCCAGCAGCGTGCCGATCAGCGCGGCCCGCAGCTGGGCCTGGGACGCGGTGGCGGGCTTGGTGACCAGATGGCCCTGCGGGTCCGTCCAGATGGTCACCGGAGTGCCGATGCCGCTGCCGGAGGGAACACGGATCTGGCCGGTGTGCGAGGAGCTGTCCACGGCCGTCCAGCGGACCTTCGCCCAGACGAGCTCGCTGTTCGTTCTGCCGGAGCTCGCCGGGGAGGGGCCGGGCGCGTCCTGGGTCACCAGTGCCACCACCGGTTTCCACTCGACGCGTTCCTGGGCCAGTTCGTGTTCGACGGACCGGGTCGCCGTCAGACCGGCCAGCACGCCTGCCAGGACGGTGATCAGCCAAGCACCGAGCACGATCCACGACTCCACCGCATCGGCGCGGCGTTTGAGCGGATTGCGCCGCCACCGCCACAGCCACACCTTCGGACCTCGGAACGCCATCGAAGGCATCCTCCTCATGAACGCACTGACATGCCGAACCGCCCTCCCATACGGGAGACGTCTCCTCGATGCTCACGACGAATACCCCGACTCGACGGTCCCATGGCTGACGAGGTGTACGCGGGCTTTTCGCGGGAGGTGCCCCCGGGATCTGTCCGTGGAGCGAGGATCGGGGCTCTGAACTGCGATGACGTCCGTTCCGGGGGTGACTGTCAGTGGTGGGGTGCAGACTGGCGGGTGAGGGGGCGAAATGGCCAAAAATGCGGTGGAGGTGATCGTCATGACCGAGGTGCTGCTCGCGGTGGGCACGCGAAAAGGCCTGTTCATCGGGCGCAGGCAGGGCGGAGTCTGGGAGTTCGACGAGAGTCCGTACTTCAACGCGCAGGCGCTGTATTCGGTCGCCGTCGACACACGGGGCCCCACGCCGAGACTGCTGGCGGGTGGTGACAGCGCCCACTGGGGTCCGTCCGTGTTCCACTCCGACGACCTCGGGCGAACGTGGGTCGAACCGGAGCAGCCGGCCGTCAAGTTCCCCAAGGACACGGGGGCTTCACTGGAGCGGGTGTGGCAGCTGCACCCGGCCGCGGCGGAACCGGACGTGGTGTACGCGGGTACGGAACCGGCGGCCTTGTACCGCTCCGAGGACCGCGGCGAGAGCTTCGACCTCGTCCGCCCCCTCTGGGAGCACCCCACCCGCTCGCGCTGGGTGCCGGGCGGCGGCGGAGAGGGGCTGCACACCGTCCTCACCGACGCGCGTGACCCGAAGGCCGTGACGGTCGCCGTCTCCACGGCCGGGGTGTTCCGCACGCGGGACGGGGGCGCGAGCTGGGAGCCGTCCAACTCCGGTGTCTCCGCGGTGTTCCTGCCGGATCCGAACCCGGAGTTCGGCCAGTGCGTGCACAAGATCGCGCAGGACGCGGCGACCCCGGACCGGCTGTATCTGCAGAACCACTGGGGGGTGTACCGAAGCGACGACGCGGGCGCGCACTGGACGGACATCGGTGAGGGTCTGCCGTCCACGTTCGGCTTCGCGGCGGTTGCCCATCCTCATCGCGGCGACACCGCCTATGTGTTCCCGATCAACGCGGACGCGGACCGGGTGCCCGCCGAGCACCGGTGCCGGGTCTTTCGTACGGCCGACGCGGGCAGAAGCTGGGAGGCGTTGTCGGTGGGGCTGCCGACCGGGGATCACTACGGCACGGTGTTGCGCGACGCGATGTGCACGGACGGCGCGGACCCGGCGGGCGTGTACTTCGGCAATCGCAACGGCGAGGTGTACGCGTCGGACGACGACGGGGACAGCTGGCGGCAGTTGGCGTCCCACCTCCCCGATGTGCTGTGCGTGCGCGCCGCGGTGGTCGCGTGAGGACGGGAACTCCCCTGCGCGGAACTGCCTCGTCGGCAACTGCCTTATGGGGAGGCTTCGTTCACGCGGGCCCACAGTCCGGTCGTTCTCGGTCGGGCTCGGGCCACCGGTTGATCGTCGAGCCGTGTGCGGCAGTAGGGTGACGCCCGTGGCACCACGACCGTTGCATGAGATTGTCGAACCGGGCTGGGCGAAAGCCCTGGAACCCGTGGCCGGACGCGTCGCCGAAATGGGGGACTTCCTCCGCGCGGAGATCGCCGCCGGGCGCACCTATCTACCGGCCGGGCCGAATGTCCTGCGGGCCTTCCAGCAGCCCTTCGACGACGTCCGCGTCCTGATCGTCGGACAGGATCCGTATCCGACCCCGGGGCACGCCGTGGGGCTGTCGTTCTCGGTGGCCCCCGAGGTGCGTCCGCTGCCGCCGAGCCTGCTCAACATCTACCGCGAGCTCAACACGGACCTGGGGCTGCCCCAGCCGTCCAACGGCGACCTGACGCCGTGGAGTCAGCAGGGCGTGCTGCTGCTCAACAGGGCGCTGACCACCGCCCCGCGCAGTCCCGCCGCGCATCGCGGCAAGGGCTGGGAGGAGGTCACCGAGCAGGCGATACGGGCGCTGGCCGCGCGCGGCAAGCCGCTGGTGTCGATCCTCTGGGGCCGCGACGCCCGCAACCTGCGCCCGCTCCTCGGCGACCTGCCCTCGGTGGAGTCCTCCCACCCGTCCCCGATGTCGGCCGACCGCGGCTTCTTCGGCTCCCGCCCCTTCAGCCGCGCCAACGACCTGCTGGTCCGGCAGGGAGGACAACCGGTGGACTGGCGCCTGCCGTGACGGGCCCGGGGGACACCGGTTCGGCTGGGGCGGCGGAATCAGCGGGGGCGCCGGACGGACCGGTGTCCTTGGCCCGGTCTGCCGGGGCCGGTGCTCCGGACGGGACGGTGTCCTTCAGCCAGACCGCCGATGCCAGAAGTAGCGCTGAGAGGGCTTCCGGCGGGCAGGTGTCCTTTGGCGGCACCGCCGAGGCGGGCACCGCTGCCGGGAGTTCGTCGGGCAGGCTCCCCGAGCCGGTTCCCTCCGCGATTCCTTCCGCGGTGCCCCCACCGGCACCCCCCGCGCAGGACACCCGCGTCAGGTTCCTCGCCGTGGACTCCGGAGGCTCCGGACTCCGGCTCGTCGTAGGGGAAGCCGGGCATCCGGTGTCCGTGCCGCTCGCGTCCGGGGAGCCGGTGCGGACCGGTGTGCGGGGGATCGACGCCGGGCATTTCATGGAGCAACTGGTGCCCATGGTGCGGGCATTGGACGGTGGGGGCGGGGACGTCGAGTTGGGGACCGCCGTCATCGGGGCCACCGGGCTCGCCACCCTCGGGGACGGATTGCGGGACGAGTTGCCGGGGGCGCTGGCGCGGGAGTTCGGGGTGCGGACCCTCGCGCTCGTCGCCGATGCCGTCACCGCCTATGTCGGCGCCCTCGGGATACGGCCCGGTGCCGTGGTCGCGGCCGGTACGGGACTCATCGCGATCGGCACCGACCTCACGGGCTGGCGGCGGGCGGACGGCTGGGGACATCTGCTGGGCGACTGCGGCGGTGGGGCGTGGATCGGCCGGGCCGGGCTGGAGGCTGCGCTGCGGGCGCATGACGGGCGGGACGGCGGTTCGGGGCCTCTGCTGGCCTGCGCGGAGGAGCAGTTCGGGCCGCTGTCGGGGCTGCCCGGCAAGCTGTATCCGCGGCCGGATCGTCCCGCCGTACTGGCCTCCTTCGCGCCCCGTGTCGCCCAGTGCGCACCGGACGACCCGGTGGCGGCGGGCATTCTGCGTGCCGCGGCCCGGCACATGACCGAGTCGGCCGCCGCGGTCTGCCCGACGGCCGGCGAACCGCAGGTCGCCCTCACCGGTGGCCTGTTCCGGATGGGTGAACCGCTCCTCGTGCCCGTGCGCGAGGAGTTGGCGAAACGGCTGCCGCACGCCCAACTGGTCCCGGCGGCAGGCGATCCGCTGGACGGCGCCGTGCGGATCGCGCGCGACCTCGCGGCGGGCACGCTCACCCTGCCGACTGACGGCGTGATGGTGCACGTGGTGAGCGTGGCGGGCCGAGGTGATCACTTCTGATCCCTACGTAACTCATCAGACAAAACAGGACGGAAACCGCTCACCTGCACCCTCCCCGAACAGGGGAGCCCAAGAAGCCAGTAACATGCCTCGCCATGAGCTCCCCCACTGGGCCCGCGTCCGGCCTGCCAGTACGAATGCCGCGACCTCGCCAGCCCGGGCGGCACCGCCGACCCGAGCCGCTGGCGGCTCCCGAGGGCGCGCCCGCGCTGGTGCTCGCCGTGCCGGGCACGCCCAGCGCCGCCACGCGCAGCCTCGCAGAGGAGGTCGTGAGCATCGCGCGCTCCGAGCTGCCCGGTCTGGACGGGCGCATCGGTTACCTCGACGGGGACGACGCCGAGTTCCCCACGCTGACGTCCGTGCTCGCACACGCCGCCGAGGAGCGCACCGCCCGCTTCGAGCAGGCCAAGGCCGCCGGTGCCGACGTCAAGGAGCCCGACGGTCCCGTTGCCGTCGTCGTACCGCTGCTCGCCGGTCCGGACAGCGCGCTGCTGCGCCAGGTCCGCCAGGCCGTCATGGACAGCCGGGTCGCGGCCGACCTGACCGATTCGCTCGGCCCGCACCCGCTGCTCGCCGAAGCGCTGCACGTACGGCTCTCCGAGGCGGGGCTGGCCCGTGCCGACCGTGCCCGGCTGTTCACCGTGGCGACCGCCGCGGACGGCATCATCCTCGCGTCCGTGGGCGGCGAGGAGGCCGTGCAGGCGGCCGGTATCACCGGCATGCTGCTCGCCGCGCGCCTCGCCGTGCCGGTGATGGCGGCGGCGCTGGACCAGGAAGGTTCGATCGCGGCCATCGCGGAGCAGCTGCGCGGGTCCGGCTCGCAGCAGCTGGCCCTGGCGCCCTATCTGATAGGGCCCGAGATCGACCCGGGTCTGCTCCAGACCGCGGCTGCCGAGGCGGGCTGTTCGGCCGCCGAGGCGCTCGGCCCGTACCCGGCGATCGGCAAGCTCGCGCTCGCCAAGTACACGACGGCGCTGGGTATCGCCCCGCCGCAGCCGCAGGGCGCACCGGTTCGCTGACCCGATCCGGTCCGACTTGGCATGGCCTGGCACGTGTAACGCCGTAGCGCCGAAAGGGCCCCTCCTCACGCGGGAGTGGGCCCTTCGGCGTGCCGTGGGCACCGGGGTGGGGTCAGCCGAACACCACGCAGGACGCGGCGGTCACGTCGATCGAGCCGCCGGGGCGCGGGACGCCTGTGGCGGGGTCGACGGCGAACCAGGACACGTCTCCGGACCGCTCGTTGGCCACGTACAAGTAGCCGTCGGACTCGGCGAGGGCGCGCGGCCAATGTCCCCCGCAGGGCACCGTCCCGGCCAGGCGCAGCCCCTCCCCCGCGACGGCGAGCACGGACAGCACGTCCTCGCCGCGGGTCGCCGTCCAGACGAAGCGGCCGTCCGGCGAGGTCACGATGCCGGAGGGGTAGGCGGCGTCGCCTGCCGGGGCGCCCGGCAGTACCGGGGTCTCGGCCAGCGGTTTCAGTGCGCCGCGCCCGGCGTCCCAGCGGCAGACGGTGATGGTCGGGGTGAGTTCGTTGAGGACGTAGGCACGGTCGCCGTCGGGATGGAAGGCGAGGTGGCGGGGGCCCGAGCCGGGCCTGAGCGCGATCTCGCGGTGCAGTACGGGGCGTCCGTCGTCCAGCGTGGACACCAGCACGGAGTCGGTGCCGAGGTCGATGCCGACGGCCCAGCGGCCGCTGGGGTCGGGCTGGATCTGGTGGGCGTGCGGCCCCTGTTGGCGTCGTTCGTGCGGGCCCGAGCCGGTGTGCCGGAGCTGTCCGGAGGGGCGGTCCGCCAGGGTGCCGTCGGGGCGGACCGGCACGGCGGTGACGCTGCCGGAGCCGTAGTCGGCGGTCAGGACGTGCCCCGCGTACAGGCTCAGGTGGGTCGGTCCCGCGCTGCCGAGGCGCACCGGCGGTCCGAGCGGTTCGGGCTTGTCGCCGTTGACGCGGTACGCGGCCACCGCGCCCTCTGCCGTCTCGCTGACCGCGTAGAGGGTGTCCCCCTCGGGCGCAAGGGCCAGATACGAGGGGTCGGGGACGCCGTCGACGCTGCTCAGGACGGTCAGCGCACCGCTGTGCGCGTCCACGGCCGCCGCGACGACACCAGGACCGCCCGCCGCCGTGAACGACCCGATGAAGGCCCGCCGTTGCCGCCTGCCGCCGTCTGTCACCGCAGTCCCCTCTCGGTTCAGTGCTGTCCGGGGTGACGGTAGCAGTCGATCATGAGCGGTCTAGACCAAAGCGCCGAGTCTGTTCCAGTGGGACATGCCGGACCCGTGCGCGCAGGGGCTGAGCCGGTTGGGCGAGGGCGCGTCCCAGGCCATGGAGATCGGCCGGCGCGGGCTCCGCGCCTGACCGCGCCGAGACGACCGTGAGCCTCGACGCGTCGCTGCCAGGTGAGCGCCTCCCCCCAGCCCAATCCGCCGACAGGCGGGCGCCGCACGAAGCCACCGCCATGCCGAACCGCCTCACGCTCCGACGAGCCGCGACCCGGACCGCGCCCGCAGAGGCCCCGCGAGTTCCGCGAGGGCTCGTTCCAGCCCGTGGAGGTGAGCCAGCGCCGGTTCCGCCGGCGGACCGCCCGCAGTCGCCGTGAGCGGCGACACCCCGCTTCCGGTGAGCGCCTCGACCGCGGTCTCGACGCGGCGGCAGGCGGCGGTCAGGCGGGTGTCGTGGGAGGCCTGCGGGTCGGCGGCCACTGTGGCCAGGCCGCGGATCTCGTGGGCGCAGTCGTCGAGCAGGGCCAGCACCCGGCGGGCGCGGCGTTTGCGGCCGAGCATCGGGTTCAGCGGGTGCACGAGGGGTGCGACGGAGAGCCGTACCCGGCCGAGGAGTTGTTCGAGCTGCGTGATGCGTTCGGCGGGGTCGGCACGGCCGGAGCCGGCGAGGCGGGCGGTGGCCTCGGCGGTGCAGGTGTGGACGCAGCGCAGGGCGCGTTGGATCCAGGCGTCCGTGGTGGTGTGGGTGGTCACCGGGAGCACCAGCAGGACGGCCAGTACGGCGCCGAGCGCGCCGACGCCGGTCTCCGCGAACCGCAGCGCCAGCAGACCGGGGTTCAGGACGCCGAGAAGGCCGTAGAGCAGCTCGGCCATCAAGGTCACCGAGAGCATCATCCAGGTGTAGGAGACGGCAGCCGAGTAGAAGATGCCGAAGACGCAGGCGGCGACCAGGATCGCGGTGGGGACGGGGGCGCCTTGGACCGGTACGGCGACGAGCAGGCCCAGGGCGATCCCGAGGGCCGTGCCGAGGACGCGGCGGAAGCCGCGGACCACGGTCTCGCCGCGTGAGGCGGTGTTGACGAAGATCCACCAGGTGGCGCCGACGGCCCAGTACCAGCGCTGGCCGGACACCAACTGGCCCACCACGAGGGCGAATCCGGCGCCCGCGGTCGCCTGGACGGCCTGCCGGGTGGTCACCCGGGCCAGCCCGCGGCCGGTCGGCGGGGCGGGTACGGCGGGCGGAGGCAGCCGGCGCTCGTAGCACCACAGGCCGAAGCGGACCGCCGCCGCGGTGAGCACGGAGAGGGCTACGGCGGCGTAGAGCGCGGGCAGTTGGTCAGTGGTGGCGTGCAGGAACTGGGCCACGAAGAAGGTCATGAACGCGAAGACACCGAGGCTGTGGCCGCGCGGTCCCCAGCGGCGGGCGTAGACGCCGGCGCCGACGACGGCGAGGAAGGTGAGGTCCCGCGCCACGGGGTGGTCGCGCAGTTCCGCCGCGGCGGCGAGCACCGGCAGGCCCACGCACGGCAGCAGCGCGGTGGTGACGGCCTGCCCGCGCACCGTGGCGTCCGTGACGGTGAACAACGCGAGCAGCGCGGCGAGGCCGCCGGTCACGGCGCCCGCGAGGGACTGTCCGGTCAGCCCGCAGACGACCACCGCGAGGCCGATGCCGAGGACGGCCCGCGCGGCGAACCGCAGCCGTATCCGCCCCGGGTCCGGAGCCACGAACACCCGCTTCAGCACTGCTTCCCGCCCCCTGCACACACCCGCACGAAAAAGGCGCCGCGGAGGTCCGCAGCGCCATCGACGGGCCCATCACAGCATCATCGGGCGGGGTGGCTCAAGTGACCTCCAGATCACTGGACCATTGGCACAGCCAGTAGCTAGTGGGCCATTGGTACAGTCAAGCCTCATGAGCGTGGACGAACTCGACACCCGCATCCTGCGACTGCTGCTGGAGCAGCCGCGTACCAGCGTGCGCGAGTACGCCCGGCTCCTCGGCGTCGCCCGGGGCACCCTCCAGGCCCGGCTCGACCGGCTGGAGCGGGACGGCGTGATCACCGGTACGGGCCCGTTCCTCTCTCCCGCCGCCCTCGGCCACCCGGTGCTCGCGTTCGTGCACATCGAGGTCACCCAGGGGCATCTCGACGAGGTGGGGGACGCGCTGGCCGCCGTACCGGAGATCGTGGAGGCGTTCTCGATCACGGGTGGCGGTGATCTGCTCACCCGGGTCGTGGCGCGGGACAACGGTCATCTGGAGGATGTGATCCAGCGGCTGATCAGTCTGCCGGGGGTGGTGCGCACGCGTACCGAGATGGTGTTGCGCGAGCGCGTCCCGCACCGGTTGCTGCCGCTGGTGGAGGCGGTCGGCCGCGCGGCCGGGAAGTGACCCTTGGCATTCTGAACCCATGAGCAACCTCGGCGACCTCTCGGTCATCTTCGATCTCGACGGAACACTCGTGGACAGCGAGCCGAACTACTACGAAGCCACCCGGCAGACCCTCGCCGAGCACGGCGTCCCGGACTTCACCTGGGCGCAGCACGAACGCTTCGTCGGCATCAGCACCCAGGAGACCCTCGCCCTCCTCAAAGAGCGCTACGGCCTGAAGGCGCCGGTGGAGGAACTGCTCGCGGAGACGAACAGCCGCTATCTGGCGCTGGCCCGGGCCGCCACGCACGCGTATCCGGAGATGCGGAAGTTCGTGGAGCTGCTGGCGGCCGAAGGCGTGCCGATGGCCGTGGCCTCGGGTTCGTCGCCGGAGGCGATCGAGGCGATCCTGACGGGGACCGGGCTCGACACGGTGCTGCGGACGGTGGTCTCGGCGGACGAGGTGGCGCGGGGCAAGCCCGCGCCCGACGTCTTCCTGGAGGCCGCCCGCAGGCTCGGGGCGACTCCGGCCGACTGTGTGGTCCTGGAGGACGCGGCTCCGGGCGCGGCGGCGGCGCACGCGGCCGGCATGCGCTGCATCGCGATCCCGTACGTGACCGCGCAGGCCGACGCCCCCGAGTTCGCCACGGCGGGACTGCTGCTGCGGGGCGGCCAGGCGGAGTTCAGCGCCCAGGGCGCGTACGACTGGCTGACCTGACGTCGGGTGCTGCGCGAAAAGGTCTGCGAGAAACCCGAATGCGCCCGCTTGTTCGGTTCTGGGAGCATGCCGGAATGATCGACCGACTCGAACCGCTGGTCATCCGGCACACGCTCCGCGTCCCCACGCCCACGGGTCCCGTGGGTGAAGGCGCCACCGTCGCGCGGCAGTTCGACGCCGCGCTGCTGTCCGTGGGCTTCAAGCTCTCCCCGGAGCTGCTGGAACGACTGTCGGGGCTGTCCGAGGAGACGGTCACCGGTATCGCCACACGCACGCTGCGGACCGTCCGCCAGATGGTCGGCGACCACGTCCGGCACAACGTCTACTTCATCGGCTTCCCGGCCGACGTGCCCGACACCGTGGACTTCTGGATGTCGTGCCTCGCCGACGCGCTCCGCGACGAGAAGACCCCGGCCGCGACGCTCAAGCAGTTGCGGACCGGCGTGGTGAACCTGCTCGACCTGCCGGCCTACGGCAGGTACCAGCACACGTACGCCGAAATGCTCGCCGCCCAGGACGAGTTGATCGCGGCGGCGGGCGACCGGATCACGGTGCTGCACCCGGGCGGCGACCTGGCCGGTGAACTCACCGCCCTGTACCTGGCGTTGGCGGGCAGCGCCACTCCGCTCGGCGAGGAGCACCTGCGTGATCTGCGGGCGCTGGCCGAGCGGTGCGTCGACGGGCCGCAGCCCGAGGCGATCCCGGTCCGGGAGAACCGCGCGATCGTCAACGAGGCCCGGTTGGCGGCCGGTTCGAAGCTGTTGCTGGACACCGTCACCGATGTGCTGCGACTGGCCTGCGCGCTGTCGGACGGCGATGTGGCGCTGGCGGAGCCGACCCGCTTCAAGTCGCTGTCGCGTCCGGTGCGGCGGGCGCTGCTCGCGGGGCTGGACTCGGTGGTCGCCGCGTCGCCCGCCAAGCTCGCCGACGTGGCCGCGCACCGCGAGGAGTGGAAGCGGCTCGGTGAGCGGCTGCATCCGCACGAGTACCCGAAGTGGCCGCACGCCGCCGAGGTGTTCGCGGTCGCGCGGGGTGAGCTGGAGGCGCGGTCGTTCGACGGCCGGGTCGAGGAACTCCTCGCGGAGAACGATGTGTTGGGGGCGGTGAAGGTGCTGAGGTCCGCGCCCGGCAAGCTGTTCCGCGCGCTGGACCGGCTGCTGCGCACCGCGCTCACGCAGGAGGAGCGGGACGCCGTGGTGGCCGCCGCCGAGGAGGTCGCGCCCGAGGTGTCCGGCCGGGTCGTGCTGTCGGTGCGCGAGCATCTGCACAACCGGGCTCGGGATTCCGGGGAGTTGCGGGTGTTCGTGAACCGGCGGGGCCGTGCCTGGGTGACCGACGACGAGCGGACGGTCGTAGGACCTGCGGAGCGGGCGCGGCTGATCGCGGTGCTCGACGACGAGACGCGGCGTCGACTGCCTTCCGCGGAGCGGCTGTTGGTCGATCCGGAGGTGCTCGACGTGGCGCTGCCGTTGAGCGGGAAGGCGACGGCGGCCGGGCTCGGGGTGCTGCCGCGCGGGTCCGTGTCGGCGGTGGAGGGCGAGTTGCTGCGCTTCTTCGTGTACTGGAAGGAGTCCGAGCAGCGCACCGACTTCGATCTGTCGGCGCTGATGCTCAACGCGGACTACTCGACGAACACCTGGTTGTCGTACACCTCGCTGACCGAGATCGAGGGTGAGCACTCCGGTGACATCACCGAAGCGCCGGACGGGGCCTCGGAGTTCATCGATCTGCGGCTGGGTGCCGTGCGCGGGGCGTTCATCGTGCCGCAGGTCAACATCTTCGCGGGCGAGGGCTTCGAGGAGGTCGAGGAGTCGTTCTTCGGGTTCATGCTGCGCGAGGGCGAGCAGCGGGGGCGGCCGTTCGAGCCGCGAACCGTGCGGATGGCGTCGGAGCTGCGCGGTGCGGGGCGGGTCGCGCTGCCGCTGGTGTTCCTGCGCGGGGAGGACGGCCGCTGGCGGGCGAAGTGGCTGCACCTGTACCTCAAGGGCAGCCCGTCCGCGAACCGGGTGGAGGAGAACCGCGTGACGGTGGCGACCCTGCTGCGCGGCATCGTCGAGCGCGAGCAGCTCACGGTGCGGCATCTCGTCGGCCTGATGACCGGGGAGACGACCGAGGTGACGCTCTGGGACGGCGGTGCGGTGCCGGACGGCGGTCCGGTCACCTACATCGGTCTGCGCCGCCCGGACGGGCTGCCCGAGGGCTCGCGGATCGTGACCCTGGAAAATCTGCGGGACCTGATCCCCGCCTGACTGCTAACGTCAGCCTTGGCGAGGCCATGAACGGGCTTCCTTCTCATCTTCCCAATGAATTTAGTCCGTTCGCTTTCCTCGCCCCCGACGTCGCGTGAGGGGCGCCCCAGGGCGCCCCTCACGGCGTTCTCCCACTTGAAACGCACTTTCCCCACTTGTGGGACAATCCTCTATGCGCGGACGAAAGGCCATTTCAGTGAGCAGAGCGAACGACGGGGCCGACTACGGCAGCCTGCGGCTCGACCGCTCGGGTCAGGCCGAGGCCTTCGACGCCATCGGGGACCGCTACGACGAGGCCTTCCCGCACAAGGAGGGCCAGATCGCCGCCGGTGACTGGCTGATCGAGTCCCTCGGTCCGGGTTCCCGGGTGCTGGACCTCGGCAGCGGCACCGGCGTGCCGACCGCCCGGCAGCTGACGGAGGCGGGCTTCGAGCTCGTGGGCGTCGACCTGTCCCGGCGGATGGTGGAGCTGGCCCGGAAGTACGTCCCCGGCGGCACGTTCCACCAGCTCGACCTGGCCGATCTGCGCCCGGGCGGCCCCGCTGACCTGGGCCGTTTCGACGCCGTCGCCGCGTTCTTCTCCCTGCTGATGCTGCCGCGCGCGGAGATCCCCCTCGCCCTGCGCACGATCCACCACCTGCTGACCCCGGGCGGTCTGTTCGCCCTGTCGATGGTGGAGGCCCATGTGGACGACTTCGCGATCCCCTTCCTCGGCAACACGATCAGGGTCTCCGGCTATCTCCTCGACGACCTGCACAAGATCATGGACGACGCGGGCTTCGAGATCGTGAAGGAGACCTCCTACACCTACGCCCCGGCGGTCGCCGACGTGCCGCCCGAGGAACAGGTCTTCCTCTGCTGCCGACGGCGCGACTGAGGCCGTAGCACCGACCCGGCGGCCCAGCGGCCGCACCAGTGGACGGGACGAAGCGTGACGGAGCCACACAGCCCCCGCGAAGGCCCCGCCGGAACCGCCCGGCGAGGCGGTTCGGCGAGCGGCCCGGCCCCGGTCCGGCCGCCGGATCCGGGATGGGACCGGGTGCCTCTCGCACCCGTACCGCAGACCGACCGGCTCCAGTACCTGGACGTGGCGACCAGACGGATCGCCCGCGGGATGGACCTGGACGAGACGCTGCGGGAGCTGCGGTGGGCGGCGGTGCCCGCCTTCGCCGACGCGATCGTCATCCACCTGCACGATCCGCTGCCCGTCGGGGACGAGAAGTCGGCCGCGCCCGTGGTCCTGCAGCTGCACAGCATCGACCGGGCGCCGGAGGCGCGGACCGCGCTGCTGATGCCGCACGCCGAGTACGCGGACGTGACCGAGCGGGTGCAGCCGGTGCTCGACGGACGGCTCGCGAAGCTGCTGCTGGCCGGGCAGCCGGCCTTCGGCGACGCGGACGACATCGGGCCCGCGGTGGCCGAGCTGCTGGGGCCCACGGCGAGCGCGCCGGGGACGCTCCCGCCGGGCCATCGGCTGATCATCGCCCCGCTGCACGGCCGCCACCACGTCATGGGCACCGTCGTGCTGCTGCGCCGCCCCGACCGTTCCGTGTTCACCGGCGACGACCTCCTCGTCGCCTCCCAGCTGGCCACCCACACCGCGATCGGCGTGCAGAAGGCCGTGATGTACGGCCATGAGGCCTCCGTCGCGGACACGCTCCAGCGCACCATGCTCCCGTCGTCGCTGCCGGAGCCGACCGGTGTCCAGCTGGCCAGCCGCTATCTGCCCGCGTCGAAGACCGCGCAGGTCGGCGGCGACTGGTACGACGCGATACCGCTGCCCGGCAACCGGGTCGCGCTGATCGTCGGCGACGTCATGGGCCACTCCATGACCTCGGCCGCGATCATGGGCCAGCTGCGCACCATCGTGCAGACCCTCGCCGGTCTCGACCTGCCCCCGCACGAGGTGCTGCACCATCTCGACGAACAGGCCCAGCGCCTGGGCAGCGACCACATCGCGACCTGCCTGTACGCGATCTACGACCCGATCTCGCACCGCCTCCTCATGGCCAACGCCGGCCACCCGCCGGCGGTCCTGCTGCGACCGAACGGCCAGGCGGAGGTCCTGCGGGTGCCGCCGGGCGCCCCGATCGGCGTCGGCGGAGTCGTCTTCGAGTCGGTGGAGATGCCCGCGCCCACCGGCACCACCCTGGTGCTCTACACCGACGGCCTGGTCGAGTCCCGGGCCATGGACGTGGGGACGGGCGTCGAGGCCCTGCGCACCCACCTCCAGTCCACCCGGCACGGACAGCGCCTGTCCTCGCTGGAGCGGCTGTGCGACCGCATCCTCGCCGCACTGGCGCCAGGGCCGCGCGACGACGACATCGCGCTGCTCACCGCCCGCTTCGAGGGCTTCCCGCCGGACAGCGTCGGCTACTGGCACCTCGACCCGCACCCGCTCACCGCGGGCCAGGCCCGCCGGCTGACCCGCCGGGTGCTGCGCCGCTGGGGCCTGGACGCCCTGCTCGACACCACCGAACTCATGGTCAGCGAGATCGTCACGAACGCCGTCCGGTACGCCTCGCGCCCGATCTCCCTACGACTGCTGCGCACCGACGTGCTGCGCTGCGAGGTGACCGACGACTCGCCCCAGGTGCCCCGGATGCAGCAGGCGGGACCCGGTGACGAGGGCGGTCGCGGGCTGTTCCTCGTGGACCGGCTCGCGCAGCGCTGGGGGGCGACGCGGCTGAGCACGGGCAAGGTGGTGTGGTTCGAGCAGCGGATCCCGAAGGACCCGTCGTGTCCCGGGAGTTGACGCTCAGACCGGTCCGACGCCGGTGCCGCCCTTGAGCCGTTCCAGGTCGGAGGGACGCACCTGGATGACCACGACGGCGATCAGCGCGGCGACCACGGTGAAGATCGCGGCCATGACGAAGGCGGCCGACGCTCCGGAGGTGAGGACCTGGTCGCCCCAGGTGCCCGGGAGCTGCCCGGTGCGCTGGAAGCGGAGCCGCTCGGCCGGGGTCGCCTGGGACAGGAACGCGGGGATCTGGTCCTTCGCCTCGTTCCTGCTGGCCGTGCCGAACATCGTCACCAGGATGGACAGCCCCAGTGAACCGCCCACCTGCTGCATCGCGTTGAGGAGTCCGGAGGCCGCGCCGGTCTCCTGGACGGGAACGTCGGAGAGCGCCATCAGGGTCAGCGAGACGAACTCCATGCCCATGCCCAGGCTGAACACCAGCATCGGGCCGAGCACACTGCCCGCGTAGGTGGAGTGGACGTCCGTCAGCGTCAGCCAGGACAGGCCCCCGGCGGCGAGGATCGCGCCCACCACCATGAACGGCTTTGGCCCGTAGGTCGGCAGGAACCGCGAGGCAAGGCCGGCGCCGACCGCGATCACGGCACTGACCGGAAGGAAGGCGATGCCGGCCATGAGCGGGCTGAAACCCAGCACGTCCTGCACGAAGAGGGTGAGGAAGAAGAACATGCCGAAGATCGCCGCGGAGAGGCAGAGCATGATGGCGTATGTCCCGGCCCGGTTGCGGTCCTTGAACATGTGCAGCGGGGTGATCGGCTGCCGGGAGCGCCGCTCGACCAGGACGAACCCGGCGAGGACCACTGCGGCCGCGCCGAACGAGGCCAGGGTGAGCCCGTCGCTCCAGCCCTCCTGCGCGGCCCGGATGAAGCCGTAGACCAGCAGCACCATGCCCACGGTGGAGGTCAGCGCACCGGTGATGTCGAAGTGGCCCGGGTGGCGTTCGGACTCGCGGATCCAGCGTGGGGTGGCGAGGACGATGAGCAGTCCGATGGGCACGTTGACGAAGAGCACCCACCGCCAGTTCAGCCACTCGACGAGGATCCCGCCCATCAGCAGCCCGATCGCGCCCCCGCCGGCCGAGACACCGGCGAAGACCCCGAACGCCCGGTTGCGCTCGGGTCCTTCGCGGAACGTCGTGCTGATGAGGGCGAGGGAGGTCGGGGAGGCGATGGCACCGCCGACGCCCTGGAGGGCACGGGCGGCGAGGAGTTCGCCGGAGTTCTGGGAGAGTCCGCCGAGCAGGGACGCGAGCACGAAGAGCAGCACGCCGAACACGAACACGCGCCGTCGGCCGAGGATGTCGCCCGCCCTGCCGCCGAGCAGCAGCAGACCGCCGAAGGTGAGGGTGTAGGCGTTGACGACCCAGGCCAGGCTGGTGGTGGAGAACCCCAGGGAGCTCTGGATGTGCGGAAGCGCGATGTTCACGATGGTGATGTCGAGAACCACCATCAGTTGACAGGCCGCGATGACCAGCAGCGCCATGGTGCTTCCGCCACCGCCCGTGTCCCGGGTGGTGGTGGGCGCTGTGGAGACTTGCCGAGGGCCGCTGCTCATGGTGCTTCGCGCTCGCGAGAGGACAGTGGACGGTCACGCCCACCGGATGCTCACCGTTCGACGGTACGCCCGGCCCCCGCCCCCCACCACTCGATCATCACCGGCCCAGGGGCTAGGTTCACACATGACAGGACATGGGGAGAGACCATGGGTGACCGTGGTCGTCGTCGACGGCACACTCAACGCCTTGGCGGGAGAAGCGACATGACCAATGTCGACGTACACCAGCATCTGTGGACCCCCTCGCTGGTGACGGCTCTGCGCGCCCGCCGCGAACCGCCTTGTCTGGACGGCTGGACCCTGTTCCTGGACGGTGAACCGCCCTTCGAGATATCGCCCGCGGACCATGACATCGCCCGGCGCGCGGAACTCGCCGCCGCCGACGGTCTCGACCGGGTGCTCGTCTCGCTGTCGGCCCCGATCGGCGTCGAATGGCTGTCCGCCGCCGAGGCACGGCCGCTGCTCGACGCGTACCACGACGGCGCGGCGGCGCTGCCCGAGCCGTTCGGGGCCTGGGCCGCGGCCTGTGTGCGGGACATCGACGCGACGGCGACCGCCAAGGACCTGGACCGCGGCTTCGCGGGTCTTCAGCTTCCCGCCAACTCCCTTGCGGACGCGGCCGGTTACGACCGCTGCGCCCCGCTCCTCGACCTGCTCGAAGAACGCGGCCGCCCGCTCCTCGTCCACCCGGGGCCCGCGGTGGGCTCCCCGGCGGACCCCGGCTGGTGGCCCGCGGTGGTGCCGTACGTCCAGCAGATGCACGCCGCCTGGTACGCCTTCCACGCCTTCGGCCGGCCGCGCCACCCCCACCTGCGGGTGTGCTTCGCCCTGCTGGCCGGACTCGCCCCGCTGCACGGGGAACGGCTGGCCGCCCGGGGCGGCGGACCCGGGCGGGCCGACCTCGGAGTGTTCGTCGAGACGTCGTCGTACGGCCCGACCGCCGTCGAGGCGACCGTCCGTGCCCTCGGTGTGAACGCCGTGGTCCAGGGCTCGGACCGGCCGTACGCCGAGCCGCCGCGGCATCCCGGTCATGGGCTGGGCGGAGCGGCGGCGTACGCCTTCCGCATCGCCAATCCACGAAGACTGTTGACCGGACAGGGGTGAGGAGGCGCGACTCGGTGCTTCCCCTCCCCTCCTACGTCGCGAACGTCCGGCGCCGCGCGTGTGCGGTCGCCAGGACCGCCATCGCCTCGCGGGCCCGGTCGGCCAGGTGGGCGGAGCCCCAGGCGAGGGCGGTGTGCTCGGCCAGGTTGTAGTTGTCGGCCGCCGGGCCGTCCTCGCCCAGGAGCCGGTGGAGGTCGGCGAGGGCGTGCGCGAGGGGGCGGGCCGCGTCGGTCGAACCGGCCCTGATCTGCGCGCCGAGCAGCCTCACCAACAGGCTTACGGTGTCGTCCAGTTGGGCCGGTTCGGCGGCCGGCCCGGTGGCGGCGGCGCGGGTTTCGATCGCCTGCTGGATGAGGTCCACGGCGACGTCGTGGGCGTAGCGCCGTTCGGCCGCCTCGGCGGCGCGGAGCGCGTAGTCGACGGCGAGCGGCGCGTGCGCGGTGCTGCCGGAGTGGGCGAAGTGGTGGGCCAGGGCGGCGAGTTCGTTCGGCCGGTGGCGGCGCAGCGCCTGCGCGATGCGGGCGTGCAGGCGGGCCCGGCGTACTCCGGACAGGTCGGTGTACACGGTGTCGCGGACCAGCGCGTGCACGAACCGGACGCGTCCGGGGCCGGACTCGGTCAGCAGGTCGGCGGCGAGGGCGGCGTCGAGGCCCTCCAGTACGGTGTCCTCGTCGGTGTCGGCCGCGTCGATGAGGACGGCCGCATCGGCCTCCAGGCCCACGACGGCCGTGAGCCGCAGGGCCGAGCGGGCGGCGGCGGGCAGCAGGGCGAGCCGTCTGCGCAGCACGTCGCGTACGCCCTGCGGGACCTCGGACACGGCCACGAGAGCGCCCTCGCCGGCCAGCAGCCGTGCGCTCTCCAGGACGTAGAACGGGTTGCCGCCGGTCCGTTCGGCGAGGGCCGTGACCGTCCACGGGTCCACGGGTCCACCGCACACGGCGTCGACGACGGTGGCGACGTCGTGCGGGGCCAGGCCGCTCAGCGCGACGCGGCGCGGTGCTACGGGGGCGAGATGGGCGAGGGTCTTGCCCAGGCGCTCCCCCGCCTCGGTGGGCCGGTAACTGGCGACGGTGAGCAGGGGTACGCCGGTGACGGTGGACGCGGCTTCGAGCAGGGCGAGGGTCTCGCCGTCGGCCCGGTGCAGGTCCTCCAGGACGACGGCGAGCGGGAACTCACCGGCCGCCGCGCGGAGCCAGGCGGTGAAGGCGCGATGCATCCGGAAGCGGCCGACGGTCGCCTCGTCCCGGGTCGTGACGGCCGCGCTGTCCTGCTCGCGCAGCAGTACGGCCAGTTCGGCGGGGCGCGTGGGCGGGAGTTCGCGGGCGAGCGCGCCGAGCGCCTCCGCCCAGGCCCAGGCGGGCGGCGCGCCCTCGTACGGGGGGCACCGCCCGACCACCACCGTCCACCCGGCCGACCGCAGTCGTCCCTCGACCCGCCCGAGCAGCGCGGACTTGCCCACCCCGGCCTCGCCCGTGACCAGCACGACACCGCCCCGCCGCCGGGCGGCCCGCGCGGCGGCGTCCACCGCGTGCAGTTCGCTGTCCCGGCCCACGAAGAGGGCGGCCCCGGTGCGTGGTTCACCGCTGTGGCCCAGGACGAGGCCGGTATCCCGCCTGTCGGCCAACACGCTTGGCTCGGCGCGCAGTTCAACACGGCGCGGCACCTGCGCGCGCAGCACGTCGAGCCGTCCGTTCAGTACCGCCTGTTCCAGCTCGGCCAGCGCCGGGCCGGGGTCGCAGCCGAGTTCCTCGCGCAGCACCCGGGTCGCGCCCCGCAGTGCGGCGAGGGCGTCGGCCTGTCGTCCGCAGGCCCACTGGGCGAGGGCGAGCAGCCGCCACCCCTCCTCCCGCAACGGGCTTTCCCGTACGAGGAGTTCGGCCGCCGGTACCGCCTCGGCGGGGCGTCCGGTGTGCAGGTCGGCGGCGACGGCGAGTTCGCGGGCCTCGGCGCGCAGCGCGGTCAGGCGGGTCGCCTCCGGCTCGGCCCAGGCCTCGTCCGCGTGTTCCGCGAAGGCCGTGCCCTGCCACCAGGCGAGCGCCTCGGCGAGCAGTGCGCGGGCCTCCTCGGCCGGTGCCTGCCGGGCACGGGCCACCCAGGTCTCGAAGCGCCAGGCGTCCACCGCGTCCTCGGGCAGCCGCAGGGCGTAGCCGGGTGGCGAGGTGACCAGCACGGTCGCCGGGGTGCGCGGCGGCCGGCCCGGTTCGAGGGCGCGGCGCAGGTGGGACACGTAGGTGTGCAGGGAGACCGTGGCACGGCTCGGCGGTGCTCCGCGCCACAGCGCGTCCGCGATCCGGTCGACGGGTACGACCGTGCCGCGGGCCGCGATCAGCAGCGCCAGCACGGCCCGTTGGCGTGGAGCACCGAGTCCGACCGGTCGCCCCTCGTCATCGGCGCCCAACGAACCCAGGACTCGAATACGCAGCACGGCGCGGGAATCTACCCGAGCGGTGGTTCAACGCGGTCAACAGACGATAAACGCCCTTTCCGCAGGCCCGCGGAGATCACCGCGGCGACCGCGCCGAGCCCCTCGCCAAGTGGACGCCAAGAGGGCCGCACGACCCTGGGAGGCTGTTGCCGATATCCGATCGTTGGAGCAAGCAAGCGTGTCACCCACCAGCACGACGGACGAACTTCCCACGGCCGAGCGTCCGTACACCCACGAGATGATCGTGGTCCACCGGGTCTTCCGCCGCGAGTCGGCGTATCTGCCCCGCCTGGCACGTGCCGTCCCCGACGGCGACACGGCCCGCGCGACGAGGGTCGCGGAGCATCTGCGCGAGTATGTGGCGGGACTGCACAGCCACCACTCCGTCGAGGACGAGCTCATCTGGCCGCACCTCCAAACCCGCGTCAAGGACGGCCAGTTGGTGGCCCGCATGGAGGAGCAGCACCAGCGCATCGACGTGAGCCTGACGGTCGTGACGGAGTGGACGGCCGCGTGGGAGCGGGCGGCGGACCCCATTGCCGGGGAGGAGTTGGCGCTCGCGCTGGAACAGCACGCGGCCGTACTGCTCGAACACCTCGACGACGAGGAGCAGTTGGTCCTGCCTCTGGTCGCGGAGCATCTGTCGGCCGGGGAATGGGACCTGGTCGGGCGCCGCGGGCTGGAACGGATCCCCAGGAACAGGCTGTTGATCGCGCTCGGCGCGATCCTGGAGGATGCCACGCCCGAGGAGCGGGCGTACTTCCTCGGCAGGACCCCGCTGGTCGGCCGGCTGCTGTGGAAGGCCGTCGGCCGCCGCCAGTACGCTGCCGCCTGCCGGGCGATACGCGGCCCGCTGGACGGGGAGCAGAGCCGATGACCCTTCTCGACGCCGCGCCGCTCGACGTCCTGGACGCCTACCGCACCTGCGAGTTCGTCACCCTCGGCCGCGACGGCACACCGCTGGCGTGGCCGACCGCCGTGTGGCGGCAGCAGGACGGCACGCTCCTGCTGAGCACGTCCCTGGCCTTCACGCAGAAGGCGCTGAACATCCGCCGGGACGGCCGCGTCGCGCTCCTCTTCTCCGACCCCACCGGCAGCGGCCTCGACCACGCCCCGCAGATCTTCGTCGGCGGCCGTGCCGAGTGCCCCGACGAGATCATGACGGGCCCTCAGGGAGCCGAGGACTACTGGCGGATGCTCTTCGAACGGCAGCCGCACAGCAGGGCGTATGTCAACCCTCCCCTGCGACGGTTGATGGACTGGTACTACCTCCGGCTGCTGATCACTCTCACCCCGGACCAGATCGTCGTACGACCGCCGCTCCCCGCGTCGGACCAACAGGCCACGGAGGCGGGGCATTCGCTGCCGGGCGCGGCCCAACTGGCCCGTTTCTCCTCGGCGGTGCTCGCCGCGCGCGACGCGTCGGGGGCACCGGTGCTCGCCCGGACCCGGCCCGTGCCGGCCGGGGACGGTTTCGCGGTGGAGGTGCCCGCGGACTGCGCGGCGACCGAGGGTCCGGCCTCGCTCCTGGTGCACCGGCACGACGAGCAGCTGAACAACATGCACAACGCCCTTGTCCGGGGCACCCTGAAGGTCGTGGACGACGGCTGGCTGCTGGTCCCCGCCAAGGTGGTGGAACCCATGGGCACGGGCCGCCCGACGGACGCGATCCGCGTCCTGCGCGACACGCGCCGCGCCACCGCCCGCTATCTGGAACGGCGTGGCCTGGCTCGCCCCCGGGTGCGGTGGGACGAGTTCAAGGCCTTGGCCGTGTCCGCGAAACAGAGGTGACGGACCGTCAATTCGCCGCGTTCATCAGGTCGAGCGCGCTCTGTTGCCGGGCCGCGTCGGTGGAGTCCAGCGGTCCGGCCCAGTGCAGCCCGTACGCGTCGAGGGCGTTGCGGTCGTTCGCGTAGGCGGCGGTGGCCTGCCGCGCGATGTAAGAGGTGTAAGGACGGTCGGACAGGCGGGAGTTGAAGGCACTCAGCCCCCGGATGTACGCCCCCTTGAACGACGGCCCGTCACCACCGCAGCCGCTCGCCTCGCACGGTTCCCGCAGGATGCCACCGGAGTTGAGGGCCGTAGACGTGGTCGAGGCATCGCCGATCTGACGGCCGGTGGTGAGGAGGGTGGAGTCGCCGGTCGCCCGGTACAGCTCCGAGAGACCACCGAGCAGCACGCCCTGGTTGTACGACCATGTCGTATCGCCGTTGTTGCCGCAGGTCGCCAGGTTGATGCCGTCGTTGACCAGATGGGAGCCGTTGATCATGCCGGTGCCCTTGAACCACGACCACTCGGCGTTGGCGCGCCCGAGGTACGCCGTGTCGCCCGCGATGCGGTTGTGCAGGGCCGCGTTCAGCTCCAGGTAGAGGGAGTTGGCGATCGCGTTCTTGTAGGTCCTGGCGGTGCTCCACCACACCCCGCCGCCACAGGTCGTGTCCCAGTAGCGGGCCATGTAATCGGCGTCCGCGCGGGCGGTGTTGAGGTAGCGGGAGTCGCCGGTGAGGTCGTATGCGTCGACCCAGGCCAGTCCCCACCAGCCGGTGTCGTCGATGTAGTCGTTGGTGAAGTTGCCGCCCTGGGCGGAGAGGTTGCGGTCGTAGGTGTTGGCGATGGCGTACTTGTAGCTGGCCATTCCGGTGACGCGGATGTTGTCGATGAGGGCGGTCAGGGCGTTGGCGGAGTTCCACCAGCCGGTGGTGTCGAAGAGGCCGGTGCCCAGGTTGTAGGACTGCATCAGCGCGGTCGCCGCGGCGGTGGGGCGGCTGCCCGCGTTCCAGGTCGTCCGGGCCCACTGCGTGCAGGCGATCTCGGCCCGGTCACCGGCCTTGCCGCAGGCGCGCAGGGCGCCGACGCCGAGGGCGTTCCAGTCGTCGACGTTGTACATCAGCGTGCGCCAACCCCCTTGCCCCGCAGGGATGGTGGTGTCGCCGAGCTTGCCGCCCGAGCTCCAGGTGCGGCCGCCGTCGAAGGAGCGGTCGAGCCAGACCTCGTCACCGGGGCTGCCGTTGGTGATCGAGGCCCAGCCCATCGCGTCGGTGTCGTCGAAGTGCAGGGCGATGGAGCGCGAGTAGATGGTGGCCGACACCGGCTGGCGGTCTCCCGGGGACAGGGCGGGGTCGCGGGCGTCGCAGTACTTGTTGCAGATCGTCGCCTCGGCGGCGGCGCTCGCGGCGCCGGTGGAGACCGGCACGAACAGGGCCAGGGCGGCGATCAGACCGGTCCCGACTCGCCTGATTCGTCTAGCTGTTGAGTTCATACCGGCTCCAGGGGTGTGGGGGATGCGGGCGGTCAGCCCAGGCGCCACTGCTGGTTGGCGCCGCCGTTGCAGGTCCAGAGTTCCAGCGCGGTGCCGTTGACGTTGCCCGCGGGCTGGTCGCCGCCGGTGACGTCGAGGCACAGGCCCGACTGGGTGCCGGTGACGGTGCCGTTGGGGTTGAGGCTCCACTTCTGGTTGGCGCCGCCGTTGCAGGTGTAGAGCTCCACCTTGGTGCCGTTGCCGGTCTGGTTGTCGTAGGCGTCCAGGCACTGGGTGCCGCCGTAGAGCCGGAGTTCACCGGCGGCGGTGATGGTCACGGCCTGGTTGGTGCCGCCGCCGCAGTCCCAGATCTCGATCTTGGTGCCGGGGGTGGTCTCGCCGTTGTAGGCGTCGAGGCAGCGGTTGGAGGAGGCGCCGATGAGCGGGTGGGTGGTGCCGACGCTGGTGCCGCTGCCGGCGGAGACCCGGTACATGACCGAGCCGTGGCCGGGGACGCTCGCCGAGATGGTGCCGGTGGTGCTGCTGATCACGTGCGACCAGAGGTTGTTGAGCTTGTACGAGGACGCCGAGGGGAGGCCGGCCGCCGTCGCTGAGGTGGTGATGGTGGCGGCGGAGGAGTTCTCGTTGAAGAGGACCACCGAGACATCCCCGTTGGCGAGCGGCTTGGAAAGGACGTGCAGGCCACCGGAGTTGGAGATCTCGGTGCCCTGCTTGCCCAGGGAGTCCTGGTCGACGGCGATGACGTCCTTGTTGCCGTAGAGGGAGAGGGTGGCGGCGGTGGCCTTGCGCAGGTCGGTGCCGGCGATCAGGGGTGCGGCCATCTCCGACCAGAGGCTGAAGTGGGTTCGGTCCTCGGTGAACGACATGCCGTTGCCGACTTCGAGCATGTCGGGGTCGTTCCAGGCGCCCGGCTTGGCGTACGCGGCGAGTTTGACGTTGGCCTTGTAAATGGACACCACGGTCGAGAAGTTGACGTTGATGTCGTCGGTGGTGCGCCAGCTGTTGCCGACGCCCGCGCCCCAGGTCCACACGTCGGCGAGGCCCCAGTTGCAGAGGCTGTAGACGATCGGGCGGCCGGTGGCTGCGAGGGCGTCGCGCATCGCGGTGTAGCGCTGCTGGTCGGGCACGTTCTGGTGGTTGCAGTTGTCGTACTTGAGGTAGTCCACGCCCCAGGCGGCAAAGCTGTTGGCGTCGGTCTGCTCGTGGCCGAGGCTGCCGGGGTAGCCGGCGCACGTGGCGGTGCCGGCACTCTCGTAGATGCCGAGCTTGAGGCCCTTGCTGTGGACGTAGGCGGCGGTGCCGCTGATGCCGTCGGGGAACTTGGCCGGATCGGGGACGAGTTGGCCCGCCGCGTTGCGGGCCGAGGTCATCCAGCAGTCGTCGATGTTGACGTACTGGTACCCGGCGTCCTTCAGCCCGGAGGAGACGAGGTAGTCGGCGGTCTGCTCGACGAGCTGCTCGGTCACGTTGCAGCCGAACGCGTTCCAGTCGTTCCAGCCCATCGGGGGCGTCCTGGCGAGGCCGTTGTCGAGGGCCTGTGCGGGCGGTGCGGCGCGCAGCACCAGCAGGGCCGGGACGAGGGCCAGCAGCAGCGCCATGGTGAGGGCGGCGCTCAGGCGTCTCTTGAACGGTGCCGGAACGGTCATGTCGAGGTCTCCTGCTTCGCCGTGGGGGGCTGCACGAACTCACCGTTGGAAACGTAACCATCGCGAGGGTTCCACCAGCCGGGTCCGGCCGTCAATGGTCCGGACCAGAATGCCCCGGGAGTGAACCGCCCGTGCCGTCAGAGGCGTTGACGGCCTCCTGAGTCGATGGCAACGTTTCCATCACCCGCACCCTTGGAGGCCACCATGTCCCTGCGCCCCTCCCGGCGAGTGATGATCGGTTCCGGTCTGGCCGCGCTGACGGCGTCGGCCGCCACACCGGCGGACGCGGCCGAACGGCCAAGCTCCGCAAAGGCGTTGTCCCGCGCGAGAGACGCGTACTCCGCCCTGAAGAGACACTTCGACACGGGCGACGGCTCCGGGCTCGTCCGCGAGCAGATCCCGGCGGCGGGCGGCGACAACCCGTACTCGTACGAATGGCCCTTCTCGCAGGTGCACATCGCCGCCCTCGATCTCACCGCCGTGGACGGCGAGTTCGAGCCGGAACTGTCCCGACGGGCGGCGGCGCAGGAGCACTACTGGAAGCCCGGCGGAGGTACCACCGGCCTTCCCGGCTACGCCTCCTACCCCGTGGCGCCCTACGGCTCGGGCGGCGACATGTTCTACGACGACAACGAATGGGTCGGCCTCGCGAAGATCCAACGGCATCTGCAGACCGGGGACGCCGCCGCGCTGGCCCGCGCGAAGGAGATCTTCGCCCTGGTGCGGTCCGGCTGGGACACCGACAGCGGTCATGCCGCGCCGGGCGGGGTCTTCTGGACGCAGGCCGACTGGAGCCACGACCGCAACACCGTCTCGAACATGCCGGGCGCCCAACTCGCCCTGCGGCTGCACCAGATCACCGGCGAGGCCGACTACCTGGACTGGGCGAAGCGCTTCTACGACTGGACGAACGCGCATCTGCAGAGCCCAAGTGGCCTGTACTGGGATCACCTTGACCTTCAGGGGACCGTCGAGAAGACGTTCTGGTCCTACAACCAGGGCGTGCCGGTCGGTGTGGCGGTGCTCCTGTACCAGGTCACCCGGGACCGCGCCTACCTGCGCCAAGCCGAGCGGATCGCCGCCGCCGCGTACACCTACTACGTCACGCAGGGGCGGCTGTTCACGCAGCCCGTGTTCTTCAACTCGATCTTCTTCAAGAACCTGCTGCTCCTGGAGTCGGTGACCGGGAAGGACGCCTACCACCGGGCGATGGCCGACTACGCCGACCAGGTGTGGGACACGATGCGGGATCCCGCCACCGGACTTGTGCACTTCGACACGGCCGGTGGCACCCAGGCGATCCAGCAGGCGGCACTGGCGCAGCTCTACGCCGTGCTCGCCTGGCCGCGTGCCAAGTGGCCGACGCTGTACTGACGTTCAGGGATGCCCGATCTCCCCCGTACCGCGTGCGATCAGTTGCACCGGGAGGACGGTACGGCGGGAGGGGGCGTCGTCACCGTTGATACGGTCGAGGAGCAAGTTGGCCGCGTGGCGGCCGAGTTCCTCGGTGTCGGAGGTGACGACGGTGACCGGGGTGGGGAGCATGTCGGCCAGTTTGAAGTCGTCGAAGCCGACGATCGCGACGGAGGTCTTGAGCTCACGGCAGGCGCGCAGGACGCCCTCGGTGAGGAAGCCGGTGGTGGAGAAGACGGCGGTGGGCGGGTTCGCGGAGGTGAGCAGGGTGCGGGTGGCGGCCTCGGCTTCCTCGGTGGTGCCTGCGCGCAGGGTGACGACCAGGTCGTTGTCGGGCTCGATGCCGCTGCGGCGCAGCGCCTTGCGGTAGCCGCGCAGCCGACGGCCGGTGCTGTAGTAGGAGGGCGCGACGAGGATCGCGATCCGGTGGTGGCCCTGGTCGACGAGGTGCTGGGTGGCCTTGCGTCCGCCCTCCTCGTTGTCGACGAGGACGACATCGGCCTCGGCGCCGGTGGCCGGGCGGTCGACGAAGACGATGGGCACGTGGTCGTGGCCGTTGATCTCGTTGAGGAAGGCGTGGTCGCCCTGGTCGGGGACGATGATGAGCCCGGCGACCCGGCGTCCGATCAGCTCACCGACGGCCCGGCGTTCCACCTCCGGGTCCTCGTCGGCGGTGCTCAACAGGACCGCATAGCCTGCCTCGTTGGCGACCTCGACGGCGGCCTTGGCGAGGGAGGCGTAGAACGGGTTGGTGAGGTCGCCGAGCAGCAGGCCGATGGTCATCGAGTTCTGGCCGGGGCGCAGGGAGCGCGCGATCTCGTTGCGCTGGTAGCCGATGGCGGTGATCGCCGCGTTCACGCGCTCGGCCGTCTCCTCGCGGACCGTGCCGATGCCGTTGACGACGCGGGAGACGGTGACGACGGCGACTCCGGCCCGCTCCGCGACGTCGCGCATGGTGGGCCTGGTGTTCTGGCTGTGCGGGGGACGACTTCTCACGTGAGTTGAAGACCAACCTTCCATCGCGTGCCTTGGGGCCGGGACCGCTCCCAGGATACGATTCGGGTCCCGGCCCGCCGCTCGGCCAGGGGCCTAACCGTTGCTCTTGATCACATCGTTGATCTTGCCGGTCATCGTCTGGAGGTCGGACAGCGGCTTCTTGCCGTTGAGGATGTCCGGCCAGTAGGCGGTGATCAAGTCATTCGACTGGCTGGCCCACTGGGTGGTGAAGCGGACACCGATGGTGGTCGGGGTGTTCAGGCCCGCCTTGACGGTGGACGCGACGGTCGTCAGACCGGCCTTGTCGAGGGCGCCGAAGTAGGCATTCTGCGCCGAGAGATAGGCCGGGGCCGCGACCGGGGAGTCGGGCAGCACCTTGGTCCACACGGTGGAGTCGAGGTACTTGAGGACCTTGAAGGTGGCGTCCGCGTTCTGGGTGTACGACGGGGTGCAGATGCCCACCGCGTCGTAGAGGGTGGCCGCCTTGGTCTGCTGGGGCAGCGGCGCGAAGCCGTATTTGATCTTCGGCTTGTCGGTGAGGAAGCCGGCCGCCAGCCACTGGCCGCTCCACAGCATGGGGATCTGTCCGGCGGCGAACAGCGCCTGCTGGTTGCTGATGTCGTATCCGGGCGGTGCGACGGCCCCGCTCTTGATCCCCGCCACGACCTTGCTGACGCCGTCGGTGTACGTCGTGTCGATGGTCGTCTTCGTGGGGTGGTGGACGTCGTCGGCGAACGGCGCGCCGCCCGCCGACAGCGCGTACGTGCTGAGCGAGAACGGGCCGTCCGTGGATGTCAACGCATCCGCTACGAGGCCGTACTTGGCGCCCTTCGCGTGCAGTTTCGCGGCGTCGGCGAACATCTGGTCCCAGGTCCAGCCGGCCGCGGGCACGGTGAGGCCGGCGGCCTTGAAGGCGTCGACGTCGTACCAGATGCCGTAGGTGTTCAGCAGGGACGGAACGCCGCCGATCTTGCCGTCGGCGGTCTTCCAGTTCTTCATGGTGGAGGAGACGAAGCTGCTCGCGCCGAAGTCGGTGGAGCCGGAGAGCCGGGAGGCCCAGTCGGTGAGCAGGCCCTGGCTGGTGTACTGCTGCTCGGTGTCGTTGCCGCACCAGAACAGGTCGGGGAGCTTCTTGGCCTGGGTGAGTGCGGCGAGCTTGTCGCTGTAGTTGCCGTTGGGGGTGTCGACGCGCTTGACCGTGATGTTCGGGTCGTGGAAACCGGTCAGGGCCTGGTCGATGGCCTTGTTGGTGGTGGCGGACTCCCAGGTCATGAGGGTCACCGTCACCTTGCCGTCCGACTGCTTCCCGGACGAGCCTCCGCAGGCCGCCGTCGCGAGCAGTCCCCCCGCCGTCAACAACGCTCCGCCGAGACGGATCAATCGTTTCATCATGCCCTCCTGGTACCTGGCCGGTACACGGCTCGTGAGTGGGTCGAGGTGCGGATCAGCGCTGGTTGACGGTGCCCAGGGCGCTCAGGCCCTGGATGAAGTAGCGCTGGGCGACGAAGAACACGGCCAGTGGGGGGAGCATGTAGAGCAGGTTGGTGGCCATGTAGAGGTTCCAGTCCGGGGTCTGGCCGGCGAACTGGGTGACGAAGGAGGCCATGCCGACGCTCAGCGGCCACTTCTGGGACGAGTACAGGTAGATCAGCGGGTTGAGGTAGTCGTTCCATGACATCTGGAAGGCCAGGATTGACATCGTTATCCAGGCGGGTTTCGTGATCGGCAGCATCACGCTGAAGAAGATCCGGATGTGCCCCGCGCCGTCGACCTTGGCCGCCTCGTCGATGGAGTGCGGGATCGACAGGAAGTACTGGCGGGCCAGGAAGATGAAGAGCGGGTTGCCGCCGAGGAATGCCGGGACGATCAGTGGCAGCCAGGTGTCGTACCAGCCGATGTCCTTGAACAGCTGGAACAGCGGGATGATGCCGATCACCGGGGGTAGCAGCATGCTGCCGACGAAGACGTAGAACCACACCTTGCGGCCGGGGAAGCGCAGCCGGGCCAGGGCGTAGCCCGCCATCATCGAGGTCATCACGCCGCCGATCACCGAAAGACCGGTGATGACAACGGAGTTGAGCAGCAGGCGCGGGAAGTGGATGACCTTCGGCCCGTCGATGAAGTTCTTGAAGTGGAACTCGTGGGGCAGGAGCCGGGGCGGAACCTCGAAGACCGCCGAGGGGCCTTTCAGCGCGACGGTGAGCATCCAGAGGATGGGCACGATCATCACCGAGCTGATCAGCAGCGCGGTGGCGTACCAGGATGCCGTGCGTACGGCCCGGCCGCGCGGCTTGGCCGGGGCGGCCGGCTTCGGCGCCGTCGTCGGCGCCCTCGTGACGTCAGGAGACGTGGTCACTGTAGGTCCAAATCGACGAGAAGCGGGCGGTCGCGGCGATCACGACGACGATGACGAGGAAGAGCACCCACACCTGGGCGGAGGCATAGCCGAACTGGGAGACCTGGCCGAGCTTGGGGAAGCCGTTGTTGTAGATCGACAGCATCAGGGTCCTGGTGCTGAACCCTGGCCCGCCCTGGTTGTCCGGCGAGAGGATCTTCGGCTGGTTGAACGCCTGGAGGGCCGTCACCATCTGCATGACCACCTGCAGCAGCATGATCGGGCTGATCAGCGGCAGGGTGATGCGGAAGAACACCGTGCGGGGGCCGGCGCCGTCGAGCCTGGCCGCCTCGTACAGCTCGGTGGGGACCGCCTGGAGCGCGGCGAGGAAGATGATCATCGTGGAGCCGACGCTCCACAGCATGACGATCACGATCGAGGGCATCGCCGAGCTGTCCCCGGACAGCCACTCGCTGGTGGGCAGGTGGAGCCAGTTCAACACCTGGTTGGCCAGGCCGACCTGGGGATTGAACACGAACTTCCAGAGCGTGATCGTGGCCACCACGGGCAGAACGACCGGCAGATAGCACAGGGTGCGCAGCAGGCTGACGCCCCGCATCCGCTGGTTGCAGAACACCGCCAGGGCCAGCCCGATGGCCAGCGACAGCGGCACGTACAGGACGACGAGCAGCAGGGTGGCGCGCACCGAGGGCCAGAAGGACGGGTCGGTGGTGAACATCCGGCGGAAGTTGTCGAGGCCGATGAACTTGGGGTCCGACAGGCCGTTGTAGCTGGTCAGCGCGAAGTAGGCGGAGCGGAACAGCGGGTAGACGACGAACGCCGTGAAGCCGGTGAGCGCCGGGGCGAGGAAGACGTACGCGGCCAGGGTGTCCGAGGAGCGCCTGCGCCGCCGTCGCCAGGGGCGTCCGAAGCGCCCCCGGCTCCCCCGGTCCGGCGGTCGGTCAACGGGTGGTGCGGTGGTTCTCGTCTCTTGGTGCGGAGCGGCTGTCACACGCGCTCACCTTCTTCCTCCGAGGAGTTGGCGAAGACCCGGACCGGGGCCGACCCGACCGTCTGGTGGTCGCCGACCGCCGCAAGGTAACGTTTCCATTCCCTGGCGATCACACCGTGGCGCACGCCACATGAGGGAGTCAAGAGGCGCGATGGTAACGTTTCCCGGGTCAACATCCGGAACAGTGTGGGCAGTTCCGGAGTCGCTGAGCACGCTCGGGCGACGGCTGGCCGACGAGCTGCGGGGCGGTCCGGCGGCAGACATCGTCGAGCGGTGTCTGACCAACACCTGGACCACGTCGATGAGTTGGGGCACTGGGTCGGCGTACGGCCCGGAGGTGTTCGTCAAGACCGGTGACATCCCGGCGATGTGGCTGCGGGACAGTACGGCACAGGTACGCCCCTACCTCGCGGTGGCCACGGACCCGGAGGTCGGCGACGTGCTGACCGCCGTCTCGCGCCGGCAGATCCGCTGCGTACTGCTGGACCCGTACGCCAACGCCTTCAACGACGGCCCCACCGGCGCGCACGGCGAACCCTGCGACCAGCCCACGCCGGGCGACTGGATCTGGGAGCGCAAGTACGAACTCGACTCGCTCTGCGCGCCGTTGCAGCTGGCGTACGCGATCCGCCGGGCGACCGGCCGGGAGGACCATCTCGACGAGGCGTTCCACCGAGCGGCCTGGACGATCGTGCGGCTGTGGCGGGCGGAGCAGTCCCACGGCCGCGATTCGCCCTACCGGTTCCGCCGCCCGTCCGGTCCGTTCGCCGGTGACAGTCTGCCCCTCAACGGCCGTGGCGCGCCGGTGGGTTGGACCGGCATGACCTGGTCGGGCTTCCGGCCGAGCGACGACGCGTGCGTCCACGGCTGTCTGGTACCGGCCAACGCGCTGGCGTCGGCGAGCCTGCACGGGCTGGCGGAGCTGGCCGCGGCGGTTCTCGACGACACCGAACTCGCCCATGAGTCATGGCGGTTGGCGGACGAGATCGACGCCGGGATCCTGGCGCACGCGGTGACCGAGGTCGACGGCGCCGCCGTCCTCGCGTACGAGGTGGACGGCCTCGGGGGCGCACTGCTCTGCGACGACGCGAACCTGCCGAGCCTGCTGAGTCTCCCTTTGAGTGGCTGGTGCACACCCGGGGACCCGCTCTACCGGGCCACCCGGCGCTTCGCACTCTCCGAGGCCAACCCCTCGTACTTCAGCGGCGGTTACGCCTCCGGGATCGGCAGTTCGCACACGCCTGACCACCACGTCTGGCCGCTGGCGATCGCCACCGCCGGTCTGACGGGCGACGCGGGCGAGGCGGCTCGGGCCCTGGAGATCCTGGCGGCCACCACCGCCGGTACCGGCCTGATGCACGAGAGCTTCCATGTCGACGCGCCGGGCCGGTTCACCCGGGAGTGGTTCGGCTGGGCGAATGCGATGTTCTGCGAGCTTGCGCTTGAGGTGTGCGGGGAGGGGGTGCGGCATTTGTTTCCGGTGCATCCTCGGACTCTGCCTGCGGCACCGGGGGTGGGTGGTGGGGTGGTGTGAGCGGGGGTCGGACGTCCTGGGCTCAGGCGGACGGCGAGACCGGGGACCGTAGGCCGAGCCACTGCTCGGCGTCCCAGGCCTCGAACCGCTCCACCTCGGTGAACCCCAGCCTTGCCGCGAGGCGCATCGAACCGGCGTTGGCGGACTGGGCGGTCAGCACCACCGGCTCGCCGGGAAGGACGCCGTCGAACCAGTCGAGTGCCGCCGCGCACGCCTCGGCGGCGTACCCGAATCCCCACGCTCGCGGCAGGAACAGGTAGCCGAGATCGACTTTCCCCTCGGCGGCCGGGCGACGGTGCTCCGGCGCTCTCCTGAGCAGGATCTGGCCGATCATCGCCCCGTCGGACTCAACGACGAAACTCCCGGGCCACCGCTCGGGCACCCCGGGCAGCTCGCGCTCAAGCTCGTCACGCGGCCGGGGGCCGCCGAGGTAGGTGTGCACCTCTGCCGACGCCAGCAGCTCGATGAACACCGCATGGTCCCGGGCCTCGGGCTCACGGAGCACGAGCCTTTCGGTCCTGATCGGCTCGGGTGGCCAGGCGATGGGCCCCAGGTCGGACATAACCGCAGGCTAACAGCCCGAGAGGCGTTGGACATGGGTGTCCTACCGGCTGCCGCCCGGCCTGCGCGGCACGCCGGGCGGCAGCCGAGCCGCCCACCACGGGAGGCCGACCGCCGCGCCGTCGTCGTCCGAGCTCAGGGGGTGATGGTGAGGCTGCCGTAGTCCGACAGGTTGGTGAGGTTCATCTGGCTCAGGGTGGTCGCACCGGTCGTGCTGCCAGGCATCACGATGTGGCTCAGGGTGATGCCTGAAATGGGCGCGCCCGGGAGGCCGTTGATGCGGGCGGCGGTGACGCCCGCGTTGCGGACCCGGACGTTGGAGATCGTGACGCCGGTGACCGGGCCGATGCCCGCCGTGCTGCCGGTCATCATGGCGAGCCAGGTCCGGTTGCCGTCGTTGCTGAAGCTGAGCCGTTCGATGTCGATGTCGTCGAACTTGAGGTTGGTCGCAGCCGCCGTGCCGTACTTGTGGTGGACGCCGATGCCCACGGCCGCGTCGTAGACGACGACGTGCTGGAAGGTGACCTTGTTCTGTGATTCGTAGACGCCCTGGCCGACCTTCACGCCGTAGCAATAGGTCCAGGAGACAAGGTCGTTGAAGGTGACGTTGTCCAGCGGGCGGGCGGTGCCGGGGACCGACTTGTAGATGTCGGCGACGTCGGGCCAGGTCTTGGTGCTGAACGGGTCGTCGAGGCCGATGCCGATGGCGTGGTCGACGGTGACGTTCGTGGACTCCATGACGTCGATGCCGTCGTTCTCGCCCATGTCGAACCTGTTGAACAGCTTGATGTTCCGGAAGGCCAGGTCCGAGGAGCGCAGCGGGATGACCGCCCAGCTGCTGGACTCCCGGAAGGTGATGCCGTCGACGGTGAAGCCGCTCGTGTAGATCGGGGCGAGGAGGTTCACGCCGAGGTTGGAGGGCGCGAGCGCGGCCTGGCCGTTGCCGTCGATGATGCCGCGGCCGTAGATCTTGATGTTCGTCGAGGAGTACCGGGTGGAGATGAACCAGGTGAGGTCACGACCCTGCGAGGTCTTGTGTCCGGTCACCACATAGTGGGCGGCGTCGCCCGTGTAACGGAGGACCGCGCCGGGGGCGAGGTAGAACGCGAGGTTGCTGCGCAGGTAGAGGTTGCCGAGGGTGTAGACGCCGGCGGGGACGTACACGATGCCCTGGGTGCCGTTCGCGGAGCCGTACGCGGCGGCGTCGTTGAGGGCGTTCTGGAAGGCCGTCGTGGTGTAGGCGCCGGTGTTCGGCTGGGCCGAGTAGGGCGCGCTCTGCACGTTGAAGACGCCGGTGCCGCTGGTCGCCGGGCGGTTGGTCTCGGCCGGGTCGGCGGCGATGACCAGGTTGGGGCGGCCGTCGAGCTTGACGATCAGGTACTCGTCGTTCTGGACGGTGAAGGTCAGGGTCGGCCCGCTGACGGTTCCGGTGATGCCGAGCTTCTGCGGGCTGATGCTGTACGAGCCGATGTCCGTGTTGTTGAGCTTAGTCACCGTGATGGTGGCGGTGCCCGTCCCGAGGGCGAGTTGCGCGATGTCGTAGCCGGTGTACTTGGTGACGGGTACGGAGGTTCCGTTGACGGTCAGCCTGTAGTCGGTGGACGCCGGGTAGATGGACGGGACCGGGTACGCCGACACTGTGCCCGCCGCGGCCTGTGCGGACTGCGGGGCACCGAAGAGTGCCGCCAGGCCGAGCAGGAGCGCGGTCAACACGAGGGCCAGCGGGCGCAGTACGCGGTTCTGGGTTCCGTCGGCCGCGGTCAGCGGCCATCTCATCGACGATCTCATCCGGGGTCCTCCTGTAGTCACATCGGTGGGGGCACGTAAGACGGGATGGAAACGTTGCCAGTGACATGACCACACTAATGGTCTGGACCGCCGTCGCCTATGTGCTGTGCCGGACCGCTGTCACTCCCTTGTCACCTCAGGACGAACCTCCGTCGCGCGGGACTCAACTCCCGCAAACAGAACGGCGATCCCGCGGCCCGCTCCCGAATCGCTGCCATATTCGAGAACCACTTCGGAGGTGGCTGTGACGCTAGAGGCGACAACATCCCTGACGGCAGTGACACCCGCGGCGGACCGCACCGCCGGACGCATCGCCGACCTGGAAGAGCGGCGGGCACGGGCGGTGGTCACGGGCGCGCCGAGAAGACACGGGGCGCTCGGTGCGCGGGAGCGGATCGAACGGCTCCTGGACGGCGGCTCGTTCACGGAGACCGGTGTGTTCGTGCGGGCGAGAGCCGTGGGGGACGGCGCCCAACGCCCGTACGGCGACGGGGTGGTCACCGGGTACGGCACGGTCGACGGACGGCCGGTCTGTGTGTTCGCGCAGGACTCCACGGTCTTCGGCGGCAGCATGGGCGAGGCCTTCGGCGAGAAGACCGTGGCTCTCATGGACCTCGCCCTGAAGACCGGCTGCCCGGTCGTCGGCCTCAACGACTCCGGCGGCGCCCGCATCCAGGAGGGCGTCAACTCCCTCGCGCTGTATGCCGAGTTGGTGCGGCGCAATGTGAGGGCGTCCGGGGTGATACCGCAGATCTCCGTCGTCCTGGGCCCGTGCGCGGGCGGCGCAGCCTACTCCCCCGCGATCACCGACTTCACCGTGATGGTGGACGGTGCCTCGCACATGTTCGTCACCGGCCCCGACGTCATCGAAGCGGTGACCGGTGAACGCACCACCGCCGAGGAGCTGGGCGGCGCCCGCACCAGCAACTCCCTGAACGGCAACGCCCACTTCCTGGCCGCCGACGAGGAGGACGCGCTCGACACCGTACGCGACCTGCTGTCGTACCTTCCGGCCAACAACCTTGAACGGCCACCGGAGTTCACGCCCGGTTCGGTGGCCGACGGTGCCCCGCTCGACGCGATCGTGCCCGACCGGCTCGGCCACGCCTACGACATGCGGGAGATCCTGCGCGCGGTCGTCGACGACGGTGAACTCCTTTACGTCCAGGAGCTGTTCGCGCCGAACATCATCTGCGCGCTGACCCGGGTCGAGGGAGCGAGTGTCGGGGTCGTCGCCAACCAGCCGCTGCACTCGGCCGGGGTCCTCGACATCGACGCCTCCGAGAAGGCCGCGCGGTTCGTACGGTTCTGCGACGCGTTCGGCATTCCGCTGCTGACCTTCGCCGACGTCCCCGGCTACCTCTCCGGCGTCCACCAGGAGCGGGCCGGCATCATCCGGCGCGGCGCCAAACTCCTGTACGCATACGCCGAGGCGACCGTCCCCAAGGTCACCGTGGTGGTGCGCAAGGCGTACGGCGGCGGCTACGCGGTGATGGGTTCCAAGCATCTCGGCGCCGACCTCAACCTCGCGTGGCCGACCGCGCGGATCGCGGTCATGGGCGCGGAGGGCGCCGTGGGGGTGCTGCACCGGCGTGAACTCGCCGCGTCGGACGACCCCGAGGCGTTGCGGGCCGAGCTGGTCACCGCGTACGAGGCCACGCACGGGACGCCGTATCCCGCCGCCGAACGCGGGTACGTCGACGACGTGATCGCCCCGCGCGACACCCGCGCCCATGTCGGCCGCGCCCTGCGCGCACTGCGTGGCAAGCGCGCCCCGATGCCGGAGCGGCGGCACGGCAACATCCCGCTCTGACCGACCTGTTCACCCCGTTCCCCTTGTTCGCCCTCGCCAGCCGCCAGCCGCCAGCCGCCACCGCGATGTTCTGCGATGTGAGGAGCACGCCCGATGGACAGCCGCCGACCCCCGCTCGCGCCCGCGTACCGGACCCTCCCCGAGTACGTGCGGCACTGGGCCGAACTCACCCCGGACCGCCGGGCGTTCACCTTCGTCGAACACCCCGCGCCCGAATCCCGTGGTGTGCACCGCACTTTGACCTGGCAGCGGCTCGATCTGCGGGTACGCGCACTGGCCGCCCGGCTCACCGAACAGGCCGAACCCGGGGCGCGGGTCGCCCTGTTGTGCCCGCAGGGGACGGACTACATCACCGGGTTCCTGGCGGCGCTGACCGCCGGAATGGTCGCCGTACCGCTGTATCCGCCCGGTCTGCCGGGGCAGGGCGACCGGCTCGTCGGGGTGTTGGGCGACGCGCGCCCCTCGGTCGTGGTGACCACCGGCCGTGTCCTGGCCGAGGTGACGGACTTCTGCGAGCGCGCGGAGGTGCCGGTCCTCGCGGCGGACCGGGTGCCCGACACCGCCGCCCTCAACTGGTGTGCGCCGGAGCCTGATTCGGCGGCGACCGCCTATCTCCAGTACACCTCCGGGTCGACCCGGGCTCCGGCGGGCGTGGAGATCACCCATGCCAACGTCGTCGCCAACGCCCGCCAGGCGCTTGCCGCTTACGGCGCCGACGCGCATCCGGTGACCTGTGTGGGCTGGCTGCCGCTTTACCACGACATGGGGCTGGTGCTGAGCGTGGCGGCCCCCGTCGTACGCGGGGTGCCTTCGGTCCTCATGGACCCGGCCGCGTTCCTGCACGAACCGGCGCGCTGGCTGAGGCTGTTGGCCACGCATCCGCGCGCGCTGAGTGCCGCGCCGAACTTCGCCTACGACTACTGCGCCTCCACCGTCACCGAGGCGCAGAAGGAGGGGCTGCGGCTGGACGGGGTCGCCGCGCTGATCAACGGCAGCGAGCCCGTTCGGCCCGGCACCGCCGACCGTTTCCACGCCGCGTTCGCCGCCCAGGGGTTGGCGGCGGAGGCGCATTGTCCGTCGTACGGGCTCGCCGAGGCGACCGTGTTCGTCAGCGCGGCCCGGCCCGGCCGGCCACTCGGCCGGTTCGCCCTCGACCGGGACGCCCTCGCGGCCGGGAAGGCGCTGCCCGCGCGGCCCGAGGATCCGCGGGCGGTGCTGCTGGCGGCCTGCGGTACGCCAGTTGGGCAGCGCGTGCGCATCGTCGATCCGGTCGTCCACGCCGTGCTGGCCGAGGGGGAGGTCGGGGAGATCTGGGTGCAGGGTCCCAATGTGGGGCGCGGTTACTGGAACAACTCGGCGCAGACCGAGCGCGTCTTCGGCGCCACACTCGGCGAGGAGGCGCCGGGCAGTTGGCTGTGTACCGGCGACCTCGGGACCGTGCTGGAGGGGCAGTTGATCGTCACCGGCCGACTCAAGGACCTCATCGTCGTCGACGGCCGCAACCACTACCCGCAGGACGTGGAGGCCACCGCGCAGGACGCGCACGGGACCCTACGACGGGACCGGCTCGCCGCGTTCGGCGTGCCGGGTGGCGCGGGCGAGCGGGTGGTGGTCGTCGCCGAACACGCGCGCACCACCAGCCTCGCCGACCTCGACGTACCGGCCCTGACGCGTGCCGTGCGCGCGGCCGTCTCCGCGCGGCACGGGCTGCGGCTCGCCGATGTCGTCCTGGTCGCTCCCGGCACCGTGCCCCGCACCTCCAGCGGCAAGGTGTCACGGGCCCTGACCCGCGCCCGGTATCTGGAGGGCGACTACGCGACGGAGACCACGGGATGACGGCCGCCGACGAGAACGCGCTACGTCGCCGGATCGTGGAGCGGGTGGCCGAGTGGCACGGCACGCCGGTGCGTGACGTGGCGATGGACCGGCCGCTGGCCGAACTCGGTATGTCCTCGCGGGACGCGGTCGTGCTGGCGGGCGAGTTGTCGCTGCTGACGGGGCACGAACTGCCGGCGACGCTGCTGTGGGAGGCGCCGACCGTGGACGCGCTGGTGGCACGGGTGTGCGGTACCGGCCTCCGGCCCGACTCCGACCCGCGTCACCTCCCCGCGCCGGATGTGCTGGCAGCGCCCGGCGAGCCCGTCGCGGTGATCGGGGTCGGCTGCCGGCTGCCGGGCGGGGTGCGCGGCCCCGACGGCTACTGGCAGTTGCTGATCGACGGCGTCGACGCGATCAGGCGTGTCCCCGAGGACAGATGGGGCGACTTCACGCCGTTCCCACCCGCCGAAGCACCCGTGTACGGCGGCTACTTGGACGACATCGCCGGGTTCGACGCCGACTTCTTCCGGATCACACCGCGCGAGGCCGCGGTGATGGACCCCCAGCAGCGGATCCTCCTGGAGGTCGTCCGCGAGACGCTCGACCACGCCGCCGTCCCGGCCACGGCCCTCGCGGGCACGGCCACCGGCATCTACGTCGGCGTCTCGGCCCCGGAGTACGGCCGCCTCACCGGCGCCGACGCGCACACCGTCGACCCCTGGGCCCCGGCGGGCGCGGCACTCAGTGTGACGGCGGGCCGACTGGCGTACGTCCTGGACACCCACGGTCCCAACATGGCTGTGGACACGGCCTGTTCGTCCTCCCTGGTCGCGCTGCACCAGGCCTGCGTGAGCCTGCGCGGCGGCGAGACCGACACGGCGATCGCCGCCGGGGTCAACGTCCTGCTCTCCCCCGTTGTCGGTGTCGCCTTCGCCCGGGCGGGGGCACTCGCGCCGGACGGCCGCTGCAAGCCGTTCGCCACCACGGCCGACGGCATCGGGCGCGGTGAGGGTTGCGCGGCGGTGCTGCTGAAACGGCTGTCCGACGCCGAGCGCGACGGTGACCGCGTCCTCGCGGTGATCCGCGCCACCGCGGTCAACTCCGACGGCCGCTCGGGCGGCCTGCTGGCCCCCAACCCGGCCGCGCAGCAAGCCCTGTTGGCCACGGCGTACGGGCGGGCCGGACTCGCCCCGGCCCACGTGGACTATGTGGAGGCGCACGGGACCGGTACCCCGCTGGGCGACCCGATCGAGGCGGGCGCGCTCGGCGCGGTACTGGGCGCGGGCCGTGACCGCGAACAGCCCTTGCTGCTGGGCTCGGTGAAGGGCAACCTCGGGCACCTGGAATGCGCGGCCGGTCTCGCCGGCCTGGTGAAGACGGTCCTCGCCCTCCACCACGACCTCGTCCCGCCGTCGCTGCACGGCACGTCGCTTCCCGACACACGGCTGCGTCTGGTCACCGAGCCCGAACCCTGGCCCCGCTACGGCGGTACGGCCACGGCAGGTGTCTCGGGCTTCGGCTTCGGTGGCACCAACGCCCATGCGGTACTGGAGGAATGGCGGCCTGCCATACCTCCGTCCGGGAGGTCGGGGGCGACGGAGGCCGACAAGTCCGGCGCCAGGGCGGCCGAGAAGCCCAGAGCCACGGCGGTGGAGGAATCGACCGCCCGCCTGCATCTCCTCTCCGACATCGACACCGAGCGGGTCCGCGACACCGCGGCCCGGCTCGCCGCGTGGCTGCGCACGCCCGTGGGGAGCGCGGCCCGCCCCGCCGATGTGGCACGCACGCTCGCGGGACGTACCGGGCGCGGGCCGGTACGTGCCGCAGTCGTCGCCCACGACGGGCGCGAACTGGCCGACGTACTGGGCGCGTTGGGGCAGGGCGGCCGGGACCCGCGGGTGATCACCGGCGACCGTGATCGGGTGGGGCGCGGTCCGGTGTGGGTGTTCTCCGGATACGGCAGCCAGTGGACCGGCATGGGACGCCAACTCCTCGTGGAGGAACCGGCCTTCGCCGCCGCCGTGGAGAAACTCGACGCACAGCTCGCCGACGTCTTCGGCTTCTCGCTCCGCGCACACCTGGCCTCCGCCGGACCTCTCGACCGGCTCGACGTGTCCCAACCAGTGCTCTTCGGCACACAGTTGGCGCTCGCCGAGCTGTGGCGGTCCTACGGCGTCGAACCCGCCGCCGTGATCGGTCACTCCCTGGGCGAGGTGGCCGCCGCCGTGTGCGCGGACGCGCTGGACGTGGTGGACGCGGCGCGGGTCGTCGCCGTGCGGGCCCGGTTGCTCGGTGGGCTCCGCGGGGGCGCGATGGCCGTCGTGGACCTGGAGGACGGTGAACTGCCCGACCTGGACCGGGAGTTCCCGGGTGTCCAGGTCGCCGTGCACTCCTCGCCCCGGCAGAAGGTCGTCACCGGTGACGAGGCGGCGGTCGCCCGATTGGTGCGCCGGCTGGAGGAGCGAGGGCGTGCCGCCCGGGCCATGCGGGTCGTCGGCGCCGGGCACTCGCCCCAGGTGGACCCGCTGTTGCCTGAGCTGGTCGAGGCCCTCGCGGACCTCCGGGGCCGGTCACCGCGGGTCCCCGTCTACTCCACCGTCCTCGACGACCCGCGCGGTGTCTGCGAGTTCGGCGCCGACCACTGGGCGGCCAACCTGCGCCGGCCGGTGCGGCTGGACCGGGCCCTCGCGGCGGCTGCGGCGGACGGTCGTACCGCCTTCGTCGAGATCTCGCCGCATCCGGTCCTGGCCCGGTCCATCACCGACACCGTGCCCGGCGCTCTCACCGTGAGTACTCTGCGGCGCGACGCGGCCGGATCCGCCGCGTTCCTCGGGGAGTTGGGTGCCTTGTACGCGGCGGGGCTGTCCCTGCCGGTACCGGCCGGTCGGGTCGTCGACCTTCCGCTGCCGCGCTGGCGGCACGTCCGGTACTGGTGGACGGACGGGCGGGGGCACGTCACGGCGGAGCGGTGGGCGGGGACTGCCGTCGCGGCCGTCGTCCCGGAGCCCGCCGTTGCGCCAGAACTCGCCGCTGTTGTGGAACCCGCGCCTGCTTCCGTGGTCGCCCGTCTGAGTCACCACATCGCCGCCGTCACCGGCCATTCCCCGGCCCGCGTCTCCCCCACCACGGCGTTGGCCGACCTCGGCCTGGATTCCCTGATGGCCGTCCGGATCCGTACCGCACTGGACCGCGAGTTCGGGATCGAGCTGCGTCTGCACGACCTGTTCGACGCCACGACGGTCGATGAAGTCGCCGCCCGGATACGGCAGTTGACCGACGACCCGACCCCTCTCCGCACGTTGCGCGGAGGCGGCACGCAGGCCCCGCTCTTCCTCTTCCATGCCGCCGGCGGTACCACCGACGTCTACCGCGCGCTCGCCCAACACCTGGGCGACGACCGGCCGGTGCACGGTCTCGACCGGATCGAGGACGCCCGTACGGTGTCGGAGAAGGCGCGGCGCTACGCCGAGGAGATCACCGCCGTGCACCCCGACGGGCCGTGTGCGCTGGGCGGTTGGTCCTTCGGCGGGTTCGTCGCCCAGGAGACGGCACGCCGGCTCGCCGCCGCCGGGCGGGACGTCGAACTCGTCGCGCTCATCGACTCCGTACGTCCCCTCCCCCAGCCCGGCCGCACCCCCGCCGACCGCGTCCGTGCCCACCTCACCGGCTTCGCCAGGCACGTCGCCGACGCGTACGGCGTCCAACTGCCGCTGCCGTACGACGAACTCGTGGCGATGGACGACGACCGCACACGCATCGACGCCGTGCTGCGCACCCTGCGCGGGGCCGTGCGGGTGCCGCCCGCCGCGCTGGAGCACCAGCGTGCCTCGTACCTGGATCTGAGGATCGGCGAGGCACACCGCCCGGGCCGGTACGAGGGCCCGGTGGTGCTGTACCGGGCCACGGAACCGGCGCCGCACACCGTGCGCGACCCGGCGTACGAACGGGACGACGACGCGCTCGGCTGGGACGAGCTGTGCCCGCGCCTGACGGTCGTACCGGTGTCGGGGCATCACCTGTCGCTGCTCGACCCGCCGCACGTCGACGAGATCGCCGCCCATCTGCGGCGGGTGCTGGCCTCGCCGGGCGGACCCACCGCACCGGCCTGAGGACCCGCCGACCCGACCGAGGAGCCGCCATGCCGCACCACCGCCCCACCGAACCGACCCCCGGCACCGCCGTATCGCGTCACCGCCCCGCCGGAGTGACCCCGGGCGCCGCCACATCGCACCACCACCCCACCGGGATCTCCCCGCGCGCCACCCTGCCGCAGCGCCCGTCCGGCGGGATGTCCCGGCGTGCCGCCGGGCGGGTCGCCGCGGCCACCGGGCTTGCCGTGCTGTTCGGTGCCACGGCCGCCGTGGGCCGTGCGCGGGCCGCGACGCAGGTCTCGGCGCGTACCTTCGACGTGTCCGTGTCCTCGGCCGCGCTGGGCCGCAGTGCGCCGGTGCGGCTGATCCTGCCGTCGGACTTCGCCGCGCAGCCCGGTCGGACGTATCCCGTGCTGTATCTGCTGCACGGGGCGCACGACGACTACACGTCCTGGACCCGGGAGACGGACATCGAGGCCTTCACCGAGGGACGGGATCTCATCGTCGCGATGCCGGACGCGGGTCCGACCGGCATCCCCAGCGTCTGGCGCGAGGGCCCCGACTACGAGACCTTCCAACTCCTGGAGGTTCCGGCGCTGTTGGCCCGCGACTACCGGGCGTCCAGTGTGCGGGCGGTCGCCGGGGTGTCCACCGGCGGCTACGGCGCGATGGCGCACGCGGCCCGCCACCCGGGCGCGTTCGCCGCCGCCGCGTCCTACAGCGGGATCCTCGACACCACGGCCCCCGGAGTGCCCTCGCTGGTGGACGCCATCGTGGCCCGCGAGAGCCTGGCGCCCCGCACGCTGTGGGGCAACCCTCTGCTGGATGGCCTCACTTGGCGGGCCTTCAATCCGCGCGCCCGGGCCGGCGGTCTGCGCGGCACACCGCTGTACGTGTCCAACGGCAGTGGTGTGGCCGGGGGTTCGGGCGACTGGCTGCCCGAGGCGCTGGAGAGTCTGCTGTGGCCGTCCGCGCACAGTTTCACCGGTGTTCTCGCGCTGCTCGGCATACCGGTCGCCACCCACTTCTATCCGGGCGGAGGGCACAGCTGGGCCTACTGGAAAGGGGAGTTCACCGCCTCGTGGCCGATGCTCGCCGCCGCGCTGGGGCTGCCGGAGTGATGTCGGTGCAGCCGGGGCACGGAACGGAGCGCAGGGGACGGCCGTCCAACACGGGACGTCCCCCTCGTCCCACGGGCAACGGTCCGTGGGCGAGCCGCCTCCGGGGGAAAGGAGTGTCCGTCGTGGCCGTCCCCACCCCGCGCGGAGTACCCGCCGATCCCGCCACCGCCCCGGTCCCGCCCGAGCTGGCCGAGCTGCTGCGCGCCCAACTGCCGCGCGTCGCCGACGAGGTGGAGGAGGAGGTCCGCAGACAGGTGCCCGAGTACGGGCTGCCGTCCGGTGCCGTCTACCGCGAGAATCTGCGGGCCGGTGTGGTGCAGGCACTCACCCTGTTCATCGACCACATCGCGGACCCGCGCGACCAGCGGGCCGCGATGGCCACGACGTACTACGAGATCGGGCGTGGTGTGGCGCTGGAGGGCCGCAGCCTGGACGCGGTGCAGTCCGCGTTACGGGTGGGCGGGCTGCACGCCTGGCGGCTGATGGGACGGACGGCGGAGGAACTCGGCCTGGACTCGCAAGTCGTGGCCGCGCTCGGCGAATTGGCGTTCCAGACCGTGCACGAGGTCGCCGAGGCGGCAGCCGCCGGTTACGCGGACGCGCGGTCCCACAGCGCGGACGAGCTGGAGCGGCGGCGCGGACGGCTGCTCGATCTGCTGCTGGGCGACGGGCCGGTGTCTCCGGAGGAGTTGCAGGACCTGGCACACGGCGCGCGGTGGCGGGTGCCGTCCCGGGTCGCCGTCATCGCGCTGGCGGGACCCGCGGACCCGCGTACGGAGGACCGGCCGCCGGCGATGCCCGGCGCGCTGGCCGACATGGAGTCACGGCCGCCGCGTGTGCTGGTACCGGACCCGGAGGGCTACGGCCGGTTCGGCGGGCGGTCGTTCGTCCTCGGCCTGGGCGGCCGTCCGGCGGCGATCGGTCCCACGGTCCCGGTGGCGGAGGCCGCGCGGTCGTTGCGCTGGGCCACGCGGGCGCTGGGGCTGATGGGACGCGGGGTGCTGCCCCGGCAGGGCGTGGTGCTGTGCGCGGACCATCTGTCGACGCTGCTGCTGCACAGCGACGAGCCGCTGCTCGCGCAGTTGGAGGCCCGGGTCCTGGCACCGCTCGACGCGGCTTCCGAGGGCCAACGCGCCCGGCTGGCCGAGACGTTGCTCGCCTGGCTGCTCAGCGGCAGCAACGTCCCGGACGTCGCCGCCCGGCTCCACATCCACCCGCAGACGGTCCGCTACCGCCTGCGCCAGCTGGAGAAGCTCTTCGGCGAGTCCCTGCACGACCCCGGCACCCGGCTGGACCTGATTCTCGCGCTGCGTTCGGCGTCGTCGCGGGAGAGCGAGCGCGACTCACGCGCCGACAAAAACAGGGACGGTTTCTGAATTCCCGTCCATAACACCCGGTGAAACAACGCGAATACCTTCGAGGTGTCCTTTCCACAGGCGCGTCGCACGCGCCCCACCCTCAAAGGATTCCCATGCGTATTCGCTTGTGCCTGGCCGCGCTCTCGCTGGTCGGCGGAGCCGGTCTCGCCACTCTCACCACGCCCACGGCGTCGGCCGCCACCTGTGCGGACCTCGACGTCGTGGCGGCTCGCGGCACCCTCGAGCCGGGGACTCTCGGTCTGATCGTCGGCGACCCGGTGTTCTCCGCGCTCCAGCAGAAAATCACCGGAAAGACCCTCTCCAGCTATGCGGTGAACTATCCCGCCGACCTTTCCCTGACGTCCGCCGCGACGGGAAACGCCGATTTGGTGAACCACGTCAACGCGCAGGCGGCGGCCTGTCCGAATCAGCGTTTCATTCTCGTCGGCTATTCGCAGGGCGCGAATGTCGTCGACAACTCCATGGGGATCAGCAGCGACGGCGCGGTGGTCGGCAGCCCGATCGTGGCGACGATCCCGGCGGCGGTCGAACCCAAGGTCGCCGCGGTGCTGCTGTTCGGCAACCCGATCCGCGCCCTCGGCAAGAGCGTCACGGGCACCTACCAGAGCCGCACCATCGACTTCTGCGCCACGGGTGACCCCATCTGCCAGAACGGCGGGACGGACGTGCTGGCGCACCTCGGCTACACCTCCGACGCCGGTGCGGCGGCGACGTTCGCGGCGGGCAAGGTCTGAGCCGTAACAGCACTGTGGGGCCCGGGAGTTGATCCTCCCGGGCCCCGGTCGGTCTACTTGGGTGACGCGGCGAACCCGGCGAGGCTGCTGGAAACGACTTCGGGCCGGCCGTTGTTCTGGACGGGCGCCGCCGTCAGGACGTCCAGGTGCTGGTATCCGGGGGCGATCACCGGATGCAGTTCGGCCGGGACGCGGCCCGCGAGGAGTCCGTCGCCGGCGAGCACGGTGAGCGTCGGGTCGGCCGTCAACCCGCCCGGGTGGACGACGAGTTGCTTGACCTGCGGGGAGGTGGCCAGCTCGATGTCGGTGACCAGCTTGGTCGGGAAGTACTGCTCGGTGAAGTCCAGCGGCTGCTCCCCCATGCTGCGGGCCAGCTCGTGGATGTCGGTGACCTCCTTGGAGGCGTTGGTGAAGGGGGTGCCGTCGGCCGACCGGTACCCGGGGTCGTCGGCGGCGCCGACCCGGTCGTAGTTGCGCCAGGTGTAGAGCGGCCCGTGCGGCTGCGCCGGAATCGCCTTGTACTCGACGCCGAACAGCTGCGACTGGTCCGAACTCCCGTTGGCTGCGGGGAAGTTCTTGTCGGTGAGCGGTCCGCCGTCGAAGAGGCCCACGCTGCTCTGCAGGAACGCCAGCGGTTCGGAGTTGTCGTCCATGAGCGCCCCGAGCACGGCGTCGTCGGTGAGCCGGAAGTCCTTCACGGCGGGTGAGCCGGTGAGGAAGGTGGCGGTGTCCTTGGAGAACAGGAACCGGTTCGTGGCCTCGATGTTGAGGTTTGAGGGCAGAGAGGCGGGCAGATCCGACTCGCCGTCCGGGTCGCGTACGGCGCCCAGGCCCGCGATGGCGAGCAGGGTCATGGTCTCGGGGTTGAGCAGCACCGGCGCGGACAGGGAGCGCGACAGCACCCCGCTGTCGAGCCCCGCCTGCACGACGGCGTAACCGAGCCCGATGTCGGGCAGGTTGGTGTCGTCCGGGATGCTGCCGCTCAGGTCCGCGAGCGAGGTGGAGATCGTGGTGTCGAGGGCGAAGTAGCCGGCGCACTGGTTCTGTCCGGCGTCGGCCATGGTGGCGGGGTTCCCGTCGAAGTCGGCCGCCGCGAAGTACCCGGTGATCACCCCGCCGAGCGAGTGCCCGCCGCACAGCACCTTGCTCTTGCGCACTCCCTGACCGGGCAACTCGGCGACGAGCAGGTCGTATTCGTCCCGCACGGTCTGCTCGATGCCGAGCTTGGCCATCCAGCCGAGCTGGTCGTTGCCGACGAACCCGGCGAAGGTCCGGCCGTCGACGACCTTGCCGCGGTAGTAGTAGTCGACGGCCGTGTGCTGGTCGCCGGAGGCGATTCCGGTGGGATCCTCAAGGCAGTTGGAGCGCCGGTCCAGGGCCCAGAACTCGAAGTGCCGTCCCTGCGCGGCGGCTTGGGCGACAGTGTCGCGGGCGACGCTGTCGAATGCTCCGGCCCCTTCGAGGATGCCGGGCTGGGCCACGAGGATCCGGTCGGCGTCGGCCGAGGCGCGTGGGCCGTCGGCGGAGCGGTAGCGCAGATACGACAGCCAGTCGCACGCCGCGGGGCGGGTACCGAACGACTGCGGTAACGGCACTTTCACCCGCACCACCGACTCGACCACACCGTCGGCGGGATGCGTCGACGCGACCGGGGTCTCGGTGCGCGCGCTCTCGCCCTGCGCCTGCGGGGCGGCGGCGGTGAGCGTGCCCGCGGTCAACAGCGCCGCGAGCGCGGCACCGTGCCATGTCCTTGCCCTTGTCCGTCCTGTGCTGCGACTCGTCTTCATGGCCGGACCGTAGGACGCTCGCACCCCGGGGATCAGGCAGTGCTCACAAGAACGCAGCGCCCGGCGAACCCCTTGTCACCGGCCCGCAGAGAAAGAGCAGGGACCGGTGAGGTCGGGCACCCCTTGCCCGTCAGGCGTCCTTGATCGTCGCGGTGACGGGCGTGCCGGTCTCCACCGTGCGGCTGACCGTGCACAGCCGGTCGTGGGAGACGGCGACCGCCCGGGGCAGGATGGCGCGGGCCCGGTCCCCGGCCTCGCCCTCCGGGAAGGTCACGGCGAAGGTGACCGCGAGGTCGGTCATCCGGTTGCCGAGGTCGTCGCTGACCTTGTTGCCGGTCACGGTGACGGTGAAGCCGTCCGGCTCCGCGTGCCGGGTGGTGGCCACGTCGACATCGGCCGCGGTGCAGCCCCCGATCGCTGCGAGCAGCAGCTCGACGGGGGTGAACTCGGTGCCGCCACCGTTCGCGGTGCCGAACTCGACGGTGCCGCCACGGGCGTTGGTGGCGGTGAACCGGCCGGGGCCGGTGCGGTCGACGGTGACGAGGCGCTGCGGGTTGTCGCTCATGGTGGCGATCCTCCCAGAGAAGCGGATCACCCGGCGGAGGACGTCGGGCCGTACCGGAGGCATACGACGGACACAGAACAGAACAACGCAAGATTCCGGTGTTCGACCTGTAGACCGACTCACTCGACTCTGCAATATTTCGATGAAACAACGCAAAATCCTGCCCCACACGGTCCTCGCGCAGAGCACCGCACCGATCGTCCCGCACCTTTCTGCACCACTCCGTCAGGAATGAGCCGCCCTCGCCGCCCCACCGGCGCGCGAGCCTCCGCAGGAAGCGACCCCCGCATGACTCGACACAAGCAGAGATCCCCCGGGCGGCGCGCAGCGACCGCCGCCCTCGCCGCCACCGTCATGGTTCTCGGCCTGCCCGCCGTCGCCGCGCACGCGGCCGGCGGCCCCAACGCCGCAGCCGACGCCAGGACTTCGGCGGGCAGCACCCGTGGAAAGCACACCGCCGCGAACATCACCGACGGCGACCTCGACACCTACTGGCAGGCCGGGAAGAAGTCGGCCCAGTGGGTGGAGACCGACCTCGGGAAGAGCAAGCGCGTCCGCCAGGTCGTGCTGCGGCTGCCGGAGGGCTGGGGGACCCGCAAGCAGACGTTCGCGCTCCAGGGCAGCGACGACGGCAAGAGCTTCGCCACCCTCAAGTCGTCGGCGCAGTACGTCTTCGGCCCCGCCAACGACAACACGGTGAAGGTCTCCATCCCCGCGACCCTCGCCCGGTACGTACGCGCCGACTTCAGCGCCAACTCGGTCGCCGGTACAGCCCAGTTGGGCGAGATGCAGGTCCTCACGACCGCCGCCTCGACCCCCAACCTCGCCCAGGGCAAGCCCTTCAGCGAGAGCGGGCACGCCGATGTCTACGGCGCGGCCAACGCCGGTGACGGCAACCGCGACACCTACTGGGAGAGCACCAACAACGCCTTCCCGCAGTGGCTCCAGGTCGACCTCGGCTCCTCGGTCAAGATCAACCAGGTGACGCTGCGGCTGCCCAGCGGCTGGCCGAGCCGCAGCCAGACCTTCAAGATCCAGGGCTCGACCGACAACCAGAACTTCACCGACCTGACGGCCTCGAAGGCGTACACCTTCGACAGTTCCGACGACCAGTCGACGACGATCAGTTTCGACACGACCACCACCCGGTACGTGCGCGCGCTGTTCACCGCCAACACGGGCTGGCCCGCCGGGCAGGCGTCCGAGCTGGAGGTCTACGGGCCGGTCACCGGCGACACCCAGGCGCCCACCGCCCCGACGAACCTGGCCTACACCGAACCCGCCACCGGGCAGATCAAGCTGACCTGGAGCGCGGCCACCGACGACACCGCCGTGACGGGCTACGACGTCTACGCCAACGGGCAGTTGAGGGCTAGCGTCGCCGGGAACGTCCTGACCTACACCGACACCCAGCCCGCCGGCAGCGACATCACGTACTTCGTGCGGGCCAAGGACGCGGCGGGCAACGTCTCCGCGAACAGCAACAGCGTGACCCGCAAGGGATCGAGCGGCGACACCCAGGCGCCCACCGCACCGGGCAACCTCGCCTACACGCAGTCGGGCAGCGACGTGAAGCTGACCTGGCAGGCGTCGAGCGACAACGTCCAGGTGACCGGCTACGACGTGTACGCCAACGACCAGTTGCTCAAGTCCGTTGCCGGTGACGCGACTTCGTACACCGACACCCCGTCGGCCACAGCCACGGTCACCTACTACGTGAAGGCCAAGGACGCCGCCGGGAACGTGTCGGTGGCGAGCAACAGCGTCACCCGGGCAGGCAACGGCGCCGGCTCCGACCTCGCACAGGGCAAGCCCATCGAGGCCTCCTCGTACACGTTCACGTATGTCGCGGCGAACGCCAACGACGGCCAGATCGCGACCTATTGGGAGAGCGGGGGCGGCGCCTATCCGGCCACCCTCACCACCAAGCTGGGTGCCAACGCCGACCTGAGTCAGGTCGTCGTCAAGCTCAACCCGGACGCCGCCTGGTCCACGCGCACGCAGAACATCCAGGTGCTCGGCCGCGACCAGGACGCGACCGCGTTCACGAGTCTCGTCACGGCGAAGGACTACACGTTCAACCCGGCCACCGGCAACACGGTGACCATCCCGGTCTCCGGCGCGGCGGCCGACATCCAGCTCAAGTTCGCCTCCAACACGGGCGCCCCGGGCGGGCAGGTCGCCGAGTTCCAGGTGATCGGCACCCCGGCCGCCAACCCGGACCTGAAGGTCACCGGCATCACCAACTCGCCTGCGGCGCCGGTCGAGTCGGACGCCATCAGCCTCTCCGCGACCGTCACCAACAGCGGCAGCAAGGCGTCCAAGGCCACCGACCTGAACTTCACGCTCGGCGGTACGAAGGTCGCCACGGCCGATGTCCCGGTCCTCGCGGCCGGCGCGTCGACGACGGTCACCGCGAGCATCGGCGCCCAGGACGCGGGCAGTTACCCGGTCGGCGCCGAGGTGGACCCGTCCAACAAGGTCATCGAGCAGAACGAGGGGAACAACACCTTCACCCGTTCCGACGCCCTCGTCGTCAAGCCGGTCTCCAGCTCCGACCTGGTCGCCGCACCGGTGGCCTGGACCCCGTCCAGCCCCTCGGCGGGCGACAACGTCGCGTTCAGCGTGGCGATCAAGAACCAGGGCACGACCGACTCGGCCTCCGGCACGCACGGCGTCACGCTGACGGTCCAGGACGCGAACGGCGCCACCGTCAAGACACTCACCGGCTCCTACAACGGCACCATCGCCTCCGGCCAGACCACCGCACCGATCAGCCTCGGCTCCTGGACGGCCGCCAACGGCAAGTACACCGTCAAGACGGTCATCGCCGACGACGCCAACGAACTCCCCGTCAAGCGGACCAACAACACCACCGCACAACCCCTGTTCGTCGGCCGCGGCGCCGACATGCCGTACGACATGTACGAGGCCGAGGACGGCACGGTCGGCGGTGGCGCCACGGTCGTCGGCCCCAACCGGACCATCGGCGACATCGCGGGCGAGGCGAGCGGCCGCAAGGCGGTGACCCTCAACTCGACCGGCCAGTACGTCGAGTGGACCACCCGAGCAGCGACCAACACCCTGGTCACCCGCTTCTCCATCCCGGACGGCACCGACACGACGCTCGACGTCTATGTGGACGGCCAGTTCCTCAAGGCGATCGACCTCACCTCCAAGTACGCCTGGCTGTACGGCAGCGAGACCGCGCCAGGCAACTCGCCGAGCGCCGGAACCCAGCGCCACATCTACGACGAGGCAAATCTCCTGCTGGGCAAGACAGTTCCGGCAGGCTCGAAGATCCGTCTCCAGAAGGACGCGGCCAACTCCTCCACCTACGCGATCGACTTCATCAACCTCGAACAGGCGACGGCGATCCCGAACCCCGACCCGGCCGCCTACACGGTCCCGGCCGGCTTCTCGCAGCAGGACGTGCAGAACGCGCTCGACAAGGTCCGCATGGACACCACGGGCAAGCTCGTCGGCGTCTATCTGCCCGCCGGTGACTACGAGACCTCCAGCAAGCTCCAGGTCTACGGCAAGGCGGTCAAGGTCGTCGGAGCCGGGCCGTGGTTCACCCGCTTCCACGCCCCCTCCTCGCAGGAGAACACCGACATCGGCATCCGGGCCGAAGCCACCGCCAACGGCTCGACGTTCTCCGGCTTCGCCTACTTCGGCAACTACACGTCCCGAATAGACGGTCCGGGCAAGGTGTTCGACTTCTCCAACGTCTCCAACATCACCATCGACAACATCTGGGTCGAGCACATGGTGTGCATGTACTGGGGCGCCAACACCGACAACATGACCATCGAGAACTCCCGCATCCGTGACACCTTCGCCGACGGCATCAACATGACGAACGGCTCCACGGACAACCACGTCGTCAACAACGACGCCCGCGCCACGGGCGACGACAGCTTCGCCCTCTTCTCCGCGATCGACGCGGGCGGCGCGGACGAGAAGAACAACCTCTACGAGAACCTGACGTCGACCCTCACCTGGCGTGCGGCCGGTATCGCCGTCTACGGCGGCTACAACAACACCTTCCGCAACATCCGGGTCGCCGACACCCTGGTCTACTCCGGCATCACGATCTCCTCGCTGGACTTCGGCTACCCGATGAACGGCTTCGGGACCGACCCGACGACGATCGAGAACGTCTCCCTGGACAGAACGGGCGGCCACTTCTGGGGCTCCCAGGTCTTCCCCGCCATCTGGGCGTTCTCGGCCTCGAAGGTCTTCCAGGGCATCCGGGTCAACGACGTCGACATCGACAACTCCACCTACGGAGGAGTGATGTTCCAGACCAACTACGTAGGCGGACAACCGCAGTTCCCGGTGAAGGACACCATCTTCACCGACATCTCCATCACCAACTCCAAGAAGAGCGGAGACGCGTTCGACGCGAAGTCCGGGTGGGGCATCTGGGCCAACGAGCTCCCCGAGCCTGGTCAGGGACCGGCCGTCGGTTCGGCCACCTTCGTCAACCTGCGGATGAGCGGCAACGCCCAGGACATCCGCAACACCACGTCCACCTTCACGATCAACGTCCAGTAGCTCCGGCCATCACCCCATGACGCGGGGCCGCCCTTCCTGACAAGGGCGGCCCCGCTTCGCGCTGTTGACGTGCCTACCAGCCGACGGCGACCAGCAGCCACTGCGGGTCGGCGTGCGAGATGAAGGAGGACTGGCCCGCGACATCGTCGTAAGGGAAGCCGTAGGCAAGCTGGTTGATGGCGTTGTCGTGCCAGAACTTGGCGTAGTAGTTCGCGGGTGCCGCCTTGTAGAACTGCGCCGGGTCGGACTGCTGCGACGCCGGCAGGGTCGCCACATGGCGGTTGAGGGCCGCGCACATGTTGGGGTCGGCGGCCAGCGAGCCTGCGCAGCCGAAGATGTCGGAGGTGGCCGCGTTCACGCCGACCGACTGGGCGTACGACGTGAAGTAGTTGGCGTTGGCGCCGCCCGCGCGGAAGCTGGGGTCGCTGCCGGGCGCGATGATCCGGTACGGCGCCTGCGTCTGGGCCAGCACCTTGAACTGGGACGGCACCGCGTCGGTGAAGCGCTGGAAGGTGGTCGCGCGGTCCTCGGCGAAGGTCGCCCGGTTCTCGCCGACCTCGGTGTCGTAGCCGTCCTTGCTGTGCAGGCGCATGGCGAGCTTGAGGCCCAAGGCGTCGACGCGGGTGGTGTTCCCGTTGAAGACGTTGTTGCCGACCGTGAACTCGATGAAGTCGTAGTACGGCCCGTTGGGTGTGCCCAGATAGAAGTACATGCGGCCCGCGGAGTTGGCCGGCATGTCGAGGTAGGGCTGCTCGGCGATGGAGTGCGTCTGCCCGTTGAAGCTCCAATACACCTGGCTGTCGGGGTACTTGCCGTTGGTGCGGTTGAGGATCTTCACCTCCACGGCGTTGTTGGCCGCCGGAATGTCGCTGGTGCTGCCCCAGAAGTCGTCGGGCGGGGTGGTGCTTCCGGGGCCGTAGACCTGGAACTCCCAGAGGGAGTAGCCCCATTGGGTGGCCCGGGCGGTGCCGTACACGCGGACGTACCGCCCGCTGCCGGTGACGGTGATGTTCTGGGTGCCGCCCGTCGAGGTGGTGGTGGAGTAGACGGTGGTCCAGGTGGTGGCGTCGGTCGAGGTCTGGATCTGGTAGCCGGTGGCGTAGGCGGTCTCCCAGTTCAGCGAGACGCGGGTGAGCTGCTGGACGGAGCCGAGGTCCACCGACAGCCACTGCGGATCGGCGAAGGCGGAGGACCAGCGGGTCCCGGTGTTCCCGTCGACGGCCGCGCTCGCGGGGAAGGACGCGCTCTCGGTCGAGGACGCGGTGGCGGGCCGTCCCTGGGACAGGAGTTGGTCGGCGGCGCGGGCGGGCGAGGGGGTCAGGGCGGCGAAGCAGGCGACGATCAGGACGACGACCAGACCGAGAGCCGTACGCGAGCGTACGGCGGCGGGTGAAGGTCTGCCGGATGTGCCGGCGGAGGTCTGCATGGGGGGTCTCCTCAAGGTTGGGAGCGCTCTCCCCGGGTTGTAGCCCCGCCACTGGCCGGCGTCAACAACTGAAGGCACTACTCACCCGAACTCGCCTTTTTCCTCCATGACTTGACGCCTCTGGTATGGACTTTCGGGTGACCGCCGAGGACGACGGGAGCAGTCGGACGGGCGCGGGTCAGTCGCCCAGCACCCTGCGCAGATAGGCGTTGGTGAAGCGCCGGTCGGGGTCGAGCCTGTCGCGCAGTGCCGTGAACTCGTCGAAGCGGGGGTAGGCGTTCGCGAGGTGGGCGGCGTCCCGGGTGTGGAGCTTGCCCCAGTGCGGGCGCCCCTCGTGGGCGACGAAGATGCGCTCCGCCTCCGCGAAGTACTGCCGATGGGGCATCCCCCGGTAGACGTGGACGGCTACATAGGCGCTGTCGCGTCCGGACGCCGTGGAGAGGGCGATGTCGTCGCCGGGAGTGGTGCGGACCTCCACCGGGAAGCTGATGCGCAGATCGGAACGCTCGATCACGGCCTTCAGTTCGCGGAGGACGTCGAGGACGGCCTCGCGCGGAACGGCGTACTCCATCTCGATCATCCGGACCCGGCGCGGGCTGGTGAAGACCTTGTACGGGATGTCCGTGTAGGTCCTGGCCGAGAGTCCCCGGCTGGTGATCCGCGCGATCGCGGGGACGGCGGAGGGGATGGTCCGGCCCACTGAATTGAGCGCCTGGAAGACGTTGTTGGCGAGGAACTCGTCCTCGAACCAGGCTCTGAGCCGGCCCAGCGGGGCGTGCGGGCCGGGGGTCCGGTTGTTGCGCAGGGTGGTGCAGTTGTCCGTGTGCGGGAACCAGTAGAACTCGAAGTGGTCGTTGTGCGCGTGGAGTTCGTCGAAGCGCGCGGTGACCGTGTCGAACGTCATCGGTTCCTCGTGCGCGGCGAGGAGGAAGAGCGGCTCGACGGCGAACGTGAGTGCGCTGACGACGCCCAGGGCGCCGAGTCCGACACGTGCCGCGGCGAACACCTCCGGGTTCCGGGTCGCGGAGCAGGCCAGCAGCGATCCGTCCGCCGTCACCAGCTCAAGGCCACGGATCTGCGCCGCGATCGCGCCCGAGTCGCGCCCTGTGCCATGGGTGCCGGTGCTGGTGGCGCCGGCCACGGTCTGCTCCATGATGTCGCCCATGTTCCTGAGCGACAGGCCGTGTTGGGCCAGAGCCAAGTTCATCGTCTTCAGTCGCGTACCCGCCTCGACGGTGACGGTGCCGGCCTTCGGGTCGATCGTACGGATCCCGCTGAGCCCGTCGGGGCGAATCAGCACGCCGTCGGTCGCGGCGGCGGCGGTGAAGGAGTGGCCGCTGCCCACCGCTTTCACGGTCAGGCCGTCCTCGGCCGCCCGGCGGACGACGGCTCGCAGCTCCTCCACCGAGGCGGGGGTGACGACTCGGGCCGGGCGGGCGGTGACGTTCCCGGCCCAGTTCCGCCAGCTGTCCGGCTTCGGGCTCGGATTCGCTCTGTGCCGGGGCGCGTTGGAGGGGAGCGTGTCCACGGCTTTCCTTTCTTCTCGGAGCGCGGGAGTCATCGGGGTACGGGATCTATCTGACGGACCGAACGCGGTACACGAGCACGACCCCCACGGTCGCGGCGACGCCGACGCAGGAGAACAGCAGCGGATAGCCGCGGTCGGAGGTGATGACGAAGCTGGCGATCAGCGGGGCCAGCGCGGGCGGAACGACCGTCCCGATGTTCATGATCCCGAGGTCCTGGGCCCGGCTCCCGGCGTCGGGCAGGACCTGGGTGATCAGCGCCTGGTCGACGGCCATGTACGCACCGAACCCCGCGCCCATGACGGCCGACGCCACCAGCGTGACGCCGAGGTCGGGAAAGCTCGCCAGAAGGAACCCGGATGCCGCCTGGAGCAGCGCCGCCAGCGCGACGAAGATCCGCCGTCGGCCGAGGCGGTCGGACAGCACTCCGGCGACGGAGCTGGCCAGGACACCGGCCACGAGGTAGAGGACCGTACAGGCGAGAAGGCTGCCGGCCGGATCGGAGACCTTCAGGTCGTCGGTCAGGAAGTAGAGGGTGTAACAGACGCCCAGGGAGTTGGCCAGGTTGACCAGGAGCCGTCCGCCGAACGCCCACGCGAAGTCGCGGTTCCTGAGCGAGCGGCCCATGGAGGTGAGCAGGGTGCGCAGCCGCAGCGCGGCCTCGGAGTCGTACGAGGTGTCACGGAAACGCGCGAGGAACGGCACGGTAGAGACGACCAGCAGGGCTGCGACGACGAGGTAGCCGCTCGCGGGAGACAGCGCGAACGCGGAGACGAGGGCGATGCCGACCACCACGCCGAGGGCCTGGGGGCCGTAGATCGCGCTGGACACCACACCGCGCTGGCCTACGGGGACGCGGTCGGCGATCATCGCGGTGAGCCCGGCGGTGGCGGCGCTGAGGCCGAGCATGCTCGCCGACCAGGCGAGGGTCACGCCCACCACCGTCGTCTGCTCCCCGGTGACCGTCAGCCCGGCCGCGAAGAACAGGGCGCCGCCCGCCAGCCAGAGTCTCCTGCGTCCGAAGCGGCTTCGGGAACGGTCGCACAGCGCCCCGCACACCGGGAGGGCGAGCAGCGAGACCACTCCGGCGAGGGCGTTGACGACGGCGAAGCTGTGGACCTTGGACACCGGGTCGATGACCTCCAGTTGCTGGGGCAGCAGCAGTTGGAGGGGCACGAGACTCGCCATCCAGTACCCGAACCAGACCAGACCGAACAAGGTGATCCAGCCACGGGAGACGGGCTCGGCCGGCGCATGACCGGCGTCTGTCGCGATGGCGGCTGCCGGCACCGGGGCCGGAGGGTGGAACTCGGTGGACATACAACCTCCGGAGAACGGAAACGGGCCTGTTCAGGTACGGATCACAGGTCAGGTACGGATCACAGGAAGGCGTGCCCCTCGCCCCGGTAGGTCGCGACCTCGTCGACGATCTCCGCGCCGGACAGCAGGTGGAGGGTGTTGACGCGTTCGCACAGTTCGCCGGCCTTGGCATGCCGGAACCACACGTGGTCGCCGAGCCGCAGCCCGTGCGCGGCGGCGCCCAGGACCGGTGTCTGGACCTCGCCGGTTCCTTCCCTGGGGTTGGTGCGCAGGCCGTGCGGCCAGGTGAGCGTCGGCTGGCGGTCGAGGCCGGGCGGGCCGGAGGCGATCCAGCCGCCGCCCAGCACGGTGGCGATCCTGGGACTCGGGCGGCGTACGACGGACATCACGAAGTAGGCGGCGGGCTGCGGGCGGAAGCGCCGGTAGAAGTCGAAGAGTCCGGGCCCGTAGAGCCCCGATCCGGCACCGATCTCCGTGATGACGTGTTCGGCGGCGGTCTGCTCGATGGAGCCCGTGCCGCCGCCGTTGACGAACTCCAGTGGCGCCACGGCCTCGACGGCGGCGACGACCGCTGCCCGCCGGTCGGCCAGCTCACCCGCGGACACGCGCTGCATGGCGCGGATCGCGGCCCGCCTGAGCAGCGACCCGGGCTGGTTGTCGCCCAGCCCGGCGATCTGGCCTTCGTAGGACATGAGCCCGGCGAGCCGGAATCCGGGCCGTTCCCGGATGGCGCGGGCGAGTGCGGCGGCCTGCCGGGGTGAGTGCACGGGCGAGCGGTACGGGCCCAAGTGGATGCGGCCACCCGCCAGTTCGAGCGAGGCGTCCAGATCGATACAGACGCGGATGTCGGGGCGGGAGGCGCCCACCACCTCGTCGACGAAGTCCAGTTGGCCGATCGAGTCGATCATGAGGGTGACGCGTGCGGCGGCCCGCTCGTCCGAGGCGAGCCGTTTCAGCGCGGCGCGGTCCGTCGTCGGATAGCCGATCACCACGTCCTCGTGGTCCTCGGCAAGCCACAGGGCCTCGGGCAGGGTGAAGGCGAGGATCCCCCGGTACCCCTCGTGCCGGACGGCACGCCCGATCAGTTCACGGCTGCGGACCGACTTGCTGGCCAGGCGGATGGTCGCCAGGCCCGCCGCCCGGTGTGCCAGCTCCGTGGCGTTGGCGTCGAAGGCGTCCAGGTCCACCACGGCGAAGGGCGGGTCCAAGTGCTCGGTCGCCTTGCCGAGTTGAACCATCCGGTCCTCGTCCGGCCCGGTGCCGGCGGATGCGGCCCTGCTCAAGACCGGCTTCTTCGCGTCCGGCCGGGACGTCGTGTGCGTACTCAATTCAGCGTCCTTTCTGGGAGGTTCGCCGGTTCCCGGATGCCAAGATCCCCTGAGCGGCGCTCAGCCTCTCCCGCTCTCGCAGGCCTTTGGCCTCGACGAGGGGGATCACCCGGCGCATCAGCCGGGGGAAGACTCCGACGGCCCGCTGGAAGCGGCCGGCGAACGGCGGGAACACCACTTCGACCGGCTTGGCGGTCATGGCGTCGACAACGGCCTCGGCGATACGTTCCGGAGCGTAGGACTTCTCCGCGAAGGCGATGGCGGAGGAGGGATCGGCCATCTCCTGGTCGAGCATGCGGGTCCGGGTGGACGGCGGATGGACGATCGTGAAGTCCAGCGGTCCGTCGCGTTCCTCGATGGCGACGCTGTGGTGAAAGGCCCGGAGCGCGTGCTTCGTGGCGCCGTAGGTGGCGTATCCGGGCAGTGGCAGGAACGACGTCATGCTGCAGACGTTGATGACGTGTCCGTGGCCCTGCGCGGTCATGCGCTCGATCGCCGCGCAGACCCCCGTGATGGTGCCGAGCAGGTTGATCTCGACGATGTCGCGGTGCTGCTGGGGGCGGAGATCGCGGGCGGTTCCGGTGTGGGTGATGCCGGCGTTGTTGACCAGTACGTCGACGGCGCCGAAGCGTGCCCGGGCCGCGTCGAACGCCCTGTTCCAGTCCGTGGGGCGGCGGACGTCCAGGGTGTGTGCGGTGGCCCGCTCGCCCAGGGCGTGGGCCCGGGCCAGGACGGCCTCCTCGTCGACGTCGGTCAGCAGGACGCGATGACCGCGTGCGATCGCCAGTTCCGCGATGGCGGCTCCGATGCCGCCGGCCGCGCCGGTCACGAGGACGACCCGGCCTTTTTCGGGTGGTTTTGGCATGGCCACAGATTCTCCTGGTCAATCGTCCAAGTCAATTGTTCAGATCGAATTCCCCCGGATTGTTACCGGGGGACTCACAGCCGCACCGACTCGATGCGCCCGCCGTTGAGTTCGGCGGCACGGACGGGATCGTCGGTCGGGACGGTGGCGGCGAAGAGGGTGCGCCCGTCCGGCCCGGCCATCAGGCAGCTCAGGGTGTGCCGGCTGGTGGCGACCCGGTCGAGGACGCGGCCACCGGGGGCGACACGCACGCATTCGCCGCGCAGGGCGTTGGCGATCCAGACGGAGGTGCCGTCGGCGTCCCACGCGATGCCGTCCGGTGCGATCGGGGACGAGGAGCGCTGCGCGACGGCCGGGTGGTCGAGGAGGGCCGAGATCCTGCGGGTGACCCGGCCCACCGCCCCCGGGTGATTCAGCAGGCGCCACAGGAGCGGCGGGATCAGGGGCGCCCACGGTTCCGGACGGGACAGGGTGCCGTCGGGGTTCCTGGAGAAGGCGGTGAGCCGCATGGCCAGGGTCTCGGCCACGATCACCGTCCCGCCGTCTGCGCTGAGCAGGGTTCCGTTCGGAAAGAGCAGAGGGTCCGTCAGCCCGAGCAGGCTTCCGTCCGGCGCCAGGCAGGCGATCGGGGCTCTCGTGGGGCCGGGCGGCGCGTAGAGCATGGAGTTCGGATGCTCGCGGGAGAACGCGTGGTAGTCGAAGCCGAAGTTGCCGACGTAGGCGCGCCCTTCGGGGTCGACGAGCATGTCGTTGACCGGACCGCCGACGATGTGGCGCAGATCGGCGTGTACGACCAGTTCGCCGTCGGCCTCCAGGCGGTGGACGCGGCCCCCGTCCATGGACACGACGAGCAGCCGGCCGTCGGGAAGCCAGCCGAGGCCGCCGGCCCGGCCGGGGACCTCGAGCACTGTCTCCGGCTCCCCGGCGCCGTCCCATCGGTGCACCCCGTGCCGTGCGCGAGGTCCGAGAACCACAGGGCTCCCCCGTGCCAGCGCAGGGACTCGGGAACGCCCAGGCCGCTCAGTGCGATCGATGTCGTTCTTTTCATCCAACCGCTCCTTCACATCCACACTTGGACGCTTGTACAAGACACTTGACTTGTACGATTGACCGTCTCATTCTGGATGAAGAGAAGTCAACGTTCCGGTGGGGAGTTTTCGGTGACGCAGAATCAAGCCCTGGTGGCGGACGGCCCCCCGGTGGGCACGGGAATCGTGGTGGACAACCCCGCCACCGGAGCGGTCGTCGGCGAAGTGCCCGACACGTCCGCCGAAGAGGTGGCGCAGGCGGTGGAGCGCGCCCGGCGGGCGCAGCGGGGCTGGGCCGAGCTGGACACGCGGGCCCGCGCCGAGTTCTTCGCGCGAAGCCGCCGCTGGCTGCTGGCCCACCGGGAGGAGATCGCCGACCTCATCGTCGAGGAGAACGGCAAGGCGCGGGAGGACGCGGTCGTCGAGATCGTCTACTGCGCGAGTGCCTTCGCCCACTGGGCGAAGCAGGCCCGCGGTCTGCTCGCGACGACGAGAGTCCGCTCCCTCTCGCCGTTCGTCCTGGGCCGCTCCATGTACACGCGCCGGGTGCCGCGTGGCGTCGTAGGAGTCATCGGCCCGTGGAACAACCCGCTGCTCAACTCCTTCGGCGACGCCATCCCCGCCCTCGCCGCGGGCAACGCGGTCGTCCTGAAGCCGTCCGAACAGACCCCGCTGACCGCGCTGTTGATGGTGCGCATGGCCCGTGAGTGCGGCTGGCCCGAGAACGTCTTCCAGGTCGTCACCGGTGCGGGTGCCACCGGCGGCGCGGTCGTGGACACCGTGGACTTCGTGATGTTCACCGGCTCGACCAGGACCGGCCGCCTGGTCGCGGCCCGCGCTGGCGAGCGGCTCATCCCCTGCTCACTGGAGCTCGGCGGCAAGGACGCCCTGGTGGTCCTCGCCGACGCGAACCTGGAGCGGGCCGTCAGCGTCACCATCCAGGGGGCCCTGTCCAACGGCGGCCAGATGTGCACCTCGGTGGAGCGGGTCTACGTCGAGGAACCGGTCTACGACGCCTACGTCACCCTGCTGCGCGAGCGGTTCCAGCAGGTCACCTCGGGCAGGCCGGCCGGGCTCGGCAGTGTCGACGTGGGAGCCGTCACCTTCCCGCCCCAACTGGCGGTCATCCAGGACCATGTCGACGACGCCGTGCGCAAGGGCGCCCGGGTACTCGTCGGGGGGCACGCCCCCGAAGGACCCGGCCGGTTCTTCGAACCCACCTTGCTCGTCGACGTCGACCACGGCATGAAGTGCATGCGCGAGGAGACCTTCGGCCCCACGCTGCCCGTGATGAAGGTCGCCGACGCCGAGGAAGCCCTCCGGCTCGTCAACGACAGCACGTACGGGTTGCAGGCCTCGATCATCGGCTCGGACATGAAGCGCGCCCGCCGCCTCGCCGAACGGTTCGAGGCCGGCTGCGTCACCATCAACGACGCCCAGACCAACTACATGGCCCTCGGCCTGCCGATGGGCGGCTGGAAGGAGTCGGGCCTCGGTGTCCGGCACGGGGCCGAGGGCTTCCGCAAGTACACACGGCTCCAGGCCATCAGCACGAACCGGTTCCCGATGCGCCGGGACATGCACATGATCCCGTACGAGCCCTCGGCCTACCGGTTCGTCCTCCGCCTGGTGGACGTCATGTACGGAGCCGGCCTCCGCGGCCGAGCCAAGTAGCAGTACCCGCCCCGCTGTTCGGATCACGAAAGGCCGGCCCATGACCACCACACCCGAGACACCCACGCACGCCTCCGTCGCCGCCCTGCCCAAGGGCGTCTTCCTGCCGCTGCCCCAGCAGAACCTGACCTTCGAGCAGGAGCGCGAGGTGCGCAAGCAGGAACTCGCCGCCGCCTTCCGCCTGTTCGCCCGCTTCGGCTTCTCCGAGGGCGTGGCCGGACACATCACGGCCCGCGACCCCGAGAACCCGTCGGCCTTCTGGGTCAACCCGTTCGGCATGTCGTTCAGCCAGATCCGCGTGTCCGACCTGATCCTCGTCGACCACGACGGCACGCTCCTGGAAGGCAGGCGCCCGGTCAACAACGCCGCGTTCTGCATCCACTCCGAGGTGCACCGGGCCAGGCCGGACGTGGTCGCGGCGGCGCACACCCACTCCGTGCACGGCAAGGCCTTCTCCAGCCTCGGTGTCCCACTGCTGCCGATCACCCAGGACGCCTGCGCCTTCTACGACGACCACGGCGTCTACTCGGACTACCGGGGCGTCGTGAACGACACCGAGGAGGGCCGGCGTATCGGCGCGGCCCTGGGTGACGGCAAGGCGGTCGTCCTCAAGAACCACGGACTGCTCACGGTCGGGACGTCCGTCGCGGAGGCCGCCTGGTACTTCATCACCATGGAGCGGTCCTGCCAGGCCCAGTTGCTGGCCATGGCCGCCGGAGAGCCTCAACTCATCGACTCCGAGACGGCGTTGACGGTCCGTGACCAGATCTCCGGTCCGTTGCCGGGCTGGTTCCAGTTCCGTCCGCTGTGGGATCAGGTCACGGCGGAAGAGCCGGACCTGTTCGAGTAGGCACCCCACACTCGCGCGTCTACGACGCCGGGCTCGGCTCCGCAACCGGGCTCGGCTCGGCCGCCGGCCGGGTCCGCTCGCGGGCCAGCGACAGCAGGTGCTCGCCGGTCAGCCGCAGGACCTCGCGGCTCTGTTCGCTGTCGCGGTCGACCAGCCAGCTCAGGGTGATGCCGTCGAGCACCGAGTTGAGATAGCGGGCCAGCACCGGAACGGGCACGGCCCATTCGATGGCCGCGGCCTCGGCCGCCTCCGCCAGGAGTTCCTCGTGGACCTCGCGGTAGTGCTGGTACTGGCGTCGGGCCAGGTCCTCGAACCCGGCCTGGCGCAGGGCGTAGTGCGTCAGCTCATAACTGACCTGGTGTTCCCCCGGGTTGAGCTCGACCGTGCCCCAGAAGGCACTCAGGCTCCTGGTGATCCGTGATCCGAGGTCTCCCTCCGCCTCGAACGTCTTGCGCGCGGCGGCCACCGTGCTGTCGGTGAAGCGGGTGAGGACTTCCTGCAGCAGTTCCTCACGCGAGGTGAAGCAGTAGTGGAAGACGCCCAGCGGCATTTTCGCCTCGTTGACGATCGCGCGCGTCGTCGCCTTCGCGACCCCCTCGCGGATCATCACCCGGAGCGCCGCCGCGATCAGCTCTTCGCGTCGGTCCTTCGCTGCCATACGAGACATCTGGCCCGCTTTCTGCTTCGGGAACGGAATGCGCGTGCCCTTCATGCTATCGCAGCGTCTTGGACGAACGACCAACATGACACCAAGCCGCCGCGACCGTGACCGTCCGCCGTCGGAGTTCCCGCGGGGCGAGTGTCTGCCGGGTGAGCACAGACGACGCGAACCGGCGGTGGACACGGTCCATGCCCGAGGCCTACGAACGTCACCTGGTCCCGGTCTCCTTCCGGCCCTTCGCCATCGACCTGGCCGCCAGGGCGGCGGCGCTGCGGCCCCGCACGGTCCTGGAACTCGCCGCCGGAACTGGGGCGTTGACCTCGGCCCTGCTCACCGCGGTGCCCATGGCCTCGGTGGTGGCGACCGACCTCAACGAAGCGATGGTCATCGCAGGATCGGCGCGGGAACCGCGTGCGGACTGGCGGCAGGCGGACGCCCAGGAGCTGCCCTTCGAGGACGGCAGCTTCGACCTCGTCGTGTGCCAGTTCGGGGTGATGTTCTTCCCCGGCAGGCCCGCCGCATACACCGAGGTGCGCCGGGTCCTGACCCCGCAGGGGCGGTTCCTGTTCAACAGCTGGGGCCCGCCGGCCACACACGGATTCGGGGCCGCCTTCCAGACCGCCCTGGAACAGTCCATGCCCGACGGGGCACCCCCGTTCCTGAAGGACGTGCCCCACGGCTACTCCGACCCGGCCGCGGTCACCGCAGACCTGACGGCCGCCGGACTGACCCTGGCCACCGCCGAGGAGGTCACGCTGGAAGGCGTCGCGGAGTCCGCGGTCTCCGTCGCCACCGGGTTTCTCACCGGCACACCGGTGAGCGCCGCCGTACAGGCCCGCGAGGACGCGCAGGCCCTCCAGGCCGCCGTCACGCAGAGGATGACGGAGCAGCTCGGCACTGGCGCTGTGACGGCGCCGATGACCGCGACCGTCTATACGGCGCACCCGTAGGCACGGCCCTCCCCATCCGGTGAGCACGGCCACCGGAACCGGGCGCGGCTCCGGCCTGGGCGGTCACAGTGCGGTGACGTCGGTGCGCCGGTTGTCCGGCTTGAACGGCAGCGCGGTGACCCTCGCCCGGATCTCCCGCCGCGGGGTGCCCGGTCGGCCCAACAGGACGACGACCTCCGTGCCGGGTGCCGTATGGGCGGCGTCGAGTACACACAGGGAGATCATCGCGGTACGCCCTTTTCGGCGTCCTCGACCAGAGCGTCCCGGCCGACGAAGTCGCGGTCGGGGACGCCCTTGCGGAACTGCCTCGGCGCACCCGGTGTGAGGATCGATGCCGGCAGACAGTCCAGGCCGTTGGTCACGATCCCGGCCTCGATGTGCTGAACAGGCTGGGCGCGGAAGCCGAGTTGGCGGATGCCGGCGTCCTGCCCGCCCGCCACGACCGCGGCCCAGATCTCGTTGGCGTGCTCGGTCGGCCCGTGCAGCTCGTACCGCAGCCGACGACGGCGACGCATGCGCCCCTGAGTTCGATGCCTTCGGCGTCGAGGAGTTCGATGACGCCGCTCGGGGTGCAGGGGCGCAGTCCTCGTTCGCCGCGGGCCAGCCGGCCGGCGCCGGCCGTGGTCAGGCCGTCGACGTCCTTGGCCGCGGGGATCCGGTCGATCAGGGTGGCGGCGTCGAGCTGGGCGGGCAGGGGCAGTTGGAGGAGGATGCCGGAGACGTCCGGGTCGGCCGCCAACTCGTCGATGACCGCGGCGACTTCGTCCCCGGAAGCGTGCCGGGAGAGGTGCCGGTGGAAGTCGCGCATGCCGGCCTCGCGGATGGCGCGGCGTTTGGCGGCGACGTAGACGGCGCTGGCCGGGTCGTCGCCGACCAGGATGGTCGCCAGACCGGGCACCCGTCCGCAGGCCGCCGTCTCGGCGACCCGTTCGGCGACCCGGGCCCGGATGTCACGGGCGATCCGGGCCCCGTCGATGGTGGTTGTCATGATGGCGAACCGCTTTCTGCTGGTGAACGCTGCACCCGGCGAAGAGGACTACCTGCCGAGATCGCTACGGGCCGACCGCGGATGTGCGAATGTACGGCGCCGGGACCGCGCGCCGGACGCGGGGGCCTGCCGTGTCCACCGCCCCCGGTAACCGGGGGCGCGACACAACCACCGTTCCCTGCACGGGCGTTGGGACGAGACGTGGTTCAGGCGAAGACGATGGTGTGCTTGCCGTTGCGGATGACCCGGTCCTCGGCGTGCCACAGCACCGCGCGGGACAGTACGGCGCGTTCGACGTCGGCGCCGCGACGGGTGAGGTCGCCGGCGGTGTGGGCGTGGCTGACGCGCACGACGTCCTGCTCGATGATCGGGCCCTCGTCGAGGTCCTCGGTGACGTAGTGGGCGGTGGCACCCACCAGCTTCACGCCGCGTTCCCTGGCCTTGGCGTAGGGGCCGGCGCCGATGAAGGCGGGCAGGAAGGAGTGGTGGATGTTGATGATCGGTACGCCGACCCGTTCGATGAAGTCGCCGGAGAGGATCTGCATGTAGCGGGCGAGGACGACGAAGTCGACGTTGTCCTTGAGGAGCCGCAGATGTTCGGCCTCGGCGGCCGACTTGTCCGCTCCCATGGAGGGGACGTGGAAGAAGGGGATGCCGAACGACCGCACCTCCTCCGCCGTGTCCGGGTGATTGGAGATCACCATGGCGATGCTGACCGGGAGTTGACCCTGCCGGTGGCGCCAGAGCAGGTCGAGCAGGCAGTGGTCGGACTTGGAGGCGAAGATCGCCACCCGCTTCGGCACGGACAGGTCGCGCAGGGTGCAGCTGAGGCCGTACGGCTTCACCAGCTCCTTGTCGAAGTCGGCGCGCAGACCGGGCAGTTCGGCCCGCAGGCCGTCCAGCCCGAACACCGTGCGCTGGAAGAAGGCGCCGCCCTGCGGGTTGTCGGAGTACTGGTCGAGGGAGACGATGTTGGCGCCGTGCCGCCCGAGGACCGAGGTCACGGCCGCGACGATGCCGGTGGCGTCGGCACCCTGGACGATCAGCGACGCCTGGTGACCCGCTCCCCCGGTCTTCTTGGCGATGCCGGTGGGTGCGGCCTGCGTGACGGTCATACGAGGTTGTCCTTCCTGAACTGGGCGATCCACTCGGACGTGGCCCGCAGGCCGCCGAAGGTGTAGAAGTGGATCTTTATGTCTCCGTGGCGGGCCGGGTCGTAGCCGTCCGCGAGTGCGCGCAGGAACTTGTCGGGGCCGGCGGTGCCCATCAGGTTGGTGATGGACAGGCCGTACTTCTTGGCGATGGAGGCGCTGGTGCCGACGCCGAACCGGGTGGCGTACGACATCAGGCGCCGCACACCGGCCGGTCCGGGGACGCCGATCCGGACGGGGAGCGTGATGCCCTCTCCGCGGACCTGCTCCAGCCAGGCCAGGACGGGATCCACGTCGAAGCCGAACTGGGTGATGACGCTGCCGTCGAGTTCCTGTGCGGCGATGGACGCGTTCTTCTCGCGCAGCGCGGACCACAGCGCGTCCCCGGCGATGTCCGGGTGGCCCTCGGGGTAGCCGCTGATACTGACGTGCCGGACGCCGTACTCCCGCAGCAGTCCCGTCTCGATCAGCGCGAGCGAGTCCTCGTAGGGGCCCTCGGGACGGGTGGGGTCGCCGCCGACGGTGAAGACGTTGGCGCAGGTGCCGTCGGCCCGGAGCCGGGCGAGGAATTCCTCGAACTCGGCCTGCGAGCCGAGGCGTCGGGCGGAGATGTGCGGTACTGGCACGAAGCCGAGGCGTTTCACCGCCCGGGACGCCTGCAGGCGCAGTTCGAGGTTCTCGTTGCCGAGGAAGGTGACGTTGATGCGGGTGCCCTGCGGGATGGAGTGCCGGGCCTCTTCCAGCTTCGGGACGTCCTTGCCCGTCATCTCCAGGGAGAAGTCCTCCAGCAGCGATGTGCTCACCGCCGCCGTGGGTGTGCCGAGGGGGTTCATCGTGCTCCTTGTCGATAGGGAAGGGCAGGCCGCGGGGCACGTGGCCCGACCGGCGGCGGGGTGGGCCTCTCGGCCCGGAGAAGGGGGAACCGGGCAAGGCGGGGAGCGGCGGCGGGTGGCCGGATGCGTAACGCTGCCTCCGGCCACCCGCCGTGCAGGGGCGCGGGGAACTGCGCGACCAGCCCCCACAGACCCGCAGACGACTCACCGGCATCCAGCGGAGCTACCCGCGCCGGTACTCCGTGCGCGCGTGCCGGTCGAACGGGCTGGCCTGGACGGTGGCGCGGATGCGCGGGAACCCGAGGTCGGCCTCGGGGTCGGTACCGGGGCCGGGGTGCTCGCCCCAGACGACGGTCACCTCGGTGCCGGACTCGGCGTGCGCGGAGTCGATCAGCGTCTGCGCCAGCACGGTGCCGACGGGGTCGATGGACGCGGTCTGCATGGTCGCGCCGACCAGTCCGGCCGAGGTCTCCACCCGGTGGCGGGCGTAGGTGAGAACGAAGCCGGGGTCCTCTCCCCCGCCGACGACCCGGCGTACATCGTCGGCGTCGAAGACCAGGGTGACCTTGGTGCGGCGGGGCTCGTCCTTCGCCTTGAGCAGGGCGTCACGGCCGTGGAAGTCGTGCCCGAAGTGGATCAGCTTGCCGTAGCCCAGCTCGTACGGGGAGACGTAGTAGTCGGCGATGTCCTCCGAGAAGTAGCTGCCGTTGAGGGGACGCTTTCCCTCGATGCCGAACAGGGGCAACCAGGCACGGTATTCCGCGAGTTCGGGGTCCGCGTAGATACCCGGGACCGGCGAGGGGATCCAGCCGCTCTCCACGCTCGGCGTGGTGTACGCCAGCGCGCCGACCTGCACCAGGCCCAGCGGCTCACCGGCCTTGAGGAACGCCTCGTGCACGTACGCGGCGTGCTCCCACGGGCCGATGAACTCGTAGCCGGCCTGCCCGGCCATGCCGTGGCGCAGCGCCTCGAAGTTGCGGCCGTCCAGGGTGACCGGTGTGGAGTGGAAGAACTTGGTCTCCGGCAGCGGCCCGCCGAAGACCTTCTCGATCAGCTCCAGTGCCAGCGGACCCTGGATCTGGTAGCGGAACAGCCTGGGATCACCGCCGCCGGGACGGAAGGCGGAGGACGTGTCGGTCTCGAAGCCGACGTCGTAGCCGCCCTTCTCCGCGTGGTACTGCACCCAGTGCTGGGCGGCGGGGACACCGCTGAGGAGGTACTTGTTCTCGGCACGCCGCAGGAGGATGCCGTCGGTGACGATCTTGCCGTCCCGAGTGACCGGTACGTACTGCTTGGCCTGGCCGATCGCGAACTTCTCGAAGTTGTTGGCGCCGTACTCGGCCAGCACGCGGGTGGCGTCGGGGCCCTCGATCCACAGGTCGTACATGTGGTGCGAGAGGTTGAGCAGGGCGACGCCCTCGTGCCAGGCCGCCTGCTCCTGGCGCCATCCGACGTACTCCCGCTCGACCACCTCCGGGGTCCACGGCTCGGCGTTCGGCTGCCACAGCAGACCGATGGGCGAACCGGCCTTGTCGATGCCGTCCTGAAGACTGGGGATTGCCATTGCGGCTCCTCTCAAAGCCATCTCCCTGAAGTACTAAATCGATCTAGTGAGTGACGCGGCTCGCCACAATCGGCTCACTTCAGGAGAAAAAGGAGATCGCTAGAACGATCTAGCGCAAGCTAGCAGACGGGTTGGGAGCTTGGCGAGACTCGCGCAGCACCTTTCTGCACTGGCCCCGCACGCCGGTCTCCGACGCCGGAAACCGGCGGTCACCCGCCCAGGCAGCGGCCACACACACCGCGTGCAGGCCAGGGCGTAGCGCAGGGCCGCGACGCCGTCGTGGAGCAGCACAGCCACGCCCGCCGGCCTCAGGGCCAGCGCCGCGCGCAGTTCGGGATCACGTGGACGCGGGAGGTACCGCACCGCGTCGGACGAGGTGTGAAGGGCACACTGCACACCCGGCCGGCCAGGTGCGTGTCACCGATGACGACGTACGTACGGACGGACGGACGGGTCTGTGATGCGGGTGATTCGTTGGATTCGAGGTCATGAGGCCGACGTCCTGCCTTGAGAGATGCGGTGAGCCGGTGGGCAGCCGACCGGCTGGAGCCCGTCCGGGAAGCCGAGCCGGTCATCGAGCGACCTTCGGCCGCCGGTGATCGTGAACGATGACCGGCGAGGGAGCCACGGCCGGCCTTCCGGCGGCGCCGCGGCGTACCACCCCTCGCCCGGCTTTCCGACGGCTCGGCGCGACGCCGCGAGGATACAGAGGGACGCGGAACTCCCGATACGCGCCCGATCCGGGGTCCCGCAGTCGCCCATGCTTCGGCTCCCGTGGGCCTCCTTACAATGGGTGAACGCCGTGTCGCCGGGACTCAGGTGCACACGGCAGCGTCAGAGCAGGGGTGATGGGGACTTCCAGAAGAGTCACGTTGAACGACGTGGCCGCGGCGAGCGGTGTTTCTCGCGCCACCGTCAGTTTCGTTCTCAACGACGACCCTCACCAGACGATCTCGGCCGCCACCCGCGACCGGGTGAAGCAGGCGGCCCGAACTCTCGGCTACGTTCCGCACGGCGTGGCGCGAGCACTGCGCGAAGGCACCTCGCGGGTCGTCGTCCTGAACATCGACGCGGGCATGGAAGGCGCGTACTCCCGCAGCTACATCCACGGACTCGACACGGAGCTGGCCGCCCACGACCACGTCCTCCTGGTCCGGCACGGCCACCACACCGCGCAGTCCACGCAGCAGGTCCTCGACGCCATCGTCCCCCGCGCGGTGATCCGCTTCGGCGAGACGTACCTCACCGGTCACGCCCTCGACGACCTGGGAGGCGGCTGGCGCAACGGTCTCGCCGCCCACGCCGCTCTCCAACTCCGCCACCTCGTCGACCACGGTCACACCCGCATCGCCCTGGCGCTGCCGGACACCGAGTCACCGCTCGCCGAGGCCCGGCTTCGCTTCGCCGGCCATGCCGCGCAGAACCTCGGCATCCCCACTCCGGTGTCCTTCACCGCCCCCCACGACCGGCCCGCCTGCGCCGACGCCGTCAACGCGCTCTTCGCCCAAGCCCCCGAGGTGACCGCGATCGCCGGCTTCAACGACGACATGGCCCTGCGCGTCCTCACCGCCCTGCGCGACCTGGGCCGGCGCGTGCCGGACGACACGGCCGTGATCGGCTTCGACGACACCGGCTACGGCGAACACGTCATCCCCTCGCTGACCACGATCCATGTCGACGGCGAGGCCCACGGCCGGCTCAGCGCCCGGCTCGCCCTGGGGCTCGACACCAGTGGCCTGGAGCCCCCGCCCGCACGGGTCGTCGTCCGCGAGTCGGTCTGACGGAGCGGGCCACTTCACGGTTGCGGCTTCGCCGTCCCGTCGCGGTGACTGCGGTCCCCGTCGACGGGCGGAGTTCTGCGTCATGACCGTGCCTGCGCCGACCGGAGGACCTGCGCTCTCCCCGGCATGGGCGAGCACCGCCTCCGGGCCCGCGGCCAGGCTCGGCTCAGCGACCGGAGGCCGGACGCGGAGGCCGCGCGGACTCGACGAAGGCGTCCATCCCTTCGGCGTGCCCGCCCGTTCGGGCTGCACCCATCAGCCGCGACACCCCGAGCCGGGTCACTCACGACGCCAGGCACCGTGAACGGCTTCGCCCCGCCGCCACCACAACGGCCGCACATTGCGCAGCTCCGCCGACTTACTCCCGTGCGAGTCGGCGGTCAGGACTTTTGCCGCCAACGGTGATCGCGACACCCACGGGGACTGTCACCAGAGGTGCGGGCACCGGCGCCTCCAGCCCGTGCTCGACCGACGGAAGCACGCCGCCGGAAGCACGCCTCGTAGCCCGAACCGCTCAGCACGATCGTGCGGGATGTCGCGCAGCACTTCACCGATCCGGAGGGTCCCCTGCTGAGGGTGTCGCTCTCCATGGCCTGACGGCCGCCCGAGAGACGGGGAGTTGAGAGACTCCTGTCATGGGATCTTGGGGAACCTTGGGGCCGGCGCTGTTGTCTCTGGCAGGTGTTGCGCTCGGCGCGGGCGGGTCGCTGTTCGGCCAGTATCTGGTGTCGCGAGCGAGTGCCCGGCGGCTTGAGATACAGGAGTCGGCCGCGCACCGTGCGGAGCTCAAGAACGTGATCCTTAAGTTCCTGAGCATCGCGTCACAGGTGGAGAAGGCGGCGCTCGCGCGCGTGGCCGATGGACAGGCCACGTCGGATCCCGTGCTCGACCGGCTCGTCGACGACCTGTGGCTTGCGCAGGCGGAAATCGACCTGGCTGCCAGAAGCGAGCCCCTGCGGGGCGCCGCGTATCGCTGGGCGGCGCGCCTCGCCGAGGCGGCCCGGGGCGAGATTGCCGACGCATCGGCACTGCGCGGGCCGCAGGTGCAGTTCATGGATGCCTCGTATGACGACCTGTGGCCCGGCCGGCGACGTGCGGCCGGTCATTCCATGGCACCTTCGTGAGGCGGTGGGCCGGGTGAGACGATCTTGATGCGGCCGGCGTGATCACGGCGTCATGCGCGACAGCCGACGTAGCCCCAACAGGCACTCTCCGCATCGACGGCCACACCCGGGACGATCCGGCTCATCCCAGGAAGCTCAACCGCACGAGACGGTCGGCATTGTCGGTGTTGGTGTCGACCAGGCAGACCGACTGCCACGTCCCCAACTCCAGCCGCCCGCCCAGCACCGGCAGCGTCGCGTGCGGTGGTACGAAGGCCGGGAGGACGTGGTCGCGGCCGTGTCCGGGGCTGCCGTGGCGGTGCTGCCAGCGGTCGTCGGCGGGGAGGAGGGTGTGCAGCGCGGCGAGGAGGTCGTCGTCGCTGCCGGCGCCCGTTTCGAGGATCGCGACGCCCGCGGTGGCGTGCGGGACGAAGACGTTGAGGAGGCCGTCACGGCCGGCCGCCGCCTCCCGCAGGAAGGCCTCGCAGTCACGGGTCAGATCCATGACCCGCTCCCGGGAGCCGGTGGCGACGTGCAGAACTCGGGTGGTGAAGGCAGCTGACATGCACCCATCCTGACCCATACGCCGGGTCGCCCACCCGGTCGGTCGACCGGCCCGTGATACGAGGGGTCCAGTCCGCGAGACACCGTTGACCGTGGCACGCCATCTGACCTAGTTTCGGCCGCATGTTGCGTTCAGTTCTGCTCACCACGCGCGGTCACATCGACCTGCTGCGGGTGGCCTCCGCCGCGTGTTGTCGCGGCTGCTGACGCCTTCTTCCGCCTCACCCCCTCCTTTCCCGCACTCCGTCGCGCCCGCGCACACCGTCGTGACGTGGCGGCGTTGAGGCGTATCCCCTTCCTCACCGGACGCTCTCCCCACTCCGTGGAGCACCCATGAGCATCAGCCATGCGCCACCCGGCTCCTCCGGGCCCGACATTTCCCGTATATCCACCTCGAAGACCGGCCCGGACGACCGCGCGCCCCTCGATCTCGTCCCCCTCGTCCCCACCTCCTCCCGCCGCACCCGCGTCCCCCGCTGGCTGCGCCGCACCACCGGCCCGCTCGCACTGCTCGCCTTGTGGCAACTCCTCAGCGGCACCAGTGTGTTGACCTCCGACGTGCTCGCCTCGCCCGGGCGGATCGCTCATGTCGGCTGGGATCTGATCGACAGCGGTTCGCTGCCCTCGGCCATGGCCACCTCGCTCCAGCGCGTCGCGATCGGACTGCTGCTCGGCACCGTCATCGGCACCGGACTCGCCCTCGTCTCCGGTCTGTTCAGGATCGGCGAGGACCTGGTCGACGCGCCCGTGCAGATGCTGCGGACCGTGCCCTTCGTGGGGCTGATCCCGCTGTTCATCATCTGGTTCGGTATCGGCGAGGCTCCCAAGGTCGCCATCATCACGCTTGGTGTGACCTTCCCGCTGTATCTCAACGTCTACGCCGGAATCCGGGGCGTGGACAGCCAGTTGATCGAGGCCGGCGAGTCGCTGGGGCTGTCCCGCTGGGGGCTGGTGCGGCATGTGGTGCTGCCGGGCGCGCTGCCCAACGCGATGACCGGGCTGCGCTACTCCCTCGGTATCGCCTGGCTGGCGCTCGTCTTCGCCGAGCAGATCAACGCGGACGCCGGGATCGGCTTCCTCATGGTGCAGGCGCGGGACTTCCTGCAGACCGACGTGATCGTGGTCTGTCTGATCGTCTACGCCTTCCTCGGCCTGCTGGCCGACTTCGTCGTACGAACCCTCGAAAGGCTGCTGCTGCAATGGCGACCGACGTTCACGGGCCGGTGACCGCACGATCGGCGGCTGAGGCGCCGGCGACCGCGCAGGCGGTACGGGTCGAGGGGCTGACCCGCTCCTTCGACGGCCGTCCCGTCATCGACAGGCTTCAACTCGTCGTACGGCAGGGCGAGTTCGTGGCACTGCTCGGCCGCAGCGGCTGCGGCAAGTCCACGTTGCTGCGCATCCTCGCCGGGCTCGACCGGGACATCGAGGGCACCGTCCTCGTGCCGCGTCGCAAGGCCGTCGCGTTCCAGGCGCCCCGGCTGATGCCATGGAAGAAGGTGTGGCGCAACGTCCTGCTCGGGCTGCCCGGCAAGCCCGAACGGGCCGTGGCGGAACAGGCGTTGGCAGAGGTCGGGCTCGGGGACCACGCCGACGCCTGGCCCAAGACGCTGTCCGGCGGTGAGGCCCAGCGTGCCGCGCTGGCCCGTGCCCTGGTGCGCGAGCCCGATCTGCTGCTGCTCGACGAGCCGTTCGGCGCGCTCGACGCGCTCACCCGCATCAAGGCCCAGCGGCTGGTGGGCGAGCTGTGGCAACGGCGGGGCTGCGCCGTCCTGTTGGTGACCCACGACGTCGAGGAGGCCGTGCTGCTCGCCGACCGTGTCCTGGTGATGGACGACGGTGTCATCGCGCACGAGCAGCGCATCGACCTGGACCGCCCGCGTGACATCACCGAGCCCCGGTTCGCCGAACTACGCGCCGGGCTCCTGGAACGCCTCGGCGTCGACACGGCCGCCGAAGCCGCCTGAACTCCCCCCACTCAACGCTCACTTGCACAGAACGGATGCCCCATGCGACGTCGCCTCGTCCCCGCCGCACTGCTCCTCCCCTTCGCCCTCCTGCTCACCGCCTGCGGCGGCAACTCGTCCGCCAGCACGGGGACAGACACCGACGGCACGGGTTCCGTCACGCTCAATGTCGGTGACCAGAAGGGTGGTTCGGAGGCCATCCTGCGGGCCGCCGGTGAACTCAAGAGCCTCGACTACAAGATCAAGTGGTCCACGTTCACCTCCGGCCCGCCACTCCTGGAGGCCGTCAACGCCAAGGCCGTCGACATCGGCGGCGTCGGCAACACCCCGCCGGTGTTCGCCGCGGGCGCGGGATCCAAGATCAAGGTGGTGGCCGCCTGGCACGGCAACTCCGAGGGCGAGGCCATCCTCGTGCCGAAGGACTCCAAGCTGACCAGTCCCGCACAGCTCAAGGGCAAGTCCATCGCCGTGGCGCAGGGCTCCTCCGCGCACTACCAACTGATCGCCTCCCTCAAGGCGGCCGGACTGACCCTGAGCGACGTCAAGGTCAAGTACCTCCAGCCGGCCGACGCGCTGGCCGCGTTCACCAGCGGCAAGGTGGACGCCTGGACGGTGTGGGACCCGTACACCTCGCAGATCCTCGAAGCGAAGCAGGGCCGCATCCTGACGACCGGTCAGGGTCTGGTCAACGGGCTCAACTTCCAGGTGGCGGCGCCTTCCGCGCTGGCGGACGGCAAGAAGGCCGCGGCCATCAAGGACTATCTGGAGCGGCTGCGGCGCGCCCAGGACTGGGTCTACGACCACCCCGAGGCGTGGGCCAAGGTGTGGGCGAAGGACACCGGGCTGCCGTATGCGGTGGCGCTGGCCTCGGTGAAGCGCACCAACGCCTCCCGGATCGCGGTCGCCGTGGACAAGCCGCTGATTGCCTCGGAGCAGGCGATCGCGGACCAGTTCACCGCGTTGAAGCTGATCCCCGGCAAGGTTGATTTCGCCCAGTTCGTCGACACCCGTTTCAACGGCAGTCTGCCGGTCTCGACGACCGCGCCGCGCGTCTACAAGGAGAAGTGACATGACCGTCCGTCTCCACTGGTTCCTGCCGACCGGCGGCGACGGCCGTACGCTCGTCGACCGGCACGCCTACGGGCCCAACCGCGCGGGGTCGGTCCGCGGGGTGCGCCCGCCGGACATCGAGTACCTGGCCCAAATCGCCAAGGCGGCCGAGCAGTTGGGCTTCGAGGCGGTGCTGACGCCGACCGGCACCTGGTGCGAGGACGCCTGGCTGACCACCGTGGCGCTCGCGCAGCACACCGAGCGGCTGAAGTTCCTGGTGGCGTTCAGGCCGGGAGTGATCTCGCCGACGCTGGCCGCGCAGATGGCGGCGACCTATCAACGCCTCACGCGCGGGCGGCTGTTGCTCAATGTCGTGACCGGCGGCGACTCCGCCGAGCAGCGGCGCTTCGGCGACCATCTCGACCACGACCGGCGGTACGCCCGTACGGACGAGTTCCTGTCGGTCGTACGAGGGGTGTGGCGGGGAGAGCCGTACGACTTCGACGGTGTCCACTACCAGGTCGAGGGCGGGCTCACCGCGCTGCCGCCCGATCCGGTGCCGCAGGTGTTCTTCGGTGGTTCGTCGGCGGCGGCCGGGCCGGTGGCTGCCCGGCATGCGGACGTGTATCTCACCTGGGGAGAACCGCCGGCGCAGGTAAAGGAGAAGATCGACTGGATTCGCGGGCTCGGCGAGCGCGAGGGGCGGGACGTGCGGTTCGGGGTGCGGCTGCACACGATCTCGCGGGACTCGTCGGCCGAGGCGTGGGCGACCGCGAACCGGCTGCTCGACGACCTCGACGCGGACACGATCGCGGCGGCGCAGACCGCCCACGGGCGCAGCGAGTCGCTGGGCCAGCAGCGGATGCTGGCGCTGCACGGCGGTTCGCGCGACGAGTTGGAGATCCACCCGAACCTGTGGGCTGGGGTCGGTCTCGTCCGGGGCGGCGCGGGCACCGCGCTCGTGGGCAGCCATGCCGAGGTCGCCGATCTGATCGAGGAGTACCACTCGCTGGGTGTCGAGCACTTCGTGCTGTCCGGGTATCCGCATCTGGAGGAGGCCTACTGGTTCGGAGAGGGCGTGATTCCCGAGCTGGCGGCGCGCGGGCTGGTCGAGGGGGCGGCGCGGACGGGTGTGCCGTTCCTGGTGGGCGGCGGGCGCTGAGGGATCGGGAGCATTCCGGGAAGATCCACGGCCCCGGTTCTGTTCGTAGAAGCGTGAACAACCCTCGTGAGGTCGACGTGGTCGTCATAGGCGCCGGGCAGGCAGGACTCGCCGGCGCCTATCACCTGCGGCGCACAGGTTTCGAGCCGGAGCGCGACTTCGTGGTGCTGGACCACGCGCCCGCGCCGGGCGGCGCCTGGCAGTTCCGGTGGCCGTCACTGACGTACGGCAAGGTACACGGGATGCACGCGCTGCCGGGCATGGAACTCACCGACGCCGATCCGGCCCGCCCGTCCGCCGAGGTGATCGCCGCGTACTTCGCCGCCTACGAGCGCGCCTTCGACCTGCGGGTACGACGGCCGGTGGACGTGAAGGCGGTGCGGGAGGGCGAGGGCGGGCGGCTGCTCGTCGAGACGTCCGACGGGACCTGGTCGACGCGGGCGCTGATCAACGCGACCGGCACCTGGGACCGGCCGTTCTGGCCGCGCTATCCGGGTCAGGAGACGTTCCGGGGGCGGCAGTTGCACACCGCGCAGTATCCGGGGCCCGAGGAATTCGCCCGGCTGCGGGTGGTCGTGGTGGGCGGGGGCGCGTCCGGTACGCAGCATCTGATGGAGCTGGCCCCGTATGCGGCGGCGACGACGTGGGTGACCCGGCGTCCGCCGGTCTTCCGTGAGGGTCCGTTCACCGAGGACGTGGGACGGGCGGCCGTCGCGCTGGTGGAGGAGCGGGTGCGGCAGGGGCTGCCGCCGAGGAGCGTGGTCTCCGTGACCGGGCTGCCGTTGAACGACGCGATCCGGCAGGCCATCGCGGACGGAGTCCTGGACCGGCAGCCGATGTTCGACCGGATCACCCCCGACGGCGTGGACTGGGACGACGGCCGGCATGTGGACGCCGATGTCATCCTGTGGGCGACCGGCTTCCGGGCGGCGATCGACCACCTGGCACCGCTGAAGCTGCGCGGCCCGGGCGGCGGCATCCGCCTCGACGGCACCCGGGCGACCGCGGATCCGCGCATCCATCTCGTCGGCTACGGACCCTCCGCGAGCACCATCGGCGCCAACCGCGCGGGGCGTGCGGCCGTACGGGACATCAGACGACTGCTGGCCGGGGAGCCGATCGCGGTCTGAGGTCGTTCCGGCGGCGTCACTTCGTACGCGGGGCGGAGGCGTCGAAGGCACGCATGCCGTCGCTGATGCGCAGCTCCGACTCATCGGCTACGGGCTGCCCGCCAGCAGCTTCTACGGCGCCGGCCGCGTGGCCATGGGCGACATCAGGCAACTCCCCGCCGGAGAAACTGCCACCACCGAACACCGCCCCGCCCATCGCGGAGACCGTCCGCAAACGCCTCCGCGCAGCCCCACGGGACATCGGACGGCTGCTGGCCGGGGAGCCGGTGCCGTCTGACGCTGTCCCGGGCGGGTCACTTCGTGGGCTGCGAACTGCCGCTCTTCCGGGCCGCGTTGAACTCGGCGACGTTGCGCTGGTGTTCCTCGTAGGTGGCCGCGAAGCGGGTGTCGCCGGGCTTGACCGTGACGAAGTACAGCCAGTCGCCCGGGGGCGGGTTGATCGCGGCGCGCATCGCGTCCTCGCCCGGGTTGTCGATCGGGGTGGGCGGCAGGCCCATGCGCTGGTAGGAGTTGTAGGGGCTGTCGACCCGGGTGTCGCTCGTGGTCGTCCTCAACGTGGTGCGGTTGAGCGCGTAGTTGACGGTCGAGTCCATCTGCAGGGGCATCCCGCGTTCGAGGCGGTTGAAGATGACCCGGGCCACCTTCCCCATGTCGGCCTTGGAGGCCGCCTCGGCCTGCACGATGCTCGCGATGGTGACCGCCTGGTAGACGTTCATCGCGTTGCGCTGGGCGCCGGCGGCGACCGGGGCGCCGTTGAACTTCTGGCTCGCGGTGTTGACCATGAACGACAGCAGCGACTCCGGCGTGGCCTTCTCCTTCAGCGGATAGGTCGCCGGGAAGAGATAGCCCTCGGGGTTGCCCTCCGCGTCGTTCGGCAGCTTGAGGCCGGCCTTCGGGATGGACTTCTTGGTGGTGCCGGCCGGGAGCGCGAGGGCCTTGTCGACGGCTTCGTAGATCTGGCCCGAGCGCCAGCCCTCCGGGATGACCAGTGAGGTGGGGCGCGCGTCCCCTTCGTCCTCCAGGACGAGCAGCGGCACCGCCACGGCGGTGCCGGCCACGACGGCCCCGGTCGCGATGAGGGCGACCCGGCCCCGGCGGGTCAGTCGAATCGTGCTCCGTGGCGGAGTATTCATCTGCATGCGGGCACGGTAACCCGCATATCGTCACAATCCCGGCATATCTTCAGCTTGTCGGTTCCAGTTGGGCATCCCGGCGTACGAGAGCCGCGTACCGCCCGTCCAGTTCCAGCAGTTCTTCGTGCGTGCCCCGTTCCGCCACGTGCCCGGAGTCGAGGACCACGATCTGGTCCGCGCCGCGGATGGTGGACAGGCGGTGGGCGATGGTGAGCGTGGTGCGGTTGGCCGACAGGGCGTCGATGGCGTCCTGGACGGCCGCTTCGGTGCGGTTGTCGAGGGCGCTGGTCGCCTCGTCGAGGATGAGCACCGGCGGGTCGCGCAGGATCGTGCGCGCGATGGCCAGCCGCTGCTTCTCGCCGCCGGAGAACCGGTGGCCGCGCTCGCCGACGACCGTGTCGTACCCGTCGGGCAGGCCCGCGATGTGCTCGTGGATCTGCGCCGCTCGCGCCGCCGCATACAGCTCCTCGTCGGTGGCGTCCGGCTTCGCGAAGCGGAGGTTGTCGGCGACCGTGGCGTGGAAGAGGTACGTCTCCTGGGAGACGACGCCGACGGCACGCGCGAGCGTGTCGAAGTCCAGGTCGCGGACGTCGACCCCGTCGAGAGTGACCCGGCCGCCCGTCACGTCGTAGAGCCGGGGCGCGAGATAGCCGAGGGTCGACTTTCCGGCGCCGGTCGGGCCGACGATCGCGAGGCTGCTGCCGGCCGGGACGGTGATGTCGATGCCGTCGAGGATCGGACGGCGCTTGTCGTTGCTGTCGTATCGGAACTCGACCTCCTGGAAGGCGACTTCACCCTTGATGCTGTCCAGGTGGACCGGGTTCTCGCGTTCGGTGATGTCGATCGGGAGGTCGAGGTACTCGAAGATGCGGGCGAAGAGCGCCAGCGAGGTCTGGATCTGGACGCCGGTCGACAGCAGGCTGACGGCCGGGCGGAACAGGCCCTGCTGGAGCGAGACGAAGGCGACGATGGTGCCGATCGAGACGTCCGGGCCACCCATCTGGAGGGCGATTCCGGCGGTCCAGTAGATGACGGCGGGCATCGCGGCCATGACGATCGAGATGACGGCCATGCGCCAGCGTCCCGCCATGTTCGACCTGACTTCCAGGTCGACCAGGCCCTCGGACTCCTCGGAGAAGGACTGGGTGAGCGAGTCGGAGCGGCCCATGGTGCGGCCGAGCAGGATGCCACTGACGGACAGCGACTCGGTGACCGTCGCGGCCATCACCGCCATCTGCTTCTGGCGCTGGGTGGCGATCTTCTTGCGTTCGTTGCCGACCCTGCGGCTGATCCACACGAAGACCGGGAGCAGCAGCAGCGAGACGACGGTGAGCCGCCAGTCCAGGGCGATCATCGCGATGATCGTGGCGACCACGCTGGTCAGGTTGGAGACCAGGGAGGTGGCCGTGGAGGTGACGGTGGCCTGCATGCCGCCGATGTCGTTGGCTATACGGGACTGGACCTCGCCGGTGCGGGTCCGGGTGAAGAAGGCGAGCGACATGCGCTGCAGCCGACCGTAGACCGCCGTGCGCAGGTCGTGCATGACGCGCTGGCCGACCGTCGTGGAGATCAGGGTCTGCAGGACGCCGAAGATGCTGGTCAGGACGGCGCTCAGGATCATGCCGAGCGCGAGCAGGCTCAGCAGTCCGGTGCGGCCCTGCGGGATGGCGACGTCCAGCGTCTCCTTCAGCAGGAACGGGGTCGCCACAGTGACCAGGGACGCGGCGCCGACCAGGAGGCCGACGACCGTGAGCCGGGCGCGGTAGGGCTTGAAGAGCCTGAGGATGCGGCGCACCTGCCGGGGTTGGTCGGTCGAGGTGCCTGGGGACGGTGTCCATCTGATTTCGTCGCGGGGCATGGTCTCCTACGGATGGTGAGGCGATCAGGACTGGTCAGGCGCTCAGAGCTCGTGGAGCGATGAGACCTCGTGGAGCATAGCTCATTGTTACCTATACTCACAATGAACCAGGTCCTGATATTGTTCCCACATGACCACCCCCGATTCCGACGGCCTCCTCGCGGAGCAGCTGCTGCGGCTCACCCGCCGGGTGCACCGGATCCAGAAGCGCCATCTGGAGCAGCGCGACCTCGGTATCACCCCGGCCCAGTCCCGGCTGCTGCGCACCCTCGCGCACTTCGGCTCGCCGCCACGCATGGCCGACCTCGCGGAGCGCCTCGAGGTGGTGCCGCGTGCCGTGACGACACTGGTCGACGGCCTGGAGGCGAGCGGCAAGGTGCGGCGGGTGCCCGACCCGTCCAACCGGCGGGTCATCCGGATCGAGATCACGGACGACGGCCGCAAGGCGCTCAGCGAGCTGCGGAGTGCGCGGCGGGGCGCCGCGGACGAGATCCTCGCGCCGCTCACGGATGTGGAGCGCGAGGTGTTGCGGACCTTGCTGGACACGCTGGTGGACGGAGCGCCCGGCGCCCATGAGGAGCACGGGCGGACCTGCTGACCACCGGCGGTCGCCACGGCGTCACTCCGGCCAGTCCGAGTCCTTGATCTTCTCGACGAAGTCGCCGCGCACGAAGCCCGGTACGAAGTGGGCCAGGACATCCGCCTTGATGTTGCCGAAGGTGGTCTCGGGGCGGTCCTTGACGCCCTCGGTGAAGGCGGCGAGGATCCCGTTCTTGAAGTCCGGGCGGGGATGCGCCGCCACGACGGCCGCGCGCTGCTCGTCGGAGACGGCGTGGTAGCCGATACCCAGGACGTCCAGCTCCACGCCACGGGTGACCGGCGCGATCTCGGGCGCCATGCGCAGCGGGATCTCCGGTGTGGTGTGCAGGGCGATGCTCGTCCAGACCCGGTCGGCCGGCTCGCCGGCGATGCCGTGGGCGCGCAGGAAGCGGCGCGCCTCGTCGGCACCGTCGATCTCGAAGCGCTGGTCGGTGCGGCGGAACTTCTCGGTGAGCCCCAGGTCGTGGAACATCGCGCCCACGTAGAGCAGCTCGGGGTCGTAGTCGAGCCGCTGCTCCCGGCCGCGCAGGGCTCCCCACAGGAACACCCGCCGGGAGTGGGCGAACACCAGCGGCAGTGCGGCCTCGCGCACCAGCTCGGTCGCCTCCCGCACCAGAGCGGTGTCCGGGATCTCCACGCCTGCGATCACTTCATTCATCGTTCTTCCCTCTCCTCGATGGCCCGTGTCTCCAGGATCTTCGGCGGAGTACGCTGGGGCCATGTCCTCAGAGCCACGAAAACCACGGATTCGGACATGACGGCGACCGCGGGCGGGCCTCATCGCGTGGGATTCGTCGTCTTCGACGGCGTGACCATGCTCGACGTCAGCGGCCCCGCCGAGGTGCTGCACCAGTCGGGCAAGCTCGGGCACCCGTACGAACTGGTGCTGGTGTCTCCCGGCGGCGGACCGGTGACCGCCGCCAACGGGCTGACGCTGAGCGGCACGGTGACCGCGCTCGACGCCGGGCCGGTCGGGACAGTCGTGGTGGCCGGGGGCGACCGGCTGGCCCAACAGCCCGCCGAGGAGGAGCTGTTGAGCACGACCCGCACCCTCGCCGATCGGACCTCACGGGTCACGTCCGTCTGCACGGGCGCCTTCGTCCTCGCCGAACTCGGCCTGCTCGACGGCCGTTCGGCCACGACCCACTGGCGGCAGGCCGCGACTCTGGCCCGCCGTTATCCCCGGGTTCACGTCGAGCCGGACGCCATCCACATCCGCGACGGGCGGTTCGTCACCTCGGCGGGCATCAGTGCCGGGATCGATCTGGCGCTCGCGCTCGTCGAGGACGACCACGGAGCGGCCGTGGCCCGGGAGGTCGCACGCGAGCTGGTCGTCTTCATGCAACGCCCGGGCGGCCAGTCGCAGTTCTCCGCGGCGACCACCACCCCGCCACCGCGCACCGATCCCCTACGGTCGCTGATCGCGGCCGTGCTGGCCGACCCCGCCGCCGATCACAACCTGCCCGCCATGGCGGCGACCGCGGCCGTCAGCACACGGCACCTGACCCGACTCTTCCGCACCGAACTCGGCACCACACCCGCCCGTTGGGTCGAACGGGTCCGTCTCGACCGCGCCCAGCACCTTCTCCTCGAAGGCCACAGCGTCACCTCCGCGGCACACCACAGCGGGCTCGGCACCGACGAGACCCTCCGCCGCGCCTTCGCCCGCCATCTGGACACCACACCGACGCACTACCGCAGCCGTTTCGCGAGCACGCACGGCCGTACGCCCACACCATGAGCCCCCGGTTTCGCCTCACGTCGCGGTAGACCGCATCCCCTCCAGCAACGCGCTCAGGATGCGGGCGAGTTGGGGTTCGACGTCGACCACCGCGTGCGCCAGCTCGGGGCGGGTCTCATAGAGCGCACGGAGGCCGGTGCCCGGGGCCGCCATCTGCCACAGCGCCCCGGCCATGCTCGTGGCCGTGGCGACCACATCGATGGCGGCGCGTTCGGTGATCGCGAACAGTCGGCACAACTCGGCTGCCAACGCGGCGACTTCACCGAGTACGACCGTCTTGAACTCGTACACGGACTCCATGGAGACATTGCGTTCCAGGTTCAACGGCGCCTGGGCCAGCAGGTCGCAGAAGAACGGCCGCGCTACGAGCGACTGCGCGACGACGGCCGCGACCGCGCCGGGATCCGCGTCGACGAACTCGCGTAGCCGCGCGCGGAGCGCTCCCGACCAGTCCTCCCAGCCCTCGGCGGTCAGCGCCAGGAAGATCTGCTCCCTCGTCTCGAAGTACCGCAGCATGGCGGACTTGTGCATGCCCACGGCCGCGGCGATGTCCGTGAGCGTTACCTCGCGGACGCTGCGATCGGCGCCGAGGGACCGGGCGGCATCGAGAATCGCCCGCTCACGCTGCTGCTTGGCCGCGGCGCTGCGGGCGCGTTGCGGGCTGGGCGTGCTCATGACGCAGAGCATAGCGCAACCCGGTTGCACTAATAACGAAACAGTGTTTTGCTAGACCCATGACACAGACATGGTTCATCACCGGTTCATCCCGCGGCTTCGGCCGCAGCCTCACCGTTGCCGCCCTGGAAGCCGGCGACCGGGTCGTCGCCACGGCACGCAAGCCGGAGCAGTTGGACGACCTCGTGAAGGAGTACGGCGACCGCGTACTGCCCGTCGCGCTCGACGTCACCGACCGAGCGGCGGCAACGGCCGCTCTACAAGCCGGAGTCGACCGCTTCGACGGGATCGACGTGGTCGTGAACAACGCCGGGTACGCCAACCTCTCCCCGATCGAGACGACCCCCGAGGAGGACTTCCGCCGCCAGTTCGACACGAACTTCTGGGGGGTCTACAACGTCTCGACGGCAGCACTCCCGTTCCTCAAGGCGCAGGGCGCCGGCACGGTCGTACAGTTCTCGTCCGTCGGCGGCCGGGTCGGCGGGAACCCCGGGCTCGGCTCGTACCAGGCGGCGAAGTTCGCGGTCGACGGCTTCACCCGCGTCCTCGCGGCCGAGACCGCGCCGTTCGGCATCAGGTACCTCGTCGTGGAACCGGCCGGCTTCGCGACCGACTGGGCCGGATCGTCGATGCAGATCCCGGATGTGGCTCCGGAGTACGACGAGACCGTCGGCGCGATGATCCGCCTCTTCGACGGTCCCGTGGCCGCCGCGGGCGATCCGAAGCGCGCCGGGGAGATCCTGGTCCGGATCGTCAAGCAGCCGGCCCTGCCCTCCCACCTCCTCCTGGGCGCCGCCGCCGTGGAGCTCGCGCAGAACTACTCCCACGACCAGATCGCACAGGCAACCGCATGGGAACCGGTGAGCCGCTCGGCGGACTTCGACCAGCCCTACCCGGTCGAGCTCGTCGACCACGCATAGAAGAACGGGCCGCGATCCCCCGCCACATGGGCGGATCAGGAGCCGCGACCCGTCACAACAGGGGTCAACTGGCCTCGGACGCCGGCTCCTTGACGAGTTGCGCGGGGATCTCCGCGTCCGCCTCCACATCGTTCTCCACAACGTCGTTCTCCACGACATCGTCTTCTACGACCGCGATCTCGCCGTCGAGGACCTTCTTCGCCCGCTCGATGTCCAGCGCGCCTTCCCAGCGGGAGACCGCGAAGACGGCGACGCAGTTGCCGAGGAGGTTGGTGACGACACGCATCGAGTCCATGATGCGGTCCACACCGAGAAGCAGGGCGACCGCGCCGGCCGGGATCGCGCCCAGCGAGGAAGCGGTCGCGGACAGGGCGAGGAAGGCTGAACCGGGGATGCCGGCCATGCCCTTGCTGGTGAGCATGAGTACCAGGATCACGGTGATCTGCTGGCCGAGGCTGAGGTCGACGCCGACGGCCTGGGCGATGAACAGCGTGCCGATGGACAGGTAGAGGGAGGCGCCGTCGAGGTTGAAGGAGTAGCCGGTGGGCAGCACCAGGCCCACCGCGTCGTCACGGGCGCCGGCCTTGCGCAGCTTCTGCATCACGCGCGGCATGACGGACTCGGTGGAGGCGGTGCCGAGCGCGAGGAGCATCTCCTCACGGATGTAGCGGAGGAACTTCCACAGGCTGAGCCCGGTGACCAGCCGCAGCGCGACGGCGAGCAGCGCGACGAAGAGCGCGGCGGCGACGTAGCAGAGGATGATCAGCTTGGCGTAGGTCTTGATCACGCCGAGCCCGTACTGGCCGACGAGGACGGCCATCGCGCCGAACACGGCGAGCGGGGCGAGCCGCATGACGAAGCCGACGATCGCGAAGATGATCTCCTGGGCCTGCTCGATCGCGGGCAGGACCTTCGGCACCTTGGTGTTGCCGAGGTGGAGCAGCGCGGCGCCCACCAGGCAGGCCAGGATGAGGACTTGGAGCAGCGAGTTCTCGGCGAAGGCGCCCACGAAGCTGGTGGGCAGCGCGTTGACGATGAACTCGGTCGTCGAGGGCAGCGCGGCACCGCCCGTCTTCGCGTCCACCGCCGAGGTGTTGAGGGTGGACGGGTCGACGTGCATTCCGGAGCCGGGCTGGACCACGTTGCCGAGGACAAGGCCGATGATCAGCGCCGCGGTGCTGGCGACCTCGAACCAGATCAGTGCCTTGAGGCCGATCCGGCCGAAGGCCTTGAGGTCACCGGCCTTGGCGATGCCTACGACGACCACACAGAACACGAGCGGCGAGATGATCGTCTTGATCAGCCGGGTGAATCCGTCGCCGAGGGGCTGGAAGTCCGTGGCCACGTCGGGCCACAGCTTTCCGACGAGGATTCCGAGGACGAGCGCGCAGGCGACCTGCGCGAAGAGAGAGGTACGCAATATGCGTGCGACGCGTCGCGGCAGGGACGGGACGGACGGCGGCACGGGCACTCCTTGGAGGGGGGACGGTCGTTCGCGGAAGTCGAGTGGGGTGACTTCTGCGATACGGAAAGTGGCTTCCGGTGGATCACTTTGGAGCCGTCGTTGATCCCCTGGAAAACCTCCGTGTGACAGCCGTGTAAAACACGCACCTGAGTGACGCGTCGCACGCACGACGGCTCAGCAGCCGCTGCGGTCCTCGGTCAGCACCCCCTGCGCGGTCGCCAGCGAACGGTCGTAGCAGCCGCCCGAGCCGTACAGCCGATAGCGTTCGCTCGACGTCCCGACGGCATGCCGCTGATCACGGGGCACATTGAGCGTGTACGTCGCGTCCCCGCTGTAGGTGTCGTCGAACCGCGACCATCCGGTCCGCCGCCCGTCCCGCGTGTCGACGACCGCCGCCCGGTCGCCGAGCGTGAGAACGGTACGCAGCCGGTCGTCCGTCCCGATCGTCGTCGCACCGTTCATCGTGTACGTCCGATGTGTGGCCGTCGTCCGGGCCGGTCCCCGTCCGTCGACGGTCACCGACTCGTCGTCCGTCCAGGTCGCGTCGAGCCCGTCCATGTTCTCGCCGTCGATCCAGCGGTGCACGGAGGTGTTCGTGAGCTTCCGGTCGACAGTGGTCGCCACCCGCCCGTGCGAGGTGTCGACGTAACCGGCGACGGTAAGCCGATGACCCGCGTCGGTGTCCACGCGTTCCTCCGAACCGGGCGTGTACGTCGAGGAGTTGGCGGGCTCGCCAGCCCTGTCCAGCGTGAGCTTTCCGGTGACATGGGCGCGCTGCGCGTCCTGCCAGACGAGCACGTTCACCGGCGCGCTCCAACCGCTCTGCCCCTCGGGCACGCCCACGACGGAGACGTCGACATGGTGCGGGCGGCCGTCGTCGAGCAGCCCGGCGAAGGGTGTGAGGTCGTATTCGATCGGCTTGACGTCGAAGGCGCGGGGGCCCGGAATGACGTACCAGAGGAAGGGGTCCGACCAGCCGCCGGTCCACACGTTCGGGAACGGCGCGGCGATTCCGGCGAGTTGGCCGTCGACCTTGATCTGCACCTCGCGGTAGGGGCCCTTGTCGGCCTGGCAGGAGTACGGCGCCGAGTCGGGCACCGCGAGATACCAGAACTCCTCGCAGCCGCCGCCGGATCCCGTGGCGTACACCTCGGCGACGATGCGTTCGCTGTTGCGCGGGGTGGTGACGGTCGAGTCGGTGCCGAGGGTGAGGACGCGGTCGGGGGTCTGCGCCGCCGCGGGTCTCCCCTCGTAGAACGTCAGCGTGGCCTTGACGCCGATGACTCCGGTGTAGGTGTCGTCGACGACGTTGCCGATGAGCATCTCGACGTTCTGTGTGCTGCGGAAGGTGGCGCTGTAGCGCGTGACGTCCTTCTCGACGGACCACGCGATGCCGTCGGGCGAGGGCTCCGGTGTCGAGGTGCGCAGGATCTCGACCCCGCCGACATGCAGGTAGCCGAGCCGGTCGTACTGGCGCCCCTTGACCGTGCCGTCGAGGCGGAGCACGACCTTGCTCCAGTGGTCGCCGCAGGCCTTGGGCGGTGCGTAGGTGCCCTCGTAGGGGGTGAAGTCGCGGAACTCGGTGTCGGCGAGGGTGACTTGGCAGGACTTGGCGGCGGGCCTGGCGATGGGTGGGGCGGCGGTCAAGGGGTCGTGCCAGTCGGTGCCGAACTCGGCGGGGACATCGACTGACGGGGTCTTCCCATCGGCCGCCCGGGCGGGGCTCACGCCTAGAAGGGCGCTCGCCAGGAGGGTCGCCCCGGCGAGCATGGACATGACTATCCGGCTTCTCATGGGCGGTGTTCTACCCCTTGAGGTCCGCCCTGTCCCCCATCAGCACCACGGGATGCTGCTCCGGGTCGAGGGTGCGCAGCAGGTACTCCATCGCCTCCTTGGGCAGGCTGACGCAGGCCGACGTACCGCCGCCGTGGTCCAGATGCAGCCAGATCCCGCCGCCCTTGTCCTCGCCCTCGGGCTGTTCGGCGTCGTCGGGCGGGGTGCCCTTGACGCGGTTGTAGTCGATGGCAATGACGTAGTCGAAGTCGTGCCGGTGCGACTCGTCCCAGTCGCGCGGCGCCTCGTACGACTCGTCCTGGGAGTACGGGAGTGCCGTGCCCGGGTCGTCGAGCACACCGCCCGCGGCGGTCAGCGTGAACACGCCGACAGGGCTGCGCCGATCGTCGAGGTGATGGTCGAGGGTCCAGCCCTGCTTGCCGTTGTGCGCGGGCCAGCTGCGGGTCCGGTCCCAGGTGGAGCCGTGCTTCGTGAACAGGACGGCGGTGGAGTTCGGGGAGTCCTTGCCGTCGCCGTAGACCGCGAGGACCTGGCGGGTGTCGGGGCGGATGTCGCGGTGGAGCCGGTCGCCGACATCCGGGATGCGGGTCCGGGCGGCGACGGCTTTTCGCGGGTGGGCCGGCTGGAGTCCCGGTCTTCCCTCCCGGCCGCTGGTGTGTCTTGTTTCCGTGCTTCCGCACGCGGACAGGGTCGCCATCGTCAGGAGGGAACCGAGAGCCGCCATCGCGACCATCGCACGTCGTGTGCCGCCACTCTGCATCGGCCCATGATCACATCGCGTTCGACGACATTGCGTGAGGTAACGGACGTTTCGCCACGGATGGGTGAACGCCGGTTCTGGCCCCCGGTGGGGAAAACCGCTTGCTTCCGACCACGCTGCGAGGCGAACCTTTCACGGTTTGTTGCCGCACTCCGCGGTTCCTTCCGCCGCCCCGACCAGAGCCACTGGGACGTCATGCAGATTCAAGACCTTCCGTATCCCGACCCGGGTGTGCCGGACGCCCGCTCGGGACCCCGATTCCTGTGGTGGCTCGGCCGGAACCAGCTCGGCGGACAGTTCAAGTCGCTCGCCTGGGGACTGCTGCACTTCGTGTCCGTCTGCGCGCTGCCCTTCTATGTGGGACTCGCCGTCCAGGCCGTGGTCGACCGCTCCGGCAGCCGGCTCGCCCTGACCGGGGGGCTGATGGCGCTGTGCGGAGCGGGTATCGCCGTGGGCGACACCTTCCTGCACCGGGCCGCCGTCACCAACTGGATCACGGCCGCCGCCCGCGTCCAGCAGCTGCTGGCCCGCCAGGCCGCCCATCTCGGCTCGGCGCTGACCCGGCGGGTCGCGGCCGGTGAGGTCGTGGCCGTGTCCACGGGAGACGTCGAGAAGATCGGCTGGTTCGTGGAGGCGCTGTCCCGCTTCCTGGCCGCCGCGCTGACCGTCGTCATCGTGTGTGTCGGCCTTTTCGTGTACCAACCGGCCCTCGGTGTCGTCGTCGCCGTGGGCATGCCCGCGCTGGCGGTCTCCGTACTGCCGCTGCTGCCCCGCGCCACCAGACGCGCGGACGTGCAGCGCGAGAAGGCGGGACGCGCCACCGAGCTGGCCTCCGACACGGTCGCCGGACTGCGGGTGCTGCGCGGCATCGGCGGTGAGGAACTGTTCCTCGACCGCTACCGCCGTGCCTCCCAGGAGGTGCGCCACGCGGCCGTGCGCAGTGCCCGGATGTGGTCCCTGATCTCCGCGATCCAGGTGCTGCTGCCGGGTCTGCTGCTGATCGTCGTCGTCTGGCACGGTGTGCACCTGGCCCGCGAGGGCCGGATCACGGTGGGTGAACTGGTCACCGTCTACAGCGCGGTGATGGTCATGTCCTATCCGCTGCGGCACTTCGAGGAGATCGCCATGGCGTACTCCTTCTCCCGTCCCTCGGCCAGACGCGCCGCGCGCGTGCTGGCCCTGGAGCGGGTCACCGACACCGTGGGAACGCGCGCGGCCGAGGTGCCGGCCGGGGATCTGTACGACCCGGCCACCGGTCTGCTCGTCCCATCCGGCCGCTTCACCGCCGTGGTGTGCGGCGATCCCGACGCGGCCGGGCGGCTGGCGGAACGCCTCGGTGGGCACCCCGCCGAGTCGAGCACGTCCGTACTGCTGGACGGCGTGCCTCTCGACGAACTCCCCCTCGCCTCCGCCCGCACCGCCGTCCTCGTCCAGGACAAGGACCCGGTACTGCTGTCCGGTTCGCTGCGCGAACTGCTCGATGTGCCCTCCTCGGGTGCGGTCGGCGCGGAGGAGGCCCTGGCCGCCGCGCAGTGCGGTGACGTGCTGGTGGCGCTCGCGCAGGGTTCGCTCGACACCGACGACCCGATGGACGCCCGCATCACCGAACGCGGGCGCTCCCTCTCCGGCGGCCAGCGCCAGCGGCTCGCCCTGGCCCGGTCGCTGATCACGGATCCCGAGGTACTCGTCCTGGACGAGCCGACCTCCGCCGTCGACTCCCACACCGAGGCACGGATCGCGGACAGCGTAAGGAAGTTGAGGACCGGCCGGACCACGGCGGTGTTCACCTCCTCGCCCCTGCTCCTGGACCATGCGGACCGGGTGGTCCTCGTGCACGAGGACGAGGTGGTGGCGGTCGGCACCCATCGCGACCTGCTCCGGAGCGAGCCGCGGTACCGGGCCGTGGTGACCCGTGAGACGGAGGAGGAGACGGCACTGCAGAACGCCGTCAACGACGAGGCCGCTCTGCGGAGCACCCTGGACGACCATGACGTCGCGTTGCGCGGCGCGCTGGAAGAAATCGAGGAGACCGCATGATCGGCGTGGCGCCCCCGGCGTACGACCCGGCGGCCCCGACCACGGCCAACACCCTGCCGGTCGGCGCCCCTGCGACCGTACGCGCCTACGTGTCCGAACTGTTCCGTCGGCATCGCCGGGCCTTCCTCCTCCTGGTCTCCGTGAACACGGTCGCCGTGGTCGCGTCGATGGTGGGTCCCTATCTGCTCGGCGACCTGGTCGAGCGGGTGTCGGACGGAGCGCGGCAACTTCATCTCGGCCTGACCATCGGACTGTTCGGGATCGCGCTCGCCGTCCAGGCCGTGTTCATCCGGCAGGTGCGGCTGCGTGGCGCGATGCTCGGCGAACGGATGCTCGCCGATCTGCGCGAGGACTTCCTCGTACGTTCGGTCGGGCTGCCTCCGGGTGTCCTGGAACGGGCGGGCACCGGCGACCTCCTGTCCCGCATCACCACTGACATCGACCGGCTCGCCAACGCGATGCGCGAGGCCGTACCGCAGCTGGCGATCGGTGTCGTGTGGGCGCTGCTGCTGCTCGGCGGCCTTGTCGTGACCGTGCCGGCGCTGGCGCCCGCCGTGCTGATCGCGGTGCCGCTGCTGGTGGTCGGCTGCCGCTGGTACTACAAGCGCGCACCCGCCGGCTACCGCTCCGAGGCCGCCGGGTACGCCGCCGTGGCCGCGGCCCTCGCCGAGACCGTGGACGCGGGACGCACCGTCGAGGCACACCGCCTCGGCGACCGGCGCATCGCCCTCTCGGAGCGCCGCGTCAAGGAGTGGACCTCCTGGGAGAACTACACGCTCTGGCTGCGGTCGGTGCTCTTCCCGGTGATCAACATCACCCATGTCACGGTGCTCTGCTCGGTCCTGATGCTCGGTGGGGTGTTCGTCCTGCAGGGCTGGATCGGGGTGGGCCAGCTGACGACGGGCGCCCTGCTCGCGCAGATGCTCGTCGACCCGGTGAACCTGATCCTGCGCTGGTACGACGAGCTCCAGGTCGCCCAGGTCTCGCTGGCCCGGCTGGTCGGCGTCCGGGACATCGAGCCCGATGCCGGGGACGCCGGGCTGTCCCCCGAGGGCCGCAACGTGCACGCGGACCGGGTGCACTTCGGCTACCGCGAGGGCGTCGACGTGCTGCGCAAGGTGTCCCTGGAGGTAGCGCCCGGCACCCGGCTGGCCCTGGTCGGCCCTTCGGGCGCGGGCAAGTCCACCCTGGGCAGGCTGCTCGCCGGTATCTACGCGCCCCGGGACGGCCGGATCACCCTCGGCGGCGCCGAACTCTCCCGGATGACCGCCGAACACGTCCGCTCCCATGTGGCCCTCGTCAACCAGGAGCACCACGTCTTCGTGGGCTCCCTGCGCGACAACCTCCTGCTCGCCCGGACCGACGCGGCGGACGCGGAGCTGTGGGCGGCGCTGGGCGCGGTCGACGCGGACGGATGGGCGCGGGCGCTGGACGAGGGCCTCGACACCGAGGTGGGCTCGGGCGGGCTGGCGCTCACCCCGGCCCAGGCCCAACAGATCGCGCTGGCCCGGCTGGTACTGGCCGATCCGCACACGCTGGTCCTGGACGAGGCGACCTCGCTCCTCGACCCGCGCGCGGCCCGCCATCTGGAGCGGTCCCTGGCCCGCGTCCTCGACGGCCGCACGGTCGTCGCGATCGCCCACCGGCTGCACACCGCACACGACGCGGACGTCATCGCCGTGGTCGAGAACGGCCGCATCAGCGAACTGGGCAGCCACGATCAGCTGGTGGCGGCGGAGGGCGCGTACGCGGCGCTTTGGCGGTCCTGGCACGGCTAGCTCCGCCGGTGGGGCGGTGACGGGCCTGGCGGCCGGTGGCTTGGCTGCGGGTCGGTGGGGGCTGGTCGCGCCCAGGCGGCGGAGCCGCACATGTCGCAGTCCCGGGCCCCAGACGGGGCACGGCCCCGGCGGGCCGTCGCCCCCGGTCCGGGCCCGTGCCGTTGCGCGCGGGGGAAAAGGGGTGGAAGGCTGGGGAGCGGCACCGGTTCGGGGAGTGCCCGGGAACCATGTGGTTCGTGCCGGGCTCCGCCTGTGCCCCGCACCGCGGCGGCCCGCCGCCGAGCGCGGTGAGTACGGGCCGGTCCCCACCACCTGGAGGTACCCGTGAACAGCGTCGACGGATGGGGAGACGACGTCTACCAGCCCGACGGATCCGAGGTACAGGACGACGCGGGCCTGCTCGACGCGGAGGACACCCTCGTGGTCGACGGCGTCGAGGACCCTCTCGACCGCGGCTGGTCGCCACCGGACCGCCCCTGGGCGGTGGAACGCGCCGATGTCACGGCCGCCGAGCGTCAGCACGGTGAGACGCTCGACCAGCGGCTCGCCGAGGAGGTCCCGGATCTCGTGGTGCCCGACGGTGACGGCCTCGGCGACTCCGAGGACACCGACGGCGAACTCCGGGACTTCGAGGTCGGTGACATCCGCTCCGGCCGGCTCGTGGCACCCGACGAAGGGGCGCACGACGACGAGGAGAGCGGCCTGATCGCCACCGACGTGGGCATCGACGGCGCGGCGGCCTCCGCCGAGGAGGCCGCGATGCACATCGTCGACGAGGACGAGGGTTCGCTCTACGGCTGACCTCGCCGCCCCTTGGCCGTCACCCACACCCCCTCCGCACAAGGAGCAGGAGTAGCCATGCAGCAGGACAAGCAGCCCGACTACCACCCCGTGGTCTTCCGCGACCGCTCCGCCGGATACGCCTTCCTGACCAGGTCCACCGCGACCAGCGACCGGACCATCGACTGGGACGACGGCGAGACCTACCCGGTCGTGGACGTGGAGATCTCCTCGGAGAGCCACCCCTTCTACACCGGCAAGGCCAGGACGGTGGACTCGGAGGGCCGCATCGCCCAGTTCGAGCGGCGCTACGGCGGCGGAGCGGGCCAGGCTTCCGGCGGGGCATGAGCCGCTGCCCGCACCGACGCCGGAACAGGGGCCGGGCCTCAGATCACGTTGAGCGCCGCCGCGCAGCCCACTCCCCCGAGGAGTATGAACACCGGCATCAGCACCTTGAGCTCGACCCAGCTGCCCGCGCGGAACCGCATCACCTTCGGCGGCCCGATCGGGTACCAGCGCTTCCGGCCCAGCGGGATCGGCCACAGGATGGGGCAGCCGGAGACGGTCAGCGCGTCCCCGATGTCGTGCACCAGCGCGCCCAGCACGACCGGCAGGCCCAACCACAGGTACTGGTGCTGGTCCGTGAACAGCCAGTCCGAACCGTTGCCCGGCTTGTCCAGCACTCCGGCGAGGATCCACGCGCTGGTCGCCGCCAGCAGCCACACCAGGATGTCGCTGCTGGAGCCGCGGGCCGCCCGCCACAGCAGGCCCTCGATGGCCAGCACCATGTGCACGAAGAGGATCGCCAGCACTCCCCAGCGACCGCCCAGGATCGCCACGCCCGCACTCCCCGCCCCGATCAGGACCGCCCACAGCCAGGTGTGGGTGAGCGTGCGGTGCCCGCCGTTGCGGCGCGGGTCGCCCTGCTTCCTGGTCCCCTTGTAAACGGCGTACGAGAGCTTGTCGACGACCTCGCACACGGTCCGGGAGACGGGTCCGAAGGCCCGCGAGATGGTCGCGGCCTTGTGGTCGAGGTCCGGGGCGAGCGCGGCGCCGGCGCAGATCAGGGCGCCGACCAGGACCACCGGCCAGGGCATCGGATGCCCGGCCGCGGCGGTCGCCGCTCCGACGCCGAGCCAGGCCGCCGCTCCCGACAGTGAGTGTGCTGGTCCCATCATGGCCGTTCCCCGCCCCATTCCTCTTACGCCGCCGGTCAGTTGCTCGGGCGCCCTGACACTCTGTCGGCGACACAGCGTAGCGGTAGCGATCTTCATTTCCGCAGCCGATTCCCCCATCGGCCACGGCGCCAGGCAAGATGGGGTCGTGACCCTCATCGACCAGTTGCCGCCGACCGCAGATCCCGACGCCCTCTACGAAGCCTTCGAGTCGTGGGCCAAGGAGCGCGGTCTCACGCTCTACCCTCATCAGGAGGAGGCGCTGATCGAGGTGGTCTCCGGTGCGAACGTGATCGTGTCGACGCCCACCGGCTCCGGCAAGAGCATGATCGCCGCCGGTGCGCACTTCGCGGCGCTGGCCCGGGACGAGGTCACCTTCTACACCGCCCCGATCAAGGCGCTGGTCTCGGAGAAGTTCTTCGAGCTGTGCAAGATGTTCGGCACCGAGAACGTCGGCATGCTGACCGGCGACGCGTCCGTCAACTCGGACGCGCCCATCATCTGCTGCACCGCGGAGGTCCTCGCGTCGATCGCGCTGCGCGACGGCAAGCACGCGGACGTCGGCCAGGTCGTCATGGACGAGTTCCACTTCTACGCGGAGGCAGACCGCGGCTGGGCCTGGCAGATCCCGATCCTGGAGCTGCCGCAGGCGCAGTTCATCCTGATGTCGGCCACGCTCGGCGACGTCGCGATGTTCGAGAAGGACCTCACCCGCCGCACCGGGCGCCCCACTTCGGTGGTCCGCTCGGCGGTCCGGCCGGTGCCGCTGTCCTACGAGTACAAGCTGACCCCGCTCACCGAGACACTGACCGAGCTGCTGGAGACCAGGCAGGCGCCGGTCTACATCGTGCACTTCACCCAGGCGCAGGCCGTGGAGCGGGCACAGGCGCTGATGAGCATCAACATGTCCTCGCGCGAGGAGAAGGACCAGATCGCCCAGCTGATCGGCAACTTCCGCTTCACCACCAAGTTCGGCCGCAATCTCTCCCGTTACGTGCGGCACGGCATCGGTGTGCACCACGCCGGCATGCTGCCCAAGTACCGGCGCCTGGTGGAGAAGCTTGCGCAGGCCGGTCTGTTGAAGGTCATCTGCGGTACGGACACGCTCGGGGTGGGCGTCAACGTGCCCATCCGCACAGTGCTGTTCACGGCGCTGGCCAAGTACGACGGCGTTCGTGTGCGTACGCTGCGCGCCCGCGAGTTCCATCAGATCGCGGGCCGCGCGGGCCGCGCCGGTTTCGACACGGCGGGGCTCGTGGTCGCCCAGGCTCCGGAACACGTCGTCGAGAACGAGAAGGCGCTCGCCAAGGCGGGCGACGACCCGAAGAAGCGCCGGAAGGTCGTCCGCAAGAAGGCACCCGAGGGTTTCGTCGGGTGGACGGAAGGCACCTTCGAGAAGCTCATCACCTCCGACCCGGAGCCGCTGACGTCCCGGTTCCGGGTCACACACACGATGCTGTTGTCGGTCATCGCCCGTCCGGGCAACGCCTTCGAGGCGATGCGGCATCTCCTGGAGGACAACCACGAGCCGCGCAAGCAGCAGTTGCGGCACATCCGGCGCGCGATCGCGATCTACCGCTCGCTCCTGGACGGCGGCATCGTCGAGAAGCTCGACACTCCGGACGCCGAGGGCCGCATCGTGCGCCTCACGGTCGACCTGCAGCAGGACTTCGCTCTCAACCAGCCGCTGTCGACCTTCGCGCTCGCCGCGTTCGAGCTGCTGGACCCCGAATCGCCGTCGTACGCGCTGGACATGGTGTCCGTCGTCGAGTCCACGCTGGACGACCCGCGGCAGATCCTGGCGGCCCAGCAGAACAAGGCGCGCGGCGAGGCCGTGGCCGCGATGAAGGCGGACGGCGTCGAGTACGAGGACCGCATGGAGCGCCTCCAGGACGTCAGCTACCCCAAGCCGCTGGAGGAGTTGCTCTTCCACGCGTACAACACGTACCGCAAGAGCCACCCGTGGGTCGGAGACCACCCGCTGTCGCCGAAGTCCGTGATCCGTGACATGTACGAACGGGCCATGTCCTTCACGGAGTTGACCTCGTACTACGAACTGGCCCGCACCGAGGGCATCGTGCTGCGCTACCTCGCCGGCGCCTTCAAGGCCCTCGATCACACCGTCCCGGACGACCTCAAGTCCGAGGATCTGGAGGATTTGATCGCCTGGCTCGGCGAGATGGTGCGCCAGGTCGACTCCAGTCTGCTGGACGAGTGGGAGCAGCTGGCCAACCCGGAGGAGATGACCGCGGAGGAGGCCCAGGAGAAGGCCGACCAGGTCAAGCCGGTCACCGCGAACTCGCGTGCCTTCCGGGTCCTCGTCCGCAACGCGATGTTCCGCCGCGTCGAGCTGGCCGCCCTCGACCATGTCGCGGAGCTGGGCGAGATGGACGCCGAGTCCGGCTGGGACGAGGACGCCTGGGGCGAGGCGATGGACAAGTACTGGGACGAGTACGAGGACCTCGGCACCGGTCCCGACGCCCGCGGGCCCAAGCTCCTGCTCATCGAGGAGGAGCCGCAGCACAGCCTGTGGCGCGTTCGGCAGATCTTCGCCGACCCGAACGGCGATCATGACTGGGGCATCAGCGCGGAGATCGATCTCGCGGCCTCCGACGCGGAGGGCCGTGCGGTCGTCCGCGTCACCGACGTCGGCCAGCTGTGAGCACAGGAGAATCCCACCCATGACGAACCCGGCAGAGCGGCTCGTCGACCTGCTCGACCTGGAGCAGATCGAGGTCAACATCTTCCGTGGCCGCAGCCCACACGAGTCCCTGCAGCGGGTCTTCGGCGGCCAGGTGGCCGGCCAGGCCTTGGTCGCCGCGGGGCGCACCACGGAGGGCGACCGGCCCGTGCATTCGCTGCACGCGTACTTCCTGCGCCCGGGCCGGCCGGGCGTGCCGATCGTGTACCAGGTCGAGCGGGTGCGGGACGGGCGGTCGTTCACCACCCGCCGGGTCACCGCCGTGCAGCAGGGTCGCACGATCTTCAATCTCACCGCCTCCTTTCACAAGCCTGAGCAAGGTCCTTTCGAGCACCAACTACCGCCCCGCGACGTCCCGGACCCGGAGTCCCTGCCGACGGTGTCGGAGGAGGTCCGGGCTCATCTGGGCGTGCTGCCGGAGCAGTTGGAGCGGATGGCACGCCGTCAGCCCTTCGACATCCGGTACGCGGACGGGCTACGCTGGAGCGCCGAGGAGATCAAGGACGCCGAGCCGCGCAGCGCCGTGTGGATGCGCGCGGTGGGTCCGCTCGGCGACGATCCGCTGGTGCACACCTGCGCGTTGACGTACGCCAGCGACATGACGCTCCTGGACGCCGTCCGCATCCCCGTCGAACCCCTATGGGGCCCGCGGAACTTCGACATGGCGTCGCTGGACCACGCGATGTGGTTCCACCGGCCGTTCCGCGCGGACGAGTGGTTCCTGTACGACCAGGAGTCCCCGATCGCGACGGGCGGACGCGGTCTGGCCCGCGGGCGCATCTACGACCTGGAGGGGCGCCTGCTCGTCTCGGTCGTCCAGGAGGGGCTGTTCAGAGCGCTGTAACTGGTGGACGTGCGCCGCAGCTCACCCGTTTCTGCGGCGCAGCCAGCTCAACATGCCGCGTGATCGCCCGGGTTCCGGCGCCGGCTCGGGCGGGTGCTCGCTCGGGGTCGACGGTGGTCCGGCCAGGCGCTCGCTCGGGGGCAGCGGTGATCCAACTGGTTGGGAAGCGGGGCGCGGTGCCGGACGATGGCGGCGTGCCTCGTCCAGCACCTGGGCCAGGTCCGCCCGCAGCCAGCTGATCTCGTCCGGGTGGTCCGCCGTCATGATCCGCTCGGCGAGGTGAGCGGAGGGCGAGCCCGGAGCGCCGTGGGCGGGCGGGTCCGGCCGGAACCGGTTCAGGTGGGCGCGCTCGTAGGGGTCCTGGACGATTTCGGCCACTTGGACGGGGTCGAGCAAGGCGGACAGGGCACCTGCGCGTTCCCATGGACCGTCCGCCTCGCGCAGCAGGAATCCCAGATGGCGTCCGCGCCAGTTGCGGGGCCGCAGATCCAGACCCTCCTGGAGTTGGTCGCGCAGCCCTTCGGGCGTGCGGCCGTTCAGTAGTGAGGTGTGGTTCTTGTCGGTGGCGAACTGCCGTAGTTCTTCGGCGAGATAGAGCCAGACCACGGCTCGGTAGCGGTTTAGATAGAACCTCACCGGCACCACCAGTCCCAGCCGGGCGAGGCGGGTGAACCTGGCGGCGGTGACCTCCATGAGGGCCGCGCCGTCTGTGGTGCCCACGGTCCTGACGCTCTCCACGAGCGATTCCGGGAACCCCTCCGCCGAGCGCAGTCGGTCGATCTCGGTGCGGGCGACACGTCGGCCGCCGCCCCCTTCGTCGGGCACGGTGCGGATGCGTCCGAGATGGACGGCGAGGTCGAACTCGCCTCGTTTGAGGCCCAGTTCCCGTGCCGCGCGACTCGGCGTGCACGAGAGTTCCGACGGTGTGGTGATGGTGTTGCCTGCCATGGTCGTTCTCCCCCGTTGAGTCCGTTGCTCACGCTGTGTGCGTTCGCGATGGACAAACCGTAGCCGGTTCGGGGAATCTCATGGCGGGCCTGTGGATAACTCCGCGGGATCGGGCGAACTCACAGGTCAGAGGTCTGTGACGGGAGTTCGCTCGGGCTGCCGGGCATCCACGCCGAGGTGCTCGCCGACGCGGTTGACGAGCAGTGTCATCTCGTAGGCGATCTGGCCGATGTCCGCGTCGGCGCCGCTGAGGACGCACAGACAGCTGCCGCTGCCCGCGGCGGTGACGAACAGGACGGCGTCGTCGAACTCGATCATCGTCTGCCGTACCCCGCCGGCGCCGAAGTGGCGTCCCGAGCCCTTGGCCAGGCTGTGCAGTCCGGACGAGACAGCGGCGAGGTGTTCGGCGTCCTCGCGGCGAAGTCCCGTGCTCGCGCCGGTCACCAGTCCGTCGTTGGACAGGACCAGAGCGTGGCGTACGTGCTCGACGCGCTCGGTCAGATCGTCCAGCAGCCAGCTCAGTCCCTGGTTCTGCGCCATGTTCCGGCCTCCCCGTGTCGCGTCTCCCCCTGGCCGGAGGATCTCCCGTCAGCCTTCACCACGCCCGTCGCCCGGGCAAGGAGGATGGGGGCATGGCACAGAACATGACCGACGAGGAATGGCGGGCGTTCGTCTCGCACGGTACGCGCACGGGCAAGCTGTCGACCGTTCGCGCCGATGGGAGCCCACATGTGGCGCCGATCTGGTTCCTGCTCGACGGGGACGACGTGGTGTTCAACACCGCGAAAGGAACGGTAAAAGGGCGCAATCTGGCCCGTGATGGGCGAGTCGCCCTCTGCGTGGACGACGATCGGCCCCCGTTCGGCTTCGTGGTGCTGCAGGGGCGCGCCGCATTGTCCGAGGAACCGGGCGAACTCCGGCACTGGGCCGCCCGGATCGGGGCCCGGTACATGGGCGAGGAGCGTGCCGAGGAGTTCGGTGCCCGAAATGGAGTGCCGGGCGAACTCCTCGTCCGCGTAACGGTCGAGAAGGTGGTGGCCCTGAAGGGGATCTCGGAGTGAGAGCTCCGGTCAGCCCACCGAGTCGAGCATCCGGGCGGTGTGCATCCGTCCGGCGTACTCGACGAGCCGGATCAGCACCTCCTTCCCCGAGTCGCGGTCCCGGGCGTCGCACAGGACCACCGGCGTTCCCCGGTCGAGGTCCAGGGCGCGGGAGACGTCGTGGGCGCCGTAACTGCGGGCGCCCGTGAAGCAGTTGACGGCCACCACGAACGGGATGTGCCGGTGCTCGAAGTAGTCGACCGCGGGGAAGCAGTCCTCCAGTCGCCGGGTGTCCGCGAGGACCACGGCTCCCAGGGCTCCCTGCGACAGTTCGTCCCACAGGAACCAGAAGCGGTCCTGGCCCGGTGTGCCGAACAGGTAGAGGGAGAGGCCGGACCTGATGGTGATGCGGCCGAAGTCCATGGCGACGGTTGTCGTGACTTTCTGGTCCACGCCGTCGGTGTCGTCCACCAACTGGCCGGCCTCGCTGAGCAGTTCCTCGGTGCGCAGCGGCCTGATCTCACTGACCGCGCCCACCATGGTGGTCTTGCCCACGCCGAATCCGCCGGCGACCAGGATCTTCAATGCCAGGGCGGTCGTCTCGCCGCCTTCGGCATCGGAGTGCTCGGAGACCATCGATCACTTCTCTCGGGAGTGCCGGCAACGGTCGACGACCGTAGGTGTGCATCCTGGCAAGTACGACCTCATCCTGGGCGGTTGGACCACTATTTGCCCGATGTGACCGTCTCGCGCCTGTTCGGTGTACGGAAGGGTGCACAAGTCGTCGTCGTACGCGTTCGAGTGGTGCTGAAGTTTCGTCACAGTGCCCGGAGTCCCTCGATCACCTCGCGCAGAATCCGTTCGTCAGGAAGCTGCGCGGGCGGCACCGGACGGCTGACGGTGACACAGCCGAGCTCCAGGAGGTCGCCCAGGAGCACCCTGACCACTCCCAGGGGGAGGTCCGCTCCGGCGGCCAGTTCGGCGACGGACTGTGTTTCCGTACGGCACAGGTCGATGAGAGCCCGGTGTTCCGGTCCGAGCCCGGTGTCGTCGTCGAAGCCGGGCGCGCCCGCGTCCAGCGTGACCAGGGCGATCAGGTCGAACCGCACTCCTGTGGGGCCCGGTTTGGTACGTCCGCCCGTCATGGCGTAGGGGCGGACGAGAGGCCCGGCCTCCTGGTCGTACCACTGGCTGCCCGGCTCGTGCGGGACACCGGTCATGTCTTCGGTCATCTGAACGGACCGCCTTCTCGCCTCATCCGGCGACGGGTGGCCGCGCACCGACGCGCGGCGGCGTGTACAGGTGCTCGCCGACGCGCTTGACCAGCCGTGCCATCTCGTACGCCACCAGGCCTATGTCGGCGGTCACAGAGGTGAGGACGGCGAGGCAGGAGCCGTCTCCGGCCGCCGCCACGAACAGGAAGCCGTCGTCCATCTCCACCATGGTCTGCCGCACTCCGCCGGCGCCGAAGTGCCGCCCCGCGCCCTTGGCGAGGCTGTTGAATCCGGAGGCGACCGCGGCGAGGTGTTCCGCGTCCTCGCGGTCGAGGTCGGTGGAGGCTCCGATGGCGAGGCCGTCGTTGGACAGCACCACGGCATGTCGTACTTCGCCGACGCGCATCACCAAGTCGTCCAGCAGCCAGTCGAGTTCACCGGACCGCTGGGCGGCCCTCATACTCGGGTCCTGGATCATGCGGGGTCTCCTTCGCTGCTGTCGCTGTCCGTTGCGGGGCCTGGGGTGGCGCCTCGGCCCGGCTGCCTGCCGCCGCCGCGCGTCCAGCCTTCGCGGTAGGCCGCCATCCGGTCCCGTACGACCTCCGGGCTGCGGTGTTCGTCGCGGGGGGAGGCAGGCGCCCGTTCCCGGTCCGCGGCGGGCTGTTCGCGGAGCTGGGGGACGAGGTTCGCCTGCCGTACCCGGCGGGGGAGGTCGTCGCTGTCCTCGGGGCCTTCGGCGTCCTCGGGAGGTCGGTGCAGTCGCAAGGTGGTGACTCCAGGGGGCGGGGTGCCGTTCGCCGGCTCCGCCGAGGCCCGGGGCGGGGACGCCAGGGCGGGTCGGTCGGCCGGTGCCGGGACGGACTCCTGGTGCTGGAGCGGGGACGGCACGCGCGCGTACCCGCGTTCCACGGCCCGGTGTCCGTCGTCCACTGCCGCGCGGGGCGCGCGTTCGGCGGCGCCGCCGTGCAGCAGGGCCGTCGGCAGCAGCACGACCGCTGTCGTTCCGCCGTAGGGCGAGGTCCTCAGGTGCACCTTGATGCCGTGGCGTGCGGCGAGCCTGCTGACCACGAAGAGGCCGAGCCGGTCGCTGTCGAAGAGGTCGAGGGCCTCGGACTGCTCGATGCGGCGGTTGGCCTCGGCCAGCGACTCCGGGCCCATGCCCAGGCCCCGGTCCTCGACCTCGACGGCGTACCCGTTGCCGACGGGTTCGCCGGTGACGCGCACGCGCGTGTGCGGCGGCGAGAACTGGGCGGCGTTCTCCACGATCTCGGCGAGCAGGTGCGTGAGGTCGGCGACGGCCGTGCCGAGAACGGAGGCTTCCGGGAGTTGGCGTACCTCCACGCGCGCGTAGTCCTCGACTTCGGACACGGCGGCGCGGACGACGTTGGTCAGGGAGACCGGCATGCGCCAGGCCCGGCCGGGTGCCGCGCCGGAGAGAATGATCAGGCTCTCGGCGTGCCGTCGCATCCGGGTGGTGAGGTGGTCCAGGCGGAACAGGTCGCTCAGTTCGTTCGGGTCCTCGGAGCGGCGCTCCATGCTGTCCAGAAGGCTGAGTTGACGGTGCACCAGGACCTGGCTGCGGCGGGCGAGGTTGACGAAGACTCCGGAGATGCCGCTCGCCAGTTCGGCGCGTTCGACAGCGGCTCTCAGGGCGGCTCGGTGCACGGTGCCCAGGGCCTCGGCGACCTGCCCGGTCTCGTCCTCCGCGGCCGGTCCGGGCGGGGCCTCCGCCCTGACGTCGATGTCCTCCCCCGCACGCAGTCTCCGCATGGCCTCGGGGAGTTTGTGGCGGGCGATCGCCAGGGCGTCGTTGCGCAGACTCACCAGTTCGACGACGAGACCGCGTCCGATGCGTACCGAGATGACGAGCGACGCGATGACGGCGGCGAGACCGAGCAGTACGGCGGCGCCGGCCGGGGTGAGGAGTCCTCGTGCGAACGGATCGGCGCGGTCCGCGACTCCGCTGCCCGCGTCCGCCTCGATGGCGCGCATGCCGTCCCGCACGCGTGCGTGCGCGTTGTTCCAGGTGCTCTCGGGAGCCGAAGCGACCGCGCGGGTGCCCGAGTTGGCGGCGAGGACCTTGTCCTCGACCGCGCCGACCACGGTGTAGGCGCCGCTGTCGGCGAGGTTCCGCCAGGCGGTGCGTTCGGAACCCCTCAGGTCCGCGGTGGCGGCGTCCGTGAGGGTACGGCGGGTGTCGACGGCGCCGGTGAACAGCCGCAGCCGCTCCCCGTCGAGGCGGCCGTCGAGACGGGCACCGGCGAGTACCACGTCTTCCTGGGACAGCGATTCCGCGGCCCGGGAGAACTCCAGCAGCACACGTGCGTCGGAGCCGAGGGCGGCGTCCTGGATTCCGGTGAGCGCCCCGCCCACGGCGAAGGCCGCCGAAATGGTCCTCGTGTACTGCCCGTACGTCTCGTCCCATCCCGCGCGGTGGGCGAGCACGTCGGCCCGCAGCGAGCTCAGTCGCTCGGCTCCGGTGACGAAGGATTCCAGGCGCTGGGCGACTCCGGCCGGCAGTTCCTCGCCGTCGGCGACGGTGCTGGTGTCGCCGAGCCGCAGCCGGGCGATGGCCCGGTCCGTGTCCGCGGCCAGTTTCTTCAGGTCACCGCTCGGCTCGGCGCCGGGGTCGGTGGCGTAGCGCACCGCGGCCGACCGCTCGGCCTGCAGCGCGGCGACGGCGACCGCGACGGGGCTGCGCACCGCCGAGTCCACACGCTGCAACTGCCTTAGCCGGGCGACGTCCTGGGCGGTGCTGACGGTGGCGTACGCCCACAGGGCAAGCAGGGAGACGACTGGGACCATCAGCAGGCAGACGATCTTGGCCCGTACGGTGCGAGGTCGCATCCGCCATCGTCCCGCGCGCGGGGGCACCTCGTCCTGCGGTGCGCCCAGGGGCTCGTCGAAGAGCTCGTCGGCAGGTGGTCCGGCGTGTGCGCGGCGACCGCGCACGGGCGACGGCGTCTCGGCGCCGGCTCTGGGGGTCCTACGGGGGTTACGCATGGCCTCCTCGCTCGGGAGTGGTTCGGGGCGTGCCGTGGCGTGCCCTGGTCGGTCGGGCCGCTTGTCAGTGGGCGACGCTCTCGGCCGGCCGCTCGGCCGAGGCGGTTGCCTCGCGTTCTCCCGTCGTCGGCGACAGCGCGACGAACGCCGAGGTCAGGAACAGGTAGGACCCGAGGCCTACGGCGAGGGGGAAGATGAACTGCATCGCCGTGGCCCCGGGCAGGACCGAGCCGGAGGGGGTGACACGCACGCTCACCGCGAACATCCCGGTGTAGTGCATGCTGGCGACGGCCGCCCCCATGACGAGTGAGGCGACGGTGACCGCGATGGGCGACTTGATGTTGAGGGCCGCCCACAGGGCCGCGGTCGCCGCGACGACGGCGATGAGGACGGAGAGCCCGACGAGCATCGGGTCGTAGCTCACGTCGCCGTGCAACCGCACCGCCGCCATTCCCAGGTAGTGCATGCTCGCGACGCCCAGTCCGGTGGTGAGGCCGCCGAGGAAGAGCGCGCGGCCCCGGTCTCGGCCGTAGCCGACCGCGAAGACGCCCGCGCAGACGACGACGATGGCGACGACGAGGCTGAGCACGGTCAGTGGCACGTCGTAACGGATGTCGGTGCCGCTGACGCCGAAGCCGAGCATGGCCACGAAGTGCATGGTCCAGATGCCGGTGCCGAGCGCGGAGGCCGCCGTGATGAGCCAGTTGCGGCGCGACCGGCCGGTGGCGCCGAGCGCGCGGACGGTGCAGCGCAGCCCGAGTGCGGAGCCCATGCAGGCCATCACGTAGGACAGCACGGGGGTCAGCCAGCCGAAGGTCGCGTGGTCCAGGTGTCCCATGACCAGGGGACGCTAGTAGGGGCACGGGTGCACAAAGGGGGCGCATTTCGAAAGGTGTTGCAATATGACGCAGAGAGGCGCCTGAACGACCGAGTCACGCTCGAACGTGTGCACCGAAGCGTCATCCGTGTCGGTGAGGGACTATGCGGAACATGAACGACGACCACACGCATGTCCGGGAATTCTTCGGTGCGCGCGCCGCGGACTGGGACAGCCGCTTCCCCGACGACGGCCCCGCCTATGCGGCGGCCGTCGCCGAACTGGCGCTGCGCGCGGGGGACCGTGTGCTCGACGCGGGCTGCGGGACGGGGCGTGCCCTGCCGCCGCTCCGTGCGGCCGTGGGGCCCTCGGGAGTGGTGGTGGGGGCCGATCTGACCCCGGCCATGCTGGAGGCCGCCGTACGGGCCGGACGCGGCCGTGAAGGGTGCCTGCTGCTCGCCGACGTCGCCACGCTGCCGTTGCGGCCGGAATCGCTCGATGCCGTGTTCGCGGCGGGCCTGATCGCGCACCTGCCCCAACCGGAGGCGAATCTGCGGGAGTTGGCGCGTGTCGTACGCCCCGGCGGCACGCTGGCCCTTTTCCACCCGATCGGCCGCGCGGCACTCGCGGCGCGTCAGGGGCGGCAGATCACCCCGGACGACCTGCGCGCGGAGCCCAATCTCCGTCCGCTGCTTGCCCGTTCCGGTTGGCGCATGACGTCGTACACCGACGAGGACGCCCGCTTCCTGGCGCTGGCCGTGCGCGAGGGCTGAGTCGCACCGCTGCGGGAGGCCCGAGGCGCTTCACCGCAGCGTCCCCCTTCTGTCGCCGCAACTCCAACTCTAGGTTGGGTAGCAGTAGATGGACGGTCGGCGACAGAACACCACGCAGGGGGAAGGTGGTCAGCATGTTCGACAGGCCCCGCAAGACCTTCGCCAGAATTCTCGCCTCCACGCGCACGGAGGCCGGCGACAGCCCCGAACGGCGGGCGCACAACCTGTTCGAGGCCGCGGCCGTCTACGTCTCGGCGCGCGCGGAGGACGACCAGGACCGGATCGACGAGGCCGCGGGCTGGGTGTCGCCGGAGGCGCTGTCCTTCGGGGTGAGCGAGTTGGCGTGCCGGGCCGTGGTCGCGCTCGCCAGGGAACGTGACGAGTCGCCGCGGACGGTGGCCCGGGCCCTTCTCGGGCTCCCCGCGGCCTGATACTTCGGGTTACCGGTGGTCATTTCGCCCTGTCCAGACGGAAAACTGCAGCTCCGCGTGTACTTGGGAGTCGTGACAAGCGGCTTCCGGGCACACTAGGGTGCGCGCGGTTGGACGAATGATGGGGAGGCTGGGATGGCCGACACGGATGAAGAGGCCGTCGCCGCCGAGGACGACGCTCTCTATGTGCTCACGGCGGTGCTGCTGACGCCGGCGAAGTTCCCGAGTGTGCTGGGTGACGACTATCCGGAAGCCTGCGCCGCGCTCGGTATGGCGCCGCTCGCCGACGGGTACGGCCTGGTGCTCGGCCAGGACGGCGAAGGTGCGCGGTGGACGGTCGTCATCGACGACGTGTCGCTGGTCGCGGTCGCCATCGCGTCCTGGGACTGCGGCATGGAGTACGACCTGTCGCCGAGCGAGCGCACAGTGGTCGCGGCCCTGCCGGGCTGGCCGCTCGCGGTCGCGGTCGCGGCTCCCAATGTGCCCGCGCCGCACGATCCGGACCCCGACCTCGTGGACCGGCCGCCGTTGGCCCCGCCGGACACCACCACCTGGGGCCCGGCGCAGCGACGGCTGGGCGCGGACGAGATCGCGCTGCAGTGGGCCCTGTGGCGGGAGCAGATCGACGACTCGGCCTTCCCTGCCCAGGGCAAGACGGACGAGTCTTCGGAGTCGTCGCCGGGTGACGTCACCTCCGAAGACGCGTCCGAGGCGGACGAGGTCGCTTCGGACGGCAGCGGAGAAGGCCCGCAGACGGGCCACAGCGGGGTCCGCAGGGTGCTGTCGGAGGCCCGGGCGTATGTGGACGCCCCGCCGCCTCTCGGGCGCGTCAGATCGTCCTTCGCGCCGGGCGAGGCGCGCACACTGCGCGCCGACGGCCCCGGCTGGTCGATGGTGGCCCGGACCGACGACATCGCGTTCGTCCTGCTCGACGAAGAGCCGGGCGAGGTGCTGCCTGTGGGTCGGGGCCCGGAGTTGCCAGGCCTCCTGGAGGCGCTGGACAAGCTTGCCGTACGGCCCAGTTGACCGGCCGTACGCTCCCGTAGTCGGGCACTGTCCGCGGGGCTGCTGACAGCAGCCCCGCGGACAGTGCTGTGCTGTTCTCTGTTCCCGCGCGCCGTACGGGAGCGCGGTGGGGCATCGGTGTGTCGGTGTCAGCGGCCGATCTCCTTGCCCGCGGCACGGCGCAGCCGACGGCGCTGCGACGGATCCAGCGTGAGATACGCGGCGGTCGGCACTCCCACGACTATCAGGAATGAGACCCACCAGGGCAGCCAGATCAACAGGATCAGTCCGACCGCCACACCTCCTACAACGATCTTCGTGTTCCTCGACATGTGTTGCCTCCTCCGCGGCCACGGCCGCTCTCTGATGTGAAAACGGGTCCGCGCTTCCCACAGTTCCGGACCGCGACCCTGAGACATCCCTGAGACGCTTCCCCTACTGGTCCCCGGGCCACCAGTCCCCGAGCCGTCAGCCGCTCCGTCGTCACTCCGTCCACTCCGGCCTCAGCGGCTCCCCCACCTCGTGGAGGTGACGCAGGGCCTGTCGGTAGGAGTCGACGAGCCCGGTCTCCACATAGGGGATACCCACATCCTCGCAGTGGGCGCGCACCAGCGGCTGGGCGAGCCGCAGATTGGGCCGCGGCATGCTCGGGAAGAGGTGGTGTTCGACCTGGTAGTTGAGCCCGCCGAGGAACCAGTCCGTCAGGGGGCCGCCCCGGATGTTCCGTGAGGTGAGCACCTGGCGACGGAGATGGCCCCATCGTTCGCCGTTCGGGTCCGGCATCTCCATGCCCTTGTGGTTGGGGGCGAAGGCCAGACCGAGGTGCAGTCCGAACAGGGCCTGGTGCAGTGCGGCGAAAGCGAGCGCCTTCCCCGGGGACATCGAGGTCAGCAGCAGTGTGGCGTACGCCGCGACATGGCCCACCAGGAGCGCGCCTTCGACGGACCGTTCGCGCCGGGGCTGCCGCCGCAGGTCCTGGAAACCGTGCACCTTGAGGGCGACGCCTTCGAGCAGGGTGAGCGGGAAGAACAGCCAGGCCTGGTTGCGGGTGAGCCAACGCCGCAAACCGGCACGGTCCTTGGCCTGCTCACCGGTGAACACGAGGATGTCGGCGACGACGTCCGGGTCCTTGTCGATGTGGTTGGGATTGGCGTGGTGGCGGTTGTGCTTGTCGTTCCACCAGGAGTAGCTCATTCCCAGCAGCAGGTTGCCGTGGATCAGACCGACAAGGCGGTTGGCGGTCTTGCCGCCGGCGATCTGGGAGTGGCCCGCGTCATGGCCTATGAAGGCCGTTCGGGCGCCGAACACGGCGAGCAGCGGGGCCAGGAGCAGGGTCGCCCAGGAGTCGCCGATCAGGACGATGCCGGTCACGGTGCCGGCCAGCGCGAGGGCGTTGGCGGATACGCAGAGCGCGTACCGGACGCGCCGCCGCTCCAGTAGGCCTCGGCTCTTGACCGTGCGCAGGAGGGGCGCGAACTCGCTTCCTGGGGACGGCGCTACGGCATCCCCTGGATCATGCGCGCCGACGACTGCGGTGGTCTGGGACATGTCCGGTCTCCGGCTCTCTCAGGCAACGGGGTGACCTGAGCAAACGTACGAATCGGTGACCGGTCGCGACCATGGCGGCACCCCCCGTGTCCGTACGGGGGTCACCCGGTTCCTCACAGGGGGGTTGACGACACCCCGGCGACCCGGTCCCAAGAAATCGAGCGCCCGGAGAAGTGCGCCAAAGGGCGTCGGAAAAAGACAATGGCAAGGAAATCGTCCGCTCCTTGCCACACCCAACGTATAGCGCAGTACGGGGCTTGCGGCAAGGCCCCTGTAGTGCCGCAAAATGACCGACCGAGGCCCGGACCTGCGGAAACGCAGGGTCCGCGAAACAGATGCCCTCAGGGCGGCCGACCGGAAAGCAATCTCGTTGAATGGGCGTTTCGATGACGGACGTGATCGTGGTCGGCGGCGGACCGACCGGCTTGATGCTGGCCTGCGAATTGCGGCTGCACGGCGTGCGCGTGGTCGTACTGGAGAAGTTGACCGAGCCGACCGGGGAGTCCCGCGGGCAGGGTCTGCACGCGCGCAGCGTCGAGATCATGGACCAGCGCGGTCTTCTCGACCGGTTTCTCGCGGTGAGTGAGAAGTTCGTGGCCGGTGGTCTCTTCGGCGGCATCGTCAAGCCCTGGCCGGACCGGCTGGACACGGCTCACCCCTACGGCGTCGCCACCCCGCAGCCGGTCACCGAGCGGTTGCTCGGCGAGCGTGCCGTTGAACTCGGTGCCGAGATCCGGCGCGGCCGCGAAGTCGTAGGGCTGAGCCAGGACGCGACCGGGGTGACAGCCGAGTTGGCGGACGGCACACAGCTGCGCTCGCGCTACCTCGTCGGGTGCGACGGTGGCCGCAGTGCGGTGCGCAAGTCGCTCGGCGTCGGTTTCCCCGGGGAGCCCGCCACGGTCGAGACACTGCTGGGCGAGATGGCGGTGACCGAGGATCCGGCCACGATCGCCGCCGTCGTCGAGGACGTCCGCAAGACCCAACTGCGGTTCGGCGTCAGCCCCGGCGAGAACGCGATGTACCGCGTCGTGGTGCCCGCGGACGGCGTGGCCGAGGACCGGGCGACCCCACCGACCCTGGACGACTTCAAGCGGCAGCTGCGGGCCGTCGCGGGCACCGACTTCGGCGTGCACTCGCCGCGCTGGCTGTCGCGGTTCGGCGACGCCACGCGGCAGGCCGAGCGCTACCGGGTCGACCGGGTACTGCTGGCCGGCGACGCGGCGCACATCCATCCACCGACCGGCGGGCAGGGGCTCAACCTCGGTGTGCAGGACGCGTTCAACCTCGGCTGGAAGCTGGCCGCCGCGGTCAACGGGTGGGCTCCGGAAGGGCTGTTGGACAGCTATCACAACGAACGGCATCCGGTGGGCGCCCGCGTTCTCGACAACACGCGCGCGCAGATCACACTCCTGGGGACCGATCCGGGTGCGACCGCACTACGGGGGCTGTTCTCCACGCTGATGGACTTCGAGGAGGTGAACCGGTATGTGACCGAGATGATCACCTCGGTCGGCATCCGTTACGACTTCGGGGAGCAACATGAACTCGTCGGTCGGCGGATGCGGGACGTGAAGTTGACGCAGGGGCACCTCTACGGGTTGATGCACGGCGGCCGGGGGCTGCTGCTCGACCGGACCGACCGGCTCTCGGTGGCCGACTGGACGGATCGCGTCGACCACGTCGGCGAGGAATGCGAACTGGACGTACCCGCTGTCCTCCTGCGGCCGGACGGCCATGTGGCCTGGGTCGGTGACGATCAGGAGGGCCTGCTCGATCGGCTGCCCAAGTGGTTCGGTGCCCCGCGCTGAGCGCAGCTTTCAGACCCGCGCCTGCCCGACGAGCGGCCGACACCCTGGATTCATCCGGCCGTCGACCATGGTTCCCCATGGGGACCAACTCTGGCCGCTGTCAACGAATTTGTCCTCAGGAGGCCAGATGTCCCCGCACGCCCCCGTCCGGCGCCGCGTCCGTCGTCCCGTCGCGGCGGGTGTCCCGCTCGCCATGGTGGTCGCCCTCATGGCGGCCGGCACGGCCGCTGGAGCCCCCTCCGGAAGCGGGGCCGCCCATGTCACCCGCACGGCGACACTGGGCGACATCCCGCTCGGCGCGTTCAGCAACGCGCTGCTGCCCGGGTCGGTGGACAACGACCGAGGCGTGGACCTCGGCGGCATCGGCAGCGACATCTACCCGGCCGGCCGCAAGGGCGAGTACTGGACGATCACCGACCGCGGGCCCAACGGCCAGATCAAGGTGAACGGGACGAAGGGCCGCACGTTCCCGGTGCCCGGTTTCGACCCGGCGATCGTGAAGATCCGTGTCTCCGGGGACACGGTGAAGGTCTTGGACGCCATCCCGATCACCACGTCCTCCGGGAAGGGCGTCACGGGGCTGTCGAACCAGCAGGGACGCGACGAGGCGCCGTACTCCTACGACGCGCAGACGCCACTCTCGTACAACCCGAACGGGCTGGACACGGAGGGCATCGTGCGGGCCGGGGACGGTTCGTTCTGGCTCGTCGACGAATACGGCCCTTCCCTTGTGCACGTCTCCGCGCGCGGGAAGGTGCTCACGCGGTACGTGCCCAAGGGGCTGCGTCTGACCGGGGCCGACTATCCGGTGGTGGAGGCGCTGCCGGCCGTCCTGCTGCACCGGAAGATCAACCGAGGCTTCGAGGGGCTCGCCCAACTGCCCGGCGGTGACCTGGTGATGGCCCTGCAGAGCCCCCTGTCGCTGCCGGACGGGGACGCCGGGGACGCGTCGCTCAACACCCGTCTGCTGCGCTTCTCCACGAAGAAGAAGGCGGTCACGGCGGAGTACGCGTACCGCTTCGCCCCGGTGAACGTGGTCGACCCCAGCGAGGACGACACCTCCGAACTCAAGATCTCCTCGGTGGTCGCCGTGGGCGACGACCGGCTCCTGGTCGAGGAGCGCACCGACAAGGCCGCCCGGCTCCAACTCGTCAAGCTGGAGCGGAAGTCGAACATCCTCGGCGGTCGCTACGACGACGACACGACGTCACCGTCGCTGGAGCAGCTCGACGACCCCGCCGCCGCGGGTGTCCCGGTGCTGGCCAAGAAGCTGGTCGTGGACCTGGGGACGGTTTCCGGGGTGCCGCAGAAGATCGAGGGCATCGCGCGCGTGGACCACGACACGCTCGCCCTGATCAATGACAACGACTTCGGGATGACGGACGGCGCGGGCGCGTTCGACACGCAGGGGCGGCTGGTCGACAGCGGGATCGAGACGGCCGTGGTCTATGTGAAGCTGCCGCGCGGAATCTGAGTGTGCGTCAACCCCTGCGACGGCTAGCCGTACAGGGACGGGAGCAGTGACTCGATGTCGCTGGGGATCTCGCTCGGCAGTTCCGAGGGGAGGTTCGAGGGAAGCGCCGTCGGGAGCTTGGTCGGCAGGCTGGTGGGGAGTTTCGTCGGGAGGGTCAGAGAAGGGCTCTCGCTCGAACTGCTCTCGTCGGGCGTCTTCTTGTCCGGTGAATCATGTCCCCCGGAGGTCATCAGCACGACGGCGACGACGGCCCCGGCGAGCACGATCACTGCAAGCAGGATGAACAGCGGGCGGGGGCGCCTTCGGGGTGGCGGTCCGTAGTCCCCGTAGTCACCTCCCGAGCCGTGCCCGAAGTCTTCGGGAGGTGGTCCGAAACCGCCTCCCTGAGGCGGGGTGGCGCCCGGTGGCCCGGGCGGTCGAGGCGGTACGGGCGGCATGGCCATACCGTCAAGGGTCGCCGCGTAGCGGTCATGACGCGACCCCCGCGCGGTGGTTGATACGGACTCATGCCATGGATCGCATGATTCCGGAGCATTCCGCGCGGGGGCCGGTCACGGTCCGGGACTTGTGTGACGCACGCGTGCGTGCCGTCAGCCGCGTGCACCCAGGAGGTGGTCCATGGCGAGCTGGTCGAGCTGCTCGAAGGCCATCCCGCGCTTGGCGGCGGCCTCCACGTCGAACTCCTCGAACGCCGAGCGGTCCGCGAGCAGCGCCTTGAGGCCGTCCGCCGCGGTCTGCTGCGCCAGTTCGTCCAGACGCGAAGCGCGCAGCGCCTCCTGGACCACCGGGTCGGCACGGAACGCGGCTGAACGCTCCTTGAGGATCAGGTAGTTGCGCATGCAGCCGGCCGCGGACGCCCACACGCCGTCGAGGTCCTCGGTGCGCGGCGGCTTGAAGTCGAAGTGCTTCGGGCCGGCGTAACCGGCGCTCTCCAGGAGGTCGACCAGCCAGAAGGCGGCACGCAGGTCGCCGTTGCCGAAGCGCAGGTCCTGGTCGTACTTGATGCCGGACTGGCCGTTGAGGTCGATGTGGAAGAGCTTGCCCGCCCACAGGGCCTGGGCGATGCCGTGCGGGAAGTTGAGCCCGGCCATCTGCTCGTGCCCGACCTCGGGGTTGACGCCGTAGAGCTCGGGGCGCTCCAGGCGCTCGATGAACGCCAGGGCGTGGCCGACGGTGGGGAGCAGGATGTCGCCGCGGGGCTCGTTCGGCTTGGGCTCGATCGCGAACTTCAGGTTGTAGCCCTGTTCGGTGACGTACTCGCCGAGGAGGTCGAAGGCCTCCTTCATGCGGTCGAGCGCGACGCGTACGTCCTTGGCGGCGCCGGACTCGGCGCCCTCCCGGCCGCCCCAGGCGACATAGGTCTCGGCGCCGAGCTCGGCCGCGAGATCGATGTTGCGGATCGTCTTGCGGAGGGCGTAGCGGCGCACGTCGCGGTCGTTGGCGGTGAACGCGCCGTCCTTGAAGACCGGGTGCGTGAAGAGGTTGGTGGTCGCCATCGGCACCTTCATGCCGGTCGCGTCGAGGGCCTCGCGGAAGCGCTTGATGTGCGACTCGCGCTCGGTGTCCGAGGACCCGAAGGGGATCAGGTCGTCGTCGTGGAAGGTCACACCGTGGGCGCCGAGCTCGGACAGGCGCTGCACCGTCTCGACCGGGTCGAGGGCGCGGCGGGTGGCGTCGCCGAACGGGTCCCTTCCCTGCCAGCCGACGGTCCACAGGCCGAAGGTGAACCTGTCCTCGGGGGTGGGCTGGTAGTTCATGACGCGGCTCCTTGCTGCTTCGCTCCGACTATTTCGTCATGGCGGTTTACAAATTAGTATGCCGGAGCGTCTCTGGGAAGGGACAATGTGTCTCCGGGCGGAGACGCATGCCGCACACAAGGGAGAAACCCGATGTCAGCAGCCGAGGGTCCGCTCGTCGTCGGTGTGGATTCGTCCACCCAGTCCACCAAGGCACTGGTCGTCGACGTGTCCACCGGCCAGATCGTCGCGAGTGGCCAGGCGCCGCACACCGTCTCCTCGGGGGCGGGCCGGGAGAGCGACCCCCGGCAGTGGTGGGACGCCCTGTGCGAGGCCCTGCGCCAGTGCGGGGACGCGGCCCACGAAGCGGCGGCCGTGTCGATCGGCGGCCAGCAGCACGGCCTGGTCACCCTGGACGCCCAGGGCGAGCCCGTGCGCCCCGCGCTGCTGTGGAACGACGTCCGTTCGGCGCCGCAGGCCACCCGTCTGATCGAGGAACTGGGCGGTCCGAAGGCCTGGGCGGAGCGCACCGGCAGCGTGCCGGGCGCCTCGTTCACGGTCACGAAGTGGGCCTGGCTCGCCGAGCACGAGCCGGAGGCCGTGCGAGCCGCGGCGGCCGTACGTCTCCCCCACGACTACCTCACCGAACGGCTCACGGGCCAGGGCACCACCGACCGGGGCGACGCCTCCGGCACCGGCTGGTGGGCCTCGGGGACCGAGTCGTACGACGAGGAGATCCTCCGGCATGTCGGGCTCGACCCGGCGCTGCTGCCCCGGGTCGTACGGCCGGGCGAGGTGGCGGGCACGGTGCGGGACTGCCACGACCTGCCGTTCTCCAAGGGCACTCTCGTCGCCCCCGGAACCGGCGACAACGCAGCCGCCGCACTGGGCCTCGGCCTGCGCCCCGGCGCGCCCGTGCTCAGCCTCGGCACATCGGGCACGGTGTACGCCGTGTCGAAGCACCGCCCCGCCGACCCGTCCGGCACGGTCGCGGGCTTCGCCGACGCGCACGGCGACTGGCTGCCCCTGGCCTGCACCCTGAACTGCACCCTCGCCGTCGACCGGATCGCGACCCTGCTCGGCCTGGACCGGGAGGCCGTGGAACCCGGCACGTCGGTCACGCTGCTCCCCTACCTGGACGGCGAGCGCACCCCGAACCTCCCCAACGCCTCGGGCCTCCTGCACGGTCTGCGCCACGACACCACCAGCGGCCAGCTCCTCCAGGCCGCCTACGACGGTGCCGTACACGCGCTGCTGGGCGCGCTCGACCTGGTCCTCGACGAGGACGCGGACCGCACCACGCCGCTGCTGCTGATCGGCGGGGGCGCGCGGGGCACGGCCTGGCAGGAGACGGTACGGCGGCTGTCGGGGCGTCCCGTCCAGGTGCCCGAGGCGAAGGAACTGGTCGCACTCGGCGCCGCCGCGCAGGCCGCGGGCCTGCTGACCGGCGAGGACCCGGCCGCGGTGGCCCGCCGCTGGAACACGGCCGCCGGGCCGGTGCTGGACGCCGTGGAGCGGGACGAGGCGACGTTCGCCAGGATCTCCGGGGTACTCTCCGACGCGGCTCCGCTGCTCGAACGCGACCCGAGCGGCCGTTGACGCACACCGACCGAGGACTGAGGGAGGCATGACCGCACCGCTGCACGAGGCGCACCCCGCCGGGCCCGGACGTGCCCTGCCCGACACCCAGCAGGGCATGCGCCGCCGCAACCTCGCCCGGGTGATGCACACGGTGAGCGCCGAGGGTCCGCTCTCGCGTGCGGCCGTCGCCTCGCGCATCGGGCTGACCCGTGCGGCGGTGTCGACGCTGGTGGACGAGCTGATCCGGTCGGGACTCCTCGAAGAACTGGGCCCCGAGCGGCCCGGCCGGGTGGGCCGCCCCGGATCCGCGCTCGCCGTCAGCGGGCGCGGTCCGGCCGGGATCGGCGCGGAGATCGGGGTCGACCATCTCGCGGTCTGCGCGGTCGATCTGCGCGGCGAGATACGCGCCCGTGCCGTACGGCACGGAGTGAACCGCGGCCGTTCCCCCGAGCCGGTGCTCGCCGAACTCACCGCGCTGGTACGGCAGGTCGTCGCCGAGGCGGACGCGCAGGGCCTGTGGCCGGCCGGGCTCGCGGTCGCCGTGCCCGGTCTGGTGGCCCGCGACGGCCGTACGGTCGTCCGCGCCCCGAACCTCGACTGGCACGACACGGATCTCGGCCCCCTGCTGCCCGCCGAACTCCCGCCCACCGTGGACAACGAGGCCAACTTCGGCGGGCTCGCCGAACTCTGGCTGGGCGATACCACTCCGCGTGACTTCCTGCATGTGTCGGCCGAGATCGGTATCGGCGCGGCGGTCGTGGTGGACGGCGGGCTGTTGCGCGGAACTCGGGGATTCGCGGGCGAGTTGGGGCATGTGCCGGTGCGTCCGGACGGGCCGGAGTGCGCGTGCGGCGGGCGCGGGTGCCTCGAACAGTACGCGGGCGAGGAGGCGGTGCTGCGCGCCGCCGGCCTTGAGCCCGGAGCGGACCGGGTCGGTCTGCTGGCCACCCGCGCCGCCGACGGCGACGAGGCGGTACGACGTGCCCTGCACGATGCCGGTACGGCGCTCGGCATCGCGCTCACCGGCGCGGTCAACCTGCTCGATCCGCAGCTGGTGGTGCTGGGCGGCGCGCTGTCCGGGCTCGCGCCCTGGCTGCTCCCGTCGCTGGAGGCCGAGTTGGCGCGGCGCACAGCGGGGCCGCCCTGTCCGGTGTCGGTGTCGCGGCTGGGCCCCGAGGGTCCACTGCTGGGGGCCGCGCACTCGGTCGTGCGGGCCGTGCTCGACGACCCGGCGGCGGTGGCCGAACGGGCTGTGGACATCGTGGCCGAACAGGCCTGAAACACAACCGACTTCACTCGTCAGGGTGGCCGGGTTTTCCACAGATCCGTCGTCGTCCACGGAAGCACGCCACGCCCTACTGCCCAACCCGCAAGCGCCGTACCGTGATTCACGCGAGGCGCAGCCGTCGTGACGTGACGACGGCGGGCGTGCATGGATGGACAGGTGGACGAGGGGGGATTCACGTGTCGGCGGAGACAGTTCAGGGGCTGCGGCGGGATGCCGTCGGCCTGCGCGAGGTTCTCTTCCAGAGCGTCACGGCGATGGCGCCGGCCGCCGCGGTCGCCGCGTCGATCCCGTCGGGCGCGGCCTTCGCGGGCGGCAGTCTGCCGCTGTCGGTACTGATCGCGCTGGTGGCCTGCCTGTTCACCGCGTCCTGCGTGGCGGAGCTGGCCCGGGAGTTGCCCGCCGCCGGTTCGGTGGCCACGTACGCGGCGCAGGGACTGCATCCGGCCGTCGGCTTCCTGGTCGGCTGGGGCTACGTCTTCGTGGAGGCACTGGTCCCACCGCTGCTGCTCCTCCAACTCGGCTTCACCACGGCGGGCACCCTCCACCAGGAATGGTCCTCATATCCGGAGAGCCTGTGGTGGCCGTGGGCGCTCGCGGGCGCCGCGATCATCGCGGCGGCGGGCTGGTTCGGAGTGCGCGCCTCCGCCCGTTTCGGTACGGTCCTCGGGGTCTTCGAGATCCTTGTCTTCCTGGTCTTCGCCATCTGGCTGATCGGCAAGGCCGGCAGCGCCAACACCCTGTCCGTCTTCGGCACTTCGCACACCGGGAAGGATTACTCGGGCCTCGGCGGAGTCTTCGCCGGCTCGGTCTACACGGTGCTCGCGTTCGCCGGATTCGAGGCCGCGGCACCGCTCGCGGAGGAGACCCGGGATCCGCGCCGGACGATGCACCGCGCGGCCCTAGGTATCGGCCTGTTCTACGTGCTGACGACCTACGCCATGGCGGTGTACTTCGGCCCGGACCGCTTCGCCGGATTCGGTGCCTCCGGCGCGGCGTCCTGGGAGGGGGTGGCACGCGCGTCGTTCGGCCTGTTCTGGGTGCTGGTGTTCCTGGCCGTGGTCAACTCGACGATCGCCAACGCCAACGCGTGCGCCACCGTCTCGACCCGCACCGCCTTCGCCCTGGCCCGCATCCGGGTGCTCCCCCGCGTCCTGGCCACCCTGCATCCCCGCCACCGCTCCCCCGTCGCCGGCATCGCCGTGCAGACCGTCGTCGCGGTGGGCGCCGTACTGGGCCTCGGTTTCGGCTACGACCCGGTGACGGCGTTCCTCCTGCTGGCCACCGTGATCGTCACAGTCGTCATCGGCGTCTACATCGTCGTGAACCTGGCCTGTGCGGGCTACTTCCTGCGCCGCAGACGCGAGTTGCTCAAGCCGGTACGGCACCTGCTGGTGCCCCTCCTGGGGATCGTGGCATTCGTCCCGGCCCTGCTCACCGCGGCGGGTCTCCCGGTCTTCGACTTCGTCACCGAGCTGACCGCTCCCGTCTCGTACGCCGGACCGGTCGTCGGCGTCTGGATGGCGGCAGGAGTCGTAGTGCTGCTGGTTCTGCTACGGCGCCACCCCGAGCGAATAGCCGAGACCGCCCGTGTCCATCTCGACGAACTCGCCTCCAGCGGTCTCTCTCAGAACGGAGCAGTACAGCCATGAACGACCCCCGGATCCTGACGGTGCGGCCCGAACCGGGCGAGTACGCCTGGACGTTCGGCGGCGCGCCGCCCGTGGCTCGCATCGCGCCCGGTACGGTTCTCGACCTTTACACGGAGGACTGCTTCGCCGGGCGGGTGCGGTCCGAGAAGGACCTGGTGTCCGAAGTGTGCGAGTTCCCGTTCCTCAACCCGCAGACCGGCCCCTTCCATGTGGAGGGCGCGGAGCCGGGCGACACGGTCGCCGTGCACTTCGTGTCGATCGAACCGGCCCGCGACTGGGCCGCCTCGACCACGGTCCCCCTTTTCGGCGCGCTCACGTCGACGCACACCACGGCGACACTGCAGCCGCCGCTTCCGGAGACCGTCTGGATCTGGCAGTTGGACCGCACCCGCCGTACGGCGTTGTTCCGCGCGCGGGACAACGACATCGAGGTCGAGCTGCCTCTGGACCCGATGCACGGCACGGTGGGCGTGGCCCCGGCCAACCTGGAGGTGCGGTCGGCGCTGGTGCCCGACGCGCACGGCGGGAACATGGACACACCCGAGATGCGGGCCGGAGTCACCTGCTATCTCGGGGTCAACGTCGAGGGCGCGCTCCTCAGCCTCGGCGACGGGCACGCCCGGCAGGGCGAGGGCGAGACCTGCGGTGTCGCGGTCGAGTGCGCGATGAACACCGTGGTGATCGTGGAACTGCTCAAGGGCGTCTCGACTCCCTGGCCGCGCATCGAGTCGGACACGCACATCATCTCGACGGGTTCGGCACGCCCGTTGGAGGACGCGTTCCGGATCTCCCAGCTCGACCTGGTGCGCTGGCTGGTGCGGGACTACGGGTTCAGTGAACTGGACGCCTACCAATTCGCGACCCAGGCGGTCGAATCGCCGTTGGCCAACGTGTGCGACACCAACTACACCTGCGTGGCCAAGATCCGCAAAGAGTGGCTGCCCGCGCGCGAGACTCACCGAGGGCTGCACGCGCGGTTGCGTGAGACCGCTTCGGCCCTCCGGCACTGAACCGAAAGGCAACCCGACCATGGAACGGGCAACACCGCTCCCGAGCAGGCGATGGCTCCTGAAGGGCGCCGCCCTCGCCGCCGTCCCCTACGCGTTACTCCCCGCCCCACAGGCCGACGCACAACCGCAGGCCGTCGACTATCCGTCGGCCGAGTGGCAGCCGGCGACCTCCTCCAACTACACGGCGTCCGACCGCCCCAGCACCTATCCCGTGGACTACGTGGTCATCCACGTCACCCAGGAGACGTACTCCTCGACGCTTTCCATCTTCCAGAATCCGAAGAAGAAGGTGTCCGCGCACTACCTCGTGCGATCGGCCGACGGGCATGTGGCGCAGTGCGTCCGAGAGGCCAACATCGCCTGGCACGCGGGGAACTGGGACTACAACACCCGCAGCATCGGAATCGAGCACGAGGGCTGGGTGGATCAGCCCGCGTACTTCACCGACGCGCTCTACGAGCAGTCGGCCAGGCTCACGGCGGCGACCTGCGCGAAGTACGGGCTCCCCAAGGACCGGTCCCACATCATCGGACACTACGAGGTGCCGGGCACCGACCACACCGATCCGGGACCGAACTGGGACTGGACTCGCTACATAAGGCTGGTCACTTCGGCCTGATCCGAGCCGGGCCGGAGTCCGATCCGCGCCTGCTCCACGCCTGATCCGACCGGGATGTGCCGCGTTCGGACCGTCCCGGTCGAAACGGTTGTCCGTACCCTTCCCCGGAGTGACGATGTCCGCAGGCGTTTCCCCGCCGTATCGCGGGCGTGTCACCGCTGTATCGCGGTACTCGCGACGCCGTATCGCCTTCCTGGGAGGCCGAGTTGACCGATCCATGGGTGGCCCTGGAACCGGGGGCCGACCCTGCCGAGCGGGTGCGGGTGCTGCGCCGGGCGCACGAGACGTTCGCCGTGGCGGGCACGGTGCCGCAGCCGGTGCGCTCGGTGGTGGCGGACTCCTGGCGGCGTTCGGCACGCGCCGGTGTCGGTCCCGAGGGCACGGCGAACGTGGAGCTCACGGACGGCGACCTCGGCGTCTATCGCGCGCAGCATCCGCTGGCGCGGGTGATGCCGCTGATCCGGGAGCTGATGGGCACGTTCGCCGCCGACGGCGAGCATCTGCTCGCCGTGTGCGACGCGCAGGGCAGACTGTTGTGGGTCGAGGGACATCCGGCGACCCGGCGGAAGGCCGACCGGATGAACTTCGTGCCGGGTGCGCGCTGGGCGGAGAGCGCGGTCGGGACGAACGCGCCGGGTACGGCCGTCGCCGTGGACCGGCCGGTGCAGGTGTTCGCGGCCGAGCACTTCATCCGGCGGGTGCAGCCGTGGACGTGTGCGGCGGCTCCGGTGCACGATCCGCGCACCGGGCGGGTGCTCGGTGCCGTGGACATCACCGGCGGGGACGGGCTGGCGCATCCGCACAGTCTGGGTTTCGTGCAGGCGGTGGCGCGCGCCGCCGAGTCCCAGTTGGCGCTGCTCGCCCCGGAACAGGCGTCGGTCGACGGGCCCGAGCTGACCGCACTCGGCCGGGACGAGGCCCAACTGTGCGTCGACGGACGCAAGATGAGGCTGAGCCGTCGGCACAGCGAGATCCTGGTGCTGCTGGCCCGGCATCCCGAGGGGCTGACCGGCGACGAGCTGCTGTGCGCGCTGTACGAGGACGAGTCGGTGCCACCGGTGACACTGCGGGCCGAACTGGCCCGGCTGCGCAGGCTGTTGGGTCCCGGTCTGCTCGCCTCGCGTCCCTACCGGCTCACGCTGCCGGTCGAGTCCGATGTGGCGATCGTCGAACGGCGACTGGAAGGAGGTGCGGTGACGGGAGCCGCGACGGCGTACACGGGTCCGCTGCTGCCGGGTTCGCAGGCTCCGGCGGTCGTTCGGCTCAGGGCCCGCCTGGCGGACGGCATCCGTACGGCGTTGATCGCCCGCCGCGACCCCGACCTGCTGGCCGACTGGGCGCACGCGCCGTGGGGCGAGGACGACCTCGACGTGTGGCGGGCGCTCGCGGCGATACGCCCGACGGCACCGGTGCGCTCCCGGCTCGCGGCCCTGGAGTCGGAGTTGGCGGCACCGGGCACTTGGTCGCGCGGGACCGGCCGCTGACGTACCTCACGGGAGGCACCGCAACGTACATGCAACGTCCCGCTCCCTAGCCTCGCGCCGAGAGCTGCCCAACGGCGGGCAGCGCTGCTCCGGGAGGCACACCAGCATGACCCGTTACACGGCACCCGGCACCGAGGGCGCGATCGTCTCCTACCAGGCGCGCTACGACCACTTCATCGGCGGCGAGTACGTGCCGCCGGCTCGCGGGCAGTACTTCGAGAACCCGTCCCCGGTGAACGGGCAGCCGTTCACGGAGATCGCGCGCGGCACCGCGGAGGACGTGGAGCGGGCGCTGGACGCGGCGCACGCCGCCGCGCCGGGCTGGGGGCGCACCTCGGTGACCGAGCGGTCCGACATCCTGCTCAAGATCGCCGACCGGATGGAGGCGCACCTGGAGCCCCTCGCGGTCGCGGAGAGCTGGGAGAACGGCAAGCCGGTCCGCGAGACCCTCGCCGCCGACATCCCGCTTGCCATCGACCACTTCCGCTACTTCGCGGGGGCGATCCGGGCGCAGGAGGGTTCGCTGGGCGAGGTCGACGACGACACGGTGGCGTACCACTTCCACGAGCCGCTCGGGGTCGTGGCGCAGATCATCCCGTGGAACTTCCCCATCCTGATGGCGACTTGGAAGCTGGCCCCGGCGCTCGCGGCGGGCAACGCGGTCGTCATCAAGCCCGCCGAGCAGACCCCGGCGTCCATCCACTACTGGATGAGCCTGATCGCGGACCTGTTGCCGCCGGGCGTGGTGAACATCGTCAACGGCTTCGGCGTCGAGGCGGGCAAGCCGCTCGCGTCCAGCCCCCGCGTGGCGAAGGTCGCCTTCACCGGCGAGACCACCACGGGGCGGTTGATCATGCAGTACGCCTCGGAGAACATCAAGCCGGTCACGCTGGAGCTCGGCGGCAAGTCGCCGAACATCTTCTTCGACGACGTGTCGTCCGCGAACGACGACTTCCTCGACAAGGCGCTCGAAGGCTTCACGATGTTCGCGCTCAACCAGGGCGAGGTGTGTACCTGCCCGTCCCGGGCACTCGTCCAGCGCGGCCACTACTCCGACTTCCTCCAGGCGGCCGTCGCCCGCACGGAGTTGATCAAGCCGGGGCACCCGCTCGACACCGACACGATGATCGGCGCCCAGGCCTCCAACGACCAGCTGGAGAAGATCCTCTCCTACCTGGACATCGGCAGGCAGGAGGGCGCGAAGATCCTCACGGGCGGCGAACGCCTCGACTACGACGGCGAGTTGAAGGGCGGCTACTACGTCCAGCCGACGATCTTCGAGGGCGACAACCGGATGCGCATCTTCCAGGAGGAGATCTTCGGACCGGTGGTCTCGGTGACGTCGTTCGACGACTTCGACGACGCGATCAAGGTCGCCAACGACACGCTGTACGGTCTCGGCGCCGGTGTGTGGACCCGGGACATCAACACGGCGTACCGCGCGGGCCGGGCGATCCAGGCGGGCCGGGTGTGGACCAACTGCTACCACGCGTACCCCGCGCACGCGGCGTTCGGCGGCTACAAGCAGTCCGGTATCGGCCGTGAGAACCACAAGATGATGCTGGAGCACTACCAGCAGACCAAGAACCTCCTCGTCTCGTACTCGCCGAAGAAGCTCGGCTTCTTCTAGACCCACAGGCTCAAACGAAAGGGTGCCTGAACTGGGAGAACTCCCGTCAGGCACCCTTCGCTGCAACCACGCAAGCCGCGCTGGTGCGTTGGCATGGGTCGCCATGGCATCAGAGGGCGGCGAGGTTGTTGAGCAGCCGGCCGAGCTCTGCAGGCGCCTGGATGTGGGCCAGGTGGCCCTGGCCGGGGAGTTCGTGGACTCGGGCGTGCGCGACGTGCTGTCGTACGGTGTCGAAGGACGTTCCGTAGGGGGCCGTTCCGCGATTGAACCGGCCGATGATCAGGTCGACTTGGGCTGCCAGTCGCGCCATCGCATCGGGAGGCGGCGCCGCGTTGAGCGCGCCGAGTTCGGCGTACAGCGGTCCGCTCAGGCGACACAGGACCGCCCAACCGTCACGATCGGCCCGAAGCTCCTCGACATGCGCAGCGGAGAATCCGGAGATCTGCCGGTTGACGATCTCGACGCAGCGGTCCCAGTCCGCTTTCTCCTCCGCACTCTTCAGGTCCGGCAGCACATCGCGTCCGAACGGCCGCATCACCGGCTCGTAGGCGATCACCTGGGGAATCAGGCGGTCGTTGGCGGCGAGCAAGGCGATGAGGCCGCCGTAACTCCAGCCGAAGAGCGCCTTCGTGCCGGCGAACTCGTCGAGGACCACGCCGAGGTCCTCGACCTCCGTCCGCAGCGAGTACGACGTGGCCAACGGCCCCGAGGGAGCGCGGCCCCGGCGATTCACGACCACCACCGAGGGCCAGGCGTCGATGGTGCCCGCAACGCGGCGCCACGCATGCGCGTCGGTCATCACGCCCGGGACGACGGCGAGGCCCGGGGCGTCCGGCTCGCCGTACACATCGACCGTGACCCAACTGCCCCCGCCGACCGACAGCCTCTTCTGAATCGTTCGCTCCACAATTCAATTATGGAGCGAACGATCTACAATGCAAGCGTGACCGAACGCAGCCGTGGACGACCACGGGCCTTCGACCGCGACCGCGCGGTTCTGGACGCCGCCCGCCTCTTCTGGCGGCGCGGCTACTCCGGCACCTCGACCCGCGCCCTGACCGCGGCCCTCGGACTCTCCACCTCCAGCCTCTACGCCGCCTTCGGCAGCAAGGCCGGACTGTTCGAGGAAGCGGTGCGGACCTATGCCGAGCGCTATCGCGAGATCTACCGACAGGCTGTCGCCGAGAAGGACATCCAGACCGTCTTCGAACGCGTCCTCATCGACTCGGTCCACGAGTTCACCCAGCCCGGCGACACACATCCCGGGTGCCTGATCAGCAGCGCCGCCATGACCGACAGCACGAACGCGCTCGACGCCGGCGCCTACATCGCCGAACTGCACAGTTCGAACGAGCAGGCCCTCCTCGTACGCGTCGAACGGGCCGTCCAGGACGGGGAACTGGCCGCCGACACCGACGCAGCGGCCCTCACCGGGCTCGTCCAATCCCTCTGGCACGGATTGTCAGTGCGGTCCAACGCCGACACGTCGCGCGAGAATCTGGTCAAGACAGCGCAACTCGCCCACCAGCTGATCTGCCGGCAACTGGCGCCGCCGGCGGCGGGGTACGCCGGCTGCCGCTGCGGCGGTTCCGGCATCGCCGCAGGTGACAGTGGTAACGGTGCTCATTGCAGCCTTTGGAGAAACCCTCCGCGGCGCGGTTGACTTGCCCTCCGCCGACGCAAGACAGCGACCCTGGGAGCTCCCGTGTCCGACCATCACGACCACGAGCACGGCGGCCACGACCACGACAGCGGCGGCGGCCACTCCGGCCACTCCCATGGCGTGTCCGCGGACGCCGACCGGCGCTGGCTGACGATCGCCCTGGTGCTGATCAGCGTGTTCATGCTCGCCGAGGTCGTGGTGGGGGTCGCGGCCAACTCGCTGGCGCTGATCTCGGACGCCGCGCACATGCTCACCGACGTCGCCTCCATCGTGCTGGCACTGATCGCGATGCGACTGGCGGCCCGCCCCGCGAAGGGGCACTTCACCTACGGCCTCAAGCGCGTGGAGATCCTGTCCGCGCAGGCCAACGGCCTGACCCTGCTACTGCTTTCGATCTGGCTGGCCTACGAGGCGGTACGTCGCCTCGTCTCCCCGCCGGACGTCACCGGCGGCCCGGTCCTCGTCACCGCGCTGGTCGGAGTGGCGGTCAACCTGGTGGCCACCTGGTGCATCTCCAGGGCCAACCGCACCTCGCTGAACGTCGAGGGCACCTACCAGCACATCCTCACCGACCTGTTCGGCTTCATCGCCACCGCCGTCGCCGGAGCCGTCGTACTCACCACCGGCTTCGCCCGCGCGGACGCGATCGCCTCCCTGCTCGTGGTCGTCCTGATGCTCAAGGCCGGCTACGGCCTGGTCCGCGACTCCGGACGGATCTTCCTCGAGGCCGCGCCCGCCGGGATCGACCCCGACGTACTCGGCGACCGCCTGGCCGCGCAGGACACCGTGGTCGAGGTGCACGATCTGCACGTCTGGACGATCACCTCCGGCCAGAGCGCCCTGTCCGCCCACGTCCTGGTCGAGCCGGGCGGCGACTGCCACGCCGTACGCCGCGGCCTGCAGAAGATGCTCCTGGAGGAGTACGGCATCGGCCATGCCACGCTGCAGGTCGACCACCTGGGCGAGGACGCTCCCGACCTTCTCCAGATCACCAGCGCCACCGCCGACGACCGTGACGCGCACTGCGACGACGCCCACGGTCCCGTCCACCGCCCCGGCCCCCACGACCACTGAGCCGCCGACGACCCACCCGCCAGTACAGGAATTGCTGAATTCAGGTTTTCCCGTACCGTCACCGTGTGCTGACTCTCGCCTCCGAGGTCGAGGTGCTGGCCCGTTTCGGCCGTGCCCTCGCCGACCCGATCCGCTGCCGTCTGCTGCTCGCGCTGCGCGAGGCCCCGGCCCACCCCTCCGATCTGGCGGAGGAGTTGGGCATTTCGCGGACCCGGCTCTCCAACCACCTGGCGTGTCTGCGCGACTGCGGTCTCGTCGTCGCCGTGCCGGTCGGCCGCCGTACCCGCTACGAGCTCGCCGATCCCCGCCTCGGTCACGCACTGCAGGACCTGCGCACGGCGGTGCTGGCGGTGGAGAGCGACCGCACCTGCCCGGACGCCGACGCGAAGGGCTGCTGCTGATGAGCGCCGGGACGCCCCTGGTCACTGCGGGCCCATCCCCGGTCCGTCGCGACGAACTGGCCCGCCGCATACGACTGTTGGTGGGCGCGACCATCACCTACAACGTCGTCGAGGCGGTCGTCGCCCTGGCCGCCGGGACCGCCGCGTCGTCCAGCGCGCTCATCGGCTTCGGCCTCGACTCCGTGGGGGAGGTGTCCTCGGCGGCGGCGGTCGCCTGGCAGTTCTCCGCGGCCGACCATGCGGTGCGCGAGGCCCGGGAGGCGCGGGCGCTGCGGATCATCGCCCTCTCGTTCTTCGCCCTGGCGGTCTACGTGGCTGTGGAGTCGGTGCGTGCCTTTGCAGGGGTCGGCGGGGCGAACCGTTCGTACGTCGGTATCGCCCTGGCCGCCGTGTCGCTCGCGGTGATGCCGTTCCTGTCCGCGGCCCAGCGCCGGGCAGGGCGCGAACTGGGTTCGGCCTCGGCGGTCGCCGACTCCAAGCAGACCTTGTTGTGCACCTACCTGTCGGCGGTGCTGCTGACCGGCCTGGTCGCCAACGCCGTCCTCGGCTGGTCCTGGGCCGACCCGGCCGCCGCCCTGGTGATCGCGGCCGTCGCGGTCAAGGAAGGCCGGGACGCCTGGCAGGGCAAGGGGTGCTGCGCTCCAACCACCGCCGCCGTACTGCCCGTTGAGTCCGCGGCGGACCCGTGCGGCTGCCGGCCGGGCTGCGGGTGCTGTGCGTGAGCAGGACCCGGCGGCCGACCAGGGCCCGGCGCGGTCGAGGGCTCGTACGCCGAAGTGGGCGTCGCAGCCGCAGAGTTGAGGCGCGGTGACCGGCAGCACTCGGGTCCTCCCCGACCACCTCCTCGTACGGATCATGATGGCACCTGGCGCACGGGCACCAGCCACCTCACCCTGACCGCCTCGGCGGGCGAGGAATGGGCCGACGGCCGTGCGGGCCCGGCCATCACCTGGCCCTCCCGCCCGGACCCCGCTCCGCTGGGCGAGGCCGTGGCCGCGATGAAGAAGGCCCCCGGCCTCACCCTGCACGAACCGGTCACCAGCAACACCGCCCTCGGCCTCGGCGACCTCAAGCAACTCCCCATCACCGCCAAGGAGTTCCTCGCCGCCGAGCCCTACGGCAGCGGCACCACCCCGGTCACCACCCGCCTGCCCGACGAGACCGGTCGGATCCGGCACGAGCCCCTGACGGCCACTGACATCCTGGGCCCGGCCGAGGTGTGCTCACAGGCACCGCTCAGCAGCACGGTGATGACCGGCAGGACGCAGCAGAGGGCCCACGGCGCGTGGCGGACCACGCGAACCGAGGCGCTCTACCCTGCCCTGGTGGTGCTGTTCGCCGCGCTGGTGATGTGCCTGGGCGCCTTGGCCCACGGCACCGACGCCCCCGCTGCCGCCCCCCATGACCAAGATGTCCGTCACGGCGGTCCCGGCGGACACCAACGCCAACGAGAAGAGCGACCAGAAGGCCGCCACCGCGAAGAAGCTCATACGCGGAGAGAAGACCTGGGACGCCAAGAATCTCGGCCGCAACCATGTCGAGACCAAGGTCGACTACCCGATGAATCCGCCCGTCGGTGGCAACCACGCCCCGGTGTGGATGACCTGGAACGGCAACGTCTACACCAAGGCCGTCCCGAACGAGAACGCCGTCCACTCCCTCGAACACGGCGCGGTCTGGGTCACCTACAACGACAAGGCGACCGCCACCGACCTCAAGACCCTCGCCGACGAGGTCACCAAGACCCCGTACACGCTGATCGACCCGGACAAGACCCGGTCCGGGCCGATCATGCTCTCGGCCTGGGGCCACCGGCTCAGCGTGAACACGGCCTCCGACCCGCGGGTCGACGAGTTCCTCACCAAGTACGTGCAGGGTGCGCAGACCCCGGAGCCGGGCGCCGCCTGCACCAACGGACTGACCGCCTCATGGTCGACACGACCAGGGCGTCGTACCCGACCGCAAGCCCGCTCTCAGCCGCTGGCCAATGACTGGCGCCGCGGCCTGGTCACCTTCGTCCTGGCCCTGTCGTTGCCGGCCATGACGGACAACGGCACCAACAAGCCGTCGAAATGGCGTACATCGTCCGCGACCGAACGAAGAGCCAGGAAGTGCGAGGCCTCGCCTACGACATCGCCCAGACCCAGGCCAACCAACTCGGCATGCTGCTCGGCTGGCTGTCCCTGTGGAACCTGCTCCTCGCCCCGACCGGCTCGCACCCCCTTCGGAAAGCATCAGCGAGAACTGACATACCGTCATTCCCGGAGGTCCAGAAACCTCCTTCGGTTAGGAGTCGTCAGCCGGTCCGGCTCGAGACAACGATGGCTGCGGGAATTGGTGGGCCGGGTGCCTTTGGAGCAACCCTTAGGAGCCGCAACCGATGCCGTGGGTGGCCGAACGGACCTTCGCCCGGCCACAAGGCTTCCGCCGGGGACGTAGATCCGACGACGCGCACGAAGCGTTGCTCAAACTCGCCAGCCGCCTCACTACCCACCGACAACTCGGCTTATAACATTAAGAGGTTGTCTCACGTGGTGAGTTTCGCGAGTTTCTTGTAGCAGGTGAGAGCTGCGGCGAGGCCCAGGAAGGCGAGGAAGTGGCTGCCCTTGCGTTCATAGCGAACGGTGAGACGGCGGTAACCGAACAACCAGGCGATCGACCTCTCGATCTTCCAGCGGTGTCGGCCGAGCCGCTCGCCGGACTCGATGCCCGGGCGCGCAATGCGTGGGATGAATCCTCGGGAGCGGAGCCAGGCAAGATGTTCGGCGGAGTAGTACGCCTTGTCGGCGCGGACCTTGACCGGTCGCCGTCGTCGTGGCCCGCGCCGGGAGCGTATGGCGGGGACGCCCAGGAGCAGCGGCTTGAACGCCTGGCTGTCATGCACGTTCGCACCGGACACTGCGACGGCCAGCGGGATGCCCTGCGCTTCGGACAGCACATGCAGCTTGCTGCCCTTCTTGCCGCGATCGACCGGGTTCGGCCCGGTCAGCGAGCCCCCCTTTTCGCACGGACGGACGCGGCGTCGATGATCGCCGAGGTCCAGTCCAGCGCACCTCTGGCACCGAGTTCGTCCAGGACCGCCCGGTGCAGCCGGCGCCACAGACCGGCCCTGGTCCACGCCGAGAACCGGCGATGCGCGGTGGCAGGCGAGGTGCCGAACGTCGGCGGCAGATACCGCCAGGCGCAACCGCTGGTCAGCACGTACACCACCGCCGTGAACACTTTCCGATCCGCCACCGGCACCGTCCCGCCACCCTGCTGTCTGGGCCGGAACGGTGGTATCAGTGGCGCGGCAATCTTCCACAGCCCATCGGGGACCAGGTCCCGCGCAAGATCCACAGCCATAGCGGACGATCATGCCCCACATGGGACCTGGGGCCCGTCCTCGGGGCAGTGCGGGAATAGCAGTTGGCGATCGAGCCCCACGACTTCTAACCTGCACAAATGACCGAAGACGGCCCTGCGGTACGCGTGGGAGACACCGGACCGCGACCGGTCCACCTGCTCTTCTCCGAGCTGGCGAGACCGTTCGAGGACGACCCCACACTCGACTTCGTCGTGAAAGCTCGCGGGCAATGGGTCAGTATCGAGACCCTGGTTCGGACGTGGGACGGCGACGGCCTCGACACCTTCCTCTCCTCACTGGCCGAGGATTTCCGCGGCTGGGAAGGTGCGCGCGCCTGGCGCTCTCTGGAACGCGACCTGACGATCTCGGCGGAACACCATTCGGGCGGCTACGTACACCTGACGTGGGGCATCCACGATCGGCCTCCGTCCGAGGAGTGGCACTTCGAGACCACCACCGTGCACGCCGCCGGCGAGGAAATGCGAAACCTCGCCGCCAAGCTCCACACATTTCTCACGAGCACGATCGAGTAGCTGGGGCAACACCACGTGAGACAACCTCTAAGTGTTGTTAATGGATTCACACGTACGGTGATGACGGATTGCGTAATCGTTGGCAACTCGTGCCAGTTCGTGGGCAGGAGGGCACGTGTATCTCACCATATGCGTGGCGGGCATCACTGCTCGCGGACTTCGGAATGGGTACACCGGACGATGCCGCAGACCATTCGGAAGTACTGGGGGCCGTTCCAAGGCCGGGTCACCCTGAACTACAACTGGGGCGCCATCGATCACGACTCGGTTGTGATCGTCACCGTGTCGGAGTACACGCCGGAGAAGGTCCGCTTCATCGGGGCGGCGTCCATCACCGTCGAGAACATCGCTCCGCACGGGCCGCCCTACGACCCCAACCACGGTGTCACCTTCGTCGTGAACGTCGACTGGGGTGCGCCGCTGACCATTGTCACCGACATCACGGTCCTGGATGCCAAGCCTCTTGAGACCCAGACCTATGTGCCCGATGTCAGCCACAACCTCGGTATGCGGATGCAGTACCAGGAGAGCAACGAATGGTGCTGGATCGCTGCAGACACCAGCGTCAACCATTTCTACAACCCGGCGAGCACCTGGACCCAGTGCCAAGTCATGACGGAGATCGGGCATAAGATCAATGGGTTTCCGGCGGACACCGGGGCCTGCCCGACCCAGACAGCCCTCAACGACAACCCGGTGCTCGCCAACCGCTACGCGGACCCTTACAGCGGCGACGCCCTCTACGTCCTCGACGATTCCCGCCTCGGGGTCGATCGGTGCTATCTCAAGTCCGGCGGCATGACAGACGCTCTCAAGACAGTCGGCAACTACGCCAGTTACCAGCCCGCCAGCCTGACCCTCTCGCAGATCGTCGGCGAGATCAATGCCGGCCGCCCAGTCGTCGCCGATATCACCTGGAACTCCGGAGGCTCGCACTCTCTCGTCATCGCCGGGGTGCAGGGCGAAGGATTGTTGATCCTCGACCCCGTCAACGGCCAATCCCTCGTCGAGTTCGGGGCCTTCCCGCTGACCTATTTCGGCGGCGCGGTCCTGGACGGCTACGCATTCACCAAAAGGTAGTGCGTGGCCCTGCTCGCCAATATCTTCCCCCGCCACCTAGACCTGCGCACCTACTTACAACGCCTAGCACTATGAGCCGATTTGTCGGTGGGTGATGAGGCAGCAGGCGAGTTTGCGGAACGCTTCGTGGGTATCGGATCTGCTTTCCCCGGATGCGTAGGCGGCGGAAGTCTTACAGCCGGGCGAAGGTCCACAGCGCAGCTCCAGGCGTTCCCGCAGCTCATCCGACCGGCTCTGCCGGATATACCGCTGCCCCTCTACACCGCCCCGCCTTTCTCAAGCCGCTGGTCTTCGCGGGTCGCCGGTCTCCTCGGCGGCTTCTGCTGCGGCCTTCAGCAGGCGGGCGGCCAGTTCCGTAAAGCCGGCAGGTCCGGGCCAGGTGCCGTGCAGTTGGTGTCGCGTACCGGCGGGTGCAGCCGCGCGACCGGCAGCGCGTCCAGCACGGCCGTCGAGCGCCAAGTCAGCTTGACACTTCCTCCCGTTGCCGGTCATCGCCGGCTGCGGCGGGGATGGCGCTGTCGATGAGGACGGCGGCGATGGCGGCGGCGGTGGGGAAGGCGTCGGCGTTGAGGACCCGGGTGCGGGCCGCGGCGCCGTCGATGAGCAGCGCGAGCTGCTCGCCGAGCTGTTCAGGGTCGGCGGCGCCGGCTTCGCGAGCGGTGTCCGCGAGCCGCGCGGCGACGGCCCTTTTGTAGTCGCGCGCGTATTGGGATGCGGGGTGCTGGGGGTCGTGGAGTTCGACGGCGGCGGCGATGTAGGGGCACAGGGGGGTGGTGGGGGGGATGTCGAAGGCGGCGAGGAGCCGTTCGCGGGGCGTGAGGTCGGTGCGGTCGAACACGCCGGACAGGACGGAGGGGTCGAACCGGCGCAGGTACTCGGCGACGAGTTCGTCCTTGCCGGTGAAGTGCTGGTAGGCCGTGCGCTTGGACACCTGGGCCGCCGCGCAGAGCTGGTCCATGCCGGTGCGGTTGATGCCCTGCTCGCGGAACAGCTGCTGGGACGCGCTGATGATGCGCTCGCGGGCGCCCCGACCGCGGCGGCGGCCCGTGGGGCCCTTCTCCAACTCCGTCATGGGCCCATGGTAACGCAGCCGGGTAACGACCGGTGTACATAGTTTGCGTCCCGGCCGCCCGCCCCGTACCGTAAGCACACAGGACGGTGTACATAACACCGTCGCCCCCAGGTACGTACGGCATTACCGACTCGAGGGAACGACTATGGGAAAGCTCGACGGCAAGGTCGCGGTCATCACCGGCGGCACTACCGGCATGGCGCAGGCCGGCGCGAAGCTGTTCGCCGACGAGGGAGCGCACGTCTTCATCACAGGCCGCCGCCAGGACGCCCTGGACGAGGCCGTGAAGCAGATCGGCCGCAACGTCACCGGCGTCCAGGGCGACGCAGCCGACCTGGACGATCTGGACCGCCTGTACGACACCGTCAAGCGGGAGAAGGGAAGCCTCGACGTGCTGTGGGCCAGCGCAGGCGGGGGCGAGCCCGCCCCGCTCGGCGAGATCACCGAGGCCCACTTCGACGCCGCGTTCCACCTCAACGCCCGCGGCACCCTGTTCACCGTCCAGAAGGCCCTGCCGCTCTTCAACGACGGCGGCTCCATCCTCATGACCGGCTCCAACGCCTCCCTCGGCGCCTTCCCCGGCTGGAGCGTCTACGCCGGCAGCAAGGCCGTCCAGCAGGCATGGGCCCGCGTCTGGCTCAACGAGCTCAAGGACCGCCGCATCCGCGTCAACGTCCTGACCCCCGGCCAGGTCGCCACCGCTATGCAGGAAGAACTCTTCGACGAGGCCACCAGGCGCCAGTTCGAGTCCCTCATCCCCCGCGGCCAGATGGGCCGCCCCGACGAAATCGCCGCCGCCGCCCTCTTCCTCGCCTCCGACGACTCCAGCTACGTCAACGGCATGGAACTCGTCGCCGACGGCGGCACCACCGCCATCTGAACCGGACGACCCACAACCAAGGACACCTCATGAGCAACATCAGCATCATCGGCACCGGGAACATGGCCCGCACCATCGGCGCGCGGGCGATAGCGGGCGGCAACACCGTCGAGGTCATGGGCCGCGATCAGTCCAAGGCCGCTGACCTGGCCAAGGCTCTCGGCGGCGGCGCCACGACGGGAGAATGGGGCACCGCCCCGGCCGGGGACATCGTCATCGTGGCCCTGCTGTACGACGGTGTCGTGCCGGTCGTCACCCAGTACGGAGACGCTCTCGCGGGCAAGGTCATCGTCGACATCAGCAACCCCTTCAATTCCACGTTCGACGGGCTGGCCCACCGCGAGGAGACCTCGATCGCGCAGGAAGCCGCCAAGGCCGCCCCGGCAAGCGCCAGCGTGGTGAAGGCGTTCAACACCATCTTCCGACATGTCCTGGAGAAGGGGCAGCCCGACGTCTTCATCGCCGGCGATGACGCGCAGGCCAAGGCAGGTGTGGAGGCGTTCGTCAAGAGCCTCGGGCTGCGCCCGCTGGACGTCGGCGGCCTGAAAATGGCGCACTGGCTGGAGGGAGCGGGCTTGGTCACGGTGGGCCTCGCCAACCACGGGGTGGGGAACTTTGACTTCGCCCCCGGCATCACCGAACTTCCCGTCTGAGCAAACGGTTGACGGACCGACGAAAAGACTCGCCGATGAAGCTCGGTTCACACTTCCCTTAGTCGGGCCCGCTATTGAGGGAAGTGTTCGAAGTCTCAACCCACCGGCACAGAAGCCCTGTTGGTTCCCTGTCCTGCCGCACTCGACCTCCCGCACACCCTGGTCGAGTGCGCAGGATGCTCATCCGGATCTGCGAACGCAAGGGCGTGCCCGTCCTCGCCGACCACGCCTAGACCGGTGCCGGCCTGCGCGTCACCCACTGGCCCGAGGCGTCCGCCCGGCGGGGAACTCACCCCCACCCAGCGCACCGTGAACCGCGAACCGTGTCCTCGCCCAGGCCCGAGTTCCCGTCGAACGCGGCATAGCGCGACGGAAGTCCTGGCAGATCTTCCGCAGATCCCGCATCATCCGCTCCTGCCAGGAGAGACGACGGCCTCCAAGGCTCCTTGCGCAGCACGGGCGTCGGCGTTCGCCGCCCCACTGGTCATCGGCCGGGCCTTCGGCGTTTCACCCGGTCACTGCCCGGCGTCGACCGGTTCCTTGTCCTTGACCGCGGCGTCGAACAGTGCCGCGGCTGCCGCACGGGCCGTCGTTGCCGCGGACGGGTCCCGGTCCATCCGTGCCGAGATCCCGGCGCCGTCGTACAGCAGGTGGAGCTGCCGTGCCAGGTCGTCGGGATCGGCGACGCCGGCCTCGCGCGCCAGATCCGTGAAAAGCGTCCGCACCCAGAGCCGGTATCGGTCGGCGGCGCCCTCCACCGGGCTGCCGGGCCGTACCTCCGCGCTGGCCGTCATGTGCGCGCAGCCGTTGAAGCCGGGCTCGGTGAACAGCTGGCCCTGCCCGTCGAAGACGCCGAGCAGCCGCTCGCGCGGCGTCCGGAACCGGGTCAGGACGCGCTCGATCTGCTCACGGGTGCGATCGTGGCGGGCGTCGAGGTACGCCTGCACCAGTTCTTCCTTGCTGCCGAACAGGTTGTAGAGCGACGCCTTGGCCACGCCGGCCTTCTGCACGATGCGGTCGATGCCCACGGTCTGCACGCCCTCGCTGTAGAACAGCTCGTCGGCGGCGGCCAGCAGACGTTCACGCACGGACGGCTTCGAGGCGGTGGCCTTGGTGGACATGGTCACTTCCTTCTTTCAGACTGACGGTCCAGTCTACGGCTCCCCGTGGAGGGCTCGTTCGCCTCCCACCCCGTCCAACAAAGCCAGACAGACCTGTCTTCCCGCACTGACGAGCAGAGGCGGTCACCGTGCTGCGGTGACCGCCTCTGCGCTACGGGGCCTTCTACCTGGCCACTGTGGTCCTATCGGTCGAGGAAGAGCTTCGTGTGGGTGACGAACCGCTCGGGGTACTGGAAGTGGGCTCCGTGGTTGGCGTCCGGGTACAGGATCAGCTCGGCGTCCGGGAGGAACTGCTGGAGGATGTACGAGTTGATCGTGGGGATGATGATGTCGTCGGTGCCGTTGACCACCAGGACCGGGATCGCGATGTTCTTCAGGACCGCGTACGCGGGGTCCTTCACGGCGCCGTAGGTGTGGATCGCGGTGCCCTGGCCTGCGTAGACCTGCTCGCCGAACGGGGAGTCGTCGCGGTCCTTGCGGGCCACGATCCGCTCGACGTAGGCGCGGCCGAGCTTCTGACTGGTCTGGGTCGGGGCGAAGAGGACAGGCAGCCACATGTCTTCCTGCCGGGGCAGCCTGACGGTGAACAGGGCGGCGGTCTCCGCCGGCGTCTCGCCGATGCCCACCCCGCCGCGCGGGCCGGTGCCGACCAGGACCAGCTTGCGAGCCAGGTCGGGGCGCTGGATGGCGACCTGCTGGGCGACCAGGCCGCCCATGGAGTGGCCGACGAGGTCCACTCTCGTCAGCCCGAGGGCGTCGATGAAGATGCCCGCGTCGGTGGCCATCTGCTCGATGGTGTCCGGGACGAGGCCGCTGGTGGAGGCGACTCCGGTGTTGTTGAACAGGATGACCTCGCGGTCGGCGGCGAATCCGTCGCTGATCGCCGGGTCGTGGTCGTCGAGGTTGCCGATGAAGTGCTGGAAGAACACGACGGGGGTTCGGCCGACGGCCGCGTTGCCGAAGCGGCGGTAGGCGAAACGGATGCCGCCGGCCTCGACGAACCGGGTCGGGGCGGTGTCGTGGGTGTGGTCGGTCATGGTGGCGCTTCTCCTCGGATCAGCGTGTGGAGGCGGGGCGGTGGGCCGTCCGGGCACGCAGGGGTTCTGCGTCGGGAGCGGCTCAGTTGGCGGTGTGGCCGCCGTCGGCGTTGAGGATGTGGCCGGTGATGAACGACGCCTCGTCGGACGCGATGAACACGATCGCGGCGGCGACCTCCTCCGACAGGCCGAGGCGGGCCAGCGGAACCTCACTCACCAGGGCCGCCTTGTTCTGCGACGTGCCGGTGAAACGGGTCAGCATGCCGGTGTCCGTCGGCCCCGGGGCCACACCGTTGACCCGGATTCCCGACGCGGCGACCTCCAGGGCCACCGACTTGGTGATGCCTTCGACGGCGTGCTTGCTGCCGACGTAGACGGAGGCTCCGGCGGCGCCCTCATGGCCGTAGGTCGAGGAGATGTTGACGATGCTGCCGCTGCCCTGTTCCTGCATGACGCGGACCTGGTGCTTCATGCTCAGGAGCACGCCGAGGACGTTCGTGTCGAACGTCGCGTTGTACGTCTCGGCAGTCTGGTCGGTGATCGGGCTGGGCCGGCCTTCCGTGCCGGCGTTGTTCACCGCGACATCGAGACGGCCGAACCGTGCGACGGTCTCGTCGACCATGGCACGCACCTCGTCCTCGTTGCGGACGTCGGCGTTGACGAACTCGGCCCACGAGCCGAGCCCACGCAGTTCCTCGACCAGGGCCTTTCCTGCCTCGTCACGGCGGCCGGTGACGACCACGTTCGCGCCCTGCTTGGCGAAGGCGACGGCGGCTGCGCGACCGATGCCGGTCAGCGCGCCGGTGATCAGTACGACGGGGTTGTCCATTGCTGTGCTCGGTTTCTGTAGGTGTGGTGGGGGTCAGACGGCGGTGCGTCCGCCGTCGGCGGGGATGACGGCGCCGGTGATGTACCGGGCGGCACGCGAGGCCAGGAACGCGATGACGTCGGCGATCTCCTCGCCTTCCGCGGCGCGGGCCAGGAGCGTGGTCGTGCCGAGGGCCGTGATGTTCTCCCTGTCGGAGCCGCCGGTGTAGACGGGTCCGGGGGCGATGGTGTTGATCCGCACACCCCGCGGGCTGTATTCGGCGGCCCAGGAACGGGTCAGCGAGGTGAGTGCGGCCTTGGTGGCGCTGTAGGCGGCGCCACCTGCCAGGCCGATCTGCCCGGCCATGCTGCCCAGGTTGATCACGACGCCCTCGCCGCGCTCGGCCATCGCCGGCGCGATGACGGACGTGAGGTAGTAGGCGCTGCGCACGTTGGCGTCGAACAGCGCGTCGAACGTGTCGGGCTCCAGGTCTGCCGTGGGTCCGAACCAGGAGAACCCGGCGTTGTTGACGAGGACGTCGACGCCCTTGGCCGCGGCCGCCAGCTGCATGACGGCCCGGACGTCGGTGAGGTCGGCGGCGAGGAACTCGGCACTGCCGCCGAGGCCCTCGATCCCCTTGACCACCGCGGCCCCGCGGTCCGCGTCGCGGCCGTGGACCAGGACCCTGAATCCGTTCCGGGCGAGCTTCTCCGCAGCGGCCCGGCCGATCCCGGACGTCGCGCCTGTGACCAGGGCTGTGCGTGTGTCGGTCATGGTCGCCCTTCCCGCTAATTGAGTAGACCGGTCTGTCTGCTTTCTGCATTCAGCTAAACAGACCTGTCTAGTCTCGTCAACTCCACCACGGAAGATCCAAAGCCACGCCCGTCCATCAATAGTGTTTGACGTGTAGCAAAGGTGGCGCCTACGGTTGCCACGCCACAGAGACAGACTGGTCTAATCAGTCGAGTAGATCGAGGAGTGGAGCATGAGTACGACCTTCTTCGGCGTGTCCTTCGACGCCATCGACGCCGCACGCGCCGCGCGGTTCTGGGCTGCCGTCCTGGACCGAAAGGTCACCGACGGGGCCGACGAGCACGATGCCGTCGTGGAGGCCGGCGACCCCGCCAGCGGACCGCGACTGGCCTTCCACCAGGTGCCCGAGGCCAAGAGCGTCAAGAACCGGTTCCACCCGGATCTGATCACCGGCGACTACGAGGCAGAGACCGAGCGACTGCTCGCCCTCGGGGCGACCGAGCTCCACGAAGTCGTGCGCGGCGGCGCCCGGTGGACCACGTTCGCCGATGTCGAGGGCAACGAGTTCGACCTCATCGCCGGCTGAACCGCCCACGACGAAAGGGAAGATGACCATGACGACACGGGAACCCAAGATCCCCGGACCCGACCACCCCATCACCATCGAGGCCACCGACATACGCGTGGTCGCCCGCGTCGGCACACACGTCGTCGCCGACACCACGCGGGCCCTGACACTGCGCGAGGCCAACTACCCGCCGGTGCACTACATCCCGCTCGACGACGTCGACCGGACGCTGCTCACGGACAGCTCCACCCAGACGTACTGCCCCTACAAGGGCGACGCCTCGTACTACAGCCTCGCCCTCGCCGACGGCGTGCGAGCCGACTCCGTGTGGTTCTACCCCGAGCCGTACGACGCCGTCGCGGACATCGCCGGTCACGTCGCCTTCTACACCGACCACGTGGACGTCCAGGCCGGCGCCTGACAACCAAGGGGCGAGGAGTCCACGCCGCCTGCCACAGGAGCCGCCCGGAGGACCCGGGCGGCGGTCCTGTCCGTGGGCAGTGGGCAGTTCACCCGCGTCACCAACGAGTTCCTGCCTGTCGGTCCGCTCAGCCATGTCGCAGCCGGCCCGACGCCGAAACAGCCCGCCATGCCGGACGCCCGCGCCCGCGATCGGGGCTCCTGCTCTGGGAACCGGTCGGAGGGTGTACGGCTGGTGACGATATGCTCATGCGATGGGCCGGAATCCCCGTCATGCCGTCGTCTGGACTGTCGGAGGACGGGAGATGAAGCCGGTCCTGCCGAGCGCGGGGTCAGAGGAGGCGATGGGGTGCGGCAGGCAGGTGTGCTCGATGTCGGATGCCACAGTGCTCTGCTGACGGTCGTGCGACGGCGCCCGGGTGCGGTGCTGGAGCCGGTGTTCTCCCGCAAGGTGCGGCTGAGACTGCACGAGACCCTCGACCACAAGGGACGGCTGGACCAGGCCGGCGTGCACAGCGTCGAGCGGGCAGTGGCCGAGGCCGTCGCCGCCAATCCACGTCAGCGCGGACCGGAAGTGTTCGCCTTCGCCACCTCCGTCATCAGGGACGCCCCCAACCGTGACGCGATCATCGCGCGCGTGGCACTCACCACCGGCACCCGCCTGCGCGTGCTGACCGGCGAGGAGGAGGCACGGCTGGCCTACGTGGCCGCCCGCCAGTGGGCGGCCCCGACGGCCGCCCCCCTCCTTGTCCTGGACATCGGCGGCGGCACGCTGGAGATAGCCTCCGGCACCGGAGACCAGCCCGACGCGGTGTACTCGCTGCCGCTGGGCGCGCGCAGAATCACCCGGGACTGGCTGCCCGGCAACACCACACCGTCCCCACGCCGCCTGGCCGAGATCCGCAAGTACCTGCAGCGATCCCTCGAAGCCGTTCCCGACCTGCCGCGAGCCGACCCCGGCGTGCGGGTGCTGGCCTGCTCCAAAACCTTCGAACAGCTCGCCCGGCTCGCCGCAGCCCGGGGCAGGACGCCGCGAGCCGGACGACAGTTGGCCCTGCCCCAACTGCGCGCTTCGGCCACCCTGTTGGCCGGGGCGACGCCGTCCCGCCGCGGCAAGCTGCCGGGCATCTCCCGGCACCGAGCTGAACAGTCCCTGGCCGGAGCCCTGATCGCCCAAACCCTCATGGAAGCCTGCGGCGCCAAGCGCGTCGAAATCTGCCCCTGGTCCACCCGGGAAGGACTCCTGTTGGAACGTCTCGGCGTGCCCCACACCACAACAGACCCCTCCCGCCTCGCCGGCTGAACCCCAACACTCCGCCCGGCGAGCGCCGCCCCCTGCCTTCCTTCAAGCCCGGTGACCAGCGACGACTTCACATCGATCGATGTGTTCCGGCCCTCCATGCACCGGCCGGCCGACCTGCATCCCGGCACCGGCAAGACCGACGCCCGCGACGTCTACGTCATCGCGGTTGCACCCTGCCGCACTCCATCGACCTCGACAAGAGTGCGCGAGCCTGATCACGGCCCTGGGATACGACGACGAGTCCGTTGCCGACCAACCACCTGTGGGCATGGGCCCCACCCCTGCAGGCGGGCCCTTGCAGGGCGGTCACGGCAGGGAAACCGTCCCCACGACGAGGGCGTTGGCACTCACCCCCGCGACCGGAACACGTTCCACCGCAGCGCATCCGGCCGCCCGCAGCCACCGCTCGTACTCGGCGCCCGCGTAGTTCCTGCCACGTCGCGTCTCCACGAGCATCAGCAGGTTGAACAGCGCGGCAGGCGCGGGTCCCGACTCGTCGTCGTCCATCAGCAGTTCGGCGACCAGAATCCGGCCCCCGTCCGGGAGCGCCGCCGCGACCTTGTCCAGGATGACCTGGTTCTCTGCGGCGCTCCAGTCGTGCAGCACCGACGACAGGAGGGCTGCGTCGTGTCCGCCGGGCAGCTTCTCTTCGGCGAAGAAGTCTCCGGCCACGCAGGTGATCCGGTCGCTGAGGCCCGCCTCGGCGACCCGCTCCGCCGTCTGCTCGCACACGAACGCCAGGTCATAGACCGTCGCTTCGAGAGACGGGTAGGCCCGGCACAGCTCGATCGTGAACGCGGCACCGCCACCACCGACATCCAGCAACCGCCGCACCGACCCGAAGTCGTACGCCTCGGCGACGGCCCGCGCCGTGTACGTCGACAACGAGTGCATGCCCCGCCAGAACGTCCGCACCGTCACGGGATCGGCGTCGTCGAACAGCGAATCCCGCCGCGTCGAGTCCCATACGGTCGGTGCGTCGGTGTGCACCGCCTCGGCGAGACGCATCCAGCCCGCGTAGACCCGTTCGTCCAGCATGGTGACGAAATCGCCGAAGTAGTAGCGGGTTCCGGGGACCAGGTACTCGCGCGCCAGTGGCGACGCCAGGAACCGGTCCCCGTCCTTCTCCAGCAGCCCCAGACCTGCGCATCCGGTGAGCAGCATCCCCGCCGGACGTGTCCGCAACTCCCGTGCGGCGGCGAACTCTTCGACGGTGATCCCGTCGCCCGCCGCCATGCTGAACACGTCCAGCTGAACGGCGACGGCGAGTGTCTTGCTCGCGAACAGCCCCGAACTGAGCTGCATCAGAGCGAAGGGTGCGACCGTCACAGCCCGTCCCCTTCCCGCTGCGGGCCGAGTCGTGGTTGCCCGACCGTGGCCGTGGACTGCTCGACGATCTCGGCGATGGCGTCGAAGGGCCGGTACTCGGCGCACTCACTCCGGATCTCACTCGCGCGCTTGCGGTAGCGCGGGTCGTTCAGTACGTCGTCCACGGCGGCACGGACGGCGGCCGACTCGGGGCGGGCGGTATGCAGGTTGACCCCGACGCCGGACCACTCGACCCGGGCGGCGACCTCGGGCTTGTCCTCGGTCTCACCACCGACGACGAGCGGGACCCCGTGCCGCAGCGCGGTCTGGACGCCCCCGTAACCGGCGTTGGTGACCAGGACGTCGGCGAGCGGCAGCAACTGCTCGAAGGGCACGAACCCGGCGAGGCGGACGTTGGCGGGAACCTGACCGTCCAGCGCCGCCCGTACCATGTCAGGGCCGTCGGGGCGTGCCGTCGCGGCCACGACGGTCACGTCCGCGTCCGCCAGCGCACCGAGCGTGGGCACGAGGAGCTGGGACAGGTCACCGTTCTCCACGGTGCCCTGCGTGACGACGACGACCGGCCTGCCGGTGGACAACTCCGCCCACCAACGGGGGAGTTCGAACTCGCTGTCGGTGGCAGCCGGGAGAGGTCCGATGAAGCGGAAGCCCTCCGGGGCGTCACTGCGCGGGTACTCGAAGGCGGGAACAGTCAGCTGAAGCAGGTGGTCGGGGACCGTGGCCATGGCATCGAAGAGCGGAGCGGGCAATGCGACGCCCATCGCGGAGAAGACGCCTTCCACGTACTGCTGCGGATCGGCGAAGAACGCCCCCATCTGGACGCGCATGTCGTCGTAACGGGCACGTTCTTCGTCTGTGGTGGGCGGGAGCAGTCCCGGCCCGAAGGGCGCGGTGTCCACGCTGCCGAAGGCGGGCGGCGCGATGCCTATGTTCACCAGGAGAGGGCGTCGGCCACGGGAAGCGCGCAGGGCCGTCGGCAGCGTCCAGAAGGACATCGGCTCGCTGATCACCACGGTCGCGGGGAACTCGGCGAGCAGTTCCTGGAGGCGCCTGTCGTGGATCGGCGCCTGGTCGGCCGCGAGGTGCTTGATGTCGAAAACGATACGGTCGAGCGGGGCGAGCTTCTCGCGCTCCTTGAGCTCGGCGTCCAGGGCGCCGATCGTAACGTCGACCTCCGCCGGGTGCGGGACGAACCGCGCCCCGGTCGCGCTGATCCGCTCTTCGAACTGGGCCCCTGTGTAGAAGAGAACCTCGTGTCCGCGCTTCGTCAGGTCGGCCGCAATCGCCGCGAGGGGTACGACATGGCCCGGTACAGGGCCCGCCGTGACAATGATCTTTGCCATGGTCTCTCTTCCGGATGGGCAGAAAAGTGGTCTGGGGAAAACCGATGGGTATATGGGCGATGCAGAGGCTTTCAGGGCGTCGAACGGTTCGCGGCACCTGACAGGACTTCGGGAGCGCCCAGGTGGCGGTTGTCCGTTGGTGCCAAAGACGGACTGCGGGCGCGGCGGAACGAGATCTGTTCTCGCGCGATGCCCGCGTGGCCGACGCGCCTTCGGAGATCGGAGATCAGGCGCACCAGGACGTGGTGCGGACTGGGCTTGATCCGCTTTGGCGGCCATGCGAGATCAGAGGTCGAGTCCCGGAAGGACGTCCACCTTGGAGAACCCGGGGCAGAGGAAGCCGCCAGCTCGCCGCCCGGTCACCCCTGAGTTCAAAGCCGGGATCGTGGAACGGTGCCGCTCGGCCCGGACTGTTCAGGCCCTGTAGGCACGGGCACTGATTTCGACGGACAGGTGGCGGGCCGCCATGCCGCGCATCTTGGTGATTCCGAGCGCGTAGCGGTCGATCGTCCCGTGGGCGGTGAAGACCGCCGACGCGCCCGTGATGTCGATGTCCGTCACGGTGAGATCGACGAGCGCCGACTTGTCCCTCACCGTGAGGGTTCCCGAGACGGTGCAGCTGTCCGTCCGGCGCTGGATGCCGTTGGTCCGGAAGAAGATGGTGGGGTGACGGCGGGCATGGAGGAACAGGGACGACCTCACCTGGGGGTCCCTGATGAAGTTCCGGGTCGAGAAGCTCGAAGCGGAGATCTCGGCGTCCACGGTGGAGTCGTCGACCTGGTCGGGAACGACGATCACGCCGTGCGTCACAGTGAAGCGGCCGCGAACCTTGCCAAGGCCGAACATGTGCTTGGTCGTGAATGTGACGGTCGATGCCGAGCCGTCGATGATGTACCGCCCTGTCGGCGGCGCCTGGAGAGCGGTTGCGGAAGTCGACATGACATAGGTGCCCTTCGTCGAGTGGCGTGCCAGAAGTGCCGCGAGCCATGGGACGGCTCCCAATTCCATCTGCGGCAACAGCCAACCTAGCAATCGATGTCTGCGCAGGCAAGTAACGGTATGTGTTGGCTCCGCTACCACATGGGCGGCGAGCGAAGGAGTGCCGGCCGGCCGGCACTGTACGCGCGAACAGGCCGGACAGTGCGGTCAGGTGGCGCCTGCGAGTTGGCGGCGCTCTCGAATGGTCTGCCCCGGAGCGGGAAGACGGCGACCCCAGGCAGGTGGAGGTATCAGCATGAAATAGCTGCCTGCAACTGCAAGTATGCTGGAGGCATGACGGATGGCCCACCCACGAACATTCAGCCTTTGGACGATGTGGAGGAGCCGGCATGGCGAGATCTCGCCCGCTTCTTCGTGCTGGCGCCGCGGTACCTCGACGACGACTTGCAACGCGGCGCGAACATCTCACTCAGTACGTACAGTGCCCTGACGCACCTGTCCGAAGCGCCCGATCAGGTACTGCGGGTCACTGAACTCGCCAACCGTGTTTACCTGTCGGGCAGCAGGACGACGCGTCTGGTCGACGCCCTCGCTGCTGATGGCCTGGTGATCAAGAGACGTTCCGCAGGTGACGCGCGGGGTGTCGAGGTCATCCTCACGGCGAAGGGGCTGGAGAGACTGCAGCGGGCCTACCCTGTGCACCTGCGTAGCGTGCGGGAGCGCGTTCTCGATCACGTCCCGCGCTCCACCCTGCCCGATCTCGCGGAAGCGATGCACGCCATTGCCAAGACGCTCGGCTAGTTGCAGAAGTGGGCAGCAGGCTGTCCAACGCCTGCTGCTCCTCTGGTCCGGATGGAGTCGGCTCAGACCCCGTTGAAGTGCTCGTCGGCGAAACCCGGCTTGGCGTCGTCGATCGCCCGCCGGTACCGCTCGGCGATGTGCTCGGGGTCGAACGGGGTGCCCGGCTCCACCATCCCGTTGACCGTGAGGGTGAAGACCCGAATGCCGTCGTCGGCCAGCTGGGTGCCTAGCAGGTTCGCGACCCCGCGCAGCCCCAGCTTGCCCAGGGACAACGTGGCGAGGCTCGGGTGCGGCCGGTCGGCCAGTCCGCCACCGGTGAACAGCAACGTGCCGCCGCCGGCGGCTCGCATGGCCGGCACCGCGACCTGGGCGGCCACCACCCCGCCGACGACGTCGACGGTGTAGGCGCCCAGCAGGTCCTCGGGCGCGGCCGACAGAAGGTCGTCGGGCGTCAGCTGGGCAACGTTGTACAGCACGACGCCGGGCGGGTTCGGGGCCGCGTAGAGCGAGCCCAACGCCTCGCGCAGCTGCCCGGGGTCGGCCGCGTCGACGCGCACGACGGCCACCTCGGCCCCGGTCGGGCGCAGGTCGGCGGCGAGCTCCTCGAGCTTGTCCCGGTGCCGGGCCGCCAGGGTCACCCGGTAGCCGTCGCGGGCGAAGCGACGAGCGGTGGCGGCACCGATGCCGGGGCCGGCACCGATCACGAGCAGGTGGCGTGCGTCAGCGGGATGCGGCGAGGAGGACGTAACGGCGGACACGATGGGAGGGCTCCTTCAGGGCAGAGTGCACAAGGCCGATGGCCGTATCGTTTCCGTCCTCAAGACTGGTATCAAGTCACTGCTGATACTAGTTTCACGACTGAGTGGGGGCGATCGGTCCCCGGAGGATCCTGATGGTTGTGTACACCGTGCCGCGGCCCGAGGAGCCGGCCGATCCGTCGCCCGATTCCGCCGATGCCATCGGTCTCGGGAGCCGCGGCGGCTCCGACGGCGCGGCTGTCCGGCGCCGGGAGCTGGCCGTCTTCCTGCGCAACCGGCGCGAGCGCATGTCGCCGAGCGAGCTCGGTGTCGTGACGGTCACTCGGCGGCGCACGCCCGGTCTGCGCAGGGAGGAGGTCGCTCAGCACGCCGGGATGAGCGTCACCTGGTACACGGCCCTGGAGCAGGCCCGCGACGTACGCCCCTCGCCGCAGGTGCTCAACGCGCTCGCCCGCACGCTGCGCCTGGACCATGACGAGCGCCACCACCTCTACCGGCTCGCCGGTGCCGCGGACGACGCCGTGGCCGTGGAGTGCAACGCCGTGAGCACCGAGTTGCACGCCGTGCTGGACAAGCTCGACCCTTACCCCGCCTGCGTCCAGAACGGCAAGTTCGACCTGCTCGCCTACAACAGCGCGATGCGCCTGCTGATCACCGACCTCGACGAGGTGCCGATCGCACAGCGCAACTGCGTCTGGCTCACCTTCACCGAGCCCCGCTGGCGCGAGCGCGTCGTCGACTGGGAGCAGGCCGCGGCTCGCCAGGTCGCGAACCTGCGCGTCACCATGGCCGAGCACGTCGACGACGGCCGATGGAAGGCGCTGGTCTCGCGGCTGCGCGCGGAGTCGCCGGAGTTCACCGAACTGTGGGACCGGCACTCCGTCCGCGGTGTCGACGCCGGTGTGCCCCGCCAGATCGACAACCCGGAGGTTGGCCGGATGACCTTCACCGTCTCCAACACCTGGGTCGCGCCCGGCTCGACGACCCGGCTGCAGGTGCTGCTCCCCGCTGACCCCCACACCGTCGAGCGGCTGACCAGGCTGGTCACCGACGCCGGCTGAGCCCGACCCGCACTCGGCCCGCCTGGTCGTCGAGTCACTCCCCCGCGGCGCAGCAGGCCGGCGATCGCGGCATTGGCCACCGTCTCGCCGTTGTCCCCTGGTCAGCGGGACGAGCCCGGCGATCAGCCGCGGCGGCGCATCCACCCGGTTTGAGGCGGGCCGCTCCTGCGGGTCCGCAGGCTGTCACACATCCACCACGCCCCCGGCCTCCCCCGGTCGCGCACGCAGGTGGGGCAGGGTGTGCGCGCCTGCCGCGATCGCGAGCATGATCGCGGCCTGGACCGCGAGCGACACCACGAAGGCGGTGCCTACGCCGGTCTTCTCCAGCCCGACGAACAACGTGCCCAACGTCGCCACCCCGAGCGCCAGACCGGACTGCTGCACCGTGGTGACCACACCGCCCCCCACCCCCACCAGATGCTCGGGGACGTCGAGCAGGATCAGCCGGAAGAGGCAGGCGAAGACGAGCGCCTGGCCGGCCCCCGCCAGCACCAGTCCCGGTGCGAACGCCCAGTAGTCGGTGTGCGGCCACGTGGTCACGGTGACCAGGACGAGCACCAGGAGGCCGAGGGCGACGGCCACCGCGGCGACGGCGACGACGCGACGGGCGTCGAACCGGGCGATGGCGCGCGGCGCGGCGAGGGACCCGGCGAAGTAGGCGACCGCCAGCGGCAGGACCGCGAGACCTCCGCCGAGCACCCCGCTGTGCAGACCCGTCTGGACGGTGAGGGCGAACACGAACATGAAGGCGCCGTAGGTGAGCATGAAGGGGAGGTGCATAGCGAAGCCGCGCCTCATCGACCGCAGCCGCAGCAGCGAGGGAGGCAGCAGCGGCACCCGCCCGGCCGCCTCGGCGCGGCGTTCGACGACGACCGTCGCCGCCGCGAGCACCGGCACCAGCACCAGCGCGCCCCAGCACCACGGAGGCCAACCGATCGTCGGTCCCTCCGCGAGCGGCACCAGCAGGGCCACCAGCGTCCCGGCGAACAGGAGCGTCCCCACCAGGTCGAGCCCGAGCGGGTGCGATGAGCGGGACGCCGGGACGAGACGCCGGGCCGCGATCAGGGCCACCGCACCGATCGGCACGTTGACGAGGAAAATCGGCCGCCATCCGGTGCCCGCGACGTCGGCGGTCACCAGCAGGCCGCCGACGAGCTGGCCGACCACGATCGCCGCGCCCGCGGCCGAGCTGTACAGCCCCAGGGCCCGGTGCCGCCGTTCACCGCTCAGCGTCGCGTGAAGCGTCGCGATCACCTGGGGGACGACCAGGCCCGCCGCGGCCCCCTGCAGGATCCGTGCCGCGAGCAGGACACCGATCCCGGGAGCCGTCCCGCAGACCAGCGAGGTGAGCACGAAGGCGGACATCCCTGTCAGCAGCATCCGCCGCCGGCCGATCATGTCGCCCAGCCGCCCGCCGAGGACGAGTGTCGCGGCATAGGCCGTCCCGTAGCCGGCGACGACGAGTTCGAGCGCGCCGGCACTCGCCCCGAGCGACGACTGGATCGTCGGCAGCGCGACGTTGACGATGAAGAAGTCGACCTGGGGCAGGAAGACCGCGGTGATCAGCACGGCGAGGCCGGCCCTGGTCAGGCCGGCGGCCGGCTGCGCGGAATCGCCCGCGCTTCGGACGACGGCTGCAGAACGGGATGACGAGGTCATGGCCCCCATGGTCAGCGCCCTCAAGGCGGGCAGCCAGCAACGCCTCATCCTAGGAGTCACAGTGACCGGCACGGAGCGGAAGCAGCAGATCGGCAGGGCCGACAGGACCGACAGGCCTACATCGCACGCACGAAGCCGTGCCCTCAGTCAGGTCCTCCCACCGACTCCTGCGATCGGCCAACACCCCTGCTTCCGGCGCGACTTGTCCGAACAAGAGCAGCGAGCTGTCGTGACCGCCCGCACCGACCCGGAGTTCCTTCCGCAGGGTCGCATCAACGCCCGTGCCGGCCACCGGAGGCCACCACGCGACGAGTACCGGCTGACGGCACCGTCCCGCGGTGCTGCGGCAGCGGTCACACAGCCCACCACATCAGCCGTTACCAGGCGAAAAGACCTGGTCAGAGTCCCCACAGTAAACGCCTTGTAGCGTACTACGCGTATAGTTTCGCTGTGAGCAACTACAGTCCAGATACTGAAACGACAGGTTCGCACTCCGGCGGGGTGCAGTCCGTGGACCGCGCCATCAGCGTGCTGGAGATTCTCGCGCAGCGTGGCGAGGCCGGGGTCAGCGAGGTGGCCGGTGAGATCGACGTGCACAAGTCGACCGCGTTCCGGCTGCTCGGCGCCCTGGAGGCACGCGGGCTCGTGGAACAGGCGGGCGAGCGCGGCAAGTACCGGCTCGGCTTCGGGATAGTACGGCTGGCCGGCGCGGTCACCGGTCGGATCGACATCACCCAGCAGGGCCGCCCGGTCTGCGAGCGCCTCGCCGAGGAGATCGGCGAGACCGTCAACATCGCGGTGATGCAGGAGCAGTACGCGATCAACCTGTACGAGGTCCGCGGCCCCGGCGCCGTCACCGCGCACAACTGGGTAGGCGAACTCACCCCGTTGCACGCCACCTCCAGCGGCAAGGCCCTGCTGGCCCACCTGCCCGCCAAGGAGCGCACCGCGCTGTTGGCCGAGGCCGGCCTGAAGAAGGTGACCCCGCACACCATCACCTCGAAGTCGAAGCTGGAGAAGAACCTCGCCGAGGCCCGGGAGCGCGGATACGCCTGGACGCTCGAGGAGTTGGAGGTCGGGCTGCACGCCGTGGCCGCACCGGTGCGCAACCGGGACGGCGAGGTGATCGCGGCGGTCAGCGCCTCGGGACCCGCCTACCGGTTCACGGAGGAGCGGCTGCACGAACTCGCCCCGGTCCTGGTCAAGGGCGCCGAGGAGATCAGCCACCGCATGGGCTACCTGGGCTGAGTCACCCCGGGTTGATCCCCAGGCGCTCGTTCACCCAGTCGTGGAACGCGCCGATGTGATGCTCGCTGGGCACCAGCACCCCGCCCTTGGCGTACATCCGTGAGCTCATTCCGGGCTGCGTGCGTTCGCAGGCCTCGAAGTCCTGGCGGTTGACCCGGTCGAAGAGTTCCACGGACCGGCTGACGTCCTTGCCGCTCTCGACGACGTGTGGGAGGTAGAGCCAGTCGCACTCGACGATCGTGCGGTCGACGGCCACCGGGTACATCCGATGGAAGATCACGTGGTCGGGGACGAGGTTGATGAACACCTGCGGCTTGATGGTGATCGCGTAGTAGCGGCGGTCCTGGTCCTCGCTGACCCCGGGGATGCGGTCGAGGCCCTCGGAGCCGTCGACGGTGAATCCCTGGACCTCCTCGCCGAACTCGGCGCCGTGGCCGACGTAGTACTGGGCGGCGTAGCCGTCGGCGAACTCCGGTAGTACTTCGGTGAGTTCGGGGTGGATCGTGGCGCAGTGGTAGCACTCCATGAAGTTCTCGATGATGAGCTTCCAGTTGGCCTTGACGTCGTAGACGACGCGCCGGCCCACCGAGAGGTGGTCGATGTCGTAGTGCTCCAGCGACTCCACGTCGCCGAGCCGGGTGACGACCTCGCTGATGACGTCCTCGTCGAACGACGGCGGGTTCTCCGCCAGGTTGACCCACACATAGCCGAGCCATTCACGGACGGCGACGCTCACCAGCCCGAACTCGGTACGGCCGACATCGGGCATCTTCGTCAGGTTGGGCGCCGCGACGAGCTTGCCGTTCAGGTCGTACGTCCAGGCGTGGTACGGGCATTGGAAGGCCCGCTTGACCTCGCCGGCCTCCTCGGTGCAGAGCTTGGCGCCGCGGTGCCGACACACGTTGAAGTAGGCGCGTATCGAGTTGTCGCGGGCGCGGGTGACGAGGATGCTCTCGCGGCCGACGTCCACGGTCCGGAAGGCACCGGGTTTGGCCAGGTCGGAGGAGCGCACGACGCAGAACCACATCGTCTCGAAGATGTGCTCCTGTTCCTGGGTGAAGATGGCCGGGTCCGTGTAGGAGGAGCCGGGCAGGGTGGCGATCAGGCTGTCCGGCAGGCTGGTCGAGGTCACAGTGCACTCCTCCGAGAACGTCGTGGATCGGTCGGTCACGCGCCGGGAAGAGCGACTCCGGACGGCGTAGGTACGGGTCAACTCACCATCGCGGCAAGCTGCTTGCGCCACCGCGTGAACAGCCGCGGCTGGTCCATCGCGAGCACGGCGACCGGCTGTCCGCCGCACCGGTAGACGGCGAGGAAACTACGGTCGCCCGGGGCGCCCTCCTCGACGGTCACACTGTCGGCACCGGCCGCGTGACCGGCGAACTGGATCTTCACGCCGTACTGGTCCGACCAGAAGTACGGCGGCCGGGGCACCCCCGGCTCCGCCGCCCCCCAAGACAGCAGCGCGGCCACCGCCGCGTCGGGCCGCTCCCGCGCCCCGGTCCAGTGCTCGACCCGACGATGGAACCCGGCCCGCGGGTCGTACCAGGACGCGCAGTCTCCTACGGCGACCACGCCGGCGAGGCTGGTACGGCCGTCCGCGCCGCACTTGACGCCGTTGTCGAGCTCGACGCCGGAGCCTTCGAGCCACTCCACGCACGGGCGCGCGCCCACCCCCACGACGACGATGTCGGCGGGGACCGTCCGCCCGTCCTCAAGGAGCACGGCGTCGACCCGGTCCTCCCCACTCAGCCCCTTCACCCCGGCACCGCACAACAGCCGTACGCCATGGGCCTCGTGGAGGGCGGAGACGATGCCGCCCATGGTCTCGCCGAGGGGACCGGCCAGGGGGGTCGGTGCCGCTTCGATCACCGTCACGTCGAGTCCGAGGGCGTACGCGGTGGAGGCGACCTCGGCACCGATGAAGCCGCCGCCGATCACCACCAGCCGTCCGCCCAGGGCGAGTTCGTCGCGCAGGGCGCGGGCGTCGTCCAGGGTGCGCAGGGTGTGCACGCCGGCCAGGCCGTCCGTGCCCGGCAGGTTCCGCGCCACCGCACCGGTCGCGAGGACCACCCCGTCGGCCCGGACCTCCCGGCCGTCGCCGAGGGTCAACACCCGTTCCGCGCCGTCGGCTTGGAGTCCTACGGCGCGGGCACCGAGCAGCCACTCCGCGCGCAGGTCCTCGCCGTCCGTCTCCAGCAGGAGATCGGCCTCGCCTACGGTCCCGGCCAGGAACTCCTTGGACAACGGCGGTCTGTCGTACGGGCGATGGGGTTCGTCGCCGATGACGACGAGCCGTCCGTCGTAGCCCTGTTTCCGCAGCGAGCGTGCCGCCGACAGCCCGGCCAGCGAGGCGCCGACCACGGCCACGGTCCTCACGCGGGTCCGCCGGCCAGCCGGGACGCGACGCAGGGCGGCAGGTTCGGGGCGTCCGTGGACGGCACGACGTAGATCATGCCGTCCTGGACGAGCACCTCATGGGTACGCACCGGGCGCTTGGCCGGCGGGGCGTCGACCGCGCCGGTGCGCAGGTCGAACTTCGAAGCGTGCAGCGGGCATTCCACCTCACAGCCCTCCAACCAGCCGTCGGCGAGCGAGGCGTCCTGGTGAGTGCACGTGTCGTCGATGGCGAAGACCTCGCCGTCGTCGGTGTGGAACACCGAAACCGGCGGATCGATGTCGAGCCGGTAGGCCTCGCCTCGCGGCAGATCCACGAGAAGGCACGCGGGAATCATCATGACACCTCGGTGCGTATAGCGAAACGGATTGCGGTAAGCGCAACGTCAGTTTGAGGGCGCCCCCAAACCCTTGTCAAGGCATCCAGAGGACAGGTGAACCCCGGGTTCGACGTTGCCTCTCACGCAACATGCCGCACAATAGGCAACTCCGCGAGCAGGGAAACGGGCCGTTCATACGACGCCGAGGAAACCCGGGTCCACGCCGTCGAGCTGAAGGCATGTGTCCCGGCTCAGGCCGAGGAGTTCCGTCGTGGGCACCGTGCGACGGCTGGTCGCCGACAGCTCCCGGCGGCCCTCGGCCGACCCCAGCGGCGGGAAGAACGACAGCCCCCTAACCCTCGCTCAGCTGCTCGTGGAAACGGTGTGCCAGGTCCGTCAGCTCTTCCGCGCTCCGCGCGGTCTGCTGCAGGTCGACGAGGACCTCGTCGGCGCCTGCCGCGTGGGCGGCGAGCAGGTAGTCCGAGACCTGGACGACGGCTCCCCGGTGCGGAACGGCGTCGTCCGGTACGGCCTCGGCCGTCACGACGGGGTTCACGCGGACGACGGTGCGCAGGCTGCCGGGGTCACGTCCGGCCGCCTCCGCGATCTGCCGGATCTGGCTGATGACGTAGGCGAGTCGGGGCACCGGGAGCGCGACACCGGCCCAGCCGTCCGCGCGGCGGCCGATGCGTTCCAGCGTGGCCGGGGTGAGGCCGCCCAGGAGTACCGGCGGGCGCGGGCGCTGCACGGGGAGTGTCTCGATGTGCGCGCTCGGGATCGTCCACAGCTCCCCCTTGTACTCGGCCGGGGAGCCGGGCCAGACGTGTTCCAGGACGTCCAGGATCTCCTCCAGCCGGGCTCCGCGTCCCCGCCACGGCACCCCGATGGCCCGTACTCGTCGGACGACCAGCCGAGCCCGAACCCGACGTCGAGCCGCCCCCCGCTGAGGATGTCGACGGACGCCAGCGAGCGGGCCAGCAGGAGCGGGGAGCAGAAGGGCGCGTTGAGCGTGCTGGTCCCGAGGCGCAGTCGTCGGGTGGCGTGTACCAGGAAGGACAGGGTGACGACGGGGTCCAGGAAGGTGCGGTACTCCTCCGGTACGGGACCGCCGCCGGGATAGGAGTCCTTGGGGTGCGTCGGTACCAGGGCCCGGTCGCCCACCCACAGGCTGTCGAAGCCGATCGCTTCGACGTCGGCGGCGAGCCCGGAGATCGTGGCGGGGTCGGTGAACAATCCGTACTGGGGAGCTCCCAGTCCGATCCTGAGCATGTGTGTCACCTGATTCGAGAGACTGGTGCGGTCCGTTCTCGGATCACGGTGCCCGACGCGGATCGACGTCCGGTCGACGGCGGGTGAAAGCGACGTCGACGCGGTGGGCGAACAGGCTCAGCGCCCCGCCGCTTCCTTCCGCAGCCGGTCGCTGACCTCGTACACACGCTGTGCCGCGGAGATGTCGACCTCGGCCCGGTCCGAGCTCAGCGCGGTGAACAGGCGTGTCGGGACTCCCGTGATTTCCTTCCGGTCAGTGCATCTTCTCCTGACCTGCGACGCTGGTGAGCCGGGGGTCCACTCGATCGCGTGGAGAGTTCGACGTTCCGTCGAGAATCCCGAAGGTCTGCCGCTATCCATGACGCATGGTCGTTTGCAGTGAACTGAGGCACGGATGACGCTCGCGGTCGTCCGGTCGATCGGGACGCCCCGGCGGCTGGAGACGGCGCAGGAATACGAGGACTTCGAGCAGGAACTGGTCGACCAGTTCCTGCTCGCCGGAGTTGGCGCCGGACTGAGCGACGACTCCATCGCCGACGACCGCCGGGCGATCTTCGAGTTCGTGCGGTTCCTCAGCCGGCCGGTGTGGGCCACAGCGCCGGAGGACGCGGACCGATTCCTTGCGCATCAGCGCAAGGCGAAGCGGCTGGCTCACAGCACGGTCCAGGGCAAGGCGTGGACGCTCGCCCAGTTTTTCGACTTTCTTATCGCCCGTTACCAGGGCGACGTGTACGCGCTGACCCGCCATGTGCTGGTGCAGCCGATCGACGAGTTCAACCGACCGGCAAAGAGCGAGTACGGGACGCCGCAAATCCCACCATCGGAGGCCGAGGTGGACCAACTGTTCACCGGATGGCGGGAGTCACTGGGGCAGGCGCGGAAGTTTTTGCCCTCCGCCCAGGACTACATGGCGGCCTCACTGTGGCGCCGGGTCGGTACGCGGATCGGCGAGAGGGTAAAGCTGGACATTCGCGACTAGCGGCCAGACCTGGGCGACTTCGGCAAGTTCCACGTCCGGCACGGCAAGGGCAACCGGGGGCGGGGACCGAAAAGTCGCCTGGTGCCGGCCATCAACTCGACGGACGTCCTGATGGACTGGTGGCTCGGTGATGTGCGGCATCAGTTCGGTGACGACTACGCCAACCCCGACGCCCCGATGTTCCCCAGCGAGCGCCGTGACCCCCACACGGGGTTCTGCCTCCGGGCTGAAGACGACGCGCTGCGGTCGGGCCTGGAGAGCGCGGTCGACGCATCCCTGCCCTCCTGGTCAGGGAGGCTGACGCCGCATGTGCTTCGGCACTTCTGCGCTTCATCGCTCTACCTGCAGGGCGTCGATCTGAAGGCTGTGCAGGAGCTGTTGGGCCACGAATGGCTGTCCACGACGACCCGGTACATACATGTTCACGACAACCACAGTGAGCAGACATGGGTCGCGGCGAACCAGCGGGTCGCGTCCCGGCTGGGCCTGGGATGAGGAGGAGGGTATGCGCTGGAACTTGCGGATGAAAGCCGCCGAGCAGGGGATCTGGAAGTCCACCGAGATGCGTCGGCGCCTGGCGGAGGCCGGGTTGGAGATCAGCGCGGGCAAGATGTCCGCGCTGTGGACGGGAACGCCCACCACGGTCCGGCTCGATGACCTGGACATCATCTGCGCGGTGCTGAGCTGCACGACCGCAGATCTGCTGATCCATGAACCGGAGGTGGCGGCAGCCCGCCGGCCGAAGTGCGAAGCGCAGGCCGCGACGGGATCTCCGACAGCTGTCCCGCGGCTCGGGCGCGGCCGAACCGTCCCGCCGATCTGATGACGGCGCCGAGGATCTGCCCGAAGTGCCGCGCGCGGCCGGTAGCCAATCACCACTCGAAGTACTGCCACCGCTGCCGGCCGCAACCGTGCGACCCGCCACCGTGTCTACAGTGCGGCTCGACGGAGGACTACTGGACAGCGTACAAATGCCGTAGCTGCTACCGAGGTTCGCCTGAGCTCCCAGCATCTTGCCCGGACTGCTTCGCGTGGGGGATGCTGCGCAGTAATAGCGGGCTGTGCCTGGGGTGCCGAGGCTGGCGTAGGACCTACCCCGGACCGCGGCCGTGCCGGATCTGCGGACGGGAGCGATGCCTACGCGACCGTGCGTGTCGCTTGTGTTGGAGGCAGGCCCGACTGCTGCGGCACCCAAAGCGCGCTTGGGAACTGGAGGCGGCGAACCGGCACCGGCAGCAGTTGTTCCTCGCCGACATGGAGCGACGCCTGCAACTGATGCGGGACCCGCCCCCGAAAGGCCGGCAGCCTGCGTTCTTGACCGATGCGCCACCACCGCTGGTCCCAGTCCCATACCGACAGCTCGTGCTGTTCCCACCGCACAAGCGGGATCTGCGACGCGGGCAGCAACACGGGTTCCCCGACGTCGACACGCCGGGGATCGCAGCGGCCTTGGAGACGGCAGCCGATGACTACGCGCGTCGCCACGGGCTGAAGAAGGGAACCGCCTTCGGCCTCATTCGCGGACTGCGCATCCTGCTCGCCTTGCAGGACACCCCCGGTACTCCCTTCCGGGCAACTGACGTCGTACCTCTTTCAACGTTGCACCTGCCGGTCAGGCCGATCCTGAAGCAGCTTGCCGAGGTCGGCATGCTCGACGACGATCGCACCCTGCGGATCGTGACCTGGTTCCACGAGCAGACCGGTTCGCTTCCGGATCCGATGGTCAGTGAGCTGACCAGTTGGTTCGAACTGGTCCTCAACGGAGCGACATCCGCGCCACGGGTCAAGGCCCGCCCTCACCACTGGATCCAGAAATTGTACGAAGCGCTGCCCGCCCTGCGGGCGTGGGCCGCTGACGGCAAGGAATCGCTGCGGTCCGTCACACGTGCCGATGTCCTCGCTGTGCTCCCCGGTGGGGGGACTCCGCGCGGGGCAATGCTCCAGGGTTTGCAGCACATCTTGCGTGTCTTGAAGCGCCGAGGGGTCATCTTCACCGATGCCACAGCGCGGATCTCCGGTGGCAGCACCTTCCCCACCGTGCCGCTACCGGTGCGGGTAGCCGAGCTTCGCGAGACTCTGAATGCCGAAGCCGCTCCGAAAGCGGCGCTGGCAGCGCTGCTCATCTTCCACGCGCTCACCTCCAAGGAACTGCAGACAATGCTCACCACTGACCTGCGTGATGGCCGCCTGTTCCTGCAAGACCGCACTGTCCTGCTCGCCGACGAAGTACGCACCCGCCTGAAGAGATACCGGGAATATCGAACCAACCGGTGGCCACGCACCGCCAATCCGTACCTTTTCATCTCCCAGACAACCGCCTGCGGCACCGGCCGGGTCAGCCACGTGTGGATCAACGACACTCTCGGCATGCCCGCCCGGCGGCTTCGCGAGGACCGTCTCCTCCACGAAGCCGAAGCCACCGGCGGCGACCCCCGCCGCATCTGCGACCTGTTCGGCCTGTCCGTCGGGGCGGCGCTCCGCTACACCTCCACCGTCGACCAGCCCGGCATCGTCGAGTACCGTCTGCGCAACTCCGGGCCACGCCCGTCCCCACGAGCCGGCGACCTCGGCTGACTCCGCCGGCAATGCCCGCCCGCTGGTGCTCAGCCGCGCGCGTGGGACTGCAGTCACTGGGCTGCGGCCCGCAGAGGACGTTCGCACCGTGCGGGTCTGAGCTTCCCGAGGGTGTCTGCCCCCGCCCTGCGGCGGACGGAGGAGGGGCCACAGATGGCGGCTTGCCGTCTGTGGCCCCCTTTCGCGCGGGCGACGTGCCCAGCCAGCTCGGTCAGAGGCCGCCGACCTTGACGGGGAACTTCTCGATCGTCGCGACGACGGTGTCCGGGTGTTCGAGGTCGACGAGGTCGACCGGGTTCTGAAGCTGGTACAGGTCGCCCTTCGGCGGGAATTGGGTGAGAGAGCCGATGAGCTTCGCCGGGTCCTTGGTGGTCAGGATCAGCGGCTCGCGCGCGGCGCGCGCTTTGTTGTCTGTCGGCTGCTCGATCACCATGGTGAAGCTCAGCACCATGATCTGCTCGTACTTCGGCGGGAAGGCCTGCGTGAGCCGCAGGAGCGACTTCGGGTCGACGTCCGCGTCGTTCTGCTCAATGGTGATCGACCCTCCGGGGGTCCGCCCGCTCCCGCATGTCTCTCCGCCACGCATCGTCAGGTGCTTCTCCGCAACCGTGTCCGTCCGGTGCGCGGCGTCCTGGGCGAGGACGTCCTCCTCGACAGACCCGGCCACGTGTGCGCGGCAGGTGTGGCCGTTCAGCGTGAACTCGAAGTCTCCGGCCAGCGGCTCGTAGTCCACCTCTCCGACTGGTGGCAGCTCCGCTGCGTCTGCCTGGGGACGGGTTGCCGGACGGAGCGACGGCATCGCCTGCGCCATGGGCGGCGCAAGGCAGACCAGCCCCGCCATGCCCGCAACCGCACCGGCCGCCGCACGGCTGCCGGTGATTCCGAATCGAGCGTTCACTGCATCCTCCACAGAAGGCGCCAAGATCATCATTTCAACCGTGACACACGCACAAGCGTTCACGCCCGCACGACGCTCCCAGGTCACCCTGTTGGACACCGCATGCGACATAAGCGAAGAGGCGGCCTCCATCCGGATTCGCAGGCGGGGGATCCGAAGTCCCGCGGGTCGAGTGCTGCCGGCCGGGACCGTCGGTGCGGCCGACTGGGCCGGCCGCACCAACACGCACCGGCGCTCAGAACATCGGGACACCCAATTGGCCGTGCACGTCGGCGACTGCGGCATGGCCGGCCGCCAAACCGCCACTCGACGCCAAGGCCAACCGCCTCACCCGCGCCGTCGGGGCAGAACGCTCCGGTCGCTCAAAAAGAACTGGCTCATGCACGGGCCCGTGGTCCGCAAAGCCCACGGGGTCAGTTGTGGTCTCACCGCACGGCGGTGCCTCCCGGCCGAAGGTCGCGAACCCGCCCTGGACCGTGCAGTCCCGGGCGGGTTCGGCGTGGCCCTTGAGAGGTGTCGGATGGGGCCACGGTGGAGAGCGACGCTGCCGGTACCGGCTTACGCGCGGTGGAGTTTCCAGTCGCCGACGTTCTGGGCCCGGTTGTAGTAGGCGTTGGTGCACACGTCGTACTTGCCGCCGGCGGGTCCGCCTCCGTTCGTCTCCAGGAAGCCTCCATTGTCGCCGTAGGTGTTCCACAAGTGGATCACGTCGCCGGGCCGGACATGCTGGTCACCGGGGCTGGACGCCTGGGCGAAAAGGCGCCAGCGGCCGGTACCGGGGGCGCGGTCCTTGTCCTTGGACGTCAGGACGTTGAACTTGCCGCCGCTGTTCTTCTGGTCGGCGGTCGCATGCCCGTTGGTGTCGAGGTAGCCGCCGTCACCGCCGTAGAGGTTCCGCAGGTAGACCAGGCCCCGCTGACCACGTTGGCACCAACGGCTTTGCCCTCGGCGGAGAGGATCTGCCAGGTTCCAGTGCCCTCTCCACGCGTGGGCGAGTCCGCAGTCGACACCCCGTACTTCGCCCCGCCGTCGCTGCTGTGGCCGTTGGTATCCAGGTAACCGCCCGCCCAGCTGTTGTAGCCGTTCTGCAGGTGGACTTGGTCGCCGTACTTCAGCTCGTTCGCGATGCTTCTCCCTTGGTCGACGGAAGGCATGCGGACGGCACCCGCCCCGACGGTCAGGTCATCCCCCCACAGCCCATGTCCTTGACCTGCTCCGGATACCAAACCGCCCGTGAGGGGGGCGCTGGAAGCGCGACCGCAGTTCACAAGCACCAGGGCGCACGGAACCGCGGCATCTTCTGTCCCGAGGTGATCCCGACCAATCTCGCGGCAGCCTTCTGAAGATCCCTCCGCTGCCGCTCGGCTGCCCGTCCAGGTGTTCACGTCGGGTACCACTCGGCCGGTTAGATGTGAGGACACATCCGCTCGGACGCGTGGAGGCGCGGTGGCAGAGCCGGTCAAGGTCCAGCCGTCCAGGTCCTCGATGTCCTCGGGTGAGGCGAGCGGCTTGGCCAGCAGCCGGGTGTTCTCCTCGAAGATCTCCTCGGCCCGGCGGCAGGAGAGCCGGGCCCGGCCGGTCTCTGGGCACACGTCGAGCGTCGGTGTTCCAGCCGGGGCCTTGCGACCGGTGAGGAACAGTGGGCCGCGGGTGCGCCGGGCGATCAGTCGGGGCAGCAGCTGAGTTCGGTAGCCCAGGAGTCCGTGATGCGGGCCGGTCTATTCAGGCGGCGACGACAGGTTCCCCGGTCAGCGCGACACCGGCCCGGCGCAGCTCGGCGAGTGCGGTGCGCGTGGTGTCGGCGGCGACGCCAGCGGTGTAGTCGAGCAGGACCCGCACCGCGAAACCCGCGCGCACTCCGTCCAGCGCGGTGGCCTTCACACAGTGATCGGTCGCGATGCCGACGACGTCGAGGTCGGCGATGCCGCGGGCCTTCAGCCAGGCGGACAGTGTCGTGCCGTCCTGCGCCGAGCCCTCGAAACCGCTCTTCGAGGCAGAGTGCGCGCCCTTGAAGAAGACCTCGTCCACGTGCCCGGAGTCGACTGCGGGCACAAAATTCGGATGGAACTCGCCTCCCTCACTGCCGACGACGCAATGCACAGGGAACGAGTCCCGGAAGTCGGGGCTCTCGGAGAAGTGGGCGCCCGGGTCGATGTGGTGGTCACGGGTGGCGACGACGAAGGCGTACTTCTTCCCGTCGGCGCGCCGGACCAGCTCGGCGATAGCGGCGGCCCGGTCCGCGCCGCCCTTCACCGGAACGCTGCCGCCCTCGCAGAAGTCCTTCTGCACATCGACGATGATCAATGCACGACGCATGGAAAGCCCTTCCCTCGGATGAACCTCTCCTCGATGGTTGCCCTTCCGCCGGCGGGCGAGCGCGCCACTCGCGGCTCGATCACCCGACCGGCGTAGCGCGCACAGCAACGAGGCGCAACGGGCCCTCGCTCCCCCAGGGGTCCCAGAGTGCTCGCCGAAAAGACAACGCTAAGTGGTCGAGTTTGGAAGTCCTTCGGGGTTTGACGCTGAGGAAGCTCCCGTGCTTGGTGGTGGCGTGGAACGTGGCCGAAGTGCGAGTCGACCTTCAAGTTGGATGAAGGTCAACCATCGGGTCCATGGACGGCACCACGGAACTACTGAGCATCAGCGCCTTCGCGCGGCGAGTGGGTCTCGCTACGAGCGCCCTGCGTCTCTACGACGGTTGCCGTGTCCGTCCGGGCCCGCTGGGCGTTGAAAGTACGACACGTGCAGCGCTTGAACTCGCGTCGGGCCAACTGTGCATTGAGCCCGGCTCGGGCCTGCTGTGCAGTGGCGGCCCCTGTCCCTGCCCGGCATCGGGGCCGCAGGGCAACTCCCGGTTCCCCCGAACCGTGTGAGGGGTATCGCCGAGGTGAGCTCAGAAGGGACATATCTTTGTGCCGTGACCGCGATGCGGACACAAACAGCTCAGGTGACTTCGTCTTCTCCCCTGCCCCGCGCCACGCTGGCGCTGGCCCGGCTGCTGCGCAGACAGTCGTACGGATCCGGGTGCACCGGGAGCGATGCCGCCGGGTCCTGGAGAAACGCCACTGCGCGGTGCCCGTCAGTTCGGCTTCAAGCCTCCTTCGGAAAACGAGAACCCACGGCCCTTGGCCACCTCCTGAAGGAAGTAGGCCGGGCTGTTCGGGTCGTCCGACGCGCCGCCGACGGCCTCCGACTCGGCGAAGAACTCGACGGCCTCCGTGCTCCGTCCCTGGTCCGCGAGCACGACCGACAGCAGCCGGGTGGACATGAAGAGCGTCAGCGGGTCGTCGCCGCCGCGGGACTGCCGGATCCCCTCGCGCAGATCGGTCTCCGCCGCTGTCAGATCACCGCGGATGAAGCCGAGCCAGGCCCGGATGTGCCGGGTCTGCGACGGCAGCCCCGGGTCGTCGCCCAGGTCCGCCGCCGCGACCGCGTGGTCCGTGACGCGTTCCAGTTCCCGCTGGTGCGCGGGCCCGGCGAAGAGCCCGCTCGAGGCGATCACCGACAGCGCGGCGACGACGATCTGCGAGGCGTCCGGGATGTCGCGCAGCACCCGGGAGAACACCGCGACCAGCAGGGTGTGCTCGGCCAGCAGCCAGGTACGCGCCTCGGCGGCGTCGGCGAACCGCATTCCGGTCAGCGGCACGGCGAAGAGATGGACGCTGAGCGAGCCGGCCCGCTCGGTCGCGCTCATGGCCTGGAGCAGAGTGGCGTGCAGGAACATCGTCAGCCGTACGAGTGCCGCCTCGCGGTCCGCGACGGGGTCCTCGCGCTCAGCACGGCGGGCGGCGAACGCCCGTACCAGATCGTGGAATCGGTAGCGGTCGGCCGAATGCGGTTCGAGCAGACCGGCCTCCACCAGATGCTCCAGCTGGTCCTCGGTCTCCGCTTCCGGCTGGTCGAACAGTACGGCCGCGACCGCGACCGGGAAGTCCGCGGCGTCGAGCAGCGCGCACAGGCGCGTCGCCCGGGCCTGCGCGGGGGCCAGGGCCCGGTAGCCGACCTGGAAGGTGGCCTCCACCGAGATGCCTCCGGCCCGCAACTCGTCGAGCTGGTGCTCCTCGGCGCGCAGCCGCAGCAGCTGCGCACCGAGCCCGCGTCCGGGACGGGCCGCCGCGCGGGCACCGATGATGCGCAGCGCCAACGGCAACTGCCCGCACGCGTGCACCAGTTCCAGCGCGAGGTCCGGGTCGGCGGTGATCTCGGCGTCGCCGGTGAACCGGCCCAGCATGGCCACCGCCTCCTGCTGATCGGGCACCGGCACCTCGAAAGGCGTCGCACCCGGCGGTACGAGCGACCGGTGCCGGGTCGTGATCAGCGCGGCGTTGCCCGGTGTGCCCGGAAGCAGCGGCGTCACCTGGGCGGTGTCGTACGCGTTGTCCAGGAGCACCAGGATCCGGCAGTCGGCGGTCAGGGTGCGGTGGGCCCCGGCGCGGGCGGTGGGCGTCGCGGGGATCGTGGCGGCGGGCATGCCGAGCGCGAGCAGGAAGTCGACCAGTACGTCCGCGGGATCGGCGGGTTGGCCACCGTCGCCCCGCAGGTCCACATAGAGCTGTCCGTCCGGGTAGTCGCCGCGGATGCCGTGCGCGAGGCGCAGCGCGAGCGCGGTCTTCCCCACACCGCCGATACCGCTGAGCACCGCGAGCGCGACGGCTTCCCCGCTGGGCCGCAACGCCGGCCGGAGCCGCTCCCCAGCCGCTCCCGCCCGACGAAGTCGCCCGGCGCCGGAGGCAGTTGCTGCGGACGGACACCGGCCAGGACCTCGTCGGCCGGTGTGGTCGCGACCTGGTCGGTGTCGGGGGCGGCGCCGCCCGATGCGATGCCGTGCCCCTGTCCCTGCCCCTGTTCCTCGGGGCGCGACTCGAAGGGGTCGGGCTCGGTGCCGCCGAGGATGCGGGTCTGCAGCTCGCGCAGCTCCGGTCCCGGGTCCATACCCAGCTCGGCGACCATCGTGTCGCGGGCGGCGGCGTAGACCGCGAGGGCCTCCGCCGCCCGCCCGGCGCGGTGGAGGGCGCGCATGCGGAGCGCGTACAGGTCCTCCCGCAGCGGATGGTCGGCGATCAGCGAGATCAGCTCCGTCGCCACGCGGGCGTGCTCACCCAGTTCGTCGGCGCACCCCAGCCGCGCCACCTGGGCGTTCAGCCACAGCTCGGCGAACCGTCGGCGGTGCCGCTGGGCGTAGGGACCGGGCACCCCGGACAGCGGCTCCCCCGACCACAGTGCCAGCGCGGCGTCGAAGGCTCGCAGCGCGGGGCCCGCCTGCCGGGCGGCCCGCAGTTCCTCGCCGTCACGGACGAGCCGCTCGAAGCGCAGGGCGTCGACGGCCCGCTCCGGGATGTCGAGCCGGTAACCGCCCTGCGTGGTCTCCAGCCGGGAACGCTCCTCGCCCAACGAGAGACGGATGCGGCAGACGTACGTCTGCACCGAGCGCACCGCGTTCCCGGGCGGCTCCTCCCACAGCGCGTCGATGAGGTCGTCGAGACCGCACTGCCGCCCTTCCGCGAGCAGCATCCGCACCAGGACCGCGCGGTGCAGCGGACTGCCCAGATCCAGTGGACGCCCGTCATCGCGACCGCTCAACGCCCCCAGCAGCCCGAACTCGTACCCCTCCACCGCCGTTGCCACCTGCCGGAGGCGGCCCGCAACCCCCCTCATCTGCGGCTCCATCGGGCCGGGCGGCAGGGCCGACGGCCTACGGTTCCTCCTCGAAGCGGTACGGCAGCGCCTGTGCGTCCACACCGGTTCGAACCACCGCGTCCGCATTGCGGTTAGGGTGCTGATGGCTCGCGAAGGGGACACGACGGGGGGCTCGCGTTGGATCGTGTGGCAGGAGAGGACCTCGAAGCCGGCCCGAACGAGATCGCGGCGCGTGCGGTGCTGCCCCCGTCGCTGCGCCCCCGGCTCGGGCTGATCGGGGTTCTCGCCGCGCTGGTGGTCGTCGCGCTCGGGGTGCTGTACTCCGGGCACAGCGCGCCCGGTGCGGTGGACAGGTGGATCTTCCCGCCGACGGCGGACAGTGTGCGGGCACCGTGGCGCCAAGTCGCCCTGGTTCTGGACTTCTTGGGGGAACCCGCGGGGTCGGCGATGGTGATCGTGGCCGGTGTGGTGGGCTGTCTGGTGCTTCGGCTTCCCCGTGCGGCGGTGCTCGTCGTCGCCGGGGCCGGCGCGACCGTGGGGACGACCACGGTGCTCAAGCATGTGGTGGGACGGACCATCCACGGGCCCGGCAACCTGTCCTACCCGAGCGGGCACACCGCCTTCGCCACCGCGCTCGCCCTCATGGCGGCGCTGTTCGCGACGGACCGGCTCGGCCTGGGCAGGACGGCCGGTACGTCCCTCGTGCTCGCGGCGGGGCTGGTGGCCGGCACGATCATGGGCTGGGCGGAGGTCGGGCTGGGCGCGCACTACCCGACCGACGCCCTCGGCGGCTGGTGCACCGCGCTGGCGGTGATTCCGGCGACCGCGTGGCTGGTCGACCGGGCGGCCGACCGGCTGGGTGATCGGCCCTTCCGTCGGACCGCCGACGCCGGTCGGCGCGAGCCCCGCTGACGTCACCTCACGCCAGGCGGCGGAACACCGGCTTCACCGGCCGCCCGGCCAGCCAGGGAGTGGGGTCGGCGGCGTCCAGTGCCTTCCGGTACACCGCGCAGGCCTGGGCCACCACGTCGACGGTGCGGTCGATGTCCTCGTCGTCGATCGCGCTGCTCACCACGAAGGACGGGGCGAGCACTCCGCCCGCGAGGAGCCGGCGCAGGAACAGGGTGCGGTACTGCTGCGACGGCTGCCCGTTCTCGTCGAGGGTGGCGAAGACCAGGTTGCTGGCCCGCCCCCGGACGACGACCTGGTCACCGACGCCCATGGCCGCCGCCGCGTCGCGGACACCGGCCGCCAGCCGCTCGCCGAGGGCGTGCAGCCGCGCGGTGATGCCCTCCTCGACGTAGGTGGTCTGCACGGCCATCGCGGCGGCAAGGGAGTGCGTCTCGGCGCCGTGGGTGGTGGACAGCAGGAACACCCGGTCGCCGGAGTCGCGCAGCCCGCCGCGCTCCATCAGGTCGCGGCGCCCGGCCAGCGCGGAGACCGCGAATCCGTTGCCCAGCGCCTTGCCGAACGTGGAGAGGTCGGGGACGACGCCGTAGAGGCCCTGGGCGCCCGCCTCGGACCAGCGGAAGCCGGTGATCATCTCGTCGAAGATCAGTACGCAGCCGTGCCGGTCGGCCAGTTCGCGCAGGCCGGCGAGGTAGCCCGGCGGCGGCTCGGTGTGGGTGGCTGGTTCGAGGATCAGGCAGGCGATCTCGTCCGGGTACCGGGTGAGCATCTCCTCCGTGGCGGCCAGGTCGCCGTAGGGGAAGGACGCGATGAGCTCGGTGGTCGCCGACGGGATGCCGGCGGACATCGGTGTGGTGCCGATGAACCAGTCGTCGACGGAGAAGAACGGATGGTCGGAGCAGAGGGCCACCCGTGAGCGGCCGGTGGCGGCACGGGCGAGGCGTACCGCGGCGGAGGTGGCGTCGGAGCCGTTCTTCGCGAACTTCACCATCTCGGCGGTCGGCACAGTGGCCAGGAAGCGCTCGGCGGCCTCGACCTCCACGATGGACGGCCGGACGAAGTTGCTGCCGCGGCCGAGTTCCCGCCGCACCGCCTCGATCACGCGCGGGTGGGCGTGGCCGAGGCTGACCGACCGCAGGCCGGAGCCGTACTCGATGTAGCGGTTGCCGTCGACGTCCCACACGTGGGCACCGCTGCCGTGGCTGATGACCGGGGCCAGGTTCTCGGGGTACTGGTCGTCGCCCTTGGCGTAGGTGTGAGCGCCCCCGGGGATCAACGCGTGCAGCCGCTCGTTGGCTGTCCGCGACAGGGGCAGGTCAAGCACTTCGGTGTCCACCAGGACCTCAACTTTCTCTGTGCTTCAGGACATCGGCGAGGCCCGGCGCCTCACGGTCCCGTTGGGACATCAGTGCAACCGGCAGCGGCCAGGGAATGGCGAGCTCCGGGTCGTCGAAGGCGATCGTCACGTCCTCGGCCGGATCGTGCGGGCGGTCGATCCGGTACGAGGTGTCGGCGGTGTCGGTCAGTGCCTGAAAACCGTGCGCGCATCCCGCGGGAATGTAAAGAGTTGGCTGTGATTCTCCTGTGAGCTCAAAGGAGGTCCAATTGCGGTAAGTCGGAGAATCCGGCCGCAGATCCACGACGACGTCGAAGATCCGCCCGTACGAGCACCGCACCAGCTTGGCCTCGCCCGCGCCGGAGCGCAGGTGCAGGCCGCGCACCACGCCCCGGACCGAGCGGGACAGGCTGTCCTGCACGAAGGCGTCCGGGTCGAGGCCCACCGAGCGGACCACGTCGGCGTCGAACGTGCGGCAGAAGAAGCCGCGTTCGTCGGTGTAGGGCGTCGGCTCGAAGAGGTACGCGCCGGCGATCTCCGGGACTTCGGTCGCTTTCATGGAGACTCCTGCCGGGCGTGGGCGTGGGTGTGGTCGGTCGTGGGGAAGACGGCCGCGGTCAACGAGCTGAACTGGTCCTCGAGTTGGCGGGCGGCGGCCTGGTTCCGCTCGGCGAGGGTCTGCCGCAGTTCGGGCGCTCGCTTCTCCAGCGCCCGGAATTGCTCCAGCAACCGGTCGGCGTCGACCTCGCGCGCCGGGTGGCAGTACGCGCCGAGGCCCATCCGCTCCATGAGCGCGTCGCTCTTCGCCGCGTAGCTGAGCGCGAGCACCGGTGTGCCGGTCTTCAGCGCGCAGATCAGGTTGTGGTAGCGGACCGCCACCACGGTGTCGGCGGCCACCATCTCGTTCATCAGGTCGGCCAGTGAGGCCGGTTCGGCCGCGGTGACCAGCGGGGAGTCCACCGCGTCGAGGATCGCGGCGACCACCGTGGCGTCGCACCGGTCGCCGGTGAGCAACCGGACCGGCCTGCCCTCCTCGACCAGGGTGCGGACGAACCGGATCGTCCCGTCGAGATAGCGCCGGTAGATCTCGTCGGCCCGGGTGCGGTCGTCGTTGCCGCCGTGGAAGTCCATGACGCCGACGCAGACCGGGCCCGGCGCCTGCGAGGGCGGGCTCGACGGCGGTGCCGGCAGGGAGAAGGCGAGGTCCGGGTAGACCTCGTCGCGCGCGGTGTTCACGCCCATCGCCCGCATGGCGTCCCTGGATTGGGCGTCCCGGTAGGACCGGTAGGCGGCCAGGCGCCCCGACCAGCGGACCAGGGCGCGGGTGGGCCGGTTGCGGATCTCGGCGGCGCCGACGCTGACCAGCGCGACCCGGGTGCGCGTCAGCCGGCCGCTCGCGCAGAGCAGGAACAGCGAGTACGGGAAGCCCCAGGGCCGTAGCGGCAGGGTGGCTTCCAGGACGCCCATGCCCGGCACGATCACCACGTCGTGGCGGCGTACCCAGGCGGCGGTGCGGAAGACGTCGACGAGTTTGCCGAGCCCCTTGGACGCGATCGCGCTCACGCGGGACGCGGTGCGGTACTCGGCGCGGTTCCAGTGCATCCGGGTGGCGGGGATCCCGAACCGGGCCGTCACAGCCTCGGGCCCACCGCACAGCGCGTCCACGACCGCGTCCGGGTGGTCGGCGCGGAGGTAGCCGAGGACGGCTTCGAGCGATCCGTCGTTGCCGAGGTTGCCGGAGCCGAGCAGGCCGAACACCCCGACGCGCACGGGAGTTGATACCGCGGACGTCATGCGTGCCTCCCTTCGCGGCCGGCGACCAGGGCGTCCACGGAGACCGTGAGCTGGGCCGGGTCGACCGGGGCGCGGTCCTCGACCCGCTCGCCGGCGCCGGGCCGGACCCGGCTGGTCATCCAGGAGGCCAGGTGGCGGTAGCAGGCGCGCCGGTCGGCCGGGGACAGCGGTGCCCGCCGGATCGCGGAGGCGAAGCCCCAGACGTACTCGGCGAGCAGCCGGGGCGTCGGGTGCAGCGCGCCTGCCCGGCGCGGGTCCAGGTTGACGCAGCGGGCGCGCTTGGAGGGGTTGGCCCGCTCGGCGCGAGTGGGGTGGTCGCGGCGGAAGTAGAGCAGTTCCGGTACCTGGTGGAAGCGTCCGTGCAGGGTGATCTCGGCGACGAAGGTGCGGTCCGCGTGGTGGTAGCTGTCCATCGGTTTCACCCGGCGCAGCATGTCGGCCCGCATCACTCCGTAGAAGTCGTCGCCGCCCGGCTCGAACAGCAGACTGCGGAAGCGCTCGGGTGCGTTCGGAGAGCCGGTGGCGAGCGTGTACTCGTACGGGACCGTCACCTGGCCGTCGCCGTCGATGACCGCCTGGCCGGTGTGGGCGAGAATGGCGTCCGGCCGCTCGTCCAGTGCTCCTATGCAGCGCCGCAGCAGGTCGCGGCCGTAGAGGTCGTCGTGCGAGGCCCACTTGAAGAGCTCGCCGCGGGACTCGGCGAAGACGTGGTTGTGGTTCGGGGTGGCGCCGATGTTGCGGGGCAGCCGGACGTAGCGGATGCGGGAGTCCTGCGCGGCGTACTTGCGGCAGATGGCCTCGGTGCCGTCGGTCGAGGCGTTGTCGGAGACGACCAGCTCGAAGTCCTCGTAGGTCTGGCCGAGCAGGGCGTCGAACGACTCGGCCAGGTACTCCTCGCCGTTGTACACGGGCAGGCCGATGCTCAGCCTCGGTCGGTCGGTCATGAGGTCCTCAATTCGGGGATGGGTTCGCGTTGGCGCTCGCGCAGGGCGGAGCGCAGTTGCAGCCACCACACGGCCGAGCCGCTGATGGTCGCGGCGGCGACGCCCCAGGCCGAGCCGGCCGTGCCGCCGAGGGCCGCGCCGCCGAGCCCGCCGCCGACGTAGCAGGCGGAGGCGAAGAGCTGGCAGCGCAGGCTGCGGCGGGCGGCGCCGAGCGCGCGGAGTCCGGCCGCGGCGCCGGTGCCGAGGCCCGCTCCGGCGACGCTGAGGGTGATCTGCACGATGAGGTGCGAGGAGGAGTGCCAGACGTCGCCGAGCGCCAACTCGCCGAGCCGGCCGGGCATCAGCAGCAGCGCCGAGCCCCAGAGCAGCGCGCCGACGGCCTGTCCCCCGCCGAGCATCAGGCAGAACCTGCCGAGTTGGTGCGGGGCCTGCCGCAGCACGCGTGCCGCCTCGGGGACGGTGACCAGCGAGAGCCCCATCAGTACGGCGAGGAAGGGGCCGAGGAGGAGTTCGGCGCCGCGCACCGCGCCGACCGCGCTCACCCCGACGATCGCGCCGAGGCCGTACGCCCGCAACTGGCTCGCGCCGCTGAGGCTGACGTTCTCGACCAGGTACCGGTAGCCGAGGTCGCGCTGTTCGCGCAGCCAGCCGCGGGCCTGGGCCGGCCGGGGCCGGATGCCGGACTGGATGCAGCCGTATCCGGCCGCGACCGTGGCGGACGCGCCCCAGGCGAGCACGAAGGCGGCCACGGTGCCGACATGGGCCGCCACCACCATGGCGGGGACGAGCGCGATGCCCCAGACGACGTCGTTGACGAACGCCTTCCGCCCGTCGCCTGCGGCGAAGAACGAGAACCGCCAGGCGTCCTGGAGCAGCAGCCCCGGCATCATGAGTCCGAGGGCGGCGAACGCGGGCCCGACCCGGCCGCCGAGGCCGAGTCCGGCCGCCAGGCACAGCACTCCGAGGGCCGTGCCGACGCAGAGCGCGGTGCCCGTCGAGCGGGCCACCGCCCCGCGCCAGGACGCCTGCGGCACCCCGCTGAAGCGGACCACGAGCGGGTCGGTGGCCAGGCCGCGGGAGACGTTGAGCACCACTCCGTAGGTCACCCAGGCGAGGCTGAACACGCCGAACGCCGTCACCCCCAGCGAGCGGGCCACGTAGATGCCCACCGCGAAGTTGCTGATGCTGGAGGCCGCCTGGTCGGCCAGTCCCCAGGACAGCCGGCCGACGAGGGCCCGCTTGGCGGACCGGGCCGGTCTCGTGGCCTTCTCCCCGTCGGTGGTCGTCGGCGTCATGTCTTGATCAGCCCGGCCTCGTGCAGGGCGTCGGCCGCGCCGGCGACGCTGTCGAACGGCAGCCCGGACCGTTCGGCGACGTCCAGCAGACTGTGCTCGCCGTCGGAGAGGTTGAGCACCCAGAGCATGGCCATCTGGGCCTGCTTGGTGTCGCTGCGTCCGCCGAGCGCGTCGTACAACCCGCGCCGGCCCAGCTGGGGTTCGCCGTAAGGGCTGAGGTTGAGGTACCGCCGGTTGCGGTCGAGAACGGCGAACGCCTCGCGGCAGACGGCGAGGGTGTCGGCCATCGCCTCCGGGGAGACGAAGTCCGGGTTGTCCGCCGAGGTGTGGTACTCGGGGTACCCGGCGTACGGGGTCCGGCTGAGCGAGCCCACGCCGAGGTTGAACCCGGGTGAGCAGTACTGCCGCTCGTCGTACCCGTACGGCGTGAACTCGTCGACGCGGTGCGGGCGTTCGGACGCGGTCAGTACGTGCCGCAGGACGCGGTCGATCTCCGCGTCGCCGCGTCGACTTTGTTTGTACGTCAGTTGACCCGAGTCGCCTGCGCAGGCCAGCACCAGCCCGTGCTTGACCCGGTCCACCCGTTCCGCGTTGCGGGCCAGCCAGGTGATCGCCCCGATGGTGCCGGGCGCGTAGATGAACCGGTAGGTGTAGTACGGCGTTTCCCGCGCCAGCGCGCGGGCCAGGAAGGTCGCGACCGCGATGCCGGCCAGGTTGTCGTTGGCCAGCGACGGGTGGCAGGTGTGGCAGGAGACGATGACCTCGTCGGCCACCTGTCCGGGGACCACGTGCTCGGCGTAGGTGAGGTGGCCGTCCGCGAGGGTGGAGTCGACGCGTACCTCGTAGTCGCCTTCGGGCAGCGCGTCCAGGGTCTCCTGGGCCAGGCAGAATCCCCAGTCCGGCTTGTAGTAGCTCGTGCGGTACGGCACCCAGGACGGGTGGTCCGGCATCGTGTGCAGGTGTTCGCGCAGCTCGGTGAGCGGCATGGTCTTCGACACCGGCACGCTGTAGCCGAGTACGTGCAGGCTGGACTCGGCGAAGTCGACGACCCGCCGGCCGGTGGCGTCGGCGATGTACGCGTCCCGGATGTTCCACTCCTGCGGAACCGTCCAGTCGAGGACCTGGGTCCCGGTCGGCACCTCGTGCACGTTCAGCGGGAGGTACTCGCCGACGATGTCCAGGGTGGCGCGCACACCGTCGCCGGTGATGCTCCGGCAGAGCGGGTACAGCCGCTCCACCAGTGCGTGCATCTCCTCGCCGACTGCGGTCATCGGCGCCACCGCAGGGTGTCGTCGACGGTGCCGGCGTCGGTGGCCGCGCGCAGTACGGCGAGGCGGGTGAAGCGCTGCTCGAAGTCCTCCCGGGTCAGCCCGAACTTCCGGTAGGCGTCGGCGAGTTCGAGCGCGCCCTGCTTCACCGTCCACTCGCAGTCGAAGTCGGGGATCGCGGTGCGGAAGCGGGAGAAGTCCACCCGGTACGAGCGCGGGTCGGCGCCGTTCTCGCCGGTGATCACGACCTTCGCGCCGGACACCGCCTCGGCGACCTGATCGGCGATCTCGGCGACGGTGACGTTGTTGATCTCGCTGCCGATGTTGAACGCCCGGTCGTGGACCGCCTCGCGCGGCGCGGTGAGCGCGGCCGTGAAGGCGCGCGCGATGTCGGCGGCGTGCACGAGCGGGCGCCAGGGGGTGCCGTCGGAGAGGACCAGCACCTCGCCGGACAGAAGCGCGTGGCCCACCAGGTTGTTCAGCACGATGTCGGCGCGCAGCCGGGGCGAGTAGCCGAAGGCGGTGGCGTTGCGCATGAACACCGGGGTGAAGTCGTCGTCGGCGAGCGCGTGCACGTCGTCCTCGACCCGCACCTTCGACTCCGCGTACGGCGTCACCGGGCGCAGCGGGGCGTCCTCGGTCACCAGGTCGTCGCCGCCCGAGGCGCCGTAGACGGAGCAGGTCGACGCGTACAGGAAGCGCCGGACTCCGGCGTCGCGGGCCAGCTTTGCCAGTCGTACGGACGCGTGGTGGTTGATGTCGTAGGTGAGTTCCGGGGCCAGCGAGCCGAGCGGGTCGTTGGACAGCGCGGCCAGGTGGATCACGGCGTCGACCCCGGCCACGTGCTCGGCGGTGAGGTCGCGCAGGTCCACCCGCACCCCGGGCGGGTCGGCGGGCTGCGGGCCGAGGACGGAGTCGGCGAACAGGCCGGCGTCGAGGCCGACGACCTCGTGTCCGGCAGCGGTGAGGACGGGTGCCATCACGGTGCCCAGATAGCCCTGGTGTCCGGTCAGTAGTACGCGCAAGGTGTTCAACCCCCCAGGTTGAGCGTGAGTTTGGTGACGGCGAACGCCTCGGCGTAGCGCGCGTGGCATTCGATGCCGCGGATCCGGGCGAGGCCGAGGAAGGCCTCCCGGTCGTACCACGGCCGGTGGCGCTGCGAGGGGTAGTGCTCCTGCAGCAGCCGTACCTTCTCTTCGGCGGTCTCGGTCTCCAGCGGCTGGTAGGCCGCCGGCCGGCCGAGGTCGCCGTCCCACTTGACGATCTCGTAGCCGAGCACGAGGTGGTCGCGGAACGCGGTGGTCATCAGCTTCGCCAGGCCGCGGTGGTCCTGGTGGGCGTCGTCGGTGCGCGGCGCGAGGACCAGCTCCGGCTCGCTCTGCGCGCGGAGTTCCTCGACGGCGGCCTTGGCCTCCTCCCAGTGCGCGGGCAGGCGGCCGTCCGGCAGTTTGTGCACGGTCAGCCGCAGGTCGGCGCCCGGGCAGAAGGCGGTGAGCGCGGCCTGTTCCTCCTGCTCGCGCTCGCTGCCGCCGCCGGAGAGCACCAGCGCGTCGACGCGGATGCCGGGCCGCGCCTGGCACAGCGTCAGCAGGGTGCCGCCGGCGCCGATGGCGATGTCGTCGCAGTGGGCGCCCACGACGACGATCCGGTCGAGAGGACCGGCTCCGAGCCTGATCACGCACGCACCCCCGCGCTGTCCCGCTCCCACACGGCCCACGGGCGGTCGCCCCGCGCGTAGGCCTCGTCGAGCGCGGCCCGCTCCTTCACGGTGTCCGTCGGCTTCCAGAAACCTCGGTGCTGATGCGCCACCAGCCGTCCCCGCTTGGCCAGTTGGGAACATCCGTCGGCGACCAGGTCACCGTTCTCCGGTATGTGGTCGAAGACCTCCTGGCGGAGCACGAAGTAGCCGCCGTTCTCCCACAGCGGCATGTCGCTCACCGCGGTGATGCCGCCCACCAGGCCGTCCTCGCCCAACTCCACGCAGTGGAAAGAGGATTGCGGCGGCACGACCATCATCGACGCGCCCGCGTCGCGCTGGGCGAACCGGTCGATCATCTCCGGCAGCGGGGCGTCGGTCAGGACGTCGGCGTAGTTGGCGAGGAACATCTCGTCGCCGTCCAGGTGGTGGCGCACCCGGCGCAGCCGCTCCCCGATGGGTGACTCGATGCCGGTCTGCGCGAAGGTGATCGTCCAGTCGGCGATGTCGGTGGAGAGCAGCTCGGTCTGCCCGCCGCGCAGCACGAAGTCGTTGGAGGCGGTCTCCTCGTAGTTGAGGAAGAAGTTCTTGATGTGGTGGGCGCCGTAGCCGAGGCACAGGATGAACTCCTTGTGCCCGAAGTGCGCGTAGTAGCGCATGACGTGCCAGATCAGGGGTCTGGGCCCGACCATCGCCATCGGCTTGGGGACGTCGTCGGAGGTTCCGTTGCGCATGCGCATCCCGTAACCGCCGCAGAACAGGACGACCTTCATGCTGTGACCTCTTTCGACTGCGCGGCCTCGACGATGCCCAGTTCCGGGATGGGGAAGACGAGCCGGCCGCCCCACTCGTGCACGAAGGACAGTTGCTCGACCAGTTCGGCCCGCAGGTTCCACGGGAGGACGAGGACGTAGTCGGGCTTGTCGGCGGCTATCTGCTCGGGCGGGAGGATCGGGATGCGAGTGCCGGGGGTGAACCGGCCGTGCTTGTACGGGTTGCGGTCGACCGTGTACGCGAGCAGGTCGGGGCGGATGCCGCAGTGGTTGAGCAGGGTGTTGCCCTTGCCGGGGGCGCCGTAGCCGACGACGGTCTCGCCGCGGTCGGCCGCGTCGATGAGGAACCGCAGCAGGTCCCGGCGCACCTTGGCGACCCGGGCGGAGAACTCGGTGTACCCGGCCAGTTCCTGCAGCCCGGCGGCCTTCTCCCGGGCCAGCACGTCGGCCACCCGCTGCGAGGGCTCTCCCGCGACCTCGGCCGGGCGGGCCCACAGGCGGATGGAGCCGCCGTGTGTGGGCAGCAACTCGACGTCCACGAGGGCGAGTCCGCCGCTGGCGAGGGCCCGGATCGCCGAGGCGACCGTGTAGTACTGGAAGTGCTCGTGGTAGATCGTGTCGTACTGGTTCTCCTCGATCAGGGTCAGCAGGTGCTGCACCTCGATGGAGACCCAGCCGTCGTCGGCGACCAGGGCGCGCAGCCCCTGGGTGAAGCCGACCACGTCGGGGATGTGTGCGTACACGTTGTTGGCCACGACCAGGTTTGCCGGGCCGTGCTCGGCGCGGACGGCGGAGCCGGTGTCGGGGCTCAGGAAGTCCGTGAACGTGGGCACACCCGCCTCGCGCGCCGCGGCACCGACGTTCACCGAGGGTTCGATGCCCAGGCAGCGGATCCCCCGGTCCACCACGTGCCGCAGCAGGTAGCCGTCGTTGCTCGCGACCTCGACCACGAAGGCGTCGGAGCCGAGGCCGAGGCGGTCCACCGCGCCGTCGACGAAGGTGCGCGCGTGCTCCACCCAGGAGGTCGAGAACGAGGAGAAGTACGCGTACTCCTTGAACGTCTCCTCAGGCGTGATCAGCGGCGGTATCTGCGCCAGCCAGCAGTCGGTGCAGACCCGCAGATGCAGCGGGTACGCCGGTTCCGGCAGGTCCAGTTGGTCCGCGGCGAGAAAGCTCTCACACGGCGGTGTCGCCCCAAGGTCGACGACGCTCGCCATCGCTTCCGAGCCGCAGAGTCGGCATCGTGTCATCTGCTGTCCCCATCCCCCCTGCTCGCGTGGGTGTCCCCATCGCGAGCCTGTGCTGACCGACCCGCGATCGCGGTCCGGTACTCCTCCAGCAGGCGCTCCAGGCCGACGGCCGGGCTGAATCCCTGCTCGTAGCGGCGTCGGGCCGCCTCACCCATATCCCGGTTGCGGTCCGGGTCGGCCGTGATCCGGCGGATGCCGGACGCGAGCGAGGCGGCGTCGCCCGGCCGGTGCAGCAGCCCGGTGACGCCGTCCTCGACGAGTTCGACGAAGGCGCCGTGACCGGCGGCGACGGTCGGCACCCCGGCCGCCATCGCCTCCACGACCACCAGGCCGAACGCCTCCAGCCAGGTCGAGGGCGCCACCACGGCGACGGACCGCGCGATGGCCTTGCGGCACTCCGCCGGGTCCAGCAGGCCGACGTAGCGCACGTCGTCCCGGCCGGCCGCCCAGGCGGTCACCTCTTTCTCCAGCGGCCCGGTGCCTGCGATCACGAGCGGGACGCCCGCGCCGCCGCCCGCCGCGACCTCGTCCCACGCGGCCATGAGCAGCCGTACGCCCTTGGCCTCGGCGAGCCGGCCGAGATACAGCAGCTGCTCTCCCCCGCCCGCCCGGCGGATGTCCGGTTCGGGGACGAAGTTGTGCTTCACCGCGAGGCGTTCGGCCGGCATGCCGGAGCTCACCAGGACGTCTCGCTGCGCGGCGGAGATGCACAGGAAGCGCTCCACGCCGGTCCACCAGCGCCGCCGGTTGGCCGACAGGCTGACCGCCAGCGGCACGGTCGCGAGGCGGGAGTTGCGGTAGCAGCCGTGCCGGACGGCGGGCAGCGGCGTCGAGCCGACGCACTCGGTGCAGGGCCGGCCGTCCCGCTGGAGTGTGCCGGGCGGGCAGACCTGGGTGTAGTTGTGCAGCGTGGCGACGGCGGGTACTGCGGCGTCGGCGCAGGCGGCGAGGACCGCGGGCGACAGGAGCGGGAACACGTTGTGGACGTGCACCACGTCCGGCCGCTCGGCGCGCAGTCTGGCGGCGAGTTCCCTGCGCACGGCCGGGTTCCACGGCACCAGGAGCGGTACCGCGACCTTGCCGAGGAGGGAGCGGGCGCCGATGTCGTCGCTGCGCCGCTCGAACAGCTCGACCCGGTGGCCGGCCGCGCGCAGCAGCTCCACCTCCTGGTCTACGACCTTGTTCTCCCCGCTCGGCTGCGCCGAGTTGTAGCGGTTGTGCACCACGAGGACGTGCATGCTCAGTTCACCTCCGATCTACGGGCCCAGCGCGGGACGCGCCGTCGAGGGGCTTCGGGCAGCGCGAGCGGAGCGGCCTGGGCGGGTGCCGCCAACAGCGAGGCGGCCAGGGCCAGATGGAGCAGATAGGGCGAGGCGTCGCCGAGGCCGGCCTCGGTGTACGAGGCGATCGCGCAGTAGCTGATCAGGAAGATCGCGCAGGCCCGCTGCAAGGACGGCGGGCGCAGCAGCGCGACGCCGCCCAGCACAACGATGATCACCGCGACGAGGGTGACACCGATCAGACCCTGCTCGTTGTAGACGGCCAGCCAGCTGTTGTCGATCGGCAGCCCGCCGAACGACTTGTCGCCCAGGCCCACGCCGAACAGCTTCTCCGCTGTCGACCGGGGCTCGGCCAGCAGAGCGTTCCAGACCTTGGCCCGGCCGGTGAGACTGGAGAAGTTCTCCTGGCTCTGTCCGCGCAGGAACCACGTCTGCAGCGCGGAGGCGAAGCCCACCGCGGCCACCCCGGAGATCAGCACCGCCCAGGTGAAGAACCGGCGGGCCACGGCGCTGGTCAGCATGAGCGAGCCGATCGCGAGCGCCAGCCCGAGCAGCAGGCCGAGCGTGGCCGTCCGGGTGTGGGTCAGCGCGAGCAGCACCAGCGACGGCACGATGACCAGCACGGCGCTGGTCCGGTCGGTCCGTTTGCCGATGACGAGCAGCACGGTGAGCCCGGTGATCACCGCCGCGTACTGCCCGATCTGCGGCGGGGTGAGCGGCCACAGCGCGCCGACCAGGCGTCCGCCGTAGAGGTCGGGCAGCGCCTTGCCCGGGGAGACGACCAGGCCGAGGGCCACCGAGCCGAGAACCGCGAAGTACGCCCGGATGTGGTACCGGACGAACGTGAGGCTGCCGTCCCACCAGCGGCTGAGCAGCCACAGGGTGCCGACGAAGAGAGTCAGCCGGAAGCAGCGGAACAGCGCGCCCATCCCGGACTCCAGGCTCGCGCTGGAGATCACGCTGGACACCAGCAGCAGGCTGAGCAGCAGCACATAGGCGCTGGACCGCACGCGCACCCGCTGGTTGACCACGAGTGCCAGGCCGAACGCGGCGACCAGCGAGCCCATGGTGACCATCTGGATGAGGGAGCGGGGCAGCGGGACGATGGTCTTCGCCCCGGCGGAGCCGAGCGTGTTGAGGACCAGCAGCCCCCAGACGATCCCGACGGCCTTCGGTGTGCCGGCCGGGCGCGGTTCGGCGCCGGGCACCGTCCCCGCCGTGTCCGGTCCGCGCGTCAGGTTCTCACCCATCTCAACCACCGGCCTGTAGGTCGAGGGTGCTGCCCTTGTCCTGCTGGTAGGGCGTCGCCTGCCACTGCCCGAAGTCGAGCACCCGGCTCTGGTCCTCGGCGACGAACTTCCACGGCCCGACGTAGACGTTGTCGTGCCAGCTGTTGTGCTGCTTCTCGGTGATGGCGTCGGCCACCCCTTCGCCGTGGTACGGCGACCAGTCCGGATAGGTGCCGTAGTTGGACAGCACCGCCATGCGGTCGCACATCTCCGTGCACTTGACGACGGACTCGTCGAGCACGAAGCGGTTGTCGTGGATGTCCACCCACTGGGTCTTCCACCGGCAGTCCGAGTAGAGCGGGGCCTTGGCGATCGCCGGTCTCACACAGCTGCTCGTCTTCTTCACCAGCAGGGTGCAGTCACCCGAGGAGGTGTTGGCCGGGCTGTTGCAGTACCGGTCGGCGTTCTCCCACAGGGTGATTCCGGACCAGTTGTTCTCCAGCACGTTCCCGTAGATCTCGATCTTGTGGGTGCGGGCCTTGACCCGCGGTTCGCCGCCGGACTCGGACAAGTAGACGGTCGCGTACGGGAAGTTGTCGCCGCTGTCGGCCGCCTTGCGGCCCTCGACCCGGTTGTTCCGCCGGATCGTGTTGTCCCGGATGACCGCGTTGTAGCTCGTCTCGTAGATCAGTGCGGCACCGTCGTTGGCCTCGATCACGTTGTTCTCGATACGGAAGTCGTTGTTGTTGGTGTCGGCCCACAGCCCGGCGCCGCGGTTGTCGTGCACCCAATTCCCGCTGATGTCGGCCCCGTTGACCTCCCAGAACTTGATGCCTCCGGTGCAGCCGCAGCCCTTCTTCTTCCGCTCCCAGTCGCCCGTGTTGTTGCCGACGATCTCGTTGCCCTGGACCACGAGGCCGGTGAGGGGGCCGTTGCCCTTGTAGGCGTTCATGCCGTACTGGCCGTTGTCGCGCAGGCAGTCGGCGCGGACCTGCTGGCGGGCGCCGGCCATCAGTCCGGCGCCGGAGTTGTCCTTGATCGTCGTGTGTTCGATGACCCATCCGTCGGCCGAGTCGTGGTTGACGACGCCCTCGTCCTGCGGCGCGACGAATCCCTGCACGGTGAGATAGCGGATGGTGACGTCGGCGGCGTTGCCGGTGAAGGCGTACTGGTTGACCTTCCGGCCGTCGAGCACCGCGCCCGGCGCGCCGATGTAGTGGTCCCCCTTCTTGGGGATGACCTGGGCATAGCGGTCCCGCTCGAGTCTGTGCGTGCCCGGCTTGAGCCAGAACGTGGTGTTCGGGGGGCTCTTCTTGGTCTTCGCCGCCAGGTCGCCGACCACCTTGGGGTCCACGGTCACCGCGCCCTCCGGCGCCTTCGCCGGTCCGGCGGCGGGGTTGGCGCACACCCGGGCCACGGACCGGGCGGCGGACGTGGCCGTGGACGGCGCGGCGTTCGGCTTCGTCGTGGCCGGGGCGCTCGACGTGCTGTCGCAGCCGGTCGCCGTCAGCAGGAGCAGTGCCAGCGGTGCTACCGCCGGCGCCCAGTGCCGTCTCATGTTCCCCACGCGCCCCCCTGGCCGCGGAACCCGAGCACGGTGGTGAACCCGTCCGTGCCGTCGGCGAAGCCGGTGCCGATCAGCGTGGTGGTGGGTTCCTTGCGCCCGAATCCGGCGGAGTACCAGCCCAGCGGCGGTTCGCTCTCGCCGCGGTGCGCCCGCCAGGACAGTTGCTCGGGCAGTTCGAGCACCGCGGAACGCCCCTCGCCGTCCCGGATCCAGGTGAGCACCGCGCGGTGTCCCGCCAGGTCCGCGGCGATCGCCGGGCCGAGGTGGAACGCCAACCGCACGTCCCGGCGCGGGCTGTGTTGGCAGCGGACCTCGTCGACGATCCTCAGCTCCTGGCTCGCGGCCGTCAGCTCCACCCGGCGGCGGTGCACCGAGCCCTGGTAGCCGTCGTGCTCGGCGGCCCAACGGGCCACCCCTGCCCCGGAGTTGTCCACATCCAGGACGCGGGTGCGGGCATGCCGGGTCCACAGGAACGGGCCGCCGGACACGGACTGGTCAGCGCCGTCCAGCTGGAGGGTGTTGTGACCGAGGGTCGACCGGAAGTACTGCCGCCACGCGGGCTGTCCGTGGTAGCAGTACGTCCCCGGGTCGGCGAGCACATCGATGCCGTCGTGCCGGACCTCCACGGACAGCGCGTCCGCGTGGGCGTGCGCGGCGATGGACAGGAAGCCGTGCGGACCTCCGTCGCAGCGGCACCAGATCTCCTCCGGACCGCGCAGGACGGTGAGCCCCGCGTCGGCGAAGTGGGCGGGCCTGGTCGCCGGGCGGGCGGTTCCGTCCTTCGCGTACGGCCGGAGGAGCGCGGCCAGCAGCGGGGTGCGCACATCGGTGCCGGTCACCTCCGGCCACCAGTCGAGCCGGCCGAACACCGCGTCGCCGGTGGCCAGCAGCGAGCCCCAGCGGTCGGTGCCCTCGCCGTCCAGGATCAGGCCGTGGCCGTCGTCCGCGTCCCCCTGGCGGGGCGGTCGCAGTCGGTTGTCCACTACAGCGGCGAGCGCGTCGGTCATCCGCAGCAGCACCAGCCGGAGCGACTCGGGCACCGGCACGCCTGCGGCGTCCGCCTCGGCCACCGCGGCAAGACCGAGTTCCAGCACGAGTCCGTGGTACTCGGTGGCCAGCTCACGGTTGAGGCCGGAGTCGAAGGTGTTGGCGCGCAGCTGCCGCTCCAGCGAGCGCAGCGCGTCGGAGCGCCAACGCGCCGACGAGGGGAACCAGTTGAACGCGCAGGCCGCGGCGGACTGCCCGGCGGTCTCGGCGATGACGTGGTTGTTCGCCGAGGAGCCCCGGCTGGGGAAGGCGGCCAGCCAGCGCTGGTGGTGCCAGATCTGGTTCAGCGCGACCGGGTTGTCCTCGAACAGCTCGGCCGCGCCCGGCCAGCCGTCGAGCAGCCGGCGGATCCACACCCACGACAGCAGCCGGATGCCCAGCTCGATGCCGCTGATCCAGTGCACACCGCGCAGCGGCGGGTTGGCCGCCCACCACGACCGCAGGTGCCCGGCGACGCGCTCGGCGTACCGCTCGTCCCCGGTGACCGCGTAGGCGGCGGCGAGCACGGTGAGGTACTGGTGCCGGGACGGCTCCCAGATCTGCTTGATGTCCCCGGCCACGTCCTCGTCGCGGTACGGCACGTCGAAGGCGTAGCCCGACGGGGCCCGGCGCCCGGTCTTCGGGTCGTAGAACCAGTCCGGGTCGGTGAGGTCGTCGCGGACCACCCCGAAGAACTCGGCGTGCCCGGCCATCAGTTGGTCCGCCTCGGCGACGAGGCGTTTCGCGGCGTCCGGCGGCACCTCGGCGATCGTCCCCGCGGGCAGGACGGCGGTGAAGCGGGCGCCGGTGACGCTCGGGCAGTCGGGCGGCGCCGACCGCCAGCGCCGTCTGCGCACGGTGTCGCCCGCCCGGCCCGCGATCTCCCGCGGGCCCATCCGGGACAGGCGGCGCAGGTACCAGCCCGCGCTCATGGTCATGGCGTCCTCGCCAAGGTCACCGGCGCGCCGCCGGCCAGGCCCGCCCGCACGGCGAGGGTGGCCGCCGTGGTGGCGACCAGCGACTCCAGCGGCACCGGCATCGGTCCACCGGTCCGCACGGCCTTGATGAACGCGGCGAGTTCGGCGTTCTGGCCCTTGTCCCGGGCCTTGGGCAGCCGCGAACTGACCCACTTCTTGCGGCCGTGGACGGAGGCGCGGACGAAGTCGTCGAGCCGCAGCACCTTGCCGTCCGCGACCAGGTCCAGGGTCTCCTTGGGGAAGCCGGGGGCGCCGGTGGTGACGTAGCTGATGGTGGCGGTGGAGCCGTCCGGGTAGCGCAGGACGACCTGGAGGTCCTCGTTGCCGGGCGCGGCCGTCGCGTACACGGAGACCGGGTCGGCTTCGAGCAGCCAGCTCGCCGTGTCGATGAAGTGGCCGCCCTCGCCGGCGAACCGCGAGCCCTCGGCGCCCTGTTGGAGGTACCAGCTGCCGTGCTGGAGCTTGCCCGCGTTGACCAGGTAGCGCAGGCTCGCCGGACCGGTGCGGGCGCCGAACCGCTCCTTGGCCTCCTGGAGCAGCGGCGCGAAACGGCGGTTGAAGCCCACTTGGAGGCGGTCGTTGCCGGACTCCCCCACCGCCGCGAGTACGCCGGCCAGCTCGTCCTCGGTGAGGGCCAGGGGCTTCTCCACGAACACGGTCTTGCCGGCCAGCAGCGCCTGCCGGGTCAGTTCGGCGTGCGAGCTGTGCCGGGTGACCACGAACACCGCGTCGACGGACTTGTCGCCGAGGACGGTGTCGAGGTCGGTGGTCGCCTGGGCGAAGCCGAACTTCCGCTGCGCGTTGGCCCCGGAGAGCGCCGTCGTGGTGACGACGGTCGACAGCTCGACGCCCTCGCGCCGGGCCAGGTGCGGCAGCAGCATCGACGTCGCGTAGTTGCCCGCGCCGACGAACGCGACACGTACCGGCGCGTTGGCGGACCGGGCCGGGGCGACGGTCTTGCCGCTGCGTCGCACCTCGGGCACGGACACCTCCGGGGCCGCCGATTCCCCTTGTTCCTCCGCCTGTTCGGGGTACCGGAACAGCACCGCGACGGCCTTCAGTTCGCCGTCCTTCAGCCGCCGGTACGTCTCGACGGCGTCGTCGAAGTCGGCGATGTGGGAGACCAGGGGCTCCACGTCGACGCTGCCGCGGGCGAGGAGGTCGAGGAAGCACGCCAGGTTGCGGCGCTCGGTCCAGCGGACGTAGCCGATCGGGTAGTCGCGTCCCTCCAGCTCGTACGACGGGTCGTAGCGGCCGGGGCCGTAGGAGCGCGAGAAGCGGACGTCGAGTTCCTTCTCGTAGTACGCGTTCCACGGCAGGTCCAGGCGGCACTTGCCGATGTCGACGACCCGGCCGCGGTCCCGTGCGAGCCGGGCGGCCAGCTCGACGGGCTGGTTGCTGCCGCCCCCGGCGGCCAGGAACACCTGGTCCACGCCGTGGCCGTCGGTGAGTTCGGCGACGGCGGCCTCTACGGCAGCGGAGGCGGGGTCGCCGCAGGCCGCGGCGCCGAGGCGCTCGGCGAGCTCGCAGCGCGCCGGGTCCGGGTCGGCGCCGACGACGCGGACTCCGGCGGCGGTGAGCAGTTGCACCACCAGCTGCCCGATCAGGCCGAGGCCGATGACCAGGGCGACCTCGCCGAGCTGCGGCTCGCCCTGGCGGACGCCCTGCATCGCGATCGAGCCGACGGTGCCGAAGGCCGCGTGCCGCGGCGCGAGGCCGTCGGGGACCGGGGCGTAGAGGTTCTTCGGCACCCAGTTCAACTCGGCGTGCAGCGCGTGCTCGTTGCCCGCGCAGGCCACCAGGTCGCCGACCTTCACATCGTCGATCCCGGCGCCGACCTGCTCGACCACCCCGCACAGCGAATAGCCCAGCGGGGTGTAGGAGTCCAGCTTGCCCATCACCTTGCGGTAGGTGGCGGGCACCCCGTTGGTGGCCACGCTCTGCATGACCTTGGCCACCTGGTCCGGCCGGGAGCGGGCCTTGCCCAGCATCGACATGCCGGCCTCGGAGACCTTCATGAGCTCGGTGCCGGTGGATATCAGCGAGTAGGCGCTGCGCACCAGCACACCGCCCGGCTTACACCCCGGTACCGGAACGTCGAGCACCGCCAGCTCGCCGCTCTTGTAGTTCTGTACAACCTGCTTCACCAGAACTCCTGATTCCTAAGCCGTCGACCGAGTGCTCTGGGCGGAGCCAGAGGTCGCGTCGCGATACCAGTACTCGAGGGTCAGTACATGCCACAGATGCTTGGAGTAGTCCGCCTGTCCGGCGGCGTCCTCGGCGACCATCCGGGCCAGCGCGTCGCGGCGCAGCAGCCCGGACCGGACGAGCTCGCCGTCGTTGACCACCTCGCGCACCAGCGGTGCCAGATCCCGGCTCATCCAGGCGCGCAGCGGGGCGCTGAACAGGCCCTTGGGCCGGTACACGATCTCGCGCGGCAGGATCGAGGTGGCCGCCTCCTTGAGGACGGCCTTGCCCTGCCGGCCGACGATCTTGCGACTGCCGGGTACGGCGAACGCCGCCTTGACCACCTCGATGTCGACGTACGGCACCCGGACCTCGGTGGAGGCGGCCATGCTCGACCGGTCCGTGTAGGCGAGGTTCAGGCCCGGCAGGAACATGCGGGCGTCGGTCAGGCACATGCGGTTGACGAAGTCGTCGAGGTCGTTGTCCTGGTAGACGTCCGTGTGTTCGGTGACCACGTCGTCGACCGTCCCGGCCAGGTCCGGGTTGAGCAGGGCGAGCAGTTCGTCCTGGTCGTACATGGTGTAGCTGCGCCGGAACGCGGTCTCCTCCGGCAGTTCGGCGAAGGAGAGGAACCGCTTCGCGAAACGCACCGACCGGTAGCCGCGGCGGGCCGAGGCGACCGGCAGCCGGTCCACGACCCCGGACACCCCGCGCCGCAACGGTCGCGGGACGCGCTGGTAGCGCAGCGCGAGCAGGTTGGCAAAGTGCTTGCGGTAGCCCGCGAACAGCTCGTCCGCGCCCATGCCCGAGAGCATCACCTTGACCCCGGCCTCCCGGGCGGCCATGCAGATCAGGTAGGTGTTGATCGCGGCGGGGTCGCCGATCGGCTCGTCGAGGCTGTACGTCATCTGCGGCAGCAGGTCGAGCACGTTGGGCGCGATCTCGATCTCGTGCAGGTCGACACCGAATTGCTCGGCGACCTGCCGGGCGTAGCGCAGGTCGTCCGGCATCGCCTCGAACTTGGCGTCCTCCGCGCGGAATCCGATGGTGTAGGCGGAGATCCCCGGCTGGTGGCGGGCCGCCAGCGCGGTCAGATAGCTGGAGTCGAGACCGCCGGAGAGGAAGGTCGCCACGGGTACGTCGGAGATCAGGTGGCGGCGGGTCGACTCCTCGACGATGGCGGCGAGGTCCGGCTGTTCACCGGCCAGGGCGCGGTCCCGGCCCTCGGCGGCGACGTCCTTCAGGTTCCAGAAGCTGCCGCGCTCCACCCGGCCGTCGGGCCGGCAGCGCAGCCAGCTGCCCGGCGGCAGCTTCTCCGCCTCGCGGAACGCGCAGCGCGAGTCCGGCACCCAGTAGTAGAGCAGGGACGCCACCAGCGCCGCCTGGTCCACCTCCAGCGACTTGCCGGTCACGGCGGCGAGCGCCTTGAGCTCGGAGGCGAACATCAGGCCCTCGCCGCGCCGGAGCAGGAACAGCGGCTTGATGCCGAGCTGGTCGCGGACGAGCACCAGGTCGCCGGTGCGCTCGTCGAAGATGCCGAACGCGAACATGCCGCGCAGTCTGGGCAGGCAGTCGGTGCCCCAGCGCCGCCAGGCCTCCAGGACCACCTCGGTGTCGGAGGTGCCGCGGAAGCGCACCCCGGTGGCCTCCAACTCGGCGCGGAGTTCGGGCGCGTTGTACAGCTCGCCGTTGTACGTCAGGGCGAGGCCGTCCGAGACCATCGGCTGGGCGCCGGTCTCCGACAGGTCGACGATGGCCAGCCTGCGGTGCCCGAGCTGCACCTCGCCGTCGCCCAGGGGGTGGCCGTAGCGGCCCGAGCCGTCCGGGCCGCGGTGGGCGAGGGTGTCGGTGAGCCGGTCGGTCACGGCCTTGCCGTCCGGCCATCGGTACGTGCCTGCGATGCCACACACGTCCTACCGCACCTCCTGGTCGTTGTCCGGGACCCGTGCGGCCCGTATCGGCTGGCGTTCGGTGAGCCGCCGGCCGTCCCCCACTGCCTGAACGGCGTGGGAGGTACCCCCACCGTTCTGCCAGGTCGGTCGCTCGGTCCGGCCGCGCAGCGCGTTGGCCAGCCCGTCCCACAGGGTGCCGTCGGTCCGGTCGCGCGGATCGGGGTCGATCAGCACGACACCGATCACCGGGATGCGCTGGTCCGCGAGCTGCCGGGCCACGGTGTGCAGCCAGGCGGCGTTGCCGTGCCCGGCACGGACGACGAGCACGGTGCGGGTGCCGAGGTACTGGAGGTCGGTCCACGCGGTGCCGGGTGCCACCGAGCCGACGCCGATCCGCTGGTCCTGCGGGGACACAGTGGCGGCCTTTTCGCCGCCGACCACGGTGGGGTCTCCCGGTTTCGGACGGCGGACCGAAAGCTGGGTGCCGGGGAGGCCGTCGACGACGGTCACCGGACCGTCCTCCCCCAGTGCCCGGGCGAGACCGAGGGCGATCACGGCCGTGCTGCGCGCACAGCCGAGTTCCAGCAGCGACAGCGGCTCCGCCGAACCTCGCGAGGTGCGGGCCAGCGTGGTGGTGAGCCGTTCGCGTGCCACCCGGGTCCGCCGGCGCTGCCACAACCTGCCGGAGCGGCGGGGCAGTTCGGCGATGACCGAGGCGCCGAGGTTCGCCGCGATGTCCCGGCGCAGCACGGGGCGGTCCGCGACGACCACGCCGACCGCGGCCAGCGCGAGCCCGAGGAAGAGCCCGAGGACGAGTCCGACCACGCCGTCGGTGACGAGGGCCTTGGGCAGCGAGTGCAGCACCGCGCGCGGTGCGTCCACGATCTGGGTGCCGGCGACGAGCTGGGGTGCGCCGACGCGGGCCTCCTCGGCGCGCTGGCCGAAGTCGGAGATCTGTGAGGTGAGTTCGGCCCGCCGGGCGAAGAGCGACTCGAGGTTCGCCGCGTCCTTGGGGTCGGTGTCGGGCGACCGGCCGCCGATCGTCTTGTTGACGTCGGCGAGCTCCGCCTCCATGCGGTCGCGCTGGTCGAGCAGCCCTTGGGCGTTGGCGTTGGCGATGTCGTTGATGCGCTTGGCGTGGTCCGCGACGAACGCCTCGGCCAGTGCCTTGGCCCGGGCCACCGCTTCCGCGTCGGTCCTGCCCGTCACATCGATCTCGAGGACGTTGTTGGTGAGTCCGGTGCCCCGGTAGTCCTTCATGAAGTCCTCCGGTTTTTCCGGGGACTTGAGGATCTTCAGGGCCTGGCCGGCGATCCGCGAGGTCGCCAGCAGCTGGGCGTCGGTGCGGATCAGCGTTCCGGTGTCGTTCGGCTGGTCCTCCTGATGCGCGACCAGCACCTTGGTCACGGCGGCCGGGGCCGGCGGCAGCAGGACCGCCACGGCGGCGCCGGCCAGCATCCCGAGGAGCGCCATGGCGCCCCACAGGCGGCGGCGTCTGCGCACCGCGACCACCAGCGCCTGGAGGTCGAGGAGCGGGGTGGCGGCCGACGACTCCGAAGTCGTGCTCGTCGTCACGCTGGATCTCCTGTCGCGTGGCCATGGACCGCGAACGTCAAAGTGGCGTCGTCGGAAAGTCGGTCGGCGGTTTCCGTCGGCCGGGTGCGGACCGTGCCGGCGACGACGACGCCGACGAGCTCGTGCCCGCCGTCCGCGCACGCCTCGGCGATGCCGGCGAGTTCCCCGGCGGTCCAGCTCCCGGCGCTGAGTACGGCGAGGGCACCGGACTCGGTGTCTCGGTCCGGCACGATCGGCCGGTCCACCGAGACCTCCACCACCCGCAGCTGCGGGTCACCGGTGGCCTCGGCGACGAGCTGTCCGGCGGCCAGCCGGGCGACCTCGTCGCCTTCCGGTACGACGACCAGCAGCCGCCGGGGGGCGGGCAGTTGGTCCCGGAGGCGCGCGCACACCCGCCGGTAGCGGATCCGCCGCTCGGCCTCGTCGCCGGACCGCTGCGGGGCCGGTACGTCCCACCGGATGTCGATGCCGAGCAGCCGGCGGAGCCGGGCCCGCGAGCCGTGGCTCTCGGGCCGGTGCCCATGCCGTTCGCCGGGCACGTCGACGGTGCCGAGGAACGGCGAGCCGAGCGCCGCGGCGATCTCCGGTTCGGTGCGCAGCCGGCGGCTCACCCGTGCGGCGGCGAGATGGCCGACGACCGCGAGCACGAAGAACAGCAGCGCCCCGCCGACGATGAGCTGCGTCCTCGTCGGCGACGCCGCGCCGGTCGGCCGGGGGGCCGGCCCCATGACGACCATGCTGGCCTTGGCGCCCGCCGGGTTGGCCTCCTCCAGCTTCTTCATGGCGTCCTGCAGCCCGGTGCGCAGACCCTCCAGCTCGGTGCGGGCCTGCACGCTCTCCACGGTCTGCCCCGGATCCGCCGACTTGGCCAGGTCGGTGATACGGCGGTTGGTCTCGGCCACCTGCTTCCGCAGCGCCTCTGTCGCCGTGTCCGCCGCGGGGTCGGTGCTGCCGCCCGCGATGCGGGTGGCGAAGGTGACGAACTGCTGGGCCAGCTGGTCGGAGAGCCGCTGCGCGCGCTCCGGGGTGTCGGCCGTACCGGAGACCTTGATGATGTTCCCGTCGTCGGCCTTGGCACTCACGTCTTTCTGCAGTTCGGTGCCGTTGACGCCCGTCCAGTTGAGCGCGGCGGCCGCGCGGTCGACCACCGCCGAACTGGTGGCGATGTCCACCTGGGTCAGCAGTTCGCGCTCTTCCCACTGGCCCGGCAGCAGTACCGATGCCTCTGCCGTGTAGCGCGGCGGAAGCAGCAGCACCGAGGTGCCGTAGCCGAAGAGCGCGCCCGCTACGGCGAGGACGGCCAGGAGCCGCCACCGCCGACGGAGAATCCGTCCGATCGTGACCAGGCGGATCGTGTCGTCATTCAATGGTGCGGCCTCTTCCCCGTACGGACCGGCCCACCCGCGGACACCGGGGCTCGGTCCCGGCAGGCGGCGGCATAGGCGGCGAGCAGTGACGCTTGCGAGTTCTCCCAGGACAGCGGTCCGCTGATCCGCTCCTGGCCGGTCTTGCCCATCCGGGCCCGCTTCTCCGGATCGTCGAGGAGCAGCGCGACGAGCTTCGCGAACTGGGCCTCGTCGTTGGCGGGCGCGTAGACGGCGGCGTCACCGGCGGAGACGCGCGCCTCCCGGAGGTCGAACGAGACGATCGGCCGTCCCATCGCCATGTACTCCAGGACCTTGTTCATGGTCGACACGTCGTTGAGCGGATTGTGCGGGTCGGGGGAAAGGCATACGTCGGCGGTGCACAGGTAGCGCACCAGGTCGGCGTCCGGGATGCGTCCGGTGAACTGCACCTGGTCGGAGAGACCGAGCTGCCGGGACAGTTCGACCATCGCGTCGAAGGCGTCGCCGGCGCCGACGAAGACCGCGTGCCAGTCGGTCCGGCCGACCTCGTCGCGCAGTTTCGCCAGGGCCCGCAGGGCGTAGTCGACGCCGTCCTGGGGGCCCATGACGCCGAGGTAGCACAGCAGATGGGGCTTGCCGCGCTTCAACTCCGGCTCGGGCGGCACCGGTTGGAACCGGTCGGTCGCGGGCGCGCTGCGCACCACGAAGACGTCCTCGGGCCGCCGGCCGCCGCGGGTCAGCGCGACGTCCTTGTAGCTCTCGTTCGTGGCGAGCACGATATCCGCGGCCCGGTAGGTCCGCCGCTCCAGCGCGCACACGGCGCGGTAGAGCAGGTCCTCGCCGCGGTCGAACCGGGAGAGGTACAGCTCGGGCACCAGGTCGTGCTGGTCGAAGACGAACCGCGCGCCGCGCCGCTTCATCCACAGGGCCGGCAGGAACAGCAGGTCGGGCGGGTTGCAGGCGTGGACCACGTCGACCGGGCCGACCTTGCGGGCCAGCCGGAGCGTGTGCCACAGCGCCGATCCGTACTCCCGCAGATAGCCGGCCGGCCCGCCGGTGGCCGCGCGCAACGGGTAGCGGTGGATCCGCACCCCGTCGATCACCGCCTCCGCCTCCGTGTCCCGCTTCTCCCCCCGGGGGCAGATGACGTGCACCTCCCAGCCCGCGTCGCGCAGCGTGGTGCACTCCTGCCACACCCGCCGGTCGAAGGGGACCGACAGGTTCTCCACCAGGATCAGCGCGCGACGGTTCGTGCCGTCGCCACTGGTCTCGTTACCAAGCAAGGCCTATGTACCCCGGTTCGGTCCGGCGCGCGTCGGCGTCGGGAAGGCGGATGAGGTCGATGATCGCCGGTTCGCCCGTGTGGGGCAGCGCCGACAGTACGGTCGCGTCCTTGGTGCCCACCAGGCACACCTCGGCGTGCTCCAGCACCTCGTCGACGGAGTCGGCGAGCAGCTGCGCGAGATGCGGCAGCCGGCTCTCGATGTACTCGCGGTTCGCGCCGAGCAGCCGGGAGAGGCTCACATTGGCGTCGTAGATCTTGAGGTCGTACCCCTTGCCGAAGAGCCGTTCCGCGAGTTCGACGAGCGGGCTCTCGCGGAGGTCGTCGGTGCCGGGTTTGAAGGAGAGTCCGAACAGGCCCACCTTGCGCTTGCCGGTGCGCTCGACCAGGTCCACCGCGCGCTGCAGATGGTCGGAGTTGGAGGCGAGCACGTGGGAGAGGATGGGCACCGAGACGTCGGCCCGCTGTGCCGCGTGGACCAGGCTGCGCAGGTCCTTGGGCAGGCAGGAGCCGCCGAAGGCGAAGCCGGGGCGCAGGTAGGCGGGGCTGATGTTCAGCTTGCGGTCGGCGAGGAAGACGTCCATCACCTGGTGCGAGTCCACGCCGAGGGCCTGGCACACGGCTCCGAGCTCGTTCGCGAAGCCGATCTTGAGGCCGTGGAAGGCGTTGTCCGCGTACTTGATGGCCTCGGCGGTCGGGATCGGCACCCGGAACACCTCGCCGGGCAGGCCGTCGTAGAGTGCCGCCACCGCGTCGCCGCTGGCCGGGTCGAGTTCGCCGATGACGGTCTTCGGCGGGTCGAAGAAGTCCTTGACGCTGGTGCCCTCGCGCAGGAACTCCGGGTTGACCGCGACCCCGATGTCCACACCGGCGGTGCCGCCGACGTGCTTCTCCAGGATCGGCACCAGCAGGTTCAGGCAGGTGCCGGGGAGCATGGTGCTGCGGAACACGACGGTCTGGCGTCCGCCCCGCTCGGCGAGTGCGGCGCCGATCTCCTCGGTGACCCGCTCCAAGTAGGTGGTGCACAGGCTGCCGTTGGGCTCCGACGGGGTGCCCACGCAGATCAGCGACACCTCGCTGTCCGCGATCGCCTCACGGACGTCGCGGGTGGCGCGCAGCGCTCCGGTCCGTACGACCTCGGCGATGAGTTCGCCGATACGTTCCTCCACCACGGGTGCCTTGCCGTCGTTGACCAGGTCGACCTTCACCTGGTTGACGTCCACCCCGATGACCTCGTGGCCCATGCTGGCCAGGCACGCGGCCGACACACAGCCCACGTAGCCGAGCCCGAAAACGCTGACTCTCATGACCGGTCTCTCCCCCCAGGCAGGCCCCTGCGGCCTGCGGTCCGCGCGCCGGTCGGACGACCCCCGCGCATCAGTAGGCCCCCTGACCGTGGATCACGGCACGCAAGGTCTTCCACAAGATCACTGTGTCGAGGGCGAGCGACCAGTCCTCGACGTACCGGAGGTCGAGGCGGACGGCCTCCTCCCACGGCAGGTCGCTGCGTCCGCTGATCTGCCACAGGCCGGTGAGCCCGGGCTTGACCAGCAGCCGTCTTCGGATGTCCGGGTCGTACGCGGCGGACTCCTCCGGCAGCGGAGGCCGGGGCCCGACGAGCGACATGGATCCGGTGAGCACATTGAAGAGCTGCGGGAGTTCGTCGATCGAGTACCGGCGCAGCACCGTGCCGACCCGGGTCACCCGGGGATCCCGGCGGAGCTTGAACAGCAGTCCCGCGCCCTCGTTGCGGTCGGCGAGCTCCGCGCGTGCCCGGTGGGCGTCGGCGACCATGCTGCGGAACTTGAGCATGGTGAACTCGTGGCCGTCCTTGCCGACTCGGCGCTGGCGGTAGAACACCCCGCCCCGGCTGTCCATCAGCACGAACAGCGCGACGAGGATCATCAGCGGCGCGAACACGAACAGCAGGATCGCGGCGCCCAGACGGTCGACGACCCCCTTGATCGCCCGGCGGCCTCCGGTGAAGGTCGGCATGCTGACCCGCAGCAGCGGTATCCCGAGCACCGCGTCGACGTGCAGCCGCGGGCCGGCCACCTCCATCAGCACGGGGGCGACGATCATCTCGGCGTCGCTGCCTTCGAGGTTCCAGGCCAGGCGCTGCAGCCGGTCCGGTGACCAGTGCGGGTCGGGGGTGACCGCGACGACCCGGTAACCGTCGTGGCGGACGTGCTTGGCGACGTCCTCCAGCAGACCTATGACCGGCACTCCGTCCAACTGGTCGCCGTCCAGGCCGCCTTGATCGCCGTCGACGCCGCGGCCGTCCGTCGTGCACACGGCCTCCACGCGCCAGCCGAGGTGCGGGAACTTGCGGGTCCGGCTGATCAGATCGCGCACGGTCGCCGGGCTCCCGGCGGCGAGCACCGGTCTCAGGCAGCGTCCTTCGTTGCGCTGTTTGTGCAGCCAGAGACGGAGCACATACCGCTCCGTCATGGTGACGAGCGCGATCGCGGGGATCGCGACGAAGATCCAGAGCTTGATGTTGCGCGAGGTCAGAGCGATCCCGCCGAGCGCCAGCACGACGGTCGCCGTGAACAGTGAACGTCCCAACCGGCGGAATTCCTCCGCGCCTTGGCCGAGTACGGCCGGGGACCACGAGCGGCTCACCGCCAGCGCGCCCAGCACCAGCAGCTGGGTGCCGAAGGCGAGGATGCCCCACTTCTCATGCCAGTTGGCCGCGTCCCGGGCCCCGAAGAAGTCACCGATCGACGCCACCACACAAGCGGTGGCCACGGTGTCGCTGATGATCACGGCACGTCTGTACCGCTGCTCCCAATCGATCGCGATCTGGCCGATCGCCCCGTTCGCCAGACGCTCGCGCGCCGACGGAAAAGGGCCGACTATTCCCCCCTGTCGCACTGAACCCCCCAAGGTCCCCAGTGGTTTGACGTGGTCGCCGCACACTGTTCGTCCCCTGCGGGAGGCCCCCGCCCCCCGCACTGCAGCTCCCCCACGGAAGCTCGCACTCCGCTGTTCCCCCTCGGGAAGTCCGCGCCCCCTGCGCGCGACGTCCCGCCCAAGTCAGATCCTCGCGAACAACCCACCCTGGCAACACCGGACCCGTAGGCCCTGCCAGCCTCTTGAAGCGCACGGGAACCCGTCGCGAACTCGGATGCTCTCCACGCCCCAAGCCCCCCTCGGGCTAACGGAATTGATCACCCCCACGCCCGGCGCGAGAGCCACAACCGCTGGCCATCCGCATCGCCGGACCCATAGATCATCTTTTGTCGCCTGGTGTCACACCGTGCGAAGCAAGGTCAATCTAGACCATGTGTGCCCACCTGGAGAGAGGTCTGTGTGGAATTTGTGCACAACATTTGACGCCGAGTCGATAGATCTGCGACTGCCCGCAGGTGCGCCGGGGACGGAAAACAGGCCCTGCGCCCAGTGACGGCGGGAGTTCTCCAGACCGTTGGCACTGGCAACCCAGGCGTCCTGACACTGATCGACGCTGATCGACTGTGCCAGGAAAGGGGAGTTGATCGCTCCGGGTACGGCCGAGGCAGTTGGCGCGAACCCGTCGGCCCGGCCGTCGCGGACGCAGCCGGCGATTGGCGGGAAAACGACGGTCGAAGGGGAGTTGGAGGCCGTGGGGGGGCGGTGACGGTCCGGCTCGCCCTGATGGTGGCCGGGGGTTCCGGCCTCACCGGATCACCTGCCGCGCTGGTGCTGCTCGATGAGTTCCTCCGCCACGACCAGGTCCTGCCAGGACATTCCCACGCTCTTGAAGACCGCGGTGCGGTCCGGGGGAAGCGTTCGCGTGCCCCGGACGACGTCCGCCATCGGGATCAGCTCGTCGGCGTGGAGGTGGCCTTCACGAATCGCCAGGACGACGTCCCCGGCCTCGCGCAACGCCGTGCTTACGTCTTCGACGACGACGTGTGCGCGGGCCATCAGCGGGCCGTCGAGCTCACGCGCATCGGGCTCATGGGATCCGACCGCGATCACGACCGTACCGTCCGTCAGGTCCGCGGAGTCGAACAGCGGGGCACGGGCGCTGGTGGCGCAGACCACCACCTGTGCCCGCCCGAGCCGCACCGGCACGTCCGTCGAGTCCGCGGCGACGACGGTGGCGTGGGGTGGCAGCTGCTCACGGGCCCGGTCGGGGTGGCGTACCACGTAGGTGACGTCGGCCAGTTCGACCGAGTCGATGGCCTTGATCGCGTCCACGTGGCCGACCGCCTGGGGGCCCGCGCCGAAGACCACCAGCTCGATCGGCCCGGTGAACCGGGTGAGCAGCGGAGCGGTCGCCGCGACGGAGACGGCCGGTGTCCGGAGGTTCGTCACCGCGATCCCGTCCATGATCGCCCGCAGTTCGAGCGTCCCGGCGCCGAACAGCAGATAGGCGCCCTGGATCCGGGGCAGCCCGCGGCTCGGATTTCCCGCGGCGAGCGTCACCGTCTTCAGGCCTACGGCGGATGTCCCGGCCGACGGCATGAGCAGCAACTGGCCGCCGGTCACTTCGAGTACGGACCGTTGCAGGTCTTCGCTCGGCTCCAGTCCCGCCCGAAGCGCGCGGGTGAGGGCCGCTGCCGCCTGCTCCCGGGTCAGTGCCCGCTCGACATCGTCGGCGGAGAGGATCGGAAGATGCTTGAGGGATGTCATCGCAGCACGAATCCTGACGCGAGAGGATCTCTGGGATCAACGGTGAACCGGCTCGAACCGCAGCGGTAGGCCATGCCGGTCACGCTCGGAACGACGGCCGGCGTTCCGTCGTCCGCCGTGGTCTCTGCCACTACCGTGCAGACGAAACGGGAACCCACGACGGATTCGTGCAGCAGCCGCCTTCCGGGCTTGAGCGCTCCGCGCGCCGCGAGTACCGCGACCCGTGACGCGGAGCCGGATCCACAGGGCGACCGGTCGAGCGCGCCGTCGGCGAAGACGGTCGCGCTGCGCTGGTGGAGATCACCGTTCGCCTCTTCGTCCAGTTCGTCGTGGAGGATCGTTCCGTAGATCCCGTTCAGCCTCTGGTCCGTGGGGTGTTGGGCGTACGGCGTCCCGGCGAGCAGGGACTTCACCTCTCGGCCGATGGCGATGAGTGCGTCGACGTTGCGCGGCTCCACGCTGAGGCCGACGTCCGCGGCCCTGAGGTGGGCATAGACGCTGCCCGCGTACGCGAGGTCGACGAGGACGTCCCCCCGGCTCGTCCCGACCTCGACATCGGTGGCGAGCACATGGCTGGGCACGTTGACGAAGTCGACCGCGGTGACCTGCCCGGCCTCGGTGTGGACGCGTGCCACGACCCGGCCGGACGGAACGTCGATCGTCACGTCGGTGACGCCGGTCGGGTCGGCCGCGACACGGCCGCTCTCGACCGCCCATGCGCCGAGCGCGATGGTGCCGTGCCCGCACGCGGACGAGAAACCGTCCTTGTGCCAGAAGAGGACGCCGAAGTCCGCCCCCGCGTCGTCCGGTGGAGTGAGGAAGCCGCCGAACATGTCGGCGTGACCTCGGGGCTCCAGGCAGAGCAGCCGCCGCAGGCCGTCCACGGCAGGGTCGGCGATCGCCCTGATACGGCGGTCGGCGACGGAACGCCCGGGGATCGCCGTGGGTGGTTCGGCGACGATACGGAACGGCTCTCCGCCGGTGTGGTAGTCGACCGTGTCGACGTGGTCGATCACCGGGTCACCGAGAACCCGCCGGACAGCGGATCGCGGTCGTCGATGACCCAGTTGGCGAATCCGCAGATGAAGGCTTCTCCGCGGATTTCGGGCACCACCGCGGGATTGTCACCGACCCTCGTTTCCGAAAGGACCCGGCCCTCGAATACGGAGCCGATGAACGACTCGTTGACCAAGGTCTCCTCCTGCGACAGCTTGTCCTGAAGATACAGCTGGGCCACGCGCCCGGCGGTACCGGATCCCGTGGGCGAGCGGTCCAGTTCCCGGTCGGCGTAGACGCAGGCGTTGGCCTGGTGGGAGCCGGGATGCCGCGGCGCGCCGGAGATGATGGTTCCGTACACTCCCCGGATCTCGGGGAATTCCGGGTGGACGACGTCGAATTCCGCGTTCAGCGCGTCCTTGACCTCCATCCCGAAGTCCTTCAGCCGGCTGGCCTCCGACTCCCTTATCTCCAGGCCGAAGGGCGCACCGTCCGTGTAGAAATAGAAGGCGCCGCCGTAGGCGATGTCGCCGGTGACCCGGCCGTAGGACGGAGTGTCGACGGATACGTTCTCCCGCCAGATGAAGGAGGGGACGTTCACGAAGCGGACGGCTCCCGCATGGGTTCCGTCCCATTCGACGAAGGCCTCGATGAATCCGCAGGGAGCGTCGATACCGACCCGTGTCTCGGGGGATGTCCTCTCGACCCAGCCCAGTTCTACGGCGGCGGTCGCCAGCGCGATGGTTCCGTGGCCGCAGTGCGGGCTGTAGTCGACGTTCTGCATGAAGATGATGCCGAGGTCCGCGCCCTCGCTGATGGGCTCGGTGACCAGTCCCCCGTACATGTCGGCGTGCCCCCGGGGCTCGAACATCATCGCTTTCCTGATGTCGTCCGCGTTCTTCTGCAGCCAGGCGCTGCGTTCCAGGATGGTGTTTCCCGGAACGCGTGGAGTGCCGCTGGTGATGATCCTGAACGCCTCGCCCCCTGTGTGGGTCTCCACGGTGGTGACAAGTCGACTGGTCTTCATTTACCGGCTCCTTTGATTGTTGTGCCCTTGTGGCCCTTGTGTCTTTGTGACGAATCGGCCGTCATTCACCGTGGACGTTGTTCGTCAGTCCGATGACGTCGGCTGCCGGGAGGCGGACCGCGAGGGCCCAGTAGTAAATGGCCAGGCTCCAGGCGGAGACCGCCGCGATGTCCCACCAGAAGGGGATGTGCGCGAGTCCGAAGAGGAGGTGTGCCGGGCTGTCGTACTGGCCGACGTAGGAGAGCGCCGCCAGGCCCACGAGCCAGGGCACGACCCAGCTGCCGGACTTGAGCGCCAACTCCGGCCGCTCGTCCGGCCGTTTGGTGAGAAAGGACGCGGCGAGCAGGCAGTATCCGAAGGCGACCGCGCAGAAGATCTTCCAGTCCACCGTCCAACCGCCCCAGTAGACAAGCAGGTTCACCACGATGAAGGCGAAGGGGGCGAGAACGTCGGCGTACCGGAGGCGGAACGGGCGGGCGTGGTCCGGCAGTTCACGGCGCAGCGCGCCGAGGGCGAGCGGTCCGCCGGCGTACATGAGCGCGAAGGCGGAGGTGATGAATCCGACGAGGGTCTGCCAGCCGGGGAAGGGCAGCAGGCAGATGAGGCTGACGACGAGCGTGACCAGCACGCTGAATACCGGCACCCCGGTCCTGGGGTTGACCTTGCTGAAGCGCGACGAGATGTAGCCGTTCCGGGACATCGCGTAGGAGAGGCGCGACGAAGTCGTCACGTAGATGAGGCCGTTGCTTCCGGGCGAGACGATGGCGTCGAAGTAGAGAATCCACGCGAGCCAGGTGAATCCGAGCAGAGTGGCCAGACCGGCGAACGGACCGAAGATTCCTTCGAACGTGATGTCCGACCATCCGTGGGCCAGTTGTTCCGGGCGCAGCCCGCCGATGAAGACGATCTGCAGTCCGAGATAGAGGACCGCCGTGATGAACAGGGACCCCATGACCGCCCGCGGAATGTCACGGCCGGGATTCCGGCTCTCGGCGCCGACCTGGACGGCCTGCTCGAATCCGACGAGCGCGAAGATGACGCCGCCCGCGCTGAGCGCCGCGATCATTCCGTGGATGCCGGAGGGGAAGAATCCGCCCGGGCTGGAATGACCGAAATTGCCGAAGTGCATTTTCGTGGCGAGGACGCCGATCGTCAGGACGAGCGTGATGATCTTCCAGACCGAGATCGCGCCATTGAGTTTCGACAGTGCTCTGATGCCGTAGAGATTGACGACCGTGAACAGGACCACGAGCAGAGCCGCGACCCCGATGCCGGGGCTGGTGAGTGACACGGCGCCGTTGTCCACGTGCGTGAGCCAGTGCACGTAGTTGCTCGAGTACTGCAGGACGGCCTCGACCTCGATGGGCACGGTCGTGACCCCGGCGAGCCAGGTTGCCCATCCCATCGTGAAGCCGGCGATGCTTCCGAAGGCGTAGTGCGGGAACCGGGCCGTGCCACCGCTGACCGCGAACATGCCGCCGAGTTCGGCGTGCACGAGGGCCAGCACGGCCACGGCCGCGGTGCCGATGATCCAGGTCAGTACGGCGGACGGCCCCGCGACCTGTGCCGCGAACAGCGCCCCGAACAGCCAGCCGGACCCGATGATCGACCCCACGGACACCCACAGCAGCTGCACGCCGGAGATATGACGACGCAGTCCCTGACCGGTCACCGGAGGTGCCGTCGCTATGTCTTCAGTGGTCATCGTCTCTACCTCATGATCATTGTCCGAGCCGTTCGGCCCGGCCGACAGGAGAAGCGGGGGGGGTGCCACCCGCTCGGGTGGCACAGAGAGGCGGGGCCGGGCCGGCACGCACGGCGTGAGGCATGCGGCCTGCGGGTTTCCGTCCATGGGTTTCGGTGCGCACAAGTCTCCGCGTGGCGTTTACTGCCCGTCCAGCACACATATCCGACGCGTATCTGTAAGAAGAACTGACAGGTACCATGCGCGCATGGCCCGCCACTTCGATCTGCACCGGCTGCGACTGCTGCGTGAGCTGAAGCATCGCGGCACGATCACCGCTGTGGCCGCAGCCATGTCGTACAGCCACTCCGCCGTCTCACAGCAGCTGACGGTGCTGGAGGACGAGCTCGGGACGCAGTTGCTGGAGCCGGACGGCAGGCGGGTGCGCCTGACGGCGCAGGGCGAGATCCTTGTCGAGCACGTCGAGGCGGTCCTCGAACGGCTCGATCGGGCGGACGCGGATCTGGCCCGGGCCACGGGCCACATGGCCGGGACGCTCAGGGTCGCGACCTTCCAGACGGTCATGGTGGCCCTGATGCCGTTCGTGCTGACGACCCTGCGGGCCGCGCATCCCCGGCTGACGGTCGAGCTGGCGCATGCCGACCCCGATGTCGCTCTCTCGGGTCTGCAGGTCAGAGAGTTCGACCTGGTGGTCGACGAGGTGTTCGCCGGCCAGCCGCTCGCCCGGTCGACCGCAGTGGAACAGGCCGTCCTGCACCGCGACCCGCTGCGTCTCGCACTTCCGCCCGCCGACGCGGACCCGACCGGTGCCGAGCGGGTCGCGGACCTGGCGGGTGCCGACTGGGTGATGGAGCCGGCGGGCAGCCCCGCACGGGAGTGGTCCGAGCGAATCTGCCACGCCGCCGGATTCAGGCCGAACGTACGGTTCGAATCCCCCGACATGCTCGTGCACGAACGGCTCGTCCGGGGCGGCCACGCCGTCGCGTTCCTCCCCGACCTGTACTGGGTCGACACCGTACCGACCGTCCGCCTGCGCGAACTCCCGGACGGCGGCTACCGCGACATCATCTGCAGCGTCCGCGCCGGAACCTCCGACAACCCCTCGGTGAAGGCCACGTCGAAGGCACTGCACGCGGCCTGCGCGGTGGCCGAGATGACCATCACGGCCAACCTGGCGGCGCAGCCGCACTGAAAGCGGTCGCAGACGATCTGCCGGACAACCCTCCAGGAACACAAAGAGCCGCCCTCCCAAAAAATGAGAGAACGGCCTCCGGCCCGCTGCAAAGCTGGTCGGGACGACAGGATTTGAACCTGCGACCCCTTGACCCCCAGTTGCGGAGTCACTGAGCGGCATGCGACGGGTCGTTCTTCGAGGTCGGTGTTCAGCGTACTCGGCCGAGTAAAGGAGTCTGTGTGCTCAGGCTTCCTTCGCCGGACCGCCTCGTCGACTCACGCACCGCCTTCCGCTCCTCGATGAGAACCGCAACGAACCCTGCTTTCCATCGGCTCGCTTCGGTCAAGAGCCAGCAAGTCGGAACATATATGCGGGCCTTGCGCTCTGAGGCGACTCTGGCCGACGTGCCGTCGCCCCGGCGACCGCCGGGTGCCGTACCGCCCGGACGTCGACCAGGGGCGTCTTGGTTCGCAGTTCGGAAACGGTCCAGACGCAGAGCAGGAGTACGGCCGCGACGGCAAGGGTCACCGCCACGGTGAGGTGTCGGCTCCACAGGCTCCTCTCGCCGACCAGGAACAGGACGAGGAGCAGTCCACCCGCCAGGACGAGCGCACGGGCCACGTTCACGTGAGCGGAGCGGCCTTCGGGAGCTGCGGGCATGGAGCGCCACCCCGTCACGAAGGCGATGGCGGTGACGAGCAGGCCGAGGCCGTGGGCGGCCCGCAGTCCGCCGAACTCGGCGAGCAGCGCGGCCAGCGGGTAGCCGACGCCGGCTCCGATGATGGAGATCACTGAGATCAGGGCGATCGTGGCCGCGCTGCGCTCCTCGGGAAGATGGTCGCGGGCCACGCCCATCATCAGCGCCGTGAGACGGAGTCCGACGCCTTGGGCCGCTCTGCCCACGAGCAGCCAGGCGAACGGCAGCGGCAGCACGGTGAGCGCGCTGCCGACGACGACGATCGCCAGCGTGGCGAGAATCGTGGCCGAGCCGGTGCGGACCGGCTCCGAGCCGGCCGAGGACGGGTGTGGCGACGGCGCCGCTGAGCAGGGCGATGAACATCAGGGCGGGGACCAGCAGACGTGCCTCGGAACGTATCAGGGCAGTGCTCATGGGCTGGTCATGAGCCTGGGCCGCGGTCACCGGTCCGACTCCTCTCGGGCGTGGCTTTCGAGCTCCGCCAGATGCCGCAGCGCCGGAAGGGCTGCTGCCAGGGCCTCGACCTCGTCACCGGTGAGTTCGTCGATCAACCGCGCGTACGCGTCGACGCCCGCCTGGCGTCGCGTCCGGACGTACGACGCGCCGGCCTCGGTCAGCCACACCAGTGTGACCCGCTTGTCGGACGGATCGCCCTTCCGCTCGACCAGCCCGGATTCCTCCATCACCCGGACCAGGACGGTCATCGCGGGCTGGGTGACGCCCTCGGCCACCGCCAGATCGGTGATCCGTCGCGGGCCGGTCTTGTCCAGGGTGGCCAAGGTGGCGGCGGACGTCAGGCTCATGTCGCGGGGAAGGCGTCTCACGGCCCTGGTGGCCAGACCGTAGAGGGCTGACCCGATGGCATCGGAAGCGCCGTGCGCGGCGTCTCGGCGACTCACGGCTGAAGCATGGCGGCTCTATATGAATCCTTTATGCATCTCCCGATCAGGGCTCGGCGATACTTGACTTACAACGCGTTCGCGTAAAGACGAACGGCGTCGGTTTTGATCGCCCTGTTGATCCCTTCGGAGGCGGCGTTGGTGACGCCGGTCGTGATCGCGGCGAGGATCTGCGGCCACCACGTGCTGACGTGCGGCAGCGAGTCGCGCACCGCGGCTTTGAACACGGTGCACATGTCGATCGCGACCACCTGGACCCCGGCCCGCCACTGGCGAGTCTGGGCGCCGATCCGCGCCGACACACTCGCCGCGGTGCGGACCTCGACCTGCCCCAGCAGCCCGGCACCGCCGACCAGGTCGACCAGCCCGACATGCCACCGGTCGGCGACGACTTCCCAGATCTCACCGCCGTCGGGCGCCTCGACCAGGCGGAACTTCGCCTTCCCGCGTCGGGTCTCGTCGATCCCCAGGTGCGTCACCGGCGGCGTGTCCAGTCGACCGGAGTTGCGGCGGCCAGCTCAAGATCAAGTGCACAGCCCGGGGGCGGCCAAAAGCCGTCGCAGCTGACCTCTCGGGTGCCAGCCGTACGTCTCCCAACCGCCGAGCAGTGAGTGGCCGTGTCGGCTCTCTGTTTGGAGACGGAAGCCAGCAGTCAGGCGGCGAAGGCGCGGCGATATCTCGACGGGCTGGTCCTGGTCATCGCGGTGAAGTGGATGCGCAATGACTCCGCGGAGCCGAAGCCACATCGGTGGGCGATGTCGTCGATGCCGAGGCGAGTGGTCTCCAGGAGTTCGCGGGCGCGAGTTACGCGTTGCATGGCCACCCAGTTCATGACACTCGTTCCGGTCACGGCCCGGAATCTGCGGCGCAGGGTTCGTGTGCTCATGTGGCTGTACTGGCTGACCGACTCCAGAGTGAGCGGCTCGTCGAGGTGTTCCAGGATCCAGGTGATCACCTCGGTGATCTCGGAGTCGCCGCCGGGCGGGACGTGCTCGATGAACTGGGCCTGTCCCCCTTCGCGGTGGGGTGGGCTGACCAGGAAGCGGGCCATCGTGTTCGCGGCGGCCTGTCCATGGTCGAGCCGCAGGAGATGCAGGCACAGGTCGGTTCCGGCGAGGACACCTGCGGAGGTGAAGACGCCCGTGTCCTCGACGTAGAGCTCCGCTTCGCGGACCCTGACCGACGGGTAGCGGTCTCGCAGCAGCCTGGCCCAGTGCCAGTGGGTGGTGGCGCTGCGGCCGTCCAGGATCCCGGCCGCCGCCAGGGCGAAGGCGCCCGTGCAGATCGACACCATCCGGCTGCCCCGGTCATATGCGTCACTCAGCCGTTCGACCAGCTCGGCGTCCGGAGACTCGGTGGGGTCCTGCACTCCGGCGACGATCACGGTGTCCGCCGTGTCCAGCAGGTCGAGCGGCTCGACCTCGCGGGGCACCAGCGTGCTTCCCGCGGGAACCGCACTCACCAGGGTCAGCTCGTAGGGGGCGCCGCCGGGCCAGCACGCGGTCACGTAGTACGGCCAGTGGCCGAAGACCTGCTGGGGAACGGCTACGTCCAACAGGACGTAGCCCGGCTGCACCACCACAGCAACTTTGGCCGGATCTTTGGGATAAGTGTCCATCTGGCCATCGTACGTCGGCTGCGTGGTTTCTAAAGTGTTTCCAACATGTCTATCGCGATAAGTGAGGAGATACGCAACATGCATGTTGTGATCGAGACGTGGACCCCGAAACCTGCCTTCTTCGCCGCCGACGAAGAAACACTGAACAACCTGTTCGCGGAGATGCAGGAAGCCATCAAGCAACTCGCGGAAATCGGCGTCGTGACGCTCGGCTGGGGCAAAGTGGAATCGGCCCCGCATTCCACGTCCTACGAGTGGTTTGCGGTCTGGCAGGCCCCTTCGAGGGAAGGGGCCGATGTATTCCTGGGCGGCGTCGAAAGCTCCGGCTGGTACGACTACTTCGAGCAGACCAACCTCGTGGGTGAGCTGCGGTCGGTCGAGACGGTCTCCGCCGAGGTCCGGGCACTGGAGGCTGAGGTCAAATGAGCGTGCTCGAGAATCTGCCCGAGAAGATCGGGGACTGGCCGCGGACCGCGGCAGCAGAGGCCGCTGTTGCCTTCACTGCCGAACACGCTCCGGACTGGCTGCTCAACCACAGTATCCGCAGCTACTTCTATGCTCGTAGTATCGCCACCGCCCAGAACCTCGTCGCGGGTGCGGACTACGACGACGAGACACTCTTCCTCGCCACGGTGCTGCACGACATCAGCCTGACCGACGCCGGAAAAGGCCCGAACCGGTTCGAGGTGGACAGCGCGTTCCTGGCCGCCCGCTTCGCCCGGGAGCACGGTCTGTCCGATGCCGCCGCCGACCAGATCTGGGACGCGGTGGCGCTGCACACCTCCTCGGGGATCGCACCCCACAAGGGTGTGATCTGCGCTCTCGCGCATTTCGGTATCGGCGCCGATATTTTCGCTTTCGGTGTCGAGAACGTGGACCGGGCGGTAGTGGACGCGGCGCACACAGCATTTCCGTACCTGGATCTGCGGGAGAACATCCACACGGAAATTGTCCACCAGATCGACGAGCAGCCGTCGAAATGGGTGCCGTTGTCATTCGTCGACACCGTGTATCGCAAATACCGGCCGGACAATCCGTTCCCCGGGCTGGACGACCTGATCGCCGCCCCGGTACGTCCGGAGTAACGACGTCTCACGGTGGCTGAGGCCAGCCGGCTGACCGTGGCAGCTTGTCGGTAGGCGGCTACGGCGAAACGGACGTGGAGCCGGGCACCCCGTGTGCCTGGCTCCACGCCTGTGTTGACCCGGCATCACGTCCCGGGACTTTGCGAGCCGGCATCCCGCCGTCAAGGAAAGCCAGGGCGGCCACGATGCGGGGACCGATGTCGCCGGGAGCGGCGCCGGGTTCTTCGGCGAGGGCTTTCACGGCTGCGTCCACAGCCATCGGCCCGGGATTTCCATGGCGGTGTCGCGGGACTCGCGGTCGCGCAGCTGATCCATCGATTCGGTGAACCGCTGAGCCCAATGTCTTAGTACAGGGGTCCCAGCCGCTGCCGCGATGTCGACGACCGTGGTGGCGTGCCTGCCGCGTTCGCTTCGCCTGCCGCCCGTGCCGAGGCGGAGGCCGACTTCCTCGAGGTGCGCCGCCTGGGCGTCGATGCCTACCCGACGCTGCTGCTGCACACCGCCCACGGCACCGACCGTCTGGGCTACCCGGTCACCCCGGCCGACGCCCTGGACCAGCACACGGCCGCCGGAAACCGCCCCTCAGCACTCTGCAAACGAAAGCGCATCCCATGCCCGCCCTGGCCCAGAACGCCCACGCCGCCGGTAACACCGGTCTGAACAAGCCGTCCGGCCTGATCACGGTTGAGCGCGAAGCACGCCTGTTCGACGGCCAGTTCACACTCGCCGAGCAGCACCAGACCCTTGCGTTCATCACCGGCTGCGGCAGCGGCAAGAAGTCGACCGTCCTGACGGGCACAACCGCCGACCCCGATTACTGCGTGAAGGAAGTGGACCTTGAGCAGTGTCCCGATCTGGGCCTGCCGGTATTTTGGGACCCGGGCACCAGGGGCACCATCGGCGTGATGGCCCGGGGTTGACCGTGTCCACGATGGCCTGTGTACCTGCGCGGCGGACTACTGGTGCCACCGCCTGGGTCGCGGTGGTCGCGGAGTTCGCCCTTACTGGCGGTCTCCTGTTCGTCGTAGTGACCGCTGTCCGCTGGGTGATGGCATCGTCACTCAGCCGGGCCCTGCCAAAGCCGTATCTTCAGCTTGCGGTCGTGGCGGTGATGGTCGGCGCGGCGCTCGCGGGGGCGCTGTCCTCTCCATGGGGCCGTTATTCCGGCGGGCATCTCAACCCCGCGGTGACCCTCGGCCTCTGGCTGACCGGTGCCTTCCCCGGCCGCCGGGTTCCGGCGTACTTCGCTGCCCAGCTCACCGGTTCCGTGGCAGGTACCGGCCTGGCCCGCCTCGTGTGGGGTCCCGTCCTCGGGGACCGGATGGCCTACGCGGCGGTTGAACCCGCTCCTTCCTGCTCACCGACCTTGCTGTTCACCGTGGAAGCCGTGTCTACCGGCGCCGTCCTCACCGTCACCCTGCTGCTGATGTCCCGTCGCGCGTGGACACGCTGGATCCCGCTGGCTCGCCCCGCCGCTACCGCTGCGGTCATGATTGCCCTCGGTACCCTCACCGGCGGGTCCGCCAATCCCGCCCGCCAGTTCGGCCCCGCTCTGTGGGCCCACCGACCGGATGACTGGTCACACCTGTGGCTCTACCTGGTGGCACCCCTTGCAGGCGCGGCCCTCACCGGTGGGGTCGCCCGATACCAGGCATATCGCCTTGTCCATCCTCCGAAGAGGGGCGGCGGACGGTCGCGCGCGAGGCGATCCGAGTGGCCGATGCGCTGACGGAAGAACTTGCTGAAGTTGGTCGCGCTGGTGAAACCGATCTGCGTCGCGACACGGAAGGCCGACGGGTCACCCCTGTGCCAGGAGGCGTTTGGCTTCCGGAATGATCGCCGGTCAGCGCGGCCTGGAGAGGGCGCGGGGTGAGTAGGTGAGGCGAACTGGTCATGATTAAATCCGATACCTGGGTCTGCAGACCGCTCTGGTCACGCCGGCGTCGGCCAGATTCCCTGTGTGATGGTGGCTACTGGTGACGGTGAGAAAACGACAGCACAGACCGCGCGAGATCGCGGACATCGGCTTCGCTCCCGCCGTCGGCACGCCTGCCGGCATCGAGATCATCTCTCTGGCCGACCTGCGGGAGCGGGCCGCCGTCCACATGGGCGAAGAACGGCTGCAGGCACCGCAGCGACCCGCGTTCCACCACCTGATCACTCTCTCCAGCGGCTCGTTGTGGCACACGGTGGACTTCACCGGTTACGCCCTCGAGTCGGGCTCCTGGCTCTGGATCCGACCCGGTCAGGTACAGCAGTGGGGTGATCTGGACGACGCCGAGGGCACCCTGGTCCTCTTCGAGGGCGACTTCCTGGATCCAACCACCGCGGCCGCAGCCCGGATCGACGATCCGCACGCCCCCGCACTCCAGGTTCCCAGTCCCGAGGACCGTCACGCGCTGGAGATGGCCCTGGACCATCTCACGCTGGAGTTCCAGGCGCTGCGCGGCATCACCCTGGAAACGCACGTGGCGGTGTTGCGCCACCTGCTGACAGTCCTCGTGCTGCGCCTTGCACAGCGCACCGCACCCGTCGGCAGCCCGGCACCGGACCCAGGAGAGACATTCCTCCACTTCCGTGACGCGGTCGAACGCGACTTCACCCGTACCCGCCGCCTGGAGGACTACGCCCGGACCCTGGGCTACTCACCCCGCACCCTCTCCAGGGCCGCGCTGGTCGGAGCCGGAGTGGGGGCGAAGGAGTTCATCGACCAGCGGGTCGTCCTGGAAGCCAAACGCCTCCTGGCGCACGGCAATCAATCAGCCGCCCGTGTCGCGGCGCAGCTGGGCTTCACCAGCGCGAGCAACTTCAGCAAGTACTTCCACCAGCGCACCGGCCAGTCTCCCATCGCCTTCCGCGTGGCCGTCCGCGGCCGCTCCTCGGAGGACGGCGGGAGCGAAGCGCCCGCCGCCAGGCGACCTGGGCGGTGAACGCCGCTCCCGCGAGCGGCCCCCAGAGACAGAGACCCACAGAGGCCGCCTACCGACGGGCCGGTTCGCATAAGCAGCAGGGTGATGCTGAGGACCGCCGCGTAAGCGATCCGCCGCCGGCCCCCGCGCAAGGCGGGCGAGGCCATTGCCGACTGCGAAACCAGCGAATTGGAGCGATGCACACCGGAACTCGACGGCCGGGAAAGGCGCCAGCCCACAGGCCGAGGGTGACGGCCGGAGCGAGGTGTTCGCCGGAGTGGCGAAGTTCGAACGGTATGTGGGCCGCCAACTCGACCTGCTGACCGACGCCGTGGTGCACCCCAAGGTCGAGTACCAGCAGCCCAAGAAGGAGAAGGCCAAGTCGGACGACCAGTTCCGCAAGGCCTTCCGCCAGGTCGACAACTCGGCGACCCGCATCCGTTCCAGAGCGCACCCCGAGTTTGGCCACATCCCGCGCGACCGGCAGATGCTCGGCATGGTGGTCACCGCGGAGCAGTTCCACCAGATCAACACGCCTGAGCACCGGACCGAACTGCCCCCGACCACCGTGCCGGTGACGGTGACCTCCATCCAGGAACTGGAGGATGCGGTTGGAGGCGACGACACCCGCGCGCACCGCGCCTACGATCACCGCCGCGGCCACGAGTCGAGAAAGCGGCTACGGCCGGTCTCGGCCGAATGGGAAAACCACCGTCACCCAGCGGACAGCGCTGACCGCTGCGGAGAAGGCACCGCAGGCCCGTCGTGAGTATGAGTCAGCCCCAGCTCATCTCGCCGGTGGCGACCTTGGTGCCCAGATCCAGAGCCAATGCGAGCCGCTCCATCTCGGCGAGCGTCACGGCCCAGGCGTGCCGCTCACGCGGCGTAGGGGTGTCGGCGGTCCACATATGCAGACCGGCGAAGAGCAGGACCCCGCCCACCACCGCGCGGTCCTGACGCGCTCCCCATCCAGCGCCTCCGGGACGATCACTTCGCTGGGCAGGTTCTTGCCCAGGTGTGCCCAGGTCTTGAGCTTGCCCTGCCAACTGCCTCTTGATCCGCTCCACGGTGGTGGCGGTGGCGACGATCCTGACGTCGGGGAACGCCTGCCAGGGTCGGCGGTGGTGACCACCACGGTGGTCAGCTCCTTGCCGCTGTCGATGACGTCCAGGACCCGGTGCTGCTCGGCGAGTGTGAACTGGCCGTCGACCAGGAGCGCTTCGCGCTCGCCCCTCACGAGGACGGACGACTAGTTCAGGCCGGTGTCGCCGGCCGTGTGAACGGAATACGTCAGGCTGGACATGGGTGCACTGCCCTTCAGGGGTGTGCAAGTGGTTTCAGGCGGCCGTGGTGGCGGCCATGTGCTGGTCCAGGGCGTGGGTGAGGGCGTCGGCCGAGGTGACCGGGCCGCCCAGACGGTCGGTGCCGTGGGCGGTGTGCAGCAGCAGCGTCGGGTAGGCATCGACGCCCAGGCGGCGCACCTCGAGGAAGTCGGCCTCCGCCTCGGCACGGGCGGCAGGCGAAGCGAACGCGGCCACCACCGCCTCGGCGTCCAGACCCAGCTCGGCTGCGAGCTCCCGGTACACTCCGGCAGCGGACAGGCTGCGACCGTCACGGTACCAAGCACGCTGCATCGCGGCCGACGCGTCCAGGGCGTTCACGCCCGGCTGGCTGCGCAACGCGACCAGGCCGGTGGCGGCATCGGCGGAGTCCATCACCACGTTTCCGTCCGCCAGCCCGGCTCGGTAACCGTCGCCGAAAGTGACACCGGTCAGTTGGGCGATGCGCTCGTTGGCGCCGGGGATGTGCGGGTAGGCCGACACCGAAAGTGCGCGCGAGCCGGTGAACAGACCGCCGGACAGCACTCGCAGCTCGAGCCGGTCCGCGTTCGCGGTGGCGAACTCGTGCACGGCGGGTCCGAAGCCATAGCACCAGCCGCAGTAGGCGTCGAAGGCGTAGGTCAGCCGAATACGCTCTACAGAACTCATCGTGCTTTGTCCCTTCCGGAATCCGTCACCCGGCGCTCTGCGGCAGTCGGGTCGATGCCATCAAAAATATGCTCAGAGGCCTGTGGATGCCGGATACGCAGACGACTCTTCATGGTCAAAATCCGACTGCCCCGAGAGGCCACCGCGCAGTCCGGGGAAGCCTCGGAGCCGGAGCGTGCCTGGGCCCCCGGTCCGGGGTACCAGAGGCACGCGGTCACACTTGGGAGCAGTTCCATGTCCGGCCTCGCACGGACACCGGTTCTGAATCCGACGTCGATGGCCAATCGGCCGCTTGTCTCTCACATGAATGGGTGCACACGCCGTCACGCGCGTCCGATCTTCGGTCGCACGGCCGCGACGTGCTGCACGGTTTGGTCTTGCCTGGCGATGATCAGGAGCAGACGGGCACCCCCGTCGGTGGTCCGAGGTCGTTCGGCAGTGAGCGTCCCCCCGTGGGCGGTCGCGATGTCGCGGGCGATGGCGAGGCCAAGACCCGTGCCGCCTTCGCTGCGGGTACGGGCATTGTCCAGACGCGTGAAACGGTCGAAGACCCGCTCGCGGTCGGGTTCGGGGATGCCGGGACCGTCGTCAGTGACCTCGACGATCAACTCGCGCTCGGTGTGGCTCACTTCCACGGTCACGGTGCTGTGTGCGTGGCGCAGCGCGTTGTCGAGGAGGTTGGTGAAGAGGCGGGTGAGCGCCGTACCACTGCCCAGGATCGCCTCGTCGGGGTCGGAGTCCGCGGCGAGGACGACCGGTTGACGGGGATAGCGCTCGGCGAGGGTCCGTCGCAAGAGGTCGGTGACGCGCAGGGGTTGGAGTTTCAGGGGCTGGCGGGCGTCCAGGCGGGCAAGGAGCAGCAGATCGGTGACGATGTCCTCAAGACGTGTGGTGTCGCGCAGGGCTTCGTTGCCGACCGCGGTCCATTCGGCCCGGTCGGGACGGGCCAGGGCCAGCTCAAGACGGGCCTTGAGGGTGGTGAGGGGACCGCGCAGTTCGTGCGAGGCGTCCGAGGTGAAGGTCCGCAACCGGCCGACGGCACGCTGAAGTTGATCGAGAGTGCCGTTCATCGTCTCCGCCAGCGAGGCGACTTCGTCGTCGGAATCGGGGACGGGAACGCGCTGCTGAAGACTGTGGGCGGTGATGTCGGCGAACTCGGCACGGATGTTCTCCACAGGTCGCAGCGCTCGGCCCATGGCGTACCAGGTCAGGTAGGCGACCAGCAGAACCAGCAGGGCGGTCGAGGGGACCAGAGCCCAGGTCAGGGTGATAACGGCGGTGTGCGCGGGAGCGAGGTTCGGGAAAGCCTGCACCACCATCGTCCCCGTGGGCGTGCCCACACTGGCACTGGCCCCCTGGTCTCCTGACGCGGTGGACGATGAGCCGGCGGGGGGCGCGCTGTCCAGGATGATGTCCGGTAGGGAGGCCTGTACGTCGGCCGGAGGCGTGCCTGAGCCAAGTTGGTGAGCTGCCTTGTCGACGTGATCGCGCGCCGCGCCCTGGGCGGAGGCGACCAGGTTGGTGTGAACGGCATAGAGCAGGACCACCGAGCAGGCAGCGAGAGCAAGACTGGCGACGAGTGCGACAGCAGCAGTGGCACGGCCGCGCACCGTCTGCGGTCGCAGGCGTCGGCTGCGTCGGTGGTCACGCTCCGTCGGAACGGAGCCGGTAGGCCCCGCCTGGCACGGTTTCGATGCTGGCCCGGCCGAAGGGTTTGTCGATTTTCCGGCGAAGAGCACTGACGTAGACCTCCACGATGTTCGGGCCGCCCTCGTACGCGCTGTCCCAGACCTGTTCCAGGAGGGCGGCCTTGTTGATGGCGATGTCCGGGCTTGCCGCGAGCAGCGTCAGGATGTCGAACTCCCGTGGAGTGAGGGCGATGTCCGTTCCTGCACGGCGGCAGCGGCGGGCACCCGTGTCGATCTCCAGGTCTCCGAAGTGCTGGACGATCTGCCGCTCTGGGCGCGCGCGGCGTATCAGGGCGTGCAGCCGAGCGGTGAGGACGACGAAGGAGAAGGGCTTCGTCAGGTAGTCGTCGGCGCCGGTTTCCAGTCCTTCTGCTTCGTCGTACTCACCGTCTTTCGCCGTCAGCATCAGGATGGGGGTGTTGTCGCCGATCGACCGCAGGTGCGCGCACACCTTGTAGCCGTTCAGGCCGGGCATCATGACATCGAGAATGATCACGTCGTAGTTGTCGGCCGCTGCCCTGGCGAGACCGTCAAGGCCGTCACTCACGGCGTCCACCGCGAACCCCTCTGCCCTGAGGCCCTGTTGGAGCAGCTCCACGAGCCGGGCGTCGTCGTCCATCACCAGCACACGCATGCGCCTAGCTTGCCCGATCGGTCACGCCAGGGGCTGAAGGGAATCTTCAGGACGTTCAGCGGCCCTTCAGCCGACGGAAGCGAGAGTCGGTCCGTACTCGTTTCCCCGGCGGGACCGGGACCGGGCTCGGCCCGGCAACCCCGTGTCCCTGCCACCGCTGAAGGAGCAGATCCCATGAACACGCAGTGGCACGGCATTTCGCGCCGTCGAGGCGCAGCGATAGCTGGCGCAGTGGCCGCCCTGCTCGTCTCGGGTGGGGTTGCCGTAGCAGCAACCTCCTCCGAGGGCACCGTCGTCAAGCACGGCGGCGTCACCCTGAGCGAGGTACCCGGCAATCCGCACCCGCACCACATCCAGCCGGGCACCGGCAAGAAGCTGCGAGACCTCCCGGTCACCAAGGGAGGCCCCGTCACGGGCGAGAAGCCCTCGCTCGTCGAGGTGCCCGGCGCGAAGCCGCACAACGTGAAGCCCGGGAAGGCCACTCTGATGCCGGGCGCCCCCGTCGTCGTCGGCGACGAAGGCAACACGGGCGACGCAGTGACGACGCTTCCGGGGCACACGCGACGCTAGCCGCACCGCACAGGCACCCTCCAGGGATGCCGAACCCGCATCCGCGGAACGCTCGGCCGGGGACGCCCGGCCGAGCGTTCTGCGCACCATGCAGTCCACCAGCCACAACATGACCTGCCGCAGGCATCCCTCGGACACCCGAAGTGAGGAGAACTGTTGCCCGACGCGCTGCATGAGTACAGGGCGTCACTGTCGTTGATGATGTGCGGGAGTGAGAACACCCCTGCGGTCTACGGCCGCAGGGGTGTTCGGTGTCACGGTGTCGGCTTCGTGTTCACGATGTCGGCCTGGGGCGGGCCTCCTGGATCTGGCTCCGCGCAGCGGGCCCGTGTTGTGGCTCGGTGGGACACCTGAAGGACTGGGCGCCTGTGACGCATCTGATCCTGCTCGTCGTATCCGTGCGGTCCCGGTCTCTCATCTGGAGGGCCGCTTCATGCTTCGGTCCGGCCGTGCCGCCATGGAGCACTTCGACAAGTACTGGTTCGGAGACGATCCCGTGCTGCTGGACGAAATTGCCCAGCGGCTGGTGTACCGAACTCATCGTCGACGCCCCCGCGGCAGCGATACGGACCCGTGGGAACCCGGGAGTTACACCGACCGTGTGCCCCTCGCAGTCCGCGGCGCGTCAAGAGGTGGCAACCGGATTCGAGCGCACGTTCCACAGAGCGCTCGGCTGGGAAGTCCCAGCCGAGCACCCGCGGAAGCGGCCTGGCACACGTTCAGCAACCCTGCGGGTCTCCGTGCGTCCCCCCGGTTACGGCCGCTTGTGCCCCGGAAGCGTCACTGTGTGGGGGGCAGCTCCGTGTTGCCCTTTTCACCGATGATTTCGATGGGATAAGGCAACGGCTTGCTCTTGCCTTCCGGCAGGCTCTCGACGGGCGGCAGCTTTACGCCCGGCACCTCCACGATGGTGACCGGGACCTCGTGCGGGTGCGAGTGCGGCCCGGACACCGGAGTGAGGGTGACGCCGTCGTGCTTGGTCGTGGCGGCGTGACCCGAGGTCGCCGCCGAAGCGGTCCCGCCCGCGGCGAGGAGTGCGGCCACTGCGCCGGCCAGCATCATGCCTCGTCGGCGTGAGACCCTGCGCCATTGCATGTTCATGGGATCTGCTCCTTCGTGATGGGATACAGGGGGCATCGGCCTTGTTCCGGCCCCCGACCCCACCGGGATCGAGTACGGGGCAACTCTTGCGCCCGGCGGCTGAAGGGCCGCTGAAGAAGCTGAAGATCCCGTTCAGCTTGCCGTTGCGCACCACCGGACGGTGCCCCTTCCCGTCACGTTCACCGGCCAACTCGGTTGTACGAGCGTTGACTTGGGCCTCCATCGGAGTGGTCGGCATTCCCCTCTCGCCCTCACGGACGTAGCTTCCCGAGCCGATCCACACGCCGCGCATCGGCGCCGACGGTGGCTGGTACGTCAGCCGTTGGTTCAGCAGGCCAACGCTTCGGCGAGCAACTCCTCGACAACGTCGCCGTAGCACGCCGCGCTGCCGATGGCCTCGAACGCCTTGCTCGTACTTGGCCCAGCGTCTTTCGGAGTCCGGATCCGTCATGAGCCGGATCGTAAAAGCGCCACCGGCGACGGGCGGAAAACTCCGTAACCGCCCTGCCAGGCGATCTGCACGGCCAACTGCAGCCCCCGAACAACAGACCTGTCGCTGCAAGATGGCGGCAGCTCACTGATCGAACCGACCGGTCGGCGGCATGCCGCAGGCGCCCCGGCCAGGCACGGGACAGCAACAGGGCGAGCGCACCTTCGAGGACGTACGGCTCAGACAGCAAGCGCCGCGTCGAGGAGGTCGACCACAGGACCTGCGGCCAGACCAAGGGCCTGGGCCACGGGCTGTTCGGCAGCACCTACGGGGGCGGCTGGGGCGGCTCCATGGTGATGGTCGAGCCCGATGCCCGGATGGCAGTGGCGAACGTGACGAACCAGATGCGCGAACCCGCGGACGACATGCGGGTGTTGGAGGTCGTGATGTCCGCGTACGACGGTCTCGGGGGACTGAGTGTCCGAGTCAGGGGCCTGAGCGTCTGAGCGCGCCGTCTCCATCGGCGGGGGAACAACCCGCTCAACGCTTCCCCCGCCGACGGGCTGTCCAACGTGCCCAAGGAGATGGTTTCTTGGGCTTGGCGCGGATCTGCCAGCCGGGGGCGCTGTAGCTCTGGACCGCTGCCAGCATGCCGGGGCGCAGGTCCAGTTTCGGGGGCCGGAAGCGGGCCAGCGGGCCAGCGTCGGTGAAGGCCCACTCCCGCTCCTCGGGGATGAGGTCGGCGGTGAAGATGCGGACGCCGAACACGCGGAACGACGGGCTCCACGGACGGGGGCCGACTACTGCCGTGGCGGGCGGGCCCGTGTAACGGACCACCTCGCCGCTCGTGCCTCTCGTGCCACCGATCTGCCGGTCGAAGGCGCGCACCTCGTCGAGCGGCGTGACCCGCAGCTCCCAGCCACCGTCGCCTTTGACCTGGAGCAGCGTCGGCGCCGTGGCGTTCCCGACGATCACGCCTCCCGTGAGCGGGCGGTCGGCGTAGGAGAGCAGGGAGACGTCGAAGCCCGTTACTTGGACCAAACCCGGGCGCCCGGTTTGGCGCAGCGTGAGTGCCCCCGGGTGCCCCTCGTAGGCGATGACCTCTGTACCGGAGCCGGTCACCACCGTCTCCAGGGGCTCGGCGGCGGACAACGGCAGCACCCGCAGCCGCCATTCGTGGTTGTCGGCTTCGCGAACCTCGACATGGGTGGCCACCCCGCCGTCGGAGCGCCCGCCACGGGCGGCGTCCAGGCTGTTCCATCGGTGCAGGAACCGGACGCGGTCGGTGTCACAGGGCTCCCACCTCTCCACGCCGGGCCTCCCGGCCAGGAACACATGGAGGCGCTGAGATGTATAGCCGGCAGGACGGACAACCTTGGTGAACTCGACGATCGCCGCGGGCTCCGAGTCGGTCCTGACGATCTCGACCAACTGGCAGCCGATCCCCCGGTAGGAGAAGTAGCCGCCGTCCTCGACCTCGTCCTGCTCCAGCGGGGTGACGGAGATCGACCACTGCTCGGCACTCTCGATACGCAGCCGCTGCGGCCCGGACAGGCCCACCCGGTACTCCCAGACGCGCGGCCGCCCCATGTCGTGCTCCCGGGGGCCGACTTCATAGCCCAGCAAGCCGCCGTCGGGCCCGCGCAGGCAGAACGGCTGCCCCTCGTAGGCGCGGTGGACCACCGTGGCCCAACCCTGCGGGCCCCGGTAGTCGAGCTCCGCGGGGCCACTGCCCTCCACCGCCACGGTGAACGAGCGCGGCTCGGCCGTCATCGCATATTGCTCCCCACCCCCGGGATACGGCATCCACCGTCACTGTCTACCAGGCCTACTCCCCCGAGATCGGCCTACCCACAGCCCCGGAGGGGCATTTTCCCGGCGAGTGAGGACGAGCAGCCCTCGCCCTGGGCCACCGCGTTGGGGGACGCTCCCATCTGTTCGGTCAAGGTCTGCATTCTTGATCAGGCAGCTTGTTCGTGTGTCGGCTCGTAGGTGGCACGGTGTTTGAACATGGCGTGCAGGACGTCGACCCTGCGGCGGGTGAGACAGATCAGGGCGGCGTTGTGACGTTTACCTTCGCCGCGCTTCCTGTCGTAGCAGGCGCGGGACTCGGGGCTGCTCAGCGAGCGGTGTGCATCGTGAAGCCGCAGGTCGCAGGTCGCAGATCTGGTGTGAGTGACGAGTGGGGTACTCGCGCCGGTCGGCGGCGGATGGCCATGGCATAGATCATTGGGCATGTCCGGTTGGGGCGGGATGCGTGGTGTGGATCACCGCTCGCCGGAGCGAACTGGACGCCCTCGCCAAGTGGTTGGCCAAGCAGCTTCAGGAAGTTCAGGTCGAGCGGGACGAACTGGCGATCGCAGAGCGGGTGTTGAACCGCCTGGCCGAGCAGGCCAACGCCGAGGCTGCTGCTCCGGTATCGGTGAATGCGGCCGGGCGGGCGGTGCTGCTCATCCCGCACCGCGGCGACGCGGTCGAAGAGGGCGCGCTGCCTGGTGATTACCGCAAGATCCTGGCGATTGTGCGGGAGGCCGGCCGGTGCAGGGCCAAGTCCCTTGGACGTCCTCGCTCGGCGTACCCATCACGCATTTAGGTGAGAGACCGGAATCGACGCCCGAGATAATCTCGGGCCGCCCAGTGGCGATTGGCGCGGTACGACACCGTCTGCAGCAAGGGACAAGGCCCGATGACTAAGAGCGACGAATCGTTCATGACTGTCGAAGAGGCGCGCAGGATCTCTGCCCCGCTCTACGAGGCGCTGAACAAACCGAGCGAGAAGAATGTGTCGGAACTTCTGGCCCAGGCATGCAACGACGACTATCACTCGTACCACACAAATCAGGATTTCCTGACGCGTGACCAGTTGGGCGACGTGTTCAAGGCCATGGGAGAGACCGTGCCCGATCTGGCGTGGGAGGTGGTCGACATCCATGTGGTCGACGACACGATGATCGTGCGTGGCGAAGCAACGGGGACGCCGGTCAAAGAATTTTGGGGCACTGCTCCGACCGGCAAGTCCTTCAGGACGATGGCGATTGACGTATTCACCGTCCGTGACGGAAGGCTGGCCAGGGGCTACCACATCGAGAATTGGGCGACGGCGATCCAACAGCTCAACGCCTGACACGAGGTAGCGATCACGACCTGGGTTGTGTCCCTGTCTCACGAGCCGGTACGGAAGAGATCCGGTAGCGGTCAGTAGTCGCAGTTCCAGGGCGTCGAACGGCCAATCAGAACCTCTGCATCGGCCGAACAGAGCTGGTGGGCACGCGTCCTGTCCGGCTGGCTGCTGCTCGAATGGCCTGAAGACGTCAAGGTCCACACCGACTACTGGCTGCAGGAACCCTAAGAGGTCGCGCGGATAGCAGATCTTCATCGGCACCGGGCGGGGCCGTTGCCCCACCGGTGGGCGATCCTGGCGCGGCAGGCCAGGCTGCGCGTGGTGAGACGGCGTCGGCGAGGCCGAGAAGCACGCGCTCCCCCGAGACGCAGCCCAGCCCACATGGCCGTCGCCCGGTCACTCCACAAGCAGGGCCGACACAGAAAGTCGCAGTGCCGCTGTTTCGGAAGGTCCCCAGGGATCTGAAAGCGCCTCAGCCGGTGTTTTCACCACCTTAAGGAACGACTTCTCATGCCCCTCTCTCGCGCCGCCAAGCTCATAGGCACAGCCCTGAGCGCCGCGGCTCTCGCACAGACCGTCCCAGCGGTCGCCGCCACCCCGTCCAACCCGTTCACCAAGGTACGGATCGCCGCCCACTTCGACCTCGCCGCCGGCCAGCAGCCGGAGAACATCGCGCTCGAACCCCACGGCGCCATCGACCTCAACCAGGCCGTCGCGCACCAGGTGGCCAGGCTCCATCCCGACGGCCGCCGCGAGGTGTTGGCGACCCTGCCGGCTCCCGCCGATGGCGGTGTCCACACGCCGTTGCTCGGTTTCGCGCTCCTCACCGGGCTCGTGCGGGCCGACGACGGCACCCTGTACTTCCTGTACGTGACCGGGACCAGCGATCTGACCGGGCTCTGGCGGTTGAAGCCGGGCGGCACGCCCAAACGCATCACCCCGCTGTCGGCCGACAGCGTGCCCAACGGGCTCGGGCTGGACAGAGCCACAGGCGAGTTCTACAGCGCCGACTCAGCGCTGAGCACCGTCTGGCGGATGCCGATCGGCGGCGGCGCAGCCACTGCCTGGGCCACCGGCCCGGAGCTGGCTCCTCATGGCACCCTGGGCGCGAACGGCCTGAAAGTCCATCAAGGAGCGGTATGGGTGACGAATACGTCACTCGGCACCATCATCAGGATCCCCATCCGCCGCAACGGTTCCGCCGGGGCGTTCCAGACCAAGGCGACCGGGCTGGACGGCATCGACGACTTCCAGTTCATCGGCCATAGCGATCGGATCATCGCAGCGCTCGACAGTCAGAACGAGGTCGCAATCATCGAGCCCGACGGCAACCAGACCATCGCGCTCACCGGCAAGGACGGACTTGAGAATCCGACGTCGATCGCCATACGCGGTCACACGGTCTACATCACGTCCGCCACGTGGGCCCTGCGCAAGGACCCGAACCTGATCATCGCCCACCTGCGTTAGCCTCAATATCGGTAACTCAGGGGCAATCCGGGCGTCGCTGTCGGCTTGGTGAGCGAATACGTGCTCCGGATCCCCATCAAGCGGCACGTCCTCAACACTCGGCGACCTTTCGGCGCCGTCATCCAGGACATCCGCGAGACACTCGGCATTTCCGAGGCCGACGTACAGCTCCGCCGTCGGACAACCGCGGTTGGACATGCACTTCCCGTACGGCGCGTCACCACCCCGCCTGCTCCAGGCCGTCTCATCGGAATCGCAGAACTTGAGGTCAGCGGTAGCTGGGACGGGAAACAGGGTGCCGGCAGCCGTCTGATCCGATTCAGCGTCGCCCGCAAGCTCGACGCCGAGGTTCTGGCCCTGCTGAGGCGCACCGCTGCCCTCGTTGGCTGAAAACACTGTTTGGCCGTCGTCCACCACCCCACCGAGGCAGATCGTGATGAACCAGATTCGCCGTATCACTGCGTGGCTGCGCCGCCGGGATCCGGGCCTGGCCGCCACACGGCGGGCCGCCAGGAACGCGTTGGTGATGCCCTCCCTGTTCGCCCTGTGCACCCAGGCCTTTCACGCACCCGCCGTAGGTACTTTCGCCGCGTTCGGTGCGTTTGCGATGCTCCTGCTGGTTGATTTCACCGGCCCCATGGCACAGCGACTGCGGGCGCACGCGGCACTCACGGTGGCGTGGTTGGTACTGGTCACTCTGGGCACCCTCGCGGCACAGTCGGTCTGGACCGCGACAACGGCTACGGTCGTGGTGGGCTTCGCTGTGCTCTTCTCGGGTGTGGTCAGCTCGGTCCTGGCCGGAACCGCAACATCGCTGCTGTTGGCGTTCATTTTGCCGGTGTCGGCGCACGCCCCGCTGACGCAGTTGCCCGACCGGCTGATCGGCGTGATGCTGGCGGGCGTGACCTCCATGATCGCGGTCTGGCTGCTCTGGCCGAGGACTCATGAGGATCCGCTCAGCGCGCCCGCGGCGCAGGTCTGCCGAGCCGCGGCGCAGCAGTTGCGCACCGACGCGGACTACTTCGCGGGCCACGCCAACGGTCCGGCCTTCGGGGAGTGCCGTGCCTGCGTTCAGCAGACCGTGTCGAGCGCGCAGGATCTGCAGCGAGCCTTTACCGCCACTCCCTACCGACCCACCGGCCTGTCCACCGGTTCCCGGGCACTCGTCCGCCTCGTCGACGAGCTGACCTGGCTGAGCACGGTTCTGGCGCCGGCATCCCCCTTGGACGAGCCCGGCCCGACGGGCGACCTTCAGCCCTCGGCGGTACGCAGAGCCGCCGCTGACGTGCTGGATGCATCGGCGGACATGCTCGATGATCCCGGCACCACGCAGGACCGGCTGCGCGCCGCGGCACAGGAGCTTCGTAAGGCTCTGGCTGCGCTGGAGGACGGGGCAGTCAGCCGGTTGCCCACACCGGACAACCAAGCAGGCGGCGAGTTTGATGTCGACACCTTCATCGACAGCCTGGATGTGTCCTTCCGAGCCCAGGAAGTGGCCTTCGTCGTTCTGCAGATCGCCCGGAACATCGACATTGCCCGGGCTGCGGACCAGCGCGGCTGGTCGGACCGTCTCCTTGGCCGCGAACCCGGATCGCCGTCGGGTGCGCTGACCAGCGCCTGGGAGCGAGCGGCGGCGCATGTCGAACCGCACTCGGTCTGGCTGCACAACAGCATCCGCGGCGGCATCGGCCTGGGCATCGGAGTCGCGCTCGCCGATGTGACCGGTGTCCAGCACGGATTCTGGGTCATGCTGGGCACTCTGTCCGTGCTGCGTTCCAACGCCCTCAACACTGGGCAGAGCGTCTTCCGAGCCGTCGGGGGCACCCTGGCCGGATCGGTTCTGGGCGCCGTTCTGCTGCAGCTGATCGGGCACGACACGATCGCACTGTGGATCCTGCTGCCGGTCGCGGTGATGGCCTCCGGCATCGTTCCGGCCGCGATCTCGTTCGCCGCCGGGCAGGCGGCCTTCACGCTCACCCTGGTGATCCTGTTCAGCATCGCCCAGCCTGCAGGGCTGTCGGTCATCCTGATCCGCATCGAGGACATCGTGCTCGGCTGTGCGGTGAGCGCGGTCGTGGGGCTGCTCTTCTGGCCCCGAGGCGCGTCTGCGGCCCTGGTCAAAGCGTTGGCGGAGGCGTATGTCGACAGCGCCCGGTATCTGGTCAGTGCGGTGGGCTACGCAGTGTCCTGCTGCACTTTCGGACCCACGGCCCTCGTGATCCCACAGGAGGGTCGCCAGGCGGCCGCAGCCGCGCGCCGGCTGGACGACGCCTTCCGGACGTATCTGGCCGAGCGCGGAGCAAAAGCCATCCCGATGGATGAGGTGACCACCCTGGTCACAGGTGTTGTCGGACTCCGCCTGGCCGCCGACGCCGTCCTGGAGCTATGGCGGCGGTCCACGGGGGGCGAACCGCTCAAGGACCGGGCCGCCGCACAGCGAGAGTTGCTGATCATGGCCGAACGGATCTTTCAGTGGTACGAACGCCTGGCCCAGGGAATGGAGAGCGAAGGAACAGTGCCCCGCCCGCTGGAATCCGACCGCAGAAACAATTCGCGACTGATCGAGGCCGTACGCCGTGACCTGCATGATGCGGATGGCCGCGCCACGAGGACAGGCGTCCGCATGATCTGGACCGGCGACCATCTCGAAGCAGTCCGTCGGCTGCAGTCGTCCCTCGCCGCGGCTCTGGGCGACGCCGACGCTCGGGTCGTCGTGACCGAATCAGCTTGAGCCCTGTAAGGCGGCACGACAGAAGCCGAGCCGTTTCTCCAGCGCGGGGAGGGCGGTGGTCACGCTGAGCGCCTGCAGAGGTCGTCGACGTACATTCGCACATCTACCTCGGGCAACGACCAGGGCAGGAAAATGACCCAGTAGATGATCGGGGCCACCACGCGGTCGATGATCTGGCCGCTGCTGAAGGTACTGGCAGACCGAGCGACGAAACCGGATGCTTCCGTCTGGCGGTCACGCAGACAGTCCGACTCCCGCTCGCCGGCTGCGGCGACTCCGCCCCGCAGGAGTGCAGCGTTCACCGGCTTGCTGTAATGACTGACCAGTTCGTCGTCCCTCGACAGCCTTCCTGATGGACGTCAGCACCATCGCTTGCAGGTGGCGCAGCCTCCGTGCGGTGGGGTCCTTCCACCGCACGGAGGCCTGCCCGTTGCCCGGATTCCAGTGAGTGTGAACCCCAGCCCGTAGGCGGCGCGTCCAGCGGTTACTGGGAGGCGGGGTTGTCGATTTCGAAGCCGTCGAAGGTGGCGTAGGAGCCCGAGAGCTTGGTCACCACGATGGTGTGGACGCCGGCGGCGAGTGCGGTGTTGCTGTAGACGGCGGCATCGGCGTGGCGCGCACCGTCGGCAGGCACCGTGTCGACAACGGTGGCGGGACCGCCGTCGATCGACACGCCGATGTTGCCCTGATCGGTGAACTCCTCACCGAACACCTTGATCCCGGTGCCGATGAACGTGAACGTGATACTGCTGCCGTCGGTCGTCGCGTAGTGGACGTCGTCGTCGTGGTCGCCATAGCCCCGGCTTCCCAGGTAGTCCCAGGCGTTGTAGACGATTGACGGATCGGTGTCGTTGAGGCGTGCTGTGGCCGGCGGGGTGCCGACGTAGACCAGGACGGCTGCCGACGGCTTGGACGTGGCTCCGTCCTTGTCGGACTGCGTGGCGGACAGGGTCTGCCGGCCGGGCGAGGAGTCGGTGAGCGTGCACGACCAGGCGCCGTCGGCGCCGGTGGTTGCGGTGCAGCCTGCCTGGTTCGCGCTGTCGTTGACCGTGACGATGTTGTCGGCCACCGCTGTACCGCGGACCGTGAAGGTGTCCGCCAGGCCGATGGTGCCGCTCGTGGGGGCGGTGATGACCGGACGGGGTACGTAGGTGCCGACGGTGACGTCCGTGCCGTCGGCTCCGGTCGGCACCGTGGCGATCAGGAAACCGGAGGAGACCACCTGGACGTCGGTTGCGCGCCGGTCGCCGAAGTACACCGGGGTGCTGGATGAGAAGCCGGCACCGCCGATGAGGACCCTCTGGGTCGAGGAGCCGGCGACGATGGGCGTGGGCGCGGAGACGTAGCTCGCGGTGAGCGGGAGGCGACCCGCCAGCGACCCGTATCCGTCGGTGACGCCCGCGTGGGCGAGGAGGGAGACGGGGATGTCACCCGGGGCCGGAGACGCGGGGATGGTGGTGTTGTCGCTGGCGTGGGAGTCGATGGGCTGCGTGCAGAAGTAGCTCTCCGCGGGGTCGGAGAAGTAGTTGCCGGTGACCCAGAAGTGGCCGGTGGCCGAGCAGCCGCCCTGGGCGCCGAGTGAGGCCAGGGGGTGGAACTCGGCGTTGCCGCTGAAGCTGATCCACTCCGAACCGGCGTCGTCGTAGAAGGCGTTGAAGCGCGAGCCGTCGTTGTAGACGACGTTGCCGGTGACGTGCAGGCCGTGTGCCAGGGTGGCCGTCGCGTCGATGGTGCCGTCGGCCTGGTAGACGTACTGCGCCTGGTGGCCTTCCATGTAGATCGCGCCGCCGTCGTCGAGGACCTGCATGACGTTGAAGATCAGGTTGCTGCTGATCGTGTTGTCGGCGTTGACGTTGGTCGAGTTCTGCGGATGGTTGGCGTCGTCGACGTGGCCCTGGATGACACCCGCGGTGATCCCGGTGTACGGCAGGTTGTACAGCTCGTTGTGCGTGATCGTGGTGTGGCGGCTGAACAGCAGCGTGATGCCGCAGGCCGAGCGGTAGTCGGTGCCGACGTCATGGATCACGTTGTTCGAGACCGTGGTGTGGTCCAGGATCTCGTTCGTCCCGACCTGGTCCGCCTGCACGGTCTTCGGGTCGGGGGTGCAGTTGTCCTTGATCACCGAGTCCGGTGTGCCGGTGGGAGTCGGGTCGTACGTGCAGCCGAGCGAGAGGGCGGTGGAGGCGATCGAGGTGAACTCGTTGCCGTCGATGACGTTGTGCGATCCCCCGTACATGAAACTCAGGCCGGCGCCCCCGAGGTTGACGAATCGGTTGCCGGTGATCGTCACACGGCTGGCCCCGGTGAAGGCGACGTTGGCCAGGGGCTGGGTGAGTGCGCCCCACGGGCAGGAGCCGGCGGGTGCGGAGAAGGTGCACAGCCCCTGATTGCTGGCGCCGGTTCTGTGCAGGTTGCTCTGCACGTCGGCGAAGCCCACCGGTGACGAGGGGGCGTTCCAGGTGGCGTACGAGAACTGCAGGCCCTCGAAGGTGACGTCGTGCAGGGGCCTGGCCAGGCTGCCGGCACCTTGCACCAGCTTCTCCAGCCGGGGCAGTTCGATGTCCAGGCCGGCCATCCGCTGACCGCTCCTGGGCGTGTAGTAGAGCGTGTCGGTGGCGCCGTCCAGGAACCACTGACCGGGCGTCAGAAGGCTGCGGGCACCCTGGATCGTGTCGGGAAGCTGCGAGGTGGGCATCGACGGCAGGCCGCCGGTGCCCTGGCTGAACGGGGCGATGTCGGTGACGTTGGTCCAGCAGGGCTGATCCATGACCAGCGTGCTGCCGGACATCCGTGCGACCCCGCACTTGGAGTCGGTCCACGCGCCGTTGCCTGCGGGATAGTCGAACTCGACCTGCGCCACTTGCGCGGGCGTGAGGTGCGAGAACCAGGCCAGGGCCACGGCGTCGTTCGACAGGTCATACCCTGTGGCCGACCCGGCCCAGTTGCCCGTGAAGTGCAGGGCCGCCGGGGTGGCCTGGGCGATGGGGGCTTGCCTGCCGTCCACGTAGAGCTGGCGGGTGGCGCTGCCGCGGGGCACATGTGCGGCCCACACACCGCTGCTCCCCACCTCGCGCCAGGCGGTTACCCGGGAGGCGCCGGAGATGACCGGGTGGGCGCCGGGCGCGGCCTCCCACACCACGGGGTGGGCGGGCCGGCCGGAGTCCTCCGTGCCGAACGTCCATGTCTTGTCCAACCGGTACGTGCCGCCGAGGAGTTCGACCCGGGGGCTCACCGGGTTCCGGCCGTGCTCAAGAGCGCGCACTTCGGCCTGCGCGGTGGGCAGGGAACAGGGATTCCTCGATGTGCACGCCGCACCGCGACCGTCAGGCGCTGCCCACAGCACCGATGCGGTGGCGGCCCGCGCCGGACTTGCCGACACGCCCAGCGCTCCCGCGCCGACCAGTCCGAAGGCGAGTACAGAACCGAGAATCTTGCACGTCGACGCCATCCATTTCATGACCGCTCCGGGATCCGTCAAGCCACGGGCATGCCCGCAGGGGGAGATCGATACATCCGATGAATGAGGTTCAACGTGGCAGCACGCGCTTGACGCTGTCAACGGGTTGTACGCGACTTGCATGCAAAGGGAGTCGCCTCCCGTCCACCCTGTAGACAAATCCGGAGCAATTGATCGGATGTATGGGTGATTCTGCGTGCCGAAGACGACTGGCGGTCTCGCCCGCGAGCCGGGACCACGGCCAGGACATGGGGGGTCCGCGCGATACCGCTCGCCCGGCTTGAGCAGCCAGACCCGGGACAGGCGACGGCCGAAGGCGTCATCGACGACGTCGGCCACGTCGGCGTCAAGATCGCTCAAACGGTTCTGTGGAACGCCCAGTCGCAGGGGGCTGCGGCACCGGCGGGGCGGCTCGGACGTCGACCGGCCACCACTGCGTCAACTGCGATCACATCCGCAATCGATGTGGCCATCACGCCGACACTGTCCCGCGTCCAAGAAATCGACAGGAGCCCATCGTCGGGTACCGGCTACGGGTCGGCCGGTACCCGACGATGCTGCAGCACGCAGCGGGGATCGTCATCGACCCGTCGGTGTCGGTGCCGAGGGAGAACGTCGCGGCACAGACCGCGACAGCGACCGCGCTCCCTCCGCTCGACTCGCCGATCTCCCGGTGTCATGCGGGTTCCGTACGACTTCGGCGTCCGCGCGGGGCAGCGGTCCATCCAGCACAGCCGACCTGTCCGTTGTCGCCAGTGAAGAGGTGTCGATGGTGTCCTTCACCGCGAAGGGCACGCCCTTCATTCCCCGGGCCTGCCGCGGAGACGTCAGGGAGGAGGCGGGCTGCGCCACGCTCAGGAACGCTCCGAGGTACGCGGCACTCTCCAGCGTCGTGTCCCTGGCGCGCTCTCGAGCGGTATGCGGATCAGCGGCGCGCAGCTCGTGCCAGCCTCTCGAACCCCAGTGCTCGACGATCCACGATGCCCTCCTGATGTGTCCACGCTCAGGCGCTGAATACCTCGTCGGGCTCAGCATGTCGGTAAGCGTGTGGCCTCAGCTGGGCGACATTACAGCCGGCTCAGGCCAGGCTTGAAAGCTGAACCTCAGCGGCGGTGCTGTCTGCTGGCTCGTCCAGGTCGACGAAGTGAGGTCCGGAAGCCTCGCCGGGTCGGACCACGGCAGGCCTGGGCCGGTCGTCGTGCAGCAGTCGCGTGGCGTCCGACCTGGCGTAGTGGCCGGTGGGGTCTGCGGCGTTCTTGGCCAGGTCGATCAGAGACAGGTCGATGTCGGCGACGACCAGCCCCTCGGCGTACTCGTCGAGGGGCTTCCCCATGGGCGATCCGTCGGGGCCGTAGATGCGGGAGTTGCCGGCGCCCGTGGTCAGCAGAGCGCGCTGTTCGTCATTGGTCGCGAACGTCTCGATGGCCCGTTCGCCGATTACCTGACTCGGGGCGATGACGAAACATCCGCCTTCCAGGGCATAGCTCTGCGTCACGGCGAGGTTGGCCTCGGCACTCAAGGCATAGGCAATGCCCTTGTACAGGCCAAAGGCGGGCCAGGCTGCGATGTGGACCTGTTCGTGCTGGGCATACATGGCGTACCTGTTCAGCGGCTGGAGGTGCTCCCAACAGTTCAACGCACCGAGCCGGCCGAGCGGGGTGTCGACGACCTTGAGGTGGCTGCCGTCGCTTTCACCGAACAGGGTGCGTTCGACATGGGTGGGCTTGAGCTTGCGGCGGTGCAGCGGGACACCGCCGTCGGCGCCGATGATGGTCTGCGCCATGTAGAGGCTGCCGTAGTCCTTCTCGCTGTAACCGAGAGCGACGGTCACACCTGTTCGGCGGGCCGCCTCGCGGATCGCTGTGAGGTGGCGGCTGTCCAGCGTGAGGGAGTTTGCATGATATTGGGCGACATACGGCACCTGCCCGGCTACCGCTCCCAGCCACAGGAACAGCGGGTAGCCCGGGATCCAAGTCTCGGGAAAGGCGAGGAGAGCCACGTCTTGCGCTGCCGCATCCTCGATGAGTCCGATGGTCTTTTCAACTGTGGCGCCGGCGTCGAGCCATACGGGCTCGGCCTGCACGGCTGCGACACGGTACACGGACGACATGGCGACCTCCGGGCGGGTGGGTGTTATTGAGATGGCCAAACCGTAGGTGCGAGCGAACCAGTCGATGCGGCGTTGCGGGCACGAGTCTGCGGCGTTTTCGGCGGTCAGCTGTGCTCACCGACGACGGGCTGGATCGCGCTACTCGGACTCGTGGCCGTGTGCCGCACGAAGGGCAACCGGTGTCAGGCCAAAGGCCCGCACAAAGGCGCGGGTGAATGTGGTGCGATCACCGAAGCCGCAGCGGGTCGCGACGGTGGAGACCGTGAGCGCCGAGTAGCGGGGATCGGTCAGCAGGCGATGCGCGGCACGCAGTCGCTCTGCGCGGATGAACGCGGCCGGAGAGGAACCCTCAGCGGCGAACAACTCGCTCATGTAGCGCATGGATACGCCATGGAACCGGGCCATCTCCGCCAGCGTCAGGCGAGGGTCGGACAGGTGATCGCGTACATACGTCTGCATCGATACGAGCAAGGCGGCTCGTCCTGGGAAGCCGCGCGGACCGATGTCGTCGCCGACAGCCGCACGCAGCACGGTGGCCAGAAGGTCGACGGTCGTGACCCCCAGCTCAGCCCGAGGAGTACTGGTGAGGCTCTCGCAGGTCTCGGCGAGTTCGCGCACACAGGCAGCCAGGACCCTGACGCCGGGGCCGTCGGGGGGCAGCGCGCGCCCGCACACCTCTGCCACGTGGTCTACCCGGTCGTACAAATGGTGTCGGGGAATTTGCAGCACCAGCTGACGATGGCTGGTTGGAAAAAGCAGCTGGTAGGGCCGCGCGGAGTCGTACAGCACCCCACCCCCGCGCGCCAGCACCGCCTCATGGCCGTCCTGCACGACGGCGCCGTCACCGTCGAGATGAAGGGAGAACAGAAAGTCGTCTCGTGGCTCGGTGCGCACCAGCCTGGAGGTTCGGGTAACGACGGAGTGGCCCTGCACACTGACCGCGGAGAGCGTGAGAGCGGGGCCCAGAGCACTGGAGTGCACCGAACCGGTGAAGGAGCCGGACAGCGTGACCAGCGACAGCGGAACGAAACTCGCCGAGACCACCTGGGCCCATTCATCCACGTCGTGGGCAACGTGCATTCCCATGAAGCCAGTGTGCGCCGTGGGAGTTTCGCACGTAAAGCAATCCGTTGGCTGAGAAGTAAACCGTCCCGGGTCGCATGGGGGGGCTCCGGCGGCCTCGGGGCGGTTCAGATCTCGACGCCGACGGGGCGTTGGACAGGGACCGAGCGCACACCGAATGGGGAGGCAAGAAGGAGCTGGACGCTACAGATGCTTCCCTCCGTCCACTTGGAAGGTAGTCCCGGTGGCGATGCGGAAGTGGGTGACGGCCCCGATGATGGCGACCGCAACGTCGTCTGGCGCGACAACGACCTGGAGTGGTGTGGTGGCAGCCTGGGCGAGCATGGCGTCCCTGCCCCGGCCCGGGACGAAGCCGGTGTCCACTGCGGCCGGCGCCACGCCGATTACCCTGATCTCAGGGCCCAAGGCCCGCCCAAGAGACATGGTCAGGTTGTCCAGCGCAGCCTTCGCGGCACAGTAGGCGATGTTGCTCCCCGACGCAGTGCTGCCCGAGATCGAGGACACGTTGATCACGATTGCGTCGCCCGTGCTCCGCATCAAGGGCGCAAGTGCTCTCACCACAGCGAACGGACCGCGGACATTGACCCGCATCAGCGAGTCGAACAACTCGTCATCCAAGCCATCGAGGTCCGGGTGTGCCACCTTGCGCGTCCTGCCGGCGGAGTTGACCAGCACGTCGCACCGGCCGTAGTGGTTCTCGACGAATTGGGCCGCCTCACGCAACTGCGCTGAGTCCTCGATCGACAGCGCCAGGTATCGATGCCCGGTACCCGGCAGTTGGGCTACCACTTCGGCCGCCCGATCCGCTCCATGGTGGAACCCCACCACCACCGATGCCCCCTGTTCGGCCAGGCGATTCGCGGTCGCCGCGCCGATCCCACTGCTTCCGCCTGTCACCACCGCAACCTTCCCCTCCAGTCGCAGGGCATCAAGTCCACCGGTCCGCACTACGTTCATTCGATCGCTCCCCTCAATCGGACCACGCGGCGATCTCAAGCCCGTCACTTGACGGGCCGTTCTTGCGTGAGGTCAGTTGGTCGCTTGCGATGGCTCGCTGTCCGTTCCCGCATCGGAGAGAGCTCAGCAGGTCCCATTGCGAGTGCCCGCTGCCTCGCCTTCCAACGAGCGCCTTGAAGAAGGTCTGACAGCACAGGTGTTGGGGTTGTCGTCCTCTGTGCTGACGATGGAGCCAGGTCGCGTCTCTTTTGGCTACTCAGTTGATGAGACGTCTCTGGTAGGCCAATGAACACTGATCTGATGTGGGGCCTGAGTGAGCCGCTCATTCCGACCGATTCGGTCCCCGGTCGACCCAGGCGTTGCCCGTTGGACGGTGGTCATTGGGTCGAGCGCCTGCTGAGAGAGTGCATCGCGTTCAAAATCCGTCTGATCCGCGGCCTCTGCAGGGTTGAGGCGCTGTCAGTGACGCGGGTGGCGGGTCGGTTTCGATCGGTATGACGGCAGAACACCGCGCCCACGGTTCGGCCGGCTTGGGTCGTGCCGGGTCTGGCCGTGCGGAGGCTCCCATGAGCAGGATCTTCGCGAGGTGCGCGGTGTTCTTGTCCGTGCAGAAGCCCGGTCCTGCGGATCAGGCGGCGCGTGCGGTGCGACCGGCCACCCACGTGGCGGCCGCGTCCGCGACCCGGCGGCCCAGCGCCTCGGCGGTGGCGATATCGCTGACGGTCACGCCCTCGGGGCCCTGGTCCGCATTGGATTGCGCGGCTGCGCCCAGGAAGAATCCCAGCCTGTTGAGGTCGTTCTCGCTGCCCTTGGAGGAGTTCCAGCCTCCGTGCAGGCCCAGCGAGATCCAGTGCATGCCATGCTGCGCCGCCAGCGTCGCGTAGTACTGCAGCGTCGACTGCTTGTCGCCCGCCTTGGAAGCCGAGTTGGTGAATCCGGCAGCCAGTTTGTCCTTCCATGCCTGCCGCGACCAGCGCTCTGATGAGGCCTCCGCGAAGCCGTGGAAGGCAGTACTGGCAGTTCCCATGTAGGTGGGCGAACCGAAGACGACTGCATCCGAGACGTCCAGCTGTTCCCATTGAGCAGGGGTGATCTCGTCAACGGCGATCAGATTTACGACCGCGCCGGCTTCCTTGGCGCCCCGCTCGATCGCCTCGGCGAGAACTGCGGTGTGGCCGTAGCCGGAATGGTAAGCAACGGACACGATGGGCACGTTCACAAGTACTCCTCTGTTGAAAACGAACGCTTCGCCATTCAACGTAAGTGCGTACTTGCAGGTGAATCAGGTGCGGTGCGGACGCATGCTGGTGAAAATCCGACACAGTTGCGGCGTTCCGGCAACCGGCAGCTTCAGGTCTCTGCGAGCCCGGTGGCGCCGACTCGGGCGACCGGGCACAGGGTCCGGCCCGTGGCGTACCGGGTCAGGCCCCGTCTACGAGCTGATCGTGGTGAGCGCGACTCCCTCAGGCGAGATTGCAGCCACGTGAGGTCGAACCAGTCCACCAGCTGGTCACGAGGAGCCTGGCAGACACGGACGTGAACATCACATCGCAGCGGTTAGGCAGACCCGACCAGCGGACCGCCCGGGACGGGTTGGTGACGTACTCGCCTCACCGCCCTGCCGAAGTAGCCCTTGCCGAAGAAGCGCGCCCTGTCGAACCAGACGGCGCCGGAGAAGCGCGCCCTACCGAACTCGGCGTGGCCGGAGAACTCGCGCCGTCCAAATCTCGGGTATCGGCGTGCCACGGATTCGTGCCGAACACCGCGTCGCTGGAGAACTGTGCCTCACCGAACTCGGCCCTGCCGGAGAAGCGAGCCCCACTGAAGTTGGCGCGGCCGGAGAACTGCGCTCCGCTGAACAGGGCATCGCCGAGGTGGGGGTTCCCGGTCGTGGAGTCACGGACGACGTCGAGCAACGCGGTGAGGAGTTGTCGGGTGAAGGAGGTACCGCGATGGTCGATGTCTGCCCCAGGAGTCAGGCCGGCCAGGTAGGCGGTGCGGTCGGGATCCGCAAGGTGGGCGAGACAAGCGGAATGGCTGGTTACGTGGATGCCGTAGCAGCCGACGGGGTCGGTGGCAGGGTCCGCGCCCTGCGCGCAATGCGGCCAGGGAGACGCATATGGCACGGGCGCCGGCGGGGTGCTCATGAGGTGGCGGCTCCATAGGCGGTCCAGGCATTCGCGCTGCGGCGGATGAGATGGGTTTTCCACGCAAAAGCGGAAGAAACCGAACCACTTACCGCATCGGGCGAGATCGGGGCGCCTCGCGGTGACGAGGAGTTGCTCAGACTTTGCTGGCACAGTCGTGCGGCCATCAATCTTCGGCGACATTGGTCAGCCCTCGATGGCACAGGAAAGCCGGCACTTGACGGTCAACCGAGTAGGCGGCAAATGATCTACTCCACGGAACACTTGGCGCGGCCGACCCGGTGAGTGCACGTGCAGTTCGTCTTCTCCCTGCCTCTGCCGGAGAGAAGAGAAGTAGGGACTCCTCGGCTGCGCATGTCAGGGACATATGAATGGCAGAACCCCTCGGCAAGGTACATCGTCCCAGGCCAGAAAGGCGCTTTTGCGTTTCCACCTCGCCGACCGTCACGTCCGGGCAAAGCGGCGAAGTCGAGCAGCCCAAGTCACGAACGCCCGTCGAGGCAACATCACATGAATAAGTGAAGCAGTCCACTCATCAGCGCGGCACAGACACCCAATCCTTCACCCATTCATGTTATGGAGCGGCACAGGGCGGACGTGATCAGCTGGAGCTCGCCGTTCGAAGGATTCTTCGGACGGCTTTCGTCGCCGACGCGCGTGAAGGAATCTCGATGAGCATTTCCCTGGACGATGCCCAGTCAATCGTCGAACGAGCCCGCGCCCATGCTGACGGTATCGGGGTACCGATGGCCATCGCCGTCGTTGACGGCGGCGGCCATCTGCTGGCCTTCGCCCGGATGGACGGCGTGATCCTTGGCTCGATCGAGATTGCCCTGACCAAGGCGAAGACCTCAATCCTGTTCGGTGGGCCGAGCGAAACCCTGTGGGAGTACTGCAAGCCCGGCGGACCCGCTCCCACAGTCGAGTTCACCAACGGCGGCCTGATCCCCTTCGCCGGTGGCGTGGCCCTCCGTGACGAGGCAGGGACCCTGATCGGCGCGGTCGGAGTCTCGGGTGGCTTCCCCGCCCAGGATGGCGAAGTCGCTCGTGCCGGCGCCAAAGACTCCGTCTGAACTCCAACTACCCGACTACTCATCACAGAGGACGTCATGAAGAAGATCCTGATTACGGGTGCAGGCAGCGGCCTCGGCCGCGGAACTGCCATCGGACTGGCGCAGGCCGGCCACCAGGTCATCGCCACCACCCAGATCTGGCCGCAGGTCAGCGAGCTGCGTCGACAGGCAGCAGAGCTTGGTCTGCAGGATCGCATCACGGTCGACAAGCTCGATGTGCTCGATGCCCGCGACATTGCAACCGCTGTCGCCTGGGACTTCGACACCTTCGTCAGCAATGCGGCCATCGGCGACAGCGGGCCGATGGCCGAAATCCCGGTCGATCTGGTCCGCCGCACCTTCGAGACGAACGTCTTCGCCAACCTCGACCTCACCCAGCACGTCATCCGCAAGTTCGTCGACGCCGGCACGGCGGGCCGCATCGTCATCGTGAGCTCCATGGGCGGCCTGCTCACCGCCTACGGACTGGGCGCGTACTGCGCGAGCAAGCACGCCCTGGAAGCCATCGCCGCAACACTGCGGGCCGAACTCGCGCCCACTGGCATCACCGTCCAGACCATCAATCCCGGCGCCTACGACACGGGCTTCAACGACCGCATGGGCGAGTCGACCTACCACTGGCAGGACGACGCGGTCAACTTCACCCCCGAAAAGGACATCAAGGCCACATTCACGGAGATCATGAAGGGTCAGCATGACCCGCAGGACATGATCGACAAGATGGTCGAGGTCATCGGCGCCGAGGACGGCAAGTACCGCAACGTGTGGCCGCCGGCCACCGAAGAACTCATCAAGCAGATCCAGGACAACGCCTGGACAATCCCAGTGAACCCGGTCTGACCCGACCGATGCTCACAAGGCCCGTTGGAGATCCCCGGTGCGGCGAGGCGGTCTGGGCTACCTGACGTTCGGTCAGTGGGCTTCCTCGCGGGAACAGTGCCCACGCCACCCGGACCGTTTCCGCTGGGCGCGGTCACCCCGGCACCGTGTTCCCTGCCACGGCACGGCGTCGGGCCCCGAGACATAGATCTCGGGGCCCGACGCACCTCCCACCGCCGAATTCACCAGCAGCGTCCGGAACTGAGAAGCAAGGTTCCCCCGTTGTTGTGCGAGGGGTGCTGATCAGCTGGGCTGAGCCATCCGAGCCGTTCCTGGATACGGCGGGAGTTGCAGAAGCCGTCGATGTACTCGAAGAGCGCGAGGTTGGCTTCTGCCCGGGTGGCGAAGGTGCGTCCGCGGAGGCCCTCGGTCTTGACCAGCATCCACAGATTCCCCGCGAGGGCGTTGTCGTAACGGTCCCCGACAGAGCCCATGGACGCTTCAACTCCCGTCCGCAGCGGCCGAGTTGTGAGCTTGACGTACGTGTTCTGGGCGAGTTCAACCAGTCGTTGCAACACCGGGCTGTTGCAGCGAGCGTAGCTGCTCTTCGAAGACCTCGGCGGGTGTCCGCCAGCCGAGGGTCTTGCGGGGCCGGTTGTTGATCGCCATGGCGACGGCTTCGAGGTCCGTGGACGACCACCGGGACAGATCGGTGCCCTTCGGGAAGTACTGACGCAGCAGCCCGTTCGTGTTCTCGTTCGTCGGTCGTTGCCAGGGCGAGTGGGGATCGGCGAAGAACACCTTCGTCCCGGTATCGATGGCGAACTGGGCGTGGCCGGAGAGTTCCTTTCCGCGGTCCCAGGTGAGGGTTTTGCGTAGCTGCTCGGGCAGCTGCGTCATCGACGTCGTGAGCGCCGCGTTCATCGCGATCGCGCCATAGCCCCCGAGTGAGGTGCCGTTCTTCACGGGCGGATTCTCGCCCCAGCCCTCGAGCCGGGGCAGGTGCACCAGGAGCGTGGAGCGGCTGCTGCGCTCGACCAGCGTGCCGATCGCGGAGCGACCCGTCCCGATGATCAAATCGCCTTCCCAGTGTCCGGGGACCGCGCGGTCTGCGGCCTCGGCGGGGCGTTCGCTGAGGATGACGTCCGCGGTGACATGCCCCTGCGGTTTGTTCTGTGACCGTGCACGGGGAGTCCGCAGCGCCCGGCCGGTGCGCAGGCACGTGACCAGTTCCCGCTTGAGCGCGCCACGGCCCTCGATGAACAGCGCCTGGTAGATCGCTTCGTGGCTGATGCGCATGGACTCATCATCGGGGAAGTCGGCATGGAGACGGTGCGAGATCTGCTCCGGGCTCCATGCCGTCGCCCATCGTCTGTCCTGCCGGTGCGGCTTGTTCAGCCCTTTCCATGCGGGCGTCCTGGGTCCGGGGACGATCGTGTTGTCGGGGCGGCGGACGCTGCCGGCGAGCCGGTCCTGCACGTACTCACGCAACCTGTCGTTGCCTGTGAGCTTCGCGGTCTTCGGGCGCTTGGCGGCCTGCTGTGCTTTCCACTGGGCGACCGTCGCGCGGTACTCCTGCTTGCCGCTGCGCGTGGCGGCGTTGCGGCGCAGTTCGCGAGAGATCGTTCCGGGGTCACGCCCCAGGGCGCGGGCGATCTCGCGCACGCCCTTGTTCATCGCACTGAGGATCGCGATCTCCTCGCGCTCCTCGAACGCGAGGTACCGGCCCGTGGGCTCGGCCAACGAGATCGGAGGCATGCCGCCAGCGTGACGAAACCACCTCGCACCCACCGGCCACGACACGCCGACCGCCAACGACGCCTCCACCGTCGTGACCCCTGTGGCGATCAGCCGCCAGAACTGGCGCTGCACGACTCGAGACGGATCAGGCCGCCCCGGCGAACGCATCGCCGGCCGCAACGCACGATCAGCGCGCCACTGCCGACGCCGACCCTCCGGAACATCGGTGGTCTTCAAACTCCAGTCCGCCGTGGCCACGTCGCACACCTCCGAGATCAAAGTGTTGCGACGACCAGTTGAATCCACCCTGACAGCCGTGGTCAGTGTGATGGTTGAGCTTGCCGGGCTCGACCTCCGGGACGCGGGCGCGCACTTCAGCATGGTCAGCACCATCTCGGCGCCCGCGCGGGCCGATGTCTCCCAGGCCGCGCCCCGGCGACAGAAAGTCGAGAGCCACAGCGGTTCCGCGCCGGTGGGATCATCGTCAGGTCGATCACCCACAGCTGGTTCGACGCCGGTGCCATGAAGTCCTTGTTGACCAGGTCCGGGGCAAGCGTGGCTTCGGGACCGCGGCGTGTGGAGCCCTTCCGTCAGAGGCTGGCGCCCACGATGTCGGCCTCGCGCATCAGACGTTCAACTTGCCTGCGGCCGCGTGGACGCCCTCGCGTTTGAGGACGGCGCGCGTGCACGCACGGCGAACCGTAGTTGCCGCCGGACTCCGCGTGGATCTCCTTGATCCGCTCGGTCGGTTCGACGTCGTGGCGGCGCCGTTCGCACGGCTCCTTCTTCGCGCGGCGCCACCGGTAGTGGGTGGGGGAAGCGATGTGCAGCTCCCGCAGGACGCACTCGGCTCCCCGGCGGGGATGCTCGTCGATGAGCGCCGTCGCTTGAGCTGGGCGTTCTCCTTGCGCGGAGCCACGAGCTCGGCGCGTTCGTCGATGGTGAGCCGGCCGTCACGCTCGCCGGCGTCCGCCTCGGCCTTGCAGATCCGGTTGCGCAGGGCCTCGATGTGCACCCCGAGGTCGACGGCCAGCTTCTTGACCTACGGCTTCGGGTCCGTGGTGCGGTACATCCGCACCGCACTCTCACGCAACTCGAACGAGTACTTCCTGGGAACAGCCATGGTCGATGTTCCTCTCATGAGAACCATCTGCCCCCGTCACCCCCTCCACATCTCGGGAAAGAACCTCACTTGGCAAGGAGGCGAGATAGCAGCGCGCCGAGGCTGGCCTGCTCCTCGGTCGTCAGTCCGTCGAGCAGGGGGGTTTCGACCGAGCCCACGGCATCGTCCATCTCGCTGAGCAACCGGCGACCTGCGTCGGTGACGCGCAGTTCCGCGGTACGACCACGTCCTGCTGGAGTCACGCGACGGACGGCGCCAATTTGTTCGAGTTGGCGAACGGTGGCCTGCATGCTCTGTGCAGTGACGCCAGCTCTGCGCCCCAATGTGCTGTAGGACAGCCCGGGCTCACGCGAGAGATGGCCCAGGGCGCTCAGATGTCGCAGCGACAGCCCCTTGGCATCAAGGGCGCGCTCGACCTCCTCCCGCACGAGCCGCCCCAAGGCGAGCAGCAGCAGCGCGGGGCGCCCTGGCGGCGGTCGCTCGGCCGGGTTTCTCGTCACCTGTCCCACCCTCCAGAGCCGGATGCGGGCAGCCGGCGGTTCTGAGCTCTCGAAAGAGGAATGCTATCGTCGCCCAAGTTTAAGTCAGGCTGAAACTGCTGCCTGACGCTCGGCCTCAGCGTGCGCGCGAAAAGGGAGACACCGACATGGCCAAATTCCTGCTCACCATCCACGTACTAGCGGCGATCCTGCTCATCGGACCGGTCACCGTTGCAGCAAGCCTGTTCCCGCGCTATGCGCGCCAGGCCCTGGCTGACGGCCCCGAGCAGCAGTCGGCCAGGAGCTCGGTCCAGCTGCTGCATCGGGTCTGCCGGGTGTACGCCGTGGCCGGCGTCTCCGTCCCGGCCTTCGGTATCGGTACCGCCCAGGTGATGGGCGTGATGGGCAGTGCCTGGCTCATAGCCTCCACGGCTCTGACGGTGGTGGCCGCCGTCCTACTCGGCATCGCGGTGCTCGGCACGCAGGACGCCGTGGTCACCCAGCTCGAGGGGCCCGAACAGGCAACGACCGACACCGAGCCCCTGATCGCTCGGCTGCCCCGTCTGTCGATGATCACCGGCCTATTTGCCCTCACCTGGCTGATCGTGGTGGTCCTGATGATCGTCCGCCCCGGCTCGACGACAGGCGCATAACGGCTCACCCGGTGGAGCCAATCCCCTCGCCCTGCCTGTGACTGCCGTTCTTGACCGTTGACCAAGGCCGCCGGCCTGAACCACCACGACCTGTGAACGCTGCGGGGTGCCGGACTGCCGCCGACCGCTACCCGGTGATCCTCGACGGAGAAGCCAGCGGCATCGACGAAGAAGGCAACGAGGTCATCGTCGGCACCACCGCCTCGCTGGGCCACGAGCCGGTCCGTGGCCCCGCCCACACGCTCCTCAGCGAAGGAGCCCCCGGCACCTTCGCCGAACACGTCGCCGTTCCCCGCCGTGTCCTCGCCCCGAAACCGGCGAGTTCACCCACGCCGAAGCCACCTGTGTCACCGGCACCCTGACTCATCGCCTTCTGGATGCTGTTCACCAAGTCCGGTCTCACGCCGGGAGACACCGTCCTGATCGAGGGAGCCGGCGGCGGAGTGTCCACCGCGCTGACCGGGCTCGCCCGTGCGGCCGGTTTCCGCGTCTGGGTCACCAGCCTCAGCGCCGAGAAACGCGCCGCGGCCGAACGGCTAGTACTCCAGCAGGATGTCGCTGTCTGACCTGCGGATTTCGCTCGGTGGCTGGAGCATCGCGGGCTGTTGAACGGTCAGGGGCGGTCTCACGGAGGCCGCCCCTCGAACGTGCGACAACGCCGCAGGTAATGACAGCGTGCGGGAAAAGTCCTCACATGATCTTCGAGAGTGCTGCCGAGCAGTGAGACCTTGAACTGGACGACCTCTTCGTGACCATCGGTCATCGCTTCGGCCGTGTGGAACTTCGCCACTGTATGCGTGACTACGCAAGCGGACTGCTCGCTCCAGTGGTCCGAAAGAACAGCTGGCAGCCGGCCGGGTAGACAGGCCACGCCACCTCCGAGGTCTGCAGCACCGGCTCGCCGACGCGAAGTGGGAGGAACCGGACGACACCGCGACGACCTGCTGCAGGCGGAGACAGCGCGAAGGGACCGCGCGTCTATCACTGGGCGGCGGTGCGGCTGCCAGCCGTCGCCGAGTTCGACAATCAGGGCGAGGTCGCCCACCGGATGCGGTGAGCGCCGGCCGTCGCAGCATCCGCAAGCCCGACGAGATCGCCTACTACCTCGCCTACGCCCCCTTGGAGGCCAGCGCCCGAGAGCTGGTGCGGATCGCCGGGACACGTTGGGCAATCGAGGAGTGCTTCCAGGCCACGAAGAACGAGTGCGGCCTGGACCAGTACGAAATCCGTCGCTACGTGGGCTGATACCGGCACATCACCCTCGCCACGTTCGCGCACGCCTTCCTGGCAACCACAACACACCCCAGGGAAGAGGGGACGGAACTGGTAAGGCAGCCGAGGCCATCACGCTCACCGTGGCGGAGGCCCGGCGACTCCTGGCAGCCTGTCGTCCCCGGCCCCCGCACCTGCGTGCGCCGAGGCCGACGCCACGCGATGAACTGGTCGAACTGGCGCCGACATCAGGCAGTCACCTGTCGCTGTCATTACCTGCGGCGTTGTCGCACGTTCGAGGGGCAGCCTCCGTGAGACCGCCCCTGACCGCTCAACAGCCCGCGATACTCCAGCCACCCATCGAAATCCGCAGGTCAGACAGCAACATCCTGCTGGAGTGCTGGGCGTCGATCAGCAGGCCGACGGCTTTTTTGTGTGTACCACTGGCCTCCCTCTGGCTCTCGTCAGCCGCCGGCTTGCCTGAGCAGTTCAGCCGCGATGGAGAAAGGTGGCGCCGCCTTCGGAGACTTCCGGGCGTGCTTGATGATGGCCACCTGGACCGAGCGGTCACTGGGCGACCGCGGGTAGGCGAGACGCACGGGCTCCTGCAGCTCGGGGGAAAGCTCGGTGAAGCGACCACCGTCGCTGAAGACACCCTTGTGCGTCAGATAGGTCAGCAGGCCCATGCGATCGGCGAGGCCGATCGAGCTGTGCAGGGCGATGGCTTCCCAGACCCGGCTGATGTCGCCGTCCGGGACCCCGTGCTCAGCCAGCAGCTTTGCGGCGAGATCCGCGCCTTCGACCTCGAAACGGGCCTTGCCCTCGGCAAGCGTCCCCAGCCCGAGGTCGTGCATGACCGTGGCCGCGAACAACAGCCCCTCGTCGTATGCCGCATCGGTCAGCAGGCCTTCTTGCTGAGCAGTCAGCCGTGCGAAGTAGAAACTGCGCAGGCTGTGTTCGGCAATCGGCCTGTCCACCGTCTCGCGCAGGATCGCGAGGGCCGCGTCGGCGATGTCGCCAGTTGGTACAACCAAGGGATCGTTCATGGTCTGAAGCTAAACCGTCGTCACGGTCCATGAAAAGTGGCCCGCGGGCCGCACTCCGCTGCGATCGGGCCATGATCATGCGTCCAGATCCCACCGAACAGTCCCGGGATCTGGCCCCAGAGCGGAAATGAAGGGCTCGGCGCGGTCCAGTGGACGGCCCCAGTCGAATACTCGGATCGGCAGACAGTCCGTGGGGGCCTCGCCAGCCTTCGACGAACCGTGCTCCGGGCCGGCCAACGCCCGACGGTCGGCATCGACCCGGACCGCGGTCGAGAACATCGTGTTGTCGTTCGCCGATGTCTCCAGCACGTCCTGGAGCGAGTCCCAGTGCTCGACGATCTTTCCGTTCTGCACGCCGAAGAGGTCAACGACCGCCTGACCGCAGTGAGCTGGTGAGGGGTGCGCCGGTGGTGCGGTTGTTCCAGATCGCGCAGGTCATCACCAGGATCCGCTGGGTCACACAGACTGCGACGCCTTGGATGGTGCAGTCGCCGTGCTGTTCGAGGTCGAGTTGGCCCTTGAGGGTGTCGTTGACCGACTCGCTCCGCTGCCGCACGGTCTTGAGAAGGGCTTCTACGGGCTGTGGGGTACTGCAGTTGCGGTAGGAGAGTCGCAGCAGCTGGATGTTGCGGGCGCCGAGGAAGCGGCCGAGTTCGGCTGCGATGTAGCCCTTGCCGGCCAGGTTCAGCAGGCCCCGCCGGACAGCTGCAAGGTGCGGTTCATCGTCGATCAGGGAGGCCGGTACGTGCCGTTCGTCGATCTTGAGGTCGGCCAGGGCCCACGTGACGGGCAACCCGGCCGGAGTGCACACCATGTGCAGTTCCAGGCCCCAGTAGAAACGGGAGTAGGAGTAGCCGTAGTTGGCCCAGCCAGCCGGGTCGGAGCGCTTGCCGGTCCCACGTGAGCGGGCGCACCCGATCAGAGCGGAGTCCGCGATCCACAGCGGGTCCAGCCACAGGTCACAGTCGCCGGCCAGGGACCGGATGCCCCGCTTTGCCAGGTCGAGCGCGGCCCGCAGGCGCTTGTTGCAGGTGGGCCGTCGAGGCGGATACGGGAACAGTCTGTGCGGGTGAGCGAAGCGCAGTCAGCCTCGTAGTGGAAACCCGGCGCAGCCTGGGCCACGGCCGGCGTGACCAGTTCCGCATCGGTCGGTCGCGGCGGCCGACCACGCCACCGCGGGGCCTTCAAACGGTCATCGACGTGTACGTACAGTGCGGTCAAGTGGGTGTCCAACTCGGCCGTCACAACCCGATGTTGGACACCCTCCCCGCGTCCGGGAGCCTCGGCAATCGGAACTGCTCGCCCAGCTCACTGCTCGCCGATCCGGGCAGCCGCGAACTCCCCGATCATCGTCGAGGGAGCGTTGGTGTTACCCGAGGTGATCGAAGGCATAACCGAAGAATCCGCCACCCTCAGCCCTGCGATGCCTCGGACACGAAGGTTGGAATCAACGACTGCATCCTCTCCGACGCCCATCGCGCAGGTTCCGACCGGGTGCACATAGGGCATCGTGGCACGCCGCACGAACACTTCGATTTCGCGACGGGTCATCGGGTGAGTCGGCACAGCCCAACTCCCTGCCACCACAGAGAACTCCTTGGTGGCTGCAAGATCTTGGGCCAGGTCCACGCCTGCGACCAGTGCGTCGAGGTCTGCGGTTTCGGCGAGCATGTTGGCGCGAATCCGCACCGGTCCCTCGGCGCTCGCAACCTCGACCGAGCCGCGGCTGGCGGGGCGCATCAGGCACGGCAGAAGCGTCACCGCGTCGGGCGGAACGTCGTACTGGTCTCCGATCTCCCGGGAGAAATAGGGAATCTGCACGGCGAGGATCATCACATCCGCAGTCGGGCGGTCGCTGCGGCTGCGCCACAGAACGCCGGCTCCCTCGAGATTGCTGTTCGGCGGTGGCAATGTTCTTCCAGGAGCCAGACACAGCCCGGCGACGATCGGATGATCTTGCAGGTTCTTGCCGACTCCCGGCAGGTCGGCAACGATTCCGATCCCCGCATGTTCGAGTTGCCGAACAGGCCCGATGCCGGACCGCAACAGCAGGGCTGGTGACCCGATCGCTCCGGCCGAGACAAGGACCTCGCGCGCTGCGCGGGGTGACCACGAGCGGCCTGCGATGACGACGTCGACACCGACACACCGCTCGCTCACCATGACGAGCTTGCGCACCCGAGCCGCGGTGACGACCGTAAGCCGCTCGTCGTCGGCCTTGTCCTGCAGATATCCGGTCCACGACGAAACCCTGCGACCGTCACGCACGTTCAAGGTCAGTGGGCCCGCCCCGGACGGCGACGGCACGTTCAGATCGTCGAGATACGGCAGATCCAGCGCGCAGGCGGCGTCAATGAGTCCCGCTGCGACCGGGTGCAGGTCTCGGGCGCGCTCCACCCGGATCGGTCCGCCGGTTCCGTGCAGGGGGCTTGGGCCATCCTCCCAGTCCTCGCTTCGCCGAAACAGCGGCAGCACGGATTCGTAGTCCCATCCCGTGTTCCCCTCGGCCGCCCATTCGTCGTAGACCGCGCGGTCGCCGCGCATCCAGATGAGCCCGTTGATGCTGCTTGAGCCGCCCAGCGCCCTGCCCTGCGGCAGTGGCAAGGTCCGTCCGTCCAGGTGGGGTTCGGCGTCGTACTGGTATTGCCAGTCCTTCCGGGAGCCGAGGTTCTCGACCCACCGCGTGGGTGTGGTCACGACGTCGTCGCCGTCTACGGCATCACCGGCTTCCAGCAGCAGTACTCGCACGTCGTCGTGCTCGAGCAGGCGTGCCGCGACGGCGCTCCCGGCCGAGCCGGCGCCAATCACGATGTAGTCGAAGGTCTCCGGCAGGTCGCCGGGGGTGATCTGGTTTCCGTCCACAAGCATGTGGCGAAGATGCCACGAGAGCCTCTCACCAGGCCTCGTTGATCGTGGTGAAGACAGTGGCAGCCGCGAGTCACCACGCCAAGATCATCAAGTTTGACGATACGAGGTGCACCGGCCGCCCTTTGCACCATCGGAAGCGAGCCGTCCACACACAAGTACGTCGCTGCGATTGGCCGTGAGGTACCGCCAAGAGCTTTGGCGGGGACGGTACAAGCAAACCGGTCGTCGGGCGCGAATGCACAGGTCATGCCGCTGGAACGACCCCGTCTCCCTGCTCCACTGCGGCGGCGTCGCGTCACGACCGCGCCATTAGACCTGGCGCTCCCCATGGGGCCCTTCGTCGGATGCGGCAGAGGCGCCTCCCCGAAGCCACCTGCATCGGCGGCGGTCTCTCATCAATCCAGGTGAGATCGTTCGCGCTGAGCGGTGACAACCTTGGCCAATTGCAGCCGGGAACTGATGCCCAGCTTCCCGAACACGGCCCGCAGGTGGGTAGCAACGGTGTTGGGCGAGAGAAACAGCTCGGTAGCCGCGGACTTGTTGCTGTGCCCGTCGGCGACAAGGTCAGCCACGCGCCGTTCGGCATCGGTCAGAGCGTCCCAGCCGGTCTTCGGGCGATGCGTGGCGGGCGCCCAGCGGCGCCGCGCACCCGTAGCGCGCACGACCGAGTACAGCCGGCGTAGCTCTCCTTGGGCACCGACCTCGCGGTAGAGCCCGGCTGCCTGATCCAGTGCCGCCAGCCCTTCGTCGCGGCTGCCCGTACCTACGAGTGCCTCGCCATGGTCAGCCAGCGCTGCGGCCAGCAAGAGCGGCCTGTCGGCAGGTCGCAACGTGTCGACTGCCTGACGCAGTTCGTCGAGATCGTTCGTCGCGAGGCCTGCGACGTGGGCGCGGACCGCCGCAGGCACAGCCAGTCCGCTGTTGCGTTCGGCGAATGTTCTGGCCATCGCCACGCCCCTGCGAGCCAAGGGTCCGGCTCCGGACGAGCGCGCCACACGGGCCACCAAGATCTGCCATTCCGGCAACCATCGCATCCGGTGGACACCGCCGCTTTGATCGACCTGCCAGGCGAGGTCGGGGGCCCGGCTGTCCTCACGGGCAGCCGCAAGTACCGTCTGGAGCATCAGCAGAGCTGTCGGCCATGCCGGATCCTCATCGAGCGGCAGACGCTGCGCGAGGCGAACCTGCTTCTCCAGTGCCCGCAGGTCCCCACGCAGGTAGGCGATCCAGGCCAGCCGTACGCGCAGGTTCTCGGCAGCCAGTCGGTCTTCGGGCGGAGCTGCCAGAACAGCATGCGCCGACTTCCGCGCTGCTTCGAGATCAGCCGAGTTGCCGAGCAAGTCGCCGGAGACCGGGTAGCGGCCTTCCAGGCCGGCGACCTCGGTCGAGGCCCATCGTGCCAGCCTCTCGCCTTCGTTGTCTCCTGCACGTCGCGTTGCCGCGAGCACTCTGTCCACGGCCACGCGCGCGGCCTCCACATCGCCGGCGCGTGAGTCGGCGAGCACCGTCACGGCGATGAGACGCTCTCTGTCCCGTTCGGACAGATCCGTGCTGCCCAGGATCTGCCACGCTCGCGACCGCATCGTCTGCAGGAGCCCGAGCCGCCACAACGGCATCGCAAGCGAGACTTCTGCACGTACAAGAACGGTGGTCTCCGGTGCGCGCGCGATAACGCGGTCGGCGAGCGCGACCGCCTCCCGGTCGTGGCCTGTCTCGGCGAGTACGCCGACCGCGCGCGCCGCGAGTTCCGTCCACTCCGCAGCTTCTGGACCAGCCAGCTCAATCGCCTTGATCGCCAAGCGGGCCGCGTCGTCAGGAGCGCTCTCGCGTGTCCGCTCTGCGGCGTCGACGAGTGTTGCGGCCGCCGCGAAGTCGCCCGGCCGGGCACTCGCCAGCAGGTGCGGGGCACGTGCTACAGGGTCACTGCCTGCCACTTGCAATGCTTTGCTGTGCAGGGCCGCGCGCGTCGAGAGGGGAAGTGTCGCGTAGATGGCGCGGCGCTGCACTTCGCTCCGGAATGACATCCTCTCGCCGTCGTCGATGACGAGGCCGACGCGGGTGACCTCGGTCAGCTCGGGGAGGACCGTCTTGCCGGTCGAGCCGCCCAGCAGCGCTGAGACAGTGTCGGGAGTGAATGAGGTGCCGAGCACGGAGCCCGTGGTCACCCACCGTGCCGCGGCCTCCGGCAGTGACCGCAACTGTTCGCCGACCCTGGCTACCAGGCGCTCGGGTATGGGCGGCTCAGTGTCGGCATCGAGCCCATAGGCTGCCTCGGCCAGTTCGACCGCGATCAGCGGATTGCCACCGGCGCCCTCGATCAAGGCCCGCAGCGCCGGCCCTGGTTCGCCGTCCAGCCGGTCGGAGGCGATCTGGAGCATCGCGTCGGTAGGCAGGGGGGGTACAGCGATGATCTTCGACGGAAGCTGCCGGGCCATCTCCGCCGAGGCGCGAGATATCGGGCCAGTCGCTGTGTCCCGAGTGGAAACAAGCCATACGACGCGGTGTCCGACGAGACGCTCCGGCAGTACGCGCAGGGCGGCCGCTGTCAGTTCGTCAGCCCAGTGCACATCCTCAAGTGCCATCAGCACCGGCTGACGAGTGGCAGTGCTCTCCAGCAGATCGGCGATCCGGTCAAGGAGCCACGGCGGACGTTCGTAGACGGACGCGAGTTCAGCGAAGAGCTCGGCGGGGACGAGCGGGTGGCGACCCGTCCGCAGCGCCCAGACCAACGCCGGCAGCCGCGATGCCCCCACAGCAGCGTCACTGCGACCGTGACCTGTCGCGAAACCCATGCGAGTGGCCTCACGGGTCACCGCGTCGGTCAGTGCGGTCTTGCCAATCCCTTCCTCGCCGTTCAGGACCACGGCAGCGGACTGGCCGGTCTCCATGGAGTACTTGAGGATCCTGGATACGACCGAGATCAAGTCCTGGCGGCCGCGCAGCGGGAACCCATCCTGACGGCGCAATCCCGTGTTGACCACTTCGTCAAAAATAGCGGCGCCCCCTTAGAGGCATTGCCTCTTGGTGTTCTGGTGGTAGCGGATGAGAGTGGGGGCGATGGCGGGAGGGTGTTCGAGTTTTGGTTCCTGTGGTAGGTGAGGACGGCGTATTGCCGACAGTGGTCCGTTGGTGTGTCCAACGCTCCGGCGGTGAGGGTGCAGTTGACGGGACGAGCAGCTTTGCCGTCTCTCAGTACCGGGGGCTCGGCGGAAGCTGATCGGTGCAAAATTCCGGGACGTAGGCGCGGCCCACCGTGTCGCCGGCCCGATCTGGTCCCGTCAGCTGTCCCCCGTGAAAAGCCGCACGCCGGCTGAGTCGATCGCGCACCACACCCGGTCCCCCTCCCCCACACACACTCCCGATCCTCGGGAACGTAGCAAGTCCGAAGGGGCGCCCCTGGCTGGGTGCCGGCGCGAGACGCGGACGCTATGTCAGCGACGTCCAGACACTCTTTACTTCGGTGTACAGGTCGATAGCGCCGCTGCCCATCTCGCGACCCCATCCACTGGCCCCGTAGCCGCCCCAGGGCGCCGAGGCTTCCACGGGGTTTGGCATGTTGATGTAGATGGTTCCGGCGCGTACGTTGCCGGCGACACGGTGGGCCGCACCGACGTCCCGGGTCCACACCGCAGCGGCAAGTCCGTACTCGGAGTCGTTGGCGCGGGCGATCGCCTCGTCTTCCTCGTCGTAGGCGAGGATGGAAAGCACGGGGCCGAAGATCTCTTCCCGAGCTATGCGCATGTCGTCGCGAACGTCGGCGAAGACAGTGGGTCGATAGAAGTAGCCGGGCCGATCGGCGCGAGAGCCGCCTGCGAGCAAGCTGGCACCTTCGTCCATGCCGCTTCGGACGAGTCTGTCGACGTGCGCCTGGTGCTCCCCGCTGACCACGGGGCCAAGGTCGGTGTCTTCGGCGCTGCCCGGCCCGAGTCGCATCTGGGCGACCGCCTTGGCGCATCGCTCGGCGAATTCGTCGGCCAGCGACCGGTGGACGAGGAAACGAGTGTACGCAGCGCACACCTGTCCGCTGTTGAGCAGTGCCCCCTGCAGACACCCGGTGACGGCCGAATCGAGGTCGGCATCGGGCAGCACGAGGCTGGGCGCCTTGCCACCGAGCTCCAGAGAAACGCGCTTCAGGTTGCCTGCGGAGGCCTGCACGATCGCGCGTCCGGTCTCGGTGGAGCCGGTGAAGGAGACCTTGTCGACGCCCGGGTGCTCAACCAGCGCGCGACCGGCATCCGGGCCACCAGTAATCAGATTCACCACACCGTCAGGGATGCCCGCCTCGCGACACAGCTGCACGAGGCGGATCGTCGTCATTGGTGTTTGCTCGGCGGGCTTGACGATCACGGTATTGCCGCAGGCCAGTGCTGGCGCGATCTTCCAACTGGCAATCATCAGCGGGAAATTCCATGGCGTAATGAGCGCGCACACGCCGACCGGTTCCCGCTTGGTGTACTGCAGGACGTTGGGAAACGACATCGGAGCCGTCTCACCGTACAGCTTGGTCACCCAGCCTGCGTAGTAGCGGAAGTGCTCGGCCGCGCCCCTGACGCTCACCGTCCTCGAAACACCGATCGGCTGACCTTGGTCGAGGGTTTCCAACTGGGCGAGTTCCTCAGCATGCTCCTCGATCAGGTCACCGATACGCCACAGAATGCGCGCCCGCTCGGCCGGCGCGATGCCCGCCCAGGAGGGGCTTCCGAGCGCCGCCCGAGCTGCTGATACGGCCTCGTCGACGTCTTGTCGATTGGCGTCGGCGCAGCGTGCGTGTGCCGTGCCGGTCGACGGGTCGAGAGTATCGAATTCAGCGCCGGACGCGGCCGATTGCCAAGTGCCGCCAATGAACAGGGTCTTACTCATTCCCTACTCCTCGGTTTTCGTTGTCGGTCCTGTATCGCTACGCCGAGTACCGGCTCTGGCCCGAAGCGACTTTCGGTCGTTGTTGTACGAATTTTCTGTACGGAGTTGGATGCATCGCCCGGCAGTGACGGCTCTCTGTTGTGCGGAAGGAAGGCGGCCCCGATCTGCGGGACCCCCGGGGCAGGCTCAACCGAGTCCGTCTGCGCCGACCTGAACGGCGGACTCATCGAGCACGGCGTCCGAGACGTCCTGGAGCCGCCCTTCCAGATCCAGGACCGGGGTGGCCTCCTTGTACCAGGACTCGATCACGGCATTGCCCCAGAAGTCACGGCGACGGTCGTCGTGTACGTTCCAGCGGTACGTCTCGTGGTCCGGGTCACCGGTGTAGTAGTCCGAGGTGTAAATCTCCACTCGGTGGCCATCGGGGTCGCGGAGGTAGAGGTAGAAGGCGTTGGAGACCCCGTGGCGCCCGGGGCCGCGTTCGATGTGATGCTCCTTGCGCAGCGAGCCGAAGATGTCGGCGCATCGCAGGATCTGGTGGGATTCGTGGGTGGCGACGCCCAGGTGGTGCAGGCGGGGGCCGGCACCACCGGTGAAGGCAACGTCGTGGACCGTCTGCTTGCGGTACATCCACGCTGCGTACAGTTCGTGTTCGTCGCCTTCGATGGTCTCCGAGCAGCCGAAGCCGAGGGATTTGTAGTGAGCGTAAGCGGTGGGGATGTCGGGGGTGCAGATGTTGAAGTGGTCCAGGCGGGCGACCTCGGCACCGTGACGGATGTCGTAGCGCTGAATGAGACGTTCGGCGTGTTCGATCTCGTAGAAGAACTCGACGGGGAAACCCAACGGATCGATCACACGTACAGCGTCGCCAATGCCGCGTGTGCCTTCGCCCTTCTTCAAACGCTTGACAGGGCGGCCGAGTTCGGCGAAGAACCGCTCAGCCTTGTCGACATCTTCAGGGGTGCGTACGCGGTAGGCGATGTGGTCGAGGGCGCCCAGTTCCCCTCGGCGCAGCACCAGGGAATGGTGAGTGAGTTCGTCGGTGCCGCGCAGGTAGAGAGAGTCGGCGTCCTCGTACTGGACGTAGAAGCCGAGCATGTCGACCCAGAACCAGCGTGCCGCGCCGAGATCGGTGACGGCGAGTTGGGCGTATGCCGAGCGGATGACATCAGGCGCGTTCATGAGGCAGCCCCGAACCGTGGCGTGTGAACGTCGCCGAGAGTGACGTGGACAATCTTGGATTCCGTGTAGAAGTCGATGGAATGGGCACCGCCTTCGCGGCCGACGCCCGAGTCCTTGACCCCGCCGAAGGGAGTACGCAGGTCCCGGACATTGTGGGAGTTGATCCAGACCATGCCGGACTCGACGGCATGGGCGATGCGGTGGCCGCGCTTGAGGTCCGTTGTCCAGATGTAGGCCGCCAGACCGTACCGGGTGGCGTTGGCGAGTTCGATCGCTTCGGCCTCGTCGTCGAAGGGGGCGACGGCGACGACCGGCCCGAAGATCTCCTCCTGGAAGATGCGGGCGTCGCGCTCGACGTCGGCGAAGACGGTCGGCTGTAGGTAGTTGCCGTCGGCCAGGTGGTCGGGGCGGGTGCCGCCGGCGACGAGCCGGGCTTCCTTCTTGCCGATCTCGACGTAGTTCAAGACCCGTGCGTAGTGCTCGGGGTGAACCAGTGCGCCGACCTCTGTTGCCGAATCGGACGGCAGTCCGACTCGGATATTTGCGGCCCGTTCGGCGAGGCGGTGCACGAACTCCGCGTAGAGCGATCGCTCCACGAGCACCCGTGAACCGGCCGTGCAGCGCTCGCCGTTGAGGGAGAACACCCCGAATACGATCGAGTCGAGTGCGGCTTCGAGGTCGGCGTCGGCGAAGACGACGGCCGGGGACTTGCCACCCAGTTCCATAGAAGTGGTCTTGAGGTGTTGGGCGCTGGACCGGATGATGCGCCGGCCGGTGTCGGTAGATCCGGTGAAGGAGATCAGCGGCACGTCCGGGTGGTCGACGAGGGACTGGCCGGCCTCCTCGCCGATGCCGTGCACGATGTTCACCGCCCCTGCGGGCACGCCTGCCTCGGAGAAGATTTCCGGCCACAGCGACGCGGACAGTGGTGTCCACTCGGCCGGCTTGAGGATCAGCGTGCAGCCGGAGGCCAGGGCAGGCGCCAGCTTCCAACTCTCCAGCATGAACGGTGTGTTCCATGGCGTGATCAGTCCGGCCACTCCGACAGGAGTGCGCCGGACGTAGGAGAACTGTTCCTCGCCCTGCCGGAAGGCCTCCTCGCCGAGGGCGACGATGACGTCCGCGAAGTAGCGGAAGTTCTCGGCGGCGCGCCGGGCCTGGCCGCGTGCCTGGGTGATGGGCAGTCCGGTGTCGTACGTCTCGTAGGCGGCCAGCCGGTCGTGGCGGGCCTCGACGGCGTCCGCGATGCGGTACAGCGTGGCGGCTCGGTCCCGGTTGGACAGTCCGGCCCACTCCGTGGAGGCGGCAGCGGCCGCGCGTGCTGCCCGGTCGATGTCGGTTGCCGAACCGCGGGCAGCCTGTGCGTAGGGGTTGTTGGACACGGGGTCGGAGACGTCGAATGTTCGGCCGTCGGCCGCATCGACGAGTTCGCCGCCGATCCAGTGCTGAATGACAGAGGGCAAGCCCTTGGGGGCCGTGGTCATCGTGCATCTCCGATCTGTGAGGTGAGATCGCCGCCCTCGGCGAGCAGCTCGCGGATCTTCACGAGGCCCGCGTCGGTGGGAGTGATGAGGGGCGGGCGAACATGCGGGGAGGTGATGAGGCCCTGCTGGTGGAGCACCCACTTGACAGGCGCCGGGTTGGTCTCGACGAACAGCAGGTCGACCAGCGGATGAAGTCGGTAGTGCAGGTCGCGGGCGGCGTCGAACTCGCCGGCCTCCCACAGCTCGTACATGCGGGCAACCGCGGTCGGCGCGATGTTGGCGACGGCCGACACGAAACCGGCGCCGCCCAGCGCCAGGAGCGGTAGGCAGAGCAATTCGATGCCGGACCACACCAGCAGCGAGCGGCCGCAGGCGTGCAGGACGCGCGAGAAGTGCTCGAAGTCCTTTGTCGTCTCCTTGACGCCGACGAAGTTCTCGAAGTCGGTGAACAGGCGCTTCACTGTCTCCGGTGCGATGTCGACGGCGGTGCGGGAGGGCACGTTGTAGGCGATGATCGGCAGGTCGGGGAACTCCCGGGCGACCGTCGCGTACCACTGGTAGAGGGCTTCCTGGGTGGGGCGTGCGTAGTACGGCGTGATGACGAGAGCCGCGTCGGCGCCCATCATCTGTGCTGCGGCGGTGAGTTGGAGGGTTTCGTCGAGCTTGTGTGAACCAGTGCCGGGCAGGAACGGGACACGGTCGTCGATTTCCTTCGCGACAGTGCGCATCGCCGCGATCCGCTCGGCAGCGGACTGCGCACTGGGTTCGCCGGTCGAGCCGCCCAGGGAGATCCCGTGTGAGCCGGCCTGGAGTTGGAAGCGGATCAGTGTCCGCAAGCTGTCGTGGTCGACGGCGCCGTCCGCGGTGAACGGCGTGACCACGGGGGCGATGGATCCGCGGATTATGGACGGGTCACTTCTGAACTTCACAGGGACTCTCCTTCCGTAATGTGCTGCTTGCGCCATTGCTCGTACGGCTCACGCCACTCCGGCCCCAACGGATAGAGGCCATCGATACTGCGTCCGGTCCGTACCTGCTCGGTGATGAACCTTTCCTGTGCCTCCTGCTCGCGGCAGTCGGCAATCAGTTCCTCGGACAGCTCGGGCGGTACGACCACCACGCCGTCGGCGTCCCCGACAATCAGGTCGCCGGGCTGAACCAGAGCTCCACCGCAGGCGATCGGCACGCCGGTGTCCCAGGGGACGTGACGGCGTCCGAGCACGGACGGATGCTCCCCGCCGTGGAAGACCGGCAGACCGAGTTCGGTCACGGCCGCGCTGTCGCGCAGCCCGCCGTCGGTAACCACGCCGGCCGCGCCACGCTGCTGTGCGCGCAGAGCCAGGATGTCGCCGAGCGTTCCCGCGGAGGTGTCGCGACGGGCGTCCATCACCAGCACATGGCCGGGCCGAAGTTCTTCGACAGCGCGCTTCTGGGCGTTCATTCCGTTGCCGTACTTCTGGAACAGATCTTCACGCAGCGGCAGATAGCGCAGGGTGTGGGCGACGCCGACCATGCCGATGCCCGGCTGGGTGGGCCGTACGCCGTCGATCGACATGTGCGGCAGACCGCGCTTGCGCAGCTGTGCGCTGAGCGTGGCGACCGCGACCGAGCGCAGACCGTCCTCGATCTCCTTGGCGATCAGCGGCTCGGGGACGTAGGTCGGTCCGTACGCGGCCTCGCGCTCCGCCGGATCGAGGCGGGGCATGGCTCCGTACGGGGCGAGGGCGGGCCCCGCTGCGATCGGATTGCGCAGCCGCCCGGTGGACAGTCCGCCGCCGCTCACCTCGACCTCGACCAGATCGCCTGGCGAGACGACGGAGGCGCCGGCCGGAGTGCCCGTGAGGATCACGTCTCCCGGCTCCAGCGTGACCAGCCGGGACAGGTCGGCAATGAGTTGCCCGAAGGGGAAGAGCAATGTGTCGGTGGTGTCGTCCTGGACCAGCTCGTCGTTGACCCAGGTGCGCAACTGCAGGGCGTCTGGGTCGAGTTCACGAGCATCCAGCAGCCGCGGCCCGATCGGTGTGAAGCCGTCGGCGCCCTTGGAGCGGAGGTTGGAGCCGCGGTCGGCATACCGCAGGTCGTACACGCCCGCGTCGTTCGCGGCGGTCACCCAGCGCACGTACGACCAACCGTCTTCAGGTGTCACGTGTTGGGCGCGTGAGCCGATGACGAGCGCGATCTCGCCCTCGAAGCCGAGGAGTTCGCACCCCTCGGGCCGGACAATCGCTTCCTTGGTGCCCGACAGTGACGACGGCGGCTTGAAGAAGTACGACGGCTGCGACGGTATCCGTCCGCGTTCCTTTGCCCGGCTGCGGTAGTTGAGGTGGACCGCGATGATCTTCGATGGAGGGTTCCCGAGCGGATGTGTCATCAGGCACGCTCCAGGCTGTGCCGATTCAAGAAGTCCTGGACCTTGGCCTTGTAGGGCTCGCGGTCGTAGGACTTCACGTAGGCGCCGGCCATGCGGACCGGGTCGCCGAAGAAGTAGTACTCGTACAGGGCCTGTCGGCTGGAGAAGGCGGAGATGCAGGTGTCCCACACCAGCCGGAAGAGCTTCACGCGCTCTGGGCCCGTCAGTGTCGCCGACTGCAGGTACGCCTCGATGTCGGCGGCTGCCGGCCCCGTGATGTCCAGTTCGGTCGGAGTGGCCATCAGGCCGGAGGCACCAAGCTTGCGGAGGATCTGAGGGAAGCGCTGGTAGAGCTTGGGGTAGAGGTTGCGGGCGGCGTTCAGCGGGGCGAAGGCCGGAGTGAGGACGCCGTACTCGTTGATTTCGGCGTCGGCCTCGGCGGCGCGCAGGAACGCGCGCAGCATCTCCAGCGTGGTGATGATCTCGGCGATGTCCTCCTGGACGTGCTGGAACTGCTCGATGCCGATGGCCTCGGTCAGCAGCGACACCAGTCCGAGGACGTACTCCGTCTTGGCAGTGGTGCGGGTGACGACCTGATGGGTCATGTGCACCACGGACGACGTCTGCGAGTAGAAGCCGTTGCACAGCTCCGCTTCGCCAAGGACGAAGCAGCGCTCGTAGGGGACATGGACGTCGTCGAAGACGACCACGCAGTCCGATTCCTCGAAGCGGGAGGAGAGCGGGTGATCGTGGCGGGGGCGGTCGTAGTCGAGTGGTTCGCGGGCGATGTAGCGCAGGCCGGGAGTGTCGTTGGGAATCGCGAAAGCGTAGGAGTACGGCTTGTCCTCGGGAGTGCCGCGCAGCACGGTGGAGGGGAAGACGAGCATCTCGTCAGCGAACGGGGCGATGGTGGCGAGCATGCGCGCACCGCGGATGACGACCCCGTTGTCGTCCTCCTTCACGATCCGCGCCGCCAGCTTGCCTCCGGCTTGCTGGGTGCCGGTCACCGCCCGGTTGACCTGCGGCGGGATCAGAGTGTGCGTACACAGCAGGTCCTCTTCACGCACCTTCTCGTAGTAGCGGCGGATGTTCTCGCCGAAGGCGGGGTTGGCCTGGGCGAACCAGTCGGCAGCGGAGGCCAGTGCCATGAGGGAGCTGTTCATGTAGTCGCCGGTGCGACCGAGCATGCCGCTGCTGTAGTCGGCCCATACCTTGAACGCCTTTCGGCGCTTGACCAGGTCGTCCGGGGTCTTCGGGGCCAGGAACGAGGTGCCGACCGGCTCTCCGGAGGTAGGGGAGGTGTAGGTCAGAACGTCCTTGTGCTCCGCGGAGTGCTGAAGGTCGTACAGCTCGGCATACGTGCGCACCACGTTGCGGAAGGCCGGGTGGTCCTGTACGCCGCCGGTGATGGTCTCGCCCTGGATGTGCACCGTGGGGCGGGAGGCAGACAGTCGCTCGAGGTATTCCTTGCCTGTACGTGCGGCCATGGTGGTGCTCCTGAGTCGGGAGGGGCAGAGGGGAGGGCTGTTCAGATGAGGTGTTCGATGCCGTCGGCTGACTCGGCGGCTGTGCCGAAGCGGCTCCAGGTGTAGGTGAGGGCGTCACCGTCGCGGTGGCCAAGGTCGGTGACCTGGCCGACGACGAGGGTGTGGTCGCCGCCGTCGTAGGAGCGCCAGGGGGTGCACTCGATCCACGCGAGGGGGGTAGCGAGTCGCGGCACCCTGGCATCGGCCACCCAGTCGGGTTCATCCAGCCCCTGCGCCCCCGCGAACAGGCGGGCCAGGCGTTCCTGTTCAGCGCCCAGGACGTTGACGCAGAACGACTGGTCGACGAGCCGATCGTGGCATCGGGCTCTGCGAGCGACGCTGATCAGCACCAGTGCGGGGTCGGCTGACACAGACGTGAAGGAGTTCATGGTGGCTCCTCGCGGGCCGTCTTCGCCGTCGTAGGTGACGACGGTGACGCCCGTGACGAAGCGGGACATGCACGCGCGCAGCGCGCCGGGGCTGGGGGGAGCTAGGACTTCGGGCATGAGGACTCCCATGAGAGGCACTCGTATCGCTGCCGTGGCGGGGCGCGATCAGGGAAGCCGGTGAGGCACACGGTGTGACGCCATACCGGGGCAGATGTGCACCATTGGCACCTGAGATCAAAATCAGGAGGAATGATGACGAAAGCCATAGTGAAACCTTTGACTATTTGGAACATACCCTCCGCGGGGCCCGTTGGGAAGACCCGAGTGACAGCCTCCTGCGCCTCGCCGAAGACGTCGCGAACCCGCCCGTCTCCTCGGGCGGACCTGCCTCGGACCGCGTCCTACACTCCAGACATGACCTTGGAACCGTCCGACCCCGAGCACCTGCACTTCTGGTCGTTCATCGACTACGCCGTCGAGCGGGTCTCCCGGGAACTGCCGAGCATCGATCCGCTCGCCATGCGCCTGGTGTTCACCCTCCATCGGGCGGCCAACATGCTTGTCTACGACCTCGAATCCACCGTTCACCGGCCACGCGGCTGGTCCTGGCCCGGCTTCCGCGTGCTGTTCGCGATCTGGCTGACCGCTCCTGTTGAGGCGAAGAAGGTGGCGGAACTGTCCGGCATGAGCCGGGCTGCCGTGTCTGCTCTGGTCAACACGCTGGAGCGTGACGGGCTGGTGAGCAAGGAGCGCGCGGCCTACGACGGACGAGCGCTGGAACTGTCCCTCACCGAGTCCGGGCGGGATGCAATCGCTTCCGCGTTCCTGGCTCACAACGAGCGAGAGCGGGAGTGGGGGGGCGCTCTCAGCGAGGACGAGAAGCGCACGCTGATCGAACTGCTGGGGAAACTGACCTCCCACTCCGTCCACTTCGACGCCAGGCATCGGGCTTGACGCGAATGATCGTTGTCCAGGCGTTTGCCCGAGTCCTCAGGCGGTCCGACCTGGCCGCCGGAGCCCACTTCCCCCCTCACCGAGGGCTGCCCAGCCCATGACTTCCTTCGCGCGGAGTGACGTCTATCTGATGGAAGTGACGCGAGATGCGCCCGTGGCCGATGGGCGCAGGCGACTCAGGACCGACCAGTAGGTGGAGGGAAATATACGGCCGACAGTTTCAGCGAAGATGGCGAGCCTGGTAATCACTACCCGGGCATCACGCTTCTCAATGGCGCAGAGTATCTGGGCCGCAGCCTTGTCCGCAGGGTAAGTGAGCATCTTGTCGAAGGACGCCGATTCAGCTTGCGCTGATTGTTTGCCGGCGAGGCTTGCGGCGATCCGCGCTGTCTCGGAGATACGGGTCCGGATTCCACCGGGGTGTACCGTGGTTACGCCGATCCCTTGGGCGACGACCTCGTGACGCAGGGCTTCACTGAAGCCGCGCAGAGCATATTTGCTCGAGGCATAGGCGACCTGGCCCGGGGGCGCGATGAGACCGAACAGGCTGGATACATTCACGATGTGGCTTCCGGGGTGGCTTCGCAGGACGGGTAGCAGTCGCCTGGTGAGCGCGACCGGCGCGTGGAAGTTGATGCGCATCATCCAGTCGAATTCCTCGGCCGACAGATCCTCGAACCGCCCGTCCATGGCCACGCCGGCGTTGTTGACCAGAAGCGTGATGAGCGGGTGGTCAATGAGGATCTGCTCGACAGCGTTGTCGAGGGCTACTTGGTGGGCAAGGTCAACCACGATGGCGTGGACACGTACATCGGTGTGCCGTTCGCAGATGGTGTGCGCGACGTTGTTGAGGCGCTCTGCGTCGCGATCGAGCAGCACCAGATTGCTTCCGCGGGCGGCCAACCCATAGGCCATTTGTTCACCCATGCCGCTGGCGGCTCCGGTGAGTACGGCAGTGCCTCCAGCGAAGCAATACGGTCGGAGCAGGTACATCGTTCTCCTGTGTGCAATAAAGGGGGCGCCTTGCAATATATGTGCATGCTCGACGCACAGATGACGTGAGAGGGAGAGACGGAGCACCCAGGGTGATGGCGGTTTTGGTTGCCACCAAGGCCAGCCCCGTAAACCTGCACCGCCATCACCTGGAGCGATATACAGCAGTAAAATCCGCAACGGCACCCGCCGCTCACGTGCGACGCGTCGCGATGACACGATCCGCGGGTGCTACCCGTAACTCTTGTCGAGTTCTCATCGAAGTGGCCGTGTAACGGTTGGCATCGACTGACATTGCGGTCTAGAACATCGTGTTGTCGTTCGCCGATGTCTCCGGCACGTCCTGGAGCGAGTCCCAGTGCTCGACGATCTTTCCGTTCTGCACGCGGAAGAGGTCAACGACCGCCTGACCGCGCTCACCGGGCGCGGCGACGAAATGACTGTGGACGGCCACCAGGTCCCCCTCGGCGATGATCCGCTTGGGGGTGAACGTCATCTGCGGGTAGTGCTCGAAGTAGGCGGCCATACCAGCCTTCACCCCGGCGATACCGTCCGGGATGGTCGGGTTGTGCTGGAGGTAGTCCGGGGCGACGTAGCGGTCGATGGCGGACAGGTCCTTGTGTACCGGCACGTCATTGACGAAGGCGGTCACCAACTTCTTGTTGGCGGCGGTGAGCCAGCGGGGGCCGGTCTGGTGAATCGGGGGCCGGCTGATGGTGGAGAACATGTCGTGGCCGTTGACGGAGGTCGCCGGCACGTCCTGAATCACGTCCCAGTGCTCGGCGAGCTTGCCGCCCTGGAAACGGTAGATGTCGTAGTAGGACCCGCCGCGGTCGTCCGGGGTCAGCTGGACGTGAGAATGCACGATCACCAGATCACCCTCGGAGATCACCTGCTTGATCCCGAACTTGAGTGCGGGGTACTGCCGGTGGAGGGAGACGCCGAGGTTCTTGAACGCCTCGGCGCCGTCGGGAAGCGTCGGATTGTGCTGGATGTAGTCGGGGCGCACATAACGGTCGACGATCTTGGTGTCTCCGCGCTCGAACAGGCCCTTGAGGACCCCGACGGCGACGGACTTCTGGTACTGGAGGCGCTCGTTCTCGCCGTCGCGAGAGGCAACGGGGTGACCGGTGTGCCGCACGGTGGTCGCCGGCGAAGTTGCCGCGCTGGCGGGCAGGGCCATGGCCGCGGTGAGGGCCGCGGCCACGAATGTGGCCGCGAGGGTGCTTCGACTGGTGACGGTCATGATGCTCGGATCTCCGATCGCGCTGGGCAGACAAGACGCGACGCTTCAAATTTGAAACATCGACGAGGTCATACAACCATTGACTACTTGAGGGTTCAAGCACTTGTTTTCGGCCACCCGCGGCGAGCTGGCGGGGTTGGGCTCCACTCACGTGGATGCTGGAGGCCGTGCAGTACCGGCCTCGCGCGCAGGATCGACAACGCGACGAACATGCCGGGCGCACGGCCTTGAGCTGAGGGTCTGCGCCGCCGGCAGATGATCGGCACAGTGAACTCTTCCCCGGCCTCGGCGAGTTGGGGTGAGGAAGCTCGTTGCCGGCGTGGTCGGCCGTAGCTGCGATCATCGGTGCATGGCTGGTTTCGGAAGCCCGGATGTTGTCGACGTCAGCTACGACAATCCGGATCAGCCCCGGTTGGGGCTGGAGGTTTTGTCCTTTGCGACGTTGCGTGAGCGGCTGTCGCCGTCTGTCGCGGCGGCGCCCAGCCGTCCGGACTTCCATCAGCTGACCCTGGTCACCCGCGGGGAAGGTACCGCGCTGATCGACTTCGTGAGTTACCCATGCGCTCCGGGGACTCTGCTGCATTTGCGTCCTGGTCAGGTGCAGCGTTTCCCCGCGGGTCCTCAGGGGGGCATCGCGGATCTTGATGCGACCTTGGTGGTGTTCACGCCTGCCTTTCCACCGCCGGTTCCTGCCAGCGCTGCCGTCATCGACGAGGGGCTCACTCCTGCCGCTTTCTCACTGTCCGCGGTGGAGTACCGGGCCATGTCGGTGGCGGTGGCTGAGATAGCGGCGGAATACGCCACGCTGGCCGATCAGGACGCTTGGCAGGCGGACCTCACTGTGGAACTGCTGCGGCAGCTTCTTGCCGCGCTGCTGGTGCGCATTGCCCGGCTGCCGCACCCCGGTGAATGGAATCCTGCGGCGGGGGGCGAGGTGTTCCGGGCCTTCCGAGGTGAACTGGAACGCACGTTCGCGACGAGGCGCCGTGCCGCCCAGTATGCCGCGCGCCTCGGTTACTCGCCGCGGACGCTCACGCGGGCCTGTCTGGCCGCGACAGGCCGTACCGCGAAGGACCTCATCGACGACCGGGTCGCCCTGGAAGCCAAGCGGCTGCTGGTTCATACCGTCCTTCCCGTCGCGTCCGTCGGTCGCATGCTGGGCTTCACGGAGCCCACCAACTTCGGGAAGTTCTTCGAGCGGACAGTGGGTGCCACTCCCGGGGCGTTCCGTGCCACGCAGCGCTGACAGCCCCGCCCGCGGGGACAGCCAGAGGCGTCTGGGCCGTGGGGCGGGGACGCGCTGAGCCCGGGCTCTCTGAGGTGCATGCCTTGAGCGGATCGGCGAGTCCATTTTTGACCATGGCAGGTCTCTTGCGCACCTCGTCTGCGCCGCTCGCATCGCGCATTGTTTGAGCAAGCAGCCAGCGCGTCATCCACTTCCGGTCAAGCCTCTGACTGTCTGGTGGGTCCCGGGAGTAAAGGAGAAAACAACCATGCCGTACGCAGATGTCAACGGTGCCCGCCTGTACTTCGAGGACAGTGGCGGTGAGGGTCCGGTCGTGGTCTTCAGCCACGGCAACCTCATGGACCGTGACATGTGGGTGCACCAGGTCCAGGCCCTGGGCGGGGACTTTCGGGTCGTCGTGTGGGACGAGCGGCTGCACGGCCGTACCGAGGACGACGGTAAGGCCTACACCTACTGGGACTCGGCTGCCGACCTGATCGGGCTGCTGGACCACCTGGGCGTGCGGCAGGCGGCGCTGGTGGGGCATTCGCAGGGTGGCTTTCTGTCGATGCGGGCCGCCTTGACAGCGCCTGAACGGGTCAAGGCCCTGGCGTTGATCGACACGACGTCGGTCGCCTGGCCGCTCGATGCGCTGTCGCAGATGCGTGGCGTGTCGGAGGGATTCCGCGGCGCGGGTCCGGAGGCGGTGGCCCCGGTGTTGCTGGGGATGCTGCTGGGACAGCCCGCGATTCACGATCAGTGGCTGGCGAAGTGGAAGGCGCAGCCGCGTGAACGGCTCGCCGACGCGGTGCAGGTGCTGATGGAGGCAGATGACATCACCGGCCGGCTTGGTCAGATCACTGTGCCGACCCTGGTCGTCCATGGCGACGCGGACCAGCCGATCCCGTACCCGTTGGGCCGGTCACTGGCCTCGATGATCCCCGGTGCCCAGGAGTTGGTCACCGTAGCCGGGGCCGGACACACGCCGAACCTCACTCATCCCGACCGCGTCAACCCGGCATTGGCCGGCTTCCTTCGCCGGTATGCCTAACGGTCCCACTCCCCCCTCTGCGTGGAACCTGCGGCGGCGGTCAGCACAGCACTGCTGTCCACAGGGCATCCCTGGCGGACATGCACACGCGGGTCCCGACACCCGCCATTTCAACGATCTGCACGACATCCAATTCTGGAAGGAACGACCATGTCGACTCCCATCACCGACCCCGCGCAGCTCCCCCCGGCCTTCGAGAAGGCCATGAACTCCGGGAACCTCGACGAGGTCCTGAGCCTGTTCGCGCCCGGTGCCGTCATGCGTACCGTCACCGGTGAGACCGTCACCGGCCAGGCACTGCACGACTACACGGCCGGATCGATCGCCGGCAACGCCCAGCTGTCCAACGGCCCCTCACGCGTCGTGGCCGGCGACGACATCGCATTGATCAGCGAGGAGTGGACCCTCGAGATCACCACCCCCGACGGCAACCGGCACAAGGCCACCGGCACCACCGCCAATATCGCCCGCCGCGGCCAGGACGGCACCTGGCGCATCGCCATCCTCAACCCCCTCGGCACCGCCTGAGCATCCATGCAGGGGGTGGCCGCACTCTCCGGGAACCCGACCACCCCACAACCAACCAGCACGCGCCCCCGCTTCGTGCTCTTCTAGTGCATCGACGGCTTCTGTCAACAGAAGCCGTATCCCGGAGAAGCTCGGCCGGCTCAGTCCCATCGCGTCCGAAGAGAAGTACCGCGCCGAGCAGGCAACAGCTGAGCGAGCGAACCTGAAACCCCGTCAGCCCACTCTGACCAGCTAATCAGTGTCTCCCGAACGACAGGTGGAACCGCAGTACCCAAGCGAAACACGGAGGCTAACGTGTTTGGGTGAGTGAGCGGGAAGCGGCAGTGGACCCACACTGTGGAGAGCACTGACTGGACGGCTGTCCGGCTGGAAGATCGTGCTCTCCTGGCTCTGTGGCCGGTGGACCGACCGGGACCGGGTGGAGCAAGCCCTGTCCCGAGGGTGTCTCTTCATCACGAATCCCCACTCACGAGAGGACATCGCCATGCCGATGATCGACGTGTACGCCCCGACCGGGACGTTCGACGACAAGCATGCACTCGCCCAGGAACTCGCTCAGGCGATCATGCGATGGGAGAAGGTGCCCGCGATCCCCTTCTTCCTCGACAACACCGCCGCGTTCATCCACGAGCTGGCCCCGGACTCCCTCTCGACCGCCGGCGGCGGCAGCACCAGTGTTCGCGTGAACGTGACCACCAACGCCGGCGCGCTGGACCGCGAGCAGCAGCTTGGGCTGGTCAAGGAATTCACCACCCTGGTCGCCAAGGCCGCAGGCGACCCGACGCTGGAGGAGCGCACCTGGGTCGCCCTCACCGAGGCAGTCCCCGGAGGCTGGGGCATCGCCGGCCACGCCTACACCAACGAGGAGATCGTCCAGCACGTACGCGAACTGCTCGGCAAGGCGTAGGTACCTGCCGCCCGGTCGCGTGCTTGCACCCTGCAGGCGGGAGGCAGCACCGCCCAGGCCTGTGGGGAACACGATTCAACGGGCCCGGTGAGTCTGCGGTCCCGTGCCGCGTCTCAGCCGGCCCCGCGTGTGCTCCCCGGATCCGGCTGCCGTCTCTCCCCCGTTCGGCGACCTGGTTCCGGGCCAATTTTCCACCGCATCCCCTGAAAGGTGCGCCATGTCTTCTTCGGCGGAACTGAGCGGCCGTGTCGCTGTGGTGACTGGAGCATCCAGTGGCATCGGCGAACAGATCGCGCGGGCGTTCGCTGCACGCGGTGCATCGGTCGCCCTGCTTGCTCGCCGTGCGGACAAGCTCGATGTGATCGTCAAGGACATCACGGCGTCGGGAGGCAGTGCGGCGTCCTATCCGGTCGACCTCACCGACGCGGCGGCCACCACAGCAGTGGCAGGCGAGATCGCCCGTGAGCTCGGCGATGCCGGAATCGTGGTGAGCAATGCGGGCATCATGCTGCCGACGCCGCTCGGTGACCTCAATCCACAGGACTGGAGCCGCCAGGTCGAGCTGAATATCGGTGCGGTGAACAACACGCTGATCGCGTTCACCGAGCAGCTCGTGCGCTCCGCGGCGGCCACCGGTGTTGCGGACCTTGTGAACACGGCTTCGTTTGCCGGCCGGAGTGTGTTTCCGACGTTCTCGGTCTACGCGGCGTCGAAGGCTTATGTGATCCACCTGGGCAACAACCTGCGCGCGGAACTGGGGCCGAAGAACGTGCGGGTCACCACGATCCAACCGGGCATTGTCGGCACAGAGTTGCAGAGCCATATCGCTGACGAGCACGTACGCACACGGCTGGCCGCCACTCGGGACACGATCGAGTGGCTCACTCCTCAGGACGTCGCCGGCGTGGTCGCTTATGCGGTGGGGCTGCCCGCCCGCGTGAACCTGCCCGAGATCACGGTCCTGCCCACCCGGCAGACCGCCTGACCTGGAAGGTCGCCATGACTGCCACGATGCCCCACCTGACGCAGTTCACGATCACGGTCCCCTTCCCGGGATACTGGAGGGTCACCTTCGACAACCCTCCGATCAACCTGATGAACGCCACGACGGCCGCGGAGTTGCAGGACATCGTCACTGCGGTGGAGGATACGGACGACTTGCGGGTGGTCGTGTTCGACAGCGCCAACCCGGACTTCTTCTTCGCCCGCTACGACCTCTCCGGCGGTGCCCTGCCGACCACTCCGGGCCCGACGGGGCTGCCGCCGTTCCTGGACATGACGGTCCGGCTCTCCCAGGCACCGGTGATCTCCATCGCGGAGATCCGCGGGAGGGCACGGGGCGGCGGAAATGAATTCGCGCTCGCCTGTGACATGCGTTTCGCTGCCGTAGAGACAGCTCTGTTCGGGCAGCCCGAGATCGGCAGCAGCCTGATCCCCGGCGGCGGGGGTATTGAACGGCTCGCGGCCTTCGTGGGTCGGGGACGGGCGTTGGAGATCGTTCTCAGCGCGGACGACTTCGACGCGGTGACCGCTGAGCAATACGGGTGGATCAACAGGGCTCTCCCGGGCGCGGAACTGACCGGCTACGTGGACGCACTGGCACGACGGATCGCCGCCTTCGACTCCATGGCGCTCGGCACAGCGAAATCCATGATCAACCGTCATACCCTGCCCGCTCCCGAAGATCTGCTGGAATCCCAGGGGACCACGGTGACACTGGTCCAGAACCCTGCATTCCTGGACCGGTTCCAGAGGGTCAGCGCCTACGCTCGGGCTACCGGAGCAGACTTCGACATCCGGATGGGCCATCACATGGGTGCGGTCCCGGACGCGGAAGCAGCGCAGTAGGCGTGCTGTGGCCGCACGCTGCGAACAAGTCCGAGGAGTGCTTGCCGAGGCGCGCATCACCGAACACCAACGACCAGTCACCTGCAGATACCGGCCGTCGCAGTGTCCCTGCTGAACGAGACCGGCGCGAGGCTGGGCCGCGGACACGCCGACTGGGCCGGCATCGCGATCTGTCCACCTGGGCGGACGGCTCGGGCCCGCTGTGACGCGGGTCCACGGACATGGATGGGTGTGAAGACATGAAGGTCGTCATCGTCGGCGGGCACAGCCGGATCGCACTGCTACTGACAGCGCTCCTGAGCCGGCTGGGCCACACAGTGGTGGGCACGGTGCGCTCCGACAGCCAGGGACACGACGTAGTCACGGCCGGGGGCACGCCACTGGTGCTCGATATCGAGACCATCAGTGTGCAGGCGCTTGCCGAGTCCTTGTCCGGTGCCCACGCCGTGGTGTTCGCGGCGGGTGCCGGCTATGGCAGCACCACCCGGCAGAAGGAGGCCATCGACCGCGACGGTCCGATTCTGCTGGCCAACGCAGCCGAGAAGGCTGGAGTCAACCGCTACGTGCTCATCTCCTCGATGGGTGCCGACTACTTCGACAGCGGCTCGTCCAATCCGTTTCAGATCTATCTGCGTCTCAAGAGCGATGCGGATGCGAACCTTCGTGCGCGCGCACTGGACTGGACCATCGTGCGTCCCTCCGGACTGGATGATCGGCCGGGGTCCGGGCGGGTCCAGCTGGGCGACGGGATCGGCGGCGGAAGCATTCCTCGCGCCGACGTGGCTGCGCTGATTGCCCGATTGCTGAGCGAGGGCGTCGGCATTCGGCACCAGTTCGAGGTAACTTCCGGGTCCGAGCGCATCGAGGACCTCGTTTTCTGACCGTCCGACGCCCAGACGGCCACAGCCGGTTCGCGCAGCATCACCGGTCACGAAATCCTCGCGTGCCCGATGGCCAGAGCCCTGAAGATCATCGATGGGCGGTGGACGCTGTTTGCCGTATGCGAGTTGATGTGCGGCGTCTACTGTGAGCGGCCTCCACGGTCCGAGTACCACCTGACCGAGGCGGGGCAGGGGCAGCAGCGTGGTGATGGTCGACAACCACATCGTCTGAATCGGCCTCCGGAACCGGCCGCCCCCGCCAGTGCCAGCCCAGGACAACGGCCCGGATGTCGCAGCCTGCCCAGGCACACAGCAGCCCTGATCCGCGCCGATATCCATCGGACTGCCGCCATCAGCCTCCCGCTTGGTCAATCGCTTGGGACTCTGCGGTCCGCCTTGGGTCGACTGATCGGAACCATTCGAGTTCACAAGGGCTGGCACCAGTAAGTTGGAAGGGGCAACAAACTAGACTGAAGGCCATGGAGGAGACGGACGAAGGAACCGCTGCGCAACGGGCTACGGTGCATCCGCCCGTGACGACCCGACCGTGCTCGGTCGCCGCCTCGCTGGACATCGTCGGCGAGCGCTGGTCGCTACTGGCGATCAGGGAGATGGGCTACGGGGTGCACCATTTCACGAAGATCGCGGGCTACACCGGGGCCTCGCGCGACATCCTGGCCGACCGGTTGCGCAAGCTCGAAGCGGCACACATTGTGGAGCGTCGGCAGTACAGCCAGCACCCCCCGCGCTACGAGTACCACCTCACCCAGGCGGGCCAGGATTTGTTTCCCGTACTCCTCGCGCTGTTCCAGTGGGGCGACAAGTGGGCGGTGGATGAACCCGCCCTGGAGCTATGGCACGACTGCGGTCATCGCCTGGAGATCGAACTGGCCTGCCGGCACTGCGATCAGGCGGTGGCCTGGCCCAGCGTGGAGCTGTTGCCGCTCCGCAGCCCCTGAACGAGTCGAGTACGTTCAAGATTCCGCATCCGGCTCCCGAAGCGGCCGTGCCGGTCCCTTCCACCGCGTCACCCCCTGAAGGTTGTGCGTCGCAACACACAACTGACTATGGTGAAACCATGTACAAGGTGCGCCGCTGGCCCCACCCGACCCCCGCCGCAATCATGAGTCACAGCCGCTGCCGGTACCGTCGCGCAGGCGCTGGAGGGGCCTGAAGTGGCCAGGACCGTATTGCGGGGACGTGCCACGGCGATGTCGTCGGCCCTCTCGGTGGTCCGGCGCACAGGGCAGGACGGACGCAGCGGCATCGTCGTCCTCACCGGCGAAGCCGGTATCGGCAAGACTGCGGTGCTCGAGGAACTGATCGCTCAGGCCCGTACGCGAGGATTCGCCTCGGGGGCCGGCAAGGCCGACGAGGCCGGGCAGATCTCCCCGGGCGCACCGCTTCTGGTGGCGCTGCGCTCCGGTGCGTCTCCTCTGATCGCCTCCGACGCGCTGGCCGAACTCCAGCTCAGCGTCGACCAGCCTCTTCAGCTGCTTGAGCAAGTCAGCACCCACCTCGAGAAGCTCGCCTGTGCCTCCCCGGTGATCTTCGCCATCGACGACGCCCAGTGGGCGGACCGGTTGACCAGGTTCGTGGTGCGGGCCCTGCCCGCACGTCTGGCCGGGTCGCCCATCGTGTGGGTCGTCGCCGGGCGGGACGCCACCGGTGGCCTGGTCTCGGATCTCTCGCGAACCGAGACCCCCTCGGTCCCCCTCGAGTTCATTCACCTGGGACCGCTGGACGCCGGCGATGTCGGCGCCCTCGCGCAGGACCTTCTCGGGGGCGCCCCCTCCGAGAAGGTCCGCGGCATGCTGAATGGAGTTGGCGGCAACCCCTTTCTGATCACGCAGATCCTGGACGGCCTGGCACGGGCCCGCACACGGGGCGAACCGGAGGACCAGGTCCCGACCGAGTTCGTCTTCGCAACACGCCGAAAACTGCTGGGCCTGGGCGCGGGCGAACGCCAACTGGTGCAGACCGCGGCGGTGTTCGGCCAACCGTTCGCGGTTGACGACGCCACTGCTCTGCTGGCCGAACATCCGGCCGCTCACGTGTGGGCCTGGGCGGAGTTGGCCGTCGAGTCCGGTTTGCTTGCCGCCCGCGACCATCGCCTCAGCTTCCGGCACGACCTGGTTCGCGAGACCGTCTACGCCGACCTCGCCGGCAACGCCCGACGCGCGCTGCACCAGCGCTGCGCCGAACACCTGATGGCTACCGGGCACGGCCCGCTGAGTACCGCCCCGCACGCGCGGGCGAGCGCGACACCCGGGGACCTGGCCAGCGCGAGGATCCTCACCCAGGCCGCCGACGCCGCCGTCACGGCCATGCCCCACACCGCAGGCGATCTCGCCCTCCAGGCCTTCCAGCTCCTGCGTCCCGCGCAGCCCGCCTGGCTGACCGTCGGGGAACACTGCGTCGACATCCTCTCCCGGGTCCAACGCTGCGCCGAGGCGGTCACGGTTGCCGACACACTGCTGACCCGGTCCGACGATCCCGCAGCCACTGCACGCATTCAGGTCCTGGCCGCCCGCGCCCTGTGGCTGATGGGCCGGCTCGCCGACTCCCTGACCCGGATCGACGCGGCACTCTCCCAGCCCGGTCTGCCGCCTGCGCTACAGTCCCGGCTCGCCTCCTCGCGCGCCTTGGCCCTCACCCGGACGGAACCCGCCGACATCGCCAGGCAGGCAGCGGAACCGGCCCTGGTAGAAGCCCGGCTCACCGGCGACCGTGAGGCGATCACCGTGGCACTCCAGGCCCTCGGTGAGGCCGCCAAGAACTCCGGACACCACGCCGAATCCCTGGCCCACTTCCGCGCACTGCGCACGACCGCAGGCCACACGCAGCTGGCTCAGGAGATACTGGCCCTGCAACTGCTCGACCGCTTCGCCGAGGCCGAGGCGATACTCAGCGCCGCCCACGCCGATGCGCGCAACCAGGTCGAGGCGATCCTGCCCTCCGTGCTGTACGCACAGCTGTGGCAGGAGTTCAGCCTCGGCCGCCTCGATGACGCCGACTCCACCGCCCGAACCCTGATCGCCCTGAGCGAGGAGCTCGGCAACCACACGCACGGCCTGCAAGCAATCATGATCACAAGTTCCGTCGCGCTGCTGCGCGGCGACATCGCCGATGCCCGCAACCGTCTGACCCCGGTCCTGACGCACGCGGACGCCGACGACGAGGTCCGCCTGCCTGGCCTGCACTTGCTGCAGGGGTGGATCAGCGCGGCGGAAGGCCACCTGGACCAGGCCATGTCGATCCTGTCCCCCGCGTTGTACCGGGCCAGGGAGACGCCGACCTACTGGCCCTGGTGGCCCGGCTGGATGAGGGGCTTCACCCGGTTCGGCCTGGCCGCCGGCGATCTGGGCTTCGCCGAGCACGCGGTGGCCCTGGCCGAGGAGGGAGCTGCCCGCAACCCTGGGGTGGCCAGTTTCGAGGGAATAGCGCTGCAACTGCGCGGCACTCTTCGTCAGGACCTCACCCTCCTGCGCCGGGCCACGGAGGTGCTCGCACGCAGCCCACGGCCCGCGCTGAGGGCCAGCGGCTACGAGGACTACGGCCGGGTGCTGCTGACCTCCGGGCAGCGAAAGGAGGGCGTGGCCAACCTCGACCGCGCCTGGGACATCTACCACCACATGGGCGCGCGGGGATCCGTTCTCTCGCTTCAGCACACGATGCGCCGCGCCGGGGTCCGCCGCTCCAAATGGATCAATGATCTCGAACGGCCTCGCACCGGATGGGCCGCGCTGAGCGAAGCAGAGAGGAAAGTCGCGGAACTGATCAGCGCAGGGCAGACCAATCAGGCCGCCGCCCGCACACTGGGGCTGTCGCCCAACACCGTGGGAACACACCTGCGTTCAATCTTCGCGAAGCTCGACGTGCACTCACGCGTGCAACTGGCCAACGTCTGGAACGACCGCACCGCGACCGAGCGCGTGCCTGAACTCAGCGCAGCACGTCGACGCCCGTAGATCCGCTCGAGATGGCCCCGTTGCCGGCGTCTCCTGTTGATTGCCACTCAGGCAGGATGATGTCGTTAGGGGCTGGTTGCGTTCTTCGCCTCCGCGCCCCAACGGGCCCGCTGAGCTGGCCTGTTGGCCCTTGCAAGCAGGGTGTTACATCACTGCTTCAGCGGGCGCCGAGAACGCCCGTTGTGCTTGTGACTCTCTTTTCCTCGGCTCCGAGGGGCAGGGGGCTTTTGTCTTGTGCGCCGCCCAGGGGACGGCTTCGGCTCCGTCGAGACCCCAGCGGTGATGGTGTCCCGCCGAGGACACCGTCCCAGCGGTCACGATGCCGTGTCCGAGGTGTCCGTCTGGTGCTGGAAAAGGGTGCGGTATTGCTGGGGCGAGGTGCCGAGGTATCGGTGGAAGGTGGCTCGGAGTGCGGCGGGGCCGCCAAGGCCGCTGAGGTGGCCGATCTGCTCGATGGTTACGGTTGTTGTTTCGAGCAGCTCTCGCGCCCAGTCGATGCGGGCGCCGGTCAGCCAGGCCAGTGGCGAGGTGCCCGTCTCCTCGCGGAAGCGTCGAACGAACGTGCGGCGGGACATGTGTGCACGCTGCGCAAGTGTGTCCAGAGTGTGGTGGTCTGCAAGGTTGGCCAGTGCCCAGTCGCGGACGGGGGCAAGTTCGGTGCCGCTCGTGGCCGGACGCAGACGTTCGATGAACTGGGCCTGCCCGCCCGCTCGTTGCGGTGGCGCCACCAGGGCCCGGGCGCGGGTGTTCGCGGCGGCGGCTCCGTGGTCGCGGCGGATGATGTGCAGGCAAAGGTCGATGCCCGCGGTCACGCCTGCGGAGGTAAGGATGTCTGAATCGTCGACGAACAGCCGGTTCGGCACGACGGAGATCCGCGGATACAGGCGCTGCAGGCGGCCGGCTTCCTGCCAGTGGGTCGTCGCCGGGCGCCCGTCGAGGAGTCCTGCGGCGGCCAGGGCGAAGGCACCCGTGCAGATCGAGACGATCCGCCCACCGCGGGCATGGACGGCACGCAATGAACGAAGAACGCTGCCGGGCACCGCCGCGTCCGGGATCTCGTAGCCGGGAACGACCACCGTGTCGACGTCGTCCAGCGCTTCGAGACCGGTGGACGCGGTCAGCTCGAAGCCGCCGCTGCCGCGGATGGGTCCGGCTGCCGGATCGGTGCACACCGTGACGTCGTAGTGCGGGTCCTCTCCGAACGTCTGAACGGGGATCCCGAAGTCAAGCGCGAGGACACCGGGAAGCGCCAGGACTGCAACACGGTGTCGGCTGGTCGTCCGCATGGCCCGATCATAGCGCTGGGCGACCCTCGGGCCACTGGCGGGTGGGAGGGACTGCTTCGTAGCGTCGAGGCATGACTTTCACCCTTGACCTGCCGACCGGGCCGCCGACCGATGCTGTGTTGCGCACGGTGCAGTCCTCGGAGAGCGCCTCGATCGCGAACCACAGCGTGCGCAGCTTCTTCTTCGCGCAACTTGTCGCTGAACACGAAGGCGCTCTGGACGATGCCGCCTACGACCGTGAACTGCTCTTTGCTGCGACCGTCATGCACGACCTGGGGGTCGGCGACCTCGCTCAGGGCGACGCGCGGTTCGAGGTGGAGGGCGCGGATCTTGCCGCCGCGCTGCTGACCGAGCACGGCGTCGACGCGCGGGATGTGGACCGGGTGTGGGAGGCGATCGCCCTGCACACCTCCCACGGGATCGCCGAACGGCGTGGACTGCTCGCCTACCTGACGCGTGAGGGCATCAGTACCGACTTCGGACGCAACGCGGAGATCGTCGCTGATCGGGAGAAGGAGATCCACGGCGCCTATCCGCGACTGGCGATGGTCCGGTCGCTGACCGACGCCATTACCGAAAGGGCCGCACGATCCGACGCGGCGGCGCCCCGCTACTCGATCGGCGGCGAACTGCTGCGCGAACGCCGCGCCAACGGCATCACCGCCCTCGAACTCGCCGCCGCATCCTCCCCCTGGGGAGAGTGAGCACAGCGCGCGGGCGCAGGTCGGGGTGGAACTGAAACTCCGCGCCATGCTCAGCAGCGGCGACCTCGAACCGTACTGGGCCGTCTCCAACACGAACGCGAGCGGAGGTTGGTGGTCACGGGGAAGGCCAGGCCGTCAGGCTGCTCGGTGCTGGAAGGCGCGTCGATACGCCTGGGTCCCGGTTCCGGGTGGTAATCCGGGTCTGGGAGCGGACCCTGCCAGCCGTGATCTCCTGCCTGGACCCCACGTCCCAGTTCAGCGTGTGTGGGGGGGCGTTCCCTCGCCACGCAGCCCCGCTCTGCGCACCGTGCTTGACACGGTCGCGGCCGAGCCGGCCGGCCGCCACACCCTTACCGGGATGGCCGCCCGCGCGATGGTCAGCGAGCGCCACCTGACCCGCCTGTTCCGGCGCGAGCTCGGGATCACACCGGGCCAGTACGTCACCCGGGTCCGACGAGACCATGCGCCGTCCTCCAAGTCCTCGGCACCACTCCAACCGCATACCGACAACGTTTCGCCCACCCGTAGAGGAGACCTGATGTCCCGTCCCGTGCCCCGCCGTGTCGTGCTGGGCGGCGCCGTGGCCGGCGCCGCCGGAGTCATGATCGGTGCGCCGGCCGCCAGCGCGAGCCAGACTGACGCTGACCTGTCCTTTCCCACCACCCGACTGGCCCGGCGCGCCCACACGTTGGTCTCCGAGACGCAGGAACCGTCCCTGCGCTACCACAGCCTGCGTAGTTTCCTGTTCGCTCGCGCGGCCGCCGGCCGGCAGGGCAAGCGACCCAATGAGGACTACGACCTCGAACTGGTCTACCTCATCTGCGTGTTGCACGACATGGGGTTGACCGCCGAGGGAAACACCGACGACCAGCAGTTCGAGGCCACCGGCGCCGACATCGCAGCGCGGTTCCTGGAAGAGAACGGCATCACCGACCGCCGGGTGGACACGGTGTGGGACGCCATCGCACTGCACACAACGCAACTGCGCCGGTCACCGGTGTTCCTACGTCGTCGTCCCGCCGAGATCGCCATCGCACTGAACGGGGTCGGCATCGACGCGGGCACCGGCGATCTCGACCAGCTTCCGCCCGGGTTCGCAGACCGCGTCCACGCCCGTTATCCCCGCCTCGGCGGCATCCGCGCCCTCTCCGAAACCATCGAAGAACAGGCCCTCGCCAACCCTCGCAAAGCGCCCCCGAGGACGCTCGCCGGCGAGCTCGTCCACCAGCGCCACCCATCTCTGCCCTACGTGACCTGGGACATGGCCATCGACGCGAACCCCTGGGGAGACTGACCGCGTCGGGTCGATCGCCTGGATGGTGGCGCGGCAGGCGCCGCGCCGGGGAAAGGCGTGAATGGACCTGCGCCGGGGCCGGTTGTGTTCGGCGCGGGCCTGGTACCCGCCATGCCGGGCAGACAGGTGAGTTTCTCCTTGAGAAGTCGGGCGGCTCGGACGGGTGATTCCTCCGGGCCACCCGACTTCTGATGGACCGTAGGTCACCTGTTCGTGTGGTGGTGCGGGCCGCGCACGCAGTGGTGTCCTCTCCTGGACGCGACCGTCCCCCGTCTCCGCTCGGGAGGACCTCTCATACGCAGACGCGCGCCGTTGGCGGCGTTCCGGGGACGACGACTTCTAGTCGAAGAGGGGCACACCATGAACAGACTCGCCACGCTCCGAGCGAGCCGTAAGGGGAAGGCCTCGCTCGGGCTCGGTGCCGCCGTGGTCAGCCTGGCGATCTTCGGCGGCGCGGCCGCGGCGAACGCCGCGTCTGCTCCGGCACCCCAGCAGACAGCCCGTACCACCGGCGGGGGTGTCACTCTCGGCGAGGTCGGTTGCGCTCCGGGCACGACCACGGTTAAACCGTTCGATCCGGTTGAGGTGAGGCCGGTTCCGCAGGAGCCGGTCGGCGCCGGGGGCAAGGCAACCGTCGACAACTTCAACTGCAAAGACATCGCGCATGCGATGATCGGCACCTGGCGGAGCAAGGACTGCGAAACCGCGAGTCAAGACCTGACGCGGCGGCGCACCTACGTGTTCGACAGGCATGACGTCGCCGCCATCACCTACGATCTCTACGGTGGTGTCGGCTGTGACGAGAGGGCAAAGCTCTTCACGATCACGACCCATGGGATCGCGGCATTCGTCGGTCCTTCGGCTACGGTCGCGGGGGCCTCGAACGTCCTCTTCACGTTCAAGAGCCGTGCGGCCACACCCACCACGACCGGGCTGGGCGTGCTGCAAAAGGCGTGCCCGCAATATCACTGGGCGCCAGGTGTCTCCGTGGACCTCAGCAAAGATGGTTGCGGCGCGCTCGTTCAGTCGAACGCGGAGTGCCCCGTTGAGTACGACCTCGCAGCGATCGTCTCTGGCGTCGCCTACTTCGGCGATCGAAGCCACCCACTTTGCACGGAAGCCACACGACCGACGAAGCTCGCATCGTGGGGTGTCGTAAAGAAGCGGAAGTCATACGACCGATGAAGCTTGCGTCCCGGGTGTCGTCTCGTCTGTTGTGCGCTTGGTGAGATTGTCGATCGAGGCGACGTGGATCATGGCCTCGGAGCCGGCGGGCAGGGTCTCATAGTCTCAGCCCGCCGTCTTCACCGGCGTCCGCGACGACATACGTTTCGTTCGCGAGGAGATCTTCGGCCCCGTGCTCGCGGTCCTCCCCTTCGACGAGGAGGACGAGGCCCTCGCCCGCGCCGGAACCGTCTACATCAATATGCCCAACCCGGTGGACGCCTCAGCGCACTGGGGCGTCTACGGGTCCAGCGGGTGGGGCCGCGAGATGGGCAGCGGCGCCATCGACCTGTACACCGGGGTGAAGAGCGTCTGGACGTCGCTGGCGTAAGCGGGCTGCCGGTCCACACCCACGTCAAGCTGCAATCTGCTCGCCGCCGGACGGCTCCGGCCACCATATCGATCCGGGGAGAGTTGCCCGGCCCGTCGCCGCGGTCGCCTGCGGACTGAAAGCGCGAGACCGTCGCGGCAGCGTCACCTCGCGGCCGGTGCCTGCTCCCCCGGACCGTCGAGCCGGAATCGGCGCCGGACGGCCGGACGGCTGAGCAGCTTGGGCGGATAGCCGGGGCCTGGGCGGGGTGTGACGTCCTCCCAGGCGAGCGGCTCCTTGCAGCACGCGCACACCACTTCCGCGTGGGTGTCGCGCCCGCAGGTGTCGTGACGGGTGATGACGGGCACGCCCGCGTCGTCGGCGAGCCATTTGTCCCCCCAGGCTGTCATCGCCAGGGGGGTGCCGTCGGCGGCGAAGAGGCGGCTGAGCTGCGCGTACGCGGTCGTGTAGGTGCCCTGGGCCAGCGCGGACAGACCTGCCGTCTGCCAGATCCTGGCGGCGAACCCGCGGTATTCGCCGGTGTCCACGGCGCCGCGCACGCGGGCCAGCAGCGGTGCCACCCGGTCGTGTTCGCCGCGCATGGCCGCCACGACGGCCGTGGTGAGGTCGGCCGAGCCCGCGACGGTCTCCATCTTGTACGCGGCGGCGATGTCGCCCGCCTCCCGGGCGGCGGCGAGTGCGTCGTCCCAGCGGCCGCTGTCGACGTACGCCCATTCAAGTGCCGACAGCACACCGCCGCCGGCACCGCGGACGCCCGGGGCGCGCAGCCGGCTGAGGGCTTCGCGCAGCACCCTGACCGCCAGTTCGGTCTCGTCCAGGACCCAGGCCGCCGCGCCGAACGTACCCGGGTCCGAGAGGGGGCCTTCCGCTGTGCGGCGCAGGCGGGGGACGAGGTCGGCTCGTTCGCCGTACGGGTCCGTGCAGGCCCGGATCCAGATCCGGTACTCGGCCGCCGGTGCCGGCGCCGGCCCGTCCTGGGAGTCGAGCAGGTCGAGGGCGGCGCGTGCCCTGGCGGAGACTTCGGGGAGTCCGGTCTGGTGGGCGACCGTGGCGGCCATCCAGGCGGCCTGCCACGCGAGGGCCGGCAGCCTGGGGGATGCCTCGGCGGCGACGGACAGGAGTGTGTCGAACGCGTCGGCGTTGCGGTCGGACCACAGCAGCGACCAGCCGATGTCCAGCCGGGCGGCGATGCACAGGTCCGGGTCGGAGGTCAACGTGAGGACCCGGCCCGCCAGTTCGCGTACCCAGTCGGCCTGTCCGGCGGGCAGGGCAAGGTCGGCGGCGGCCAGCAGCCGTCAGCAACTCGGGGGTCGTGCGCACCAAGTTGTCACTGCTGTCGTACGCCTGCACGTCGTAGGTGGTCACAGGCGGCAGGTTGTATGTGGCGCGGACCCGGTTGACCTTCTCCGGAGCGAGCGTGCCGATGCTCTTCAGGATGCGAGGGTCGCCAGCTCCACTCCTGCGTGGAGGAAGGCGCCGACCGCGAAGTCCGCGGTGGTGTCGTAGGTGACGGGTTGGCTGGAGTCGGGGCGGTCGCCCACACCTTGGACGTAGCCGAGGACGCCGTCCGGGTGGACGGCGGTGGTGCCCAGGCCGTTCCAGGCACGGGCGGCGACGGGCAGGTAGGTGGCCCGGTCGACGAGGGCGGTGGCGACGGCGTAGGCGATGGCACAGACGAAGAAGGACGTGCCGCTGCTCTCGGGGCCGGGGAAGTGTGCAGGGTCGGCAAGGTTGACGTTCCAGAAGCCGTCGGGGCGCTGGATCGGGGGGAGGGCGGTCACCAGGCGTGTGAGGGTGTCGCGGTACTCGGCGGTGTTGGACTGGGTGGGCGGCAGGGCCTTGAGGGTCTTGACGTGGGCGGCGGCCACCCAGCCGTTGCCCCGCGACCAGAGGACGGGCTTGCCGGAGGGGGAGACGATGTGGCCGGGCAGGAAGTTCTTGTCGCGGTACCACAGGCCGGTCGCCGGGTTCAGCAGGCCGGGACCCCCTTCGGCGTGCTTGGTGTGCTGGTACAGGCTGTACAGCTTCTGGTGGTAGCGGGCGTCACCGCGCAGGGTGCCGAGGCGCGCGAAGGGCGGCATCGCCATGTGGAGGGCGTCGGCCCACCACCAGTCGTCGTTTTTGTCGACTTGGTCGGAGTAGGTCATGCGGTGCAGCGAGGTCTCGATCGCGCTGATCTTGTGCGGGTCGGGTTCGAGCGCGTAGAGGTCGAGATATGCCTGTCCGGCGTTTTGGTTGTCGGCGATCCGGGTGCTGGAGCCACCGTTGAGGGCGTAGTTGTTCTGCTCGGCCCAGGACCGGGCGTAGGCAAGGTAGCGGGCGTCCTTGGTCAGGGAGTACAGGGACAGCAGGCCGGAGAAGAAGGTCGCGTTGGCCCACTGGTTGTTGCCCGGGTTGCTGTGGGCGGCGATCCAGTGGTCGGCGACTCGGCGCAGCACGGCGATGATCGCGGCGCGCGGGGGCAGAGTGGACGAGGGCACGGCGGCGGGGGCCGCCATTGCGCGCGGCCCTCCGATGCCGGTCAGGGTGGACAGCCCCACAGCGGCGAGCGCACTGCCGCCCGTGGTGGTCAGGAAGTGTCGTCGGTCCATGTCCTTGTCCATGGAGGCCAGAGCCTTTCGTGTCTGAAGAGGGGGCGGATTCCCCGGAGTTGGGGGTGAGGGTTGGCTGCTGCTTGGGCAGGAGCCCCCTTACGGGAATCGGCGCGGCGGATCGCCATCGGCCGTGCAGAGCGAACTCAGTTGGGGTTCTGGGCGTTGGTGAGGGTTTCCCAGGCCACGAAGAGGTTGTTCGTGCCGGCCGGGCGGTTTCGCTCGGTGAGAGTCTGAGTGTTGGCCATCGCGACGCCGTGGAGGGTGTTCAGTGTGTTGAAGCCGACCTCGGTGATGGGGCCGAGTCCGCGTTTGAGAGTGCCGCCGCACACGGTGGACGGGATGGCCGCGCCGAGTTCGTACTTCGACTGGAAGCCCAGTGCCTGCCGTAGCCGTTCACCGACCTGCGGGTAGAGGTCCTGCCCCTGGATGCGGGCGGTCTCCAGGACGTGGGAGATCGAGGAGATGCCGTAGCCGGTGTGGGTGAAGTCGCGGCAGGTTTCCTGGGTGATGCCGGTGGTGAAGGTGCTTGCGCCGAACCAGAAGTTGACGATCTGGTCGCGAGTGGTGAGGTGCTGGCTGGGCACGGTCTTGGGCAGCGCGCCGTCCGAGGACAGGTAGACGAAGGCGGGGACGCGCTGCAGGTAGTGGCCGATCGCGGTGTCGTAGCTGGCGTGGTCGTCGAGGAAGACAGAAATGCTGACGGCCGCCTCCAGCATCGTCAGGTCCCAGTTGCCGGTGCGGTTGGAGCCGTTGACGGCCAGCGGGAGGTAGACGGTGCGCAGCATCGTCGCGAAGCGGCCGGCGTTGGACCAGTTGCCGTGCACGGTCTTGATGATCTCGGCTGCCTTGGGCCAGGAGGAGCCCGCCCAGCCGGTCTGCAGTGGGGCGTTGTCGTTGGTGTGGGCATGGATGGTCGCGGACCAGGCGTCCATGAGCTGGATCGCCTTCTGTGCGTAGCGGTCGTCGCGGTTGATGTACCAGGCCAGCGCATCGGTGTACGCGGCTATCGCGTCCTCGCGTTCGTCGGTACAGCCGTTGTTGGGGTTCGAGGAGGGGCCGCACTCCACCGTCGCCCGGGGTTTGGGGCTGCGTGACAGCGAGGCGTACGAGCTCGCCATCATGCTGTCGTACGCGGTCTTCCACGGCTGGGCCCCTGCCTGGACCTTGGCCCGTACGAAGTCGAGCTGGGCGGAGTCAAGGTTCACGCCCGGGTGCACGAACACCGCGGGCGATGCGGCAACGGCTGCGGCTTTGATGGTGCGGGGCTGAACGGTCGTGGGCCGCGTGGCGGCTTCCGGCGTGGGTGCCGGGGAAGCCGAGGCGGGAGCCATGACGGCTGCGGCCGCCACAGCGCCGAGCACGGCCGACAGGCCGGCGAACCGGGAGAGGGCTGTTAAACGCATGGGGGGATGGCCTTCCATGAGGCGACTGCCGCTACGGAATTCCTATACGTGAACAGTGAATTCGATTGTGAACCGCTGATGCCGGAAGGTAGTCGCATGACAACGAGGGCGTCAAGGTCTAGACCATCATTCCCGGCAGTCTGCGGCTGCACCATCACGCGCCCCGCGTAGTCCGGGACGCCAGGGCACGACGGTGCCGAGAGGGAGCATCGCCTCGCGTTCACCCGTCTGACGGTCGGGGCTGTCGATGAGGTCGGCCTGCGCTGCGAGGCATTCCTCAACCCCGCTGACATGCGTTCCTGGGCTTGAGGACCGGCCCCTCACCTGAACAGGTGAGGGAAGCGTCCAGCTCTTGCGGGAACCATGCATGACGGGGGCCGATGAGCCGTACAGGCGGCACCTCATGTAATTCGCTGCCGGGTCCCCTCGGGCCCGCCACAACCGCTTCGCCTATCACAATCGCAGGAGTTTCATCATGGCTTCCGAATCCGGTCTGAGCATCGACGTCCACGTGGCGCCTATGCGGCCGTTCGTTGGTGCCGCGTCAGAGGGAGCAGGCGACCAACCCCTGTGGTCGCCGATGAGCAGCTCGCTCATCGCCGGAGCGGAGGAAGCGGTACTGGTCGACACCCTCATCACTTTCGACCAGGTGGACGTGTTGGCCGACTGGGCCGAGAGTCACGGCAAGCGCATCACCGCGGTCCTGATCACTCACGGCCACTCCGACCACTGGATCGGGCTGGGCCGGCTACTCGAACGCTTCCCGGATGCCCGCGGTCTGGCTACGGGCAAGGTTTTGGACCGCGCCCGCTTTGAGGCGACGGACGCGGGCCTGCAGAAGTACTGGCACACCTGCTTTCCCGGCGAGATCCCCGACAGTCCGGCACTTCCAGGCCTGCTGGAGGACGGCACGTTCGAGCTCGACGGCCACGAACTCCAGATCATCGACGTGGGCCAGGGCGATACCGAGCACTCCTCGCTCGTGTACGCCCCGTCGATCGGCGCGGTCGTCGCCGGTGATGTGGTCTACAACCAGGTCCACATGATGACCGCCGAGACCGACGGCGCCTCACGCGCCGCATGGGTCGCCAGCCTTGATGCCATCGCCGCGTTGAACCCCACCACGGTGGTCTCCGGTCACAAGCGGGTCGGCGCGCCCGATTCCCCCGAGACCATCGAGCAGAGCCAGCAGTACCTGCGCGACTTCAGCCGCATCGTGGACGAACAGGAGACCGTGGAAGACATCGTCGCCACCATGCTGGAGCTGCACGGGGACCGCGACAACCCGCGGGTGCTGTGGTACGGAGCCAGGCAGGCCGTCGCCAAGCGCAGCTGAAAAGAGCGATATCGATGACGGGAACCGCCTGTGGCGCGCAGCCGGAATTCCGAATGCCATCGCGCTCTGGTGCAGTGCACGAACCGAACTGACGGCAAAGCGCACCGACGTCAGACGCAAAGCACGGAAGGGACAAGGGAATATCGTGAGCGACGACGCCTCGACCACTGCTCTCCTGCTGGTCGACCCCTATAACGACTTCCTCAGCGAGGGCGGAAAACTCTGGCATCGCGTGAAGGCGGTCGCCGAGGAAGTGAGGCTGCTGGACAATCTGCGGGAAGTGGTCTCGACCGCACGGGCCCAGGGAGTGAAGATCTTCTTCGTCCCGCATAACCGCTGGAAGCCCGGCGATTTCGTCTCCTTCGACTTTCCCTCGCCGTATCAGCTCGGCACAGCCAAGGCGGAGGTCTTCGCCGAAGGCAGTTGGGGCGGAACGTTCCATGACGATTTCCAGCCCCAGCCGGGCGATGTCGTTGCCCACGAGCATTGGGGCTCCAGCGGCTTCGCCAACACCGATCTCGATCTACAGCTCAAACAGCACGGCATCCGCCGCATCATCCTGATCGGCCTGGTCGCCAATACCTGCATCGAGGCGACAGGCCGCTTCGGCATGGAACTCGGGTACCACGTCACCCTGGTCAAGGACGCCACCGCAGCCTTCAGCCAGGAGGGGATGCACGCCGCCCACGCCATCAACGGGCCAACGTACGCTCATGCCATCCTCACGACCGGAGAGCTGCTCGCGCAGCTTTCCGCCTGATCCTGCGTCTCGTCTCCCGCATTCCATAAACCATTGGAATGCGGGACGCGAGCTGTTTCCAACCTGACTGCGAGGCCGGTCGGTTGGTAGCAGTCAGCAGCAGTACGGAACGACGAAGCTCGTGGTGGACGGGCTCTCGAACGAGATCACTCGTGTCCCCCGGGAGCTTCATGTGCCTGTCTGCCCATCCTCGCGGTCCGCGTGTTCATACGAGGCCAACTTGGCCCAGCAGACGGCGGATGTCAGGGGATGTGTCGTCAAAATTGTGGCCGTGTTCGAGACTCTTGAAGGCGACGGCGCCTTCGGGGACGTGATCGGCGTGGAAGGTGGACCAGGGTGTAGTCGGAGTCGGTGAAGCCCCTGATGATCCGGAGGTTTTACCACGGCGACAGCCGGGCTGACGGCGTGCGCTGCAACGCCGGCCTGGCGGTCCGATCCGACGGCGAAGGCCATCTCCCGGAGCCGCACCTCGGCTACGGCATCCACAGCCCCCGTCCACGCTCTGCGCCAGCCTCTGGAAGGCTGTCTCAGGTGAACGGGACGATCCGTAGGCCGCCTCAGGTGAACTGGTCCGAGTAATGCTCTGTTTGCGCACGGGGCCCGGCAGAGTGGGCGCATGGGATCGATAGACGCGCCGAGTGCTTCCGATGGCCCCGAGCCCGGTCAGGGTGATGTCGTGGAGGCTGCGTGGCAGCGGATGCTCCATCGCGAGGGCATGGACATCAGGCTGGTGCGAGCCGCGCATGACGAGCCGCTTCTGCGGCAGCTCCATCCCTCAAGCAGCCACCAGGACCTGCACTTCAGCAGGTGCACCGATGACTGGTCTTGGGATGTTCCGTTCGTCATGCATCTTCCTGGTGAGCGCTACCTCGTCGTCGGGCCGTCCCGTTCCCAGATCGTCGGGGAGGCGGACACCGCCGAATAAGCCGTTGCTCTGGTTGTCGGTGGTCTTCCGCCAGGCTGCGGCCCTGCGGTTGTCGGGCGCCGGGAGGAACTCGACCGGCTCGACACGGCCCCGCCGGCCCAGGTCCTTGGAGACGACGAGCGGCGTTCTCGCGCATCGGACCGGACCGGCTGAGAACTCGAGTATCCGCCCGTCTCAATCGATCCGGTCCCCGCAGCTCACGGCCCTGGGTTCGAGCCAGATCTTTTGAGACGGGACACGAAGGACTGCTCGCTTTCAAGGGAGCCGCAACAACTTCCACCTCATCTCTGAAGGGCTCGTTGAAGACGTCTACTTGAGCGTGCAGGAAATCCCCGTCCGCCAGGCTTGATCGACGCGCTTTCCTGGTTGCCAGGCGGAGTCGCGGCGACGGCCGGCTTACACCATCGGGCGCCCGCCGGTTTCCTCCCAGTGGCTTCCGTCTCGACCACGGGACAGGCCTCTGGCACGTTCACCTTTCCAGTTGCGGGTAGTCGGTGTAGCCGGCGGCGTCCGGGCCGTAGTAGAGGTCCGGCTTCGGTTCGTTGAGGGGCGCGTAGTCGGCGAACCGGGCGGGCAGGTCCGGGTTGGCGATGAATGCCTGTCCGTAAGCGACCAGATCTGCCAGGTCGTCGGCCAGAATCGTGTTTCCCCGGTGCTGGTCGAATCCGACGTTCGCGATGACGGTGCCCTGGTAGACCTTGCGGAAGTGCCGGAACATCTCGTCGCCGGCCAGATCCCCCAGCGGTCCCCCGGCGGGGTCGGCCATCATCCCCATGAGCAGCAGGTGGGAGAGATCGTAGTCGTTGAGGCGCCCGAGAACGTACTCGCTGTCGGCCAGGGCCTCGCTCCCGGAGACGAACGCGCCCGCCTCCGCCCAGGAGGGTCCGGCCTTCACACCGACACGGCGCAGGTCGACATGGACACCGATGGCCTCGATGATCTCGAAGAGGAAGCGGGCCCGGTTCTCGATCGAGCCGCCATAGCGGTCCGTGCGCACGTTGGTGCGGGGGTTCAGGAACTGGCTGATCAGGTAGTTGAAGCCGGCCTGGAGCTGGACCCCGTCGAATCCGGCGCGCAGGGCGTTGCGGGCGGCCGTCGCGAAGTCGGTAACCGTCTGCCGGATGTCGTGCTCCGACATCGCCAAGGGCTCCACGGTGGCTTTGCGGCCCGCCGCTGTCGGCGCCAGCAGCTCCGGGTTGACGGCCGACGGCGCGAGAGGCGGCCGACCGTCGAAGAAATCGGGGTGTGAGGCGGACCCTGTGTGCCAAAGCTGCGCGAAGATGACGCCCCCCGCGCGGTGGACCGCGTCCGTCACCTGTTTCCAGTGAGCGATCTGCTCGTCGGTGAACAGCCCCGGAACGTCGTGCCAGCCGATCGCTTCACGGCTGATCCATACGCCCTCGGAAATGATCAGGCCGGCCGACGCGCGCTGAGCGTAGTACTCGGTGTGCAGATCGCCCGGCAGCAGATCGCGGTTGCGTGCGCGGGCCCGCGTCAACGGGGCCACGACCATGCGATTCGCCAGCGGGACATCCCGCATTTGGTACGGCTGGAGCAGAGGCTGCGTCGAACTCGTCATGTGAGTCTCCTGATCAAGGGCGAAGCCGGGCAGGCCGCGGGTAAGGGTGCCGGGTCACATTCCGGGGCGGCATCAACCGCCCTAACACACAGACCCTCTAATGCACAGATCTGAGCCTTAGGGTGACCTTAGCAGGCATCCGCCTTAACGCAAAATTCTGAGCAACAAGCATGGGTGGAGGGAGTAGGGACCCAGGGGCGCCGGCCATAGAGTTCGTCGACACGGGTGCTCGCGTCGACCCCGGACTGACCCCGGGGCAGGGAAGTGACGCGGTAGAGGATCGGGATCACCACCCGGTCGACGACATCGTCACCACCAAAGACGCCGCCGGACCGGGCAGCCACCCTCGCCCGCCGGTCACACGGGCAGTCCAGCTCACCCTCGCCCGCCACAGCGGCCCCATCCCGAAGGACTGCGGCACCCGCCTGGATCTCCTGCACCCATGCAGCCACATCGCTCCACACACCCCGGCACACTCCGCGATCACCGGGACGGCGACGGCGTCACCACCCCGTTCGGCGATCAGCGCCTCGACAGCTCGCCGACGGACGCGAGCGCCGCGGCACTACGGCCACCGGGGGGCAATTCTGCAGTCATGGAGCCCACGGTAACGCACGACTCTTTGCATTAATCCCCCTCCAGAGCTACGCTCCCCCCTAACGCACAGAACCTTGCCTTAGGGGGTTTCGAGGTGTCCCACGTCATCGAATCAGCATGCGACCGCAGCCCGGCACCTGTGATCACCGAGCCTGCCCGGGTCCGGAGGACGCTTGCTTCTTCCACCGCGTTCGCCGGATCGGGTGCGGTGTTCGCGGCGCTCTACGTGGCCGCGGGCGCGCCGACGCCGCTGCTGGTCGTCTACGAGCAGCAGTGGCACTTCCCGGCCTGGGTATTGACGGTCGCCTTCGCGTCGTACGCGCTGGGGCTGCTGGCGGCTCTCCTGGTCGCCGGTTCCCTCTCGGACCACGTCGGACGTCGCCCCGTCCTGATCGGATCCCTCGTGGTGGAGTTCGGGGCGATGCTCATGTTCGTCTTCGCCTCCGACATCGGCTGGGTGATCGCGGCCCGCACCATCCAGGGCATCGCCACCGGCGCGGCCACCAGCGCCTTCTCGGCCTCAGTCGTGGAACACGCCCCGGAGCACCGCAAGAAACTGGGCACCATCATCGCCGGCATCGCCCCGGCCGGCGGACTGGGCCTGGGTGCCCTGCTGACCGGCGCGGCGGTCCAGTTCAGCAGCCACGCGAGTGCCCTCGTGTTCACCGCCCTGGCAGTGATCATGATCGTCGGCACGGGTTTCGCCGCGTTCTCGGCCGAGACGGTCTCCCCCCGCCCTGGGGCGATGCACTCCCTGATCCCGCGCGTTTCCATCCCCAAGGCGGCGCGCCGTGAATTCGTGGCGAGCGTCCCCGTTCACATGGCCGCCTGGATGCTGGCCGGACTGTTCATGGGGCTCGTCCCCACCATCCTCCGCGACCTCCTGGACCTGCACAGCGGTCTCCTCAACGGCGCCACGGTCTTCGTCCAGCCCGCGGCCGCCGCGGTGGCCGGCCTCGCCCTCGGCCGCCTCACACCCCGCCGCACCATCTTCCTCGGCGGTACGGGCGTACTGCTGGGCACCGCGGTCAACATGACCGGGGTCGCCACCGCGACACTCCCGCTCCTGTGGCTGGGCGGCCTCATCGGTGGCGTGGGCGTCGGCGCCTCCTTCTCCGGAGCCCTGCGCACCATCACCCCCCTCGCACAACCCCACCAGCGGGCCGGGCTCTTCGCGGCCGTCTACCTGATCGCCTACCTGAGCTTCGGGGTCCCGGCGATCATCGCGGGCCTCCTCATCGCCCCGCTCGGACTCCTGCACACCGTCCTCGGCTACGGCGCCGTCATCATCGCCGCCGCCGCCCTCGGACTGCTCGCGCAGTACCGCATCCACACGCGACGCCAACCGATGGCGCGTACTGGTGACGGCGATGAGATGAGGGCCAACGACGGCCCGCCCCTTGTCTCTCGGCAGGGCAGAGCGGCTCCCTCACCTATTCAGGTGAGGGAAACACAGCCGACTGATGAGTAGGAATTGAGGTCGTGAAAGCCGTCGAGTGCATCCAACGCCACGCCGCGAGGACAACGCTCAGGTGCGCCGTCGACCAGGCCGAATTCCAGGCCTCCGGCCGAGCCGCGGCAGCAGCGGCCCAACCGGCCGGCAACGGCATGCCCCCTCCGGACCAGAAAAGTTCCACGTGCGCAGATGCGCAGCACGAATGACGCATTCGTCATAGAGAGGAACCAGCGATGCACTCCGCACCTCACACCACACCACAGCAGTACCTGGGCCGCTTCGGAATCTTCAGCCATGAACTGCGCTCCGAAGACCCGGCGCTTCAAGAACAGCGACACCACGCGGCAGCCGAGCTGGAAAGCTCCGGTTTCGGCACGATCTGGCTCGGGGGCAACAGCAGCGTGCACCACGCCGCCGCGCTCGCCGGGTCCACTGAACGCATCGCCCTGGCCACCGGCATCCTCAGCATCTGGAACGAGGACGCCAACACCGTGGCCGAGCAGCGAGCCGAGATGGAAGAAGCCCAGCCCGGCCGGTTCCTTCTGGGCCTGGGCGCAAGCCACGCGCAGCTGGCCCGCGACTACCGGCGGCCCTACTCGACGATGGTCGGCTACCTCGACGCCCTCGACGACGCCGCCGTCCCCGTCCCGGCCGACCGCCGGATCCTGGCGGCCCTCGGACCGAAGATGCTGCGTCTCGCCCGCGACCGGGCCGCCGGGGCCCACCCCGCCTTGGTCACCCCCGAATACATCAAGCAGACCAGGGAGGTCCTGGGCGACGGACCACTGCTGGCTCCCGTGGTCGCTCTGGTCCTGGAAAACGACCCCGTCCGCGCACGTGCCATCGCACGTGACCACCTCGACCTGTACCTCAGCCTGCCCAACTACACCGCGAACTTCGAACGCCTCGGCTTCACCGACGAAGACTTCACCGGCGGCGGCAGCAACCGCCTGGTGGACGCCCTGGTGGCCTGGGGAACCGACGACGCGATCAGCAACCGCCTGACCGAGTTCCACACCGCCGGCGCCGACCATCTGGCCCTGCAGCTCATCACCGCCGGGGGCGGCGAGACCCCGCCGCTCACCCAGTGGCGCCACCTCGCCGACCTCACCGCGAAAAGCGCGTAGCCGCACACGCGACAACGCCCGAGGCACTCATGACACATCCTCTGGAGCACGGCATGCCCACACCCCAGCAGAACAAAGAACTCGCTCTGACGGCCTTCGGCACCCTCTTCGGCAAAGGCGCGACTACACGGCTGCGGAGGCGTTCCGGTCCGAGGACTGTCTTCGGCGCAGCGGGCACACCCCGCCGGGACAGGACGCCTCGCGCCGAGTCCACAAGCGGTCTGCCGATGACCGGCGACCACTTCCCGCCCAGCCGGGCGAGGTGAGCCGGGATGACCAGCACCAATCGCCAGTTCCGTCTCAAGGCCCGCCCCGTCGGCCCCTTCGAGGACTCCGACTTCGAGCTCGTTCAGACCCCCATTCCCGTGCCCGGCGACGGCGAGTTTCTGGTCAAGGTCAGGCACCTGTCGATCGACCCTGTCATGCGCAGCTGGATGAACGCAGGACACGTCACTCCGGTGGACGTCGGAGCGGTCATGCGCGCGATCACGATCGGGCAGGTCGTGCACTCCCGCCACCCCGGCTTCGCGGAGGGCGACTTCGTCCACGGCACGTTCGGCGTCCAGGAGTTCGCTCTGTCGGACGGAACCGGGGTCTACAAGGTCCACCCCGAGGAGGGCCGGTCGCTCGCGGCGTATCTCGGCGTCCTGGGCATGACCGGCATGACCGCCTACTTCGGGCTCCTGGACGTCGGCCGGCTCGCCTCGGACGACGTGGTCCTCGTGTCGGGAGCGGCCGGGGCCGTCGGAAGCATTGCCGGCCAGATCGCGAAGATCAAAGGCGCGCACGTGATCGGGATCGCGGGCGGGCCCGAGAAGACACGCATGCTCGTCGACCGGCTCGGGTTCAGCGCCGCCATCGACTACAAGCGGGACGACTTTCCCGACCAGTTGCGCGACCTCACCCCCCGATACGTCGACGTGTTCTTCGACAACGTCGGCGGAGACATCCTCAACCAGGCACTCACCCGCCTCGCCAACGGTGGGCGAGTCGTCATCAGCGGGGCGATCTCCCAGTCCGACAAGGCCGATACGGTCGTGGGCCCGAGCAACTATCTGACGCTGCTGTACCGGAGCGCCTCCATGGCCGGCGTCGCCTTTCCCGCATTCGCCCATCGGTATCCCGAGGCCATGGAGCTGATGTCGCGCTGGCTCGCCGCCGGTCAGCTGACGAGCGTCGAGGACACGGTGCGCGGCGACATCGAGACGTTCCCGGCCACACTCAGGCGCCTGTTCACCGGCAAGAACACCGGCAAGCTCGTCCTCGAACTCGAGCATCAGGGCTGAGCCTTTCTCCCTGGCGTACCTGCACCGGTCCGCCAGACCGGCTCCCTCACCGGTTCAGGTGAGGGACAAGTAACCGATCAGTGACGAGGACTTGAGGTCATGACCACCACCCAACGCATCCACACCCCCTTCGGTGCAGAGTCGACGGCCGCCGAGGTCATCGAAGGCATCGACCTCACCGGCAAGCACGCAGTCGTCACCGGCGCCGCCTCGGGTCTCGGCGCCGAGACCGCCCGCGCCCTCGTCGGCGCCTCGGTCACCCTCGCGGTCCGCAACACGGAAGCCGGCGAGCGCACCGCGACCGACATCCGCAAAGCGACCGGAAACCGCTGCCGATGTTGCCGAGTGGACCGGTCCAGCGGACAGTGCCGTAGGTCAGGCCGCAGGCATGGCGATGCCGTACCGACCAGCGCACGAAGTGGCCGGTCTCGTCGCGGCAGCTGACCGTGGCGTCGGCCGTCAGGATCACCGGGGTAGTCCCACACCGCTCTTCACGCTCTGCCAAGTCCTCCCACCCCGACCAGGATCGGTATTCGATTGCTCACTACCCGGGGCTTGGGAACCCAATACGTACGCCAGCCAGGCACGGAACCACCCTTGCCGGATCAGCTTCAACACGCTGATGCGACAGGGAACGTGTTGGACGTGAACTGATCCGGCTAGGGCCGGGAGCGCATGAACACCCACCTCGGGGGGAGGCAGGCGCTGTCAAGCTCCGTGACGTGTCGGGGTACCAGTCTGCTCGCGGATCCATGACGCAGCGAAGCGTGTCCATGTCGATGCCGCGCCCGCCTCACGGGCAAGGCCCAGGCTGTGGGGGCCGTGGGGGAAGACGTGCACCGTGTGGGGAACCTTGTGGGCAGCCAAGGCCGTAGCAAGGCGATAGGTGTGCTCAGGTGGAACATAGGGGTCCTCCGCCGTGTGCCACAGGAAGAACGGAGGGGCCGACGGAGTGACCAGCGCATCGAGCGAGGTCGAACGACGCGACTCCGGCGACGCGTCCTCGCCCAACAGAATGTCCTGCGCAGGCCGATACGTCTCGGTCTCCATCGACGTGATCGCATAGCCGAGAACAGCGAACTGAACCGACGCCTGTTCGTCAGTGTTCGGAGTGAGGGCTGCGAGGCCGGCAAGGTGCCCACCGGCCGAGAACCCCACGATCCCGATCGAGTCGGCTCCCTTCGCCCGTTGGCGCCGGATCTCACTTTGAAGTGCTACAAGCGGTGCTGGATGCCGCGTGTTGAGCGGATACCGGAAAACGCTCGCTTCCACGCCCAATCCTTCGAGCCAATCGACAATCGGCTCCGCCTCGTGGGCGGCGTGCACCGCATAGCCGCCCCCCGGCAGCACGATCACATGCAAAGACATCTCAGCGTCCTCTTTAACTGACCGGGCGAACCGCTTGGACACGCGGGACGAACGAGCTTAACCGGGCTCGCGCGAAGCCGTCACGGGGACACGGTCGCGCGCCCCGAGCCGCGATGAGGCCGATCGAGCCCGAACGCTGACCGCGCTGGCCAGTCGAGTTGGGTCGGGGGCTCCGCGTGTTGGCGAAGACATCCCCTCCGCTCCTTCAGGCCATGTATCCCGCCGACCACGAGGGAGACCGGCGACCGCCGTCAGATCATCCCCGGCTGACCAGTTCGGCAAGCACTGCCACTAGGCTTCCGTCATGCCCACAGCCCTGGTCACCGGAGCGACGGCCGGAATCGGAGCGGCGTTCGCCCGGCGGCTCGCCGCGGACGGCTTCGATCTGGTCCTGCTCGCCCGGGACACCGAGCGCCTCGAACAGACCGCCGAGGAACTCCGGACCGCCCGCGGTGTCAGGGTGGAGGTCCTCGCCTCGGACCTCACCACCGAGACGGGCCTCGCGGCGGCGGAGCAACGGGCCGCACGCGAGGTGGACTTGGTGGTCAACAACGCCGGGTTCGGACAGCGCGGCGACTTCCTCGACACCGAACTGTCCGAGGAACTGGCCATGTTGCGGGTGCACTGCGAAGCCGTACTGCGACTTACCCGCGCCGCTCTGCCCGGCATGGTGGAACGCGGACGCGGAGGCGTCATCAACGTCGCCTCGGTCGCGGCGTTCTTCCCGCGCGGAACGTACAGCGCGTCCAAGGCCTGGGTGGTGGCCTTCAGCGAAAGCGCCTGCCAACAGGTGGGCGGCAGCGGCGCCCACGTCATGGCCCTGTGTCCCGGGTGGGTACGCACCGAGTTCCACAAGCGGTCGGACATGGACACCGCGGGGATCCCGGACACGTTGTGGATCGACGCGGACCAACTCGTCGACAGTGCGATCCGCGACTTCCGCAGGCGCGTCCCGGTGAGCGTGCCCGACAACCGCTACAAGGCCATGGTCGGTCTCGGCCGCGTCCTGCCCCGCCGGCTCGTCGCCTACCTGTCCGCGCGGGCAGGCAGCCGGCACCAGGGACCTGTCCGACTGGGCTGATCTCGGCGTACAGAGATGAGGAGGCCATCACGCGGCGGGAAAAGCCGGCCGCATCCCCTTCTTCAGCAACAACACCACCGCCGCTGCCCGCGAACTGGAGCCGGCGACGCTCTCCACCGCCGGGGGCGGCGACAGCACATGTGGGGGCAAGGAGTGCGGTCAGTACCCCCCGCGCGCGAGTCGGGGATCAGGCGGAGCGGTTGCAGAGTTCGTCGACGTACGTGCGCGCATCGACCTCGGACAGGGTCCAGGGCAGGAAGATGACCCGGTAGATGATGGGGGCCACCACGCGGTCGATGACGTCGTCACCCTTGAAGGCACTGCCGGGCCGGGCGGCGAACTCGGCCGCTTCCGCCCTCCGGTCGCGCAGGCAGTCCGACTCGCTCTCACCGGCCGCGGCGGCTCCGCCTCGTAGGAGGGCTGCGTTCACCGGAACGCCGTAGTGGCTGATCAACTCCTGCGCCCATGCGATCAGATCAGCCCGCAGGTCTCCGGTGTCGGGAAGGCCGCGGTCCGGGTCGAGCCGATAGGTCGCCAGATCATTGATCATGGTCCGCGCATCACCCCACCGTCGGTAGATGCTCGAGTGATTGACTCCCGCCCGCTCCGCGACCATGGGGATGGTGAGGGCATCGCTGCCCTGTTCGGCGATCAGTTCCTCGACGGCCTTCCTGATGGACATCAGCACCACGGCGCTGCGGCCGCCGGTGCGCCGCCGAGGGGACGATTCTGTAACCATGCCCTCATGGTAACGCACAAGGTTTTGCCTTAGAGGGCTCTGGAATGTTCCGTACCGAATCGAGGCTTGACCGCAGCCATGGCTCTGCGGTCTCCGAGTCCGGCCGGGCCCGCAGACCGCCCCCTCCTTCTCCGCCGGCCCCCGAACCCGGCCAGGTCTGCAGGCTGCTTCCGCTTCCCACGGCGTTCATCGGCTCCGCTGCCACCTTCGCGCCCCCGTGGTGCAATACAGGCGGATGATCGCCTCGTCCCGCAACTGGGCGAACTGCCTGCCCTTACACGTACCGAGGACTTTCGTGGTCTCCTCGGCCCGAATGACCGGCACCAGCTTCTGCGGCATCTTCGGCTGCCTGACCCGCTCCATCGGTGACCGGTCGATCTCGCCCTCGTCCAGCATCAGCCACTTGAAGAACTGCTGCAGCGCCTTGTGTTTGTTCAGCGCCGTCGACGCCGACCGCGTCTCGATCATCCACGCCTGGAACGCCTCAATGTGCGCGCGGCTCACGTCGGTCGGGCCCTCGGCCGCGTCGTCGGCCTCCGGGTCCGGCGAATACTCCCCCGGGTAGCGGCCCAACTGGGCAGCCGCCAGCAGATAGCCGTAGCAGGTGGTCTCCGGATAGTTCCCCGACCGCAATGAGCGGTCCCAGTCCCGCAGAAACCCCGACCAGGCCTTCGACAGACCCACAGTGATCTTGTCCAGGTCCAGCAACGGCATTTTCGCCGGCCTCCGAGTGAAGGTGCCGATGAGCGGCATGCGACGGGTTGTTCTTCGAGGTCGGTGTTCAGCGTACTCGGCCGAGTAAAGGAGTCTGTGTGGTCGGGCTTCCGCCGGACAGCCTCGTCGCCTCGCACACCGCCTTTCACGCATCTGCTCGAAGACCGCCGAGTTGCGTGCCGGATCCTGCGGGGCCCACGGGGAACAGCGGGCTGATGTCTCCTGCAGTGGCCGGTGCTGTCGCGGTCAACGGCACTTGTGGTGGTTGCACTTGGCGCGGGTTGTCGGGGCGCCCGGCGTCGGGACGGGAGCAGTGGTCGTGTTCTTGCCGGGCTTGCCGTCGTGCTTGGTGGGAGCCGTGGACGGAGAGGGCGAGGGCGAGGGGGCACCGAACTCGTCGGTGCCCTCGCCGAGGGAAGTGGGCGCGGGGAAGGGGGCGTCGGGCAGGCCGGTGAGGGCGGCGCGCATGTACTGGGTCCAGATCGCGGTGGGAATGTCACCGCCGAACACCTTCTGCAGACCACCTACGCCCACCAGGGACTGAAGCTGTGGGTGGTTGGAGTCCTCGCGGAAGAGGACGACGGAGGTGGCGAGTTGCGGGGTGTAGCCGATGAACCAGGCCGAACGGTAGTCGTCGGTGGTTCCGGTCTTGCCTGCGGCGGTCCTGCCGAGGGCCTGCGCCTTGGTGCCGGTGCCCCGGGCTATGACGCCTCGGAGTACGTCGGTCACGTTGTCGGCGACCGCCGTCGGCAGGGCCCGTACGGGGGCGGGGGCGGTGAAGGCGGTCAGTACCGAGTCGTTGTGGGTTACCTTCGTGACCGAGTACGGGGCGGCCTGCATACCGGAGGCGGCGAAGGTCCCGTAGACACTCGCCATCCGAATGGCGCTCGGTGTCGAGGTGCCGATGTAGAAGCCGGCGCTGGGGGCGGCGAGGCTGCCCGGGCGCAGGCCGAGGGATTGCGCCGTCCCCGCCACGTTCCCGTAGCCGACGTCCTCTCCCAGTTGTACGTAGGGCGTGTTGACCGAATCCTCCATGGCCTTGCGCAGGGTGATGTAGCCCCAGCGCTGGGAGGTGTCGTTGTGCTGGTGGAGGAGGCCGGTGGGGTCCTTGGGGTCGGCGACGTAGGTGCCCTGCTGGTCCTTGATCCTGATGCCGTCGTCACCGTTGAACCGGCTGGCCGGGGTGATCGGCTCCGGGGACGTGCCGGGTTGCAGTACGGCGCCGTGCTGGAGTGCGGCGGCCAGGACGATGGGCTTGAAGGTCGAGCCCACCGGGACGCCGGAGGTGTCGGCGTTGTCCGAGTAGTGGGCGTGGTCGAAGCCGGGGCCGCCGTAGACGGCGAGGATCCTGCCGGTCGCGGGGTCCACCGAGGCGGCTCCCACCTGGACGTCCCGGTCGACCGACCGGTGGGCCGGGTCGAGGCGTTGCCCCCGCACTGCTGCGACGGCCCTGGCCAGTGCCGCCGTCTTCTTTCTGTCGAAGGTCGTGTGGATCTGGTAGCCGCCCCTGCTCAGGCTGCTCTCGGTGATGGTCGGGTCGTGTGTCTCGGCGTAGGACCTGGCGAGTTGGACCAGGTAGCCGGTCTCGCCCGTGAGCCCTGAACCGCGGGTCCACTTCGTGGGTGCGGGGAAACCGGCGGCCGCGTACCGTGCCCGCTGCCCGGGCGTCAGCTTGCCGGTCTTCACCATCCGGTCCAGCACCCAGGACCAGCGTGCTTCCGCCTGTTTCCTGGCCGCGGGGTCGGAGTCCGCGTACTGGAAGAGGCTCGGCTCGTTGACCGCCGCGGCGAGGAAGGCTCCCTGACTGACGTCGAGCTTCTCCACCGGGAGGTTGTAGTACATGTGGGCCGCGGCCTGGATGCCGTTGGCCTGACGGCCGAAGAAGCAGGTGTTCAGATAGCCCTGGAGGATCTGCTCCTTGCTCATGGCTGCGCCGATCTTGGTGGAGATCAGCAGTTCCTTGAGCTTGCGTGAGACCGTCTGCGACTGATCCAGGTAGGTGTTCTTGACGAACTGCTGGGTGATCGTCGAGCCGGACTGGACCGAGCCGCCCTCGGCCATGTGGACGACTGCACGGAGGATCCCCTTCGGGTCGACGCCCGGGTCGGTGTAGAAGGAGGCGTTCTCCGCGGCGATGAAGTCGCCCTGCACGTCGGCGGGTACCTGCGCGAGTGACACGTTCTGCCGATTGACGCTGCCGTCGGTCGCCAGGACCGTACCGTCCGACCAGTAGTAGACGTTGTTCTGCAGCAGCGTCGTGGGATTGGGGTCGGGGATGGTGACCGTGGCGTAGGCATAGCCGACGGCCGCTGCCGTGCCGCCGACGAAGAACAGGAAGAGCCCCAGCAGTTGGCGCACCGAGGGCAGCCAGCGGCGCGGGCCCGTCCTGCCTCGGTGCGGGTAGTCGATCCGACGTTTCTTCTGTGGCGCCCTTCTCCGGGAGCGGCCACGCCCGGCACGTGTGCCGCCGTCGAGGCGCTGCGGCGGTCGGCGTCGGTGTCCGCTCATGGGCTCTGCTCACTGTCCTCTCAGTACAAATAGTTTCGATTGGCTATGGATAGTTGCAATTCAGTACAACTGCTGCGTCTCGTACGGATATTGCTGCGGGAGGCCGGGGTCCTGCCGAGGGAAGTCCGTGCCGGGCACCTCCGCGCCCGCCGGGACCCGCAGGCTGCCGTAGCGCTCCATGCGATGCCACCTCAGTCGTGAGCCGGACACGGCGGTGACGACGGACTGGATCACCACCAGGTACATCAGCTGCCGGTAGACGAACTGCTGCAGCGGCAGGGTCCACAGCGGGCCGGGGCGCTCTCCGTCCAGGCGGAACGCGTACAGGCCCATCACGAGTTGCAGCAGCAGGAAGGCCAGCCACAGCCCGATGATCCGGAGCGGGTCGAGGAAGAGCAGCCCGTACAGGGCGAAGATGTCCACGACGGGTGCGAGCAGGGGCAGCAGTACCTGGAAGAGCAGCAGATAGACCAGGCCCCGGCGGCCCAGTTTTCCTGCCGCACCGCGCTGCACCAGCGCGCCGCGGTGCTTCCACATCGCCTGCAGGGTGCCGTAGCACCAGCGGTAGCGCTGGCGCCACAGGGCGTCGAGTGACGCGGGGGCCTCGGTCCAGGCTCTCGCGCGCTCCTCGTACACCACGCGCCAGCCGTCCCGGCACAGTGCCATGGTGAGGTCGGTGTCCTCGGCGAGGGTGGTGTCGCTGACGCCGCCGACAGCCAGCAGCGCCTGACGGCGGAACGCGCCGACCGCTCCCGGTACGGTCGGCATGCACTCGGCGAGGTCGAACAGGCGGCGGTCGAGGTTGAACCCGATCACGTACTCGATGTGCTGCCAACGGCCAAGGAGGCCACTGCGGTTGGCGACCTTGGCGTTGCCCGAAACGGCTCCCACTCGGGGATCGGCGAAGGGCTGCACGATCGTGCGGACGGTGTCGGTCTCGAAGACCGTGTCGCCGTCGACCATGACCACCAGCGCACAACTGGCCGCGGCGAGCCCGGTGTTGAGTGCGGCCGGCTTGCCCGCGTTCTCCTGGCGGATCACCCGTACCGGCAGGTGGAGCGACTCCACCAGGTCGGCGGTGCCGTCGGTCGAACCGTCGTCCACCACGATGATCTCGACCGGATGGTCCGAGGCGAGCAGTGAGCGTACGGCCGCCTCGATCCCCGCGCTCTCGTTGTACGCGGGGACGATGACACTGACCGGTTCGGTCACCGGCGGCCCCCAGGACCGGCCCCGGCCCCGGCGCCTCGTCCGCAGTCGCCGGTGCCGGTGGGCCGTGACGAGCACGACCGCCGCGCGCAGCACACTGATCGCTCCGGCCGCGTACATCAACAGCCCCAGCAGCCACACCAGCCAGTCGCCGGCCTGCAGCACCCGGATGAGGGCCAGCCCCTGCAGATGGTCCCCGAGCCCGGTGGGCTGGACGGGTGCGGCCATACCGACCGCGTCGGACACCGTCGCGAACCGGAAGCCCTGTGCCTTGAGCCGTGGCAGCAGGGCACTCAGCGCGGCGACGGTCTGGGACCGGTCACCACCGGAGTCGTGCATGAGCACGATCTGTCCGTCCCGGCCGTGCGGGGTCGCGTTCGCGAGAATGCGGTCGACACCGGGACGCTGCCAGTCCTCGGCGTCCCGGGTGGCGAGGACCGTGACGTAGCCCGCCGCGTCGGCCTGCTCGATGACGGACCAGTCGGCGTCGTCCAGTGCGTCGTTCCGCGAGGAGAACGGCGGCCTCAGCAGTGCGGTGGTGACCCCCGTGGCGCCGGCCACCGCCAACTGCGTCTCGCGGAGCTCCACGGAACGCTGCCATGGGGCGAGGCGGGCCAGGTCGGGATGGGTGAAGGCGTGGATGCCTATCTGATGGCCGTCGGCGACGATCCGGCGAACCAGGTCCGGGTGGGCCACGACCTGGGTTCCGACGACGAAGAAGGTCGCGTGCACATGGTTGCGGCGCAGCACGTCCAGGATCCGTGGCGTCCAGACGGGGTCCGGGCCGTCGTCGAAGGTCAGCGCGATGGTGCGTGCCTTCACGCGGGCGGTGTGCGGGGCCGTGGCGGCGTTCGCGATCACGGGTCCGCCATGCACCACCTGGCTGGGTACGGCTCCGTCGTGGCCTCGGGCGCCGGTGGCATCGTCCGAGGCGATGCCGAACATGTGGTGGGTGTAGCCCTGCAGCAGCAGGGCCGTCGACAGGGTTACCGCGAGCACGCTCAGCAGCAGCCAGTGACTGCGGGGCGTGATCCGGCGGGTGCGGCTGTGACGACGGGAGGGAGCGGCGTTGCCGCGTCGGCGGTTGGTCACGGCAAGGGGCCCTGGATCACTTCTTCACGGGCTTGTGGGACGAGCCGGTCGCGCGGCCCTTGGATGTGGAACCGGGGGTGACGGCGGGGGTCGAGGCCGACGACGTGGGGGCCACGGCTGGCGCGGCGGAGGCCGTCGGCTTGTCGGTGGGGCGGGAGGTCGTCCGGGCCGCCGTCGGGTCGGGGGCCTTCCGGGCCGCGGTCGGGCTCCCGATCTCCGGGGACCGGGCGGTGCCGGGCGAGGAGTCGGGTGCGGTCGCCCGGGGCGTGGCAGGGTGCGTGGAGTGCGGCTGCGGCACGAACGGAGCGCTGATGGTGGGGCCGCCCAGCGCGGAGCTGATCAGCAGGGCGACGTAGCCGCCGGCGGGGATCACCAGGAGCCGGGCGGCGCGGAGCACGCGACGCCGGCGGCGCCCCGAGGAATCGACGAACACCGGCCGCACCGACGGTCTCGTCGGCGTCTTCGGTCCTGGTACGGGAAGGCCCGACGGGTCGGCCTCCGGGAGCGGCACGGTGAGGACGTCACCGTGGGGTGAGTCCCACTCCGTCGTGACGGGGTCCCAGGTCAGCAACTCCGTGTCGGCCATCGCGCCGCCGTCGTACTCGTGGCCGTAGGCATACGCGTACCCGGAGCCCCCATACGGCTCCTCGCTGTACGCCCCGCCGCTTTCGTTCGTCCACTGCACGGGTCGTGCCCCCTGTCCTGTCCGACCGACACGGTCGCCCGCATGGACAGAGCGAACGCGGCCGGAAGTGTTACACCTCGGTTTCGCATAACGGATCAATGGGACCTAGATGCCCAAGCCGAACAAGAAATTGACTGTCGGCCTCGGGCTTCCGGCCCAGACCCTTCGCGTGCCTCAGGCCGGCAGCAACTTCACCACCGCGTCCCCGTGCTCGGCCGTCTGCGCGTAGAACGCCTTCAGCTCCTGGTGCGCGGCCGCGAACGCACCCCAGGTCTCGGGCTCCGCGGTCACGCCGCCGTAGCGCGGTACCAGTTCGTCGCGGGCGACATCCCACAGCGCGTCGAAGTCGGCCGCCGCCAGGAACCCGGCAACCCGGCGGGCCTGGGCCGCCGTCAGCACCAGGAGGGGCGGCTTGTGTCGGTCGGGGCGGAACACCGGGCGGCCACCGAGCACCACCTGGGTCCGTGGCCGGTCCTCGGCACGATGCGAGAGAGCACCGGCGTAGATCCGCTCCTGGTCCAGATAACGCTTGTCCAGCACCTCCTCGTTGTTCCGACCGAGCCGGTGCCGGACGGTCGCCGAGTTGTCCCCGAACAGTCGTTCAAGCCAGGTCGCGCTGTTGCGCAGTGCCGGGGGCGGCACCGCTCGCAGTCGGAGATACGTACTCATGCCAGAAGGAGCGCACGGGGGCGCCGAAGCATTACGCGACCCGGCGGACCCCGTTCCGGCAAGACCGCCGCGACCGTCGTGCGCGCGAGGGTGATGTTGTCGGGCGTACGGGGGTGATGTCGCCCGCGCCACGCCCGACTGCCTGCCGTCGGTCCGAGGCGCCTGCGGGGTAGCCGGAACCCGCGCAGTGGGCGGGTTCCGGCCACCCAGCGCTCGGCCGACGCGAAACGTCACCGGGCGGGGGCGGTGCCGGTCGCGCACCGCCCTCCGCATATCGAATCGCGGGGCGCCGGGGAGGTGTCGAGCCGCCCCTTCGTGCCGGCAGCGGCTGCGCGGCGGAGCGCCGGCGATGCCGTGGAGGAAGCTGATGTGTTGTGACACTTCTGTGAGCACGGACGCTGGTCAACATGGGGCCGTCGATGCGACCGGAGCACGGCGGACGGCACGGACCCACTCTGAACGGTGCGAACGAGGACAGTTTTGGGCCAGCTACGGCGACCCCGGCGCGTGCAGACGTACGACGGGGAATTGGGCGCGGCAGTCGAGCGAGCCCAGGACGGCGACGAATCCGCCTTCACGATCCTCTATCGGATCGTGCAGCCCAGCCTGCTCGGCTACCTGCACGGGCTTGTCGGCGACGACGCGGAGGACGTGGCATCGGACGCCTGGCTGGAAATTGCCCGTGACCTCGAACGTTTCAAGGGAGACGGGGCCGGGTTCCGTGGCTGGACCGCGACCATCGCCCGGCACCGTGCGCTGGATCACCTGCGGCGCCAGCGTGTGCGGCCCCGGGCGGGCGGGACCGAACAGGACGTACTGGACCTGCCCGCCCCGCACAGCACCTATGACCAGGCCCTGGAGTCCCTCTCCACCGAGCGGGCCCTGGACCTGGTCCGCGGGCTGCCGCGGGACCAGGCCGAGGCCGTGCTCCTGCGGGTCGTCGTCGGCCTGGACGGTCCCGCCGCCGGCCGCGTCCTCGGCAAGCGCCCGGGAGCGGTGCGCACTTCCGCCCATCGCGGACTGAAACGCCTCGCGCGCCAGCTGGGCGCCGGCAGCGAAGTGGACACGGGTGTGACGGATGAGGCTTCCCGAACGCTGGTGGAGTCGGAACGAACAACGACAGCAGCCGAAATGAACATAGACGGCCGCGGTGGGCCGACGTACAGGCACCAGACGGCTATACCGAACGAATCGAACCTGTCGGACAAGAACGGAAGCGGACATGGGTGAACGGCTGAGCGGCGACGGAGTTCCGGGCCGCCAACGTGCGCACCCTGGTGGCGCCGCGTCCGACCCGTGGGACGCGCCGGACACCGCCGGACTGGAAGCGACGCTGGACGCCGTCATCCGCGGCAGAGATCTCGACCCGGAGGCCGAGCAGCGCGCCCTGGTCGCCTTCCGGACCACCCGCAACCCGGGCACGCACCGGGCGCGGACCCGGCGCCGGGACGACTGGCGACTGCCCGCGAAGCGGCGTGCCGGGCGACCCGTGAAAACGACGTTCGGCGTGGTATTCGCCAGCCTGGCCCTGGGTGGCGTCGCGGTCGCGGCCATCGGTTCCGCCGGCTCGTCCACGGACGGCGCCGGTACCGGCCGGGCGACCGAGCACCCGTCGGTCGCCCCGGACCGGCCGGGCAGTGCGGCCTCGTCGGCGCCGACCGGCACCGACCGGCCGACGGACGGTTCGTCGCCCGCCCAGAACACCGAAGCCCACTGTCGCGCCTACGAGCAGGTCAAGGACCGCGGCAAGGCGCTCGAAGCGACGGCCTGGCAGCAGCTCGTCGCGGCCGCCGGCGGGAGTGACAAGGTCGCCGCGTACTGCTCCGAGCAACTGGCGCAGGCGACGTCCACGCCGAGCAAGTCGGTCGGCACGGGCAAACCCAGCCAGGCCGCAGACGCCGGCAACGGCACGGCGGGCAACACCGGTTCCTCCGGCAACGGCCAGACAAGTGGAGCCAAGGGCAAAGAGAAGAAGCCCAAATAACGCCTCGTACGCGTCAACCCCACCCACCCGAAACCCCCACCGACCTCGTGGGCCGGATCCTGTCCGTCCCCGTCGGGGCCGACCACCTGCTCGACGCACACCGCTCCCCCTTCGGTGGGTGTGGCTCAGGTGATGGTGAACTGCTTCAGAACGGTGGTCGGCTCCGTGCCGTCGGCGATCGCGTTCCGATCGGAGGAGCCCGCTGTCGCCGACGTGGTCAGTGTCGTGCGAACTGCAATCGCGTGGGCTGCACGACGTCCGGCCGTAGGGCGACTCCGTCGACGGTGAGTTGTTGTCCGTAGATGTCGGTGAGCCTGATGGTGCCACCACACCCGCTGCCGTCGGGAGAGAGGAAGTAGTTGTAGTCGGTACGGGCCAGTTGGCGCCAACTGCCGCCGCTGCGGACCTCCAGCCGGGCCAGCGGGTTGCGGTGGCCGATCGCCTGGATGCCGCACCAGTAAGGGCTGGACCCGGTCTTGTAACGGATCGAGATCGTGCCCGATGTGTCGGGGCTCAGCAGGCTCCAGGTGATCGCGAGCCGGCCGGTCGAGACGGGGGCCAGTTCGGCGAAGGCCTGTTCGCTGAGGTCGAGTTGCCCGGGCGCACAGGGCAGCGGGCATTCGTTGGTGATCCGTACTGTGACGGAGGCGCCGTTCGCCGCGTGGACGCGTATGTACGCCCCGCACGCCCTGGACGTCTCGTAGTCGGTCGTGTTCATCGCCGCGATCATCATGTCGCTGCTCGGACCGTACGAGCAGGCGCCGTCCCCGACCCCGGCCTTGTAGACCGTGGCGACCCCCGGGTAGGTGACCTTGGGCCGGATCCGCCCGGCCGGCGACGTCGTGACGGGAGCCTTCCGCGGGGAGGTCGATGCCGGCGTCGCCGACCTGGACGGGGAAGCCTTCGGCGGGGTCGGACCGGCGGACGCCGTCACGGAACTCGTGGAGGTCGTGGACGGGGACGCGGAGTGCCCAGGCGAGCCTGCCGGGAGAGTCTCCTGGGAGTTGGCGACGGCAGTGGCCGCCGCCGGCCCTGCGTCCTCCTTGCGGTCTGGCTGCATCGTCATGACCAGGCCGACGAGAAGTCCTGTGACGATCAGTCCCGTGGTTGCGCCCACCATCAGTCGGCGTCTGCGCCTGCGCTGCCACGCCGCCTGACGTGTTGTCTCCTGCATGTCCATCCGTTCGAAAGAGCGAGTCGGTGTTGCACTGCTCAGTGGTCACAGGCGGCGCAAAGGTTGCCGCCGACTTCTCGGCGGGCCGGATACGGGCGCATGACCAGCCGGACAGAAGTGCCGGGCACGGGACAGCACCATGGCTTACGGCGTCTGGCTACGGAGGAGGATCCGCTCGCCGTCGACGCACTCCTGGTGACCGGTCGACCGCTCGCATCCCGCCCTGTCACCGCCAAGGCCCCTTCCGCACCCATCCGCGGAATTCCGCCGTGCGCACCGGCCACGGAGACGCTCCACGGCCGCATCGACCGCGGGTCGTCCTCCAAGTCCCGTCCTCCATATGCCCGGGGACCCGCTGTCGCTCTGGGCGCCTATGGGCCGCACCTCCCGTACCCGCAGGAGCAGCGGCGTTCGGGCCCGGAGTCGGCTGCGGGCAGAACCAGGCGGAAGGTGCAGCCGCGGCCGGGGGCCGTATCGAGTTCGAGGCAGCCACCGTGGCCCTCGGCGATGGTCGCGGCGATGGCCAGGCCGAGGCCGCTGCCGCCGTGGATGCGGGAGCGGGCGGGGTCGGCGCGGTAGAAGCGCTCGAAGACGAGCTCGGCGTCGACTGGTTCGAGGCCCGGCCCTTCGTCCGCCACCTCGACCACACTGATCGGCAGGCCCTCCGGCAGGGGTGGTGAAGCGGTGGTGCGTCCGGGCCGGTCCTTGCCGCCGGTTCCGCCACCCGCTTCGGTCATGCCGACACGAACATGGACCCGGGTGCCCGGCGGGGTGTGGGTGCGGGCGTTGGAAAGCAGGTTCTCCACGATCTGCTGCAGTCGGTGCGGGTCGCCGACGGTCTCCGCGACATCGAGTTCCTCCGCTCCGGTGGGATCGGCGGGGGTGTGCAGCGGGCCGAGGTCGACGGGATGGGACTCGCTGTGGACGGCGGCGGCGCTGACGGCGTCCGCCGCGAGGGACAGCAGGTCGACCCGCTCCCTGCGGTAGGAAGGTTCTTTGTCCAGGGTCGCGAGCAACTGGAGATCGTCGACGAGCAGACTCATGCGTTCCGCGTTCTGCGCGATGAACCGGTTGGCCTCGTTTCGTTCGAGGGCCGAACGCGGTTCAGTGCGAAGGGCAAGTTGGGCGTAGCCCTGGATGGCGGTGAGCGGAGTGCGCAGCTCGTGCCCGGCGTCGGCGACGAACCGGCGAAGGCGGGCCTCCGAGGCCTCTCGGGCCAGCAGCGCCTTCTGCAGACGGTCCAGCATGGAGTTCAGGACCCGGCCGAGTCGTCCGATCTCGGTATGCGCATCGGTGTCTGCCAGCCGCAGATCGAGCCGGCCCGCGGTGACGTCCTGAGCCGTCCGTTTCATTCTGGTCAAGGGGAGTAGCCCCAGACGAACCACCCACCGGCCCAGGGCGATCAGGGCGACGATCGTGACGGCGAGCAGTACGGCGTTCAACCACAGGAGCTTCGATGTGGCGCCGTCGACGGTGTCGAGCGGAAGAGCGACCACCGCGCTCATGCCGTGCGGACCGGGGTTCAGCAACACCCGCCACCGGCCGTCACCACTGACAGCGGACACGGTTCCGGGGTGCCCGTCCTGCAGCCCGAGGCCCTCCGCTTGACCGGCCAACCGAGGTCCTGGCTCGGTCTCGGAGCCCAGGGAGTTGTTCAGACGGCTCCCGGAGGAGTCGTAGAAGTAGATGTGGAAGTCCGAGGGAAGCACGTCCTGGCGTTCTCCCTGGGCCGGGAGCCTGTCTCGGAGTGCGTCGTAGTAGACGAGAGCCGGTGGATGGAACTCGACTGGCTGCTCGTCGACGCGGTCCAGCAGCCAGGAGTGAAGTACCACATAGCCGATCGCCTGGGAGATCAGGACTGCCGCGGTGGCGAGCAGAGCCGCTCCGAGGACGAGGCGCCGTCGCGGCGACCTGGGCGGCCGGGGCAGGAACCGGGTCACTGGTCCGATGTCCCTGCGCGGTCGCGGGGAAGCCGCAGGCAGTAGCCGACGCCGCGCACGGTGTGGATCAGTGGCGGCTCGAAGCGGTCGATCTTCCTGCGCAGGTACCTGACGTACGTTTCGATGATCCGGGAGTCGCCCGCGAAGTCGTAGCTCCAGACGTGGTCGAGGATCTGGACCTTGCTCACCACCTGGCCCGCGTTCGACAGGAGGTAGGCCAGGAACTTGAACTCCGTCGACGACAGGGCGATGTACCGTCCCGTGCGGTGCACCTCGTGGGCGCCCTCGGCCGCATCGTCGGCCTCCGGGCCCGGCGCATACCCCCCAGATAGCGGCCCAACTGGGCAGCCGCCAGAAGATAGTTGTCGCAGGTGGCCTCCGGATGGTTCCCCACCCGCAGCGAGCGGCCCGAGTCCTCAGAAAACCCCGGCCATGTCGTCGACAGCCCCGCGGTCATCCTCTCCAGGCCCAACGGCGGCATTTTCGCCGGCCTCCGAGTAAAGGTGCCGACGAGCGGCATGCTCAACCCCGAAGATCGGAAACGACCCATACGAAAAGGGCCCCCGCAAGCTCTCGCCTGCGAAGACCCTTCACACCGTCGGGACGACAGGATTTGAACCTGCGACCCCTTGACCCCCAGTTGCGGAGTCACCGAGCGTCGTGCGACGGGTCGTTCTTCGAGGTCAGTGTTCAGCGTACTCGGCCGAGTAAAGGAGTCTGTGATTTCAGGCCCCGCCAGGCAGCCTCGTCGCCTCCCGAACCGTTCTCCCCTGATCGATGGGAGCCACTCCGAACTCTTACACTTCCCTCGTCACGCCTCAGCCGAGAGCAGGCAAGTCAGCGGATGGGAACGGCCCTTGCGCTCTGAGCGTCCGTGGCCGACCCGCTTCCTTGGGGCCTGGTGCGGCTCCCCCACACGCGCTCGCAAAGAACTGATGGTTTATCAGGTACACCGGAACATGCAGGTGCCGACATCTGCGGGGCGTATAGAGCGGTCGCAGCGCTTGGTTGCAGGTTGGAGCCCCGCCGGGGGCGCACCGCTGCACCCCGTGTTTCCGCAGGTCAGGTGGGCCGTATGGCCTACCGATGACACCTCTCATGGCGCGTTGCTCGCTGCGCCGTAGACAGCTTCTGACGCTCTGGGAAGCAACGTCGCAGGCAGATGCGATTCCAGCGCTTCCGGACGTCCCGCAGGTTCGTGCCGGAGGGTGAACTCCAGCAAGCATTCGTCACGCTCTGCGACGAGGCCTCTCGTCGATCCTCGAGGACTCCGCGCCAGAAATCGCAGGGAAGGCGGACTTCTGACACCCGGCTGCAAGCCAACGCGCGGCTGCGCAGCTTTCTGAACCGAGGGGACATACCGATGCCTCGATATCGCCCGTTCAGAACCAAGCGCCATCCTCATCGGTAACCCGCTGATCCGCCCCGCGAAACCCCAGACCCGAACGGTTCCGGGCCTCGATGCGTACTGGACGCCCGTTTCAGATGGCCGGGGCGCGCCATAGGCGGTCACCGGCGGAGCCTGGGCCCGGAACGGCGGTCAAATCGACCAGGGATGGGACCGGCTTTGGCACATCCAAGACCTGGGCACCGACGTAGTACGCGTGGGCCCAGCCGTCGTCGACGATGACCAGGCCATATGGGCCAGGTGTAACGCGACTGCCGGAGCAACGGCGTTCGCGGTGGAGCGGTATGGCCTCATCGACGACCCGCACTACGAGGTCATACCTTCACCCGCATCCTGAAGGCTGTAGAAACTCTCCAAGAGGCCGCGAAGAACACCTCGTTGATGGGGGCGCATGCACTCTTGATCGAGGAAACAGTCCAGTAAAAGTTCACCCAAGCCCACGGCCCCACTCTGAAGTTGGTTCGCGATCGCACCTTGCAGTTGGAACGCAAGGTGCCGGTAGACATGGCCGACAGCGAGCAAGACGACCCATCAGCAGGAGGATCAATGGGCTTGGGCTTACGGCACTCCAAACAGAGTGCTGCACATCTGAAACTGGCTCACGAGGTTTCCTGGTGCCTCTCTAAGACTTGTCCCGTAACTGCTGGTCAGGGATGAGATGATCTTGTCGTGGCTGGCGTGATCACGGCGTCGGAGCCGTCCTGGATAGCCCCGTTCACCGGGCTGAGTCCGCGTCAGTTCGGGAAGCTGATCACCGCGTTGCGACGCGAGGGGGCAGATCCGGTGCGCAAGGGCCGGCCGTGGAGCCTGCCGCTGGAAGACCGGGTGCTGCTGGTCGCCGCGTACTGGCGGACGAACCTGACGCTGCGCCAACTGGCGCCGCTGTTCGGGGTGTCGAAGTCGGCCGCCGACCGCATCATCGACCACCTCGGACCCGCGCTCGCCCTCCAGCAGCGCAGGCGGTTCCGCAAGGACGCCGTGCTGATTGTGGACGGCACCCTGGTTCCCACCCGCGATCACCAGGTCGCCGAGCAGTCGAAGAACTACCGCTACTCGACCAACCACCAGGTCGTCATCGACGCCGACACCAGGCTCGTCGTCGCCGTCGGCCGCCCGTTGCCCGGCAACCGCAACGACTGCAAGGCGTGGGAACTGTCTGGCGCGAAGGACGCCGTCGGCAAGACCACGGTCATCGCGGACGGCGGCTACCGCGGCACCGGCCTGGTCATCCCACACCGCCGCGAACCCGGCCAGGCCGAACTCCCGGCGTGGAAAGAGGAACACAACACCTCCCATCGCAAAGTACGTGCACGCGTCGAGCACGCCTTCGCCCGCATGAAGACCTGGAAAATCCTCCGCGACTGCCGCCTCAAGGGCGACGGCGTCCACCACGCCATGCTCGGCATCGCCCGCCTGCACAACATCACCCTCGCCGGGTGACGGAGAAAAGGCAGGTAATCCAGCACGTCAAAGATCATTTACGGGACAACGCTTAAGCAAACGGTCGCATCTCCCGATTCCAAACCCTTTGGCGGGCAGATAGCCGGCAGTTCTATGGGCACTTGGACCGTCGCAACGTTCCCCAGACGCATGGTCAGTGCGGCGGCCCTGGTGACTTTGGCCTTCACAGTTTCCGGCTGCTCCGGCGGCAACCTGCACCACGATCGGGTCCTGACCGCCGCCGCCAAGGCCCGAGATACCGCCACTCGTACACAACAGGGCGCGCCCAAAGCTCCCTTGGCGGAGCTGGAGGGACAAGGCGGACTGGACTTGACGATCACGTCAGCCGAGCGGGACCCGGTGGCCGGCTACCTCACCGTACGCGGAAACCTCAAGAACGACGGGGCAGGCACGGTGGTGGTCCCCGCCGAGCTCCGCGGCAACGAGCTGGACGTCTTGCGAACTGGCCCGTCGCTAGGCGGGGCAACCGTCGTGGACTTCTCCCAGCACAAGCGCTACTACGTCTTGCGCGATACGGACGGGCGCCCTCTCACCACGACCGGCCTGTCCACGCTCAAGGCCGGTGAGAGCGTCCACGTCTTCATGCAGTTCCCCGCACCGCCAACAAGTACGACCACAATCGGCTTCCAACTGCCGTTGTTCGACACGGCGAATATTAAGATCTCCGGGTAAGGCGAGACTTCCATGTGCCCTGACCGGTCCCGCCTCGCGATCGCGCTCCTCGCCTTCACCACCCTGGTGGTAGCTCATAGCCCGGACCCCGGCAGTATCCAGCGGGCAGTTGCCAGTCCCTATCTGGCCAGCTCCGGCCTCGCGCTGCGCGGCGGTGCGACACTCGCCCCTCTCAAGATTCTCGACCTCGGTTCGGGTCCTCTTGCCATCAGCCGAGTGGTCGAGGATCAGGACGGCACCGAGCGCCGCAAGGACACAGACACGGAAGTGACGTACACGCTCCAGTCTGAGGTGTTGTTCGCCAAGGACAGCTCACGGCTGAGTAGTTCGGCGCAGTCCCGCCTCGCCGCGATCGCCGCAGAGATCAAGCAGCGGACAGTGACGAGAGTTCGCATCTTCGGCTTCACCGACAATCTCGGCTCTTCCGCGCACGGCGACCTCCTGTCTCAGCAACGCGCCAGCACGGTACAAAGCGTGCTGGCCAACGCACTCCCGTCGGCGGTCAGCTTCGAGACGCGAGGACTTGGCGAGCGGCACCCGGTCGCGTCGAACACGACGGAGGCCGGTCGACGAGAGAACCGGCGCGTCGAGATCTCGTTCCCGCAGGCGACGAGTTGACTCCTCCCACGGACAGGAACGGCGCTAGTTGCGGGCACACTCCACCAGCGCGGCGGAGCCGGCGCCGCGCAGATCGCCCCCTCACTGGGACCCCGCCGACACACCGTGGCCACTGCGGAGGTGCGCCGGCACCAACAGCACGAGTGAGATCTCCATACCAGTCCAGGCGGACGGTACGGCTTACGACCTCACGAGTTCCGTGCCTCCGATCCGCATCACGCAGACCGATACCTTGGCCCAATGGCGCGATTGCACAGCTCACCGGCCAGGACCTTTTCCGGGCCTCGGCCACGTGCTGGTGAGCTCGCACCGTCGTGGGGTCAGCCGAAGCCGAACAGTCGAGGTCCTCCTCCACGTCGACCTGAGACGTCAGCGTCGGCCTAGCGGTACACCCCGGTGTACCCCATCGGAAGGATGTTCTGGAACTTGCTGACGACGAGCGAGGCTCTCCCCAAGGCGTCCTTCGTCTGGCCGGACACGATGCCCACGATCGGGGCCGTCCCGGCGGAGTTGACCGGCTGGAAGAAGACGGGCCTACCGGAGTCGCCTGTCGTCGCCATGCAGCAGGCATTGCCCAGGAGGATGCCCCGGCCGCTCGTGATGAAGGTGTTCTTCGGTACGCGCCGCCATAGCAGACGTTGGCGTTGTTCCGGACGACCGCGTACCCCCGGGTGATTCCGGTGGTGGATCCGCTCACCTGGAGGCCGTCCTGCCGCAGGAACGTGCCGGCGCTGCCCGTGACCTTCAGGTTGGTGTAGGTGTCCTGGTTCGCGCCGCCGATGAAGATCCTGCACCGCGGGCAGCTCGTCCAGCCGAAGCAATCTCGCGAGCGCCTGGGCATCGCGCTTGTCGGTCTTGATCCTGTCCCCGGCGGGCCGCTCCATCTTCGAGGGGGCCGCCACCACGCAGCGGATACCGGCTTGCTGTAGGGCGCGTGCCAGAACGAAGCCGGCCGGTGCGGCCTCGTACGCGACCGCGGCCGGCTGCGGCAGACGACGCACCCAGGCCACCACGTCCGCCGTGTTGGCGACGAGGCGGTCGCTGAAGATTTCACCGATCGTACCGTCCACCGCCCAGGCCGTGGTGGAGCGGGCATGGACATTCAGGCCGACCGAAGTACGCTCGGAAAACATCCGGTGCCTCCCGGCAAATGCGGCACTACCCGCCACCGCGCCCACCGGCAGGCAGCCCACGTCAACTTACGCGAGGGGCACCGGTCTTGTCCTTCTCTGCGGTCGAACCCACCGACGCTTCATACGATCTAATTGGCAGCCGAGTCGTCGTGGGGCGCCGGGCGGCCAATCACTGGAAGCCACAAGCGGCAGAACTTTTCAACCACACCCGACACTCCTGGGTGGGTGAACCACACGAAGGGTTCACCGCATTCTTCAGAACAACGTAGGGAACCTCTTTCATCCTGAGCGGTCGGGTGAACAGTGCTGGTCAAGGGCGGTGAGGTGGCAAAGCCCCTCGTGGTTGGTGTGGCGATCTCACTCAACACGCCGACAGCCGGGGGCGTTGGTTCCGTATGCTTCCACGCCCGACGCCCCGCACGAGCTGGTCGAGCACGTCTCATGGCTCATCTACGCCCGAAGGTGTGAACGCCACACTCACTCGCGCAAGTTGAGCTGCTTCCGTCAGGCACAACTTGCCCTTGCCCACCTGCGCAAGAACGAGACGCTCGCCCAGCTCGGCGCAGGGTTCGGCGTCTCCGAAGCAACGGCCTGACGCTACGTGGACGAGACGGTCGACGTCCTCGCCGCCTGGGCGCCCGGCCTCCGCGAGGTCCGACCGGCCGCGGCGAGGGCGACTTCGTAATCCTGGACGGCACTCTGATCCCCACCGACGGGGTCGCGGCGGACGAGCCGTGCTACTCCCAAACGCAGGAAACGCGGCATGAACGTGGGCGCGGTCGGCCAGGGCGTCGGCGCACCCCCTACCACCACCACGAACTGCCCGAGCCCTACTGGCAGTACAACCGGGACCACGCGCGACTCCGCGCCCCAGGCGAACCCACCTTCGCGCAGCTGAAAACCTGGCGCCTACTTCGCCGAGCCCAATGCTCGCCCAACCGCATCGGACGCACGGTCGCCACTGTCCACACCCTCCTGATCCGCGGATACAGAGGATGAAAGAGGCTCAGTGCGATCACTACACCAACAACGAGGGACTTCGTCATCCCCCCTGACCAGCCCATTTCACCTCCACAGCACAGGATGAAAGAGGTTCACTGCCAGTCCGTTGACCATGAAGAAATACAGAAGTTCAACGGTAGTACCGAGGGGAAACGTATGCCTATTTTTTCAGATTCAGAACTGCACGGACAAACTGATTGGGTGCGCTCTGCCCGCTGAACAACTTCTGAACTTCGGCAAGAATTGGGGTCCCCAGCCTGAGGTCGAGCGCTTGATCCCAGGACTGCGTGAAGGTCGTTGCGTTCTGAACAAGATCATACTGGAATTTCGCGTACACCGGGTCAGGAGATTTGGCCAACAATTTCTCAGCGTTGGTCGTGACTGGCACCTCGCCTTTCTTTATCAGTCCCTCGACGTAGCTGTCGCTGTAGGTAGTCTTGAGGAACGCTGCGGCGGTTTCCTCCGGTGCACCTTTGGTCACGGAGATGTAATTGGTGGGGTTTCCGACGATATTGTTCGGGTCCCCCTTTCCACCCTCGACCGTGGGGAAGGGAACATAACCGAGATCATTCTTGGTGAAGTCCGGATCCTGGCCCTGCTGGACAGCATATTCCCACGAACCCATGAGGACCATCGCCGCCTCCCCCTTCGACAGCATGGTGGAGGTGCCGCCAGCGCCGTAATTGATCGAGCTGAAATTTTTTCCGAACGCTCCACTGTCCACCAAGTCCCGAATCATCTGCGCAGCTTTGAGAACCGCGGGGTCGCTCCACAGCCACCACTGGCCGTCCTGGATATCTTGGAAGAACCAGGGCCTCGCTAGGCGTTCAACGAGGTACTCCACCCACATCAGCTCGGTCCACAAGGAGCTGGAATTACCCGCGAGCGCAATAGGTATTACTCCCTTTCCCTTGAATACCGTCACCAAGTCCGTCAGGTTGGCGTAGGTCTTCGGCGGCTCCACAGCCGCATCAGCGAAGACCTTCTTGTTGTAGAAGAGAAAAACTGGCTGAGCACCGCGGCAAGGCAGTCCAATAAGCTTGTCACCGACCTTGCCGGCTTCGAGCGCAGAAGACAGGAAGTAGACTTCCAAGAAATTATCAAGCCCCTCCAGCTTTCCAGCCTTATCATAATAGGCAAGGTCGCCGCCACCCCAACTGAAAAACAACCCCGGCATCTTCGAAGATCCCATGGATCTCCGCAATTTTTCCTTGTACTTGCTTGCGGCGATCACGGACATCGATATCTTTCCATGGCCTGCAGAGTTGAACGCATCCACTGCCGCCTGTTGGACCGAGTTCGTAGGATCCTGTAGCGTCCAGAAATCCGTAGATCCAATTCCGTTAGACGCATCGTCGGCGAACGAACCGCAACCAGCCACGGAGAGGCCACCAGTCGCGGCAGCAGCGGCGGTGAGGAACCATCTTCGGGAGCCTCTGTTCATTGAACACCTTCCGATTCGGCAGCACCCGCATAGGGACGCACTTCACCCAGCAGGCCCTTCAGGGCCTGCTGGGCATTGCTGTGGGAGAGGGTGATGGCTCGACTTGCCGGGGGACTCGCGAACCGCCCACGTCATCGCAGCCGAGGCCAAGCCAGCCAACTCCAGGCTAAACATCGATATTTAGCCGCGGCAACAGTCGGAGTGTGTCGATCGCGAAAGGTTTTCGCAATTTGACGATTTGTGGAATTCAGGCTAGAGATCTTTAACGGTGCGGGCTACGTCAGGTCGTGACGGTTGGTGTGGGCCGCGCTGTGCCGGAGGGATGAGGTTTGGCGATGGTCTGACGGCCGAGGAGTGGGGTCGGCGTGAGCAAGTCCGGCTCGGGGCAGCTGACTTGATCGAGGTGGGGACCAGTGATCGGGAGGTGGCCCGGCGGTTCAGGGTGACCCAGATGTCGGCGAACCACTGGCGCCGGGCCCTGGCTTCGGGCGGCCGGCAGGCCCTGGTCTCCAAGGGCCCTGGCGGCACACGCTGCAGGTTCGACACTGGTCAACTGCGTGCTCTGGAAGCAGCGTTGGAAGCCGGCCCGGCCGCATGCGGTTGGAGCGACCACTGCTGGACGCTGGCGAGGATCACCGAGACCGTGCGCCGCCGATTCGGCGTCGACTACACCCTGGCCGGGCTCGATCTGCTGCTGCACCGCATCGGTTCGTCGGTGCGCAACTTGTGCGGCGTGCACGCGCAGCTGGGCCAGCATGGGCATGGCCCACTCCTCTTCCCAATCAACGAGTTGCGTGCACGCCTCAAGCCAGGTGAGAGCCCGTTCCATGACGTTGAAGCCGTACCGCATCCACGGGAAGTACTCCACGGTTTTGGCGTTGTAGGCCAGGACATCCCAACGGCGATCATTGAGGTAGACCGCCCAGGTACGGCTCTCCTCGACGAAGACACGGAACGCGTCGGGGAGCAGCGGGCCGAGTTGACTCACGGGGGCCGCAGCGGGGGCATGGCCGCGGGTGACGCGCTACACGATCTCCCATTCCTCGTCACGCAGATCGAGGACCCACCGCACAGCGTGAAGAAACGCGTCGCTGTAGATACCGGGGCGCCCAGCCTCCAGACCGCCGTACCAGTAGCGGCTGACGTCGGCTAGCCGGGCCACCTGGCCCTGCGTGATCCCGACAGCCCGCCCCGCCGACCCGGCGGTCCCACCGCTGCGGGTGACGTGGCACCTACTCCCGCCACGCGGCCCGTCCTGTCGCCGCCCTCTCCGTCCGTGCACCGCTGACCAGCAGAAAGGCCCTCTCTCTGCCCGACCGCTTCCGCTTCACTGCCCATCCGGAGCACGGCTACGTCGCCGAAGGCGGCCCGCAGATTCCCTCCTACCTGGCCGACGGGTTCCTCACCGGCGAGCAGTTCAAGCCGCTCCCCGGCGCCTCGGGCCGGTACCGGCTCACCGAGCCAGAACGCGACGGACAGTGCCGCACCCGCCAAGCCGTCCACGACCTGCGCAGTCTCAGCCACCGCATCCATGCCGACGCCGCCCTTGAGCCCCTCTGCTCCACCCCGCCCGCTCCGGGACCAGAAGATGTACGAACGGCGCAGCCGTCTCGCCCGGGCAGCCGCCCGCTCCTCACCCCAGAGCGGCCCGACTCCCGCCGCCTCTGCACCGTCTGTACGGCCGAACCCACCCGCGTACGCACCCGCCGGTCACCTGCCCGGCGTCGGGCGGTCACGGTGACACCCGGCACCCAGCCGATTCGGATCCTGCGCGGACATTGCGGCGAGGTCGAAGTCACCGGCCCCGTCGACGCGTTCGCCGACGAGGTCCTGCGCGGCGTCCGGATCCGGCTTCCCTTCGACCTCGGCCGCGGCGGTCAGCCAGGGAGCACCCTGACGGGCGTGGTCATGGTGCGGGTGCTGTCGACAATGCGCTCGTCTCCTTGCAGGGTCACCTGGACGGGAACGCCTCGGTCGCCAGCCGACCGGGCGACGGTGAGCGTGAGGTCACCGGGTTCGACGCATCGGCGAAGGTCTCTCCCGGTGAAGCCGGCCATGTCCGTGTGGACCTCGAACTCGACGACACGGGTCTCACCGGCGGCGAGGTCGACGCGGGTGAACGCGATGAGCTGGCGGACCGGGCGGGTGACCGAGGCGACCGGGTCGGTGAGGTAGAGCTGGGGGACACAAGTGCCCGCGCGCTCACCGGTGTTGGAGACCCTGGCCCGCAACGTGATCGTCGCGTCGACGGACACCACAGCTTCGTCGACGGACGCGCTCTCAACCTCGAAGGTCGTGTACGACAGACCGTGCCCGAACGGGAACGCGGGTGTGGGGTCGATGTTGCTCACGCCGTCGCTCTTGAGCGCGAGCGGAGGCGCCAGGTAGGTGCCCGGCTGGCCCGCCTCGTCGCCCGGGATCTGGACCGGAAGGCGCCCTGAGGGGTTGATCCGGCCCGAGAGGACACCCGCGATCGCCGCCGCCCCTTCCTCGCCGGGGAAGAACGCCTGGACGGTGGCGCCCGCCCGCCGCGCGTGCCGGCCGATGGCGTACGGACGGCCCGAAAGGACGACGAGGACGACTTGGTTCGCCGCGTCGAGGACGGCCTCCACCAGTTCGTCCTGGACTCCAGGGAGTGTCAGCACGCTGACGTCGCAGCCCTCGCCGGAGGAACCGTGTCCGAACATCCCGGAGCGGTCACCCACGACGAGGACCGTCACGTCGGCCGCGGCAGCGGCAGCCACCGCGGCAGCGATGCCGCTGCGGTCGTCCCCTATGACCTGGCAACCGGTCTCGTGGCGGACCTCGGCGTCGGGGAACTCGCGCCGGAAGGCGTCGAGCACCGTGGGCGCTTCGACGCCCAAGGGGGTGTCGGGGTGGTGGGGCAGTACGTGGTTGGGGAACGAGTAGCAGCCGAACAGGCACCGGACGTCGTCGGCCGCGGGACCGATGACGGCGACGGAGCGCGCGCCGGCGAGCGGCAGCAGGTCCGAGGGGTTGTCGAGCAGGACGACGGACTCCTCGGCCAACTCGCGGGCGACGGACCGGTTTCGGGCCGAGTCGAAGTCCGCGGGAGCGGTGTACTGCCCGGGATTCCAGTCAGGATCGAGCAGGCCGAGTTCGGCCTTCTGGGTCAGGACCCGCAGTACGGCGCGGTCGACGAGATCCGCTGGCATGCCCTCGTCCAGGAGCGGCTCCCCGTATGCGGTGGTGTGGGGCAGTTCGACGTCGATTCCGGCCCGGAGCGCGGCGCGTGCCGCGCCCGGGATGTCGGCCGCCACGTGGTGCAGGGAGGCGAGGAACGCGATCGCCCAGTAGTCGGACACCACCGTGCCCTCGAATCCCCAGCTCTCGCGCAGCAGCAGGGTCAGGAGTTCCTCGCTGGCGCCACAGGGCACGCCGTCTATGTCGTTGTAGGCGTTCATGACCGAGCCGACCCGGCCCTTGACCACGGCCTTCTCGAACGGCACGAGGATCAGGTCGGCGAGTTCTCGGGGACCGACGGCGGCGGGGGCGTGGTTGCGGGCGGCCCTCGATGCGGAGTAGCCGGCGAAGTGCTTCAGCGTGGCGACGACGCCGGCCGACTGCAGCCCCTGCACGTAGGACAGGCCGAGTTCGGACACGAGGTAGGGGTCCTCGCCGAGGGTCTCCTCGACCCGGCCCCAGCGGTAGTCGCGTACGACGTCCACGACGGGTGACAGTCCCTGGTGGATGCCGACGGCCGCCATGTCCGAGCCGATGGCCGCGGCCATACGGTGGACGAGGGCGGGGTTGAAGGTGGCTGCCCAGGCGAGCGGTGTGGGGTAGACCGTGGCCTGCCAGGCGGTGAACCCGGTAAGGCACTCCTCGTGGGCGATGGCCGGGATGCCGAAGCGGTTCGCCGCCGTCACCCGCTCCTGGAACTCCGCGAGGCGCTTGCGGCCCGTCTCCGGGTCGACCGGCGCCGTCCCGAACACCCGGGTCAGATGTCCGAGGCCGTCGACGATGGCTTCTTCGAAGCTCTCGGCGCCGCGGAAGGTGTCCTGCATCGGGGCCACGTCGCCGGACTCGTCGTGGCCGGGCCAGGTGCTGCCGAGCTGTGCGACCTTCTCGGCCCTGGTCATGGTGTCGAGGAGGGCTTGCGCGCGAACGGACGCCGGCAGGGCGGGATCGTTCCACAGCCCGGTCGTCGGGCGCTCGTCGCTGATCGTCAAGGTCTCATCCGTTCTGTTGCGGGGGGGTGCGCGAGAGCGCGCGAGTGGTCCAAGAGGTCGAGGAGGCACCGCCGACCGGGAAGGGAGGGGCCCGGGCGCCGGTCCGGCGTTCATGGGGAGGCAGTCACGCCGGACTGCGTCGCACGGGGGAGTCGGCGCCTTTCGGCGTCCGGGCCCGAACTGGGTGGCGTCCCGCTTCGGCGAATCCGGTGGGACGCGGCACCGTTACTTGCCGCCGGCTCCCATCAGACCCGCGACGAGGGCGCGGCGGGCGAAGAGGTAGACGACGAGGATGGGGACCGCTGACATCAGCACCGCGGCCAACAGGGCCGGCACGTTCGCCGCGTACTGGGAGACGAAGTTGTACAGGCCCAGCGTCACCAGCTTCTTGTCGTTCGACTGGGTCATGATCAGCGGGAACAGGAAGCCGTTCCACGCTTGGAGGGCCGTGAAGACGCACGTGGTCGCGATGGCCGACTTCGACATCGGGACGACCAGCGTCAGCAGGGTCCGTGCCGGGCTCGCGCCGTCCAGTGCCATCGCCTCGTACAGCTCGTTGGAGATGTCCCGCATCCCGCCGCTGAGGACCAGCACGCTCACCGGCAGCGCGAACGCGGCGGTGGGCAGGATGATGCCCCACAGGGTGTCGTAGAGGCCGAGGTTGTTGATGATCAGGAACAGCGGGATGATCACCGCCTGGGAGGGGATCGCCAGGCCCAGGAGGAACAGGCGGAACACACCCTTGGTCAGCCAGCCCCGCCCACGCACCACGGCATAGCTGATCGGGACCGCGAGCGCCAGCACGATGGCGACCGTGGCCACCGCGACGACGACGGTGTTCCAGATGTACTGCAGGAAGCCGCTGTCCACGACCGTGCGGAAGTTGTCCAGGGTCACGGTGTCGGGGATCGAGACGGGACCCTTGTCGGTGTACTTCGTCTGCGGCTGCACCGCCGTGTTCACCAGCGCGTACAGCGGGACGCCGATGATCACCAGCCAGACGAGGGCGGCGGCGCCGGCGAGGTAGTTCGGGCGCGTCCTCACAGCCCCTCCATCGTGCTCGTCATCTTGTCGTACCCGCTGAGCTTCGTGAGGATGACGGAGGCGGCGGTGGCGAGCACCAGCAGGAAGCTGGCGATGGCGCTCGCGTAGCCGTAGTCGTATGTCCGGAAGGCCGTCTGGTACATGGAGAACGGCAGGATCGCCGTGTCGGTGCCGGGGCCGCCGTTGGTCAGCAGCAGGACGATGTCGAAGGCGGTGAGGCCGCCGACGACCATGAAGATGGTCGAGGTGATCATCGTGTTGCGCAGTTGCGGCAGCGTGATGTGGACGAACTGCCTGACCCGCCCCGCGCCGTCGATCGAGGCCGCCTGATAGAGCGTGTGCGGGATGGCCCGGGCGGCACCCTGGTAGAGCAGGCTGTGGAAGGGGACGAACTGCCAGGTGGTCACGAGCACCAGGCAGGCGATCGCGCCCTGCTGGGTGCCCATCGGATTACTTCCGAACAGCCACTCGAACTTGGCCGGCAGGCCGAAGTTCGGGTCCAGCAGCTGGCGCCACATGATGGCCGTGGCCGCTGTGGACAGCAGCAGCGGCAGGAAGAACACCGCCGACAGGATCGCCCGGTTGCGCTGGTGACCGGCCGCCCAGACGCCCAGCAGGATGCTGACCGGCGCCTGTACCACGATGTTCCCGATCAGCAGGACCCCCGTGACCGTGGTGGACTGCCAGACCTGGCTGTCGCCGAAGAACCGCGACCAGTTCGCCGTGCCCGTGAACTGCGGTGGGTTCAGGCCGTCCCAGTGCGTGAAGGAGAGGTAGAGCACGCCCACCATCGGGGCGACGGCGAAGACGAGGAAGAACAGCAGCCCGGGAACCGCCCAGGCCACGCCGGGCCGCTCCAGGGTGGGCGGAGCGGCCCGGTCACGCACCCGCTGCTTGCGCAGGGGCCGTGAAGTCGTTGCGGAGACCACGTGGACGCGCCTTCCTACTTCTTGATCGCCAGAACCGCGCTGACGAACTGCTCCGGCGAGCTCTGCCCATTGAACAGTTTCTGGATCTCGGTCAGCAGCGGCGTGCCGAGGGTGAGGCCGAGCGCCTGGTCCCAGGACTGGGTGAAGGAGGGTGCCTTCTGCACCAGGTCGTACTGGAACTTTGCGTACGCCGGGTCGGCCGCCTTGGTGAGGTACTGCGCGGCGTTGGAGGTGACCGGCACCTCACCCTTCTCGACCAGGCCTTGCACATAGCTGTCGCTGTAGGTGGTCTGCAGGAAGTCCGTCGCGGTCTGCTTGGCGGCGGAGCTGGTCACCGAGAGATAGTTCGTGGGGTTGCCGACCACGTTGCCGGCATCGCCCTTGCCCCCCTCCACAGAGGGGAAGGGCACGTATCCCAGGCCGTTCTTCGCGAAGTCGGGGGCCTCGGCCAGCTGGGTCGCGTACTCCCACGAGCCCATCAGCACCATCGCCGCCTTGCCCTTGTTGAGCAGCGTGGAGGTGCCGCCGGCGCCGTAGTTGACCGATCCGAACTTCTTGCCGAACGCGCCGGTGTCCACCAGCTCCTTGATCATCTGCGCGGTCTTGAGGATGGTGGGGTCCTTCCACTGCGACCAGTCGCCGCCCTGGATCTTGTCGAACAGCTTCGGCCCCGCGAGGCGGTCGACGAGGTACTCGACCCACATCAGCTCGGTCCACGAGGAGCTGGCGTTGCCGGCGAGCGCGAAGGGCGTGATCCCCTTGCCCTTGAAGACCTTGACCAGGTTCTGCAGCTCGGCGTAGGTCGTCGGCGGCTGAACGCCGGCGTCGGCGAAGACCTTCTTGTTGTAGAAGAGGAACACCGGCTGGGTGCCCCGACACGGGATGCCGACCAGCTTGCCGCCGACCTTGCCCGCGGCCAGGGCCGATGGCAGGAAGTGCGACTCCAGGGCCGTGTCCAGCGTGACCAGCTTGCCGGCCGTGACGTAGTCGTTCAGGCTGCCGCCGCCCCAGCTGAAGAACACCCCGGGCATCTTGGCGGAGCCCATCGCGGTCCGCAGCTTGTCCTTGTACCCGTCGGTGGCGATCACGGTCATGCTGACCTTGCCCTTGCCGGCGGAGTTGAACGTGTCCACCGCGGCCTTCTGGACCGAGTTGGTCGGGTCCTGCAGCGTCCAGAAGTCGACGTTGCCCGTGGGCGAGGACGTGGAGCTGCCGGACGAACCACAGCCGGCCACGGTGACGCTCAGCGTGGTCGCCGCCGTAGCGGTGAGGAACCATCTCCGGGACACACTGTTCATCGTTGAACACCTTTCGAGTCGGCAGGATCCCCTTCGCGGGTGCGCTGCACCCGGCAGGCCGTCCCGGGCCTGCCCGCACTGAGGGATCTGGGTCGATGGCCATGACCGTCAGGCGCTGTTGCGCAAGTGTTGCGGTTCCGTTGCTCCTGCGGTTGAGCTGGCGTCGGTCACGTTAAGCGGCGGAATTCGGCCGCGGCAATATCGGAGCGAAATCACTTCCGAAAGACTTTCGCAGTCCGAGGGCTTGCGGAACCGGCTCGGCTTCGTCCCTATTTCCCGGTTTCGGGCGGCGCTGTGGACATGCGCACGACCAGTTCGGTCGCGAGTTCCCTGCGCGTCGTGGCGGGAGGTCGGCCCTCGGCGAGGTTCAGCAGGACACGTGTGGCCTCCTGGCCCAGTTCCCTGAACGGCTGCCTCACCGCACTCAGCGGCGGCGAGGCCATGCCGGCCACGAGGGTGTCGTCGAAGGACATCACCGATAGTTGGCGCGGTACGGCGATGCCCAGTTGCCGGGCGGCCTCCAGGGCGCCGAGCGCCTGGACGTCACTGGCGGCGAAGAGAGCGGTCGGCCTCTCGTCCCGCCCCAGCACACTGCGGGCGGCGCGCAGTGCCTCGCCGTAGTCGAAGTCCGTCGAGCGCACGAGCGTGGCGTCGTAAGGGATCCCGGCCTCCGTCAGGGCGGCCCGGTAGCCGTGCAGGCGTGCGGACCCGGCCAGGGAGTGCGACCGGCCGGCCAGCATGCCGATGCGGCGGTGCCCGAGGTCGATCAGGTGCTGAACGGCGGTCGTCGCGCCGTGCCAGTTCGCCACCCCGACACTGGGGATGTCCGCGGACGGTGCGTTCAGGGGGTCGACGAGCACCACCGGAATTCGCTGCTCCAGGATCCGGCGCTCGTCCCGCTCGACGAGAGTGGAGATGACGATGACGACCCCGAGGGCGTCCAGCTTCTGACACTCCTCCAGCCACTGTGCGATCGAGCGCCGACTCGTCGTGCCGACGGTCGTGTGGACGCCGATCTGGGCCGCCGACTCCACGATGCCGCGGACCACTTCCAGGGTGTACGGTCCCGCCAGGTCCCGGAACACCGCGAGGATCTGCCGTCGCCGACGGGCTTCGGTCTCCCACGTACGGACAAAGCCCCGTTCGGTCAGCAGCGCCTCGATGCGGGCGCGTGTCACCTCGGACACGTCACGCCGCCTGTGGACGACCTTGGACACGGTCGCCGGCGAGACGCCGACCTCGTCGGCTATCGAGGCGAGAAGCCCGTACTGGGCGTTCCGGCGCGAACTGGTTGGGCCCGTCACTGCGGTGTGGACCTCCCCTGCGCGTCCGTTGGCCTGTTCTGAGCGCGTGCTGAGTGAACGTACACGCCGGTTCGATCACGGCAGGCCGGGGCAGAGCGCCGAAAGCCCGGTACACCTGCGGAAACGCGAGTACTCAAGGGTCGCGAAAGTCTTTCGCAACCCGATCGGCCGCCTCTTGTAGGCTCCCCGGCAGCCTGTTCGAGCCGCTCAGGCACGTCACGTCCGGGAGGCCGGGAATGCCGGTGCACAGCATCTACGACACACAGCCCGCCGACCGCTGGGAGGACGCTTTCCTCTCCGGCAACGGCGAGTACGGAATCATGGTGTTCGGGCATCCCCACCGGGAGCGGATCGTTCACAACCACCACCGTTACGTGCTGCCCAACGAGTCCCTCGAGATGCGGCCGCCGGCCGTCGCCGACCGTCTCGAACGGGTCCGCGACCTGGCCCTCGCCGGGGAACGGGAGCAGGCACAGCGCGAGTTCTCCGACGGCAGGGGGATGGCCTGGACACAGTCCTTCCATCCGGGACACATGCTTCATGTGGACACAAGGGCCGGGGACGGCCCGGTCGAGGACTACCGCCGGGTCACCGACTTCGCCACGGGCGAGGTGCGGGTCACCTGGTCCGACGGGGAACGGGAGTGGGTACGGCGTGCGTTCGTGTCGCGCACCGACGCCGTCGCGGTCGTCGAGATCACCGGTCCGCGGCTCGACCTGGCCATACGGCTGTCCGGAGAGCTGTCCGGCCGCCCCGCCGAGGTCACCTTCACGACGTCCGCCGAGGCCACCGGGGACGGCGAGGCGTCACTCGCCGTCGTGGGCGAGTATCCGCCCGGTCCCGGCGCGGCGGGTTTCACCGGCGTGACCCGGGCCGTCGTCACGGGCGGCCGGGTCGCCGCGGAAGGGGACACGGTCCGTGTCGAAGGAGCGACGCGCGTCGTTCTGCTGACCCGGATGGACCGGTCGGCGCCCCTCCCCCGTATCGACGCGCTCCGCGCGGTCCTGGCTGAACTGCCCGCCGAATACGACGAGTTGCTCTCCCGGCATGCGCCCGTCCACGGCGAACTCTACGGCCGCGCCGAACTGGACCTGGGTTTGCCCGACAGCGACCGCGGCCTCCCCGTGGGCGAGCTGATCGCCCGTGCCGACACCAAGACGCTGGACGGCGCGCTGATCGAGGCGCTGTTCCACTCCGGCCGCTACCTGCTGCTCAGCTCCAGCGGGGTGCTGCCGCCCCGGCTCACCGGCCTGTGGCTCGGCGAATGGGGCGCCGCCTGGTCCGGCGACTACACCACCGACGCCAACATCAACCTCCAGATGGCCGGGGCGGTCCTCACCGGCATGCCCGAACTCATCGCGCCGTACACCGCCTTGATCGAGGGTCAGATCGACGACTGGCGCACCAACGCCCGCACGATCTACGGCACCCGAGGGATCCTGGCCCCCAGCCGGACGGACGGCGAACACGGGCTGCTCTTCCACCTGAACGACGACTGGCCCTGGACCATGTGGCTTGCCGGCGCGGACTGGCTGCTGTTCCCGCTGTACGAGTACTGGCAGGCGACCGGCGACGACGACTTCCTCGCCCGCACCCTCGCCCCCTGGCTCGTCGAGGCCGCCGTCTTCTTCGAGGACTTCCTCACCCGCGAGGATGAAGACGGACACGTCGTCCTGGTCCCCTCCTACTCCCCCGAGGTCGGCCCTCGCGACGGGCGTGGGATGTCCGGGGTGAACGCCACCATGGACCTGGCCGCGGCCCGGCACGCCCTCACCACCGCTGCCGACGTCTGCACCCGCCTCGGCATCGAGCAGGCCGCGATCGGCCGCTGGCGCGCGCTGGCGGAGCGGCTGCCGCCCTACCGCGTCGACGGGCAGGGGGCGCTCGCCGAGTGGGCGTGGCCGGGACTGGAGACCGCCGACGCGCACCGGCACATCAGCCACCTCTACCCGGTGTGGCCGCTGCACGACATCACCCCGGACGACACCCCCGACCTGGCCGCCGCCGCTCGCGAAGCCCTGCTGCGACGGGGTGACGAGAACCTCTCCGCGCACGGCAGCCTGCACCGCGCCCTGGTCGCCGCACGTCTGAAGGACAGCGGGACGGCGAAGGAGAACGTCCTCAAGATCGTGGGCCACAACATGGTCTTCCGGTCGCTGATGACCTCGCACAACCCCGATCTGGAGATCTACAACGCGGACGCCGCCCACTGTCTGCCGGCCGTGGTCGTGGAGATGCTCCTCGACTCCCAGCCTGGGACCGTGGAACTCCTGCCGGCCCGGCCCCCGGAGTGGCGGTCCGGCAGCCTGCGCGGCATCGCCACGCGCGCCGGGGTCGGCGTCGACGAGCTGACGTGGGATGTGTCCGAGGGCCTCGCGAAGGTGGTTCTCACCTCGCCACTTGAGCGGGACATCGTCCTCGTGTGCCGTGACGGCTCGGACCAGCGACAGACCGTACACCTGCTGCCGAACGTCCCCACCACGGTGACCGTCCCACTGGCCTGAGGCATCAGGGGCGGGCGGACGCGGGACGCCCGCCCTCGGAGCAACCGCAACGGTGCACGGCGTGCGCCTGGGGGTCGCTCACTGGGTGTCGGCTCGGCTGCGCACCGATGTCGAGGTACGCAGTACGAGTTCCGTAGCCAACTCGATCCGGGACGACGCGGGCGGTCGGCCCCCCGCAAGTTGCACGAGCACCCTGGTGGCCTCGGCGCCCAGCTCCTCGAACGGCTGGCGCACCGCGCTCAGAGGCGGACAGGCCATGGCCGCCACGAGGGTGTCGTCGAAGGACATGACTGCCAGGTCCTCGGGAACGCTGAACCCGTGCTGACGGGCCGCCTCCAGGACGCCGAGCGCCTGCGCGTCACTCGCCGCGAAGACGGCGGTGGGTGGATGCGCGGAGCGCAGGATCTGCAGGCTGGCGAGCAGCCCTTCTTCGAAGTCGAAGTCGGTCGAGCGCACGATCGCCGGGTCGTACGCGATCCCCGCCTCCTCCAGAGCGGCCCGGTAGCCATGCAGCCGCGCCGCCCCGGCCAGCGAGTGCGAACGGCCCGCGACCATGCCGATCCGGGTGTGCCCGAGGCCCAGCAGGTGCTGCACCGCTTCCCTGGCTCCGCTCCAGTTCGTCACCCCGATGCTCGGAATGTCGTGGGTCGGTGCGCTCAGCGGGTCGATCAGCACCACGGGAAGCCGCCGCTCGACGATCCGGCGCTGGTCTTCCTCGGCCAGCATGGAGATCACGATGATCAGGCCCGCCGCGTCGAGTGCCACGCACTCCTCAAGCCATTGGGAGATCGAACGGTGACCGGTGGTCCCGGTCACCACGTCCAGGCCCAGTTCGTCCGCCGCGTCCACGATTCCACGGACGACTTCCAGCGTGTACGGCCCCGACAGGTCACGGAACACCGCGATGATCTGACGCGACGCCGCGGGATCAGGTTCTCCCGGGCGGACATACCCGTGGCGTACCAGCAGGTCCTCGACCCGGGCCCGGGTCGCCGCTCCGACGTCGGCACGCCGGTGCACGACCTTCGACACGGTGCTGAGCGACACTCCCGCCTCGCCGGCGATGCTGGTGAGCAAACCGTACTGCGCATCCGCGCGCATGCCGCCCCGAACTGTCACTCGTACGCCTCGCCTTTGAGCTGCCACTCGAAACTCCGCCGCAAGCCAACAGGACGAAAGGCCCGGTGACAAGGCTGCTGCGTCGGATGACGAGCAGCGCGCCGCGTCGGTCTCACCCCCTGTGGATCATCGAGGGTACGCACGACGCCGTCGGCCGTAGTTCTCGCCTCCGGACGCGAGTCCCCGCGCCGGCCGAGCTCCGACGTTGCTCGCTCAGGTGATGGCCGTGGTCATGATCTGCTCCCTTGCCGTGGTTACCCGCGCCGACTCGCACTCACCGGCTCAGCCGAGGCCGATCTGCCCGTAGAAGGTCTGGTTGTCCCAGAACAGGAACTCCTCGTCCATGGTGCCCCGGCGGTTCCAGATGCCGACCGTGGCCATATTGATGGCGTACTTCTTGCCGGTCGGCTGGATGAAGCCGCCGTTCCCGTCCGGCATGGGGCGGGTGAAGGTGCCCTGCATCACGCCGGTGACCGCGGTCAGTTCGCCCTTCGCCACCCGGAGCGGGTGGGACAGGATCCGTGTGTCGGGAGCCCACACGAAGAGGGCCGCGAGGTCCTTGACGTGCTGTTCGATGCCGTCGGTGTAGTGCCCGTCGGGCCAGTGCACCCGCACGTTCTTCGCGTGGCTCTCACCCAGGCGCGCCCAGTCGGCGTGGGTGAAGATCTCGAAGTCCAGTTCGTCGAAGGTCTCCAGGTGCCTGCGCTCGGCGCGGGTCAGGTTCTGCGGGTAGGGAGGGTTCGGCACCGGCGTGGTGGCCGGGTCCGGGAGCAGACCCGGGTATTGCTGGGCCGCCTCGGCCAGACTGTCTCCGCTCGTGACAGCGGTGATGGCGAGTGCGCCGAACGCGGCGGCGGCTCCCCCTCTGAGCATGGAACGACGCTCCATGGTGCGTACTCGATTCTCTTGGGCGCGCTCGACGAGCGCTGCTGGTGAATCCGTGGCTGTGGAACCCGGGCCGTACGGGCCCGGCCGAGAAGTGACCGCACGCGGGAATCCGCGCCGATCGGCTATGCCGAAGCTGGGGCGAACTCCCCCGCCGCCCAGGCGTGGCTGGTGCTCACGATCGCGGTGACGATGTCGAGTTCGTGCTCGTCACGTGGTCCGTAGACCAGCACCATGCCCGGAGTGAGCCTGATGCCGGCGAGTGGATGGGCCACGGCCCAGCCGTGCCGGATGGCGTCGGCGGCCAGGCCGACCGGCAGCGCCACGTGGAGTGAGCCGTCCTGTCCGGGGTGCAGGTGAGCGAATTCCCTGGCCCTTGGCACGAGGAACGCCTGCACAGGACCGGTAGTGGGGGCCTGCGTGAGCATGAAGCCTCGCGCGCCCGGCACGGAGATAGCCGACTGGCCGGTGTCGACACCGACGAGCGCGCTCAGCCGGGCGAACAGCTTCTCCTGCAGCTCCGGAGGTGAGTTGTCGGTCAGCTGCTGCTGGGGAATCGTCACACTGACCCGCGGCCTGGGCCCGGCGCGGCCGGGAAGCCCCTCGGAGAGGGTCGGCCAGCGCGCCGGCTCGCTGCCGGAAAACCCATGACGGGCAAGGTGGTCGGCCCGCTCCGCGAGCCAGCCGGCGAGGCTGGCCAGCGCGCCGGGGGCCATGGTGTGCCCCACGGGATCCCGCCGGGCGATCGTCGGCGCCCCGGACTCCTCGGTCAGGTACTGCCAAGTGCGGTCGAGGAGTTCCCGCGGGATGACGTGGTCGTGCTCGCCCTGGGCGAGGAACACCGGCACCCCGGCCAGTCGCGCGGTCACCGTGGGCACCCCTGCGTCGAAGGGCAGCGTGCCGTAGAGGATCGCGGCGCCGGCGAAGCGTTCGGGGTCGTCCAGGACGAGGCCGCCCGCGAACGCGGCGCCGCCGCTGAAGCCGACGAGCAGAACGGGTCGACCGGGTGGGGCGATCCCGTCGAGCCAGGCGTTGAACCAGTTCATGGACGCCCGCAGGGACTCCGGGACCGGGCGGCCGATACCGCGGTTGGCGAACCAGGCGAAACCCGGCCCCTCGGCGATGGGTGCGCGGACTGCCGCGTACGCCAGTTCAGATGGCAGCGCGTCGGCGAGCGCCATGATCTCGGTCTCGCGCGAGCCGCGGCCGTGCAGCAGCACGACGAGCGGAGTCACCGCGTCTCCCCGGGTCACCGCGACCGGCGCCCCGAACGGGGAGTTCGATATGTCGGCGTCCGTGGTCATCCTGGACTCCCCTCAGCCGGTCGGGCCGAGCAGTGCCCACCCGGACTGCCACGCCCAGCCCTGGGACGCGTTCAGCGAGATGTTCAGGAAGGCCATCTCCTCCAGCGCGCGGGCCATGCGCAGCCCACCCGCGTCGATCGGCGCGAAGCCGAGCGAGGATGCGAACTCCGCAACGTTCTTCTTCGCGTCGGCATCGTCACCGGCGTAGAAGAGGTGCAACGGAACGCCCTGCTCGACGGGGTTGCCGAGGCGTCCGGCGAAGACGGTGTTGAAGGCCTTGACCACGGGCGTGTTCGGCAGGTGCCGTTGGAGGGTCTGCGCGGCCGCGGTCTCCTCGATGTCGAGGTCGGTGAAGGTCGCGTTCAGCGGGTTGGTGGCATCGACGACGATCTTGCCGCTCACCGCCGGCGCCAGTTCGTCCGCGACGGAGGTCACCGCACTGCCGGGCACGGCCAGCACCACGAGGTCGGCGCCGGTCACGGCGTCCACGTTGTTCACCGCGGGACGCGCTCCCGTTTCGGCCGCCACCGCAGCGGCCTTCTCCGGGCTGGTCGCCGAGACGGACACCGTGTGTCCGGCGGCTACCGCGGCCTTGCTGAGAGCGGAGCCCACGTTGCCCGCTCCGATGATCGCGACATGCATGACTGCCTCCAGTTCATTGACTAGTCAGATATTGACACAGTAACCATCGATGCTTGATGACGCAATATCTGACTCAACAACCTTTTACCGGGTAGGATTGTCAACATGCCTTCCGCGACTCCCATCGACGACCCTCTGATCACCACGTTCGGCCGCCTGGCCGAGGCGTACAGCCGGCTGGAGCAGTGGCTCGGCTCGGCCATGGAGTCCGAGACGGGACTCCCACACGTCTGGTTCGAGGTGCTCATCCGGCTGGCCCGCTCGGAGGGGGAACAGCTGACGATGAGCTCCCTGGCCGACCAGATCGCCCTCACCACGAGTGGCGTGACCCGCCTGGTGGACCGGATGCAGATCGCGGGATACGTCGAGCGGCGCCCGTGCCCCACCGACCGGCGCGTCTCCTACGCGGGCATCACCGCCACCGGGCACGACGTACTCGACCGGGCGGCCGTCGTGCACGCCTGCAACCTGCGAAAGGTCTTCGACGGCTTCACCTCGCAGGACCTGGCCGCACTGGACACGGCACTGGACCACGTCCGGGAGGCGGCGTCCGGGCTGCCCCGGCGGCCATGACGCGGCGCGCCGGGACACCGGGACAGGACGAACCGGGCGCGGGCACCGAGGGCTTCTTGAACCGCCTCGGTCACCTTGTACCTGACGTCAGAAGACGACCACCGGCTTGACCGTGGCGCCGGACGCGGAGTCCGCGAAAGCGGTGTTGATGTCGTCGAACTTGTAGTGCTGGATGAGCTTGTCGAGGGGGAAGCGCCCCTGCTCGTACAGCTCGACCAGCCGCGGGATGAACAGCTGGGGTACGGAACTCCCCTGGACGATGGTCTTGAACGTCCACCCCTTCACCAGGGACTGCCCGATCTCGAACGGCGCCTCGGTGCCCGGAGCGGCGGCTCCCACAAGGGCCAGCGTGCCCCGGATGGACAGTGCGCCGACCAGCGGAGCCAGCACTCCGGGGATGCCCGTGGTGTCGAGGATGTTGTAGACGCCCCTGCCACCCGTGATCCGCATCAGTTCGTCGGCGACGTCGGCATCGCGGCCATTGATCGTGTGGGTGGCGCCGAGCTCCTTCGCCAGTTCGAGGCGGGAGTCGTGGACGTCGATCGCGACGATCGTGGTGCAGCCGGCGACCCGGGCCGCCATGATCGCGGCCAGGCCCACCGCGCCAGCGCCGGAGACCGCGAAGGACGATCCGGCCGGCGGACGGAGTTCGTTGAGGACGGACCCTGCACCGGTCTGCATACCGCAGCCGAGCGGCGCCAACGTCTCCAGCGGCGCGGCCGGATCGACTTGGATGACGCTGCTCTCGACGACGTTGGCGTGCGTGCTGAACGCGGACTGGCCGAAGAAGTGCGAGGAGACGACCGTCCCGTCCTGGGCGGACAGCGCGGTCGAGCCATCGTCACGACGGCCGCCAAAGTCCTGGGTGAACAGGTTCTCGCAGTAGGCCATCTGGCCGGCCAGGCACTCTGTGCAGTGGGTGCAGTAGGCGGCGGACATCACCACGTGGTCGCCGGCCTTGACCCGGGTGACCGTCTTCCCGACCGCCTCGACGATGCCGGCGCCCTCGTGGCCGAGCACTGCCGGGAGCGGAGTGGGGTAGACGCCGTCGCGGACGATGAAGTCGGTGTGACACACACCCGTGGCCACCATCCTGACCCGCACCTCGTTGTCCCGGATGTCGTCGAGTTGAAGCTGTTCGAGGGTCAGCGGTGCCTTGTGCACCCGCGCGACGGCGGCGGTGATCGTGGTCATGGCGATCGGACTCCAAGCTGTGTACGGGGCCGAACACCCGGCCCGTCGTCGCGGAAGGGCGAGGCCAGGCGGGTTCCGACAGGTGATCTTCTGTGAACGGCACCACCGACGGATACAGCGGGTGCCGCGAGACTGCGCCGACACCTGGCCTCCCGCGCGGTGTGCGCGGGAGGCCGGACGTCGGACTACTTCAGGCGGCGGATGGCGTGGTCCTCGACGTACTCCGACATGCCCGCCGTACCGAACTCACGCCCGATGCCGCTCTCCTTGATTCCGCCGAACGGCATGCGCAGATCGAGCGACTCGAAGGAGTGCGTGTTGATGAAGGTGCTGCCGGCCTCGATCCGGCGGGCCAGGGCAAGGCCGCGGTCCGGGTCCGTGGTCCATACCGACGAGCCGAGGCCGTAGGCGCTGTCGTTGGCCCAGCGCACGGCCTGGTCCTCGTCGTCGTAGGCGATGAGGGGGACGACCGGACCGAACTGCTCCTCGCAGGAGACGGGGGCCTCGTGCTCGACGTCCAGGACGACGTGCGGCAGGACGTAGTAGCCGTCGTTCCACGAGTCGGCGTCGACCTTGCGCCCCAGTTCCACAAGCCGCGCGGTGGAGTTCCTGGTCCTGTCGAGCAGGTCGGTGACCTTCTTGTGCTGGGCCTCGTTGTTCAGCGGCCCGAAGCTCGTGGCCGGGTCGAGTCCGTGACCGACGGCATACTCGTCCACCCGCTCGCAGAACGCGTCGGAGAATCGCTGATAGAGGCCACGGGGGACATAGATCCGCTTCACCGCGAAGCAGATCTGTCCGGACCTCGTGTAGACACCTTTGAGCATGCGCTCCAACGCGGCGTCAATGTCCACGTCGTCCAGGACGATCGCCGGATCGTTTCCGCCCAGCTCCAGGGTGACGTTCTTGATGGTGTCCGCGGTCGCGTGGATGACCTTCTGCGCGGTGAGCGTCCCTCCGGTGAAGCCGACCTTGCGCGCCAGCGGGTGTCCGGTGAGGGCGGCGCCGACGTCGCCCTCACCGTGGACCACGTTGATCACGCCCGGCGGGAAGAGTTCGGCGACCCGCTGGAGGAGGAGAGTCAGTGCGGCGGGGGCGAACGGCGAGGGCTTGAGCACGACCGTGTTCCCCGTCGCCAGCGCCGGCGCCAGCTTCATCATCGTCAGGACGACCGGCATGTTCCACGGGACGACCGCCGCCACGACACCGCGCGGCACCTTCTCCACGCTGATGAAGCTCTGCTCGTCGTCGTACTGCACCGGGCGGAAGAAGTCCTCGACCAGACTCGCCGTGTGCTGGAGCACTCCGGTGCCCAGCGCGAAGTCGGTCTGGGCCTCCCACAGCACACCGCCGTGCTCCCGCACCAGAAGGGGAGCGAGTTCCCCGGAGTGGGTGGTGAGTAGGTCACCCGCGGCCATCAGCAGGGCCGCGCGCTCGCTCGCCGGGGTCTGCCGCCAGGCGGCATAGGCGACGTGGGCCGCCCGGACGGCGCGGTCGACGTCGTCGACGGTTCCCACGGCCACCTGCGCCACGACGTCCTGGAGGCGCCCGGGATCGTGGACGTCACGCAGGTCGCCGACGGGGGTCATCTCTCCGTCGATCAGGTGGCCTACCCGTGGAATGGGGGTCGCGGTCATGATCTGAGTCCCTTCAGATGCTGTCTGACGGCTCTGCTGCCGACGGCCACTGGCTGCCCCGCACGGGGAGGGGGTGGATGCGGAGCATGGAGCGTCGGGGAATGCGGCTCAGTACGGCTCCGAGCCGGCTTCGTTGCTTCCTCCGAACTCGCGGTTCGGAGATCCGGCCCCGTGCCGACCGTTCGGACTCCGGAGCCGAACTTGAGGACGGGCGGAGCTCACCAGGTCTGCAGTCATCATCGTGACCCACATCTCAAGTGTCAATATTACGCCGCTCGTTTTCAGGATGAGTCATTTGGAGGACGCTGATAGTCGCATCATGGAGGCTTGCCCACGCGTTGTGGCAGGGTGATCACGGCCGTGCGCGAACCACACGCCACCCCACAGGTCGTGACCGGATCAAGTCGACAGGAGGTCATACGCATGAAGGCACGGTCGTTGGTGTTCGACCTGTTCGGCGACTATCTGCGCTACCGAGGTGGCGAGGTCCGACTGCGTGCGCTCGTCGCGCTGATGGAGTGCTTCGACGTCCCCGAGGCGACGGTCCGCGTGACAGCGACCCGGATGCGTAAAGAGGGGTGGCTGGACAGCAGGCGAGAGGGACGGGAAACCGTCTACGCGCTCACAGACACGGCATGGGAACTGCTCGACGAGGGGCGCGCCCGGATCTTCCAGCGGGCACGCGGCCCCTGGGACGGCCAGTGGCACATGATCGTCTACTCGGTCCCGGAGACCGAGCGCACACTGCGGGAGCAGTTGCGCAAGAAGCTCGCCTGGTTCGGCTTCGGCCCCCTCTCCTCGGCGATCTGGCTCAGCCCGCACGACCGGACCGACCACGTCCTGCGCGCCTTTGCCGACACCCCCGCCGCACAGCTGGACACGTTCCGCTCCCGATCGAAGGGCCTGGAGGCCGACCGGGACATCGCCGGACGCGCCTGGGAACTGGAGAAACTGAACCGCGACTACGCCGAACTCCTGGAGATCTACCGCCCGCGGCTGACCGAGTACCGGGCCGGGGCGCTTCACGGGCCGGCGGCCCTGACGGAACGCATGCAGCTGATCCACGACTACCGGCTCTTCCCGTTCCGGGACCCGGACCTGCCGCCCGAACTCCTGCCGACCGGCTGGCACGGACGCCTTGCCCACGACGTGTTCCTTGAGGCGCACGGACTTCTTCGGCATCCCGCCGAGACGTACATAGACGAGTTGATCAGCAGGGCCTGACCTGCACCGCACAGGCGCAGCACCTCGATTAGTTTCAACCTCTGGACGACCGTCGCATTTTTGACGTACGTTGGTGTTGCCTCGTCATGGCGGCGAAGTTACGCGGCCATGACGAGGTCCGGACGGCAAGGAGCGTGACGCCCATGCCTCAGCGCCAGTGCGGCATCCCCGTCGCTTCGCGACGCCACGACCGGGATCTTCAGCGCACCGCCCGGCGCCGGTCCTGCGCTCCGCCCGCACGCGGCCCAGACGGCCGTGGCGACCCATAACTCTCGTACCTCTCGTACCTCTCGTAAGGAGGCGACGATCGCATGACGACAGCCCAGCTCCCGCAGATCACCGAGGAAGAGAAGGCTCAGCTCGACGATCTGTACGCCCGCTTCGCCGAAGCCCACATGACTCCGCTGTGGACCCAGATCGGCGGGCTGATGCCCACCAGCCCCCGCCCCGACGCGGTGCCCATGCTCTGGCGCTGGTCGACCCTGCTGCCGCTGGCCGAACGTGCCGGTGAGCTCGTTCCCGTCGGCCGTGGCGGCGAGCGCCGCGCGATCGCCCTGGCCAACTCGGGGTTGCCCGGCACGCCCTACGCCACACCGACCCTGTGGGCCGCGATCCAGTACCTCGGCCCGCGCGAGGAGGCTCCCGCGCACCGGCACACGCAGACGGCGTTCCGCTTCGTGGTGGACGGCGAGGGCGTGTGGACCAATGTGGAGGGCGACCCGGTCGCCATGCGACGCGGCGATCTGCTGCTCACCCCCGGCATGCACTTCCACGAGCACCACAACACCTCCGACAGTCCCATGGCGTGGATCGACGGCCTGGACATCCCGCTAGTGCGCCAGATAGACGCCGGCTTCTTCGAGTTCGGCCCCGACGAGCTGTCCACCCGCGCCACTCCCGACAGTTCGCGCAACGAGCGGCTGTGGGGGCACCCGGGCCTCACTCCCGTCGGAGCTCCCGCTCCCAAGGCGTCGCCGTTGATGGCCTACCGGTGGGAACACACCGACGCCGCCCTCGCCGCACAGCTTGAGTTGGAGGACGAAGGACACCCCGGCGTCGTCGAGCCCGGCCACGCCGTGGTCCGCTTCACCAACCCGGCCACCGCCGGTGACTGTCTCTCCACCATGCGCTGCGAGATGCACCGACTGCGCTCCGGTACCCGCACCGCGCTGACCCGTACGGCCGGCTCGTCGGTGTGGCAGGTATTCGAGGGCTCCGGCACCGTCACGGTCGGCGACGACACCTACGAGGTGGGCAAGGGCGACCTGTTCGCGGTGCCCTCCTGGGCGGGCCTCTCCTTCCGGACCGACACTGGTCTCGACGCCTTCCGGTTCTCCGACGATCCCGTTTTCGAGGCCCTCGGCCTCGCCCGCACCTCCCGAGAGGCTGTCGCCCCGTGAAACTCGCCACCATCCGCACCGCCTCCGGCACCGCCGCCGTCCGCGTCGACGAGGACGCCGCGGTCGAACTCGGTGCCGTCGACCTCGGCGCCTTCCTGGCCCGGCCCGACTGGCGGGACACGGCGCGGACCGCCGACGGGCCCCGGCACGACCCGGCCGGTCTCGACTACGCGCCTCTGGTCCCCAACCCGGAGAAGATCTTCTGCGTGGGCCTGAACTACCGCACCCACATCCTGGAGATGGGCCGCGAACTGCCGCAGTATCCGGCGCTGTTCGCCAAGTTCGCCCGCGCCCTGGTCGGCGCGTACGACCCGGTCGTGCTGCCCGCCGGATCCGAACAGGTCGACTGGGAGGCCGAGTTGGGTGTCGTCGTGGGGGCCGAGGTGCGCCACGCCGACCGTGAAGAGGCCGCCGCCGCGATCGCCGGCTACACCGTCGTCAACGACGTCACCGCCCGCGACTTCCAGTACCGCTCGGTGGAGTGGCTGCAGGGCAAGACCTTCGAGCGCTCCACTCCGGTCGGTCCGTGGCTGGTGACCAACTCCGAGCCCGGCGAGATCTCCTGCGAGGTCGACGGCGAGACCATGCAGCGGGCCGACACCGCCGACCTGGTCTTCGACGCCGCCGCGCTCGTCTCGTACATCTCGCAGATCATCACCCTCGTCCCCGGCGACATCATCGCCACCGGCACCCCCGGCGGCGTCGGACACGCGCGCAAGCCCGCCCGCTACCTCGCGGAGGGCTCCAAGCTCGTCACCCGGATCGAGGGTGTCGGCGAGCTGAGCAACACCCTGGTCAAGGAGCAGTGACGCCATGCGTATCGCAGTGGTGGGCGGTGGGCCCGGCGGGCTGTTCTTCGCCGCTCTGATGCGGCAGGCCGATCCGTCTGCCGAGGTCACCGTGTTCGAGCGCAATCGCGCCGACGACACCTTCGGTTTCGGCGTCGTGTTCTCCGACCGCACTCTTGAGGCCATCCACGAGGCCGATCCGGTCCTGCGCGAGGCGCTCACCGAGCACGGCCGGCACTGGGACGAGATCGAGGTCCGGCTCAAGAGCGAACGCGTCCGCTGCGGCGGAAACGGCATGGCGGCGGTCGTACGCCGCACGCTGCTCCTCCTGCTCCAGGAGCGGGCCCGTGATGTCGGAGCCGGCCTCAGGTTCTCCACCGAGGTGACGCTCGACGACCTAGGCGGCTACGACCTCGTCGTAGCTGCGGACGGAGCGGGATCGAAGATCCGCGAGGAGCTCGGCCCCGGCCTGGGCACAGAGGTGGAGACAGCCACGGCGAAGTTCATCTGGTTCGGCACGGACTACCTCTTCGACGGGCTCACCTTCGTCCATGAACGCAGTCCGGACGGCGTCTTCGCAGTCCACGGCTACCCGATCTCCGACTCCTTGTCGACCTTCATCGTGGAAACCGACGAGGAGTCCTGGCGGCGCGCCGGGCTGGACGAGTTCGATGTCACCCAGCCGCCCGGCGTGAGCGACCTGAAGTCCAAGGAGTACCTGGAGAAGCTGTTCGCCGAGCAGATCGAAGGCGGGCAGCTGCTGACGAACAACTCCCGGTGGGGCAACTTCCGCACCCGGCGTACCCGGCACTGGCACACGCTCGATCCCCGGCCGGTCGCCCTGCTCGGCGATGCCGTGCACACCGCGCACTTCTCCGTGGGCTCCGGCACCAAGATGGCGATGGAGGACGCGGTGGAACTCGCACGTGCCCTCACCGACCATCCCGGCGACCTGCCCGCGGCGCTCGCCGCCTACGAGCGGACGGCCCAGCCCTCCGTACGCAAGATCCAGGACTCGGCGCGTCCCAGCCTGGCTTGGTGGGAACACTTCGGCCGCTACTACGACACCTTCCAGCCGTGGCAGTTCGCCTACCACTTCCTCACCCGCAGCATCGGCGACGCCCGACTGGCCCGTAGAGCACCGGAGTTCGTCGCCTCCAGCCACGGAGGCTGGATCACGGAGCACGGGACGGAGCCGTTGGAGACGCCGTTCGCCGGCGCCAACTGGAGCGCGCCGTGCCGGCTCGTCGATGTCGTGACCGACGTCGGGGGCACGCCCGTCGCCGTACGCGGAACGCCCGACCTGCCGCTGTCGGCCGGTCCGGTCGCCGGCGGCGGCTGGGGAGCGCTGCTGAAAGCTCCCGACACCGAAGCCGGGCTGGTCGAGGTGTTCGCGCGGCTCGCCGGGCTCCCCGGTCCGGACGGCCCGGAGCTGGTGGCCGTGCACGGTGGTACGCCGCTCACCCGCACCCTTGTCTGCGAGCGGGCCCGCATGCGGGAGAACCTCTCGGTCCTGTCTATCGAGCCCGAACCCGACCGCGACCTTGCGCTGACCAAGGTGCTCTCCGGCCGCGCCGACCTGGTGGGAGTCGCCCGGTGACCAGCACGCTGCCCACCGCTGTCAGCAGCGGTCTCCAGTCCTTGTTCGCCCCGCGCGGCATCGCCGTCGTCGGCGCCTCCCGCAACGCCGGGAAGCTCGGCGCCGCCATGGCCCGTTCGCTGTCCGGCTTCGCCGACGGCGGGAACTACCTGGCGCTCGTCAACGGCCGCGACGACACCATGTACGGTTCGGTCTCCGAGGCAGCCAGGTACGGGCCCGTCGACCTCGCGATGATCTGCGTTCCGGCGGCGGCCTGCCCCGACGTTCTGGCCGAGGCAGCCGCCGCCAGAGCGGGTGCCGCGGTGATCTGCGGCGGAGGCTTCGCCGAAGCGGGTGGGCCCGGTGTCGACTACCAGCACCGGCTCGCCGAAGTGGTCCGGGCCACGGGCATCAGGCTCCTCGGTCCCAACACCAGTGGTTTCCTCGCACCCCACGCCGGAGTGATCGCCAGCTTCGTCCCCGGGGTCGCCCAGGTCAGGCCCGGGAAGGTGGCCGTCGTCGCGGCGAGCGGCGGCGTCAACCACGCCCTGGCGTTCGCACTGACCGAGGCCGGCCACGGGCTCAGCCTCGCCGTGGGGCTCGGCAACGGTGTGGACATCACGGCGCCCGACGTCCTGGACCACCTGGCGGACGATCCGGAGACGGGCGCCGTCGCCCTGCACATCGAGTCGGTGCCCGACGGCCCTCGGCTGGTCGCGAGCGTGCGTCGGCTCGCCGCGCGGCGTCCGGTCGTCGCCCTGGTCGTGGGCCGGCACGACGTCGGTGCCTTCGCGGCCTCGCACACGGGAGCCCTCGCCACGTCCTGGCGCACCACGCGGGCCGCCCTGGCCCAGGCCGGCGCCGTGCTGGTCGACGACGAGCGTGAACTGGTCGACGCCGTGGGTGCCTTGGCGGTCACGCGGGCCCGGCCCGGTGCCGACCCGGGCGTCGGAGTGGTGACCGCGCAGGCCGGCCCGGGTCTGCTGCTCCTCGACGATCTGCGGGGGCGCCGCGCCCGCGTCCCGGAACTTACGGCCGGCACACAGGCCACCCTGGCCGGGCTGCTGCCGCCGCTGACCTTCCAACGCAACCCCGTCGACACCGGCCGCCCCGGTCCGGAGCTGGGAGCCGTCCTCACCGCCGTCGGCGCGGACCCGGGCGTCGACGTGATCGCCGGGTACGCGCTGCACGAACCCGACGCCGTGGACATCGTCGCCGCCGCGCGCGAGGGCAGCACCGTCGGTGTCCCCTTGGTGCTGGGCCTCGGCGGAACCGGTGAGGCGGTGGTACGAGGACGCAGGGCACTCCTGGAAGCAGGAATCGCCGTTGCCTCCGACCCGCGCGGAGTCGCAGCCGCTACCGCGGCCCTGCTGACGGACGCACGCGCCCGAAACCGCACAGCGCCCGCGACCGACCACACCGTCGTGCCCACCGGCATCACCGGCGGACACGACGAGGCCGAGGCGAAAGACCTGCTCGACCGGCTGGGAGTGGCGACGATGCTACGCCGGGCCTGCTCCGACCGGGCCGCCGCCCACACCGCGCTCGCCGAACTGGGCGGCTCCGTGGCGGTCAAGCTCCTCGACGCCGCAGTGCTGCACAAGACCGAGATCGGCGGTGTGCATCTGGGCATCACGACGCCCGCCGAACTGGACACGGCGCTCGACAAGCTCGATGCCGCGGGGGCGCGCCGCTACCTCGTCGAGTCGATGGCACCAGCGGGGGTCGACCTGGTCGTCGGCGCGCGCCGCGATCCCGTGTTCGGCCCCATCGTGCTGCTCGGCCTGGGCGGTACGACAGCCGAGGCACTGGCCGACGTCGCCATCCGACTCGCCCCACTCGCTCCGGCCGAGGCCGCCGCCATGCCCGAGGAGCTGGCCGGGCGGGCGCTGCTCGCCGGCTGGCGCGGCGGTCCCGTACTGAACCCCGACGACCTGGCCCGGACGGTTGCCTCCCTGGGCACCTTCCTGGCCGCCAACCCGCACCTCGACGAGGTCGAGATCAACCCCTTGCGTCTCACCGCGGACGGCCTGGTCGCGCTCGACGCCGTCATCATCACGAGGGAGGCCGACGATGCCCACCCCGATAGCTGAGAACACCGTCCCCTGGCCGGACGCGGCGGTAGCCCGCTACGTCGCCGAGGGGTACTGGGCGGGGGTGCCTCTGGGCACCCTGCTCCAGGAGGTCGCGGACCGGATGCCGGACGCCCCGGCACTCGTGGATCCCGTCGCGCTCGGCGGCGCCGGCGTCCGCCTCACCCACGCCGAACTCGCCGCACGGGCCGACGCCGCCGCCGTACGGCTACTGGAGCTGGGCATCGCGGCGGGCGACCGGATCGTCGTACAGCTGGGCAACGGCTGGGAGTTCGTGGTCCTCACGCTCGCCTGCCTGCGCGCCGGCATCGTGCCGGTGATGGCCATGCCGGCCCACCGGCGCGCCGAACTGGCCTATCTGGCCAGGCACGCCGAGGCGGTGGCGATCGCCGTGCCGGACGTCATGCGCGACTTCGACCACCAGGCACTCGGACACGAACTGGCCGCCGATGTGCGCGCCGCCACCGGCGCCGACTGGCACGTCCTCGTCGCCGGAGACGACATCGCGCCCGGCAGCATCGATCTCCGCGCCCTGTGCGGGCCCTCGCAGGACACGAAGGCCGACCGCGCACGCCTCGACGCGGCTGCCCCGGCACCCAGGGACGTGGCCGTCTTCCTGCTCTCCGGGGGAACCACCGGCCTGCCCAAACTCATCGCCCGCACCCACGACGACTACGCCTACAACGCCCTGGCGAGCGCGGAAGTGGCCGCTGTCGGGCCGGACGCGATCTACCTGGTCAGTCTGCCCGCGGGGCACAACTTCCCCCTCGCCTGTCCAGGCATCCTGGGCGTGTTGCTGGCAGGCGGCCGGGTCGTCACCCTGCCCTCCCCGGAGCCCGCCCGCGCCTTCGCCACCATCGCGACTGAGGGCGTCACCCACACCGCAGTCGTTCCCGCGGTCGCCGCCCGGTGGATGGAGTACGCGGCCGAGAACGGATCAGCCGCGCTCGCGAGCCTGCGGGTGTTGCAGGTGGGCGGGGCCCGGTTGGCGGATGAACTGGCGTACAAGGTGAAGCCGGTGCTCACGGCAACCCTCCAGCAGGTCTTCGGCATGGCCGAGGGACTGCTCAACTACACCCGGCTCGACGACCCCGACGACATCGTGTGCACGACACAGGGCCGACCCATGTGCCTGGCCGACGAGGTACGGATCGTCGACGCGTTCGACCAGGACGTCCCCGATGCGCAGCCCGGCATGCTGCTGACCCGCGGCCCCTACACGCCTCGCGGCTACTACAAGGCGGCCGAACAGAACGCGCGCGCCTTCACCCCCGACGGCTGGTACCGCTCCGGCGACATCTGCCGCCGCACCGCGGAGGGCAACCTGATCGTGGAGGGACGGGACAAGGACATGATCAACCGCGGTGGGGAGAACATCTCCGCCGAGGAGGTGGAGAACCTGGTCTATCAGCTTCCCGCCGTCAGCCAGGTCGCGGCCGTCGCCATGCCGGACCCGCGACTCGGCGAGCGCGTCTGCCTCTACGTCGTCCCACGGCCCGGCGAGACCGTCACGCTGGACGAGGTTCGTGACCTCATGGAGAAGATCGGAGTCGCCCGGTTCAAATTTCCCGAGCGTCTCGTGGTCGTCGACGAGTTGGCGTCCACCAAGGTCGGAAAGATCGACAAGAAGGCACTGCGGAACGACATCGCCGCGCGCCTGGCCTCGGAGGCAACGGTATGAGCGGCCCGCACAATCTCGAACTGACCCTGCCCTGGATGCGCGAGGGTACCGCCCGCTTCCTGGCCGCTGTCGGCAAGTTGACCGACGACGACTTCAAGTCGCCGAGCAAGCTGCCCCAGTGGTCCCGCGCCCACGTCGTGGGTCACCTGGCGCACAACGCCGAGGCACTCGGCCGACTCGCGGCCTGGGCCCGTACCGGCGTCGAGACCCCGATGTACGCGAGCCGCGATCAACGGGCCGACGAAATTGCCGAGTCGGCGACCCTCCCGGCTTCCGAACTGCGATCCAGGGTCACGGCGACCGCCCGAGACCTGGATGACGCCCTCCTCTGCCTCGACACCGGGCAGTGGAACGCCCAAGTACGAAGCGCGCTGGGCCGGGCGATTCCGGCAGCGGAGATCCCTTGGATGCGCGTCCGGGAGGTGTGGCTGCACGCCGTCGATCTCGATAGCGGTGTCTCGGTCGACGACCTGCCCTCGGGCGTGGTCGACGCGCTCCTGGACGACGTCACGGCCACCCTTTCCCTGAAGGACGCATGCCCCGCGCTCGTACTTGCGCCGACCGACCGCCGCGACACCTGGCGGATCGGAGCTGCGCAAGCCGACGGCTCCGGATCAACCGCCGAGCTCAAGGCGACGGCAGCGGCCACGGTGAGCTGGCTGACCGGCCGGATTCCGTCCTCGGAAATGCGGCAAGGACTGCCCGTGCTGCCTTCCTGGCTGTAGATCGGCGGTGGTCGGGGCGGTTAGGCCGGCCGGGTGCCGTCCAACCCTCCCGACAGGCAGGGGCTCTCGCAGCCGATCACGAAGACCTCCCCCTGGTCCTCGACCATGCCGGCATGCCCGTCGAACGCACACAGGACGCCCTCGGCCAGTGGAGGCGCGATCTCGCCGCGGTGGCCGCCGAGCCGAACACCATGGTCAAGATCTCCGCCCTGGGTACCGACGGCCTTCCCCGTCGACGAATCTGTATCCGATCTGCGGCCGTCTCTCCGACGCCTTCGCCGAGGTCACCGCCGTGCTCGACCGAACAGAACAGGCGCATCTTTCGACGGCTCGGCGCGTCAGTTCTACCGCGCCGAGGTGATGTCGAAGGCCTTCAACGCGGTCTTCCCTCGCATGGACCGACGGTCCAAGCCTGTGCCGACGCTGGGGAGGCCGTCGTCACCGGTCAGCATCACGACCTGAGAGAAAGGGACTTGACGCCCTTTCAGCGCAGGTAGACACGACCGGGGTCGACATCCCGGCGCAGCAGGCACAGTTCGTTCTCGGTCGGGGGCGCCACCGTGGCCACGGTTCCGGCGACCCGTAGGTCCCAGCCCGTGGCCGCACGGACCTGGTCCACAGTGACCCCGGGATGTATGGCCACCAACTGGAGTTCTTCGCCGGGGCCCTGCCTCGCGAGGATGCCCAGGTCGGTGATGACCCGGGTGACACCCGCACCGAGCGGACGGATTCCGTCGGCCAGGGCTCGGTCCGGTCCCGGTGAGGTGCAGAAGTCGAGCCGGTCGGGCAGCGAACGGGGCTCGTGGCGACGCATCACGATGAACACCTCACCGGCGTTGGCCATGACCTCCATCGCGCCACCCGAACCCGGAAGTCGGACCTTCGGATGCCCCCAGTCACCGATCACCGAGGAGTTCAGGTTGCCCCACCGGTCGATCTGGGCCGCCCCCAGGAAGCCGACGTCGATGTGACCGCCCTGCAGGACGTAGCCGAAGAGCGCGGGCATGGCCAGCACCGCTTCGGCGTCCGTGATCAGCACGGAGTCGGCGATGGTCTCGGGTAGGTGGGACGGGTGCGCTCCGCACACTCCCGACTCGTAGACGATCTCCAGCGTGGGCGCGACCGTCAGATGAGCCAGCGATGCGGACAGGGTCGGAAGACCGATACCGGCGAAGACGGTTCGCCTGCCGACGAGTTCACGCGAGGCGACGACGGCCAGCAGCTCCGAGGAGGTGATGGACCCGGTAGCGGCTTCCTCTGGCGGGGCGTTCATGTCCGGTGCTCCTCGGCTCGTCGTGCCCGTTCCGCGCATGCCGCTCGTACGGGGTCGGTGCTCGGGTCGGTCACAGCCGCCGCCCGTAGTTCACCGGGAGGCTCAGAGCCTCACCGACGGCGAGACGCGAGTCGAACTCGCCCTGGAGCTTGGCCAGGTACTCCGCGTGGTCGCGTGTGCCGTGGATCCACTCGGCCATCCAGTTCTTCAGGCGCACCGGGTCTCCGCTGATGTGCGACCAGGACCGGTAGAAGGCGTTGTCCCGGTCGTAGTACCCCTGCGCGAAGGAGGGATGGGCTCCCCGAGGACACTCGACGACCGCATCCACGGCGTGCGCGGGAATGACGGTCCGGTTCGGGTCGGACCGTACGACTTCGTCGGCGACGATCTCCTCCACTACGACGACGGCTCTACGCGCGGCGAAGACCGCCTCGGCCTGAACTCCGGTGAGCCCCCAGACCTGTGTGTTCCCGGCACGGTCGGCGCGCTGGGCGTGCACGATCGTCACATCGGGGTTGACCGGCGGCACCACGTAGATCTGCTCGGGTTCTCCGTCCGGGCCGGCGTAGGGCGACGTCACCTTGCGAATGGCCGGGTTGACCGACGGCAGGTCACTCCCGGCGTAGGAGCGCAGCGGGTACAAGGGCAGACGCTGGGCTCCCGCGAGATAGCGGCACACCATGCCGTAGTGGCTGTACTCCTCGAACTCCAACGGCTCGGGTACTCCCCTCTCGATCCGGCGCCGCAACTCCCCCAGTGATCCCGCCGAGGAGTTGCCGACGAACGAGGAGACCAGCTTCGAGACACAGCCACCGGCGAGCATCTGGTCCACGACGATGTCGGCGGTCATACGGACGACGGTGAGGTTCCTGCGCCCCTGCCGGATGATCTCGTGGCCGGCCGCGGTGGGGATGAGGTGGGTGAAGCCCTCCAGGCAGACGGTGTCGCCGTCGTGGACAAAGGAGTTGATCGCTTCCCGCATCTCCATCGTCTTGTCCCTGGCAGAGCGCGCGGCCTCAGCGGGCAGGGCATCCGGTCCCATGAGGTGCTCCTCGGCGTGGACGAGTGGTCCACCACACCTTGGCACCACTCATTGAGTAGGGTCCAATACCAAATTAGAGTCACACTGAGACTACGAATTGATATATCGAAAGCCGCAAGGACGGGAACGGCCATGGAACTGCGCCACGTGACAGCCTTCGTCGCCGTGGCAGAGGAACTGCACTTCGGGAGGGCCGCTCAGCGGCTGCAGATGGCCCAACCGCCACTCAGTCAGCAGATCCGGCGTCTGGAGAAGGAGCTCGGGGTCCAGCTGTTCGAGCGCAGCACCCGGTCGGTCCGGCTGACCAGCGCGGGCCGCTCCTTCCTGGAACCGGCGCGGGCTGTCCTCGCAGGCGTCGACATCGCACAGCGTGCGGCCCGGGCAGCCGGCCGAGGCGAGTACGGGCGAGTCACCGTGGGCTTCGCGGGCGCTTCCAGTCACGAGAGCCTGCCGCTCCTCACGCGGGCGCTCCGAGCGTCGCATCCGGGGATCGAGCTGATCCTGGAAGGGCAGACGTACGCGAATGTCGCCCTGGCGCGGGTCGCGGAAGGATCGCTCGATCTCGGCTTCGTCCGCCTTCCGGTCACCCGGCTCGGAGTCTCCACTCGTGTGATCGCCGAGGAGCAGTTGGTGTGCGCGCTCCCCCTCGACCACCCGCTGGCGGAATCCGAATCGATCCCGGTCGCCGCTCTGGCCGACGAGCCGTTCGTCAGCTTCCCCGGCAACGCCGGCTCGTCCCTGCGCGACGCCACCTTCCGCACCTGCGAGACCGCCGGGTTCACGCCCAGGGTGGTTCAGGAAGCGCCCGACTCCTACACCATCCTCGCCCTGGTGGCCGCAGGAGTGGGAGTGACGCTGACACTCACTTCGTGCCGACACATCCAGCAGAACGGCCTGGCCTACCGCCCGCTGGCGGGATCGGCCGTACAGCTGCAGGCCGCGCTGGCCTGGCGTACGGACAATCCGTCCGCGCCCTTGCGAACCGTTCTGTCCGTGGCTGCCCGAGCGCTGCCCACACCTCGGCCGCCCATGGACCGAGGCGCGGGTCCGTCACGTCAGACGTCGTTCGACGCCAGCTCGTAACGCACCGTCTGGGCCCTGATGAGGCCGTCCCGGATGACGAAGGTGTCGACACCGTGGGTCGCGCTGGTGTTCGCCGACGTCGCGGTCCATTCCAGGAAGAGAACCTCGCCGCCGAAGAGGGTGGTCTTCATCTCCCAGTCGGCCTTCGGGAGATCGGCGAACAGCCGGGTGAAGCTCTCCCGGACACCCTCCTTGCCACGCAGGACGCCCTTCGGCGTGACGACCACCGCGTCTTCCGCGAAATTGGCGGCAAGCTTGTCCAGATCCTCGGCGACCAACGCCGCACCATGACTGGCGTAGACCTCTTCGGGGGTACGGGTCTGCATCTCTCGCTCTTCCATCGGAACCACTTCTGTCTGAGGTCTGTTCGCGAGCTGACGGGTCGCGGACACTTGCCTCCCCAAGATACATCGAATCGCTATAGGCATCGAATCGATGTATACAGGCATCGAGCTCTCCGACGACTCGGTCCCGTCCTTCCGCAGCCACGCCTACCTCGTGCCCTACGAACGCCGCGCCGACGGATCCGCTCATCGAAGGCGCGAGCAGGAACGCCCGGGTGGACGATCAGAGTTCACCTTGGCCTGTCGGTGCAACTGGCCTGCCGGGTGCGCCCCACGTCGAGATGGTCGTCAGTATCCGGTGATCCCGTCCTGCAGCCGGGCACGGACAGGTCGACCTGCACCCAGTCCATGCCCTGCCGAGGCGGAACGCCCCGCTCCCCTGTCAGCCGCTCACCGTCCGGAACAACCGGCCGGTCTCCTCGCCCGGGTCCCTCGGGACGGTGTATCCCGTCTCGTCGCGGATCTCGTCGAAGTGGTCCCGGACGTCCTCCATCGACAGGGCCGGGTTGAAGTAGCCGTCCGTTCTGCCGACGAAGAACCGCGAGACGTGACCGGCGCCCACCGTGTACATCTCGCCGGAGACGGGACAGTCCTCGTGTGCGAGGTAGGCGACGGCCGGCGCGACGAGCGCCGGATCGAGCTTGTCGACGAAGGACTTCATGCGTTCCACGGTCATCGCCTGCCCGGCACGCCCGGGCTCTCGTTCGGGCTCTCGTTCGGGGGTCTTCCCCTGTTCTCCGGTCCGCGTCATGGACTGGGTGAGCATGCGGGTGAGCGCGATCGGGGCCACGGCGTTGACCTTGATGCCGTAGGCGGCCCCCTCGGCGGCCAGGACGCGAGTGAGGCCGATCAGGCCCGTCTTGGCGGCGCCGTAGTTGCTCTTGTTCGCGGTGCCCAGGAGTCCGGCTGCCGAGGTGGTGTTGACCAACCGGCCGTAGCCCCGCTCCCGCATGACGTCCCAGGCCGGCCGGGTGACGTAGAACGCGCCCTTGAGGTGGACGTCGAGGACGGGGTCGAGCAGTTCGGCCGTCATGTCGTGGAACGGTGCGTCGCGCAGGATGCCCGCGTTGTTGACGAGGATGTCCACGCTGCCGTAGGCGTCCAGGGCGGTACGGACGACGGCATGACCTCCCTCGGGTGTCGCCACGCTGTGCGTATCCGCCACCGCCTCGCCGCCCAGGTCGCGTATCTCCCGGGACACGCTCTCGGCAGGACCTTCGTCCGTCCCCTCGCCCGCCGTCGACCCGCCGGTGTCGTTGACCACGACACGTGCTCCGCGCGATGCGAGCAGCAGGGCGTACTCCCTGCCCAGCCCGCCGCCCGCGCCGGTGACGACCGCGACCCTGCCGTCGAACCCGAGGTCGGTCATGCGTGGTCCCAGGTGACCGGCATCCGCTCCGGACCGCGCGTGGACACGCCCGACTTCCACATGACGTCGTCCGCGGAGTCGGCGAACCGCAGACCCGGCAGCCGGGTCAGCAGGGTGTGGAGGGTGACCTGGAGTTCCATCCGGGCAAGGGGTGCGCCGAGGCAGTGGTGCGCTCCGTGGCCGAACCCGATGTGGGGGGCCTCCTTGCGCGCCAGGTCGAGTTCGTCAGGATCGGTGTAGACGGTCTCGTCCCGGTTGGCCGAGGACCTGTCGACGACCACGGGCTCGCCCGCGCGCACGGTCACGCCGCCCAACTCGACGTCCTCCAGGGCGTAGCGCGGCTGCGAGCTGCCCGCTCCGGCGGGGATGTAGCGCAGCAGTTCCTCCACCGCCCTGGGCACCAGGTCGAGGTCGGCGCGCAGGGCCGCGAGCTGGTCGGGGTTGGTGAGCAGCAGGTAGACGAAGTTGGGGATCTGTGTAGCGGTGGTCTCGTGGCCGGCCACGAGGATGGTCTCCGCCATCGTCAGCAGTTCCTCCTCGGAGAGGCGGTCCTCGGCGTCGCGGGCGGCGACGAGGGCGGAGAGGAGGTCGTCCTGCGGCTCCGAGCGCCGCTCGGCGGTGAGGCCGGAGACGTACTCCCTCAGCTGTGCGCGAGAGTCGGCCACCTGCTCCCGGGTGAACTTGCTGGTGGACAGGTAGGCGTCCGCCCATCGGCGGAAGTCGCCGCGGTCCTCGAAGGGCACGCCGAGCAGTTCGCACATCACGGCGATCGGCAGCGGCAGTCCGAAGTCGCGCACGAGGTCCGAGGGCGGGCCCTCGGTCAGCATCGTGTCGACGAGTCCGTCCGCGATCTGCTGGACGCGCGGCCGGAGTTGGTCGATGCGCCGCATGGTGAACGCTTTCGCCACCAGCCTGCGCAGCCGGCTGTGCTCGGGCGGGTCGAGGCTGATCATCGCTCCGGCGCCCGCCGGGTAGGGGCGGGAGCGGGGCTGGTCCCGGCCGACGGCGGCGGCCCGGCTGAAGCGCGGGTCGCCGAGGACGACCTTGACGTCCTCGTAGCGGGTGGCCAGCCAGGCCGGTTCGCCGTACGGCAACTGGACGCGGCACAAGGGCTGTTCGCGCCGCAACGCGGTGTAGAGCGGGTCGAAGTCGAGCTTCTCGGTGGCGAACGGATAGGCCCGGGGTTCTGTGACGGTCATGGGTGCCTCTCGGTGCGGTCGCGGTTCACCAGGTGACGGGCAGTTCGTGGACGCCGTAGATGCTCATGTCTCCGCGGAACCTCAACTCCTCGAAGGGGAGCGCCAGTTGGAGGTCCGGGAGCCTGCGCAGCAGGGTGGGCAGCGCGATCTCCAGTTCCGCGCGGGCCAGGATCTGTCCGATGCACTGGTGGGTTCCGTGGCCGAAGGCGACGTGTCCGCGGACATCGCGGCCGATGTCGAACTCGTCGGGTTCGGCGAGGAATTCGGGGTCCCGGTTGCCTGCGGGCAGATTCATGACGAGGCCCTCGCCCGCCTTGACGAGCTGGCCGCCGATCTCGACGTCCTCGACGGCCACGCGGGCGACCAGGCTGTGCACGATGCTCAGGTGGCGCAGCAGTTCCTCCACCGCGCCCGAGACCACCTTCGGGTCGTCGGTGTCCCGGATACGGGCGAGGTCGTCGGGGTGGCGGAGCAGGAACAGAGTGCTCAGGGCGATCATGTTGGCCGTGGTCTCATGGCCGGCGTTGAGCAGGAGATGGCCGTTCATGGCCACCGTGTCGCGGTCGATGTCCCCGTTCGCGACGTGTTCGCCCAGCAGCCGGCTGATCAGGTCGTCGCCGGGCTCCGCCTCCTTGCGCGCCACCAGTTCCCGCAGGTAACCGAACAGGGCCCGGCTCGCGGCGGTCCGCTCCTCCTGCGGGCGGTGCAGGCTCATCATGACCGACGTGTACTGCTGGAAGAGCTCGTGGTCCGCGTACGGCACTCCGAGCAGCAGGGAGATCACGAAGGACGGCACCGGCAGCGCGAAGTCCCGCACGATGTCCGCCGGTTGGCCCTTGGCGATCATCTGGTCGAGGAAGTCGTCCACCATCTCCTGGATGCGCGGGCGCATGGCCTGGACCCGCTTGACGGTGAAGTCCTTGGTCAGCATGCGGCGCAGCCGGGCGTGTTCCGGGTCGTCCATCCGCGGGAAGATCGGCGGCGCGCCCTCGCCCCGCTCCTCCCCCTGCAGCCGGCCGACGATGTCCGCGCTGACCCGGGGATCGGTCATGGCGGCCTTGATGTCCTCGATCCGGCTCACCACCCAGACCGTGTGGCCGTTCCACACCGCCCTGCGCAGCCCCTCCCCCTCCCGCCACTTCGCGTAGTCGGCCGGGGGGTCGAAGGGACAGCGGGCGGAACGCTCACCGGGATAGACCGGAAGATCAGCCGTTTCGTTCGCGTCGGTCACCGTGCTCATCGAGGCTCCTGGGTCGGTTCGGACGGGTTCTCACCGCTCTGGATCTCCGCCCTCATCCCGGCCAGCCAACCGCGCTCCGCGTCGATCCGGGCGATCCCGTGATCTAGCGCCAGGCGGCTCCAACGCTCCATCCGCACGGACGCCAGCGCGGCGACACGGTCGCGGTTGCGGACCAGCACCCAGTCGCGGGCCTCAAGTACGCGGAGTTGTTCCTCCGGGCTCAGCCAGGCGAAGTTCACCAGCCGCGCGTGGAACTCGCGCGACTGGTCCGCTCCCCCTTCGGGGAGCTCGGCCAGCATGTCGTGCAGGACTTCCCGCCCGACGTCGGTGATCGAGTAGACGTGCCGCGGCGGCTTCGCCTGCTGCTCCTCCGAACTGCGCAGCACCGCCCCGCCGTCTACGAACTGACGCAGCCGTGGGTAGAGGGAGTTGTTCGACAGGGAGTGCCCCGTCGCCGCCTCCACCTCCCTGCGCAACTCGTATCCGTGACGCGGCCCGCGGGCCAGCTCGGCCAAAAGGAGGATGTCGATCCACATACCGGTTACCGTAACCTAGGTCTCCGTAACCTAGCAATCGACACTCGCCCGACTCCGCCGAGAACGAGGACGAAAACCATGCATGTGGAAGTGGAACTCGACGAACCCAAGTGCGTCGCCGCCGGCCAGTGTGTCGTGGCCGCTCCGGACGTGTTCGATCAGCGGGACGAGGACGGGGTCGCCGTCCTGCTCGACGACCGGCCCGGCCCGGATCTCCTCGACGGTGTGAAGGAAGCCGCGGCGCTCTGTCCCGCGGCGGCGATCCGCCTGGTGGAGCGGTGAGGCGGATCGTGGTCGTCGGCGCCTCGGCCGCGGGCCTCGCGGCGACCGAGACGCTGCGCCGGGAGGGCTACGACGGGACGCTGACCCTCGTAGGCGACGAACCCCACCCGCCCTACGACCGTCCGCCCCTGTCCAAGCAGTTCCTCACCGGACAGTGGGACACAGGACAGCTGGCCCTGCGCACCGGGGCCGACCTGGACGCTCTCGGTCTCGATCTGCGTCTGGGCGTCGCCGCGACCGGACTGGATCCGGCCACCCGGTCGGTGCGACTGGCGGACGGTTCCACGGTGTCCTACGACGGTCTCGTCATCGCCACCGGAGTACGTCCCCGCCGGCTGCCCGGCAAAGACACGCAGGTACTGCGGTCGCTCGACGACGCGCTGGCGCTGCGGGACCGGCTGGGTCCCGGACGTCGGCTCGTCGTGGTCGGCGCCGGGTTCCTCGGCGCGGAGGCCGCGGCCGCAGCCGTGGGTCTCGGCGCCGACGTCACGCTGCTGGAACCCGCGCCGGTGCCCCTCGCGCACGTGGTGGGCCCCGAGGTCGGTCAGGTCCTCACCCGGGCCCATCTGGAACGGGGTGTGGACTTGCGTACCGGGGTGACCGTGTCGGAGGTGACCGGCACCGGAGTGCTCCTGGCCGACGGCGAACTGGTCGAGAGCGACGCGGTGCTGGTCGCCGTCGGGTCGCGGCCCAACACCGAGTGGCTGGCCGGCAGCGGGCTCGCCGTGGAGGACGGTGTGTCGTGCGACGCGTACTGCGAGGCGGCCCCCGGGATCTACGCGGCCGGGGACGTGGCCCGCTGGTACAACCCGTTGTTCACCGCCTCGATGCGGATCGAGCACCGTACGAACGCCTCCGAACAGGGCATGGCCGCCGCCCGCAACCTGCTCGCCGCACCGGAGGCACGCAAGCCGTTCGCGCCGGTGCCGTACTTCTGGTCGGACCAGTACGACATGCGGATCCAGGCATACGGACATCTCCGCAGTCATGACGAAGTCGCCGTGGTGGAAGGCGACTTGACGGGGCGTCACTTCGTGGTGGCGTACCGAAAGGACGACCGCCTGACCGGGATCCTGGGCGTGGGCGTCACGCCGAAGGTCCTCCGTGGCTGGCGGCAGGCACTGGCCGCGGGCACCTCATGGCACGAAGCAGTGGCGAACGAGACCCGCACACCGCACACCGCGGTGGGCACCGCGACCGTGCCGACGCGATGAGCCCCCACAGCACCCCCACCCCCGCTGCGTGGCCACCGGTTCCGGTCACGCACCCCGCACAAGCGACATCGGCTCTTCCGCGCTCCGCCCCCACACTCCGGAGGCCTGACCCATGTCCATCCCCTCGCCCCTGACATCCGAGGCCGAAGCCTCCGGCGGACGGAACGTGAACGTCCTGGTGACGGTTCTCGCCTTCACCGGCATCGCCGTGGCACTGGTGCAGACGCTCATCATCCCGATCATCCCCCACCTTCCCGAGTACCTGCACGCCTCCGCCGCCGACGCCGCCTGGGCGCTCACCGCCACCCTGTTGTGCGGCGCCGTCGCCACCCCCGTGATGGGCCGCCTCGGCGACATGTACGGCAAGCGCCGCATGCTGCTCATCGGCATCGCCGTACTGGTCACGGGCTCCGTGATCTGCGCGCTCAGCGAGTCACTGACCACGATGATCATCGGCCGCGCGCTGCAGGGCCTGGCGAACAGGGTCATCCCGCTCGGCGTCAGCATCCTGCGTGACGAGGTGCCCGCCGAGAAGCTGCCCGTGTCCACCGCTGTGATGCTCGGCTCCCTCGGTGTCGGCGGCGCTCTTGGCCTGCCCGCGTCCGCGATGATCGCCGACACGTTCGACTGGCACGTGCTGTTCTGGACGTCGGCCGCTCTGGGCGCGGTCGCTCTCCTGCTGGTCCTGCTGCTCATACCCGAGTCCAAGGCGCGCCCCGGCGGACGCGTCGACGTCCCGGGCGCCCTGGGCATGGGCATCGGTCTGGTCTGCCTGCTGCTCGGGGTCTCCAAGGGTGCCGACTGGGGCTGGGGCAGCGGCACCACTCTCAGTGTCTTCGCCGTGGCCCTGATCGTCCTGCCGTTGTGGGGCTGGTTCGAACTCCGCACCCCGCGGCCCATGGTGGACCTGCGTACCAGCTCGCATCCCCAGGTCCTCTTCACCCACCTCGCCGGGGTCGCGTTCGGGTTCTCGCTGTTCGCGCTCAACCTCGTGCTGCCACAAGTGCTCCAGCTACCGAAGATCACGGGCTACGGGCTGGGCGAGTCCCTGGCCACTGCGGGCCTGGCCATGGCCCCGCAGGGTCTGGTCATGATGGCCGTGGCCCCGTTCTCCGCCCGGGTCACCAGGACCCGGGGGCCGAAGACGACCCTGATGATCGGCGCCGTGGTCGTGGGCGTGGGCTACCTCCTCATCATGGTGCTGATGTCCGCCACCTGGACGCTGATCCTGGCCTCCTGCGTCGTCGCCATGGGTGTCGGCTTCGGCTACGCCGCGCTGCCGACGCTCGTCATGGACTCCGTGCCCGCCTCCGAGACCGCCGCGGCCAACAGCCTCAACACCCTGATGCGGTCCATCGGCACCACCACCTCCAGTGCCGTGGCCGGTGTACTGCTCGCCCATATGACGATCGATTTCCACGGCATCGAGGTTCCGTCCGAGAACGGCCTGCGTGCCGTCCTTGCGATCGGCGTCGGTGCCGCCACCGTCGCGCTGGCCGTCGCCTCCTTCATCCCACGGCGTCGCCCCGAAGCCGCTCTCCCTCCGGCGAACGCCCTTGCCGAGAAGGTCGGCCTGAGTCCGCTCCCCGACGTCGACTGAACCATCGCGGTCCGATGGCGGCGGGGCCCGACGCCGGCATCGGACCGGGCACTGTCCCGGAGCAGGTCGGCATTCCGGTCCGACCCGGACCGTCACCGCCGAGGCGTCTCCAAGGCGGATCCTGGCCGTCGTCGCCGAGGGGGCGCCTCACCTTCCGCACCTCACGGACGCCGTGATGTGCGGCGCGAATCAGACCGATGTCCGCGTCGCACGCTGAACGGCGGGATGCCAGTCGGGCCACCGATGCGTTGCTCCGACTGGCACCGGCCTCCTTCAGGACGGCCTCACCAGACCGGTGTCGTAGGCGAAAATGACGGCCTGCACCCGGTCGCGGGCTCCGATCTTGGCCAGGATCCGGCCGATGTGCGTCTTGATGGTCGACTCGGACAGGCAGAGGCCCTCGGCGATCTCACTGTTCGTCAGACCGGCCGCGATATCGGTCAGCACCTCGCGCTCGCGCTGGGTCAGCCCGGCCAGGCGCGGATCCTCGCCGGGGCCGCGCAGGGGGAGGTGCGTGGTGAAGACCTCCAGCAGGCGGCGGGTCATCGCGGGCGCGACCACCGCGTCACCGGCCGCGACCGCGCGGATTCCCGCGAGGAGTTCGTCCGGGCGGGCGTCCTTGAGCAGGAAGCCGCTCGCGCCGGCGCGCAGCGCGCCGTACGCGTACTCGTCCAGGTCGAAGGTGGTGAGCACGAGCACCCGGGAGCGACCGCCGGAGGCGAGGATCTGACGTGTGGCCTCGATGCCGTCCATGCCGGGCATGCGGATGTCCATCAGCACCACGTCCGGGTGCAGCTCGGCCGTCCGGCGCACCGCCTCCGCGCCGTGTTCCGCCTCGCCGACCACCGTCGTCTCCGGACTGCTGTTCAGCAGCATCCGGAAGCCGATGCGCTGCAGCGGCTGGTCGTCGACGATCAGCACCGTGGTCACGGGCACTCCTGAACTCCGGTCCGGTCCTTGGGGGCCGAGCGGGCACGCGCCGTCTGTGGATCGGTCTTCGTCCGCCCGTCGTGGTTCATGGGGAGCACAGCCCGTACGGTCCAGCCGCCGGCCCTGCGTCGGGAGACCGCGTGGCCTCCCACAAGTGCGGCGCGCTCCCTCATGCCGATCAGGCCCTGCCCCGGGGTACGGCTCCCGCCCGCGCGGTCCGGTGTCGCCTCCTCCACCGGTGGGCCGGTGTCGTCGACCTGCACCACGACCTCACCGGCACGGGCGTCGGCCGTCACCGCGACCCGCGCGCGGGTGCGTGGTCCGGCGTGCTTGAGGCTGTTGGTCAGGGACTCCTGGACGATCCGGTACACGGCGAGCTGAAGGCTCGCGCTGAGCGAGCCGAGGTCGCCCGAGGCGGTGTAGGTGACGGTCGGCCCGGCCGTCCGGATCCGCTCACACAGGGCGGCGAGTTGGGCGGTACCCGGCTGGGGGTGCAGTTCGGCGCCCGCGGCGTCGTCGGGCAGTCCGACCCGCAGCGCGCCCAGGGCGCGGCGGAGTTCTCCCAGAGACGTACGCCCGGTTTCGGCGATCGTCCGCAGGACTTCCGGACCCCGCTCCGGCTCCAGCTGGGCTTCGGCCGCGCCCCCGTCGGCCAGACCGACGATCACCGCCAGGGTGTGTCCCACGATGTCGTGCAACTCGCGAGAGACCCGCGCGCGTTCGTTGGCTGCGGCCAGCAGCTCACGTTGCTCGCGCTCGACTTCCAGGGTGGCGGCCCGCTCGGCCAGCGCGGCCAGCTGGGCCCGGCGCATCCGGCCGGCCAGGCCGAGGGCCGCCGCCGCGGTGGCCGCGCACAGCACGAAGAACAGGGACACCCACGGCTGAGAGTCCAGCGGCTGGACCCGGAAGGCCAGCAGTGCGCACACCGGCGCCGTGGCGATTGCCATGTTCCGCAGTGCCCGCGGGGAGGCGTACCGGCCGGCCCCGTACAGGGCGATCATGAGGCTGAGGTCGCTGCGCAGCGCCAGTCCCGCCGCCCACTGCGCCGCGCAGACCCCGAGCACGACGCCGAAGACCGCGAGCGGGGCGCGCCGCCGCCACACCAAGGGCAGCGCCAGCGCCGCCGCGTTGATGACAACCACCCAGGCCGCGACTCCCTGCACCCCGAACAGGCCGCGCTCCTCCTGCTCGAAGAGGTCGGCGATCGCGGCGGCCAGGACGCCCGCCGCGAGCAGCGAGTCCAGCACCTGCGGACGGGCCCGGTCCGCGGCGCGCAGGCGGATCCAGCCACTGGCCAGCGGCTGGTCCCACACGGGTTCGGCTACGGGGTTCATGGTGCGGCCTCGCGCAGGGTCGGTGGAGCAGGGATGCCGTCCGGTACGCCTGTCAGCTGTCGGAATGGTTCACACGGTACGCCGCCCCCACCACCACGGCCGTCACCCAGCCGAGCAGGACCAACAGGCCCGTACCGGGGCTGAGCATCGTGCTGTCCGTGTGCAGGGTGAAGACCGACTGGCCGGCGTTGGCCGGCAGGTACGGGGTCACGTCCGTCTTCCAGTTGCTGGGGAGCAGGTCGAGGAAGACCGGCATCAGCATCAGCGCACCGACCAGCAGACAGATGCCGCCCGCCGCGGAGCGCACCAGCATGCCCAGTCCCGCGCCCAGTACGGCCACCAGCGCCAGGTAGAGGGCGGCACCGAACAGGCAGCGCAGCACGCCGCTGTCCGACAGGGTCAGCGCGATCGGCTTGCCGGACAGGAAGCCCGCGCCCGCCAGGAAGGAGGCGACCGCACCCGCCGCCCCGACCACGAACACCACGCCGAAGTAGATCAGGCACTTTGACCAGAGAACCGGCAGGCGCCGGGGCACCGCGGCGAAGGTGGAGCGGATCATGCCGGTGGTGTACTCCCCGGCCGTGGCCAACACACCCAGGACACCCACCACGAGCTGGGCCAGGGTGATGCCGTCCAGTGACAGCGCGACCGCGTCGTGCTGGTCGGCGTGGACCGGGTCGTAGCGGTAGGCCGCCACCATGCCGATGACCACCGTGGCCAGTACGGCGACCGCGAGCGTGATCCAACTCGACCGCAGGGAGAGGAACTTCGACCATTCCGAGCGCAGCACCCTGGGGAAGGTCACCTTGTAGCGGGGGTTCGCGGTCGTGGTCGCCGCGGGGGTGGATGTGGTCTGGACGCCGGTCATGCCGCGACACTCCCCTTCGTTTCCGTGTCGGTGCTGCTGCGGTACTCGACGGCGTCATGGGTCAGGGCCATGAACGCCTCCTCAAGGGAGACCGCCTGCTGGGTGAGGTCGTAGACGGCGATGCCCGCGTCGGCGGCCAGGCTGCCGATCTCGCGGGCGCTCAGCCCCGACACCTGCAGGGTCTCGGTGCCGATCTCGCCGGTGACGGTGACGTCGGGCCCGGCCAGCAGCGCGCGCAGCCGCTCCGGGTCCGAGCTGACAACCTTCACGCTCTCGCCGCCCGCCTGCTCCACGAAGGACGCCACCGTCGTGTCGGCGAGCAGCCTGCCCCGGCCGACGATGACGAGGTTGGTGGCCGTCAGCGCCATCTCGCTCATCAGGTGCGAGGACACGAAGACGGTGCGTCCCTCGGCGGCCAGGCCCTTGAGGAGGTTGCGGATCCACAGCACGCCCTCCGGGTCGAGGCCGTTGACCGGCTCGTCCAGCATCACCGTCTGCGGGTCGCCCAACAGTGCCGCCGCGATGCCCAGGCGTTGCCCCATGCCCAGCGAGAAGGAGCCGGCCCGCTTCTTGGCGACCTTGCCGAGGCCGGCGAGTTCGATCACCTCGTCCACCCGGCGGCGCGGAATGCCATGGGTGTACGCGAGGGAGAGGAGGTGGCTGTAGGCGGAGCGGCCGGGGTGGACGGACCTGGCCTCCAACAGCGCGCCGACCTCCTGCAGCGGTGCGGTGTGCTGGGCGTAGTGCTTGCCGTTGACCGTCACACGGCCGCTGGTGGGCGCGTCGAGGCCGATGATCATGCGCATGGTCGTGGACTTTCCCGCCCCGTTCGGGCCGAGGAAGCCCGTCACCACACCCGGCTCGACGGTGAAGTCCAGGTCGTCGACAGCCGTCTTGTCGCCGTAGCGTTTGACGACGTGATGGATCTCTATCATCGGCGGGTTTCCCTCCACGATCTCGACCGGGCGCGCCGGGGATCCCGGCTGCCTTGCCAAGAACGCTAGGTGTGCCGCGACCGCCGCCGACGGCACCACGATGCCGACCCGATCACCGTCGTTCGTCCTGCGGTACTAACCGCTGTCGTCCGGGAGTAGCACGCTGTGCGCCGGTCGCGGGCACCACGTGCGAACTCCGGGTCTGCGCGGTCGACGCCTCTCTGACGGTGGGCGTCACCGGGTGCGTCAGCGCAGTCGGTACTCGCGCAGCTTCCGGTAGAGCGAGGAGCGCGAGATCCCGAGTGCCGTCGCGGCGGCAGCCTTGTTGCCGCCGTGCTCGCGCAGTGCGGTCGCAATGGCGTCCGACTCCGCGGTCTGCATGGCGGTCAGGTGACCGCGGGTGACCTCGTGGAGCCAGGCGGGCGGCAGGTCCGCCGCCGTGACGACCGGCCGGTTCTGGCGGGTCAACCATCGCCGGAACTCCTCCAGTTGGCGGTGGTTTCCGGGCCATGGGTGGCGCTGGACCGCCTGGATCGCCTCGTGCGAGAGCCTCGGCATGCCCACTCCCTGGTCGACCAGCCGGGCCAGGGCGTCGTCCGTGCGCTTGCGGAGTGGAGGAATCTCGAAGGTGAGCGGCGGGAACTGGTCGACGATTGCGCGCGGCAGCAGGTCGTTGTGGAATGCGGCGGCCGAGACCGTAGCCGCGAGCCGCAGGTCGGATCCGTCGATGCGCGGAGCACGGTCCAGGATCGTCGCGAGGGCTCGGCACGTACGGTCGTCGAGGTCGTCGAGGTGGGCGAGGACGAGGAGTTCGTCCACATGCTCCACCAGCGCACGGGCATCGGCCAGCCACTGCTCGTGACCGACCTCGTCGACCGTGGCACAGTCGAGTTCGCGGTATGCGATATCTGAGTCCGCGACCGCGGCCCGCAGGGCGGCGCGCTTACCGGTCCCGTGCTCGCCGACGACCAGAAGCCGGTCGGTCGTGGACGCGGTCGAGCGCAGTTGGGCGACGACTCGGATCCAGGGGCGTTCCTGGCGCCGCGGATCGCGGGCGCGCGTCGGCGTCGGCCGGACCACCGCCGAGGCGGGCATCTCCTCGGCGACGACCACGGCTCCGACCAGGACGCCGCCTCGGTGCACGGGGCGGCACACGGTGACCCGTGACCCGCTGGAGAGTTCGAGTCCGATGACGTCGTCGGGCCCGTCCTCGATCCGCTGCCACAGCGCCGAGTGATCAAGATCCATCGACGTGGCGAGGGAGTTGGCGATGACCACGTCCGCGCTGACGACCACCACCGCGCTCCGGGTACGCCGACGCTCGGCCAGGAAATGGCGCAGCATCTGGCGCTCGTGCATCGAGGTCTCCCCGTACAGCTCCTCCTCTATGTCGTGCGCCAGGCGAAGCAGGGTCGGTGCCATCAGAGGACTGGCGTGCTCGACAAGGCTGGCGACGCTGAGCACCCCGGTCACCCGGTGGGTGACCGGATGCCGGATGGGTGCCCCCGCGCAGGCGAAGTCGTGCAGGGCTTCGTTGAAGTGCTCTGTGCCGTTGACCGTCACGGCCCGAGCGGTCTCCAGGGCCGTGCCCAGGCCGTTCGTGCCGATGACGTCCTCGGACCAGCGGGTGCCGATCACGACGCTGCTGCGGTTCAGGCGGGAACGCAGCCGGCTGTCCTCGTCCCAGCGCCAGAGCAGGGTGCCGTCCGGCGCGCTGAGCAGGAGGCTGGTGTTGGCGCCGATCAGAACGTCGGCCATGGAGGTGAGAACGGGGATGGCGACCTTGGCCGTCCGGCTGTCGAGGCTGGGCTCGCCCTCGACGCACGGAACGCGGTCCGGGTCGACCCCGTTCAGCCGCGACCGCCGCCAGGACTCGACGATCTCGGTTCTCACCATGAGAGAGCCCGCTTCATCACCGGCGGAAAGGCCACGATGGGTGTCGATCACTGCTGGCCCCACCTTCCTGCCGCGGCAACGACGCTGTCACCTCTTCTCACACAACCACGAAGCGCATGCGCCGTCCAATACCAATCAAATACCCACTCATCCGCCGTCGGTAATAGTCGGACGAGGGAACTCCGGGCGTGGAAGCGGAGCTTCGGGCATGGACGCGCTCTTTGTCAGAGTGCGGCATAGACGATCATCCTGTTGCCCCAGGGATCGCTGATCACGACCCGGCGCTCGTGCGGGCCGTCGGCCGGGCCCTCGACGACCTGGCCGCCGACCGCCCCGAGCCGGTCGAGGAACTCGGCGATGTCGTCCACCTTGAAAGCGGCTGCCGCGACGCCTGCCACGTCCTCCGTGTCCGCGGCGACGGCGAAGGTGCTGGGCCCGGCGTCGAAGGCCGCGTAGCGCTCGCCGTCCACGAAGCGGGTGGGGAGTCCCAGCACGGTGCCGTAGAACTCGACGGCCTCGGAGACGTCGTCGACCGGGTGGACGACCTGGCGCAACTGCGCTCCAGGTACCGCGGACGGCGACGCGGCCGGGCGCCTGGGTGAGTCGTGTGTGGTCATGACCCCAGTCAACCGCCGCTTCAAGGGCCTGACTGTCCGCTCTTGGCACACCTCGGGGCGTCCCAAAGTTGCACAACCGTCGGCGGCCGGTGCGTGTTTCAGTCGTCACTGCGCGGCACCAAGCGACGCGTGCATCAACCCTCAACGAGGAGGACATGGCGATGGCGCTGAAGTTCGGGACCTTCATGGCTCCCTTCCACTGCCCCCCGGGCCAGGACCCGACCACGGCCTACGAGCGTGACCTGGCCGTCATCCAGCACATGGACAGGCTGGGCTTCGACGAGGCCTGGATCGGCGAGCACCACTCGGCCGGCCATGAGCTGATCCCGGACCCGATGTCGTTCATCGCGTGGGCCGCGCCGCAGACCAGGTACATCAAGCTCGGCACGGGCGTGCTCTCCCTGCCGTACCACAACCCGTTGTGGGTCGCGGACCGTGCGCTCTTCCTCGATCGTCTGCTGCGCGGCCGCTTCATGCTCGGCCTGGGCCCGGGCGCCCTGCCGACCGACGCCACCATGATCGGCATCAGCCTTGAGGAGCAGCGCACGGCGTTCGAGGAGGACGTCGACGTACTGATGGCCATCCTCCGGGGCGAGACCGTGACCGCGAAGACGAACCGCTACAACCTGGTCGACGCGCACACCCAGTACGCGCCGTACAGCGACTTCGAGATCACGGTCGCCGCGATCGCCTCCCCCACCGGCCCTCGCATCGCGGCCAAGAACGGCATCCATCTGATGTCGGTCGGCGCCACCAACCGGAGCGGCTTCGACGCACTCGCCCTGCACTGGGACGTGATGGAGGAGCGGGCGCCGCTGTTCGGCCACACCCCCGACCGGACCAAGTGGCGCCTGTGCGGCCCCATGCACCTCGCCGAGACCAAGGAGCAGGCCATCGAGGACGTCCGGTACGGCCTCGACGCCTGGTGCGACTACACCCAGGACGTGCTCGCCGCTCCCCACTTCCGGGCGGCGGGCAAGACCTTCGAGGAGCGCATCGAGTGGCTCAACGAGAGCGGCCTCGGGGTCATCGGCACCGTGGACGACGCGATCGCCCAGATCGAGCGGCTCGAAGGCCAGTCGGGCGGTTTCGGCTCGTTCCTGCTCATCCACCACGAGTGGGCCAGGCACGACGCCACGCTCAAGAGCTACGAGCTCTTCGCCGACCACGTCAAGCCGCGGTTCCAGGGCAGCGCGGACCGTCTCCTGCGGTCCCGGGACTACGCGGTGTCGCGTTGGAACGAACTGGACCAGCGTCAGGCCGACGCCATCCAGGCGGCGACCGCACGTCACGCCGAGGAGCGCAAGGAATCGCAGGGCGCCTCCGCCTGACCCTCCTCGCAGGCACCGCAGGAAGGAACAACAGAGATGATCCGCCTCCAACAGGTGACCTGCGGGGAGCAGTTGCGCCATGCCTTCGGGGCGTTCCCGTCCGGGGTCGCGGCCCTCTGCGCCCGCGTGGACCGCGTCCCGACAGGCATGGCCGCCAGTTCGTTCACCTCGGTCTCCGTGGATCCGCCACTGGTGTCGGTGTGCATCCAGAAGACGTCTTCGACGTGGCCGGTCCTGCGCGAGCGGCCACGGCTGGGACTGAGCGTGCTCTCGCAGTGGCATGACGTCGCGTGCCGCCAGCTCGCGAGCAAGCAGGGCGACCGTTTCGCCGGCGTCGAATGGGACGCGGGACCGCACGACAGCATCCTGATCCGCGGTTCGAGCGCGTGGATGGAGGTCTCGCTCTACGACGAGGTCGAGGCCGGCGACCACCTGATCGCCCTGCTGGAGGTCCAGGGCCTCGACACGGCTCCGTACACACCGCCGCTCATCTTCCACGCCAGCCGGTTCCGCAAGATCGCGCTGACACTCGACGAGGAGCAGCACACGAGCGCGGAGCAGTGGTGAGCCGCGCCTGCGGCGTCATGCCCGTTCCGCACCGAGATCCCACCGACCTGGAGGACCACAGAGGTGTACGCAACCGTTGATCCGATCACAGGTGCCGTCGCGTGCAAGTTCGCGACCCTGACGGACGCCGAGGCGGGCCAGGCCCTCGTCGCGGCCGCGACGGCGTATCGGACATGGTCCGCGACACGGCTCTCCGAGCGGGCCGCGGTCCTCGCGCGCATGGCCGCGCTGCACCGGCAAAAGGCCGACGAACTCGCCGCCCTCACCACGCAGGAGATGGGCAAGCCCGTCGCGCAGGCGCGGGCCGAGGTCGAACTCGCGGCCTCGATCTACGAGTACTACGCCACCTCGGGTCCCGACCTGCTGAGGGACGAGGTGCTCGACATCGCGGGCACCGGCAAGGCGTTGGTCCGCACCGCGCCCATCGGTCCGCTGCTCGGCATCATGCCGTGGAACTTCCCCCTCTATCAGGCGGCCCGCTTCGTCGCCCCGAACCTGCTGCTCGGGAACACCATCCTGCTGAAGCACGCGCCCAACTGCCCACAGCTCTCCCTCGCGATCGAGTCCGTCGCGGAGGAGGCGGGCGCTCCCGCCGATGTGTACCAGAACGTCTTCGCCACGCACGAGCAGATCGCCACGATGATCGCGAGCCCTCTTCTGCAGGGGGTGTCGCTCACCGGCTCGGAACGCGCGGGCCGGGTGATCGGAGCGCTCGCGGGGCAGCACCTGAAGAAGTGCGTGCTGGAACTGGGCGGATCCGACCCGCTGATCGTGCTGCCCCGAGCCGACCTGGAGCAGGCGGTTTCCGCGGCGGCGATCGGCCGCTTCTGGAACGCCGGCCAGGTCTGCACCTCGATGAAGCGGACCATCGTCGCGGAGCCGGTCTGGGACGAGTTCGTGACCCGCTTTCTCGCGGAGACGGCGACCTGGCACACCGGTGACCCCGCCGACGAGTCCACCCGCCTCGGTCCGCTGTCGTCCGTCGCCGCGCGCGACCAGGTCGCCGAGCAGGTCCGCGACGCCGTCGCCAAGGGCGCCGAACTCCACCTCGGCGGGGAGGTGCCCGAGGGCCCGGGCGCGTACTACCCCCCGACCGTGCTCTCGGGCGTCACTCCGGAGATGCGGGCGTATCACGAGGAGATCTTCGGTCCGGTCGCCGTCCTCTACCGCGTCGACTCCACCGAGGCGGCGATCGACCTCGCCAACAGTTCGCCGTACGGCCTCGGCAGCGCGGTGTTCACCGCGGATCCGGCCGAGGCGGAATACGTCGCCGACCGGCTCGACGTCGGAATGGTCGGCCTCAACATGCTGGTCCGCAGCTCGCCCGAGATGCCGTTCGGCGGAGTGAAGAACTCCGGCATCGGGCGGGAACTCGGCCGGTTCGGACTCGACGAGTTCGCGAACAAGAAGCTGCTCCGAAGCCCCTGACCCGCCTGTACGCGCCGCACCAGAACATGGAGGTATCGATGCGCGCAGCCATGTACTACGGGAACAGCAAGATCGAGATCGCGGACGTGCCGGAGCCGTCCCCCGGCGCCGGCGAAGTCAAGGTGAAGGTCCACGCGAACGGCATCTGCGGAACCGATCTTCACGAGTACTACGACGGGCCGATCTTCATCTCCCCCCGAGAACCGCACCCGCTCACCGGCAGGGCGATGCCCGTGATCCTGGGCCATGAGTTCTCGGGAACCGTCGCCGAGATCGGTGGCGACGTCACCGAGGTGTCGGTCGGCGACCAGGTCACCATCGAGCCGATCTACCGCTGCGGCGAGTGCCGCCCCTGCCGCACGGGCCACTACAACCTCTGTACGAGCATCGGGTTCCACGGGCTCATGGCGGACGGCGGCATGGCCGAGTACACCGTCGTGCCCGTCAACCAGGTCCACCGACTGCCGGAGTCCGTCTCCCTCGGCCTCGGTGCCCTCGTCGAGCCCATGTCCGTCGCCTACCACGCCGCCGCTCTCGGTGGCGTCGGCAACCAGGACTCCGCTCTGGTCTACGGCGCGGGACCGATCGGCATCGGGCTCTGGTTCGCTCTACGGGGCATGGGGCTGACGGAGATCGACGTGGTCGAGCCGTCGCACGAGCGACGGGCGGCCATCGAGCGGCTCGGCGCGCGCACCCTGGACCCGGCAGCGGTGGACGTGCCGGCGCTGATCGCGGACCGTACGAACGGCGACGGCGTCGACGCGGCCTTCGACGCCGCCGGCGTGGCGCCGGCCGTGGAGTCCGCGCTGGCCTCCATCGGCGAGCGCCGCCCCCTGATCAGCGTCGCGATCTACGACCGTCCCCTGCCCACGCCGCTCCTCAGCCTCGTCCTCCGGGAACGGCGTATCCAGGGCACCATCTGCTACACGGCCGATGACTATCGAGCCGTCATGGCCCTCATGGCCCAGGGGCACTACGACACCACCGGCTGGGTCGACACCATCCCCCTCAGCGACCTCATCGACGGGGGCTTCACCGAGCTTCGCGCCGGGCGCCGGATGAAGCTGCTGATCGACCCGACCGCCTGACAACTCCCCGCGTGGCAAGGAGCGACAGCCGTGCGGGACGGCTGCAACGGCCGGCCATTCATCGTCTGGCCGGCCGCAAAGCGCCGCGGATCGGAGGCGTGGGCGCTACGCCGTCGTCAGGGGCAGCGCGGCGAAGGCGTGGTGTTCCCAGATGCGGCGGGCGGCCTCTTCTGGATACGCGGTGACCGTCGGTTCGGTGTCGAGGACCTGGACGAGGCGCGTCTCGGCGTCGTACGCGGGCCAGCCCGGGTCACCCGTGGCGGCGAAGGCGGTCCACGCGGAGCGGAAGCGTGCGGAGAGCGCCTCGGTCTCCGGCGAGGGAACGGGCCCGGTCAGCATGGCACCCAGGCCTCCGTACACACCGAAGGTCAGGGGTACGTCCAGGCCGTGACAGGCACCCAGAACGCCGCCGTTGGCGGGTGCGGCCCAGGTCAGCTCGTACACGTGCGCCCGGCCGCCGCCTGCCACCTGCGCCTCCGCGATGTGGAGGGACGGCATGCGGAACAGCCAGTCGGACTGGACCAGTTCGAACAGGTACTCCGCCGAGGCGTCCGGGAACGCGGCACGGTAGGCCTGCCCGCTCTCCGGCGTCGGTGCGAACAGGCCCAGCGCCATCGCCGCCAGGCCCTCGTCCACCTGCCCCAGCAGCCCGCCCAGCATGAGGAAGAGGCGGTACTCGTCCCGGTTGTGCCCGGCGATCAGCTCCACGTCCCGCGCGGCGCCGCTCGCGAGGGCCTGCCACGGAGTGGTGGGCAGGACATCGCCGTCGACGACGGGCGAGAAGGGAGTCGGGGTCAGGGCGACCGGACCCCAGCGGTCCACGTACCCGCGCATCCCGGCGGTCAGTGCGGCTCCTGCCTCGGGCAGCTTGCGCGGGTCCACGCCGGACAGATCGGCGACCGTCGGGCGCAGTCCCAGCCCACCCGCCAGGACCTCGGCGATGTCACCGGCCAGTGCGGTGGAGAAGAAGGTCCCCGGCACGCTCTGTGTGATCGCCCTCCGGAACAGACCCCGTGCCCGCGGCATGGCCAGCAGCGCGGCGATCGACCCGGCGCCCGCGGACTCACCGAAGACGGTGACCTGATCGGGATCGCCGCCGAAGGCGCCGATGTTCTCACGCACCCACTCCAGGGCGGCGACCTGGTCGAGCAGGCCCCGGTTCGCGGGTGCGCCTTCGATGAGGGCGAACCCCTCGATGCCGACCCGGTAGTTGAGGGTGACCACCACCAGGTCGCCGTCACGGGAGAGCCGGCTGCCGTCGTAGGCCGGGTCGTCGGCAGAGCCGAACTTGTAGGCGCCACCGTAGATCCACACCATCACCGGCCGTCGTGCGGCCGAGTCCGTCTCCGGTGTCCAGATGTTGACCGTCAGCCAGTCGTCATCCGCCGGAAGGCCGACAACGGGCCCGGCTTGGGGGCCCATCGGCTCCTGCGGAGGCGGCGGACCGAACGCGAACGCCTCCCGCACACCGTCCCAGCCCGCCACCGGCCGCGGTGCCCCGAACCGCGCCTCCCCCACCGGGGGCTGTGCGAACGGGATGCCCCGGAACACCTCCAGGCCACTTTCACGACGCCCACGGACCACGCCCGCCACCGTCCCGACCTCCGGGAACTCACCACTGCTCATCGACAACTCCTCCAAGGACTGGCAACCGGGCAGGCAGCCCGTGCACGCGATTCACATCAGGTCAGCGGGCGGGCCATGTAGCCGACTCTGTTGACGTCGGCCAATCATCACCGAACCACTCTACGCGTGAACAATATTTCGTCAGACGAACCCAGTTGTCGAGGGGCGCGAATGATTCTCGGTATCACCGCGTGACCTCGGGGGGCACATCACCCAAGTCGGCAGGAACGCTCATGGCCACATCGCGGCACAAGAAGCCGGAGAACATGAGGAAGCACTTCCATCCCTCGGCGGAGGCGATCGCCGAGGTCACCAGCCTGCTCGCACCCGACGAGCGCAGACGCTGACCTCGACACGACAGGCCCGCGACCAACTTCCGTCCGTCTCTACCCGCCAAAGATTCCGGGCCGAGCAGACGCCGGCCGCCGGGCTCGCCGCCCGGCGACGTCGCCGGTCGGCCTCGGCCGTCCCGAGCTTGTCAGGTCCCCGTCGGTGGTGCGCTCATCGCTGCCGTCAGGAACGTGATCGCCCAGCGCCGGGCCGCCTCGCCCGCTACCGGGGACAGGCAGGCCGGGGAGCGCTGCTGGTAGACCTCGACGCGGTCCACGGCCGTTACGGCGAGGATCCCCCGCATCCGGAACCGCAGCTCCTCCGGGGAAAGGCCGGGCAGCGCGCGCCCGAAGGCCGCCAGGTAGCGCTCACGGACCTCATCCTCGGCCGGACCGGTCCAGCTGCGCACCTCCTCGGCCGGGTCGCTGAGGATCGTCACGATCAGCCGGGACGTCCGGGCACCGCCCTCGTCACCGGCTGGCATCTCGTCGAACAGCGGCCCCGCGAATGCCTCCACCAGTTCGGTGACCGCAGGGTCCGGGGTCCTGGCGAGCAGTCGGTCCAGCCCTGCGCACTGCGCGGCGTTGATGGGCTCGATCACGCGGCGGGCGACCACGGCCAGGAGTTCCGCCTTCGAGCCGAAGTGGTACCCGACGGCGGCCAGGTTCGCTCCGGCGAGGTCGGTGATCGCGCGGACCGAGGTGCCGCGGTAACCGCGCTCGGCGAAGAGGTGTTCGGCCGCGTCGAGGATCTGGGTGCGGGTGTCAGGTGGCGCCATGCCTGCGTACACTACAGACGTTTGATTAAAACGAACGTATGACTGAAACGAACGTACGAAAAGGGTTGCCATGAAACTGCTCGTGTACGGCGCCGGGGTTCTCGGCAGCCTGTTCGCCGCCCGCCTGCATGAGGCCGGGCACGACGTCTCGCTCCTCGCCCGGGGCGAGCGCCTGGCCGCCCTGCGCCGGCACGGCGTGCAGCTCGCCGAGGAAGACAGTCCGGCCGTCAGGCGGGTACCGGTGCCGGTGGTCGAGCACCCGGCCGGCGGGTACGAGCTGATCGCGGTCTTCGTCCGCACCCATCAGGTGGACACGGTGCTGGAGTCACTCGCCGGTCTCGAAGGCGACGTGCTGTTCCTGCTCAACTGGGCGGCCGGCGCGGAGCCGCTGGGCGCGGTGATCGGCCACGAGCGGGTGCTGCTCGGCTTCCCCATGGCCGGCGGCACGATGGACGGCGACGTGGTCCGCTATCGCGCGGCCAACTTCATGACCCGCCGGGTTGCGATGCCGATCGGCGAACCCGACGGCCGGACCACCCCGCGACTGGAACGGATCGTGGAGGCGTTCCGGACCATCGGGATCAGCGCCAAGACCGAGCCGAAGATGGATGCCTGGCTCAAGACACACGCGGCGTTCGAGGTCCCGCTCGGGCAGGCGGTGCACACGGCGGGCGGCCCGGTAGCGCTTGCCGACGATCCGGACGCGGTCCGGGGCATGCTCCGCCTCATACGGCAGAACCTGGCCGCCATGCCGACGCCGCCGGTCCCTCGCGGGTTCGCTGCGTTGCGGACCCTGCCGGAAGGACTGCTCGTGGCCACACTGCGACACTTCCTGCGAAGCCCGACGGCCGTACACAGCGGACTCAGCAACGCCTCGCCCGCGGCAGCGGCCGAACTCGCGCGGCTGGCCGAACAGATGCGCGCCTATACAAAACGCTGAGAAGGCTTAGAAGCTGCTGTCTTTGCGGGTGTGATCGGTGCGTTTCCGCTGGTCGGGGATTAGCAGTGGTGATTCCGCGGGAGTTGTGGCCTGTCGGGTCGTCGCTCCCCGGGAGGTCATGAATGCCGTCAGTCGTCGGACTGCTGGAACAGCACGAGCTCGCCGCTCGCCGTCGACTCAACGGGCTGCGGGAGGAGGCCGACCGTATCCAGGCCGAACTGGCCGCGGCCGAGCAGGAATGGCAGGAGTGGGCGATTGCTCGCAGGCGGGTCGACACGGTGCTGGCTCCGGACGACGGCAACACCGTCGGCACGGAGGCCACCGAGGATCCGCGGGATGCGTATGCATCGCCGGAACCCCGGGATGCGGCGAAGCCGAAGTCGCAGGTGCCGGTGTGGCGTGAGGGGCTGGCCTGGGAGGTGCTGTCGGGGGACTACCAGCGCATCCTTACCGCGCTCGTGGACCGGCAGCGGCTCCGTCAAGAGGAGCTGACCTGCTGCGGTCGAAAGCGAAGCGCCCGGTCGCGCGGGGCCGGCTGGCCGAGCAACAGCCGGGCCGGTTCACTCTCGCCCCGGGGCTGGCCGGGCAAGACGGCGTGTCATGAGCAGGGTCATCGACCAGTAGACCATCGCTTCGGCGCTGGTGGTGCGGTGTTCGAAGTCGCGCACCAGACGGCGGCTTCGCATCAGGTGGGCGAAGAGGCGCTCGACGATCCACCGCTTGGGCAGCACTGTGAAGCCGCGCGTGTCGTCGTTGCGTCTCACGATCGCCAGGACCAGCGCGAGCGTGGTGAGGCAGTGGGCGACGAGGCTGCCGGTGTAGCCGCCGTCGACCCAGACCAGCTCCAACCGGTGGTGCACGTCGGCGACCTGCCCGAGCAGCACGCGAGCGGCAGTTCGCTCGCCGGTGTCCGCAGCGGTGACCATCACGCCCAGCAGGGCCGAGCGTGTCGACCACGACGTGCCGCTTGCGGCCGTTGACGAGTTTGCCGCCGTCGAAGCCGCAGCTGTCCGTTCCGACGACGGCTTCCGCCTTGACCGACTGCGAGTCGATCACACCGGCCGTCGGCTCCGCATCCCGCCCTAGCTGTTCTGTCCACGGAGGTTAGGGACAGCGGCTGGTTCTGGGAGCCGCGTTGGATCGTTCTCACGGCGCAGGCCGGGCACACGGCGGCGGCCGCCTCCGGGCAGGCCGATGTCCTTGGGGTCGACGAGGTCACGACGCGCTCGGAGGTAGTTGCCGAGATGGTTGGCGCTCACCTGCTCCACGGTACGAGGCATTCCGCCCCAGCCTGATCTGCCCCGTCGGCTGATGATCTGTGGCTGGGTTTCCTGGTCCTGGCACTACCAGTGTTGAGACGGCCCTGGCTGGGGAAGAGGCGCGGAGTGACCATGGCAGGGAAAGGCCATGCGGAATGTTCTGGTTTCCGCGTCCATGGCCCTATCTGGAAGGTGGCCGCAGTGAGCAGCCCCGAACAACGGAGTCCGGCCGTCGGCTTCATCGGCCTGGGAGACCAGGGTGCCCCACTCCGTCTCCTGCCCATCCGTCGTCCTGCTTTTCAGGACTCCCCTTTCGAGCGGAAGGTTCAGCAATGACCACGATCACCACCGCTGACGGCACGGACATCTTCTACAAGGACTGGGGGCCGCGCGACGGCCAGCCGGTGGTTTTCCACCACGGATGGCCACTGAGTGCGGATGACTGGGACAACCAGATGCTGTTCTTCCTGTCGCACGGCTACCGCGTGATCGCGCACGATCGCCGGGGTCACGGCCGTTCCACCCAGACCTCGACCGGACACGACATGGACACCTATGCGGCCGATGTCATCGCGCTGACCGACGCTCTCGACCTCCAGGATGCCTTCCATATCGGCCACTCGACCGGCGGCGGCGAGGTGGCAAGGTACGCAGCCCGCGCAAAGGCCGGACGAGTGGCCAAGGCCGTGCTGGTCGGCGCGGTGCCGCCGATCATGGTTAAGTCCGCTAATAACCCGGACGGCACGCCGATCGACGTCTTCGACGGGTTCCGCGCCGCGCTCACCGCCAATCGCGCGCAGTTCTACATCGATGTCCCCACGGGCCCGTTCTACGGCTTCAACAGGCCGGGCGCGGAGGTCTCGCAGGGCCTGATCGACAACTGGTGGCGCCAGGGCATGATGGGCGCGGCCAACGCCCATTATGAGTGCATCAAGGCCTTCTCCGAGACGGACTTTACCGAGGACCTCAAGCAGATCGACATCCCCGTTCTGGTCTGCCATGGCACAGGCGATCAGGTCGTCCCCTACGAGGACTCCGGACCGCTTGCCGCGAAACTCCTCAAGAACGGAACACTCAAGAGCTACGAGGGCTACCCCCATGGGATGCTGCAGGTCCACCCGGACGTCCTGAACCCCGACATCCTCGCCTTCCTGGAGTCCTGAGGGTGCTCGTGTTCTGTCCACGGAGGTTAGGGACAGCGGCTGGTCCTGGGAGCCGCGTTGGATCGTTACGTACTGAGGGTGTCGGTGAGCTGGGCCAGTTTCTGTGCGGAAGGACTACCGGGATCGGCGTGATGTACGACGAGGAGCTGGCCGTCAGTGCCAGCGAGTAGGAGTCGTTCGTAATGCAGCTCCAGCCGTCCCACCTGGGGGTGGTCCAGCTTTGAGGCGCCGGCACCTCGGGGGCTGACGTCGTGGCGCGCCCATAGGCGGCGGAAAGTCTCGCTCTCTGCGGAGAGTTCGTTCACCAGCTCCCCGACGCGTGGATCGCTCTCGTTCGAGCCGATGAGGGCGCGCAGACTGGCGACGGCGCGGATGGTCATCTCTCCCCAGTTGAGGTACAGGGAGCGCATACGCGGGTCGAGGAAAGCGGACCGTATGGCATTGGTGCCTGGCTGGTTGCTGGGAGCCAGTGCGATGGCCAGGGAGTTGGCCGTGAGTACATCCATGTAGCGGTTCAAGACCACCGCAGGGGTGCCCGCCCAGGATGTGCTGATCAGTTGCTGAATGCCGAGGGGAACGCGCTCGTCGTCCAGGGGCGGGCGGCTATGCCGTGGAGTGGGAGTGACGAGGGCGTGCAGGTGCCGGGTCGCGTCCAGGTCAAGCTGGAGGACGCGGGCGAGGGCGTCCAGCACGGCCGGTGAGGGGTTTTGGTCGCGTCCTTGTTCCAGGCGTAGGTAGTACTCGCTGCTGATGCCAGCGAGCAGGGCGACCTCCTCACGGCGCAGGCCGGGCACACGGCGGCGGCCGCCTCCGGGCAGGCCGATGTCCTTGGGGTCGACGAGGTCACGACGCGCTCGGAGGTAGTTGCCGAGATGGTTGGCGCTCACCTGCTCCACGGTACGAGGCATTCCGCCCCAGCCTGATCTGCCCCGTCGGCTGATGATCTGTGGCTGGGTTTCCTGGTCCTGGCACTACCAGTGTTGAGACGGCCCTGGCTGGGGAAGAGGCGCGGAGTGACCATGGCAGGGAAAGGCCATGCGGAATGTTCTGGTTTCCGCGTCCATGGCCCTATCTGGAAGGTGGCCGCAGTGAGCAGCCCCGAACAACGGAGTCCGGCCGTCGGCTTCATCGGCCTGGGAGACCAGGGTGCCCCTATGGCCCAGGCGATCGGGGACCGTGGTTTCGACCTCCACGTATGGGCCCGGCGCCCGACGTCGCTGGAGGCGATGGCCGGCATCCCGCACACCGCTCATGCCACGGTCGTCGATCTCGTGGCCGCCAGCGACATCCTGGCGCTATGCCTGCGCGATGACGGCGACATCTGGGACGTCCTGAACACCCCTGGGGTACGCGAGCACCTCCGGCCGGGGACGGTGGTCGTCAATCACGGCACCGGAGATCCGGGCGAGAACGTGACGATCGCCGAGTCGCTGTACGGCCTCGACGTCTTCTACCTGGATGCTCCGGTCAGCGGCGGCGGCCCAGGGGCGCAGGCCCGCACCCTGACCACGTTCGTCGGCGGCGACGCGGTCGCCTTCGATCGGTGCACACCGGTACTCGCCACCTTCTCCACCCGCGTCAGCCGCATGGGTCCGGTCGGGACCGGTCAGATGACCAAGCTCCTCAACAACGCGATGACGATGTCGAACCTGAAGAACGCCGTGGACCTGGTCCGCCTCGCCCAACAGCTTCACGTGGACATCCCGGCCCTCCTCGACGTGATCCGCGACAGCAGCGGTGGCAGCGCCTCACTGCGCGCGCTCGGCACCGTCATCACCCCCGAGAACGCCCTCCACCTGCAGGGCCTGATGCGCAAGGACATCGAGCACTTCGCTGACACCGTACGGGCCCACGGCCTCGACGCGGAGGAACTGCGCCGCCGTGCACTGGCCGGCGCCGACGGCCTGGTCGATGCGGTCACCCTCGCGACCTCACCAGCCCACCCGGCCTGTCCCTCCCCATGACCTCTCTGATGCCCTCCCCGCGCTGAGCCCCCGGGTACCTCCCGTCCCGCGCATTCTCGCGAAAGAAATCTGATCATGACTCGCATCACGACCCCCTTCGGCTTCTCCACTACGGCTGACGAAGTAGCCCGCGGCATCGACCTCTCCGGACGGCGGGCGATCATCACCGGCGCCACCTCCGGCATCGGCATCGAGACCGCCCGGACCCTGGCAGCCACCGGCGCCCAGGTGACGCTGGCCGTACGCAACACGGCAGCAGGTGAAGCAACCGCTGCCGACATCACCGCGACCACCGGCAACAAGGACATCCACGTCACCCGCCTCGATGTCGCGGACCGGGCTTCGGCGGACGCCTTCGTACAAGCGTGGGACGGGCCGCTCCACCTCTTGGTCAACAACGCCGGAATCATGGCCACGCCCGAACTCGAACGCACCCCCGAGGGCTGGGAGATGCAGTTCGCCACCAATCACCTCGGTCACTTCGCCCTGGCCACCGGCCTGCACGACGCACTAGCCGCCGACGGCGACGCACGAATCGTGGCTGTCAGTTCCAGCGGACATCTGATCTCCCCGGTGGTCTTCGACGACATCAACTTCCACTACCGCCCCTACGATCCGTTGCTGGCCTACGGGCAGTCAAAGACCGCCACCGTGCTCTTCGCCGTCGAAGCCACCCGCCGCTGGGCAGCCGACGGCATCACCGCCAACGCCCTCATGCCCGGAGCCATCGCCACCAACCTCCAGCGCCACACCGGCGGCCTCAGGACCCCGCCCGAGCGCCGCAAGACGCCCCAGCAAGGCGCCGCAACCTCCGTGCTGCTGGCCACCTCTCCTCAACTGGAGGGCATCGGCGGCCGCTACTTCGAAGACTGCAACGAAGCCGTCCCGGTCACCGACGGCAACGGCTGGGCCGGTGGAGTCGCAACCTACGCACTCGACACCGCCAACGCAGAACGCCTCTGGGAGGAGTCCCTCCGCCTCCTGTCCTGATCCCCTTCTCCACCCACTCGCGGTCGGTCGCACCAGCGCGCCCGGCCGCCGCTATGTGCTGATTCAGAAAGACGTTCATGCCTCACCGCAATGCGCCCCTGACCGAAACCGGCCGCCTCCGACTGGCTCTCTGCGTCATACGAGATGGCTGGCCGCTGAGACGGGCAGCCGAACGCTTCCAAGTCTCGCCCACTACCGCTAAACGATGGGCGGACCGCTACCGAGAGGAAGGCGAGGTCGGCATGCGCGACCGGTCCAGTCGCCCCCACCACAGCCCGCGCCGTACTCCGACCCGTATGGAGCGGCGCATCATCAAAGTCCGTGTTCTACGCCGCTGGGGCCCAGCCCGCATCGCCTACCTGCTCGGCCTCAATCCCTCCACCGTGCACCGAGTCCTCAGCCGATACCGCATCGCCCGCCTGTCGCACCTGGACCTTGCCACGGGACGCGTCATCCGACGCTACGAGCACACCGAACCAGGCGACTTGGTACACATCGACATCAAGAAGCTCGGAAACATCCCCAACGGCGGCGGCCATCAAGTGCTGGGCCGCCAGGTCGGCCGCAAGAACCGTATCGGCGGGGGCTACAGCTACCTCCACAACGCAGTAGACGACCATTCCCGCCTGGCCTACAGCGAGATCCTCGCCGACGAGAAGAAGGAGACCGCCTCCGCATTCTGGGCCCGAGCACAGGAGTTCTTCATTCGGGCCGGGATCACCGTCCAGCGCATCCTGACCGACAACGGCTCCTGCTACCGCTCACGCACGTGGGCAACCACACTGGCTGATGCGGGGATCGTGCACAAACGCACCCGCCCCTACCGCCCGCAGACCAACGGGAAGGGCGAGCGCTTCAACCGCACCCTCCTCGACGAATGGGCCTACACCAGGCCCTACCTGAGCGAGCAGGAACGCCGCGACGCGTTCCCCGTCTGGCTGCACAACTACAACCATCACCGGCCACACACCGCTCTGAAGGGGCTACCACCCGCCAGCCGCGTCCCCAACCTCTCGGGTCAGTACAGGCACTACCCGCCGCTTGATCCCGTTGTCCACGAGATACCGGATTGCATCGAGCATGGCCCGGTGGCGGTACCCCTCCGATCGGCCGCCCCGGCCACGCATCCAGCCCGGCACCGGAAGTAGCGGGCGGACCACGGCCCACTCCCCGTCCGTCATGTCCGTCGGGTAGCGAGGCTGCCGCGTCCCGTTGCCGGCGGCGTTTCCGAACCGGTGAGCCAGACAGTCGCACTCCCAGGTGACCGCGCTGGACTGCCCGGCCATCGGCACGCACGACTGCTGCACCAGGCCTCCTGCTGCTCGGCGATTCGACACCAACGAGCTGTTCAGGAGGCCCTGTTCCTATGCGCCCAGCGCCCCGCGACCACCCGATCGGGATTCCCGTTCGACGCGCATCTCTCAAAATCGAAAAGACAACAGCTTCTTACCTTGATCATTAACCTCGCTGCTGTTTCAGGCGGACGTGTTCGGTAAGGGTTTCGATTCGTTTCACGGTCTTCCCAGGTTCGTGACGTGGGGCTGACCTGCGGTTCTTCGAGCCGGGTGGGCGTCCGGGTCCGGGCTTGGAGGGTCTGGGCACGTCGGCGGGACGGGCGGTCTTCACGCGGAGGTGGCGGAACCCCCGGCGGACCCGGGCAGGGGTGAGCCGACGAGGCTGCGCCGGCCGCTCCCAGGGCCGACGAAGATCCTCGGCGAGGGGCCGGGCAAGGCGGAGTTGGGTGTGGGCGGCGATGATCAGCCACGTCCACAGGTCGGCCGTGTGCGGATCGCGGACCTTGGGGACGGTCCAGCCCAGGGTCTGTTTGAACAGCCGGAAGGTGTGTTCAAGATCGAACCTGCGGAGGAACGCCTGCCAGCGCAGGTCGATGTCTGCGCCGGTAATCCCGGTGCGTGAGGACCACAGCCACACCGGCTTCGGGTCGCGGTCACCGGGCAGGTGCTCAACTTTCAGCCGGATCAACGTGCCGTGGATCAAAGGGAGTTCACCGCAGTGGTCGAGCCAGGGGCCACGGGCCTGCAATCGGGGGTGCATCCGGTCCCAGGCGAGGGCTTCGGCCGTGCCGTAGCGGGTGGTGTCGCACGTCGTGGCCTGGTCGGGGGTGTGCCAGGACTCCGGCTTGGAGAAGGTGAGGACGCCGCCGTGCTTGCGGGGCTGTCCGCCGCGCGGGGTGGAGCGGCGTGGGCCGGCGTCCCGGAGCATGACGCGGTCCGAGCGGAGTCGGCCGACCAGCTCGACGGGCAGGTCGGCAAGGACGTAGGCGAGGCGGGTGACGTCGTAGCCGGTGTCCATGACGACGAGGATGTCCGCGTCGCCCGGCCGCCACTGCCCGGCATGCACCAGCCGGGTGATCACGTCCCGCAGCTGGGTGGCGGTCACCGCGGTGGCATCGTCGCACGGCCCCAGCCGGACCGCGTCCAGCACGGCCGTCCACGACGTGCGTCCCGTCTCCAGCGCGGCGACGAAGGAGTAGGGCCAGCCGGGGATGAACTGATCCGCGCTGCGGCCCCGTCCGTAGACGTGGCAGAACAGCAACTCCGGGCTGGTGGGGGCATCGGGCCGCAGCCAGTTGCTCACGTCCACCGCGAGGACGATCCGCCCGTCGGCGGCACGCGGCAGCGGCGTGGAGGCCAGCAGCCTGCGCAGACGGCGCGGTTCCACCCAGCCGTGGTTGACCGCGTCGTACATCGCTCCGTGCCCGCGCCGGTGCTCGGCCGTGAGCGTCAGCTCGACCAGCGAGGTGACCGGGCCGTCCGAGCACAGCACCGCGTCGGTGAGCTCGAAGAGCGCATCCGCCCGGGTGTAGAGGCAGTCGTAGAACTGGACACGAAAGTGGGACAGGACACCCAACGCGGCGTCAGTGGACTGTTCAGCGGCGAGACTCTTCACCAGCGGCCGTTCCTTCACGCGACGTTGCTCGACACCTCGAAGCGTGAAGAACGGCCGCCCTGCTGTCCCGGGAACGAACCAAGATCAGCGGGTCAGGTGAACGGCCGAGGTTAAACACCAAGCTTACTGAGCGTTTGGTCCGGTCTCGGCCGAGTCGGGGCCGTTTCCAGAGTCCTGCGGCGCCGGGGTGGCTGTGCTTGACGGGGCGGTCGACCCGTCCGCGACGCCCGGGAATCGTTTCGTTCCGACTGCTCCTGTCTGCTCCCAACACGCCCCCGAGCGCCGCCTTTTGACCGCTGGCAGGGCCGGCCGCGGTCGGCTACTTCGCAAACACGACCCCGCGCGGCCCCTATCCCAGAGACCTGTCGGACGCCCGCCGGGAACTGATTGAGCCCGTCCTGACATCCTGGCGGGACCAGCGCCGCGCCCGCGCACTGGACATCGGCCGACCGCCCGAACACGACCTGCGCCAGATCATGAACGCCATCCTGTACGTGGACCGCACCGGCATCCCCTGGCGCTACCTCCCGCACGACTTCCCGCCCTGGGCCACGACCTACGGGTACTTCGCCAAGTGGCAACAGGACGGGGTGTTCGAGCAGCTCACCGGCCTGCTGCGGCGCCTGGTCCGCGAAGCCGAGGGCCGAGGCGCGGAGCCGTCGGCCTGCGTGCTGGACTCCCAGACCATCAAGACCTCCGCCAACGTGCACCTCGCGGACCAGGGCACGGACGCCGGGAAACGGATCATCGGGCGCAAGCGCCACCTCGGCTGCGACACCCTCGGCCTGCTGCTGACCGTGCTGGTCACCGCCGCCAGCGTCTCCGACACCGCAGCCGGCGTGACCCTGCTGTCCCGCATCGCCGCCGCCCACCCGCACATCACGAAGGCCTGGGTGGACGCGGGCTACCGCACTACTGCCATCGAGCACGGAGCCCGCCTCGGCATCGACGTCCACCCCGTCCAACGCCCGCCCGGCGCCCGCGGGTTCACGATCATCCCGAGACGGTGGACCATCGAGCGCAGCATCGGCTGGCTCATGCACCACCGACGCCTCGCCCGCGACTACGAGACACACCCGCACCGCTCCGAAGCCATGATCCACCTCGCCATGATCGACCTCATGGCCCGCAGACTCACCGGCGAAGCCACCCCGAACTGGCGCGGAACCTGACCCGAAACCAAACACGAATCACCGGACCAAACGCTCAGTTAGCGCACTATCTGACATGGATGTTCCTCAACCCCCGCCGAGCAGGCCCACGGCCCGACTGCTGGGTCGTTCGTCACCACCCGCGCGACCCGAAGCCGCCACATCTCCTTCGGCCACGATCCGCACGTGTGCCCCGGTGCGGCCCTCTCCCGCCTGGACGCAGGAGTGGCCCTGCCGGCGCTTTACGCCCGTTTCCCCGACCTCGCGCTCGCGGTCTCCCGCCGTGAACTGCGCAACAAGCCTGTGGTGACGCAGAGCGACCTCTACGAGCTGCCGGTGCGGCTGCGGCAGCTCTTCCGAGATCCGCCAAGAGGAGGATTCCGATCCGCATAGGACACCGTTACAGTGACCTAAGTCTTCGTAACCTAAGGCGCTGTAAGTCCTGGTGTCGTCCCACGCCCTCCCAAGCCCCCACAGGAGTAGCGGTGAACACTCCGCCCGGAAGCCACGGCAGCATCGAACTCCCTTCCTTCCCCGGACTACGCTCGTCCGCCTGCCCCTTCGATCCCCCGGCCGAGTACACGCAGTGGCGTCTCGACACGGGGTTACCGCGCGTGCTGACCTCGCACGGCAGGACCGCCTGGGCGGTGACCCGCTACGAGGACGCCAGACTGGCGCTGGGCGACCCGCGGATCAGCGCGGACGTCCGCCGGTATCCCGTGATGGCGCCCAGCGCCCAGGACGCAGAAATGCCGCCGGCGTTCCCGCGCCAGGACGACCCCGACCACGCCCGCACCCGACGGATGCTCACCGGCGAGTTCACGGTCAAGCGCATGGAAGCGATGCGGCCACAGCTTCGCGATCTGATCGACCGCGTTCTCGAAGAGATGACCGCCGAGGGACGACAGCCGACCGACCTCGTGCGCGCCTTCGCGCTGCCCGTACCCTCGTTGGCGATCTCACTGCTGCTCGGAGTGCCGTACGAGAACCACGCGTTCTTCCAGGAGCACGCCGCCACCCTCGCTCGTCTCGACGCGAAGGAGGACGAAAGGACGGCCGCGCGGCGGGAACTCTTCGACTTCATCGTGGCGCTGGTGAAGCACAAGGAGCGCGAACCGGGCGACGACCTCATCAGCCGGCTGCTCGTGGAACGCGTCGCCACCGGAGAGCTGAGCCACGAGGAAGTGGCCATGATCGCCCAGATCCTGCTGCACGCCGGGCACGAGACCACGGCCAACATGATCGGTCTGGGCACCCTGGCCCTGCTGTGCGACCCCCACCAGGCCGCCCGGATCCGCGACAGCGACGACCCGGGTGTGGTCGCGGGCGCCGTCGAAGAACTCCTGCGCTATCTGACCATCGCCCAGGACATGGTGTGGCGGGTGGCTGCCGAGGACCTCACCATCGGAGGCCAACTCGTGCGAGCCGGGGACCTGTTGACCATCAGTCTTCCCGCCGCCAACCGGGACGGCTTCTTCCGGAACCCCGACGACCTCGACATCGGCCGCAACGCCCGCGGCCACCTCGCCTTCGGCCACGGCATCCATCAGTGCCTCGGACAGTCCCTGGCCCGCGTCGAACTGCAGGAGGCCTTCCCCGCACTCCTGCGGGCGCTGCCGGACCTTCGCCTGGCGGTACCGCTCGAAGAGGTCGAATTCCGGCACGACATGGCCACCTTCGGGGTCCACGAACTGCCCGTCCGCTGGTGACCTGATCCGCGGCGCCTCCCGGCGCGAGAGTTTCCCCTGATCGTCCATTCCGTACGGCCGTCGCAGGCGGCTCCCCCACACGGAGGCCTGATCCATGTCCCCCTCGAACCCCGCACTCGCCGGCACGGCGAAACCCGCCCACTTACGCACGAACACCCTGGTGGCGGTGCTCGCCTTCGCCGGGATCACGGACGCCCTGACGCAGGCCCTGGTCTTCCCGATCGTCCCTCGCCTCCCGCAGTACCTGAACGCCCCCGCGTCGGACACCGCCTGGACCGTCACGGTCATCCTGCTGTGCGGTGCCGTCTCCACACCCGTGATGGGGCGGCTCGGCGACATGTACGGCAAGCGCCGCATGCTCCTGATCAACATGGGGCTGCTGGTGGCGGGTTCGGTGATCTGCGCCCTGAGCGACTCCCTCACCCCGATGATCATCGGTCGCGCGCTGCAGGGCCTTGCGAACGGGATCATCCCCCTCGGCGTCAGCATCCTCCGCGAGGAGACCCCGGTCGTGCGCCTCCCCATGGCGACCGCCGTGATGCTCGGCTCTCTCGGGGTGGGCGCCGCCGTGGGGCTGCCCACCGCCGCGCTCATCGCCGACAAGGTCGACTGGCACCTGCTCTTCTGGATCGGCGGCGCCCTCGCGGCCGTAGCAACCCTGTTCGTCGTCCGGTACATACCCGAATCGAAGGTACGCACGGGCGGACGCGTCGACATCACCGGCACGGTCGGCCTGGCAACCGGCCTGGCATGCCTGCTCCTCGCGGTCTCCAAGGGCGAGGACTGGGGCTGGGACGACGGCACCACGCTCGCGCTGTTCGCCGCGGCCGCGATCGTCCTGCCGCTGTGGGGCTGGTTCGAACTCCGCACGCCGCACCCCATGGTGGATCTGCGCACCGCCGCACGCCCCCAGGTGCTGTTCACCAACCTCGCGGCGGTGGCGATCGGTTTCACGCTCCTGGCCATGCAGCTGGTCCTGCCGCAGGTCCTCCAGCTTCCGAAGGCCACCGGCTACGGGCTGGGTACCAGCCTGGTCGTCACGGGCCTGGTCCTGGCCCCACAGGGACTGATGCTGATGGCCGCCTCCCCGCTCTCCGCCCGCGTCACGAGGACCAGGGGGCCGAAGTTCACCCTCATGCTCGGCTCCACGGTCATCGGACTCGGCTACCTGCTCTCCATGGTGATGATGTCCGAGGTCTGGCAGCTCATCGTCGCCTCCTGCGTCGTCAGCGTCGGAACCGGTCTCGCCTACGCCGCCCTGCCCACGCTCATCATGGGCGCGGTGCCCCTGTCGGAGACCGCCGCCGCGACCAGTCTCAACACGCTGATGCGGGCGATCGGCAACACGGTCGCCAGCGCCGTGGCAGGCATGGTCATCGCCCACATGACCATCGGCTTCCATGGTGTCGAACTGCCCTCGGAGAACGGGTTGCGGGCCGTGCTGGCCATAGGTGTCGCCGCCGCGGCCGCGTCCTTCGCCATAGCGGCCCTCATTCCGCGCTCATGGGCGGCCAGCGCCACCCCGACCCCTCGTTCCGTCGTGGAGACAGCCGTGGGAGGGCCGACCCCTGACGGTGCCTGACGGTCGGCGGGAGGTCGAGTGGTGACGGTCCGTCAAGCACCGATCAGGGCCGCCGGGGGCCGCGGTCCCCGGCCCGGGTCTGCTCATGCGTCGGAGTGATCCCGTCGTTCCGTTGCGCGCCATCGGCGACCGGATCGCCGTCGGCACGGGTCGGCTTGGACAGGGCGTGCGCGTCCTGTCCGGCCAGCGGTTTCGCGGTGCGCGCCGCGACGTATGCGGTGCCCAGGGGCGCGAGGATCGCGGTGACCACAACGGAGGCGGCGACCAGCACCGTGGCGGAGGCGGCGGCTTCCCGGTAGGCCGGATTGACCTCGGCGACGATCGCGGGCACCACGATGGCGCTGCCGGCCGTCGTCGCCGCCGCGACCCCGGCCACACCGGTTCCGCCGGTGAGCCGGTCGACCGAGAAGAGGAACAGGCCCGTCCACAGGAACACGAACACGCCGAGACCGATACCGAGGACACCGGCCTTCCAGACGGCACCCAGGTCGATCGTGCTGCCCAACGCGAAGGCGATCAGGGGGACGAGACCGCCACAGACAGGTGAAAGCCAGTCGCGCATGCCGCGGTCGATGTTGCCCAGGACCGCGCCGACGACCAACGGCAGCACCGCACCCAGCATGGCCTGCCACGGGAAGGCGGCGAGTCCCGCCGCGCCCAGGGTGAGCATGGTGAAGAACGGGCCGGACTCGATGGACATCACGCCGTAGGCGGCAGCGTCCTTGGACCGGCCGAACTGATGCATCAGCGTGACGAACATGGTGCCGTTCGTGTCGTTCATCGACGCGACCAGAGCGAGCACCGACAACCCGGCGAAGGCGCCGGAGGAGATCTCGCCCTCTCCCAGGAACCTGGCCGCCACCACACCGACAACCAGGGCGCTGAGGATCTTCGCCCCCAGCAGGGACCCGCCCTTGATCAGGATCTGACCGGTGGATCTGAACTCCAACGTGGTGCCCAGGCACACGAAGAAGGCCGCGGAGAGCGGAACGGCCCCGGACAGCAGACCGCCGGTGAAGGAGCCGAAGAAGCCGCCGGCCGAGGGCCAGACGGTATGGCCGACGGCGCCGACGAACAGCGGGACCACCATGGTGCCGCCTGGTATCCGGTCGAGCGTGGCCTTGATGGGTATCTGCATGGCGTGCTCCCCTCTCTCGTCGAGGTGGAACGGCAGGGTGTGGGTCAGCCGCGTGTCCGCGCCGACCGCGGCCGGGCAAACGGGTGGTCTGAACGTGCATGGCGTCGCGGGGCAGACGGGAATGTGACGACAGGGCCTAGGCAGGAGCGACGCCCACCGTCATGCCGCCGCAGACGTAGAGGGTCTGGCCGGTGACGAATCCCGCCCGCCCGCTGAGGAAGAAGCAGGCGGCATGGGCGACGTCTTCCGGGGTGCCGACGCGTCGTACCGGCACGGACCGCACGATCGCCTTGGTGCGTGGCGCGTCGGCCGGATTGGCGCGGTTGAACAGTTCGGTGGCGATGGGGCCGGGACCGATGGCGTTCACGGTGATGCCGTGCTCACCCAGCTCCAGGGCCCAGACGCGGGTCAGTCCGATCAGGGCGGCCTTGGAGGCCGCGTACGCGGTCCGCAGTTCCTTGCCGAGCGCGGCGCGTGAGCTCATGTTGACCACACGGCCGAAGCCGGCCGCCTTCATTCCCGGCAGCACGGCCTGGGTGCACTGGACGGCGCAGCGCAGGTTGAGCGCATGGGCCGCGTCGACCTCGCCGAGTGTCGTCTCCTCCAGTCGCTGCGGGAAGACGGCACCCACGTTGTTCACCAGGCGGGTGACGGGCCCGCCGGCCAGGACTTCCGCCAAGGCGTCCGCGGTGGCGTCGGGGTCGGACAGGTCCGCGGTCACCGACTGACCGGCCGGCGCCCGGTCCCGGTCGATGACCGCGACGTCCCAGCCGAGGGAAAGTCCCTCCTCGACAATGGCGCGGCCGATGCCGGACGCTCCGCCGGTGACCAGGAGCCGTTCGGTGGACTGTGTCATGTCAGACCGTCGCAATCGGGGTGACCGGGGAGCCGGTGGCGCGGGGCAGGCGCAGAGGCGGTGCGGTGAGCAGGCAGCGTGAGCGACCCGTTCGGCGCAGGTGCCGGGCCAGGTCGGACAGCCACCACAACTCTCCGAGGTGGATGCCCAGTTCGAACAGGCAAAGGCGGTGCAGGGGCAGCACGGGCCGCCCCGGCTCCGCTTTCGGATCGGGGAAGGCTTCGACGGCGTGGTTGTCGGCCGCGATGGCCGCCACACCGCTGTCGCGGATCCATGCCCGCAACCGCGGGTCGCTCCCGTCCAGGACGGCGCAGTCACCAGTGGCGTCAGGCCGCGGTCGGCCGCTCCCGTCGATCAGGTTGCGGGTGAAGCCCGTGTGCAGGAGGAGGATGTCGCCCGCCTCGACCGTCACCCGGTCGAGGTCCAGGACGGCCGCGAGCTCCTCGTATCCGATGGCGGCGCGGGTGGTGCCGTAGTGGGCCTCAAGGTCGACGAGTACGGCGCGGCCCTGCACTCCGTGGCCGGCGAGGTGGCTGATGTCCACGGGACCGGCGTCGGAGCTGGAGGCCGTGCCCTGCGCGATGCCCTCGATGTCGGCGAGGCTGGCCGCGCCTGCCCGAGCGGCGCCGACCGGTCCGGTGACGTCCGTGCCCGCCCGCCATCCGTTGTAGTAGACGGTCTCGGGTGTGCCGTCGCCGTCGGCGTCGAAGCAGGCTCCGATGTGTCCGAGGGCGTCCCACTGGGTGGAGTACTGGGTGTGCAGGACGACCAGGTCGTCGTTGACGACGTCCGTGGCGCCGGGGTGGGCCACGCCCATGCCGCAGTTGAAGTTGACCGCTCCGGAGCGAAGGGTGGGACGGACCACCGGGGGAAACCGGTTCGGGCCCAGGACCGTGCCGCCGGGCTGGTCGAGGGCCAGCGACAGGCAGAAGGTGATGCCGTCGTGCACCTCGGCGAGCCCCTTGCGCACCTGCTCGGGACCGACCAGGTTCATCCGTCCCAGAACGTCGTCCGGGCCGAAGTCTCCCCAGGTGGAGCGGTCCGGTCTGGTGCGCCAGCGGTTCTCGGGCGTCCGTCCGGCGGGAGCGGTGGATGGGTGGGACACGGCGTCAGTCCATCAACTGGTGGATCTCGATCACGTTGCCTGCCGGGTCGGTCAGGAAGATCTGGTCCCAGCCCTTGACCGCCCACTCGCCGTAGTCGGCGAACGGAACGTTGTTTTTGGTCAGGTGCTCGCGCACCTCGGCGATGTTGTCGGTGCGGAATGCGAAGTGCCCGGTCAGCAGGGGGTTGATGGAGTGCCCCATGCGGGGACCGAGATAGGCCTGACGACGGCTGGCGTGGATCTGCAGTTGGTCGCGGCCGCCGTCGCCGGCCTCGAAGAAGGCGACGTTCTGCCGCCAGGCGCCCTCCCCCTGGGACTCGTCCTCGTCGTGACCCTCGTGGTCGATCATCGGCGGCAGGGGCGACATGGGCAGGCCGAGCACCTCCGAGTAGAAACGGTGCAGCTCGCCCATGTCGTCGGAACACACGTTCACATGCTGCAGACGAAGATCCATGCCGGTCTCCTTCTCCTCGGTTCCGCGATGCCGGGCCGAGAGCTCCTGCCCCCGGTGAGAGGCATCCTCGCCCAGGAGAATTAACGGGTCCAATACCAATCAGCTCATCACTTGTAACCTATGGATATTAATGAGGGGAGTGGAATCGTGGACTTGCGTGACCTGGAAGCCTTCGTGGCGGTGGCCGAGGAACTGCACTTCGGACGGGCCGCTGCCCGACTGCACGTTGCCCAGCCGCCCTTGAGCAACCGCATCCGGCGCCTGGAGACCGAGCTGCGTCTGCAGTTGTTCGAGCGCAGCACCCGTACCGTGGCGTTGACCGACGCAGGGGTGCGGCTGCTCGATCCGGCGCGTCGCACCCTCGTCCAAGCCGCCATGACCCGTGAGATCGCCGCGTCGATCGTTTCGGGCGAAGAGGGGCGCGTACGCACCGGCTTCGCGGGCGCGTCCAGCCAGCGTCTGTTGCCGCTCCTGGCCACGGCCGTGCGCCGCACCCACCCGCGCATCGAGCTGGTACTCCAGTCCCAGACCTACGTCTACACAGCCCTGGAGGAACTCCTCTCGGGTGCGCTGGACCTGGCGTTCGTGCGTCTGCCCATTGCCCATCCGGAGCTCAGTTCCCGCGCCGTCGAGCTGGAGGAACTCGTGTGCGCGCTGCCCGCCGACCACCCGTTCGCCGACCGCGAGCGCATCAGGCTCGGTGATCTCGCCCGGGACGACTTCGTCAGCCTGCCGCACGACCAGGGCTCGATGCTGCAGTCGACCATGGTCTCACTCTGTCACTCGGCCGGCTTCCGGCCGCGCATCGTCCAGGTCGCACCGGACTCCAGCACCGTGCTCGCGCTGGTCGCCGCGGGGGCCGGTGTCACCATCACGCTCAGCTCCGTGTGCCCCGTCCAGTCGGTGGGTCTGGTGTACCGGCCGTTGGAGGGCATCCGGCCCAGTCATCTGGTCTCCGCCCTCGCCTGGCGGACCGACAATCCGTCGACCGCCCTGGCGCGAGTCGTCGAGGTCAGCGAGTCGGCGCTGCCCACACCAGATTTTGACGGGTTGGGTATTGATACATCGCTCATTGGTATTGGCCAGGTTTAGATAGGCGGGCGTAGCGTCCCTGTCACCCGGAGCCCCGTAGACCAGGCGTCTGCACGAAGGAGCGATCGATGGCGACGCAGCGACCGGACCCGGCATCCACGACCGACGCCGGCACATCGTGCGTGACGGTGACCTTCGTCGGCGTCGGTGCGATAGGACTGCCCATGGCGTGCCGTCTGGCCGCCGCCGGATTCGCGGTCACGGCCGTCGACCCGAGTCCGCGGACACGCGCACTCGCGCAGGCCGTCGGCCTGCGGACCGCACCCGACATCCCGTCGGTCTCCCTGGGCGATGTCGTCCTGGTCATGGTCGCCACGGGCAGCCAGTTGTTGGACACCATCGCTGCCGCCACCGCCCGCGGCCCGCTGACCGGCCAGACCTGGGTCATCGGATCGACAGTGGGCCCCGAGGACGGGCGCAGGGCCGCCGGTCTGCTGGCCGACGCCGGTGCCCACGTCGTGGACGCCCCTGTCCTGGGCGGCGTACCCGGTGCCGAGCAGGGCAGGCTGCGTATTCTCGCCGCGGGCAGTCCGGCGGCGCTCGACCGGGTCCGCGACGTCCTCCGCCCCCTGGGCGAGATCGCCGAAGTCGGTGACCGGCCCGGCGACGGACAAGCCGTGAAGGTCGTCAACCAGCTGTGCAGTTCGGTGCACTTGGCCGCGGCCGCGGAAGCGCTCTCGCTCGCTTCCCGCCTGGGCCTGGACCCGGCACGGATCGTGCCGATCCTCAGCGGCAGCTCCGGTTCGTCCTGGTTCTTCGAGGACCGCGGCCCGCGCATGGCCACGCCACCCGTCGCCGAGGACGCGCTCACCCGCCTCGCGATCCTCGCCAAGGACAACGACCTGGTCGTGCGAGAGGCGGAGCGGGCCGGTGCCCGCGCGCCACTCGCCCGTGCAGCGGCCGGCCAGTACCGGCGAGCCGCAGAAATGGGACTCCTCGACCTGGACGACAGCCAGATCATCAGAACTTATCTCGCGTCGCAGTAGGTGGCGGCGCCTGTTCTGCCGTGCCGACGGACCCGTACGAGGTCTCCGCTCGCCGACGCCACACCGACCGGCCCTTCGACCGCTGCCGAGTCCGCGCTCGGTCCGCGAAAGGAAGACAATGAAGATCACCAAGATCGAAGCCGTCCCTTTCGCCATCCCTTTCCGCAAGTCGCTCACGTTCGCCAGCGGCGAGGTGCACGTCGCGGACCATGTCCTTGTACGCGTGCACACCGACGAGGGGCTGATCGGCACGGCGGAGGCGCCGCCACGCCCCTACACCTACGGCGAGACCCAGGAGTCGATCGTCGCGGTGATCGGCAAGGTCTTCGCGCCGCAGATCACCGGGCTGTCAGCCCTGGAGCGTGAGGTGATCCACGCGCGCCTGGATCGGACGGTGGGCAATCCGACGGCGAAGGCCGCGATCGACATGGCCGTGTGGGATGTCATCGGACAGGCCGCCGGAATGCCGGTCACCGAACTCCTCGGCGGCTGGTCGGACCGCATGCGGGTCAGCCACATGGTCGGCTTCGCTCCCACCGAACAGATGGTGACCGAGGCGGAGCGGGTTCGGGACACGTACGGCATCACCACGTTCAAGGTGAAGGTGGGTCGCCGGCCCTACCGGCTGGACGTCGAGGCGTGCCGGGCTCTGCGCACGGCGCTGGGCGACGATGTCGAGCTCTACATCGACGGCAACCGCGGCTGGAGCGCCTCCGAGTCCGCGCGCGCTCTGCGGGAGATGGACGATCTCGACCTGGACCTCGCCGAGGAACTGTGCCCCGCCGACGACGTGTTGGGCCGGCGGTGGCTCGTATCTCAGACCCGGATTCCCTTCGTCGCCGACGAGAGCGCACCCACCCCTGCCGATGTAACCCGCGAACTCCTGGGTGGCGGCGCGACCGCGATCAGCATCAAAACGGCCCGCACCGGCTTCACCACCTCGGCGCGCGTGCTCAACCAGTGCGAGGCGATGGGCGTCGAAGTGGTGATCGGCAACCAGATCGACGGGCAGATCGGTACGTTGTGCGCGGTCGCCTTCGGCGCCGCGCACCGGGCCACCACCCGCCGGGCCGGCGAGCTGTCCAACTTCCTCGACATGGCGGACGACCTGCTCACCGAGCCCCTGGTCATCGAGTCCGGAACACTGCGTGTGCGTGAGGGAACCGGCCTCGGGCTGACCATCGACAGCGACAAGCTGGCGCACTTCCGTCTGGACCGCTGAGGCGGGGCCCGGGTCCACGCCCCTGGCGAGAACCGCGCCTGTGGCGAAGGTTCCCCGGCAGTCGCTCAGAGCAGAGTGAGCTGGACGGGTCCGTTTGTGTCCCCCTGACCCTCCGGAGGCGTAACTCGCCACGGGTCGTCCTCCCTACGGACACGGATGCCGAACTCCTCGGCCAGCTGCGTCACCTGACGGACGATCCGCTTCTGGTACCACCTCGGTGCGTACGGCCCGGCGGCGTACATCTGCTCGAACCGAGGCGCCCAGGACGGGTGGTCCCGCCGAACACACTCCATGAACCACTCGCGGGCTCCCGGTTGCAGATACAACACCGCAGGCGTCAGCCACGCGGCACCGCTGGCCGCGATCGCGCGCACCGTTCGGCGCAACTGCCCCGAAGAGTCGCCGAGGAAGGGAATGATCGGCATCATCAGCACGCCGACCTCGATCCCGGCGTCGGCCAAGGTATGGACGGCGTCAAGGCGGGCCGACGGCGGCGGGGTTCCCGGTTCGGCCGTGCGCCACAGGTGGTCGTCGGTGAACCCGACGGACACCGCGACATGAACCCGGGTGACCTGGGACGCCTGCCGCAGCAACTCCAGATCGCGCAGAACGAGGGTGCCTTTGGTCATGACGGAGAAGGGATTGCTGCGGTCCCGGAGGGCCGCCAGGATGCCTGGCATCAGACGGTAACGGCCCTCGGCTCGCTGGTAGCAGTCGACGTTGGCGCCCAGTGCGATGTGCTCTCCGCGCCAACGGCTCGAACCCAGACAGCGGCGCAGCAGCTCCGGGGCGTTGGTCTTCACCACGATCTGCGAGTCGAAGCCGGGGCCCGCGTCCAGATTCAGGTAACGGTGACTGCCACGGGCAAAGCAGTAGGTGCAGGCGTGCGAGCAACCGCGGTAGGGGTTCACGGTCCAGTCGAAGGGCATCTCGGAGCCTTTCGGCACCCGGTTCACGATCGACTTCGCGTGCACCTCGTGAAAGGTGATGCCTCGGAAGTCCGGGGTGTCGAAGGTTCGGGTGCGGACGACCTGTATGCCGAAGAGTCCGGCGCCGCCGGCGGATTCGGTGAGTTCATCCCAGCGCACGATGCCTCCCTACCAAGTCCACTGCGCGAGTTCGATGTTCAGGTCGGGGCCGTCCCATCCAAGGCTGGAGCTGTGGCGATTCACCGCGCTCACCCTCGGCCGCCGGGCCGGGGCATCTTCCCGGAGGGCTCGCGGCTGGTCATGTCCTGTGCCCCTCAAGGTTTCCTCCGTTGCTCGGTCGGCGGGCAGGAACAAGCCGCGAAGGTGCCGTCTCCGGCAGGCGCCAGAGAATGGGCAGGGCCAGGAGAGCGACGCCGGCGACCATGATCCCGGGGACGAGACGCCATCCGGTGCCGTCGATCAGAGCCTGGGAGGCGTACGGCGTCAGGCCGCCGAAGATCGTCGTAGCGACCGTTGCCACGGCGAGCCCGCTGAGCCGACCGGCGACCGGGAACTGCTCCGGAGCGGAGGAGGCACCCACGGCGCTGACACCGCCCGCCACGAGAGCCAGGACCACGGCTCCGACGAGGGCGAGCACGGCATGTCCGCCGGTCATGAACGCGAACATCGCCACCGGCAGGACCAGCGACAGAACACCGAAGACCACGAGAGTGGGCCGCCGCCCGAGGCGGTCGGCCATCACACCGGCGAAGGGCGTGACGACGATGACTGCGGCGGAGGCCAGTGTCGCCAGCCACAGTGCGTCACTTTCCGCGAAGCCGCCCACGGACGTGAGGTAAGTGGGGACGTAGGTGATACCCACGTAATAGGTGATGGACCCCAGCGCGGAGATCGTGAACGTCCGGTACAGCGCCGGGCGTTGGGTTCGCAAGGTCTGCCTGAGCGGGCCGCGGTCGGCGCCGTGCGCCTGCTGGAGCTGCTCGAACGCCGGGGACTCCTGCATGGTGGAGCGCGCTATCAGGGTGCCCGCCGCGAGCAGGGCGCCGAAGAGGAACGGGATGCGCCAGCCCCAGGAGTCCAGCGCCGGGCCGCTGGTCAGCGCGGTGGTCAGGGCGGCTGCGCCGACGGCGAGGAGCGCGCCGACCTCACTGGCGGCGGAGGCCAGGGACGCGACGAGGCCGCGCCGCCGGGGAGGGGCGCCTTCGACGAGGTAGGTCATGACGCCGGTGTACTCGCCGCCCACCGAGAAGCCCATGACGCAGCGCAGCAGCAACAGCAGGACGCCCGCCGTGGAGCCGATCTGCTCGCGCGTGGGCAGCAGGGCCGTGACCAGCATGGCCACCGTCATGACGGACATCGAGGCCAGCAGGACCCTGCGCCGCCCAAGCCGGTCTCCGACGTGACCGAAGACCAGCGCGCCGAACGGGCGCATCACGTAGGCGATGGCGAAGACCGCCAGTGCGGTGAGGACGGACGAGGCTCCCGAGCCGAAGAACACCCTGGACAGCACGGTGGTCATGAACAGGTACAGCGTGAAGTCGTACCACTCGACCACAGTCGAGAACGCCGCGACCGCCATGGAGGAACGCGGCAGCCCGGCTGCGTGGCCCTCCTCGCGCGGCAGAGCGGGCGAGGTCACCGGCGGAACGGCGGCAGAGGATGAATGAAGGTCCATGGTTCGGGGCTCTCGGGGAGGTCGGCGGCGTCCCGGACGGGGCGCGCCTGCGGGGACGAGCTGAGCTGCGGGACGTGCGGGCCTCGACGGTGAGGCGAGCCGTCGTCGACCGTAACATCGATTCGATGTGAATATCGATTCGATGACACATGTGAGAAGATGGCCGCATGCTGGAACTCGCGATACTGGGCTTCCTGGCCGAGGGCCCCCTACCGGGCCATGAGCTGCGCCGACGTGTTTCGGACCTGACCGGCTACACCCGGCCGGTCAGTGACGGCACCCTCTACCCGGCCATCAACCGCCTCGCGAAGGCGGGCCTGCTGGAACGGCGGGCCGATCCGCGCGCGGGTGCAGGCCGCTACATGCTCAGCCTGACCGAGGCCGGCCGCGCCGACATGCTGGAGCGCCTGCGCAAGCCGGCCGACCACGAGATCACCGACTTCACCCGCTTCTACACGGTGCTGTCCTTCCTCTCGCACCTCCCTGACACCGCCGAACAGCACGCGGTACTACGCCGCCGCCTGGCGTTCCTGGAGGAGCCGGTGAGCTTCTTCTACGACGGTGACCGGCCCCTGCGCGCCGAGGAGGTCGCCGACCCCTACCGGCGTGGCCTGCTCCTCACCGCCCGCGCGACCAGCCGCGCCGAACGCGCCTGGCTCCGCGAGGTCCTGGGCGAACAACCGCCTGAGAACCCCTGAAAGACCCCGGAGGCACATCCATGCTCGCGTCCTGGTACGACCGGCAGGGCTCCGCCGCCGATGTCCTGCACATCGGTGAACTGCCCGACCCCCACCCCGGCCCCGGCGAGGTGCGGGTCCGCGTGACCGTCTCGGGCGTCAATCCCGGCGACACCAAGAAGCGGCGTGGCTGGCTGGGCTCCTCGATGCCCTATCCGAGGGTCGTCCCGCACAGCGACGCCGCCGGCGTCATCGACGAAGTGGGCGGCGGCATCGACGCCCACCGCGTGGGAGAGCGGGTGTGGGTGTACGGCGCGCAGTCCTACCGGCCCTTCGGCACCGCCGCCCAGTACACCGTCGTACCGGATCAGCAGGCCGTACGTCTCCCCGACCACCTCACCGACGAGCTCGGCGCGAGTCTGGGCATCCCCGGCATCACCGCTCACCGCGCCGTTTTCGCGGACGGCCCGGTCGACGGCCGGATCGTCCTCGTCCACGGTGTGCTCGGCGGCGTCGGCTCCCTGGCCGCCCAGCTCGCCCGCTGGGGCGGCGCCACCGTCATCGGCACCGTCCGCCATGGCGACGACCTCGCCCACGTCGACGCGACCGCCGTCTCCCACGCCGTCGCCCTGGATTCGGCCGACCCGGCGGCAGCGATCCGCTCGTACGCGCCGGGCGGCGTCCACCGTGTCGTCGAGGTGTCGCTGTCGGCCAACGCCGACCTCGACAACGCGGTCACCGCGCTCGACGCCGTCATCGCCGCCTACGGCACCCACGCCGACCGTACGGAACTCCCCTTCTGGCCTCTGCTGTTCAACAACGTCACCCTGCGGCTGCTCGGCAGTGACGACTTCCCCGCCGTGGCGAAGCGACAGGCCGCCCGTGATCTGACCGCGGCCGCCGCGGCCGGCGCCCTCACCGTCGACGTCGCGGACCGCTACCCGCTGGAGGACATCGCCAAGGCCCACGAACGGGTCGACGCGGGCGGGCGGGGCAGGGTGGTGGTCAGCGTCCCCGGGTGACGGGAGCACAGCCGATCGCCGCGTTTTCAGGGGAGGGGCATTAGTCCTGCGGTACTAATCGCGGCCCGTCGATTCGATGCCACAGGGGGCAGGAAGCGTGGAAACCCGCACCTAGCTTGAGATCAAGGGTCGATCAGGCCCTGCTCACGTAATGATCTCTTCTCCTGGTGGGAGTACCCCGTGGCCACCTTCCTCTATCGACTGGGACGGCTCGCCTTCCGGCGACGACGCCTGTTCCTGATGTTGTGGATCGCCGTCCTGGCCGCCGTAGGCATCGGCGCCATGAGTTCCACCGGCTCCACCTCGGACAGCTTCACGCTGCCCGGCACGCAGTCCCAGAAGGCCATCGACCTGCTGGGGAGGGAGTTCCCCCAGGCAGCCGCCGACGGCGCCGACGCGCGGGTCGTGATCGAAGCCCCGAGCGGGCAGAAACTGACCTCCGCCGCAAACAAGACCGTGGTCGAGTCCATGGTCGCGAAGCTCGAGAAGTCACCGCAGGTGTCGAGTGTCTCCGACCCCTTCACCAGTGGGCAGGTCAGCAAGTCCGGCAGCATCGGCTACGCCGGAGTGACATACAAGGTCGCCCAGGCAGACGTCAATGACGCCGCTCATGCCGTCCAGGACGACGTCGTCGCCCAGGGTGAGCAGGCTGGCCTCACAGTGAGCTTGGGTGGCGACGCCGTCAAGGAGAAGGCCGCCAGCAAGGCGGCGGAGCTGATCGGTCTCGCCGTCGCCGCCGTCGTCCTGATGATCACCTTCGGCTCGATGATCGCCGGCGGGCTGCCCCTGCTCACCGCGATTCTCGGCGTGGGTGCGGCCATCCTGTCAATCACCATCGCCACTCAGTTCTTCGACATCGCCTCGCAGGCCTCCACCCTGGCACTGATGCTGGGCTTGGCGGTCGCCATCGACTACGCCCTGTTCATCGTCTCCCGCTACCGCAACGAGATCCGCGACGGCCACGACCCCGAAGAAGCCTGCGGACGAGCCCTGGGCACCGCCGGCTCGGCGGTCGTCTTCGCGGGCCTGACCGTGATCATCGCGCTCGCGGGTCTGAGTGTCATCGGCATCCAGATGCTCACCTCCATGGGCCTGGGCTCCGCTTTCGCGGTCGCCATCGCCGTGGTGATCGCGCTGACGCTGCTGCCCGCCATGCTCGGCTTCGCCGGTACTCGGGTCATGAAGGGCAAGCTGCAGACCCGCCGCATGAAGGCGCTGGAGCGCGGCGAGGGCGAGTCGATGGGCGTGCGGTGGGCGAAGTTCGTCACCCGCAACCCGGTCAAGGTCCTGGTCACCTCGGTGATCGGGCTCGGACTGCTGGCCATCCCCGCCCTGTCGCTGCGTATGACGCTGCCTGACGACTCCATGAAGCCTCCGCACAGCACCCAGCGCCTCGCCTACGACACCCTCAGCAAGGGCTTCGGACCCGGCTTCAACGGCCCGTTGACCGTTGTCGTCGACGCCCGCGACAGCAACGACCCCAAGGCTGCCGCCGCGGACGCCACCGCGGTGATGGGCAAGCTGGACGATGTCGCATCAGTCCGTGACGCGGCCTTCAACAAGGCCGGTGACGTCGCCATCATCGGCGTCATCCCCGACAGCGCCCCCACCAGCCAGGCCACCAAGGACCTGGTCAAGAACATCCGCGACCACAGCGCCGCCCTGCAGAAGGACACCGGCGCCGACCTGATGGTCACTGGAACCACGGCCGTCAACATCGACGTCTCGACCAAGCTCGCCCAGGCCCTCATCCCCTACCTGGCCATCGTCGTCGGCCTGGCCCTGGTCCTGCTGCTGCTGGTCTTCCGCTCGATCCTGATCCCGCTCAAGGCGACGCTCGGCTTCCTACTCACCATCGCCTCCACCCTCGGCGTCCTGGTCGCGGTCTTCCAGTGGGGCTGGCTCTCGGACATCTTCGGCGTCGACCAGACCGCGCCCATCGTCAGCGTCCTGCCCATCCTGCTGATCGGCGTCGTCTTCGGCCTCGCCATGGACTACGAGGTCTTCCTCGTCACCCGAATGAGGGAGGAGTACGTCCACGGAGCCGAACCCACCCAGGCCATCATCGGAGGCTTCCGGCACAGCGGACGGGTAGTCACCGCCGCGGCGATCATCATGATCTCCGTGTTCTCCGGGTTCCTCCTCGACGACGCGGCCCTGATCAAGTCGGTCGGCCTCGGCCTCGGCTCCGCCGTGTTCTTCGACGCCTTCGTGGTCCGCATGACCATCGTCCCCGCGGTGATGACCCTGCTAGGCCGCCGCGCCTGGGCGCTGCCCAAGTGGCTCGACCGGATCATGCCCGACGTGGACGTGGAGGGCGAGAAGCTGCGCCAGTCGTTGGACACCGACAGCACGAGCACCGCGCCCGAACCTGTACTCGCAGGCGTGGCCGCCGGGGGCCACCCGGGCTCGGACAGCTACAGCTCCCCGCACACCTTCACCAGCGGTTCCGGCTCCGACACCTCCGATACTGCTGCGTCCACGTCGCCGCTTCCACGGCATCACCACGGCAGGACGCGGGGAATGTCCGGGCTCAAGCAACGTTTCGCACGCGCCGACGACGCCACCCCGCCCGGCGACACGAGCAAGTCGAAGGCCACAACAATGAGGGGGATACGAAAGAAGATGTTCCGCAAGCGCTGACCGGAACGAGCCGCAGCGACAAGCTGCCGACCACCGCCCGGTCGGCAACGGGAGCGGCCCCCTCCCACCGGCCGCCGCCCCAGCCCCGCCCGCCGGTCCAATCCCCCGGGACCGGCGGGCGGCCTCCCGACCTATGAAGGACCCCCGTGACCACACCGAGCGCCCCCGCGGCCCCCAGCCCGGACAACCGCCGGGTCCTGGAGACCCTGACCAGCGATTCCGAACAGCGTGTGATCGCCTCGGTCATCTTCCGGCTGGCAGCGCTGCGCCGGGCCGACCGGGCCCATCCCAAGGTCCGGTACTGGGGGGTGCCGGCCTTCTGCGCCGCGCTCGGCATCAACTCCTACCTCAATCCCTACAACACCGGCGACGTCCCGGCGCAGCTGGCGCTCATCGTCGCGTTCACCCTCCCCCTCCTGTGGCGGGAACGCCGGCCCATGCTGGTCTTCGCCCTGACCACCGCCGCCTCCATAGTGGCCCTCCCGCTGGGCGTGTTGACCGGAGCCGAGTCCGCACGGGTCGTGGCCCTCTTCAACGTCGGCCGCTACAGCACCCCCCGGCAACTCGCTCTAGCCGTCGGCATCACCACCGTGCAGCTCGGAGTGTGGGCCGCCGTCTTCTGGCGGGGCGGCCAGCTGGAACACGCCACACGCCCCGAGGTCGTGACCCTGTTGGCGATGACCGCGATGGCGGCGTTCGCCGCGCTGGGCCTGCTCAGCCGACTGGCCAGTGCTTATATCGACGCCCTGAGGAAGGAACGCGACCAGCAGGCCCGCCTGGCCATAGCGCAGGAACGTGCCCGGGTCTCCCGGGAGATGCACGACATCCTCGGCCACACCCTCGCCGTCATCGTCGGTCTCGCCGACGGCGCCGCCGCCCTCACCGAGAAGAAGCCGGAACGCGGGGCCCAGACTCTCCGCATCATCAGCACCAGCGGCCGTGACGCACTGGCCGAACTGCGCCGCCTGCTCTCCGTCATCGGCGAGGAGGACGACCGGCCGGGCGACATGCCGCTCGCCCCGCAGCCCGGCCTGACCGACCTCGACTCGCTGCTGGACCGCGTCCGCGCGGCCGGTCCCACCGTCACTCTGGACGCCCGCGGCAGCCTCACCGACCTGCCTCCCGGGATCCAGCTCTCCGTCTACCGCATCATCCAGGAGGCCCTGACCAACACCGTCAAGTACGCCGCCCCCGACACCTCGGTCCAGGTGTCCCTCACCGCCGACCCGGACGCCGTGCGCGTCACCGTCGAGGACACCGGCCCGTCCCGCACACCCTCGGCGAACCGTCCCCGCGCGGGCGGCGGCCGTGGCCTGGTCGGCATGCGCGAACGCGCCGCCCTCTACCAGGGCACCGTCACCGCAGGCCCCAACGCTCACGGCGGCTGGTCCGTCCGCGCCCTCCTCGTCCCCAGCCCGCAGCCCAACTCCCCGGAGAAGCACCCCTCATGACCACCGTCCTCATCGTCGACGACCAGGCCCTGCAACGGATGGGCTTCAACATGCTCCTGGAGGCCCAGTCCGACATGAACGTCGTCGGGGAGGCCACCAACGGCGGTGAAGCGGTCCGTATGACCGCCGAACTCCGGCCCGACGTCGTCCTCATGGACGTCCGGATGCCCGGCATGGACGGCATCGAGGCCACCCGCCGCATCGTGGAGTCCGGCGGCCGTTCACGCATCCTGGTGCTGACGACCTTCGACCTCGACGAATACGCCTACGACGCCCTGCGAGCCGGAGCCAGCGGCTTCCTGCTCAAGGACGCCCAGCCCGACGAACTCGTCGCCGGGGTCCGGGCCGTGGCCGCCGGCGACGCCGTCATCTCGCCCGGCCTCACCCGCAAACTGATCGACGCCTTCAGCGACCGCCTCCCCGGGCACAGTCCGCAGCAGCAGCGCCGCCTCGACGACCTGACCCAACGCGAGTGCGAAGTCCTCACCGCCATGGCCACCGGCTGGACGAACCAGGAGATCGCCGAGCGTCTCCACCTCGCCGAATCCACGATCAAATCCCACATCGGCCGCATCCTCACCAAGATCGACGCCCGCGACCGCGTGCAGGCCGTCATCTTCGCCTACGACACCGGACTCGTCCGCCCGTCGTAAACCGCCCCGCCCCGCTCGCCCCCACGGGCCGCACCGACACCGCTCCTTGTGTACCGCCACGTCCCCGCAACCCAGCATCCACAACGAAGAACAGGACACAGCAATGGGACCGTTGGCACGAACCGGCATGGGCATGGCCCTTGCCTGCGGGGTACTGGTCACCGCCGTCAGCATTGGACAGAGCTCCGACAGCAGCAACAAGAGCAACCAGAGCAACCAGAGCAACAACAAGGAGATATCCAAGGGGCCGTACGTCGCACTCGGCGACTCGTACACCTCGGGCCCCAAGATCTCTCCTCAGACCGCCACTCCGGCCGGCTGTGACCGCTCCGGTCGCAACTATCCGGCCCTGGTCGCCAAGGAACTCGGTCTCAAGGCGGCCGACTTCCGTGACGTCAGCTGCAGTGGCGCCACCATCTCCGACCTCACCACCCCTCAGTCCACCGGCAACGGCACCAACCCCGCACAGCTCTCCGCGCTGACCACCGACACGCGGCTGGTCACGCTCGGCATCGGCGGCAACGACATCGGCTTCAGCTCAATGATCACCAAGTGCGTCGGCACGGGAACGCTCTTCAAACTGGCCGAGCGCATCACTGACATCACCGACAAGGCACCCTGCGAGGAGAAGTACACCTCCGGCGGCACCGACAAGGTGGCCCAGAAAATACGCACCGCGGGTGACCACCTCGCCCAGGCACTCAACGAGATCCAACGCCGTGCGCCCGAGGCCCGGGTCTACGTCGTCGGCTACCCGTCGATCCTGCCCGCCAAGGGCACACGCTGCGGTCGCGGCCTGCCCATCGCGCCCGGCGACGTCACGTTCCTGCGCCAGAAACAGCAGGAACTCAACACCATGCTCGGCGAACGCGCGCGAGCCGCGGGGGCCACGTACGTCGACACCTTCACCCCGTCCGCCGGCCACGACGCTTGCTCCCCGGCGGCCACTCGATGGATCGAACCCCTCAAGCCCAGCAGTCCCGCCGCAATGGTCCACCCCAACGAACGGGGCGAACAGGGCATGGCCACCGCAGTCCTGAGCACCGTCAAGAGCTGAGGACGGCAACAGTCACAGAGCAGCGAGGCCTTCGGGCAGGCCGCCCCGGCCTCCTTCCTCCTGCGACCCGCGACTCCGGTCGCGCGTACTCAAGCGGAGCGCGCGTCCGGTCCGCGCCGGCCGTCCGTGGGGACAGGCGCCCGGTGCGGGTGAAGGACCCGGCCACGATCCGAAAAATCCCAGGATCCGTGGCTGGGTCCGCGCCCCCCCACACCATCACCGCCCCAACCATCGCCGGCCGAACGCCTCCAGGGCCCGGTCCGCCGGGAGAGCACCCGCATGACCACCGTTCTCATCGTCAACGACCAGGCTCTGCAACGCCTCGGCCTGCGGATGTTCCTGGAAGCCCAGTCCGACCTCACGATCGCGGGCGAGGCGACCGCCTGCGCCGAGGCAGTCCGACTCGCCGACACACTCCGGCCCGACGTCGTCCTCATGGATATGGGTCGGCCGGACGAGAAGCACATTCAGGCCATCCATCGCATCACGCGGCCCGCCGAGGATTCGACGGCACCTCACGCCGACGGGACAGACACGCTCCCCCCGCGGGTACTGCTACTCAGCCCCTCCGACGCCGACGAATCCGCCTGCGCCGCGCTGCGCGCCGGTGCCGACGGAGTCCTCCTCAAGGACGCCCTCCCTCACGAATTGACAGCGGCTATCCACGTCATCGCGCTCGGGGGTGCCGTCCTGTCTCCGCACCTCACCCACGCACTCGTCGACGCGGTCCGTGAGCAGAGCCGAGCCGACCTCACCGAACGCAGGCACCGGCTGTCCCATCTCAGCGAGCGCGAATGCGAGGTGCTCGCCGCTCTCGCCTCCGGCTGGAGCAGCAGGGAGATCGCCGAACGCCTCTCGATAGCCCCGACCACGGTCAAGAGCCACATCAGCAGCATCCTCACCAAGATCGGCGCCCGCGCCCGCGTCCAGGCCGTCGTGTTCGCCTACGAGACCGGTCTCGTCAGGCCGCCAAGGCAGCGGCCCTACTCGACCGACACGGACTTCTCGGATCGGTCAGGATGAGGGATCCGGTCCGCCCTGCAGGACGGTAGTAGTCCGGTTCACCCAAGCCCGAAGACCCGCGTCACGTCGTGGTGCAGCCGCTCTTCCTCGACACGCTTCGGTAAGGGGCGAGTCGGCGACCTCCTCATTGACTACGGCTCCCGCGTCACACACGGCCGGCCTGGCGTCATCACCGACCACGACGAGGGCAAGTGGGCTTGTCGGCCGCCGTGGGACCTGGACCAGCTACTGCCAAGTCCGCCCCAGTGGGCTCCACCGTTCCCTGTCCAAGCCGCGGTCGCAGGCCGACACGCACCTGCCTATGTCGGACACGATCTTGGCCAGGCAGGTGGCACGTGGTGGCGGTTACAGAGGCGTCCGGAGGACGAGAACTCGAGCCGGGAAGGCAGCCGCCGCCGAGGACATGCAGGGACACCCCCCACGCTGCCTTCGGCAAGACCTACGGCACCCGCAGGATCCACCGCCAACTGCGGCGCGAGGACGGACTGGCGAACGTCGACGCCGCCGCGTCCGTGGGCTCCGTCGCTGACTCGTACGACAACGCGATGACCGAGGCACTCAACGGCACCTTCAAGGCCGAGCTGATCGAACACCAAGCCCCCTGGCGAGACGCCGACCGGGCCCGAAGGCGCCATCGGGCAGTAGGTGGGCTGATACAACACCGGGCGCCTGCACTCCGCTCTCGACCTCCTCCCGCCCGAGGAGTTCGAGGTGGCTCACCACCGTTGCCTGGCCGCTCCGAACGCAGTCTGAGACACACAAGATCGGCCGCCACAGGACTCGGGCCAGCTCAGAGGGGCTCCCGGCTAAGTGTCAGGCCGATGGCCCGCAGTCCCAGGGCTCGCCTGAACCGAAGCGGTGGACAGGTGAACGGGCCCACCCCTGTGCGGCGCCCTTGCCCGATGCGCCTACGACGGCGCGCCCCGCCACCCCCTCTTGGGTTCTAATGAACGTCGCAACACCCCCTGTGTTGCGACGATTTGTTGAATCCGCCCCTTGAGGGTGGTGGGGCGCGCCGCTCTCCCGCGGTGGCGCCGCCGACTTCCCGGCAGATCCTCCCGTGCCGGAATCAGTTTCGGCAGTCCGAGCTGTTCACCGCTCGGTCGTAGGCCACGTACTTACCGGACGGCTTGCCCTGGGAGTTGAGCACGTTGGCCTTGGCGTCGTAGTAGGCGCCACGCGAGCTGATCTCGTTATAGCTGCGGCCACGCCAGGTGGTGGTGTTCTCCTGACCACCGCCCGACTTGCCCCACGAGTACTTGTCGACGTGGAAGACCGGGTTGCTGCGCACCGTGCGCATCTCCGGGCGCAGCACCAGCCAACCCGTCCGGCGCGGGTTCACGGTGAGGGTGGTCGACACGGACCAGCCCGACTGCTTCGCGTACGACCAGCTGTGCTCGTAGCTGGCGCCGGCCTGGACCGAGAGGACCTTCTCCAGGATGGTCCAGTCGATGCCGATCGAGCCGGAGACACTATTGGTCGTGGTGCTCGTGGTGCTTCCGTTCGCCTGGACGGTCTGGCTGAGTCCCGAGCCGTAGGCGCAGTTCACCAGGGGTTCGGTAACCCCCGTTTCCGAGCCAGTCCAGGTCCAGGTCGACGACTGCGGGTAGTAGCACGATCCCTCGAAGCGCTCGAGGCCCGACTGGAGGCTCTTGGCCGGAAGGCCGTTCGTGGTGTCCTTCGACACCTGGCCGGTGTTGACGTTGATCCACCAATACGTCTTGCTGGTCGAGCCTGTGCACAGACTCATCAACAACTTGTCCGTGCTCCACGATTCGGTGCCTCTGATGTCGGTCGCGGCGCTCGCGGGCGAGACGAAGGACAGCGTCGAGGCGAGGGCCAGCGCGCCGACGGTGGCGATGCGCTTGATCGGGGCGCTTGTGCGGGCGGGGGCCCTGTTCGTCTTGGAGGACGACTTGAACGGGGGGTGCATGTGGTGGCTCACTCCTGGTGCCCAGACCGGCAGCGGCGTGCCGGTTGTACGCGATGAGGGGAGGCGAAGAACTGCTTGCAAGTTCAAGCAGATTCACCGCACCCTGGCAGGGATCTGTGTCCTGAAGTTGAACTCACGGTGACGGGTGTGCTTCTGGCGCTTCGAAACCCTTTCGGAAGGCCGGGGCATGAGGTACGCGCGGGGCGGCGGGCTGGCGCCGAAGAGGCGGGCGGCCCGTGAATAGCTGAGGCTGGAAGCCGCGGAGTGGTTCGCACCTGGGTCGAAGACCAGGGACGCCACGAGTGGGCTTCGGGGCGGAAAACGTCAGGGGGAGAAGTGACGCGAGGATGGGCGGAGACGCGGGTGACGTCGACGAAGCCGGCGCCGTCGAGCCAGTGCAGCACGGCGCCGTGCGGGCGGCCCCAGACACCGGCCCGGGACCAGATCAGGAACCGGCGGTGAGCCGTCGACTTCGATATGTCGAAGCAGAGCGGCACCCGGCGCCAGCCGCAGCCGCAGCCGCAGACCAGAGAGACGATGGCCGCAAACAGCGTCTCATCAGGTGTGCCCTGCCTTCCGCCGCCCTGCGGCCGCACCCTCTGCGCAGGGATCAGCAACTTCGCGATCCTCCACAGCCCGTCCAGAACAATCCAACTCGTCGAAGCCGGTGATTCCATTCGTCTTGTCCTGCACCCGCAGCGGGGTAACAGTGAGGTCGGCGGTGCCCCTGCCAGCAGATGGGCGGCCGAGATCTCGCCGTGGTGCGATCCCCCGGCGTTCGTGCCGTCCACCATGAGGGCTTCGGCCCCCGTCGGATCGATCCGAGCAGGTCTGCCATACCACCGGGACAGGCGGCATTCAGCACCCGGCGGGTGGTCGCTGCGCTCGGTGCGATCCGCGCATCGAAGACTGTCGGGGCGAGGGCTCCGAGCCGAGCGAGCGCGTACCACGGGGCGCTTCGTGCCCACTGTCCGATCGCGGCGAACGGGCGCGCCCCGGTCAGCACCGCCCAGCAGGCAGTCAGCAGGATATTCACGAACGAGTGACGCCTGCCGCGCCGATGCCGCGAGTCGGCCGGCGTCTGCAGCCGCAGGCTCGGCGGCCTGATCAACCGATGCTGCTGGGTGGGCAACTTGACCAGACAGATGCCGACGAACTGACGGCACATCGAAGCCCCGGGCAATACAGGCTGCTTGATCGGTCACCGGCATCAACCTGAGCTTCGTTGCCTACGGACCGGGCCGACCACCCATCGACCTACCGTCGCGACCTGCACATCACGTGATCACCGGGACTTTGAAACCGCCTGGATGGCGACGGGTGCGCCGACACGTCAATACACAGTGAACCGCCCCTCTGCGAAACACTTTCGAAACGCGCTGGTGACACGGATGCCCCACGCCCGAATAATTGGCCCATCCCCGCCCCCCGTCGGGGAGTTCAGAGGAGGTGATGGGGTTGCCTTGTTCGCGATGGTACGAAGGCATCGGAACTGCGTTACAACCGCAGCCGGAACGGCAGGCTGCCCGCCTCTTTTGAACGGACCGCCACCCATCCGGTCCGCGTCGTCCGCGAAAGCACCGACAGAGACGTGACATCAGCAATTCCCCTGTCACTGTCAACAGTTGAGGAAAGCGCAACCCCGCCTTCCTCTGCGAACAGCTGTCGCGGACAGGTCGCTCGACTCCCCTCGGATTTCACGCACTTCGTGCCCTCGACGGAATCAGGCGCGATGGGCGAATACAGCAGAGCGGTGGACGCATGCGTACGCCATAAGCCGTGAATTCTCCCACTCGCCAACCAGGAAAACTGATACCCCAGGGCCCAACTCAACTACGCCGATCCGCAGGCTCAGTCCGCGACTCGAACGTTTGACTTCCCCCCTTGCCATGGCATGGACGGGCCGCTCCAAATACCTGGGGGAAGACAAACTCACCTCCGCTTTGGCGCCGCCAAGCCGGAGAGGAACCACCGGCCGCCGGCATACGGATCCCGGATCGCTCCGGACTCCAAGATCCGATCTTGTCTATCTTTTCGGGAGGAAAGATGAAAAGCACAAGACATCCGCGTAAAGCTTTGATCGTTGTTCTGGCTATAGCCGCGGCGCTGTGGACCTTCGTGACGCCTGCGCAGGCGTCCACACCGAATCCCGCCACCCTCTACCAGCTCCCGAGCAACGCATCCTGCACGAAGGCCACCAACAACTGCGCGCTGTACCCGAAAACGGCCGTGCTGCCGAGCGGAAGGATCGTCGCGGCATTCGAGAAGTCGACGGTAGCCGCCTCGGGTTCGGCCGACGGCCAGACAATGCCGGTGTACAAGAGCGACGACAACGGCACGACCTGGCAGCAACTGGCAGACGTCAAGGCACCGGCGTACGCGTCGTCGAACCCCGCCTATTCCGCGTACGTCAGTAACTGGACCAACCCGTATCTGTACGTGCTGCCCCAGGCAGTCGGAAATCTCGCATCCGGCACACTGCTGATGGCGACCGTCGTCTCGGGCGACGACTACAACTACCTCGACCAGAAGGCAGCCAACTCCAGCTACACGCCGACGCACGACGGCGACCGCAGCAACACGGCGATCGCGCTCTACTCGAGCACCGACTCGGGCGCGACGTGGAATGTCGTCAACGTCATCACGACGGGCAGCTGGTCCAACGGCGCGAACTACCCGGCCACCGAGAACACCAACCACCAGAACGACCCCGTCTGGGAGCCGTACCTGATGGTCTACAACAACCAGCTCGTCGCCTACTACTCCGACGAGAACGACTACACCGGCTACGACTCGTCGACGGGCGTCCCGACGCTCGACCCGAACAACGCCACGACTCCGGATCCCTCCACACAGATCCTCGCGCACCGGACCTGGGACGGCGTCAGCTCGTCGTGGAGCAGCCCGGTTGTCGATGTCTCCGGGACGACGGTCACCAATTCGTCCGGTTACAGCGAGATCGGCGGCGGCCGCCCCGGCATGACCAATGTCGTCCAGACCAGCGACGGCAAGTGGATGATGACCTACGAATACTGGGGTGGCGGTGACAACGTCCGCTACAAGATCGCCAGCGATCCGCTGCACTTCTACTCGGTGGGCGGTACCGCGGGTACCGGCGTCACCTCGCTCTCGGTGACATCGGGCTCCAGTGCCCTGTCCCGTGGAGGCAGCCCGGTACTCATGCGCATGCCGAACGGGCGGATCCTCTTCAACGCCGCGGGCAGCGGGGACGTCTGGACGAACGCCAGCGGAAGCAGCACCGGTGCGTGGACGCAGCAGCACACGACGATGGCGTCCTCCTACAGCCGCAGCCTCACCTACATCCCCAACACGGGCCGAGTCGAGATCGTCGGCGGGACGACCACCATCTCCTACGCGGACATCGACTTCGGGAACTCCACCGGCGCGTACTACAAGCTCGTCAACGCCAACAGCGGTAAGGCCCTCGGCGTGTACGCCGCGGACCTGCACGACGGGCAGAACGTCGTGCAGTGGACCGACAACGGGTCGGCCGACCAGTTGTGGCACGTCACGGATGTCGGCAGCGGATACAGCACGCTGCTCGACAAGAACAGCGGCCGAGCCCTCGGCATCCTGGCGGCCAGCACGGCCAGCGGCGCGAGCGCCGTGCAGTGGGTGCAGAACAGTGGCAACGACCAGCAGTGGCAGGTGGTCGCCGTCGGCTCCAACTACAAGCTGGTGAACCGCAATTCGGGTCTCGCCCTCACCGTTTCCGGAGCAGCCACCACCGACGGCGCGCAGATCGTCCAGCAGGCGTACACCGGCGCCACCTCTCAGCTGTGGTCCCTGGTGCTGGTGTCCTCCTAGACACCAGCACGCCTCAATGGGCGGCGTACTGGGCGGGAGCCCGGCCAACGGCCGGGCTCCCGCCAGGGAGTACGTGAAACACGTTCATGGGCCGGCGCGCGGTGTGGCGCCGGCCCTTCGGCATCGGTCGAGCGGGGCATCACCTCGGCCCCCGACGGACACGCTCGCGCCGGGCCCACTCGCCACTTGTCGGCGCACCGCCCTCGGGATACCCGATGCCTCGCCTTTCGGCCCGACGCGGCCCGCATCCACCGCGCCCATGCAGGCGGGCTGCGACCCGGCCCTTGAAGATCTGGACATGGTCCACGACGCCCGCCTCAGCACGGACAGGTTGGGCAAATTATTGTACGTACAGTACGTAACGTATGGACAGGATGGGTGGGACCGCCTACCGTGCTGGGTGTTCGCCGGTGCAGGGACACCACCGGCGGCCTGTGTGGCTGGGTTCTTTGCTCAGCGCGAGCCGGTGAGAGGACGCGACGATGCGTGCGGTAATCCTGGATGGACGGGGACCCACTGAGATCCGAGAGCTGCCTGATCCTGAACCCGGCCCCGGCGAGGTCGTGATCGCTCCCGCCGCGGTCGGCATCTGCGGCACGGACCTCCATCTTGCCGAAGGGGACTACCCGACCGGCCGCTTCCCGGTCGTGCCCGGTCACGAGTTCGCCGGCACGGTGGTGTCCGTCGGCCTCGGCGTCGAACGATTCGCTGCCGGAGACCGCGTGTGTGTGGACCCGAACGTCGCGTGCGGAGTGTGCGAGCAGTGCCAGGCCGGGGCGACGAACCTGTGCCCGGAGCTGATGGCGATCGGGGTGACCATCGACGGGGCCTGTGCCGAGTTGGTGCGTGTTCCGAACAAGGTGGTGTACCGGCTGCCGGAGGGGCTGGACTTCGCCACGGGAGCTCTGATCGAGCCGCTGGCCTGCGTTCTGCATGCCGCCTCGCGTATCCGCCAGCTCAAGGGTCTGCGCGTGCTGGTCTACGGGGCCGGCTCGATCGGCCTGCTGGCCGTGGCCTACGCCAAGGCCCAGGAGGCCCAGTCCATCGGTGTCATCGAGCCGAGCGCGGTGCGCCGCGACGCGGCCGTGGAGTTCGGTGCCGATGCGGTGCACGCACCGGGTGAGCGGGCCGCCGGTCATGACGTCGACCTGGTCATCGAGGCGAGCGGTCATCCTTCGGCCGTGTCGGACGCGCTGGAGCGGCTGGCCAAGCGCGGGACGCTGCTACAAATGGGCGTGGTCAGCCCCGAGGCGTCGATCGACCTGTTCCCCTACGACCTGTTCGACCGTGAACTGTCCCTGGTGGGCTCGCAGTCGCTGGCGACCGCCTACCCCGACGCGGTCGCTGCGGTACTGGACCTTCCGCGCCTGTCGGAGGGCATGGTCACCCATACCTTCGGCCTTGAGGACTACGCCGCTGCCCTTGAGGCTGCCCGGTCCGACGCCGCCCGCAAGGTTCACGTCCTTCCGCAGCGGTGATGCCACACGCTTGTCGAGACGATTGAAGACGCTCATGTCCGCATCTGTTTCGCCGGCCCGCAGTGAGCAGGGCCTGATCGACCGGCTCGGCCTGCCACGTCCGTTGGTGTGGGGGTTCGTCGGTCTGCTGTTGTTCATGATCGGCGACGGGGTCGAGTCCGGCTACATCTCCCCCTACCTGGCCGACCACGGCGCCGGCTCGGAGACCAGGGCCGCGGTCGCCATCACCGTCTACGGCGCGGTGGTCACGGCTGGGTCCTGGCTTTCGGGGGCCCTGTCGGATGTGTGGGGGCCGCGCCGGGTCATGTGGCTGGGTCTTGCCGTCTGGGGCAGCCTGGAGGTCGTCTTCCTGGCCGTCGCCCTGCCCACCGAGAACTATCCCCTGATGCTGGTGGCCTACGGCCTGCGCGGTTTCGGCTATCCCTTCTTCGCCTACGGCTTCCTGGTGTGGGTGCTGGCGGGCAGTCCCGCGCACCGGCTCGGCTCGGCCGTGGGGTGGTTCTACTTCGCCTTCACCGGCGGCCTGCCGACCCTCGGCTCACTCCTGGCCAGCGGCAGCGAACCGCTGATCGGCGAATACGCGACCCTGTGGATCTCCCTCGTGCTGGTCGTCACGGGCGGCATCATCGCGCTGACCGGAATCCGTCACGCGACAGGCGGCGAGCGTCTTGCGGCGCCGGAGGTGTCCGCGGGGCGCAGCATCGCCAACAGCGTCGCCATCCTCTTCTCCCAGCCGCGCATCGCGATCGGTTGCCTGGTGCGGATCGTCAACACCGCACCGCAGTTCGGGTTCCTGGTCTTCCTGCCCACGGTGTTCTCCGACGACCTGCACTTCGGCACCTCGGGATGGCTGCAGTTGGTGTTCGTCCTGGGCGCGGCGAACATCTTCGCCAATCTCTTCTTCGGGGTGCTCAGCGATCGTCTGGGCTGGCACCGCACCCTGCGTTGGTTCGGCTGCGTCGCCTCCGCCGTCAGCTCGCTGTGCCTGTACTTCCTGCCCGCCCACGTCAGTGACCGGTACTGGGTGGCTGTGCTGTGCGCGGCGCTGTACGGCATCACCCTGGCCGGTTTCACACCGATCTCGGTACTGATGTCGCTGATGGCCCCCGGGCAGAAGGGCAACGCCATCGCGGTGCTCAACCTCGGAGCCGGTGCCGCCACCTTTGTCGGGCCGCTGATCGTGACGGTGTTCCTGGGCCTCATCGGCCCCGGCGGGGTGACCGTCATCTTCGCCTGCCTGTACGTGCTGGCCGGGATCGCGGTCCGCTGGCTGCGGGTTCCCGAGGAATCGCAGCAGGCGGTGGAAGAGGGTCTCCCCTTGGCGCACGTCACCGCCCCGGCGGCCGAACGGGCCAACGCGTGACACAGACCCCGAACGGGGAAGAGCGGCGGCCACCGTGCGGGTGCACGGTGGCCGCCCTCTGCCGGATCGCATCGGCGGTGCCGGGGTTCAGGAACTGCCGGTGGCGTCCACGTTGACTTCCAGAGGAACGATGTCGCTGCGGACCCAGGTGTCATAGACGTCGAAGTGCTGCCCTGTCGGAGTCCACGAGGTGGAGCGGATGTGCAGGGTGGGCGTGGTCGGCTTGATGTCCAGGGCGGCGGCGATCTCGGGGGACGGCGCCACGGCCCGTACCGAACGGTGGGCGCCACCGAGGCTGTATCCGGCGGCCGCGAGCGCCTGGCTGAGGGAGGCCTGGCCGTCGAGCACGTCATGGGCTGCGGCGATCGCGGGAACCAGGTCCGGCGGGCTGTAGTTGATGCTGTACAGCGCGGGCACACCGTTGAGGGTGCGCAGCCGGACCAGTTCGTAGCCGGCGGTGTTCTCCGGCACCTTCAGCTGCTGGCACGCGAACGCGGGCAGGATGGTCGGCCCGTGGCGCAGCACCTGGGTGGTCACGGAGGTGTTCTGGTGGCTGAGGGCGTTCTCCAGGAAGCCCTGGGGCTGCTGGATGGTCCAGCCCTCGTCCTCGGCAGGCGGCTGGGTGGCGAAGACGCCCCGGTTGGTCACCCGCGTCACCAGACCCTGGGACTCCAGAACCTGCAACGCCTGGCGGACCGTCGCCCTCGACAGCCCGAACTCCTTGCCCAGCTCGTTCTCGCTCGGAAGCCTCTCGCCCTGCGGGATCTCACCACCGGTGAGCCGGTGCTCCAGTGCTTCGACGAGCTGCTGGTAGTAGGGCGTCGAGGACTGCCGGTCAATGGCCCCCGATAGCGTCACGGTGCGCTCCCTCCGCTGACCCCGGCAGTGACGGCAATGCCGGGGTTCTTCATCGTAATGCGCCGTCTGTACTGTCCGGACCATCCAGTCAATGTGACCCGCCGGAGCGATAGAAGACAGTGGGGGTGGGGCCACGTACGGCCGCACCCCCGCTGTACACGGTGCGTCAGGCGTTGATCCAGCCGGTGTCCAGGCCCGGGCTGGCGGTGGACTGCGCGGCGGCCGCCGCCTGGAGCACGATGGCGGCCGCGGCCGCCCCGGGATCAAGCACCCCGCGGGCCACCTCCCCGACATAGCTGGCGCGGCCCCGCTTGGCGACCAGGTCGGCTGTGCTGCGCGCACCCTCGACGGCTGCCTGCGCGGTGCGATCGAGTGCCTGGACCGGATCAGTGCCGGGCAGGAGCGATTCCAGAGTCCGGGCGGCGGGCACGAGCGCGTCGATCATGGTCTTGTGGCCGACCTCGGCCTTGCCGTAACGCTGCACCGTGGCCGCGGCGGCGGTCAGCCCATTGGAGAGTTCGCCGAGGGTGGGCTCGCCGTCGTCGGAGCAGTGGGCGAGGTCGCGGAAGAACATGCCGAACAGCGGGCCGCTGGTGCCACCGGTGCCGAGAAAGCCGCGGGAGACGGCGGTCAGCCAGCCGCGGTAGTCCTGCGGCTCCTCCGCGTCGATGCTCTGCTGGGCCCGCCGGAGGGCGGAGGTGATGTTGTTACCGAAGTCGCCGTCGCCGGTCAGTCGGTCGAGTCGGCCGAGGTCCTCGGCGCGGCCCTGGAGGAAGGTGCTCAGCAGGATCTCGGTCCAGCGGTTGCCGAAGCCGTCGGCCAGCGTGATGTCCACGGATGTGTCGGTCATGGTGCGTCCTTGTCTTGTCACCAGGTCAGGGCGGGAGTCCGCACGGGGGCGTCCCACAGGGGAAGCAGGTCGGCGTCGGCGGGCAGCAAGGTCACCGATATCCCGTGCATGTCCAGGGAGGTCACGTAGGAGCCGGCCAGGGAGCGCTCGATCGTGACGCCCAGGGCACCGAGGTGATGGTGGACGGTGCGGGCGGCCACGGACAGGTCCAACGGGGATGTCCCGCCGAGGCCGTTGACGATGGCGATCACCGCCGAGCCCCGCCGGAGCCCGAGAGCGGCGACGACAGGGTCGACGAGCTGGGCGATGAGGGTGTCTGCGTCCGCGAACGGGATACGACCCCTGCCGCGTTCGCCGTGGATCCCCACGCCGAGTTCGACCTCGTCGTCGGGCAGGACGAAGGCGGGTTCGTCGGCGCCGGGATGGGTGCCCGCGGTCAGTGCGAGGCTGAGGGTGCGGGCGCTCCGTGCGACCCGCCGGCCGAGGTCGGCCACTTCGACCAGATCGGCCCCCGCCTCCGCGGCCGCGCCGCAGATCTTCTCCACGGCGAGTACGGCGGCGGTCCCGCGCCGGCCGGGCCCGTCGTCCTCCGCATCCGTGGCGAGGTCGTCGTCGACGAGTACGACCTCGGTCTTGACCGCGTCGTCCTGGGCGAGTTCGCCGGCGATCTGGAAGTTGAGGACATCGCCGGTGTAGTTCTTCACGATCTGCACGACTCCCCGCCCGGAGTCCGCAGCGACCGTGCCCGTATGGACCTGCAATGCCGTCGGACTGGCGAACAGGGCGCCGGGCACTGCCACATCGAGCATGCCGGCGCCCACGAATCCGGCGTGCAGCGGTTCATGGCCCGAGCCGCCGCCGGAGACCAGTCCGACCTTGTCCCTGGCCGGCTGTGCCCGCGTGACGATGCCCGCCGCGCGGTCGTAGGCGAGCAGTTGCGGATGTGTGAGAGCGAGCCCCTCGAGAGCTTCCTCTGCGGCGTGCTCAGGGCGATTGACGATGTGCCGGTGCATGGCGCCGTGCTCCTTTGCTCGGGTCTTGACCGGTCTCACGCTAGAGCCTACTGTTCGGACAGTCCAGACTGTACGTACAAGTTAGTGGTAGGCGAGACCGCACCCCGCCCGACCAGCGGATCACGCGCTCACGACGAGAGGGACAAGACAGCCATGTCCATGGAATACCGGATGCGCCGCACGCTCCCCAGCGACCGGGTCGCCATCATCATGCCCGTCGACCACGGGCTGATCTTCAACCGCATCGAGGGCCTGGAGACCCCTTCCGCGCCTTTCGCCACGTGGGGCGACAAGGACGTCACCGGCTTCATGATGACCCCTGGCCAGGTCAAGCAGACCGAAGCCTTCTTCGCCCGCAACCCGCACCTGACCCGCGTACTGACCATCGACACCTTCTACGACTACGCCCAGAACGACGGCGGCGGCTCCCACGGCCTCATCACCACCGTCGAGGAGGCTGTCCGCATGGGCGTGGACGCCGTCAAGATGCTCTTCCCCTGGAACGTCTCCCGCGTCGAGCAGGCCGCCCTGTGCAAGCGCGTCGGCGACGTAGTCACCGCCTGCGACGCCTGGGACATCCCGCTGATCCTCGAACCCGTCCTCATCGGTGCCCCGCGCACGGAAGAGGTCATCGTCGAAGAGGAGAAGATCGCGCGCATCGCCTATGACCTCGGCGCCCACATCATCAAGATCGCCTTCCCCGGGGAGGAGCGCACCCGCCGCCTCGTCGAAGAACTCAAGGTGCCCCTCGTGATCGCCGGCGGCCCGCTCGCCGGAGAGCCTTCCGAGACCGTCGACGCCATCGCCCAGACCATCCGCGCCGGTGCACGTGGTGTCATCGTCGGACGCAACATATGGCAGCGCGAGACCGACGTCGCCGAGAAGCTCCTGTCCGAGGTCGCCGCCCTCACCCGCAGCGTCAGCTTCGACGACTGATCCGCGCCGCAGGGACATGAGCCGCCGCGTCGATCGAAGGAGATGACAAGCGCGTGGGAACCTCGCCGCAACGGGCGGATGCCGTACTCGGTATCGACATCGGCAGCACGAACGTCAAAGTGGTGGCGCTCGACTCGGCCGGCCACGTCGTCACCCGCATACGCCGCGCCACCCCGAGGTCCGTCGACGATCCCTCGATCGACGCGGCACGGCTCTTCGAGTGCCTCGAAGAGATGGCCGTCGAGGCCTGTGGGGAGCGCTACGCCATCGCAGCGCTCTGCGCTGCCGGCATCGGTGAGGACGGTGTTCTGACCGATGCCTCACTCACGCCCCTCACCTCGGCGCTGGCCTGGTTCGACCCCCGCCGCACCGATCTGTTCGGCGAGCTGCGGCACCACCTCGACCCCGCCGACGACGTCGGCACCTCCACCGACGCCGCCCGCACACTGGTCGGCTGGGCCTGGGCCCGCGGTCAGCCCGGAGCCGATCGAGCGGCGGCCTGGCTCGCCCTGACCGACTACGCCGCCTGCCGCTGGAGCGGCACGGCCTTCCTCAGCGACACCCTCGCCGCGCGCACCGGGGCCTGGCGCCCGCTCGCACGCACCTGGCACACCAGCCGCGTGCAGGCGACTCTCGGCGCCTCCGAACTGCTGCCCACGGTCGTGCCGACGGGAGCCGTCGTCGGCCACGTACGCTCCGAGCGGCTGCGGAACGCCGGCGTCCTCAGGCCCGGCGCCCTCGTGGTGGCCGGAGGGCACGACCACCCCGTCGGCGGCTGGGGCGTCCATCAGCTACGCCCCGGAGCCGTCCTCGACTCCATGGGCACCGCGGAAGTCGTCGTCGCGCAGACACATGCTCCGCCCGGCCATGTGCCTGGGGCCGTCGATGTCTCACCCGGCATTCACAACGCCTTCGGAGCCACCGTTCTCCACGTGGAGGAACTCGCCCGGAACGTCGCATGGGCGTCGCAGGATCCGGCCGTGGCCGATGCCCTCGACCGTCTGATCTCCGGCAACGCCACACCCGACGATCATCTGTTCTCGGACACCTTCCACCCCGGCGCGGCGGGCGGCCACACGCCCTTCTACGCGCCCCGTTCCGCGTCCGACCCGCACTCCAGGGCATCTGCCGTACTCGGCGCACTGGCGCGACGCGGTGGCCTTGCCATCGCCGCCGTACAGGCCCTCGCCGAGCCGGACGCGCCTGTCTACACCGCGGGCGGCTGGGCCCGCTCCCGCGGCTGGCTCGACATCAAACAAGCGGTGACCGGCACAGCAGCCCACGTCATCGTGGAACCGGAAGTAACAGCCGTTGGCGCGGCGCTCCTCGCCGCCCGGGCCCTTGGCTGGAAGCCGTCCGTCGCTGCCGCACTGACCCCCGGGGCAGAGGCAGAACTGCGAGGTGCGGCAGCCGGTCGATAAGCGAGCAGGTCACCCCAGCACCCACCGCAGGCACCGGCCATTCAGCAGGCTGCTGTGCTCGCGCCCCTCCGACGGCCGGATACGCGAGCGCAGCAGCCCCTTTCAGCACGTGAACTGGCAACGGCCACACGCGTGTTCGCTCCAGCGTGCCCACGGCACCGGTGCCGGCGGGCGTGAAGCCACCATCCGAACCACGAGAACGCGCACGGACACCGGACAGTCGTCGATGACCTGGTCGGCCGTGCCCCTGTTCCACGGCTTTCTGCCCGCTGCCGCGATCGACGCAGCGGGCAGAAGCCTGTCCGTGTCCCGTGAGGGATGCGCCGGCTGCGCCCTCCACAACCCTGCCGTGCAGACGAAGACGGGTACGCGGAGGCCGCGTCGGAGCTCCGGGCGCCACACCGATCCGCGTCGCGAAGTGCGTCGCCATCGCCTCCTCGGCAGTCCCTCATTTTCGTAGTTAACAGACTCTTGACGCGGCCGAAAACCAATGCATACAGTCCGGACTGTCCGGGCTGACCGGCCTGTACGTACAAGACTGCGGGACCTTGAGTTCTGGAGCACCTCATGAGCGGATCGAACAGCGCTCAGGCCATCGATCGCATTTCGGCTGAGCCGTACTACCTGCAGCTTGCGGAGCGCATCCGTGACCAGATCTCGACGGGTGCCGTAGCCGTCGGTGACCGACTGCCCAGCGAGGGTGAACTGGCCGCCACCTGGAACGTCTCCCGCGCCACGGTCCGAGAGGCCCTGCGGTTGCTGGAGGAGGAAGGCTGGGTCGCCCGCATCGCGCGGCGAGGGGCCTTCGCCTCGATGCCGCCGCGCCGGGGGTGGCTGTTGCAGGGCCGGGAGGGCTTCTTCGAGAACGAGGTGGCGGGGCACCAGCGACGGGTCACCACCCAGGTGCTGCGTGCCGAGAGGGCGACACTGCCGACGCACTCGGCCGAGGAACTTCACATGGCTCCCGGCAGCGACGGCTACATCCTCGAACGGCTTCGCAAGCTCGACGGCAAGGTGGCGCTCTTCTCCGCCAACTACCTGCCCCCGGCGGTCGGCGAGCTGGTGTCACGCAGCGACGTTCCGGCAGGAGAAGGCTCTCTCAACTACACGCTGAGCAAAGGCGGTTACACGGTCGCGGGCGCGTCCCGCACGGTCGAGGCCGTCACAGCGCGGGGGCAGGTCGCCAACCTGCTCCAAGTCCCGGACGGCGCACCGCTGTTGAAAGTCAGGTCGACCTCGTGGGACACGCACCTGGTGCCCTTCGAGCACCACGAGGTCTGGGTCCGCAGCGACGTGGTGCACGTCGAGATCCAGGTCGGCACTCCCGCCCCGACCCGGGCCGAATCCCCCTCCCCAGAGATCGGCCGGCTCGTCAGCCCCTGATCCGCCCAGACCCCACATGATCCCCCACCCGCCCCGACAGAACGAAGGCGGCAGTTCTGCCCTTCCGGTCCTCAAGGAGAGACTTCCATGCCCCGCAACGGACGTAGACAACTCATCACGGCGACAGTCGTCGTCGGCACACTGACCGCGGCTGCCGCCTGCTCCGACCCCTCGGCCGGGCAGGACGCCTCGGGCAACACCACGATCACCGTGGCGCTCGCGGCGAACCCTCAGATGAAGACGGCCGAGAGCCTGATCTCCGACTTCGAGAAGAAGAACCCGGGGATCAAGGTCAAGTTCACCACCCTGCCGGAGAACGACCTGCGCCCCGCCGTCACCAAGGACGTCGCCACCAAGGCGGGCCAGTACGACGTGGCCATGATCGGCAGCTACGAGGTGCCGATCTGGGCGAAGAACGGCTGGATCGTCCCGCTCAGCAGCTACGTCTCCAAAGACACGGCATGGGATGCGAGCGACGTCCTGCAGCCGATCAAGGACATCGTCTCGGCGGACGGCAAGCTGTACGCCGCCCCCTTCTACGGGTCGAGTTCCTTCCTCTTCTACCGCAAGGACCTGGCGAAGAAGGCCGGAGTCACGATCCCGCAGAACCCGACCTGGCAGCAGGTCGCCGCGGCCGCGGCCAAGATGGACGACAAGAAGAGCGGAGTCTCCGGCATCTGCCTGCGCGGTCTGCCCGGCTGGGGCCAGAACCTGGCATCCCTCACCACGGTCATCAACACCTTCGGCGGCCGCTGGTTCGACGAGAAGTGGCAACCGCAGCTCACCTCGCCCCAGACCGAGAAAGCCGTGAAGTTCTACGTCGACCTCCTGCGTGCGCACGGCCAGCAGGACGCGGCCAAGGACGGCTGGGAGGGCTGCCTCCAGCAGATCACCCAGGGCAAGACCGCGATGTGGTACGACGACACGGTCTTCGCCGGATCCGCCCTGCAGGAGGCCACCGCGCAGGTGAAGAACAACCTCGGGTTCGCGATGGCGCCCGTGGATCAGACCAAGGCGTCCGGCTGGCTGTGGTCCTGGGCGCTGGGCATCACCCAGTCCAGCAAGCACAAGGACGCCGCCTGGAAGTTCATCTCCTGGGCGACCGGCAAGGAGTACATCAAGCTCGCCGGTACCAAGGCCGGCTGGGACTCCGTCCCGCCCGGCTCGCGCACCTCGACCTACTCGATCCCGCAGTACCAGAGCGCGGCCAAGTCCTACGCCGATCTGACCCTGGCCTCGATCAACGCCGCCAACCCGAAGCAGCCGACCGTCGATCCGGTGCCCTACACCGGAGTGCAGTACGTGCAGATCCCCGAGTTCACCGACATCGGTGACTACGTCTCGCAGCAGGTCGCGGGAGCCATCGCCGGCACCCAGAGCGTGCAGCAGGCGCTGAAGAAGTCCCAGTCCTACACCGAGTCCGTGGTCAAGAAGGCCGGCTACCTCAAGTAGCCGCAGCTGGGCGGCGTGAGAGGTGAAACAGCCCATCACGCCGCCCGACTCTCAGGAGGAAGTGAGCCATGACCACCATCAGCCAGCCGGCTGTCCCGGTGAAGCCACCGGCCCGGCGCGGGTCGTGGAGCCGACGCGCCCCGCTGCTGCCGGCACTCGTCATCACGCTCGTGCTGACACAGATCCCGTTCGCCCTGACCATCTGGTACTCGCTGCAACGCTGGAACCTGCTCGACCCCGGCCAGAAGGGCTTCGCCGGCCTCGACAACTTCCGGGCCACCTTCGGCGACGACACGTTCTGGAAGGCCATCAAGAACACGGTGGTCCTCACCGGCGGCGCGACGATCGCCAGCATGCTCGTCGGGCTGGTCCTGGCGATGCTGCTGCAGAAGAAGTTCCCGGGGCGCGGCATCGCCCGCACACTCGCCATCACACCGTTCTTCGTCATGCCCGTGGCGGTCACGCTGTTCTGGCGCAGCGCCATGTTCGACCCCTCCTTCGGACTCCTCGGCTGGCTCACCGACTCCGTCGGGCTGCCGCGCGTGAACTGGCTGAGCGAGCAGTCGATGCTCTCCATCATCATGATCACCTCGTGGCGGTGGACACCGTTCGCGATGCTCGTGCTGCTTGCCGGACTGCAGGCGCTGCCAGATGACCAGTTGGAAGCCGCACGCGTCGACGGCGCGAACTGGTGGCAGCAGTTCCGCAACGTCGTCCTCCCGCACCTGCGGCCCTTCCTCGAACTGACCGCGCTGCTGCTCAGCATGAACATCATCCAGACGTTCGGCGAGATCGCCCTGCTCACGGCCGGTGGTCCCGCGTTCGGGACGACCAACATCACCTACTACGTGTATCTGCGTGCGTTCAACTCGTTCGACTTCGGCACCGCTTCGGCATACGGGCTGGTCACGTTGGTGCTCACCATCGCACTCGCGATGCCCGCGCTACGCCTTCTGTCCGGCATCTTCCAGAAGGAAGGACGACGATGACCGCCACGGCCCTGCACCCCTCGGACAAGAAGACTGTCTCTCCCGAGCCACGCAACCGCCCGCGCCGGCGTCGGCGTCGACCTGCCAACGACAAGGCCAGTTGGCCCGTGGCCGTACTCGGCTGGCTCGGATCGCTCGTGCTGTTCTCGCCGATCGCGTACATGCTGCTCAAGAGCTTCCAGACCGAGACCGATGCGGCGTCGCCCTCACCCAAGCTCGTGTTCCACCCGACACTGGAGCACTACCGGAGCACGTTCCAGGCAGGCTTCTGGGCATACGCGGGCAACTCGATCGTCGTCGCCGTCGTCTCGACGATCCTGGTACTGCTGCTGGCCACCCCTGCCGCGTACGCCCTGTCGGTGCGGCCGGTCCGTAAGACGCAGGACGTGCTGTTCTTCTTCATCAGCACCAAGATGATGCCCGTCGCCGCGGGCATCATCCCGATCTACGTGGTGGCCCAGCACCTGCACCTGCTGAACACCGTGGTGGTGCTGCTGATCCTGCACCTGGGCATGAACCTCCCGCTTGCCGTATGGATGATCCGCTCGTTCCTCCAGGAGGTACCCGGCGAGGTACTCGAAGCCGCGGCGATCGACGGGGCCGGCCGGACACGCATCATGCGCAGCATCGTGCTTCCGCTGGTCCGACCCGGCCTGTGGTCAACGGCCCTGCTGTGCTGCGTGTTCTCCTGGAACGAGTACTTCTACGCGGTCAACCTCACGACGACCACCTCCACGCTGCCCCTGTTCATGCAGAAGTTCCTGTCGTTCGGTGAGCTCTACACCGCCCAAGTAGCCGCCGTCGCCACCGTGGTGAGCATCCCCGTCGTCATTCTCGGCTGGGTGTGCCAGCGCAGTCTGGTGCGTGGCCTGTTGTTCGGAGCGGTGAAGTGACGCGTGCGGTCCTCGACTCCCGAATGACAACGCCTTCTCGATCTCCTTGCTGGTGCGGTGTTCCGGACAGCCGCGTTCAGGTCCGCGGGCGGATCCGCAGTCCGTGCATGCCGCCGTCGACGGCGAGATCGGTGCCGGTGGTGGAGCCGGAGAGCGGACTCGCCAGGTAGGCAATGGCCGCGGCGACCTCTTCCGCGCTGACCAGGCGGCCCATGGGCTGACGGGCGTTCAGGGCGGCGCGTTCGGCCTCGGGGTCGGCGGCGCTGTCCAGCAGGCGCCCGACCCAGGGAGTGTCGGCGGTACCGGGATTGACGCAGTTGACGCGGATTCCGGAGTGCACCAGGTCGGCGGCGCTCGCCCGGGTGAGGGAGAGGACAGCGCCCTTCGTGGCCGAGTACAGGGCCCGGTCGGGCAGCCCCGCCGTGGCCGCGATGGAGCAGGTGTTGACGACGGCCGCGCTGTGCGAGCGCCGCAGGTGCGGCAGCGCGGCACGGGTCACCCGCACCATGCCGAAGACGTTGACCTCGAAAACGCGACGCCACTCGTCGTCGGTGTTGTCCTCGATCGTGCCCTGGGCGCCGATCCCCGCGTTGTTGACGAGGATGTCGATGCCCCCGAGCCTGCGGGCGGCCTCCTCGACGGCCGTCCGTACGCCGGTGTCGTCCGCCACGTCGGCCTGTATGCCGATGAGGGGTTCGGGCACGTCGTCCGGCTTGAGATCGAGGCAGGCGACGCGCGCCCCACGTGCGGCGAGCAACTGCGCGGTGGCCAGGCCGATGCCGGAGGCGCCACCGGTGACCAGCGCGGTCAGCCCGGCGAACTCGTTCGTGCTCATGTCCCGGCCTTCGCTTCCCACACCGGGCCTTCGGGGTAGCGGTGGGCCGCCACGGAGTCCGGGTGCAGTTCGGCGCTGATACCGGGGGCGGTCGGCGCGAGGTAGTGGCCTTGCCGGATTCGTACCGGATCGGTGAAGTGCTCGTGCAGATGGTCGACGTACTCGATCACGCGGTTCTCGGTGGTGCCGCTGACGGCGACGTAGTCGAACATCGCCAGGTGCTGCACCATCTCGCACAGGCCGACCCCGCCGGCGTGTGGACAGACCGGGACGCCGAACTTGGCGGCCAGCAGCAGGATGGCGACGTTCTCGGTGACGCCCGCGGTGCGGCTCGCGTCCATCTGGAGGATGTCGAGCGAGCCGGCCTGGAGCAGCTGCTTGAACATCACCTGGTTGTGGGTGTGCTCACCGGTGGCCACCTTCACCGGCGCCAGCGCCTTGCGGATGGCGGCGTGGCCGAGGATGTCGTCGGGGGAGGTGGGTTCCTCGATCCAGTACGGGTCGTAGGGCACGAGCGCCCGCATCCAGTCGATGGCCTGCTGGACGCCCCACGCCTGGTTGGCGTCGACGGCGATCCTGATGTCCGGGCCGACCGCCTCGCGGGCCAGCCGCATGCGGCGCTCGTCGTCCGCGCGGTCGGCGCCGACCTTCAGCTTGATCTGGGAGAACCCGTCGGCGACCGCCTCCTTCGACAGCCGCACCAACTTCTCGTCGTCGTAGCCAAGCCAGCCGGGTGTCGTCGTGTACGCCGGATAACCGTGCTCCAGCAGGTGCGCGGCGCGTTCGGCGCGGCCTGGTTCGGCGCGGCGCAGGATGTCCAGGGCCTCGTCACGGGTCAGCGCGTCCTGCAGATAGCGGAAGTCGACCAGGTCGACCAGCTGCTCCGGGGACAGTTCGGCCAGCAACTGCCAGACCGGCTTCCCCGTACGGCGGCCGTACAGGTCCCACACGGCGTTCACGATCGCCGCGGCGGCCATGTGGATGGCCCCCTTCTCCGGGCCCAGCCAGCGCAGTTGGCTGTCGCCGGTCAGCCGCCGGGAGAAACCGCCGAGGTCGTTCAGGACCTCTTCCACCGAGAGGCCGACCACCAGCGGGGCCAGCGCACGTACGGCGGCGACCTCCACGTCGTTGCCGCGCCCCACGGTGAACGCGAGCCCGTGGCCCTCGTCGCCGCCGCTCGTACGGATCGTCACATAGGCGGCCGAGTAGTCGGGTTCGGGGTTCATCGCGTCGGAGCCGTCGAGTTCCAGAGAGGTCGGGAACCGTACGTCGACCGCGTCGACGGCGCTGATCAGTTCACTCATGGTGCCCGGCCTTCGCGGCCGGGAGGCCGAAGTGTCGTTTCGGGGTCATGGCAACCACCCATCGTCATGTGTATATGGCATGTCTGTTCTGCAGCAGCCTCCAGACATGGGATGGATTTTTAGTCTCTGTTCGCCCCCGTGTCCATAGCCGGAACGAAAGAAGTCGGACACTTCCGCCGCTGACCTGCGACGTAGACGAAATTTTCGTGGTTGCGGTAACGGATTCAGCCATCCCATGTCTTCCTACGTCATGGGATGTATTGCTACGGTGCCGCTGCGCACGCAATGACGAGGGGCAGCCACACATGTCACTGACCGACAAGGCCATCGACCGCATCAGGGACCTCATCCAGTCGGGCGAGCTGCTCCCCGGGGCCAAACTTCCGCCCGAGCAACAGCTCGCCGCGGAGTTGGGTCTGTCCCGCAACCTGATGCGGGAAGCGGTGAAGGCACTGGTCGTCGCGCGGGTGCTGGAGATCCGGCGCGGGGACGGCACCTACGTGACCAGCCTGGAACCGGAGCTGCTGCTGAGCAGCATCGGGTCCGCGGTGGAGTTGCTGCGTGGCGACACGTTGCTGGAACTCACCGAGGTGCGCCGACTGTTCGAGCCGGTCGCCACCGCGCTGGCCGCCACCCGGATCTCGGCCGCCGAGCTCGGCGAGGTGGAGCGGCACCTGGAGGCGATGCGGGCGGCCCGCGACGACGTGGAGCGCCTCAACGAGCATGACGCCGCCTTCCACCGGGCCGTGGTCGCGGCCACCGGTAATGCCACGCTGGCCACCCTCCTGGAGGGCATCTCCGGCCGGACGCTGGGCGCCCGTGTCTGGCGGGGACTGGTCGACGACAACGCCGCCGGCCGCACCCTCGCCGAACACGAGGCGATCTACCAGGCGCTGGCCGACGGTGACGCCGTGCTCGCCCAGGCGGCGGCGCTGATGCACGTCAGCACCACCGAGCGGTGGCTGCGCGAGCACCTGGACCGGGACGGTCGGCTCCCCGGGAACGGCTCGGCCGTGTAATGACCCCGAGCACTGTTGCGCGCTTTCTCCCCATTCATTCCTGATGTCTCGCTCCCGGGAGCCGAATCGCCGGTCACCGGGCGGCATGTTTACCTCACCAAGGAGTACCGATGAGATTTCTGCGCGTGGGCCCGGCGGGCTCCGAGCGGCCCGTGGTCCTGGATTCCGACGGCACCGCGAGAGACCTGAGTCCGCTGACCGTCGACATCGACGGAGCGTTCCTGGCCGAGGGCGGCGTGGAACGCGTCCGTGCCGCCCTGGCGGAGAACGTGCTGCCGCACACGGACATCGGCGGCCTGCGGGTCGGCGCCCCGGTCGCACGCCCCGGCAAGGTGGTGTGCATCGGGCTCAACTACGTCGATCACGCTGCGGAGACGGACACACCGCCCCCTGCCGAACCGGTCGTCTTCATGAAGGCCGCCAACACGGTCGTCGGCCCCGACGACACCGTGCTCGTACCGCGGACCAGCGAGAAGACGGACTACGAGATCGAACTCGCCGTGGTCATCGGCCGCACCGCGCGCTACCTGAACTCGCCGGAGGCGGCCGACGACGTCGTCGCGGGCTACGCGATCGCCGACGACGTCAGCGAGCGGGCCTTCCAACACGAGCGGGGCGGGCAGTGGGACAAAGGCAAGTCCTGCGAGACCTTCAACCCGCTCGGCCCCTGGCTGGTCACGCCCGACGAGACCGGCGACCCGCAGGGGCTGGCCATGCGGCTGTGGGTCAACGGCGAACTACGCCAGGACGGCCACACCAAGAACATGATCTTCGGGGTGCGCCACATCGTCTGGTACCTGAGCCAGTTCATGGTGCTGGACCCCGGAGACGTGATCAGCACCGGCACTCCGGCCGGCGTGGCCTTCGGCGCCAACGACTTCCCCTATCTGGTCGCCGGTGACGTGGTCGAGGTGGAGATCGACCGGCTCGGCCGCCAGCGCCACGTCCTCGGACAGGCCTGATGACCTCCGCGAGCCCGCCCTGGTTCACCGAGCGCGTCCCGCTCGGCCGCTCCGGGGCCACCGTCAGCCGTCTCGGCCTGGGCACCGCACCGCTGGCCGGGCTGTTCTCGGCGGTCGGCGACGAGCAGGCCACCGCCACGCTCGACGCCGCCTGGGCGGCCGGTGTCCGGTACTTCGACACCGCCCCGCACTACGGCGCCGGGCTCGCGGAACGGCGGCTGGGGACCTTCCTCGCCGATACCGGCCGCCCGCGCGCCGAGTTCACCGTGTCCACAAAGGTGGGACGGCTGCTCGTGCCGGGCGACGCCGCCCTCGGGGACGAGGCGTTCCACGGCGAACGGGGGCTGGTCCGGGTACGCGACTACAGCGCCGAGGGCGTCTACCGTTCGCTCGCCGAGAGCCTTGAGCGGTCCGGTCTCGAAGCCTTCGACACCGTCCTGATCCACGACCCGGACGACCACTGGGAGGACGCGGTCACGGGGGCGTACCCGGCACTGGCCCGGCTGCGCGACCAGGGAGCGGTCCGGGCGATCGGCGCGGGCATGAACCAGACGGCGATGCTCACCCGCTTCGTCACCGAGACCGACCTCGACTGCGTACTCGTCGCCGGCCGCTACTCGCTGCTGGACCGCGGCGCGGCCGACGTGCTGCTGCCGCTGTGCGCCGAGCGCGAGGTGGGCGTCCTGGTCGGCGGCGTCTTCAACAGCGGCATCCTCGCCGACCCGTCCCCGGGCGCCACCTTCGACTACGCCCCGGCCCCCGACGACGTGCTGCGCCGCGCCCGGTCCCTGTCCGAGCGGTGCGCAGCCCACGGGGTGCCGCTGGCCGCCGCCGCGCTGCAGTTCCCGCTGCGCCACCCGGCGGTCACCGGTGTGGTCCTCGGCGCGCGCAGTCCACTGGAGGTCACGGAGAACCTCGCGCACGCCACGGCGGAGATCCCCGCGGAGCTGTGGGCGGAACTCGACGCCCTGGCGGGGGCCCGGCCATGACACGGATCGACGCACACCACCACGTCTGGCGGCCCCGGCCCGCGACGCCTGTGGCAGAGACGACTCCGAGAGCGCCCAGGACCGCTTCCGGCCCGAGCCGTCGCCCGCACGGCTGGCTGGACGCCCCCGACATGGCAGCCGTACGCCGTGACTTCACCCTCGACGACCTCGCACCGGAGGCCGAGGCGGCGGGCATCGACCGTACGATCCTGGTCCAGGTCCTCCCCGATGCCGACGAGACGGCGGAGTTCCTGTCCCTGGCGGGGGCGGCGGACCTGGTCGCCGGTGTCGTCGGCTGGGCGGACCTCACCTCGGACCGCCTGACGGACACACTGGCCGCGCTGCGGACGGGCACCGGAGGTGAACTCCTGGTAGGGGTCCGGCACTTGGTGCAGGGGGAGGCGGACCCGGGCTGGCTGAACCGGGGGGACGTCCGGCGTGGACTGGGCAGGGTGGCGGACGCGGGTCTCGCCTACGACCTGCTCACCCTCCCGCACCAACTCCCCGCCGCCATCGCCACCGCACGGGCCCTGCCCGAGCTGGTCTTCGTCCTCGACCACCTGTCCAAACCGCCCATCTCCTCCGGCGAACTGCACCCGTGGGCCGCGCTGATCCGTGAACTGGCCGCCGAACCCAACGTGTTCTGCAAGCTGTCCGGCATGGTCACCGAGGCGGACCGCACCGGCTGGACCGTCGCGGATCTGCGGCCGTACGCCGATGAGGTGCTGGACGCCTTCGGCCCGTCCCGTGTGATGTTCGGCTCCGACTGGCCGGTGTGCCTGCCGGCCGCCTCCTACGAGGAGGTCGTCCGCGCGGCCGAGGAAGTGACCGACCGACTGACCGCCGCCGAACGTGCCGAGGTCTTCGGCGGCACGGCGGCCCGCGCCTACCGACTGCGGAAGGAAAACCTGTGAAGATACGTCTGGCCTACGGGCAGTCGGGGCTCGACATCGAGGTGGATCCGCGGACGGCCACCGTCGTCGAACCCGTTCACCACGAGGCCGCCGCGGACCAAATGGCCGTACTGCGCGAGGCGTTGCGCGCCCCCGTCGCAGGCCCCCCGCTGCGCGAACGGGTGCGACCGGGGCAGACGGTGGCGATCTCGGCCTGCGACGGCACCCGCCCCCAGCCGCGCCATCTGATGATCCCCGCCGTCCTCGCCGAACTCGAAGGGATCGTCCGTCTGGAGGACGTGGTGATCCTCGTCGCCACCGGCACCCACCGGGGCAACGGCGAGGCGGAACTGCGCGAGATGTTCGGCGACGAGGTCGTGGACGCCGTACGCATCGTCAACCACGACGCCCGCGACCCCGGACAGCTGACCTGGATGGGGACGCACGGCAACGGCGTCCCGGTCTGGCTGAACCGTGCGTGGGCCGAGGCGGACGTCCGCATCACCACAGGCTTCGTCGAACCGCACTTCTTCGCCGGCTTCTCGGGCGGTCCGAAACTCGTGGCCCCCGGCCTGGCCGCGCTGGAGACGGTCCTCGTCCTGCACGACGCGGCCCGCATCGGCGACCCACGCGCCACCTGGGGCAACATCCACGGCAACCCCGTCCATAACGACGTACGGGCCATCGCCGAAGCAACCGGAGTCACCTTCTCGCTGGACGTGGTGCTCAACCGGGACAAGGACATCGTGGCCGCCTTCGGAGGCGATCTGGCGCGGATGCACGCCGCGGCCACGGCCACGGCGAAACGCATGGCGATGCGGCCGGTCGAGGCGCCGTTCGACGTCGTCGTCACCACCAACTCCGGCTTCCCGCTGGACCAGAACCTCTACCAGGCGGTCAAGGGCATGTCCGCCGCCTACCAGGTGGTCAAACCCGGCGGCGTGATCGTCTGCGCGGCCGAGTGCCGCGACGGCTTCCCCGACCACGGCTCCTACCGGGAGGTGCTGGCCTCCGCTCCGTCCCCGCAGGCGCTGTTCGACGACATCAGCGCCCGCACCGAAACCGTGCCCGATCAGTGGCAGGTGCAGATCCAGGCACGTATCCAGTCCGGCAGCCGGGTCGTCATGCACACCGGTTTCCTGAGCGACGCCGAACTGGCCACCGCCCACCTGCGACAGACCCGCGACATCTCGGCCACCGTCGCCGAGGCGCTGGCCGCGGCGGGCCCCGGCGCCCGTCTCTGCGTCCTGCCCGAAGGGCCGCAGACCATCCCGTACGTCGACAGGAGCGGGGCATGAGTGGAGTACTGGACCTGGGCTTCGCCCGGCTGGACCTCGCTCGCGAGGCCCGGCAGGGACTCCCCGAGGTCGTCTACGGGCCCGGAAAGACGGTCGAGCAGATCAGCGGCATCGTCACCGGGCTGCTGGAACACAACACCGGTCCTGTCCTCGTCACCCGGATCGAGGCGGAGACCGCCGAGGCCGTCATGGCACGGCTGGATCCGGGCGTACACGACGAGGAGACGCGACGCCCGGGGCCGTACGGCGGGCAGCGACACGGCCCGCGAACCTACGACGGTCAGCCACACGACGGCCCGGGAACGTACAACGGTCAGCCACACGGCCCGGCAACGTACGACGCCGAGGCCCGGCTGCTGTACTGGCGGCCGTCTCCGGCCGGGGACTTCTGCGTGACGGTGGTGGCCGCGGGCACCTCGGACCGGCCCGTTGCCGCCGAAGCCACCGCCGTGGCCGCCGCCGTCGGCCTGGACACCACCGCCATCCACGACGTGGGGGTGGCCGGCCTCGACCGGATCCTCCAGGTGCGTGACCGGCTCCAGGCCGCCGACGCGTTGATCGTCGTGGCCGGGATGGAGGGCGCCCTCGCCAGTGTCGTGGGCGGTCTGGTGCGCGCACCGGTCGTCGCCGTGCCGGTCTCCACCGGGTACGGCGCGTCCCTGGAGGGCGTCACCGCACTGCTCGCCATGCACGCCTCCTGTGCCGCCGGGGTGACCGTGGTCAACATCGACTCCGGCTTCTCGGCCGCGATGGCGATTCACCGCATCGCCCAAAGCCTTGCGAACACACAAAGGCGTGTGAACACACCCGGAGGCGCCCGGTGATCGTCTGGATCAACCCGTTCACCGGGCTCGCCGGAGACATGCTCCTGGCCGCCCTCATCGACGCCGGAGCACCGCTGGACGCGATCCGGGCCTCGATCGCCGCCACGGGTCTCACCGGTTGGGAGCTGACCGCCGAGCGCGTCACCGACCACGGGCTGGCCGCCACCCGGGTCCACGTGGACGTCACCGACCCGTGCACCGAGCGGCAGGCCGCCGAAGTCATCCGCCTCGCCTCGCAGGCCACCCCCGAACCTGTCGCCGCCCTCGCGGTCGCCGCCGTGACCGCCGTTGCCGAGGTGGAGGGCCGCCTGCACGGCGCCGACCCCGCCACCGTCCACCTCCACGAACTCGGCGGCCACGACACCCTGGTCGACATCGTCGGCGTCGCGGCCGCCCTGCATGCCCTGGGCGTCACCGACGTCTTCAGCGCACCGCTCCCGCTGGGCAGGGGGCGGGTGACCTCGGCGCACGGAGTACTGCCCTGCCCGGCACCCGCCACGCTGGCGCTGCTCGCCGGAGCGGCCGTCATGGGAAGCGATCTGCCCGGCGAGACGGTGACACCCACCGGCGCCGCACTGCTGCGCGCGCTCGGGGCGCGGTACGAACCGCCGCCCCCCATGACCCTGGGCCGCACCGGGTACGGGGCGGGCACCCGCCGCCTGCCGGACCGGGCCAACGTCACGTCGGTGACCCTGGGAGTCCCCGCCCCTGCAGCTTCGAGTCAGGACCCTCCGGCGGAGGACGTCGTCGTTCTGGAGACCAACCTCGACGACGTCACCGGCGAGGTCCTCGGACACACCATCACCCGGGCGATGGAGTCCGGTGCTCTCGACGCCTGGGTGACGCCCGTCGTGATGAAGAAGAACCGTCCGGCGCACGTGCTGCACGTCCTGACCACCCGACAGGACGAGCGTCGGTTGCGCAACCTCGTCCTGTCGGAGACCGGCAGTCTCGGCATCCGCCGCGTCGATGCCACCCGCACCGCGCTGCCGCGACACTTCGAGACCGTGCACGTGGACGGCCACCCGGTTCGGATCAAGCACGGTCCGCACGGTGCCAAACCCGAACACGACGACCTCGCCTCCGTTGCCGCAGCCCTGGGCGTACCCCTCCGAACCGTCGCGGCACGCGCACTCGCGGGGAGCGACCGCACCACCGCCCCTCGGCACACCGACCTTCTCGCAGGAGGACAACCATGACCGTCACAGACGAGGGAGCGGCCGCACTCGCACACGCCGACGCGCTCGCCGACCGGCTTCTGGACCGCATGCGCTCCATCGGCGCCGTCGCCGTGGCCTATTCGGGCGGCACGGACTCCGCCCTCGTGCTCGCCGCCGCCGTACGTGCCGTCGGCCCGGAGCGGGTTCTCGCCGTCACCGCCGTGTCGGAGAGCCTGGCCGCCGGTGAACTGCCGCACGCCCGCCGCCTGGCCACAGCCCTCGGCGTCACTCATCTCACCCCGCGCACCAGCGAACTGACCCGTCCCGGCTACCGCGCCAACGGCCCCGACCGCTGCTACTTCTGCAAGTCCGAGGTCCTGGACACCATTACCGTGCTCGCCCACGACCACGGATACGAGCTGGTGGCCACCGGCACCAACGCGGACGACGCCCGGGACCCCAACCGCCCAGGCATCAGGGCCGGCCGGGAACGCGGCATCCACACCCCGCTCCTCGACACCGGCCTGACCAAGGCGGAGGTGCGCCTGCTGAGCAGGCACTGGTCACTGCCGACCTGGAACAAACCCGCGACGCCCTGTCTGGCCAGCCGGATCCGTTACGGCATCGAGGTCACCCCTCACCGCCTGGCCCGCGTCGACCGGGCCGAGACCGCGGTGCGCGCGCTCCTGGCCGACGCGGGACTGACAGTGACCGACCTCCGGGTCCGCGACCTGGGGGACACCGCCCGCCTGGAAGTGGATGCCTCACTCGTCGACCGGATCTCCGCGCTCCCCGGGCTCGCGGGGGCACTGTCGGACGCGGGCTTCGCCGAACTGCCCCACCAGGTGGAGCCCTTCCGATCAGGACGGCTCAACTCCGAGACCTCAGGCCTTGGCGCGGCGCCCCGCTCGACAGCGGATCGGCCCGTCACGTGAGGCGTGTCGTCGTCGTATGACGTCGTCCCCCAGTGAGGACCCGTTCGCTGAACCGATGGTCCAGCGCTGAGTGCGCGCATTGCAGTCTGTCGGCATCGGCTGAAAAGTGGTCGACGAGCGGCCTGGGGAAACCTCACCCCGCGTTCCCGTTCGCATCGCCTGCAAAGGCATCGAGTTCAGCGAACGGCTCGGCAGCCGCTGGTGGGATATCGAGCGGACTATGTCCTCTCCCCTCACCCGCGGGGGTGGTCCCTGATGCGTGTGGATTGCGCGGGGTGCCCGCCTTCTGCCCCCGCTCGCGGGGAACATCCCCGTGTCATGCGCAGCCTGTACGCCAGCGTTCCCTACTCTCCGCACCCACAGAGACAGTCCCGATCCCGGGAACTTCCGACGCGCTGAAGCAGAGGGTCTCTGTCTGCGGAAGAAGGCCCTCCACCCACCAAGATCTGGACCAGGAGCGGACCAACTCCACCTCACGTGCGGCAATTTCACTCATTTCTACAGATCAGGAGCCGTCGGACTCGTGTACCACCAGCAGACCAAGAACCTGCTGACGGTTCAGCCCCTCGACACCAGTCCCACGTCGGCCCGAGGCGTCGACAGTCCCTAGATCCCTCTTAAAATTGCAGGTCAACAGCTACTAAGGCATTACTAAGCCGCTACGGACTCCCCGCGCGATAACCATCCGCCCCCGCCTGACATCGCGCCTTCACCCGCTTCGGAAAAGCGCACGAGCCAGGAAGAACCAACCCGCCAGCGGCAACCTTCGCCGCTCCAAGCGCCGCACGACTCTGCGGCGTCCCTAGCGGCGTACAGCATGGACCCCCTTGTCGACCGCCGGGACGCCTCCGGCCCGCAGGACGGCGACCAGTGCGCGCGATCGAGCGGCACCGATATGCAGGCATTTGCGGAGTGTTTCCGCAGAAATCGGCCGCCGGTGAGTCTGCCAGTGCCGGGCGTCTTCCACCCGAGCCCGGTCCAGAAGATCATCGGTGGCGTCGTCCCAGCTGCCGTATTCGGCCACCGGCACGCCGTACAGTCGCTCTCCGGTGCGGCCGAAGCTGCTGCGTGGCAGTGTCGTCACATCGTCAGCTCGGATACCGCTGATGGCCTGCAGCAGGCCGGGGCCGACCTCGGCCCAACCGATCAGCAGCAGCGGGCCCACGGCGTCGAAAGCCGCGCGCCCGTACGCGCCCGCGAGCAGCGGCTCGGTGACGTTGAGGGCGAGGGTGAGCAGACTGGCCAGAAGCAGCAGCCTGCGGGCCGGGCGCAGCGCGGTCTCGGGGGCGCCGTAGAGGGCGAGATACCGGATCGCCAACAGCAGCGCCAGGACCGAAAGGTCCACGGCGGGTGCCACGAGCGGGGCCACCCATGCGGACACGCCCAGCCGCAGAGCCAATGTCCAAACGTTGCCGAAGCCGAACAGGAAAGCGAGGCCAACCACCACTCCCGTGATCGCGGTAACAGCACGGAAGGCCAGCTGCTGCTCACGTACGGCACCGCGCCGCGCGAGGAGCTCACCAGGTTCAGACATGATCACCGACCCCGAACCGCTGATGGGTTTCCTGGGCGCGTTCGGCAGCGGCGCTGGCGCCGTAGCGGCGGGGCATCTCCTGCGACGTCCAGCCGAGCAGCAGCATCAGGTCGCCGGTGTCGCCGCCGGCGCGCTTCCACTCATGGGCAAAGGTGTGCCGCCACCGGTGCGCGTGCAGCTTGACCAGTCCGGCCTCAAGGCCCCGCCGCTTGAGCATGATCTTGATGCCGTTGGGGGCGAGCGGGCGCATCCCGCGCTCGGCCAGCCACAAGTCCGGCAAGTCAGCCGCCTTGTGCTTGGCACGGGCCCGCAGGTAACGGCTGACGGCCCGCGCGGTCCTCGGCCCGAAGCGCACCCGCCGGTCCTTGCTGCCCTTGCCGTGGAAGTGCACCGACTCGGTGTGCATGTCGACGTCGTCGACCAGGAGGTTGCCGACCTCGGACAGGCGCGCTCCCGTGTTGCAGTACAGGCGGATGATCGCCTCGTCCCGCAGTTGGGCGAACTGCCTGCCCTTGCACGTAGCCAGGACCTTCGTGGTCTCGTCGCCCCGAATGACGGGGATCAGTTTCTGCGGCATCTTCGGCTGCCTGACCCGCTCCATCGGCGAGCGGTCGATCTCGCCCTCGTCGAGCATCAGCCACTTGAAGAACTGCTGCAGTGCCTTGTGTTTGTTCAGCGCCGTCGACGCCGACCTCGTCTCGATCATCCACGCCTGGAACGCCTCAATGTGCGCGCGGCTGATGTCGGTCGGATCCTCGGCCGCGTCGTCGGCCTCCGGGTCCGGCGAATACTCCCCCAGGTAGCGGCCCAACTGGGCGGCCGCCAGCAGATAGTTGTAGCGGGTGGTCTCCGGATAGTTCCCCGACCGCAACGAGCGGTCCCAGTCCCGCAGAAACCCCGACCAGGCCTTCGACAGACCCGCAGTGATCTTGTCCAGGTCCAGCAACGGCATTTCGCCGGCCTCCGAGCAAAGGTGCCGATGAGCGGCATGCTCAACCTCGAAGACCGGAAACGACCCACGCGAAAAGGGCCCCCGCAAGCTCTCGCCTGCGAAGACCCTTCGCACTGTCGGGACGACAGGATTTGAACCTGCGACCCCTTGACCCCCAGTCAAGTGCGCTACCAAGCTGCGCCACGTCCCGTTGCCCATCTGACCTGGGGTTTCCCCTGGTCGAACGCGCATGGAAACAATACCGCACTCGCGTCGGTGATCGCGCACGCCTTTATCGGGGGCCGGCTTCCGGCCGACTCCCCTGCGACGCTTGACCTGAAGTTTGGTTGAGGTTGCACGATCGTCCGCATGACCATCACCGCGGAACACAGCCACCCGTACACGCACGGCGACCTGCCCCGGCTCATGGGCCTGATGACCGGTGACGAGAAGCACGGTCCGGCGGCGACCTCGACGCTGGACGTGCTGTGGGTGCTCTACGACCGGGTGCTGCGGGTCGGCCCGGAACGGATGGGCGACCCGGAACGGGACCGGTTCCTGCTCTCCAAGGGGCACGGGCCGATGGCGTACTACGCCGTGCTCGCCGCCAAGGGATTCGTCCCGGTGGAATGGCTCCCGGGCTTCGGCTCGTACGACTCCCCGCTCGGGCACCACCCCGACCGGGTGCTGGTGCCGGGCGCCGAGATCGGCAGCGGGTCGCTCGGGCACGGGCTGCCGATCGCCGTCGGGACGGCGCTGGGACTGCGCGCGCAAGAACGCACCGAGCCCCGGGTCTGGGTGCTGGTCGGGGACGCCGAACTGGACGAGGGCAGCAACCACGAGGCCATCGCCTTCGCCGGGCCCGCCGGACTGGACCGGCTGCACACCGTCGTCGTCGACAACTCCTCCGCCGGTCACGCCCGGCCCGGCGGCATCGCCGCCCGCTTCGAGGCCGCGGGCTGGTCCACGGTGACGGTCGACGGCCGCGATCACGACGCGCTGTACGCCGCCTTCACCGCGCCGCATCCCGGCCGACCGCATGCGGTCGTGGCCCAGGTGGAGCCCAAGTCCGACTGACCGTCCGTCCGTTCAGCCGTCCGTTCAGCAATCCAGTCGGCCATCCGCTCAGCAGCGGCTCAAGAAGGGCTCCCTCTCCATGGACACCATGCGTGACCGTTTCGTCCCGGTCGTCTCCCGGCTTCTCGACGAGGACCCACGCGTCGCGGTCGTCCTCGCCGAAATCGGCGCGGTCGGTCTCGCCGAGGCGCAGCTCCGCCACCCGGAACGGGTGATCAACGTCGGCATCCGCGAGCAGTTGCTCGTCGGGGCGGGCGCGGGACTCGCGCTGACCGGGATGCGCCCCGTCCTGCACACCTTCGCCAGCTTCCTCGTCGAGCGGCCCTTCGAGCAGGTCAAGCTGGATCTCGGGCACCAGGGCCTCGGCGCGGTGCTGGTGAGCGCGGCGGCCTCGTTCGACTGGCCCGCCGGCGGGCTGACGCACATGGCTCCGGGCGATGTGGCGCTCCTCGACACGCTCGACGGCTGGACCGTGCATGTGCCGGGCCACCCGGACGAGGCCGAGACCCTGCTGCGGCACGCGGTCGCCGCGGGCGACGACAAGGTGTACGTACGGCTGTCCGTCCAGTCGAACGCCGACGGTCTCCCGGTCGACGGCGAGCGCTTCCTCCCGGTCCGTGAGGGCCGCTCCGGTGTGGTCGTCGCGGTCGGGCCGATGCTCGACGCAGTGCTCGACGCGACCGAGGGCCTCGATGTCACCGTCCTGTACGCCACGACCGTACGGCCCTTCGACGCGACCGCGCTGCGCCGTGCCACGCGGACGGCCGGGACCGATGTCGTCCTCGTCGAGCCGTATCTCGCGGGCACCTCGACGGCCGCCGCGAACGACGCACTCGCCGACGTGCCCCACCGGGTACTGGGGCTGGGCGTTGCCCGCCCCGAACTGCGGCGCTACGGCACGGCCGAGGAACACCTGGCCGCCCATGGGCTCGACGCCCGGTCACTGCGCGCGCGAATCGGCGGTTTCGTCGGGGGCGGGCACGCCGGTACGCGGGGCTGAGACCCGCCGCCCAACTCCGCGCCGCGGCAGTTCAGTCGGCGGACGGCAGGCCCAACTCCGGGTAGGACTCCAGGAGTCGGGGCGGGGCCGCCTGGCGCCAGGAGTCGGCGAGGATGTCACGCAGTTCCTCCTCGCTCTCCAGCGCGGCGAGCCGGGCCCTGACCCAGGCGAAACCCGCCTCGTGATCGGCGACCCAGAACTTCTCGGGCTCGGCCAGGACGAGTTCCTCGCGCTCCTCCTTGGGGCAGCGCACGGCGATGGAGGTCTCCTCCTCGGGCAGCGTGACGAACATCTTCCCGGCGACCCGGAACGTGGGCATGCTCCAGGCGGTCTTCTCCGTCGTGTCCGGGAGGGAGAGGGCGATACGGCGTACGTCTTCGGCATCCGGCATGACACGCAAGATAGCGGCCGGCACTGACAATCACCTGGTCGGAGTGCGTGCCCCCGTCCCCACCCTCTTGTAGTAGAGCGTCGTCGGCCGCAGCACCCCGCCCGGGCTCGCCGCGTAGTCGGGGATGACGCCGGCGCGGGTCCAGCCGGCCGAGTCGTAGAGGTGCTCGGCGGCGCTGTCCGTCTCGGTGTCCAGGTGGAGGAGGGTGATGCCGGCCGCCACAGCCGCGTCCTCGGCGACGGTCAGGAGTTCGCGGCCGAGGCCCCGGCCGCGGGCGTCCCGGTGCACCATCAGCTTGACCAGTTCGGCGCGGTGGCGGCTGTTGGGCTTGTCGGCGAAGGCCAGGCTCACCGTGCCGACGACCCTGTCGCCGTCCCGCGCCGCCCACACGGCGAGCCGCCCGGCGCCCACCCCGTCGGCACGCTCCCGCCACCAGGCGACGGCCGCCGTCCGGTCGAGCGGTGCGAGGAATCCGATCGACGCTCCGTCGTGCACGGTGTCGGTCAGCAGGTCCGCCAACTCCTCGACCACCGCGAGCAGTTGGGGCGCGTCCAGCCGCTCCGTCCTCATGGCAGCACCACCGCCAGTACGTAGCGGACCCCGTCCGGACCCGGGCACCGGAACCGTGTCGGGCCCCACACCCGCAGCCGTAGACAGTCGCCGGTGTCGAGATGGTGCTCGACGTCCCGGGCCGTCACGTCGAGGGTGCCTTCCAGGACCCAGATGTGCTGTTCGAGGCCGGGGACGGGCGGCCGGTCGTAGGCGATGTCGGCGCCCGCCGTGAGCCGTCCCTCGACGAGTTCGCCGCGCAGGCCGGTGTGCGGCGGCGACACGGAGCGTCGTACGAAACCGGAGGTGCGGTCCTCCCACAGGGATTGGTCGGCGGCGCGCAGCAGTGGAGTGGGCTCGGCCTCCACCTCGCTGAGGAGTTGGGACATGGTGCGGCCGTAGACGCCGCACAGGCGGTTGAGGAGGGAGGCGGTGGGGCTGGTCTCGGCGCGTTCGGCGCGGGACAGGGTCGACCGGCTGATCCCGCTGCGCTCCGCCAACTCCCCCAGGGACCAGCCGTGTTGGGCCCGCAGTTCGGCCATGCGGGCGCCGAGGCGGGCGTCCACCGGGTCCGGAGCCTCGTCTTCTCGCTTCATATCTGGGACGGTATCCCTGATATGAAACGGCGAGGTTACGTCCGGGCCACTTCCGCCAGCGCGTCCAGCACCGGGCGGATCAGCGGATGCTGCTCCGTGCCGCGCCGTACGGCCGCGAAGACCCGGCGGGTCGGCGCCACCCCGTCGACGGGCCGGACGACGACTCCCGTCAGGTCCATGCCGCGCAGGGCCGAGCGGGGGACGAGGGCGACGCCCGCGTCGGCCGAGGCGAGGGCGACCACGGCTCGGAAGTCGTCGGAGGAGTGTTCGAGGCGGGGCTGGAATCCGGCGTTCTCGCAGGCCAGGACGACGACCTCGTGGCAGGGGTTGCCGGGGTAGGGGCCGATCCACGGGTCCTTGGCCAGTTCGGCGAGGGGGACCTCGTCGGCGTCGGCGAGGCGGTGGGCGACCGGGACGACCGCGTCGAAGGGCTCGGCGTAGAGCGGGACGTGGATGAGGCGCGGGTCGTCGGCGGGCGGGGCGCCGCGGTACTCGACGGCGACCGCGACGTCCACCTGCCGGTCCAGCACCATCGGCAGACTGGCGTCGCCCTCGGCGTCCTGGACGCGGATCCGGATGCCGGGCGCAAGCCTCGCGAGTCGGGTCACTGCCGGTGCCACGACCTGGGCGATGCCGGTCGCGAAGGCGGCGACGGTGACCGTGCCGGCCTCGCCCGCGCTGTAGGCGGCGAGTTCCGCCTCGGCCCGCTCCAGCTGGGCCAGGACGACGTTGGTGTGGCTCAGCAGGATCTCGCCGGCCGGGGTCAGCCGTACCCCCTTGGCGCCGCGCTCGACCAGGCGGTGGCCGGTCTCCTGCTCCAGGGCGGCTAGCTGCTGGGAGACCGCCGAGGGGGTGAGGTACAGCGCGGCGGCTGCCGCCGTCACGGTGCGGTGGTCGGCCACCGCACGGAGGATATGGAGCCGCCGCGCTTCGATCATGGGACCGATTATCGCAATATGTCCAGGCTGTTCGGTCCCCTCGGGTTTCTCGGGTTTCCAGCCGCTCTCAGGCGTCCAGCTCCGCGCGGGCCGCGACGAACGCGTCCACCGCCCGGTGCACGTCGTCCGTCGAGTGCGCGGCGGACAGCTGGACCCGGATCCGGGCCTTGTCCTGCGGGACGACCGGGTACGAGAAGCCGATCACGTACACGCCCCGCTCCAGCAGCAGCTCCGCCATCCGGCCCGCCACCGCCGCGTCGCCGATCATCACGGGCGCGATGGCGTGGTCGCCGGGAAGGATGTCGAAGCCCTCCTCGGTCATCCGGCGGCGGAACAGGGCGGTGTTCTCGGCGAGTTGGACCCGCAGGTCGTCCGCCGACTCCAGCAGGTCGAGCACCTTCAGCGAGGCCGCGGCGATCACCGGCGCGAGGGTGTTCGAGAAGAGATACGGCCGTGAGCGCTGGCGGAGCAGCGCGACGATCTCGCCACGGGCGGCGACATAGCCGCCGGAGGCGCCGCCGAGGGCCTTGCCGAGGGTGCCGGTGATGATGTCGACGCGGTCCATGACGCCGTGCAGTTCGGGGGTGCCCCGGCCGCCGGGGCCGACGAAGCCGACGGCGTGGGAGTCGTCGACCATGACCATCGCGTCGTAGCGGTCGGCGAGGTCGCAGATCTCGCGCAGCGGGGCGACATAGCCGTCCATGGAGAAGACGCCGTCGGTGACGATCAGCTTGCGCCGGGCGCCCGCCGCCTCCTTCAACTGCTGTTCCAGGTCGGCCATGTCACGGTTGGCGTACCGGTAACGGCGGGCCTTGGAGAGGCGGATGCCGTCGATGATCGACGCGTGGTTCAGGGCGTCGGAGATGACCGCGTCCTCCGGGCCCAACAGGGTTTCGAAGACACCGCCGTTGGCGTCGAAGCAGGAGGAGTAGAGGATCGTGTCTTCCTGGCCGAGGAATGCGGAGAGGCGGGCCTCAAGTTCCTTGTGCACCTCTTGAGTTCCGCAGATGAAGCGCACGGAGGCCATGCCGTAGCCCCAGCGGTCGAGGGCCGTGTGGGCGGCGGCGACGACCTCGGGGTGGTCGGCGAGGCCGAGGTAGTTGTTGGCGCAGAAGTTGAGGACCTCGCCGGGCCGGCCGCCCGCGGTGACCTGCACGGTCGCCGACTGCGGGGAGCCGATCACGCGCTCGGGTTTGTGGAGTCCGGCGGCGCGGATCTCGTCGAGGGTGGCACTGAGGTCGTCGCGCACGGAGTCGAACATGGGGGAAGCTCCTAAAGTTCCTTCGCCGAAAGGGAGTTACGCGGTCCAGTCGAGGATGACCTTGCCGCCGCCTCCGCTCGCCGCGTCCGCGAACGCCGCCTCGAAGTCGCGATGTGGGTACCGGCCGGTGATCACGGGCGCGAGATCCAGGCCGCCTTCCAGCAACACGGACATCGCGTACCAGGTCTCGAACATCTCACGGCCGTAGATGCCCTTGATGGTGAGCATCGAGGTGACGACGCGGGACCAGTCGACGGGGAACTCCTGGGAGGGCAGCCCCAGCATCGCGATCCGGCCGCCGTGGGTCATGTTGGCGATCATGTCGCGCATGGCCTCGGGGCGGCCGGACATCTCCAGGCCGATGTCGAAGCCCTCGCGCAGGCCCAACTCGCGCTGGCCATCCGCGATCTGAGCGTCCGTCACGTTCAGGGCGAGGCTCACGCCGATCTTGCGGGCCAGGGCGAGGCGTTCCTCGCTGACATCGGTCACCATGATGTTCCGCGCGCCGGCGTGCCGGGCAACCGCCGCCGCCATCAGGCCGATCGGGCCCGCCCCGGTGATCAGTACGTCCTCGCCGACGAGCGGGAACGACAGCGCGGTGTGCACGGCGTTGCCGAACGGGTCGAAGATCGCGGCGACATCGAGGTCGACGGGGGCGCGGTGCACCCATACGTTGGCGGCGGGCAGCGCGACGTACTCCGCGAAGGCGCCGTCCCGGCCGACGCCGAGCCCGACCGTGGCGCGGCACAGGTGGCGGCGCCCGGCAAGGCAGTTGCGGCACTTGCCGCACACCAAGTGGCCCTCGCCGCTGACCAGTTCACCGACGGCGATGTCGCTGACGTCCCGGCCGGTGCCGACCACCTCGCCGACGAACTCGTGCCCGAGCACGAGCGGTGTGCGGATCGCCTGCTGCGCCCAGCCGTCCCAGGCCCGGATGTGCAGGTCGGTGCCGCAGATCCCGGTGCGCAGCACCTTGATCAGTACGTCGCCGGGTCCGACGGCGGGCTCCGGGACGTCCACGAGCCACAGCCCGGGCTCCGCCTTCTCCTTGACCAGCGCCTTCAACGCTACGGCTCCTGTGCGTGAGGCCCGGGCGCGGGCACGGCAAGCGTGCCCGTTCCGGGTGGGGGGTGGATTGTGCTAGCAATCTGCCCTACCGGAACGCCCGGGTCCATCGAGGTTTTCTTAAGCGGTGTCGCAGCTTTCCTTCACACCTGTCACTCGGCCAGCCGCGAGACCTGGTAATGGGCGATGTACCAGCCCTCCCCCAGCCGCCGCACCAGGACGGCGAGCTTGACGTCGACCGGCGGCCGGTCGGTGAACGTGAACTCCGCGTCCAGGTAACCGAGTACGAGATCGTCGGCGTATCGGCGGGTCTCCAGGACCTCGTAAGCCGCCTTCATACCGAGGGGCTGGGAGGCGTAGTACTCGGCGACACCCGCCCGGCCGACGCCGTAGGGGTGCAGACCCTGAAAGATCGCGTCCTCGGTGAAGAGCCGGGCCACCTGCTTCGGCTCGTGGGCGTCTACGGCCGCTTTCCAGGGGTCCAGGACACCGCGCAGGACGAGTTCGTCGTCGTTGCCGCTGTTCATCTCCGTCGACCTTTCTCAGTGACCGGCGCTCATGCCGCCGTCGACATGGAGGATCTCGCCGGTGACGAAGGGAGCGTTCTCCAAGAAGAGCACGGCGTCGACGATGTCGCTCACCTCACCCATCCGGCCGACCGGGTGCAGGGCGGAGAGGAAGTCGTGGGTCTCCTCCGCGTGCATCGGAGTCTTGATGGTGCCCGGCGACACGGCGTTGACGCGGATGCCCCGGGTGGCGTACTCGATGGCGAGGGACTTGGTGGCGGACTGGATTCCGCCCTTGGTCAGCGAGGCCAGGACGGAGGGGACACGGGCGTCCGCGTTGTCGACCAGGCTGGTGGTGACGCTGACGATGTGGCCGCCGCCCTGGGTGAGCAGGTGCGGAACGGCCAGCTGGGTGAGCCGGAAGAACCCGGCCAGGTTGATGCCGAGCACGCTCGCGTAGTCGTCGGCCGTGTAGTCCGTGAAGGGCTTGGCGACGAAGACGCCCGCGTTGTTGACCACCGTGTCGATACGGCCGAACCGCTCGATCGCGGCGGCCACGACCCGCTCGGCGGTGGCCGGGTCGGCGATGTCGCCCTGGACGGTCAGGATGTCCGCGTCGTCGGCGGGGGCGATGGTGCGCGAGGTGGCGACGACGGCGTGGCCGAGCTTGCGGTAGGCGTCGACGACGCCCGCTCCGATGCCCTGCGAGGCGCCGGTGACGATCGCGACCTTCTGGTTCCGAGTGCTCATGGGACGACCTTCTCCGAAGTGCTGGTGCTTGCCTTGGTGCTTCCGGTCGAGCCGCTAGCCGACCGGTCGCCTATTCGAGAAGGTAAGTGACCTCATGCAATGAAAGCAAAGGTCAGAGAGGCTTTGCCCAGGACCGGAATCCTCGCTGCTGGGAGGCCTGGCCTCCCAGTCCACGTCAGCGGTGCGGGTCGCCCGCGGGCAGCCAGGCGTCCGGGGCGCGCAGCCCGAGATCGCCGACGCCCTCGCACAGCGCGTCCACGGCGGCGAGGACGGCGGCACGCGTCTCGCCCTCGCGCCACACCAGCGACCAGGTCCAGTGGACCGACGGTTCGACGACCTCTCGTCGTACGAGGTCGGGCGGCAGCGGAGTGGTCTGTCCCTTGGGCGAGTTGACGACCGGGCGACGGCTGCGGCGGACGTGGTCGAAGAAGGCGGGACCGGTGATCCCGCCGTCGGAGATCGGCGCCGCGTGCGCCCCGGTGTCGTGGGCCAGCTGCTCGGCGTAGACGTTCCAGGACGACCAGGACTGGGTGTCGTCGTCGAGGAGGACGGAGGTGTCCCGGGCGCACACGTCACCGGTGTCGGTGCCCGTGGCCACCGCGTACAGCCGGTCGGCGCCGAGCAGCCGGGCCCGCAGGCCGTGCCGTTTCAGGTCCTCGTCCCGTACCCAGCACACCGCGAGGTCCAGGCTGCCGTCCGCGACCCGGGCGGCCTGCGTGTGCGAGGGCGCGATCCAGGCGTCCACATGTACCTGGGCCACACCGGCGGTGCGCGCGGTCAGGTCCGCGGGGAGCCAGTTGACGTAGCCGAGCCGGACCGCCTCCGAGCCCGCCAGCCGGCCGGCCCGGCGCCGGAGGTCGTCGGCGCGCTCCAGCAGGGCGCGGGTGTGCGGGAGCAGGGCGGCACCGGCGGGGGTGAGGGAGACCGAGCGGCGGTCGCGGTCGAAGAGCCGTACGCCCAGATCGCGTTCGAGGGCCTTGATCTGCTGGGAGAGGGAGGGTCCTGCGATCAGGAGGCGGTCGGCGGCCCGGCCGAAGTTCAGCTCCTCGGCGACGGCGACGAAGTACCTCAGTTGGCGCAGCTCCACGCCCGTCATGCTACGCGGGCTGGGAGGCCGGAACTCTCAGCAGGGAGCAATCCTGTCGTGGCGCCCACGCCGGTCCCGGGCCACCATGAGGGCCTGGAGACCCGGCACCCCGTCGCCCCGCCGGGCGGGCCCGAACGGAGCGAGGTCATGCGAGAGTTCCTGGTCGAGATCACCACCACCGTCCCCGAGGGCACCGGCAAGGACGAGGTCGACCGGCGCCGCGCCGCCGAGGCCGTCCGCTCCCGCGAGCTGGCCGCCACCGGTCACCTGGGACGGCTGTGGCGCCCGGTCGGCGAACGGCGCAGCATCGGCATCTGGCTCGCGGACGACGAGGACCAGCTCCACGAGAAGGTGCTCGGCACGCTGCCTCTCGCCCCGTGGATGACCTTCGCCGTCACTCCGCTGGAGCGGCACCCCAACGACCCCGGCCATGCGGAGTAACTCGCCCTGCCTGCAATGGATTTGTCCGTCATGAGCCCCGGCGCTCCGGTCCCCTCGGCCCGGGCGGACGGCCCCCTCCTGTCGCCCTGGGCGCATGTCGCCCGGGTCGCCGCGGCGCTGGCGGCGGGCATGGGGGTCGGCCGCTTCGTCTACACCCCGATCCTCCCGCTGATGCACGCCCAGGCCGGGCTGTCCACCGGCGCCGGCGCCCACCTGGCCACCGCCAACTACGTCGGCTACCTCGTCGGCGCGCTCGCGGGCACCCTCTCCCCCGCCCTGGCCCGCTCCCGCGCGGCCCTGCGTGGCGCGCTCGTCCTGCTGATCAGCACACTCGCGGCGATGCCCGCCACGCACAGCACCGAGCTGTGGCTCACGCTGCGGCTGCCGGCGGGCGCGGCGAGCGCGCTGATCTTCGTCGTCGCGGTCAACTCGCTCCTCGGCCACCTCCGGGACCACCCGCCGCACCTGCCCGGCTGGGGCTTCGGCGGCGTCGGCGCAGGCATCGCGCTCTCCGGCCTCCTGGTCCTCGCCCTGCGCCCGGTCGCGGACTGGCGGACCGCGTGGTGGGCATCGGCCGCGCTCGCCGTCGTCCTGGCGGCGGCCTCGTGGAATCTACGGCCGGAGGTGTTGGCCGCGCCCGTGTCGGCCAACCACATGCCGTCGGGGCACATGTCGACCGCGCACGTGTCGACCGAGCGCATGTCGTCGCCGCACATGTCGGAAGCCGCTACGCCGACGGTCGACCGCCGCTTCGCCGCCCTGTTCGTCAGCTACACCCTGGAGGGCGTCGGCTACATCGTCGCCGGGACCTTCCTGGTCGCCGCGATCGCGCAGGGCTCCCCCGGCTGGATCGGCGGCGGCGCGTGGGTGCTCGTCGGGCTGGCCGCCGTACCGTCCTCCGCGCTCTGGGCCCGGCTCGGCCGCCGCTGGTCGCGGCCCGGACTGCTGCTGGTGGCGCTGGTGATCCAGGCGGTCGGCGTCGCGCTGCCCGCGCTGGTCGGCGGGGTGGCCGCGGCCCTGGTCTCGGCGCTGTTGTTCGGCGCGACCTTCATCGGTGTCAGCACCCTCGCACTGGCCACCGGGACCCAGTTGCGCTTCCCGCGCTCGGTGGCGCTGCTGACCGCCGGATACTCCGTCGGCCAGATCCTCGGCCCGCTCACCGTCGCCCCGCTGCTGCGCCACGGCTACCGCCCGGCACTGCTGCCGGCCGCCCTGGTGGTCCTCGCCGCGGCCGTCGCCGCCGCCGTCCTGCGGGCCGGCTTCCCGCACCATGCGGTGGCGGTACGACACTCCGTGCCGGAGCAGGCGCGGCGGACCGCGCCCACGGACGCCGGCCGCTGATCAGACGGAGTGGGCGGCCCGGGCGCCGAGCAGGGCGAGGCAGTTGGCCCAAAGGGGGCTCAGCCGCCCGGTGTTGTTGTAGAGCTTGGCGAACATGACCTGACCCTCCAACTGCGCGACGACGGACCGCGCCGCCTCCCGGGTGTCGGTGACGGTGACGTCCCCGCGGTCGCGGGCCTCCGTGACGACCGCGTCGACCATCTCGACCTGGGCGTCGAAGATCTCCTGGAGCCGGGTGCGGACAGCCTCGGTCTGGTTGCTCATCTCCAGGCTGAGATTGCCGAACAGGCAGCCCAGTACGGTCCCGCAGCCCTGCTGTCCGGCGCGCAGACCGCCCTCCGTCTCCTCGAACAGCCGCCGCAGCCGCTCCAGCGGTTCGGCGTCCCCGCCGGCGGGGCTCAGGACGCGCGTCCACTCCCGCCGCTGGTCCGCCCAGTGCTCGTCGACGACGGCCAGGGCGAGGGCCTCCTTCGACTCGTAGAAGTAGTAGAAGCTGCCCTTCGGCACCCCGGCCGCCCGGCAGATCTCAGCCACTCCGAGCGCCGAGTAGCCGCGCGCCTCGAAGAGCGACCGCCCGGCGGCGAGGATCTTCTCTCCGGCATCACTGGTCCTACCCATACGGCAACTATACGACCGGTCGGCTATGGGCCACCGAGGTGCTCCAGCCGGGCCACCAGCTCCGCCGCGGTCGACTTGATCGTCTCCAGCCCCGGCTTTCCCCACGGCCGCGGCTCCGTGTCGACGACACACACGGTGCCCAGCACCATCCCCGTGGAGTCGATGAGCGGTGCCCCCAGATAGGAACGGATGCCGAACTCGTCGACGACCGGATTCCCCGCGAACCGCGGATAGTCGCAGACATCCTCAAGAACCAGCGCTTTACGTCTGACCACCACATGGGGGCAGAACCCGTATTCACGCGCCAACTGCCGGCCCACCTCGGGCTTGGCGTGCTCCCCTCCCGTGACGGCCCGGAGCAGCCCCGCACCGCCCGGAGTGTGCAGACCGGCGAAGAACTGCCGGTTCTCGTCAATGAAGTTGACCATGGCGTACGGAGCTCCGGTCAACTCGGCGAGCCGGTCCGCGAAGGCGTCCAGCGCCGGGTCCGGGTGCTCCCCCAGACCCAGCCCCCGCAGCCGTCGCATCCGTTGGGGTGCCTCCTTGTCCTCGGGCGTGAGCAGCAGACGACCGGCCGGACGCGGCGGGTCGTAGCTCATGGGCGTACTCCGTCCCTGTGGACGTATGGCATAGAGGAACTCCGTGAAGGGTGTGCGGGGATCACATGTGGGCACCATGGCTCGGCGCGTGCGCCGGGGCGTGCTCGATGAGATGGCGTACGAGGGTCAGCAGGGTCTGCACCCCGGAACTGGAGATCCGCGCGTCGCAGCGCACGACCGGGATCCCGGGGTCGAGATCTATGGCGGCCCGCACCTCCTCGGGGTCGTAGCGGTAGGAGCCGTCGAACTCGTTGATCGCGACGATGAATCCGAGGCCGCGCTGCTCGAAGAAGTCGACGGCGGCGAAGCACTCCTCCAGGCGCCGGGTGTCGGCGAGGATGACCGCGCCGAGCGCGCCCTCGGACAGCTCGTCCCACATGAACCAGAACCGCTCCTGTCCGGGCGTGCCGAACAGATAGAGCACGTGTTCCGGGTCGAGGGTGATCCGGCCGAAGTCCATCGCCACGGTCGTCTCGACCTTGTTCTCGATGCCTTCGAGATCGTCGGTCGCGGCACTGACCGTGGTGAGCAGCTCCTCCGTACTGAGCGGCGCGATCTCGCTCACCGCGCCGACGAAGGTCGTCTTGCCGACGCCGAAGCCGCCCGCCACCAGGATCTTCAGTGCGGTGGGGAAGGGATCGTGGCCGCTCTCGTAGTCAGAGCTGTCGTCGTAGTCCATCGAGCACTGCCTCCAGAAGAGACCGGTCAGTGGGGTTGTGGTGGAACTCGGGCGGCTTGGTGGTCAGGGCCCCGCAGTCGACCAGGTCCGACAGCAGCACCTTGGTGACCACCGCCGGCAGCTTCAGGTGGGCGGCGACCTCGGCGACCGAGACGGGCGCGCGGCACAGGTCGAGCGCCTGCGCGTGCTCGGGGCCGAGATAGCCGAGGGGGGTGGCGCCGGTGGCCATCACCTGCGACAGGAGGTCGAGCGCGACGGACGGCCGGGTACGGCCGTTGCTGACCGTGAAGGGGCGCACAAGACGTCCGGCCGCGTCGTCCAGCCAGGGCCCGTCGCCGGCCGTCGCCACGCTCAAGGCCTCATCGCAGGGGATTCGACGGCGTGCTGGCGGGGCGCGGTGACGAGGTAGGGGCGGACGCTCTTGACCAGCATCGCCATCTCGTAGCCCAGCACGGCCGCGTCGGCCTCGCGGCCTGCCAGCACGGCGAGACAGGTGCCGGAGCCGGCGGTGGTGACGAAGAGCAGCGTCGCGTCGAGTTCGACGACGACCTGTCGGACGTCCCCGCCGTCACCGAAGCGGACGCCCGCGCTCCGGCCGAGGGAGTACAGGCCGGAGGCCAGAGCCGCCATGTGGTCGGCGCTGTCGGGGTCGAGGCCGTGGACCGACTTCACGAGGCCGTCGCAGGAGAGCAGTACCGCGCTGGTGGTGTGCGGTACGCGCTGCACGAGGCCGCTCATCAGCCAGTCGAGATCGGATACATGGCCGGTCGGCGCGTCGCTCGCCATGGTGGATCGACTCCTTGGGGTACGAAGGTCTGCGGGAGCGCGGGTGGGGGCGTGCGTGGTCATCCGGCTGATGCGCTCCCGTCGTGCCGGGCGGTGAGGTCATGACCGGGTGCATGCGCGTGTGCTTCGGGTATGGGTGCCGCGTCCATGTGGGGGGCGAGGGTGAGGGGTGGCATTTCTGTGTGGGCTGCGGGGGTGTGGTCCGAGCCCATGGGGGGCGTGGTCATGTAGACCCCGCCTGTGTGCACTTCGGTCGAGCGCGGGAAGTCCGTGTGCTCTGTCTCCATGTGGGCCGACTCCATGTGCGGCCCGTCAATGAGCGTCTCCTCCACGTGCGGTACATCCACATGTGGTGACGCCATGTCGGTCCCCTCCACCAACTCCTCCGCCTCCATGTGCTGTTGTGCCTCCGCCAGGCCGATCCCGCGTTGGAAGGCCGCCATCAGGCCCGGGTCGTGGGCGGCGGCGTGCTCGGAGTCCTGGCGGGGTGCGGGGCCGCCGCGGAGTTGGGGTGCGATGTGCTCTTGGGCGCGGCGGCGGGGCAGTTGGGGCGGCTTGCCCATGGTGCCGCGTACCGCGCCGCCTCGCGGGACGGGCGGCGTGGTCGCGTTCGTCGCCACGATGTGCCGGTCGTCGGGCCGGATGCCGGGTACGGCCTCCGCCGGATTGGCCCGCTCCACGTGGGCGCCACGCACGGGCAGCGGCACCGGTCCGCTGCCGTTCGGCGCGGGCGCGACGGGCGGTGCGGTGTCCCGTCGTTGATGCCGTCCCGGTGCCCCGGCCTCACGCTGGGGCCGCCCCGGCGCGGCAGGCGTCGCCGCGGGCGCACCCCGCCCGCCGACGGCCCGCTGACCGCCCTCGGCCCCACCCGAAACCCCGCCCGTCCCGCCCTGCGGAGGCAGGAGCGGGCGCCCCCCGCCCATGGTGTCCTCCGGCTGCCCTACGGCTCCGGGGGCGCCCGGCGCCGTACCCAACAAGGCCTGCGGCACGACGAGTACGGCCTGTACGCCGCCGTAGATGTTGCTCTGAAGGCGGACGTGGATGCCGTGGCGGCGGGCGAGTTGGGAGACCACGAACAGGCCGATGCGGCCGTCGGCCAGCAGGCTGGCGACGTTGACCTGGTCGGGGTCGGTGAGCAGGGCGTTCATCCGGCTCTGTTCGCCGACGGGCATGCCGAGTCCGCGGTCCTCGACCTCGACGGCCAGTCCCGAGGTCACGAGGTTGGCTCGGAGCAGGACCTGGGTGTGCGGGGCGGAGAACACCGTGGCGTTCTCGACGAGTTCGGCCAGCAGGTGGATCACGTCGGCGACGGCGTGGCCGCGCAGGGTGCCGTCGATGGGCGGCACGAGTTTGACGCGGGAGTACTGCTCGACCTCGGCGATGGCGGAGCGCAGCACCTCGGTCATGGAGACCGGGTTGCTCCACTGTCTGCGGGAGACCGCGCCGCCGAGGACGGCGAGGTTCTCGGCGTGGCGGCGGATGCGGGTGGCGAGGTGGTCGACGTGGAAGAGGCCCTTGAGCAGATCGGGGTCCTCGATCTCGTTCTCCAGCTCGTCGAGGATGGAGATCTCCCGGTGCACGAGGGACTGAAGGCGCCGGGCGAGGTTGACGAAGACCTCGACCTTCTGTTCGCTGCCGGCCTGGCTGGAGAGCTGGGAGGCGGACACGACGGCGGTGACGGCGCCGTCGTGGGCGCGTGCCAGGTCGGCGGCGAGCAGGTCGAACTCGTCGGTGTCCCCCGGCGGCCGGCCGCGCGGCTTGCGCTGGGGCGGGCCCTCGCCGCGGCGCAGCGCCTCGACCAGCTCGCGCAGATCGGCCTCGCCGCGCGCGCTGTCGCGGCGCAGGGCGCCGACGCGGTCGCTGACGGAACCGGCCGCGCGGCCCGCGGCCACGGCGGCGATCAGGATGCCCGCGCAGGTCACGGCCGTGGCTCCGGCGAGGACACCCCAGAGGGTGAGGCCGGTTCGTGCTCCGGTGGAGCGGACGGTGAACAGGACGGCCGCGCCGGCGCTCAGCGCGACCGCGACGGGCGGCAGCACGGCGAGACGCAGGAGTTGGGATCGTATGTGCGTCTCGGGCAGTGCGGGCACGGGGCGGGCGGCCGGTCGCCCGTGCCGGCCGCCCTCACGGCGGTCTGCGCGTGCGGCCGGTGCACGGAGTTGAGACATCTGCGTCCTCGTACTGGTGCGTCGGACCTGTTTGCTCGCGCGGGGTGCGCGATTCGGGCATACGCCATCGCGGTGCCGGTCGGGAGAGCCGAAAAAATCGGCCCTGCGTCGCCCGGCGGACACTCACAGTAGTCGTCAACGCATCAGGTGCGGTGGGCAGTTGACAAAGTCCCCCGGGGAGCGTCCCGCTCTGGTATGAGGCTTCGCACGACAGACCGATAACTCTGGCGGCCGTATGCCGAAGAAGGACAAAGGATCGATCGCCCCTGATCGGAACCGGTCACGAACGGGCGCTGGGGGTCGGGGAGTTCGATGCCGCCCGGCTCCGCCGTTCGCCCGCGCCGGGCCCGGCGGCCGGGTCGGCGGAGCGATTTCAGGGGATCCGTCCCGGCCCCTGCCGCGGCCCCGGCACGTCACAGGCAGTGTCCGCCGGAGGGCGTCCGCTGAGCGTGCGGAACCGATCCTGTCCAGGCGTTGTCCGGACAGGAGTGGCGTCTCTTCTGTTTCTGATCCTGGTTCTCTCGCCGTTCGTGACACCGTTCGTGTTCGTGGCCGCCGCCGTGGCGCTCGCCTGGCGGGCCTGCCATCGGCAGCCGGGGAGCGGGTGGTGGCACCTGCCGAGCGTCGAGACCTGTGTGCTGGTGGCGGTGATGGCCGGCTCGGCGGCGCTCGGCGCGTACACATGGGGCGCCATGTCGGGGTTCTACATCCTGGACCCGGACCAGATGTGTGCGGCGAAGGGTGTGCAGGGCGATCACGTCGTGACGCGGATGACGTTGCCGGTCAGTTCGCAGTGCGTCACGTCGGACGGCGTGGGCACCGAGTTGGTGCCGGACTGGGTGAACCCCGTGATCTTCATGGGACTCCCCCTGCTGGCGCTCGCCCTCACGACGGGGACCTGGGCGGGAGTACGGCGGCTCCGTGCCCTGCGGTGAGACGTCCCTTCGACGACGCGGCGAACCCGGCCGTCGACGCCGTCGACGCCGTCGAGGGGACTGTCGCCCGTGTCAGCGCTCGTTGGCCAGGTCGAGTTCCGCCGGAGTCGCCGCCGGCTTCGGCCCCGACTCCAGCCCCACCGGCTCCGCACCCCGCCAGGGACGCGCGAGCGTACCCCCGTGAGGCAGCCACCAACGGTCCGTCGTCAGCTCGGCGCCCGGCTCGAAGGGCTCGCCCGGCCTCGGGGTGGCCACCGCCTGGCCCGCCGCTTCGGCCGCGTCCGCGGTCCACTCGCCGGGCTCGGCCCACGCGTGCAGCGCCAGGTTGAACGTGCCCCAGTGGATGGGCAGCAGCACTCCGTGCGCCTGCCCGCCCTGGAGGTCGAGGTGGGCGCGCATGCCCTCCTCGGGCGTCATGTGGATGTCGGGCCAGAACTCGCTGTAGGCGCCGATCTGGATCATCGTGGCGTCGAACGGGCCGTGCGCCGCGCCGATGTCCTTGAAGCCCTCGAAGTAACCGGTGTCACCGCTGTGGTAGATCCGGTGCTCGTCACCGGCGACGACCCAGGAGGCCCAGAGCGTGTGCTGGGTGTTGCGCAGGCCCCGGCCGCAGAAGTGGCGGGCCGGGGTCGCGGTCAGGGTGAGGCCGCCGACCCTGGTCTCCTCGTTCCAGTCCAGCTCGCGCAGCCGGTCCGGGGAGACACCCCAGTGCTCCAGGTGGGCACCGACGCCCAGCGGCACGGCGAACAGGGTGTCCGTGTCGGCCAGCGCCTTGATCGAGGGCATGTCCAGGTGGTCGTAGTGGTCGTGCGAGATGACCACGACGTCGACGGGACCGAGGGCGGCCAGCGGCAGGGGCACCGGGTGCAGCCGCTTGGGGCCGGCGAACGGGAACGGGGAGCAGCGCTCGCCCCAGACCGGGTCGAAGAGGACCCGGTGGCCGTCGATCTCCGCCAGCACGCTGGAGTGGCCCATCCACGTCAGGCGCAGCCCGGTGGCGGCCGGCCTGGCCAGGTCGGCGAGGGTGGTGGCGTGCACGGGCAGCGTGCCGTCGGGGGCACGGCGGACCCGCGCCTCCTTGTCCAGGTAGGCCTTGCCCATCTCGCGCATCGTGCCGCCGGACGGGCGGACGTTCGTGTTGCCCCCGGGGTTCTGGAAGACCCCGTTCTTGAAGTGGGGCGATCTGCGGATGCGCGCCAGGCGCTCGCCGCTCGGGTCCGCGCCGAAGGCCGCGGGCTGCAGCGCGCGGAGCCCGGAGCTCAGGGTACGGATTCCGGTCACGGTGCCTCCAGGTGGAGTCGGTCAGGCTTTCCATTATGGTCGACCCCTGTGACAACGCCGGTGCATCGGCTTCGCGGGGCCGTCATTCCAAGGAAAGACCAAAGTTCCGGTCCCGGGGTCGACGCCGCGGGGTGGAATTCGATCTTCCGTTGACAGGACACGGCCCCACTTCCGATACTGACTCGCCGTTCAGTACCAGCCGCCCGGTACACGCTTCAGCACTCGTCCTGCCGGCCGACGCCGCGAGGAGTCCGTATGACCGCCCCCTTGATGTCGCTCACCTGGACCGACCACGTCACCGGACGCCAGGGCTTCCTGGTCGTCGACCGGCTGGTGCGCGGGGTGTCCAGCGGCGGGCTGCGGATGCGGCCGGGCTGCACCCTCGACGAGGTGGCGGGGCTCGCCCGCGGCATGACCATGAAGGAGGCGCTGCACTACGACCCGGCGGGCCGTTACATCCCGCTGGGCGGCGCCAAGGGCGGCATCGACTGCGACCCCCAGGACCCGGTGTCGTACGGCCTCCTCGTGCGGTATCTGCGGGCCATGCGGCCGTACGTCGAGAGTTTCTGGACGACGGGTGAGGACCTCGGGCTCAGCCAGGACCTGGTGGACCGGGCCGCCGCGGAGGCGGGGCTCGTGTCGTCGATCCAGGCCGTGTATCCGCTGCTCGACGACGAGGCCGCGGCGCGGCGGCGGCTCGCGGACGCGTTCGCGGTCGAGGTGGACGGCATCGGTCTCGACGAGCTGGTCGGCGGCTGCGGGGTCGCCGAGTCGGCGCTCGCGGCGCTGGACCGGGCGGGCGTGCCGTACGCGGGGACGCGGGTCGCCGTGCAGGGTCTGGGCACCATGGGCGGGGCCACGGCACGGTTCCTCACGCGCGCGGGGCTGACGGTGGTGGCCGTCGCCGACGTCAAGGGGACGATCGCCAACCCGGCCGGACTCGACGTGGACGCGCTGCTCGCGGCGCGGGACGCGTACGGCACCGTGGACCGGTCCGTGCTGCGCTCCGGCGACCGCGAACTCCCGGGCGGGGACTGGCTGTCCGTCGAGGCGGAGGTGCTGGTTCCGGCGGCGGTGTCGTACGCGGTCGACACCGTGAACCAGGGGGCGGTCACCGCTCGCTGGATCGTCGAGGCGGCCAACATGCCGGTACTGCCGGAGGCGGAGGAACTGCTCTCCGCGCGCGGGGTCGTCGTACTGCCGGACGTGGTCGTGAACTCCGGGACGAACGCCTGGTGGTGGTGGACCCTGTTCGGCGACATCGGTGCGGACGCGGACGAGGCGTTCGCCCACACCCGGCGTTCGATGCGCGCCCTGATCGAGCTGATGCTGGCCCGCGCGGAGGCCGACGGCACGACACCGCGCGCCGCCGCGCACGCCATCGTCGCCGACCGGCTGCCGGTCATCGCGGAGCGGTTCGGCTGGTACCGGTGAGGCACGGGGCAACAGCTTCGCGGGCCACGGAATAAGGTGGCCGGGTGGCGAGAGTGCGGTTGGGTGTGGCGGAGCGGCGTGCGGAGTTGCTGCGGGCCGCGGTCGAGCAGATCGAGGCGCGGGGTGTGGCGGCGGTCAGGATCGCCGATGTGGCCTCGGCGCTCGGGGTGAGCAACGCGCTGGTGCTCTATCACTTCTCGACCAAGGAGAAGCTGGTCGCCGCCGCGTTCGCTCATGCCGCCGAGGACGATCTCGCGCATCTGCGCAAGCTGCTCGGCCGGCGGACGACCGCGCTGCGCCGGCTGCGTGCGGCGGTGCGCTGGTACGCGCCGACCGGGCAGGCCAAGGGGTGGCGGCTGTGGATCGAGGGCTGGGCGGCGGCGCTGCGCGAACCCGCCCTGCTGGAGGTCACGCGCGATCTCGACCGGCAGTGGAAGCAGGCGCTCGCGGAGGTCGTCGCCGAGGGGGTGATCGCGGGCGAGTTCCACTGCGCGGACCCGAACGCCGCGGCCCTGCGCCTCACGGCTCTCCTGGACGGTCTGGCCGTACAGATGACGGCGTACGCGGGCGCGGTGTCGCGGACGCGGGCCCTGGAGTGGGTCGACGAGGCGCTCGCGCGGGAACTCGGCCTGGAGCGGGCGGCGTTGACCGCTCCCTGAAACGGGCGGTACCGGACGGAGTTCTCCGGCATCGGGGAACGGCCCGCGGTCGCTCTCACACCCCGGGCACGTCCTCCTCGGCGCGTCGCTCCCGTCGTTCCGTCAAGCGACCGACTCGATCCGCATCTTGATGTCGTCGGGCGACAGCGCGCCCTTGGCCTCCACGTGGTCGCCCGAGGACTCGCCGCGCAGTCGGCGTCCGATCCACGGCACCAGGTACTCGCGCGCCCAGTGCACGTCGTCGCGGCGGATGTCGAGCGTGCCGCGCGGCGGAAGCGGCGGCCAGGGCTGGTCCGGGTCGGCCGGGACCTCGACGCCGAGGACCTGACCGGCGCGGAGCGCCACGCGCGTGTGGCCCTCGGGAGAGAGGTGGAGCCGGTCGCCGTCCCAGGCCCGGCGGTCCTGGACCGTCTTCAGAGACCACAGGTCGAGCACCGGGCAGCCGTAGCGGTCGGCGATGGCACGCACATGCCCGTTGTAGGTGGCGATCTTGCCGCGCAGATGCTTGAGCACCGGCACACCACGGGTGTCGAAGCCGGTCGTCACCAGGACGGTGCCGACGGCGGAGGTGAGGTCGGCGACCGCGCGTTCGAAGCGCTCGGCCACCTCGTCGGGGTCGGTGCCGGGACGGATGATGTCGTTGCCGCCCGCGCAGAAGGAGACCAGGTCGGGGCCGATCTCCTTGGCCCGGGTGAGCTGGTCGGCCACGATCTGGTCGAGCAGTTTCCCGCGCACGGCGAGGTTGGTGTACTCGAAGTCGCCCTCGGGCCGCCGGTCCGCGAGCAGTACCGCGAACCGGTCGGCCCAGCCGACCATCGCCCCGTCGGGCCCGGGGTCGCCGACGCCCTCGGTGAAGCTGTCCCCCACCGCCACGTACGACCCGATCACTGATCTGTTGCCACTCTTCGAATCGTTAGCCACGGCAACCATAGTTCACCCTGGTGTGTGACCTACGCGATCGTAATATGGGGTTGACGGACGGTGAGATAAGCCACTTGTAAAGGGTTGTCCAAAGTCGGAATAAGCCCCTGGTCAGGGGCGTTGACCCCGGGAACTGCCCTGCACCGGGCCCTGATGTCAGCCGACGGTGACGCCGTGCGAGCGGAGGTAGGCGACCGGGTCCACGTCCGAGCCGTAGTACGGAGTGGTCCGGATCTCGAAGTGCAGGTGCGGGCCGGTCACATTGCCGGTCGCGCCGGAAAGGCCGATCTGCTGACCCTCGGTCACGGTCTGGCCGGCCGAGACGGACAGCTGCGACATGTGGGCGTACTGCGAGTACTCGCCGTCCGCATGCCGGATGACGACCTCGTTGCCGTAGGCGCCGTCGTAGGCCGCCGAGACGACCGTACCTGCGGCGACCGCCTTGACGGTGGTGCCGGTCGGGACGACGAAGTCGACGCCCGTGTGATAGCCGCTGGACCACATGCTGCCCGCGACGTGGTAGCCGGTACCGATGGTGCCGCCGGTCACGGGGAGGGTGTAGCCGCTGGAGGTGCTGGTGGTGTCGGCGCTCTGGGTGGCGGTCGTCTTCTTCGAAGAGGAGGACGAAGTGGACGAAGTGCCGGACGACTTGGCCGTGCTCGCCCCGGTGTCCGTGCTCGTGCTCGTCGTGGCCTTCTTGCCGAGGGAGAGCTTGAGGCCCGGGTGGATCAGCGAGGGGTCGGCGCCGATGGCCTCGCGGTTGTCCTGGTAGATCTTCTTCCAACCGCCGGTGACGTCCTGGTCCTCGGCGATCTTCGCGAGCCAGTCGCCCGCCTTCACCGAATACGTCTTGACGCCTTCGGTCTTGGCGGTCGCCGCCTTCTGCGTCACCGTCTTCTCAGTTGCCGGAACCGATTGAACGGCCTTTTCCGGAGCGGAAGTCGAAGTGGCCGCATGGGCGCCGGTGGCCCCCATGAGCGGAAGGGCGAGCGCGGCACCGCCGGTTCCGGCTAGGGCTATCGAGCGGGTGAGGCGCTGGGACTTGGGACGGCGGTGCTTACCCTTCGCGGGCATGACGAATTCCTCTCCGGCGCCTGCGGGGTGAGCTGTCGGGTGCGGGCTGGAGATGCCCGGCCGCGCGCTGGGCGCGGCTTTACCCCAAGCCCGTTCCGGAGACCGGAACAGGCGTCCTACCTGTGGGTCCCCCGCTCCTGCCGCATACGGGTGGGTGTGTGCGGAGTCCGGTCGGCGGCAGGATTGGGCGTCCGTCCGGATTGGTGGCGAACGTAAGCGAGGAAGACGCAAAGGGACAAGCAGGAGGTTCCACGGTTTTGTGTTTCTTGTGATCTCCTGTGGGAATTCACAGTCACCCTGCGTGAATTCCCACCCGACTTCGCCCTCAATTCCCCTGGAAAAGCATGTCAATTACGTGAACATGACGAGCGACGTACGGTCACGGATATGACGCTGCTCACGTACAACCCCTCAGCTTCCCTTATTCCAGAGCGAGTTGTAACGAAGGCTGCAATTCGGACAGAAGGCTCAGATGCGACGCAGCCGGAGAACCGTCGCATCGAGGTCACCCCGCAGCCCGGTCCGCAGCCCGTGGTGCAACAGGACAGCGCCTCGGTGGACTTCGCCCGTTTCGAGGCATTCGTACGACGCCGCCGGGTCGAGTCCGCGCAGCCGGAGCGCCGGTACCGGCTCGCCGTAGTGCTGCGCCTGGAGCAGGGCGAGGACGACGCTCTCGTCGCCGCGCGTGTACTGCACGGCGCTCAGTCCGCCGGTCGGCGGGCGCAGCCGGTGGAGGTCGCCGTGCTGCACGAGCGGCCGGATCTCCTTGTAGAGGCCGATCCACTCGCGGGCCTCGGCTAGTTCCTCCTCGGTCCACTCCGAGAGGTCGCCGCCCACGCCGAGCACCCCGGCCATGGCACTCACGAACCGGAAGCGCAGGCTGCTGACCCGGTCGTTGAGCTGGGTGTTCGGGCTGTCGGTGACCCAGGCGGCCATCACGCGCGCGGGGTGGATCTGGCTGAAGCCGTGCTGGATGGCGAGCCGGTCGAGCGGGTCGGTGTTGTCCGAGGTCCACACCTGGTCCGTACGGCTGAGGATGCCGAGGTCGATCCGGCCGCCGCCGCCCGAGCAGGACTCGAAGGCCACACCGGGGTGGGCCTCCCGCAGCCGGTCCAACAGGGCGTACAACGCGCGCACATGGTCGACCCAGAGGCGCTGCGGATAGGCGTCGCCGGGCCAGCCCGCGTCGGTGAAGCAGCGGTTGAAGTCCCACTTCACATAGTCGATGGGGGCGCTGGAGAGGAGGCCGTCGAGCTGCTCCCAGAGATACTCCTGGACGTCCTCGCGGGCGAGGTTGAGGACGAGCTGATTGCGGAACTCCGTCCGCTTTCGCCCCTCCTGGTACTGCACCCAGTCCGGGTGGGCGCGGTAGAGGTCGCTGTCCGGGTTGATCATCTCGGGCTCGACCCAGATGCCGAACTGCATGCCCAGTGAGTGGACGCGGTCGGCGAGCGGCTTGAGGCCGGCGGGGAAGCGGTCCGGGTTGGGGGTCCAGTCGCCGAGTCCGGCACGGTCGCTGGTGCGGGCGCCGAACCAGCCGTCGTCGACCACGAACAGCTCGACGCCGGCCGCCGCCGCACGCTGCGCGAGCACCTCCTGCTGCTCCTCGGAGATGTCGAACTGCGTGGCCTCCCAGGAGTTGTAGAGCACCGGCCGGTCCCGGTCGGCGTCCGGGATGACGTACGTCCGCTGGTAGTCGTGCCAGGTGCGGCTGGCGCCGCCGAAGCCGGCGTCGCTCCACAGGGCCGCGAAGAGGGGTGTCGTGAAGGACTCCCCGGCCGCGAGGCTCAGCAGCCCGGACTCGTCGTACCCGACGCCGCCGGTGATCTGCACGCGCGCGTCCGGGAGTTGGGCCACGGCGATCCGCCAGGACCCCGACCAGCCGAGGGCGCAGCCGTAGACCTCACCGCGTTCCTCGGTCGCGTCGGTGTCGAGCGCGACCCAGGGGAGGTACTGGTGTCCGGTGTGGCCGCGGCGGCTGCCGATGACCTTCTCACCGTAGGTGAGGGGGGAGCGCACCAGCCGTGACTCGGCGGCCCAGCGTCCGTGCACGTGCGACAGCTGCCACTCCTCCCGGTCGGGCAGCGTCCAGGTGGCGGAGTCGGCGCGCAGCAGCTCCAGCGGCTCGGACCCGTCGTTGTCGAGGACCGTCCAGCGCTCCACGACGTCGCCGCGCGTCCGGTAGTGCAGGGTGATCGCCAGTCCCGCGTCGCGGAAGCGGAGCCGCAGCTCGTCGCCGTCCGTTTCGTAGCGGTCGAAGGTCCACTCGGTGCCGCGCCGCTCCGGCGTGCGCACCGACAGGGCGGGCCGGACGAAGCGGGGGCCGCCCTCGACCGGGTACTCCTCGCGTCCGTCGAGCGGGGACTCGAAGGAGGAGCCGGCGGGGAGCGGACGGGCGGCGAGTTCCTCGGCGTCGGCGAGCGCGATACGGGGACCCCAGTGGAGATGGAGCAGTTCGTCGCGCTCGGTGAGATGGACGGCGTAACTGCTCGTGGGTCCGGACAGCACCCACGTACGGCCGTTCTCGGCGGTCTCCAGCATCAAGTCCCTCACAGATTCGAACAAGTCCACTCAAGCGCCAACATCATCAATGGTGCGGGACCTGCGGGGCAACGCCTGTGGAGAACTCATAACCTGTGGAAACCCGTGTCACGCGTCCGGGTCAGCGATGCCGGCCCGGTCCGGTCAGCACTCCGCTGAAGCCGGCCAGGACGGAGGGGTCGGCGGCGAGCCAGGCCCGTACCCGGTCCGCCCCGTGCCCGTCGGCCGGACCGGACCGGAAACAGGTGTCCAGGGTGTCGAGCAGGGCGCCGACCGCTCGGCGGGCCAGTGGCTCGCGCACCCGGTCGTGGGCCTTGGCGGCGCGGTCCCTCCACAGCCGTGTCTCGTCGGCCGCCGAGGGGGTGGGCGGGCCGAAGGCCGCGACGACCACCAGGCCCAGGGCGGACATCGCCCTGCGGTCGAGCGGTGCCGTGGGGCTGTCCCAGACGCCGGCGAAGATCGTCCGGGCCTCCGTGAAGCGGTCTCCGTGGAAGGCGAGTGCGCCGCGCAGGATGGCCGCGGCGGCGCGCAGGTCGTCCGCGCCCAGTTCGTCGGCGAGCCGTGCCACCTCCGCGAGCCGGTGTTCGGCCGTCGCGATCGCGCCCTCCCCGATGTCCAGGCAGACGATCCGCAGCGCGGTGTAGGCGTAGAGCGCACGTGCTCCGATGGAGCGCAGGAGATGGACCGCTTCGGTCCAGTGCGCGCGGGCCCGGTCGCGGAAGCCGCCGCTCTCGTCCGCGTCGCCGCAGAGCACGAGGGAGAACGCCCGCGCGTAGGCGTCGCCCGCGGCGCGCGCCGCCGCGACGGCGGTCCGGCCGTGGGTGCGGGCGCCGTCGATGTCGCCGCGCTGGAGGCAGTACGTCGTCCAGTTGGTCTGGAGGACCGCCCGGTCCCAGTGGAAGGCGGTGCCCGCGATGCCGTTCTCGGCCCGTACGAAGAGTTCCTCCACGTCGTCGTGGCGCCCGCTCAGCATGGCGTGGAACGGTTCGTGACAGGCTCCCAGGACGGCGAGGTCGGGGTTCTTCGCCCGTCGGCACGTCACCTGGTACTGGTCGATGAAGAGGCCGGCCTCGGCGTGCCGGCCGACGACGTGACTGAGCCAGACGAGCCAGGTGAGCGCGCGGAAGAGCGCCAGCTCGTCCTCCTCGGTGGGCTCTACGACGTCGTAGGCCCGCAGGCTGCGCCGGAGGCGGTCGATGCCTTCCTCCTCCCGGCCGCTGATGGTCCAGTAGTAGGCCCGTTCCGCTTCCAGGCCCAGTGCCTCGGCCGTTCTCGCCCGGGCCATCAGGAGGTCGGAGGCCGCCCTGACGTTGGCGGATTCCGCGGTGTGCCGGCTGATCCACTCCCCCTGGTCGCCGGGCGCGATGCCGGCGGCGCTGTCGTGCACGAAGCGCAGGGCCCACGCCATGAAGCGTTCCTCCGCCTCGGCCTCCCGGCCTTCGGCCCGGAGCCGGTCCAGCGCGTACTCGCGGACCGTCTCCAGCATCCGCAGCCGGCTCCCGTCGGGCGTCGGGACGGTGAACAGGAGGGATTTGTCGACCAGTTGGGCCAGCACCCGCAGGGTCTCGTGACGGTCCGCCCCTGGGCGGGAGAGCGCCGTCTCCGCCGTGTCGAGGGAGCAACCGCCTACGTACAGGGCGAGTTCGGTCAGCACCCGCTGCTCGGTGGTGTCCAGGAGGGCGTAGCTCCAGTCGAGGACGGCGCGCAGGGTGCGGTGCCGGGCGGGCGCGGTGCGCCGGCCCTTGGCCAGCAGGGTGAAGCGGTTGTCGAGGCGGCGTTCGATCTCGGGCACGGGCAGCAACCGCATGTGTGCGGCGGCGAGTTCGACCGCGAGCGGCAGGCCGTCGAGTCTGCGGCACAGTGAACGGATGTCGTCCAGCTCCGGTCCCTCCGCGCTGAAATTCGGGTCGATCATGAGGGCCCGGGTGCCGAACAGGTCGGCGGCCTCGCCGTCGGACATCGGCGCCAGCGGGAACAGCCGCTCACCCGCGACGGCCAGCGGCGCCCTGCTGGTGGCCAGGACGGTCAGCGCGGGGCACCGGCCGAGCAGGACCGCCACGAGCGGGGCGACCGTGTCGAGCAGGTGCTCGCAGTTGTCGAGCACGAGCAGAGCCTGACGCTCCGTCAGAAGCGAGATGAGCCGGTGCACATAGTCGTGCGGCGACTGGTCGGGCCGTACCGAGGCGTCCGACAGACCCAGCACCGCGGCGATCGCCGGAAGGACACCCGTGCCGTCCGCCGCGGCCAGGTCGACCCACCACATGGCGTCGTACGAGGACGTCAGCGCCGCACAAGTCTCCAGCACCAGGCGCGTCTTGCCGACCCCACCGGGCCCTACGACGGTCACCAGCCGCTCCCGCTCCAGGGCCGCCCGCAACCCGTCGAGGTCCGCCCCACGGCCGACGAACGGGCCGAGGGGATGGTCGGGCCCGCCCCGGCCGGGCGCCGGACGGGAGTCGGCGGGTACCGGGAACAGTCGTACGGCGTTCGTGGCCGCCGCCCCGGGAGACCGGTCGCGGGCGAGCAACTCCTCGTACAGGGACCGCAGTTCCGGGGAGGGGTCGACGCCCAGCTCGGAGCGGAGCAGTCGGCGGCCCGCCTCGTAGACGTCCAGGGCCTCGGCGTGGCGCCCGCCGCGGTGGAGGGCGAGCATCAGGCGTGCCCGGGACCGTTCGCGCAGGGGTGCGGCGGAGACAAGTGCCGTGAGTTCGGGGACCAGTTCGGCGGCGCGGCCGAGTTCGAGACCGGCGGCGGCCGCGTCCTCCCGTGCGCCCAGGCGCAGTTCCTCCAGACGCAGCCGCTCGGCGTCGAAGACCCGCCCCTTCAGATCGTCCAGGGCGCGGCCCCGCCACAGCTCAAGTCCCCGCCGCAGAGCGCCTTCCGCCTCCCGGTACGCGCCCGCCGCCAGGTGCGCGCGCCCCTCCTGGACCGTCGCCTCGAACCGGACCGTGTCGAGTTCGTCCTCCGGCGCCGGCACCAACTGGTATCCCCCGTAACGGGATTGGAGGCGCCGGTCCCCGCCGTGCGCCGCGAGTGCCGCGCGCAGCTTCGTCATCTGGACCTGGAGCGCGTTGACGGGGTCCTTCGCCCCGCGCTCCTCCCACAGTTCATCGATGAGTGTGTCGCGGTGCACCACCGCTCCCCCGGCGAGCAGGAGCCGGGCGACGATCGCGCGGGAGACGGCACCCGGCAGAGCGACGGCACCGCTCGCGTCGGCCAGTTCCAGGCGGCCGAGGAGTCGGAAGTGGATGCCGTCGTCGTTCATGTCTCGACCTTCGTGCACGTCGGCCACCGTACGGAAGCGGTGCCGGTTACCCGCAAGGGTTGCTGGTACCCGCTGGGTACCATCGCTGGATGACGAAGACATCGGGCCTCTGCGACGACCCCAAGAGCGTCTATCTTGCCGCCTGCCCCTGCCGCGACATGCTGGACCTGCTCGCCAACAAGTGGAGCGCCCTCGCCCTGGGCGCCCTGGAGGACGGCCCGCAGCGCTTCGGCGCGCTGCGCTCCCGGCTCCAGGGCGTGAGCCCCAAGGTTCTCACCCAGACGTTGCGCCGCCTGGAGGACTACGGTCTGGTCGACCGCCGGATCTACGCCGAGGTGCCGCCCCGGGTCGAGTACAGCCTGACCCCGCTCGGCCTGGACGCCTGCGCGCCGCTCGCCCATCTGCGAACCTGGGTGGAGCAGAACATCGACCGTTTTCCTGACGCCGCCTGACCTGAGCTGGATACTTCCCGATGGGAAGTAGAATCCCTTGATGGTTACTACCTCCCGATGGATACCTTTCGGAGTGTGGCCGCGGCCCTCCACCGGCCACCGCACGAATCGAGGAGATCCATGATGAGCGTGACCCCGAAGACGATGCCCGCCGTCGGCTACCTCAAGAGCCTGCCGATCGACGACGACGAGAGCCTGCTGGACCTCGAACTGCCCGTCCCGCAGCCAGGTCCGCACGATCTGCTGGTCCGGGTCGAGGCGATCGCCGTCAACCCGGTGGACTACAAGGTCCGGCAGGGCAACGACCCGGGCGGCGAGCCCAAGGTGCTGGGCTGGGACGCCGCCGGCACGGTCGTCGCGGTCGGCGACCGGGTGGAGCTGTTCGACGTCGGCGACGAGGTCTTCTACGCCGGCGCGATCGACCGGCCGGGCACCAACTCGCGCTTCCACACCGTCGACGAGCGCATCGTCGGCCGCAAGCCCACCACGCTCTCCTTCGCCGAGGCGGCGGCGCTGCCGCTGACCTCGCTCACCGCCTGGGAGGGCCTGTTCGAACGTCTGGGTCTGCGGCAGAGTCCGGAACAGACCGGCACGCTGCTGGTGACCGCGGCGGCGGGCGGGGTCGGGGCCATGGTGGCCCAGCTGGCCCGGGCCCTCACCGGCCTCACCGTGATCGGTACCGCCTCCCGCCCGGAGACCGTGGAGTTCGCCCGACGTATGGGCGTGACACATGTGGTCGACCACCATCACCCCCTGCCCGCGCAGGTGACTGGGGTGGCGCCCGGCGGGGTGGACCACATCTTCGGCACGGCCGGTACGGACCGGAACCTCGCCGCGTACGCCGAGATCCTCAAGCCGTTCGGCGGGCTGCTCGCCATCGACGACTTCGGTGCCGTGGAGATCGGCCTGCTGAAGTCGAAGAGCATCTCCTTCCACTGGGAGCTCATGTTCACCCGCTCCCTGTACCGGACCCCGGACCAGGCGGCGCAGCACCACATCCTCGGCGAGATCGCCCGGCTGGTGGACGCGGGCAGCCTGCGGACCACGGCCACCCGGGATCTCGGCACGATCAACGCCGCCCATCTGCGCGAGGCGCACCGCATCCTGGAATCCGGCGCCGCCATAGGCAAGGTGACGCTCACCGGATTCTGATCCGGGTGTGAACCTCCTCCTCCCTCGTCCCGTTTACCAAGCGGAAGAGGAAAAGGCTTTCTCGTAACCATGGAGAGGTGACGAGCATGCGGGTCATGAGGTTCACGCCGGAGCAGCGCATCGACCACCTGCTCCGCTGGGCAGCGGAATGGAACGGGCCGCGACGGGGCCGAAGTATGTGGGCCTACTCGCTCAGCCTGGGCGGCTCTCACGCCCTGCTGAACGACTGGGTCAACAACGAGCGGCTCATGGATCTCCTCACCTCCGAGGAGAGGAGATCCATAAATGAGGCACGTAAGCGGGCGAGACAATAGCCTTCCCCAGCATTCCGAAGAGCGGCCGATACCGGATGTCTCCGGTGCCGACCGCTCTTCTCCGTCCTGTTCAGCGATTCCGCCTGCGCCGACGGTAGGACTCGGCGTACGCCTGGGCTCTGAAGGCGAGCACCGGGTCGTCGGAGAGCTCCGTCCCGGCGGTGACCCGGGTGGGGTCGAAGCGCTGCGCGGCCCAGTAGTCCTGGTCGTCGACCGGCGCGATGAGTTCCAGGCGTCCGGCGGTGATCCCCTCGCGCTGTTCCGGCCAGGCGACGGCGGGGTCGTGCGTCGGATCGTCCTCCTCGGCCGGCTGGACCTGGAGCGTGAACGCCACCGGGCCCTGCCCGAGGCGCTGGTGGAGTTCCTCGGTCAGGTACTGGTCCGGCCGGCCGCCTCCTCGGCGGTCAGTTCCGCGCGGCCAGCCTCCGGCTCCCAGCGGTAGCGCACCGGCTGCCTGTTGCCCGCCGCGTCGGTCCGGACGAACGCGTGGATCGCCCAGTAGGCGGCGGTGCCGTAGCCGACCGGCACCGGTGGGCGCTGGGTGACGGCCTCGGCGAGGTGCGGATGGGCGGCGACGTAGGCCTGCACCCTGCTCAGGTCGGGCTCCCCGGTGGCGGGGTCCGGCCGCAGCGCCTCGGTCAGTTCGAGGAACTGCCCCGGGGTGGAGGCGACGAACAGCGGCACCGTCATGGCGACGAGGTCGGTGTCGCCGCCGTCCGGCAGCTGGAACCGTACCGCCGTCCCGCGGGCCACCGGCACGTTGTCGCGCGAGCGCGGATTTCCCTCCGAGTTCGAGAACCGCACGACGACGGGGGTCGGCGGGCCCTGGAGATGGGCCGCCGTGGTGGGACCCGCCGCGTCGCCGGTCGGGGTGAATGTCGCCTTGCAGCAGACGCCCCGTGCGCCGGAACGGCGGTGTCCCGGATACCGGCCGTGCATGCGTTCCATGCTGTCGACGACCTGCTGGGCGGTGGGCAGGGCTCCGGGGCTGCTCGACATTTCGTTCCTCCACGACGGAAGTGTGGTGCCGCGAACGCGGTGCCTGAGCGCCGCCGGGGTCCGGACGGGACGGCGGCCCCGAGGGCGTCGGGCGTGCCGGCTCGGACGAGCCGTTCGCCGGGCCCGTCAAATTCGGTACACGAGGAGGGCCGCAGAAACGGTTCACGCGTCTGAGGCACACGCCCGGCACCGCCTAGGGGGTGTAGCCCCGCTCCGCCAGCGCGGCCCGAAGTGCCTTGAGGGCCAGGTGTGTCCGGGACTTGACCGTGCCCGGCGGGATGCCCAGCATGCTCGCCGTGCGGGCCACGGACTGGTCCAGGAACTCGACGTGGACGAGGATCTCGCGATGCTGCAGCGTCAGGTCCGCCAGCGCCTCGCGCACGATCTTCCTGGTGAGCGCGGGGTCCATGTGTTCCGGACCGGGCAGGTCCTGCAGCGCGGTGTCGACCGTCTCCGGAGGGCGGGCCTGCCGGGCGCGGTAGCCGTCGATGACGAGGTTGCGGACCACGGTGACGAGCCAGGGCCGGATGCCCTCGGCCCCGGGGTCGAGGATGTCGGCGTGCTGCCAGGCGCGCAGGACCGCTTCCTGGACCAGGTCCTGGGCCTGGTGGCCGTCGCCCCGGAGCAGTCCGGTGGCCACTCTCAGCAGATACGCGCCGTGCTTGTCGTAGACGGCGCGGATGAACGCCTCGTCCCGTTCCCGGTCACGCGTACCGCCGTCCGGACGGGTCGGCCGTATGACCCGGATCGCTGCGCCGTGTTGCCTCATTGCCACGTTCCCCCAGTGCGCCGTGGGTCCTGCGCGGCGCACCAATTCGTTGAAAGCTGAACGGGGAAACCTTGGGAGGGGCCTCTTGCCGGCCGCTTGATGTCCGCTTTCCTCGCCCGCGCCCCTGAGGACAGGCGCGGGAAAGGAAGCGGACAGTGAGCACGCGCGCGTGCCGGGTCACTGCGGGCGGGGTACGGGCGGGTCCTCGGCCAGGGTGGCCCGGACCGCCGCCTCCCGCAGTTCGGCCAGTTTTCCGGACCAGTCGCCCACCAGCTCCTCGTCGGGCAGCAGCCGGACGGCGGCGAGCGCGGTGCGGATCTCGTCCACCTCACCCGCGCAGCCCGGGCACGCCCGCACATGGCCGCCGACGCGTACGGTCTCTCCGGGATCGAGGGCCGCCATGGCGTAGGCGGCCAGTTCGGTTGTCTCCTGCTCGCATGTCACCGCGGTCTCCAGCCTGCCGACGCCGTCCGTCCCTCCCTCGGCCGTGGTCTATTCCGGGGTGACGGTGTGGTTGTTGACCCGGAAGAGGTTCCGTGGGTCGTACTGCCGCTTCAGGCGGCGCAGCCGGGCCAGGTCGGCGTCGGTGAACAGGTTCTCCGCCCGGTCGTCACGGCCGGCGAAGTTCGTGTACGTGAGCCCCGTGGACCACGGGCGCAGCCGCTCGACCATGCCGCCCAGCATCGCCGTGCCGGCCTCGACGACCTCCGGCGGGCCGACCGTCGCTCCCCACACGTTGAACACCGCGTCCCGCGCGGCGACGGGGCTCGCCGCGGCCGGCCGGGCCGCCAGCGCCCCGCCGAGATGCCTCAGCTCCAGGACCGTGACAAGACCGCCGGCGGCCACCTGGGCGCTCTCCACGAGCGAGTCGACGGCGGCGGCCGGCAACTCGGCCAGCAGGGCGCCCTGTTCCTCGTACGGGAAGGGTTCCGCCGGGTCGGTGTGCACCAGGGCGTACGAGGCGTAGGGGTGCCGGGCGACCGTGTCGAGGATCCCCGCGCCGATGGCCCGGAAGGGGGCGATAAGCTTCTCGGCCTCCTCGTCGGTGCCGAGGTGGGTCACCCGGACGTGGGCGAGGAACCGGCCGCGCAGCGGTTCGGGCACCTGCGGGACCGGCGGGAAGTTCAGCAGCGCCACCGAGCAGGTGAAGGTGTCGGGCGCGTCCCGGACCACCTCGGGGAAGGCCCGGATCACGGCCTCCACATCCTCGGCGGGGAAGTAGATGCCGCCGCCGTAGAAAGAGGTCACGGGGAAGAGCCCGATCTCCAGTGCGGTCACCACACCGAAGTTGCTGCGTCCGCCGCGCAGGGCCCAGAAGAGGTCGGGTTCGTGCTCCGGCGTCACGCGGCGCAGTGTGCCGTCGGGCGTGACCACCTCGATCGCCACGACATGGTCGGCGGCCCAGCCGTAGGACCTGCCCAGGAAGGGGCTGAGTCCGCCGCCGAGGGTGAAGCCCACGACTCCCACGTCCGGGCTGGATCCGTTCAGCGGTGCGAGCCCTTCCGCCTGGGCGGGTCCTACGACGTCCGACCACCGCGCGCCCGCGGCCACGCGGGCCACCCCGCGCTCGATATCGATGTCGACCGTGCGCATCGCACCCGTCGTGACAAGCAGGAAGCCGTCCTCGGCCAGGAACGGCTGGTGTCCGGTGGCCATCACCCCGACGGGCAGGTCGTACCGGGCGGCGAAGGCGACGGCGGTCCGCACATCGGCGGCGCCGCCGGCCGCGACGACTATGAGGGGCCGCTGCCGCGACCGGAGGTTGAACCCCGCGATCGCCGCCTCGTAGCCCTCGTCGCCCGGGACGAACACGGATCCCTCGATCCGGCCGGCCAGTTCGGCGACGGCCTCTTCGCCGACAACGGTCCGGCCCTGGTACTCGGTCATGCTGCTGTGCCTTTCGTCGGAGCGGCGGCCACCCGGAAAGCAGGCGGAAACGGCTCCCCGACGCGACCGGGTGCCGTCCGATGGCTGCTACGGCGCACACCCCGAAGAGGTTCACGGCCGGCGCGGGCCGTGTCGGCGAGAGCTCGGGGCGGTCAGCAGAAGGCGGCGAGTACCGAGGGGCCGCCGGCGAGCCAGGCGCGCACCTGGTCCGTGCCGCCCTGCCCGCTCGCCCCGGACCGGTGGTGGGCGTCGAGCCGGTCCAGCAGTACGCCCACCGCGTGCCGGGCCGGCGGCTCCAGCAGTCCGCCCTGGATCCGGCGGACCCGGTCGGTCCAGGTCCGCGCGGCGGCGGGGTCCGGCGGGCCGAACGTCGCCAGGACCGCGAGTCCGACGGCCGAGACCGCTCTGCGGTCGGCCGGTGCCGCCGGACAGTGCCAGACCCCGTCGAAGATCGTCGCCGCGTCCGCGAAACGGCCGTCGTGGAAGGCCAGCACTCCGCGCAGGTTGGCCACGGCCGCCTGGAGGTCGTCCGCGCCGAGTTCGTCCGCGAGCCTGCTCACGTCCACGAGCCGCTGTTCGGCGGTGGCGCACTCCCCCTCGGCGATGTCCTGGCAGGCCAGTCTGAGCACGGTGTACGCCCAGCGGGTACGCGCCCCGACGGCTCGCAGGATGCGGGCCGCCTCGGTCCACTGCTCCCGGGCCCGGGCGCGGAGGCCGTCGCTCTCGTCCGCGTCGCCGCAGAGGGTGAGGGAGAAGACCCGGGCGAAGTCGTCCTCGGCCGCGCGGGAAGCCGCCACGGCGAGCAGACCGTGCCGGCGGGCCCCCTCGACGTCCCCGCGCCGCAGGCAGTAGGTCGACCAGTTCGTCTGCAGGACCGCCCGGTCCCAGTGAAATTCCGTGTCCGCCACGGCGGCCTCCGCCACGGCGAACCGTTCCTCCACGTCGTCGCGCCCGTCGAGCATCGCGTGCAGCGCGTCGTAGCACAGGCCCAGGACGGCGAGGTCGGGGTTCTTCGCGTGCTGCCAGGCCGCTGTGTGCCGTTCGCCGTAGGAACGGGCTTCCGTGTGGTGTCCGGCGACATGGTTGAGCCAGGTGAGCCAGGCGATGGTGTAGAAGAGCGCCCACTCGTCGTCCCCGGTGGGCTCCGTGGTCCGCCGGCCGGCCGCGGCGTCGTAGGCGAGCAGGGTGCGGTGGAGGCGGTCGATGCCCTCTTCCTCCCGGCCGCCGATGAACCAGAAGTAGCCCAGCCGCGCTTCCAGCAGCAGGGCCTCTGCCTCCCTGGACCTGGCCGTCATCAGGTCCGACGCGGCCCGGATGTTGGCGGACTCCTCGGTGATCCGGCGGGCCCACTCCTTCTGGGCGGGGGACGAGATGCCGGCGCTGCCGTCGCGGACGAAATGGGTTGCCCAGGCCATGAGGCGTTCCTCGGCGTCCGGTGCCCGGCCTTCCTCCCGGAGCCGGGCGAGGGCGTACTCGCGGACCGTCTCCAGCATCCGCAGCCGGGTACCGTCGGGGGTGGTGAACGGGACAACGAGGGACTTGTCGACCAACTGGGCCAGTACGTGCAGCAGTTCGGCGCCGTCGGCACCGTGCAGGGCGGCGGCGGATTCCACCATGTCGAGGGAACAGCCGCCGACGTAGAGGGACAGTTCTGTGAACAGCCGCTGCTCGGCGGTGTCGAGGAGGGCGTAGCTCCAGTCGAGGACGGCGCGCAGGGTGCGGTGTCTGGCCGGTGCGGTGCGCTCCCCCTTGGTCAGCAGGGCGAAGCGGTTGTCCAGGCGGGCCTCGATCTGCCGGACGGACAGCAACCGGACGTGCGCGGCGGCGAGTTCGACCGCCAGCGGCAGCCCGTCGAGCCTGCGGCACAGGGAGCGGATGTCGCACAGCGCCGCCTCGTCCGGGGCGAAGGACGGGTCGATCATGGCGGCGCGGGCACCGAACAGGTCGGCGGCCTCCTCGTCCGCCATCGGCGCCAGCGGGTACAGCACCTCGGCCGGGACCTCCAGCGGTGCCCTGCTGGTGGCCAGCACGGTCAGCGCGGGGCACCTGCCGAGCAGCGTCGCCACGAGCGGGGCGACGGCGTCGAGCAGGTGCTCGCAGTTGTCGAGCACGAGCACCGCCTGACGGACCGTCAGGAACGAGGTGATCCGGTGCACGTAGTCGTGCGGCGGCTGGTCCGGCCGGACGGACATGTCGGAGAGCCCGAGCCCGGCGGCGATCACGGCGAGCGCGTTCGCGTCGTCGGCGGGGGCCAGGTCGACCCACCAGACGGTGCCCCGGGAGGGCTGGAGGAGCGCGCACACCTCCAGTGCCAGCCGCGTCTTGCCGACGCCGCCGGGTCCCAGCACGGTCACCAGCCGCTCGCGGTCGACGACCTCCCGCAGCGCGCCGAGCTCCTTGTGCCTGCCGACGAACGGGCCGAGCGGCCGGATCGGACCGCCTTCACCGGCTGGCGGCCTGACGTCCGTACGCAGCGAGGCCAGCGCGGACGGGCAGCCGGACGCGGCGGTCGGCCCTTGGAGCGCCGGGTCCTGGCGGATCAGCGCGCTGTGCAGGGAGCGCAGCTCCGACGAGGGCACGGCACCGAGCTCGGACCGCAGCAGCAGACGGCCCGTCTCGTAGATCTCCAGTGCCTCCGCGGTCCGCCCGCAGCGGTGCAGCGCGAGCATGAGGCGGGCCCGGGACCGCTCGCGCAGCGGTGCGAGGGACACCAGGGCCGTCAGCTCGGGGACCAGCTCCCGCACGCGGCCGAGTGCGAGACCGGCGGTGGCCACGTCCTCAAGGGCGCCCAGCCGCAGCTCCTCGAGACGGGTCCGCTCGGCTTCGAAGACCCGGCCCTCCAGGCCGTCCAGGGCGCGGCCCCGCCACATCGCCAGCGCCGACCGCAGCTCGCCCTCGGCCTTCTCGTACTCCTCCGCCGCCAGATGCTCACGCCCCGCCCGGACCTCCGCCTCGAAAGCGGTTGCGTCGATCTCGTCGTCCGGCCCCAGAACGATCCGGTAGCCGCCGTGCCCGAACAGCAGGCGGGTGTCCTCGCCGCCGGCCGTGAGCGCGGACCGCAGCTTGGCCATCTGGACCTGGAGCGCGTTGACCGGATCCTTGGCCCCGCGTTCCTCCCACAGCTCCTCGATGAGAGTGTCGCGCCGTACGACGGCCCCGTGGGCGAGCAGCAGCCGCCCCACGATCGCCCGGGAGACGGCGCCGGGCAGGGCGATCGCGCCGTTGCCGTTCACCAACTCCGGGCGGCCGAGCAGTCGAAAGAGCATGGCGGTCATTCTGCCGTCGGCGGCCGACTGCGCCGAAAGGGCTTGTCGGCGCGTCGCTCCGGGAGGTGAACCGAGTCCTCGGACACCGCGTAGACGTCCACGTCCACCGAAACGCGACACCCACGGCAGGAGCGGAAATGATCCGGAACCTCGTCTTCTTCAAGCTGAACGACGGTCTCACACGCGAATCCCCGGAGGTCGTGGAGGGATTCGAGCTCGTGCGGAACCTGGAGCGGGACATCCCCGAGATCCGGCAGTGGGAAGTGGGGTGGCACGCGTTCGACGAGACCCCCGTCTCGTACGACTTCGCCCTGAACAGCCTCTTCGACGACACCGCCGCCTTCCAGCGGTACTTCAACCACCCCGCGCACCTGGCCGCCATCGCCCACTGGATGGAATACGCGACCTGGGTAGTCGTCGACATGCACGTCTAGCGGCTCGGGCAGCGGCCGAAGTGGCAGGCCGGTCGCCCTGCCGCCAGGCTGACGGCAGACGCACCGGCACGCGGGACGGACAGACGGACGCACGGAGGGACTGGTTCCACATGCAGATCGACCTGACGGGACGCACCGCGCTGGTGACGGGTTCGACCCAGGGCATCGGCGCGGCGATCGCCGCCGGACTCGCGCGCTCGGGCGCCCGGGTGGGGGTGAACGGCCGCACCGAACAGCGGGTCGCGGAGGGCGTGGCACGGCTGGCGGCGGAGGTGCCCGGCGGCGCCTTCGTTCCCGTGGCGGCCGACGTGACGAACGAGGAGGGTGCCGCGCGCGTCCTGGAGGCGCTGCCGGAGGTGGACGTCCTCGTCAACAACCTCGGTGTGTTCGGCGCCGCCGACCCGCTGGAGATCAGCGACGAGGAGTGGCGCCGCTATTTCGAGGTGAACGTGCTGGCCGCCGTACGGCTGATCCGTATGTACCTGCCGGGTATGACCGGGCGCGGCTGGGGCCGGATCCAGAACATCGCCAGCGACTCGGCGATCGTCATCCCGGCCGAGATGATCCACTACGGCATGTCCAAGACCGCGCTCCTGGCCGTCGGGCGCGGTTTCGCGAAGCAGGCGGCGGGCACGGGCGTGACGGTCAACTCGGTCATCGCGGGCCCCACGCACACGGGCGGCGTCGAGGACTTCGTCTACGAACTGGTCGACCGCGAGCTGCCGTGGGACGAGGCGCAGCGCGAGTTCATGCGGAAGCACCGGCCGCAGTCCCTGCTGCAACGGCTGATCGAGCCCGAGGAGATCGCCAACATGGTCGTCTACCTCAGCTCCGACCAGGCCTCGGCCACCACGGGCGGTGCGCTGCGGGTCGACGGGGGTTACGTCGACTCGATCCTGCCCTGACGACCGGATCCCACCCCTCGGAAGAGACCCAGGTCAGGGCCCCGAAGGCATCCCGGGCCGCAGCACGTATGTCGTATCGTCGACAGGGTGCCCGCCGGTGAGCCGCGCCGTCGGGCCGAGTGGGAGGAGCCCTCGTGACGCAGCAGATTCCGTCGACCGAGCCGGAGTTGTCCGGAGTGCGTAATTTCCGGGACGTGGGCGGGCTTCCGACGGTGGACGGACGGCGGGTGCAGCACGGCGTGCTGTTCCGCAGCGGGCATCTCGCGCACGCGACCGAGGAGGACGCCGCGTTCCTCGCCTCGCTGGGCCTGCACACGGTCTTCGACTTCCGCAACGCGTCGGACCAGAAGCTGGAGGGCCCCGACGTCGAGCTGCCCGGCGTGCGCAATGTGAACCTGCCGCTGAGCGACCCGGCGGACGGCTCCGAGTTCTGGAAGATGGTCCGCGACGGCGAGATGGAGCAGCTGCGCGAGATCCTCGGCGACGACAAGGGCGCTAACCGCATGATCGCCTCGTACCGCACGATCGTCACCCAGCGCACCGCCGAGCACTCCCAGGTGCTGCACGCGCTCGCCGAGGACAGTGTTCCCGCGCTGATGCACTGCGCGGCGGGCAAGGACCGCGCGGGCCTGTCCATAGCCGTGACGCTGCTCGCCCTGGGTGTGGAGCGCGAGGCGATCGTCGCCGACTACCTGGAGTCGAACGCCAAGCACCGCCGCTACAAGGTGCGCCGCAGCGCCTCTTCCGCCGCGGCCTACTCGCCCGAGGTGATGGAACTCCTCAGCCCCCTCTTCGACGCCCGCGCCGAGTACCTGACGGCGGCCTTCGACACCGTCGAGGAGACCTGGGGCGGCGTGGACGCCTATCTGGAACAGGGGTTGGGGATCACCCCGGAGATCCGTGAGCGGCTGCGCGAGCGACTGCTCGACTGAACTCGCGCCCGCGGCGGGCTACTTGGCACCCACGGAGAACAACAGGTAGATGAAGGCCGCGAAGAGGTGGCCGACGGCGATGTAGATGAGAAGCCGTACCCACAGGGCACGGGGGAACCTGTCCTCGATGTTGTTGCCGCTCATGGTGTGTCTCCGGTGATCGGGCCCAGGCACAGGGTGGCCGTGGGGCTCTGCAGCAGGGTGTGGACGAAGAGCACCTCGACACCGTCCTCGTCGGCGGCGGCGAGGCGGTGCGGGGTGAGCGAGTCGAAGTGGGCGCTGTCGCCCGGCGCGAGGAGGTGCGCGGTGTCGCCGAGCCGCAGCCGCAGTCGCCCCGTGAGGACGTACAGCCATTCCTCGCCGGGGTGCACGCGCACGATGTCGCCCTGGGAGCCGTGCGGGATACGGACGCGCAGCGACTGCATCCCGCGGCCGGGGGCGCCCGCCTGCCAGTACGTCCAGCCGCCCGCCCGGGTCGGTTCCATGTCGGCGGCGCGTACGACGGCTTCCCGGTCGGTGACCGTCTCGCCGAGCAGGTCGGAGACTGTCGTACCGTAGATGCGGGCGAGCGCGAGCAGCATCGGCAGCGAGGGCTGGCGCTGCCCGGTCTCCAGGCGGGAGAGATGGGCGGGCGAGAGTCCGGCCGAGCGGGCGGCGGCCTCCAGGGTGAGGGAGGCGCGGCGGCGCAGGGCGCGGAGCTGGGGTGCGACGGTGGCCGGCAGGTCGTCGGCCGGTCCGGCCGGCGGTTCCGGCTCGGTCTCGGAGGAGCTCATGCCCTCCATTCAGCCGCAGACGTGCCTCTGCGGCAAATTTCTTGCCACAGAGGCAAAAGCCCGGTGTCGACGGCTCAGCGGTTGGCGACCGCCTGCTTCACGAGCGTCCTGCTGAAGTCCCACATCAGCCCGCCACCGCTGTGCGCGTCGTCCATCACGGCCGTGAACGCCTCGACGAACCGGTCCACCTCGCGCTCTCCGACGACCAGCGGCGGGATCAGCTTGATCACCTCCAGGTGGTCGCCGGACACCTGGGTCAGGATGCGGTGCCGCTGGAGCAGCGGTACGACCACCATCTGCGCGAACAGCCCCTTGCGCGCGGCCTGCAGCATGGTCCAACGGCTGCGCAGCTTCAGCGACTTGGGCTTCCCGAACTCGATGCCGATCATCAGGCCCCGGCCGCGTACGTCGGCGAGCAGTTCGTACTTGTCGACCAGCGCGGCGAGCCGGGACCTCAACTGGTCCCCCGTGGCACGGGCGTTGGCCACGATCTGCTCGTTCTCCATGACGGACAGCACCGCGAGCCCTGCCGCCATGGCCTGGGCGTTGGACCCGAAGCTCGCCGAGTGGACCAGCACGCGGTCCATGGACGAGTAGACCTTCTTGAAGATCCAGTCCTTGCCGAGGGTGGCGCCGACCGGCACATAGCCGCCGGACAGCGCCTTGGCCACACACACCAGGTCCGGTTCTACGCCGTCCTCGTGCTGGTAGGCGTAGAAGTCGCCGGTGCGGCCGAGACCGGTCTGCACCTCGTCGGCGATGAGCAACGCCTTGTGCCGGCGCAGGAGTTCCTGCGCCGAGCGCAGATAACCGGGCGGCGCCTCGTGCACACCCTTGCCCTGGATCGGCTCCACGACGAGGGCGGCGACGTCGCCCTTCTTCAACTCCCGTGCCAGGGCGTCGAGATCACCGAGCGGTACCGCGGTGTCGGGCAGCAGCGGGGCGAAGCCGTCCCGGAAGCCGTCCTCGCCGTTGACCGAGAGCGAGCCGGTGGTCAGGCCGTGGAAAGCGTGGTCGCAGTACAGGACGCGGGGTTTCCCGGTGGCGTACCGGGCGAACTTGAGCGCGGTCTCCACCGCCTCCGTACCGCTGTTGCCGAAGAACACCCGGTCCAGGTGCGGGCTGTGGGTGAGCAGCTTCTCGGCGAGCAGGCCCGGCAGCGGCTGGCAGTCGAAGCGGGTGAGGTCGGCGAGCTGGGCGTCGAGGACGTCGTGCAGCGCCTTGCGGACGACGGGGTGGTGGCGGCCCAGGCCCATCACCCCGAACCCGGCGAGCATGTCCAGGTAGTCGTTGCCGTCCGCGTCCCAGAAGTAGGCGCCCTCGCCCCGCTCGTAGACCTTGTCGAAGCCGATGGTGTGCAGCATGCGCGGGAGCTGGTGGTTGAGGTACTTGGTGTGCAGCTCGTAGCGCTCGGCTCCGCGCTCGGCCAAGAGCGCGGTGAGGTCGAACTCCTTGGTCATTCGGGTTTCTCCTTGGCTGCGTGGCCGGCCGTGTCCTTGACCGCCAGGCTTGCGCTGATCCGTCCGGCGACCTCGACGGGTGTGAGGCCGATGTCGGCGAGCACCTCGCCGCGTTTGGCGTGCGCGAGGAACTGCTCCGGGATGCCGAACCGCCGTACGGGGACGTCGACTTCGGCGTCCCCCAGGGCCAGCGCCACGGCGGCGCCGACGCCGGAGGCACGGCTGTTGTCCTCGACGACGGCCACGAGGCGGTGTTCGGCGGCGAGGCCGGGCAGCGCCGGGTCGACGGGTTTGACCCAACGGGGGTCCACGACCGTGCAGTTGATGCCGCGGGCTTCGAGGAGTTCGGCGGCCTGGAGGCAGACGGGCGCCATCACTCCTACGGCGACGAGCAGCACCTCGGGCATCCCCGCGCCCCGGTGCAGGACGTCGAGGCCGCCCACCCGGTCGATCGCGGGGATCTCCGGTCCGACCGACTCCTTCGGGAAGCGGATGAGGGTCGGCGCGTCGTCGACGGCGACCGCTTCCCGCAGCTGGGCGCGGAGTTGGTCGGCGTCGCGCGGGGCGGCGATCCTCAGGCCCGGCACGACCTGGAGGATGGACATGTCCCACATGCCGTTGTGTGACGCTCCGTCAACTCCGGTCACTCCGGCGCGGTCCAGTACGAACGTCACCCCGCAGCGGTGCAGTGCCACGTCCATCAGGAGCTGGTCGAAGGCGCGGTTGAGGAAGGTGGCGTAGACGGCGACGACGGGATGCAGTCCGCCCGTCGCGAGGCCCGCCGCCGAAACGGCCGCGTGCTGTTCGGCTATGCCGACGTCCCACACGCGGTCGGGGAACTTCGCGGCGAACTTGCCGAGGCCGACCGGGTGCAGCATGGCCGCCGTGATGGCCACGATGTCGTCCCGCTCCTCCCCGATGCGCAGGATCTCGTCGCCGAACACACTGGTCCAGGGAGGGCCGTTGGAGGGCACGAGGGGCTCGCAGGTGAGCGGGTCCATCACGCCGACGGTATGGAAGTGGTCCTCCTCGTGGGCGAGAGCGGGTTCGTAGCCGCGCCCCTTCTCCGTGAGGCAGTGGACGAGGACCGGGCCGTGGAAGCGTTTCGCGCGGCGCAGCGCGGACTCGACGGCGCCGATGTCGTGTCCGTCGATCGGGCCGACGTACTTCAGGCCCAGGTCCTCGAACATGCCCTGCGGGGCGAACGCGTCCTTGAAGCCCTTCTTCGCGCCGTGCAGCGACTCGTAGACGGTGTTGCCGACGACCGGGGTGCGCAGCAGGACGTCCTTGCCCCAGGCGAGGACCTTCTCGTAGCTGTCGGTCGTGCGCAGGGTCGCCAGATGGTTGGCGAGGCCGCCGATCGTGGGCGAGTAGGAGCGCTCGTTGTCGTTGACGACGATGATCAGCGGCCGGTCCTTGGCGGCGGCGATGTTGTTCAGCGCCTCCCAGGCCATGCCGCCGGTGAGCGCGCCGTCGCCGATGACCGCGACGACGTGGCCCTTCTCGCCCTGCACCTGGCGGGCCTTGGCGAGGCCGTCGGCCCAGCCGAGCGCGGTGGAGGCGTGGCTGTTCTCGACGATGTCGTGCTCGGACTCCTCGCGCGAGGGGTAGCCGGACAGGCCGCCCTTGCCGCGCAGTTTCGAGAAGTCCTGACGACCCGTCAGGAGCTTGTGCACATAGCTCTGGTGGCCGGTGTCCCAGACGATGCGGTCGACCGGTGACTCGAAGACCCGGTGGAGCGCGATGGTCAGTTCCACCACGCCCAGGTTGGGCCCGAGGTGGCCGCCGGTCCTGGCCACCGCGTGCACCAGGAACTCCCTTATTTCTTCGGACAGTTCACCGAGTTCCGCCTCGGACAGCGCCTTCAGGTCGCGTGGTTGACGGATGCTCTCCAGAATCGTCACGTCGGGCCCCCTTCGGTCCGTGCTGATCAGCTCACGGTGACGGCCGGCTCCCCCGCCGCGACGCCGTCCTGCTCCATCTGCTCGGCGATCTTCATCGCCTCCTCGATGAGGGTCTCCACGATCTTCGACTCGGGCACGGTCTTGATGACCTCGCCCTTGACGAAGATCTGCCCCTTGCCGTTGCCGGAGGCGACGCCGAGGTCCGCCTCCCGCGCCTCGCCGGGTCCGTTGACGACGCAGCCCATGACCGCGACCCGCAACGGGACCTCCATGCCTTCCAGGCCCGCCGTGACCTCGTCGGCGAGCTTGTAGACGTCCACCTGGGCGCGCCCGCAGGACGGGCACGACACGATCTCCAGCCGGCGGGGCTTGAGGTTCAGCGACTCCAGGATCTGGAGGCCCACCTTGACCTCCTCCACCGGCGGGGCGGACAGCGACACCCGGATCGTGTCGCCGATACCCTCGCTGAGCAGCGCCCCGAAGGCGACCGCCGACTTGATCGTGCCCTGGAAGGCGGGCCCGGCCTCCGTGACCCCGAGGTGCAGCGGATAGTCGCTCTGCGCGGCCAGCAGCCGGTAGGCGTTGACCATCACCACGGGGTCGTTGTGCTTCACGGAGATCTTGATGTCGCTGAAGCCGTGCTCCTCGAAGAGCGACGCCTCCCACAGGGCCGACTCGACGAGCGCCTCGGGCGTCGCCCTGCCGTACTTCTGGAGCAGACGGCGGTCCAGGGAACCGGCGTTGACCCCGATGCGGATCGGCGTGCCGTGGTCCCTGGCGGCCCGCGCGATCTCCTTGACCTTGTCGTCGAACTGCTTGATGTTGCCGGGATTGACGCGAACCGCCGCGCAGCCGGCCTCGATCGCGGCGAACACGTACTTCGGCTGGAAGTGGATGTCGGCGATCACCGGGATCTGCGACTTGCGCGCGATGGTCGCCAGCGCGTCCGCGTCGTCCTGCGTGGGGCAGGCGACGCGGACGATCTGGCAGCCGGACGCGGTCAGCTCGGCGATCTGCTGCAGGGTGGCGCCGATGTCCGACGTACGGGTCGTGGTCATCGACTGGACCGACACGGGGGCCCCGCCCCCGACCGCCACCGGCCCGACCTGGATGCGTCGCGACACACGTCGCTCGGCGATCGGCCGGACCGGCATCTCGGGGACGCCCAGGGCTACGGCGGTCATGACCTCAGTCGCGGTTTCCGGCGACGGTCTCGCGCATGGCCCGCAGGGACTCCTTGAGGGAGCCCATGGTGGCGAGGACGGCGGTGGGCTCGTAGCCGCAGTGCGCCATGCAGTTGGCGCAGCGCGGGTCCTTGCCGCGGCCGTACTTGTCCCAGTCGGTCTCCTCGATCAGCTCCCGGTACGTGGGCACGTACCCGTCGCTCATCAGGTAGCAGGGGCGCTGCCAGCCGAAGAGCGAGTAGTTCGGGATCGCCCAGGCCGTGCACGGGAAGTCGACCTTGCCCTCCAGGAAGTCCAGGAAGAGCGGGGAGTGGTTGAGCCGCCACTTCCTGCGGTTGCCGCCCGCGAAGGCCTTCTTGAACAGCTCGTGGGTCTGCGCGACACCGAGGAAGTGCTCCTGGTCGGGCGCCTTCTCGTAGGCGTAGGCGGGCGAGATCATCATCTCGTCGACCTTGATGTCGTCGTTGAGGAAGTTCAGGACCTCGATGATGGTCTGCGGGGTGTCGGTGTTGAAGAAGGTGGAGTTGGTGGTGACCCGGAAGCCGCGCTTCTTGGCCTCCTTCATCGCCTCCACCGCCTCGTCGAACACCCCCTCCTTCGCGACGGACTCGTCGTGCCGCTCGCGCAGCCCGTCGATGTGCACCGCGAAGGCGAAGTACGGGGAGGGCTTGAACTTGTCGAGCTTCTTGCGCAGCAGCATGGCGTTGGTGCAGAGGAAGACGTACTTCTTCTTCGCCACCAACTGCCGCACGATCTCGTCGATCTGAGGGTGCATCAGGGGCTCGCCGCCCGCGATGGACACCATCGGCGCACCGGATTCGAGCACCGCCCCGACGGCCTGCGCCACCGGCATGCGCTGCTTGAGCACGCCCGCCGGGTGCTGGATCTTGCCGCAGCCCTCGCACTTCAGATTGCACGCGAAGAGAGGTTCCAGCTCCACGATCAGGGGGAACTTGTCCCGCTTGCGGAGCTTCTGTTCTGCCAAGTATGTAGCGACCTTGATTGTCTGGCGCAGCGGCATGGCCATCTGGCTCACCTCCGAGGGAGCAGCAAAGAACGGTGCCATTCGAAAAAAGCGGGAAGAACGGAACGAAGAACGCGGAAAGCTGATATTCCACCGCGCACCGTGCCGATCCGGACGAGTTCATGTTCAGGAGCGTCCACGACCACCCGTACGGCCGCAACCGGGCGCGCGCCCGTGCGCACGGCGCTCAGCAGCGTGGCCGCCGACTCCATGTCGACCGCGATTGCGCCGGTCGCGAACAGATCCGACCGTTCCTGACCGCGGACGACATGATCGGAGCCGGTGAGGGGGCCGGTGTGGACGGTGCGTCCGGGCAGGGCCCGCACCAGTTCCTTGACGAGCAGTTCGGTGGCGACGCACGGAACGGTTCCGCGCGGGTCCCGGGTCTCCTCGGCGACCACCAGGTCGCCGGGGTGCATCCCGGGGGCGAGTCCGGCGCAGAAGCCCGTGGCCAGTACGGCGGCCTCGGACAGCGCCGGGTCGGCGAGGCGCCGGGTGACGGCCTGTTCGGCCGCCTCGGGCCCCATGCCCGTCCGCAGGACGGTGACCGGCCCGCCGGCGCCGGAGCGGTCGCGGGTGCGCAGGGCGAGGTGCTCGATGCCGAGCGCGCAGGCGATCAACAGCGGCGGAGCGGCGGGCTGGGTGCTCATCAGCCCCCCTTGGTCTGGGAGACGGCCGGAGAAACGGTCCGGGTGAACGGTTCTCCGTGCACATAGCGCCCGAGCGCGGTGAGCGGGAAGACCTGCCGGTAGAGGTGGTAGTTGATGGAGAAGTCCCACGGGAAGCCGGTGCCGGTGAAGTAGGGCTCGTCCCAGGAGCCGTCCTCCCGCTGGGTGGTCGCGAGCCATTCGATGCCGCGCTCGACGGCCTTGGAGTCCTTCTCCCCGGCCGCCAGCAGGGCCATCAGCGCCCAGGCCGTCTGCGAGGCGGTCGAGGCGCCCCGGCCGCTCCACTCCTTGGCGTACTTGTAGGAGCGCAGGTCCTCGCCCCAGCCGCCGTCGTCGTTCTGCACGGTCTCCAGCCAGGTCACCGCGCGCCGGATCGCCGGGTGCGAGCCGGGAAGCCCGGCCGCGGCGAGGGCGGGCACCACGGACCCTGTGCCGTATACGTAGTTGACGCCCCAGCGCCCGAACCACGAGCCGTCCGGCTCCTGTTCGGCGAGCAGCCACTCGATGCCGCGCCGGGTGCGCGGGTCGTGGGCGAGGCCCTCGACGGCGAGCATCTCGACGACGTGCGCGGTGACGTCCGCCGACGGCGGGTCGATGACCTCGCCGAAGTCGCAGAACGGCAGCCGGTTGGGGAACGGGCTGGTGTTGTCGACGTCGAAGGCCCCCCAACCGCCGTTCTTCGACTGCATTCCGAGGTTCCAGCGGACTCCGCGTCCGACGGCCCGGTCGACGCGTTCCGGGTCGTGATGTCTGACCCGGCGCAGCGCGAGCACGACCTCGGCCGTGTCGTCGATGTCGGGGTAGTTGTCGTTGTGGAACTCGAACGCCCATCCGCCGGGCGGCAGTTGGGGCCTTTTGACCGCCCAGTCGCCGGGGCGGACGATCTCCTCCCCGAGCATCCAGTCGGCCGCCTTGACCAGTTGGGGGTGGTCGGCGGGCACGCCCGCGTCGGCAAGGGCGATGGTCGCGAGGCAGGTGTCCCACACCGGGGACTGGCAGGCCTCGATCATCCGGGCCCCGTCCTCGCGCCAGATCGCGAACCGGTCCAGCGACTCAAGTCCCGCGCGCATCACGGGGTGTTCCAGGTCGTAGCCCAGCAGGTGCAGGGCGATCACCGAGTACACGGCCGGCGGCTGGATGCCGCCCCAGCAGCCGTCGTTCTCCTGCCGCTCGATGATCCAGCGCGCCGCCGTGTTCATCGCGGACCTGCGCAGCTTGCGCGGGGCGACCTTGCGGTAGAGGTGCAGCGCCTTGTCGAGCCGCTGGAAGGCGCCGTCCCAACTCGCCACCTTGGCAAGGGGCTTGACCGGGTTCGGGTTGTTCGCGTCGGTGTGGAGTTCATCGAGCGGGAAGGGTGCGGGCCGTACCGGCCGCTTCGCGGAGACGACGGTGAGCGGCACGATGGTCTGCCGGGCCCAGCATCCGAAGTCGTAGATGTTGAGCGGCACCCAGGTGGGGAAGTAGATGAGTTCCGGCGGGAGTTCGGGCAGGTCGTCCCACTTCCACCAGCCGAACAGGGCGAGCCAGATCCGGGTGAAGACCCGGGCCGAGGCGATGCCGCCCCGCTCGCGGACCCACGCGGACGCCTTCGCCATGTGCGGGGCGTCCGGCGCGTCACCGGCCAGCCGGAGGGCGACGTACGCCTCGATGGTGGTGGAGAGTTCGCCGGGCCCGCCGTAGAAGCTGGCCCAGGTGCCGTCCTCGCGCTGCTCGCCGCGGATGAAGAGTGCGGCGGCCCGGGTGGTCGACTCGTCGCGGATACCCAGGAACTGACGGAGCAACAGATCTTCGGCATCCATCGTGACGTTCGTGTCGAGGTCGCCCTTCCACCAGCCCTGGGCGTCCTGCTGCGAGAGCAGGAAGTCGGTGGCGCGTTGTACGGCGAGCGCGGCGGCGCCGTGCACCCCGGCCGCCACGGGGGTGTTGATGTCGGTTTCGCTGGCCGCGGCAACACGGGGCCGCATGGCCCCGGTGCTTCCGTCGGTCGTCGCTGTCATGGCTTCCCCTTCGTGCAGTGGCATGTCTCTGCTGTGGGTCCGCCGTCGGCCGGTACTCGTTCGTTCGCAGCACCGGCCGGCGACTACGCGAGGGCTATTCGACCGATAGTGATCATCTCTTTCGTACGACGACGAAGTCGGCGAGTGCAGTGAACTGCGCCCGAACCCGGTCGGGCATGGTGATGGCGTCCAGGACCTCGATGGCGATGGTGTGCTGACGGCGTGCCTCTTCGGCGGTCCACTCGCGGCCGCCGGCCTCCTCGATGAGCGCGGCGCGGGCCGCGAACTCCTCCTCGGAGAAGTTCTCGAAGTCGCTGCTCTTGGCGTCGGCGGCGAGGATCTCGCCGAGCCGCTCGGAGGCAGGTCCGCCCGCCGCGAGCGCCGCCACCACGGGCAGGGACTTCTTGCGCTGGCGCAGATCGCTCCAGGTCTGCTTCCCGGTGGACTCCGGGTCGCCCCAGATGCCGAGGAGGTCGTCGACGGCCTGGAAGGCCAGGCCGAGGTGGTGGCCGTACTTCTCCAGGACGTCGGCGGTGCGGTCGTCCGCACCGCCGAGCACGGCCCCGATGGAGGAGGCGCAGGCGAGCAGGGCGCCGGTCTTGTTGCCCTCCATCTCCAGGCACTCCTCGACGCTGACGCGGTCGCGGTGCTCGTAGGAGATGTCCTGCGCCTGGCCGTCGATGAGGGCGCGGGTCGCGGTGGTGAGGCGGCGGGTGGCACGGCCGGCCTCGACGGTGCCGAGTTCCAGCAGGACCTCGTTGGCGAGCGCGAACAGGGCGTCGCCGACCAGGATGGCCTGCGCGGGGCCGTGCACCTTCCACACGGTGTCGCGGTGCCGGCGCTGTTCGTCGCCGTCCATCAGGTCGTCGTGCAGCAGCGAGAAGTTGTGGACCAGCTCGACGGCGACGGCACCCGGGATGCCGACCTCGGGCGCGGCACCGGTGACCTCGGCGGAGAGCACGGCGAGCGCGGGGCGTACGGCCTTGCCGCCGTCGCCTGCGGCCGGGTTGCCCTCGGCGTCGATCCAGCCGAAGTGGTAGGCGGAGACGGTGTCCATGGGCGGTGCCAGGCGGTCCACGGCGGCCCGCAGTACCGGTGCGGCAAGGGTCCGGCCGCGCTCCAGGAGCGCGGACACGTCCACCGCGGTCCTCGCAGCGGCCGTCTCGGCCGGGGGCACAGTGGGCACAGTCTCTCCTCTTGTCGCGGTACCGGGGGTGCGGGGGCCTGCCGTATGCCGATCGAGCATCAGGCCGCCTCCTCGAACTCGAAGAGTTGTCGGGGGCGGGGCCGGCCCAGGGCAGCGAGCGCGGCGTCCGCGGCACTCACACCACTGCGGACCGCACTTTCCATGGTCGCGGGCCACCCTGTGGCGGTCCACGCTCCGGCCAGGTACAGGCCGGGGGCCTTGGTGCGGGCGCCGGGCCGCAGCCGTCCGACGCCGGGGGCGGGAGCGAACGTCGCCGTGCGCTCCCTGGTCACGAAGAAGTCCCTCACCTCGGCGCCGCGCGCACCGGGCAGCAGCCGCTCCAGCTCGGGAAGGTAGCGCTCGCGCAGTACGGCGACGGTCTCGTCGATCTCGTCGTGCGCGGCGGACTGGGACAGCGCCAGGTACTGGCCGTCCTTCAGCCCGGACGCCCCGGTCCGGTCGAACACCCACTGCACGGGGCTGCCCAGCGCCGCGAAGAAGGGCCGGGCGAGCACCTTGCGGTCGTAGACGACGTGGACGTTGAGGATCGGCGCGGTGTCGATGGCGAGCAGCTGCTCAGGGGCGTCGAGGGCACCGCCGGGCAGCAGATCGTGGGCCTCGCGCTGCGGTACGGCGAGGACGACGGCGTCGGCCCCGATGCTCTCGCCGGGAACCTGAACGCTCCAACGCCCGTTCTCCTCAGTGGAGATGGAGGTGACGCGTGTACGGACTTCGGTGCGCACGCCCGCGGAGTCGAGCGCCTTGCGGGCCAGCCGGTCGTGCAGTTCGCCCAGCGGCACGTGGGCCCAGCCGATGTCGGCCGCGCCCGGGTCGGAGAGCAGACCGGTCTTGAACACCATCGCGGCCAGCGCCAGCGAGGAATCGCCGGCCACCGCGTTGAGGGTGGCGACCCCCACCAGGTCCCACAGTGCCTCGACGGCGCGCGCGGACTGACCGTGCGCGGCCAGCCAGCTGCCGAAGTCCTGTGTGTCCAGGGCCGGATCGTTGAGGTCGAGCCCCTTGAGCGCGAGAGCGGCACGGCCTACTTTGACGCGCTCGGCGAGCGAGAGATGCGGGTAGGTGGCGAGGCTGCGCCCGAGATGCAGAGGTACGGGCAACGCGTCGCGCCGGAGTCTGCCGAGTCTGCGTCCCTCGGGGCGGTTCGCGTCGAGTACGGGCACGTCGAGACGATCCTGCAGCGGAGACAGCGCCGCGCCCTCGATACGGTCGAGGAACCAGCGGTAGGCGGTGCAGCAGCGCAGATACACGTGCTGTCCGTTGTCGACGGTGAGGTCGCCGCGCTGGAAGGAGAAGGCGAGCCCGCCCAGGCGCGGGCGGCCTTCGAGCAGGGTGACGCGGACTCCGGCGTCGGCGAGCGCGAGCGCGGTGGTGATGCCGGCCAGTCCGCCGCCGACCACGACGGCATGCCGTCCGGCCCCTCCCGTCGATGGATCCGAGGGCAGCCCGTCGCCGCCCTGCGTCCCGTCGCTCATCGTGCACTCCCCCCTGTGCGCCCACCGTGGTGCGCGAACCCTCCATGGCAGGTCGTCGCAGTCAGGGACGCCACCGCGCACCGGAGGGTTGCGTGCCGCATTTCTCCGGTGACATCACCTTGGCCCACTTTGTCCATCAGGTGCGCCTCCTGAGGGTCCTGCGCGTGACGTGGCGGGTGTCCAGTCCGGACAGGCCGCGCACGGCGACGTAGGCCTTCTCGCGGCCGGGCAGTGAGACCCGGCCGCGCAGCACGGCCTCCGGCTCGCGCTCGATGCGGTCCAGGAGGCGGCGGTAGATGCCCGCCATCGCGGCGACACAGGCGCCGCTGCGGCGGTCGAGCATGGGGAGCAGCCGGTAGCCCTCGGCAAAAAGAGTGCGGGCCCGCCGCACCTCGAAGTGCACGAGACCCGCGAAGTCGGAGCCGTCCGGCGGGGTCGGCCCGTTGAACCCGGCCGAGCAGCCGAATTTCGCGAGGTCGTCGGCGGGCAGATAGGTACGGCCGCCCTCGGCGTCCTCGCGGACGTCTCTCAGGATGTTGGTGAGCTGGAGCGCGAGCCCCAGCGTGTCGGCGTACTCCGAGGCGCGTTCGGAGCCGCGCGCCCCCGCCTCCGTGCCGAACACGCCGAGCGAAAGCCGCCCGATGGCGCCCGCGACACACCGGCAGTAGACCTTCAGGTCGTCCCAGGTCTCGTAGGTCTCGCCCTGGACGTCCATCAGGACGCCGTCGATCAGCTCGTCCAGGCCGCCGAGCGGGATCGGGAAGGCCTCGGCCGCGTGCGCGAGGGCGACCGCGACCGGGTCGGTGTCGTCCTCCTCGACCTTGCCCTCGCGGACCCGGGTCAGCAGCGCCCGGGTGTCCTCCAGCCGCGCCGACTTCACCTCGGTCGCCAGCGTGCCGTCGCCGATGTCGTCGACACGCCGTGAGAACGCGTACAGCGCCGACATGGCGCGGCGCTTGGGCGTGGGCAACAGTCTGATGCCGTACGCGAAATTGCGCGCCTGTTGTCCGGTGACGGCCTCGCAGTAGCTGTAGGCGGCGAGTACCGGCGCGGACATGTGCGGTGCAGACTCCACGGTCCGGATCACCCCTCTCCTCGCAGAGTCACGCCCACCTCACGCAGCAACTGGATCTTGCCGGGTTTGGGCGGGCCGGGAAGTACGTCGTACTCGGCGGCGACGATCGCTCGGATCGCCGCCCGTCCCCCCGCCACGAACCCCGCGAGCAGCAGCTTCAGTCTGCCGTGGACGCTACCCACCAGGGGGGCGCCTTCATTCAGGAGATCCCGGGCGCGTTCTGCTTCGTATGCAACCAGTGCGCGCACCGATGCGCCCGCGGAGGGCGTGGCGAGATCCGCTTCCTGGACGTGAAAGCGCTTCATGTCCTGGGCGGGCAGGTAGATGCGGTCGCGGCCGAGGTCCTCGGTCACGTCCTGAAGGTGTTCGACGATCTGCAGTGCGGTGCAGATCGCGTCGGAGAGCCGGACCCGCTCGGGGGTCTCGGTGCCGGTGACGCCGAGGACGAGGCGGCCGACCGGGTTTGCGGAGAGTTCACAGTAGGCAAGGAGATCGTCGTAGGTCTCGTAGCGCGTGACGAGCTGGTCCTGGCGGTTCGCCGCGATCAGGCCGAGGAAGGGCTCCGGGGTGAGCGCGCACCGGCGGACGGTCGGCTGGAGGCGGCGCAGCAGGGGGTGGCCCGGGGTGCCGTCGAAGACGCGGTGCAGATCGGCCTCGAAGGCGTCCAGGAGGGCGAGGCGGTCCTCCGCGTCCTCGGGCGACACGCCGAGCAGCCTGGCGTCGGCGCCACCGGGGGCGAGGTCGCCGTCGCCGATGTCGTCGACGAGGCGGGCGAATCCGTAGACCGCCATGAGGTCGGTGCGCCACGCCCTGGGCAGGAAGAAAGGCGCCACGGGGAAGTTCTCGCCCGCGGCCTTGTCGAGTGTGCCGCGCTCCGGATCACCGGTGGCGGCGGTGCCGCTTCGCGTCACCGCTCGCTGCCAGAGGCGGGGACGGCACGTGCTTCGGCGAGCTGGGGAGTTTCCGTAGCCATTGCCGTCACATCTCCCGTTCTACACTGCCGACCCAATACAGACTATTTCGGACACGCCGCCCAGTCGTCGGCACGGTGACCCTCATTTGGGTGTCGCGCATTATCGCCCCACTTGCCGCTATTCGGCACCGGTACAGCTTACGTTGTACAACGCGGCGAGCTTCCTCGGGGTGTCCTGCACATCACAACAACACACCGATTGGTGTCAAGATTCCTTGGGCCGGGCCGAGTTGACGTTTCCTTTGCAGACGCGGGGCCCCGCCGGAGCAGTTCCGGCGGGGCCCTGGGAAGCGTTCCGGGCTTTTGTGCCCATATGCGAGTGGACTACTTGCCGGTGAACTTCTCGTACTCCTTGAGGACCTCTTCGGTCGGCCCGTCCATCCGCAGTTCGCCGCGTTCCAGCCACAGCACCCGGTCGCAGGTGTCGCGGATCGACTTGTTGTTGTGGCTGACCAGGAACACCGTGCCCGCGGACTTGCGCAGTTCACGGATGCGCTGCTCGGAGCGGACCTGGAACTTGCGGTCGCCGGTGGCCAGCGCCTCGTCGATCATCAGGACGTCGTGGTCCTTGGCGGCGGCGATGGAGAAGCGCAGCCGGGCCGCCATTCCGGAGGAATAGGTGCGCATGGGAAGGGTGATGAAGTCGCCCTTCTCGTTGATCCCGGAGAAGTCGACGATCTCCTGGTAGCGCTCCCTGACCTGTTCGCGGCTCATGCCCATGGCGAGTCCGCCCAGGATGACGTTCCGCTCGCCGGTGAGGTCGTTCATCAGGGCCGCGTTCACGCCCAGCAGCGAGGGCTGGCCGTTGGTGTAGACCCGGCCGCTCTCGGCCGGGAGCAGGCCGGCGATGGCGCGCAGCAGGGTCGACTTGCCGGAGCCGTTGGAGCCGATCAGGCCGACGGCCTCGCCCCGGTAGGCCACGAAGGAGACGCCCTTGACGGCGTGCACCTTGCGCACCCCGCGCTCCTCGCCTCGCTTGACTATGCGGCTGAGGGCTGCGGTGGCGCTGCCCTTGCCGGTCTTGGCGCCGTGCACGCGGTAGACGATGTGCAGTTCGTCCGCGACGACGGTGGGGATCAGCGACCCCGGCGCCTGGTCCACCGGGTTCTGCTCGACGCTGGGCTCAGCCACGGCCGTACCTCTCCTCCGCCTGCCAGAAGTACACGAAGCCGCCGGCGAACAGGACCACGGCCCAGAAGGTCGCGATGGCCCAGACGTGCGGCGGAAGGTTCGAGGAGCCGTAGCCGTCGATGAGCGCGAAGCGCATCAGGTCCATGTAGATGGCGGCCGGGTTCACCTGGAGCAGGCGGACGAAGACCTCGGAGCGGCCCTCCATCATCTTGCTGATGGAGAACATGACGCCGGACGTGTACATCCAGGTGCGCAGGATGAACGGCATCAGCTGGGCGAGGTCCGGGGTCTTGGCGCCCATCCGCGCCACGATCAGCGCGAGCCCGGTGTTGAAGAGGAACTGCAGCAGCAGGACGGGGAGGATCAGCAGCCACGACAGGCTCGGGTAGCTGCCGAACCCGATCACGATGAGGAACAGCACGGTCATCGAGAACAGCAGCTGCTGGAGCTGCTGGAGCGCGAAGGAGATCGGCAGCGAGGCGCGCGGGAAGTGCAGCGCGCGCACCAGGCCGAGGTTGCCGGAGATCGCGCGGACGCCCGCCATGATCGAGCTCTGCGTGAAGGTGAACACGAACACGCCGGTGACCAGGAACGGGATGTACACGTCCCGCGACATACCCCGGCTGGCCTTCAGGATGACGCCGAAGATGAAGAAGTAGACGGCCGCGTTCAGCAGCGGGGTGGCCACCTGCCAGAGCTGGCCGAGCTTCGCCTGGCTGTACTGGGCCGTCAGCTTCGCCTGGGAGAAGGCCAGGATGAAGTGACGTCGTCCCCAGAGCTGGCGGACGTAGTCGACGAGTCCGGGGCGGGCGCCGCTCACGGTCAGCCCGTATTTGGCGGCGAGCTGCGGCGCCGTGAGGCCTTCGTCGGGCGACGGGCGCGGGCTCACCGCGACTCCGCCGTCATGCGTTGTCTCACTCAAGGGTGGAAGCCTTCATGTTCGGATGCGTCTTACGATCGTCTTGTGTTCGTCTTACGGAATTGTGCTACAGGACGGGACACGTATCCGCCGCCGGACACGGTTCACGGGGCGTCCGCGCGCCGAGCGCGCGGTCACGCACCGCCGAGCCTGTCAGATCACGGGGGGTCGACCCAGTCGGGTCAGCCGCCACACCGTACGCCACTTCATGGGCCTGCGCGGTCCGCACGGAGTGGTCCAGCCCTCCTTGAAGCCGCCGAACCAGGCCTGCAGGGCCGGGCGCGAGGGGCGGCGCAGGAGGGTGAGCAGCAGCCACACCCCGAGGTAGACGGGGACCAGGGGTGCGGGGAGGTTCCGGCGGGCCAGCCAGACCCGGTTGCGGGCGACCATGCGGTGGTAGACCGCGTGCCGCGAGGGCGCCGTGGTCGGGTGGTACAGCACCATGTCGGACCGGTAGTCGATCATCCAGCCGGCGTCCAGGGCCCGCCAGGCGAGGTCCGTCTCCTCGTGGGCGTAGAAGAACTCGTCCGGGAGTCCGCCGACGTCGGCGAAGACCTTCGTGCGGACGGCGTTGGCGCCGCCGAGGAAGGTGGTGACCCGGGAGGAGCGCATCGGGTCGGAGGCGCGCAGCCGGGGGACGTGGCGGCGCTGGGTGACGCCGGTGCCCGGGTCGGCTATGCGGAAACTGATGATGCCGAGCCGGGGGTCGGCGGCGAAAGCCTGGCGGCACAGCTCGGCGGTGTCGTGCTGGGCGAGGAGCCCGTCGTCGTCGAGGAACATCACTATGTCGACATCTCGACCGCACGGCCCGAAGGCCTCCAGGCCGAGGTTGCGCCCGCCGGGAATGCCGAGGTTCTCGGGCAGCTCTATGGTCCGGACACCGTCCGGTACGTCCGGGACGGGCGAGCCGTTGCCGACCACGACCGCCTCGACCCGGTCGCCGTCCTGCTTGGCGACCGAGTCGAGCAGGGCACGGAGTTCGTCGGGCCGGTTGCCCATGGTGATGATCACCGCGCCGACCTTCATGCCGCTCACTTCAGCCTGCTCGACGCGAGGATCGACACCAGGTGCAGCAGGGTCTGGAGCAGCGCGATGCCGGCGAGTACGGCGACGCCGAGCCGCGAGTAGAAGAGGTCGCCGCGGACCTGGTCCACGATCGCGAGGACCAGGATCAGCAGGGACGCCTCGATGCCGAGGATCAGCCGGTGGAACTTGAAGGCTGCGGCGGCCCGGCGGGCCAGCGCCATCCCGGAGGACCTCATCTCGGCCGCGGACTCCTGCACCGGTGCCTTGCCGGTCTGGTGGCGAGCGACGCCGACCAGGTCGGTCTCGGCCTTGATCAGGATCGCGCCGAGCGCGGCCAGCGTCCCGAGGAAGGCCCACAGCCAGTCGATACGGCCGCTGCCCCACAGGTCGGCGGCGCGCAGCCCGAAGCCGACGAGCACGGCGGCGTCGGTGAGGTAGGCGCCGACCCGGTCGAGGTAGACGCCTGCAAGGGAGTACTGCTTGCGCCAGCGGGCGATCTCGCCGTCGACGCAGTCCAGCAGCAGATACATCTGGACGCACACCACGCCCAGCACGGCGCCCGTGATCCCCGGCACCAGCAGCGCCGGGGCGGCGAGGACGCCGAAGACGGTCATCAGGTACGTGAGCTGGTTGGGCGAGACCCTGGTGTTCACCAGGTAGCGGTCCACCCGCAGGGACACCTCACGCATGTAGAGGCGTCCCATCCAGTGCTCACCGCTGCGCCGGTCCTTCACCCCTGCGGGGTGGACGACGGGACGGAGTTCAGCTACCGATGGCCTTGACATAGTCGGCGTAGATGTCCTTGATCTGGTCGGTTTTCAGGTCGAGGTGTTCGAGGATCGTGTAGCGGCCGGGGCGGGTCTCCGGAGCGAACTCCACGGCGCGGACGAACTCGTCCACCGTGAAGCCGATCTCCTCCGGCAGCACCGGCAGTCCGTGCCGGCGCAGCACCTCGGCCATGTACGCCGATTCCTCGTGGGCTCCGCGCAGGTACATCGCGAAGGCCGCGCCCAGTCCGCACTGCTCGCCGTGGGCGGCGGCGCGTTTGGGGAAGAGCAGGTCGAAGGCGTGGTTGATCTCGTGGCAGGAGCCGGAGGCGGGACGTGAGTCGCCCGAGATCGACATCGCGACGCCGGTGAGGACCAGTGCCTCGGCGAGCACCTGGAGAAAGGCGCCGTCCCCGATGCCGCCGGGGTGTCGGAGCACCGCCTCGCCGGCCTGACGGGCCATGGCGGCGGCGAGGCCGTCGATCTTCTCGCCGTTGACGCGGTTGGACAGTTCCCAGTCCGCGATCGAGTTGATGTTGGAGATCGCGTCGCCGATGCCCGCCCGCACGAAGCGCGCTGGTGCCTCACGGACGACGTCCAGGTCGATGACGACGCCGATCGGGTTCGGCACACCGTAGGAGCCGCGGCCCGCGTCGTTGTCGAGGGTGGCGACCGGTGAGCACAGGCCGTCGTGCGCGAGGTTCGTCGGTACGGCGACCAGCGGCAGGCCGATGCGCGCCGCGGCGAACTTGGCGCAGTCGATGATCTTGCCGCCGCCGAGGCCCACGACCGCGTCGTAGTGACCGGCCTTCATGTCGCCGGCCAGCCGGATCGCGTCGTCGAGGGTGCCGCCGCCGACCTCGTACCAGGTGGCGCCGGGCAGGCTCGGTTCGATGCGTTCGCGCAGCCTGGCGCCGGAGCCGCCGCTGACCGCGACGGCGAGTCGGCCGGAGTGCGAGATGCGCTGGTCGGCGAGGACACAGGCCAGGTCGTCGAGGGCACCCGGGCGGATGTCGACGACGACGGGCGAGGGAATCAGCCGGGTCAGTACAGGCACGCGATCTCCCGCCCCTTGGCCAGATCGGCGTGGTTGTCGATCTCGACCCACTTGACGTCGCCGATCGGGGCCACGTCGATCCGGAAGCCGCGGTTGACGAGTTCCTGGTAGCCGTGCTCGTAGAACTGCTGCGGGTCGGTCTCCCACACGGTCTTGAGCGCGTCGGCCAGTTCGGGGGTGGCGTCGCCCTCGATGAGGGTGACGCCGATGTACTCGCCGGTGGCCTCGGCGGGGTCCATCAGCTTGGTGATCTTCGTCATGCCCTTGGCGGGATCGACGACGACCTTCATCTCCTCGTCCGCGAGGGACTTGACGGTGTCGAGGGCGAGGATGATCCGCTTGCCCTCGCCGCGCGCCGCGAGCAGCGTCTTCTCCACGGACACCGGGTGGACGGTGTCGCCGTTGGCGAGGATCACGCCGTCCTTGAGGGCGTCACGACCGCACCACAGGGAGTAGGCGTTGTTCCACTCCTCGGCCTTGTCGTTGTCGATGAGGGTGAGCTTGAGGCCGTACTTCGCCTCAAGGGCAGCCTTGCGCTCGTACACGGCTTCCTTGCGGTAGCCGACGATGATCGCGACCTCGGTCAGACCGATCTCGGCGAAGTTGCCGAGCGTCAGGTCCAGAACCGTGGGTTCGCCCTCTATGCCCGCGGGCCCCACCGGCACCAGCGCCTTGGGAAGGCTGTCGGTGTAGGGGCGCAGACGCCGTCCGGCGCCGGCCGCCAGCACGAGGCCGATCATGCGGGTTCTCCTTCATCGTGTACGGCGGGCGCCCCTGCGGACACCCAGAAGCGGATGCTCTCGAAGAGCACCAGCAGGGCCACGGCCACGGCGAGGACCGTGAGCGCGACCGTGAACTGCGACGCGGTGAGCACGGCGGCGAGAACGGTGACGAGCAGCGTCCGCCCTTCGTGCCCCCCTATGGCCCGCACCAGCCAGGCCGGGGACGCCCCGGCGTTGCCGCGAATGCGGTACACCGTGTCGTAGTGATGGTAGGCGACTGCCGCCACCAGGCCGAAAGCCGCAGGAAGCGCTCCGTTTACCTCCGCTTCAGCCGCAAGGATGAGGACGGTGCAGTATTCGGCCGCCCGGAAGAGCGGGGGGACCAGCCAGTCGAGGGAGCCCTTGAGGGGGCGGGCGACGGCGAGCGGGGACTGGAGCACGTAGAAGACGGCACCCAGGACCGGCACCCAGCTTCCGTATCCGCCGAACCAGGCCGCCAGGAGGACGACCGCCGTGCCGACCAGCGCGGTGTAGGCCGGTGCCCGCAGGGACACCCGGCGCGCGATGCGCGTCAGCCCCTGAGCCAGCGGCCCGCTGTCCGCCAGGTCCGCCAGCGCCTGCGCCGCCCGGTCCGTCCGCCGTGCCTTCCGGGTCAGCGAGCGCAGCACCCGGCCCGCCGTCGTGTACGTCGCCGCGAAGGCGCAGCCGACGAGGAGGACGTAGAAGGTGATCCGGGGGGTCGTCACGGCCGTGAGGACGGCGATCATCGCCCATCGTTCGCCGATGGGCAGGACTATCATCCGGCGCACCCAGACCGTCCAGCCGACGCTGTCGAGCTTGTCGGAGAGGGCGGCGGTGGGGCTGGTGTTGGCGGTGGCGTCGTGGTTGGCCTCGTTGAAGGAGAAGTCCACGACGTGCCGGCAGGTCTGCAGGATCATCGCGCCGAGCGCGAGCGCCCATACGTCGTCGCCGCCGCGGGCCGCTCCCAGCGCGAGGCCCGCGTAGTAGGCGTACTCCTTGGCGCGGTCGAAGGTGGCGTCGAGCCAGGCGCCGAGGGTGGAGTACTGCAGGGAGTAGCGGGCGAGCTGGCCGTCGGTGCAGTCCAGGACGAAGGACGCGATGAGCAGGACGCCGGCCGCGACGAACCCGGCGCGGGTGCCGGTGGCCGCGCAGCCCGCCGCGATGAGCGCGGTGAGGAGGGACGCGGTGGTGACCTGGTTCGGGGTGAGGCCGCGGCGGGCGCACCAGCGGGCGAGGTAGCGCGAGTACGGGCTGATGAAGTGGGTGGTGAAGAAGCCGTCGCGGGACTTCACGGCCGACTTCAGGCGTACGGCCTCGTCGTCGACGGCGGCCACCGCCTGCCGTGCCTCGTTGCTGGCCTGCGGGTCCGCGGGAACCGTGGCGACGAGGCTGCCCAGCTCGGGGCGGTGCACGTCGGAGCCTTCGGCGTCGAGGACGGTGACGATGCGGTCGGCGAGGTTGTCGAGGAGGGTCGTGCCGCCGCCCGCCGAGTTCTCCCGGGCCATCGCGCGGGTCAGGGCCTGGCGGCCGGCCGGCTGCGCGGTGACGGCGCCCGGCACCGCGGCGAGCGGGAAGCGGGGGTCGGTGAGGCCGAGGCGGAGCGCGTGCAGGTGGCCCACGAAGCGGGCGTCCACGACGGCGACGCGACGGTCACCGGGAACGGCCGACAGAAGCGTCTCCGCCTCGGTGGCGTCGGCGGCGATCCGGACGTCGAAGCCGAGCGAGCGCAGGTCGTCCTCGATCGACGATCCGGGGACCGGCTGACCGGTGAGGATGGCGGTCGACAACCGAACTCACTCCCTGGTGCCGACGCGTGGGCGCCGGTCATGTGCATGGTGGTGGCGCCCCTTGGGTGGCACCCGGGCGGCATGTCGGCAGAGGCTATCGGATGCTCTCAAGCCCGTGTTCACCGGCCGTTCATGGGCTGATCAACAGGGTCTGCAGGTACCTCCGCCGAGATCATCATCAGGGATTCGGGCCCCGGCCCACAAACCGCACCTGCCAGAGCGGGCATCGCCGGACATTCCGCGGAGCCCATGACGGCGGTCCACGCGTGCGGCCGCCGTCATGGGCCGTGTTCCACCCCCTCCCGCAGGCACTCCGCGCCAACCCGACCTGGGCACGACCACGGGCGTTCCCCTGCGCACGGCACTCCCGTCACCGGTACGGCCGCCGCCGCGTACCGGGGCAGGCTGCGCGTCGCGCTGGGGATCACGCTCACCGTGATGGCGGTCGAGGTGGTCGGCGGGCTGCTCGCGGACTCCCTCGCGCTCATCGCGGACGCGGCCCACATGGCGACGGACGCACTCGGGCTCGGCATGGCGCTGCTCGCGATCCACTTCGCCGACCGCCCGGCGGCCGACAACCGCACCTTCGGCTACGCCCGCGCGGAGATCCTCGCCGCGCTCGCCAACTGTCTGCTGCTGCTCGGCGTCGGCGGATACGTCCTGTACGAGGCGGTCCAGCGGTTCGTCGTGCCCGCCGACACCAAGGGCGGGCCGACCGTCGTGTTCGGTCTGATCGGCCTGGTCGCGAACATGATCTCCCTCACGCTGCTGGTGCGCGGCCAGAAGGAGAGCCTCAATGTGCGCGGCGCGTTCCTGGAGGTGGCCGCCGACTCGCTGGGCTCCCTCGCGGTGATCGTCTCGGCCGTGGTGATCCTGACCACGGGATGGCAGGGCGGCCGACCCGATCGCCTCGCTCGTCATCGGCCTGATGATCGTGCCGCGCACGCTGAAGCTGCTGCGCGAGACCCTCGACGCACTGCTGGAGTCGGCGCCCAAGGACGTCGACATGCGGGAGGTGCGCGCCCATATCCTGGCCCTGGACGGTGTCGAGGACACCCACGATCTGCACGCCTGGACGATCACCTCAGGCATGCCGGTGCTCTCCGCGCACGTGGTCGTCGGCTCGGAGGTGCTGAACGCCATCGGCAACGAGAAGGTGCTCCACGAACTCCAGGGCTGCCTCGGCGACCACTTCGACGTGGAGCACTGCACCTTCCAGCTGGAGCCCGGCGGGTACGCGGAGCACGAGGCGAGGCTCTGTCATTGACGGCTGACAGAAGCCGACGGAATCGGAGGGAAATCGACCAGGCCGGACGGAACGCAACCGTCCGACGCACACCCGTGTCCACACTCCCGTGACCCCACCCCCGGACGGTTCCCACGTCGCCGCGCCGGGCACGATGAACTGCCGGGAGTGCCGGATTCGTACGGCAGACTTGGCTTTGAAGACCGATGTGAAGGATGGGTATGCCGATCACACCTGCCACCACGACGCACAGCTCGTCGAACGGCACCGCTGAAGCGATCCTGCTCGAACTGGTCGACGAGAACGGCGTGACGATCGGCACCGCGGAGAAGCTCTCCGCCCACCAGCCACCGGGGCGGCTGCACCGCGCCTTCTCCGTCTTCCTCTTCGACGAGCAGGGTCGGCTGCTGCTCCAGCAGCGGGCGCTCGGCAAGTACCACTCCCCCGGTGTCTGGTCCAACACCTGCTGCGGTCACCCCTACCCGGGCGAGGCGCCCTTCGCGGCGGCGGCCCGGCGGACCTACGAGGAGCTCGGGGTGTCGCCGTCGCTGCTCGCCGAGGCGGGCACGGTGCGCTACAACCACCCGGACCCGGTCTCGGGCCTGGTGGAGCAGGAGTACAACCACCTCTTCGTCGGCATGCTGCAGTCCCCGCTGCGGCCGGACCCGGAGGAGGTGGGCACGACCGCGTTCGTGAGCCCCGCCGAGCTGGCGGAGCGGCACGCGAAGGACACCTTCTCGTCCTGGTTCATGACGGTGCTGGACGCGGCCCGTCCGGCGGTCCGCGAGCTGACGGGCCCGTCCGCGGGCTGGTGACCGCCCGGCCTACGGCACCCGCGCGGCGGTGAGCGGCAGCGCGGCCCAGATCACCTTGCCGCCGCTCGCCGTGTGCTCGACGTCGCAGACACCGCCCGCCTCCCGGGTCACCTCGCGCACCAGCAGCAGTCCCCGGCCACCGGTCTCGTCGTGGTCGGCCACCAGGGCGGTCGGGCGGTAGGGGTGGTTGTCCTCGACGGACACCCGCACCCACTCGGCGCCCACGGCGACCTCCACCGCGAGTATCGGCGACAGCAGCGCCGCGTGCTTGACCCCGTTGGTGACCAGCTCGGAGACGATCAGCAACAGCCCCTGCAGCAGGTCTTCCGTCAGGGGCACGCCCTGACGGAAGAGCAGGTCCCGTACAGCGTGTCGCGCCTGCGGGACGGAGGCGTCGACGGCGGAGGCGGTGAACCGCCAGACTCCCTCGTACGGCAGCGGACCCGGCGGGGCGGGGGCCGGGGGATCGTCCCCGACGCCGCCTTCTGGGCGGGGGTCTGACCCACGCCCATCGTTCTCCATCGTCCGGTCGCCACCCTTGCGCTCGATTGTCACCACCCGACGAGTGTTGGCAACGACCCGCTCCACCCCCTACGACTGAACAGAAGTCAGCAGTTTTCGGGTGTATTACGACCACTTCCGCCCGGCACGGTCGCGTGTCGGACCGCTCGTGTTCCGATCATGCCAACTTCGCGAACTCTTCCGGTTGTACGTAGCATCCGGCGCATGGAGCCCCGACTGCTGCACGATGTCACCGACTCGGTCGCCACCGTCGTCGTCCACCATCCCGGCAAGCGCAACGCGATGACGGCCGCCATGTGGCGCGCGCTGCCGCCGCTGCTCGACACCCTGGCCGCCGATCCGGCCGTACGGGCACTGGTGCTGACCGGTGAGGGCGGGACGTTCTGCGCCGGGGCCGACATCTCCACGCTGCGGGAGTCGGCGGGTGAGGCGCAGGGGCTAGCGGTGCTCGCGGAGGAGGCGCTCGCGGCGTTCCCGAAGCCGACACTGGCCGCGATCCGGGGTCACTGTGTGGGCGGCGGCGCGCAGTTGGCGGCGGCCTGCGATCTTCGGTTCGCGGAGCAGGGGGCGCTGTTCGGGGTGACTCCGGCGAAGCTCGGGATCGTGTATCCGGCGTCCTCCACCCGGCGGTTGGTGTCGCTGGTGGGGCCGGGGGCCGCCAAGTACCTGCTGTTCTCGGGTGAGTTGGTCGACGCGGAGCGGGCGCTGCGCACCGGGTTTCTCGACGAGCTGCTGCCCGAGGGCGAACTCGCCAAGCGGCTCGCGGAGTTCACCCGGGTGCTGGCCGCCCGCTCGCGGCTGACGCAGGCCGCGGCGAAGGAGTTCGCCAACGGGCGTACGGACAGGGACGGTCACTGGGCCGAGCAGGCACGCGGCAGCGACGACACCGCGGAGGGCGTCGCCGCGTTCCTGGAACGCCGCGAGCCGCGGTTCACCTGGACTACTTGAGGAGGAAGCGGCTCTTGGCCCGGATCTTCTCGACGAGGTGCGCAGGCGCCTTCTCCGGGGAGCCCGCGTCGTAAGGCGGCTGCGGGTCGTACTCGATCGCCAGCTGTACGGCCTGGGCGTGTTCGTCGCCGGCGATCCGGCCGAGCAGAGTCAGGCCCATGTCGATGCCGGAGGAGACACCGGCCGCGGTGACGTACTTGCCGTCGGTCACCACGCGTTCCCCCGTGGGCTCGACGCCGAACCGCTCCAACTGCTCCAGGGCCAGCCAGTGCGAGGTCGCGCGCCGGCCGTCCAGGAGCCCCGCGGCGGCCAGCAGCAGGGAGCCGGTGCACACCGAGGTCGTCCAGGTGCTGGTCGCGTCGGCAGTGCGCAGCCAGTCCAGGAGGGTCTCGTTCTCCATCTGCGGGGTCTGGCCGGGGCCGCCCGGGACGACCACGATGTCAGGGCTCGGCACCTCGGCCAGAGTCCTGTCGGCGACGAGCGCCAGATTCCCGCTCTCGTTGCGGACAGGGCCTGTCTCCTCGGCGACGAAGACGGTCTCCGCGTCGGGGAGACGGCCGAGGGTTTCGTAGGGGCCGACGGCGTCGAGAGCGGTGAAGCGGTCGAAGAGGACGATGGCGATTTGCATCGGGGGCCTTTCGAGACGGTCAGTGGGCGGGTGTGGCCGGGCGGAAGCGGCGCCGGTATTCCGCCGGGGCCGTGCCCAGGGATTTGAGGAAGGCGCGGCGCATGGCCTCCGGGGTGCCGTAGCCGCTGGCGCGGGAGATCTCCTCGATGCCGTCGGCGGCGTCCTCCAGGAGGCGTCGGGCGTGTTCGAGGCGGACGCGGTCGACGTAGCGGCCGGGGGTCATGCCGGTCTCGGCCCGGAAGGCGCGGGCGAAGTGGCGGGGCGAGAGGCGGGCGCGGGCGGCCAGGGACTCAACGCCCAGTTCGTCGCCTGGGTGCTCGGAGATCCACTGCTGGACCTCGCGGAGGGGTTCCCGGCAGGCCGTCTGGGCGGCGAGCTGGGCACTGAACTGGGCCTGGTTCCCGGGCCGACGAAGGAAGACGACCAGGTGGCGGGCGATGGTCAGTGCCGCGTCCCGGCCGAGGTCCTCCTCGACCAGCGCGAGTGCGAGATCGATGCCCGAGGTGACGCCGGCCGAGGTGGAGACAGGTCCGTCGCGGACATAGATGGGGTCGGGTTCGACCGTCACGGCGGGATGGTCACGGGCGAGCTCCGCACAGTACGCCCAGTGCGTGGTGGCCCGCCGGCCGTCCAGCAGGCCCGCCTGGGCGAGCACGATCGCTCCGGTGCACACGGACACCAGGCGCTCGGCGCGCGGCCCGTGCTCGCGCAGCCAGTCGGTCAGCCGCGGGTCCGGACCCCGAGCGCCCGGGCCGCCGGGGACGAGAAGGGTGTGCGGGGCGGGCGCGTCGGCGAGGGTCGAGTCCGGTACGACGGTCAGGCCGCTGGAGGTGCGTACCGGGCCGCCGTCCAGGGAGGCCGTACGGATGCGGTAGGTCCCCGGTGCCAGCTTCTCGGCGCCCGTGAAGACCTCCAGCGGGCCGGTGACGTCGAGGCTCTGCACATCGTCGAAGAGGACCACCAGAACGGTTCGCATAGCGCCGATTCTTCGCGCTCCGCGTGGTGGCCGCAATGACGAGTACCCCACCTTTCCTGCCATCCGATGCCCGCCGCTGGAGCGCGTACCGACCAGTCGGTAACGTGACCGTCATGACTACTGCCGCCGTCGACCCCCGTGCCGGGCGCCGCTGCCACAACGCGCTCAACTCCCTGCACGCCACGCTCTACTTCTCGCCCGACCTGGGGAGGGAACTGGCGGAGCTCGGAGTCACGGACTCCAGGGCCGTCAACTTCGCCGCACGGGCGGCGGCGCTGGGACGGGTCGGGCCCGGCGTGGTGGCGGCGACCTTCTACAACTACAAGTACGAACTCGTGGCCCGGCATGTCCCCGCCGTGTGGGAGACCGTCTCCCCGGAGCAGGCCCTTCAGGCACGCGCGCGTGCCGTCGACGCGACCCTGCGCCGTCTGCTGGACGACGTCGTCGTCGAGTCGGCGGAGATGGCGGAGGCCGCGCGGCTGGCGCTGCAGGCCACCGAGGCGTGCACGCGCGCCGCGCGTCCCCTGTACGCCGCGCATGCCGATCTGCCGGTCCCCGAGGAGCCGCACCTCGCGTACTTCCACGCCGCCACCCTGCTGCGCGAGCACCGCGGCGACGGTCACCTGGCCGTCCTGATGTCCGCCGAACTCGACGGCCTGGAGGCCGTGGTGTCCCACACCGCGACCGGCAAGGGCATGACCCCGAAGTGGGTGTTCGGCACGCGCGGCTGGAGCCAGGAGGAGTGGGACGCCGCCGCGGGACGGCTGCGGGAGCGCGGACTGCTCGACGGGGACGGCGAGTTGACCGAGGCGGGCGTCGCACTGCGCGCCGGGATCGAGACGGAGACCGACCGGCTGGACCGGGCACCGTACGAGCACCTGGGCGCCGAAGGGGTCGTACGGCTGACCGAGCTGGCGACCGGGTTCGCCCGGCGCGCACTCGCCGCCGGGGCGTTCCCGGGGAATCTGCTCGGCAAGAGCTAGCCGGCGAACTGCCGCGGGACGTCACAGCGGCGGTGCAGGTGCTCCCGCCGAGCGGCGCGAGGGACGGCTCACGAGCTGCGGTACTTGTCCACCATGGCCAGGAACACCTGAAGATTCGGGACGCTCTTGGCCATGGCGCGGGCCCAGAAGGCCGATTCGCCGGGCTTCGTCACCGCGACGGCGCCGCCGCCGAGCTTGACCTGCCCCACCTGGGTCCAGGGCAGCACCTGCTTGCGGTGCGCGACACCGGCGGTGGAGAGGTCGAACTCTCCGAAGTCCAGGACTTCGCCTGCCAGGAACGCCTGCTGCGCGGTGGCGCCCTGGGCCAGCAGTACCGCTCTCTGCATGGCCGGGGCCCAAGTGCGGGGCTTTTCGTAGAAGTTGGTGACCGTCACGCTCGCCCCCGGGCTCGTCGCCACGCAGGTGTACAGGATCGGCCCCGGTATGCCGTTGATGATCTTCTGCACCTGCTCCTCGTAGAGCCTGATCCGGTCCCACCGCACGGCCACCGTGCCGGCACCCGTCTCCTGGTCGGCGATCATGCCGTGCTCGAACAGGTGCAGCCGCTTGGCCGCCTGTCGGGGGTTGAAGTCCGGGGTGCGGCGGAGCGCTGTGTAGTAGAAGATCACGGCCGGCACCACGAAAAGGCAGAACAGCATCGCGAGCGTCAGGTAGAACGACGACTTCACGAACCACCCGAACCGCTGGGGTTTGAAGGTGGCGAGCAGCGTACCCAGTTCGTGTTGTGCCGCCAGTTCGGCGACGGCAGGGGACGGGGGTGCCAAGGGGACTGTCGCGGGCATGAGCCTCAACTTCGCTGGGAATGGTGTCAGTTGGCTGTTGCCTGCTCATACCAGGCGATACCCGCAGCCTCTCCTATCTCTGCTCCCACCGTCCAGAAGATCACCGAAAATCGGCTCCGGGACGGCGCCCTGATCCCCGAGTGTCGGTGCCACCTGCCACAATTGCCGCGCAACCTCAGTGGAGAAGGCGGTACGGGCGTGACGACACCCCTCGTAGGGTCCATCGAAGGCAGGATCGCCGAGGAGCTCGGCGTACGGGAGCGGCAGGTGAAGGCCGCCGTCGAGCTGCTCGACGGCGGTTCGACGGTGCCCTTCATCGCCCGCTACCGCAAGGAAGCGACCGAGATGCTCGACGACGCGCAGCTGCGCACGCTCGAGGAGCGGCTGCGGTATCTGCGGGAGCTGGAGGAGCGGCGGACCGCGATCCTCGAATCGGTGCGCGAGCAGGGCAAGCTGACCGAGGAGCTGGAGGCGCAGATCCGGGGCGCCGAGACCAAGGCGCGCCTCGAGGACATCTACCTGCCCTTCAAGCCCAAGCGGCGCACCAAGGCGCAGATCGCGCGCGAGGCGGGGCTCGAGCCGCTCGCGGAGGGCCTGTTGGGCGACCCGTCCGTGGAGCCGCTGGCCGCTGCCGCCGCGTTCGTCGACGCCGACAAGGGTGTCGCCGATCCGCAGGCCGCTCTGGACGGCGCGCGGGCGATCCTCACCGAGCGGTTCTCGGAGGACGCCGACCTGATCGGCGAGCTGCGCGAGCGGATGTGGGTGCGCGGACGGCTCGCGGCGAAGGTGCGGGAGGGCAAGGAGGAGGCGGGCGCCAAGTTCGCCGACTACTTCGACTTCTCGGAGCCGTTCACCGCACTGCCCTCGCACCGCATCCTCGCGATGCTGCGCGGCGAGAAGGAGGACGTCCTCGATCTCGTACTGGAGCCCGAGGAAGCCACCGAGGGGCCTTCCTCCTACGAGGGGATGGTCGCCCACCGGTTCCAGATCCTCGACCGGGGCCGTCCCGGCGACAAGTGGCTTCAGGACACCGTCCGTTGGGCCTGGCGCACCCGCATCCTGGTGCACGTCGGCATCGACCTCAGACTGCGGCTGCGTACGGCGGCCGAGGACGAGGCGGTCAACGTGTTCGCCTCGAACCTGCGCGACCTGCTGCTCGCCGCTCCGGCCGGCACCCGCGCGACACTGGGCCTGGACCCCGGTTTCCGTACGGGCGTGAAGGTGGCCGTCGTCGACGCGACCGGCAAGGTCGTCGCCACGGACGTCATCTACCCGCACGTCCCGGCCAACAAGTGGGACGAGGCGCTCGCCAAGCTGGCCCGCCTCTCCGCACAGCACTCGGTCGACCTGATCGCGATCGGCAACGGCACGGCGTCCCGCGAGACCGACAAGCTCGCCGGTGAACTCATCACCAGGCACCCGGAGTTGAAGCTCACCAAGGTGATGGTGTCCGAGGCCGGCGCGTCCGTGTACTCGGCGTCCGCGTTCGCCTCGCAGGAACTGCCCGACATGGACGTGTCGCTGCGCGGCGCCGTCTCCATCGCGCGCCGACTCCAGGACCCCCTCGCGGAGTTGGTGAAGATCGACCCCAAGTCGATCGGTGTCGGCCAGTACCAGCACGACCTCTCCGAGGTGAAGCTGTCGCGTTCGCTGGACGCCGTGGTCGAGGACTGTGTGAACGGCGTCGGCGTGGACGTCAACACGGCCTCCGCGCCGCTCCTTTCGCGCGTGTCCGGCATCACCTCCGGCCTCGCCGAGAACATCGTGTCGCACCGCGACACCAACGGCCCCTTCACCTCGCGCACCCAGCTGAAGAACGTCGCCCGGCTCGGCCCGAAGGCCTACGAGCAGTGCGCGGGCTTCCTGCGCATCCGTGGTGGCGACGACCCGCTCGACGCGTCCAGCGTGCACCCCGAGGCGTATCCGGTCGTACGGCGGATGGTGAAGACGGCGGGCAGCGAGGTGGCGTCGCTGATCGGCAACACGGGGGTGCTGCGTTCGCTGAAGCCGACGGAGTTCGTGGACGAGAAGTTCGGTCTGCCGACGGTGACCGACATCCTGAAAGAGCTGGAGAAGCCGGGGCGCGACCCGCGGCCCGCGTTCAAGACGGCCACGTTCAAGGACGGCGTGGAGAAGATCTCCGACCTGGCGCCCGGGATGGTCCTGGAGGGGGTCGTCACGAACGTGGCCGCGTTCGGGGCGTTCATCGATGTCGGTGTCCACCAGGACGGGCTGGCACACGTCTCCGCGCTGTCGAAGACGTTCGTCAAGGACCCGCGGGACGTGGTGAAGCCGGGGGACATCGTCAAGGTGAAGGTGCTTGATGTCGACATTCCGCGGAAGCGGATCTCGTTGACTCTGCGGCTGGACGACTCGGCGGAGGCGCAGGCCTCCGGCGGGGAGCGGCGACCGCAGGGTGGGGGCGGCGAGCGTCGGCAGCGGGGCGGGCGTCCGCCTCAGCAGCGCCAGCAGCAGGGCGGCGGTTCTGGTTCGCGCCAGGCGGCTCCGCCGCCGGCCAACAGTGCGATGGCCGATGCTCTGCGCAAGGCCGGGCTGCTGGACCCGGGGAAGAAGGGCAAGCGCTGACGGCTGCGCCGGGCAGGTCGTGGGGAAACTGCGGGTCCGTTGTGGCTGGTCGCGCAGTTCCCCGCGCCCCTGAGGGGTGGGTGCTCAGCGGGGAAAACAGGTGGACGTGGATCATGTTTCCGACAGACTGGGCGCATGATCGCCCCCGACTTCAAAGCGGACCTCCGCGTCATCCTTCAGGACAGCCGTGACACGCTCCTCTGGAAGCTCGATGGGCTCTCGGAGTACGACATCCGGCGGCCCATGACGCCGACCGGCACCAATCTGCTGGGGCTGGTCAAGCATCTGGCCGGGGCCGAGGCGTTCTATTTCGGGACGGTCTTCGGACGGCCGGGTGACGCGCCGGAGTCGTGGATCGCGGGTGACGCCGAGCCCAACGCGGATCTGTGGGCGAGGCCCGATGAGACGCGTGAGCAGATCGTCGGGGACTACCGGCGGATATGTGCGCACTCGGACGCGACGATCGAGGAACTGCCCCTGGACGCGGTCGGCCGCATACCCGGTGAGCGCGGGAGCGAAATCACCCTGCACCGCACGCTCGCCCACATGATCTACGAGACGTCCCGGCACGCAGGCCACGCCGACGTCGTACGGGAACTCGTCGACGGAGCGGTGGGCCAGCGGGCCGGGGGCGACAACATGGCTCCCGGCGACGCGAGTTGGTGGGCCGAGCACCGGGAAAGGGTGGAGCGCGCCGCAAAAGAGGCCGAAGGTCAGCGCCCTGAAGGGGCGCGGGGCTGTGTCTGATGGCGGCTCCGCCGCGGGGCGCGACCAGCCCCCACCGCCCCGCAGTGAACGAACCACCCGAACCTCACCGCTGCTCAGTCACCTTCCCGTCCGCCACCTCCAGTCGCCGAGTCACCTGCACCGCGTCCAACATCCGCCGGTCATGAGTGACCAACAACAGCGTGCCCTCATACGCATCCAGCGCCGACTCCAACTGCTCAATGGCCGGCAGGTCGAGGTGGTTCGTCGGCTCGTCCAGAACCAGGAGGTTCACCCCACGGCCCTGGAGCAACGCCAGCGCCGAACGGGTGCGCTCACCCGGTGACAAGGTCCCGGCCGGACGCATCACATGGTTCGCCTTGAGCCCGAACTTGGCGAGCAGCGTGCGGACTTCGGCCGGTTCGGTGTCCGGCACCGCCGCGCAGAACGCGTCGAGCAGGGACTCCGTGCCGTGGAACAGCCGGCGGGCCTGGTCGACCTCGCCCACCAGGACACCCGAGCCGAGCGAAGCCTGCCCCGCGTCCAAGGGGATACGGCCGAGCAGCGCAGCGAGAAGCGTCGACTTGCCCGCGCCGTTCGCGCCGGTCACCGCGACCCGGTCCGCCCAGTCGATCTGGAGGGACACCGGGCCGAAGGTGAAGTCGCCGCGTCGTACCTCGGCGTCCCGCAGGGTCGCGACGACCGCGCCCGAGCGGGGCGCGGAGGCGATCTCCATGCGCAGCTCCCACTCCTTGCGGGGCTCCTCGACGACGTCGAGGCGTTCGATCATGCGCTGGGTCTGCCGGGCCTTCGCGGCCTGCTTCTCGCTGGCCTCGCTGCGGAACTTGCGGCCGATCTTGTCGTTGTCGTTGTTCGCCTTGCGGCGGGCGTTCTTGACGCCCTTGTCCATCCAGCCGCGCTGCATCTGGGCACGGTCCTGGAGCGCGGAGCGCTTGTCGGCGTACTCCTCGAAGTCGTCGCGGGCGTGCCGGCGGCCCACCTCCCGCTCCTCCAGGTAGGCCTCGTAGCCGCCGCCGTAGAGGTTGATCTGGTTCTGGGCCAGGTCGAGTTCGAGGACCTTGGTGACCGTGCGGGTGAGGAACTCGCGGTCGTGCGAGACGACGACCGTGCCGGCGCGGAGGCCGGAGACGAAGCGTTCGAGGCGTTCCAGGCCGTCGAGGTCCAGGTCGTTGGTGGGCTCGTCGAGGAGGAACACGTCGTAACGCGACAGAAGGAGGGAGGCCAGGCCCGCTCTCGCCGCCTGGCCGCCGGACAGGGATGTCATCGGCTGGTCGAGGTCGACGGTGAGGCCGAGGGTGTCGACGATCTCCTCGGCGCGTTCGTCGAGGTCGGCACCGCCGAGGTCGAGCCAGCGCTCCAGGCTCGTCGAGTAGGCGTCGTCGGCGCCGGGTGCGCCGTCGACCAGTGCCTGGGTGGCCTCGTCCATCGTGCGCTGGGCCTCGGCCACGCCGGTGCGGCGGGCCAGGAACTCGCGCACGCTCTCGCCCGGGCGCCGCTCCGGCTCCTGCGGGAGATGTCCTACGGTCGCGGCCGGCGGGGAGAGGCGCAGCTCGCCCTCCTCCGGTGCGAGGAGTCCGGCGAGCATCCTCAGGAGGGTGGACTTGCCGGCGCCGTTGGCACCGACAAGGCCGATCACGTCGCCGGGGGCGACGACGAGGTCGAGCCCGGAGAAGAGGGCGCGGTCGCCGTGTCCGGCGGCGAGATTCTTGGCGACGAGAGTGGCAGTCATCAGACCGCCGATCCTAATCGGTCCCTTTGCCCGCTCGCGCCGCGGTTTTCAGCGCGCCATCGGCTCCACCAGCACACTCCCCGTGGTGCGGGCCACGACGAAGGACTCGCCCTTCACGGCTTTCGCGTCGAGGGCGATGCGGTGGCGGCCGGGTTCCAGGACGCCGTCGAAGACGACCTGGGTGTGGCTGCGGTAGAGGCGGTCGAGCCGGTACGCGGTGACGCGCACCCGGCAGGGGGAGGTGACCTCGATGCCCGCCTCGCCGTCGGCTGTGACCAGGCGGATCAGCCGGTGCTGCTCGGCCGGGCGGCGGTCCAGGGCGCGTTCGATCTGGGCGACGAGGAGCGGGACGATGGGGGCGAGTCCGTCGACGTACGCCACCTCCACCCCGGCGCGGTCGAAGGCGGCCCGTACGGCGGCGCGCTCCTCCTGGGTGACGGCGCGGCCGAAGGCGACGGCGCCGTAGCCGCGGAGTTCGTCGGCGGGGACGTGGGTCGCGTCGCCGGTGATCTCGGCGCCGATGCCGATGGCGCGGAGGGCGGCGGCGAGCTTGTTGAGGACGGCGACTCGGGCGCCGATGAGGAGGACGCGGCGTTTGGCGGCCGGGGGTTCGGTGCCGTCGATGAGGGAGTCGAGGGCCGTGCGGTACTCGGTGCCGGCGAAGCGGAAGGGCCCTATGCCGTGGTAGCCGTTGCGCTCCAGGTCGGCGTGTTCGTCGGTCTGCCAGGCGAAGTCGCGCCAGATGTAGTCGGTGCCGTCCCGCTCGATGACGGCGGTGACGGCGCCGCAGGCCAGGTCCGCGCACTCGGGGCAACCGTAGATGATGTGGCGTCCGCCCTCCAGGGGTGGGTCGGTCTCCAGGAGGAGGCTGCGGACCTGGGCAGTGAAGATCGCGGGCGGGACGTCGGAGGCGAGCGGGGAGACGGCGTCCAGGTCGGCGAGCTGGAAGAGCAGCGGGCGGCCGTCGACGAGGAAGTCGACGAAGTCGCGGTGCACCTGGTAGCCGCCGTCCGCGAGGACTTCACCGGCGCGCATCGCCGGTGCCAGGCCGAAGGCCGCGTACGCGGCGGACATCGCGTGTTCGGCAGACATGCTGTGAGTATCCCCAGCACGATGCCGGTGTGAGCACGGCATGGTGTATTCCGCTACCGTCCGCGCATGGAGAGCGGTGTGAGTGGCGAAGTCATCGTGGTCGGCGGGGGCGTCATCGGGCTGACGACGGCCGTCGTCCTGGCCGAGAGCGGTGCCCGGGTCCGGGTGTGGACGCGCGAGACCGTCGAGCTGACGACCTCGGCCGTCGCGGGCGCGCTGTGGTGGCCGTACCGGATCGAGCCGGAGGCGCTCGTCGGTAAGTGGGCGCTCCAATCGCTTGGCGTGTACGAGGAGTTGGCGGCGCGGCCCGAGGAGACGGGCGTACGCATGGTCGACGGTGTACAGGGCGGGACGCGGCTGGACGAGCTGGGGCCGTGGGCGCGTCGGGTGCCGGGGCTGCGCGAGGCTCGGGCCGGGGAGTACGCGGGCGGCGGGCTGTGGGCACGGCTGCCGCTGATCGACATGTCGACCCATCTGCCGTGGCTTCGGGAGCGGTTCCTGCGGGCGGGCGGGACCGTGGAGGAGGCGTCGGTGACGGACCTCACCGAGGTACCGGCGCCCGTCGTGGTCAACTGCACCGGGCTGGACTCCCTTGACCTGGTGCCCGACCGTTCGATGCGGCCGGTGCGCGGTCAGCTGGTCGTGGTGGAGAACCCGGGGATCACTACCTGGTTCACGTCGGTCGACCACTCGGCGGACACGTCCACGTACTTCTTCCCGCAGCCGGGCGGACTGATCCTGGGCGGTACGGCCGAGGACGGCGCCTGGTCGATGACGCCCGATCCCGCGACCGCCGAGGCGATCATCGCCCGCTGCGCGGCGGTCCGGCCGGAGATCGCCGACGCCCGGGTCCTGGAGCACCGGGTGGGCTTGCGGCCGACCCGGCCCGCGGTGCGGCTGGAGCGTCAAGTGCTGCGGGGCGGGCGGGTGTTGGTGCACAACTACGGTCACGGCGGGGCGGGGATCACGGTGGCGTGGGGGTGCGCGGAGGAGGCCGCGGAGTTGGCGCGGCTGCGGCTGGGCTGAGCCTCGGAGGCTTCGGCGGCCGATGTGTCCAGCGCGGGCGGCGGCGCGCGCTGGGCGGTGCCGGTGTGCCCGGAGCGGGCGCCGAGCGAGATCCGCGACCGGCTTGCCCGACGGGGGCGCGCGGCGAGGTGCGCGGCCGGCGTGTCCGAGGCGGACGCCCAGAGACCTGCGGCCCGGAGCGGACGCACAGCGAGACCCGCGGCCCGCGTGCCCGGAGCGGGCGGCGGAGCGTGTTCGCGCCGCTGCCCGCTCCGGGTAGGTGATCAGTTGCCCGGTACCCGCTGGGCGGCCGGACGGGGTGTCCGTACACCGTCGGGGGTCGTGGCCGTGGGTGCCGTGGACCTGGCTCCCGCCGTGGCCTTCGCGAACGCCGACGCGCCGCCGACGAGCGGGAGTTGGGCCGAGGTGCGGGACAGGGTCAGGGTGAGGGTCGGGGTGGTGGACGGCGGGTCGATGAGGTCCTTGTCCGTGCCCGCGACGATCAGGGCGAGGCGGTGCCCGGCCGGGACGACGTGGTCGGTCGCCGCCAGGTCGAGAGTGATCGTGTACGCCTTGCCCGGGGTGAGCGGTACGCCCTTCGTGGCGGAGGCGTAGTTGCCGAGGTCGGCCCAGCCGCGGCTGAAGACGTTGTAGTCGACTGCCGTGGTCTTGGCCTGGGTTGCCAGGAAGCAGGCGCTGTCACCCGCCGTGTTCTCGCCCCAGCAGGTGCGGTTCGTGAGCGTGGTGATGCCTTCCGCCGAGTCGGCGTAGTCGCGGATGGTGTCGGGGCCCAGGTCGACCAGGACGGCGGAGAGATGGGCCGTGGCGGTGGTGGGTGTCGCCGTGATCGTCACCTTCGAGGAACCCGAAAGACGAAGGTCCTTCTTGAGCGGCCCGGTGACGAAACCGGCCTTGTCCGCCGTCGACTTGTCGATCGCGGCGGCCCAGTCGGTCTCGCTCTCCTGCGGGTTGTCGGTGAACGTCTCGGTTCCGGTGCCCTTGCCGAGGCCGAGCGTGCCGACGCCCGCCTGGGCGCCCTGCCCGGGGTGGAGGGTCGTGGTCGCGGTGCCGCTCGGCGGCCAGGTCTTCGACGTCTCCCACTGGTCGGGGTGGCGTTCGACGTCGGCCATCGGCCGGCGGTCGATTCCGTTGTCGTAGCCGAGAAGTTCGTGGTCGAACCAGCGGTGCAGGGTGTCCACCCAGGCGTCGCGGCGGTAGTCGAAGGGGTCGACGTGGCCGGTCTGGGAGAGCCAGATCTTGCGCTCGACGCCGTTCTTGGCGAGGGCGTCCCACCACTGGCCGAAGTTCTTGGTGCGGACGTTGAGGTCCTGCAGACCGTGCACGAGGAAGACGCTGGCCTTGACCTTGCTCGCGTCCTTCACGTAGTCGCGTTCGGTCCAGAACGGCGTCCAGTCACCGGTGCGCGGGGCCCCGTCGACGATCTTCTGCTGGACGGCGGCGCACTTGGCCTGCGCGTCGGGGCTGTCGACGTAGCCGGAGAGCCAGTCGGGGCCGGAGTCGTAGAGGGGGGCGCCCTTGGCGAAGTAGTAGTCGTACCAGGAGGAGATGGCGCTGATCGGGACGATCGTCTTCAGGCCTTTGACGCCGGTGGCGGCGACGCCGTTGGCGATGGTGCCGTCCCAGCTCTTGCCGATCATTCCGGTCTTGCCGTTGGTCCAGCTCGCGGTGGCGCGGGCGGTTCCGGTGCGTGTGGTGTACGCCTTGGCGCGTCCGTTCAGCCAGTCGACGACGGCCTTCGCGGACTGGATGTCGGAGCGGCCGCCGACATCGACGCAGCCGTCGGAGCGGTTGGTGCCGGCGAGGTCGACGCCGACGAAGGCGTAGCCGCGGGGCACGAAGTAGTTGTCGTAGAACAGCGGCATCTGGACAACGTTGCCGCCGGCGTCGTAGGTCTTCAGCTGGCTCTCGTTGCCGCGTCCGCAGCAGGAGTAGTACGGGCTGGCGTCCATGATGACGGGGACTTTGCGGCCCTCGCGGGCGGGTTCGCTCGGCCGGACGATGTCGACGGCGACGCGGTCCGGCTTCCCGTCGCCGTCGCCGTCGAGTCCGGTGTCCACCCAGACGGCCTCGCGGACCGCGTTCGCGTAGGAGTAGACGGGTTGGCTTTCCTGCGGGGCGCTCTGGGCCACTGCCGGGGTGAGGAAAGTGGCCAGGAGGGCGGCGGTCGCCGCCGTCGCGAGCGATCTCCAGATCGTGAAGCGCGTGCGTTTCGGCATGCGCGGACGGTACATCGGTCAACTCCCGTGCTGGAAGAGGCACTCGGAGTCATGTCGGCCGAATGGCGATCGTGTGACAGGAGGTGCCGTGGACAGACATGGGAGCACAGGGACTGAATAGCCTTTGAACAGACGGACCGAGTGGACCTTACGGCTCTTCGACCTTCGTGGACCCCCACGGCTCTTCGGCTTCCCGCGGAGCCCTACGACTTGGAGTTCTCGTGCACCGCAGAATCATCGCGCCGGGAGCGCTCGCGGCGGCCTCCCTGCTGCTGGCGATCCCGGCATCGGCGGCCGGCTACTCCCCCGGCGCTCCGGGTATCGGCGACCCCTACTACCCGGCCTACGGCAACGGCGGATACGACGTCTCGCACTACGACCTCAGGCTTCAGTACCAGCCCGCGACGGATGAGCTGGCGGGTACGGCCACCATCCTCGCCAGGACCACGCAGGATCTCTCGCGGTTCAATCTGGACTTCCTCCTCGACGCGAGCGAGGTGCGGGTCAACGGCGTGAAGGCGACCTTCGCGACCTCGGGCCAGCACGAGCTGGAGATCACCCCGAAGACCCCGCTGCCGACGGGCACACCGATCACGGTCGTGGTCCGCTACAGCGGGGTGCCGTCCACGAAGAGCGCGTACGGCTTCAACACCTGGCACCGCACCCCGGACGGCGCGGTCGCGGCGGACGAACCCGAGTCGGCGTGGTGGTGGTTCCCCAGCAACGACCACCCGAGCGACAAGGCGACCTACGACGTGTCGGTGGCCGTGCCGAACGGCACCCAGGCGATCTCCAACGGCACACTCCAGTCGACGAGTTCACAGCTCGGCTGGACTCGCTACAACTGGCGGGAGAACAAGCCGCAGGCGACCTATCTGGCCACGCTCGCCGTCGGCAGGTTCGACATCACGACCAGCACCTCGGAGGGCGGGGTCCCGGTCATCAACGCCTACAGCAAGGACCTCGGCGACAACGACGGGTCCGCGCGGGCGAGTGTGGAGCGGACCGGGGAGATCGTCGACTGGCTCAGCGGCTACTTCGGTCCGTATCCCTTCAGTTCGGCCGGCGGGTATGTGCCCAACACGACCACCGGGTACGCGCTGGAGACGCAGACGCGCGTCTACTACAGCCAGAAGCAGTTCGCGAACGGTGCCAACACCTCTGTCGTCGTACACGAGTTGGCCCACCAGTGGTACGGCGACGACGTGTCGCTGAAGGGCTGGAAGGACATCTGGATCAACGAGGGCTTCGCGCGGTACGCGCAGTGGCTGTGGTCCGAGCACGAGGGCGAGGGCACGACGCAGCAACTCGCCGAATACGTGTACGCCTTGCACCCGGCGGACGACGCGTTCTGGACGATCGCGCCCGGTGACCCGGGTCCGGACAACCAGTTCGAGCTTCCGGTCTACGACCGGGGTGCGCTGGCCATCCAGGCGTTGCGCAACGAGGTCGGCGACGACGCGTTCTTCGCGATCGTGAAGGGCTGGCCGAAGGAGCACGCGTACGGCAACGCGTCCGTCCAGGACTTCCAGAAGTACGCCGAGCAGGTGTCGGGGAAGTCGTTGTCGGCGCTCTTCGACACGTGGCTGTTCCAGCCGACGAAGCCGGCGGCGCCTGCCGCGCGGACCGCTTCCATCGCGAAGGCGGCTGTGGCTCCGGTGCAGCCGAAGTCCTGGAAGAAGATCGAGGCTACGAACGACGTGCACTGAGCGTCTGCCGGGTTCGGTGGGATGGGGACTGCGGGGCGGTTGTGGCTGGTTGCGCCCACGCGGCGGAGCCGCAAGTTGATACAGCCCCGCGCCCCTAAAGGGGCGCTGTCCCTGCTCGCGCCAGGAGGTCGCCGCGGCCTATCGCCCCCGTCCCCGTCGAAGGCACCGTGCAGGCGTGCGCGCCCGCGATCGTGCCGTACAGGGCGGCGCGTTGTGGTGTCTCCCGGTTGAGCCAGCCGTACAGGAACGCGGCGGCGAAGGCGTCGCCCGCGCCGTTCGAGTCGATCAGTGGGGACGGCGGGGTGACCGGCGGGATGTGGGTCACCTCGTCGTCGGCCAGCAGGTACGCGCCCTTCGCTCCGGCCGTGGCGACGACCAGTTCGGCGCGGCCGTGCTCGGCGATGGCGCGCATGGTGCGCGCGGGGTCGCCGGTCAGCGCGGTGGTGGACAGGAAGACGATGTCCGCCGCGAGGGCGAACTCCGCCTGGTACGGGTTCTTGCCGTCCCAGTTGTGCAGGTCCGTCGAGATCGTCACTCCGGCCTCGCGCAGGGTGGGCAGCGCGTGGGCGCAGGGCTGGGTGATGGAGACGTGGGCGTGGCGGCTCGCCTCGGCGAGGGCGCGGACCGCGGGTTCGGGCAGGCGGTCGTCGGGGTGGGCGCGGGTCGAGTCGTAGAGAGAGAGGCGGCGGCCGTCGGGGCCCACGAGGTTGACCGCGCGCTTGGTGCCGGCGGTCCCGGGGACTTCGGTGAGCGGGATGGCCTGGTCGCGGTGGAACGCGCGGACCAGGTCGCCCTCGGGGTCGGCGCCGAGCAGGTCGAGGTGGTGGGTGCGCAGGCCCAGCGCGCTCAGGCCGAGGGCCACGAAGTCGCCGGTCTGGCCGGCGCGGGTGGTGATGCCGGGGTCGATCAGGTAGCTGTCGGCGTACGGGAGCGGCAGTTCGGGGACGTGGACGATGGTGTCCACGCCGGCGCCGCCCAGGACGAGGACGTCGATGTCACGGCTCATGATCACGGCCTTCCCTGTAGTTGCGCAAGATTCTGCAACTCCTTTCAGTCCGGGGCAAGTTGGTTCGGCGGCTCAGTCCTCGTGGTCGTACACCGTCACCGCGATCCCCCGCCGCACGAGCCGCTCGGTGACGAGTGGTTCGACCCTTGACCACTTGCCGCCCGCGAGGCCGCACCCGATGCGGGGCATGTGCACGGACGCGCCGAGCTCCGCCGCGCGGTCGGCCAGCAGGGCCAGGGCCGTGTCGATCGCCTCGTAGCGCACGGGGACGCCCTTGCTGCCCGTGCGGGTCCCCCGCCGGCCGATCATGTTGGCCACCCACACATGGCGCTCGACCCGTACGAACTGGACGGCGCCCAGCCCGAAGTCGTTGGCCGCGCGGGCGCGGTGCCAGGCCCGGTACTCCTTCTCCGGCTCCGGCCAGCGGCGCGACACGGCCGGCACGAAGCCCTTTCCCCAGCCCCCGATGTCGTTGCAGACATGCGCGATCACCTTGACGCCCTTGACCGACGGAACGGTCGCGTCACCCCGGACATAGTTGATCTCCCCCATGCCACCCACCGTAGACGGCACCACTGACAACGGCCTTCCGGTGGTTTCACAGCGTTGGTGAGACAGCGATACTGCTGCGCATGACGACCGACACCGGGGAGCCGACGCTCACGATCGACGAACTGGCCGCGCGGGCCGGCACCACGGTCCGCACGGTCCGGTTCTACGGCACCAAGGGCCTGCTGCCGCCGCCGGTGATCGGGGCCCGGCGGGTCGGGCACTACGGGCAGGAGCATCTGGCGCGGCTGGCGCTGATCGAGGAGTTGCAGCACCAGGGGATGACGCTGGCGGCGATCGAGCGGTATGTGGGGCAACTGCCGCCGGACCTCAGCGCGCACGACCTCGCGATCCACCGCGCGGTGGTGGCGTCCTGGGCGCCGGACGGCACGGAGACCCTGGACCGGCGGGAGCTGGAGCGGCGGGCGGGCCGGACGCTGACCGAGGAGGACGTGGAACGGCTCGTCGCGATGGACGTGGTCCGGGTCGACGGTGCCGCGTACCGCGTCGACGCCGGTCTGCTGCGGCTCGGGGTGCGGTTGCTCGACGTACCGCTGTCGCAGGAGGCGATCCTCGCCGCGCGCAACGTACTGATCGAGCATTCCCGCGCTGCGGCCCACGAGTTGTCACAGGTGTTCCGCGAGGAGGTCTCCCAACGTGCCGCACAGGATGTGAAGTCGCTGTCCGCGCACATGCAGCCCCTCGTCGTGCAAGCCCTGCTGACGGCCTTTCAGCGGTCGCTGCGGGAGGAACTTCAGCAGTGGCTCGGCGCCTCACAAGTAGGCGGATCCTCCTGACACGTTGAGGGTCTGCCCGGTCAGGAACCCGCTGCCCTCGTCGACCACGTACAGCAGGGTCGACACCAGGTCGGACGGCTGCTGGGTGCGCGGCACCACCTGCTGGCCGCGGACGTGCTCGAAGCCGCCGTCCGCGCCGACCGTCCGCTCGGCGGTCGCGGTGCGCACCATGCTGGGCGCGATCGCGTTGACGGTGATGTCGTAGGGCCCGAGCGCCGCCGCGAGCGAGCGGGTGAAGCCGATCAGGCCCATCTTCGAGGCGACGTAAGGGACCATCGTGGGCGGTGCGGTGAGGACGGCCGCCGAGACGATGTTGACGACCCGGCCCCGGCCGGCGGCCTTCAGATACGGCAGGACCGCGCGGGTCAGCAGGAACGGCGCCTCCAGGTTGAGGCGCATGACCCGGCGCCACTCCTCGGGGGTGGTCTCCTCGAAGGGGCGGGACGGGTAGACGCCGGCGTTGTTGACCAGGACGTGCAGGGTGCCGAATTGGCCGATGAGGCGGTCCAAGGCCCGCTGGATCTGGGCCTCGTCGGTGACGTCGCCGATCAACTCCACGTAGTCCAGGACCCTTTCGGCGGTCTCCGGCTGCGGAACGAGATCGAGTCCGGCGACCCGGTAACCGCGCCCGGCGAGCGCGACGGCGAACTCCTGCCCGAGGCCCTGTGCCGCTCCGGTCACCAGGGCGGTACGCGTCTCCATGGGGCGAGTGTGACGATCCGTCAGGCGCCCGGCAAGAGCGCATTTCACTCCCTGAAACGCCCTGGTTGCCGCTCACGCCCGGCGGGCCCACCCTGCGTGACGACCCCAGCACCAGCCGTACGGGAGCCGTGCCCGATGACCGAGACCGAGCGTGCCGTGGACGACGCCGAGCGCGCCCGTGAACAGGGCGGCGGGCAGGGCCTGTTGGGGCCCCTCAGGCGCCGGTCGACGCCGTTCCCGCGCCGGTGGGTCCGGGACGAGTTCGGTGTGCTGCTCGTGCTGGGGCTGCTGATCGCCGGGATCGGCATCCCCTACCCGGACTTCCTGGACACGAACAACCTCCTGTCCACCGCCCACAACTCCGTCTACATCTCGCTCATGGCGTGCGGGATGGTCTTCGCGCTGTCGATGCGCGAGGTCGACCTGTCGGTCGGCGGCAGCTACGCGATGTGCCTGGTCGTCGGGGCGCTGCTGGTGCGGGACGGCACCCCGCCCTGGCTGGCGGTGCCGGTGATGCTGGTCACCGGGATCGTGCTGGGGGTGTTCAACGCGCTGGTGACGACGCTGCTGGCGCTGCCGTCGTTCATCGTCACGCTGGGCACGCTGATGCTGTTCCGGGGTGTCGGGCTGGCGCTCGCGGACGGCAAGCAGATCACCGATCTCCCGCTGGACGACTCGTTCTTCACGGTCGCGGGCGGTGATCCGGGCGGGGTGCCGTTCGCCCTGTGGGTGCTGCTCGCCGTGATCGTCGTGCTGGCCGTCGTACTGTCCCGGACCCGTTTCGGGGCCCGGGTGCGGGCGATCGGGTCCAACCCCGACGCCGCCGCCTTCAGCGGCATCCCGGTCGTCCGCACCCGTGTCCAGGCGCTGGCCCTGTCCGGCCTGACCACGGCCTGCGCCGCCGCGCTGGCCCTCGCCTTCTACGGCGCCGGTGACCCGACTCTGGGCCAGGGCTACGAGTTGCAGGCGATCGCCGCGTGCATCATCGGCGGCACTCCGCTGGCCGGGGGCCGCGGCTCGGTGGTCGGTGCGGTGGCCGGGGCGATGATCCTTTCGGTCGTCGCCTCCGGCCTGGTGTTCTTCGAAGTACCCATCAACTGGACGTCGTTCGCGACCGGCGGGGTGATCCTCGTCGCCGTCGCGGCCGACAGCGCGCTGCGCCGCACCGGACGCCGTCGCAAGTGAGGTCCCCCGTCCGCCAAGTCGCCCTGGCCCAAGCCCCTCTCCGCTCCAAGTCCCCCTGTGGTCCAGCCTTTTGGAGGCCGTGATGCACCCCCGTTCGCGTACGTGGTCCGCGGCGCTCGGCGCCCTGGTCCTGCTGGCCGCCGCAGGCTGCGGCAGCGGTGGCTCCGGTGGCAGCGGCGGCCGGCTGAAGATGGGGATCTCGGTCGCCAACATCTCCCTGAACTTCGCCCATGAGATGGTGCTCGGTGCGCAGAGCGCGGCGAGCCACGCGGGGAAGGTCGACTTCAAGGCCGTAGGACCGCCCAACACGGACGGCCCGGCGGAGGTCCAGCTGTTCCAGAACCTCACCGCGGTCGCGAAGGACGGCATCGTCCTGGAGAACCTCGACCCGCCGATCTTCACCCGGCCCGCCGCCCGCGCCGTCGGCCAGGGCATCCCGATCGTGGCCCTGGACACCTCCCCCACCGACGGCAGCAAGGTGAACTTCTATGTGGGGAACGACAATTACGCGCTCGGTGAGCTGATGGCGAAGGAGGCGCTGAAGCGGCTGGGCGCCAACCCGAAGGGCCAGGTCGTGATCGGTGTGCCCAACCCGGGGACGCCGGTGCTCGACAACCGGGCCAAGGGCATCTCCGACACGTTCACGAAGGAGGCGCCCGGCGTCAAGGTCCTCGGCCCGTTCCAGACGTACAGCGACCCCGGACAGAACTACAGCTCCTGGTCGGCGCAGGTGAACGCGCACCCGGACGCGCTCGCCTTCCTCGGCGTCGGTGACGCGGACAGCTACAACCTCGCCAAGATCAAGAAGGCCGAGCACGGCACGTGGCTGACGGCCGGCTTCGACGTCGACCCGAAGACCCTGGAGGCGGTGAAGGACGGCTCCAACTTCGTGACCATCGACCCGCAGCACTTCCTGAAGGGCTATCTGTCCACGGCGATGCTGATCGAGGCCGTGCGCCACAAGAAGGGGAAGCTGCCGGACGGTTGGTTCCTGTCCCCCGGCGGGGTCGTCGACTCGTCCGACATCGACGAGATCATCGCCCGGCAGAAGTCGGCGCAGGCGGCCTACGACTGGTACAAACCGACGATCGACAAGCTGCTCGGCGACGAGGCGGCCAACCTGAAGCCGCTGAAGGACGCGCGCTGACATGGTCCACGACGACATGCTCGTGGCGGAGGGACTGGTCAAGTCCTACGGCGGTGTACGGGCGTTGGACGGCGCGTCGATCCGGCTGCGCGGCGGCGAGGTGCACGCGCTGGTCGGTGAGAACGGCGCCGGGAAGTCGACGCTGGTGCGCATCCTGTCGGGGACGCTGGGCGCGGGCGGCGGGACGGTGCGGTCGGCCAAGGACACCCGGATCGCCGTCGTCTCCCAGGAGTTGAGCCTCTTCCCGGATCTCACCGTCCGCGAGAACCTCTTCCCGCAGCACCCGCCCCTGCGCCTGGGCCTGTTGGACCGGCGCGCCATGGACCGGGCGGCCCGGCCGGTCCTCGCGGAACTCGGGCTCGACGTGGACCCGCGCACCGAACTGGGTGAACTGTCGCTGGCCGACCAGCAGTTGACGGAGATCGCGCGCGCTCTGCTGCGCCGCCCGGGGCTCCTGATCCTCGACGAGCCCACGTCGGCGCTGCCGGCCGCGGCCGTCGACCGCCTCGAACGTGTGCTGCGCACGCTGACCGACCGGGGCATCGCCGTCCTGTACGTCTCCCACTTCCTGGACGAGGTGATGCGCTTCGCACGGCGGGTGACGGTCCTGCGGGACGGGCGGGTCGTCCTGGCGGGTGTGGAGCGGGCCGAGGTCGACGTGCCGGAGCTGGTGTCGGCGATGCTGGGCGGCCGGCCGGAGCAACCGCCGCGCCGGGCAAGGGCGTTGGCGGACCGGCCGCCGCCCGTGGTGCTCTCCGGGGTGACCGTGCCGGGGCGGCTGGCCGATGTGACGTTCACCGTGCGGGCGGGTGAGGTGGTCGGGGTCGCGGGGCTGCAAGGGGCGGGCCATCTCGACGCGTTGGCGGTGGTGTGCGGGCGTACGGCGGTCGCCGGGGGCCGGGTGGACGTCGGCGGCCGGGGACTGCCGCGCTCACTGCGGGGCGCGGTGCGCGCGGGTGTCGCCTTCGTGCCGAGCGACCGCAAACGGTACGGGCTGATGGTGGACCGTACGGTGTGGGAGAACACCACGGCGGTCAGCTGGCTGGCCCTCGGCCGGGGCGGGATCGCCCCCGCCCGCTCCGAACTCGTACGCCGCACCGCCGAGTTGACCGAACGGCTGCGGCTGCGCGGCGGGCCCTACGACATGGTCGCCCGGCTGTCCGGCGGCAACCAGCAGAAGGTCGTCTTCGCCAAGTGGCTGGCGACCGAGCCGAAGATCGTCGTCCTGGACGATCCGACCCGGGGTGTCGACGTCGGCGTGCGCGCCGAAATGCACCGCATCGTCGGCGAGTTGACGGCGGGCGGCGCGGCCGTCCTGATCGCCTCGACCGACCTCGCGGAGCTGACGGAGGTGTGCGACCGGGTGCTGGTGTTCGTGCGCGGGAAGGTCACCGAGGAGGTGCGCGGGGAGCAGTTGACCGAGCACGGGCTGGCGGTGGCCGTGCAGCGGAGCGAGGTGACGGCGTCACGGCGGGAAGGGGCGGCGGCACGGCCGGAGGACGCGGCGTCAGGCTGACAGGCTCCGCGTGATCGCCCGCGCCGCCGCGCACAGCCGGGCCCCGATGCGGTCCACGTCCAGGCGGCGGGTGCCGCCGGTGACGGAGATCGCGGCGATCGGGCGGGAGCCGCGGTCGGCGGCGTAGACGGGGGCCGCGACCGCCGAGATGCCGATCTCGGCCTCCTCCAGGTTGACGCCGTAGCCGCGGGCCCGGGTGAGGGCGAGGTCACGGGCGAGCTGGCCGGGGAGGACCAGGGTGCGCGGGGTGAGGCGGGGCAGGGTGCGGCGGGGCGGGCGGGGGTCCTGGGCGAGGAACACCTTGCCGGTGGCGGTGCAGTGGGCCGGGAGCCGGCCGCCGGTGCGGGAGACGATCGGGGTGGCGCGGCGGCCGGTGATCTTCTCCAGGAAGAGGGTGTCGGTGCCGTCAGGGACGGCCAGGTGCACGTTCTCGTGGGTCGCCTCGTGCAGGTCGCCCAGGTAGGGCAGCGCCACGTCCCGCAACTCCCGTACGGACGGCGAGGATTGACCGAGGACGAAGAGGGCGAGCCCGATGCGGTAGCTGCCGTCCGCCATGCGCTCGACCAGGCCGAGACGGACCAGTTCGCCGATCAGCCGGTGTGCCGTCGGTTTGGGCAGGCCCGTGCGCACGGCCAGTTCGGCGAGGGAGAGCGCGGTCCCGGCGTCGCCGCAGGCGCGGAGCAGCAACACTCCGCGTGCGAGCACCGACTTCGGCAACTGCCCGTCCGTCATGGACCGATGGTGGTCGCTTGCGCGCACGGGTGACAAGGTGCGGGTCACGGTGAGTCGCGACCGCAATCGAAGCGGTATCTCTACGAGGTGCGCAGCGGTACGTCGACGAGCATCGGGCGGGTCAACTCGCCGACCCCGCCCACCAGTTCACGCAGGTGGTCCGCGCTGTCCGCCCGGACCGCGTCGACCCCGAAGAAGCGCGCGGCCTGGGTGAAGTCCAGGGCGCCGAGTTCGGTGCCGGGGCAACTGCCGCTGCCGCCCATCGTCTTGTAAGCGTCCTGGAGGGTGCGGTAGCTGCCGTTGCCCATCACCACGAACAGCACCGGCACCTGCTGCCGCGCCGCGCTCCACAGTCCCTGGAGTCCGAAGAGCGCGCAGCCGTCCCCGAGGACCGAGACGACCGGTCGGCCGGGGTCGGCGAGCGAGCGGCCGACGGCGGCGCCGATGCCCCAGCCGAGGCCGCCGCCGACGGTGTGGGTATAGCTGCCGGGCCGGTCCAGGCGTAGCAGCCGGCGGAGCAACAGGCCGACAGTGATGGCCTCTTCGACGACCACGGCGTCCGGCGGCAGGCCACGTGCGACGGCGTGGGCGGCGGCCCAGGGGGCGAGGGGTGCCGTCGAGTAGGCGGCGCGGGCGGCGGACTCGGCGCGGGCCCGTTCGGCGGTGTGCCGTTCGCCGGCGCGCAGGACGCGGGCCTTCGCGGTGTGGTCGGGGACCTGTTCGCGCAGCAGCTCGGCGAGCCGACGGAGCGAGGGTGCGAGCGCGCCGACCAGGCCCGCGTCGGCGGGGAAGTTGCGGCCGATCTCGTCGGCGTCCGAGTCGAGCTGGACGACGGTGATGCCGGGCGGCAGGGCGGGCCCGGGGCTGAAGTGGTGGGGGGTGAAGGCGTGGGCGCCGACGATCAGGACGGTGTCGTAGGGCGCGAGGGCGGCCCGGATCGCGTCGTGGCGGGGTGGCAGCATCCCGGCGTAAAGCGGGTGTGTGGCAGGGAAGTTGAGGCAGTCGGCCATCGGTTGATGGTGGACGGTCGCGCCGCAGGCCTCGGCCGTGCGGACGAGTGCGGCCACCGCGTCCTCGCGGCCCACTCCGTCCCCGGCGACGATCGCGGGACGGGCGGCGGCGCCGAGCAGTACGGCGGCCCGGTCGAGTCCGGCGGCGGGGCCCGGCCGGGGCGGTGCGGTGCGGGCGGGGACCTCGACCTCGGTGTCCTCGGTCAGCAGGTCCATGGGGAGGGACAGGAACACCGGCCCGGCGGGCGGCCGCCTGGCCTGCGCGAAGGCGCGGCGCAGGGCGAGGGGCAGGTCGCGGGCGTGCTGGATGTCGTAGGTCGCCTTCGCCGCGGGCCGGGCGAGGCCGAGGAGGTCGCCGGAGAGCATGGGGTCCTGCTGGAGGTGGCGGCGGTCCTGCTGGCCGGCCGTGACGACGAGCGGGGTGCGTGAACGGCGGGCGTTGAGCAGGCCGATGAGACCGTTGGCGAGTCCGGCGGCGATGTGCAGGCTGACGAAGGCGGGGCGGCCGGTGCCGCGCGCGTAGCCGTCGGCCATGGAGACGACTGCGCCCTCGTGGACGCCGAGGACGTACTCGGGGGCGTCCTCGGCCTCCGACAGGGCGGCGAGGAAGGGGAGTTCAGTGGTGCCGGGGTTGCCGAAGATCCGGTCCACGCCCTCGCCGCGCAGGATGTCGAGGAGGGCGAGGGCGGGACGGTGACCCATGGGGGCTCCTCGGGGGACGGGACCGGTGACCGGTTCGCAGGTCAGCGTCGGGGTCCCGTCCCCGCGAGGCAAGGGCAGCGTGTCGCTCAGCGATACGTCGACACGTCAGCGCGCGTCGGTGAACCGCTCGCCCTTCTCGGCCTTCTCCACGAGCAGCGCGGGCGGGGTGAACCGCTCCCCGTAGCGCTCGGCGAGCGCACGCGCGCGTGCCACGAAGCCGGGCAGACCGCCCTCGTAGCCGTTGACGTACTGCAGGACGCCACCGGTCCAACCCGGGAAGCCGATCCCGAAGATGGACCCGATGTTGGCGTCCGCGACGGACGTCAGGACGCCCTCCTCAAGGAGCTTGACCGTGTCGAGCGCCTCGGAGAAGAGCATGCGTTCCTGCATGTCTTCGAAGGGGATCTCGGCGCCCTCGCGGGTGAAGTGCTCGCGCAGGCCCGGCCAGAGCCCGGCGCGCTTGCCGTCGTCGTCGTAGTCGTAGAAGCCCGCGCCGCCGCCGCGCCCGGTGCGGCCGAACTCGTCGACCATGCGGTCGATGACGGCCTCGGCGGGGTGCCCCGGCCAGGTACCGCCAGCTTCTTCGACGGCCCGCTTGGACTCGTTGCGGATCTTGCGCGGGAGGGTGAGCGTCAACTCGTCCATCAGGGAGAGGACCTTGGCCGGGTAACCGGCCTGTGCGGCGGCCTGCTCGATGGACGCGGGCTCGATGCCCTCGCCGACCATCGCGACGCCCTCGTTGATGAACTGCCCGATCACGCGTGAGGTGAAGAAGCCGCGCGAGTCGTTGACGACGATCGGTGTCTTCTTGATCTGCCGGACCAGGTCGAAGGCGCGCGCGAGGGCCTCGTCTCCGGTGTGCCCGCCCTTGATGATCTCGACGAGGGGCATCTTGTCGACGGGCGAGAAGAAGTGCAGCCCGATGAAGTCGGCCTGGCGCTCGACTCCTTCGGCGAGGGCGGTGATGGGGAGGGTGGAGGTGTTGGAGCAGAGCAGCGCGTCGGGCTCGACGATGTGCTGGATCTCCTGGAACACCTTGTGCTTGAGCGAGGTGTCCTCGAAGACGGCCTCGATCACCGCGTCGCAGCCCGCGAGTTGCTGCGGGTCGGCGGTGGCGGTGATGCGGGCGAGCAGCGCGTCCGCCTTCTCCTGGGTGCTGCGACCGCGGGAGACGGCCTTGGCGCACAGCTTCTCGGAGTAGGCCTTGCCCTTGGCCGCCGCCTCCGGAGTGACGTCCTTCAGGACGACGTCGATGCCCGCGCGGGCGCACGAGTAGGCGATGCCGGCGCCCATCATCCCGGCGCCGAGGACGGCGACCTTGCGGACGGGTCGCGATTCGATGCCCTTGGGGCGGTTGGCGCCGGAGTTGACGGCCTGGAGGTCGAAGAAGAACGCCTGGATCATGTTCTTCGAGGTCTGCCCGGCCGCCAGTTCGACGAAGTAGCGGGCCTCGATGAGCTGGGCGGTCTCGAAGTCGACCTGGGAGCCCTCGACGGCGGCGGCGAGGATGTTGCGCGGTGCCGGGTAGGGGGCGCCGTTGGTCTGCTTGCGCAGGCTGGCGGGGAAGGCGGGCAGGTTGGCGGCGAACTTGGGGTTCGCCGGGGTGCCGCCCGGGATGCGGTAGCCGGGCTTGTCCCACGGCTGCTGCGACTGCGGGTTGGCGTCGATGAAGGCGCGGGCCTTGGCGATCAACTCGTCCGGCGTGGCGGCCACTTCGTGGATGAGGCCGTTGTCCAGAGCGCGCTGCGGGCTGTACTGGGTGCCCTGGAGCAGCACCTTCAGCAGGGCGTCGGTGATGCCCAGCAGGCGTACCGTGCGGACGACTCCGCCGCCTCCGGGGAGCAGACCGAGGGTGACCTCCGGACAGCCGATCTTCGCCCCGGGGGCATCGAGGGCGACGCGGTGGTGGCAGGCCAGGGCGAGTTCGTAACCGCCGCCCAGGGCGGCCCCGTTGAGCGCGGCGACGACCGGCTTGCCGAGGGTCTCGATGCGGCGCAGGTTGCGCTTGATGGCGAGGCCGCCGTCGAGCAGTTCCTGGGCGGTGTCCGGGGTGACGCGGATCAGGTCGCGCAGGTCGCCGCCCGCGAAGAAGGTCTTCTTGGCGGACGTGAAGATGATGCCCCGGATGGACTCCTGCTCGGCTTCGAGGCGGTCGGTGATCGCGGCGAGGGAGTCGCGGAAGGCCGCGTTCATGGTGTTCGCGGACTGGTCGGGGTCGTCGAGGACGAGGGTGACGACGCCGGTGTCGTCCTGTTCCCAGCGGATGGTGGTGCTCTCGGTCATGAGGGGTTCTCCGTAGAAGTCTCTGCTGCCGCTGGGGTGTTCAGACGCGCTCGACGATCGTGGCGATGCCCATGCCGCCGCCGACGCACAGCGTGGCGAGGCCGTAGCGCTTGTCCTGGCGCTCCAGTTCGTCGACGAGTGTGCCGAGGATGATCGCGCCGGTGGCGCCGAGCGGGTGGCCGAGCGCGATGGCGCCGCCGTTGACGTTGACCTTGTCCAGGGACAGGCCCATGTCCCGCACGAAGCGCAGGACGACCGCGGCGAACGCCTCGTTGATCTCGACGAGGTCGATGTCGTCGATGGTCAGCCCGGCCTTGGCGAGGGCCTTTCGGGTGGCGGGTGCGGGCCCGGTGAGCATGATGGTCGGCTCGGAGCCGGAGACGGCGGCGGAGACGATCCGCGCGCGCGGGGTGAGGCCGTAGCGCTCGCCGACCTCCTTCGAGCCGATCGCGACGAGCGAGGCGCCGTCGACGATGCCGGAGGAGTTGCCCGCGTGGTGGACGTGGTCGATCTTCTCCACCCAGTGGTACTTCTGCAGGGCCACGGCGTCGAAGCCGCCCAGTTCGCCGATGTCCGCGAAGGACGGCTTGAGCCGGGCGAGGGAGTCGGCGGTGGTACCGGGGCGCAGGTGTTCGTCGTGGTCGAGGACGACAAGCCCGCTGCGGTCCTTCACCGGCACCACGGACCGCTCGAAGCGGCCCTCCTTCCACGCGGTGGCCGCGCGCTCCTGCGAGAGGGCGGCGTACTCGTCCACGTCGCGCCGCGAGAATCCCTCGATCGTGGCGATCAGGTCGGCGCCGATGCCCTGGGGCACGAAGTTGACGGCGAGGTTCGTCATCGGGTCGTTGAACCAGGCGCCGCCGTCCGAGGCCATCGGCACCCGGGACATCGACTCGACGCCGCCGGCGAGGAGGAGGTCCTCCCAGCCCGAACGCACCTTGGCGGCGGCCATGTTGACGGCCTCCAGACCCGAGGCACAGAAGCGGTTCTCCTGTACGCCGGCCACCGTGTCCGGGAGTCCGGCGGCCACGGCGGCGATCCGGGCGATGTCGGAGCCCTGGTCGCCGACCGGGCCGACGACACCGAGCACGATGTCGTCGATCGCGGCCGGGTCCAGGTCCGGGAAGCGGTCGCGGATCTCGTGGATGAGTCCGACGACCAGGTCGATGGGCTTCGTGCCGTGCAGGGATCCGTTCGCCTTGCCGCGCCCGCGCGGGGTGCGGATCGCGTCGTAGACATACGCTTCGGTGCTCACTGCCAAGCCTTTCACTGAGGGTTTTCGAGGACGTGTCGAGGTGTTCCCCGACCGGAGTCCTCAACGACGTCGGCAAGCAGGGGGATGTCCCAGTCGCGGGCCACGTCCGAGGTGTCGGCGCCCGGCAGGGCGGGCCCGCCGCGCACCGAGGTGGGCGTTTCGGAGAACCGGGGTGCGGGGGCGGGCTGGGTGATCCCGCCGTGCTCGGTGAAGGTCCCGCGCGCGGCGAGATGCGGATGCTTCGGGGCCTCACGGAGCGACAGCACGGGCGCCACGCACGCGTCCGTGCCCTCGAAGACGACGGTCCACTCGTCTCGCGTACGGCTCCGGAAGCGGGCCGCGACCGCCTCGCGCAGCTCGCCCCAACGGGTCCGGTCCCGGCGGGCGTCGGCGAAGTCCGCGAGGCCGAGGAGGCGTACGAACTCGTCGTAGAACCGGGGCTCCAGGGCGCCCACCGCCATGTGCTTGCCGTCTGCGGTCTCGTAGGTGCCGTAGTACGGGCAGCCGCCGTCGAGGAGGTTGGCGGCGCGCCGGTCCTGCCAGCCGCCGGCGGCGAGCATGCCGTGGATCATCGCGGAGAGGTGGGCGGTGCCGTCGACGATGGCGGCGTCGACGACCTGGCCGGTGCCGGTCACGCGCGCGTGGTGCAGTGCGGCGAGGACGCCCACGACGAGGTAGAGCGAGCCGCCCGCGTAGTCGCCGAGCAGGTTGGCGGGGGCGGGCGGGGGCTCTCCCGGGCTGCCGATCATGCCGAGGGTCCCGGTCAGCGCGATGTACGCGATGTCGTGCCCGGCGCGGTCGGCCAGGGGGCCGTCCTGGCCCCAGCCGGTCATGCGGCCGTAGACGAGCTTGGGGTTGCGGGCGTGGCAGGCCTCGGGGCCGACGCCGAGGCGTTCGGTGACGCCGGGGCGGTTGCCCTCGATGAGGATGTCGGCGCGTTCGACCAGGTCGAGGACGCGCGCGGGGCCGTCGGGTGCCTTCAGGTCGACGAGGACCGAGCGTTTGTTGCGGTTGGTGATGTCGTGTTCGGGGGCGACGCCGAGTCCGGGGCCGCCGGGCCGGTCGACGCGGACGACATCGGCGCCGAGGTCGGCGAGGAGCATGGCCGCGAAGGGGCCGGGGCCGATCCCGGCCAGCTCGACCACGCGCACGCCGGAGAGCGGGCCGTGCCCGGGCGTCGTTGTCGCTGTCATCCAGCCCCCAGCTGTGACACAACTGATGTAACACCGATGATGCTAAGAACGTCCGCTCGACACAAGACCTGGGCGAGCAAGCGCTTAGCCAAGTTACCGCCGTCGACCGTGACCAGCCACGACCGCGCACGGCCGGTCAGCGACCACCATCCGCGTCCAGCTCGGCTATGAGTCGCTTGGGGGCGATCGCGCGGTAGCTCTCCTCCACCCAGTCGCACAGCAGCTCGGCGGCGGGGGCACCCTGCTCGGCGAGCGGTATCCGCACCCAGCCGGCCTTGCCGAGGCCGTAGCCGGCGGGCTCGGCGCCAGGTGAGGTGAGCGCGTGGGTGTGGGCGGTCTCGTCCGTGAGCTTGACCGTGAGGGCCAACGGATAGCTGCCGTCGTCGACACCGAGGAAGACGAACACCTTCTTGTTGACCTTCGCGACGCTCTCACCCCAGGGGCAGTATCGATATGCGGCTCCGCCGCGCGGCCTCGCCCGCGCCCGGCAGCCCGAGGGCGAACTCACGTACTTTCGCCCATTTCTTCAGGGCGTTCCTGGGCACGGCCACCTGATACCTCCGGGCTCGTCGTCGGGCTCCGCACTCTTCACGCTAGCCTCAGCCACCGACAGCGGCGCGGGCTGCGGGACCAGGAGTGTCATGAGCAGGCTGAACAGGACGGACCGTCCCTACGACATCGTGCTCTTCGGAGCCACGGGCTTCGTCGGCGCGCTCACCGCGGAGTACCTCGCCGCGCACGCGCCCGAGGGCCTGCGCTGGGCGATCGCCGGCCGCGACGAGCTGAAACTGAAGCGGCTGCGCGAACGACTGCCCGGCGGCACGGCGGTGGGCGTCCTGCGCGCCGACGTGTCCGACCCGGCCTCCCTGCGCGAACTCGCCGAGCACGCGCGCGTGGTGGCCACCACGGTCGGCCCCTATGTGACCTACGGCGAGGATCTCGTCGCCGCCTGCGCGGACACCGGCGCCGACTATCTCGACCTCAGCGGCGAGCCGGAGTTCGTCGACCTGACGTACGTCCGTCACGACGCACGCGCGCGTGAGACCGGCGCCCGCTTGGTGCACGCGGCCGGCTTCGACTCGATCCCGCACGACCTGGGGGCGTACTTCACCGTCCAGCAGCTGCCGGAAGGGGTGCCCCTCACGGTGGACGGCTTCGTGACCGCCGACGCGATGTTCTCCGGCGGTACGTTCGCCACGGCACTGACCCAACTCGGGCGCGGCCGACAGGTGCTGGCCGCCGCCCGGGACCGGCGACGCCACGAACCGCGCCTGGTGGGACGCCGGGCCACCGCGCCCGCCGGGGCACCGCGGTTCGCCGGGGAGGTCGGCTCCTGGGCGGTGCCCTTGCCGACCATCGACCCGCAGATCGTTCAACGATCCGCGAAGGCCCTGGACCGCTACGGCCCCGACTTCCGCTACCGCCACTACGCGGCCGTACGACACCTCCCCGTGGCGCTCGGCGGTGTCACGGCGGTCGGCGCCCTGGCCACCGCCGCTCAACTCCCGCCCGCCCGCCGCTGGTTGTCCGACCGCCTCAAGCCCGGCGACGGACCGAGCCCGGAGAAGCGCGCGAAGAGCTGGTTCTCCGTGAAGTTCGTGGGCGAGGGCGGCGGCCGACGCGTCTTCACCGAGGTCTCGGGCGGCGACCCCGGCTACGACGAGACGGCGAAGATGTTCGCGGAAGCGGCCCTCTCCCTCGCCCTCGACGAACTCCCGCCCACCGCGGGCCAGGTGACGACGGCGACCGCGATGGGCAACGCCCTCATCGAGCGACTGCGCGCCGCGGGCATCGTGTTCCGGGTGGCGGCGACGCGGTGAGCGTGTCGGCTCCCCATGTCACGATGGGCGTCATGGAGACGCCGAACACCGACTGGATCACCGTCGCGGCCTACGAGAACGTGCCCGGCCGCCTCACGCCGTGGGCGGCCACGCGCGCTTGACTGCGTGAGCGCGGCATCGACTGGATGCCCTTCGCCCAGGACGAGTTGAGCTGGGGTCTCGCCTGCGGCATCGGGCCGGACGGCCACTGGCACGGCTGGTTCGACGTCCGGGTGCGCGCCGACGCGCTGCAACGCCTCGGACTGCATCCGGACCAGCCCACCGCCGAGGCTGTCGGCCCGTCCCCGCCGGGCTGGTGGCACGCCGACGCGGAGCGTCGGGCCGTCAACCAGCCCCGCTGATCGGGGAGTTCGGAAGGCCCCTCGGGATGGGCTATAGTTGATCACGAGCCGGTCGCCGGAACACCCGGAGTCTGGTTACGCGTTGGTGGTCCAAGGAAAGACGTCCCGCTTCCTGCGGGGAGATGCAGGTGCAAGGCCTGCCCGGCGCTCAAGTCCGAGCCCCACACCGGTTGTTGCGGTGCGGGGCTCGTGTGTTTCCCCCCGCACGCTCGCCGGGCTCACGGCCACAGCGTGTAGATCATCCCGCCGATCCAGGCGAGGCCCGCCGCCACGGACAGGACGAGCGCGATCGTCACGGCGCGCTCGATCGGCTGGCTCGGGTGGGCAACGGGCTTCGGGGAACGGTGAGTTGTCATGCGGCACAGCCTGCCGATCACCCCGGCGCGGCCACATCCGTACAAGTACTCAGAACAGGTACTCAGAAACGACTCGCCTCACATGCTCAGGCGGTCGCCTCCCGCAGGGCCCGCCGGCACAGCGCGTCCGCCCTGCGGGTCGTCTCCGGGAGGCGGTACTCCGGGGTCAACGCGAGGGTGTGGGCACAGGCGTTGTCCAGGGTCACCCGGTGACCGACGGAGACGAAGACCGGCTTCACGCCGTCGCGGGTGCGCAGCGCGCGGCCGACCTCGTCGGCGTCCGCACGGAGCGGGGAGGCGGAGCCGCGCGGGACGCCGGGGTCGTCGTAGGTGAAGGTGAAGGGGTTCTTCGCGACGCCGATCGTGGGCAGGCCGGTGAGGACGCCGAGGTGGCTGGCGAGGCCGAAGCGGCGCGGGTGGGCCAGGCCGTAGCCGTCGCACACGACCAGGCCCGGCGGGCATGGGAGGGCGTCCAACGCGGCCAGCACCGTGGGGATTTCACGAAAGGCGAGCAGGCCCGGCACGTACGGGAAGGAGACCGAGCCAACGGCGGTGGCCTCGGCGACGACCGTGAGGTCCGCCGCGTCCAGCACGACCGCCGCTGCCACCACCACGTCCCGCTCGTCGTCGTAGGCGACGTCAACTCCCGTGACGTGCCCGGTCCTTGGCGGCGGTCCCGGTTCGTCTGTCACCACCCGCTGCCGCAACTCGTCCTGGACGGCGCGGGCCTGCTCCTCGGTCGCGGGCCAGCCCGCGGGAATGCGTACGGTCGTCATGGTGGTGCCGAGCGTACGGGGATCTTCTGCGCCAGGGCGCGCCACCCAGGAACCGTCAGTCCTCCAGCCGCGCCACGCGCCCCTTCTCCCCCGCCGCCCAGCAGCCCAGGTCCGCCGCGCAGTCCACGGTGTCGTACGAGCCGGTGTCGACCGTCTTCCAGGTGCGGCCCGCGTCGGTCGTGACGTCCGTGCCGGTGGGGCCGACCGCGAGGGCGGTGGAGCGGCTGTGGGGCAGCCAGGTGGTGCCGGAGCGGTAGGCGGGCGGCGGGGTGGTGGCGGGAGCCCAGGTGCGGCCACCGTCGCCGGTGACGGCCGCCGCCAGCGGTGACGGCTGGTCGGCGTTGTAGTCGCCGCCGACCGCGAGGCCGTGCGTACGGTCGCGGAAGGCGAGCGCGAAGACCCCGCGCGCGGGGTCGCCGGCCGGGATCGGTGTGCCGGTCGCCGTCCAGGTGAGGCCGCGGTCGGCGGAGTGCAGGACACGCGCGCGTGCACCCCCGCCGGTGGCCAGCCACACGTCCCGGGGCCCGGAGCTCACCAGGCACTGGCCGCTGGCCGCGAAACCCGCCTCGCCGTCGAGCGCGGCCGGCATCCCGGCGTCGGGCAGCACCTTCCAGGAACGGCCGCCGTCGCCGGTCGACAGGATGCGGAACTTCCCGTCCACCGGGTCGCTCATCGCGAGGCCGTGGCGGCTGTCGAAGAAGGTCATGCAGTCGTAGAAGGCGTTCGCGTCGGTGTTGCGGAAGGACTCGGTCCAGGTCGTCCCGCCGTCGTCGGTGCGGTAGACACGGGACGCCTCACCTTCGCCGATCGCCAGCACCACCGCGCGCCGCGCGTCGAACGCCTCGATGTCCCGGAACTGCAGGTCTGCCGCACCCGGTGGCGAGACGTTCCGCCAGCTCGCACCGCCGTCGGTGGTACGCAGCACGGTGCCCGCGGTGCCGGCCACCCACGCGGTGTTCCGGCTGACCGCCGACAGTCCCCGGAAACGCACACCGGCGGCCCCGCTGTCCTTGAGCTCCCAGTGCGGAGCCCGGTGCGCTGTCTCCCGTGCCTGCGCAGGTACGGCGGTCAGCACGGCCAGCGCCGTCGCGCACATCACCCCGGCCGCCGCCCTGCGGTACGTACGTCCCACCCGTCGCGTGTTCCCCATGCGCCTCATGGCGGGCGAAGCTAGCCCACTCCCCGGAGGCCGTCCAGATGGCCCCCGCCCGCCTTGGGCACATATGGGCGGCGGTGACAGAGGTCACTAGAAATTGGTGTGCACGGATTGGCTCGTTCCGGCGTCTCTTCCAGTGCGGACCCATCCACTCGGGGGTCCGTTCCGGAGCCTTTTCGGGAGTCCGTCCGGCCGTCACCGCAGTCCCGCACCGCCGTCACACAAGGGAGCAAGGCGTTGTCCATCGTCATCGAGCAGCCCGTAGAGGCCCGTCTCGTCGCCGCCGCACCGCGGATGCCGAGCATTCCCGCCACCCTGCACTACGACCGACGCGACCCCTTCGCCGTCCGGATGACCTTCCCGGCTCCGGCCACCCTGGAGGGCGTCGAGGTCTGCTGGACCTTCGCCCGCGAACTCCTGTCGGCCGGCCTGCACGGCGCCGAGGGCCACGGCGACGTCCGTGTGCGGCCCTACGGCTTCGACCGCACCGTCCTGGAGTTCCACGCCCCCGAGGGCACCGCCGTCGTGCATGTCCGCTCGACCGAGATCCGCCGCTTCCTGCGGGCCACCGGCGAGCTGGTGCCCGCCGGTCTCGAACACCTCCAGCTCGACCTGGACCACGACCTCGCCGAGCTGATGCGGGACGCCTGCTGAGCCAACACCCCTACCCCAGCAGCGAGTTCAGCTCGCCGTAGCCAAGGCCTCCCGCCACCGCGCCGTAGGTACCCGTGTCCAGCAGCTCCCGCGCGGCACGGCGGACCACGGCGTAGGCGGCCAGGGCGACGCTGGAGCCCGCGCTCACCCGGGCGACGCCCAGCGCGGCCAGTTCGGCGACCGGCGGTGCGCCGGGGCCGACCAGCACATTGAGCGGACCGTCGATCCCGTCGGCGAGTTCCTTGACCGTTCCCGGTTCGACGGCCCCGGGGACGAAGATCCCGTCCGCGCCCGCGGCCCGGAAGGCGGCAGCCCGCTCCAGGGTCGCGTCCACTCCCCCGGCGCCGCGCAGAAACGTGTCAATGCGCGCGTTGACGAACAGCGGCACCCCCTCCGCGTCGGCGGCCTCCCGCGCGGCGGCGATCCGCTCGGCCTGCTCCGCGACCGGGCGCAGGACGCCCTCGCCGCCGTAGAGCGCGTCCTCGATGTTCACTCCCACCGCGCCCGCCGCGAGCACCGCGCGGACCGTGTCGGCGACGCCCGCCGGGTCCTTCGCGAAGCCGCTCTCGATGTCGGCGCTCACCGGTACGGCCACGGTCGAGGTGACGCGGGCGACCGCCTCCAGGGCCCGGTCCCGGTCCAGCCGGTCGCCGTCCGGGACGCCCAGGGCCCAGGCGAGGCCCGCGCTGGTGGTCGCCACGGCGGCGGCGCCCGCGTCCTCGACGAGGCGGGCGCTGGCGGCGTCCCAAGCGTTCGGCAGGACGAGCGGACGCCCCGGCACATGCAGCGCGCGGAAGGCCAGCGCCCGGTCACGGAGAATGTTCTGGTTCGTCATACGGCCTACTCAAGCAGCCGCGAGCGCCCGTCGGCTGGCAGGAATCCGACATCGATGTGCCTGCCAGGGGCGCCGATTCAATTGCGTTGACAGGCGACAGCGGCCCTCCGTAGCGTTTCCCCCGGTCCTGTTGCCGTCGATTGGAGAAGGACGTTGCTCGTCTGAGGTTCTGAGACACCGCGTCACACACCCCTGAGGTGTGTCCGTCGTGTTCGACCTCGGCGTCCGAGCCGTCCTCCGGAACAGGGCCTTCTCTCTGCCCTCCGGGACCAGCCTCCCGCCCCGCGGTGTCTCGCAACGCGTCTGCCCTGACCGCATCGAGCAACCGCGAGGCCCGCATGAGTTCTTCCGTCACCTGTACGTCCCTCTCCTTCGCCTGGTCCGACGGCACCCCCGTCCTCGAAGACCTCGACGTCGCCTTCGGCCCCGGCAGGACCGGGCTCGTCGGCGTCAACGGATCAGGGAAATCAACCCTGTTGAAGCTGATCGCGGGCGAACTCACCCCGCTCGACGGCACCGTGCGGGTCGCGGGCGAGGTCGGCTACCTCCCGCAGAACGTCACGCTCGACACCGCCCTGCGCGTCGACGAGACCCTCGGCATCGCCGCGCGCCGGGCCGCCCTGCACGCCATCGAGGCCGGTGACGCGGCCGAGGAGCACTTCGAGACGCTCGGCGACGACTGGGACGTAGAGGAGCGTGCCCTCGCCACACTCGGCGAACTCGGGCTGGGACACATCGACTTGGACCGCACCGTCGGCGAGGTGTCCGGCGGCGAGTCGGTCCTGCTGCGGCTGGCCGCGCTGCTGCTCGGCAGGCCGGACGTCCTGCTCCTCGACGAACCGACGAACAACCTCGACCTGTACGCGCGCAAGCGGCTGTACGCGGCCGTCGCGTCCTGGCCGGGAGTGATGATCGTGGTCAGCCACGACCGCGAACTCCTGGACCTCGTCGACCAGATCGCCGATCTGCGCTCCGGCCAGATCACCTGGTACGGCGGCAACTTCTCCGCCTACGAGGAGGCCCTCGCCACCGAACAGGACGCGGCCGAACGGATGGTGCGCGTCGCCGAGGCCGACTTCCGCAAACAGAAACGCGAACTGATCGACGCCCAGGTCAAGTTGGCCCACCGCAGGCGGTACGGGCAGAAGATGTACGACCAGAAGCGCGAGCCGAAGATCGTCATGCAGGCGCGCAGGCGGTCGGCGCAGGAGTCCGCGGGCAAGCACCGCATCCTGCACGAGGAGCGGCTCACCGAGGCGAAAGAACGGCTCGACGAGGCGGTGGAGGCCGTACGGGACGACGACGAGATCCGCGTCGACCTGCCGTACACGGCGGTACCGCCGGGCCGTACGGTCCTGACCCTCCTGGACCTCGAACTCGCCTACGGCGCGCGGGTGGCCGGTGGGCTCGATCTGCGCGGACCGGAGCGGATCGCGCTGATCGGGCGCAACGGCGCGGGCAAGACGACGCTGCTGCGCACGATCGCCGGGGAGCTGGCGCCGGTGTCGGGCGAGGCGACGGCGCATGTCCCGCTGCGCTTCCTGCCGCAGCGGCTCGACGTCCTCGACGACGAGCTGACCGTGGCCGAGAACGTGGCCCGGTTCGCGCCGGCCGCCACCAACAACCGGGTCCGGGCCCGGCTCGCCCGCTTCCTGTTCCGGGGCGCCCGCGCCGACCAGAAGGCGGCGACCCTGTCCGGCGGCGAACGCTTCCGGGCCGCGCTGGCCGCGCTGATGCTGGCGGAGCCCGCCCCGCAGCTGCTGATGCTGGACGAGCCGACGAACAACCTCGACATGGCGAGTGTGCGGCAGCTCACCACGGCGCTGGAGTCCTACGAGGGCGCGCTGATCGTGGCCGGTCACGACCTGCCGTTCCTGGAGTCCATCGGCGTCACCCGCTGGCTGCTGTTGGACGGGGAACTGCGGACGATCACGCCGGAGGAGGTGGAGCACCTGGTGTAGGACAGCGCGGCGCATCTCAGGAGGGCCACAGCCTCACGGCAGGGGTTTTGTCGGCACGGACGGGTGACGCATGATGGCCAACCGGTGCCGCGTTGCCGGCACCGAAACGATCCTGCCGATACGGAGTCCCGCTCGTGCCCAGCCACAAGGCCCTCGTCCGCCGCCCCAGCCCGCGCCTGGCCGAAGGGCTGGTCACGCACATCGAGCGGGAGAAGGTCGACGTCGAGCAAGCCGTCGAGCAGTGGGAGGCGTACGTACAGACGCTGCGCACGCACGGCTGGGAGACGATCGAGGTGGAGCCCGCCGACGACTTCCCCGACTCCGTGTTCGTCGAGGACACGGTCGTCATGTACAAGAACGTGGCGCTGATCACCCGGCCCGGCGCCGACTCCCGGCGCGAGGAGACCGGCGGGGTCGAGGAGGCGGTGGCCAGGCTCGGCTGCTCGGTGAACTGGGTCTGGGAACCGGGCACCCTGGAGGGCGGCGACGTCCTCAAGATCGACGACACGATCTACGTCGGCCGGGGCGGGCGTACGAACGCGGCCGGTGTGCAGCAGCTGCGGGCCGTGTTCGAGCCGCTCGGGGCGCGCGTGGTCGCCGTACCCGTGAGCAAGGTGCTGCATCTGAAGTCGGCGGTCACCGCGCTGCCCGACGGGACCGTGCTCGGGCACATCCCCAAGGTGGACCGGCCCTCGCTGTTTCCGCGCTTCCTGTCGGTGCCCGAGGAGGCCGGCGCGCATGTGGTGCTGCTCGGCGGCGACAAGGTGCTGATGGCGGCGAGCGCGCCCAAGACGGCCGATCTGCTGGCCGACCTCGGCCTGGAGCCGGTCGTGGTGGACATCAGTGAGTTCGAGAAACTCGAAGGCTGCGTGACGTGCCTCTCGGTCAGGCTCCGGGATCTGTACGCCTGACCGGGTGAACGGGCCATCCGTTCGGCGCCGGGACCTGCGGTCCTGGCGCTGTTCGGGATTCCCCGGCGACACTCCCGAACAGCGATCTTTACAGCACTCTTAACCTACGGTCTCGTAACCTACGGTTTCGTAGCCTACGATTCCGTAAGTTGCACAGACCCCGGCACCGCTCGCCGGTTTGTTCAGATTTGCACCACGTCCCCCTGGAGTCCCCGTGACGATCACTTCCCCGCACCTCGGCAGCCCCGCAGTCTGGACCGACGCCAAGCTGCTGTACGCGTTGGAGGAAGTCGTCGAGACGGAACTCGACCGGCACCTCAAGGTCACCAAGGACTGGATGCCGCACGAGTACGTGCCCTGGAGCGACGGCCGCAACTTCCCCGGCTTCTTCGAGGACGGCGAGGCCTGGGACAAGGAGCAGTCCAAGGTCACCGAGATCGGCCGCATCGCCCTCGTGGTGAACCTCCTCACCGAGGACAACCTCCCCAGCTACCACCACGAGATCGCCTCCCTGTTCGGCCGCGACGGCGCCTGGGGCACCTGGGTGCACCGCTGGACGGCAGAGGAGGGCCGGCACGGCATCGTCATGCGGGACTACCTGCTCGCCTCCCGCGCGGTCGACCCGGACAAGCTCGAAGCGTTCCGCATGCAGCACATGAGCGAGGGCTTCGAGTCGGACAACCGGCACTCGATGCTGCACTCCGTGGCCTACGTCGCCTTCCAGGAGCTGGCCACGCGCGTCTCGCACCGCAACACCGGCCACCAGTCGGGCGACCCGGTCTGCGACCGCATGCTGGCCCGCATCGCGACCGACGAGAACCTCCACATGGTCTTCTACCGCAACCTCCTGAAGGCCGCGTTCGAGCTCGCCCCCGACCTCACCATGCAGGCCGTGCGCGACGTCCTCGTCAACTTCCGGATGCCCGGTCACGGCATGCCCGGCTTCGAGCGGTTCGCCGCCCAGATGGCCATCGGCGAGGTCTACAACCTGCGCATCCACCACGACGACGTCATCCAGCCCGTGCTGCGCTTCCTGAAGGTCATGGAGATCGACGGTCTCGGCCCCGAGGGACAGCAGGCGCAGGAGGAGATCGGCCTCTACATGGGCGGTCTCGACTCCGAGGCCGCCAAGTTCGACGAGAAGCTGGCCATCCGCAAGGCCCGCATGGCGGCCCGCGCGAGCGCCTGACCGGCCTCGGACCGTCCGTTGATCCATTTACCGGTGCGGGACGCGCCCCCGCTGCGGCATCATGCCGCCATGCGTGACAACAGCACGTCGGGGGCGGCGGTCGGCTTTCTGCTGAACCTGATCGACAGCGAGGACGCCGAGCGGATACGGCGGCGGATCGGCCTGCCGGAGCCGGCGGGACAGGCAACTCTCGAAGCCCGGCACAACGCTCCGCTCTGGTCCTGGACCAGGACGGCGGTGCCCGCCTCCGTGCTGCTGTGGGTTCTGGAGCAGGACGATCCGGAACGGAACCAGTGGGTCTGGCGGCACAGATCGGCGGACAACGCGATGCGGCGTGCCATCGCACGGGGTGTGCCGTTCGGTCCCGACCGTGAAGCGCTGTTGACCGTTGTCGACGGGCTGGGCCCGGAGCTGGAACCGCCGGTCCCCGCGAGCTTCACCCGATTCGGCCTGATCGGCGCCCTGCGCGAGGGCACCTCCATGCAGGCCGCGCGAACGGCCGCGTCGATGGTGCTTGGGCGCTCCGGCTGGCAGGCGGTCACCGAGGCGGACCGGGATCGCCCACTGCCCGGCTACGCGCGCTGGGCGCTGTCGATCCGGCCGGACTGCCCGCCCGCGCTGCGCGCGCAGTTCGGCACGCACCGCAAGTTCACCCACCGGGTCGAGCAGGCCGGAGTGCTGGACGGCCCCGCCGACTACGCGACCGCCTGGGCCCCCGCGTCGCACGTCCTGAAAGTGCTGTCCACAGGGCAACTGATGTTCCCCGCGCGCGTGGCCGAGGCCGAGGACGCCCTACGACCGCTCGTGCGCGACCACTTGGCCGACCGCGAGGACGCCTGGGCGGTGCTGGCGCAGCTCATCGACACGTTCCAGGGGAACGCGGCGGAGCTGGTGGTGACGGCGGGCGCGATCGCCTGAGCCGGGCGGGGCGGCTGGATTCGAACCAGCGTGCCCCGGTTCTGGAGACCGGTGCGCCTGCCTCTGCGCTACGACCCCGCCCTTGGGGCCAGAGCGTAATGCCTTGGCCCGATGTCAGTGGGGCCTGGTACCAATGAGCCATCGGGGGAACTGCGGCGCGGGGGGCGCGGGATGGCGTACGGGGAGCGGGGTCGGCGTACCCCTGTGGTCGATCTGGCCGACCGCAGGGCGCTGGAGCGGTACCGGCCGGCTGAGGCGTCGACGGTCGCCGAGGCGCGGCGGCTGAAGGAGGCCGCACTGCTGGACTTCGGCCTGACCGAGTCGGCGGTGGCGTCCTGGCTGTACGCGAAGTGCCATCACCAGATCCCGACCACGGCGGTGGACACCGCGGCCGTGGTCGCCTCCGGCGACGGCTCCTGTCTGCTGCTCTTCAACCCGGACTTCTTCGTCCGACTCGGCCTGGACGGCGTGAAGTTCGTCCTCTTCCACGAGGCCCGCCACCTGGTGCAGCGGCACCTGTTCGCCGACCCCGAGCTGCGCGAGGACCCGGTGTTCGAGCTGGCCGCCGAGGTCTCCATCAACCATGTCGCCCTGGTCCGGCTCGGCCGCCCCGGCCTGCCCCTGCTGGACGGCCGCCCGACGGGCATCGACCCACGGCGGATCCACGGCTTGTACCAGGACGACCTCACCGCGCAGGGCCTGGAGCCCATCCCCTACGAGGAGTTCGTCGCCACCGACATGAAGGTCTACGGCGAGCTGAAGCGCATGGCGCATCCTCCTGTCCCGGGGCGGCGGCTGTGCGCGCACCTGGTGGACGGTGGTGTACCGGCCGACCAGGAGACGGTGGACGCGGTGGTGTCGTCCGCGCTGCTGAACTCCCTGCTGGCGGCGCGGCGCGGACACGCGGGCGCGGAGCGGGAGTTGCTCGACCTGATGGGTCGTACGGAGGACGGTTCCGCGCGGGCCGCCCGGATCTGGGGGAACCTCGGCGCGGGCGTCCTGCGCGGCGAGACGGCACGCACGCGTGCGGTCCACTGGTGGCAGCGCTGGCTGGTCGACGTCCTCGGCTCGAAGCTGCGCGACGGCGAGCGGCTGGTGTACCCGAAGAAGCGCGGCGCCCTGCTCGCGGCCCTCGGCCAGGACCCGATGCTCTCGCGCCGCGGCCCGGTCCGTGACAAGGTCCTGGTCATCGCCTATGACACCTCGGGCTCGATGCCCCAGCACGTGATCACCTGGCTCACCGAACTCGTCGGCCGGATCGACGGAGTCGAGGCCCACTGGCTGTCGTTCGACGCCGTTGTGATGCCGTTCGTACCGGGCGAGCGGGTCTACGGCGGTGGCGGCACGAGTTTCCAGGTGGTCGCGGACTACGTGGAGGGGCGCACGGAGGTGAACGGCCGCCGGTTCGACGTCACTCCGGACGCGGTCGTGATGCTCACCGACGGGTACGCGCCGCCGATCGCACCCGCCGAGCCGGACAAGTGGATCTGGCTGATCACCGAGGGCGGCAGCGAGTGGCCCGAGACGCACACCCCGGCGATGGACTGCCATCGCGTCACGACAGGATCGCGGTAAATGAGCACGGAGACAGGGCAGTTGACGGCAGCCGAGGGCAAGCGCGACCGGCGTGAGCTGTCGCGTCTGGAGTCCTTCATCGACGCGCTGATCGACCTGGGGCAGACCGGGCAGATCTTCGGCGAGCACGGCATCGGCAAGACGGCGACGTTCTTCTCCCACATCGGCCGCGCGCACCCGGGCACCGCGCTGGTGTACGTCCCGGCGGCGAACCTGACGCCGGACGACCTGCTGATCAACGCGCCGGTGCGGGACCCGCACACCGGTGAACTGGTGCTGCGGCAGCTGGTGATGAGCCAGTTGAAGCCGGGCACGCCGTTCGTGCTGCTGATCGACGACTCGCTGCAGGCGGGCGACACGGTCCAGTCGCAGCTGATGCAGATCGCCTGCAACTGGACGCTCGGTGAGCACGATCTGCGGGCGCTGGGCTGCGTCGGTGTCTTCCTCACGGACAACGAGTCGCTGTCCGAGACCTCGGCCCGGCGCGGCGACCTCGCGCTCCTCGACCGCATGGTCACGATGCGGATCACGGCGAACGACACGTCCTGGCGTCGGCATCTCGCCGCCAAGTACCGCCCCTGGGACCTGATTCCGGTGTTCGCCGTGTGGGCGTCGCTCTCCCCCGCGCTGCGCGAGCTGCTGTCCCCGCGCACGCTGGACCATGTCCTGGCCAACGCGAAGGAGGGCTTCCCGCTCCGCTGGGGCCTGCCCCTGATCGACGGCGAGCGGCTGCGGCTGGCCGAGCCGGGCCCCGACGGAAAACCCGGCCAGAACCGCACGGCGGAGATCCTCGACCGCCTCGCCCAGGCCCTCGGCGTGCCCAACCCGGCCACGATTCCGGACCCGGTACGGCAGGTGGTGCGGGCCGCGCTGCGCAACCGCTGGACGGTGCTGCTGCAAGGTCCGCCCGGCTGCGGCAAGACGGAGCTGGTCCGGGAGACGGTCCGCGCGGGCCTGGGCCGGGAGCCGCTGTACTTCTCGCTGCCGGTGACGAACGTCGAGGACCTGTGCGCGCCGATCCCGTCGCCGGGCGGCACCCTGGACAACCTGCTGGCCGCGAACTTCACCGGGCCGGACCCGAAGGCGATCGTGTGGGACGAGTACAACCGCCCCAAGGACAAGGCCGCGTTCGCCAGGCTCATGGAGATCACCCAGGAGTGGTCCCTCGCCGGCCGGCGCATCGAGAACCTGCGGGCGCAGATCGCCGTCCAGAACCCGCCGTACCACCTCGGCCGCAAGCTGCTGGTCTCGCGCAACAACATCGCCCAGGCGACCCGGTTCACGGCCTCGCTGACGGTGGAGCCCGAGGACATCCCCGCCAACGAGTGGCTGCTCGCGCGGTACGGCGCGGACGCCGAGACGGTGCTGGAGTGGTGGAAGCACGACATCGACGACGACGGCCGCGCCTGGATCACCAAGCGCACCCTGGAGCGGCTCATCAAGCTGCACCGCAAGGGGTTGCCGCTGGAGATGGCGACGGTCTATCTCGGCGACGGCGAGTACGCGCCCGTGCCGCTCACCGCCCTGATCGACCGCTTCAAGGGCCGCCCGGTGACCGGCCTGCGCGAACTGGCCCGGGACGCGGACCACTGGGAGGCCCGGCTGCGCCGCGCCGCCGAGCACACCGACGAGGGCGGCGACGACAGCGACGTGGTCCACCAGATCCTCGCCAACGCGGAGTTGTCGCAGCTGAAGAAGCACCGCGCGGCGGTGGCCCGCATGGTGGCCCTGCTCCCGGCGAAGCTCCGGGCCACGTATCTGGTGGGGGCGTCGGTACAGCAACAGCGGTTCTGGACCGACATATTCACCGGGATGGCGCGTCGCTGACCCCGTGCTCGGCCTCTCCCGGCCGTGCCGTGCGGTGCACGCTGCGTACGGCGGCCACGTCGGGGGCGGGCGCCGGTGCCGGGAGGTGGGCGGTGAGGGTCTCCAGGCGGCGCTTGACGCTGGCGGCGATGCCCTGGCCGAGGACGAAGCGGGTGGGGGTGAGCGCGCGGGGTGCCGTGTCGAGGAGGCGGTGGGCCTCGCGGCTGCGCATCCCGGTGTGGGACAGGACGAGGTGGGTGAGGCGGTGCTCGGCGGCCACGAGCGTGTGGGCGATGGGTCTCGGCGGCGGACAGATCGACGTGGTTGTCGGCCGCGCCCAGCACCGCCGCCGCCCGGACCCGGCCGAGGTCCAGCAGGGCGACCCCGGCCGCGGTGGCCGCCGTCACCAGCCGTGCCGCGGCCCGCGGACCGATGCCGTTGCTGGCGACGGACAGCCGCGCGAGTCGTCCGTACGGTGCCTGTTCCAGGGCGTCGGCCAGCTGGAGGGCGCCCTCGTCGCCCAACCGGGCGGCGGATACGTAGAGTTCGTCGATCGCGCCCTCGGCGAGGACGGCGGCGAGGGGTGTCGCGCCGTCCGCACCGAGCGGGTTGCCGCCGATGAAGACGCGTTCGATGCGCCGCCCATCTCCGGCAGCGGCGAGCAGCGCATCGGCGAGGACGGTCACGCCCTCGGGGTCGAGCCCGGTCTGCACGAGGTCCAGCGTGCGCAACGACCGCGCGGACTCGATGAGTTCGGCCGCCGCCCGCCCACCGCCGCTGCCCAGCGGATTGCGCTTGAGCCACACCCCGGTCACGACCTGCGGCGAGGCACGCAACTGGTCGGCGATCCGGCAGGCACCGCCGGCCGTGATCCCGTTGCAGCCCAGGTAGAGCGTCTCGACCTCACCGCTCCCACCGGCCACGACCTCGGCACCCTCGTCACCGAGCCCGTCCGTACCGAGCAGCAAGTGCCGTACGGGCGAAGGACCTTGGGCCAGTGCCTCGGCGACGCGGGCGGCGCCCTCCGCACCCAGGCCCTGCTTGCACAGATCGAGCCGCCCGTCCGGCAGCGCCGTTCCCACGACGAAGTCCAGCCGCTCCCCGGCCGGCCGCCCGGCCCGCAACCAGTCGAGCAGCGGCCCGAGTTCGGCGACCGGACGCGGCGGGACGTAAACCACCCCGGCGAAGCCGACCGCGCCCGTGTCCTCCCTGTCCCCGCTCACCACGCCGCCTCCCGATAGTCCTTGAGGAACACCCCGGACACCGGGTCCCCCGACTCACCGCGCACGATCGGGTCGTAGACGCGGGCCGCGCCGTCCACGATGTCCAGCGGTGTGCGGAAGCCGGCCCCGGCCATGCGGCTCTTCTTGGGGGCGGGGTTCTCGTCGGTGATCCAGCCCGTGTCGACGGCGCACATGTGGACGCCCCGTTCGGCGAGTTCGGCGGCGCTGGTGCGGGTGAGCATGTTGAGCGCGGCCTTGGCCATGTTGGTGTGCGGGTGTCCGGCCGTCTTGTTGCGGACGGCGAACCGGCCCTCTACGGCGGTCACGTTGACGACGTACCGGCGCGGACGCGGCGAGGCGAGCAGCAGGGGCAGCAGCCGGTCGCAGAGCAGGGCGGGGGCGAGGGCATTGACGAGCTGGGTCTCCAGGACCTCGGCCGGGTCCAGGGCGCCGAGCCGTGCCGACCAGGAGTTCTCCGGGGAAGGGTCGGGCAGCAGTCCGGCCTCGTCGGCCTCGCGGAGGACGACGGGCAGCGCCGAGGCCCCGTCCGCGAGCATCCGCATCGGTGTGAACCCCGGTGCCTGCCGGGCCCCTTCGGGCAGTGCGTCGCGCTCCCCTGCGGCCAGCAGGGAGTACGACTGCGGGGACCGCCGTACGGTCTGCGCGGCGTTGTTGACGAGGATGTCGAGCGGTTCGCCGGTCTGCCTCAACTCCTCGCACAGGCCGAGGACCTGGCGCGGGTCGCGGAGGTCCACGGCGAGCACTCTCAGCCGATCGAGCCACTTCTCGCTGCCGGACTCCGCACGGAACCGGCGTACGGTGTCATGCGGGAACCGCGAGGTGACCTGCACCTCCGCGCCGTCCCGCAGCATCATCAGGGCCAGCTGGAAACCGATCTTCACCCGCCCGCCGGTGAGCAGCACCCGGCGCCCGCTCAGATCCGTACTCAGCGCACGGCGGGCGGTGTTGTCGGCGGCGCACTCGGGGCAGAGCCGGTGGTAGAACGAATCCACCTGTCGATAGGGGGACTTGCAGACATAGCAACCGCGCGGCTTGCGGTAGACACCACCGGCATCCCCATGAACCGTCTCGCCCGTCGCGCGCAGCGCGGCGTCCTCACGGCGGTCCGCCGCGCCCGTCGCCGTCGCGGCCATCGCCGCGGCGTCGGCCGCGGACACGTCGGCGCCGCGCGCCTTGCGGCGCCGCAGCCGCCCGTCCCGGGCGAAGGACGCGGCGACCTGCTCCGCGCGCAACCGCACCGGATCGTCGACGGGCAACTCCCGCAGCCTGCCCACCGCGTGGTGGAAGGCCGCGAGTTCCGCCTCGGTGATCCCGCCCTCGTCGGTCATCGGTTCCCGCCCCGGCCGTGCTCCGAAAGTGGGCCCCGGCCGGATTCGAACCGGCGTGACCGCCCTGAGAAGGCGGCGAGTCTGCCTCTGCTCTACAGGGCCCCCGAACGCAGCCCGGGGATCGGATTCGAACCGATGTGATCGTCTTGCCAAGACGTGCGCCTGCCTCTGCGCTACGCCCGGGTGCGCCCCCGGATCCTAGCCGCACTCCCCCGAGCGAGAGACATCGGTAAACGCCCCGGTCCCGGTCAGCGCGAGGAGCGCCTGAGCTCCAGGCGCTCCTTCTCCGAGAGGCCGCCCCACACGCCGAAGCGTTCGTCGTTGTCGAGGGCGTACTCCAGGCAGACGGAGCGGATGGGGCACATGCCGCAGATGCGTTTGGCCTCCCGGACGGAGCTGCCGGGCTCGGGGAAGAAGAAGTCCGCCCCGGTCTGCGCGCACAACGCCTCCTGCTGCCAGTCCAGGTCGGGCGCGGTGATCGTGTCGATGTGCATGCCCAGGAGCGTGCCGTGCGGTGAAAAACGTTCGATCAACGCGGGATCAACGCCGCGCTCCGAGGCCTCCGGCCACCCCGATGGTGGCGCCGCGCCGGAACCGGCGCACGGCGGCGCGCGGAACCGGAGGAAAACACGGAGAACTTCTGCGGTCACCGAGGGTGAACAAAACGGTCGAGCCGACTCACCACGCCACACCGGCAGCGATTGTCAGTGGGCGGTGCAAGACTCGGCAGTGCAGAGAACGGGCCCCCTCAAGTACGGGACCCTTCAATGAGGAGGGCAAAGATGCTCACCACTCGTTTCGTCAACGGCGCTCCCAACTGGCTTGACGTCGGCTCACCCGACATCGACGGCGCCATCTCCTTCTACGGCGGTCTCTTCGGCTGGGAGTTCCAGTCCGCGGGACCCGAGGCCGGCGGCTACGGCTTCTTCCAACTGGACGGCAGGACGGTCGCCGGCGGCATGCCGCTGCCCCCGGAGCACGACTCGTCCGCGTGGACCGTGTACTTCCAGAGCCCGGACGCGGAGGCCACGGCCAAGACGGTGGAACAGGCGCACGGAGCGGTCCTGTTCCAGCCGATGGACGTGATGGGCGAGGGGCACATGGCGGTCCTCAGGGACCCGGCGGGCGCCGCGTTCGGCATCTGGCAGCCGGGCCGGACCAAGGGTGTCGACGTGGCGGGCGACCCGGGTTCGCTGACCTGGGTGGAGCTGTACACACCGGACGTCGCCGCGGCTGCCGCTTTCTACCACTCCTCGCTCGGCCTGGAGACCTCGGCCGCCCCCATGCCCGGCGGTGACTACACCTGTCTCAACCCGGCGGGTGCCGGTGAGGAGGCGATGTTCGGCGGTGTCGTCCCGCTCGACTTCGACGCGACCGGGGCGGCCTCGGGGGCGTACTGGCTGGCCTACTTCGAGGTCGCCGACGTGGACGCCACCGTGGCCAAGGCGCTGGAGACCGGCGGCAAGGTCACCGTGCCCGCCGCCACCATGGAGGGCGTCGGCCGCATGGCCCAGCTCACCGACCCGCACGGCGCCCGCTTCGCCATCATCAGGAGCGAGCCGCCGCAGAGCTGACGGAGCGACCCCGGGGGCAGGCCTACGCGGAGGCGCGGCGGACCAATGTGGTCGGCAGGATCACACTGGACGGCGCGCCTCCGACGCCCTCGCTGGTGGCCCGGCGGTCGAGGCCGCGCAGCAGCAGGCGGGCCATCAGCCGGCCCATCTCCTCTATGTCCTGACGGACCGTCGTGAGCGGCGGCTCGGTCTGCTCGGCGACCGGCAGCATGTCGTCGAAGCCGATCACGGCCACGTCCTCGGGCACCCGCAGCCCCTCCTCGCGCAGCACCTTCAGGGCACCGTAGGCGGTGAGGTCGTTGGCGGCGAACACGGCGTCCACGTCGGGGCAGCGGTCGAGCAGTTCCCGCATGGCGCGCTCACCGCCGCCGGGCGTGAAGTCGCTCTCGACGATCAGCCGGGGGTCGACGTCGACCATGACGTCCCGGAACCCGTCGAGCCGGTCCACCGCGGACGTCTGGTCGAGCGCGCCGGTGATGTGCGCGATCCGGGTGCGGCCGAGCCCGACGAGATGCCGTACGGCCTCGCGGGCACCGCCCCGGTTGTCGCAGTCGACGTACACGGTGGGCCCGGACGCGCGGGTCCCCTCGCTCCAGCAGGGCCGGCCGCCGAACACCGTGGGGACACCGGCCCGTTGGATCAGTCCGGGCAGCGGGTCGTCGAGGTGGAGGGAGAAGACGAGCGCGCCGTCCACATGTCCGCCGGCGAGGTAGCGGCCGACGCGGGCGTGGTCGGCGCGGCCCTCCGTGAGGAGCAGTACGAGCTGGGAGTCGTGGGCGGTCAACTCCTTGCTGATGCCCCGGAGTTGCATGGCGAAGAAGGGGTCGGCGAAGACCCGGGTCTCCGGTTCGGCGATCACCACGGCGATGGCGTCGTGCCGCCTGGTCACCAGGCTGCGGGCGGCCTGGTTGGGGACGTAGCCGAGTTCCTCGACGGCCTGCCGGACCCGTTCGACGAGCGATTCCCGCACCCCGTCCCCGCCGTTGACCACCCGGGACACGGTGGCCCGCGACACCCCCGCCCGCGCGGCCACGGCCTCCAGCGTGGGTCGCGGTGCTGTCTCGGTCACTTCTGGACCCCTCCTCGATGCTGCGGATCAGGATAGCCGCGGGCGAAGCAGACGGTGAGAGCGCTCCCAACCCGACGGGATCCCCTTGCTCATCCCGGCAGATTCACCCGCCGTCCGACCCCGTCCCGCTCCGCCCGCTCGTAGGCCGGCCAGGCAAGTGCCAGGTCCTGCCAGGGCAGGCCGACGGGAGCGTAGACGGAACGGATGGTGGCGTCGGCCCGGCCCGGGTGGGTGCCGCGGAGTACGTCCCCGAGTGTGGTGTCGATGTCCGGTGAGGCCAACGCGCCTACTGCCGCGACCAGTTGGCGGTCGTCCACGACGACCAGCGCCGCGTCGAGCAGATCGGCGGCCAGTTCCCGCTTGCCGGGCTCGTCGGCGCCCAGGCTCGTGAGGTGCTGTCCCTCCCGGGTGTCCGCGAGGGTCAGCGGCGGGGTGCGGGACCAGGTCGCGAGGAGCACGATGTCGGCGGCCGAGGCGATCTCCGTCGCCGAGCCCAGCACCTTGCCGCCGCGCTGTACGGCGAACTCGGTCGCGCGGTCGAAGTCCGTGTCGTGGACGAGGAGTTGACCGTACGGCCGCAGGACGTCCAGCCCCCGGAGCATCAGCTCGGTCTGCGCACCGGTGCCGATCACCCCCACCACCGCGTCCTCCGCCGGGTCCGCCAGAACGTGGGTGCCCAGTGCCGCCGCCAGTCCGGTCCGCCACGCGGTCACCGTCGCCGAGTCGAGGAGGGCCAGCAACTCCCCGTTCGCAGCGCTGCGCAGGCAGATCACGCCCCTCGACACGGGCTGTGCGTCTGGGGACTTGGCGTCGACCTTCACCGTGTAGGCCTCGATGCCGGGGAGGACGGCGGTGGCGGTACCGGGGAACGGCGGGTCGGTGCGCAACCGTTGGCCCGGGACCGCCATCGCAGTCCCCATGGCGAGGAAGCCGTCGCGCAGCGCGGCGAGGCAGGCCGCGGGCTCCAGGAGGGCGTCGAGGTCCCTTCGCGTCAGCAGGCGGGTCATCCGTTCAGGATCCCTCGGGATCCTTCTTCGCGCGGCTCGGCTGCACCCGCTTGGGCTCCCCCGGCATCTTCGGGTACTCCGGCGGGTACGGCAGATCGCCGAGTCCGTGGTCGTGTTCGTCGCGGCGGGCCAGTTCGAGGAGGGCGTCGAGGGAGTAGCGGTGGTCGTCCATGTCGGCGTGCACGTCGCCGAGTCGGGCGAAACGGGCCGGCATGGTCGCGAGGTCGAAGTCGCGGGGGTGCGCCGTGCCGACCTCGTCCCAGCGCAGGGGGGCCGAGACCGGGGCGTGCGGGCGGGGCCGTACGGAATAGGCGGAGGCGATGGTGCGGTCGCGGGCGGTCTGGTTGTAGTCGACGAAGATGCGTTCGCCGCGCTCCTCCTTCCACCACCTGATCGTCACCTGCTCGGGCATCCGGCGTTCCAGTTCGCGGCCGACGGCGATGGCCGCGCGGCGGACCTGGGTGAAGGTCCAGTTGGGTTCGATCGGCACGAAGACGTGCAGGCCGCGTCCGCCGGAGGTCTTGGGGAAGCCCTTCAGCCCGCCGAACTCGTCGAGTACGGCGCGGAGTTCGTGGGCCGCGCGCACGGCGTCGTCGTAGTCGGTGCCGGGCTGCGGGTCGAGGTCGATGCGGAGTTCGTCGGGGCTGTCGACGTCGTCGCGGCGCACGGGCCAGGGGTGGAAGGTGAGCGTGCCGTACTGGGCGGCCCACAGGACGGCGGCCTCCTCGGTGGGGCACATCTCGTCGGCGCTGCGTCCGCTGGGGAAGGTGATGTGGGCGGTCGGGATCCAGTCGGGCATGTTCTTCGGCGCCCGTTTCTGGAAGAAGTTCTCGCCCTCGACCCCGTCCGGGTAGCGCTCCAGGGTGGTGGGGCGGTTGCGCAGGGCGCGCAGGATTCCGGGGCCGACCGCGATGTAGTAGCGGGCGAGGTCCAGCTTGGTGAAGCCGCGCTCCGGGAAGAAGATCTTGTCGGGACTGGACAGCCGTACGGTCCGGCCGCCCGCCTCCAGTTCCACCGCTTCGCCCATGCGAGCCACGGTAGGCCCGCCGTCCGAACATTGCATACCGGGCGACAAGCGGCGTACAAGCGCAGAATCGGAATCATGGATCTGCCGGTGATGCCGCCCGTGAAGCCCATGCTCGCCAAGTCGGTGGCGAGGATTCCGCCGGGCATGCACTACGAGGCGAAGTGGGACGGCTTCCGGGCGATCGTGTTCCGCGACGGCGTCGAGGTCGAGTTGGGCAGCCGTACCGGAAAGCCGTTGACCAGGTATTTTCCCGAGCTGGTCGAGGCGCTGAAGGAGCGGGTGCCGGAACGCTGCGTACTGGACGGCGAGATCGTGATCGCGCGGGAGGGGCGGCTCGACTTCGACGCGCTGACCGAGCGCATCCACCCGGCCGAGTCGCGGGTGCGGACGCTGGCCGAGCGGACCCCGGCCTCCTTCGTCGCCTTCGACCTGCTGGCCCTGGCCGACGAATCGCTCGTGGACGTACCGCTCGCCGACCGCAGGGCGCTCCTCGCCCGGGCGCTGTCGGCCGCGACCGCGCCCGTGCATCTGGCGCCCGCGACCACCGACATCGAGGTGGCGCAACGGTGGTTCGAGCAGTACGAGGGGGCCGGGCTCGACGGAGTCGTGGCGAAGCCGCTGGATCTGCGCTACCGCCAGGACGAGCGCGCCATGTTCAAGATCAAGCACGAGCGGACGGCGGACGTGGTGGTCGCCGGCTACCGCCTCCACAAGAGCGGACCCGTGGTGGGTTCACTCCTGCTCGGCCTCTACGACGGCCACGGCACCCTGCAGCACGTGGGCGTGTCGGCCGCCTTCACCATGAAGCGGCGCGCCGAGCTGATCGGGGAGCTGGAGCCGCTGCGCATGGACGATCCCGCGGGGCATCCGTGGGCGGCCTGGGCGGAGGAGGCCGCCCACGAGAGCGCCCGGCTGCCGGGGGCACCGAGCCGCTGGTCGGGCAAGAAGGACCTCTCCTGGGTGCCGCTGCGGCCGGAGCGGGTGGCCGAGGTGGCGTACGACCACATGGAGAACGGTGCGCGCTTCCGGCACACGGCCCGCTTCCGCCGCTGGCGCCCGGACCGGACACCCGAGAGCTGCACCTACGCACAGCTGGAGGAACCGGTCCGCTACGACCTCGGGGAGATCCTCGGCCCGCCGGACTGACTTCTTCCGGATCTTCCGGTGGGCCGAGCCGCCCATTCGACGCGCACAAACACAACCGAGCGGGTATGGCCACCAATGAACTTATAAGCGCACAATCGAAAACACAGACTGGTGGCAACGGTGGGCATGGGACAGAAGGCGCCCCGGCGTCGCGGCGCGAGACGAGCGGCGCTGCTGGCCGCCACGATGACGGCCTCCCTCTCGGTGGGCTGCACGGCGCATCACGGCGGCACCGTCGACGACGGACGCGGACGGACCCAGTCCCCCACCCAGAGCCCTACCCAGAGCCCGAGCTCGGGCGGCACGGTCGCCCCCGCCGCCGGCCCGGTGCTCGCGGTGAAGATCGACAACGTGCCCGCGGCCCGACCGCAGACGGGCCTGGACTCGGCGGACGTCGTCTACGCCGAGCAGGTCGAGGGCGGACTGAGCCGGCTGATGGCGGTGTTCGCCACCAAGCTGCCCAAGTCCGTCGGACCGGTGCGCAGCGCCCGCGTGTCCGACCTGGAGCTGCTGCGCCAGTTCGACGACCCGACGCTCGCCTTCTCCGGGGCACAGCACAAGCTGCTGCCGCTGATCGCCAAGGCGCCGCTGCGGTCCGCGTCGCCCTACGAGGTGGCGAGCGCCTACTACCGGCGTGTCGACAAGTCCGCCCCGCACAACCTCTATCTGCACCCGGACAAGCTGCTCTCGTCCGCCCCCGGCGCGGCGGCCCTGACCACCGGTTTCCACTACGGCGCGGCCCCCGCGGGCGGCAAGGCCACCGCCTCCCGCACCGTGCGCTATCCGGCGGCCCGCTTCACCTTCACCTGGTCCGGGTCGCAGCACCGCTGGCTGGTCACCGAGGACGGCACGCCCACCGTGACGACCGCCGGCAAGCGGCTGGCCCCGGCGACGGTCGTGATCCAGTACGTGCAGATCCGCAAGTCCGTCTACCACGACGTCCTCGGCAACAACACGCCGTACACCTCGACCGTCGGCTCCGGGAAGGCGGACGTGCTGCGGGACGGCCGTACCTTCGGCGTCGACTGGAAGCGGCCGGAGGCGACGGGCGGAACGGAGTTCACCACCTCCGACGGCACGCCCGTGAACTTCGCCAAGGGCCAGGTCTGGGTGGTGTTCGCGAAGGCCTGACAGCGATGGCCCGAGGGTCAGCGGTGGGCGGCGAGGGGCTCCATGGGGTTGCGGAGTCCCTCGGCCGCGTCCGAGACGCGTTGGATGAGGTCGAGGAAGACTCCCTGTTCCTCGGCGGAGAGGGGGGCCAGGAAGACCTGGTTCATCCGGGCCGTGCGCACGGCGAGCTTGCGGTGCACGCGCCGGCCGTCGTCGGTGAGGCAGAGCAGGAAACGGCGGCCGTCGCGCGCGTCACGTACCTTGTCGAGGAGACCGCGGCAGCTCAGCCGGCCGATCACCTCGGCGACGGTCGACCGGTCGAGGCCCACCCGCTCGCCCACGGTGCGCTGGTCGAGCCCCGGTTCGGCGACGAGCGCGTTGAGCACCGCGAACTGCGGCGAGGTGATCTCCTCGGAGACCATCGTGTTCCACAGCAGGTAGTGCGCCTGCTGGAGCCGCCGGGCGAGGTGCCCGGGGTGGATGGTGAGGTCCACCGCGCCCATGTGCCCTCCCGAAGTCATATTCGTCCGTGCACTGAACGATACCCGGGGGCCCCGGGGCCGAGTCCAGGCCTGTGCACGGAGCCGACCTGGGGCTTCTCCCAGGCCTTGACGCGAGAGCCCCGCAGTGGCAGCGTGAAGGAAACTTCACCGAAATGCTCAGTGCCCTGACGAACTGCGGCGATCTTGACCGCATGGACTGCTGACCGGGCGCTCGGACGGGACGGAGCTTCACGGATGGACAAGGTGGTCGCCACAGCCCTGGAGGCAGTGGCCGATGTGCCGGACGGAGCGACCCTGGCCGTCGGCGGCTTCGGGCTGAGCGGTGTACCGAACGTGCTGATCCAGGCGCTGTACGAGCGCGGGGTCGGCTCGCTGGGCGTGGTCTCCAACAACTGCGGGGCGCTGGAGTCGGGCCTCGCCGTACTGCTGGCCGCCGGCCGGATCGCCCGCGTGACCGGCTCCTACATCGGCGCCAACAAGGAGTTCGCCCGCCAGTACCTGTCAGGGGAACTGGAGGTCGAGCTGATCCCGCAGGGCACCCTGGCGGAGCGGCTGCGCGCCGGCGGGGCGGGCATCCCCGCCTTCTACACCCCGGCGGGCGTCGGCACCCAGGTCGCCGAGGGCGGACTGCCCTGGCGCTACGACGGCTCGGGCGGCGTCTCCCTCGCCTCGCCGCCGAAGGAGGTGCGGGACTTCGACGGCACCGAGTACGTGCTGGAGCGCGGCATCCGCACCGACTTCGCCCTGGTGCGGGCCGCGAGGGGCGACCGGCACGGAAACCTGGTCTTCAACAAGTCCACCCGCAACTTCAACCCCCTCGCCGCCATGGCGGGCAGGGTGACGATCGCCGAGGTCGAGGAGCTGGTGGAGCCCGGCGCGATCGACCCGGACGCGGTGCACCTGCCGGGGATCTTCGTGCAGCGCGTGGTGGCTCTCACCCCCGAACAGGCCGCCGACAAGCGGATCGAGCAGCGGACGGTGAGCAGCTGATGGCCTGGACACGGGAAGAGATGGCGGCCCGCGCGGCGCGCGAACTCGAAGACGGGCAGTACGTCAATCTCGGCATCGGACTGCCGACCCTGATCCCCAACTACCTCCCCCCGGGCGTCGAGGTGATCCTCGAATCCGAGAACGGCATCCTCGGCACCGGCCCGTATCCGACCGAGGAGCAGGTCGACCCGGATCTGATCAACGCCGGCAAGGAGACCGTGACGGTCCTGCCCGGCGCCTCCTTCTTCGACTCCGCGCTCTCCTTCGGGATGATCCGGGGCGGTCACATAGACGTCGCCGTGCTGGGCGCGATGCAGGTGTCGGCCGGCGGCGACCTCGCGAACTGGGCGATCCCCGGCAAGCTGATCACCGGGATCGGCGGGGCGATGGACCTCGTCCACGGCGCCCGCACGGTCATCGTCGTGATGACCCACGTGGCCAAGGACGGCTCCCCGAAGATCCTCAAGGAGTGCGCGCTGCCCCTCACCGGCAAGGCGTGCGTGAACCGGGTCATCACCGATCTCGGCGTGCTCGACGTGACGCCCGAGGGGCTGGTGCTGACCGAGACCGCGCCCGGCGTGACCGTCGAGGAGATCGTCGCCAGGACCGACGCCGAACTCACCATCACGGAGGGACTGCTGTGAACACCGTCTACATCGTCGACGCCGTCCGCACCCCGTTCGGCAAGTACAGCGGAGGTCTCGCCGCCGTCCGCCCCGACGACCTGGCGGCCCACGCCATCCGCGAACTCCTCGCCCGCACCCCGGACTTGGACCCCGCCCGCATCGAGGACGTCTACTTCGGCAACGCCAACGGCGCCGGCGAGGAGAACCGCGACGTGGCCCGCATGGCCGGCCTCCTCGCGGGCCTGCCCACCTCCGTGCCGGGCGTGACCGTCAACCGACTCTGCGCCTCCGGACTTGAGGCGGTCGTCCAGGCGGCCCGCGCCATCGCCGTCGGGGACGCCTCCATCGCCGTCGCGGGCGGGGTGGAGTCGATGACCCGGGCACCGTACGTCCTGCCCAAGTCGGACCGCCCCTTCCCGGCCGGGCACACCGAGCTGTACTCGACCACGCTCGGCTGGCGCATGGTCAACCCGGCCATGAACCCACAGTGGACCATCCCGCTCGGCGAGAGCGCGGAGCTGATCGCCGACAAGCACAAGATCAGCCGCGAGCAGCAGGACGAGTTCGCGCTCGCCAGCCACCGGAAGGCGGCCGACGCGCAGGCCGCGGGCCTCTTCGACGGCGAGATCGCCGCCGTCCCGGTCCCGCAGCGCAAGGGCGACCCGGTCGCCTTCACCGCCGACGAATGCGTACGGCCGGACGCCTCCCTGACGGCGATGGCCAGGCTCAAGCCGTCGTTCCGCACGGGGAGCGAAGCGAGAGGGGGGTCCCCCCGGCCGGAGGCTGGGGGAGGGACGGTCACGGCCGGCAACGCCTCGCCGCTCAACGACGGTGCCGCCGCCCTGCTGCTGACCGACGAGGAGGGCCTCAGGGTCACCGGCCGTCAGCCCCTCGCCCGGGTCTCTGCGACCGGCGTGCACGCGCTCGACCCGGACTACTTCGGACTCGCCCCCGTCGAGGCCGTGAACCGCGCACTCGCCAAGGCGGGCAAGGGATTTGACGATCTGTCAGTCCTCGAACTCAACGAGGCATTCGCGGCCCAGGTCCTCGGATGCGTCGCCGAATGGCCCGAGTTCGACCTGGCGATCCTCAACCCCCAGGGCGGCGCCATCGCCCTCGGCCACCCCCTCGGCGCCTCCGGCGCCCGGCTCGCCGGCACGGTCGCCCACCAACTCGCCCGCAAGGGCTCGGGAGTCGGTGTCGCCACCCTCTGCATCGGCGTGGGCCAGGGCCTGGCCCTCGTCCTCGAACGGTAGGAACCCCCATGGCTCTCACCCAGCACGACATCGACCTCGAAATAGCGGCCGAGCACGCGACGTACGAGAAGCGGGTCGCGGACGGCGCGCCGGTCGAGCACCATCCGCGCCGTGACTACGCCCCGTACCGCTCCTCGCTGCTGCGCCACCCGAAACAGCCGCCGGTCACCATCGACGTGTCGAAGGACCCGGAGCTGGTGGAACTCGCCTCCCCCGCCTTCGGCGAACGGGACATCACCGAGATCGACAACGACCTGACGCGGCAGCACAACGGGGAGCCGATCGGGGAGCGGATCACCGTCTCCGGACGGCTGTTGGACCGCGACGGCCGGCCGGTCCGGGGACAGCTGGTGGAGATCTGGCAGGCGAACTCGGCCGGCCGCTACGCGCACCAGCGCGAGCAGCACGACGCCCCGCTCGACCCCAACTTCACCGGTGTCGGGCGCACATTGACCGACGACGCGGGCAACTACCGCTTCACCACGATCCAGCCGGGCCCCTACCCCTGGCGCAACCACGTCAACGCCTGGCGCCCGGCGCACATCCACTTCTCGATGTTCGGCACGGCGTTCACCCAGCGGCTCGTGACGCAGATGTACTTCCCGAGCGATCCGCTGTTCCCCTACGACCCGATCATCCAGTCGGTGACGGACGACGCGGCCCGGCAGCGCCTCGTCGCGACCTACGACCACAGCCTGTCCGTGCCCGAGTTCTCCATGGGCTACCACTGGGACATCGTGCTCGACGGCCCGCAGGCCACCTGGATCGAAGAAGGATGCTGACCCGCCATGACGAAGATCGACACGAGCCGCCCGGAGTCCGTGCCGCCGACCCCGTCGCACACGGTCGGCCCCTTCTACGGCTACGCGCTGCCGTTCCCCGGCGGCGGCGACATCGCGCCGGTCGGGCACCCGGACACGATCACCGTCCAGGGGTACGTCTACGACGGCGAGGGCAGCCCGCTGCCGGACGCCTTCGTGGAGCTGTGGGGTCCGGACCCCGAGGGCAACGTGTCCACGACCGACGGCTCGATCCGGCGCGACCCGGCCAGCGGCGGCTATCTCGGCCGCAACGGCGTGGAGTTCACCGGCTGGGGCCGCATCCAGACGGACGCCAACGGCCACTGGTACGCGCGGACACTGCGGCCCGGCGCACGCGGTCGGAACGCCCCGTACCTCAGCGCGTGCGTCTTCGCGCGCGGGCTGCTGGTGCACCTCTTCACCCGCATCTACCTCCCGGGCGACGAGGCCGCGCTCGCGGCGGACCCGCTGCTGTCCGGGCTGGACCCGGCGCGGCGCGACACGCTGATCGCCCAGGACGACGGCCGGGGCACCTACCGTTTCGACATCCGCCTTCAAGGCGAAGGCGAGACGGTCTTCCTGGAGTTCCAGTGACTTTTGCCGACCCGTCGGACACCGGCCTGCTCGCCCCCGGGTGGACCGGCTCCCCCGCCGCGTCCGCCACCAGCGACACCGCGTATCTACGAGCCCTGCTCGACGCGGAGGCCGCGCTCACCCGCGCCCAGGCCGCGCTGGGGCTCGCCCCCGCCGGGGCGGCGACGGCGGTGACGGCCGCGGCCGACGTGGACCACTTCGACGTACGGTCCCTCGCGGAGCGCGCCCGCGGCGGCGGCAACCCGGTGATCCCCCTGGTCGCCGATGTGACGAAGGCGGTCGGCGCGGAGTACGGCCCCTACGTCCACCGGGGCGCGACCAGCCAGGACATCATGGACACCGCGACGATGCTGGTCGCCGCCCGCACCCTGGACCTGGTCCTGGCCGACCTCGCCCGCACGGAGCACGCCCTCTCCCGGCTCGCCGCCGACCACCGCGACACCGCGCTGCCGGGCCGCACGCTCACCCAGCACGCCGTACCGACGACCTTCGGGCTGAAGGCCGCCGGGTGGCGCTCGCTGGTGCTCGACGCGCGGGACCGGTTGCGGGTCGTACGGGACGGGCTGCCCGTCCAACTCGGGGGTGCGGCAGGCACGTTGGCCGCCTTCACGGCGTACGGCGCCGAGGACCCGCTCGCTCTGCCGGACGCGTACGCCCGTGAACTCGGCCTGGCCGCACCGCTGTTGCCCTGGCACACGCTGCGGACGCCGATCGCCGACCTGGCCGGGTGCCTGGCCTTCGCGGCGGGGGCGCTGGGCAAGTTCGCCGCCGATGTGCTCGTCCTGGGCCGCACCGAGATCGCCGAGGTCTCGGAGGGCGGCGGCGGGGGTTCGTCGGCCATGCCGCACAAGGCGAATCCCGTACGGTCCACGCTCATCGCCGCCGCCGCGCGGCAGGCACCGCAGCTCGCGGCCGTCCTCTACGGCTCGCTGGTCGCCGAGGACGAGCGGCCGGCAGGGGCCTGGCACGCCGAGTGGGAGCCCTTGCGCGCATTGCTGCGGCTGACCGGCGGTGCGGCGCGCGATGGAGCCGAACTGGCCGAGGGGCTGCGGGTGCACCCGGAGGTGATGCGTGAACACCTCGGTCTCACCCATGGGTTGATCGTCTCCGAGCGGCTGTCCGCCGAGCTGGCGCCGCTGCTCGGCCGGGCCCGGGCGAAGGAGCTGCTCACGGAGGTCGCCCGGCGGACGTACGCGGAGGACCGTCCGTTGGCCGAACTGCTCGCCGAGGAGCCCGAGTTGAAGGACCTCGACCTCTCCGCACCCACCGACCCCGCCCGCTACACGGGTTCCGCCGGAGCCCTCACCGACCGTGCGCTGGAGCGACGTTGACCGAGAAGCTGCTCAACTTCCGTGCCGAGGGGCCCGCTTCCGCTCCCCCGCTGCTGCTCGGGCCCTCGCTGGGCACGTCGTACGCCCTGTGGGACAAGGTCGCGCCCGAACTGTCCATCACCCACCGGGTGATCCGCTGGGACCTGCCGGGACACGGTGGTTCGGCACCGGATCTGATCGGCCCCGGGGCGACCGTCGGCGACCTCGCCGACCTGGTGCTCGCGCTCGCCGACTCGCTCGGGATCGGACAATTCGCCTACGCGGGCGTGTCGTTGGGCGGTGCGGTCGGTCTGCATCTCGCCGTGGATCACCCGGAGCGGGTGTCGTCGCTCGCCGTCATCTGTTCCTCGGCACACTTCAACGGGGCGAAGCCGTGGGAGGAACGAGCCGCGCGAGTACGGAGCGAGGGGCTGGACTGGCTGGCCGAGAACGCCGGCTCCCGTTGGTTCACACCGGGGTTCACCGTGCCGGAGCTGGTGGCCGACCAGCGGGCCGCCGACCCGGCCGCGTACGCCGCGTGCTGTGACGCGCTGGCCGCGTACGACCTCCGTGAGCGGCTCCCCGAAATCGGCGCGCGCACGCTGGCGATCGCCGGCCGCGAGGACCCGGCGACCCCGCCGGCGCATCTGCGGGAGATCGCCGACGCGGTACCGGGCGCGGCCCTCGTCGAGATCCCGGGTGCCTCGCATCTGGCGCCCGCGCAGTGCCCGGAGGCCGTCCTCACCGCGCTGCGCGCGCATCTGGACGGGGGCGCCAGGCGGGGGATGGCGGTACGGCGTGAGGTGCTCGGCGACGAGCACGTGGACCGGGCGCAGGCCCGCCAGACCCCCTTCACCGCCCGCTACCAGGACTTCATCTCGCGGTACGCGTGGGGGGAGATCTGGACCGACACCACGTTGTCGCGGCGCGAGCGGAGCATGATCACGCTTACCGCGTTGATCGCGCATGGGCACTACGACGAGTTGGCCATGCATGTCCGGGCGGCTCGGCGCAATGGGCTCACGGCGGAGCAGATCGGCGCGGTGCTGTTGCAGAGTGCGGTGTATTGCGGGGTGCCTGCGGCGAACTCGGCGTTTGCCGTGGCGCAGCGGGTGTTGGAGGAAGACGGCGACTAAGGGGGTGTGGAGTGGCGTTGTCAGTCGGCTGCGGCTGCGTCGTGGCTGGTCGCGCAGTTCCCCGCGCCCCTTAAAAGCACAGGCCAGCCCATGTCCTTCAGGGGCGCGGGGCTGTATCCATCAGCGGCTCCGCCGCGGGGCGCGACCAGCCCCCACCGGCCCGCGGCCGGACAACGACTCACCGCAACCCCCTCCCCGTCTCCAACACCTCCCGCGCCTGCGTCGCCAAGGCGTCCGCGCCGCACGAACGTGCCAGCGTCAGGCCCCTGTTGAGTTCGGACACCGAGCGCGCGGCGATGCCGTACTCGACGCGCGCCGCCGCGTGTTCGTACTGGCAGGGCGAGGACTCCAGGTACGCGACAGCCTGCGCAGCAAGCCGTACCGCGCGCTGGCCGGTCTCCAGTGCGGCGGCGCAGCGCAGGGCCTCGCCGATGGCGGTGTCCGTGCCGAAGCGTTCGGCCCTGCGGCGGGCGTCGGAGGCGAGCTGGACGGCGCGGGTCGGGTCCTCGACGGCGAGCGCCCGGGCGAGGTCGACGGCCCACGGGACCAGGACCGGGTTGTGGTGGCTGCGTACGCTCGCCGCCTTCGCGGCCTGCTCCAGTTCGTTGATGCCGTCCTTGGTCCGGCCGACGGCGATCAGCAGCCGGCCGCGCACACAGCGGGGGTCGGGCAGCACGATGGTGGACGGGTACGGCGGTGCGAAGCCGTACTGTTCGGCGATCGCCCACGCCTCCTCGACATGGCCGCGGGCGAGCAGCGTGTCGACCAGGTTGCAGGTCGCCGACCAGTACAGGGGCAGTCCGCGGCCGACCCGCTCGGCCAGCCGCAGGGACTCGCGCAGCGAGATCTCCGCCTCCCGGAGCCGGCCGCGCCTGCGGAGGCCGAGGCCGAGATAGGCGTGCGCCAGGGAGAGGTGGCCGCCGCTCCAGCCGGCCGTCTCGTAGGCGCGCAGCGCTTCGTTGTACAGGCTCTCCGCGCGGTCCAGGCGGTCCGTGTAGGCGTAGGCGCTGGCCAGCATCATGAGGATCTCGAGGCCCCACTCGGTGTCGGTCCAGCCCAGGCCGGGGGCGAGCCGTCCGTTGACGAGGGCGCGGTCGCACACCTCGACGACCTCCTCGGCGTTCTCGCCGTGGGTCATGGCGTCGAAGCCGCGCAGGATGAGCAGGGCGCGCTCGGAGTTGTCGCGGCCGGTGCAGGTGGCCGCGAGTTCGGCGAGCCGCTCGGAGCGTCCCGGGGAGGTGCCCTCGCCCGCGTGGAGACCCTCCCACATGTACTGCACGGCCTGCAGCCGCATCCGGGCGGTGCCCGGTTCGTGCCGGGCGGCCTCCGCCTCGACGGTGCGGACGGCCTCCTCCAGCTGGTCGTTGTGGAGCAGGGCCTGGGAGAGCCGGAAGACGGCGTCCACGCGCGCGTGGCCGTCGAGGCCCGGCATGGCCAGGGCGCTCTGGATGTGGCCGATGGTGGTGGCGGGCGCGGTGAGCAGGGTGGCGCAGCCCAGTTCGTAGAGCACGCTCGCGTGGGTCTCGGCGAGCGGTGGCTCCACCAGGGCGCGTTCCAGACAGCGGCGGGCGGCGTCGGGGGCGCCGATGGAGAGGTGCTCCCTGGCGGCCTCGCGCAGCTGCTCGACGAGTTCCTGGTCCTCCTCCGGGTGCACCTGGAGGAGATGCCGCGAGGCGGCCGCGGCACCGCGGCCGGAGTCGGTGACGACCTGGGCGGCGATGCCGTGCATGGCCGTACGCCAGCCGCCCGGGATGGAGTCGTAGACGGCGCTGGCGATCAGCGGGTGGACGAACTCCAGCTCGCCGACGTCGGCTTGGGACGCGGCGGGGTCGGGGGCCGTGAGGATACGTTCGCTGCGCAGCAGCTCGGCGCAGCGGTCCGCCTCGTCACTGGTGATGGTGGCGAGCCGGGCGACCAGCTTCACGGAGATGCCGGTGCCGAGGATGGCGGCGGCCCAGGCGAACCGGGTGGCCTCGGTGCCGAGGCCGTCCAAGCGGGCGACGAGACCGCCGCCGCGCGAGGAGCGGTTCAGGGCGCGCAGTTCGGCGGCCGAGGCCTCGACCGGGTCGAGTTGGCTGTCCTGCACCACCTTGGCGAGGAGTTCGACGGTCTCGTAAGGGTTGCCGCCGGTGACCGCCCACACCTCGCGGCAGAACGCGTCGTCGGCGTGCGGGCCGACGGTGGCGCGGGTGAGGCCGGCGGTCGCCCTCGGGGTCAGGGCGCTCAGCTGGGCGACGGGGTGGCCGGTGAGGGCGGCGATCGCGTCCAGATACCGGCCGCGCTCGCCGGTGACCTCGCCGGGCCTGCGGGCGACCACGACGAGGACGGACAGGTCGTCGAGGCGCTCGGCGAACGCGGCGAGCCAGCGCAGGGTCTCCTGGTCGGCCCAGTGGGCGTCGTCGATCAGCAGGACGAGGGGCCACTCGCGTTTGGCGAGTCTGCGTACGGCGGCGACCAGGCCGTCGCACACGCCCTGCGGGTCGGCCTGCCGTTCTCCGGGTTCGGCGATGCCGAGGGCGGGGCCCGCGATGTCGTACCAGTCGCCGAGGTACTCGCGCGCCTCCTCGGGCATCAGCGAGAGCAGAGCTGGCTGGAGCAGCTGCCGTACGACGTTGAAGGGGACGGACTTGAGGGTCTCGCCGCCGCGGGCCTGCCAGACCACGCAGTTGCGCTCCTCGGCGATGCGGCGGGTCTCCGCCAGGAGCGCGGTCTTCCCGAATCCCGCCTCGCCCCGGACGACCAGCAGACTGCCCGAGGACGACTGGTCCACGCACAGGGCGTCGATCGCCTCCACAACGCCGGCGACCTCTTCGTCGCGCTCCCACAGGGAGGCCGAGGTGGCCTCCGGAGGCCGGTCCTCCGTCATCCCGATTCCTCCCCGAGTAGGCCGAACGACGTACAGACCTCGAGCGTAGCCGTCCGGCTGCCGCAGCGGAGGGCGGTCCGGGCAGCTGTTGCCGTATCGGGTGACGGCGGGGTGCGTGGGCATGACGAACACTCAGAAGGCGTCGGAATAAAGCCACTTCGATCAATCACGTAACAGCGTGACCAGGCGTGCCGCACTGTCCGCCGACGGCGCCGGACGCGGCACGCGCGGCAGGTGACGGCCGGGCTCGCGATCGTCGGCGGCGCCGGTGACGCCATTGCGGCCGGATCCTCTCATCCCGCTTTCACCGACGCCTCATACGGTAGGGACATGACGCAGGTGACTCCCCCCGGGTGGTACCCCGATCCCGGGCAGACGAATGACGGTCCCGCCACCGAGCGCTGGTGGGACGGCAAGGTATGGACGGACCGGACCCGCCCGGCCGGATCGGCCGCCGAATGGGGTGCCCCGACCGAGCCGCCGTTCCCCGGCGCGTACCCGGCCTATCCCGCACAGCCCCCGGCCGCACCGCGCCGCAATCTGCGCACCGGCATAGCCGTGGCGGTGGCCGTCGCGGTCCTGACAGCCATCGGTGTCGGCGCCTACGCGCTGTCCGGCAACGACAGCGGCAACGGCAACCAGGCCGGCACGCAGCAGGCGCCGAACGGACAGGGCGGCACGGGCGGTTCCGGCGGCACGGGCGGGCAGGGCGATCCCTTCGGCGGGTCCGGCGGGACGGGTGGTTCCGGTGGGACGGGTGGTGCGACACCGGCGCCCAGCCAGTCCGCGCAGCCGAAGGTCAAGGCCGGCGGCACGGTGACCGACTCGCTCGACGGCATCAGCTTCACCGTGCCGTCCGACTGGTACGGCCAGGTCATCGAGGCCGGCGCATCGGTCACGTCGAACACGTCCTACAAGTGCCCCGGCAACACCGCCCAGACCTGCACCGACGGCGGGGCGTACTCGGCGCCCGCGATCGTCCTGGGCACGAAGGGCACCACGGCCGAGGCGGTCGCGAAGGCGGACATCGCCGCCAACGCCAAGGAGTCCTACGGCGGTACGACCTACGGCAGCATCACCTCGCACCAGGTACTCGCCTCCAAGGCCGTCACCGTCGCCGGACAGAAGGGCTACCTGGTGCGCTGGAAGGCGGTCACCAGCAAGGGCGCGGACGGCTATGTCGAGTCGCTCGCGTTCCCCTCGCCCGCGAGCACAGGCCAGATCGTCGTGGTCCGGTTCGGCGTCGACGTGGGCCAGAAGGAGTCCGTCATCGACGAGATCACCGCCGGCATCAAGGTGGCCTCGGGCGGCGGCGACGGCACGACGATCTGACCTCCCGCACACAGTCGGCCGGGTGGGGCGCCTCTCCGCTCAAGAGGAACCCCACCCGGCCGGGGGGTGCGCGCCGCCCCCGTCCCCACGGTGCGGCGCGACCAGGTCACCGTCCAGTCATCCCATGGACGGCGGCCTGATCCTCAGGGCGACCCGGACAGGCCCAGTGCGGGCAGCACCGCGGCCTCCACGAATCTGACGAGGTAGTCGGGGTCGGCGTAGCAGCCCTCCAGGACGGGGCGGGCCCGCAGGACGCCGAAGATCTGGGCGGGGACGTAGGGCAGCGCCGGGTGGTCCGCCGCGATCTCGCCGCGTTCCACACCGCGGCGCAGGATGTCCTCCAGCGCGGTGATCTCGGGGTGGACGAGCGCCTCACGGAGTGCCTGGGCGAGTTCGCTGTCCTGGGTGACGGCGTGGCCGAGGGCCGAGACCAGTTTGGTGTCCTTCGCCGACCAGGCGCCCGCGGCCCGCGCGGCCTGGCGCAGGTCCTCCGCGAGGGAGCCGGTGTCGATGCCGGTGAAGTGCGCCCTACGGTTGGCGCGCAGCGCGGCGGCGACGAACTGGGGCTTGGTCCCCCACTGCCGGTACAGCGTGGACTTGCTGCACCGGGTGCTGCTGGCGACGCCCTCCATGCTGACGGAGTCGTAGCCGCATTCTCTTATCTGTTCGAGCACGGCGTCGAAGAACTCCCGCTCACGCTCGGGCGTGATCTTGGAGCGGCGCGAGGCGGCGACCGTGTCCGGTGCGTCCTCAGCCTGCGACGTCATGGCTCTTCTCCTCACTCGGCCCGCGGACTCCGGGTCCGCTCTCCAGTGTGTCTCGTTTCGCTATCGATACGCCAGTGTACCGGCACTCCACCGTATCGGTACCATCTCGTATCGGTACACTGGCGTATCGGAACGGACTCGTACCGATGAGTTCGGTCCGCCGGAAGGGTCACAAGCCCTGCCAGCACCACCACACGCACCACCGTCAGCGAAGGGGCCGGGGGATGAATGCCCGCACCGAGCCTGCAGAGAAGGGGACCAGCGCGATAGCGCGGCCCCCGCTCGTCCGTGAGCTCCTGCTCGTCGCAGGGCTCTTCCTCGTCTACAAGTTCGGCCGCCAGCTGGCGACGGGCCACACCGGTGAGGCACTGCACAACGCCCGCCACGTGTGGGACCTGGAACGGACCCTGCGCCTCCCGAACGAGGGCTCGGTGCAGTCGGTGCTGCTGCACAACGACACCCTCGTGCACCTCGCGAACACCTTCTACGCGACCGTCCACTTCCCGGCCACCGTGGCCTTCCTGGTCTGGCTGTACCTGCGACGCCCGGCGCACTACGTCTGGGCCCGCCGGGTCCTGGCGACTCTCACCTCGGCCGCCCTGGTCCTGCCCTTCGTGTTCCCGCTGGCGCCCCCGCGCATGCTGGCCGCGACGGGCCTGGTCGACACCGCCAGGGTCTACGGCCCCTCGGTGTACGGCCCGCCGACCAGCGACCACCTCTCGAACCAGTTCGCGGCGATGCCCTCGCTGCACTTCGGCTGGGCGCTGATGGTCGCGATCGGCCTGATCGTCGCGACCCGCTCACGCCGACGCTGGCTGTGGCTGCTGCATCCGCTGGTCACCCTGATCGTGATCGTGGGCACGGCGAACCACTACTGGCTCGACGCGATCGTGGCCACCGCGATGCTCGGCATCGCCCTCGCGCTGATCCACCCGCCGCACCCCACGACGACCACGGCCGGGCGCGCTCAGCCCGGGCTCGCCCCCGAGAAGCAGCCGGTTCTCGTCGGAGCAGGCCGATGAACGCCACCCTCGTCGCCGTCGTCCTGTCCCTCTTCTCGGCCGTCGCCTACGCGGCCGCGGCCGTGGCACAGGAACGGCTGGCGTCCCGCAACTCCGACGCGGGCACGCTGCGGCTGCTCGCCACCGGCGCCTGGTGGGGGACGGTCGTCCTGAACGCGGGGGCCGCGCTGCTGCACGTCGTGGCCCTCAAGTACGGTCCGCTGACCGTCGTCCAGCCCCTGGGCGCGCTGACCCTCGTCGCCGCCGTCCCGATGGGCGCGCGGGTGGCCGGGCGCCGGGTCAGCGCGAGCGAATGGCGGGGCACCGCGCTCACGCTGCTCGGCCTGTCGGCCCTGCTGGTCACGGCGTCCGGGCCCCGGCCCGACCAAGTCCTCACCGTTCCGCAGGCGTTGGCGGTCGCGGGCGCGACGTCCGCGCTGATCGGCCTGCTGGCCCGGCGCGGCGCGAAGCCCGGTCTACGGCACGCCTCGGCGTCCGGTGTCGCCTCGGGTGTCGCCTCCGCGCTCACGCAGACCGTGACGGTCGCGGCGACCGACCGCTCGGGCCCGCTGCTGAGCATGCAGGTGGTCGGAGTCGCCCTGCTGGTCGCGGTGTTCGCGGCGGGCGGGCTGCTGCTGTCGCAGACCGCCTACCGGGGCGGCCTCGGTGCCCCGCTCGCGGTGGTGACCCTGGCGAACCCGCTGGCCGCCGCCGCGATCGGCTTGGCCCTGCTCGGCGAACGCCTCCAGGGCGGCGCGGCCGGCATCCTCCTCGCGCTGGCGGGGGCCGCACTCGCGTCGTGGGGTGTGGTGCTGCTGACCCGGGTGACCCCGGTCGTGCCGCTGCCGAACGAGTACGGCGACCACGATCATCCCGTGGCCGCCGTCCTGGCGCTGGAGCCCGAATCGGCCTCCCTGGAACCGGCGTTGATGCCCCGGCAGCCGAACCGACGGTCCGAGCCGGGGCACCTCACCGCGCTGTGACCGGGGTCAGCCGAGGCCCCGCGAGTCCTGCTTGAGGGCGGTGTCGACGGTCAGCGCCGTCGCCACCACCAGGCTCAGCAGCGGCTCGGGCAGCTGGTAGTGGATCTGCAGGACGTAGTTGTCCGCGGTGGTGAACATCGTCTTGGCGAGGCCTTCCCAGGTCTTGGTGATCCGGGCGACCTCGTTGTCCGCGTGGTCGACGATCGCGAAGTTCCACGCCCGCCAGTTCTCCGCCTTGATCGCGCCGATCTGCCGGCCGTTGGCGGTCAGCGCGAAGTTGATCTTCCCGATCATGTTCTGCTGCACGATCTCGCCCACCGGCGAGCCGTCCGGACGGGACACGATCACCCGGGACTTCATGATCTTCGCGGGCCGGGTCAGCACCAACTGCGGCTGCCCGTGCGCGTCCCGGATCTCCAGCCGGTGCGTCATGAACTGGTCGAGGCTGGAGACGAAGCGCAGCGCCTTCTTCAGCGTGCTCTGGCCTATCTCGGTGACCGTGCCTATCAGATTGCCGTTCTGATCCATGACCTTGTACTCGTTGGTCAGCTCGATCAGCTTGGCCTTCTGGTTCACCACGAGCACCGGCTCGCTGAACAGGCTGCCGCCGCCGGGGCCGCCCCCGGCGACCCCGGCCTGCGTCTGCACCTGACGCTGGACCCGCGGGTCCGGCCCCGCCTGCTGCTGCGGCACGGCCTGCGGCTGCGCCTGCTGGTCCACGTTGGTGTGCTCGGTCCACTTCGCGCCGTCCCAGTACCGGAGGGTCTGGGGCGCTCCGTGCGGATCCGGGTACCAGCCTGCAGGTGTGTTCGAATGCGTGGTCACCGGGGCACATTACCGCGAGTGCCCCGGAATGCAACCGGCTCTACGGCAGTGCTCACACCCGCCCGATCGCCGGATCGCTGACCCCCGCACGGCCGTTCTCGACATGTCCGGCGAATCGCCGCAGGAAGCCCGCGTCGCCGTCGGAGGTGACCGTCAGGTCGTACCACCGCTTGCTCGCGCCGAGGTCGAAGGTGTGCCGGACGGTGGCGCCCGCCCGCACCTTCACGGTCAGGGTCTTGCCGCCGTAGCCGTTGACGACCCTCAACTGCACAGTGCCGGAGCCCTTGTTGGTGAAGGTCAGCTCTACGTCGTCGCCGCAGTCGCGGGCGGTGACCTCGGGTCCGGCGCTCTTGCCGGGGCCCTTGAAGACGCGCAGGAAGCCGTTCGGGCCGTGCACGGTCAGGTCGTGGGAGCCGCCCGAGTAGGCCGAGTTCCAGGTGTCCGAGACGGTCTTGCCGGCCTCGGTGGTGTAACTCCAGGGCCCGTCCGTGCGGTTGCCGGAGGTGACCAGGAAGTTGGCGCCGGCCTTCGCGCCGGAGGCGAAGGCGAGCGTGAACTTCCCGCCCGCCGTGTCCGCCGAACCGTCCACCACGGACGCGTACTTGAGCGGCCGGGCCGGGCGCAGTCCGCGCTCCTGCTTCGGCAGCACGGGGTTGGCGGGCGGGGTCGGCACGTAGTCGGGGTGGCGGTTGTTGTCCGGCGGCTGGTAGCCGTCGGTGTCCGGGAGCGGGACCCGCTTGGTGTCCTTGTGGGAGAAGTCGAAGGCGGTGGTCAGGTCGCCGCAGATCGCGCGCCGCCAGGGCGAGATGTTGGGCTCGTGGACGCCGAAGCGGCGCTCCATGAAGCGGATGACCGAGGTGTGGTCGAAGGTCTCCGAGCAGACGTAACCGCCCTTGCTCCAGGGCGAGACGACGATCATCGGGACCCGCTGGCCGAGGCCGTAGGGACCGGCCGGGTGGCTGGCGTCGCCCTTGAAGAGGTCGGGGCCGACGTCCACGGTCGACTTGCCCTGCGCGGCGGAGCCCGGCGCGAACGGCGGCACCAGGTGGTCGAAGAAGCCGTCGTTCTCGTCGTAGGTGATGAACAGGGCCGTCTTCGCCCACACCTTGGGGTCGGAGGTCAGCGCGTCCAGGACCTGGGAGACGTACCAGGCGCCGTAGTTCGCGGGCCAGTTGGGGTGCTCGGTGAAGGCCTCGGGGGCGACGATCCAGGAGATCTTCGGCAGCTTGCCGCCCTTGACGTCGGCCTTCAACTGGTCGAAGAAGCCCTCGCCCTTGGTGGCGTCGGTGCCGGTGCGGGCCTTGTCGTAGAGCGGGTCGCCGGGCTGGGCGTTCTGGAACTGCTTGAAGTAGAGCAGCGAGTTGTCGCCGTAGTTGCCGCGGTACGCGTCCTGGATCCAGCCCCAGCCGCCGGCCGCGTCGAGGCCGTCGCCGACGTCCTGGTAGATCTTCCAGGAGACACCGGCCTTTTCGAGGCGCTCGGGGTACGTCGTCCAGCCGTAGCCGGCTTCGTCGTTGCCGAGGACGGGGCCGCCGCCGGTGCCGTCGTTGCCGGTGTAACCCGTCCACAGGTAGTAGCGGTTGGGGTCCGTGGAGCCGATGAACGAACAGTGGTACGCGTCGCAGATGGTGAAGGAGTCGGCGAGCGCGTAGTGGAACGGGATGTCCTCGCGGGTCAGGTACGCCATCGTCGTGGAGCCCTTGGACGGCACCCACTTGTCGTACTTGCCGCCGTCGAACGCGGCGTGCCCGTCGTTCCAGCCGTGCGGGAGGTCCTGGATGAACTGCAGGCCCAGGTCGTCCGCCTCGGGGCGGAACGGCAGGATGTCCTTCGTGCCGTCCGACTGGTACCAGACCGGTTTGCCGTCCTGCCGGGTCACGACCGGACGCGGGTCGCCGAAGCCCCGTACGCCTCTGAGCGAGCCGAAGTAGTGGTCGAAGGACCGGTTCTCCTGCATCAGGACGACGATGTGCTCGACGTCCTCGATGCTTCCGGAACGATGGTTCGCGGGGAGCGCGGCGGCACGCTCGATGCTGTTCGACAGCGCGGTGAAAGCCGTGGTGGCACCCGCGAGTTGGAGAAAGCGACGCCGGTTGACTTCGGACATGGGTGAGGCACCTCTCATCCTGACGCGCGGCCGGCCGGAACATGGCGAAATGCGCGCGGTGCGAGTGTTCCAAGAGCAACAAACGTCAGGGAAGGGTCTGGTGGCGCCCATGTGAAACTCGTCCGTACGTGCGGGGGCGGGTCGTCACGTGGTCGCGAGGGCCTCCGTCGGGGTGAGGCGGGAGGCCCTGATGGAGGGGTAGACACCGGCGGCCATGCCGATCAGGACGGCGCCGCCGAAGCCGCCCGCCACCGCCGGCAGCGGGATCACCGGCGGCCGGCCCTGGTAGGCGGCGTAGCCGACGGTCGCCAGGATGCCGAGGACGGTTCCGGCCAGCCCGCCGAGGCAGGACAGCGCCACCGGCTCGGTGAGGAACTGGCCGCGGCTCTGGCCCTTGTTGGCGCCCAGTGCCCGCCGCAGGCCGATCTCCTTGCGGCGTTCGAGGACCGAGATGACCATGGTGTTGGCCACGCCGATCCCGCCCACCAGGAGGGCCACTCCGGCCAGGCCGAGGAAGAGCGCGGAGAACGTCGTCCGGGTGGCGCGTTTCGCGGCGAGGGCGTCGGAGGGACGGCTGACCTGCACCATGCCGGGGAGTTCGGGGTAGATGGTCGGGGCGAGCACATTGCGGACGGCGTCGATGCCGTCCTCCCTGGCCTTGACGTAGATGACGGTCGGGTGTCCGGTGAAGCCCAGCTGGGTGCGCGCGGCGTCCCAGCCGACGAGGACCGCGCGGTCGATGTCGGGCGAGAGCGGGGTCCGCGCGAGGACGCCGATGACCGTGGACCAGCGGTGGTCGGTGTAGATCTGCGGGGCCGGCCTGCCCGGCACCACCTTGGCGATGCCCATCCGGGTGGCGGCCACCGAGCCGAGGACCGCCGTGGGAAACCGCTCGGTGCTCGCGCCGAGGAAACGCCCCGACTGGACCTCGGCGTTGATCGCCCGCAGCAGGTTGGTCCTGCTGGCCAGGAAGCCAGCCCCGCGTAGTCGTCGGCGTCGACACGGTCGTTGCGGAACACCTCAGCATGGGTGTTGGCGACGGCGCCGGCCACGGTGACCGGCCCGATCCGGCGGACCATGTCCACTGACTGCGGCGGGAGTTGGACCGGTGGTGTCTGGCTGGACGCCGGGATCCCGGTCACCACGATCACCGTGGCGATGCCGATCGAGATGCCCAGCGCGGACAGCGCCGCCCGCATCCGGCGGGTGTGGATGCCGAGCAGCCCCAGGCGCAGGATGTCCAGCGGAGCCAGCCGTACCGGCCTGGTGTCGGCGACGGCCATGGCGGCGGTCGGCTTCGGTGCGGTGGTGGTCATGACCGGCGTTCCCCATGGATGTCGGTGAAGGTGTCCCTGCGGATGGCGAGGGTGTCGTCGGTGAGTTCGGCCATGTCGATGGCCTGGGTGTTCTCGCCGAAGTCGTCACCGCGGACGTCGGCGACGAGCCGGCCGTCGAGGATCTCCGCCCTGCGGGGCAGCCGCCGGGCGATGTCCCGGTCGTGGGTGATGATCGCGATGGTGGTGCCCTCGTCGTTCAGGGTGGTCAACAGCTCCAGTACGGCACGGCCGTTGGCGGTGTCCAGGGCGCCGGTGGGCTCGTCCGCGAGGACCGGGGCCGGGCGGTTGACCAACGCGCGGGCGATGGCGACCCGTTGGCGTTCGCCGCCGGAGAGCTGGTTCGGCAGATGCCCGGCGCGGCGCGCCAGACCGACCCGGGCCAGTGCCTCCCGGGCCGGCGGAGCGCGCTGTCGGCGCGGAACTCCCGTGTAGAGCAGGCCTGTTGCGACGTTCCCGGCGGCGGTCAGTCCGTCGGTGAGATGGAACTGCTGGAACACGAAGCCGAGTTGGCGTCCGCGCAGCGCGGAGAGCATGCGGTCGGAGAGGGTCGCGACGTCGTGGCCGCCGATCTCCACGGTGCCGCTGGTCGGCCGGTCCAGGGTGCCCATGATGTGCAGCAGGGTCGACTTGCCGGACCCGGACGGGCCGACGACGGCGAGGAGTTCGCCCTCCTCGATGGCGAGCGAGACACCGTCCAGGGCCTTCACCCCGCCGGGGTGCTCCATGCCCGCGTCGATCACGGCCAGTACCGGTCGACTCTTCACAAGGTGGTCTCCACCTTCATCCCGGCCGTGACACCGGCGCCGCTGATCTCGACCAGCCCCTTGGCGAACATCCCGGTCCTCACCGCGATCAGCCGGCCGCCGGGCAGTTGGACGGCGTAGCCGCCCTCGCTCAGCGCCAGCAGCGCGCCGACCGGTACGGCGAGCACACCCCTGTGGCTCTCCGAGGTGAACGCCACCTGCACCGGGGCCGAGGTCAGCTTCCGGACCGCCCCGGTGTCGGGCACCGAGACGGTGACCGTGAGCTGCGCGGGGGGCCGAACCGCCGGTGTCGCCCTGGGAGTTGTCGGCGGTGGTGGAGCCGACCACGTCGATGGGTGAGTTTCGACATGGCGGCACCACGGCCGGAGCTTATGAAGATCCTGTCAGGCCACCGTCAGACTCCTGTCTGATGTCGCGGCGGCGACCTTAGGGTGAGCGGCGTGAACGCATATGTCCTGGTGGCCGAGGACGACGTCAAACAGGCCGAGGTGATCCGCCGCTACCTCGAACGCGAGGGCCACTCCGCGCTCGTCGTCCACGACGGGCGCGCGGCGATCGACGCGGTGCGGCGCCGGCAGCCGGACCTGCTCGTCCTCGACGTCATGATGCCGCTCGTCGACGGTCTGGACGTGTGCCGGGTGCTGCGCCGGGAGTGCGAGGTGCCCGTGCTGATGCTGACCGCGCGCAGCACCGAGGAGGATCTGCTGCTCGGCCTCGACCTGGGCGCCGACGACTACATGACGAAGCCGTACAGCCCCCGCGAGCTGATGGCCCGCATCCGCACCCTGCTGCGGCGCACCCGGGCCGCGGTCGCGGTGGACGATCCGGTGATCCGGATCGGCGCACTCGCCGTCGACCCGGTCCGCCGTACCGTCGGCCTCGACGGACGCCAAGTGGTGTGCACGCCCGGGGAGTTCGAGATCCTCGCGGCGATGGCCGCCGAACCGGAACGGGTCTTCAGCCGCCGCCAACTACTCGCCCTGACAAGGGGGTTCGACCGTTACATCACCGAACGGACCATCGACGTGCACATCCTCAACCTGCGCAAGAAGATAGAAGCCGTCCCCCGCCGACCCGCCTATCTGCAGACCGTGTACGGCGTCGGCTACAAGCTCGTCGACGGCAGCCGTGCGCGCTGAACCGGAGTCGGAGGCCAAGGGAGGCGGCGGGACGAGGCCCAGGACCCGCGTCCGGGCCAAAGTGCCCCTGCGCAGAAGCCTGTTGGTCCGCCTGCTGGCCACCTCCGTGATGATCGCCGTCTGTTCGGTCGCGGCCACCGCCTGGCTGGCGGCGCGCACCACGAGCAGCGCCATCCAGCAGGAACAGGGCCAACTCCTGTCCTCCGACACCCAGATCTACGACACCCTGGTCGGCTACGCCGCCACGCACCGGGACTGGACCGGCGTCGCTCCCACCCTGCGCCGTCTCGCCGGGCGCACCGGACGCCGGATCACCCTGACGACGCAGAGCCACCGCCCGCTCGCCACCTCGGCCGCCTCGGTCGCCACCCTTCCCACCAGGGCGTCGGCGGTCGTGGACCCCCTGCACACCGACGCGGCCCTGCTGCCCGGCACCGCGACGGACCGCATCGACCCGCGTGCCGTCGGCCCGTACCGGCTGACCGCGGCCGAGCGGAAGTCGCTGCACATCATGGCGGAGAAGATCCTCTCCTGCGTGGGAGGCCCCACCGGTGTCGGCACCCTCGTCGAGGCGCCGAGCGGCCGGACCTCCATCAGGTTCCCCGACTCCGTCCTGGGCGGGTCCGCCAGGGACTACGGATGCGGCGTCGACCAGCTCGCCACTCCCGTCCGGACCGAGATCGGGCCGCTCAACCGGCTCAACACCCTGGTCAACGACTGCCTGGAGCACCAGAACCAGCAGGCCTTGAAGGTCGGCATCGACTTCGTCGTCCGGACGAAGACCGGCGCCCAGGCCAGCCAGACCTGTCTGGACACCGCCCGCCGCGACCAGCTCACCTCCTATGTGGCACCGGCCGCGCTGCTGTACGTCACCACCCCGGCCGGTTCGGCCGCCGCGCCCGGCTTCCGCTTCACCTCCGCCAACACCGCACGTCTCGCCGGGGTCGCCGGTCTGGTGCTGCTGGTCACCGTGGCCGTCACCGTCGTCGTCGGCACCCGGCTGGTGCGGCCGCTGCGCGCGCTGGCCGACGCGGCCCGCCGTCCCGTGGAGGAACACCAGCGGGTGCCGGTGACGACCAACGACGAGATCGGCTATCTCGCCGCCGCGTTCAACGACCTCTCCCAGCGCCGCGAACGCGTGGAGGGCCAGCGCAAGGCGATGGTCAGCGATGTCGCCCATGAACTGCGCACTCCGCTGAGCACCATCCGCGGCTGGCTGGAGGCCGTCCAGGACGGCATCGCCATCTCCGACCAGGCCCTCGTCGACTCCCTGCTCGAAGAGGCGCTGCTGCTCCAGCACATCGTCGACGATCTGCAGGACCTCGCGGAGGCCGACGCCGGCCAGCTGCGCGTCCACCCCGAACCGCTGCGCGTGCGCGACCTCCTCGACCATGTCGCCACCGCCCACCAGGCCCGCGCCGACACCGCGACCGTCTCCCTCACCACCCGCGTCGACGGCGATCCCGAACTGTCGGGCGATCCCGTACGGCTGCGGCAGGTGGTCGGCAACCTGGTGTCCAACGCGCTACGGCACACCCCTGCCGGCGGCAGTGTCACCCTGCGGGCCCGCAGGGTCGGGGACCAGGTGACGATCGAGGTCGCCGACACCGGTACCGGTATCCCGGCCGAGGATCTGCCGAGGGTCTTCGACCGGTTCTGGCGGGCCGAGAAGTCCCGCAGCCGCCGCACCGGCGGCAGCGGTCTCGGCCTCGCCATCGTCCGCCGGCTCACGGAGGCGCACGGCGGGACGGTGACGGTGACCAGCACGGTAGACGCCGGCACGGTCTTCACCGTCCGCCTGCCGGTGTGAGCCCTCAGCGCGCGGTGGTCGGCGGGGGCAGGCGCAGTCCCGCGAGGTCCGGCGGGACCGGGGTGTCCGGGCGGAAGAAGGGGGCCGCGGGGCCGTCCTGGGCGGTGGCGGGGGCGTCGGTGAGCCGGAACCGGTCGCGCAGCCGGCCGTAGAAGTCGGTGGGGCGCAGGCGGATGAGGCGGACCCGCTGGGGGGCGCGGAAGACGCCGATCCAGTCGCCGGGGTCCAGGACGCCGCGGAGTTGGCCGTCGACGCTGACGGCGGCCTGTCCGGAGTGGGGCAGCACGCGCAGACCGACCGGTTCGTCGGGGGCGACGACGACGCTGCGGTCGAAGGTCATGTGCGGGGCGATGGGGGTGAAGACGAGGGCGTCCATGTGGGGCGAGAGGACGGGTCCGCCGGCGGCGAAGCTGTAGGCCGTGGACCCGGTGGGGGTGGCGACGGCCAGGGCGTCGGCCGAGTAGCTCGCCAGCAGCCCGCCTGCCAGGTAGACACCGACACTGACCTGCCGGTCGCGGGCGAGTTTCTCCAGGACGACGTCGTTGAGGGCGATGACGTCCAGCGCGCAGCCCCATCCGCCGCCCTCCGTGGTCTCGGGCCGGACCTGCGGCGGCGGCAGCATCGGACCGCGGCCGTAGCGCAGCAGGGCCTCCATCTCCGGCGGGATGTCCAGGGGCCGGGAGGCGCGCATGGTCAGCGTCATGCGTTCCTCCACCACGGCCCGCCCCTCGTGCACGGCGTCGAGGGCGTCACCGATGTCGCAGGCCGGGACCTCGGTGAGGAAGCCGACCTTGCCGAGGTCGACGCCGAGGACGCCGGCTCCGCTCTTGACGGCGATGCGGGCCCCGCGCAGGAAGGTGCCGTCGCCGCCGAGGGTGACGACGAGGTCGGGCCTGCCCGCGGCTTCGGACTCCTCGCGTCCGGCGCGGCGGTGCTGGTCCTTGGCCCAGACGTCGATCTCCGTGCAGCGGACGCCGTGTGCCTCGCTCCACGCGTGCACGGCGCGCGCCGCGTCCCGGGCGGTCGCCCGTCCCTGGTGGACGACGAGGCCGATACGGCGTACGGGCATGGGGTCCTCCGTGAAGTGGGGTCAGGCGTCAGGGGTGCGGAGTTCGTCGGCGAGGGCGGCGCGTTCGTCCGGCGGGACCAGGCCGAGCACGATCTTCCCGCGGGTGTGGCGCCGCTGCACCTGCCGGTAGGCCTCCTGGACCTGTTCCAGCGGATACACCTCGCTGAAGTGGACGGTGAGCAGTCCCTTGGAGACCAGTTCGGCGAGTTCGGCGACCAGTTGAGGGGTGAACACGTCCTCCTGGGCACGGCTGCGCACCCCGTGACGGGCGACGGCGCGGCCGTCGGCGAGGGTGTTGATCCGCTGCGGGGCCACACCCAGTTCGACGGCGATGTCGACGTTGCCCTGTCCGAAGGTGTCGACGAACGCGTCGATGCCGTCGGGTGCCGCGGCCCGCAGCCGGTCGGCGAGGCCGGGTCCGTGCTCGACGGGGACGACGCCGAGCGAGCGCAGGAAGTCGGCGTTGTGCGGTCCGGCGGTGCCGATGACCTGCGCGCCGCGCAGCCGGGCCAGCTGGACGGCGAGGGAGCCGACCCCGCCGGCCGCGCCGGACACGACGACGGTGTCCCCTGCGGTCGGTGCTACGGCGTCCACGGCGGCCCAGGCCGTCACGCCCACCGCCGACAGCGGTGCGGCGGCCTCCCAGTCGATGTCGGCGGGCTTGGGGGCGAGCAGCGCGGCGGGCGAGACGACGTAGTCGGCCTGCGCCCTGCGCGGAAGGTAGCCGATGACCTCGTCGCCGAGGGTGAAGTCGGCGACGCCCGGGCCGAGTTCGGCGACCAGACCGGCGAAGTCGTTGCCCTGGCCCTCGGGGAAGTCGGCGGGCCACCTGTCCGCGAAGACGCCCTGCCGGATGCCGGCCTCCCCGGGGTTGACCCCGGCGACGACCACCCGGACGAGCACCTCCTTGGGGCCCGGCCGCGGGCGCGACACCTGGACGACCTCCAGCACCTCCGGGCCGCCGTAGCGGGAGAACTTCACTGCTCGGGGCATGGCCAGGTCTCCTGATGTCGGTGGCCTACAGAAGGTACTGCCACTTGGTCATGCGGTCCTTGAGGTCGACGGTCGGGCCGTCGCCCTGAAGGGGCGCGGGGCTGAATCGACATGCGGATCGGCATTCCCGGCAACGTCCTCGCTCGGGCAGGCCGGTCCCGGCCCGGTCACAGGTGTGCGGTCGCCCCGGCCTTCTTCGGCTCGGTGGCCAGGGCTCGCAGTGTCTCGAAGGCCGCCGCGGTGGGGCTCGCGGGTTCGGCCTGGTAGACGACGAGTTGCTGGTGCGGGGCGCCGTTGACGGTGAAGGCCGCGAACGCGATGTGCAGGTCGCCGACGTCCGGATGCTTGAGGTGCTTGCCCTCCTGGGACTTGGACTTGACGTCGTGCAGCTGCCAGAGAGCGGTGAACTCCTCGCTCGCGTCGGAGAGTTCGGCTACCACCTCGGCGATCCGGGCCGATTCGGGATCGTGTCCGTAGGCGGCCCTGAGCTCGGCGACGCAGGAGTGCGCGGCCCGCTCCCACTCCTGGTAGAACTCGCGCCCGGCCGGGTCGACGAACACATTGCGGGCGAGGTTGTCGAAGGCGTCGAACCCGCTGTGCAGCGCCGTGGCAAGGGAGTTGACCGCGAGGATGTCGAGGGCCGGGCCGAGGACGAAGGCGGGGGTGTGCTCCCAGCCGTCCATCAACTGCAGGAGCTGCGCGCTGACTTCGGCCTCGCTCCGGCCGTGCGGGCGCTGCGAGGGCGCGAGGCAGAGGCGGTTGAGATGGTCGGCGGACTCCGCGTCCAGCTTCAGCGCCTGCGCCACGGCTTCCAGCACCTGCGGGGACGGGCTGTTCTCGCGTCCCTGCTCCAGCCTGATGTAGTAGTCGGAGCTGACTCCGGCGAGCAGCGCGACTTCCTCCCTCCGCAGTCCCGGCACCCGGCGGCGCCCGTACTCGGGCAGACCGACGTCCTGGGGCTTGAGGGCCTCGCGGCGGGCCCGGAGGAAATCACCCAAAGGGGTCCCATTGCTCATGCGGCAAGACTAAGTGTTTTCCGTTCGATGAGAAGGCCCGGTCGTCCACGACTGCACCAGGTTCCACATGCTTCACACACAGTGATTCGCGGCCCGGCCGGCCCGTCCTGACACCCGGGGAGCCGCGGTCCTGGGTGCGACGCACCCACCGTCGACCGAACTTCTCGGGGCGCTTTCCGCCTAGCCTCGACGGTATGGACAACGACACGCGCCCCGACCCGGTGGAAGGACTGGGTCGCTTCCTCCGCTCCCGCAGGGAACGCGTCAGCCCCGCCGACGCGGGACTGCCCGGCTCCGGCCGTCGCAGGGTGCCAGGGCTGCGGCGCGACGAGGTCGCGGCGCTCGCGGGGGTCAGCGCCGGCTACTACAGCCGGCTGGAGCAGGGCCGTGAACTCAGCCCCTCGGTACGGGTGTTGGAGGCGATGGCCCGTGCACTGCGGCTCGGGGACGAGGACCGGCGGGAGCTGTTCCGCCTTGCGCGGCCCACGGCCCGGCGCACCAGGCCGGCGGTGCGGGTCGAGCGGGTCCGCCCGCATCTGCGGCAGCTGATCGAGAGCTGGACCAGGACACCGGCCTTCATCGTCGGCCACGCCCAGGACCTGCTGGCCACGAACGCCCTGACCGACGCCCTCTACGGCGACTTCGCCCAGCAGGACAACGTGCTGCGTATGCTGTTCCTGGACCCGGCGGCGAAGACCTTCTACCGGAACGCGGAGCGGGCCAAGGACCGCGCGGTCGCCGACCTCCAGCAGACCGCCGCGAGCACCCCCGAGGATCCCCGCATCCTGGAGCTCGTCGGTGAACTGTCGGTGCGCAGCGGCGAGTTCCGCTCGCTGTGGGCCCGTGAGTACGCCCGGGTCCCGCCGTACGAGGTGAAGCGGATGCGGCATTCCGTCGTGGGCGAACTGGAGTTGCGGCACGAGGCACTCAACATCCGCAGTGCGCCGGGGCAGCAGCTCATCATTCTCCAGGCGGAGCCGGACTCCCCCTCGGCGGACGCCCTGGCCCTGCTCGGGTCGCTCAGCGCGCCCGAGGTGCCGCACCAGCAGAATCCGGCGCGGGACGCCCAGTAGAAGCACGGCCCTTTGCCGCGTCGGCTTTACCGGGAATCCTGCTCGACAGCGTCCAGTATTCGGTCCAGAACATCGCCGAAAAGGCACACCTCGTCAGGTGTCAGCGGATCGAAAACCAGCCGCCGCACATTTTCCGCATGCGCGGGCGCGGCGGCCTCGATCGCCTCCCGGCCCTTTCGCGTGAGCCGCACCATGGAGCCGCGCGCGTCGTCGGCGCAGGCCTCGCGGGTGACCAGCCCGCGCTTCTCCATGCGGCTGATCTGGTGGGACAGCCGGCTCCGCTCCCAGTCCACCTCGGCACCGAGCTCCCGTGCCCGCAGCACACCGTCGGCGGACTCCGACAGGGGCGCCAGGAGCGCGTAGTCCGCCGCCGAGAGGCCGGAATCGCGCTGCAGCTGCTGGTCCTGGGCCCGTTGCAGGGTGCGGCGCAGCGTCCGGTACTTCGCCCAGACCTCGGCCTGGTCGGGGGTGAGCCATCGGGGTTCGGGCATGCCGTCACCGTACCAGCTTGTTGACATGTCACCGACTTCGCGGTCCGGTGCCCGTTCCTGGGTGTGGGACTCCCAGGAAAACCGCTGCCTTCATAGCTCCCCGACGGAGGGACAGACTCATTTACGTCAACAGGAAATCCCCCACGAGGGGAAGCGACGAAAGAGGTTTTCCCCATGGCTACATGGTTTGTCACCGGCGCCTCCCGTGGAATCGGCGCGGAAATCGCCCGGGCCGCGCTGGCAGGCGGTAACAATGTCGTGGTCGCCGTACGGAATCCGGAGCGGGTGTCCGACGACCTGAAGAAGTCGGACAACGTGTTCACCGTCGCCCTGGACGTCACGGACAACGACAGCATCCCGCAGGCGGTCGAGGCCGCCGTGGAGCGCTTCGGCGGTATCGACGTCCTGGTCAACAACGCCGGCCGCGGGCTGCTCGGCGCGCTGGAGGAGATCACCGACGCGGAGGCCCGCTCACTGTTCGACCTCAATGTGTTCGGCCTGATCAACGTCACCCGCGCCGTCCTGCCCGTGATGCGCGAGCAGGGTTCCGGCAAGCTGGTCCACATCGGTTCCCGCTCGGGCTTCGAGGGCGAGCCCGGCGTCAGCCTGTACTGCGCCTCGAAGTTCGCGGTCGCGGGGATCAGCGAGGCGCTCTCCGCCGAGATGGCGCCGTTCGGCATCCAGTCGATGGTGGTCGAACCGGGCGTGTTCCGCACCGACTTCCTCGACGCGAGCTCGCTCTCGGTGGCCGCGAACCGTATCGCCGACTACGACGACACCCCCGCCCACGTGACGCTGGACTGGATCGACCGGGCCAACCACGCCCAGCTCGGCGACCCCGTGCGCGGCGCCGCGCTCATCGTCGAGGTCACCGGCACCGAGAAGCTGCCCACGCACCTCTACCTCGGCCGCGACACCCTGGAGCGGCTGGAGGTCAAGTACCGGCAGGTGCAGGACGACCTGGCCCCGTGGCGCGAGAAGTCGGCGGCCACCGCACACGACGACGTCGCCTGACACACCCTCAAACACCGTTCCCAGCACGCTTCCCAGCCCCCCACACACCTTCCCGCACAGAGATCGAGGTCTTGTGATGTCCGCTTCCGCCCTGCTCACCGGTACCCCGCTGGCCGGCCGCGTCGCCGTCGTCTCCGGCGCCTCCAGCGGCATGGGTGCCGTCACCGCCGAACGTCTCGCCGAACTCGGCGCCACCGTCGTGGTGTTGGCCCGCCGCAAGGAGCGGCTGGACAGTCTGGTCAAGAACATCGAGGCGGCCGGCGGCACCGCGCTCGCCCTGGCCGTGGACGTCACCGACCGGGCCGCCGTCCAGAGCGCCGCCGATCGGGTCGCCGAGCGCTTCGGCAAGGCCGACCTGGTGTTCAACAACGCCGGAGTGCAACTCATCTCCGGTATCGAGGAGTTGAAGGTCGACGACTGGCAGCGTCAGATCGACCTCAACATCAGCGGGCTGATGAACGTGATCGCCGCGTTCCTCCCCCACCTGACGGAGTCCGCAGCCGCCGGCAGGCCGGCCGACCTGATCAACACCTCGTCGATCGCGGCCACCCGCATCCTGACGAAGTTCTCGGTCTACTCCGGCACCAAGGCCTACATCAGCCACCTCACCCGGCTGCTGCGGACCGAGCTCGGCCCGAAGATGGTCCGCGTGGCCACCATCGAGCCCGGCATGGTCGACACCGAACTCCCCGACCACGTCACGGATGCCGACGCGTCGAAGCTGATGGCCGACCTCATCCACGACATCGACGTCCTGCAGAGCGCCGACATCGCCGAGACCGTCGCCTTCATGGCCGCTGTGCCGCGCCACGTCAACCTCACCGAGATCACCATCCTGCCCACCGCGCAGGCCATCTGAGCTCCGTCCCGCCGGGGCGGGGGAGGAACAGCCGGGTGCTGTCCCTCCCCCGCCCCGGCGGCATTGGTTGACACGACAACAAGTGTGGTGTTTTGTTGACACGTCAACGAGGACAGTGAAACTCCCAGCAACCGGAGGGCCCGACATGAACATCACGGTGATCGGACGAGGACACGTCGGCGGCGGCCTGGCCCGGCTCTGGGAGAAGGCAGGACACCAGGTCAGGACGCTGGGCCGGGACGGCGGTGACGCCTCGGACGCGGACGTCGTGGTCGTCGCCGTCCCCGGCGGCCTCATCGCCGAGGCGCTCGCCGGCGTCACCGGGCTGAACGGCCAGGTGACCGTCGACGCGACGAACCTCTACGGCGACCGCGACGAGTCCTTCCCCTCGCTCGCGCACCAGGTCAAGTCGATCGTCGGCGGCCCGACCGCGAAGTCCTTCAACACGGTCTTCGCCTCGGCGTACGACCAGGTCGGCACGCAGCGCGTCACGCCGAGCAACCTCTACGCCGCCGAGCCCGCCGCGAAGGACATCACCGCGCGGCTCATCACCCACGCCGGCTTCGATCCGCTCTACGTCGGCGACCTCACCCCGGGGGCCCGACTCCTGGAGGACAGCTCCGGCCTGACCCGCGCACTGGCGGGCCAGCTCGACGGACCGTTCTTCTACCGGTACGGCCGCCCCGGCGAGCTGTAGAACCACCTTCCGCCCGGCGGCAGTTCACGCCCCCGACTGGATGTCCCCCCGCGTGGACGACGCGATGGTGTCGCGGTGGGCGAAGTCACCCGGGGGGATGCCGGGGTGGTGGCCGAAGGGGGCCGAGGGGGCCGCGACCGCGGGGCCGAGGGTGAGGCGGGAGACGATGCGGTAGCGGTCGCCGCGGTAGATCGAGTGGACGTACTCGACGGGCCGGCCTGTCGTGTCCGAGGTGAGGCGTTCGAAGAGCAGGGCCGGGGAGAGCTCGGGGACGTCGAGGAGTTCGGCCTCGGCCTTGGTGACGACCGTCGGCTCGATGGCCTGGACCGCCTCCTGGACGTGCACGCCGTGCTGTTCCCGCAGGTGTTCGTAGAGGTCGCCGGCCTCCAACTCCTGTGCGGACAGGGTGGGTACGAGATCGGCCCTGATGTGCAGGTGCTCGATGGCCATCGGGGCGCCGTCGACCTGCCGCAGCCGCGCGACGTACACGATCTCGGCGGCGGGCGACAGCCGCAGCCTGCGCCCCACCCGGGCGCCGGCCGGGATGGTGGTGAACTCCAGCAGCCGGCTCGACCAGGTCCCGGAGGCCTGCGGCGCCGTCATGGTCTGCTCACCGGAGACGAGTTCCTGGGTGATCTTCTCGGGCGCCACGAACATGCCGCGCCCGTGCTCCCGCACCAGCAGCCCCGCGGCGACGAGTTCGTCGACCGCTGCGCGCAAGGTCGGCCGGGACACGCCGAGTTGGGCGCAGAGGGCGCGCTCGGAGGGGATCGGGTCCCCCGGGTGCTGCGACTCGACGAGGTCGAGGATGAAGTCGCGGACCCGCTCCCGTTTGAGTATCGCCCCTGGCGCGTCGGCCTTCATGTCGCACTCCCTCGTACGCGGATTCCCCGGCCGACCGGTTGACCAGTTGACCAGCGATTGCCCCGCAGTTCGCCCTCTTGACCGGGGAAGTGTAACCACCATCGGGTGGTGATCATCCGGCTCTCGGGCGATATCCACGCCAAATCCCCTAGCAACAGAGGGGGTTGACGCCCGCATTGGTCTATGCCACCTTCATCCCCACATCGAGAGGTGAGCTGTCCAGTGGGCTTCACTGGTCAGGTGGTCAGTTCATGTCCTCCAGGGGTGAACCGTGCAGCTCCGTATGTTCGCCGGCCTGTCGCGTCCTCGTCACGCTGAGCGCGGTCCTGCTCGCCCTCGTCATCGCGCTCGGCTCGGCCTACGCGGTCGCCCGGATGAGGTGGAAGGGGCGCCGGCAGTTCATGCTGATGGTGTTCATCGCGCAGATGGCGCCCTGGGAGTCACTGATCATCCCGGTGTACATCATCTCCCGGGACACCGACATGCTGGACCGGCTGCCGACGCTGACGCTCGTCTACTTCATGATGACGCTGCCGTTCACGATCATCGTGCTGCGCGGTTTCATCGGCACGATCCCTCCGGAGCTGGAGGAGTCCGCGCAGGTCGACGGCTGCACCCGGTTCGGCGCGTTCCGGCGCATCGCGTTCCCGCTGCTCGCACCGGGTCTGATGGCCACCTCGCTGTTCGGCTACATCACGGCCTGGAACGAGTTCACCTACGCCAACTTCCTGATCATCAAGCAGCAGGACCACCGCACGCTGCCCGTGTGGCTGTCCTCGTTCCAGAACGTCTTCGGCACCGACTGGGGCGCCACCATGGCGGCTTCGACTCTCTTCGCGGCACCGGCACTTGTGATCTTCCTGCTGCTCCAGCGCCATGTCACCTCCGGCTTCGCGGCCGGCGCGGTCAAGGGCTGACCCTCCGCACCACACCCACACCCACACCCACACGCCCCCGTCCCGGAGACGATCCATGCCCGCACAGCGTTCCGTGCTCTCCCTCGTCCCCCGACCCACCAAGTCCGCGCTCCGGCCGGGGCACTTCACGCTCGACGCCGACACCTCGCTGCGTATCGGCGCGGGCGCCGAACCGGCCGCGGACCTGCTGCGCACCCTGCTCGCCCCCGCCACCGGACTCCCCCTGGAGGCCTCCCCCGACGGGCAGTTGACCCTGACCCTCGACGCCGGCCTGGCCGGTCTCGGCGACGAGGGCTACGGGCTCACCGTCGCCCCGCACGCCGTCCTGCTGCGCGCCGCACACCTCACCGGGCTGCTGCGCGGAATCCAGACGATCCGTCAACTCCTGCCCCCGCAGGCCCTGTCGCCGCGTCCGCAGCGCGACGCGGAGTGGCTGCTGCCCTGCGTCGAGATCACCGACCTCCCCCGGCACCCCTGGCGCGGCGCGATGCTCGACGTGGCCCGGCACTTCCAGCCCGTCTCCTATCTCCGCCGGTACGTCGATCTGCTGGCCCTGCACAAGATCGGCGTGTTCCATCTCCACCTCACGGACGACCAGGGCTGGCGCATGCCGGTGGCCGCCTATCCCAAGCTCACCGAGATCGGCGGCCACCGCGCCGAGTCCCAACAGGGCCCCGCCGGAAGCGACTTGTACGACGGCGTCCCGCACGGTGGGTCCTACACCCGGGCCGAACTCGCCGGCCTGGTCGACTACGCCGCCGCCCGCGGGGTGACCGTCATGCCGGAGATAGAGATGCCCGGGCATGTGCGGGCCGCCCTGGCCGCCTATCCCGAGCTGGGCAACCACCCGGAACGCAGCCTCGACGTCTGGACCCGCTGGGGCGTGTGCGACACCGTCCTCGGCGTCCACGACGAGGTCCTCGACTTCTGCCGTACCGTCTTCGACGAGGTCATGGACGTCTTCCCCTCGCCGTACATCCATGTGGGCGGCGAGGAGTGCCCCACCGCCGAGTGGACGCACAGTGCCGCCGCGCGTGAACGGGCGGTGGCACAGGGCCTGTCGAGTCCCGCAGCGCTGCACGGCTGGTTCCTCGGGCGGATCGGCGAGTTCCTCGTGCGGCACGGGCGGCGCCCGGTCGGCTGGGCCGAGACCGGTGCCGAACTGCCCCTGGACTTCACGGTGATGACCTGGCGCGACGCGGCGCACACCTTGACGGCGGCCCGGCGCGGCCACCAGGTGGTGAGCGCGTACCACCGGGCGACCTACCTCGACTACGCCCAGTCCGAGGACCCGCGCGAGCCCCCGGCCCAGCCGGGCAAGGTCGTCGATCTGCGGACCGTGCACTCCCACGACCCCGTCCCCGAGGACGCGGAGCGGAGCGCCGCCGACCAAGTCCTGGGCACCCAGGCCCAGTTGTGGACCGAGTTCGTCACGGCACCCGAGCGTATCGAGTACCTCACCTATCCCCGCCTGTGCGCTCTGGCCGACCGCGCGTGGAGCGGCCCGACCGACTGGGACGACTTCCGCGCCCGGCTCGACGGGCACACGGCCCGGCTCGACGCGCTCGACGTCCAGTACCACCCCTGACCCGTCCAGTACCGCCCTTGCTGTCCCGTTCCGGAACCACCCCACCTTCTGGAGAGGCACGACATGAGACACGACACGAGGTTCGCGAAGACCAGGCTGCGCGCCGCCGCGTCCGCCGCCGTAGCGGTGGCCCTGGGCGCCGCCGCGCTCACCGCCATGCCGTCCACCGCCAGCGCGGCCGGCGACGGACTCAGCGTCCAGTACCGCACCAGCGCCACGGGTGCCACCGCCGACCAGTCCGAGCCCTGGTTCAAGGTGAAGAACACCGGCTCCACCACAGTGCAGTTGGCGAACGTCAAGCTCCGCTACTACTTCAAGGCGGACTCGGCGAGCGCGAGTTACCGCTTCGCGTGTTCCTGGGCGGTCAAGGGCTGCGCCAACATCACGGGCACCTTCGGCACCCTCGCCAACCCGACGGCCACGGCGGACCGTTACCTGGAGATCGGCTTCACCTCCGGCGCCGGCACCCTCGCGCCGGGCACCGACACCAGTGACATGCAGCTGCGCTTCTACCAGTCGACATGGCAGACCCTGAACCAGAGCGACGACTACTCCTTCGGCGCCTCACAGACGTCGTACGCCGACTGGTCCAAGGTCACGGCACAGCTGTCCGGTACCACCCTGTGGGGCACGGCCCCCGCCGGCAACGACCCGACGAACCCGCCCACCGACCCGCCCACCGATCCCCCGGCCACCGGCGCCACCCTCTTCGACGACTTCAACTACAGCGCCTCCAACGACCCGAAGATCGCCGCGCACGGCTGGAGCGTCCGCTCGACCTCCGGCGGGCCCGGTGTCTCCGGCGCCACCTGGGCGCCCGAGAACGTCACCTTCGCCAGCACCAGCGGCAACTCCGTGATGAACCTGGAGACCTCGACCTCGGGCACCGGCGAGAGCACCAAGCAGACCGAAGTCGTCACCAACACAAGGAAGTTCAAGAACGGCACCTACGCGGCCCGGGTCAAGTTCAACGACGCGCCCAAGTACGGGCCGGACGGCGACCACCTCGTGCAGACCTTCTTCACCATCAACGACCTCACGGCACCGATGGCGGACGACTACTCCGAGTACGACTTCGAGTACCTGCCCAACGGCGGCTGGGGAGAGTCGTCCAACATCCTCTACACGACGTCCTGGGAGACCTACCAGGCCGACCCCTGGGTGGCGGTCAACCAGCACACCGAGGGCCGGCAGAGCTACAACGGCTGGCACGACCTCGTGCTGACCATCGACAACAACAACATCAAGTACTACATCGACGGCCAGCTCTTCGGCACCCATGACGCCGCGTACCTCCCGGAGCGGCCGATGTCGATCAACTTCAACCAGTGGCTGATCGACTTCGGCGGCCTCACCAGCTCCACCGCGCGCGCCTACGACGAGCAGGTCGACTACGTCCTGCACGTCAAGGACCAGGTCCTCACCCCGGCGCAGGTCGCCGCGAAGGTGGCGGCCTACCGGGGCGCGGGCACCACGTTCGAGGACACCGTGCCCAGCAGTTGAGCACGGAACGCGGTGGGGCGCGCACTCGGTGTACGGGATCCAAGTGCGCGCCCCGCCGTCGCCTAAGCTCCGGGCCATGCGCGTAATGGTCTTGGAGGACGATCTTGAGCTGGGGCCCGTCGTCGCAGATCGGCTGCGGGGTGCGGGGTTCGCGGTGGACCTCGCGCGGACGCTGGCCGAGGCCGACCTCAAGCTGTCCGTGAATCGCTACGACTGTGTCGTGGCCGACCGCTCGGTCCCGGACGGCGACTCCCTCACGCTGCTGGCCGCGCGGCGCCGGGCGGGATCGGTGCTGCCCTTCCTGCTGCTGACCGCGCTGGACGCGGTGAGCGACCGGGTGGCCGGCTTCGAGCACGGGGCGGACGACTACCTGGTGAAGCCGTTCGCCTTCGCCGAACTCGTCGTACGGGTAAGGGCGTTGTGCCGCAGGGAGCAGCCCGCGCGGCCCTCGCTGCTGCGGGCGGGCGACCTGGAGGTCGATCTGCCGCGCCGCCGGGTGACCCGGGCCGGAGTGCTGCTCAGCCTGTCGGCCAAGGAGTTCGCGGTGCTGGAACTGCTGATGCTGCGGGCGGGCGAGGTCGTCACGCGCAGCGAGCTGATCGAGAGCTGCTGGGACGAGGCGAGCGAGCCGATGTCCAATGTGGTGGACGTCCTGATCGGGCAGTTGCGCAGACGGCTCGGGCCGCCCGACCCGATCGGGACGGTGCGCGGTGTCGGCTACCGCCTGGGCGGCGAGGCGTGAAGCGCCAGGCCGAGGCCCCATCGCCTGCGGTGGCCCGGCTGCGGCGCACCCGCCGGCTGATGACGCTGCTGTTCGCGTCGACGACGGCGGCCTGTCTCGTCGTACTCGCCGTCGTCGCCGTCCGGATCGACGCCGCCTCCCGCCGCTCCGGCCTCGACCACGAGGTGGGCAGCCGCGCGGCGGGGCTGTCGCGGGCGGTCTGGTTCGACGCGGGAGTGCTGCACCTGGAGCCGCTGCGCGAGGACGAACTCGCCCAGGGCGCACAGGCGTTGGCCGTACTGCAGGCCGCGCCCGGGAAGCCGCCGACGCTGCGGAACGTCGTACCCGGACGCTCCTCGCTGCCTGCTCAGGACCGTCTTGACGAGGTCTGGCGGAGGGTGCTGGACGAGCAGGAAACCGTCCTCGACAGCGCGCCGTCGGCCACCGGCGGGCGGCTGCGGTGGGCGGCGGCGCCGGTCTGGGACGGCGACCGGATCGGTGCGGCCGTACTGGTCGGCACTGAGCTGGCGCGCAGCGAGCGCGACCACGACCTCCTGGTGCGCTGGCTGGCGCTGGGCTGCACGGCGCTGGTGTGCTGCGCGGCGGCCGTCGGGCATCTGCTGTCCGGGCGGGCCATGCGTCCCGCCCTGCGCGGTCTTGACCAGCAGGAACAGTTCCTGGCCGAGGCCGCGCACGAGCTGCGCACCCCGCTGGCGACCCTGCGGCTCACCGTCGAGCGCGGCGGCTCGTCCGACGAGGCGCTACGACTGGTGGACCGGCTGAGCCGGCTGGTCACCGGGCTGCTCGCCAGGGCCCGGCTGGAGTCCGGCGCCCAGCGGGTCGAGCTGGTGCCGCTGCGCCTGGACCAGCTGGTGGAGACCACGGTCGAGGAGCTGCCGGACCACGACAGCGTCACGGTGACCGCCGAACCGGTGGTGGTACTCGGCGATCCGGACCTGCTTGCGCAGGCCGTACGGAACCTGGTGGAGAACGCCCAGCGGTACGGCGGCCCGGCCGGGTCGCCGGTGGAGGTCACCGTCGCGCCGGGGCTGGTCACGGTCCGCGACCACGGGCCGGGGGTTCCCCTCTCCGACCGGGAACGCGTGTTCGCCCGCGGTGTCACCGGAGCCGGTCAGGGCACCGGAGCCGGCCTCGCCATCGTCCGCTGGGTCGCCGGTCTGCATCACGGCACGGCCCGCCTCTCGGACGCTCCCGGCGGCGGCCTGCTCGCCGAACTCCGGCTGCCGGCGGACCCGGCCCGGGCGTCCTCATCCTCATCTCATGAAGGCCTCGGCACCGTGGGCGCATGAACGCACTGCGCAGCCCCGTACTCCTGGTCACCGGCGCCGCCACGGCCCTCGGCGCCGTACTCGTCGCCGTCAACGTGTACGACACGACGGCCGCACCGCCCGCTGCCGAGGCGGTCGTCCGGGTCGACCAGGCCGGCTATGTGCGCGGCGAGACGAAGCAGGCCTACGTCATGGGACCCGTGAAAGCGCTCGCGGGGGCGCGCTTCAAGGTCGTCGACGCGGAGGACAAGGTGGTCACGGCGGGCCGGCTGGGTGCCGTCACCGGTCACTGGAACGCCAAGTACCCGTCCGTGCGCACTGTCGACCTCTCCGCGGTGAACACCCCCGGGACCTACCGCATCGTCCTTTCCGGCACCGCCGCCGGCCGCTCCCCCGCCTTCCGGATCGCCGACGCGAGCGAGCTGATGACCCCGCTCGTCCGGGACAACGTCCGCTTCCTCCAGGCCCAGCGCGACGGCGCCGACGTACTGCCCGGGATCCTCAAGCACGGCCCGTCCCATCTGGCCGACGAGCACGCGACCGTCTACGCCGACCCGCACTACGACGAGGCGGGTGAGGAACTGCTCGACGAGCGGCTGACCCCGACCGGTGACACGGTCGACGCCTCGGGCGGCTGGTTCGACGCGGGCGACTTCCTGAAGTTCACCGGCACCACCTCCTATTCGACCGCCGAACTCCTGCTTGCCGAACGGGACTTGCCGGCCATGCCGGCGCTGTCCGCCGAGGCCGACCACGGTCTGTCCTGGCTGGACCGGATGTGGGACGGCGACAGCGGGACGCTCTACGCCCAGGTCGGCATCGGCGCGGGCAACGACAACGTGCGCACTGATCACGACGTGTGGCGGCTGCCGGAGGCCGACGACCGGCTCGATGTGTCGCCCGGCGACCCGGACTACACGATCAAGCACCGGCCGGTGTTCCGGGCCAACGCGCCGGGCGAGCCGATCACGCCGAGTCTGGCGGGACGGGTCGCGGCGGTGTTCGCCCTCGCCGCGCAGCGCACGGCCGACTCCGACCCGGACCAGGCGCGGGAGTGGCTGGAGAAGGCCGCCGCCGTCTACGAGCAGGCCGACACCGACCCCGACCCCGACAAGCCGCTCGTCACCGCCTTCCCCAGCGGCTTCTACCCCGAGGACTCCTGGCAGGACGACCTGGAGTTCGCCGGTGCCGAACTTGCGCTGGCCGCTCGGGAGTTGGGTGACGACCGGGAGGGCGACTGGACGGCCGACGCGGCCCACTGGGCCCGGGCCTACCTGGACTCCGACGTCAAGGGCACCCTCAACGTCGCGGACGTCAGCGCCCTCGCCCATGTCGACCTGACCACCGCCCTGGACGGCGACCGCAGCAACGGCGTCGGGGCCGAGGACCTCTACAAGGACCTGCGCCGCCAGCTGGAGGACGGGGTCGAGCGCGCCGGGCACGATCCGTTCGGCGCGGGCGCGGTCTACGACGACTTCGACGCCGTACCGCACACGTTCGGCCTGGTGGCCACCGCTCAGCTGTACGCCAGGGCGACCGGTGACACCCGCTTCGCGGCCTTCGCCGGGCGGCAGCGGGGCTGGGCGCTCGGCGCCAACCCGTGGGGCACCAGCTTCATGATCGGCGCGGGTGAGGTCTACCCGCACTGCCCGGAACACCAGTTGGCCAACCTCCGCGGCAGCCACGACGGGAAGGGCGCGATCCTGCGCGGAGCGGTGGTCAACGGCCCCAACGCGGCGGAGAAACTGGCCGACTTGAACGGCTTCCCGACCATGAAGAAGTGCACCGCCGGCCCGCCGACCGGAGCCTGGACCGACTTCGACGGCAAGGGCTCACGGTACGTGGACGATGTGGGCGCCTGGCAGACGGTGGAGCCCTCGCTCGACTTCACCACGACGGCCCTGCTGGCCTTCGCCCTGACGGCGCAGGACAAGAACAGGTGACCGGGTCCCTGAGTCTCTGAGTCTGCTCAAGTCGCTTGGCGGGCACGGGACATGACGGCCAGTCTGTCCCCCATGACAGGAATCACGGAACTGGGCAAGAAGAACACCTTCGTGCTGACCGTCCGGGACGCGGACGTGATCGCGGCGGCCCTGCGTCAGGCACTGGCCGGGGCCTCGCCCGAGGAGCGCCCCGGCCTGGAACGCGCCGCCGCGCTCGTCGACTCCACCGCAGCCGCCGACGAAGGCCGGCTGCGGGCTCGTTGGGTCCGGTCCCGGCTGACCGCGGCCGGCTTCGCCGGGGACCTCGCCTCGGTCGCAGCCGTGCGGGCACTGCGGCAGGCGGAACCGGGGCTGAGCCTGTTGGCGGCGGTGCAGCTCCAGAAGGAGGCGGTGGCGCATCCGGAGTGATCCGGCAGCCCCCGGACACGCGGGGAGACGGGGGCCGCCGGACGCGTCGGGCCGCTCAGGACGTGAGGTAGCAGGACTTGCTCACGTTCGGGAGCGGGTCGGAACCGAAGGCCGCCGTCGTGCAGCTCGTACCGCCGCTGAAGGTCTTGTAGAGGAAGCGGCCCCGGGCGCCGTAGGCGACGGTCTGCTGTCCGCTGAAGCCACAAGTGCCGCCTTCCGCCGAGCAGTTGGTGGCATAGCCGACCGGGCCGCCGGTGGCGGTGTAACAGGCCTTCGACTCACCGGAGATGGGGTCGCCGAACGTGGCGTCGGTGCACGCGGTGTCGCCGGTGGCGGTGGCCGTGGTGAACGCTCCGTAGGCGCCGTACATCACCGGCTGTCCCGCCACCGCCGCACACGTCCCGTTCTGGTCGGCGCACTTGGTCCAGCCGCCGGCCGGGGCGCCGGCGGGCGGCAGATAGCAGGACTTGGCGACACCGTCGATGGGATCACCGAAGTGGGCGTTGGAGCAGTCGACGGAGCCGTTGGTGACCTGGTGGACGAAGTTGCCGTTGGCTCCGTAGGCGACGTCGCGGTTGTAGCCCGGCACGGAGCAGGTGCCGCCCTCGGCCGCGCAGGCGGTGTATCCGGGCGGGCCGCCCGCGTCGGCGACGTAGCAGGACTTGGCGAGGTTCGCGGCCGGGTCGCCGCCGAAGGAGTCGTTGGAGCAGGCGGTGCTGCTCGTCACGGTCTTGTACGTGTACGTCCCGGCGCCGTAGGCCACCGAGCGGGTCCCGCTGAAGGAGCAGGTGCCGCCCTCGCCCGCGCACCGGGTGTAGCCCGCGCGCAGGGTGCCGGTGCCGGGTTCGGCGGGCGGTGCCGGGTTGCCGAGGCCGGTGGCGGACACCGTGTAGCTGCCGGGGGCGACGCCGGTGAGGTAGACGTAGGTGTCGTCCTGGCTGCCGCCGGTGATGCCGGAGGTGGGCGTGAAGGAGCCGTTGCTCCAGACGGTCGCGCCGTTCACGGTCACGGTGATGTTGCCGCCGAGCTTCGGGACGCCGATCCGGCCGGTGCTGCCGGACGGGCTGGAGAGGGTGGCCGAGTAGGTGCCGGCCGACGGGTTGCGGGACCAGGAGGCGTTGATCGCGCCCTGGGGCGTGGTGATGCGGCCCTGGGCACTGGTCAGGTCGCCGGGGTGCGGGACGAAGCGGTAGGCGCCGGTGGACGACTCGGGCGCGGTGCCGAGCACGTCGAAGGTGAGCGTGGAGGTGGGCGCGGTGGACCAGCCGTGGGCCAGGCTCATGAACGAACCGCCGTAGGCGAGGCCGCCGTCGGACTGGATGCCCTCCCAGAACGTGCTCTTGGTGCCGATGTCGCTGTCGAGCATGTGGCCCCAGGTGCGGCGGATCTGGTCCAGGGCCGTGTAGTCGTCGTTGGCGGTGAAGCGCGCGTTCAGCTCCATGCCGCCGGCGAACGGCGAGACGTTGCCGCCCCACTCGGGCGTGGTCGGGCCGTAGATGCCCCAGTTGTTGCCGAGCCCCGCGATGATGCTCTTCGACTTGGCCGTGGAGTCGCTCAACCCGTACCAGACGGCGAGGGAGTTGCCGTCCTGCGGGTACAGGCCGCTGGTCGGGTTGTCCTTGTACATGCCCTTGGAGGCGTCCCACAGCCGGGAGTTGGCCGCGGCCTTGATGGCGTCGGCCTTGCTGTTCCAGCTCGCGGTGAGCGCGCTGTCGCCCTCGACCGCGGCGAGGGTCGCGCCGCCCCTGAGGGCGCCGTACAGCAGGGCGTTGGCGGAGATGTTCTCGCCGCCCTGGCCGACCCGGGCCCAGTCCTGGGTGCGGGTCACGTTGAGCAGGTTGTTGCCGTCGATCTTGTTGGTGATGAAGGCCATCCCCCGCTTGTAGTTGGACCATTCGGAGTCCAGCCACGACCGGTCGCCGGTGTACGTGTAGTACGTGGACGTCCCCAGCAGCGTCCAGGTGTGGTAAGTGTCCGAGCCGGTGAGGTTGAACGGCGGCCCGGACCACGGGATCTCACCCGCTGACGACTGCGCGTTGTACATCGTGGTGAGCGCGTTGCGGGTCGAGGTGAGGTCGTTGGAGTACGCGTACTGCGTGGGGACGGCGATGCCCATGTCGCCGGGCCACACCGTACGGTCGCGCTTCGCCCCGTCGACCAGCACGGAGTCGCCCACACCGACGGTGGCGCTGTTGTCCCAGGCCGAGGAGGGCGGCGGCCAGGCCCGGCCCTGGTTGGAGGCGATCGTGTTCAACTGCACGGTGTAGGCCCCGGCGTACCAGATGCGGTTGAGCAACTCGTCGCTGGAGGTGAAGTAGTTGGCGTAGTCGGCCGGGTTGCTCTTCCCCGGTGCCGCCGTGAAGTTGAGGCTGACGCCGGTGAGGTCCACCCAGCCCGAGCTGTCCAGGAAGACCGTCAAGTAGCGGAAGCCACCCCGGAGTTGCGCGGTGGGCACGGTGTAGGTGCCGTTGGCAGAGGGGGTGGTGTAGAGGGCGCCGTCCTCGCCGTCGCGGCCACTGCTGCGGTCGCTGTTGTTGCCCACGTACAGGGACGACTCGCTGAAGGCCAGGCCGACGCGCTGGCCGCTGGAGCTGGTGCTGCCGAATGACAACGTTACCAAGCCGCCGACCTCCTTCCCGAAGTCGAGCGTGACGGCCGACTGCGAGCCGGAGATCCGGGTCGCCTGCCCGTTCAGGACGTTCGTCGGGTTCGCGACGCTGCCGGAGGTGCGGTAGACGGCGGTCGGCTTGAGGGTGCGCGAGGTCGGCGAGTAGTTCACGGCGTCAAGTGCCGCCTTGGGGGCGGGCGTTGCGGCCGTCGGTGCCGCCCCGGCGGACAAAGCCGGGGTCACGGCCAGCGCGGCGGCCACCACCACGGTGAGCCCGACTAGGCGCCCTGGTCTGGGCTTTCGGTTCAGCGCTGGCCTGCGACGGCGCATGAGTGCCTCCCGGATCGGTGGGGGAACCAGCCGCTCAACTGGACAACCAGGCTTATGAATCGATTCAAGTCGATCGATCACCGAAGCCTGGAACTGGAGGAGCGACGGGTGCGCGAGATGACTCGCCGAAGTTCGCACCGATGATGGGCGCCGGGAGAGCGGGTGTCAACCCATCACGACAGCCTTCAACTCCCGGGTAAAAAGCGCACCTTAGGACATTGACAGGGCCGCACCAAGCCGGTTCACTGCGTCGAGTACGGGTAGAGGTATGGACCTTTGATCCAGAGCTGAATCCATTCACACCCGGCGTCCCCCATCGTGAAATCGAGGCGAGTTTCCGGTGTCCCTACATGGCTTCGACATCGTTGTCAGACCACGGTTCCTCAGCTTTCTCCTGACGGCCGCCCTCGCGCTCGCGGCGCTCGTCCCGGCCGCGACGCAGGCGTCCGCAGCGACCCAGGTGTGCGTCCTGGCCTGTGACACGCTGGACCCTTCGCAGGCCAGGCAGGAAACGTTTCCAGTGCCGGACAAGACTGTCAACGGCCGGCGTGTGCAGCTCCATGTGTCCGACGCGGACGACATGGCGTGGGCCAGTATCGACAACGGCTCGACCGGTGACGCGGTCTGGCTGGACCGGTCCTGGGACGGCGGCGCCACCTGGGACGGGCTGCTCGGCAAGGCGAGCATCCCGAGCACCTGGACCGGCACCCGCACGCTGATGTACAACATCACCGACCCGCGCAACCACAAGCGCGGCCTGGTCCGGGCCTGCGGCGACGCGGCCGGCGTGGGCTGCACGAACTGGGTCTATCCCACCGTCTGCGACACCCTCTGCGACGGCACGAGCGCGGGCCAGGCGGCGGGCGACGACCAGCCGGTGCCGTCAACCACCCTGTACGGCCGCACGATCCGGCTGCACGTGGACCAGAAGAACTCCATCGCCTGGGCGAGCATCGACACGGGCGGCGCCGGTGACGAGATCTGGCTGGACCGGTCCTGGGACGGCGGCGCGACCTGGCCGGACGGCTCCTCCCTCGGCCGTACCAGCACCCCGTCCGGGGCCACCACCACCCGCACCACGATGTACGCCACCCGCGATCCGCGCGGTCTCCTCTACGGCGGCGCGGTCCGCGCCTGCGGCCGGGAGGCGAGCCACAACGAGGGCAGCTGCACCGCGTGGTACCGGCCCGTGCCCAGCAGGGCACGCGCGGCGGCGGACGCGCTGATGACGTCGTACGACCCCTACAACGGCTGGTGGCCCAGCAGTTGGTGGAACTCGGCGGCCACCCTCACCTCCGTCATCGACTTCGCGAAGACCACCGGCACGCACGACTACGACTGGATCATCGCCCGCACCTTCGACCAGAACAAGGGCGTCTTCCCGGCCGGGACGCGGAGTTCGGACGCGATCGAGGGGGACTTCATCAGCCGGTCCATCGACGACTCGGGCTGGTGGGCGATCGCGTGGATCGACGCCTACGACTACACGCACGACGCGCGCTATCTCAACGAGGCCGTCACCATCGCCAATTACGTGCAGCAGTACTGGGACACCGGCACCTGCGGCGGCGGTGTGTGGTGGGACCGGGAGAAGACCTACAAGAACGCGGTGACCAACGGGCAGTACCTGTGGCTGACCACCGCGCTGCACCAGCGGATCCCGGGTGACACCGTCTGGCTGCAGCGGGCGAAGACGTCGGCCGACTGGTACAAGGCCAGCGGGATGATCAACTCCTCGGGTCTGGTGAACGACGGGCTGTCCTCGTCCTGCGCCAACAACGGCTCCACCGTGTGGAGTTACAACCAGGGGCTGGCCATCGGCGCCTTCACCGAACTGTGGAGGACGACCGGGGACAGTTCGCTGCTGACCACCGCGAAGACCCTGGCGAACGCCGCGATCAGCAGCTCGCAGCTGACCGTCGGCGGGGTGCTCACCGAGTCCTGCGACGTCGGCTCGGCGTCCTGCGACGACAACCAGAAGCAGTTCAAGGGCATCTTCATGCGGAACTTCGCCGACCTCGCGAACGCGACCGGCTCCAGCACCTACCGCGCCTACCTCCAGAAACAGGCCGACACCCTGTGGGCGCAGGACCGGTCCAACCTCAACGCGCTCGGCGAACGCTGGGCCGGCACCAGCCCGAACCAGACCGACTGGCGCACGCAGGCCAGTGCGCTCGGGGCGCTGACGGCCGCCGCGGGCTGAGCGGTCGCAGGGTGGGTGCGGGACACCTGGGGTAACGGCGGCCTGGTTGCGCTGCTTGAGCGCAACCAGGCTTGCCGTGAAGCAGCCACCCACCCGAGGAGCAGACGATGAGCACCACCCACACGGACACCGTGACCTGGAACGGGCCGGCCTTCGACGAGATCGTCACGAACGACGCGGGCCGTCCCGTCCTGTTCACCAACGCCCGGGTCCTGACCATGGACCCGCTGATCGGCCCCCTGACCGGTGCCGATGTCCTGCTCGTCGGCGCCCTGCTCGTGGGCGTCGGCCCGGGCATCGTCACGGCGGCGCAGGACGACAACGCCATCGTCGTCGACTGCACCGGCATGACGGTGGTGCCGGCCGTCGTGGACACGGTCGCCCTGGCCGGCGGGCGCGGGCACCGCGCCGAGTACGTCGCGACGCTCACGCCCGGGAACTCGGGCGACCTGCTCGTCGTACCCGATGAACTCGCCCCCGACGTGGCGGGTGCGATGGCCACGCTGCTGACCCGACCGGAGGAGGTCCGCGCGCTCGTGGCAAACGGCAAGCCGGTCCTCTGGGCCGGGACCGACGCCCCCGGCCGCCCCACCGCGCCCGAGGCGGGCATCCCGGCCGCCCAGGACCTGACCGCCAGTCCTCGCGTCGGCGTCTGGATCGACGAGAACGACTTCCTGCACCAGGAGTTGACCGCCGACGGCCGCTACGACGAGACCCGCGGTGGCCGCCCGCACGCCTACGAGGGCCGCTACTGGATCGACGGCGACCGTATCGACTACCTGGACGACCTCGGCTTCTGGGCCTTCGGCGAGTTCCGGGGCGACGAGCTGCACCACGCGGGGTACGCGATGCGGCTCGGGCCGCGCTCCCGGTCGTAGCGGATCACCGGGTGCCGCTCCCCCGGAACCCGGCGCGGAGTCGGGACTCCGCCCCCGGGTCCGCTCGCGGGTGGAGGTCCAGGGCCGCCAACGCGGCGCCGAGCAACGGCGGTTGGGTGCATACCACCGGGCGGACGCCCGGTACGGCCTCGGTGAGTCTGCGTTCGACGTCGTCGAGGAGGGCGCGGTGGCCGGCGGCCAACACGCTGCCGCCCAGCACCACTTCGGGGTCCGGGAGGTGGGTGAGTTGGAGTCGGCACAGGACCGTCAGGGCCATTCTCGCTATCTCCGCCGCGAGTCGTTCGACCAGTCCGGTCGCGATCTCGTCGCCGTCGTCGCGGGCCGCGAAGACCGCGGGGCAGAGTTCGCTCAGGCGGAGTGCAGGGAGGTCGCCGCTGTGCAGGGCGGCGGTGACGTCGGCGACCGTGGCAAGGCCGAAGTGCTCGGTCACCGCGGCCCGCAGCGCGGTCGGTTCGCCCCGGCCGTCCTCCGCCCTGGCCGCGTGCCACAGTGCCGAGGTGCCCATGTCGATGCCGCCGCCCCAGTCCCCGGAGATCCGGCCGAGCGCGGCGAAGCCGGTGGTACGGCCGTCGGGGGCGACGCCGACGCAGTTGATGCCGGTGCCGCAGACCACACCGACGCCCCAGGGCCGGCCGGCCCCGGCGCGCAGGACGGCGTAGGAGTCGTTGTCGACGCGCTGGGTGACGGCCCAGCGGCGGACGCCGACGGCCTCGCGCAGCGCCTTGACCTCGTGCGGCAGATCGGCGCCGGCGAGGAAGGCCGTGATGCCGTCCACCACGGTGTCGGCCCCGACACCCGCCTCGGCCATGGCCTCGGCGCGCAAGGCGGCCAGTACGTCCATGGCCGCGTCGACACCCACCGCCTGCGGGCGGAATCCGCCGCCCCGGGCGCGGCCCAGGATCGTACCGTCCGTGGTCAGTACGGCGATGTCGGTCTTGGAGTTGCCGCCGTCGACGGCCAGCAGCAGACCTGAACTCATCAGGCCCACCACAGGTGTTCGCGATTGGCGGCGACGAGCTTCGCCGCCAACTCCTCGGCGACCGAGACCTGTCCGATCAGGGGGTGCGCGAGCAGCGCGGTCGCGACCCGGTCGACCCCGCCGCGCAGGGCGGCTTCCAGGGCGAGTTCCTCGTACGCCGTCACATGCGCGATGAGTCCGGCGAACAGCGGCTCTACGGCGGTGACGGGCAAGGGAGTCGCGCCGTGCGCGCCGATGCGGGAGGGGACCTCGATGACGGCGTCGTCTGGGAGGAAGGGCAGGGTGCCGTTGTTGCGGACGTTGGCGACGCGGACGTCGCCGGTGTCGGTGGTGAGGGCGTGGACCAGCTGGATGGCGGCCTCGGAGTAGTAGGCGCCGCCGCGCTTGTCGAGAAGGGCTGGCTTCTCGGTGAGGGCCGGGTCCGTGTACATCTTCAGCAAGTCGCCCTCCATGGCGGCGACTTGCTCGGCACGGGAGGGTTCGGTGAGCTGTTCGCGGAGGACCTCGTCGTGGGCGTAGTAGTAGCGCAGGTAGTAGGAGGGGACGACGCCGAGGCGGCGGACCACGTCGAGGGGCATGCGCAGCCGGTCGGCGAGGGCCTGGCCGTGTTCGTCGAGGAGGCGCGGCAGGACGTCGACGCCGTCGAGCCGTACGCTCCGTTCCCAGGTCAGGTGGTTGAGGCCGACATGGTCCAGGGTGATCCGCTCGTGGTCGACGCCGAGCCAGTCGGCGAAGGTGCGCTGGAAGCCGATGGCGACGTTGCACAGGCCGACCGCCTTGTGGCCGGCGTCGAGGAGGGCGCGGGTGACGATGCCGACCGGGTTGGTGAAGTCGACGATCCAGGCGTTCGGGGCGCGCCGGGCGACCCGTTCGGCGAGGTCGAGGACGACGGGTACGGTGCGCAGCGCCTTGGCCAACCCCCCTGCGCCGGTGGTCTCCTGACCGATGCAGCCGCACTCGTGCGGGAGGGTCTCGTCGATGTGCCGGGCGGCCTGGCCGCCGATGCGGAGCTGGAAGAGGACGGCGTCGGTGCCGTCGATGCCGGCGTCCGGGTCGGCGGTGGTGGTGATCTTCGCGGGGCTGCCCTGGCGGGCCAGGATGCGGCGGGCGAACGGGGCGACGACGTCGAGGCGTTCGGGGTCGGGGTCGACGAGGGCGATCTCGGTGACGGGCAGTCCCAACCGGGCGAATCCGTCGACCAGTTCGGGGGTGTACGTGGATCCGCCGCCGACAACGGTGATCTTCAACCTTTGACTCCTGTCAGTGTGACGCCCTCGATGAAGGCCTTTTGCGCGAAGAAGAAGACGATGATCACCGGCGCCATCGCGATGAGGGTCGCGGCCATGGTGAGGTTCCACTGCACCGCGTGGGAGGTCTTGAAGGTGGCCAGGCCCAGGGCCAGGGTCCAGTGGGCGGGCGTCTCGCCGGTGTAGATGAGGGGTCCGTAGTAGTCGTTCCAGGCGTTGAAGAAGGAGAACAGGCCGACCGCGACGAGCGCGGGGCGCATCATCGGCAGCACCACCCGGGTGAGGACCCGGAGTTCGCCGCAGCCGTCGATGCGGGCCGCGTTGAGGTAGTCCTCGGGGACGGTGAGCAGGAACTGGCGCAGCAGGAACACCGAGAAGGCGTCACCGAACAGGGAGGGGAGGACCAACGGCCAGATGGTGCCGGTGAGATGGAGCCTGGCCCACATCAAGTACATGGGGATGACGAGGACTTGGGGCGGCAGCATCATCATGGTGATGACGCAGAGGAAGGCGGTGTTGCGGCCCTTGAAGCGGAGCCTGGCCAGCGCGTAGGCGATGGGGACGCTGGAGATCAGGGTGACGGCGGTCGCGGCGACCGCGTAGACCACGGTGTTGACCAGCCAGGTGCCGACCGGTGCGGTGGCGAAGACGGTGCGGTAGTTGGACCACTGCCAGTGGTGGGGCCACAGGCTGGTGGTGAGGGACTGGCCGTCGGTCATCACCGATGTGAGGAAGATGAACACGATGGGGCCGATGAAGGCGCAGGCCAGGCCGACGGCGACGGCGTGTTCGGCGATCCAGACCAGCTTGCGGCGCCGGCTCGCCCGGCCGCGTGCGGCCTGGTGGGGTGATGCGGCGCGGGTCTGCGGGGCGGGGGCCGGGGCGTAGGTGGTCGTCATCGCGGTGCCTCCTCGATGTCGAAGCCGGAGGCGCGGCGGAGCAGGACGACGGTGAAGGCCATCGCCACCACGAAGAGCACCACGGCCAGCGCGCAGGCGTAGCCCGCGTGGAACTGGTTGAAGCCGGCGATGTAGAGCTGCTGCGGGAAGGTGAGGGTGGAGCCGTCCGGATAGCCGGGCGCGGGCTGGATGTTGCCGTTGGCGACCTGTGAGGCGACCATCGCCTGGGTGAAGTACTGGAGTCCGGCGATCACCCCGGTGACGGTCGCGAACAGCACGACCGGTGAGATCGTCGGCAGGGTGACGTAGCGGAAGCGGTGCCAGGAGCCGGCGCCGTCCAGTTCGGCGGCCTCGTACAGTTCGGCGGGGACCTCCAGCAGGGCCGCCAGGAAGATGACCATCATGGTGCCGCTGCCCCACAGGGCGAGCAGGGTCAGGGCGGGTTTGGACCAGCCGGGCGAGTTGAACCACAGCGGTCCGTGGATGCCGAGCAGGCCCAGGATCCGGTTCACGGGGCCGGAGTTGGGGTTGAACATGCAGACGAAGGCGACGGTCGCGGCGACCGGCGGGGCCAGCGCGGGCAGGTAGAACAGGGTGCGGAACAGGCTCGCCCCGGCCTTGAGCCGGGCGGTGACCATGGCCACGCCGAGGGCGAAGAGCACCTGCGCCGGCACCATGACGGCCACCAGCCAGCCGGTGTTGCGGATCGCGTGCCAGATCAGCGGGTCGCCGTCCAGCAGATAGCGGTAGTTGCGCAGCCCGACGAAGCGGGCCGGGGAGATCATGTTGGAGTTGGTGAAGGACAGCCAGACCGTCATCACCAGGGGGTAGACCAGGAAGACGGCGAAGCCGACCAGGCCGGGTGCGAGGAAGAGCAGGACGCGCAGCCGGTTGCGGCGCAGCCGGGCCCTCAACGGCGCCGGGGTGAGCTGGAGTTGGGCGGCCATGACGGTCACTGCCCCAGCTTGAGCGCGGCGTTGTTCTGCTTGTCGACGGCGGTGAGACCGGCCTTCAGGTCGGGTACGGAGCCGCTCTGCCACTTCTCCACGAAGTGACCGAAGTTGGTGAGGTAGGCGCCGCCGTCGGGGCTCGCCGGTGTCGTGGTGGTGAGCGGGTTCTTGAACACCTGGAGGAACGGCGCGAAGTTCGGGTCCTTGGAGAGTCCCAGCGCGGGCGAGTCGAGCGCGGCCTTGGTGGTTGGGACGTTGCCGATGGCGTCGGCCAGGGTGGTCAGCGCGTCGGTGTCGGTGGTGAGGAATTTGATCAACTTCCAGGCGGCGCCCGGGTGTTTGGCGCCGCGAGGCATGCCGATCACGTTGCCGCCGACGTAACCGGCGCCGTACAGCTGGGACTTGCCGTCGGCGGCGGGCATCACCGCGGTGCCGTAGTCGATGTCCGCCTTGTCGTTCTTGATGAACGAGTTGCGCCACTCGCCGTCGACCATCATGGCCAGTCTGCCGGTCTCGAAGGCGTTCTGGGCGGAGAACTCGTCGCCCATTCCGGCCTTGAAGGTGACGAGTTTCTTCGCGCCGAACCAGTCGACCAGGCTCTTCTGCCAGGTCAGTGCCTGGGCGAAGGCGGGATCGCCGCCGACGTTGGACTGGCCGTCGGCGGTGAGCCACTTCCCGCCCCAGCTGGGGACCAGGTGTTCGGTGAGCATCCCGTAGACGCCGAGGTAGGGCATGAACCCTGCGGTCCTGATCGAGCCGTCCGCGTTGAAGGTGGTCAACTTCTTGGTGTCCGCCGCCAGTTCGGACATGGTCTTGGGCGGGGAGGTTATCCCGGCCTTGGCGAACAGCTTCTTGTTGTAGTACAGGCCGAAGGTGTCGGCGAGCCAGGGCATGGTGCAGCGCTTGCCGCCGAACGCGGTGTACGACTGGACGGCCTTCGGGATCTGGGACATGTCGACGTGGTCGGCCTTGATGTCCGGGTCGAGGTCCTGGAACGCGCCGCTGGAACACCAGCCGCCGACGTTCGCGGCGTTGAACGAGGACGCCACGTCGGGCGCGGTGCCGCCGCGGATGGCCTGGTTGACCTTGTCGTCGGTCTGGGCGGCGACGGCCTTGACCGTGATGTAGGGGTACTTCTTGTGGAACTTGGCGAGCACGGCGTTCACCGAGGCGGTCTCGTGCGGGGAGCTGAGACCGTGCCAGAAGGTGATGGTGACGGGCGTGGTGTCGTCGGCGCCGGTGTCCGCCTTCGACGCGGCGCCGCCGGTGGTGCATGCTGCGGCCAGCAGGGCCGTGGCCGCGAGCAGCGACGCGGCGACGGTACGGCGGGGGCGGTGGGCGGTGCGGGTGACGGGTCCACCACGGGACTCGGACATGGGACCTCCGGCAAATTCGCTTACCACTTATTGACCAGTGGGCACATGTTGGGGCACCATTTGGGGGCTGTCAAGCAAGCATTTCGGAAGTAACCCGTCGGGAAGATGAACCACTGGTAAGGAAAGTTGGTAGGAATGGTCAGCGGTGAGAGCCGTTGGGAGAAGCGCGAACGCATCCGCACCCACCTCCTCGATCTGATCGAGGAGACCGGGACCGGCCGCCCCCTCCCGGGCGAACGGCAGCTGTGCGAGGAACTCGGGGTCTCCCGCCCCACGTTGCGCGCGGTGGTCGACGACTTCGTCCGTGACGGCCTGCTGGTGCGGGAGCACGGGCGCGGTGTGTTCGTCGCCCGGGCCAAGGTCGCCCAGCACCTCGGCGGCTCCCCCGGGCAGCCGCAGACGCTGGGGGTCGGCGGTGTGGACGGCACCTGGGCCAGCCGCACCCTGGACTTCAAGACCGTCGCCGCGGGCCCCCGGATCGGCCGCCGGCTGGGCATCGCGCCCAGCGAGCAGATCCTGCGGATCCTCCGGCTGCGGACGGTGGACGGCGACCCGATGTGTGTGGAGACGCTGCATGTGCCGCACGCGCTGGTGCCCGGTCTGACCGCCCGCGACCTGGAGACCGACTCCTTCTACCGGCTGCTCGGCCGTCGCTACCAGATCCTGCTGGCCGATGCCGCGCAGAGCATCGAACCGACCGTGGTCGACGAGTGGGAGGCCGAACTCCTCGGCGTGTCCGTGCACACCCCCGCCCTGCTGTTCGAACGGGCGGCCAGGGACGCCGAGGGCCGGGTGGTCGAGTTCACCCGCTCCGTCTACCGGGGTGACCGCTACCGCATCTTCACCAGGCTGTCGCTGGCCGGCCGTCCCGACGGCGGACGCGTCGTCGACGGCTCCTGGTCGGCCGCCACCACCGTCCCGGGTGCCGACACCCTGGCCTTCGACCCCTACTGGAGCAACTAGCCGCTCCTGTCCCCCAGTTCACCGCGCCGGCCCCCCGGCCGACGCGGCGATCCCGCACGCCCCTCCCCACCCCGAAAGGACCGCTCATGTTGCGTCACGCACTCACCGTGACCGGCGTCGTGGCCTCCACGGTCACCACGCTGCTCGCCTGTACGGCCTCGGTCCCGGCCGGCGCCAGCCCCTCCGCCACCTCGGGCGTCCAGCTCCAGACCTGGCTGTACCCCGGCTCGACGGGCGACTCCACCTGCACCGCGAAGAGCGAGTACGCCGACGACAGGGTGAAGAACGGCGCCCTCAACCCCGAGTACTGGTCGGTCGGCAGCAACGGCTCGGTCACCCTGGAGACCACCGCCAACGGCACCTGCAACACCTACAGCGCGGCCAACGTCGCCGACCTCAAGGCGCACTCGGCCTACCAGTACCCGACGCTCTCCGGCATGACCACCGCCGACGTCCACGCCCTGGTCAGCAGCAACGCCAAGCGCACGGCGGCCGTCTCCAAGGTCACCTCCCTCGTCAGCGACGCCGGGCTCAGCGGCGTCGACGTCGACCTGGAGGACTACTGGTCCTGGAGCACCGCCGACTTCACCAACTACAAGACGTTCCTGGGGCAGTTGGCGACCGCCCTGCACGCCAAGGGCAAGCGCCTCCAGGTCGACGCACCGGCGATGACGGAGGACGCCGCCTTCTACGACTACGCAGCGGTGGCCGCCACCGGCGTGGACGACGTGGTGATCATGGCGTACGACGAGGAGTTCGACACCGCCGCCGGTGCCCGCTGCCTGCCCATCAGCCCCTACGACTGGCTGAAGAAGGTCACCAAGTACGCGCAGAGCAAGATCCCCGACCCGGGCCGCCTGATCATCGGTGTGCCCTCCTACGGCTACAGCGCGCCCGACCCCTGCGACCTCAACTCCGTGACGGGCAACATCCAGTTCAGCGACATGAAGAAGAGCCCCGGTTTCTCCAGCAACCCGGCCACCGTGGAGAGCCGCCGGGACGCGTCCTCGGGCGAGATCCGCTGGACCTCCGGCGGTGTCCTCTACGACTACGTCGACAGCGTCGCCATGGACCGCAAGCTCGCTGTCCTCAAGGGCCTCGGCGTCACCAAGGTCTCGGTGTGGTCGCTGGGCGGCGGGAACCCCTGGTTCTCCAACTGACCCGAGCACACGGACGGGGCGCTCCCGGGCTCGGCCCAGGGGCGCCCCGAACTCCCGTCAGGCGACAGGGGTGTTGACGACGTGGTCGCGGGACGCGTCGACCTCGGCGCGCAGGGCGGTCAGGTCCACGTCCAGGACCTGACCGTCCCACTTGCGCGGCTGCCCGTCGACGAACACAGCCGTGATGTTGCGGGCGTCGGAGCCCAACACCAGTGTGCCGATGGGGTCGTTGAGGGGCATGTTGTTGAGGTCCTCGGCCCGGACCACCAGCAGGTCGGCCTTCTTGCCGACGGTCAGGGAGCCGGTGACGTCGCCGAGCCCGTTGGTCCGGGCGCCCTGGAGGGTGGCGAAGTCGAGGACGTCGCGCGTGGTGATGCGGGAGAGCTCGCCGCCGGTGCCGTAGGCGGCGTTGACCGCGCGCATCCGCTGGATGGCGAGCAGGGCCCGCATCTGGGTGAACAGGTCGCTGGCGAGGGCTACTTCGACGTCGATGCTCAGGCCGGGGCGGATGCCGACGGCGAGTGCCTCGTCCACGGCGGGGATCGCGGTCTCCAGACCGATCTGCGCGTCCGAGGTGGGGGCCAGCGCGACCGTGGTGCCCGTCTCCCCCATCGCCTTCCATGCCTCGGCGGTCAGCCCCGTGGCGTGGATCAGGGTGACGTCGGGGCCGAGGATGCCGTGCTCGGCCCAGGACAGCACGGCCCGTGAGGACGCCTCGCCGAAGACCGCGTCGACGCTCACGCCGATGCCCAGGTCGGCTGCGGTGCGGGCGAGTTCGGGGCCGTAGGCGAGGGCGGGTCCGGCGATCTCGTCGGTGGCCAGGGTCGCCAGGCGGAGGGTGAGGAGTTGGTCGTCGCCGCTGAAGTACCGGTCCTTGAGGCGGGTCAGGTCGGCCGGCCACTGGCGGTCCCAGTCCCCGAAGTGCGGTCCCATGGAGGCGTGGACGCCGCGGATACCGGTGTCGCGGAGGGCCTCGATCGCCGCCTCGGAGTGTTCGCGGGTACGGGAGTTGTGCGAGAAGTCGAGCATGGTGGTGATGCCGCTGTCGAGCGCGGTGAGCGCCGCGAGTCTGGTGCCGATGTACATGTCCTCGGGCCGGTAGACAGTGGCGTACCCGGCGAGCGTGGTCATCACATAGCCGCCGAGGTCGTCGACGTCGGGCATGATCCGGCGCAACTGCGCCTCCCAGGCGTGCCGGTGGGTGTCGACGAAGCCGGGGGCCAGGATGGTACCGGAGGCGTCGACGACCACCGCTCCGTCCGCGCTCAGGTCCGGCCCGATCGCGGCGACGGTGTCGCCCTCGACGAGCAAGTCGCCCTGGAGTGTGCCGAGTTCGGGGTCCATCGTGACGATGGTCGCGCCGGTGAAGAGGATGCGGCGGGCGGGGTCGGCGGACTGGCGGCGGAGTTGGGCGAGAGTGTCGCGAGTGTTCATGAAGGTTCCCCTTTCAAGAGGGTCGAGGCGGTGGCGAGTTGGCTCAGAGAGGCGGTTCAGTGCCTGCCCAGCCGGACTTCCTCCACGTCGAGGACTTCCTGCACGCTGCGCAGGACGATGTCGTCGATCCGGCCGCTGTCCCGCAGGTCGGTGAGGGTGTCCCGTTTGACCTGGAGCAGGGCGAGTCGGAGGTGGAGCAGGCTCTCGCGGCGGTGCGCGGAGTCGGGTGCGGGGGCGGTGCGCTCCTCGATGTCCTGGACCATGCGCGCGGTGTCCTCCTCGGGCACCCCGAACCGCTCCGCCAGCTCCGGCAGGGCGTCGAGCGCGGCGCTGCTCAACCGGCAGCGGGCCAGGGTGAGTTCGGCGCTCTTGTCCACGTCGGCCGGGAAGCGGGCCCGGCGGACCATGACCGGCAGGGTGGGGCCCAGCAGGGTGAGGGTGACGACGATGACGACCGTGGTGATGAACACGACGGCGTCGCGCTGCCCGACGGCATGTCCTTCGGCAGTCGTCGCGGGCACGGTCAGTGCGGCGGCCAGCGAGATCGCGCCGCGCATCCCGGCCCAGGCCAGCGGCAGCCGTTGCGGGGCGGTGATCCGGCGGTCCCGTTGCTGGGGGCGCCGGTCGAGGAGCCGTACCAGATAGGGCACCGAGTAGAACCAGAGCAGCCGGGTGCCGAGCACCGCCACGCTCACGGCCAGGCCGGCGGTCGTCGCCTGCAGCAGCGAGACGGAGGTCAACGCCCTTACGGCGGCGGGCAGTTGGATGCCGACAAGGACGAACAGGGCGCCGTTGAGCAGATAACTGGCCACCTCCCAGAAGGCGACGGCCTGGACACGGGCCTCGGAGCCGATGACCCGCGGCCCGAACCAGGCGGACACCAGACCGCAGACGACGACCGCCAACACACCGGAGACATGCAGGAGTTCGGCGGGGAGGTAGGCGAGGAAGGGAGTCGCGACGCTCAGGACACTGTGCAGCAGCGGCTCGGGAAGCCTACGCCTGACCTGGATCAGCAGCAGGGCGATAGCGGCGCCGATCAGGATGCCGCCCGCGTAGGAGGTGACGAACGCGAGCGCCGTGCCCGACCAGGAGAAGGGGTGCTCGTCGGTGACGACGTCGATGGTCACGGCCAGCAGGACCAGTGCGGTCCCGTCGTTGAGGAGGCTCTCGGTGCGCAGCACGGTCAGGATGCGGCGCGGCATGGCCCGGGCCACCGCCGCGACGGCCGCCGCGTCCGTCGGGGCGAGCACGGCTCCGAGGACGAAGGCGATCGGCCAGCCGTAGCCCAGCGCGTGGGCCACGGCGGCGACCGCGACGGCGGTGGCCAGCACCAGACCGGTGGACTGGAGCGCGATGCTGCGGAAGTTGCTGCGGATCTCCCGCACCGAGGAGGTCAGCGCCTCCCAGTACAGCAGCGCGGGCAGGAAGAGGAACAGGACGACGTCCGGGGACAGCGCGAACGACGCGAAGGACGGGGTCAGCCCCACGAGAACGCCCGCGCCGAGCAGCAACAGGGGCTCGCTCAGGCCGGTGCGCCGCGACAGCAAGCCCATCAGGAGGACTGCGACCGCGACGACGACGATCAGTTCGAGGCTGTCCATGGCCGTAGCGGATTACGCGCGGTACAGGACGAGGTGCTCGTGGAAGAGCACGCCGTCGCGGACGTCACCGGTGGCGGTGAAGCCGGTGTCGTCGACGTAGTCGATGTGGTTGCCGGTGACGGTGTAGCTGCCGGTGTAGGCGCTCTGCCGGTTGCCCCGGGCCTCGTCGTAGCGGCCGTTCGGGAGGAGTTCCTGCCGGATGTGGCCGTCGGCGGTGACCCACATGCCGGCGAAGGGGTGCGGTGCTGCGTTCGTGTTCATGGCTCCACGGTCGCGTTCCCGCACCGGGCTAACCAGGCCACGCCTCTCCTGGGTGTACGGCACCCACCCTCAATGGACCGGTCCTACGACGGAGGCGTCGAAGGCGTGCGTCACCTCGGGGGCGGTGCCGGGCAGGAGCAGGGCGCGGGCCTTGTCCTCGAAGGAGCGGTCGGTGGTGGTGAGGCGGTTGTGGTGCTGGGCGAGGTGTTCGGCCCAGGAGCCGACGAGATAGTTCTCGATGAACCGGCCGGGTTCGTTGCCGTCCTGGAAGAGGCCCCAGGTGAGCGCGCCGGTCCGGCGTCGGGAGCGGGCGACGTTGTCCATGGCCTCGACGAACGCGGGACCGTCGTCCGGTGCGACGCGGTAGACGACGGAGACCAGCACCGGGCCGTCGGAGGGACCGGGCACGAAGACCAGCGGCGGGGTGGGCCAGTGGTCGGAGAGGGTGGGATCGATGCCCTCCATGCCGTAGAGCCGCCAGCGGCGGAGGGTGAGGGCGCTCAGCAGCATGACGGCGGTGCCGATGAGGAGGGCGGTGTTCAGGCCCAGCCATTGGACCAGGGCGCCCCACACGGGGGCCGCGACGGCCTGTCCGCCCTGGAAGACCAGCAGGTAGACGGCGAGTCCGCGGGCCCGGACCCAGCCGGGGAGCCGGGTCTGCACCGCCGCGTTGAGGGTGGACAGGACGCCGATCCAGGCGACTCCGGCGGGCAGCAGGACGAGGACCGCGAGCCAGGTGGCGTGCACGGTGGCAAGGACCAGCAGGACGAGGGCGAACACGACGGCACCGGCGGCCAGGATGCCGTTGATGCCGAGGCGTTCGCGCAGCCACGGAAGTGCGAACGCGCCGCCCACCGCGCCGAACCCGACCGCGCCGAGCAGCAGGCCGTAACCGCCCGACCCCATCCCGAGCGAGTCGGCGGCGATCAGAGGCAGCAGGGACCACAGTGCCGCCGCGCCGGGGATGAACAGGGCGGTGCGCAGCAGGACGCGCCGGATGCCTGGAGCGTTCCAAACGTAGCGTCGGCCCGCGTACAGCGCGGTCAGCAGCCGTTCGCGCTCGGCGGCGGGGACGGTCGTCCTCGGGCGGTGCCACACCAGCAGTACGGCGGCGATCCCGAGGAACGACAGCGCGTTGAAGCCGAACACCCACCCCGCGCCGGCCGCCGCGACCACGACACCGCCGAGCGCCGGACCGACCGCCCGCGCGAGGTTCATGTTCACCGCACCCAGCGCGGACGCCTGCCCCAACTGCTCCCGCTCCACCAGCTCCGGCTGGATGGCCTGCCACGACGGCCCCATGAGAGCGGTACCGCAGCCGAGGAGGAAGGTAAGTGCGAGCAGTGGTACGGCGGACAGCGCATCCGCGAAGGCGAGCGCGGTCAGCACCGCCGACACGGCGAACATCGCGAGCTGCGCGACCAGCAGCAGCCCCCGCCGGTCGAACCGGTCGGCGAGGACGCCCGAGGGCAGCGCCAGCAGCACGATCGGCAGACTCGACGCCGTCTGCACCAGGGTGACCATGGTCGCCCCGTGCCCGAGCAGCAGCCACTGGGCGCCGACCGTCTGCATCCAGGTGCCGATGTTCGACACGAACTGGGCGATCCACAGGGCCCGGAACACGGGGCGGGCCAACGGTGCCCAGGCCGAGGCGGATCGCGCGGTGCCCCCGGTCGTCGTACTGGCGCTCATGGTGCTGCTCCCGGGGCGAGGTCGGGCGGTCGAGAGAGGTGACCGGTCGAGAAAGAAGGTACGCCGGTCGCGCCTGCCGGTCAGAAGCAGCCGTCCAGCGGGTCGAGCGCACCGCCCAACTGATGCGGTACGTGCGGTACATGGTCGAAGTCGCCGCGCCGCTCGCGCCAGGCGCGCTGCTCCTCGGAGTCGGTGGCCGCGTCGGTCAGGGCACGGGCCTGCCGTGCGCCCGAGCCGTCGGCCTGTCGTACGCTCGTCGCCGCCTGGAAGCCGCCGAAGCGGGCGACCGGGCTCCACGCGGGGCTGATCTCCGGCAGCGGGGCGGCGATGTTCTCGTAGTCCCCCGCCGCGTGCACGACCTTGCCGCCCGCCACGGTCACCAGGGCCTCGATGCGGTCGATGTCCTCGTCGGCGACGGAGAAGTAGTCGGCGGACAGGATCGCCAGGTCGCCGTACTTGCCCTCGGTGATGGTGCCCTTGACGTCGGACTCGCCGGTGAGGTGGGCGCCCGCGCTGGTGTACATCTCCAGGGCGGTGGAACGGTCCACGCGGTTCTCGACCGGGTAGAGCAGCGTGTCGCCGATGGTGCGGCCGGTGACCAGCCAGGACAGGGAGAGCCAGGGGTTGTAGCTGGAGACGCGGGTGGCGTCGGTGCCGGCGGCGACCAGCAGGCCGGTGTCGCGCATGGCGCGGATCGGGGGTGCGGTCGCGGCACGCTCGGCGCCGTAGCGGTCGATGAACGCCTTGCCCTGGAACATCATGCGGTTCTGGACGGAGACGGCGCCGCCGAGGGCCTTGATCCGGTCCAGACTCTCCTGGCTGACGGTCTCGGCGTGGTCGAACAGCCAGCGCGTACCGGCCGGGAAGGCGCCGTCCGCGGCGATCTTCTCGAAGACGTCGAGGTCCTGGCGGATGGTCTCGTCGTAGGTGGCGTGGAGGCGGAAACCCCAGCCGTTGTCGAGGAGCAGCCGGGCCGCCGCCTCCAGGTCCTGGCTTGCGCGGGCGGTGAGTTGGGGGCGTGGTTCGGCGAAGTTCTCGAAGTCGGCCGGGGACCAGGCGAGGTTCTCGCCGGCGCCGTTGCAGCGCAGCCACTCGTCGCCGTCGCCGGGGCTGACCATGCCGATCCAGCGGCGCAGGTCGTCGAGTTCCTGCCCGGCGGTCTGCGGGAAGAGGTGGTAGGCGATACGGACCGTGAGTTCGCCGCGCTCGGCGAGTTCGGTGACGGCCGCGTAGTTGTCGGGGAAGTTCTGGAAGCCGCCGGCGGCGTCGATGGCGCTGGTGATGCCGAAGCGGTTCAGTTCGCGCAAGTAGTGGCGGGTGGAGCCGAGTTGGTCCTCGGGGGCGAGGATCGGGCCCTTGGCGAGGGTGGCGTAGAGCAGTCCGGCGGCGGGGGCGGCGAGCAGGACGCCGGTGGGGTTGCCCGCGAAGTCGCGGACGATCTCACCGCCGGGCGGATTCGGCGAGTCACGCGTGAATCCGACGGCCTCCAGCGCGGCCCGGTTGAGGATCGCCGACTGGTACAAGTGCAGGACGAACACAGGGGTGTCGGGCGCCGCGGCGTTCAGCTCGGAGACCGTCGGCAGCCGCTTCTCCGCGAACTGCTCGCCGGTCCAGCCGCCAACCACCCGCACCCACTGGCCTGTTGGCGTGCGCTCGGCCTGCTCGCGGAGCATCCGCAGCGCGGTGCGCAAGGACCGTACGCCGTCCCAGCGCAGTTCGAGGAGGTAGTTCAACCCGCCCCGGATGACGTGCAGATGAGAGTCGTTGAGACCGGGGATCACCCGTCGGCCGAGGGCGTCCACGACGCGGGTGTCCGGGCCGATGTGCGGGGCCACGGTCGCGTCGTCGCCCACGGCGCTGAAGACACCGCCGGTGATGGCGACGGCGGAGGCCGCCGGGCGGGCGGGGTCTCCGGTGTGGATGCGACCGTTGCGGACGACGAGTTGCGCGGGGTGCCGGACCCCGTCGTAGGGGCGTATGCCGCCCACGGGCATGGTGCTGCTGGACACGTCGGCTCCTGAGAGGTCGGTCGGCTGGTGGCGTCTCGACGCTAGGTTTGCGAGGATGGATCGGTCCAACACATGGTTCTGCTCGAATCGATCGGTCAAAGGGATGGATGGGGCCATGGACCTGCGTCACCTGAGGTATTTCCTCGCTGTCGCCGAGACCCGCAACTTCACGCAGGCGGCGGCCAGTTGCTACGTCGCGCAGTCCGCCCTGAGCCAGCAGATCGCCCGGCTGGAGAAGGACGTGGGCGCCCGGCTGTTCAGCCGCACCAGCCGTTCCGTACGGCTCACGGCCGCCGGGGAACTCCTCGAACCGCTGGCCCGTCGCGTCCTCGCCGACGTCGACAACGCCCAGGCGGCCCTCGATGCCCTGTCCGGGCTGCGGCGCGGGCGGCTGCGCCTCGGACTGGTCCAGACCCGGGCCTCCTCGGTCGACCTGGTCGAGGTGATGGCCGACTACCACGCCCGCTACCCGGGCATCGACTTCCATGTGACCAACGCGCCCAGCGCGCAGATGGCGGCGTCGGTCCTGGCCGGTGACCTGGACATCGCGGTCGTAGGCCTTGGACCGCGCCAAGTCCCGGAAGGGCTCGACCACTTGGTGCTGGCCGTCGACCCGCTGATGCTGATCGTGCCGGCCGATCACGCCCTGGCCGACCGCGACACCGTCGACCTGGCGGATCTGCCGGAGAGCCATCAGCTCATCCAGTTCACCCGGGGCAGCGGGCTGCGCCGCCAGGTGGAGGCGGCCTTCGCGCGCGCCGGGGTGGAACCCGGCCAGCACTTCCAGGTCGGCCAGATCCACGACATGATCCGGCTGGCCGCGCGGGGCATCGGCGTGACGGTCGTACCGCGCTCGTCCGTGTTCACCGACTCCGTGCCGGGCTCCGACCCCCAGGACTCCCTGCCGTACGGCGCCCGCGCGCTCCGGGTCGCGGACGAGGCGGCCGTCCACACCATCTGCGCGGTCCACGACAGCAAGCGGCTGGCGCCGGCCGCCGCCGCGTTCCTCGAGGTGGTGGAGCGGCACGCGGTCAACGCCCGGGGCGATCAATCGCCCTGACAGATCGCTGCGTCCGCATCCATATGTTGGACGGAACGCTCCCGTGGGGCGAGGCTCGTAGAGAGCCGGGAGACCGGGAGACCTCCAGCGATGGGAGCACTGCCATGTCCGCCGTACTGCGGGACGCGTGGGCCACGGTCGTCCCCGACATGAAGGACCGGCACGGCCCCCTCCCTCCCCTGATGCTCGCGCTCACGGTGGTGACCGGGCTCGTGGACGCCTTCAGCTATCTCGTCCTGGGCCATGTCTTCGTCGCGAACATGACCGGCAACGTCGTCTTCTCCGGCTTCGCGATCGCCGGCGCGGCCGGTTTCTCACTGGCCGCGTCCCTCGCCGCGCTGGCCGCGTTCGCCGCCGGCGCCCTGCTCGGCGGCCGGCTCGCCCACGGGGCGGGCGCCCACCGGGGGCGGGTCCTGCACCTGGCGCTGCTGCTGGAGACGACCCTGGTCCTGGCGGCGTACGTCGTGGCACAGACCACCGACACCGCGCACGTGAGCACAGCGGTCCAATACACCTTGATCGCGCTCCTCGGCCTGGCGATGGGCGTGCAGAACGCCACCGCCCGTGCCCTGGCCGTACCCGATCTGACCACGACCGTGCTGACGCTCACCATCACCGGAGTGGCGGCGGACAGCCGGCTCGCGGGCGGCAAGGGCAGCAAGGTGGGCCGGCGGCTGCTGTCGGCGGCGGCGATGTTCGCGGGCGGTCTGGCCGGTGCCGTGGCGGTCGAGCACGGCGGCCGGGCGCTGCCCCTGCTGTTCGCCGCGCTGCTGCTGGTGGCGGCCTCCGTCACCGCGTTCGTACTGACCCGCTCCGACGCCTCGTGGACGAAGCCGCTGTGACCGGGAACCGGCGCACGCTGCACTCGGCCCTCCTCGAACTCGCCCTGACCGCGGTCATGTTGTTCGTCGTGGCCACCACGGTCCGCTGGCTGCTGGGCACCCTCGACCCGGCGGCGGGCGGCTGGTGGAACGTTCCAGAGCGCCGGCTCCTCGCCGTGGCCCCGCTCTCCGGCTACACGGTCACCGCCGTCATGCTCTCCCCCTGGGGCAGGGTGACCGGCGGCCACATCAACCCGGCGATCACCCTCGCGATGTGGCGCTACGGCCGCACACCGGGCCGCGATGTCGCGCCGTTCATCGCCGGACAACTGGTCGGTTCGCTGCTCGGCATCGCGGCCGGACGACTGGTCTGGGGGCCGGTGTTCGCCTCCCCCGCCGTGGACTTCGCCGTCATCAGGCCCGCCCCCGGCTGGAGTTGGGCCGCCGTCGCCGTGATCGAGGCCGCCACGATGTTCGTCATCGTCGCCGTCGCCGGAGTCGCCGTCGCCAGCCGCCGACTCGGCCCGTTCACCCCCTGGGCGGTCGGCACGATGATCACCGCCCAGATCATCGCCTTCGGCACCCTGTCCGGCGGAATCGCCAACCCTGCACGGGAGTTCGGCCCGGCGCTGCTCTCGGGAGACCTCTCCCTCCTGCCGGCCTACCTCCTCGCCCCGCCGCTCGGCGCGCTCGCGGCGACGGTCGTGGTCAACCGGATCTACACCCGCCGTCGCACCCCCGCACGGACACCGGCCGACCGCGCACCGGCCCCGGCTCCGCACCCGTAGACGTACGCCTTCCGCGAGACGGAAGACCCATTGCCGCGCCGCGCCCCCCGTCCCGAAGACGTGGCCACCACCACAGACGGAAGCCGCAACGATGCCGCACATGACCGCCTTCGCCAGGAACCAGTGGTACAGCTAGCGCATCTTTCTGACCTGCGCTTGTGTGGGGGCGATGAGGCTGTGACCTGCTAGGACGGGTTGCAGAGGCGAGCGGAGGCAGTCAGAGGAAATCGCTCTGATTCGACCCCGGTTCGACCCGGGCCACTCAGAGGCAGTCAGAGGCAGCGACCTCTGCAACTAGCCTCTGAGGGGCTTGAGTTGGCCGATGTGGATCACGGGTGTGCGGCTCTGGCGGTGCTCTGACTCGACCTCGGTCGAGCTGCGATGGGGACGCCTGCACCTGATCACCGGCTTCCTCTCCCTTACCCTCGCGGAAGCCATCGAGACGGTCACCTCGGCGGACGGCCTGACTGCCGTAATTCCGGTCTTCTCGGCGTCGTGCCGCGACCCTTCAAGTCGTTCCTCGACGTCATCGGCAACGACGCCCTCACCGGAAAGCCTGTACTGGCCACGGCGACCGCCGGTACGGCCCGCCACTCGCTCGCCCTGAAACACGCACTGCGTCCGCTCTTGGCCTACCTGCCCGCGATCGTCGTACCCACAGCGGTGTACGCGGGCCGCGAGGACTGGGGCGGCAACGGTGTCCGCTCACGGTCACGCTCCCCAACCGGATTGCGCGGCCGGCGAGTTGGCTGGCCTGCTGCACGGGCGAGCCGGTTCCGCCGCCCGGACGACGGCGGACGACGTCACCGTCGTACCGTTCGCGGCGCAGCACCAATGCGCGCCGACACCGCACGCCACCGTGCCCGCCTGCTGGCAGCCGCGGCCGGACCGGTAGCCAAGGACGGTGTCAAACACGTCACCGCGGACGCGGTCGCCCGCGCCGCCCCGATGGGCAAGGGGCAGATGCGAGGTGGTCCCTCCAGCGCAGCCGACAGCAGAGGCGCTGAGCCCGGCAGTCGGCTCCCTGTCCCAAGATCCGGACTATACGCGGGCCAACTCCGCCCCTCTGACCTCAGGATCGACTGTTTTCGCAGGTCAACGAGGTGTTGAGCTTATACCACCAGCAGACCAAGGATCTTCTGGTGTCGTACTCGCCGAAGAAGCTCGGCTTCTTCTAGACAGCGGCAAAGGGCACCTGATCTGGGCAACACGGAATCCCGTCGTATCTCCGCCAACTCGTGGCTCGTCGGCGCGGCGGGCGACAACCCGGAGCGCTGCTCGGCGACCTGGCCGGGATGTCGGGTCGGCGCGTCCACCCGGAGGGTTTCCGTTCGATGCCGCGTGGCTCTCAGCGGCGTCAGGCGACCTGGTGCGTAATCTCACGCTGTCGTCAGCCGAATCGTCTCCCAGCCGAATCAGGAGAAGACCCATCGCCGAGCCGAAGCCCGAGGATGCTGGGACCGCTCCGGGAAAACAGCCCAAAGAGGCCGACCAGTTGAGGGAGATGCTGCGTCGGCCCGAGTATCGGCGGGCGCTGGTGTTCTGCGGCCTGATCGGCATCCCGGTGTCGTTGCTCGCGTTCTGGTTTCTCGTTCTGCTCCAGGAGCTGGAGAACCTGATCTGGGTGGACTGGCCGCACGATCTCGGGTGGAGCGATCCGCCATGGTGGTGGCCGCTTCCCCTGGCTCTGGTGTCGGGTGCGGTCGTCGCCCTGGTCGTCCTGCGTTTCCCCGGCAGGGGCGGGCACATTCCGGCGGGGGGCCTGCATGCCGGAGGGGCCTCGAAGGCGGCTGTTCCCGGAGTGGCCGTCGCCGCGCTGGCCAGCCTGCCGCTGGGCGCCGCGCTCGGGCCCGAGGCGCCCCTGATCGCGATCGGCGGTGGTCTGGCGCTGGTTTTCCGGGATCTCGTACGGGCCCCCGCGACCGATGCGAGCACGGCACTGCTCGGTGCTGCCGGCGCCGCGGCTGCCATCTCCGCGATCTTCGGCAGTCCGCTGGTCGCTGCAGTGCTGCTGATGGAAGTGGCCGGAGTCGGTGGGCCGCAGTTGTTCGCGGTGATGCTCCCCGCCCTGCTCTCCAGTGGAGTCGGCGCCATCGTCTTCACCGGCTTCGGCCACTGGACCGGACTAAATGCGGAGAGTCTCGACATCGGGCTGCCCGCTCCGCCCCTCCTCGACGTCGGCGACGTGGCGTGGTCGACGCTGATGGCGCTCGCCATCGGGGCAGCCATCCACGGGATCATGGTGGGCGGACGGATCGCGGCGCGCTTCGTGTCCGCGCATCCGTTGCGGAACACGGTGCTCTGCGCACTCGGTGCGGCCGGCTGCGCGGCGCTCTACGCCGTCATCACCGGCCGTTCGCCGTCCGAGGTGACGCTGTCCGGCCAGACCACCCTGTCGCGACTCGCCGCCGATCCCCACGCGTGGTCGGTCGGCAGTCTGGTGGCGGTCCTGGTGTTCAAGGGTGTCGCGTACACGCTCTGCCTGGGAAGCCTTCGTGGCGGGCCGACCTTCCCCTCACTGTTCCTCGGTGGTGCGGTCGGGGTCCTGCTCTCACCGCTGCCCGGGCTCGGCGTCGTACCGGGTATGGCGGCGGGTATGGCGGCCGCATCCGCCGCCGCGCTCCGGCTGCCCGTCAGCTGTGTGGTGCTGGTCGTCCTCATGGTGGGCAACTCGGAGACCGTCCCCGTGATCGTGCTCGCCACGGTGGTGTCGTTCGTGACCACGGAGTTGCTGCCGCAGGGGCCGGGGATCCCGCCGTTCAGCGCGAGAACCGGTCGAGCGCCTCGTCCAGCGTCGTTGCGGCCATGATGAGGGAGAGATGGGTGAACGCCTGGGGGAAGTTGCCGAGTTGCTCACCGCTGGGGCCGATCTCCTCGGCGAACAGGCCGACGTGGTTCGCGTACGTCTGCATCTTCTCGAAGGTGTAGCGGGCCTGCGGGAGCCGCCCCGCGCGGGCGAGGGCGTCGACGTACAGGAACGTGCACAGGCTGAACGTGCCTTCGGAGCCGCGCAGTCCGTCGGGGGAGGCCTGGGGGTCGTACCGGTAGACGAGGCTGTCGGAGACGAGGACACGCTCCATGGCGTCCAGAGTGTTGAGCCAGCCGGGGCTGCGGGGTGGCACGAATCCCACCCGGGGGGCCAGCAGCAGGGAGGCGTCCAGGACGTCGCCGCCGTAGTGCTGGACCATGGCGTGTTCCTTCTCGTTCCAGCCGTGTTCCATGACCTGTTCGAAGATTTCGTCGCGGGCCTGTGTCCAGCGCACGGTGTCGGCCGGCCTGCTGAACTCGGCCGCCAGCTTCAGAGCGCGGTCGAAGGCGGTCCAGCACATCACCCGGCTGTAGGTGAAGTCCTTGCGTCCGCCCCGGGTCTCCCAGATGCCCTCATCGGGCCGGTCCCAGGAGTCGGCGAGCCAGTCGAGGGTGCGGGTCAGGCTCTTCCACCCGTGGTAGCCCGCCTGTTCGCCGATCTTGCGGCCCTCGGCCAGGGCGTAGAGGGCCTCGCCGTAGATGTCGAGCTGCAGTTGGTCGGAGGCGGCGTTGCCGACCCGGACCGGGTAGGAGCCGCGGTAGCCCTCGAAGTGGTCCAGGATCTCCTCGGTCAGATGCGGGTCGCCGTCGACCCGGTACATGATCTGGAGGGGTTCGCCGTCCGGGCCTTCGCGCGCGCCCAGACGGTCGGCGAGCCAGTGGGTGAAGCTGGTCGCCTCTTCGACGTAGCCGAGGTCGAGCAGGGCCCGCACCGAGAGGGAGCCGTCCCGGACCCAGGTGTACCGGTAGTCCCAGTTGCGCTCGCCGCCGACCTGCTCGGGCAGTCCCATGGTGGCGGCGGCGACCGGCGCGCCGCTGGGGGCGTAGGTGAGGAGCTTGAGGGTGATCGCCGAGCGGTGCACCATCTCCGTCCAGCGGCCGTGGTAGTTCGAGGTGCGCACCCACTTCTGCCAGAAGTCGATGTTTTTCCAGAGCTCTTCGGTGATCCCTTCGGTAGTGGGTGGCGGCGGCGCCTCCCCGTCCTGCGCGCACACCGTGAACACCACGGCCGCCGCCTCGCCGTCATGGAGGGTGATGCTGCCCCGGACGTCCTGCCCGTCCCGTTCGAGCGGGATGCTGCCCTGGAGGTAGGCGGTCGTGCCCGGGGCCCGGAACGTCGCCGTGTCGGCCGTCACGTCGAGTTCGTGGGTGGCCCGCGCGTAGTCGAACCGCGGCCGGCATTCGAGGCCGAAGCGTACGGTGCCGCGCACCGAGCGTACGACGCGCACCAGTTGGTGCCGGTCGGTCGCCGTCGAGCCCGTTAGCACCGGCATGTGATCGACGACCTCGCCGACTCCGTCGGGTGACATGAAGCGGGTCACCACGATGGCCGTGTCCGGGTAGTAGAGCTGCTTCCAGGTGCCCTCTGGACGCTCGGGCGCGAGGCGGAAATAGCCGCCGCCGTCGTGGTCGAGCAGAGAGGCGAAGACGCTGGGCGAGTCGAAGCGCGGTGCCGCGAACCAGTCGATCACACCCTGGGACGACACCAGGGCCGCGGTCTGCAGATCCCCGACGAGCCCGTGGTCGGCGATGGGCGGGTAGCGATCCATGAAGGTCTCCTTGCCGGTCTCCTGGTCAGGCTGCTTCAGCCACCACCCGCCCTGTACGGACGGCGTCGACGAGTGCCTGGTGGTCCTTCTCGTTCTGGTCGGCGTAGTGCTCGGCGAAGGTCACCAGCGCGCGGTCGAAGGAGTCGCCTCCGCCCAGATACGCGGCGATGGCGATCCGGTCGCCCGACCTCGCGTGCGCGCGGGCCAGCGTGGCGCCGCACAGCTCGCCGAAGGTCCGCATTCCGGCCGGCACCATCGCCTCGGGTTCGGCGATGCCCTTCCAGTCCCGCAACTGCCGTACGTAGAAGTCACGTCGGCGACCGTCGATCCCGTCGACCGTCTCCCAGCCGAGGAAGATGTCGCTGGTGGCCTGCATGAGCCGCTGCCCGGAGACCACACGCTCGCCCTGCGTCCCGTAGGCGCTGGCGCCGGCGAAGGGCGCCAGCACCGACTGGTCGGCCTCCTTGGCCTGCAGGAGCAGCGGATCCTTGTCGTCCCGGCCGAGCAGGAGCACGATCCAGCAGCGCGTGCCCACGCTGCCGACCCCGACCACCTTGCGGGCCATGTCGGTCACCCGGTACTGCTCCAGCAGGGACCGCCGGTCCGACGGCAGAGTGCGGCCGTACCGTTCGATCAGCCGGTGGATCTCCTGCTCCATCGCCTCGCGTTCGACGCCCTGGAGCAGATCCTGCAGCGGCGTGATCAGCGGCGGAACGGCGGCGATGCGGGCCTGCCCGTCGACGATGTGGGTGAGCTTGCCGAATGCCTGGAGACTGTCCCGGCTGCGCGCCTTGGTCACCGCCTGCGACCAGCGGTCGCGGGCCCGTGCGCTCAGCTCCGGGCCGAAGTGCTCCCGCACCCACGCCTCGTCGAACTGGGCGTACCACACGTCGAGGTTGCCCATCTTGGCGAAGCGCCGCATCCACTCGCGGTAGGACCCCACCGTCGCCCGTACGATGCCGGCCCGCTCCTTGTCGCTGAAGTCGTTCGCCCGGCCCGCGATGACGAAACTCGCGGACAGGCGCTTCACGTCCCACTCCCATGGGCCGGGCAACGTCTCGTCGAAGTCGTTGATGTCGAACATCATGCGGCGCTCGGGCGAGGCCAGCAGCCGGAAGTTCAGCAGGTGCGCGTCCCCGCACAACTGCGCCCTGATCCCGGACCGGGGAGTGTCGGCGAGATCCCCGGCCATGATGGCCGCGGCCCCGCGGTAGAAGCGGAACGGTGACTCGGTCATCCGCCCGTAGCGGATCGGTACGAGTTCGGGAACCCGCGTCGCCGACTGCGCCTCGATGATGTCCACCGGGTCGGGCCGTTTCACCGTGGGAGCGAACTCGGCGTGGCTGGAGCGAGGTACGGATTCCCGGGCGTTCTTGCCCAGCGCGGCACGCTCCTGAGGTGTGCGGTGGCGGATGTCACTGTCGTCCGGGTGGTTGGAGGTCATTGCAGTCTCTCCGCGATGTGGTCGCCGACGCGCAGGGCGTTGGCGATGGCGGTCAACGAGGGGTTGACCGCTCCGATACTCGGAAAGAAGCTCGTGTCGACGACGTAGAGGTTGTCGAGGTCGTGGGCCTTGCAGTTGACGTCCAGCGCGGAGCTTTCGGGGTCGTGGCCGAAGCGGACCGTGCCCGCCTGATGCGCGGTGGCACCGATGGGCATGCCCTTGTGCAGGTAGATGCTGTGCGACAGCAGGTGGTGCTCGTGCATGCCCAAGTGGCCGAGCATGCTTTGCAGTTTGTGCCGCAGGCGCTTCAGCCCGGCGATGTTGTTCTTCTCGTCGAGGGCCAGGTGGATGCCGCCGTCCCGGTCCAGGGTGACGCGGTTCTCGGCGACGGGCAGATCCTCTCCGCACAGCCAGAAGTCGACCGCGTGGTGGGCGAGCACCTCGAAGGGCATGTCGGGAGCGACGGCCCCGGCCCAACGGGGCGCTTCGCCGTGGATCTGCTCGGAGTCGGACTTGCCCAGCATCTGGATGCCGCCGAGGGGGTAGTCCCAGTCGTCGGACCCCAGATACCAGTCGTGCAGTGCCAGGGTCTTCTGGAACTTGGTGTCGTTGGGTTCCTTGGACACGGCCATCAGGGCCAGGTTGTTGTGGCGCATATAGTGCCTGCCCACCACGTCCGAGCTGTTGCCCAGGCCCTGCGGATGCCGGTCGTTGGCCGAACGCAGCAGCAGGACGGCCGAGTTGACCGCTCCACAGGCGACGACCACGATGTCGGCGCTGAACTCCACGGTGGAAGGGTCCCCGTCACCCACCGTTGCGATGACCGAGGTGACACTGCGGCCAGTCGCATCCGTGTCGAGGCGACGCACGTCCGCGTGGGTGACCATCTCGACGTTGGCGTGTGCGAGGGCGGGGTCGACGCAGATGACCTGCGCGTCGGACTTCGCGCCGACCAGGCAGGGAAAGCCGTCGACCCGGTCGCAGCGGATGCAGGCGCTGGTGTGCGTGGCCCGTCCCCGGTCGTCCTGGGTGAGGTTCACCCCGATCGGAAGGTGGAAGGGGTGCAGCCCCTGCTTCTCCAGATCGTGGCTCAGCTGCTGGATGCGCGGCTCGTGCTGGACCGGCGGGTGGGCGTACTGGGCGCTGGTGGGGCCCTCCGTCGGGTCCTCGCCGTGCCGGCCGTGGACGAGGTAGAGGTGTTCGGCCTGCGTGTAGTACGGCTCCAGTTCCTCGTAACTCAGTGGCCAGGCCGGGGAGACGCCGTCGTGGTGCCGGAGTTCGCCGAAGTCCTCGGGGCGCATACGGAAAAGCGCGGCGCCGTAGAACTTGGTGTTGCCGCCCACGTAGTAATTGACCTCGGGTGGGAACTGGTTTCCGTTCTTGTCGTACCAGAACTCCGGAGCGCGGTATTTCCCTTTGACGAAGACGGCGGTGGATTCCCAGTTGTCGCGTTCGCGGGGCAGATAGTCTCCGCGTTCGAGAAGGAGGATCCGTTTTCCGCTGGGAGCCAGCCGGTGGGCGATGGTGCCACCGCCCGCACCGGTGCCGATGATGATGACGTCGTAGTGTCGTTCGTCGGTCATGCCGGCCACCGTCCTCGGAGCATGCTCCGGTCCGCCGGGTGAAGGGAACGTCTGGTCCAACTACCAACGTATCCCCGGGTGATATTTCCGGCGACTTGGACTAATCGGGTGAACCGAAACGCCGGGACACCGCGGGTTCCCGGGCGATGACCGCGCCGGCGGTGATGCAGAGGGCCACCACCACGCAGAGTCCGATCAGCCACGACAACACGGTGAAGACCGCGCCGAGCGATCCGTACCGGTCCAGGCTGCGGTTGAGCGCGGTGGGCACGTACAGCTTCGCGATCACCGCCAGTGCGGTCATGGCCACCCCGGTGAGGACCGCCCCGGGCAGCAGGGGCATCCAGGGGACGCGCGCGGCCAGCAGCAGGTGCTGGGTCCACCACCACACGCCCACCTGTACGGCCAGCAGGAGCGGCAGGCCCAGCCACAGCCCCACGCCGAATCCGTCCCGCAGCGGCCCCTGCAGAGCGACGACGACAATCCAGACCGCGATCCACACGGGCCATCTCCAGGCGGCGACCCGGGCGCCCGCACTCGGCATCCGCCAGGCCCGTTGGCACAGCCGCTGCATCGCACGGCTGCAGGCGGTGGCGGAGAGCAGCACCATCAGCGCGCTCACCACCCCGGTGCTCTGCTGCAGAGTGGCGGGATCTGCCTGGTAGACCTTCTTCAGCTGCTGGTCGGCGGAGCCGCTGATGCCGAGAACGTCGTGCACCGAAGTGATGATCTGGTTGCGCACCCCTTGCGGAGCGAAGGAGGCGACCAGGAAGAGCAGGGGGACGGCGGTCAGGAATGCCTGGGCCGCCAGCCGCGTCGCGGAGTCCAGCAGGTTCACCGCGATCAGGTGGGAGGCGAGGCGGGTGATCACCGGGAACCGCTCCTCGGCGGTGCTCCGCAGCCGCAGCAGCCGGACCCGCAGCTCCGCCGCCCGGGCACGCCAACGGCTCGTCCCGCCGTCCGTGGGCGGGCCGGATTCTCTGCCTGCGCGCATGCTGCTCCCGAGGTCGCCTCCGGGCGCCACGCCCCGAGGCATGACGGCCTCACCAGAGTGTCGCCCGGGGCGGCCGACAGGGCCTGCGGCGCGAACGCCGATGTGCCGTACGGGTGAGGAGACCGCCGGTGGCGTTTCGGCGGGCATCGCGGATTTGTGAACGCGTGCCAGGGCGGTGACGATCAGACCATGGGCGATTGCTGCGCCGTAGCGAGGCTCGCGAGGCCGGGCGGGGGCAGCAATGGTTCTTGATCTGGTTCTCATCGGCCTGGCGATCACCCTGGACCCGCTGCCGGTCACCGCATTCGTCCTGGTGCTGTCGGCGCGGGGCGGGATCTGGAAGGGCCTGTCCTTTGTCCTCGCGTGGCTGGCCGGCTTCGTCGCGGCCGCCAAACTGGCCATCGGCGTCGGGCTCGTCTGGTACGCGGACCACGCCCGCCGCAGAAGGGGCAAGAGGCAGAAGTCCCCCGGGCCGATGTCACGACTCGACCGGATCTCCCCGTGGACGGCGGCCGGGCTGGCCCTGCTGCTCCAGCAGTGGGGGATGGTGGCCGCCGGCGCCGCCACCGTGGTGGAGGCCGACCTCTCCCATGCCGCCGGGTACGCGGCCTTGATGGGCTACTGCCTGCCGGCCACCTCCAGCCTGCTGGCCGGAGATCTACGCGACCTTCGCCCCCGAGTCGGCCCGGGTGCGGCTCGGGAGGCTGCGTACGTGGCTGGAGGACCATCAGGACCAGGCGATCGTGAGTCTGTCACTGCTGCTGGGGCTGTACCTGGTCGGCAAGAGCATCTACCAGCTGACCGGCTGAGCCGTGGGACGCCGGACGATCACTCGTCCGCCATCAGCCGTCACAGGATCGCGAGGGGATTGACCGGCGAGCCGGTGGCCGCCGGCAGCCGGAGAGGGGCGATCACACAAAGGAACGACCAGCGGGCTTCTTGCACGCAGATGGGCGCGAGGTCCTCGAACCGCAGATAGTCGAGCAGATGCAGTCCCATCGCGTGGACGGCGAGCACATGCACCGGGAACGCAACTCCCTCCACCGGGCTGGGGGCCGTGTCGCTGTTGCCGTCACTGCCGAGTACGGCCACCTCCCGCTCGGCCAGGAACTCCATGGCGGTCGGATGGAGTCCGGCACGGGCATCGGCCACATCCCAGGGGCCGAGCTCCTCACGGCGTCGGCGGTGTCCGACCCGTACGAGGAGAATGTCGCCCCGGCCGACCCGGACCCCCTGCCGTGCTTCGGCGGCGGCGAGGTCCTCGGCTCTCACGTTCGCTCCGGGTTCGAGCCAGCGGACACCGTGCAGCCGGGGGATGTCGAGGAGGACGCCGCGTCCGACGATGCCGTCGCGGGCCAGGTCGACGGAGAGGGCGCTCGCTCCGTCCGGCGACAGGGCGCCCGCCGCCGGTACACCGCCGTGCAGGGTGCCGTCGTAGATGACATGGCACAGCGCGTCGAGGTGACTGTCCACATCACCGTGGATGTCCATGGCGAAGCGGTCCCGCGCGAATTCGAGGCCCTGCGCCGCTGGTTCGGCGTCGGGCGGAGCAGTGAGCCAGTGCTCGGCCGGAGCGGCGTCGTCAGGCCCGGTACGGGTGTTCACGGGGGCGGCAAGCGACACCGTACGTCCCGACCGCACCTCGCGGACGGCCGCCAGCACCTGCTCCCCGGTGATCGTGTCCAGGGCGCCCCGGTGAGTGGCGCCGCCGGGAGCCGTGCCGCGCAGGTGGCGGTGGAGCGACCGGAAGTCGGCCTCGCTCAGCTCGTCGGGCGTTCGCATACCCCCACCCTCCGGCAGGCGCCGGATTCCGGCACACCGAGTTGCCGGGCTCAGGAACCGCCGCGTTAATGGATGGGCGCCCCGGTCGGGGCCGTAGCCGCCGCATCGAACCGATCCGCGGAGGTCCGGATGGACATGATCCATGTCCGCGCGGTGTGCCCGCCGGACCTCACGGAACGCACCATGGCCCTGCTGAGCGCCGAGCCGTGCGTCCTGAACCTGCTCCTGCAGACAGGCAGCGTACGCAAGCCCGAGGGCGACGCCATAGAGTGCGACGTGCTGACCGGAGCCGCGAACGAGGTGCTGCGCGGTCTGCGGGACCTCGGACTGGAACACCGTGGCTCCCTCGTCCTCGATCCGGTGGACACGGTCTTCTCGGATCGTGCGGTCAAGGCCGGGGCCGAGGAGCTCGGGGCCCGGCTGCGCGCGCCGGTGTGGGAGCAGGTGGAGGCGCGGATCCGGGCGGAGGGCAGATACCCGCCGAGCTTCTACCTCTTCCTGGTCATCGCCGGACTCATCGGCGCGGTGGGCATCATCACCAACTCCCAGATCCTCATCGTCGCGGCCATGGTGGTCGGACCCGAGTACGGGGCCATCACCAGCATCGCGCTCGGAATCGACCACCGCGCCCGGCCGAGAATCGAGCAGGGCCTCGTGGCGCTGCTCGTGGGCTTCCTGATGGCCGTTGCCGCGACCCTCCTCTTCGCCCTCCTCGTCCGGGGCTTCGGACTGCAGCCGAGGGCCTTCGAGCTGGGGCTGAGGCCCGTCTCAAATCTGATCAACACCCCTAACTTCTTCTCGGCCACGGTGGCGGTGCTGGCCGGGGTCGTCGGCATCGTCTCGCTTGCCGAGGCCCGGACGAGCGCACTGCTCGGCGTCTTCATCTCGGTGACCACGATTCCGGCGGCGGCGGACATCGGCGTCTCGTCGGCGTTCGGCAGCTGGGACGAGGCCTGGGGTTCCCTGCTGCAACTGCTGCTCAACATCGGCGTACTGATCGTGGTCGGGACCGGCACACTCAAGTGCCAGCGGGCGATCTGGCGCCGGGTGAGCGCACGCTGGCGCTAAGCGCTCCGCCGCCTGTGTCGATGTGCGGCTCCGCCGCGGGGCCGCGATGTGCCGTCGGTCCCCTGCGGCGCCGTCGCGGCTGGTCGCTCCCCCAAGTTCTCGACTTCACCGGACCTGCTCAGCGGGCGGTCAGGCCGAGGGCGTAGGAGCAGTGTCGCTGTCGCTGCCCGTGTCCAGGAACTCGCGGATCGCCAAGGCGACCAGCACGATCACCACCGTCCACACCACGACCGCTGTGGGCGGGTAGCTCCAGGTGAGCAGCACGATCGCGGCGACCAGGAGGATCACCCTGCCGATCCACTGCTTGTAGCGGTGCACGAACCGGCCGACCGCGCCCAGCCGGAGCCCCGCCGACACGGCGACGTCGCGCAGAGCGCCGATACCCCTGCCACAGCCCGTACGGACCAGGACGGCGGCGCGGGACGGACCCGTGAGGAAGGCGCCGATGGCCGTCACGAGAGCGAGCGCACCGACCGCCCGCACGCCGGCGCGCAGAAACTTGACCAGCGAGTCGAACACCGCGCCGGCAGCGGCCTCGGACGCCCCGGCAGGCAGATGGTTGAGATAGACCGTCCGTAGGAGGCTGAGCGTGATGCCGAGCAACAACATGGCGGCGAACACCCCCAGAGCGGCCCCGACCAGGGCCCGGCGACGGTGGACAGCCAGGTAGACACCCGCGGCGGCGATCAGTACGGCGATGATGGGGAGCCAGCTGCCGATGATTTCCAGCACCCTCAGATACCACTTGATCTTGCCGACGTCCTTGGACGCGAAGACCACGAACTCCGTGTGAACGGTCGAGATCCGAGCGGCCTGCTGGAAGCCGGCACTGACCAGTCGGTCCTTGACCTGGGCCACGATCGGTCCCACGTCAATGGCGACCTGACCGTCCTTGACGGACACCGCACCGTCCGCCTTGCCCGTGAGGGCCTTGTCCACGGCGTTGTGGGCCGCGCGGTTCGCGTTCACCCAGACCTTGTCGAAGGCTTCGCTGGAGACCACCCGCTCCACGGTGCCGCTGACCAGGCTCTTCAGCCCGCTCCTGTTCGGTCCGTCCAGATTGCCGATCAGCTTGGCCGCCTTCGGCTGGACACCCTTCTGCTTCGCCGCCTGTTCCAGTTGATTGACCAGCCCGTCCACGTCGACCTGTGCCAGGACCGCGTTGGTCACGCGCTTGGTGACCGCCTTCTGCACGTCCGGGTTGCTCGCCAGCGGCCCCACGGTGGCGACGTAGCGGTCGGTGTCCCGCACGATGCTGTTGGCCCAGACCGAGACGACGGCGAGCAGGGACAAGAGCGAGGCGAAGAGAATGAGCAGGAACGATCCCGTCGACCGGAGCCTGCTCGCCGCCGGGCGGGCCTGCGGAGTGATCGTCCGAGTCTGGTGGGGGCACGCTACTGGTCATGGCCCCAGGAGATCCGTACGGATCCGATCCGGCGGCCTGGAGGGGCCCGGCGGGGTGAACGCCGTACCGAGGTGCGGCGACTCCTGTCCGATGCTGCAATGCAACGCGGAAACCCGGGGGGATGCCCGCTGCCGTGACCACCCAGGGGTGAAGCCGTGAACGACGAATTCGTCGAAATGGGACCGATCGACTATGTGGTCGTCGAGTTTCCCGGTAACCGAATGACCGGTGAGGGCTTTCCGCTGCTGGTGCGTCCTCCGGCCTGCTGGGCCAGGACGACATCGAGGAGGCGGGGGCCGCCCTGAAGCCCGGCAATGCGGCCGGAATCCTGATCTACGAGAACCTGTGGGCCGCGCCCTTCGCCACCGCGCTGCGACGCGGCGGTGCGCAGCTGGTCGCGTCCGGGCGGATCCCTGTACCGACAGTCGTGGCCGCGCTGGACGCAACGGAACCCGGGCGTCCGCCGACGAGGTAGAGACTCGGCCACTGCGGGTCAGCCGGCCGGGCTCGGTGACGTGTCCTCGTCCGCGCGGGCATCTCCATCTCAGCGACCGTCAGCCCCCACTCCCTGCGGCACGTGCTGCTGCCGACACTGGGGCTCGTGGCGGTCCTCCTCCTCGTGACCCGGCCCCTGGTGGCGGCCGTGTCGGCGCTGCGGACCGATCTGACAGCCGGGGAAACGGGCTTCCCGGGATGGATGGCGCCGCGCGGCATCGTGGCCGCGGCCACCGCCTCGACATTCTCGGCCACGCTCGTCGACAAGGGAATCGGAGGCGCCGCGAAGATCCTGCCGGCCACATTCGCGGTGATCGTCGCCACGGTCATGCTGTACGGGCTGAGCGCGGCGCCCGTGGCGAGACGGTTGGGCGTGGTGCGCTCGGCGCGCTCCAGACCGTTGCTCGTGGGCGGTGATCCATGGGTGGTCGATCTGGGCGGGCCCTGCGGTCGGCGGGACTGGACGTGGTCATGTGGGCGGGGCGCGAGGCAGAGCGCGACAGCATCCGCGCCGCCGGGATCGACCTCGCCCCCGGGGAGCTGTTCGCCGCGGCCACCGGGGCCGAGAACCCGGGCGTCATCGCCCCCCACGCAGGCGGTCAGGTGCTCTTCGATCCGGACCTGACCTGACCCGAACCGGCTCGCCGCCGCGCGCGGGGCGCCTGTGTCGTGACGCGTCGCGTCGCGTCGATGGCGCCCTTCCGGCCGGGCACCGGATGCTGTTCCTGGTACGGGGTGACGGCCGGCTCCTCCCCTTCACCCCTGGCGGCGGCCCGACGCCTCGGCCGGGAGACGTCGCCGTACTCCTCAGGGCCTGACCCCTCAACTGCCTGTGCGCTCGCCGCAGTGCGCGACGGCGGCCCGCACCCGGCTGAGATGCGCCGGAAGATCGACGGTGGCGTCCAGGGTCATACCCGGCTCGTCCGGTTCCAGCGCCTCCAGCGTCGCGAACTGCGAGTCGACCAGCCCGGCGGGCATGAAGTGACCGGTGCGCCGGGACACCCGGTCCCATGCGGTATCCCGGTCCAGGGCGAGGTACAGACACCAGAGCCGTCCGCCCGCGGCCGACCGAAGCTCGTCGCGGTAGGCGCGCTTGAGGGCCGAACAGGCGATGACCAGCCCCTCGCGGGCCTTGGCGGACTGACGGATGCGCTCGGCGAGGGCACGCAACCAGGGCTTGCGGTCAGCGTCGTCCAGGGCGTGGCCGACGCTCATCTTCACGATGTTCGCTGCCGGATGGAAGTCGTCGCCCTCGACGAACGGCACTCCGAGCTGCTCGGCGACTGCCTTGCCGACGGTGGTCTTCCCGGAACCCGACACACCCAGGACCACCACGATCGGCGGCCCGTTCGCGGCGCCGGTCACAGGTTCCCGGGTCCCGGTCACGGACTCTCGGGCTCGCGTCCGGCCGCCGTCTGCCGCAGGTCCGCCGCGGTGAGGGGCTGGAGGGCCCCGCGGGTGTCGAGCCGGTAGAGCAGGACGAGGGGCGGTCCTACGAGCACCACCGCGACGATCGTGACCAGCATCAGCCAGCGCAGCGTCGTGGATGCGCCGGCCGCCTGGGACACGGTAAGCGACGTGGGGATGAGATAGGGACGCTGGGCCAGCCCCCACGCCACGACGACGAGGGCAACGCTGCCGACCGCCGTGACCCTCGCCCATCCCGTCGCCGCGCGGTACAGCAGCCCGGCGGTTGCCAACGCGCTGACGGCGGCCATGAGGACGAGGGCGAGACCGATTCCACTGGTCAGCCCGTCATAGACATAGCGGGCGTCGTCGTGGGTCACGGCGAGGCCGACGACCGCCAGGACAGCGATGACGCCGAGGCTGCACCAGGCCCGCAACCGGAAGTAGCCGACGAGGTCGGGGGTGTCGAAGCGGCGGGCGTCGGCGGTGAGGAACACCGCTCCGAGGAACGCGGTAGCGGCGATGGTCAGCAGCCCGGCGATCACGGACGTCCCGTTGGACCACGCGTCGGCGGACGCCTCCGTGCCGGGAGCCACCCGGCCCGTGGCGAGACCCCCGACTGCCGCTCCGAGGAAGAAGGGCGTCAGGAGTGAGGAGACGGCGAAGACGGCGCCGTAGACCCTGCGGCGGGCGAGACTCCGGGTGGGCTTGCGCAGGGCGAACCCGGCGCCGCGCAGCACGAGTCCGACGGCCGCGAGCGCCAACGGGAGCCACATGGCCGAGAAGAGGGTCTGGAACAGGACCGGGAAGCCGGTCCACATGATGACCAGGACGAAGATGAGCCAGACGTTGTTGGTCTCCCAGACGGGTTCCATGGAGTGGTCGATGAGCCACCTGGGGCGTCTGCCCCGGGCGGCTCCGCCCGCCACGAGGTCCCAGAATCCGGCACCGTAGTCCGTGCCGCCGGCACACGCGTAGGCGGCCACCGCGGCCAGCAGCACCCAGGCGACGACGTCCTCGATCATTCGTCTCCCCCGCTCCTGCCCGTGTCCCTTTCCCTGCCTCCGGTCGTGGACAACAGGCGAGGCCCGTAAGGGGTGTCGCCCTCCAGATCCCCGGCCGCGGCTCCCGCGAGAGCGCCCTCGTCGGCCAGCCGCCACCGGCGGCTCATCTTCACAAGGACGGCGAGAAAGGAGCCCAGGACGAGTACGTACACCACCACGACGACGCCGAACATCGCCCAGAGAGACGCGGCACGGGTGCCGGTGACCGCCTGCGAGACCCGCATGTTCTGGTAGACGATCCAGGGCTGCCTGCCCACCTCGGTGGTGATCCAGCCGCACTCCACGGTCAGCAGGCAGGCGGCGCCGGCCACCGCGGCGCACCGGAAGAACCACCGTGACCTGGGCAGGTCACGGCGGCGCAGCCAGCACCATCCGTACCAGAGCGCGAGCAGGATGAGCAGGCTTCCGATGGTCACCATGATGTCGAACGCCCAATGCGCGATGGTGGCCTGAGTGGCCGTCGGCCGGTCGCTCGCGGGGACCGAGGACAGGCCCGTGACCTTGGTGTCGGCGCTGAATCCGGCCAGGATCGAGTCCAGTTGGGGGATTTTGATCCCGCCGGAGATCGACCCGTCCGGATGCATGCGTCCGAACATGTACTCCGGCACGTGGGTGTCGGTCTTCCAGACGATCTCGCTGGCCGCGAACTTGATCGGCTGCTTGTGGAAGACGGAGCGCGCGATCGAGTCGCCGAGCATGAACTGCACGGGGGTGAGGATCGCGGCGACAGTGAACGGCACGGTGAAGCCGAGCCGGTGATAGCGGTCCCGGCGGCCCCGCAGCAGGCCGACCGCGTACACCCCAGCGACGACATACCCGGCGGTCAGGATCACACCGACCACGAAGTGCCAGTACTCCGGACCGAGCATCGGCGTGAAGACCGCCTTGCGCACGTCGACGTCCACGGGGTTGCCGGACGAGTCGAGCGTGAATCCGCGCGGGGTGTTCATCCAGGCGTTCGCGGCCACGATGCCGAACGCCCCCATCAGGGCGGCCAGCGGCAGCGGCAGGCCCAGCCAGAAGTGCGTCCACGGCTTGAGCCTGCGCCAGCCGTACAGATAGATCGCGATGAGGATCGCTTCGAGGAAGAACGCCCACGCCTCGACCCCGAAGCCGAGCCCGAAGACATCGCCCCACCGGCCCATCATCCCCGGCCACAACAGGCCGAATTCGAAGGACAGGACCGTGCCGGTGACGATGCCGATGGCGAACTGGACGGCCATGACCGCCGACCAGCGCCGCGCGAGCAGCAGGGCGACGGCGTCGCCCTTGCGCAGCCCGCGGTAGTGCATCAGGAGGGTGATGGCGGGCAGCGCCACTCCGAAGGGTACGAGCAGGATGTGGGAGGCCAGGGTGAAGGCCATCAGTTCCCGGGCCGGCAGAAGCTGTGGCGGCCCGTCCGCCAGAAAGTGGTCGATCGCGCTGTTCACATGGTCCTCGGTGGCTCGTACCGGATGGCTGAGGGCAGCGGGCCTCAGCCGCCCGTTGCGAAACCGGGGAACAGCGTCATTCCGCCGTCCACGTAGATCGTGGTCCCTACGACGTAGTCGAAGACGTCTGAGGCCACAGCGGCCACCACGTTGGCGATGTCGTCCGGGTCGCCGACGCGGTGGTAGGGGACGAGCCGGAGAAGATCGGCTTCGGCTTCGGGGGTGTCCCAGGCGCTGCGGTTGATGGGCGTGCGAATCGCTCCGGGGGCAACGGCGTTCACCCGGATCCGGTACGGCGCGAGTTCCTGCGCGAGGGTCGCCATGAGCATCTGCACCCCGCCCTTGGACGCCGCGTAGTTCACATGGCCCGTCCAGGGGATGATCTGGTGGACCGAACTCATACAGATGATTTTCCCGGCGGAGCGGGAGACCTCCGGGACGACGCCTCGTCGCATGAACTCCTTGGCCGCCTCGCGCGCGCACAGGAACTGTCCGGTCAGATTGACGTCCAGTACCTTGTGCCACTGAGCCATGGTCATGTCGGTGAGAGGGGCATCGCGCTGGAGTCCCGCGTTCGCCACCAGGACGTCGATGGTCCCGAATTCCTTGACCATGCGGGACACCATGTCGACGACCTGGTCCTCCTGCGACACGTCCGCCTCGTGCGCGTAGGCGCGGACGCCGAACCCCTCGATCTCGCGCACCACCTCTTTCGCGGCGTCCTCACCGGACACGTAATTCACCACGACATCGGCGCCGAACCGCCCCATACTGATCGCCGTTGCCTTGCCGATGCCGGAATTCGCCCCCGTCACCAGCACCTTCTGCCCCTTCAGGAGCGGGTAGGCGAAGGGCTGGCGACCATCACTTCCATTGGTTTCCACTCATGTCTCCCTGTGGTGCCGTCGCGGACATTCGAAGCATTCCGCCCCACAACGAAAACACTGGTGGATCAGTACCGCTCGTCAGCGCGTCCTTCGTCAGCCGGTCGGGGTGACGGGCCGGGCCGAACGGCCCAATGCCCGCATGCCGGGTCGCTCCGCACGGCGTGATCGGCCGGGACCTGTCCTAGTCGGTGCGGGGCTCCCGGCTCGTTCCGAAGCACAGCGCCCAGATGACGAAGGCATCCACGGCGATCAGTACGATCGCCCAGAGGGGGTAGTACGGCAGCCACATGAAGTTGGCGATCATCGACAGGCCCGCGAGGGCGACACCGATCACGCGCGCCCACAGCGCTCCAGTGAACAGGGCGACACCCGCGAGCACGACGAGGACACCGAGGACAAGGTGGATCCAGCCCCAGCTCGTCAGATTGAAGTTGTAGGCGTAGTTGCGAGTCGTGACGAAGACGTCGTCCTCGGCGATGGCGGCGATTCCTTCGAAAATCGCCATCGTTCCGCCGAAGATCATCATGACCCCAGCGAAGGCGGTCCATCCAGACGCCCACACTCCAGTGCCGCCGGTTCGGTGTTGGCGCATTCCCGCTGTAGTCATTTTCAGAATCCTCCAACGTAGACCTCGCCACCGGCCTTTGACCGGCCAGTGACCCGTATTTTCAGCTTGCCACGAGAATCACCGACCGGCAGAACATCGGCAGGCGCACAGGCAGGCCCCAGGTCGATGTGCGGCGGAATTCATAAGGTGGTCCAATAGAAGGGGCCGGTGCATCGAGAATTGCGCCCCGGCCAGGAAATCGTTGTTTATTTCTCACAGCGAGTGCGAGAAAGGAAACCGCCGTGTCAGGTCTCCTCCGCGGGGTTGCCCGCACAGCCGTAGTGGCCGGAACGGCGACCGCCGTCTCGAACCGCGTGTCACGCCGTCAGCAGGGGCGATGGGCCCAGCAGGAGCCTCAACAGGCGCCACCGCAGCCGGCGCCGTCCGCCACGCCACCGCCGGCCGACAACATGAACAGCAAAATGGATCAGCTGAAGCAACTCGGCGAACTGAAGACCCAGGGTGTCCTCACTGAGGCCGAGTTCGAGGAGCAGAAGCGCAAGATCCTCGGCTCCTGACCGGTGACCTGCGGCGTCATCGTGGTGACGCTCGTGGCGCAGGCCTCGCCCTGCCGGGCGTGGTGCGCTGGGCCAGGCTCCCCCATGACACGTCGGTGGAGGAGGAGCGTTTCCTCGCCGAGACCACGGCCACCGAACAAAGGCTCAAGGCCCTGCCCGAAATCGCGGCCGACCTGGGCAGCGCGCCGGAGGTCGTCGAACGGCTGCGGCAGGAATACGAGACTCGTCTGATGGTCGTGCGCGCCGGCGGCGGCTAAGCCGACGACGAGGTGGTGTGGCGGCACGACCGGCAATACGCGTCCTGCGCCTCGCCCTCCTCGCCCTCCTCGCCCGCAAACACGCCACGGTCGTCCGCCTCCGCGACGAAGACCGCATCGACGACAGCGTCCTGCGTCAGGTTCAGGCACGCATCGACCTCGAAGAGATACGGCTGTCACGCCGCGAAGTGATCAAGTAACCCGTGCGGCGAACCGCGTGCGACACCTTCCGCCGTCACGAGCGCGGTACGAGCCGGAGCGTGGACCAGCGCCCCTGCTCCGTGAGCACGCGGTCGACGACGTCCGTGTACGCCCCGCACTTCTCGCGGTGCGCGGCATCGGCCCGGACCAGTCCGAAGTGTCCGCCTCCTCGAAGGTCACCCGCTTGCGCACCCCGCCCGAGCCGATCCCGGCCCTGCCCGCAGGTCGACGTCGACGGCCCGGCCGTCACGGTGCCGCACCGGGGATCAGCCCGTTCCATCCCTTTCCGGTGCGGCACCGCTCCGCCACGCCGGCCACCCGCGCCGGGTCCCCGGGCATCGCCATCAGACGCGCGGCGGAGCCGCCGGCCACCGCGGACGCCGGGTGGCCGGGCAGTGCTTCGGCGCCGCGCGTCCAGCCGACCACGACGCCCTTGGCGGACACGACCGCCGCCGCGTCGGTGGACGCGTCGAGGAGATCGCGCGGTCCGGCGGGCGTCGGCCCGTCGGACGCTTCTCGCGCAGGATCCATGGGTGCCATCCGGGTGCCGTCGTCCACCCGACCATGTTCCTGCTTGTCCGCCCGATCTGCATGGCCTCGGCGGGCACCCCGCCGAGGCCGGCAACCCTTCCGCCCGCCCCGGACCGGAGGGAGCATGGAGGTGTCGCTGGTCGGCGCCCAGGTGTGCCGCGACGCCGGCATGGGTCGCCGGATCCCGCGGAACGGTGGAGGTGGTTCCGGGATGACAGCCGAATCCTTCCAGCCCGAAGGCGATGTGCACGGCGTCGAGTCGCCCCCGCCGACCGGACTGCTGGATGTCCTGAGCGTGGCCGCGATGGTTGTCGACGCCGACGGACGCATCGTGTTCTGGACCCCGCAGGCCGAGGAGCTGTTCGGGTACACCGCACAAGAGGTACTCGGCAAGTACGCGGCCCGGTCGCTCATCGACCCCGAGCACCTGAAGGCGGTGGTCAGACTGTTCACGGAGGTGCTGGAGACCGGCCGGAGCTGGGCAGGCGCCTTCCCCGTCCGACACAAGGACGGCAGCAGCCGTCTGATGGAGTTCCGCAACATGCGGCTCCAGGACGATCTCGGGGACGTCTACGCCCTGGGCATCGCGGCCGACCACACGCTGCTCCAGCGCGTCGAGACCGATCTGGCCCTGTGCGAGCGGCTGATCAACCAGTCCCCGATCGGCCTGGCCCTGCTCGACCCCGACCTGCGGTATCTCCTGGTCAACCCGGCGCTGGAGCGTATCGACGGCCTCCCCGCCGGGGACCACGTGGGCCGTGGCCTCAGGGAGACGCTGCCCCTCCCCGACGTCGACACCATCGAGTCCGCGCTGCGTCAGGTGCTCACCACCGGCACTCCGCTGCTCGACCAGTACCACGTCGGCCGCCCTCCGGCCGACCCCGACCACGAACACGCCTGGTCGCTCTCCTTCTACCGCCTGGAGGATCCCGGCGGGCGGGTCCTGGGCGCTGCCACCTCGGTCGTCGACGTCACCGAACGGCACCGCGCGGCCGCCGAGGCCGACCGGGCCCGGCGTCGCCTCGCCCTCATCGCCGACGCCTCCGTGCGCGTCGGCACCACGCTGGAGGTGGAGGAGACCGCCCGTGAACTGGCCGAGATCTCCGTCCCCCAGCTCGCCGACGTGGTCGCCGTGGACGTCCTCGACTCGGCCCTCGCCCTGCGCCGCTCGCGCAGACCGGACAACGGCCGGGAGCTCTTCCGCGCCCTCGCGCTCAAAGCCGCCCACCCGACCGTGGCACTGCGCGCCGCCGACCCTCCCGGTGGCCTCGCGGCCTACGACGGGGACCGCCTGGTCACGCTGTGCGTGCACACCGGCCGACCCGTCCTGGTGCGCCACGTCGGCGACGAGGATCTGCCGCGCATCGCCCGGGACGCCGAGGCCGGCTCGCTGCTGGCCCGCGCCGGCGTCCACTCGTACCTCGCCGTGCCGCTGATCGCCCACGGCGAGGTGCTCGGCGCCCTCGACCTCAAGCGCACCCGCAACCCGCTCCCGTTCGACGAGGACGATGTCGTCCTCGCAAGCGAGCTGGCCGGCCGCGCGGCCGTGGCCATCGACAACGCCCGCTGGTTCCAGAGCGTGCGCAACACCGCCCTCACCCTGCAGCGCAGCCTGCTGCCGGACCACCCGCCCGAGTACGCGGGGCTCGAACTCGCCTCCCGCTACCAGCCCGCCCAGGCCACCAGCGAGGTCGGCGGCGACTGGTACGACGTCATCCCCCTGAGCGAGGGCAAGATCGCCCTGGTCGTGGGCGACGTCATGGGCAACGGCATCGACGCCGCCGCCACCATGGGGCGGCTACGCACCGCCACCTGCGCCTACGCGGACCTCGACCTCGCCCCCGACGCCGTGCTCCAGCACCTCGACAAGATCACCTGCGACCTGGAGCACTACATCGTCACCTGCCTCTACGCGGTGTACGACCCGCGCACGCGGCTGTGCGTCATCGCCAATGCCGGACACATGCCGCCCGCAGTGTCCGGCCCCGGCCGCGCCCCCGAGCTGCTCGACCTGCCCACCAACGCCCCGCTCGGCGTCGGCGGCATCCTCTTCGAGACCACCACGGCCCGTCTCGACCCCGGCGAGCTGCTGGTCCTGTACACCGACGGGCTCGTCGAGACCCGGCACCACTCCATCGACGACCGTCTGGACGTCCTTCTCAGCTTCCTCGACGAACCCCTCCGACCCCTGGAGGAAACCTGCGACCTCCTGCTCTACGGCCTGCGCCACCCCGACGACCACGACGACGTCGCCCTCCTCGTCGCCCGGGCCCAGTAGGGAACCGGGGCGACGGAAGAGGCGTTTTCGTCCATGAGTTCGCGCGTTCGCGTCTTCGTGAGTTCGTGCGCGAGGCAGGCCGGCCTGCCCGCCGGTGAAAGGAACTGGGGGACACGATGAGTGACAAGGCCCGCAAGCTGTTCGAGGCGCTCGACCTCGACCACAACGGGACCCTGACCCGCCAAGAGGTGATCATCGCCTTGCGGACGAAGGGCCCGACGCTCGCCGCGTCGGGGGATCTGCCCGTCTGGGCTCTGGGAGACGCCGACGCCTCCTCCGCCCTGTTCGACGCCGCCGACCAGAACGGGGACGCGGTACTGACCCTGGAGGAGTTCGCAGCCGTGGTGGACCGCCGTTTCGGCTGGCACTGACACCAGGAGGTTCGGCTACGGGTTCAGCTCTGCGCCGGGGTGAGCACCACGAAGTCCGCGTTCGACGGATCGAGGCAGACGGCCAGCCTGCCCACCCCCTCCGCGTCCGCCGGTCCCATCTGCACACTGCCGCCGTTCCCGGTGACCTTGGCGACGGCGTCGTCGCAGTCGGCGACCGCGAAGACCGGGTGCCAGTACGGTCGTCCGTTCGCGAGTGAGAGGTCCTTGGAGGCGACCTCCATGAGGCCGCCGTGCATGCGGTCCTCGGGGAGCCCGGCCGGGGTGATGAGGGTGTACGTTCCCCCGCCGCCCGGCAGCGGCATGTCGCTGAACTGCCAGCCGAAGACACCGCCGTAGAACTCCTTCGCGGCCGCGGCATCGCTCGTGTACAGCTCGGTCCAGGACAACGAGCCCGGCTTGTCCACCAGCTCGGCCCCCTTGTTCTTCCCCGGCTGCCAAACGGCGAACTGGCCCCCCAACGGGTCGCTGTACTGCGCCATCCGGCCCCAGTCGTCGAGGCTCATGGGCGCCACCCGCACGGTGCCGCCGAGGCGCTCCACGGCCTGTGTCGTGGCGTCCGCGTCGGTGACGCTGTGGTAGATCATCCAGGCCGAGCGCGCGCCCTCCTCAGTGAGCTTGCCCAGCCCGGCGACGGTCTTGCCGTCCTTCCGGAACATCCCGCCTTCCATCTCCTCGCCCTCGCCCATGGACTCGTAGTCCCAGCCGAGCACGGCGCCGTAGAAGGCCGCGGCGGCCCGGACGTCAGAGGCGCCCAGGTCGAGCCAGCAAGGAGAACCAGGAGCGAAGTCAGTGGTGATCACGGCGATGCCCTTTCGCGGATTTTGTACTAATCCAGCCTGACACCGAGTCCTGACACGCGCTCGTCGGGCCGCTCCGCCGAGGCGGACTGAACGTCACGCTGGAGGTGAACAGCACCCATCCCCGATTCCCGCCCGCCCCGCGGCAAGATCCGGACCCCGCTCGGGCCAATGCCTCGCCGATGTCGGCGAAAGCAGTCGTCTTCGCTGGTCAACTGCGCTTCCTCCCGTGCACCACCAGCAGACCAAGAATCCGCTCGCGTACACCCTTCAAGGCCACAGCCTCAGCAATCGGTCTCGCACTGCCTGCCATCACGCCCTCTCACCCCGCTCCTGACCTGCAACTACGCGCCGGAGAGGCGAAAGAACGGCAAATTCGACCCGGATTCGACTCCACGGCCTCTCAACGCGGAAACGATCAAGATTGATCTGCGGCGATACAACTTATGCCGGCGTACTGCCAGGAACCAGTGGTACAGCTAGCGCATCTTTCTGACGTGCGCTTGTGTGGGGGCGATGAGGCTGTGACCTGCTAGGACGGGTTGCAGAGGCGAGCGGAGGCAGTCAGAGGAAATCGCTCTGATTCGACCCCGGGTCGCTCAGAGGCAGTCAGAGGCAGCGACCTCTGCAACTAGCCTCTGAGGGGCTTGAGTTGGCCGATGTGGATCACGGGTGTGCGGCTCTGGCGGTGCTCTGACTCGACCTCGGTCGAGCTGCGATGGGGACGCCCGCCTCCGCTCGGGGTCAGGCATACGAATGCCACCAGGACGGCAATCCTGGAAGCATTCACTGGCACCGATTGGAGGTCGGTCCCGGACACCACCCGTGGTTTAAGCGGGCCCAGGTGGCGTCCACGTCTTTGCGAGACGACCCCACCGTGCCCGACAGCACCCACCACACGAACCTCCAGCAGCGGCACTCTCACCCGTCCGACCCCTCGGGCCTCTCTCACCTGCCCTCGGCGGCAGCCGATCTCGTCCTCCTCGGGGACCTCACCGGCCGCTACGCCACAGGCAGTTACAGCAGGCTCGCCTCCGACGGCCGAAGCCTGGCCCTGCGTGAGGAGCGCCAGGGCGCGGCCGAGCACGGACACCGGATCACCGCGGCCATCGCCTGCCACGTGGCCCCCATCGGCGGCACCGTCGACCATCTGACACAGCTCCTGCTGCACCCGGATCATGAGGGCGGCAGGCACGCCCACAACATCGCACTGCGCTCCGGGCAGTCGCGTGCCCTGGACTACATCCGCCGGGTGTGGGCCAGCGCCTCGGAAGCGGTCAGCACCACCAGGGCGCTGGACTCCCGGCACGACGCGTACGAGGTTCTCGCCGCGCTGCGCGACCGCATCGAGACAACGCCCTGGCGCGGGGAGCGGGGACGCACCGCCCTGCGGGTCCTGCGGGCGCACCTGAACTTCGCCGAGACCGCGGGCGGCCTCCTGCACCACGCCAGCGAACGGCAGACCGCCGAAGAAGCCGGCATCTCCCGCACGACATTGCGGGCCGTCTACGAAAGTGTCCTCAAGCCACAGGGCTGGCTGACGTAGGCGCGCACGATGCTGGCAGCCTCGGCCGCGGTCACCTCTCTCTTCCACGTTGCCATCGAGGCGTGAGCATCGCAGTACAGGGTGATGCGGTGCACCCCGTGTACGTACTCGGTGCGGTAGGCGAGTAGCCGGTGCCGGCAACGACGACCGTGCCGCTCGACCTCCTCCAGGTGGTCGAGGACGACGTCGAGGTGGAAGCGTCTCGGAAGAGTGTGCCCTTCGCGGCACCCGCGGAATCTCAGCAGGTGCTGGGCACTGTCGTTGCGACGGAGGAAGGCCACGCCCTTGCCCTCGAAGGTGTTACAGCTCGGGCAGACCGGTCATTCTCCGAACTACCACCTTGCCCCACAGGGATGGCGAGACATTCGCAGCTGAAGAGCCGGGAAGATTCACTGCATGAGTGCATCCATAGCGTTCAACCTGCAAGCCCTAGGCACTTCACCGCATCTGTAAGTCAGCCCAACTGAAGCCCCAAGAAGAGCTTGGGCCGCCCCGCTTCCGGCAAATACGTGGCAACATCGAGCATCCACCCCAGAAGATCCGGGCAAAAATGCCGGTCAGGGCACCTAGAGATCCAAAGCGCATGGCCGCCCGTTCACACAGCTGAAGAACGGGCGTCCTCCAGTGGCTCCCCCTCCTCCTCTCTTCCGCCTGCGGCTCGAAACCGTAGCGAGAGGAAGAGGCCGCCGGCCATCTCGGTCGATCATGTTCGCGCTTGGCCGCGGGCAGGTCATGAACTCGGACCGGTCCGAACATCCTGATCGGCGATCAGTGTCCTCGCCCCAGCGGACTGTCGGCGACGGCCGAAAAGTAACCGCGGCAAGATTTCTGTGACACCCAGCCCCCATCCAGCCGGAACCGTGCGAGGAATGACACAGGAGAGGACGAACAGCCTCGCGGGCACCACGATCCAAACGCACCCCTACCGCAGGTATGACATCCGTTATAGGCCAGGTGCAGGTTGCCCCCTATAACGATCGTCATAGGAGGCACTCGTGACCGTCATCACCGTAAACACCCCGAAGGGGCGCCTGAGCCTTGGGGAACGCAGGGCGCTGGCCGAGACGTTGACGGACGCGGTGCTCGTGCCCGAGGTCGGCCAGTTCGCGCCGGCCGCGCGGGTGGGGTTCCAGGTGCACTTCATGGAGCGCGAGCCGGACATGATGGCCCTCGGCGGCCGCCTGCTTGCGGACACCGGTCCGGGGCTCGACGTCATGGTGATCGACGTGGCGGTCATGGACGGGGACTGGCGACGGGAGGTCCGGGCCGAGGTCATCGAGCGCATCCTGGCCGCGATGGCCGAGGCCTGCGGGCTGCCGGAGCCGTCACCGGCCTGGTGGGTCAACTTCCGGGTCATCGGCGAGGGCAGTTGGGGCTCCAGCGGCGCAGTTCTCTCCGTCCTCTCCCTTCTCGACAGCGGCGTGTTCACCGAGGAGAAGATCAAGGCGATCCGCACGGCGCTCGGCGCCTGAGCCCGAACGCCCCGCGCCCTGCGGACCCTCAGGCTCGACGGGTGAGCGCGTCGTCGATCAGCGCTTCGAGCTGCTGCGCCACCTGATCCAGCGGCTTCATGCTGCGCTTGGCTCGACTCATGGCGATGGCACCCTCGACGGACGCCACGATCAGGGCCGCCAGCCCCGGAGCCTGGTCGCGGTCGGCGCCGTGTTCCCGTAGCGCCTCGGTGAGCAGCCGCTCCCAGTCCTCGAACGCGTCGGCCGCCGCGGCGAGCGCCGGCGGGATCTCGTCGGCCGGGGGCTCCTCGACGGAGACCGCCAGCACGGGACAGCCGGCGCGGAAGTCGCTCTCGACGACGATGCCACGCCACAGGGCGAGAAAGGCGCGCAGCCCGGCGACCGGTCCCGCGTCCAGTTCCTTGCGCAGGAGACGAGCGACGGCCGTACCCGCGTACCGCACCGCCTCGGTGACCAACTGCTGCTTTCCCTCGGGGAAGTAGTGGTACGTCGAGCCGAGCGGGGCCTTGGCGTGTTTGGCCAGGTCCCGGATGCTCGTGGCGTTCAGGCCGCGCCTGCTGATCATGTCGGCCGCACCGGCCACGATGCGGTCACGCGACGGCGCGCTGGATCCGGCCACGGCGATGCCCCTCACTGGATGTCTCTGGATATAACACTCGTCATAGTCTAGCGTGAGCCCCGGATATAACGACTGTCATAGACCGCGTGTGCAGCGCAAAGGGAGATTTCGACATGCCGATGATCAGGCTCACCGTCCCGCCCGGTTCGCTGACCGACGAGGGCCGCAGGACCGTCCAGCGCGACCTGGCCACCGTCCTGCTTCGCTGGGAGGGAGCGCCCGACACCGCGTTCTTCCGCGCCCAGGCGTGGAGTTACCTCGTCGAACTCCCCGAAGGCTCGCAGACAACCGCGGAGGACGAGGAGCCCCGCTTCCTCGTGGACGTCACCGTCCCGCAGGGCGCGCTGTCGGAGCGTCGGAAGGCGGGCCTGGTCGAGGACGCGACGAAGACGGTGCTGGGCGCCGCCGACCTGTCCCAGGACGAGGCGCTGCGCGTGTGGGTGCTGGTGCACGAGCAGGCCGAAGGCACCTGGGGCGCGGGCGGCTCCGTCATCCGCTACGCCGACCTCGTCGCCCTCGCGAAGGGGCAGCGCTCCGATGCGTGAACTGACCTACGTCGCGAAGCGCACCGTCGAATGGCGCGAGGCGCCCGACCCGAAGCTCCGGTCCGACCAGGAGGCGATCGTCGCTCCGGTCGCCGCCACCTCCTGCGACGTCGACTCCGCGATCCTGGCCGGGCACGGCTTCATCGACCCGCCGTTCGCCCTCGGCCACGAGTGCGTAGCCCGGGTCGTCGACATCGGCGACGCGGTGACGGCCGTGTCCCCCGGCGATCTGGTGGTCGTCCCCTGGTCCATCAACTGCGGCACCTGCGACCACTGCCGCGCCGGACTCACCGCCCACTGCACGGCCGTACCGCACATGGCGATGTACGGCGCGCCGATCGGCGGCAGTTGGGGCGGTCTCTTCTCCGACCTGATCCGGGTGCCGTACGCGGAGGCCATGTTGGTGCCGCTGCCCGAGGGCCTCAACCCGGTCGCGATGGCCTCGGCCAGCGACAACTGGTCCCTGTCCTGGCGCCTGGTGGCACCCCATCTCAAGAACAAGCCCGGCGCCCGTGTCCTGGTCGTCGCCCGCGGCAGCATCGGCCTGTACGTGTGCGACATCGCCCGCGCGCTCGGCGCCTCCGATGTCCTCTACGTCGACCCGGACCCCGAACACCGCGAACTGGCCCGCAGTTACGGCGCCGCCACGGCCGAGACGCTGGAGCCGGTCCGGCACGGCTTCGACATCGCCGTAGAGGCGACCGGCCGCGTCGAGCAGCTCGCCCTGGCCGTCAAGTCCCTTGCCCCGGAGGGTATTTGCGAGTCCGCCGGCAACCACTTCCGGCCCGGCGAACTGCCCCTGCTCGACATGTATCTCACCGGCGTCACCCTGCGCATCGCCCGCGACAACGTCCGCAACCACATTCCCGACGCCCTCGAACTGGCCGCCTCGGGCAAGGTCGACCCGGCACGGGTCGTCTCCCACGTCCTCGACTGGGAACAGCTCCCCGACGAACTGCCCGAGAGGCGCCTCAAGCCCGTCTTCGTCCGCGCCGACGGCTGACCGCGTCGCGACCACGGCCACAACACCCCGACCGAGAAACTTGATGAACGCAATACCGACCGAATCCCCGGCGACGACCCACGACACAGCAGGCACGACAGGAGCGGAACTGGACCTCCAACGGGAGGCCATTGCCGCTCTCGGCTACGAACTGCGGGCCCTCGTGGACGCGACCGTACGCACCGCGGCCCCGATCGAGGTCCTGCACCGGATCACTGACGAAGTCCGCCTCCTCAGGGGGCAGTTGACAGGTCGGCGACGTACCCGGGCGGAGATCCCGGCCACCGACGAGTTCCCCGGAGAGATACGGATGTACAGCCCCGTGACGGGAGCCGGGAGCCCTCTCGCTCCGCCCATGCAGGTGACCGCGGACAGCGGAGGCGCCGTCGGCCGCTGCACCCTGGGTATCGCCCACGAAGGACCGCCCGGTTACGGGCACGGCGGCATGAGCGCCATGCTGCTGGACGAACTCATGGGCCGGGCCTGCATCGCCGCCGGACTGCCCGGCATGACGGTCTCCCTCCAGGTACGCTACCGCCGGCCCGTCCCGCTGGAGACGCCCCTGTGGGTCCACGCCCGGGTCACGGGCGCCGAGGGCCGCAAGGTCTTCGTGGCCGGATCGATCAGCACCGAGGAGGACCCGTCGGCCGCCGTGGTCACCGCGGACGGTGTCTTCGTCACGCCCGATCCCGACCGCACCCGCGCCCTGTTCCCTGACCTGCGTTGAGCGCCGCCCATGACACGGAGCACTGGCCGGCATCCGACCTGGGGAGCGACCTGTCAGTTCTGCGCAGGCGGTCCGGGCTCGGTCGTGACAATCTGCCTGATTGACGGCACGCAACCTGCTGATCCGCCTGCCCCCTCGTTCTTCGCCCCACCAGCCCCATTCGAAACAGCGCGAACGACAAGGCCTCCCCCATGCACCTCAACAGCCACATCACCCAGTACCTCCAGAAGCTCCCCCCGCCGCAGACCCGGGACCTGGCTGTCGAGCGCGATCTGCCCGTGCCCATGCGGGACGGGGCCGTCCTCCTGGCCGACCGCTGGAGTCCGGAGTCCGGAGTCCGGTGGTGACGGCCTGCCGATCGCACTGATCCGTACTCCGTACGGCCGAGCGGGCACGCTCGCACTGGGGGCGGCCAAGCCGCTGGTCGAGCGTGGCTTCCAGGCGGTGATCGTGAGCACACGGGCCACCTTCGGCTCTGACGGCCCGCCCAACCCCTTCCTGTGCGAGCGCGAGGACGGTCTGGACACCCTGGACTGGGTGGTCAAGCAACCGTGGGCCGGTGAGTCGATCGTCCTGGTCGGCGCCAGTTACGTCGGCTACACGCAGTGGTCGGTGGCGGACGCCGTGCCGCCGCAGGTCAAGGCGATGGTTCCGGTGGTGTCCAACGCCACCTTCAGCATGGCCTTCAACCGCAAGGAAGGCTTCGCTCTGGAGACCCCGTTCACCTGGGGCGTCCAGGTCGAACGGCAGGAGCGCCGGTTCGCCAACGTACGCAACGCGCTGGAGGAGCGGGAGATCCTGCGCGCCATGCGCACGCTGCCGCTGAGCCAGGCCGACGTCGGCCTTCTGGGCCATCGCAACGAGTACTTCCAGAACGTTCTCGACCACGACGGCGACGGCCCGTTCTGGCAGGCGGCCGACCACGTCGACAAGGTCGCCGACATCACCGTCCCGGCGAGTCTGGTCGGCGGCTGGTACGACCTGTTCCTGCCCGACCAGCTGCGCGACTTCAAGACCCTGCACGAGACCGGCCAGGGCACCCGTCCGCACCGGGTCACGATCGGTCCCTGGGCGCACTGGGCGATGGCGATGGCGATGGACGGTCTGGCCACCCGCGAGGCACTGGAGTGGGGCCTGGCCTTCGCCAAGGGCGAAACACCTCCGGAGCGCGCTCCGGTACAGCTGATCGTCATGGGCGAGGACAAGTGGCGCGACTTCCCCGCCTGGCCGCCTCCCGGATACAAGCCGCAGCACTTCCACCTCCAGCCCGGCGGCTCCCTGGCCACCGGCCTCCCCGCAGACTCGACACCGGACGACTACCACTACGACCCGGCCGACCCCACCCCCGCCGTCGGCGGTGTACGCATGTGGACCCTTCAGAAGTACGGCCGTGTGAACAACGCCGAGCTGGAGGCCCGCCCCGACGTCCTCGCCTACACAACTCCCGCCCTGGACAAGGACATCGAGGTCATCGGCGAGGTGAGCGCCGAGATCTTCTTCCGCTCCAGCCTGCCGTACGCCGATGTGTTCGTGCGCCTGTGTGACGTAGACGAGAAGGGGCGCTCGACGAACGTCTGCGACGGCCTGATCAGCCTCACCGACGCCGACGAGAGGACGTGCGCGACAGTCCAACTGTGGCCGACGGCCTACCGTTTCAAGCGCGGTCACCGCATCCGGGTCCAGGTCTCCAGCGGCGCCTTCCCCCGCTTTAACCGTAATCCCGGCACCGGCGAACCCAGCGCCACCGCCGTCACGCTCCGCGCGGCCACCCAGCAGGTCTTCCACGACCCGGAGCATCCGTCCACAATCGTGCTGCCGGTCCGGCAGGTCTCTTGAAGAAGCACGGCTCGTTGTGAGTCCGGTGGCCGGCCGCCGGACTCACAACGAGCCCAGCAGGCCGTTGAGGATGCCCTCCTCGGCGAGGTAGAAGGCGAGACCACTCAGGGGAGCGAGTACGGAGCACAGCCAGTAGCGGTGCACTCCGGCTCGCGCCAGATAGACGGTCAGGAGAAGGGTGAGCAGCGCGCCGACGCCAAGGAAGACGGCAGCCTCTCCCCAGTAGTGGAGGGTCCACCCCAGCCAGAGCCCCTCCCCCAGCACCACCATCGCGATGACCGCCCCGGCCACAGCCCGTACATCCCCCCGCCCGCGCCGTACCGTCCATCCGGCCCACCCCAGCAGCGGTCCTCCGGTCAGCCCCGCCACCGACCACACCGCGGCGGTTCCGAGCCCTCCGGCCCCGAAGGTGTCCTCGAGTGCGGACGCCGTGTAGTAGCCCGCGCAGGTGGTGAGCATCATCAACGCGCCATCCCAGAGGGCGAGTTGCCGGGCACGGATCAGTGCACCGGCCACGGCGGTCCAGATGATCCAGGTGGACACCGAGTTGGTCGCCCGCTCCAGCAGGGGTGACATCCCGTGCAGGCCGTACGTCGCCCAGCCGAGCAGCAACCCGAAGGCCGCGGTCGCAGCGAGGACGGTGACGGGGGCGTCGCGACGGGACGCGGTCGTGGTCGTCATGGCCGATCACTATACACATGACGTATACGTTCAGTTTATAGTCGCCGAACCGGTGGCGAGTGCGACTCGAAGGAGGTGCCGTCGCGCAGTATGGCGGATCAGGATCCGCTCCGCTCGAACGATGCGGAGAGGCATGTGTATCGCCCCTCCGCATCGTCATCCGTGGCGGCGGTCAGTTCTTGCCGAGCAGCCGCCAGATCTGGTTCTTCTTGGTGCTCAGTACGCTCGCCGCGTCACAGGTCCACTGGTGGACCAGCGCGCCGGCGGTGGTCGAGACGCCGGTGACGTCGACGCACTTGCCGCTGTGGACGGCGACGAGTTGGTAGTCGTGGCTGTTGCCGAGCGCGGTGACGGGGTTGAGGGTGAACTGCTGGTTGGTGGCGCCGTTGCAGGTGTACTGGATGACGGCGGCACCGTCGGCGGTGGAGGCGCCCGAGACGTCCAGGCACTTGCCGCTCAGCTCGTCGACCACGGTGTACGTGTTGGTCGTGCCGCTCACCGGCTTGAGGTCGAGCATCTGCTGGTAGCCGCCCTCGCAGTAGTACTGCTGGTACTGCGTGCCGTTGGCGGTACTGACACCCGTGTCGTCCAAGCACTGGCCGCTGTTCTGGCTGACGGCGACCGTGGAAATGGTGGTGTTGGACGGGGGCAGCAGCGTGACGGTGTAGCCGTCCTTGGCGTTCGTCCACGGAAGGCTCACCGAGGCGGCGTTGCCGCTGACCGTGAGGGTGGTGTCGGCGATGGTCTCAGGGCCGGTCACGGCGGCCCCGCTGTTGTACGGGATGCGCTGGACGACGGCGCGGACCTGACTGTTCGTCACGATGGACGTGGTGTTGAGCCCGGTCAGATTGACGGTGACGGTGCCGGTGTTGCCGCTGCTGCCGAGCAACACCTTTGCGTTGCCTGCCGAGTTGTCCTTGGTGGCCAGTCCGTCAGTACCCGTACCGGCGGTGAGCTTGACGATGTTGCCGGTCTGGGAGCCGTAGTAGCGGTACATGAACCACTCGCCGAGCGGCAGGTATTGGCCCGCGCTGTTCTTGGTGAGCAGGTTGGCCTCGTTGTCGTGCAGCGCGGTGCCGGAGGCCCAGTTGCCGCGCAGGCCGTCGGCGCCGGCGCGTTCCAGGCGGCCGATGAACCAGGCGCCGCCGCCCGGGGACTGCATGGACAGGGTGGCGTACTCGTTGATCTGGTAGGCACGAGTGTTGGTCAACCCGGCTGCGGAGAGGGTGGAGTTGGCGCGGCCGACGTCGGTGGCGGGGTCACCGGGTTCGTCGTGCCAGCTGTAGATGTCGGGGGCGACGTTGTTCGCCTTGACGTAGGTCAGGTACGTCGTCCACCAAGTGTTGGAGGAGTTGGGCTGGCCCGCGATGCTGGGGCCGACGATGAGCTGGGCGGGGAAGGCAGCGCGCACCTTGGCGTAGAAGCGCGACCACATGGCCAGGTACTGCGTCTGCGACGCGCCCCAGAAGCCGCTGCCGTCGGGCTCGTTCCACAGGTCCCACTGGACCGTCATATTGTTGGCCTTGACGTCACTGACGAGCTGAGTGACGAAAGCGTCGAACTGGGTCCAGTCACCGTTGTCACCGGGCCAGCCCTGACTGGTGGTGCCGTCGGCGCCCCACAGGTCGTGCGGGAGCAGGACGAAGGTGCCGCCGAGGGCGGCGGTCCGCTTGTACTGGGCGAGAGTTGAGGCCCAGCGCGTCTGGTAGTCGGCGAGGCTGGTGGCGTAGCCGCCGCTGTTGAGCTGGGCGCCCCCGGCTCGCATGAAGTGCCACTTGATGTCGGTGAAGAAGTGGTCCTGCGGCAGCGAACCGTCCGGGGTCATCCCGTAGATCATCCCGGAGGCGTGGTACGTGGGGGCGCCTCCTGCGGTGGAGAAGTCGACGGTGACGGAGGTGTCGGCGGCGTGGGCCGTGGTCGCGGGGAGCGTGAGGGCCGCGAAGGAGGCAAGGATCGCCGCCACAACGGCGGTCCTGCGGCCTCTCGGAGCGGCTGGTCTGCCGGTGCGTCCGGCTGGGGAAAGGAATCGAGGTATGCGCATGTGCGGGTCTCCCGAAAGGGGTGCTTCCTGGGCGCGGCTCGCCCAGGGGGTCTGTCAGCCGACGGCCTCCGCGGCCTCCGCGGCCTCGGCGCGCCTCAGCTCGTGGGCCTCGGCGAGGAGCAGGTAACTGCTGGCGGTCCAGGTGTAGGCGCGGTCGCGCAGGCCCGCGCCGGTGAGGGCGTCGAAGTTCTCCGCGAAGCCCGAGGTCTCGCACAACGCCCGGAAGCGGGCGCTGATCTGGTCCGCGAGACGGTCGTGCCCGGCGCGGCGCAGGCCGTCCTCGATCAGGACGGTGGACGGGGCCCAGATGGGGCCGCGCCAGTAGCCGTCGTCCAAGTAGTGCGGTGAGGTGGGCAGTTCGGTGGCGAGGCCGTGCGCGGTGAGGTGGGCCTCGATGCGTTCGGCCAGCGCGTCGCCGATGTGCTCGGGCAGGTGCTCGCCGAGCACCACGGGCATCAGGTCGAGCAGGCTGGAGCTGGTCCAGGTGGCCCCGCTGTGTGCCGAGCGGGCGACGAACCGGTCGCCGGTCCACAGCTCGTCGAGCAGTGCAGCCTGCGTCGCGTCGGCTGTCCGGGTCCACCTGTGCGTGTCGTCGAGCAGCCCCAACTCAGCTGCCAGTACGGCGAGTTCGCGCAGTTGCAGGATGAGGAAGGCGGCCAGGTCGGCACTGACGATCACACGCTCGGGGTCGAAGGTGGTGGCGTTGTCCCAGCCGCTGTCGTTGCCGTGCTGGTAGTGCGGGAGGGCGGCTCCGGGTGCGCGCCGCATGGTGAGCCAGAAGTCCGTCCAGCGGGCCAGCCGGTCGTAGACCTCGGTCAACTCGGCCTCGCCGAGCGGCTCTTGCAGTCGTCTGCGCAGGTGGCGCAGGGCCCAGCCGTGGATGGGGGGCTTCACGAAGTTGTAGAGGATCTCCGAGTGGGTCACCGAGTCGGGCAGCGCGCCGGTCTCGTCCTGGTGGTCGAAGGGCAGCGAAAACTGGTCCAGGGCGAGCCTGGGCGAACCGGGCGCCAGGGCAAGGGCGTTGAAGCAGTGGTCCCAGCTCCACACCTTGTCCATCCAGTGCTTCGACATCAGCACAGCGGGCCGGGTGACGAAGCCGCGCGGCCGGACGGTCGCCGACCACAGCACGTAGGCGGCGAGTTCCGCGGCAGACGTCCTGGACGAGCGCCACGGTGCGACGGTGTCGACGAAAGAGGCGAAGGCGCCGTGCGCGGCGTCCACGACCTGGCCGAAGGACGCCGAGGACGTGTACGGGCGGCGCGCGGTCTCATACTCCTCGACCGCGACCTCCCAGACCGCGCCGGCCTCGGCGCCGATCGTGACACCTCGCGCGGCGCTGCCCAGGCTCTGTGTCCCGGAAGCCTCGGTCACGGTCCCGGACAGCACGGTGACGCGGTAGCGCCGCCCGGTCTCGTACGAGGTGAACACATAGGCCCCGGTGCCGGGTTCGGGGTAGAAGTAGGTGCCACTGAACGGGGTCAGCGTGGCCGCCGCCGCGCTGATGTGCAGGCCCAGCCCGTCACCGCGCAGCCGTACGGTGTCCGGCGACTCGTAGGCGAGATCGACGCGGCCATCAGCACCGACCCAGCTGAGCAGGCTCGGTGTCGCGTGCGGCCCGGTGTCGGCGCGGTCGCCGGTGGTCGTGTCGAGCGGTACCAGACGCAGCACGGCGTGCATGCCGTTCTGGTGCGAGACGAGGTGCAGGTCTTCGGCGTACGTCTTCTCCGCCACCACGGGTGACATGCCGAACCATGACCCGCAAGTACTGAACGGAATGTCGTGGACGGAGAAGGCCGGGCCGGACGGGGCGGCGGTCATGCAGCGTGACTCGTTTCTGGAGCAGGGGTGATCGGCACGTGGGCAGGGGTGATCGGCACACGGGCGAGCGGGAATCAGGGGACGTCAGTCCTTGACGGCGCCGGCGGTCACGCCGGCGGCGACGTAGCGCTGGGCGAGGACGAGGATCACCGTGGCGGGCAGTGAGGCCACGACGGCGGTGGCCATGATGGCGTTCCACTGTTGGTTGTTGTTGCCGATGTAGTGGTAAATGCCGAGGGTGATCGGCTCGTGCGTGCCGCCGTTGGCGAGGGTGCTGGCGAAGACGAAGTCGGACCAGGACCACAAGAACGCGAACAGGGACACCGTGACGATGGAGTTGCGGCTCATGGGCAGCACGATCGACCGGAAGGCGCGCATCGGGCCGGCGCCGTCCATCTGTGCGGCCTGGAGCAGTTCGCCGGGGATGCCGGACATGAACGCGGTGAAGATCAGCACGGCGAACGGCACGGCCAGCGTGGAGTCCGCGACGATCAGGCCGGGGACCGACTGGAGCAGGCCGAGGCTGAGGTAGATGGCGTAGAAGCCCATCGCCATGATGATGCCGGGGATCATCTGGGCGACCAGGAAGAGGAAACTGAGCACGGCGCCGCCACGGGGGCGGAGCTTGGCCAGGGCGTAGCCGGCCGGTGCGGCCAGGGCGACTGTCAGTACGACCGTGCCCAGACCGATGACGAGGCTGGTGCCGAGGTAGGGCAACTGCTGGTCCAGGACGGCTCGGTAGCCCGCCAGCGTGCCGTGCAGGGGGATCAGGTCCGGTGGGCTCTTTCGCATGTCCTGGTCGCGGGTGAAGGACACGTTGAGCATCCAGTAGACCGGGAAGAGCATCACCGCGGTGAACAGGACGCCGATGGCCGTCTGCCACCAAGTGCGGTTGGCGCGTCGGTTGATGACAGTGCCGCTCATGACAGTGCCTGCTTCCGCTGGACCCGGACGTAGACCAGGCCGAACACCAGGGCGGCGACCACCAGCAGGTTTCCTACGGCCGCTCCCGGGCCGAAGGCCGGCAGGAGGTTGCCGAAGCCGAGCTGGTAGGACCAGGTGGCGAAGGTGGTGGAGGAGTCGGCCGGGCCGCCCTTGGTCATGATCCAGATGATGTCGAAGACCTTGAGTGTGTAGACGAGGCCGAGGAGGAGGGTGATCGCGGACACCGGGCGCAGCAGCGGGAAAGTGATCCGCCAGAACCGTTGCCAGGCGTTCGCCCCGTCGAGGGCGGCGGCCTCGTAGAGGCTCGCGGGGATGGACTGGAGGCCGCTGTGGAGGACCACCAGGTTGAACGGGACGCCGATCCAGATGTTCGCGATGATCACCGAGGCGAGGGACCAGCCCGGTGCGGTCAGCCAGTTGACCGGTCCGATGCCGACGGCGTGCAGGACGGCGTTGACGACACCGGAGTCGCTGTTGAGCATCCACGACCAGGTGGACGCCGACACGATCAGCGGGAGCAGCCACGGCACCAGGAAGAGGGCCCGCAGGGTCGCGGAGAGCCGGAAGCGCTGGTTGAAGAAGACCGCGAGGGCCAGGCCGATGGCGTATTGGAAGACCAGACACACGGTGGTGAAGACCACGGTGTGGAGCAGGGCCGGGGCGAAGGTCGGATCGTCCAGGACCGTGCGGTAGTTGGCGAAGCCCGTGAAGGGTGCGTCGCCCTGGACGAAGGACCGGACCGTGTAGTTGCGCAGGCTCAGGTCGATGTTGCGGTAGAGGGGATAGGCGTAGAAAAGGACGAGGTAGAGGGTCACCGGGGTGAGGAAGCCCCAGGCGGCCCACTGCTGGGAGGTGGGGCGGCGCCGTGCCCGGGGCGGTGCGGTGGGGGCCGCACCGCTGTGGTGGCGCACGGGCCGTCGGTGTGGCACTTGGGTCATGTGGCTCATCAACTGGCCCTGGTCTCTGGTTACTTGACGGCCGACTGGGCGGCGGACAGCGCGTCCTTCGGCGACTTCGAACCGCTGAGCGCGGACTGGACCGCCTTCCACAACTGCTCCGAGATCTTCGGGTACTTGGTGCCCAGGTCGTCGCTGGTGCGTCCCTTGGCCGCCTTGACCGCGTCGACCCAGGGCTTCAACTCGGCGTTCGCGGCGACCTGTTTGTCCTGGACCTCGGTGGTGGGAGCGACGTAGGACAGTGTGGTGTCGGTGTTGAGGAGGTTGTCGGTGCTGGTCAGGCAGGTCACGATCTTCTGTGATGTCGCGTAGCGGTCGGTCTTGCCCTGGACCGGGATGGTGACGAACTCGCCGCCGGTCGGGGCCGCCGCGTTGCCGCCGTCGGCGGCCGGAACGGGAACGACCCCGTACTCGAAGCCGGCCTTCTTGGCGTTGGCGAGCTGCCAGGTGCCGTTCTCGCTGAACGCGTAGTCGCCGGTCGCGAACTCCTGCCAACTGGTCGTCTGGGTGTTGTTGAGGACCGAGTTCGGGGCGTAGCCGTCCTTCAGCCAGTCCTTCCACAGCGTCAGCGCGGAGACCGCCTTGTCGGAGTCGAGCGCTGTCAGCTCGGCACCCGAGCCCCAGAACCAGGGCAGGAACTGGAAGGTACCCTCCTCCGTGCCGATCGCGGAGAACGTGATGCCCTTCTTGCCGGCCTTCTTGACCTTCGCGAGCGCGGCGGTCAGCGACTTCCAGTCCTTGACCGAGGCGATGTCCACGCCGGCCTGCTTCAGCACCGCCTTGTTGTAGTAGAGGGCGAGGGTGTTGGCGCCGATCGGCGTGCCGTAGGTCTTGCCGCCCGTCTGTCCGGCGGCGAGGAGGTTGGGGTTCACCTTCGAGGTGTCCAGCTTGTTGTCCTCGGTGGTGGTGAGGACGCCGGCCTCGGCCAGGGTCGAAACCACCGGGTTGTCGACGATGAGGACGTCGGCGGAGTTGTCCTGCTGGGCGGCCAGCAGTGCCTTGTTCGCCAGGTCGCTGGTGTCGAACGCGGTCCGCTTGATCTTCACTCCGGCCTTGGCGCCGCAGGTGTCGAGCAGCTTCGCCCACGCGGAGCTCTTGTCGAACTGCGGGTACGGGTCCGAGATCGTGTAGGTCCCGCTGTCCGCCGCCTTGGTGCCGGTGCTGCCCGAACCGGAGGAACAGGCGGTGGCGGTGCCGGCGACGGCGAGGACCGTCACGGTCGCGGCGGCGAGGCGAAGTCGTCTGAGGGAGCTGTGCATTGCGCGTTCCTTCGTTTTTGGCACGGCTGTGCCGAGGGCGGGTGACGAGGGGGGAAGCGGGCATGCCGAACAGCCACGGTGAGGGGGGTACGCCCGTGGACCGCGATCAGAAGGTGGTGTCGGGGGTCGAGGTCAGCGCGCCTCGGTGGACGGCGTACCGGTGCCGGGCCCCGTGCTGGCACGGAGCGAGATCGGCGGTGCGAGCAGGTGGTGCCGGGGCGGCGCGTCGGGCTGGTCGATCCGCTCGACGAGGAGATCGACGGCGTGTCGGCCCATCTCCTCCGCCGGTACGTCCGCCGCGGTGAGCTGCGGGGTCACCGTCTCCGCCCACCTGGCTGCCACAACTCCGGCGACGGAGAAGTCGCGCGGTACATGACGGCCGGCCTGGGCCAGTCCGCGGTACAGGCCGCCGAGCGCGGCCTCGTTGAGGGTGACCAGGGCCGTGGTGGCCGGGTCGTCGTGCAGGATCTGTTCCAGACACGCCTGGCCGGACGCGGCGTCGTCCCCGCAGCAGTACGTCCGGACGGTGAGCCCGCGTTCGGCCGCGGCCTTGGTGAAGCCGTCGAGCCCGCGGTGGGCGGACTCGTATCCGGCCCGCAGCAGTTGCTCGGGCCGGTTGACGAAGGCGACCCTGCGGTGGCCGAGATCCGCGAGGTGATGGACGCACGCCGCCGCCAGCGCGGTGTGGTCCAGGCCGACCCACCAGGTGCCCTCGGGGTGCGCGGTCCGGCCGATGGCGACGGAGGGGAAGCCGAGGGCGGCCAGGTGATCGACCCGGTCGTCCTCCAGTCTGATCTCCATCAGGATCGCGCCGTCGACCCGCCGCTCCCCCAGCATCCGCTGGAACGAACGGTCGCTGTCGACACCGCTGGGAGACAGCAGTACGTCGTAGTCGTGGGCGGCGGCCGCCTCCACCACGCTGCCGATGAAGTCGAGTTGCATCCCGGTGTAGTGGTTGCCTGCCGGCGGGAAGACCAGGCCGATCGTGTTGGTCCGGCCGTTGGCCAGGGCGCGGGCGCTGGCGTTGGGCCGGTAGCCCAGCTCGTCGATGACGCGCTGGATCTTCCGGCGGGTCTCCTCCGACACCGGGCGCTTACCGCTCAGCGCGACGGACACAGTGCTCCGCGAGACACCGGCTCGCCGGGCGATCTCACCGATGTTCACGGGCACTCCTAGGTCGAACCGGTTCGATGTTGCTAGAGCGCGACCACCGGTCATCGAACCGGTTCGCGTGAAGTGAAGGTAGGAACAACCCCGGCGGCTGTCAACACCTCTCACCACACCTCTCGTAACTCCCCTGGAATCCAGGGGTGAGCTGACACGACTCCCTGCGCCAGAGGTATTGCCGCCGGATTTCCGCGGTGCTAGCTTCCCGGCCCAGCACTATCGAACCGGTTCGACAACGCTCGTCCGGTGTCCGCACCCGCATGGAAACCACGGAGACCACAGTGCGACGAAGACGAATGAGAACGACGAGAGCCGGCGCCGCGGTGGCGGCCATCCTCGCCACCCTGCTCGCCGCCCCTTCCGTCGGCACCGCTCACGCGGCGGACACGGAACGACTCGTCATCGATACGGCCGCCGACACCGGCGCCTTCCATGGCGGCGCCGCCGGCTCCCTGTACGGGATCTACGGCGACGGAGCACCCAGCCGCAACCTCATCGAGGGCATGCACCTGCAGACCGTGTCCACCAAAGCGCAGGACGGCCCCCAGCACCCCGGGGCGGACGCACTGGAGGTCCTACCGCCGTTCGTCGACTCGGGCGGCAAGGACGTCTACATCTACATGACCGACATCTACCGCGGGTTCCCGTACCAGTGGCCGGGCACGACCGGCCCCGAGCGGCTCGCGGACTTCAAGGCGAAGATCAAGAAGCAGGTCGACCAGGTCAAGACGATGGGCGACTACAAGGACCACGTCGTCTACGTCCCCTTCAACGAGCCCGAGGGGAACATGTTCGGCTCGGGCGCGTGGAGCTACAACAACGTGTCCTGGCTCAACGACCCGCAGTACTTCTTCGCGGCCTGGAAAGAGGTCTACCACCTCATCAAGGACGAGGACCCGGACGCCCGGATCGCGGGCCCGAACACCTCCGTCCTCTACGACCAGGTCAAGGGCTTCCTGCAGTACGCCAAGGCCAACGACGTCGTCCCGGACGTGATGACCTGGCACGAGTTGTCGTCGCCTGCCGCGGTCCGTACGAACGTGACCAAGTACCGGCAGTGGGAGAAGGACGCGGGGATCGGCCCACTGCCGATCAACGTCAACGAGTACGGCCACAACTACCACCTCTCCGTGCCCGGCCAGGTCGTCCAGTGGGTCTCCGCCATCGAGGAGTCCAAGATCGACGCCGACCTGGCCTACTGGAACATCGACGGCAACCTCAACGACTCTGCCGTCGACGCCAACCGGGGCAACGGCCAGTGGTGGCTGTTCAACGCCTACGGCCAGATGTCCGGGCACACCGTGCAGGTGACCGCCCCGCACCCCAATCAGCAGTACACCCTCCAGGGCGTGGCGACGGTCGACCCGAAGAAGAAGCAGTCCCGGGTGCTGTTCGGTGGCAAGAGCGGAGACGCGGACGTCGTCCTCAAGAACATCGACCCCGAGCTGTTCGGCAGGACGGTGCACGCCACCGTGCAGGAGATCCCGTGGACCGGGCAGATCGGCGACTCTGCGCAGCCGCTGCGGCTCGCGGACCAGGAGGTCGCCGTGAGCGAGGACGGCTCGGTGACCCTGCCGATGACCGGCATGAACGAGATGTCCGCCTACCAGGTCATCCTCTCCCCCGGCGGCCACGGCGGGACATCGGCTCAACCTTCGGTCAGTTGGCGGGGGACGTACGAGGCGGAGAACGCCACCTACACCGGCAAGGGTTACTCCAAGAACGGGCCCGAGGGCACACCCTCGAACGTGGGCGGGTTCGCAACCTCCGGCACCTACAACGTGGGCGGTCTGCGTACCGGTTCCGACGGTGTACTGGCCTTCGACGTCGACGTCCCGAAGGACGGCACGTACGACCTCAGCGTCTTCGCCAACTCCTACAACCTGTACGGCCTGGTGCAGGAGCAGGGCCCCACCAACGTCTTCCTCCGTGTCGACGGCGCGGACCCGCAGGAGCTGCTCCTGCCGCTTGGCTACAAGTGGGTGGTCTGGGGACACACCGACACGACCGTGCAGCTGACCGCCGGCCGGCACCGGATCACGCTGGCGGCGCAGGACGCGGACCTGGGCGTCACCAAGGGCGACGCGATCATCGACAAGATCGACCTGTCCCTGCGCGACAAGAACGTGACCGACCCCGCGATCTACGAGGCCGAGTACGCCACTCTCACCGGAACCCGGCCGCAGTACACGTACCGGGGCGCCTCCGGACCGGGCGCCGTACCGCTGTCCAAGGGCGCGTCCGCGACCTTCTGGGTCTACTCCCCCACCGACAGTGAGGCGACCCTCTCACTCGACCAACTAGGTGGCGGCCGGGCGGAGTTGTCCGTCAACGGCGAGAAGCTGGGTGTTGCGGCAGGCCACGGAAAGAAGGGCACCGACGTGGTGCGGGCGTTCCTGTCCGGTGGTATCAACAAGGTCACCGTCACCGGCGCCTCCCACGGCCTCGTACTGGACCGGCTGCGGGTCTCACCCGCCGGCGGCTCGTCGGCGACGAAGGTGTACCAGGCCGAGGACGGCACGCCGAGCGGGGCCGCCAAGGTCACCGACGCGTACACCTTCGCCGACGGCGGCAAGGCGGTCACCGGTATCGGAGACGGCAAGGCCAACGCCCTCACCGTCGACGTCTTCGCCAAGCGGGCCGGACGGCACGCGGTAACCATCCGCTACTCCAACGCCGAGCAGGCACCGGCCACGCACTACAACCCCGATCCGATCACCCGCCACGCCGACCTCTCAGTCAACGGCGGACCGGCGAAGCGGGTGCTGTTCCCGACCACCTTCCACTTCAACGCCTTCCGGGAGTTGACCGTCCCGGTGACGCTGAAGAAGGGAACCAATCAACTCACCTTCACAGCCGAAGAGTTGCCCGACTTCGACGGCGACACCTACAACCCGTACGACCAACGGTCCCCGTACGCACCGGTGATCGACCAAATCGCGGTCACCCCTCTGTCGGAGAGGTAATCGCTGGAGACATGCGGGCGCGGCAGGCACGGGTAGCCGTCGGGGCCCGTGCCTGCCGCGCTCCCTGCGGGGTTACATCGGGCAGGTGTTCATGAAGGCCACGGTGTTGGCGTCGTTGGGAGTTGGGCAGATGAACTGGTCGTAGCGGGTGTCGTTGTCGACGAAGCGTTTGAGCCAGACGATGCTGTACTCGGCGACCGTGGTGTTCGGGCTGGCGAAGGTGAAGTGGTCGGCGTTCCTGAGCTCGATGAACGCCTTGTCGTGGTCGTTCGTCAGGGCGTTGTAGGCGGGCAGGGTGAAGGTGTCGACCGGGGCGACGGTGTCCCCGTCGGCGCCGAAGATCATGGTGGGCACGGTGATCTGGTCGCCGACGTTGACGATGTCCCAGGGCGCCAGCGCGATGGCCGCCTTGAGCGAGGGGGTGCTCGCCGCGCTCTCCAGCGTGCCGCCGCCGCCCATCGACCAGCCCATCACGGCTGTCCGGGTGGGGTCGATCTCGTTCTTCACCGCGCTCTTGGTCGTCAAGTAGCTGAGCGCGGCGAGCTGTTGGTTGCTGCGGTCGGTCGGGAAGTCCCACAGCGCGTTGCTGTCCAGGGTCATCACCACGAAGCCCTGGGAGGCGAGCCGGGGCCCGTACCAGGCGATCTCCGCCTGCGGGGCGACGAAGCCCGGCATGATGACGACGGCGCCGAAGGTGCCCTGGCTGGTGTCGGTGGGGAAATAGATGGTGCCGTTGTTGAAGCCCGAGCCGCTGCCCGACGGGACGACGACCGAGGCGACGGTGAACGGCCCGGTCTCGGCGGTGACGCTGGCCTGTGTCGGGGCCGGGCCGCGCTGGTAGGGGTTGCCGGCTGCGGCCTGGGCGGGGGCGATGAAGGCGAGGGCGATCGAGGCGACGATCGCGAGGATCGCCATGAGCGCTCGGGGGCGGAGCAGTTTCACGGAAGTCCTCCCGGACGCGCTGTCAGTTGACGTAGATGGCGGGGGCGCCGCTGACACTGCTGTCGACCACGGGGGCGTAGGTGGCCGTGAAGTAGCCGTTGCCCGCGCACAGCACCGAGCCGGAGAACTTGGTGAACGCCTGGTTGGTGAAGGCCAGGCTGGTGGCGCTGTTGGAACTCACCGCGGAGAGGCTGGGCGCCCGGTAGACGCAGGTGATGGAGCCCAGCAGGGTGGAGAGCACCACCGTGGTCTGGATCGTGCTGCCCGAGGCCGGGGTCACTGTGACGGTGCCGTCGGAGGAGGCGGCGGTGCTGTAGGGCAGGTTGTTGACGGTGATGCTCCGCACCCCGGTGACGCCGAGGACGTTGCTCGTGCAGCCGCTGAAGGTCTGGGCGGTCGCGGACTCGGTGGCGGTGCCCGGGGCGGCGGGGTTGTCCGTCACCGTGGCGGAGAGCGTCGAACCGGTGCAGGTGATGCCGGATGTGCCGCCGCTGCTGGTGGCGAGGGTGGCATTGGTGCCGCTCGCCAGCGAGGCGGTGAGTACGTCGCCGACGGAGACGGCGGTGCCGGCGGCGCTGCCGTAGGTGAGCACGGCGCTGTCCGCCGCGGCAGTGGTGGCGGGGAGGAAGGCCAGGGCCGCCAGGGCGGCGAGGGCGGAAGCGGTGTATCTGCGCATGCGGGGTCCTCAGACATGGAAGTGGGTGGCGAGGACGGGTCGCTGCCCCCGGCTCGGGGGTGAAGGCTGCGATCCGCGCAGGGCGGTTCCCCGACTGCGGGAACCACCGGACCGGTGCGCGTCCCCGACCTGACGTCGGGGACGCGAAGGCACTTGTTGGCGGCCTTGCGGGTGCGTGACACTGACGGCTCCGGCGGCGTCCCGCCGCAGGTCCGCGCAAGAAGAAAACCTGTGAGAGTTGTAAACCTGACGGGTATTCAAGTCAATACAATGCGCGGAAGTTCGCGAGGAAGGACGTGGAATGGCGACAGGCCCGTCGGTGCCGCCCCCGCTCGTGCTGCCCGGTACCCGCATGGCACGCGACCCGGAGCGCTCGCTGCGGCGAGGGCCCCGCCGCACCTCCCCCGAGGTGGTCGCCGCCAACCAGCGCGACCGGCTGCTCGACGGCTTCGTGCGCACCGTCGCCCAGGTCGGCTACGCACACACCCGGGTCAGCGACATCTGCCAGGCCGCGGGCGTCACCAGGCCGGTCTTCTACGACCTCTTCAAGGGCAAGGAGGACGCCTTCCTCGCCGCGCACCGGTACGGCACGACCATGGTCATCGGCGCCATGGAGGAGGCCCACGCCAAGGCCCCGGACTGGCCGAGCGCGGTGCGTGCCGGGCTCGGCGCGCTGCTCGGCATACTCGCCGACGCGCCCGCGTTCGCAGTCATGGCCATCGTGGAGATCGATGCGGTCGGCCCCGCCGGATGGGAGGCGCGCGAGGCGCTCCTGACCCGCTTCCGGGACTTCTTCACCGACCTACCGAAGACAGAACTCCCCATCCCCACCGAGGAGTTGATCGACACGGTGGTCGGCGGGGTGTACTCCGCGATCTACCGCCGGATCGCCGCCGACCGGACCACAGAGTTGCCGGGCCTGCTGCCCGGCCTGACCTACTCCGTGCTGGCCCCGTTCCTCGGCCCGGAACGCGCCGCCGCCCGCCTGACCCCGGACGCCTGATCCGAGGAACCTGTTCGCTTTCGCACCCGCTTCAGCACGGCTTGCGCCACACCCCGAGCTCCAGTTTCTTCTGCATCGACGACAGTTTCAGCCGCCGCGACTCGGCGCAGAAACGGCCCGTCGGCACGGCGTACTCGACATGGAACACCGCCTTGTCGGCTGCGATGAACGGGATGAGGTCAGCACACTCGTGGTACTGGGCGCACTCCTCGTTGACCGCGAAGTCGAAGTCGGGCAGGAGCTGGTGGATCTGCGGGAGGTCGTTCTTCAGGCCTACGGACAGGCCGAGTTCGTGCGCGATCGACGCGATCATCCGGTTGTAGCGGAGCTGGTCGGCGGCGGTGAGCGGGAAACCGGTGTCGTTGTTGTAGCCCTCCACCAGGTCCGGTTCCACCGCGTCGAAGCCCTTGTCGCGGCACATGTCGAACCGCCGCTCCATGATCGGCCGAAGTACGGACAACTCGCGGATGTCCAGCCAGCGTTCGCCCGCCCAGCCGTTCTCCTTGCCGAGCACAGAGCGGGGGAAGGCGGCCTTGTCGGGCCGGAAGTTCTCCCACGCGCCGACGTTGACGTAACAGATGACCTTGCGGCCGTCGCGGTGCAGCCGGGCCACGTCCGCCGCCGTGTTCTCGAAGCCGTCGATGTCGTAGACGGGCACGTCCACCGACGGGTCCACCCTGCTGTCGAGCTGCCACTGCCAGGCCAGCCCGGGTTGGGGCTGCCAGCGGTTCCCTTCCGGCTCCGCGCCGGAACAGCCCGCCAGTGCCAGGGTCAGCGCCAGCAGAATCGCTCGTGCCGTGTGCTTCATCGATCCGTTCCGGTCAGTGCGGGCGTCAACTCGGCCCAGGGGTTGGGTAGTTCGCCGGTCACAGGGCCGCTGACCCCGGCGCCCCGCTCACGCGCGGTGCGCACCGCGAGCGGCACCAGCACCTCGGGGACGCCGTAGACGAGATGGCACAGTCGCTCGGGCGGCAGGCGCATGGCCCATGAGGGGCGGCTGAACACCGAGACATACGTCGACCAGTGACCCTCGAAGGTGACGGTCAGGTCGGCCAGCCGGGCGTAGCCGCGCGCGGGATACATCCCGGGGTTGAGGACCACCGTCCCCGCGCCCAGTTTGCGCAGCGTTCGCACCAGCCGTCGGCAGCGGGGCAGCGCGTGCCGCGTCGCCGTCACCCGGTCGAGGAAGCAGCCGTCGACCCCGTACCACTCCTGGTGCCGGCGCAGGTCCACCGCGACCTCGGCCTGTGCGCGCAGCCCGTAGTCGGTGTCGACGTAGCCGAGCAGCCGCGCGCCTGCCCCCCTGAGCGCCGCGGCCGCCGCGGTGAACGCGGGGTCGGGCCGCTCGCCGGGCCCGTTCGCGGGGTTGAGGATCACGCCGTACGTGCGCCCGGCCGCCTGGATCAACCGGTGCCAGGCACCCGGGTCTTCGGCGGGGTGCACATACAGCGGAACAAGCAGGCTCACGGTGAGCCGTCGGCTTCCCACAGGGCGGCGAGCGCCTCGTCGAGGGTGTGGAGGGGGCGCCAGCCCAGCGCCTCCTCAGCGGCGCCGATCGCGGAACACTGCCACGACACCTCTCCCGAGCGGACCGAGCTACCGCTCCCCGCGTTCCCTTCGATACGGCCCCGGAAACCGGCCAACTCCGCCAGGCCGTGCACGAGTTCGCGCACCGGGACGGCCCGGCCGGAGCCGATGTTCAGCACCGGTAACAGCGGTTTGGGTGCGGTGACCGCGAATTCGACCGCCCACGCCACATCGCGTACGTCCACGAAGTCGCGGTGGGCGGAGAGGTCGCCGAGCCGTAGTACCGCGTCGGGGCCGCGGCCGGCCTGCCGCAACAGCGCGGTGATACGGCCCGGCAGACCGGCGGTCGGCGCTCCGGGACCCACCGGGTTGCCGACCCGCAGCACCACCGAGTCGAGGCCGGACGAGGTGACCACGGCCGTGCCCGCCAGTTTGGTCGCCCCGTACGGGCCGACCGGGCGGGTCGCCGCGGACTCCGTCACCGGGTTGTCCGGCTCGCCCGGCCCGTACTCGGCGGCCGAGCCGAGGTGTACCAGCCGGGCCGCCGGGGCCGCGTCCCGCAGCGCGGCGCACAGTACCGCCGGGCCACGGGTGTTGAGCTCGGCGAGGGTCACCGCGTCGCCGCCGGTCGCGCCCACGCAGTTGACCACCGCGTCGGGCGCGACCGAGGCCAGGGTCTTGGCCAGCTCCTCCGGACGGACGGAGGCGAGGTCGACCTGATGGTCCGCGTCGGGTGAGCGGCCGGCCCGGAGGACCCGCGCACCCCGCAGGGTGCGCAGGCGTTCGGCGACATGGGCTCCGAGATAGCCGGTGGCGCCCAGAACGAGGATGCGCATGGGGTGCTCAAGCCCCCTTGAGGAGATGGGACTTGCGGGACGTGAACTCGGCGTTGGCCCGGTCGTAGTCGTCCGGGCGCCCGATGTCGAGCCAGTAGCCCCCGAAGTCGTAGGCGTGCGGCTGGTTCTGATCCCGTATCAGGTCCAGGACCAGCTCGTCGAAGCCCAGCGGCAGCCCGGGTGTGTAGCCGTCCAGGGTGTCGCGGGAGACGCCGTAGACGCCCATGGAGACGCGGTAGTCGATGCTCGGCTTCTCGGTGAAGGCGGTCACCCTCGACAGGTCGGTGGTCAGCACCCCGAAGTCGATGTGCACCTTGCGGGCGTACGTGGCGATGGTCAGCGGTGCCCCGGACTCCTCGTGCGTGTGCAGCATGTCCGCGTAGTCGAGGTCGGTCAGGACGTCGCCGTTCATCACGAGGAACGTCTCCGGCAGCTTCTCGCGCAAGGTGAGCAGCGGGCCCAGGGTGCCCAACGGGCTTTCCTCGGTGGCGTAGTCGATGTCCATGCCCCAGGCGGAGCCGGAGCCGACGTAGGCGCGGATGATCTCGCCCAAGTGGCCGATGGCGATGGTGACATGGGTGAAGCCGGCCGTTGCCAACTGGCGCAGCACGATCTCCAGGATGGCGTGCTGGTCGCCGATGGGGACGAGCGGCTTGGGCAGCGCCGTGGTGTACGGCCGCAGCCGGACACCCTTGCCTCCCGCCAGAATCACCGCATGCATGGGACTCCTCCTTCGTGAGATTGGTGGGGTTCGTGAGGGCGGTGCCGACGGGTCAGATGTTGTAGATGCCGGTCTTGTACCGGGCGAGGTTGGCCGGGTCGCGGAAGAACTCCACGGTGTGCGCAAGCCCTTCCTCCAGGGTGTGCGCGGGCTGCCAGCCGGTCGCGGCGGTGAGCCGGCTCGCGTCCGCGACCAGCCGCATCACCTCCGAACTGGCGGGCCTGATGCGCACGGTGTCCTCGCGCATGTCGAGCGCGGTGTCCATCACCTTGCCGATCAGCGCGACCAGGTCACCGACCGAGATCTCCTCGCCGGTACCGGAGTTGAAGGTGCGGCCCACCACCTGCTCGGCGGGTGCGGTGCCGACGGCCAGGAACGCCCGCGCGGTGTCCTTGACGTAGGTGAAGTCCCGGGTGGGGCGCAGGTCACCGAGGGTGATCGTCCGTTCCCCGGCAGCCACTTGGCCGATGACGGTGGGGATGACGGCCCGCATCGACTGGCGCGGCCCGAAGGTGTTGAAGGGCCGCAGTGTCACCACGGGCGTCGCGAAGCTCGCGTGGTAACTGTCGGCCAGCCGGTCGCCGCCCGCCTTCGAAGCGGCGTACGGGGACTGGGTGTTGATGGGGTGATACTCGGTGATCGGCACCGTCTGGGCGGTGCCGTAGGTCTCGCTGGTGGAGGTGTGCACCAGCCGGGGCGTGCCCAACGCGCGCACGGCTTCCAGCACGTTGAGGGTGCCGGTGACGTTGGTGTCCACGTAACTGTGCGGCGCCTGGTAGGAGTACGGGATCGCGATCAGCGCGGCCAAGTGGTAGGCGGTGTCGGCGCCTTCGAGGAGACCGCGGACCGAGCCCGGGTCGCGGACGTCACCGAGGACGATCTCCACCTGGTCGAGGACGTCCGGGTGCAGGGTCTCCAACCAGCCGTAGGAGGAGAAGGAGTTGTACTGGGCCATGGCTCGTACCCGGTGCCCGGAGGCGACCAGCGCCTCGGTGAGATGGGAGCCAATGAACCCCTCGGCTCCGGTGACGGCGGCGAGTGGTGCGGAGGTCAACTCTGTTGTCCTTCCGATGAGTTGATGTGTGTGTGGGGGGTGGAACGGCGAACGGGTGTGGCGCGGGCCGCCTACGCGTGGGGCGCGGGACGGCCGAGCAGCCACAGCACGGACACCGACAGACACAGCGCGGCGGCTGCGCTGCACAGGGTGAGCGCGGCGACCGGGCCCGGCGACAGGTCGAAGAGCGTCACCGCCCCGGCGCCTCCCGCCGCGGTGAGAGAGACGAGCGCCGACAACCAGGCCGCCCCGAACGCCTGGAGCAGCAGGGCGGTCCACAGGGCTGCCCCGAGCGCGAGCAGCGCGACCGGTCCGACGCCGGTGAGCAAGGCCGCCGGCCACAGCGGCAGCAGATAGCCGAGCAGACAGAGCGTCAGGTTGTCGGCCGTGCGCAGCAGGAACCCGCCCGGTGTCGTGGCGGCGCGCAGCGCGGCCACCGACAGACCTCGGTAGCGGTACAGCAGCCACTCCGCGGGCCCCATGCTGACAGTCAGCACGATCACCGCGTACGGCTCCTGGCGCGCCTCCAGCAGCACCAGCACCCCGGCCGCCAGACCGAACAGGCCGTACGACAGGGAGGACAGCACGCGCGGCCGGGCCGCGCCTGGCACGGCGGGAGTTGCGAGGGGTTCCCTGAGTGCCCAGACGGTCGCGAAGAACGTGGCCACCACGGTCAGCGTCGGCAGTTCGGCCCTCACGATGTCGCCCGGCTCCCACCAGGGCAGTACGGCGGCCCCGGCGATCAGCGGGGAGAGCGCGGCCAGCAGCAGCCACTCCCGGGCCAGTACCAGTAGCACCCCGGCCGCCGCCAGATACAGCGACTGCGCTGCCGCCGCGAGGAGCAGCGGCCCGCTGTGGGCGAGCGGTGCGGCCGCCGCGGTGGCCACCAGTGCTCCGAGGGGCGCACCGGCCAAGAGGGTACGGGCTCCTTCCCGCCGTCCGGTCGCCAACCGGAGGTGGGCGCGGTGCCCGAGCGCCTGACCCCACGCCCAGGAGACCAGCCCCGCCACGATCAGCGCGGAGGCGTGCCCCCTCGCGTTCCACAGCGGTGCGGTGAGCAGGTACGCGAGGCCCGGCAGGGCGAACAGCACCCCCCGCAGCAGACAGCGCACGGTGTCCGGACGCCACGGGTCGGACGCCGGGGCCGGTTCCGGGAAGGTCCGCGGCACCTGCTCGTACAGCGCGGCGGCGAGCGAGAACAGGTTGGGATGGCCGTACCGTTCCCTGACCATCGGCGCCGTCAGGCCCTCCGCCTCCAGGAGAGCGGCCACCTCGTACGGGTGGACGGCGGGTCCGACCCGGTCGGCGAGTTCGGCGGCGAGCCAGCTGACCGCCTCCTGGTCGGGACCGTGCCAGGGCAGCCTGATGGTGAGCGTGGAGTCGTTGACGGCCCAGCGCGGCCGACGGCGTGGCGGATGGATGTCCGAGAGCCGCAGCATCAGCGTGTCCTGCTGGGAACCGTTGGGTTCCAGGGACATCGGCCCGCTCATCCGGCGACCGCGACGAAGTGCTCCGCCGGGACCGGTATGCGCTCGGACTCCCTTTGCAACGTGGGTAGTTCGCGATAGATGGCGCGGAAGGTGTCGATGGTGTGGCGCAGCGTGAACCGCTCGATGACCCGTAGCCGTGCCGCCTCGCCCATCGACCGGCGCCGCTCCGGGTCGCCCAGCAGTTCCAGCGCCGCCGCGGCCATCGACGCGGGATCGCGCGGCGGCACCACGAATCCGGTGTCGCCGACCGCCTCCCGTACTCCGCCCACATCGGTGGAGACGGTCGCCCGCCCGCACGACATGGCCTCGATCAGGGTGAACGGGAAGCCCTCGCTGATGCTGGACAGCATCACGACATTGCCGGCCGCGTAGGCGTCCCGGATGTCGTCGACGCGGCCCTCGAAGGTGACGGCGTCGGCGTGCCCGAGTGCGGCGGCCAGCGCCTCGCAGCGCTCCCGGTACGCCTCGCCGCCGCGCGGTGTACCGCCGAACAACCGCAGCCGGGTGTGCGGGAGTTGGGCCCGTACCAGCGCGAAGGCGCGGATCAGGGTCTCCAGGTCCTTGATCGGGTCGACCCGGCCGGCCCAGCTGAGAGTGAGTCCCTGCGGCTCGGGTCCGGCGGGGGGAAACGCCGTCGGGTCCACGCCGTTGTAGACCGTGCGGATCGACTCCGGTGCCGCGCCGCCCTGTTCCTCCCACACCCGGTTGTAGCGGTTGCCGGGGGTGATCAGGGCGGCCTGACGGTAGCTCTCCTGTGCCAGAAGGCGGAAGAAGCCGAGCACGACCGCCTTCACCGGCCAGCGGTAGGGCGCGATGCGGTAGCCCAGGTAACGCTCGCGCAGGTAGACGCCGTGCTCGGTCAGCAGCAGGGGCACTCCATGCTGGTCGAGTGCCGCGAGGCCCGGCAGGGTGGCGAGACCTCCGCTGACCGCATGCGTGACACCGGTGCGTGGGAGCGGTACGGCCAGTGGGCGCAGGGCGTGTTCCAGGAGGGAGGTCGCGGTGAGCGCGTCGTGCAGGCTCGGGGCGGCCTCGCGGACGGCCAGTCCCGGCCGGTTCCACACCGAGGTGAGGATCGCGATCGCCTTGTCGCCGCGCAGGAAGGGACTGAGTGTCCGGCCCGTTGCCGCCCGGGCCAGCGCGTAGAGGGCGCGCGGGAAGCGGGCCTCGGCGCGCGGGTCGAGCAGGGCGGTGAGGAACTCCTCGTAGGCGTCGCCCAGTTGGGCGCGGGCACTCCACCGGGGCTCACGGCCCGCGGGCGGGTCGCCCCACATGGGGACCGACAGGACCCGCGAGACATGCGTGGGCAGCTCCCAGACGAGCGGTTCGCGTCCGCTGCCGGTGACGGCGATGACGTCGAAGTCGATCTCGGGCATGCCCTGGACGAGTTGGTCGCACCAGACGCTCACACCGCCGTGGCTGTGCGGGTAGGTGCCTTCGGTGAGCAGGGTGACGCGTACCCCGCTGCTGGGGCGTCGCGCGTCGTAGGGAACGTACATCGATGGGCTCCACGGCCGAGGTGTGGGGGTGGTTCCCGCCCGGTGCGCCCCCGGGGGGGCAGCGCACCGGGCGGTCCTGTACGCGGTTCAGTTGGCCGCGGTGTCCGCGACCTGCTCGGTGACGTCCGCGGGGACGCGGGTGGCCGGGGCGGGCTTCGTCGCCGTGAGACTCCCGGTGGAGGCGACGGCGGCCGTGGCCGTGGCGGAGGCCGGGAGAGTGAGCGTGACCGGGAGGCCGTTGGAGATGTTCCAGCCGGAGAGCCTGCCCGCGTACGGGGTACCGACGGTGACGCCGCCCGCAGTGGTCCCGACCGGCGCGGAGCCGTTGACCGCGAGCCCGAACGGCGCCTGGATGGTGACCGCGTTGCCGATGCGGTAGGCGGTCACCTGGCCGGCCTTGAGTGCGGTCTGCCAGGCGGCCCTGCGCTGGAGTTCGATGCCGATGTCCTCCATCCGCAGGTTCACCAAGGGGGTGTTGTCCGCGAACAGGGCCCGGTAGCCGTCGACGACACCGTTGAGGACCGGGTAGGCGAGGCGGTCCTCGGTGAGGTTCGACTGGTGGATGAAGTGCGGCTTGGGGTCGCCCGAGAGCACGTGCCCGAGCACGGCGCGGGTCTCCAGCGGCACGATGTAACTGGTGTACCCGGTGGCCGTGTTGAGGGGTGCCGGCAGGCAGGTGCTGGTGGCCGGGTTGTCCTCGCAGATGCCGCTGCCGCCCTGGGCGCGCTTGGTGTAGATCCAGTTGTACTCGTCGACCTGTTCGGCGGCGCGGCCCGCGTTGTAGAAGACGTTGACGGGGTAGCGCGGGACGGTGAGGGCGGGGCCGAGCTGACGCTGGGCGGGCTCACGGGAGTTGTCCGAGCCGAGCGAGGTGATGCCGTTCAGGCTGAGGGCGAGGGACAGGTTGGGGTTGTCGACCGGCTGCTGCGGCAGCACCTTCATGCCGGAGTGCTCGCCGGTGACCAACTCCTTGGTGTTCAGCGGGAGTCCGTTGGCCTGGCCCCAGGTGCGGTTGGTGGCGATCTCGGTGGAGATGTCGGCCGTGCTGACCCACTTGACGGCGGTGCCCACGGTGTCGCACTTCCAGGGCACCACCGTGATGTTCTGCACACAGCCCAGGAAGGCGTGGGTGTAGGTGTGGTTGATCCAGCGGAACTGGGTCTTCCTGGCGAGGAGCGCGTCGGCCAGGAGGTCCACGTTGTTGTTGTCGGCCCGCTGGTCGACGGTGCCGACCGCGTTGTAGGCCAGGTCGAGGGTGATGCCCTGCCGGGTCTGCCAGTCGGTGGCGAAGGTGACGTCCGCGGGGACCATGCGGATCGGGTCCGGGGTGGCGTTCTGGTTGGTGCAGTCGACGTCGCCGGGCGTGCAGTTGAGGGTGCTGTTCCAGCGGTCGTCGGACGCGAACACGTCGTCCACGTGCACGGCGAAGTAGTTGCGGGTGGCGCCGAGATGGACCCCGCCGGTCATCCACTCCACGATGCCGCGGGCCAGCAGCCGGAACTGCTGCTGGAACTGGTTGTAGACGAAGGTGACGACGAGTTCACGCCGTCCGTCGTGCCGGTACTCGCCCACCAGCGAGCCCCGCGTCGCCTTCCCGGGGATCGCGGCGTCCACGTACGGCGTGAAGTCGGCGCCCGCCGCGGGGGTCGACAGGTAGGCGTAACTCTCGCTCACCGCAGGGTCGTTGTTCTCGAAGGGGACCGGGCCGTCGAGGTAGCCGAAGGGTCCCGCCTTGCCGGCGGTGGTCACCGTGGCCTGTACGCCGTCGACGGTGCCGGAGTAGCCGCCCTGGGCGGCGTCCTGCAGTCCGGCAGCCGGGCGGGCGTAGGTGTACGCGTCGACCTGGGGGATCGCGTACGTCTGCTCGTAGGCCGCGAGCGCCGCCATCTCGGCAGAACCGGCCACGAACGGGTTGTCGTTGGGCAGGACGACGGACTGGAACTTGGCGCGCGGTATGCCGAGCACGGTGTCCGCGAGGAAGGCCGCGTTGATGGTCGGCCGGCCGGCCGCGGTGAGGTCTATCTCGGTGTAGGGCGTGCCGGCGGTGTCGAGTTCCGCCGTGATGGCGTCGATCGCCGGTCCTCCGTCACTCACCACGAGAACCCGCAGGTCCACTCGGGGTACAGGGGCGGCGTGCGCCGTACCGGCGGGGAGGCCGAGCGCGGCGATGAGCGCGCCCGCCGTCAGTACGGCAGTGCGTGTGGTCCGCTTCATGCGGTGAAGTTCCCTCTCCGGGCATGGGGGGTGAGTACGGCTCTCGGGGAGCGGACGTACTCCCTCGCGGGACGCCGGCATCCCGCGAAGGGGCCGGCCGTAACCGCTTTCTGATGCGCCAATGTAGTGGAGAGTCTGTGCACCTCTTGTGTCCGTCTTGTGAACCGTGGCCGAAAATCGCGGGCGCCCAATGGATTGACCGGAAACCAATTCGGACGTTTTCACTTCAGGGGCGCCGATGGGGTGCGCTGAACGTGAGGGATTCGAATGCAGGTCAGCGGGCCATTCCACAGTCAGGCAACCCCGGCGAATCCGCTCACCGAATACCAATGGTCCATACCACAAAAGAGTGTCTGGAACCGGCTGCATATTAGTCTCAAACTCTCGCCGATCATGCCCTGAACAGCAGAAACGGCCCGTCAGATGAACCGACGGGCCGTCACGAGGGAATGCAGGAGTGGGGAGTGAAGTAGCCAAATTACTAAACCGGCACGCAATACGTGCGTTAGTCAGTGGCGTGACAAAGTCGAGCCCGGCTTTTGTTCGCCTGCGAGTAACGGGCGAGCTGATTCCGATGCGAAGGCGGAATTCGCCCGCAGGGCCAGTTCCAGTTCGAAACGGGTCTCTGAATCCTGCAGGGACTCGCCGAACAGTTTCTCCAACTGACGCATGCGATAACGCACCGTCTGCGGATGGATATGCAGTCGCAGGGCGGTGCTGTTGACACTGCTCTCACACTGCAGCCACGCCAATAACGTCTCCGCCAGCCGGTCGCGCTGCGGCGCCGGGATTCCGGCCAGCGGTGCCAGGACCCGGTGCGACAGCGCCCGGACCAACGGTTCGTCCGCGTAGAGGATCAGCGTCGCGAGGTGGTCGGCGCACCGGAGCACGCCCTCGCCCGGCAGGACACCGCGCCGCATGAGCGAGAGGGCTCGGGCGGCCAGGCGTAAGGAGTCCGCGGTCTGCGCGAGCGGGACCGTCGGCCCGACCGCGGCGGGCCGGCCCCGCAGCGCCGAGGCGAGAGCGTGTCCGCGCGAGGAGCCGGGCACGTCCGGGTCCGGGATGACGAGGCGCGCCGGGCGGGCGGTCATGTCGGCCAACACCGCGGTGGGCAGCAGTAGTTCGTCACCCTGCTGCTGCTCGGTGCCCCCCACCGCTATGACGGCGACCCGCTGCGGCAGGGGCCAGCTCGCGGTGCGGGCGAGTTCCGCGACGGCCTCCGCGGAGGCGGGTGGATCGGCGAACAGCAGGTCCAGCAGACGCATGCGGCGTCGTTGCAACTCGCCCGTGCTGCGCAGCTGAGCCTCGGTGTGGCCCTCGGTGGCCGCCTGCATGATCTCGTGCATATGGGTGAAGCCCGCGTCCGCGAGTGCGGCCACCTCACTCGAATCCAGCTCAAGCTCCTCGGCGGCTTTCATCATCCGCCGCCAGGCAGCCCGTCCACCGAGCCGGAGCGCGGCCTGGAGCACTTCGAGACCGCGCCCTTCGCCGGCTTCGCCACGCCCGATCGCCTGGTAGGTGTGGACGACGTGTCCCCCCTCCCGGCCGGTGTCGGCGATGCGGTCCACGAAGAGGGTCAGGGCCTGGCGGACTCCGGCTCTGATCGTCCGCACGTAGGCGTCGTCGGCCGGTCTTGTGTACTCGGGTACCTGAAGCTGTACCTCGCGCGCCACCTCCGCGGCTATGTCGTCGAGATGGGGGCGCAGAAATTCTGCCAGTCGCTGAGGAACGGCGACGAAAGGATCCATGTGGCGTGCTCCTACCGCTCGGTCAAGGCGGTCCGAACGATGACGATATCCCCGGCTGAACTCCGTTGCCCTGTCCGCGAGTTACAAGGTGGAGCTTCGATTTTGTCCGTGCGTGACAAACCCGGTACGGGTCAGGCCGGCAGCCCGAGTGCACCGGCGAGAACCGGCCACGAGGTGGCGAACTCCCGCTTCCAGTCGCTCCATTGGTGGCCGCCGCCCTGATACAGGTGCTGGGTGGACGGGACGCCCAGTTGCCCGAGTGCGGTGACGAAGCTCTGCGTGGAGGGTGCCACCAGACTTTCCAGGACCCCGGGCAGCAGAGAGCCGATGCCGCTGCTGATGAGCTGCGCAAGCGCGAGGATGGTGCCGAGCCCTCCGTTGAGACTGCCGCTGCCGACGGAGATGTAGAGCGCGGTGCCGCGCAGTGCGCTCGCGTGCGTCAGGGGGTTGAAGTCCTGCCAGGTGGCGGAGTTGAGCGTCGGGTCGCCCCACAGTGACAGGGGGTTGAGGCTCTCCCGTCCCACGATCGCCTCGATGATCGTCGGCATCGTCGTCGTGGTGGTGTCGGGGATGCCGCTGTACGACGCGGCGGCCACGAACGTTCCCGGGTGGCGGGCCGCGTGTGCCATGGCGCCGTATCCGCCGGTCGAGACCCCGGCGACGGCCTGCACGGTGGAGGCCCGGTACCCGGCGCGCAGGACCGCGGGCACTTCCTGGAGCTGGAAGGTCTCGTAGTCGAGGCCGGTCTGCCAGCGGGTGGGGATGCCGGTGGGCCCTCCGTCCGGCATGGCGACGATCAGGTCCCGGTTCGCGGTGAACGCCTCGATGTCGGTCTCGCGCGTCCACGAGTTGTAGTCGTCGTGCGCGCCGTGCAGCAGATAGAGCACCGGCCAAGTGCGGCTGGGCTGTGCGGCGTACGAGGTCGGCAGGATGATCCGTACGGGTGCGGTGCGGCCCAGTGCGGCGGAGGGAACGCCCAAGTCGTAGGTGCGGGACCCTAGTTGGGTGACGGTGACGTCGGCGGCCGAGGCTCTCCACGCCCCGGTGAGCACGCCCGCGACACCGAGCGCGGCGGCCTTGGCGACGGTGCGACGGGACAGACCTTGGCGGGGAACGGGTGGACGATCGGACATGGCGGGCGGCTCCTTGTGAAGTGACGTTGGGGAGCGTGGTGTTCAGCCGAGCATCCGGTTGAGGTGGTCGGCGATCGCCTGGGCGTGCGGCGGGTCGAGGAGCGACAGGTGGTGTCCGGGGATGCGCACGATCTCCAGGTCCGGGCACAGCTCGTCCCAGCCGAGGGCGTCGTCCGTGCGCTCGTACGCCGGGTCGCGCACCGTGTGCGGGGCGGGCTCGGTGGCGCGGTAGAGGATCACCCTCCCGTCGTAGGAGCGGGGGGTGTGTGCCTCGCCGGTCCGCAGGTCCAGGTAGGAGGCGCGCTGGTGACGGAGCGCGGCGGGCGGGATGTCCGCGACCGAACTCAGCGTCTCCAGTACCAGGTCGATGCGGCCCCGGTCGTCGAGATCGGCCAACTCCGAGTAGGGAAGGTCGAGTTGTACGTCAAAGGTGCGGGACGCGTACGCGGCGAATCCTTCGAAGTGCTCCCGCGCCACGTCCCATGCCGTCCGTCCGAGCGGTCGGGGCAGCGGACGTACGGCGTCGATGAGCACCACCGCCTCAGGGGGTGCGAATTCGGCGGCGAGCAGCCGGGCGGTCTCCTGGGCGACGAACCCGCCGAACGACCATCCACCGATCCAGTAGCGACCGTCGGGCCACGCCTTCCGGATCGCCTCCGCGCACAGCCTCGCCTTCTCGGCGACGGTGTCCGCCTCCTCGACACGGTCCAGCCCGTACACCGGCACGTCCGGTGCCAACAGCCCGGCAAGCGGCCGGTAGACGTCCGGGGTGCCGCCGGCCGCGTGGGCCAGGATCAGTGGAGGGCGGTCGCCTGCCGGGCGCAGCGCGCGCAGGGGGTACGGCACCCGTCGGCCGGCCCGGACGGACACGATCGCGGCGGGCGGGGGCCGGTCTGCCGACAGGTCGTGGTGCGCAACGCGAGCGATCGCGTCGGCGGCGGCCTGGACTGTGTCGGCCCGCATCAGGTCGCGAGTCGAGGGCGCGGCACCGAACTCGCGCTCGACGGCCGCGCGCAGGCGGACGACCATGAGCGAGTCGAGGCCGAGGTCGGTGAGCGGGGTGTCGGGGGTGATCCGCTCCGGCAAGTGGCCTGCGACGGCGGCGATTTGGCGGATGAGCCGCTCGGTGACCGTGCCTTCGACGGCCAACGGGACTGGCGCGGACGGCAGTTCAGGGAGTCCGCGCCCGCCGTCCGGGAGAGGCTGCTCGGCCGTCCACCAGTGGCGGGTGTGGCGCCAGGTCGGGAGGGGGACGTCGATGACCTCGCCGTGCGGGTGGAGGAGTCGGGTCGGGAGGGGGTGGCCCGCAGCGTGCAGGGCGGCCAGTTGGAGGCGGAAGGTGAGGGCTGGTTCGTTGCCTCTGCGCAGGGTGGGCAGGTGGAGGGCGTCGGGCAGGGTCTCGGCGAGGGCGTGCAGGAGCACGGGGTGCGGGGAGATCTCGATGAACGCGGTGTGCCCGTCGGCCGCGGCGGCGGCCAGCGCACCGGCGAGCCGGACCGGGCGGCGCAGGTTCTCCGCCCAGTGCCCGGCGTCGAAGACGCAGGGTCGGGTGGGGTCGTCGTGGACGGTGGAGTAGACGCGGACGGTGCCGCCGCTCCGGCCCCCGATCCCACCGAGGGCGGCGGTCAGTTCGGGCAGCAGCGGTTCGACCTGGGGCGAGTGCCCGGCGCCCCGGACGGGCATGGCGCGGGTTTCGTGGCCCTGTGCGGCCAGATGCTCGACGAACCGCGCGACGGCGGCTGCCTCGCCGGTGACGATCTTCTGTGCGGGCGACGAGTCCACGGCGAGGTGCACACCGGGGAACTCCCGCTCCAGGTTGCCGAGTTCGTCGTCGGTCAGGTCCACGACGGCCATCGATCCGCCGCTCAGTGTGGCGAGCAGCCGGGATCGTACGGCGATGACGTGGGCGCCCTCGGCGGGGTCGAGCGCCCCGGCGACGACTGCCGCCGCGACCTCGCCCATGGAGTGTCCGATGACGGCGGCGGGTTCGACGCCGTAGGAGCGCCAGAGTTCGGCGAGTGCCAACTGGGTTCCGTAGAGGAGGGGTTGGGTGGTCTCCACCTGTCGTAGGTCGTCGTCCGTGCAGTCGTCGAGCATTTCGTACAGGGAGATGCCGCACGCGGCCGCGAGCACCGGTTCGAGTTTCTCCACTGCGGCGGCGAACGCGGGCTCGCGAACGAGCAGTTGACGTCCCATCGCGGCCCATTGGGTGCCGTAGCCGGAGAAGACCCAGACCGGGCCGGGCCCGAGTCGGTCCCGGTCGCCGGTGCTGACGCGCGGGTGGGGGTGGCCGACCGCCAGCGCGCGCAGTGCGGTGGTGAGGGCGTCGCGGTCGTGGGCGACGACGGCCGCGCGGGCGGGGCCGCGGCCGGTGCGTCCGGCGAGTGTGCGTCCGATGTCCTGGAGTCGGGCGGCGCTGCCGGCGGGTGTGTCGAGCCAGTCGGCGAGTCCGGCGGCGGTGTCCCGGACCCGGGCCGGGTCGGCGTCGCTGAGCTGCAACAGACCTGCGGATCCATGGGTGTTGAGGGCGCGTTCGGCGGGCCGGGTGGGCTGCCACTCCTCCAGTACGGCGTGCGCGTTGGTGCCGCCGAAGCCGAAGGAGGAGACTCCGGCGGTCGCGGTGCCGCCGTAGCGGGGCCAGGGTTCGGGTTCGGTGACCACCCGCAGCCGCTCGTCGTCCAGAGCGGGCCGGTCGCAGTGCAACGAGCCGGGGATGATGCCGTGGTGGAGTGCGAGGACGGTTTTGACCAGCCCCGCGACTCCGGCGGCTGCCTCCAGGTGACCGAGGTTGCTCTTGACCGAGCCGAGGAGCAGGGGCTGGTCCGGGTGGCGGTCGCGGCCCAGGACGTCGGCCAGCGCACCCGCTTCGATGGGGTCGCCGAGGGGCGTGCCTGTGCCGTGCGCCTCGACGTAGTCCACGGTCGCCGGATCGAGGCCGGCTCGCGCGTAGGCCGCTTCCAGGAGAGCGCGTTGGGCCGTCGGGTTGGGTGCCATGAGGCCGTTGGAGCGGCCGTCGGAGTTGACGGTGGTGGCCGTGATGACCGCGAGGACCCTGTCGTCGTCGCGCAGCGCGTCGCTGAACCGCTTGAGCACCACTACGGCGCAGCCCTCGGCGCGGCCGATGCCGTCGGCGGACTGGGAGAACGGCTTGCACCGGCCGTCGGGCGCCAGGGCTCCGGCGCGGCCGAACGCGACGGTGACGGCAGGTGAGAGCAGCACATTGGCGCCGGCGGCGAGCGCCGTGTCGCATTCGCCGCCGCGCAATGCGGTGCAGGCCTGGTGGACGGCGACGAGCGAGGAGGAGCAGGCGGTGTCGACGGCGATGCTCGGGCCGCGCAGGTCGTACACGTAGCTGAGCCTGCCCGCCGAGACCGAGGTGGCGGCTCCTGTGGTCGCCCAGGGGTCGACGGTCGCCGGGTCGGCGCCGGTGAGGTGGCCGTAGTCGTGGGCCGAGACGCCGACGAAGACTCCGGTGGCGGTGCCCGCCAGGGACGCGGCGGGGATGGCCGCGTGGTCGAGGGCTTCCTGGGTGACCTCCAGCAGCATGCGCTGCTGCGGGTCCATCGCGTCGGCCTCGCGCGGGGAGATGTGGAAGAAGGTGGAGTCGAACCCGGTGAGAGTGGCGTCGTCGAGGTATCCGCCCCAGGTGTTGGCGTCCGGCGGGACCTGCATGGCGAAGTCCCGCCAGCGTCCCTCGGGCACCCGGCCTATGGCGTCGGCGCCCTCGACGAGCAGCCGCCAGTAGTCAGCGGGTCCTCGCACACCGCCGGGGAGGCGACAGCCGACGCCGACCACGGCGACCGGTTCGTCGTCGTCGACGGCGATCTCCCGGGGGACGAACGCGGTCTCCGGGACGGGCTCCAGGCTGTTACTGAGCAGAGCGACCAGACCGTCGACGGTCGACGTCTCCCACAGCAGGGTGGGGGGCAGTTCCCGGCCGAGTGCGTGGGAGAGCTCGGCGGCGATCACGACCGCGTCGCGGGAGGACATCCCCAGCTCGGCCAGCGGGCGGTCCACGGCGATATCCGCGCCGGGGACCCCGGACCAGTGGGCGATCCGTTCGAGGACCAGGCGCCGCAGGTCGGCGGAGTCGGCCGGGATCGCGCTCATTCCGTGCCTCGCTCGGCGCGCTCGTAGGCGCCGTCGAGGTAGCGGGCGCGGGTCAGCGTGCGGGAGATCTTGCCGCTGGAGGTCCGGGGCACTGTGCCGGGTGGGAGGAGCCGCACGTCGGCCAGTCGCAGGCCGTGCCGGGCGGAGACGGCCGCGCGCACGGCGGCGGCGACCTCCTTGGGGTCACGGGCCGGTGCGTCCAAACCGCGTACGTGCTCCGCGACGATCACGGCGCCCTCCGCCGCGATGGTGGCCCCGGCGCCGGGGACGTGCCCGGCGGGCACCGCGAAGGCCGCCAGGCGGTCGGGGCGTATCGCCAGGTGGGCGGCCTGTGCGGTGTTCTCGACGTCCTGCGGGTAGTGGTTGCGTCCGTCGACGATGATCAGGTCCTTCAGACGACCGGTGACCAGGAGCTGTCCGTCGAGCACCGTGCCGAGGTCGCCGGTGCGCAGCCAGTGGCCGGGAGCGTGCGCGAGCCGGGCCTGGAAGGTCTTGCGGGTCTGCGGACCGTGCTCCAGATAGCCACGCCCGATGTTGGGGCCCTGCACCCAGATCTCACCCACCTCTCCCGCGGGCAGCACGGTGGCGGTGACGGGGTCGACGATGCGTACCGCCTGGCCGACGGGTTCGCCGCAGGCGGCGAGCAGAACGGCGGCGGGGTCACCGGGCGGGACGGGCAGGGCCTTTCCGGCCGCCAGTGCCTCGCGGTCCAGGGCGTAGCGGCGCAACGGCTGTCCGGGCCGGTGCGCGCTGACGAAGACGGTGGCTTCGGCGAGACCGTAGGACGGGCAGTGGACGTCGGCCGGAAGGCCGTGTCCGGCGAAGGCGGCGCCGAAGCGATCGGCGGTTTCGGGCCGTACGGGTTCGCTGCCGTTGACGAGCGCGGCGATCCGGTCCAGCCGTAGCCCGGCCTTGTCCTCCTCAGTGACGACGGCCGCGCAGTAGTCGTACGCGAAGTTCGGTGCAGCGCTGAGGGCATTGGGGTGCTCGGACAGCAACTGCAGCCAGCGGGCGGGTCGTTGGAGGAAGGCGAGGGGATCCATCAGGACGGACAGCAGTCCGCGTACGACGGGAGTGGCGACGCTGAGCACCAGTCCCATGTCGTGGTAGAGCGGCAGCCAACCGACCATGGTGAGACGGCGGTCGTCGGCGCCGTACGCGGTGAGCGCCTGGCAGGCGTTGGCGACGACGTTCGCGTGCGAGATCTCGACCCCGGTGGGGAACCGGGTCGATCCGGAGCTGTATTGGAGGTAAGCGGTCGACTGCTCGTCCAGAGCGGGCGGTTGCCATGCGTCGGCCTGGTCGTCGGAGACGAAATCGGTGACGATCAGGCGGTGGCGCAGGCCGTGCGCGTCCAGGAAAGTGCCTACGGTCTCGGCCGCGGCGCTGGTGGTGAGTACCGCCGAGGGCCGCGCATCGTCCAGGACTCCGGCCAGGCGGTCGCCGTGTCCGGGCAGATCGGGGGTGAACATGGGTACGGCGACGGTGCCGGCGGTCAGCGCGGCGAGAAAGCCGATGACGTATTCGGTGCCCTGGGGACAGAGAACGGCGACGCGCTCGCCGGGAGCCACGGTGTCCGCGAGCCGGGCGGCGACCGCCCGGGTCCGTACGTCGACGCGCTGCCAGGTGAGGGTGCGGTGGCTGCCCCGTAACCCGGAGGAAGCGTGGTCGACGAAGGTGAACGCGGGGCGGATGGGGGCGTGTTGGGCCCAGTGTGCGAGGTAGGCGGGGAGCGTGGTCGGGCGGTCCGGTGCTGCTGAGGTTGTGCCGGGGGCGTGCGGAAGGGCGCGCGCGGGCATGGGGGAACTCCTCACGTCACAAGTGGTGTCCCCGTCCGGGGTGATGCGGTTACGGCTTCGCTTCACTCACAGCGGGATGTTGCCGTGCCGCCGCTCGGGGACGGCGGCACGTTTGGTGCGCAGCGTGTGCAGGGCCCGGGTGATGTGCGCCCGGGTGGTGCTCGGCGCGATGACCGCGTCGATGTAGCCGCGTGCGGCAGCCGCGTAGGGGGTGGCCCAGGCCGTCTCGTACTCCTCCACGAGCTTCGCCCTCAGGTCCGCCGCGGCCTGCTCGCCGACCGAGGCCGCCGCGGCGAGTTCGCGCCGGTGCAGGACGGTGACCGCGCCCTCGGACCCCATCACGGCGATCCTGGCGGTGGGCCAGGCGAGGTTGACGTCGGCTCCCAGGTGTTTGGAGCCCATGACGGCGTATCCGCCGCCGTAGGCCTTGCGGACCACGACGGTGACCTTGGGGACGGTGGCCTCGGCGTAGGCGTACAGCAGTTTGGCGCCGCGCCGGATGATCCCCGTCTGTTCTTGTTGAGTCCCCGAGAGGTAGCCGGGAACGTCGGCGAAGGTCAGCAGCGGGATGCCGAACGCGTCGCAGAAGCGGACGAAGCGAGCGGCCTTTTCGGAGGCGTCGATGTCGAGCGCGCCGGCACCGTGCAGGGGCTGGTTGGCGACGACTCCGACGGAACGGCCCTCGACCCGGGCCAGTGCGCAGAGGATGTTGGGCGCGAACAGCTCGTGCACCTGGAGCAGTTCACCGTCATCGACGACCGTACGCAGGATCTCGCGCATGTCGTACGCCGTCTCGGGCCGGTCGGGGATGAGACCGTCCAGGCGCAGGTCGTCGGGGGTGGGTTCGAGAGTGCGGGGTGTGAAGGCGTACTCGGGCGAACTGTCGCGGTTGTTCGCCGGAAGGTAGCCGAGCAGAACGCGGACGATGTCCAGGGCATCGTCCTCGTCCTCGGCGAGGAAGTGGGCGTTGCCGTTCCCAGAGTTGTTGGTGCGGGCGCCGCCCAACTCCTCGGCCGTCGTCCGCTCCCCGGTCACGGCTTCGATGACGTCCGGGCCGGTGACGAACATGTGCGAGGTGCCGTCGACCATGACGGTGAAGTCGGTGATGGCCGGCGAGTAGGCGGCACCGCCCGCGCACGGGCCCATGATCACGGAGATCTGCGGGATGACACCCGAGGCCTGGACGTTGCGCCGGGCCAGTTCGGCGTAGAGGGCGAGCGAGGCGACGCCCTCCTGGATGCGGGCGCCACCGGAGTCGTTGAGGCCGATGACCGGGCAGCCGATCTTCAGAGCGAGGTCCACCGTGCCGACGACCTTCTCCCCGCACGCCTCGCCCACGCTGCCGCCGTGGACAGTGGCGTCCTGCGCAAAGACACACACCTGACGCCCGCCGACGGTGCCGGAGCCGGTGACCACACCATCGCCGTACGCCGCGTCGTCGCTCCCGCTGCGGGCGCGTACCAACGCGCCGGTCTCGACGAAGGAACCCTGGTCCAGCAACCTCGCGACGCGTTCACGGGCCGTGAGCCGACCACGAGCCCTCTGCCGGGCGACGGCCGACGCGGAGCCACCCGCCAGGGCCTGCCGGTGCCGGACGGAGAGATCCGCGAGTCGTGCCGCCGTGCTTCGTACAGCGGGCGCAGTCTCAGGCGCAGACGATCCCAGGGTTTCCGCAGTCGAGGTCACAGCCACCTCCATCGGGGCTTGTGAGCATGGCAGTTGAGCGGGGTGCGGTCTTCCTTTCTGCCGCCAATGTGAAGTTGTTGAGTGACTGGGGGCCCGCGTTCATAGATGGACTACAAGCGGACGGCGGTGGTCACGTCTGGGGGTGTCGTGGATCAACGCCAGCTCCGTGATCTCGTGGTGAGGCCATGTGGTGAGTTCGGCGGGCTGGACCGTGTCTTCGGCGAATCGGTCGGGTGGCGGCAGATCTGGGATCTTCCGGTACTCACCCTCGCGGCGCCCCAGCTTGCCCTTCGCACCGCTCTCTCGACAGCCTTCCGTGCTACGGCCGAGCCGTCACCACGGCCGAGGGCCCGCCTCCGAGGACGGCGAACTCCACGACGGCCAGCGAAAGTTCCTCGATGCGCAGAGCCTCCAGTGCGGGTTCTGCACGGCCGACTTCATGATGGCGCGGCCGCTCTGAACGAAGGCCACAATCGCTCTCGCACTGCCTGCCATCACGCCCTCTCACCCCGCTCCTGACCTTCAACTACGCGCCGGAGAGGCGAAAGAACGGCAAATTCGACCCGGATTCGACCCCACGGCCTCTCAACGCGGAAACGATCAAGATTGATCTGCGGCGATACAACTTCTGCCGGTGTACTGCCAGTTCATGGCACAACAGTCGATAGAAAATGCCCAAAGCCGCCACATAACGCAAAGCGGAAGCGCCGAGGGAGACGCAACCCACCGACGGAAACGCTCAGCGAAGTCGCCGGCCCAGCGCACTCCTGATTTCACTCCCACAGACGAGCACCCGCCCTGAGCAGGCAGTTTCCCCAGCCCCTTCCGTGAGGCGGAAGAGGTATTGCGCTCCCGTGACGCTCTTCCGGACGATGTCGCCATCACCCAACGACGGGAGCCGCAGCCATGCCACACATGACGAGTTTCGCCAGGAACCAGTGGTACGTCGCCGCCTACAGCCACGAGGTCGGCCGTGACCTGCTCGGCCGGACGATCCTCGGCGAGCCGCTCGTCTTCTACCGCACCGAGGACGACGGCACCGCCGTGGCGCTGCACGACCGGTGTGTGCACCGCAGGTTCCCGCTCTCCGAGAGCCGGCTCGACGGGGACCGGATCGTGTGCGGGTACCACGGGTTCACGTACGACACGACGGGCAGCTGCGTGTACGTGCCGGGGCAGAAACGCATCCCCCGCACCGCCCGCGTCGCCTCGTACCCGGTGGTCGAGCAGGACGCGCTGGTCTGGGTGTGGATCGGCGACCCGGCCCTCGCCGATCCGCAGGTCATCCCCCGGGCCCCGCACCTCGCCTCCCCCGAGTGGGTCACCGTCAGCGGCATGGAGCCGATCGACGCCGACTACGGCCTCCTCGTCGACAACCTCCTCGACCTCTCCCACGAGACGTATCTGCACGGCGGTTACATCGGTTCCCCCGAGGTCGCCGAGACGCCGATCACCACGGAGGTGGACGAGGGCGCCGGTGTCGTACGGGTGAGCCGGCACATGGGCGACGCCGAGTGCCCGCCGTTCTACGCCAAGTCCACCGGCATACAGGGGCGGATCACCCGCTGGCAGGACATCGAGTACCACGCACCCTGCCTCTACCTCCTGCACAGCCGCATCGCCCCGGTCGGCGTGCTCCCCGAGGAGGACGGCAGCGACCCGAACGGCTTCCACACCGAGATCACCTACGCCATCACGCCCTCCTCCGACGGCAAGGTGTACGACTTCTGGGCGGTCTCGCGCGACTGGGCCACGGACGACGCCGAGGTCACCGAGTTCCTGCGGGGCAACAACCACACCGTGGTCATGCAGGACGTGGACGCGCTCAACCTCCTTCAGCGGACGCTGGGTTCGGAGCGCGCCGGCTATCAGGAGCTGAGCATCAACATCGACACCGGCGGTCTCGCCGCGCGCCGTATCCTCGCCCGGCTGGTCGAGGAGGGCGCCAAGCCGGTGGAGAAGGTCCAGTGACCGCTCCGACCGGCGAGGTCTACCGCATCGACTGGCTGCCGGGCACCGACATCCTGCACGGCACCTGCCACTGCGGCCGCGAGCACACGTCGCAGGATCCGATCGAGATGTGGGAGTGGATGCTCGCCCACCCCCGGGGCCACTCGGTCGACGAGCCGCAAGGAACAGGGTCATGACCGCGCACGAAGCCGAACTCGCCGTCGGGCATGGCGAGTTCGTAGCCGAGAACGAACTCGTCGCCGACCGGCAGGAGTTCGCGGCCGACACCGAACTCGTCGTCGAAAGGCGGGAGTTCGCGGCCGACGGCGTGCTCGCCCTCACCCTGCGCCACCCGCTCGGCGAGCAACTGCCGGTCTGGGAGCCGGGCGCGCACATCGACGTCGTGCTCGGTCCCGGACTGGAGCGCCAGTACTCGCTGTGCGGCGACCCGGCGGACCGTACGGCGTGGCGGATCGCGGTGCTGCGGGAGCCGGACGGGCGGGGCGGATCGGCGTATGTGCACGAGCAGTTGGGGCAGGGCGACAAGGTGCGGGTGCGCGGACCGCGCAACCACTTCCGCCTGGAGCCCGCCCCGCGCTACCGCTTCGTCGCGGGCGGTATCGGCATCACCCCACTCCTGCCGATGCTGGCCGCGGCGGAGGCGGCGGGCGCGGAGTGGAGCCTGCTCTACGGCGGTCGCACCCGCAAGTCCATAGCCTTCACCGAGGAGTTGAGCCGCTACGGCGACCGCGTCACCGTCGCTCCGCAGGACGAGGCCGGACTGCTCGACCTGCCGTCCGTCCTGGACGACGTGCCCGAGGGCACCCTCGTCTACTGCTGCGGTCCTGGGCCACTGCTCGACGCGGTCGAAGCACGCTGCCCCAGCGGCATCCTGCACATGGAGCGCTTCCAGCCGAAGGCCCAAGAGGCGGGCGCCGACAGCGAGTTCGAGGTGGTGTTGGAGCGGAGCGCAAAGACCGTCACCGTCCCGGTGGGCGTGTCCGTGCTCGACACCGTGCGGGCCGCCGGGGTCGAGGTGCTGTTCTCCTGCACCGAGGGCACCTGCGGGACCTGCGAGACCGATGTGCTCGACGGCACCCCGGACCACCGGGACTCGGTGCTGAGCGAGGAGGAGCGGGCGGCCGGCGAGACCATGCTCATCTGTGTCTCGCGCTGCCTGGGGAAGCGGCTCGTGCTCGATCTGTGATCCGCAGATCGTCGTCGATGAGCGCCACCGCCGCCAGCAACTGGGGCAGCAGGTCCCGCCGTACGGCCTCGGCGGAGTGCCGGCCGGCGTGCGCCCCGACGCTCACGCCGGCGACCACCGCGCCGTCCCGGTCCCGCACCGGGGCGGCGACCGATCTGAGGCCCTCCTCCAGTTCCTCGTCGACGAGTGCGTACCCCTCGTGCCGTATCCGGTGAAGTTCCTTGCGCAGTACGTCGGTTGACGGTCGGGCGTCCGTCTCCCCGGTCGGCAGGTGGGCGAGGAGCACCCGGCCCGCGGCGGTGGCACGCGCGGGGTGGCGGGTGCCCACGGTGATCGTGGCGGCCAGGACGCGGCGGGCCGGGAGACAGGCGACGTGGACGACGTCGTCGCCGTCGAGGACGCACAGGGACGCCGACTCCCCTGTCCGCGCGACGAGTTGCTCCAGATGCGGGGCGACGATCTGCGGCAGGGTGGAGCCCGCGAGGTAGGAGTAGCCCAGCTCCAGGACGCGTGGGGTGAGCCGGAAGAGGCGTCCGTCGGACTGGACGTAGCCGAGGTCGGCCAGGGTCAGCAGCAGCCGGCGGGCGGCGGCGCGGGTCAGCTCGCAGGCACGGGCCACCTCGCTGAGCGTACGGGCGGGATGCTCGGCGTCGAAGGAGCGGATGACGGCGAGGCCGCGCTCGAAGGACCTCACGAAGTGCGGTGCGCGGACTACCGCAGGCATCGTCGCCTCCAGACGGACGCACGGGGTGCGCTCCGGGAGCACGGTAGAAGCGCATTTCGATAACTGTCAACAATTTTGTTAGCCAAACCATTGACCCGGTCGGACGCCGGGTTCTACGTTCCCGCTGAGCACCAAGAAGAGCACCACTGTGCGCTGTGCGCACAGCCTGTCGGAACACCGTTGTCTGCACAGGAGGAGCCGTATGCGTCGTCTGCTCGCCGGTCTCACGGTCGGCACGTTTCTGCTCGCCACCGCGGCCTGTGGCTCGTCCGACGGGTCGAGTTCGTCGAAGAGCACGTCCTCGGGGGGCACCACCACGGTCAAGGTGGGGGTCATCCCCATCGTCGATGTCGCCCCCCTCTACCTCGGCCAGAAGGAGGGCTTCTACACCAAGCGCGGCCTGAAACTGACCATGACACTCGCGCAGGGCGGCGCGGCCATCGTGCCGGGTGTGGTCAGCGGCCAGTTCCAGTTCGGCTTCTCCAACATGACCTCGCTGATGCTCGCGCAGAGCAATGACGTCCCGGTGAAGGCCATCGCCAACGGTGTCGCCTCAACGGGCGTGTCGGGCAAGGACTTTGGCGCCCTCGTCGTCAAGAAGGGCAGCACGCTCAAGTCGGCGAAGGAGCTGGAGGGCAAGAAGGTCGCGGTCAACACGCTGAAGAACATCAACGAGACGGCCGTACGCGAATCCGTCCGCAAGGCCGGCGGCGACCCGGACAAGGTGAAGTTCGTCGAGCTGGCCTTCGACCAGATGCCGGCAGCGCTCGACAAGGGCCAGATCGACGCCGCGATGGCCGTCGAACCCGCGCTCACCACCATGCTCGACCAGGGCGCCCAGCAGATCGCCTGGCCGCTGGTCGACGTCGCGCCGAACCTCACCGTCGCCATGTACTTCACGTCGTCGGCGTACGCGGCCAAGAACCCGGACGTGGTCAAGAAGTTCCAGGAGGCCACCGCCGAGTCCCTGGCCTACGCCGACGCCCACCCGGACGAGGTCCGCCAGATCGTCGCCACCTACACCAAGGTCCCGGCAAGCGTGCTGGCCAAGGTGATCCTGCCCAAGTGGCCCGCCGATCCCGACCGTTCGTCGATCGAGGCGCTGGAGAAGCTGAGCGAGACCGACGGTCTCGTCAAGAAGACCCCCGACCTGAACACGCTGCTCCCGTGAAAGGACTGAACACCGCACTCGGTGCGGCCGGACTCGCGGCCTTCCTCGCCCTCGGCGAGGTCGTGCCGCGCGTCGGCATCGTCAAGGAGGCCTACTTCCCGCCGACCAGCAAGATCGCCTCCGCACTCTGGGACGAGCTGAGGGACTCCGCGTTCTGGTCGGCGCTCGGCGACACCCTCACCGGCTGGGCTCTCGGCCTCGCGATCGCCGTCGGCGCGGGCATCGTCGCGGGTGTCCTGCTCTCCGTCGTCCCGTATCTGCGCGAGGCGACCGCCTCGACGATCGAGTTCCTCCGCCCCATCCCCTCGGTCGCTCTCATCCCCCTCGCGGTGCTGTTGTACGGCACCGAACTGAGGTCGGTGCTATTGCTCGTCGTCTACGCCTCGTTCTGGCAGATCCTCATCCAGGTCCTCTACGGCGTCCAGGACGTCGACCCGGTCGCCGAGGAGACGGCGCGGTCCTACGGTCTCGGCACCTGGGCGCGGGTGCGACACGTGCTGTGGCCGAGCGCGCTGCCGTACGTCATGACCGGCGTACGGCTGGCGGCGGCCGTCGCGCTGATCCTCACCATCACGGCCGAACTGGTCATCGGGGCACCGGGGTTGGGCGCCACCATCATGGTCGCGCAGAGCTCGCAGGCCGTGCCCGAGATGTACGCGCTGATCGTGGTGACCGGCCTGCTGGGGCTGATCATCAACGTGGGCGCGCGGACGGTGGAACGGCGGGCGCTGGCCTGGCACCAGTCCGTGCGCGGGGAGGTGATGGTGTGAGGCGGGCCCTGCTCCGACTGCTGTTCGTGGTCGCGCTCCCGGCGGTGCTGCTCACCGTCTGGTGGCTGGCGTCGGACGGCAGCACCAATGTGTTCTGGCCACCGCTGCGGACGATTCTCAAGACCTTCCCGGACGTGTGGACCGCCGACCGGTTCAGGACGGACGTCCTGCCCAGCGTGCTGCGGCTGACGGCCGGTTACGCCGTGGCGGCCGTCGCCGGGGTCGCACTCGGCACGGTCATCGGCTCCTACCGGCGGGTACGCGCGGTGTGCGAACCGGTCCTGGAGTTCCTGCGCGCGGTGCCGCCGCCGGTCCTGGTCCCGGTCATCATGCTGTTCGCGGGCATCGGCGACACGATGAAGATCGTGGTCATCGCGAGCGGCTGCGTCTGGCCGATCCTCCTCAACACGGTCGAGGGCGTCCGCGCGGTCGACCCGGTCATGAAGGAGACGGCCCTCTCCTACGGCATCACGGGCGCCGCCCGCCTGCGGAGCCTGGTGCTGCGCTCGGCGAGCCCGCAGATCTTCACCGGGCTGCGCCAGGCGCTGTCCATCGGGATCATCCTCATGGTCATCAGCGAGATGTTCGCCGGCACCGACGGACTGGGCTACACCGTCGTCCAGTTCCAGCGCAGTTTCGCGGTGCCCGACATGTGGACGGGCATCCTCGTCCTCGGGATGCTGGGATTCCTGCTCTCCGTCGTCTTCCAGGTGGTCGAGCGGCGGGTGCTCGGCTGGTACCACGGCCTGCGCGCGGCCACTCGCCGGTCCCCGTGAACATCGTGAAAGGGCGGTCCATGCACGCGCTACTCCACGTATGCGGCCTCAACAAGGTCTACGAGGGTTCCGGCCGCCGGGTGGAGGCGGTGCGGGACCTCACCTTCACCGTCGACGCCGGCGAACTCGTCTGTCTCGTCGGCCCGTCGGGCTGCGGCAAGACCACCCTGCTCAAGTGCATGGGCGGACTGCTCACCCCGACCGCGGGCGAAGTCCTGCTGAGCGGACGGAAGGTGAGCGGTCCGCCGCCCGGGATGGCGTTCGTGTTCCAGGAGTACGGGCGCAGCCTGTTCCCCTGGATGCGGGTCGGCGAGAACGTCGAACTTCCCTTGAAGCAGAAGGACTTGAGCAGGTCGCGGCGTCGGGAACTGGTCGCGGACGCGCTGGAGTCGGTGGGTCTGACGGATACGGCCGGGGCGTATCCGTGGCAGCTGTCCGGCGGTATGCAGCAGCGGGTCGCGATCGCCCGCGCGCTGGCGTACGAGCCCGAAGTCCTGCTGATGGACGAGCCGTTCGCGGCGGTCGACGCACAGACCCGGGCCGATCTGGAGGACCTGGTACGGGGGTTGTGGCGGGAGCGCGGCATCACGATCCTCTTCGTGACCCACGACATCGACGAGGCGGTCTACCTGGGTGAGCGGGTGGTCGTCCTGTCCGCGTCGCCGACCGTCGTGCAGGAGCAGCTGAAGGTCGATCTGCCCGTGGAGCGCGACCAGTTGCACACCCGGGTCGCCCCGCGCTTCGCCGAACTGCGGACCCATGTGTACGAGCAGATCCAGGCGGCGAAGCGCGGGACTCTCCCGGTCCAGGACCGGCTCACGAAGTCTGATACGCCTCCACTTCGCTGAACTGGGCCGCCGGCCAGCCGGAGTTGGCGCTCACGCTGAGCCGCAGATAGCGCAGGCTGGTGCTGCTCGGCAGGGCCACGGTGACCGTGTTGCCGGTCGCCGGGTCGAAGCGGTAACCGGTGGCGCCGACGACGGTCGAGTAGGTGGAGCCGTCGGTGCTGCCCAGCACCGTGACGGTCTGCGTGCGCGCGCTCCACGCGGACGCGGGCGGCAGCTTCAGCACCAGTCTGCGAACGGCCCGGGCCGAGCCGAGGTCGACCGTCCAGGCCTGTGGGAAGGCGTTGTTGGTGGACTCCCAGTAGGTGTTCGCGTCGCCGTCGACCGCCTTGCCGGGCGTGTAGACGTCCTGCGAGCCGGTCGCGGTGGCCGGGCGGCCCTTGGCGAGGTTGGTGTTCTGGTCCGGGGGCGGGTTGCCCTGGCCGGGCTGCGGCCAGGTCGAGCAGTCCGACCAGGTGCTGCTCCAGCCGGAGTTGCCGCCGCCGTCGGTGAGAGTGAAGGCGCCGGAGCCGGACGGGTAGGGGCAATTGTAGATGCCGGCCGCGCCGACGCCGGTGGCCTGTACGTTGCTGAGCTTCGCCGCGCCCTGCGCCTCCGCCTGGACGACGACCGTGCCGGTGTTCTGCACGGTCGCACCGCTGACGTTGACGTTGCCGGTCGAGTAGCCGTGCCCGCCGCCGGACACGAACTCGAAGGCGCTGTACGGGCTGTTGGTGAAGGTCGTGTTGGTGATGTTGACAGTGGCGTTGACCGCGCTGTCGTAGGAGTCGACGCGCAACGCGCCCATGGGATGGCCCCAGTTGGGGTTGATCGCACCGGTGCGGATGAGGGTGTTGCCGTCGACCGTGATGGTTCCGGCGAGCGGGGAGAAGGGGTCGAGGAACTTCTGGTTGGAGATCGCGATGCCGCTGCCGAGGGCGTTGGTGTCGGAGATCAGGTTGTTGCGGACCGTGATGTCCGTGCCGCCGTAGATCGCGATGCCGTTGGCGAGGTTCGGCTGCGAGACGGTGTTGTTCTCGAAACTGCTGTTGGTGTCCGGGGAGTTGAGCGACCACATGGCGAGGGAGTCGTCGCCCTGGTTGCGCAGGAAGTTGTTGCGGACGATCACGCCGTGGGCGGTGCCGTTGAGGTTGAGGCCGTCGGCGGTGGTGTCGAGGATGCGGTTGTTCTCGACGACGAGGTTGTCGTTGTTGCCCATCAGCCAGAAGCCGCACTTGAGGTGCTGGATCCACATCCCGGAGACCGAACTCCCGGGCCCGAGCGTCCCGTTGACGAAGTTGTCCGGGTTGGAGTCGACGCGCTCGGTGACCTCGCCGATGACCGCGAAGTCCTTGATGTGGACGCCGCCGGAGGAACCGGACTGGTCGATGAACCGCGAGGTGTGCACGACGGAGTACCACTGACCGGCACCCTGCAATGTCACATTCTGTACGCCGCCGAGGGAGGAGGTGAGCCGGTAGTCGCCCGGCGGGATCCACACCACTCCCCCTTGGGCGGCGGAGATGGCGTCCCGGAAGGCCTGGGTGGAGTCGCCCGCGCCACTGGGGTCGGCACCTTTGGAGACCACGGACACCGAACCGGCCGGCTGCGCGGCGGCCCCGGCGACCTGCTCGAAGTCGGCGACGTCGACGGTGACTTGAGTACCGGTCGCCACCAACGCAACCCTGTCACCCTGCTGCACGCTCTGGCCGAGCAGGAGCCGGGAGTTGTCGAAGAAGTGGTGCGTCTTGGCACCCGCGATCCAACCGGTGTCGACGTACGAGTACTTGGACGTGACGGCGAGCGTCTTGGCGATCTTGGTGCCGTTGACGTACACGTCGAGGCTGCCGCTCTGCCCGTCCGGAACGCTGTAGGACACGTTCACGGCGTTGGCCGCGCGCGGCACGGTGAACTCGACGCGCTGTCCGGAGGTGAGCCGTACGGCCTGCCGTCCGGAAGCCTCGGAGGCCAGGCTCCCCTGGGTGTAGTCGGGGCCGATCCTGGTGCCGGTCGCGGTGGCGGACTCGGCCTCGACCGAGGTGAAGGGGAGGGAGGCGCCGGAGGCCGCGTGGGCGGCGGCGGGGGTCAGGGCGACGAGCATGCCTGCGGCGAGCGCGGCGGCCGCCCCGACACTTGGCATGCGCCTGACAGTTCTGGACATGGTGCTGTGCATGTGCTGATCCCTTCGAGGTGGGGGTGCGGGGATAGCGGATGCGGGGTGGCGGTCGACCGTTGACGGTCGACCGTCGGCATTACGCGGTGCGCAGCCAGGCCGCCGTGTCCCGCGGCAGCCGGCCCTGGTCGTCCAGGGGGCCGCTGGTCAGCAGGAGCCGGGTGTGCGACGGCAGCTCGACGGGTCTGTCCGACAGGTTGACCACGCACGTCGCGCCGTCCGCGCGGGCGAAGGAGAGGACGCCGTCGGGGGCGGGCAGCCAGGCGAGGGGGCCGTCGCCGAAGGCCGGCCGGAGGCGGATCGCCTCGCGGTAGAGGTTGAGCATGGAGTCGGCAGTCCGCTGCTGACGGTCGACCGCATACGATGTCCAACCGGCCGGCTGCGGAAGCCAGGGCTCACCGCGCGAGCCGAAGCCCGCGTACGGCGCGTCGGCCACCCATGGGAGCGGTACCCGGCAACCGTCGCGGCCGGGGTCGGTGCCGCCCGACCGCAGGTACATCGGATCCTGTATCCGGTCGACCGGCAGCTCGACCTCGGGCAGCCCCAATTCCTCCCCCTGGTAGAGGTAGACGACCCCGGGCAGGGCCAGCGACAGCAGCGCCGCCGCCCTGGCGCGCCGGGTGCCGAGGGCGAGGTCGGTCGGGGTGCCGAAGGCCTTGGTGGCGAAGTCGAAGCCGGTGTCGGCGCGGCCGTAGCGGGTGACCGTGCGGGTCACGTCGTGGTTGCAGAGGACCCAGGTGGCGGGGGCGCCGATCGGGGCGTGCTCGGCGAGGGTCTCGTCGATCGAGGTGCGCAGCCGGTCCGGGTCCCAGGGGCAGGACAGGAAGGCGAAGTTGAAGGCGGTGTGGAGTTCGTCGGGGCGGAGGTAGCGGGCGAAGCGTTCGGTGTCGGGGAGCCAGACCTCGCCGACGAAGACGGCGCCGTACTCGTCGGCGACGGCCCGCCAGGCGCGGTAGATGTCGTGGAGTTCGTCGCGGTCGACGAAGGGGTTCGGGTCGCGGCCCTCGACGAAGTCGGGCAGTGCCGGGTCCTTGGCCAGCAGTGCGGCCGAGTCGATGCGCACTCCGGCGACGCCGCGCTCGAACCAGAAGCGCAGGATGTCCTCGTGCTCCTGGCGGACGGCCGGGTGGGCCCAGTTGAGGTCGGGCTGTTCGGGGGTGAACAGGTGGAGGTACCAGTCGCCGTCGGGGAGGCGGGTCCACACGGGTTCGGTGGAGCCGGCGAACTGGGACGGCCAGTCGTTGGGCGGGAGTTCGCCGTGTTCGCCGCGTCCCGGGCGGAAGTGGAAGAGCTCGCGCTCGGGGCCGCCGGCGAGGGCGGCGCGGAACCACGGGTGCTGGTCGGAGACGTGGTTGGGCACGATGTCGACGATCGTGCGGATGCCCAACTCCCGTGCCTCACTGATGAGTTTCTCGGCCTCGGCGAGCGATCCGAAGGCCGGGTCGATGGCGCGGTAGTCGGCGACGTCGTAGCCGCCGTCCTTCATCGGTGACAGGTACCAGGGGTTGAACCACAGAGCGTCCACGCCGAGTTCGGCGAGGTAGGGCAGCCTGGAGCGGACGCCCGCGAGGTCGCCGGTGCCGTCGCCGTCGCCGTCCGCGAAGCTGCGGACGTACACCTGGTAGATGACGGCCGAGCGCCACCAGTCGTCGTGGCTTTGGGCATGGGTGGGCTGTCCCACTGTGCTGGCCTTTCTGTCGGAGGGCGTCGAGGGGCGGTGTCAGCCCTTCGTGCTGCCCGCGCTGATCCCGGCGATGATGTGGCGCTGGAAGACCAGGAACATGGCGACCATGGGGATGCTCGCGATCACCATCGCGGCGATGAGCACGGTCAGTTGGATGTTCTGCGACAGCTGGACGAGTGCCACGCTGATCGGCTGTTTGTCGGTGTCGGAGAAGACCATCAGCGGCCACAGGAAGTCCTGCCACACGGCGACCAGGGCGAAGATCGAGACGACGCCGAGCACGGGCCGGGACATGGGCAGCACGATGGACCACAGGATGCGGAGTTTTCCGGCGCCGTCGATCTCGGCGGCCTCCATGACGTCGCGCGGGAGTTGGTCGAAGAACCGTTTGAGGAGGTACAGGTTGAAGGCGTTGGCGACGGCCGGCAGCCAGATGCCGAGGGGATCGTTGAGCAGGCTGGTGTGGATCAGCGGGAGGTCGGCGACGGTCAGGTACTTCGGTACGACCAGCGCCTGCGCCGGGACCATCAGCGTCGCGAGGATGCCACCGAGGATCAACTTGCCGAAGGCGGGCTTGAGTTTGGACAGGGCGTAGGCGGCGGCCGTGCACAGGACCAGCTGGAACGCCCAGGCGCCGGCGGCCTGGACGACCGTGTTCCACAGGTGCTCCGGGAGCTGCATCAGGTCCCAGGCGTCCGTGTAACCGCTGAGGTGCCAGTGCTTGGGGATGATCGTGGGCGGCGTCTGCGCCACCTCGTCCGGCGATTTCATCGCGCCGGTGACCATCCAGTAGACGGGGAAGAGGAAGGCGACGGCGAAGAGCACGACGACGCCGGTGAACACGGTCCAGTAGACGGCCCTGCCGCGGGGCCGGGCGAGCGCGGCCGGGGAGAGAAGCGTGCGGGTGCTCACAGGTCGTCCTCTCCGGAGCGGGTCAGCCGCAGATAGACGGCGGAGAACACGCCGAGCAGCACGAGGAGCATCACGCTGAGCGCGCAGGCGCCGCCGAAGTCGTTGTAGAGGAAGGCGTATTTGTAGATCAGGTAGAGGATGGTGACGGTGGCGCTCTCCGGACCGCCCCCGGTGATCACGAAGGGTTCGGTGAAGACCTGCATCGTGGCGATGATCTGAAGGAGCATCAGCATCAGGATGACGAAGCGGGTCTGAGGGATCGTCACGTACCGCACGCGCTGGAGGAGGCTCGCGCCGTCGAGTTCGGCGGCCTCGTACAGCTCGCCGGGGATGGACTGGAGTGCGGCCAGGTAGATGAGGACGGTGCCGCCCATGTTGGCCCAAGTGGCCACGATCACCAGGGAGATGAGGGCGGTGTCGGTGCCGTTGGACCAGTTCGAGGTGGGCAGGTGCAGGAAGCGCAGCGTCTCGTTGGCGAGGCCGGCTCCCGGGTCGTAGAACCACTTCCACAGCAGGGCGGTGACCACCGGCGGGATCATCACGGGGAGGTAGACGACGATCCTGAAGAACGCCTTCCAGTGCCTCAACTCGTTGAGGACCAGGGCGAGTACGAAGGGGATCGCGAAGCCGATGAGCAGGGCCAGCAGGGTGAAGACGAGGGTGTTGCGCCAGGCGGCGGTGAACTCGGGGTCGTGCCAGACGCGGGTGAAGTTGGCGGTGCCGACCCACTCGGGCGAGGAGCCGGGCGTGTACTTCTGGAAGGCGATCACGACCGCGCGGATCGCCGGGTACCAGGAGAACAGGGCGAAGCAGATGAGGCCGCCGAGGAGGAAGGCGTAGGCGCGGGCCTGGTCGAGGAGGCGGCGCCGCCCCCGGCCCCCTACCGGGGGCGGCGCCTCGACCTCTCGTACCGCCGTCGTCTCGACGGGACTCCGGGTGGCCGTCCGGGTCATCGGGTCAGCCCCGGGCCAGGATGCCGTCGATCTTTCCGGAGGCGTCCCCCAGGAGTTGGTCGATGTTCGCGTCCTTCTTGGTGAGGACGGCGGAGACGGCCGAGTCGAGGACGGAGTAGATCTGCTGGGCGTCCGGCGGTTCGATCTTCATCTGGAGGGACTGGTTGCCGTCCAGGAAGGCCTGGTAGTTCTGCACCGGGACGTTGGCGTTGGCCTTCTTGACCTGCTGGTCCTTGGCGTCGGCGGCGCCGGTGAACAGGCGCGGTTCGGGCAGTCCGACGGGGGCGTTGGCCTTCTTGGCGCGGGCGTAGTCGCCGAGGAAGCCGCTGCCCGGGGTGAGGAACATGCTGTCGAGCCACTTGAGGCCGGCGCGGATCTGGGCGGGCGTGTCGTGCTTGTTGAACATGTAGCCGTCGCCGCCGATGAGCGTGCCCTGGCCGCCGGGCATCGGGCCGAGGGCGAGGTCGTCGTAGTTGCCGCCCTTCTCCTTGACCAGGATCGGGATGTTGTCCGGGGCGGAGAGGTACATGCCGAGCTTGCCCGAACCCATCAGCTGCTGCACGTCGTTGATGACGAGGAGCTGCTTGCTGCCCATCGAGTTGTCGGTCCAGCGCATGTCGTGCAGGTTCTGCAGCACGGCGTGGCCCTGCGGGGTGTCGATGGTGGCCTTCTTGCCGTCGGCGCCGACGACGTCGCCGCCCTGCGAGTACATCTCGGCGGTGAAGTGCCAACCCCCTTGGTTCTGGGCGCTGTAGTCGGCGTAGCCGATGGTGCCGTTGCCGAGCGCGGCGATCTTCTTGGCGTCGGCGCGGACCTCGTCCCAGGTGGCCGGGGGCTTGTCGGGGTCGAGGCCGGCCTGCTGGAAGAGCTTGCGGTTGTAGATCAGGCCCATCGAGTAGCCGGTGCGCGGTATGCCGTAGATCTTGCCGTCGACGGTGTAGATGTCGCGCAGCTGCTGCTGAAGAGTGTCGTAGCTCTTCAACTCCTTGATGTACGGCGTGAGATCGGCCGCCTGGTTGATGTCGACGACATGCTTGGCGTCGGTGAAGTACGTGTAGAACACGTCCTCCATCTGGCCGCCGGCGAGTTTGGCGTCGAAGGTCTTCGGGTCCTGGCAGGGGAAGGCGTCGTGCGCGACGACGTCGATGTCGGCGTTCTTCTTCTCGAAGGACGCGACATCGGAGTCGAAGAACTTGCGGTCGACCTTGGCGCTCTTGGGCGGCTCGCAGTTGACCGTGATGCGTGTCTTGCCGCTCGCCGAGTCGCCGCCGGACCCGCAGGCGGCGGCGGTGAGCGCGAGAGAACAGACGCCGATCGCGGCGAAGGTACGGCGGAACCCGGTGCTTCTCATCGATGGACCCCTCTGGGCAGGAGCGGTGGGCGCCCACACTCAAGCACCGCCGACATCTCTCCGCAAGATGTCGCGCAGAATCTGTAATTATTCGACAGCAGGACGGCTGTCAGCTGCGCGGGGCTTGCGCGGTGGAACCCCTGACCACCAGTTCCGGTTCGAAGAGCAGTTCTTCGGCGGGTACGACGGCGCCGCCGACCTGTGAGTTCAGGAGCTCCACGGCGGCCCGGCCCATGGCCTCGATGGGCTGGCGGACGGTGGTCAGCGGGGGCTCGGTGCAGTTCATGAACGCGGAGTCGTCGTAGCCGACGACGGAGATCTGTGACGGGACGTCAAGTCCCTTGCGGCGGGCGGCCCTTACCGCGCCGAGAGCGAGCGGGTCACTGGCGCAGATGATGCCGGTGACACCGCGGTCGATCAGCCGGGAGGCGGCGGCGTGGCCGCCCTCGATGGAGAAGATGGCGCGCGCCACGAACTCGTCGGGCAGGTCCCCGGACACGGCCCGCGCGGCGGCCAGCTTCCGTGCCGACGGCATGTGGTCGGCGGGTCCGAGGACCAGCCCGATGCGCTCGTGGCCGAGGGAGGCGAGGTGGCGCCACGCCTGCTCGACGGCGACCGCGTCGTCGCAGGAGACGGCGGGGAAACCCAGGTGGTCGATGGCCGCGTTGAGCAGGACGACCGGGATGTTGCGCTCGGCGAGCAGCCGGTAGTGGTCGTGCGGCGCGTCCGCCTGGGCGTAGAGTCCGCCGGCGAACACGACGCCGGAGACCTGCTGTTGCAGCAGCAGCGTCACATAGTCGGCCTCGGAGACCCCGCCCTTGGTCTGGGTGCAGAGCACCGGGGTGAGGCCGAGCTGGGCGAGCGCGCCGCCGATCACCTCGGCGAAGGCGGGGAAGATGGGGTTCTGCAGCTCGGGCAGCACCAGGCCCACCAGCCGCGCGCGTTCACCGCGCAGCTGGGTGGGCCGCTCGTAGCCGAGAACGTCCAGGGCCGACAGCACCGACTGCCGGGTCGAGTCGGAGACTCCGGGTTTGCCGTTGAGTACCCGGCTGACCGTGGCCTCGCTGACCCCGACCTTCTTCGCCACCTCAGCAAGTCGTCGCGTCATGTGCGCAAGAATAGCGCAAGTGACGCAAGTGGTTTGCGCTATGGAGCAACCAATCGCTTCAGTCGTGCGCGGCCCACAGACCGCGGACATGCCCCAGGTGACGGGTCATGATCTCACGCACGGCCCGCTCGTCACGGGCCACCAGCGCGTCGAGGAGGTCCAGGTGCTCCTGGGCGGAGGCCAGCAGACGTCCCTCCTTGACGAGGGCGGTGAGCCCGTAGAGCCGGGACCGCTTGCGCAGATCACCGACGACCTCGACGAGATGGGCGTTGCCGACCAGGGCGAGCAGCCCCAGATGGAAGCGGGTGTCGGCCTCGACGTAGGCGATGAGGTCGCCGGCCACGGCCGCGCCGACGATCTCCCGGGCGGCGGGGCGCAGCGCCTCCAGCGAGACGGGGTCGGCGGTCCCGGCCAGCCCCACCACCGTGGGGATTTCGATCAGGGCGCGGATGTGGGTGTACTCGTCGAGCTGCTTCTCGGAGACCGCGGTGACCCGGAACCCCTTGTTCGGGACGGTGTCGACCAGCCCCTCCTTGGCGAGGTCGAGCATGGCCTCGCGCACCGGTGTGGCCGAGACTCCGAAGCGGGCGGCGAGCGTCGGCGCGGAGTACACCTCGCCCGGCCGCAGCTCCCCCGCGATCAGCGCGGCCCTGAGCGCGTCGGCGACCCGCTCGCGGTAGCTGCTCTTCCCGCCCAGTGCGGGCAGATCCGGGGCAGTGGTGGGCGGGGCGCCGGTGCGCTGGACGGCCATCGAGTCTCCTAGTGGTGCAATGTCACGCGTGACCGGCCATTATCCCCGGGCTAGAGGACGAACCCGCCCGGGAACGGGTCGGTGGGATCGAGCGAGTACTGCGCGGTGCCGGTGATCCAGGCACGGCCGGTGAAGCTGGGCAGTACGGCGGGAACGCCGGCGACCTCGGTGGTGCCGAGGAGCCGCCCGGTGAACCGGGTGCCGATGAAGGACTCGTTCACGAACTCGGTGTGCAGCGGGAGTTCGCCGCGCGCGTGGAGCTGCGCCATGCGGGCGCTGGTACCCGTGCCGCACGGCGAGCGGTCGAACCAGCCGGGGTGGATCGCCATCGCGTGCCGCGAGTGCCGGGCGGTCGCGCCGGGCGCGTACAGGTGGACGTGATGGCAACCGCGAATGGAGGCGTCCTCGGGGTGGACGGGCTCGTCCCTGTCGTTGATCGCCTCCATGAGGGACAGGCCCGCCTTGATGATGTCGTCCTTGCGGGACCGGTCGAAGGGCAGCTCGAACTGGTCCAGCGGCAGAATGGCGTAGAAGTTGCCGCCGTACGCCATGTCGTATGTCACCGTCCGCCCGTCGGCGAGCGCGATTTCCCGGTCGAGGCCGACGGAGAACGACGGGACGTTCTTGAGGGTGACGTTCTTCGCGGCACCGTTCCCGACCGCGACCTCGGCGACGACCGGTCCGGCCGGGGTGTCCAGCCGGATCGTGGTGACCGGCTCGACGACCTCGACCATGCCCGTCTCGACGAGCACGGTGGCCACGCCGATCGTGCCGTGCCCGCACATGGGGAGATAGCCGGAGACCTCGATGTAGACGACGCCCCAGTCGCAGTCGGGCCGGGTGGACGGCTGCAGGATCGCACCGCTCATCGCGGAGTGGCCGCGCGGCTCGTTCATCAGGAACTGCCGGATGTGGTCGCGGTGTTCGCGGAAGTACAGCCGCCGCTCGTTCATCGTCGCACCGGGGATGGCGCCGATGCCGCCGGTGATCACCCGGGTCGGCATGCCCTCGGTGTGCGAGTCGACGGCGTGCAGGACGAGTTTGCTGCGCATGACGCTCCTGGTGGATCGGTGCCGTTGCGAGGGTACTTACGCGAGTCCGGCCGCGACCGCCTGCTCGGTGGCGGCGCGCACGACGGCCTCCTGCCCCGGCAGCAGCGGAACGCGCGGCGGACGCACCGGGCCGCCGTGTCGACCGACGATGTCCATGGACAGCTTGATGGCCTGCACGAACTCGACCTTGGAGTCCCAGCGCAGCAGCGGGTGCAGCTGCTCGTACAGCTTCTTCGCCGTGGCCAGGTCGCCGCCGACGGCCGCGTGGTAGAGCTCGACGCTCGCGGCGGGCAGCGCGTTGGGGTAACCGGCCACCCAGCCCTTCGCACCCGCGAGCGCCAGCTCCAGCAGGACGTCGTCCGCGCCGATCAACAGGTCCAGTTCCGGGGCGAGTTCGGCGAGCTGGTAGGCGCGGCGGACATCGCCGGAGAACTCCTTGACGGCGTGGATGTACCCCTCGCCGTGCAGCTTGGCGAGGAGTTCCGGCACCAGGTCGACCTTGGTGTCGATGGGGTTGTTGTACGCCACGATCGGCACGCCCGCCTTCGCGACCTCCGCGTAGTGCGCGAGGACCGAACGCTCGTCGGCGCGGTAGGCGTTGGGCGGCAGCAGCATCACGGAGGCGCAGCCGGCGTCGCGGGCCTGTTCGGCCCAGCGGCGGGACTCGGCGGAACCGTAGGCGGCCACACCGGGCATCACCCGTGCGCCGCCGATCGCGGCGACGGCCGTCTCGACGACCTTGGCGCGCTCCTCGGGGGTGAGCACCTGGTACTCGCCGAGCGAGCCGTTCGGTACGACGCCGTCGCAGCCGTTGTCGACCAGCCAGGCACAGTGCTCGGCGAACTTGTCGTAATCGACGGCGAGTTCGTCGGTCAGCGGAAGCGCGGTGGCGACGAGGACGCCGCGCCAGGGACGGTTCGGGGTGGTGGTCATGGAGCGTCTCATCTCAATAGGGTGTGACATTTCATTGATGATCGTCGTCCTCGGCCTCACCGGCGTGAGCCAGCACTCCTAGCGGCACGGGCCGCGCGAACGGCCGCCGGGACGGGGCGAGTTCGCACCCGGCGAGCCCCGCGACCGCGGGCCCGCACATCCGCCCCTGGCACCAGCCCATCCCGGCCCGCGTCAGCAGCTTCACGGTGCGTACGTCACCGGCGCCGAGCCCGGCCACGGCCTCGCGGATGGCACCTCCGGTGACCTCTTCGCAGCGGCACACGATCGTGTCGTCGGTGACGAGTTCGGTCCAACAGGCGGGCGGCGCGTACACGGTGTCGAGGGCGGCGAAGAACTCCCGCGATCGCGTACGGGACTTGGCGGCCGTCGCCCACCCGCGCGGGTCGGGTACGGCACCCGTCAGGCGGGCGGCGGCGGAGCGTCCCGCGATGTGTCCTTCGGCGAGGGCGAGGTCCGCGCCGCCGATGCCGGTGGTCTCGCCTGCCGCCCAGACGCCGGGGACGTCGGTGCGCTGTTCGTCGTCGACGTGGACGGAGAGCCCGTCGAGCCGGCAGCCCAGGGTCTCGGCGAGGTCGGTGTGCGGCAGCATGCCGTGGCCGATGGCGAGGGTGTCGCAGACGAGGCGCCGTTCGGTGCCGGGGCGGACCCGCCCGTCGGTGTCGAGCGCGGCGACGGTCACCGCCTCCACCCGCTCGTCGCCGTGCGCCTCGACGACAGTGTGTCGGGTGAGCAACTTGACGCGCCGACGCAGGAGTTGGGCCGCGTACTGGGCACCTTCGGCGATCTTGCCGGGCTGTGCCGCGAGCACCCGGGGCCGTCGTACGAAGGCCTTGGGGTCGGCGGACTCGACGAGCGCGGCCACCTCGACTCCGGCCGCGGCGAGACCGGTCGCCACGGGGAGGAGCAACGGGCCGGTGCCGGCGACCACGGCGGTTCGTCCCGGGACGGCGAGGGAGCCCTTGAGGATGGCCTGCGCGCCGCCCGCGGTGAGGATTCCGGGGAGGGTCCAGCCGGGGAAGGGGAGGACCTGCTCGTAGCCGCCGGTGGCGAGGAGGACGGCGTCGGCGCGGACCTCGACGGGGATGTCCTGTTCGGGGCCGAGAAGGGCGTGCACGGTGAAGGAGTCGAGGGGGCCGCTGCTGTCGGCAGCGCCGCCTCCCTCACTCAACCTCCGCTCCACGAACCAGACATGATGGCCCGTCAAATGACTTACGTGGCCTGCCTCCACGTGGAGGGCGAGGGCGTCGCTGAGTCGCTGCCACGTCCGCCACCGGTGGTGCAGGGCCTGCGGGCGTGCGGCGCGCAGTTCGGCGGCGGCCTGTCGGTAGAACTGGCCGCCCGCCCGCGCGGCCGAGTCGAGCAGCGTGACCCGGACGCCGTGTGCCGCGGCGGCCACGGTGGCGGCGAGTCCCGCCGGGCCCGCGCCGATCACGGCGAGGTGCGGTCGCTCAGTCATCGCGGCCCGTTCCCTCCTGTGTGCGGATGGCGTCACCCGGGTGCAATGGCACCAGGCAGGCCCGTTGGTTCGGGCGGTCGTTGACGGTGACGAGGCAGTCGTAGCAGATCCCGATGCCGCAGAAGACGCCGCGCGGCGCTCCCCCGACCCGGGTGGTGCGCCAAAACGTCACTCCCGCCGACCACAGTGCGGCGGCGACGGTCTGGCCGGGGACTGCCTCGATCTCTCGGCCGTCCAGGGTGACCGTGAAGGCCGGTCCCGGGTGGGCGTCGGCGAGGCCCTGCGGGGATCCTGGGCTCACTCGCCCTCCTCGTCGGGGAAGCGGTCGGGGCGGAAGGGTGTCATGTCGAGGTCGGGGGTCCTGCCGCCGAGCAGTTGGGCGATCAGGTGCCCGGTGCCGGTGGCGAGTCCGATGCCGGCGCCCTCGTGCCCGCAGGCGTGGACGAGGCCGGGGACCCTGGGGTCGGGCCCGATGGCCGGGAGGTGGTCCGGCAGGTAGGGGCGGAAGCCGAGGTAGGAGCGCATCGCCCGCACGTCGGCCAGGAACGGGAACAGGCGGGTCGCGCCCGCCGCCAGGGCCCGCAGGACCGGCAGCGAGAACTCCCGGTCGAAACCGACGCGTTCACGGCTGGCGCCGATCAGGACGGGCCCGGCGGCCGTGCCCTCCACGACGGGTGAGGTCTGCAGGGTGGCCGAGTCGCTGGCCACGTCGGCCACGTAGTCGGCGGCGTACACCTTGTGGTGGATCAGGCGCGGGAGCGGTTCGGTGACGAGGACGAAGCCTCGGCGTGGGAGGACGGGGAGGGTGGTGCCGGCGAGGGCGGCGAGTTCACCGCCCCAGGTGCCGGCGGCGTTGATCACGGTCGGGGCGAGGATGTCGCCCAGGGCGGTGCGGACACCTTGGACCGTTCCATCCGTCTTGCGGAGTACGGCCGTCACGGTACGGCCGGTGAGCAGGCGGGCGCCGGAGACCCGGACGAGGTGGGCGGCGGCCAGGGCGGGCATCACCTGGCGGTCCTGGGGGTAGTGCACGCCGCCCGGGAGGTCCGGGGCGAGGCGGGGTTCGAGGTCGTAGAGGGCCTCGGCGTCGACCGGTTCGGCGACGACTCCGGCGGTGCCCTGTTCCTCGGCGAATTGCTCCAGGGCGGTGAGTCCGCCGGGCGTGGAGGCCACGACGAGGCCGCCTTTGGCCTCGTACTCGATGAACTCCCCGATTTCCTGGGCGAGTTGTGTCCACAGGCGGGCGGAGAGGAGGGCGAGGTCGAGTTCGGGGCCGGGTGCCTTGTCGGAGACGAGCAGGTTGCCCTCACCGGCGCCGGTCGTGCCGCCGGACACCGGGCCGCGATCCACGATGACGACGTCGAGGCCGGCCCGGACCGAGTAGAGGGCGCAGGCCGCGCCCACCACTCCGGCTCCGACGACCACGACATCGCAGGTCAGTCGCTTGCTCACGTCAGTACTATGTCACATACCTCTCTGGCTGAGTATGTCCCCGCGCGAATGTCACCGCGAGGACGGTGAGCCGCAGCGGACCGGGGACAACCCCACTCAGGGGTGCTTACTGGCGCCGTTGCCCGAGGACGCAGAACTCGTTGCCCTCGGGGTCCGCCAGGACGACCCACGACTGTTCGCCCTGGCCGATGTCGACCCGCTGGGCGCCATGGGCCTCCAGACGGGCCACCTCGGCGTCCTGGTCGTCGGGCCTGAAGTCGAGGTGCAGTCGGCTCTTGGACTTCTTGCTCTCGGCGAGCCGTACGAAGTCGATCCCCGGCAGGCGGTCCGGCGCCGGACGGATCTCGAACTCGTCGTCGGAGGAGTGGACCACCACCCAGCCGAGAGCCGTGGCCCACCACTGGCCCAGGGCCGCCGGATCCTCCGAGTGCACGATTACCTGTTCCCATTCCAAGGTCATCCGCAGAGCTTAGACCGGCCGGCGCCCCGGAAAACAGGTGCTCAGGGCGTCAGACCCGGCTGCCGGTGGCCGTGTCGGCGGACAGCCGCTGTGCGACGTAGATCGGGACGACCGAGAGCAGGACGAGCACCGCGGCCACCACGTTGACGACCGGCGCCTGTTGGGGCCGGGTCATGTTGTTGAAGATCCAGATCGGCAGGGTCTCGATGCCGGGTCCGGCGGTGAAGGTGGTCACCACGATCTCGTCGAAGGACAGCGCGAACGCGAGCAGTCCGCCGGCCAGGAGCGCCGAGCGCACCAGCGGGAAGGTGATGTCGACGAAGGCGCGGAAGGTGTCGGCCCCCAGGTCCATGGCCGCTTCCTCGTACGACCCGGAGGTGCGCCTGAGCCGGGCGACGACGTTGTTGAAGACGACGACGATGCAGAAGGTGGCGTGTCCGACGATCACCGTGAACAGGCCGAGGCCCACGCCGAGCGGCTCGAGTACCGTGCTGAACGCCGAGTTGAGGGCGATGCCCGTGACGATGCCGGGCAGCGCGATCGGCAGCACGACCACGAAGGAGATGGCGTCACGGCCGAAGAATCGGTACCGGGCGACCGCGAAGGCGATCAGGGTGCCGAGCACCAGGGAGATGGCGGTGGCACCGAGGCCGGCCTTCACCGAGACCCAGAGGGCCGCGCGGGCGCCCGAGTTCTGCCAGGCGACGGACCACCAGTGCAGGGTCAGGCTCGACGGCGGCCAGCTCGCGCTGCGGTCCGGGTTGAGGGAGTTGACGAGGACGAGCAGGAGCGGGACGTAGATCACCGCGAAGCCGAACCCGGCGGCCACGCGCAGGGCGATGCGCGAGGAACGGGAGAGCTGCATGACATGTCACCTCCTTCAGAGGCGGTCGATGGTGTTTTACAGGCTGCTCAACGCGCCCGTGCGGCGCATCGCGAGCAGGTACACGACGATCACGACGACGGGGACGGTGCCGAGTGCGGCGGCCATGGGCAGGTTGAGTTCGATGTTGGAGTAGACGAGGTTGCCGATGAGCTGGGTCTTGCCGCCGACGATCTGCACGGTGATGTAGTCGCCGAGGCTGAGCGAGAAGGTGAAGATCGACCCGGCGGCGAGGGACGGCAGCACCATCGGCAGCACGACGGACCGGAAGGTCCGCCCGGCCCGCGCGCCCAGGTCCGCCGACGCGTCGAGGAGGTTGGCGGGCAGTTGCTCCAGCGCGGTGTGGATCGGCAGGACCATGTACGGCAGCCAGAGGTACGTGAGCGTGAGGACGGCCGCCGGCAGTCCGAAGCCGGGTCCGCTCAGGCCGAACGGTTTCAACATCCAGTCGGCCAGGCCGCCCTGGGAGAGGATGAGCCGCCACGCGTACACCTTGACCAGGTAACTGGCCCACAGCGGGGTGAGGATGGCGACCACGAGCAGTGGGCGCCACTTCGGCTTGGCAACGCGGGCCGTGTAGAAGGCGAGTGGGAACGCGATGACGGCGCACAGGACGGTGACGGCGAGTGCGACGCCGATGCTGCGGAGGATGACCTGCCGGTACACGGGCACCGTGAACATCTCGTGGAAGTTGTCGGTCGACCAGACCTTCACCACCTCGGAGGTGAAGGAGTCCGTCGTCCAGAACGCGGAGACGAACAGCACGCTCAGCGAGCCGAGATAGAGCACCGCGAGCCACAGCAGCGGTGCGGTGAGGAGCAGGGAGAGCCGCAGCCGGGGGCGCCGGTACAGCGCCCCCGCGGTCCGGTTGAGCAGGGACATGGGTCAGCCCTTGATCTCGGTCCAGGCCTGTACCCACTTGGCGTACGGCACGCACTTGACGTCCGTTCGGCCGTCGAGGCACTGCTCGATGGGCGTGTTCCAGAAGGCGATGTTCTTCCAGTACGCGGTGTCGGCGGCGTGGTAGGTGGTGCAGAAGTTCTTGTCGCTGGTCTCCTCGCAGGCCTTGGCGTTGGCGGGAGCCTCGCCGAAGTACTCGGCGACCTGGGCGTTGACCTTCGGGGAGACGATCCAATCGAGCCACTTGTAGGCGCAGTTGGGGTGCTTGGCCTTGGCGGAGATCATCCAGGTGTCGGACCAGCCGGTCGAACCCTCCTTGGGTACGAAGGCCTTGATCTTGGCGCCCTCGTCGACGGTGAGGTTGGCGATGACCTGCCAGGTGGTGCCGACGACGGAGTCACCGCTCTTGAAGGCGGAGATCTCCTTGAGGTAGTCGCTCCAGTACTCGCCGATGTCCGCGTTCTGCTTCTTCAGCAGGGCGACGGCGGCGTCGAACTGTGTCTGGTCGAGCGCGTAGGGGTCCTTGATCTTCAACTCGGGCTTGGTGGCCTTGAGATAGAGGGCCGCGTCGGCGATGTAGATCGGCGAGTCGTACGCCGTGACATGGCCCTTGTACTTGGAGGCGTCGTCGAAGACCGCGGCCCAGGAGGTCGGGGCGGGCGTCACCTTCTGCGTGTTGTACATGAGGAGGTTGGCGCCGCGGCCGTGCGGGATGCCGTAGGCCTTGCCCTTGACCGAGTTCCAGGCCTGGAGCTTCAAGTCGGGGAAAATGTCTTTGTAGTTGGGGACGAGGTTCGTGTTGACGGGGGCGGCGTCGCCGGAGGCTATGAGGCGCAGGGAGGCGTCGCCGGAGGCGGAGACGGCGTCGTACTCGCCGGTCTTCATCAGCTTGACCATCTCGTCGGAGCTGGCCGCGACCTTGGAGTTGACCTGGCAGCCCGTCTGCTTCTCGAAGTCGCTGACCCAGTTCACCTTGGGGTCGTTGGAGCCGTCCTCGACATAGCCGGCCCAGGCGATCAGGTTGACCTCGCCCTCGCTCTTGCCGAGCTTCGACTGGGCTTTGAGGTCAGGGGGGTTGAGGCCGCCGGACGAGCTGCCCGACGAGTCGGAGGAGCCGCAGGCGGTCGCGGCGAGCAGGACGGCGGCACAGGCCGCCACCTGGAGGGTTCGGGTGAGACGCACGGCGTTCTCCATGGGTGAAGGAGCGAGCGGGGTCAGCGGGGATCGGGAACGTGCACCGTGTGACGCCGGTGCCATTGCAATCGCACCCGGCTGCCGCGGTAGGCGGCCACGTCCTCGGCGGAGGTCTCCAGGTTCTGCTGGAGCGCGGTCAGCCGGCCGCCGGCGTCGAGGTCGACGAGGAAGCGGGTCGAGTCCCCGAGGTAGACGACCTCGGCGACGGTGCCGGCGGCACTCTCGTGATCCGGTTCGCCGGTCTCGGCGGCGTCCTTGAGGACACGGATCTTCTCGGGCCGGACGCTGTAGGTGCCGGTGGTGCCGACGATCCGCTCGGCCGCCTCGCCCGCCAGCAGATTGGAGGTACCGACGAAGGACGCGACGAACGGGGTCGCGGGGCGTTCGTAGACCTCGGCGGGGGTGCCGACCTGCTGGATGCGGCCCTGGTCGAAGACGGCGATGCGGTCGCTCATCGTCAGGGCCTCCTCCTGGTCGTGGGTGACGAAGACGAAGGTGATGCCCACCTCCCGCTGGAGCGCCTTGAGTTCGACCTGCATCTGCTCGCGCAGTTTCAGGTCGAGGGCGCCGAGCGGTTCGTCGAGCAGCAGCAGGCGGGGGCGGCCGACCAGGGCGCGGGCAAGGGCGACGCGTTGCCGCTGGCCGCCGGAGAGCTGGGCGGGACGGCGGGCGCCGTAGCCCTCGAGGCGTACTTCCGCGAGGGCCTGTCGGGCGCGTACGAGCCGTTCGGACTTGGGGACCTTGCGGACCTTGAGGCCGTAGGCGACGTTCTGCTCGACGGTCATGTGCGGGAAGAGGGCGTAGTCCTGGAAGACGGTGTGGACGTCGCGTTCGAAGGGGGCGAGGCCGGTGACGTCCTGGCCGGCGAGTTCGATGGTGCCGCCGGTGGGGCTCTCGAAGCCGGCGATCATGCGGAGCACGGTGGTCTTGCCCGAGCCGGACGGGCCGAGCATCGAGAAGAACTCGCCGTCCCTGATCTCCAGGTCGACGCCGGCCACGGCGGTCGTCTCGCCGAACGACTTCCGCAGATCCCGCAGCCGGATCGCAATCCCCTCCATGGGCGGGAACCTTTCTGGTGCTCTGTGACGTTGCATGGAAACATATGAAGTCATAGTTCAAAGCTCAAGGCCCTCTTAGGGTAAAGCTTGAGTCAACGTGCAAGGTGGTGGCCGTGAACCAGCAGCAGCACCTCAACGGCGGCGCCCGAAAAGCCGTCTTCGCCCCGGTCGGCAACCGGGCGCGGGTGGACGCCGTCGTCAGCCGGCTCGGGGACGCCATCGAGCTCGGACTGCTCGCCGACGGTGAGCAACTGCCGGGCGAGAGCGAGCTCGCCGGGCAGCTCGGTGTGTCCACGGTGACCCTGCGGGAGGCGCTGATGGCGCTGCGCCAGCAGGGTCTGGTCACCACCCGGCGCGGGCGCGGCGGCGGCAGCTTCGTGTCCCTGCCCGAGGTCCCCGGCGAGGAGCGGCTGAAGGTCCGGCTGCGCGGCTGGAGCACCGAGGAGCTGCGCGACCTCGGCGATCACTGGGCCGCCCTGTCCGGCACCGCGGCCCGGCTCGCCGCGGAGCGCACCGAGCCCGAGGATCTCGTACAACTTCGGCGTACGGCCGAGGAGTTGACGCATGCCGAGGACGCGGCGGCGCGCGGCCGGGTATACGGGCGGTTCCATGTCGAGCTGGCCGCCGCCGCGCAGTCGGCGCGGCTCACCCGGGAACAGGTCGCGCTGCAGACCGAGGTCGGGGCGCTGCTGTGTCTGGTGCTCGGCAGCGACGAATATCGTGAAGAAGCCGCAGACCGTCACCGCTCCGTAATCTCGGCCGTGCAAGATGGGGCCCACGATTCGGCCAGGGAGCTGGCCGAGCGGTGCGTGCAGGAATCCACGGCGCGGCTGATCGCCGAGCGGTTGGCCCTGTAGCCGGCACCGCGTCCGCTCCCCGTCTGCTGGAGGGCACGCATGAGCCTCGCGACGGCACCGCCGGCCACGGCACCCGAGCAGTCCGTCGCGGCCGGGGTGCGCTCGGCCCTGGAGTCCGTGTTCGACGCCGTGGCAGCCTCCCGCGCCGACACGACGGCGCTGCTCGCCAAGGTGGCCGCACAGGGCCGCCGCCCCGCGACCGTCGACCTCGCCGCACTGCGCCCGGGCCTCCATCTCCGGCTGGCCCGGCACGAGTTGGTGTCCGGCGTCGGCTTCGTCGCCGCGCCGGGACTGCTGAGCGACGTACCGGCCTGGCTGGAGTGGTGGCAGACCACCTCCGACGGGGGCATCCGACCGCTGCTGCTCGACCTCGATCCCGAGCAGTCGGCGTACGCCGACTACACGCACTGGGACTGGTTCGCGCTGCCCCGTGACACCGGGGAGCGGGCGGTCGCCGGACCGTACGTCGACTACCTCTGCTCGGACGAGTACAGCCTCACCCTGTCCGCGCCGGTGCACGTGGAGGGACGGTTCGCGGGGGTGGCCGCGGCGGACGTGTATCTACGGCACTTCGAGGCGGCCGTGATGCCGATGCTCCGTCAACTGCCCGGTCCGGCACGGCTGGTGAACGCGCGCGGCCGGGTCGCCGCGTCCACCGACCCGCGTCACCTGGTCGGTTCGCTCAGCAAGGGCCCGGACTTCGCGGAGGCGCTCGCGGCGGGCCGGGCGGGGTATGCGCGAGGACTGCGGCTGGTGCCGTGCGACGGGGTGCCGCTGGTGCTGGTCGTCGCCGAGCGCTGACCCCAACTCGCATGGAGATGTGGCGAGTTGGGGCGGTGCTCACTCGGCCGCCGGGACCACCCTCAGGTGTCCCGCACCGCGTCCCGGCCTGCGCGTCCTGGGCGGCGGGGTACGGCGGGCCTCGCGCAGGACCAGCGTCAGACGCGTATAGCCCATGTTCTCAAGGGTCTTGGGGGTCTCGCCGACGACCCGGCAGTCCGTGACGCCCCAGCGCGGGTCGGGGTGCAGTACGGGGCGGACCGCGCCGTCGTGCTCCACGGCCTCCTCGCCCACCGCGCGGATCCAGTGCGGCAGGCCCTGCCGGTAGGCGGCCTCCATGATCGGGTCCTGGGCGATGTCGCGACGGATCGCCTGCAGGCCGTGGTCGTGGCCGTGGCTCTCCACGACGGAGGCGAAGTGGGCCAGCATCGGCAGGCACCAACTCGACTCGTGCTCACCGAGAACCGTGCTCGCGTCGGGGTGGAAGAGCACGAACCTGAGGAAGTTGTCGCCCGGCATGGCCGTCGGATGCGGACCGACCGCCCGGAAAAGTGACTTGAACGCACCGTTGGTCAACACCACGTCCCAGCGGTGGTCCATGACGACGGACGGGAAGGGGACGGCCTCCAGCAGCGTGGCGTAGTCCAGCAGATACGCCTGGGCCTCGGGACTCTCGGGGGCGGGCCGCGGTGCGGACCGCTGCCCACCTGCCTGGTACGCCATCGGGAGGTCACCCCTCTTGCCTATGCGGCCTTCTCGCGGCGCCCTGATCCTGCTGCTCCGACGCGAGCCGTGTCAACTATCGTGGCATTTCATGCTTGTTGACGGCTGAAATTGGCCACAGTTGTGGCGAGACCTGGATGCGAGTTCGAACGAACCGCTACCCTCCGGGATGTTCACGGCCACCGTTTGTGAGAAGCCTGTGAGAGACGTAGGAGATCTGTCGGTGTCGGATGGCTTCGAGGTACCGGGCGCGACGGCGGGCGCCGTGCTGCCCGCCGTCGTCGACCGCGTCACCGCGCTCGCCGAGCGGCTCGACGTTCCGCAGGCCGAGGTCTTCCATGTGGGCCGGATCTCCGTGGCCTCCGGTGTTCCGGACTCCGTGGTCAGGGCCCTGCTGAGCGGTCGTCCCGCGGGCGAGCCCGATGTGCAGGCCCGGTTCCTGCAGCGCCTCGACCTGTTGCGGCGCACCAGACTCAAGCCCAACGGGCGCAAGTACACCCAGCAGGAGATCGCCGACGGCGCGGGCATGTCGCGCCAGCAGGCGGGCGCGCTCATCAACGGCGACCGGCGTCCCACGATGGAGCACTGCGACGCGCTCCAGCGCTTCTTCCGGGTGCACGCCGGATTCCTCACGGCCGAGGACCCCGAGGCCCTCGCGGGTGCCCTCCAGCGCACCGAGCAGGAGCTGTTGCAGAAGCTCGCCGACCGCGAGCGGGCGGCGGCCGAGGCCGCCGGAGACCCGCTGGAGCGGCTGCTGCAGGACCACGGGGTGCGCGGAATCGCCTGGCGCGCCGCGCAGTTGCCGACCGACCAGCACCGCGACAAGGTCGCCGAGTGGCTGGACATGCTCCTGGAGAGCGTGAAGCGTCCCGAGGCGTGATCCGGGGCCGCACGGCCGAGAATTGACGGGGTGTCAGGTGGCGCTGCGTTCGCTCGCCTCCCTCAAGTCCCGTTCCAGGGCTCCGCTCTGCGCCGTGGTGCCGGGCCCGCCCTCGCACAGGAGGTCGCGCCAGTGCTCGCGGCTCCAGTGGGCCGGGGTGGTGGTGCCGGTGAACTCCGTGACCAGGGCGAGGAATCGGGCCGGGTCGGTGTGGAACGGGAAGTGTCCCGCCCCCTCGAAGATCTCCAGCCGGCTGCCCGGCATGGCCTCGTGGGCGCCGTGGGCGTGCCGTACCGGCACCACGCTGTCCCGGTCGCCCCACAGCAGCATCGTCGGCATGCCCTCGGTCAGATAGCAGCGGTCGAGCATGGTCACGACCTGACCGCGCCAGTCGACGACCGCGCGCAGGGTGCGGATGAAGGCGTTGCGGGCGGTCTCGTCGGGCAACGCGTCGACGAGGGTGAGGAGTTCGGGGGCGTCCTGACCGAGGTCGGTGTCGAGGAGCCTCATCAGGCCCACGGCGAGGCCGACCTGGAGGCGCATGCCGGGCAACCGGAGCGCGGACAGGGCGAGATGGGAGCCCGGAAGGGTGACGAGCCGCAGCACGGGGTTGACCTCGCGGCCCACGCCGCCGGCGCTGACGAGGACGAGCCGTTCGGTGCGTTCGGGGAACTGGTAGGCGAACTGCATCGCCACTCCCCCGCCCAGCGAGTGCCCGAGCAGGGTCGCGGACTCGATGCCGAGGGTGGTGAGCAGATCGCGCACGCCGTTCGCGTAGGCGGCGACCGAGTAGTCGGCCCGTGGTTTGTCGGAGGCGCCGTGGCCGAGGAGGTCGGGGGCGATCACCGTGTGGGTGCGGGCGAGCTGCGGGATCAGCTCGGCCCAGGTGGCCGAGGAGTCGCCGATGCCGTGGATGAGGACGAGCGCCGGGCCCTGGCCGGCCATGCGGAAGGCACGGCGGTATCCGTGCACGACGCGGTACTGGAGCGTGAGTTCCGCGTCGCCCACCGGGCGCAGCCGTGCGGCGCGCGCCGGGCGCCGTGCCGGGACGTCCTCCACCCACTCGCCTCCCGTTCACCTGGCCGCCCGCGGACGGCCGAAAACCCTTCCTCTCAGCGTAGGGCCGCTGTCCCATCGGGGATTTCGGGGACGTTTCGCCTCCGCTAAGCGGGCGAACCGGGGCCCGGGGAAACGGGATTGTCAGTGGCAGGCGGCAAGCTGGAGTCGTGCCACCGCCGTGCGGGGGCGCACGACGCCGATCAGGGGAGAGCCGTCCTATGCAGACCGCAGTGATGACCGACCGCGAGCGCGCCGCCGTCCAGGCCTATCTCCGGCTGCTGCACACGGTCAGAGCCGCCTTCGACGGCCCCCCGGGCGACCCCCGCCCGGTCCTGGTCCCGCCCTCGGTGCTGGCCGAGGCGGACCAGGCCCTGACGGACGCCGGACTCGCGGGCAACGAGGAGGCGTTCTTCGGACTGCTGGAGAGCTGGTGCCCGGAGGGATGACGAGGTGGGTCACGGATGCGGGACCGTGACCGCCGTGGCGACCAGTCCCCGTCGTACGGTCCAGCGGCCCTCGAAGGTGTCGAGGCGCTCGCCGTCGACCACCGGGCCGGGGACGAGGAGGCGGGCGCGCAGGCCGCCGCGTGCTTCGTCGCCGGGGTCGGCGAAGAGTTCGATGTCGGCCTCCGAGAAGTCCAGCCACTTCCCGGTGAGGGGGAACCAGGCCTTGTAGACGGACTCCTTGGCGCTGAACAGGAGCCGGTCCCAGTGCACGGCGGGCAGTTGGGCCGCGAGCCGTGTCAGCCGTTCCTGTTCGGCGGGCAGGGAGACGGAGCGGAGGACGCCGTCGGGGAGCGGTGCATGGGGTTCGGCGTCGATGCCGAGCGAGGCGAGGTCGGTGGCGCGGGCCAGCGCGGCGGCGCAGTAGCCGTCGCAGTGGGTCATGCTGCCGATGAGTCCGGCGGGCCAGGTCGGCGCGCCGTGGGCACCGGGCAGGATCGGCTGCGGGGGTACGCCGAGCTTCTCCATGGCGCGCCGGGCGCAGGCCCGTACGGCGGTGAACTCGCGCCGCCGTTTGGGGACCGCGCGGGCCACCCGGGCCTCTTCCTCGGGGTACAGCGGGGCGTCCTGGAACCCCTCGTCACCGTGTGTCTCCACGGTCACCACGGGCTCCGGGAGCAGCTCCTCGATCACCGGCTCCGACCTCCATCGGCAGGATGCGGCGCAGTCGTCCCGGGGGTTCCGGGCGCTTCTGCCACTCGCGGGGGTATCCCACGGACACCTCTTCGAAGCGGACGCCCTCGTGGTGGGTGGTCCGCGGGATGTGGAGATGGCCGTAGACCATGGTGTCCACGCGGAATCTGCGGTGCCAGTCGGCGGTCAGGGTGGTGCCGCACCACATGGCGAACTCGGGGTACCACAGGACTTCGGTGGGGTGCCGGTCCAGCGGGTAGTGGTTGATCAGGACCGTGGGCAGGCTGTCGGGGATCCCGGTGAGCCTGCGTTCGGTCTCGGCGACCCGGGCCCGGCACCAGGCCTCGCGGCTGGGGTAGGGGTCGGGGTGCAGCAGGAACTCGTCGTTGCAGACGATGCCGGTGCCGTGCGCGTACGTCAGTCCCTCGTCCTTGGTGGCGCAGCCGGGCGGGAGGAACGAGTAGTCGTAGAGGAGGAAGAGCGGGGCCACGGCGACCGGGCCGCCGGGGCCGTCCCAGACGGGGTAGGGGTCCTCGGGGGTGAGGACGCCGAGCTCCCGGCACAGGGCGACGAGGTGGTCGTAGCGGGCGACGCCGCGCAGCGTGACGGGGTCCCTGGGGTGGGTCCACAGTTCGTGGTTCCCGGGGGACCACAGGACCTTGCGGAAGCGGCCGGCGAGGAGTTCGAGGACCCAGCGGATGTCGGTCACGGTCTCGGCGATGTCACCGGCCACGATCAGCCAGTCCTCGTCCGTGCCGGGGCGCATGTTCTCGACCAGGGCGCGGTTCTCGGCGTACCCGATGTGCAGGTCGCTGATGGCCAGCAGCTGTCCGGCACCGCCGGCCGTCGGCTCCACCCCTCGCCCCCTCCGCGCGCACGAATGAGGCCACGAGATCACATCCCGCCGTACCGCGACAAGACGGCGGGGCCGCCGGGGCGGCGGTCCGGACGGTGCTCGGGGCGGTCCGGTGCCGGGAGTTCATGGGCCGGGTGGGCAGGATCGGGAAATCCGTAACACGGGCGTTGCACGCGGCACCCCTTGAAAGCCGTATGATCGCCCCAACACCACCGCCATGAACGCCTCTTCGCCGAGGGCGGTTTGGTGTCCCTCCAACCACCCTGGCCGGGCACGGCCTCGCTCCGCCGTGCCCGCGAACCCGAAAGGACGGCCCTGCATGGTCTCTCGCGTACGCGTCTGGCTCAACCGCACGTACGCGGAGAACGTGTTCTTCATGGATCAGCTGCGGAGAAATCCCAGCGATCGGGCCGTCGAGATCCATGCCACGCACGGCGACGCGGACTCCCCCGTACTGGCCGCCGCCGACACCGCCGACCTGGAGCCCGAGGGCCTGTCCCCGGCCGGTTACGTCGAGTACGCCCTCGACCAGTGCGCCCGCCGCGGCATCGACGTGTTCGTGCCCCGGCTGCACCAGTCGGAGATCGTGGCGCACCGCGCGGACTTCGAGGCGGTGGGCACGGCACTGCTGGCGCCGACCCCCGAGGCCGTCGCCGTCTTCCACGACAAGGTGATCGCGTACGAGGCCGTCCAGGCGATCGGCGTGCCTGTGCCGCCGTGGTGGCGGGTGCGGACGGCGCCCGAACTCGTCGCGGCCGTCGAGGAGTTGGAGGCGGCCGGGCACAAGGCGTGCTTCAAGCCGGCGTCCGGCGCGGGCGGGGTGGGCTTCCGCGTGGTCACGCGCGCCCCCTTCTCGCTCATGCACCTCAACGGATTCCCGAGCCCCTACGTCCCGCTCGACACGGTCGTCGAGGCGCTGGAGCAGGCCGACGAGCAGGTCGACTGGCTGGTCATGCCGCGCCTGGAGGAGCCGGAGGTGTCGGTGGACTGCCTGACCGGTCCCGACAACCTGGTCCGGCTCGCCGTGGGCCGCACGAAGAACGGCCGCCGGCGCGGTTTCACCCTGCACGAGCAGTGGCTGGAGCCGGCCCGCCGGATCGCGGAGGGCTTCGGGCTGCACTACCTGTCCAACATCCAGTTCCGGATGTTCGGCGACAGGCCCGTGCTGATGGACGTCAACACCCGTCCCGCGGGCGGCCTGCACCAGCTGTCGCTGTGCGGGGTCAACGCCCCTTGGGCAGCAGTGCAGTTGGCGCTCGGCGAGGACCCGGGCACGATGGAGCCGCCGTTCCTGGGCGCGGACTACGCGGTGGTCTCGGGCCCCCGTCAGCTGCGTCCCGTGATGCTCCCGCACCAGCGCGCGGAGGAGTCGGAGCCCCTACTCCCGACGGTGCCCGCGCAGACCGAGGCGGAGCCGGAGACCACCCGCGCACCGGAGCTGGACAGCCGGGCGGCGGCCCGCGCCTAGGCCGCCAAGGTCTCTCCTTCCCCCTCCGCGCCACAACTTCATACCGGTCTGGACCAATCATGGCGCAGCACCTTGACACCATGATTGGTCCAGACCAAATTGGTTGCGCACCTTCCTGCACTCCCGAACACCCCCATTCCTTCAGGGAGATCGCGTGCGCGACACACTCAGACGTTCCAGACGTCGGCTCCTGGCCCTGCTCGGTACCGCCGCCCTGGCCATGGCCGGGGCCATCGCCCTGCCCGGTACCGCGCAGGCGGCCAACGTCCTGACCAACCCCGGCTTCGAATCGGGTTCCCTGTCCCCCTGGTCCTGCACCGGAAACCTCGGCTCGGTGGTCTCCTCCCCGGTGCACGGCGGCTCCAAGGCCCTTGCGGGCGCGGTGAGTTCGAGCGACACCGCCCAGTGCTCCCAGACGGTCGCCGTGCAACCGAACACGGCGTACTCGCTCAGCGGCTGGGTGCGCGGCAGTTATGTCTACCTCGGTGTCAACGGCGGTTCCTCGACGTGGACTTCGTCCCCGTCGGCGTACGCCCAGTTGACGACGTCGTTCACCACCGGCGCCTCGCAGACCAGTGCCACCATCTACGTCCACGGCTGGTACGCGCAGGGCACCTACTACGCGGACGACATCAGCCTCGACGGTCCCGGCGGTGGCGGCGGTGGCGACACCCAGGCGCCGACCGCGCCGACCGGACTGACCTCCACGGGCAAGACGTCCTCCAGCGTGTCCCTGTCGTGGGGCGCCTCGACGGACAACGTGGGTGTCACGGCGTACGACATCTACAGCGGTGCGAACCAGGTCCTCAGCGTCTCCGGTACGAGCGCCACGGTCAGCGGGCTCTCGTCCAGCACCGCCTACACGTTCACCGTGAAGGCGCGGGACGCGGCCGGGAACTCCTCGGCGGCCTCCAACGCGGTGAGCGTCACCACGAGTGCCGGCACCGGCGGCGGCACCGGGTTCACGCAGGCCGCGCCCTACCTGTACGAGGGCTGGGGCGATCCGCCGAGCCCGAGCACGGTGATGAGCGCGACCGGCATCAAGTGGTTCACGATGGCGTTCGTGCTGGACTCCGGCGGCTGCACCCCCGCCTGGGACGGCAGCCGGGCCCTGACCGGTGGCGTCGACCAGACCGCCATCAACCAGATCCGCGCGGCGGGCGGCGACATCGTGCCGTCGTTCGGCGGCTGGCAGGGCAGCAAGCTCGGCGCCAACTGCTCCTCGGCGAGCGCGCTCGCCGGCGCGCTGCAGAAGGTGATCGACGCCTACGGCCTCAAGGCGATCGACATGGACATCGAGAACACGGACGAGTTCGAGAACGAGGCCGTCCAGGCGAAGATCCTGACCGCGCTGAAGACCGTCAAGGCCAACAACCCCGGTCTGAGGACGATCGTCACCTTCGGCACCTCGACCACCGGCCCGACGTACTACGGCAACCGGCTGATCGAGCAGGCGCAGTCGCTCAACGCCAACATCGACGTCTTCACCATCATGCCGTTCGACTTCGGCGGCGGCGCCGACATGTACGGCAACACGGTCGCCGCGGCCGAGGGCCTGAAGACCAAGCTGAAGTCCACGTTCGGGTGGGACGACGCGACGGCCTACTCGCACATCGGCATCTCGGGCATGAACGGTCTGTCGGACCAGTCGGAGACCACGACTCCCGCCATCTGGACGCAGATCCGTGACTGGTCGAACTCGCACCACATCGCACGGCTCGCGTTCTGGTCGGTCAACCGTGACCGCGGGTGTGCCGGTGGCGGAGTGGTGAGCAACTGCTCCGGCATCAGCCAGAACACCTGGCAGTTCACGTCCATCACGGCCGGTTTCACCGGCTGAGCGTCAGCGTGGGGGTGCCCCGTCGGGGTACCCCCACGCCCGCGCCAACTCCGTGAGCCTGGGCGGCAGTTCGGTGGCCGGATCGGCGGTGCGGGCGGGCTGGACCCGCCCCGACTTGAGGGTGCTGCTCCAGTCGCCGAGCTGCGGCCGGTGGACGCCGTGGTCCTTGCTGCCGTAGTCGAGCATGCCGCTCTCCCAGGGGACACCGAGGTACTCGCACAGGCCGCGGGTCGACTTCTCCGGTTCGGCGGTGAGTTCCTCGTACGTCATCACATGGGCGTCGAGATTCTGCCGGGCCTCCTCCAACTTCTCGGCGTAGCCCAGGACTTCGGCTCGGATCGCCTCGTGGTCGGGGTCGTCGCGGCGGGCGGTGAGCGAGGCGACGACGGCGCCGGGGTGGCGCAGCAGCAGGATGTAGCGGGCGTGCGGCCAACATCGGTGCAGGCGGGGCCAGATGAGGGTGTTGGGCGGGGTCTTGTCGACGATGACGTCCTTGCCGCTGCGCTGCAGTTCGAGGTGGAGCACCCGGTCCCACAGGACGTGTTCCAGCTCCTCCTTGTCGAGCGCGAGCGCCCGCATGGCGTCGTCGGTGAACTCACGGGAGAGATGGACGTGCAGGGTGCGCAGATGCATCTCGTGCGGGGCGCGGATCCGGCTGTGACTGTTCATCAGTACCCGCAGCAGCGTGGACCCGGAGCGCACGGAGGACAGCACGAACACCGGCGAGTCCACCAGGCGCGGGGCGCGCGGCGCGGTGTAGCCGTCGGCGGCCGGCCGGGGCGCGGGCATCGCGTCGAGGTGGCGGCGCGGCGGGCTGACCGCCTGGGCCATCAGCCTCCCCCGCCGCCGCAGCCCCTTGCCGATCGCGGACATCCGCGGGTCTCGCATGCTGACACCTTTCTCTCGCCGTTCCCTCCGAATCCCAGAGGGGGCAGGCGAACTCCAGGTGTCACGGAGTGGAACGGCGCGGGCCGCAATCGGCAGAAAAGCGCCGCTGACCTGCCCGCTTACCGTTTCCTTAATTCTTGATGGGAACTGGTCCACGCACCGAGACGCGCAGGCGTCTCAGAACCGGCCCGAGCCGCGGTACAGCTCCAGTTCCCCGTCGAGTTCCACGGCCAGCACGGTGGCGTGCGGGTCGAGGTCGGCCTCGGCGGGCGGGTCGATCCACAGCACGCCGACGGCCTCGTGCAGCCCCCCGATCACCCGGTGGGCGAGTTCGGTGCCGGTGCCGAGCACGGTGACCCTGCGCACTGGGGTGACCAGCCCTCGGACGCCGATCTCGGCGCGCGGGACGTCGAACAGGGTGAGATAGAGGGTGCGGCCGTCGGCGGAGAGGGTGCTCGGCCCGTAGTGGTGCCCGGCCGGGAGGCCGCGGACCGTGCCGTACACGGCGTCGGAGTGCTTGCGGATCCACTCCCCCAGGCCTTCGAGGCGCTCGACCTGCGGCTGCGGGACGGTGCCGTCCTCCATCGGGCCGACGTCGAGGAGGAGGTTGCCGCCCCCGCCGATCGTCTCCGTGAAGTAACGGACCAGCTGGCTCAGGGACTTGTGGTTGTCGTCGTGGTGCCGGTAGCCCCACGAGTCGTTGATGGTGAGGCACAACTCCCAGGGCCCGTCCGGGGGTTCGATGGGGGCGCCCTGTTCCGGTGTCGCGTAGTCGCCCTCGCTGAGCATGCGGGCGTTGAAGACGACGTGCGGTGAGTACGAGCGGATGAGCGCCGCGAGTTCCTTGATGCGCCACTGCTCCTCGCTGCGGTCCCACTCGCCGTCGAACCACATCAGGTCGGGCCGGTAGCGGGAGGCCAACTCCCGTATCTGGCCGTCCCGATAGGCGATGAACCGCTCCCAGGCCGCCAGGTCCTCGTCCTCGGCCGAGCACTCGGAATACCGGTTGTCCTCCTGCTCCGGCGGGCGGCCCGGCTTGCGGGTGGTGGCGTAGTCGGGGTGGTTCCAGTCGGAGTGCGAGTAGTAGAGGCCGACCTTCAGGCCCTGCTCGCGGAGTGCGTCGGCGTAGCCGGTGAGGTAGTCCTCGCCGAGGTTGAGATCGCCGAACTCGGTGTCCCACAGGGCCACTCCGTCGTGGTGGCGGCTGGTGAGGACGGCGTACTTGGCGCCGGCGCGGGCGAACAGGTCGGCCCAGGCGCGCGGGTCGTACTTCGCTCCGGTGAACCGGCCGAGCTGGGACATGTACTGGTCGTGCGGCACGATGTCGTCGTAGAACGACCAGGACTCCTGGACGCCGTCGACGGCGTAGATCCCCCAGTGGACGAAGATCCCCAACTTGGCGTCGGTGAACCATGGTTGCATGGGCACGGCTGAACTCCCGTTACGTACAAGGTCAGTTGGGGGATGCCGGAGGGCGGGCCCGGCGTGCGACGACCGGGCCCGCCCTCCGGGGTTCTACTGGCCCGCGTCCGCCCGCTTCAGACGGAGCGTCAGGATCTGGAAGGGCCGCAGGGCGACGGCGACCGAGCCCTCGCCGAAGGAGACCTCCTCCTCCAGCGGTCGTTCCAGCAGGTCGGTGATCCGGGCGCCGGCGAGCGGGAAGCCCGTGCGCAGCGTGCCCTCGGCGCGACCGCCGTTCGACTCGTAGAGCCGGACCACGACGTCGCCGGACTCGTCGTCGGCGAGCTTGACCGCCTCGACGGTGATGCCGTCGCCGTCGACGGAGACGACCGGTTCCGCGGCTCCGCCCGAATCGGACACCCGCAGCGGGAGGTTGAGGGCGTAGCCCTCGGCGACCGCGTCCTCGATGCTCGCGCCGGGCAGCAGCGAGTAGACGAAGCGGTGCCTGCCCTGGTCGGCGCCCGGGTCCGGGATGCGCGGGGCGCGCACCAGGCTGAGGCGGACCGTGGTCGTCGTACCGCCGTCCTCGCGGACGGTGCGGGAGACGTCGTGGCCGTACGTCGAGTCGTTGATGACGGCGACGCCGTAGCCGGGCTCGGCGAGGTGCACCCAGCGGTGGCCGGAGACCTCGAAACGGGCCGCCTCCCAGCTGGTGTTGGTGTGCGTGGGCCGCTGGATGTGGCCGAACTGGATCTCGGCGGAGGAGTGCGCCGCCCGGATGTCCACCGGGAAGCCGGCCTTGAGGAACTTCTCGGCCTCGTGCCAGTCGATGTCGGTCTCGAAGTCGATCCGGGCGCTGCCCGCGCGGAGGGTGATCGTCTGCACGATCTTCGAGCCCTTGCCGAAGGACCGCTCCACGCGGATCGCGCCGAGCAGCGGGTCCTGTTCGACGACGGTGATGGAGTCGGCGTCCAGGAGGTCGGTGAAGCGGTTCTTGTAGTGCTTGTCTACGTCCCACGCGTCCCAGTAGTTCGGGAGGTCGGTGTGCAGGCGCAGCAGGTTGCCCTGGTCGGCGAGGACTTCACGGCCGCCGTGGCGCAGATCGCGCACGGAGGCGAGGGTGCCGTCGTCGGCGAGTTCGACGCGGACGATGCCGTTGTCGAGGACGCGGTCGGTGACGGCGACCGCCTGCGGGACGTACTCGGCGGCCAGCGGGGCGCTGCCGTTCGCGGGGACCGTCGCGTACATCGGCACACCGGTCGCCGTACGGATGACCTCGGCGCGGTCGTAGGGGCTGGTGTTGAAGACGCGGGTCCCGCTGCCGCCGAGCGCGGCGACGGCCGCCGTCGTCAGCTCCTCCAACTCCGTTGCCACACGCGCGTATTCGGCCTCGGCCTCGCGGTGCACCCAGGCGATCGAGGAGCCCGGCAGGATGTCGTGGAACTGGTGCAGCAGGACCGTCTTCCACAGCCGGTCGAGCTTCTCGTACGGGTACGCGTAGCCCGGTGCGTGCAGCGCGGCCGTGGTCGCCCACAACTCGGCCTCGCGCAGCCGGTGTTCGCTGCGCCGGTTGCCCTGCTTGGTGCGGGCCTGGGAGGTGTAGGTGGCGCGGTGGAGTTCGAGGTAGAGCTCGCCGACCCAGACCGGGGCGTCCGGGTACTCGGCGCGGGCCTTGGCGAAGAACTCGTCGGGGTGCTCGACGACGACCTTCGGCGAGCCCTCCAGGTCGGCGAGCCTGCGCGCCCGTTCCATGATCTCGCGGGTGGGGCCGCCACCGCCGTCGCCCCAGCCGAACGGGGCCAGGGAGCGGGTGGCGCTGCCCTTCTCCTGGTAGTTGCGGACCGCGCGGGACATCTCCTCGCCGCTGAAGCGGGCGTTGTAGGTGTCGACCGGCGGGAAGTGGGTGAAGATGCGGGTGCCGTCGATGCCCTCCCACCAGAAGGTGTGGTGGGGGAACTTGTTGGTCTGGTTCCAGGAGATCTTCTGGGTGAGGAACCACTCGTTGCCGGCGAGCTTGGCGAGCTGCGGGTAGGCCGCGTTGTAGCCGAAGGAGTCGGGCAGCCAGACGCCCTTGGTCTCGACGCCGAAGTGCTCGATGAAGAACCGCTTGCCGTGGATCAGTTGGCGGGCGATGGCCTCGCCACCGGGCAGGTTGCCGTCGGACTCGACCCACATGCCGCCGACCGGCGCCCACTGACCGCGCTTGACGGACTCCTGGATACGGGCCCACACCTGCGGGTAGTTGTCGCGCACCCACTCGTACTGCTGGGCCTGCGAGCAGGCGAAGATGAAGTCCTCGTACTCGTCGGCGAGCGAGGTCACGTTCGAGAAGGTGCGGGACGTCTTGCGCTTGGTCTCGCGGATCGGCCACAGCCAGGCCGAGTCGATGTGCGCGTGCCCGACACCGGAGACGATGTGCGCGCTGGCGTTGGCGGGCTTGGACAGCACCGGCTTGAGCGCGGCCCGTACGTCGGCGGCCGTACCGGAGACGTCGTCCAGGTCGAGGAGGTCCAGGGCGCGGTCGAGGGCGTGCATGATCTCGTGGCGGCGGGGGTCGTGCTCGCCCAGTTCCAGCATCAGTTCGCGCAGCACCTGGACGTCGAGGTCGAGGTGGAAGACCTCCTCGTCGAGGACGGCGAGGTCGGCGCGGCGGAATGTATACAGTGGACGGTCGCCCGCGGTCAGTACATCGCCGAGCGGGGTCGGCTCGGCGAAGTTGTTGGCGAGGATGTCGGGGTTGGAGGCCGCCTCGACCAGGTAGTCGATCACCTCGCCGCCGGTCGCCGGGTTGGCGATGGCCACGTACTGGTTGAGCGGGTTGACCGCCTTGAGCGGCGTCCCGTCCGTGAGGTGGACCAGTGCCTCGGCCTGGTTGCCCGGCCAGTCGCCCGTGAACCCGAGGTCGATGACGGCCTCGACGCGCTTCCCGGCCCACTCGGCGGGCACCTGTCCACGCATCCGGAACCAGGTGGTGCCCCAGGGCGGACCCCACGGGGTGTCCATCGCGAACGGCTTGTACGGCGCCGCCGCGGCCTCCTCGAAGGGGACCGGCTCGCCGGGGGCCTGCCAGGCCTCGACCGTGAAGGGCGCGGTGGCCGCGTAGATCGCGGGCTTGATCCGCTGGTCATGGGCGCGCTGGACGCGCTCCTCGATCCGGCTGCGTTCGTCGTGCATGGGAGGTCTCCAGGGAGCCAGGGAGCTGAGCTGCTGAGAGCTTGGGGAGCTGTTGAGAACTCGCTGCCGAGATCTCGGGGAAAGCGCTTACCGAGCGGTGCCTACTTAAGGTACGCCAGACCCGGGTGGACCTCGCTGTAGCCCTCGACCAGGCGGCGCGCGACGTTCACGGAGTCGACCAGCGGGTGCAGCGCGAAGGCCTTCACCGCCGTCGTGCGGGAGCCGCTCTCGGCCGCCGCGAGGACCTCGCGCTCGACGCCCTTGACCGCGCAGACCAGGCCGGTGGCGTGGTCGGGCAGCGGGTCGACCGCGACGGGGTGGGCGCCGTTGGCGTCGACCAGGCACGGCACCTCGATGACGGCGTCCGTGTCGAGAACGGACAGCGCGCCCTGGTTGCGCACGTTGAGGATCAGGGTGGTGCGTTCGTCGCGGGCGATGGCCCGCATCAGGGCGAGGGCGACCTTCTCGTAGCCGCCGGAGAGGTCGTCGGCGTCGCGCTCGCCGGCGCCGGCGGTCTCCCGGTTCTCGGACATGTAGGTCGCCTCGCGCTCGGCGCGGGTGCGGTCCCAGACGGTCAGCGCGGACGCGTCGGGGCGCTTCATCTCGTCGTAGAACTGCGCCTGCTGGTCGCGGAGGAACGCGCCGCGGGTCCGCTCGACCTCGCTGTAGGCGCGGACGGTCTCACGGTTGAAGTAGTAGTAGTGCAGGTACTCGTTCGGGATGGCGCCCAGCGACTGGAGCCAGTCGGTGCCGAAGAGCTTGCCCTCCTCGAAGGAGCCGAGCAGGTCCGGGTCGGCGAGCAGGCGCGGGAGTTCGTCGCGGCCGGCGACGCGCAGGCCGCGTACCCAGCCGAGGTGGTTGAGGCCGACGTAGTCGATGAAGGCCTCGCGCGGGTTGGCGCCGAGCACCTTGGCGATACGGCGGCCGAGGCCGACCGGGGAGTCGCAGATGCCGATGACGCGGTCGCCGAGGTGGCGGGACATGGCCTCGGTGACCAGGCCCGCGGGGTTGGTGAAGTTGATGACCCAGGCGTCGGGGGCGAGGCGGGCCACGCGCCGGGCGATGTCGACGGCGACCGGGACGGTTCGTAGACCATAGGCAATACCGCCGGCGCCGACCGTCTCCTGGCCGAGGACGCCCTCGGCGAGTGCCACCCGCTCGTCGTTGGCGCGGCCCTCCAGGCCGCCGACGCGGATCGCGGAGAAGATGAAGTCGGCGCCGCGCAGGGCCTCGTCGAGGTCGGTGGTGGCGGTGACGGTGGGGGCGTCGGGCACGGTGGCGGCCTGTTCGGCCAGTACACGGGCGACCGCATACAGTCGACTGTCGTCGAGGTCGTGCAGCACCACCTCGGTGACCCGGCCCTCGCCGCGGTCCGTCAGCAGTGCCCCGTACACGAGCGGCACGCGGAACCCGCCGCCGCCCAGAATCGTCAGCTTCACGCTTTCACCTTTCCTGCCACGACGACCTCGACGCCCGCTTCCTCCAGGGAGGAACGGGTCGCCGGGTCGACCGGGGCGTTCGTCACGACCGCGTCCAGGTCCTCGGGACCGCACACCTTCGCCATGCCCGTACCCGGGAACTTCTGCGCGTCGGCGAGCAGGACGACCTTTTCGCCGGCCTTGATCATGGCCCGTTTGACCGGCACCTCGACGACCGTCGTGTCCATCACCTGTCCGCCGGGCCGCACGCCGCTGGTGCCGAGGAAGAGCCAGTCGGCGTGCAGCTGGCGCAGGTTGTCCTCGGTGAGGAAGCCCACCAGGGAGCGGTACTCGCGCCTGACCATGCCGCCGAGCAGCACCAGTTCGATGCCCTCGTCGTCGGCCAGCTCCTCGTAGACGACCAGGTTGCTGGTGATCACGGTGAGCCGGCGGCCGTGCAGCTGCCGGGCGAGCCGGTAGGCGGTGGTGCCGATGTCGAGGAGGACCGACTGCCCGTCGGCCACCATGGCGGCGGCGTGCACGGCTATCGCGTCCTTCTCGGCCACCCGCACCTCGGCGACCTCGGCGAAGGGCTGGTCGCCCTCGTCGGCCACGGCGCCGCCGTGGACCCGGGTGAGCAGTCCGTCCTCCTCCAGTTTGAGCAGGTCACGCCTGATCGTGGCGGGGCTCACACCCAGCTGCTCGGAGAGATCGGTCACGGCCGCGGGGCCACCGGAGCGCAGGGCCCGCAGGATGAGTTGATGTCGTCGTTCTGCCAGCACCCCGCGAACACTACTCGTCATCTTCAATCATTTCTATGCTCAGTTCTGCTCGGGTATTGACCAATCTCGTCGAGCAGCGCACGATTCCCGTCACCGAAATGAAGAGTTTTGACGAGCTCTCCAGCTGACGTGCCGACGAGAGGATGTGCGCGTGGACGACGACCGGCCCGATGTGCTGCTGACCGGGCTGCTCTTCTACGACCTCGTCCTCACGGGTCTGGGGCAGCCGCCGACGCCGGGCGAGGAGATCTGGACGACCGGCATGGGCTGCGGCCCCGGCGGCATCGCGAACCTCGCGGTCGCCGCCTCCCGCTTCGGCCTGAAGACGTCCCTGGCCACGGTCTTCGGCGACGACTTCTACGGCGCGTACTGCCACGAGATCCTCGCCGGCCAGGAGGGCGTCGACCTCTCCCTGTCCCGCACCGCGAACGGCTGGCACACCCCCGTCACTGTCTCGCTCGCCCAGGGCAACGACCGGGCTCTGGTCACCCACGGCCAGGAACCGCCGTACTCGCAGGACGTGCTGATGGGCGACCCGCCCGAGGCGCGGACGGCGCTGGTGCACATCGAGGCCGAACCGCGCGCCTGGCTCGCCAAGGCCTCCGCGAACGGCACACAGATCTACGCAGACGTCGGCTGGGACCCCACCCAGCAGTGGTCCACGGACCTCCTGGAGCAGCTCGCCCTGTGCCACGCCTTCCTCCCGAACGAGGCCGAGGCGATGGCATACACCCGCACCGACAGCGCGGTCGCGGCGCTCGGCACGCTCACCGAGCTGGTGCCGGTCGCGGTGATCACACGGGGCGGGGACGGGGCGATCGCCGTCGACCAGACGACCGGCGAGTACGCGGAGGTCCCGGCCCTGGCCGTGGACGTCCTGGACGCGACGGGCGCCGGTGACGTGTTCGGCGCGAGCTTCGTCGCGGCCTCGCTCGGCGGCTGGCCGCTGGAGGAACGGCTGCGGTTCGCGGTGCTCGCGGCCGGGCTGTCCGTCCAGCACCCCAGCGGCGCACTGGCGGCGCCGGGCTGGTACGGCGTCGACCGTTGGCTGCATACAGTCCGCGATCCCGAACTGCGGACTGCATACGGCTTCCTCGTCGACAGGATCCCGGCCGACCCCGGCCCGCCCGTCGCCTACGCGCCCGTCACTCCCCCCGCACGGCAGTAACCCCCCACCACCTGGCAAGTCCCCTGCAAGTCCCCCCACTTCAGCCCCTCGTATGCACGACCCGAACAGATCGAACAGATCCGAAAGGCGGTGGGAGCTGTGCGGCTCTCACGAAGAGGCCTGCTCCGTGCGGGCCTGGCCGGTACGGCCGCCACGGCGCTCGACGGCCTGGCGTCCGGCTGTGCCGTTCCGACCGGTTCCACCGGCCGGAACATGGTCCTGTGGTACTGGGACGGCGGCCTCGGCGACACGGTCGTCAAGAACGCCAAGGCGCGTTACGACAGTACGGTCGACCTCCAGGCGATCAAGATCGGCGGCTACTACCGGTCGAAGCTGATCACCACGATGGCCGGCCGGGCCCACGTCCCCGACATCGCCGGCCTCAAGGGCGAGGACATGGCGTCCTATCTGCCCAACGCCGACCAGTTCGTGGACCTCAGGACGCTCGGCGCGGACAAGTACAAGAGCCAGTACCTGACATGGAAGTGGGAGCAGGGCATCGCCGACGACGGCACGATGGTCGGCTTCCCCATCGACTGCGGTCCGGTGGCGCACTTCTACCAGTACGCCGTGTTCCGCAAGGCGGGACTGCCGTACGAACCGGCCGACGTCTCCAAGGAGTTGAACACCTGGGAGAAGTTCTTCGCGGCGGGCGAGCAGCTCCGGCAGCGGATCCCCGGGGCGTCTCTGGTCACCGACGTCAACAGCATCTTCGAGAACGCGGTGAACCAGGGCTCCAAGCGGTACGTCGACAAGGACCGCCACTTCATCGGCGGCGAGGAGCATGTGCGCCAGGCCTGGGCGCTCGCCGTGGAGGCCAAGCAGCGCAAGATCGTCTCCAATCTGGTGAGCGGTACGCCGGACCAGCTCTCGGCCGTGGAGGACGGCAAGCTGCCCAGCCAGCTGGGCGCCTCCTGGGCCACCAGTGACCTCAAGACCGGGGTGCCGAAGACCAAGGGCAGGTGGCGGGTCGCCGACATGCCGGTGCGGCCGGCCAACAACGGCGGTTCGTTCCTGTCGATCACCAAGGCGTGCCGCGAGCCCGACGAGGCCTTCCGGATCATCACCTGGATGATGAACGCGGCCAACCAGGCCCAGGGCTTCGTGGACGCGGGCCTGTTCCCGTCCACCCCCGCGTCGTACGGCCTCAAGACGCTGCGCGCGCCGGACCCGTTCTTCGGCGGGCAGGACACGATGGACATCTTCGGGCCGGCCGCGCAGAAGATCACGGTCGCCTACAACAGCCCGTTCGACATCGCGCTCGGGCAGCCCCTCAAGGACGAGATCAAGAACGTCGGTGTCCTCGGCAAGGACCCCAAGAAGGCCTGGAGTGACGCCATGAGCAAGTGCCGGCGCATAGCGGACCACCTGGGGGTGAGCTACTGATGGCCACCGCACTGGACAAGCCCCCGACCGCCGTGGGCAGTTCGTCAGCCTCCGCGCAGCCGAAGAGCGGCTTCCGCAAGTACTGGCATCTGTATGCCGCGATCTCCCCGTTCTATCTGCTGTTCCTCTGCTTCGGGCTGATCCCCGTCGGGTTCTCGTTCTACCTCTCCCTCCACCGCTGGGACGGCCTCGGTTCCATGGAGTGGGCGGGTCTGTCGCAGTACAAGTACCTGCTGAGCGACACCGACTTCTGGAACTCGATCGGCAACACCCTGATCATCTGGGCGCTGGCGACGTTCCCCATGATCTTCCTCGCGATGATCACGGCCGTGATGCTCAACTCGGCGGTTCGCTTCAAGAACGCGTACCGCTTCGCCTACTTCCTCCCGAACGTCACCTCGGTGGTGGCGATCGCGATCGTCTTCGGCTCGGTGTTCTCCACCAACTTCGGCCTGGTGAACGCCCTGTTGCAGGCGGTGGGCATCGACCAGATCGCCTGGCTGAACACCCCGTGGGGCATCAAGATCGCGATTGCGACGCTGATGACCTGGCAGTGGACCGGCTACAACGCGATCATCTTCCTCGCCGGTCTGCAGACCATCCCGAGCGAACTGTACGAAGCGGCACGGATGGACGGCGCCGGACCGGTGCAGACCTTCTTCCGGATCACGCTGCCGATGCTGCGCCCGGTGCTGCTGTTCGTGCTCGTCATCTCGACGGTCACCGGTCTGCAGAGCTTCTCCGAACCACAGGTCCTGCTGCAGAACACCTCCAACGACTCGACGTTCGCGGGCGGTCCGGGCCACTCCGGCCAGACGATGGTCCTGTACTTCTTCCAACAGACCTTCGACAACAACGACTTCGGCTACGGCGCCGCCGTCGCCTGGGGCATCTTCCTCGTCGTCATCCTCTTCTCCATCGTCAACTGGCGCCTGGTGCAGCGCCGGGGCGAAGACTAGGGAGTTCGGTCACCATGGCATTCCTCCAAGGCACACGGCGACCGAAGGCCATCCGGGGCACCCGGAGCCGCGGCATCGCACTCCATGTCTCCCTGATCCTGGGCGTGTTGCTCTCGGCCTTCCCGTTCTACTGGGCCGTGATCATGTCGACGCACACCTCGTCGGAGATCTTCTCCTACCCGCCGAAGCTGCTGCCGGGCTCGCACTTCCTGGAGAACGTCCGCGGCCTCTTCGACAACATCGACTTCTTCGGCTCGATGTTCAACTCGGTACTCGTGGCGGGGTCGGTGACCTTCCTGGTCCTGTTCTTCGACTCGCTGGCCGCGTTCGTCTTCGCCAAGTTCCACTTCCCCGGCAAGAACGTGCTGTTCGCGCTGCTGATGGTCATCTTCATGGTGCCGGCGCAGCTCGCGGCCATCCCGCAGTTCGTGATCATGGCGAAGCTCGGCTGGATCGGCTCGATGACCGCGCTGATCGTGCCGGCGGCGGCCAACGCGTTCGGCATCTTCTGGATGCGCCAGTACATGAAGAGCGCGATCCACGACGAACTCCTCGACGCCTCCCGCATCGACGGCGCGAGCTTCCTGCGCCAGTACTGGCACGTGGCCCTCCCGGTGGTCCGCCCGGGCCTCGCCTTCCTCGGCATCTTCACCTTCATGGGCCAGTGGAACGACTACGCCTGGCCCCTGATCGCCCTCACCAACCCCGACAACGTCACCCTCCAGGTCGCGCTGTCCCAGCTCAACGGCACCCACGGCACCACCGACTACGGAATGGTCATGACCGGCGCGCTCCTGGCCCTCGTCCCCCTGCTGATCGTGTTCGCGGTCGGCGCCAAGCAGATCATCGGCGACCTCGGCAAGGGAGCCATCCGCTGATGACCGACCCGCTCTTCGCGCTCCGCCCCTGGGAGTCACCCGAGGTGACCTCCTGGGGGCGGTTGCCCATGTCCGCCGTCGACCGTCGACGGGATGCGGTCTCCCTCGACGGCGACTGGCGCTTCCAGTTGCTGCCGGCGCCCGACGCCCCGCTCGCGGACGCCTGGTCGTCCGCATACGTGCCGGGCGTATGGACCATGCAGGATACGGACGACCTTCCGCAGTACACGAACGTCCGTATGCCGTATGCAGAATTCCCTCCACTGTCGCCCGCCGACAATCCGACGGGCGTCTACGAGCGTGAGATCGACGTCCCGGCCGAGTGGGCCGGACGGCGCGTCGTGCTCCAGGTCGGGGCCGCCGAGAGCGTGCTGCTCGTGCACGTGGACGGGCGGCCCGTCGGCGTATCCAAGGACTCCCACCTCGCCGCCGACTTCGACCTGTCGGGCGTCGTACGTCCCGGCGAGCGGGCCGCCGTACGGCTGACCGTGGTCAAGTGGTCGGACGCCTCGCACATCGAGGACCAGGACCAGTGGTGGCACGGGGGCGTCACCCGGTCGGTGCTGCTGTACGCGACCGACCCGCTGTATCTCGCGGACGTGACCGTGCGGGCGCGCTACGACGGGGAGCTCCAGGTCGACTGCCAGGTGCGGGACGCGGGCGGCGCACTGCCCGCCGGGTGGTGGGTCAGTGGCGAGCTGGACGGTCAACTCCTGGTCCAGGATGCGGAGTTCGACCGGTTCAACACGGAGGACGACCGCGTCTCCGACTTCCTCGGCGAGGCCCGTATCCGGGCCACCGTCCCGGAGGTGCGCACCTGGAACGCCGAGACGCCCGAGCTGTACGGCCTGACGGTCCGGCTGCACCGGGCCGACGGAACGGTCGCCGACACGTCGTACCGGCGCATCGGTTTCCGGGACGTGGAGATCGTCGGGCGGGATCTGCTCGTCAATGGAGAGCGGGTGTTCATCCGGGGCGTCAACCGGCACGACTTCCATCCGCTGACCGGCCGGACGGTGTCGTACGACGACATGCGCGCGGATCTGGTGCTGCTGAAGCGGTTCGGGTTCAACGCGGTCCGCACCTCGCACTATCCGAACGACCCGGCGCTGTACGACCTCGCCGACGAGCTCGGGCTGTACGTCGTCGACGAGGCGGACATCGAGTCGCACGACCACGCGCACGAGATCGCCGACGACCCGCGCTATCTGAACGCCTTCGTGGACCGCGTGTCGCGGATGGTGCTGCGGGACAAGAACCACCCGTCGGTCATCGTCTGGTCGCTCGGCAACGAGTCCGACTACGGCGCCAATCACGACGCGGCGGCCGGCTGGGTCCGCAGGCACGACCCCACCAGACCGATCCAGTACGAGGGGGCCGCCAAGCGCGGCTGGGCCGATCCGGACCTGGCCTCCGACATCGCGTGCCCGATGTACGCGCCGCTGGAGGAGTGTGTCGCGCACGCCCTGTCCGGCGAGCAGACGAAGCCGTTGATCCAGTGCGAGTACTCGCACGCGATGGGCAACAGCAACGGCACCCTCGCGGACCACTGGGCTGCCATCGAGTCAACCCCGGGTCTTCAGGGCGGCTTCATCTGGGAGTTCTGGGACCACGGAATCCTGCAACGTGTGAGCGACGGAAGACCCACCGGCCGCGCGGGCGCCGGACTGTATGACAACGGTGTCGCCGCGCCCGGTCAACGCTGGGCGTACGGCGGTGACTTCGGCGAGGCGATCCACGACGGCGCGTTCATCGCGGACGGCGTGGTGTTTCCCGACCGCACGCCCAAACCGGTGATGTTCGAGCACCGGGAGATCGCGGCGCCGGTGCGCATCGAGTGCTTCCGGCACGAGGGCATCGTCCTCGGCAACCACCAGCACTTCCGGGGCCTCGAATGGCTCGCCGGGACCTGGGAGTTGGCGCTCGCGGACGGCCGTACGCTGACCGCTCCGGCCGAACTGCCCGCCCTGTGTCCGGGCGAGACGGCGGCCGTACCGCTGCCGTTCGAACTGCCGGAGGACGGCGGCGAGGCCTGGCTGACGCTGCGGGTGACCACGGCCGGGGACCAGGCGTGGGCGCCGCGCGGCACGGAGGTGTGCGCGCCCCAGGTGCGGCTGCGGGCGGCGGAACCCGTGGCCGGTCATGCGGCGGGCGGTGGTCGGATCGAGGTCGACGGCGAGGGTCTCCTGATCCATCCGCTGCTGACGGTCGCGCCGACGCTGTCCCTGTGGCGGGCGCCCACCGACAACGACGAGTTGGGCGGTATGGCGGCGCGCTGGCGGGCCTGGGGGCTGGACTCGCTGGTCCGCAAGATCGTTTCGGTGCGGCGGGACGGCGAGCGAAGCGAGATGGGGGTCCCCCCGGCCGAAGGCTGGGGGAGGGTGACCGCGGTCGCCGAGTACGCGGGGGCCACGGGGGTGGTCCGGCACTGTCAGGTGTTCACCCCGGTCGAGGGCGGGGTCCGGGTCGAGGAGTCGGCCGAACTGCCCGAGGAGTTCGACAACGTGGCCCGGGTGGGCACCGTGTTCGAGACGGTGGCGGGTCTTGATCTGCTGGAGTGGTTCGGCCGGGGTCCGTGGGAGTCGTACCCCGACCGCAGCACGGGCGCGCCCGTGGGCCACCACTCGGTCCCCGTCGACGAGTTGTTCACCCCGTATCTGCGCCCGCAGGAGAGCGGTGGCCGCAGCGGGGTGCGGCGGTTCACGCTGTCGGCACCGGACGCCACCGGTCTCACGGTCGACCTCGACGAGCCCCGCCAGGTCTCGGTGACCCGCCACCGCGCCGAGGATCTGACCGCCGTACGGCATCACGACGAGCTGGTGCCGCGCGCGTCCTGCGTGGTGCAACTCGACGCGGCGCACCGGGGGTTGGGCACGGCCTCGTGCGGCCCCGACACCACAGCGCAGTACCTCGTCGCACCGGGCGTCCATCGCTGGAGCTGGACCCTGCGCGTTCTCTGAACCCACCGGTTCGGAACTTCCCGGCTTTGAACTCCCCAGGTTTCACGAGCACTTACCCACGGAGCACACGTGTGCACTTCCCATGACCACGAGCACGAGCAGTGCGAGAGCGCCCAGGCCGGTGCCGGGCGGCGCAACTTCCTGCGGGCCACCGCGCTGCTCGGTGCCGCCGCCACGGCCGGTGTCGCGCTGCCGGGCGTCGCCGAGGCGGCCCCGAACTCGGCGTCCACGAAGGCGAGTTGGCGGCCCGATACCGAGAGCCGCCGCTTCACGCTCGCCGTGATGCCGGACACCCAGTACCTCTTCGACGGGCCGAGCATCGACAAGGCGCCGATCGAGGCCTCGCTGCGCTATCTCCTGGAGCACGGCAAGGACGACAACATCGTCTTCCTGTCCCATCTGGGCGACCTGACGCAGAACGGGGCCGTGCCCGAATTCGCCGCCATCGGGGAGGCGTTCAAGCTGCTGGACCGGCGGGGCGTCGGCTACAGCGTGCTGGCGGGCAACCACGACATCAAGTCGTCGACGGACGACCAGCGCGGGGCGTCGCCCTACCTGGACGCGTTCGGCCCGCGGCGGTTCGAGAACAAGTCCACGTTCGGCGGGGCCTCTTCGGACGGCTACAACACGTGCCACGTGTTCAGGGCGGCCGGGCGGGAGTGGCTCGTGCTGGCGCTGGACTGGCGGCTGTCGGCGAAGGGCTACGCGTGGGCGAAGGACGTCATCGCGCGGCACCCGAGGACGCCGGTCATTCTCACCACGCACGAACTGGTCGTGGACGACGACACGTTGTCGGACTACGGGCAGCAGCTGTGGGACCAGCTCATAGCGGACCACGACCAGATCTTCCTGACCCTGAACGGCCACTACTGGCCGGCCCGCCGGGCGACGCGCAAGAACGCGGCCGGCAACGATGTCCACCTGCATCTGACGAACTATCAGAACCGCTACTTCGGCGGCGCGGCGATGATCCGCCTCTACCACTTCGACCTGGACCGCGACGTCATCGACGTGGAGACGGTGTCGCCGTGGATCCTGGGCCGGGCCGCGAAGGGCCTCAACGAGCTGGAGCGGCAGGAGATCGAACTCAGCGGCGACGCCGACCGGTTCTCCGTCGGCATCGACTTCGCGGACCGCTTCGCGGGCTTCGACCCGGTGCCGGTCCGCGCGGCGCGCCCCGCGTCCAGGATGCTGATCCCGGGCACGGCCGCCTACTGGCGCTTCGAGTCCCCGGTCTCCGGCACCGTCCGTGACCTGTCCGGCCGCGGCAACGACCTCACCGTGGTCTCCGTGAACGGCGGCGCCCTCGGCTGGTCGGCCGACCACCACCCCGACCAACCGGGCCACGGCAGCCTGGAGTTCACGGGATACAAGTCCCCGCTGAAGGGCGCGTACCTGCGGACCGTCGACGGTGCGCCGCTCAACTCGGCTACGTTCAAGGACGGTTACACCATCGAGGCGTTCTACTGGCTGCCCGCCGACTGGGACGCCTCGCACAACGCCTGGGCCGGTCTGGTCAGCCGCACGGGCCGCAACGGTTCCGTCGGCACCGTGACGGACGACCCCGACGAGCCGCTCGCCACCCTGTCGCTGTCCGACGGGCCGGGTCCGCAGTGGGCGGTGCACCCGCTGAACCAGCAGCAGTTGGCCACCAACTGGGGTGACGAGACCGACCCCGAGATCTGGTGGCACCTCGCGGTCGTCAACGACGGACGGCACACCACGATGTACGTGCAGGGCTGCCCGGTGGCCCGCAACCCGCACGCCCCCGCGATCGGCATAGCCTCCTCCGGTCAGCCGTGGCTGCTCGGCGGCTACGAGTACGCGGACAAGATCGACCAGATTCTGCACGGCCGCCTCGGCGACGTCCGGATCGTCTCCCGGGCGCTGCCCGTGACCTCCTTCATGACCCACTGACAGCCTCCAGAGGACTCCCGAAGATCATGACCGAGCAGCAGCTGCCCACCTGGGCCGACCCGTCCGTCTCCCCCGCCGCCCTCGACGCACAGGGCGTCTCCCGACGCCAACTCCTGAGCCGCGCGGGCCTGTTCGGCGCCGCGTTCACCCTCGGCGCGGGGCCGCTCGCCGCGCCCGCGGTGGCGGCCGGGCGGGGCTACGGCGGCAACGACCCGCGCCTCGCCTACCTCGTCGGCGACCACCATGTGCACTCGGTGTACAGCCACGACGCGAAGTACACGTTCTCCCAGCAGGCGAAGGCCGCCGCGCAGTACGGCCTCGACTGGATGGTGTTCAACGAGCACTCCAACTTCGGACACGCCAACTACGGCGCCGAGTCGGAGCACGCGGAGATCCTCAAGGCGCGTGCCGAGAACCCGCGTCAGCTGATCTTCCAGGGCCTGGAGTGGTACATCCCGGCCGCCGAGCACTGCACGGTGTTCGCCGCGCCCGGCCGCCACGAGGTGGATCTGCTCACGCAGTTCGAACTCGCCTACGACGGCAAGCTGTTGGGCTACACGGAGGGCTCGGCCGGGGCGACGGACACCACGCGCAACGAGGCCCACGCCGTCAAGGCCATCAAGTGGCTGGCGGAGCAGCGCCGTTCGGGCTACGTCGACGACGTCCTCGTCCTCGCCAACCACCCGCTGCGCCTCGGCATCGACTCCCCGCACGAGATGCGGGCCTGGCGGGACGCGGCCCCCGAGATCATGATCGGCATGGAGGGCGCGCCCGGTGCCCAGGGCGCGGCCCTCCCCGGCCGGCGGGGTGCGACCTCGATCCGCGGCGAGTACGAGAACAAGCCGTCGGCGCAGTCCTGGTCGGGCTATCCGGCGGACGCGTATGTGACGTACGGCGGTTTCGACTGGGCGACGGCGACCGTCGGCGGGCTGTGGGACTCGTTGCTGGCCGAGGGCCGGCTGTTCTCGATCACCACGAACTCCGACAACCACCGTACGGTCTACGACACTTGGGCCAACGGCGCCTGGCCCGAGGGGCAGAACTTCGACAACACCGGGAAGCTGCCCGACCCGGTGCAGACCGGCACCCCGCAGCCCGGCAGCGACTTCTGGCCCGGCGAGTTCAGCCGCACGCATGTCGGCGTGACCCGCTACGGCTACGGCGCGGTGATGGCGGGGATGCGCGCGGGCCGGGTCTGGGTCGACCACGGGCACCTGCTGGACGGGCTGGAGGTGCGTCTGAAGCGGGACTGCGACCCCGGCCAGGGCGTCACGCTGGGCGGCCGGCTGCGGGTCCGCAAGGGCGACAGGCTCACGCTGAGCGTCACCGTGACGACCGCCTCGCGGCCCAACGCCCAGGGAATCCTGCCGGAGTTGGCGCACGTGGACGTGATCCGGGGTGCGGTGCGCGGTGTGGTGTCCGACCGGGACGCGTGGCGGGCGCCGGACACGAAAGTGGTCCGTACGGCCGACGTGAACGGCCGCAAGGGGACGTACACGCTGCGCATCCGGGTGGCCGCCGGGGACGAGTCCTTCTACCTGCGGCTGCGCGGCAGCGACGGCGAGCGGCACGGCGCGGGCTACCTCGGTGCCGCCATCGACCCGCACGGCCCGATCCCTCACGAGCCCGGAAACGGTGACCCGTGGGCCGACACATGGTTCTATTCGAACCCCATCTTCGTCGACCTGGCAGGTAACTGATGAACCGTCAACTCACTGTCCTCGCCGCCTTATTGGTTGCTCTCACGCTCGGCGCGAGCACCTCCTCGGCCGCCGCTGCCACCACCTGGGCGGAGACCGGCACGGCCTACACCGACAGCCTCGGCGGCGGAGAGGGCGTCGCGTCCCGTGCGGACGGCTCGCTGCTGTACCGCGGGCTCGCGTCCATCCCGCTGGATCTGCGTGCCCAGGGCTGGAACCACATCGGTGACCCGGACATCGCGAACGGCTACGTCTTCGACGCCTACCAGGCCGCCGACACGGGCACGTCCAAGATGTTCGCGGTCACCACGCCGTCCGGGACGCGCTACACGTACGTCCACCCGCTCGACTCGGGCGAGAAGATCAACAACTCGTTCGACGCCATCTCGCCGGACACGCAGTGGATGGTGTCGGGCGAGTGGGGCGACCAGTCCAGACTCCAGGTCTTCCCCACTCCCCTGCTCAACCCGTCCACTCCGGCGACGGGCGGAACGCTGCCGCAGGCCGGACAGATCACCCTGGACAGGACGGTGAACGACATCCAGGGCTGCGACTTCGTGACGGACACCCGGCTGGTGTGCGTCTCGGACGACGCGTCGGGGACCAAGTTCCCCGAGATCCGCCCGCTCCTCCAGGTCGACCTGCCGCACAAGCTGGACGGCCAGCCGATCACCGGCACGGTCACGAGCCTGTTCGCGCTGCCCCAACGCAGCATCTGCACGGGCACGTTCGAGGCCGAGGGCGTCGACTACGACGTGAACAGCGGGACGTTGCGCGCCGAGGTCGTCCAGCCCGGCGTGTGCGTGGTGTCGACCAGCGTCTACTCGTACAAGCAGCAGTAGCGGCAGGAGCGGTGCGGGTCCCTCAGGCGTAGAACCGCGAGAGGCTCTGCAGGACGGCGGCGGGCTTCGGCCCGCCGTCGATCTCGATCGTCCCGTCGACGGCGATCTGCACCCCGCCCGGCACGTCCTCCACCGACGCGAGCCTCGCGGCGAGCCGGATCCGCGAACCGACCTTGACCGGTGCGGGGAAACGCACCTTGTTCAGGCCGTAGTTGACCTTCGTGGACACGCCCTCGACGTCCAGCAGCTCGGTGAAGAGCGGGATGAAGAGGGAGAGGGTCAGATAGCCGTGCGCGATGGGCGCGCCGAAGGGGCCGGCCGCGGCCTTCTCCGGGTCGACGTGGATCCACTGGTGGTCGCCGGTCGCGTCGGCGAAGGTGTCGATGCGTTCCTGGGTGACCTCGATCCATTCACTGGTGCCCAGGTCGCTGCCCGCGAGCTTCTTGAGTTCGTCGAGGCCGTTGACGGTGATGCTCATAAGTAGCCTGTTCCTTGAGGGAGTTACCGGTTGCCCGTGGGCTGTCTACTGGTCGCCGAAGCGCTTGCGCACCCGGGACTTGAGGAGCTTCCCCGAGGCGGTGCGCGGGAGTTCGTCCGCGACCACCACCGACTTGGGGATCTTGTACTTGGCCAGGCGGCCGGCCAGCGAGGCCAGTACCTCGTCGGGGTCGAGCGAGGCGCCTTCGCGCGGTACGACGACCGCCCGCGGCACCTCGCCCCACTTGTCGTCCGCGACCCCGATCACCGCGCACTCGACGACGGCCGGGTGGGCCAGGAGCAGGTCCTCGATCTCGGCGGGGTAGATGTTCTCCCCACCGGAGATGATCATGTCCTTCATACGGTCGACGATGTACACGTAACCGTCGTCGTCGGTCCGGGCCGCGTCCCCGCTGCGGAACCAGCCGTCGGCGAAGACCGCGGCCGTCTCCTCGGGCAGCCCCCAGTAGCCGGGCATGACATGGGGTCCGCGCACCACGACCTCGCCGGTCTCGCCGACGTCGGTGGGGGTGAGGTCCGGCCGTACGACCCGTACGTCGCTGAAGAAGTGCGGCACGCCCGCCGAACCCGCCTTGCTCACCGCGTGTTCGGCGTCCAGGAACAGGGTTCCGGGCGCGGCCTCCGTCATGCCGTAGCCCTGGAGGAAGGTCAGGCCCCGCTCCTGGTACGCGGCGATGAGCGGGGACGGGACCGGGGAGCCGCCGCAGGTGAGGATGCGCAGCGAGGACAGGTCGGCGTCGGCCCAGCGGGGATGCCGGGCGATCTGGTCGAACATCGTCGGCACGCCGAACATGAAGGTGATCCGGTGCCGTTCGACCAGGTCGAAGGTGGCGTCCGGGTCGAAGGACTCGACCAGGACGCAGGTGCCGCCCTTGAGCAGCACCGGCAGGGTGAGCATGTTGAGGCCGGCCGTGTGGAACAGCGGGGCGGAGACCAGGGCGCGTTCGTCGGCGATCAGGTCGGTGTCGACGAGGACGTTGAGCGCGTTCCAGGTCAGGTTGCCGTGGGTGAGCATGGCGCCCTTGGGGCGGCCGGTCGTGCCCGAGGTGTACATGATGATGCAGGTGTCGTCGGCGGTGACGGGCTCGTCGATGGGCTCGGCGGACGCCGCTTCGAGCAACTCCTCGTATTCGGGGCCGACTTCGACATAGATGCGTACGTCGGTGCTGCCCGGCAGTCCGGCGACGAGGGCGGTGTGCGTCGGACCGTAGACGAGGATCCTGGCGCCGGAGTCGGCGAGTTGGTAGGCGATCTCGGGGGCGGTGAGGCGGGTGTTGAGGGGGACGAAGACCGCGCCGAGGGTGCCGGCCGCGAACAGGGTCTCCAGGTAGGAGGGGTGGTTGGGGCCGAGGTAGGCGATGCGGTCGCCGCGGCGGACGCCCCGGGTGCGCAGGGCGTGGGCGAGGCGGGTGGTTCGTGTATGCAATGTGCCGTAGTCCGTCGGCGAACTGCCGTGGATCAGGGCTGTGCGGTGCGGGGTCTTGCGGGCCCGGCGTGCGGGCCATGACCCCAGTCCCTCGTTGCGCATCCGGTGCCCCTTACGTCAGCCCGAGCAGGCGGGCGGCGTTGTCCTTGAGGATCTTCGGTCTGACCTCGTCCTTGATGGGCAGCTTCTCGAAGTCGGCGAGCCAGCGGTCCGGGGTGAGGACGGGGTAGTCGGAACCGAAGAGGACCTTGTCCTTGAGCAGGGTGTTCGCGTACTGCACGAGCTGCGGCGGGAAGTACTTCGGTGACCAGCCGGAGAGGTCGATGTGGACGCCCGGCTTGTGGGTGGCGACGGCGAGTGCCTCGTCCTGCCAGGGGAAGGACGGGTGCGCCAGGATGATCTTGAGGTGGGGGAAGTCGGCGGCGACGTCGTCGACGTGGAGGGGGTTGGAGTACTTGAGGCGGATGCCGCCGCCTCCCGGTACCCCCGCGCCGATGCCCGTCTGGCCGGTGTGGAAGAGGGCGATGGCGCCCGTCTCCTCGATGACCTCGTACAGGTCGTAGGCCACGGACCGGTCGTTGGGGAAGAAGCCCTGGATGTTGGGGTGGAACTTGAAGCCCTTGACGCCGTACTCCTCGACCAGCCGCCGGGCCCGCTTCACGCCCGCCCGGCCCCGGAACGGGTCGATGGACGCGAAGGGGATGAGGACGTCGGCGTTGGCGGCGGCGGCCTCGGCGACCTCCTCGTTCGGGACGGGCTCGGTGCCGGTCGCGGACTCGGCGTCGACCGTGAAGATCACGGCGGCCATCTTCCGCTCGCGGTAGTACGCGGCGGTCTCCTCCAGGGTCGGCTTCCGCTTGCCCTCGACCTTGAAGTAGGCGGAGGAGGCGTCGTGGAGGTCGTCGTCCAGGGAGGAGTGGCCCTTGGAGGACACCTCCGCGTGGGTGTGGACGTCGATGGCGACGAGTTCGCTCAGGTCCATCACGCCTCCGGCAGCTTCGGTGCAGGGATGCCGACCGACTGGAGTTCGGCGCCGACCGAGGTGGGGAAGGCGACGGCCAGGGTGTCGGGGGTCCAGCCGCCGTCGGCGTAGGCCGTGCTGATCTCCTGCGGGTGGGACCAGAGTGCCACCTTGTCGCCGCCGATGCCGATGGCCTGGCCGGTGATGGAGCGCGCGGCCCCGGAGGCGAGGAAGGGGACGAGGGCGGCGCAGTCCTCGGGGGTGCCGAAGCCCTCGCCCTTGCGGAGGAAGTCGGGCAGCGCCTCGCCGTTCTTCATGGCCTCGATGTACGGGGCGAACGCGGGGATCGTCTCGGTCATCGCGGTCGCGGCGACCGGCACGATCGCGTTGACGGTGATGCCGGCGCGGCCGAGCTCCATCGACCAGGTGCGGGCGAAGGCGGCGATGCCGGCCTTGGCGGCCGAGTAGTTCGTCTGGCCGAAGTTGCCGCGCTGGCCGGCCGGCGAGCCGACCAGGATCAGGCTGCCGCCCTCGCCCTGTTCGCGCATCCGTACGGCGGCGGCGCGGGCGCAGGTGAAGGTGCCCTTGAGGTGGGTGGTGATCACCGCGTCGAAGTCCTCGTCGGTCATCTTCCACAGCACCTTGTCGCGCAGGATGCCCGCGTTGGTGACCAGGACGTCGAGCCGCCCGAACTCCTCGACGGCACGGTTCACCAGCCGTTCGGCGGCCTCGGTCGTACCGACCGGGACCACCTCGGCGACGGCGGTGCCGCCCGCCTCGGCGATCGACTTCACGGCCTGGTCGGCCACCGCCTCGTCGATGTCGTTGACGACCACGGACGCGCCGTGGGCGGCCAGGGCGTGCGCGTAGGCGAGACCGAGGCCCCGGCCGCTGCCGGTGACGACGGCGACCTTGCCGGTCAGATCGATGCTGGGCACGAGCGGATCCCTTCACAAGGCGATGCACCGCGATGCGGCTACAGGCGCACCGGTGCGGCTTCGAGATCGAAGCTAAGAGCAATAATTGTTGACGTCAATAGTTGTTGCCGACGGACCAGGTGCGTCACACTGACCCCGAACCACCGCACGCCCCACCCCGGGGCCTCGACCCAGGGAGCCCGCCATCGCCCGCCAGCAGCACGCCGCGAACCCCCCGATCGACGCGCACGAGCCGTGGATGCGCGGGCTGCACGCGGACACCGGTTACCTCCTGTACCGGCTGGGCCTGCGCTCCGGCCAGCTCTTCAACACGTTCCTCCAGGAGTCGGGCCTGCGCCTGCGCCACTACGCGCTGCTCCGCTTCCTGGCCACGTCCGAGGGCGCCCTCCAGCGCGAGCTGAGCACGCGGCTGGGCTACGACCCGAGCGCGATCGTCGGCCTGGTCGACGACCTGGAGAAGCTGGGATTCGCCGAGCGGCGCCCTTCCCCCGACGACCGGCGAAGCCGCATCGTGGTCCTGACGGAGAACGGCCGCGGCTTCCTGCGCGACACGGACGAGGCCGGCCTGCGGGTGACGAACGAACTGCTCGACCCGCTGGACGCGACCCAGCGGGAGACCCTGCACACGTTGTTGCAGCAGGTCGCCGAGGACGGACTCGCCTGACGCCGGACAAGGAGGTACGGCGATGACCACCACCCGGCCGGAGACGACCGCCCGCTCCGCTCCCGACCGGCTGCTCGCCGTGCTCGCCGCCTTCGACCACGAGCACACGGCCCTGTCGCTGTCCGACATCGGCCGCCGGGCCGGACTCACCCTGACCACCGCGCACCGGCTCGCGGGCGCCCTCACCGAGTGGGGCGCGCTGGAGCGGGACGCGTCCGGCGTCTACCACGTGGGACTGCGGCTGTGGGAGATCGCGGCGCTCGCGCCCCGCGGCCTCGCCCTGCGTCAACTGGCCCTGCCCTACCTGGAGGACCTCTACGAATCGACGCACGAGAACGTGCAGTTGGCGGTGCGGGACGGCACGGAGGTCGTCTACACCGAGTGGATCTCGGGCCGTTCGGCGGTCGGCGTGCACATCCGGGTGGGCGCCCGCTGGCCGCTGCACGCCACCGGCGTCGGCCTCGCGTTGCTGGCCCACGACGAACCGGATCTCCAAGAGGCCTACTGCGCGGGCCCGTTGGCGTCCTTCACGCCGTACACGATCACCGGTCCGGTACGGCTGCGGAGGGTACTGGCCGAAGTGCGGCGCGCCGGCGTGGCGGTGAGCGACCGTCAGGTCACGGACGACGCGCTGTCGGTGGCCGCTCCGGTGCGCGGGCCGGGCGGTGCGGTGGTGGCGGCCGTATCGGTCGTCGTGCCCCAGGTCGACGCCCAGGTACCGGCGTTGATCCCGGCGGTACGGCTCGCGGCGCGCGGGATCTCGCGGGCGCTGGGGTGGCGGCCGGAGCCGACCAGCAAGCCCGGGCCCTGGCGGCGATGAGCTCGGAGCACCGCCGTATCACCGCCCTGCTCACCGGGCTGCAGACGCTCGCCCGTGGCGACGCCCACGCGCTGCCCGGACGCACCCGGGTCGTCGTGGGCGAACTCCTCGACACCGCCGTCGCCCAGGCGGCCCGCCGCCATCCCACCACGACCTACCGGTTGACGGCCGACACCCGCACGCCCGTCCAGGTGGACGGCTGGCCGGTGGGTCTGCGCCTGGCCGTCGACAACCTCCTCGACAACGCGGCCCTGCACGGCCGCCCCGGCGGTGACGTCGAGGTCCGGTTCACCCGGGACGCCGGCACGGTCCGGATCGGCGTCGGCGACGACGGTCCGGGCATCCCCGCCGATCAGCGGCACGCCATGACGGAACGCTTCACCCACGGCGCCCGCACCCGCTCCCCCGGCTCCGGCCTGGAGGCGACGCTCGCGCTCCCGGCGGCGGAAGGGGACGGGCCGGACGGGGAGCCGACTCAGGACTGAATGCCGGCCATCGCTTCACCCGTCCTGCCCGTCCCGCCCGTCCCGCCCGTCTCACCCGGCCAACCCCGCCAGCATCCGCCGGTCCCGAGGCGCCGCCTTCCGGTCGAGTCGGGCGTCCAGCAGTCGCCGTGCCGTCGCACCGCCCCGCGGATACGAGCGCGTACAGCAACGTCTCCTCGACGACCTCGCGTTGGGCCGCGCTGCCGCCCACCTTGCGCAGGACCGGAAGCAGTGCGTCGAGGCCGTGGGCCGCGTCGTGGAAGCGGTGTTCGACGAGGGCGGCGAAGGCCTCGCAGAGCGGGGCGATGACCTCGCGCTGCACCGGGTCGGCCCCCGCCGCGTGGTCGCGCAGGCGGCGCAGCGCCGGGAGGTCACCGGCGGCGGCGAGGGCCACCGCCGCGTGCAGCGCGGTGAACGCGGTCGCGGGCCGCTCCAGGACCTCGCAGGCCACGGAGTCCAGTACGTCCGAAGTCGGCAGCTCCCCCTGCCAGTTGCCGCTGAGCCGGGCCCGCCACAGCAGCGACCCCGAGTCGACCAGCGCGCGCACCCCGGTCACCCGGCCGGGCGCCAGCTGGGCGAACCAGCGCCTGCGGACGGCGGCCGGGTCGTCCAGCGCGAGTTCGTGCAGGGCGATGTGCCAGGAGAAGTGGGCCCGGTGGACCGCGCCCCGGCCCTGTCCGGACACCCAGCCGTCGAGCCAGTCCCGGCCCGCCTCGTGGGCGCCGGACTCGTAGTGGACGTGGGCCGGCGCGTGCACGGCGTGACCGGAGGCGGGTTCGACTCCCGATGCCCGGTGGGCGAGTTCGCCCGCCTCGTGCAGCCGGCCCTGCTCCTGGCGCAGGAACGCGAGCAGCGAGGTGTGGAACCAGTGCCCGTCGTAGGCGGGGGACGTGCGCTCGACCAGGCGGAGCGCGTAGTCGTCGTCCAGGTCGGTGGCCCCGGAGAAGGCGATGGTGGGTACGGCGGCGGCGAGGGCGAGCGCGTCGGCGGGGTGGGCGTCGAGGTGCCGTATCAACGCTCGGTCCCCGTCGGTGGACTGGACCCGTCGCGTGATCACGTCCACGAAGGACCGCTCCCGCTCGTCGGCCCGCTCCTGGGCGCAGCGCTGGGCGTCGGCGAGGGCGCGGGGTACGTCGACGGCGGCCCCGCACTCGTGGCCCAGGAGGGCCAACGCCGCGTGGCCCAGGGCGAATCCGGGGTCCAGGGCGACCGCGCGGGCGAAGGCGTCCTCGGCCCCGGCGCGCACTTTGAGGACCCGGTCGAGTCCGCTGCGGTATGCGGTGGCGGCCTCGGCGTGGGTGGAGAGCGGGAGTCCGAGTCCGTCGACGGGCCTGCGGCGGGCGGTGCGGCGGGCCGGGGGTGCGAGCAGTCGCCGGGCCAGGGCGGCGGCCTGGACGCGGATCTCGGGGATCGCGGTGGTCTCCCAGAGTTCGCCGCGCCGTGGGGCGCCGAGGGTGAACAGGGGGCGTGCGCAACGGCCCTGGGCGTCGAGGAGGCGTCCGTCGCGGGTGGCGACGCCCATGCCGAGCGGGCCTGGCACCGCCATTCCCGTCGCGAACAGGCGGCGCCACAGCGGGTCTTCGAGCCGTTGCCCCGGGCCGGTGCAGTCGATGGCCCAACCGACGTGCAGTGTCCGGCCGTTGGAGAGTGTGACTGTCAACCGCCCGCCGTTCTCGACGACTTCGGTGATCGTGCCGGTGTGCACCTGGAGGCGTCGTGCGGTGCGGGCCCGGGTGACCGATTCGGCGGTGGCGGGGGCCATGCGGTGCCGGTGGGTGTTCCAGATCGCGCTCTCGTGGGCGAGGAACTCCCCGCGTTCTGCGGGGGTGAGGCTGTGCCAGAGGCGCGCGGTGTGCGGGCGGAGGCTGTCGAGGGCGGGCCGCCAGTCGCCGTGGGTGCGCACGGAGCGGCCGACGTGCCGGTAGACGGTGCGGCGCAGTCCGCTCAGGGTCAGGTCGCGCGGCCAGCTCGGTGCTTCCATCGGGCCTGCCGGTCCCAACGCGTGCGGCTGCGGCAGGAGTCCGCTGCGGGAGGCGGCGTGCACGGTGCGTTCGGGGCGGTCGAGGGTGAGGGCGAGGTCCACCGCGGTGAGGCCGGTGCCGACGAGGAGGATGTCGGCGGTGTCCTCGCGCACGGCGTCCAACGCACCTGGTGTCCAGGGCGAGTCGACGAAGCGGGGCGAGGAGCGCAGCGCGGGCGGGGCCCAGGCGGCCGTGGGGGCGGCGGGGCCGGTGGCGAGGACGGCGCTGTCGGCGGTGAGGAGTCCCCCGTCGGCGAGGTGGAGTTCCACCGGGCCTGTGGGGGTGCCGGTACAGCTCTCCGCGCGGGTGCGCAGCCTGCGTACGGAGACCGTGCCGTGGGAGCGGACGACGGCCTGGGCGAGGGTGTCGGCGAGGTAGGCGCCGTAGCGGTACCGGGTGGCGAAGTCGGTTCCGCCGACGGTGGGTTCGCCGTGGCGGCAGAGCCAGCGGGTGAAGTGGCCGGGGTCGTCGGGGTAGCAACTCATGCCGCCCGCGGGGACGTTGAGGCGGTGGCGCGGGTCGGGTGTCGCGTACGCGGTGCCGCGGCCGGCCTCCGGGGCCGGGTCGACCAGCACCAGGCCGAGCGGGCTCCGGCGGCGCGTGGCGCTCTCGCACAGCTGGACGGCGGTCAGGGTGCCTGCCGCGCCCGCCCCGACGATCGCCGTGGTGGGCCGCTTGCGGACTTCGGTCACGCATACCTCCGGCGTGGTCTGCCGCGGAGCCGCCGAAGCGGAACTCCGCCTTCAGTTCCTTCCTCACTATTCCGACCGGACAGGTGGGGAAGCCATGGCGGGACGGGGATCTCACCGGATACTCAGGGCACCGGTCGGCGCGTTCATACTCTGTTCACACTCGTGGAGCGTCCGACAACCGTGGTTTCAGGCCTTCTTTCAGGTTCTCTTCACAGGAATCTCAGGTTGGGGCCCTGGGATTCAAAGATTCAACCCATGGAAGTGACGCAGGATGCAACGGCACTGGTGATCTCGTCGCGTACGGCCAGGGGGTGTGCGCGGCATATGGAAGAAGGCCTGCCGTGGGCGTGTCGCACATATCCAACCGGTCCGAGAAGCCGTCGGAGAGGTGGTCCCGGCGTGGGATCCTCACCGTGCTCGGGGTGGTGCCGGCGGCTGTGCTGACCGGTTGCAGCGGCTCGGCGGGCGCCGCGGAGAGCGCCTCGTCCGGCGGTGCGTCGGCGAAGGCGTCGGTGAAGGCCGCGAAGACGCCGACCGTCACGGTCTCGCCCGCCGACGGCACGAAGAAGGCCGATTTCTCGGCCCCGGTCACGGTGACGGTGACCGACGGCACGTTCGCCACGGTGAAGGTGACCGGCAACGACGGCTCCACGCTCGCCGGGACCTTCAACGCCGCCAAGACGAAGTGGACGTCCACGAAGAACCCGTACTCGGGCACGAAGTACACGGTCGCCGCGCAGGCGCAGGGCGCGGCCGCGAAGACCGCGACCTTCACCACCAGGTCGCCCGGCGAGACCTTCGTCGGCTACTTCACCCCCGAGGCGAACTCGACCTCCGGCGTCGGCATGCCGGTGTCGATCAACTTCACGCACGCTGTCAAGGACCGCGCCGCCGTCCAGAAGGCGATCACGGTCACCGCCGAACCCGCCGTCGAGGTCGTCGGCCACTGGTTCAGCGACACCCGCCTCGACTTCCGCCCCGAGACGTACTGGGCGGCCGGCACGAAGATCACGCTGAGCCTGCGCCTGAAGGACGTCGAGGGCCAGGACGGCATCTACGGCATCCAGTCCAAGGACGTCACGTTCGACATCGGGCGCGAGCAGATCAGCACGGTCGACCTCGCCGGCAAGGAGATGGTGGTCAAGCGGGACGGCAAGACCCTCGCCACCTACCCGGTCAGCGGCGGCAACGCCCAGCACACCACCTGGTCCGGGATCATGGTGATCAGCGAGCGGTTCAAGCAGACCCGCATGGAGTCCTCGACGGTCGGGCTCGGCGACGAGTACGACATCTCCGACGTCCCGCACGCCCAGCGCCTGACCACCTCCGGCACCTTCGTGCACGGCAACTACTGGGCGTCCACCGCGGTGTTCGGCAACGAGAACACCAGCCACGGCTGCGTCGGCCTGCACGACGCCAAGGGCGCCAACGACAGTTCCGTGGCGGGCTACAAGTTCTACGACAGCTCGATGCTCGGCGACGTCGTCATCGTGAAGAACTCCGGCGAGAAGACCGTGGCGGCGGACAACGGCCTCAACGGCTGGAACCTGTCCTGGGCGGACTGGAAGGCGGGCAGCGCGGTCTGAGGCAGTACCGCAGGAGAACGCCTGTCCCGTGGGAGAGGCGACCTCATCCGCCGCCCGAGCGGATCCACGGCCACCTGACGAAGCAGACCACGACAGGTGCGACGAGCATGGCCAGCATCCACAGTCCCACGCCGGCCGGCGAGTAGATGTAGTACTGCCACCCCTCGGGCAGAGTCGCCGGCGCGAGTACGAGCACGGTCAGCGCGACCCACGTGGCCAGCACCGATGCCAGCATGCGCACTGCCGTCATCCTCCTCGCCCCTCTCCTGGACCGCCCGGTTCCCGGGGACGAACAATACGACCCGTGGCCCGTCCGCCCACGGCACCCCTCGCGACCCGCCCACCGTCGGCCGCTCGGAAACCTCCTCTTTCACCCGCATTCATCGCCTTCATCACCTGAACTCCCGCAGACCGAAAGGACTTTCCCGGCTTCACCTCTTGACGGCCGGAGTGGCTAAGAGCACATTGACCGCGCACCCCACTGCGTGAGAGCGCTCTCAAGCAGCGGGCGCGGCACCCGCACCCCACTCCGTATCCGAGAGGCACCCATGAGTGAAACCTCCGGCACGCAGCGCAGACCCCGTCCCCTCCGGCGTGTTTTGATCGCCGCCCTCAGCACCCTCGGCCTGGCGATCGCCACCGCCACGGCCTTCACCCTGCCCGCGGACGCCTCCGCGCCCACGCCCCCCACGGGCTGGACGCAGGTCTTCCTCGACGACTTCAACGGCACCGCGGGCACCGGCGTCTCCACCGCCAACTGGCAGTACGACACCGGGACTTCGTATCCGGGCGGCGCCGCCAACTGGGGTACCGGCGAGGTCGAGTCGATGACCTCCTCCACCAACAACGTGGCGCTCGACGGCAACGGCAACCTGTTGATCACCCCGCGCCGGGACTCCTCGGGCAACTGGACCTCGGGCCGTATCGAGACCAACCGCACCGACTTCCAGCCGCCGGCCGGCGGGAAGCTGCGCGTCGAGGCCCGCATCCAGATGCCGAACGTCACGGGCTCGTCGGCGCTCGGCTACTGGCCCGCGTTCTGGATGCTGGGCGCGCCCTACCGGGGCAACTACCAGAACTGGCCCAGCGTGGGCGAGTTGGACATCATGGAGAACGTCCAGGGTCTCAACACCGACTGGGCGACGATGCATTGCGGCAGCAGCCCGGGCGGCCCCTGCAACGAGACGACCGGCATCGGCGGCAACACCGCCTGCACCGGCACCACTTGCCAGGCAGGCTTCCACACCTACGCCATGGAGTGGGACCGCTCGACCAGCCCCGAGCAGATCCGCTTCTACCTCGACGGCGTCAACTTCCACACCGTGAACGCCAGTCAGGTCGACGCGACGACCTGGGCCAACGCCACCAACCACGGCTTCTTCATCATCCTGAACGTGGCGATGGGCGGCGGCTTCCCGGCGGCGTACGGCGGCGGCCCGACCAGCGCCACCGACCCGAACCACCCGATGACGGTGGACTACGTCCAGGTGCTCCAGGCCACGGGCAGTGGGAGCGGTACCACGACCCCGCCGACCGGCAACCGGGACGCCTACGGCGCCATCCAGGCCGAGTCGTACGACAGCCAGTCCGGCACGATCGCCGAGACCACCACGGACACGGGCGGCGGCCAGGACATCGGCTCGATAGCCAACGGCGACTGGGCGCTCTACAAGGGCGTCAACTTCGGCTCCACGGCGGCCACCCAGTTCTACGCCCGGGTCGCGAGCGGTGCGGCGAGCGGGGTCAGCGGTCTGGTCCAGGTACGCCTGGACAGCCCGACCGCGACACCGGTCGGCAGCTTCGCGCTGGCCAACACCGGGGGCTGGCAGTCGTGGAAGACGGTCCCGGCCAACATCAGCTCGGTCACCGGCACCCATGACGTCTATCTCACGTTCAGCAGCGGCCAGCCGGCGGACTTCGTGAATGTGAACTGGTTCGACTTCGGGCACTGACACCGACTCGCCACGGGGGCAAGGGGTTTCACGCGTGTGCGTGGGGCCCCTGCTCCGTCAGCGCGATCATGTGGTGCATGACGGCCACGGGAAGGGCCGGATTCCGGGCGGCGTCCAGGGCGCTGCGCTTGTCGAGGAGCAGCGGCACCAGGGAGGTTGGGGGCAGGACCGGATTGCGCCGGGCCGCACGGTGTACCCGTACCACGTCGTCGTGGGCCAGCCCGGCGGCGGATTCGGGGGACAGTCGCGGATCCCCCGCCGCGCGCGCCCGTACATCGGCGTCGGGGTCACGGCCGGACCGTTCGACGAGTTCACCGGTGGACGCGGGATCGTCGAGTGCGAGGAGACGTATGCGTGGCCGCGGGTCGTCGGCGAAGCGCAGCAGGCCGTCGCGGGGGAAGTCGGGGTGGTTGCGGGGACGGCCGGGGAAAGAGAAGCTGCCCGGCCACCAGGACCACACGTCGAGGAGCAGGTCTCCGGGTGCGTCGTCGCAGGACTCGGTGAGGAAGAGCCGTACGACGCGGTCCTCGTCGTGGGCCGGCAGGTCCACGACGTCGGGGGGAAGGCGTAGGGCGCGGGCCACGCTGCGGCGGATCAACAGGTTGGCGGACGAGGCCAGTTGCCTCATGGCGGCCGGGTCGTCGTACAGGGCCGCGATCCACCACAGGGCGTAGCTGCGGTCGTCCGCCGTGATGTCGGGGACGGTCTCGGCCATGGCGGCGATCTCGGCCGGTGTGGCGGGCGGGCGGGAGTCGGGTGACGACGGGCGGCCCACGCCGACGCGTGCGCCGCGTCGTCGGCTGTCGTCGTGCTCCTCCGCCATCTCGGCCAGCACCCCGTGGAGGGGCAGCCCGGCGGTGGCGGCCAGGAGCCGGTCCCACTGGTCGCGCGAGAGCTTCCCGCTCTCCGCGGCCCTCCCCCAGACGTTTCTCGACGGATGGACCACGGCCGCGTCCAGCACGTCGGCCGGAAGATCCGCACGGTACAGAAAGCTCGCTTCTCCGGCGTCGAAGAGGCTGAGCATCGCGTCCGTCGGGGCGGCCGGGTTCAGGCCCAGTCCCGACAGCCAGTCCCGGGCGACGCGCTCGGTGGGCCGGAAGCCCTCGGACAGCACGGACCAGACATCACTCATGCGTCACCGTAGCTCCGCCCGGAACCCCGCCGGCGTCACATCCGTGTGCTGCTGGAAGAACTTGGAGAAGTTCGCCGCGTCGGGAAAGCCGACTGCCGCGCCGACCCTGCCGATCGGCAGGTCCGTGTGGGCCAGCAGCCGTTTCGCCTCCAGGACGACCCGCTTGTCGATGAAGCCCTTCGGGGTCTCACCCGTGGCGGCGCGGACCGCGCGGACGAGGGTGCGGCGGGAGTAGCCGAGGGCGTCGGCGTAGGCGCTGACGCTGTGGTTGGTGGCGAAGCCCTTCTCGACGGCGTCGCGGAAGAGCGTGAACGTCGTGTCGGCCTGTTGCCGGGCCGCCTCCGCCGAGCTGGCGGCGAGATGCGCGAGCCGTAGCAGGAAGGCTGTCAGGGAGTGTCGCAGGACCGACGTGTGCAGGCTCAGCGGGAGCGTCTCGGTGTCCTCGTACTCGCGTTGGAGCTGGCCGAGGGAGGCGCGGAGGGCGGCGAGGCGGGGTTCGTCGGGGCGCAGGAGGGGCGGGAGGTCGTAGCGGTAGAGGCCTGTCGCCTCGACCGTGGCGCGGGGGAGGAAGCCGGGCTGCATGGCGAGGGCGGTGCCGCGGTACTCGTCGGGCCGGGAGAAGCGGTGGACCTGGCCGGGGCGGATCCACAGGATGTCGCCGGCGTCCGCCTCGTACTCGGCGAAGTCGATCATGTGGCGGACCGGGCCCTCGTCGAAGAGCATCACCACATGGAAGTCGATGCGGTGGACGCGGTGCAGGGGTGCGTCGGCGTGCCAGGCGCGTCCGGGGCTCATCGGGCCGACCTGCATGCCCACGCCGCAGACGCTCAGATCGACAGGGAAGGGAAACGTTCTGATCACGTCGCCGTCACCCGCGACGCCTTGGATGGTTCTGTCCGCCATGTCCTTCTCGTGCCGCCTCAGTACGGGTTCCGGTGTCCCACTTTCACCACAGGCTGGCACACCGACACCTTCCCTCGTAAAAGTCAGACTTTTAGATTTGAAGGCGTCCGAGCAGTTCTGCCGCTCTTACCGAGGACTTCTTGAAGATGAACGCGCACACACCCGACAGCTTCGAGTGGACCGATCTCGACCGTCGTGCCGTCGACACCGCCCGTGTTCTGGCCGCTGACGCGGTGCAGAGGGTCGGCAACGGGCACCCGGGCACGGCGATGAGCCTGGCCCCCGCCGCGTACACGATCTTTCAGAAGGTGATGCGTCACGATCCCGCGGATCCCGAGTGGACCGGCCGTGACCGCTTCGTCCTCTCCCCCGGCCACACCTCGCTGACGCTGTACACGCAGCTGTATCTCGCCGGGTACGAGCTGGAGCTGGACGACCTGAAGGCGTTCCGGACGCACGGTTCGAAGACGCCTGGTCACCCCGAGTACGGGCACACGGCCGGTGTGGAGACCACGACCGGCCCGCTCGGACAGGGTGTCGCGAACGCGGTGGGCATGGCGATGGCCGCCCGCTACGAGCGCGGTCTGTTCGACCCCGAGGCCCCCGAGGGCGAGTCGCCCTTCGACCACACCATCTGGGCGATCGTCTCCGACGGCGACCTGGAGGAGGGCATCTCCGCCGAAGCCTCCTCCCTGGCCGGTCACCAGCGGCTCGGCAACCTCGTCTTCGTCTACGACGACAACCACATCTCCATCGAGGGCGACACCGCGACCGCCTTCTCCGAGGACGTGCTGAAGCGGTACGAGGCCTACGGCTGGCACACCCAGCGCATCGAGCCCGGCGCCGACGGCGACATCGACCCGCACGCGCTGTACACGGCGCTGAAGACGGCGCAGGCCGAGACCGGGCGCCCCTCGATCATCGCGATGCGCACGATCATCGCCTGGCCAGCGCCGAACGCACAGAACACCGAGGCCGCCCACGGCTCCGCGCTCGGCGCCGACGAGGTCGCCGCCACCAAGCGCGTCCTCGGCTTCGACCCGGAGAAGTCCTTCGAGGTCGCCGACGAGGTTCTCGCGCACAGCCGCCGGGCCCTGGACCGGGGCGCCGAGGCGCACTCCGCGTGGGACAAGCAGCTCGACAAGTGGCGCGGTGCCCAGCCCGAGCGCGCGAAGCTCTTCGACCGGATCGTGGCCGGTCAGCTCCCCGAGGGCTGGAAGGACGCCCTCCCGGTGTTCGAGGAGGGCTCCTCGGTCGCCACCCGTGCCGCCTCCGGCAGGACCCTCCAGGCGCTCGGCGCGGTCCTGCCCGAGCTGTGGGGCGGCTCCGCCGACCTGGCCGGCTCGAACAACACCACCATCGACAAGACCTCGTCCTTCCTCCCGAAGGGCAACCCGCTCCCGGAGGCCGACCCGTACGGCCGTACGATCCACTTCGGCATCCGCGAGCACTCCATGGCGGCCGAGATGAACGGCATCGCCCTGCACGGCAACACCCGCGTCTACGGCGGCACCTTCCTGGTGTTCTCCGACTACATGCGCAACGCCGTCCGCCTCTCCGCGCTGATGCAGCTCCCGGTGACGTACGTCTGGACGCACGACTCCATCGGTCTCGGCGAGGACGGCCCCACCCACCAGCCGGTCGAGCACCTCGCCTCGCTGCGCGCCATCCCGGGCCTGAACATCGTCCGCCCCGCCGACGCCAACGAGACCGCGATCGCCTGGGCCGAGATCCTCAAGCGGCACGCCACCAGGCCCGCCCCGCACGGCCTCGCGCTGACCCGTCAGGGTGTGCCGACGTACGCGCCCAACCCCGATGCGGCGCGCGGCGGTTACGTCCTGCAGGACTCCTCCACCGGGACCCCGGACGTCGTGCTCATCGCGACCGGTTCCGAGGTCCACCTCGCGGTCGGGGCGCGCGAGCGGCTGGAGGCGGAGGGTGTGGGCACCCGGGTGGTGTCGATGCCGTCCGTGGAGTGGTTCGAGGAGCAGTCGCGCGAGTACCGCGACAGCGTCCTTCCGCCGTCCGTGAAGGCCCGCGTTGCGGTCGAGGCCGGGATCGGTCTCACGTGGTACCGGTTCGTGGGTGACGCAGGACGCATCGTCTCCCTCGAACACTTCGGCGCCTCCGCCGATGCCAAGACCCTGTTCGCCGAGTTCGGTTTCACCGCCGAGAACGTCGCCGCCGCAGCTCGGGAATCCCTTGCCGCCGCGCGCGGTTGATCCGATCGCCAGAAAGAAGATGATCACAGTGACCGAAGTGACCGCCACCGCGGGAACACTCAAGCGCCTGTCCGACGAGGGCGTCTCCATCTGGCTGGACGACCTGTCGCGCAAGCGGATCGAGTCCGGCAACCTCGCCGAACTCGTCGACACCAAGAACGTCGTCGGCGTCACCACCAACCCGTCGATCTTCCAGGCCGCCATCGGCTCCGGTGAGGGCTACGAGGAGCAGCTCGCCGACCTCGCCGTACGCAAGGTGACGGTCGAGGAAGCCGTACGGATGATGACCACGGCCGACGTCCGCGCCGCCGCCGACATCCTGCGCCCGGTCCACGAGGCGACCGGCGGCCGGGACGGCCGGGTCTCCATCGAGGTCGACCCGCGCCTCGCCCACCACACGGCGGCGACCGTCGCCGAGGCCAAGCAGCTGTCCTGGCTGGTGGACCGCCCCAACGTGATGATCAAGATCCCGGCGACGAAGGCCGGTCTCCCCGCCATCACCGAGGTCATCGGCGAGGGCATCAGCGTCAACGTCACGCTGATCTTCTCCCTGGAGCGCTACCGCGAGGTCATGGACGCCTACCTCGCCGGCCTGGAGAAGGCGCAGGCCGCCGGCATCGACCTGGCGACCATCCACTCCGTCGCCTCCTTCTTCGTCTCCCGCGTCGACTCCGAGATCGACAAGCGCCTGACCGCGCTCGGCACGGACGAGGCCCTCGCCCTCAAGGGCAAGGCGGCGCTCGCCAACGCACGGCTCGCGTACGAGGCGTACGAGGAGGTCTTCGCGGGTGACCGCTGGACCGCCCTCGCGGGCGCCAAGGCCAACAAGCAGCGCCCCCTGTGGGCCTCGACCGGCGTGAAGGACCCGTCCTACAAGGACACCCTCTACGTCGACGAGCTGGTCGCGCCCGGCACGGTCAACACCATGCCGGAGGCCACGCTCAACGCCACCGCCGACCACGGTGACATCCACGGCGACACGGTGACCGGCGGCTACGCGCAGGCGCGCGCCGACCTGGACGCCGTAGAACGACTGGGGATCTCCTACGACACCGTCGTCAAGCAGCTGGAGGACGAGGGCGTCGCCAAGTTCGAGGTTGCCTGGCAGGACCTGCTGGACGCCGTCGCGAAGTCGCTGAGCGGGAAGGGGGTCGACGGGGAATGAGCGCGGATCTTCCCACAACGACAACGGCCGAGCAGGGACTCACCGTCGAGGACATCGCGGACGCCCTCGTCACCGACTGGGACAACCCGCTGCGTGACGAGCGCGACCGCCGGCTCCCCCGTATCGCGGGCCCGTCCGGTCTGGTCATCTTCGGTGTCACCGGTGACCTGTCCCGCAAGAAGCTGATGCCCGCCGTCTACGACCTGGCCAACCGCGGCATGCTGCCGCCGGGCTTCTCCCTCGTCGGGTTCGCCCGGCGGGACTGGGAGGACCAGGACTTCGCGCAGGTGGTGCACGACTCCGTACGCGAGCACTCCCGGACCGAGTTCCGCGAGGAGGTCTGGCAGCAGCTCGCCGAGGGGATGCGGTTCATCCCGGGCGACTTCGACGACGACACCGCGTTCAAGCAACTGCGCGCGGCCGTCGACGAGTTGGACACCTCGCGCGGTACCAGCGGCAACTACGCGTTCTATCTCTCCGTACCGCCGAAGTTCTTCCCGAAGGTCGTCCAGCAGCTCAAGAAGCACGGTCTCGCGACGGCCGGCGAGGGTTCCTGGCGGCGCGCGGTCATCGAGAAGCCGTTCGGGCGCGACCTGAAGAGCGCGCGTGAGCTGAACAAGATCGTGCACGAGGTGTTCGACCCGGACCAGGTGTTCCGCATCGACCACTACCTTGGCAAGGAGACCGTCCAGAACATCCTGGCGCTGCGCTTCGCCAACCAGATGTACGAGCCCGTCTGGAACCGGTCCTACGTCGACCACATCCAGATCACGATGGCCGAGGACATCGGCATCGGCGGGCGGGCCGGCTACTACGACGGCATCGGTTCGGCGCGTGACGTCATCCAGAACCACCTGCTCCAACTCATGGCGCTGACCGCCATGGAGGAGCCGATCGCCTTCGACGAGGAGGCGCTGCTCACCGAGAAGCTCAAGGTGCTGAAGTCGGTGCGGCTCCCCAAGGAGCTGGGCGAGCACACGGTGTTCGGGCAGTACGCGGAGGGCTGGCAGGGCGGCGAGAAGGTCGTCGGCTACCTGGAGGAAGACGGCATCGACCCCAAGTCGAAGACCGACACCTACGCGGCCGTCAAGCTGGAGGTCGACAACCGCCGCTGGGCCGGCATCCCCTTCTACCTGCGCACCGGCAAGCGGCTCGGGCGGCGCGTCACGGAGATCGCGGTCGTCTTCAAGCGGGCCCCGCACTCCCCCTTCGACTCCTCCGCCACCGAGGAGCTGGGCCAGAACGCGATCGTCATCCGCGTACAGCCCGACGAGGGCATGACGGTCCGCTTCGGCTCGAAGGTGCCGGGCACCTCGATGGAGATCCGGGACGTCTCCATGGACTTCGCCTACGGCGAGTCGTTCACGGAGTCGAGCCCCGAGGCGTACGAGCGGCTCATCCTGGACGTACTGCTCGGCGACGCCAACCTGTTCCCGCGCCACCAGGAAGTGGAAGAGTCCTGGAAGATCCTCGACCCGATCGAGGAGTACTGGGCACAGAACGGCAGGCCCGCGCAGTACTCCTCGGGCAGTTGGGGTCCCGAGGAGGCGGACGAGATGCTCGCACGAGACGGACGGAGCTGGCGCAGGCCATGAAGATCGACCTGAGCGACACCACGGCAAGCAAGATCAACAAGGCGTTGGTACAGGGTCGCCGCGACATCGGCACCCCTGCCGTGGGCATGGTCCTGACGATGGTCATCGTCACGGACGAGGAGAACGCCTACGACTCGATCAAGGCGGCCGAGGAGGCCTCGCACGAGCACCCCTCGCGCACCCTGGTCGTCATCAAGCGGCACGCCCGCACCCCGCGCGACCGCACCAACTCGCACCTCGACGCCGAGGTCCGGGTCGGCGCCGACGCGGGCACCGGCGAGACGGTCGTGCTGCGGACCTACGGCGAGGTGTCCGACCACGCCGACTCCGTGGTGCTGCCGCTGCTGCTGCCGGACGCGCCGGTCGTCGTCTGGTGGCCGGGGGACGCGCCCGAGATCCCGGCGAAGGACCCGCTGGGCGCCCTCGCGCAGCGCCGGATCACCGACCTGTACGCGGCGGCGAACCCGCTCGAAGCACTGGACTCCCGCGCCCGTGCCTACGCGCCCGGCGACACCGACCTCGCCTGGACCCGGCTCACCCCGTGGCGCTCGATGCTGGCGGCGGCCCTCGACCAGGCCAAGTCCAGGATCACCTCGGGTGCCGTGGAGAGCGAGGCCGAGAACCCGGCCGCCGAGCTGCTGGCCCGCTGGCTGGAGGCCCGACTCAAGGTGAAGATCGACCGCGTGGTCACCGACGGGCCGGTCATCACGGCCGTCCGGCTGGGCACCGGAGCCGGCGACATCGTCATCGACCGCCCCGACGGCCCCCTTGCAACGCTGTCCCTGCCCGGGCAGCCCTCCCGCACCCTCGCGCTGAAGGTCCGCACCACCTCCGAACTCATCGCCGAGGAGCTGCGGCGCCTCGACGCCGACGAGATGTACGCCATCGCCCTCCGGGCCGAGGGCACCAAGGAGACCCCTGCTCATGTCTGACTCCCCCAAGCTCGTGCGGCGGCCCGAGTGGGCCGCGCTGGAGGACCACCGCGCGGGTCAACTGCACCCGCAGCTGCGTGAGTTGTTCGCGGCGGACCCGGGGCGCGCGGAGCGGTACGTGGTCGCCGTCGGCGACCTGCGCATCGACTACTCCAAGCACCTGATCACGGACGAGACCCTCGCCCTCCTCCAGGAACTCGCCACCGCCACCGACGTGTTCGGGCTCCGGGACGCGATGTTCCGCGGCGAGAAGATCAATGTGACCGAGGACCGCGCGGTTCTGCACACCGCGCTGCGCGCCCCGCGTGACGCGGACATCCAGGTCGACGGCGAGAACGTCGTCCCGGCCGTGCACGCGGTCCTCGACAAGATGGCCGGCTTCGCCGAGCGTGTCCGCTCCGGCGAGTGGACCGGGCACACGGGCCGTCGTATCCGCAATGTCGTCAACATCGGCATCGGCGGCTCGGACCTCGGTCCGGCCATGGCGTACGAAGCCCTCCGCGCCTTCACCGACCGCGAGTTGACGGTCCGCTTCGTGTCGAACGTGGACGGCGCCGACCTGCACGAGGCCACCCACGACCTCGACCCGGCGGAGACGCTGTTCATCGTCGCGTCGAAGACGTTCACCACCATCGAGACGATCACCAACGCGACATCCGCCCGGACCTGGCTCCTTGAGGGCCTCGGGGGCGATGACAAGGCCGTCGCGAAGCACTTCGTGGCCCTGTCGACCAACGCCGGGAAGGTGTCGGACTTCGGCATCGACACGGACAACATGTTCGAGTTCTGGGACTGGGTCGGCGGCCGCTACTCCTACGACTCGGCCATCGGGCTGTCACTCATGATTGCCATCGGGCCGGACCGCTTCCGGGAGATGCTCGACGGTTTCCACCTCGTCGACGAGCACTTCCGCACCGCGCCCGCCGAGTCCAACGCGCCCTTGCTCCTCGGCCTGTTGGGCGTCTGGTACGGCAACTTCTTCGACGCCCAGTCGCACGCGGTACTGCCGTACTCGCACTACCTCTCCAAGTTCACCGCCTACTTGCAGCAACTGGACATGGAGTCCAACGGCAAGTCGGTGGACCGGGACGGGAATCCGGTGGAGTGGCAGACCGGGCCGGTGGTGTGGGGCACCCCGGGGACGAACGGGCAGCACGCCTACTACCAACTCATCCACCAGGGCACGAAGTTGATCCCGGCGGACTTCATCGGCTTCGTCAACCCGGTGGCCGAGCTGAGTGACGGGCTGAAGGCGCAGCACGACCTCTTGATGGCCAACTTCTTCGCCCAGACACAGGCGTTGGCGTTCGGCAAGACGCCCGACGAGGTGCGCGCCGAGGGTGTGGCGGAAGAACTGGTCCCGCACAAGACCTTCAAGGGCAACCACCCCACGACCACCATCCTGGCCCGCGAGCTGACCCCCTCCGTGCTCGGCCAGCTCATCGCGCTCTACGAGCACAAGGTGTTCGTGCAGGGCGCGGTCTGGAACATCGACTCCTTCGACCAGTGGGGCGTCGAGCTGGGCAAGGTCCTCGCCAAGCGCGTCGAACCCGCCCTCACCGAAGGCGCCGACGTACCGGGGCTCGACTCCTCCACCGCCGCGCTCGTGGCGACCTACCGGACTCTCCGTAATTCGCAGAATTCCCAGGAAGTGAACTGACATGCAGCTCGGACTGATCGGCCTCGGCAAGATGGGCGGCAACATGCGCGAGCGCATCCGCCGCGCGGGCCACACCGTCATCGGCTACGACCGCAACCCCGAGATCTCCGACGTGAGCGACCTGGCCGAACTGGTCGACAAGCTCGAAGCGCCGCGCACGGTCTGGGTGATGGTCCCGGCCGGCGCCCCGACCCAGTCGGTCGTCGACGAGCTGGGCGGCCTGCTCCAGCCCGGCGACACGGTGGTCGACGGCGGCAACTCCCGCTGGACGGACGACGAGAAGCACGCCGAGGAGCTGGGTGCCAAGGGCATCGGCTTCGTCGACGCGGGCGTCTCGGGCGGCGTGTGGGGCCTGAAGAACGGCTACGCCCTGATGGTCGGCGGCGATGCCGAGAACATCGCCAAGGTCCAGCCCGTCTTCGACGCCCTCAAGCCCGAGGGCGAGTTCGGCTTCGTGCACGCCGGCAAGGTCGGCGCCGGGCACTTCTCCAAGATGGTCCACAACGGCATCGAGTACGCCATGATGCAGGCCTACGCCGAGGGCTGGGAACTCCTGGAGAAGGTCCACTCCGTCACCGACGTCCGCGAGGTCTTCCGCTCCTGGCAGGAAGGCACCGTCATCCGCTCCTGGCTCCTCGACCTCGCCGTCAACGCCCTCGACAGCGACGAGCACCTGGACAAGCTCAAGGGCTACGCCGAGGACTCCGGCGAAGGCCGCTGGACCGTCGAAGCGGCCATCGACAACGCCGTACCCCTGCCCGCCATCACCGCCTCCCTCTTCGCCCGGTTCGCCTCCCGCCAGGAGGACTCACCGCAGATGAAGATGGTCGCAGCCCTGCGCAACCAGTTCGGCGGCCACGCCGTCGAGACCAAGTAGGCGCGCCGTGGGGGATCTTCTGCTGGTCCGCCACGGCGAGACGGAGTGGAGCGTGTCGGGGCGGCACACCAGCTGGACCGACCTGCCCCTCACCCGGCACGGCGAGGAAGAGGCCAAGTCCCTCGCCCCGCTCCTGGCCGGCCGGACCTTCGCACTCGCCCTGACCAGCCCGCTGGACCGCGCGATACGCACCGCCGAACTCGCGGGCATCACCGGGGCCGCACCCGACCCCGACCTGCACGAGTGGGACTACGGCGGCTACGAGGGCGTCACCACCGTCGACATCCACCGCAGCCGCCCCGACTGGTACCTGTGGACCGACGGCGTGCCGCCGGGCCCCGCCGGACACCCGGGCGAGTCCCCGGACGAGATCGGCGCGCGCGCCGACCGGGTGCTGAAGCGGGTGGACTCGGCGCTCGCCGACGGTGACGTGGTCCTGGTGGCGCACGCCCACTTCCTGCGCGTCCTCACGGCGCGCCGGCTGGGCCTGCCGGCGGCGGACGGCCGGCTGTTCCAGCTGGCGACCGGCACCGTCAGCCGACTCTCCACCGAGCACGACCGCCCCGTCGTCGCGGAGTGGAACACCCGACCGTAGCGGCACAACTCCCCGGCCCGGACCGCGCGTTGACGTGCGGCCGGGCCGTCGTCGTCCTCTGTGCCCACGACATCCGCCGGGCTAGAGTCCCCCTTGATGGAGATCAACGATCTGACACCGGCCGAGGAACAGGTGTGGCGGGCCTTCCCGTTGGGCGAGTCCGTGGACTTCCGTACGGCGGAGGACGAGGACATCGCCCTCGGTGGCGACTGGGGGCCCGAACGGACCGTGCGCGCCTCGGTGTTGCGGGCGCTGCTGCTCAACGGGCCGCAGGAAGCAGGGGAGATAGCGTCCCTCAGTCTGGCGGGCGCCCGGATCACCGGCCGGCTCGACCTGCAGTACGCGACGGTCGACCACCCCGTGCGGCTGCGCTACTGCCACTTCGACGAGGTGCCCCGCTGCTACGCGGCCCGGCTGCGCGAACTCAATCTCGGCGACTCCTTCCTGCCGGGACTGACCGCGCACGCGATGCGGGTGGACGGCGTGCTGCGGCTGACCCGGGCCCGGTTCCGCGGTGTGGTGCGGCTCGCTGAGGTCAAGGTCGCCGGGAGTCTGTTCATGGAGGGCTCGGAGATCATCGCCCCGGACGCCGAGGAGCCGGTCCTCCAGCTCAACCAGGCCTCGGTCGGCGACGATCTCCGGGCGGCCGGACTGCGCACCCAGGGGCAGATCAGGCTCAGCGGCGCGAGTGTCGCCGGGTCGGTCAACCTCAACACCGCGCACCTCTCCCACCCCGGGCACTCCGCCATCGACGCCGAGGTGCTCGTCGTCGCGGGCAACATCCTGTTCCGGTACGCCCGGGTGGAGGGCTGGGTCGGACTGCGCGGCGCCCGGATCGCGGGCCGGCTCGACCTGTCGTACAGCACCCTGTCGAACCCCGGCAGCTCCGTGCTGCTGGCGAGCAGCGCCACCATCGGGGAACTCTGGCTGCGGGAGAGCCCGCCCGTCGAGGGCGGTGTCGTGCTGCGCAGTGCCCAGATCGACGTGCTGCTGCTGGAGCCGCAGGTGGTGCCGGGCCAGGTGCACCTCACCAGCCTCGTCTACACCTCGCTCATCCCCCACGAGCCCGCCGAGCGCCGCCTGACCATGCTGGAGCAGGACGGCGACGGCTATGTCCCGCACGCCTACGAGCAGTTGGCCGGCGCCTACCGCCGCACCGGCGACGACTACGCCGCCCGCCGCGTCCAGCTCGCCAAGCAGCGCCGCCTGCGCGGCACCCTCCCGCGGTACGGCCGGATCTGGGGCTACGTCCAGGACGTCACCGTCGGCTACGGCTTCCGCCCGCTGCGCGCCTGCGCCTGGCTGCTGTCGCTGCTGGCCATCGGCTCGATCGCCTACGGCCTCCATCCCCCGGACGCCCTCAAGCCGTCCGAGGCCCCGCACTTCAACTCGGTGTTCTACACCCTCGACCTGCTGCTGCCGGTGATCTCCTTCGGCCAGGAGGAGGCGTTCGCACCGACCGGCTGGTACCAGTACCTCGGCTACGCCCTGATCATCACCGGCTGGATCCTGGCCACGACGGTCGTCACCGGTGTCACCAGGACCGTCAGCCGCCAGTGAGCCGCCGACCGTTGACAGCTGACGTTTCACGCAAGAACATCGGCCCGAACAAGCAGAAACGAACAGCACTGTCGGCCACCCGGGACATCCGTCCCCCGGCGAGCACGTGGCACGACGCCAACGGGGGTAGGACGGTGAAGAGGCCGGCGACCGGCCTTCGTGAACCTGCGCGCGCGGGGCGCCGACAAGGCATCGCGGCCCTGCGCCGCCCGGAGGGGTCTCCGCGTGTACCGGCCGATTTCAGGGGCGGCCGGTGCACGCGGACCCGGGGCTGACTATCGTTGCCCGATCACATGCGCGAAAGGTGGTCGAGGGACGTGGCGGGGGCCGAGTGGATACGGGTGCCGGTCGGCGACGACGCCGGGCGATGGGCCACACGGGGGCGCAGTCGCAAGGTGCTGTTCGTCGTGCACAACGTGACCTCCGCGACCCGGCTCCTCGACGTACTGCCGCTCTTCCACGACGACTTCCGGGTGCAGTTGCTGGTCACGTGCACGGGATCGTCGGCGTTCCGGGCCGGGGTGGCCGAGTTGCTCGCCGAAACGGGGGTGCCGGTGGTGCCCTGGGAACAGGCGACGTCAACATCGGTCGACTTGGCCGTCTCCGCGAGCTTCGGCGGTCAACTCCGGGCACTTACAGGCGTATTGGCCGTGATGTCCCATGGTGTCGGATACACTAAGAGGCTGGGGACACCCAACACCCAACACCCAACACCCGGCGGCAAGGCGGCGGAGGTCGAGGTTCCGGTCTTCGGGTTGTCGCCCGAGTGGCTGCTCGACGACAGCGGGCGTCCCGTCGCCGACGCGCTGGTGCTGTCGCACCCCGAGCAGCTGGCACGGCTGCGTGCCGTCTGCCCCGAGGCCGCGCCGACCGCCGTACTGGCCGGTGATCCCTGCTGGGACCGCATGCTCGCGGCGCGCCCCTGCCGGGAGCGCTACCGGCGGGCGCTCGGCGTCGGGCGGGCGCAGCGCCTGGTGGTGCTCAACTCCACCTGGAACCCGGAGTCCCTGTTCGGCGACGGACCGGCCTCCGGCGACGACGTGCTGCCGTCCCTGCTCCCCCGGCTGACCTCCGAACTCCCCGTCGACGAGTACCGTCTCGCCGCCGTCCTGCACCCCAACATCTGGTACGGCCACGGCCCGGGCCAGATCCGCGCCTGGCTCGACCGCGCCCGCCGAGCCGGACTCACCCTCGTCGACCCGCTGCACGGCTGGCGCCAGGCACTGCTCGCCGCCGACGCGGTCATCGGCGACCACGGCTCGGTGACCTACTACGCCGCCGCCCTCGGCACCCCCGTCCTCCTCGGCGCCGCACCCCTCGCCGGCCTCGCCCCCGACGCCCCGGTGCACGCCTTCGTCGGTACGGCACCCCGTCTGGACCCCGCACTCCCGCTGCGCGCCCAGCTGACCCGACTCATCGACACCCACAGCCCGTTGCCCACCCCGGCCGCCTTCACCAGCTCCGTACCCGGCGAGTCGGCCACCCGCCTCCGGCGCCTCTTCTACGGCATCATCGGCATCCCCGAACCGGACGCGCCCGCGCTGCTCGAACCGCTCCCGCTCCCGCCGTTCGAACCCGCCGCGCACACGGTCCCGCTGCGGGTGCTCACCCGGCTGCTGGGCAGCACCGAGATCTCCGTCGTCCGGTACGCGGGCCCCCACCCGGCGCCCGGCAGTGCGGGCGAGTCCCACACGGCGGTGCACGAGGACACCCGCGAACAGGACCGACTGTCCCTGGCAGACGTGGTGTTCCGGCACGGGACGGCGGACGATCCGCGCTTCGGGTCACCCGCGCTCTGGACCACGGAGGTCCTCGCCCGGCACCCGCGATGCGCCCTCGCCGTCTACGTCACCGACCCCGGCGCGTGCACGGCCCGCACCGCGGACGGCACCCTGCTGCTCCTGCGGACCGAACCGCCGTCGGACGCCGACCCGGTCGCCTGCGCCTCGGCCCTGCACGCCTGGCTGGCCTCCGGCAAGTCGCTGCACGAGGCCGTGGCGCAGGGGCTGACCGTGCACACGGGCGGGGCCGTGCACCGGGTGCGGGTCATCCCCGGCTAGATGTCGCAGCGCTCGCGCAGGAGGCGCAGATACGACAGGTGCTGTTCCGCCTTCTCGTCGCGCAGGGCGCCGGCCGCCTCGTCGATCAGGGCGCGGGCGGCCGTGAACTCGCCCTCGTTCAAGCGGGTTTCGGCGAGGTCGGTGAGGGTGCGGGCCGTGTTGTAGGCCTCGCCGCTCGCGCGGAAGAAGGCCAGCGCGTGTTCCAGGCGGGCGACGGCCTCGGCGGGGCGGCCCAGGCCGCGCAGCGCCCGGCCGCGGTGCCGTTCCAACAGGGCGCGGGCGCGCGGCAGATCGGCGGCGCCCTCGTCTTCGGGGCCGATGCCGTCCAGGATGCCGTAGGCCTCGTCGAAGGCCGAGTACGCCTCGGTGAACCGCCATTGACGCAGCCGGAGCAGGCCGAGGAACTCGACGGCGGAGGCGTGGCCGCGCACATGTCCGGCCGCCCTCTCGTCCCGCGCGGCGGCCAGCGCCTCCGGTTCCGCCTCCTCCCAGCGCCGCAACTCCATGAGGCTGTGGGCGAGTTGGGCATGGAGGGCACCGGCGCCGCGGGTGCCGGGGAAGTGGGCGTCCGCCGTCCGCGCCCCGGTGCGCAGCGCGGGCAGCAGTATGTCGTGGTGGCCGGCCTTGAGCTGGAGCGGCCACAGGGTCTGGCCCAGCAGGACGACGGTGTCCCAGTCGCCGAACTCCTCGGCGGCACGCACCGCTTGGACCAGGTTGGGGGCTTCGGCGGCGAGTGCGGCGACGCCCGCTCCCCGGTTCTCGTACGACAGCGGGGTGGCCGCGGACGGGACGCGCCAGCTCTCGGGCAGCGCCGCCTGCGCGGCGGCGAGGCCGAGGTGCACATAGTGCTGGACGGTGCGGGACACGGCGGCGGAGCACGCGGCGATGCCGTCCGTGGCGGCGGCGGTCCGTTCGGCGTGGGCGCGGACGGCGGGCCGGTAGCGGTGGCGGCCGTCGTCGGTGCGCTCGACGAGGAGGGCGTCGGCCAGTTCGCCGAGGAGCCGGGCTGCCTCGGGTTCGTCGGTGTCGGCCGCGCGCGCCGCCGCGGCGGCGTCGAGGGCGGGCCAGTCGTACAGGCCGGTCAGGCGGTAGAGGCGGGCCGCGTCGGGGGCCAGCAGGCGGTACGAGTCCTCGATGGCGGAGGTCACCGGGTCGGTGTCCGGTCCGGCGGTTGGCTGCGGTGGGGCGGTGAGCCGGGGTGCGGCGGCGCGCAGGGCGTAGGGGGAGCCGGCGCAGCGGTCCAGTACGGCGGGCAGCGTGGCGCGGGCGGCGGTGAGCGCGGGTCTGCCGACGAGTTCGGTGAGGAGTCGCCTCGCGTCCCGGCGGGTCAGCGGGCCGACCGGGATCCGCAACGCGTCGAGGCCGACGAGGGGATTGTGCGCCACGACGAGGGTGACGACGTCCGCGGCCGAGGCGAGCAACGGCTGTACCTGGGCGCCGGATTGGGCGTGGTCGAGGACCACGAGGGCGCGGCGGTCGGTGAGCGAGGACCGGAACAGGGTCGCCCGGTCGGCGGCCGAGGGCGGTATCTCCTCGTCGGGCAGGCCGAGTTGGCGCAGCAGGGTGGTCAGGACCGGCTCGGGGCCGAGGGTGCGCAGGTCGGCGTAGAGCTGTCCGTCGGGGAAGCGGGCCGTCTGCCGTGCGCCCCAGTGGTGGGCGAGGGTGCTGGTGCCGATGCCCTCGGGTCCGTGCAGGAGCACCAGCCGCGGGCGTCCGCCGAAGGGGCGTGTCGCCTCCTTGTCCAGGAGTTTCAGGGCCTCTTGACGGTCCGTGAAGGAACGGGGTGCCGGCGGGAGGCAGTGCCGTCCCGGTCCCGTGATCCGGCCCGGGGTGCGCACGCCGCGCGCGAACCGGGTCCAGATCAGGGCGAGTTCGGGGTCGTCGTGGACGCGGTCGTGGACCATGCGGGCGACGGCGTCGAGTTCGTCGGGGGTCGCCGGTGCGGGCACCTCGCGGCCGGCGAAGCGGCGGACCAGTCCGCCGGCCGACTCCCAGGCCAGCTTGCCGGCCTCGCTCGCCATTCCGGAGCCGACGGCCCCGAACACCGCGGCGATGGCGCTCATGGACACCGGATCGATCACCTCGTGCACTCCCCCGTCGTCCGCACGCCGTCGTGTTGCGGATCAACCTTAGCGTCGGGGAAGGGAGGTGACGATCGGTCACCCCGGGTTGGTGCCCTTCGGGATCCCGTACGCCCGCTCCACCCGCAGCCGCAGCACCAGCCGCCGGTCCCGGACCATGGCCGCCCGGTAGTCGTCCCAGTCGGGATGCTCGCCGAGGACGTCACGGTAGAGCTGGATCAGCTCCTCGACCGTGTCGTCGTGCGGGTCCGCCGCCACCGGTGTGAGGTCGGCCGTGCCCTCGGCGACCGTGTACGCCCACCGGTCGGCGCTGGTCACGTGGTACGAGGCGCGGGGGTCGCGGCGCAGGTTGCGGGTCTTGGCGCGGTCGTCGGTGATCGAGACGCGGATGGTGCGCTCGTCGGGGTAGTAGGCGTGGCTGACGTTCGAGAGCTGGGGCCGGCCGTCGCCCTTGAGGGTGACCAGCACCCCGCCGTGGCCGTCGGACAGCAGCTGAAGGAGAGGGGCGTCGTCCTGTGTCGTGTCCTGAGTCATACCTGCGACAACGGGCACGGCGCGTCCGCCATTCCCGGGTAGACACTGTCTACGGCCGACTGGTAGACAGTGTCTATGAGCGATTCGGAAGCGGCGGGACTGCGGGACCGGCTCGTCGACGTCGGCGTGGAGCTGGTGGCGGGCGAGGGGGCGCAGGCCCTCACCCTGCGGGAGATCGCCCGGCGGGCCGGTGTCTCGCACGGGGCGCCGCGCCGCTACTTCCCCACCCATCTGGAGCTGCTGTCCGCGATCGCGCGGCGCGGCTTCGCCGGCCTGGGCGAACGGGCGGCGGGGGCGATCGGGGACGGTACGGCGAGCCCACGCGCGCAGTTGACGGCGCTGAGCCGCGTCTATCTGGAGTTTGCGCTCGACAACCCCGGCATGTACGAGCTGATGTTCCGTCACGATCTGCTGGAGAGCGGGCACTTGGGGCTTCGGGAGACCAGCCTGCCGTTGTTCGGCGTGCTGGTGGACCTGGTCGGGCGGGCCCGTCCCGATGTGGACGCCCGCCGGGTCGCGGGCGCGTTGTGGGCGAACCTGCACGGCCTCGCCCAGCTCTGGCGCTGGGGCAGCCTCCAACTCGCCACCGGCGCCGACGACTTCGTACCCCTGCTGCGGTCCGTCCTCGACGCGCACCTCGGTCCGGAGGAGGCCCGGTGACCGCGCATCGGCGGCTCGTCCTGGCGAGCAGTGTGGCGGGGGCGGCGATCGTCGCACTGGACGGGACCGTCCTCACCGTCGTACAGCCCACGTTGCAGCGGGAGTTGGGGGCGTCGCCGGCGCAGGTCCAGTGGACGAGCACCGCGTATCTGGTCGCCGTGGCGAGCCTGTTGGTGCCGGCCGGGCGGATCGGGGACCGGTACGGACACCAGCGGGTGTTCGCGCTGGGCATGCTCGGCTTCGGGGTCGCCTCGGCCGGGGTCGGGCCGGCGCCCGGTGTCGGCTGGGTGATCGGACTCCGGGTCGTGCAGGGGGTGTTCGGGGCGCTGCTCCAGCCGGCCACGCTGGGCATGCTGCGGGCCGCGTTCCCGCCCGACCGCCTTGCCATGCCGATCGCCGTACGGACGAGTGTGATCGGGGTGGCCGCGGCGGCCGGACCACTGGTGGGCGGGGCGTTGGTGAGCGCGGTGGGCTGGCGGGCGGTGTTCTTCCTCCATGTCGTGCCCTCGCTGGTGTTCGGCGTGCTCGCCCTCACCGTGCGGGGGCCCGAGCGGCGGGAGTCGCACGGCGTGCGGTTCGATCTGGCCGGGGCCCTGCTGCTGGCGCTGTCCCTCGCCGCGCTCATCCAGGCGCTGGCGGATCCGCGCGGTTCGGCCGCCGGGCTGTCGGTGTCCGTGCTCGCCGGCTTCGCCTTCGTACGCCATGAGCGCCGGACGGAGCAGCCGCTGCTGCCGCCGGACGTCGTCGGGTCGGCGGCGATCCGCGGCGCGCTCGGCATGCTGCTCGCGGCCTCGGCCGCGTTCTCCGGAACGCTGTTCGTCGTCACCTATGTCCTCCAGGACGCGATGGGGCTCAGCCCCTTCCAAAGCGCCCTGCGGGGGCTGCCGTTGGCGGCGGCGATGGTCCTCGCGGCACCCGTGTGCCCGTTGGTGCTGCGCCGGGCCGGGGCACGTCGTACCGCCGGAGCGGCGATGGTGGTCGTGGCGCTGGCCGTTCTCGTGCTGTCGCGGGCCTCGGGCACGGTCGTGGTGTGCGGGGGATTCGCCCTGCTGGGGGCCGGGTTCGGGACGGTGATGGTGGCGGCCACGCAGGTGGTGGTGCGGGCGGCGGCCGTGGAGTCCGCCGGGGTGGCGGGCGGGCTCAAGCAGACCGCGGTGAACGTGGGTCCGACGCTGGGCATCGCCGCGGGAAGCGCGCTGATGGCCGCGAGCGGCTCCACGGCGGCCCTCTCCGTCCTCGCCGGATTGGCCCTGACCGGTGCTCTCGCGTGCCTCGTACTGCCCGGCCGGACAGTCGCGTCGCTCACACATCACGGCGTTACAGGAGACCGCGCAGGTGTTCCTGCGCGACGATGAGTTCCGAGGTGTCCGGGGCCGGGTATGCGGGACCCCACCTCGTGAACGCAATTCGGAGGAGAGCCATGGCACAGCTGCGACAAGAGGTCGACCCGGACGAGGTCGGACTGGATCACAAGGCGCTGGACCGCCTGGACCAGCACTTCGCCCACTACGTCGACGTGGAGCGCCTGCCGGGCTTCCTGGTGTCCGTGGCCCGCGGCGGCCGTGTCGCCCACCTCACCGCCCACGGGCACCGGGATGTGGCGGCCGGGCTGCCCGTCACGCCGGACACCTTGTACCGGATCTACTCCATGACCAAACCGGTCACCGCGGTCGCCGCGCTGCTCCTGATGGAGGAGGGCAAGCTCTCCCTGGACGACCCGGTCGCCGACCACCTCCCGGCCTTCGCCGACCTGCGGGTCTACGACAGCGGCTCCGGCGCCGACCTGAAGACCCGGCCGGTCGAACAGCCGATGCTGATCCGGCACTTGATGACCCACACCTCGGGCCTCACCTTCGCCTTCTACCACTCGCACCCCGTCGACGCCCTCTACCGGGAGGCGGGCCTGGAGTCGTCCGTGCCGGCCGGTGCCAACCTGGCCGAGACGATGGACGTGTACGCGAGCCTGCCGCTCCAGTTCGAGCCGGGCACGCAGTGGAACTACTCCGTCTCCTCGAACGTGCTGGGCCGGGTCGTCGAGGTGGTGTCCGGGCAGCGGCTCGACGAGTTCTTCGCCGAGCGGATCTTCCGCCCGCTCCGCATGCCGGACGCCGGCTTCCGGGTACCGGACGAGAAGGCGGGCCGGCTGGCCGAGTTGTACGGCGACGCCGACGGCGGCGGGATCGAGCCGATCCTCGGGCTGCCGCTGCGGGGCGGCCGGCCACGGTTCCTGTCGGGCAGCGGCGGGCTGGCGGCGAGCCCGTACGACGTGCACCGGTTCGCGGAGTTCCTGCGGCGCCGGGGCGAACTCGACGGCGTCCGGCTGCTGGCCCCCGAGACCGTCGACCTGATGGCCAGCAACCACCTTCCCGGCGGCGCCGACATGCGCGCCTTCGGCAGCCCCGCCCACCAGGAGCCGGGCAACGACGGCATCGGTTTCGGCCTCAGTGTCTCCGTGGTCGTCGACCCCGAGCGCACCCAGGCCCCGGCGGGGCTGGGCACGTTCGGGTGGAGCGGGGTCGCGACGACGACGTTCTGGGTGGACCCGAGCCGGGACCTGACCGTGCAGTTCATGACCCAGCTGCGGCCGAAGTCCTCGCTGAAGATCATGCCCGAGCTGAAGCAGCTGCTGCACGAGGCGGTCACGGACTGATCCGCGACCGCCCGCTCACTGATCCACCCGCAGGGTGAACTCCAGCCCCTCCCCCGCCAGTTCGCTCAGCCACTCCCGGGACCGCGGTGCCGTCTCGGCCGCCCGGTTCAGGCCGGACGGCAGGTCGTCGGTGAGGATGTGACGGACGGCGAGGGACAGGGGGCGCGAGACACAGCGGGCCATCGCGCTCTCCTCCTCGTCGCCCACCAGGTCGAGGAGGTAACTGCCGGACCAGGTACGGCCCGTGTCGCCGCGGACGTCCAGGGACACGGCGAGGACGACCCGGTCGTGGTCGGCCTCCGTGGTGGGGTAGGCGGCCGCCAACTCCCTTGCCAGCGCGGCGATCCTGGTGTCGTCGCCCGCCTTCAGCTCCTCGAACACCGGCTCCCAGGCCCGCAGCCAGCCCTCGAGCCGCAGCGTGCCCCGCACGAAGGTCCGCGGCTGCCAGGCCGCGGGCAGCCCGTACTGCTCGATGAAGGGCACGCTGTCCCGGTTCGGATAGACCTCGAAGGTCTCGCCGTCGACGACATGCGGCCGGGTCCCCTCCCAGGGCCGCTCGGCGACGGTCTCCGCCCCGTCCTCCAGATAGCGCGCCGGTGACCGCAGCGCGCCCAGGACTCCGGCGGGCGCCCAACTGAAGCGGTACCGGAAGTCGTTGGGCACCGCGGGGACCCCGCCGCAGTACGAGGTGAGGCTGTAGGAGGCCGCCGTGTCCGCACCGATCGCCTCCTGTGCGCGGGCGATCAGGCCGTGCGCGAAGAGATGGTCGATACCGGGGTCGAGTCCGGCCTCGGTGAGGACGACGATGCCCGCCTTCTCGGCGGCCGGTACCTGTTCGAGGACGGCGTCCGACACATAGCTGGAGCAGGCGAAGTGGGCCCGCCGCCGGACACAGGCGGCCAGCAGCGCGGCGTGTTCGGGGGCGGGCAGCATGGAGACGACGACGTCACCGGGGACCAGTTCGGCGGTGAGCGCGGCGGGGTCGAAGGCGCGCGGTTGCGCGCGTCCCGTCAGCCCCAGGTGGTCGAGGGCCCGGGCCGCCCGGTCCTCGGTGCGGTGCCACAGCCTTACCCGGCCGGCCGCGCCGCACAGCAGGGCGAGCCCGCTGCCCGTGGACAGCCCGGCGCCGATCCAGTGCACGGTACCGCTCGCGCGCACCACGTCAGACATGGCCCGACTCCCCGTCCGCCACGGCGATTCCGAGTTCCCGGGCCTTCGTGCGGAACAGATCCAGGCAGCGAACCCACGCCCCGCCGGTCCCGAAGTCCACGAGCTGGGGCAGCAGGGCGGCCGAGAAGTCGGTGCTGGACTCCTTGGGCAGGAGGGACGGCAGGTTGTCGATGGCGATGAGGTCGAGCGGGGGCCGTTCGTGCAACTGCCGTACCGGGGCGTCCCATTCGGTCGTGCGGTCGTAGACCGGCAGGACGTTGAGGGGCGAGCCGACGTCGCAGGTGACGTCGGAGACGGTGCGGAGGCGGCGGCTCGGGTCGTCGAGGTCCCGCGCGCGCAGGAAGGGCGGGACGGGGGTGGTCGCCAGGACGCAGTTGACCAGGACGTCGTGGGCCAACAGGGCCGGGCGGTCCAGGTTCTGGGTCTCCGCCAGGTCCCAACTCGTCGGCTCGATCCCGGCCGCGCCGAACGCGGCCCGCGCTCCCCGGCCGCTGCGGCCCAGCGCGCCGATCACCAGCGCTCTGAACTCCGCGTCCCCGGCCGCCAGTTGGAGCGTCTCGTCCAGTTCCTCCTTCGAGGTGGGCGTGAGGGGTGCGCCCAGTCGGCCCCGGTGCTGGAGGACGGCGAGGGCCGCGCCCAGGTAGCCGGCCCAGAAGCCGAACGCGGCGAGGCGGCGGCCGGTGTCGTCCACCAGGTATTCGAGGTCGAGGAGCGCGCCGCCGCCGGTGCCGAAGCGGCGCAGCCGGTCCGTCGCGCCGGGCTGGCCCTTGTAGGCGTGACCGAAGAAGATATGACGGTGTGTCAACTCCGTCGGTTCGTCCGGGAGTTCCTTCAGGCCGAGGATCACCGCGTCCTTCGGCGCCGACACCCAGGAACCCGCCGGTACCGCTTTCGCGCCGACCGCCTCGTACTCCTCGACCGGGAAGATCCGCTGCGGGGACTCCTCGACCGTCAGGGTCACGCCGCTCTCGAGGAGCCGGCGGGCGTCGGCGGGGACGACCGGGGTGCGGCGTTCGGTCGTGCGGGTCTCGTGGCGCAGCCACAGATGCAGCTCGGTCATACCAGGTTGTCCTCCGGGCGCGGGGCGTCGGCCGCGAACCGGCCGGCGCTCAGGGGGCTGACGTCCACGAAGGGTACGCGGCCGAGGTACAGGTCGCGGATCACCTCGCCGACGGCCGGCGCCTGGAGGAAACCGTGGCCGGAGAAACCCGTCGCGTACAGGAAGCGGGAATGCGAAGTCGCCTCGCCGATCAAGGCGTTGTGGTCCGGCGTGTTCTCGTACAGGCCCGCCCAGCCGCCGGTGCGGCGCAGGTCGAGGAGGCCGGGAGCGCGCCGCCGCATGGCCTCGGCGAGACGCGGGATCCAGCGGTCGTGGGTGTCGGTGGCGAACCCGGGACGCTCGTCCGGGTCGGACATGCCGACGAGGAGGCCGGGGCCCTCGGTGTGGAAGTAGAGGCTCGTCGTGAAGTCGATCGTCATGGGGAGCGTGGGCGGCAGCCCGGGGACGGGTTCCGTGACGGCGATCTGGCGGCGCAGCGGCTGCACGGGAAGGTCCACGCCCACCATCGCGCCGATGGCCCTGGACCAGGCGCCGGCCGCGCAGATCACCGTGTTCGTGTCGATGCGGCCGAGTGTCGTGATCACGGCGGTGACGTGGTCGCCGTAGGTCTCGATGCCGGTGACGTCGGTGTGGCGCAGGATCGTCGCGCCGTGCGCGCGGGCGGCGGAGGCGTAGCCGTGCACGACGGCCTCGGGGGTGCAGTGGCCGTCGTCGGGCGAGTAGGCGGCGGCGATGAGGCCTTCGGTTTCGATCAGCGGGGAGAGGCGGCGGGCCTCGGCGGGGTCGATGATGCGGCTGGGCACGTCGAGGGAGTTCTGCAGCCGGACGCCCGCCTCGAAGGAGGCGACGTCCTCGGGCCTCGACAGCAGGAACAGATAGCCGACGCGATGTAACCCGATGTCGTGGCCGGTGTCCTCCTCGAAGCGGTCGAAGGCCTCCAGGCTGCGGGCGCCCAGCTGCACGTTGAGCCCGTCGGAGAACTGCGCCCGTACCCCGCCTGCCGCCTTCGAGGTGGACCCGGCGGCGAGTTCGTCCCGTTCGACCAGGACCACGTCTCTGACGCCGGCCCGGGCCAGGTGGTAGGCGATGCTGGTACCGATGACCCCGCCGCCGATGACGACGACCTCGGCCTGACGCTTCACGGGCGCTCCTTCTGTGCCGCGCCGGTGACGGCCCGGGCCGCGGCAGCGTCCTGGATGCCGGGTCCGGCGCCGTTGTGGGGGACGTGCGGTTCAGCGACCCGGTCGCCGGAGAGGAAGAGGACGTAGTCGGTCATTCCCTCTTCCTGTCCGGACTCCGCCCACCGGAATCAGGACCAGTGCGCCACCGCGTCCAGATGGGGCAGGTGGTGGTCGAGACGCTCCCGCTTGGTGCGCAGGTAGGTGATGTTGTTCTCGCAGGGCGGGATCAACAGCGGTACCTCTTCGGTGACTTTGATGCCGTGTTCCAGCAACGCCTCGCGTTTGCGCGGGTTGTTGGAGAGCAGGCGGACGCTCGCCACGCCCAGGTCGTGCAGGATCTCGGCGGCCACGCCGTAGTCGCGGGCGTCGACCGGCAGGCCGAGGGCGAGGTTCGCCTCGACGGTGTCCAGGCCCTCCGCCTGCAGCGCCATCGCGCGCAGCTTGGCGAGCAGGCCTATGCCGCGGCCCTCGTGACCCCTCAAGTAGACGACTATGCCCCGGCCTTCGGCGACCACGGCCCGCATCGCCGCGTCCAGCTGGTCGCCGCACTCGCAGTGCTGCGAGCCGAAGGCGTCGCCCGTCAGGCACTCCGAGTGCAGCCGGGTGAGTACGTCGTCCGTGCCGATGTCGCCGTAGACCAGGGCCACTTGCTCGTCACCGCGGTCGTGGTCCAGGTAACCGATCGCCTGGAATTTGCCGTACACGGTGGGCAAGGGAGCATTCACGACGCGTTCCGCGCCCCTGGGCTGCGCGGACTTCTGCTTGCCGAGTACGCCAATGTTTTCTGTCATGATCTGGTTCCTAAGCAGAGACGAAAGGCCGTGAAACAATGAATGGTTCGGGCTCACGGACGGCGGCATACGGACTGGTGCCGGCGGACACCACGGAGGACGTACGGGCTAGGGAGGCAGGTGTCTCAGCACAGGTCGCGGTCCTTCCGGTCGGCAGTTTCGAGCAGCACGGCCCGTATCTTCCGCTGGCGACCGACACCCTCGTCGCCTGTGCCGTGGCCCGGGAGATCGCCGCGGCGTACCCGGTACACCTGCTCCCGCCGGTGACGATCGCCTGCTCGCAGGAGCACGCGGCCTGGCCGGGGACCGTCAGCATCTCTTCCGTGACCCTTCATGCGGTGGTGCGGGACATCGCGGACTCGCTCCGCCGCTCGGGGGTCGGGACCCTGGTGGTGGTCAACGGTCACGGCGGAAACTATGTACTGGGCAACGTCGTTCAGGAGTCCTCCGCGCGCGGTGAGCGGATGGCGCTGTTCCCGGCCGCCGAGGACTGGGAGGCGGCGCGGGAGCGGGCCGGGGTGCTGACCTCGCTGCTCACCGATATGCACGCGGGGGAAATCGAGACCTCCATTCTTCTGCACGCTCATCCCGAATTGATCCGTCCCGGTTATGAGACCTCCGATTTCGTCGCCGACGACCGTCGCCATCTCCTGACGCTCGGTATGGCCGGCTATACCGAGTCGGGCGTCATCGGGCGCCCGTCCCTCGGCTCGGCGGAAAAGGGGAAGGCCTTGCTGGCGAGCCTCGCCGATTCCTTCGGCGCGTATTTCTCGCTGCTGACCGCGGACTCCTGAGCAGGTGCCGGGTCCGGTACGGCGGTGCCGGGCCCGGCGGTGCGCAGGCCGGTGTACCAGCGGGCGACCAGGACGAACAGGCCGGGCAGGGCGGCGGCGAAGCTGAGCACGCCGTAGATGACGGCGACGGACAGGCCGCTGCTCGCGCCGAGGCCCGCGGCACCGAACGCCCAGGCGGTGACGCCCTCGCGGGGGCCCCAGCCGCCGACGTTCAGCGGCAGGCCCATGGCGACCAGCGCGAGGACCGCGATGGGGAGCAGCCGGCCGACGGTGGCGGCGGACCCGGCGGCGTGCGCGGCGACCACGAACATCGCGAGGTGGCCGGCCAGGATGACCAGCGAGGAGAGGGCGACGCCGGGCCAGTTGGCGCGGGAGAAGAGTCCGGCGCGCACCTCGTCGAGGGTGGTGCGCAGGGCGCGGCCCCGGCGGGAGGCGGAGGGCGGACGGTTCATCCGTACGGCGGCCACGACGGCGAGCGCGCCGACGGCGGCGAGCAGGACGAGCGGGGCGATGCTGCGGGCGTCGGCCATCACCGGGGAGTCCAGGCCCAGCAGGACCGCCACCCCGACCACGGCCAGCGCGATCTGGCCCGCGACGCGTTCGAGGACGACGGTGCGGACGGCGCGGCCCATGTCGCCGGCGCTCTGTCCGTGCCGTACCGCGCGGTGGACGTCGCCGAGGATGCCGCCGGGCAGGGCCGCGTTGAGGAACAGGGCCCGGTAGTAGTCGGCGACGGCCGGACCGAGCGGCAGTTCGATGCGCAGCCCGCGCGCCACCAGCGCCCACCGCCAGGCGCTGAACACCGTGGTGACGACCCCGATCGCGAGCCCGATCAGCAGGGTCGGTGCGTCGATGCGGCGCAGGCCGTCCACGAAGACGCCGGTGCCCAGGCGCCACAGGAGGACGCCGAGGATGGCGATGCCCGCGACCGAGCCGAAGTGGGTGCGTACCGCGCGGGAGTTCACCCGGGTCAGGATCGCGCGCAGGACGCGGCGGGCCCCGGACGCGCGGTCGGCGGTGGGCCGGGGTGCGGCGACGATCACTCCGATACGGTCGCCGGAGACGGCCGCGCTGTGCAGCGGCGGGGTGTGCGCGGGCCGCCTGCGGACCTCCTCGACGGTTGCCCGGTCGCGCAGTTCGACTGCGACCGGCGCGGGCCGCTCCACGCGCACCCGGCGCCGTGTGGTGCCCGGTCGCGGTGCGACCGTCCTCATCGTCTCGACGCTCATGACGTCCCCCCTGTGGGCCGGGCCAGCGCCAGCAGGTCGCTGTGGTGGACCAGCACGGTCAACTCCCCCGCCGCGCAGGCCGCGAGGCGTTCGCGCAGATAGCGGTCGGCGCGTTCCTTCAGTTCCGGGCGTTCCTCGACGGCCGCGCCGACCCAGCCGCGCAGCCACTCGGCGGTCAGCGCGAGGTCGTCGGGGCCCAGGCGCCAGGCGCTCGGGTGGACGCGGACCGTGGCACCGTGCGCGGCGAAGGCCTCGCAGGTGACGGTGACGGCGTCCGGGCCGAGGAGTCCGTCGCGCCGCTGGTGGGCGTTGAACGCGTCGGCGATCTCGGCGTCCATCGGGTCGGCCGGGGTGAGTTCGACCCGTCCGGCGACGGAGAGGGTCAGCAGCGCGGGGCAGCCGGCGCCGACACACGCGGTGACGAGCGCGTCGACCTCCTCGCGGGTGAGGACGTCGAGGAGCGCGGAGGCCGTCACGAGGGAGGCGCCGACCAGCGCGTCCGGGGTCAGCCGGGCCACGTCGCCGCGCCGGGTCTCCACCGTGACGCGGCTGCCGTCGGCGGCGGCGCGGGGGGAGGCGACGGCGGCGAAGTGCAGGAGGTAGGGGTCGCGGTCGTGCAGGATCCAGTGCTGGGCGCCGTCGAGGCGGGGGGCGAGCCAGCGTCCCATCGAGCCGGTGCCGCAGCCCAGGTCGTGGATGACGACCCCGGACCTGCCGGGCAGGTTGGCGAGCCGGATGCGCAGCGGGTCGAGGAGTTCGGGTGCCCGCGCTACGGCGTCGGCGCCCTCCCGCAGCTCCAGCCACTCGGGCGCGTAGCGCGGCGGGTCGTCGGGGCCGACGTCCCGCAGCCGTACGGTGGCCCGCTCGCCGGGGCGGGTCGCGGGTCCGGCGCCGGGGATCACGGCACCGTGCCCGGCCTGCTCGCCGGCATCGGCTGAAACGGTCCCCACCATCACGTCCTCCGGCCCCGGCTGGTCAGCCGTCGCGTCCTTCGCCTCGGGCTGCGCCGGGGCCACCAACATCCCCAGCGGTACGCCCCTGGGTCCCGGCTGCGCCGGAATCCGTCCGGTCTTGCCGCTCGCTCCAGCGGCCCGCGCGGGCTGCGTGGACTGCGTATTCCTCATGCCGCCCTCCGGGATTCGCTGGGGAGCCGGGTGAGTACACCGGCGAGACTGCGGGCCGTGGTGGCCCACCCGTCCAGGGCCGCCCGCCGACCACGCGCCGCCGCCTTCAGCCGGCGACGCACATCCGCCTCGCCGAACCAGCCGCGCAGTTCGGCGGCGAGGGCGGCGGGGTCCTCCGGCGGGACGAGGATCCCGGGCACCCCGCCGTCGGGGGCGCGGCCGACCGCCTCGGGCAGCCCGCCGACGTCCGTGGCCAGCACGGGGATGCCGCGTGCGAGGGCCTCGGTGACGGCCATGCCGTAGGTCTCGGCGTACGACATGAGGACCATGAGGTCGGCGGCGGCGTAGCTGGCGTCGAGCTGGGCGCCGGCCTGCGGGCCCGCGAGGTGCAGCCGGTCCTGGAGGCCGTACTGCTTGATGAGGCCGCGCAGGTGGTCGACGTACTCCGGGTCGGTTCCGAGGCCGCCGACGCAGGTGCACGTCCAGGGCAGGTCGGCCGCTGCGGCCAGGGCCTCGATCAGCCGGTGCTGGCCCTTGCGCGGGGTGACGGCGGCGACGCACAGGAGGCGGGAGACGCCGTCGGTGCCGGAGGCGAGGGGGGCGATGTCGGCGCCGGGGGTGGCGACATGGACCCGGTCGGGGGCCAGGCCGTGGTGGGAGACGAGGCGGCGGACCGCCCAGTCGCTGGTGCCGATGACCGCGGACACCGCCCGCAGGACCGTGCGCTCCTTGGCGTCCAGTTCCGCGGCGACGGCGGCTTCGAGGCCGGTCTCGTCGCCGAGCGGGAGGTGGACGAGGACGGCCAGGCCGAGCCGGTCGGCCTCCGGGACGACGATCTCGGGGACTCCGCAGGCCACGAGCCCGTCGAGGAGTACGGCGGCGCCGTCCGGCAACTCGCGCAGCACCCGGGCGAGTTCCGCGCGAGCGGTCGCGCCGGGCCGGGGCCACTCGCCGTCGACGGCGTGCTTGTGGACCTGCCAGCCGAAGCCGGGGAGGTCCAGGCTGACCCGCCGGTCGTAGGCGTTGCCGCCGCTCGGCGCAGCCGGGTCGTCGACGCCGCCCGGCATCACGAAGTGCACGGTGCGCAGGGACATGGGGATGATCTCGGCATTCCGGGAGGCCGCGCGCTGTGCGGGCAGGAATCCCAGCGAGGGGGCGCGGTCGATGGTCACGTCGCTCACAGGGCACGCTCGTAACTCGCCCAGGCGACGTGCGACTCGTGCAGGGTGACCTGGAGTGCGGCCAGGCCGCGGGCGCCCTCGCCCAGCGCGCCCTTCTCGATCCGCTCGGCGAGCCGGTCGGCGATGACCTTCGCGAGGAACTCGGTGGAGGTGTTGACGCCCGCGAAGTCGGGCTCGTTGTCGAGGTTTCTGTAGTTCAACTCGCTGACGACGGCGCCCAGTTCCTGGGTGGCCAGTCCGATGTCGACAACAATGTTGTCGTCGTCCAGCTCTGCGCGCCGGAAGGTGGCGTCCACCAGGAACGTGGCTCCGTGCAGGCGCTGCGCGGGGCCGAACACTTCGCCGTGGAAGCTGTGGGCGATCATGATGTGATCGCGGACGGTGATGCTGAACAACGGACGACCCTCCAGGTGCGGCGCGTCTGGTCCCCCGGCTGATCCCTGCCGGGGGATGCCGTGTAGTACGGCTGCACGCCTCCCCCTGTTCAGCCCTCTCTCACTCTTTTCTCAGGTCAGACGCTCTTGTCGTAGCGGATTGAACGATTCTCAACCGATGTCGGCGTATCGGACCCGGTGACACAGGGCCGGAATCTCCCCGGAGGCGAGCCTCGGCAGCAGGTCCGGCAGCTCCTCGAAGTCGCTCTCCCCGGTGACCAACGCGTCGAGGGCGGGGTCGGCGAGGAGGTCGAGGGCGAGGGCGAGCCGGTCGGCGTAACTGCGGTCGGCCCGGTTCGGGGAGACGGTGCCGACCTGGCTGCTGCGGATGACCAGACGGCGGGAGTGGAAGGCCTCGCCGAGCGGGAGGCTCACCTTCCGGTCGCCGTACCAGCTCAGTTCGAGGACGGTGCCCTCGGGAGCGAGGAGTTCCAGCGCGCGGGCGAGGCCCTGTTCGGTGGCGCTGGCGTGGACGACGAGGTCGCGGTCGCCGAGCGCGTCCGCCGGGAGCGCGAAGCCGACGCCCAGGGCCTCGGCGGTCTTCGCGCGCGCCGGGTCGGCGTCCACCAACTGGACGCGCACGCCCGGGAAGCGGGCCAGCAGCGCGGCCACCGAACACCCGACCATCCCGCCGCCGACCACCGCGATCCGGTCGCCGATCAGCGGCCTCGCGTCCCACAGGGCGTTGACGGCGGTCTCCACGGTCCCGGCGAGGACGGCCCGCCCGGCCGGCACCGAGTCCGGCACCGGTGTCACGGCGCTCGCGGGGACGACGTAGCGCGTCTGGTGCGGATAGAGGCAGAAGACGGTACGGCCGAGCAGCGCGGCCGGGCCCTCCTCCACCACTCCGACGTTGAGGTAGCCGTACTTGACCGGGCCCGGGAAGTCGCCGTCCTGGAAGGGGGCCCGCATGGTCGCGTGCTGGCTCTCGGGGACGCCTCCGCGGAAGACCAGGGTCTCGGTGCCGCGGCTCACGCCCGACCAGAGGGAACGGACCAGCACCTCGTCCTCGGCGGGGTCCGGAAGGGTCACGTCACGTATCTCGCCGTGACCCGGAGAGCCGACCCAGAACGCCCTCGCGGTGCGCTTCATCGGATTCCTCCTGAACGATCGGGAAGCTGTTCACGTACGGGTAACCACAGGCCGCGCACAGTACGCGGCGTTGATCGACTCTGTCATATGGCCGGAGGGTGTGCGGTGGCCCTGAACAACACATACGAAGCAAGGCTGGTCCAGCAGGAGACCGCTGTGGGAGCGGGCGTTCAGATCCTGTTGCTGGCGTTGCTCGGTACGGCGATCGGGATGGGCCCGGCGGGCTGGCTGACCGGCCTGGCGTTCGCGATCGCCACCTGGGCCGTGCTCTCCCAGGCCCTGCACAAGACCCGGACGCGGTCGTTCGGCCCGGCCAACCGGGTCACGCTCGGCCGCGCCATCCTGGTCGGCGGGGTGACCGCGCTGGTCGCGGACTCCTTCGAGAGCTCGCCCCCGGTCACCCTGCTGGTCGGACTGACGGCGGTGGCCCTGATCCTGGACGGCGTCGACGGCAAGGTCGCCCGGCGCACCGGCACCTCCACCGCGCTGGGCGCGCGCTTCGACATGGAGGTCGACGCGTTCCTGATCCTCGTCCTGAGCGTGTACGTGTCGACGCAGCTCGGCCCGTGGGTCCTGCTGATCGGCGCCATGCGCTACGTGTTCGTGGCCGCCGCCCGCGTCTGGCTGTGGCTCAACGCCCCGCTGCCGCCGAGCACCGCCCGCAAGACGGTCGCCGCCACCCAGGGCATCCTTCTGCTGCTGGCGGGCTCGGACCTGCTGCCGCACACGGCCAACCTCTCCGTGGTGGTGCTCGCGCTGGGCACGCTGATGTGGTCCTTCGGCCGCGACATCCTGTGGCTGTGGCGCACCTCCCGCATCGAGGAGGTTCCGGTGGAGGAGAAGCTGCTGGAACTGGTCTCGCAGTAGGGACGGTTGCGCCGAAGGGCCCGGATCACTGGTGATCCGGGCCCTTCGGCGTGCTACGGCATGTGCTCTACGACTGCGGGGACCGGCTGCGTACGATCGCGAACGCCCCTGCCGCGAGGCCGAGCACGCCCACGATCAGCCCCGCGATGCCGAGACCGCGGGCGGTCGAGTCGCTGCTGGAACTCGACGAGGAGGCGGACGTCGTCTTCGTTGCGGTGGCCGCCGCCGAGGCCGAGGCGGCCGGGGTCCCGTCGCCGTCCTCGCTCGCCTTGGCGGTGAGCTTGAGGACGGGCGCCGGGTTCTCCGGCTCGTCGGCGCCCGCCGCGGCCTCCTCGATCCAGCGCACGACATTGCCGTCCGAGTAGGTCTGGAGCGTCTTGAACGTCAACTGGTCGGTGTCCTCGGGCAGTTGGCCGAAGGCGACGTTGAAGTCCTCGAACTGTCCGGCGCCGATCTTCCCGCCGGTCCAGGTGATCTCGGAGACGGCGTCGGTGATGGTGCCGTCGTCGGTCTTGACCGGCGTCTTGAGCTTGCTGGTGGTGACCTTCGCGGTCCAGCCGTTCTGCGGGGTGACCAGCACGCCGAGGACGGGGTGGTCGGTGGGCAGATAGACCTGGACCTTGGTGGTGGAGGCCTTGTCCTCCTCGTTGGGGACGCGGAAGGTCAGCACGCCGTCCGTGGCTCCCTTGGCGTAGCTGTCGGGGTGGACGGTGACGTGCGCGGAGGCGACGCCGGCGGCGGCCAGGACTCCGGCGGTGGCGAGCGCGGCGACGGTGCCTGCGCGGCGCAGGGTGGTGCGGTATGCGGACATGGTGAGGTGATCTCCGTACGGGAAAGGGAAGTTGGCTGGTCAGACCGGGTACGGGATCGGGTCCGGTGGCCCTCTGCGGCTGACCGCGTGCCGCAGGAGGAGCTGACGGAAGGGGGCCGCGTCGGCGCCGGTGCGTCCGGGACCCACCGTGCGCGCGGGCAGGGGTGCGGGGGCGTCCCGCCACCAGGCCACCAGTCCGGGTACGAAGGCGACGGCCCAGCGCAGCAGCGACCACAGCGCGGCCTCCCCGCGCCGCAGCCACCAGGCCGCGACGAGGGCGGCGACGACATGCGCGGCCACGGCGTGCGGGGTCATCGCCTGCGTCTGCCGCATGGGGTCCATGGTGTCCCCCGACATGTGCGCCATCCCCGCCATCGCCATCCCGGCCCGGGGCCGCGCGAGGTCGAAGCCGAGGTGCAGGCCCGCCTGGGTGGCGAGCATGGCGGCACCGATGCCAGGCAGGGACCGCTCCCGCCCGCCGAGCAGGAACCCCATGCCGAACACGACGAGGAACCCGGCGCCGTCCGCCCACAGCGGGGGCGTCGCGCCGGTGGCGAGCCCGTGTCCGGCGGCAGCCAGCAGCACACACACCGCGGCGAACACCGCGGCACGCAGGCTCCGTACCGCCGGGGATGCGCTCATGGTGACGGATCCTCCCACGGGCCGCTGCCGCCGTTGCCGTCGATGGCTGTTTAGGGGGCAGCTCATATCTGGTTCATGGCTTGGTACGGCGGTGACGCGTGGGGCGTTCAGTCCGGGTGGGCAGACTCCTGCGGGCATGCGCCGATTTACGGGGATTCGGCGGCCGGTACGGCAGCCACCCCTGTTGGCCGCTCCCGATTTGACAGACCTGCGGCCGACCCCTAAAAACTAGCCACATGACATTCGTTTTCAAAACCACGAAAGCAGCGGACCGGTAGTGCGCGTCGCGTTCGTCGGCAAGGGCGGCAGCGGCAAGACCACGCTGTCGGCCCTCTTCGCCCGCCGACTGGCCCACTCCGGCGCCCCCGTGCTCGCCATCGACGGCGACATCAACCAGCACCTGGCCGAGGCACTGGCCCCCGGTACCGAACCGGACACCGCCCCACCCCTGGCCGACCGCCTGACCGAGCTCAAGGACTTCCTGCGCGGCACCAACCCGCGCATCGCCTCCCCCGAGGCCATGATCAAGACCACCCCGCCGGGGCGCGGATCACGCCTGCTGCGCCTGCTCGGCGACGACGAGGTGCACGCCCGGCACGTGGTCCGTGCGGGTGACGTACCGCTGATGGCGACGGGCGAGTTCACGGAGAGCGACCTCGGGGTCGCCTGCTACCACTCCAAACTCGGAGCGGTGGAGCTGTACTTGAACCACCTCGTCGACACCCCCGGCGAGTACGTGGTGGTCGACATGACGGCGGGAGCCGACGCCTTCGCCTCCGGCCTGTTCACCCGCTTCGACCTCACCTTCCTGGTGGCCGAACCCACCCGCAAGGGCGTCTCCGTCTACCGCCAGTACCGAGACCACGCACGGGAGTTCGGGATCCGGCTCGCCGTGATCGGCAACAAGGTGACCGGCGAGGACGACCTGCTCTTCCTCAAACAGGAGGTGGGCGACGACCTGTTGACCCACCTGGTCCACTCCCCCGCCGTCCGCGCCGCCGAACAGGGCCGGACGCAGGGCGAGTTGGAGCCGCACAACGTGCACGCCCTGCGTCTGCTGCGCGAGGCCGTGGACTCCTGCCCCCGGGACTGGCCGACCCTGCACCGTCACGCCGTCGAGTTCCATCTGCGCAACGCGCGGGCGTGGGCGGACCGGGTGACAGGGCTGGACCTGGCCGCCCAGGTGGACCCGGGCTACGTACCCGGCCCGCCCGCACTGACCTGACGACCACCCCACCCCATCACTCCCGACTACCCGACAGGACACCCCTTTTCATGTCTCTCGACGTCTCCCCGAAGCTCCTCGCCGAAGCCGAGCACGGCACCCTCCGCGAGGCGGACTTCGTGGACACGGTCCGCACATCCCTGCCGTACGCCTACGTCCTCGTCGCCGGCCTCGCCGCCGAACTCCACGACGGCACGGCGGAGTTCACCGACAACCAGACCCCGCCGCCGTCCGAGAAGGAACGCGGTCAACTCCTGCGGGCGTTGGCCAGCGACGCGATCCGGGGCAGCCTGGAGCGCCACTTCGGGGTGGCCCTGGCCTTCCAGAACTGCCACCGGGTGGCGGCGTTCCGGCCGACGGCGCGGGACGGCGAGACCTATGCCAAGTTCACTTCGCTGCGGTCCCAAGTACTGAACCAGTCACCGGAGTTCAGGGACTGCTGACCGGCAGCACCAGCGCGACGAACCGCTCGGCGTCGTCCAGCCACGGCATGTGTCCGGCGCCGGGCTGGATCACGAACTCGGCGTTCGGGAACAGTTCCGCGTACCGGGCCATCACATGCGACGGAGCGGAGATGTCGAACTCCCCGGCGAGAACGCGCACCGGGGAGGTGAAGCCGGCCAGCGCCGCGCGGGTGTCGGCCGGGCTGAAGGCGCCTTCTGCGGCGTAGACGGCCGCGGCCTCCGCGTTCTTCTCCTTCGCGTCGGCCTCCTCGAAGGCTCGTGCCGTTTCGTCCCAACGGGCGTGGGCGAAGGGCGAGATGGCCTGCCAGGAGCCGGGGGTGGCCCGGCCGGCGGTGATCTCCTCCAGGGCGGCGAACGCGGGTCCGAACCACGGTTCGGACCCGCGCAGCCGCGCGACCTGGAGCCGGTTCTCGGCCGAGATCTGAATGCCGACCGCGTAGACGCTGGGGGTGACCAGGGTCAGCCTGGCCACCCGGTCGAGGTGACGGGCCGTGTACAGCGCGGCCAGGTTCGCACCGGCCGAGTGCGCGAGCAGGTCGATCCGGTCCAGGCCGAGGTGTTCGCGCAGGGCCTCGACGTCGTCCACGAGACGGTCGCAGCGGTACGACGCCGGGTCCCGCGGCACCTCCGACGCGCCCGTGCCCCGGAGGTCCAGCCGGATCAGCCGCCGGTGGGCTGTCAGGCCGCCGAGGGTGCCGAGATAGGCGGAGTCCCGCATCGGTCCGCCGGGCAGGCAGACCAGGGGCGGGCCGTCGCCGGAGGCGTGCGCGGCGAGGCGGGTTCCGTCGGGGGCGGTGAAGGTCGGCATGGGCGTGAGCGTGTCAGGGGGCCGGATGTGCGGCAACCCGATTCCGGGGCGCGGTGCGTCCGGCCACCGGATTGCCGTAGGGCGAACGGGCCGGTCCGGTTCCGCGCTCCGGACCGGCCCAGCTGTCACTTCTTCTGCTCGACCCGCACCCAGTCCACCTCCGCTTGCACTCCCCCGGCCGCCACCTTGTCGACGCTCGACTGCGGCAGCCCCCAGTACGGCGTGGTCACCTGGTTCCAGCCGGCCGGATACGCGCCGCCCAGGGCGAGGTTGAGGATGACGTACTGGTTGTGGTCGAAGACCCACTGCCCGCGCGTGGATTCGAGTTTGTTGCGGGTGGTCTCCTGGACGAGGTTGTCGTCGACGTAGAAGCGCATCGCGGTCGGCGTCCATTCGACGGCGTACGTGTGCCACTGGTCGATCGTGCCGGCGTTCGGGAAGGTCTGGCGGGCGCCGATGTTGCCGTCGGCGGAGTAGCCGGGACCGTGCAGCGAGGTGCTGGTCCAGTTCGCGTAGCCGATGTTCTCCATGATGTCGGTCTCGCCGGAGGCCGGCCAGGACACGGACGGGTTGTCGACGTTGCTGCCGAGCAGCCAGAAGGCGGGCCAGAATCCGTCGCCGACCGGGAGCTTCATGCGGGCGCTGACCTTGCCGTACGTGAAGTCGAACTTGGTGTTGGTGTCGATGCGGCCCGATGTGAAGTCGTAGGTGCCGCCGCCCGCCTGGGCGCAGCCCTTGCAGTACTTCGCCGCGAGGATCAACTCACCGTTCTGCGTGCGGACGTTGTCCGTCGAGTCGACGTACGCCTGGGACTCGCCGTTGACCGGGCCCATCTCCGTGCCGGTTCGCACGACCCGCCACTTGGAGCGGTCCAGGGCGGCGGAGGTGAAGTCGTCGAAGAACGTCGTCTGGTACGTGCCCGACCGGTCGCCGGGGAGGGCCGGGTAGGCCGCCGTCGCGTTGCCGCCGGTGCCCCAGACCTGGAACTCGTAGAGCGAGTAGCCGAATTGGGCCGTGGAGGGGGCCGGGTTGTAGAAGGAGCGGCGTTCCTTGCCGAGCATGCGGACATAGCGGCCGGTGACCGGCTGGGGCAGGGTCACCGTGTCGTGGCGGCCCGTCGCGTCGGCGGGGGCCTGGACGTTCGCGCGGCGGGCCGCGATGTCTGCGGCGGAGGGTTCGTAGACCGTGCGCCAGGTGGTGTTGTCGTCCGAGACCTGGAGCAAGTAGTCGACGGCGTAGGCGGATTCCCAGTAGAAGTCGACCGTGTCGATCGTCGAGGTCGCGCCGAGGTCGACCGAGACCCAGCGGTCGGCGTTCCAGTCGCTGGACCAGCGCGTCGCGTCGTCCTTGAGATTGGCGGGCCAGCCGCCGTCGGTGACGTACGCCGGTGAATTGCCGTTGTGCTGGTAGTAGTTGGAGTACGCGGGGTGGTTCAGGGCGAGGTTGGTGCGGGTCGTGGACGCGGGGGCCGGTTCGCCGCCGTAGACCTTGAAGGAATAGAGCGAGTAGCCGTAGGGCGTGGCCCGTTCCAGGCCGCGCAGTCGGATGTAACGGCCCGTCACCTCCTGGGGGTACGTGCTCGTGGTGACCGAGCCGCCGGTGCCCGCCGTCTCCGTGTAGAACGGCGTCCAGTCGGTGCCATTCTTGGAGATCTCCAGGACGTATCTCTTGCCGTAGGCCGTCTCCCAGTCGAGGGTGACGCGGTCGACGCGGAGGGTGGTGCCGAGGTCGAGGCGGATCCAGGCGTCGTCGGCGAAGTTGCTGGACCAGCGGGTGGCGCCGTCGCCGTCGAAGGCGAGGCCGGGGGTGGTGCCGGCGTTCTCGCTGCCGGAGGCGGTGACGGCGGCCGGGTTCGCGGCGTAGGCGGCTGCCGCGCGGTCGGTGTCCCAGGTCGCCGCGACGGCGGCCTGCGGGGCGGGGGCGGCGAGGGCCGGGGTGGCGAAGAGCAGGGTCAGCGCGGTGAGCGCCGTGAGCAGGGTGCGGGTTGGCATGCGGGTCTCCTTGAGGGGCGGATCTCCTTCTGGGGGTGCTCGTGCTGACGTGCACATGACATTCACGGGACCGATGGGGCTGATGGGGGTGATGGTGCCCCGGTGGGCGCGGGCTCCCCCGCCCGCACCCACCGGGGCGGTCTCGGTCAGGCCGCGCGCCGGGCCCGGCTGCGGTGGTCGCGGATGATCTCCGCGTACCGGTGGCCGGAGCCCTTGATCGTGCGGACCTGGGTGTCGTAGTCGACGTGGACCAGTCCGAACCGCTTCTCGTAGCCGTACGCCCACTCGAAGTTGTCGAGCAGCGACCAGGCGAAGTAGCCGGCCAGCGGGGCGCCCTTGCGGGCCGCCGAGGCGCACGCGGCGAGGTGCTGGACCAGGTAGTCCTGGCGCTCCGGGTCGTCGACGGTCCCGTCGGGGCGTACGACGTCGGGGAACGCGGAGCCGTTCTCGGTGACGTAGATCCGGCGCGGGTCGTACTCCTCGGTGAGGCGCAGCAGCAGGGTCTCGATGCCGGAGGCGTCGATCTCCCAGTCCATGCCGGTGCGCGGGACGCCGAGGCGGCGTACGGCGCGGGTGTAGGGCGCGGGGCCGGTGGGGTCGTCGGCGACGGTCGCCGGGAAGTAGTAGTTCAGGCCGAGCCAGTCCAGCGGGGCGGCGATGGTCGCCAAGTCGCCGGGCTGTTCCGGGAGTTCGACGCCGTAGGTCTCCACCATGTCGGCGGGGAAGCCGCGGCCGTGCACCGGGTCGAGCCACCAGCGGTTGACATGGCCGTCCTGTCGGCGGGCCGCTTGGACGTCCTCGTCGCGGTCGCTGGCGGGGTACACCGTGGAGAGGTTGTTGACGATGCCGACCTGGGCGTTCGGGGCGGCGGCGCGGATCGCCCGGGCGGCGAGGCCGTGGCCGAGGAGCAGGTGGTAGGAGGCGCGGACGGCGGCCGTCAGATCGGTCCAACCCGGTGCCATCTTGCCTTCCAGGTGGCCGATCCAGGCCGAGCAGGAAGGCTCGTTGAGGGTCGTCCAGTGGGTGACGCGGTCGCCGAGGCGTTCGGCGACGACCGAGGCGTACGCGGCGAAGTGCTCGGCGGTGGCGCGCTCGGGCCAGCCGCCGCGGTCCTGGAGCGCCTGGGGCAGGTCCCAGTGGTAGAGGGTGACGGACGGGGTGATGCCCGCTTCCAGGAGTCCGTCCACCAACTCGTCGTAGAACGCGAGGCCCTTGGGGTTCACCGGGCCGTCGCCGCCGGGGAGCACCCGGGGCCAGGCGATCGACAACCGGTAGGCGTTGGCGCCGAGTTGGCGCATCAGGCCGATGTCCTCGCGCCAGCGGTGGTAGTGGTCGCAGGCGACGTCGCCGTTGTCGTCGTTGTCGATCTTGCCGGGGGTGTGCGAGAAGGTGTCCCAGATCGACGGCGAACGCCCGTCCTCGGCGACGGCTCCCTCGATCTGGTACGCCGCGGTGGCCGTGCCCCACAGGAAGTCGTGCGGGAGTGCGGCGAAGTCGATGGTCACTGAAGTCCCTTTACGGTCAGCGGAGTTGGTCGGGTGGGTCACTTGACGGCGCCCGCCGTCAGTCCGGCGACGAGATAGCGCTGCAGCAGCAGGAAGCCGGCGACCACGGGCACGCTGACGACCAGCGAGGCGGCCATGATCTGGTTCCAGTACACGTCGTTGAGCGTGGAGTAGCCCTGGAGTCCGACTGCAAGGGTGCGGGTGGAGTCGTTGGTCATGACGGAGGCGAAGAGGACCTCGCCCCACGCGGTCATGAAGGCGTAGACGGCGACCGCGACGATGCCGGGGATCGCGGCCGGTACGACGACCCGCAGCAGCGCGCCGAGCGGACCGCAGCCGTCCACCAGCGCCGCCTCGTCCAGGTCCTTCGGGACGGAGTCGAAGTAGCCGATCAGCATCCAGATGGAGAAGGGCAGCGAGAAGGTCAGATACGTCAGGATCAGGCCGCCGCGCGAGCCGAACAGGGCGATGCCCGTGGCGTTGCCGATGTTGACGTAGAGGAGGAACAGCGGGAGCAGGAAGAGGATGCCCGGGAACATCTGCGTCGACAGGACGGTGACCGTGAAGACGCGTTTGCCGCGGAACTCGTAGCGGCTGACGGCGTATGCGGCGAAGACCGCGATGACCACCGAGCAGACCGTCGCGGCGACGGACACGATCAGCGAGTTCATGAAGTACTTCGCGAGCGGGACCGTCGACCAGATGTCGATGTACGGGCGGATCGTGAGCCCGCTCGGCAGCCAGCGGAACTTGCCCGTGACGTCCGAGAGCGGTTTCAGGGAGCTGGAGAGCATGACGTACACCGGCACCAGGACGAAGCCGGTGAGCAGGGTGAGGAAGATCCGCCGCGACCAGACGAAGGAGCGGGGCGGGGCCATGGGCGAGGTGGGGCTAGACATCGGCGGTTTTCCGTCCGCGTGAGGTGAACACGAGATACACGCCGGTGACGACGAGCAGGAACAGGAGCAGCAGGACCGACATCGCCGAGCCGGTGCCGAAGTTCCAGGTGACGAACGACGCCTGGTAGATGTGCACCGAGATGAGGTCCGCGGCCTCGGGGGCCGACCTGCCGAACAGGACGTACGGCGTGTTGAAGTCGTTGAACGTCCACAGGAACAGCACCAGGACCAGCACCTGGTTGACCGGGCGCAGTGACGGCAGGGTGATGCGGCGGATCTGCTGCAGGCGTCCTGCGCCGTCGATCGACGCCGCCTCGTACAGCTCCTTGGGGATGTTCTGCAGGCCCGCCATCACGATGAGGAAGGCGAACGGCCAGCCCTTCCACACCGAGACGATCAGCAGCGCGTAGAAGCTGTTGTCGCCGATCAGCCAGAACGACGGCTTGTCGGTGAGGTGCAGCTGGTCGTGCAGGACGTGGTTCACCAGGCCGTTGTCGTGCTGGAACATGAACACCCAGGTGATGACGGCCGCGTAGACCGGCAGCGCGTACGGGATCAGAAAGAGCGCTCTCAGAAAGCCCCGGCCGCGGAACGTGTCCTGCATGTAGATCGCGGCGACCGTGCCGATCAGCCAGCAGAAGCCGACCGAGAGCAGCGTGAAGCCGACGGTGACGAAGAAGGAGTGGAGGAGCGCCTTGCCCACGGGGGCGTCGAAGTCCACCGACACCTTGTAGTTGTCGAAGCCGGACCAGGGCGCGGTGCCCCAGTCGCGGATGTAGAACTGGGTGAGCTCCTTGAAGCTCATGACGATGCCGATCACCATCGGCACCAGGTGGACCAGGAGTTCGAGGACCAGCGCGGGCAGAAGCAGCAGATACGGCAGTCCGATACGGCGGATCCGTTCGCCGCGCCGCCGGCGCGGGCCGGGGGCCGCCGGGTCGGAAGGGTTCTTCCGCACGGCGGCCTCCGGGGTGACAGTGCTCGTCACAGTCGCACTCACTTCGCCGGCATCTGCTGCTGGGCCTTTTCGAGCTCCGCCTTGACGGAGGCCGTGGTGACCGCGCGTCCGGCGGCGGCGTCGGCGAACAGGTTCTTGACGGCCGTACCGACCGCCGTCTCGAACTGCGACTCGTCGGCGACCTGCGGCAGGGCGGCGGCGCTGGTGGCGAGGGTGTTCTTCAGGACGGAGTTCGCCGGGGTGTTGAACGCGGTGTCCTCCTGCGCGGCCTTCACCGGCGGGATGGAGCTGTAGGCGGTGTTGAGGATCTTCTGCTCGGCGTCGCTCGTCATGAACTTCACGAACTTGGTGGAGCCGTCGAGGTTGTCGGTGTTCTTGAAGACGGCCAGGTTGATGCCGGCCACCATCGAGTTGGTCTGCGCGCCGGTGCCCGGGGTGCCGGACTGCACGGGTATCGGGGCGATGCCGTACGCGCTGTCGCTCATGCCCTGCGACTTGAGGTTGGCGGACGCGGACTGCCACATCAGCATCGCCGTCTTGCCCTTGGCGAAGTCGCTGACGGACTGGTTCTGCGCGTACTCGGCGTTGCCGACCGGGATGACCTTGTCCTTGGCCATCAGGTCGACGTACTGCTTGACGGCGGTCACCACACCGTCATTGGTGAAGTCGGCCTTGCCGTCGGCGGTGAAGAAGTCGGCGCCGTGCTGCTTGGCGAAGACGAAGGTGTGGTGGATGTTCTCGGAGACGTTGGCGCCCTCGGCACCCAGCGCCTGCTTGCCCTTCGCCTCGATCTTCTTTCCGTCGGCGACCAACTCGGCCCAGGTGGCCGGGGGTTGGGAGATGCCCGCGTCGGCGAAGATCTGCTTGTTGTAGTAGAGCGCGTAGGCCATCGAGTACAGCGGGACGGCGGCCGGGTCCTTGCCGGTGGCGCCCGTGGAGCCGAGCGCGGAGTCGACGAAGCGGTCCTTGCCGCCGATCTTCGCGAAGTTGGCCGCGTTCCACGGCAGGAAGGCTCCGGTGGCCTGGAGGGAGGCGCTCCAGGTGTTGCCTATGTTCAGGACGTCGGGGCCCTGGCCGGAAGTCGTCGCGGTCAGGATGCGGTTGAGCAGGTCGGACCAGGGCACGACCTCCAGCTTCACCGTGATGCCGGTCTGCTTCTTGAACCTGTCGAGCTCGGGCTGCAGGACCTTCTTGTCGATCGCGATGCTGGCGCCCTGGTTGGAGGCCCAGTAGGTGAGGGTCTTGGGCGAGTCGTTGGATCCCCCACCCGTGGACGAACCGCCTCCGCAGGCCGTGGCCGCCAGGGCGATTGACATGGTGACGGCGCCTACGGCCGCGGCTCGGATGCTGCGCATACTCCGGGTGTCCCTTCAGGGAATGCACTCACGACTTAATTTAGGACGTGAGTTAAACCTCGGAAGCCAAAGGCGTCAAGAGTTTGGACGCCACTCGTCGAACTCGGTCGTACCTCTTGACGGCCGCGTTCACGGACCTGAAGCATTCCCCCGCGAGAGAGCGCTCCCAACCCCACCGGCGTTCATTTCATGAACAAGGAGAGCCGCGACATGTCTTCAGTTCCCCGCAGAACCGTCCTCGGCGCAGCCGCTGCTGTGTCCGCCCTGGCCGGGCTGCCCGCAACTGCCTCCGCCACCCCCGCAACTCCCGCCGCGAACAAGCCACTCGCCCTGCCCGGCGGCGGCGACCTCGGTCCGAACGTCATCGTCTTCGACCCGTCGACGGCCGGCATCCAGGCCAAGCTGGACCAGGTCTTCGCCCAGCAGGAGACGGCCCAGTTCGGCACCGGCCGCTACGCCTTCTTCTTCAAGCCCGGCACCTACTCCGGGCTCAACGCACAGCTCGGTTTCTACACCTCGATCGCGGGCCTCGGCCTCTCCCCCGACGACACCACCATCAACGGCGACGTCACGGTCGACGCGGGCTGGTTCAACGGCAACGCCACCCAGAACTTCTGGCGTTCGGCGGAGAACCTCGCGCTCGTCCCCGTCAGCGGAACCAACAGGTGGGCCGTGGCTCAGGCGGCCCCCTTCCGTCGTATGCACGTGCGCGGCAGCCTCAACCTCGCGCCCAACGGCTACGGTTGGGCCAGCGGCGGCTACATCGCCGACAGCCGGATCGACGGCCAGGTCCAGCCGTACTCGCAGCAGCAGTGGTACACCCGGGACAGCGTGATCGGCAGCTGGCTCAACGGCGTCTGGAACATGGTCTTCTCCGGCGTGCAGGGCGCCCCCGCGCAGGGCTTCCCGAACCCGGTGTACACCACCCTCGCCACGACACCCGTCTCCCGCGAGAAGCCCTTCCTCTACCTCAACGGCACCGAGTACCGCGTCTTCCTCCCCGAGAAGCGCACCAACGCGAGTGGCGTGACCTGGGGCAACGGCACCCCGCGCGGCACCTCGCTGTCGCTGTCGCAGTTCTACGTCGCCAAGCCCGGCGTCACGGCCGCCACCCTCAACCAGGCGCTCACCCAGGGACTCCACCTCCTGCTGACGCCGGGCATCTACCACCTCGACCAGCCGATCCAGGTGAACCGCGCCAACACCGTTGTCCTGGGCCTGGGTTACGCAACTCTGGTCCCCGACAACGGAGTCACGGCCCTCAAGACCGCCGACGTCGACGGCGTACGACTCGCGGGCTTCCTGATCGACGCGGGCACGGTCAACTCCAACACCCTGCTGGAAGTGGGCCCTTCGGGCACGACGACGGACCACTCCGCCAACCCGACCACCGTCCAGGACGTGTTCGTCCGCATCGGCGGCGCCGGCGCGGGCAAGGCCACCACCAGCATGGTCATCAACAACCGGCACACCATCGTCGACCACACCTGGCTCTGGCGCGCCGACCACGGCACGGGCATCGGCTGGGACACCAACCGGGCCGACTACGGCCTCGTCGTCAACGGCGCCGACGTGCTCACCACCGGCCTGTTCGTGGAGCACTTCAACAAGTACGACGTGCAGTGGAACGGCGAGCGGGGCCGCACGATCTTCTTCCAGAACGAGAAGGCGTACGACGCCCCGAACCAGGCGGCCATCCAGAACGGCTCGATCAAGGGGTACGCGGCCTACAAGGTCGGTGACAACGTGACCGTGCACGAGGGCTGGGGCCTGGGCAGTTACTGCTACTACAACGTCGCCCCGACGATCGTGCAGCACAACGGCTTCGCCGCGCCGAACCGGTCGGGTGTGAAGTTCCACGACCTGCTGGTCGTCTCGCTCGGCGGGCAGGGCCAGTACGAACACGTCATCAACGAGACGGGGGCGGCGACTTCGGGCACGTCGACGATCCCGTCCACGGTGGTGTCGTACCCCTGAGGTCGTGGTGGGTGCGGGCCGGAGCTCCCCCTCCGGTCCGCACCCGCCACCGTCACCCCCGTGGCGTGATCTCCGCCATCGGCGACCAACCCCCGCCCTCCGTCTCGACGTTGATGATGTCGGGCGTCGCGGCGACGACGTCCGGCATCCACGCGATCGCCGCCTTGAAGTGCTCGGAGCCGACGTGGGCTGCGCCGGCCTCCGGGGAGGCGAACGCCTCCAGCAGGACGAAGCGGTTCGGGTCGACCGCGTCGAGCGACCACTCGAAGAACAGGTTGCCGGGCTCGGCCCGGGTCGCGGCGGTGAAGTCGGCGACCCGGTCCAGCCATTCGTCGCGGTACTCGGGGCGGACGGGGAACCGTACGGCGATGAAGATCATGCGGTGCTCCTCGGTTGTCGGGTCGGCACGCGGAAACGTGCCGACCCGAGCGTGCCTCCCACGGGCAGGCGGCGGGAGGTGCCCCACCGTGGACACCTCCCCTACGGGAACGTGCACCGGGCGGTTCACTACCGCGCCCGGCGCCGGCGCACACCCCGTCGGGGTCCGAGGAACGTCCCTCGGACCCCGCCTCCGTCTCCGTCTCCGGCTCCGTCTCCGACTGCCGCTGCCGCTGCCGCGCAACCGCCCTGCCCGACCCGCGAGTTCGACGTACGGACAGGTGTCGTCCAAGCCCACGTTCCGACACCTGCGGCGCACCGCGTCCCGCGTCGGGGCGTGCCCGGCCCACAGCCGAATGCACAACCACCGTGCATGGGCGGCGAGTTCACCCCAGGCCCGCCTTCCCGAGACCTGGGAACGGGAAGCGGGAGGCGCCCCGGACCGGGACACCTCCCGCCCGGGCACCGCTGCCGGGCCATTGCCCCGCACCCCACCGGCACGCACTCCGTCACCCGCGCGGGGAACGGCCCCAGCGACCGGCGGCGGAAGGCGCCCCGCATGGAGACGCCTCCGCCCATACGCCGCTACCGGGCCATCGCCACTCCGCCCGGCACCCGTGCGTACCCCGTCGGCCGGGCCGTGAACGTGCCCCGGCCCTGGGTGCGGCTGCGCAACCTCGTCGCGTAGCCGAAGAGTTCGGCCAGGGGCACGGTCGCCGTGACGAGCGCGGAGCCCGTGCGGGTCGTCGAGCCGGTGACCCGGCCGCGGCGGGCGGCCAGGTCGCCGAGGACGCCGCCGACCGCGTCGCCGGGCACGGTGACCGTGACCTCGGCGACCGGTTCGAGGAGGACCGTCGTACAGGCGCGCAGGGCCTCGCGCAGGCCGAGGCGGCCGGCCGTGCGGAACGCCTGCTCCGAGGAGTCCTTCACATGGGTCGCCCCGTCGGTCAGCGTGACGCGCAGCCCGGTCACCGGGAACCCGCCGACCGGCCCCTCGGCGAGGGCGTCCCGGCAGCCGGCCTCCACCGAGCGGACGTACTCCTGCGGCACCCGCCCGCCGACGACCGCCGAGCGGAACTCGAAGCCCGAGCCGGTGCCGTCGAGCGGTTCCACGTCCAGTACGACGTGCGCGAACTGGCCCGCGCCGCCGTCCTGTTTGACGTGCCGGAACACGAACCCGGACACCCCGCGCACCACCGTCTCCCGATAGGCCACCCGGGGACGGCCGACGCCGACCTCGACCCCGGTGGCCAGGCGGATCTTCTCCACCGCGACCTCCAGGTGCAGTTCGCCCATGCCGGACAGGACCGTCTGGCCGGTCTCGGCGTCGGTGCGCACGACCAGCGAGGGGTCCTCCTCGGCGAGCCGGGCGAGGGCCGACGCCAGCCGGTCGGTGTCGGTGCTGCGGCGCGCCTCGACCGCCACGGAGACCACCGGGTCGGCGACCGCGGGCGGTTCGAGGACGAGCGGGGCGTCGGGCGCGCACAGGGTCGAGCCGGCGCGCACGGACTTGAGTCCGGCCACGGCGACGATGTCCCCGGCGACCGCCCGCTCCAGCCGTTCGTGCCGGTCGGCCTGCACCCGCAGGATGCGCCCGATCCGCTCGGTGCGCCGCGTGCCCGGATCCCACACCGTGTCCCCCCTCTCGATCGTGCCCGAATAGATCCGCAGATACGTCAGCCGCCCGGTCCCCGCCGCACTCACCTTGAACGCCAGTGCGCAGAGGGGCACTTGAGGGTCGGCCGCCCGCTCCTGTTCGCCGCCGTCGTACGTTCCCCGTACCGGGGGCACGTCCAAGGGCGAGGGCAGATACGCCACCACGGCGTCCAGCAGCGGTTCGATGCCCCGGTTGCGGTAGGCCGAGCCGCACAGCACGACCACACCCTCGCCGGTGCGGGTCAGGTCGCGCAGTGCCGTGCTCAACGTCCCTGCGGACAGGGTGGATTCGGCACAGAACTCCTCCAGCGCGCCCGGATGCAGTTCCGCCACCGCCTCCTCCAGCAGCCGCCGACGCCGCCGCGCCTGCGCCAACAGGCCTTCCGGCACCGGGACTTCGGCCACCGGACCATCCGCGTCCGCCCACACCAGCGCCCGCAGGCGCAGCAGGTCGACGACTCCGGTGAAGCCGTCCTCCGTGCCGATCGGCAACTGCACCACCAGCGGCGCCGGATGGAGCCGTTCCCGGATGGAGTCGACGGCCGTGTCGAGGTCGGCGCCCGCGCGGTCCAGCTTGTTGACGAACGCGATGCGCGGCACGCCGTACCGGTCGGCCTGGCGCCACACCGACTCGCTCTGCGGCTCCACGCCCGCGACGGCGTCGAAGACCGCGATCGCGCCGTCGAGGACGCGCAGCGAGCGCTCCACCTCGTCGGCGAAGTCGACGTGTCCCGGCGTGTCGATCAGGTTGACGCGGTGGCCGTCCCAGGCGCAGCTGACGGCCGCGGCGAAGATGGTGATGCCGCGGTCGCGTTCCTGGGGGTCGAAGTCGGTGACGGTGGTGCCGTCGTGGACCTCGCCGCGCCTGTGCGTGGTGCCGGTGAGGTAGAGGAACCGCTCGGTGACGGTGGTCTTGCCGGCGTCGACATGGGCGAGGATGCCCAGGTTGCGGACGGCGGTGAGCGGGTTGGTGACAGGGCGTTCGGTGCGCACGGCCCGTGGCCTTTCGAGAGTGATTCCGTGCAGGGCGGCGCGATTCCCGTACGAGGAAAGAGAGTTGACGTGTAGTCAGATGCTCAGATGCTCGTCACGGGTGTCCGGTACCGGCCGCGCGGCGGGTACCGGAGGGACGAGGACAGGAGCATCACGGCGGTGCGGTCACGCACGGCGGGCTCCCCTCACTCGTCGACGGTTGTGGCGAGTGTAGGGAAGCCCGGGGTGGTGGGGCACGGGATTTATCGGGGGCGGGCGGTCAGGCGCAGGTGGGTACCCCGTCGAGCCAGGCCGGGCCCTTGATGTAGATGTTGGTCATCCAGGCCTTGTAGTCGGGCAGATAGGCCCAGGCGTCGTTGGTGTAGCCGTCGGAGGTGACGACCTCGGCGTGCTTCTGGCACTCGACGCGGATGCTGGTCGCGTCGGGGAAGGCGTAGACGCGGCCGGCACTGACGGAGGGGGCCGTCTTGGTCCAGACGCCGGTGCCCCAGGTCTGGAAGACATGCCCGGTGACGGCACCGGTGTTGACACGGACGGCGCCGAAGTAGTCGCCGCCCAGGCGGACATCACTGACCATCAGATGCGTGCCGGACTGCTTCGCCTCGACCATCCTGCCCGCGCCGAGGTAGATCGCGATGTGGTGCAGGTCCACCGAGGTGCCGTAGGCGAGCAGGTCGCCGGGGAGCAGCGGGGCCGTTCCCTGGGCGGCGGTGAAGCGGGCGGCCGCGCGGGGGGTGTAGTACTGCCGGCTCGCGTCGCCGTTGAGGATGTCGGAGCCGGCGGACTGCGCGTAGGCGTAGCGGACCAGGCCCGAGCAGTCGAAGCCGAGCCGCTCGGGGTCGTGTTCGCTGGCCGGGTCGGTGGGGTCGACCTGGCCGTAGGTGGCGCCGGGCCGGTCGCCGTGGCCGCCGCCCCATGTGTACCAGGTGCCCGCGTCGACCTGGGCGCAGGCGGCGGCGATCGCGCGCTCGGCGGCGGCCGAGCCGCCGGGGGCGAGGACTCCGCAGCCGCTCGCCGCCGGGGCGGCCGGGGCGGCGACGGCCGCGGGTGTCCAGAGCAGGAGGGCGAAGACCCCGATGAGTGTGCCGATGATTCCGGTCCGCCGGAGCATGCCGGGTCCCCCGTTTTCTGTGGTCCGTGAGTGGTTGTCGCCCAGCCTGCCGAGCCCGGCCCGGCCGGTCGAGAATCCGGCCGCACCCCAGCCCGAAGGGCAACGGGAAACCCTTGGGAAACCTCCTCCCACCAGCGGCACTTGATGCTTCGCACTCACGGCTTCGCACAGCCGGAGGCGCGGGACACGGGCAGTCCCGGCATCAGCTCGCCGCGCTCCCGCGGGCCAAGTGCCTTGCGCAGCCGGCAGATCCGGGCGAGGCGCGTGCCGGGGTCCAGGTCCCACAGGCGGACGGTGCCGTCGTTGCTGCTGCTCGCGAGGGTCCGCCCGTCCGGGGCGAACACGACGCCCCACACCGCGTTGGTGTGCCCGGTGAGCGTGGCCCACGGCCGCCGCCCGGACACGTCCCACAGGCGGACCGTACGGTCGCTGCCGCTGCTGGCGAGGAGGCGGCCGTCCGGTGAGAAGGCGATGCCGCGCACCGATCCGGTGTGGCCGCTCAGGGAGGCCGCGAGCCGGCGGTGGCGGACGTCCCACAGCCGGACGGCGCCGTCGTTGCCGCCGCTCGCGAGGGTGTTGCCCTCGGGGCTGAAGGCCACGCCCCTGACGGCGCCGGTGTGTCCGGTGAAGGTGGCGAGCCGGCGGTGCGTGGCCGTGTCCCACAGCCGTACGGTCAGGTCGTCGCCCGCGCTGGCCAGGGTGCGGCCGTCGGGGCTGAACGTGATGTCGTTGACGGAGTCCGTGTGGCCGTCCAGGACGGCGAGTTGTCGGTGGGTCGGCACGTCCCAGAGGCGGATCGTGCGGTCGGCGCCCGCGGAGGCGAGGGTGCGGCCGTCCGGCGCGAACGCCACCGAGAAGACGTCCCCGGTGTGCCCGGTGAGGGTGGCGAGCGTGTGCCGGGCTGGAACGTTCCAGAGCCGGATCGTGCCGTCGGAGCCGGCCGACGCGAGGGTGCGGCCGTCCGGCGCGAACGCCACCGAGAAGACGCTCTCGCGGTGGCCGGTGAACGTCGTCACGACCCGGCGCCGGGCCACGTCCCACAGCCGTACGGTGTGGTCCGCGTCGGCGGTCGCGAGGAGTCTTCCGTCCGGGCTGTACGCGGACTGCGAGACCTCGGTGAAGGGGCGCGGTGTCAGCACCGGGCCGCGCAGGTCCCACAGCACCACGGACTGGTCGAACCCGCCGGTGGCCAGCGTCGTCCCGGTGGAGTTCACGGCGACGGACATCACGTAGTCGGTGTGCCCGGTGAGGATCGCGGCCGTCCGTCCGGTGCGCACGTCCCACAGCCGGGTCGTGCCGTCGCCGCCCGCGCTGACGACGGTGGCGCTGTCGGGCGTGTAGGCGACGGCGTTGACGTCGTCGCTGTGTCCGGTCAGGGTCGCGGTGGCCCGGTGCGAGGCCACGTCCCACAGCCGTACGGTCCGGTCGACGCCCCCGGAGGCCACGCTCCGCCCGTCCGGTGCGAACGCCACCCCGAGCACTTCGTCGGTGTGCCCCCTGAGGACGGCCAGGGAGCGGGCCCGGTCGGTGTCCCACAGGCGCACGGTCCGGTCGGAGCCGCCCGAGGCGAGGGTCCGTCCGTCGCGGGCGTAGGCCAGCGTGTTGACCCGTCCGGTGTGCCCGACGAGCCGGACCCCGGACGGGTGGCTGCCCTCGGTGTCCCAGAGTTGGACCGTTCCGTCGTCGGCGGCGATCGCGAGCGTACGGCCGCGCGGGTCGAAGGCGAGCGCGCGGGCGCCCCTGGTGCCGGCCGGGAGCAGGGTCCGCAGCCGGTGGTCGGCGGTGCCCCAGATCCGGACCGGCCCGTCCGAGGACGTTGCCGCGAGCACGGTCCCGTCGGGGCTGAAGGCGACGGACCGCACGCGACCGGGAACGGGGAGCGTGGCGGTCGTACGGTGGTCGCTCGTCCGGCGCAGTTGGACCGCTCCATGCGCGCCGGCCGTGGCCAGCAGCGTGCCGTCGGGGGTGAAGGCGACCGCGTTGACCGGGCCGTACCGGCCGACGAGGCGGGCGGAGAAGGCCTGGGCCTGGGTGCTCAGCAGGGCTCCGCGCGCCTCGGGGGTGGCGTCGGTGCGGTAGGCCTCCTCGGCGAGCAGCATCGACGCCTCGGGCCGGCCGCCGGCCAGGGAGGTGGACTGGACGGCGAGGGCCTGGGAGCGGGCGACGCGTTCCTGGTCGAGGGCGCTCGCGCGCTGCTGGTAGGCGAGGCCGCCGGCGGTGACGGCGAGGCCGAGGAGGACGGCGAGGGTTGCGAACAGGGCCTGCCGGAACCGGATCTGACGCCTCGCCAGCTGCGCCCGGGTGTCCTCCTCGGCCTGGCTGGCGCGCAGGAAGGCCTCTTCGCGGGGGCCGAGGCGGCTGCGGCCGTCGAGTTCGTCGGCCCAGGCGCGGACGGTGTCGAGACGGGTGCCCCGGTAGAGGGCGGACGGGTCGCGGTGCTCGCGCTCCCATTCGGCGGCGGCGTGGGCGAGTTGCTGGTGCAGGAGGAGTCCGGCCCGGTCGGCGTGGATCCAGTCCCGCAGCCGGGGCCAGGCGTGCAGCAGGGCTTCGTGGGTGATCTCGACGGTGTCGCGGTCCACGGTGATGAGGCGGGCCCGCACGAACACGTCGAGGGCGGCCGACGCGGCGTCCGCGTCGGCGAGTTGTTCCATCAGGGCGCTGCGGCTGGCCCGGCGCCGGGTCGCCGCGGTCCCCTCGTCGGAGACGTGGACGAGTCGGGACAGGATCCGCCGGATGGTTTTCTGCTCGGCCGGGTAGAGCTGGGCGAACACAGTCTCGGCGGTGCGGGCGATGGCGCCCTGGATGCCTCCGGTGCGTTCGTATCCGGCGACGGTGAGGGTGGTGTCCTCGCGTTGCTGCCAGGTGGCGAGGAGCGCGTGGGAGACGAGGGGCAGGGCCCCGGACGGGGTGGTGTCCGGGGTGGTCGGGTGGGTTGCGGTGCCGGTCTCGTCGCGCAGGCCGGCGTCGCGCAACAGGAGGGGGACGAGGCCGGGTTCGAGGGTGATGCCGGCGAGTTCGGCGGGGCGGGTGATGGATTCGCGCAGTTCCGCGACGGACATGGGGAGCAGGACGAACAGGCCGTCGGTGAACACCGGGGCGAGTTCCGGGAGTTCGAGACAGCGTCCGGAGAAGTCGGCGCGGACGCCGAGGACGACGACGGCGGGGTCCGGGCCGGTGGACAGCGTGCGCAGGACCCGTACGAAGGTCCGTCTCTCGTGCTCGTCGGAGCAGAGGGTGAACAGTTCCTCGAACTGGTCGACCAGCAGCACCGGCCGGACCGGTGGCGGACGGCGGCCGTCGGGGCCGGGCGGCGGCCTGTCCGAGCGGGCGCGGACCGCCTCCAGGAGTACGTCGGGGCTCTCCGCCAACTGCCGTGCGGTGAGGTCGAGATCGCCGCCGAGGGCCTTCGCCGTCCGTTCGAGGAGTTCGTCCAGCGGACGGGCGGTGGGGGTGAGGGCGATCACGGGCCAGCGGTCGGCGCCCGGCATCGGGAAGCCGCCGGGGCGGCGGAGTGCCGGTACGAGGCCGGCGTTGAGCAGGGAGGACTTGCCGGCGCCGGACGGGGCGACCAGCAACAGCGGTCCGCCGCCCAGGCGTTGGAAGACCCGCTCGACCAGCGCAGCCGTGGCCCGCTCCCGGCCGAAGAACCAGCCCGCGTCCTCGGAGGTGAACGCCGCGAGGCCGCGGTAGGGGCAGCTGGGCGCGGTGACATCGTTGCCCCGCTCCCGGCCCGGTTGTTCCACCAGGCGCAGCAACTCGCCCTCGGCGCGCAGGATGTGGTCGCACTGGCGGGCGACGTCGAGGGTCGCGCGCTTGACGCCGGTCTCGATCTTGCTGAGATAGCCCTTGCTGTAGTGCGTCCGGTGCGCGAGGTCGGCAAGGGACAGTCCGCGTTCCCGGCGCAGTCGTCTGAGCTGCGCGGGAAAGGACAGTGTGGCCTGCGCGGGGCTTTCCGGGTGGTCGGTCCGGTCGGCGCCCGCGTGTTCGTGGTGCTGATCCCCCAAGGCGTCCCCCTGGTACTGGCCCGTCCGGATCGTGAGACGGCGGATGCCCAGGTTACTGCGGGGGTCACACAGGGAGACAGGAAATTCACTCGGAGCGGCGAACGCGGAACCGCCGGGACCGGAGTGGACCGGTCCCGGCGGTCGTCCCCCGGAGGGGATCCGCTACGGCCGGTTGAGGGTGATGGAGTTGATGGGGGTGAGGTCGTAGTTGCTGTGGTAGTCCTGCGGAATGGTCAGGACGCAGTTGGTCCCGCCGTAGTTCTTGCAGAGGCTCGCGGAGGCGCCGCCGTACTGGTTGTTGACGACGTAGTGGTAGCCGACCTGGTTGCTCAGGCTGTGGGCGCCGTAGCTGTAGTAGACGTCGGTCGGGTGCGGGTTGGCGGCCGGGTCCACTCCCCGGCCGTAGATGCACACGGCGCCCGACGGGCATCCCCAGATCGGGCTGTTTCCGGCGGGTGCGGCCTGGGCGGCGCCGCCCATCGCCAGGACCGCGGTGGCGGCGGTCGCGAGTGCGGCGGCGGCGCTCATGATCTTGCGCATGTTTCCCCCTGATGGGTCTCCTGCGTGGTCGCAGGGCGTGCTTCGGGCTGACGGGATCAGCCTGTCCCGGGGGATCGCCGGGGTCGACGGGTTGCCCGTCGCCCGTCCGGGGGGAGGACCGGGAAACCCGGTGTGACCTGCGACGTCGTACGAGGTTGGTCAACGCGGCCGGGCCGGTCGCCGGGGGCTGAGCCCGAGCCGTTTCAGTGCGTAGGTGTCGAGCCGGGTCAGGAGGCCGTTCAGGATCAGGGTCATCACCACCAGGACGATGAGGCCGGCGAACTCGGTCGCGGCGTCCAGGTTCATGGCCGAGGTGAAGAGTTCGTGGCCGACGCCCTCGGAGGAGGCGATGAACTCGCCGCCGATGACGCCGAGGATGGCGAGGGGGCCGCCGGTCTTGAGTGCGGCGAAGAAGGGGGCGGCCAGGGTGGGGATGGTGACGTAGCCGAGGACGTGGTGGCGTCGGCCGCCCATCACCTGGACGATCTCGACGAGTTCGCGTTCCCGCAGGCGCAGGCCGAGGTAGACGTTGTAGAAGACGACGAAGGACACGCCCGTCACCGCGATGTTGATCTTCGACCAGGGACCGATGCCGAAGAACAGCAGGAAGAGCGGGGCGAGGGCGATCTTGGGGATGCCGTTGACGGCGGCGACCAGGGGTTCCAGGACCCGCCCGGCGAGCGGGAAGGAGCCGAGGACCAGGCCCATCACCGTGCCGAGGACCACGCCGATGGCGAATCCGGCGGCGATCTCGATCGACGTCACCCTGATGTCGGTCCACCCGGAGGAGGAGCCGAGCAGCTTCCACAGGGCCTGGGACACGTCGGTCGGTTTGCTGACGGCGTACTCCGGGACGACGGGTCCGCTCATCACCTGCCAGAGGACCAGGCAGAGCGCGATCACCGCGAGGCGCAGGGCCACCACGACGACGGTGTCGCGCCGGCGGCCGTCGGTCCTGCGGCGGCGGCCGGCCGCGACCGCGGTCTCGGTGGTGCTCTCGGGGGCTTCGGTGGCAGTCGTCATCGTCTGCTCCTTCCGGTTGCGCGCCGGCCGTGTCATGGCAGGTACTTGTTGGTCCAGTCGCTCGTGGTGACCTTCGCTCCGTCGGGGAGCGCCCCGATCGCGTCGATGAAGGCCGTGGTGGTGTTCCAGGTGGCCGCGTCCATGGCGGCCTTCGCCGGCCAGTCGACCTGTTCCAGGCTGCTTTCGAGAACATTGGCCGGTACGCCGGGCAGCGCCTCCTGCGCCACGGCCAGGACGGTCTTGTCCTGCTTGTCGGCGAGGTGGGTCCGCATGTAGGCGGTGCCCTGCCGGACGGCCGTGACGAACTTCTTCGCGATGTCCGCGTGTCCGGTGGCGTAGCTCTTCTGGGCCACGACGAACTGGCTGTATCCGGAGTGCGTGGCGTCCCATTCGGGCACGGTCAGCGGGGTCGCCACGACGACGCCGTCACCGGAGTCCGCGATCTGCAGGGGCAGCGGTTCGGAGGTGACGAACCAGTCGATCTCGTGGTTGTTGAGCGCGGCCTTGTCCGCGACCGGGCTCGGCAGTGACACCCACTTCAGCTTGGCGGGGTCGACGCCGTGCGACTTGAGGAAGATCCCGGCCTCGGCCTTGGTGTTGGCCGAACTGGCGCCCGCCGTCGAGTCGGCGAGGGCCTTCGCGACGTCGGCGGCCGGGGTCGAGGCGGTCAGACCGTGGTCCTGGGCGAACTTCTTGCTCACGACGAGTCCGAGCGGGTTGCCGAGGCCGTCCGCGCCGAGCGCGATCTCCGGGAGGCCCTTGGAGAGCGCGGTCACGAACCCGGTCGGGCTGTCGTGGAGGAACTGCACCGAGCCCGCCTGGAGGGCGGAGGGTCCGGTCGCGGCGGTCAGCGTCACGTACTTGATCTTGAGCCCCTGCTTGCGGAAGTACCCGTTGGCGTCGGCCACTTTGAGGGGCAGGTCGAAGATGTTGCCACCGGTGCCGACCGTGACGGTGGTGAGTCCGTCGGCGCTCGCCGAGGAGTCGCCGCCGCACGCGGTCAGCAGTGCCGTGCCGAGCGCCATGGTGGCCGCCAGGGCGGTGGCGGTACGGGTGTCCACGGTGCGTAGTCTCATGAGGTCTCCTGTCACCATGCCTGCTGCGTACGGAAGAAGCGCTTCCAGAAGTCGAGCCGCTCCGGCTCCGCGACGGGGACCGGTCCAAAGCCCTCGCCGACCTGCATGACCGTGGCCGAATCCGGGCTGTACGGCGGCCAGTTGGGGAGCCCGGGCCCGTTCGGGTCGCCGGTGGCGACGAAGTTGGCCCAGTAGCCGGACATGATCCCGGCGACGGCGCGGTCCTCGGCACTCCACTCGGCGTCGTCCTGGTCGAGGTTGTCGAGGACGAAGTCGATCTCGGAGCCGTGCGAGGCGCGCCGCGGGTCCTGCCCGCGGGCCGGGGAGCGGTGGGTCCAGAAGTACGTGTGGACCGGCCGGTCCGCGTGTCTCGTCCAGTCGGTGCCCCAGAGGAACGTGGAGACACGGGCGTTGTCGCGTACGGCCGCGTTGTGGGCGCGGCCCGCCTCGTCGTCGGTGGCAGCCGGGTACAGCCGCAGGAACTCGTCGGCCATCTCGCCGTACTTCCTGCGGGCGGCGGCCGTGTAGTCGTGGAGGGTGACGTGAACCGGTGGCATGCCCGGACGCCAGGCCTTCCGGCCGGCGGTGCGATAGCTCGCGAAGGTGCTCTCGGGGACGGCTCCGCTCTCGTCGCGGTTGTTGCCGGCGAGGTAACCGACGTTGTTCTGGAGCCCTTTGGCGTACGTCTCCTCATGACCGGCGGGCAGCACCCACCCGTCGACGACGGGCCGGAACAGCGGCGGCTTCGCCGAACTCCCGGTCTCCACCGGGGAGTCGACGGCCGCGTCCCCGTCGACCAGCTTCTGCCAGGGCAGCGAGCGCAGCCGTGCGAGCGAGGGGCCGCCGCGTTCCTCGGCATAGCGTGCGCCCGCGCTCTCGGCGTCGGCGAGGGTGCGGTACGACGTTGCCAGGTACCGGAGTTCGGGATCGCGGGAGTACCGGGCGTGGCTCTGCGCGACCGCGCGGTGGAACAGGCCCTGCGCCAGCGGGGACATGGCGAGGAAGTTGACCGCTCCGGCACCGGCCGACTGCCCGGCGATCGTGACCCGGTCGGGGTCGCCGCCGAAGTTGGTGATGTTGTCCCGCACCCAGCGCAGGACCGCGACACAGTCGAGGAGGCCGTAGTTGCCGGAGGCGCGGTGTCCGGACTCGGCGCTGAGTTCGGGGGTGGCGAGGAAACCGAAGGCGCCCAGGCGGTAGTTGAAGGTCACGACGACCAGGCCTTTGCGGGCGAGGGCCTCGCCGTCGTAACGGGGGCTCGCGCCGGTGCCGACGCGGAAGCCGCCGCCGTAGATCCAGACCAGGACCGGGCGGCGTTCCTCGGTGGAGGCGGCGCCGGTCCAGATGTTGAGGTGGAGGCAGTCCTCGCTCATCGGGAGGTCGATGCCGGCGACCTCGCTGTTGGGGGCCTGCGGGCACATCGGGCCGAAGGCGTCGGCCGTGCGCACACCCGGCCAGGTCGGCGGGGGCTGCGGCGCGCGCCAGCGCGACTCGCCGACCGGGGGCGCCGCGTACGGGATGCCCCGGTAGACGGTGATCGCGCGGTCGCGGCCCGGTATGCCCTCCACCAGCCCTGCCTCGGTTTCCACTGGGTGGCGCATGAAGACCCTTTCTCGTGTCCGGCGCGTGGCCGGTCAGTCGGGTGTGCGCACGGCGTCGTCGCCGGCCGAGCGCAGCAGGAGTGCCCGTCGGGCGGAGGCCACGTGGTGGCGCATCGCGGCGACGGCCGCCTCGGGGTTGCGGGTGACGACGGCGAGCAGGATCGCCTGGTGCTCCTCCAGCGAACCGGCCCTCGGGTGGGGCGCGGAGAGGTTGCGGTACTGGCGCATGACGAGCGGGTAGAGCAACGTGTCGTAGGCCTTGGCGAGGGTCACCTGGTGGGCGGCCTCTTTGACCTGCTGGTGGAAGAGGCGGTTGCCGCGCGAGTAGGCGGCCTGGTCGCCGCGTGCCTTGCACTCCTCCATCTCCCGGAGGGTGGCGCGCAGTTGGGCGATCTCCTCGTCGGTGGCGCGTTCGGCGGCCTTCCCGGCGAGGGCGGACTCCAGCGTCTCGCGGGCCTCCAGGATGTCCGCGGCCTCCTCGACCGTGAAACTGCGGGTGCGCACACCGCGGTTGACCTCGCTGGTGACGTATCCCTCCTGGGTCAGCCGGACCAGGACCGACCGCATGGTGCTGCGGGAGACGTTGAACATCCGGGTCAGGTCGGCCTCGGTGAGCCGGGTGCCCGGCTCGACGCTGCCCGACAGGAGCAGGGTGCGCAGTCCTTCGTAGGCCTGGCTGTGCCGGGTGGGCGACGTCCGGCCCGGATCCACGACGTCGTCGTAACCGCTGATGTCCACCTTGATCACCTGTATGTCTGGGAGGGGATGTCGACTGCTCCGGGAGTATCTCTGTTCAGCCGCGCGCTTCGGCCAGCCCCGGATACAGCCGCCGGGCCGTGTCCGCGAAGATCGCCCGCCGGGCGTCCTCCGGCAGTACGGCGAGGACGTCCTCGGCCAGGCGCAGCAGCTCGGGCAACGGCTGTTCGGCGGCGGGGCAGTTGGAGCCCCACGCGATCCGCTCGGCACCGAACGCCGCTACGACGGGTTCGAGGAAGTCGGCCGCCGCGTCCCCGGCGTCGGACAGCCGCTCCAGGTTGCGGTGCGTGAGTTTCAGGAACAGGCCCGGATGCTGGGCGAGTTCGGCGACGTCGGCACCGGCGCGGGCGGGCGAGGCCGCGATGTCGGGATAGCCGATGTGGTCGAGGAGGACCCGCACGTCCGGGAACCGCTCCAGGACCTGCCGGAGCTGCTTGGTCGCCGGGCCGAGCCGCATCTGAAGGCAGACGGTGATGTCCGACTCGCCCGCCCGGCGCCAGAATTCATACGTCTCCGGCGCGGCGAACCACTCCCCCTGTGTCGGCACCGTGCTGCCGCTCGTGAACAGCCGCACCCCGGCGAGACCGCCGTCGCCGACCGCGCCCGCCAGGATGCCGGCGGCGTTCTGGCGCAGCGGATCGAAGGTGCCGACGGCGACGAAGCGTCCGGGGCGGTCGCGGCAGCTGTCGACGACGTAGGAGTTGTCGTAGCCGTAGGCCGTGGTGGCCTGGACGAGGACGGCCTGGCCGATGCCCGCCTCGTCCATCCGGGTCACCATTCCGGCGGCGGTCACCGGCCGGGACTCGGCCCACACCGACTGCTTGCCGCCGATCGGCGCGCGCGGATAGCGCGACTCGTCCTGCGAGATGATGTGGCAGTGTGCGTCGACCACGTCCATGGTCCAACTCCCTTGTGCGGTACGTCGTTCCGGTCAGGCGTCCGGGTAGTCGCCGGCGGCGAACAGGGCCCGGAGGCCGGCCGGGAAGCCCGGGTCGACCAGGCCCTGGTCGCGGGAGAACCGCACCAGCGCGGCCAGGCTCGGCGCGTTGACGCCGGTGCCGTAGGGGACCGGGTCGCCGTCGATCTGCCGCGCCTGGCGGGCGAACCGGGGCTGTGCCGACCAGTCGGGATCGGCGGCGAGCTGGTTGCGCTTGCTGTCGGCGAAGGCCGTGTAGAGCCTGCCGGGGAGGGCGGGATCGCGGTCGACGAGTTCGGAGCGGAGCGCCATGAGGGAGTGGAGCGGATAGACACCGGTCCTCAAGTACCAGTCCACGGCGAGCACTTCGGCGTCCGGGAAGAGCGGATAGGGCCCCTCTCCCACCCCGTCGTCCGCCGCCGTCCAACCCGCCCGGGGTGCGCCCGCCCGGCCGGTCCCCGCGTTGCCGGTGAACGCGGCGTCGATGTCACCGGTGCGCAGCAGCTCGCCCAACGACCGTCCGTCACCGACCCGTTCGACGTTCGGCGGGGTGCGGCCCTCGATGTGGTCGTCGTCGTCCACCACCCAGGTGATCTTCCCGACGTCCACGCCGTACTGCTCGGCGAGGATGCCGCGCACCCACACCCCCGTGGTCACCGTGTACGCGCGGACCCCGACCCGGCGCCCCTCCAGGTCCCGTGGCACGCGGATGCCCGAGTCCTCGGCGCACCGCACGTCTCCGTGGTGGAAACGGCGGTTGAGGAAGACCGGGATCGCGGTGAGCGGGACCCCTTCCTGACGAGCCATCAGATAGGAGACGGGGGCGAGTTCGCACACGTCGAACTCCAGGTCGCGGATCATGCGCCGGTAGGCGCCGATGACCGGCCTGACCTCGACCGGCTCGATCCGGTACCCGTCCACCTCGACATCGCCGTCGAGGAGCGCCTGCCCGTGCGGGTACTCCCCGAGGGCCACCGAGAGCTTCTGCATGCCCTGCCTTCCGATCGTCGGGTCTGTTCACTACGGCCGTCCGCGCGGGCCTATCCGCCGAGCCGCGCGGGCTCCACACCGAGGGCCACGCAGGTCCCCTCCACCAGCTCGCCGAAGGCGACGGGTCGGGGCAACACACCCTGCTCCAGGGCGTATTGGGCGGCCTGCGTGACCGGTCCGCGCAGTGCCTCGAAGCCGACCGGGGCGAAGTCCACGGGGCTCGTCGGCGGGATCGCGGCGCGCATCGCGTCGTACGCGGCGCAGAGCGCGGTGGAGTGCTCCCGTGCGGCCGACTCGGTGACGCCGACGACATGGTTGACGGGGGCGAACCCCCGGGCGAGCGCCCACTGTTGAGCCGCGTCGGACGCGTCCGGGACGGCGCTGTGGACGAGGTCTGTGGCCGGGGTCTCGTTGCCCATGATCCCGAAGTCGAGGCGGCCTTCGAGGAAGTCGGCCTGGAGCCGGGCTCCTTCGGGGGCCCGCTTCACCCAGTCCGGGTCCTCATGGCCGTCGACATGGCCGTCCTCGTAGACGACCCAGTCGACGTTCCGCAGGTCGATCCCGTACTGCTCGCCGAGGAATCCGCGTACCCACACCCCGGTGGTCTGGCTCCAGGAGCGGACGCCGACGGTCCTGCCCTCGAGGTCGTCGACGGTCAACTCACCACAGGTGATCAGGGTTTGGTGCTGGTGGCGGCCGAGCGTGGTGACCGGGAGCAGCACGACCGGCTTCCCGTGGGCGACGGCCTGGAGGAGCGTGACGACCGCCACCTCGCAGACCTCGACGTCCGTTTCGTTGACGAAGCCGCGCGAGGCCTTGTGCACGGGGCGTACGTCGAGCCGTTCGAGGTCCGTGCCGGTGGCGCGGACTGCGGCCCGTGCGGCGGCCGCGAGGTCGTCGCGGCCCAGAACCATCTTCATCCCGTGCTCCCCTTCCGGTGGAACCGCTCGTGGTGCCGGCGCAGCAGGTCGGTGCCGTAGTCGTTGCCGTTCGGGGTGCGGACCACGGTGTGGATGTGCTTGCGCGAGGGCATGTCGTTGTCGAACATCACCCCGGCCTGGTGCTCGAACTCGATGAGGATCACCGGGCTGTGGACGCGGTAGTAGAAGACGCCGTTCAGGCCGCCGTCGCCGATCCAGGCGAAGTGGGTGTCGGCGAGGTGGGCGGTGACCTCGTCCATGCGGACCCGGGCGTGACCGGCACCGGCGCGGTTGACGTAGAGGCCGATGAGTTCCGCCGCGACCGCGCGCTGGCCGGACGTCAGCTCGCCCAACGGCACGCCTGCGATGTCGAGTTCGAGGTTGTCGCGGAAGGCGCCGGCGAACAGGTCGGGCGGCAGCTCGTCCGCGATCACCGCCAGCTTCCGCTGACGGCTCGTCAGAGTGGTGAACAGCTCCTGTCCTACGGCCTCTTCGCGCCGGAAGACGGATGTCCCCGCGTATTTCCCGGACGTGGCGGTCACCGGCTCGGCGCCCAGGAAGGTGGGCGTGAGGACCATCTGGTCGCCGACGAAGACGCAGTTGACGTTGACGTGGTGGCCGTCGAGCTGCCAGCCCCAGGGGCCGCCGTGCTCGGGTTCGCCGTACACGCTGAACCAGTACAGCCACTCGTTCAACAGGTCCTCCTCGCCCCGGAGTTCACCGATGGTGAGGTTGAGGTGCATCAGGTCGAGGACCTGGGTGTAGCCGTGGGCGCCGAGGCTGGCGCGGACGACGTCCAGGGCGCGGTGGCGTCTCTCGTCGTCGAGGTCCTCCAGGCAGAGGCCGTGGCGGAGGAAGTATCTTGCCCCGTTGGCCCAGTGACGCCACGTCAGGTCGTCGACGGGGAACCTGCCCGCGGCCCGTCGGGTCGGTGAGAGGGCGGCGAGGTAGTCCTCCGCGGCCCGGCGGACGCCGGTGACGTCCACGCCGGTCTCGTGCAACGGGAAGAGCCCGGGGCGCACGCCCTCGGACGTGGCCACCCCGCGGAAGGGTTCCGCCGCCGCGCGGCGCCGCCAGTCGACCTTGGCCAGAAGGTCCGGCGTCCACTGGTCGGGCCGTCGGGTGGGGGCGCTCGGTCGGTGTCGTAGTCCTGTCATCGCTGCCTCCTCTCAACTGCCCCGGACGAACGCTGTTTCCTTCTCGATCGCGCCCACGTCCACGGGTGCGCGCACGAGTTCCTGCTCCAGGGCGTAGCGCCCGGCGGTCTCAAGGCAGTTGGCGAGGGAGTCGCTCCAGCCGGCCGCCACCGCGCGTCCGGCCGGTGAGTCGTCGCGCTCGTGCGCGGTGGCGGCGATCGCGTCCTCCAGCGCGCGGTAGAGGGCGAGTACCGCGTCCGGTGCGCAGCGCAGGACGTCGTCGCGGACCACGACCACGTGGTTGGCGGGGACGGTGCCGTGCCGGTCGACCCAGGCGAGTCCGGCGGCCTCCGCGTCGGGGATCAGCGGGACCAGGCCCTCGCCCTGGCCGCCGGTCGCACGCGGGCCGAGCACGGCGGCCTCGACGTCCCCGGCCCGCAGCAGATCGGCGACCCGCCCGGCCTTCGAGCGCTCCACGTAGGCCGGTTCGCGGTACTGGGCGACGTGGGCTTCCTCGGTGGTGACCCAGGTGACGTCGGAGGCCTCGACGCCGTACTCCTCGCGCAGGATGCCGCGTACCCACAGGCCGGTGGTCTGGCTGTAGGAGCGCACGCCCACCCGGCGGCCGACGAGGTCGCCCGGGGTGAGAGGCGGTCCGTCCGGGAGCCGGGTCAGGGAGCGGTGGTGGGTGCCGCCTATCATCACGACCGGCAGCAGGGTGAGCGGCACGCCCGCCTCACGCGCCTGGAGGTAGGTGGCGAGGGCCAACTCGCAGACGTCGTACTCCAGTCGGCGGACCATGCGGGCGAAGGCCGGGTACAGCGGGGACGACTCGACGAAGCGGCAGTCGCCGCCCAGTACCGGGCTCTCCTTCAGGCGTCGGGTGTGCGGGTAGTCGCCCAGCAGGACGGTCAGCGGTGACACCGGTGGCCGCCTCATACGTCCTCGCCGTACATGAGCCGCCGGTAGGGGACGCTCAGCACCTCGCGGGTGATGCGGACGTCGATGACGGTGGGCCGGGGTGTGCGGACGAACTCCGCCACGGCGGCGGTGAGTTCGGCCGGGGTGCGGACCGTGGCGCCGGCCCCGCCCAACGCGACGGCGACCGGGCCCAGTTCGGGTGTCGGGATCAGGGCGAGGTTCGGATCGAGGCCCTTGGAGCGGGACTTGTGGTACTCGGCGCCGAGTCCCTCGTCGTTCATGACGACGACCAGGAGCGGGATCCCGTACCGGCAGGCGGTCTCGAACTCGGAGAGGTGCATCAGGAAGCTGGCGTCGCCCTCCACCACGAATCCGGGCCGCCTGCCCTCGGCCACCAGTCGGCCGATCGCGAGAAGGGGGGCCTGCCCGATGGCGCCGAACATGCCGTAGTTGGAGAGGACTTCGCGGGAGCGCTGGAACAGCATGGTGCCGAAGTCGACCTGGTGCCCGCTGCCGAGCACCAGGCCCATGTCACCGGGAAGTTCGTCGTCGAGGATGCGGATGGCCTGGCGGGGGTCGATGCGGCCCGGTTCGGTGACGTACGACTCCGGGGGCCGGAGCGGTTCGGCGAGGCGGCGCAGTACGTCGTCGGTGTGGAAGCCGTCGAGGTGGACGGAGTGTTCGTCCAGGGCGCGGCTCAACTCGGCGACGGCGGTGACCGCGTCGGCCTGGATGTAGCAGTCGGCGGCCCTGCCGTTGCCCATCACGAGGTGCGGGGAGACGTCGATCTGGACGTACTTGGCGTCGGGGAAGAGGTAGCCGTGCTCGATGGTGTAGCTGTTGAGGCTGGCGCCCACCGCGATCACGCAGTCGGCCTCCTGGAGGAGTTCGGTGGCCGCCCTGCTGCCGAAGAGGCCGGCCAGGCCGACGTGGTAACGGGTGCTGTCGCACAGCCAGTTCTTCGCCTGGAGGGTGGTGGCGAGGAGCGCGCCGGTCCGCCGCTGGAGGGCGAGCACCTCCCCGCCGGCGCCCGCGCGGCGCGCCCCGCGTCCCGCGACGATGACCACGCGCTTGCTGGCCCGGACGAGGTCGCGGGCCGCCGCGATCCGGGCCGGGTCGGGCAGCAGCCGGGGGCTGTCGAGGAGCGCGAGCGAGGGGACGTACTCCTCCTCGTCGTCCAACTCCCCCTGCTGGATGTCGATCGGGGCGCTCAGCATCACCGGGCGTGACTCGGTGCGGGCCTGGTAGAAGGCGCGTTGTACGGCGTCCTGGGCCTGGTCGGGGCGGGAGAGGTGGACGAAGCCGCACTCGATCGCGGCGGCGAAGCGGCGCTGGTCGAGATACTGCACGGCGCTCTGATCGCCCCAACTGGTCTCGCCGCAGAAGGCGACCAGCGGGGTGCGGGCGCGGTTCGCGACGATCATCGAGGTGGCCAGCTGTGAGGTGCCGGGGCCGCTGGTGGTCGTAACCACCCCCGGGCGTCCGGTCGTTCGGGCCCAGCCGTCGGCCATGCCGAGGCCGGAGCCCTCGTGCCGTACCTCGTAGAGGCGGACCCCGCGCCGGTCGAGCGCGTTCATCCAGTGCATGTTGGCGTCGCCCATCATGCCGAAGACGTCGCTGGTGCCCTCCTTGACGAACGCCTCGGCGAGGGCTTCGTAGGCCTTCAATTCCCGGCCTCCTTCGGGGTGTTGGATTCGACGTTCTCGAGCACGCCCGCCAGGCGGCCGAACACACGCAGCGCGTTGCCGCCGTACACCGCCCGCCGGTCGGTGTCGGTGAGCGTGTCGAGGGAGTCGAGGAGGTGTTTGGTGTCGTCGAAGCGGTGTCCGGTCTCGGGGTCCACGCCGCGGACGGCGCCGATCATCTCCGAAGCGAACAGGATGTTCTCGGCGGGGATCACATCGACCAGGAGTTGCATGCCGCGCCGGTGGTACACGCAGGTGTCGAAGTAGACGTTGCGCAGCACCGCCTCCTCCAGCGGTGGGCGGCCCTGGTCCTGCATGACGCCCCGGTAGCGGCCCCAGTGGTAGGGGACGGCGCCGCCGCCGTGCGGCAGGATCACCTTCAGGGTGGGGAAGTCGGTGAACAGGTCGGACATGCACAGCTGCATGAACACGGCTGTGTCGCCGTTGAGGTAGTGCGCGCAAGTGCCTTGCAGGGCTGGATTCCTGGACATCGCGACATGGACCATGGCGGGCACGTCGAGTTCGACGAGCTTCTCGTAGAGCGGGTAGTACACGCGGTCCGTGAGGGGTGGTGCCTGCCAGTAGCCGTCCGAGGGGTCGGGGTTGAGCAGACAGCCGACGAAGTCCAACTCCTCGACGCAGCGCTCCAGTTCGGCGACGGAGTTGCGCACCGAGGCGGGCAGGGCGTCCCCCGGCGACTGGGGCAGTTGGCACACGCCGACGAACCTGCCCGGGAAAAGTCCGCACACCCGGGCGATGAGGTCGTTGCTGACCCGGGACCAGTCGAGGCTGGTGTGTTCGTCGCCGTAGTGGTGGGCCATCTTCCCGGCGCCCGGGGAGAAGAGTCCCAGGTCGGTGCCGCGCTCCAGCTGGAGCTTCAACTGGCCTTGTTCCACCGCCGTCTTGATCTCGTCGTCGGTGATGTGCGGTTCGTCGGGCGATACGCGGGTGCCGGATTCCTCGAAGGCGCGGAGCTGCCGTGCCCGCCAACTGCCCAGCTCCGGCGGGGCGGTGGTGAAGTGTCCGTGGCTGTCGATGATCACTGGCGTCCTTCCCTTCCGGGGGTGCGGCCGGTCAGGGCGCGGCCCAGGCCGAGGCCCGGGTGGGTGCGGACGGGCGCCGACATCAGGAAGCGGTAGCCGTCGTCCAGTACTTGCTTGACGTTGTCGGCGGTGACATGGGGATGGCCCACGGCGATGCCGCGCTCGCCGCAGACGTCGAGGACGCGGCGCTTGGCGTCCAGGACGCGCGGATGCCCGTACTGGCGTGGCACGCCCAGTTCCTGGCTGAGGTCGCCCTCGCCGATCAGGATCAGGCCGATGCCTGGCACCTGGTCGAGGATGTCGGGGAGGTTCTCGATGCCGCGCTGGTCCTCGATCATGAGGGCGACGAGGAGTTCGCCGTCCGGGTCGAGCGGCCAGACGTCGCTTCTCGCGTAGTACTGGGCGTTGGTGAGGCCCCAGTAGCGGGCCGCCGCGCCGGGGCTGTCGCCGCGCAGGCCGGCGGGCTCGTGGCGGGGGCTGCCGGGCAGGCTCGGGTAGCGGCAGGCCGCGACCGCGTTGCGGGCCTCGTCCACGGTGGTGATGTGCGGCCAGACGACACCGTAGGCGCCCAGGTCGAGGACCTGTTTGGCGTGCCACTGTGCCTTCTCGCCGCCGTTGGCCGGGATGCGCACGAGCGGGGTGACGGCGGGCGCGAGGCCGTCGGCGGTGTGGATCAGGCGGCGGTTCAGGAGGTACTGGAGGCTGTCGCGCAGGGCGGTGACGTCCCAGGGTTTGTGTTCCGTCTCGAAGACCAGGGCGTCATAGTCGGTGGTGGCGAACTCGACGGCGGACACGGGGTCGGGGGCGGCGAAGGAGGCGAAGACGTGGCGTCCCGACTCCAGTGCGCCGATCACGTTGTTGAGCCTGGGCCGTGTCATCGGCGGCCTCCTGTCGTCGCCGAGTCACCGTCTGCGGAAGGTTTCTGATGCCTGGTCAGGAGCCGGGTCCACCAGGCCCGCAGGCGGCCGAGCGGGCCGAGGGGAGGTGCGACCGCCTCGGCTCCGGCGCACCGCTGGATGAGCTGCGCCGAGAACTCCCGGGTCATCCGCGAGACCAGCGCCCCGGCGCCGGACTCGACCAACGAGGCGAGCCTGCCCTTGAGTTGGACCTCGCCCAGCACACTGACGCGTGACTCGTCCGGTCCTTCGCCCTCGGTCACCCGGAAGTCGGCGCGGGCGGTGAAGCGGGTGCCGCCCTGGCCGTCCTTGCCACGGGCCGCGAGACGGCCCTCGTGTTCGGACTCGGAGAGTTCCAGGGCCACCCGGGCGGCGAACGCCACCTTCATCGCGCCGAACTTGACGACGAGGGTTCCGTCGAAGGAGCCGTCGTCGTGGGCCTCGCCGAGTCCGGCGCCGTTGATGCAGGCGACGACCTCGGAGGGGGACGAGACGATCTCCCAGACGCGTTTCGGTGGGCTCGGAACGGCGATCTCTTCGGCGATCGATATCAACGCTGGGCACCTCGCAGAGCGGCTTGGCGACGGCTGGGGACGGCGGGGGCGCGCTTACGCGCCGGCGTCCGACGTCTGCAGCTGGGACTTGAACAGGCTCCACAGGTCGTTGTAGAGCTCGGAGAACTCACGGGACTCGACGAGGGAGCCGATGCTGCGCGGCCGTTCGAAGGGGACGGGCAGCACCCGGCGGATCGTGCCGGGGCCGTCGGACATCACGACGACCTCGTCGGCGAGGTAGATCGCCTCGTTGAGGTCGTGCGTCACGAAGACGAGCGTGCCGCCCCGCTCTCCCTCCCAGAGGTTGAGCAGGTCCTGCTGGAGCTTGAGCCGGGTGATGGCGTCCAGCGGGCCGAAGGGTTCGTCCATCAGCACGATGGACGGGTTGTAGATCAGGGCCCGGGCGATCGCGCAGCGTTTCTGCATGCCGCCGGAGAGCTCGCGGGGGTAGTGGTCCTCGAATCCGGTGAGGCCGACGACCTTCACCCAGTGGGCGACGCGTTCCTCCCGCTCGGCCCGGGGGACCTTGCGGAACTTCAGGGCCAGTCCGATGTTGGCCCGGACGCTGAGCCAGGGCAGCAGGTTGGCCTGCTGAGTGACGTACGCCGCCTCGGAGTTGACGCCGGTCACCTGCTCGCCGTCGAAGTGGACGCGGCCGAGGGTCGGGGCGAGCAGTCCTGCGGCCAGGTTGAGGATCGTGCTCTTGCCGCAGCCGCTGGGGCCGATCACGGCGACGAACCGGCCCCGGTCGACCTGGAACGACACGTCCTCGATGGCGGGCCGGCGGCTCCCCGGGAACTCCAGGGTGACGTGGTCGAAGCGGAGGGCCTCGGTGTGGGGTGCGCGCTGATTGTTCGACAACTTGGTCTCCTTGCCCGGCCTACACGTAGGGGTTGGGGGGAGGGATGAACCCGCGCTCGCAGCAGATTGTCCGACAAGCGATGCAGTGAACGTAACAGCGCCGACCCATGACGGCAAGAAGTGTGCAGCAAGAACGCGTTTCCTCTTCGCGCTCAACTCCCTTGCCGCCCAGGATTGATGGACAATCCTGCGCGGCCGGATCTCAGCGGGCGAAGACGGCGATGGAGTCGGGGTTGGGCAGGGGCAGGGAGTTCCCGGTGCCGGTCAGCAGCCCGGAGCGGGGGTCGACGGCGAAGACGTCGACGGTGCCGCTCGCCTCGTTGGCGACCAGCAGCCAGCGCCCGCCCGGGTGCACGGTGAAACTCCAGGGCTTCAGGCCTCCGCTGGGGATGCGTTGGAGGAGGGAGAGCAGCCCGGTGCGCCGCTCGGCCTCGTACACGACAAGGGTGTTCTCACCGCGACTCGACGCGTAGACGAAGCGGCCGTCGCGGCTGAGGGCGAGTTCGGCGCCGCTCTTGGTGCCGGCGAAGTCCGGCGAGTCGATCGCGACGCTCTGACGGAGCGTCAGCTCGCCGGATCTCCCGTCCCAGTCGAGGAGTTGGAGTTCCGCGGTGAGTTCGGTCAGCAGGTACGCCTTCCGCCCGTCGGGGTGGAAGACGAGCCGTCTGGGCCCCGCTCCGGCATCGGTGGCGTAGGCGCCGGGACCCGTCCCGCCCGGGGACAGCGCACCCGTCGTACCGTCGAAGCCGTGGACGAAGACGCGGTCGGCGCCGAAGTCGGGGACCAGGGCGTGGCGGCGGCCGGGTGCCACGACCACCTGGTGCGGGTGCGGGCCCAACTGGCGTGGGCTGGGCCCCGATCCGGTGTCCACGACGACCGACACGGGTGCGCCGAGTGTGCCGTCCCGGTGGATCGGGAGTGAAGTGGCGAGGCCCGCCTCGAAGTTGGCGACCAGGAGGGTGTGCGAGGGCCGGTCCACGCCGAGGTACGACAGGCCGCCGCCTGCCGTGGCTCCGCCGTCCGTGCTCACCTGACCGAGCCGGGTCAGCGCGCCGGTCGGGCGGTCGACGGCGAGGACGGTGACGATTCCGCCGTTCAGCTGGCCGCCGACGTAGAGCAGCGGGCGGTCCGGATGCGCCGTCACCCAGCCCGAACTGACCTGCGCCACCGGCCCGTCGGACGTCAGGACTCCTTCAACGGGGTCGAACGTGACCCCGTGGACCTGCCCGCCGTTCCAGCTGCCGACGTAGAGCAGGTCGAGTCTCGCCTGTGGAGTGGCTTCGGCGCTCGGTGCTCCGACGGTCAGCGGCACGGTCGCCGCGGTCGCCGTCGCCGTCATGGCGCCCAATAACGTTCTGCGGGACACAGCCCCTTTGATCTCGACCATGGGAAGCAACAGTTGTCGCGATGCGCGGCAGCGTCCACAGCGCGTACGAAGCTTTGCGTGCGGGCCGCGCAAGCTGAGCTTTCGCGATCCGCACGCTCAACTCGCCTACTGATCGGAGGCGTTGGGGCGGGCGAGGCCGAGATCGTAGGCCAGGATCACGGCCTGGATGCGGTCGCGGGCGCCGACCTTCCCCAGGACGCGGCCGACATGGGTCTTCACCGTGGACTCGGAGACGAAGAGTCGCTCGGCGATCTCGCCGTTGGTCCAGCCCTGGCCGATGGCGAGCAGGATCTCGCGCTCGCGCTCGGTGAGGGAGCGGATACGGGGGTCGTCCGTCGCCGGAGCCGCCGTAGGACCTTCCGGTGAGTGTTTCGGCAGGTGCTGGGCGTAGGCGTCGAGCAGGCGGCGGGTGAGGGCGGGGGCGATGACGGCGTCGCCGGAGGCCACCGCGCGGATACCGGCGAGGAGTTCCTCGGGGTGGGCGTCCTTCAGGAGGAAGCCGCTGGCTCCCGCGCGCAGTGCCTCGTGGGCGTATTCGTCGAGGTCGAAGGTGGTGAGGATGAGGACGCGGGAGCGGTCGCCGGCCGCGACGACCCGGCGGGTGGCCTCGATGCCGTCCATGCCGGGCATCCGTACGTCCATGAGGATCACGTCGGGGCGCAGTTCGGCGGCCATCCGTACCGCCTCGCCGCCGTGCCCGGCCTCGCCGACCACCTCGGTGTCGGGGTTGGCCTCCAACAGCATGCGGAATCCGAGGCGTTGGAGGGGCTGGTCGTCCACGATGAGCACGGTCGTCATGCCGCTCCCCCGATCGCGTCGAGCGGGGTGAGGTCGAGGGTGGCCCGTACCGTCCAGCCGCCGCCGGGGGCGGGGCCGGCGGTGACGGTGCCGTGGTAGAGGGCGGCGCGTTCTCTCATACCGGCGAGTCCGTGTCCTTCGTCGTGGCTCGGTGCGGGTCCGGTGCCGGCCGTGCTGGGGCCGGTGTCGTGGCAGTCGATGTGCACGCGGGTGTCCTCGACGTTCACCGTCAGCTCGACGCGGGTGTCGTGGCCGGCGTGCTTGAGGGCGTTGGTGAGGGCCTCCTGCACGACGCGGTACACGGTGAGCTGGACCCCTCGGTCCAGGGCGGCCGGATCGCCGCCGGTGCGGTACACGACCTGTGGGCCGGCCGCGCGGATCCGGGCGCACAGGGCGTCGAGGTCGGCGACACCCGGCTGGGGGCTGAGTTCGGGGGCGTCCGGGGTGGGGCTCTGCACACGCAACACGCCCAGCATGCGCCGGAGTTCGCCGAGCGCCTGGCGGCCGGTGTCGCCGATGAGGAGCAGGGCCTGCTTGCCGCGTTCGGGGGCGAGGTCGGTGGCGTAGGCGCCGCCGTCGGCGAGGGTGATGATGACGGAGAGGTTGTGGCCGATGATGTCGTGCATCTCCCGTGCCACGCGGGTGCGTTCGGCGGCGGCGGCGAGCTTGCTGCGCTGGTCGCGCTCGATCTCCAGGCGCGCGGCGCGGTCGCGCAGTACGGCGAGCTGGGCGCGTCGGATGCGGACGACGAAGCCGAGCGCGACGGCCGCGGTTATCGTGCTGAACAGGACGAACAGGGCGTCCAGGAACGGGACTTGGGACGGCAGCCGGAGGGCGAACAGTCCCAGGGCGGCGAGGGTCACGGCGCAGGCGACGGGCAGCCGCCGCAGCTGCCCGTGCAGGACCAGACTGTAGAGGGAGATGAGCAGGGCGACGTCGGCGCGCAGCCAGACCCCCAGCCCGGCCTGGACGAAGAACACCGCGGCGATCAGCGCGAAGGCCAGGGTCGGCCTGCGACGCCGCCACAGCAGCGGCAGCACCAGACCAGCCTGCAGGGCGACGGTCGCCGGCCAGGGCAGATGGATGAAACTGTTGTCGAAGCCGCGCCGCCGGCCGTCGTGGTCGTCCACCAGGTCCGGCAGGCAGAACATCAGCGCGACCACGACGATCAGGGCCGTGTCCAGCACCCAGGGATGTCTGCGGTCGCCCTGCTTGATCCGCCGTCCGAACCGGGACAGGCCGCCGGCCACGGGGTGGCTCCACGGGAGGTCCGCCTCACCGAACGGCGCGTGGGCAGGGTCGTCGGGGCTCATCGGTGTCACTGGTCCGGGTTCATGGAGGTCACCTGTCCATTGTGCGGCTCTCCCGCCGGAGCGTCGGCGCGGCACCCGCCCCGTGAACAGGCCGGATGCCGCGCCGTGGCCGCGGGGGGAACCGGTCTCAGGCGTCGGTGCGGACCAGCCGGTACGCGGCGCCGCCCAGCGCGAGCGCCGTCCAGCCGAGGAAGACCAGGAGTCCGGCACCGGGCGAGAGGGTCGTCGAGTCGTGGGTCAGCGAGAACATCGCCTCGCCCGCGTTGCTCGGCAGATAGGGGCTGATGTTGTCCTGCCAGGAGCTGGGCAGCAGCGAGATCAGTCCGGGCACCAGCATCAGCGAGGCGACCAGCACCGAGATGCCACCGGCGACCGAGCGCAGCAGCGCGCCCAGCGCGGCGCCGATCACGCCGACCAGGCCGAGGTAGAGACCGGCGCCGAGCAGGCTGCGGACGACTCCGGAGTGGGAGAACGTGAGGGCCGCGGGGGTGCCGGAGACGATGCCGCTGACGATCGGGAACGCGACGAACACCCCGACGAGGGAGACACCGAGCGCGACGACGCCGAACACGGCGGCCTTGGACCACAGCACCGGCAGGCGGCGCGGTACGGCGGCCAGCGTGGAGCGGATCATGCCGGTCGAGTACTCGCCCGCGGTGACCAGGACGCCCAGCACGCCGAGGGCGAGCTGCGCGAAGTTCGTGCCGAAGAGGGAGATGCCGAGCGCGGTGGCGTTTGCGTCGTCCGGCCGCAGATTGCCCGAGCCGTACTCGGACTTGTAGTGCGCGGCGGAGATCAGGCCGAACGCGATCAGGAACAGCAGGCCGAGGCCCAGGGTGATCCAGGTGGAGCGCAGGGACCACAGCTTGGCCCACTCGGAGCGCAGTACCCGGCGCCCGGTGACCTTGTACGGCGGACGGGCCGGCCGTACGGCTGCGGGTGCGGCGCTGTCGGTCGCGGTGGCGGTGCTCACGCGGCCCTCCCGGGGGTCTCGACGCTGGTGGTGCCGTGGTACTCGACGGCGTCCCGGGTCAGGTCCATGAACGCCTGCTCCAGGGAGACGGTCCGCGCGCTGAGTTCGAAGAGCGGGATGCGGTGCTCGGCGGCCCTGATGCCGATGGCGCGCGCGGTCAGCCCCGTGACGTGCAGTTCCTCGGAGCCGACCTCGCCGGTGATCTCCACGCCGGGACCGGCGAGGACCTCGCGCAGCCGGGCGGGCTGCTCGGAGGCCACGGTGACGGTGTCGCCGCCGGCCGTGCGGACCAGGTCCCGCACGGTGGTGTCGGCCAGCAGCCGCCCCCGTCCGACGATGATCAGGTGGTCGGCGACCAGCGCCATCTCGGTCATCAGGTGCGAGGAGACGAAGACGGTACGGCCGTCCGCGGCGAGCCCGGTCAGCAGGTTGCGGATCCACAACACGCCTTCGGGGTCGAGACCGTTGACCGGTTCGTCGAGCATCACGGTCGCCGGGTCGCCGAGCAGCGCGGCGGCGATGCCGAGCCGCTGCCCCATGCCGAGGGAGAAGGCCCCGGCCCGCTTCTTGGCCACCGACTGGAGGCCGGTCAGTTCGATGACCTCGTCGACGCGGCGGCGCGGGATGCCGTGCGTGTAGGCCTGCGCCATCAGGTGGTCGAACGCGGAGCGGCCCGGGTGGACCGACTTGGCCTCCAGGAGCGCGCCGACCTCCTGGAGGGGCGCGGTGTGCTCGGCGTAGGGCCTGCCGTTGACCGTGACGGTGCCGGCGGTGGGCGCGTCCAGGCCGACGATCATGCGCATCGTGGTGGACTTCCCGGCACCGTTCGGGCCAAGGAACCCGGTGACCGTGCCCGGCTTGACGACGAAGTCCAGCCGGTCGACCGCCGTCTTCTCCCCGTACCGCTTCGTCAGCTGTTGCGCCTCGATCATCGCCATCCCTCACGCTCACGTGCCACTGCCCCGACTGGACACCGGCAACACTAGGAGGGCGGGGCCCAGAACCCGTCGTACCGAGGGGCCGTTGCGGGGGCGGGCGTAGTACCGCAGTACCACCGTGTGCTGCGTGTTGTGTACGTTCCCACTCCATTCGCACGGACGTCACGCCCACCAACTGCGGGAAATACAACCGTCACACATATTTACAGTGCCTGTTACCTCTCTTACTGTGAACGTTCTCAGAACCCAACCCGCATGCGCATGTCAGTCGACCCAAGGAGGTCGGGTACCCCGTGAAAATCCCGGGCCGCATAGTGAAGGCCGCCTTGCTGCTGGCCGCAGTCGCCCTGCCGGCGGCGATGCTCACCCCCACCGACGCCGCCGCCGCGAACTCGCTCACGATGCTCGGCGCCGACGTCTCGTCCGCACAGCGCGCGATCGATCTCGGCGCCAAGTACTACGACTCCAGCGGGACCGCCAAGGACCCCCTCGACATCCTCAAGGGCGCCGGCGTCAACTACGTACGCCTGCGGATCTGGAACAACCCCGCCAGCGGCTACAACAACAAGGCGAAGGTGCTGGCCTACGCGAAGCAGGTCAAGGCCAAGGGCCTCAAGCTGCTGATCGACTTCCACTACTCCGACACCTGGGCCGACCCGGGCAAGCAGTACAAACCGGCGGCCTGGTCGAGCCACGGCATCGGCGCGCTGCAGACCGACGTCTACAACTACACCTACGACGTCTGCAACAGCCTCAAGTCCCAGGGCACCACCCCGGACAGCGTGCAGATCGGCAACGAGATCAACGTCGGCATGCTGTGGGACGACGGCAAGGTCGTCAACAACAGCTTCACCAACCTCGGCCTGCTGCTGAAGTCGGGCTACAACGCGACCAAGGCGTGCAACAGCTCCACCCAGGTGATCATCCACACCGCCGACGCGGACAGCGACTCCAACGCCCGCTGGTTCTACGACGGCATCAAGGCGCAGGGCGTCAACTGGGACATCACCGGGCTGTCGTACTACTGCATGTGGCACGGCACGCTGGCCAACATGGGCAGCGTCGTCTCGGACATGAAGTCCCGCTACGGCAAGGACGTCGTCATCGCGGAGACGGCCTATCCGTTCACCTCGTCCGACGCGGACAGTACGGCGAACTCGGTCACCTCGGGCTGCTCGGGCTATCCGCTCACCTGGGCGGGGCAGGGCGCGGAGTTCACCGCCGTGCAGAACACGGCGCGCAGCGCGGGCGCGATCGGTGTCTTCTACTGGGAGCCGACCTGGTACGCGGTCACTGGCAACGGCTGGGACCCGGCCAACATCGCGACCAGCGGGGACGGTTGGGACAACATGGCGATCTTCAACTGGACCGGCCAGGTCAATCCGAACGTGAAGTGGACGCCGTAGCAGGGTAGTTCGATACGGCCCATGAACGGCATCGCCCGCTTCCCCGGGCGGTGCCGTTCTCCGCGTTCAGGACTGATGATCCGTCAGGGCACGGTATACGGACGCCGGCTTGGGGTTGGCGCGGCAGCGCCACACTCCGTGCGGGCAGTAGTCGCCGATGGTCCGGTGGAGCGGGTGCTGTCCTGCCATCCAGGTGAGCATGGAGCGCACGTAGGCGGGATTGTCGCCGTTGTCGAACAGGCCCCACTCGGGGTAGGCGAGGGGCTTGTGGTGGGTGCGGGCGAAGTCGGCCTGTGCCAACAGGCCGTACGGTTCGGTCAGTTGGCCGGTGAAGAGCAGGCCCCGGGGAGCGTCGTAGGCGTCCATGCCGATGACGTCGACGTAGGCGTCGCCGGGGTAGCGGTCGGTCCAGGGGATCGCGTCGTGGCCGCGGTTCGGGGTGAAGTCGAAGTGGAAACGCCGGCCGGGGACGGACCGCATCGCGGCGACGATGCGCGTCCAGTAGCGCTTCCAGGACGTGGGGTCGGGCGCGCAGCGATGGGTGTGGGTGGTGCCGTTCATCTCCCAGCCGAGGACGATCTCCGTGTCGGGGCGCCGAGTTGGACCAGTCGCCGGGCAAGCGTGCGGAAGTGGTCGTCGTAGCGTCCGCCCGCCCCCTCCCCCGGCTCGGTGCGGACCACGTCGTCGGGCAGGTGGGCCTCGTTGCGGTCCAGCATCGGGACGTTGAGGACCAGCAGGCGGTCCTGGCGGGCCCGGCGCCACTGGGCCCACTGGTCCAGGTCTCCGGCGGCGCCCTCGATGCCGGTCCAGGTGTCGCCGGGCAGATACGCGTGGCCGACGCGGGGTTCGGGCCGGCCGAGCCGGGCGCCGAACTCCGCGACCCGGCGGACGGCTTCGGGGCCGTAGCCGACGTAGGCGCCGTAGGCCGTCGGCGGACCGGACTCGTGCGCGGGGGCCGCCCGCACGGGCCGGGGCGGGGGCTCGCCGCCCGGCACGCAGGCCGGTCCGGCCGGCAGGACGAGTGCGAGGGCGGCGGTGAACAGGGCCGGCAGGCTGCGGCGCGTCCCGCGCGGGGCCACTGGACGCCTCTCCTTCTTCTCCTTCTTCCCGGGTGCGTTGGGCGGCGGACGGCTCCGACGCCCGAGCAACGTACCAGCGCGGGGCAGAGGATGACGTAGCACGCTATTCACGACATGACCGGTGCGCCCGGAGCGAGGTGGTGCGGCGCGACCGCACGCCCACGCGAAAGGACTGCGCGCCGGGGCGAAAGACCATGTCGGTGGGTGCTTGGCAGAGTCGGGTCCAAGCATGCGGAACCGGTGCGGAACGTGGTGGCGAGCGGTCACCGGCACCGGTGTCCGGACCGGCGACAAAGGATGAGCATGACCTCGAACCCCCAGGTGCAGACCGTCCGCGGCCCCGTGGCGGTGGGCGACCTCGGCACCGTCCTGATGCACGAGCACGTCTTCGTCGTCAGTGAGGAACTCCGGCAGAGCCTCCCGGAGACCTGGGACGAGCAGGAGCGCGTCGACGACGCGGTGACCCGGCTGAAGGCCCTCGCCGCGACCGGCGTCACCACACTCGTCGACCCCACCGTCATCGGACTCGGCCGCAACGTGGCGCGCGTCGCCCGGGTCAACGCGCAGGTCGACCTCAACATCGTTGCGGCGACCGGCATTTACACGCTGGCCGACATCCCCGACTTCTACCGCTACCACGGCCCGGGCACGGTCCTCGGCGGCCCCGAGGGCATGACCGAGCTGTTCGTCCGGGAACTCACCGAGGGCATCGCGGACACCGGCGTCCGGGCCGCGTTCCTCAAGTGCGCCATCGAGAACGAGCTCACGCCGGGCGTGGAGCGGGTGATGCGCGCGGTGGCGCAGGCGCAGCTGCGGACCGGTGCCCCGATCACGGTGCACACAAGTGCCGCCGCCCGTACGGGACTTGTCGCGCAGCGGGTACTGCGCGAGGAGGGCGTGGATCTCGGCGCGGTCGTCATCGGGCACAGCGGCGACACCGCCGACCTGGACTATCTGCACGAACTCGTCGACAACGGCTCGTACGTCGGAATGGACCGGTTCGGCCTCGACATCCTGCTGCCCGAGGACGAGCGGGTGGCGACCGTCGCCGCGCTCGCACGGGAGGGCCTCGCCGAGCGGATGGTGCTGTCGCACGACGCGTCCTGCCACATCGACTGGTTCCCGCCGGGCGTACGGGAGCAGATCGCGCCGAACTGGCACCACACCCACCTCCACGACCAGGTGCTCCCGGCGCTGCGCGCCGCCGGCGTCACCGAGGCCCAGCTCACCACCATGCTGGTCGACAATCCGCGCCGGTACTTCACACCGGCCGGCGCCTAGGGCCGCGGCCTACGGCTGTGCGGCGGGGCCCGCGTCCGCGCCGGACAACTCGTGGGCGCCGCGCCTGACTTCGCGCGGGGTGGTGCCGAACTCGGCGCGGAACGCGGTGGCGAAGGAGGCGTGGCTGCCGAAGCCGCTGGCGTGGGCGATCTCGGCGATCGAGTACGTGGTCCAACTCCCGCTCGCCAGCCGGGCGCGGGCGACGTTCAGCCGTTCGCGGCGGATCAGGTCGCGGGAGGTCGTGCCCGCGGCCTGCAGCACCTGCTGGACGTAGCGCGCCGACCAGCCGAGCGCCCGCGCGATGCCGGCGACGTCCAGGTCCCGGTCGCAGGCGTGCTCGCGGACGTGGCGCCGGATCGCGGCCTCCACCGTCGCCCGCTGTCCGGTGGGCGCCGAGTCGGTGCCGCCCTCGGCGGCCAGGCACACCAGGTCGAGGAGCCGGTCGCAGGCGAGGTCGAAACTCGTCTCGGAGAGGTGCTCGCGCTCCTCGTGCAGGGTGGTGGTCAACTCCCGGACGATCCGGCCGAGTCCGCGGGCACCGTCGAGCAGATGCGGTCCTCGGGCCGCGCCCGCGCTGCGGGCGGAGAGGTGCCGGCCGGACACGATCAGGGAAATGCTGCGGAGACCGGCGTCGTGCGCGAATGTCAGCGGCCGGTCGATGTCGCACAGCGCCATGGCGCCGGGGCCGATCTCACCGGACGCGGCGCCCTGCTCCAGCCAGGCCGATCCGGCCAGCGGGACGAGGAGTTCGTGGGTGTCGCGGGGATCGGTGCGGATGTGCCGGTTGTCCCGGTCGACCACTTCCTCTCCGCCGGAGCACAGGGCGAGACCGTAGGTCTTCGACCGCTGCCACTCCAGGTGCCCGGTCCACGGGGCGCGGCGGTCCGGCACTCTGATGCGGCTCGCGCCGTGCAGACCGGTGAAGACCTCGTCCCAGGCGCTCGCGGAGGAGACGGTCAGAGCTTGGCTCCAGGAAGACACACCTCATCCTATCCGGCCAAAAAATGACGATGCCCGAGACAGAGAAGCGCACCGCGCTCCCACCTCTGTGATCCAGTTCACCCGGTCCGGGTCGAACTTTTGGACCGGTCCCCCATCTTGTCCGTGTCACGCCCCGTGTTCCTGTTTCCGCCCTACCCCTACGGGAGGCGTCATGGCATCGGCATTCCCCGCACCTGTGGTCCTCGTCGGACGCTCGGCCGAACTGGCTTTGATCGACCGGCACTTCGACTCCGTCGGGGCGGGCGGCGCCGCGCTGATGCTGACCGGGGAGCCCGGGGTGGGCAAGAGCGCGCTGCTGGACGCCGCGGCGCCCCGCGCGGCCGGGGCCGGCTTCCGGGTGCTGCGGGTGACCGGCTGCTCCTTCCAGCAGGGGGTCGGCTTCTCGGCCCTGAACCAGCTGCTGCAAGCCCTCGCGGACGCGATTCCCGCGCTGCCCGCCCGGCAGGCGGAGACCCTCCAGGCGGTCCGCGGACTGTCCGAGGAACAGCCCACCGAACTCCTCGCCATCGCGAACGCAGTGCACGCCCTCGTGGCACACGTCGCCACCGGGGCCGCTCCGCTCGCACTGATCGTCGACGACGCGGCCTGGGTGGACCGGTCCAGCGCCACGGTCCTGGGCACCCTCGCCCACTCCCCGCACACCGGGCACCTCGCCGTACTGGGCGCCTCCCGGACCGGGGACGCGTCCTTCCTGAGCAACATCGGGATACCCGAGCACGAGGTCCGGCCGCTCGACAACACCTCGGCGGACGAACTGGTCGCCGAGCGGTTCCCCGCCATGGCGGCCCGGGTCCGCCGCCGGCTGATCGCGGAGGCCCGCGGCAACCCCCTGGCCCTGCTGGAACTGCCGGTCCCCCTCAACGACCTCCAGCACACGGCACGTTCCACCCTGCCGGCCGTGCTGCCGCTGACCGAGCGCCTCAAGGGCATCTTCTCCACCCGGGTCGCCGCGCTCCCGGCCCCGACCCGGAAACTGCTGCTGCTCGCCGTGCTCGACGGCTCGGGTGAACTGCACGTCCTGCAGCGGGCCCTGGGCGGTCCGGACCCGCTGGCCGCGCTGTCCCCCGCCGAGCGCGCCGGGCTCGTCCAGGTCGACGCGGTCACGGGCCTGCTGGGATTCCGGCACCCGCTCACCCGCTCCGCGGTCCTGGACCTGTCGACCAGCGGGGAACGCCGGTGGGCACATCAGGCGCTCGCCGCCGAACTCCCCGAAGGATCCGAGCACCGGGCCCGGCACCTCGCCGACGCGGCGATCGGCCCCGACGACCGGGTCGCCGCCCTGCTGCACGACGTGGCCTACGGCACGCTGCGCCGCGGTGACGCCGTCGGCGCCATCAACATCCTGCTGCGCGCCTCGGAGTTGAGCGCCGACGGAACGGCGAAGGCACGCCGGCTGGCGGAGGCGGCCTGTCTGGGCGCCAACATCACCGGTGACCTCCGCAATGTGCGCGCGCTGCTGGACAACGCCGACCACGCCGACCCGTCCGGCACCGACTCGCTGGCCGCCGCCACCGCCGCGGCCAGTCAACTCCTCAACGGCGAGGGCGACGTGGACACGGCCCACCGGCTGCTCGTCGGCGCCATCGACACCCACGTCCGGCCCGGGGACACGGACGAGGACATCCTCCGCGAAGCCCTCAACACCCTTCTGATGGTGTGCTTCTACGGCGGCCGGCCCGAACTGTGGAGCTCCTTCGACACCGTCGTGGCCCGCCGCCGCCCGCCCTCCTCGGGCCGGCTGCTGCCGGTGATCCTGGGCGCCTTCGGCGATCCGGCCCACGGCGCGCCGGCCGTCCTCGACCGCCTCGACGACCTCGTCGCCGGACTGCACCAACAGACCGACCCCGTACGGGTCTTCGGGATCGCGCTCGCCTCCTCCTACGTCGACCGGCTGCCGGGCTGCCGGGGCGCGCTGCGCCGGATCGCCGAGGACGGCCGGGACGGCGGGGCGGTGACGCTGGCGATCCAGGCGCAGTTCCTGCTGGCCAACGACGCCTGGACCGGCGGCCAGTGGGACGACCTGCTGGCGGTCACCGCGGAGAGCCTGCGCTGGTGCGAGACGTACGACTACCGCCTGACGGCCTCGACGGGCCACTTCCTCCAGGGAGTTGTGGCAGCGGCGCGCGGGGACGGCGACACCGCGCGCGGGATCGCGGACCGGCTGGTGTCCTGGGGCAATCCCCGGGGGCTCGGCGCGCTGCGCGTCTACGCCTCGCACATCCGGGCCCTGTCGGCGCTCGGTGACGCGGACTTCGACACTGCCTACCGGCTGCTGCGGGCGCTCGGCACCCCGGGCGAGGTGCCGCGGTTCATGCCGCACGCCCTGTGGCTGCTGCCGGACTTCACCGAGGCCGCGGTCCGCACCGACCGGTACGAGGAGGCGGCGGCGCACGTCGCAGCGGTCCGCAAGACGGACATCCCGTCGATCTCGCCCCGGCTGGCGATGCTGACGGACGCCGCCGAGGCGATGGCCGTCGCGGACTTCGTCGACCACGACCTGTTCGAGGCGGCGATCGCCGCGCCCGGCGCCGAACGCTGGCCGTTCGACTGGGCCCGGATCTGCCTGGCCTACGGCGAGCGGCTGCGCCGCGCCAAGGCGGGCGTCGCGGCCCGCACCCACCTGGAGGCCGCGCTCGCCACGTTCGACCGGCTGGGCGCCGTCCCGTGGAGTGCGCGCGCCGCCGACGAGCTGCGGGCGAGCGGGATCCCCGTCGGACCGGTCGTGTCCGACGGCCGGGACCCGCACGCGCTGCTGACCCCGCAGGAGCGCCGGACGGCCCGGCTGGCCGCCACGGGACTGACGAACAAGCAGATCGCCGCGCGGCTCTTCCTGTCCCCGCGCACGGTGGCCGCCCATCTCCGCAGCGTCTTCAGGAAGTTGAACGTCACCTCCCGGGGCGGCCTGCGCGACGCGCTGACCGGCCCGGTTCCGTGACGTCGTCGGCTCAGTGCCCGGCCGGGCTCTCGCCGGGGTTCAAGTGCCAGCGCCAGTTGGGGCGTTCGTAGGCGATCTCGAAGCCGAGGCGGAACATGTTGTGCAGGGAGGTGTTGTGGGTGCCGGGCTGTTCGGCGCCCGTCTCGGCGACGAGGATCCGGCAGCCGAGCTTCCGTGCCGCGCGGGCCCGGGCGGCGAGCAGGGCGGTCTGGCCGCCGCGACCGCGCGCGTGGGGCAGTACGGCGCCGGCGAACATCTGCGCCGTCTCGCCGCGGACGAGCAGGGTGCCGGTGCCGACCAACTCGCCGTCCAGCCAGGCACCGTAGGGATGCCAGCCCAGCCGGGTCACGGTAGAGGCGGCCATCTCGGCGTAGTGCTCGACCGGTGTGCCGAAGGCCCGCATCATCACCGTGCCCCATTCCAGGGCGTCTTCGGCGGCCGTCGGGGCGACCCGGATGCCGTCGGGCTTGTCCAGGGTGTCGGCGCGGGCGACGGCCTCGTCGGTCGGGCAGACGAGCTTGACCCAGGACGGGTCGCGGACGATGCCCTCCCGCGCGCAGATCTCCGGCCAGTCCTCGGGCAGGAAGGCGGGCGCGATCTGCAGGACGGCCTGCGGGGTGCGCTCGGCGCGGTAGAAGTCGCAGATCTCCGCGACCAGTTGGGCGGTCACGGGGGCGGTGACCCCGAAGCCGAGGGCCTTGCTCCAGAAGTGGGTGCTGTCGTTGCGCATCGACAGCACCACCCCGCCGCCGATCCGGGTGGCGCTCATGCCGAGCGCGGTGCGGACGGGCTCGGGGGTCTCCGTCTGGAATCGGTAGAGGGCTTCCGCCTCGGACTGCTCGGCGACGGACGGCTGGACGACGGTCGTCAAGGTGCTGCTTCTTTCTCGGGTGGTCCCCCGGGAGGGCACGCGGGCAGCCCGCCTGCGGGGAACAGGCGGGCTGTCGGGGGGAGTTGACAGGTGGTCAGCTGGTGTCGGAGGGAATGCCGTGCCAGGCCTCGGCCTCGGTGACCCGGCCCGGGAACGCGGTCAGCCCCGGTCGGCAGCGGCCTGCTTGATCAGTTCCGCGACCGCCTCCGCCTGGGAGACGTAGATGGCGTGGCTGCCGGCGGCCTCGGCCACGGTGGCGCCGGCGCGCTCGGCCATCTGGTGCTGGACCGGCGGCGGGATCATGTGGTCGTCGGTCGCCACGAGGTACCAGCTGGGCTTGGTCCGCCAGGCGGGCTCGGTGATCGTGCCGCCCAGCGCGTCCAGACCCCACGGCACCTGGGCGTCGGCCAGGAACGCGGCGTCCTCGGCCGGCAGGTCGCCCGCGAACGACGCGGCGAACTTGTCCCGGTCCAGGAACAGGAAGCCGTCCTGGGGCGGCAGGATCGGCGGCACGGGCGCGCCGGGCGCCGGGTCGGCGACCAGGGTGCCGACCGACTCGTCCTTGTCCGGCGCGAAGGCCGCGATGTAGGCGAGCGCGGCCACCTTGTCGTGACGGCCGGCCTCGGTGATCACGGCGCCGCCGTAGGAGTGGCCGACGAGCACCGCCGGACCGTCCAGGGCGTCGAGGGCGCGGTGGGTGACCGCGACGTCGCCCTCGAGGGACAGGGTCGGGTTCTGTACGACGCTGACGCGGTATCCGTCCTGGGTGAGCAGGCGGTGCACGGACTGCCATCCGGAACCGTCGACGAATCCGCCGTGCACGAGAACGATGTTCTTGACGGCACTCATGCCGTTGCTCCTTGTTTCTCGGGTAACCCTCCGGACAGCTCCACGCTAGGGCGGGCCGTCCGCCGGGGCTTCGACCAAATGACCTAGTTGCTGGCAGCGGCCTCGACGAACGCCGTCACCGCCTTCGCGAAGGCCTCCGGTTCCTCCAGGTGCCCGAAGTGCCCGCTGTTCTCCAGGACGACCAGCTCCGAACCCGGGATCAGTTCGTGGAGTTCCTCGGCCCAGCGCACCCCGCAGATGACATCGTGGCGGCCGACGAGGACGAGGGTCGGCACGGTGAGCGAGCCGAGCGCGGCACGGTCGTCGACGACGTCCGGAGTGAGGTCCTCGTCCAGGCCGGAGATGTAGGTGCCGGTCACCGCGGCCCGCGCGGGACCGAACTCCGCCTCCCGGCCCCAGAATTCGGCGAAGTACGCGGGGAAGATCCCGCGGGCGACGGCGGTCATCTGCGCGTCGTCGGAGATGGTGGGGATGTTCTGGAACGCCTCCACGACCTCGGGGAGCCCGGGGTTGTCGGAGTGCCGGGCGGCGAACTCCTGCACCAGGCGCACGGCCTCGGCGCCGTGCTCGGGACCGGTCACCGGCGCGCTCTCGTAGAGGATCACGCCGGCGATGCGGTCGGGGTGGTGGAGCGCGTGGTACTGGGCGACGAAACCGCCGTGCGAGTGCCCGAGCAGGTGCACCTCGGGGACGCCGAGGTGGTCGATCAGTCCGGTGAGGAAGCGGCTGTAGCGGGCCCGGGTGTAGCCGTGCGGGTGGGTGGGCAGCCGGCCGGAGGCGCCGGTACCGACGGGCTCCGGGTAGACGACCGTGAGGTGCTCCTCCAGCGCGGGCATGCGCAGGTACTCCCAGAAGATGCCGGGTCCGCCGGAGTGCGCGACGCACACGGGACCGGTCCCGTGGACGTGGTAGCGCTGTGTGACTCCGTCGATCTCGACGGTGTGCGTCCCGGTGGCGAGCGGGTCGGTCGAAGGGGTGGTGCTCATGGGATCTCCTTGTCCGGCATGTGTGGATGACACGGACAGGACGCGGGAGACAGGGCGAAGTTCGAAACGGATCGAGTGATGCCCGTCACACCAGCAGGGAGTGCGGAATCGCCACCGGCCGGGGGTGGACGAGGCGCAGCCGGTGCACCCGTCCGGCGCCGTCCAGGCTCATCAGCCAGGCCACGGCGGGCGGGCAGTGCTCGGGGTCGTCGTCGGGGTTGCTGATGTCCATCTCCCAGACGACGAGCGACCGGCCGGCCACGGCGTGCGCGAGGTGCTGCCGTACGCCGGCCTCCAGGTCGCACTCCATTCCGCGCACCAACAGGCTTCTGCCGCCCACCGGTTGATTCCCGCGGACCAGCGCGGCCTCCGGCGACCAGCGCTCGGTGACCAGCTTGCCGAAGTGTCCGCGCTCGGCGGCCTCCAGGGTCTCCCGCGCTTCGACGCGGCTGGCGCGGGTGCGGCGGCCGGCGTCGCCGTGCGGGGCGTCCGCCGTGGCGGCGAGGGCCAGCGCGAGCCTGGCCCGGCCCTGGCTGAGCCGGCTGCGGACGGTGCCGACGGGGACCCCGCAGGCCTCCGCTATGCGCTCGTACGACGTGACGCCGACGCTGAAGTGCCGCAGCACCAGCGGCAGTCGGAGCGCGGGCGACAGTTGCTCGATGGCCTCCCAGATCCAGTCACGCATCGTGTGGTGCGCCAGCCACCGTTCCGGGCCGGACTCGGTGGCGGGCACGTGGTGGTCGTCGAGCGGCCGGTGGTCGACGGTGCCCCGCAGCAGCGAGCGGGCGGTGTTGCGCACGATCATCCGCAGCCACGGCCCCACGGCCTCCGGGTCGCGCACGTCCCCGACCCGCCGCAGTGCGGTCAGCGCCGCGTCCTGCAGCACGTCGTCGACGTCGGGCCCCGGCCCGAGCACACTCACCGCGACCGCCCGCATCCCGGCCCGGTGCCGCTCCAGCAGCAGCCCCAGGGCGGCGACGTCACCGGCCTGCGCGGCCAGGGTGAGCGCCGCGTCCTCGACGCGCGTGATCTCGCCCGTGTTGCGGCTGCTCATGCTGTTCCTCTTCCGGCGTTCCCGTCGTCCCCACGAACGTAATGGGCGCGCCTCCTGACGTCACATCGCGGGTGGTCCGGCCGGGCCGGTCCGTGGTCAGGCCTCCGTCAGGTCCCGGACGGGCGCCGGGGCGGACGCGGCCACGACGCGGGCGCTGTGCCGCCGGAAGGAGACGAACTTGGTGCCGGCCTGGAGCAGGTTCGCGCAGGCCAGCGCGGTCCACAGGCCCCGCAGGCCGGTGGCGTCGGCGATCGGGACGGCCAGCGCCGCCAGCACGCCGAACCACACCGCCGTGGACACCAGGCTCGGCACGGTGCGCCGCAGCCCGACGACTCCGAAGCCCGCCACGGCCTGCAGGGCGTCGCCGACCACCACCGCCAGGACCAACGGGAGCAGATGTACGACCTGGCCGGCGAGGTCCGGGCTCCTCGTGAACCGGTCGATCACCGGGCCGCGCAGTACGACCAGGACGGCACCGAGGAAGACGACCGCGCTCAGGGCGACCGCGAACCCGGCGTCCACACTGCGCCGTATGCGGGCGAGGTCGCGCTCCTCGGCGTAGCCGGCGATCAGCGGCACCGTGGCTTGGCCGACCGCCACCGCGGCGGTGAAGACGACGTTCACCAGGGACTCGGCGACGCTGTGCACGGCGGCGCTGTCGGTGCCGATGCGGGCGGCGGCGAAGGTCAGCACGCCCAGCACGGAGAACTTCACCAGCACGGTGGCGCCGAGCGGCAGACCGACCCGGGCCAGCCGCAGCACCTGGCGCGGATCGGGCCGCCCGGGCCGGATCGGGCGGCCGGTGAGCACCGTACGGCGGCGCAGCGCGTACTGGTTGAGACCGGCCGCGACCAGGCTGGAGGCGAGCATGGCCAGCCCTGCCCCGGTCAGTCCGAAGCTGGGCAGCGGTCCCGGTCCGCCGACCAGCAGCACCGACAGCGTCACGGACACGGCGGTGCCCACGAGCCCGGACCGCATCACCTGCGCCGACCGCCCGAGCGCGACCAGGACGGACGAGGCCGAGGCGTTCACGGCGATCAGCAGCACGCTGCCCGCCAACATCCAGGGAAACAGGCCCAGTTGGCCGAGGATGCCGTCCGGGACACCGAACGCCCCGCCGAGCAGCGGCACCGCCGCGACCGCCGCCGCGCAGACCCCGCCCACGGCGAACGCCAGCCACATCCCGGCGCGCACCAGCGGCAGCAGTCCCTCCGGGTCGTCCCGGTGCGGTGCGACGAACGGCATCACCCCGCGCAACGCGCCCGCCACGGTGGCGGTGGCCGGGCCGAACACCGCGATCGTCACGGCGAACGCGGCCAGCGACACGGTGGCGTGCCGGCCCAGCAGCGCGGTGTCGACGAGCGAGCCGGCCGAGGAGGCGAGCATGGTCACATACAGCGGTGCGGCGGCCCGGGCGATGGTCATGAATGCGCTGCGCTCGCTCACGGGCCCCCATCCTGCCACCCAACCGCCTTGCTGTGCAGGTCAGTTGCCCGCTGCCACAGCGCGCATGCCGGAATGGCTGCAGACGACGGGGAGTTGGGACACTTCGCACAGGTCGAGGCCGTACGGGCACCGCAGTGCGAGCCGTCCGCCACCATGCCGGCGTCGTTCAACTCCCGTACCAGCGCCCGCCCGTAGCCGGTGAGTCCCTCGTCGACCGCGTCGAGGCAGCCGCCGACGGTCGCGACCAGTCGCAGCCGGTCGTCCGCGGCGATCCGCTCCCGCCGGCTCGCCACGAGGTTGGTGACGTCGTCGGTGCCGTGCGGCGCGTAGCCGACGTTCACCGAGACCAAACCGCCGCCCGCTCCGCGGTAGCGGTCCGGTTCGCCGACGTCGGCTTGGCGCTCCAGCGGCAGACAGCAGTGCCCCTCCCAGAGCATGGGCGGGCGGTCGGGCGGTGGGGTTCCGTTCGGCACCGTGCCGATCATGCCCGCGCCGGGGCTACGGCGTCGAGGGCGGTCCCGTGGTGCCGCGCACCTGGAGGGTCGGCGGGGAGAGCACGGTCTCGCCCGGGCGGGCGGGGTCGGCCATCCGGTCCAGGAGGTGCTGCGCGGCGCGGCGGCCGATGTCGTGACTGGCGTTGTCGACGGTGGTGAGCCACAGGTGTCGCAGCCGCGCCAGGTAGGTGTTGTCGTAGCCGACGAGGGAGAGGTCGCGCGGCACCCGCAGTCCCGACTCCTCGGCCGCCGACAGGGCGCCGACGCAGGCGATGTCGTTGAAGGCGAAGACCGCGGTCGGCGGTTCGGGGGCGTTGAGCAGCCGGACCATGGCGCGGTAGCCGCCCTCCTCGGTGAGGTCGCCCTGTTCGACCGTCGCGAGGTCGGTCAGGCCGTGTTCGCGCACGACCGTCTCGAAGGCGGTGCGGCGCAGTTCGCCGACGACACCCTGTCCGGCGATGTGGGCGATGCGGCGGTGGCCGAGATCGACGAGGTGCTCGGTGGCCAGGCGCGCGCCGTGCGCGTCGTCGCCCGCGACGACGTCGACGTGCGGCAGCACCGGCTCGCGGGCGCCGGCGACCACGGTGGGGATGTGGCCGGCGGCGGCGCGCAGCTCGTCCGTGGCGGGGAGGGTGCCGACCGCGACGAGTCCGTCGACGCGCAGTTCCGTGAAGGTGCGGGAGAGGTCGTCGTCGAGGCGCCGGTTGAGGCGGCCGTCGGCGAGGAGCATGTGCAGGCCGCGTTCGTGGAGGCGGGAGCCCAGGCCGTCGAGGAGTTCCACGAACCAGGGGTTGCGCAGGTCGTTGAGGAGGACGCCGACCGAGCGGGTGCGGCGCTCGCTGAGGCTGCGGGCGGCGGCGTTCGGGCGGTAGCCGAGTTCCTCGACGGCGGCCAGCACGGCCTGCCGTTTCTCGGGCCGGACCTGCTCGGAGCCGCGCAGCACCAGGGAGACCAGGGACTTCGACACACCGGCGTGTTCGGCGACATCACGAATGGTCGGTGCTCTCATGGTTGGACCGTTCCATGCGCTCCGGCCGGCTGTCAAAGGCATCTAAAGGTATTGACATAAGGACGTACGCGTTTCAGGGTGGCGGGAACAGCTTCTGGACCGGTCCAAAGAAGGGCAGTCATGGTGACCTCGCTCGGTGTAGCCGTCGTGGGCTTCGGATGGATGGGGCGGGTGCACACCCAGGCGTACGCCCGCGTCCCGCACCACTTTCCGCAGCTGACAGTGCGGCCGCAGCTCGTGTCGGTCGCCGAGGACGTGCCCGGGCGGGCCGAGCAGGCCGCCGAGCAGTTCGGCTTCGCCTCCACCACCCGCGACTGGCGCGAGGTGGTCGCCGACCCGCGCGTGCAGGCGGTGAGCATCACCGCGCCGAACTTCCTGCACCGCGAGATCGGCGTCGCGATGGCCGAGGCGGGCAAGCACATCTGGATCGAGAAGCCGGTGGGCCTGTCGACGGCGGACGCCTCCGCCGTCTCCGACGCCGTCACCAAGGCGGGCGTCCAGGGCGCGGTCGGCTTCAACTACCGCAACGCGCCCGCCGTGGAGGCCGCCCGCGACCTGATCGCCTCCGGCGAGCTGGGCACGGTCACCCACATCCGCGTCCGCCTCTTCAGCGACTACGCGGCCCACCCGGACGGCGCCCTGACCTGGCGCTACGAGCTGGAGCGCGGCGGCCACGGAGTCCTCGGCGACCTGGCCTCGCACGGCGCCGACCTGGCCCGCCACCTGCTCGGCGACATCACCTCCCTCGCCGCCGACACCGCGATCTTCCTCCCGCAGCGGGCCCGCCCCACCGGCGCGACGGCAGGCCACGCGCTGGCCACCGGCGGCGAGTTGGGGCCCGTGGAGAACGAGGACTACGTCAGCTGCCTGCTGCGCTTCGCCTCCGGCGCCCGGGGTGTCCTGGAGGCCTGCCGGGTCTCGGTCGGCGAGCAGAACAACTACGGCTTCGAGGTGCACGGCACCAAGGGCGCGGTGTTCTGGGACTTCCGCCGGATGAACGAACTGGCGGTCAGCCGCGGCACCACGTACCAGGACCAGCCCGTCACCACGGTGTATGTCGGCCCGGGCGACGGCGAGTTCGGCGCGTTCCAGCCCGGCGCGGCCAACGCCATGGGCTACGACGACCTCAAGGTCATCGAGGCGTACCGCTTCCTGCGCTCCGTCGCCGAGGGCAAGCCCTACGGCGCCACGCTGCCGGACGCGGTGCGCAGCGCGGCGGTACTGGACGCCATGGTGCGCTCCGTCGAGAGCGGCGGCTGGGCGAGCCCGGCATAGAGCGGCACCAGGGTGAGCCCGCGTGAGGGGCGCACACTCGTACGAGCGGTGGCGGGAGGCGGGAGCCCGCATGTCGGGCCGCGAACTCCTGGACGCCGTAAGGGCGGACGCCGACGAGCCGCCCGGTGTGCCCGCGGCCCGCCCCGGCACCGCGGACGGCCGACCGGCCGATCCCCTCACCCGCCGGGAACGCGAGGTCGCCGCGCTCGTGACCCGGGGCCTGTCCAACCGGGAGATCGCCGAACGGCTCGTCATCTCCAAACGCACCGTGGACGCCCACGTGGAGCACATCCTCGCCAAGCTGGGGATCACCTCCCGTACCGAGATCCTGGCCCCGGCACAGACGGAGGGCACCTCGACGGCGTAGGCCAGGGGAACGGGACGTCGCGGGCGCCGGCAGTGTTGGTCAACCCCACGGCTGTCATGGCAAGGCGCCCGTCACCGCACCTCCCCTGGCGGTACTCACCTGGGGCTGCCCCCTGTCGGCGGGGGCAGCCCTCGGACACCGGTGGTCAGCCGCGCCCGGCCCGCTCGTACATCGCCCTGGCGGTGGCGCCCAGGATCTCGCCGTACATCTTGGTCGGCCTGAAGCCGTCCAGCCCGCTGTTGACCGAGACGAGGGTGCCCTTCCCGGTGGCCTCGTCGAACCCGGCCAGCCAGGGTCCGCCGCTGGAGCCGCCGGTCATGTCGCAGGGGATCATCTGCTGGCCGTTCTCCTTCTTCTCCGTACCGACGCAGCGCAGGAGTTCCTCGCCGAGCTGCGGGTGGGTGGCGGGGTAGCCGAAGGACGAGATCTTCCCGCCGACCGCGCGGTTGAAGGCGATCGGCGTTCCACCCACGACGTCCGTGAGCCTACGACCGCTCCTGTCCGCGTCGACGACCATCGCGGCCACGTCGTTCGTGCCCTCCTCGGCGAAGGTCCGCGGCGTCAGGACGGTACGGACCGCGAAGGCGCCGTACGGCTGCCTGCCCTTGCTGTAGGCCGGGACGAACACCATCGACATGTTGGTGTTGACGGGCGAGGCGGCACGCCGGACGCAGTGCCCCGCGGTCATCACGACGGACCGGTTGGCGCTCGTCACGGCGGTGGCCGTGCACCAGGTGTCGGCCCCTGCGGCGTTGACCATGAAGAGCCGCCCCACGGTCTTCAGCTGTGGACCGGTCCATGTCTTGGTCTTGGGCCCGGTCGGCCCGAGGTCCACGGACTTCCCTACGGCCTTGATCCGGGCCGGTGTCCAGTAGGCGAGGGCGTCCTTGCGTTCCTGGGCGGTGAACCCGAAGGAGGACACCGGGTCGGGGGCGGCGGCGCGGGCCGCACCGGGCACGGCCGTCGCCGAGACCGGCACGGCGAGCGCGAGGGCCGCACCGGCGGCGGCGAGCGCCGTGGCCCGGCGGACGGGGCGCCGGTTCCCGGAAAGGGAGCTGTCGAACATGGGGGAATGTCTCCTCGGGTGGTTCAGATGGGTCGGTGGTTCAGATGGTCAGGTGGTTCAGATGGTTCGGGCGGTAGGAGCCGCAGCCGTCTCGCGGAGAAACGTCAGGAACTCGCCCACGGTGCTGTCCCAGAGCCGGCGTTCCACCAACGCGGTGTGCCGGCGCGCCAGTTCGCGGTCCTCGCCGTAGGCGAATCCCGCGACCGGCGGGCCCTGGTGCACGCGGATGTCGATGCCGATCGGCTGTACCTCGTCGGCGGAGTGCAGGCCGACCGCGATGCCGATGATCTCCCAGGCGAGCAGGCCCGCTCTCTTGAACGCGCCGTCGGACGAGGTGCGCCACACCACCTCGAAGTACTCGTGCGCGGGCGCCCCGGGATCGAGCCGCCGAACCACGTCGTTCGCTCTGCTGGACACACCTCGTCCTTTCTGTGCGGTGCGGAACTGTCCGGCGCGGGCTACCAGTTGATGGCGTCCTGGGGGTCGTCCAGCCAGTAGGTGGTGCGCAGCGAGCTGTCGATGTGGACGCCCTTGCGGGGCAGCGGGACGTCGACGCCGGAGCCCACGAAGTCGAGCGCGCGGTTCTGGAGGATCACCGCGAGCGTCTTCGCGGTGTAGCCGCCGGAGCCGCTGCCGTCGGCGCCGGAGAGGTTCACCCCCGCGTAGCCCGACTGTCCGGGGCGGAGCGTGGTGACCGCCTGCGGCTTCGAGTCGTCGACCACCGGGGGCAGGACCTGGGCGTCCTGGAAGCGCAGGGCCGGGTAGCCGTACAGGTAGCAGGACGTGGACCCGGTGTTGGTGATGGTCAGCAGCAGATGGTTCACCGGGCGCGTCACCGTCTGCGCGGTGGTCTTGGTGTTGGTGCCGGTGCAGGTGACGCCGGCCGAGGAATTGCCGCCGCGGCCGGACGTGGCGACCGTCACAGCCGTGTCCGTACCGGTGGCCGCGGCCCCGGTGTCCGTCCCGGACGTCCCGGGCGTCGCGGTGGCGGAGGCGCCGCTGTCGGCGGCGGCCGGGTTGGACCGGTCCTTCGCGGCCTGCTCGGTTCCGCAGGCGGTCAGTGCGAGCGAGGCGGTCGCGGCGAGGCCGGCGGCGAGGAGGGCCGTACGGCGGCGGAAGATCGTGGTGGACATGGTCAGGTTCCCCCTGGTGCGGCGCTGAAGGCGAGCCACCCGGTTCGTGGTGGTCGCGCTGTCGAACAACCGCAGCGTGCGCGGCGATCCGTCCCAGGGGCTACGGCAGCCGGGGGATACGGGAAGCTGGAACGCTCGCACAGGGGCCGACCTGCGGGGACGCTTCGTCCCTGGAACGCGTGGACGGGACGGGGCACCGGCCGGACGTGCGGTCCGGCCGGTGCCCTGCCGCACGTTCAGCAGTACAGGTTGCCGCCCGGGGTGGTCCCCAGGATCGAGGTGAAGCGGTTGTAGGCGTCCACGCGGCTCTGCACCTGGGCGGGGCTCTTGCCGTCGCACTCCACCGAGCCGTTGATGCTGCGGATGGTCTGGCCGAAACCGGCGCCGTTGACCATCGCGTTGTGCGGGGTCATGGAGCCGGGGCCGCTCTGGGTGTTCCAGTACCAGAGCGCGGTCTTCCAGGCCACGGCCGAGTCGTTCTGCACCAGCCAGGGGTTGCCCAGCAGGTCGATGCCCAACGCGTCACCGGCGGCCTTGTAGTTGAAGTTCCAGCTGAGCTGCAGCGGACCGCGCCCGTAGTAGGCGGACTGGCCGGCCGGGCAGCCGTAGGGCTCGTTCCAGTTGCAGTACGTCGGGTAGTTGGCGGTGTTCTGCTCGACGATGTACACCAACCCGCCCGTCTCGTGGCTGACGTTGGCGAGGAAGGCGGCGGCCTCCTGCTTCTTCGTGGTGTCGCTGCCAGTGTTGGCGAAGCCCGGGTAGGCGCTGAGGGCGGCGGTGAGACCGCTGTACGTGTAGAAGGAATTCCGGCTCGGGAACATCTGGTTGAACTGCGCCTCGCTGACGACGAAGGTGCCGACGGGCGTTCCCGAGCCGCCGTCGCAGGCGTACGGCTCCCAGAACCAGGTGCTGATGACCGGGTCGTAGCCCGGGTTGTCGTGCTCGGCGATGTACGCCTTGCCGTCGGTGTAGCGGACGATGTTGCCGGTGACGTACGACTGCCCGGCCACCCAGTTGGGATAGCTGGAACAGGACGCGGCGGACGCGCCGGCGGCGGGAAGGACCACGGGCGTAAGGCTACCGAGGACGAGTGCGGTCAGTACTGCGGCGATGCGGCGTCTCGACACAGGGTTCAACTCCTCTGTGGAGCACGGCCGTACCCCGCCAAGGGCAGGGCGAAGCGGAGCCTTGTGCGCACGGGCCGGTCGGACCGGTCACGACGTGGGGGGCGGCCGTGGTGGGGGATGACGGCACTCACTGAACCGCATTGGTATGTACCAGTCAAGGGTATAGACCAGTCAACCCCACATCCGGGCCGCCGAGTTGCGGCCGGCCCCGCGCAGCTCCGACCCGCTTCACCTGCGCAGAGTCGTCACCTCCAGCCCCGGGGCGGCGGCGATTTCCGCCCCGGTGAAGCGTTCGGTGACCCACTGCTTGCGCGAGAACAGCCGGGTCTGGTCCGAGAAATGGGGTGACGTCGGGTTCGCGGACTCCCCGTAGGTGAGGAGGGTGTGGGCGCGGGGCCCGTCGGGGGTCAGCTCGACGGTCATCAGGAAGCTGCTGCCGAAGGCGCCGGCGGCCGGGGTGCCGGTGCCGGAGTCGGGCCCCGCCTCCACGACGTCGAAACAGCCCACGTCGCAGCCGGGCAGCGGGATCCCGGCCCACTTCTGTACGGCGCCGAGTGCGACGTCGACCGGGAGGTCACGGGCGGCGAACTCCTGGACGGCGTCGGCCAGCGCGCGTCGGACATGGTTGTCGTCGCCGTTGATGCCGCGGGGCGTGGTGAGGGGCTGAGCGGGGTCGTAGGGGACGCGGTGCCAGGTGTCGATCGGACCGTCGTCGAGGAGCGCTTCGTAGAAGGCGCTCCAGAGCACGATGCCCCGGCTGGTGGTGTCGGCGCGGGTGTCCCAGTGCGCGAGGGTCGCGCACGCCTGCCGCACGTCGACCTCCTCGCCGTTGGTGGCCGTCAGGCTCGGGTGGGCGCGGCACATGGCGACCACGTCGTCGCGGCCCGTCTCGGCGGACAGGACACGGTTGCCGAGCATCGACGCGCCGAGGGTGTCCCCGGTGAAGCCCGGTGCGCCCAACCCGTCCGTGCCGTCCCGGCGTTGGGGGATCGTCTCCAGGCCGAGCCGGGCCCGCTCGCCGAGGTGGGTGCCGATGTCGTACACACCGGGGAGGCCGGTGATGGGTGCCTCCGGATTGGCGTACTGGGGGCCGTTGCTGGAGTTGGCGACATAGTCGGTGCGGACCGACTTCGGCTGGTGGGAGGGCCCGTAGAGGCCGGGCACGAGCGCGTCGCGGTCACTGCCCCGGGCGCAGGCCGACGTCGAACCGTCCAGGGCGGTGGGCCCTCCTCCGGCCGCGACGGTGCAGCGCTTCAACTGCTCGTCGGTGAGGTGCGGGACGGCCGAGGAGTCGGTGAAGTAGGTGGCGCCGCTGGTGTCGGCCGCGAGAGTGTAGGTCCAGGGGACGCCCTGGAAGGTGTCCTGGGCGGCGCGGAGTTGACCGAGGGTCCGTGCCTTCCCCATGGCCGGCCAGGTGTTCATGGAGCGCAGGTTGTCGGCGTTGGCGTCGCGGATCGCGTAGGCGGTGGTCGTGGTCCAGCCGGACGACAGGACGGGGCCGAAGCGCGAGGTCTACAGGGTCCGTTCGGCGGTCGACAGGCCACCGTCCGCGCCGCGTGCGGTGACCGGGACCGTACGGCGTTCCATCGGTACGGCCCTGCCGTCGAGCAGATAGCTGGCCGGATCGCCGGGCACCAGCTTGAGGGCGTAGAAGGAGCCGTGCTGGGCGTCGCTCGCGGTGTGCGTCCAGGCGAGGGTGCGGTTGTGGCCGATCTCCACCAGCGGGGTGCCGTAGAGGCCGGCGCCGGACACGTCCAGGGTGCCGGGGATCGTCAACTGCACTTGGTAGAAGCGGAAGTTGCCGTCGGCCCAGGGCAGGTGCGGGTTGGCGAGCACCATCGCGTTGCCGGTGCGGGTGGCGTCCCGGCCGTGCGCCCAGCCGTTGCTGCCGACGTCGGCGGAGGCGAGGCCGAGACCAACGAGGCCGTTCCGGGAGCCGGTTGTCGCGGCAGGGGTGGTCGAGGAGGTGGAGGTCGTGCGTCGCCGATGTCCGGAGCCAACGGCACTGTCCCGGTCACCCTGTTGACGTCGTGGACGACATTCCACAGGTCGAGCGCGGTGATCGGCCGTACCCAGGGTTTGCCCTTGCAGCGCGTGTCCGGCAGCCGGTCGACTCCGGTGTCCCGGAGATAGCGGTTGTATCCGGCGGCGTACCCCTCGACCATCCGCCGCAGCACCGCCGTCGGCCCCAACGGCGCCTTCTCGTCGAGCAGCCGGCGCGCTGTCCCGGCGCGCAGCTGTCCGCCGTAGTAGGTGTCGCTCGCGAGGTTGGCGCCCGTACCGGAGTTCCCGTCGGGCCCGAAGAACCGGGACCGCTCACCCCGCAACGTCACGACCTGGTCGGCGAGTTCGCACACGTTGTCCTGCGCGAACGCGTATCCGTAGCCGTAGCCGAGCCCGTCGAAGTCCTGGGCCAGGATGTGCGGTACGCCGTACTCGGTCCGGCTGATCCGGACCGTGTGCCCGCCGTCGGCCACCGTCGTGGCGGCGGACGCGGGGGCGGGCAGCAGGGCCATGGTGGCCGAGGTGAGACAGAGCGCAGCCCCGAGAGCCGCCAACCTGCCTGACAACAAACGTCTGTGACGCTTCGCCAGTTCTCCGGTTTCACGCATGGCCGCCACCCTTCAGGGCGGACGGCGAGGCGGCATCCCACCCCCGGCGGATCTCCGGGCCGGTCTGTCAGCCTCGGGATGTAGCCCCTGAGGCCCGGCCCGGCATACGACGGCGCCCTGGTCGGGCTGCTGCTCGACCAGGGCACCGGGACTTACCGCTTACGGCGTTCTAGTACTGCTCGGTCTCCACGAACCGCGTGTCCGCGTCGTTGGTGGCGAAGGTGTCGACCGCGGCGGTCGGGTCGAATCCGGGCGGGCTGTCCTTGAGACCCAGACCCAGACCGGCCAGCTTCGCCTTGACCTCGTCGATGGACTTCGCACCGAAGTTGCGGATGTCCATCAGGTCGGCCTCGGAACGAGCCAGCAGTTCGCCCACGGAGTGGACGCCCTCGCGCTTGAGGCAGTTGTAGGAGCGGACGGTGAGTTCCAGCTCCTCGATCGGCAGGGCGAGGTCGGCGGCCAGGGCGGCGTCCGTGGGGGACGGGCCCATGTCGATGCCCTCGGCGTCGATGTTCAGCTCGCGCGCGAGACCGAACAGCTCCACCAGGGTCTTGCCGGCCGACGCCATCGCGTCACGCGGACGCATGGCCTGCTTGGTCTCGACGTCGACGATCAGCTTGTCGAAGTCGGTGCGCTGCTCGACACGCGTCGCCTCGACCTTGTACGTGACCTTCAGCACGGGCGAGTAGATCGAGTCGACCGGGATGCGCCCGATCTCCTGACCGACCTGCTTGTTCTGCACGGCGGAGACGTAGCCGCGGCCGCGCTCGACGGTCAGCTCCATCTCCAGCTTGCCCTTGCCGTTGAGCGTGGCGAGGACGAGGTCGGGGTTGTGCACCTCGACACCGGCCGGGGGCGCGATGTCGGCGGCGGTGACCAGACCCGGGCCCTGCTTGCGCAGGTACATCACCACGGGCTCGTCCTGCTCGCTGCTGACGACGAGCTGCTTGATGTTGAGGATGAGGTCGGTGACGTCCTCCTTGACGCCCGGCACGGTGGTGAACTCGTGCAGGACACCATCGATACGGATGGACGTGACCGCCGCACCCGGGATCGAGGAGAGAAGCGTACGACGGAGGGAGTTGCCGAGGGTGTAGCCGAAGCCCGGCTCCAGCGGCTCGATCACGAACCGGGAACGGAACTCGTCGACGACCTCTTCGGTCAGGGACGGACGCTGAGCAATGAGCACGGGGTGTTGCCTCCATTTTCGGCGCCCACTATTTGACGCCGTAGACCTCAAGAAGGATACGTCGACATCGCTGCAAACCTCGCCGGGCCTGCCGGGTGGGTCAGATGTCATCTGCGGGCCGACCGCACGACGGCCCTGGCAAGCAGAAAACCCCACGTGAAGTGGGGTCTCAGCTGGTGTCCGAGGGGGGACTTGAACCCCCACGCCCGATAAAGGGCACTAGCACCTCAAGCTAGCGCGTCTGCCATTCCGCCACCCGGACGAGGTGTCTGCCGCCCGGCCGGGGGTGTTCCCCGCGGCGACATGGACAACAATACCAAGCTTTCGGAGTGCCTTTCACCTGCATATCCGCCCCTGCTGAACCAGCCGCGCGAGGCCTGCCACCTGCGGGTACTCCGCCACCACGGGTGAACGAACCGCTACGGACACGCGCCGGATTCCGGCTTCCGCCCGGCGAGCACCAGGGTCTGCAGCGCCCGTACGAGCGATGCCGCTCCCGCCTCGTCCAGCGGAGCCAGAAAACGCCGTTCCGCCGCTCGACGGGCCGTCTCCGCCCGACGCAGGCAGTCCTGCCCCTCGGGCGTCAGTTCGACGATGTTCTTGCGGCGGTCCTGCGGGCTGCGCCGCCGCACCACCAGGCCGTGGCCCTCCAGGCCGTCGATCAGCGACACCATCGTGGTGCGGTCGACACCGAGCCGCCCGGCGGCCTCGACCTGCGACAACGGCTCCCCCGCGGCGAGCACCACCAGTACGGCCAGCTCATGACTGTCGACGCCGTGCGGGGCGAGCGCCTCGGCCGACGCCCTGGCCAGCTCCGCCTGCGCGTGCTTGAGGAGATAGCCGAGCCGGGACTCCAGGGGGCTGGGTGACCGATCGTTGGACATTCCCCGACTGTATCCCGACATGAATCCCCCTTCTGATCGTCAGAGCTGCTGATGATTGAGTAGGCTGACGGTCATGGCAGACGAAACCACTGTGCGCTTCGGGATCAAGACCACACCCATGCATGTGCCGTACGAGGACATCCGTCGGGTCTGGCTGGAGGCGGACGCCGTGCCGGAGATCGCGGACGCCTGGCTGTGGGACCACCTGCTGCCTGTCGCCGGGCCTCAGGACGGGCAGATACACGAGGGGTGGACTCTGCTCAGCGCTCTCGCCGCCCAGACCGAGCGGCTGCGGCTCGGTCTCCTCGTGACCAGCAACCGTGTCCGGCCACCGGCCGTGCTCGGCAAGATGGCGTCCACCGTGGACGTGATCTCTGGCGGGCGCCTCGTGCTCGGGCTGGGAGTCGGCGGGACACGGCAGCCGCCCGGCGCCGGGGGAATCCCGGGTGCCAATCCGGCGATCGCGGAGTACGCGGCCTACGGCCTCTCGCTCGTCCCGCCGGGTGAGGGCATCGAGCGGCTCGCGGAGACCGTCGCGATCCTGAAGGGGATGTGGACCCGGGACGTCTTCGACTTCGAGGGCCGCCACTACCGGCTCCGGGGTACACGATGCGAACCCAAGCCCGTCCAGCGGCCGGGTCCCCCGCTGCTGATCGGCGGCTGGGGCACCCGGCTGCTGCGGCTGGTCGCCGAGCACGCCGACATGTGGAACGTTCCAGGGCCGCCGCACAACACCGTCGAGTACGTCACCGAGCGCGCCCGCGTCCTCGACGCGCACTGCGCCGAGCTGGGCCGCGACCCGGCCGGGATCACGCGTTCGGTGCAGATCCTGGTGTCGTACGACGAGCCGGCCACGACCCGGGAGACGGTCGGCCGGCTCGTCGACGCGGGGATGAACCACATCGTGCTGAGCCTGCCGCGCCCGTATCCGCGGGGCGTGGCCCGCCGGCTGGCCGACGAGATCATCGCCGGGCGGTACTAGACGGACGCGAGTGCCGCCCGGCCGCAGATCACCGCGTGAGCCGACGAGGGCCGGTCACGGCATGAGCTGGTATTCCGGGAAGTTGCCCGGCAGCCGCTCCCCCACCGGTCCGTGCGTCACGGCGCGGACGAGGAGTTCGCCGCCGACGAAGGCGCCGCGCCAGGAGGCGCCGAACCCGCCGAACAACTCGCCGCGATCGCCGCGGGAACGCGGTTTGCCGTGCCCGACCTTGAACGCCCTTATCTGCGGGGCCAGTCGGTCGTAGGTCGCCCGGTCGTCGGTGGACAGGGTGGCGACCAGCGCACCGTTGGACGCGTTCATCGCGGCCAGCAGTTCCGCCTCCGTGTCGACCAGGACGATGGTGTCGACCGGGCCGAACGGCTCCGCGTGGTGCAGCGGGGACGACGGTGGCGGGTTGAGCAGCGTGACGGGCCGGACGTACGCCGAAGTGTCCTGCCCGGGAAGGAAGTTGGCCTCGGACAGCTTGCCGCGGTGCAGCGGTACGGCGCCGCGGTCGATCGCCTCGGCCACCTGGTCGTGGAGTTCCTTGGCCTTGGCCGCGTTGATCACCGGGCCGAAGTCCAGCTCGGGGTAGGGGTCTTCGGCGTGCTGGACGGCAAGAGGGTGGCCGACGCGCAGAGTTCGGACCGCGGGGAGGTAGGCGGTGAGGAACTCGTCGAACAGCTCGCGCTGGACGACGAAGCGCGGATACGCGGTGCAGCGCTGCTTGCCGTAGTCGAAGAGCTTGGGAATGACGGCGGTGAGGGTGTCCCAGTCCGTGTGGTTCCAGATGCCCCAGGTGTTGAGTCCCTCCTGCTCCAGTACGTGCCGTTTGCCGAGGTCGGCGACGGCAGTGGCCACCGCGGCTCCGGTGTCGCGCCCGCCGACGAAGGAGACGCAGCCGATCTCGGGCGCCCGGACCAGCGCCTCCGACAGTTCGCCGCCGCTGCCGCTGACGAGAGTGACGGGGATGCCCTCGCGTGCGGCGAGCGCGCAGGCCAGGGTGAGGCAGGCGACGCCGCCGTCGGTCGGGGTCTTGGCGATGACCGCGTTGCCCGCCAGCGCCTGTACCAGCACGGCGTGGACGAGCACGCTCATCGGGTAGTTCCAGCTCGCGATGTTCGACACCGGGCCGTCGAGCGGGGTGCGGCCGGCGAGCATCGGTTCGATGCCGTCGACATACCAGCGCACACCGTCGATGGACCGGTCCACGTCGGCCTGCGCGAGCCGCCAGGGCTTGCCGATCTCCCAGACCAGCAGCAGCGCGAGGAGTTCGCGGTGCTCGGTGAGGGCGTCGAGTGTGGCGGCGACGCGGGCACGCCGTTCGTCGAGCGGGACGTGCCGCCAGGCCCGGTGCTGGTCGAGGGAGGCTCGAACGGCCTGCTGGGCGGTGGACCGGTCCAGTCGGGGCGGTCCGGCGATGGGGCTGCCGTCGACGGGGGTGGTCGCGGGCAGGGCCCGGCCGTCCCGCTGCCAGGCGGCGTTCCAGAGATTGAGGACACGGTCGTCCTGGAACGCCTCTGGCGCTACGGCGAGACAACGCCGTAGCGCGTCATTCCAGGACGTGCCTGTTTTGAGGGTTGATGCCATGCTTCTGCTCCGCTCTCGGTGCACAGTCGGGGCGGGGTGAGGCAGGAACGGTCCAACGCACGAACCGTCGCACAGGTGAAGCTAGTGGCACCCGAAGGAGCCCGACAGTCACGTCACATCAACCATGAGTGACGTCACCTGTCGCCTCCCACGCCGCCTCCAGGTGGTCCAGCACCAGCCGGGCGGTCTCCGTCGGCGTACTCCCGACCCTGACTCCCACGGCCTCCAGCGCCTCCTTCTTCGCCGCCGCCGTACCGGAGGAACCGGACACGATGGCACCGGCGTGGCCCATCGTCCTGCCCTCCGGCGCGGTGAAACCGGCGATGTAGCCGACGACCGGCTTGGTGACGTGGTCGCGGATGTATACGGCCGCCCGCTCCTCCGCGTCGCCGCCGATCTCCCCGATGAGCACGACGAGTTCGGTGTCGGGGTCGTCCTGGAACGCGGCGAGGCAGTCGATGTGGCTCGTGCCGACGACGGGGTCTCCGCCGATGCCGACGCAGGTCGAGAAGCCGATGTCCCGCAGCTCGTACATGAGTTGGTAGGTGAGCGTGCCGGACTTGGACACCAGGCCGATGCGGCCGGGCTTGGTGATGTCGGCGGGGATGATGCCGGCGTTGGCCTGTCCGGGGGTGATCAGGCCGGGGCAGTTGGGGCCGATGATCCGGGTGCCTTTCGCCCTGGCGTAGGCCGTGAAGGCGACCGAGTCGTGGACGGGGATGCCCTCGGTGATGACGACGGCGAGGCCGATGCCCGCGTCGGCGGCCTCGATCACCGCCGCTTTCGCGAAGGCGGGCGGCACGAACACGACGGTGACATCGGCTCCCGTCGACCGCATACCGTCGGCGACCGACCCGAAGACGGGGACGGCCATGGCGGCACCTCCCAGGCCGTTCGGGCACTGGGGGACGTCGAAGTCGACGGTGCGGCCCGCCTTGCGCGGGTTGACTCCGCCGACGATGTTCGTGCCGGCGGCGAGCATCCGGCGGGTGTGCTTCATGCCCTCGCCGCCGGTCATGCCCTGGACGAGGACCTTGCTCTCCTTGGTGAGGTAGATCGCCATGTCCCGGCTCCTTAACGCGCGTTGGCGAGGTCGGCGGCGCGGCGGGCGGCGCCGTCCATGGTGGTGGCCTGCTGGACCAGTGGATGGGCGTGGCCGTCGAGGATCGCCCGGCCGCGGGCCGCGTTGTTTCCGTCGAGCCGGACGACCAGCGGCTTGGTCAACTGGATGGTCCCCAGGGCCCGCACGATGCCGTCGGCCACCGCGTCGCATGCGGTGATCCCGCCGAAGACATTGACGAATACCGACTTCACGGCCGGGTCGGAGAGGATGACGGACAGTCCGTCGGCCATGATCTGGGCGGATGCCCCGCCGCCGATGTCGAGGAAGTCGGCGGGGCGGGCACCGCACCCGGCGACCACGTCGAGCGTCGACATGACCAGGCCGGCACCGTTCCCGATGACGCCGACCTCGCCGTCGAGTTTGACGTAGTTGAGTCCCTTCGCGGCTGCCGCGGCCTCCAGCGGATCGTCGTGCACCGCGGTCTCGGCTCCCCAACGGGTCTGCCGGAAGCGGGCGTTGTCGTCGAGGGTGACCTTGCCGTCGAGTGCGAGGATCTGCCCCTGCCGGGTGCGCACGAGCGGGTTGACCTCGACGAGGACGGCGTCCTCGCGGACCAGCACCTCCCAGAGCCGGACGAGGACGTCGACGGTCTGCGGCGGCAGTCCGGCCGCCTCGGCGATCTCGGCCGCCTTCGCCGAGGTGACGCCCTCGGCCGGGTCGATGCGTATACGGGCGACCGCATCCGGTCGACGGGCGGCGATCTCCTCGATCTCCGTACCGCCCTCCGCGGACGCGATCGCGAGGAAACGGCCGGCCGCCCGGTCGAGGACGTAGGAGACGTAGAACTCGCTCTCGATGTCGACGGGTTGGGCCAGCATCACCGTGCCGACCGTGTGCCCCTTGATGTCCATGCCGAGGATCTGCCGTGCGGTCAGCTCGGCGGCGGCCGGATCCGCGGCGAACTTCACTCCGCCCGCTTTACCCCGCCCACCAGTCTTCACCTGGGCTTTCACCACCACCTGGCCGCCCAGTCGGCGGGCGATCCCGCGTGCCTCCTTGGACGAGGAGGTGACCTCGGCCCGGGGCACCAAGATGCCGTGTTCCTCGAAGAGTTGCCTTGCCTGGTGCTCGTACAGGTCCATCTCGGCTCCCTCTCGGCTCCCACTTAAAAGTGCCGCACGCCCCCTGGACACCACCCACCGGATGCGGGATAACAAGCTTCATACAGTATTCGTCGACTGTATGCAATGTACCGCGAGAGCCTTCCAACCCCCTACGAAGGGACAGGACTTCGCCATGCCCGACGACACCCAGGACGTGATTTCCGGTGGTCATCTCGTCGCCAAAGCCCTGAAGGCCGAGGGGGTCGACCGCATCTACACCCTGTGCGGCGGCCACATCATCGACATCTACGACGGCTGTGTCGACGAGGGCATAGAAGTCGTCGACGTACGCCACGAGCAGGTGGCAGCCCACGCGGCGGACGGCTACGCACGCATCACCGGCAGGCCCGGGTGCGCGGTCGTCACCGCGGGTCCCGGTACGACCGACGCCGTGACCGGTGTCGCCAACGCCTTCCGCGCGGAGTCCCCGATGCTGCTGATCGGCGGCCAAGGGGCCCTCACCCAGCACAAGATGGGGTCTTTGCAGGACCTGCCGCACGTCGACATGATGACGCCGATCACCAAGTTCGCGGCGACCGTCCCGGACACGGCACGCGCCGCCGACATGGTGTCGATGGCGTTCCGCGAGTGCTACCACGGCGCGCCAGGACCCTCCTTCCTGGAGATCCCGCGCGATGTCCTCGACGCCAAGGTGCCGGTGAGCAAGGCGCGGGTGCCCAAGACCGGCGCCTACCGTGCCTCGACGCGCTCGGCCGGTGACCCCGAGGCGATCGAGAAGCTCGCCGACCTGCTGGTGCACGCCGAGAAGCCGGCGATCCTGTTGGGCAGTCAGGTGTGGACAACTCGCGGCACCAAGGCGGCCATTGACCTCGTCCGCACGCTCAACATCCCCGCGTACATGAACGGCGCGGGCCGCGGCACCCTCCCGCCCGGCGACCCGCACCACTTCCAGCTGTCGCGCCGGTACGCGTTCTCCCACGCCGACGTCATCGTCATCGTCGGCACGCCCTTCGACTTCCGCATGGGCTACGGCAAGCGCCTCTCCCCCGACGCGACCGTCGTGCAGATCGACCTCGACTACCGCACCGTCGGCAAGAACCGCGACATCGACCTCGGCATCGTCGGCGACGCGGGACTCGTACTGAAGTCGGTCGCGGACGCCGCCTCGGGACGGCTCAACGGCGGTGCGTCCAGGCGGAAGGAGTGGCTCGACGAGCTGCGCGCCGCCGAACAGGCCGCGATCGAGAAGCGGTTGCCCAGCCTGAAGTCGGACGCCTCACCGATCCACCCGTACCGTCTGGTCAGCGAGATCAACGACTTCCTCACCGAGGACTCGATCTACATAGGCGACGGCGGCGACATCGTCACCTTCTCCGGGCAGGTCGTCCAGCCCAAGTCGCCCGGCCACTGGATGGATCCGGGCCCGCTGGGCACGCTCGGCGTCGGTATCCCGTTCGTCCTCGCGGCGAAGCAGGCACGGCCGGACAAGGAGGTCGTCGCGCTGTTCGGCGACGGCGCGTTCTCCCTCACCGGCTGGGACTTCGAGACCCTCGTCCGCTACGGCCTGCCGTTCGTCGGCATCGTCGGCAACAACTCCTCGATGAACCAGATCCGTTACGGCCAGGCCCAGAAGTACGGCCTGGAGCGCGAGCGGGTCGGCAACACCCTCGGCGACGTGCACTACGACAAGTTCGCCCAGATGCTGGGCGGTTACGGCGAGGAGGTCCGCGACCCCGCCGACATCGCCCCGGCCCTGCGGCGCGCCCGCGAGTCGGGCAGGCCGTCGCTGATCAACGTCTGGGTCGACCCGGACGCGTACGCCCCCGGAACCATGAACCAGACGATGTACAAGTGAGGTGAACGGCCATGACCGCCAGGGCACTTGAGGGCATCCGCGTCCTCGACATGACGCACGTCCAGTCCGGCCCCTCCGCCACCCAGCTGCTCGCCTGGCTCGGCGCCGACGTCGTCAAGCTGGAGGCACCGACCGGTGACATCACGCGCAAGCAGCTGCGCGACCTCCCGGACGTCGACTCCCTCTACTTCACGATGCTCAACTGCAACAAGCGGAGCATCACCCTCAACACCAAGACCGAGCGCGGCAAGGAGATCCTGACCGAGCTGATCCGGCGCTCCGACGTCATGGTCGAGAACTTCGGGCCGGGCGCGGTCGACCGTATGGGGTTCACCTGGGATCGCATACAGGAGATCAATCCCCGCATTGTGTATGCGTCCATCAAGGGCTTCGGAGACGGCCCGTACACCAATTTCAAGGCGTACGAGGTCGTCGCGCAGGCGATGGGCGGGTCGATGTCGACCACCGGCTTCGAGGACGGGCCGCCGCTGGCCACGGGCGCTCAGATCGGCGACTCCGGCACAGGAGTGCATACAGTAGCCGGGATACTGGCGGCACTCTTCCAGCGGGAGAGCACCGGCCGCGGTCAGCGCGTCAACGTGGCCATGCAGCATGCCGTGCTGAACCTGTGCCGGGTGAAGCTGCGCGACCAGCAGCGCCTGGCGCACGGGCCGCTCGCCGAGTATCCGAACGAGGACTTCGGCGACGAGGTGCCCCGCTCGGGCAACGCGTCCGGCGGCGGACAGCCCGGCTGGGCGGTGAAGTGCGCGCCGGGAGGCCCGAACGACTATGTGTACGTCATCGTGCAGCCGGTCGGCTGGAAGCCGCTCACCGAGCTGATGGGCCGGCCCGAGCTGGCCGAGGACCCCGAGTGGGCGACGCCGGAGGCCCGGCTGCCGCAGCTGGCCAAGATGTTCCAGCTGATCGAGGAGTGGTCGTCCACGCTCCCCAAGTGGGAGGTGCTGGAGAAGCTCAACGCCCACAACATCCCGTGCGGGCCGATCCTGTCGACGAGGGAGATCATCGAGGACGCCTCGCTGGTCGCCAACGAGATGCTCGTGACGGTGCCGCACCCCGAGCGCGGTGAGTTCGTCACCGTCGGCAGCCCGCTGAAGCTCTCCGACTCCCCCGTGGACGTGACCAGCTCACCGCTGCTCGGCGAGCACAACGAAGAGGTCTACATCGGCGAACTCGGTCTCGGCGACGAAGAGTTGCGCCTCCTCAAGTCGAACGGGGTGATCTGACGTGATGGCAGAGGACCGGGTCCTGAAGGTGCGGGCCCTGCTCGACTCCGTGCGGGCGGAGGGGCGGTTCGCGCTGACCGCGCCCGAGGGCAAGGTGATCGCCGACGCCTACGGGATCGCCGTACCGGGTGAGGAGTTGGCGACGGACGTCGACGAGGCCGTGGCGTACGCGGCACGGTTCGGCGGGCCCGTGGTGATGAAGATCGTCTCGCCCGACATCCTGCACAAGACCGACGCGGGTGGCGTGATCGTCGGGGTGGAGGGCGCGGCGGACGTACGGGCCGCGTTCCACAGGATCGTCGACAACGCGCGGGCGTACGACGCGCAGGCCCGTATCGAGGGCGTCCAGGTGCAGGAGTTGCTGCCGCGGGGGCAGGAGGTCATCGTCGGCGCGGTGACCGATCCGACGTTCGGGAAGGTGGTCGCGTTCGGGCTCGGCGGGGTGCTGGTCGAGGTGCTCAAGGACGTGACGTTCCGGCTCGCGCCGGTGAGCGCGGACGAGGCGTTGTCGATGCTGGACTCGATCCGGGCTGCGGAGATCCTGCGCGGGGTGCGCGGCGCACCGGCCGTCGACCGGTGGGCGGTCGCGGAGCAGATCCGTCGGGTGTCCCAACTGGTCGCGGACTTCCCGGAGATCGCCGAGGTGGATCTCAATCCGGTGATCGCGACTCCGGAGGGCGCGGTCGCGGCGGACATCCGGGTGATCCTCGCCGAGTCGCAGCCGGTAGCCCGTCGACGGTATACACGCGACGAGATCCTGACGACCATGCGCCGCCTCATGGAGCCGACCTCGGTCGCCGTGATCGGTGCCTCGAACGAGCAGGGCAAGATCGGCAATTCGGTGATGCGCAATCTCGTCGACGGCGGTTTCGCCGGGGAGATCCATCCGGTGAACCCCCGGGCCGATGACATCCTCGGCCGCAAGGCGTACAAGAGTGTCACGGACGTTCCCGGTGAGGTGGATGTGGCTGTCTTCGCCATTCCCGCCAAGTTCGTGGCAGCAGCGCTGGAGGAGGTGGGTCGCAAGAACATCCCCAACGCCGTCCTGATCCCCTCCGGGTTCGCCGAGACCGGTGAGGTCCGACTCCAGGAAGAGATGGTCGAGATCGCCGAGCGCTACGGCGTCCGCCTCCTCGGGCCGAACATCTACGGCTACTACTCGACCTGGCACGATCTGTGCGCCACGTTCTGCACGCCGTACGACGTGAAGGGCGGGGTGGCGCTGACCTCGCAGTCCGGTGGCATCGGGATGGCCATCCTGGGGTTCGCGCGGACCACGAAGACGGGGGTGTCGGCGATCGTCGGGCTCGGCAACAAGTCGGACCTGGACGAGGACGACCTGCTGACCTGGTTCGGCGAGGATCCGCACACGGAGTGCATCGCGATGCACCTGGAGGATCTCAAGGACGGGCGCGCGTTCGTCGAGGCGGCCCGAAAGACCGTACCGCGCAAGCCGGTTGTGGTGCTGAAGGCGGGTCGTACGGCGGCGGGGGCGAAGGCCGCCGGGTCGCACACGGGCGCGCTGGCGGGCGACGACGCCGTGTACACGGATGTCCTGAAGCAGGCCGGTGTCATCCGTGCCCCGGGGCTCAACGACATGCTGGAGTACGCGCGCGGACTGCCGGTGCTGCCAACTCCCAAGGGCGACAACGTCGTTATCATCACGGGCGCGGGCGGCAGCGGTGTGCTGCTCTCGGACGCGGTGACCGACAACGGCCTTTCCCTGATGGAGATTCCACCGGATCTGGACGCGTCCTTCCGGGAGTTCATTCCGCCCTTCGGGGCCGCGGGCAACCCGGTCGACATCACCGGGGGCGAGCCGCCGTCGACGTACGAGGCGACGATCCGGCTGGGACTCGAGGATCCGCGCATCCACGCGCTGGTCCTCGGTTACTGGCACACCATCGTCACTCCCCCGATGGTCTTCGCGGAGCTCACCGCGCGCGTGGTGGCCGAGTTCAGGGAGCGTGGGATCGAGAAGCCGGTGGTGGCGTCGCTCGCGGGTGACGTGGAGGTCGAGGAGGCCTGCCAGTACCTGTACGAGCGCGGGGTGGTGGCGTACCCGTACACGACCGAGAAGCCGGTGGCCGTGCTCGGCGCGAAGTACCAATGGGCGCGTGCGGCAGGGCTGTTGGGCGGTGGTTCATGACGTGATCCGACGCGGGGCCGGCCGACAGTGCGGTCGGCCGGCCCCCGGACCCGTGCGCACACGAAAGGCAATGGACAGGGGGCGCTGGCCAGAACTTTCGACGCAAGGGGCACTGAGCGATGGCAACAACGGACTACTCGACGTCCGTCCCTTTCAGGGAGGTGACGGATCGTCACGGCCGCGTGTACCGCATCGGTGAATCCGATGTCGACATCATGGGCCGGGCGCGCAAGTGGATGGTCGTCCTGCCCTGGGTGGGCATGATGGGCATCAGTTCCGCCGAGTACGCGTTCACGTCGGCGCAGGACACGCTCCACGACGCGCATCTGTGGAGCAGTGGGCACATCTTCTGGCTGATGGGCGTCTGGGTGTTCTTCCAGGCGGCCGTGGCCTTCCCGGCCGGACAATTGCGGGAGAGCGGCCGGCTTCCGGCCCGTACGGCCATGTTGATCGGCGCGCTCGGCACGCTGCTGGGCTATCTGGCGCTGGCGTTCGCACCGAATGTGCTCGTCGCGTACCTGGGATTCGGTATGTGCAGTGGCATCGGCGCCGGTCTTGTGTATGCAACCTGCGTGAACATGGTCGGCAAGTGGTATCCGGAGCGCAAGGGCGGCAAGACGGGCTTCGTCAACGGCGGATTCGCGTACGGGTCCGTGCCGTTCGTGTTCCTGTTCACCTCGGTGCTGGACCTGGGCAACTACAAGGTGCTGCTCAGCCTGGTCGGCGTCGGACTGTGTCTGGTGGTGGCGTCGGCGGGCTGGTTCTTCCGTGATCCGCCGAAGAACTGGTGGCCCGCGCACGTCGATCCGCTGAAGGCGGCCCAAGACCCCAGGATCCGGCGGGCGTTGGAGAAGAACCCGCCGGCGGTCAAGCAGTACACCCCGAAGGAGGCCGCCCGTACCCCCGTGCTCTGGATGATGTGGTTCTGTCTGCTGTGCACGGCCGGCATCAACATCTTCGGCATCGCCTTCCAGGTGCCGTTCGGCAAGGACATGGGCTTCGCGGGCGGGATCGTGGCCACGGCGATGTCCCTGAAGGCGATCGTGAACGGCACCGGGCGCGGGGTTATCGGCTGGATCTCCGACCGTTTCGGCCGCCGCCACACGCTGATCATCGTGTGTCTCGTGCTCGGCACCGCGCAGTTCGGCGTGCTGGTCTCGGGCCAGATGGGCAGCATGCCGTTCTTCCTGTTCTGCTCCATGGTCTCGGGTTTCGGCGGCGGGGCGATCTTCCCGCTGTTCGCGGCCATGACGGCGGACTACTTCGGTGAGAACAACAACGCCAGCAACTACGGGATGGTCTACAGCTCGAAGCTGATCTCGGGGCTCGTCGGCTCCGGTCTGGGCGCGGTCGTCGTCGGTGAGTGGGACTACCACGGCGCGTTCGTCCTGGCCGGTTCCGTGGGCCTGGCCTCCGCGGTGCTGGCGCTCTTCCTCAAGGCTCCGGGCAGGCCCAGCGCCCGGCGCATCGTGCCCAACCCGCACCCGCTCGGCGAGGAGATGGCGTGACATGACCGCAGATCCCATCACCACGAACGAATCCGGCGCCGCGAACCGTCCCTACCGTGAAGTGACCGACGCCAACGGCCGCGTCTACCGCGTCGGCGAGACCGACCGGGACATCCTCGGCCACTCACGCAAGATCATGATCTACCTCCCCTGGATCGCCATGATGGCGATCAGTGTCTTCGAGTACGCGTACGGCTCCGCGGAGGACACGCTGTCCAGCGCGCACGGCTGGACGCAGAGCAACACCTTCTGGATCCTGAGCATTTGGGTCTTCTTCCAGGCCGGTATCGCCTTCCCCGCGGGCTGGCTGCGGGAGAAGGGCATCCTCACGGCCCGCAAGGCGATGTACACCGGCTCCGTCATGTGCGTGATCGGTTTCCTCGCGCTGTCCCACCTGGACAACGTGTGGCTGGCGATCACCGGCTTCGGCGTGATCGGCGGCATCGGCGCCGGTCTGGTCTACGCGACGTGCATCAACATGGTCGGCAAGTGGTTCCCCGAACGGCGGGGCGCCCGCACCGGGTTCGTCAACGGCGGCTTCGCGTACGGTTCGCTGCCGTTCATCTTCATCTTCAACTACGCCTTCGACACCGGGAATTACCACCGGGTCCTGGATCTGATCGGCTGTTACATCCTGATCGTGGTGTTCGGGTGCGCGTTCTTCTTCAAGGACCCGCCGAAGAACTGGTGGCCCGCCGACATCGATCCGCTGACCTGTGGCGGCAACGACAAGAGCGCGACGCGCCTCGCCAAGAATCCCCCTGCTGTACGGCAGTTCACGCCCAAGGAGGCCATCCGTACCGGGATGCTGCCGCTGATGTGGCTGTCGATCGTGCTGACCGCAGGGGTGTCGATCTTCGGGATCTCCTTCCAGGTCGACTTCGCCAAGGACGTCGGCTTCGGCCCGCTGGTGGCGGCCTCCTCGATGGGCGTGATGGCCGTCATCAACGGCATCGGCCGCGCGGTGGTCGGCTGGCTGTCCGACCTGTGGGGCCGCAAACTCACCCTGGTCTTCGTCATCTTGGTCCTGGGTCTCGCCCAGTTCGGCGTGATCTGGGCCGGCCATCTGCGCAGCGAGTGGCTGTTCCTGTTCTTCGCGTTCCTCTCCGGTTTCGGCGGGGGCGCCTTCTACCCGATGTTCGCGGCCCTGACCCCGGACTACTTCGGCGAGAACTTCAACGCCACCAACTACGGCCTGGTGTACAGCGGCAAGCTCATCAGCGGCCTGTTCGGCGGCGGCCTCGGCTCGATGGTGGTCGCGGCCTGGGGCTACAACGGGGCGTACGCGCTGGCCGGCGGCGTCTCGATGGTGGCGGCGGCGATCGCGCTGCTGCTGCGCCAACCCGGGCGCGGGGACCGGGAGTCGGCGCCCGTTCCCCAACCACAGCCCGCGGCCTGACAGTTCGCCCCACGGCACCGGCGCAGGCCTGCCCGGACCCACCCGATGGCCCTCCTCGATGCGGGAGGGCCATCGAGCTTCGAATCTGTTGGAGCGTCAGGAGCCTTGTGGGGCTCAGGACTTCTCGCGCTCGTGGTACGACCGCCGGGTGTGTTCGGTGTGTTCGCGCATCAGCAGACTCGCGCGCAGTTCGTCGCGGGCCGCGATCGCGTCGATCAGGTGACGGTGCTCGATCCAGGACGTCAGGCCGCGCTGCCGGGCCACCGGCGTGTAGTACCAGCGGACCCGGCGGTCGACCTGCGCGGCGAGTTCGGCGAGGACCGCGTTGCCGGCCAGCTCCATGACCTTCGCGTGGAAGCGGGCGTTCATGGCGACGGCGGCGTCCACGTCGTCGGCGTCGACGGCGCGCTCGCCCTCCGCGCACAGCTCCTGAAGGACGGCGATGCCGGCGCTGCCCGCGTCGGCGGCGGCGAGCCGGGCGGCCTCGGCCTCCAACAGGGTGCGTACGGTGAGGAGTTGGTCGGCCTCCTCCTCCGTCGGCTCGTGCACGAACGCGCCCTGGGCGGGCCGCAGATCGACCCAGCCCTCGGTGTTGAGCCGCTGCAGCGCCTCCCGCACGGGCTGCCGGGACACTCCGAGGTGCCCGGCGAGTTCGCTCTCGACGAGATGCTGGCCGGGCTGCAGGGCGCGCGTGGTGATGAGTTCGAGCAGCGCCTCGTAGACACGGTCGCGCAGCGGGCCCGGGCGTTCGAGCTTGGGCACCGCTCCCGGCGGCAGTCCTGCGGACAACATCACGGTCCCCCTCCTGGGCAGCACCAGCATTTTGTACAGAGCGGACAGTAGACAGCAGTCAGTGGCCGTACGACCAAGTATCGATTGTCTTTCGTCTACAGTCTACGGCGCACAGTAGCCAGGAGGTGTGGGAGTCGGCCTCGTCACATCCGACGCCGCGGCCGAGCGTGTGCGCAGGTCACGGGCACCGTACGACCTGACCGGCGTACGACAGATTCCCGCCGAAGCCGAACAGCAGGACGGGGTCGCCGGTGCGGACGGCGCCCTGTTCGACGAGCTTCGAGAACGCGAGGGGGATGCTGGCGGCGGAGGTGTTGCCCGATTGGATGACATCGCGGGCGACGACCGCGTTGACGGCGCCGATCTTCTCGGCGAGGGGCTCGATGATGCGCAGGTTCGCCTGGTGGAGGACGACGCCGGCGAGGTCGGCGGGGGTCAGGCCGGCCTTCTCGCAGGCCTTGCGGGCGATGGGCGGGAGCTGGGTGGTGGCCCAGCGGTAGACGCTCTGGCCCTCCTGCGCGAAGCGCGGGGGTGTGCCCTCGATCCGTACCGCGTGGCCCATCTCGGGCACGGATCCCCACAGGACCGGTCCGATGCCGGGTTCGTCGGCGGCCTCGACGACGGCTGCGCCCGCTCCGTCGCCGACGAGGACGCAGGTCGTGCGGTCGGTCCAGTCGGTGACCTCGGACATCTTGTCGGCGCCGATGACCAGGGCCCGTACGGCCGCTCCCGCGCGGACGGCGTGGTCGGCGGTGGCCAGGGCGTGGGTGAAGCCGGCGCACACGACGTTGACGTCCATGGCGGCGGGCGAGGGGATGCCGAGGCGGGCTGCGACGCGGGCGGCCATGTTCGGGGAGCGGTCGATGGCTGTGGAGGTGGCGACCAGGACGAGGTCGATGTCCCCGGGCGTCAGGCCGGCGGCGGCGAGTGCCTTGGCGGCGGCGTGCGCGGCGAGCTCGTCGACGGGTTCGTCGGGTCCGGCGATGTGCCGGGTCCGGATGCCGACCCGGGAGGTGATCCACTCGTCACTGGTGTCGACCATGCCCGCCAGGTCCTTGTTGGTGAGTACCTTGGCGGGCTGGTAGTGGCCGACGGCGGCGATCCGCGTGCCGTTCATGGGTGGTCCCCCTCGTTGCCTTGGGTAGCGGGATCCACCAGTCTTGCCAGTGACTCGCGGGTACGACGGCAGGTGATGCCACAGGAAACTGCCGTCCGGGTTGTCGGCTTCTGTCATCCGTCCTGCGGTCGACGGTATGCACCGAACATTCAGCCGGTGAACAGCTGCTTCGCCTTGAGGATCAGTTCGTAGAGGCCGTAGACGAGGGGTGCGCCGACCCAGAGCCAGGCGAAGGCGATCAGCGGTCGTCGGTCAGGCGGGCTCTGACTGCTGTCGTTCGACATCGGCGGCCTTCCTCGGGGCGGGGATGTGGTGGCGGGCGTTGACGGGGCGGACGAGTTCGTTGGCGACGAAGCCGATGACGAGCAGCCCGATCATGATGACGAAGGAGGTGTCGTAGAGGGAGGCGCCGTGTTTGCCGGCGTCCTTCTGGTGGTCGGCGATCCAGTTCACGATCAGCGGTCCGAGGACACCGGCCAGGGACCAGGCGGTGAGGAGCCGGCCGTGGATCGCGCCGACCTGGTAGGTCCCGAAGAGGTCCTTCAGGTACGCGGGTACGGTCGCGAAGCCGCCGCCGTAGAAGGAGAGGATCACCAGCGCGCACAGGATGAACAGGGGTTTCGAGGAGTCGCCGAACAGTGCGATGAGCGCGTACATGATCGCGCCGACGCCGAGGTAGACGCGGTAGATGTTCTTGCGGCCGATCAGGTCGGAGGTCGACGACCAGCCGATACGGCCCGCCATGTTGGCCGCGGAGAGCAGTGCGACGAAGCCTGCGGCGGCCGACACGGAGACCGGTGTGGAGGTGTCCGCGAAGAAGTCCGTGATCATCGGGGCGGCCTTCTCCAGGATGCCGATGCCCGCGGTCACGTTCATGCACAGGACGACCCACAGGCACCAGAACTGCGGGGTGCGCACGGCGCTGTTGGCGGAGACCTGTACGCCGGTGAGGGCGGGGGCGCCGGGCTCGTTCGCCGGGTCCTGGGAGTCCTCGGTGCGCGGCACCCTTACGAGCAGCACGCCGAGGGTCATGAAGACTGCATACGAAAGACCGAGTATGAGGAACGTCTGCGCGATGCCGGTGTTGTCGGAGCCGAACGACTTCAGCATCTGGGCGGACCAGGGGGAGGCGATGAGCGCGCCGCCGCCGAAGCCCATGATGGCGATGCCGGTGGCCATGCCGGGCCGGTCCGGGAACCACTTGATCAGGGTCGAGACCGGTGAGATGTAGCCGATGCCGAGGCCGATCCCGCCGACGAAGCCGTAGCCGAGGACGATCAGCCAGAACTGCTTCGTCTCCGCGCCCAGCGCGGAGATCAGGAAGCCGGAGGAGAAGCAGATCAGGGCGACGGTCATTGCCCAGCGCGGTCCGTTGCGTTCGACGAGGGTGCCGCCGAACGCGGCCGAGAGGCCGAGCATGACGATGGCGAGCTGGAAGGGCAGCGCGCTCTGCGTGCCGCTGAGGTTGAGTGAGGATTCGAGCGGCGGCTTGAAGACGCTCCAGGCGTAGGCCTGGCCGATGGAGAGGTGCACCGAGAGGGCGGCGGGGGGAACCAGCCAGCGGCTCCACGCCGGGGGTGCTACTGGGGGACTCATGATCCCGGACGGTAGGGAGTGACAAGGGAGTTGAGAAGGCGGCGCGTCGGCCGTGTGCGATGAGCGGTATGCAGGGTGCGCCGAACGGTCGCCGCCAGAACGGTCGTTGACGCAACGGTCGCTGTCCGAACCCTTGCCGAGCCTCGACTCCATACTGTAGACAATATTTCGTCGACATTGTTCGGCTGCCGTCCGCACTGGCCCGACGGCAGTCACGGCAGCCACCTCCGCGGTACTCCCTCGACCGAACGGAGAGTCCCAGTGAAAGTCGCAGTCCTCGGCGCCGGTGCGATCGGCGCCTATGTCGGCGCCGCGCTCCACCGTGCGGGCGCCGATGTGCATCTCGTCGCCCGTGGACCGCATCTCGCGGCCATGAGGCAGCACGGTGTCCAAGTCCTCAGCCCGCGCGGCGACTTCACCGCCCGTGCCCATGCCACCGACGACCCGGCGGAGATCGGTCCGGTCGACTTCGTCCTCCTCGGTCTGAAGGCCAACTCGTACGCGGCGTGCGGGCCGCTCATCGAGCCCCTGCTGCACGACACCACGGCGGTGGTGGCGGCCCAGAACGGCATCCCGTGGTGGTACTTCCACGCGCACGGCGGCCCCTACGACGGGCAGCGCATCGAGAGTGTGGACCCGGGCGGCGCGGTCAGTGCGGTGCTCGCGCCCGAGCGGGCCGTCGGCTGTGTCGTCTACGCGGCAACGGAGCTCGCGGGCCCGGGAGTCGTGCGCCATCTCGAGGGCACCCGGTTCTCGATCGGGGAGCCCGACCGGAGCGTCTCGGCGCGGTGTCTCGCGCTGAGCGAGGCCATGCGGGCCGGCGGGTTGAAGTGCCCGGTCGAGCCGGAGCTGCGCAACGACATCTGGCTCAAGCTGCTCGGCAACATCTCGTTCAACCCGATCAGCGCGCTGGCCCGCGCCACCATGCGGCAGATGTGTCTGCACGGCGGTACCCGCAGGGTCATCGAGATCATGATGACCGAGACGCTCTCGGTCGCCGAGGCCCTGGGCTGCGAGGTCGGCGTCTCCATCGAGCGGCGGCTCGCGGGCGCGGAGCGCGTCGGCGACCATCGCACCTCGACGCTCCAGGACCTGGAGCGCGGCAAGCCGCTCGAACTCGACGTACTGCTCGCGGCCGTCGTCGAGTTGGCGGAGATCACCGGCGTGGAGGTGCCCACCCTGCGCACCGTGCACGCCATCTCGGACCTGCTCGCGCTGAGGAGCGCGGCATGAGGAGCGCCGGGTGAGGAGTGCGAGCCGGACCGTGGCGGCCCCGGTGTGCGTGTACCGCGGAGCGGGCGCGACCTCGCTCGGCGCGTGCAGGACAATGGGACGGTGAAGGTCATCTCGTCGCACGGCGACCGGGTGGCCCACGGCATTCTCCGTATCAAGGGCCGTTTCGGCCACCAGCACGTACAGAACCGGGGCTGATCAGGACATGGGACGAGTCACGGAACGACGCAAGGTGATCCGGATCCGCGACGGCGCGGTCTCCAGCCGTCCGGACACGCTCGTCGCCGAGGAACCCCTGGAGATCCGCCTCAACGGCAAACCTCTCGCGATCACCATGCGGACACCGGGCGACGACTTCGCGCTCGCGGCCGGGTTCCTGGTCAGCGAAGGCGTACTGGCGACTGCATACGATCTGCGGAACATCGTGTACTGCGCGGGGGCGACGGTCGACGGGACGAACACCTACAACGTCGTCGACGTGCGGACCGCCCCGGACGTGGTGATTCCGGACATCACGCTGGAGCGGAACGTGTATACGACGTCGTCGTGCGGTCTGTGCGGCAAGGCGAGCCTGGACGCGGTCCGGACGACGACCCGCTGGCCGATCGCCGACACTCCCCCGGTCCGTGTCGAGCCCGCGCTGCTGGCGAGCCTCCCCGACCGGCTGCGCGCGGCCCAGCGGGTCTTCGACCGGACCGGGGGTCTGCACGCGGCGGCCCTGTTCAGCGAGGAGGGCGAGCTGCTGGACGTACGGGAGGACGTGGGCCGGCACAACGCGGTCGACAAGCTGGTCGGCCGTGCCCTGCAGAACGGGGACCTGCCGCTGTCCCGGGTGATTCTGCTCGTCTCCGGCCGGGCCTCCTTCGAGCTGGCGCAGAAGGCCGTGATGGCCGGGATCCCGGTGCTGGCGGCGGTGTCGGCGCCCTCGTCGCTGGCTGTGGACCTGGCGGCGGAGACGGGTCTGACCCTGGTGGGCTTTCTGCGGGGCAGCAACATGAACGTGTACGCGGGCGAGGACCGTATCGCCCTGCGGGCCGCGGCCGCCCAGGGCTGACGCCTTCGCCTCGCGGCACGGCGGCGGGGCCCCGGCCGGCGGGGAGCGCCCCCTGCGCCGCAGGGGCCCCGCCTCAGTCCCGACGCTCGACGCCTTGTGCGGCCCGTGCGAACGCCGTGACGAGGGGTGAGCGGCGGGTCGTCTCCCAGGCGAGGATCACCTCGTCGGGTTCGGCGTCGGTGACGGGGACGTAGGTGATGTCGGGGCGGGAGTACTGCTCGGCGACGGAGACGGGGACGAGGGTGATGCCCGCTCCGGAGGCGACGTTCTCGAACTTCTCCTCGATGCTGCGGATCGGTACGTCGTCGGGGTCGGGGTGGGGGTTGAGGTAGCGCAGCCAGGTCTCGCCGTCGAGGTCGGCCAGGACGAGGTCCGGTTTGCCGGCGAGCCGGTGGTCGGCGGGGAGCATGGCCACCCGGGGCTCGGTGAACAGCGGGAGCAGGGTGAGGCCCTGTTCGCGGATGGGGCGGCGCAGGTAGGCGAGGTCGACGGTGCCGTCGAGGATGAGCTGTTCCTGGTCGTCCCATTCGACGCGGCGGGCCTTGACCTCGGTGTCGGGGTGGGCGGCGGCGAAGGCGCGCAGCGTGGGGGTGATCACGACACCGGCGCGGAAGCCGACGACGAGGCGGTGCGGCCCGTGTGTGGCGCGCTGAACCCTGCGGCGGGTGGCGTTCGCTGAGGCGAGCAAGGTCTGTCCGTCGTCGAGGAGTTGGCGTCCGGCGGCCGTCAAGGTCACGCCGTGGCTGTCGCGTTCGAAGAGGGTGGTGTCCAAGTCCTTTTCCAGGGCCCGGATCTGACGGCTCAGCACGGGCTGCGCGATGTGGAGCTGTTCGGCCGCGCGCCCGAAGTGGAGCAGTTCGGCCACCGTCACGAAGTAGCGGACCTTCCGCAGGTCGAGGTCCATGAATGCCACCGCCTCCCTGCCGTTGCCGTTGCGGTTGCCGTCGGCGATGCCTTCAGGGTATCGCCGTCGCCGGAAGAGGTCTTGGACGGCGGGGTGGCGGCGACCGCAGGCTGGACGACGTCACAGCGACACGAGAGGGGCAGGACATGGGACTGCGAGGACAGCGGATCGTCGTCATCGGCGGTACGGCGGGTATCGGGTTCGCGGTCGCGGAGGCGGCCGGGCGGGAGGGTGCCCGGGTGGTGGTCGCCTCGCGCCGGCAGGAGAGTGTCGACGCGGCGCTGAAGCGGCTCCCTCAGGACGCGGAGGGCCGGGTGCTCGACGCGAGCGACGAGGACGCGGTGCGGGACTTCTTCGCGGGGCTCGGCGGCTACGACCACCTGGTGTACACGGCGGGTGAGGCGCTGCTGATGGAGAGCGTGGCGGAGTCCGACCTGGGGCGGGCCCGGGCGTTCCTTGACACCCGGTTGTGGGGTGCGTACACGGCGGTGAAGTACGGTGCCGACTCGATCCGGGAGGGGGGTTCTGTGGTGCTGACCACGGGTACCGCCGGGCGCAGGCCGATGTCCGGTACGTCCGTCGCCGCCGCGCTGTGCGGGGCGATGGAGTCGCTGACCCGGGCGCTGGCCCTGGAGCTGGCGCCGCTGCGGGTCAACGTGGTCGCGCCCGGTGTGGTCCGCACGGAGTTGTGGCGGGAGTTGGGCGAGGAGCACCGGGACGGCCTGTTCGAGTCCGTCGCCGGGTCGCTGCCGGTCGGCCGGATCGGCGAGCCGGCCGATGTCGCCGAGGCGTATCTGTATCTGATGCGCGGCGGCTACAGCACGGGTTCGACGGTGGTCGTGGACGGCGGCACCCTTCTCGTCTGATGGCCGGGCCGCACTTCTCGACCGCCTTGAGCGCGGGGCGTCTCAGCCGCTCGGCGTGAGACTCACCTCCGCCGCCGTCACGACCGACCCCAGCCGTGGGAAGTCGAGTTTGACCGACGCCTGGTGTTCGGCCTCGGTGAGCGCGCTCATGGCGTCCTCGGCGAAGACGAGTCGGTAGCCGAGGTCGCCGGCGGCGCGGGCGGTGGACTCGACGCCGAGGTTGGTGGCGATCCCGCCGAACACCAGGGTGTCGACGCCTCGTTGGCGCAGGCGTTCGTCAAGTCCCGTGCCCTGGAAGCCGCCGAGCGTCTGTTTCACGATCTTCAGGTCGCCGTCCTTGGCCAGTCCGGCGGCGAGTCCGCTGCCGGAGGGCTGTTCGGTGATGCCGGGGCGTTCGACGCGGATCAGTACGACGGGCGCTCCGGCGGAGCGGAAGGCGGCGGCCAACTCCTCGGCCACGGAGAGGACTTCGGTGCCCTTGTACGGTTCGAGCGGCAGCGCGACGATGCGGTCCATCAGGTCGACGAGGACCAGGGCGGTGCGCGCGGGGTCGAGGGCGAGCCGGGTTTCGGGAGTCTGCGGTGGGGTCATGACGGAACGTTAGCTCCCGTCAGCCGTCCGTACCGGAGATCCGGATCAACAGGTCCATGAACCGGTCGCGTTCGGCCGCCGTCAGCGGGGCGAGGAGCCGGTCGTTGGCCTCGCGGGCCGCCTTCTCGCACCGCTTCAGCAGCCGTGCGCCCTCGGCCGTGAGCGACACCGCGTTCTTGCGGCGGTCCTTCGGGTCCGGTTCGCGGACGACCAGGTGTGCGGCCTGGAGGTCGTTGAGGACGCCGACGAGGTCCTTGGGGTCGAGCCCGACACCGCGGCCGAGGTCGGCCTGGGCGACGGGGGCGAGGTCGCGGACGGCGGAGAGGACCACGTGGTGCCACATCTTCAGGCCTTCGGCGGCCAGGGCGTCGGCGACCAGGGCCCGGCCGCGGGCGGCGGCTCGGCCGAGGAGCCAGCTGGGGAGGGAGCGGATCGCGGGGAGGGGCGCTTCGGCCATGGGGGCAGCCTAGCGAAAAGTCGTTGGACTTCCCAATGAAATCGTGAATATCATTGGGCCACCCAACGATTCCCGACGATTCTGGAGGTGTGATGCGTCGCGTCCGGTACGAGTCCACCGGCGGCCCGCTGTTCCTGGAGGAGGCCCCCGTCCCCGAGCCGGGCCCCGGTGAGCTCCTCGTGCGCACCGAGGCGGTCGGGGTCACGCTGCCGGTCGTCCGCAAGGTCACCGAGGCGGCCGATCCGATCCCGCTCGGTGGTGAGATCGCGGGCGAGGTGGCCGCCGCAGGACAGGGCGTGACCCGCTTCGGGGTGGGCGAGCGCGTGACGGGGCTGTGCTTCGGGCACGGATACGCCGGCTTCGCCGTCCTCCACGAGGCCATGGCATCCCCCGTACCCGGCACCGCCTCCGCCGTCGACGCGGTCGCGCTCGTCCGCAGCGGACTGGTGGCCCTCGGCGTGCTGGACGCGGCCCGGCCCGAGCCCGGCGAGGCCGTGCTGATCACGGCCGCGGCGAGCGGAGTCGGCCATCTCGCCGTGCAGTTGGCGAGGGCCCGGGGCGCGGGGCGGGTGGTGGGCGCGGTCTCCGATCCGGCGAAGGGCGACTTCGTGCGCGCCCTGGGTGCCGACGAGGTGATCGCCTACGACGCGTTGGGCTCGGTCGAGCCGGTCGACTGCGTACTCGACGCGGTGGGCGGCGAGTTGCTCACCCCGGCGGTGGCGGCGCTCGTCCCGGGCGGGCGGCTCGTCGCGTACAGCTCGGGCGGCGGGACGATCCAGGCGTACGACCTTCTCGTGGGCGCGAAGTCCGTGATCGGGTTCCAGATGGCGCGGATCGCGCGCGGGAAGCCGGAGTTGTACGAGCGGTGGCGGCGAGAGCTGTGGCGGTTGTTCGCCGAGGGTGCTCTGAAGCCTTTCGTGCACGGGGAGTTCGGGCTGGCGGAGGCGGCCGAGGCGCACCGGGTGATCGAGTCGCGGAGCAACCTCGGCAAGGTCGTCCTGCGCCCCTGGGGCGCCGGGTCCGTCGGACGCCCACTCACTTTCCTTCCGTCACCGTCAACTTCCGTGACGCCGAACGCTGCACGCTTCTTGTGAGGCTTCGGATGCCCCAACTAACGTCTGCGGCGCGCCCGTTGGACATGGGATGTCCGGATGTCACGATGAATGAAGGGCAGGTTGCACCACCATGCCGTCAAGTCTTCGCGCACGTCTGAGATCCACCCTCACCGCCGCACTCACCCTGGCCGCGCTGCTCGTGCTCCCGAGCCCCGCGCACGCCGCCGCTCAAACCACCTCCCCCACACCCGAGTTCGACCAGCAGGTCCTCTTCAAGGCGTCCCGGGATCCGGGCTACGCCTGCTTCCGGATCCCGGCCGTCGTGCGGACGAACGACGGGACGCTGCTCGCGTTCGCCGAGGGCCGGGTCCTCAACTGCGGTGACGCCGCCGACATCGACATCGTCGTCAAACGCTCCACCGACGACGGCGCCACCTGGAGCCCGCTGCAGGTCGTCAACCACGGCGGCGGGGACACGCACGGCAACCCGGCGCCCGTCGTGGACCGCGGGACGGGCCGGATCCTGCTCGCCGAGACGTACAACCCGGGCCGTACGGACAGCGCCAGTTGCTCGGTCCCCTGCGACCGCACCCCGCACATGCAGTACAGCGACGACGACGGCCTGACCTGGTCGCAGCCGCGTGACCTGAGCGAGGAGATCCTGCCTCCGGACTGGAACTCCTGGTACGCCACCGGCCCCGTGCACGGCATCCAGCTCACCCGCGGCAGGCACCGGGGCCGGCTCGTGTTCGGCGTCAACACCGAGACCTGGGACGGGAGTCGGGTCACCGCGAACAACGCGGCGCTGATCGTGAGCGACGACGGCGGCGACCACTGGAGGATCGGCGCGACCGACTCGTACCCGATCGCGGCCGACGGGACCTGGCGGCAGAAACCGTCCGAGCTGACGATGACCGAGCGCACCGACGGTTCGATCCTGGTGAGCGGCCGTGAGCAGGACGGCACCGACCTCGGCCACCGTACCCAGGCGGTCAGCCGGGACGGCGGTGACAGCTTCACCGCGCCCTTCCGCGACCTGCCCGGCCTGTACGCCCCGCAGGTGCAGTGCGCGACGCTCGGCGTCGGCTCCCGGATCCTGCTGTCCTGCGACGCGGATCCCGACCGCCGCCGCACGATGATGATCCGCTCCTCCTACGACGGCGGGCGCACCTGGGACGGCGTGGACCGCGGCACGGTGGTGACGAAGGACTGGTCCGGTTACTCCGACATGGCGCGCATCGACGGTGACACGGTGGGGCTGCTCTTCGAGGGCGGTGCCGTGTCGGCGACCGACGAGATCCGCTTCGCCCGCTTCGACGAGGCCTGGCTGCAACCGCGTCGGGGCCCGGACCCGACGACCGCCGACCTCGCTCCGCACGCCGGGCGGGCGGCCGTGCTCGGCGGCGCGCGGGAGACGGACGGTGTGTCGGGCGGCGCGCTGTCCTTCGACGGTGTCGACGACGCCGTACGTCTGCCGTACAGCGACCGACTGCCCCTGGGGACGAAGGACTTCACGGCTTCCCTCTGGTTCCGCTACACCGCGACGACGGGCGATCAGCCGTTCCTGTGGATGGGCGGGGTCGGCACCAGCCAGCCGCAGGTGTGGCTGCGCGGTGAGCCCGCAGGCAACCACGTGCGGGCGCTGATCACCACCCGGGACGGTGCGACGGCCGTCCACACCACCTCCGTGGTGACCGCCGGCGCCTACGACGACGGGCAGTGGCATCACGCCGTGGTGCGGCGCGGCGGTGGGCAGTTGACGCTGTCCGTGGACGGAACGACGGTGAGCACGGCGGATGTCGTGGGGTCCGTCAGCCGCAACTCGCCGTTCGGCGTGCACCTGGGCCAACGGGTGGACAGCCTGCAGTACTTCACCGGGTCCCTCGACGAAGTCCACGTCTGGGACCGGCTGTTGACGGACGACGAGCTGGCCGCGCAGCGTCCGCCCGCCGCCGGGACCGTGCTGTGGCTGCCCATGGACCAGGTGAGCGGCAGCCACTAACGTCCCGGGCGTGCCCGAGGACCGACGAGCACGACAGCGGACGGGAACCGGGGTCGGCCTGCTGCTGACCCTGGCTCTCGCGGCCGTGCTGCTCACCGCCCTCCCTGAGGACCACGACCGGGAGGGCGGCGGCGCGTGCCCGGCCCGTGCGGTGCGCTCCTGGTCGGCGGACGCACCGCTCACCAACTCCTTTGCCGCGTACGGCGACGACGCGACCCGCACCGACGACTGGACCGGCGGCGACGGCACCCACTCGGTGCGGCTGCCGGACGGGCGGGTGCTGTGGCTGTTCTCCGACACCTATCTCGGCCAGGTGCACGGGCCGCCCAACCCGGTCGGCGAGTCGTACGTCTGGCGGGACACCACGGCGCCGCTGGTGCGCAACTCGGCGGTGGTGATGAGCGACGGGCACCCCCAACTCACGCTCCCGGCCCCGCTGTTCCCCGATCCGGGCCCCAGTGAGTGGCGTTGGCCGGTGGCGGCCCGCGTCGAGCCCCGCTCCCCCGGCTCGGCCGAGTCGGTCGTACGGGTGCTGCTGTGGACGCGGACGGCGGGGGCGTATCCGTGGATCTACGGGGTGCCGACCGCGACCGAGGTGGCCACGCTGTCGCTGCCGGATCTGCGGGTGGAGTCGATCGTGAAGGTCTTCGACCAGCAGCTTGTCCAGGACCCGTCCCGGCGTGTGCAGTTCGGGACGACGCTGGTCGCGGTGGGCGGGTGGACGTATGTCTTCGGGGGGAACGATGCGCAGGCGGCGGCCCGGCCGACGTCCTCGGCGTATGTGGCACGGGTGCCGGAGGGGCGGCTCGGGGAGCCGGGTGCCTGGGAGTACTGGGACGGTTCGGCGTGGACGGCCCGGGCCGGGCCGCGGGCGGTGCTCGGGGACGGTCGGCACATCGGTGTGGGGAGCGCGTTCTCGGTGGTGCGGGACGGGGGGACGTACGTCCTGTTCACGATGGCGGCGGGCAGCCGGGGGCTGACCACCGTGACCTCGTACTGGGCCTGTTCGCCCGTCGGGCCGTGGCACGGGCCGGCCCGGGGATTCAGTCCGCCGCTGCCCCCGGGGCAGGTCGCCGCGTACAACCCGCAGGTGCATCCGGCACTCGGCGGCGACGGGCGGATCGTGCTCAGCTATGACGTCAACTGGCTGGACGCGACGGCCACTTCGGCGGCCTGGAACCTCAGCCGGAACGTGTCGCTGTACCGACCGCGGTTCGTGACCCTGCGGTTGGGGCCGCCCGCCCGGTGACCTCGGGCTGCGGATCGCGGGCCCGGCGCTTGGCGATGACCGCGCACACCATCAGCTGCATCTGGTGGAACAGCATCAGCGGCAGCACGGCGAGGGAGGCGTGGGCGCCGAACAGGACGCTGGCCATGGGCAGTCCGGAGGCGAGGGACTTCTTCGAGCCGGCGAACTGGATGGCGATCCGGTCCTCCCGGTCGAAGCGCAGCGCCTTGCCGCCGTACCAGGTCAGGGTGAGCATCACGGCGAGGATGACCGCTTCGACGGCGAGCAGTCCGGCCAGGCGCAGCGCGCTGGCCTGGTGCCAGATGCCCTGGACCATGCCTTCGCTGAACGCGGTGTAGACGACGAGGAGGATCGAGCCGCGGTCGACGTAGCCGAGGATCTTCTTGTGCCGGGTGATGAAGCCGCCGACCCAGCGCCGCAGCAGCTGCCCGGCGAGGAAGGGCACGAGGAGCTGCAGCACGATCTTGACGACGGAGTCGGCGGAGAAGCCGCCCGCGTTGCCGCCGAGCAGGGCGGCGGCGAGCAGCGGGGTGATGACGATGCCGGCGAGTGAGGAGAAGGAGCCGGCGCAGATCGCGGCGGGCACGTTGCCGCGCGCGATCGAGGTGAACGCGATCGAGGACTGGACGGTCGACGGGACGAGGGTGAGGAACAGCAGCCCCTGGTAGAGGGGGTGGGTCAGGAGCACCGGCACGAGGCCGCGGGCGGCCAGCCCGAGCAGCGGGAAGACGACGAACGTGCAGGCCAGGACGGTGGTGTGCAGTCGCCAGTGCTTGAGGCCGTCGAGTGCTTCACGCGTCGAGAGGCGGGCGCCGTAGAGGAAGAAGAGGAAGGCGATGGCGGCCGTGGAGGCGCCCGAGGCGACGTCGGCGCCGGTGCCCCGGGCGGGGAGGAGTGCGGCGATGCCGACCGTCCCGAGGAGCAGCAGGATGTAGGGGTCGATCGGCATCCGACTGGGCCATCGCAGGCGTTTCACTGTGCTCCACTGTCTCGCTGTGCGTCCGCTGTCCGGCGCGGACTCGTGCGCTCCCCATCGTCCTCCTCCGCCCCTTGATCGGGAATCCGTCATACCGCTCTGACTGCCATCACGTTTCGCGATGACCGGATACCGTGTATGCCATGGTGTATGCCATGTACGACCTCTCTCACCTGCGGACTTTCCTCGCGGTGTCCCAGACGCTGAGTTTCACGCAGGCCGCGCGGCGGCTCGGGCTGCGCCAGTCGACGGTGAGCCAGCATGTGCGGCGGCTGGAGGACGCGACGGGGCGGCAGCTGTTCACGCGGGACACGCACTCCGTGGAGCTGACGGAGGACGGCGAGGCGATGCTCGGTTTCGCGCGCCGGATCCTGGAGGTGCAGGAGCAGGCGTCGGCGTTCTTCACCGGCACCCGGCTGCGCGGCAGGCTGCGCTTCGGCGCGTCCGAGGACTTCGTCCTCACCCGGCTGCCGGAGATCCTGGAGGGCTTCCGGTACGACCATCCCGAGGTCGATCTCAAGCTGACGGTGGAGCTGTCGGGGACGCTGCATGAGCAACTGGCGGCCGGGAAGCTGGACCTGGTGCTGGCGAAGCGGCGGGCCGAGGATCCGCGGGGTGAACTGGTGTGGCACGACAAGCTGGTGTGGATCGGTGCGGAGCGGCTGCGGCTGGACGCGGACCGTCCGGTGCCGCTGATCGTCTATCCGCCGCCGGGGATCACTCGGGCCCTCGCCATGGAGGCACTTGAGCGGCAGGGGCGGGCGTGGCGGATCGCCTGTACGAGCGGCAGTCTGAACGGGCTGATCGCCGCCGCCCGGGCGGGACTCGGGGTGATGGCGCACTCGAAGGGGCTGGTGCCGCCGGGACTTGTGCGGGTGCCGGAGCGGGCGGGACTGCCGGAATTGGGCGAGGTCGATTTCGTGCTGGTGCACGGGCGGCGCCGGGTTTCCGCACAGGGGGCGGCGGACGCGCTGGCGGCGGCGATTCTGGCGGGCGGGGATCGGCTGCATCGGCGCGGTCCGTAATACCGGCAGTATCGGCGTTCCATTGCGGGGCGATGTCGATATCGAATTCCGCGGGGTGGGAAAGAGAGCCGTGCAAGAAATACCGACTGCGGGAATGCGCGGCAGCGGGCGGCGCTGTCGGTCAGGAGCAGCGCCGCCCGTTATGCGGTTCAGGAGAACGAGAACTCTCCTCCGTAGTCGGTGTCGTGGTCGCGGTAGACGCTGCTGTAGCCGAGTTGGCTGGTGTCGACCACGCCGTCCTCGACCGAGAACTCGATCCAGACACCGGGTCCGTCGATGCGTACGTAGTCGCCCGCGGTGTCCAGTGCGGTGGTGCCGGAGTAGGAGATGTAGGTGTCGTCGAGCTCCGACGTGTAGGTGCTCAGGGTGGACTCGGCGGTCGTGTCGTCCGCGGCCTCGACCCAGGGTGTGATGGCGTCGAGGATCAACTGCTGCTGCTCGTCGGTGAGTTCGCCGGCCGCGATGCCTTCCTTGGTGGTGGGGAAGTCGCCGTCGTCGTCCGGGCCGAGCACCACGTCGGTGGTGGTGTCGGAGAGCTTCGCCTCGGTCAGCTCGTCGTCGGTCAGGCCTTCGAGCATCGACACCAGCCCGTCGTGCATCCCGGACAGGGGTGCGTAGGTGGTGCCGTCGTCGGTCCAGCTGACGGGTTCGACGCCGGCGAAGTACGGGGTGGCGCCGGCGACCTCTCCGTCCTTGTAGGTGAGGTTGACGGCCAACTGGTCGCCGCCGAAGTGCAGTTGCCAGGTGCCGGTGGTGCTCGGGGTGCCGAGGAAGGCGAGGTAGTAGTTGCCGCTGCCGTAGCTGCTGTCGGTCTCGCCGAGGACGTCGTCGGCCGCGAGGATCTGGGAGATCTGGTCGTAGCCGGAGTCGCTGCCGGTGCCCGTGGCGGCCTCGACCACCGCCTTGGCCGCGGCGAGCTGGGTGTCGCCGAGCGAGCTGAGTTCGATGCCGACCCGGCAGGTCGCGCCGCACGAGAGGTTCGACCAGGCGACGGCGTTGGCCTGGGTGAAGTCGAGGAGTACGTCGGCCTGTTGGTCGTCGTCCAGGGTGTCGAGGAAGGTGTTGGCGGCGTCGACCACGTCCGAGACGGACGTGCCGGTCCCGGCGGAGTTCGAGGGCACGACGGCGGACGGGCGGGCGGATCCGGGAGTGGACGGGGAGGTGGATCCCGGGGTGGACTGGGACGGGGATCCGGGGTCCGAGGCGGAGGCGCTGCTGGACGGGTCGGACTGGACGGAGGCGGCGTTCGCGTTGGCGTAGAGCCCGCCGCCGAGGAGGGCCGTCGCCGCCGCTAAGGCCCCCACCACCTTCCTGTGCCGTCCCAGGGACCTGCGGTGAGCGTTTTTGGTCTTCAATTGGATATTCCTTTCAGGGGTCTCGCCCTGAGGACTTACGAAGATTTTTTCCGGCGCCGGGAAAGATCTTTGCGGAAATCCCTGCGGCATCGTTTTGGACGAGCCACATTCGATCGCCGAACACTGTGATTCACGCCTCCGAGTGCTTGGTGTTGCGCATGATTTATCTTGAACTTACTTTGAGGGGGCGCGAGTTGAGGGCGAGTTGAGCGGAAGCGTCCGGTACGTCAGCTGTTTCACCCGGCGCAGGAACGGGCTCGCCTCCACGTGCCGCACCCCGTCGAGCTGTCCGAGGGGTCCGCTGAGGTAGTCGTAGAGCCCCGCCGTGTCCTTCACTACGGCCGTCACGACGATGTTGGACGTGCCGGCCGTAGCGGACGCGTAGGCGATCTGGTCGTGGGTGGCCAGTGCCTCGCCGACCGAGTGCAGTGCCGCGGGGGTCGCCGTGATCCACAGCACGGCCGCACGCGCGTATCCGAAGACCTCCGAGTCGTACTCGATGTCGATGTACACCGCTCCGGAGCCGATCAGCGCGGCGAGGCGGCGTTTGACGGCGGACTCGGAGCGGCCGGTGGCGCGCTGGAGTTCGGGGTGGGTGGCGCGTCCGTCGCGTTCGAGGACGGCGATCAGGGCCTCGTCGTCCGGGTCGATGCGGGCGGGGCCCGGTGTCGGCGCCGGTTCGGGGAGCAGGGCGGCGATCTGGTCGTCCGCCAGCACTTTGAAGCGGCGGAGCCAGCCCGTGGGGCCGCCGTAGAAGCGGTGCAGCATCTGGTGGGCGCGGATGTCCAGGACGCTGGGGGTGCGCGGGAGTTTGCCGAGCAGGAGGTCGTCGTAGTCGCCGGGGGTGCGCGGGCGGGTCAGGCAGACGATCTCGGTGCCGCCGGAGGCGAGGCCGATCCAGGCGGTGTCGGGGCGTCTGGCGAGGGCGTCGGCGATGTTGAGGGCGTTGTCGGGGGCGCAGCGCAGGCGCAGCATCCACTGGTCCTGGCCGAGGCGTTCGGCGTCGCGGATGGCGACGACGCGGAGGCCGGCCTCGGCGGTGAGTCTGCGGTAGCGGCGGGCGATGGTCTGGTCGGAGGCGCCGAGGACCGCGCCGAGGCGGCTGAAGGAGGCGCGGCCGTTGATCTCCAGTGCGGTGAGCAGTTGCATGTCGAGCCGGTCGAGGGTGTCGGATTCCATCTCCAGCACGGCTGCTCCTGTCGGATTCCGGCGATGAGGTGCCCTGTTCGGCGGTGATCGTCCGGGAGGGGCTCATCGTACGGAGAACTGCGTATCCGGGACAGGGGAGTTGAGGGCATGCGTACATGGGGGCCGCTGACGGCGGTGTGCCTGGGCACGTTCATGTTGTTGCTGGATGTGACGATCGTGGTGGTCGCGCTGCCGGACATGGCGCGGTCGTTGCAGGCGTCGTTGACTGATCTGCAGTGGGTGGTCGACGGGTATGCGCTGGCGTTGGCGGCGCTGCTGCTGGGGTTCGGGGCCGCCGCCGACATTCTGGGGCGCCGGCGGGTGCATGTGGCGGGTCTGGTGCTGTTCGCGGTGGCGTCGCTGCTGTGCGGGCTCGCGGGCGGGCCGGGCGCGCTGGCGGCGGCCCGGGCCGTGCAGGGTGTGGGGGCGGCGGCGATGCTCGCGACCACGTTGCCGTTGCTCGGCTCGGTGTATCAGGGGCGGCGGCGGTCGGTGGCGCTCGGGGTGTGGGGCGCGGTCAGCGGCGGGGCCGCGGCGGTCGGGCCGGTGCTGGGCGGGGTGCTCACGGAGGGGCCGGGCTGGCGGTGGATCTTCTTCGTGAACCTGCCGGTGAGCGTGGCCGCGGTGTGGCTGACGCTGCGGGTGGTACCGGAGTCGAAGGGGCCTCGCGGGATGCGGATCGACTGGGCGGGGACGGTCGCGTTCGCGGGGTTCGCGGGCGGGGTGACGTACGCGGTGGTGCGGGCCGGGGAGGACGGCTGGGGGGCGACGCCGACGCTCGTGTCCTTCGCGCTCGCGGCCCTGGCGCTGGTCTGCTTCGTGCTGGTGGAGCGGCGGGTGGCGCATCCGCTGCTCGATCTGGCGCTGCTGCGCAAGCCCGCGTTCGTGGGGGTGATGGCGGGCGGGCTGGCCTTCAACGGGGTGGCGTTCGGCGGGATGCCGTATCTGTCGATCTGGCTGCAGACGGTGCTGGGGATGAGCCCGGTGCGCGGCGGGCTGACGCTGTTGCCGCTGACGGGGGCGGCGGTCGTGGTGTCGGTGCTGGCCGGGAAGCTGCTGCACGGGGTGCCGGCCCGGCTGACGATCGGTGGCGGGCTGCTGCTGATCGGCACGGGCTGCTTCTGCCAGGCCGTCCTGGGCGCCGGTTCGGACTGGACGGCGCTGGTGCCGGGGCTCGTCCTGGTGGGTGTCGGTACGGGGCTGGTGGCGCCGGGGATCGCCGGGGCGGCGCTCGCTGCGGTGCCCGCCGAACGGGCGGGCATGGCGGGCGGCGCGGTGAACACCGTACGGCAGCTGGGGTACGCGCTCGGTGTCGCCGTGTCCGGGACCGTACTCACGTCCCGGATGCGGGACACGCTCCCGCACGACGCGGCGCACACGCTCGCGGGCGGCGGGGCGGGGGCGCTGCGCGGGGCGTTCTCCGAGCACGCGCTGCGGGCCGCGTTCGCGTCGGGGCTCGACTCGGCGTTCGTGACGGCCGGGTTCGTCGGGACGGCGGCGGGCGCGCTGGTCCTCGTACTGGTCGGGGCCGGGCGCGCGGAGCGGGGCGGAGTGACGGAATCGGGCGCGCGGACGCTGAGTGAGGAGGAGACGGCGTCGTCCGGGTGACGTCGCACGGGCGGGACAGCGGGCGTAATCGGGGCGTACAGATTCAGTGGAGATTACGGGGCCGAAACCTACGGAACCGTAAGGATTTCTGTCCGACCCTTCCCCTTGTGAGCGCATTTTCCGCCGCTGACCTGTGCGGACATGAGGACTGCTCTGATTCCGACCCCCTCCCGCCCTTCAGCCGGGTGGGGTAGCTTTCACCGCGCTGTGGGGAGCGTCGACGAGAGCGGGGAGCGGGGTTTGCGCGAGTTCACCAACCCTCCGTTGGCGTTGGCGCCGCCGGTGGGCGGTCTGGCCGACGTCGTGTTCGAGCGTGCCCAGGAAGACCCCCTCCACGTGTCCCTCGGCCGCAAGGACGAGCAGGACCGGTGGCGGGACGTGACCGCCGCCGAGTTCCGCGACGAGGTCCTCGCCCTCGCCAAGGGGCTGCTGGCCCGGGGCGTCCGCTTCGGCGACCGGGTCGCGATCATGTCCCGCACCCGCTACGAGTGGACACTCTTCGACTTCGCCCTGTGGACGATCGGCGCCCAGGTGGTGCCGATCTATCCCACCTCGTCGGCCGAGCAGTGCTTCTGGATGCTGCACGACGCACAGGTCTCGGCGGCCATGGTCGAGCACGAGGACCACGCGATGACCATCGCCACCGTCATCGACCGCCTCCCCGCACTGCACCAGCTGTGGCAGCTGGACACGGGCGCCGTGCAGGAGCTGTACGACGCCGGCGCGCACATCGAGGACGAGGTGGTGCACCGGCACCGCCAGGCCGTCACCCCGGACTCGACCGCGACGATCATCTACACCTCGGGCACCACGGGCAGACCCAAGGGCTGTGTCATCTCGCACGGCAACTTCATGTACGAGGCGGACACGGTCATCGACCGCTGGGAGTCCGTCTTCCACTCGAAGAAGGGCGACGAGGCGGCGACCCTGCTGTTCCTGCCGCTGGCGCACGTCTTCGGGCGGATGGTGCAGGTCGCGGCGATCCGCGGCGGGGTGCGTTTCGGCCACCAGCCGCAGCTGAACGCCGCCGCCCTGCTGCCGGACCTGGTCGCGTTCAGACCGACGTTCATCCTGGCCGTGCCGTACATCTTCGAGAAGGTCTTCAACGCGGCCCGCCGCAAGGCCGAGAAGGACGGCAAGGCCGGGCCGTTCGAGAAGGCCGTGGAGATCGCGGTGAAGTACGCGGACGCGGTCGAGGAGAAGGCCTGGGGCATCGGCCCGGGCCCGTCCGCCGGGCTGCGGATGCAGCACCAGCTCTTCGACAAACTCGTCTACTCCAAGGTGCGGGCGGCCATGGGCGGCCGGATCCGCAACGCCATGTCCGGCGGGTCGGCCATGGACCGGCGGCTCGGACTGTTCTTCGCCGGGGCGGGCGTGCAGATCTACGAGGGCTACGGCCTCACCGAGTCGACGGCCGCCGCGACCGCCAACCCGCCCGAACGCACCCGCTACGGCACCGTAGGCCAGGCCGTCCCGGGTGTGACCGTGCACATCGCGGACGACGGCGAGATCTGGCTCAACGGCCCCAACGTCTTCCAGGGCTACCTCAACAACCAGAAGGCGACCGACGAGACCCTGCACGACGGCTGGCTCGCCACGGGCGACCTCGGTTCTCTCGACGAGGACGGCTATCTCACCATCACCGGGCGCAAGAAGGAGATCCTGGTGACCTCGGGTGGCAAGAGCGTCGCGCCCGGGCTTCTGGAGGAGCGGGTGCGGGACCATCCGCTGGTCTCGCAGTGCATCGTCGTCGGCAACGACCGCCCCTACATCGCCGCCCTCGTCACCCTCGACCACGAGGCCGTCGAGCACTGGCTCACCATGCGCGGAAAACACCGGATGACACCGGCGGAGCTGGTGCGGGACGCCGACCTGGAGACCGAGGTGCGGCGCGCGGTGGTCGCCGCCAACACCCTCGTCTCCCAGGCCGAGTCGATCCGCACCTTCCGCATACTGGCCCAGCCCTTCACCGAGGAGCACGGTCTGCTGACCCCGTCCCTGAAGCTGAAGCGCAAGGCCATCGAGAACGCCTACGCCAATGAGGTCGAGGCGCTGTACCGCGCCTGACCGAAGCTCACCCCGCCACGGATTTCGCGGTCAGGAATGCACCACGGCCCGTGATCGTTGACGATGGGTAGTACCCACCCGACGACTGAAGGATCGAGAGCTCGTGAGCAGCAAGGTCCCCCCGATCATCCTCAACAACGGTGTCGAGATGCCCCAGCTGGGCTTCGGCGTCTGGCAGGTGCCGGACGACGAGGCGGAGCGGGCGGTGGCCACGGCACTGGAGACCGGGTACCGCAGCATCGACACGGCTGCGATCTACGGCAACGAAGAGGGCACCGGAAAGGCCATCGCCTCCTCCGGCGTCCCGCGCGAGGAGCTCTTCGTCACCACCAAGCTCTGGAACGCCGACCAGGGGTACGAGGCCACCCTGCGCGCCTTCGACGTGTCGCTGGAGAAGCTCGGCCTGGAGTACCTGGATCTGTATCTGATCCACTGGCCCACCCCGGCCCGGGACAAGTACGTCGACAGCTACAAGGCGTTCGAGAAGCTGCACGCGGACGGCCGGGTGCGCGCCATCGGCGTCTCCAACTTCGAACCCGACCACCTGGAGCGGCTGATCGCGGAGACCTCGGTCATCCCGGCGGTCGACCAGATCGAGCTGCACCCGCAGCTCCAGCAGCGGGCAGCGCGCGAGTACCAGGCGGAGCAGGGCATCGCGACCGAGGCCTGGTCGCCGCTCGGCTCGGGCCGGGGTCTGCTGGAGGTCCCGGCGATCGTCGCCATCGCGCAGAAGCACGGCCGCACCCCGGCCCAGATCGTGCTGCGCTGGCACATCCAGCTCGGCAACGTGGTGATTCCCAAGTCCGTGACCCCGTCGCGGGTCAAGGAGAACATCGAGGTCTTCGACTTCAGCCTGGACACCGAGGACCTCGCGGCGATCAGCGCGCTGAACGAGGACCGGCGACTGGGTCCCGACCCGTCGACGTTCAACATGGGCTGAACCCAGCGGTACGAAGCGCCCCGGAGTTCAACTCCGGGGCGCTTCGCGTTGCTTGGTTCGTACCAGGGTCTTGACGCGAGCACGCCTATGGGGCCACCTTGTTGCGCACCCGGTAAGGAAACTTTCCTAACAGAAGGGTCCCCCACAGTGCGCATCCGAACACTGACCCTCGCCGCGGCCTCAGGCGCCGCCCTGCTCGCCGCCGGAGTGCTCCCCGCGAGCGCCTCCTCCGGCGCCACGCCGAAGTCGGCACAGGAGGGCACGGTCAGCGCGGCCGACCTGCTCTCCAAGGTGACGTCCTGCTCGCAGATATCGAACGGCAAGTACCGCACCGACGACGAGACTTCGGCCACCATTCCGGTCTGCGGCAAGAACGGCGCCGTGTTCTGGAAGGCCGACATGGACATCGACTGCGACGGCCAGCGCACCACGAACTGCAACGAGAACGCCGACCCCTGGTACCAGGACGACACGGCGTTCCACCAGTCCAACGGCCAGCCCCTGAAGGCGGATTCACTGCCCTACATCGTGGTGCCCAGCTCCAGCAGCATCTGGAATTACTCCAGCTACGGCATCAAGGGCGGCGGCGTGGTCGCCGTGATCTACAACAACAAGGTCGAGTACGCCGTCGTCGGCGACACCGGCCCCACCAACATCATCGGCGAGGCCTCCTACGCCACCGCCAAGGCCCTCGGCATCGACCCCGACCCGGCAACCGGCGGCGCCGACTCCGGCGTGACGTACATCCTGTTCAAGAACTCGACGGTCTCCCCCATCGAGAGCCACAGCGCGGCGGTCTCGCTGGGCGACCAGCTGGCGAAACAGTTCCTGCAGAACAACTAGCCTGCGGGAGAGGGCCGTTGTCACGAGGCCCGTTGTCGCGATCGGTCGGTCGCGGCAACGGGCCTCGGTCACAGGCGAGTTGATCCTTGTACGTCAGTTGGGCTGCCCGATCGGCCGTACGACGACGGTGTTGATGTCGACGCCTGCGGGCTGGCGGATCGCCCACAGGATCGTGTCGGCGATGTGGTCGGCGGTGAGCAGACGGCCGGGCGGCGGGCTGCCGTTGCCGTCCCAGAACGGGGTTTCCACCCGGCCCGGCGCGACCAGCGTCACCCCGATGCCGAACTCCGTGACCTCTCGCCGGGTGTTCTCGGCGAGACCCGTCATCGCCCACTTGGTGGCGCCGTAGATGTTGCCGGGCGTGTGCACGAACCCGGCGACACTGCCGATCAGCACGATCCGTCCGTGCGTCTGCTTCAGCGCGTCGACGGACGCCCGGATCAGGAGGGCGGGCCCGAGGACGTTGGTCAGCACCATCTCGGTCCACCCGGCCGGGTCGCCCTCCGCGACCGAATCGTGCGTGGCGACACCGGCGTTGGCGACGACCGCGTCGAGCCGCCCGAACTGTTTCAGCGTCGTCTCGACGGCGGCCTGCACCTGGTCGTACTCGGAGGCGCTGCCGGGAATCGTCAACAGGCCTTCAGGATTTCCCAGTTGACCGGCGAAGGCGTGCAGCCGCTGCTCGCTGCGGCCGGTGACGGCCACCCGGCCGCCGGCACTGAGGAGTTGTCTCGCGACGGCCGCGCCGATCCCGCTGCCGCCGCCGGTTATGAGCGCGACGTGAGAGTTGTCGTTCATGGTGATGTGGTCCCCCCGTGGGTCGGTGAACTCCGCATTTCCGGAAGGGCAGTTCATCACCTTGAGCGCTCTTGAAGTCAAGCCGTCGAGATCACGGGCCGTTCACACCGGCCGCACCGCCGTGTGCACGGTGTGCGCGGCGAGCACGAACACATCGGCCCGCCGGTGCACACCGGCCGGGTCCTGCGGGTCGACCAGCCGGTCGAGGGTGGCCCGGTCCTCGGCGCCCAGGGCGTCGCCGTAGACGTCACGGACCCGGGTCAGCCAGGTCGCGACATAGGCGCGGACGCGGTCCGGGGCCGGGGCGGCCAGGTCGAGGAGGAAGCTGCGGCTGCCGGTGTACTTCAGGCCCGCCGAGGTCAGGAGGGCGGACCAGTCCTCGGTCTCGGTGACGGCGCCGGGGAGGTCGGCGCGCATCTGCGCGAACCACTCGGCCTCGATCGCGTCGATCCGCGCCTCCAGGCCCGGGCGGCCGATGCCGAAGTCGCGCGGCAGGAACCGGGTGGGCAGACCGCCCTCCATGATGGCGAGCGTGCCGCCGGGGGCGAGCCGCTGCGCGAACGCGGCGAGACCGGCGCGCTGGTCGCCGAGGTGATGCAGGCTGCGGCTGGCCCACAGCAGATCGGCCGGGTACTCCAACTCGCCCAGGACATCCGGCAGTTCACCGGTCAGCGTGCCGAAGCGGTCGCCGAAGCCCAGCCGCTCGGCGCGGGCACGGGCCCGCTCCAGGAGCGGTGCGGAACCGTCCACCGCCACGACCCGGGCGCCCGGGAACGTCTCCGCGAACAGACATGCGAGCACACCCGGCCCGCTGCCCGCGTCGACGATCAGCCCCGGGTCGGTCCGCTCCTTCGCCAGCCACGCCATGGCCCGCTCGTACAGCGGCGCGAACAACTCCGCCTGGGTCTCCAGCAGGGGGCCCATGACGGCCCAGTCCATGTCGGTGTGGTCGTGGTGGTGAGCGTGCTTCTCGTTGTGCTCGTGCGCCATGGTGGTCAGCCTCTCGTCCGGGTGCCGTCAGCCTGCGCCGACGCACCGTCCGGCGGCCACTTCCGTTGCCGAAGCGGCAAAAAAGGGCAGTAAAAATGGGGTGCGGCGGGGGCCGTCGGTCGCCGAGCATGCGCGTATGGACGACGTGTTGCTGGAACGCTTCATCGAAGACGGGTTCGTGAAGATCGAGGGCGCCTTCCCGCCGCGCGCCGCCGCCGACTGCGCGCGGCTGCTGTGGCGGGAGACGGGCTACGACCCCGACGACCCCGGCACCTGGAAGGACCCCGTGGTCTGGGTACCGGGCATGGGGCAGGGCCCGTTCGCCGCGGCCGCCAACTCCCCCGCGCTGCACGAGGCGTTCGACCTCCTGGTGGGCGAGGGGCGCTGGGCGACGCGCTACGGCCTGGGCGCCTTCCCGCTGCGCTTCCCGCACGAGGACGAACCCGACGACGCCGGCTGGCACATCGACGGGAGCTACACCCCCGAGGGCGAGACCTGGCCGTACACCAATCTGCGCTCGCGGGACCGCGCGCTGCTGATGCTGTTCCTGTTCACCGAGGTGACCGAGGACAACGCCCCGACCCGCATCCGCGTCGGCTCGCACCTCGACGTGCCGCCGCTCCTGGAACCGTACGGCGAGGCGGGGGTGTCCGGTCTGGAGATCGCCCCGCGACTGGTCGAGGCCACCGCCCACCGCCCGCTCGCGTACGCCACCGGCAGCCCCGGTGACGTGTACCTGTGCCACCCCTTCCTGGTCCACGCGGCCCAGCCGAACCACGGCACCCGGCCGCGTCTCCTGGCGCAGCCACCGCTGGCTCCGGCGGTCCCCTTCGAGCTGGACCGTCCGGACGGCGACTACTCGGCGGTGGAGTTCGCGATCCGCCGGGGGCTGGGTCGGGAGGGATGACCCCCCGCGCCCTTTGGTGAGGGCGCGGGGGGTCGGCGTATGCCATGTGCGATGCGATACACGATTACTGTGTGCGATTCCTGTAGGCGTTCTCTGTGTGCGATCTACAGCGGCGGGTACGCGTTCGCCATCAGCTGCTGGAACTGCGCCGAGAACCAGTGTCCGGACAGCGGGGCGTTCGGCAGTGCGCCCGACATGTTGTTGCCGTTGCGGGCGTTGCCCGTGTACGTCGGGTCGCACATGCGGTCGAAGCCCTTGCCCTCGTCGTTGGCGATGGCGGTACTGGAACCGTCCGACTCACCCGGCGGCTTCATCCACACATAGGCGTCGATCCCGGTCGCGGGGGCGGCCTGCGGACGCTCGCCGAGCCCGGCTCCGGACTGGTTGCACCAGTTCCCGACCTGGATCCGGCGGTCGTAGCGGCCACCGTCGACGTACGTGTCCACACTGGTCGTTGCGCCTGGACCGGTCGGCCTGGCGGAACCGCCCCAGCCGTTCCTGGAGGTGTCGATCAGCATGCCGATACCGGAGTTGAAGCCGACCGACACCAACTGGTTGCGGAACGCCTGGGCGTACGACAGCTCGTCCACGTAGCGGTTCCAGTCGACCCACTTGGACTGGCGCACGGAGACACCGTTCACGCTGTCGTTGATCGTGAAGTTGTTCTCCTTCAGGGCGCTGTAGTTGGCCGTGTTGGTGATGAAGCCGGCCACGTCGTTCACGGTCGCGCCCTCGGCGTTGGCGGCCTGGTAGAAGAGGTTCGCGGAGGGGGCGAAGTTGTCGTCCCAGCCGAGCCAGCCGTGGTGTCCGGCGTCGATGTAGTTGTAGACGTTGGGGATCGCGCCGAGCTTGTTCAGCGCGTAGCCGACGCCCTTCACGTAGTTGCCGTTGGCGAGCATGGTGTCGCACTGCGGGGTGGCGGTGGCCTTGCTGCCGGTGTTGGTCACGAGGTTGGGCAGCGAGTCGATCTCGATCGTGGTGACGATCCGCAGCGAGGCGTACTTGCTGTCGGCGAGGATCGCGGCGATCGGGTCGATGAACTCGCTTTCGTAGCGGCCGATTTCGGTCGGGCCGAGTTCTCCGTTGGAGGCGAGGGCCGCGCAGTCGCGTCCGGGCAGGTCGTAGACGACGAGCTGGACGACCTCTTCGCCGCTGCCCTTCTGGGCGAGCGCCGCGTCGAGGTGGGCGCGCAGGCCCATGCCGCCGTTGACTCCATTGATGGCGGCGATGCGGTCGAGCCAGACGCCGGTGGGCTGGTTGGAGATCCGGCTGCCGCCGGTCTCGGCGGCGGCCTTCGCCGACCACTCAGGGTTCACGTAGACCTTGGCGCCCGCGTACGGGTTGTCGACCCGCGTGCCGGGATCGGTGCCGCCACCGCCACCTCCCCCGCCGCTGCCGTCGTCGACGTTGCAGGTCACGCCGTCGAGGGTGAAGGCGGTCGGGAGCGCGTTGGTGCCGCTGTAGGAGGCGTTGAAGCCGAAGCTGACCGAACTCCCGGTCTGCAGGCTGCCGTTGTAGGTCTCGTTGGCTGCCGTGACGGCGGTCCCGCTCTGGCTGATCTTCGCGTTCCAGCCGCTGGTGACCTTCTGGTTGCCGGCGTACGACCACTTCACGGCCCAACTCGACTTGGCGGCCGAGTTGTTGGTGACCGTGACGGCGGCGGTGAAGCCGGTGTCCCACTGGTTCTGCACCTTGTAGTCGACGCTGCACGGGATCGCGGCGATGCCGACGTCCGAGGAGGGGTTGGCGGCGACCGCCGTCCCCGAGGCCCCGGCGACGAGCACCAAGGCAGCGAGCAACGCTGTTCTGGTACGGCTCATGAGTACGGGTTTCCTTGTCTGGTAAGGAAGTTGGTTGCGGGTGCTGCGGTGTGCGCTGTTCCGTGTGCGGGGGGGCGCCTATCCGTTGAGGGCGCGCAGATGGTCGCGCAGCCCGATGCCGTACGCGGTGGGCGTACCGGCGTAGTCGGAGATCAGCGACGGACCGGCCGAACAGTCCCAGGTGTTCCAGGTCCAGCCGAGATACGAGAGCCCGCGGTCGTCGAACCACTTCATGACCTGGTCGACGAAGGCGTGCGAGCAGGTGTTCTCGCCGATCTCCCCTGCCACCAGCGGCACTTGGGCGGCGGCGGGGGCGAGGGTGGAGTTCCAGCAGCTCTCGCTCGCGCAGGTGTTGAAGTTGTACACGTGGTACGCGGCGACGAGATTGCCCGTCGGATCGGTGGGCTTGTAGGCCAGCCACTGGCTGAGGTCGTTCGAGTACGCGAGCCCGCCGGCCAAGATCACGTTCTTGGCGCCGGTCGACCGTACGGCGTCGACGAGATCCTGCATACCGGCGACTTCGTACCCGATGCCGGGGCAGGTGCCCCCATCCCGCCAGCACTGCCACGCCTGGGTGGTCGTGGAGGTCGCGCGGTCCGGATAGGGCTCGTTGAACAGGTCGAACGCGACGGCCTGGTCGCCCTTGAAGGTGCTGGCGACCGAGGACCAGAACGACGGGGTGTACTGCGCGTCCGGCATCGGCTTCTGGCAGGTGGCGTGCACGTCGGAGCAGCCCGCCGAGTTGCCGGTGTACTGGCCGTAGGTCCAGTGCAGTTCGACGATCGGTGTCATGCCGTGCGCCTCGACCTTCGCCACCAGGTCCTTGACGGCGGCGATGTAGTTGGCGCCCGCGTACTCGGGTTTGATGTTCGAAAGGCCCAGCCAGCACTCCTCGTTGAGGGGAATGCGGACCACGTTCGCCTTCCAGTCGGCGATCGCCGCCACGGCCGCGTCGTCCACCGGGCCGTCCCAGATTCCGTAGCCCTGCACGCACATGAACTCGCCGCCGGACCGGTTGACGCCCAGCAGACGGCGGTTGGTGCCGCCGGCGTCCACGAGCTTGTTCCCAGAGACGTGCAGTGCGGGTGCGGTGCCGCTGGGCGGCGGTGAGGTCGGAGGCGGCGAGGTCGGCGGTGTCGGCTCCGAATCGACGTTGCAGGTAGTGCCGTTGAGCTTGAACGCGGACGGTACGGCGTTGCTCCCCGACCAGTTGGCGAGGAAGCCGGCGCCCACGCTCGCGCCGGTGCCGAGCGAGCCGTTCCAGCTCTCGTTGGTCGCGGTGACCGTCGTGGCGGACTGGGTCCACTTGGCGTTCCAGCCCTGGGTGACCTTCTGGCCGCCGGCGAAGTCGAAGCTCAGGCTCCAACTGCTCACCGGTGCCATGTTGTTGGTGATCTGCACTGCGCCCTGGAATCCGGTGTCCCACTGGCTGGTGACCGAGTACTCCACCGTGCACGCGGGGGTGGCGCCGGACGCCGTGACCACCGGAACGACCATGGCCCCGACAAGGGCGGTCGCGCCGGCGACGGCTAAAAGGATTGAACGCGGGGGGTGTCGCATGAGCGACTCCTTGCAGCTCGGGCGCGTCGCACGGACGCGTCGACTGACGGAATCGCTCCCACTGGTGTCCAGGAAGGTAGCGCCAAGTGACGGTAAAGAACAGGGGAGTCACAGACTTTCGCTGACTTTCCCTCAACCCACGCCCGTCGAATCTTTTCGACTCCGTAAGCACCTTGACGACCCTCACCCCTGTCCCCACGATGGGAGCGCTCCCACTGGTTCAAGGCTTGTTGCTGCTCCGCCCCCACCCCTCCGAGCCGCAAGGAGGAACCAGCACATGCACCCCAGAAGGAGACGCCGCGTGACGCGGCGACTGTGGACCGCTGTCGTGGCGGCCCTCGCGCTTCCCGTCTCGATGCTCGCGACGGGCACAACTCCCGCCCAGGCGGCGACAGTTCAGTGCAGCGTGGACTACAAGACCAATGACTGGGGCTCCGGCTTCACCGCGGATCTGACCCTCACCAACCGGGGTACGGACGCGATCAACGGCTGGACCCTGGCCTACGCCTACACGGGCAACCAGAAGCTCAGCAACGGCTGGAACGGCACCTGGTCCCAGTCCGGCAGCGCGGTCACGGTGACGAACGCGTCGTACAACGGGACGATCGCCGCGGGCGCCGCCGTCTCGACCGGCGCGCAGTTCGGCTACAGCGGCACCAACACCGCGCCCACCTCGTTCGCGATCAACGGCACCACCTGCGTCGGCGCCCATCAGCCGCCGATCACCGTGCTGACCAGCCCGAGCGCAGGTGCGATCTACACGCAGGGGGCCGCGATCCCGCTCGCGGCGACCGCGGCGGCGGCCGACAACGCGACGATCAGCAAGGTCGAGTTCTACGACGACACCACGCTGCTCGGCACGGACACGACCTCGCCGTACTCGCTCTCGGCTTCTGGTTTGACCGTGGGCAGTCATTCGCTGGTGGCGAAGGCGTACGACAGCCTGGGCGCGTCCGGTGCGTCCACGCCGGTCGGCATCACGGTCGCCTCGGGACCCGCGATCGTCGCCTCGCCGACCCAACTGGGCGTCCAGCAGGGCAAGTCGGGCACGTACGCGGTGTCGCTGTCCACGCAGCCGTCGTCGAACGTGAGCGTCACGACGGCCCGCGCGAGCGGCAACACGGGGCTGTCGGTCACCGGCGGCGGGACACTCACCTTCACGCCGTCGAACTGGAACACCGCGCAGACGGTGACCCTCACGGCCGACGCGTCCGGCACCGGTTCGGCGTCCTTCGACTCGACGGCCACGGGCTTCACCAAGGCGACGGTCACCGTGACGGAGCTGGCGGCGGCGAACGCGTACGACGCCCGCTTCCTGGACCTCTACGGGAAGATCACCAACCCGGCGAACGGCTACTTCTCGCCCCAGGGCATCCCCTACCACTCGGTGGAGACCCTGATCGTCGAGGCGCCGGACCAGGGGCACGAGACGACGTCGGAGGCGTACAGCTATCTGCTGTGGCTGCAGGCGATGTACGGCAAGGTGACGGGCGACTGGTCGAAGTTCAACGGCGCCTGGGATCTCATGGAGAAGTACATGATCCCGACCCACGCAGACCAGCCGACGAACTCCTTCTACAACGCCTCGAAACCGGCGACGTACGCGCCCGAGCTGGACACCCCGAACGAGTATCCGGCGAAGCTGGACACCTCGGTGTCGGTGGGATCGGATCCGATCGCCGGTGAACTGAAGACCGCATACGGTACGGACGATGTCTACGGTATGCACTGGCTGGAGGATGTCGACAACACCTACGGCTACGGCGACACGCCGGGCGGTGGGTGCGAGGCGGGGCCGACGGCGAGCGGGCCTTCGTACATCAACACCTTCCAGCGCGGACCGCAGGAGTCCGTGTGGGAGACGGTGTCGCAGCCGACCTGCGACGCCTTCAAGTACGGCGGTACGAACGGCTACTTGGACCTCTTCACCGGTGACTCCTCGTACGCCAAGCAGTGGAAGTACACGGACGCTCCGGATGCTGACGCGCGGGCTGTGCAGGCCGCGTACTGGGCCGACACCTGGGCCAAGGAGCAGGGCAAGGGCGGCGACGTCTCGGCGACCGTCGGCAAGGCGGCCAAGATGGGCGACTATCTGCGGTATGCCATGTACGACAAGTACTTCAAGAAAATCGGCAACTGTGTCGGGCCGTCCACCTGCCCGGCCGGGACCGGCAAGGACGCCTCGGACTATCTGCTGTCCTGGTATTACGCGTGGGGAGGCGCGAACGACAGCAGCGCGGGCTGGGCATGGCGCATCGGGTCCAGCCATGTGCACGGGGGCTATCAAAACCCCCTGGCTGCCTACGCGTTGAGCTCGTACGCGGATCTGAAGCCCAAGTCCGCGACAGGCGCGGCGGATTGGGGTACCTCGCTGACCCGGCAGCTGGAGTTCTACCGCTGGCTGCAGTCGAGCGAGGGCGCCATCGCCGGCGGGGCGACCAACAGTTGGCAGGGGCGGTACGCGAGCCCGCCGGCCGGGACGTCGACGTTCTACGGCATGTACTACGACCAGCAGCCCGTCTACCACGATCCGCCGTCCAACCAGTGGTTCGGCTTCCAGGCGTGGTCGATGGAGCGGGTCGCCGAGTACTACCAGCAGACGGGGAACGCGAGCGCGAAGGCGGTTCTCGACAAGTGGGTGGCGTGGGCGCTGTCCAAGACCACGGTCAACCCGGACGGCACGTATCTGATCCCCTCCACGCTGCAGTGGTCGGGGCAGCCCGACACCTGGAATGCGTCAAGTCCCGGTGCCAATACGGGACTTCATGTCACCGTCGCCGACTACACGAACGACGTGGGTGTCGCGGCCGCGTATGCCAAGACGTTGACGTACTACGCCGCGAAGTCCGGTTCCGCTGCGGCGAAGACGACGGCGAAGGCCCTTCTCGACGGCATGTGGAACAACTACCAGGACAGTCTGGGCATCGCCGTTCCGGAGACCCGCGCGGACTACAACCGGTTCGACGACAGTGTGTACGTGCCGAGCGGGTGGAGCGGGACGATGCCGAACGGGGACGCGGTCAACTCCGCTTCTACGTTCGCCTCGTTGCGGTCCTTCTACAAGAACGATCCGGCGTGGTCGAAGATCCAGAGCTACTTGGCGGGCGGGGCCGCGCCTGTGTTCACGTATCACCGGTTCTGGGCGCAGGCGGATGTCGCGCTGGCCATGGGGGCGTATGCGGAGCTTCTTGAATAGCTCCGCTTGTCAGGTGGTTCTTTGACTGCGGGTCCGTTGTGGCTGGTCGCGCAGTTCCCCGCGCCCCTATAGGGGCGCTACACCGAACGCCCTCTTTCACGGAACCGCCGGGCGGCCCCTACCCGCACTGGGGGTCGCCCGGCACTCGTGCCTTTCCCCCTCCTCAGGAGAGGACCTCACTGTGCGAAGAACCAGAATCCTGATGGCCGTACTGGCGCTCGCGGCAGGCTTGTTGGCGGGCGGGCCGTCCGCACTCGCCGCCGACGCCCCCGGCACGGCGCTCGCGGCCGACACCTACACCTGGCACAACGCCCGCATCGACGGTGGCGGGTTCGTGCCCGGTGAGCTGGAACGGGACGGTGGCCGCGGGTGCGTCGGTGGGGTTCGGGTTCACGGGGAGTTGGTCGGGGGTGAATACGAAGCCGGCGTCGTTCAAGGTAGGTGACCAGTCCTGCACGGTCACCTGAGCGGGCGGAGAGGGCGGCTGCGCGCACGCGGCGCGCAGCCGCCTGTCTCACGGTGTGTAGACAGTCGGCCGGGGTGCCGTCGGCATCCCGTCGCCGATGTAGAAGCTCGGGTGGGGCGGTTGGTTGTATGCGGTGTTCTGCCAGGCCAGGGCGGTGCGGTACTGGGTGTCGTGGAGCAGGGTCGTGATCCTGGTGGTCGTCTCGTACGGCGTGGAGTAGATCCGTAGCGCCGTGTTGTCCGTGGTGGGCCAGACGACCTCTTCCCGCCAGTCGCCGAGGATGTCCCCGGAGAGGGTCGGGGTCGCCTTGGTGCTGTTGTTGGAGTGGACGTCGGAGCCGGTCAGGAGGCGGGTGTCGGCGGTGGTGCCGTACTTGTCGATGTGGGTGGAGTCGAGGAGTTCGCGTACCGGGTCGGCGTCCCACCAGGACAGGAAGTTGGTGCTGGAGGGTTTGCGGGTGGACACGACTGTGCCCTGGGGGTTGCGGATGCCGCTCTCCGATGCCGACCAGGACTCGGCGCCGGGGCTGCCCGCCCAGATGTCCCCGGAGACGCCCCGGCCGTTGTCGCCGTTGGCCGGTGTGGACCAGATGATCGCGCCGGTCTTCGCGTCCGCCATCCAGGAGGACGGTTTCGAGGAGTCCTCGTCGACCTTGAACTCCTCCAGGCCCGGGCGGGCGGGGTCGAGATCGCCGACGTGCAGGGCGTCGCCGTGGCCGTTCTTGGTGGTCCACAGGCCGGAGCCGTTGTCGTCGACGGCCATCGAGCCGTACACGATCTCGTCCTTGCCGTCCCCGTCGACGTCGGCGATCGCCAACTGGTGGTTGCCCTGGGCGTCGTAGCCCTTACCGGTGTTGGTCGAGGAGTTGGTGTCGAAGGTCCAGCGGCGGGTGAAGGCGCCGTTCCGCCAGTCCCAGGCGGCGATCACCGTGCGGGTGTAGTAGCCGCGCGCCATGATCAGGGAGGGGCGGCTGCCGTCCAAGTAGGCGGTACCGGCAAGGAATCGGTCGACGCGGTTGCCGTACGAGTCGCCCCACGAGGAGACCGTGCCGCGGGCCGGGACGTAGTCGACGGTGCCCATCGCCTTGCCGGTCTGGCCGTTGAACATGGTCAGGTACTCGGGTCCGGACAGGACGTAACCGCTCGCATTGCGGTAGTCCGCCGCCGAGTTGCCGATGACGGTTCCCGTTCCGTCGACGGTCGCGTCGGCCGTCTTCATGGCGATCTCGGCCTTGCCGTCGCCGTCGTAGTCGTACACCTGGAACTGCGTGTAGTGCGCGCCGGAGCGGATGTTGCGGCCCAGGTCGATGCGCCACAGGCGGGTGCCGTCGAGTTTCACGCCGTCGAGGATCGTGTTTCCGGTGTAGCCGGACTGGGAGTTGTCCTTGGCGTTCGTGGGCTGCCACTTGAGGACGAAGTCGAGCTGTCCGTCGCCGTCGAGGTCTCCCACGGAGGCGTCGTTGGCCTCGTAGGTGTAGGCGACGCCGTCGGGGGTCGTGCCGCCGGCGGGCGGGGTGATCGGGACGTCCTTGTAGCCGGTGCGGAACTGGATCGCATGGACCGAGTCGGCCTGTTCCACGCCGCCGACGATCGCGCGGACCGTGTAGTCGGCCTGGGCGGGCGCGCCGGCGTGGAAGTAGTTCGTGGAGCCGGTGATCGGGGCGGAGTTGACCTTCGTACCGGCGCGGTAGACGTTGAAGGAGACGGTGTCGGGGTCGGTGCCGAGCCAGCGCCAGCTGACCAGGTTGCCGCTGTCGGTGTGGACGCTGACGACACCGCGGTCGAGGGCCTCGACCTGGCGGGCGGTGGCGGCCTGGGCGGTTGTGCCGGTGGTGAGTCCGGCGAGGACCAGGGCCGCGGCGGCGGTGAGTGCGGAGAGTACGGCCCTTCGTCTGCGGGACCGGTGCGGCGAGCGCGGATGCGGGTGCGGGTAGCTCACGTGACGTACCTCCTGGGAGGACGGACGGGTTCCGTACCGTCAGTCGCCGCTGCCGGTGAGCAAGTTGCCGTATCTTTCGGCCAGTTCGGCGACCGTGCGGGCGATCCGGTCGCGGAGTTCGGGTGGTGAGAGGACTTCGATGTCCGTGCCGAGGCGCAGGAACTCGCCGTGTGCGTTGTCGATGGACTCGATGGGGACCGACATCAGGGTCCAACCGTCCGGTTCCGGCCGTCCGTTGAGGGGGACCGCCCTGGCGAGGGTCGCTTCGGGTGCGAGTCGGACCACTGCCTCGCTGCGGTGGAGGCGGTCGTGGAAGTCGCGTTGGTGGGCGGTCCAGTACGCGGCGAGGTCGAAGTCGTCGGGGCGGGTGAACTCCTCGTCGGGGTCGGAGGTGGTGAGTGCGAGGATCTGGTCGACGCGGAAGGTGCGCGGGCCGGGACCGGCCACGACATACCAGCGGCCCGCCTTCAGTACGAGTCCGTACGGCTCCAGTCGGCGTTCCACGTCGGTCGGCTCGCGCCAGCGACGGTAGATCGCATACAGAACACGGTTGTTCCATACGCCGTCGGCGACTGTATGCAGAAACGGTGTCTTGTCGGCGTCCGCGTACCAGCCCGGCGCGTCCAGATGGAACCGGCCGCTGATCCGGTCGGCGTGCTCGCGTAGTTCGGCCGGCAGGGCCGCGCGCACCTTCAGCTGGGCGGCGGCCAGGACCGGGCCGAGGCCCAGCTCGGCGGCCGGTCCCGGCACCCCGGCGAGGAACAGGGCCTCGGCCTCGTCCGTGGTGAGGCCGGTCAGGCGGGTGCGGTAGCCGTCGAGGAGGCGGTAGCCGCCGGCGTGGCCCGCGTCGCCGTACAGCGGGACACCCGCCGCGCTCAGTGCCTCGACGTCCCGGTAGACCGTGCGGACCGAGACCTCCAAGGCCTCGGCGAGCTGGGCGGCGGTCATCCTCCCGCGGGTCTGGAGCAGGAGCAGGATCGAGAGGAGTCTGCTGGACTTCACTGACATAGGATGTCAGTGAAACGGTCCTAGCGTCCTGTCATGTCTTTCACGGAGAAACTGCTGACCGTGCCACCGCCGATCGAGGTGGCCGGGCGGCACGTCAAGCGCTACCACGTCACCGCCGACCCGGCCGGGATCGCGCCCGAGGTGGAGGAGGCGGCGTACGCGATCCTGCCGGAGCTGCTGCCCGAGCCGGACGGCACTCCCCCGGCCACTTTCGTGGTGCTGCACCGGGGCGGTGACGGCGGCGCCTATCTGAACGCGTACAGCTGGGTGTGGAACAACGTCCTGCACTTCCGGGGCGCGTCGGCGGGCCAGCCGGTGCTCGGCTGCCCCGACCTCGACCCCACCCACTTCGTCACACCCGATCTGCCGTGGATCGGCTGTGCCTGGGAGCTGCCGCCGATCCTGCATGAACGGGACGCCTGGGTACGGCATCTGCTCGCGCCCGAAGTCCCGGACCTCGACGCCTACTTGGCTGACTCCCTGCCCGCCGGAACCACTGGAGACCGTTCATGAGCAGCCCGCGCGACTTCGACTTCCTGCACGGCGAGTGGGAGGTCGTGAACCGTCGTCTCACCGACTTCCTCCGACCCGCCAGCGGCTGGGAGGAGTTCACCGGGGTCAGCCGCTGCTGGCCGCTGTTCGACGGCGCGGCGAACGTCGACGAGATCGACATGCCGTATCTGGGGTCGAAGGGGCTGACCCTGCGGCTCTTCGACCGGGAGACCGAGCAGTGGTCCCTGAACTGGTCGTCGAGCCGCAGCGGAAAGCTGTTCCCGCCGGTGACGGGGCGGTTCGAGAGCGGCCGGGGCGAGTTCTACGGCGACGACACTCACGACGGGAAGGACGTGCGGGTGCGGTTCGTGTGGTCGGGGGTCTCCGCGAGCGGCGCGGGCTGGGAGCAGGCGTTCTCGGTGGACGACGGGGCGAGTTGGGTGACGAACTGGACGATGGACTTCACCCGGCCGGAGGCTTCCTGAACGCCAGGATCGTGAACTCGGGGTCCGCACGCGGCCGTTCCTGGTCCGGCAGCGACTGGAGTCGTTCGGCGAACCGTTCGGTGAGCGGCTGGCCGGGCGGCAGCATGGTGAACCAGCCGCGTCGCAGGTCCGCGGTGGTGCTGCGGGGGCTGCGGCCCTGGCCGTGGCCACGGAAGCGGGCCGTGCCGGCCGGGTGCAGGCCCTGTTCGGCGGCATAGACGCGGACGTGGTCGGGTCGGTCCTGGGCGGGGCGGCGTGGGCGCGGGGCGAGGACGGCGTCGATGTCGCTGCCGACGTCGTGGGCGGCGGCCTTGTCGACCGTGGTGATGTACACCCCGCCCGGTCGCAGTACCCGTGCGCACTCCGCGGTGATCGCCCTGGCGTCTTCGGGGCCGGCCACGAGATGCAGCAGCCAGACGGTGGTGACTGCGTCGAACACCCCGTCGGGGAAGGGGAGTCGGCGGCTGTCGGCGAGGAGTACGGCGCCGGGGAGCCGGGTCGCCGCCGTACGGGCCATGGCGGGTGCGGCGTCCAGGCCGGTGACCCGCAGGCCGGGGCGGGCGGCGGCCAGGCGGCGGGTGACGATGCCGGTGCCGCAGGCGACGTCGAGCAGGGCGCCGGCGCCCTGGGGGACGAGGCCGAGTACGGCTTCGGCAGCGGCGGCGGCACGGGGCTCGCCGCCGCGTGTCGCGTCGTAGGCGTCGGCTTCCTTGTCGTAGTCGAGCACGCGCTGTTGCCCCTCCCTGTCCCGTGCGGTCAGCCCGCGCCGTGGCCCGGGGCCAAGTCCTCGACTCTGCGGGCGAGTTGGAAGTCGAGGTCGGTGATCGCGCCGCCGACGCTGTGGGTGTTCACGGTGAGGGAGACGGTGTTGTAGCCGAGGGTGAGGTCGGAGTGGTGGTCGAGTTCCTCCTGGACCTGGGCGATGTGGACGACCATCGCGGTGGCCGCGAAGTGGGTGCCCAGCCGGTAGGTGCGGGTGAGCCGGTCGGCGTCGGCGGACCAGCCCGGGAGTTCCGCGAGGCGGTCCTCGATCTCCTTCTGCGACAGCGGTGCGACGGGCATGGCCTCGGTCCTTCCTCGGGGTCGGGTTCCTCTTGGGCCACTTCAGCGTGCCACAGGTGGCCTGCTGCGTGCCTGGTCAGACGAGTGCCTCCGGGTGAGTCCGGTGGGCGGCTCCCCCGGACGGGTTCCTCGGTCCGTTCACGGGCGGGCCGCTTCGGCTACGGTCGTGCGTATGACCATCGTCGCGCCCGGTACCGGCACCTCCGCGGGCAAGGGTGTCGGCCCGTTGCTGCGTGCCTGGCGGGAGCGGCGGCGGGTCAGTCAGCTGGAGCTGGCGTTGCGGGCCGATTCCTCGGCCCGGCACATCAGCTTCGTCGAGACGGGGCGGTCGCGGCCGAGCGAGGAGATGGTGCTGCGGCTGGCCGAGCATCTGGAGGTGCCGGTGCGGGAGCGCAACTCCCTGCTGCTGGCGGCCGGTTATGCCCCTCGCTATCCGGAAACCCCGTTGGACGACCCGGCGTTGGGCGCGTTGCGCGAGGGTCTGGAGCGGCTGATCCACGGCTACGAGCCGTATCCGGCGCTGGTGGTCGACGCCGTCTACACCGTGGTCGCGGCGAACCGGGGCATCGCCATGCTGCTGGACGGCGTACCGGAGTCCCTGCTCCAACCGCCGCTGAACGCCATGCGGTTGACGCTGCATCCCGAGGGCCTGGCGCCGCGCATCCGCAATCTGGGTGAGTGGCGCGGGCATCTCCTCGCGCAGATGGAGCGGCAGATCGCCCTGCACCGGTCCGAGCCGCTGCGGGCGCTGTACGAGGAGGTCGCCGCCTATCCGGTGCCCAAGGCGGCCGGCGACGAGGCCGAACCGGCCTCTGCCGTACCGTACTTCGCGCTGCCGATGCGGATCGAGCACGAGGGCCGGGTGCTGTCGTTCGTCTCCTCGATCTCCACGTTCAACACTCCGATGGACGTGACGGTCTCGGAGCTGGCGATCGAGACGTTCCTTCCGGCCGATCCGGCGACGGCCAAGTACCTGCGTGCGCGGGGAGACTGACGGATGATCAACCCCGAACGGCTGAGACAATGGCCGGAACATGGCACACTGCCCCCAGACTTCGGCGCGTATGGGGAGGCGTGGCGTGAGTGAGCGGCGGCCCGCGCCCACCGTGGGCCAAGTAGTGCTGGGCAGAAGGCTCCAGGAGTTGCGCGAGGCGGCCGGCATCAAACGCGAGGAGGCCGCGCAGGTCCTGCGGGTGGCTCCGGCGACCGTACGGCGGATGGAGATGGCCGAGGTCGCGCTGAAAGTGCCGTATGTGCAGGTGCTGTTGAGCACGTACGGGGTGTCCGACGAGGAGGCGGACTCGTTCGTCGCGCTCACCGAGGAGGCGAACCAGCCGGGTTGGTGGCAGCGGTTCCACGATGTGCTGCCGGAGTGGTTCAGCCTGTATGTGAGCCTGGAGGGCGCGGCCGGGCTGATCCGTTCGTACGAACCGCACTTCGTGCCCGGCCTGTTGCAGACCGAGGACTACGCGCGTGCCGTGATGGAGGCCGGGACGATCGGGCAGACCGGTCCGGAGACCATCGAGCGGCATGTGTCCCTGCGGATGGCGCGCCAGGGGCTGTTGGAGCGGGACAATCCGCCGCACCTGTGGGTGATCATGGACGAGACGGTGTTGCGGCGTCCGGTGAGCATGCGCGGCGAGGTGATGCGCGAACAGCTGGACAAACTCCTGGAGTTCGGCGAGCGCGACCGGGTCACGCTCCAGGTCGCGGAGTTCGAGAACGGCCCGCACCCGGGGACGTACGCCCCGTTCTCGCTGTTCCGTTTCGACGAACCGGAGCTGCCCGACATGGTGTTCACCGAGTACCTGACCGGCGCCCTGTATCTGGACTCCCGTACCGAGGTCTCCGCGCATCTGGAGGTCCTCGACCACATGACGGCGCACGCCGCGTCCGCCCAGCGCACCAAGAAGATCCTGCGGGACTACCGCGAGACCTTCTGAGCACGGCCCGTACCCAGCGCGGTTCCCGGCACAGCACACCGACCCGGACTCCAGAGGAGACGACACCGCATGACCGGATCCGAAGCCGCGCCCACCCGTATCGACACCAGCCGGCCGCATCCGGCGCGGGTGTACGACTGGTGGCTCGGCGGCAAGGACAACTACCCGGTGGACGAGGAGCTGGCGCGCCGGATCCTCGCCTCGGACGGTACGGCGGTGCGCGGGGCGCGGGCCAACCGCCGGTTCATGCACCGGGCGACGCGGACCGCCGCCGAGGCCGGGATACGCCAGTTCCTGGACATCGGCACGGGTATCCCCACCGAGCCGAACCTCCACCAGGTGGCGCAGAGTGTCGCCCCGGATGCGAAGGTCGTGTACGCGGACAACGACCCGATCGTGCTGCGGCACGCGGAGGCGCTGCTGCACGGAGCGCCCGAGGGCAGCACCGAGTACGTGCACGCCGACGTCCGCGACCCGGACACGATCCTGCGGCTGGCCGGCGAGACCCTCGACTTCACGCAGCCGGTCGCGCTGTCGCTGGTCGCGCTCACCCACTATCTGGGCGACGACCCCGACGGCGACGACGTGTACGGCCTGCTCAAGGGGTACGTCGACGTCCTCGTCCCGGGCAGCTATGTGGTGTTGTCGCAGGTCACCCCGGATCTCAGCCCCGAGGCCATCGGGAAGGCGGCCGAGCACTTCCGGCGCAGCGGTACCCCGTTCCACCCGCGCTCGCTGGCCGAGTTCTCGCGCTTCTTCGACGGCCTGGAGCTGCTCGGCCCGGGCGTGATCGCCGTCTACGGCTGGCGCCCGGAGCCGGAGGACGTGGCCGCCCAGGCGGAGGGCATCGTCCCGGTCTACGGTGGGGTCGCCGTCAAGCACTGACCCGTACGGCTGCTGTGAACGGGTGCGCTCCCCTGCCCCGCCCTAGGTTCGACACCATGGGCGAGCAAGGGAGCGCAGGTGACGGACACGTGGACACCGCCCGCCGGGCCGGCCAGGCACCGTGGGACACAGGCGAATATCGTATACAGGATCCTGTAGCCGCCTGGGACGAGGCCATCGAACTCGTCGCCGCCGCACACGTCCACGCGATGGAGGCCTGATGCCCTCGGACGCCGTGCTGTACCAGGCGGCCGCGCTCTGCCTGACCTTCCCCGACGACGACTTCCGCGCCCGGCTCCCGCTGCTGCGCGAAGCCGCCCCGCAGCTGCGGGGCTTCGCCGACCACGCGGCCCTCACGCCGCCGCGGGAACTGGCCGCGCACTATGTCGAGGTCTTCGGCCCCGAGAACCGGCACAGCCTGTACCTGAGCCGGTGGCACGGCGGCGACACCCGCGCGCACGGTATGTCCCTGGTCTGCTTCAAGGAGCTTTACCGCGCGCACGGGCTGGAGTTCACCGGCGAGGAGCTGCCCGACTTCCTGCCCGCGGTCCTGGAGTTCACGTCCCGCACCGGCAACCTCGGCCTGCTCACCGAGTACCGCACCGCGCTGGACCGACTCCGCGCCCGGCTGGCCGACTTCGGCACGCCGTACGCGTCCGTCCTGGACGCCGTCTGCGCCACCTTGCCGACCGCGTCCGGCGGGCGGACCGTGAGCTAGGCCGCGCCGCCCTTCGCCTCGCGTTCGTCGTCGACGATCTCCGCGTCGACGACGCCTTCCTCCTCCTGGGGTGAGGTGTGTTCCGTGGGGGTCTCCGTCTGTTCCGTCGGGGACTCTTGGGCGGCCTGGGCGTACATGGCCTGGCCCATGCGCTGGCTGACGGTGGCGAGGTTCTCGACGGCGGCGCGCAACTCGGCGGTGTCGGACTCGCCTTCCAGGAGGGTCTTGACCTGCGTGGCCGCCGCCGCGACCTCGGACCTGGTGTCGGCCGGGATGCGTTCCTCGTTCTCGCGGACGAACTTCTCGGTCTGGTAGACGAGTTGTTCGGCCTGGTTGCGGGTCTCGGCGGCCTCGCGGCGCCTGCGGTCCTCCTCCGCGTACTGTTCGGCCTCGCGCATCATGCGGTCGATGTCGTCCTTGGGGAGCGCGGAGCCGCCGGTGACGGTCATCTTCTGTTCGCGGCCGGTCGCCAGGTCCTTGGCCGAGACGTGCATGATGCCGTTGGCGTCGATGTCGAAGGCGACCTCGATCTGCGGGACGCCGCGCGGGGCGGGCGGCAGGCCGGTGAGGTCGAAGACGCCCAACTTCTTGTTGTACGCGGCGATTTCGCGCTCGCCTTGGTAGACCTGGATGCCGACCGAGGGCTGGTTGTCGGTGGCGGTGGTGAAGATCTCCGAACGCCGGGTCGGGATGGTCGTGTTGCGTTCGATGAGTTTGGTCATGATGCCGCCCTTGGTCTCGATGCCCAGGGACAGCGGGGTGACGTCGAGGAGGAGGACGTCCTTCACGTCGCCGCGGATGACTCCGGCCTGGAGTGCGGCGCCGACCGCCACGACCTCGTCGGGGTTGACGCCCTTGTGCGGGTCCTTGCCGGTGAGTTCCTTGACGAGGTCGGTGACGGCGGGCATCCGGGTCGAGCCGCCGACGAGGATGACGTGGTCGACGGCGGAGAGTTTGACGCCGGCGTCCTTGACGGCCTGGTGGAAGGGGGTCTTGCAGCGGTCGAGGAGATCGGCGGTGAGTTCCTGGAACTGGGCGCGGGTCAGCTTCTCGTCGAGGTGCAGCGGGCCGTCGGCGGAGGCGGTGATGTAGGGCAGGTTGATCGTCGTCTCGGCGGCCGAGGAGAGTTCGATCTTGGCCTTCTCGGCGCCCTCGCGCAGGCGTTGGAGCGCCATCTTGTCCTTGCCGAGGTCGATGCCGTACTGGCCCTGGAACTTCTTGACCAGGTACTCCATGACCCGCTGGTCCCAGTCGTCGCCGCCGAGGTGGGTGTCGCCGTTGGTGGCCTTGACCTCGATGACGCCGTCGCCGATCTCCAGGAGGGAGACGTCGAAGGTGCCGCCGCCGAGGTCGAAGACGAGGACGGTCTGTTCCTCGCCGCGGTCGAGGCCGTAGGCGAGGGCGGCGGCGGTCGGTTCGTTGATGATCCGCAGGACCTTGAGGCCCGCGATCTCGCCGGCCTCCTTGGTGGCCTGGCGCTGGGAGTCGTCGAAGTAGGCGGGGACGGTGATCACCGCGTCGGTGACGTCCTCGCCGAGGTAGGCCTCCGTGTCCCGTTTCAGTTTCTGCAGTACGCGTGCGGACAGCTCCTGGGCGCGGTACCGCGTTCCGTCGATGGCGCCCGTGTCCGGGAAGCGCCAGTCGGCGCTGCCCATGTGGCGTTTCACCGAGCGCGCGGTGCGCTCGATGTTCGTCACGGCCTGCCGTTTGGCGACCTCGCCGACCAATACCTCGCCGTTCTTGGCGAAGGCCACGACCGAGGGTGTGGTCCTCGCTCCCTCGGCGTTGGCGACGACCGTCGCCTCCCCGCCCTCCAGCACCGCGACCACCGAGTTCGTGGTCCCCAGATCGATTCCGACCGCGCGTCCCATAGCCGTCCCCTTCCGCCAGGTGCTGCCCGATCTCCAGCACAAAACTTGAGTGGCGGAAAGTCAATGCCGCACCCGTTTTCCGGGTGCGGCATCGAGGTGGGAGAGGGAGCCGGGGTCAGGCGGATTCCACCGTCAGCGTGATCGTCGTACCCGCGAGCGCCTGGCTGACCGGGCAGTTCTTCTTGGCGTCCTCGGCGGCGGCCGCGAAGCCCTCCGCGTCCAGGCCGGGGACCTCGCCGCGGACGGTGAGGTGGATGCCGGTGATGCCCTCGCCGGGCTGGAAGGTGACATCGGCCTTGGTCTCCAGGCGGGTGGGCGGGGTGCCCGCGCCGGTGAGGCCGTGCGACAGAGCCATGGAGAAGCAGCTGGAGTGGGCGGCTGCGATCAGCTCCTCGGGGCTGGTCCTGCCGTTGGCCTGCTCGGCGCGCGACGCCCACGTCACCGGCTGCACACCGATGCCTGACGAGTCGAACGTGACCTCGCCGCTGCCCTTGATGAGTTCGCCTTCCCAGACGGTGTGTGCGGTGCGCGTGGTTGCCACGATGATTCCTTTCGACGCGGATGTCGTACGGAGCCATCCGATCACATTCCGGTTCAGCGCACCCGGAAGACCGGCCCACGCGGGGTGAACGGCAGGCGAGCGCCTGGTGGAATCAGATAGGCGTGCTCGCGCCGCACCCGCAGCACATCGCACCCGCCGTCGGTGATGACGAGGACGGGCGCCCCCGGCGGGAAGTCGTCGGCGCGGTGCAACAGGTCGATCCCGGGCTGCAGTACGGTGCCGCCGCGCCCGTGCACGCGCACCCGGCCGGCGATGTCGGTGACCGGCACATAGCCCGCGTCGTGCGGGGCCGCGTCGCAGAACACGACCCGGGCCGCCGGTACGTCGCGGGCCTCGGCGTACGAGGCGATCGCGCCCAGTGCTTTGCCGAGGAGGGTGCGGTCCATGGAGCCGGAGGTGTCGAGGACGACGCCGAAGGTGCAGCGTGCGATCTCCTCGGGCGGGAAGTAGTGCCCGGCGCGCGGGATGTCGGGGGTGGAGGACTGGCGGCGCGAGGGGCGGGCGTACGACCGTACGGGCTCGGGGCGGGGCACGAACTCGTCGAACCAGCGGGCGAGTTGGGCGTCCCAGGGCAGGGGTGGATGGCTGAGCGCGCGGATCTCCTCGACCAACCCGCCGGGCAGGAAGCCGCGTTCGTGCTGCTGGTGCAGGTCCAGGCCGCGGGCGAGACCGCGCCGGTAGAACTCGTCGAGGTCGACGTAGTCGCGCGCGCTGCCGAGCGGCCCGCCGAGGATGTCGCCGGTGCCCTTGCCGCGCAGGGTGGCCAGGCGGCGGGTGCGGCGCAGGTCGGCGGTGATCCGGTCGTAGACCTCCTCGGCGGAGAGGTCCTTCAACTCCGGGTCGTACAGCAGGCCTTCGGGCATCGTGCCGATGTCCATCTCGCGCAGCCAGCCGTTGATGACGTAGTCGGCGGCGACGTTGAAGAGGAACGGGTCGCGGGTGCCGCAGCGGTCGCCGTGGCGCAGGGCGGCGTGCAGCATCTCGTGGGCGAGGACGAACCGCCATTCCTCGTCGTCGAATTGACGCAGCGGGTTGATGTAGATCTCGGCGGCCTCGGTGTCGACGGCGGCGACGGAGATGCCGTGGGCGCGGGCGAGTTCGGCGTCGGCGACCAGGGTGATGCCGGCCGCGATGCCGCCGAGCAGCGGGTAGTTGGAGACGAACCAGCTCAGGGCGCGCTCCCAGGGGTGCAGCCGGGTCGGGCCGCCGTACATCGAGTCGCGGCGACCGCCGGCGAGGTCCATGGCGACGGACATGGTCCGGGTGAGGGCGCTCGCGAAGGCGATCTGCCAGTCCACGGGGGTCCCGGGCCAGCCCTGCCACGGTACGAGCCGCTGGTCGGGGGCGCTGCCCGCCGTACCGCAGTGTTCGTAGGCGGCCGGGATGCCGTCGCGTCGCCAGCGGGCCGCGAGTTGTTCCTCGTCGCCCGCGGGGTAGGCGGCGGGCAGGTCTTCGGGGGTGCGGCCCACGGGGAAGGTGAGCAGGAAGCGGTTGACGACGATGCAGCGGGCGGCGAGGTCGAAGCGGTCGGGCTGTTCGCGCTCGCCGTTGGCGCCGGGGACGTGGCCGAAGCCGAGGTGGATGAGCGCGTGCGCGATCGCCCAGGCCCATTCGGCGGGTTCGGCGAGCCGGGTGGGGTGTGCGTGGAGGTACCCGTTGGAGTTGACGAGCACGAGCCCGTCGCGGGGCGCGGCCCGGCAGTCCTCCTCCCGGCACAGCTCGAAGTCGATCGCGGCGAGCGCGGGGTTGGCCCACACGAGCCTCAGCCCCGCCGTGAACGCCTCGGTCGCCGGGTCGGGCTTCTTCTTCTCGGGATCCTTCTTGCGGGTACGGCTCACCGGGGCGCCTCCGTGGAACTCACCGGCGCGCCTCCACCAGCCGGGGCATGTCCCGGGCGGCCTCGACCAGGAACCAGGCCGGGAGGACCGGGTTGCCGTCGTCGTCCGAGGCGATGACGCTCTGCGCCACCTCCACGGAGATCTCGGCGAGTTGGACGAGCAGGGACTTTGCGCGGTAGGCGGTCTGGCGGCCGTTCGCCGACAAGTGGTCCTTGCTGGCCGGGAGTTCCTTGATGAGGCGGCCCCGGAAGGACTCCGCGAGGTAGTAGAGGAGGTCGCGGTCCTCGGTGCGGTTGGGCCAGCGGGCGTCGCCCTTGAGGACGGCCTCGATGCCGAAGCGGCTGCGCACGATCTTGACGTAGCCGCAGAACGCGACCGCGTGGGCGGGCGTCAGCGTGCCGTGCGCGACGACCTTGAGGGTGTCCTCGTCGAGGTCGGGCCCGAAGGAGCCCAGCGCGTCGGAGAGCATGTGCCAGGAGCGGGGCGTGGAGAAGGGCTCCTCCGTCTTCGGCGGCTTGGACCACAGGTGGTCGGGGCGGTCGGTGAGGTGGTCGAGGATCCACGGATGGATGCCGTTGGCGGCGGCCCACTTGAGCCAGTCCTTCGGGGAGGCCTCCAGGTGGACGTGGGTGAGCCGGTTGATCAGCGCGGACGCGATCGGGCGGGCCAGCGCGTTGTCGGTCGCGCGGTTGCCGGCGCCGATCACGATGGAGCCCTTGGGGAGTTCGTAGCTGCCGATGCGCCGGTCCAGGATCAGCGAGTAGAACGCCTTCTGCACATCCGGTGTGGCCGCGTTGAGTTCGTCCAGGAACAGGCAGTACGGCTCGTCGCGCGCGATGGCCTCCGGCGGGCAGAACACCGACCGTCCGTCACGGATCTGCGGTACGCCGATCAGGTCCTCGGGTGCGAGCTGCGTACCGAGCAGGCTGACGCACTCCAGCCCCAGCGACTGGGCGAACTCCCTTACCAGGGACGACTTTCCGATGCCGGGCGCGCCCCAGAGGAAGACGGGGCGGACGGTCGCGAGACCCAGCAGCAGTTCGGGGATCCGGGCGGGCGTGACGGTGACGGCAGCCTGCAAAGCAGCGGCTCCTGAAGGAGGTTCGAGGTGGGGAGACTCGAACAGTGTGTGCGCACGCTCCTCCCACCGCAGCCCATTTTTCAGGCGGCCCGCTCCTCCGGCTCCGCCGTCAGCGGCACCTGCGGGCCGTTCAACTCCCGCAGCCAGCGCCGCAGTACGCGGTGGACGTGCTCGGCGCCGACGAGGTCCTCGCCGTCCTCGACCGGTGTGGAGAGGGCGCGCGGCGACAGCAGGAACGGCTTGCCCTGGCAGCCGCCGAGGCCGCCGTGGGAGCCGATCTGCTCCTCGAAGGCGAGGACTTCGCCCTCGGCGGGGTCGTACCAGGAGTTGACCATGATGTCGGCGGTGCGCGGGAAGGAGTGGGTGCGCCGGACGGCGTCCGCGACGCCGGGGCCGAAGTCCGCCAACGGGCCCTGTTTGTCGTCGAGTTCGGCCACCGGCAGCTCCGCGCCGTGCGCGCCGAGGACGACTCCGCCGTACTCCTCGCTGCGCACCAGGACGAAGCCGACGCCGGGGTGGTTGGCGAGCGTGGTGAGGAGTGCCGGGTGGCGGGCGTCGATCTCCTCCTTGGTCATGCGGTGCGGCACGTCCGGGAAGGAGACCAGGCCGAGGTTGCCGGAGGCCAGCACGATCGGCTCCGAGTGCCGGCCGGCGTGAACCTGCCGCTCGTCGCCGTCCTTGGCGGGCCTGCGCAGCGCCGCGCGGACGGCGGCGCGGGCCTCGGCACCGCTGTGGGTGCGGCGGGCCCGGCGCGGTACGGGCAGACCGCAGCCCGCCCGTACGAGGTCGCCGAGGGTGAGGCCGTAGCGGCCCTGGAAGGTCTCGCCGGGGCTCTGGCCGTGGTCGGAGAGGACGACGATGCGGTACGGCCGCGGGGCGTGCTCGGCGACGTTCTCGATCAGCGCGAGGGAGCGGTCGAGGCGCCCGAGGACCTTGGCGGCGTCGCGGCTGCGCGGTCCCGAGTGGTGGGCGACCTCGTCGTAGGCCACGAGATCGGCGTAGACGGCGGTGCGGCCGGCCAGCATGTCGCCCATGACGGCGGCGACGACGACGTCCCGTTCCACGACGGTCGCGAAGGCGCGGACGAGGGGGTAGAGGCCGCCGCGTTTGACGCGGGGGCGCTGCCTGGTGAGGCGGGAGCGGATCGACTGGCCGATCTCGCGGCCGACCTCGGCGACGAAGGACATCGCGGTGCGGACGGCGTTGGCGGGGTCGGAGAAGTAGGCGAAGTAGCCCGCGCGGGAACGGTTCTCCCGGCCTCGGCGGCGGATGGCGATGGACAGCACGAGGGCCTGTTCGTCGGCGCCGCCGCTGAACAGGTTGCCGCGGCTGGCGCCGTCGAGCGTGAGGAGGCCGCCGTCGCCGGTGAACTCGACGGCGCGGCGCTGGAGTTCGGCGGCACTGGTCGGGCGGTTGCAGACCATCACCTCGCCGGTGTCCTTCTCGTACCAGCGGAACGCGGGGATGTCGTGGTTGGAGCCGTGCAGGATGCCGAGCTGGCTGGCGCCGGTCTGGCTGGACCAGTCGGTGCGCCAGGGGGTGAGGCGGTGGGTGGGGCGGTCGCCGCCGAGGAGTCGCGCGACAGTGGGCATCAGCCCCTTCGCCAGCGCGTCGAGCAGGACGTCGTGGCCGACGCCGTCGAGCTGGAGGAAGACGGTGCCGGGCGAGGACGGGCCGGGCGGGAGGGCCCTGCGGCGGCGGTCGGCGAGGCGGTACAGACGGCGGCGGTAGGCGTCGTCGTCGCGGACGGCGAGGGCACCGCCGGTGGCGGAGGCGACGGCGGACATCACGGCGGCGACGACCACGGCGGTCTCGGGGGCGACCTGGCCGCGCAGCCCGCCGTCCGGATTGATGCGCAGGGCGATCAGCAGCAGCGACCCGTTGAGCACGAAGACGAGAAGACCGAGGACGAGTGCGGGCACCAGCAGCAACAGCCGTACCAGCAGCGGCCAGACCAGGGCCGACAGCACACCGAAGGCACCGGCGCCGAGCGCGGCCGTGACCGCGATCCGGGTGGCGCTGTCGCCGTCCGCCGACTGGAGCTGGAAGTCCGGCAGGATCCCGGCGAGCACCAGCATGGTGACCGTGGAGACGGCCCACACCGCGATGCTGCGCCCGACCTGACTGGCGAGCCGCCGCCAACGCCCTCCGCCCACGCCCCGTACACCTCACGTCCCGGGCCCGTCGACCTGGCGGGCCTGTCCCCAGCCTGTCATACGGGACGCGGGGACCCTGCTGCTAGCGGCCGTCGTAGCCGGCCGTGGGCATCGACAGCCGCCGGTGCACGCGGGCCTTGGCCTGGGCGTCGTACGACGGTTCCGCGCGGCCCACCGTCTCGATCCGCACCCCGCGTCGCGCGCACTCGTCGGTGAACTCCTCCACGGAGGACAGCGCGCTCTCCAGGACCCGGCGGCTGGGGGCGACGAACAGGTCGAGGCCGGGGCGGACGCCGTCCCACAGGGCGCTGTGGTCGGGGCGCAGCCCGCGCACCAGGAGTTCGCGGGCGATCACATAGCCGTGGTCGGCGGCCCACCGGGCGCACATGGCGTGCTGGCTGCGCGAGTCGACCAGGAAGGGGTCCTCGTCCAGCTCCTCCAGCGGTGTCAGGCTGGCGATCGCCGTGACCCTGACCCGCGAGGGCATACCGGAGGCACCGCGTACCTGTCCCATGGCGTCCCCCTCACCTCCGGGTTTCGCCGCCGACCCTACTCCTGCCCGTAGGCTTCGGGGGAGTCGCGCGAAGGAGGCAAAGAAGGTGCCGGTGGAGATCACCTGGTGGGGTCACGCCACCTGCACGATCGAGGACTCGGACATACGTGTCCTCACCGACCCCCTGTTCGCCCGCCGGCTCGCGCATCTCCGACGCCGCCGGGGCGCGGTGCCGCCGCCCGAGGCCCGGCGCGCGGACCTGGCGCTCGTCTCCCATCTGCACGCCGACCACCTGCACCTTCCCTCGCTCGGCACTCTCGCCCCGGGCACGCGCCTGCTCGTGCCCCGGGGCGCACTCCGCGCGGTGCCGGGGTTGCGCCGGCTCCGGCACCTGCGGATCGACGAGGTGTCCCCCGGCGACCAGACGATGGTCGGTGACCTGGTCGTACGGGCCGTGCCCGCGCGGCACGACGGGCGGCGGCTGCCGGTCGGACCGCACCGCTCCCCCGCGCTGGGCTACGTCGTCGAGGGCGAGGCACGCACCTACTTCGCCGGGGACACCGGGCTCTTCGACGACATGGCCAAGGAGGTCGGGCCGGTCGACGTGGCGCTGCTGCCGGTCGGCGGCTGGGGGCCCTATCTCGGCGAGGAGCACCTGGACGCGGGACGCGCGGCCAAGGCGCTGGCCCGGCTCGCGCCGCGCAGCGCGGTGCCGGTGCACTACGGCACGTACTGGCCGATCGGGATGGACGCGGTGCGCCCGCACGAATTCCACACGCCCGGCGACGAGTTCGTGCGCATCGCGGCCCAACTGACGCCCTCGGTGGCGGTGCACCGGCTCGGGCACGGCGAGAGCGTACATCCGGAGGTCGCCCGGTGAGCTGGATCGCGGACGCGCTGTCCGCGACGGCGACGACCTCGCCCGAATCGACTCAACAGGCCATCGGCTACCCGTCGTTGTTCCTGCTGGTGCTGTTCGGGGCGCTGGTGCCGGTGATTCCGACGGGGGCGCTGGTGAGTTCGGCGGCCGTGGTCGCGTTTCACCAGACGGCGCCGTTCGCGCTGGCGCTGGTGTTCGTGACGGCGTCGCTGGCCGCGTTCCTCGGGGACATCGCGCTGTACTGGCTGGGGCGGCGCGGGATGGGGTCGAAGAACGGCTCGCGCTGGCTGGAGGCGATCCGCGCGCGGGCTCCGGAGGACCGGCTGGAGCAGGCCCAGAAGAAGCTGGCCGACCACGGGGTGACGGTGCTGGTGCTGTCCCGGATGGTGCCGGCCGGCCGTATCCCGGTGATGCTGGCCTGTCTGCTGGCCGAGTGGCCGATCCGCCGGTTCGCCCGCGGCAACGCGCCGGCCTGTCTGGCCTGGGCGGTGACGTACCAGCTGATCGGCATCCTCGGCGGTTCGCTGTTCCCCGAGCCGTGGGAGGGCGTGGTGGCGGCGGTCGCGCTGACCGTGGTGATCAGCGCGGCGCCGACCGTGTGGCGCAGGGTGAGGAAGACAACTCCCGCCTGAACTCCCGCCTAGGCAAGCACTCTTGAACCTCCCACCGGTAGGTCCCACAGGTCCTGCCTCGCCAGGCCCGCTTGCTCCCAGGCCGTCCGCACCCGCGTGAGTGGTTCAAGGACCGGCTCCGCCGACAGGACGAACGTGCCCCAGTGCATGGGGGCCATTCGCCGCGCGCCCAAGTCCTGGGCGGCCCGCACCGCTTCCTCCGGGTCGCAGTGGACGTCGCTGAGCCACCAGCGCGGGTCGTAGGCGCCGATGGGGAGCAGGGCGAGGTCGATACCGGGGTAGCGGGCGCCGATGCGGGAGAACCAGTGGCCGTATCCCGTGTCGCCCGCGAAGTAGACGCGCTGTCCGTCCGGTGCCGTCATCACCCAGCCGCCCCACAGGGAGTGGCAGGTGTCGGTGAGGCTGCGCTTGGACCAGTGGTGCGCGGGTACGAAGTCGAGCCGTACGCCGTCGAGTTGGGCCGCCTCCCACCAGTCCAGTTCGGTGACGCGGGTGAATCTGCGGCGCCGGAACCAGCCGCCGAGGCCGGCCGGCGCGAACACCGGGGTGTGGCGCGGGAGTCGGCGCAGGGTGGGGGCGTCGAGGTGGTCGTAGTGGTTGTGGCTGATGACGACGGCGTCGATCGGCGGGAGTGCCTCCCAGGCGACGCCCACGGGGGTGATCCGGGCCGGGGTGCCGAGGATGCGGCGGGACCAGACCGGGTCGGTGAGGATCGTCAGCCCGCCGATGCGCACCACCCAACTGGCGTGCCCCGCCCAGGTGACGGCGACGGTCAGGGAGTCGACCCGGGGCAACGGCTCGGGGGCGAACGGGAGTCGGGGGATGTCGGCGAGCCCCTCGGGGCGGGGCCGTACGGAGCCCTCGCGGGCGAAGCGGGCGATCGCCTTGAGGCCGGGCAGCGGGGCGGTGAGCCGGTCGTGGAAGGTCCGGGGCCATACGCGCCGCTCGCCGAGGGGGCGGGGCTCGGCGAGCGGCGGGGACGAGGGGGTGAAGGGGGACAGGGACGCCGTGCGGCCGGCGTCCGGGGTCGTCGTACTCGTCGTGGTCGACTCGGACTGCTGCGTCATCGAGGAGGCTCCCATCGCTGAGCGTCGTCGCGGAGATCGTCGAAGATCGACCTCAAGGACATCAACGCGCGTTGCACGTGTGGCAGTTCCAACGGCACGGGTGACATGAGGCATTCCGCGCGTTCCTCGTCGGTTCGGCCCAGCAGCGGTCCGGTGGACAGCCGTACCCGCAGCGCGCCCAGGTCGTCGCCGAAGCGGTGGCCGCCCGGCGCGGGCATGCCGAGCCGGGCGGTGAGGAACTCCTCCAGGTCCTGCGCGTCGCCCACCCTCTGCGGGGTGAGCGCGTGGCGCAACGGCCCGAGATCGACGTACAGATGACGTCCCGCCTGCGGCGGCCGGGCGAACGCGCCCGCCCCGGTGACGGCCGCGTGCGCGGCGGCGGCCACGCGCGCGTGCAGGCCTACGGCTCTGTCGCGGCGGGCGACGACGGGCGGGGGTTCGCCGAGGGCGTGGCCGGCCGCGGCGGCGACGGGTGCGGCGACACGGGCGCCGAGCGCGGTGAGGACGTCGAGCACGCGCGCGTGGAGCGCGTTCCCGGCGCGGCCGGCGGGGAAGCGGGCCACTGCGGCGGGCCAGCCGGAGGGGAGGAGCGCGCCGGCGAGGTCGGTGACGACGGTGACCCGGTCGGGCAGCATCTCGGCGGGACTGAGCAGCACGGTGCGCCGGGGCGCGTGCAGGGTGTCGCGCCAGGTCTCGTCGCTGACCAGGTGCAGGCCCTCGCCCGCGGCGGCCTCGACGGTCTCGTGCATGACCTCGGGCGGCGCCACGGTGGCGGTGGGGTCGTCGGCGACCGACAGCACCAGCAGCCGCGGGTCACCGCCCTCGTCCCGGACCCTGCGCACGGTCTCCAGCAGGGCGTACGGGTCGGGCACCCCGCCGCACTCGGCCGGAGTGCCCACATGGAACACGGGTCTGCCCAGCAGCCGGGCGTACGGCGCCCACCAGGCGGCGCAGGGTCTGGGCACCAGGACGTCACCGCCGAGCGCGGCGGTCAGCGCGACCAGCAGCGCGGGGGCGCCCGGGGCGGCGGCCACGCGGGCGGGGCCGCCGGGCAGGCCCCGGCGTTCGAAGTAGCCGCTCGCGGCGTCGAGCAGTGCGGGGGCGCCGCCGACCGGCTGTTCCTCGGTGCGGCTCGCGGCGGCGGCGAGGACGGCGGCCAGTTCCGGCAGTACGGGCAGTCCGTCGTCGGGGAGCACCGGCCCGTAACGGACGGGTCCCTGGCCTATCGCGTCCGCCTGCCGCATGGTGCCTCCGCGCAGTCCCTGGTGCAGTGCCGTGCCGTGTCCTGGTCGTGCCCTCAGTGTCCCGGAGTCCGCCTGCGCAGCCGGTACACGGCACCGCCGAACGCGCCCGCGATCAGCACACCGCCGGCGACCAGCGCCGGCACGGAGTCGGTGAAGGTACCGCCTTCCCCGGCCCGCACCCCGCGCTCGATCACGGCGGCACCGGCACAGGAATCACCCCGGGGTTCCTGACACGGCCGCTGCCCGCCCCCGCCCCCACTCCCGCGTTCCACGCTGAAGGTCGCACTCCACGGCCTGCCCTGACCGCCGGGCGGCGCCGGACAGGTCCCGTCGACGGTCCACGCGGCGTCCCGCCCGACCTGCTCGTCCTGCTCGTCCTCGGAGATCCGCGCGGTTCCGCGATACGCGGCTCCGGCCGCCCGGTCGTCGTTTCCGGGCACCCGCCGTAGTTGGACGGAGCCGTCGTCGAAGGCCTGGGAGGTGGCGTCCAGGGTCTCGGGCGCGGTCCCCCCGATGGCCTCGCAGGAGACGGACACGGTCACGCTCCCGCCGGCCTGGGCGGTACTCGGACTGACCTCCGCGGCGGAATCGACGGCCACAGCCGGGGCGGCGGCACCCCCGACGACGCCGACCAGGGCGACGACGGACAGAGCAAGGGCGGTGCGACGCATGAGCGGGTCTCCTTAGACCGAGGACGGCGGCAACACCATCGAAGCCCGGTCAGGAGAGAGGCGCGCGCGGCGAGGCCCGAGCGAGTGAACACCGGCCGTGTTCCTTTAGGGGCGCGGGGCTGTGTCTATTTGCGGCTCCGCCGCGTGGGCGCGCCCAGCCCTCACCGGCCCGCACTCGACGTGCAACCCCTATGCGACGTCCTCAAGAACTTGCTCCCGAATCCGCCGGCAACACCGACTGATCAACCGGGACACATGCATCTGCGAAATCCCGAACTCCTCCGCGATCCGACTCTGCGTCATGTCCCCGAAGAACCGCAGATACAGAATCTCCCGCTCCCGCTCGGGCAGCGCAGCCAACCGCGGCTTCACAGCCTCCCGGTCCACCACGACGTCCAACGCCGGATCAGCAGACCCGAGTACGTCACCCAACGCCCACCCGTCCGCACCGCCGGAGGCCTCCGCGTCCAACGACAACGCGCTGAAACTCTCCAGCGCCTCCAGCCCGGCCCGCACCTCCTCCTCGGAGAGGCACGCGTGCGCGGCGAGCTCCGCCACGGTCGGCCGCCGCCCCGGCACCGTCTGCGCCAGCTCCTGCCCGGCGACCCGCACCCGGTTGCGCAGATCCTGCACCCGGCGCGGCACGTGCAGCGTCCACATGTGGTCGCGGAAGTGCCGTTTGATCTCGCCGGTGATGGTCGGCACGGCGTAGCTCTCGAACGCGTTGCCGCGCCCGGGGTCGTACCGGTCGACGGCCTTGACCAGGCCGAGGGCGGCGACCTGTCGTAAGTCCTCGGTGCTCTCGCCCCGGTTGCGGAACCGTCCGGCGAGCCGGTCGGCCATGGGCAGCCAGGCCTCCACGATGCGTTCGCGGACGGTGTCGTGCTGCGGGCCGGGCGGCAGCGTGACCAGGGCGCGGAACGCCTCCGCGGTGTCGGGGGTGTCGGGGTGGGAACGTCGCTTCGTGTTCGTGCGGGTGGATCGAGTGGACGTGGTGCTGGGCATGGTGCGTCACAACTCCCTTGAGCATGCTCCGGGTTGGACGGTCACCGGTGGGAACGCGTTTGCGATCCAGCGCTGAAGGTTCGCCTGCCCCCGACCTCGGGGGGCAAACACGCGTCACTCCCGCTCGCGTGCTCCCTGACGGGTGCGGCCTGGGGCCACGAGGCGGCGCGGATGGCGGCGCAGGTACTCGCCCTCCAGCCGGGCCATGCGGTCGTTGTGGGCGCGCAGCGCGTCGTTCGAGCCGTACAGCAGGGTGTCGTGGCGCGTGCGGTGGATGGTCTCCAGCTCCTTCATGAGCTGGGAGTCGTCCAGGCGCGCAGGGTCGACTCCGGTCATGGTGTGCCCCGCTCGTCGAGTCTCACGGTCCTGAGACCACTCTACGAACATTCGGGCCTCGCGGCCTCCGCACTGCACGGACCTACCGCGCGCGCTCCACCCGCCGCTCGTCCCACACGGGCTCGGTGCTCTCGCGGACCCTGCCGTCGCTGCCGAAGACCAGGTAGCGGTCGAAGGAGCGCGCGAACCAGCGGTCGTGCGTGACGGAGAGCACAGTCCCGTCGAACGCCTCAAGGCCCTCCTGGAGGGCTTCCGCGGACTCCAGGTCGAGGTTGTCTGTGGGCTCGTCGAGGAGCAGGGCGGTGACGCCCTGGAGTTCCAGCAGCAGGATCTGGAAGCGGGCCTGCTGGCCGCCGGAGAGGCGGTCGAAGCTCTGCTCGGCCTGGCCGGTCAGCTCGTAGCGGCGCAGCCGGGACATGGCGGGTCCCTGGGCCTGGGCGTGCTCCTTCCACAGAATGTCGAGGAGGGTGCGGCCCTGGAGTTCGGGATGCGCGTGGGTCTGCGCGAAGTGCCCTGCCACGACACGCGCGCCGAGCTTCCACTCCCCCGTGTGCTTGACGTCGTCGCCGGCGAGGAGGCGCAGGAAGTGCGACTTGCCCGAGCCGTTCGAGCCGAGGACGGCGACGCGTTCGCCGTAGAAGACCTCCAGGTCGAAGGGCTTCATCAGGCCGGTGAGTTCAAGTCCCTTGCAGGTGACGGCCCTTACGCCGGTCCGGCCGCCCTTGATGCGCATGGTGATGTCCTGCTCGCGGGGCGGCTCGGGGGGCGGGCCCGCCTCCTCGAACTTGCGCAGGCGGGTCTGGGCGGCCTGGTAGCGGGAGGCCAACTCGTGGGAGATGGAGGCGGCCTGACGGAGGTTCAGGACGAGCTTCTTCAGCTGGGCGTGCTTCTCGTCCCAGCGGCGGCGCAACTCCTCGAAGCGGGCGAAGCGTTCGCGCCGGGCCTCGTGGTAGGTGGCGAAGCCGGCGCCGTGCACCCAGGCGTCGGCGCCGGTCGGCGAGGGCTCGACGGAGACGATCTTCTCGGCGGCGCGGGCGAGGAGTTCGCGGTCGTGCGAGACGAAGAGGATCGTCTTGCGGGTCTCCTTGAGCCGCTCCTCCAGCCAGCGCTTGCCGGGCACGTCGAGGTAGTTGTCGGGCTCGTCGAGGAGCAGCACCTCGTCGCTCCCGCGCAGCAGCGCCTCCAGCACGAGCCGCTTCTGCTCACCGCCGGAGAGGGTGCTGACCTGCCGGAACTGCGCCTTGTCGTACGGCACGCCGAGCGCGGCCATGGTGCACATGTCCCAGAGGGTCTCGAACTCGTAGCCGTGCACCTCGGCCCAGTCGGACAGGGCCTGGGCGTAAGCGAGTTGGGCCGCCTCGTCGTCGACGGTCATGATGCCGTGCTCGGCCTTGTCGACCTCCGCCGCGACCGCGCGGATGCGGGGCGGGGCGACCGACACGAGCAGGTCCCGTACGGTGCTCTCGTCGCGTACGGAGCCCACGAACTGGCGCATCACGCCCAGGCCGCCACTCACGGTGACCGTGCCGCCGTGCGGTTTCAGCTCGCCGGAGATCAGCCGGAGCAGGGTCGTCTTGCCGGCGCCGTTGGGTCCGACGAGGGCGACCACGGCGCCTTCGCCGACCCGGAAGGACACATCGCCGAGGAGCGGCCTCCCGTCGGGGAGGTAGTACTCGAGGTGTGCGGCTTCCAGATGTCCCATGACCACGCATTCTGTGGGGCGGCCTCGCGGCCGGGCAAACCCTTATTGTGCCCGCCAGGGCCTCGCTACGGCTTCTGGTCCTCGTCGAGCGGCTGTCCGGTCGGGCCCGCGTCCGTGTCCGGTCCGGCCGTCTCCACCGCCGCGCCCGCCCAGGACAGCACCTTCCAGCCGTCGGCCGGGAAGCCCTCCAGGACGACGATGCCGGTGTTGTCGAGGGGACGGGCGGCGGCGAAGGACACGTCGACGTTGTCGGCGCGGGCGGCCGTCCACATCCGGATCGCGGCGCCGTGGCTGACCACGGCGGCGGTGCGGGCGCCGCTGTCGGCGGCCTCGGCGACGACGCCGTCGTAGCGGGCGAGGGCCTCCACGCCGTTCTCGCCGCCGGGCATCCGCAACTCCGTGTCACCGGCGGCCCACGCGAACACGATCCGCATGTACTCGTGGCCGGGCTCCCGGTCGCCAGGGAGCATCTCCAGGTCACCGGCGGTCAGCTCGCGGATGCCGTCCCGGACGCGGACGTCGAGACCGCGGGCGGCGGCCAGCGGGGCCGCGGTGTGCTGGGTGCGGATCAGGGTGGAGGCGTAGAGGGCCTCGATGTCCTCGCCGGCCACGGCATCGGGGAGGGCCGCTGCCTGGCGGCGGCCGAGGTCGGTCAGCCCTGCGCCGGGGATCGCCGTATCGAGGAGGAAGTCCACGTTGGCCGTGGTCTGGCCGTGGCGGATGAGGAGCAGGCGCATGCGGGGGTTCCTCCGATGAAACGGTCCGCCGAGGGTCCGCCGGGCAACAAACGGCCATTTCAGGGTACCCGGCACCGCATGAGCCCCGACGTCGACCTCACGGTCCCCCTTCCCGGCCGCCACGCCCTGCGCGCATGGCTGCTCTCCCTGGACTCCCGTCTCTTCGAGGCGGCGGCCGAACGGAACTGGCCCGCCGGTGAGCCCGTGCTGCCCCGGCTGAGCCGGAGTGCCAATCACGGTGTGCTGTGGTTCGCGACGGCCGCCGCGGTGGCCGCGAGCCGTACTCCGCGCGCCCGCCGGGCCGCCGCCCGGGGCATCGCCTCGCTGAGCGTGGCCTCCCTCGCCATCAACACCCTGGGGAAGCGGACCGTGCGCCGCCCCCGGCCCGTCCTGGACCCGGTCCCGCTGGTGCGGCAGCTGAACCGGCAGCCGATCACCACGTCGTTCCCGTCCGGTCACGCGGCGTCGGCGGCGGCCTTCGCGACCGGTGTGGCGCTGGAGTCGCCGGCCTGGGGCGCGGTGGTGGCCCCGATCGCGTTCTCGGTCGCCGTGTCCCGTGTCTACACCGGTGTCCACTTCCCGAGCGACGTGCTCGCCGGGGCCGCGCTGGGCGCGTGCGCGGCGTTCGCGGTGCGCGGGATGGTGCCGACCCGCGGGCAGATCGTACCGCCGGCCCGGCCGCGCGCCGAGGTGCCGGCGCTGGAGGACGGCGCGGGTCTGGTCATGGTGGTCAACTCGGCGTCGGGCACCGCGGACAAGGCGGACGCGCTGAGCGACGTACTGCCCGGCGCGGAGATCGTGGCCTGCCAACCGGCCGACATACGGGCCGAGTTGGAGAAGGCGGCGGCCCGTGCCCGGGTCCTGGGGGTGTGCGGCGGCGACGGCACGGTGAACGCGGCGGCCGAGGTCGCCCTGCGCCACGGCCTGCCCCTCGCGGTCCTCCCCGGCGGCACCCTCAACCACTTCGCGTACGACCTCGGTGTGGAGGGCCCCCGGGCCCTGGGCCGGGCGATCAAGCAGGGCGACGCCGTCCGCGTGGACGTCGGCCGCTTCACCTCCGGTGCCACCCGGGGCATCTTCCTCAACACCCTGAGTCTGGGCGTCTATCCGGAGCTGGTGCGCGAGCGGGAGCGCTGGGCGCCCCGGATCGGCGGCTGGCCGGCGGGCGTGCTGGCGGCGCTGTGGGTGCTGCGCGCGGACCGGCATCCGCTGGAGGCCGAACTCGGCGGCCGTACCCGCCCGTTGTGGCTGTTGTTCGCCGGCAACGGCACCTACCACCGGATGGGCATCGCCTCGGGCCGCCGGGTCGACCTCGCGGACGGACGGCTCGACATCCGCGTAGTGCACGGCGGCCGCAGGCCCGCGCTGCGCCTCCTCGCGGCGGCCCTCGCCGGCCCGTTCACCCCCTCCCCCGCCCACGCGGCGGTCCAGGTCCACCGCCTGCGCCTGACCGGTCTCGCGCCCGGCACGCTCCTCGCCTACGACGGTGAAGTCACGGACGTGGGCGGCGAGTTGATGTTGGAGGAGCTGCCCGAGGGGCTGACGGTGTACCGGCCGCGACCGGAGTCCCTGATCACTCGTCAGTCCACATCGTAAAACGCAGGTCTCATCATTCGACATGCGCGCGTACCGTTCTGCCTACGCCGAAGAAGACGCGAAAGGGTAGGTAGAGCCATGCCGAAGCCACAGGAGACCGCTGTCTACACGCACGGGCACCACGAGTCCGCGCTGCGCTCGCACCGTCAGCGGACCGCCGTGAACTCCGCCGCCTACCTGCTCGGTTCGCTGAAGCCGCACATGAAGATCCTGGACATCGGCTGCGGCCCGGGTACCATCACCGCCGACCTGGCGGCGCTGGTTCCCGACGGCCATGTCACCGGTGTCGACCACGCCGCGGGCGTCCTGGAATCGGCCGAAAAGGTCGCCGCCGAACGTGGCCTGGCCAACGTCGACTTCGCGGTCGCCGATGTCCACGCGCTGGACTATCCGGACGACACGTTCTGTGTGGTCCACGCCCATCAGGTGCTCCAGCACGTGGGCGACCCGGTGCAGGCGCTGCGGGAGATGGTGCGGGTGACCAAGCCGGGCGGGTTCATCGCCGCCCGGGACGCGGACTACGCGGTGATGACCTGGTACCCGCAGGTACCGGGGCTGGACGACTGGCTGGAGCTGTACCGGCGGGTGGCCCGCGCCAACGGGGGCGAGCCGGACGCGGGGCGACGGCTGAAGTCGTGGGCGCTGCGGGCGGGGCTGACGGATGTCACGGCCACGTCGAGCACCTGGACGTTCCAGACTCCGGACGAGCGGGCCTGGTGGAGCGGTGTGTGGGCGGACCGCACCGTCCAGTCGTCGTACGCGCGGATCGCGACGGAGGGCGGACAGGCGACCGCCGGGCAGCTGACGGACATCGCCGACGCCTGGCGGGAGTGGGGGAAGCAGGACGACGGCTGGTTCGCCGTACTGCACGGGGAGATCCTCTGCCGCAAGGACGTCTGATCCACCGATTCGAGGGCACTCGGCGGTCAGGAGGTTACACACTATGGTTCCGATCCTGATCGTCCTTCTGCTGGCGCTGATCCTGTTCGGTGCCGGCTTCGCAGTGAAGATCCTCTGGTGGGTCGCGTTGATCGTGCTCGCCGTGTGGCTGCTCGGCTTCCTGGTGCGTGGCACCTCGGCCGGCGGCGGCAGGGGACGCTGGTACCGCTGGTAGCTGGTACCGCTGGTAGCGGGCCGTCCCCAGAACCACGCAGACGTCGAGCCCGTGTCACGCCGAGAGATCGGCGTGACACGGGCTCCTGGCGTTCGGCCGGCGTTCAGCGCACGACGGCCGTCTCCACCAGCAGCCGCCCGGCCGCCGCGATCGACTCCGCGTCGATGCCGGCGGCGTGCAGCTGCTCGGCGGGGCTCGCCGAGCCGGGCATGGTGCGTACGGCGAGACGCACCAGGCGCGGCACCGGCCGGCCGTCGAGGAAGGCGTCGAGGACCGCGTCGCCGAGGCCGCCCTCGGGGTGGTGGTCCTCGACGGTGAGCAGACAGCCGGTGTCCTCGGCGGCCTGGCGCAGGGTCTCCCGGTCGACGGGCTTGACCGAGTACAGGTCGATCACCCGCACCTGGATGTCCTCGCGGTCAAGGGCGTCGGCGGCGGCCAGCGCCTCATGCACGGTCACGCCCGCCGCCACGACCGTCAGGAGGTCCCGGCTGGAGAATCGCAGCACCTTGCTGCCGCCGACCGGGAACTCCTCGTCCGAGCCGTACACGACCGGGCCGGCGCCGCGCGAGGTCCGCAGATAGCGGACGCCGTCGAGGCCGGCCATGGCGGCGACGAGGCGGGCGGTCTGGTTGGCGTCGCACGGGTACAGCACGGTCGAACCGTGCACCGCGCGCATCATCGCCAGGTCCTCCAACCCCATCTGCGAGGGCCCGTCCTGCCCGATGGACACACCCGCGTGCGAGCCGACCAGGTTGATCCCCGAGCCGCTGACCGCCGCCATCCGCACGAAGTCGTACGCGCGCGTGAGGAACGCCGCGAACGTGGAGGCGTACGGCACCCAGCCGCGCGCCGCGAGCCCGACGGCCGTACCGACCAGTTGCTGCTCGGCGATGTAGCACTCGAAGTAGCGGTCGGGGTGCTCCTTGGCGAAGAACTCGGTGCGCGTGGAGTCCCCGACCTCGCCGTCGAGGGCGACGACGTCCCCGCGGGCGGCGCCGAGCGCTGCGAGGGCCTGGCCGAAGGCGTCGCGGGTGGGGACCTCGTCGCCGCGGTCGTAGCGCGGGAGTGCCAGGCGGTCGGCGCGTACGGAGTGCAGCGCGCGGGCGGCGACGGGTTCCCGCACCTGGACGCGGAGGTCGCGTGGGCCGCCGAGTTCGGTGATCGCCGCGTCCGCGTCGGGCAGCGGTTTGCCGTGCAGGCCCTCGCGGTCCTCGACGGACGCGACGCCCTTGCCCTTGAGGGTGCGGGCGAGGATCACGGTCGGCTGCCCCCGGGTGGACGTGGCCTCGCCGTACGCGCGGTCGATCGCGTCCACGTCGTGTCCGTCGATCTCCGCCGTGTGCCAGCCGAAGGCCCGGAACCGGCGGGCGTACGCGTCCAGGTCGTGGCCGTGGCGGGTCGGGCCGCGCTGCCCGAGCCGGTTGACGTCGACTGTCAGGGTCAGATTGTCGAGGTGTTCGTACGCCGCGTGCTCGGCGGCCTCCCACACCGAGCCCTCGGCCAGCTCGCTGTCCCCGCACAGCACCCACACGCGGTACCCGGTGCGCTCCAGCCGCTTGCCGGACAGGGCGATGCCGACGCCGACCGGCAGTCCCTGGCCGAGCGAGCCGGTGGCGGTCTCGACCCACGGGAGCCGCTGCGGGGTGGGATGCCCTTCGAGGCGGCTGCCGAGGGTACGGAAGGTCAGCAGTTCGGCGTCGTCGATGGCGCCCACGACCTTGTAGGCGGCGTAGAGGAGGGGTGAGGCGTGTCCCTTGGAGAGGACGAAGCGGTCGTTGCCGGGGTGGGCGGGGCGGTCGAAGTCGTAGTGGAGGTGGTGGGCGAGCAGCACGGCCATGAGGTCCGCGGCAGACATGGAGGACGTGGGGTGTCCGGAGCCCGCCGCGTCGGCGGCCCGCACACTGTCAACACGCAGTTGCTGTCCGAGTTCGACGAGTTCACCGGTGTTCATGATGCTCCTTCCAGGGGGTGATCGTGCGAGGTGTTCCGCGTCCCCCCGATCAAGCAGCCCAAACACCCGCCGAACGGTCACCGGGATCGTCCGAAAGGATCACCACGGCCCGGCCGTCCCAACTAGGCTCGTCCGTATGGACATTCTGGGAGCCACGCTGCGTATCTGCGTCGACGACCTGGAGACCGCCGTCCCCTTCTACGAACGCCTCACGGGCGCCTCGGCGCTCCGTTTCGAGCGCGGCGGGGTGTCGGTGGCCGCGGTCGGCTTCTTCCTGCTGATGAGCGGGCCCGAGGCGGAGTTGGAGGTGTTGCGCAAGGTCGCGGCGACGATCGCCGTCAAGGACGTCGACGAGGCGCACACGCTCCTCACCGAACTCGGTGCCCGGGTCGTCGCGGGCCCGCTGGCGACACCGGTGGGCCGCAACCTGATCGCGGTGCATCCGGACGGGACGGTCTACGAGTACGTGGACCGGCGGGGCTGACGGCCGACCGCCGGTCCACGCCTCACCTCACCTCACCTCGCTTCAAGGCGTTTCCGGCCGCATCCGGAAGTCGTAGCGCGTGGGCAGTGGTTCGTCGGTGAGGCGGGCCCAGAGCCGGCCGATCGCCTCGGCGCCCTCGCGCAGGTCGGCGACCTCGAAGCCGTCGGCGAAGACCGCCCACGCGTCGTCGCGCCGCCCTTCCGCGAGCAGCAACTCGCCCTGGAGCAGCAGGAATCGGCCGCGTTCGCGGGTGGTGGGATGAAGCATCTCCCAGACGGCGCGGGCGTCCGCCACCCGCCGCACCCGCAGCAGCGCCTCGACGGCCTCGCGGCCGAGCGCGGCCGTGGCGGCGGTCCAGCTCTCGCCGGCGTCGCGCCGCTCGTGGCACAGGTCGGCGAAGGCCTCGGTGTAGCGGTCGGCGGCCCGCTCGTGGTTGCCCGCCTCCTGGTCCGCCACGGCGAGACAGCGCAGCAACGGCCAGAGGGACGGGGCGAGTTCGAGGGCCCGCTCCCAGCTGCGCACCGCCTGCGCCCGATCTCCGGCGTGCCATTGGGCGACGCCGAGGTGGTACTCGGTGAGCGGGGTGGCGGGCGCCGTCTCCAGCATGTCCCGCCAGTGCGGGGCGACGAGAGTCTCGCCGGGCGGCCGGACCCGGCGCGGCTCGGGCAGCGCACCGCTGCGCAGCAGCGCCGCCCAGGGCGCCTGGGCCTCGCCGAGCGTGGACTCGTCGAAGGGGGTGCCGGGCAACTTCCAGTCGGTGCGCAGGACTTCGAGGGCGCCCCAGCCGGAGCCGGTGGCGAGGATCTCGCCGGGTTCGGTGTCGGCGTACGGCTTCCAGGCGGCGTAGGCGGCGTCCAGGTCGGCGCGGGGCAGGGCGGTTTCGAGCCGGGCCTCGGCACCGTCCACCACGGCGGGCCACTCCCCTTCGGCCTCGGCGTCGAGCGGACCGTAGGCCTCCAGCCAGGACACCTCGCTCTCCGGGTCGAGCCGTATGTGCTCCAACTGGGTGCGGGCCAGGCCCGCTTGGATCTCGCAGTAGCCGCCCGTGCCGGGTTCGGTGAGCCATTCCTGCCAGCGGCGGCCACCGCCGCCCGTGCCCCACACGAACAGCTTGCGGCCCCGCAGCGCGTCGGTGGACGTCTGCACCAGCCCGTGCCCGTCCGCGTCGAGCGCGGCGATCCAGCGGCGCCGCACGTCCGGGATCTCGTAGAAGCAGTCGGCGGCGTGAGGGCTGTTGAGGGGGTAGGTCCGGTCCACTCCGTCGTACGACGGCACCGGCACCCGGCGCAGTCGCCTGTCGTATCCGAAGTGCCAGGCCTCCGACGCGGGTGCGAGGACGCGGCGTTGCTCCGGTACCGCGATGTTGGACCACCAGTAGGTGGGCGCGGGTTTCTCGTGCGGGTTGCGGACGCGGACGCCGACGTGGAGGAAGTCGGAGCCGTCCGGGAGCCACAGGTCGACCTGGAACGGGAGGTCGCGGAGGCGTTCCCACTCCCACAGGCGGAGCATCTCGCCGCCGTCGGGAGCGGGGACGCGGGCGGCGTGCAGGGGTGCGCAGGAGAGGGTGGTGTGGCCGGTGGCGCCGATGTTCCATTCGATGCCGCCGGAGAACCAGGCGCCGTTGAGGGCGAAGTTGGCGGGCTGCAACACCGGGTTGCGGTACAGGAGTTCACGGTCGGCGGGCTTGTGGACGAGGGAGGCGATGCGGCCGCCGAGGGCGGGGAGCACGGTGGCGCGCAGCCGGTCGTTCTCGATCACGAGGGCGTCGAGTTCGCGGGGCGCACGGTCTCTGTCGTAGCCGTCGCGGACGCGGGTGGGGAGCAGGCTGCGCAGGGGTTCGTAGCCGATCTGGCGGGCCATGTCCCGGGGCAGGTCCTCGCGGTCCCGGTCGTCTGTCCGGTGTGCCTCGTCGAGCGGACGCAGTGGGGGCAGCGGGTTGTCCGGACCCAACTCCGCGGTGGGCAGGGTCAGTACCTCACGTCGGATCGTCGTCACGATCACCATGGAACCCGGCAACCGGTGCGGTGGCCAGGGGCGCCGCCGGTCAGGATTCCGCAAAGGCGGGGCGCCGGGAAATTCCGCGTGTGGTGCGGTCACGTCGACGTAGAGTCGGGCGATCGACGGCACGGACCCAGGAGTGGAACGGCGGATGGGCGAGCAGCACACGTACCGGGTGATCGTCCGGGGCACGTGGGACGCGCTGACGGACGAGGCGCGGCAGCGGCTGCTGGGCGAGGCGTCGGAGCACGGGATGCTCAGCATGCGGTTCACCGAGGACGGCTCGCTCAGTTACGAACCGTCGCCGCTCAAGCACTTCTCGTGGCGTACGCCCTTAAGGCAGTGGGGGAGGCTTCCGGGATCTGAGGTCGACGGTCACGGACCTGGACACGATGAAGGTCAACCGGAAGTCCGCATCTCGGCGGTGATCGCCCAGCGCTCGTGGTCGCGCCAGGCGCCGTCGATGTAGATCATCTTCGGCGAGAAGCCTTCGAGCCGGAATCCGCAGCTGCGGGCGAGACCGATCGACCCGGCGTTGCCGGGCTGCGCGTTGATCTCCAGCCGGTGCAGCCGCATCGGCCCGAAGGCGTGCCCCACCACGAGGTTCATCCCCTCGCGCATCAGCCCGCGCCCGGCCGCGTGCGCGAAGGCGCCGTAACCCAGCGCACCGCACTGGAAGCCGCCCTGCACGATGTTGTTGATGTTGATGAACCCGGCGATGCCCCCGCCGTCGAGCTCGCACACGAGAAACCCGGCCTTGGTCGGATCCTGGATCAGCCGTCCCGCATAGGCGCTGTACGCGTCCCCGCTCGCCGGCGGGAACAGCCACGGCTGGTGCAGATCCTTGCTCTCCCGGGCCCGCGCGGTGAACTCGGCGGCGTCCTCATAGGTGAAGTGACGTATCCCCACGCGGGGGCCCTGGGCGAGATAAGGGGAAGCTGAATGCGGCATCCCGTCACCCTAGTCAGGGTCGGCGGCGGCGTCGCATGAAATAGGCCCCGCAGAGGGCGCCGATGATCGCCGTGGCCAGCAGTGCCATCCACAGCGGCATGGTGACCTCGGGGATCAGCAGGCGGATCCTGGTGTCGCGGGTGTTCTCGAAGATGAAGACGAGGGCCAGGACGGCGAGCAGCAGAACAGTGATCCGGGCGGGTGTCAGCAGGCGTTCCCGCTGGCCCGTCCGCCCGCCGCTCTCGGTGGTCTTCGGGCTCATGTCTCCAGGGTGAGCCCGAATCGGCCATCACGCACGGTGAGACTCAGTCCGCGACGACCGTCAGCTCCAGCACCCCGGTGTCCCTCGGCGAGCTGAGGACGGTGACCGGCTTGATCCCCCGGTTCCCGGTGTACGCGTCGTCGCTCGCCGCGATCACGAACCGCAGCCGGTGGCCCTTCGCGAACCGGTGCACGATCCCCGGCAGGGTGACCGTGAAGCTCTTCGTGACGTCCGGGACCCGGACCGGGGCGACCAGCCGGTGGACCAGGGTCCCGGTGCCGTCGGGGGCGAGGTCGTAGAGCTTGGCGAAGAGGACGAGGTTGTCGGCGGCGTCGCCGGAGTTCTGGACGCGCCGCGCGGCCGGCGAGACGACCTTGAGGGTCGCCCTCGGGGCGCCCACGACGTCCGTCGTGCGGGTCAGGGGTGCGCCGGTCCAGCCGAGGCAGGTACCACGGGTGTCGTACGGTGCCGGGTCCGGCAGGCCGGTCATGCCGCTCAGCGAGTTCTCCGAATGGCTCGTGGGGACGGGCCGGTTGACGTAGTCGCGGCCGCCGCGCGCCACCTCCGCCCGGTCGTCCACCAGCTTGCCGTCGCCGGAGAGGTACAACTTCTCGTCCAGAGCGGGGAGTTGGTCGGCCGTGGCGTAGGCGTGGGCCTGGTCCGTGATCCAGTCTCGGTAGTAGGCGAAGGCCGGTCCGGTGTCCACGTTCTTCCGCCCGCGCAGATAGCGGTCGAACCAGGCCGCGATCCGCCGCCCGACATAGCTCGACCCCAAGTCGCCCTGGCCGAGGTCGAGTTCACCGGCGGCCGCCCCGCCACTGTGCCCCCACGACTGCCAGATCATCTTCGCCGTGGTCCCCTGCGCTTTCAGGGTCTTGTACGTCGCCGTCGCCTCGTTGAGGTTGAACAGGCTGTCGGCCTGCCCCTGGACGAGGAGCGTCGGCGCCTTGACCCGGTTGAGATACGACACCGGCGAGACGCTGTGGGCGTACCCGAGCACGTCCGCGGTCACCTTCGCCGGATAGCTCCCGGAGTTCAGCGTGCGGATCAGCGCGCAGGCCTTGCTGACGAAGTGCACGCAGGCGAGGGAGTTGATCCGGGTCGGGTCGAGGCCCGGTACGGTCAGGGGCTGGGTCTCGCCGATGAGGTAGAAGCCGTTGGTCCACTGCCACTTGAAGACTCCGGGCACGCTCCCGCCGCCCACCGCGTTCTCGGGGTCGAGGGAGTACGCCAGGTCGTGCCAGGTGACCATGGGGACGAGCGCGTCCACCCGGTGGTCCACGGCGGCCGTCGCCAACTGGACGGCACCGCCGTACGATCCGCCGATCATCCCGACCCGGGGGTCCCCCTTCGCGTCGAGTGTCACGAAGTCCGCCCTGGTCCCGTCGTCCGCGGCGCGCGTGCCCGCGAGGAAGTCGACCAGTCCCGACGCGGCCGCTGCGTCGATGTCCGGGTCGTCGAGCGAGATGAGGCACCCCGACTTCCCGAAGCCCAGTCCGGAGTAGACGAGTCCGACGTAGCCGCGTCGCGCGAAGGTCCTGCCGATGGCGTCCGTGGACCCGTCGGACTTGCTGCCGCCGAAGCCGTTGGTCGCCAGTACGGCGGGCGCGGGGTGGGCGCGGTCCACGCCCGCGGGCCGGTACAGGTCGGCGTCGACCGCGCAGTCCCGGCCGCCCGCGCGGACGGTGAACTTCAGTGCGGTGACGGTGTATTGGTCCGTCGCGGCGGCACGGCCGGCGAGCGCGAGGGGTGCGGTGAGGGTGAGCGGTGCGGTGAGCGCGAGAGCCAGCGCGGCGCGGATTCCGGGCACACGACGGGACAAAGGGGACCTCCACACTGAGGACAACCCGACGGAGAACAAAGGGAGTCGGCTGGCAGCGGTAGGACAGGCGGGCGGCTATCGCAGCGCGGGCTCGTCCAGCGTCAACGTGCCCGCGTCCGCGTCCAGTTCGGCCGCCACGCCGAGCGGTATCGTGAGCGCCCCTTCGCCGTGTCCGAACCCGAACTCCTCGACGACGGGCACCCCGAGCCCGCCCAGCCGGTCGACGAGGACGGGGCGCAGTTTCTCGTAGGGGCCGCAGCCGGACCAGGAGCCGAGCGCGATGCCCGTGACGCCGTCCAGCCAGCCGCTGCGCAGGAGTTGGGTGAGCATCCGGTCGATGCGGTACGCCTGTTCGCCGACGTCCTCGATGACGAGGAGTCCGCCGCGCGCGCCGGCCGGTGCGTGCGGGGTGCCGAGTTCGGTGGCGAGCAGGGCCAGGCAGCCGCCGAGCGTGACGCCCCGAGCCCGCCCGGGCACCAGCGCACCGCCGCCGCCCGGGACGGCCCGGATGGTCCGCACGGACTCCGGGTCGAACAGGGTCGCCCTCAACTGCTCCTGGGTACGGGCGTTCTTGACGAAGTCGGCACCTGCAGCGGCGGGCCCGTACAGGGTGACCAGGCCGAGCCGGGTGGCGAACGCCTGGTGCAGCACGGTGGGGTCGCTGAAGCCGACGAACACCTTCGGTCCGGCGGCGCGCATCGCCTGCCAGTCGAGGAGGTCGACGATGCGCTGCACGCCGTAGCCGCCTCGGGCGCACAGGACGGCGGCCACGGACGGATCGCACCAGGCGTTCTGCAGATCGGCGGCGCGGTCCGCGTCCGTACCGGCCAGGTAGCCCAACTCGCCGTGCCGGTCGCGGACATGGGGTGCCACCACCGGGTCGAGGTCCCAGCCGCGCAGGATGTCCAGGCCCGCCTCCAGTCGTTCCTCGGACACCGGCCCGCTGGGCGCGACCACGGCCACGCGGGCGCCGGGGGCGAGTCGGGACGGCCGTACGAGTGAGGTCACCGGGTGAGCTCCAGGGTGGGGATGCCGGGCGGGTCGATGCCGAAGACCTGTGCGTACAGGGAGAGTTCGGACTCGAGGGCGCGGATCATGGTGTCGGCGCGGCGGAATCCGTGGCCCTCGCCCTCGAACGCGAGGTAGGCGTGCGGCACTTGGCGTCCGCGCATCCGTTCCAGGAGGCGTTCGCACTGGACGGGCGGGCAGATCACGTCGGCCAGGCCCTGCATCAGCAGGAAGGGCGCGGTGATGCGGTCGGCGTGCTCGACGGGTGAGCGTTCGGTGTACCGGGCGGGCACTTCGGCGAGGGGCCCGACCAGGGTCTCCAGGTACCGGGACTCGAAGTCGTGGGTCTCCCCCGAGGCCCAGTTGGCCAGGTCGAGGACGGGATAGATGATGGTGCCGCAGGCGTAGACGTCGGTCGTCACCAGGGACGCGGCGCTGGTCCAGCCGCCTGCGCTGCCGCCCCGGACGGCGAGCCGGGCGCGGTCGGCGGTGCCTTCGTCGGCGAGGGCCAGCGCGACGGCGGCGCAGTCCTCGACGTCGACGACGCCCCACTGCTCACGCAGCCGGTTGCGGTACTCCCGGCCGTGCCCGGTGGAACCGCCGTAGTTGACCACGGCGACACCGATCCCGCGCGAGGTGAAGTAGGCGATCTCCAGGTCGAGGACGAGCGCCGCCCGGCTGGTGGGTCCGCCGTGCGCCCAGATGACGTACGGCGGCAGTTCGTCGCCCGGCGCTGCCCAGCTCGGGCTGTGGGGCGGGTAGATGTGGGCGTGGATCTCGCGTCCGGCGGGGCCGGTGAAGGTGCGGATCTGCGGTTCGGGGTAGTGGGCGGGGTCCACCGGGTCGTCGTGGGCCGCGCCGATGACCCGGGCCCGGCCGGTGCGGGTGTCCACTTCGACGACCTCGTGGGCGCTGCGCGGGCTGGCGCCGACGCCGACGATCCGGTCGCCGTGCACCGCGAGGGTGGACGTGAACTCGGTCCAGGGGCCGGCCGCGTCGACGACCTCGCCGGTCTCCGGGTCCAGTACGCCGAGCAGGGCGGCGCCCCTGCCGTGCACGACGGCGATCAGGCCGCTCTCCAGCGGTGCGAACCAGCGCTGGCCGAGCTTCCACAGCGGCCCGCCGAACTCCTCCTCGCGCGGGCACAGCGGCTCGTGGTCGCGATAGAGGTTCCACCAGCCGGTGCGGTCGCTCGCGTACAGCAGCGAGCCGTCGAATCCCCAGTCGACCTGCGCGACCGACTCCTCGGGCCCTCCGGCCACGACCCGCGGCTCGCCGAAGGCGCCGTCGTCCGCCACCTCGGCGAGCAGCAGTTCCGTGCCGTCCCACGGCATCCGGGGATGGTCCCAGGCGAGCCAGGCGGCCTTCCGCCCGTCGGGCGAGACACGCGGCCCGGACACGAACCGGTGCCGGTCCTCGGTGAGTTCGCGTACGGCGCCCCGGTCCTCGGCGGCGGAACCGTCCAGCGGTACGGCGGCCAGGACGCGCCGTACGTCACCGGGTCCGTCGCCGGTGAACTCCTCCAGCACACACCACACTTCACCCGACTCCGGGCGCAACTGCGGCTCCGCCCAACGGAGTCCGCCGCCCACCTGCGACACGGGGGTGAGGGGGCGCGGCTCACTCCCGGGGTCGTAGCGGTACAGCCGCTGGTCGGCGAAGTTCACGAAGACAACCAGTGGTTGGCCGTCCCGGACGGCTCCGGCCCAGGGCCGTCCGCCGTACTCGATGACCCTGCTGCGGACGTTCCACGGCGCGGGCAGCACCGACTCCTGGGAGCCGTCAGCGCGGCGGCGCACCAGGGTGCGGCGGCCGGCCTCGGTGGGCCGTGGTTCGGTCCACCAGGCCTCGTCGCCGACGAATCCGACGAACTCGGGATGTCCGTCGTGGGCGGCGGCGAGCGCCGCATCGATGGGCGAGGGCCACGAGCCGTACGCCAACGTCCGCATGTTCTCCCCCACTTGTCAGGCCGTCCGCAGGAAGCGGTCCAGGACACGGACGCCGAAGTGGAGTGCCTCGACGGGGACCCGTTCGTCGACTCCGTGGAACAGCGCCTGGTAGTCGAAGCCCTCGGGGAGCTTCAGTGGTGCGAAGCCGTAGCCGGTGATGCCGAGGCGCGAGAACTGTTTGGCGTCGGTGCCGCCGGACATGCAGTACGGCACCACATGTCCCTCGGGCGCGAACTCCTCGACGGCGGCCCGCATTTGTGCGTATGTCGGTGAGTCGACCGGGGCCTGGAGGGCGACCTCGCGGTGGTGGAACTCCCAGTCGACGTCGGGTCCGGTGAGGCGGTCAAGGGTGGTGCGGAACTCGTCCTCGCCGCCCGGCAGATAGCGGCCGTCGACGTAGGCCACGGCCTCGCCCGGGATCACGTTGACCTTGTAACCGGCGTTCAGCATGGTCGGGTTGGCGCTGTTGCGGACGACGGGCTCGACGAGTTTCGCCGCCGGCCCGAGCTTGGCGAGGAGCAGGTCGATGTCGTCGAGGTCGGGTTCGAGGCCGTACAGGGCGGCGAGTTCGGTGAGGGCCGCGCGGACGGTCGGGGTGAGCCGTAGCGGCCATTCGTGTTCGCCGATGCGGGTGATCGCGGCGGCGAGGCGGGTCACCGCGTTCTCGTGGTTGACCTTGGAGCCGTGGCCGGCCCGGCCGTGCGCGGTCAACTTGAGCCAGCCGGTGCCGCGTTCGCCGGCCGCGATGGGGTAGATCTCCCGGCCGCCGCCGTCGTGGAAGGTGAACGCCCCTGATTCGCTGATGCCTTCGGTGCAGCCCTCGAAGAGCCCGGGGTGCCGGTCGGCCAGGAAGCCGGAGCCGTCCTCGGCGCTCGCCTCCTCGTCGGCGGTGAACGCGATGACGAGATCGCGGCGCGGCCGTACACCCTCTCTGGCCCAGGCCCGGACGACGGCGAGGATCATCGCGTCCATGTTCTTCATGTCGACCGCGCCGCGCCCCCACACGACCCCGTCGCGGATCTCGCCGGAGAACGGGTGCACGGTCCAGTCCTCGGCCTGCGCCGGTACGACGTCCAGGTGACCGTGGACCAGCAGCGCGTCCGCCGACGGGTCGGTGCCCTCGATGCGGGCGACGACATTGGTGCGGCCCTTTGCGCGTTCCAGGAGGGTGGGTTCGAGGCCCGCGTCGGCCAGTCGTTCGGCGGCGTACTCGGCGGCGGGGCGCTCCCGGCAGTCGCCGCCGCCCCGGTTGGTCGTGTCGATGCGGATGAGGTCCGAGGTGAAGGTGACCACCTCGTCCAGGGCCCGCGCGTCGATGTCAGCCATACTGCTCCTCCACCGCGGCCGAGACGATCGTGGTGACCGTCTTGAAGGTTCGGATCCCCTCGTACATGGTGTCGCTGGTGTACGCCACCTTCCGCTCCCCGGCCCGCCCGACACCGGGCACGACGGTGGCCGCCATCGCGAGGTGCTCGGCGTCGAACTCGAGGGCGACGGTGAACGGCCCTCCCCGTACCGGTTCCTGACGGACCGCCAGCTTTGCCGCCTCCTTCGCCGCCGCGCGGATGTCGGCGGCCGTCCTCGCCGGTGTCCGGCACACGGCCGCGTACCGCGACACATGGTCCTTGACGGCGACCTTCAGCGCCCCGGGCGCGTACCCGAGGGCGTCCTCGCAGGCCACGTCGTCACCCGTGACCAGGATCACCGGTACCCCGTACTCGGCGACGACATGCGCGTTGAGCAGTCCCTCGCTCGCGCGGACGTCGTTCAGCCACACCCCGGTGATCGAGTTCGCGAGGTAGGTGTGGGCGAGGACGCCCTCCATGCCGGCGCCCGCGTGGTAGCCGACGAACGCGATGCCGTCGATGTCGCCGTGCTGCACGCCCTCCACCATGGAGAGGGACTTGTGGCGTCCGGTGAGCATCTGCGTCCGCTCGTCGAGCCGCTCAAGGAGCAGGTTGCGCATCGTCCAGTGCGCCTCGTTGACGAGGACCTCGTCGGCGCCGCCGTCGTAGAAGCCGAGGACGGCGGCGTTCACGTCCGAGGTGAACAGCGAACGGCACCGCTCCCACTGCGGTGTTCCCGGCAACACGTCGGCGGGCCAGGTGACGCCGGTGGCACCCTCCATGTCGGCGCTGATCAGGATCTTCATGGTGCGTCACGTTACGCGCCGAGGATGCGGCCCACCAGGAAGCGCCGCACCCCCTGGTGTCCCCACGCCAGGGTTATCCCCGACTCCGCCTCTGGGGCGCGGACCCCGCGCCGTTCCTAGAGTCCGCGTGCAGTGACGGTCGAAGCCGCTCCACCCACGAGCCGCTCGCCGTCCTCGGGGAACGCAAGGGAGATGACCATGGGACCGAACGATGTCGAGCTGGTGCGGGTGTTCACCCGACGGCCGAAGAGCAGCATCGCGGACGTGACGTTCGAGGCTTCCGGGGAGATCGAGATCGTGCTGGAGGCGGAGTGCGGATCGACGCTCCTGGGGGGCGGCGGCAAGTACCAGGCGGAGATCATCGTGCGTGACATCACCGCGAACAACAACATTCCCTTCAAGACGGCGGGCCCCACGAAGGGCTCCTTCATGGACGCCAACTGGCCGCAGGAGGACCAGAAGTTCGTGTACCACGTGGAGCCGTCCGCGCTGAAGGGCCGCGGTGGGCACCTGTGCCAGGTGTACGCCTACCTCCTCGTCGGCCTGCGGAACTTCGACGCCGACTTCGAGACCAGCGAACTGTTCCTGGTCGAGCCGTAGACACGGGGGAATCGTCCTGGGCCGGCCCGGGGACCACCCCGGGCCGGCGGGCCCTCAGGGTGAGGGTGCCAGGGCGACGACGAGGCCCACACGTGAGGTGAGGCCGAGCTTCGCGTAGATGTGCCCGAGGTGGTACTCGATGGTCTTGATGCTGAGGGCCAGCTCACGGGCGATCTGCCGGTTGCTCAGGCCCTGGGCGGCGAGGCTGCCCACGGTGAGTTCCTGCGGGGTGAGCACCGAGTGCGAGGCGGTGCGCGGGCGGGTCGAGGTGCGTCCGCAGGCGGCGAGTTCCGTCCGGCACTGTTCCAGGAAGGGCACGGCGTCCAGCCGGGTGAACGCGGCCCAGGCGACGTCGAGTTCGACGGCGGCGGCGCCGCGTTTGGAGCCGCGGCGCAGGAACGCGCCGTAGGCGAGGTGCAGCAGTGCCCGCTCCCAGCAGGTGGTGTCCTGTCCGCAGTGGCGCAGTCCGGCCCGGAAGGCCCGCTCGGCGGCGTCGGTGTCACCGCGTGCCCCTTCGATCATGCCGCGGCAGCGGGCGGCGGCGGCCATGTCGGGCCAGCGGCCACGGGCCTCGGCCAGCGTCTCGTACGGGACGAGCACCGCCTCGGCCTCGCGTGTGCGGCCGGTGCGGACCAGGCCCTCGACCAGGAGATGGCGCCAGGGGAAGACCCCGGGTTCGTCGATGGCGTCGCGGTAGGCGAGTTCCGGGCCGAGCAGCGGACTCAGCGCCTCGACCACGCCCGCGTGGTCGCTCTCGGCGGCCCGCAGCAGGGCCAGTGCGCTCATCGCGTACGCCAGGTCGTTGACGTCGGCGAGTCTGTTCGCGTACTCGATGGCACACCGGACGTGCTCCCGTGCGGCGGGGAAGTCGCCGCGGCCCGCGAGCGGGTACGCGGCGACCGCGTGGGCCAGGGCCAGCATCGACATGTGGTCGGTGTCCTCGGCCAGGGACACGGCCTGGGTGCTGTGGGCGATGGCCTCGTCCCAGCGTCCGGCGCGGTACTCGGCGTCGGCGAGATAGCCCAGCGAGGGCGCGACCACCGACGGCAGGCCGCCCCTGCGGTGCGCGGCGCAGGACTCGCTCAGGTTGCGGCAGGCGGCGTCGTACTCCCCGTTCCACATGCGCAGCGCGCCCCGGGCGAACAGCCCGTCGAGTTCCTTGGCACCCGAGTAGGGGCCGCGTTCGGGCAGGTCGGCGACGGCTTTGAGCCCTTCCTCGAACCGTCCGGTCAGCGCCAGCGCGAGAGTGAGTTCGTCCCGCAGGAGCGAGGCCCGGTCGCCGGGTCCGGTGTCGAGTCCCCGGCGGGCCCAGCTGACCGCGCCGTGCGCGTCGCTCTGGATGAGACACAGCCAGGCCATCTGTTCGGCGACGCAGCGGACGGTCTCCGGCTCGGTGTCGGCGCTCCGGCTGCGCCAGGCGGCGGTCAGCTCCCGGCGGGCCTCGTCCTGCCGGCCGGACTCCAGGGCGAGGCGTCCGAGCACGTACTGCTGCTGCGCGGTCCGCGGCAACCCCCGTACGGTGTCGGTGAGTTCGACGGCCTGGCCGACGTCTCCCGCGAGCAGCAGGTACTCCACCGCCTGGACCGTGCGTTCCTCGGCGCGGGTGCGGTCGGCGGTCAGCCGGGCGCCCGACATGAGGTAGGCGGCAGCGGCCGACCAGGCGCCTTCGTCGGCCTGCCGGGCGGCGTACGCGGCGAGTTCGTCGGCGAGGCCGGCGTCGGGCTGGACGGCGGCGCGGGCCCGGTGGCGGAGCGCCTCGGCGGGTTCGTCCGCGAGCCGGGCCGCCGCCTCGTGCAGATGCGAGCGTCGGCGGAGGCCCAACCCCTGGTAGACGGCGGCCCGTTGGAGTGGGTGGGCGAAGACGGCCCGGGGCAGGTCGACGGCCGGTTCCTCGGCCAGGAGTCCCGCGGCCACCGCCTCCTCCAGGGCGTCCAGCGGGGTGGCCACTTCCCCGACCCGCGCGGCCTTGTGGAGCGGGCTGGACATGCCGAGCACGCTGGCCGCGGCCACCAGTCGCCGGGTGGGAGCGGTGCATGCGGCGAGTCCGTCGTTGACGAGGCGTGCGTAGCTGCGCGGGGCCGGCAGTGCCGCGTCGCCGGCCGCGAGGACGTCATGGTGGACCTGGTCGAGGAGGGCTCGGGTGTGCAGCGGGTTGCCGTGGGTGTGCTCCTGCAGCCGGGTGGCGGCCCGCCGCGACAGCGGGGCGGTGCCCAACGCGCGGCCGAGTTCGGCCAGTTCGTCGACGCTGAGTCCGTCCAGGGTCAGCCTGAGTGTGCTGTCCTCAGCCAGGACACGGCGCAGTCCGGCGGGCAGTCGCGGGTCGACGGTGTCGCGGGCCGCCAGCAGGGTCAGCACCCGGTCCACGCGCAGCCTCCGCAGGGCGAAGGTGAGCGCGTGCAGCGAGGGTGTGTCGGCCCAGTTCATGTCGTCGATCACCAGGACGACCGGGGACCGGTCCTGGGCCCGGCCGAGGGCGTCGATCAGCGCGGAGCCGACGCCGATCGGATCCGGCAGTGCGGACCCGGCCCGCCCGCAGCCGTTCAAGTCCCGCAGTGGAGCGTCCGGTTCGTCGGCGAGGCCCGCCACCAGCTGGGCCAGCACGCCGTACGGCAGGTCCGCCTCGCCGTCCGAGCCGCTGGCCCACAGCACACGGCACACCGAGCCCGGATCCTTCACGAACCGGCGCACCAGCGAGGTCTTGCCGATCCCTGCGGGGCCGTCCACGACCACGACCTGGGGTTCGCTGTGCCCGGCGCGGCGCAGCCGGGCGGCCATCCTCGCGAGCTCGTCCTCACGGCCCAGAAACACCGTTTCAGGCATGCGGATCCCTCCCCCTTGAGCACCGCGTGAACGGATGAGTTCAGGCCTCGAATTCGCGCTGCCACCAAGGATTCGGACCGCGTCCCCCACTTCACGATGCCGGGGTGGCCGAGCTTCTTCAAGCCACTTCACGGACAGAACGGTGCACGGACGAGCACCTCCGTGCACACCCGAAGCCCCAGCCACCGCAGGCGAACCGGCCAACTACCGTGCGGTCCACCCGCCGTCCACCGTGAGCGTCGTCCCGGTGACGAACCGCGACGCGTCGGAGGCGAGGAAGACGGCGGCACCGCCGAGCTCCTCGACCTCGCCGACGCGGCCCAACGGCGTGCTGTCGACGATGCGTTCGCCCCAGCGGCTGGCCAGCAGGCCGGAGCTGAGGTCGGTGTGGAAGTAGCCGGGCGCGAGGGCGTTGACCCGCACCCCGCGACCGGCCCACTCGACGGCGAGGGCCTTGGTCAGCGCCTCGACCCCGCCCTTGCTGGCCGCGTAGGCGGCGATCCGCTCGAAGCCGGTGCGGGCGTGGACCGAGGAGACGTTGACGATCGAGCCCGAGCGCTGCTCCAGCATCACCTTGCCCGCCTCGCGGCAGCAGTAGAAGGTGCCCTGGAGATTGACGTCGAGGACCTGTTGCCAGTCCTCGTCGGTGACCCGCTCGCTGCGGGTGAAGTGCGGGCTCGTACCGGCGCAGTTGACGACCGCGTCGAGGCGGCCGGTGCCGTCGGTGATGCGCTCGACGATGGTCCGTACGGCGGTGGAGTCGGCGACCGAGCCGGGCAGCACCAGCACCTTGCCGCCGTGCGCGGCGAGTTCGGCCTCCAGACTCTCAAGGTCCGCTGCGGTACGGGCAGTTGCGGCCACGGTGGCACCCGTCTGGGACAGCGCGACGGCGATCGCCCGCCCGAGCCCCTTCCCCGCACCCGTCACCCACACCGTCCGCCCGTCGAGCCGGAGTTGGGCATTCACGTCCTTCACGTCATTCGATTCCGCCATGGCTCAGCCCTCCGCGGGGAGGTCGCGCAGGGTCCGCTTGAGGACCTTGCCGGACGGGGTACGGGGCAGCTCGTCGACGATGTCGAAGCGGGCCGGCACCTTGAACTTGGCGAGCCGGGCCCGGCAGAACTCCCGCAGCTCCTCCGAACCGGCGCCCTCGCCCGGCCTGAACACCACGAAGGCGCGCGGCACTTCACCCCACCGAGGATGGTCGATCCCGACCACGGCGGCCTCCAGCACCGCCGGGTGCTCGTACAGCACACGCTCCACCTCGGGCGTGGCGATGTTCTCGCCGCCCGAGACGATCATGTCCTTCTTCCGGTCGTCGATGTAGAGGAAGCCGTCCTCGTCGACGTGCCCGATGTCGCCCGTGTGGAACCAGCCGTCCCGGAGCGCAGCCGCGGTGGCCTTCTCGTCCCGCCAGTACCCGGCGAAGACCTTCGGTCCGCGCAGGGTGATCTCCCCGAGCTCACCGGCCGGAACCTCGGCGCCCGTGTCGTCGACGATCCGCACGCGCGTGTGCGGCACGGGACGCCCGACCGAGCCCAGCTTGGACAGCGCGTGCTCGCGGTCGAGGAAGGTGTCGCCGGAAACGGTCTCGGTCAGGCCGTAGGCATCGGCGAACCAGGCGTTGGGGAAGGCGGTCATGATGCGCCGCAGCACCGGTTCGGGGGTCTTCTCGCCACCGCCGAGGATGAAGCGCACCGAGCTGGTGTCGTACTCCTCACGATCCGGGACCTCAAGAACCGCGTTGACCATGGCGGGCGCCAGCCACACATTGGTGACCCGGTGCTTCTCGATCGCGTCCAGGGCGCCCTGCGGATCGAACTTCCGCTGAAGTACGACGCTCCCGCCCGCGTGGAGGACCCCGAGGGCCGGCATGTCCAGTCCACCCACGTGGTAGAGCGGCCCGCACACCAGCGTGGTGTCCGCCGCCGTCAGACCGAAGTGGACGATGTGCGCGAGGTTCTTCGCCTCAAGGTTTCCGTAGGTGATGCGGACGCCCTTGGGTCGCGACGTAGTCCCGGAGGTGTACATGAGCCGCTGGAGATCGTCGAGTTGGACGTCCACGGGCTCCACCCGCTCCCCCTTGTGCCGGGCCAGCAACTCCTCGTAGTCGGTCCACGGCTCCTCGGGCGGCTCGCCCCCGCCGATCAGAATCCGGTGCTCCAGATCGGTCAGACACCCGGCGCTGCGCTCCACCGCCCGGACGAACTCCGGCTCGGTGACGATCACCTTGGCCTGGGCGTGCCCCAGAATGTACTGCCACTCCTCTTCCGAGAGGCGGTAGTTGAGCGGCAGGAAGACCGCGCCGAGCCGGTTGGTCGCGTACACCAGCTCCAGGAATTCGGGCTGGTTGTAGAGCAGCAGACCTACGACATCGCCGCGCCCGACGCCCAGCTCGGCCAGGCCCGCCGTCAACTGGTTCACGCGCTCGTGCAGTTGACGGACGGTCAGAGAACGCTCGTCCTGGACGACGGCGACGGCCTCGGGCCGCTGCGCCAGGTGGTAATCGAGGATGCTCGCGAAATTGTGCACGGCTCACTCTCGCTCTGTGGTGTTCGGCGCTGAACACGGCTCGACCACGGCTCATGGGGCAAACCGGATCCCGACCGGTCGGTTGCCCACTCACATAATTTAGTGTACCCCTTGGTCTATAAAACCTATGAGCCGCACTTTACGACGGCGCGTGCGCATCGACAACCATTCGAGCGCACGTGCCGCCGCTTCCGCCGCTTCCGCCGACGAGGAGGGTTCTACGTGCCACGCATCCGACTGGACACCGACGGACCGGTCGTCACGCTCCGCCTCGACAACCCGCCGATGAACGCCTTCGACTCCCTGCAGAGAGAGGAGCTGTCCGCCCGCGTACGCGAGCTGGCGGACTCCCCCGCGGTACGGGCCGTCGTCGTCCACGGCGGCGAACGGCTCTTCGCCGCGGGCGCCGACATCAAGGCCCTGGCCGCGATGGGCCCGGAGGAGATACGCGGCTGGAACCGAGCCCTCCAACGCACCTTCGACGAGGTGTCCCGCCTCCCGATGCCGGTGATCGCGGCGGTCACCGGCTACGCCCTGGGCGGCGGCATGGAACTGGCCCTGGCCGCCGACTACCGGGTGGCAGCACAGGACGCGGTCTTCGCCCAGCCTGAGGTCCAGCTCGGCATCATGCCCGGCTCCGGCGGCACCCAGCGCCTGTCCCGCCTGATCGGCCCGTCCCGCGCGAAGAACCTCCTGATGACCGGTCGCAGGGTGAAGGCGGAGGAGGCGCTACGGCTGGGCCTCGTCGACGAGGTGGTCCCCACGGGCGAGGCCCTGAAGGCCGCCCTGACCTACGCCCGCCGACTGTCCGAGGGCCCACCGGCAGCTCTGGAGGCGATCAAGGAGGCGGTGGACCACGGCACGGACGCGAGCATGGCGGCGGGCCTGGCTCTCGAACGGTCCTTGTTCACAGGCGTGTTCGGCACGGAAGACGCGAGCACGGGCCTCCGCTCGTTTCTGAACAAGGGCAAGAAGAGCGCCCCTTAAGGGGCGCGGGGCTGTATCAAACAGCGGCTCCGCCGCGGGGCGCGACCAGCCCCCACCGGCCGGCAGCCAAAACACGACACGAAAGGGGCGGAAAACATGGAGGCACTCGTCTGGCACGGTGCACGTGACCTACGCCTCGAAGAGGTACCCGAACCACCGGACCCAGCCCCACACGAAGCCGTCGTAGAAGTGTCGTGGTGTGGAGTCTGCGGCACAGACCTGCACGAATACCTAGAAGGCCCCCACATGATCCGAGAGGGCCCCCACCCCCTCACCGGCACCAAGCCACCCCTCGCCCTCGGCCACGAACTCAGCGGCACAGTAGTCGCGTTGGGTACCCCAGTACCCGGCACCGAAATCGGCGACCGCGTCACCGCGGACCCCGTCTGGCGCTGCGGCACCTGCTTCTGGTGCACGCGCGGCGAGTACCACATCTGCCCCAAGAGCGGCTCCGTAGGCCTCGCCTCCCCCGGCGGCTTCGCGGAACGCGTCACCGTCCCGCTGGCCGGCCTGACCCGCCTCCCGGACAACGTCAGCGACGAACTCGCCGCCGTAGCAGAGCCGTTGGCGGTAGGTCTGCACGCCGTGACCCGCGCCGGGGTCAAACCGGGCGACAACGTTCTAGTGGTCGGCGGCGGCCCGATCGGCGTAGCCGTGGTCCTGGCCGCCCAGATCGCGGGCGCCGCAGGCCTGTTCGTGAGCGAACCCCTCGCGGGCCGCCGCGAGATGCTGCTCGGCATCGGCGTCACCGAGGCCTTCGACCCGCGCGAAACGGACGTACGGCGCGAGGTGTTCGTGCGGACCGGCCGGATCGGCCCGGACGTCGTCATCGACGCGACCGGTGTACCCGCGCTCGCAGGCCAGGCCGTGTCGATAGTGCGGCGCGGCGGACGGGTCGTGCTGGCCGGGGTCGGGCACGGCAGCGTCGAGTTCGACATGGGCCAACTCGTGTTCTACGAGCGGTCGGTGGTCGGCACGCTCGGCTACAACTTCGACATCCCGCGCGTGATCGATCTGATGAGCACCGGACGTCTGGATGCCTCCGCCCTGATCACCGGCCGTTTTCCGCTCTCGGGAGGAGCCGGTGTCTTCGAGGACCTGGCCGCCGACCGGGCCAAGCACCTGAAGGTGCTGCTGACCCCGAAGGGACTGTGACATGGACTTCGACCTGCCCGAGGAGACCCTCGCTCTCCAGGACATGGTCCGCGAGTTCGCGGCCAACGAGATCACGCCCCACGCGGCCGAGTGGTCCGAGAACGAGATCTTCCCCACCAAGATCTTCACCAAGCTCGGCGAACTCGGCCTGATGGGCATGCTCGTGCCGGAGGAGTACGGCGGGGCGGGCTCGGACACGGTCACCTATGTCGCGGTGATGGAGGAACTCGGCGCCGCCGACCAGTCGGTGGCCTCCTCGTGGAACGCGCACTCGACCATCGGCACGCTGCCGTTGCTCGCGTACGGCACCGAGGAGCAGAAGCGGCGCTGGCTGACCCCGCTGGCGAAGGGCGAGGCGATCGGCGCGTTCGGGCTGACCGAGCCGGACGCCGGCTCCGACGCGGCCGGGATCGCGACCACCGCCCGCCGGGCGGACGGGGGTTGGGTGATCAACGGCACGAAGATGTTCATCACCAACGCGGGCACCGACATCAGTCAGGGCGTCACCCTGCTGGCGACGACCGGCAAGGGCGCGGACGGGCGGAAGGGGTACGCAACCTTCTACGTGCCGACCGGAACGCCCGGTTACACGGTCGGCGCGAAGCTGAAGAAGCTCGGCTGGCACGCCATGGACACACGGGAGTTGGTGTTCACCGACTGCTGGGTCTCCGACGACCATCTGATCGGCGAGGAGGGCAACGGTCTGCGGCAGTTCCTGTCCGTGCTCGACGGCGGCCGGATCAGCGTGGCCGCGCTGGGCCTCTCGCTCGCGAAGGCGGCACTGGCCCTCGCGGTCAAACACGCCAAGGAACGGCACCAGTTCGGACGTCCGCTCTCCGACTTCCAGGCGATCGCGCACAAGATCGCCGACATGGGTACGGAGTACCAGGCTGCCCGCTGGATGGTGTACCGCGCCGCGTGGCTCGCCGACCAGGGCCGCCCGCACAGCACGGAGGCCGCGATGGCCAAGCTGTACGCCTCCGAGGTCGCCAACCGGGCCGCCTCGCAGGCAGTTCAGATCCACGGCGGCTACGGGTACGTACGCGAGTCGGAGATCTCCCGTTTCTACGCCGACGCCAAGATCCTGGAGATCGGCGAGGGCACCAACGAGATCCAGCGCAATGTCATCGCCAGGGCCCTGGTCAAGGGCGCGTGACGGGGCGGGATCCGCGGTGCGCCACAGCGCACCGCGGGTCCGGTCAGCTCGCCACGGAGACCGCTTCCCACAACGCCTCGGGATCGAGGGGCAGTTCGGGCCGGGCCCGCTTGAACTCGGCGGCCAGCGCCTCCACGTCCGGGAGTTCGCCGACGTTGGCGGCGAAACCCCGGAACAGGGTCGAGCAGTACTCGCCGGACAGGAACACGGCGTCCCAGCTGCCGTCCGGCCGCACCCACTGGTAGGTGTGGTTGTGCAGGTTGAGGAACTGGAGGGTGGCCAGGTGCGGTTCGACCGCGCGGAAGGTCCCCTCCTCGACGGCCTCGGTGAGCAGGCCGGTGATCAGGTGCTCGAAGTCGGAGCGCTGCCGCAGCACGATCTCCAGCTCCTTGCCGCTGAGGCTGCGGTAGTCGTGCTCGTAGACCCAGATGTGGTCGAGCCGGCGGAAGATGATCGTCAGCAGCGACTCCGACAGCAGGCGCAGCCGCAGCAGCGGCACCTCGTCGAGGGCCGCGATCTCCTTGGCGCGGGCCAGCAGCGGGCCGAGCACCCGCGACTGGATCTCGATGAGCAGGTTCTCCTTGGAGCCGATGTAGTAGTACAGGGCACCCTTGGCGAGCCCGACCGCGCGGCCCAGGTCGTTGATGGAGGTCGCCGCGTAGCCCTGTTGCGCGAACAGGGACGCCGCGGTGTCGATGATCTTCTGGCGTCTGACTTCGAAGCCCGGCCCATGACCCGGTGGTCGTGGCATGTCTTCTCTCCCCTGGCTGTGACGACGTGCGTGCTGTCCCGGGCCCGCACAGGCGCCGCGCTGCGGCACGCCTGGGGGAAGCGGCCCCGGGGACGTCGCTCTAGTTTGCTAGACCAAACGGTACATTAAAGCGAGGACCGTATGACTCAGGCATCGCACCACATCGGAACCGGCACCGGCACCGCACGGACGGACCAGCTCCTGGAGATGTACCGGCGGATGCGCCGCATCCGGCGCTTCGAGGAGCGGGCGTCCGACCTGTACAAGGCGACGGAGATCCCGGGCTTCCTGCATCTGTCGATCGGCCAGGAGGCGAGCGCCGTCGGCGCCTGCTGGCCGCTCGGCGCCCGCGACGGCATCACCTCCACCCACCGCGGCCACGGCCACGTCCTGGCCAAGGGCCTGGACTCGGCGTCGATGATGGCCGAACTGATGGGCAAGGACGCTGGCACCTGCCACGGCCGCGGCGGCTCGATGCACATCGCGGACCCCGGGCTCGGGATCTACGGCGCGAACGGCATCGTCGGCGCGGGCCTCCCGATCGCCGCCGGGGTCGCCACCGCCGCGAAACTCCGGGCGGCCGGTGACGTGGTGGTGGCGTTCTTCGGGGACGGGGCGGTGGCCCAGGGCATGTTCCACGAGGCCGTGAACCTCGCCGCCGTATGGGATCTGCCGGTCGTCTTCCTCTGTGAGAACAACCACTACTCCGAGTTCTCCCCCGCGTCCGAGCAGCATCGCGCCCCGCTCTCCGCGCGTGCCGCCGGATACGGCATCGCCTACGAACACGTCGACGGCAACGACGTGTTGGCGGTGGCGCAGACCATGACCGGGGTGGTCGCGCGGCTGCGCGCGGGCGGCGGCCCGGTCCTGGTCGAGGCCGAGACGTACCGCTGGCACGGCCACTACGAGGGCGACCCCGAGCGCTACCGCCCCGCCGAGGAGGTCGCCGCCGCCAAGGAGCGCGACCCGCTGCTGATCGCCCGCCGCCAGCTGGACGCGGCTGCGGCCGACGCCGTGGACGAGGAGATCGACAAGGAGATAGAGGCGGCGATCGACTGGGCCAGGAGCCTGCCGGAACCGGCCCCGGAGACCCTGCACGACTACGTCTCGGCCCCCCGCCTCCCCGTCCCCGAGCCCGCGCCGCTCCCTGCCGACGCCGAGATCTTCCGCTCCATGGACGCCGTACGACTGGCCCTGGAGCACGAACTGACCGCCGATCCAAGCGTGTTCGTCGCCGGCATCGACGTCGGCGCGGGCGGCAACGTCTTCGGGCTCACCCGCGGACTCGCCCAGGCCTTCCCCGGCCGGGTGCGGGACACGCCGATCAGCGAGAGCGCCATCGTCGGTACGGCGGTGGGGGCGGCCATGGCCGGGATGAAGCCCGTGGTCGAGATCATGTACATGGACTTCATCGGCGTCTGTCTCGACATGCTCCTCAACCAGGCCGCCAAACTCCGCTTCATGACCGGCGGCCGGGCCTCCATGCCGCTGGTCGTCCGCACCCAGTTCGGCGCGGGCCGCTCCTCGGGCAGCCAGCACTCGCAGAGCCTGGAGGCCCTGCTCGCGCACATCCCCGGCCTGACGGTCGTGATGCCGTCCAACCCCGCTGACACTTATGGTCTGTTGCGCGCCGCGATCCAAGACCCCAACCCCGTGGTCTTCGTCGAGAATCGCCTCCAGTACGGCCTCAAGGGCCCCAAGCCCCCGGCCGACCACCTGATCCCCCTCGGCAAGGCGAAGGTGATCCGGGAGGGCACCGACCTCACCCTGGTCTCCTGGTCGCGGATGATCCAGGACGCCCTGGCGGCAGCGGAGTTGCTCGCCGGTGAGGGCATCAGCGTCGAGGTGATCGACCTGCGCACGATCTCCCCGCTGGACCGCGAGACCGTCCTCGCCTCCCTCGCCAAGACCAACCGTCTGGTCATCGCGCACGAGGCCGTACGGGACTTCGGCGTCGGCGCCGAACTCTCCGCTATGGCCGTCGACGAGGGCTTCTGGCACCTGGACGCCCCGGTCACCCGCGTGGCACCGCCGTCCGTCCCGGCGCCGTACGCACCCTCGTTGGAGCACGTCTGGCTGCCCTCGCGGGACACGATCGCGGACACGGTGCGCAGGATCGCCGCGGTTTGATCACAGCTGCTGCGACGGGAAGGGCCCCCAGAATCTCTGGGGGCCCTTCCCGTCGCAGCGGCTGTCAGGCGGTCAGACGGTCGCGACCGGTGTCAGCGGACTGCCCTGTGTGCCCGGCAGGTTGAGCGGGGGCGCGGTGAGCAGGAAGCGGCTGCGGTTGTGCTCGCGGAGCCAGGCCGCCAGCTTCTCCAGGTACCACAACTCGCCCAGCGGGACGCCCAGTTTGAAGAGGCAGAGGTTGTGGATCGGGAGCAGCGAGTGCGGGGTGTTGTCCTCGGGGCCCACCCCCACGCCCTCGACCGCGTAGTTGTCCGACACCAGCGCCGAGATCTGCGAGTCGGCGATCCACTCCAGCAGCGCCGGGTCGAACGCGTCGAGGTAGGAGGCCGTGGTGTGGATGCCCACGGGGTCGGGGTCCTTGCCCCAGGCCATCACGGCGGTGTCGAAGCCGGTGTGCAGCAGGAGCATGTCGCCGGGTTCGACGACGATGTCGTCCGCCGCCATGATCTCCTGAAGGGTCTTCAGGTTGACCGGCTGCCAGGTGTTGCCCAGGTGGTGGGCGAGGTCGATCAGGACGCCCCGGCCCTGGACCCCGTGCTCCGCCATGTGCTCGAGGCCCAGGTGGCGGGCGAAGCCGAGGGTGCCGCTGCCGTCGCCCTTGGCGTCCTCCTGCGGTCCGACGATGTCGGTGTCGGCACGGTAGCCGTTGTAGTAGACCGCCTCCTCGACGCCGTCACCGTCGGCGTCGAACTCCTGGCCCTGGTGGGCGAGCGCGTCCCACTGCGTCGAGTACTGGAGCCAGAGGGTCACCACGTCGTCGGACCAGACGTCCCTGAGGTGCGGCGAGAAGTGCTCGCGCGCCTTGATGTTGTAGAAGACGTCCTGCTTGTGTTCCAGGTCCTCGGTGGGCCGCAGGATCGGAGGGTAGCGCCGCTGGTTCAGCTCGCTCCCGCCCGGATAGTCGAGCGGCAGGCTCAGGCTGAAGCTGATGCCGTGCTCGACCTCGCGGACCCCCTGGAGCACCTTCTCGGGAGTGAGCAGGTTGATACGACCCAGTTCGTCGTCCTCGCCCCAATCGCCCCACGTCGAGCCCGGCGGACGCTGCTTCCAACGCTTCGTCATGATCACGCCTCCTTCGGCGACAGTCCCCGTTGACCGGCCGCCCGCATGTTATTTGTGATTGTACCGATCGGTCAACGAATCCTGCGCAGCCCCTCCCTTTATCTTCGACTCATCAATAGACTGAGTGGTCGAAACTCCCTACCTTGGAGCGAAGAATGAGCGAATCCACACAGGCGTGGGTCGTGGCGGGCGTACGGGCCGTGCTCGGCGCGCACACCCAGGCCCAGGACGCCGGCCGCACCGACGACCTCGTCGCGCTGTACACGCCCGACGCCGTCCTGGAGATACCTGGCATGGACCCCGTCGAGGGGCGCGACGCCATCCACGCGGCCTTCAAGGGCTGGGAGCCGGTCCAGCCGCAGCTCCACCTGGTGACCAACACCGTCGTGACGCCCACGGGCGAGGACGAGGCCCGCGCGCTGAGCGACGTGGCCTTCCTCCAGCGCGGCGAGGCGGGCTGGGCGATCGGCGTGGTCGGGCACTACGACGACACCCTGCGCCGCCAGGACGGCACCTGGCTGCTGCACCGCAGGAAGACGACGTACCAGGCGTAACGGCCGCCACCGGCACGCCTGTTGACCTTCACGACTTCGACCTCGACCTCGACCTTGGAGTGAGATGACCACATCGATCGACGCGTCCGTCACGGCGGCCGTCCAGACCGCCATCGCGGCCTACGCCCAGGCCCTGGACGCCGGACGGGCCGACGACATCGCCGACCTGTACACCCCCGACGGCGTCGCCGAGATCGTCGGCATGGCCAAGTTCGAGGGCAGGGAGGCGATACGGCAGGGCTTCGGCGGCTTCGCGCCCCAGGCGCCGCAGTTGCACCTGATCGCCAACACCGTCGTCACCTCCGCCACCGAGGACGAGGCGACCGCCGTCAGCAATCTGGCGTTCTTCGCGCGCGGCGAGGCGGGCTGGAGCGTGCAGCTGGTCGGACGCTACGACGACGTCCTGCGCCGCGAGGACGGCCAGTGGCTGTTCCAGCACCGGGTCACGACCTTCGCGGAGTAGACCGCGGCGGAGGCCCGGACGCCCGTGCCGCCCACGTCCAGGGCGGCACGGGCGTCCGGGCGTTCAGGCGTCCGGGTGCTCGGCCTTGGTGAGGACGAAGGTCGGGAAGTCGTTCTGCTTGACGGTGTTGATCGCCTCCTGGAGCGCCCACCGGCCAGTCGGGTTGAGGAGCTGCTTGACCGGCTTGCCGGGGATGTTGCCGCCGTAGAAGTAACTGCTCTCCAGGAAGGAGGACATCTTGCTGTTGTTCATGGCGTCCGTCCACTCCTCCTCGGCCGCCTCGGTGACCTCGACGATGTCGTAGCCGTGGTCGCGCGCGTGGACGATGGCGTCGGTGATGATCTCCACCTGGTCGCCGGCGTAGCGCGGGTTGTTGCCGGTCGCGCCGTGCGGGCCGCCGGGGAAGAAGAAGTTGGGGAAGCCGGCCGTCGCGACACCGAGGTAGGTGCGCGGGCCGTCCGCCCAGTACTCCTTCAGCGGGAGGCCCTGACGGCCTTGTACGCCAAGCCTGTTGAGGGCGCCGGTGCCGAAGTCGTAGCCGGTGGCCCAGATGATGATGTCGAACTCCTCGACACCGTCGGCGGTTTCGATGCCGTCCTCGGTGATGCGGGTGATCGGCGTCGTGTTGATGTCGACGAGGGAGACGTTCGGCTTGTTGTACGTCTCGTAGTAGCCGGTGCCGAAGGGGGGCCGACGGCCGCCGTAGCCATGCCCCTTGGGGATCAACTTGTCAGCCGTCTCGGGGTCCTTGACGATGCTGCGGATCTTGTCGGCCATGAACGCGCACCACTCCGCGTTGACGGTCTCGTTCGAGAGCATGTCCATGTAGTGCTCGGTGAGTTTGGTGAAGCCCGGGCCGTTCCAGCGCTCCTCGTAGAACGCCTGGCGGTCCTCCGGGCTGTCGTCGAGGCCCGAGCGCATGACGATCTGGTGCAGGAAGCCGCTCGGCGAGGTGTTCAACGTGTCGCGGATGGACTCGTAGTTGGCCTTGAGCTCGGCCTGTTCCTCGGGTGTGATCGGCGCGTTGTTGAGCGGCGTGAGCCAGTCGGCGTCCTTCTGATACACCGTCAACTGTGCTACGTCGTCGGCGATCGCGGAGATGATCTGGACCCCGCTGGAGCCGGTGCCGATCTGGGCCACCCGCTTGCCGGTGAAGTCGACGGGCGTCTTCGGCCAGCGCGCGGTGTGGTGCTGCTCGCCGCGGAAGTCCTCGCGTCCGGGGATGCCGGGGATGAACGGCACCGAGAGGTTGCCGGTGGCCGCGACGACGTAGCGGGCCCTGACCTCGGTGCCGTCGCTGCCCCGGACGGTCCAGGTGCCGGAGGGCTCGTCGAAGACGGCCGAGGTCACCTTGACGCCGGTGCGGATGTCGCGCCGCAGGTCGAAGCGGTCGACGACGTGGTTGAAGTAGCGCTCGATCTCGGGCTGGCCCGCGAACCGCTCCGACCACTCCCACTCCTCCCACAGCTCCTTCGAGAAGAGGTAGCCGTAGGTGTAGCTCTCGGAGTCGAAGCGCGCCTCGGGGTAGCGGTTCCAGTACCAGGTGCCGCCCACGCCGGTGCCCGCTTCCAGGAGCCGCACCGAGAAGCCCGCCTCCCGGGCGGTGTACAGCTGGTAGATGCCGGTGACGCCGGCCCCGATGACGAGGACGTCGACCCGGTCCTGGACCGCAGGCTTAGAAGTTTCGCTCATTTGCGCTCCATGGTGACTGGGGCTGCGGCTCCCACATGAGCCCGGTTTGATAGTTCGACCAGTCGGTCGAATATTCAGACCGAGACTAGATGAGGGGCTTGGCCCGATCAATGGCGATGACGGAGAGAGCTTGGACCAGCCATATCCGCGACAGGCATTGATTGTACCGACCGTTTGATCTAACTTTCGTTTGGGACGAATGCAATCCGCATGCACCGGGAGTCGCGCATGAGCGCCGAAGACGTCAAGGAAACCGCCGATCTGCGCGTCGCGGGGCTGAAAGCCCTTCGTGCCGCGCTGCCCGGGGTGGTTCCCGCGGAGGGTGATCTCGACATGCGGGACGGCAAGCTCGGCGAGGATCTCGTCGAGATCGGCCTGTCCACCGTGTGGGGCGCGCTGTGGGGCCGCGAGGGTCTGGCCCCGCGCGACCGCAGCCTGGTCACCCTCGGCATCCTGATCGCGCTCGGCGCCGAGACCGAGCTGAAGACCCATGTCCGGGTCGCCCTGACCAACGGGGTGACCAGGGACGAGCTGGCCGAGGTCATCTACCACTCCGCCGGGTACACCGGCTTCCCCCGGGCCGTGGCAGCCCGCACCGCGGCCCGCGAGGCCCTGGGCGAATAGCCGTACGAACGACCGGTGTCCGTTCTCCGGCACCGCGCACGAGCGCAAGGGAGCGCACATGTCACTGCAGGGAAAGGTCGCGGTCGTCACCGGCGGCGGCCGGGGCATCGGCCAGGCGATCGCGAAGGTGCTCGCGGCCAGGGGAGCCGCGGTCGCGGTGTGGGACCTCAACACCGAGGGCGCCGAGAAGACCGCGGCGGCCATCCAGGAGGCGGGCGGCACGGCGATCGCCGTCTCCGGCGACGCGGCCGAGGCGGGTGCGGTGGCAGCGGCGGCGGCCCGCACCCGTGAGGACCTCGGCCCGGTCACGATCCTGGTCAACAACGCGGGCATCACCGCCTACGAGCCGTTCACCAGCATCTCCGAGGCGTCCTGGGACCGCATGATCGCGATCAACCTCAAGGGCCCGTTCCTGGTCACCAAGGAGATCGTGCCCGACATGGTCAAGGCGGGCTGGGGCCGGATCATCAACATCTCCTCGTCCTCCGCGCAGACCGGCGCGCCCGCGATGGCCCACTACGCGTCCTCCAAGGGCGGTGTCATCGGCCTCACCCGTGCCCTCGCGATCGAGTACATCGAGAAGGGCATCACGGTCAACCACGTGCCGCCCGGCTTCATCGACACCCCGCTGGTCCGCCAGGGCCCCGTCGACGTGGAGGCGGCAGCCGCCACCATGCCGATGAAGCGCGCCGGGCAGCCGGAGGACGTCGCCTACGCGGTGGCCTACCTCGCCTCCGAGGAAGCGTCCTACGTCACCGGCCAGACCCTCAGCGCCAACGGCGGACGCTACCTCGTGTGAGCACCCGCACAGAACATCGCGACGACGCTGCAACGGAGCAGAACATGAGCATCGAGGACGACACCGGGGCCGTGGCCCACGTGCTGGTGGTGGGCGCCTCCGCGTCCGGGCTGACCACGGTGGAGGCCCTCCGCCGCAAGGGGTACACCGGCCGGATCACGGTGCTCGGCGCCGAGCCGCACGCCCCGTACGACCGTCCGCCGCTGTCCAAGCAGATCCTCTCCGGCGCCTGGGAGCCCGGTCGGGCCGCGCTGCGCACCGAGGAGATGCTGACCGGCCTGGACACCGAGTTCGTGCTCGGCGATCCGGCGGTCGGCCTCGACCCGGCGACCCGGACCGTACGCACCGAGTCCGGGCGCGAGCTGAGCGCCGACGGGGTCGTGATTGCCACCGGGGTACGGCCCCGAGTGCTGCCCGGGCAGGGCGAGTTGACCGGTGTGCATGTGCTGCGCACCCTCGACGACGCGCTCGCCCTGCGCACCGATCTGCTCGCCGGGTCACGTCTGGTGGTCGTGGGCGAAGGGGTCCTCGGCTCCGAAATCGCCGCCACGGCACGGACGTTGGGCCTGGATGTCACCTTGGCCGGCCCGCTGACCGGACCGCTGGCCCTTCAGGTGGGCCCGCTGGTGTCGGGACTGCTGGCGGAGCTGCACACCGAGCGGGGGGTGCGACTCCGCCTCGGGAACGGCGTCGTAGGGCTGACCGGTGCCCAAGGACGCGTCTCCGGCGTCGAGTTGAGGACCGGCGAGGTGCTGCCCGCCGATGTGGTCGTGGTCGCGATCGGGGCGAGTCCGGCGACGGAGTGGCTGGCCGGCAGCGGCCTCGACCTCGACAACGGCGTGGTGTGCGACTCGCGTTGCCGGGCCGCGCCCGGGATCTACGCCGTCGGTGACGTGGCCCGCTGGCACCACGAGCAGCTCGGCCGGCTGATCCGGCTGGAGAACCGGACGAACGCCACCGAGCAGGCCATGGCGGTCGCCGGAGCGATCCTCGGGGAGGACCGGCCCTACGAACCGGTGCCGTACTTCTGGACCGATCAGTTCGACGCCAAGCTCCAGGTGCACGGTCTTCTGCCGACCGATGCCGAAGTGGACGTAGTGGACGGCGGGTTGGCGGCCCGCCGGTTCGTCGCGCGGTACCGCAGCGGGGGCCGGGTCACCGGGATCCTCGGCTGGAACATGCCCAAGCAGGCCAGGCAGCGCCGTCAGGAGATCGTCGACTCGGTCCCCTCCCCCGCCCGTTGAACGATCCCGCCGAACGATCAGGAGAGTTGCCATGAAGGTTGTCGTCGACGAGGACAAGTGCGTCGCCGCCGGGCAGTGCGTCGCCGCCGCGATGGACGTGTTCGACCAGCGTGACGAGGACGGCATCGTCGTCCTGCTGGAAGAGAACCCGCCGGCCGAACTGGCCGACGACGTACGGAACGCGGCGGCCGTGTGCCCGGCGCTTGCGATCCGTATCGAGGAATGACCTGCCCCCCAGCCGCATTCCCCCCACCCCACCCTCATCTGGAGGAACCACCATGTCCGAGGCCGAGACGGAACTCGCCGCCCCTGACGCGGAGCTCTTCGACTACCCGGGCGCGCGGGACCGCAGCTGCCCGTTCGCCCCGCCGGCCGGGCTGCGCGCCCTGAACGAGACGGCGCCCGTGTCCCGGGGCCGGATCTGGGACGGCAGCACCCCGTGGCTGGTGACCGGGCATGCCGCGCAGCGCGTGATCCTGTCCGACCCGCGGGTGAGCTCGAACGACAAGCAGGCCGGGTTCCCGCACCCGAACCAGGCCATGGCGGAGAACTCCCCCCACCACCCGCTGACCATCTTCAACGCCGACGGCGCCGACCACACGCGGATCCGCCGCATGATGACGGCTCCGTTCACGCGCAACCGGATGGAGAAGCTGCGGCCGGAGATCCAGCGGTTCACCGACGAGCTGATCGACACGATGCTCGCGGGCCCGAAACCGGTCGACCTGGTGGAGGCCCTCGCGCTGCCGCTGCCCTCGCTGATGATCTGCGCGCTGCTCGGAGTGCCGTACGAGGACCACGAGTTCTTCCAGGAGCACGCCTCGCTGGCGACCCGCAGCGACAAGACCGCCGAGCAGGACCGGGCGGCCATGGAAGCGCTGGGCGGCTATCTGGCCGGGCTGCTGCAGAAGCGGATGGAGGAGCCGAGCGACGACGTCATCTCGGACTTCGCCGGGCGGATCAAGGCGGGCGAGGTCACCCTGCCCGAGGCCGTCATGCTCTGCATGATCCTGCTGATCGCCGGTCACGAGACCAGCGCCAGCATGATCGCCCTGGGCACCGCCCTGCTCCTGCAGAACCCCGAGCAACTCGCCCTGCTGCGCGAGACGGACGACCCGAAGGCCGTCGCCAACGCGGTCGAGGAGATCCTGCGCTATCTGACGATCCCGGCGCTCGGCCAGCGGCGGATCGCCGCCGAGGACATCGAGATCGAGGGCGTCACCATCAAGGCCGGCGAGGGCATCGTCGTCCCGCTGCCCGCGGGCAACTGGGACCCGGCGGCCTTCCCCGAGCCGGAGAAGTTCGACATCACCCGCGAGGCCCGGCACCACCACGCCTTCGCCTGGGGCATCCACCAGTGCCTCGGCCAGCAGCTCGCCCGCATCGAACTGCAGGTCGTCTACGGCACGTTGTACCGCCGCGTCCCGACGCTGCGCCTCGCGGTCGGCTTCGACGAGCTCAGGTTCCGCCGGGACGACGCGCTCGCCTACGGCATCCACGAGCTGCCGGTCACCTGGTAGCGACCACGCTTTCCCGCACACAACTGGAGTCACCCATGAGCGAGTTCGGCTTCGAAGGACGCGTCGCCGTCGTCACCGGCGCGGGCCGTGGCCTCGGCCGCGCCTACGCCCGTCTGCTGGCGGAGCGCGGGGCGAAGGTCGTCGCCAACGACCTGGGCGGGTCGATGGAGGGCGAGGGCTCCGACGCCGGACCCGCGCAGAAGGTCGTCGACGGGATCATCGCCGCCGGCGGTGAGGCCGTGGCCGACACCCACGACGTGTCCACGGAGGCCGGCGGCGAGGCCATCATCGACACCGCGATCCAGAGCTTCGGGCGGATCGACGTCCTCGTCAACAACGCCGGGATCATCCGGTACGCGAGCCTGCCGGAGATCGAACTCGACAACCTGGAACGGCACTTGGCCGTCCACCTCCTCGGTTCCTTCAACACGATGCGGGCCGCCTGGCCGCACTTCGTGGAGCAGGGCTACGGACGGGTCGTCCTGACCACCTCCAGCGGCATGTTCGGCATGGACAACAACCTGTCCTACGCCGCCGCGAAGGCGGGCACGGTCGGCATGGCGCGCAGCGCGAAGCTGGCGGGCGAGCCGCACAACATCAAGGTCAACCTGATCGCGCCGGCCGCGATGACCCGGATGGGCGGCGGCCCCGACGAAGAGCCCGCCGAGACCGCGGAGGGCATGCCGTACATGCCGTCGTCGGCGGTGGCGCCGATGGTGGCCTACCTCGCGCACGAGAGCGTCCCGGTGAGCGGCGAGATCTACACGGCCGGTGCGGGCCGCTTCGCGCGGGTCTTCCTGGCCTCGACGGAGGGGTACGCGCACGAAGGGGGCGCGGCCTCCGTCGAGGACGTCGCGAAGAACTGGGACGCGATCAACGACGAGAAGGGGTACTACGTGCCCGCGGACCTGATGGCGTGGTCCGGGTCGTTCCTCAAGCACCAGTTCGGCTAGGGCCTGGGGAGGCGGTGAGCCGCCCCGCCTCCCCCTGTCGCCTCAGGTCGCGCGGCCCGCGATGTGCCACTTCGACGGCAGCTCGATGCGGGCGCCATCGGCCCTGAACTCGGTGGTGATCAGGGGGAGTTCACCGCTCGCGAGGATGGTGAGGCCGGCCGCGCGGAGGAGTTCGGGCATCTCGTTGTCGGAGACTTCGCCGGGGGCGATGCCGTGGCGGAGGATCGGCGCGAGCTTCGCGGGCGGCCCCTCCGGGTCCTGGGCCAGGCCGCCGATGATCGGGCGGGCGGCCTCGGCGAGTTCGACGAGGAAGACATGGCCGCGCTCCCCGACGAGCGTGGCGATCCCGTCCACCAGCGGCTGCCGGTCGTCGGGGTCGACCTGGTGCAGCACGCCCCGCATGTAGACGTTTGCGTCGCCGAGTTCGGCGTGCAGCGTCTCGACCTCGGTCTTGTCGGTCGCGTCCAGCAGCCGGTAGGTCGCCTGCCCCGCCGGGTCGGCGCGCCGGGCGTGGTCGATGGCGGCCGCGGACAGGTCGGCTCCCACGACGTGGTTGAACCGGTCGGCGAGGAACCGGGTCTGAGTGCCGTTGCCGCAGCCGAGGTCGATCATCTGGAGGCCGGGGTCCCGCAACTTCGGTTCGAACAGGGCGAGATGGAGTCCGACGGTCTGGGTCGGCGACGCGTCCCAGAAGACGGCCCCCTGTTCCTCGGGCGCCTCGCGCCAGAAACCTTCCCAGGCGTCCCGGTACCGACTGGTCACGCTCATGCCCAACTCCCCAGGATGCAAGGCCGTTCCGCCGTAAGTGACGGGCCAGTACGGTTTATCGCGCCAGGGTCCCGCTCACAAGCACACGGCGCATTCCTTCACCGCTCATTCGACACGTGTACGCCGATATGCGCCTCGCGCGCCCCCTCGGTCACCTGCGCTTCAGCGGCGGGGCAGGGTGAGTTCGAACCAGACGGTCTTGCCTGCGGTGGTACGGCTGGCACCCCACTCGCGGGCGAGTACGCCGACCACGTGCAGTCCGCGGCCGAACTCGGCGTCGGGGCCCGCGCCGAGCAGGGTCGGGAGGGTGGGGTCGTCGTCGTCCACCTCGCACAGCAGGGTGTCGCCGCGCACCAGGCGCAGTTCGATCCGGCGGCCGTGGGAGTGCCGTACGGCGTTGGTGACCAGCTCGTCGGCCAACAGGGCCGCGGTGTCGGCGAGTTTGGCGAGGCCCCACTCGTGGAGTTGTTCGCGGACCACCGCGCGGGCCCGGCCGGCCTCGGCCGGATCGAGGGCGAGCCGCCATTCGGCCACGTCGTCCGGCTCGATGCCGTTCAGGCGGGCCATCAGGAGGGCGACGTCGTCCTTGCGGCCACCGCGGGTGTTGAGGGAGCGGATGATCGTGTCGCAGGCGTCGTCCATGGACGCGGCCGGATGCGCGGCCGACTCGCTCAGCGTCGCGAGTCCTACGCCGATGTCCTCGCCGCGCACCTCGACCAGACCGTCCGTGCACATCACCAGCCGGTCGCCGGGGTCCACGCGCACGCGTACCGCCTCGAAGGGCACCCCGCCGACGCCGATGGGCGCGCCCGTGGGCAGGTCGAGGAGCTCGCTGCGGCCGTCCCGGGCCCGCACGATCACCGGCGGGATGTGGCCCGCGTTGCCGATGTGGAGTTCGCCCGCGATCGGGTCGTAGACGACGTACAGGCAGGTCGCGAGGTAGGTGTCGCCGAGGCGCTGCGCCAAGTCGTCGAGGTTGCGCAGGAGTTGGGCGGGCGGGAGGTCCATGGCGGCCATGGTCTGCACGGCGGTGCGCAACTGGCCCATCATGGCTGCCGAGTTGAGGCCGTGGCCCATGACGTCGCCGACGACGAGCGCGGTGCGGGCGCCGGGCAGTTTCACGGAGTCGAACCAGTCGCCGCCGACCCGCCCGAGCAGGGTGCCCGGCAGATAGCGGGTGGCGATGTCGCAGCCCGCCATGCGTGCCGGGATGTGCGGCAGCATGCTGTCCTGGAGGGTCTCGGCGACACTCTCCTGGTAGGTGTACATGCGGGCGTTGTCGAGCACGAGGCCCGCGCGGGCGGCGAGTTCGGCGCCGGTGACGCGGTCCATGTCGTTGAACTCGACGCGCTCCGGGTGGCGCAGCAGGATCATGAAGCCGAGGACGACGTTACGGGCCTTCAGCGGGACGACCAGCATCGAGCGGCCGGTGATCAGCGGCCGGATGTCGCGCTTCTCGAACTGCGAGGCGATCATGTGCCCCATCTGCTCGCTGATGCGCGGCACGAGGACGGGGTCGCCGGTGGTCATGCACTGGAAGAACGGGGTGTGCGCGGGGAACGGCATGGCCTCGCCGACCGGTACGACGTCGTCCCAGCGGCCGGGTTCGTCGGTGTGCTCCAGGGCGACCCGATGCCACATCGTGGTGGTGTCCGGCACACCGTCCGGGAACCCCTCGCCGGCGACGACCTGTTCGCGCAGATAGGTGCCGGCGACATCCGTGAAGCGGGGCACCACGGCCCGGCTGACTTCGAGGATGGTGGTGGCGAGGTCGAGCGAGGTGCCGATGCGCCCGCTGACCTCGTTGAGGAACTCCAACCGCTCGCGTACGGCGACGTATTCGAGGTCCTCGCGCTCGTCCGCGACCTCCTCGGGCACGGGCAGGCCTTCGGCGACCGCGACGGCGGCCCGCTCACGGCGCGCCTTGCGCTCGGCGCGGCGGGCGACGCCCCAGTCGGGGGTCACGGGCACCCGCGCGTTCTGGCTGAACTCCAGGACGGGATAGCCCAGTTCGAGGACCTGGGCGACGATACGGGCGCTCTCGTCGACGCTCATGCTGGGCAGGATCTCGGGGAGCCTGCGGGCGAGCTCGTCGGCGCCGGGGAAGTCGGTGTGGTGGGCGAAGCCGGGTGCTATGCGCTCGAAGGCGCCGTCCGCCTCGGGGAGGTCCTGGCGCAGGCCGCCCGCGTCGGCGGCGAGCACGAGCAGCCGCTCCCGGCCGGGGCCGACCAGGGGGTACGCCCACCACAGGACGTCCACCCGGTCCCTCTCCCAGCCTTCGGCCGGGGGAACTCCCATCTCGCTTCGCTCGGGCACGGTGAGGCGGGCGCGTCCGGCGGCCGGGTAGGACAGCCGTCCGTCGAGGGAGGACTCCAGGTCCGGGCCGAGACCGTCGTAGGACGAGAACGCGCCGTAGGGACTGGTCTCCTCGTCGTCGGGCAGGGCGCCGGAGACGGGGAGCAGGTCGACCGCCGTCTGGCCGATCGCCTCTTCCTTGGTGGTGCCGAACAGCCGCCGGGCGCCGCGGCTCCAGTGCGAGACGAGTCCGTCGCGGTCGATGAGGATCACAGCCAGCGGGATACGGCCCGCCGCGGTGTGCTCGCTCACCACGTCGTCCCCGGCTCCGCGGCCGGGAGGCGCCTCCCGCTCGGTGCCACGGTCCATGGCCCAGGCCCTCTCTCCCCACGGCTCCGCAAGATCTGTGCCGCCACCCACCACGCTACGGGGACGGCCGGTGGCGATGTGCGGCATTCCTGGAATTGGTTCCATCCAATCCGCACCGGCGTGCGCCTGCGCGCCCCGTGGGGCAGGGGGTCAGTCCTCGTGAGCGAGTTGCAGATCGCGCTCGGTGCGTCCCCCGCCCGCCACCTGGAGCACGGTGGCCACGGGCGGATACCCGGCGGCGATCACCGTGTACTCGCCGGAGGACAGGTCGACGAACCGGAAGGTGCCGTCGGGTCCGGTGGTGAGGGTGTCGACGACGTTGCCCGCCGCGTCCAGGAGCGTCACGCGCGCGTCCTCGACGGGCCTCCCCCACCCTCCGGGCGGGGGGACCCCCATCTCGCTTCGCTCGCCGCTCGCCCTGACGGTGCCGCGCAGCACGGCGCCGCCGGCGAGCTCGACGTCCTGGCGGGTCTCGCGGGACGCCTGCACGCTGACGGGGAGCGCGGCCGGCCGGAACGCGGGCGCGCGGGCCGCGAGGGTGTACTCGCCGGCCACCAACTCGCTGATCACATAGCCGCCTTCGCGCCCACTGCGGGTAGTGGCCACTACCTCGCCGTGCACATTGGTCAGTGTCACGGCGGCCTCCCGCACCGGGATGCCGTCCGCGGTCAGCACACTCCCGGCGAGGCGTCCGGCGCCGCCGAGGACGACGTCGAGTTCGACGGGCCGCTCCCCCACGGTCACCGACACCGCCTGCGGCTGGTGCCCGCCGGCCGCCGCGATCAGGACGTACGACCCGGAACCGGGCGTCGACAGCGCGTACCGCCCGTCCGCGCCACTGGCGCCGCGCCCGACCTGCTGCCCGGAGACGTCGATGAGGGTGAGCGCGGCCCGGGGCACGACGGTCCCGTCGGGGTGCTGCACCGTGCCGCAGACGGGAATTCCGGGGGTGTACGACGAACGGGCCTGCGGGATCGGGGAGTTGAAGGGTGCGGCCTCGGACGTCTCGGCGGGGGCGTTGTGGGACACCAGTGGTTTCTCCTTGAGGAAGAAGGCGACGAGCAGGCCGAGGGCGAGCACCGGCACCAGGTAGAGGAAGATCCGCGGCATCGCGTCGGCGTAGGCCCGGATGTAGCTGTCGCGCAGCGCCGGGGGCAGCGCGTGGACGAGCTGCGGGGTGATGGACTCGGGGTCGGGGAGGCGGGCACCCGCGCGCGTGGGGAGGCGTTCGCGCAGTGCGTCGGTGAGCCTGTCGGCGAACAGGGTGCCGAAGATGGCGGCGCCGACGCTGCCGCCGATCTGCCGGAAGTAGTTGTTGGCGCTGGTGGCGGTGCCCAGGTCGGCGGGCCGTACGGAGTTCTGCACGGCGAGGACGAGGACGGGCATCACCAGGCCGATGCCTGCGCCCAGGACGGCCATCCAGACGCTGTACTGGAGCCGGGACGTGTCGACTTCGAGCCGGGACAGCAGCCACATGCCGAGCGCGGCGAGGGCGCTGCCGAGGATCGGGTAGATCTTGTACCGGCCGGTGTGGCTGATGAGTTGGCCTGAGATGATCGACGCGCCGACGATGCCGCCCATCATGGGCAGCATCAGCAGTCCGGACTCGGTGGCGCTCGCCCCGTCGACCATCTGGAGGAAGGTCGGCAGATAGCTGGCGGCGCCGAACAGCGCGACCCCGATCACCAGGCCCACCAGGGCGGTGACGTTGAAGACGGCGTCCCTGAACAGCCATAGCGGGATGAGGGGTTCGGGCGCGAAGCTCTCGGCGACGAGGAAGAGGACGGCGGCGGCCACGGCTCCCGCGCCGAGACCGAGGATGACGCGCGAGCCCCAGGCGTACTCGGTGCCGCCCCAACTGGTCAGCAGGACAAGGCACGTTGACGCGGCGGCGAGCAGCAGCGCGCCGAGGACGTCGAGGCGGGCCTTGACGGTGGGCTTCGGCAGTTTCAGTACGACGGTCACGACGGCCAGGGTCACCACGCCGAAGGGCACGTTGACGTAGAAGCACCACCTCCAGGAGAGGTGGTCCGTGAAGTAGCCGCCGAGCAACGGGCCCGCGACCGAGGCGAGTCCGAAGGTGGCGCCGATCAGGCCCATGAAACGGCCGCGCTGCCGTGGCGGCACGATGTCCGCGATGATCGCCTGCACGCCGATCATGAGCCCGCCGGCGCCGATGCCCTGGACAGCGCGGCACGCGATGAGCTGGTCCATGGACTGGGCGCGGCCCGCGAGCGCGGAGCCGATCACGAAGACCGCGATCGCGAACTGGAACACGCTCTTGCGGCCGAGGAGGTCGCCGAGTTTGCCGTAGACCGGGAGTCCGACCGTGGAGGTGAGGAGGTAGGCGGTGATCGCCCAGGACATCTTCTCCAGGCCGTGCAGTTCGCCGACGATCTTCGGGAGCGCGGTGGCGACGATCATCTGGTCGAGGGCCGCGAGGAGCAGCGCGAGCATCAGACCGAGGAAGACCAACCGCACGCGGCGCGGGCCGAGTTCGGCCTTCTCGACGGATGCGGGGACCGGGGTCTCCGGAGGCGTCGAGGGCCGTTCGTCCTGCACCAGAGTCGTCCCGCCCACGTACCGCTCCCCTCGTCGCGCCTGCCGCACAATTCCCGCTTTAGGCGACAACTGCGAGCAAGCGTGACGAGTTACGGCGTACGCCCGGCTCGAACCGAGATCCACTCGAACCGGTGAGGGAAGCCGTCAGGGCGTCAACGCGCCCTGGGGACTTGGCCCTTGGGGCCTACTTCTCGACCTCGGTGGCGAGCTTGTCGAGGACCAGGTCGTAGATACGGCCGAGGCCCTTGGGGGCGAAGGTGCGCTCGAAGAAGCCGCCGATGCCGGTGGCGCCGTTCCAGGTGCTGGTCACGACGACGCGGGACTTGCCCTCGCCGGCCGGGGTGACCCGCCAGGTGGTGACCATGGTGGAGTTGCGGTCCTTCTCGACCAGCTCGCCGTCGGTCGGCTCGCCGACCTCCAGGAGGCAGTCGCGGACGCGCTTGCTGGTGGCCTGGAGCTTCCAGTGGACGAGGGTGCCCTCGCCGTCGCCGCCCTCGCGCACCTCGTACTCGCTGAACTGCTCGGGCAGCAGCTTCGCACGCGTGCCGGTGTAGTCGGCGAGGGCGTCGAACACCTTCTCCGCGTCGGCTGCGACGACCCGCTCGGTGGTGGCCTCGACCTGCGCCATTTCGTTCCTCCAGGACTTGCGTTCTCGGGGTCGGGGCAAGCCAACCACCCCCGCACTCGGTCACCCAAATCGGGGTGCCCCAGGGCGTCGGAAGCGATCGGGAGTGTTGAGGAAGTTCACTTGCACAGTAATTCGAACAAGTGTTTCACTCTGGGGGCAGGACTACCGAGGAGGCGTCATGCGCTGGGAAAACCTCACAGTGGAGTCCGACGGCCACAGCCGGACGGCCGACGTCGCGCTGTTCGGCGCGGACGCGGTGACCACCCGAACCTTCGACACGCCCGAGTTCCGCGGGATCACCTTCCACGAGGTGCGGGCCCGCTCGATCATCAACCGGGTGCCCGGGGCGTCCCGTATGCCCTTCGAGTGGACGGTCAACCCGTACCGGGGCTGTTCACACGCGTGCGTGTACTGCTTCGCCCGCAAGACCCACAGCTATCTGGACCTCGACACCGGCCTCGGCTTCGACTCGCAGATCGTGGTCAAGGTGAACGCGCCGGACCTGCTGCGCCGCCAGCTCGGCTCACGGCGCTGGCTCGGCGAGCACATCGCGATGGGCACGAACGTCGACTGCTACCAGCGCGCGGAGGGCCGCTACCGGCTCATGCCGGGCATCCTGAGCGCCCTGCGCGACCACGCGAACCCCTTCTCGATCCTGACGAAGGGCACCCTGATCCTGCGCGACCTGGACCTCCTGGTGCAGGCCTCCGAGGTCACCGACGTCGGCATCTCCGTCTCGGTCGGCTTCACCGACCCCGCGCTGTGGCGCACGGTGGAGCCCGGCACGCCCTCGCCGGAGCGGCGCCTGGACGCCGTGCGGACACTGACCGAGCACGGCATCGACGTCGGCGTCCTGATGGCCCCGGTGATCCCCTTCCTGAGCGACCACCCGGCCCAACTGCGTGCCACCGTAAGGGCGATAGCCGCCTCCGGGGCCACCTCGGTGACTCCCCTGGTGCTGCACCTGCGGCCCGGTGCCCGGGAGTGGTTCATGGCCTGGCTCGGGCAGCACCACCCGCATCTGGTGCGCCGTTACGAGCGGCTGTACGCGGAGGGCGCGTACGCCCCGAAGTGGTACCAGCGCCGGATCACCCGTCAGGTCCACGACCTGGCACAGGAGTACGGCATCGGTCCCGCGCGCGCGGGCATGCCGCGCCGGATTCCCGAGCCGGTGGAGTCGGCCGACGAGCCGGTGAGCGGGCCGACGCAGCTCTCGTTGATCTGAAGGCGCTTCTCCATGAGCTGATCCGAGGGCGTTCGAGCGCATCCGGCGGCCCAATTGGGTCAAGTATCGGCTGAACAGGTTCTTCCACCCCGGCTTTTCGGGACTATGCGGCGAGGACCGGCCGCGAGAACCGCGGTCGGCTGCCTCTCCGTCCTGGGAGGACTCATGAGAAAACGCGCAGCCGTACTGTGCGGTGCCGCCGTCGTCGTGGCCGGGACGGTCACCGCTCTCCCCGCCGACGCGAGCACCACGCATTCCGCGACCACCGTCCAGGTGGCGAAGCTCAGCTGGAAGAGCTGCGCCACCACCAACTACCCGACGCTCCAGTGCGCGAGAATCAAGGTGCCGCTCGACCACGCGAACCCGCACGGCAAGCAGATCGCGCTCGCCCTGTCCCGGGTCCCCCACACCGCGAAGACGTACCAGGGGCCCCTGTTGGTCAACCCCGGCGGCCCCGGCGGCAGCGGACTGACCCTCGCGGGCTTTGTGGCCGCCTCGCTGCCCAAGGCGGTGGCGTCCCAGTACGACGTCATCGGCTTCGACCCGCGCGGCGTCGGCAAGAGCACCCCCGCCCTCGACTGCAAGCCCGGTTACTTCAACCCGGTCCGGCCCGACTCGGTGCCGAGCACCCCCGCGCTGGAGAAGGCCAACCTCACGCGCGCGAAGTCCTTCGCGGCGGCCTGCGGCAAGAAGTACGCGAGCGTGCTGCCGTACATCAACACCGTCAGCGCCGTGCGGGACATGGACTCGATCCGGGCGGCGCTCGGCGCGAAGAAGATCAACTACTTCGGCTACTCGTACGGCACCTACCTGGGCGCCGTGTACGCCAAGCTCTACCCGGAGCGCGTACGCCGCCTGGTCCTGGACTCCATCGTCGACCCCACCGGTGTCTGGTACGACGACAACCTCGGGCAGGACTACGCCTTCAACGACCGCCAGCAGGCGCTGATGGCGTGGATCGCGAAATACGACTCCACGTACAAGCTCGGCACCGACCCGGCCAAGATCGAGGCCAGGTGGTACGCGATGCGGAAGGCGCTGGCCAAGAAGCCGGCCGGCGGGAAGGTGGGCGCCTCCGAGTTGGAGGACACCTTCATTCCCGGCGGCTACTACAACGGCTACTGGCCCTACCTCGCCGAGGCGTTCGCGGCGTACGTGAACGACAAGAACGCCGATCCGCTGATCGAGGCCTACGGCAACTTCGCCGCGATCGACGCCTCCGGGGACAACGGGTACAGCGTCTACACCTCGGTGCAGTGCCGTGACGCGTCCTGGCCGCGCGACTGGAACCAGTGGCGCAAGGACAACTGGGCGGCCTACGACAAGGCTCCGTTCATGGCCTGGAACAACGCCTGGTACAACGCGCCGTGCGCGTTCTGGCCGACGGATTCCGAGCACCCGGTCAACATCGCCAACGGCAAGCTGCCGCCGGTGCTGCTCTTCCAGGCGACGAACGACGCGGCGACCCCGTACGAGGGCGGCGCGACGGTCCACCAGCTCCTGGCCGACTCCAGCTTCGTGGTCGAGCAGGGCGGCGGGAACCACGGCATCACGCTGAGCGGGAACGCCTGCCTGGACAAGTACCTGGCGACCTATCTGAGCAACGGCAAGGTGCCGCGCAGTGGCGGCGAGGTCGACGCGGTGTGCCAGAAGACGCCCGACCCGAAACCGCTGACCACGGCGAAGTCGGCGACGAGCACGGCACACGGTTCGACGCTGCACGGGTTGCTGGGCTTCCGCGGCTGAGCCCGGCCCGACCCGATGGATCGACGGCCGGTCGGGGGCGGGAATCCTCGTTGTCAGACCCATGGTCCACCATGGACGCATGAGTGATCTGACGAGGATTCCCGCCCCCGACGGTGTCGCCCCCGCCGCGGCCTACACGCACGTCGTCATGGGCACCGGCCGCTTCGTCGCGATCTCCGGTCAGCTCGCCCTGGACGAGGACGGCAAGCTCGTGGGCGAGGGCGACGCGGCGGCCCAGGCCCGCCAGGTCTTCGCGAACCTCCGCCACTGCCTCGCCGCCGCGGGCGCCACCTTCGACGACGTGGTCAAACTGACCTTCTTCGTGACGGACATGGCCCACATGCCGGCCATCCGCGCGGCCCGCGCCGCCCACATACCCGACGACCGTCTCCCCGCCGCATCGGCCGTACAGGTCGCCGCGCTGGTGCGACCGGAGTTCCTGATGGAGATCGAGGCGTTCGCGGTGATCGGCGAATAATCGGGGGCCGGCCCGTCAGCCGAGTCCTTAAGGTGCCCGCCATGGACGACGCCGAGCCCCTTCAGATCCGCCCCATGGTCCTCGCCGACTGCGACCGTGTCTCCGAAATCCGGGTCCTCGGGTGGCAGTTCGCGTACCGGGGCCTGATGCCGCAGTCGTTCCTCGACGCCCTCAGCGCGAAGGACGACGCCGAGCGGCGCCGGGCCCACTTCGCGCAGGGCGACGGCAGCGTGGTGAATCTGGTCGCCCAGCGGAGCGAGGAGACCGTCGGCTGGGCCGCGCTCGGCCCCTACCGGGACGGCGAAGTCCGCACCGGGGAAGCCGAGTTGTACGCCATCTACCTCGACCCGCGACACCTGAACACCGGCGCCGGCCGGGCCCTGATGCAGGAGGCGCTACGGCGGTGCGCGGCCCTCGGTCACGACCGCGTGTACCTCTGGGTGGTCCGGGGCAACGCCCGCGCCCGCCGCTTCTACGAGCGGGCGGGCTTCCGGGCGGACGGGGCGGAGGAGCCGTACGAGGTGGACGGGGTGCTGGTGCCCGAGATCCGGTACGTCAGGGAGCTGACGCGTTGAGGGGGTGGTGAGCAGCTCACCGCTGCCGTGGCCGCCACTGGCGAGCTACTCACCGCTGCCGTGGGATCCGCCCCAGCGCGCGCACCGCCGCCTCCGCCAGCGCGGGGTGCGCCAGGGCGTCGTTCAGCACCGGTCTGGCGCGGGGGTCGCCCAGTTCGCCCAGGCCCTGTACGCAGGCGAGGGCCACGCGGCGGTACGGGTCGTGGGGGCGCAGGCGGCGCTCCAGGGTGGTGATGAGGGCGGGGACGGACTCGGGGGCGTGGAGGTCGGCCAGGAGCCGGACGGGGTGCAGGGCGTAGGCGACGCGGAGTTCGTTGGTGGCGAGGGCCGCTGCCGCGCGGGCGGTACGGGGGTCGTCCAGACGGGCCAGGGCGTACGCGGCGGAGGCGCAGCGCGGTGGGTCGCGGTGGTTGAGGAACAGGACGAGGGACTCGAAGGCCCGCCGGTCGCCAGCGAGGCCGAGCCGGAACGCGGCCAACTCCCGGGCCCAGAGCGGATGGCCGGGGGCGGTGAGCACCTCCGCCAGTTCGTCGAGGTCGCCGGTCGAAGCGAGTTGCTCGTACGTCGCCGCCCCTCCCGACTCCTGCCGTAAGCGCTCCGTGAGTGATCGCAACTCTTCGTCCATGAAACCGAGCCTATGGGGGTCGCGGGACAGACGGGACCTACATCACAAACTCCGGGGGCTGGCGCGCTCGTTACCCACCGGTTAAGCTCAGACGAGCGAGTTACCCACTCGCACCCTCCTTACGGCGGCCTGGTGACGCAGCCGCCGTGAGTGCAGTCGGTTCGGCACCTCGTGTGCCGCAGTACGACACGGCCTGGGACAGGGCCGGTCGGAACTCTCTTCTCGCCGGGCGTGTGCGCTCGTTGCCCGGCACCACCCGCACTCCTTCTCGCACGCCGTGCGCCCCTCGGCGTACGGCGCGCGCTCCCAGTCGTCACCCTCATTCCAGGAGTCCCGCGATGGCAACTCCCCTGTCCGACGCTCCCCTGTCCCCGTTCAAGACCATTGCCGTCGTCGGTCTCGGCACGATGGGCACCGGTATCACCGAGGTCCTCGCCCGGGCCGGCCGCGAAGTCGTCGGCATCGACGTCAGCGAGGCCGCGACCGCCCATGCCGTCGCCGCCCTGGAGACCGCGACCGCCCACGCCGTGCGGCGCGGCCGGCTCACCGAGCAGGAGCGCACCGACGCTCTGGCGCGGGTCCGCACCTCCACCGACCTGAGCGCGGCGGCCGACGCCGACCTGGTCATCGAGGTGGCCCCGGAGTCGTACGAGATCAAGCACCAGATCTTCCGTGAGCTGGACGGGATCGTGCGCCCCGAGACGATTCTCGCGACCGGCACGAACGCCCTGTCCGTCACACGGCTCGCCGCCGACTCGGCGCGGCCGGAGCGGGTGCTCGGGCTGCACTTCTTCAACCCGGCGCCCGCGATGAAGCTCGTCGAGGTGGTCTCCTCGGTGCTGACCGCGCCCACCGCCGTCGCCGCCGTCACCGAGCTGGCGATCGAGCTGGGCAAGGAGCCCGTCGCGGTCGGCGACCGGCCCGGATTCGTCGCGGACGGGCTGCTGTTCGGCTACCTCAACCAGGCCGCCGCGATGTACGAGGCGAAGTACGCCTCCCGCGAGGACATCGACGCCGCGATGCGACTCGGCTGCGGTTTCCCCATGGGCCCCCTCGCGCTGCTCGACCTGATCGGCGTCGACACCGCGCGCACGGTCCTGGAGGCCATGTACGCCGAGTCCCACGACCGCCTGCACGCCCCCGCGCCGATCCTGAAGCAGCTCAGCGAGGCGGGCCTGACCGGCCGCAAGACGGGCCGCGGCTTCTACTCCTACGAGGCTCCCGGCAGCGCCACCGTGGTGCGGGACGCGCTGACCCCGCCGGAGGGCGCGCAGCTCGCCCCGGGCCGTACGGTCCGCTCGGTCGGTGTCGCCGGTTCCGGGACCATGGCGTCCGGTATCGCCGAGGTCTTCGCCAAGGCCGGATACGACGTGGTCCTCGCCGCCCGCAGCGAGGAGAAGGCGCAGTTCGCCAAGTCCCGTATCGGCAAGTCGCTTTCGCGCTCCGTCGACCGGGGGCGGATGACCGCCGAGGCCGCCGCGCAGACCCTGGAGCGGATCACTCCGGCGGGGTCGTACGACGCGTTCGCCGACGTCGATCTGGCCGTCGAGGCGGTCGCCGAGGACCTGGAGATCAAGCAGCAGCTCTTCGCGACGCTGGACAAGGTCTGCAAGCCGGGCGCGGTCCTGGCCACCACGACCTCGTCGCTGCCGGTCGTCGCGTGCGCCCGCGCCACCTCGCGTCCGCAGGACGTGATCGGTATGCACTTCTTCAACCCCGCACCGGCGATGAAGCTGGTCGAGGTCGTCCGTACCGTGTTGACGGATGGTGACGTCCACTCAACAGTTCACGAGGTCTGCGTCAAGATCAAGAAGCATGCCGTTGACTGTGGTGACCGAGCCGGATTCATCGTCAATGCACTGCTTTTCCCGTACCTCAACAACGCGATCAAGATGGTGCAGGAGCACTATGCGTCTCTTGACGACATTGATGCCGCGATGAAGCTGGGCGGCGGCTACCCGATGGGCCCCTTCGAGCTGCTGGACGTCGTCGGACTCGACGTCTCCCTGGCGATCGAGAAGGTCCTGCACCGCGAGTTCCGCGACCCGGGCCTCGCGCCGGCGCCGCTCCTGGAGCACCTGGTGGCCGCGGGCTGCCTCGGCCGCAAGACGGGCCGCGGCTTCCGCGAATATGCCCGCCGCTGAGCGTCCCGGCGACCGGTTCGGGGACGACGAGCACGGGGACGGGGACTGGGGCGGGCTGCTCGGTCCCACCGGAGGGCCCCTGCCCATGGCGGCTGGGGGAAACCCCCGACGTGCGCGGCAAGCTGCGCACATGCAGTACGTTCGGGTCATGCCCCAGCCCGCCAAGCCCTCACGTACCGCAGCCGCGCCCGACGCACCGGAGAGTGCCGCGGGCAGTCGCGCCGCCGCCCAGCGCCTCAAGATGCGGCGCGAACTGGCGGCGGCGGCGATGGAGCTGTTCGCGACCAAGGGGTACGAGGCGACCACCGTCGACGAGATCGCCGCCGCGGCCGGGGTCGCCCGCCGGACGTTCTTCCGCCACTTCCGCTCCAAGGAAGAGGCGATCTTCCCGGATCACGACGACACGTTGATCCGGGCCGAGGCGGTCCTCAATGCCGCCCCCGCGCACGAGCACCCGCTCGACACGGTGTGCCGGGGCATCAAGGAAGTCATGCGGATGTACGCGGCGCAGCCGGAGATCTCGGTCGCCCGCTACAAGCTGACGCGCGAGGTGCCCACCCTGCGCGAGGCGGAGATCGCGTCGGTGGCCCGCTACGAGCGGCTGTTCACGCGCTATCTGCTGGGCCACTTCGACGAGCACGCGCACGACGACGACGCCAACGACGACCCGCTGCTCGCCGAGGTCGCCGCCTCGGCCGTGGTCACCGCCCACAACCACGTGCTGCGGCGCTGGCTGCGGGCCGGCGGCCAGGGGGACGTGGAGGCACAGCTCGACCACGCCTTCGGGATCGTACGGAAGACGTTCGGCAGCGGCATCGGCGCCGGCCGCACCACGACCCCCAAGCCGGCCACGGCGATGGTGCACCAGCAGGGCGAGGTCCTGGTGACGGTCGCCCGCACCGACGCCCCGCTGGACGAGGTCATGCGGACCATCGAAGAGGCACTGAGGGACCGCTGAGCCCCATCAGCCCCTGCGATCCCTTGTGATGACGGCCACCCTCCGTGGTGGCCGTTTTGGCATGTCAGAGCCCCTTTTCACGCACCTTTCAGACCCCGTTCGATCGATCATCGCTCATTTGTTACGTAAAGATTTCACCTGAGAGCGGTTCATGGCACTCGGTGCCTTGCGGGGTGACACGCAGTGTCATACCTTGAAGGTGTCCGGGCGGCCGGCGTACAGAGATCTCCCGTACGTCGGCTGTCCCCGCAACCCACCACTGGGCTGCGCGCCCGGACGCCTGCGTCACAGGCACCCTCCCGCGCCACAAAGCGCTGCCGAAGCACCACCCGCCGAACCGACGGCACCTCTCCACCCACCCTCAGCAGCAGCACCGACGTAACCATCGGCGCCCCTCCCTCAGGGCGCACTTCGCCGGAGGCAACACCGTGACCGTGAAGGACATCCTCGCCGCGATCCAGTCGCCGGACTCGACTCCGGCCGATTTCGCCGCCCTGCCGCTCCCCGAGTCGTACCGCGCGATCACCGTGCACAAGGACGAGACGGACATGTTCGCGGGCCTCACCACCCGCGACAAGGACCCCCGCAAGTCGATCCACCTGGACGACGTCCCGGTGCCGGCACTCGGCCCGGGCGAGGCCCTGGTGGCCGTGATGGCCTCCTCGGTCAACTACAACTCCGTGTGGACCTCGATCTTCGAGCCGCTGTCGACGTTCGGTTTCCTGGAGCGCTACGGCAAGCTCAGCGAGCTGACCAAGCGGCACGACCTGCCGTACCACGTGATCGGTTCCGACCTCGCGGGCGTCGTCCTGCGCACCGGCCCCGGCGTCAACGCCTGGAAGCCCGGTGACGAGGTCGTCGCACACTGCCTCAGCGTGGAGCTGGAGTCGAGCGACGGGCACAACGACACGATGCTCGACCCCGAGCAGCGCATCTGGGGCTTCGAGACCAACTTCGGCGGGCTCGCCGAAATCGCCCTCGTCAAGTCCAACCAGCTGATGCCCAAGCCGGACCACCTGTCGTGGGAGGAGGCAGCCGCACCCGGGCTGGTCAACTCCACCGCCTACCGGCAGCTCGTCTCCCGCAACGGTGCCGGCATGAAGCAGGGCGACAACGTCCTGATCTGGGGCGCGAGCGGCGGGCTCGGCTCGTACGCCACGCAGTTCGCGCTCGCGGGCGGCGCCAACCCGATCTGTGTCGTCTCCTCGCCCCAGAAGGCCGACATCTGCCGCGCGATGGGCGCCGAGGCGATCATCGACCGCAACGCCGAGGACTACCGGTTCTGGAAGGACGAGCACAACCAGGACCCGCGTGAGTGGAAGCGGTTCGGCAAGCGGATCCGTGAGCTCACCGGCGGCGAGGACGTGGACATCGTCTTCGAGCACCCTGGGCGCGAGACCTTCGGCGCAAGCGTTTACGTCACCCGCAAGGGCGGCACGATCGTCACCTGCGCCTCGACCTCCGGGTTCAACCACGAGTACGACAACCGCTACCTGTGGATGTCCCTGAAGCGGATCATCGGCTCGCACTTCGCCAACTACCGCGAGGCCTGGGAGGCCAACCGGCTGGTCGCCAAGGGCAAGATCCACCCGACGCTCTCCAGGGTGTACTCCCTGGAGGAGACCGGACAGGCCGCCTACGACGTCCACCGCAACCTCCACCAGGGCAAGGTCGGCGTCCTGTGCCTCGCCCCCGAGGAAGGCCTCGGTGTGCGCAACAAGGAGAAGCGCGCCCAGCACATCGACGCCATCAACCGCTTCCGCAACATCTGAGGACACCTGAGGTCATTGATGACTGAGCGTCAGAAAGACCGGCCGTGGCTCATGCGCACGTACGCCGGTCACTCCACGGCCGAGGCGTCCAACGAGCTGTACCGGCGCAACCTCGCCAAGGGCCAGACCGGCCTGTCGGTCGCGTTCGACCTGCCGACGCAGACCGGCTACGACTCCGACCACATCCTCGCCCGCGGCGAGGTCGGCCGGGTCGGCGTGCCGGTGGCCCACGTCGGTGACATGCGCCGGCTGTTCCAGGACATCCCCCTGGACCAGATGAACACCTCGATGACGATCAACGCCACCGCCATGTGGCTGCTGGCGCTCTATCAGGTCGTCGCCGAGGAGCAGGGCGTCGACATCACCCAGCTCCAGGGGACGACCCAGAACGACATCGTCAAGGAGTACCTGTCGCGGGGCACGCACGTGTTCCCGCCGGTTCCCTCGCTCCGGCTGACGACCGACATGATCTGCTACACGGTCAACCACATCCCCAAGTGGAACCCGATCAACATCTGCAGCTACCACCTCCAGGAGGCCGGGGCCACGCCGGTCCAGGAGATCGCGTACGCGATGTCCACCGCGATCGCCGTCCTGGACGCGGTGTTCGCGTCCGGCCAGATCCCCGAGGACCGCAGGGGCGATGTCGTCGCCCGCATCTCCTTCTTCGTGAACGCGGGCGTCCGCTTCATCGAGGAGATGTGCAAGATGCGCGCCTTCGGCCGTATCTGGGACGAGATCACGCGCGAGCGCTACGGCATCGAGAACCCGAAGCAGCGCCGGTTCCGCTACGGCGTCCAGGTCAACTCGCTCGGCCTGACGGAGGCCCAGCCGGAGAACAACGTCCAGCGGATCGTCCTGGAGATGCTGGCCGTGACGCTGTCGAAGGACGCACGCGCGCGTGCCGTCCAACTCCCGGCCTGGAACGAGGCGTTGGGGCTCCCCCGCCCCTGGGACCAGCAGTGGTCGCTGCGCATCCAGCAGGTGCTGGCGCACGAGAGCGACCTGCTGGAGTACGCGGACATCTTCGACGGATCGCACGTCATCGAGGCGAAGGTGGCCTCCCTGGTCGAGGAGTCCCTCGCCGAGATCGACCGCATCGAGGAGATGGGCGGCGCGATGGCCGCGGTCGAGTCCGGCTACCTCAAGTCGCAGCTCGTGTCCTCGCACGCGGAGCGGCGGGGCCGTATCGAGTCCGGTCAAGAGAAGATCGTCGGCGTCAACATCTTCAATACGACCGAGCCGAATCCACTCACTGCCGACCTCGATACAGCGATCCAGACGGTCGACCCGGCCGTCGAGGCGCGGGTCATCGCGTCGTTGCAGCGCTGGCGCGACACGCGCTACCAGCCGCCGTTCAACCACCCGCGCCCGTGCAAGGCGCTGGAGCGGCTGAAGGAGGCCGCCAAGGGCACCGACAACCTCATGGACGCCACCCTGGAGTGCGCCCGCGCCGGTGTCACGACCGGCGAGTGGGCCGGCGCCCTGCGGGAGGTGTTCGGGGAGTTCCGGGCGCCCACGGGCGTCTCGTCGGCGCCGGTCGCGGTGCCCGCCGAGGAGGGCTCGGCGATGGCCGGGGTACGCCGCAAGGTGGACGTGACTGCGCGCGAGATGGGCGTCGGCAAGCTGCGCTTCCTGGTCGGCAAGCCGGGCCTGGACGGGCACTCCAACGGCGCCGAGCAGATCGCCGTACGCGCGCGTGACGCCGGCTTCGAGGTGGTGTACCAGGGCATCCGGCTGACCCCGGAGCAGATCGTGGACGCGGCCCTCGCGGAGGACGTGCACGCGGTCGGCCTGTCCATCCTGTCCGGCTCGCACGCCCAGCTGGTGCCGGACGTGCTCGAACGGCTCCGTGTGGCCGGTGCCACAGACATACCTGTCATCGCCGGTGGGATCATCCCCAATGGTGACGCCGAACAGCTGCGGGCCGCCGGAGTCGCGGCGGTCTTCACACCGAAGGACTTCGACATCACCGGAATCATCGGCCGCATCGTCGACGAGATCCGGAAAGCGAACAAGCTCGACCCCCTGCTCGACCCCATGGAGGTCCCCGCATGACCACGCCCGCCCCCGTCAACCGGCTTCGCCCGCGACGCTCCTGTCTCGCGGTCCCCGGGAGCAACCCGCGCTTCCTGGAGAAGGCGCAGGGCCTCCCGGCCGACCAGGTCTTCCTGGACCTGGAGGACGCGTGCGCGCCGCTGGCCAAGCCCGACGCGCGGCACACCATCGTCAAGTTCCTCAACGAGGGCGACTGGACGGGCAAGACGCGGGTCGTGCGCGTCAACGACTGGACGACCGAGTGGACGTACCGCGATGTCGTCACGGTCGTCGAGGGCGCGGGCCAGAACCTCGACTGCATCATGCTGCCGAAGGTGCAGGACGCCCAGCAGGTCGTCGCCCTGGACCTGCTGCTGACGCAGATCGAGAAGACGATGGGCTTCGAGGTCGGCAAGATCGGTATTGAGGCCCAGATCGAGAACGCGCAGGGACTCAACAACGTCAATGCGATCGCTCAAGCCAGTCAACGTGTCGAGACGATCATCTTCGGCCCGGCCGACTTCATGGCGTCGATCAACATGAAGTCCCTCGTCGTGGGCGAGCAGCCGCCCGGCTACCCGGCGGACGCCTACCACTACATCCTGATGAAGATCCTGATGGCCGCCCGCGCCAACAACCTCCAGGCGATCGACGGCCCTTACCTCCAGATCCGGAACATCGACGGCTACCGCGCGGTCGCCCAGCGGGCCGCCGCGCTCGGCTTCGACGGCAAGTGGGTGCTGCACCCGGGCCAGGTCGAGGCGTCCAACGAGATCTTCTCGCCGTCCCAGGAGGACTTCGACCACGCCGAGCTGATCCTGGACGCGTACGACTACTACACGTCCGAGGCCGGCGGCAAGAAGGGCTCCGCGATGCTCGGCGACGAGATGATCGACGAGGCCAGCCGCAAGATGGCGCTGGTCATCTCGGGCAAGGGCCGGGCCGCCGGCATGGAGCGCACCAGCAAGTTCGAAGCCTCGGAGGCCTGAGCACCATGCAGTTCGGACGCACCTACGAGGAGTTCGAGGTCGGCGCGGTCTACAAGCACTGGCCCGGGAAGACGGTCACGGAGTACGACGACCACCTCTTCTGTCTCCTGACGATGAACCACCACCCGCTCCACCTGGACGCCAACTACGCCGAGAACACGACGGACTTCGGCAAGAACGTCGTGGTCGGCAACTACATCTACTCGCTGCTGCTGGGCATGTCGGTGCCGGACGTGTCGGGCAAGGCGATCGCGAACCTGGAGGTCGAGTCGCTGAAGCACGTGGCGCCGACGTTCCACGGGGACACGATCTACGGCGAGACGACGGTCCTCGACAAGACGCCCTCGAAGTCGAAGAACGACCGCGGAATCGTGTATGTCGAGACCAAGGGCTACAAGCAGGACGGCACGCTGGTCTGTGTGTTCCGCCGCAAGGTGATGGTGCCGACCGAGACGTACATCAAGGAGCGCGGCGGCGAGCAGCCCGGCCGCCCGGAGCTGAAGCAGACGGAGAAGTAGCCATGGCGCGACTCGCCCAGACCGCCGGTCTCACCGACATCCAGCGGGAAATCCTGTCCACCGTCCGCGACTTCGTGGACAAGGAGATCCTCCCGGTCGCCACCGAGCTGGAACACCGCGACGAGTATCCGCAGCAGATCGTCGACGGGCTCAAGGAGCTGGGCCTGTTCGGCCTGATGATCCCGGAGGAGTACGGCGGTCTGGGCGAGTCGTTGCTGACGTACGCCCTGTGCGTGGAGGAGATCGCGCGCGGGTGGATGTCGGTCTCCGGGATCATCAACACGCACTTCATCGTGGCGTACATGCTCAAGCAGCACGGCACGCAGGAACAGAAGGACCACTTCCTGCCGCGCATGGCGGCGGGTGACATCCGGGGCGCGTTCTCGATGTCGGAGCCGGCGCTCGGCTCGGACGTCTCGGCGATCACGTCGAAGGCGGTCAGGGACGGCGACGAGTACGTCCTGAACGGCCAGAAGATGTGGCTGACGAACGGCGGCACGTCGTCGCTCGTGGCCGTACTCGTGCGCAGTGACGAAGGGCACCCCGAGGGCACCGCGCCCCACAAGTCGATGACGACCTTCCTGATCGAGAAGGAGCCCGGCTTCGGAGAGGTCCGCCCCGGCCTCACCATCCCCGGGAAGATCGACAAGATGGGCTACAAGGGCGTCGACACCACCGAGATGATCATGGATGGCCTGCGCCTTCCGGCCGACCGAGTGCTGGGCGGGGAGACCGGCCGAGGTTTTTACCAAATGATGGACGGAGTCGAGGTCGGCCGCGTGAATGTGGCGGCGCGTGGCTGTGGCGTCGCTCAGCGTGCCTTCGAACTGGGCGTCTCCTACGCGCAGCAGCGTCACACGTTCGGGAAGCCGATCGCCCAGCACCAGGCGATCCAGTTCAAGCTGGCGGAGATGGCCACCAAGGTCGAGGCCGCCCATGCGATGATGGTGAATGCTGCACGCAAAAAGGACTCCGGCGAACGAAACGACCTTGAGGCAGGGATGGCGAAGTACCTCGCCTCCGAGTACTGCAAGGAGGTCGTGGAGGACGCCTTTCGGATCCACGGCGGGTACGGCTTCTCCAAGGAGTACGAGATCGAACGCCTCTACCGCGAGGCGCCGATGCTGTTGATCGGCGAAGGTACCGCCGAAATCCAGAAAATGATCATCGGGCGCAGGTTGCTCGAAGAGTATCGATTCCAGGGCTGATTGTTCGTTTCGGGGTGTTTTATTCGAGAAGAAGATCACACCCCGTCAACGCTCTTCGGCCGCCGACTCGACTTACCGGCTTAGCCAGTTGTGGCCCACGACCGGTACGATCCCGGGAAAGCCGCCGTCCCCCGTTACAGTGCGGCATCATCCGCTACGAAGGTCATCCATGCCCCACAGCCAAACCTCTGCACCACGCGACAGCCTGGCAGGCGTACGCCTCGCGCGCGGAGCATCGCCGTGGCTCCTGCCGACCGTCGCCACCGCAGCCCTCAGCCTGGTACGTGCGCGCAAGTCCGGCGCCGCCAAGGCCGTGGCCGTACCCGCCACCGCGCTCGCGGCGGGCATGCTGTGGTTCTTCCGCGACCCCGAGCGCGAGATCACCCAGGGCCGGGTCATCTCGCCCGCCGACGGTGTGGTGCAGAGCATCATGCCGTGGAAGGACGGTCGCACCCGCGTCGCCATCTTCATGAGCCCGCTGAACGTCCACGTCAACCGCGCGCCGCTCTCCGGCACGGTGACTTCGGTCGAGCACATCCCGGGCGGTTTCGTTCCCGCGTTCAACAAGGAGAGCGAGAACAACGAGCGGGTCGTCTGGCACTTCGACACCGAGCTCGGTGACATCGAGATGATCCAGATCGCCGGCGCCGTCGCCCGCCGCATCGTCCCCTACGTTCCGCAGGGCACGAAGGTCGAGCAGGGCGAGCGCATCGGACTGATCCGCTTCGGTTCGCGCGTCGACATCTACCTCCCCGAGGGTGTCGAGGTGGACCTGGAGGTCGGTCAGAAGACGATGGCTGGGGTGACTCGCATTGACCGTGGTTGATCCGGAGACCCAGGCGGGCTGGGTGCCCGAGGCCGACGAGGTGGACGACGAGGAGGAGATGCCTCTTTCTCTCCGCCTCTCAATAGCGGACACCCTCACTCTCGGCAACGCCACCTGCGGCTTCATGGCGGTGTACTTCACCACCACCGGCATCCTGATCCCGCACCTGACGGGCAACGACGAGTCGACCGGCATGGCCCGCCACAGCGCGGCCACCGCGGTCATCCTGATGCTGTGCGCGGCGGTCTTCGACCTCTTCGACGGCCTCGTCGCCCGCAAGCTGCGCTCCTCCCCCATGGGCGCGGAGCTGGACAACCTGTCGGACCTGATCAGCTTCGGCCTCGCACCGGCGTACTTCGTCCTCGTCTACGGCATGGTCGCGGACGACGCGCACCAGAGAGTGGCCGCGGTCGGCGCGATCGTGGTGCTGCTTGCGGTGGTGCTGAGACTCGCCCGCTTCTCGTGTGTGACCCCGCCGAACGGCATGTTCCAGGGCATGCCCTCCCCGTTCGGTGCACTGACGGTGGTCTCGATCGTGCTCCTCGAGCTGCCCTTCGTGGCGACGCTCATGGCGATCCTGGGCACCGCCTGGCTGATGGTGAGCCGGGTCGAGTACCCGAAGCCGCGCGGTCGCCTCGCGGTGGCGATGCTCGCCTGGATCGTCCTGTCGATGGGCCTGCTGGCGGCCTGGGCGTTCGACGCCCCGAGCGGCCAGCTGCTCCTGCAGACGGGCTGCGCGCTCCAGCTGGTCATGGGCGCGGTGATCCCGCTGTTCGCGACGGCCCGCCGGGTGAACACCTTCCGCGGCAACCGGCGTGAGGCGCGAGCCGCACAGCTGCCGTAGCGGTCGTAGCAGACGAAACGAAGGGCCCGAGCCACTTGGCTCGGGCCCTTCGGCGTTCCTTGAGGGAATCGGGCTCAGACCAGGAAGTCCCGCGCGATGTTCTCCGCCACCCGCTCCAGGATCGGTCCGGCGTCGGCGATGCACTTCACGACGTCCGGTTCGACGGACGTCAGCGGGTAGGCGCGGCGGATGCCCGCATGGCCCAGGGCCTGCGGGGGCAGGGCAAGGCGACCGCAGACGGCGACGACCTCCTTGCCCTCCGCGCGGGCCGCCGCTGCGACACCGGCCGGGGCCTTGCCGTGCAGGGTCTGTTCGTCGAGGGAGCCCTCGCCGGTGATGACGAGGGTGGCGCCCTCCAGGGCGGAGGCGAAGCCGAGGACGTCGAGCATGACCTCGATGCCGGGGCGGAAGCGGGCGCCGAGGAGGAGCGCGCCGTAGCCGATGCCGCCGGCGGCGCCTGCGCCGGGTGCGACGGCGTACTCGGCGGCCCTGGCGCCGGTCGTCTCCTCCAGGATCTTCGCGTAGTGGCCGAGGGCCGCGTCGAGGGCGTCCACGTCGTCCGGTGCGGCGCCCTTCTGGGGGCCGTAGACCGCGGCGGCGCCCGTGGGGCCGGTGAGCGGGTTGTCGACGTCGCTGGCGAGGACGAGGGCGACGGAGGCGAGGCGCGGGTCGAGGCCGGAGAGGTCGGCCGAGGCCAGCTCGCTCAGGCCGCCGCCGCCCGGGGGCACCGGTTCGCCGTCCGCGTCCAGGAAGCGTGCGCCGAGCGCCGAGAGCATGCCCGCGCCACCGTCCGTGGTGGCGCTGCCGCCGACGCCGAACACGATCGTCCGGGCGCCCGCGTCGAGGGCGGCGCGCAGCAGTTCGCCGGAGCCGTACGTCGAGGAGGTGAGCGGGGCGAAGACGCCCTTGGGCAGGCGTTGCAGCCCGCTGGCCTCGGCCATCTCCACGACGGCCGTGTCGCCGCGTACCGCGAAGGCCGCGGTGACCTCGTCGCCGAGGGGTCCGGCGACCCGGATCTCCCGCCGTTCGAACCCGGCCGCGACGGCCGCGTCCACCGTGCCGTCGCCGCCGTCGGCGACCGGCATGGCCGCGACCTCCAGATCGGGTACGACCCGGCGCAGCCCGGCCGTCACCCGCTCGGCGACCTGCACGGCCGTCAGCGACCCCTTGAACTTGTCCGCGGCGATGAGCACCCTGTGGGTGCCCCTCTGTGCAGCGTCCGCCACCTTGCGATCCCCTTGCTCTACGGGCCCCTCAGGGCCAGTCGCGCCGTTGCGACCTTAACCGGAGGACGCCCCCGCCGTCATGCCGGGCCGGACGCTGGAACCGGGCTGAGCGCCCCCTGTGCCACTGCCGGGCCCGGATATCGGGTACACCGGAGGTATGACCCCTGTGGGCACTGAGCCAGCGCTCGCGGACCGCATCCTCGGGGGCTGGCTGGGCCGGATCGCGGGCAACATGCTCGGCAAGCCGGTCGAGCAGGGCGACCTGTGGACGCGCGACCGCATCGACCGCTACCTCCGGCGGGCCGCCGCCCTGCCGCTGACCGACTACCTGCCCGAGCCGGCCGGCGAGCACGACGGCTTCGAGCTGCGCCCCGAGTGGCAGCGGTGCGTGCGCGGCCGCATCCACGGCAGCTGCCGTGACGACGACGTCGACTACGCCATCCTCGGCCTCGACCTACTGGAGACCCACGGCTTCGGCTTCAGCACCGAGCAGGTCGGCGAACTGTGGCTGCTGCGGCTCCCGTACCTCCAGACCTACACGGCCGAGCGCGCCGCCTACCGCAACCTCGCGAACGGATTCAAACCGCCGCTGACGGCCACGCACGACAACCCGTACCAGGAGTGGATCGGCGCCCTGATCCGCGCCGACATCTACGGCTGGACCAGCCCGGGCGCCCCGCGCCGCGCGGCCCAACTGGCGCGCAGGGACGCCGTGTTGTCCCATACAGGGAACGGTGTCTACGGCTCGATGTGGGCCGCCGCGCTGATCTCGGCGGCGTTCGCCGCGCCGACCGTGCGGCACGCGCTGGACACGGCGCTGACCGTGATCCCGCCGGGCTGCCGCCTTGCACGCACCGTGCGCCGGGTGCTCACGCTGCACGAGACCCGGATGACCTGGGAGGACACGCTCACCACCCTGTCCGAGGAGACGGCGGGGCTCGGCTGGATCCACACGATCCCGAACGCGGCGGTCCTGACGGCCGGACTCCTGTACGGCGACGGCGACTTCACCCGCACCATCACGCTCACCGTGCGCGGCGGCCTGGACACCGACTCGAACGGCGCGACCGCCGGTTCGGTCGCCGGGGTACTGACCGGCGCGGACGCGATCCCGGGCCAGTGGAAGGACCCGCTGGAGGACACCGTACGCAGTGCGGTGTTCGGCTTCGACGGGGTGCGGATCAGTGAACTGGCGGAGCGGACGGTGCAGTTGGCGGGGGCCGACGCCTAGACGGCGCCCTGCGCGATCAGGCTCCGGGCGCAGTCGAGGACGGCTTCCCCGGCCAGGCGTGGTTCGTCGACGGGCTCAGGACAGCTCCGTAAGGGCCATGTCGTCGGACGTCTCCGCCGTCACGCCGAACGCCCGCAGCACCAGCCGGTCCCGCATTCCGTCCGGCAGGAACCGCAGCAGGGCGAGGACGCGACCGTCGCGGCCGGTGGTGATGAGGGTGGCGGGGCGGCGAGCGGTCAGGGCGCGTACGACGGCGTCGACGGCCGGGGTGACCGGGCCGAGCGGCTGGCGGGCGGCTGTCGCTCGTACGGCGTCCAGGGCGCGGGCGTAGTGCTGCCGCGTCGCCGGTGAACCGGCCCAGCCCAGCTCCGCGCTCGCCTTGTCCGCCGTCGCGAAGATCGGGGTGTCCATGGCGCCGGGTTCGACGAGGGTGACCTTGACGCCCTGGTGGCGGAGTTCCGCGCGCAGGGAGTGGGTGAGCGCGGCGAGCGCGGCCTTGGAGGCGGCGATCGGGCCGAAGAACGGCGGTGGAACGCGGGCCGAGACGGCGCCGACGTTGACGATCCGGCCGCCGGACGCCCGTAGCGCGGGCAGGAAGGCGCGGATCACGGTCGTCTGACCGATCACGTTGATCTCGAACTGGCGGCGCCACGCCTCGACGGGCGTCAGTTCGACGGGGCCCTGGCCCATGATCGCGGCGCTGTTCACGAGTCCGTCGAGTCGCGGCCCGACCTGCTCGGCCGCGGCGAACACGGAGTCCTCGTCGGTCAGTTCGAGCCGGACGGGGGTGAAGCAGGCGTCCCGCAGCGCGTCCGCGTCCTCGGGGCGGCGGTGGGCGGCGTACACGGTCCAGCCGGCGGTGTGCAGGGCGCGCGCCACGGCGGAGCCGACGCCGCCGGTGGCGCCGGTGACCAGGACGGTGCGAGGAGTGGACAGGGGAAGCTCAGCCACAAGGGCCGCCTTTCACAAGGGAGTTCAGAACACCGTGGAGTCCGGTGTCCCTCTCACCCTGCGCCGGGCCGCCGCCCACTTGAAGAGTGCAGAATTAACTGGTGCCAGCGACACCACCACCAGAATCCGCGGATCACGGCCGCAAGGCCCTCGCAGCCTTCCTGCGGTCCCGCCGTGAGCGTGCCGATCCGGCGGAGACGGGGCTGCCCGCGGGTGGCCGACGCCGCACCCCGGGCCTGCGCCGCGAGGTGGTCTCGCTGCTCTCCGGCGTGAGCCTCACCTGGTACACCTGGCTGGAGCAGGGCCGCGACATCAACGTCTCCCCGCAGATCCTGCTGGCCCTGACCCGCGCGTTGCAGTTGGACGACGTGGAACGCGCGCACCTGTTCCGGCTCGCGGGCCGACCCGCCCCCGAACCCGCCGAGCGGTCTCTCCAAGTACCGGACGCCGTCCGCGCGTTCATGGACACGCTGATGCCGAACCCCGCCTTCGTCATCGACCGCTGCTTCGACGTCCTCGCCTGGAACCGGGCGCAGGAAGCCATCCTCGGTCCCGCCCTCCGCGACCGGCCGCGCCGCGAACTCAACAGCGCCTGGCTGCTGTTCAGGGAACCGGGTATCCGTGCCCTGATGCCCGAGTGGGAGGCGGAGACGGAGTGGATGGCGGGTCTGCTGCGTCAACAGGCTGCGTACGAGCTGGACAATCCGCGGTTCGCCGAGCTGATCGACGAACTGACCACCACCAGCCCGCACTTCGCGCGTCTGTGGGAGGCGCACGACGTGGTGGAGTTCCGCTCGTCCGTGCGCCGCTACCGCCACCCCGTCGCGGGTGACATCGAGGTGTCGTTCGTGCGGCTCGCGGTGCAGGAGGCGCCCTGGCTGAGCCTGATCTGTCACTTCCCGGAGCCGGGCAGCGAGTCGGAGAGACGGCTGCGCGGGCTGGTTACCCTTCCTGAATGACCACCACGCCAGACTTCGCCACGTACCTTGCCGGCCTCCCCCGCATCCTCGCCGGGGCCGCCGCGCTCTTCCGCGACACCGAGGGCAACGTCCTGCTCGTCGAGCCCAACTACCGTGAGGGCTGGGCCCTTCCGGGCGGCACCATCGAGTCGGACGACGGCGAGACACCGCGCCAGGGCGCGCGCCGCGAGACGCTGGAGGAGATCGGCCTCGACGTCGAACTCGGGCAACTGCTCGCCGTCGACTGGATCTACCACGGACCGGAGTACCCGCCGCTGGTGGCCTACCTCTACGACGGCGGAGTCCTCACCGCGAACGACCTCAAGTCGATCCGGCTCCAGGAGGAGGAACTGCTGTCCTGGCGCCTCGTCCCTCGCGCCGAACTCACCGAGTACCTGCCGGGGTCACTGGGGCTCCGGGTCCTGGTCGGGCTCGACGTACTGGCGGAGGGGTCGGGGACGGCGGAGCTGGAGAACGGGCGGCGGGCCGGCTGACTCCGGTCACCCGGGTCAGGGCTCAGCCCTCGACGTCGCGGGGTTTCGCGTCCACCTCGCGCAGCGCGTCGTCGCGTGCCTCGGCCCTGGCCTCCGTACGGTGGCCGCGCTCGATGTAGTCGCGGACGACGAGTTCGACGGCGTCCTGCGGGTTGCCCACGCCCGCAAGCACCATGACTTCCACGACGAGCGCTGCGTCGAGCGAGACGGTCACCTTGGCCATGCGCGGACGGTAGCACCCGGTGTCGGGCCTCGATATCCGCTCGCCGCCCGGACCCCGTCGACCTACCCTCGGCTGCATGAGCAAGCCTCTTGTCGCCATTCTCAGTGGGGCGGGTATCTCCACCGACTCCGGAATTCCTGACTATCGCGGCCCAAACGGGCTGTGGCGGAAGGATCCCGAGGCCGAGAAGCTCGTGACCTACGAGTACTACATGGGCGACCCGGAGATCCGGCGGCGGTCGTGGCAGATGCGGCGCGAGAACCGCACGTTGCGGGCCGAGCCGAACGCCGCGCATCGGGCCGTGGCCGAGCTGGAGCGGTCCGGGGTTCCGGTCAGGGTCATCACGCAGAACGTGGACGGGCTGCACCAGCTCGCCCGGATGCCCGCTCGCAAGGTGCTCGAACTGCACGGCACCGCACGGGAGTTCGTGTGCACCGGCTGCCTTGTGCGAGGGCCGATGGAGGACGCCCTCGCCCGGGTCGAGGCCGGGGAGGACGATCCGCCCTGCCTGGAGTGCGGAGGGATCCTCAAGTCGGCGACCGTGATGTTCGGCGAGCGGCTCGATCCGGTGGTGCTCGGTGAGGCCGTCGCGATCACCAAGGCGTGTCAGGTGTTCGTCGCCGTGGGGAGCAGTCTCCAGGTGCAGCCCGCCGCCGGGCTCGCCGGTGTCGCCGCCGATCATGGCGCGCGGCTCGTCATCGTCAACGCCGAGGCGACGCCGTACGACGAACTGGCCGACGAAGTCATCCGGGAACCCATCGGCACCGCGCTGCCGACGCTGCTGCGCCGACTCGGCATGACGCACCCCTAAGGGCGGATGCCCTCGCACGAGATGGGCAGATGCCTCGGACCGCGCAGCACGGCGTTCTGCCGGTACGGGGGCGGGTCCTCCAGCAGGCGTGGGTTTTCCAGCCTCCGGGCCAGTTCCGACAGGGCGAGCTGGGCCTCCAGCCGGGCGAGTGGTGCGCCGAAGCAGCTGTGGATGCCGCTGCCCAGGCCGAGGTGCTGGATGTCCCGACGGTCCGGGTCGAAGCGGTCCGGGTCCTCGAAGCGCTGGGGGTCGCGGTTGCCGGACGCCAGAACCAGCCAGAGGGAGGCGCCCTTGGGGATGGTGACGCCGTGGACCTCGATGTCGGCGAGGGTGGTGCGCTGTGGCACCAGTTGCACCGGCGGCTCGAAGCGCAGCAGCTCCTCGACGATGGGCACGGCCAGCTGCGGATCCGAGCGCAGCCGTTGCAGGACGTCGGGATGGCGCAGCAGGGTCAGCATTCCGTTGGTGATGAGGTTGACGGTGGTCTCGTGGCCCGCGATCAAGAGCAGTGCCGCGGTGCTGAGCAGCTCCATCGTCGTCATCGCGCCGTCCTCACCCTTGGCCGTCGCCAGCTGGGAGAGCATGTCCTCGCCGGGCTTCTTGCGGCGCTCCTCGATCAGGTCGGCCAGGTACATGCCCAACTGCATACGGGCGTCGTGGGCGCCCTTGCCCCGCTCGGTGGGATCCGCGCCCGGGGAGGGGTCCAGGCTCGCTGCGAGCGTGTCCGCCCAGGTGTGGAAGCGCGCCTCGTCCTCGCGCGGCACCCCGAGCAGCCGGCAGATCACGGTCACCGGGAAGGGGTACGAGAACTGCTCCACCAGGTCGATCCGGCCGCCCGGGTCGCCGATGCCGTCGATGAGGCCGGAGACGATGTCGTGGAGCTCTCCGCGCATACCGTCGACACGGTACGGGGAGTGCGGCGGGCCGAAGGGCCGGTTCGTCATGCGTCGCAACCGGTCGTGTTCCGGCGGGTCGAGCTTCAGGAAACCGGGCGGCAGGGCGCTCTCCTCCTGGGCCGGGTCGGCCAGCGGGTCACGGGCGGTCGAGGCCAGATTGCGGGCGTCGGAGCTGATCCGGGGATCGTGCAGAAGGCTGCGGATCTCGTGGTAGGTGCCGATGACGTACGGCCCGCCGGCTTCGTGGTGTACCGGCGTCTTCCGCAGCTGTTCGTAGAGCGGGTAAGGGTTGGCGCGGTTGGCGTAGTCCAGGATCTGGTGCAGCAAGGATTGCGTCATGGCGAGTCCTCGTGGCCGTACGGGTCAGTGCGCGGGGGTGAACGTCATACGGCGGTCGGTCGGCGAGTATCCGCCGAGGGTCACGGTGGGGCCGTGGGTGGGGACCGAAGGGTCGGGGAAGTCGGCGTCGAGCGGCCGCTGTCCGTCCGAGCGCCGGTCGACCGTGGGGAACGGCGGCGGGAACGGCGCGGTGGTCTCGATCAGCTCCTGGTAGAACGGCAGCCACCGGCCGTGGTCGAAGGTCACCGCGCCGATGACGCGGCCCTGGTACCCGTAGACACCGACGAACCGGTGATCCCTGAGCGATCCCTGCGAGATGAGGATCTCCGTCCCCAGTGACGGCACCCCGACCGACTTGATGTTCACTCCGAACTGCGAGGACCAGAAGGCCGGCACCTCCATGTGGGGGGTGCGGTCGGCGCTCTCGCTGAGCATGTTGTGCGCCGCGATCCGGGCCTGGGTGACGGCGTTGCCCCAGTGCTCCAGGGACAGGAACTGGTAGCCGAACAGGGGGTGCGGGCAGCGTGCGACGTCGCCCGCCGCATAGATGTCGTCGGTGACGATTCCGCGGATGTCGAAGGCACGGCAGCCGGCGTCGCAGGCGATGCCGCGGGGGCCTGCCCCGAGTCCGGATCCGGCGAGCCATTCGGTGTTGCGGGTGGCGCCGAGCGAGACGATCACCACGTCGGTCTCCACGGTGGAGCCGTCGGACAGATGCGCGGCGCGCACCCGTCCCGAGGCATCGCCCTCCAGAGCGGTCACCATGACCCCGCACCGCAGGTCCACACCGTGCTCGCGCTGCATCTCGGCGGCGACCGCGCCGACCACCCCGCCGAGAGCGCCGACCAGGGGCGCCGCGCCGCGCTCGACGACGGTGACGGCAAGGCCGCCTTCGCGGCAGGCGGAGGCGATCTCCGAGCCGGTGAACCCGGCCCCGATGACGAGGACCCGCTCGGGTCCCGCCTCGAGCCGCCGCGCGAGCGCGGCGCTGTCGTCGCGGGTCCGCAGGACGAAGACTCCGTCGAGTTCCGCCTCGGCCTCGCGCGGCCAGGGTCGCGCCCGGACCCCGGTGGCGATCAGCAGCCGGTCGTACGGCACCTCGTCGCCGTCGGCCAGCCGCACCCGCCTTGCGGCCATGTCCAGGCCGGTGGCCGGGACACCCAGCCGCCAGGTCGCATCGACCGATCGGAGCCTGGGCAGCGCGGTGCGGTCCGCGGCCGCCCTGCCCAGCAGCACCTGTTTGGAGAGCGGGGGCCGGTCGTACGGCTCGTGAGGCTCGTCGCCGATCATGGTCAGGGAGCCCGCGAAGCCCTCGGCCCGCAGGGTTTCGGCAGCGCGCAGGCCGGCCAGCGAGGCGCCTACGACGACGATGCGGCCCTCGCGTTTGAGCCGTTCCAGGGATCCGTCACCGAGCACCGGACACCGCCTCGGCCGGTACGTCCACCGCATCGACCAGGATGGCCTGGACCGGGCAGGCCGCGGTGGCCTGGGCCAGCTTCGCGCGCTGTGTCTCGTCGGCCTCCGGGTCGTACAACAGCGCCTCCTCACCGTGCATGGCGAAGATCTCGGGCGCGAGGAACGCGCACTGCGCATACCCCTGGCAGCGGTTCAGGTCGACGGCAATCCTCACCACGGGATCGGTCCTCTCCAACGGCCCGGTCGGCCCCCTGCGACCACCCTCGGTGGCCGGACGGGATACGGCGACCAGAAGGAGGCCGTTCGGGTGAGCGGTGCGGTCGGCTCAGGTCGATGTGGCCGGCCGTGGCCGGGCGGGACGCCGACCCCGCAGGATGTTCAGGCTGAGGAGCAACGCCCAGGCCGGGAAGACCAGTTCGGACCAGGGCACGTTCGCTCCCACCACGAGCAGCGTAAGACCCGCCAGGTAGCCGAGGGCGACGAGCGGGCGCGGGAGGGCTCCGTGTCGGCGGCCGATGGTCGAGGTCGTGATGATGAACACCGCCGCCATCCGCATCGCGTACGTGGTCAGCAGGGCGTAGGCGAAGTGCCGGCCGAAAGGAGGGTGCTGCTGACTCTCGTCGAGCACGGTTCCGGCCGCCGCGGCAGCGCCGAACAGGGTGGCGACGAAGACCAGGCCGCTGCCCAGAAACACGGTGGAGAAGAACTGGTCCTCGCCCTCGCCGGCCTGCTCGCGCAGGGCGCCCATGAACCACAGGAAGGCGATCCCGGCGAACGGGATCAGCGCCAGCGCCGTCCGCACGGCACTCCGCTCTCCGGCCTCGACGGTTGCGTCGTCTCCGCCGGCGCCGTCGGGCAGAGCGATGCGCATCAGGACGATCGCTGCGGCCATCAGTACCGCGAACACCACCCCGGCCACCCCGGCGGCCCCGGGTGTCGCGAGGCGCTCTTGCTTTCGCTCCATGGTCTCCCGCTTTCCGGCTGGTCCTCCTCAGTACAGACACCAGCGATCCAGGGACACGCGCCACCGGGGTCACTCGGGATAATGACGGCGATGCGCCATACGGGCCATTGGCCACTGGTTGGATTCGGACCGCCGCTGACGATGAGCCGGCTGTACCTGTCCGTGCCTCTCGTTCCGCTCCGGTGCTCGAGCGACGTGAGCCGGTGTCACATCCGCCGGTGCCTTGCGACTCCGGAATTCCTGACTGTCGCGGCCCAAACGGGCTGTGGCGGAAGGATCCCGAGGCCGGGGAGGACGGCTCAGCGGGTGACGCGGAGTTTGGACTGGCCGTGCGGGAGTTGTTCCCAGTCCTCCATGAAGTGGGCCTTCAGGCCGTGTCGGGCGGCCAGCGCGACGAGGGTCTCGGTGCGGTAGTAGAAGTCCTCGCGCAGCACGTGGTGTTCCTCGCCCTCCGTACGGTCGAAGGTGAAGTCGAACCAGCCGCCCGGTGCCAGGATGCGGCCGACGTTGGCGAGGCATTCCTCGATGACCGGGAGGGGGGAGTGCGAGAACACGCTGTGCGCGTGGACGACGTCGAAGTGCGCGTCGGGCAGGAAGCGCAGGGTCAGGTCGTGCACGGGGGTGAGGACGGGGAGCCGTTTCTGCAGGCCCATCTCGACGATCGTGTCCTGCGCGGCGGCCAGGATGTCGGGCGAGATGTCGATGCCGTAGTAGTGCCCGGCGTCGAGGTGGCGGATGAAGCGCCAGCCGCCGCGCAGGTTTCCGCAGCCGATCTCCAGCATGCGGTGCTCGGGGCGCAGTCCGTGGCCGAGGAGGTAGTCGAACTGCATCGCGCCCAGGGCCAGCCAGCGTTCGCGGCTGGCGCTGCCGACCGCCGCGTCCGGGTCGGCTTGGGTGTCGGAGCGCATCACGGCGCGGTAGTAGGAGACGTGGTCCGGGTGGCGGTGGCGCAGCCAGGCGTCCCGGGTGGCACGGGCGAGGTGGCGGGGGACGCGGTCGGGGTGGCGCAGGGCGTAGGCGATGCGGTGGCCGAGGGCGGCACGGTTGGCGGTGAGGTTCTTGGTGGGCACGAGGTCGTCGCCGTCCGATCTCCGAGGTGGGTGGCGGGTGTTGATGCCAGCCTCGGTGCGGCGGCGGGGTGTCCGGCTCGGTCAAGGGGCGCTGATCCGGGGGCGGTTCGGGTGATCCGGATGTCAGCCGATCGGTTGATGCGCCGTCCCGTCCGTCGCGTTAGACACGGAGGATGGGACACACGGAACAACGGAGACGAAGGACGGGACACGTCGGTCCGCACGAGCGGCTGTTGCCCGCGGTGGTGCACGCCGCGTTCTTCCTGCTGCTCGGCTCCTCGTTCGTACGCTTCCTGACCCGCGACCAGGGCGGAGCGCGCACCGGCTGGGTCCTGGCGCTCTACGCGGTCTTCTGTCTGCTGTACGTCCTCGGGCAGTTCCTGGCCCCTGCGCCCCGCCCGGGTTCCGGGCCCACCGCGCGTCATCTCGCCTGGCTGGCCTCGGTGTCCGCGGTCTGGACCGTGCTGCTCGCCCTCGCGCCGAGTGCCACCTGGTGCGCGATGCCCCTGCTGTTCGGCGGCCTGTACGCGCTGCCGGCGCGGTTCGCGGTACCGCTGGCGACCGTACTCACCGCGCTCGTCGTCGCCTCCGAGATACGGGTGGCCGACGGCACGCTCAACCCCAACATGGTCGTCGCCCCGCCGGCTCTCGCGGCGGTCGCCACCGCCGTGCTGGTGCAGTTGCAGCGGCAGGCGGCCCGGCAGCGCGTCCTGATCGACGACCTGGTCCGCACCCGCCGCGACCTCGCGGCCACCGAACGGCGGGCCGGCGTCCTGGCGGAACGGCAGCGGCTGGCCACGGAGATCCACGACACCGTCGCGCAGGGCCTCTCCAGCCAGCAGATGCTGCTGCAGGCCGCCGAGCGGATGTGGCGGACGGACCCGGAAGCGGCCCACGGGCACGTGCTCAAGGCCGCCGAGATCACCTCCCGCGCCCTCGCCGAGGCGCGCCGGTTCGTCCACGACCTGGCACCGGCCGACCTCGTCGAGCACTCCCTGCCCGCGGCGCTCGGCGCGCTCGCCGAGCGGGAGAGCGGTCCGGGCCTGACGGTGGAGTTCCGGCTCGACGGCGATCCGGGCCCGCTGCCCGAGCGGACCGCGGCGGTGCTGTTGCGCATCGCCCAGGGCGCGTTGGCCAACGTGCGCGAGCACGCTGCCGCGACCCGGGCCGCATTGACCCTGACCTGCCTCGACGACCAGATCTCCCTTGACGTCGCCGACAACGGCCGCGGTTTCGACGTCGCCTCTCCCCCGGCCTCCGCGCCCGACCGGGCGCGCGGCCACGGACTGCCCGCGATGCGGATCCGGGCCCGGCAGTCGGGCGGCACGCTGAACGTGGAATCAACCCCCGGTGAGGGCACGGTCGTCTCGGTCGCCGTGCCCGTCGTCCGTGATCCCCACGAGGAGCTCGTCCCGTGAACACACCCCTACCCGTACGTCTGCTGCTGTGCGACGACCACGCCGTCGTACGCGCCGGGCTGCGGGCGCTGTTGTCCAGCGCCGACGGCATCGAGGTGGTCGGTGAGGCTGGCAGCGGCGAGGAGGCCCTCGCCCTGGCCGCCCGGGTCCGTCCCGACGTGGTGCTGATGGACCTCCAACTCGGCGACGGCATGGACGGAGTGACGGCCATCGGAAAACTGACCGCCGGTGAGGGCCCTCGTGTTCTCGTCCTCACCATGTTCGACACGGACGCCGACATCACCCGCGCCGTCGAGGCCGGCGCCACGGGGTATCTCCTCAAGGCCGAACGCCCCGAGGAACTGTTCACGGCGATCCACAGCGCCGCATCCGGTCGTACGGCACTCTCGGCGCCGGTGGCCGACCGCCTCATGGCCCGGATGCGCAACCCGCACCCCGCCCTGTCCGAGCGCGAGCGCGAGATCCTCGGCCAGCTGGCCCGCGGCCTGGGCAACCGGGACATCGCCCGGGCCCTCTTCATCAGCGAGGCGACGGTCAAGACCCATCTCGGGCGGATCTACGGCAAGTTGGGCGTGGAGACGCGGGCCGGGGCGGTGGCCGTCGCCAAGGAGCGACGGCTCCTGTCATGACACCGCGGCACTGGAGGCACTAGAAGAGCGCCGCCCCGCTCTCGAAGTCCAGCAGCCGCTGCTTGCGGTCAAGGCCGCCGCCGTAGCCTGTGAGGCTGCCGTTCGCGCCGACGACGCGGTGGCAGGGGACGATGATTCCGATGGGGTTCTTGCCGTTGGCGAGGCCGACCGCGCGGGAGGCGCCCGGGCTGCCGAGGGCGTCGGCGAGGTCGCCGTAGGAGCGGGTCTCGCCGTAGGGGATGCGGCGGAGCTGGTCCCAGACCGTGCGTTGGAACGGGGTTCCGTGCAGGCGCAGTTCGAGGGTGAACTCCTTCAGCTCGCCCGCGAAATAGGCCTGTAGTTGGGCGATCGCCTCGGTGAAGGGTGTGTCGTCCGGGGTGCCGAAGTTCTCCTCCGGGGGACGGTGGCGTTGGTCGGTCATGTAGAGGCCGCACAGGACGCCGTCTTCGTCGGCGACGAGGGTCAGCGGGCCGTAGGGGCTGTCGGTCACGGTGTGCTGTTTCATTCTCTCGGCTTCCTTGAACGGCTTACACGGGAAGGAAGTTGATCGGGTGGCTGTCCGTCGCCCACAGGTACTGGACCGCGTACGCCCGCCACGGCCGCCAGGCCGCAGCGCGGGCGGTGAGCGCGGCCGGGGTCGACGGGAGGCCCAACTCCTGGGCGGCGCGCCGGATTCCGAGGTCGGTGGGGAGGAAGGCGTCGGGGTCACCGAGGGCGCGCATGGCGATGACGTCGACCGTCCAGGGGCCGAAGCCGGGGAGAGCCAGGAGGCGGGCTCGTGTCTCCGTCCAGTCGCTCTCCACGCCCAAGTGGAGTGTTCCGTCGGCCAGTTGGGTGATCAGGGTGGTGAAGGTGGTGCGGCGGGTGTGCGGCATGGCCAAGGACTCCGGGTTCACCGCCGCCAGTGCCTCGGGGGACGGGAAGAGGTGGGTCAGGCCGCCCTCGGGGTCGTCGACCGGTTCGCCGTGGGCGGTGACCAGGCGGGCCGCGTGGGTGCGGGCCGCCGCCGTCGAGACCTGCTGGCCGAGTACGGCCCGTACGGCGAACTCGGCCTCGTCGACCGTGCGCGGGACGCGTCGGCCCGGTGCCTTGTCCACCAGCGGTGCCAGTACCGGGTCGGTTCGCAGCTGGTCGTCCACCGCGACCGGATCGGCGTCCAGGTCGAGCATGCGGCGGCAGCGGCTGATGGCCACGGGCAGGTCACGCAGGTCGCTGAGGGTGAGGCGGCAGGCGATGTGGTCGGACCGGGGAGTGAGGGACGCGATGCCGTGGCCGTAGGGGAGGCGGAGGGTGCGGCGGTACGCGCCGGCCCGCCACTCCTCCACGCCCGGTACGGCGGTCGCCGCCAGGTGGCCGAAGAGGTTGTCGGGGTTGAGCGGGGCGCGGAACGGCAGGCGGAGGGTGAGCGTGCCGGGGGTGAGGACGGTCGTCCTCGGGCGCCTGTTGCGCAACTCGCTCGGGGAGAGGGCGAAGACCTCGCGCACGGTGTCGTTGAAGGTGCGGATCGAGGAGAAGCCGGCGGCGAAGGCGATCTCCGCCATCGGGAGCGCGGTCGTCTCGATCAACAGCCTTGCCGTCTGGGCGCGTTGGGCCCGGGCCAGCGCGAGGGGCCCGGCGCCGAGTTCGGCGAGGAGCTGGCGTTCGATCTGCCGGGTGCTGTAGCCGAGGCGGGCGGCGAGGCCGGGGACGCCCTCGCGGTCCACCGTTCCGTCGGCGATCAGGCGCATCGCGCGGGCGACCAGGTCGGCCCGCTGGTTCCACTCCGGGGAGCCGGGGCTGGTGTCCGGGCGGCAGCGCTTGCAGGCGCGGAACCCCGCCTGCTGGCAGGCCGCGGCGCTCGGGTAGAACGTCATGTTCTCGGGCTTGGGCGGTACGACCGGGCAGCTGGGCCGGCAGTAGATGCGGGTGGTCAGGACGGCCGTGAAGAACCAGCCGTCGAAGCGCGCGTCCTTGGACTGGACCGCGCGCACACAGCGCTCCGTGTCGGTGTGCATCCCGTTCTGCATGTGTCCAGCATCCGATACGGGCTGGGCCGGGGCTGGCGGGAATCCGACATCGACGTCCCGTGGCCTGGCCCCCGCCCGGGTCCCTACCGGTGAAGGCCGCGCTTATCGGTTTGTGGTGTGCCACCCGGCTTTGTAGCGTCGACCTCCGTGACCCCTCCCTCACCCTCGCACAGCGCCGATTCCCTCCCGGCCCGCCTCGACGCGGCCCGGAGCGACTACGAAGCCCTCCTCACGAAGAAGCTGTCGCTCGACCTGACCCGCGGCAAGCCCTCCGCACGGCAGCTCGACCTGTCCGCCGAACTCCTCTCGCTGCCCGGCGGCCGATACACCGCCGCCGACGGCACGGACTGCCGCAACTACGGTGGTGCGGAAGGGCTGTTGGAGCTCCGGGAGATCTTCGCCGGGTTCCTCCAGGTGCCGGCCGGGCAACTGCTCGCCGTGGGCAACTCCAGCCTGGAGCTGATGCACGACTGCCTGGTGCACGCGCTGCTCGGCACGCTTCCCGGGGCGGCGCGCCGCTGGGCGGACGAGGAGCGGATCGCGTTCCTGTGCCCGGTCCCCGGCTACGACCGGCACTTCGCACTGTGCGAGCGTTTCGGCATCGAGATGATCCCGGTGCCGATGACCGCCGAGGGTCCCGACATGGATGTGGTGGAGCGCCTGGTCGCCGGGGACCCGGCGGTCAAGGGCATCTGGTGCGTGCCCAAGTACAGCAATCCGGACGGGACTTGCTACAGCGACGAGGTTGTACGACGCCTTGCCGTGATGCCGACGGCGGCGCCCGACTTCCGGATCTTCTGGGACAACGCCTACGCCGTGCACCACCTCACCGACGAAGAGGTGGAGATCGCCGACCTGTTGGCCGCCTGCGCCGAGCACGGCAGCCCCGACCGGGTCCTCGTCTTCGGGTCCACCTCGAAGATCACGCTGGGCGGTGCGGGCGTGGCGTTCTTCGGCTCGTCCCCGGCCAACGTGGCCTGGCTGCGCGGCTACAGCGCCAAGCGTTCCATCGGCCCCGACAAGGTCAACCAGCTGCGGCACGCGATGTTCCTGCGCGATCCGGCCGGGGTGCGCGCCCATATGCGCAAGCACCGTGAGCTGCTGCGACCGAAGTTCGACACCGTGCTGCGCATCCTCGCCGACCGGCTGGGAGACACCGGTCTCGCCACCTGGTCCACGCCCAGGGGCGGTTACTTCATCACCCTCGACGTCCCCGACGGCTGCGCCCGTGAGGTGGTGCGCCGTGCGGCGGACGCCGGTCTCGCCCTGACGCCGGCGGGTGCCACCCACCCGTACGGCGACGACCCCAGGGACCGTACGATCCGGATCGCCCCCTCCTTCCCGGACGCCTCGGAGATCGAGGAGATCATCGACGGGGTGGCCACCTGTGTACGGCTCGTGGGCTACGAAAAGCTTGTGGCGGACGCGAGTTGACCCGGCGCGGGGGCCGCACACCGGATGCTCCGCAGGTGTGCGGTACCTCACGCGCCGGTTACAAATCGCTCAACCTCTGGTTGCGAAGCGGTGAGCAGTACACGATGGGGCCATGACCCTGGCCGAGCGAGCCATGCAGCGACTGGAAGGCTGGCGCGACCTCAGCGCGGTCCCGGCCAGTTGCGGTACGGGGCGGGCGCTGCGGTCCGCCCACAGCGAGATCGTGCATTTCCACTCCGACCACGATGTGGACCTGCATCTCACCGTCGGGGCCATCCTGCGGTTCCATCACGATCTCAGCGAGTCGACGGCGATCCGGATCATCCCGGGCTCCCGCTGGGTGACCGTCCACCTGGACTGCGAGACGGACGTCGACCTGCTCCTGAGCCTGGTCAGCGTCGCCCTCAAGGCACACGCGGGCGGGCCCCCGACCGGGAACCCGCCCATGACCGGCTGCAACTTCCACCGGGTGACACTGGTGCCGCGCGACGGAGACTAGGACCCGGTCCCGAAGGACCCTGCCCCTAGAACACCGCCGCCGTGTCGTCCTCCCCCGCCTCCAGCAAGGTCGCCGCCGCGCCGACGATGCGTGGGTCGGGGGCGCCGACGACCTCCTCGTCCTTGTCGGCGTAGTCGAAGCGGGCCAGCACGCTGCGCATGGCCTCGACGCGGGCCCGCTTCTTGTCGTTGCTCTTCACCACGGTCCAGGGCGCCTGTTCGGTGTCGGTCTCCCGGAACATGGCGACCTTGGCGGCCGTGTAGTCGTCCCAGCGGTCCAGCGAGGCCAGATCCATCGGGCTGAGCTTCCACTGCCGTACGGGATCCACCTGGCGGATCGTGAAACGGGTGCGCTGTTCACCTTGTGAGACGGAGAACCAGAACTTGATCAGGTCGATGCCGTCGTCCGCGAGCATCCGCTCGAACAGCGGGGCCTGGCGCATGAAGCGGCGGTACTCGTCCTCCGAGCAGAACCCCATCACGCGCTCCACCCCTGCCCGGTTGTACCAGGATCGGTCGAACAGCACGATCTCGCCCGCCGTCGGCAGATGCTGGACGTAGCGCTGGAAGTACCACTGACCGCTCTCGCGCTCGCTCGGCTTCTCCAGGGCGACCACGCGGGCGCCGCGCGGGTTCAGGTGCTCGGTGAACCGTTTGATCGTGCCGCCCTTGCCGGCCGCGTCGCGCCCCTCGCAGACGATGACGAGCCGGCGTCCGGTCTCCTTGATCCAGCGTTGCAGCTTCAGCAGTTCGATCTGCTGGAGCCGCTTGTGCCAGTCGTACTCCTTGCGCTCCATGCGCTGTTCGTACGGGTAGTTCTCCCGCCAGGTGTCCACCGGGCTGCCGTCGGGCCGGATCAGCACCGGGTCGTCCTGGTCCGTGTAGTCGACGCGCAGCCCCGACAACAGCTCAGTCATCCAGGCCTCCTCTCGATGCGTTCAGTGATCGGCGGTATTCAGTGGAACTGCGGCACGATGAGATATATGCCGTAGGCCACGACAGCCGCGCAGGCGAGAAAGCACAACCCCGCCTGGGCGAGCCCGAGGGCGTGGGTGCCGCCGTCGCGTTCACGGGCGGTCTCGACCTGGGCGATGCCCAGCACCCCCAGCGCGAAGACGACGACCACACCGACGGTCACTCCGACACTCACCGCGAAGACCTCGCCGAGGGCGTTCCAGTCCAGGCTCATGGCTCAACTCCCTTGACTCAGGCGGCCGTACGGACGTCGGTGGACGCGCCGCTGCGGAGGGTGACCTCGTGGGTCTCGTTGACGTTGTCGGCGTGCACGGGGTTGCGGCGCGAGGCGATCACGATGAATCCGGCCACGGCGGCGGCGATCAGGGCGATCAGGGCCGTACCGAGGTTGCCGCCGTGCTTGACGACGGTCGCGGACAGGCCGCCGACCGCGGCGGCGGCCGGGAGGGTGACCAGCCAGGCGATGACCATGCGGCCCGCGGTGCCCCAACGCACTTCGGCGAGGCGTCGGCCGAGGCCCGCGCCGAGGATGCCGCCGGAGCAGACCTGGGTGGTGGAGAGCGCGAAGCCGAGGTGGGCGGAGGTGAGGATGACGGTCGTGGAGGCGGCCTCGGCCGCGAAGCCCTGCGGGGACTGGATGTCGGTGAGGCCCTTGCCCATCGTGCGGATGATGCGCCAGCCGCCGATGTAGGTGCCGAGGCCGATCGCGAGTCCCGCCGAGGCGATCACCCACACCGGCGGACCTGCGTCGTGGCCGAGCGCGCCCACGGAGATCAGGGTGAGGGTGATGACGCCCATCGTCTTCTGCGCGTCGTTCGTGCCGTGCGCGAGGGAGACCAGCGAGGCCGAGGCGATCTGGCCGAGCCGGAAGCCCTTGGTGACCGAGTCCTTGCGGGCCCGGGCGGTGATCCTGTAGGCGAGGTAGGTGGCGAGGAGAGCGGCGATTCCGGCCACGAGCGGCGAAGCCACCGCGGGGATCAGGATCTTCTCCACGACCTTGTCGAAGTGGACGCCATTCGAGCCCGCGCCGACCCAGACGGCACCGATCAGGCCACCGAAGAGGGCGTGCGAGGAGCTGGACGGGAGCCCGAGCAGCCAGGTCAGAAGATTCCAGAGGATCGCTCCGACGAGCCCCGCGAAGATCATCCCCGGCGTGACCAGGGTGTCGTCGACGATGCCGCCGGAGATCGTCTTGGCGACTTCCGTGGACAGGAAGGCGCCGACGATATTGAGAGCTCCACTGATCAGGACCGCCGTCCTGGGCTTCAGCGCCCCGGTGGCGATGGACGTCGCCATCGCGTTGGCGGTGTCGTGGAATCCGTTGGTGAAGTCGAAGGCCAAGGCCGTGACGATGACGACCGCCACGAGGAACGTGATGTGGTCCATCGCTCGATGGAAGCAACCGAAGGCGTACATTCGGCCAACCGGAGGCCAAAACCAGGCATGGCCCGGTCAACGTAGGCGTACAAACGGCACCCTCCGGCACCCGTCCGCACCTTCCTCCACTTCATGCGCACACTTCCTTCTTTTTGTGGCATGGCCCGGTCAAATCTGCGAAGCTTCCCCCGCGATCACGCAACAGCTACGCGCGTTCCCGAGGCCGCCCACCGGCACACCCAGTCCGGCCGGGCAGCCACCGAGCAGGCCGGGATCCCGGCCGCCGTATAAGGAGTTCCGTGTGAGACCGACCCCCCACAAGGCCCTCGCAGCCGGCGTCTTCGCCGTCGCCGCGGTGGCCGCCCTCTCGCTGCCCGTCACCCCGGCCGCCGCCGCACACTCCGCGGCCCCCGTGGCCGCCGCCTGCACCCCGGCGCAGGTGGTCACCAACGGCGACTTCGAGAGCGGTACCTCGTCCTGGACCCAGTCCTCGACGACCGTCATCACCAGCCGCACCGGGCAGAGCGCCCACGGCGGCACCAGCTTCGCCTGGCTGGACGGCACCGGCGGCACGCACACCGACACGCTCTCCCAGAGCGTGACGATCCCGTCCGGCTGCGCCGGCGCCACCCTCACCTTCTGGCTGCACATCGACACCGCCGAGACGACCTCGTCCACCGCGTACGACAAGCTCACGGCGAAGATCGGCAGCACGACGCTGGCGACGTACTCGAACCTCAACAAGGCCACGGGCTACGTCCAGAAGTCGTTCGACGTGTCGTCGTTCGCGGGCCAGACCGTGAGTCTCGCCTTCTCCGGCGTCGAGGACTCCAGCCTCCAGACGAGCTTCGTCCTGGACGACATCGCCCTCAACACCTCGGGCGACACGGCCCCGCCGGCCGACTCGACGCGCACGCCGGCCGCCCCGGCGTACACCGTGAGCCTGAGCAGCAACACCGCCGGCACCGTCTGGACCGGCCACGAGAGCACCACCTTCACCAACGCGTCGGCCACCCCGCTGACCGAGGTGTACCTGCGGCTGTGGGACAACTACCACGGCACCTGCTCCGCGCCGCCGATCACGGTCACGAATGTCACCGGCGGCACCGCGGGCGCCCTCTCGGTCGCCTGCACAGCCCTCCAGATCGCGCTGCCGACCCCGCTCGCGCAGGGTCAATCCACCACGATCGGCTTCGACTTGGGGATCACCGTCCCGAGCGGCGCCGACCGGTTCGGCTACGACGGCGCGTTCAGCATGATCGGCAACGCGCTGCCGGTCCTCGCGATCAAGGACGGCTCGGGCTGGCACCTGGACCCGTACACGAACAACGGCGAGTCCTTCTACTCCCTGGCCGCCGACTTCAAGGTGACCCTGGACCACCCGACCACCCTGCTGGTCCCGGCCACCGGCACCTCGGTCGACACCCCCGGCACCAGCGGCCGTACGGTGACCACGGCCACCGCGTCCAAGGTCCGCGACTTCGCCTGGGCGGCGGGTCCGTTCACCAAGATCTCGGGTACGTCGACGGCGGGCACCCCGATCAACATCTACTCGGTGACGGGCATCAGCTCCGCCAACGCCCAGTCGATGCTCACGACCGCCAAGTCCGCAGTTGACGCCCACGCGGGCCGCTTCGGGGCCTACCCGTACGGCGAGCTGGACGCCGTCATCGACAACAACTTCTGGTTCGGCGGCATGGAGTACCCCGGCTTCGTCCTCGACCTGGTCAGCACCACGGCCCTCACCCATGAGATCGGCCACCAGTGGTTCTACGGCATCGTCGGCGACGACGAGTACAACAGCCCCTGGCTGGACGAGGCGTTCACCGACTACGCCACCGACCTGGCCCAGGGCCTGACCGGCACCAACTGCTGGAACAACGTCTCCTGGGCGTCCTCCGCGGAGAACATCACCAACTCGATGGCCTACTGGGACGCCCACTCGTCCCGCTACTCCACCGTCGTCTACGGCTACGGCAAGTGCGCCCTGCACGACCTGCGCCGCACCCTGGGTGACACGGTGATGGCCAAACTCCTGAAGGACTACGCCACTTCACACTGGTACGGCGTCTCGACCACGGCCGAGTTCAAGGCGGCGGCACAGGCCGCGACGACCACGGACCTGACCTCGTTCTGGACGACGCACCGCATCATCGGCTGACGGAAGGGGGTGGCGGTGCGGTCGGCCGACCGCACCGCCACCCCCTTCGTGGTCGGACCAGAGGCTCGCGGCCGGTGCCTTCCCCTCGATTACCCTTCCGCCATGACCAGCAGCGGAAGCCGCCCACGTGATCACTCGGTGCAGTCCGTCGACCGGGCGGTGTCGATCCTCCAGGTGCTGGCCACGCGGGGTCCCAGTGGTGTGACCGAGATCGCCGAGGAACTCGGTATCCACAAGTCGACCGTGTTCCGGCTGCTGGCGACCCTGGAGTCACGGGGCCTGGTCGAGCAGGACACCGAGCGCGGGCGGTACCGCATCGGGTACACGATGGTCGAACTAGCCGCCGGGGCGAGCAAGGTGAACGACCTGTCCCTGCTGAGCCGTCCCGTCTGCCAGGAACTGGCCGCGGCCGTGGGCGACACGGTGAACGTGGCGATCCATGACGGACACGACGTGATCACCATCGACCAGGCGATCGGCGCGGCGGCGATCACGAGCATCGACTGGGTCGGCCGGCGCGCCCCGCTGCACGCCACCGCGGCGGGCAAGCTCTTCCTGGCGCACATGGCCCCCGACCAGGTCGCGGAGATCTTCGCCAGGGGGGCGGAGAAGTACACCCCGCACACGATCGTCGACCCGACGACCCTCGCGGCGGCCCTGGAGACGATCCGCGAGCGGGACTACGCCACCACCAGCGAGGAGCACGAGATCGGACTGGCCGCCATCGCCGCTCCGATCCGCGCCCTGGACGGCAAGGTCATCGCGGCCGTGACCCTGTCCGGACCGACCTTCCGTCTCAACGAGGACACCGTGCCCGGTCTCGCCGAACAACTGCTGGCAGCCGCCGCGAAGATCTCCTGGCGCCGGGGCCACGTGAAACGCGGATGAGCGCTGCGCGCACGGCGAGTTAACACGGCGGGCTATTGACGGCTGGGGATTCCCAGCTCCACCATTTGTCTCGTATGGCGATGCTGTTTTGCATCGCGAAACAGCGCCACAGCATCCTTCGAGGAGCAGCCGTGCCCTCAGCCATCCTGGATCCCCTGCTCCAGCCCTTCCGGCTCAAGCACCTCACCCTGCGCAACCGCGTGGTCAGCACCTCCCACGAACCGGCGTTCGGCGAGGACGGCATGCCCAAGAACCGCTACCGGGCCTACCACGTGGAGAAGGCGCGGGGCGGGGTCGGTCTGACGATGATCGGCGGCTCGGCGGTCGTCTCGCCCGACAGCCCGCCGGCGTTCGGCAACCTGCTCCTGTACCGCGACGACATCGTCCCGTGGCTGCGCCGGCTCGCCGACGACGTGCACGAGGCCGGGGCCGCCGTCATGTGCCAGGTCACCCATCTCGGCCGCCGTACCAGCAACTTCACCGGCGACTGGCTCCCGGTGGTGTCCGCCTCACCGCTGCGCGAACCCGCGCACCGCGCCTTCCCGAAGGCCGCCGAGTCCTGGGACCTGGACCGGATCGTCGCCGACTACGCTTCCGCGGCGGTCCGTTGCCGGGAGGGCGGTCTCGACGGCATCGAACTGGAGGCGTACGGCCATCTGCTGGACAGCTTCCTCTCGCCCGCGACCAACCACCGCGAGGACGAGTGGGGCGGTGGCCCGGAGAACCGCATGGCGTTTCCGCGCCGGGTGATCCGGGCCGTCCGCGAAGCCGTCGGTCCGGACTTCGTCGTCGGGATCCGGATGTCGCTGGACGAAGCACAACCAGGCGGCCTCACTTTTGACGAGGCACTCACCGCCGCCCGGCAATACACCGTCGACGGCATCGACTTCATCAGCACCATCCACGGCTCCATCGAGCGGGACGCGTCCCTGGCGAAGGCCATCCCGTCCATCGGCACCCCGCTCGGTCCGTACCTGGAGTTCACCGGCGAGATCAAGCGACGCCTCACCGTCCCCGTGATGCACGCGGCACGCATCGCCGACGTCGCCACCGCACGGCACGCCCTGCGCGAAGGACTGCTCGACCTGGTCGGCATGACCCGTGCGCAGATCGCCGATCCGCACCTGGTCGCCAAGGTGCAGGCCGGCCGGGAGGACCGCATCCGGCCCTGTGTCGGGGCGAGTTACTGCCTCGACGCGATCTACGACTCCGGCGACACCAAGTGCGTCCACAACCCGTCCGTCGGCCGGGAACTCCACCTGCCTCACATCGTCCCCCTCACAACTGGCCGCCGCAGGAAGGCAGTTGTCGTCGGAGCGGGACCGGCCGGCCTGGAGGCGGCGCGGGTGCTGGGCGAACGCGGGCACGACGTCGTCCTGTTCGAGGCGAGCGACCAGCCCGGCGGGCAGATCAGGCTGGCCGCGTCGAACCCGCGCCGGGCCGACCTGATCCAGATCGTCGACTGGCGCCTCGCCGAGTGCAAACACCTCGGCGTCGGCCTGCGTCTGGGCACGTACGCCGAGGCCGACGACGTCCTCGCCGAACACCCCGACCTCGTGATCGTCGCCACCGGGGGCATGCCCAACCGCGGCTTCCTCACCGCCGGCGAGGGCCTGGTGGCCGACACCTGGGACGTGATGACGGGCTCGGTGCGCCGCCCGCGCGGCGAGATCCTGGTCTACGACGACCACGGCGGCTACCCGGCCATGGACGCCGTGGAGGTCCTCACGGCCTCGCCCGACGTCCGGATCGAGTACGTCACCCCGGAGCGCGCCCTCGCCCCCGACGTCGGCAGCATGAACTCACCTGCCTACCTACGGGCGTTCACCGCGCACGATGTCACCATCACGCTCGCCCGGCGGCTGCGCTCCGTGCGCCGCACCGGGGACGGACGGCTGGCCGCGACCCTCTACAGCGAGTACACCGAGGCCGAGACCGAGCGGATCGTGGACCACGTGATCGTGGAGCACGGGACCCTGCCGGCGGACGAGCTGTACGTCGAACTCCTCCCCGGATCCACCAACTTCGGTGAGGTCGACCACCGCGCCCTGCTGGCGAACGAGCGGCAGTCCGTGGTCCGCAACGAGGCGGGCCGCTACCAGCTCTTCCGCGTCGGCGACGCCGTCGCCTCCCGCAACATCCACGCCGCGATCCACGACGCGCTGCGGTTGTGCCTGCCGGTCTGAGCGCCACCCCCGTCCGCACGTCAACTCCCCAGTCGTACCGGAGAGATGAGATGAAGCAAGCGACCTCCGACGTCGGCGACCTCGTTGCCCGCCGTCCCGCCGGTCAGAGCCTCGAAGCGCCGTTCTACGTCGGCGAGGAGTTCTTCGACCTCGACATCGAGGCCGTCTTCGCCCGGAGTTGGCTGTTCGTGGCCGCCGAGGCGGAGCTTCCCGAGCCCGGCGACTATGTGACGGTCGACCTCGGGTCGTACTCGGTCCTCGTCGTGCGCGACGACGACGAGGACGTCCGGGCCTTCCACAACGTCTGCCGCCACCGCGGGGCGCGCATCCTCAACGAGGAGCGCGGCTCGGTGGGCAACATCGTCTGCGGATACCACCGTTGGACGTACGGCGTGGACGGCAAGCTGCTGTACGCCGAGTCCCAGGCGCCCGGCTTCGACCCGTCCTGCTTCGGCCTGCGGTCCGTGCACGCGCGCACGGTGGCCGGACTGGTCTTCATCTGCCTCGCCCAGGAACCGCCGGAGGACTTCGACGAGGTCGCCGCCCGCATCGCGCCGTACCTCGCACCGCACCGCCTGGCCGAGGCAAAGGTCGCCACGCAGATCGACCTGGTCGAGAACGGCAACTGGAAGCTGGCCATGGAGAACAACCGGGAGTGCTACCACTGCGTGGGCCATCCCGAGCTCCAGGCCTGCTACTTCCCCATCTACGGCTACCAGGAGAAGGACATCCCGCCCGCGCTGCGCCCGGCCTACGGGCGCTTCCTCGTGGCCGACGCCGAGGCCCGCGAGACCTACGACTCCCTGGGCCTGCCCTACGCCGAGATCGAGGAACTGGACACCCGCCCCACCGGTTTCCGCATCCAGCGCGAACCACTCGACCTCGCCGGGGAGTCGTACACCCCGGACGGCACGGCCGCGTGCAAGCGCCTGCTGGCGGACTTCCCCACGGCCCGCCTGGGCCGGCTGTCCATGCACATCCAGCCCAACTCCTGGTTCCACTTCATGGCCGACCACGCGATCACGTTCTCCGTGACCCCGCTCGGCCCGGACCGCACCCTCGTCCGCACCACCTGGCTCGTGCACGCCGACGCCGTAGAGGGGATCGACTACGACCTCGACACCCTCACGAAGGTGTGGCAGGCCACGAACGACCAGGACGCGGTGCTGGTCGCCCGCGCCCACCAGGGCATCAGCAGCCCTGCCTATCTGCCGGGCCCGTACGGTCCGACGGAGGAGCAGGTCGAGGCGTTCGTCAACTGGTACGTGACCAGGCTCAAGGCACACCTGGAGCTCCAGCCATGAGCGAGACCGAAGAGCTGCTGGTCTGCCGTCAGGTGCACCCGCTCACGCACGACGTCTCCACGTTCGTGTTCGAGTACGCCGAACCCCGGCTGTTCCGGCACGACCCGGGCCAGTTCCTGACCCTGACCCTCGACATCGACGGCGGGCCGGTCCAGCGCTGCTACACCATCTCCTCACCACCCACCCGCCCCTTCCTGCTCTCGATCACGGTGAAGCGCGTACCGGGCGGGCTCGTGTCGAACTGGCTGCACGACCACCTCGGGCCGGGCGACACCGTACGGGCACACGGACCGCTCGGCGACTTCTCCACGGCCCGGCATCCGGCGCGGAAATACCTCTTCCTGTCCGGGGGCGTCGGCGTGACGCCGTCGATGTCGATGACCAGGACGCTGTACGACCTCGCGGACCCCGCCGACGTGGTGTTCGTGCACAGCGCGCGCACCCCGGCGGACATCGTCTTCCGCCACGAACTCGACCTCATCGCCGCGACCGCGCCCAACATCCGGATCGTCCACATCTGCGAGGAGGACCGCCCGTACGCCCCCTGGGGCGGACACCGCGGCCGGCTCACGATCGAGACGCTCCGGCAGATCGCGCCGGACTTCCTCGAACGGGAGGTCTTCACCTGCGGCCCCGCCCCCTACATGGCCGCCGTACGGCGCATGCTGTCGGACGCGGGCCTCGACACGGACCACTACCACGAGGAGAGCTTCACCTTCGAGACACCGACCGGGCAGGCCGACACCTCGTCCGCCACCGCTGCGGACGCCGGTTTCAAGATCGAGTTCACCCGCAGCGGACGCACCATCGAGTGCGACGCCGACACCTCGCTCCTCGCCGCCGCGTCCAGAGCCGGCCTGAGCCTCCCGGCCTCGTGCGCGCAGGGCATGTGCGGCACCTGCAGGACGACCCTGCTCTCCGGCTCCGTCGACATGCAGCACAACGGGGGCATCCGGCCACGCGAGATCGCCCAGAACAAGATCCTGCTCTGCTGCTCGAAGCCGCTGGAGGACGTCGTGATCGACGCGTGAGGACCATCCTCCACCAGGCAGAGGGGCTACGACCGTCGGTCAGCGGAGCTGCCGACCGAACGCCTCGTACGCCGCCTCGTCGAAGAGCACGAACGTGACCTCCTTGACCGATGTCTCCGCCGCCCGCACGGTTTCTACGGCGATGCGCGCCGCGTCGTCCATCGGCCAGCCGTAGATCCCGGCGGAGACGGCGGGGAACGCGACGGTACGGGCGCCGAGTTCGTCGGCGATGCGCAGCGACTCGCGGTAGCAGGAGGCGAGTTGGTCCGAGCGGTCCTCCTCGCGGGAGTAGACCGGGCCCACGGTGTGGATCACCCACTGGGCGCACAGTTCGCCCGCCGTCGTCGCGACCGCCTGACCGGTGCGCAGGCCCTTGCCGTAGTGCGAGGCGCGCAGCTTCCGGCAGGCCTCCAGGATCGCGGGGCCGCCCCTGCGGTGGATCGCGCCGTCGACGCCCCCGCCGCCCAGGAGTGAGGAGTTGGCCGCGTTGACGATCGCGTCGGCACTCTGGCGGGTGATGTCGCCCTGGACGAGCTTGATGGTGGTCATGACTGCCTCAGTCTGCGCCAGACGGCCTTCGCCGCGTTGTGTCCCGACATGCCGTGCACACCGGGTCCGGGCGGGGTCGCCGAGGAGCAGATGAAGACGGCCGGGTGCGGGGTGCCGTACGGGGAGAGGGAGAGTTTGGGGCGCAGCAGGATCTGGAGTCCGGAGACCGCGCCGGTGCCGATGTCGCCGCCGACGTAGTTGGCGTTGCGGGCGGCGAGTTGGGGCGGGCCCGCGGTCGCGCGGGCGAGGACGCGGTCGCGGAAACCCGGGGCGAAGCGCTCCAGTTGGCGTTCCAGGGCGTCCGTGAGGTCGCCGGTCCAGCCGCTCGGGACGTGGCCGTAGGCCCAGAAGACGTGCTTGCCGGCGGGGGCCCGGGTGGGGTCGACGACGCTGGGCTGCACGGTGATCATGAACGGCCGGTCGGGGGCGCGGTTCTCGCGGGACGCGGCGCGCAGGGCATTGCCGATCTCCGTGCTGTCGGCGCCGATCTGCACGGTGCCGGCGGTGCGCGCCTCCTTGGCGGTCCAGGGCACGGGGCCGTCCAGGGCGTAGTCGATCTTGAAGACGCCGGGGCCGTAGCGGAAATTCTCGTAGTAGTTGCCGAAGTCCGCGATCTTCGCCAAAGCCGTGGGCGAGGTGTCGAAGACGTAGGCGCGGGCCGGGGGGAGGTCGTCGAGGCGCTTGACCTCGTAGTCCGTGTGGATCTCGCCGCCGAGGTCCTTCAGGTAGGCGGCGAGGGCGTCCGAGACGGACTGGGAGCCGCCGCGCGCCACCGGCCAGCCACGCGCGTGTGCGGCGAGGGCGAAGACCAGGCCGATGGCTCCGGTGGCGAAGCCGTTGAGCGGGGCCATGACATGGCCGACCAGTCCGGCGAACAGGGTCTTGGCGCGCTCGTCCCGGAAGCGGCTGGTCAGCCAGGTCGACGGGGGCAGACCGGCCAGACCGAAGCGGGCGAGGGTGACCGGGTCGCGGGGCAGCGAGGTGAGCGGCAGGGACATGAAGTCGCGGACCAGGGTGTCCCACTTGGGGAGGAAGGGCTCGACCAGCCTGCGGTACGCCCCCGCGTCGCGCGGTCCGAAGGAGGCGGCCGTCTCCGCGACGGACCGGGAGAGCACGGCCGCGCTGCCGTCTGTGAACGGGTGCGCCATGGGCAGCCCGGCGTGCAGCCACTCCAGGCCGTAGCGCTCCAGGGGCAGGGCGCGGAACGCGGGCGAGTTGATCCCGAGCGGGTGCGCCGCCGCGCAGGGGTCGTGCCGGAAGCCGGGGAGGGTGAGCTCCTCGGTGCGGGCGCCGCCGCCGACGGTGTCCCTTGCCTCGAAGATGGCCACGGAGAAGCCGCGCCGGGCCAGCTCCACGGCAGCCGTCAGTCCGTTCGGCCCCGCACCCACTACGACCGCATCGAGCATCGACGGCACCTTCGGACCCCTTCGTCAGCCGATGGCAACTCAGGGTCAGGATATGCCGCGGGACCGACAACCCCGGGGCCAGCCCGTCCAGTGTGCGGAACCCGTGACCCTACGACGCCCTCAGCAGCTCGCGCACCCGCCGGGCCGTCGCCGCGTCCCGGGCCGCTGTGAACGGCAGTGCGTTGCCGCCCGTGATACGGAAGGGCTCTCCGGTGAGTGTGAGGTGGGCGCCGCCCGCCTCCTCGACGAGGAGCAGGCCCGCCGCATGATCCCACGCCGCCTCCCAACTGAAGCCAATGGCATCCAACTCGCCCCGGGCGATGGCGAGATACTCCAGTCCGGCCGAACCGCACGGGCGCGTGCGCACACCGTCCGCCCAGAGGCCGAGCAGGGCGCGCTTCTGGGCGTCGGTCGTGTAGTCGGGGTGGGAGGTGGCCACTTCCAGGTCCCGGGCGGGGTCTGGGGCACCGGGGCGCAGCCGGACGCCGTCGAGGAAGGCGCCGCCGCCCTTCACCGCCGTGGCCAGTTGGTCGCGGGCGGGGGCGTAGGTCCAGGACGCGAGGAGTTCGCCGTGCCGGGCGAGGGCGACCAGGGTGCAGAAGCCGGTCTCGCCGCGCACGAACTGACGGGTCCCGTCGACCGGGTCGACGATCCAGACCGGGGCGTCGCCCTGTATCGCCTCGTAGGTCTCCGGGTCGGCGTGCACCGCTTCCTCGCCGACCACGACCGAGCCGGGCAGGAGGGCGCCGAGCACCTGCGTGAGGTGCCGCTCGGCGTTGCGGTCGGCGTCCGTGACCAGGTCGTGCGGGCCGCTCTTCTGGTCTATCTCGTGCGCGGCGAGCTGCCGGAAGCGGGGCATGATCTCGGCCGCCGCCGCCTTGCGGATCGCGTCCTCGACGTCGGCCGTGTGCTGTACGAGAAACTCGTCGATGGTTTCGGTGTCTTCGATCATGTCTCCATGAGAGCACGGGCCACTGACAATCCTCACCCGCCCGGTGCACTCCGGGTGGAATCACCATGAACACCCGGATTCGCGATCACCGTCCGATGCACCCTCCGCGTCACCGCCCGACGGCATACCCCTGCATGCCCCGCGGGTTCGCCGCCGCCGAGAGGATCCCGGCCGCCGGGTCCCGGGCGACCGCGCACAGCCGTCCCTCCGACCAGGCGTCCCCGACGGTCACGTCGTGGCCGCGCCGGCGCAACTGCTCCACCACCGTCTCGTCCATGCGGGACTCGACGGTCACGCTGCCCGGCCGCATGCCGCGCGGGTAGAAGGAGCCGGGGAAGCTGTCGTTGTGCCAGTTCGGGGCGTCGATCGCGCCCTGGAGGTCGTGGCCGCCGCGTGCCTTCGCGCGCGTGGCGACCGCCAGGAAGAAGTGCAGCTGCCACTGGTCCTGCTGGTCCCCGCCGGGCGTGCCGAACGCCAGGACCGGCACTCCGTCGCGCAGGGCGATCGACGGGGTGAGCGTGGTGCGCGGACGGCGGCCCGGCGCAAGGGAGTTGGGCAGTCCCGGCTCCAGCCAGGCCATCTGCAGCCGGGTGCCGAGGGGGAAACCCAGCCCGGGCACCACCGGGTTGGACTGGAGCCAGCCGCCGCTGGGCGTGGCCGCGATCATGTTGCCCCAGCGGTCGACGACGTCGAGGTGGCAGGTGTCGCCCCGGGTGCCGCCGTCGGCCGTGAGCCGCGCGACGGTCGGCTCCCCCGCCCCCATCGGGTCGAAGCCGGAGTCCGCGGGCGCCACCACGCGCGCGTGCCCGCTCAGCCGCGGCACGCGCCCTCCGGGACTGCCTGGCCGTAGTTCGTGCGACGCCTTCTCACCGATCAGCTCCCGTCGCGCCGCGTTGTAGTCCGCCGACAGCAACTCCTCCAGTGGTACGGCCTCTTCGCCCGCGTCCCCGTACCAGGCCTCCCGGTCTGCCATCGCGAGCTTGCAGCCCTCGATCAGGAGGTGGACGTAGTCGGCGGATCCGTAGGCGGGCAACTCGGGCGGAAGCAGCGCCAGTTGCTGGAGGAAGGCCGGGCCCTGGCTCCAGGGGCCGGCCTTGCAGAGTGTCCAGCCGTTCCAGTCGTACGTCGCGGGGGCCTCGTAGGAGGCGGACCAGGAGGCCAGGTCGGCGGCCGTGAGGGTGCCGGTGTGGCGCTCTCCGCTGGTGTCCATGGTGGGCCGTCCCGACTGCCGGACGAGCGCCTCGGCGATGAACCCGGACCGCCACACCGCCCGTGCCGCCTCGATCTGCGCCTCCCGGTCCCCGGCCCCGTCGACCTCGGCGAGCAGCCGCTTCCAGGTGGCGGCGAGGGCGGGGTTGCGGAACAACTCGCCGGGGCGGGGCGCCTTCCCGCCGGGCAGGTACACCTCCGCCGACGAGGTCCACTCCGTCTCGAAGAGCTGCCGTACGGTCTCGACGGTCGCGCCGACGTTCTCCACGCACGCGTGCCCGTCCTCGGCGTATCCGATGGCGTACTTCAGGACGTCGGCGAGGGACTTCGTGCCGTGGTCGCGGAGCAGCAGCATCCAGGCGTCGAAGGCGCCGGGGACGGCCGCGGCGAGGGGGCCCGTGCCGGGTACGAGATCCAGACCGAGTCCCCTGTAGTGGTCGATCGTGGCTCCGGCGGGGGCGACGCCCTGTCCGCACAGCACCCGCACCTCGCCGCCCGCGGGGGCGAGCAGGATGGGCACCTCGCCGGCCGGGCCGTTGAGGTGCGGCTCGACGACGTGCAGGACGAAGGCCCCGGCGACGGCGGCGTCGTAGGCGTTGCCGCCGCTCTCCAGGACGGCCATCGCCGACTGCGAGGCCAGCCAGTGGGTGGAGGACACCATGCCGAAGGTGCCCTGGAGGGTGGGGCGGGTGGTGAAGGACATGTCTCACCTCGGTGGTCGCGCACGTGGTCGCCCTGATCGGGCAGCAGACTATCGACCGGGGGCGTGCACACGTCATCGCCCTACTTCGCCGGAGCGAACACGCGCTGTGCCGCGACCACCGCCCCGCCGCGCGCCCACTCCTCGAACGGCAGGGGGCGGACCACGAGATCGCAGTCCACCGCGGCACCGAAGGCGTGGTCCACGAAGGCCTGCCGGATGTGGTCGGCGAACAGGTCGTAGGAGGCGACGCCCTCGCCGGAGATGATGATCCGCTCCGGTCCGATGAGGTTGGCGACGCAGGCCAGGGCGAGGCCCACGGCGTGTCCGGCGCGGGCGAAGACGGCCCGGACGGCGGGGTCGCCGGTGTGCGCGAGGCGGATCGCGCCGTCCATGGTCAACTCCGCGTCGCCGGTGGCCTGTCGGGCCTGCTCGACGATCGCGTGGGTGGAGGCGACCGCCTCCACGCACCCGGTGTTGCCGCAGGTGCAGACCCGATCGGTGCCGCTCACGGGCAGATGCCCCACCTCGCCCGCCACGCCGTGCGCTCCGGAGACCACCCGGCCGGCGACACAGAGCCCGGCGCCGATGCCGGCGCCGACGGTGACCAGGGCGAAGATCGACAGCCCGACACCGGCGCCGAACCACTGCTCGGCCACGGTCAGCGCGCGTACGTCGTTCTCGATGACCGTGGGTGTCCCGGTGGCCGTCTCGACCAGTTGGGCGAGCGGGACCCGGCGCCAGTTGAGGAAGGGCGAGTACTGGACCGTGCCCAACTGGCTGTCCACGTCGCCGGAGATGGTGACACCGACACCGTGGAGGTCGGCGGTGCCCTCCAGGTTGGCCGCAGCGCGCAGTTCGTCGACCAGCCGGGCGATGGCCAGCACCACGGTGCCCACGTCGCGTGAGTCGAGGCGGACGCGCCGGGAGGCCAGCGGACGGGCCGTCAGATCGGCCAGTACGCCGATGAGTTCCTCGCCGGTGACCTTCACACCGGCGAACAGGGCGCGTTCGGCCCGTACTTCGACCGGGGTCGCCGGGCGGCCGCTCGTCCGCTCGGTGGCGGGCCTGCCGCCCTCGGTGATCCAGCCGTCGGCCATCAGCGAGGTGGCCACTTTGGTGACGGCTCCCGCGGTCAGTCCGGTCCGCCGGCCGATCTCGGCGCGACTCAGCGGACCGTGCTGGAGCAGGGTCTGCAGGACGAGTGCGGCCGCGGGTGGCTGGTCGGCGAGGGTCATGGGGCGACGTTACCTTTCCTTTGGAAAGTAAGACAAGGGATATACATCGGCCCTATGGGCCTGAAACCGCAGGTCATTCGACAGCAGGTGGCCGAAACCCCCCACCAGGACGCACAAAGGTCGGAGTTTTCTGGCCGTCGACTATGTTGACGCTGGAAGGAAACTAAGCCTAGATTCGCCGCACTCCTCGTCGGGGCGGACGGGACGGTCCTGCGCCGGTGAGGAGTGTGTGGCCCCCACCCACTCGCCCGTTGGTCCCAGCGAACCCCCTCGGTGATGTCCCGGGACGACCACCACCGAGAGGCTCCCCGCACCTCGACACCTCAGGCGGGAACCCGCCTGCAGCCGCGCCCTGACGGAGTACACACATGCCTCGTCCAGCTCGACCCACACGTCTGAGAACTCTCACCTGCCTCACCGCGCTGACGGCGGCGCTCGTCGTGCCCGCCTCCGCACGGGCCGCGACCGCCGCGGACGCCTCGGGGGCCCAGGCATCCGGTGCCACGACCACGCCCATCGTGGCCGCCAAGCCCTACATGGGTTACAGCACCTGGAGCGTCGAATCCACCAACTTCCCCGGCTACGGCGGGGACTGGCTCACCGAGGCGCACGTCCTGCAGCAGGCGGACGTACTGTCCTCGAAGTTGAAGTCGCACGGCTACAACTACGTGAACGTGGACGCCGGTTGGAACGACGCCAAGGGCGACGCCTATGCCCGGCCGACCCCGAACCTGACGAAGTTCCCGCACGGGATGAAGTACCTCGCGGACCAACTCCACCGCAAGGGACTGAAGTTCGGCCTCTATCTGGCCGTCGGCCTCTACCAGCAGGCGTACAACGACGGCAAGACGCCCATCTACAACGCCCCGGGCTGCACCACCAAGGACATCGTCTACCCGGACCTGCGCAAGACCAGCGGCTGGGACGACGTCTCCTACCAGCTGAACTTCTCCAGCCCATGCACCACGAAGTACATCCAGTCCGAGGCCGACCAACTGGCCTCCTTCGGCGTCGACTTCCTCAAGATCGACGGGGTGGGCCCCGGCTCCAACCAGGGCGACGACGCGCACAACAACGTCCCCGACATCCAGGCGTGGCACACCGCTCTGAAGAACACCGGGCGGCCCATCGAGTTCACCCTGTCCTGGTCGCTCAGCCACAACCAGGCCGACGTCTGGAAGGCCAACTCCAACGGCTGGCGCATCGACACGGACGTCGAGTGCTACTGCGACACCCTGGTGACGTGGAACAACTCCGTGAAGGCGCGCTGGAACGACGTCGTACCGTGGATCGACGACGCCGGGCCGGGACACTGGAACAACCTCGACTCGCTCGACGTGGGCTCGGACGTCATGGACGGCGTCAACCAGACCGAGCGGCAGAGCTACATGACGCTGTGGGCCATCGAGGCCGCGCCGCTGTACATCGGTGACGACCTCACCAAGCTCGACAAGTACGGTCTGAAGCTGCTCACCAACGACGAGGTCATCGCGGTCGACCAGGCGGGCAACCCGGCCAGGCCGGTCAGCCAGAAGACCCCGCAGCAGGTCTGGTACTCCCGTAACACGGACGGCAGTTACACCGTGGCCCTGTTCAACCTGGGCAAGGGCTACTCGGACGTGACCGCCGACTTCAGCGACCTCGGCATCAGCGGCAAGGCCAAGGTCCGTGACCTGTGGAGCCACAAGAACCTCGGCTCGGTGAGCGGCAAGTTCACCGACAACCTGGCCCCGCACGGCTCGCGTCTGCTGCGCATCACGCCTCCGAGCACCGGCAGCCACCCGGGTGTGCCGCTGAACGTGCACGGCACCGCGTCGACGGCCGGCAGCGTCTCGCTCGCCTGGAGCGCGGTGAACTCCGGTACGAAGACCACCGGTTACGACGTGTACGCCAACGGCACCAAGACGGCCACGGTCACCGGCACCTCCGCCACCGTCAGCGGTCTGAAGGCCGGCACCGCCTACTCCTTCACCGTGGTCGCCCACGACGCCAAGGGCGGAAAGTCCGCCCCCAGCAAGGCAGTTGACCTCACCACCCCGGCGGCCGGCGGACCGGTGTCCTACGAGGCCGAGGCCTCCGGGAACACCCTCACCGGCAACGCCTCCGCGGGCGACTGCTCCGCGTGCTCGGGCGGCAAGAAGGTCGGCAACCTCGGCGGCACCGGAACCCTGGCGGTCAACCACGTTACCGCTCCCCGCGACGGCACCTACCTGATGAAGCTCGACTACACCGACGGCTCCACCGGCCGCACGATGATCATCGGCACGGGTGACACCTCGTTCCAGCAGTTCCTGCCCGGCAGCAACGACAACAACTGGGGGCAGCCGAGCTCGATCACGGTGCCCGTCCAGCTGAAGGCCGGCGACAACACGATCACCTTCGGCAACGCCTCGGACTACGCCTCCGACGTGGACCGCATCACCCTCTGACCGTCGTCCGTCCGACCCCGGCCAGCCTCCACCCGACCGACATCCGAGGAGAGTTCCGTGGTGGTCACATCACAGGGCGAGCCCAAGACGCCGACCACACCGCCGTCCGCCGCGGTGACCACCACGGCCACCGCCCCCGGCTCAACCCCCCGCGTCCGCAAGACCCGTTCGGCCCGCAGGGCGAGCCGATACGCGCCGACCAGGTCCGCGGCGGCCCGCCGCCGCGACCTGCCGGTCGCACTCCTGCTGATCATCCCGTCCGTCGTCGGATTCGCGGTCTTCTACGCCTATCCGACCCTGCGCGGCATCTACCTCAGCTTCACCGACTTCCATGTCCTCACCCCGCCCAACTGGGTGGGACTGGCCAACTTCCACCAGATGTTCGGCGACGACGTCTTCTGGCACTCCCTGCTCGTCACCGTCTACTTCGTGATCCTGGCCGTCGTCTTCGGCACCCTGGCCTCCCTGGTGACGGCCGTGGTCCTGCACCGGGTGACCAAGTCGTCGGCGCTGCGCGGCGTGATCCTGCTGCCGTTCCTGATCTCCAACGTCATCGCCGCGCTGGTCTGGCAGTGGATGCTCGACCCGTCCCTCGGTGTCGTCAGCCTCGTCCTGCAGCATCTGACGGGCCACTCCATCCTCTTCTTCGGCAGCAGCGCCTGGGCCATCCCGTCCCTCGCCGCGATCAGCATCTGGAAGTGGATGGGCTACTACTCCCTGCTGATCTTCGCCGGACTGCAGACCATCCCGGCCACCATCTACGAGGCCGGCCGGGTCGACGGCGCCAGTGAGGTGCAGATGTTCCGGCGCCTCACGGTGCCCCTGCTGCGGCCGATCCTGGTCATGGTGGTCGTCCTGACGGTGATCAACTCCTTCCAGGTGTTCGACATCGTGCAGGTCACCACCCAGGGCGGCCCGGCCAACGCCTCGAACGTGCTGCAGATGTACATCTACAGCAAGGCGTTCAGGCAGTTCGACTTCGGCTACGCGGCCACCCTCTCGCTCGCCCTGTTCGCCCTGCTCATCACGGTCACCTTCACCCAGCTGCGGCTCGCCCGCGCAGGCGAATCCGACCTGAGCTGAAGGAGCCCGTCATGGCAGTCACCCTCGCCCCCGGCCGGGCGGCCACCGCGCAGCCCCGGCCCCGGAAGAACCGCAGACGCCTCTCCCCCGGCAGGATCGTCGCCTGGACCTATCTGGGCATCGTCGTCCTGATCACCCTCTTCCCCTTCTACTGGATCCTGCGCACCGCGCTGTCCAACAACTACAAGCTGTCGACGCACCCGTCCTCGCCGCTGCCGGTGGGCTTCACCTGGGGCGCCTTCGAACGCGTCCTCGGCATCGCCTCCACCGCCGAGGCACAGGCCCAGGGCGGCTCGGGCGCGGCCATCAACATCGCGCTCTACCTGCGCAATTCACTGATCTACGCGTCCGTGCAGACCGTGCTGATCGTCCTGTTCGCCTCGGCCGGCGCCTACGCGTTCTCCCGGCTGCACTGGCGGGGCCGCAACCTGGTCTTCAACATCCTCATCACCGCGCTGATGGTGCCCAGCGTCTTCACGCTGCTGCCCAACTTCGTCTTCGTCAAAGACCTCGGACTGACCAACACGTTCGCCGGACTGATCCTGCCCGGGGCGCTCTTCCAGGCGTTCACACTGTTCTTCCTGCGGCAGTTCATGCTCGGCCTGAGCACCGAGGTCGAGGAAGCCGCCATCATCGACGGCGCCGGCCCCCTGCGGATCTTCTTCCGGGTCATCCTGCCGATGTCGACCGCACCGATCGCCACCGTCTCGTTGCTGATGTTCGTCAACGCCTGGAACGACTACTTCTGGCCGCTGCTGATCACCAACAGCCAGGACGTGCAGCCGCTGACCCTCGCACTCGGCGTCTTCAAGCAGTCCTCACCCCAAGCCGCCCCCGACTGGGCCGGGTTGATGGCCGCCGCCCTGGTCGCGGCCCTGCCGATGCTGCTGCTGTTCGTCGCCTTCGGCAAGCGCATCGTCAACTCCATCGGCTTCTCCGGCCTCAAGTGACCGGCCCCACCCCGCGATTGGACGACACAGCCATGCACTCCAGCGACCTGGTGCTGAGCTGGCCCGCGCCCGCCGCCATCTGGACGGAGGCCGCCCCGGTCGGCAACGGCAGGATCGGCGCGATGGTCTTCGGCGGCACCGGCCGGGCCCGTATCCAGATCAACGACTCCACCGTCTGGTCCGGCACCCCCGACGGACCGGCCACCGCCCTCGCCGAACTCCGCGCGCAAGGGGCCGGCCCGGAGCGGCTCGAAGAGGTCCGCGCCGCGCTGCGCGCCGGTGACCAGGACCGCGCCGAGTCCCTCCTCATGACCTTCGAGGGGCCCTACACCCAGGAGTATCTGCCGTACGCCGACCTGCACTTGACCGTGCCGGGCGGCGAGCGCGCCGCGTACCGCGGCAGGACGCTCGACCTGGACACCGCGGTCGCCGAGGACGGCTTCGACCTCGACGGGACGACGATACGGCGCCGGGTCTGGGCCGATGCAGTCACCGGCGCGCTGTGCGTGACACTGGACGCGGACGGCGGCACGGTCGACCTGGCCGTCGAACTGTCCACCCCACTGCGGGAGATACTCCGCTCGGCCGCGCCCGACGGCATCACGCTGGGCATCGAGATTCCGGTGGACGGCGCCCCCGCCCACGAACCCGAGGTCGCGGAACCGCTGCGCTACGCGGACGGTCCCGTCGACGGCTACGACCCCTTCGGCGCCCTCGCGCTCGCCGTGCACACCGACGGCACGACGACCGTGGACGACGAGGGAGGTCTGCGCGTCACCGGCGCCTCGCAACTCCTGATCACCCTCGCCAGCTCCACCGCGGCGGACCGCGACTGGAGCGGGGCCCCGGCCGTGGACCGCGCCGCCCATCTGGCCGACGCCGGCGACCTCGCGGCGCGGGCCCTCGCGAAGGGCGCCGACCGTCTCCTCAAGGACCACGAGGCAGACGTACGGGCCCTGTTGGGCGGCACGTCGCTGCGCGTCGGGCCGCGCCGCTCCGGCACCTACGACGTCGCCCGCGACGTCCTCGGCGGCGACGACGAACTCCTCACCGCCACCGTGCTGTTCCAGCTCGGCCGCCACCTCCTGGCCACCGCCTCCCGCCCGCACACCGGCCCCCCGGCCAACCTCCAGGGCATCTGGAACGCCGAGCTGCGCCCCGCCTGGTCGTCCAACTACACGATCAACATCAACACCCAGATGAACTACTGGGGCGCGGAGACGGTCGGGCTCAGCGCCTGTCACGCGCCCCTTTTCGACCTGCTCGACCGCATGGCCGTCCAAGGCGCGCGGGTGGCACGGGAGTTGTACGGTGCGCGCGGCTGGGTGGCGCATCACAACACCGATCCGTGGGGATGGGCGCTGCCGGTCGGCATGGGGCACGGCAACACCTCGTGGGCGCTGTGGATGATGGGCGGCGCCTGGCTGTCCCAACACCTGTGGGACCACTACGAGTTCACCCGCGACCCCGGCTTCCTGCGGGAGCGGGCCTGGCCGTTGCTCAGTGGCTGCGCCGAGTTCCTGCTCGACTGGCTCGTCGACGACGGCACGGGGCATCTGGACACGCTGCCGTCGACCTCCCCGGAGAACCTGTTCCTGGCCGACGGCGTCCCGAGGTCCCTGACCCGCTCCGCAGCCATGGACCTGGCGCTGATCCGCGCCACCTTCCAACGGACCCTGGCGGCAGCCGAGTTGCTGGGCCTGGACACCCCGCTGACCGGCGAGATAAGCGCGGCGCTGCCCCGGCTGCGCCCGCTGCCCCTCTCGCCGGAGGGGCGGCTCCAGGAGTGGGCCGAGGACCTGACGGAGGCCGACCCGCACCACCGTCACCTCTCGCACCTGATCGCCGTACACCCGCTGGGTCTGATCGATCCCGACTCGACCCCCGAACTGGCCGACGCCGCAAGGAAGTCGATGGACCGGCGCGGGCCGGGGGCGATGGGCTGGTCGTGGTCATGGAAGATCGCTCTGCGGGCATGGCTGCGTGACGCCTCGACCGCGCGCTCGCTGTTCCTCGAAGCCGTACGGCCACTTGACGGCGACTCCGGAGTGGACGCCCCTGTGGACGGCTCGCGTTGGGGCGGGCTGCTGCCCAACTTGTTCTCCACGCATCCGCCGTTCCAGATCGACGGCAACTACGGACTGATGGCCGGCGTCGCCGAGATGGTGGTGCAGAGCCACACCGGCATCCTCGATCTGCTGCCCGCGCTGCCCGTTCAGTGGGCCGAAGGTGAGGCCCGGGACCTGCGCTGCCGCGGCGGTCTGGCCGTCGACTTCGCCTGGAACGAGGGCGAGTTGACCGCTGCGACCGTGCGTCGGCTCACCGGTGACTCCGCCGAGACCGTGCGGGTCCGGTGTCTCGGCCGCACGACCGAGCTGCTGCTTCCGGTCGGTCACCAGGTCGAGTTGGACGCTCTGCTGCGGCCCCGAGGGGAGCCGGTGCCGTGCTGAGCGAGCAGGACGTCCCCGAGCTGTTCGCCTACCGCAGCGCCTACCGCGAACCCGCCGACTTCGACACCTTCTGGAAGGGCACCCTCGCCGAGACACGCGCCGGACAGGAGGCCTCGCTCAGACTGACGGAGGTCGCCACCGGTCTGGAGACGGTCGACGTCTTCGACGCCGTACTGCCCGGCTTCGGCGGCCACCCCGTCCGCGCCTGGCTGCGGATGCCCCGGCAGCGGGGCGGCCCGCTGCCCGCCGTGGTCCAGTTCCACGGCTACGGCAGTGGGCGCGGCGCCCCGATCGACGACCTGCTGTGGGCCTCCGCCGGGTACGCGCATCTGCTGGTGGACGCGCGCGGCCAGGGCGGTGCCTGGGCGGGCGGGGGCGCGACCCCCGACCCGGTCGGCAGCGGCCCTGCCCATCCCGGTTTCCTCACCCGGGGCATCGAGGACAAGGACACCTACGTCTACCGGCGGGTGTTCACCGACGCCGTCCGTGCCGTGGACGCGCTGCGCGCCCGCACCGATCTCGTCGATCCGGACCGGGTCGCCGTGGTCGGCCCCAGCCAGGGCGGCGGTATCGCCCTCGCGGTCGCCGGACTGGTGCCCGGCCTGGCGGCGGCGCACTTCCAGTCGCCGTTCCTCTGCGACATCCGGCACGCCACCCGGCTCACCTCCGCCGAGCCCTACGCCGAGATCATCGGCTATCTGGCGGCCCGCCGGGACCGGGTGGAGCAGACCTTCGACACCCTCGACTACTTCGACGGACTCGCCTTCGCCCGCCGCGCGAACGCCCCGGCCTGGTTCTCCGCCGGGCTGCGCGACGAGGTGTGTCCGGCCGTCACCGCGATCGCCGCCTACCACGCCTACGCCGGCCAAAAGGAGCTGCGGCTGTGGGAGTTCAACGGCCACGACGCCGGCGGGCCCGAGGACCTGGCCGTCGCACTGGGCGCGTTCGGCGCCCTCCTCAAGACGTCGTCCCATCCGCTGGTGCAGCCGTCCCCCGCACCGACCGCGTCATCCCGAAAGAAGGAACAATGAGAAGAATCAAGGGAGTTCGAAAGACGGTCGCGCTGGGCGCCACGCTCACGCTGGCCGCGCTGCTCTCCGCGTGCTCCAACGGCTCCTCCTCCGCCGGCGGTTCCAAGACCGTCAACTGGTGGACCTGGGACGACAAGCAGGCCGCCGCGTACAAGGTGTGCGCCACGGACTTCGAGAAGGCCAACCCCGGCACCAAGGTGAAGATCACGCAGTACAACGTGAACGACTACTTCACCAAGCTGACCGCCGGATTCGTGGCCGGCAGCGCGCCCGACGCCTTCCAGAACAGCGTCCAGTTCTTCCAGGCGTACGCCTCCCAGCACCAACTGCTGGCGATGGACGACTACATCAAGAAGGACAACTTCGACCTGTCCCGGTTCTCGGTCGGTGTGGACGCCTGGAAGTACACCGACGGCAAGCAGTACGCCCTGCCGCTGGACTGGGCGGCGGCCGGCCTCTACTTCAACGACGACGCCATCAAGAAGGCCGGGTACACCGAGAAGGACGTCGACTCGCTCAACTGGAACCCCGACAACGGCGGCACGCTGGGCAAGATGATCGCCCACCTGACGATCGACGCCAAGGGGCGCCGCGGCGACGAGAAGGGCTTCGACAAGTCCCACGTCAAGACCTACGGCTACGGGGAGATCGCGGCCAAGGACTTCATCGGCCAGACCACCTGGAGCCCGCTGGTCAGCACCACCGGCTGGCGGCTGGGCGACAAGGCCAGCTGGCCGACGGTGTTCAACTACTCCGACCCGCGGTTCGTGAAGACGATGGACTGGATCCGCTCCCTGACCGACAAGGGGTACGCGCCCAAGATCGGGCAGTTCACCGACAGCGTCAGCGACGTCGACCTGCTCTCCTCCGGCAAGGTCGCCATGGAGACCGGCGGTTCGTGGGAGGCCTCGACCTTCGTGAAGATCCCCGGCCTCAAGGTCGGCATCGCCCCCACCCCCTACGGCCCCGACGGCAAGACCAGGTCCGTGCTGAGCAACTCCAACGGGAACAACATCTGGGCCGGCACCAAGAACCCCGAGCAGACCTGGAAGTGGGTCTCGTACATGGGCAGCGAGGCCTGCCAGTCCAAGGCCTCCCTGACCGGCACCTTCTTCCCGTCGATCCCGGCCTCCATGGACGCCTCGGCCGCGGCGCTGGCCAAGACGGGCGTGGACCTGTCCGTCTTCACGGACATGATCAAGGACAAGGTCCTCTACCCGTCCCCGGTCTACGGCAACGGGGCGGCCCTCCAGGACGCCCTGCAGCCGCTGTTCCAGGCCTACTTCGCCGGCCAGAAGAGCGACTCCGTCTTCACGGACATGCAGAAGCAGAGCAAGCAACTGCTCGCCAAGAAGTGACCCCACCACTCCTCCGCACTCCCTGTCCGGCCACCGGACGGGCCCACTGAGCCGGGCCCGTCCGGTGGAACCCGGCGATCGGAAAGGACTCTGCATGTCGGACACCACGGCGCGGATCCACATCCTGCGCGCGGCGGGCACGGCCCTCGTCGTGGAGCTCACCGAGCCGGTGCCCAGGGTGCTGCACTGGGGGGCCGACCTGGGCGACCTCCCGCAGGACACCCTCGCCGCGCTCGCCCTGACCGGCGAACCCGCCGTGCTCAACAACTCCGTCGACGTCCCACGCCGGTTCACCGTCTGGCCCACCGAGGCCGACGCCTGGTCCGGCACCCCGGCCCAGGAGGGCCATCTCGTCGGCGCGTTCGCCGCGCCCCGGCTGACACTGACCGACAGTTCCTACCAACCATGGTCTACGGGCGGGGAGTTGACCCTTCACCTCACCGACCCCGGCACCGGGCTCGACGTCACCCTCTCCTACCGCCTGGAGCCCTCCGGGGTACTGGGCGTACGGACCACGCTCACCCGCCGGCCGGACGCCGACCCGGCGCCGTACGACCTGTCGAGCGTCACGACGCTGCTGCCGCTGCCGCGCCGGGCGTCCGAGGTCCTCGACTTCACCGGCAAGTGGAGCCGGGAGCGCTCACCGCAGCGGCAGCCGCTGGGCTTCGGCACGCATGCCCGTGAGGTGCGGCGGGGCAAGCCGGGAGTGGACTCGCCGTACGTCATGGCGGTGGGCGTGCCCGGATTCGGCTTCCGCGACGGGGAGATCTGGGCGGTCCATGTGGCCTGGAGCGGCGACCAGCGGTATCTGGCCGAGCAGTTGCCGGAGGGAGCGGGCACCCATGCCGCGGTGCTCGGCGGCGGCGAACTCCTGCGGGCCGGGGAGATCCGGCTCGCGCCCGGCGAGTCGTACACCGCTCCGGTCTGTCACTTCGCCTGGTCCGACCGGGGCCTGGACGGGCTCGCCGACCGCTTCCACACCCTGCTCCGGGCCCGCCCCACGCATCCGCGCGGCCCTCGCCCGGTGATCCTCAACAGCTGGGAGGCGGTGTACTTCGACCACGATCTGGACCGGCTGCTGCGGCTGGCCGACCGGGCCGCCGAGGTCGGTGTCGAGCGGTTCGTGCTCGACGACGGCTGGTTCCGGGGCCGTCGTTCGGACGACGCCGGGCTGGGCGACTGGACCGTCGACCCGGTGGTGTGGCCCGAGGGGCTGACCCCGCTGGTGGACCATGTGCGGTCGCTCGGCATGGAGTTCGGGCTGTGGGTGGAGCCGGAGATGATCAATCTTGACTCCGACCTGGCCCGCGAGCACCCCGACTGGGTGCTGGGCCCCGCCCGTGGGGTCGGTCCCGCGGCCCGCCATCAGCATGTGCTGGACCTGGCCAACCCCGATGCCTGGCAGTACCTGTTGGACGCGCTGGACGCGCTGGTGGAGAAGTACGCCATCGCCTATCTCAAGTGGGATCACAACCGGGAACTCCACGAGGCAGTGCACGGCACCGCCGACCGTCCCGTGGCGCATGCCCAAGTCATGGCCCTCTACCGGCTCATCGACGCCCTCCGGGAACGCCATCCCGCGCTGGAGATCGAGAGCTGCGCCGCCGGTGGCGGACGCGTCGACCTGGGCATCCTGGAGCGGACCGACCGGGTCTGGGCCTCGGACTGCAACGACCCGGTGGAACGCCAGACCATCCAGCGCTGGACCGCGCAGCTACTACCCCCCGAACTGGTCGGCACCCACGTAGGGCCGCGCACCAGCCACACCACCGACCGGGTCAGCTCCGACCAACTCCGCCTGACCACCGCCCTGTTCGGCCACGCAGGCATCGAGCAGGACCTGACCCGCTGCTCCCCGGAGGAACTCGCCCGCCTCACCGCCTGGACCGCCCTCCACCGTGAACTGCGCCCGCTGCTCCACGGCGGCCGCACGGTCCGCGCCGACCTCACCGACGAGTCGACGCTGCTGCACGGAGTCGTGGCTTACGACGGCTCGGCGGCGCTGTACTGCTGGGCGCGGCTCGCCACCTCCCCCGAGGGCCAGTACGGGCGCGTGCCGTTGCCCGGCCTCGACCCGGAAGCCGCCTATCGGGTACGGGTACGGACCGAGTTGGGCCTGCCGTCGTTCCACGAGGTGGCGGAGCCCGCCTGGTTCTCCGCAGCCCTCGACGACGGGCTGTCCCTCCCCGGCTCCGTACTCACCCTTGCCGGCCTCCCCCTGCCGAACCTCAACCCCGAACAGGCCCTGCTCCTCGAACTCACGAGGACGGCCCGCTGACCGTACGCGGCGAGGCGTGCGGTCAGCGGGGCCGTCTGCCCGCGGTGAGCAGATGGCCGCTGGCGCCGAGCAGGGTGGGTTCGCACTCGATGTGGCGGCCGGCCGTCAGGACGGCCTCGCGGCGGCCCGGGTCGTCCAGCCAGTCCTCGATGCCGCCCATCAGCCAGGCGACGCCTTCGAGTCCGTACTGACCGTCGACGGTGAGTGCGGCCTCCTCGAACTCCTCGGGGGCCTCGTGGGGTTGGGCGAAATAGGCGGTCGTGAAGTGGCCGCCGTCCTCGGAGTCGTGGCGTCCCTCTTCCATCTCGCGGTCGATCCGCGCGCGGTGCGGGTCGACGAAGTACAGCTCCTGCCTGAGCATGTCGTGCAGTCCCGCGAACCGGTTGATGGTCGCCGCGACCACCAGGCCGCCCGGCCGCACCACCCGACGCGCCTCGCTCAACGCCCGTACGCGGTCGGCCCGTTCGGGCAGGTGGTAGAGCGGCCCGAGCAGCAGCACCACGTCGTACGCGGTGTCTTCGGCGGGCAGTGCTCTGGCGTCCCCGGGGCGGGCGGTGACCCCCGGCAGCCGGTCCGCCTGCTCCACGTGCAGCGGCACGGGGTCGACGAGTTCGACCTCGTACCCGTCCCGCGCGAGCCACTCGGCGTGGATGCCACTGCCCCCGCCGACGTCCAGCACCCTCGCAGGGGCCGTCTGCAGCAGGCGCCGCAGTACGTCCTGGGTGCGCCAGAACTCCAGCCGGTCGGAGCCCTGTCTGAGGCGGCCGTCCTCGTTGCCCTGGGCGTAGTAGGCGAGGATCTCCTCGCGAACACGGACGGCGGAGTCTTGCGCGCGTGTCGTCTCGGTCATCGCCCCAGGGTGTGATCCGACGTGTCCGGCCCGCAACGGGATTCCGGCGCTCGTGCCGTCACCAGCCCCGCCTCGTAGGCGAACACGACGAGTTGGGCCCGGTCGCGGGCGCCGAGCTTGGTCATGGCCCGGCTGATGTGGGTCTTCGCCGTGAACGGGCTGATGACCATGTGAGCGGCGATCTCCTCGTTGGTGAGGCCGCGCGCGGCCAGGGCGGTGACCTCGCGTTCGCGGCGGGTGAGGTGTTCCAGGCCGGTGGCGGTGGAGCGGTCGGGGGGCCGGGAGACGAACTCGCCGATGAGGGTGCGGGTGATCGACGGGGAGAGCAGGGCCTCGCCGCCGGCGACGATCCCGATCGCCTGGAGCAGGTCCGCCGGATCGGTGTCCTTCAGGAGGAAGCCGCTGGCGCCCGCCCGGAGCGCCTCGAAGACGTACTCGTCCAGGCCGTAGTTGGTGAGGATGACGACCCGGACCGCGGCGAGGGCGGGGTCGGCGGCGATGCGGCGGGTCGCCTCGATGCCCGTCATCACCGGCATCTGTACGTCTATCAGCGCGACGTCGGGCAGCTGCGCGCGGACGAGGGCCACGCCCTGTTCGCCGTTGGCCGCCTCGCCCACCACCTCGATGCCGTCCTCGGCGTCGAGCAGGGCGCGGAAGCCCGCGCGCATCAGCGCCTGGTCGTCCACGACCACGACCCGGATCATCCCGCCTCCCCCAGTGGCAGTTCGGCCCGTACCGCGAAGCCGCCCTCCGCGCGCGGGGCGGTGTGCAGGGTGCCGCCCAACGCCGTGACCCGCTCGCGCATGCCGGTGAGGCCGATGCCCGGCTTCGGCGGACAGCCGGGGTCGGCCGCCCCGTCGTCCTCCACCCGTATCGTCAAGTCCTCGTCGCCGTAGTCGAGTTGGACACTGACCTTGGCCGGGCCCGCGTGCCGGGCCGCGTTGGTCAGGGCCTCCTGGACGATGCGGTACACCGCGCGGTCGACCGTCGCCGCGAGGGGGCGCTCCTCGCCCGTCACCGCGAGTTCGACGGCGAGACCGGCCGCGCAGGCCCGCTCGACGAGCAGCTCGGGGGTGCCGGTGGGCTCCTCGGTGGTACGCAGGATCTCCAGGGTGGCCCGCAGTTCCCGCATCGCCTCGCCGCCCGCCTCCTGGATGGCGAGCAGCGCGGGCGGCACCTCCTCGCCGCGCTTGCGGGCGAGGTGGACCGCGACGCCCGCCTGGAGCTTGACGATCGAGATGCTGTGGGTGAGGGAGTCGTGCAACTCCCGCGCTATGCGCAGGCGTTCCTCACCCGCGCGGCGCAACGCGACCTCCTCGCGGGTGCGTTCGGCCTCCAGGGCGCGCTGTTCCGTCTGGCGCAGATACGCCCGCCAGTTGCGGTCGGCCAGACCGGTGACCACCGCGCACAGGAACCAGCCGGCGATGAGCGCGGTCCGCTCGACCACCTGCTGGGTCGTGGGCCCCGTCGCGAGGTACGCGGCCAGGAACAGCCCGCCCGCCCCGGCCGACCAGCCGCGGTGTCCCACCCGGGCCGCCGTGTGCATGGCGGCCAGGACGGGCAGACCCGCGACCGGCCCCGGGTGGACGTGCAGGACGTAGGCCGTCTCCCCCAGCGTGGCCACGGCGAGCACCGCGCGCGGAGCCGTCTGGTAGAACGCCAGGGCCGCCGAGGCCAGGGCGATCAGCGCGTAGTCGACGGCGGCCGTGTCCGCGTCGAAGGCGGCGACGGTCATGACGAGGGCGCCGATCACGACCGCGAGGGAAGCGTCGGCGAGGCGCCTGCGTGGGGTCACATCGACCGGGTACCCGCTCATGACCGCACAGTAGACCGCCGCGCCGACGCGGGCGTCAGTCCTGTGGACAACTCCTGGACTACTCCCCACGCAGTACTTTCCGGGCCGACGCCACCCGGCCGACGCAGCGTCAACTCCCTCCGGCCGTACGACGACCGGGGGCACCCGGGCGGCGCACGCTGCTGCCATGCCCACACCCTTCCGTCACACCCGGCCCCCGTCGCCGAAGTCCGCCACGGGCCGCACCGCCGAGGTCCTGGAGCAGATCGCCGTCGACTTCGGAATAGAGCGGCCCCCGACCTTCGTGGTCCTGTCCTCCGTGCCCGAACTCCTCGCGCCCGCCTGGGCGTTGATGCGGGAGTCGCTGATCGCGGGCGACGGCAGCCGCACCGGCAAGGAGCTGGCCGCCCTCGGGGTCTCGCTCGCCAACAAGTGCCCGTTCTGCGCGGACGCGCACACCGTCCTGCTGCACGCCACCGGCGACCACGCCCTCGCCGAGCACCTGGCGCGGGGTGGCACACCGGAGAACGAGGAGCACGCGCGCGTGCTCGGCTGGGGCCGCCGCACCCGGGTCCCCGGCGCGGCCCTGGCGCCGTACCCGTTCCCGCCCGAGCAGGCACCCGCCTACCTCGGCACCGCTCTCGCCTTCCACTTCATCAACCGCGTCGTGTCGGCCCTGCTGACCGAACAGCTCCTGCCGGGCAACGCGCAGCGGTTCCGGGCCGTACGGAGCCTCGCCGGCCGCAGCGTGGCCCGCACCGTGCGCCGCAGTGCCGTACCGGGAGCGGCACTCCCCCTGCTGGACGCGCCGGGCCCCGGGCCGGACTGGGCTGCCGGCACCCCGGTGGGCCCGGCCTACGACGCCCTGCGCACGGCGGCGCTCGCGGGCGCGGACCTGCTCGACACGGACGACCGGAAGCTCGTACGGGAGACGCTGTGGGCCTGGGACGGGGGACATCCGCCGGTTGTCCTGCGCGGCTTCCCGAACCGGCGGGAGCGGCCGGCCGCACGACTGGCGGTGCTGGCCGCGCTCGCGCCGTACCGGATAACGGAGGAGGACGTGGCCGCCTGGCGCGGGCCCGGGGGCACCGACGCGAGTCTGGTGCGGCTGATCGCGTACGGGGCGTTCGCCGCCGTCGAACGGATCGAGACGACGATGTGGGTGCCCGCCACTCGCGCCTGACCGGTGGACATAAGAGGACACACCAACGCGTCCACAGTCAGGCGCTGTCACCGCACAGGCACGGAGCGAGTTCATACTTCCGCCTCACAGGGAGTCATGTGACACTGGCGTCCCCGTCCGCAGTGCGGACCCGCTCCGCACCCTTCCCCCACGAGAAGTGCGACTTGCGTTCTCTTCCTCTGCCGCTCGCTCTCACCGCGCGTCTGTCGCCGGTCGTCGTGCTCGCCGCGATGGGCTGGGCCCTGACGTCCGGTCCGTTCGCCGCGACGACGACCGCCGATCACAAGTCGACGCCCGACTCCGGCACCCCGTCCGGGACCTCGGCCCCGTCGACGGCACCCGTGGCCAAGGCGTACTCCACGTCCCCCGCCCCGTGCGGGAGTGTGACGGCGGCGACGCTCAAGTCACTGGTTCCGGGCGCGAAGACGGCCGGCAAGGAGATCCCGTCGACGGACACGAAGGTGCGCCGCACCTGCTCGTGGAACGCGCTCAAGGGGTACGACTACCGCTGGCTGGACGTGTCGTACGAGATCACGGAATCGGACGAAGCGGCGAAAAAGTCGTACACCGAGACGACTACGGAGAAGAGCGGCGGCGGGGTCGTGCCGGGGCTCGGCGACTCTGCCTACTCCATCGTGAACCTCACCACAGAGGACAAGCAGCAGACGCGTGAGGGCACGGTCGTCGTCCGCGCGGGCAACGCGCTGGTGACCATCACGTACAACGGCAGCGACTTCGAGAACAAGAAGGCGCCGAGCACGGACGTCATCAACAAGGGTGCGATCAAGGCCGCGAAGGAAGCGGTGACCGCGCTGGAGGGCGCCAAGGCCAGTTAGCCCCGGCGCCCTCCGACACGACGAGTCCTACGCCTCGACGGGCGTCGGTTCCGTCGACGCCGGCTCCTTTCGGGTCAGCAGTGTCAGCACCACGTAGAGGACCATCGACGTGCCGAGGCCCACCGCCCAGCCGTAGTCGGCGAGCGAGGACAGGGCCGGGATGGGCCGGCCGTCGATCAGCGGGTGGAAGTCGGCGCCGCCGACGGCGAGTACGCCACCCACCAGGAAGGCGACGACGGCCCGCCAGTTCCAGCCGCCGTCGTACCAGTAGCGGCCGCCCGCCTTGTACAGGTCGGTGAGGTCGAGCTTGCCGCGGCGCAGGATCCAGTAGTCGGCGATGAGGATGCCCGCGACCGTGCCGAGCAGACCGCCGACCAGACCGAGCCAGGTGAAGATGTAGCCCTGCGGGTCGGAGTACAGCTTCCACGGGAAGATCAGCACGCCGAGGACGCTGGTGATCAGGGCGCCGGTACGGAAACTGATCTTCCGGGGCGCGATGTTGGAGAAGTCGAAGGCGGGCGAGACCAGGTTGGCCGCGATGTTCACGGACAGGGTCGCCACCAGGACGGTCACCAGCGCGTAGAGCAGACCGACCACGTTGTCCGTCTTGGCGGCCAGCTGCACCGGGTCCCAGATCGCCTTGCCGTAGACGGCCTGCGAACCGGAGGTGACCAGCACCGACAGGAACGCGAACAGGGTCATGGTGGTCGGCAGGCCGAGCGCCTGGCCCCATGTCTGGGCCTTCTGGCTCTTGCCGTAGCGGGTGAAGTCGGGGATGTTCAGCGACAGCGTGGACCAGAAGCCGATCATGCCCATCAGCGAGGGCCAGAACAGCTTCCAGAAGCTGCCGCCCCAGCCCAGCTTGGACGGCTGGTCGAAGAGCGGGCCGAGGCCGCCGGCCTTGCTGCTCATCCACCACAGCATCACGAACGCGCCGACGAGCACGAAGGGCGCCGCCCAGTTCTCGAAGCGGCGGATGGTCTCCATGCCCCGGTAGATGATGGCGACTTGGAGCACCCAGAACAGCGCGAACGACAGCCACATCGTCCAGGCGTACCCGCCGATGTGCGAGGCGTTGGCCCAGCTGTCCCCGATCAGCTTGCCGGCGAGGAAGAAGATCGCCTCACCGCCGATCCAGGTCTGGATGCCGAACCAGCCGCAGGCCACCAACGCTCGCACCACGGCGGGAAGGTTGGCGCCGCGCACACCGAATGAGGCACGCGCGAAGACCGGGAAGGGGATGCCGTACTTCGGTCCCGCGTGCCCGGTGAGCAGCATCGGCACGAGCACGATCAGGTTGGCCAGGGCGATGGTGAACACCGCCTGCTTCCAGTCCATGCCGACGGCGATGAGCCCGGAAGCGAGGGTCCAGGAGGCCGTGTTGTGGGCCATGCCGACCCACAGCGCGGAGAAGTTGTACGTGGTCCAGGTGCGCTTCTCGACGGGAACCGGCAGCAGATCGTCGTTGGCGTACGGCCCGCTGGGCTGCGGGGACCCGGGGGCGATCTCCACCCGCCCGTCGGCGAGGGTGACTTGAGCGGTCGGCGCTATGGCCGTGGGAGCGGTGTCGGTCATGGGCAGGCCAATCAATGAGGTGGGTCCGGAAAGGCCGTGCGGGGCTCCGGCCCCCCTCCCCAGGACGGTGGGGAGGGGGAGAACTGGAGTGGGGGGACGGGGAGTTGAGCGGTGGTGCGTGGGTGCGTCAGGCGTTGACGGCCGGGATGATCGTCGCGCCGTACGCGTCGATCGTGGCCTCCTGCGCGTCGTGCATGTCGTAGACGGCGAACTGGTCGACGCCCAACTCGCGCAGGGCGTTGAGCTTTTCGATCTGCTTCTCGGCCGATCCGATGATGCAGAACCGGTCGACGATCTCGTCGGGCACGAAGGCGGTGTCGGGGTTGTCGGCACGGCCGTGGTGCGAATAGTCGTACCCCTCACGGGCCTTGATGTAGTCCGTGAGTTCGTCGGGTACGGCGGCGGAGTGTTCGCCGTACTTGGAGACGAGGTCGGCGACGTGGTTGCCGACCATGCCGCCGAACCAGCGGCACTGGTCGCGCGCGTGGGCGAGCGCCTCGGGCGAGTCGTCCTCGGTGACGTAGGCGGGCGCGGCGACGCAGATCTTGACCTCGGACGGGTCGCGTCCGGCGGCGACGGCCGCGTCCTTGACCGCCTTCACCATGTATTCGGTGAGGTAGAGGTCCGAGAGCTGGAGGATGAAGCCGTCGGCCTCCTCGCCGGTCATCTTCAGGGCCTTGGGGCCGTACGCGGCCATCCAGACCGGGAGTTGGGCGTCTTCCTTTGCCCAGGGGAACTTGATGACCGTGCCGCCGAGGTCCGCCTCCTGGCCGGAGCCGAGCGCCCTGATGACCTTCATGGCCTCGCTGATCCGGGCCAGGGTGTTCGGGGCGCGGCCCGCGACGCGCATCGCGGAGTCGCCGCGGCCGATGCCGCAGACCGTGCGGTTGCCGAACATGTCGTTGAGGGTGGCGAAGGTGGAGGCGGTGACCTCCCAGGTGCGGGTGCCCGGGTTGGTGACCATCGGGCCGACCGTCAACTTCGTGGTGTTGGCCAGGATCTGACTGTAGATCACGAACGGCTCCTGCCACAGCACGGCGGAGTCGAAGGTCCAGCCGTGGGTGAAGCCGTTGCGCTCGGCGCGCTTCATCAGGCTGATGACCCGCGAGGCCGGCGGGTCGGTCTGCAGGACGAGTCCGAAGTCCATGTGCGCCACTCCTAGTTGAGGTACTGACTGGTGGAGCGCGGGGTGTAGACGCCGTGGCCCGCGTGCCCGGTGTACTCCCGCTCGGTGATGACGAGTTCGCCGCGCGAGAGGACGGTCTCGACGCGGCCGGTGAGGCGCTTGCCCTCGTACGCCGAGTAGTCGACGTTCATGTGGTGGGTCTCGGCGGAGACGGTCTGCTCGGCGTGCGGGTCGTAGATGACGACGTCGGCGTCGGCGCCCGGGGCGATGGTGCCCTTCTTCGGGTAGAGGCCGAACATCCGCGCCGGGGAGGCGCAGGCGATCTCGATCCAGCGGCGGCGGCTGATGTGCCCGTCGACGACACCCTGGTGGAGCAGGTCCATGCGGTTCTCGACGCCCGGCATGCCATTGGGGATCTTCGAGAAGTCGCCCCTGCCGAGCTCCTTCTGGCCCACGAAGCAGAAGGGGCAGTGGTCGGTGGAGACCACCTGGAGGTCGTTGGTGCGCAGGCCCTGCCACAGCTTGGCCTGGTGTTCCTTGGGGCGGAGGGGCGTGCTGCACACGTACTTCGCGCCCTCGAAGTCGGGCTCGGCGAGGTTGTCGGTGGAGAGGAACAGGTACTGCGGACAGGTCTCGCCGAAGACGGGGAGCCCTTCGTCGCGCGCCCTGGCCAGCTCGGCGACCGCCTCCATCGCGGAGACGTGCACGACGTAGAGGGGTGCTCCGGCGACCTGCGCGAGCTTGATCGCGCGGTGGGTGGCCTCGGCTTCGAGGAGGGCCTTGCGGACCTCGCCGTGGTAGCGGGGGTCCCTCTCGCCGCGGGCCAGCGCCTGCTCCACGAGGACGTCGATCGCGATGCCGTTCTCGGCGTGCATCATGATCAACCCGCCGTTGTCGGCGGCGCGTTGCATGGCGCGCAGGATCTGGCCGTCGTCGCTGTAGAAGACGCCCGGGTAGGCCATGAACTGCTTGAAGGAGGTGACGCCCTCCTGTACCAGCAGGTCCATCTCCTTGAGGGTGTCCTCGTTGACGTCGGACACGATCATGTGGAAGCCGTAGTCGATGGCGCAGTTGCCCTCGGCCTTGGCGTGCCAGGCGTCGAGGCCCTCGCGGAGAGCTCCGCCGACGCTCTGGATCGCGAAGTCGACGATGGTCGTCGTACCGCCCCAGGCGGCGGCCCGGGTGCCGGTCTCGAAGGTGTCGGCGGCCTTGGTGCCGCCGAACGGCATCTCCATGTGGGTGTGGGCGTCGACCCCGCCCGGGATGACGTACTTCCCGGTGGCGTCGATGACCCGCTCGGCGGTCCAGCCTTCGGCGACGGTGGTGCCGGAGGTGGCCAGGGCGGCGATTCGGCCGTCCTCGATCAGGACGTCGGCGTGGAGTTCGTCGGACGCGGTGATGACTAGGCCGCCGCGGATGACGGTACGGGTGCTCATTGTTTTGACTCCGCTGGATTGTGATCTGGTGCGGGTCTGTGGGGGCTGGGCGCGCCCCGCGGCGAAGCCGCTAATGGACGCTGCCCCGCGCCCCTAAGAGGGCTTCGCCCTCCGAGGAGCGCGGAAACTGTCCGAGTTACGGTGCGGTCAACGGGCCGTACGCGTCCGGGCGGCGGTCGCGGTAGAACTGCCAGCGGTCGCGGACCTCCCGCAGCTTGGCCAGGTCGAGGTCCCGGACGACCAGTTCGGGCTCCTTGTCGCTGGCCACCTCGCCGACGAACTGGGCCTCCGGGTCGACGAAGTAGGTCGTGCCGTAGAAGTCGTTGTCGCCGAGCTCCTCGACACCGACCCGGTTGATGGCGCCGACGAAGTACTCGTTGGCGGCGGCAGCGGCCGGCTGCTCCAGCTGCCACAGGTAGGCCGACAGACCGCGCGAGGTGGCCGACGGGTTGAAGACGATCTCGGCGCCCGCGAGGCCCAGCGCACGCCAGCCCTCCGGGAAGTGCCGGTCGTAGCAGATGTAGACACCGATCTTGCCGACCTTGGTGTCGAAGATCGGCCAGCCGCTGTTGCCCGGGCGGAAGTAGAACTTCTCCCAGAATCCGGGTACTTGGGGAATGTGGTGCTTGCGGTACTTGCCGAGGTAGGAGCCGTCCGCGTCGATCACGGCGGCCGTGTTGTAGAGGACGCCGGGCTGCTCCTCCTCGTACATCGGCAGGACCAGGACGATGCCGTGTTCCTTGGCGAGCGCCTGGAAGCGCTTGACGATCGGGCCGTCCGGGATCGCCTCGGCGTACTCGTAGAACGCCTTGTCCTGGACCTGGCAGAAGTACGGGCCGTAGAACAGCTCCTGGAAGCACAGGACTTGAGCACCCTGCGCGGCGGCGTCGCGGACCGCCTGCTCGTGGACCTGGATCATGGACTCCTTGTCGCCCGTCCAGGCTGTCTGGAACAGGGCGGCACGAATCACGGTGCTCATCGGGACCTCCGGTCGCTAGGTGTGCGAGGAGCCTAGGAAGTCCTGAAGTCCGGTTTGAGTTGCACGGTGTCACGTCTGCGGACGCTCGGCGTTCCACGGTGTCACCCTGTCGTGGCCGCATGTTTCACCGCCGTTTTCGCAGGTAGTCCCATGTTTCACCCCTGTTGCGCGTCGTGCGCGAGGAGCGCGATGTGCACCGACGCGGCCTGCTCGAAGTCGTCGAGGTCCACCCCGAGCCGGCCCTCTATCGCCTCCAGCCGGCGGTACAGCGCGGGCCGCGACACATGGTGGAGCTGCGCGGTGCGCGACTTGTTGCGGCCGGTGGCCAGATACGTCCGCAGTACGGCGAGCAGGTCCTCGTCGGCCGCGCACAGCAGCCCGTCCAACTCCCGCTCGGCGAAGGACTGCACCTGCGGGTCGTCCCGCAACAGCCGGATCAGGCCGCGCAGATGGACGTCCTTGAGGCGTACGACGGTGGGGAGTTCGAGGGCGTCGCTGGAGTCGGCCACGGCGTCGGCCACGTGCTGTGCCTCGCGCAGCCCGGCGGGCACGTCGTCCCAGACGGTGCGCTGCCCGGCGGCGGCCACGACCGCCTTCAACGCCCCGGACTCGGTGCGCAGCCGGCTCGCGAAGTGCGCGGCGAGGGCGTCCGCGTCCTGGTCGCGGGGCAGGCTGAGCAGCACGGCGGTGACGCCGTCGGCCAGCTCCGCGACGAGTCCGGGCAGCCCCAACAGCCGTAGGACTCGGTCGAGTTGGGCCGTGTCGCCGTCGCGTACGACCATCGGTACGAAGGTGCGCCGGTTGACGGGGAGTCCGGCCGCGCGGGCGCGGGGCAGGAGTTGGCGGGCCGGTACGACGCCGCTCGCCAGGTCGGTCAGCAGGCTCTGCGCGGACTGTTCCTCCCAGGTGTGGGCGGAGCCGCCGAGCATGCGGTGCAGGACGAGCGCCTCGGCGGCGCGGTCGGCGAGGAGTCGTCCGGTGGCGGTGTCGCCGCGGTGGCCGCACAGCATGATCTGACCCCAGCGTTCACCGCGTCCGCCCAGCTCGGCGCGGATCCAGCCGTCGCCCTCGCTGCCGCCGGCCTGCCGGGAGATGCGCTCCCAGTCGCGCAGCACGTCGTCGACGGCGGACCGCTCCCCCGCCGTGGCGAGGACGCGGTGGGCGAGGTTCGTGACGACCACGGGGCAGGCGCTGTGCGCGGCGACCTCGTCGAGCAGGCTCTGCAGCGGGGCGCCGCCGGTGATGAGTGCGGTGAGCGCGGTCCGTACGGCCTCGGAGAGGCTGACGGCGGCGAACTTCCGCCGTACCAGCCGGGATTGAACCTCCTCCGTCAACTCCGCGAAGGGGAAGGGGCGGTGGAGCACCACCATGGGCAGCCCGCACCGCTCGGCCGCGCGGCGCATCACGTCCGGCGGGGCGGGGAAGGCGCGGCCGAGACCGAGTACGACGGCGGAGGCCTCCGCGCGGTGCAGGGACTGGACGTACTCGGTCTGGGCACCCTCGTCACCGGCGAGGAGCACTCCGGTGGTGAGGATCATCTCGCCGCCGCTGAGCATCACGCCGACATCGGCGGCCTCGGCGACATGCACCCACCGCACGGCACGGTCGAGTTGGCTCGCGCCGGCCACCACCTCGGGTTCCCCGGCCAGAACCCGTTCCAGGGCGAGGACCTGACGGACCGACAGGGCGGGTTCCAGGGGGTCGAGGGTGGTGGCCATAGCGCGTTTCCCTTGCTCGTACTGCTACTACTGCGTGCTCGCCAGCGCCCGTTCGAGGATGGCGGCGCCCTCTTCGGCCTCCGCGACGGTGAGGGACAGCGGCGGGGCGATGCGCAGGGCGCTGGTGTCGTGTCCGCCGCCCTTGCCGATCAACAGCCCGCCCTCGCGGGCCGCTTCGAGCACGGCGGAGGCGGCCTGCGGATCGGCCTCGTCGGTGCCCGGTTTCACCAGCTCGACGCCTATCATCAGTCCGCGCCCACGCACTTCCCGTACACCGGGATGCTTCGCCGCGGCGGCCCGCAGCCGCTCGATGAGGAGACCGCCGACGCGGCGGGCGTTGCCCTGGAGGTCGTGCTCCAGCAGATAGGTGAGGTTGGCGAGGCCCGCCGCCATGGTGATCTGGGTGCCGCCGAAGGTCGAAATGCTGTTGGAGTCGAGGCAGTTCATGATGTCGGCGCGGGCGACGACACCACCGATCGAGCTGCCGTTGCCGATGCCCTTGGCGAAGGTGAGGATGTCCGGCGGACCGTTCTGGCCGTGCGCCTGCCAGCCCCAGAAGTGGTCACCGGTGCGGCCCCAGCCGGTCTGCACCTCGTCGGCGATCCACAACACGCCCCGCTCGGCGAGGACTTCGCGGAAGGCGGCGTACAGGCCGTCGGGCGGGGAGGTGAACCCGCCGACGCCCTGGACGGGTTCGGCGATGAGGGCGGCGGGCGGCCGGACGTGCCCGAGCAGGTCCTTCAGGTCGGCCACGCAGGCCGCGATGAACTCGGCGTCGGACAAGTGGGCGTAGGGTCCGCGCGTGCGCACACCCCCGTGGACGTACAGCGTCTGGAGCGGGGACAGCGAGGTCGGGGACCAGCCGCGGTTGCCGGTGATGCCGACCGCGCTGAAGGAGCGGCCGTGGTAACTGTTGCGCATGGCCAGGATCTGGTTGCTGCGCCGGTACGACGTGGCGAGCAGCAGGGCGGTGTCGTTGGCCTCGGTGCCCGAGGTGGTGAAGAAGACACGGGCGTCGGGGATGCCGGACAACTGGGCGACGCGCTCGGCGAGTTCGACCATCGGCCGGTTGAGGTAGAGCGTCGACGAGTGGAGGATCCGCCCGGCCTGCTCACTGACCGCCTTGGTGACCTCGGGGAGCGCGTGCACGGTCATGGTGGTGAGGATGCCGCCGAAGAAGTCGAGGTACTTGTTGCCCTCGGCGTCCCAGACGTGCCGGCCCTCGCCGTGCGTGATTTCGAGCGGGTTGTCGTAGTAGAGGGCGAGCCAGTCCGGGAGCACCGCCTTGTGGCGTCCCAGCAGGTCCTTGGTCACGGCTGCACCAGCCCTTCGTAGGCGTCGGGGCGGCGGTCGCGGTAGAACGCCCACTGTTGCCGCACTTCTTCGATGAGACCGAAGTCGAGGTCGCGGACGAGAAGTTCCTCGGCCTTGTCGCCGGCGACCTCGCCGACGAACTGGCCGCGCGGGTTGACGAAGTACGAGGTGCCGTAGAAGTCGTTGTCCCCGTACTCCTCCTGTCCCACACGGTTGATCGCGGCGATGAAGTACTCGTTGGCCACGGCCGCGGCGGGCTGCTCCAGCTGCCAGAGGTAGGCGGAGAGGCCGCGCGAGGTCGCGGACGGGTTGTAGACCAACTGGGCTCCGTTGAGGCCGAGTTGGCGCCAGCCCTCGGGGAAGTGACGGTCGTAGCAGATGTAGACGCCGACCTTGCCGACGGCGGTGTCGAAGACGGGCCAGCCGGCGTTGCCCGGCTTGAAGTAGTACTTCTCCCAGAAGCCCTTGACCTGGGGGATGTGGTGCTTGCGGTACTTGCCGAGGAAGGTGCCGTCGGCGTCGATCACGGCCGCGGTGTTGTAGTAGAAGCCCTCCTGCTCGACCTCGAAGACCGGGACGACGATCACCATGCCGGTCTCGCGCGCGAGCTGTTGCATACGACGCACGGTCGGCCCGTCGGGCACCGGCTCGGCCCAGCTGTAGTGCTCCGGTTCCTGGACCTGACAGAAGTAGGGGGCGTTGAACACTTCCTGGAACCCGATGATCCTGGCGCCCTGGCGGGCCGCCTCGCGGGCGTGTTCCTCGTGTTTCGCCACCATGGACTCGGTGTCGCCGGTCCAGGTGGCCTGGACCAGAGCGGCGCGTACGACGTTGGCCATGAGCTGCTCCTTCGACGGGACCTCAGAGCCTCTACGCCCGTAGACAAAGGCCGTAGAGGGATGAACGTAAGCCTCCGGAGCAGCCTTGCCAAGACCATCGCCGTTAACCCGCGGAGTCGATCGCGTTTCACACTCCGGTGGGCGAGCCGATGGGCCACTCAGGCAGTGAAGCCCGCCACCCGGAGGGCGTGGACGAGGTCCCAGTGGCGTTCGTCCGAGACGCCCCGGGCCGCCTCCACCAGCAGCGGGACGAGCTGCTGCGGGTCGGCCGCGACGCTGCGGGCCGCCTCCTCGGGGGTGCGGACCCGGACGTAGGCATCGAGCAGGGCGCTGATCTCGCGGCGGCGGCCCTCGGCGGCCAGCGCGAGCACGGCGTCGCCTATCTCCTCGGCCGGGCGGGCCACGCCCTGCCGCAGGATCTGCTCGCCGTCCGCCGTACGGCCCGCAGCGACCAGCGCGTCCGCCGCGCCGACCAGCCGGTCGGCGGGCAGCGAGGCGGCCTCCCACAGCAGCGTCGCCCAGTCCGCGCCGAGCCCGGCGCGCTGCAGCTCGGCCGCGAGCAGCGGGAAGCGGGCGGCGGGCCAGCACGCGGCCTCGGCGAGCAGCGCGTGCGCCTCGCCGCTACGCCCCTCCCGCCGCAGCCCCACGAGCCGCTGCACGGCCTCCACGGTGGCCTGCCGCGCCTCGGCGTCCAACGCCTCCCGCTTCGGCTGCGCCCGCTCGACCGGCCGCGCGGCCCCGGCGAAGCGGGCCCCGCGCGGGGTGCGGGGTGCGGTGGGCACGGGGGTCGGCAGCTCCGGTACGGCGGCCGCGGGGTCCGGGGCCGGGGCGGCGGCAGCGGCGTCGTCCTCGGTCATGCCGGCGAAGCGGGCGCTGCCTCGGCGGCGCTTGCGTTGCTTGGGGGTGGGGGCCGGGTCGGGGTCGGGGTCGGTGGACTGCGTGGGCTCGGGGGCCGTGGGCTGTACGGGGTCGAAGGCGGCGGAGCGCGTGGCCTCGGGCGCGGGCCAGTCGGAGGTGTCCGTCGCGGGCCAGTCGGAGGGCGATGGCGCGGGAGTGGCGGCGGGGCTCGGGAAGTCGTCCCGCAGAGGGGCCGGACTGCCGTAGCCGGGGTTGGCGCGTTCGAAGTCCTCGTAGCCGCGGCGCGCCTCCCGGACGCCCTCGTCGTGGCGCAGGGGATCGGGGCCGCCGTAGCCGCCCTGCGGCCCGGTTCCTGGTGTCTGTTCGGTGTCGCGCTGGCGGGGCAGGCGGTGCGGAGCCGGGCCGTTGCCGTACGAACCGTACGGGTCCTCCCCGCCGGACCGGCCGTCCTGGTCCTGGAAGGTGTCGTCGACCCGGAACACGTTGCCGTGCCGGTCGCGGTGGACCGCCCCGCCGCCCCGGAGGTGGGCTCGGTTGTCCAACTCATCGATGCGGGCGCGGAGTTCGGTGCAGCGGGCGGTGGCGCGCTCGTGGTCGTCGTGGGCCCAGGCCAGGTCGAGGCGGAGGGCGTCGGCGTCCTCCTGCGTGGTGGCGGAGCCGAGCAACCGCCCCAGTTCCGCCTGCCGTTCGGCGGCGTACTTCTGCTCGCGGAGCATCACGTCGAGCCGGTCGCTGAGGGCGTCCCGGCTGCCGGGCCGGGCGTCGAACGCGGCGAGCGCCGCCGCGTGCAGGGCGCGGGCCCGTTCCTTCTCCTGGGCGGCGACACCGGGGCCGTACTCGGCAGCGAGGTCCTGGAGCAGCGCCTCCACCACGTCCCACGGCGGTATCTCACGCCCGCCCAGGCAGGCCTGCATACCATCGGGATCGCGCTGCCAGAACACCCCGCACCAGCCGCCGCCCTGGTCGAGGCGCGCCAGAAGTCGGTCGAGGTAGTTCGCGAACTCCCGCACCTGTCCGGGGAGTTGATCCACAGCCATGCTCCAACTCCCGCCAGACCGGAATGCTCCGGTCCGTAGAAAACACCATTTGTGTTACGACGCGGCTACGGAAGCTTTTCGAGCCGGGCGCAGAGAGTTCGGAGCCTACGCCTCCCCCCTGTGCGCCCGCCGGATTCCGCTGCATCCGCCGTGTCCGCCACCCCGATTCAGGCCGCCAACGGCGCACACCTGACCACGAGTTGATCCATGGACAGCCCGAGCGCGTCGGCGAGGGCGGCGACAGTGAAGAAGGCGGGTGTCGGTGCCCGGCCGGTCTCGATCTTGCGGAGGGTCTCCGCCGAGATGCCCGCGTTCGCCGCCACGTCCGTCATGCTCCGGCCACCACGGGCCTCGCGGAGCAGCCGGCCGAGCCGTTCGCCGCGTTCACGCTCTTCGGGGGTGAGAGGGGTGCGTACCATGCCGTCATTCTAATACCGGTATAGTAATTGGCATGGTGGAACTCAAGACGGACACGTCTATCGATGCGATGTACGAGGCGGGCCAGGTCGTGGCCCGCGCCCTCACGGCCGTGCGGGAGGCCGCCGACGTGGGCGTTTCCCTGCTGGAACTGGACGAGTTGGCGCACGACGTGCTGCGCGCGGCGGGCGCGACCTCGCCCTTCCTCGGCTATCGCCCCTCCTTCGCGCCCACCCCGTTCCCGGCGGTCGTCTGCGCCTCGGTGAACGACGCGATCGTGCACGGCATCCCGGACGGCTACCGCCTGCGCGACGGCGACCTGGTCTCGATCGACTTCGGCGCGAAGCTGGGCGGCTGGGCCGGCGACTCGGCGATCAGCTTCACCGTCGGCACGCCGCGCCCCGCCGACGTACGCCTGATCGACACCGCCGAGCGCGCCCTCGCGGCGGGCATCGCGGCGGCCGTCGTGGGCAACCGCGTCGGCGACATCGCCCACGCGATCGGCACGGTGTGCCGTACGGCGGGCTACGGCATCCCTCAGGGCTTCGGCGGCCACGGCATCGGCCGCCAGATGCACGAGGACCCCGGCGTCCCGAACGAGGGCCGTCCCGGCCGCGGCCTCCCCCTCCGCCACGGCATGGCCCTCGCGATCGAGCCCATGCTGATCGCGAGCGGCAAGGACGGCTACCACGAGGCCCCGGACGGCTGGACCCTACGCACGAACGACGGATCGAGGGCGGCCCACGTGGAACACACGGTGGCGATCACGGAGGACGGCCCCAGGATCCTTACGGCACGCTGAGCGCCCCTATAGGGGCGCGGGGCTGTGTCGATTTGCGGCTCCGCCGCGCGGGCGCGACCAGCCACAACGCACCCGCGCACATAAACGGACCCAAACCCGCACATGCCCCACGCAGTGCCCCGTGCCATGGTGGATTGATGACCAGCGGCTACACATCCCCCGAAAACGACCCCTTCGGAGACTTCCTCGCCAGGCTCTTCGGAGGAGCCGCCCGCCCCGGTCCACGCCACGTGGACATAGGCCGCCTCCTCAGCCAACCGGCCAGGGACCTCGTCCGCGGCGCCGCCCAGTACGCCGCAGAACACGGCAGCCACGACCTCGACACCCAGCACCTGCTACGCGCCGCCCTGTCCGCGGAGCCGACCCGTGGCCTCCTCACCCGCGCCGGCGCGGACCCCGACTCCCTGGCGGCAGAGATCGACGAGCGCTCGGGCCCGGTCCAACCCCCGGAGGGCACGTCCCTCAACCTCACCCCGGCCGTCAAACGCGCCCTCCTGGACGCGCACGACCTGGCGAGGGCGGGCGGCGCCGGCTACATCGGCCCCGAGCACGTCCTGGGCGCGCTCGCCGCGAACCCGGACTCTGCCGCCGGGCACATCCTGAACGCGGCCCGCTACGCCCCCACGGGCCTGCCGCCCGAGGCACCCGACGGCACACTGCCGCGCAGCGACCAGCCCCGCCCCACCGGCACCCCGACCCTCGACAAGTACGGCCGTGATCTCACCGCCCTCGCCCAGCAGGGCCGTGTCGACCCGGTGATCGGACGCGACGAGGAGATCGAGCAGACCATCGAGGTGCTGTCCCGGCGCGGCAAGAACAACCCGGTGCTGATCGGCGACGCGGGTGTCGGCAAGACCGCGATCGTGGAGGGGATCGCCCAGCGCATCACGGACGGCGACGTCCCGGACGTGCTGACCGGGCGGCGGGTGGTCGCCCTGGATCTGACCGGCGTGGTCGCGGGCACCCGTTTCCGGGGCGACTTCGAGGAGCGGCTGACGAACATCGTCGGCGAGATCCGCGCCCACTCGGACGAACTGATCGTGTTCATCGACGAGTTGCACACCGTGGTCGGCGCGGGCGGTGGCGGCGAGAGCGGTTCGATGGACGCCGGGAACATCCTCAAACCGGCACTGGCGCGGGGCGAGTTGCACGTCGTGGGCGCCACGACGCTGGAGGAGTACCGCCGGATCGAGAAGGACGCGGCGCTGGCCCGCAGGTTCCAGCCGATCCTGGTGCCCGAGCCGACCGTCGCGGACGCGATCGAGATCCTGCGCGGACTGCGCGACCGCTACGAGGCACACCACCAAGTCCGGTACACCGACGAGGCGTTGGTGGCGGCCGTGGAGCTGTCCGACCGCTATCTCACCGACCGCCGCCTCCCCGACAAGGCGATCGACCTGATCGACCAGGCGGGCGCGCGGGTACGGCTGCGGGCCCGCACGAAGGGCACGGACGTACGGGCCCTGGAGCGCGAGGTGGAGCAGCTCGCGCGGGACAAGGACCAGGCGGCGGCCGACGAGGACTACGAGAAAGCCACCCAACTCCGGGACCGCATCGCCGAGTTGAAGGTACAGCTGGCGGAGACCGGCGGCGAGGGCACGGGCGACGAGGGCCAGCACCTGGAGGTCACCGGTGAGGCGATCGCCGAGGTGGTGTCACGGCAGACCGGTATCCCGGTGAGCAGTCTCACCGCGGAGGAGAAGGACCGGCTGCTCGGTCTGGAGGAGCATCTGCACCGGCGGGTCGTCGGCCAGGAGGAGGCGGTCCGGGTCGTGTCGGACGCGGTGCTGCGCTCCCGCGCCGGGCTCGCCAGCCCGGACCGGCCGATCGGCAGCTTCCTGTTCCTCGGCCCAACAGGCGTCGGCAAGACCGAACTTGCCCGCGCTCTCGCCGAGGCGCTGTTCGGCAGCGATGACCGCATGGTCCGCCTCGACATGAGCGAGTACCAGGAACGGCACACGGTGAGCCGTCTCGTCGGCGCCCCGCCCGGCTACGTCGGCCACGAGGAGGCCGGTCAGCTCACCGAGGTCGTACGCCGCCACCCGTACTCGCTGCTGCTCCTCGACGAGGTCGAGAAGGCGCACCCGGACGTCTTCAACATCCTGCTCCAGGTCCTGGACGACGGCCGGTTGACCGACGCGCAGGGCCGCACGGTCGACTTCACCAACACGGTGATCGTGATGACCAGCAACCTCGGCTCCGAGGCGATCACCCGGCGCGGGGCCGGGATCGGCTTCGGGCCCGGCGGCGCCGACGCGGACGAGGAGGCGCGGCGCGAGCAGATCCTGCGCCCGCTGCGCGAGCACTTCCGGCCCGAGTTCCTCAACCGGATCGACGAGATCGTGGTCTTCCGCCAGCTCACCGCCGAGCAACTCCGGCTGATCACCGACCTGTTGCTGGAGCGCACCCGCCGTCTCCTGCACGCGCAGGGCATCACGGTCGAGTTCACCGACCCGGCCGTCGACCGGCTGTCCCGGCAGGGCTTCCAGCCCGAGTACGGCGCCCGGCCGCTGCGTCGCACCATCCAGCGCGAGGTCGACAACCAGCTGTCCCGGCTGCTCCTCGACGGCCGCATCGCGAAGGGCGGCCGGGTGACGGTGGACGTCGAGGACGGGCGGCTCGCGTTCCGCGCGGATCCGCCGCCGCCCGCCTCCGACTCACCGTCTACGGCGCCGGATTGACCACCGCGGCGGAGCCGCCACCGCGCCGTACCTTCTCGGCGGCGGCCAACCACTCGCCGTTCGGCAGCCGTTGCACGCCTGTCGCCGCGCCGATCTCCGGATTCAGGGTGAAGGAGTGCCCGATGGCCTGCAGCTGGGTCTTCAAGTCGCTGTTGTAGAGCGCCGGTTCGAGTTCGGTGTTGGCCGCGTTGCGCTGGCTGGCGCGGGGTGCGGCGATCGCGTCCACGAGCGGGAGACCTCGGTCCAGGAACTCGGTGAGCGTCTGCAGCACGGTCGTGATGATGGTCGCGCCACCGGGTGAACCGAGCGCCACCACCGGCTTGTTGTGCTTGTCGAGGACGATCGTCGGCGAGATCGACGAGCGCGGGCGCTTGCCCGGGCCCGGCAGGTTCGGGTCGTGGACGGCCGGGTTGGCCGGGGCGAAGGAGAAGTCGGTCAGCTCGTTGTTGAGCAGGAAGCCGCGGCCGGGCACGGTCATCGCGCTGCCGCCGGTCTGCTCGATGGTGAGCGTGTAGGAGACGACGTTGCCCCACTTGTCGGCGACCGTGAGGTGGGTGGTGTTCTCGCCCTCGTAGGTCGTCGGGGCGGCCGTCCCGGTGGCGGTGCAGGCCGTCGGGTTGCGCGGGTCGGCGGGCGCCAGCGGGCTGGTGAGCACCGCGTCGTCCTTGATGAGGCAGGCGCGCGAGTCGGCGAACTTCTGCGAGAGCAGTTCCTTCGTCGGTACGTCCTCGAAGGCGGGGTCGCCGACCCAGCGCCCGCGGTCCGCGAACGCGATCCGGCTGGCCTCGATGTAGTGGTGCAGGTACTGGACCTCGCCGGCCTTCGAAAGGTCCGTCTTCTCCAGGATGTTGAGGGCCTCGCCGACGGTCGTTCCGCCGGAGGAGGAGGGTGCGATGGAGTAGACGCCGAGTCCGCGGTACGAGGTCTTCGTGGGCGCCTGGAGTTTGGCGCGGTAGGCGGCGAGGTCCTCGGCGGAGAGCTTGCCGGGGCGGGCGTTCCAGCCGGAACTGGCGTCCACCTTCGGGGTGTTCACCGTGGCGAGGATGTCCTTGCCGAGGTCGCCGTGGTAGATCGCGCCGATCCCCTTCTTGCCCAACTCCTTGTAGGTGGCGGCGAGTTCGGGGTTCTTGAAGGTGGAGCCGACGACCGGCAGCGCGCCGCCCGGCAGGAACAGCTTGGCGGTGTCCGGGAAGTAGCGGAAGCGGGTCTCGTTGGCCGCCGTCTGGGTGCGGAAGGTGTCGTCGACCGTGAAGCCGTCGCCGGCGATCCGCTCGGCGGGCTTGAGCACCGTACCGAGCTTCTCGCTCCCCCACTGGTCGAGGGCCGTCTGCCAGGTGGCGGGCGTGCCCGGGGTGCCGACGCCGAGGCCGCTGCTGACGGCGTCGGCGAAGGCGAGCGCCTTGCCGTTCTCCACGAAGAGGTTGGAGTCGGCGGTCAGCGGCGCGGTCTCGCGGCCGTCGATGGTGTGCACCGTACGGGACTTGGCGTCGTAGTAGACGAAGTAGCCGCCTCCGCCGACACCGGAGGAGTAGGGCTCGGTGACACCGAGCGCGGCGGCGGTGGCGACGGCCGCGTCGACCGCGTTGCCGCCCTTCTTCAGGACCTCGATACCGGCCGCGGTGGCGTCCGCGTCGACGCTCGCGACCGCGCCGCCGTAGCCGACGGCGACCGGAACCTTCGTCGGTGTGCTGCTGCTCGTCGCGGCGGGTGGGGCCGCGGCCCCTACCGACACCACGGCGGCCGAGACCGCCAGGACCGACAGTTTCCGTGCCACAGGGCGACGCATCCGTACCTCCAGTCCAGAACCGTCCGCGCAGCGTATCCACCTGGCACGGGCCCCGACAGACCGCTTCCGGCCGCCGCCACACGAACGTCACACGTCGAACACCGGTACGTACCAGCCACATCGGGCCGCTAACATGCGCGCCCATGAATGACGACGTGCGCAACATCGTTCTGGGCGTGGTCGCCGCCGGCCTCAGTGCCGCGCTCGGCTGGCTCGCCCGCACCTACCTGTGGAAGCGCAGACTCCGGCGCAAGCAGGCGTTCTTCGGGCTGCCCGACAACTCCGAGTCGCTGCTCGTGGTGAACCGCGAGGCGGGCGGCCCCGAACTCACGGTGATGCGGCACGACGTGTTCGCGCTCCTCGAACTCGCGGCCCTGATCAAGGACTGCAACGCGCACGCCCAGGTCGTCGCGCACGACGCGGCCCAGCAGGGCTTCGGCGAACGCACCGAGTTCTGTGTGGGCGGCCCGGCCTCCAACCGCCGGATGGCCGCGCATCTGGCGTCCCTGCTGCCCGGCATCCGCGTCAACGTCGACGCCGAGCCGGGGCCGGACCGGGGCGCGTTCCAAATAGGCAGCGAGCGCTACCGACTTGAGCCCGGCAAGGGCGAGTACGTGCTTCTCGCCCGGCTCACCGCCGGTCAACTCGGAGGCGCGCGGCCGGTGTTCCTCTTCTGCGGCCAGCGCGCGATCACCAATCAGGCGGCGACCCGCTATCTCGCCCGCAACCATGAGAAGTTGGCCCGCAAACACGGCGGCAACACCTTCGTCCTGCTGCTGAAGGTGGTCAACTCACAGGCGTACGGCCCCGATGTGGTGGAGCTGGTCGCCGATGTGACGCGGACCGCGGAGACCCCTCTGCCTGCACCGGCACCACGGAGTTCGCACCGCGCCTCCTGAGGTCACACACATTTCAACAATCGTTACTGGCACGTAACTTACTCACGGGTTACCTCAGGTAAAGGGCTGCGGTTACCGTCGGGTCACTTTGCATTGACACGTGTGAGGAGTGACCCGTGCGAAACCGTCGCCAGGCCCTGCGTACGACCGCCGCGGTGGCCGTCTCCGCGACTCTCGTCGCCGGAGGCGTCCTCGGGCTCGCCCCCGCCGCCCAGGCCGCCACGAACGGCGTCCGCTTCGTCGACATCGCGGGCGACGGCGGTACGCAGCTCGCGGCGAACGTCGTCACGCCCGCGGACGCCGACGGCTCGCATCGCTACCCCCTCCTCGTCCTGCCCACGAGCTGGGGATTCCCCCAGGTCCAGTACCTGGCCCAGGCCGAGAAGCTCGCGAACTCCGGCTATGTCGTGGTGAGTTACAACGTCCGCGGCTTCTGGCAGTCCGGCGGCGGGATAGAGGTCGGCGGCCCGGCGGACGTGGCCGACGCGTCCAAGGTGATCGACTGGGCGCTCGCCAACACCCCGTCCGACGCGGCGCACATCGGCATGGCGGGCGTGTCGTACGGCGCCGGCATCAGCCTGCTCGCGGCGGCACACGACAAGCGGATCAAGGCAGTTGCGTCACTCAGCGGCTGGGCGGACCTGATCGACTCGATCTACTCGGGCCGCACCGAACACTCCCAGGCGACCGCCCTGCTGGACGGCGTCGGCCTGGTCACCGGCCGTCCGAGCGCGGAGACGAGCCAGGTCTTCAAGGACTTCTTCGCCGCCGACCTGTCCAAGGAACAGGAGTTGATCGACTGGGGGAACGAACGCTCCCCCGCCACCTGTGTCGATCAGATCAACAGGAACGGCGCGGCGATCATGCTCGCCAACGCCTGGGGCGACACGATCTTCCCGCCGAACCAAATAGCCGACTTCTACGGCGAGTTGACCGGCCCCAAGCGGCTCGAACTCCGCCCCGGCGACCACGCCACCGCCGAGCTGACCGGACTGTTCGGGCTGCCCAACGACGTGTGGACGGACACCGAGCGCTGGTTCGACCACTACCTCAAGGGCGAGGACAACGGGATCGACCGCGAGGACCCCGTGGAGCTCAAGTCCCGTTCCGCAGGCGGCTACGAGGGCTACCCGGACTGGAAGTCGGTCGGTGCGGCGCGGAAGAAGATCGACCTCGCGGGCACGACCACCATCCACACCAATGTCGACTCGGGCGCGGACGGCGGGATCGTCTTCCTGTCCAGCATCCTCGACCAGGTCGCGCAGGCACCTCCGGTGGCCGCCATTCCCCTCCTCCCCCGCCGCTGGGCCGCCGTATGGCAGTCGGCGAAGTACACGAGCACCCAACAGGTGCGCGGCACCGTGAAGTTGCATACAACGGTCACGGACACCAAGGAGAGCGGCACCCTCGTCGCGTACCTCTACGACGTGGGCCCGCTCGGCCTCGGCAAGCTGGTCAGCAACGCGCCGTACACCTGGCACGGGCAGACGCCCGGCAAGCCGTTCGGTGTGGACCTGGAGTTGTTCTCCACGGCCTACGACATCCCGGCAGGGCATCGTCTCGCCCTGGTCGTCGACACGGTCGACCCGCTCTACATCGAGCACAACCCGACCGGCGCGCAGCTGACCTTCTCCTCGCCTGCGAACGACCCGTCGTACGTGTCGATCCCGCTGCGCGAGCAGTGATCTCCGGCTGCTGCCGGGCGGGCAAGTGCCCTGTTACTACTGCACCCGCGGCAGCAGCGTCCCTGGTTCGGCCGGGGCCACGTCCACGGCCTCGGTCTTGGGACTGCGCTGCTCCCGGCGGGACACCCATCCGGCGAACCAGGAGAGCAGCATGCACATCCCGATGTAGATCGGCGAGATCACCATCACCACGGGGATGAACGGCAAATCGTAGTCGAGGTTCGAGGCGATCAGCTTCCCGGCGTGGAGAAACTCCTCATAGGTGATCAGATAGCCCAGTGAGGTGTCCTTCAGGGCGACCACCAGCTGGCTGATGATGGCGGGCAGCATGGCCCGTACTGCCTGCGGTACGAGGACGTACGACATCACCTGGGTCTTGCGCATGCCGAGCGCGAACGCGGCCTCCCGCTGGCCGCGTTCGACGCTGTTGACGCCGGAGCGGAAGACCTCGGCGAGCACCGAGCCGTTGTAGAGGGTGAGTCCTGCGACCAGTGCGGGCAGCGGCTGCACCTTGAGCGCCACGAAGATGAAGAAGATCATCACCAGGACGGGCATGGCGCGGAAGAACTCCACGACGAGCGTGGACAGCCAGCGCACCGGCCGGTGGTCCGACAGCCGTCCTACGGCGAGCAGGGTGCCAAGTGCCAGTGACAGTACGGCCGCGAGCCCGAAGGCCTTGAGCGTGTTGCCGAGGCCGCGCAGCAGCAGTTCCTGAATTCCCTTGTACTCGAAGGGCATCCACTTCGTGTACGTGAACTGGTCGGTGTCGAACAGGAGATAGAGGATCCAGGCGAGGAGGCCGAGGATGACGACGGTGGACGCGATGCCGTAAAGGCGGTGCCGTTTGCGGGTCTTGGGGCCCGGGACGTCGTAGAGGGCGTTGGCGGTGGTCATCGGGCGACTCCCCACTTCCTCTCCAGCGTGTTGAACAGCGCGCTGATGGCGAGGGTGATGATCAGGTAGCCGAGGGCGATCCAGACGAAGGTCCAGACGATGTTGTAGCCGAGCTCGCTCAACGTCCGGTAGGTGCCGAGGAGTTCGGTGACGCTGAAGGCGCCCGCGATCGCCGAGTTCTTGGCGAGCGCGATGAGGGTGGAGCCGACCGGCGGGATCACCGAGCGGAACGCCTGCGGCAGTACGACCAGTCCGAGGCTCTGCCCGAAGGACATCCCGAGGCTGCGGGCCGCCTCCCCCTGCCCCCTGGGCACGGTGTTGATGCCGGAGCGCAGCGCCTCGCAGATGAACGCCGAGGTGTAGCAGCCGAGCGCGAGGACCGCGAACACCTTGAAGGGCAGCACGAGTCCGAAGCGCGGCAGACCGAGCAGCACCGCGAAGAACAGCAGGGTGAGCGGGGTGTTGCGCAGGACGGTCACCCACACCGTGCCGAACACCCGCAGCGAACCGACGGGGGCGACCCGGAAGGAGGCCATGAGGAAGCCGAGGACGAGCGCCAACACCGAGGCGTAGACGGTGAGTTCGACGGTGCCGAGGAAGCCGTCGGCGAAGGTCGAGAAGTTGTCTGTCAGTACGTTCACATCGGCCTCGCTCAGCTCGCCGGGTAGCGGTCGATCGCGGGCGGGGTGGGCGCGGGCACTCCGGACAGGCCGAGCGTCGCCTCGTACGCCTTCTTCCAGTCGCCGTTCTTCTCACGGGCCTCCAACGCGTCGTCGAGGGCGAACCGCAGGGCGTTGTCGCCGTGCGGGACTCCGATGCCGTACGGCTCCTTCGAGAAGGGTTTGCCGACGACCTTGAGCTGGTCGGGGACCTTCGCCGCGTAGCCGATGAGGATCGCGTCGTCGGTGGTGACGGCGGCGACCTGATAGGTGAGCAGGTTGTCGACACAGACCGAGTAGGTGTCGTAGGCGACGAGCTGGGCCTTCGGATAGTCGTCCTTGATGCGCTGGTACGGCGTCGAACCGGCCGCCGAGCAGACGCGTTTGCCGGCGAGGTCCTGCGGGCCGTGGATGTCGTGCTCGTCGCTGCGGACGAGGAGTGACTGGCCGGCCATGTAGTAGGGGCCGGCGAAGGCGACGAGCTTCTTGCGCATGTCGTTGATGGTGTAGGTGCCGACGTAGTAGTCGATCTGGCCGTTCTGCAGGGCGGTTTCGCGGTTGGCCGAGGCGATCGTTTTGAAGTGGACGGTCTTCGGGGCGAAGCCGAGAGAGGCCGACATCATCTTGGCGATCTCGATGTCGAAGCCGGAGTAGGTACCGGCCGCCGGGTCCTTCTCGCCGAGGTAGGGCTGGTCCTCCTTGGCGCCGACGACGAAGTAGCCGCGCTTCTTCGCCCGCTTCCAGGTCTTGGAGCCGGGGAGCTGAAAGCCTTGTGCCACTTGGTAGGTGGGGAGTTTCTCGGCGGCCGGGCCCTTCACGGGCGGGCTGCCCTCCTTGCCGCAGGCGGTCGCGAGCAGTGCGAGGAGCAGCACGAGGAGCACACGGGTCGTACGGAACATGGATCGCACTCCCCCGCTCAGTGCTTGAGGATCTTGGACAGGAAGTCCTTGGCCCGGTCGGTGCGCGGGTTGGTGAAGAACTCCTCGGGGGTGCGGTCCTCGATGACGCGGCCGTCGTCCATGAACACGACGCGGTTGGCGGCGGAGCGGGCGAAGCCCATCTCGTGGGTGACGACGACCATGGTCATGCCGTCGTGGGCCAACTGCCGCATGACTTCGAGGACTTCGTTGATCATCTCCGGGTCGAGGGCCGAGGTCGGCTCGTCGAAGAGCAGCGCCTTGGGCTCCATGGCGAGGGCGCGGGCGATGGCCACGCGCTGCTGCTGGCCGCCGGAGAGCTGCGCGGGGAACTTGGGTGCCTGCGAGGCGAGTCCCACCCGGTCGAGGAGTTCGAGGGAGCGCCGGTCGGCGTCGTCCCGCTTGCGCTTGCGGACCTTGATCTGGGCCAACGAGACGTTCTGCAGCACCGTCTTGTGGGCGAACAGGTTGAAGGACTGGAAGACCATGCCGACTTCGGCGCGGAGCTGCGCGAGGGCTTTGCCCTCCTCGGGCAGCGGCCGGCCGTCGAGCTGGATCGTCCCGGACTCGATGGTCTCCAGCCGGTTGATCGCCCGGCACAGCGTCGACTTTCCCGACCCCGAAGGGCCGATGACCACGACCACCTCACCCTTGCCAACGGTGAGGTTGATGTCCTGCAGGACATGCAGCTCCCCGTAGTACTTGTTGACGTCACGCAGTTCGATCAACGGATCGACGGCCATGCCCAGCCCTACTCACTCTCAGCTGTGTCGTGGTTGCCGCAAACTATCCACACAAGATCGGAGTTAACGCACGACACGCACTTTTCGGGCATTAGCCGTATTTACTCCCCTCCTACTCTTCGGCGACCTCCGCGTACAGCTGCGAGAGCTCGGGCACACCGCTCGCGGCCCACTCATGACCGGAGGCCACGACGTCGAACTCGCGCCCGGAGTCCAGCCGTACGACGGGCTGGCCGTCCGGCCGGATCTCCCAGGCGGCGCCCCCCACCGTGCGCACGATCACGGTGCCCAGATACAGACCGGCGTCGTTGCCGAGCCAGGACACGGTCTCCTCGTCGTCGCGCCAGCGCGGCACCAGTTGGTCCAGGGCCTCCAACGAGCTTGCGGAGTCGTCGAGTTGGATGCCCTCCCGGGCAGCATGCGAGCGGAGCAGCTCGCACTCGGCCAGCAGCTCGGCGATGCCCTCGGCGTCGTGGATACGGTGCTTCTCGGCCCGGTCACCCAGGAAAGGGATGTTCATACATACAGCGTGTCATTCGCATCGCCGTACGCACCACAGGGCGTCGGCGATGGCGTGTCAGCACCCCGGCCGAAGGGGGGAAAGCCCCTCGCCCGAGCGCGGGTTGGCCGGATGGTGGGCGCGATGTCCTGTTCGTACGGTCGCAGTATGAATCGGACAGGCAAGATGATCGTGATGTCGTCGGTTGCCGCAGCCCTGGTGGTGAGCGGTTCGGTGTCCGCGGGGGCCGTGGGGGCGGGGACAGTTCCGGCCGCGTCGGCGCAGGGTGTGCACGATGCGGGGCGGGGGCGGGTGGTGTCGGTGGTACAGCTGCGGACGCTGTCCGCGCGGCAGGTGACCGCCGAGCTGAGGAGCGACGAGGACGGCCCGGCCTGGGACACGGGGGCCGTCCGCCATGGCGTGGACACGTACCGGGTGGTCTACCGCACGGTGGACGCCAAGGGCCGGCCGACCACCGCCAGCGGGCTGCTGGCCTTCCCGCGCGGTGGTGAGCGGCGGCTGCGGACGGTGTCGTTCACGCACGGCACCGAACTCTTCAGGGGCGATGTGGCCTCGGTGTCGACCGAGGTGTGGAGCCAGGCGCCCGCCCTCACCTACGCGTCGGCGGGCTTCGCCGTCGTACTCCCGGACTACCTGGGGCTCGGCCTCGGCTCCGGGCCGCAGGCGTGGATGGACGTGCCGTCCGAGACGACGGCCGCACTGGACCTGTTGCGGGCCGCGGCCTCCTTCGCGCCCACGGTGGGACGGCGGTTGGGGCACGAGGTACTGGCCACCGGCTTCTCCCAGGGGGCGTCGGCGGCGCTCGGGCTGACCCGGGCCCTTCAGGAGGGGGCCGATCCCCGTTTCCGGGTCGCGGCGGTGGCACCGGTGAGCGGCGCGTACGCCTTCCGGGACGTGGCGTTCCCCTCGTTGCTGGACGGGCGAGTGGACCCGAAGGACGGCGTGATCTACACCGCGCTCGCCCTCGTCGCCTTCAACCGGCTCCATCACATCTACGACAGCCCGGGCGAGGTCTTCCGGGCGCCGTACTCCCGCACGATCGAGCGCCTCCTGGACGGCACGCACACCGGCCAGGAGGTCATGGCCAAGACCCCGGCCACGATCGACGCCCTGCTCACCCGGCACGGGCGGGCGCTGATCACGCACCCGACGGGCGGACTGTCCGCCGCGCTGCGGATCAGCGACGGGGTGTGCACGGGCTGGACACCGAAGATGCCCATGCGGCTGTACTACGCCGAGGGCGACGAACAGGCCGTGAACGGCAACAGCGAGCACTGCCAGGCGTCGTTCCGGGCCCGGGGTGTCGACGTACCGCTCGTCGACCTCGGCACTCCGGACTACGGCGGCTCCCGCCATCTGGGCTCCCAGCAGGCGGCGACGGGGGCCGTCGTACGGTGGTTCGCCTCGCTGCGCTGAGCGGCGGCGCCGTTCGGGTCAGACGTCCAGGTCGACGACGACCGGCGCGTGGTCCGAGGCGCCCTTGCCCTTGCGTTCCTCGCGGTCGACGTAGGAGTCGGTGACCGCCTTCGCGAACGGCTCGTTGCCGTAGACCAGGTCGATGCGCATGCCCCGGTTCTTCGGGAAGGCGAGCTGGCGGTAGTCCCAGTACGTGTACGGGTGGTCGTACTTGAGGGGGCGCGGGACCACGTCCGAGAGGCCCGCCTCGCGCAGGGCGGTGAGGGCGGCGCGCTCGGCCGGGGTGACGTGGGTGAGGCCCTCGAAGGCGGCCACGTCGAAGACGTCGTCGTCGGTCGGTGCCACGTTGTAGTCACCGAGCACCGCGAACGGGCGGCTGCCCCGCGCGTCCTCCGCGACGACCGCCTTGAGGGCCTCGAACCACTGGAGCTTGTACGCGTAGTGGGGGTGGTCCACCTCACGGCCGTTGGGCACGTACACCGACCAGACGCGGACCGGGCCGCAGGTCGCCGCGACGGCGCGGGGCTCCTGGACGCCGTCGTAACCGGGGTCCCCGGGGAGGCCCTTGACCACGTGGTCGAGTCCTACGCGGGAGAGCACCGCCACGCCGTTCCACCGGCCGGTCGCGTTGACCGCCGCCTCGTAGCCCGCCGCGCGCAGTTCGTCGAACGGGAACTGCGCCTCGGCGAGCTTGGCCTCCTGGAGGCACAGCACGTCGGTGCCGCTGCTCTCCAGCCAGGCCAGGAGCCTCGGCAGACGGGCGGTGATCGAGTTCACGTTCCAGGTCGCGATGCGCATGTCTCACAACCTACCGGGCGGCACTGACACTCAGACCGACGCGCTGTCCCCCGGCGCCAGGCGCAGGTGCTCCGCGCCGCCGAGCGCGCCGATCTGGTGGTCGTAGATCGGCCGGGCGAGGTCGGTGAGCAGGGCGTCGTGGATGTCGTAGGCGCGCTGCGGCTTGACCTCGCGGACGTAGTCGATGACCTCGGAGATCTTGCTCCAGGGGGCCATGACCGGGAGCATCAGGGTCTCGACGGGGTGGTCCGGGACGGTGAGGGCGTCGCCGGGGTGGAAGACGCGGCCTCCGTCGATGAGATAGCCGACGTTGGTGATGCGCGGGATGTCCGGGTGGATCACGGCGTGCAGTTCGCCGTGCACCTGAACGTCGAAGCCCGCCGCCGTGAAGGTGTCGCCGTGGCCGACGGTGTGCACGCGGCCCGGGAAGGCGGCGGAGAGCTGGTCCGCGACCGACTTCAGGGTCCAGATCTCGGCGGCCGGGTTGGCGTCCAGGCCGGCCCGCAGCCGGTCCTCGTTGAAGTGGTCGAGGTGCTCGTGCGTGACCAGGATCGCGTCCGCGCCGACCGCGGCGTCCTCCTCGGTGAAGGTGCCCGGGTCGATGACGAGCGTCCGGCCGTCCTTCTCCAGTCGGATGCAGGCGTGCGACTTCTTGGTGAGCGTGGTGAGCGTCATGGGTCCATCCTGCCGCTGCCCGGCTCGCGGCGGGCGGCCGAGACTGGTGCTTTCGGTACCGGGCTGAAGATCACTCCGTGGGGGTCGTCTCTTCGCGGATGACCTGCTGGGCGACCTTGAAGGCGCTGTTCGCCGCGGGCACTCCGCAGTACACGGCCGCCTGCAGCAGCACCTCCTTGATCTCGACCGGGGTGAGGCCGTTGCGCAGCGCCGCCCGGGTGTGGAAGGCCAGTTCCTCCAGGTGACCGCCCGCGACCAGCGCGGTGAGGGTGACACAGCTGCGGGAGCGCCGGTCGAGGCCGGGCCGGTCCCAGATCTCGCCCCACGCGTACCGGGTGATGAACTCCTGGAAGTCCCCGGAGAACTCGTCGGCCTGCGCCAGCGCCCGGTCGACATGCGCGTCGCCGAGCACCTCCCGGCGGACCTTGATCCCGGCGTCGTAGGGATCCGGACGGCCCATGACCTGCGGCGGTACGGGGGGCGGCGGCGCGATCTCGGCGATGGGCGCGACCTGTTGCGGCGCGGCGAGGACCGGCCTGACCGGGGGCGCCACGATGGCCATCTGCCCGGTGGACTGGTCGTAGGCCGGCTGCCAGGCGGTGGAGAAGTGCCGGACCAGGAGGTCGGTGACGGCTGCGGGCTGCTCGACCGGGACCAGGTGCGAGGCGCCGGGTACGACCGCGAGACGGGCGTCCGGGATGCCGGCGACCAGGGTGCGGGCCTCGGCGGGGCCGGTGACCTGGTCGTCCGAACCGACGAGGACGAGCGTCGGCACGCCGATACGGGCGAGTTCGGACCGTACGTCGAACGCGGCCAGCGCCTCGCACGCGGCGATGTAGCAGCCGGGGTCGGTGGTGCGCACCATCTGTACGGCCCACTCGGTGATCGCGGGCTGTGTGGCGGCGAAACCGCCGGTGAACCAGCGCTCGGGCGAGGTACGGGCGATGGGGTCGAGCCCGTTGGTGCGCACGATCACCCCGCGCTGGCGGAACTCGTCCGCCGTGCCGAAGCGGGGCGAGGCGGCGATCAGGGCCAGCGAGGCCACCCGCTCCGGGTGGCGCAGGACCAGTTCGAGACCGACCGCGCCGCCGAGCGCGCAGCCCGCGTAGCCGAAGCGCTGCACGCCGAGTGCGTCGAGGGTGGCGAGCAGCCGGTCGGCCAGGTCGGAGACCGAGCCGGCCGGATGCGCGGGCGAGCCGCCGTGGCCCGGCAGATCGAAACGGAAGACCCGCCACTGCTTGGCCAGCTCGGGCACCTGCCGATCGAACATGTGCCACGTCGTCCCGAGCGAGGGGCCCAGGATGAGAACCGGGGCGTCTTCGGGGCCGTCGAAGCGGTACTGGAGGGCGGGGGTCTGCATGTCGCTCACCGCTCCAACGTAACCGCCGTTTCTTACAGCCTGGCTGTGGGGCCCCCTGTCTCCCCACCCGGCTCCCACACTTCGGTGGGGAACCCTCACATCGCCTTCACCGGACGTCGGGCGGGGCGTGGGTGGTGGGTGAGCCGCGGCTCAGAGTTCGCCGGGGGCGCCCAGGCCTGTCAGTGCGCCGACCGGGTCCAGGTCCGGGGTGCCTCTGGGCCACCAGTCCTCGTGGCCCGGTTCCGATTCGTAGGCGTACCACAACCCGTCGCGGCCCAGGCGGAGTTGGACATGGCCGTGGGGGTGGGTGAGGTGGTTGTGCCAGGGGCGGAAGGCCGGGAGATCGGCGGCCAGGAGCAGCGGGCGGGCCCGGTCGAAGCGGCCGGCCGGCGGATCCCAGGGCTCTTCGAGCACCGCGAGCCCCTCGATGCCGCCCTGCCGCCAGGCGGCGACCGCGCGCGCCAGCTCGCCCGGCGTGCGTCCGGTGGCCTTGGCGAGGGAGGCGTAGAGGGAGCGGGTGGTGGCGGTCAGCCCCGAGCCCGGGCGGGCGGCGGCGAGCCGTACCGCGTCCTGCCACAGGCTCAGCTCCCCGACCGGATCCCGGCCGGTGCTGAGCAGCGCGTGTGCGCGGGCGGCGGCGTCGGTCGCCAACTGGTCGAGGGCGAAGGGGTCCGGGCCGCCGGGCGCCGCCGGGTACGCCGGGGGCTGCTCGGGGTGCGGGGGTGTGGGCAACGGGGCTGGGAGCGGCGGGAGTCGGCGTTCCGTCGCGAGGGCGTCCGTGGCCCGCACGCCGGGGAGCGGGGCCGGCTCCTGCTCCTGGGCGGCCCGGGCGGCCCGGGCCGCGTTGCGGCGCGACAACGCGTCGAGCAGCGGGCGTTCGCCCCGGCCGCGCAGCAGGAGCAGGACGAAGGGGTCGGCGTCGAGGAGGCGCGCGGTCTGGTAGCACAGGGCGGCGGCGTGCTTGCAGGGGTGCCCGACGTCGGGGCAGCTGCAGTGCGGGTCCAGATCACCGGGCCCCGGGAGCAACGGAACTCCGCACTCGGCAAGGGACTTGGGCATCTCCTTGTCGAGCAGTGCGGCGATGTGCCCGGGCCGGTCGGCGGCGGCGTCCAGGAACCGGTCCCAGTCGGCGTCGTCGAGCGTCCGCAACCGCACCTGCACGCGGTACGGGCGCGGGCGGCTGCCCTGCACATATGCGAGCACGAGCCCCGGCGTCACGGTGATCGCGTCGACGTGGCCCTTCTCGGCGTATCCCCGCCCCCGCACAAGCCGCTTGGCGTCCAGCGCGCCTTCCTCCAACGCGGTGACCCAGGCGTTGCCCCACCAGGTCTCGGCGAAGTTCGTGCCCTTCGACGGCCTGGGCGGGAACGCGGGGAAGGTACGGCGGAGGTCGCCGTCGCGGGTGGGGGAGGCCATGGAGGTGGGGGGTCGGGGGGTTGTGGGGGCATCCGGGGCGGTCAGGTCCGGGGGCGAGTCCTGGTTCGAGTTCGAGTTCGGCTTCAGGTTCGGATTCGGGTTCGGGTTCGGGCTCGGTGGTTGTACGTCCCGACTCGCCTGACGCGCATGGTCGTTGTCGCCGGGCGGCTCCGCGCCGGAGTCCTCCTCCTGGGGCATCCGGAAGGCGTCGGCGACCAGATCACGCACCGCGCGGGCGCGAGCGGCTTCCACACCACCGGGTTGCTGGTGCCCTCCGTCCGTCCGGGCAGGCCGGCTCTCACGCCGAGCCGCCCGCAATGCCTCGCGCGCGACATCGGCGGGGCGTGCGGGCACCGCTTTGGACGGACCGGCCTCCGTAGCCACCTCACTTGCAACGGGCAGGGCTCGGCGCAACGCCGCGCGGGCGGCATCACCGGGCCGGGGAACGGACGACGAAGGGGCGGTCGGCGAGGGATCGGCGGGCGGAGGTGCTTCGGCCGGTGTCTCCTCAGGACCGGTTCGCGGGGATGCGTTGGGCCCCGCCCCAGACTCCTCCATGTCGTCCGAGTGACCCACATGCTTCTCCTGCGCCCGCTCCCGTCGCTCACGCGCGGCCCGCAGCGCTTGGCGTGCCAGATCGGCCGGGCGCACTGGTCGCTCCTCGGCATGGCAGCCCGTCGCCCCCGTCTCCCCTGCCTGCGGTGTCTCCCCCAAGTCCCCCGCAGCCGGCTCCGTTCCCGTCACGCCGGCCTCCGCAGTGACACCAGGTCCGACAGTTCACGGTCCGTCAGCTCGGTCAGGGACGACTCTCCGGAGCCGAGGATTGCGTCGGCCAACGCCCGCTTGGATTCGAGCATTTCGGCGATGCGGTCCTCGACCGTGCCCTCGGTGATGAGGCGGTGGACCTGGACCGGCTGGGTCTGGCCGATGCGGTACGCGCGATCCGTGGCCTGTTCCTCGACCGCCGGGTTCCACCAGCGGTCGAAGTGGACGACGTGGCCCGCGCGGGTGAGGTTCAGGCCCGTGCCCGCGGCCTTCAGGGACAGGACCAGGACCGGGACCGCGCCGGCCTGGAAGCGGTCCACCATGCGCTCCCGCTCCGGTACCGGTGTGCCGCCGTGGAGCAGTTCCACCGGGACCGCGCGGGCCGACAGGTGGGAGGTGATCAGGCGGGCCATGCCGACGTACTGCGTGAAGACGATCGCGGAACCGTCCTCCGACAGCAGCGTGTCCAACAGCTCGTCCAGCAGGGCGAGTTTGCCGGAGCGGGCGGCGAGGCGGTCGCCGCCCGCCTGTGCCGCCGTGTGCTCCTCCTTCAGGTACAGCGCCGGGTGGTCGCAGATCTGTTTGAGGGAGGTGAGGAGCTTGAGGACCAGGCCCCGGCGCGCGATGCCCTCCGTCGTCTCGATCGCCAGCATCGATTCGCGTACCACCGCCTCGTAGAGCGAGGCCTGTTCGCGGGTGAGCGGGACCGGGTGGTCGGTCTCCGTCTTGGGCGGCAGCTCGGGGACGATGCCGGGGTCGGACTTCTTGCGGCGCAGGAGGAACGGGCGGACCAGACGGGCGAGTCGGGTCACCGCCTCCTCGTCCTCGCCGTTCTCCACCGCGCGCGCGTGCCGGGCGCGGAAGGACTTCAGGGGGCCGAGGAGACCGGGGGTCGTCCAGTCCAGCAGGGCCCAGAGTTCGGAGAGGTTGTTCTCGACCGGGGTGCCGGTCAGGGCCACACGCGCGGGCGACGGAATCGTGCGCAGCGCCTTCGCGGTCGCCGAGTACGGGTTCTTGACGTGCTGTGCCTCGTCCGCGACGACCATGCCCCACGGCTGCTGGGCGAGCGTCGCCGCTGCCGAGCGCATCGTGCCGTACGTCGTGAGGACGAAGCCGCCGGTCAGGTCCTCCAGGGTGCGGTCCGCGCCGTGGAAGCGGCGGACGGGGACTCCGGGGGCGAATCGGGTGATCTCCCGCTGCCAGTTGCCCAGGAGTGAGGCGGGGCAGATCACGAGGGTGGGCTCGCGGTGTGCCCGGCGCAGGTGGAGGGCGATGAGGGTGATGGTCTTGCCGAGGCCCATGTCGTCGGCGAGGCAGCCGCCGAGGCCGAGGGAGGTCATCAGGTCGAGCCAGGCCAGGCCCCGGAGTTGGTAGTCCCGGAGGGTGGCCTGAAGGCCGGCCGGTGGTTCGGCGGGCTGGATGCCTGCCGTCAAGCGGTCGCGGAGGGTGGCCAGCGCGCCGGCCGGCACGGCTTCCACCTGTTCGCCGTCGACCTCCGCCGTGCCCGTGAGCGCGACGGACAGCGCGTCGACCGGGTCGAGCAGGCCCAGTTCGCGTTTGCGGGCCTTGCGGACGAGGGCCGGGTCGACCAGCACCCACTGATCCCGCAGTCGTACGACCGGGCGGTGGGCCTCGGCCAGGGTGTCCATCTCGGCCTCGGTGAGCGGATCGCCACCGAGCGCCAACTGCCAGCGGAACTGGAGGAGTTCCTCGCTCTCGAAGAAGCCCGTACCGTCGGTCGCCGAGCCCGGCGCGGACCGGACCACGGCGGACACCGTCAGGTCCTGCGCCAGGTCCCGGGGCCAGTGGACGGCGACCCCGGCCGCGGCGAGCCGTGTGGCCGCCATGCCGAGCAGATCACCCAACTCCTCCTCGGAGAGGGCGAGTACGTCGGGCAGGTCCTGCTCGGTGAGGCGGTCGAGCGGGGGCCAGACGCGGGCGGCCCGGCGTACGGCCAGCGCGGCGTCCACGCGCGCGCGGGGGCCGAAGGCGGTGTCCGCCTTGCCCGCCCACAGGGCCGCCGCGTCGACCACGAGGGTGGGGTCGGCGAGGCTGTGCACCTGGACGATGGCCGCGCCCGCGCTGCGCACCCGCCCACCGTCGTCGAACAGGTCGGACGCCGAGAGGTCCAGGCGCAGCGAGATCCGCACGCCCGCGTCCATGCCGGCGGCGACCTCGGCGGCCCAGTCCTGGGCGTCGCGCAGACGCTGTGGCGGACGGGCCGCGAAGGGCATCCCGGAGGTGTACGGCGCGGCCGGGGTGCGGGGCAGGGTGTCCGCGACGGCGTCCAGGAAGCACCGCATCAGCGCTTCCGGCTCGGGCAGCCGGAGCGGGCCCGGGCCGGCCAGCGGGACCGCGTGGCCCTCGTACGGGAGAGCCGCCGCGACCGCGCGGACGTGCGCGATGTCCTCGGGCTCCAGTGGGCCCGCCCGCCAGGCGTCGTGGCCGGTCGCGGTGAGGCCGGGGAGCAGCCGGCCGCGGGCCGCGAGGCGCAGTGCGTGCAGGGCGGCGGCGCCCCAGCAGACCGTGGCGGGATGGGCGGCGGCGTTCCGGCGGGCGCGCACGAGCAGGGGCAGCGCCGCTTCGATCGGCAGGGTCAGCGCGGGGGTGGGCCTGCGGCGGACTCCGGCGCCGTGTCGTCGTACGACCGTCAACTCGGTCTGTTCCACGCCCTCTTCGGCTTCGGGGAGTGCGCGCTCGCCGTCGGGGTCCCAGAAGGCGACGCGGCCCTCGCGCGGGACGACGGGGGACGGCAGGAAGACCGCAGCCAGTCGTACGGAGATCTGCTCCATGAGTGCCGTGTCCGTCATACGTCCTGTCACCTCCCGCCCGTCAGTCGTGTCAGCTGTCTTCGACTCTACGGGCGGGGTCTGACAATCGGCCCCGGTGACCGGCCGGGGCCGCCCCGCTAGGGAACCGTGCGGGAGACGACGTAGACCATGGGGAGGGCCGGATCGGACAGGTTCACCACGATGTCCTGGGTGGGAGCCGGGTCCTTCTGTTTGTTGACGACGCCCCACCAGGGGCCGGGGCGGGTGAACTTCCAGCCGGTGATCTTCTGGTCGCGGTCGCTGATGGTGATGTCGTTCTTCTTCAGCGTGTCCCGGTCTACGCCTATGCCGGCGAGGAAGGTGTCCAGGCCGGCCTCGGAGGTCTGGAACTGGACGTAGAGGCGGCTGGTCTTCCAGTTGTTGGTCTCGTAGAAGGCGACCTCTTCCGCCGGGTGCGGGACCGGTACCTGGTAGAGGCGGCGCTGGACCTTCGAGGGCCAGCCCACGGTGAGCCCGGTCGCCGAGTACTTGGCCTCCTTGTCCTTGCCGCTGTTGCGGCTCTGGTTCGCGGAGATCGCCAGATAGACGGCCGGTACGCCGATGAGCAGCACGATGATGAGCAGGGTGAGCGCTCGGCGGCGGGCCTTGTGGCGGGGGTCCTCGGGTGGCCGGGGCGGCTCGTCCCGGGGGGTGGCCTGGCGGGGCAGCGATGCGATCATGCGGTGTCCTGGGTGCCGCGCCGGGACTCGGCGAACCGCTCGTAGCGCTCGTACCGCTCGACACGGCGGCGCTTGGCGCGGCGGAAGCGGCGGGCGACCAGGCGGGCGAGGTCGGCGGCACCGACCATGCCGGCCTCGGGGCCGAGCTGGGCGCGCACTATGCGGGCCTCGGGGCGGTAGCCGCGGCCGGTGAGTTGTCGCTTGAACGCGTCCCGCGCGGGACCGATCAGCAGGTCGTCGGCGGCCGAGACACCGCCGCCGATCACGAAGCAGGAGGGGTCGAGGGCGGCGGCGAGGTTGGCGATGCCGACGCCGAGCCACTGGCCGATGTCCTGGAGCAGCTCGATGCACATCGCGTCGCCCTCGCGGGCCAGCTCGGTGATCATCGGCCCGGTGATCTCGCCGATGTTGCCCTTGACGTGCTCGATGATCCCGTACGCCACCGGGGAGTCCGCCGCGGCCAGCTCCCGCGCCTCCCTGACCAGCGCGTTGCCGGAGCTGTACTGCTCCCAGCAGCCGCGGTTGCCGCACGGGCAGCGGTGGCCGCCGGGCACGACCTGCATATGGCCGAACTCGCCGGCGACGCCGTACTTGCCCCGCTTGACCTGGCCGTCCTCCAGGATCGCGCCGCCGATGCCGGTGCCGAGCGTGATCATGACGAGGTGGTCCTCGCCGCGGCCTGCGCCGAAGCGCCACTCGGCCCAGGCGGCGGTGTTGGCGTCGTTGTCCACCAGGACGGGGACGGAGAGCCGGCTCGTGATGCGGTCCCTGAGGGGCTCGTTCCGCCAGGACAGGTGGGGCGCGAACAGGACGCGGTTGCGCTCGGCGTCGACCCAGCCGGCCGCGCCGATGCCGACCGCGTGCACGTCGTGCCGGTCGGACAGGTCCAGGACCAGTTCGACGATGGTGTCCTCGACGACCTTGGGGCTCTTGGACTTGTCCGGGGTCTCCGTGCGGAGCTTCTCCAGGATGTTGCCGTCGGCGTCCACGACGCCCGCCATGACCTTGGTGCCGCCGATGTCGATGCCGACCGTGGGCACGCGGGGGGCCGTCAGGTGCGACCTCCGCTCGCGGGTGCCGACAGTGCGGAGCGCCGGCGCGCGGCGGGAGCCTATGGGGGCGCTGAAATTGCCGTAGGTGCTCATCAAGGCCCGATTCTGCCTCACGGTGACCGTAGGTGCTGTGCGGGGGCGTACAGGGGGTGTGGATCGTTGCCGGGTGCGGGTGCGTTGTGGCTGGTCGCGCCCCGCGGCGGAGCCGCATATTGACACAGCCCCGCGCCCCTGAAGAAGGGGCGTTGTGGTGGGCGTCAGTCAAACTCGCATTGTCCGGACATTACGACGAACATCGCGGGCGAAGCGGTGCACTCAGGGACGTACCAAGAGCTGGAACTCGAACGAATAGCGGGTCGGCCGATAAGTATGGCTGCCGAATTCGACCGCACGGCCGGTGTCGTCGAACGTGGTGCGCTGCATGGTGAGCAGCGGGGCGCCCTCCGTCTCGGCCAGCCGCTCCGCCTCCTCGGCCGTCGCGCCGCGGGCGCCGATGGACTGGCGGGCGCTGTGCAGGGTGATCCCGGCGCTGCGCATCATCCGGTACAGGCCGGTGGCCTCCAGCTGCGCGGTGTCGAGGTCGAGCAGGCCGAGCGGGAGATGGTTGGAGAGGTACGCCATCGGCTCGCCGTGCGCGAGGCGCAACCGGTCGATGCGGTGTACGTCGCTGCCCTCGGCCACGCCGAGCGCCGCCGCCACCTCGGCGGACGCCGCGACGACGGTGTTGACGAGGACCTTTGTGGCGGGGCGCTGTCCGGCCGCCTCCAGGTCGTCGAAGAGGCTGCTGAGTTCGAGCGGTCGCTTGACCTGGCTGTGCACGACCTGGGTGCCGACGCCCCGGCGGCGCACCAGGAGCCCCTTGTCGACCAGGGACTGGATGGCCTGGCGGACCGTGGGCCGGGACAGGCCGAGCCGGGCGGCGAGTTCGATCTCGTTGCCCAGCAGACTGCCCGGGGTCAGCGAGCCGTGCTCGATCGCGGCCTCCAGCTGTTGGGACAGCTGGAAGTACAGCGGCACCGGGCTGCTCCGGTCCACGCTGAGTTCGAGCGGCACTGTCGGGTCCACATCTGGTTTCGGCACGGGCCGAGCGTAGCTCTGTGAATGGTTGACGGGAAGTGATGTAGTTCGATTGTCCGGACATACGCATTGACAGCGTGCCTGGTCGGCCCTCAGTTTGTTCCCATGCGCATCGGAGTCATCGGTACGGGCCGCATCGGGACCATCCATGCCAGGACGCTCAGCCGTCATCGTGAGGTCGGTTCGCTGATCCTCACCGACGTGGACCCGGCACGGGCCCAGGAGCTGGCGAACCGGCTGGGGGAAACGGCGGCACCGAGTACGGAGGAGATCTTCAAGTGGGGCGTGGACGCCGTGGTGATCACTACGGCGACATCGGCGCACGCCGAATTAATCGGCAGGGCGGCACGCTCTGGGCTCCCGGTGTTCTGCGAGAAGCCCATCGCGCTCGATCTGCCGGGTTCCCTGCAGGCGATCGCCGAGGTCGAGACGGCGGGAACGATCCTTCAGATGGGGTTCCAGCGCCGGTTCGACACGGGCTACACGGGCGCCCGGGAGGCGGTGCGCTCGGGGCGGCTGGGACGGCTGCACACGGTCCGGGCGATGACCTCCGACCAGACCCCGCCCCCGGCCGCCTATCTGCCGATCTCCGGCGGGCTGTACCGGGACACCCTGATCCACGACTTCGACATGCTGCGCTGGGTGACCGGGCGCGAGGTGGTCGACGTGTTCGCGGCCGGGTCGGACGCCGGGCCCGCGATGTTCCGCGAGGCCGGTGACATCGACACGGCCGCCGCCGTCCTCACGCTGGACGACGGCACCCTGGCCACGGTGACGGCCACCCGGCTCAACGGGGCGGGCTACGACGTCCGGATGGAGCTCGCCGGGGAGCTGGACCAGATCGTGGTCGGCCTGGACGACCGCACCCCGATCGCGTCCACCGAGCCGTCCGGGCCGCCGGCCGCGACCAAGCCGTGGACCGGCTTCCTGGAGCGCTTCGGGCCCGCCTACGAGGCCGAGCTGATCGCCTTCGTCGAGGTCGTGGTCGGTCAGCGGACCAATCCGTGCGACGGGCGCGAGGCCCTCCAGGCGCTGCGGATCGCCGAGGCGTGCGAGGTGTCCCGGCGCGAGCGAAGACCAGTCCGGCTCGGTGAGATCGCGGGCGGGTACGCCCTCAGTTGAGCAGCCGTATCGCAGGGGTCGCCGCGTCCGTGGCGGCCCCGGAGTCGCAGTGGGGGCAACGCAGTTCGCGCGGCCGTCCCTGGTTGGTCTGGATGCTGTACGTGGCCGCCTCCTTCGCCTCGGGGCAGTAGGAGCGCAGGTGCAGCCGCACCCAGGGGTGGCTGGTCGGGGCCATGGCAGGCCTGCTGTTCCTGGTGTCCTCGAAGGGCGCCCACCAGAAGTCGACCAGGGCCCGCAGGGCCAGCCGCCCGGGACCCGAAGTCGTGTCGTACGCGGCGATCCGGCCGGCCGTGCGGTGGCGCTGTAGACCGCTGCGGCTGCCGGAGCACAGGGCCTGCTCGGCACCGCACTCGAACACCTGCGTGCGACCGGTCCGCTCGCAGACGAAGCAGTCGACGGTGAACTCCAGCTGTGAACTCCAGTGCAGATGATGCCCGTTGTCCCCGGCGAAGGGGCCGGTCAGTTCGGCGGTGATCTCCGCGGTGCGCAGCATGTACGGCTCCCCTCAGGCCGTACGGACCGGCAGCACCGTGCCCTGGGCGACCGCGCAGAGGGACTCCGTGCCGTCGTCGGCGACCGCGAGGACGTCGCAGCGGACCACGGCCTGGCGGCGGCCGGCCTGTACGACCTCGGCCCGGGCGCGCAGGGTGCGGCCGGTGGCCGGGCGGACGTACTGGATGGTGAGGCCGCCGGTGAGGACCGCGGGGCCCAGGACGGTGCCGCCGGCGAAGGTGAGCGCGTTGTCGGCGGCGTAGGAGAGGACTCCGCCGTGCACGAAGCCGTTCTGCTGGTGGAGGTCCTCCCTGATGCCGATCTCCAGCGTGGCGCCGCCGTCCCCGAAGGCACTCAGCCGCGCGCCGATCAGCCTGCTGAAGGGCTGGCTCTCCAGCGCCTTCCGGGCCATGGCCAGGTCGAACTCCACGAGTGCGGTCACGAGAGCGGGCCTCCCAGGGCTTCCACTACGGCTTTCGTCACACCTTGGGCGGCTGCTACGGCCGTCCCGTGCGGCCGTTCTACCAGCGCACCGGCAGGCTGCGCATCCCGCGCATCAGCATGCCCGGGAGCCAGTCGCCGGGCGGTCCGTCCAGGGCGAGGCCGGGGGCGCGCTCCAGCAGCGTCCGTATCGCCGTGCGTGCTTCGAGGCGGGCCAGCGGGGCGCCCAGGCAGTAGTGGATGCCGTGGCCGAAGGCGAGGTGGCCTCGGCTGTCGCGGCGGATGTCGAAGCGGTCCGGGGCGGGGAAGCGGCCCGCGTCGCGGTCGGCGGCGGTCAGGCCGACCATGACGGTGTCGCCCTTCACGACGTGGGTGCCCGCGATGTCCAGGGATTCCACGGCGAAGCGGAACGTGCCGTTCTCCACCGGGCCCTCGTAGCGCAGCATCTCCTCGATCGCGCCGTCGAGGAGGGTCATGTCGGCGCGCAGGGCGGCGAGTTGGTCCGGGTGCGTGAGCAGGGCGTGGACGCCGCTGGTGAGGAGGTTGACGGTGGTCTCGTGGCCGGCGATGAGCAGGATGAAGGCCATGCCCCGCAGTTCCTGCGGGGAGAGCCGGTCGCCGTCCTCGGCGGTGGTGCGGATCAGGTCGCTGAGCAGGTCGCCGCTCGGGCCCGCGCAGCGCTTGTCCTCGATCAGGTCGCCGAGGTACTCGGCGAGCCGCACGAACGCGTCGTACTCGCTGCCCGAACTGGTGGGTGCGACCGCCTCCGTGGACAGCTTGCGGAACTCCGTGCGGTCCATGTCGGGCACGCCGAGCAGCTCGCAGATCACGGTGATGGGCAGCGGGTAGGAGAGCGACTCGACGAGGTCCGCGCGGCCGACCGGCAGCATCGCGTCGAGGAGTTCGTCGGTGATCTGCTGGACGCGCGGGCGCAGTTCCTCGACGCGGCGCATGGTGAAGGAGCGGGTGATGAGCCCGCGCAGGCGGGTGTGCTGCGGCGGGTCGGCGCTCAGCAGGTACTTGCCGATCAGCTCCTCGTCGAGGAACGTCACCCCGATCTTGCCGCCGTCCTTGGCCAGCCGTGGGTCGGCGAGCGCCGCGCGCGCCTCCTCGTACCCCACGATCAGCCAGGTCACGTAGTGCTCGTCCGGCTCCGGCAGACGCACGAGGTGCACCGGGCCGCGCTCGCGCAGCATGGCGTACACCGGATGCGGGTCCCGTCGGAACTCCTCGCCGAACTCCCCCAGGTCGATCACCTCGGTCATGTGCTGCCCCCTCCGGACGATCCCCCGAGATCTCCCAGTGCAGTGGGAACGCACGGCGGCAGCGGCTAGTGCCCGCCGTCACCGTCCTCTTCGAGGAGGCCCGCGTCGTACGCCAACAGGGCGATCTGCACACGGTTGTTGAGGTCGAGCTTGGCCAGGATGCGGGAGACGTGGGTCTTGACGGTGGCGACGCTCATGAAGAGGTCGGCGGCGATCTCGGCGTTGGCGAGGCCCTGTCCGACGGCGACGGCGACCTCGCGTTCGCGTTCGCCCAGGACGGCGAGGCGGGCACGCGCGCGTGCGCGACGGGTGTCGGTACCGGTGCCCGTGCCGGCCGCGTGCTCCATCAGCTGTCGGGTGACCGCGGGTGACAGGACGGGATCGCCGGCCGCGATCCGGCGTACCGCGTCGAGGATCTCGGCGGGCGGGGTGTCCTTGAGGACGAAGCCGGCGGCGCCCGCGCGGAGGGCCCGCAGCACCTGTTCGTCGGCGTGGAAGGTGGTGAGGACCACGATCTGGGGCGCGTCGCCGCGGGCGCGCAGCCGCTCGGTGGCGGTCAGTCCGTCCACCGAGGGCATACGGATGTCCATCAGGACGACGTCCGGGTGGACGCGGTCGACGAGTTCCTCGACCTCGCTGCCGTCGGCGGCCTCGCCGACGATCTCGATGTCGGCTGCGCCGCCCATCATGAAGGACAGTCCGGCCCGCACCAGCGGGTCGTCGTCGACGAGGAGCAGTCTGATCGCAGTCATGGGGCTACGTAACCACGGCCCCGTGGGCCAAAGTCCGGTCACCCCCAGGGCAGCCACGCCCGGACCCGGAATCCGCCGTCCTTCTCCGGGGCGTGTTCGAGCCGTCCCCCCGCCAGCGTCGCCCGCTCGGTCAGGCCGATCAGGCCCTGGCCCGAGCCGGGGACGTGCGGGACCGGGCCCTCCGGGGACGGGTTGTGCACGGCGACCACCAGGCCGTCGCCCGGGGTGCCGCTGACGGTCACCGTGACCTCGGTGCCGGGGGCGTGTTTGCGGGCGTTGGTGAGGCCTTCCTGGGCGATGCGGTAGGCGGTGCGGCCCACGGAGGCGGGCACCGCCGCGGGGTCGGTGACCCGGTTGACGAGGGTGACCTTCATGCCTGCCTCGCGTGACTCGCCGACCAGTGCGTCCAGGGCGCCGAGCGTGGGCTGCGGGCGGCCCGTGTCGTCGGGCTCGCCCGCGCGCAGGACGCCGATGATCTCGCGCAGGTCCTGCAGCGCCTCGTGGGCGCTCTCCCGGATGACGCCGGCCGCCCGCGCGACCTCCTCGCGGGGCGCGTCCGGCCGGAACTCCAGCGCGCCGGCGTGCACGCTGAGCAGGGTCAGCCGGTGGGCGAGCACGTCGTGCATCTCGCGGGCGATGGCCTCCCGGGCGAGCCGCTGGGCCTGCTCGGCGCGGAGCTCCGCCTCGGTCTCGGCGCGCCGGGCGCGGTCGCGCAGGCTGAGCATGAGCTGCCGCTTGGAGCGTACGAACATGCCCCAGCCGATGACGGTGAGGGTGAACAGTTCGGTGAACGCGACGGCTCCGGCGTACGGCAGGTCGGGGTCGGGGCGCAGCCAGAAGAAGATCGGGGCCAGGGCGAGCTGGATGCCGCCGATCCAGGCCACGTACCGGAAGGGGCGGTGCACGGCGAGGGTGAAGAGGGCGACCAGGCCGGCGCCGCCCGCCGTGGTCGAGACGAGGCCGACGGGGATCATGGCGATCGCCAGCCCGACCGGCCAGCGGCGGCGCAGCCACACCGCGAAGCAGGCGAGGACTCCGATCAGCTGGTCCACGACGGCCAGGGGGTGCGAGGTCGAGGTGTCGTCCCTGAGGCTCTGCGCGGCGATCAGCGCGATGATCACGGCCAGCAGGAAGCAGGACGTGTCGACGACCCAGTCGCGTGCGGTACGGCGGGGCCGTCCCGGCCGTTCGACGTCGGGATCGAGTTCGTCTGCCACGGCGGACGGCAGCAGCCAGCGGCGCCCCGCTAACGCCTGCGGTACCTGCGCGGTCGTGTCACCAGTCACGGTCGACAAATCTACGCAGGGCCCGGACCCGGTCACCCCACCCCGACGGGGATCGTCGACCAAAGTCGCGCCATCACAGACTTTCGGCGGACACGTCGAGGAGGGAGCAGAGACCTCCGGACGGCGCTGCGGGTCGATCGCAGTGGACAAGGGTCCCGGCCCGTGCGCAGACCGCGTGGAGACGGCGCGCGCCAAGTTAACTTCCCGAAAACTCATCGGACTTGACGGGAAAATCTCTGCGGTTGTCATTGACATGCCACTATCTACGCGCGTCATCATGAACGCATGAGATTCCCCCCACGGATCACCGGCATCGGCGCAGCAGCCGCCGTCCTGTCCGCTCTCCTCGTCGGCGGCACCGTCGCCACCGCGACCCCGGCAGCCGCCGCGGTCGGCAGCATCTGCTACAGCGCCCTGCCTTCCCAGGCGTACGACACGCTCGACCTGATCGCGACGAACGGCCCCTTCCCCTACTCGCAGGACGGCGTCGTCTTCCGCAACCAGGAAGGCGTCCTCCCCAGCCAGGCGTCCGGCTACTACCACGAGTACACGGTCAAGACTCCCGGCTCGTCCACGCGCGGAGCGCGCCGGATCGTCACCGGGAAGAAGACGCAGGAGGACTACTACACCTCGGACCACTACGTCACCTTCAACCTGATCAACTTCGGCTGCTGAGCCGGTCGGTCAGGTCCGTTCCGTAGTCACCCGGGCGTCCGGCTCCCACCGGCTGCACCATCGCTCGCCCCTCGCCCCGCGGCTCCCCCCACGTTCATGGGCCGCGGGGCGAGGCACGTCCTGCCGCCGACAGAAGCCGAAGGCCTCCCGTCGCCCCTGCCGGACAGTCCGGTCCGGCGGCGTACCGGAGGGGGACTGTCAGGTCTGCCGCTCGGGTGCGTACGCCTCCGCGTCCAGGCCGAAGGTCCAGGCCACTCCCGCTCTGGCCGTGCGCGTCGACGGGGGGACCCGTAGCCAGTACGTGCGGTGGGTACCGTCGGGCTCCGGTGTGGAGTTGAGTACCTCCACCATGACCACGGGCTCGTCGTCGGCCAGGTCGATCCGCCACAGCGTGCCCGTCTCGTCCCGGTGCAGGGGGTGGGCGCCCGAATCGGTGAGGTACCGGTCGTAGCCGTAGTACTCGAGCATCACGCGGCGCAGCTCGGCGTTCTCCTCGGCCCGGACGCGTTCGGGGGTCAGCGTGGGCAGTTCGGCCAGGAAGGCGGCCGGGACCGGCATACCGCGCCAGGCGTGCAGGGCGAAGCCGTCCGGGTACGCGAGCGCCGGGCCGTCCCCGTGGTCGAGTCGTCCCGCCTCGTCGCGGTGGAGGGCCGAGGGGCGCTCCGACAGCACCGCGACCCGCGCGAACGGCCACCACCAGCCGGCGCTGCGGCACACCGCGGACAGCGCGTCGATCGGGCCGTCGTCGGCGGGGAACGCCGCGAGCCACGATGCGTCGTGCTGCCCGAGCACGGCGTCCAGGAGGAGCAGCCGGATCTCCGCGGCCTCCTTGCCGGTGTCGCCTCCGGCCAGGTCGTCGATCACTCCCGTACGGATCCGGTCCACCAGGGCCTGCGTCGACGGCCACAGCCGTCCGCCTGTCGCCGCCCAGTGCGCCGACCACCCGGCGGGCCCCAACTCGGCGTGCAGCAGCCGCCTCGCCGCCGCCCACGGCGCATTGCGCACCGCGTCCCTTACGCTCGGGCCCCGGTCCGCCGACTCCCGGAGGAAAGCGACTGCCGCGCGGGGTGAACCCACCCACACCACGCGCTCCGGTTCCGCGAGCCCCGCCAGCCGGTAGGCCCGCCGGACGCCCTCCTCGGCGCTCGCCCGGTCCGCGGCGCCGGTCGCCGAGGCCCACGCCCGCCACGACGCGAGGTCACCGGAAGGGCCGGCCGGCACCCGCCCCGCCGCCAAGTCCGGTGTGCCGCCCGCCTTCAGGTCCGTCATCCTGCCCACCCCTGTGTCCGTCCCGCTCACGTGCGCTTCCTCCCGTGCCCCGCCCGGTTCTGTCCTGGCGCCGGTGCGTCCAGATCCCTCAGTCGGCCACGATCCGTACGGACCCGGGTACGTACTCCCGCTGTCTGACGACCCGGAACCACCCCTTGGGCAGCGCGATCGCCGCGTGCTCCTCGTGCACCACCCGCCCGCCCTGGGGCAGATGCAGCAGCAACGGACCGTAGGGACCCGGCTCGCGCACCAACTCCCCGGGCCCGACGACCGCGTGGGCATGCCCCGTCACCTCCCCCAGCGCCAGCACGAGCCGCCCGCGTCCGTCGCGCCGCTCCCGCGGGGCGTGCGCCGCGTGGGCGGGCACCGCGTCCTGCGCGACCGGCACGATCAGCACGTCTCCCTGTCGGTACATGGCTGTCCCCTCACCGCCGGGTGCTTCGCGCACCGGCCTCATGACCACGACGTTAGGCGCCACCACTGACAACGCCCCGGCCGCGCCCCGCCGACGGGCACTGTCAGTGCCGGTTGGTAGAAATGCGCATCACACACCACGCACTCTTCTTCTCAGGAGCGGCCGCATGACCATCGGTGAGCACCTCGACGCGCTGTACCGGCTGCCCTCGTTCACCTTTCCCGGACCGGACGCCCCGGCCGGCCGCCTGCCCGAGCCCGACTCGGTCGCCTGGCGCCTCGGCGGCAGCGTGTACGACACCGACGAGGCGTGGACCGAGACGTTCGCCCGCTTCCTCTCGGCCGTCGACACGACCCGGGTCCGGGCCCTGATCATCGGCGGCTGGGAGGACGCCTACGACACCGCGCCCACGCCGATCGTCGAGGCGCTCATGGAGGCCCGGGACGCCTTCCCCGCACTGCGCGCGCTGTTCCTCGGCGACCTGGTGATGGAGGAGTGCGAGATCTCCTGGATCCACCAGTCCGACGTCACCCCGCTGCTCAACGCCTACCCGGCGCTCGAGGAGTTCGGTGTGCGCGGCGGCACCGGCCTGGAGTTCACCGCGCTGCGGCACGGTGCGCTGCGCCGGCTGGTGGCGGAGACGGGCGGACTGCCCGTCGAGGTGGTGCGCGGCATCGGCGCCAGTGACCTGCCCGCTCTGGAGCACCTGGACCTGTGGCTCGGCACGCCGGACTACGGCGGCGACAGTGAGGCCGCCGACCTGGAGCCGATCCTGTCCGGTGCCCGGCTGCCGCGCCTGCGTCATCTGGCCCTGCGCAACAGCGAGATGCAGGACGCGGTGGCCGCCGCGGTCGCCGCCGCCCCGGTGGTGGAGCGCCTGGAGGTGCTGGACCTGTCGATGGGCGTGCTGACCGACGAGGGCGCGGTCGCGCTGCTGAGCGGGCAGCCGCTGACGCATCTCAAGAAGCTGGACCTGCACCACAACTACCTCAGCGAGGGCGTCGCGGAGCGGATACGGCAGACGCTGGTGGCGGCGGGCGTGGAGGTCGACCTGGACCGTGACGACGCCGACGAGGACACGGAGGACGACGGCACGGTCTGGCGCTATGTCGCCGTCGGGGAGTGACCGTGTCCGCCGCGGCCGGGCCGACCGCCGTCACGTCGTCCGCCCGCACCGGCCTCCGGTTCGCGGTGGTCGGCAACCCCGAGAACCGCAGGGTGTCCCTCTTCACGGAGGCCGTGCGCGCGGCCGGGCTGCCCGCACCCCGCGTCGTCGCCTGGACGGACGTCCTGCGCGCGAGGGGTGCGGACTTCGCCGCCGACGAGTTCGTCCGGGTCGACTCCCCCGGCGAGAACCCCGAGGTCGACCGGCTGCTGCGGGGCGCCACGGACCCCACCCGGGTGGAGGGCTCGGCCCGCTGGTACGCGCGGTTCACCGCCGCGCTGCGCACGCTGCGCGGCGGCATCCCCCTCGCCGACCCGGACGACCTGGCGGTGCTGTTCGACAAGCGGACGTGTCACGCCGTGCTGGACGCGGCCGGTGTGCCCGTCCCGGAGTCCCCCACGTCGGGTCCGCACGGCGCGCGCGTGCAGGGCTGGGACGACGTACGGGCGCTGATGCGCGAGCACCGGATGCCCCGGCTGTTCGTCAAACCCGCGCACGGTTCGTCGGCGTCGGGTGTCCTCGCGGTCGAGACGGCGGGCGGCGGCCGGATCAGGGCGACCACGTCCGTCGAGACCGGTCCGGACGGCGCGCTGCACAACTCCCTCCGGGTGCGGCGGTATCACGACGAGCGGGACGTCGCACGCATCGTGGACGCGCTGGCGCCGGACGGGCTGCATCTCGAACGCTGGGTGCCGAAGGCCTCCCAGGCGGGCCGTGCCGCGGATCTCCGGGTGGTCGTCGTGGCCGGACGGGCCACCCACGCGGTGGTGCGCACCAGTCGCGGACCGCTGACCAATCTGCATCTGGGCGGCAGCCGCGGCGACCTCGACGGTGTCCGGCGGGCCGTCACCGCCGCGGGCGCCCGGTGGTCCGACGTCCTGGACGTGTGCGAGCGCGCCGCGTCCTGTTTCCCGCGCACGCTGTGCGTGGGGGTCGACCTGCTGCCGGCCGTGGGCTGGCGGCGCGCGTTCGTCGGCGAGGTCAACGCCTTCGGCGACCTGCTGCCCCGGCTCACCGGACTGCCCGGCAGCGGCGCGGAGGGTCTGGACACCTACGGCGCGCAGGTGGCGGCCGTCCTGCGGGCACCGGCCGGAAGCGGCCCGCGTCATCCGTACAGAACAGGAACAGCCCATGCCTGAGCCCGACATGAACGCGGTCGTCGGCGACCACGACATCCTGCTGGTCACCCTCGACACGCTGCGGCACGACGTGGCCGCCGAGCTGGCGGCCGAGGGGCGCATCCCGCGTCTCGCCCGCCATCTGCCCGGCGGACGCTGGGAGAAGAGGCACGCCCCGGGCAGTTTCACGTACGCCTCGCACCAGGCGATCTTCGCCGGGTTCCTGCCCACTCCAGCCCAACCCGGCCCGCATCCACGGCTGTTCGCGGCGAGTTTCGCCGGCAGCGAGACGACCGCCGAGGGCACCTTCGTCTACGACACTCCCGACCTGGTGTCCGGGCTCGCGGCGGCCGGCTACCGCACCGTCTGCGTCGGCGGCGTGGGCTTCTTCAACCGGCGCGGTCCGCTCGGCTCCGTACTGCCCGGCCTGTTCCAGGAAGCGCACTGGGAGGAGGAGTTCGGTGTCACCTCGCCGCACTCCTTCGAGAACCAGGTCGACCGCGTGGAACAGGTGGTGGGCCAACTGCCCGCCGAACAGCGCCTGTTCCTGTTCGTGAACGTGTCGGCACTGCACCAGCCCAACTGGTTCCACCTGCCGGGCGCGACCCGCGAGGCGGGAGACACCCGGGAGACGCACGCCGCCGCGCTGGAGTACGTCGACCGGCACATCGGGCGGCTGTTCGCCGCAGCGAGCTCCCGGCGCCCCTGCTTCGTCATCGTCTGCTCCGACCACGGCACCGCCTACGGCGACGACGGCTACACCGGCCACCGCCTGGGCCACGAGTCCGTGTGGACCGTGCCGTACGCCCACTTCTTCCTCGACCCCGCCGAGGCCGTCCGATGACCACCGCGCAGCAGACCAGCCCCTACCAGCACTACGTGTACGCCTATCCGCACAAGACGGCGTACCGCCGCCTCCCCGACCGGCCCGCGCTGCGGGAGTTGTGGGCGGCGCAGGACCGCGGCGCGCTCTCGCTGTATGTGCACATACCGTTCTGCGAGGTCCGGTGCGGGTTCTGCAACCTCTTCACCCGCATCGGTGCCCCGGACGGCCTGACCGGCGCGTATCTGGACGCCCTGGATCGGCAGGCGGACGCCGTCCGGGCGGCGCTCGGTGACGCGGAGCCGGTGCGGTTCGGCACGGCGGCGTTCGGCGGCGGCACCCCGACCTTCCTCACCGCCTCCGAGCTGGAGCGCCTGTGCGACATCGCCGAGCGGCGCATGGGCGCCGATCTGCGCGCGGTCCCGCTCTCCGTGGAGGCCTCGCCCGCCACGGCCACCGCGGACCGGCTCGCCGTCCTCGCGGAACGCGGCGCGACCCGCCTCAGCCTGGGCGTCCAGAGCTTCGTCGACACCGAGGCCAGGGCCGCCGTACGCCCGCAGCGCCGCGCCGACGTGGAGGCAGCGCTCGGCCGGATCCGGGACGCCGGCGTCCCCGTCCTCAACATCGACCTCATCTACGGGATCGACGGCCAGACCGAGCGGACCTGGCGCGACTCCCTGGACGCGGCCCTGGCCTGGCGGCCCGAGGAGCTGTACCTGTACCCGCTCTACGTCCGGCCGTTGACCGGCCTCGGCCGGCACCAGGGGGACGCCGGAGTCGACCCGGCGTGGGACGAGCTGCGGCTGCGGCTGTACCGGGCGGGACGCGACCACCTCCTGGCGCGGGGCTACGTCCAGCAGTCGATGCGGATGTTCCGCCGGGCCGACGCCCCGCCCCAGGGCGCCGACGACTACGCCTGCCAGACGGACGGCATGATCGGGCTCGGCTGCGGCGCCCGCTCGTACACGTCGGCGCTGCACTACTCCTTCGACTACGCGGTCGGCATGCACGAGATCCGCGGCATCATCGACGACTACGTCACGACGACCGACTTCGCACACGCGGAGGTCGGCTACCGCGTGGACGGACACGAGGCGCGTCGCCGCCATCTCCTCCAGTCCCTCCTCCAGGCCGAGGGGCTGTCCGCCGCCGACTACCGCGCCCGCTTCGGGAGTTCACCCGACGACGACTTCGGGGCGGAGCTCGACCGGCTGGCCGGGCGCGGCTGGCTGACGGGTGCGGCGGGCGAGCGGCTGGTACTGACCCCGGAGGGCCTGGCGCACTCCGACGTCGTGGGGCCGGAGCTGTTCTCCCCCGAGGTACGGTCCGCCATGGCCGCCTACGAACGGAAGTGACGGACCGTCATGGATCTCACCGTCCTCTACCGGGGGCCGCTCGCGTCCTGCGACTACGACTGTCCCTACTGCCCGTTCGCCAAGCGGCGCGACTCGACCGGCCAACTCCGCGCGGACCGGGCGGCGTTGGAGCGCTTCGCGCGGTGGGCGGCGGACAGCGAGGACGACCTGTCGCTCCTGTTCACGCCGTGGGGCGAGGGCCTGGTCCGCTCCTGGTACCGGCGCAGCCTCACCGAGCTGTCCCGGCTGCCGCACGTGCGCCGGGTCGCCATCCAGACCAACCTGAGCTGCCGGACCGGCTGGCTCGCCGAGGCGGACCTCGACACGCTCGCGCTGTGGTGCACGTACCACCCGGGCCAGACCCCCTACGACCGTTTCCTCGGCAAGTGCCGCGACCTGGCCGACCGCGGGGTGCGCTTCAGCGTCGGCGTGGTGGGCCTGCCCGCCCATCTGGCGGCGGCCCGCCGGCTCCGCGACGACCTGCCCCCGCACGTCTACCTCTGGATCAACGCCGCCGAGGGGCACACCTACGGCGACACCGAGGCAGACGAATGGACCGCGCTCGACCCCCTGTTCCCGTACAGCCGGCACCCGCACCGCAGCGCCGGACTTCCGTGCCGTACCGGCGAGTCCGTGATCTCGGTCGACGGCACCGGCACGGTCCGCCGCTGCCACTTCGTCCGCGACGAACTGGGGAACCTGTACGACGGCTCCTACCGGGCGGCGCTGCGCCCGCGCACGTGTCCGCTGGCCGTCTGCGACTGCCACATCGGCTATGTCCACCTGGAATCCCTGCCCTTGTACGACGTCTTCGCGGGCGGTGTCCTGGAGCGGGTCCCGTCCGCCCTCCCCTGAGCCGACGGGTTCGTGGACGGGGGGTGTGCGTCGTAATGTCAAGATCGTGTCCTCAGTGATGCCGTCCCTTCTCAGGCGTGTCTCAGGAGTGTCATCGGCTGAGGGATCGCCCCAGGGGCCCCGTGATGGAGGGAGAACGACCGCGGGGCAACCGCGGATCGGCAATCACGGGGAGAACGAGACACATGATGTTCAAGCGATTCGGGACCATCGCCGCGACCGCGATCACCGGCACCCTGCTCCTGACCGCCTGCAACGGCGTGGACGGTGCGGCCGACACCACCGTGTCGCATCCGGCGGCAGGGGCGACGCAGGCGGCGGGTGCCATCGGCCGCTACTCCGAGAACGCGCCGGGGGCGCGCTACTTCACCACGATCCTCACCGGTGACAACGAGGTGCCCGTCAAGGGCAAGCCGGCGGTGGGTGACAAGGACGGCAGCGCGGTGGCCCTCATGCGTATCCAGGGCGCCGAGGTGTCCTTCGCGTTCGCGTGGACGGGCATCGGCATCCCGACCATGGCACATCTCCACCAGGGTGCGCGGGGCACCAACGGTGACGTGAAGATCCCGTTCTTCATGGAGAAGCTCAAGGGCGGTACGCCGTTCGTGTTCGGCACAGTGAAGGTCAAGGACGCCGACCTGCTGCGGAGTATCAAGGCCCACCCCGACCAGTTCTACTTCAACCTGCACACCGCAGAGTTCCCCGGCGGCGCGGTCCGCGGACAGGCCGTCGCACTGCCGGGCGCCGTCTCGCTGCCCGACGCCATCCGGCACTCGGCGCTGGCCGGTGTCGTCAAGGGGGCCCAGATCTACGCCTGCACCGAGCAGGACGACGGCTCCTACGCCTTCACCCAGGACAACGTCGACGCCGCCCTCCAGGGCGGCATCCAGCACAGCTTCGCCAAGCACGGCCCCGCCGGCCCGCCGCAGTGGATCGCTCCCGACGGCTCCTCGGTGACCGGCACCGCCCTCAACAAGTTCGACAACGGCACGGGCAACATCCCCCAACTCCTGCTCCGCGCACAGCAGACCGGCAAGAGTGAGGGACTCCTGTCCAAGACCACCTCGGTCCTGCGGCTCAACACCGCGGGCGGCGTCGCCCCGGCCGGCACCTGCAACCCGGCCACGCGGCCCACCGCCCGCGTCCCCTACACGGCCGACTACCTGTTCCTCGCCACGAAGTAGCACCGACGAGCGGCACCGCCCGAACCGTCGGAGCCGTACACAGCCAGGCGATGCGAGTCCCGCGCGGACTCGCATCGCCGTGTGTTCCCGCTCAGGAGAGGTCGATCTTCACGGATGCCCCGGGCTTGAGGGAGATCTTCCTGCGCACCTTTCCGGCGCGGAGCTCCGTCTCCGTTCCTCCGACGCTCCGGACCGTCACCGTGGTCGCCCTGCCGTCCCGCCAGGAGAAGTCGACCGTGAATCCGCCGCGGGCGCCGATCCCGGTGACGGAACCCTTCGCCGACCAGGCCTTCGGCAGCGCCGGGAGCAGTTCGAGGACTCCCGGCCTCGAGTACAGGATCATCTCCAGCGCGGCGGCGGGGCCGCCGAGGTTGGCGTCGATCTGGAAGATCGTGTAGCTGCCCTGGCTGTACATGTCGAACCAGTTCGCCGAGGTCCCGTTGCCGTTGTTCATCGAAGGGCGCAGCACGGTGAGATAGAGCTGGTAGGCCTTTTCGGCGTCCTTGAGCCGCGACCAGCACAGTGATCGCCAGGCGCAGGCCCAGCCGAAGCTGTCCATTCCCCTGGCGGTGAGGAGTGCGCGTACGCCGTCCACCAGTTCGCGCGGGCTGGTGTCGACGGAGATCCGGTCGCCGGGAAAGAATCCGATGAGCGGTGACAGATGACGGTGTGTCGTCTCACCGAGATTGTCGGGGCTCATCCACTCCTCCAGCCAGCCGGTCTTCGGGCTGACGCGCGGGAGGTAGAGCCGGGCCCGCATCGAATCCAGCTCGGCGGCGAGGTCCTCGTCGCGACGCAGAGTGCGGGCCGCGACGGCGAACTCCCGGAAGAGTTCCCACGCCAGCTCCTGCGCGTAGGTGTTTCCCTTGCCGTCCGGTCCGTGCTCCGGCGACCAGGAGGTGTCGTCCACCAGGACCTCGTGGGACGAGCCGTCCACGTCGGTCACCTCGGTGGTGATCAGCCGCGCCTTCCAGAACTCGGCGGCCCCTTTCAGCACCGGATAGATCGTCTCCAGATACGCGCGGTCCTGGGAGTACTCGTAGTGGCGCCACAGCGTGGCACAGAGCCAGGCGTTGCCCGAGGGGTGCCAGGCCCAGCCGCTGCCGCCGTAGATGTTGGTGGAGAAGGCGATGGCCCAGCCGGCCACGTCGCCCGTGCTGTTGCGGAAACGATTGTCGGGGCTGTTGAAGAGCCGTCTGGTCACATCGGTCCAGACCGGAAGCTGGGACCGGCAGTAGCGGGCGAGCGCGTGCGCGTTGTCGCCCAGTCCGGCGGGGTCGGCCAGCCAGTAGTTCATCTGCACGTTGATGTCGGTGTGGTAATCGGCGTACCAGTCAGGGGTGTTGTTGTGGATCCACAGCCCCTGGAGGTTCAGGGGCAACCAGTCCCTGGACCCGGTGATGGTCAGGTAGCGGCCGTACTGGACGTAGGCGGCCTCCAGCTCCGGGTCCGGGGTGGACGCGTCGGTGTGTCTGACGGCGATGCGCGACCACGAGTCCAGCGACCGCTGCACCGTCGAGGATCTGCCGAGATCGATCGAGAAGCGGTCGTAGAGGCGCCGGTAGTCGACCACATGGGTGGCGAGGAGAGCGGCGCCGGAGACCTTCGCCGCGGCAGCGGTCTTGGTACGGGCCACTGTGAGCGGGACCAGGGACTCGTCCCGGAAGTCCTGGTCGGCATCGGGCGAGTAGTCGGTACCCGCGCAGACCGCGATCAGCAGCTCGCGGCAGCCGGAGAAGGACAGCTTGCCGTCCTCGGCGCTGATGGTTCCGGTGCTGCTCACGGCGGTGACGGAGGCCGCGTACCGCAAGCCGTTCTTCAGGGTCGCGGCGAACGAGAGCTGTTTCCCGTCGGCCGCCGTGGTCTCGCCGTGCGTGCCCTCCAGCGAGATCGCACCGGTGTGGCCGCCTCCGGTGAGCCGGATCACGATCACGTCGTCCGGGTGGCTGGCGTAGATCTCCCGGCGGAAACGAGCTCCGCGGTGCTGATAGGTCGCCGACACGACACCGTTGCTCAGGTCGAGGCTGCGCCGGTAGCCGCTGATCTCCTGTGCGGTGTGGCCCGGCAACGTGACGCGGAGCTTGGCCAGCAGCCCGAAACTGCCGAAGTCATCGGCTCCGTACGGAAGTTGACCGTCGCTGGTGGGGGTGTCGTTGCGCCCGCCCGTCCAGAACGAACCGTCCGTGATGTACAGGAAGTCGTCCGCGGGGTCGCAGCCGACCAGGGCACCCATCCTGCCGTTGCCCACAGGAAGCGCCTCTTGGATGATGCGCGACTCGTCGGCCGGCTGCCGGTACCAGAGAGTGGTGGCCTCGGCCTCCGGAACGATGTCCGCGTGAGCGGGACGCTCGGGGCCGGCATGCGCCACGAACGGGGGCAGTCCACCGAAGGCGGCGAGACCACCACCGGCGACACCGGTCAGACGAAGGAAGTCGCGGCGGGAGGAAGGAGGCACGGCGGATCTCCTCGGGCAGGCGGTCGGGATTAATTCGTAAATTAATGAGATGCCGAGGAACAAGCAATGGTCGTGCAGCCAAAAGATCCGACCTCTAGGGCATCCCTTCGCCACCAAAGAGGCGATTCGCGAACGTACCAGGACTATTTATCGGATGAATGACCGATGTCGTTGACCTTTCCGGGAGTCACCGTGCGGCGCCGCGTCCCCATGCCGTCCCCACCAGGACGAGCACGCCGCCCGCCAGCCCGAACGCGCCGAGCCGTTCCCCGCCGAGCGCGATGCCGGCCGCAGCAGCCCACAGGGGCTCGGTACCGAGCAGCAGGCTGACCCTGGAAGGGGAGGTCCGGCGTACCGCCCACATCTGGACGAAGAAGGCGAACAGGGTGCAGAACACGGACAGGAACAGCAGCCCGGCCCATTCGCGCGGCCCGAAGTTGGCCGCCGTCGCCCACGGTGTGGTGTCGGCGCCGGTCGACAGCAGCGCGAACACCCCTACGGCGGCGCCGAGTTGGACGGTGGTCAGGGGCAGCGCGTCGGCACCCCGGACCGCCTTGCTGCGGGACATGGCCAGCACGTGCAGGGTGCGGGCCAGGGCCGCGAGCAGCATGAGGAGGTCGCCCAGGGAGGGGCGGCTGAAGCCGGCGCCCTGGGTCAGCAGCAGTACGCCGAGCACGGAGAGGGCGGCGGCCCCGAGGAAGGCGCGGGACGGCCTGGTGCGGGTCACGGCGGCCTCGGCGAGCGGGGTGAAGATCATGGTGAGGCTGATGATGAGGCCCGCGTTCGTCGCCGAGGTGTGGACGACGCCGTAGGTCTCCAGGAGGAAGATCCCGGCGAGGATCAGCCCGAGCAGGGCCGCGCCGCGCCACTGGGCGGCCGTCAGGGCGCGCAGCGAGCGGTGGCCGACGACCGCCAGAACGGGCAGGACGAGGGCGAAGCGCAGGACCAGGACGGCGAGGACCGTGCGGGCGGTGGTGATGTCCTTGGCGGCGAGATAGCTGGCGCCCCAGACCACGGCGACCAGCAGGACGGGCAGGTCGGTCGACCAGGTGCGGCGGGGCGCGGCGGCGCGCGGTACGGCGATCGAGGACATGGGGGCGGCTCTCCCGGTCTCCGGCGGGGTGGAGACATCGGCGGCTGCCACACGGAACGATCACGGTACCGGCACGGACCCCGGCTGACTAGGCGTTTTCCAGTTCGGCGTACGAGCCGTAGGCCGGGCGGCCCGCCAGGTCGTACGACTGGATGGAGACCCCGGTGCTGGTGATGGTCCCGCCCGTGCGCTTGAAGGCCTTGGGCGTGGTGCCCTCGGGGAACAGGCGCAGGCCGGTGCCGAGCACGACCGGGAAGGTCACCAGGTGGATGGTGTCGAGGAGGTCGAGCTCCAGGAGGGAGCGGACGAGGGCGCCGCTGCCGTGCACCTGGACCTCGCCCTCGGTGCGCTCCTTGAGGCCGGCGACCTCCTTGGCGAGGTCGCCGCCGAGGACGGTGGTGCCGGCCCAGGAGGGGTCGGTCAGGGTGGCCGAGGCGACGTACTTCGGCAGGGCGTTCAGCTTGGACGCGATCGGGTCGGCGGGGTCGGTCATGTTCGGCCAGTACGAGGCGAAGATGTCGTACGTACGGCGGCCGAGCAGATAGGCACCGGAGCGGTCGAAGACCTCGACCACGAACCGGCCGAAGTCGTCGTCGCCGTACACAAAGCTCCAGCCGCCGTGCTCGAAGCCGCCGCGGGTGTCCTCTTCGGGGCCGCCGGGGGCCTGGTAGACGCCGTCGAGGGTGACGAAGATGGTGGAGACGAGCTTGCCCATGTCGGGTGCCTGCTTCCTGGTGCGGGGTCTGTTGTCATCAGCTCAGACCCCGCCCGCCCCCGCAACTCATCGGTCGGCGGCAGGGCCGGTACGGCGGGTCAGGTCGCAGGAGAGCGACGGTGACTGTCCGGCGCCGGTGAGCGGGGTGTGGTGCGTGCGGCTGCAAGGCGGAGGAGACGTTGACATCAGCGGCTCCGCCGCGGGCGACGCGGTGGGGGCACCTCCCGGCCGAAGGCTGGGGGACGTCGGCGAGTGACGACAACGCGGCTGGGGGTCCCCCCACGCCTTTAGGCCGTGGGGGAGTGCGTGCCACACCCCGCGTCTGCGACAGGATCCGCCGGACAGGCCCTGGGGCACCTCACCCGGCGTGGGTCGAGAACATGCCGCCGGTCGGGCCCTGCTTGTCGCCGCCCTGGGCCTTCTTCAGGGCGTTGGCGAGGCTCTCGATGGTGAGGGACTGGAGGATGACTCGGCCATTGCCCTCCAGGGTGGCCAGGGAGAGGCCCTCACCGCCGAACACGGCGTTCATCAGGCCCTGGCGGTTGAGGCCGCCGATGCGCTGGACGCCGTACTGGATGCCCTCCTCGAAGGCGACGAGGCAGCCGGTGTCGACCTCGATGCGGCCGCCGAAGTCGGCCGGGTTCAGGTCGATGAAGTTGCCCGCGCCGGCGATGATCACCGTGCCGCGCCCGGTGAACTTCTCCAGGACGAAGCCCTCGCCGCCGCTCATGCCGGTACGGCCGCCCTGGAAGGCGATGCCGAACTGGACGCTGGACTCGGCGGCCACGAAGGCGTCCTTCTCCGCGAACCACGCGCGCGTGCCGTCCAGTTCCAGGGCGCGCATCTCACCGGGGAGCACGCCCGCGAAGCCGACGGTGCCCTCGCCGCCCTGGGAGGTGAAGTACTGGAACGCCAGCGACTCGCCCGCGAGCGCGCGCTGGCCGACCTGCATGGCCGTCCCCACGGCCTGCCGGAGCATGCCGCCCATACCGCCGGAGCCGGCGCCGCCCGGCTGCTGTCCGGCGCCGGGCGGGCCGCTCAGACGGGTCTCCATGGTCACGTTCGTCGTCTTGAAGAGGAACTTCCCGGCCTCGCAGTACACGGTCTGGCCGGGGCTCAGGTTGACGACCGCCATCTGCATGGCGTTGCCGACGATTTCTTGCTGAAGGGTCACGACGGGAGAACGCCGGAGGTGGCGGAATCAGTTCCGGCCGCGCGAGGTCGGCGTCCGTTCGCCGCCAGCACGCGGGTGCGCCGACCGCTGGGATGGGCCCATGACAACGACTTGCGGAACCCTGAACGGCAAGGTCGCCCTGGTCACCGGCGGCAGTCGCGGCATCGGTGCGGCGACGGCCCTGCGGCTGGCGCGGGACGGTGCGGACGTGGCCGTCACCTATGTGGAGGGCAAGGAGGCGGCCGAGGACGTCGTAGGGCGGATGGAGGCGCTGGGACGGCGGGCGGTCGCGCTGCGCGCGGACTCCGCGGATGCCGCCGGGGCGGCGGCCGCGGTGGAGCGTACGGCGGAGGCACTGGGCGGGCTCGATGTGCTGGTGAACAACGTGGGGGTGGGTGTGCTCGGTCCGCTGGACGGGCTGTCCCTCGCCGATGTGGACCGGGTCCTGGCGGTGAACGTCCGCGGGGTGTTCCTGACCTCTCAGGCGGCTGCCGCGCGGATGACGTCCGGGGGCCGCATCATCACGATCGGTACGTGCATGACACAGCGGGTGCCCGGCCCGGGCGGGACCCTCTACGCGACCAGCAAGTCGGCGCTGATCGGCCTGACGAAGGCACTCGCCCGTGAGCTGGGCGGACGCGGGATCACCGCGAACATCGTGCACCCGGGGCCCACGGACACCGACATGAACCCGGCGGACGGACCGTACGCGGCCGACCAGGCTGCCACGACGGCGCTGGGGCGCTTCGGGACGGCTGACGAGGTGGCGTCGATGGTCGCGTATCTGGCGGGGGCGGAGTACGTCACGGGGGCGGAGTTCGCGGTGGACGGCGGGCACGCAGCGTAGGCCCCCGGCGGTTGGCCGGGTACGCGCGGGTGCGTTGTGGCTCGCGTCCCTGGGGGCTGCGCCCCCAGACCCCGCTTCGGCCCTGAAGGGGCCTCGTCCTCAAACGCCGGACGGGCTGGATATTGGCGGCCTCCGTTGGCAAGGCGCCGGACGGGCTGGATTGTGCCGGCCTGCGCTGGAGAGGCGCCGGACCGGCTGACCATGCCGGTCCGGCGTTCGAGAGGCCGGCGCCCCGAAGGCCGCAAGCCCGCGTCAGCCGCCCAGTTCCTGGTGCCGTGCCGCCAGCGCCGCCGCTCCCTGCTCCGTCAGGGAACCGAACAACCGCAGCCGTGAGATCCCGCCGTCCGGGTAGATCTCCACGCGCGCGTGCGTCCCGATCGCCGGAGTGGGGAGCACGAAGCGGTGGTTCGTGTCGGGCTGAAGGCGGGTGCGCGGGAGGATCTCGTGCCAGTCGCCGGTGTCGCCGTCGCGTACCGACACCGACGCCCAGCCCGCGCTGTTGCCCTTCAGGTAGGCCGTGTCGAGCTCGACGGCGCGGATCCGGGACTGGGCGGCCAGGGCGTAGCGGATCCAGTCGTTGCCCTGGTCGCGGCGGCGGCGGGTCTCCCAGCCGTCGTCCATCTTGCGGGAGCGGCCGGGCTGGATGGTGTTGGTGGCGGGTGAGTAGAAGAGGTTGGACGCGTCCTCCGCCCGGCCGCCGTTCTCCAGGGCGACCACGTCGAAAGTGCCCAGCGCCGCCAGCCAGTTGGGGTCGGGGACGACCTCGCCGTAGACCCGTAGGCGCGCGATGCCGCCGTCGGGGTGCTGGTTGACGCGGAGGTGGGTGAAGCGCTGCTCGACCGAGATGGAGAAACCATTCGCCGCGTGGCCGCCGACCGGTGTGCGCGGGACCAGGGTCGTCCACTTCACGTCGTCGGAGAGCAGGTCCTCGGGGGACGGGAAGCCCGGCACCGAGGTGGCCTCGACCGACACCGCCTGCGGGTAGTTGCCGCGGAAGTGGGCCGTGTCGACGACGATCCCCCGGATCACGCCGGGCGCGCCGAGCCGGACCAGTGCCCAGTCGTGGTCCCCGGCCGTCGGCCAGGGGTGCTCCGCCGAGGCACCGCGGCGGCGGCGGGTCTCCCAGCCGTCCATGATCTTGCCCTTGTGGCCGAAGTGCTCGGGGTCGAACTCGGCGGGCCCGGGCACCAGGAGGTTCTCGCGCTGGGCGAAGAACTCGTCGTTGGCGGCGATGACTCCGGCCCCGAGCTGCCGGTCGGCGAGGTTGGCGTACTGGGTGAAGGGGAAGTCGGCCGTGCGGTAGTCCGCGTACGGGTCACCGCCTCCGTAGGGGTTCGCGTCGCCGGTGAAGCTCGGAATCGCCGTCACTGAATTTGCCTTTCGGGAGTCGGCCGCTGCGGGTGCGGAGGTTGTGAATCAGGGGGTACGGGTCAGGAGTTGGCCCTTCGGGTCGGTGAACTCGCCGTCCAGCACGATGCGTTCGCCGCGCAGCCAGGTCGACTTCACGACGCCGCTGAGGGTCTTTCCGGCGTACGCCGTGACGCGGTTGCGGTGCTGGAGGGCGGCCGGGTCCACGGTGAACGTCTCGTCGGGCGCGAGGACCGCGAAGTCGGCGTCGCGGCCCGCCCCGATGGCGCCTTTCTGCTCAAGTCCCGCCAGCTGTGCGGTCCTTGAGGACATCCAGCGGACCACTTCCTCAAGTCCGTAGCCCCGCTTGCGCGCCTCCGTCCACACCGCCGCGAGGCTCAACTGGAGGCCGGAGATGCCGCCCCACGCGGTGGCGAAGTCGGCGGTCTTCAGGTCGGCGGTGGAGGGCGAGTGGTCCGTCACCACGCAGTCGATCGTGCCGTCGGCCAGCGCCTGCCACAGCAGGTCCTGGTTGGCGGACTCGCGGATGGGCGGGCAGCACTTGAACTCGCTTGCGCCGTCCGGGACTTCCTCGGCCGTGAGGGTCAGGTAGTGCGGGCACGTCTCCACCGTGATGCGGACACCCTCGGCCTTGGCGGCGGCGATCAGCGGCAGCGCGTCGGAGGAGGAGAGATGCAGGACGTGCACGCGCGCGTCGAGGCGCTTGGCGGCGGCGATCAGCCCGGCGATGGCCGTGTCCTCGGCGTCGCGGGGCCGACTGGCAAGAAAATCGGCGTACTTGGGGCCGCCGTGCTGCGGGGCCGCCTCGAGGTGGTGCGGGTCCTCGGCGTGCACGATGAGCAGGCCGCCGAAACCGGCGATCTCGGCCAGGGAACGGGCCAGTTGGTCCTGGTCCAGGTGCGGGAACTCGTCCACGCCGGACGGGGACAGGAACGCCTTGAAGCCGAAGACGCCGGCGTCGTGCAGCGGGCGCAGGTCCTTGACGTTGTCGGGCAGGGCGCCGCCCCAGAAGCCGACGTCGATGTGGGCCTTCGCCGCCGCGACCTCCTGCTTGGTACGGAGGTTGTCGACCGTCGTGGTCGGCGGGAGGGAGTTGAGCGGCATGTCGATCAGGGTGGTGATGCCGCCGGCCGCCGCCGCGCGCGTGGCGGTCCAGAAGCCCTCCCAGTGGGTGCGGCCGGGGTCGTTCACATGCACATGCGTGTCGACCAGCCCGGGCAGCACGACGTCGTCGCCGAAGTCCTCGAACCGTGCTCCGGACGGGACTTGGGCGTCGTAGGGCAGGACGGCCGTGATCTTCCCGCCGGTGACCGCGACCGCCGCGGCGCGTGTTCCCTCGGGAGTGATGACACGTGTGGAGCGCACCACCAGTTCAGCGTCGGACACCCGGACCCCTCTCTCTGCCGCCGTTGTCACTTCCGTTACATCCGGGAAACGGGATTTACGTCCACGTAACGGAATTCAACGTTCTGTTGAAGGAGTCTTCACTCCCGCCCCCGTACCGTCAAGGGCACACTTCTCCACGATGCACCCACCGCACATACTCTGAACGTTTCCACAAAGCGGAATTAAACTTCCGGCAAGCAGAACGTAACTACGCACAGGCGGGGAGTCAACCGACCCCCGGGTAGGCTTCAGCCCTTCCCGCCCGTGCCGAAAGGAACGCGCCGTGCCGCCGTCCAGCGCCAGCAGCACCGACTCCACCAAGTCCGCCACGGGTGGTGTCCAGTCCCTCGAGCGCGCCTTCGACCTGCTGGAGCGGATGGCCGACGCGGGCGGTGAGGTCGGCCTGAGCGAGCTCTCCGCGAGCAGCGGCCTGCCGCTGCCCACCATCCACCGGCTGATGCGCACGCTGGTGGTCTGCGGTTACGTCCGTCAGCAGACCAACCGGCGGTACGCCCTCGGCCCGCGGCTGATCCGCCTCGGCGAGACCGCGTCCCGGCTGCTCGGCACCTGGGCCCGCCCCTACCTGGCCCGGCTGGTCGAGGAGACCGGCGAGACCGCGAACATGGCACTGCTCGACGGGGACGAGATCGTGTACGTGGCACAGGTGCCGTCCAAGCACTCGATGCGGATGTTCACCGAGGTCGGCCGACGCGTCCTGCCGCACTCCACGGGTGTCGGCAAGGCCCTGCTCGCCAACACCCCGGACCACGAGGTGCGCGCGCTGCTCGCCCGGACCGGCATGCCGGCCGCTACCGAGAAGACGATCACCACGCCCGAGGGTTTTCTCGCGGCCCTGGAGGACGTGCGCCGGCTCGGCTACGCGATCGACGACAACGAGCAGGAGATCGGCGTCCGCTGCCTCGCGGTCTCCGTGCCCAACTCCCCCACCGCCGCCGCGATTTCGATCTCGGGGCCGGCGGGCCGGGTCACCGAGCCGGCGACCGAGAAGATCGTGCCGATCCTCCAGCAGGTGGCCGGCGAACTGTCGGAGGCCCTGGCCAGCCAGAACCCGGCGTGAGCGCCGGGCGGTTCTGGCCGGGCAGGTACACCGACCGGCACGGCGCCGAGGCGGTCGTCTTCGAGTCGGACGGGCGGGAGTCGATCCGTACGACGATCCGGGGTGTCCGCTTCGAGGGCGACAGCATGGACGACCTCGGCGCGCTGGGCGGCGAGCCGCCGGAGGACCCGTTCACCTTCTTCGACGGGGCGTTGTGCTCCTGCCTCCTGGAGTGGGAGGTGCCGATGTCCGTCGCGGTCGAGGGGCAGGGCGTGCGTAAGGCGGTGCTGGACTGCGCGTTGCGGCTCGGGGCGCCGGCCGGACCGGGCAGGGGGCTGGACGCGGAGACCTTGACCACCACCCTGCGCCTGGACGGCCGCCAGTACCGCAACGACGGCGACGACGACTTCGAGGACGCGCTGAACGAGCTCCAGCGGCGACTGCCCGACGGGACGCGGCTGCGGGCCTGCGTCGCGTGCGTGTGGTCCGACTACCACCCGGTGGGGCACGGGCTGATGAGCGGCCTGGCCTGTTTCCGCGGCGCCAAGGACATCTACCGGCTGGTCGAGGGCAAGCGCGGCCCGAACAACATCTTCGATGCCTGGGACGCGCGCACCGAGTTCGTCCAGGAGACCTGGCTCTGCGAGGAGTTCGAGCAGCGGGCCGGGGACGCGGGCTACCGGGGAGCGTTCCCGTTCCGAGCATGGTGGTGAACTAGCCCTGCCCGCCCCTGGGTTGACCGAACAGGTCGACGGCGTTGCGTACGTCCGTCAAACCCCGCGCGAGGGCGCTCACCGAGCCGATCGCGCCGGCGATGAGGAGCAACGAGCGACGCAGGCGCGGGATTTCGGGGATGCCGTCGATGGTCATCGCGGCCAGCGCCGCGAGTTCGTCCTCGGCGATGACGCGGTCGGAAAACTCGGCCGGATGCGCGGCCAGTTCGCGGCGTAACCGGGACACCGCGGTCCGCAGTTCCGCCACCCTCGGATCCTCGTCGCTGCCGGTCACTGGCCTCTGCCCCAAGCTCCGCAACACAGCTCTCCCCCCTCGCACGTCTTCGTGCGCAAGAACTTTGTGATCCCGCCGCGCGCACCCCGCAACACTGGTCGGGCGCCGAGGGACGCGGGCCAGTAAACGCCACCCGGTACGGGCTGCGCCACTCCGCGGACCGAAATTAAGTCGGAGGATTCCGTGCCGTCGCCGCCCGGTCAGGTATGCAGGACGTATGACGCGAAACGAAGACCAGGTGGCCGGGCTGCTGCTCGCCGCCGGGGGCGGCCGGCGGCTCGGCGGGCGGCCCAAGGCGCTGCTGGAACACCGGGGGCGGCCCCTTGTGGAGCACGCGGTCGGGGTGTTGCGCGCGGCCGGGCTCAGCCGCGTCCACGTGGTCCTGGGGGCGCGCGCCGACGCCGTACGGGAGCGGGCGGAGCTGACCGGGTGCGTGGTCGTGGAGAACCCGGAGTGGGAGCGGGGCATGGGGTCCTCGCTGCGGGCCGGGCTCGACTCGCTCGCCGGTACGGGGGCGCGGGCGGTGCTCGTGTCGCTCGTCGACCAGCCCGGGATCGGTGCGGAGGCGGTGACGCGGGTGCTGGCCGGGTTCACGGGCGAGGACTCGCTCGTCTCGGCCGCCTACGACGGGGTACGCGGGCATCCGGTGCTGTTCGGGGCCGCGCACTGGGCCGGGATCGCCGAGAGCGCGACCGGGGACCGGGGGGCGCGGACCTACCTCAAGGCACACGCGGACGCGGTCGTGCTCGTCGAGTGCGGGGATGCGGCCGAGCCGTACGACATCGACACTGAGGCGGATCTCGTCCACCTTGAGTGAACGGGGTGACACTGAGCGCCACTTTGGCTCGATGCGGAGAATCTCGACATCAACAAACCATTGAACTTCCACGATGAGGAAACTAGTATCCACTGTTCAGAAGCGCCCGACGGCCCCTCGGGTGCTCCCCGTTCCTACCCGGGTCATCTGGCACCCAGTGCCACGCTCGCTGAAGGAAGTGACAGTTCATGTCCGCACCAGCGCCGTCCTCGCCGGTCGTCGTCGACGCCGAACCCCTGCCCCGGCAGGAGGAGGTCCTCACCGACGAGGCCCTCGCCTTCGTGGCCGAGCTGCACCGCCGGTTCACGCCCCGCCGGGCCGGACTCCTCGCCCGCCGGGCCGAGCGCCGCGCGGAGATCGCCCGTACCTCCACCCTCGACTTCCTCCCGGAGACCGCCGCGATCCGCGCGGACGACTCCTGGAAGGTGGCCCCCTCCCCCGCCGCGCTGAACGACCGGCGGGTCGAGATCACCGGCCCCACCGACCGCAAGATGACGATCAACGCCCTCAACTCGGGTGCGAAGATCTGGCTGGCGGACTTCGAGGACGCCTCGGCGCCGACGTGGGAGAACGTCGTCACGGGCCAGCTCAACCTGATCGACGCCTACACCCGCGCGATCGACTTCACCGACCCCAACTCCGGTAAGTCGTACGCCCTGAAGGCCGAGGACGAGCTGGCGACCGTCGTCATGCGGCCCCGCGGCTGGCATCTGAACGAGCGTCACCTCCTGGTGGACGGTGAGCAGGTCCCGGGCGCCTTCGTGGACTTCGGGCTGTACTTCTTCCACAACGCGCAGCGGCTGCTGGACCTGGGCAAGGGCCCGTACTTCTACCTCCCGAAGACCGAGTCGCACCTCGAAGCGCGGCTGTGGAACGACGTGTTCGTCTTCGCGCAGGACTACGTCGGCATCCCGCAGGGCACCGTCCGCGCGACCGTGCTGATCGAGACGATCACGGCGGCCTACGAGATGGAGGAGATCCTCTACGAACTCCGCGACCACGCCTCGGGGTTGAACGCGGGCCGCTGGGACTACCTGTTCTCCATCGTGAAGAACTTCCGTGACGGCGGGCCCAGGTTCGTCCTCCCGGACCGCAACGCCGTGACGATGACAGCCCCGTTCATGCGGGCGTACACCGAACTCCTCGTCCGCACCTGCCACAAGCGCGGGGCGCACGCGATCGGCGGCATGGCGGCGTTCATCCCGTCCCGCCGGGACGAGGCGGTCAACAAGGTCGCGTTCGAGAAGGTCAAGGCGGACAAGGACCGTGAGGCGGGCGACGGTTTCGACGGCTCGTGGGTGGCCCACCCGGACCTGGTGCCGATCGCTCTGGCCTCCTTCGACGCGGTGCTCGGCGAGCGGCCGAACCAGAAGGACCGGCTGCGCGAGGACGTCGACGTCAAGGCCGCCGACCTGATCGCCGTCGACTCGCTGCACGCCAGGCCGACGTACCCGGGGCTCGTCAACGCCGTTCAGGTGGGCATCCGTTACATCGAGGCGTGGCTGCGCGGGCTCGGCGCGGTCGCCATCTTCAACCTGATGGAGGACGCGGCCACCGCCGAGATCTCGCGCTCGCAGATCTGGCAGTGGATCAACGCGGACGTCGAGTTCGAGAACGGCGAGAAGGCAACTCCCGAGCTGGCGCGCAGGATCGCCGCCGAGGAGCTGGAGAACATCCGTGCCGAGATCGGCGCGGACGCCTTCGCCGCGGGCCACTGGCAGCAGGCCCACGACCTGCTCCTGGAGGTCGCGCTCGACGCCGACTACGCGGACTTCCTGACCCTGCCGGCGTACGAGCAGCTCAAGGGCTGAATCTCAAAGAAGCGCTCACTTGTCCGAGTGGCCCAGGGACTTGTCCGGGGCCACTCGGTCACGTACGAGCTGCTTCACCGCCGTGGGCTCGGGGAAACCCTGCACACGGCGGTCCCACACGACCTCGTCGTTGACGCGGACGACGAAGACACCGCCGGTGCCGGGCTTCAGGGACAGTTCCGTCAGCTCGGTCTCGAAGGTGGTCAGCAGCTCCTGCGCCAGCCAGGCGGCGCGCGGCAGCCAACGGCACTGGGTGCAGTACTCGATCTGAACTCTTTGGGTCATACCCGTCGTCTTCCCGTCATCCCAGGTGTACCGACCAATCCTGTTCCGCCGCCGGCTTGCCGTGCAGGTCGGGGACCCGCTTGAGCCAACTCGGGCGGCCCTGCTGTGTCTTCGCCGCGCGCCGGGCCTCCTCGGCGGCGAGTTCCTCCCTGCCGGGGAAGTCGGTGGGCAGCCAGGCCGCGGAGGCCCGCACGCGCGCGTGGAGGTAGTCGACGTACGCCTCCCGGACGGTGTCGGGGGTCGCGAGGCCCGGTTCGCCGGCCAGCCAGGCGTCCGGCACCTCGGCCACGATCCGGCGCAGCAGTTCCTCGGTCACCCGGGGGGCGAGTTCCGCGTCGGCGGCCCGGGTGTCGGGCGTGTAGCGGCCGAGGGCGTGGTGGCGGAAGTCGTAGGCCTTGGTGGGGTCGGCGCCGTCCCAGCGGTGGTGGAAGACGAGGGCGGCGCCGTGGTCGATGAGCCACAGGCGCGGGGGCGCGATGCCGAGGGTGGGCCAGATCATCAGGTTCGAACTGTGGACCGTGCGGTCGACGTTGACGGTCAGCGCGTCGAGCCAGACGATCCTCCCGGCCTCCAGCGGGTCGACCGTGCAGCGCGCGGCGACCTCCGGGGTGAAGTCCTGCGCGCCCGGCAGATAGTCCATGCCGAGGTTCAGACCCGCACTCGCGCGGTGCAGGTCCCGGACCTCCTGGTGCGGTTCCCCGTCGGCGATCTCCGGATCGAAGTGCACGAGCACGAGTTCGGGGAAACGCAGTCCCAGGGCGCGGGCGAGTTCCCCTACGACCACTTCGGCGACGAGTGCCTTGCGGCCCTGCGCGGAACCGGTGAACTTCACGACGTAGGTGCCGAGGTCGTCGGCCTCGACGACTCCGGGGACGGAGCCGCCCGACCTCAGCGGGGTCACGTATCGAACAGCGGTCACTTCGCGCAGCACACCGGTCAGGGTATGTCAGGCGCTCACCCTGCCAGCGGGCTGGGCACCGGCAGATAGCGGGCGTCGGCGCCGTCCGCGCCGGTCCAGCGCAGCAGCAGATTGGTCTTGCCGGGCAGGGTGGGTGAGGCGAGGAGCTCGGCGATCTCGGGAAGGTCGTCGCGGCGGGCCAGTTCGGCGCGGACGGCGGGCCAGGGGTCCAGCTCCGGGTGGCGCTCGGCGAGGACCCCGGCCACCTCCACGAGGTGGTTGACGACCAGGCAGTACACCAGCCGCTCCCACCCGGCGGCCCCGTCCACGTCAGGCAGCAGCTTCACGCCCTCCGCGTCCCGGTACAGCGCCCGCACGGGCGTTCCGTCGGCGTCGACGGCGACCACCGTGTTCTGGAGATGCGCTTCGAGTACGACGCCGTGGTCCGCGAAGGCGCCCAGCGCGGGCGGTACGACCTGCCGCAGATACGCCTCCCACCAGGCCGCCGGGTCCGCCGTACCGTCGAGCGGATTGCCGTCGAAGCCCTCCACCAGCGCTGCGGCGAGCAGCGGGGTGGTGCCGGGCGGAACGTGGTCGCGCAGGCCGTCGCGGACCAGGACGGCGAGTTCCTCGAAGGCGAAGGCGGCGGTGCGGTAGCCGCTGTCGCTCAGCCAGCCGGCCGGGCCGCCCATCGCCGCGAAGGCGTCCCGGACGGCCGTGTCGGTGCGCCGGAGTTTCAGCAGGTCGTGGCGCCAGAGCCGGCGCACGTCGTTGGTGATCCGCACGTCCAGGCTGAACTTGAGGAACAGGTCGTCGACGGGGCTGTACACCGTGCGGATCGCGGCCGTCGGCCACACTTCGCCCGCGGTCGTGCCGAGCCGGATCAGCCGGCCGTCCGCGAAGGCGTCCGCGAGTCCGTCGCCGACGAGGTCGAGCTGCCAGGGGTGGGCGGGCAGCAGCCGATAGCCGGGCGGGGCCTCGCCGAGCCCGTCCAGGGCCGAGGTGTCGCCCTCCTCCACGACCACGTCCTCGCGCAGCCCGAGCAGCGCCAGCGGGAAGCGGGCGTACGCCTCCGGGGCGTAGGGCAGCCAGCCCGCGACGGGGCCGCCGCCGCGGGCCTTGGGCGCGGGATGGTAGGGATGGCCGGTGATCAAGGACTGTTCGGAGCGGAGATACGGGTCGTCGGGCGCCGTCGCCTTCTCTCGCGCGGTGAGCAACGCGGCGACGGCGTCACGGCTGTCCGTCATCTCGGCGGGCAGTTCGTGGTTGGACACTCCGGTGTGCCCGCGCAGCTCGTCGGCGACGAGTTTCACGAGTTCGGAGTGGCCGACGCGGTGCCAGTCGCCGTCCGCGTACACCTCGGGTTCGGCGGGCCGTCGCTCGCCGCGCACCCGCAGCAGCCGGCCGCTCGCCGGCAGCTGGTACACCCGTCGCTCCCCGGGGTCCGGTAGTGGCCGGGCCACCTCCCGGAGCAGACAGTTGAGCAGGGGCGCCGCCGCGTACGCGTCGGCGCGCTCAGCCGTGCCGGCGCCCGGAGGTGTGAAGTCGACGCGATCCATTCGTTCCCCAAGTCCGTGTCCTGCGATCGCGATCAGTATGTCTTTCGTCGTCACCGACCCTGACGCCCCGTCCGCACCCGAGGAGTCGACCGTGGACCGTCCCCCGCTTCCCGAGGCCGAGGTCGCCGAGGAACTCGCCGCCGTACGGCCCGACCTCCTGCAACGGTACGCGGCCGAGCTGCCCGGCGCCCGTGCGGCGGTCCTCACCCGATTGTGGCGGGCGCTCGCCCATGAGCCGCTGCCGTGGATCGTCGACCGGACCCCGGGCCTGGTCCTACGGCTCTCCGGCGGCCGGACGCTGCACGGCCCGCCCGCCGATCCGTACGCGACCGACGCGTACGTCACCGTCGTCCACCTCGACGGCGTGGCCTACGACGATCCGGCGCGCCTGATGACCGACCTCACCGTGCCGCACGGGACCGCCTTCGCGGCCGAACTCGGGCACAGCGTCGCCTCGTTGGCGCTGTCCCGGGCCAACCAGCCCGCGCACACGGAGGAGTGGCCGGCGCACGACTGGGAGTGGGAACAGCGGATCGTCGACGGGCATCCCTTCCACCCCAACTGCCGTGCCCGGCCCGGGTTCTCGGTGGCCGAGCAGCTCGCGTACGGGCCCGAGCACCGGCCGGTGGTGGCGCTGGGGTCGCTGCCGGTACGGGTGGAGGAGTGTCTGCTGACCGGCGCGTGGCCGGACGAACTGCGGGACGCGGGACGGCTGTTGATCCCGGTGCACCCGTGGCAGGCGGCCCATGTGCTGAAGCGCGCGGGGGACGCTCCGGTGGACGCCCATCCGCTGATGTCGTTGCGCACGCTGGCCCTGGCGGGCGGAACGCACGTCAAGACCGCGCTGAGCGCCCGGCTGACGTCCTCGGTGCGGGACATCTCGGTCTACTCGATCGGTCTTTCGGCGGCCTTGTCGGCGTTCGGGGAGACCTTGGCGGCGCGCTCGGACGGCCTGTTGCACGTCACCCGCACACTGGGCGCGGCCACCGCCAACTCCCCCGACCTGGCGGCCGTGTTGCGGGAGTCGCCGCAGACGTACGCGGACACGGAAGAGGGCGAGCGAGTGCTGCCGGTGGCCGCCCTCGCGACCACCGGCCTGCCCCGATCGCCCGCCTGGCTGGCCGAGTTCACGCGTCTCGCCCTGGTCGTAGGTCTGCGCCTGCTGGAGTCCGGTGTGGCTCTTGAGGCGCACGGTCAGAACCTGCTGGTGGTCCTGGACCGGACGGGTGCCCCGGTACGCCTGGTCTACCGCGATCTCGCCGACATCCGGGTGAGCCCCGAGCGCCTTGCCCGGCACGGGATTCCGGTGCCGGAGCTGAGCGGACGGATCGTCACCGACGACGAAACGACTCTGCGCCGCAAGCTGTTCGGCTCGCTGGTGGCGGGCGCGCTCGCGGGCACGGCCGGTTCCGGTACGGCGCTCAGGGCGGCGCTGGCGGCCGTCGTACCGAAGCTGGAGCGGACGCCCGACCTCCTCGCGCTTCTCCAACAGCCGCTGCCCACCAAGGCGTTGACGCTGATGCGGCTCTCGCCGGAGCTGCCCGGGGACCAGTGGACGGGGCTGCCCAACCCGCTCGTTTTGGAGCCCGGTCCATCTGATCAATAGGATCCGGCGATGATCACAAGACAACGGCTGGCGGCGGGGATCTGTGCCCTGCTCGCCACCCTCACGGCCGGGGTCGCCTTCCCGGCCGGAGCGGTCGCCGACGAGACGGACTCCGCGGCCTCCCCCAAGGTCGAACTCGTGCTGGACGTCAGCGGATCCATGAGCGCCAAGGACATAGACGGCGGCTCGCGGATGGCAGCGGCGAAGCAGGCGTTCAACGAGGTGCTCGACGCGACACCCGAGGAAGTGCAGCTCGGCATCCGCACCCTGGGCGCCAACTACCACGGCAACGACCGGAAGACGGGCTGCAAGGACACCGCGCAGCTCTACCCGGTGGGCACCCTGAACCGCACCGAGGCCAAGACCGCGGTGGCGACACTCCAGCCCACCGGCTGGACGCCGATCGGGCCCGCGCTGCTCAAGGCGGCGGACGACCTGAACGGCGGTGACGGCACCCGCCGCATCGTCCTGATCAGCGACGGCGAGGACACCTGCCAGCCGCTGGACCCGTGCGAGGTGGCCCGCGAGATCGCGGCCAAGGGCATCGGCCTGACCATCGACACACTGGGTCTGGTGCCGGACGCCAAGACCCGCGACCAGCTCAGCTGCATCGCGGACGCGACCGGCGGCACGTACACGTCCGTGCAGCACAAGGAGGAACTCTCCGACCGCGTGGGCCAGTTGGTGGACCGTGCCGCCGACCCGGTGGTGACCCCGGTCGCCACCGAAGGTACGGCCCAGTGCAGCAGCGCCCCGAACCTCAAGTCCGGTCTGTACACGGACCGCGAGGAGTTCGGCAAGCAGCGCTTCTACCGCGTGGACGTCAACCCCGGTCAGGAGCTGCGCGCTTCGGTCAGCGTCGGCGCCGACCGCGAAGTGAACCCGGACTACGGGGTGTTGCTGCGGGCGGTCACCGTGCACGGCCGCGAGATAGTGCGCGGCGAGGGCACGGGCGACGGACGTACGGACGTCGTCTCCACCGGGCTGCGCTACCCGAAGGCGGAGAGCGACGACGACAACGCCCCCGCCGAGACCGTGTGTCTCCAGGTCACCAACTCCTTCTCGGCGGCCTCCGGGGTGAAGACCACGCCCGGTCTGCCCCTCGAACTGACCGTCGACGTCGTGGACGCGCCCAGCAAGGCGAGCGACGTGGCCTCCTTCGGCCTCGGCCGCGGCTGGTGGCTGCTCGGCGCCCTCGTACTGACCGGCTTCGTCGCGGGTCTGCTCTGGGGCTGGCTGTCACGCTGGCGTCTCGCGGTCTGGAGGACCAACTGATGCGGATCACACGTGTGTTGAGCATGGCCCTGCTGATGGCGGGGCTGGCCGCGGGACCCGCGACGGCGGACTCCTCGCCCTCCGCGAGCCCCTCCTCCGACGACAGCTCGGCCCCCACCCAGGCCGGCACCTCCTTCCGTACGGCCACGGAACTCGACCAGGGTCAGCAGGCCACCGCGAGCGGCTCCACGGGTGACTACCTGTACTGGTCGTTCGCGGCGGACGCCGGTCAACGCCCCACTGTCAAGGCGACGGTGAAGCTCCGGGACACGCACGCGGGCGAGACCTGGCAGCTCGATGTCTACGACGGCCTGCGGCGTCGCCAGGCCTGCCAGTACGGGGCCGCGACACGCACCGCCGCGCAGGGCACCGCCTCGCTGGACCTGGCGTGCACGCTGCGCACGGTCCGCGCCTGGTCGGAGCAGTGGGCCAACGACCCGTTGCCCGGCACGTACTACGTCCGGCTGACGGTCGTGGACCTCCAGTCCTCGGACCTGGGCCAGCCGGTGAGCACCGAACTGCGGGTGGACTCCAAGGACATCGGCGGTTCGGCGGCGGTGGACGGCTCGCTGGCACAGCCGCTGACGCCGGGGATCGCGGTCAAGTCGACGTCGGACGAGGACAGTTCGTCGACCACGTCGGCGGCGCTGTCGAGCATCGAGCCCGACGGCGGCTGGTCGTCGGGCTGGTGGTCCGACCGCTGGGTGTGGACCGGCGTGGGCGGTGTGCTGGCCGCGCTCGCGGGCATCGGCGGGTACGCGCTGACGCGCGGGTCGGGACGGCCTCGGCGCGTACCGCCGCCCGGTATGTGACATCTCATCAGAAGGCCCGCCCCTGGCGGGCCTTCTGTCATATACAGCCCCGCCTCAGGCCTCCCGCAGCACCTTCGCCAGCGTGCCCTCGCCGCTCACCTCCACGCGTCCGGCGCGCACCGCGTCGGGAAGGCTCAACTCCCCCTGGGCGACGGCCGTACAGGTGTCGACACCGAGCACGAGCCGGGCGTCGGGCTTCCGGGGTGCGGGCCCTTCACCGTAGACCGCGCCATCCCCCTCCAGCCCCACATGCACATGGAACTCCCCCTCCTCCAGCCGGACTTCGACGAGTCCCTCGCCCTCCAGCGCCCGCAGCAGCGGCAGCGCGAACCAGTGGGCACGCACCGCGTCCGTGGGCCGCCGCTCCCCCAGTTCGGGCGCTCCCCAGGCGCCGAGGGCCTGCAGCACGGGCAGCAACTCCCGCCCCCGTCCGGTGAGTTCGTAGACGTAGGCGGCACCGGGCGGCGGCAGCCGCCGACGGGTCGTCAGCCCGTCCCTCTCCATGTCCTTCAGCCGTGAGGCGAGTACGTCCGTGCTGACACCCGGCAGATCGGCGTGCAGGTCCGTGTAGCGGCGCGGGCCGGCGAGGAGTTCGCGGACGATCAGCAGGGTCCAGCGGTCGCCGACGAGGTCGAGGGCCCGGGCCGCGGAACAGTACTGGTCGTAGCTTCGGCGAGGTGACATGCGACGCAGTCTAGACATGTTGTTGGACTTTCCAAGCTCGCACTTGGTAAAACCAAGCAACACACGAAGCCGATGGGGCGAGGGCGTAATGGAGTTCCGGCAGTCGAGCAAGCTCAGTGAGGTCTGTTACGAGATCCGCGGTCCGGTGATCGAGCATGCCAACGCACTGGAGGAGGCGGGCCACAGCGTCCTGCGCCTGAACACCGGCAACCCGGCGCTCTTCGGCTTCGAGGCGCCCGAGGAGATCATCCAGGACATGATCCGGATGCTCCCCCAGGCGCACGGTTACACGGACTCCCGGGGCATCCTCTCCGCCCGCCGCGCGGTCGCCCAGCGCTACCAGACCCTGGGTCTCGAAGTCGACGTGGACGACGTGTTCCTGGGCAACGGCGTCTCCGAGCTGGTCTCCATGGCCGTACAGGCACTCCTGGAGGACGGCGACGAAATCCTCATCCCCGCCCCGGACTTCCCGCTCTGGACGGCGGTGACGACCCTCTCCGGCGGCAAGGCGGTCCACTACCTCTGCGACGAACAGGCCGACTGGTACCCGGACCTGGACGACATGGCGGCGAAGATCACCGACCGCACCAAGGCCGTCGTCATCATCAACCCGAACAACCCCACCGGCGCGGTCTACCCCAAGGAGATCGTCGAGGGCATCCTCGACCTCGCGCGCCGGCACGGCCTGATGGTCTTCGCCGACGAGATCTACGACCAGATCCTCTACGACGACGCCGTGCACCACTCGGCCGCCGCGCTCGCCCCCGACCTGGTGGTCCTCACCTTCTGCGGCCTGTCGAAGACGTACCGGGTGGCCGGCTTCCGCTCGGGCTGGCTGGTGGTGACGGGTCCGAAGCAGCACGCGAAGAACTACCTGGAGGGCCTGACGATGCTGGCCTCCATGCGGCTGTGCCCCAACGCGCCCGCGCAGTACGCCATCCAGGCCGCGCTGGGCGGCCGTCAGTCCATCCGCGACCTGACCGTCCCGGGCGGGCGGCTGCACGAACAGCGCAACGTGGTGTGGGAGAAGCTCAACGAGATCCCGGGGGTCTCGTGCGTCAAGCCGAAGGGCGCGCTGTACGCGTTCCCCCGGCTCGACCCCAAGGTGCACAAGATCCACGACGACGAGAAGTTCGTCCTGGACCTGCTGCTCCGGGAGAAGATCCAGGTGGTCCAGGGCACCGGCTTCAACTGGCCCACCCCCGACCACTTCCGCATCCTGACGCTGCCGTACGCGGACGACCTGGAGGCGGCGATCGGCCGGATCGGGCGGTTCCTCGGCGGGTACCGGCAGTAGCAGATACCTTCGCACCGCCCTGGGTAGCTCCTCCGCATGACGGACCGCCCCTTACTCCTCCTCGATGTCGACGGCCCCCTCAACCCGTACGGCGCCCGGTTCCTGCGCCACCGCGGCTATGTCACCCACCGGCTGTGGCCGGCGAACTGGTCGGCCCAGCAGCAGCCGGACTCCCGACGGCTGCGGCGCGGGCTGCAGGTGCGCCTGCACCCGTGGCACGGCGCGCGAATACTGGCCCTGCCGTACGAGCCCGCCTGGGCCACCACCTGGAAGCACCAGGCCAACGAGCTGATCGCGCCGGCGGTCGGGCTCCCCGGCGACCTGCCGGTGATCGAGTTCGTCCAACTGTTCACCAAGGACCCGGACGGCCTCTACTGGAAGACCCGCCAGATCGTGACCTGGGCGGCCGGCCGCCCCTTCGCCTGGGTCGACGACCTGATCACCGACCTGGACGTACGGCATGTCGAGGCACACCATGACGGGTCCGCGCTCCTCCTCAAGGTGGAGCCGCGCAGGGGTCTGCGCGAGACCGATTTCGCGACGTTGGAGCAGTGGGCCCATAGCCTGTGAGGTATGGGTGATCTTTTCCTGGTACGGCATGGAGAGACCGAATGGTCCCGGTCGGGGCGGCACACCGGCTGGACCGATGTCCCGCTGACCGCGAAGGGGCGGGAAGAGGCGCGCGGGCTGGTCCCGCTGATCCGTTCGCACCGGATCGGCGCCGCGTTCGTCAGCCCGTTGCAGCGGGCGCGGGAGACCGCCGAGCTGATCGGTCTGACGGACGTACGGATCGACACGGATCTGCGGGAGTGGGACTACGGCGGGTACGAGGGGATCACGACCGTCGAGATCCAGCGCACCCGGCCGGACTGGTTCCTGTTCACCGACGGCGTCGCGCCCGGGCCGCCCGACCATCCCGGGGAGACCCCGGAGCAGGTGGGGCAGCGCGCCGACCGCGTGCTGGCCAAGGTCGACGCGGCGCTCGCCAACACCGAGGGCGTGGTGGTGCTGGTGGCGCACGGCCATTTCCTGCGGGTCCTCACCGCGCGGCGGCTCGGGCTGCCGCCGCCGAACGGGGCGCTGTTCCAGCTGGCGACCGGGACGCTGTGCCGGCTGGGCACGGAGCACGGGCGGCCGGTCATCGCCGCCTGGAATGTCAGACCCCCGTCGTAGCCTTCGAATGAGCCGCGGACACCTGTCGACGCGGCGGGGAGGAGCACGCCGTGACACGACCGCCGACCGCCGCGCAGCGGCGTGTCATCGACGCCGCCGATCCCGTCACCGGACGGCTGCGGGGTACGGAGGCGCAGCTCGCCGCGCTGGTGAAGCGGGGGCTCGCGTTCCGGCATCCGCGACCGCCGCACGACCACTTTCTGACGCCGGCCGGGCATCGCATACGGGAGTCCGCCCCGGAGGTCGCCGAGCCCGTCGTGGAGGCGCCCGCGACCACCGGGGTCTTCGCCGCCCGGATCGGCGGCGAGGACGCGCCGGACACCGGTCCGGCCCGCACCCGTGAGGTGCACAGCGCCTGGCAGGGACTGCTGGAGCTGCGCCGGATGACGAACGTGGACGGTTCCGTGGACCGGCCGTGCGGCTGGGAGCGTTCGCATCTGGTGCAGGCCGCCGCGCTGGCCCTGGAGGCGGCCGGGCACCGGCCGGCCGGGCAGGACGGCACGGAGGGCTACCGGGTGCGGGCGACCCCGCAGCCCGAGGCCGTCGCCGTGCGCGACCCGGACGGAGCGGCGCTGCGCGCCTGTGCGGGGACGCTGGAGCGGGCGGGCTGGCAGGTGAGCAAGCACAACGAGCCGCGTACGGGGGCGAGTTATCTGCTGGCCTCACCGCGAAGAAGCTGAGGGGCGTGCCAAGATCGGTGGGGCAGATCGTCCGTCAGTGCGAGAAGGGAACGCAGTGAGCGAGCCGTTTTCCGTCCCGGTGACCGTCCGCGGATACGAGACCGACAGCCTGGGGCACCTCAATCAGAGCGTGTATCTGCAGTACGCGGAGCATGCCCGCTGGGCGCTGTTGCAGGCCGCGGGGGTGGGTCAGGCCGAGTTGCTCGCCGAGGGGATCGCGCCGGTCGTGCTGGAGACGACCATCCGCTATCTGCGGGAGCTGCGCGCGGGCGAGGACGTCGAGGTGAGCTGTGTCTTCGAGTGGGGTGAGGGCAAGACGTTCCGGGTCACCCAGACGATCACGAAGGCCGACGGCACGGTCTCCGCGGAGGTCGCGTCGGTCGGCGGGCTGCTGGACCTCAAGGAACGCCGACTGGCCGCACAGCCACGGGAGTACTTCAAGCAGTTGACCACGGACCCGGGTCTGTTCGGGCTCTGAGCCGGAGCGCCGTCACCCTCGCTCCGGACCGTGCTCGGTGTCGTAGGCCGCGCGCGACTCGGCGATGTGGACGCGGTTGCGCTCGGCCCAGTCCGTCAGCCGTTGCAGTGTCTCGTGCAACTCCTGGGCCACCGGGGTGAGTTGGTACTCGACCTTGGGTGGCACGGTCGGGAAGACGGTGCGGATGACGAGTCCGTCGCGCTCCAGGTTGCGCAGCGTCAGGGTCAGCATGCGGCGGCTGATGCCCTCGATGCTGCGCTCCAACTCGGTGAAGCGGATGGGGCCGTGGGCCGCCGCGACCAGGATCTGCACGCTCCATTTGCCCGCGACCCTGTCAAGAACTTCGCGCACCGGGCAGGCGTGCGCGTTCACGACCTGGGCGGTAACACCGGTGTTCCCCTGGGACATCGAAGTGCCTCCTTCTGCCGGCCTCCATGGTTCCTCACGATGTTCCCCGTTACAAGTCGTGCACCTATGGGCGCACCGGAGAACCATGGAGGCCACGAGCCATGTCGACGCTGTCCGAGGCACCGCCGCGAGGGCTGGAACGAACGTACTCCCGCTGGGCGTCCCTCGTCGTCCTGTGCGCGGGGACCCTGATGACGATCCTGGACGGCAACATCGTGACGGTCGCCATGCCGGCGATCCAGCGCGACCTCGGGTTCTCGGGGCCGGGGCTCGCCTGGGTCGTGAACGCCTATCTGATCCCGTTCGGAGGACTGCTGCTCCTCGTCGGCCGGCTGGGCGATCTGGTGGGCCGCAAGCGGATGTTCACGGCGGGGCTCGCCGTGTTCACCGCGGCCTCCGTGCTGTGCGGGCTCGCGACGAGCCAGGGCATGCTGATCGCGGCCCGGGCCGTGCAGGGCGTCGGCGGGGCGATGGCCTCGGCGGTCGTCCTCGGAATGCTCTTCGCGCTCTTCCCCGAGCCGCGTGAACTGGCCCGCGCCATCGCGGTGTTCAGCGCGGTCGGCGCCGGCGGCGGAGCCCTCGGCACCTTCCTCGGCGGGGCACTCACCCAGGCCCTGAACTGGCACTGGATCTTCCTCATCAACCTGCCGATCGGGATCGTGGCCTGGCTCGCGGCCGTCCGCGTCCTGGCCCCGGAGCAGGGCGCCGGACTCGGCCGGGGCGCCGACTACCCGGGCGCCGCGCTGGTCACCGGAGCGCTGATGCTCACGGTGTACGTCATCGTCGGCACCGGCGACCGCTCCCTCACCGCGACCCTGCTGCTGGCCGCTCTCGCCCTGGCCCTGTTCGTGGCGTTCACCGTCCGCCAGGCCAGGGCCGCCCGCCCGCTGCTGCGTCTGCGGCTGTTCCGCTCCCGGCTGCTGACCGGGGCGAACGCCGTGCAGATCCTGATGATCGGCACCATGTTCGGCTTCCAGTTCATCGGCGCGCTGTACGTCCAACGCGTCCTGGGCTTCAGCGAGTTGCTCACCGGCACGGCGTTCCTGCCGGCACCGGTCGTGATCGGCGTACTGATGCTGGGCCTGTCCGCACGGACCATCGGCCGCTTCGGCGCCTACCGGGTGCTGCTGGCCGGGCTGGTCCTGATCGTCGCGGGCATGGGCCTGCTGAGTCGCGCCCCGGCCGACGGCTCGTACGTCACGGACGTCCTGCCGCCGCTGCTCCTGCTGGCCATCGGTTTCGCCGCGGCGATGCCCGCGCTGACCGGGCTCGCGATGTCGGGAGCGCGGGAGGAGGACGCGGGGCTGGCCTCCGGGCTCTTCAACACCACGCAGGTGGTGGGCGGTTCACTGGGCCTCGCGGTGCTGTCGACGCTGGCGGCGGGACGGACCGACGGACTGGTGGCCCGGGGCACGGAGTTGATCCCGGCGACCGCGGCGGGGTACCAACTGGCGTTCCGGGTCGCGGCGTTGATCACGACGGCGGCGCTGGCCCTGGCGGCGGGGGTGCTGCGGGGGCGGGACTGACGCCCCCGCAGCCGCTCGAGTCACCCCTCCCCGAACGCCGACCTGTGGTCCTGGGCCCACTCCCGGTAGGTGCGCGGCGGGCGGCCCAGAACCTCCCGCACCTCCTCGGTGACGACCTCGTTGCCGCCGTTCCGGACGAACTCCCTGCTGATCTCGGAGGCGTCGATGAACGTGTCGCTGTAGCCGAGACCGAGCAGATACTCACGCGCCTCGACCGAGGACAGGTCGCGCACCTCCACGGGGCGCCCGAGGACCTCGGCCAGTACGGCGGCCTGGCCCGGCATGCTCAGCACCTCGGGTCCGGTCAGCGTGTACGTCCGCCCCGAGTGGCCCGCGTCGAGCAGCGCGGCCACCGCCACCTCGGCCACGTCACGCGGATCGACGACCCCCTGGCCGCCGGCGCCGCTCGTGTTCGGCAGCGGACTGCCCGCCCGCACGGATGCCGCCCAGCCGAGTGTGTTCGAGGCGAAGGCGGAGGGGCGCAGGATCGTCCACTCCAACCCGCTGTCCCACACGGCCTGTTCACCGGCAACGTGCCAGCTGCCGACCGGTCCGACGGCGGGGTCGCCGGTGCCGATGCCGGAGAGCTTCACGATCCGGCGCACGCCCGCCGCCCGCGCGGCCTCGACCAGGCCCCGGTCGTGCTCCGCGTCGTCGGGTCCGAACACGCCCACCAGAAAGGCGACTTGGGCGCCGGTCAGCGCCGCGTCCACGGAGGCCCGGTCGGCGGGACCGCCCCGCACCGGCTCCACCCCCGAGGGAATCCGGGCCTTCTCGGGGTCCCGGGTGAGGGCGCGCACCTTCTCGCCGCGCGCCACGAGCTGTCGTAGGACCTCACTGCCGATGGTGCCCGTGGCACCCGTCACTAGGATCATGACCACCACGGTGGGCGGGCAGGGGCCTTGGGTTCTAGGAGATTCCGGCACGTTCGGGGGCCCGGTGCGGGGCGGTGGCGCGCTTACCGTGGAGGAGTGACCAACGCCGACGTGTCCGAACGGGAGTTGCCCCTGCCGGACGAGCTGCGCCCCTGGATCGCGCGCATCGCCGATCTGACCGTGAACCGCCTCCCGGTGGAACCGTTCGTCCATCTCCCGGACGCGGCGACGAAGTTGGTGGTCCGCGTCGAGGGGAACGGCCGCCGCAGCGTCCTCGTCGTCGGGCCGCGCGTCCGGGCCACCTACCACGCGGCCAAACACCTCGTGGCCTGCGCGGAGTTGCGGCTGACGCCGGGCACCACACGGCCGTTGCTGGGCGTTCCGGCGGTCGATCTCGTCGGCCGGGCCATGCCCCTGGGCGAGCTGCCCGGCCGGGTCGCCCGCCAACTGGCCGTCGAGCTGCGCGGGTTGGAGCCAGAGGCGGCCGTGGCGCGACTCACGGAGGTCGTCCCCGCCCGCCTCACCACCGTCGCGGACTCCGCGCGCGCCGAACTCGTCCGGGCCGGCGTCGACGCGATGTCGATCCGTAGCGGTCACCTCCCCGGCCCGGTACCCGCCGTCGCCCGTGAACTGGCCGTCAGCGAGCGGCAGTTGCGCAATCTGTTCACCGAGGGGGTCGGTCTCTCCCCCAAGTACTACGCCCGTATCAACCGGGTGCGCGCCGTGGTGGCCCACGCCACCGAACTGTCCTGGGCCGAACTCGCCGCCGTCACCGGCTATTACGACCAGTCCCACATGACGTCCGACTTCCGTGCCCTGATGGGTGTCCCGCCCCGGTCGTACTTCACGGGCCGGCTCCCCGAGGCCATGCCCTGCCGGGCGGTCCGGCACGGCTGAATTCGGGTGCGGACCACCCCGTCCACCTGCGATGCTCCGGCCCATGGCCGCACGACGCGTCAAGCCCAGCCTGTACATCTCCGTCGACATCGAAGCCGACGGTCCGATCCCGGGGCCGTACTCCATGCTGAGCCTCGGCGCGGCCGTGGCCGGGACGCAGGACGCCGACGGGTTCACCGCGGCGGACCCCGAGAAGCTGACCTTCGACCGTGAACTGCGGCCGATCGGCGAGGAGTTCGTGCCGGAGGCGCTGGCGGTGAGCGGGCTCGACCGGGAGCGCCTCGGGCGCGAGGGGATGGAACCGGGCGTCGCGCTCACCGAGTTCACCGGCTGGGTGCGTGAAGTCGCCGTGGGCGCCCAGCCGGTGATGTGCGGCTACCCGGCGTCGTACGACTGGATGTTCCTGTACTGGTACCTGATCCGCTTCACCGGCGCGAGCCCCTTCGGGCACTCCGGCTGCCTCGACATGAAGACGCTGTACGCGACGAAGGCCCGGCTGCCGCTGCGCGCCGCCGCCAAGGGCACGATGCCGCGCGAACTGCTGTCCCGGCGGCGGCACACCCACCATGCTCTGGACGACGCGATCGAGCAGGCCGAGCTGTTCGCCAACCTCATGGCGTGGCCGGGGAGTTCACAGTGACTCACCGACGCCGTACGAGAACTGCCGACCGGCGCGGGGCGTGGACTGTGTCTTCCGTCGCCGGCCGAGGTGGTTGAAGACCAGGTTCAGGGCCACCGCCGCCACGCAGCCGGTGGAGATGCCCGAGTCGAGGACGATCCTGACGGTCTGCGGGAACGCGTGGTAGAAGTCCGGTGCCGTGATCGGGATGATGCCGACGGCCAGCGAGACCGCCACGACCAGGACGTTGTCGCCCTTCTCCAGGCCCGCCCCGACCAGGGTCTGGATGCCGCTCGCGGCGACCGAGCCGAACAGGACGACGCCCGCGCCGCCGAGCACCGGGCGCGGTACGACGGCGATGAGCGACGCGGCCATCGGGCACAGGCCCATCAGCACCAGGAAGCCGCCGCCGGTGGCGACGACGTACCGGCTGCGGATGCGGGTCATGGCGACCAGGCCGATGTTCTGGGCGAAGGCGCTGCACATGAAGCCGTTGAAGAGGGGGCTGATGGCCGAGCCGAGGGTGTCGGCGCGCAGGCCCGCCGCGATGGTCGCCTCGTCCGCGGGGCGTTCGACGATCTCGCCCAACGCCAGCATGTCCGCGGTGGATTCGGTCATCGAGACCACCATCACCACGCACATCGAGACGATCGCGGCGAGCTGGAACTGCGGTGCGCCGAAGTGGAAGGGGCTCGGGAAGCCGATCACATCGGCGTCCGTGACCGGGCCGAAGTCCGTTGCTCCGAGGGGGATCGCGAGGAGCGTGCCGATCAACAGGCCGAGCAGGACGGCGACTTGCCTGACGAAGCCGCGGGTGAAGCGGCGGAGGACCAGCACGACGACGAGGGTCGCCGCCGCGAGTCCCAGGTTGGTCGTCGAACCGTAGTCGTGCGCCGAGGGGTCGGGTCCCTGCGCCCAGCCGAAGGCGACCGGCAGCAGGGACACGCCTATGAGGGTGATCACGGTGCCGGTGACGACCGGCGGGAAGAAGCGGACCGCCCTGCTGAAGAAGGGGGCGGCGAGGAAGCCGAGCAGGCCGGCGACGATCACCGCGCCGAAGATGACGGGCAGCGCGTCGGACTTGTCCCTGGTGGAGGCCGCGATCGCGGTCATCGGGGCGACCCCGGCGAAGGTGACGCCGTTGACGAAGGGCAGCCGGGCGCCGATCTTCCAGATCCCGAGGGTCTGCAGAAAGGTGGCGAGACCCGCGGTGAAGAGGCAGGCGCCGGTGAGAAAGGTGAGTTCGCTGCCGGAGAGGCCGACGGCCGCCCCGACGATCAGCGGCGGGGCGACGACACCCGCGTACATGGCGGCCACGTGTTGCAGGCCCGTGGTGGCCAGCTTGAGTGCGGGGAGTTTTTCATCGACAGGATGGGTGGTCACAGCGGCTCCTCCGGGTGGGTAACACGTCGGCTCTGACGTGGGTTTCAGGAGGTGGTGCGCGGTCGTGCGGGACCGGGGGGGACGGAACCCAGCAAAAGGGATGGGTAGGGCCGTTCCGGGGCGCGCACGTACCTGCACGCCCCGGCCACGGCCACCGGATGAGGGCCGTCCCCCTCAACCGGAGATCTTGGATCGGCCGAACTGCCGACCTGCCGACCTGCCAACCGCTCAGCCCTGCGCGGCGATCCGCGCCAGCCGCCGGGCCTCTTCCCGCGTGGAGCGGGCGATGGCGTCCTCGTCGACGTGCAACAGGCGTCCCGACTCGACGATCTGACGGCCGTTCACGAACGACGCGGTGACCGGGGCCGCCGCGCCGAAGACCAGGGCGGTCACCGGGTCGGCGATCGAGGCGTGCGCGAGAGTGTCCAGGTTCCACAGCACCAGGTCGGCCAGCTTGCCCGGCTCCAGGGAGCCGATCTCGCTTGCGCGGCCCAGGACTTGGGCGCCGCCGTAGGTTCCGAGGCGCAGCGCCTGGCGGGCGTTGAGGGCGGCCTCGCGGTGGGCGCCGAGGCGGTTGATGAGGAGCGCGTTGCGCAGCTCGGTGTGGAGTTCGCCGGACTCGTTGGAGGCGGTGCCGTCGACGCCGAGGCCGACCGGGACGCCGGCGGCGAGCATGTCGGGGACGCGGGCGATACCGGCCGCGAGCCGGGCGTTGGACGAGGGGCAGTGGGCGACACCGGTCTTCGTGCGGGCGAAGGCGGCGATGTCGGAGTCGTTCATGTGGACGCAGTGCGCCATCCACACATCCTCACCGAGCCAGCCGGTGGACTCGAAGTAGTCGGTCGGGCCCATACCGAACAGCTCCTTGCAGAACTGCTCCTCCTCGACCGTCTCCGAGCCGTGCGTGTGCAGCCGTACACCGAGCATGCGGGCCAACTCGGCGCCCTGCCCGAGCAGTTCGGTCGAGACGGAGAACGGTGAGCAGGGGGCCACGGCGACCTGGGTCATCGCGTCGAAGGAGGCGTCGTGATGCTCTCGTACCGTCGCCTCGGTCGCGGCGAGCGCGCCCTCCAGGGTCTCCACGGCGAAGTCGGGCGGCAGTCCGCCGTCCTTCTCGCTGCGGTCCATCGAGCCGCGGGCCAGCGTGAAGCGGACGCCCATCTCGCGGGCGGCGCCGATGATGGCGCCGGAGAGGTCTCCGGAGCCCTTCGGGAAGACGTAGTGGTGGTCCATCGCGGTGGTCACCCCGCCGCGCGCCATCATCGCGAGCGAGCCCTGCGCGGCGGCGCGGACCATCGGCTCGTCGATGCGCGCCCAGGTCGGGTACAGCGCGACGAGCCAGTTGAAGAGGTTGTGGTCGGTGGCCAGGCCCCGGGTGATCCACTGGTAGAAGTGGTGGTGGGTGTTGACCAGGCCGGGGGTCACCAGGTGACCGCTCGCGTCGATGCGCCGGACCACATCGGCGAGCCCCTCGGGCGCCCTGCCCGCGCCGAGCGACTCGATGCGGTTGCCGGCGATGACGACATACCCGGTCGCGTACTCGGTGTCGGCGGCGTCCACCGTCGCGATCGCACAGTTCTCGATGACGACACGCTGAACCATCGTTACCATCGTTCGTCTCAACTTCCTTGTTTCTGGGCCGAGTTCGCGTCAGAGGTTGGTGAGATCCACCGGGATCCTCGGCTCGCAGCCGTCCCGCAGGACGGTCGCCTCGATCAGGCCGTAGGGCCGGTCGGCGGCGAAGTACACCTCGTTGTCGTTCTTCAGCCCGAACGGCGCCAAGTCCACAAGGAAATGGTGCTTGTTGGGGAGGGAGAAGCGGACCTCGTCTATCTCGTCGCGGTTGTCGATGATCCGCGAACCCATCTGGTACAGGGTCTGCTGCAGCGACAGCGAGTACGTCTCGGCGAAGGCCTGGAGCATGTGCTGCTTGGTCCGCTCGTAGGAGGTCTCCCAGTCGGGCATCTCCTGCGCGTCGTCGCACCAGTTGAAGCGCCAGCGCCCGGACACCTCGGTCGCCAGGATGCGGTCGTAGGCCTCGGGGAGGGTCGTGTACTTGTCCTTGACGTAGCCCCAGAACTCGGAGTCCGTCGAGTTGAGCACCGTCAAGTCCTTGAGCCCGGAGACGACTTCCCAGCTCCTGCCGTCGTACGTGATCTGGGTGAGCCGGGTCTCCTGGCCCTTGCGGACGAAGGAGTGGCCTCCCGTCGTACGCTCCCAGGCGTACTCCTCGATGCGGATGCGCGCGGTCTTGATCGGCTCCTGGCTGGTCACGAAGTGCCGGGCGAGGTGGATGCCGAACTGCTCGGCGGACTCGATGCCGTGCTCCTTGGCGAACGCGTACACCGTGTTCTTGGTGGTGTCGGTCGGCAGCACGTTGGCGTTCGAGCCGGAGTAGTGGACCTCGTCCATGTCGCCGCTCAGCGACACGGACACGTTGAGGTCCTTGATGTGGTGGGTGGCGCCGTCCCGCGTGATCTTGACGACTCGGTTCTCGGCCTTGCCGTACTGGTTCTGTCCCAGGATCACAGGGCGCGTGGGGCGGGAATTGTCTGCCATGTGTCTGCTAGCTCCCTCGGTATACGGAGTAGCCGAACGGGTTGAGCAGCAGCGGTACGTGGTAGTGCTCGCCGGGGTTCACGGCGAAGGTGATCGCCACTTCCGGGAAGAACACTCCGCCCGCACCGCTGTCCCGATTCGCGGGGGCGTCCTGCTGCGCATCGGCTTGCTTGTTGTCCTGCTGCGAGAAGTACGGCTCCACCGCGAAGTCGAGCCGTACGTGTGTGGTGCCCGGCGGCAGTGCCGGGAGGTCCTTGCACCGCCCGTCCGCGTCGGTCGCGGAACCGCCGAGCGCCTGCCAGTCCGCCAACGCGCCGCTGCGGGCGGCGAGTTGGACGGCGACGCCGACGGCGGGGCGGCCGATGCTGGTGTCCAGGATGTGCGTGGACACCGAGGCGGTGGTACTGCTGCTCATGCCGCTTCTTCCTCTACGAGCTTGGCCAGCCTGATGCGGTTGATCTTCCCCAACTCGGTGCGGACGATCTCGCGTTCCCGCTCCGGCGAGTTGCCGATCCGTTCCTTGACCGCGTCGCACATCTGCTCGCCGGTGCGGCCGGTGGCGCAGATCAGGAAGACATGGCCGAACCTCTCCTGGTACGCCAGGTTGAGTTCGAGCATCTCCGCCTTGAGCTCCTCGGAGGCGCCCGCCATGCCGCGCTGTTCGCGGGCGGAGGTGGGGTCGCCGGGCTTGGGGCGACCGATCGGCGGGTGGCCGGCCATCGCCTCGCCGAGGTCCTCGGCGGTGAGGTCCGCCATCGCCGCGTCGCTCTCGGCGTAGAGGTCCTCGGGTCCGGCGTACGGGCGGCCGGCGAGCAGTCGCCGGGTCCACGCCGGGGATGCGCACGCCTCCAGGAGGACGGCGAAGGCCGCGTGCTCCTCCAGGGCGTTGAACCGGGCGAGGCCCGGCGGCGTGGATGTCGACGTCACGGGAGCCTCCGTGGCCTTGTGCTGAACGGGCTGGCAGTAGCTAACGCCCTCGGCAACACCACGTCAACACTTTGTTGAAAATTCCGGGTAACAACCGGAGAGCGGCTCAGCTCTCCTTCTCACGGTTGAGGTAGTTGTACACGGTGAACCGGCTGACCCCGAGGGCGCTCGCGACGGTCTCCACGCCGTGCCGTACCGAGAAGGCGCCGCGCGCCTCCAGTATCCGTACGACCTCCTGCTTGGCCTTGCGGTCCAGGTCCGCGAGGGGCTTGCCCTTCTTGCGTTCCATGGCGGCCAGGATGTGGTCCAGCGAGTCCGCGAGCTGCGGCAGGCGTACGGCGACCACGTCGGCACCCTCCCAGGCGAGCACGACGTCGTCGGGGCCGGCCTCGTCGGGCGGGACCAGCTCGCCGCCCATCGCGTCGACCAGCGGCTTCACCGCCGTGATGAAGGGCTCATCCCCGAGGCCGGTCACCGGTCGCCCTCGCCGATCACGTTGAGCTGGAGCGAGACCCGGGTGGCACCGGCCTCCAGGGCCCTGCGCAGCAGCGCGTCGACGGCGCCGAGCACCGCGTCGGCACCCCCCTCGGCCGTGTTGCCGAACGGCCCGACGTCCACGGCGTCCAGCTCCGCCCCCTCGATGACCTCCCTGGCGACCAGCGCATGCGCGGGGGCCTCGTCGAGATCGAAGGGCTCTGTCGTGAACTCCACTCGCAATCGCACTGTGCCCCCAGAAAGCGCCTCTGACCTGCCATTTACCCGGATCGCCCACGGGGAGGGCGCATCAGGGACAACGGGGATGCATCAGTCGACCGTTTCGCGGCCACGATCCACCCCAGGTCGATCAATTCCACCAGGACGGAGTCGCTTCGTCCGCCACGAGCCGACCCTAGCCGACCAGGCCATCCCTTTGCCTGCACGCGACCAACCGACCGCGCGGCCGCATGCCGTGCATCCGTGCCTGGCTCCTTCACCCAACCGGTGACCTTGAGCAAGGCCACATCCTCGAATCGATTACTCTCCGCTGACACCGCGGCAGAGATCTTCGGCGCCTGCCCAGCACATAGTTCGGCTGAAAATAACAAGTCCGACACAGGCGGCGACCTGATCATGCAGCACCCCTGCGCCCCGCCGGCCCGCGGACATGCACGCAAGTGGCCGAGACTCGATCAATCGAATCCGACGGCTCACAAGAAAGTCGGCAGACGGTACAAATATGCCGCAAACGAAAAGAATCGAGACAGGGCATGGAACTGTCTGTGACATCGCCTACCGGTAAGCCGAGGCCTGCGATCCCTAAACCCCTTCTCGTGGCCTATGAACCTGATATAGGCTCCTGCTGACCGCGAGGCGTGGGGGCACGTGTAATCCGGCGCTCTTGATTCCGGATCTTCCTCGCGGTCACGAGCATCGAGTGCTCAACGGAGGGGGAAGTCATGCGGGTCCACGGCGCCAGAAGGCGAATTCGCCGCCATGTAGCGAATCCAGCGGGTTTTACGAGCCCCTGAATTCTCGAGGGCAACCACGGAGAATTCCAGGGATTTACAGAGCTCCCCTGCGCATGAGGATTCTGCACAATCCAACTGCAACCCGCTGAACTCAAATGCGCGTTCGCGCGCCGCATCGGCCACCCGCTTCCCGTCCTGATGCCTTCCTGCACGACAGAACCCATATCGGCATGACATGAGCATGCCACATCCGAGGAGCGGAATTGAGAACTGTATTGCGCGTGTGCGTTGCCGCCACTGCCATGCTGGGCGCCATGACGGCCGCACCGTATGCGTCGGCGGCCGAGTCGGGCGCCAACACACCAATAGCGACGGTGCAGTTCGCCGGCGGACAGGCCGAGGGCCTGGCCATGGCGGAGACCGCGCCGAAGGGCACCAAGGAGATCCTGGAGTCCAACGCCGTCGCAGCGGCCGCGGCCGCGAACGTGTGCGGCTCGGGCTACACCGTCTCCACCGGCGCCGCCCGCTACGGAACCTACGGCACCGCCTACACCTGGTGGAACAACACCTACAGCGGGACCAACCACCTCTACGATCGTCCGATCTGCGCCGTGTTCTTCAACGACCTCGGCTCCACCCGGTACATGGGCGTCCGGCTGGCGGACAACTACACCGCCACCGCGGACACTCAGGACTTCGGCGCCTATTCCTCGTACGCCGGCCCCGTTTATCAGAAAAAGGGCTACTGCGGCCAGGCGTACTCCTACATGGAAGAGCCGAGCGGCAAGGTCGACGTCGACAACTACCTCAGTGTCGGCACATGCGACTGACAAGCCCGTCAATTGCGACATCGATGTCGGACATCGACGTCGGCATCGGTGATGGTGTCGACCTGGTCGCCTCAGACAAGTCACGCATCGAAGGCCGTTCCGCGGCAACCGCGGATCTGTCTCGACGCGCTGGAAACCTGCTGCCGGCGCGAGCGAGAGCTTTCGTTGAGTCCGGCTCACTGAAAGGTAGTCGCTAATTCATGCACTATCCATCACGGGGGAGAAGGAGGAGACGGTCATCCGCACTGGTTATCGGCGCTGCAACCGCGTTGATCGCGTCCACCTTCACCACGACCGCCGCACAAGCGGCGATACCGAACCCACCGAAGAAGTCGACGCAGCAACAGGCCGTCACAACACAGAAGAATTCCGCGTCGGCGGTCCCGCTGAAGGAACGTGACACCGTTCTCGGGAAGGGCTGGAAGACCTCTGCCGACCGGGCCGTGACGGCGGCAGCCGACAGTGACGGCTTTCATCTCCTGGTCGGCGACAGCAAGAACGGCTATGCCTGGAGGACGGCTGCCGTCCTGAGTGAGCCCCAGCTTCCGGCCGACACCTGGATCGGCAACAGCTGTGTCATGGACGACCATCACGCGGCCGTCGCGTACGCTCCCCGCACCTTCACCAACAAGCCCGACCTGATGATGGGCGGCGCGTTCACCGCGATCGTGAACCTGGACGACGGAAGCGTCACCAAGCTCCCGTTCACCGCGTCGCTGGCCTACTTCGACCCCACCTGCAGCCCGGCCACGCACACCGCCGTCTTCACCGCACTGCGCGACACCAAGACGCGCCTGGTCACGGTGGACACCAAGGGCGCCACGGTCGCCGACACCACCGCCGACGGCGAGATCACCTCGGCCGTGCCCACCAAGGACGGTGTGATCGGTGCCGCCGGAAACCGGCTCGTCCACGTCGACCGCAAGGGCACGACGACCAGGCTCGCCGCGACGAAACACGCCCCGTACGACATCCGCGTGGCCGACGACGGCACGGTCGGCTACATCGACCGCACCGGCGACACCGACGCCAACGTACAGACCTACACGCACGGCAGGAAAACCACCGTCGCGAGCGGCAGGCTCACCGCGATGAACCTGCGCCAGGGCACCGACGGCACCGTCTACCTCACCGGAAAGGCCGACCACGACAAGGGCCTGGCGGCCGGCGGCATCAAGGCGTTGGCCGTCTCACCCGACGCGGACCTCTCCACCCGCGGACGCCTGGCGGTCGACCCGGTCCTCGCACCCGCCGTCCAGGCCGGCGTCGACAACATCGAGAACGCCGGCCGCGGTTTCACCGGCACCGCGACCAAGGAACCGGCGGCCGAGACGACGCCGGGCCACATCAGTCATGCCCTGACCATCACCGCCTCGGTGCCGGGCACGGGCCGGCACACCAGCCAGCAGGCCGCCGAGCCCGGCACCACCGCGGGCGGCAGGCCCTCGCCGACGCTGACCGGTTCCCCGAAACCGCAGCTGTCGACGATGAGCACAGCGACCACGGCCGCCGACGGCACCACGTCCAACGACCCCGTCGACACCGACCGCTGGTGCTCCGTGCCCCGCAACGACGTCGCCACCCAGGCCCTCCAGCCCACCCCCAACCAGGTCGAATGGGCCGTGGACATGGCCGTCCAGGGAAAGCTGCGCTCCAACTACCTCACACAGGGCGGCTGGCGCTCACAGACCGGACTCGCCACGATCGACCCGCAGGGCCTGTTCCCCAAACCCCCACTGACCGGCGGCGGAAACATCCCCGCACAGGTCCAACTGGGCATCCTCGCCCAGGAGTCCAACCTCTGGCAGGCCGAATCCGGGGCCATCTCCGGCCAGATGGGCAGCCCGCTCGCGGCCGTCGACGGCTTCTACGGCCACCACACCGGCGGCACCCTCGCCGACTTCTGGGCCATCCACTGGGACACCTCCGACTGCGGCTACGGCGTCGGCCAGGTCACCGACGGCATGCGCCTGGCCGGACACGAGAAGGAGGGCGAAACCTCTCGCTCCGTGCCCATACAGCGCGCGATCGCCATCGACTACGCCACCAACATCGCCGCCTCGCTCTACATCCTCGCCGACAAGTGGAACGAGGTGCACGAGTCCGGCCAGACGATCGCCGTGAACAACGACGACGCGGCCAAGCCCGAGAACTGGTTCACCGCCGTGTGGAACTACAACCTCGGCTTCAACAAGAAGGCGGACGCGGGCACCAACGGCAACTGGGGCCTCGGCTGGTTCAACAACCCCGCCAACCCCGTCTACCCCGCGTCCCGGCTGTCCTTCATGAACACCGACCTCGACCCGCTGGCCAACAAGGACGCCGCCCAGCCCCAGAAGTGGCCGTACGAGGAGAAGGTGATGGGCTGGGCCGCCTGGTCCCAGGACGCAGGCCACTCCTACGCCACCTCCGGCCGCCAGGACTGGCCGGGCGAGTCCGGCTTCTCCTCCGCCGGCTTCTACCCTGCGACCTGGAACGGCACCACCGGGAGCGTCATCGACCCGTCCAGCGGGAAATACCGCCGGGCGCACGTCTCGCCGCCACTCGACGCGTTCTGCAACACCAAGAACAACTGCGACACCGCCAACCCGCCCGACTGCCCCACCGCGGGCTGCTACACCCAGTACTGGTGGCACGAGTCCAACACCACCTGGAAGTCCGACTGCTCCGCCAGCTGCGGTATCGAACGCATCAAGTACGTGACCGCGATCAATGAGCCCGGCCGCGGCTACCGCCTGCAGTACGGCACCCCCGTCTGCTCCGGCGCACCCGCGGGCGCGCAGGTCGTCGAGTCCGTCCCCGCCGGCACCGACACCTGGAGCGACTGCGGAACGACCGCGACGGACGGCTCGTTCCGGTTCACCTTCTACTCGGACCCGAACGCGACCGGACCGGGACTCGGGCAGTACGACGCAAAGGCCGACCTGCACCAGATCGGCGGCGGCTACGACGGCCACTTCTGGTTCACCCACGCACGCGACGGCGACCACCTGGGCGGCGACGGCGGACCGATGACCATCCTCGGCGACTGGAAGCTGAACTCGGCGATCTCCGGCAGCCAGGCCAAGGTTTTCGTGCACATCCCGGACACCGGCGCGCAGGTCACCAACGCCACCTACAAGGTCATCACCCCCTTCGGCGCGGTCACCAAGACCGTCAACCAGAACACACAGAACAACAGTTGGGTCTCTCTCGGCGCCTACAACTTCAAGAGCCAGCCACCGGAAGTACAGCTGACCAACTCCACATCGGACGGCGCCGCCGACAAGGACGTGGCCTACGACGCCGTCGCCTTCGTGCCCGGCGACTATTCGGGCATTCCCGCCGACCTGACCTTCGGGGACCCGGACGTCAACGCTCCCGATCCTGTTCCGGACGAGACACCGGCGACCATTGCGGGATCGTTCTTCGCCTCGGGTACCCCGCTGCTCAGCAAGACACAGGCAGCGTCGTCCGCGTCCGTGATGACCTCGAAGAGCAGCAAGGTACAGGCGCCGTCGTCCCTGTCCGCCGGCGAAACCGCGGCATGCTCGGTCACCTCGATATCGATGACATACACGCGCACGGACGCGTGCATTCACGACGATCTGACCGTCATCCACTTTGATGACGGCGATCCGGACGGTACGGCGGTCTTCGACTACAGGAACCAGATCGCCACTGACGTGGACAGCGACACGTTCACGCAGAGCACTTCCGTCCGTCTGAATTCCATGAGCGGCGTGATGGTCAAGGTGAACCTCGACCTCGGCTTCCAGTGTCGAGGATATTGCTCCGTGATCAGCTCCACGTGGACCGGATCCAACACATGGACACTCGGGGACACCCACAGCGCGATCATCACCACGAGGATGAAATGGACTCCGTCGGGACAGACGAGCGGCTCGGTCCTCCCCTACTGGACCTTTGGCGGCATCGCGAACGACACCCCCGTCGACAATCCGACCAGTGTCGAGCAGGATGCTCTCAACGTCCGATGCGATGTCGAGGTGAAGACCACTCCCGGATGCGTGTTCAGTTGGTACAAGCCGACGTACACCCTCAACGAGAAGAAGTTCCCGGCAGCCGCGGCACACGCGTGGCTGGTACAGCACATGCTGCCGGGACATTACGGCCTCAAGGGCCAGGGAGATCCACTGAACTTCATATCCGACGACGTTCTCGCACCGGGCAGAAATATTTCGATCCCCGACTACAACCGCGATGTGGTCATTTGCCCGCAGTCGTGGACGCGCAATCCGGACGCCACACTGTCGCCGGAACTCGCAAGCAGCAATAAAGACCAAGTGAGCTGCGACGAGTTCCCGTTCGCGGCCAGCTGGCAGTCCGCCGGAACTCCCACGTCCTGGGGCGGGAAGAACCTCAATCCCGTCTCCTCGGGTGACGAGTGCGCCACCACCTACGCCAAAAGGGACAGTAGCGGCGTGTGGCATCTGCTACCGGATCCGAATTCGCCGCTTCCCACCTGGAACGAATCCTGCGGACGATCCACCATATCCGGAAACCAGAACAGCCAGTCCATGTCCCTCTTCCCCGACTTCAGGAAGAAGAACAGAGTCATCGAGGGAGATCCTTACTGGCTGGAAGCCCGTAAGCCCTGAGGATAAAGACATCTGACCGAAGCGGTTGGGGGCGGAGCATGTGCTCCGCCCCCAACCGCTTGCCGTTTCCTAAAACCATGTGATGCGTCCGTCGACGACGGTGACGGATGTACCGGACAAGGAAAAATCCGAACCTGCCCCCTGGTCAATGGCGTTGGCCATGGCATCCAGGACATGCGCAAGCGACGGCGCGTAGGGGCGCGGATATGAACCTTCGCGGTAAGACAGAACAGGGTAGACATTGCCTTCGCCCTGCATATCGAGGAGAAATCCGTACGGGGCGTCCAGCGTCTCGACGACCGGAATCCATGAAGGCTTCCAGTAGTCTTCGTCGCCAATATCTTCGGCCACGCCGAGATAATCAGCGCGATGCTCGATCATCTCCTGGGAACTGAGAAGGGCCTTTCCGAGCGGAAATATCGCCGAATCCGGGTGACGTATCACCTTGAAACCGCCTGTAATCGGCTCTCTTTGATCCTTGGCCGTGCTCCCGTTGTTCATACGAAGCCACGCGTCGAGCACGTCAGGAACATCACCCCCGAGCGCGCTCCGCAACCGGGACATGTCTTCATCGCCGGCAGGAGGATTGAGCGCCTCTACGCTGGAAGGCGCATTCCTCTCCATCCAGCCCACCACGTTCCCCCACGCCTGCCTCACACGTTCCGCATCGCTTTTCGATATCCCACTCATGGGCGGCCTCCAGACCCGACAGACGCAAGACGAGAGCGAGCCCGCCACGGCGCATGACCGGCCCGGTAGTGACCGGGCCAGGCTACCGGGCCGGGTGAATCGCGACCGCTGCTCGACGGCGGCGCCCGGCGCGTATCGCCCGGGTCGGCCCCCGGTCCGGGGGACGCCAGGTCGCCGAGCCCTCTTGACAAGCTCCGACACCCGACGGCAATCTTCCATTAAGCAGAAACAATATTCCACCATACGGAATCTCGTTACGACCCCCCGACAAGGCATCCCGACACGGAAGGGAGCGCGACCCCGATGGGATTCGCAGACCAGCGCTTCAACGTCAACCTGTCGATCCTCTTCACCGAACTCCCGCTCCTGGAGCGCCCCGCGGCAGCAGCCGCGGCCGGCTTCACCGCGGTCGAGCTGTGGTGGCCCTGGGTCGACTCCCCCACCCCCGCGCAGTCCGAACTCGACGCGCTCAAGCGGGCGTTGGAGGACGCGGGCGTCCAGCTCACCGGGCTGAACTTCTACGCCGGGCAGCTCCCGGGACCGGACCGGGGCGCCCTGTCGATCCCGGGCGAGGAGTCGGAGCGGTTCCGCGCGAACATCGACGTGGCCGCCGACTTCGCGGGCTCGCTCGGTGCCACCGCGCTCAACGCGCTCTACGGCAATCGCGTGGCCGGCGTCGACCCGGCCGAGCAGGACGCGCTCGCGCTGGAGAACCTGGTCCTCGCGGCCCGCGCCGCCGACCGGATCGGCGCGATCCTGCTGATCGAGGCGCTCAACAGGCCCGAGTCGCCGCTGTACCCGCTCGTCAGCGCCCCGGCCGCCGTGGGCACCGTCGACAAGGTGAACGACGCGACCGGCCTCGGCAACGCGCGCTTCCTCATGGACCTCTACCACCTGTCCATGAACGGCGAGGAACTCCCGTCGGTGATCGAGCAGTTCGCGGCGAAGACCGGCCATGTGCAGATCGCGGACAACCCGGGCCGCGGCGCCCCCGGCACCGGCACGCTCCCCCTCGAAGACCTCCTCGACCAGCTGAAGAAGGCCGGTTACGACGGCTGGGTGGGCCTGGAGTACAAGCCCGGCGACCGCCCGAGCGCCGAGGCCTTCGACTGGCTGCCCAACTGACCTTCACCGAAAGGCACTTCCGATGAGCAAGCTCCCCGAGATCGCCTGGATAGGCCTCGGCATCATGGGCTCCCCCATGTCCGAGAACCTGCTCAAGGCCGGTTACGACGTCACCGGATTCACCCTGGAACAGGACAAGTTGGACCGCCTGGCCGCCGCCGGCGGCACCGCTGCCGGCTCCATCGCCGAGGCCGTGCGCGACGCCGACGTGGTGATCACGATGGTGCCCGCGTCCCCCCAGGTCGAGGCCATCGCCTACGGCCCCGACGGCATCCTGGAGAACGCGCGCGCCGGCGCCCTCCTGATCGACATGTCGTCGATCACCCCGCAGACCTCGGTCGACCTGGCAAAGGCGGCTGCGGGCAAGGGAATTCGGGTCCTCGACGCCCCCGTGTCCGGCGGTGAGGCCGGTGCGATCGAGGCCGTACTGTCCATCATGGCCGGCGGCGACCGGGCCGACTTCGACGAGGCGCGGCCGATCTTCGACGCGCTCGGCAGGACCATCGTGCTGTGCGGTCCGCACGGCTCGGGGCAGACCGTGAAGGCCGCCAACCAGCTGATCGTCGCGGTGAACATCCAGGCGTGCGCCGAGGCCGTGGTGTTCCTGGAGAAGTCGGGCGTGGACCTGGCCGCCGCCCTCGACGTCCTGGGCGGCGGGCTCGCGGGCTCGACCGTGCTGGCGCGGAAGAAGGACAACTTCCTCAACCGCGACTTCAAGCCGGGCTTCCGGATCGACCTGCACCACAAGGACATGGGCATCGTCACGGACGCGGCCCGCAACGTCGGCGCGGCCCTGCCGGTCGGCGCGGTGGTGGCCCAACTCGTCGCGTCGCTGCGCGCGCAGGGCGACGGCGGCCTGGACCACTCGGCGCTGCTGCGCGCCGTCGAGCGCCTCTCCGGCGCGCGGCTCTGAGACTTCCGGACGGCGCCGCCGCCGACATCTGTCCTGTCGCGCCCAGGCGGTGGCGCCGCCCGGAATCATGCCGGACCGAGAACCAACAGACGGCCCGTGTGTGCCGGACGACCCGGATGAGGGGTGGTCGCCGGCACGGCGCGGGCGGGGCCAGGACCGCGGCGGAGTGCGAGCCAGTGCGGTGGTGAAGGTCCCGGGGCCTCCTTCTCGACCTGAGAGAAGGAGCCCCCGGTTCCGTCGCGACCGCCGCGGTCCCAGCCGGAACACCGACCCGAAGCACCCCTCCCCATGACCCCGTCCGGCGGCGCGAACGTCCTGTCGCGCCCAGCCTCGCGCCGTCGGACGGCCACCACGAAGAGCGCCGGACACGGCGCTCTTCGGTGTTTCCGGGTGCGGATCCGCCGTAGGCGCAGCAGCCTGAAGGCATGGCACATCCACCGGAACACCCGCACATCGTGGTCCACCCCCCGGCCCTGGACGGTTCCCGTCGGGTCACCACCGGCGACGAGACCCTCGGCATCGCCTCCCACCTTGACGACGTCGTCGAGATCCTGCGGCTGGCCGACCTGGACCGGATCGAGGTCGAGGAGAGCGACCTGATCGAGTGGCAGGGCGGCGGGCCGGAGGACTGGCCGGGGCTGTCGGAACACCACGATCGGTGAGGCAGCGTACGTTTCGCCTGCCGGGCCGGACGGGTTCTGCCGGGCTCTGATCGTTGCGGGGTGCGGGTGGTGCGTGGCTGGTCGCGCCCCGCGGCGGAGCCGCTGATCGATACAGCCCCGCGCCCCTTTTTGTGGCGCTGCGCGCCTACAAAAAGAGAGGGGGCCGTCCCTCAAGGACGGCCCCCCTGTTCCTCCCGCGGTCTCAGACCTTCAACGTCCTGATCGACGTCGGTGCGTGGCCGGGCTCGGTCGCGAGTTCCTCGAACTCCACCACCTCGCCGATGTCGTTCGTCCGGCTCATCGAGATGTTGGTGACGCGTTCGAGGATCGCCTCGACGACGACCGGCACGCGGAACTCCGCGGCGAGCTTCTTCGCCTGCTCGAAGGCGGTGCCGAGTTCGGCGGGGTCGGTGACCCGGATGGCCTTGCAGCCCAGACCCTCGACGACCTTGACGTGGTCGACGCCGTAGACGCCCAGCTCGGGGGAGTTGATGTTCTCAAATTCCAGATTGACCTGGAAGTTGATGTCCAGGCCGAGCTGCGCCTGGCGGATGAGGCCCAAGTAGGCGTTGTTCACCAGGACATGGACGTACGGGATGCGGTGCTGGGCGCCGACCGCCAGTTCCTCGATCATGAACTGGAAGTCGTAGTCGCCGGAGAGGGCGACGACGGACCCCTCGGGGTCGGCCTTGGCGACGCCGAGCGCGGCCGGGATCGTCCAGCCGAGGGGGCCCGCCTGGCCGCAGTTGATCCAGTGGCGGGGGCGGTAGACGTGCAGCATCTGGGCGCCGGCGATCTGCGAGAGGCCGATGGTGGAGACGTACCGGGTCTCCGGGCCGAAGGCCTTGTTCATCTCCTCGTAGACGCGCTGCGGTTTGATCGGGATGTCGTCGAAGTGCGTACGGCGCTGGAGAGTTGACCTCTTCTCCTGTGCCGAGGCCGCCCAGGCGGAGCGGTCGGGGAGGCTGCCCGCGGCCTTCAACTCCCTTGCCACCTGCACGAAAAGCTCCAGCGCGGCCTTCGCGTCGGAGGCGATGCCGTAGTCGGGGGCGAAGATCCGGCCGATCTGGGTGGGCTCGATGTCGACGTGGACGAAGGTCCGTCCGGCGGTGTAGACGTCCAGCTTGCCGGTGTGGCGGTTGGCCCAGCGGTTGCCGATGCCGAGGACGAAGTCGGACTCCAGGAAGGTCGCGTTGCCGTAGCGGTGCGAGGTCTGGAGGCCGACCATGCCGGCGTTCAGCTCGTGGTCGTCGGGCAGGGCGCCCCAGCCCATCAGGGTGGGGACGACCGGGGTGCCGGTCAACTCGGCGAACTCGACGAGGAGTTCGGCCGCGTCGGCGTTGATGACACCGCCGCCGGCGACGATCAGCGGGCGTTCGGAGGCGTTCAGCATCCCGAGCGCCTTCTCGATCTGGGCGCGGGTCGCGGCCGGCTTGTAGACCGGCAGCGGCTCGTACGTCTCCGGGTCGAACTCGATCTCGGTGAGCTGGACGTCGATCGGCAGGTCGACGAGGACCGGGCCGGGGCGTCCCGAGCGCATCAGGTGGAAGGCCTGTTGGAAGACGCCCGGGACCTGGGCCGCCTCCAGGACGGTGACCGCCATCTTCGTCACCGGTCCCGCGATGGAGGCGATGTCGACGGCCTGGAAGTCCTCCTTGTGGATCACGGAGGTCGGGGCCTGGCCGGTGATGCAGAGGATCGGGATGGAGTCGCCGGTCGCGGAGTAGAGGCCGGTGATCATGTCGGTGCCGGCCGGGCCCGAGGTGCCGATGCAGACGCCGATGTTGCCGGGGCGGGTGCGGGTGTAGCCCTCGGCCATGTGCGAGGCGCCCTCGACATGCCGGGCGAGGGTGTGGTGGATACCGCCGGAGGCCTTGAGGGCGGCGTAGAAGGGGTTGATCGCCGCGCCGGGGACGCCGAACGCGTCGCTGACGCCCTCGCGCTTGAGGATCTCGACTGCCGCGCGGGCAGCGGTCATACGAGCCATGGAGTACTCCTGCTTCGGCTGTCGGATTCGCGTCACCGTCGCGCCCCGCGGTGAGTAATTCCGCATTGTGGAAACTAGATTCTACTATCTGGAAGAAATGTAAGTGGAGGCACGAAGGCCGTCAAGACACGGACAAGCAGGGGTTTTCAGGAGGACCATGGGGCTCATGTCCGAGAGCGTGCCGGTGCGCTGTCCGGCCTGCCGACGTGAGCACGTCTATGCCGCGCCGTCCTATCCCTGCGTCTGCGGTGCCCCCGTGGCCCCGCCGCTCGATCCGCGCGGCGCGGCGACGGTCGTGAGCCACCGGGTCTGGGACGAGGACTGGATCGCGGTGCGCTGCGAGGCCTGCGGCCGCCTGGACGAGTGGCCGTATCCGGAGCTGGGCTGCCCGTGCGGGACGCTGCTACGGATTCCCGTCGCCGGGGAGGAGCCGCCGGCGCAGTCGGCCGCGAGCGTCCCCAGGGCCGACATCGGCGCCCGGGACCGGCCTGCGTTCCAGCCCGTCACGATCCGTACCGCGCGGGACGCGGTCACCGCTGCCGCGCTCTATCTGCGCTGGCTCGGCTACCGGGACATCCGCCGCGCCGACCAGCGACCCCCGTCCGGCATCGGCCTGGCCGCCCGCGGCATCCTGGCGCAGGTGGACCCCACCGTGCGCCCCGCCTCACTCCGGGACGTGGAGTGCCTGTGGCTGACCGCGATGACGGAGTCCACGGGCTGCGTCTACTTCTCCCTCGCCGGCTACGCCGACGACGCCCGCGTCCGCGCCGACACCCTCGGCGTCCCCCTCTTCGTCCTCGACCTCACGGGCACCCCCCAGCCGGTGAACGAACTCGCCGACCAACTCGACGCGGCGGGGGGCTAGGGCCTGTCCGGCGGATCATGCCGCAGACGCGGGGTCTGGCACGCCCTCCCCCACTGCCCTAAAGGCGTGGGGGACCCCCAGCGGCGTTGTCGTCGGTTGTCGACGTCCCCCAGCCTTCGGCCGGGAGGTGCCCCCACCGCGTCGACGCCCTCCTCCGCCTTGCAGTTGGACGCACCAGACCCCGCTCACCGGCGCTCATCAGGCACCGCCACTTTCCTGCGACCCGATCCGCCGGACAGGCCCTGCTTCGAGGGCCGCGACGACCACGGCCGATTCGTGGCGACTCGCGGCAGCCGACGGACGGTCCGGCGGACCGGCTGCGGGACGGTCCGAGGTCGGGGCCCAGGGCCGCACGGCCGGGGCAGCGTCACGAGAACCCGCCGCAGACCGCCCGCCCCCGCACCGGAACGTTCTCGGGCACCCCAGCCACTGAGCAACCTCGTCGACCAACTCCACGCGGCGGGCGGTCAGTTCGTGGACTCGGCCCCAGGTCGGCTGTCCCGCACCGCCCGCTCCCGCAGCTCGATCTTCCGTACCTTTCCCGAGACCGTCATCGGGAAGGCGTCCATGACCTGGAGCAGGGTCGGGATCTTGTAGTGGGCCAGCCTGTCCCCGCAGAAGGCGCGGAGTTCCTCCAGGGTCAGGGGGTCGGCCGGGTCGCGCGGGATGACGCAGGCCAACACCTCCTCGCCGTAGCGCTCGTGCGGTACTCCGACCACCTGGACGTCGGCGATCTTCGGGTGGGTGTAGAGGAACTCCTCGATCTCGCGCGGGTAGATGTTCTCGCCGCCCCGGATGATCATGTCCTTGATGCGGCCGACGATCTCGACGTATCCGTCCTCGCGCATCACGGCCAGGTCCCCGGTGTGCATCCAGCGGCCCGCGTCGATCGCCTCGGCGGTCTTCCCGGGCTCGTTCCAGTAGCCGAGCATCACGCTGTAGCCGCGGGTGCACAACTCCCCTGCGGCGCCCCGGGATTGAGTGACGCCGGTGGCCGGGTCGACGACCTTGACCTCCAGGTGCGGCAGGACCCGGCCTACCGTGCCGGTGCGGTGTTCCAGGTCGTCGTCCCGCCGTGTCTGGAGCGAGACCGGGGACGTCTCCGTCATGCCGTAGCAGATGGACACCTCCGCCATGTGCATCTCGGCGACCACCCGTTTCATCACCTCGACCGGGCAGGGCGAGCCCGCCATGATGCCCGTGCGGAGCGAGGAGAGGTCGTAGCTCGCGAAGTCGGGGAGGTTCAACTCCGCGATGAACATGGTCGGTACGCCGTAGAGCGACGTGCACCGCTCCTGCTGTACGGCCTTCAGGGTCGCCGCCGGTTCGAAGGACGGGGCCGGGATCACCATGCAGGCGCCGTGCGAGGTCACCGCCAGGTTGCCCATCACCATGCCGAAGCAGTGGTAGAAGGGCACCGGGATGCAGACCCGGTCCTGCTCGGTGTAGGTGATCAACTCGCCCACGAAATAGCCGTTGTTGAGGATGTTGTGGTGGGAGAGCGTGGCACCCTTGGGGAAGCCGGTCGTGCCCGAGGTGTACTGGATGTTGATGGGGTCGTCGCAGGACAGCTCCGGGTACGGCTCGTCACCCGTGCCACGGCTCAGCAGCGCCTCCCAGCTCGGGTCGCCGATGTACACGACCTCACGCAACTCCGGGCATTTGCCCCGCACTTGGTCGACCATCGCCCGGTAGTCGCTGCTCCTGTGGGCGACCGAGGAGAAGAGGACCGAGATGCCCGCCTGCTGGAGGACGTACTCGACCTCGTGGGTGCGGTAGGCCGGGTTGATGTTCACCATGACCGCGCCGATGCGGGCGGTGGCGTACTGGACGAGCACCCACTCGGGGCAGTTGATCGCCCAGATCCCGACCCGGTCGCCCTTCGCCACACCGCTCGCGAGCAGCGCGCACGCCAACTGATCGACACCGGCGGAGAATTGACCGTAGGTCCAGCGCCGCCCGGACGGTACGTCGACGAGCGCCTCGCGGTCGGGCCAGGCGGCGACCGCCCGGTCGAGGTTGGCGCCGATGGTGTCGCCGAGGAGTGAAGTCCCGCTGGTGCCATGGGTGTACGAGTTCACCGGAAGTCCTCCTCGCGGTACTCGGCGGCCGATCCGGCGGCCGTCGCCTCGCGCAGTTCGATCCGGCGGATCTTGCCGGAGACGGTCTTGGGCAGCTCGGCGAACTCCAGCCGCCGGATGCGCTTGTACGGGGCGAGGACCTGGCGCGAGTGCTCGAACAGCACCTTCGCGGTGTCGGGTCCCGGCTCCCAGCCCGCCGCGAGCACGACGTACGCCTTCGGTACGGCGAGCCGCAGCTCGTCCGGCGCGGGCACCACGGCGGCCTCGGCCACCGCCTCGTGCTCCAGCAGGGCGCTCTCCAGCTCGAACGGGGAGATCTTGTAGTCGGAGGCCTTGAAGACGTCGTCGGACCGGCCGACGTAGGTGATGTAGCCGTCCTCGTCGCGGGAGCCGATGTCGCCGGTGCGGTAGTAGCCGCCGGCCATCGCCTCCGCCGTACGGTCCGGGTCGCCGTGGTAGCCGGTCATCAGGCCGACGGGGCGGTTGGAGAGGTCGAGCGCGATCTCGCCCTCGGCCACGCCCGGCGCGCCCGACACCGGATCGAGCAGCTCCACCCGGTAACCCGGACTCGGCCGCCCCATGGAGCCGGTCTTCAGCGGCTGGCCGGGGCTGTTGGAGACCTGGACGGCGGTCTCGGTCTGCCCGAAGCCGTCCCGGATGGTGACGCCCCAGGCGCGCCGGACCTGTTCGATGACCTCGGGATTCAGGGGCTCCCCCGCGGCCAGGGCCTCGCGGGGCGGGGTGCGCAGCTGGGTCAGGTCGGCCTGGATGAGCATCCGCCACACCGTCGGCGGGGCGCAGAAGGTGGTGACGCCCGCGCGGTCCATCTCGGCCATCAGCCGGACCGGGTCGAAACGCGTGTAGTTGTGGATGAAGACGGTCGCCTCGGCGTTCCAGGGCGCGAACAGGTTCGACCAGGCGTGCTTGGCCCAGCCGGGCGAGGAGATGTTGAGGTGCACGTCGCCGGGCCGGAGGCCGATCCAGTACATGGTGGCCAGATGGCCGATCGGGTACGAGGTGTGGGTGTGCTCGACCAGCTTGGGGTGGGCGGTGGTGCCCGAGGTGAAGTAGAGCATCAGCGGGTCGTCGGCGAGGGTCGGGGCGGGGTCCCGTACGAAGAGGGAGGCGGAGGTGTCGTAGACCTCCTCGAAGTCCAGCCAGCCGGGCCGCTCGCCACCCACCGCGATGCGGGTGTAGTCGCCGGGTACCTCGTCGAACTTGCCGGTGTCCTCGGAGCGCACGATGACGTGCCGGACCCGGCCGCGTTCCACGCGGTCGCGCAGGTCGGCGGGGCCCAGCAGCGGGGTGGCGGGGATGACGACGGCGCCGAGCTTCATCGCGGCCAGGGCGGTGATCCACAGTTCGGCCTGGTTGCCGAGCATGACCAGGATCCGGTCCTCGGCGCGGACACCTCGCGTGCGCAGCCAGTGCGCGGCCTGGTCCGAGCGGACGGACAGCTCACCGAAGGACAGCTTGGTCTCGCGGCCGTCCTCCTCGACGATGTGCAGCGCGGTGCCGGCGTTGCCGTAGGCGATGACGTCGAACCAGTCGAAGGCCCAGTTGAAGTGCTCGGGCCGGGGCCAGGAGAAACCCTCGTAGGCCGTGGCATAGTCCTCGCGATGTGCCAACAGGAAATCCCGCGCACTACGGAACGACTCGCTTGCCGTAGTCATCTGTCCTCCTAGGTACCGGACCATTGCCGGGCGGCTCTCTGACATCGTGTAATCCGTGATGTGGGTCTCACTACCCCCGTACGGGGGTGTGTGCAGCAGAACGGCCGCAACGAAGGGGCAAGCGGGTGGCGACGGACGCGGCGGGGATGGTGGAGATTCAGGCGGCACTGGTACGGCTCCGGCGCGGCACGGGGCTGCCCGTCGCCTTCGGCGGCCTGGTGGAGAGCGGCCGGCAGCAGATGCGCATCAGCGAACTGAGCGGCACGTTGACCCCGTCCCTGCGTGCCCTCGCGGTGAACTCGGGCAACGGTCTCGGCGGCAAGGCGGTCGCCCTCGCCCGCCCGTGCGCCGTCCTGGACTACTCCGCCTCCCGCCAGATCAGCCACGAGTACGACGCCCCGGTGGCCGCCGAGGGCCTGCACGCGATCCTCGCCGTCCCGGTCGTCGTACGGCGCCGGGTGCGCGGTGTCCTCTACGGCGCGCTGCGCACCGCCCAGCCGCTGGGCGACCGGATGCTGAGCGCGGCGATGGCGGCCGCCCGGGACGTCGAACAGGCGCTGGTGGTCCGGGAGGAGGTGCACGAGCTGCTGAGCGCGGCGCGTCCGGCACCGGCCCCCGACCCGGCGGCGAGCGCGGTGTGGGAGCAGGTGCGGGAGGCGCACGCGGCGCTGCGGGCGCTGGCCCCGCGCATCCCGGACCCGGCACTGCGGGCCGAACTCCTGGACGCCTGCGGCCTGTTGACCGCAGACGCGGCCACCGGGGAGGTGGAACTGGCGCCCCGGGAACTGGACGTGCTGGCGTGTGTGGCGGCCGGGGCGACGAACGCGGTGGCGGCGGAGCGGCTCGGGCTGCGGCCGGAGACGGTGAAGGGGTATCTGCGCTCGGCGATGCGGAAGCTCGGCGCGCACACCCGCGGGGAGGCCGTGGTGGCGGCGCGACGGGCGGGGGTGCTGCCATGAGACGGGCGCCGGCGCGGGCCCGGGGACCGGCTCCGGCGACGGCTGTCTATTCATTCATCGGAGCTTTGAATTTCCTCCTGTCACACGGTTGTTATTTCCCTCACCACCCCATCCATCCGAATTTCAAGGACTGATTGCCTAATATTGGCCCGGACACGACACACGAGGGGAGCGGTGACCGTGCGACGGGACTTCAAGGAGCCTGCCAGAACCCGCCCCGACCTGGTCATCGGCCGGGAGGAGATGTTCAACGCCGCCCGTGACCAGCTCGCCGGCGGTGGCAGTGTGCTGCTCCACGGCCCCGCCGGAATAGGAAAGTCGACCGTCCTGCGGGCGCTGAGCGCGGAATACGGCGACTCGGCGCGGACCGTGTTGCGCTGCTCGGCCACGGAGTCCGAATCGCATCTCCCCTTCCTGGCCCTCGCCGACCTCCTCGGTCTGGTCCTCGACGAGGTGTCCGAGCGGCTGCCCGCCGCCCAGCGCACGGCACTGGAATCCGCGCTCACCGGACGCGGCGAGTCCTCCCTCCAGCGCGACGGACTCGCCCTGCGCCTCGCCGTCCTGTCCGCGCTGCGCGCGCTCGCCGCCGACGGCCCGGTCCTCGTCGTGGCGGACGATCTGCAGTGGCTGGACCCGGCCAGCGCGGAGCTCCTCGGCTTCGCCGCCCGCCGCCTCGGCGACACCCAGGTGCAGATGATCTTCGCGGTGCGCACCGAGGGCCAGGAGTACGACCGCTATCTGAACGCCTCGCCGCCGGACACCCTCGCGTTCCGGCTCAGCCCGCTCTCCCGGACGCAGGTCTCCGCACTGCTCGACGACCGCGGCTACACCGGGCTGCCCCGCTCCACGGTCCGCGAGATCCACCGCACCAGCGGCGGCAACCCGCTGTTCGCGCTGGAGCTGGGCCGCGCCCTGGCCGAGAACCCCACCCCGCCGAGACCCGGCGAGCCGCTCCCCGTGCCCACGTCACTACGCGCGTTGGTGCTGAGCCGGCTCGACATGCTGCCCGCCGAGGCCCGCCGCACCCTGCTGGTCGCCAGCGCGGGCGCCCGCCCCACCATCGCCCTGCTCCAGACGGCCGGCCGCGAGAACGCCGAGGCCGAAACCGCCCAGGCCGCCGAACTCGGCCTGCTGGCAACGGAACCCGAGGGACCCGCCGTACGGTTCGCGCACCCGCTGATCTCCGCCGCGCTGTACGCGGAGGCCCCCGCGCAGGAGCGGCGGGCCGCGCACGCGGCGCTGTCGACCGCGGCCTCCGACCCCATCGAGCGCGCCCGGCACCTGGCCCTCGCCACCACCGGCACCGACCCGGAGGTCGCCGCCCGGCTTGCCGAGGCCGCGACCCTGGCCCGGGATCGCGGGGCGCCCTCGGTCGCCGCCTCGCTCGGACTGCTCGCCGCCCGGCACACCCCGGGCGACAGCGTGCCGGGCCCCGACGAGCGGCGGTTGCAGGCCTCCGAGGACGCGATCACCGCGGGTGAACTCGACCTCGCCCGGGACATCGCGCGTGAGGTACTGACCCGGGCCACGGTGCCCGCCGAGCGGGTGCGGGCCTGGATCATCGTGATCGACACGGCAGGCCACGCCATGGCGGACGTCGACGCCGTCTTCCCGCAGGCCCTCGCCGACGCGGGCGACGACCCCCGGCTGCTGGCCCTGGTCCGCTACCAACTGGCCTGGCGCGCCCTGCTCGTGGAGGGCGACTTCGCCGAGGCCCGGGCGGAGACCGCGCGCTCGGCAGAGCTGGCGGCGCTCGCCGGCGACCGGCGCACGGAACTCCTCGCGCTGTCCTTCCAGGCGCAGACCGAGACCCTGATGGGCCATCCGGACGCCCCCCTCACCATCAAGCGCGCGCTGAAGGAGCCCCAGGACCCGAGGGTGGCGTGCCATCACAACGGCGCGGGCTCGGCCCGGTTCCGCTGGCTGGTGATGAGCGATCAGCTGCCGGAGGCCCGCGCCACCATCACCGCGCTGCTGCGCGAGGTGCGGCGGCGCGGCTCTGTGGAGAGCGAGGTGCACTTCCTGCGCGGCTTCGCCGAGACCGAGCTGCGCTCCGGGCACTGCGGCCGCGCTCTCGACCTGGCCCGCGAGGGCCTGCGGCTGGCCCGCGACTCCGGCATCGGCCAGACCGCGTCCGCGATGCTCACCGCGCTCGCCGAGGCCTCCGGCGGTGACGTCGAGGAGGCCCTCGCGCTGGCCCGGGAGGCGGTCGAGCACGCCGAGGAGGACGGCGACCAGATGTATCTGTCCCGGGCCCTCGGCGCCCTGGGATACGCCCAGTTGGTCGCCGGGGACGCCCACGGCACCGTCCGCTCGCTGCGCCGGGTCCGCGAACTGGAGCAGGCCCTCGGGGTGACCGACCCGGCGCGCGGACGCTGGCACGGCGACCTCGCCGAGGCCCTCGTCCGCATCGGCGAGACCGCCGAGGCCCAGGACGTCATCGACGTGACCCGCGAACGCGCCCTGCGGCTCGGCCGCGAGAGCGTCCTCGCCGTACTCGACCGCGCCGAGGCCCTGGTGCGCGCGGCACGCGGCGAACACGACGCGGCCGTGGCACAACTGACGTCCGTTCAGGACCGGCTCGCCAAACTCGGCTACGGCCTGGAGGAGGCCCGCGCCGCCTTCGCACTGGCGTCGCTGCGCACCCGGCAGCCCGGGCCCACGTCCTACGACGAGGCGACCCGGCTGTTCCGGCGCTGCCGTGCCCTGCCCTGGCTGCGGCAGGTGGACGAGGCCACCGTCACCCGCCCGCCGGAGCCGGCGCCCGCGGCCACCCCCGCGCCGCCCGCCCTGGACGGGCTCGACGGACTGGCCTCGATGGAGCGTCAGGTCGCCGCGCTGGTCATGGAGGGCGCCACCAACCGGGAGATCGCCGCCCGGCTGTTCATCAGCGTCAAAACGGTCGAGGCGACCCTGACCCGGGTCTACCGGAAGCTGGGGATCCGCTCGCGGGTGGATATCGTCCGACTGGCGGCGGGGCGCCGTCCGAACTGAGGACCCTACGGGTTTACTGTGCGGCGACCGAGGGTTTTCCCTGCCCAACTCCCCTAGGGGGTTCCCTCATTGGGAGCAGGGTGTGCCTGGTTCTAGCTTATGGGTGTGCCGCTCGCCCGGGCATACGGGGGTCGGTCCCGCGACCCCCGTAGCACACCCCCACACCCGCGCGCCCCCCACCGGCAACCCTAATGAGGAGACTCATGTTCGGGCTCAACCGCGCCAAGAGAACCACCGCAGTCGTCGCAGCAGCCGCCGCTGCCGCAGCGACCGCACTGCTCAGCGCCCCCACCGCTGTGGCAGCCCCCCAGCCCATCGTCGGCGGTACCACGACCACGACGACGTCGTACCCGTTCGTCATGCAGATCACGGACGCCTCGCAGAACCAGTTCTGCGGCGGCACGCTCGTCTCCGCCACCAAGGTGATCACCGCGGCTCACTGTATGGTCGGCGAGACCACCAGCAGCGTGCGCGTGGTCGGCGGCCGTACGTACCTCAACGGTACGAACGGCACCGTCAGCAAGGTCAGCAAGATCTGGATCAACCCCAGCTACACGGACGCCACCAACGGCGACGACGTGGCCGTCCTGACGCTGTCGACGTCGATGCCGTACACGACGGCGTCGTACGTCTCCTCCTCCCAGACCAGCGTGTACGCGGCCGGCACCACCGCCCGCATCCTCGGCTGGGGCACCACCTCGGAGAACGGCAGCTCCTCCAACCAGCTGCGGACGGCGACCGTGCCGATCGTGTCCGACACCAGCTGCAAGAGCTCCTACGGTTCGGACTTCATCGCGTCCGACATGGTTTGCGCCGGATACACATCCGGCGGCGTAGACACCTGCCAGGGCGACAGCGGCGGTCCCCTGCTCATCGGGGGCGTCCTGGCAGGGATCACTTCTTGGGGCGAGGGCTGTGCCGAGGCGGGTTACCCGGGTGTCTACACCCGGCTGACCACGTTCTCCAGCCTGGTGACCACACAGGTCAACTCGTAACCCGGAAGGTCTCCTGAGCACACCTCAGGGAAATACCAGGGTGCGTTGCGGGCTTCCACGAGCAGCCCGCAACGCACCCTATCCATGTGCCCCCTACTTGTCGGCCACGAGCTGCCCCGCCGCTCCCCAGCTGTCGGCGGGCACCTCGTGGATCCACACCTGCACGGTCTCGGCGGGAATCTTGTACGCGTCGACGAAGGCGTCGGTGACCCGCTTGACGAGGTCCCGCTTCAGCTCGACGTCACGCGGTCCCTGCTGAATGGTCACGATGGGCATGCTGAACTCCCTTGAGTTGCGCTCCTGTTCGGTGAGTCCAGTTCATCGCGCCGGCCGCCCCCGACCAAGAAGCAGCCCGCGAACGCGGCGATCAGTTCTCGTGATCGCCGCAGGCCAGCAGCAGGGTGTCGAGATACGGGGGCTGATGCGTGGCATGCACGGCCAAGCCCGTCGACAGCGTGAGGCCGGGCGCCGCGAACGGTACGAAGGCCACGCGCGGGCTGTGCAGCACGCGCGCGTGGGAGGCGTAGACGACCGTCCACAGCGGGCGCGCGCCGATGCTGGCGAGGGTGTCCTGGAGGGACCCGCTCACCGGTCCGGGCAGCGGCTCGAAGCCGGCCCGGTGACAGGCGCCGACGACGAGATCGACCAGCGCCGGGTTGTTCCGGCGCTCGGTGAGCGCGAGCGGCAGCGCGGCCAGTTCGTCGACGCGGATCTCGGGGCGCCGGGCCAGCGGATGCGAGGCGGGGACGGCGGCCACGAGGGGGTCGGGCCACAGGGGCAGCACCCGTACGCCCGACACCGGCTCGACGGCCCGGACGAACGCGGCGTCCAGCTGGCCGCCCGCGACCCGGGCCAGCCGCTCCCCGACAGGCATCGAAAACAGCTCGACCGGCACGTCCGGTGCCCGCTCGGCGAACGCGCCGAGGACCCGGTCCAGATGCGCGCCGAGCCCGGTACTGGTCCCGATCCGCAGCCCCGCCGGCGGCGCGACGGCGGCACGGGCCCGCTCGGCGGCGGTCAGCACCGCCCGCGCCTCGGGCAGCAGCCGCTCCCCCGCCCCCGTGAGCCGCACCCGCCGGGGCGACCTGTCGAACAACTCGGCGCCCAACTCCCGCTCCAACCGCCGGACTTGCTGACTCACCGCCGACTGCACGATGTGCAGCCTCCCCCACTCTCGGCTTCGCTCGAGCGGGGGGACCCCCATGGCGGCCCGCCCGAAGTGCAGCTCCTCGGCGACCGCGACGAAGTAGGTGAGCTGCCGCAGTTCCATGGCCCCGACTCTAGAGGGGGCTCCTGGACTCCTGTTTCAATGAGCCCCCTGATAGGAGTGATAGGCATGGTGTCCACGGACCGTTTCCTCGCCTTCGCGGCGATGTCGCTGCTGGTGATCGTGATCCCCGGCCCGAGCGTCCTGTTCGTCATCGGCCGCGCGCTCGCCCACGGCCGCCGCACGGCGGTGGCGACGGCGATCGGTAACGTCTTCGGCTCGTACCTGCTGGTGACGGCGGTGGCCTTCGGCATCGGCTCACTCGTCGAACGCTCGGTCACGGTCTACCTGACGGTGAAACTCGCGGGCGCCGCCTACCTCGTGTACCTCGGGGTCCAGGCCTTCCGCCACCGCAAGGACCTGAAGGCTTCGGCGATGCGGACCGATTCGTCATCGGAGCCGCGCGGCGACCTGCGCACGGTCCTGGACGGCGCCCTCGTCGGCGTCACCAACCCCAAGGGCGTGGTGTTCTTCGCCGCCGTACTCCCCCAGTTCGTGAACCACTCGGCGGGCAACGTCCCACTCCAGATGCTCCTGCTCGGCCTGATCCCCATCTCCATCGGCCTGGTCACGGACACCCTGTGGGGCCTGACCGCCTCGGCGGCCCGCACCTGGTTCGCCGGCTCCGACCGCCGCCTGTCCCTGATCGGCGGCGCGGGCGGCTTCACGATGATCGGCCTGGGCGTGACGGTTGCGGTGACGGGCCGCGCGGACTGAGCGGGTCTACGACAGCACGGTCCCGAACCGGATGTCGTACGACGTCCCCGGGTGCATGGCGTCGAGCATCCGCGCCCCTTCGGCGGTCACCTCGTCGCGCTGGGCCTTGGTCAGCCTGCCGAAGGGCTCGACAACGAGGTGGCCGTGGCCGTCGTCGAATTTCCAGACCCCGGCGAGGAATCCGTCGACGAGAAGCGTGCGGTGGGCGACGTTGCCCTGCCAGGCGCGGCCCCAGTACTCGGCCGGTACGACCCGGGTGCGGTCGGCGTGGGAGAGGAGCAGATTGTCGAACTCGGGCAGGAAACGCGGCGGGGCCGGGGTGTCGGCGGCGGGGCGGGGCGCGTCCGGCAGGTCGAAGAGTTCGACGCCGTTCGGGTCGTAGAAGGTGACGAGCCGCGGACGCAGCCGTTCGAAGGCCTCGCGCAGCCGGGTCAGGCCGGCCCAGGTCTGCATGTCCTTGACGGAGGCGGGACCGAAGGCGGCGAGATAGCGCAGCACGGTCGCGTCCGGCGCGGGCGCCGGCTCGGCGGGACGCCCCAGCCAGTGCTCGGCGGTGGTGAGCGCGACCTGACCGCTCCTCCCCCACAGCCCGCGCGGGGTGACCTGGACGAGCGGCAGCCGGCAGCGGGCGGCGATCGCGAGGGCCTGCGGGTCGGCGTCCGGCCATTCGACGAGCAGCGCCTCGCGCAACGCCTTCATGGTGCGCGGTTCGGCCTCGACGAGTTCACGGGCGAGTACGGCGAGCCGGTCCAGGTCGACGCCGACGAGCCCCTTGCGGAATCCGCCGAGCTCGCGATCGCGGGCGGCCTGCACCAGAGGGCGCAGGGTGAGGGCGTCGGCTGCCGTGTGGGTGTGGATGGTGGACCGCATGGTGACGATCCGGACGACCTCGCGCTCGGCCATCGGCCCGGACAGTTCCCCGGGCGTGAAGCCGTCGAGGCGGGCGGCGAGCGCGTAGTACGGCGGCTTGACGTTCTGGGCCTGGAGGCCGAGGAGATGCTCGACGGCCGCTCCGGCGGAGAGCGGTGAGCGGCGCAGGAGGAGCTGCCGGTCGAGGGTGGCGCGGTTGAGGGCGCGGAGGTCGAGTACGGGAGCGGTCGGAGTCTTCGCCTTGGTCACACTCCGCACGCTAGCGACGATTGCGGACACGTTCGGTCCGCAACTCTCACCGTTTTCCGGACCCCGTTCCGACGCCGGGCCTGTTTGCCCCGTATATCCTGCTCGTGCTCCGTGATCACGCAGACACAGGCCCGATCGAGAGGCACCGCGATGCCCCAGCGACGCGCCCGCCCCACCTCGAAGAACGGCTGGACCGGCAGAACCGGTGGGACCGGTAGGAAGTCCGGCTGGCGCCGCACGCCCGCCCCACCCCCGACCCCCACACCAGAGCCGCCCCTCTCCGCCGCCGACGCACCCCCCTCCGAACCCTCCGACGCGGGCAGCGTCGTCCAGGCCGCGCTGTACCGGGACGGGGTGCGGGTCTCGGCGCCGGACACCCTCGCCGACACCTTCCGCGAACTGCGCGAACAGCCGTCCGGCATGGCCTGGATCGGCCTCGCCCGCCCCACCGAGGCCGAACTCCTCTCCCTGGCTGCCGAGTTCGACCTCCACCCGTTGGCTGTCGAGGACGCGATGGAGGCCCACCAGCGCCCGAAACTGGAGCGCTACGGCGACACGCTCTTCGTAGTCCTCAGCGCCGCCCGCTACTTGGACACACCGGAGGAGGTCGACTTCGGCGAACTGCACGTCTTCGTCGGCCCGGACTTCGTGATCACGGTCCGGCACGGCGCGGCTCCCGACCTCTCGGCGGTCCGCCAACGCATGGAGGAAACACCGGAGTTGCTGAATCTCGGCCCCGAGGCGGTGCTGTACGCGATCCTCGACGCGGTCGTCGACGGCTACGCGCCGGTGGTCGCCGGCGTCCAGACCGACATCGACGAGATCGAGACGGAGGTCTTCCGCGGCGACCCGGCGGTCTCCCGGCGCATCTACGAACTCTCCCGAGAAATGGTCGAGTTCCAACGCGCCACCCGCCCCCTGGTCGGCATGCTGCACAGCCTGATGGCAGGCTTCGCGAAGTACGGCACGGACGAGGAACTCCAGCGCTACCTCCGCGACGTGGCCGACCACGTCACCCACACCAGCGAACAAGTCGACGGCTTCCGCCAGGCCCTCACCGACATCCTCACGGTGAACGCGACCCTGGTCACGCAGCAACAGAACGCGGAGATGCGGGCGTTGGCGGAGGCGGGGTTCGAGCAGAACGAGGAGATCAAGAAGATTTCTTCTTGGGCGGCTATTTTGTTCGCGCCGACGCTGGTCGGGACGATCTATGGGATGAACTTCGATCGGATGCCGGAGTTGCACTGGGTGCTCGGGTATCCCTTCGCCATTGTCTTGATGGCGGTCGTATGCACCAGTTTGTACGTCATCTTCAAGCGGAAAGACTGGCTCTGAGTGATCGCCCGAGGAGGCGCTTCTACGCGGCAGTGCGGCCCTGATCGCAGGCTCCGACGATGCCTTCCAGGCCGCTGGGGAGAATCTGGGGAGAATGAGCCGCGCTCCGATGTGGGCGGTCTCCTGCGATCGCGGACGTTGACCTGCGGAAGCCTCGCCGTTGAAGCGCAGGCCGGAAGCAAGGATCAGCACGGAGAGTAGCGAACTTCCCTTGTGGAACGCCGAAACGGGTGGGCACAGCAGATCGCTGTGCCCACCCGTTTCGTGGGTCGTGTGGAGCGTACGACTACGCGGCCAGTGCAGGCTGGCCGAGCAGGGCGTCGATGGCCCCGCGCCCCTTGCCGCCGGCCTCCGGCATGAAGTGGGCGTAGTAGTCCAGGGTGATGGTCGGGCTCGAATGGCCGAGCCAGCGGGCCAGGGTGACGACGGACTCGCCCGCTTCGAGGATGATCGAGGCGTACGTGTGCCGGAGCACGTGGAAGCCGTCCTTGCGAGACGCCTTCCACCGCTCGTCCTTCTTCCGCATGGGGATGACGCCGGCGGCTGCCAGGGCCGGCTTCCACACCTCGACGTTGAAGATGTTCGCGCGAAGGGCGTTGCCGTACGTCGTGGTGATGACGAGCGGGAACTTCTTCGTCTCCCGGTCGGGCTCCGGGCCGCCCCACGGTAGCTCCACTTCGACCGCCGGGTACTCCATGAAGTACTGGGCCAGGGCCGCAGCGACCGACGGAGGCATGTCTACGACGCGGGTCTTGCCGCCCTTCGGCAGGGTGAAGTACAGCCGCCCGCCGAGGAGTTGGACCTGCCGGCGGATACGCAGGACTCCACGGGCGAAGTCGACGTCCTCCGGCGACAACCCGAAGACCTCACCCTGGCGCAGCCCGCAGCCCAGCGCGAGCACGACGGCGATGCGGTAGCGCGCGTTGATCGCGTCCCGTACGCGCTGCGCGGTCTCCAGGGGACAGGCTTCCCTCTGATCCTCCGGCGCCTTGGGCCACCGTACGGACTTGGCCCGCATCGGGTTGCGCACCAGGCGCTTGTCGTCGATGGCGGTCTCGAAGATGTTCGAGAGCGTGCCGAGGATCTGCCGGGCGTATCGCGGCGAGAGTTCCTTCTCCAGCGCGGCGATGTATCCGCGCAGTACCGCCGGGCTGATGTCCCGCAGCGCGACGGTGCCCAACTGAGGCTGGATGTGGAGGCGGACTCGTTCGTCGATGCGTTTGACCGTGCCGGGCGCTCCACGAACTCCTGTCTGCCAGAAGCGTGTTACGTAGTCGTCCAGCGTGATGGAGCCGTCCCGGGGATCGACGAACTCGCCGCGTTCGCTGTCGGTGCCGGCCCTGCGCAGCCACGCCTTGGCGTCTTCGAGCACGTCGAACGACTTGTCCCGGACACCGGGGATGCCGGCGACCCGGTACCTGGAGCCCTTGCCGTAGCGGGCGGTGCGTTCCCGCTTGCCGGTGTCGGGGTCCTTCTTCTTCTTGATCCAACGGTCTTCTATGTAGCCGGCCAAATACTTCCCTCGATGGCAGGTTGCGTGCGGTAGGAGTCAGCCCGGGGTCAGGCGCCCGTGGCGTAGTCCGAGCGTTTCTGCGGCGCGGCACCCAATGGGCTCAGGGTTGTATTGGAACGTGAGTCGGCCTGCTCCTGTTCGCGGATCCAGGCGTCGAGCGCTTCTATCCGGTACATGACGCGACCACGCGACCCCATCCGGAAACTGGGCGGGCCGTTTCGGCGATGCCGCCAGACGTAGAGGGTGTGCGGGGACAGGCCGAGGTATTCGGCGGCGTCTTTCACGCTCAGGAATGCCTGGCGCGTTGTGGGGGTGGCATCCGGAACTTGGATAGAACTCGGCTTCGGAGCGGAAGGCAGACGTGCAGGCAAGGTTGGCCTCCGTGGGCGTGGCGTGGGGGTGGGTGTGGTCTGCCAGGCGGCACGACATTGGAAAAGGGCGCTCTCCGCCGAGCGCGGTCGGCGAACACCATCAATGGTGCGGAGGATCCCCGGTTTCGGTAACCGGGGATCTCGTGCTAGATGCCCAGCGAGTACGAGCCGTACGGCCCGGGGCAAGCACTCGCCGACGGTCCCCGGACTGTGAATCCAGCCCCGGGTGCAGGTCAGACGAGCGTGAGGTCTCCGAGGAGCGCTGGGGGTGCGACGTGCAGTGCCTCGGCGAGAGCCACGAGGTCGTCGACGTCGCACCGTCGCTGAGCGCGTTCGATGCGGGACAGCATGGTGTTGGACATGGGACGGCCAAGTGCGGTGACGTGGCGGGCGAGTTGGCGTTGCGACAAGCCGCGTTCGGTGCGGAGGATTTCGATGGTGCGGGCCGCCCGTATTCCTGCGGGACCGATTTCCAATGCGTGTGCTGCCATGTCTCCAGTTGTAGCGTCCATTCGCCGGTTTGGTTAACCGGGGATCGTGGTCTATGTTCCCCCGCGTTGTCCGCATGCGGAGCGGTTCCCCGCGCTGACATGACCCGAGAGCCGCCGCGTCGATCGCCGCTCAGCGACTGCTGCGACATGGGGTGTTGTGTTGTAGCTTGCCCGTCGCCGACACGTCAACGGCTTCCCGATGTGATGCTTCTGGCTCGGAAACCGGCACAACTATTTGGTCAACCGGCGATCGTGCCTTACCGTTTTGCCACCGCCCTCTACCGCCTGCTTTTACGGCTGCCTTTCTGCCGTAAGAGATTGCGCGGGATGGGGCTGGACTTGTGCGACCTGGGTGTGGCTATGTTGACGACACCCCCGGAAAGCGCGAGCGGCCATCAGCGCGCCCCGCGCCGCCAGGCCGGCCAACTCCCCCACCCCGTACGCCCGTACCGCCGATCGACGATGAGCCGTGGGCACCTGCCCACCTGCAACCGAGTGAGGACCCGCCCCTCTTGGCACGAATCCGCACCATCAAGCCCGAAGCCTTCGTCTCCGAATCCCTCGCCGTCGTCTCCCTAACCGCCGAGCGCACCTTCTTCGGCCTGCTCACCCAGGCCGACGACCAGGGACGCCACCGCGACCACGCAGCGATCATCGCCGGACAACTGTGGGTCCTGCGTCCCGAGCACACTCCGTCCGACGTCGAGACGGACCTCGCCCAGCTCGCCGACGCCGGTCTGATCTGCCGCTACACGGGCCCGGACGACAAGCGGTACCTGCACGTCGTCACTTGGCATCAGCACCAGAAGATCAACCGGCCGAGCATGAGCCGTCTGCCCGACTGCCCTCGCCACAACGGCCCGTCCGGCACCCGGCCGATTGCCGCCGCACCAGTGACGGAGGCAAGCGTCACGGAGTCCGCACCCTCACCTCACGGAACCCTCCGTGAGACCTCCCGCGAAGCGCGCGAGCCTGCACTGCATTCGGGATCTGATAGGAAACCGGCAGGTCAGAGCGATTTCACGGAGCCCTCCGTGAGGGAGTCAGGAATCCTCCCCGTATCGGCGGTGACGCCTCACCGTCCGGATCTAGGACCTAGGACCGTGGATCTAGGAAATACCCCTTCGGGGGGCGCAAGCGCCCACGCGCCCGACACCCTCTCGGCCAGGGAGCTCCTTGCCGAGTACGTCAGCGCGTGCAACCACCGCCCACCGGACGACGTCCTGAAGCGTCTCGGCGGACAGGTGCGCAAGCTACTCGACGAGGGCATCGCCACCGACCACCTCCGGGCCGCCCTGAAAATCCATCGGCTCAAGGGCCTGTCCCCGAGCGTCCTGCCGAGTCTCGTCCACGAGGTCATGAACGCCGCGCCCGTACCGGCCACCCACAAGGCATGGACGAACCCCGCCGATGTCGACGCCGCCTACGGAGGTGACCTCTGACCGCCATCCTCACCCGCGAGCCCCACCGGGTCGGCCCGATCGCCGACCGGCTCAACGGCATCCTCGCCACTCGCGGCATCGACCCCGCGGTCACGGCCCAGGAACCACCGGCCGAGCCGGTCACCGCCCTGGAGCTTGCGGACGCCCGCATCCCCGCCCGCTACCGCCGTGCCCTGGCCGACCACCCGCAGATCACCGCCTGGGCCGACCGGATCGCGCATGCCGGACGCCCCGGACCCGGCGGACCGGGTATCGCCGAGGGACCGTCGCTGCTGATCGCCGGCCCCACCGGCACCGGCAAGACCTACCAGGGATACGGCGCCGTCCGTGCCCTCCTCTCGCGAGGGGTACGCCTGCGCTGGGAAGCCACCACCAGCGCCGACCTGCACGCGCGGCTCCGCCCCCGCGCAGGCCACGACGGCGAACGGGAGCTGCAGACGCTGGCCCGCTGCCCGCTGCTGCTCCTGGACGACCTCGGCGCGGCCAAGACCAGCGAGTGGACCGAGGAGTTGACCTACCGGCTCATCAACCACCGCTACGAGCACATGCTCCCCACCCTCATCACCACGAACCTGCCGATCCCCGAGCTGCGCACCGCACTCGGCGACCGCGTCGCCTCCCGCCTCGCTGAGATGACCGAACGCGTCATCCTCACCGGACCCGACCGACGTCGCACCGCGCCCACCGCCTGACGGCAGCCCGCGTCTCCCCCCTCGCCCTCACCTCACCCCGCCGCCCACGCAAGAGGCATGCACTCGCTCGCGTGGACCCTTGGAGAGCCTCTGCATGACCCCTGGCACCACCGCACTCATCAGCGCCAACGGCACCGGCATACCCGCCTGGCCGCACTGGATCCCTGCGCCTGTGCCCGTCGCGGTCCTGGTCGCCGTCGCCCTGTCCGTCGCATGGTCCATACGGCGGCGCCTACAGAATCGGGACCCCGAGCAGCGCCGTAGCACCGCCGCGGTCCGGGTCGCCGCCATCGCCGCGATCGGCTGTACCGCCTACAGCGCGGACACCAGCTGGCGGTTCGCCGCCGACTATCTCGACATGGGCAGCAGCATCGAACGGGCGGCGATGTTCGCCGCCGCCGAACTCGCGCTGTTCTCCACCGCCCTGCTCGCCCGGGCAAACCTCAACGGCCCGAAGCAAGCACCCGGTATGCCCAGCACCCTCACCTGGGTGATCACCGGCGTGCAGATCGTGCCCGCCTACGCCGAGTCCGGGCTGGTCGGCGGAACCGTGCGGGCCTTCGTCGGCCCGGTCCTGGCAGCCCTACTGTGGCACCTGGCCATGGGCATCGAACTGCGCCACCGCACCCCTGACGCCGACTCCCGCAGCCTGACCGCCGTCATCGCCCGACAGGCACGCGAACGCCTTCTGGCACGCCTCGGGATCGCCGACCGGGATGCGGACGCCGCCCGGATCATCCGCGACCGCGCCCTCGACCAAGCCGTCACCCTGATCCTCCGGGCAGAGACAATGACGCCCAATCAGCGCACCAATTGGCGAGGCCGGCGCCTCACCCGCCGCCTGCACCAGGCCCTAGAACAGGCCGATGTCGACCGCGACGAGCGCCAGGACGAGTTGCTGCTGCGCAAGCTCGCCACCCGCCAACAGGCCCTCACCCTGGCCTCCATTCCGCTGCCCCGGCGTTGGCCCGCCCTCGTCACGGGCAGGACGGTCAGCTCTACGACTGCCCGCCCGCGCGCCGTAGCGACGAAGCGGGCCGAGAATCCGGGCCGCCCGTCCGAGAGCGACGCGGGCGATGACACCGCCCACCGGGAGCCCGAAATCCGCCCGCACCAGCCCGCCCGCACCACCACGAGCCGAGAACCAAATCCGGGCAAGGAACCGTCGGATGCCGATCCCGGCAAGGCCACGCGGGCGAAGCCGAACCGCCCGGGCCCCAGACCGCGCGCGACACGGGAAGTCCTCACCTCCTACGCCCACCGAATCCACGGCGAGACCGGACGTCTCTCCCGCGATCTGCTGGAGGACACCGTGCGCGAGGACGGTTACAGCGTCGCCAGCGACACCGCCGGGGAGGTCGTCCGCACCGTCAAGGCCGAGCTGAGGGCCGCTCACGCCGACCATCCCCACTGACCCGCTCCGATCTCAACACCCAAGGAAGAACACTCAATGCACGGCTCGAACCACGAACTGCCCACAGTCCAAAGGGAGATGACCATCTCAGCGCCATCGGGAGCAAGTTGGAGGTTCGGACACTCCCCCGCAGGGGGAGCGCCCGAACCCGACCCCGCCCCAGGGGTGACGGGGTCCGTCCAGCACCAGGGGGCGCCGGACGGGAAGGCTGCGACCGAGGGCGGACCGCAGCCAGGCAGGGCCAGCCGCAAGGGCAGGGCCAGGAAGGGGAAATCCCGCCCGCGCGACAAGAAGCAGCGCCCCGCCCACAGCGTCCGCCTCAACGAACAAGAACTCGCCATCATCCAGTCCGGCGCCGACCACGTCGGCATGAGCGTGGCCGGATTCCTCGCCCATTCCGCCCTGGCCTCCGCCCGCGACCAGTCCCGCACCGCGGCAGCCATCGCCACCGAACGGGACATCCTGACCGCCCTGTTCGGTGTACGCCGTCAGCTCGGCTGGGCCGGCAGCAACGTCAACCAAGCCGCCAAGGCCCTCAACTCCGGTGCCGACGCACCTCACTTCGCCGCGGCCCTCGCAGATCTACAGCGCGCCGCACAGGCCGTCCAGCGGGCGGCCGACAGGATCACCAACGGGCAGGAGGAGCAGGCAGCTTGATCCCCCGGATCCACCAGCAGGGAAGCAAAACCCTCGGACTCCTCAACTACCTCTACGGCAAGGGCACCCACGAGGAACACATCGACCCACACCTGGTCGCTTCCTTCGACGGCATGGCGCCCGACCCCGGCCGCGACCCCTCGGTGACGAAGGAAGACCTCCAGCACCTCCTCGACCAGCCCCTGGCACTCCTCGAACCAGACCAACGTCCCGACGAGCACGTCTGGCACTGCTCCGTGCGCGCCGCTCCCGACGACCCGATCCTCAGCGACGAGCAGTGGGGCGACATCGCCCGCCGCGTGGTCGCCGCCACCGGCATCGACCCCGGCGACGGCGCCGGCTGCCGCTGGGCCGCCGTCCGCCACGCCGACGACCACATCCACATCATCGCCACCCTCGTCCGCGAAGACGGCCGCCGCCCCGACCACCACCGCTCCGGCAAACGCGCCCAGGCCGAATGCCGCCTCATCGAAAAGGAGTTGGGTCTGCACCAGGTCTCGCCCGGTGACGGCACGGCCGCCAAGCGGACCACCAGCGCCGAACGCCACAAGGCCGAACGCGAAGGCAGGCAGCAACCGGCACGCGACGAACTGCGCGAGACCGTACGGCGGGCAGTGGCAGGAGCCACGAGCGAGGGGGAGTTCTTCGACCGGCTGGCTGCCGCCGGCCTGCTGATCCGGAAGCGCGCCGCGCCCTCCGGCGACCTGCTCGGCTACAAGGTCGCCCTCCCGGACAACCGCAACGGTGACAAGGAGCCAGTGTTCTACGCGGGCTCCACGCTCTCCCCCGACCTGTCCCTGCCCCGCATCCGCAAACGGTTCACCGTCGACACCCCGAACCGGGGCACGGACGCACCCTTCGCCGAAGCCCCGAATGGCCCCGCGACCGCGCGGCGTCGGACAGCCACGGCTGCGTGGCAGGCGGTGCTGGTCATCGACAATGGTGAGGACGGCCAGGTGGCCGCGCGCATCTCGGCGGCCGGGGAGATCCTGGACGCGCTCGCCAAGACCTCCGCCGCCCACACCCGCACCGAACTGCGTCAGGCCGCCGCCGTATTCGAGCGGGCCACCCGCTCCCACGTAAGGGCCGAACACGGGCACGACCGTGCCCTGCGCCAGGCCGCCCGCGATCTCATCTACAGCGGCCCCGCGCTTGGCCGCGGGGAAGACGGAGCCACCACCGCGATGGCGATCGACATGCTGTTCTTCCTCGTCACCGCTGCCGCCCACTGGCACGCCAAGAAGGAGCACGCCCAACAGGCAGCCGCAGCCCGCCAGGCCGCAGAACATCTGCGCACCGCCTACCGGGCCGCCGCCGACGTCCCGTTGAGCGTGCTGTACCAGCGAGGCCGGCGCCTGTCTCAGCCCCTGCGACACAAGCAAGCCGCCCATCTCCGAGCGGCGGTACCCGAGTTGGCCGAACAGATCCTGGCCGAGCCTGGCTGGCACGCCCTCGCAGCTACCCTCGCCGACACCGAGAGCGCCGGCCACGACCCGGCCACGCTGCTCACGGAAGCTGCCGGACGACGGGAGTTGGGCACCGCAGACTCGATCAGCGATGTGCTGGTGTGGCGGCTGCGCCGCATGGCCGACCTGCCCGCCGACGCCACCACAATGCCCGACCACACCCCCTATGCCGCCAAGCGCAGCAGGCGCGCTGTCCCGCCCGCCCCAAGCCGGGATAACCGGTCCAGCCAGACACGGTGATTCAGCACATACGCCGGTGCCCTCTGCCAAAAAGACAAAGGGCACCGGCAAGCCGAGTAATCAGAAGGCGACTTGGACCTTGGTAACCGCCTTCTCCAGGTTGGCGTCCACAAGTCCCGGCAAGCCGGAGACGATCACCAACACGTTGCTTACACGTATCGCCGTCTGCTTGACGACGGTGCGTTGCTCGCCGATCGAATAGGTGAGCAGTTGGCTCCACTGCTCGTCACCCAGATCAGGCGCGGCCGTCACCCGGGTGCCCATGTCGATGACGGTGCTGCCCGACATCACCTGGTACGTCCGGCAGGAGACCATCGCATCGAAGATCTGCCCGATGCCCTTCGACAGCTTCGCGGCGCTGTCGCTGTACAACTCCTCGGAAACCGCAGAGTCGCTGCCGCCGGCGTAGGCGAAGGACGCCTTCGCCTTGCGGGAGAAGTCGAGGCCGGCACCGGTCGCCGCGTCAGCGCCGAGCTTCTCCAGCGCCGGGCAGCCGATCACGCTCACGTCGTCGTGCGCAGCGGGGCGCTGCGGCGTGCGGGCGTAGCCCTCGCCCAAGTCGCCTTCCTCCAGGAGCCGCTTGGCCAGCTCTGCCGAAGACAGCGGGGCTGGCACCGACGCGTTCTCGGACGGGGCGGTCGCGGCGGACGCCGGGTCGGTGGAGGAGGTGCTGCCGATCGAGCAGCCCTCCAGGGCCAGGACGGCGAGGACGCTCAGGCTGAGGACGGTCATGGTGTGAAGGCGCAAGTGAACCCCTAAGTGGCCTGCGAAACGGACAGGTTGACCAAGCCGGGCCTCCGGGCACCGGCAGCGAGAAGGGGCGCAAGGGATTCGGGGGTTCAGTGGCCGAGGTGGCGCAGGCCCTCTTCGAGGGTGGGGTGGAACCGGTCGACCGGACCGGAGTTGCGGTTGTACCAGGCCGCATCCAGGCCGGGCTCCTTCGCCTCGTGGCCGGCCCGGCAACGCAGCCATATCGAGTCGTCGCGCATGCAGAAGACGATCCAGTCCCGATACACGCCGCACTCGGGGCACGTACGAACCTCGCCGCCGATGACGAGCGGCTGCTCCCAGCGCATCATCAGCCCAGCCACCTCCTGGCGGGACGGCACCCGCAACTCCGGCGGCGGGAGGTCACTCATCGCCGGTCCCTCCGCTGCCGGTGCTGGAAACAGTTGAGTCGACTCGGCGAAGTCGCCCCACGGTTGTGTGGCCTGCAACTGCAGGAGCAGCGCGTGGCTGGCACGCTGGGCCTCGCGGAATGCGCGGTCCTCGCGAGCGCGTCGAAAGAACAAGCTCTCTTCCTCTCTGTCATCGGGCGAGCGCAGGGAACGTGCCTCATACGTCTGACCTGCTGCTGCGCCGGGAAATCTCCGACGAGCAGCACACCTGCGGTTCCGTCAGTGCGAGGGTCGTCAGCTGCGGTGGACGACTGTGAGTCGTCCCTCGGCGCTCTTGGGCACGCTGTGGCGGGGCACCGGGACCGGTGAGGTAAGCGATGACGTGAACGCGGCGACCAGGTCGTTCGGAACACTGGCGCTGAAGCTGGCACACCACAGGTACGGGGCGCCGAGAACAGGCTCCGCCCACGCCTGCCATCCCGACAGGTCAGGGCGCGGGTCGGCGTCCTGGATGAGCGGTGGCATCAGCTCCAGGGAGACGCAGCCGGAGAGCCCGGGGTCCGTGGCGGTGGTGTGGGGGCGATCAACGTCGCGGAGCCAGCCTTGGGCAGTGAGCGAGTTCAGCACCGTCTCGGCCCCGCCGAAGTCGGTGTCGGGTGCCTCGCGGGCGTCGAGCGCCACGAGGAGATCGGCGAGCGCCTCGTACGGGACGCCGGTGGTGAAGTACGCGTTCCACTCCGTCATCGCAGAAGTGGCGTGCGGACGGGCGCTCAACTGCCAAGCAACAGGCAGTCCGCCCAGCTCGAACGGGTAGGCCGCGAGGATCCACTCGGCGCCACGCAGGTTGTCCGGGCTCACATACAGCAGGGTGTGGCGCGAGGTGGGCCACATGCTCCAGCCAAGACTGACCAAGGCGTCGCCGATCCGCTCGGCGAGCACGCCGTCATCACCCGCCAGGTGACGCGGGGTCACCCAGTACACCGGGTCCGGCAAGTCGGTACGGGAGGAATCACTGGGATGGTGCGGATACAGGGGCGCCTCCGTGCCCTCGGGATGGGTTACTGACCGTCGTTGACCTGGCGTTTCGGACGGTCGTCCACGTTGACATGCCAATCCGCAGAGCACCAGTGGTTTCGGGATCTTCCGTGTCTGCCTCCGGCGAACTGGTGTCCTTTGACATCCAATCGAGGCGTTTGGCAACGAACTAAGCCGTTTCGGCTTTTGTGACAGTGAACCTAGTCGTGTGGGGTGAGGACGCTGGAGGTGTTGTATGGCCGTACGGGCTGGAGAGGACGAGGCGGTGTCGTACGTCGATGTGTCGTGCGGGGATGCCGCGGGCATGCGCCGGCGTCCCCTGCTGAACTGTGCGACGGCCAGGTTCGAGGAGGCGGTTCCGGTACGGCCGTCATCCGACATCACCCTTTCGTTTGCAGTAGCGCTCACCGGTGTGAGGAGCACATCCCCTCGGAGCGGGATTACCGCGTTCGGTGCGCGCAGGGCGGCACTGTGTTGGTGACGGTCGAACTGGAAATGCAGGATCTACGTCACTGGCATGGCGGTTGATAGGGGCGGTCCGGCAGGTACTTCTTCCAGTCCTGCTCGGAGATGGGGTCGCCAACCGCGTTGCAGAGGTCCGTGATGACGTGCTGGGGATCGGCATCCCACAGGTCGACGCCCGCTGAGGCGCGGACCACGGCGAGGATCTTGCTGTCGGGGGTGAAGGCCAGTGAGTAGAAGGCTGATGCGGTCGGCATATAGAACTGCCGGGTGGGTGAGGCCGAGTCGCTCACGTCCCAGACCTCGGGGCGGGACCGGTTGTCCCCGTTGTCCTCGTTGTACGCGATCAGGGCGATGCGGGTCCCGTCGGGGCTGAACGCCAGTGCGCCGCCGAGGCTGCCGATGGACACCTTGACGGGGGAACCGACGAGGCGGTCACGGCGGACGTCCCACAGTCGGAGGGTTCCGGTGTCGTCGTAGAGCGCGAAGAGCTTCCCGTCGGGGCGGAACGCGAAATGAGCGAAGTCGGTGCCTGTGGGCAGGCGTACCGACCACGACGCGGACGGGTGCGCGGGATCGGTGACGTTCCAGCTGCGCACCAGCGGGCCCGCAGTTGGGCGGTCCGCCTTCTTTTTGCCCTGGGGGGACTCGTTCATGACCAGCGATCTGCCGTCCGGGGAGAAGCCGAGTCCGTATCCGGTCGTCTCGATCGTGGAGATGTGCCGCGGATGCCGGGGGTCGGCGATGTTGTAGAGCCGGACGACCTGGGGCTTGGGGTTGCTGGCCACAACGCCGTTGTAGTCGGAGACGGCAAGGAGGGGCTTGGTCGGGCTGAAGGCCAGTGCTCCCACACCGTTGTTCACGTTGATCATGCCCAGCTTCTGTTTCGGGCTGGCGGTGCTGCGCAGAAAGAGATTGGCGTATGTCTGCTTGCCCTGTTTGTAGACCTCGGTGTCGGCGAGGAGCTTGCCGTCCGGGCTGAGGGCGATGTCCTGTCCCGAGAACATGTCGGGAGCGTGCGTCGAGACCAGCGCGGTGGACTGCAGATGCCGGAGATTGAGGTCCCGCAGCCAGTTCGTGCCCACACCCTGGTACGCGAGAAGCAGCTTCTTCCCGGACATCGCGAGGGCGAGCTGACTCCCGGTGCCGGGCGTCGGCGGTATGAATCCCACCGCCCCCGGCTGGGCCCCGTTGGAGAGGTCCCAGACCTGAACGCCGCGGTCGGTGGCCTTGAGCAGTTGTTCGGCGTTGCCGGGGGCGAACAAGGCCACACCGCCGTTCAAGCCGTCGCCGGTGTTCGACGCGCCCGGCAGGACCGCGTCGGTTCCGTAGGTGTAGATCCAGGTCTTCCAGCTGCTGCCGCAGCTCGCGACGATCCGTTTGCTCTTCGAGGCGAACGCCATCGAGGTCACACTGTCGAAGCATCTGCTGGAGCCGGACGACACGCCTTTGTCGGCCGACACGACCTGCCGGGGAGCATGCGGGTCGTCGAGAGTCCACAGGGCCAGGTCGTCACTGGACGCGAAGGTGTCCGTCTTCTTCGGTTCCTCGGCCGGTGCCGCCAGTAGCCCGCCCGAACTGTCGAAGGCGATCCGGTGCAGGGGCCGCATGTGCCCGTCGGGGTAGGACGACGTGTACGGCGCCGCGTGCAGCGTGGCGACGGGTGTGGTGCCGGTCGCCTTCCACAGCTGTACTCGCCCGTCCACGCTCGCGCTCGCGAGCAGACCGCGCTTGGGGGAGACGGCCAGGGAGTCGACCTGCTTGCCGTTGCCCCGGAGTGGGGACAGGGCGTGCGGTGCCGCCGGATCGCCGGTGTCCCAGCGGCGGATCTCGCCCGCCGAGGTACCGGCGAAAAGGGTGTTCCCGTCTGTGCCGAAGACCAGCGCGGTGACGGCGTCCGATATCTTGGGCGCGGCCAGTTTCCGCGGTCGGCCGGGGTCGGAGATGTCCCACAACCGCACGGTCGCCGAGGTGGAGCCGTCGCTGTCGTAGGTGGCCGCGGCGAGCACGGTGCCGTCGGCGGCCACCGCGATCGGGCCAGACAGGATCCCGCCGATCCGCCCGTCGCGGTTCTGGGTGCGCAGCACGATCGAGTCGCCGGTGGAGATGGCGAGCACCCGACCGTTCGCGCTGTAGGAGAGGTCGTAGGCCGGGTCGTCGCCGTTGATCACACCCGGAGTGCGCTGGCTGTTGAGGAGGGCGCTGCGGCCGGCTTTGTGGTCAATCCGGTACGAAAGCAGGCTGAGCTGCTTGGCCAGCCCGGGGTGGAGCTCACGCTGGCCCTCGGCCTCGGCGGCCAGATACCGGGCGAGGTCGCGCTGTTGTGCCTGGTCAGCCCGCCGCCAGTAGATCCCCGCGCCGACCAGACCGGTCGTCGCCAGCAGGGCCAGGACGACGAAAAAGGTGAACGCGGCACGGCGACGGCGGCCCTCCCGAGTGTGCTGGCGCCAGGAGCTCTCCATGAACTCGGCGGACACCGAGCTGAGAGGTGGGGCGCCCGGGGCAGCCGTGCGTTCCCGCATCTCGACGAGCCGGTTCCCTCGGTACAAGAGGGAGGAGTCCCGTTCGGACTGCTCCCAGCCCGCCGCGTCGGAGGCGAGCTGCTGACGGGCGCGCAGCAGGTCGCGATCCTCGTCGACCCACTGCTCCAGTTGGGGCCAGGCGCGCAACAGCGCTTCGTGGCTGATCCGGACCGTGTCCCGGTCGAGGGTGAGCAGGCGAGCGTCGGCGAACCGTTTGATCGCGTCCCGTGCGACCGCGTCGTCGGACACCCCGTGCAGGAGTACGGGCCACTCGACGGGCTGCGCGGTGTCGGCGGCGTCCTCGCCCACCCGGACCAGCCGGGGCAGCATGAGGCGCACGGCCTCCTGGCATTCCGCGTTGAGTCGGCCGTAGACCTTGTCCGCGGTGGTCGCGACGGCCTTCGTGATGCCGCCGGTGGCGAGGTAGCCGGAGACGGTGAGCCGTAGGCCCTCGCGCTCCCTCCATGTCTCCTGCAGCACATGGGACAGGAGGGGCAGCGCCTCTGCGGGGGACCGTCCGCCGGTCGCCCTGCCGAGCTCCTTCAGGATGAGGGGGGCGAGCTCGTCCTCAAGTTCCAACTGCGCGGTGGCCGCCGGTTCCTCGATCGAGGCGTGGAGCTCGCCGTCATTCATCGGATCGACCAGCAACTGACTCTCGCTCAGGACGGTCCGCAATTCGGGATGTGCGACTGCCTGGGCGTAGAAGTCCGCCCGCAGTGCGAAGACCACCAGGGCCCGCGGCTCGTGGCCTTCTCCAGGGTGGGCCAGCGCGGTCACCGTCCTCAGGAACGCCGTCTGTTCCTCCGGGTCCGCGCCGAGGGTGAATAGCTCCTCCAGCTGGTCGACGACCATGACCAGCCGTTGTCCCGGGCGGTCCAGCAGCGGGTCCACGAGTTCGGCCGCGTGGCCGTCCGCGAGCAGCGAGCATGCGGTGTCGGACGACTCGGGCGCGAGCGCGTCGGCGAGATTCCGGAGCGGGTTCCTGCCGGGCGTCAGACGTCGGCTGGGCCAGCGGGTCGACCCGGGCAGGCCGGGTAATCCGTGGGTGCGCAGTCCGGCCAGCAGACCGGCATTGAGCAGGGAGGTCTTTCCGGAGCCTGACGCCCCGACGAGAATCAGGGGGCCGGGTCGGCCGACAGCCGCCGCCGTCGCCTCCACAAGGCGCTCGGTCATCGCTGTCCGCCCGGCGAAGACATCGGCCCGGTCCACCGTGAAGGGGCCGAGCCCCGGGTAGGGGCAGACGCTGTCAGCGGGCGGCTGCCGAACCGGTGTCGCAGCGCGGGTCCGAAAAGCCTGGTTCGGCGCGATGACGAGGTTACCGGAGAGATCTCCGCTCACCCGCCGGGGCACGGGTTGCTGTCTGTCCCGCAGCTTCCTGTCCAAGGCGTAGTAGGCCGCGTCCAGGGTCAGCGACTGCTGCCCCTCGGCGTCGCCGGTCTCCAACAGCTCCAGGAACGCTCCGGTGAACGTGGTGTGTTCGGCGTCCTCCGGAGCGCGGGCCAGTAGCTCCGCCGACCCGAGGAGATACATCCCGTTCCCGGGGGCCGCGTTGAAAGCGGTGACCAAGGAGGTGCCGCCGAGCGACGCGCGCCCGGAAAAACAGCAGTCCAGTACGACGACCTTGGACGCCGCCCGGCTCGCCAGCACCGCCTCCCGCAAGGCGGCGAAGGAGTACGCCTGGTGCTCGGCCATGCCGGGAGCGAGCTCCGCGGTGTTGCCGGCAGCCAGGTACAGATCCCCGCCCGGGGTGAGCAGACCGTGCCCGATGAAGTAAATCAGCAGAACGGTGTCGGCACGCTTCGTCGCTCTGGCCACGGCGAGGGCCATGCTCTGGGCGTCGGCCGGGTCGAGCACCGCCGTCACATGCTCCGGGCGCACCCCGCAACGCTCGATCAGAGCCGTCCGCAGATCTCTGAAGCTGTCGGCGACCGAGGGCACCGAGGGCAGTCCGCCGTCCTGGTGCGTCGCGGTGGCGATCAGCAGAACCTGTACGCCCGCGCCGTCCAGATCGGTCATCGGTCCTCGCGGCGCTCGGGCGGGGCGATCCGCAAGGTCGCGTCTCCTTGCTGGTCCTGCGCGCCGAGCAGGGCCGCGACGTCGGCCACCTGCTGCCGTAGGGCTACCACGTCGAGATCGGCCACGTTCCTGGCGGAGACTTCCAGCGAACGGCGGTCCGGAAGCGTCACCTTGATACGTATCTCACCGCGCCGGGTACGCAGCCAGGCGATCACGGTCGTGGCCAGCGCGGTCGCCGCAGCGCCGGGACCGAGAGCCACCGTCAGCGCCTCAAGCAAAGGTCCGAGCGTGCCTTTCCCTGGTGGACTCTCCTTACACCCGACTCGGCCTCTCAACTCGTCGACATCCGTCAACCAGGCGTGCAGCGAGCGAAGTTCGTCGGCGGCCTCCGGGCCGCTGGTGTTCAGCGTCACTTCTCACAAGCCCCCGTCGCCGCCGCATCCAACCCGTTGCCTTCACGGCTGCAATGAGATTAGCGGCAGCTGCTGGGACTGACCAGGGCCCTTGTTCTCCGCGGGACAAACGTGACTCCACCCCGCAGCGGTGATGCAGGACAAGAACGGGGAAGCCGCATCAGGCGACCCCGTGAGTGCCCACAGCAGACCGAAGCGTCATCAAGGCCACCTGCACGCGCGGCTTCACCGCCATGGCCTCGTGAGCCGCACCCCGCGCGAGGTACGTAGCGCGGTCGGCCGCCCCGGTGAGCGGGGCAACTGCACTTGGAGGGAGCAAGGAGCCATCGGCGGCGCCGTAGCCACTCGAACGGCATCAGCACGAGCAGACTCGTCGACATCCAACCTAGTCGGCCCAGGTCAGTGAGCTGCACACGACTAACTTCGCTGTCGAAGGACAACTGGCGTCCGTCGCCATCCAATCGAGGTGATTGACAGCGAACCTAGCCGTGTGAGGGACCCGAGCTGGGGGCGTAGGTGCGTCAAAGCTGTTCCCCGAGGGAACAGACCGAACGTTCCCCCAGGGAACGGACGGTGCGTTCCCTAAAGGAACGACGTCCGTTGCCAGGGAAGGGCGGACAGCAATCGAATCCGGCCGTCCCTGGGGGTGCTGCGGCCCGTCCGCTCTTCGTTGCCCCGACTCGGCCGCGTAAGGTCAACTTCCATACGCGCCTGGCAAGTTTCGGCAAGTTCCTCGCTTCAAGGCCCAGCCGCGGGCAAGCTCTGGCACAGAGATCGTTACCGGCATCCGAGGAGGACATCATGGCCCTGCGTAAGCTCGGTAAGGACCCGGAGAGTCCCAGTGGCGGCTCCCCCACCATCTACCTCGACGAGGAGAAGGACAGCTACCTCGTGCAGGGGTTGAAGGTGGAGGACATCGAGCGCCTCGGGCAGATGGACATCCCCGGCCATGAGTCGGTGGTGGAGATCCCCCGGCGCATGGTGCAGTTCTTCCTGGAGGTGAAGAAGGTTGACGAGGACCCCGACGTTTGAGGAGCTGTTCCGCGACTGCCAGCGGACGGCCCTCCACCTGGAGATGCGCGACGCCTACATGAAGTCGGACCCGGCCTTCATCGACTGGAAATCCGGCATCACACTCGACCCGGCCGAGCGCTGGGGCGACTGGCACAGCATCGTCACGGAGGCCGCCTCGCGAGGCGTCGAGATCCGCCGGGCCCGCGTCGTCTCGACTCCTGTCAGCGAGTACATCCGCTTCGAATACGACGTGACGGACGGACTCAACATCGCCGCCGGCGAACACGTGCGCTGGCTCTCCCGGCGAAACGCAACGGGCCTCGCCCTTCCCGGCAACGATTTCTGGCTCTTCGACTCCAGCCTCGTTCTCGTCAACCACTTCGACGGCGAAGGCGAGAACATGGAAGTGGAACTCACGGACGACCCCGAGGTGGCAAAGCTCTGCGAGTCGGCCTTCGAGGCCGTGTGGGCGCGGGCAACACCGCACGCAGAGTTCCAGCCGGTCTGACAGCCCGAACAGCAATATCGCAGCGACATGACATCGCCATCTTCGAGCGTTCAGGAAGCCCGCAGGGCTCTTGGTAAACGCCTGAGCGAAATCCGGCTCGAAGCCGGGCTCACCAAACGCGCGTTGGCCAACAGTCTCGGCTGGCACGAGTCGAAGTGTTCGCGCTTCGAGAGCGGCACACGCCCGCCCTCGGAGCGCGACCTACGTGCGTGGGCCGCTGCCTGCGGTGCGGAGAGCACAGCCGAGGATCTCATCTCGACAGCCCGAGGCATCGAGGGGATGTATGTCGAGTGGCGCAGGTTGGAGCGCACCGGCCTGAAGCAGGCCCAGGAGTCCGTCCTCCCCCTGTGGGAACGCACCCAGCGCTTCCGCTTCTACTCCCCGTGGCTCATTCCCGGCCCCGTGCAGACGGCCTCGTACATCACCGCACTGCTCACCTCAATTCGCGACCGCCGCGGCCTCATTGATGACGTACCGGCGGCCGTCAAGGTGCGTGTGCAGAAGCAGCAGATCGTCTACGGCAACCACACGTTCGCGATCCTCCTGGAAGAGGGAGCGCTCCGAAAGCGCATCGGCGGGACGGAGGTGATGGCCGGCCAACTCGGCTATCTCCTCAGCGTTATGGCGCTTCCGTCGGTGAGCATCGGCATCATTCCTGAGGACGCCGACCGTTCCGGCCTCTGGCCGGTCGAGGGCTTCTTCCTGTACGACGACCACACGGTCCACGTCGAACTCGTCTCGGCCCATCTCGCCGTCACACAGAAGCACGAACTTGCCATGTATGCCCAGACGTTCACGGATCTGGCCGAACTCGCCGTCTACGGCTCGGCGGCGCGCGAAATTATCACGGCGGCCATCGAATCCCTGGGGTGAATGCCGGGCAAGTTCCGGCACACTCGTAGAGCCCCTCCCATCGCCCTTCTTAGCGTTACTGGCACGGCCGGAAACGCGCACTGAAGGAGCGAGACGGTGATCACTGTGGCAAGTAGCGGCAAGGCATCGAGAGCAACCGACAGCGCGGGAACCGAAGTTCTCCCAGTCGACGTCGTGGCAATTTCAGAAAGCACCGAGACAGCCCTCTCCATGCAGATGGCCACCTCCACCCGCAAGGACATGGACACCGCCCTGCCGAAGGTCGTCGGACACCTCAACCTTCTACTCGGTGAGGACCTGGGGGCGGACGAGGACGACGACGTACGGGAGCTGTTCCGCAAGGGATACCAGCTCCTCGACCTGCAGAACCGTCCGACCGCAGAGACCCCGTCGTTCGGCGCCTTCATCTACCTCCGGGATGCCGCCGACGTCACGCGAAGGCTCCTGTGGATCTACACACAGCGCCACGGGCTCGGTGCCCCGTGAGTGTCCGGGAGGACCAGATCGTCCGGGAGCTGTCCCACTACATCTACGCGCACCCTGACGAGCAGATGGCGCTGATGCCGGTGTACGACGCCGCCCGCGACCACGCGCAGCACGGGACCTGCACCCACAGCCGGCACTGCCCCCTCGTAACGACGGGCGCAGTCATCGTCGATGAACACAATCGCGTCCTGTCCCTGCGGCACAACCGTGCCTTCGCCCTGGCGGAAGCGGAGCCGGAGGAGCAGGACGACTCGCTCGGAGAGGCGGCCCTGCGTCTGCTGGCCGAGGAGGTCGGCATCCGGGATGTGTGGACGGAACCCGACAGCGATGGCCCCTTCCTGATCGACGTGACCAGAGCGGGGCAACACAGGTACGGCCCCCGCCTCCGGATCGGCTTCAGATACCTCTTCCGGGCCCACTCCGGCGCCATCGCCCCGATGGTGATCGAAGCCGGCGCGGCGGCCTGGACGCCCCTTGAGGAGATCGGTATCCCGTCAGTCCGCGACCGCCTTCACGGCCACCTGGTTGGTGCCCCGTGAGCCCCCGGAACCAACAACTCGCTTACGTGGCAAGCCTCTTGGCACTCGGCGGTTCGATCCTCCTGGCCATCTGGAGAGGCTGAATGTACGAGCGCCGCACCACCGAACCAACCCCTGTGCCTCCTCCCCTCGGCACTATCCCCGGTTACAGGCAACCAAGCGATGTCCACGTAGGCGATTTCGTGTTCCTCGACGGGTTGTACCTGCGGGTCCGCGACATGAGGTCCGCCGGCACCGCGGGGCGCCGGGTTCTGATCTTCGACGGGCACTGCCCATGGGTCATGAACGAGTCGGCGACGACGTATCGGCCCGTCGAACTTCTCTGACCCGAAGCCTCATTCAGCCATCACGAGAACGGTCACCTCACGCCAGCGAGGAGCTTTGCCATGCGCTTCCGCAAGATCCACGGAGCGGGGAACGACTTCGTCCTGTTATCCGACCCCTCACCGAATAGCGAGAAGGACTGGCCAAAGGAGGCCGAGCGCCTCTGCGCCAGGCGAACCGGCATAGGCGCGGACGGCCTTGTCGTCAGCAGCCTGATCAGCATCAGCCCGGTCGTCCTCGAAGTCACCTGCTTCAACGCCGACGGCTCGATCGCCACGATGTGCGGCAACGCTCTGCGGTGTACCGCCTGGGCCGCGCACCACGACCACGGCGTCCGCGAGATGAGTCTGCGCATGGCCGGGGTGATGCACGAGGCGATCGTGAGCGACGACTCCGTGTGGGTCACGGCCGAGGTCGGCGCGGTTCATCCCCGACGCGTGCAGACCGTCCTCAACGGCAAGCCGACCTGGTTCGACAGCGCCCACACCGGCACCGACCACGTCGTCGCCGTCGTAGACGACGTGGATGCCATCGACGCAGTACTCGTCGGACGCCTCATCCGCCACCACGCCGACCTCGCCCCGCTGGGGACGAACGTCAACTTCGTACAGGCCGCCGGCCGCCAGGCGCTGAAGATCCGCACCTACGAGCGCGGCGTCGAGGCGGAAACCCTCTCGTGCGGGAGCGGAGCCGTCGCGACCGTCGTCATCGCCACCCTACGCGGCCTCGTGTCGCCGCGCACCGTCACCGTCCACAACCGCGCCGGGGAGCCGCTCACGGTCCGGCCGCATCCCGACCGGCCGAAGCGAACGCACTGGGTCGGCGGGCCGGTCACCCACACCTTCGAAGGGGTCCTCTCATGACTCAGTTCCTCACTTCCAGCTCTGACCTCGCGGTGCGCGAGGCCGCCCAGAACCTTCGCGACTGGCAGCGCCACCGAGAGGGGCTCGGTGTAGCCCTCGTCTACGGGCCGGTGTCAGCGGAAGACCGGCTGTACCACGCGAAGTGCCCCGTGGACCAGCGTTCCGTGACCGCCCTGTCCGAGGCCCTCGACGACATCGGCGCCCGCTGGAAACTACTGAACCCCTGCGAGCCGGACTTCATCACGGAGTTGGCCGGCTACGACGTAGCCCTCTCCAACCTTCACGGACCGTACGGGGAGGACGGGAGGCTGCAGGGCCTGCTCGACTACCTGCGCGTGCCGTACTGCGGTAGCGGAGTCGCGGCATCCGCGGTCGCCGCCGACAAGATCCTCTGCAAGCGGGTGATGCTGAGCCTTGGCGTCCCCACCCCCGGGTGGTGGGTGTGGTCCGGCGGGCCGATGCACTGGAACGGGCGGGCAGCGATGGTCAAACCGCCGTTCGGCGGCTCCAGCGTGGGCATGAGCCTGGTCCGCGAACAGGCAGATCTTCCCCAGGCGTTGGCGGACGCTGCCGGCGAAGAAGGCGATGCCGTACTGGTCGAGGACTACCTGCCCGGCGTACCGCTGACCGTAGGGCTCCTGGAACTGCCCGGAGGCGCTGTCGTCGTGCTCCCGCCGCTGGCCACCGAAGCCACCGAGGCGGAGTTCTACGACGCCGACACGAAGCTCGACGTGGACTCCAAGGGCGCCGTGGCCGTGCGGGCCGCCGACCTGCCGCCCGAGGTACTGGCCAAGGTCACCGAACACGCCACGACGCTGTGGGACGGACTCGGGCTACGCGGTTCGGCGCGCGTCGACTTCATCCTCACCGAGGACGACCAGCCGTACGTGCTGGAGGTCAACAGCACGCCGGGCATGTCCCGCGACAGCAACTTCGTGGTGGGCGCCGCGATGGTCGGACTCACGCACACGGACGTCGTAGTGTCCATGCTGCACGAGGCGTTGGCCCGCCCGCCCTACGATGTTCCCCTGCCCACTCCCGCGTTCTCCAGCACCACGCTGACCCGGGAGGCTGCCGTCTCACCGTAGGAGCCCGCCCGCTGTGTCGCGCGTCCACGATGTCCCCATGTGCCGACAGCTCATCGCCCCCGCAGAATGGGATCTGCACGGAGGATGGGCGCTCGGGGACAGAGTGGAATGGTCCAACCGGGCGTGCGGCCTGGCGTCTCTGAGGATGATCCTGCTCGCCTACGGGCGCGAGGCACCCGCGGTCACGGAACTGCTGAAACTCGCGGTCAAACACGAGGTTCTGACCCCCCGTGGGGCGCTCCACGCGGGGATCGCGAACCTGGCCACCGACCTCGGCGTACCTGCGACGGCAGAACCCGTGCCGGTCGAAGACCTACTCGGCCGCCTCGATGACGCACCAATCATCGTGTCCGCCACAGAGCAGCTCCCCGACGACGGACGTTCGGGAGGCCACCTCATCATCCTTCGCGGCTACGAGGACGGACCCGACCCCACGATCTTCATTCGGGACCCATCGGCCTGGGGTCAGAGGCACGATCGAGTCCCCCTGAGTCGACTGTCCCCTTCCTACGCCGGCCGCGCGATCACCTTCGCGCCCCTGAACGACGGAGAGTCTTGATGACCGAGGCAGACGGTGACACGACCGAGGCCGCAGGCGGCCGAAGGATCGCCGTACTCGGAGAAATGCTGGAGCTGGGCGACGAAGCCGTGGAAGCTCACCGCGCGGTCGGGCGCATGGCAGCCGAGAACGGCGTCGATCTCGTCGTCGCGGTCGGCGACACACTCGCCAAGCAACTCGCCCTCGCAGCGGGCGCGGCAGGCGTCCCGGACATCGCGATGGTCGGCGACAACAGCACCGCCGCCGCCTACCTGGCCTCCATCCTCCGCCCCAACGACGTCGTCCTCGTGAAGGCGTCCCGCGGCGGACAGCTCTGGCAGATCGCCCAAACACTCACTGGGCAACCCGTCACTGGCCTATGAGCAGCCGCCGGCCTGCTGGCTCGCCAGGGCAGGGCCGGTCGAGAACCGCCGATTTGGTGTCGCCAAGGTTCACGCAGGACGGCGCGAAGGCTCCTCGGCACTGCTGCGGAGCTTGGTGGCCTCGACTAACTGCTCCTCCTCAGACCAAATGCGTCAGGGCGTGATCCGTGCAGGGGGCAGGACAGTTGGCGCAGGGCCGTTGCGATGATGTCGCTGCTGGGGCTGTCGTTGAGCGACCATGCCTTGCGTATGTGGGCGATGAAAGTGCGCGCGCTGTACGGGGAGATGCCTAGTTCGAGGCGGGACTCGGCTAGTCGTTCATGAGCACCGTAGGAGCTTTGCGCAGCGGCGTGTTCGCCGCGCCGGTCGAGCCCTGGGGCGGTGAAGATTTCCAGCAGCGTGAGGGAGAAGTAGCTGTAGGCAGCGGCTTCGTCGATGAGTTGGCGGGCCGCATCGGTGATGTCTCCGTAGGCCGACTGGCTACCCGCGGGTTGGTGGGCGAAATGTTCGAGCGCTTGGAAGAGCGGCCCGTCAGGGCAGGCGCACTGCGAGCTTTTGAGATGGCCGCAGAGCGTGCGGAAGTCGCTGAGGATGCCGCTGGTGTCTTGCGTCCACTGTTGTTTGCTCAGCAGGGTGCGGAATCCGGCCAGGGTCTCGGAGAGTTCTTCGAAGATGAGCTGGCGTGAGATGTGCGCGAGTTCGTGTGCCTCGGTCTTAGCTTGTATCTCTTCGATCTGCAGGCTGTAGCGCAGCAGATCACGGAGGAGGCCGCCGGAGAGGCTGTGGGCCAGAAGCGCGGTGTGTGGCGTGTGGTCCTGTGACCGCTCTTCCAGGATGTCGTTGGCTTCTTTCAGGGTGCATGCGTCGACGTGGATGATGTCGTCTAGTGAGCTATCGGTGACATCCCGGTGGGGCAGGCCGCGGCGGACGAATGCGGCGCCGACATCTTCGGCGACGGAGATCAAGTAGTAGACGTGGCGGACGCCCAGGATCGCCTTGATCTCGGCCAGGAAGGCCAGCGCCTGCGCATCGGAGCCAAGGCGGTCGACTTCGTCGATGGCAATGAGGACACGCTGCCTTCTGAGTGCCAGGACGTTGGCGATGCTGGTCAGGAGATCACGGAACTCTTCCACCAGAGCGGGAAAGTTAGGCGGAATCGTCGAGATGGACGTGGCGTGGGAACCGCCCAACGCCATGATCTGAGCGGTGGCGTTGGACAGGCTGTTGGTCGTCGTCTGAACGGTCTGCAGTCGGTAGAGGTGGTTACGGCAGCGGGTGACGAGATGTGGCTCTGCCGGGGTGGGCCGCCATCCAGCAGCACGGGCGAGCAAGATGCCGGTGACAAGGCCAGCGATCCTGAGAGGGTTTTCGGGGTCTGCAATGAGCGCGTAGGTCTGGGGCGTGCGGATGAGGAAGTAAAGAAGATAGGTGCCGAGGCAGGTGGCGAGGATCTTCCAGACGTCGCTGGCGTACAGCGTCCACCGTCCGACATCCAGGTGTGCCTTCACCCTCTTGCTTGTCGAGAAGGCGAAAAGCCATCCGCCGACCAACATCAAAGCCGGATAGCCAGTGTCAAAGGGCACGTTCCGTGCGAGCTGTTCTATCTGTGGGTCAAACAGGGTGCTGGCCAGGCTACCGAAGGCTATGACTATGCCCAGCTTGGGTCCGAGCCTGCGCCATAGTCGCCCCAGTACTCGGGGAAGCCACGGGTCATGGCGTGAGAGCCACCAGGCGATGCCGACGATGCTGATCGTGACGCTGGTGACGACGGCGTGCCCGCTCCACACGTCATGGACCCAGTCCTGGACGGCGCGTGCCCAGGTGTGGGCGTAGTCGGAGGCTGAGGCTTCGTACCGGGCATACATCGAACGGGCGGCCGAGGAGAGGCCCAGGACGAGCAAGGCCGCCGCCGGCAACGCGAAGGACGACCAGCGGCCCAGCATCCTGATTCTGTGGCGCGCGCTCTTCAACATCCGATGGAACGGCGACAGACGCGCGAAGTCAGGTGCCGGGTAGCCTTCGTGGTCCATGTAGTCCTGGCACAGACGCACCGAGAGCGAGACCAGAAAGTCGTGCGGGGCATAGGTGGCGGGCGCCTGGATCAGGACGCCGAAGTCTGCCTGCTCTGTGGCGTTCTCCAGCAGCGTGGACTTGCCCACTCCTCGTGGACCGCAGACCGCGATGGTGCCCTCATCCAGGTGGTTGAGCTTGCGGTGCATCTGCTCCATGGCTTCGGTCTTCACGACAAATCCCGGTGCGCGCGGGGCGCGCAGGCCCTTCGACGTTCCTTGCGGGACGAAAAGAGAGTCGGGGTCTTCGCCCATGAGGTGACGGATCATTCCGTCCATCACGGGGACGATGCCGCCGTCGAAGAGGACCACACCCCAGATCACGGCGCGGTAGCCGAGCTCCGCTCGTCCAACGGCGCACGGGATTCCGAGCATGGCGGCGAGCAGGCAGTGCCGGAGGTTGAACCACACTGCGGTGCCACACCAGAACAGGATGAAGACCAGCACAGCGGCACTGAAGACGCCTATCAACACAGCCATAAAGCCGCCGAAGATGAGCAGGATCAGGCTGGTTGCGGCCAGAAGGCTGCAGGCAATTTTCCAGTTCCACTCAGGTTCGTCTGCGACGACCTGCTGTTTAGCACGTGCACGTTCCAGATCGACGACGGCCTTGTCGTACGCGGCCCGTTCGGGGCCATCAGCTTGGGTGTAGGCGGCGTTGCGGTACATGGAGCGGTGCATCTCGCGGAAGACGTCGCGCCGTGAGGTTCCTGGCCTCTTCCCTAGCTTCCGTGCACGCGAAGGCTCATCGAGCGCGATGTCAACGCACCGTTCGTAGACCGCGTCCCGGTTCGGTGCTGCAAAGAGCTGAAGGGCCTGCACCACCGGACGCAGCCAGGGCTTGCTCTGTAATGACAGCAGCATCCGTCTCGGCCTCCCCCGTGTTTTCAGTTCGCGGATGTTAGCGCTGCTCGGACCCGGACAGCAGGGGGCCATCCGGACATGGCTGGAACACATCACCGTGTCGCAGGGAGCACCCGACACCACGTCAACTGCCTTGTGTACAAGGGGAGGATGAGGCAATGACCTTCTCCTGGAGAACTCCGCCGTGGAATCGCCCCGAGGACTGCACGTACCTGACTGTGACCCTCACGGATGCCGGCGAAGGCGAGTTCCGTTTCACCACGGAAGCCGTGCGGGGCGACGACGCCGTCGAAGCCCTCGCTGACCTGCTGATGGGCGGCGGCGGTTTTTGGTTGAGAGCCGCGCCGGCGACTGTGCCACTCATAGGCATCGTCGTGCGGCGCGGCATTGATCCTGCCTGGCTGGCGCAGCCTCCCATTCAGGTTGCCCAGGATGAGCGGGGTAGGTGGCAGGTCGCTGTCCGGGATGCCAAGGACATAGACGTCACGGTGTTCTCGCCTACAGAAGTGACCGGTATCGCCAGCCGACTGCGAGCACAGTACGGCGACGGGAGCTGACCCATCGGGGCCACCATCACCAGCCATTCACCTACAGCCAAGGAGCGGAAATGGACAACATGGAAGTCCCTCAGCGTACGTACAACCACCTGCTCACGGGGTTCGTCTGCCACGAGGCCATCGATCTCGCCAAGAGCTACGCCGACGGCGGCGTAGCCCACCCAGGCGACCCCTTCGGCAACGTCTTCGCCTGGCTATGGGAGACGAACCGAAGCAGCGCGGTGACACTCTTCGCGGATCTTCTAGCCGAAGCACGCCGTCACGCTCCCCAGCCTGGCAAGGAGGTGACCTTGAAAGCTCTGATCAGGGACCTTCGGTTCGCCCTCCACAACACCCCGCTGTCCCACTTCAGCGCATACCAAGAGGTCGAGCAGACCCTCAACGCCAAGGTCCCCGGGTACTTCGACGGCCGCACCAATATCTAGGAGGGCAGAGGCTGCGGGGAACAAGAACGCACTCGCGTCCTGCGCCGGGGCAGCCCGCACGCCTTGCGGGCGCCCGGTTCGGAGCAGGGCAGTACCTGGGGCTCGGAGCGACCCGAGCGGGCAGACCCACCTGTACGCAGCTCTGGGTCACTCCCCAAACAGGGCGTACCGGTGGCCGTTCCGGTACGCCCTGTTGTCAGCGTTGCTCCGTGGCGCCTGGGGGTTGAACCGCCTTGTTGACGGTGGGGTTGTCGCTCTTCTTCTCGGTCCCTACCAGAGCGGGGTTGAAGTGTGTGTCGGTGAAGCTCGGCTGCGGTTGCGCCGGCGGTGCAGGTGCTGGTGCTGGTGCCGGAGGTGAAGACGTCTGTCCTGCTCCTGCATCCTGGTCGTCGCTCATAAGTTCAATCGTGCATCACGAGTGCCGCTGTGGACAGAACGAGCCCGACAACAAGCGACCACAGACTGATCCCCCACAACTTGGCCTTCTGCCGTTCCCGTTCCTGGTTCCTCTCAAAGATCACCACACGGGCCGCAGCCAACGCGGCCAACGCCTGCCCTTTGAGCAAACCAGCGTGGGCGTCCAGCAAGGGGCGCGCTTCAAGATCCCTGTGGTCAGCTACCCGAAAGGTCTGCATGCCAGCCGCCAAAGCGAGCGCGTACGCGGCGAAGGCCACGTAGGTCAAGACCGGCTGGTGCTTGTGCGTCGCCAGGAACTGAGCGGCAGTCGCAGCGAACCCGATCAAGAAAATGGCCTTCGTATCGATCTTCGCCAAGGAGTCCGACTGACGGGTCAGCCTCGACGCCAGCTCGCTGTTCAGCAGTTCCAAGGTCGCGTCCTGGCCCTGCGGATCTGCTGGTGTCGTAGTCATGACCAGAGCGTAGGGCGCCCCGCCCTACCAGTGAGTCCGTCGGCCCGTGACTACGCCTTGGGCCTCTTCGTCGCGGCGCGAGCCGAGTTCGCGTTGGCAGCTGCGTTGAGACGGGCTACATGCGCACGTTGCGATACTTCGCCCCCGAAAGATGACCAGCCGAAGAGAGATGCGAGCAGTTCGGCCGCGATACCTGCCACTGCGGTCAATGCAGCCATCGCCCTGGACATTGACGCAGGGGGCCTGGCAACCAACCGACCTCGGCTTTGCGCAGCCGTGATGGCACATTGTTCCGACCAGACCTCGAAGACCTGAGCAAGACGGGCGAAAAAGGCAGCCGCCGCTGCCAAGCAAAGGTAGAAGGCGACGAGCCCTCCGCCGATGCGTGCAGCGATACTCGGAGTCGGGTCATGATCGGTCCAAGGCCAGCCCATGACCGCATAGACGACGGCCAGACCAGCCGAAGCGGCAATCCATGCAGACCCGATCAAAGACTCCAAGCGGTCCTCGTAGTCATCCTCCTCCTCGTCGTCCTGCTCGGGTCGGCGTTTCGTCGACGCCGGTTTGCCGGACGTCTTCTTCCCGTAGGGCGGGAGAAAGATCTGCCAGAGGCCACCGTGGACGTCGCCGCCCACGAACGTGCCGGAGCCGTGGTTGTGCTGTTCCCGGTGCTCAGCGTCCGCCATCTGACGCCCCGCCGTGGTTGAAGGTCATGCCACCGTGGACGTCACCACCGATGAACGTTCCTGTTCCGGTGTTGTGCTGGTTCCAGACCTTCGAGGCCGACGGGGTGGGCACCGCGAGTTCGTCCACCTCGCTCAGGGCGTCGCGGTGCTCGGCAAGGTATCGAGCGATGAGCTGCGCCCAGGCGGTCTCTGCGAGCGCCCGAGTCTCTGGAGCGGGCGAAGTGAGCTGCGCAGCAGTGTCATCCACTGCATCAGTAGCCGCCCTCTGCTGCTCCGGAGTGGCCCGGCGGAAGAAGTGCGCAACCTTCAGGCGCATCTTCTCGACGCCCGACGTGGTTATGGCCGCGACGAGCGTGCTGGCTGCGCCAGTGGCAACAGCCATTAATTCGGCGTCGTACATGATCGAGATGTCTCCCCGTTCGTGGTGACGTGCCCCAGCAGAACCTACCGGGCACCACTGACACTCCGAAGGGAAAATCCGCATACACCGCCTCCGCCACGGCCACGCGGTCAGCCGGGCGATATCGGCTCCTCGATCGGCACGTCGCCTGGGCACGGCCACAGCCCCTGACCATCAGGTCCGTAGCTGGCGTAGAGCCGCGAGCCCGCGTGAGGGAACCATCTGGCTACCGTCGCCCGGTCAGCGACCGGACGTTCTCCAGCAAGGCGTGCAGCAGGAACGGCGGCTCCGTAGCGGCCGTTCGGGTCGTCTCCAGATATGTCGCCGCGTTCTTCCCGTCGATGCCCTCGCCGGCACGAACGAGTTCCTGCCTGCGCTCCTCCCAGGTCGGCCAGTGATGGTCGAGGTGGGTCTCCAGGGTGTCCTCGAACACGGTGTAGCGGCCGGTCGAGTCGTCGGCGGGCTGGGGATTGGGCATCGCACCCAGGTACCGGAGAAGATTCGCGTTCTTGGTCTGGTTGTTCCGTGCCTGGCGCTCGAACTCCTGCTCCTTGTCCTGCCGCTGCTGCGGGATGAGGTGTTGCACCGACGCCCGCTTGCGCTCCTCCATGCCGGCGTCGCCGTCGAACACGACGTAGCAGGGCACGCCCAGGGCGCTGAAGAGTGCGTCAGAGATCATGAGGTTGTCCTTGCCGTGGACCTCGATGACGCTGATGCCCTCCGCGCCCAGGTTGATCCCTGACCGGTCCGCGCAACCGGTGATCACTCCTTCGTCCCCGCGCCCCTCGACAAGCACCACGGCATGGGCGAAGAAGCCCTCCGCCAGCGAGCCGCTCAGCGTGCCCTCGGTCCTGCTATTGATCACCTTCTTGTCGACGAGCCCGTCCAAGGCCCCGCACAGGTCCTCCTCCGTGGCCTGCCACACTTCGGTGACGGGGTGCCCCTCGCCGGCAGCGCGGCCCAGGCGCCGAATCTGGTGATACCCCTTCGGATCGATGAAGACCGGGTTGTGGGTGGCGTACATGACCTGAGTACGCGCCTGCGGCGAGGTGGCGACCAGTTCGCGGAGCACCTTCGCGAAGGTCCGCGCCTGAGGCGGGTGCTGGAAAAGCTCGGGCTCCTCAATGGCCAGGCAAAGCGTCCTCATGCCGTCGGCCGAGCGCCTGCGGTCGGCGAGGTACTTCAGCGCGGCGATGATCAGGGCGCGCTGGAAGCCGTGACCTTGCCGGTGCACCGAGGTATGAGCAGCACCGTCCCGGATGCTTACCTGGAAGGTTGTTCGGGCCGGCCTCGGAGCCTGCACCGTGGGGGTCACGACCACCTCGCGTCCGGTGGTGAATTTGGCGACCTCCGCCGAGAGCGCGGCCGACACCTCGTCCAGCACCGGGCCGTACACCTTGCTGTGCACTTCCTGCCGGGCCAGATGAGCGTTCTCCTCGATCTCGCCGAGCTGCTCGTTCGCCTGTGAGCGGTCAACGGCGTGGTCGAGGATCCGGCCGAGCGCAGTCGCCTTCTGATCGTCGGCCTCCTCGTACGCCCGCAGGTCGGCGGAGACGAACACGAAGTCCATCAGCTGGGCGAGGCGGCTCTGCCCGGCGAAGCCGAAGAAGTGCGTGTCCTCGACCTCGGCCTCGGTGAGACGGTCGCGATTGGCCAACTCCCACGTGCGCATCGCCTCCAGGACCTTGTCCTTGGTGCCGGCGGCCGACAACCCCAGGCTCGTGTCGCTCTCCCTCAACTGGTCGTAGGCACGCCGTAGTTCCATGGCCTTCTCGTTCTTGCGCACCTCCTCGAAAGGCCCGTACGCGAGCGCCTTGCCCGTGATCTTGTCCTCGCCGTTCTGCCAGGTCCGCCAGATACTCACGCTCGCAGCGCCGTCGGGTGCATACCGCCCAAGAGTCTGGCGATCGTGCTCGGTGAGTCCGTCGAACTCCACCTCCACGGAGATACGGCCGTCCTCGGCCGCCGAGTGGATGTCGTCGTCGCTGAGGGCGACGCCCTTCTCACCATTGAAGAACCAGTCGAGCGCACGCAACACGGTGGACTTGCCGACCCCCGTCGGCCCGATGAAGGAGGTGATGTCTTCGAAGGTCACGTCCACCTTGTGCAGACAGCAGAAGTTCTCGATGCGAACGCGCTTGATCTTCACGGTCATCCTGGCGTTTGGGGCGGGCGGGGCATTTGACTCTCCGTGTGACGTTTGTGGACGCTAGCAGCGCCCCTGACACCCAATCAGCCGAATTACCGAGATGAGTGATTCCTCGGATTCGGACGCCGCCATCCATGTGCGTTCGCAATGACCTCGGGCGGCCGACCTACGCCCCGACGGACCTCGGGCAGCAAGAGGGCCACATCAGCGCGACATCCGCCCGTCGCGGAGCGTCGTGCCCACAGCGTGCTCTTAAGGGCGGATAACTACGGTCAACAGCGGCGCCACCAGGCCCTCGCAACCACCACGCTGCGATACATCTGTGCAGGTCAGAAGGCATGGAGCTATGTAAGCGCCGTCGCTTCCCAAGCTGAGGGCTCAGGGACCGTCATTGCAGCACGGCCGCCATGGCTGGCTCTAGTCGACGGCAACGTGGCGAAGGCTGGTGGGATGCCGCGAGTCGCACGCGCGCGTGATCGGTCAGCGTCCGTTCCGAGTCCGTGAGCGTTTTCAGCGTTGCCGCTCCAGGGTGAGGACGGCGGCGGCGATTGACGTCATTCGATTCGGGCTGCACCGGGATCTGCGGAAGATGCGCCATGACTTCAGTCGTGCGATGCCGCGCTCGACCGGTGCCCGGGCTGCGGACAGCGCACGGTTGACGGTCTGTTGGGTGGGTGTGAGGTCACGGCCCGGCGGGCGCCTGAGGGCTGTCGTCACCCATGGGCCGGCGCCCATATAGGCACGGTCGGCGAGGACCGGGATGCCCTGACGCTCACAGATCCGGATGATCCGGTGGGTGCGGGCCGCGGTCAGGTCGTGTGCGCGGCCTGGCAGTGCGGGTGAGATCCACAGCAGTCGTCCGGCTGGGTCGGTCACCACCTGCACGTTCACGCCGTGGCGTCGGTGTTTTTGGGAGAAGTCGGCTCTGCTGTCTCCGACCCGGTCGCACTCCGCCAGAGTGCCGTCGAGCAGGACGTAGTCGGGGTCGGCTTCGCGCAGGGTCCGCAGGAGACCGGGTGCGCGGTCGGCGAGCAGGTCGATGACGGCCGCCGTGTAGGCGTGGGCGGTGCCGACGGAAATACCGAAGCCGGCCGCGAGTTGGGCGAGGGTGTCGTGTCGGCGCAGGTACACCAGGCCGACCAGCGCACGCTGGTGCGGCGGGAGCTTGCAACGGCGGTCACCCTCCCGGGTGACGATCAGCATGGTGACCCACTCGACCAGGGCATGCGGCAGGTCGAGTACGGCAGGATAGGCAACCAACAAGGCTCCTGCGCCAATGAGTTGAGACGTCGAACACCTCCCTCAACGGCGTAGGAGCCTTGTCCGTTGCCGACGCCGACGTCGTCACCTGATCAGTGGCCACTCTGAAACAGCTCCGTAAGTCAGCCGCGCACCCAGCATCAGTCGCAGCCAGAGGCACCCCTTCCCGAAAACGCCGGAAAATCCACTGACTGCAGGTCAGGGCAACGCAACGGCAGGTCGGAGGCGCAACAGGCATGTCCCCGCCAGGCGCCTTCTAAGCGCCTGCTCCATTGCGTGTTCCTTGTGTCGGTTCGCCGGTGCCTTCAATGACCGCTCCCTGGCGAACGGGCCACCGTGTGCAAAATCTGACCCGGATCCCGTCGAGGGGGCCGTACTTCTCAGCCCTGCTGCTGCCGAATCCAGATTGGATTTCAGACTCTGGGAACTCTCTACAGCCCTAGTCTCAATCTTTCGTGATGGTGTCCCGCCGAGTGGTGTAGTCACTGGTCGAGCTGATTCGGTTTCTGCTGTGGTGGAAGCTGGGGATCGTCCTCGGTCGGTTGCGTCGTGAGGAGTTCGGCCATGGAGGCTTCGGAGAGGTAGCGGCGGTCGAAGACCTGCCATTCGTCGTGGAGTTCGGCCAGGACCGCGGCGGCGAGCCGGTCGAGGGCGGCGGGGTTGGGGAAGACCTGGACGACGTCGGCACGCCGTTTGATCTCCCGGTTCAGCCGTTCCAGCGGGTTGGTGGACCAGATCTTCTTCCAGTGCGCGGGCGGGAAGTCGGCGAACGCGGTGATGCCTCCTGCGGCGTCCAACAGCATCGCCTTGACCTGCGGGAACTGTCGTCCGAGCATGTCGGCCACCACGTTCAGCTGGGTGCGGACGGCCTCGCCGGTGGTCTGCGCGAAGACGGTGCGGATGGTCGCGGCGACCATCTCTCCTGAACCCTTCTCGATCACGCTGAAGACGTCTCGCACGAAGTGACTCGGCATCGTTGCCAGGCCGAGCCGAGGAAGACGGTGCGGATCGCGGCCACCAGGCCGCTGTGGCTGTCGGAGATGACCAGCTGGACGTTTTCCAGGCCGCGGGCCCGTAAGGAACGCAGGAACTTCGTCCAGAACGGCTTCGACTCGCTGTCGCCGACCATCAGTCCGAGGATCTCGCGGTGGCCGGTCACGGAGATGCCGGTGCCGATGACCACGGCCTGGGACACGATCCGGTGGTTGACCCGGGCCTTGCAGTAGGTCGCGTCCAGGAAGACGTAAGGGAAGGCGGTGTGGTCCAGCGGCCGTTCCTTGAACGCTTCGAGTTCGGCGTCGAGTTCGCCGCAGATCCGCGACACCTGCGACTTCGAGATGCCGCTGTCCGCCCCGAGTGCTTTGACCAGGTCGTCGACCGAGCGGGTCGAGACGCCGTGCACGTATGCCTCCATCACCACGGCGAACAGGGCCCGGTCGATACGCCGGCGGCGTTCGAGCAGGGAGGGGAAGAACGACCCGGTGCGCACCTTGGGGATCTTCAGGTCCAGGTCGCCGGCCTGCGTGGTCAGCAGCCGGTCACGGTGACCGTTGCGCCAGGTAGTGCGCTCGCTTGAATGCTCGCCCGGGGCGGCACCGATGGTCTCGGTCGCTTCGGCCTCGATGAGTTCCTGCAGGATGCGCTCGCACAGCATCCTGATCGTCTCAACTCCGTCGGCCGTACGTAGTGACTCCAGCAGCCGCATCAGGTCAGACTGGGACAAGGCCATCGTGCACTCCTCCGGTTGAACTGCCCGTTCACCAGGGAGACTTGCGCGATGGCCTGCCCTTGTTCAGGGAGCAGGCAGCAGCAGCGGATGCACGCCCCGGGCAGACACCCGCGCGCTCACGAACCTTGACCGGCTACACCACTTCGCGAGACACCATCCGGAGCCGCTGCACCCGTGGAGACACAGTTCGTTCCGGGTGCCGGGTCGCTACGCAGCAGTGACTGCCGCCATGGCCGAGGTTTCACGCTGACGACCCCTTCCTGCGCTTTCTGGCGCACAGCTGAGACGACCTGCACTGGCGATGCAGGCTCTGGCCTGGGCGTATGCGACGCTCTGCTCGACGTGGCGGCGTCCGGTTGCCTCGATGGCGGGCGTCGAGCCGGTGCGTGATCAGTTTGCGGTGGCGGGAGGGGTAAGAGGCTGACCCTATCGCCGAAGAGGAAACCCGTCTTTGTAACGTGCGAGCGAATGCGGCTTGACTGCATTGCTAACGGCATACGGCAACGCGGCGCAAGGGTCGGCCCGGTTCTGCGTCTTGAGCGACAGGGGGGTGCCCCGGTGCGGCGAAACCCGGCGGGCACGCTCAGCCGGTCCGACCGATCCCGGGGCGGCGCGCGATCCGCGCACCCCGCACAGCTCACTCAGTCACTGAATGCGCGAGGGACCGGCGAATGAGTCCCGAGACGCACCAAAACCTCGCGATCACAAATGAAAAGAAGCACCATCTGATGCAGTGACACCATCACATCTAATTTACCCGTGACGCATACACCGAAATGCCGTTGCGGCTGCCCATGCCGACGGATTTGCCGAAATCTAGGCCGGGGATCGCTTCAAATCTTCATAACTGTTTCGTGATACCAGAACAAAAGATGGCCGTCGCCATTCCGCTAGGCATTGATTCTTGACGCCGCGATGACGGTCGCGTTGGCTTCCAGTCACACCGTCCGCACATTGCGGCCCTTCCTCGGAGGAATTCCGACATGAACGCAACGATGCGTAGATTCGTCATAGGTACCGCCGCGTTTTCGATGGCCCTTTCCGTGGCCGCTTGCGGGAAGGCCGGAGGCGACGACTCCGGCAGTGACAGCGCCAGCTCCTCTGGCGGCAACTCCGTCGGGCTGCTGTTGCCGGACAGCGTCACCACGCGTTACGAGAAGTTCGACAAGCCGTTCTTCGAGGCCAAGGTGAAGGAGCTGTGCGGCGACTGCACCGTCTCCTACAGCAACGCCGGTGCCGACGCCGCCAAGCAGGCTCAGCAGATCAGCACCATGGTCACCAAGGGCGTGAAGGTGCTCGTGGTCGACCCGCAGGACTCCGCCGCGATCAAGTCCTCCATCCAGGCCGCGGTCGACAAGGGGATCAAGGTGATCGCGTACGACCGCCTCGCCCAGGGCCCGGTCTCCGCGTATGTGTCCTTCGACCCGATCAAGGTCGGCGAGCTGCAGGGCCAGGCACTGCTCGACGCCCTCGGCTCCAAGGCCATCACCAAGTCCAAGGTCGTCATGATCAACGGTGATGACGCCGACCCGAACGCCGGGCTGTTCAAGAAGGGCGCGCACCAGGCTCTGGACGGCAAGGTCGACATCGCCTACGAGCAGTCCGGCCTGTGGAAGGACTCGGTCGCCGCGCAGAAGATGTCCGCGGCCATCACTCAGCTCGGCAAGAACAACATCGCGGGTGTGTACTCCGCGAACGACGGCATGGCCGGCGGTATCGCGACCACCCTCAAGGGCGCCGGCATCAGCAGCATTCCGCTGACGGGTCAGGACGCCGAGCTCGCTGCCATCCAGCGGATCCTCGTCGGGACCCAGTCGGCCACCATCTACAAGGCGTTCAAGCCTGAGGCGGAGGCTGCAGCTCAACTGGCCGTCAACCTGCTGCAGGGCAAGGACATCTCCTCCCTGGCCACGCAGACCGAGACCAGCGGCTCCGGCGACAAGGTGCCCTCGCGGCTGCTGACCCCTGTGTCGGTGACGGCCGACAACATCAACGACACGGTCGTCAAGGACGGCCTGTACACGGTCGCCGACATCTGCACCGCCGAGTACGCCGCCGCCTGCAAGAAGGCCGGTCTTCAGTAGGATCCGCTCTCCCCCTCGACGCAACACCCGTTGACCCGGGCGGTCTCATCGGCCCATCGGCCGGACCTCCGCGGAGCGAGACGGTCAAGATCTATCCGGCACAACGGCAAGGCACGGCCTTCACCTCTGGTCGGCCAGCAATGCGGCTGTACTCCTCGACCCGGTCCGAAAGGCACGGCACTGCGGCAGATCCACGCCGCGGCGTCGCCAGGGCTGCCTCTCCAGAACTCGTCCGGCGCCGCCCCGCCTTCACTCCCCGCTGCGGGGCGGCGCCGGACGACACCACAGTGGAGCGCCCCAGGACAACGCTCTGTTCTTTCAATTCTTGTTCTTTTGTCATCCACCGCTCGCGCCCACCTCGGGCATAAGCGGCATCCCCGCCGGTCAGGCGGCGAAGGAGATGGTTCACGTGTCCGCTACGCCCGTGCTGGCGTTGCGCGGAGTCTCCAAGCGATTCGGTGCGGTGCAGGCCCTCACCGACGTAGAGCTGGAGGTCCACGCCGGAGAAGTCGTCGCACTGGTCGGCGACAACGGCGCAGGAAAGTCCACCCTGGTGAAGACCATCGCCGGAGTGCACCCCATCGATGAAGGAGTCATCGAATGGGAGGGCAGCCCGGTCAGCATCAACAAGCCGCACGACGCCCAGGGACTCGGCGTCGCGACGGTCTACCAGGACCTCGCGCTGTGCGACAACCTCGACGTCGTCGGCAACCTCTACCTCGGGCGTGAGCTGCTTCGCCGTGGCGTCATCGACGAGGTCACGATGGAGAAGAACTCCCGCGAACTGCTGAGCACACTCTCCATCCGCATCCCGAGCGTGCGCATCCCGATCGCCAGCCTCTCCGGTGGCCAGCGGCAGGTCGTCGCCATCGCCCGCGCGCTGATCGGTGACCCCAAGGTCGTCATCCTCGACGAGCCCACCGCCGCCCTCGGCGTCGAGCAGACCGCTCAGGTCCTCGACCTGGTCGAGCGGCTGCGCGAGCGCAACCTCGGCGTCATCCTCATCAGCCACAACATGGCCGACGTCAAGGCGGTCGCCGACACCGTCAACGTGCTGCGCCTCGGCAAGAACAACGGCTCCTTCCCGGTGAAGGACACCAGTCAGGAAACGATCATCGCCGCGATCACCGGTGCCACGGACAACGCCGTGACCCGTCGTGCGGTGCGCAGCACGGAGGCGGCAAAGTGAGCGACACATCGAAGACCCTGAGCAACCCCATCACCGGCCCCGCGCCGGGAGAAGAGAATGCTGCTGGCGACCCCACAGCCGCGCCGATCACGGTTGTCGACCCGCGGCTGCTGGTCCGCGAGGAGGGTCTCAAGGGCTACTGGACCGAGTTCACCCGCAAGGTGAAGGGCGGCGAGCTGGGCTCGCTGCCGGTCGTGGTCGGCCTGGTCATCATCTGGACCATCTTCCAGTCGCAGAACAGCCGGTTCCTGAGCGCGGACAACCTGTCCAACATCAGCTACTACCTGTCGGCCACCGGCATGCTCGCCATCGGCCTCGTCTTCGTCCTGCTGCTCGGCGAGATCGACCTGTCCGTCGGCTCGGTCAGCGGACTCGCGTCCACGATCTTCGCGGTGTTCGTGGTCGACCACAGCATGAACCCATGGCTCGGTCTGGCCCTGACCATCGTCACGGGGGCCTTGATCGGCGCCCTGCACGGCTGGTTCTTCGCCAAGATCGGCGTACCGGCCTTCGTTGTCACCCTGGCCGGCTTCCTCGGCTGGAACGGTCTGATGCTGTGGCTGCTGGGCTCCAGCGGCACCATCAACATCCCCTCGGATGCCGGTCCGATCCACCTGCTCGGCCAAAGCTCCTTCTTCATGGACCAAGCCATCGTCGGCGCCTACCTGCTGGCCGGCCTCGGCGTCATCCTCTCCCTCGTCGGCAACTTCGGTGAGCAGCGCCGCCGCAAGGCCGCGGGCGTGCCCTTCCGGCCCACCAGCGAGATCCTGCTCCGGGTCGGCCTGCTCGCCGTGGCGTCCTTCGTCACCGCGGTCGTGCTGAACAACGCCTCCGGTGTTTCCAACGCCCTGGTGATCTTCCTCGCGGCGCTCGCCATCGTCGACTTCGTCCTGCGCCGCACGACCTTCGGCCGCAAGGTCTTCGCGGTCGGCGGGGGCATCGAGGCGGCCCGTCGGGCCGGTATCAACGTCCCGCTGATCCGTATCACCGTGTTCGCCATCGCCGGTGGCTTCGCGGCGGTCGGCGGGATGTTCTTCGCCGGTCAGACCGCCTCCGCGACACTGAACGCCGGTGGCGGCAACACCCTGATGCTCGCCATCGCGGCAGCCGTCATCGGTGGAACGTCGCTGTTCGGCGGCCGTGGCTCCGTCTGGTCCGCCCTCCTGGGCATGCTGGTCATCCAGTCCATCCAGACCGGCCTCGACCTGCTCAACATGAACACGTCGATCCAGTACATGATCACCGGTGGCGTCCTCCTCGGCGCCGTGGTCATCGACTCGGTGTCGCGCCGCAGCCAGAAAGCCGCAGGTCGGGCCTGACACGCTGGCCCCGCATACGTGCCGCCGCCCGAACCTGACGACGGGCGGCGGCACTCGGCATGTCCGCCAAAGAATTCGCTTCCTTTGAGACTTCCTGTTGCCGCAGGTGTGCCGGAGCAGGCGCAGATCAGGCATGCGGCACCTCGAAGACGAGGAATGACGAAGCGCTCGGCCTGTGCACTCATAGCGTTCAGTCTCTCCGGCGACATCCGGTGAGTCAGGCAATCGTGAATGCGACAACCTGTGGTGAGAATCAAGATTTGGGTAAACACAGCTCCACGGCGGGCGGTACACACGACGATGCCCCGTGCCCGAAGCCATCCTCGCGCGTGACCGCGCTGCGGCGGTCTCCTCCATGCAGTCGGGCCGGTTGGCGCAGTCGCTCTTGCAGGTGCGCGCCGGTGGCAGCGAGGCAGACCGGCAGGCCGACGCGGCTCCTTGAGCCAGTCGATGTCCTGTCGGCGGCCGGGTTTTCAGCGGTTGCTGCGTGCGGTGATCTCGCGGGCGATGCGGTTGAACGTCACTACGTCGGTGCTGCGCAGAGCGAAGGCGTAGACGTCGACCGTTGGCGGGGGGTTGATGGCGACCAGGTCGAGCGAGTCGGGCAGGGCCTGTCCGGTCGATACCAAAGTCGCGCCCAGGCCTGCGTCCACGTAGGAGACAGCGGCACTGAGGTTCGCAGCGGACGGATTGTCGGTGCGTGTGTCGCCGATCGACTTGCGCAGTTCGCTCAAGGCATGAGCGTTCGACGGGCAGGTGACCCAGTCCTGCGTACCGAGTTTCCCCGCCGGCACCGGGCCCCCGAGGCTGGGAGAGGCGTTGCGCGAGACGGCCATAGCGAGTTCCAGGGAGCCGACGCGCTGCTTTCGCTCCCGCCACGACGCCGCGTGTACGGGGCCGACACCGACGTCGATACCGCCGGATGTGACAGCTTCGATGAGCGATTCGGTGTCGGAGAAGGTCACGACGCGAGCCGAGAGCTTCGGAGCAGCCGCCCGAAGACTCGCCACCGACTGCGCCAGCCAGAGAGCCGGTGTCATCTCGTTCGCGCCGATGATGATGTCCTTGCGCATAGTGCTCGCTGCCCGGACCGCCACCTCGCGCGCCCGCTCGACCGCCTGCAGCGCCTGCAGCGCCTCGGCCAGGAAAGCCCGGCCCGCCGGCGTCGTGGAGGTACCCGTGGCCGTGCGCTCGAAGAGCATGACGCCCAGGGAGCGCTCCAGGCTGGAGATCTGCTGGGACAACGACGGCTGGGCCACATGCAGTGCTTTCGCAGCGGCGCAGATGGCCCCTGCTTCATCGACAGCAAGGGCGTACTCGATCTGCCGCAAGGTGACTGTCATAGGTCCAGTCTACTGGCGATCCCATAGGCTTGCCCTATAGCCCTTTCCTATTAGGTAAGTGGTAAGTGGTCTTTGTAACCCCTCGCTCAAGCGTGTTTCGCTGCCTGTATGACTTCCCAGATAAACGCCATCAGTGAGGTCAACCGCCTCGCCGACACCCTGCACGGCTTCAACGTCGTCGACCTGAGCCACACCCTCGAACTCGGCATCCCCACTTTCCCGACGCATCCGAAGTACATCATCGCCGACTACACGTCGATGGACGACGTCGCGGAATTCAAGCAGCTCATCATGTGCGACCACTCCGGCACGCACATCGACTCGCCCTCGCACTTCGTCCCCGATCCCGAGGACCCCAGGCGGATTTCGACCGCCGACCTGAGCGTGTCCCAGCTGATCGGCCGCGCCGTGGTGATGACGTTCGGCCCGTTCGAGGCCACCAGCCACCACATCAGCCTGGAGGACGTGCAGACCTGGGAGCAGGCCAACGAACCGGTCCGCGACGGTGACATCGTCATCATCAACACCGGCTGGGCCAAGCGCTGGACGACGATCCCGGAGGGCTTCGACTACCTGCGCGGCTGGCCGGGCCTGAGCGGTGAAGCGTCCGCCTATCTGCGCGGCAAGAACATCAAGGCCGTCGGTATCGACTGCATCAGCATCGACCCCGGTGATGTCTCCGGCGACGACCTGAAGGCGCACTACGAGTTCCTGCCCAACGGCGTCCTGGTCCTGGAGAACCTGACCAACCTCGACGGCCTGCCCCCGGTCGTCCTGTTCGCCGCGCTGCCCCTGAAGATCGCAGGCGGCACCGGCTCGCCGGTCCGCGCGGTCGCTCTCGTCGCCAAGGGAGACTCCCGTGCCTGACCACATCACCCTGCGCCAGGTTGAGCTTCCCCCGCTGTCCCAGCTCGGATCTGAGCCGACCCTGTCACCCGAGGTGTACGCCGGCCGCATCAGCCGCGCCCGTGTCAAGATGCGCGAACTCGGCCTCACCCACCTCATCGCCTACGCCGACCGCGAGCACCCCGGCAACAGCCTCTACCTGACCGGCTTCGACCCCCGCTTCGAAGAAGCACTGGTCGTGCTGGACCTCGACAACGCGCCCTTCATCCTGGCCGGCAACGAATCGGCCGCGATGGTCCCCGGCCTGCCCGTTACCGCCACCACCGTGCTGTGTCAGTCGCTCAGCCTGCCGGGCCAGGACCGCAGTATCCAGCAGCGTGTCTCCACCGCCCTGCGCCAGGCCGGTGTCGATGCCGACTCCCGCGTGGGACTGGTCGGATGGCGGCCCATCACGGCCGACGACTCCCGCCTGTCACAGTTCGCCTACGCCGTGCCGGCCTTCGTGGTCGGTGAGATCCTGGACGTCACCCAGCACCTCACGGACGCCACCACCGTGCTGATGGGCATCGACGGCCTGCGCTCGCGCAATGAGGCCGACCAGATCGCCCTCAACGAGCACCGCTCCACCCGCGCCGCCGGCCACGCCTGGCGGGCCCTGGAAGCCCTCACGCCCGGCCGCTCGGAGCTGGGCACCGCCGCCCACATGGGTCTCAACGGTCTGCCCCTGAGTGCGCACGTGATGCTGACCACCGGCAGCGGCAAGGTCGTCGGCCTGTGCAGCCCCAGTGACCGGGTGATCGGCCACGGCGACCTGCTGTCGACCGCGGTCGGCCTGCAGGGCGGCCTGACCTCCCGTGCTGGCTATGTGCTGCGCGCCGATGAACTCGACCAGCGGCAGCTGGACTTCGCGGCCGGCTACTTCGCCGCAATCGCCGTCTGGTACCAGGGCCTCACCCTGGGAGCATCGACCGCCGATATCGCCGAGCAGACCACCAAGGAACTCGCGAAGTCGCAGATCCGCCCACTGCTCAACCCCGGCCATCTGCAGCACATCGACGAGTGGCTCGACAGCCCGTTCGCCGCCGGATCCGCCGGCACCGTCCACTCGGGCATGTCCTTGCAGGCCGACATCATCCCCGTCGGCGCCACACCGGACCTGGCCGCCAACTGCGAGGACGCGGTAGCGATCGCTGATGCGGACCTGCGCGCAGAACTCGCCGAGCGCTACCCGCATATGTGGCAGCGCGTCACGGCCCGGCGCACCTTCATGACCGAAGTCCTCGGCCTCACACTCGCCGAGGAAGTCCTGCCCCTCTCCGACCGCCAGGCCGTGCTTCCGCCCGCCCTGCTCTCCCTCTCCGCGGTCCTCGTCGCCACCGCCTAGAAGGCTGCGCGGCCCCGAAACACTCATCCGGCACTCACCCGCACTGCCGCCGTATGCCGCCACCTCGGCATACGGCGCACGCAGTTGAGCGTCGCCGGCCAAGCCGGCCTTGCCTTGTACGGGCACACCTGCGGCCCGGACCTGTCTCCCGTGCACTCGCTCGCCCTCGTCCACGGCCCGCCGGCGTCTGCCCGCCGGTGCGAGCGCACCGCCGCAGGACACGGCCTCGCCTCGTTCCTGCCTTGCCCATTCCCAACACCTCACAGCGAAGTGAGCCTCTCAAATGCGCTGGAGCGCCATACGTCTGACCGTCTGTGCCGCCATTTTGTCGCTGGCCGGCTGCGGGACGCTCAACCCCACGTCAAGCAGCGGTGACACCATCCCGGTGAAGGGCGACAACATCACGGTCGGAGTGCTGATGCCGGAGAAGTCCAGCACCCGCTACGACCAGTTCGACGTACCGATCATCAAGAAGAAGGTCGCCTCCCTCACCGACGGCCACGGCAAGGTCGCTTATGCCAACGCCGCCTCCGACGCAGGCAAGCAGACAAGCCAGATGGAAAAGATGATCACCGACGGGGTCGACGTCATCGTCCTGGACGCCGTCGACGCACACGCCATCGCCGGCGCCGTCCGCAACGCCAAGGCCGCAGGCATCCCCGTCATCGCCTACGAGCGCTTGGCCGAAGGGCCGGTAGACGGATACGTCACCTTCGACAACGCCATGGTCGGCGAGGTGCAGGGCCGCTCACTCGTGGAAGCTCTGGGGGCCGGCATCGACCCGTCGGCGAAGGTTGTCATGCTGAACGGTTCCCCGTCGGATCCCAACGCCCGCCAGTTCGAGCAGGGTGCCGTGTCGGAGATGAACGGCAGAGTGACCGTCGTCGCCTCCTACGACATCAAGGACTGGAGCCCGCGGATAGCCCAGACCCGCATGACGCAGGCCCTCGCGCAGTACGGTGCGGCGGACATCGCGGCGGTCTATGCGGCCAACGACGCCATGGCCGCAGGCGCCCTCGCGGCGTACCGGGCCGCAGGAGTCACCGCCATTCCGCCGATCACCGGCCAGGACGCGGAACTCGCCGCCATACAGCGCCTCCTCACCGGGGAGCAGTACATGACGGTCTACAAGCCCTACGCCGACGAGGCGGAGACCGCAGCCGAGGCAGCCGTCACCAAGATCCAGGGCCGCAGCATCGAGTTCGATGCCATTCAGCCCGACACCGTGGACAGTCCCACCGACAAGGGCATCCCCGCAAACTTCGTGTCCGTGGCCCAGGTGACCAAGGAGGACATCAAGAACACCGTCGTCGCTGACGGCATCTATCAGATCTCCGACATCTGCACCGCGAAGTACAAGCCTGCATGCAAGGACGCCGACCTTATCTGACCAGGCAGGAAAGGCACCCGCCAGCACGGATGACCTGACAGCCCGTGCCCGGCGTGCCGCAGCGGCACGGAGCCAGGGTCGGGCAGGCACCAGGGCAGCACCGGATCCCGCGAAAGGCTACGCCGGTGCTGCGGTCGTGCCGCCGATGACCAGCGTGACGGGCGTTTTCTCCATCGCCGGCGGCCGGTCGAGATGGTCGATGCGGTCGATCAGCGCCGTGACGGCCCTGGCAGCCATCACCTCAAGCGGTGTGTGCACGGTGGTCAGCCGCGGCTGGACGTAGGACGCCGCGGGGACGTCATCGAAGCCGACGACAGACAGGTCCGCCGGGATACGGACGCCAAGCGTACGTGCACCGGTCATGAGCCCGATGGCAATGGCGTCACTGGCCGCGAACACCGCGGTGGGGGCCGGGGTGGCGGCTAGCAGATGCGTCAGGCTGCCGGCGCCGAATTCCCCGGTGAACGACCCGCTGAACGCAATCTGTGCCGCCGGGTCGATACCGGCTCGCTCAAGAGCGTCTGCCCAGCCACGACGGCGTTCCTGCACTGACCGCAGCGCGGGCGGGCCGGTGAGAAGGGCGATGCGCTGATGCCCCAGCGCGGTCAGATGGGCTGTGGCCTGGTAAGCCCCGGAGTAGTCGTCGACGAGCACCGCATCCACCGCGGGCGTCGCCGAAAGCGCTTCGTCCAGCAGAACGACGGGCAGACCGTCTTCGATCAGCGCGGAAAGGGCCTTGTTGGAGCCGAAGTTGCCGACGTACACGAGCCCGTCGAGGTTCTTGTCGCGAAGCAGTTCCACATAGTCGTTCTGCTTGCGGGCATGGCTGGACGTCGAGGCAATCAGAGCCTGGTAGCCGTGGCCTTCGGCCGCCGTCACGAACTGCTCCGCGATCCGCGCGAAGTAGGCATTGCCGATCTGCGGCACCACCAGCCCCAGCACACCTCGCGGCCGGGCCGGGCCGCGAGGCGTACTGACAGATCGCGTGTAGCCCACGGCTTCCATCGCGCGCAGTACCCGGGCTTCCGTCTCCGGACTCAACTGCAGCGCCCCGTTGAGGTAGCGGGAGACAGTAGAAACGGCGACCTGAGCGTGCGCGGCCACATCATGCAGACTCACCCGTCTGTCAGAACCGGACATCCGTGCCATCCCGCCCCCCTGTCAGCTCCACTCGCGGCTTGTCTCCGCCCTCGAACAATATAAGCGCACCGTCGCGCAACAGCGTTGCGCGGCCGAGGCCGCCGTCATGACCACCAGAGGGCACTACGCGCAGGCAGCGAGAATGCGCTCCCCGGTGATGGACAGCACGATGTCGGCTGGGAGCGCTCCGTGGCTGTTGTGCCGATGGCGCACCCCGACGGTGAACGCCCCCTTGCGGCCGGCCGCCAGTAGATAGCGGTCAGTGTCGTCGAAGGTGATGACACCCGGAGCCGCCCGCTCCTCCAGCAGAGCTAGCTTGTCCCCGTCCGGAGCACGGTGCACGACTGTCACCATGTCGCTGATGCCCCAGTCGCGCACGGCACGGCCTATGAGGTCCAGGTCGCCGTTGGAGACAATGTCCTGTCGCACACCAGCGCGCGCGAAGGCCGGTACGAGCGAGACGCCGACTTGGCTGAACTTGAGACCGGCGGCGGCAAGGGAAGCGAAGGCCGCCTCCCGCTCTTCCTCCAGCAGGCTGATGTCCTGCGGGTCAGTATCCAGCCCCTTGTCGATCAGGGTCTGCCAGTTCTGCCATGCGGTGTTCCCGATCAACGCTGTGTACCAGTCGCCGACCAGTCGTACTCCGTGCGCGGTGAGTACCTGGGCGTAGCTGGCCTGGTGCAGAGATTCGGTCTCCGACAGTACGCCGTCGAAATCCCAGACGACGGCCTGTGCAGGCCCGTGGCGGTCCAGCAGGTCGATCAGATCAACGTTCATTGCTCAAATTATACGCAACGTTGCGCAATAGCGGAGTTCCGCCGGTGTCGAGGTCGGTCCCAGTGCCGGCGTGCACCGGACCGATCTCGCCGCCTGCCTCCGGGCTGCCCAGTTCTCCCCCTGTGTGCGCCGTGCGGCGGCTGACACGCTCACGCTCCGCACAGCTTCGTCCGCCGCCATCCGGGTCCGATGGGCCGCCTGGAGGCGTGTTCCCCAGGCCAGCAGGTGGGTGCGGGGCCCAAAACTGAGAGGCGGGAAAACGATCACCCGCCCGCACCCCCCGTACTGCCGCCCAGCCGGTACGGGCACCCCGCGTTACCGACCATCAGTTACGTGCCGAGCCAAACTCACGCGGGACGTTGCCGAAGCCTGATCCGGTCATGCCAGCCACCACAACTGGCGAGTGCCATCGAGCCCTCGTCATCGAGGACCGCCTCGCCACCGGAAATGCGGCCAGGCCGGTCGTCTAGCGTGACGGAACCTGTCGCAGTCTCACGCGGGCCTCAGGTCTTCGACGCCGGGTTCGCGAACCACGCCCTCCGAGAATCACGGAACCTGTTGGATTCCGTCGGCGGAGACATGAACTACCTGGGCGCGCAGACACCACCAGGCAACAGTCCGCCCCAGCCACTATCGAAGACGATCCGCCGACAAAACTGTCGAATAGATCACGAAACCGCACTGGAGTACTGGGCGGTTGCCCTTCGGCGTCGCAACGGCGCAGCCATCCGCACTCCTAGGTAATGGGGTTCGAGACTCACCCGCCTCCGCGACGAGAAACCGATCGGTCTCCCTCAGCGTAAACCGATCGGTTTTCACACGCAAGTCCGAGCGAAGGAGAGCCGTTCGGTGCGCCCCGATGTCCGCGTGACCTGGCTGTTCGTGGTTGGTTTGCGGTTGGACAGTCCGGCGACGCCCGGCCGTGCTGCCGCCTCCCCGCCCTGGCCACCTGTCGCAGGGCGCGCCGAGTCTGAACGACCCCAAGGCCGCACCCGCACCTCAGAACGCGGCCGGTGACGACGATTCCCCCGGAGTCTTGGCCTATCTGATCGCCGCGGGCCTCAGCGTGGCGGTGGGATTCGTAGGTTCCGCCGCCATCACGGCCTACGTTGACGAGGCGATGACACCGTGGCTGACCTTCATCGTGGGTGGCGCCGTGCCGTTCATGCTGGAGAGGATCACGCTGTCCGTGCCGTTCCTCGTCGGTGCGACGCGGGAAGGCTTCAGGCAATGCAGGCGCAGGCAGCGGCTCAGGGCCAAGAGCAGTCGGCCTCCGACCCCAGCGGCCAGGCGGGCAGGTGAGCGCGTTGCCGACGGCCTCGCTCTTCCGGCGAGTCCTTGCCGTGTACACCCGCCAGGGTCAACCGACGAACCGCACCCGCGGTGCCTCCGGCACGTCCACCTCGTACGGGACCGTCCACGGGTCGAACCCCTCACGACGGCAGGAGAGGACCAGGCGCATCGGCAGGTTGAGCCACTTGTCCCGCCACCGTTCCTCCCTGTCGTCGCCCTCCCACCAGAGCGGTGAGCGCGTGCGCTCCAGCGCGAACGGCCGCCCCCTGCCCACGGCGAGAGCGAACGGGGCGACCGTATGACCGTTCCGGTCCGCGCCGTCGGAGCCGGGCACGAACCGCAGTGGCCCCCACACCTGGGCAGCCACCTGCTCCTCGGTCGGTCCCCCAGCGAGCCGGGGCGTGTAGTCCATGTCGTCGCTCTGCGCGACCTCGACTCGGATCTCGTCGAGATGGCACAGCGGAAGCGGGCCAACGAGCCGGACGCTGAGCGTCGCTCGGTCGCCCTCACCCATCTCGATCCTGACGCTGAGCTGCGGCAGCAGGTCGGCATGCCAACGGTCCCGCTCGATGCGCGCAACCGTGTCCGCGGTGGCGTTCGCACGGCGCGCCGCCAGCCACGCACCCCCGGTGGCGACCGCGCTGAAGACGGCCGTCGACCCGGCGATAATGGAGGCCCAGGGTGTTCCCATGAGGCGGGAGCGTAGCGGGAGTTGGAGGAACTGTTTGCCGTGACTCCGGCAAGCACTTCGTCTGACGAGCCCAGGAATGCTTCGCAGTGCGCGTCGGTCGGCTACTCGCCGGTGGTGCCGTCGATGGCCTCGCGGAGGAGGCCCGCGTGGCCGATGTGGCGGGCGTACTCCTCGATCACGTGCTCAAGGACGAACCGCACGTCGGTGTCACCGAATTCCGGGTTCGGCACGATGCGCGCGAGGTCGGCGGTCACCCTCGCGAACACCTGCCGCGACTCCTCGCACGCCTTCAGGTAGTCCGCGTAGACGTCCCTGGCCGGCGTGGCGTCCGACTCGTCGTACCACTCCCCGCCGTCAGCGGTGACATAGGTCCGATACGGGAAGAAGTCAGGCGCCGTGCCGGCCAACGTCCGCTGGAACCAAGCCCGTTCGACCCCCTGCAGATGACGCATGAGCCCCAGCAGGGTCAACGCCGACGACCCCACGGGGCGTAGCCGTAGTTGTGCGTCCGAGAGACCCTCGCACTTCCACAGGAAGGTCGCTCGGTGATAGTTGAGATTCGAGGCGATCACCTCCACCCACGGGCCCGACAGCACGCGTTCGGGCCGGACGATCTTCTGGACGACAAGGTCACTCACGCTAGGGTCTCCCTCCTGGGCATCAGTCTCGGCCGAGTTGGTACGTCCCCACGATCCGAGAACCGAGCAGCCTCTCTATCGGCACCTCGGGGGCACGTTCGACCAAGAAGACCTCTCTTCGTATCGGAACTCATCGCTCGACGCCGCACCGAACGTGGCCAGGTGTCGCTGCGAGTCGCAGACGACCCGGACGCAACCCGGTGAACCCATGCGGGCACAGAATTCGGCGACCGCGAAATACACTCGCTGGAGGCCGATGGACGACACGTCAGAGGTAACCCATAGTGACTTCCACCGGCCGCCACGCGAGCACGAGCACACCTGGCGCGGATCCCTTCGGGACACCCTCTCTGGGGAGAATCTGGGGAGTACGGGCGGCACCGGGGAGCGCGTGGGGAGAATCGGCTGCATAGCGCGGCATGATCCGGTCAGACGCTGAAAGATCCATCCGCGCAGGCCAGAGGCCACCAGAGCCGCATCACCGCAGGTCAGCGCCCCCAGGTAGACAACTTCAAGAAGATTTCCTCTTGGGCGGCGATTTTGTTTGCGCCGACGTTGGTGGGGACGATCTACGGGATGAACTTCGATCGCATGCCGGAGTTGCACTGGGTGCTCGGGTATCCGTTCGCGATCCTGCTGATGGCGGTGGTGTGCACCAGCTTGTACGTCATCTTCAAGCGGAAAGACTGGCTCTGAGTAATCGCTGCGGCAGGCGACGCCGTGAGGGGGGTGCAGACCCGGTCGCAGCGCCGACGGAGCGACTGAGGCGCCTTCGATGACTGATCCTCAGTTCGCGGCGATGCGCCCGCCTTTGGCGCCCACGGTGACGACAGCCACGTGCACGTGCCATGAGTCCGGATTTCCCCGCTTCTGGCCGTTCCGGCACACCCCCACGCCAGCCGCGGAGGCGAGCCTGCCGCGTCCTGACGCCGACGGCGTCTCCTCCTCGGGGCCGAGGCGCTCGAAAGGAACATCGGCGGTGTCTCGGTCGAGGGCGACGGCAACCGGGTGGTGGGCGCCGACGCCTACAGCAGCGTCCTCGGCCATGTTCGCGGCGACCTCCACCAGCACATCCATCCACCACAGTTCGCCGGCCGTATCCAACCCGGCGGCCCCGTTCGGCGGCCTCAAGCAGTCCGTTCGGGTGGATCGGGCGGCGGATCCTTGCGCAGGGTGGTGGTGATGGCGTCGCCGACCTCCCTGGTGAGGGTGGGCCGTTCGCCGGTCAGGCCGAGTTCCTGGGCCAGGGTGATGGCGTGCAGGTCGACGGTGGCCTCGACGAGATCGGCGAACACCGCCGTCGCCGCGCGGCCCCGGATCCATGCCGTGGCCGCGACGACCACGGCGGCGGGCAGCGCCGGCCACCACCAGGCGCCCAACAGCAGGTACAGCGCGGCCCATCCGGCGAGCCCGAAGGCGGCGCCGTAGGCCTCGCGGGCGGAGAGGAGTTCGGCCCGGACGGCATCGGGCACTGTCAGCCAGAGCCGGGGCCAGGCGGCGCCGAGGTCCAGGTCGTAGGCGTCGTACACCCGCTGGTCGACCGCGTGGAGGCGGTCGCCGATCCAGGTGGGCCGCCGGGGACGGACGAGGGCGATGGCGTCGCGCCGTTCGATGGCCCTGGCCAGTTCGGCGCGGGTCCCGGCCGCCTCGCACGCCGCGTCGGCCTGCCGCCAGGCGCGGACCCGGCGCCGTACGAGAAGGCGCGCGGGCCACCGGTCGCCCCGACTGGTCCACAGGCGCTCCACAACGGCCGCCGACGCCCTCGCGCACAGTCCGGCCAGCGTGGCCGCCGCCAGCACACCGGCGGCCACGAGGAGGATCGCACCGGCGTTGGAGGCTCCTGGGTGGGCGGCCAACCGGTCGATGGCGGGCTGGAGTTCAGCCAGGTCCAGGGCGTGGGCATGTCCCAGTACGACGGCGGCAGCCACACCGGCGAGGTAGCCCACCCCGGGCAGGACGAGCAGGGCGAGCCACTTCTCGGCGGCCTTGCCGGCGAGGGCGGACAGGAAGGTGGTCAATGCCGGACCCGGGCATAGACGAAGAGACGGCCCGTCATCGCGCACACGGGGGCCTCCGGGTGCAACTCCGCGCTCGACACCCGCTCGCAGGGGTGGGCGGCGGGGCAGGTCCACCGGTGCACCACCGGATGGCCGGGGCTGTTCCCCGGGAGGGTCGGCACGCCCTTCGTCGCCCTGGTCACGATGCCGAAGCCGGCCGCGGCCATCCGGTCGTCCAGGATGTCCAGCCGGCGCTCCAGCACGGAGCGCGCCATGGGTTCGTCTCCACGCAGCGCCGCGAGAACAGCCCCGACGAGTTCCGCCGCGCCCGCCTCACGCGCCGCCTCCTCCAACTCGCCCGAACCCATGAGTGTGCACACGCGACTGAGCCGTTCCGCGAGTTCGTCCACCGAGAGGCCCCCTGCCTTCGCGATCGCCATGTTATTTGCATGATCCCGGAGTTGGGGACTCTACGGGGCCCCAGGATCCGGCGCACCCCGCTACGGTGGTCGGCGGTGTGGCGCCGGTGTGATGCCGGGGCGCCGCGGGGGACCAGAAGGAAGCAACGAGGCAATGAGCAAATGGAAGCGCCGCAGACTGCTCTTCATGGCGGACGTGCATGAGAGGCGGGGCACCGACCCGTCCGACGTGCTGGCCGGGCTGCACGAACTGGCGGCCGAGGATCCGTACGATCTCGAAGTGCTGCTCGCTGCCGCGGAGTTGCTCTCCGACCGCGCCGGCCGCAGAACCGGCACGGCGCGGGAAGCGGACCTCGCGGCCTCGATCGCCCTGCTGCATCGCTGTGTTCCGCTGGTGCCGCCGGGCGACTACGACCGCTGGCGGGTCTTCAACAGTCTGGGGCAGCGGCTGCTCCTGGTCGCACAGGGCACCGACTCCCCCGAGCCCGTGGCCGAGTCGGTGCTCGCCTTCCGCGAGGCCGTGGCGGCGACGCCGCACGGCGACAGAATGCGCCAGGTGAACCAGTTCTTTCTGGCGGTCCAGCTCGGTGAGCACTTCGAGCGGAGCGGGGACCGGGACGCCCCCGTCGAGGCCGTCCAGGTGGCACGCGAGGGCTATGCCACCGTCCCGCCCGGCGACGAGCTCCGCCCCATGTTCCGGACGGTCCTGATCACCTCGCTGCGGCATCTCGCGGGCGCCACCGCACAGGTCGAACCGCTCCAGGAAGCCGTCGGCCTCGCGCGCGAGGCGCTGTCCGAGGCCGACAGCACCTCCGACCGTGCCGGGGCGCAGTTCGATCTCGTACGCGCTCTGCGGGCACTGTACGACGCGACGACCGACGCGCGACTGCTGGTCGAGGCGGTCGACCTGAGCGAACAGTGCCTCGCGGCCACACCGCGGCGCGATCCCGAGTTCAACACGCGTCGGACACGTCTCGCCTCCGCCGTCAGGCTGCTCGCCCAGGACCGCAGGGACCCCGACCTGATGCGTCGGGCCATCGACCTGATGCGGGCGACGATCGAGACGCCGTCGGCCGCCGACGAGCACGCCGACACTCTCATCGACCTCGTTCAGTCACTGGCTTCCCTGCACACCATGACCGACGACCCGCTCGCGCTCAGGGACGCGGAACTGACCGCCCGCACGGCCCTGGCCGCCGCGCCCGACCCCGGCCCCTGGCGCACACAGGCACAACTCACCCTGGCAGAGGCCCTGTTGTACCGCTCCAGCGTGGACGCACGCGGCGCGGACGCCGTAGCACTGCACGAGGCGCTGGGGCTGTTCCAAGACGTGGCGGCTGCCACGCCGCCCGACCACGGGGAACGCGGCGATCGCCTGTGGCTTCTGGGCGTCACCCTGCACGACCTGGCCAGGCACGGCGACGGCGACACGGCCGCGTGGCGGCGCCAGGCACGGCATGTCTTCGCCGAGGCCGCGTCCGCCGCCGGACCGCCCAACGTACGGATCAAGAGCTTCCAGCAGCTGGGCGCCGTGGAGGCCGCCCTCGGCGACCCGCACGCCTCACTCGCCGCCTACGAGGCCGCAGTCGCCCTGCTGCCGCAGCTCACCCCGGACTGGCTGTCCTACCGGGGCAACATCATCGAACTCAGGCAGATCGAGGGACTGCCTGACGGCGCCGCTGCCGCCGCAGTGGAGCTAGGCAGACCGGAACGGGCCCTGGAGCTCCTGGAGTTGTCGCGCGGAATCCTGCACGGCCGGACCCTGGAGGCCCGCGATCTCAGGCTGCTGCGGCACCGGTCACCCGAGCTCCACGCCGAGTTCCTGCGGCTGCGCACCGCCCTCAACTCCGGTGCCCGTGACGGGAACAGCCGGATCGACGGGAACGGCGGGAACGACGAGAACTGGGACGACCTGATGGGCCGGATCCGGAGCCTCGACGGCATGGCAGACTTCCTGCGGGCACCCTCCGTCCAGGCGCTGCGTCGCCACGCCGAGCAGGGTCCCGTAGTGATCGTGAACATCTCCGAGCGCCGCTGCGACGCGCTCATTCTGCGGGCGGACGCCGAACAGCCCGTCCTGACAGTCCCGTTGACCGGCCTGACCCAAGCCGACGTCGTCGCCCACCTCCTGCGCCTGGCCCGTGCCGTCTTCGCCGCCCCGAACGAGCCGTCGCTGCTCACCCGTCGGGGCGCCCAGCGGGACCTGGACGCGATCCTGCGCTGGCTGTGGGACCGAGTCACCTCACCCGTGCTCGACGCGTTGGGCCTCACCGCCCCGTCCTCCGATACGCAACCCCCGCCGCGCATCTGGTGGTGCCCCGTCGGCCTGATGGCGTACTTCCCGCTCCACGCGGCCGGCCATCACGACAGCGGCTCGCAGGCCGGGAAGGCGACGGTGATGGACCGGGCCGTCTCCTCCTACACCACCACCGTGCGCGCCCTGGCCGCCCGGTTCAGTCCCCCGGCGGCCGGTACGGCGCTGCACACGCTGGTCGTGGCGGTGCCCGACGCCGAAAACGTCCCCTCACTGCCGGGCGCGGCGGCAGAGGCCGCGGCGCTCGCGGAACTGCTGCCGAACTCCCTGGTCCTGTCCGGCGCGCAGGCCACGTACGAGAACGTCGTCCGCGCGCTGCCCGCCCACCCCGTCGCCCACCTCTCCTGCCATGGCCTCACGTTCTGGGAGAACCCCGCCGCAGGCATGCTGCTGCTCCACGACCACCTCGCCCGGCCGCTGACCGTGGAACAGCTCTCCGCCATGGAGCTGCCCTATGCGGACCTCGCCTACCTGTCCGCCTGCAGCACCTCCCACACGCACCCGTACAACGCCGACGAGGCACTGCACATCACCGGGGCCTTCCAACTCGCCGGATACCGACGCGTCATCGGCACCCTCTGGCCGGTCAACGACACCACCTCGGTGGAGATCACCCGCGCGACCTACGCCGACCTCACCCACGGCGGCAGCACCTCACCCCGCACCGAGCTGTCGGCCCAGGCCCTGCACCGGGCCGTACGCGCCCTGCGTGACCGGTATCCGGCCAGCCCCTCACTGTGGGCCGGGTATGTCCACGTCGGTCACTGAAGGGGTATGCGTACCCGCAGCTTCACCGCCGGCCGCAGGACGGTCAGGGCCAGGTTTCCATAGGCTCCGGTACAGGCGCCCCAAACCAGAAGACCGGTCCCATGTCAAGGAGTTCCTCGGCATGGACGCCGACGGTCTCTGCCGCCAGGACCGCAGCGGCCGCCTCGGCCAGCAGTTGGACGGCCCGTCCACGTGATGGACGAGGGCGACATCATCGTGTGCGCGCACGGTGGGTCCGCCCTGTTGAACCGCGCGCCCGGCGTCCGAGGTGGTCCACCGAACTCCGCGGCCACGTACGGTTGTTCGCCCTCCGGCCCGGGCGGTGCGGGCTCGGCCACCCGTCCGGTGTCGCGGATCTTGCGCAGCAGGCCCATGAACCCTCCCTGAGACGGTGAGGACTTGTCCGCAGGTGCCCAACAGGCCATCCGCGACCGGAGTCACGTCGCTCGGGGTGAAGCGGCCGCCTCCCGCACCTCGGGGCGCTGGCAACTTCCGGGAGACGGCAGCCGATTGAGGAGCCGCCGCTACGACGGCGGTTTCGCCTGCGTCTGGGCGGCCCGCAGATCGGCGAGGAGTTCGGCCTGCCCGGCGAGCACACCGGACAGGATGGTGCGGGCCACCGTGAGCAGTTCGGCGATGTCCGGGCTGGTCAGCGAGTAGTACACCGTGGAGCCCTCTTTGCGGGTCACCACCAGGTTCGCCCGCCGCAGCACCGCGAGTTGCTGCGACAGATGGGCCGACTCGATCCCCACCTCGGGCAGCATCTCCGCCACCGCGTGCTCGCGCTCGCTCAGCAGCTCCAGCACCCGGATGCGAGCCGGGTGGCCGAGCGTCTTGAAGAACTCGGCCTTCAGTTGGTACAGCGGCGTACTCATCCTGTCGTCGCCTCCCCGGTGCAGCAGCACGGCCGCACCCGACCGTTCCTGGCGCATCGCATCCACCCACTCGTCACACACATGCGGCCCATCCTCGCCTGCGGCACCGACAACGCCGAATCCGCGGACGAGAGCCGATCACCCGAAACCTGTGATACCAACCTAGGCAATTGCTAAGATTAGCAACTCCATAGGTGATGCGAGGGAGGCTTGCGTGAGAATCATTCCGCTGCACGGCGCCCGCGTCGCCTGGTTCAAGTGCCCCGCCTGCCGCCTCAAGTGCCGCCCCACCGCTGTCGGCCCGGACGGTGAGTGCCCACGGTGTGGCGGGGCCCGGATGCTCAAGCTGTCCCTCGGCGGCCGGGCCACCGAGCCCTCGTCGGACGGCGCCGCGGGACACCTCGCCTCAGAGGCGGCCTGCCTGGTCATCGTCGACGCGCAGTCCTCGCCACGACGGTGAGCATCGCCGTCGGAAAGGGCATCCGGGTCCTCCCGTGCCGGCTGCCCGACGGCTCCGACACCACTGCCGAGCAGCCCGTGGCGGAGAAGGCGGCCACCGTCTGCGCACGGCGGTCGGGCGCACGGCCGACAGCCCCTGGTCTCTCTCGTCGGCCCACCTTTGTCGGGCCCCGCTCGTCGCACGTCCGGTGCTGCCGTCCCCGGACAGCGCCGCCATCGCGGCGGCCGCACCGCGGTGCGGGTGGCCGCTGCCTGTCTGCGCGACATCGCCACGGTCGGCGGCCGGCTCACCGCCCACGTCCGCGGCCCTCCCGGGCGTCCGACAGCTGTGGTCGCCGCGGGTGAGCGGTGGCGGGACGGCGGCCTGCGCTTGAGGCCTGCTCGGCACCGGCGCCCTCATGTACGACCTGCAGGCTCATGGCGCGGGACCGCCGCCCGTCGAGACAGCCGCCGCGAAAACGGCCTACGACGGCACAGCCGACATCACCGGCGCGGTCGCCGCCGGCACCTCCGGCCAGGAGCCGGCCTCGACAGACTTCACCGAGGACGTGGCGATCGCCACGGCGAGGGACGTCTGCGCCGTCGTGCCCGTGCGGGACTGCAACGGCGCCTTCGCGCCCGGCCGAGTCGGCAGGATCAGAGCTCAGGCTCCCCGGCCGGCCAGCCAGTCGTACGCCACTCGTGGCGGCCCTCCGGAGGCTCGCCGTGCCGTGCGCTGTGTGCGGCGAGTGCTCCGGCCAGGTCGGCGTGCACAGGGATGGGAGGGTGATCCCCGCCCGGGACGAGGGAGCCGTCGGCCGGGATCGCGGCCAGTTCCAGGCCGCGGTCCGCTGTGGCGAGACGGCGCGCGGCCTCGGTGATCGCCAGCTGGCCCTCGGCCGACCAGCCGCGCAGTCCGGTCAGGTCGACGATGACCGGGCCCGTTCCACGTCCCACCGCCCAGCCCACGGCACCCTCGAAGCGACGAACGGCCTCCGGTCCCAGGTACCCGGAGACGGACAGGACGCCGAGGTCCCGCTCGACGGTGTATCGCCATTCGATGGTCATGATCGTCAACTTCCTTGCGCGGTCGGCCTGTTCGGTCAAAGTGGGAGAGTGATCCAGATGCTCTTGCCCCTCCCGTCGGCGTCGCCCCTGACCACCGCGGTGCCGCCCAGGCCCAGGGTGAGTTCCATGACGGTGGCCAGGCCGCCCGTTCCGGTTCCGGTGACCGCGCCGTAGAGCGCCGGCCGGTAGGGGTGGCGGTCGTGCACGGCGAAGGCCAGACAGTCCTCGCTCGCCGCGTAGATGACGGTGACCTGCGGGGAGAGCTCCGCGGCATGGCGCACGCTGTTGGTGACCAGTTCACTCAGGATCAACAGGGCGGGATCGACGGTGGGGTGGCGCGGGTTCATCCCCCACTCGACCAGGGCCTGCTCGGCGGCCTCCCGGGCCGTCCGGACCGCGGACGGCGTCGTGGGCAGCGTCAGTACATGCCGGTAGGGCAGGGCCTCCAGCCGGGCGCTCATCACGCCCCCGCACGGACGAGGCGGAATCCGCTCACGGTTCTGGGATGCGGGCGCAGCAGGTTGTCGTGCGGTCCGTGGGTCCAGTCGCTGAGGGTGCGCCGGTAGTGGGCGGCCTCGTCCGGGTCGGTGATCACATCGCCCGGTCCGGCGACGGTGACGCTCCAACCCGTGCCGGTCGCCTCGCGTACCTCGTCCACGTGGTACGTCGCGTCGACGGGGATCGCGGCTGCCGGGGCGGGAGTACCGACCATCGCACGGCCGTACTCCCAGGTGTGCCGACCGGGCCGGACGACGGTCAGGTCCCGCTGCGGGTACACCGGCCGTCCCGACGCGCTGCCCTCCAGCAGCCACAGGGCCTCGGTACCGGAGACCTCGATCATGCGCAGGGCTGCGGGGGGACTGCTCATCCGACGGTTTCCTCGGTTTCCTCGCCGATGGGTCCGGGGGCCCGGTCGGGGGGCGGCGGCAGGACACCGGCGCACTCCAGGTAGCCGCGGGCGCCCCGGATCGCCTCGGGTGTGGTGGCGTATTCGCGATCTTCGAGCCGTAGCAGCTTCAGCGTTCCGACGGAATCCAGGACCTGGCGCTGGCCGGGGCGTATCCCGGAGGTCATGACGGCGATGCCCCGCCGCTGGAGCTTGTCCACCGCGTCCTTGAGGACGAGCGCGCCGGTGGCGTCGATGGTGGTCACCCGGGACATGCGCAGGATGACGACGCGCACGTCGGAGACTTCCGCCAGCTCCAGCAGGAAGCGGTGGGCGCCGGCGAAGAACAGCGGGCCGTCGATGCGGTACGCCACGATGTGCTCGGCCAGCAGCGCGTGCTCCTCGGCGCTGTGGTCGCCGCGGTCGAGCGGGACCTGGTCGAGGCGGGCCTGCCCGGCCACCGCCCGCAGGGCCAGAGTGCCCGCGACCACCAAGCCGAGGAGCACGGCGTACACGAGGTCGAGTGCGAGGGTCGCGACAGCGGTCAGGACCAGGATCAGCGCGTCCGAGCGGGTGGCCTTCGCCATCGCGCGCAGCGAGCCGACCTCGACCATGCGGATCGCGGTGGCCAGCAGCACGCCTGCGAGCGCCGCGAGCGGGATCCGGGAGACGAGGGGCGCTGCCGCGAAGACGATCACGGCGAGGACGGCTGCGTGGGCGAGCGCGGCGAGCCGGGAGCCCGCACCGGTACGGACGTTGACCGCCGTACGCGCGATCGCGCCGGTCGCCGGGACGCCGCCGAACAAGGGGGCGGCGATGTTGGCCAAGCCCTGTCCGAACAATTCACGGTCGGGGTCATGCTCCTGACCCACCGTCATGCCGTCGGCAACCGAAGCAGACAGCAGGGACTCCAGGGCGGCCAGTGCCGCGACCGCGACGGCCGGGGCGAGCAGAGAACCCAGCGAGCCGAGGTCGAGGAAGGCCAGGGAAGGCGCGGGCAGTCCGGCAGGCAGGTCACCGATCGGCTTCGCCGCGTCCAGGCCGGCCACCTGGGCAACCACGGTGGCCGCGATCACCGCGAGGATGGAGAAGGGAATCGCGGGCCGCCACCGGGCACCGATGAGCATCACGGCCCCGACCGCCACGGCAAAGGCCACGGCGGTCCAGTTCGGGTTGTCCGCGAATTCCTCCAGGGCGCGCCAGGTCACCACGAGGACGCGGTCGCCATCCGGCTTGGGCACCCCGAGGGCGTTCGGGATCTGCTGGAGACCGATCACACAGGCGATGCCGAGGGTGAAGCCCTCGACGACGGGGGCGGGCACGTACCGCATGTACTTGCCGGCCCTGAGCAGAGCGAGTGCGACGAGCAGCACGCCTGCCATCAGCCCGACGGTGAGCACCCCGGCGGGCCCGTGCTCCGCGACGATCGGCACCAGCACCACCGTCATCGCTCCGGTCGGCCCCGACACCTGCAGATTCGAACCGCCGAACACGGCAGCAAGGGCACCGGCGATGACCGCGGTCGCCAGCCCCGCCTCCGCACCCAGCCCGGAGGAGACGCCGAAGCCGAGCGCGAGGGGGAGCGCGACGACCGCCACCGTGAGGCCGGCCAGAAGATCCCGGCGCGGGTCGCGGCGCATCTCCGCCAGATCGATCCGGCCAGGCAGAAGGTCGGCGATCCGGCCTCTGATCCGGGTGAAGGCGGGCGTCATCGCGCGGCGACCTCGGCTTCCCGCAGCTCGGCGAGCAGTTCGTTCCGCCCGGACAGCATCTCGGTCAGGATTCGGCGCGCGGCTCCCATCAGGTCGGCCACGTCCCCGCCGGCCAGCTCATAGACGACCGCCGCCCCCTCCCGCGTCGAGGTGACGATCCCGGAGCGGCGCAGCACCGCCAACTGCTGGGAGAGGCTGGACGGCTCCACCTCGATCGCGGCCAGCAGGTCCCGCACCGGCATCGGCCCGTCCTGCAGCAGCTCCAGAACCCGTATCCGTACGGGATGTCCCAGCATCCGGAAGAACTCGGCCTTGGCCTGGTACAGCGGAACGGACACGACTCCTCGGCTTCCCCGACAACGCCCCGGCCGGGGCAGGCGAAGGCTGCGCCCGCGACTACCTGCGAACACAGTCAACACAGCATCTAACCAATTGCTAAATTTGGCAATTCATTATCACGCCGATGCCGGGACGTTCCAGTGCGCGAGGGCGGGCGCCCTGACCACGACCACGGAGTCGGGGCAGGGAGGAAGGCTCTCGGTTCATCGGGTTGGGGGCCGGTTCACCCGCCGAGCGTCTCCGCCATGCGGTCCAGGTCGGCGAGAAGAGCCGAGAGGCGTTTCGGCGGCACGGCGTCGGTCATCCGCTGGTCGATGGCGTACACGACGGAGCGCGCCGCGGCCAGGCGGTGGTGGCCCTCCTCGGTGAGGTGGGCGGGCAGGGCGCGGCCGTGGTCCGTGGTGGCCGGGCGGGTGATCAGGCCGGCGTCCTGCAGCCCGCGCAGGACGACGTTCATGGACTGCCGGGTGACGAAGGTGCCGCGGGCCAGTTCGGCGTTGGACAGCCCGGGTTGCTGGTCGAGCAGTTCGAGACAGGCGTACTGCGGCACGGTCAGGCCGTGCTCGCGCAGGGCCTTGTCCATCGCGCCGCGCAGGGCGGCCGCGGCCCGCTTGAGGCGGTAGCCCAGTCGCTCGGTCACGTCGGCAGGCGGAGTCCGGTCGGTGATCCCATTACTCATGTCAGGAGTTTGACATAGGAGAGAGGAGACGCCTACCGTCACCCATGTCAAAGTCCTGACATGAATACCCCTGAGGAGCATCAATGGCCACCACCGTTTCCGTCGCCGGGCCCGACTTCATCGCGCTGCAGGTGCGTGATGTCGACGCGGCCGCCGCCTTCTTCGAGACGCAGCTCGGGCTTCGCCGGACACCCGCCTCGCCCCCCGGCGCCGTCGTGTTCGACACCGCGCCGATCGCGTTCGCCGTCCGCGAGCCCCTGCCGGGTGTGGACCTCGACAGCGTGGAGCGACCCGGCCTCGGAGTCGCCCTGTGGTTCGGGACCAGCGACGCCCAAGCCCTCCACAACCGTCTCCAGGCCGCCGGTACCCCCATCGTCAAGGCGCCGGAAGACGGCCCGTTCGGCAGGATGTTCACCTTCCTCGGCCCCGAGGGCTACGCCATCACCGCCCACGGAAACTGACCGCGCGCACCGTCACCATCTGCCCGCGCGAACCGTCCTCGCTCGCAGCCGGTCTCGGCTTCCTGAAGGGCTTCACCCCTGCCGGATGGTGGCCTCGACGCGAACGGACCGCGGGCGATGCCGGCCCAGGATGCCCTCGCACCCCTGCGGACGCTGCCCGGCATCGGCCCTTTCTCCGCCGAGTCGATCCTCATCCGCAGCGCGCCGGACACCCCGACGTCTTCCCACTCCACGAACCCCGACTGCACGCCGCGACGGCACGCGCCTACGGCCCGGGCGATCCGGGTGCTCCCGACAAAAGCACCGTCTCACCCGCGTCAGCGACCGCTGGGCGCCCTACCGCGGCTGGGTCACCCCCTGCTGCGCACGCACAGCGGGACGCAGTCACCCGCCATCCGGAGCCGCCCGACCTACCGCCTCCCGTCGACAACCCGCACGTCGCCCCGCCCGGAACAGTCACGCCGGTCCGGGCAGAGCCCTCCCGGGACATCTGTCGCCTGCTCGCGGCAAGGAGAGCGGGGAGCAGAGCCGGCGGTTTCGAAGAATCCCCGTCAATCCGGCGCGACGCACGCAAGAGCTTCGCCCGGACCGACTGACGAGACCTGCTCCACCGGGAACGGGCGGACCGATCTGCTCACCGCACACCGGCTGGGCAGGCAGGATCCCTGGCCGGAGATCATCCACGGTCTCCTACGCCCCGACGGCCACCCCTGCCAGGTCGCCGGCGGCGCCGATCCGGAGGGACTGAGGGCCTACCTCGCCCGCTGGTTGCCGTCCGAGTTCGGCTGATGCGTCATGCGTCGTGCGCCTGCAGGCGCACGGTGCGGGCGCCGGGTCGGCCGGGCCGCTCACGCCTCCTGCCGGGTGTCGATCTCGGCGATCAGGGCCTCGATACGGGTCCTGATCTCGTCCCGGATCGGGCGGACGGCCTCGACACCCTTGCCCGCCGGGTCCTCCAGGGCCCAGTCGAGGTACTTCTTGCCGGGGAAGACGGGGCACGCATCGCCGCAGCCCATGGTGATGACGTAGTCGGACGCCTGGACTGCCTCGGTGGTGAGGACCTTCGGCCGCTGGTCGGAGATGTCGACGCCGACCTCCTTCATGGCCTCGATCGCGGAGGGGTTGACCTGGTCGCCCGGGACGGAGCCGGCGGAGCGGACCTCGATCCGGTCGCCCGCGAGGTCGTTGAGGAATCCGGCGGCCATCTGGGACCGCCCGGCGTTGTGGACGCAGACGAACAGCACGGAGGCGAGCGGGCTGGAGGACATGGGTTCTTCCTTCGCGATGTGGATCAAGCAGGTGGTGCGGGATCGGGATGGGAGTCAGGTGCTCGGCAGGGAGTCGAGCAGTTCGGTGATGTGGGCGTCGATCTCGTCGCGGACGCCTCGGACGACGGCGATCGGGGCACCCTCGGGGTCGTTGACGGACCAGTCCACGTAGCGCCGGTCGGGCACGACCGGACATGCGCCCCCACATCCCATGGTGATGACGATGTCGGCGGCCCGCACGACCTGGTCGGTCAGCGGCTCGGGGAACACGTCCGTCAGATCCACCCCGGCCTCGGTCGGGGCCTGGGCGACGACCGGTTCGACTTCGGCGGCGGCCCGTGTACGCGCGGACGAGACGACCGCGTGGCCTCCGGCGCGGTGGGCCAGGAGCGCGGCGGCCAGGTGTTCGGCCACGACGACGAGGTGGGTGCGGACGCGGGCGGGCTCGGCGAGCCGGGCGTAGGGGTCGGTCGGCAGGACGGGGAGCGGGGATGCGGTCATGGGAACCCCTTCGGGGCGTGGCTCCCCACGGTGCGGGGATGCGAATCCCAAAGATCAGCTCAGACTGGTATCAGCCTGGAGTGATGTGACAGTATCAGTCCATGCTGACGTCGGTCGATACTGATCTGTTGCGGGTTCTGGCCGACCCGCTCCGCCTGCGGATCGTCACCCTCCTGGCCGAGGAGACGCTCTGCAGCACCCACCTGATCGAGGAGACGGGGGCCAGACAGACCAACCTCTCCAACCATCTGAAGGTGCTGCGCGAGGCCGGGGTCGTGGACACGGAGCCGTGCGGCCGGTTCACCTACTACCGGCTCAAGCCCGACGTCATCGCCTCACTCGCCGGTCGGTTCGCCGACCTGGCGGAGACTGCGCGCGTCACGGCCGAGAACAACGTCAAGCGGTCCTGCCCCTGATCCCCGCCGCTACGGCGGCCACACCGAGGAGCCCTTGTTGGCCGCCACGCACGAGACCGCCGCAGAATCCGCCATATCCGCTACCGAGCCCCAGCCCGCTCCCGGGGCCACCCCACCCCGCGCACCTCTGGTCGCGCGGGCCGCCGCCGAACTGGTGGGCACCGCCGCCCTGGTGGCGATCGTGGTCGGCTCCGGCATCCAGGCCACCGAACTGACCAACGACGTCGGCCTGCAGTTGCTGGCCAACTCCCTGGCCACCGTCTTCGGCCTCGGAGTCCTCATCACCGTGCTCGGCCCGGTCTCCGGTGCGCACTTCAACCCCGCCGTCACCCTCGCCGAGTGGTGGACCGCCCGCCGCGGCGACCCCGGCGTCACCCTGCGCGAGGCGGCCGTCTACGTCCCCGCCCAGATCGTCGGGGCAATCGCGGGCGCGATCCTGGCGGATGCGATGTTCGGCCGGCCGCTGGTGAAGTGGTCCACCCACGACCGCTCCGCCGGACACCTGCTCCTCGGTGAGATCGTCGCGACGGCCGGGCTGATCCTGCTGATCTTCGGCCTGGCCCGCACCGACCGGCTGCGTTTCGCGCCCGTCGCGGTCGCCTCGTACATCGGTGCGGCGTACTGGTTCACCTCGTCGACGTCCTTCGCCAACCCGGCGGTGACGATCGGCCGCGCCTTCACGGACTCCTTCGCGGGGATCGCGCCCGGCTCGGTCGCGGGGTTCATCGGCATGCAACTCGTCGGGGTCGTGGTCGGACTGGCGCTGGTCGCCCTGATCTTCATGCCGGGACGAACGGCCGACGATCAGCCCGCCGCATGACGCGCGCCCCGCGGGTGACGGTGATCGACGGCACTCGCTCGGCACACGAGATCCGTGCGGCCCCGGGAGCGGGCGGGCGACAACCCCGCGGCCTTCAGGTTCCATCCGTCAGTGGTCCTTGTCGGCCGGAGTGAGCTGTCTTCCCTGTCCTGCGCCGGCCCACCGAAGGCACCCGGTGGGCCAAATCGCCGGACGGTTCACCGACGACTCACCGATGGGACTCACCTACCATCCTCGCCGCGGCTCAGCTCATGGCGCTGCCGAGCATCTGCCCCATCGCGGCGACCACGGACGGCTCGACACGGTAGTAGACCCAGGTACCGCGCCGTTCGGAGCTGAGCAGGCCGGCCTCCTTGAGCTTCTTCAAGTGGTGGGAGACGGTCGGCTGGGAGACACCGACGTCGGAGATGTCGCACACGCACGCCTCGCCGCCCTCGTGCGAGGCGACCAGCGAGAACAGTCGCAGCCGTACCGGATCGCCCAGCGCCTTGAACATCCGCGCCGTCCGCTCGGCCTCCTCCGCGCTCAGCGGTCGCTCCGTGAGCGGAGGGCAGCACGGCGCCACGGCCTCGGGGACCTCGGGTTCCAGTAGCAGCAGCACCCTCGTATTCGACATACATCTATGTTGACATACATCGAAGCAGCGAGCGAGGGGCAGCGGACCCACACCGTCGGCCCGCTCCACCGAACCCAAAGATTCGATAAATGTCTATGTTGACGCCTGTCGAATCAGGTGCCATGCTGGCCGCGCATGGCATCGACAAATGTCGAATCAAAGAGGAGTCCCGTGACCGCGCCCACCACCGACCAGCTGCCCGTAGTCGTCATCGGAGCCGGCCCGATCGGCCTGGCCACCGCCGCCCACCTCATCCAGCGGGGCATCGAACCACTGGTGCTGGAAGCCGGACCAGCGGCCGGCACCGCGGTCCGCGACTGGGCGCATGTGCGCCTGTTCTCCCCCTGGGCCGAGGTCACCGACCCCGCCGCCGAAAAGCTGCTCGCCCCGACCGGCTGGACCCGCCCCGACGGCGCCACCTACCCCACCGGCGGCGACTGGGCCGAGAGGTACCTGCAGCCCCTTGCGGACCTGCTGGGCGACAAGGTCCGCTACGGCGCGACCGTGACCGGCGTGGCCCGGGCCGGGCGCGACCGCGTCGTCGACGCGGGTCGTGACGAGCAGCCCTTCACCGTGCACCTCCAGACCACGGCCGGCCGCGAGGAGCGGATCAGCGCCCGCGCCGTCATCGACGCCTCCGGCACCTGGTCCACCCCCGGCCCGCTGGGCGCGGACGGCCTGCCCGCCCTCGACGAGAAGACGACGGCCGACCGCATCTCCTACCGCGTCCCCGACCTCAACGACCCAGCCGTCCGCGCCCGTTACACGGGCAGGCGCACCGCCGTCGTCGGCTCCGGCGCCTCCGCCTTCACCACCCTGGCCCTCCTCGCCGACCTCGCGAAGGAGGAGAACGGCACGCACGCCGTGTGGATCCTGCGGCGCGGCATCGGTACGAACACGTACGGCGGCGGCGGCGCCGACCAGCTCCCCGCGCGCGGCGCGCTGGGCCTGCGCGCCAAGGCCGCCGTCGAGGCCGGCCACGCGAGCACGGTCACCGGCTTCCGTACGCAGGCTGTGGAACGGGAAGGTGACCAGCTCATCCTCGTCGCCGGGGACGGCCGCCGCCTCGACCCGATCGACGAGGTCATCGTCCTCACCGGCTTCCGCCCGGACCTGTCCTTCCTCTCCGAACTCCGCCTCGGCCTCGACGAACGCCTCCAGGCCCCGACCGCGCTCGCCCCGCTCGTCGACCCGAACGTCCACTCCTGCGGCACGGTCTACCCGCACGGCGTGAACGAGCTCTCCCACCCCGAACAGGGCATCTACCTGGTCGGCATGAAGTCCTACGGCCGCGCCCCGACGTTCCTCGCCATGACCGGCTACGAGCAGGTCCGCTCCATCGCCGCCGCCCTCGCCGGAGACCAAGAGGCCGCCGAGCGCGTCGAGTTGACCCTCCCGGACACGGGTGTGTGCGGCGGCGCGGGCTTGTTCGACGAGCCGGAGAACGCCGAGCAGTCCGGCGGCGGATGCTGCACCGCCCCGTCCACCCTCCAGATCGGCGTCGGCGCCCCTGCCACCACCTCCGGTGGCTGCTGAACTCCCCACCCACTCAAGGAGGTTCACCATGACGTCCCGCGTACAGCTCGCCCTCCGCGTCCCCGACCTCGCCGCGTCCATCGCCTTCTACACGAAGCTCTTCGGTACCGAACCCGCCAAACTCCGCGACGGCTACGCCAACTTCGCCATCGCCGAGCCCCCGCTCAAGCTCGTCCTCATCGAAGGCACCGCAGGTGAGGCGACCCGCATGGACCACCTCGGCGTCGAGGTCGAGACCACCGAAGCGGTCCACGCCGCCACCGCCCGCCTGGGCGAGGCCGGCCTGGCCACCGACGTGGAGAACGACACCACCTGCTGCTACGCCCTCCAGGACAAGGTCTGGGTCCACGGCCCCGGCCAGGAACCCTGGGAGGTGTACGTCGTCAAGGCCGACGCCGGCTCCCTGGCCAAGCAGCGGGGCAGCACTTGCTGCACCGGCCTCGCCGAGGCCGACACCGACTCCAAAGAAGCGGCCATCGCGGGCGGCTGCTGCTGATCCGCCGATGACCAACACTCGCGCCAGCGAGGCCGTGACCGGAACGGGAGACCGGTCACGGCCTCGCGCCGCGCTGCCCGCCCTGTGCGCCACCCAGATCACCAGTTGGGGAATCGTCTACTGCGCCTTCCCCGTCCTCAACCCGCAGATCACGGCAGCCACGGGCTGGTCGGCCACCTCCGCCACCACCGCCTTCCCGGGCGCGCTCCTGGTCTCCGCCGTCACCGGTATACCCGTCGGCCGCATCATCGACCGCCGAGGCCCGCGCGCCGTGATGACCACCGGCTCCGTCCTCGGTGTCGTCGCCGTGCCGGCCATCGCGTTCGCGCCCAACCTGATCGCCTTCACCGCGGCCTGACTGCCGGCAGGCGTGGCCATGGCCGCAACCTTCTACCAGCCCGCCTTCGCCCAGCTGACCGCCACGCTCGCCGAGCACCTGAGCCGGCGCAGCACGTACGCCGTACTCGCGCTGATCCTGGCCCTCGTGACCATCCCCGCTCACGCACTCGCGCTCCGGGCAACGTCATCGCCCTCGTGCCCCTCCTGATCGCACGCGGCGCAGGACAGCCCCTCGGCCGCACCCTGTACGCGACCCTCGCCCGCCGCACCGGCGTCACCACCCGCGCCGTCACCCTGATCACCTCGGTGGGACCACGACCGCCGTGTTCGCGATGGTCTCCGGCCTCTTCCCCCTACTCGTGGGCGTCGCGATCGCAGCCGGCATGGTGCGCGGCAACCTCACCCCCCTCAGCCCCGGCGTCCCTGGTGGCGAAGAAGGGCGACATCAGTCCCCGGGCCCGGGAGCGCGACTACCGCAACTCCGCAGACCTCCGCCTCCAGTTGAGCGCGGCCCGGTCCCCTTTGCGTCGAGAAGTCCGACCGCTCTGTCAGAAGCCTCTGCCAGGGGTGTCACCCGGAGACTCTGATACGAGCCAAGTCCTGGGGAGAATCTGGGCGTCTGGGGTAGTTTGTACGTTATTTTCAAGCGGCGGGACTGGCTCTGAGTCCGGACCGCAGGGCGTGGCGCCCCGGACAAGGTGGTGTCAGGGGCGCCAGGGCCGCGGTGGCCGCTTCTTTACACCGCGGCCATGCCCTCCATACCGGACTCGGCGAAGGAAGGCAGTCCGGTGGTCGTGCCGACCTTGGTCAGGGAGCCGTCGCGGCCGATGCGGAAGCCGTCGACCGTGCCCGACGTCGCGTTCTGCACGTACAGGAACTTCTGGTCCTTGGTCACCGCCAGGTCGATGACGCCCTGGGACTTGGCGGACGGCGGGGTGGCGACGCCGACGTCGTTGGTGAGCGCCAGTTTGCCGTGGCGGTCCGCGCGGTAGCCGGTGACGGTCGAGTTGCCGGTGTTGCCGCCGTAGAAGAAGTCGCCGGCGCGCTCCAGCCAGCACAGCGTGTCCTGGCCGTTGGGCAGGCTCTTCTGGACGGGCTTGAGGGTGCCGTCGGCGCGCACCTTGTACGTGCTGACCGTCGAGTCCTTGGCCTCGGCCACCAGCATCCGGCCGGCCTTGTCGAAGCTGATCGCGAATGGCACGGCACCGGCGGAGTCGTTGACCACGGCCCGTCGCGCCGGCCGTCCGTCGCGTGCCACCGGGAAGACCTCGACCGTGTTGGCGGACTTGGTGGTGACGACAAGCTCACGACCGCCGGGGGTGAACGCGACCTGGCCGGGCGAACTGCTGAACAGCGGCACCTTCTTGTTGTCCAGCCCGAGCGAACGGTGCGCGTCGGACAGGGGTGCCAGGCCCGCGGCCGTGAGGCGGAAGCCCTGGACGCTGCCCGTGCCGCCCGCGTTCATGACGTAGGCGATGCCTCCCGAGACCGTGATCGAGGCGGGGAAGTCCCCGCCCGAGCTCACCACATGACGGTCCGTCAGTTTCTGTCCCGCGACCCGGAACGACGTCACGGTGTTGCTGCCCGCGTTGACCGCGAGGAGGAGCCGGGACCGGTCGTCGTAGACGAGTGAGCCCTGGGAGGCGAGCGAGTCGGTGGGCGCGTCGACCTGGTCGCCTCCCTTGCCGCCGGTCGTGTAACTGCCCGCGGCGCTCAGCGTGCCGTCCTGCGCGCGCTTGAAGACGTGGATCGTGTTGCCGGCGAGTTCGTTGCCCTGCACGAAGACCGCGTGGTCGGCCCCGGCCTTGGCCTTCTCCACGGTGTCGTGCCCGTGCTCGACCTCACCTGCCGAGGCGACGCTCACCGCTGTCACGGCCGCCGCGGCGGCGAGGATTCCCGCTCCGCCGACCGTCAGCTTGATCTGTAACGGTGACCTTCGCCTGGTGTGCCTGCTCATAGGAACGCTCCTCGGGCCTTCGCCACCACCACGGGTCGGTGGAGGCCGCGACCAGAGTTGCCCATGAGGCGAGCGTGGCAGGAGCGGTTCGGCCGCCACGTCAGCCTTTCGTCACAACTCCAACTCCACTCACGCGGGCGGGAGTTGCTGGGCAGCATTGCCGCACTCCCCGATCATTTCACTGTCGCCACCGGCTCCCCGCCCTCGCGTATCTCCTCGGCCGCCCGGGACCTGGCGTCGCGGCGGTCGAGCCAGCTCAGTACCGGAACAGTCATGACCGTGGTGACCAGGGCGACGAGGACGAGCGCGGTGAACAGTTCCTCGCTGACGATGCCGGCCGACAGCCCGATGTTGAGTGCGATCAGCTGCATGAGACCGCGGGCGTTCATCAGGGCGCCGACCCGGACGGCCACCGGGCCGGGTTCGCCGCGCAGCCGGGCGGCGGCCCAGCAGCCGCCGAACTTTCCGACCACCGCCAGGACGACCGCGGCCGCCCCGAACAGCAGCACGGGCGGGTCGGAGAAGACGTCGAAGCGGGTGTTCAGGCCGGAGTAGGTGAAGAACATCGGCACGAACACGACCTGGGTCACGGACTGGGTGGTCCGCACCAGCCGTTCGGACGCCTCGCCGCGCGGCATGGCCATCCCCACGCAGAAGGCCCCGAACACGGAGTACAGGCCGCTGATGTCGGTGAACCAGGCGGCGCAGAACAGCAGGGCGACCGTGAAGAGGAGCCGGGTGTCGTCGCCGAGGCCCGGCCGGTTCACGATCCAGGCCAGCAGGCGGCGCCCCAGCAGGAGCAGTACGGCCACGAACAGCAGGGTGCCGCCGACGGCCTCCAGGATGGGCCTCGCCCTGCCCGAGGCCACGCTCAGCACGCCCGCCAGCATGATCCAGGCGACGGCGTCGTCCGTGGCCCCGGAAGCCAGGGCGAGCGAGCCGAACCGCGATCCGGCCAGCCCGCGTTCGGTGATGATCCGGGCCAGCATCGGGAAGGCGGTGATCGCCAGCGCGACGCCGACGAACGCCGCTGTCACCCACACCGAGACCCCGTCGACGAAGATGCCGACACGGCCGTGGGCCACGAGGGTCAGTCCCACACCCAGCACCAGCGGGATGCCCACCCCGGCCGAGGAGACGGCGACGGCGGTGCCGGCCAGACCGCGCCCCGCATGTGCCCGGAACTCGTAACCGGCACCGAACATCAGGGCCACCAGACCGATCTGGCCGGCCACGTACAGCACCGGCTTCAGCTCGGGCGGGAAGACGTGGGCGGAGAGTCCCGGGGCGACCAGCCCGAAAAGGGAGGGCCCGAGCAGTACCCCGGCGATCATCTCGCCGACCACGGGCGGCTGGCCGAAGCGGCCCGCCAGCAGGACGACCAGACGGCAGGTCAGCAGAATCACGACGACGGCCAGGAAGAAGACGGGAGCGAGCTCCACGGGAGTCATGGTCTCGTTCCTCTCAACGGCCGGTGGGGACGGATGTGGTGGCGCCGCCGGACGAGGCGGCGAAATGGTTCCGGCACAGGCCCTGGCGCCGGGCGTCCCACACCATGTAGCTGCCGAGGACGAGTTGGACGAGACTGCGCCAGACGCCCTCCCACCGGTCGGCGAAGCGCATCACCGCGAGCCGGGTTCGGCTGCGGACCTCGGCCCCGGTGCGCGGGATCAGCAGGCAGGGGCCGCGGCTGGGCAGCGAACGGGTGTGTTCCACCGAGGAGTCGAGTCGGAAGCGGCGCAGGACCTCCTCCGCCGCGACCCGCATGGTGAGGACGGCGAAACCGCGCGCCGGGCAGGGGCGGTTGGCGGTCACGCCGAACGGGATGAAGGCGGACGGCCTGGTGTCGGCGTTCAGCCACCGGTCCGGGTCGAACGGATCGCCTCCGGAACCCTGGTACTCGGGGTAGTTGAACAGCAGGACCGAACCGGCCGGGATCGGGTCGCGCCCGTCCCGGGGGATCTCCCCCGAGGTGATCCGGTGGGCCACTCCGAAGAGCGGGAAGTGCTGCAGCGTCTCGTTGATCACCCGGTCCAGGAGGTCCGGGTCCTCCTCTCCGGCCGCCAGCCGGTCCTGCACCGGCCGGTGGGTGGCGAGGGCAAGCAGCAGATGGGCCATCGCCTCCGACATCTGCACGACCGCGGTGTTGAAGAACGTGCCTTGGAGGTAGTACGCCTGCTCCTGCGGGGTGAGTGCGGCGGGCAGCGGCACGGGCGGCGGATCGTTCGCCAGGCGGACCCGCAGGTACTCCGTGAGCCGGGCCCGCCGGTCCATGTGGCGCAGGCCGGTGCACTTCAGGGCGCTGACCACGTCGTCCGCGTTGCCGGTGATCAGGTTTCGGACGTGGCGCGGACAGGGTGCGCGGAAGACTACCTCGTAGTAGACCTCGGCCCAGACGGGCATCATCAGGTCGCGCAGTCTGACCCGGTGCACGCGCGCGTGGCCGTCGAGTTCGTCGAGCACCCGGCGGGTGCAGCGGCCGACCAGCTCCGTCCACCGCTCGCGGGAGAGCCCGGCGAGGATCTGCCGGGTGGTCCGGGCGACGTCGTCGTAGCGCGGTCCGGGCTCCAGGTGCTCCTGGTGCACCTCCGGGCCGGGCGACAGCCAGTACCAGAACAGGTCGGACAGCGCGGCGCCCCGGCTGCGGCCGTTCGCCGCCGGATGTCCGTACACCCTCTTGAACTCCTCGGCGGGCACCTCCCGGCCGGGTGCCTGGATGCCCTCCTCGCCGCCCACCCGGGCGAAGATGCGCACGCGCAGCGCGATCACCGCTCTGGGCAGCCAGTACGGCAGACCCGCCACAACGATCACGGCCACGCACGCGACGAGCCAACCGGTGGGGCTCACGCGACCACCCCGCCGAATCGTCGGTCCGCCCCCGGCGTCAGGGCGGGACCGGGGACCGGACCCCAGGCGGGCACCCGGACCAGATCGGGCGTCAGGTCGGCGAGTCCGGACGCGCCGCACAGGGCCAGGGTGTCGTCGAGTTCGTCCCGCAGCAGTTCGAGGAGACGTCGTACGCCCTTCTCGCCGCCCTCGGCCAGTGCCCACATCACGGGCCGGCCGATGCCCACCGCGGACGCGCCGAGCGCCAGTGCCTTGACCACGTCGGTGCCGCGCCGTACGCCTCCGTCCAGCACGACCGGGACACGGCCCTCGACGGCGGCGAGGATCTCGGGCAGCAGCTCCAACGTGGCTGGCACGGTGTCGAGTTGACGGCCGCCGTGGTTCGACAGCAGCAGCCCGTCGACGCCGTGCCGGACCGCGAGCCGGGCGTCCTCGGGATGCAGGACGCCCTTGAGCAGGACGGGCAGTGAGGTGATGCCGCGCAGCCAGTCGACGTGTTCCCAGTTCAGCTCCGGGGACATGGCGATCTGGCGTACGTGGCCGCGCTCGCCGTCGCGCAGGTCCACCAGGTTCTCGCAGCGCAGGCCGGGCGGCAGGTCGTGGAAGCCGTTGCGCCGGTTGCGTTCGCCCGCGCCCAGCACCGGGGAGTCCACGGTGACCACGAGCGCGGTGCACCCGGCGTCGGTGGCCCGCCGTACCAGCGCCTCGGTGATCTCCAGGTCGGGCTGGATGTAGAGCTGAAACCACCGGGGTACGTCGTCACCGGCCGCGCGGACCGCGTCGGCGATCTCCCCCACGGCCACCGTGGACGCCATGGAGACGATCATGATGACCCCTGCGGCTGCCGCTGCTCGGGCGGTCGCCAACTCCCCTTCCGGATCGACCAGTTTGTGGAAGGCGGTCGGGGACAGCAGCACCGGCAGGCTCGCCCGCCGGCCGAACAGGCTGATGCCCAGCTCCCGTTCGGCGCTTCCCCGCAGCACCCGGGGCAGCAGCTGCAGTCGCCCGAACGCCGCCTCGTTGGCCCGTACGGTGATCTCGTCGCGTGCCCCGCCGGCGATGAAGTCGGCGTACACGGGGTCCAGTTCGGCGCGCGCCGCGATCTCGAAGTCGTGGACGGTGTACCGCATGCCGCTCACCGCCCGGCGGGGCTCGGTCGGCGGGCCTGCTCGCGGGCGAAGAACTCGGCCAGCGGGGCGTGGTGGACCTCCGGGTGGTCCCAGTGGTTCTCCAGGTTCTCGGCCATGTGGTGGATACCGAGGAGTTCACCGCCGCCGTGGTGGCGGATCACCGGGTGGAGGTACGCCGCGTCGAAGGCGTCGTCGACCGAGTTCTGGGCGGTGCGGCGCACGGTGATGTCGAAGGGGTCGACCTTGTCGTGGTCGGGTCCGTACTCCAACGTGACCGTGAAGTAGTCCCCGTTGTCGGTTAGTTGGCTCTCGTGGGCGTACGCGACCGGCACCTCCTCGTGATAGCGGGCCGGCTCGCCGGGTGCCGTGACGATCACGTCGCCGAGGACGCCGAACTGCTGCCACAGTGCCGAGCTGCGGTTGACCCGGGCCACCACGGCGTCCGCCAGAGCGGCTGGGCTGCTCTCCAACTGCCGGTGCGGCCAAGGCCGTTCGTGATGGCGTTCGTCGAGGATGCGGCTCAGGGCGCGTACGGCGTACCGGAAACCGTGGATGAAACCACCGGTGGATTTCTTGAAGTCGCGCTGTTGCATGAGCGTTCCGGCGAAGTAGAGGCCGGGCACGTTCACCGACTCGTACGCCGGGGAGAGTTCGGCGAAACGGTCGTCGATGACGAGGGCGGGGCGGCACGACGGGTCGAACACCGAGGCGTCGAAGCGGAATCCGGTGCAGACGATCACCCGGTCGTAGCGCAGTTCCTTCACGACCTCGTCGGCCCGGGAGAAGCTGAAGCGGACACGGTGGCCGCCGCCGTCGGGATCCTTCTCGATCGACAGCACCTGACCGTCCAACAGGGCGTTCTGGGACTTGAGTTGATAGGTGTCGAGGAAGTTGTTGTTGACCGCGCGGAGATGGCCGACGTAGTGGCTGTTCCAGGCCATGCGGACGGAGTGCGGGCCGGCGACATGGATGACCGCGGCGGTCTCGACAAGGTTGTCAGCGGTCTCCAGGGCGGAGTTGCCCTTGCCGATGATCAGGACACGGCGATCGGTGAAGTCCTCGGGATCCACCGACACGACCGAGTAGTCCTCGGCGGTCTCGATGCCGGGAATGTCGGGGGTGTTGGGCCGGGTCAGTCCGGTGGCCATGACCAGGCGTCGGGCGTGATGCTCCTGCCCGTGCTGGTCGGTGACGGTGAAGCCGCCGTCATGCCGCTGGATCCGCTCCGCCCGGGTGTCATGGGCGATGTCCAGCTTGTAGGCCTCGGCGAAGTCGGCGAGATAGCGCACCAGATCGTCGGCGTGCGGGAAGTAACGCTTGCTGTAGCGGGTGAACAGCATCCGGTCGTCCGGGGACAGCAGGGAGTTCCAGTCCATCCGGAGGTTCAGCTCGGGATCGTCGGTGCCGTTGTGCACCTTGTTGATGGAGATCAGCTTGCGGTGGCGGGGGAACGTACGGAAGAAGGTGCCCGGTGCTCGGCCGCTCTCCAGGATCCGGTATCCGTGTCCGGCCGCCTGGAGCAACTGCCCGAGTTGGAGGCCGGCGGGGCCGGCGCCGACCACGAGGTAGTCGAGTGGCTCGCTGTCCATGGAGTTCATGTATCTCTCCTTGTGCTCCGGGCGAGGACATGCCTGAAGACTGGGTGGGGGGTGAGAACCGGCGAGGTCCGGTCGAGTGGTGGCTCACAGGGCTGGGGCGCGGTCCTGCACCGGTCGCGTCGCCGGACGCAGGGACCGCGCGAGGGGAGAGGACGGTGGGCACCGAGTGGAGGTGCGCCCGTGACAGGTCCGGCCGTTGCCGTGGTGCGCGACACGGCGAAAGGACCGGCTGAACGGAGCCGAGGGGCGGGAAGTCCGGGGACATCACCCGCGCACAGGCGTCAACACGGGCGAGATCGGCCGGAAGGGCCATGCTCAGCGGCCAGGTGGAGCGATTCGGGAAGCAGTGGCAACCGGGGACGGTGGAGCCTGGTGCTCTGGCAGGGGCATGGCAGACCCTTCCATCGGATTTCCCTGTGAAATCTCCATGAGCACCGTAGTGACGGCCGACGGGCACGGGCAACAGCGGCTGGAGGGATGACAGGGAATCGACAGGCGCCCCGAGCACCCGTCGATCTCGGGAACAGGGGGACGCACATCCCTCGGCAGGCGGAATGTGCCACCGGGACCAGAACCGGGACCACGGGCAGCCGAGTCACCGAACCTCTACTTTTCTGCCTACTCGCCGGTGGTGCCGTCGATGGCCTCGCGGAGGAGATCCGCGTGGCCGATGTGGCGGGCGTACTCCTCGATCACGTGCTCAAGGACGAACCGCACGTCGGTGTCACCGAATTCCGGGTTCGGCACGATGCGCGCGAGGTCGGCGGTCACCCTCGCGAACACCTGCCGCGACTCCTCGCACGCCTTCAGGTAGTCCGCGTAGACGTCCCTGGCCGGCGTGGCGTCCGACTCGTCGTACCACTCGTCGCCGTCAGCGGTGACGTAGGTCCGATAGGGGAAGAAGCTGGGCGTCGTGCCGGCCAACGTCCGCTGGAACCAGGCGCGTTCGACCCCTTGCAGATGGCGCATGAGCCCCAGCAGGGTCAACGCCGAGGATCCCAGGGGGCGTAGCCGTAGTTGTGCGTCCAACAGGCCCTCGCACTTCCACAGGAAGGTCGCCCGGTGGTAGTCGAGATTCGAGGCGATCACCTCCAACCACGGTCCCGATACGGTGCGTTCGGGCCTGACGATCTTCTGGACGACGGGGTCGCTCACTCTGGGGTCTCCTTGCCGGGGTGGGGCGCCGCTGCCGGCACCTCGCGGGTACGTCCGCCCATGAAGACCTCTGTACGGGTCGGTACTCATCGCTCGGTCTGATGCCGGCCGCCTCCCGACCGGACCGCAGGGCAGTCGGTCTCGATGAAACGGTGGATTCCCTGGAGGAGTTGCTCGTCTTCCGGTGTGCCTGCGGGCATCAGCTCGTGCGGGGCCGCTTCGAAGGCGTGGAGGTCCGCCGGGATTCCCGCCGCTCGCAGTGCGCGGTGCATGCGTACCGCGTTGGACAGGAACAGGTCCCGGGTGCCGCTCGCCAGCAGGGTGGGCGGAAAGCCCGGGGAGAAGCCACCGAAGAGTACGGTGCCGACGGGCGCGGCCACGAGGTTCCCACCCGCCGACGCGCCTCCTACGACGATGTCTTGAGGGCTTCGTTCCTTGAGCAGCGCCCGGTAGACGGTCACGCAGTCGTCGAGCGCCGCCGGAAAGGGGTGGTCGGGCAGCATGCGGTAGTCGACCCCCCAGATGCGCATCCGGACCCGCTGGGCGGTGGAGGTTCCCGTCGCGCGGCAGCAGTCGCCGCCTCCGGTGAACAGCGCACCGCCGTGGAGGTCGAGGTAGATGGGCCCCGAAGCGGACGCTTGATCCAGTTCGCTCCGGCCGACCGGGCAAGTCATAGGGCGGCACAGTCAACGAACGACAGGCCCCCACTCACCCACCCTCCCCCGCCCGCGGTCCCTCCACCCGCGAGAGCCACACAGTGAGCAGCCCCTCCAACGCCTCCGCCTCCCCCGGCGCCAGCAGGCCCAGCAGCCGGTGTTCATTGCGGATGTGGTCCGTGAACGCCCGGTCGATCAGTTCGTGTCCGGGGTGGGTGAGCGCGACGATCCGGCCGCGCTGGTCGTCGTCGGAACGGCGGCGGGTGACGAGTCCGGCGCGCTCCAGGCGGTCGATCCGTTTCGTCATCGCGCCTGTGGTGACCATGGTGTGGGCGGCCAGTTCGCCGGGTGCCCGTTCGTAGGGCTCGCCGGCGCGGCGCAGTGCGCACAGCACGTCGAACTCTCCCTCGCTGAGTCCGTAGCGCCCGTAGACGAGGCTCAGCTCCTCGGTCAGTCGGCCGGCCAGGCGGTGCAGCCGGCCGATCACGCCCTGCGGGGTGACGTCGAGGTCGGGCCGCTCGCGGCGCCAGTCGGCCTGGATGCGGGCTACGCGGTCGGGCGGTTGCGGGTCGTCCATGCGCACCATGATAGCTTCCCGGGAAGCTATACTATCTTCCATGGAAGCTAATCTGCGATGGGTGGCACTGACCGCCGTCGCACCGGTGGCCTGGGGCACCAACTACTACGTCACCCACCAGTTCCTGCCGCCCGACAACCCGCTCTACGGCGCGGCCCTACGCGCCCTGCCCGCCGGCCTCGTCCTGCTCGCCCTGTGCCGGCGACGACCGCGCGGCGCGTGGTGGTGGCGGTCCGCCGTGCTCGGACTGCTCAACGTGAGCGTGTTCTTCGTCCTCGTCTACGCCGCCTCCCAACTGCTCCCGACGAGCATCGCCGCGACCGTCATGGCGGTGTCCCCGCCGGCGATGATTCTCATCGCGTGGGCCCTGATGTCCGAGCGGCCCGGCCTCCCGCACCTGGCCGGCGCCGCGATCGGCCTCGGCGGGGTCTGCCTCATGCTGCTCACGGGGACGGGCGGGGTGAGCGTGCCGGGAGTCCTCGCCTCGGCCGCGGCCATGCTCGTGTCGGCCTTCGGCCACATCCTGACCAAACGGTGGAACAGCACCGGTACCGACGTACTCGCCTCGACCGCCTGGCAGCTCACCGCCGGAGGACTGTTCCTCCTGCCGGCCGCCGCGGCCGTGGAAGGCCCGCCGCCCGCGCTCTCCGCATCGGCGCTCCTCGCGTTCGGCTACGTCACCCTCGTCGCCACCGCGCTCGCCTTCGCCGCCTGGTTCACCGGGCTACGGCACCTGCCCTCCGGAACGGTGGGCCTGATCGGACTGCTCAACCCCGTCACCGGCGTACTGCTCGGCACGGCGGTCGCCGGCGAGGTCCTGACGGTCCGTCAACTGTGCGGACTGGCACTGGTCCTGGCCGGCGTCGTCCTGGGCCGCCCCACTCGCGCGAGCCGCCGCGACACCGGCCCGACACCGCCCCACCCCGCACCCGACGAGCGTCCCGCCCCCGCGCACGAGCCCGCCGCCTGCGCCCCCCAGTGACGAATCGACCGCGCGAACCGGACGCGATGCCAGTGTGGATAAGTAAGCTCCTCTACAGACGAGTTGGCCCTGCGGGGGGGCAGATGTCGGCGGAGAATCGCTCACGGCTGGACGACAACCGGATCCGGCATCTGGAGCGGCGCACTGCTCGCCTACGCCGTCGGAAACGGCAAGAGCTCGGTCGCGCTGGTGGGGGCATGCCGCTCGGCGACGGCGTCGAGCCGGTGCCCGTACGACACCACCGTCTCAGGCCCACCACAGACTCCCCGCCGCCGTCACCGCCCCGCCCTGGGTGACCCGGAAGTCCCACCCCTCCCCCACCGGCTCGCACGCGACGTACGCGGGCGGGTCCCAGTCCGTGAACCGGGAGGCCGTCATACGGCAGCCGGTCAGCCGGGCGGAGGTGTCGCCGCCCGTGAGGCATGCGGCCTGCCGGGCGGCCTCCAGGAGGACCATGCCGGGGATGTGGTCGCTGGGGTGGTCGAAGAACAACGGATGGCGAAGGTCGGCCGGTGCCACCCGCAGGGAGCCGGTCCCGTCCCGGGCCACCATCACGCCACCGGCGGCGGAGGCCGAGACGTCGGTGGGCGGGAGTCGCCGGATGTCCTCGCCCGGAGCCGGAAGCGCACCGGCCCGGGTACCTCGCAGCCCCCTGTACTCGTCCTCGGTGAGAATGCGGGCCCGGCCCTCGGCGCGGCCGAACTCGGCGTCGCCCGCGGCCAGTTCGAGCCGGAGGCTGAGCGCGACGGGATGGGCGAGGCCCTCGACGCGACGGACGTCGTAGACCCTGGCGCGCAAGGTCACGTCGGTCGCGCCGTAGCCGACCACGGGCTCCGTGGCGGGGTCGAGCCGGAAGCCGATGGTCCTGATGACGGACCTGCTCGTCGCGGGGACGGCCAGGAAGCGCTGACCGAGGTACAGGCAGCCCTGCCGGAGGGTTTCGGCGATCAGGAGCGGGTCGTGCCGGTCGCCGGATCCGGGCCGGAACGTGGTGTGGGAGCGTGACCACTGCGCGGCGAGCAGATACCGTCCCTCCCCCAGTGCGTGTCCGTCGGTGAGGAGGACCTCCGCGATCGACTTCCGGTGGACGAGATCCCGCGGTACGGAGCGGTCCCAGCTCAGTGTCGGTACCGCGGTATCGGAAGGGGGAGACCAGGCTGATTCCTTCATAAAATAATAGGATGCGTGATCCTTGCGGGTGCGGATAAGAAATGCCGCGCTGTCCGATAGATTCGCCTGAAAAGACGATTCGGCGTGAAGGGCAAGGGTCGTTGAGGGCGATGCAAGAACGCGCGGAAGCCACCCGACGGGCCGTCCTGGCGGCGGCGGCAGCGCTGTTCGAACAGCATGGATACGTCGGGACGAGCATCAGCGACGTGGCGCAGCGGAGCGGCTACACCAGTGGCGCCATCTACTTCCACTTCGGCAGCAAGGAGGGCCTGGCCGCCTCCGTCTTCGAGGCCCATTTCGGTGAATGGCCGAGGTTGGTGGAGACTTGGACCTCGCTCGACGGACCCGTCCTGGACCGGCTGGTGGGCCTCAGCCTCGCGGTGGCGCGCGAGTTCCGCGACAACGTGATCGTGCGGGCGGGCAACAGACTCTCGAACGAGAGCAAATCCATTCCCGCCGAATTGCCGCAGCCGTTCGTGGGCTGGATCGAAACCGTCGCCCAACTCCTGGAATCCGCACGGGAGAACGGCGAACTCGCCCCGGAAACCGATACCGAGCGGGCCGCGCGGGTAATCGTCGCCGGTTTCTTCGGCGCCCACACCGTGTCCGACGCCCTGGACGACCGCAGACATGTCGAGCAGGCGGTGACGGACCTCTGGCTCTTCCTGCTCCCCGCCCTCCAGGCCGTCCCCGACCCGCACGGCTGCCTGGACCGGGCCCGCACCCTGCTCGGTCAGTCCTTGTAGTCCGGGGCGATGCGCTTCACCAGGCGGAGCAGCGCCGACCAGGCGAGGTCGTAGGCCTTGTCGTCCTGGAGGTCCGACTTCTCGTCCTCGCCGGTGAGTTGGCGGGCGGTGAGTTCACAGATGTCGGGGGCGGGGGTGAGCAGCGGGGTGCCCGTGGCGGTCGCGGTGGTCTGGATCTCGCAGGCCTTGTCGAGGTAGTACATGCGCAGGAACGCCTGCGCGGGGGTCTCCCCCACGGTGAGCAGGCCGTGGTTGCGCAGGATCATCGCGGGGTGGCCGCCCAAGTCGGCGACCAGGCGCCGCTGTTCGGCGAGGTTGAGGGCGACGCCCTCGTAGTCGTGGTAGCCGAGCCTGCCGTAGAACTCCATGGAGATCTGGTTGAGCGGGAGCAGGCCGGTCTCCTGGGCGGCGACGGCGCAGCCGGATCTGGTGTGGGTGTGCAGGACGCAGTGGGCGTCGGGGCGGGCGGCGTGGATGGCGCTGTGGATGACGAAACCGGCCGGGTTGACCGGGTGGGGGGACTCCTCGACGGGGTGGCCGGACAGGTCGATCTTGACCAGGTTGGACGCGGTGATCTCCTCGAAGAGGAGGCCGTAGGGGTTGATCAGGAAGTGGTGGTCCGGGCCGGGGAGCCGGGCGGAGATGTGGGTGAAGATCAGGTCGGTCATCCTGAAGTGCGCCACGAGCCGGTAGACGGCGGCGAGTTCGCGACGCAGCCGGAGTTCTTCCGAGGGGGTGGTGGTGGCGGACATCGCGGACATGGGGGCCTTTCGATGAGACACGGCACGTGCGGGTGCGGGTGGGGGGTCCGGTACGGCGGGTCAGGCCACGCTCAACTCCGCTGCGGCGGCGGCCGGTTCGCCTGCCAGGCGGCGGTGCCAGGCCTGGACGACGGACTCTTCGGTCGGCTTGGTGAGGAGGCTGACGGCCAGGTAGGCGACGAGGCCGGCCAACAGGCCGTAGTAGATGGGCTCGTTGGCGAGGAGGCCGTCGGTCGCCATGAAGACGATGACCGTGGTGCCGCCCGCGATCATCGAGGCCATGGCGCCTGGCAGGTTGCCGCGCTTCCAGACGAGGCCGCCGAGGATGGGCACCAACAGGCCGCCGACGAGCAGGTTGTAGGCGACGGTGAGGGCTTCGATGACGTCGCCGAGGGCGCAGGCGATGCCCATGGCGGCGATGCCGAGGACGACGATCGCGAGGCGGTTGGAGCCGATCTCGTCGTCCTTCGAGCCGGTGACCGCGCGCTTGCGCAGCCGGGCCCAGATGTCGTTGTTGGCGACGGTCGCGGAGGCGATCAGGGCGCCGCTCGCGGTGGACATCATCGCGGAGAGGGCGGCGGCCAGCACCAGACCGCGGACGCCGGTGGGCAGGGCGTGCCGGACGATCGTCGCGAACGCGTCGTCGGCGCTGGACAGTTGGGGGTAGAGGGTCTTGGTCGCCATGCCGATGACGGCGCCCGCGAGGGCGTAGACCAGGCAGTAGACGCCGGCCACCGTGCCGCCCCAGGACGCGACTCTGTCGGAGCGGGCGGTGAACACCCGCTGCCAGATGTCCTGTCCGATGAGCATGCCGAAGGTGTAGATCAGCACGAAGGTGAGGATGGTCTGGCCGCCGATGGAGGTCGGGGAGAGGAAGCCGTGCGGCAGTTTGTCGGCCATGGCGGAGAAGCCGCCGGCCTTCACCACCGCGATGGGCAGCAGCAGGACGAGCACACCGAGGCTCTTGACCACGAACTGCACCATGTCGGTGAGGGTGATGGACCACATGCCGCCGAGCGCCGAGTAGCCGACGACGATCGTGCCGCCGATCACCACCGCGACCCAGCGGGGCACGTCGAACAGGACGTCGAAGACGCTGGCGTAGGCGATCGTGGAGGTCACGACCAGCATCAGCGTGTAGATCCACATCACCACGCCGGAGATCACGGCGGCGGTGTCGCCGTAGCGCAGCGAGAGCATCTCGGCGACGGTGTAGACCTTGAGGCGGGCGATGCGGGCGGAGAAGAAGATGCTCAGCGCCAGCAGTCCGAGGCCGATCGCGAAGACCATGGCGGCGCCGGAGATGCCGTAGGTGTAGCCGAGGCGTACGCCACCGATGGTGGAGGCGCCGCCGAGGACGACGGCGGCCATCGTGCCGGTGTACATGAGGGGGCCGAGACGGCGTCCGGCGACCAGGAAGTCGCTCTTGGAGGCGGCGCGTTTCCTGCCCCACCAGCCGACGCCGATGATGCCCAGCAGGTATGCGGCCATGACGAAGTAGTCGACGGTCATCCGAGACCTCCGGGTTTGAGGGGTGGTGCCCTGGGAGTGGGATGACGCTATCGGCGTCCGCACTGGCGTCGAAGTGGCGGTTCTGTCCAATATGGAGTCGCCCATTGGATGATTCCGGCAGGCTTCCGTGGTGCCGCCGGACCGGAAGGACGTCCCCTCATGACCGAGTCCGAGCAGCCGTCCGTGCCGCTGAGCGTGCTGCTCGCCGATCCCGCACTCGACCTGCGGCAGGTCGCGGGGCCCGCCGGGGATCACCTGGTCAGCACGGTCGGCACCACGGAGATCGAGGACCCGTCGCCGTATCTGGTGGGCGGCGAGCTGCTCCTCACGGCGGGTGTGCGGCTGCCGCTGGACGCGGAGGGCGTCGACACGTATGTACGGCGGGTCGTCGCGGCCGGGGTGTGCGCGCTCGGGTTCGGGGTCGCGCCCGTGCACGACGAGGTCCCGGCCGAGCTGGTCGCCGCCTGCGACCGCCACGGCCTTCCCCTGCTACGGCTGCCGCCCGCGACCCCGTTCGTGGCGGTCGGGCAGGCCACGTACGCGGCGATCGCCGAGGCCCGCAACCGTGCGCTGCGCGAGATCTCCCGGGCACAGTCGGCGCTGGCCGCGGCGGCCGCCCGGCCGGACGCGCTGCGGGCCGTGCTCGCCCAGCTCAGCGGGCACACCGGCGCCTGGGCGGTGTTGCACGACGCCCGGGGCAACGAGTTGTTCAGCGCCGGTCCCCGGCCCGCGGCCCCCACACCGGGGCGGGTGCGTGACCTCGCCGTGCGCACCCTCGCCCGGGTCCGCACCGGTTCCGCCGGCCGGTCCGCACCGGCCGCCGCGGCCGACCACGAGGGCGGCATCCATCTGACCGTGCACACCCTCCCCGGCGCCGACGGCACTGCGATGGCGCTCGCCCTCGGCCAGGCCGCCACCACCGCCCCGACCCTGGTGCACCGCCAGATCACCAGCACTGCGGCCGTGCTGCTGGCCCTGCTCACCAGCCCCCGGCACGCCCTGGGCACCGACACGCACAGCGCGGGCGCGCTGGTACGGCTCATGCTGGGCGCGACCCCGGCCGACGTGGCGCCCGCGCTCGCGCCCGCCGGGCACTGGGTCGTGGTCCACGGCCGGTACACACCGGCACCGCCACCTGGAGACGATCCGGCTCAACTCGCCACCCTGGGCACCGCGTTGGGCACCTCGTATCTGTATGTCGACGGCTCCGAGCTGAAGGCGCTGGTGCCCGGTGCGCCGGACGTACGGCCCGAAGTGCCCGCGCAGGCAGCGGACTTGGGCTGGGTGCTCGGGTTCAGTACGCCGGTGCCGGCCTCGGAGCTGGCGCACGCCGATGTCCAGGCCGGACGCGCCCTGCGACGCGCGCTCGCCGCACAGGTGCCGGCCGTCGTCCACACCAGGGATCCGCTCACCGTCCACGGACTCGTTCCGGCCGCCGACGCCCGGGAGTTGGCCCGCACCCGGTTCGCCCCGCTCGGCGAGGCCGGTTCGCCGGGCGCGCCGGTCCTGGTCGAAACCCTGCGAACCTGGCTGACTCTGCACGGCAGTTGGGACCGTACGGCGGCGGCCCTGCAGATCCACCGGAACACCGTGCGGCACCGTCTGGCACGGGTCGCCGAACTGCTCGATGTGGACCTGCAGGACCCCGGAGTAAGGATGGAACTCTGGTTCGCCCTGGACTGGTTGCCGGACGAGGGCCAGGACCGCTCCGGCTAGGGCTTAGCGATAGCCGTCCGAGCGCTTGCGGTGGAGGGTGAAGTTCTCGAACACCGACAGGTCGCCGTTGGGCTTGTTCACGTTGTAGTAGGTCACGTGCATACGGGTGGTGTCGCCGGGGTGCGCGCCGGGGTCGACGGTGAACGCGGCAAAACCGTAGGGGTGTTCGGTGTCCCGGACGCCGATCCAGACCGCCTCCTCCTTGGTGTAGGTGGAGGTGCGCTTGCCGTTGGAGCCGGGGGTCGCCGACACGGACGTGATCACCTTGCCGGTGCCGTCCTTGAAGAAGCTCTGGTTCGTGGTGCCCGAGACGCCACCGCCGCCGAGGATCATGTGGACGGTGCCGAGGCCGGTGTCGATGTCGTCGGTGGCCGTGGAGACCGGGTTGGGGGTCAGCGTCTCGGTGCCGCTGACGACACCGCGAACGGCCAGCGAGCGCTCGTAGTTGTGCTCGTGTCCGCAGAGCACCAGGTCCACGCCGTACCGGTCGAACAGGGGGCCGTACTTCTGGCGCAGGCCCAGGTCGGCGCCGTTCGCGTCCGTGGAGCTGACCATGACCTGGTGCATGGCGACGACGATCCAGTCGGTGTCGCGCGAGGCCCGGGCCGCCTTCAACTCCTTCTCCAGGAAGGCGAGTTGGCGTCCGCCGGAGTAGCCGCTGATGTAGACGTCGCCGCCGTCCTGGAGGCAGTTGTCGTCGTTCTGCAGCACGATGACCCGGACCGAACCGGCCGTGAACGCGTAGTAGAGGCCCGCGAGTTCGGCGTCGGTCTCGGTGGACGGGAGGTCGAAGTAGGTCTGGTAGGCGCCGAGCCCGATCGGGCCGTTGGCCTTCTCGATCTCGTGGTTGCCGGCCGCCGGCATCCAGGGGCGGAAGCGGGCCGAACGGGTGTTGTTGGTGAAGAAGTTGTTCCAGGTGCGGACCCGGTCGACGTCCAGGTTGGCGTAGCAGAGGTCGCCGTTGAGGAGGTGGAAGAGCGGGGCGACCTGCTCGATGCCGGTGACGATGTCCTTCGTCGCGGGCGTGGAGTTCGCGTCGAGCCCGACCGTGCCGTTGGCCGCCCAGGTCACCTGGGGTGCGGACTGGTCGCCGAAGCTGGTGAAGGTGAGCGGCTTCCGGCCGCGCGGGGCGGTGCGGAACGTACCGCTGTCGGGGGTCGCGCCCTGGTGGGTGGCGAGGTAGAGGTAGTCGGTGTCCGGGGTGAGCTTGTTCAGCGCGGCGTGGTGGACGTAGACGGTGCGGCTGGAGGTGCCGTCGACGTAGGTCACCGTGCGGGCCCTGGCGCTGGAGCCGAAGCCGTGCTCCAGGGTGCCGTAGCGCACGACGGGTCTGGTCACCGGTTTGTCGGTGATCCACGAGACCGTCATCTGGGTGCGCGGGTCCGCCCCGAAGGTGAGGTGCAGGCCCTGGACCGGCGAAGCGCCGGAGGAGTCCGCGGTGAGGTGCAGTGCCGGGGCCTCCAGCGGGGCGGCCTGTGCCGTGCCTGCTCCCAGCAGGGGGGTGACGGCGGCGCCCGCGCCGGCCGTACCGAGGAGGCCCAGCGCGTGCCGTCGGCTGACCCCCTCGGACGACTGCCCCGAACCGTCCGGTGTCTCTGTCTGTGCGGTCATGATGCCCTCCCTGGCGAGCACTTGAGCTGACGACGTCCGCACCCTGGCGCTTCCCGGCGGCTCCTGAGTGAACAGTGCGTTGCCAGACGGTCATCGCGTCTCACGGGGCGGTCCGCGGCGCCGATTCTTGCCCCGCGCTTTGCCAGTGGCCGCCACTCCGTTGGCACGGGCGGGCGGCGGAAGGCGAGTTGAGGGATCAATTCCGGCCACTGCCGCCGCCGCGTCACGGGCGCGTCAAGAACCGGCGCTTCGGTGGGCTGCGGAAGTGGGTCGTACGGCGAGGAGCGAACGGCGACGAACAGTGCCGGGCGGCTGCGTGCCGTGGTGGGAGTGAGCGGTTCACCGGGGAGCCTCCCGGCGCTGTACCGGGCCGTGCGGGGGGCCCGCCGGACCGGCGCCGAAGTGCCGGCCGTACTCGCCTGGGAGCCGGCCGGCGGTGAACTCGCCCACGGGCGCTCGCCGTTGGCGCTCCCCCTAGGGCCGACCAACGACTCCTCGCCCCGGAAGGCGAGCCGGCCGCCCCGCACCGGCGCATCGCCCTGCGGCGGGCGGTCGACGCCCGCGAGCTGACGGACGGCGGGCGCTGACCAGCGGTTCCCGCCCTCGTCAGCGAGGCGTTATGAGTGCGGCGCTCACCATCAAGCATCCGTCAGAGACCGCCCCGGACCCCGATCACCCGGGCATGGCTTCGAGTGGGCGTCCAGGCCGAACCGGCCGTTCCGCGCACCTCGCCTTCCCTCAAGGAGCCGCCCGATGTCTCCAGCCGAACCATCCGATTCCCCCGCACCGCCGGCTTCACCTCGGCGGCGAGCCTCGCCGCCGCCCTCGGCCCCGAGCAGGCCGCCATCAGGCTCTCCGAACCCGCGCTGCGCGCCCTTGCCGCGCCGCTGGGCGTCACCCCCCTCACCGTCCCCCTGGCTCTCCGCCCCGGCGGCCGGTGCCTATCACCTGTCCGTGGCGTCCGGTTACAACCTGGTCGGCCTGCCACCGGTCGTCGCGGTGGCCGACGGGGCGTCGGACTGCAAGCGAAATGGTCTAGACCGCCAGGCGAGGCCAAGGTCACAGCCGCGTCCTCTGCTGCTCACCTGCACGTTTGCCCTAGCATCCGAGCATGACGGTCCTGCCTGACGACGGGCTCTCGCTGGCCGCCGAGTTCCCTGACGCGACCCATGAGCAGTGGCAACGCCTGGTGGAAGGCGTACTGCGCAAGTCGGGCAAGGAAGCCTCGGGCACGGCAGCGGAAGACGCCCTGTCCACCCCCCTGGAGGACGGGCTGCGTGCCCGCCCCCTGTACACCGCGGACGACTCCGCGCCCGAGCCCGGCCTTCCCGGTTTCGCCCCCTTCGTGCGGGGCGGCCGGGCCGAGGGCAACACCCTCGGCGGCTGGGACGTACGGCAGCGGCACACGACGGCCGACAACTCCGCGGTCCTCGGCGACCTGGAGAACGGCGTCACCTCGCTGTGGCTGGCCGTGGGCGAGCAGGGCATCCCGGTCGCCTCGCTCGGCCGGGTCCTCGACGGCGTCTATCTCGACCTGGCACCCGTCGTCCTCGACCCGGGGCCCGAAGTCGCTTCCGCCGCGGCCGAGTTGCTACGGCTGTACGAGGAGCGGGGCATCGCGCGGGAGGCCGCCCGGGGCAACCTGGGCGCCGACCCGCTGGGCTTCGTGGCCCGCACCGGGGCCGAGGCCTTCGACTTCGCTCCCGTCGCCGCGCTCGCCCGGCGCTGCGCCGAGGAGTACCCGGGGCTGCGCGCGCTGACCGTGGACGCGCTGCCGTACCACGAGGCCGGCGGTTCGGCGGCGCAGGAGCTGGGCGCCTCGCTGGCCACCGGTGTCGCCTATTTGCGGGAGCTGACCGGGGCGGGGCTGAGCGTCGAACACGCCGTCGCCCAGCTGGAGTTCAGGTACGCGGCGACCGCCGACCAGTTCCTCACGATCGCCAAGCTGCGCGCGGCGCGCAGGCTCTGGGCCCGGGTGGCCGAGGTGTGCGGGGCTCCCGGCGGGCAGGTGCAGCACGCGGTGACCTCGCCGGTGATGATGTCCCGCCGCGACCCGTGGGTGAACATGCTGCGCACGACGGTCGCGACGCTGGCCGCCGGGGTGGGCGGCGCCGAGTCCGTGACCGTGCTGCCGTTCGACCACGCGCTGGGCCTGCCGGACGCGTTCGCGCGCCGGATCGCCCGCAACACCTCGACGATCCTGGTCGAGGAGTCGCATCTGTCCCGGGTGATCGACCCGGCGGGCGGCTCCTGGTACGTGGAGCGGCTCACGGACGAACTCGCCCACGCGGGCTGGGAGTTCTTCCAGCACATCGAGCAAGAGGGCGGCCAGGCCGCCGCGTTGGCCTCCGGCAGCCTCCGCGAGGACCTCGCCGCCACCTGGGCGGCACGCAGCGCGAAGCTCGCCAAGCGCCGCGAACCGATCACCGGCGTGAGCGAGTTCCCCAACCTCGCCGAGCGCCTCCCGGAGCGCGCACCGGCCCCCTCGGAACCCTGCGGCGGACTGCCGCGCGTGCGCCGCGACGAGGCCTACGAAACCCTGCGCACCCGCTCCGACGCCCACCTCGCGGCGACCGGCTCCCGCCCGCGCATCTTCCTGGCCGCGCTCGGCCCCGCCGCCGCGCACACCGCCCGCCTCGCCTTCGCCTCGAACCTGTTCCAGGCGGGCGGCATCGAGCCCGTCACCGAGGGCACCTTCGCGGACAGCGGAGCCACCGAGGCCTGTCTGTGCTCCAGCGACGCGCTGTACGAGGAGCAAGCGGCCTCGGTCGCCGGGGAGTTGAGGTCGGCCGGTGCCGGGCACGTGTTCCTCGCGGGCCGTCCCGGGCAGTACCCCGGTATCGACGCCTATGTCTTCGCGGGCTGTGACGCCGTGGCCGTCCTGTCCGCCACCCTCGACCGCATGGGAGTGTCCTGATGGCAGCGACGGGGCGGATCCCCGACTTCTCCGGGATCGAGCTGGGGGCCCCGGCCGCCGAAGCCGGTACCGACGAGTGGCGCGACGCCGTCAAGAAGGCGGCCGGTGGCGACGACCTGCTCTGGGAGACCCCGGAGGGCATCGCGGTCAAGCCGCTGTACACCGGGCAGGACCTGGAAGGCCTGGACTTCCTCGCCACCTACCCCGGCATCGCGCCGTATCTGCGCGGCCCGTACCCGACGATGTACGTCAACCAGCCCTGGACGATCCGCCAGTACGCGGGCTTCTCCACGGCCGAGGAGTCCAACGCGTTCTACCGGCGCAATCTGGCGGCCGGCCAGAAGGGCCTGTCGGTCGCCTTCGACCTGCCCACGCACCGGGGTTACGACAGCGACCACCCGCGTGTGACCGGTGACGTCGGCATGGCGGGCGTGGCGATCGACTCGATCTACGACATGCGCCAGCTCTTCGACGGCATCCCGCTGGACAGGATGACCGTGTCGATGACGATGAACGGCGCGGTGCTGCCCGTGCTCGCCCTCTACATCGTGGCGGCGGAGGAACAGGGCGTACCGCCCGAGAAGTTGGCCGGGACCATCCAGAACGACATCCTCAAGGAGTTCATGGTCCGCAACACCTACATCTATCCGCCGAAGCCGTCGATGCGGATCATCTCCGACATCTTCGCCTACACCTCGCAGCGGATGCCCCGCTACAACTCGATCTCCATCTCCGGCTACCACATCCAAGAGGCGGGCGCGACGGCCGACTTGGAGCTGGCGTACACCCTCGCGGACGGGGTCGAGTACATCCGGGCGGGCCGGGAGGCGGGGATGGACGTGGACGCGTTCGCGCCCCGGCTGTCCTTCTTCTGGGCGATCGGCATGAACTTCTTCATGGAGATCGCGAAGCTGCGGGCGGCCCGCCTGCTCTGGGCGAGACTGGTGAAGCAGTTCGACCCGCAGAACGCCAAGTCCCTCTCCCTGCGCACCCATTCACAGACCTCGGGCTGGTCGCTGACTGCGCAGGACGTGTTCAACAACGTGACGCGTACGGCCGTGGAGGCCATGGCGGCCACTCAGGGCCACACCCAGTCCCTGCACACCAACGCCCTCGACGAGGCCCTCGCGCTGCCCACCGACTTCTCGGCCCGCATCGCCCGCAACACCCAGTTGCTGATCCAGCAGGAGTCCGGCACCACCCGGGTCATCGACCCGTGGGGCGGCAGCGCGTACGTCGAGAAGCTCACCTACGACCTCGCGCGCCGGGCCTGGCAGCACATCGAGGAGGTCGAGGCGGCCGGGGGCATGGCCAAGGCCATCGACGCGGGCATCCCCAAGCTGCGCATCGAGGAGGCGGCGGCCCGCACCCAGGCGCGTATCGACTCCGGGCGCCAGCCGGTCATCGGCGTCAACAAGTACCGGGTGGAGACCGACGAGCAGATCGACGTCCTCAAGGTCGACAACTCCTCCGTCCGCACCCAACAGATCGAGAAACTGCGGCGGTTGCGCGCCGAGCGCGACGAACAGGCCACCCAGGACGCCCTGCACGCCCTCACCCGGGCGGCCGAAGGCACCGGCAACCTCCTGGAGCTGGCGGTGAACGCGGCCCGCGCGAAGGCCACGGTCGGTGAGATCTCCGACGCGCTGGAGAAGGTGTACGGGCGGCACGCGAGCCAGATCCGTACGATCTCCGGTGTGTACCGCACCGAAGCCGGCGAGTCCCCGTCCGTCGAGCGCACCCGCGCCCTCGTGGCCGAGTTCGAGGAGGCCGAGGGCCGCCGCCCGCGCATTCTGGTCGCCAAGATGGGCCAGGACGGCCACGACCGCGGCCAGAAGGTGATCGCCACCGCCTTCGCCGACCTCGGCTTCGACGTCGACGTCGGCCCCCTCTTCCAGACCCCCGGCGAGGTCGCCCGCCAGGCCGTCGAGGCGGACGTGCACGTCGTCGGGGTGTCCTCGCTGGCCGCCGGACACCTCACCCTCGTACCGGCGTTGAAGGAGTCCCTCGCCGAGGAGGGCCGCGAGGACATCATGATCGTGGTCGGCGGGGTGATCCCGCCGCAGGACGTGCCCACGCTCCTGGAGATGGGTGCGGCGGCCGTGTTCCCGCCCGGGACGGTGATCCCGGACGCGGCCTACGACCTGGTCGAGCGGCTGGCCACCGACCTCGGGCACACCCCGTGATCGATGTCGACACCTATGTGAAGGGCGTACTCGACGGCAAGCGGGCCCTGGTGGCCCGCGCCATCACACTGGTCGAGTCGACGAAGCCTCAACACCGCACCATGGCACAGGAGTTGCTGACCGAACTGCTGCCGCACAGCGGGAAGGCCCGGCGCATCGGGATCAGCGGTGTGCCGGGCGTCGGCAAGTCGACGTTCATCGACGCGTTCGGCACGCTGCTCACCTCGCTCGGTTTCCGGGTCGCGGTGCTGGCCGTGGACCCGTCGTCGACCCGCACGGGCGGCTCGATCCTCGGCGACAAGACCCGCATGGAACGCCTGGCCGTGGACCCGGCGGCTTTCGTCCGCCCCTCCCCCACCGCCGGCACACTCGGCGGCGTCGCGAAGGCGACCCGGGAGTCGATCGTGGTGATGGAGGCGGCGGGCTACGACATCGTCCTCGTCGAGACTGTCGGCGTAGGCCAGTCCGAGACCGCCGTGGCCAACATGGTCGACTCCTTCCTGCTGTTGACCCTGGCCCGCACGGGCGACCAGTTGCAGGGCATCAAGAAGGGCGTCCTGGAGCTGGCGGACGTCATCGCCGTCAACAAGGCGGACGGCCCGCACGAACGCGACGCGAAGAGCGCGGCACGTGAACTGGCGGGCGCCCTACGCCTGATGCATCCGGCCGACGCCGCCTGGACCCCACCGGTCCTGAGCTGCAGCGCCCGCGAGGGGACGGGCCTGGAGACGGTCTGGGAGCGCCTGGAACAACACCGCTCCCTGCTGGACTCAACGGGCCGCCTCGCCGCCAAACGCCGCGAGCAGCAGGTGGACTGGACGTGGACGATGGTCCGCGAGGAGCTTCTGGGCAGGCTGCACGCGGATCCGGCCGTACGCGCACTGGCCCCGGACCTCGAACGGCAGGTAAGGGAGGGCGAGTTGACGGCGACCCTGGCGGCCGAGCACATCCTGAGAGCTTTTGGATCCCGGCCCGGCTGACCCACCTTCTTCAGGGGCGCGGGGCTGTGTCAATATGCGGCTCCGCCGCGTGGGCGCGACCAGCCCCCATCGACCCGAAGCCAAAAATCGACGCGAGGGCCAACCGGATCGACACGGCCGGGTACGAAGAGCGCATCAGGGCGGAGATCGGCGAGGTGATCTCCTTCCAGGAGAAGACCGGCCTCGACGTCCTGGTGCACGGCGAGCCCGAACGCAACGACATGGTCCAGTACTTCGCCGAGCAGCTGACGGGGTATCTCGCCACGCAGCACGGCTGGGTCCAGTCCTACGGCACCCGTTACGTCCGTCCGCCCATCCTGGCCGGCGACATCTCCCGCCCCGAGCCGATGACGGTCCGCTGGACGACGTACGCCCAAACCCTCACCTCGCGGCCGGTCAAGGGCATGCTCACCGGGCCGGTCACCATGCTCGCCTGGTCCTTCGTCCGCGACGACCAGCCGCTCGGCGACACCGCCCGGCAGGTCGCGCTCGCCCTGCGCGACGAGGTCAACGACCTTGAGGGGGCCGGGACTTCGGTCATCCAGGTCGACGAGCCGGCGCTGCGCGAGACGCTTCCGCTGCGGGCGGCGGACCGGGAGGCGTATCTCGCCTGGGCGACGGAGGCGTTCCGGCTCACCACCGCCGGGGTCAGGCCGGACACCCAGATCCACACCCATATGTGCTACGCCGAGTTCGGCGACATCGTGCAGGCCATCGACGATCTCGACGCGGACGTCATCAGTCTGGAGGCGGCCCGTTCGCACATGCAGGTGGCCCGTGAGCTCGCCGGGCACGGTTATCCGCGCGAGGCCGGACCCGGCGTCTACGACATCCACTCGCCGCGCGTCCCGAGCGCGAACGAGGCAGCGGCCCTGCTGCGCAAGGGACTTGAGGCCATTCCGCCGGAACGGCTGTGGGTCAATCCCGACTGCGGGCTGAAGACCCGCGGCTGGCCCGAGACCCGCGCGTCGCTGGAGAACCTGGTCGCGGCGGCCCGTACGGTCCGAGAGGAACTGGCGGGTTCCTGAGCCGGAGGCGGGGGCGGCCGGGCGGGTGTCCGCCCGGCCGCCCCCGCCGTGCGGTGTACGCGAGACGATGTTCCGTACAGCCCGGAGAAACAGGCCGGAGAACTGGAGCGAGCGAGTGACCAGCCGTATCACCTTGATCTCACCGGCGTTGAACCGGTCCCTGCGGGAGGCCCGGTTCGACGACGGCAGTCCGCTCGACCCGAGTGGCAGGGCCCGCGCCGAGTCCGCCGCCGGCTCGCTCGGGGCGGCCGACCGGGTGCTGGTCTCCCCCACCGCACGCTGCCGGGAGACGGCGTCCGCCCTCGGTCTCGCGGCCGTACCGGAGCCGGAGTTGGCGGGGCTCGACATGGGCCGCTGGCGGGGTCTGACTCTCGACGAGGTGATGGCGCGGGAGCCGGACGGGGTGATGGCCTGGCTGACGGACCCGGATGCCGCACCCCATGGCGGTGAGTCGGTGCGGGCGCTGTGCGAGCGGGCCGCCGGGTGGCTGGAGATGGCGGCGACATTCGAGGGCCGGACCCTCGCGGTCGTAGAACAGGAGCTCGTACGGGCCCTGGCGGTCACGATCCTCGGCGCACCCGGGCCCGCGTTCTGGCGGCTCGACGTGCCCCCGCTAACCGCGACCGACCTCAGCGGACAGTCCGGGCGATGGAATCTGCGGCTCGGGCGGGAGCTGGGGGCCGAGGCCCGCTGACGCGGGGACAGGCTCGCCCCCCGAGCACCCCAGACCAACTATACACACCGTATATACTCTGTATGTATAGTCTGGACATGCCATCTCTGAGTTCTCTGAACAAGAAGAGGAAAAGAACCCGGGCCGGGTTGCGTGCCGTCGGCATGTTCGTGGCGGTCGCCTCGCTGGGCCTTGCGTCGAGCGGGTGCACCGAGCTCGACACGACCGCGCCCGCCGCCGCCCGGACGCATGACGTGCCGGCGACCGCGCAGGCCCGTTTCGGAACCGTCGACTGCCGTGATGCGAAGTGCATCGCGCTGACCTTCGACGCCGGGCCGAGCGAGAACTCGGCGCGGCTGCTCGACATCCTGAAGGAGAAGCAGGTCCCGGCGACCTTCTTCCTGCTCGGCAAGCGGCACATCGAGAAGTACCCGGAGCTGGTCGAGCGCATGGCCGCCGAGGGGCACGAGGTGGCCAGCCACACCTGGGACCACAAGATCCTGACCCGGATAACGCCCGCGCAGATACGCGGCGAACTGGAACGCACGGACGACGCGATAGAGCGGATCACCGGGAAGAAGCCGACGCTGATGCGTCCGCCGCAGGGCCGTACCGACGACACCGTGCACAAGATCTGCCGTGAGCTGGGCCTCGCGGAGGTCCTGTGGAGCGTGACCGCCAAGGACTACGCGACCACCGACTCCGCCCTCATCACCAAGCGCGTCCTCGCCCAGGCCACCCGGGACGGGATCATCCTGCTGCACGACCTGTACCGGGGCACCGTGCCCGCCGTCCCCGGGATCATCGACGCGCTGAAGGCACGCGGGTATGTGTTCGTGACCGTGCCGCAGCTGCTGGCGCCCGGGAAGGCGGAGCCGGGGAAGGTCTACCGGCCCTGAGTCACCAGGTCAGGTGCAGGGCGTACGGGGAACGGTGGATCATCGTGGGCCGCATGGTGACCGGACGGTCTTCCGCGAGCCGTAGTCCGGGCAGGCGGCGGGTCAACTCCTCCAGGGTGAGCCTGAGTTGCTCCCGGGCGAGTTGTGAGCCCGGGCAGCCGTGCACGCCGAGGCCGAAGGCGAGGTGGCGGGCCGACGGAGAGCGGGTGATGTCGAAGGTGTCGGCGCGCGGGTGGCGCCGCTCGTCCCGGTTGGCCGCGCCGAAGGCGATGAACAGCGTTGCCCCGGCGGGGAGTTCGGTACCGGCGAGGACGACCGGCCGGGTGGTGATTCTGCGGAAGCCCTGCAGCGCGGTGTCGTAGCGGGCCGCCTCCTCGATCGCCGCGGGGATGCGCTCGGGTTCGGCGCACAGCAGCTCCCACTGGCGCGGGTGGCGGAGCAGATGCAGGACGGTCGTGCCGATGAGCGCCGTGGTGGTGAGATGTCCGGCGATCAGCAAGTTCTGGAGATCGGCGACGAGTTGGTGCCGGTGATCCAGGGCGAGCGGCCCCTCGACGACGGAGGCGACCAGCTCCGAGCAGAGGTCCTCGCGGGGCTGGTCGTAGCGGTCCCGTACGTACCGGTCGAGGGTGTGCTGCATCGTGACGACGTCCTGGGCCGCGGCGACCTGTTCGGCCTCCTCCAGGGGTCGGAACAGCAACTCCTCGGCGCGGTGGCCGCCGTGGACGACTCCGGGCACGTCTGCGGGGTCGAGGCCGACGATCCGGCCGATCACCTCGCCGGGGAGCCTGCGGGCGTACGCCGACATCAGCTCTACGTGCCCGTCCTCGGCGAACGTGTCGACGAGGGCGGCGGCGCGCTCGGCGGCGTAGGGCAGCACGGCCGTGACGCGGGCCGGGGAGAGGCCGCGGACGATGGGCGCGCGCAGTCGCTGGTGCTCCGCGCCGTCCGCGGTGACGACGACCGGCCGCCCGCCGAAGCCGCCGCCGAGGACGGCGAGCGCGGCGGGCGACGGCAGCACGTCGGGCCGCAGCGCGACCGCCGAGGAGAAGTCGTCGGGGCGGCGCAGGACTTCGCGGACGTCGGCGTCCCGGGCGATGAGCCAGGCGTCGAGTTCGGCGACGTGGGTGAGGCCCTCGGCCTGCCGCGCCCGGGTGTAGTACGGGTACGGGTCGCGCTGCAACTCGTCGAGCCTGCCGTGCAGTTCGCGGTCCACGGGACACCCTCCGGCCGGTGGTGCGGTGCGGGTCGGGCTCATGGTGCCGTACGCGCACGCGGTGCGGAAGAGAGGTTCCGGGCAGGGTCAGAACACGACGGTCCAGCCCTCGCGCGCGGCCTGGTCCACCGTGTACGAGACGCCGTGGACCTTGAGTCCCGCCGCGTCGAGGAGGGTGATCTCGCCGCCCTGGTTGCCGAGTTGGACGCCGTCCGTGAGCGGGACGAGGAGCGGGGCGCCGGCGGCGAGGGGGCCGGGGGCGGGTACCGCGCAGGAGTTGCCCAGCCGGTCCCGGACGTGCCAGCCGGTCAGGTCGACGGGGTCGGGCGAGGCGTTGAGGAGCGTGACGCTCTCCGCCTCAGGTGCCGGGCCACGGGCGTTGACCAGGGCCGCCACGACCCGGACGGGCTGCCCGCCGGGCTCGTTGCGGTTGCCGTCGGTGCCCTCCAGGGTGTGGCCGGTGGTGTCGTCGGTGTGCCAGGACTGGCTCTGGAAGGCGAGGAAGACGCCCACCCAGCGCGACTGCGCAGGGAAGTGGATCAGGATGCCGCCGTCCTGCCAGACCCCGTCGTCGCTGCTGAAGCGGCGGCTGTTGCCCTGGTTCATGTGGATGTCGTGGACGCCGTTGCCGGGCAGGAACCCGAACACCTTGTCCTTGACGGTCGGTTCGGGGCCGAAGCGCTCGCCGAAGACGTACAGCCGGGCGTCCGCGTCGTCGACCGCGCGTCGTACGTAGTGGTCGAGGAGGTCGGCGAGGTCGTTGTCGGGGCCGCTCACGTCCGGCGGCAGGGTGCGGAGCTGCGCCGGGTCGAAGAGGTTGCCGCGCACGAAGTCGAGGTTCGGTCCGCCAGGTCCGGGCAGCAGGGTGTTCCAGCCGCTCGGGAGGCCCTCCAGGCGGGCGGTGACCGGGTGTTGGAAGTCCTCGTTGACGAGGTAGAGCAGCTCGGAGGGCTGCTCGGCCGACAGGACGTTGACCGCGGCCCGGAAATGCGTACCCGCATCGTCCGTGAGATGGATCTGGTAGTGCGGTGTACCGGCGGCGCCCTCGCGCCTCGTGTCCACCGCGCGCGTGATCAGTACGCCGTAGGCCTTCAGTGGCATGACGACCGACTCCCCCTGTGGTGTACGTCTGCGTGCCTGTGAACCGCTCGGCCAAGGGTGTGAGCCCCCCGACGAAAGTACCGCCGATCGTGATGCGTTCTCTACGATCCCTGCATGGTCGACTTCCGTCTCGAACGCACGGCACCGCTCCCCCTGGAGGAGGCGTGGCGCCGGTTGACGGAGTGGCCGCGCCACGCCGAGGTGGTCCCGCTGACCCGGGTCACCGTGGTCACTCCGCCGCCGACCGGCGAGGGCACGGTGTTCGTGGCCCGCTCCGGTCTCGGCCCGCTCGCCTTCGACGACCGTATGGAGGTCACCGTGTGGCGACCGCCGGCGGACGACGAACCGGGTCTCGTGCGGCTGGAGAAGCGGGGGCGGGTGGTGCTGGGCTGGGCGGAGATCGAGGTGCGGCCGGGGCCGGGGGGCCGTAGCCGCGTGGTCTGGCAGGAGGAGCTGCGGGTGCGGTTCCTGCCGCGGCTCTTCGACGGGCCGCTGCGGTGGGCGGCGCGGTCGATGTTCGGGCGGGCGGTGAACGGGCTGCTGAGACGGCCGTAGCGGGATCTCGGTGGCGGCGGAGTCAGTCCTTGCGGCCCGTCACCGCCACCGTCACGCCCAGGCCGATCATCGTGAGGCCGCCCGCACCGCCGACCGCGGAGAGGCGGCGCGGGGAGCGGGCGAACCAGTCGCGCGCGGTGGCGGCGACCAGGCCCCACACGCTGTCGGAGAGCACGGCGATGAGGTTGAAGACGAGGCCGAGCAGCAGCATCTGGGCCGTCACATGGCCGTGTTCGCGGTCCACGAACTGGGGCAGTACGGCGGCGAAGAACACGATCGTCTTGGGGTTGGCGACCCCGACGGCGAAGCCCTCCCAGAGGGTGCGCAGGCCGCTGTGCGGGGGCGCCTCCTCGCCGGTGAACGCGGCCCGCAGGGAGCCGCGTTGACGCCAGGCCTTCACTCCGAGGTAGGCGAGGTAGGCGGCGCCGGCGAGCTTGAGGGTCGTGAAGACGAGGACCGAGCGTTCCACCAGCGAGCCGATGCCGAGGGCGACCGCCACGACGAGGAGGTAGGCGCCGAGCGTGTTGCCCAGCACGGTGGTCAGCGCGGCGCGGCGGCCGTGAGCCAGCGCCCGCCCGATCACGAACAGCACGCTGGGGCCGGGGACGATGATCAGCAGGAAGGACAGGGCCGCGAAGGCGAGCAGTCGGTCGGTGGACACCATGGGCCCATGGAAGGCGGGGGCACCCCGGGCTCGCAACCCATTTCCCGCTCCCCCGGCGTCGATGCGGCGCCGGTGCCCGGTGGCCGTCGCGAACGCTCTAGTGTGATGGTCCTGAACGGCCTTTGTGGGCACGGGAATCGGGAAGGGTGACCGGCCGATGTCGCTTCACCGCGGGGATGCGGAGTCCATTGGCGGCTATGCGCTGGGAGACCGGCTCGGCAGCGGCGGGATGGGCGTCGTGTATCTGGGGCAGTCGGCCTCGGGGCGGCAGGTCGCGGTCAAGGTCGTGCACGCGCAGTACGCGCAGGACGAGGAGTTCCGGGCCCGGTTCCGGCAGGAGATCGCCGCCGTCCGCCGGGTGAGCGGTGCCTTCACCGCGCCCGTCGTGGACGCGGACCCCGATGCCGAGGTCCCGTGGATGGCGACGCTGTACGTGCCGGGCCGTACGCTCGCCGAAGTCGTCGAGAAGGACGGCCCGTTGGGCGGCCGGGCCCTGCGCACCCTGGCCCTCGGTCTGGTCGAGGCGCTGCGGGACATCCATCAAGCCGGTGTGGTGCACCGGGACTTGAAGCCGAGCAATGTACTGCTCGCCGAGGACGGTCCCCGGGTCATCGACTTCGGGATCTCGCGCGCCGCCGACAACCAGACCCTCACCCTGACGGGGCGGCTGATCGGCACTCCGCCCTTCATGTCCCCGGAGCAGTTCGCGGCGCCCCGGGACGTCACGGCCGCCTCCGACGTCTTCTCGCTGGGCTCGCTGCTGGTGTACGCGGCCACCGGCAACCGGCCCTTCGACGGTGCCAGCCCGTACTTGACGGGTTATCAAGTCATGCACGAGCAGCCCCGGTTGGACGGAGTGCCGGAGCCGCTGCGGAGCATCGCCGAGCGCTGTCTCGACAAGGAGGCGACAGCCCGTCCCCAACTCGCCGAACTCCACGGCATGTTGCTGACCCTGCCCGAGTCCACCACGGTGGTGGACGTCCCGGGAGCGGCGCGCCCCGGCCCCGGCACCCCCGCGACCGTCCAGGACGGCGGACGGCGCCCGCGTCGAGTACGGCGGCTCGTCATCACGCTCGCCACCGCGGTCGCCGTCGCCGCGCTCGGTCTCACGACCCTGCACCGGATGTCGGACGGCACCACGGGCTCGGGCGCGCCCGCCGCGGCCACGCGCTCCGCGTCCGCCGTGACCCTGCCCGCCGGCTGGCAGCCGTGGCGGGCGAGTCTGCTCACGGCCAGGACGGGCATCCCCCTCGACGAGGGGGAGTCCGGCTGCGTGGCGGGCGGCGGCGCCCTCGTCTACTGCGCCGGTACCGGCTTCACGGTCACCGCGCTCGACGCCGCCTCCGGCCGGGTCGCCTGGCGGTCGGGCACCAGTCCGGAGACCTCGCGCCCCGTCGGCGTCCAGGACGGCCGCGTCTTCACCTACGTGAAGCCGGACTCGACCCAGACCTTCGTCACCCGGCGCCTGGTCGCCCTGGACGCGAAGACCGGCACCCAGCTGTGGGCGCACCCGGTCAGCGAGGACCGGAACGCCGTCATGTTCAGCGGCGGAATCCTGGCGATGGACGAGCACGCGACGAAGTTCGTCGCCTACGACCCGACGGGCCACGAACTGTGGACCGCGCCGGCGAAGTCGTCGGCCGGGGACGCCTGCACCCCCGCCGTGCTGGACGGCACCCCCTACGGCCTGTGCACACCGGCGGACGATCCCACCAAGGGCGGGGTCAGCCTGCTGCACCTGAACCCGGCGGACGGCACGTCCAAGGAGATCGCCCAACTGCCCACGGGCGCCGAGCCGTTGGGTGTCACCGACGAACGGTTGGTGTTCGCGGTGCCGAAGCTGGCGGCGGGCTCCTTCGGCAGCGGCGAGGACCAGCCGTACACCACCCTGGAAGAGGTGGACCCCGCCGACGGGGGCCGGCGGATCCCGCTGCCGGGCGCGGCACGCGGCACACCCACCCTCCTCAAGGGCGTCATCCACTTCGTCCGCCCGAACGGCACGGTCACCGCCGTGCGCGCGAGCGACGGCAAGCAGTTGTGGCAGCGGGCGACGGAGATCGAGAACCTGTCGGATCCGGTGCTCTCGACGAAGTCCAACACCCTTTACTTCGCCAACCGGTTCGGCCGGCTGCTGGCCGTGAACGCGCGCACCGGCACCGTGCGCTGGCGCACTTCGGCGCTCCAGAACCCCGGTGACTCCACGAACGACACCGTCCCGTACGCCCTGCTTGTCAAGGACACCCTGGTGGCGGTGGCGGGCGACACGGCGTTCTCCGTACGAACGGACCGGCCCGTTCTGCCGCGTTGAGAGCCGGAGTTCAGGCCACCGAACCGATCCGCCGGGCGGGCAGCGAGGTCGCGTCGTGGTGGATCGGGGTGTGTGCGCCGGTGAGTGAAATCCCGCTGCCGCCACGCCTGTTGGCGACGATCTCGGAGGCGATCGACAGGGCCGTCTCCTCCGGCGTCCGGGCCCCGAGGTCGAGGCCGATCGGGGACCTCAGGCGCGCCAACTCCAGTTCCGTGACGCCGACTTCGCGCAGCCGCTCGTTGCGGTCGAGGTGGGTGCGGCGGGAGCCCATCGCACCGACGTACGCCACCGGGAGGCGCAGGGCGAGCTGGAGCAGCGGTACGTCGAACTTGGCGTCGTGGGTGAGGACGCACAGGACGGTACGGGTGTCGGTGTCCGTGCGTTCCAGGTACTTGTGCGGCCACTCGACGACGATCTCGTCGGCGTCGGGGAAGCGGGCCCTGGTGGCGAAGACGGGGCGGGCGTCGCACACCGTCACGCGGTAGCCGAGGAACTTGCCGATGCACACCAGTGCGGAGGCGAAGTCGATCGCGCCGAACACGATCATCCGGGGCGGCGGCACCGAGGACTCGACCAGGACGGTGAGCGGGGCCCCGCAGCGGGAGCCCTGCTCGCCGATCTCGACGGTGCCGGTGCGGCCGGCGTCCAGTTGGGCAGCGGCCTCGGCGGCGACCGTGCGGTCCAGTTCGGGGTGGGCGCCGAAGCCGCCCTCGTAGTCGTCGGAGTACGAGTCGTCGGGACGTACGGCGAGGGCGCGGCCGAGGAGTTCGGCCGGGCCGGCGACGATCCGGGCCAGCGCTGTCGCCGTACCGCTCGCGGCGGCGGACAGCGCGGCGGCGATCGTGGGACGGGCCGGGTCTTCGGCCCGTACCGGTGTCACGAGGATGTCGATGACTCCGCCGCAGGTGAGGCCCACGGCGAAGGCGTCCTCGTCGCTGTAGCCGAAGCGCTCCAGGACGGTTTCGCCGTCCGCGAGGGCCTGTTGGCACAGTTCGTAGACCGCGCCTTCCACGCAGCCCCCGGAGACCGAGCCGATCGCCGTGCCGTCGGTGTCCACCGCGAGGGCGGCGCCCGGCCGGCGGGGTGCGCTGCCGCTGACGGCCACCACGGTGGCGACGGCGAAGTCGCGGCCCTGCTCGACCCACCGGTGCAGCTCTTCGGCGATGTCCAGCATCTCGGTCTCCTGACGGGGTTGTGGGGAAGGGGTGTTGGGGCGCCGGGCTAGTGCACGCCGAGCCAGCCTTCGATCGGGTGGAGGGCGAAGTACGTGAGGAAGATGACCGTCAGGCCCCACATGAAGGCGCCGATCTCGCGTGCCTTGCCCTGGGCGGTCTTGATGGCGACGTACGAGATGACGCCCGCGGAGACGCCCGCCGTGATGCTGTAGGTGAAGGGCATGACGACGACGGTCAGGAACACCGGGATCGCGGTGGCGCGGTCGGCCCAGTCCACGTGCCGGGCGTTCATCAGCATCATCGAGCCGATGACGACCAGGGCGGCGGACGCGACTTCCTGGGGGACGATCGCGGTGAGCGGGGTGAAGAACAGGCAGGCGGCGAAGAACAGTCCGGTGACGACCGAGGCGAGGCCCGTGCGGGCGCCCTCGCCGACCCCCGTCGCCGACTCGATGAAGACGGTCTGGCCGGAGCCGCCCGCGACACCGCCGATCGCGCCGCCGGCGCCGTCGATGAACAGCGCCTTGGACAGGCCCGGCATCCGGCCCTTGTCGTCGGCGAGCTTGGCCTCCGTGCCGACGCCGATGATGGTGGCCATCGCGTCGAAGAAGCCGGCCAGGACGAGCGTGAACACGATCATGCCGACCGTCATCGCGCCGACCTTGCCCCAGCCGCCGAACTCCACATGGCCGAAGAGCGAGAAGTCGGGCATGGAGACCGCGCTGCCGTGCAGTTCGGGGGCGGAGCCGCTCGCCCACTGCTTGGGGTCGATGACTGCGGCGGCGTTCAGGATCGCGGCGACGACCGTGCCGGTGATGATGCCGATGAGGATGGCGCCGGGCATGTTGCGGGCCTGGAGCATGAAGATCAGGACAAGCGTGCCGGCGAACAACAGGACGGGCCAGCCCGCGAGTTCGCCCGCCGGGCCCAGGGTGAGCGGGGTCGCCCTGCCCTGGTGCACGAAGCCCGACTTGTAGAAGCCGATGAGCGCGATGAACAGGCCGATGCCCATCGTGATGCCGTGTTTGAGCGCGAGCGGGATCGCGTTCATGATCATCTCGCGCAGGCCGGTGACGACGAGCAGCATGATGACCACGCCGTAGATCACGCACATGCCCATCGCCTGCGGCCAGGTCATCTGCGGGGCGACCTGCGAGGAGAGCACGCCGGAGACGGAGAGCCCGGCGGCGAGGGCCAGCGGCACCTTGCCGACGAAGCCCATCAGGAGCGTGGTGAGGGCCGCCGCGAACGCGGTCGCGGTGATCAGTCCCTGCTGGCCGAGCGTGTCCCCCGCCACGTCCTTGCCCGACAGGATCAGGGGGTTGAGCAGCAGGATGTACGCCATCGCCATGAAGGTGGTGACTCCGCCGCGCACCTCGCGCGCGACGGTCGATCCCCGCCGGGAAATGTGGAAGTAACGGTCGAGCCAGGACCGGCCCGCCGGGACGCGGGTTCCTTCGCCCGCGTCTTCGGCGGCGGTCCTGGGTTCCACTGACTGCTGGGTCATGGGGCCATCTCCCAAGGTTCACAGGGGCACCCGCTCGCCGCCTTCGGCGGCATACGGGATTTGGGATGGACGACCCGGGGGACGGCCCGAGACGAACGATTGGGGACCCGGAGGGTCACGTGCCCGTGAGGTGCTCCGGGCGTACCGGTGTCCTGTTCAGTTCCAGCCCGGTCGCGTTCCGAATCGCCGCGAGTACGGCCGGAGTCGACGACAGGGTGGATGCCTCGCCGATGCCGCGCAGCCCGTACGGGGCGTGCTCGTCGGCGAGTTCGAGCACATCGACCGGAATGGTCGGGGTGTCGAGGATGGTGGGGATCAGGTAGTCCGTGAAGGACGGGTTCCTGACCTTGGCGGTCTTCGGGTCGACGATGATCTCCTCCATGACCGCGACGCCGAGACCCTGGGTCGTACCGCCCTGGATCTGGCCGATCACGGACAGCGGGTTGAGCGCCTTGCCGACGTCCTGCGCGCAGGCCAGCTCGATCACCTTGACCAGGCCGAGTTCGGTGTCGACCTCGACGACGGCGCGGTGCGCGGCGAAGGTGTACTGGACGTGGCCGAAGCCTTGTCCGGTACGGAGGTCGAAGGCCTCGGTGGGGCGGTGCCGCCACTCGGCCTCGATCTCGACGGCCTCGCCTTCGAGGACGTCGACCAGGTCGGCGAGGACCTCGCCGCCGTCGGTGACCACCTTGCCGCCCTCCAGGAGGAGTTCGGCGGTGGCCCAGGCCGGGTGGTAGGTGCCGAGCTTGCGGCGGCCCATCTCCAGGACCTTCTCGCGGACCAGCTCGCAGGAGTTCTTGACGGCGCCGCCGGTGACGTACGTCTGCCGGGACGCGGAGGTCGAACCGGCGCTGCCCACCTGGGTGTCCGCCGGGTTGATGGTCACCTGGGTGACGCCCAGCTCGGTGCGGACGATCTGCGCGTGGACGGTGACGCCGCCCTGGCCGACCTCCGCCATCGCGGTGTGCACGACGGCGACGGGTTCACCGCCGACAACTTCCAGGCGGACCTTGGCCGTTGAGTAGTCGTCGAAGCCCTCGGAGAAGCCGACGTTCTTGATGCCGACCGCGTAGCCGACCCCGCGTACGACGCCTTCGCCGTGCGTGGTGTTGGACAGACCGCCCGGCAACTGCCGTACGTCGGCGGCCTCTCCGGCGGCGAGCCACTGCTGCTCGGGCGGCATGGGCATTGCCTTGACGCGGCGGAGGAGTTCGGCGACGGGGGCCGGGGAGTCGACCGGCTGGCCGGTCGGCATGATCGTCCCCTGTTCCATCGCGTTGAGCTGACGGAACGCGACCCGGTCCATGCCCACCTTGTCGGCGAGCTTGTCCATCTGGGCCTCGTAGGCGAAGCACGCCTGGACCGCGCCGAAGCCGCGCATCGCGCCGCAGGGCGGGTTGTTGGTGTAGAGCGCGATGGCCTCGATGTCGACGTTGTCGATCACGTAGGGGCCGGCGCCGAGCGAGGAGGCGTTGCCGACGACCGCCGGTGAGGCCGACGCGTAGGCGCCGCCGTCCAGGACGATCCGGGCCTTGAGGTGGGTGAGCTTGCCGTCCTTCGTGGCGCCGTGCTCGTAGTGGAGCTTGGCGGGGTGGCGGTGGACGTGTCCGAAGAAGGACTCGAAGCGGTTGTAGACGATCTTCACGGGTTTGCCGGTGCGCAGGGCCAGCAGGCAGGCGTGGATCTGCATCGACAGGTCCTCGCGTCCGCCGAACGCGCCGCCGACACCGGAGAGCGTCATGCGGACCTTGTCCTCGGGCAGGCCGAGGACGGGCGCGATCTGGCGCAGGTCGGAGTGGAGCCACTGGGTGGCGATGTAGAGGTCGACACCGCCGTCCTCGGCGGGTACGGCGAGGCCCGACTCCGGGCCGAGGAACGCCTGGTCCTGCATGCCGAAGGTGTACTCGCCCTCGACGATGAAGTCGGCGCGCTCGCGGGCCGCCTCCACGTCACCTCGGACGATCGGCTGGCGGTGCACGATGTTCGGGTGCGGGACGTGGCCGATGTGGTGGTCGTCGCGGTTCTCGTGGACGAGGACCGCGTCCGGCGCGGTCGCTGACAACTCGTCGGTGATGACCGGGAGTTCGCGGTACTCGACCTTGATCTTCGCGGCCGCGCGGCGCGCGGTCTCCGGGTGGTCGGCGGCGACGATCGCGACCGGCTCGCCGTGGTGGCGGACCTTGCCGTGCGCGAGGACGGGGGTGTCCTGGATCTCCAGGCCGTAGTTCTTCACGTCCGTCGGCAGGTCGTCGTAGGTCATGACGGCGTAGACGCCCGGGGTCTTCAGCGCCTCGACGGTGTCGATGGAGACGATCTCGGCGTGCGCGACGGTGGAGCGCAGGATCTGGCCCCAGAGCATGTCCTCGTGCCACATGTCGGAGGAGTACGCGAACTCGCCGGTGACCTTGAGGGTGCCGTCGGGGCGGAGCGTGGACTCGCCGATACCGCCCTTGGCCTTCGAGCGCTGGGTGAGGTTCGTGGGAGTGCCGGTGGTGCCCATCGTCAGACCGCCTCTCCCTGCCGGGCGGCCGCCAGGCGGACCGCGTCCATGATCTTCTCGTAGCCGGTGCAGCGGCACAGGTTGCCCGAGAGCGCCTCGCGGATGTCCGCGTCGGTCGGGTTCGGGTTGTGCTCCAGCATCTCGTCGGCGGCGACGAGGAGACCGGGGGTGCAGAAGCCGCACTGGACGGCGCCGGCATCGATGAACGCCTGCTGGATGGGGGCGAGTTCGGTGCCCTCGCCGGTCTGGGAGTCGAGCGGCTTCGACTGCCGGCCCTTGGCCTCGTCAACGGACGTACCGCAGGCGCCCGTTCCGCAACTCCCGTGCTCCGCGCGCTGCTTGGCGTAGTCCGCGAGCCCCTCGACGGTGACGACCTCGCGGCCCTCGACCTGCCCGGCGGCGACCAGACACGAACACACCGGAACGCCGTCCAGCCGGACCGTGCAGGAACCGCACTCGCCCTGCTCGCACGCGTTCTTGGAGCCCGGCAGGCCCATCCGCTCCCTCAGCACGTACAGCAGGGACTCGCCCTCCCACACGTCGTCCGCTTCCTGCGGGCGGCCGTTGACCGTGAAATTGACGCGCATCAGGCGACGCTCCCTTTCTCATTGGACCGGCCGTCAGTGCCGCGATAGGACTCCCAGGTCCAGGTCAGGGTGCGGCGGGCCATGATGCCGACCGCGTGGCGGCGGTAGCTCGCGGTGCCCCGGACGTCGTCGATCGGGTTGCAGGCGGCGGCGCACAGGTCCGCGAACTGCTTGGCGACCGACGGGGTGATGATCCTGCCGTTGTCCCAGAAGCCGCCCTCGTCGAGCGCCGCGTTCAGGAATTCCTCCGCCGCTTTCGCCCGGACGGGGGTCGGCGCGGCCGAGCCGATGCCGGTGCGGACCGTGCGGGTGGCGGGGTGCAGGGCCAGACCGAAGGCGCACACGGCGATCACCATGGCGTTCCGCGTACCGACCTTCGAGTACTGCTGCGGGCCGTCCGCCTTCTTGATGTGGACGGCGCGGATCAGCTCGTCGGGCGCCAGCGCGTTGCGCTTCACACCGGTGTAGAACTCGTCGATCGGGATGAGCCGGGTGCCTCGCACCGACTCGGCCTCGACCTCGGCGCCCGCCGCGAGAAGCGCGGGGTGGGCGTCGCCGGCCGGGGAGGCGGTGCCGAGGTTGCCGCCGACGCCGCCGCGGTTGCGGATCTGCGGGGAGGCGACCGTGTGCGAGGCGAGGGAGAGGCCCGGCAGCTCGCCGCGCAGGTGCTCCATGATCCGGGTGTACGGGACCGAGGCCCCGAGCCGCACGCTGTCCGCGCCGACCTCCCACTCGTAGAGATCACCGATGCGGTTCAGGTCGAGCAGGTACTCGGGCCGGCGGTGGTCGAAGTTGATCTCGACCATCACATCGGTGCCGCCCGCGATCGGTACTGCGGTGGGGTGCTCGGCCTTCGCGGCGAGCGCCTCCTCCCAGCTTGCGGGGCGAAGGAAGTCCATGACCGGCTCTCTTCTTCGTCTCGTGGGTCGTACGGATCAAGCCAGTTCGTGTGCGGCGGGCCCGGCTCGTTCATGCGCTGTTAATGCAGCGTGAGGTCAGTACACAGGGCCGTGCTCCTCGGGGTCAGTCACGGAAACCATGAAGGAGTTGGCTGGCCAGCGCGGGCATCTTGTAGATTCGTATGAACGGAGGTCATCAGTAACCCCTCCGATTCCCTGTGGAAACGTGGGAAACAGCCCCGCACCCACAGCACCTCACGGTTCATCGTAGTTTTCTAGACAAAGAACGGCGGCGACGGCGATGCGGCTGCGCGCACTTCTGGACACCGATGCGCTGGGGCTGCGGCTGCTCGGCGGCGCGGACGAGCTGGACCGCACGGTACGCGGGGTGATGACCACCGACCTGCGGGACCCCAGCCGCTATCTGTCGGGCGGCGAACTGGTCCTGACCGGTCTGGCCTGGCGCCGGAGCGCGTCCGACACCGAGCCGTTCGTACGGCTCCTGGTGTCCGCCGGGGTGGCCGCGCTGGCCGCCGGCGAGGCAGAGCTCGGCGACAACGACATCCCGGACGACCTCGTGACCGCCTGCGCCAAGCACCGGCTGCCGCTGTTCGCGGTCAACGAGTCGGTGGCGTTCGCGACGATCACCGAGCACGTCGTACGGCAGGTGTCCGGTGAGCGGGCCGGTGATCTGGCGGCCGTGGTGGACCGGCACCGCCGGATGATGACCTCGGGCCCGGCGGGCGGCGGCCCGGACGTGGTCCTGGACCTGCTGGGCTCCGACCTCGATCTGCGGGCGTGGGTGCTGTCGCCGACCGGGCGGCTGATCGCGGGCTCGAAGGTGGCAGGGGCCGCGCTGCCCGTGGACGTGTGCGCCAAGCTGGCCGCCGAGCACCTGGCCGCCGCACGCACGGGCCGCCGGGGACCCCACCGGCTGGCGCTGGGGGCGGCGACGTACTCCCTGTTCCCGATCCGCAGCGGCGGGCGCTCCCCGCAGGGCTCCCGGGACGTCCGCGAGACGGTGCTCTCGGACTGGCTGCTGGCCGTCGAGGCGGACGCCGGGGACTGGCCCGACGAGCGGCTGGACCTGCTGCAGGGCGTCACCCAGCTGATCGCGGTCGAGCGGGACCGGCGGGACGCGGCGCGCACGGTCCGCAGACGGCTCGCGCAGGAAGTCCTGGAGCTGGTCCAGACGGGTGCCGCGCCGGCCGAGATCGCCGCGCGGCTGCGGGTCGCCGCGCCCGTCCTGCTGCCCGGTCTCGGGGCGGCCCCGCACTGGCAGGTGGTGGTGGCCCGGGTCGAGTGGGAGGGCGGCGACATCGAGGCCGGGCCGGTCGCCCAGTCGCTCCTGGAGGAGATCCTGGTCGACCCGCTGACGACGGGCCCCGAGCCCTCCGACCGGATCGCCGTGGCCCACACGGGCGACGAGGCGATCGCGCTCGTACCGCTGCCCGCGGTCTCGGCGGAGCACGACGGCTCCGAGTCCGGGCTCCACGCGGACGTGCTCCTGGCAGCCGTACGGGATCCACTGTCGGCCGGGCTCGACGACGACGGGCGGGTCACGCTCGGGGTGAGCGCGGCCGTGCACTCGGCGGAGGGGCTGCGCGGGGCGCTGGAGGAGGCGCGGCACGCGCGGCGGGTGGCCGCGGCGCGCGCCGGGCGGGTGTGTGCGGCGGGGCACCAGGAGCTGGCCTCGCACGTGCTGCTGCTGCCGTTCGTGCCGGACGACGTGCGGCGGGCGTTCACCGCGCGGCTCCTCGATCCGCTGCGCGACTACGACCGCAGGCACCGCGCGGAGCTGATCCCGACGCTGGAGGCCTTCCTGGAGTGCGACGGCTCCTGGACGCGCTGTGCGACCCGGCTGCACCTGCACGTCAACACACTGCGCTACCGGGTCGGCAGGATCGAGCAGTTGACGAGTCGGGACCTCTCGCGCCTTGAGGACAAGCTGGATTTCTTCCTGGCACTGCGGATGAGCTGACGCCAAGCGGACTCCGCGATCCCACGACTTTGTGAATTCTTTCACCCACCCCCTTGGCCGGGCCCCGGGATTCGTGCTGAGATGCGGCCACCACTCAACAGCTCAATGGTGTGCTCGGGGAGGGCAACGTGGCGCATTCCGCCATGTCTGGATACGGAACGACCGAAGGTGACGATCCCCTCCAGACCGCGGTGTGGCGGCTGCGCTCGCGGGCCTGCTGGGCCGACGCGGCGGCGCTGCTGCGACCCGACACCGCGGCACCGGCCCTCCAGAGAACCTCGCTGCTCGTGGAGCGGTGTCTCTACACCGAGCAGGGCTGGGAGGAGGCCGAGGACGCGCTGCGCACGGCCGAGGCGCTGGCCCACAGCGACGACGAACGGGGCGCCGCCGCCTGCGAACGCGGGCACCTCGCCTACGCGGCCACGCTGCACGGGGTCCGCGACCGGGCCGACGAGGCGCGGGCCGCGCTCGGGCGGGCGGCGGCGCTGATCCCGCCGGGCGGTTCGGGGCGGGCGCTGCTGGACTTCCGGCGGGGGCTGCTCGCGGAGAACCTGGCGCGTTCGCCGCAGGCCGCGCGGGCCGCGTACCGGCGCGCCCACGCGGGCGCCGCCGATCACGCCGACCCGCTGCTGCTGTCGTTCACCTGGCGCCATCTGGCCGGACTCGCCCTGCGCGACGGGGAGTTGGCGGAGGCCCGGCACGGCTTCGCCGAATCGCTGCGGATCCGGGAGGAGTTGGGCTACCTCGTCGGTACGGCCCCGGCCCTCGCGTCACTCGCGGACGCCGAGGTGGAGCCGGAGGCGTCCCGGCTGCGCGAGGAGGCGCGGCGGCTGTTCCGGCTGCTCGGCGGTGTACCGACGTGGCTGGCACGACAGTTGGCGGTGCCCGCACCGGGGGCGGCCACGGCGTAGGTCAGGAGCCGTCGGCCCGGTTCTGGACGACGTTCACGACGTGGTGGACGAACTGCAGGACGGACGCCCGGAGTTCGGGGTCGCGCGCGACCAGCACCACGACGGCGACCAGCAGCAGGAAGGACAGGAGCCCGCCTCCGCGTCCCGGACGGGCGGGACCACGGCGGGCTCCCAGTTGCGCGGCCCGCATCCCGTCCTGCGCCGCCTGTCGTGCCGACTGCTCGGCGCCTCGCTGCGCGGCTCGCTGTGCGGCCTGCTGGCCGGGATTCGGAAACATCGGCGCTCTCCCCCACGGAACGGACATCCTTTCCGTGGGGCACGTCACCACCGGTCGGGCGGTTTCCCGCCGCGGTCCACGGTCGCCGGACCCGGACCCGCTCGTGACCGGAGTCACATATTCGGATTCACTCGACGCCCGCGAAGTGCTCCCGCACCAGCGACTGCGCCACGTCCCACTCCCCCGCGCCCAACGCCTCCAGGAGCGCGAGGTGTTCGGACGCGTCGGCCACGAGGTCGGCCCGCCCGCGTACGGCGGGGCCGCCGACCAGCGGCCACTGGGCGCGCCGGTGCAGGTCCTCGGCGATCTGGACGAGCTGCTCGTTCCCGGAGAGGGAGAGCAGAGCGCAGTGGAAGGCCCGGTCGGACTCGGCGTAGGTCGCCCGGCACCCGGAGGACGCGGCACGGACGGTCCCCTCGGCCAGCGGGCGCAGGTCGGCCCAGCGGGCGCTGGGCACCGTACGGGCGAGCCGCAGCATCACGGGGACCTCGATCAGGGCGCGGATCTCGGCCAGCTCGGCGAGTTCGCGGGCGCCCCGCTCGACGACGCGGAATCCCCGGTTCGGTACGACCTCGACGGCGCCCTCGGTGGCGAGCTGCTGCATGGCCTCGCGCACGGGCGTGGCGGAGACGCCGAACCGGTCGCCGAGCGCGGGCGCGGAGTAGACCTCGCCGGGGGTCAGTTCGCCGCCGACGAGCGCGGTGCGCAGGGCGTCGAGTATCTGTCCGCGCACGGAGGAACGCTGGACGACCGTGCGGGGGCGCGGGATGGGCGTCTCGCTGTGCGTGTGCTCGCCGCGCACGGCGCCGGCACCGTCCGCGAGGTCCCGGTCCCGGTCCACGTCCACGTCGGCGGCGCGCGACTGCGGCGGCACCCGGGATCCTCGGGTACGCGGGTCCGGTATGCCGGTCCCGGCGGAGCCCTGCGCGCCCTGCGTCACGGGTCCTCCTCCGGACGTGTCGGTACTTGGGGTCATTACGGCTGCTTGTTACTCGTCCGTCAAGCACCTTAGGCGCAGATCGGACCAGTTCAAATCCTGAGGCGGTTGGGTAAGGTAAGCCTTACCTCTAAACCAACGGCGAATCGGTGGTCCCGGCATGCCCCTGCCCTCTTCGGCCACAGCGGACGCGTACGCCCGCCTCACCGAGGTCATCCCCGGGCTCGCGATCACCGAACTCCCCCCGGAACAGCCGCTTCCGACAGGCGGCGGCTGGGCCCCGGCCGCCGCGCTCGCCGAGGGCGGCGCGGGCCTGAAGGCGTTCCTGGCCCGGGACGACGCCCAGGTCCTGCGCGACCACGGCCGGCGGGGCCGCCCGGACGTGATAGCAAGCTTCGGCCTGCACCGCTACGCCTGGCCGGTCTGCCTCCTGTTCACGGTCCCGTGGTTCCTGCACCGCCGGGTCCCCCGCCTCCCCGTGACCCACATCTCCTACGACCGCACCGCCGCCGGCCTCGACATGGGCCACCTGGTGGTCCGCACCGGCCCCTTCGCCTGTCTGCCCGGCGACCCGGCGGCGGAACTGCCCGGCGCCCGGGTGGTCCCCGACGAGGAGGCGCTGCGCACGGAGGTGCGGGCCGCGGTCGCCGAGCACATGGAGCCCGTACTCGCCGGCTTCGGGCCGCTGATGCGGCGGCGGGGCCGCGCCCTGTGGGGCATGGCGACCGACGAGATCGTCGAGAGCCTCTGGTACGTCGCCGACCTCTTCGGCGAACAGCCGCGCGCCGTACGCGAGTTGGAGGCACTGCTGCCGGGCGCGACCAAGCCCTACGTCGGGACGGCCGGGTTCCGTGAACTGACCGGCCCCGACGGGGAGTCGCTGCCCACCCGGGACCGGGTGAGCTGCTGCATGTACTACACGCTGGACGCGTTGGACACCTGCCCGACCTGTCCGCGCACCTGCGAGGCCGAGCGGGTCACCAAACTGTCGGCCGCCGCCGCGAGTTGAGGGACCCTCAGTGCGAGGCCCGATTCCGGGCCCGCTAGGATCGGCCGCGAACAGGACGCCCGCTCGGTTACAGGTGCTTCACAACTTCCTCACTTGTCGCAGGAACTTTCCGTGGAACCACCCGTACGGGTAGTCTTATTCGAACTCAACTCCCGCCCCTCAAGCGGCAGTTCGAGCAGAAAGCCGCCCTGGGCATCCCCTTGCACCTCCTTGGCGGCCTCTTGCCCCGAAAACGCCTGAGGGCCGTTGGGATTGGGCCACTATGGCGGGCGTTACGCCCTATCCCAATGCAAGGGACCCCAGATGAGACTGACCGACATATCGCTTAACTGGCTGCTTCCCGGCGCCGTACTGCTCCTGGGCATGCTGGCGGCGATTGCGGTGCTCGCGCGGAGCAAGCGGTCCGGCGGGGAGCACGCGAAAGACGACTCGTGGGAGCGCACGGAGGAGCGCCGCAGGCGCAAGGAGGCCATATACGGCATCGCCTCCTACGTCCTTCTCTTCTGCTGTGCGGCGGTCGCCGCGGCACTCTCCTTCCACGGACTGGTCGGCTTCGGCCAGGAGAACCTCGGCCTCACCAACGGCTGGGAGTACCTGGTCCCGTTCGGCCTGGACGGCGCGGCCATGTTCTGCTCCGTCCTCGCGGTCCGCGAGGCCAGCCACGGTGACGCGGCCCTCGGCTCCCGGATACTCGTATGGACGTTCGCGGCCGCGGCCGCCTGGTTCAACTGGGTGCACGCGCCCAGGGGTGTCGACCACGCGGGCGCTCCGCAGTTCTTCTCCGGCATGTCACTGTCGGCCGCGGTCCTGTTCGACCGCGCACTGAAGCAGACCCGACGGGCCGCGCTGCGCGAGCAGGGTCTCGTGCCGCGTCCGCTGCCGCAGATCCGAATCGTCCGCTGGCTGCGGGCCCCCCGCGAGACCTACAGCGCCTGGTCGCTGATGCTCCTGGAGAACGTGCGCAGCCTGGACGAGGCGGTCGACGAGGTGCGCGAGGACAAGGCGAAGAAGGAAGAGACCCGACTGCGCCGCCGCGACCAGCAGCGGATCGAGCGGGCCCAGCTCAAGGCCATAAGCCGGGGCCAGCGCGGCCTCATCGGCCGTGGCCGGTCGCCGGAACCGCAGGCCCTGGAGCGCGGCTCCTCGCAGCCCTCCGCGGAGCCTGCTCTACCGACCGGAGAACCGCTGCCGGTTCGCACGCGTCCCTCACTCCAGCCAGTCCGCGGGGCATCTGACCCGATAACCGTCGACCTCACCGCGGAGGACGACACCATGGCCCTGCCGCGGCTCGACTCCCTCGAGCGCAAGCTCAAGGACCTGGAGCAGCAGTTCGGCTGAGATCCGGGACCACGAGGTCCGGGACCGGGCGACAACGGGACGGGGGCGGAGTCCAACTGGACGCCGCCCCCGTCCCGTTGCTCATGCCGCGTCCGAATCGAGCTCGAACCACACGGACTTGCCCACCCCGTGGGGCGACACCCCCCAGGCGTCCGCGAGGGACTGCACCAGGACCAGGCCCCGCCCGTGCGTACCGTCGTCGGCGATCGGTGCGCGCAGTCTGGGCCTGCGGGCCACGAAGTCCCGTACCTCCACACGCAGTCCACGCGGTCCGACCGTCGCCGTCAGAACGGCGTCGTGGTCGGTGTGGATCAGCGCGTTGGTGACGAGTTCACTCGTGAGCAGCTCCGCTATCTCCGATCGTCCCGGCCTCCCCCAGTGCCGTAACAGTTCACGCAACGCCCTACGGGCTTCGGGCACCGCCCGGAGGTCCGCGCGTCCGAGTCTGCGCCTCAGTTGAGGCGGCTGCGCCGGTTCCATGGCGCTGTCGGCCGTTTCCTCCACCGTTTTCGCCGAGGAGGCCCCGACCGCCATGGGACCGCCCCCTCGTGCTCGCCTTTTCATGACCCCCGCCTGCACGCCGGTTTTCCGGTTCCCCTCCTGCTCGAACATGTTCACGAGGATCCATGCCCTCGTCCGGAACGGGCCAGTCATGTCGAGTTGTCAACGACCAGGTGTTCGGCCATGGTTGGGCCGGATCCGGCGGAGCGGAGGAATCGGGGGCACGGGCGTCCGTACGGTCGAACGGCCACCGTACGGAGCATGCGGCCCGGGCGGCCCGGGCGGGACGTTCCCCTCCGCGAAGTCATGGTCTCCGGCGCCGGGACCAGACACCTCGTGCCGTCCTGACCACCGGCGATCGCACCGACTGCCGATGCCGGGCTGCCGATCCGGCCGTAGTCCGCGAAGTCGTGGGGCGGTTGGTCCCCCGACGGCTCACGCTTCACGAATCTGGCCGGAATCAGCCGCTCAGGAACCGCCAACGCCCCCTTGGCGAGGCCTACTTGCCGCCGATTCCCTTCGTCCCGATGTGGAAGATCTTGTGGGTCGTACGGGTCATGTCGACGATCAGTTTGGTGGTGTCGCCGCCGCCCCAGGTCAGGGTGATGGCGGCCTCGGTGTAGTCGGCGGCCGTACCGGGTCTCCGCCCAGGACCCGGAGGTGCTGCTGGTCAAGGCCCGGACACAGACCTGCGACTGCCGCTGGTACCTCGAACTCGGCTGGTCCTCCCAGGGCCGCACCGGCACCCTCCGCATCGACGACCACGGCAGGCCGTTCCGCACCAGCTCGATCAAGGGTCTGGCGCACTACTGGTACTCGGCGAAGGGCTGGGCACCGTACGACGGTTAGGGCCTGTCCGGCGGATCAGGTCGCAGGAGAGCAACAGCGCCTCATAAGCACCGGAGAGCGGGGTGTGGTGCGTGCGGCTGCAAGGCGGAGGAGACGTTGACATCAGCGGCTCCGCCGCGGGCGACGCGGTGGGGGCACCTCCCGGCCGAAGGCTGGGGGACGTCGGCGAGTGACGACAACGCGGCTGGGGGTCCCCCCACGCCTTTAGGCCGTGGGGGAGTGCGTGCCACACCCCGCGTCTGCGACAGGATCCGCCGGACAGGCCCTAGAGCCCGCGCACGTTCCTGATGTTGGAGCGGGCCATCTGCAGCATGCGCCCGACTCCCCCGTCGAGCACGATCTTCGACGCCGAGAGCGCGAAGCCCGTCACCATCTCGGCACTGATCTTCGGCGGGATGGACAGCGCGTTGGGGTCGGTGACGACATCGACGAGGGCCGGGCCCTTGTGCTTGAGGGCCGCCTTCAGCGCGCCCTCCAGATCCTTGGGCTTCTCGACCCGCACACCGTAGGCACCACAGGCGCGCGCCACGGCGGCGAAGTCGGGGTTCTTGTTGGTGGTGCCGTAGGACGGGAGACCGGCGACCAGCATCTCCAACTCGACCATTCCCAGGGAGGAGTTGTTGAACAGGACGACCTTCACCGGCAGGTCGTACTGGACGAGGGTGAGGAAGTCGCCCATCAGCATGGAGAATCCGCCGTCGCCGGACATCGAGATCACCTGCCGCTCGGTGTCGGTGAACTGCGCGCCGATCGCCATGGGGAGCGCGTTCGCCATCGACCCGTGGGAGAACGAACCGATCACGCGGCGACGGCCGTTGGGAGTGATGTAGCGGGCGGCCCACACATTGCACATGCCCGTGTCGACGGTGAACACGGCGTCCTCGTCGGCCAGCTCGTCGAGTACGGAGGCCACGTACTCGGGATGGATCGGGACCTGCTTCTCGACCTTCCGCGTGTACGCCTTGACGACCCCCTCCAGTGCGTCGGCGTGCTTCTTGAGCATCCGGTCGAGGAACTTCCGGTCCCCCTTCGGCTTCACCCGGGGGATGAGACAGCGCAGCGTCTCCCTCGCGTCCCCCCACACCGCGAGGTCCAACTTCGAGCGCCGGCCGAGGTGTTCGGGCCGTACGTCGATCTGTGCGATCTTCACGTCGTCGGGCAGGAACGCGTTGTACGGGAAGTCGGTACCGATGAGGATCAGCAGGTCGCACTCGTGGGTGGCCTCGTAGGCGGCGCCGTAGCCGAGCAGTCCGCTCATGCCGACGTCGTACGGGTTGTCGTACTGGATCCATTCCTTGCCGCGCAGGGCGTGTCCGATCGGGGACTTGATCTTCCCGGCGAACTCCATCACCTCGGCGTGCGCGCCCGCCGTGCCGCTGCCGCAGAAGAGGGTGACCTTGTCCGCCTCGTCGATCATCTCGACGAGCCTCTCGATCTCGGCGTCGCCCGGGCGGACGGAGGGGCGGGAGGTGACGAGGGCGGTCTCGGCGGCCCGCTCCGGGGCGGGCTCGGCGGCGATGTCGCCGGGGAGGGAGACGACGCTGACGCCGGACTGGCCGACCGCGTGCTGGATGGCGGTCTGCAGGAGGCGGGGCATCTGCTTGGGGCTGGAGATCAGTTCGCTGTAGTGACTGCACTCCTGGAAGAGCCGCTCGGGGTGGGTCTCCTGGAAGTAGCCGAGGCCGATCTCGCTGGACGGGATCTGCGAGGCGAGGGCGAGGACCGGGGCCATGGAGCGGTGGGCGTCGTAGAGGCCGTTGATGAGGTGCAGGTTGCCGGGGCCGCAGGAGCCGGCGCAGGCCGCGAGCTTCCCGGTTATCTGGGCTTCCGCGCCGGCGGCGAAGGCGGCGGTCTCCTCGTGCCGTACGTGGATCCAGTCGATGGCGGAGTTGCGGCGGATCGCGTCGACGACCGGGTTGAGGCTGTCGCCGACGACGCCGTAGAGGCGCTTGACTCCGGCGCGGACGAGGATGTCGACGAACTGTTCGGCAACGTTCTGCTTGGCCATGGTTCTCGCGTGCCCTTCGGTTTCCGGTGTGCTGCGGATACCTCTGGGTTCCATGAATTCACAGCCCGGGCGCTCACGCCTCCCAAACGGCGGCGGCCGTGCGGTCGTCGGCATAACCCTTGACCCGCACTTGGGTGTCGGCGAGGAACGCGGCAAGGCCGGGCGGGGTGGCCGCCGACCACCGGCCCGCCAGATGGGCGGACAGCTCGGGCTCGCCGCGCAGCGGTTCGGCGAGGCCTCCGGTGCACATGAGAAGCGTGTCGCCGGGGCGGGCGACGGAGGCACGGAAGCGGAAGGGTTCGCGGGGCGGTTCGGGGGCGGGTTCGTACGGGCTCGGCGGGGTCGGGATGCCGAGGTCCATGGTGAGCCGGTCGCCGTCGGGGGTCTCGGCCGGCTGCGAGCCGAAGCCGACGACGGCCTCGCCGGCCGCCTCACCCGCGATGGGCTCGATGTCCTGCCACTCCCCGTCGCGGAGCCGGAACAGACCGCCGGGGCCGACGCCGAAGAAGACGCGGGTACGGCACTCCGGGTGGGCGGGGAGGAGGAGACAGCGCAGGGTGGCCGCGTACTCGTCGGGGTCGATGCCCTGCTCGGCGGCGCTGGCGCGGAGTTTGCCGAGGCTGCGGTCGGTGAGCCGGTGCAGGCCGGACTTGAGATCACCGCGCCGGGCGGCCCTGATGTCCTCGGCGAGCCGCGCGTGACTGCGTCCGACGGCCCGCCCGATCCAGTGACAGGCCTCGGCGGCGGCGCGATGCGCGCCCGGTGTGGCCCTCGCCCCGGTCGCCATCGCGACCAGCACCAGGGCCTGGTCCCCGACCCCGAACCGCGCGGTCAGCAACGAGTCCCGGCGCGGCTCACCCCGGAACCGCGCGGAGTCCCCGCGCACGGAAGCGGCCCGCAGCGTGCTGCTCCCGTACTGCGCCCCGTCCAGCACGGTGTCCGCGACCAGGTCGTCGAGGTCGTCCGGGTCGGCGGGCGGCAGGGCGGTGGGCTCGGCGTCGTAGGTGGGGGGACCGGAGCCGACGTAGTCGAGGGTGAGGGATGCGGGCGGGGGTGTGGGGGGCGGAGGGGGTGGTGGTGAGAGGACGGGGAGGTTGGGGGGCGGGGGCGGCGGGTAGACGGGCGCGGCGCGAGGGGCTTCCCCGCGGAGGGGCTGCGGGGTTGCCGGTGCGGGGCTGATCGGTGGCGGTGGTGGCGGGAACGGCGCTGCGCCGAAGGGCGGGGCCGTGCCGACGCCCCGCCCGGCGTCCGGAGACGGCGAGCTGTCGTCGCGTGTGGCCGGGGCCGGTCGGTGGCCCGGCGCCTCGGCGTCCGTCGTACCGCCCCGGAGGGAACCGGCGGCACCGGCCGCACCGGCACGCGGTGCCGGAACCCCCGAGCCGGCCACCGGACGCGCACCCTCGTCCACGGGTCCAGGCGCCGGACGCGCGCCCTCGCCCGCAGTCCGTGACACCGGGCTCGCGCCCTCGTCCACGGTTCCGGCCGCCGAGGCGAACCGGTCCTCCAGGGAGTCGGCCGCGGCCGTGGGCCCCGTGTCGTCGGTGGAGTCGTCGTACAGCTGGCCCCACCAGTCGTCCTCGTGACCGGGCGGCTTTCCCCCCTGCTGGCTCATGCCCCCAATTGTCCACCGCGCGGGCCGGATGAAAACGGGGCGTCAGGAAAATCCGGTGCGCGCCCCTTCTCGGACGGCGTGTCGGATGACGTACCGAACCACCCGTGCGCCACAAGGCGATACGCCACGACACAGAGCCGCCGGACGGTTCCACCCCCCACGGGAGAACCGCCCGGCGACAACCGAGTGACCGAATCCCGTCGCGGATCCGGCCCGTCCGGCCCCGATTGTGACGTGCCTTCCTGAAGGCCTCCTGTGATTCGCGCCCGACTCCCCTATGACTGACCGGACGCGAATCCGCAGGCCGAACAAGCCCAATCCAGGCATTGCGGACGGCTGTTGGTGCCTCGGTGACGCAACCTTGGCAGAGTGACGGGTGGTACGGCGATGATGTGCGGAGGCGGGTTCGCGCCGTGGCCGAATTCCGCCACGGCGTGCTCGACGGGTGTTCGGGGAGGGGCGGAACCTGATGCTGGGAGCGATAGGCCTGGACGAGGCGCACGAGTCGGCGTACCGGGCGCTGGTGTCCGTCGGCGCGGCGGACGTGCCCGATCTCGCCCGGCGGCTGGCCATCGGGGAGTACGACACCGAGCGCGCCCTGCGCCGCCTGGAACTGCACGGACTCGCCGCCCAGTCGACGGCCCGCCCCGGCCGCTGGGTCGCCGCCCCGCCCGGGGTGGCCCTGGGCGCCCTGCTCACCCAGCAGCGCCACGAGCTGGACAAGGCCGAACTGACCGCCGCGCTGCTCGCCGAGGAGTACCGGGCAGCCGCCGAGACCGCCGTACACGATCTGGTGGAGGTGGTGACCGGCGCCGCGGCCGTCACCCGGCGCTTCCTCCAGCTCCAGCTCGGCGCGACCGACGAGGTGTGCGCGCTGGTCACCGGGAACCCGGTCGCCGTCACCGGCATGGAGAACGACGCGGAGGAGCAGGCCGCCGGACGCGGGGTCCGTTACCGGGTCGTCCTCGAACGCGCGGTGCTGGACCTGCCGGACGGCCGCACCGAACTGGCCGCCGCGCTCGGCCGCGGCGAGCAGGTGCGGGTGGTGGACAGAGCGCCGACCAAGCTGGTGGTCGCCGACCGGACCCTCGCGCTGGTGCCGCTCACCTCGCACAGCGCCGAACCAGCCGCGCTGGTCGTGCACGCGAGCGGCTTGCTGGAACTGCTCTGCGGGCTCTTCGAGTCGGTCTGGCGGGACGCGCACCCGCTGCGCCTGGGCGCGTCCGGTGCCGCCGAGCAGGAGCCGGACGGCCCCGACGGCACGGACCTGGAGGTGCTGTCCCTGCTGCTGGCCGGGCTGACCGACGCGAGCGTGGCGAAACAGCTCGATCTGGGCCTCAGGACGGTTCAGCGCCGGGTGAAGCGGCTGATGGAGCTGACCGGGGTGACGACCCGGCTGCAACTGGGCTGGCACGCCTACGAACGGGGCTGGGTGACCCGTTGCTGACCTGCGGTTTCCCCCGGGATCCCGCAGGCTGGGCAGATGGGAGTGGCTGAACTCCTGCTGGTCGGCGTCGTCATCCTGCTCGGCCTGTGCGGAGTCCTGGTGCCTGGAGTTCCGGGATCGTGGCTGGTGTGGGCCGCGGTCCTGTGGTGGGCGCTGAAGGATCCGCAGCCGGTCTCCTGGGGTGTCCTCGTCGGCGCCACGGCCGCCCTCCTCCTCTCCCAGGTGGTGCGCTGGGCGCTGCCGCCCCGCCGGCTCCGGGCGAGCGGCGCGACCCCCCGGACGGCCGTGTACGCCGGAACCGGCGCGTTGCTCGGCTTCCTGCTGCTGCCCGTGCTCGGCGCGATCCCCGGCTTCATGGCCGGCGTCTACGTCCACCAACGACTGCGGCTGGGCGGGCACGCCGAGGCCATGGCCTCCCTGCGTACGGCGATGCGCTCGGGCGGCTCCAGCGTGCTGACCGAACTGTTCACCTGCCTGCTGATCGCGGGGGCGTGGCTGGGCGCCACGATCTGGGGCTGACCCCTGAGATCTACGGGGTCCACGGGGTCAACGGGGTCAACGGGGTCAACGGGGCCAGCGTGGTGAGGTCGACCGTGTCGGCGAGTGCGCGCATGCCGGCGTCGTCGAAGTGGAGGTGGTCGCCGGAGTCGTAGGCGGGCCTGATCCGCTGCGGCTGCTCCGGGTCGCGGACGGCGGCGTCGAAGTCGACGACCGCGTCGAAGGGCCCGCCCGTCCCGGCCCGGATGAAGGCGTTGACCGCCTTCCGTACGCCCTCCCGGGCCGCCGTGTACCCGCCGTTGCCGCCGTACGGCGTGAGGGTCGCGCCGATGACGCGGATGCCGTGGGCGCGGGCGCGGGTCCCGAGGCTTCGGTAGGCGCTCTCGAAGGCGGCGGGGTCGGTGGCGTTCGGGGTGCCCTTGATGTCGTTGATGCCCTCCATGACGATCAGCACCCGCACCCCCGACCGCGACAGGGCGTCCGCGTCGAGCCGGGCCAGCGCGCTCGGCCCGGTGTCGTCGCGCAGCAGGCGGTTGCCGGAGATCCCGGCGTTGAGAACGCCGAGGCGACGGTACGGGGGAAGGGCTCTCAGGCGCTCGGCGAGTCGGTCGGGCCAGCGATGGTTGGCGTCGCGGCTGGAGCCGTTGCCGTCGGTGAGGGAGTCGCCGAAGGCGACGACACTGCCGGCCGCCGGGACGTCGAGGACGTCGACGCCGGTGACGTAGTACCAGGAGGTGGTGGTCGTCGTGTAGGCGGCGCCGTCGCTGTCGGCCGCCCAATTGCCGCTCGGAGTACGGTAGTTGGTCTGCCCGGCGGCACGGTGGTAGGTCGCCGGGCCGGAGTCGTCGGGCGTGTGGACCGTGACGAGCAGGTCCGCCGCGTCGGATACGGCGAGCGGGACCGCGTCCGTGACCAGGTCCGCGCCCGCCGGGATCGTGACCGTGCCGGCGCCGTTGAAGGTGGCGGTGCGCATCGAGCCGGGCACGGCGTCCGGACCGGTCCCGCGCAGGGCGACGGTCACCGTGTCGAGGCGGAGGTGGGTGGTGCCGAGCCGGTTGGTGAGCCGGACGCGGACGGCGTCGCCGCCGACGCTGAGATGCACGACGTTGCGGAAGGAGGCGCCGGGATAGGCAGTGGTGGTCCCGGAGGGGGCGGCCTCCCAGCTGCCGGTCCAGGTGCCGGACGCCCCCGGAACCGGAGCCTGGGCTGTCGCCGTGCCCTGACCGACACCCGCTCCCAGCACCAGTACCAGCAGTGCCACGCCGATCCGTCCGGCCCCGACCATGAGCGTCCCGCCTCTCCCCGCCGATCTTGAGGAGGCGACCGTGGCACGCGGAGCGGGGCGGACGGCGGAGCATCACCGGTGGCCGCCGCCGTATCCGCCTGTCCGGAGTAGGACGGAAGTCCTGGTCCCTGAAGCCGATGCGGTGGGCGGGCAGGCGTGTTTGGCTGCGGGCATGACCGAATTCACCGAGGCCGAGCGCGCGTACCTCACATCGCAGCGGCTGGGGCGACTGGCCACCGTCGACCCCCAGGGGCAGCCGCAGGCCAATCCCGTCGGCTTCTTCCCGCAGGACGACGGGACGATCCTGGTCGGCGGCTATGCCATGGGTACGACGAAGAAGTGGCGCAACCTGCGGGCGAACCCGAAGGTCGCGCTGGTCGTGGACGACATCGTCAGCGTCAGCCCGTGGAGGGTACGCGGCATCGACATCCGCGGCGAGGCCGAACTCCTCGTCGGCCCGCACGAGTTGGGGCCGCATATGAGCGAGGAGGTGATCCGTGTCCATCCACGGCGGATCCACAGTTGGGGCCTGGAGACCGACTAGTTGGAGGAGTCCGATGAGCCCGAGGAGCCCAACGTGTCCTCCAGCGTGAGGAGTTGGACCTTCCGGTCGAGGCCGCCCGCATAGCCCGTCAGTGATCCGTCGGCGCCGATCACCCGGTGGCAGGGGCGGACGACCAGCAGCGGGTTGGCACCGATCGCCCCGCCCACGGCCCGCACGGCGGCCCGGGACGCGCCGATCCGGGCGGCGATCTCGCCGTACGTCGTCGTCGCACCGTACGGAACGGAGTCGAGCGCGCCCCACACCCGCTCCCGGAAGTCCGTGCCGGAGGTGTGGAACTCCAGCTGGAATTCCTTGAGTTCACCGGCGAAGTAGGCGGCGAGCTGCTCGCCGGCGGCACGGAAGGGGCCGGGGTCCTGCCGCCACTCGGGCCGGACGGTACGACCGCCCTTCTGGCCCGGGACGGAGAGGGAGGTGAGGGCACCGCTCTCGTCGGCGGTGAGGAGCAGTTGCCCCAAGGGGCTCTCGAAACTCGTCCAGTGGATGGTCATTGGGACTCCAACTCCCCTGCTGTGCGCAGGTGTTGCAGGTGTTGTACGGCGTAGGAACGCCAGGGGCGCCAGGCGTCCGGGATGTCAGCGCCGGGCGATGCCACGTCGGGGTCGCCGAGGGCGCGCGCGCGGATGACGGCGACCGTCGCCACGTCCATACCGGGCAGCGCGAGCAGAGCGGCCTGAGCGTCGTCACGGTCGGCGCCGACGTCGAGCCGTACGGTGCCGTCGGCGAGGGCGGCGACGAGACCGGCCAGGGGACCGCCGGGCAACGCCTCTGCCAGTACGGACGGCTCGGGGAAGAGGTGGGTGAGGGTGCCGGACGGGACGTCCAGCGTCCTGCCGTGGCGCCGCACCAGCCGCTCGGCCTCCGACCGCCCCACCAGCGCCCGTACGGCCAGTTCCTCCGGATCGGCGGCGCCCGGTGAGCGCAGGCCCGGCCGGGCGGCGACGAGTGGGCCGAGCCGGGGGTCGGCACCGAGCCGCTCGTCGACGGCGTACGGGTCGGCGTCGAGGTCGAAGAGGCGTCGTAGCCGCTGTACGGCGGTGGTCAGGTCGCGGTGGTCGGTGAGGTGCAGACGGGCGTCGAGCCAGCCGCCGGTATGGGAACGGGACAAGCCCTTGAGGGTGCCGGGGTGTTCGTCGACAGCGACGATTCCGGTGCCGTAGGGGAGGCGGAGGGTGCGGCGGTAGGTGCGGCGGCCGGGGGTGCCGGTGACGTCCTCGATGCCGGGGACGGCCTCGCGTTGCAGCAGGTCGAACACGGCGGCGGACTGGTACGGGCCCCGGTGCGCGAGCCGCAGCGGGATTCCGGCGGGCGGTTCGGCTGTGGGACCGGTCCCGTCGGCAGGCACGCTCTCCAGCTCTTTTCCCAGTGACTTGGCCGGTGGCTGGGGCGCGTTGGTGCGCAGTTCGCTGGGGGTCGACGCGTACACGGCGCGGATCGTGTCGTTGAACTGGCGCACACTGGCGAAACCGGACGCGAACGCGATCTCCGTGATCGGAAGCTCGGTGGTCTGTACGAGTACCCGTGCGGTGTGCGCCCGTTGGGCCCGGGCGAGGGCGACGGGACCGGCGCCGAGTTCGGCGGTGAGCTGCCGTTGGACCTGCCGTGCGCTGTATCCGAGCCGTACGGCGAGCCCGGCGACGCCCTCGCGGTCCACCACTCCGTCGCCGATCAGCCGCATGGCGCGGCCCACGACATCGGCGCGCGCGTTCCATTCGGCCGACCCCGGCACGGCGTCCGGACGGCACCGCCGGCAGGCCCGGAACCCCGAGCCCTGCGCGGCGGCGGCCGTCGTGAAGAACCGCACGTTGCGTCGCTTCGGCGTCACGGCCGGACAGCTGGGCCGGCAGTAGATTCCGGTGGTCGCGACACCGAAGAAGAACTCACCGTCGAACCGGGCGTCCCGGCTCCGTACGGCCTCGTACCTGCTGTCTTCGTCCATCACGCCGTCCAGTCTCCGCCATTCCCGGGGGTGGGGCTGGCGGAAATCGGACGCGGCGTTGACGTGGTGCCGGACCGGGCCGGGCCGAAGTGGACCGGGCCGCTACGCCCAGCGCCCCCGCTTCGCCTCCATCGCCGCCTTCCCCTCCGCCCCCTTCCGCTTCCAGTCGCGCCGCAGTTCAGTCCTGAGCCGGGCGTCGGTCTTGGCGACGATCCACTGGTTCTCGCGCATGAGCTTGCGGTAGCTGTCGAGCCGGCGCTCGGGCAGCTCGCCCGACTCGACGGCGGCGAGCACCGCGCACCCCGGTTCCGCGATATGGGCGCAGTCCTGGAAACGGCACTGCCCCGCCAGTTCCTCGATCTCGGCGAACACCTGCCCGACCCCGGTCTGCGCGTCCCACAGTCCGACACCGCGCAGCCCCGGCGTGTCGATCAGGACACCGCCGCCGGGCAGTGCGAGCAGGTTGCGCGTGGTGGTCGTATGACGGCCCTTGCCGTCCACGTCACGCGTCGCTCGGACGTCCATCACGTCCTCGCCGAGCAGCGCGTTGGCGAGCGTCGACTTGCCGGCGCCGGACTGCCCGAGCAGCACGGACGTACCGCCGGCGGCGACCGCGGCGAGCACGTCGACCCCCTCCCCGGTCGCGGCACTGACACTCAGCACCGGCACGCCCGGCGCCGTGGTCTCCACGTCCTGGACGAGATACGACAGCGTCACCGCGTCCGGCACGAGGTCGGCCTTGGTGAGCACGACGAGGGGCTGGGCACCGGACTCCCAGGCGAGCGCGAGGAACCGTTCGATACGGCCGAGGTCGAGGTCCCCGGTCAGCGGTACGGCGACGATCACGTGGTCGACGTTGGCCGCGAGGATCTGCCCCTCGGACCGCTTGGAGGAGGTGGAACGTACGAAGGCGGTACGACGCGACAGCAGCGTCCGCACATAGCGCGGGTCACCGCCCGCGGGGTCGACGGCGACCCAGTCCCCCGTGCATACGACCTTCATCGGGTCGCGGGGGACGACGAACTCGGTGTCGGCACGCACGGTGCCGGCAGGGGTGACGACGTCGCAGAGGCCTCGGTCGACCCGTACGACACGGCCGGGCAGGAGACCCTGCTCGGCGAACGGGGCGAACTCGGCCTCCCAGTCCGCATCCCAGCCGTACGGCTGCAACGGATGCACGGAAGAGGGTGACGACGAGAACGAACCCGGGAGAGAGGAGAAAGACAAGGGGTGACCCTTCACAAGGGTGGCCCCGGCACCGCGCTCGCAGACAGACGCGGGAGATGTGGAGAGGAGGTCAGCCGGAGGCCACGGGAGTGGACTTGATGAACTTCCGGATGCGGGCAGCGCCCGTCACAGAGACAGCCATCGGTCACACCTCCCACAGCACAAACCAAGTCACCGGCAGCAAACACGGTTGCCGCTCCAACAGCACCGACCCTAGAAGACGCACGAGCCGCGACGCCAGCGAATTACGGCGCACCCGTGCCACCGAACATCCACGGCGCCGGTACGGTGCCGAGAGGCGGCGATTGCAGCCGCTGAAGCCGACGAAGCCGTGGCTCGCGGCTCAACTCGGTCTGGGCGAGATCGGCGAGCTGGTCACGGTTCCGTACTGAGCAATTCTCCGGACACCGCTGTTCATAGGTGGAGCGTCGGCCACATCGCCCGTCTTCCTCGTCCTTCTCCGCCCGGAGTCCTGCTCCACGCAGACATGACGAAGGACGAGGAACATCAACCCGTGCCCGGCACCACCGTCACAGCGTCGCGGTAGTCCCTTCACCAGAGCCGCTGCCCGCCAGCCACTGGCTCCAGTCCAGGTTGAAGTCGGCGTAGCCGTTGTCCGCCGGGGCCTTGCCTCGGGGGGAGCCGGTGATGGTGATGGGGTCGCCCTGCTTGACCTGGCCGTAGAACCACTTGGCGTCCGAGAGGGAGAGGTGGACGCAGCCGTGCGAACCGCGTGCGCTGCCGCTGCCCGGGTTCGGGTCGCCGGTCGAGTAGTGGACGTAGGTGCCGGACTGGGTGAGGTGGATGTCCCAGGGCAGGGTGAGGTCGTAGTAGTTGGGGCTGCCCTTGTCGCAGCTGATGCCGACGCTGCAGGAGGTCATGTGGACCTTCTTCTGCTTGTCGATGACGGCCATCGTGCCGTCCCACGTCGGGTACTCGGCACTGCCCGCGTTGATCGACAGGGTGCGCACCGCCGCGCCGTTCTTGGTCACCTTCATGGTGTGGTTGGTGACCGAGACATCGGCGCGCACATCGTCGCCGATCTTGAAGGTGTGGGTGTAATTGTGCACGCCGTAGCGGCCGTTGCCGTTGCTGACGCCCGTCATGTCGGCGTCGATCTTCACCGTCGTACCGGAGGGCCAGTACGTCTTCGGGCGCCAGTCGGCGCGCTTGTCGCCCATCCAGTGCCAGGCGCCGACCACCGACTGCGAGGCGCTCACCTTCATGTGCTTCTCGACCGTGGCGTGCGCCTTGGCCGCCACCGGGTTGGTGAAGATCACCGAGATCGGCATGGCCACGCCGACCGTGGTTCCGGTCTGCGGGGTGATCGTGTCCAGCAGCATCGGCGGGCCCGCGGGCTTCGTCGGCGACGGCGAGGCGCTCGCGCTGGGCTTGTCCGACGCCTTCGCGTCGTCCCCGCTCGCCTTGGCGCTGCCGCCCCCGCCGCAGGCACTCGCGCCCACCAGCACCACACCTGTGACGAGTGCGATCCCTATGCTGCCCTTGCGCCGTCCCACGACGTGCCCCACTCTCTCGTTGCTTCGGCCCTGACAGGCCCGACTCCATGTCAGACGGATACCCCGGGGGCCCAGTTGCGGATGCCACGTAAAACGTGTCCCAAGATTCGCTGTGTATGCGGATTCGCCGTACCGGAGTCAGCGTTCGAAGATGCCGGTGAGGCGGGCACGGCCCAGGACGGGGGCGGGGACGGCGGGCAGGAGGGCGCGGGGGCGTACCCGGTCCACCGGTGCGGCTGCGGGCGTGCTGTCCAGGGTGGTCGGGAGGGCGAACAGCTGGAAGACGTAGCGGTGCGGGCCGTGGCCTTTGACGGGTGCGGGGCCGTGGTAGCCCCGTCCGACGGTGGACCGCAGTACCCGCACCCCGGGGCCGGGGTGTCGCGCGGACAGGGCGCCGGGGTCCAGGTGTCCGGCCGTCGGGTCGATCAGGGCGAGGCAGTGCACGGCCGGCTTGGCCAGGGGGACGTCGATGTCCTCTACGACCAGGAGGAGCTGGGCTGTACCGGGTGGGGGCGGGGTCCAGGCCAGGTGGGGGGACTGGTCGGCGCCGCCGATGTGCTTCGCGCAGTTCTGCAGCGGCATGGTGGCGCCGTCGGCGAAGTCCTGGCTGGTGAGGGTCAGGAGCTCGGGGCCCCGCAGGTGGGGCAGGTTCCAGGCGGTGTGGGTCTCGCCCGCTCTGCGCTTGTTGAGGAGTCGGCCGAGCAGGGTCATCGGGTCGCCTCCGGCATCACTACCGCCTCTGCGGCGGTCGTGGGCTCGCCGGGCTTGGGCAGGACGCGCTCGGCGGTGTGCCGGTGGGCGAGTGTGGAGTCGATCGTTGTCAGTGGCACGGGGGTGTCTCTCCTGTCGTGGTCCCGGTCGTCGGGCTGTCCGTCCGGGCGCGCGAGGGCGTGGCGGTGGCGGGTGTTCGCGGTCCCGGGGGCTTGTGGACGGCCGGGTTCGTGCCGCGCAGGAGCGAGGCGATCGCGGCGAGGAGGGCGAGGGTGGCGCCGAAGGCGAACACGATGACCAGGCCGGAGTGGAAGGGCCCGGATATCAGAGTCGGGAAGAACTCGCTTCCGGTGAGGGCGTGTTGCCGCGCGGCGGTGAGGTGGGTCAGGGCGCCGCTGGGCTGGAGCAGGTGCTGGACCGGGTTGACGCCGAGCTGGGCGGCGAACAGGGACGAGACCGGGGGCAGGCCCCCGACCTGGGCGGCGATGTGGGCCGGTACGCCCTGCTGTTCCAGGCCCGCGGTGAGCGTGTGCGGGAGGCTCCTGGCCAGTCCGGCGATCACGAGGGAGAAGAACACGCCGATGGAGACGGCGGTGCCGGAGTTCTGGAAGGTGGCGCGCATTCCGGAGGCGACACCGCGCAGGCTCGCGGGCACACTGCCCATGATCGAGGAGGAGTTGGGGGAGGCGAACATACCGCTGGCGATCCCGTTGACGGTGATCAGCACCGCGAAGATCCAGTATCCGAAGTCGATCGGCAGGCACATCAGGCCCAGGAAACTCGCGCCGAACAGCAGCGCACCGCCGGTGGCCAGGCCCCGTGAGCCGAGCCGGTCGGAGAGGTGGCCGGAGACGGGTCCGGCCACGAGGAAGCCGGCGGTCAGCGGCAGCATGAAGATGCCGGCCCACAGGGGTGTGTCGCCGTAGTCATAGCCGTGCAGCGGGAGCCAGATGCCCTGCAGCCAGATGATCAGCACGAACTGCATCCCGCCCCGGCCGATGGAGATGGCCAGGCCCGCCAAGTTGCCGAAGGTGAAGGCCCGTTGGCGGAACAGGCTCAGCTGGATCATTGGTGCCGGGACGCGCTTCTCGATGACGACGAAGGCCGCCAGCAGGAGCAGTCCTCCGGCGATCAGCGCGTCGGCCAGCGGGTTGGTCCAGCCCATGGTGTGGCCGCCGTAGGGCTGGAGGCCGAAGGTGATCGCGATCAGGGTGGCGCTGAGGCCCACGCCGAAGGTGATGTTGCCCCACCAGTCGATACGGCCGCCGTCGCGCCCGGCGGTCTCGCGGAGGGTGCGGTAGGCCCACACCGTGAAGAACACGCCGACGGGGACGTTCACCCAGAACACCGCGCGCCAGTCCCAGGCCGACAGCAGTCCTCCGGCGACGAGGCCGATGAACATGCCGCCCAGGGCGGCGACTTGGTTGATGCCGAGGGCGAAGCCGCGCTGTTCCTCGGGGAAGGCGTCGGTCAGGATCGCGGCCGAGTTCGCGGTCAGCATCGAGCCGCCGACGGCCTGGAGCACGCGCCAGGCGATCAGCCACATCGCTCCGTGGCCGCCGTCGAAGGGGTCGAAGGAGAGCAGGACCGAGGCGAAGGTGAAGACCGCGAACCCGGAGTTGTAGATCCGGACCCGGCCGTACATGTCGCCCAGGCGGCCGACCGTGACCACCAGGACGGCCTGGACCAGCCGGTAGCCCATGATCATCCACAGCAGATACGCGATGTTGCCGGGCGCGAGCGGGTCCAGGTGGACGCCACGGAAGATGGCCGGCAGGGCGATCAGCACGATGGAGCCGTCGAGCGCGGACATGAAGACCGCGGCGGTGGTGTTCGTCAGCGCCGTCCACTTGTAGCGGTCCTCGCCGGCCGTACGACGCGGGGTGCGCGTCCTGGGAGGTTTCGTCATGCGGTTGCTTCCTCCGGCACCGTCGGCGTCAGACGTTCTGGGCCAGTCGCTCCAACAGCGGTGCGGCTGCGGCGAGTTGCTTCAGCTCCGTCGGGGTGAACGTGCCGCCGGTCAGGGCTCGGCCGAGGAGTTCGGCGCGCGCGTTGCGCTTGTTCCGCAGCGCCTGGCGGCCCTCGTCGGTCACCGTCAGCACCACGCGCCGGCCGTCCTCCGGATCCGGGCGGCGCTCGACCAGGCCCCGGGTCCGCAGCGCGCTCAGCGTCGCCCCCATGGCCTGCGCGGTGATCTGCGCGTCCCGGGCCAGCGCCGAGGAGGTGGTGGGGCCGCTTCGGTCCAGCTGCGCCAGGGCGGCCCGCTCGGGCATCGTCAGCCCACCCCCGACCGGCATGTGGCGCACCCGCCGCACCAGCACGCCGATACTCGCCAGCAGGGCGGAGGCGACCGCGTCGGGGTCCAGATCTTCGTCGCTCATACACTAAGGCTAGTTTATCAACCTGCCTTAGTAAAATGCCGTGCTACGGCAGCCGGCCGCCCGGGTCTCCCCGACTCACCACTGACTCACCGTCAGAGCTAGTCGCAGGCCGCCCCGTTGAGCGTGAAGCCGGACGGTGCGGAGTTCTTGCTGTTGTTCCAGGTGCCGAGGAAGCCGAAGGTGAGGCTGCCGTTCGCGGCGACGTTCTTGTTGTAGTCGGCGGCGGTGGCGGTGACCCGGGAGCCGTCCTGGGCGACGCTCGCGTCCCACATCTGTGTGACCTGCTGGCCGTCGCGGTAGGACCAGGCGACCCGCCAGTTGTCGAGGGCCTTGGTGGTGGTGACGGTGACCGTGGCCTGGAAGCCGTCGTTCCACTGGCCGACGAGGTCGTAGGTGACGTCGCAGCTCGCCGCGGCGGGCGGCTGCGCCGGTGCGCTGGTGGTCGGCGTGTCGCTCGCGGTGGCCGAGGCGGTGCCCTGGGGTTCGGTGTCGGGGTTCTTGTCGCTGGGCGCGGCGGTCGCCTTGTTGTCGCTCGGCGTCGGCCGGCCGGACGCGGAGGGCGTGGTCGACGGATGCGTGCCGACGGAGGCCACGGTGGAGCCGGGGTCGATCACCGGCTGGCTGTCGGCGTCGTCGCTGGCCGTGTTCTCGTGCCCGGAGCCGCCCATCGGCATCATCGACACCCCGAGCGCCACGAACGAGAGGATGACCGCGGCGACGAGCAGTCCGTTGCGGACGAGACGCGCCTTGTTCGCGCCCTCCCTCGGTTCCCCGGCCTCGAGCTCGGCCACGGGGCGCCCGGCGCCGAGCCGTACCTCGGCGGCCCGGCGGCGGCGCTCCAGGTAGGCGAGCCCGCCCCAGCCGATCACGCCGCTCGCGAGGGCCGACGGCAGTCCGCCGCCCTGCAGTCGCAGACATGCGGCGGCCTCCGCGCACTGCACACAGGTGGCGAGGTGGCGCGAGAGGTCCTCGGGGGTGTCGGCGGACGGCGAGCGGGTGACCGCGTCCAGCAGCCGGGCGTAGCTGCGGCACTCGGCGGCCATCGGTGTGTCGAGGTGGCTGCGGTGGCAGCGGTCCCTGAACAGACCGCGCACCTGGGCGAGTTCACCGGAGATGATCGCCGGGTCGAGGCCGAGCCGGCGGGCCACGACGGTCAGCGGGAGCGCCTCGACCTCGGCCAGCCACAGCAGTGCCGCGTCCGGCTCCTGCAGATCCCGCAGCCCGCGCAGGGCGATCGGCCGCTGCAACGGCATGCCGTGGTAGCGGGCCGCCTTCTCCGAGTTGAGCCACAGCCGCAGGTCGGGGTCGAGCCGGTGCCCCCGCCCGGCGAACTCCCACTCCGCAGCCGTGGTCCGTACGGCGGTCAGCAGCAGCGGTATCACCGGCAGGACGCGACGGGTCGGGCCGCGCATCGGGCCGGACCCGGCGGAACGGGCCTCCTGTATGCCGAGTGCGAAGGCCTCGCTCGCCAGCTCGGTGGCCGAGGCGGCGCCGGACGTGCACAGGTCGGCGTAGGACAGCACAGCGTCCCAGCACTCGGTGAACAGCGCGGCCTCAGCGGCGTCCTGAGGAGTCGGCAGGTCGGGCATGGGTCTCCTGCATCCACGAATGACGGCCAACTAGCTCTGACATTAAGCGAGTTGGAGGGGGGCTGCCTCGTGACAGGGCCAGAGCCTTTCACGCATCCCACACAACTGACAAGCCGGGTATTCAATTGCGGTAACCGTCAGTCGCCTCTGTGCAGTTGTACGTGTCCGAGCCCCTCCCGTCTCACCCGTCGCAGGAGTTGGCCACACCGTTACCTTACAAAGGCGCGGGCTCCTCGGCGGGGAGGCTGTCCATGAAGGAGCTGACGGAGAAGACCGCGCGGCCGGGACCGGGTTCGCCGTATCCGGGCGGGGACTTGAGCCCGAAGTCCTCCATCGTGGAGCGGTAGGCCTCCAGCAGCCGGATGTGGTACTCCAGCGGCGCGCCCTGCGGGTTGGCCTTGCCGAGGGGGGTGGTCGGTTCGGGGCACCAGGTGGTGAAGCGGGGCGTGATGCCGTGCGACATGAAGAAGCGCAGGCCCTCGGTCGTGGACGCGATCGCCTCGTCGACGGTCGTGAAGCCGAACGGCTCCGCCATCTCCACGCCGGCCACGAAGTTGGGGATGACATTGCGCGCGCCGAAGATCTCGGCCGAGTCGAGGATGCGCTTGTGCCACTCGGCGCGGCCGACGTACCGCTCCTTGCCCGGGCAGTGCAGCTTGAACAGATACTCGTCCCACACCTCGTAGTTGGGGTGGTAGATCTGCACGCCGTAGTCCTTGAAGCGCTGTACGTCGTCCTTCGGCAGCGCCTGCGCCACGACCTTGCCGATCCAGCGGCCCGGGAAGCGCTCCTCGATGGCCTTGGCGTAGTGGCCGTAGAAGTCGGCCTCGTCGCGCCCGGCGACCGTCTTGGTGATCGCGCCGCCGGTGAGGGTGTATGCGGTCGACACCTTCGCGGTGTCGTAGCGGTCGATGATCTCCAGGGCTTCGAGGACCTCCTCGACGTCCTTGACTCCTGTATACGGTCGACCGGCGGCCTTGTGCTGGCGCCAGTTGTGGTTGATGTCGCAGTACTGGCACTCCTCCTTGGCGCCGAAGTACTGGCAGACCCGGAAGACGGTCAGGTAGATCAGGTAGCCCCACTGGATGGTCGGGGCCACCTCCATGACGGACTTCCCGTTGGCCAGCTTGTGCCGGTAGTACTCCGGCATCGGCGGCACACCGACGTCCGCGATCCGCCTGCCGTCGAGGTAGAGCCCGAGCACGCCGTCCTCGTCGGAGGCCACGCGGTACGGCGAGGCCGGGTTCACCCGCACGGAGACGACGGTCCGCCTCAGGTCGTACGGGCCGCCGGTGAGGATGATCTCCTCCGGCGGGCGGCGCAGCGCGGCCTCGCCCAGCTCCGGCAGGGTGCCGTGGTCGAAGGAGAAGATGAAGTACGACTTCGGCTTGACCTCGCCGTTCTCGTTGTCGCTCAGCGCGGACGGGTCGAAGGCGACACCCCCGCGCAGCAGGTCCTCCTTGAAGACGGCTTCCCGCGGCACATGCGGAAAGCGCTCCATCAGATCCTCGACCAGTGCGGTGCGGCTGCCCATCCCGTATCTCCTCCCGGCGCGTGCGCCCTGCTCAGACGTACGACTCCTCACGGTATGCCCCCGCCCCCGCCTCAGCCGTGCCGGGTCCCCCCGCGGCGCGCGATGTGCTCCGGTACCGGGATGCCCGGCGGCAGCACGGGGTCCGGCTCGGGTGCGCCCCAGGTCGAGGTCAGCGGCAGCGTCCCGGCCCACAGGCCCAGCTCCGCGTCGGGCCCGTCCCCGTCGTCCGGCCCACCGGTGCGGATCTTGACGGAGGCCTCGTCCAGCGAGAGGACGAGCAGCGTGGTGGCGGCGAGTTCCTTGCGGTTCGGCTGCCTGGCGTACGACCACTGCCCCGGCGTCGCGTGTTCGGTGAGGCGGCGCAGGCCGGCCAGTTTCTCGTCCGGGTCGGTGACCTTGCGGGGCACCCCGTGGATCATCGCGCTGCGGTAGTCGACCCCGTGCTCGAAGACGGACCTGGCCAGCACCAGCCCGTCGACATGCGTGACGGTGACGCACACGGGGCCTCCGCCCGCGAGGCTACGACTCGCGACGGAGCCGTGCACATACAGCCGCCGCCCGTCCCTCCCGTACACCGTGGGGACCACGACCGGCCGCCCCTCGATCACGACCCCGAGGTGGCAGACGAAGCCGGCGTCCAGGATCGCGTCCAGGTCGGCGCGGTCGAGGCTGCCCTGTTCACGGAGCCGGCGGTGGCGGGTGAGGTCGGAGTCAGGCAGGCGGTCGCTCATATCGCCGGAGACTACCGATACCGTAGGCATACGGCGATAGATTTGCGCATAAGGCATCTCTCGCCACCCAAAGACAACGAAATCCGCACCAGTTGCCGACAGGTGAGAGGGTCAGGGGGAAACGCACGCTCGCGGAGGGACAGCAGGCATGACGGAGACGGTCACCAACTGGGCCGGCAACATCACCTACGCGGCGAAGGAACTCCACCGCCCGCACACACTCGACGCGCTCAGGACCCTCGTGACCGAGAGCGCGCGGGTACGGGTGCTGGGCAGCGGCCACTCCTTCAACGAGATCGCCGAGCCGGGCCCGGACGGCACCCTGCTGTCGATCGCCGCGCTGCCGCCCGAGTTCGACGTGGACACGGCGGCCCGGACGGTACGGGTCTCGGGCGGCGTCCGCTACGCGGAGCTGGCCCGCCGGGTGGCCGAGCACGGGCTCGCGCTGCCCAACATGGCGTCCCTGCCGCATATTTCGGTGGCCGGTTCGGTGGCGACCGGCACCCATGGCTCGGGGGTCGGCAACGGCTCGCTGGCCGCGGCCGTCCGCGAGGTCGAGATCGTCACGGCGGACGGGTCGACGGTGACGATCGGACGAGGCGACGATCGCTTCGACGGTGCCGTGACCTCGCTGGGCACGCTCGGTGTCGTCACCTCCCTCACCCTCGACCTGGAGCCGGCCTTCGAGGTCGAGCAGCACGTCTTCACCGAACTCCCCCTCGCCGGGCTGGACTTCGAGACGGTGGCGGCCTCGGCGTACAGCGTGAGTCTGTTCACCGACTGGCGGCGGCCGGGCTTCCGCCAGGTGTGGCTGAAGCGGCGTACCGACCAGGCGCCGGTCGACTTCCCGTGGGCCGCGCCCGCGACGGAGGCGCTGCACCCGGTGCCGGGGATGCCCGCGGTCAACACCACCGAGCAGCTCGGGGTGCCGGGGCCGTGGCAGGAGCGACTGCCGCACTTCCGGGCGGAGTTCACCCCGAGCAGCGGGGCGGAGCTGCAGTCGGAGTATCTGCTGCCGCGGTCGACCGCACTCGACGCACTGTATGCGGTCGACGGGATCCGGGAGACGGTCGCCGGCGTACTGCAGATCTGCGAGGTGCGGACGGTCGCCGCCGACGCGCAGTGGCTGAGTCCCTCGTACGGGCGGGACACGGTGGCGCTGCACTTCACCTGGATCGAGGACACGGCGGCGGTGCTGCCGGTGGTGCGGCGGCTGGAGGAGGCGTTGGACGGCTTCGACGCCCGACCGCACTGGGGGAAGGTGTTCACCACCCCGGCGGAGGTGCTGCGCGGACGCTATCCGCGTCTCGGCGACTTCGCGGCGCTGGCGCGGGGCCTCGACCCGGAGAGCAAATTCACCAACGCCTTTGTCCGGGACGTCTTCGGCGACTGACCACGCGACCCACCGGGCGGTGACTTTGTATAGCCCCTTTCCTAACCCCTTGTCGAACGTCACCCGCAGCCCATAGCCTTGCCGCGCGCCGGAGCCGTCGTGCCCCGGCATGACGGCACAAAGGGTGGGGGCACCTCCGGTGAAGCGCACATCACGCGACATCCGTACCGCGAACCGCTACGAGGTGCTGCGTCAGATCATCGCCCAGTCCCCCACCTCCCGGCAGGAGTTGGCCGCCGCGACCGGGCTGAGTCTGGCCACGGTGGCCACGCTCGTCGGTGAGCTGCTGGACCTGCGGATGATCACCGAGGTCGGGTTCGAGGACTCGGCGGGGGGCCGTCCCCGGGGTCTGGTGGCGGTCAACGCGTCGGGGGGCGCGTTGATCGGTGTCGACATCGCGGAGACGTACGTCCATGTCGAGCTGTTCGACCTCGCGTTGAACGTTCTGGCCCGTGCCGACGAGGACATGCGGCCCGGCGAGAGCCGTCCGGAGCAGGTGGTCGGTCATGTCGCCGCCGCCGTCGGGTCGGTGGTCGCGCAGGCCGGTGTCGAGTCGGCCCGCGTCCTCGGCGTCGGGGTGAGCGTGCCGGGCCAGGTGGACCGCAAGACCGGTGTCTCGGAGTACGCGCCCAACTGGGACTGGCACGACGTGCCCCTGCTCGACCTGCTCTCCGAGGTCATCGCCTACCCGCTCTACCTGGACAATCCGCTGCGGGCCGGCGCGGTCGCCGAGATGTGGTTCGGCGCGGCGCGCGGGCGCGGGGACGCGGTGGTGGTCAACCTCGGGACCGGGGTCGGCGCCGGGCTCGCACTGGGCGGCGGGCTGTACCGGGGGGTGAGCAACAGTGCCGGCGAGTGGGGTCACACCACGCTCGTCCTGGACGGGCGACTGTGCCGCTGCGGCAACCACGGCTGCGTCGAGGCCTATGTCGGCGCGCCCGGAATCATGCTGAACCTGCGGGAGTTGAGCCCGCAGAGCCCGCTGCTGCACCCTGAGGACCAGACGGCCACCATCGACGCGCTGGCCCACGGCGTGGCCGCGAACGACCCCGTGGCCCTCAAGGTCGTACGGGAGACGGCCCGTTACGTCGGCGCGGGCATCGCCAACCTGGTGAACCTCCTCAACCCCGAAGTGGTCGTGCTCAGCAGCTGGGTCGCCCGCAAGCTCGGCGATCCGCTGCTGCGCGAAGTGCGCGAGGCCGTCCAACGGCACGCGCTCAGGCGGCCGTTCGCCGCCACCGAGATCGTCCTCTCCCCCATCCCCACCGACCCGGCGTGCCTGGGTGCGGCAACGTTCGCGCTCGAAGGGGCTCTTCAGTCGGTCGGACAGCGGGGCGCGTCGGCGTCGAGGGTACGACCGCGCGGAGGCCCGAAGGGCTGAGCACGGTCGTGCCCTCGACGCCGACTTGGGCGCCCTCGCAGAAAAAGGCACAGCCCGGCAAGAACCGCACCACCCAGGCAAGGAGCCGTACCGCACCACCTTCATGACGACGGAAGGGATGCACGTGACTCAGCCCCACCCCAGGAGATCGATCCTCGCGACAGCGGCAGCCGCGCTCGCCGTCACCGGGGCCCTGATATCCGCGCCGCCCGCGAACGCCGACGGCGTCGCACCGGCGGAAGTCTCCCCCCACGCGGCCCAGACCATCGACAACATCGGCGCGTCCGGCGCCTGGTGGGTCAACGACCTCCAGTACTTCAAGCCCGAGGTCCAGGCCCGGGTGGCCCAACTCCTGTTCTCCGAAAAGGGGTTGGACCTCTCCTCGTACCGCTACAACATCGGCGGCGGTGGCACCGCGGTCACCACCCCGGCCCGCGCCGCCCAGGACTTCCTGAACACGGACGGCACCTACGACTGGAGCAAGGACAAGGGCGGGCAGACGTTCCTCAAGTACGCCGCGAAGTACGGCGTCCAGGACCTGATCGGCTTCGTCAACAGCGCGCCCGCGCAGTGGACGACCAGCGGGCAGAGCTGCGGCGGCCGGCTGAAGGCGGAGAACGAGGGCGACTACGCGAAGTACATCGCCGACGTCACCGCCCACTTCGCGAAGCAGGGCGCGAAATTCGACTACATCAGCCCCTTCAACGAGCCGAACAACAACTTCGGCGACTGCGGCCAGGAGGGCATGCAGGTCACCGTCGACCAACGCGACGACATCGTGCGGGCGTTGGGCGCCGAGCAGCGGGCCCGGAAACAGCAGACGAGCATCATCGCCGACGAGTCGAGCAGCACGGTGAGCTTCAGCACCGAGGTCCCGCAGTGGATGGCGCAGCCGGACACCGCCCAGTACGTGTCCGAGCTGGCGCATCACACGTACAACAACCCGAACGACGGCCAGTTGGGCAACGTCTACGAGACGGCGAAGACGGTCGGCAAGCCCTCCTGGGCCACCGAGATCTGCTGCTTCGGCAAGGGCACCACGGGCTGGAACCAGGAGTACGACCCGACCATCGACAACGCCCTGCTGATGTCCCGCATCGTCTACAAGGACTTCGCGAGCGCACACGACTCGGCGTTCCAGTGGTGGGTGGCCCTCGCCAGCGGCTACGGCACCGACCCGGCTGCGCGCAACGACGTCGGCTGGAACGACGGGCTGATCTACTACGACCCCGACTACGCGACGGACGGCAACCAGACCCTGTACTTCACCAAGCGGTACTACGCGCTCGGCCAGTACAGCAAGTTCGTGCGACCGGGCTCCGTCGCGCACAACGTGACGGGCGCGCCGAGCGGTGTCGAGGTGACCTCGTACGACCGGGACGGCAAGTGGGTCGTCGTGGTCAACAACCAGAACAGCACGGACACTTCGCTCACCCTGCACTTCAACAGCAAGGTGCCGGTGCGGGCGACGCAGGCGGTGCGGACCTCGGCCACGGAGAACTGGGCGAAGGTCGCCAAGCCGGACGTGAGCGGCTCCACGGTGTCCACGAGCCTCGCCGCCCGCTCGATCACGACGTACGTCCTCGACCAGAAACCCCGCAAGGGCCAAGGGAGTTCGACGACCGTCACCGGCGCCCTCCAGGGCACCCAGTCCGGCAAGTGCCTGACGGCGGACGCCTCGGGGGCCTCGATCGGCACCTGCACGGGCGGGGCCGGGCAGACATGGTCGTACGACGCGAAGGGCGGCTTGAAGGGGGCCAACGGGTATCTGACGGTGGGGGGTTCGGGGCTGACGACCACGGCCGACTTCACGGGTGATCCCGGCCAGCGGTGGTTGTTGAACGCCAACGGGCAGATCCTCAGCGAGGCGTCCGGGAAGTGTCTCGACGTGAGTGGTCAGGCGACCGCGGACGGCAGCAGGGTGATCCTCTACACCTGCAACGGCGGAGCCAACGAGGCCTGGTCGAAGGTCTGATGACCACCTGACACCTGGTGCGGGCCGGCTGCGCGGCGGCCCGCACCTTCGTCACGTCCGGTATTCCGAACCTTGCACAACGCTTCGAACAGACTTCGTCCAACCCCTTGCCGAAGCCTTAGGCGAAGGTTAACGTCCCGCACCGCACCTCGATTTCAGCCACGGGCAGCTGAGCCGTGGAGCCGCAGCCGCGCGAGAGACAAGGACGTCACCATGTCGGCAATGAGCAACAGCAACTGGTCCCGCCGATCGATATTCCGGGCGGCAGCGGGGATGGCCGCGGCCGGCACCCTGGCCGCCTGCGGTGGCAACAACGGACGTGGCGGGGGCTCCGGTTCGGGCAAGAACCTCGTCCAGTACTTCCACGCCTACGGCGAGGCGGGCACCGAGCAGGCCATCAAGCGGTACGCGAAGGCGTACTCGAAGGCCAACGTGTCCACCACCTGGATCACCGGCACCAACTTCGAGGCCAAGCTCTTCTCGTCCCTGCTCACCAAGCAGGCACCCGACGTCTTCGAGTTCCACCCGCAGCTGCAGCTGATCAAGAGCGGTCAGGTGGCCGACCTCAGCGACATCATCGACCCGGTGAAGTCCGACTTCAATCCGGCCGACATCAACTCACACACCGTCGACGGCAAGGTCTACGGGATCCGGATGATCGACGACCCGCAGTTCTTCTACTACCGCAAGTCGATGCTGGAGAAGGCCAAGGTCGCGGTGCCGACCACGCTGGACGAGCTGCTGGAGGCCGCCGCCAAGCTCACCACCGGCAAGGTCAAGGGTGTCAATCTCGGCAATGACTTCACGCCGGTCCAGGGCAACGTGATCTGGTCGGCCGGCGCCGACACCCTCGACTCGAAGAACCAGATCGCCTACCACACGGACGCGGTCGTCCAAGGGCTCAAGCAGCTCCGCCAGTTGTTCTCCAGCGGCCATGTGCTCCTCGACGCGCCGACCGACTGGTGGGACCCGTCCTCGCTCAACCAGGGCCTGTGTGCCATCCAGTGGGGCGGCCTGTGGTCCATGCCCGCCATGCAGAAGGCGCTCGGCGACGACCTCGGCATCTTCCCGTTCCCGAAGGTCGGCGACAACGGCAAGCCGTCGGTCACCAACGGCGGTTGGTCGATGTTCGTCAACGCCAAGGGCGAGAACGTCGAGGCGGCCAAGGCCTACGTCAAGTGGCTGTGGATCGACCAGAAGAAGTACCAGGAGGACTGGGCGCTCTCGTACGGCTTCCACATCCCGCCGCGCAGCTCGATAGCCGCGCAGGCCACCAAGCTCAAGTCGGGTCTGCCGGCCGAGGCCGTCAAGCTCTTCACCGACTACGGCCACTTCGACAACATCGCCTGGGACCAGACGATGATCACCGCCCTCAACGACGTGATCGCGTCCTCAGTCCGCAAGGGCGGCAACCCGGAAGCCGCGCTCGACGCCTGCGACAAGAAGGTCGACGTCGAGCTCAAGAAGCTGTTCGGATAGGCCGGCGGACGGAACAGGACATGTCGACCACCACCACGCGCGGGGTCGCCCAGCCCGCCCCGGCCAAGGCCTCCAAGGCCCGGCCGCGGCGGGGCCTGCGGGCCAACGCCACCCTGAACTTCTGGCTCTTCACCGGCCCGTTCCTCATCGGCCTGGTGATCTTCGTCTTCGTCCCCATCGGATGGAGTATCTGGCTCAGCTTCTTCGACGCCCGCTACACCGTCACGCCGAGCAACTTCATCGGCTTCGACAACTACAAGCAGATCCTGACCAACAGCAACTTCCCTGATTCGCTGCTGACGTTCACGGTGTTCGCCGCGTTCATCGTGCCGACCACCTGGGCGCTGTCACTGGGTCTGGCGCTGCTGGTCAACCAACTGCGGTTCATGCGGGCGTTCTTCCGGTCGGTGTTCTTCCTGCCGACCGCCGTCTCGTACGTCGCCGCCGCGCTGATCTGGAAGATGTCCCTCTTCACCGGTGTCCGCTTCGGCCTGGCGAACACCGTCCTCGGCTGGTTCGGCGTCGACAACATCGCCTATCTGTCCAACCCGAGCCCGCCCTGGTACTGGGTGGTCATCGTCAGCCTGCGGCTGTGGATCCAGTCCGGCTTCTACATGATCCTGTTCCTCGCGGCGCTGCAGAACATCCCGGCCGAGCTGTACGAGGCCGCGGAGATCGACGGCGCCAAGCGGGGCTGGCAGACCTTCCGGTACATCACCCTGCCCCAACTGCGGGCCACCTCGACCGCGGTGGTCCTGCTGCTGCTCATCGCCGCGTACCAGGCGTTCGACGAGTTCTTCAACCTCATCACGACCAGGGCGACCTGGGCCCAGACACCGCTGATGGAGCTCTACAAGGCGGCCCTCGGCACCAACCAGGACTACGGCGCCGGCAGCGCGGGCGCGGTCATCCTGTCCCTGCTGATCTGCATCATCACCCTCGCCCAGGGCAGGATCATGGGCTTCGGAAGGGGGGAGGAGGCCAAGTGACCACCACCGCACCGCAGATGGGCAAGAAGCGGAGGAAGCGCGGCGGCATCCTCGGCAACACGGGCTTGTACGCGGCCGTCGGTATCGCCGCCCTGCTCTTCCTGATCCCCTTCTATCTGATCCTCCGCAACGCCCTCTCCACGGACCCGGAGATCACCGGCGAGAACTGGAAGCTGCTCCCCTCCTTCCAGTGGGGCAACATCTCCGAGTTGTTCGACGACCAGACCGTCCAGTTCGGCCGCGCCCTGTGGAACTCGACGGTCGTCGCCGTCCTCATGACCGTGGGCACACTGCTGGTCTGCTCGCTGGCCGGCTACGGCCTGGCCCGCATCCCCTACAAGCACTCCAACAAGGTCTTCTACGTCGTCCTGGCGACCCTGATGGTTCCGACGGCCGTCACCTTCGTGCCGAGCTTCGTCCTCGTCTCGTCCCTCGGCTGGGTCGACACCTACCGGGGTCTCATCATCCCGGGCCTGTTCAGTGGTTTCACCTGCTTCCTCTTCCGGCAGTACTTCCTGGGGTTCCCCAAGGAGCTGGAGGAGGCGGCACGCGTGGACGGACTCGGCTACTGGGGCGCGTACTGGCGGATCGTCGTACCGAATTCGCTGAACTTCTTCGCGGCGATCGCCACGATCACCTTCATCAGCGGCTGGAACGCCTTCCTGTGGCCGCTGGTCATCGGCCAGGACCCGGACTCCTGGACCGTGCAGATCGCGCTGTCGTCGTTCATGACGAACCAGACCGTCAACTTCCATCTCATCTTCATGGCCACCGCAGTTTCCATCCTGCCCCTGGTCTTCGTGTTCCTCTTCCTTCAGCGCTGGCTGGTCCAGGGAATCGCACAGACCGGTATCAAGGGCTGACACCCGCATCTCACGACCTGGAGACCGATGACTTCCAGTACCGCCGCCGACTACATCGAGGACGTCTCACCGGGCAGCGGAGCCCTCCCGCCCCGCGCCCGCTACGCGTCCCCGGACGCGAAGTCACTGTCCCTCAACGGCAGTTGGCGTCTCCGTGTGTCGGCGACGGCCGACGCCGAGGACGACTCGTTCGCCGGGGAGGGCTACGACGCCGGGGACTGGGCCGAGGTCACGGTCCCCGGCCACTGGGTCCTGCAAGGACACGGCTCCCCCATCTACACCAACCACCTCTACCCCTTCCCGGTCGACCCGCCGCACGTCCCGACCGAGAACCCGACCGGCGACCACCTGCGCGTCTTCGACCTGCCGTCCGAGTGGCCCTCGGACGGCGGGGCGGTGCTCCGCCTCGACGGCGTGGAGTCCTGCGCCCGCGTCTGGCTGAACGGCACGGACATCGGCGAGTTCAAGGGCTCGCGGCTGCCGCACGAGTTCGCGGTCGGCCACCTGCTCAAGCCGAGCGGCAACGTGCTGGCCGTCCGCGTCCACCAGTGGTCGGCGGGCTCGTACCTGGAGGACCAGGACCAGTGGTGGCTGCCCGGCATCTTCCGTGACGTCACCCTGCTGCACCGCCCGCCGGGCAGCGCCCTCGACTTCTTCGTGCACGCCTCCTACGACCACGTCGACGGCGCGGGCACCCTGCGCGTCGACTCCGATGTCGACGGCCGGATCACCGTGCCCGCCCTGGACATCGATGTCGCGACCGGCGAGTCCGTCACCGTGGCGGTGCAGCCGTGGACGGCCGAAACCCCGTACCTCTACGACGGGTTGCTGACCACCGAGGGCGAGCGCGTCCCGCTGCGCATCGGCTTCCGGACCGTCGAACTCTCCGACGGCCTGATCAAGGTCAACGGGAAGGCGGTCCTCTTCAAGGGCGTCAACCGCCACGAGTGGCACCCCGAGAAGGGCCGCGCCCTCGACCTGGAGACCATGCGCGAGGACGTGCTGCTGATGAAGCGGCACAACGTCAACGCGGTCCGCACCTCGCACTATCCGCCGCACCCGGCCTTCCTCGACCTGTGCGACGAGTACGGCCTGTGGGTCATCGACGAGTGCGACCTCGAGACCCACGGCTTCACCGAACAGGCCTGGCGCGACAACCCCGTTGACGACGACCGCTGGACCCCCGCGCTGCTGGACCGCGCCGCCCGCATGGTCGAACGGGACAAGAACCACCCGTCGATCGTCATCTGGTCCCTCGGCAACGAGGCCGGCACCGGCCGCGGCCTCACCGCGATGGCCGAGTGGATCCACGGCCGTGACCGCTCACGCCTCGTGCACTACGAGGGCGACATCAACTGCCGTGACACGGACGTCTATTCACGGATGTACGCCTCCCACGCCGAGGTCGAGCACATCGGCCAGGAACTGGACGGCGGCACCCTAAAACGCCGCCAACTCCCCTTCGTCCTCTGCGAGTACGGCCACGCCATGGGCAACGGCCCCGGCGGACTCGCCGACTACCAGCGCCTCTTCGAGTCGTACGACCGGCTCCAGGGCGGTTTCATCTGGGAGTGGATCGACCACGGCATCAAGGACGGGCGCTACGCCTTCGCGTACGGCGGCGACTTCGGCGAGGAGCTGCACGACGGGAACTTCGTCTGCGACGGACTGCTCTTCCCGGACCGCGTCCCCTCCCCCGGCCTGATCGAGTACAAGAAGGTCATCGAGCCGGTCTCCATCGACGGCGCCGACGGCTCCGTACGGGTCACCAACAAGCACGACTTCGCCGACCTGTCCGCATTCGCCTTCCAGTGGTCCTACCAAGTGGACGGCGAGACGGTCGAGTCGGGCCCGTTGACGGTGCCGCCGCTCGCACCCGGCGATTCGGCCGACGTGAAGCTGCCCGCACCGCCCGTGGAGTCCGAGGGCGCCGAATCCCAATGGACCGTAAGGGCGTTGCTGGCCGCCGACACCGCGTGGGCTACAGCAGGCCACGTCATCGGCTGGGGCCAAATCCCGGTCACGGCACGGCCGTTGCCGTATGTCTCCGCCACCGCCGGGCCCGTCCTCGGCGAGCGGCGGATCACTCTCGGCCCGGCCTCCTTCGACGCCCGTACCGGCGAGTTGAAGTCGATCGGCGCTTTGGACGTCACCGGTCTCCGCCTGGACGTATGGCGGGCGACCACCGACAACGACGACGGCGCGTCCTGGCAGACGGACATCCGCTACGGCCTGCTCTGGCGCAAGTTCGGCCTGCACCGGATGCGACACCGCCTGGACGGCGTGGAGTTGAGCGAGGACGCGCTGACCGTACGCACCCGGGTGGCGCCCGCCGCCTGGGAGATCGGGCTCGCCACGGTGTACCGCTGGACCTCGGACGGTTCGCGCTTGCGGCTGACGGTGTCCGTGGCGCCCGAGGGCGACTGGACGGTACCGCTGCCGAGGCTCGGCATCCGCTTCGGGCTCGACGCGGGCGCCGACCGCGTGAAGTGGTTCGGCGGCGGCCCCGGCGAGGGGTATCCGGACACCAAGTCGGCTTCGCAGCTGGGCCGTTGGGAGTCCACCGTCGACGGCCTCCAGACGCCCTACGTCCGTCCGCAGGAGAACGGCGCCCGAGCGGACGTCCGTTGGGCGGAACTGGGCGGGCTGCGGATCGACGGCGACCCGGAGTTCTGGTTCACGGCCCGCCGTTGGACGACGGAGCAGTTGGACGCCGCCGCCCACCGCACGGACCTCACACCTGGCGACACGGTTTGGGTGAACCTCGACCACGGTCAGCAGGGCATCGGCTCACAGTCCTGCGGCCCGGGCCCGCTCCCGCAGTACTTCCTCAACGCCGAACCCACCGAATTCTCCTTCGTGTTCTCGGAAGCCGCGTTCTCGGAAGCCGCGTTCTCCGAAACCCCGGAGACCAGTTGACCGGCATCGTCATGAAATCGGCGGCGGCCGACCGGCTCTTCAGCCGGTCGGCCGCGGTCGCGTCCTGTGTCGGCTTCGTCCTCATCGGCATGCTCCAGTCCCTCTACGGCCCCGCGATACCGGGCCTGCGCCACGAGTTCGGGCTCTCCCCTTCCGCCGCCGGTCTCGGCCTGAGTCTGCACTTCACGGGCGGGGTCGCCGGTGTCCTCGCCTTCAACGCGGTCCACTCCCGGGTCAGCAACAGGGCGCTGCTGGCGTGGGGTTACGGTCTGATGGCGGCGGGCGGCGCGGGTTTCGCGCTCGCGCCGAACTGGCCGCTGGCCCTGGCCGCCGCGTTCCTGTGCGGTGTCGGTTTCGGCGGGATCGACTACGGCCTCAACCAGCTCTTCGCCGTCGGCTTCGGCAACCGTTCCACCGCCATGCTGAACGTGCTCAACGCCCACTACGGCATCGGCGCGGTGCTCGGCCCAGCGGTCATGGCATGGCTCGGCCCGGACGACTACCCGTACGCGTTCGGGGCGTGCGCCGTGCTGGCGGCAGCGCTGGCGTTGGCGGGCCCAAGTGGCGTACGTACACGTGTATCTGACGGTCAACCAGCGGAGACGGGAAGCGGTGGCCTGGGTCTGTCGCGGGTCCTCGTCGGCTTCCTGATCCTCTACATCCTCAACGTGGCGGTCGAGACGAGCGTCGGCGGCTGGGAGCCCACGCATCTGGAGACGGTCGGTTACACGGCGACCGTGGCCGCGTCGGCGACCTCCGTCTACTGGCTGATGATGACGGCGGGCCGCTTCCTCGTCGTACCGGTCACCCTGCGGTACTCCCCCGAGCGCATCCTCACCGTGTGCGCGGCCGGGATGACGGTGTGTCTGCTGTTGACGCTGGTTAAAGGAGTGGCACCGGTCGCGTACGCCGGTGTTGGCTTGTTCATCGCACCGGTCTTCCCGACGGGCTTCGCCTGGCTCACCAGGGCGCTTCCCCAGGCCGAGCGAGCCGGAGCGTGGGTGATCGCGGCCTCGAACGTCGGCGGGGTGGCGGCTCCGCCGCTGCTCGGTGTCGGGATCGAGGCCTCCGGGATCCACGCGGTGCCCTGGCTGTTGACCGCGTTGTCGGGCGCGTCGCTGCTGGCGACGCTCCGGCTGATCCGACTGACGAGGAGGTCCGCATCATGAAGGCCCTGTTCCTGCTCACGCGAAGGCTGACCGAGTGAACGCGAGCAGAACGACAAACCAAATCGAGGTCCGGGGGCTGTCCCGCACCTTTCACACCACCGTGCGCCGCCCCGGTTTCGTCGGCGGTCTGCGTTCTCTCGTCAATCCGGACCGCGTGCCCAAGTACGCCGTCTCCGACGTCTCGTTCGACGTCGCCCCGGGTGAACTCCTCGCCCTGCTGGGCCCGAACGGCGCCGGCAAGTCCACCACCATCAAGATCCTCACCGGCATCCTGACGCCCACCTCCGGGGAGGCCCGGGTCGCCGGCGTGGTGCCGTACCAGGAGCGTGAGCGCAACGCCCGTAACATCGGGGCGGTGTTCGGGCAGCGCACCCAGCTGTGGTGGGACCTGCCGGTGCGCGAGTCGTTCTCGATCCTGCGGGACATCTACGAGGTGCCGAAGGCCCAACACGCGGCTCGGTTGCGGGAGTTCGACGACCTCCTCGAACTGTCCAGCTTCTGGGACACCCGGGTCCGCCATCTCTCCCTCGGCCAGCGCGTCCGCTGCGACCTGGCCGCCGCGCTGCTGCACGACCCGCCGGTCGTCTTCCTGGACGAGCCGACCATCGGCATGGATGTGGTGGTGAAGGAGCAGGTGCGGGAGTTCCTGCGCCATCAGGTGGAGGAGCGCGGCCGTACGGTCCTGCTGACCACGCACGACATGACCGAGGTGGCCCGGCTCGCCGAGCGGGTCGTCCTCATCAACCACGGCCGGCTGGTGCTGGACGGCACCCTCGACGAGATCCGCCGCAAGTTCGGCTCGACCTGGCAGATCCGCGCGACGCTGGCCGACGCGCACGCCGAGGCCGTGTCCCTGCCGGGCATCGCGCTGGTGCGGCGGGACGGAGCCCAGCTCGTCTTCGGGCCGGACGGCACCGGGGGGCCGACTGTCCACCAGGCGCTGAAGCAGGTCATCGAGCGGTACGAGGTGACCGAGATCGCCATGGACGAGGCCGAGTTGGAGGACGTGATGCGGGCCGCGTACGTCCAGGCCGGCCCGCGCGCCGAGGAGACCTGAGATGGCCGCCCTGCACGCCTGGCGCGCCGCCCGTGTCACCCCGCTCGGCGAACTCCTCGCCCCGCCCCGCATGACCGCCGCCCTGCTCCGGCTGACGGTGCAGATCGTGCTGGTGGCGTCCCTGTGGCGCGGCCTGTACTCCCAGACCGGCACCACCGCGGGACTCACCGGCGACCAGGCGGTGACGTACGCCGTACTGGCCGTACTCGCCTCCCGGCTGCGGGAGTTGGACCAGTACGCGGGCCGGGACACGGTCCTGCAGCACATGCACTTCGGCACGATCATCTACTGGTATCTGCGCCCGCTGCCGCCCCAGCGCTACTACGCGCTGCGCGCGTTCGGCGAGCAGCTGTACGGGCTGGCCTGGGCGCTGACGGGATACGTCGTCTGCCTCGCGGCCGGGGTGGTGGAACCGCCCAAATCGCCTGCCGTGGCAGGGGTGTTCGCGCTCAGCATGCTGCTCGGACAGCTCGTCCTGTACTACGTCATGCTCGTCATCGACCAGTTGTGCTTCTGGACGCTCCGCAACGGGGCCGCGATGCTCATCCTGATCTTCGCGCAGAATCTGCTGTCCGGTGTGTACGCGCCGCTGTGGTTCTTCCCGGACTGGTTCATCACGATGAGCCGCTTCCTGCCGTTCCAGGCGACGCTCAGCGTGCCGCTCTCGATCTACGTGGGCCGCATCCCGCTGTCCGACGCGGGCGCCCAACTCGCCCTGCAGGCCGCCTGGGTGGCGGTCCTGTCCCTGTTCACCCGGTTCCTGTGGCGGCGCGCCGCCCGCCGGGTCGTCTCGCAAGGAGGCTGATGCCTATGAAAGCCGTCCGGATCGTGTGGCGCATCACACGACTCAACTTCCGTGCCCAGCTGGAATATCGCACCGAGTTCCTGCTGATGATCGCGATCGGCGCGATCTGGCAGGTGTCGGTGATCGTGTTCGCGACGGTGCTGCTCACCCGGTTCGCCGGAATGGGCGGCTGGGACAGCTCGGACGTGCTGCTGATCCCGGCGACCCGGATGATGGCGCACGGGCTGATGGTGCTGTTCCTGGGCCGTATGCACGGCCTCGGCCGGTACATCCAGGAAGGCCGCATCGACATCTACCTGGTGCGGCCGATGCCGGTCCACCGCCAGGCGCAGCTGGAGTACTTCCCCACCAACGCGATCGGCGACCTCACGGTGGCGGGCGGCCTCATGGTGGGCGCGCTCAGCCGCAGTCATCTGGACTGGACGGCGGGCCGCATCGCGTATCTGATCGCCGCGCTCGTCGGCGGCATGCTCCTGGAAGCGGCCCTCTTCACGACCGTGGCCTCCGCCTCCCTCCGCTTCCCGTCCGCGGACTACTGGAGCCGCTGGGTCGAGGACCTCCTCGGCACCTTCGGCAACTACCCGCTCAACGTCCTGCCCCGCGCCGTGGGCGGCTTCCTCACCTACGGCCTTCCGCTCGCGTTCGTCGCCTTCCTCCCGGCCGCCGTACTGACCGGGCACGGCCACGACATCGGCGTGCCGTACTGGCTGGCGGCGAGCTCACCCCTGGTAGGCGTGCTGACGTATCTCGGGGCGCGGCTGCTGTGGCGGTGGAGCCTCAGCCACTACACGGGGGTGAACGGGTGACCGCGACGGCGGTCCCGTCCGGCTCGGCACCCGGCTACAGCGCGTGACCCAGGTCACGTCATCGCCGTGCAGCAGATCCATGCGCTTTCCCGTCGAGGAGGGGTGACAGGAAGGGAGGAGCGTGTGGATCTGGCAGCCAAGTGGGCAACGGACGCGGGAAGCAACGGAGTTGGGTCGGTGGAGGGGGACTTCCATGGATTCGTCGCCGCCCGGTCGGCCGCGCTGTTCCGGGGCGCGTTCGTGCTGACGGGCAGCCGCGACGCGGCGGAGGACCTGGTACAGGAGACCCTGGAGCGGGCCTGCCGCAAGTGGCGCGTCATCAGTGCCAAGGACGCCCCGGACGCGTACGTACGACGGATCATGGTCAACCTCGCCAACGACCGCTGGCGAAGATTCCGCCGTACGGCTCAGCACCCGGTCGACGGTGATCCCGCCGCGCCGGGCGACGAGTACGGACGGATCGACAGCCGTGACCAGTTGGTGCGCGCTCTGCAGCAACTGCCCATGCGGATGCGGACGGTGGTGGTGCTGCGGTACTTCCACGATCTGTCCGACGCCGAGATAGCGGCGGACCTGAAGATCTCGCAGAGCACCGTCCGTTCCCAACTGGCCCGTGGAATCGGTCAATTGAGAAGCCAGTTCCCCGCACTCTCCGCCCCTTCACCACAGCAGCTCACGGAAGGAACCCGATGAGTTCGTACGACCCGCGGTCCTCCGGCTGCACACCTTTCGAAGAGGAACTGATCAACGCCATGAACGACTTCGCGCACTCCACCGACTCCCCGGCCTTCGACACGGCCGGCATGGTCCACCGCACCCGCCGCAGGCGGGCCACTCTCATCGCCGGTTTCGCCGCGGCCCTGATCGCGGCGGGCGGCGGCACGGCGCTGGCCTCCATCTCCGGCAGCGCCTCGCAGGCGACGCCGGCCGCCACCACGACCGTCGACCACGCGAAGGCCACCTTCCTCCTGGGCGGCCTCACGAAGGAGCCCATCGCGGTCGACCTCACGGGCCAGGACCTGGCCACGGCCAAGGGCCAGTTCGAGAAGGCCCAGCTCAAGCTCGGCACGGTCGTCAAGGTGGTCAGCCCCGGCTGCAAGTCGGCCACGGTCGTCGAACTCACCCCGCACAGCCCGAAGATCGTGGTCAAGGGCGACACGGTGAACGTGAAGCTCTGCGCGGGCTGAACAAGTTGACCGGCTGAGGGCCCGGTCCTGGGCGTGCGCGCGCGAGCCGCTCAGGACCGGCCTGACCGCCGTATCGGCGTCAGCAGTGCGACGACCGCGATCAGTACGCAGCACGCGCCCGCCACGACGGCGACCGGTGCCGTGCCCCGGCTTTCGGCGGCCCAGGTGAGGACGGCCGCGCCGATAGGGGCCGCCGCGTAGTGGAGGGTCCAGAAGGCGGAGGTGACCCGGCCGAGCAGTTGCTCCGGTGTCACCTCCTGCCGCAGCGACATGGAACAGGTACCGGCCATCTGATCGCAGCCCAGGAACGCGGCGCTCACCAGCGCGACGGTCGGCACGTCGTACGCACGGCTCAGCCAGGCGAACGCCGCCCCGCACACCGCCACGGCCCCGATCCAGGTCACCCCGAACCCGAACCGGCGCCGCACCCGGGCCACCAGCAAAGCCCCGGCGATCGTGCCGAGCGCGCCGACCGCCATGACCGTGCCCACCGTGCCGTCGTCGTGCCCGAGGTCGTGCTTGAGGTGGTAGATCACCAGGTCGTTGAGTCCGAGGGTGAGAAAGCTGAAGCAGAAGAGGAGCGCGGTCAGGGCGCGGAGTACCGGATGCCCGCGCAGGAAGGCGACTCCGATGCGCAGGTCCCGCCACAACCCGCCCCGCTCCGCCCGCTGTTCGGGGTCGGGACGGCCACGGAACCGTACGAACACCAGACAGGCGGCCGACACCCCGAAGCTGGCCGCGTCCACAGCGACAGCGGCGGCCGGTCCGCTCCAGGCCGCGACGATTCCGGCGCCGAGCGGCCCGAGGACCCCCGCTGCGGCAGCACTGGCGTTCAACTGCCCGTTCGCCTCCGTGAGTTGCTCGGTGCCGACCAGCCCGCGAACAACCGTCACGTATCCGACGGAAAACAGCGTGCCGACGGCCTCGCACAACGGCAGCACCACGTAGAGCAGCCAGATCCGCGGCCCGAACACCCACACCAGCGGGATGACCCCGTACAACACCATGCGCAAGAGATCGCACCAGATGAGCAGCCTCCGCCGGTCGACCCGGTCCACCACGACCCCCGCGAACACCGCCGCGACGACCGAGGCCGCCCCGCCCACCGCCGTGAGCAGCCCCATCCGCGCGACCGATCCCGTGGCCTGAAGCACCAGTAGGGGAAGGGCGATCAGCGCGAAGGAGTCGCCGAGGACGGAGAGGGTCTGGGCGGTCCAGAAGGTGGCGAAGTCCCGTTGCCGCCAGAGGGGTTGGGCCATTCCGGCAACCCTAGGCAGCCCGGCGGCGAATCAGAAACGATATTCCTCACGCGTGATCTCGGCGTCGGCGTCCGGGCCCTCCCCCAGCACCCGTGTCCCCGGTATCGGCGAGGGCAGCAGCCACAGCACGCACAGCGCCCCGCCGACGGCCGCGATGACGAGGGTCGCCCTGAGGCCGACCAGCGTGGCGAGCCCGCCTCCCGCCAGGGCGCCCAGCGGCCGTATCCCGTAGTTGACCGTGTTGTACGCCCCGGTCACCCGGCTCCGCAAGCCGTCCGGAACGACCGATGTCTGGAGCGAGTTGAGGTTGACGTCGAGGAGCATGACGCCGAAGGCGGAGAGGAACTCGGACGCGCCCAGGATGCCGAGGCGGGCCCAGGTCGGGCCCGTCGCCGCCGCCATGAGGGCGATGGGGGCCGGGTACAGGACCGCCCCGATGACGATGCTGCGGCCCACGCCGATCCGGCGGGTGATCGCGGGAGCCGTCACAGCCCCCAGGAGGGCGCCCGTCGCACCCACTCCGAACGCCAACCCGATGGCCCCAGGCGACAGTTGAAGGACCCGGTCGGCGAACAGCACCAGCAGACCCGTGCTCGCCAGGAACGTGAAGAAGTTGACGGTCGTGGCGCAGAGGAGCCCGGCCCGCATGACGGGCTCGTGGATCACGAAGGCCAGGCCCTCTCTCGCCCGCCGCAGTAGCGAAGGGCCGGCCGCCTGGCTGCTGTTCGCCGGTTCGTCGACGCGGTTGCGTCCGACGAGGATCGCCGACGTGACGAACGACAGCGCGTCGGCGATCACCGCGACCGGTGCCGTCAGCGCCTGCACCAGACCGCCGCCGATCGCGGGGCCCGCGATGTAGGACACCGATCTGCTCGCGCTGAGCTTGCTGTTGGCGTCGACGTACGCCGTCTGCGGCACGAGGTGCGCGAAGTAGGACGAGTAGGCGGTGTTGAACACGACCGCCGCCGTGCCGGTCAGCAGGGCCACCGCGTAGAGCTGGCCGAGCGTCACCGTGTCGAGTGCGTAGGCGACCGGGAGGGTGAGGAGTACCGCGGCGCGGAACAGGTCGGCGAGCAGCATGAGTTGGCGCTTGCCGGGGCGGTGGTCCACCCAGGCGCCCAGGAACAGGCCGAGGAGGTTCGGGGTCCAGACGAGGGCGGTCAGCCAGGCGACCTGGTTCGCGGAGGCGTGCAGGGCGCCGACCGCCAGGAGGGGCAGGGCCAGTTCGGAGATGCGGTCGCCCAGCTGGGAGACGGTCTGGCCGCACCAGAACCGTACGAAACGGCGGTCCCGCCACAGCGAGCCGGGCGCGGGCCGAGGTGTCCATCGGCCCTTCACTCGGGTATGTCCGTCGCGCTGTCCTCGTTCCCGGCGCCCTCCGGCAGGGTGTACATCAGCAGGCGGACGCCCCTGCCGTCGGGTGGCCGGCGATCCCGGTTGCGGGCGACGTACGGCGCGATCAGTTCCTCCATCGCGTCCTTCAGCGCGGCCAGTTCCTCCGCCGTCACCATGATCCGTGTGTCGCCCGCCCCGGCGAGCCGGCTCCACTCCGGTTCCAGGTCGGGCGCCGTACCGGTGAGCCAGCGCAGGGGCACGTCCGCCCTGCGCGCGAACATCTCCCCGGCCAGCTCCTGCGCGGCCGACCGGCCCTCCTCGTCCTGTGCCACCTCGAACCGGAAGCCCCGCGCCACCGCCGCCCAGCGCCGCTCCCGCCGGTCCGTGCCGCCCTCGGCGTCGCGGACCAGGCCGAAGCCGGCGAGATGGCGCAGGTGCCAGCTGGTGACGGACGGGGTGGCGCCCACGTGCGGGGAGAGCCGGGAAGCGGTGGCGGGGCCGTGGCGCTGGAGGCGTTCGAGGATCGCGAGCCGTACGGGGTGCGCCAGTGCGCGCATCGCCTTCGGGTCGGAGATCTCCATGTCGCCGAAGCGATTGCCGGAATCCATGATGTGAGAGTGTTCTCTCAGAAAGTCTGACAGTCAACTCTCCGATCTGGCCACGTAGTTGAGCCTCAGGCCATCGGCTGCGGTGTCAGGCGTTTGTGGCCCTTCCTGTCGTAGTACCGGACCATCGCGAAACCGAAGAGCAGGCCGATGGCCGTGCCGACGCCGATCATGGTCCACGCGCGGGTCAGGCCCGCGTCGCCGCGGGCGTCGAAGTACAGGATCGCCCTTACTCCGTCGCTGAGTTGGCGCATGGGCTCGAAGTGGGAGAGGAAGCGGTAGAAGCCGGGGACGGCCTGGAGGGGGACGGTGGCGCCGGAGGACGGCAGGCCCAGGACGATGAACACGAACATGGAGACCAGCTGGCCGATCCCGCCGAACGCGGCGTTGATGGCCTGCACGCCGAGGCCGACGGCGAGGGCCGCGCAGTAGGAGTAGATCCACAGCAGCGGGATGTGGGTGGCGTCCATGCCGAGGATGCTGACGCAGGCGAGCATGATCAGGGAGACGCTGAGGAGGGTGATGCCGGCCGTCATGACCATCTTCAGGAGGAGGGTCTGAGTGCGGTTGATCGGGACCGTGGGGCGGCGGGTGTGCCAGGGGCCGATCTCGTTGTCGGCGTAGCCGAGGGCCGTGTCGACGCCGTTGCTGATGACGTTGCCGCCCATGAAGCCGGCCAGGACCAGCAGCAGTGTGTAGTAGAAGGCGGTCAGGCCGATGCCGCTGTTGCCGCCGATGGGGTGGCCGACCTGGGTGGCGATCCGCACCGGGTCGGCGAGCAGCAGCTTCTGCGTGGAGTCGGCCTTCGCCACCGCCGTGAGCTGTTTGCCGATGGTCAGGGAGGCTTGCTGGGCCGCGGTCGTCGAGATCTTGCTCGCCAGGGAGGAACCGAGGCTGCCCTTGCCGGGGTTGGTGAGCACGGTGATCGTCGGCCGGGCGGTGGCGTTCGCGGTGGTGAGCGCGGCGACGGAGTCCGTGAAGCCGGCGGGGATGACAAGGGCGCCGTAGACCTTGCCGGAGTCGAGTTCCCGCTGGGCCTGTGCTCTGGTGAGCTGACGCCAGCCGGCCGCGCGGCTGCTGGTGTCGGTGACGATGGAGTGGGCGATCTGGGTGCCCAGGTTCTGTTGCTGCCCGGGGAGCGCTTTGCCCGCGTCGCTGTTCACGAGGGCGATGGGCAGGTCGTGCAGCTCGCGGTTGGGGTCGACGATGCCGCCCATGTAGAGCAGGGAGAGCAGCAGCGCGAGCAGGCCGGTGAGCACGGTGGGGATGAGCCACAGCTTGGGGCGGCCGAGGAGTGCGGTGGCGCGGAGGCCGGTGGGGGCGGGGGTGCCGGAGTCGTCGTCCATGGTGGTCAAGTCTGGTGCCGGAGTCCGGTGGTGGCGGTGTGGAAACACGCGGGGCACCCCTCTTGTTACTGGCTATTGTCCTAGGGTCTCCAGTTACCGCAGGCCAGAGGAGAGGTGGTGCGCCGTGCCACGTGCGGGACTCACCGCCGACCGTGTCGTGGCAGCGGCGGCCGACCTCGCCGACGAGGTCGGCTTCGAGAACGTCAGTCTGTCCGCGCTGGCCCGCGGCTTCGGCGTGAAGGACGCGAGCCTGTACTCGCACGTCAGGAACCTCCAGGATCTGCGCACCCGGGTCGCGTTCCTCGCGGGCGGCGAGCTGATCGACCGGATCGCCGTCGCGGTCGCGGGCCGCTCCGGCCAGGACGCGCTGGCCGCGTTCGCCGACGCCTACCGGGCCTACGCCCTGGAGCACCCGGGCCGGTACGCGGCCACCCAGATCCGCATCGACCAGGCCCTGGTCGCCACCTCCCCCGCCCTGCGCCGCACCGCCGAGATCACCTACGGCCTGCTGCGCGCCTACGGCCTGGAGGAACCCGATCTCACCGACGCCGTACGCCTGTTGCGCAGTACGTTCCACGGCTACTGCGCCCTGGAGTCCACCGGCGGCTTCGGCGCGCCGCGTGATGTTCAGCGGTCGTGGGAGCGGGTGGTCGACGCGTTGCACACGGCTCTGACGCACTGGCCCCGAGAAGCCGCGGACGGCTGACGGAGACGGCGGTTCCGGTCCACGCCCCAGGCGCATCGCTGACCACTTAGACTGGAAGCTTCGCGAATGCCACGTGCCACCCTGGGGGGAGGGAGCGCGACTTGTCTCAACAGCAGCTGGGACGTGGTCCCTTGAGAGCGCCGGGAGCGCCCGGTCCGGTACCGCCGCCGAGCGGGAGTCCGCCGGCCCGGTTCGTGGGCTGGCTGGGCCGGTTCGGGTGTGTGGCCGCCGGATACGCGGTGTTCCAGTTCCTGTTCGAGGTGCTGCCCGACTCGATCGACGGGGCACCGGCCAAGTATCTGATCTCCGGGCTGAGCGGCCTCGCCACGGCCGGGATGACCTGGCTGGCTGCGGCCCTGCTCCGGGCCCGCACGTCCGGCCCCGCACCGCTGACCGCCCCCGCTCCCCCGGCACCGGCCGTCCCCGGCCCGCTGCCACAGGTGTTCGCTTCCGCCTACGACACCCTCGTCGCCCAGGTCGCCGAGGTCGACGACCCGGTGCGCGGCCGTCTCATCGGCTGGCCGCACTCCCTCCAGGAGCTGGACGGCCCGGTCCGGCCGACCTCGCTGGCCACGGCGTACGGCCTGCACATCGTGCTGGACCTGGGCGTGCCGGACGGACGGCTGCACACCGGCGATCTCATCGACACGCTGTGGCGGCTGCGGCTGCAGGGCGGCGGCTGGTCGGCCCGTTCGCAGGGGGCGGTGGCCCGCCCGGAGGTCACCGCGACGGTGCTGGGCGCGCTGGCCCGGGCGGGGGCCTCCCGGGAGCGGCTGGCGGACGAGGTGGCGCGGTGCGAGGCCGGCTTCACACCCGAACTCGACAGTACGGGGCGGGCGTTGACCCATGTGGTCACCACCGTGATGCGGGGGCTGCTGCGCGCGGCGCCGGACGCGCCGACGCTTCCCGTGCTGCGGGACGCCCTGGTCGACGGCGCGTTCCCCGACCCGGAGCGCCGCCACCGCCGCTGCTGGAGCCACCGGCTGTCGGCGCTGCCGTGGCCCGCGCACCCGGACCGGCCCGCCGTCCGGCACCCCGCCCAGCCCTCCGCTCTGCACACCGCGCAGGCCGTGGTCGCCCTGGACCGGGCGGCCCGGGTCCTGGGCGAGGGGCCGGTGGAGCGTGCGGCGCGCGAGGACGGGGTGCGCTGGCTGCTGGCCTGCCCGGCGACCGCGCACGACGCCTGCGCCGATCTGGCGAACCTGCGGGAGGAGGTGCGCCGCCGCCACCCGGACGACTCCTCGCACCACGAGGTGCTGAACGTACGGCACTTCACCGCGTCCTGGATCGTGCGCGCCCTGCTCACCCCGGGCGCCCAGGAGATCGCCCGGCAGGACGGCCTGGAGGAGGCCTGGCAGGAGCGGCTGAACGGGTCGGCGGGCGCGGTGTGGGCGGCGCAGACCGACGGGATCTGGTCCTGGAGCCGGGACGGGTCGATGTTCACGTCGACGGAGGAACTGCGCCAGCCGATCTGGATGACCTATCAGGGGCTTTCGGCGCTGCGCGCACATGCCGTATGGATGTATCAGCCGGATACTCGAACGAGGCTGTTGTGAGGGCGAGTTGGAGAGTGAGTGCATGGGTGGTCGGCAGATCCTGGCGGCGCGACGGCTGCTGACCGAGGCGCTGGACGGCGACCTGTCCGACGACGAGACGGTGACCGCGGCCCGTGCCGTCATCGCCGAACTGGGCTCTCCCGAGCGGATGTTGGAGCTGGTGGCCGAACTCGCCTCCGGCGAGGGGGATCCCGAGCACTGCGCCGGGCTGTCGTACCGTCATGTCCTGGGTTTCGACAAGCTGTTGCTGATCGACGGCGGCCCCCGCCACATGCTGCGCGCACATCTCTGGCATTCCGACGCGGAGGCGATCGGCACGGATGACATCCACAACCACCGTTCCCCGCTTGCCTCCTACGTGGTCCGGGGGCGGCTCGCGATGGAGTTGTACGAGGCCCGGGGCGACGGCGGGATCACGGCGGACCGGTACGAGGAGTCGCTCGCCGAGCGCAGTGCCGACTGGGCTCTGCGGCCCACGGGACCGGCACGGCTGCGGCTGACACATGTGGGGCAGTACGCGGCGGGCAGCGCCTACGCCCTGCCGGCGAACACCCTGCACCGGGCCTGGTGCGACACGGATGTACCGACCGTGACGCTGTTCCTGGAGACGGGTGCCGAACGGCGGCGCCACACCGACGTGTTCACGGCCGCGGGCCCGCATCCGGGCGCGGTGGCGAAGGTGCCGCTCGATGTGAAGGACTATCTGGGCGCGTTGAACGGTCTGACGGAGTCGCTCAGAAGTTCGTGAGGGCCTGTCGTACGACGTCCAGGTTGTACGCGTCGATGTCGAGGCCGGAGCCGGCCAGCTCGGACGGCCGGATCCAGCGGTACGCCTGGTCGGGCTCGGGGAGGGTGATCTGCAGCATCAGTGGCCTGACCAGGAAGTTGTCCTGCCAGTTCTTGGTCTCGCGGCCCTGATACTCGCTGACGAAGGACGACTCGCCGATCTTGCGGACGATCTCGCCGAGGAGCCCGGTCTCTTCCTTGAGCTCGCGCAGCGCACCGTCCTCGGACCGCTCGTCCGGCTCCAGCTTCCCGCAGGGAACGCCCCACACCCGTGGCAGGAATCTCTCGGTCGCGCTGCGGCGCACCAGAAGTACGCGCCCGTCGTCGTCCATCACGACAGCAGCCGCCAGCCGCTTGTCGCCGGGGTCCATGGTCATGGTTCCTCGGTCCCTCGCCGGAGATGAGTCCAAAGGGTCTGATACCCAGGAAAGCATCCAACGTACCAGGATCGGCCCGCCCGGGCTGTGGAGCCGGTCTCACCTCCGGACGGCTCCCGAACATTCCGTCCGGCAGCGTGGCAACCTCCTCCGTTCGGGCGGCGACTTGGGGGCATGACCAACGCAAGACGCACCACTTCTCACCGTCGCCGCGACCCCCGCCGCATCGCCCGCAAGCCGCTCGCGGGCTCGCTCGCCGTCGCGGCCCTGCTGGGCGGCGCGTGGTACGCGACCGCGGCGACGGACAGCGGCGACGGGGACAGCAGTAGCGGGAGCTCGACCGCGGCCGGGGCGAGCACGTCCGCCTCCGAGTCCACGGGCACCACCGCCACGGCGACCACGACCGCCTCCTCCGCGAAGACCACCCCGACGACCACCCCGAAGGCGGTAGTGAAGACCCCGGCCGCCGCCAAGGCCGTGACCGGCACGCTCTCCCCGACCAACACCGCGGTGACGCTCGCCGCCAAGTTCCCTTATCTGACGGCCGGTTACAACAACACCCGCCAGTGGACCCGGACTTCCACGGCCGTGGCCCCCAACGGCACCCTGCGCGTGGCCTGGCCCGCCGCCGACGGCGTCCATGTCACCCCGCTCACCGCCGCCGGGACCCGCTCGGGCGCCGACACGGTCGTCAAGGGCGCCAAGGAGGTCGGCGGTCTGGTCGCGCACAACGACGGTTTCGCGCTGCTCACCCGGGTGGCCGACACCAACAAGTGGAAGGAGACGGCCGCCGCGATCATCCGCTACACGAACGGCAAGCAGACCTTCCGCACCAAGCTCACCGGCACCGCGTCGAACGACACCTCCCCCGGTCTCGACGGCCAGCTCACCTGGAACGGCAGCAAGTACGGCGCGTACTTCGTCGTGCACGGCGCGGGCGGCTTCGCGGACGGCCACTTCGGCGACAAGCTGGCCTACATCAGCGCCAAGGGCGCCAAGCTGAGCGGTGGCTGGAGCTGGGGCTGCAGCCACAACGAGGGCATCGCGCTGCACGCCGAGACCACCGGCGCCTTCACCTCGCTGTGCTTCGACGACTGGCGCTCGGGCCTGTTCGTCTCCACCGGGATCGGCGCCCCGGACGTCGCGCCGGTCGTGCAGCGCGAGCAGTGCTGGGCAGGGTACTGCGGTGGTACCTTCCCCGGCCGCACGGGTGACCTGGTGAAGTCGGCGAGTGGCCGGTACGCCACGGCTTTCGCCTCCCGTGGTGCCGCCTCGGCCAAGAAGAACTCCGCCGACTCCAGCGGGCGCGGCTGGACGGTGACCCCGAAGACGAGCACCCACCAGGTCGCCGTCGCCTTCATGGCCAACCGCAACTCCGGTCCCGGCAAGGCGATTTACCTCACCAGCGCGGCCGGCACCGAGAACGTCAACGTGCACGTCGCGCCGTACGGCAAGGACCGTCTCCTGGTCTCCTGGGAGTCCCTGAAGGGCGCCAAGTGCGCGGCCGGCACCTGCACCGGCACCTTCACGGGCACCCATCTGCGGCTCATCGACTGGAACGGCAAGTTCCAGAGTGCGGACAAGGTGGTGAGCGCCCGGATCACCGGTGACATCGCGGTCCTGAAAAACGGCTCACTGACCTGGGCGTACGCACCGGTCACCCCGACCTACGCGAGCCCGCTCAACGGGGCGTCGCCGACCGCCACGAGGCTCCGGATAGCCCGGCTGACTCCGTGAACCGGTAGTTCGTCCGCCGGCCGCCGACCCACTGAACGGAGACGCCGTGATCCCCGTCGACCTCCACGGACACCAGTTCCGCGAGGGGACGGGGGTCCGGCTCCGCGCTGAGCCGGACGAGGGCGACGAACAGGGTGGGCCCGTCACCGACGACACCCTCACCGTCCAACAGGCTGTGCAGGGAGACGAGTTCGGCGCGCTGCCCGTCCTCCGCCGACCAGCCCGTGACCCGCACCGGCGTCCCGGCCTCCGCGCCCACTACCAGATGCGCCCGCACCTCCACCGCCCCCTCGGCCATCACCACGCTGGTCACCCGGGCACCGGAAGCCGCCGTGTGCCGGGAGGCCACCAGCCCCTCCCCCACGCCCAACGGCACGATGTCCGTACGGCTCGGATCGCCGCCGACGAACACGCTGTTGTCGTACGACGGCGAGGGCGTCGTGGCGCTGGAGTAGGCGAGGCGCGTGTAGTACGGGTCGTAGCGGACGTCCTCGCTGCCGTGGTTGTGGAGGCGGACCAGGCCGTCCGAACTGGTCGACTGGAGAAGCCAGTTGGCGGGCGTGATCGCGGTGACCGCGTCCGTGCGTTCCACCGGGCCCGGTTCCTCGACCGCCGTCCACACTTCGTGGTCGGGCGGGAGCAGCAGGCCGAGGAAACCCTTGCTGGCCCAGTACGGGGAGGCGGGGCCCGAATAACCTTGCAGGACAGCCTCGTCGGGGCCGTGCCAGCCCAGACTCAACAGTCCCCGGTCGTCCACCGCGCCCCGGTCGAGGAAATAGCGGAGCGCCCCGGAGGCCAGCCGTCGGGTCTCACCCGGCGCCAGTGGCGTACGGCCCGTCAGCGCGCCCAGCCACAGCGGAGCCGTGGTCGCGAACCGATACGTGAGGGAGCGGCCCTGGTGCATGGGGGCGCCGTCGCCGCCGAACAGACGGGCGTAGTCGGCGAGATGGCGTTCCAGGCGGGTGCCGTAGAGGTCGAGGAGTCGGGGGTCGTCGGCGAGCCAGGCGTGCAGGACCGGGTAGAGGTGCATGGCCCAGCCGTTGTAGTAGTCGAACTTACGGCCGTCGCCGTCGGTGTACCAGCCGTCGCCGACGTACCACTGCTCGATGCGTTCCAGGCCGTGGTCGATGGCCTTGCGGGAGGCGTCGGGTTCGTGGCCGATCTCCTGGAGGAAGCCGCCGACCGTGACGGGGAACAACTCCCAGTTGCAGGGCCAGGGTTCGGCGGTGAGGGCGTCGGCGAGCCAGGCCGCCGCGCGCTGTCGTACCGGCTCGTCGAGGCGGTCCCAGAGGAGCGGGCGGGTCAGGCGCAGGGCGAGGGCGATCGAGGCCGCCTCGACCAGGGGCTGGCCGCGTTCCTCGATGCGGGGCCAGACGCCCGCGACGCCTGCGGCGAGTCCGTCGGCGTAGCGTTCCAGTGCCGTCTCGTCGCGGCGGAAGGCGGCCAGCAGGAGCGTGCGGGCGTAGCCCTCCAGACCGTCGGAGAGCCTTCCGGACCAGCTGGTGTGCGTGCCCGGGAGGTGGTAGAGCGCGCGGTCCTCGGTGGCGTAGGGCTCCACGGCGGCGAGGAGGGCGTCGGCGGCCGTCTCCCAGTGGGCGCGGGTGTAGCCGGTGCGCGGGCTCAACACGCGGTTGTCTGCGGGCAGTTGCATCGGCTCACTCTCACTGGCGGCGGGTGGAGCCTGGGGCGCCCCGGTTCCGGTCGGAACGCCCCAGGGGTCTTTCGGGTCTCAACCCACCCGTACCCGGTCCTCCGGCAGCAGATGCCGGGCGACGAGTGCGTCGCGGACCAGGCCCGCGTACACCGTGGCACCGTGCACGGAGGTGTGCGTGTTGTCCTTCTTCTCGTTGTAGAGATAGATCGCCTTGGAGCCTTCCACTCCCAGCGATTCCACCAGCGCCTTGGTCTGCGCCGTGAGATCGATCAGTGTTACCCCCTCGGCGGCGGCGACCGAGCGGACGACGCCCGGCAGGTCGACGCCGAGTCCGTTCACCAGCAGTGCTGTGTCGTTGTTCAGTGTGCCGTCGGCATTGAACCAGCGTCGGACGATCGGTGTCACCAGAACCGGACGACCGCCCATGTCCCGGATACCCGCTACGAGGGTTTCCAAATTCGCGCGGTACGTCGCCTCGTCTGTCGTCTTGTCGTTGTGCGCGAGCTGGACCAGGACGAGGTCACCGGGGTTGATCAGCGGCTGAACCGTCCCCCAGAGCAAGGGATTCTCCAAATAGGTGACCGTACTCTCCCCGGAATCGGCGTAGTTGGCGACCGAGACGCCCTTGCGCAGGAACTGCGGGAGCTGTTGGCCCCAGCCGGAATACGGGTCGCCCGGTTGGTCGCAGACCGTGGAATCGCCGATCAGGATGACCTGGTGGGGATGGCGGGCGGGGGTCACACGGATGTCGGCGAGGGCGGGGGCGGTGCCGCTCAGGGTGAGGTCTAGGCCGGGGGTGCCGTCGGGGCCGGTGGGTTCGCCCTCGGGGGTGCGGACGTTCACGGTGAAGCTGCGGGTCACGGTCTGCCCGGCGGCGGTGGCCGTCTCGGGGAGCAGGGAGCGCCGGGTCTCGCCGGTGACGGCGGTGCTCGCGGCCGACTCGCCGCCGAGGCGGACCGTGACGTCGTAGGTGCCGGGCGGGACGTCGAAGTGGCAGGCGGTCGCGGTGCAGTCGGCGATGCCGAGCGGGGGCGTGCGGTCGTGGGCCTGTGCGGGTGCTGCCGACAGGGCGGTGCTCAGGGTCACCGCGGCCAGCAGGGCGATGTTGAAACGTCTCATCCGTGGCTCCTCCGTCCGACGACAAGGCCTGGCGGTGGACCGTACCGCTCCGGACAAGCGCTTTCTAGCCCCATGTCAAATTTCACGTCATCGCCAACTCCCAGGCCGCGAAAGCCCTTTCGCGAAATCGATTCAACTGTCACCCTCCAAAGCACCCGCACCCCCACCTCCCGAAGGAGGCACCCCCATGTCCGGTTCTGTGAACAGACCGGTCCGTCGCCGCACCTTCGTCCTCGGCACGGCGGCCGTGGCCGGTACGGCGGCGCTCGCCGGGCCGTTCGCCGAGACCGCGTCCGCCGCGAGCTTCGGCTACACCGACGACGGTTCGAACTACGTCGTCGACACCGGCGCCAGCCTGGTCTTCAAGGTCAGCAAGACGAACGGCGATCTGACCTCGCTGGTCTACAAAGGCACCGAGTACCAGGGCTACGGCGGTATGAACTCGCATGTGGAGTCCGGCCTCGGCGCGTCCACGGTGACGATCGCGCAGTCCGGTACGACGATCCTGATCTCCGTCACGCACGGCACCCTGAAGCACTACTACGCGGCCCGCAGCGGCGAGAACAACGTCTACCTGTGGACCAACAAGGCCGACACCTCGGTCAGCGCGACCCGCTACATCGTGCGCGTGAAGGCCGGCCTGTTCCTCAACGACGAGCCGGATTCCTACACTTACGCGCCGACCACCATCGAGTCCGCCGACGTCTTCGAGAAGTCCGACGGCCAGACCCGCTCCAAGCACTACTCGAAGAAGCGGGTCATCGACTACGACTACATCGGCTGGACCACCGGCAGCGTCGGCCTCTGGGTCGTGCGCAGCAACCACGAGAAGGCGTCCGGGGGTCCGTTCTACCGCTCCCTGCTGCGCCATCAGAGCGCGGACGGCGGCGGGTTGTACGAGATCCTGTACTACGGCGAGAACCAGACGGAGGCGCAGCGCTTCGGTCTCCAGGGGCCGTACGTCATCGCGTTCACGGACGGCGGCGCGCCCTCCTCCTCGCTCTACCACGCCAACCTCACCACCGCGTGGGCCGATTCGCTCGGCATCTCCGGGTACGTGGCTTCTGGCGGCCGGGGCCGGGTCGCGGGCGTCGGCATCACCGGGCGGGACACGGCGTACGCGTACACGGTCGGGCTCGCCAACTCGGCCGCACAGTACTGGGGTTCGGCGCGGGCGTCGGACGGCTACTTCTCCATCGCCGGAGTCCTGCCGGGGACGTACACGCTGACCGTCTTCAAGGGTGAACTCGCCGTCTACACCGGGTCGGTGGCGGTCACGGCGGGCGGCACGACGACGCTGAACAGCATCGCGATCCCGTCCTCGAACGACCCGTCCAACGCGAGCGCGATCTGGCGGATCGGCAACTGGGACGGCACGCCCGGCGGCTTCAAGAACGCGGACCTGATGACGTACGCGCACCCGTCGGACGTAAGGGCGGCCTCCTGGACCGGGAATGTCGTCATCGGCAGCGGGACGGAGACCTCGGCGTTCCCCTGCTACCTCTGGAAGGACGTCAACAGCGGCCTCATCGTGTACTTCAAACTGACGGCCGCTCAGCTCGCCGCCGCGCACACACTGCGCATCGGGGTGACGACGGCCTACGCGAACGGCCGCCCGCAGGTCGTCGTCAACGACACCTGGACCTCGGCCGTCCCTTCGCCGCCCACCCAGCCGAGCACGCGGTCGCTGACCGTGGGGTCGTACCGGGGCAACAACTACACGTTCACGTACAGCGTTCCGGCATCCGCCTGGCTGACGGACGCGAGCGCGTACAACACGCTGAAGATCTATGTGGCGAGCGGGTCGGGATCGACGTCGTTCCTGAGCGCCGGTACGTCGGTCGACGCCATCGATCTGCTGGCCTAGAGGCGGCAACTCCCGGGCGGGGGGCGGCGACTTGTAGGCATGACTGAGCCGAACACGCACCGCCGCTCCCCCGCCCGGCGTCGAGCCGCCGCCGTGGCGACCGGTACCGCGGCCGCCCTCGGGCTGGTCGCGGTGTCGCTGGTGACCCAGGCGCGGGCCGCCACCGTCATCACCGTCGCCAAGGACGGTTCGGGCCGCTTCACGACCGTGCAGGCCGCCGTGAACGCGGCAGCCGCCGGCGACACGATCTCCGTGGCCAAGGGCACGTACGCCGAGATCGTCAACGTCCCCTCCGGGAAAACGGGGTTGACCATCCATGGCGCCACCGGCAACGCCGAGGACGTCGTCATCAGCTATGACCGGGCCGCCGGTTACACCGATGCCAGTGGCAACAAGTACGGCACGCTGGGCAGTTCGGTGGCGACGTTCTCGGCGAGCGGTCTCACCGTCACCGGGATCACCGTCCAGAACACCTTCGACAAGGCAGCCCACCCCGACATCACGGACACCCAGGCCGTCGCCATCACCGCGCAGGGCGACCGGCAGACCTTCACCAAAGACCGGTTCATCAGCCGCCAGGACACCGTCCTCAACTGGTCGCCCTCGTCGACCGGCCAGTACCGGCAGTACTTCTACTCGTCGTTCATATCGGGTGACGTGGACTTCGTCTTCGGCAACGCCACCGCCGTCTACGACCGCGTCAACATCCAGTTGCGCAACTCGGGCGCGACAGCCGGCGGTCTCAACGGCTTCCTGTCGGCGCCCAACACCAGCTCCGCGAAGACGTACGGCATCCTCGTCACCGGCAGCTCGGTGACCAGCTCCGCGGCGGCCAACACGTACTACCTGGGCCGCCCTTGGCACCCGTCGGCGGACGCGGTCGGCCAACTGGTCGTCCGGCAGACCTCGTTGCCCGCCGCCGTGAAGGTCGCCGGGCCCTGGACGGACATGAGCGGCTACTCCTGGAAGAACGCCCGCTTCTTCGAGTACAAGAACACCGGGGCGGGCGCGACGGTGAACTCCAACCGTCCGCAGCTCACCGACTCCCAGGCCGCGAACTACACGGCCCAGAAGTATCTGGCGGGCACGGACGGCTGGAATCCGGTCCGGTAATGGGGCTGTCAACTACCGCGCGTCCACTGCTGGTTGGTCGCCCCGCTGCACGCGTACGTGATGATCGCGGCGGAGTTGGCGGTGGACGCGCCCGACACGTCCAGGCACTCGCCGCTGGTCCTGGCCTTGACGAGGACGTAGCTGCCGGACGTGGTCAGGCTCCACTGCTGGGCGGTGGCACCCGTGCAGTTCTCCTGGGTGACGTTGGTCGAGTTCTCCTGGAGGCACAACGAGCTGCCCCGGCCCATGAGTTCGTAGTAGCCGGTGCCGAGGTCCTTGAACCACCACTTCTGGTTGGTGCCGCTGTTGCAGGTGTACTGGCTGATCGCGATGCCCTGCCACAGCGACTGGTTGGCCACGTCAGCGCACTTGCTGCTGTTCCTGGCGATGAGCGTGTTGTACGTCGCGCTCGTCCCGGTGATCGTGCCGGCGGCCGTGTCGATCGACACCTCCGGGTACCAGGACGCCATGGACATCGAGGTGGTGGTCGGGAAGGTCAACGGCAGCCAGACGTAACGGGAGTCGTTGACGGTACCGCCGAAGGAGTTGCCCCAGCGGTCGCCCATGTAGAGGTAGGAGGTGCCCGAAGTCCCCGTGACCGGGAGGACGTACGCCGTCTGCGAGTTGTATGCCGTCGAGTCGCCGACGTTGGTGAAGGCCGTCCAGGGGCCGGTGATACTGGTGGCGGTGGCGTACTGCTGCTGGTTGGCGCTCCAGCCGGTGGCGGCCGAAGTCAGCATGAAGTAGACGCCGTTGCGCTTGAAGAGGGCCGGTGCCTCGCGGTGTCCGCCGACCCACGGGTTGGCGACCAGGCTGTCGATGGCGGTGTAGTCGGCGGTGAGTTTGTAGATGTGCAGGTCGTAGTTCTCGTTGGCGGCGGAGACCATGTAGGCGGTGCCGTCGGTGTCGACGAAGGTCGTGATGTCGCGGGACATGTTGTCGCCGAGCGGCTGGAAGCTGCCCTGGTAGGTGTAACTGCCGTCCACGGTCGAGGAGACGGCGACTGCGGCCTTCGCCTCGCTGTAGTCGACGCCGTTCTCCTTGTGCATCCACATCACGAACTTGCCGGTGGACGCGTTGTAGATGACCTTGGGCCGCTCGATGTAGGCCGTGGCCAGCTCGGAGGCGCTGGACTGGGTCAGGACGTGGTTGCGGAACTCCCAGTTCTTCAGGTCGGTGGAGCGGTAGGCGTCCACGTACTTGAAGGTGTTGTCGGCGTTGCGGTCCTCGCCGAACCAGTAGTAGTAGCTGCCGACCTTGATCACCCCGCCGCCGTGCGCGTGCAGGGCGTTGCCCGAAGTGTCCGTGAACTGCGTGCCGTTGGTGATGGTCTGGGCGGCGGCCTGGGCCGGGCCCGCCGTCACCAGGGCGGCGGTGAGGGCGCAGACCAGGGCGAGCAGGATGGCGTACGCACGTCTCATCTCACACACTCTCCTTCACGGTGTCGGCCACGGGGACGCCGAAGTCGGGGGTGCCGTCGCGGTGCCAGCCGAGGAGCTGGATCCGGGTGTGGCGGTTGGGGTCGTTCAGCGGGTCGCCGGTGATCTCCTTGTACTGGCGCGCGTGGTAGACGAGGACGTCGCTGCGGCCGTCCTCGGCGACCGTGAAGCAGTTGTGGCCGGGGCCGTACTGCCCGGTGGTGTCGTTGCTGGTGAAGACGGGGGTAGGCGACTTGGACCAGTTCGCCGGGTCCATCAGGTCGGCGTTCGCGTCGACGCTCAACAGGCCCATGCAGTAGTGCCAGTCGGTGGCACTGGCCGAGTAAGACAGGAACAGACGGCCATGGCGGGCGATGACGGCCGGGCCCTCGTTGACCTTGTAGCCGACGGTCTCCCAGGCGTACTCCGGTGTGGACAGGCGGATTTGAGGACCTGTCAGGGTCCACGGGTTCGCCATCCTCGACAGCCACAGGGCGGTGTTGTTGTCCATGCCGGGCTCGTGCTGGGCCCAGGCGAGATAGCGGGTGCCCCGGTGGGTGAAGGTGGTGGCGTCCAGGGAGAAGGTCTCCCAGGCCGTCCCGAGCTGGCCCTTCTCCTCCCAAGTGCCCTGGAAGGGATCGGCGTTGGCGTTCTCCAGGACCCAGATACGGATGTCCCAGACGCTCTCGGCGGGCGCTGAGGCGAAGTAGACGTACCACTTGCCGCCGATGCGATGGATCTCCGGCGCCCAGATGTGGGCACCCATCACACCGGTCGCGTGCTTGGTCCAGATCACCGACTCGGCGGCGGTGGCAAGGCCGTTGAGGGTGCGGGAGCGGCGCAGAACGATGCGGTCGTACTCGGGGACGGTGGCGGTGAAGTAGTAGTGACCGTCGGTGTGCCGGTGGATGTACGGGTCGGCGCGTTGGCGGACGAGCGGGTTCACGAACGGGGCTGCTTTCGGGGACGCGGTCGCCGGGGTCGGCGCGATGGCCAGGGCGCCCGCGGCCAGAGCGGCTCCCTTCAGCATCAGCCTTCGGCTGGGGGCATGGGGCAGTTCGTCGTTGCGGCTCATACGGCTGCCTCTCGGAAACGTTCGAGGTGGCGAACACCATCTGTCATTACGAACGACTTCGAACGCCGAAAAGGTAAGGGTGTGCCACCACGAGGTCAACGGGTCCGACGAGACATTGAGAGAGCGCTTTCCGTCCGATCTCGAAATTTCTGTTATCCAGGTGCGCCTCGAACCGTCTCCACTCCCGTGCGCAGCCAAACCCACAAGACAGCAGCCGCCGTAGGCGCCCTCGCGATCGTCGCCCTCCTGGCCGGAGCGCCGCCCGCCTCGGCCGCCGGTGCCCGCGACGCCACCGCCGACGTCCTGGCGGACCGCGATGTCACGCTCGCCGGCGACACGGTGGTCACCGTGCCGGCCGGGACGACGACGTACGACGGGGTGTTCCGCGGCCAGGGCACGCTGACCGTGCGCGGCGGCGGGACGCTGATCCTCACCAGGGACAGCGACTTCACGCTCCCGGCGGCCCGGCAGCGGCAGAAGGTGACTACCCAGGGCGGCAACCACCCGTACACGACCGTCAGCAACCCGGACCCGCCCGCGATCACGGTCGAGCGCGGCACAACTCTCCAGTACGGCACGGGTGGTGGCACCGGCCTGATCGGCCACTTCCCGTACAGCACACCGGGCTACCAGCTCAACCAGCTCAACGTCCGGGTCGACGGCACCCTCCGCCTCTCCCTGACCCGCACCTTCAACATCGGCACCATCAGCGGCTCGGGCCTGGTCACCCAGCCCCGCAACATGTGGGGCACCCTCGACCTCGCCGGAACCCACCCCTTTTCAGGGGTGATCGACAACGGCACCGGCATGGCGGTCGGCCGCCCCGAGTACCCGGTCGCGCTGCCCAACGCCCGCGCGATCCTCAACCAGGGCTCCTGGATCATCGACACCCCGCTCTACCAGACGATCACCCTGCGCCAGAACTTCTACCAGCGCGAGTACGGCAGCGACGTCAACGTGCACTCCCGGCCGGGCAGCAAGGTCGTCCTCACGGGCCAGTACAGCTACAGCGACCAGGGCGGCGACACCAACCCGTCGCTCAGCGACTCCGGCCTCAACTGGCGTGCGATCGCCCACCAGTTGAACAAGCGCGGCACCAACATCGAGGGCGCGGACGTCCAGTGGGGCGACGGCACCACCCACCAGATCTTCATGCCGGGCACCAAGGACACCGTGTACATCAACCTCCACGCGGCGAGCGGGGTCCGGTCCAGGCTGACCTTCGACTACGACGGTCCGGTCACCCTCGGTGCGCCGATCGGCGGCGGCAAGTACCACGACACGCTGGCCGCGCCCGGCGCCGGGGACATCGTCGTCGCGGGGACGCGCGGGAACGACGTGACCTTCGCGGCGCCGCAGTACTACGACGGTTCGACGACCGTGCAGAAGGGGGCGGTGCTGCGGCTGGGGTCCGGGAAGCGGGGCGGCGACGGCGGGGTGCTGACCGGCACCGAGGGGCGGCGGATCGTCGACGACGGGACCCTTGTCACGCGGAACGTGTCGCTCCCCGTGAAACTGTCACACCTCTCCGGCAAGGGGTCCCTCGTCCAGTCCGGCACCGCGACGACGACGCTGACGGGCGCGTCGGTCACGTACACGGGGACGACTACGGTCTCGAAGGGCACGCTGGCGCTCCGGTCGGGGGCAACTCTCGTCCACAGCAAGGCGATCCGGCTCACCTCGGCCGGCGCCCGGCTGGACGTGGGGACGTCCGGGCTGCGGGTGGCGACCACGCTCACCGGTCCGGGCACGGTGAAGGGTTCGGTGACGAACGACGGCGTGATCGCGGGCGGCGGCCTCACCGTGACCGGGAACTACACGCAGAGCGCGAAGGGCGAACTGGTCCTGGGCGCCAAGCCGTTGAAGGCGGCGGGCAAGGTCGCCCTGGCCGGCGACCTGGACCTCTCGGCGGCCGGTACGCATGCCGCGCGGACCGTGACGATCCTCGATCACCCGGGCGACGCCCCAACGACCGGCTCCTTCAAGGGACTTCGCGAGGGCAGCAGGCTCATGCTCGCCGACACGACGTACCGGATCAGCTACCGGGGCGGCGACGGCAACGACGTCGTCCTGACCGCCGTCACCGCGAGCAGTTCCTCCTCCCCCACCGCCCACCCCAAGTCGTCGTCCGGAACGACGATCACCGAGGCCCGCACCGAGAACACCGCCCGCGGCGCCGGTTTCGGCTGGTGGCCCTACGCCCTCGGACTCGGTCTCCTGGGCGCCCTGCTGGTCCCGGCGACCAAGCGCACGCGGGGCGGGAGCAGGCGCGGAGGCGGGGGCGGGAGGCACGCGGCATAGACCTGACGGCGGCGGCCTGACGGTTGCCTGTCATTCCGGGACGTCGACGGGAACGGTCATCGTGCGATGGCCGTCGCCGTTGGTCGCGGAGCGGGGACCGTCGAGGGCGTTCAGGGAGGCGGCCAGGTGGCGGGCCGCTTCGATGGTGAAGGCGCCGTCCGGTGTGGCCGTCCCCTCCGGGGGCAGCCGTGTCTCGTTCTCGGCCGGAGGGTTGCTGCCGAAGAAGCGGGCCAGGTCGATGCTGACGATCCAGCACGCCACGCCCACTTCGCCCTGGCCGGGTGCCGTCCGGCGAGCCCTGAGGTGGCCGTACAGGGTGAAGTCGTCCCCTCCGTAGGGGACCGTCATGGAGTGTTCCTGACCGTCCGCCGACAGGCGCAGCAGCTCACGGGCGGCGGGCGCCAACGTGAACCGGGCCATCCCTTCCGCATAGATCACAGAGCCTCCTCAAGGCGTGCACATGCAAGCTTCGCAGGTCGGGGACGCGACCACCAGATCGCCGTATGCCGGAACAGACGTATCGCATGTCGGGCAATCCGATCAGCAGCTGGACACAGTCCGCGCCCACGGCCGTATCGACTAGCGTCGAGACATGACCCGCGACACCGCTCCCCTCCTCGCCGACGCCCTGGCCGCCGGAACGCTCGTTCTCGACGGCGGGCTGTCCAATCAGCTCGGGGCGGCCGGGCACGATCTGAGCGACGAGCTGTGGTCGGCGCGGCTGCTCGCGGACCGGCCCGAGGCGATCGCCGAGGCGCATCTCGCGTACTTCGAGGCGGGCGCCGACGTGGCGATCACCGCCAGCTACCAGGCCACCTTCGAGGGCTTCGCGAAACGCGGGATCAAGCACGAGCGGGCGGCCGAACTCATGGCCGAGAGCGTGGAGTTGGGCGTCGACGCGGCGGTGGAGGCCGGGCAGCGGGGCATCGAGCGGCCCCGCTACGTGGCGGCCTCGGTCGGGCCGTACGGCGCGATGCTCGCGGACGGCTCCGAGTACCGGGGCCGGTACGGACTGAGCGTGGCCGAACTGGAGGCCTTCCACCGGCCCCGCCTGGAGGTGCTGGACTTCGCCGGTCCGGACGTGCTGGCCTTCGAGACGATCCCGGACGCGGTAGAGGCCGAGGCGCTGCTGCGGGCGGTGCGCGGCCTGCGGACGCCCGCCTGGCTGTCGTACTCGATCGCCGGGGACCGGACCCGCGCCGGACAGCCGCTGGAGGAGGCGTTCGCGCTTGCCGCCGGCGCGGACGAGATCATCGCGGTCGGGGTGAACTGCAGTGCCCCCGAGGACGTCGACGGCGCGGTCGAGATCGCGGCCCGGGTCACCGGAAAGCCCGTCGTCGTCTATCCCAACAGCGGCGAGACCTGGGACGCGGAGGCCCGCGCCTGGACGGGCCGGTCCACCTTCACCACCGAGCAGGTCGAGGGCTGGCGGGCCGCCGGCGCGCGGCTGATCGGGGGCTGCTGCCGGGTGGGGCCCGAGACGATCACCTCCATCCGGCGGACGCTCACACCTTCATGATCGAGTTCCGTACGACCACGTGCGTGCCCAGCAGCAGGTGCTCGTCCGGGGACTCCGGTGTGCGGCCCAGCGCGGTGCGCACGGCGAGGCGGCCCAGCTCCTCGTAGGGGACGTGGACGGTGGTCAGGGCGGGGTGCAGGTCGCGGGCGAAGGGGATGTCGTCGTAGCCGGCCAGTGAGACGTCCCCGGGGACGTCGAGGCCCGCCTCGTGCAGCGCGGTCAGGGCGCCCGCCGCGACCATGTCGGTGGCGGCGACCACCGCGGTGAACTCCAGTTTCCGGCTCAGCGCCTGGCGCATCAGCCGGTGGCCCGAGTCGCGGGTGAAGTCGCCGTGGAGCAGGAGCTCAGGGTCGGGTTCGAGACCGCGGGCGCGATGGGCGGCGAGGTAACCGCGTTCGCGGCCCTGCGCGGTCGCGTGGTCGGGCTTGCCGCCGAGGAACAGGACACGCTGGTGGCCCTGGGCCAGGACGTGCGCGACCAGGGCGTAGGCGCCGCCCTCGTTGTCGTACTCGATGACCGTGACCGGTGCGCCCGGGCCGAGCGGCGGGCGTCCGCACAGCACGAGCCGCGAGCCGGCCGCCGCGAGCGAGTCGGCGATACGGCGGGTGCGGGTGCGGTACTCGGGGGTGTCGGCGGTGCCGCCGACGAGGATCACGGCGGCGGTGCGCTGGGCGCGCATCGTCTCGATGAAGTCCAGTTCGCGCTGGACGTCGCCCTCCGTGCTGCACACCAGGCACAGATGCCCGAGCCGGGTCGCCTCGCGCTCCACACCGTGTGCCATCAGCGCGAACGACGGTCCCGTGATGTCCTCCAGGACGAACGCGAGGGTCGGTGTCCCGACGCCCGCCACGGCCTTGGCGCGGGCGTCGGCGACGTAGTCCAGTTCGCGTACGGCCCGCAGCACGCGCGTGCGGGTGGCCGTGCTCACCGGGTACTCGCCGCCGAGCACCCGCGACACCGTGGACGCGGACACTCCGGCGCGGGCCGCCACGTCCCGGATGGTGCTCCCGTTCGCGTCCTGGCTCTTCCTGGTCATGCGCCGCCCGCCCCTCCCCTGCCTGCGGGAACACGTCCGACAACCGGTTCCCTGCGCGGAGGGTAGCAGCGGGCGACGGTCGGGAGGAGGGGCGCGTGTCGGCCAATTCACCTAGGCCAGCACGGCAGTCGTCGGCAAACCGCGCTGGGCAACCGGTTTCCGCCCCGCATCCCCCGCTCACGACGACTTCGGCACATCCCCGGTCCGCCGCAACCGCCGTACGACCGACCGCAGTTCGGCCGCACCGCGTGCGGGTGTGCCCACGACCGGGACCGCCGGCTCGCGCGTCGCCGTGTCGGCCGCCCACAGGGCGAACTCGGGGTCGCGCGGGCCGTTGGCGACGTAGGGCGCGCCCTCGCCGAAGATCTGGACCGGGTGCGAGTCGTCCCAGGCGCGCCAGCCCGGGTCGCCGTCCACGGCGAACCGTACCCAGGACGCGTGCATGGTGTCGGCGAGTTCCTGGGGCGCGCCCTCGCCCGCGAGTCTGGCGGCCTCGGGGATGTCGCCGGTGTCGAAGACGAAGCCGAGTTCGAGGGCGTGGCAGGAGCCGAGGTCGGGGAGGTTGGAGGGCCAGGCGAACTCGTAGAGGTAGGAGTTTCCGGGGCGGGCGTCGGCGAGGCGGTGCAGGGGGTAGCGCAGCAGGTGGTCGGTGACGAGCTGGCCGACGGTCTCGGCGGTGCCGGCTGCGGGGTGCAGGGCGCGGTAGCCGCGCGGGACCTCGACTCCGCAGTGGCAGCGGGCCATCGCACCGGCCAGGGCGACCGCGCCGAGCCGGTCGACGCGCTCGTGCAGCCCGCCGGGGACCAGCCACAGCCGGTACTCGTCGCGGGTCCAGCCCATCAACAGGTCGACGTCCCGGGCCACTTGACCGTCGACGAGGGCCTCCAGCGGGTCGCGGGGCACCAGTTCGCCGTCGATGACGATCCCGAAGCTGGGCCCGCCGAGCACCGGGCTGCTGAGCCTGCCGACGTCGGCCTGGGCGCGCAGCAGCAGTTCGCGGTCGACGGCGGCGAAGGCCTCGGCGGTGGCGGGGACCTTCAGCCGGGTCGCCATCCGGCGCACCATCCGCCGTACCTTGTCGCGGTCGAAGGCCTCCGGGGGTCCGCTCTGCAGGACGGCCCGTCGTACGAGCCCCTGGGCCTGCGGGGCGCCGAGCAGGGCGCCGGCGCTGATCGCGCCGGCGGACTGACCGGCGAGGGTGATCCGGTCGGGGTCGCCGCCGAACGCCGTGATCGACTCGTGCACCCAGCGCAGCGCGGCGAGCTGGTCGCGCAGGCCGGGGTTGGCCGGCGCGTCCGGGAAGAGGCCGTAGCCCTCCACGCCCAGGCGGTAGTTGACCGAGACGAACACGACTCCGTCGCGGGCGAAGGCGTGTCCGTCGTAGACGGGGACGGCCGAGGAGCCCCGGATGAGCGCGCCGCCGTGCAGCCAGACCATGACCGGCAGCCGGGCGCCCGGGCCGGGGTCCGGGGTCCACACGTTGAGGTTGAGGCAATCGTCGCCGGGCACGACGCGGTCGGAGAGCAGTTTGGCGAAGGCGTCCGAGTACGGCGGTTTCGGCGGGGTCGGGCCGAAGGCGAGCGCGTCGCGCACTCCGGTCCAGGGCTCGGGCGGGACGGGCGGGCGGAATCTGCGCGGTCCGAAGGGGGGCGCCGCGTAGGGGATGCCCCGGAAGACCGCGATCCCTTTCTCGTACCGGCCGCGTACCGCCCCGTAGGGGGTTCCCACCACGGGGCCCGTCTGCTCTGCCGTCGCCGCTGCCATACCCGTCATCCGCCCACCAGCTCCTCACCACGCTCGTGAACCACGCTCATCAGAGCATCACATCGCGGCCTGCTATTCCGGCGGACGAGCGCGGCTGGACGGGTTATCGAGACGGGCGTGCGGAGGCCTGTGCGGACGCCTGTGCGGACGCATCGTGCGGGACTGCGCGTCCGCCGACCGATTGACCCCCGCTCCCCGGCAGATCTACGGTAGAAGACGCTTTCAGAAAACGTTTCCGAAGCTGCATCCCACGCCGCACTACTGGAGGGTCATGCCCAGCGCCCAGCCGCCGAGGGCCGTGTTCGCCATGGATCCGGTGCACCTGCCCCTGCTCTTCCCCCCACCCCTGATGGCACGGCTCCGGCAGACGGCCGAGATCGACCCCGGGCTCGTCGTACGCGACTTCGCCGCCCCCGAGTCCGCCGGGGCCCTGGCCGGGGCCGAGGTCCTGATCACCGGCTGGGGCTGCCCGCACCTCGACGCCGACGCCCTCGCGGCGGCACCCCGGGTGCGGGCCGTGCTGCACGCGGCGGGCTCGGTCCGCTCACTGGTCGGCGAGGCCCTGTGGGAACGCGGGGTAACCGTATCCAGCGCGGTCACCGGCAACGCGCTGCCGGTCGCCGAGTACACCCTCGCCATGATCCTGCTCGCCGGGAAGGACACCTTCGCGCAGCGGGAGCGCTTCCGGCACGCGCACACGTACCCGACGCCCGCCGAGACCGCCGCGATCGGCAACCTCGGCCGCCGGATCGGCGTCATCGGCGCCTCCCGGGTGGGCCGCCGACTGCTCGAACTGCTGCGGCCCCACGACTTCGAGGTCCTCCTGCACGACCCCTACGTCGGCGTCACCGAGGCCACCGCGCTGGGTGCCGAACTCCTGCCGCTGGACGACCTGTTGAGCCGTAGCGACATCGTCAGCCTGCACGCCCCCGACATCCCCGAGACACAGCGCATGCTCGACCGCGGGCGGCTCGCCCTGATCCGCGACGGCGGGGTGCTGATCAACACCTCCCGGGGTGCCCTGATCGATCACGACGCCCTCACCGACGAACTGCTCTCCGGCCGGCTGACCGCGATACTGGACGTCACCGAGCCGGAGCCGCTGCCCCCCGCGTCCCCGCTCTACCAGCTGCCGAACGTCTTCCTCACCCCGCACATCGCGGGCTCGCTCGGCAACGAGCTGGCGCGGCTCGGCGGCATCGTCGTCGACGAGCTGGAGCGGCTGGCCGCGGGCCTGCCGCCGGCCCACGAGGTGCGGCACGCGGACCTGGCCCGTGTCGCCTGATCCGGGCCGTCCACAGGGCCTCCTGCCTGGAACAACGATGGGATACGGTTTCCGGACCGGCGCGGGAGCGAACCCTCGCGCGCCCGGCGGGAGAGCCGATACCGCGAAGGAGTCGCCACGGTGAGTCAGCGCAAGACGTCGGGCGACGTCGGCCGGGCCACGATCCGGGACGTGGCGGAGCGCGCCGGGGTCTCGGTGGCGAGCGTCTCGCGCGTGCTGTCCGGCAACTATCCGGTGTCGGAGGAGCTGCGCCGCCGGGTGATGAAGGTCGTCGGCGACCTCGACTACGTCACCAACGCGCACGCCCGTTCCCTGGCCGGCGGCGGCACACCGACCGTGGCGATCCTCATCAACAACATCACCGGCGCGGCATTCGCCCATGTGGCCAAGGGAGTTGAGGGCGCGGCCACACTGCGCGGCTGGCTCTCCCTGGTCGGCACCACCGGCGACGACCCGGAACGCGAACTCGCGCTGGTCAACCTCATGCGCCAACAGGGCGTCGCCGCCGTGGTGTTGCTGGGCGGCGCCTACGACGTCGACGAGTACCAGCTGCGCATGGCCCGCTTCGCCCGCTCCCTCGACGCGGCCGGCTCGCACCTCGTGCTCGTCGGCCGCCCGCCGCTGGAGGGCGACGTCCCGGCCACGACGGTCGACTACGACAACGAGGGCGGCGCCTACGCCATGGCCAGCCACCTCCTCTCGGCCGGCCACCGCCGGGTCCTGCTGCTGCCGGGGCACGCCGAACTCACCACTGCACAGGGCCGGTTGAGGGGGGCGCAACGGGCCTTCGAGGCGTACGGCGTGCCGTTCGACCCGGGGATGGTGCGGCACGGTCCGTACGACTACGAGCACGGGTACGAGGCGGTCGAGGAGAGCCTGAAGAGGGGGGTGGAATTCACGGCGGTGCTCGCGGGCACCGACGTGGTCGCCGCGGGTGCCATGCAGGCGCTGCGCGCGGGGGGCCTGCGCGTGCCCGAGGACGTGTCGATCGTCGGCTACGACGACATCCCGCTGGCTTCCCAGCTCACCCCTCAGCTGACCACCGTGCACGTCCCGTACGAGGAGATGGGCCGGGTCGCGCTGCGCGCGGTGGCGGACCGGCGCGAGGGCGGCGGCACGGGCCGGCGCAGGGGAAGCGACGGCGACCATCTGGTGCTGGGCACGCATGTCGTCGTACGGAACTCGGTGCGACCGCCCGCCCGGCGGGACTAGTTCGGCACACGGAACCAGGGCGTTACGTAACCGGTTTCTCTCCAAATCCCCAGGCCGGACGGGGTCTGTCCAGGGCTGTCGAAACAAGTCGCTGCACACCTCTTGCTCCGAACAGGCCCCGCTGTCTACCTTCCAAGCAACCGGTTTCTACCTCTTCTCTTCCGAAGGAACACGGTCTGATGAACTTCACCAGCCCCCGGAGAAGGTTCGCTCGGGCAGCCGTCGCGGGCCTCGCACTGACAGGTCTGCTCTCCGCCTGCGGCGGATCCGGCTCGGGAGACAAGACGTCCTCCGGCCCGGTCACCCTCCCCTTCTGGGGCTGGGCCAACGGGCAGGACGCGGTCGTGAAGGCGTTCAACGCCGCTCACCAGGACATCAAACTCAAGTACACCAAGGTCACCGACCAGTTGACGATGCAGAAGCAGCTCACCAACGCGGTCAAGGCCGGCAACGCGCCCTGCCTGGTGCAGAACACGGCGGAGTACGTGACCACCTGGGTCTCGCAGGGCGCGCTCGCCGACATCACCAAGTACGTCTCCGCCGACAAGGACAAGTTCAACGCGGGCGCGTGGGCCAGTGCGCAGGTGCAGGGCAAGTCCTATGGCGTGCCGACCAGTTCGGCCCCCGCCTTCACGATCTACCGCACCGACGTCTTCCAGAAGTACGGCCTGAGGGCGCCCACGACCTGGGACGAGTTCCTCGCCGCGGGCAAGGTGCTGAAGAAGCACGGCATCAAGGTCACCAACTACGCCGGTGAGGACCCGAGCACCCTGGAGGTGCTCTCCATGCAGGCCGGGGCGCACTGGTACGCCATCGACGGCAACTCCTGGAAGGTGGATTTCCAGGACGCGGGCAGCCTCAAGGCGGCCAAGGTGATCCAGGACATCGTCGACAACGACCTCGCCTCCAAGCTGTCGTTCGCCGACTACGCGGCCGTACAGCGCAACTACGACAACGGCGGCACCGCGACCCGGCAGATCTCCACCTGGCAGATGGCGGGCATGGTGCAGAACTTCACCAAGTCCGACGGGAAGTGGGCGCTGTCGCCCTGGCCGACGTTCGCGGGCGAGGCCGCCAAGACGCCCGCCGGCACCAACCAGAGCGGTGGCGTCACCCTGGTGACCAAGCAGTGCGCGCACCAACAGCAGGCCGCCGAGGCCGCGTTGTGGATGTCGACCGACACCGGCGCGGTGAAGACGATGGCGAGCCCGACCACCGGCAACGGTGTGATGCCGGCGCTGGCGGACAGCAACGCGTATGTCGCCGAGGCGATCTCCGACAAGCTGCTCGGCACGAACTACGAACCGGCGAAGAAAGTCGTCACCGACAGCCTGAACACGGTCACCTCGGACTGGGTGTTCGGCCCGGACTGGACCGCCATGTTCACCGAACTCCAGACGGGCTGGGCGAAGGTGATGAACAAGGAGGAGAAGGTCACCGATCTGCTGGCCCACATGCAGGAGTGGACGGTCAAGGACCTGAAGTCCCGCGGTATCAGCGTCAAGGGCTGAGGCAGCGCCGATGATTCGCTCCCAGCGCTGGAAGGGTGCCGCGTTCACGGTGCCCTTCCAGCTCGGTTTCGTGTTCCTCTACCTGATACCGATCGGGTATGCCGTCTACGAGTCGCTGTTCGTGGAGCACCAGTCCGGGCTCGGCCTCGGCGGCTCCACCGAGAGGTTCTCCGGCCTCCACAACTACCAACAGGGCCTGACCGACTCGGCGTTCATGAACTCGGTGCTGCGCGTGGTGCTGTTCGCGTGCGTGCAGATCCCGGTGATGCTGCTCGTCAGTCTGCTGCTGGCGCTGTTCCTGGACGCGCTGTCCTCGAAGGTCGCCGGACGTTTCCGGATCCTGCTCCTTGTGCCGTACATGATTCCCGGGGTGGTCGCGGCGATCGTGTGGATCAACCTGTACAGCCCGGACGTCGGCCCGCTGACCCCGTTGGGCGAGGTGTTCGGCCTGTCCTGGAACTTCTTCGCGCCCTCGATGGTGTGGCCGTCCATCGGCAACCTGCTGACCTGGCACGGCATCGGCTACAACATGGTCATCATCTACTCGGCGCTCCAGGGCGTGCCCCGCGACCTCTTCGAGGCGGCCCGGCTCGACGGCGCCTCCGAGTTCCGGGTCGCCCTCAGCATCAAAATCCCTTACGTACGCGGGGCGTTGGTGCTGACCGGGATGCTCTCGATCATCCAGATGCTGCAGATCTTCAACGAGCCGGCACTGTTCCGGAACGTCACTCCGCAGACGGTGAACGACAGCTTCACCCCGATCATGGTCATCTACAACCAGGCGTTCAACGCGGGCAACTACCACTACGCGGCGGCCCTTTCGGTCCTCCTCGCCCTCATCCTCGGCCTTGCCTCCTTCCTCTTCTACCGGCTCACCGCGAAGGAGGCCGACTGATGACTCTCGTCGAAGAGCGCCGGAAGGCACAGCAGATCCGCCGCCTCAACAAGCCCGATCCGGCGGCCCGTTCACGCGGCGGCCAGCGCTTCCTGCTCGTCGGTCTGGTCCTGGCGAGCGCCTACAGTCTGTTCCCGGTGTGGTGGCTGATCGTCGCCGCCACCAAGAACCGCACAGGGCTGTACCAGAGCAACGGCCTGTGGTTCTCCGGCATGCACCTGTGGGCCAACCTGCGTCAGGTCTTCACCTACGAGAACGGCATCTTCCTGCGCTGGACCGCCAACTCGTTCCTGTACGCGGGCGTCGGCTCCCTCGGCGGCACCCTCATCGCGCTCGCCACGGGCTACGGTCTGGCACGCTTCGAATTCCCGGGCCGCAGCGCGGTGTTCGCGTGCGTGGTGGGTTCGTTCCTGATCCCGATCGCGCTGCTCACGCTGCCGCTGTACCTGATGTTCTCGAAGATCGGCCTGGTCGACACCCCCTGGGCGATGCTGATCCCCTGTCTGATCAACCCGTTCAGCGTCTACCTCGCCAAGGTGTACACCGAGGCCACGATCCCCTTCGAACTCCTGGAGGCGGCCCGCCTCGACGGCGCGGGCGAGCTGCGGATCTTCTTCAGCATCGTGCTGCGGATGATGACGACGGGCGGCGCCACGGTGTTCCTGCTCGCCTTCGTGAACACCTGGAACGCCTTCTTCCTCCCCCTCACCGTCCTGCGCGGCGAGAACAACTGGACCCTCAACATCGGCCTCTACAACTGGTCCGGCAAACGCCTGGAGTCGGGCGTCGACCTCACCGGCCTGGTCCTGACCGGCGCGCTGCTGTCGATCGTGCCGATGGCCGTGATGATGGTGGCGATGCGGCGGTACTGGCGCACGGGCGTCACCCTGGGAGCCCTCAAGTGACCTTGCTGCACAACCCCGTTGTCCGAGGTTTCGCCCCCGATCCCTCCATGGTCAGGGTCGGCGACTGGTACTACGTGGCGACCAGCTCCTTCGAGTGGTTCCCGACAATCCCGATCCACCGTTCGCGGGATCTCGCGCGCTGGGAGTACGCGGGCCATGTCCGTGGCGCGGTCCCCGGCGACTCCCTCGCCGGTGTCCCCGACTCGGGCGGCATCTGGGCACCCTCGCTGAGCTGGGACGGCGAGCGCTTCTGGATGACGTACTCGATCGTCCGCTCGGTCGGCACGCCGTACTTCGACGCCGACACCTACCTCACCACGGCCTCGGACACCGGCGGAAAGTGGAGCGCCCCGCAGCGGGTCGTGAGCCACGGCTTCGATCCGGCGCTGTTCCACGACGAGGGCCGGCTGTGGCTGCTCAACCTCCAGAACGACCACCGCCCCGGCGGCCGGCGCTTCGCGGGCATCGTCGCGACCGAGCTGGACCGCGACACGCTCGCCCCGGCCGGCCCGACCCATCTGCTGCTCCAGCACGAACGGCTTGTCGAGGGACCGAAGTTGGTGCGGCGGGGCGACTGGTACTACCTGCTCCTCGCGGAGGGCGGCACCGGGTTCGAGCACGGAGTGCTGGTGGCGCGCGGCCGTACGGTCACCGGTCCGTACGAGGTCGACGACCGTCCCCTGCTGACGTCCCGGGACGATCCGTCGGTGCCGTTGCAGAAGGCGGGACACGGCGAGCTGGTCGAACTGCCGGGTGGTGAGTGGGTATTGAGCCACTTGGCGGCACGTCCGGTCCAGACGCCCGCCGGACCTCGGTGCACTCTTGGCCGCGAGACGGCGGTCCAGGCCGTGACGTGGGACGACGCGGACGGCTGGCCCAGGCTGCGCCACGGGGGTTGGCACCCGGCGGTGGAGGTCGCCGTATCGACACGGCCTGTCGCCGGACCCGAGCAAGTCACCGAGGAAAGCGGCCCGTTGGGGTGGCCGTGGAGCAGTCCGCGCGGGTATCCGGACCCGTCCTGGGCCGACGCCACCACCCGCCCCGGCTGGATCCGGCTGCGCGGGCGGCACGGGCCGGAGTCGCGGTGGGCGCACAGTCTGCTCGCCCAGCGGCTCACGGAGCATCGGGCGGAGGTCGAAGTCACCGTAGAGGCAAGGCCGTTGACGTTCACACAGGCGGCGGGGCTGGTGCTCTGGTACGGCGCCGACGCGTATCTCAGTCTGGACCTGACCTGGGCGGAGCCCGAGGGTGAGGGGCAGCGGGGGCAGCAGTGGCGGGACGGCGGCGGCCGTACGGTGCTGAGGCTGGTGCAGCGGGACGAGGACGTCACGCGTGAAGTGGCCGTCGTCGAGGTCGAGTTCGGGGCGCCGGTGACGATGGGGGCGACGGTCGACGGCGCCGACGCGCGGTTCTGGTACGTCCGTGACGGCGAACGCCTGCCGGTGGGACCGGTGTTGGACTTCAGCCGGCTCTCGGACGACCACGGCTCGCGGCTGCGGTTCACCGGGGCGACGGCCGGGATCCATGCCGTGGATCTCGTCGGGGCGGAGTTCACCGCCGACTTCGGCGGCTTTCGCCTGGAGTGCGCCCCGCCTCGCTGACCTGTTCGGGGTTTCGAAAGATCGGGTTGCCGTCATCACGTGAATTCCCTGGTCTTCCCGCCGTGTTGACGCGCATCTATCGTAGGAAGCGCTTTCTGATCGGTTGGTGGTCGGGCCGTGGAACAGCGCTGGTCGAAACTTTCGATGGCCCTCGGGCGGGCTGGAGAGGTGGTTCCCGATGGTCCGTGCGGGGAGCGCGAGCATGACGGCAGGGCCGACGCTGGCGGTCGTGGCCCGTGAGGCCGGGGTGTCCGTGCCGACGGCGTCCAAGGTGGTCAACGGCCGGGAGGACGTGGCGCCGGAGACCCGGCGGCGGGTGACGGAGGCGCTGGAGCGGCTCGGTTATGTGCGCAGGCCGCGCTTCGACGCGAACAAGGCGCCGGGGCTTGTCGACCTGGTGGTGCACTCGTTGGAGAGTTCCTGGTCGGGGGCGGTGCTGCACGGGGTGGAGGAGGCGGCGTACGAGGCCGGGCTCGAGGTGGTGGTCTCGGCCGGGCTGACCCGGACGCGGGCCGACCGGCCCGAACGGGGCTGGCTGGACAAGCTGGTCGGCAGGGGATCCTCCGGAGTCCTCTTCAATCTGGCGGAGTTGACGCCGTCGCAGTACGCGTGGCTCGACCAGCACCGCATCCCGTTCGTGATGATCGACCCGGTGCAGGAACCGCCGCCGGGTGTGGTGTCGGTCGGTGCGGCCAACTGGCACGGCGGGGTGACGGCGACGGAGCATCTGCTGTCGCTGGGCCACGAACGCATCGCCGTGATCGCCGGTCACCGGCACAAGATGTGCAGCAGCGCCCGCGTCGCCGGCTACCGGTCCGCGCTCGCCTCCGCCGGGGTACCCGCGCGCCCCGAGTACATCCGCCACGGCGGCTTCGACCAGACCATGGCCCGCACCCGGATGCGTGAACTCCTCGACCTTCCCGAACCACCGACAGCGGTCTTCGTCTGCTCCGACCGCATGGCGCTCGGCGTCTACGAGGCCCTGGCGGAGAGGGAGTTGAGCGCCCCGGACGACATCAGCGTGGTCGGCTTCGACGACCTGCCCGAGGCCCGCTGGGTGGCTCCGGCCCTGACCACGGTCCGACAGCCCCTGTCGGAGATGGCCGCCACGGCCCTGCGTCTCCTGGTCCGCATGATGGACGGCGACCGTCCGGAGAGCACCCGGACGGAGCTGTCGACGCGGTTGGTGGAGCGGGCCAGCACCGCGGCGCCGACCAGCCGTGGGTGACAGTGGAGGCGGGGACCGCCGGCCGGTAGCCTGCCGATGGGGCCAGGCTCTGGGAGCCGCAGGAGTTGATCGCGGACGGCTTCGAGCCCGCGTATGTGGACTTGGAGTGGTACGACGGACCGCGAAAGGGACTCGCGCCAGGCGATCTACGTCAGGTACGAGGTCTCCGACGCCGGGCGGGAGGAGCAGCCGGCGATCGGTGGGACCGATGCCCGCTTCGACGAACTGCGTTCGCTCCTCGCGCCGCACCGTCGGATGCCGGACGGTGCTCGACGCCTCGTGGGTGAGGTGCGGTTCGACGACGGCGACGACCGCTACCGGCTCGACGGGGTAGACCACTGGTTCCGGTGGCGCCCGGTCGGGTGAGTGCGACCGCCGTCCCGGCGCAGGTGGCTGCGTGCTCTGTCACCCGCTGCCCCGTCACGATGTCAGAAGGGCCGAGCTGCCCGGCGGTGCGTGGGTCCTAACTCAGCCGCGCGGCCCAGGTGATGCCGCCGTGCAGGTGGGCGCAGAGGTCCGGGTCCTCGTACGCCTCCGCCGCATGACCGAGGGCCGTGTAGAAGACCCGGCCCGCACCCTTCTCGTGGCACCACGCCAGGGGGTGGTCGGCGCCCATTCCCCCGCCCTCGTAGGAGGATTCGTCGGCCGAGAGGAGGACGTGGGTCGAACTCCGGGGGTTGGTGCGGAAGTCGTACCACTCGTCCGTGAACTGCCATACGGCGGGCAGGTGTTGGGTGGCCGGATGGGTGCGGTCCTCGATCATGGCCTTGCCGGGCTGGTAGGCGGGGTGCCGGTCGAAGCGGGCGCCGAGGAGGTCGCCGTAGTACGGCCAGTCGTACTCGGTGCAGGCAGCCGCGTGGACGCCGACGAAGCCGCCGCCCGACTCGACGTAGGCCGCGAGGTGTTCGCGGCCCGCCGGTGTGAGTACCTCGCCGCTGGTCGAGAGGAAGACCACGGCCGCGTAGTCGTCCAGGGGGTGTTCGAAGGCGGCCGGGTCCTCCGTGGCGGTCACCTCGAAGGGGCCGAGGGTGCGCAGCGCGGTCACCGCGGCCGGGATGGAGTCGTGGCGGTAGGCGGTGGTGCGGCTGTAGGCGAGGAGGCGGGGTGCGGCGGCCATACGGGGCAGCCTATTTCACTGCGTTGGCTCAACCGCATTTCCCTGCACGGCGGTCCCGCCGCGTAGCCTCGGTGGGGATGAGTGCCGTTCCCGCACGCCTGGACCATCTCGTCCTCGCGACCGCCGAACTGGCGGCTACGGTCGCCGACTTCACCCTGCGCACGGGTATCGCACCGGTGGCCGGCGGAGCCCATGTCGGGCTCGGTACCCGCAACTACCTGGTGTCTCTTGGCGGTTCGCGCTACCTGGAGATCCTCGGTCCCGATCCGGAGCAGGGCGAGCCGTCGGGGCCACGCCCGTTCGGTGTCGACGGGCTGTCCGTCGCCCGGACCGTGACCTGGGCGATCAGCCCGCCCGATCTGGACGCGGCGGTCGCGGCGGCCCGCGCCCAGGGGTACGACCCCCGGGCCCGTGCGCGCGATGAGCCGCCGCCGGCCCGACGGCACGCTGCTGGCGTGGCGGCTCACGGACGGGAGCACGGCACACCCCTCCGGTCTGGTGCCGATTCTGATCGACTGGAGTTCGTCGCCGCATCCGACGACCGCCTCAGGTCTGCCCGCCGCCCCCCTGCTGGAGCTTGCCGCGACCGCCCCGGCACCGGACGAAATCCGCCCACTGCTGTCCGCCGTGGGCGCCGAGCCGGCGCTGACCGAGGGCCCGGTGGGCCTCTCCTACACGGTGAGCACGCCTCGTGGGACGGTGACGTTCTCATGAAGGGTTCCGGTGCGCCTTTCTCCGTAAGCACTCTCGACGAGGTGGGGCGACTGCCCTGGCGGGCCGGGAATCGCCTGCGCAGGGCACAGAAGCGCGGCAGGACGGGGGTTCTGCTGATCGCCGAGATCAGGGAGCCGGTTCGCGGCTTCACCGACAGGGCGGGTGTCGTGTCCATTCGCGAGAACGGTCTGGAGATCTGCTTCCGGAGCGCCGTGGAGCTGCGGGAGGGCGACGTCCTGGTCGCGTTGTGCGATCCGGTGCAGCCGAACACCTTCTACCGAAAGAGCCGAACTGCGGACTCGTGGTTCGTCGGGATTCTTTCACCGGGCGAGGACGTGTCCGATTCGTTCAAGACCCGCCGGCCGCCCCGGCCTACCGTGGCCCCATGACTCCACGATTCGACGCGATCGGCCTGGTCGTCTCCGACATGGCCGCCTCTGTCGCCTTCTACCGTCGGCTCGGGTTCGGTTTCCCCGAGGGTGCCGAGGACCAGCCGCACGCCGAGGCCCAACTCCCCGGCGGGTTGCGGCTGTTGCTGGACTCGGAGGACACCGTCCGCTCGTTCCACACGGGTTGGCAGCCCCCCACCGGGGGCAGCGGGCGGGCCGCGCTCGCCCTGCTCTGCGACGATCCCGCCGAAGTCGACCGGGTGTATGAGGAGTTGGTCGGCGCCGGGCACCACGGGGAGCTCAAGCCGTGGGACGCGTTCTGGGGGCAGCGGTATGCCGTCGTGCACGATCCCGACGGCAACGGAGTGGATCTCTTCGCGCCGCTGAACCCGGCCTAGCCGGTCCGGCCGAGCAGCTCCCCCAGCGGCATCCCCGCGAACTCCTTGACGTCGCGGGCGAGATGGGCCTGGTCCGCATAGCCGGACCGGGCCGCCGTCTCCGCGAAGGGGACTCCGGCGCGGGCCAGTACGAGGGCGCGTTGGAGGCGCAGCACACGGGCGAGCGTCTTGGGGCCGTAGCCGAAGGCGGCCAGTGAGCGGCGGTGCAACTGGCGGGCGCCGAGGCCGAGTTCGTCGGCGGTGGTGGCGACGGGGCGGCCGGTGTCGAGGGCCGCCACGAGGTGTCGTAGGAGTGGATCGGGTGGGGGTGTCTCGGTGGCGCGGTGCAGTGCCAGGTCCTCCAGTGCGGTCGCCGGGTCGGGGGCCGTGGCGAGGCGGGCGTGCAGACGCCGTACCGTCGCGGCGGGCCAGAGGTCGGTGAGGTCGACGCGGCGGTCGCGGAGTTCGTGTGCGGGGACGCCCAGGTAGGTGGGGGCGGTGCCGGGGGCGAAGCGGAGGCCGGCCCAGTGGGCGGGTTCGGCCCCGGGGACGTACGCGCGGGTGTCGGGGCCGGCGACCAGCAGGCGCCCCTCGTTCCAGAGGAGGTCCATGCAGCCGTCGGGCAGGACGGGGTGGACCGGGGTCGAGACGGGGGTCTCCATGGTGCGGGTCCACACCACCGCGCCCGGCAGTCGCGATGCCCTCTCCGCGTACACGCCGGCCAGGCTACGCCGAGCGCGTCCGATGCTCCTGCGGACTCACCCCGTACACCCGCTTGAACGCGCTGGGCAGGGCGAGCGCGCTGCCGTAGCGCACGTCTCTCGCTATCGCGGCGATCGTGTCGTCCGTGTCGCGGAGGCGGTCCGCGGCGAGGGCGAGGCGCCAGGCCGTGAGGTAGGACATCGCGGGTTCGCCGACCAGGTCGGTGAAGCGGCGGGCCAGGGCCGCGCGGGAGACGGCGGCCTTGGCGGCGAGGGAGGCGACCGTCCAGGGGTGGGCCGGATCGTCCTGGAGGAGGCGCGGGACCCTGCCGACCACCGGGTCGGCCAGAGCGCGGTACCAGGCCGGGGCCTCCGCCTCGGGGCGGCAGAACCAGGCCCTCAGGGCGGCGATGACGAGGAGGTCCAGGAGGCGGTCCAGGACGACTTCCTGGGCGGGTTCGTCGCGGACGATCTCCTCCATGAGGAGGGGCGTGAGCGGGCGCTCCCAGACCTCGGAGGGGAGGGAGAGCAGAGGTGGCAGGGCGACCAGGAGGCGGCCGTTGATCTCGCCGCGCATGAGGTAGGTGCCGATGAGCATCACCGTGGAGCCGTCGAGGCGATCGCCCCAGGTGCGGACGCCGAGGTCCATCGAGCCCTTCAGGGAGGTGCCGTCGGAGTAGCTGCACTCGCCGCCGGGCAGGATCAGCGCCTGCGGGAGTGTGTCCGGGGCGTCGCCGCAGGTGTACGGGGCGGAGCCGCGCGCTATGGCGAGGTCGCCGGCCCGCAGTCGTATCCGCTCGCCCGTCTCCGGGGTGATGCAGGCGTCGCCGCGGACCATGAGCATGACCGTCAGCGGGGCGCGGTCCTCGATGCGCAGGGCCCACGGCGGGTCGAAGCAGGCGCGGATCACGAAGGCGCCACGCGCGCGTGGACCCTCCAGAAGGCCCGACAGGGCTTCCATACGGCCGGCGTAGACGCGCGCTTATGGGAATGAGCCGTTCAGCGATGGTCCGTGCCGGCGCACGGACGTTGGCTGAACGGCATGACAGAGAACGCACGGAACATGACGATGGTGGTGACGGGCGCTTCGGGTCGTACCGGGCGCCGGGTGGCGGAGGCTGCGCGGGCCGCGGGGCTGACCGTGCGGGCGGCCTCGCGGGCGCAGGGCTTCGACTGGGCGGACCGGTCGACGTGGGCGGACACCCTGCGGGGCGCCGATGCCGCGTACCTGGTGTATCCCTCGGACGTCGGGGCGCCGGACGCGCCCGGCGCGGTGGGGATGTTCGCGCCCGAGGCGGTCGGGCTGGGCGTACGGCGGCTGGTGCTGTTGTCCTCGCGGGGCAGGGCCTAGGGAGCGGGCGCGGCCGACCGAGGAGGCGTTGCGCGGGTCGGGGGCGGACTGGACGGTCGTACGGGCGGCGTGGTTCGCACAGAACTTCAGCGAGGGGCCGTCGGGAGCCTTTCATCGACGTGCGGGACATCGCGGACGTGGTGGTGGCCGCGGTGACGGCCGGGGACCGGTATGCGGGGCAGGCGCTCACCGTGTCCGGGCCGCGGCTGCTGACCTTCGGGGAGGCGGTCGCGGAGATCTCCGCGGCGGCGGGGCGGCCGTTGACGTACCGGGCTGTGTAGGCCCGTCAGTACGGCGACGATCTGGCCGGATTCAGGGTGCCGGACGGGGTCCGGCAGGTGCTGGGGCGCGAGCCGCGCGATTTCTCGGAGTTCGCGCGGGAGGCCTCGGCGGCGGGCGTCTGGAAGGTGTGAGCGGGCCTCCGGAAGCAGTAGCGGAGCGTTACTTCACCGGTCCCGGTGTGTCCCCGCCGCTCTTGTGGGTGCTCTTGGCGTGGGTGCGCAGCCGGGAGGTGACGTCCTCGGGGGGCAGGAAGCGGGACCAGCGTTCCGGGAACTCGGAGGGCATGTCGCCGTCCTCGGGGTCGTCGAAGTCCTCGTCGTCCTCGCCGCCGTGGGTGCGGGCGGCGGCCATGCGGGCGACGTACTCGGCGGCCTGCTCCTCGTGCCGGCGCTCGTTGGCGGCGCGGGCGGCGGCCGTCGCGGCGGCCGGCCAGACCCGGTCGATGGCCGCGTTGACGGCGGCCCCGACGAGTACGGCGAACGCGGACACGCCGATCCACAGCAGTACGGCGACGGGCGCGGCGAGGGAGCCGTAGATGGTCGGGCCCTCGACCGTGCCGGTGAGGTAGATGCGCAGCAGGTAGCTGCCGAGGACCCACATGGCGAGGGCGACCAGGGAGCCGGGCACGTCCTCGATCCACGGGGAGCGGACGGGGACGGACACGTGGTACAGCGTCGTGAGGAAGACGACGGACAGGACGAGGACGACCGGCCAGTACAGGACCTGTACGACTGTCGCCGACCAGGGCACCACGTTCACCACGGCGTCCGGTCCGGCGACCATGAGGGGCAGCGCGACCGAGCCGATCAGCAGGGCCGCGATGAACAGCGCGAAGGACACGATCCGGGTCTTGACGATGCCGCGTACGCCGTCGAGGCCGTACATCACGGTGATGGTGTCGATGAAGACGTTGACCGCGCGGGAGCCCGACCAGAGGGCGAACAGGAAGCCGATGGAGATGACGTCGGGCCGGCCGCCCTTCATGACGTCGTGCAGGATCGGCTGGGCGATCTCGTGCACGCCCTTGTCGGTCAGGACGGTGCGGGACGCCTCCAGGATGTTGTTCTCCAGGCCGGCGATGCTGTGGGCGCCGGTCCAGCTGTCGACGTAGCCGAGCAGGCCGATGAGGCTCAGCAGGAGCGGCGGGACGGACAGCAGCGTGAAGAACGCGGCCTCCGCCGCGAGGCCCAGGATGCGGTACTCCATGCAGGAGTTGACGGTGTCCTTGACCAGCAGCCAGGCGGTCCTGCGCTTGGAGACGTTCCGGTAGAGGGCACGCGCCCGGTGGAACCGGCCGGTGGGCCGCTCGGGGGTTTCACTCGCTGACTGCACGCCCTAAAGGTATCCGCCGTGCCGGGATGCACTCATACCCCGGTGGCGTCGGCCGGGACGGGGCGCCTGCTGGACAGCCGTGTCATGCTCGCGCTGGCCGAAACTTTTCGGTCCTTAATTCGAATTGGCATTCGAGATTTTAATGGTTGTTTCGGAGAGCTTCCCGGTGAGGACTTCGGGCGTCAATCCTTATTGACCTTCACCGTACCCCGCGAAGACGAAAAAGCGCCATTGCCCAAAACGACCTTGACCCGTTCCGGAATGTCCAGAAATAATCCGGACTGCATTCGTTGCGCGCGTTGGGACGACGTCAGCGCACACGACTCGGGGGAATCACATTGGGTCCATGACCGGGACCCCGTCCCAGAAATTTACTTTTACCCCACCCGTTTCGCGTGTGCCGTATTCGTCTTTGGCGATTTCGGCAATTCAAAGACAATGATCAGCACCAAGGAGCCACGTGGTGGGAAAACCCGGCACCGGCACCGAGACCGTTCTCGCAGAGGTCCTGGCCGGTGTCGTACGCAAGGAAGCAATACCGCTCGACAGTCACTTCTTCGACGACCTGGGCGCCAACTCGCTGGTGATGGCGCACTTCTGCGCCCGGGTCAGGAAACGCGACGACCTGCCGTCGGTCTCGATGCGGGACGTCTACGGCAATCCGACGATCCGTAGTCTCGCGGCGGCACTCGCCGACACCTCCGAGCCTTCCGCGCCGGCCGTCGCCGAGCCTCCGCCGCCTGGCAGCACGGCCCGCTATCTGTTGTGCGGGCTGCTCCAGTTCCTCGTATTCGCGGTCTACTGCGCACTCGCCGGACTTGTCACCGGGCGCGGCTACGAATGGGTTTCCGGCGGTTCCGGAGTGGCGCAGATTTATCTGCGTTCCGTGATATTCGGCGGCGCGGTGTTCATCGGTGTGTGCACGGTGCCGGTGGTGGCCAAGTGGGTACTCGTCGGCCGCTGGAAGGAGACCGAGTTCCCGGTCTGGAGCCTCGCCTATGTCCGGTTCTGGACGGTCAAGGCGCTGCTGCACGCCAACCCGATGATCCTGTTCGCCGGCAACCCGCTGTACGTCCTCTATCTGCGCGCCCTCGGCGCCCGGATCGGCAAGGGCGTCACGATTCTGTCCCACTCCGTCCCGGTCTGTACCGACCTGCTGACCGTCGGAGACGGAACGGTCATTCGCAAGGACTCCTTCTTCCTCTGCTACCAGGCGCACGCCGGCCGTATCCGCACCGGCCGGGTCACGCTCGGCAGCGGCGTGTACGTCGGCGAGAAGACGGTCCTCGACATCGGCACGACCATGGGCGACGGCGCCCAACTCGGCCACTCCTCCGCCCTGTACGACGACGCGCGGGTCCCGGCGGGCGGGCGTGTGCACGGCTCGCCGGCGCAGGCCACGGACGTCGACCACGTCCGCGTCCCGGCGGCGGACTGCTCCACGGCGCGTCGCTTCGGCTACGGTCTGGCCGCGCTTCTGCAGATGGTGCTGGTCTACGTTCCGCTCGCGGTCGGGGGCACCTACATGGTGCTGACGGTGGTGCCGGCCCTCGACCACCTGCTGGACCCGAACAGGAAGGACCTCGACTCGGCCCGCTTCTACGGCGAGGCACTGGGTCTGTCGCTGGTGGCGTTCGTCGCCTTCGTGGTGCTCGGCTTCGCCTCCGTGTCCCTGCTGCCGAGGCTGCTCAGGCCGCTGCTGCGCCCGGACCGCGTGTATCCGCTCTACGGCTTCCACTACTCGGTGCAGCGCGCGGTGGCCCGCCTGACCAACCTGAAGTTCTTCAAGTGGCTGTGCGGCGACAGCTCGTACATCGTCGGCTATCTGAAGGCCATCGGCTACGACCTCGGCGAGGTGGAGCAGACCGGCTCCAACTTCGGTACGGAGGTGCAGCACGAGACGCCGTATCTGGCCAGTGTGGGAAGCGGCACGATGGTCGCGGACGGTCTGTCGATCGTCAACGCGGACTTCTCCAGTACGTCGTTCCGGCTGTCGCACGCCTCGATCGGGCCGCGCAACTTCCTCGGCAACAACATCGCCTACCCCTCCGGGGGCCGTACCGGCGACAACTGTCTGCTCGCGACGAAGGTGATGGTGCCGCTCGACGGCGAAGTCCGGGAGGGCGTGGGCCTGTTGGGCTCGCCGTGCTTCGAGATCCCGCGCTCGGTGGAGCGGGACAGCCGCTTCGACCATCTGCGCGAGGGCGACGAGCTGAAGCGCCGGCTGACCCTGAAGAACCGCGCCAACCTGCGCTCGATGGGCCTGTATCTGTTCGTGCGCTGGCTGCACTGGTTCGTGCTGACCGTGCTCGGCTGCGCCGCCGTCGACCTGTACGGGGGCGAGGGGATCGGCGGGGGGCTGCTGATCGGCGCGTCCCTGATGCTCGGGCTCGGCTTCACCGCCGGGTACTACGCGCTGGTGGAGCGCCTGGTCGGCGGGTTCCGGCCGCTGGAGCCCAAGTTGTGCTCGATCTACGACCCGTACTTCTGGTGGCACGAGCGGCTGTGGAAGGTCCCGGACCACTACATCCAGGTGTTCAACGGGACGCCGTTCAAGAACCTGATCTGGCGGCTGCTGGGCGTGCGGATGGGCCGGCGGGTCTTCGACGACGGCGCCTACATCACCGAGCGCACGCTCACCGCGATCGGCGACGACTGCACGCTGTCGGCGCACACCAAGGTGCAGTCCCACTCGCAGGAGGACGGCACGTTCAAGTCCGAGCTCATCACCATCGGCAACGGCTGCACCCTCGGGGTGGGTGCGCTCGTGCACTACGGGGTGTCGATGGGCGACGGGGCCGTGCTCGCCGCCGACTCGTTCCTGATGAAGGGCGAGGAGATGCCCGCGCTGTCGCGGTGGGGCGGGAATCCGGCGGTGGCCCAGCGCGGCGCCGTCCGGCATGTGTCTCCCTGACGGCTTGGCCGCAGGGGGAAAGAAACAGGGGGGAAGAGAAAGATGGAGATCATTCCGCGGTGGACGCTCGCTCCGGTGCCAGGTGTGGCGGCGTACGAAGTGTCCTTGCCCGAAGGGCTGTTGATCGAGCCCGCCGCTTTGAAGGCCGCCCATGCGACGGTGCTCGCCGCGCTCTCCGGGGAGAGCGCCGAGGAGGACCCGGCGCTGCAGGTGAGCGTCACGGGCCGCACGCTGCGACTGCGGTACCGCACCGACGTCCTGGACGCCGGGGCCGCCGCCCGCATCGCGGGCTACCACGTCACCGTCCTCACCGATCCGAAGCGGACGAGCCTGCTGTCCGAGGCCGAAGTCCGTTTCCAGCTGGAGGAGTTGGCGGGCCCCCGGCGTGAACTGCCGGACCGGCGGGTGCACGAGCTGTTCGAGGACATGGTGGAGGTGTGCCCGGACGCGGTCGCCGCCGTGCAGGGTGACCGGGAGTGGACCTACCGGGAGCTCAACTCCCGGGCGAACCAACTGAGTCGGGCGCTGCTGGCCCGCGGTCTGACCCGCGAGGGCGTGGTCGCCGTGGTGCTGGAGCGCAACCTCGACTGGATGGCCGCGGTACTCGCCGTGTTCAAGGCGGGCGGGGTCTATCTGCCCGTCGAGCCGCACTTCCCGGCCGACCGCGTGGCGCGGGTGCTCGACCGCGCCGGGTGCGAACTGGTGCTGACCGAGCACGGCAGCGACGGTGCGCTGGACGCGCCGCGCCGCACGCTCTACGTCGACGAGGCCTACGCCGAGGGACATGCGGACGGCGACCTCGGGATCGAGGTCTCGCCGGGTCAACTCGCCTACATCTACTTCACGTCGGGCTCCACGGGTGAGCCCAAGGGCGCGATGTGCGAGCACGCGGGTTTCCTCAACCATGTGTTCGCCAAGCTCGACGACCTGGGGATCGGGGCCGGGCAGGTGGTCGCGCAGACCGCTCCCCAGTGCTTCGACATCTCGCTGTGGCAGTTGGTCTGCGCGCCACTCGTGGGCGGGCGGACGCTGCTGGTGGAGCAGGACGTGATCCTGGACGTGCCGCGGTTCGTCGACACGATCGAGGCGGGGCGGGTCAATGTGCTCCAGGTCGTGCCGTCGTATCTGGAGGCCGTGCTCGCCGAGTTGGAGCGGCAGCCGCGCCGACTCCCGGACCTGCGCTGTGTGTCGGTCACCGGGGAGGCCGTGAAGAAGGAGCTCGTGGAGCGCTGGTTCGCGGCGCGGCCCGGGGTGCGGCTGGTCAACGCCTATGGCCTGACCGAGACTTCGGACGACACCAACCACGAGGTGATGGACCGGGCGCCGGACGGGCCCCGGGTCCCGCTCGGCCGGCCGGTCGGCAATGTGCGGGTGTACGTCGTCGACGAGGACCTGGTGCCGGTGCCGCTGGGGGCGCCCGGCGAGATCGTGTTCTCCGGTGTGTGCGTGGGCCGGGGGTACGTCAACGATCCCGAGCGGACGGCGGCGGCCTTCACCGAGGACCCGTACCGGCCCGGTGAGCGGCTGTACCGCAGCGGCGACCACGGGCGCTGGCGGCCCGACGGCAGGCTGGAGTTCCTGGGGCGCCGGGACAGCCAGGTGAAGATCCGCGGCTTCCGCATCGAGATCGGCGAGATCGAGAACGCGCTGCTGCGGGTGGACGGGGTCAGGGACGGCGCGGTGGTCGTCGTACGCGGGACGCAGTTGGTGGCGTTCTGCACGGGTGCGCGGCCGGTCGAGGCCGACGCGGTGCGGGCGCGGCTCGCCGAGTCGCTGCCCGCGTACATGGTGCCGTCGGTCGTGCACTGGCGGGCGTCGCTGCCGCTGACCGCCAACGGCAAGACCGACCGCCGGACGCTCACCGTGCTCGCCGGTGACCTGGACGCGGTCGGTGAGGGGCCCGGCACGCCGGCCGAGCGCCGGCTGGCGGCGGCCTGGGCGGTAGTGCTGGGCATTCCGGCCGAACGGATCGGCCGCCAGGACCACTTCTTCGACCGGGGCGGCACCTCGCTGGCCGCGGTGAAGCTGGCGGTCGCCCTCGACCGGGCGATCAGCCTCAAGGACGTCACCCGTCACCCGGTCCTCGCGGACCTGGCCGGACTGCTGGACCCGCCGGTCTCCTCCTGAGACCCGCCGCACCCCCGGCCGAACGATCGACAGCACCACCGAAAGGAACACCGAGATGTCGCTCTCATCCGCGACCCTTCTCCACGCCGTCACCTTGAGCCCGGACGGTCCGCCGCTGCTGCACGCCGACGCCGGCGCGGACCCGGTGGGCTGGGCCGACCGGCACCGTACGGCGCTGCGGGCCGTCGTCGCCGCGCACGGCTGCGTCCTGGTCCGCGGCCTCGGCCTCGCCGACCCGGCCGGCGCCGAGACCGTCTTCCGGCGGCTCACCGACTCCCTGATGGCCGACCGGGAGCCGTTCGCGCCGCGCCGCACCTACGCGGAGGGCGTGTACTCCGCCACCAAGTGGCCGACCGACCAGCCCATGTGTCTGCACCACGAGTCGAGCTACGCGCTGGACTTCCCCGGACTGCTGCTCTTCGCCTGCCTCGACGCGCCGACCGAGGGCGGCGCGACCCCGGTCGCCGACGCCGAGGCGGTGCTGACCTCGCTGCCCAGCACGCTGGTGGACCGCTTCGAGCGGGAGGGCTGGCTGCTGACCCGGACCTACCACGAGGAGATCGGGGCGTCGGTCGCCGAGGCCTTCGGCACCGAGGACCGTGGCGTCGTGGAGCGCTACTGCCGGGCCCAGGGCATCGACTTCGCCTGGCAGTCCGACGGTTCGCTGCACACCCGGCAGCACCGCGCCGCCGTGCTCCGCCACCCGGTCACCGGCCGCCGCTGCTGGTTCAACCAGATCGCGTTCCTGAACGAGTGGACGATGGAGCCCGAGGTCCGCGAGTACCTGATCGACGTCTACGGTGCCGACGCGCTGCCCTTCAACACCCGCTTCGGGAACGGCGATCCGGTCGACGCGGACATCGTGTCGGCCATCAACGGGGCCTACGACGCACACGTCCGGCGTACGCCGTGGCGCTCCGGGGATCTGCTGCTGGTGGACAACATCCGTACCGCGCACGGCCGGGACCCGTTCGAGGGCCCGCGCGAGGTGCTCGCCGGGCTGGGCGACCCGGTACGGCTCACGGACCGCGCGCCGACGGGAGGGGTGAGGGCGGCATGAGCGAATTCGACGCACCCTCGTTCGCGGTCATCAGCGGCGAACAGGTCCAACAGGCCCTCACCGGGCGGGAGTCGGAGATCGGCGAGCTGGTGGAGGCCACCTACCGGCTGCACGGCGCGGGTGACTCCGTGAACCCGCCGTCGTACTTCCTGCGCTTCCCGGACCGCCCCTCGTCCCGGATCATCGCGCTGCCCGCGTCGCTGGGCGGCCCGCTGCGGGTGGACGGCCTGAAGTGGATCTCCAGTTTCCCGGGGAACACCGGCTCGGGGCTGCCCAGGGCCTCCGCGGTACTGATCCTCAACGACCCCGACACCGGCTATCCGTACGCCTGCCTGGAGAGTTCGGTGATCAGCGCGACGCGTACGGCGAGTTCGGCGGCGCTCGCGGCCGAGAAGCTCAGCCAGGGGCGGACGCGCCCGCTGCGGGTCGGGTTCGTCGGGACGGGCCTGATCGCCCGCTACATCCACACCCATCTCCGGGCCACCGGCTGGGAGTTCGAGGAGACGGGCGTCTACGACCTGTCCGCGAACAGCGCGGAGGGGTTCCGGGGATATCTGGGGCGGTCGGGCGCGCAGGGCCGGATCACCGTGCACGACAAGGCCGAAGGGCTCGTCCGCGCCAGCGATCTGCTGGTCTTCGCGACGATCGCCGGCGCGCCGCACATCCACGATCCGGCCTGGTTCGACCACCATCCGCTGGTCCTGCACGTGTCGTTGCGGGATCTCGACCCGGCGATCCTGCTCGCGTCCGCGAACTTCGTGGACGACGTCGAGCACTGTCTGAAGGCCGACACCTCACCGCATCTGGCCGAACAGGCCACCGGCGGGCGGGAGTTCATCGACGGCACGCTGGACGACGTGCTGACCGGGCGGGTGGGCGTACCGGCGGACCGCACGGTGGTGTTCTCGCCCTTCGGGCTGGGGGTGCTGGACCTCGCGGTCGGCAGGTTCGTCCACGACGAAGTGGCTCGGCGGGGCGAACTGCGCGTCGTCGACGGGTTCTTCCACGAGCTGCGCCGGTACGGCTGACGGCGATCGTGGCGCACCACTAGGGGGGAAATTCATGGCTGTGATCTCCGATCCCGCGGAGTTCAACGAGGACGAGCTCTACGTCGATCTGCGGGCCTCGCTGGGGCTGCCGCTCTATCTGAAATGTGAGGGGTTCAACTTCGCCGGCTCGATCAAACTGAAGGCCGCCACCGAGATGGTGGACGCCGCCGAGCGGGACGGCGTCCTGCGGCCCGGCTCGGTGCTGGTCGAGTCGTCGTCCGGGAACCTGGGGGTGGCCCTGAGCGTGATCGCGGCGAGCCGCGGCTACGGGTTCCTGTGTGTGACCGACAGACGGTGCAACCTGCCGACGGTGCGGCTGATGGAGACGCTGGGCAGCCGGGTGCACATCATCGACCAGCCGGACCTGCACGGCGGTTTCCTGGGCGCCCGGATCGCGTACGTGCGCGCGCTGTGCGCCTCGGACGAGCGGTATGTGTGGCTCAACCAGTACACCAACCAGGGGAATTGGCGGGCGCACTACCGCACCACGGCACCCGCCATCGCCCGCCGGTTCCCGCAGCTCGACGTGTTGTTCGTGGGAGCCGGCACCACCGGGACCCTGATGGGCTGCGCGCGCTGGTTCTGGCAGTGGCGGCGCCGGGTGCGGATCGTCGCCGTCGACGCCGTCGGCTCCGTCACCTTCGGCGGAGAGGCGGGGCCCCGGATGATCCCGGGGCTCGGCACCAGCGTGGGGTCGCCGTTCCTCGACGAGTCGTACGTCGACGACGTGATCCATGTCGAGGAGACGGACACCGTGCAGACCTGCCGCCGGCTGGCCGCGCGGGGCTTCCTGTTCGGCGGGTCCACCGGCACGGTCGTCAGCGGGGCCGGCCAGTGGCTGGCCCGGAACGGCCGGCCGGACCGACGGCACGGCCCGACCGCCGTGGCGATCGCCCCTGACCTGGGCGAACGCTATCTGGACACCGTGTATCGCACGGGCTGGCTGGAGGAGGAGGCGGCCGGTACCGAAATACTGGCGGCCATGTCGCAGTCGGCCTGACGGCGGCGGCGGTGGCTGTTTCGCAGCGGAAATCCGGACCACCGCCGCCCGCCCGGGTAGGTTCCAGCCATGGCACGCACCACCCACACCGTGACGAACCAGCCTCCCCCACTGGTCGGATACGACGTCTTCGCCGCCGACCGCGTCCTGACCTCGGCGATCGAGCGGCACACGCCGCCCGAACTGCTCACCGAGGTACGGGGCGACCTCTCCGCCCTGGGCCGGGCCGCCGGCTCGGCCCAGGTGCAGGAGTGGGGTGCGCAGGCCAACGACAACCCCCCGGGCCTGCGCACCCACGACCGTTTCGGCAACCGGATCGACGAGGTCGAGTTCCATCCGGCCTGGCACCGGCTGCTCGGCAAGGGCGTGGCGGCGGGACTGACCGCAGCCTGGAACCGCCCGGCCGGGCATGTCAGGCGGGCCGCCGGTTTCCTGGTCTGGACGCAGGCCGAGGCCGGCAACGGCTGCCCGTTGTCGATGACCCACGCGGCGGTGCCCGCCCTGCGCGCCGATCCCGCGCTCGCCGCCGAGTGGGAGCCCCGGCTGACGTCCATGGTCTACGACCGTGAGCTGCGGCCCGCCCACCTGAAGGCCGGGGCGGTCTTCGGGATGGGCATGACGGAGAAGCAGGGCGGCAGCGACGTCCGCGCGAACACGACGGCGGCGCGACCGCTCGCGGAGGACGGGACGTACGAGCTGACCGGCCACAAGTGGTTCTGCTCGGCGCCCATGTCGGACGGTTTCCTCGTGCTGGCGCAGGCGCCCGGCGGACTCACCTGCTTCCTCGTGCCCCGGGTGCTGGCGGACGGCACCCGCAATGTGTTCCTTCTCCAGCGCCTCAAGGACAAGCTGGGCAACCGGTCGAACGCCTCCGCCGAGGTCGAGTTCGACGGGACCTGGGCGCGCCGGGTCGGGGACGAGGGGGACGGGGTGCGCACCATCATCGGGATGGTCGCGGCGACCCGGCTCGACTGTGTGCTCGGCTCGGCCGGTCTGATGCGGCAGGCCGTAGCGCAGGCCGTCCACCACGCCACTCACCGCGAGGCGTTCGGCGGCAGGCTCCTCGACAAGCCGCTGATGCGCAATGTCCTGGCCGACCTCGCCCTGGAGTCGGAGGCCGCCACCACGCTCGGACTGAGACTCGCGGCGGCCTACGACGACGGCGGTGAACAGGAGCTGGCGTTCCTGCGGTTGGCGGTGCCGGCCGCCAAGTACTGGGTGACCAAGCGCTGTTCGCCGGTCGCGGTCGAGGCGGCCGAGTGCCTGGGCGGCAACGGATACGTGGAGGAGTCCGGACTGCCGCGCCTGGTACGGGAGTCACCGCTCAACTCGGTCTGGGAGGGCGCCGGGAACATCCAGGCCCTGGACGTATTGCGGGCGTTGCGGCGCGAGCCGCAGGCGCTGAACTCTTTCCTGGTCGAGGTCGGCCGGGTGCGCGGCGCCGATCACCGGCTGGACAGCGCGATGAAGAACCTGCTCGTCGAACTCGCCGACCTGGACGGCATCGAGGGCCGCGCCCGGCGCCTGGTCGAGCGGATGGTCCTCGTACTCCAGGGGACGCTGCTCGTCCAGCACGCGCCGCCGGAGGTCGCCGACGCGTTCTGCGCGTCCCGGCTGGGCGGCGACTGGGGTGCCACCTTCGGCACCCTGCCGCCGACCCTGGACCTGACGTCGATCGTGGAACGCGCCCGGCCGACGGCCTGAACGGCACCGGCACAATGCGAGGGTGGTGCTGCGCCGACACGGCACCACCCTCGCAGCGTGGGACAAGTTTCAGACACCGTACGACCGTTCACCAGGGTTGCAGGGGGTTGCAACTTGACGGCCACTGTGTCCGGAGTGTCTCCCTCCGTCACCGGGGGGCGGCACTATGAGAACAACAGTCGATACGGGACCGGAGAGAAGGACCCATGGTGAACCCGCCGGCCGCCCCGACACAGCACGCCACCGTCGACGCGGCGCGGACGGCACGGATGCTCAGCGACGCCCGGCACACCACGCTCTCCGGACAGCGCGCCCGCACCGCACCGCGCCCGGTGATCGAGGAGTCCTGGGAGCGCGCGTTACGCGGCGGGACCCACCCCGACCACGATCTGCGCACCGGACTGCTCTCCCGCGAGGAGGTCGAACGGCGGCGCGGCGCAAGCCCGTTGCGGCACGTCCTGCCGGTACTGCGGGAGGGTCTGGTGTCGGTCGCGGACGCCGCCCACCACATCGTGCTGATCGCGGACGACGAGGGCCGGGCGCTGTGGCGCGAGGGCAGTGCGGCCGTGCTGCGCAAGGCCGACGAGGTCGGCATCGAGATCGGCACGGACTGGCGCGAGGACGTCGTCGGTACCAACGGACTGGGCACCCCGGCGGTGGTACGCCGTCCCGTGCAGGTCTTCGCCGCCGAGCATCTCTCGCGGGCGCTGGCCGCGTTCACCTGTGCGGGCGCCCCGATCACCGACCCCAGGGACGGCCGGCTGATCGGTGTCGTCGATGTCAGCGGTCCGCTGGAGACCCTGCATCCGGCGACCCTCGCCTGGGTCGACTCGGTGGCCAAACTCGCCGAGGCACGGCTGCGCGAACTGCACATGACCTCGCTGGAGCGGCTGCGCGCGGTGGCGGCGCCGATCCTGCCCCGGCTCGGCGGCCAGGCCCTGGTGGCGGACCAGGACGGCTGGACGGCGGCGGTCACCGGAATGCCGTACGTGAAGCGGATCGCGTTGCCCAAGTCGCCCTCGGCGGGCCGTCGTTGGCTGCCCTCGCTCGGGCTGTGCTCGCTGGAGCCGCTGGCCGGGGGCTGGTTGGTCCGCGTCGCCGACGAACCGGGGCCGCGCGCCGCCACCCGGATCGTCCTCGATCTCGCGCTGCCGCGCCGCTGGTCGGTGACGGTGTCCGGCTGCGCCGGCTCCTGGACCCATGAACTCAGCCCCCGGCACGCCGAGTTGCTCTACCTCCTGGCCCTGTACCGCACCGGACGCAGCGCGGCGGGCCTGGCCGAGGACATGTTCGGCGACCCGGGCCGCACGGTGACGGTGCGCGCCGAGATGTCCCGGGTACGGCGCTATCTCGGGGCGTTCCTGGAGCACCGGCCGTACCGCTTCTGCGAGGACGCGGAGGTCGAGGTGCTGCTCCCGGACGACCCGCGCGAGTTGCTGCCGTACTCGACGGCACCGGCGGTCGCCAAGGGGCGGAGGCGGGTCCCGACGCCATAGCGGACAGGTGGCGCAAAAGACACGCCGAGCGGCATCTTCCGCATAATTGCAGGGTCTTGCCCATGGGGCGGCCATGACTGCCGTAGCATCCCTCTACGGGCCACCCCACCTGCTCCCTGGTCAACGCACGGATCACCAGGCGCAGTTGGCTCGCCTCGGGAGGACACTTATGGGTGCACGTGGGCGACATCGCCGGCGCAAGCGGGGCAGGGCGCTGCGTGCGGCGCTGGCCGGGGCCGCGCTCGGCCTCACCGCCGCCGCGACGATGATCAGTGCCTCGCAGGCGACGGTGAGTTCCGATCCCGGGGGGCTGAAGCCGCTCACCTCGGCTTCCGAGCTGGGGAAGTTGGAGCTGCGGGAGAATCTTGAGCCGCAGCGTTCGCTGGACCGGCTGACCACCGCGATGGGGCGTCCGGTGGGCGTCGACACCGTGTTGAAGAGCGCCGACCACACCCTGCGCGACGCCGCCGACTGCACGACGGACGAGAAGGCGGCACTGCCCGTCGAACCGGCGGCCACCCGCGCGTACTGCTGGGACAGCGGCGACGCCGCCGACCCGGCGTGGACCCCGCGCTCGGTGACCACCTCGGGCGACGCCGACGAGGACGGCTGGTGGGGCTCGAACCGGGTGATCCTCTCCGGCTGGAGCGCGAACAGCCGCGGCCTGGCCAAGGTCGCCTTCGTGAACGCCGGCGACCCCGCGAATCTCACCTACACCTGGGCCCTCCTCGCCGTACCGACCGACGGCGGGCGTGACTACCGCGGGCTCGTCTCCAAGGTCTCCGGCATGGTCTGGTACCAGGACAAGCTCCTGGTCACCACGAGCAGCGGGAACCGCGACGCCTTGTACGTGTACGACATGAACCGCATCCAGCGCGCCACGGTGACGGCCTCCGCGGTCGGCCGGGTGCGCGAGGGCTGGTCGGCCGCCGGGTACCGGTATGTGCTGCCCGCGGTCGGGTCGTACCGGCTGACCGGTGACAGCTCCGCCACGGGACCCGTCGGCCTCTCGCTGGACCGCAGCACGGTGCCGGACAGTCTGGTCGCCGGCGGCGGGAAGCGTCTGTGGCGCTATCCCTTCAGCCGGGACCCGGCGCGGCCGGGGCTGCTCGCCACCGACTCGGCGGGGCTCGCGGTGCCCGAGGAGGCGTACGCGACGAAGGTCACCGGCGTCGGGGCCGTGCTCGCGAACGGTGCCACCTGGTACCTGGGCGGCGCGGCCGGGGAGCAGAGCGGGCACGGCTCGCTGTGGCGGCAGGACGCGAAGGACGCGCGGGCCACCGAGTGCGGGGCCGACAAGACGCATCAGTGCTGGAGCGCGCAGACCGACTCGCTGTCGTACTGGCAGGAAACGGGCGAGGTCTGGTCGGTGTCCGGCCGGATGCTGTTCGCGCTGCCGCTGACCTCGATCGACAGCTCCCTCCATTGATCCGCTGATCGACAGATCCCCCGGCCGGATGATTCCCTGACGGGCATGACGAACACCCCCGTGACCACCTGGTCCCTGGAGCAGACCGACCCGCGCGACCTCCTCCCGGCCATCACGCCGGACGGAGACGTGCGGATCGTCCGCGCCGAGGCGCCCTCCCCCGAGTTCAGCCGCTTTCTGTACGCGTCCGTGGGCGGGGACATCCTCTGGATCGACCGGCTCGGCTGGACGTTCGCACAGTGGCAGGAGTACCTCGACCGGCCGGGCACGGAGATCTGGGTCGTGTACGACCGGGGCACCCCCGCCGGGTACATAGAACTGGACGCCCATGACGACGGCGTCGTCGAGATCGCCTACTTCGGACTGATCCCCGCCTTCCGCGGCCGACGCCTCGGCGGCCACCTCCTCTCCTACGGCACCGCCCGCGCCTGGGACCTCGCGGACCGCTGGCCGGGACGGGCGCCCACCAAGCGGGTCTGGGTGCATACCTGCAGCCTGGACGGGGTGCACGCGATGGACAACTATCAGCGCAGGGGCTTCAAGCTTTTCGACGCCCAGGTCGAGGAGGTGGCGCTGGTGACCACGCCGGGCCCGTGGCCGGGGGCCTACCCGGTCTGACCTGCGCCGACAAGACCGCGCGCACGTCATGTGACTGATGACACCCTCGTCTCACATACCGAGACCAGGGTGTCCGCATGACGGACGAAGCTGGACTGTGTCCAGATCGCCGTGACACGCTTCCGTCATGTCTGGAACTGGGATTGCCTTGGTGAGTCGGCGGCACGTCGACCTCGGCCGCATGTCCAGCGCCATCTGTCCGGCGGGCTAGCCGAGCCGCAAGCCCCCGGAATTCCCGTATCTGCCCCACCCCGCGCAAAGACGCGCACGTATGCCCGCATGCGCCCGTACGCGCAGGTCAGAGCCGATCACCCGCCTGTCCCGGAGGACGTAGAACCATGGCCGCCACCCCCGAGAACCCTGCATCCGCAGCGCCCCGCCGCAAGGTGAGCCGTCACCGCGGTGAGGGTCAGTGGGCCGCCGGACACTTCACTCCGCTCAACGGCAACGAGCAGTTCAAGAAGGACGACGACGGTCTCAATGTGCGGACACGCATTGAGACGATCTACTCCAAGCGCGGCTTCGACTCCATCGACCCGAACGACCTGCGCGGCCGTATGCGCTGGTGGGGGCTGTACACCCAGCGCAAGCCCGGGATCGACGGCGGCAAGACCGCGATCCTGGAGCCGGAGGAGCTGGACGACAAGTACTTCATGCTGCGCGTCCGCATCGACGGCGGCCGGCTGACCACGGACCAGCTGCGGGTGATCGGCGAGATCTCGCAGGAGTTCGCGCGCGGCACGGCCGACCTCACCGACCGGCAGAACGTGCAGTACCACTGGATCCGCATCGAGGACGTGCCCGAGATCTGGAACCGCCTGGAGGCGGTCGGTCTCTCCACCACCGAGGCCTGCGGCGACACGCCCCGAACCATCCTCGGCTCCCCGGTCGCCGGTATCGCCGAGGACGAGATCATCGACGGCACCTCGGCCATCGACGAGATCCACCGCCTGTACATCGGCAACAAGGAATTCTCCAACCTGCCGCGCAAGTTCAAGACGGCGATCTCCGGCTCCCCGCTCCTCGACGTCGCCCACGAGATCAACGACATCGCGTTCGTCGGCGTCGAGCACCCCGAGCACGGCCCCGGCTTCGACCTGTGGGTCGGCGGCGGCCTGTCCACCAACCCGAAGATCGGCGTCCGGCTCGGCGCCTGGGTCCCGCTGGACGAGGTCCCGGACGTGTGGGCCGGCGTGATCGGCATCTTCCGCGACTACGGCTACCGGCGCCTCCGTACGAGGGCCCGCCTGAAGTTCCTCGTCGCCGACTGGGGCCAGGAGAAGTTCCGCCAGGTCCTGGAGGACGAGTACCTCAAGCGCAAGCTGATCGACGGCCCCGCCCCCGCGCAGCCCGTCCAGCGCTGGCGCGACCACGTCGGCGTCCACCGCCAGAACGACGGCCTGTTCTACGTCGGTTTCGCCCCGCGTGTCGGCCGGGTCGACGGCACCACGCTCACGAAGATCGCCGAGCTGGCGCAGGCGCACGGCTCGGGCCGGCTGCGTACGACCGTCGAGCAGAAGATGATCGTGCTCGACGTCGAGGAGAGCCGGATCGACTCGCTGGTGGAGGGCCTGGAGGCACTGGGCCTCACCGCGAAGCCCTCGCCGTTCCGGCGCGGCACCATGGCCTGCACCGGCATCGAGTACTGCAAGCTCGCGATCGTCGAGACCAAGCAGCGCGGCATCACGCTCATCGACGAACTGGAGCGCCGCATCCCGGAGTTCGACGAGCCGATCACCATCAACATCAACGGCTGCCCGAACGCCTGCGCCCGTATCCAGGTCGCGGACATCGGTCTCAAGGGGCAGTTGGTCCTCAACGACAAGGGCGAGCAGGTCGAGGGCTTCCAGGTGCACCTCGGCGGCGCTCTGGGTCTGGAGGCCGGCTTCGGCCGCAAGGTCCGTGGCCTGAAGGTCACTTCGGAGGAACTGCCCGACTACGTCGAGCGGGTCCTCACCCGGTTCCAGCAGGAGCGCGAGGACGGCGAGCGGTTCGCCACGTGGGCCACGCGCGCCAGCGAGGAGGCCCTCTCGTGAGCGAGCGCGCCGCCCCCTTCTACTGCCCCTACTGCGGCGACGAGGACCTGCGTCCGAACGAGCAGGGCCATGGCGCATGGGAATGCGCGGCATGCAATCGGGCCTTTCAGCTGAAGTTCCTCGGGCTCCTCGCCCGGGGTCTCCAGCAGACCGACGCAGGGGGAGAACAGATATGACGACGACTCAGAAAGCGCGCCCCACCGACGACTTGAAAGCCCTCGCCGAGCAGGCGGGCCGCGACCTGGAGGACGCCTCCGCGCTGGAGATCCTCCAGTGGGCGGTGCAGACCTTCGGCAAGCAGTTCTGTGTGACCTCCTCGATGGAGGACGCGGTGGTCGCCCACCTCGCCTCCCGCGCGATGCCCGGCGTCGACGTGGTGTTCCTCGACACCGGCTACCACTTCCCCGAGACCATCGGCACCCGCGACGCGGTCGAGGCCGTGATGGACGTCAACGTCATCACCCTCACCCCGCGCCAGACGGTCGCCGAGCAGGACGCCGAGTACGGCCCGCAACTGCACGACCGCGACCCGGACCTGTGCTGCAAGCTGCGCAAGGTGCAGCCCCTGGAGCAGGGCCTCACCAAGTACGCGGCCTGGGCGACCGGGCTGCGCCGCGACGAGTCCCCGACCCGGGCGAACACCCCGGTCGTCGGCTGGGACGAGAAGCGGCAGAAGGTCAAGGTCTCCCCCATCGCCCGCTGGACCCAGGACGACGTGGACGCGTATGTGGCCGAACACGGCGTCCTCACCAACCCGTTGCTGATGGACGGCTACGCGTCCGTCGGCTGCGCGCCCTGTACCCGCCGCGTCCTCGCGGGCGAGGACGCGCGCGCCGGCCGCTGGGCGGGGCGCGGGAAGACCGAGTGCGGGCTGCACGAATGACCATCACCGAGAAGGAGTTGCACGTGACGACCGGAGCCACCGTCTGGCTCACGGGTCTGCCGAGTGCCGGCAAGACCACCATCGCGTACGAGCTGGCAGGCCGGCTGCGCGAGGAGGGCCACCTCGTCGAGGTGCTCGACGGCGACGAGATCCGCGAGTTCATCTCGGCGGGCCTCGGCTTCAGCCGCGAGGACCGGCACACCAACGTGCAGCGCATCGGCTTCCTCGCCGAACTGCTCGCCCGCAACGGCGTCAAGGCGCTCGTCCCGGTCATCGCGCCGTACTCCGACAGCCGCGAGGCCGTCCGCAAGCGGCACCAGGAGAGCGGCGCCGCCTATATCGAGGTGCATGTGGCGACCCCGGTCGACGTGTGCTCCGTACGCGATGTGAAGGGTCTCTACGCCAAGCAGGCCGCCGGTGAACTGACCGGGCTCACCGGGGTCGACGACCCGTACGAGGAGCCCGAGTCGCCGGACCTGCGGATCGAGTCGCAGCACCAGACCGTGCAGGAGTCGGCAGCGGCACTCCACGCGCTGCTCACCGAGAGGGGACTGGCATGACGGCGACCGTCGCCAAGACCGACGAGGGTACGGACACGCCGTACGCCCTCTCGCACCTGGACGCTCTGGAGTCCGAGGCGGTGCACATCTTCCGTGAGGTGGCGGGTGAGTTCGAGCGGCCGGTGATCCTCTTCTCCGGCGGCAAGGACTCCATCGTCATGCTGCATCTGGCGCTGAAGGCGTTCGCTCCGGCGCCGGTGCCCTTCTCGCTGCTGCACGTGGACACGGGACACAACTTCCCCGAGGTCCTTGAGTACCGGGACCGGGTGGTCACCGCACATGGGCTGCGCCTCCATGTCGCCTCCGTGCAGGACTACATCGACCGCGGTGTGCTGCGCGAACGTCCGGACGGGACCCGCAACCCGCTCCAGACGCTGCCGCTCACCGAGAAGATCCAGCGCGAGAAGTTCGACGCGGTCTTCGGCGGCGGTCGCAGGGACGAGGAGAAGGCCCGCGCCAAGGAGCGGGTGTTCAGCCTTCGTGACGAGTTCTCGCAGTGGGACCCGCGCCGCCAGCGGCCCGAGCTGTGGAACCTCTACAACGGGCGGCACGCACCCGGCGAGCACGTCCGCGTGTTCCCGCTGTCCAACTGGACCGAGCTGGACGTCTGGCAGTACATCGCCCGCGAGGGCATCGAGTTGCCCGACATCTACTTCGCGCACGAGCGTGAGGTGTTCGCGCGTGGCGGTATGTGGCTGACCGCCGGTGAGTGGGGCGGACCCAAGGCGGACGAGACCGTGGAGAAGCGGCTCATCCGGTACCGGACCGTCGGTGACATGTCGTGCACCGGTGCCGTCGACTCCGACGCGGTGACGCTGGAGCAGGTCATCACCGAGATCGCGGCCTCCCGGCTGACCGAGCGGGGCGCGACGCGTGCCGACGACAAGCTGTCCGAGGCCGCGATGGAAGACCGCAAGCGCGAGGGGTACTTCTAACCATGAGCACCATCACGACCGAGGAACTCTCGGCCACCACGCTGCTGCGGTTCGCCACGGCGGGCTCCGTCGACGACGGCAAGTCCACGCTCGTAGGACGGCTGTTGCACGACTCCAAGTCGGTCCTCACCGACCAACTCGAAGCCGTACAGCGGGTGTCGGCCGACCGCGGCCAGGACGCGCCCGACCTCGCGCTGCTCACCGACGGCCTGCGCGCCGAGCGCGAACAGGGCATCACGATCGACGTGGCGTACCGCTACTTCGCCACGCCCCGCAGGCGGTTCATCCTCGCCGACACTCCCGGTCACGTGCAGTACACCCGCAACATGGTGACGGGTGCCTCCACGGCCGAGCTGACGGTGATCCTCGTCGACGCCCGCAACGGTGTCGTCGAGCAGACCCGGCGGCACGCGGCGATCGCCGCGCTGCTGCGGGTGCCGCACGTGGTGCTCGCGGTCAACAAGATGGACCTCGTCGAGTACAAGGAGTCCGTGTTCGCCGCGATCGCCGAGGAGTTCACGGCGTACGCGAGCGAACTGGGCGTCCCGGAGATCACCGCGATCCCGATCTCGGCGCTCGCCGGGGACAACGTGGTCGACCCGTCCGCGAACATGGACTGGTACGGCGGGCCGACCTTCCTGGAGCACCTGGAGTCGGTGCCGGTCGCCCACGACCTGAGCCACTGCCACGCGCGGCTGCCCGTGCAGTACGTGATCCGGCCGCAGAGCGCCGACCTGCCGGACTACCGGGGGTACGCGGGCCAGATCGCGGCCGGTACGTTCCGGGTCGGCGAGTCCGTGACCGTGCTGCCGTCCGGGCGGGCCACGAAGATCTCCGGGATCGACCTGCTGGGCAAGCCGGTGCGGACCGCCTGGACCACACAGTCGGTGACCCTCCTGCTGGAGGACGACATCGACATCTCGCGCGGCGACCTGATCGTGCCCAGCAAGGACGCCCCGGCGACCACGCAGGACATCGAGGCGACGGTCTGCCATGTCGCCGACCAGCCGCTGACCGTGGGCCACCGGGTCCTCCTCAAGCACGGCACCCGCACGGTCAAGGCGATCGTCAAGGACATCCCGTCCCGTCTCACGCTCGACGACCTGTCCCTGCACCCGCACCCGGGACAGCTCGTCGCCAACGACATCGGCCGCGTGAAGATCCGCACCGCGGAGCCGCTGCCGGTGGACTCGTACGCGGACTCGCGCCGTACGGGCTCGTTCATCCTGATCGACCCGGCGGACGGCACCACGCTCACCGCGGGCATGGTCGGCGAGTCGTTCGCGGCGCCGGAGCCGGTCAAGGACGGTACGGACGACGACGGTTGGGACTTCTGACATGACGTCGAGGGACTTCTACTCCACGTTCGCGAAGGAGGGCGGCCGCGTCGGCAGCGGCGCCCTCGGCAGCGGGCAGGGCGGGGTGGCGCGATGTGCGGGCTGACGTACGCGCACCGCTCGCGCGCCCAGTCCCCCCACCCGCCGTCCCGGACACGACGAAGACGAAGACCTGCCGACCTCCCGGCCACGACCTGAGACCGTGACCGCCGGGCCAACGAGAGGAAACCCTCCCGTGCCTGTCAACCGCTCGACATTCCTGCGCCGCGGCATAGCCGTGGTCGCCGCGCTCCCCCTGCTCACCCTCGCCGCCTGCGGTTACGGGTCGGACTCCAAGAGCACCAACTCCAAGGAGAAGGTCGCCGCCGGGTCCTCCAAGATCGACGGTCTCGCCTCCGTGAAGATCGGCTACTTCGGCAACCTCACTCACGGGACCGCGCTGGTCGGCCGTGAGCAGGGCCTGTTCCAGAAGGAACTGGGCGCCACCAAGGCCGAGTACGCGACCTTCAACGCCGGCCCGTCCGAGATCGAGGCGCTCAACTCGAACTCCATCGACATCGGCTGGATCGGCCCCTCCCCGGCGATCAACGGCTACACCAAGTCCGACGGCAAGAGCCTGAAGATCATCGGCGGTTCGGCGTCGGGCGGTGTGAAGCTGGTCGTCAACCCGAAGAAGATCAAGTCCCTGAAGGACGTCAAGGGCAAGAAGATCGCGACGCCCCAGCTGGGCAACACGCAGGACGTGGCGTTCCTCAACTGGATCGCGGACCAGGGCTGGAAGGTCGACGCGCAGAGCGGCAAGGGTGACGTCACCGTCGTCCGCACCGACAACAAGATCACCCCGGACGCCTACAAGGCCGGTTCCATCGACGGCGCCTGGGTGCCGGAGCCGACCGCGTCGAAGCTGGTGGCCGAGGGCGGCAAGGTGCTGCTCGACGAGTCCACGCTGTGGCCCGACAAGAAGTTCGTGATCACGAACATCATCGTGTCGCAGAAGTTCCTCAAGGCGCACCCGAAGGTCGTCGAGGCCGTGCTGAAGGGTTCGGTCGCGGCCAACAAGTGGATCAACGCCAACCCGACCGAGGCGAAGGCCGCGGCGAACAAGCAGCTGGAGGCCGACTCCGGCAAGGCGCTGCCCGCCAACGTCCTGGACCCGGCGTGGAGTTCGATCCAGTTCACCAACGACCCGCTGGCCTCCACCCTCAGCGCCGAGGCGGCGCACGCGGTGAAGGCGGGTCTGCTGGCGAAGCCCGACCTGAACGGCATCTACGACCTGACGCTCCTCAACAAGGTCCTCAAGGCGGACGGCGAGAGCACCGTCGACGCCGCCGGCCTCGGCACGAGCTGATCGGAGGAGCCCGATGACTTCCCAGGAGGTGACGACCATGGCCACGACCCTCGCCAAGGAGGCCACCGCACAGGTCGAGCACGCGGCACGCCTTGAGCATGTCTCGAAGTCCTTCGCGACGCCGGGCGGGCAGCAGCTCGTCCTGGACGACATCACCATCGATGTCGCGCCCGGCGAGTTCGTCACCCTCCTGGGGGCCTCGGGCTGCGGCAAGTCCACCCTGCTGAACCTGGTGGCGGGCCTCGACAGGCCCACCACCGGGTCCATCATCACGGACGGCCGCCCCGCCCTGATGTTCCAGGAGCACGCCCTGTTCCCCTGGCTCACGGCGGGCAAGAACATCGAACTCGCCCTGAAACTCAGGGGAGTTCCGAAGGAGGAGCGGCGCGGCAGGACCGAGGAGCTGCTCGAACTGGTCCGGCTGCCGGGCGCGTACGGCAAGCGGGTGCACGAACTGTCGGGCGGTATGCGCCAGCGGGTCGCCATGGCCCGCGCGCTCGCCCAGGAGAGCCGCATCCTGCTGATGGACGAGCCGTTCGCGGCCCTGGACGCCATCACGCGGGACGTCCTGCACGACGAACTGACGCGTATCTGGGGCGAGACGGGGCTCTCGGTCCTGTTCGTCACGCACAACGTGCGCGAGGCGGTGCGGCTCGCCCAGCGGGTGATCCTGCTGTCCTCGCGGCCCGGCCGGATCGCCCGCGAGTGGACGGTCGACATTCCGCAGCCGCGCCGCATCGAGGACGCGCCCGTGGCCGAACTGTCCCTTGAGATCACCGATGTACTGCGTGGGGAGATCCGCCGTCATGGCCAGCACTGAGACGACGACGGTCAAGGACGCCGGGAGCGTCGAGGCGGGCCTCGACGCCCTGGAGAGTCCGGTCGCGGGCCGTCCGACCTTCCGGCAGACCTTCGTCAACAAGATCTTCCCGCCGATCGTCGCCCTCGCGGTGGTCATGGTCCTCTGGTTGATCCTGACCCCGATCGTCGACGACCCGAGCAAGCTGCCCTCGCCGGGCGCCGTGGGCACCGAGTTCAAGAACGCCTGGCTGCAGGGCGATCTCCTCGGCTACATCTGGACCAGCGTCTCGCGCGGTCTGCTGGGCTTCTTCTTCGCGCTGCTGATCGGCACCCCGCTGGGGCTGCTGGTGGCGCGGGTTAAGTTCGTGCGCGCGGCGATCGGCCCGATCCTGTCCGGCCTCCAGTCGCTGCCGTCGGTGGCGTGGGTGCCGCCGGCCGTGATCTGGCTGGGTCTGAACAACTCGATGATGTACGCGGTGATCCTGCTCGGCGCGGTCCCCTCGATCGCCAACGGCCTGGTCTCCGGCGTAGACCAGGTGCCGCCGCTGTTCCTGCGGGCGGGCCGCACGATGGGCGCGGCGGGCGTCAAGGGCATCTGGCACGTCACGCTGCCGGCGGCGCTCCCCGGCTATGTGGCGGGCCTGAAGCAGGGCTGGGCGTTCTCCTGGCGCTCGCTGATGGCGGCGGAGATCATCGCCCAGTTCCCCGATCTGGGCGTGGGGCTCGGCCAGTTGCTGGAGAACGGCCGTACCAACAGCGACATGGCGATGGTCTTCGAGGCCATCATCCTGATCCTGTTCGTCGGTATCGCCATCGACCTGCTGATCTTCAGCCCGCTGGAGCGGTGGGTGCTGCGCAGCCGCGGTCTGCTGGTGAAGAGCTGAGCTGATTCCCGTGCACCAGAGGCCGGTCCTCCTCGTCATCGCCCACGGCAGCCGCGATCCGCGGCACGCCGCGACGGTCCACGCCCTCGTGCGGCGGGTACGGTCGCGGCGGCCCGGGCTGCGCGTGGAGGTCGGTTTCCTGGACTTCAACATCCCTTCCGTGCAGGGGGTGTTGGAGTCCCTGTCGGCGGAGGGCGTCCAGGACGTCGTGGCCCTCCCCCTGCTGCTGACCCGCGCGTTCCACGCGAAGGCGGACATCCCCGCGGTCCTCGCGGACGCGCCGCCACGGCTCCGGATCCGGCAGGCGGAGGTACTGGGGCCGTCGCCACTGCTCCTGTCCGCCCTCGAACGACGGCTCTACGAGGCCGGGTTGACGCCCGCCGACAAGTCCTCGACCGGGATCGTGCTGGCCTCGGCGGGGTCGACCGACCCGGAGGCGATCGCGGTGATCGCGGACATCGTGCGGGAGTGGCGGGACACCGGCTGGTGTGCCGTGCGCCCCGCGTTCGCCTCGGCGGCCCTGCCCCGCACCGAGGACGCGGTCCGTGAACTGCGGGCCCTGGGCTGCGAACGTGTCGCGGTCGCGCCCTACGTCCTGGCGCCCGGCTTCCTCCCCGACCGCATCGCGCGGGGCGCGGCGGAAGCGGACGTCCTCGCCGATGTCCTGGGCCCGGCCCCGGAGGTGGCACGACTGCTGCTGAAACGCTACGACGCGGCCCTGGCCCCGCTGCTCGCGGCCGTCGGCGCCTAGCGCTTCCACGGTCCGACCTGCCCGGATTCACGAAAAAGGGTCCCCCTGGGGCCCCGGATCTGCTGGGATGGTTCCTCGCGGAGCTAGCGGGGGAGCAGTACACGTGACGGGTCGGGACTTCGGGCATCACTTGGGGCTGCCCCGGGCGCTGTCCGGGCTGCCGCTGAGTCCGCTCGTCGCGTCCTACGGCGAGCTCGTCGCCGCCCAACACGCGGCGGGCTTACGGCACTTGGGCGAGGCCCTGGTCCCGGCGGGCACCGGCGGACTGGGCGTCCTCGACGGGCTGTACGTGCCCTCCGGCGGGCGCGGTCGCCGTCGGGTGGACGTCCCGTTCCTGGAGGACCTCGCCCGCGCCCCCACTCCCGGCGCCGGACTCGCCCAGCTGCTGGCCGAGGTGCACCGGCGTGATCCGCAGGCGCTGCGCCGGGTCGTGCTGTACCAGCTGATCGGGCTGCTGCAGGACCGGCCCGTGAAGGAACGCCCGTGCGTAGCGGCCCAGTTGGGGGTGCGTGCCGACGAGGTCGCCGGGCTGGTGGCGGCGGCCCGGCTGCGGCCCCACCTCGACAAGCGTGAACGGCAGGCCGCCGAGTCCCTCGCCGGGGCCCGGGACCGGCACCGGCTGCACCGGGTCCGCACCCTGCTGGAACGGCTGCCGACAGGCACCGACGACCCGGCTCTACGGTCGCTGCGCAGCGAGTTGGCCGCGCGGTTCGCCGTGGTCGACGGGGCGCTCCTCGCGGCGCGGCGGGCCGAGGAGGAGCGGGACGCGGAAGCCGCGAGTGCGGAGTATCTGCGGGCGCTGCGTGAAGTCGCCGACGACCGGCGGGCGTTGCGCGGACTGGTGCGGGTGAGTCGGCCCCGGCGTGGTGAGCGGGCGGCGCTGGACGCCGAACTCGGTCTGGATCATGTGCGGTTGACCTGGGACGAGTCGGGTGCGGACGACGGCTGGCGGCTGGTGTGTCTGCACCGCGACGAACAAGGTGCGCCGATCGTGCGCGAGGTCTCCGCGCGCGACGACGCCCTCGTGCTCGGGAGCGCGGTCCGCTACGCCGCTCTCCCGCTGGCCGGCGGACTCGTGGACGGTCCGCCGCTCGTGTCGCACCAGTTGCTGCTCGCCCCGGAGGTGGGCGGACTCACCCTGACGGACGGCCCGGAGCGCATCGAGGGCACCTGGAAGACACCGCCCGGCGCCACCGACGTCACGGTCGAGCACACGGGACCGGACGGCACCGTCGAGCAACTGGGCACCCGCGAGGGCGGGTTCACCGCGAAGGGCCTGTCGGCCGGCGTCCACGCCCTCCGCGTCGTCTGCCACTACCGGACCGCCGGAAGAGCGCCGGTCACCTCCCCCGGGGTCCGCGCCACCCGCACCGTCCACCCCTGGCCCGCCCCCGTCCGCACCCTCACCGCCCAAGCCGAGGGCGACGCCGTACGGTTCGCCTGGACCGGCGCCGCGGACGCGGACGTCCGTCTGGTGGACTGGCCCGGTGAGGCCCCGGCACCCGGCACCGAACTGCGCACCCGGGACCTCCCGGCCGGGCTCGGCTGGCCGGAGCGGGACGGCGCGCTGTGTCCGCCGCCCGGCCGGTATCTCCGCGTCTCCGCCGTCGCCGTACTCGGGGAGCGCGCGCTCGCCGGTCCCACAGTCGAGGTCGAGGTACTCCGTCCGGTGACCGGGCTCGACGCCCGCCGGCTGCCGGGCGGGGAGGCGGACGTCACCGTGGACTGGCCCGACGACACCGGTCATCTCAGGGTGAGTTGGGACACCGGTGAGCGGAGTGTCACCGCGCACGCCTACCGGCGCGGTGGGCTGCGGCTGGCCGTGGGCCCGGGGTCCGTACGGATCCGGGCCGCCGCCGTGCCGCAGGCGCCCGGAGCGGTCGTCGTGGCACCGGACGCGGCCGAGGTACTGCTACCGCCGGACACCGCAGTCGGCTATCAACTGGTGCGCCCGCCCCGCCGGTTGCTCGGCCGCGGCCGCCCCCTGCTGCGCGTCACCCTGTCGGCGCCGGACGACGGTGAGCACCACGGGGCCCCCGAGTTCGTGTGCGTCGCGCGCAGCGGCACGCTCCGACCCCGCAGCGCGGCCGACGGCACGACCCTGGTGCGGATCCCCGGCACCGACCTGCTCCGACTGGGCACGGTGGAGCGGGAGTTGCCCGCCGCGCCCTGCCCGGCGCCGTACACGCTGCGCGGCTTTCTGCTGGGCGAGCACGCGGCCTCGGTACGACTCGAAGAACCGTCCCCCGCGACCCTGGTGGTGCGCTGAGCCATGACGACCGTCATCTGCCCCTACTGCTTCGCCCGCACCTCGGCGGCCAAACTGCCCTACCGGTGCCTGATGACCCCGAACGGGGTGCGCGGGGGCTCACCCTGCGGGCCCGAACGGGACGACGTCTGGGCCGGGTTCGTGGGCCCCGGGGTCAATCCGGCGGCCCTGCTGCGGGGGCCGGTGTTCGCCCCGGCGCGCGGGATGGCCTCGCTGGCGTCCGGGCTGCGGCCCGGCTCCGGCAGCAGTGTGCCCTGCCCGGACTGCGGGGTGACCACCACGGTTCGCGTCTGCGCGTCCTGCCACAGCGACCTGCCCAGCGACTACTGCGACCAGGACAGCCGCATCATCGCGCTGGTCGGTGCGAAGGCCTCCGGGAAGAGCACCTATGTGTCCGTGCTGGTCAACGAGTTGAACCAGCGCGTGGGGCAGGCCTACCACGCCTCGCTCGCGGCGATGGGGCAGTCCACACAGCAGCGGGACCGGGAGATGGCGGAGGACCTGTACGAGCGGCTGCGGCTGCCCGACGCGACCCGCCCGGCGGCGCTCGGCTTCAACGACCCGCTCCTGTACCGGCTCAGCGTGCCCCGCCGCAGCAGACTCGGCAACGGCACCCGGCACACCACGCTGGTCTTCTTCGACGCGGCGGGCGAGGACCTCGCGGGCGCCGAGGCGATGGACCGCTACACCCGCTACCTCAGCGCGGCCGACGGCATCGTCCTGCTGGTGGACCCGCTGCAACTGGGCTCCGTACGGGACCGGTTGCCGCTCCAGGACGGCCCGCCGCTGCCCATGGTGGAGACACCGCCGCAGCAGATCGCCGCCGACCTGGCGGCCCAGCTGCGCGCCCACGGCAAGGGCGGCGCGCGCGGCCGGGTGACCACGCCGATCGCGGTCGCGGTGACGAAGACGGACATGCTCAAGCCGCTCCTCGACCCGCACTCGCCGGTACTGCGCAACGCCCCGCATCCGGAGGGCACGTTCGACGAGGACGACCGGCTCGCCGTGCACGAGGAGATCCGGTCCCTGATGGCGGACTGGGACTCCGGCGCGCTGATGCGCCAACTGGAGCTGGACTTCGCCCAGTTGTCGATGTTCGGGCTCTCGGCGCTGGGTGCGCCACCGCCCGCCGACGCACCCGCCGACGTACCGAAGTCGGGGCCGCAGCCGGTGCGGGTGGAGGATCCGCTGCTGTGGCTGCTGGCGCTGCGCGGGGTGCTGCCGGTCCGTACCACCGCGAAGGGGCGAGTCAAGTGACCCTGGCCCAGCTGCACTACACCTCGGCGCCGCCCGGCCCCGACGGCTCCGGCTTCCGGTTCACCGCGGTGAGCGCGGGAGTTCCGCAGGGGCTGCTGCGGGAGGCCGAGCAGCTCATCGGGTACGAGCCGCCGCGCGACTGCCCGGCCCGGCCCGACGCCGAACAGCTCAAGGGCTTCCCGAAGGCCTTCAGTTTCAGTGAACTCGCCGACGGCGGACGGCTGTTGAGCCGGACCGTGTACATCGGCGCCGACTACAGCGGCCGTTGGGGGAACTTCCACGCGCACGCCGTCCATCTGCCCTCCGGCACCCGGCTGCCGGACGGCGCGCTGCCCATCACCGCGTGGGAGTCGCCGCGTTGGGCGGACGCGACGCCCCCGGACGGCAGACCCGAACCGGTGAACCGTATCGAGCCGTCCGGAGTGCTCCGCAAGGAGGCGCTGGTCGCGTTCGCGCTGTCCCGGGCGGGCTGGCTCGCGCCGTTCTTCGCCGATCTGCGGGCGGTCGCGGCGGACCCGGGTGCCGGGCAGCTCGTGGTGGTGGAGCACGACAGCGCCGACGTGGCGCAGTGGATCGCGCTGGCCTGCGCGGTCCTGCCCCGGGAGCAGGCGCACCGGCTCACCTTCACGACGTACACCCGGCGGCCCCAGCAGGCCCGCCAGCAGATCGTGGGCGCGCTGCCGTCTTCGGAGTCGGTGGCCCACGACCACCGCTACCGGGTGCACGACTGCACCGGGCGGCAGCCGTCCGGTCCGGTCGCGGACACCTGGGCCGAGCTGTGCGCCCGGATCTGGCGCGCGGGCCGCACCGACCTGTTCCACAACGACCCCGAGGATCTCGGTCAGTTGGCGGTGACCGCGCTGACAGCGGGCATCGAGCTGCGCGCCGACGCCCGTGCGACGGCGGCCCGTTGGGCGGCCGAGCGCGCGGGCGCGCTGTCGGACGAGACGCTGACGGCGCTGGTCGCCGGGCTGTGCGGCGGCCCGCTGCCCGCCCCGGGCGCGGTCGCGGACGAGGCCGAACAGGCGGCGCTGGCCGCCCTGTTGGCCCGGTTGGACGGGCAGGTGCCGACCGTGGTTTCGGCGCCGCTGGCCGCGCGGGTGCTGGCGTCGGCGGTGCTCGGCCGGGGACCTGTGCCGGCGCTGCGGGCCGGGTCGCTGACGCCCCGGGCGCATGACGAGCTGGCCCGCGATCTCGCGCCCACGCTGCGGGCAGGGCTCGCGGACCCGCAGGAGCCGCCCGCCGGACGGCCGTTGGCCCTGCTGCGGGTCGCCGATCTGCTCGACATCGACTGCCAGGACCAACTGCCGGACCTCGCCGGGCGGTTGGCCCGGGAGCTGGTGAGCGAACCGGCGGACCCGGCTGCGGCGGACGGCGACGGGAAGCGGTCTCGGGACCTCCGTGCGCCGGGGCAGCCGGGCCCGGACCAACAGCCCCGCACGGGCGGCGATCCCCTGCCCGCACCACCGCCGTACAGCCCCCGTGTGCCCGGCCGGCCGGAGGCCACCGCGCCGCGGCCGGGCGAGGACCGTCCCGTCGTGGGCTGTCCGCCCGCGCTGCTGGACGCGGTGCACGCGCACCCCGGGCTGCGGGTGGCGCTGTTCGGGTCGCTCAACGCGCTCGCCGTGGCCGAACCGGCCGCCGTGGCACAGGCGTTGACTGGTTCCGGACTGCCCGTCGCCATGCACCCCGGCTTCCCGCATCTGCGGATGTGCGTCACGCCCGCCCGGTCGGGCGACCGACTCGCGCGGTTCCACGAGGTGGTCCGCACCGCCGGGGTCTCGCCGCACGCCGACCCGACCGTACTGCGCACCGCCCTGCAACTCACCTGGCCCGGCGAGCTGCCCACCGGCCAGGAGGCGAGCCTGCTGCTGAACGAGCTGGGCTCCGACACCCACCGCGCGGCAGGCACCCGGGACCTGCTGATCGAGGCCGCGCTCGCCGCGCCCCGGGACGACCGTGACGTACCGGCCCTCGCGGTCGACCTGCTGCGCTGCTTCAACACCGAGCTGCGGCCGGGACAGCGGGCGGCGCTGCTCCTCCTGGAGTTCAGCGGACTGCTGGGCACCGAGGGCGAGGGCGAGGAGTGGGTCCGCCGCGTACTGAACCTGCGCGACGGCGCCGCCGAACCGGTGCCGGACCCGGTCGTCGACCGTGCCTTCCGGGCCCTCTCGCGACGGCTGCTCGACGGGGTCGCACCGGAGAACGAGCTGTACGCGCTGGCCCGTTCGGGTGAACCTCGGCTGCTCGCCGCGTACGAGCGGGCGGGCCGCTCGGACCGGGTGGGCGACCGGCTGCGGACGGTGCCGGCGTATGTCGCCGCCCGGTTCTGCGACTGGAGCGCGTTCCCGGGAACCCATCCGGCCTGGGACGAGACCCGGGCGACCCTGCTGACGAAGGTGCTGCGGCCGATCGTGCGGGTGCTGCCCGCCGAGGACCTGACCGAGGTCGAGGCGGCGCTCGGCCGCGCGGGCCGCGGCAAGCTCGACGCGTACCGCGCCTGGAACCGCCCCGGTGCCCTGGGGCGTCTCGCGGGACGGCTGTCCGGTCGCGGACGGCGCCCCGACCAGCCCGGTGTGTGGTCCGGGGACATGGAACCGCCGAGCGGGGGAGGCCGCTGATGACCGCCTTGTCGCCGGTGCTGCTCCTGGCCGTCTGGACCGGGATCATCGCGGCCGGACTCTGTCTGGGCCGGCTGCTGTGGGCGTTCCTGTGGATCGGCGCCCGGGCTGTCTGGCGGGGCCTCGGCCCCTGGCAGCCGGGCCGCGCCGACCAGCGGGTCCCGCGCATCGCACCGGGCGCCGAACCGGCCCATCTCGGCTACTACTGGCGGCAGTTGTGGGTGGATGCCGCATCGGCCGGCGGCTACGGGATACGGGTCGTATGGGCCGCGTTCGCCGATCCGTGGCTGCATCGGAACGTCCGCAACCTGTTCCAGGGACGGCATCCGTCGGGTCTGCGCGGCCGGGCGCCGATCAACCGTTTCGGTTACGCCGTCCTCCTGGCGCCCGGCGTCTTCCTCGGCGCCCTGCTCGGCGCGGCCCTCGCCACCGTCCTGCTCGGTGTGTCGCTGCTGTTCTTCGCGCTGCTGGTCGGCCTGGTGTGGCTGGGCTGCGCGACGGCGGTGCCGGTGCTGCGCGGGGTGGAGTACGGCCGGGCGCTGGCTCTGGGCATCCGCGTCAAGTGCCCCTATCCGGGCTGCTATCTGCCGGTGCCGCTGGCCGTGCACCGCTGCCCCGGCTGCCGCGCGTCGCACGCTTCGCTGCGGCCCGGCCGCTACGGCGTGCTGTGGCACCACTGCGCGTGCGGACAGCGGCTGCCCACGACCCGCCTGGCCGGGCGCGGCGGACTCACGGCCCTGTGCCCGCACTGCGACCGGGTGCTGCCCGAGACCGTCGGCTCCACCCGGGTCGTGCACGCGCCGCTGGTCGGCGGCACCTCCTCGGGCAAGACGATGCTGATGGCGGCCATGGTGGAGGGCCTGCACGCCTGGGCCCGGCACGGCGACCTGCGTATCGAGTACGCCTCCGCCGACGACCGCCGCACCTTCAACGACCTCAACCAGGAGCTGAACAGCACCGGTTGGGCCCATGCGACGACCGGCGGCCAGCCGCGCGCCCTGATGCTGACGGTGACCCGCGGGCGACGGCGCCGGCTGCTCTATCTCTACGACCCGATGGGCGAGTCGGTGAGCGACGCCGAACGGATGCGCGCCCAGCAGTACTTGAAGCACACGGACGGCGTGGTCCTGGTCGCCGACGTACTGGCCGACCCCAAGGTGCGCGGCCGGCTCGGCGCCGAGGACACCGAGCGGGCGGGGGCCGCGCGCCCCTCCCCGCAGGGCCCCTGGGAGACGTACCAGCGACTGACCGGCGAGCTCAACGCGCTGACCGGTCGGCGCAAGCGGCTGTCCGTGGCCACCGTCGTCACCAAGCGGGACGTCCTGGACCAACTGGTCACACTGCCCGTCCCGGGGGCGCGGGTCGACTCCTGGCTGGCGGAGATCGGTCTCGGCGGGCTGGTCCGGGCCCTCGGGCACGACTTCAAGGAGGCCCGCTACTGGGCGGTGAGCGCCCGGGCCGCCACCGGCACCGGACCGCTGGAGAGCGAGCAACGCCGGGCCGCGGAACCGGTGTTGTGGCTGCTGGCGGCCTCGGGCCTGAAGACCGCCCCACTGCGCGCACCCGGCGCCGAACCGGAGAAGAGGTACACCCCGGCATGACGAAGGTGACCCCACCGATCGGACACGGACGGCGGCTGCTGGCGGGCCTGTTCGTCACCTCCCTGGTGCTCACGGCCGCCACCCTGGCCTACTTGGCCTACCTGTTCCTCCCCCACCCGTAGCCCCCACTCGTAGAAAGAAAGGACACGGAGTGAGCGACATTCCCGGCGGGCCGATGGCGAACCGGCCGGTCCACTTCATCTGGCTGCTCGACTGCTCGTACTCGATGCAGGGCGAGAAGATCGCCCGGCTCAACTACGCGATCAGAGAAGCGATTCCGGAGATGCGGTCGGTGGCGCACGACAACCCCGCGGCCCAACTGCTGCTGCGGACCGTCACGTTCTCCACCACCGCCCACTGGCACCATCAGACCCCGGTCCCGGTCGACGACTTCACCTGGCAGGACGTAGAGGTGGACGGCATGACCAACCTCGGCGACGCCCTGCACCTGGTCTCGCGCGAGCTGCAGAGCCCGCCGATGCCGCAGCGCGCACTGAAGCCGGTGCTGGCACTGGCGTCGGACGGGGTCCCCACCGACGACTGGCGGGCGGGCCTGAAGGCGATCGACGCGACACCCTGGGGCCGCAAGGCGGTACGGGTCGCCATCGCGATCGGCGCCGACGCGGACCGCAGTGTGCTGCAGGAGTTCCTGGGCAACCCGGAGCTGCAGCCGCTGGACGCCAACAGCCCCAAACAGCTGGCGGCGGCGATCCGTTGGGCGTCGACGGCAGCGGTGAAGGCGGCCTCGCAGCCGGTCGCGGGCGGCTCCTCGGGGCTGACCCTCACCAAGCAGCCGTACGCGCCGCCGGTCATCGACGACGACGATGACGACGACGTGTGGTGACGCTCGGGGTGCGACGCTGGGAGACGCTGGCCGAGAGCGTGCGGGGCGTCGGCAAGAAACTCAACCAGGACTGGTACGCGTGCGAGGGCACCGGCTCCGGCGACGACCCGCTGCTGCTGGCGGTCGCCGACGGCCACGGCTCGGCCGCCCACGCCCGCAGCGAGATCGGCGCGCGCTTCGCCGTGGACCGCTTCCTGGGCCGGGCCGAACTGTTCGCCCGCGCGGCCCGCGACTGCCATGAACGGGGCCGCCTGACCCGGCTGATGACCTACGCCCGCGACGACTTCCCGCGCGCCCTCGTGCAGGACTGGCGGGAGGAGGCCCTCGGCCACTGGTCCCGGCACCGCCCGGTCGCCGACACCGGCACCCCGGAACCGCGGCAGAGCGAGAAGCTGCTGCTGTACGGCACCACACTGATCGGCGCCGTCCTGACCCCGTGGCTGTTCGTGGCCTGGCAGATCGGCGACGGTGATCTCGCGGTGGTCGGGCACGACGGCACCCTGAGCCGGCCGCTGGCCCCCGCCGAGGAGGATCTCGGCGACGAGACGGAGTCGCTGTGCGGCAAGGAGGCCTGGAGCGCGGTGCGGATGCACTGGGCGCCGGTGTTCGACGAGGCCCGCACCCCGCGCCTGGTGGTGCTGTCGACGGACGGACTGTCGAAGAGCTTCGCCTCGGCCGACGGCTACCGGCAGTTCGTGGCGGGCCTGGACGGCCGGCTGACGACGGAAGGCAGCGAGGGGGTGCGTGCCGTGCTCCCGGAGTGGCTGCGGCAGGCCTCGCAGTACTCGGGCGACGACACCACGCTGGCGGCGGCGCTGCGGCACGCGCCGACGGCACCGGTGGCCCCGCCCATGGACACGGAACCGAAGGCGGAGACATAGATGAGCGGCATGCTCGACAGCGGTACGCGGCTGACCGCGCAGAACGGCGAAGAGATCCAGATCGTCGACATGCTGGGCGCGGGCGGCCAGGGCGAGGTGTACCGGGCCAAGACTCCGGCCGGGGACATGGCCCTGAAGTGGTACTACCCGACCTGTGCGACGCCGGAACAGGACGCGATCGTACGGGAGTTGGTGGACCGCGACTTCGACGACGACCGGTTCCTGTGGCCCGAGGCGTATGTGCCCGAGTACCGGGGCTCGTTCGGGTATCTGATGGGCCTGCGCCCCGACCACTTCAAGGGGCTGCCCGCGCTGTTCCGGCGTCAACTGCGCACCTCACCACGGGCGTTGCTGACGGCGTGCCTGTACACGGTGGAGGCGTACCAGGCGCTGCACTCACGGGGCATCGCCTACCGGGACATCTCCTGGGGCAACATCTTCTTCGACCCGGCCACCGGTGACGTGCTGGTCTGCGACAACGACAACGCGGTGGTCGAGGGCGACGTCAGCGGTATCTCGGGCACGATGGAGTTCATGGCGCCGGAGCTGGTGCGCGCCGAGCCGGGCGCCCGTCCCGGCACCCAGTCCGACCTGCACTCCCTCGCGGTCCTGCTGTTCATGTTCCTGATGAACCACCACCCGCTGAAGGGCAAGCGGGAGTTGGGCATCCACTGCCTCGACGAGGCCGCGGAGCGCAAGCTCTACGGCAGGAGTCCGCTGTTCGTCTTCGACCCGGCCGACGACTCCAACGCGCCGGATCCGACGGAGCACGCGACGGTGCTGGCCACCTGGGACGCGGCGGCCGGGAAACTCCAGGACCTGTTCCGGCGCGGGTTCACGGTCGGGCTGCGCGATCCGGCGGCCCGGGTCCGCGAGTCGGAGTGGCGGGACGCGCTGCGGGCCGTACTGGACTCGGTCGTGGAGTGCGCCGCGTGCGGGCGGGAGAACATGACGGAGCCGGGCGAGAACCCGCCGGCCCGCGCCTGCTGGGGCTGCGGGAGTCAACTCGTCCTCCCGCCGCGGCTGGTGGTGACCACTCCCCCGCCGCGCGCCGAACACCACATCCGGCTGCGCCGGGCGGCCCGGGTGCAGGCCCACCATCTCCAGGCGGAGCCGACCCGGCACGACTGCTCGGACGCGAGCCTGGTCGCGGAACTGGTCGAACACCCCTCGAAGCCGGGCCGGTTCGGCATCGCCAACCGCTCGCAGCGGACCTGGACGGGAACGCGCTCCGACGGCGGCTCACAGCAGATCGAGCCCGGCCAGACGGTCCCCCTGCGCTCGGGGCTCGAACTGGACCTCGGGGGCGGGGCACGGGCGGTGGTCAGGGCCAAGTGAGGCCGAGGGGCGCCGTGTTGGAGCCCGGCGCCCCTGTCCTCTCCGCGTTCCTACGACCTCACGGCCTCACAGGCCGAGCGCGTGCTTCAGCTGCTCGACGAGGGCGAGCCCGCCGCTGCCGGCCCCGACACCGATGGTGATGGTCTCCAGGGCGGCCCGGATACGGCCCCGGTTGGCGGCCCGGCCCTCCTCGCCCGCCTGGACCAACTCGCCCTGGATGACCTGTGCTTGGGAAACGAGCGTGGGGTGTTCGCCGCGCAGCCGGTCCACGAGCTGGGCGGCGAGCCGCACCACATCGGCCGCGTCCGTGCCGTTGTTGATCTCGATACGGCCGTTGTCCCCGAAGTTGGACGGCCCGCTGATGTTGCCGTTGAAGTTGTAGGTGCTCATGTGCCGGCTCCTGTTCCGCGTCCGGTTCAGGGCTGGGGCTGTTGTGCCCCGCCCTGGCCCGGACCCCCGTGTCCCTGCTGCCCGTTGACGTTGATCTGTCCGTGGTTGCCGAAGTTGCTGTTGCCCGTGATGTCACCGGAGATGTTGTAGGTCTGGGTGTTGATGATCTGCTGCGCCTTGTCGAAGGAGCTGGTGTCGACGTGATGGTCCTTCAGGAACCGCTCGGTGGCGATCAACACGCCCTGCTGCAGGCGGAAGAGGAAGTCCTGCGAGTCGATGCGCTCGGCGTAGCCCGCCTCGCTCCAGTCGCCGATCCACTCGCGCAGGCTGTCGTTGGCGCCGTAGTCGACGATCCAGTGCTGCTCGGTGATGTCCCGGCGCAGCTTCGTCAACGCCTTCTCGGCGGTGCGGCGGCGCCTGCTCCGGTCGCGGATCCGGCCGACGGCGCCGCGCAGTTCGGGCCAGGTGCGTGAGGTGGCGTGCCGGAAGAGACTCCGCCATCTCTCGGCGCCGGCCACCGGCAGCCGGTCCACCCGGTAGAAGCGGCCGTGCAGCGGCGGGATGGCGTAGGAGGCGACCTCCCAGGTGAGGCTGGGTCCGCTGAGGATCGCCCGCAGATACATGGAGACGATGATCCGGCCGCCCTCGCCGACACGCTCAAGGCACAGGTGGGTGCGCATGCCCGCGCCGGGGCTCTGCAGCCCGGCCTGGACGAACTGCCGGGGGATCTGCGGGCGCGGCCGGGCGGTGCGGTCGGGCAGCAGTTCGGGGAGCATGTAGGCGTTGCTGCCGAGGACGTAGAGCCGGTTCTTGGCGCGCAGCCCCTCCAGGCCGGAGATGCCCTCCATCTGCTTGGCGATGTAGGTGTGCAGGTCGACGGCGTCGAAGGGCTGGATCGTGAGTTTGCCGCCGTTCGGGGCGTCGGCGGGCTTGCTGACGTCGATGGGCTGCCAGACCACTTCCTTGATCTTGCTGCCGCTGCCCACGAACGGGTTGGTGAGGGCCGCCGCGTCCGCGTACGGCAGGACGTTGGCGCGCTTGAGCGAGTGCTCCTGCAGCCAGCTCTCCGCCTCCGGCTCCACGGGTGCGGCGAGCTTCTCGGCCTTGTCGGGGTTGCGGAACACCTCCTGCGCCGCGTCCCGCGCCTGCGCCTCCACGCGGCGGACCAGCCACCAGGAGGCGCCGAGGATGCCGAGCGGGCCGTAGACGCCGACCAGGGCCACGGACCCGCGGCCTTCGGCGAGGCCCCACACCGCGACGAGCAGGGAGAGGAGCAAGGCGGCGAAGAGCCAGGCGAGTTGGCGGTCGAGTGTCGCGCGCCGCAGCAGGGCGGCGCGGGCGTGCCGGGCCAAGGCGACGAAGTTGATGCCGAGGGTGAGGCCCAGGGCGGTGAGCCGGTCACCCGTGAGGCGGTGGTCGACCTCCCGGGCGAAGGCCTCGTCGAGATGGACCGACGCGCACAGCCGTCGTGTCACCCCGTCCTTGCGGTACTGCGGCAACGACGGTAGGACCCTGCCCGCCACTGTCCCCCGCCCTTCCGTCCGAATACGCGCACTTCACCCTAGGGACAACAAGCCTGGTCTGTCCCGGAGTTAGGTGAGGTGGCGCCCGAACGGTACACGGGAGCCGCCCGGTTCCGGCACTCCCCTGTGATGTCGGACCCGGACGGCCCGTCCGCTCTCTGTACTGCGTTTCTTCCGGCGTTCTTGTCACTCCGTGACGGCAACTGGTCCACACTCCGGACACTCAGTCGAAGGAAAGGCCGCCGGTGCGGGTCCGCTTCAGCTCGAAGAGGTCGGGGTGCGTGGCCAACACCCGGAAGCTGTCGAAGAGTTCGGCCGCCTTCGCACCGCGCGGAATGGCTCGCAGCACCGGGCCGAACCACACCGTCCCGTCGACGTGCAGGGTCGGCGTCCCCACATACCCACCCGACTCCTCCTCGGCGCCCGCCTCGTGACTGCGGCGCACGGCGTCGTCGTACGACGGATCGTGGGCGGTGTCGGCGAGGGCCGCGGGGAGGCCGAGTTCGGCGAGGGATTCGGCGATCACGGCGTCGAAGTCGTCCTGGCGCCGCTCGTGGATGCGGACGCCGAAGGCGGTGTACAGGTCGCGCAGGACCTTGTCGCCGTGCTGTTCGGCGGCGGCCACGGCGACACGCACCGGGCCGATCGACTTGTCGACCAACTCCCGGTACCAGTCGGGGAGTTCGTTGCCGATGTTATGGCGGTAGAGGCTCATCGCGTGGAAACGGAGGTCGAGCGGGCGCTCGCGCTCGACCTCCAGCAGCCAGCGCGAGGTGATCCAGGCGAAGGGGCAGGCGGGGTCGAAGTAGAAGTCGACGCGGACAGCGGTGTCAGTGCTCATACGGAGAACGCTAACCGCCGATTGGGCTGAATCCTCGGCCCAATCAGGCGCCCTCTCAGTGGTCCACTTTGCCCACGGCCTGCTGTCGGGGGTCCCGTCCGCTGGACGCGAGGGCCCGCTCGAACACCGGGGCGTCCGCCGGTACCGGCACCGGGTCGGCGAAGCCGTCGTACTGGCGGTAGAGCGCGCCGTGCTTCTCGACCACGTCGAGGACGAGGCGGGCGGCGCCGTCCGAGACGCGGTACTCCTGGCCGGTGGCCGTGGCGACGTCCCAGCCGTGCACCGCCAGCTCCTTGATGATCATCGCGGCGAGTTCACCGGCCGGCATCTTCGCCATGCCGAGGTCGACCTCGCCCTCCCACACCGCCGGGTCGGCCCAGGCGGCGACGGCCCGGTCCAGCTGGGCGGCGTAGGCCTCCGCCCAGTCCGGGCCGGCGGTGAAGTCGCGGGCGGTGAGTTCCTCGGAGAGCTGCTTGCGCAGGGCGCGGTGCTCCAGGCCGTGCGAGGTGTAGAGGACCCAGTGGTTGACCAGCGTGCGGACGTCCCAGTCGGGGCAGTGCGTGGGGTCGTCGAGCTGTGTCGCACTGACACCGCGCGCGACACGGGCCGCCTCGGCGGCGCATTCGATCATGTACGGGTGCAGGTCGTGGTTGCTCATGCACCCCACGCTAGGCAGCGCGCCGTCAGGACTCTTGAACAAACGCGACAGCCTCGTCGGCGAGGCGGACCAGCTCGTCGAACGGCAGCGAACCGGCCGCCCTGCGCTCGCGCGCGAAGCCGTTGGCCAGCCGTTGCAGCAGGTCGTTGAGTGGTGTCGGTACGCCGTGCAGCCGCCCCAGCAGCGCGATCTCGCCGTTGAGGTAGTCGGCCTCGATGGTGCCGGTGCCCCGGTTCAGCGACTGCCAGGAGGAGCCGCCGCCGCGTGGTGCGCCCTCGATCTCCACGAGCTGGATCTTGTCGCCGCGCGCCTCCTTCTCCTCCTCGGCGCTCGCGTACGCGATACCGGCCGCGTCGAGCACGGCCGCGCCCTCGGCCCGGACCCGGCCGTAGAACGCGAAGCTCTCCTCGCTGCCGAGCGGCCCGGAGACCGCCTCGATCGCGTTGGCGAGGTTGCCGAGCAGCTTGGCGTACTGCCAGCGCGTGACATCGGGCACGACCGGCGCCTCGAACCTCGACTTCTCCAGGTCGGCCGCGATCAGCCGGGCGGTCTCGTCCGTGCCGTGCGGACAGCGGCCAAGGTGCAGGATGCCGGTGAGGGGAGCGCCCTCGGCGGCGACCACGCCCGGTTCGACGAAGGTCGCGGGCAGCCACACGCAGACGCCGTACACCCGCCGGAAGCGGCGCAGCGCCAGCCGCTGGCTCTCCACCCCGTTCTGCGCGCAGACGACGGGCAGCCGTTCGGCGGCCGTACCGCCGCCAGCGACCGGCGCCGGTCCCCAGGCCGCGAGCGCGGCCTCGCTGTCCTGCGTCTTCACGGCGAGCAGGAGCACGTCGTCGGGCCTCAACTCGCCCAGTTCTACCGGTTCTTCGACAACCGGCAGCCGGTACGTCGACTCGCCGTCCGGCACCTTGAGCCGCAACCCGCGCTCGGCCAGGGCCGCCCGCTGCGCACCCCGCGCGACGAGTACGACCTCGCACCCCGCCCCGGCCAGCCGGCCACCGATGGCTCCGCCGACCGCCCCTGCTCCGATGATGATGTAGCGCATGGGGACGAGCCTCGCACAGGGTGGATCTCTCCCTCCACGAGGGATCTCAACTGCCGGTCAGCTCCACCAGTTTGACCACGGTGTTCCAGTTGCGAGTGGTGGCGATCAACCCCTTGTTCAGCCGCGGCCGGGCCAGCTCGACGGCGAGCTTGGAGCGGCCGAGGCCGTCGGGGACGTACAGGTAGAGCGCGCGGTCGCCGAGGCGGAACTCCTCGGGGAGGAAGGCGGGTTGGTCGAGTTCCGCGAAGCGGTCCTCCGTGACCGGCAGCGAGTAGTACGTGACGTGGAGCTGCTTGGCCTCCAACTCGGCGGCCGGGAAAGGGCAGTTGTCGGCGACTGCCTTCAGGTAGGCGTGGTCGCGGACGACGACGTCGACCGTGAAGCCGAACCGCTCCTCGATGGCCCGGGCGAGTTCCGCCGCGTGGGACTCCTCGTCCCCGTGGCCGCTCGTGAACACGGCCTGGCCGCTCTGGAGGTAGGTGCGGACGTCGTCGTGTCCGAGGCCTTCGAGGAGCGTGCGCAGTTCGACCATCGGGAGCTTCTTCTTGCCGCCCACGTTGATCCCGCGCAGCAGCGCCGCATACGTCGTCGTCATCCGCACACCATAGAGCGGCCTTCGTGCCCCGTGGGGGTGGGCACGACGGCCGCTTTCCGTGGTGCGTGGGTGCGCGGAAACTCTCGCGGATGAGGTGGCTCCGGATCAACACCTATGGGCACACCTACAAGCACCTGTGACTTGTTCAACAAGGTTTCTTAATAACAAAGCGGACCCCTGCCGACGCATCGGACACCCTGATCACCACCCCCGAGGCGTCCGGATAGATGTAAGGGGCCGCTGTCCTCCCCAGTGGTGAGGGCCCGGGGTCCGTGCGGAGGAGCGGGGCCGCCGGTACTTCACCGGTCAGCACGAGGGGACGTTCTTATTCCGCGCATACCTTCGATCCATGAGGTGGCGGCAGGGGGCCGGCACCGTGCACAAGGGGGCAAGCCCGTCATGGGGAACGGAGATTCGCGGGTGCGGGGCCTCGCCGCCCGGGCCGGCGGCTGGAGCGCCCGGCACCGGTGGGCCGCGGTCGGCATCTGGGTGCTGTTCGTGGTTCTGGCGATGGGAATCGGTTCGGCGGCGGGCCGGGTGGACGTCGACGAGAGCGACCAGCTGAAGGGCGAGACGCACACCGCCGCCCAGCTCATCGACGACGCCGGGATCAAGGAACCGGCCGGTGAGACGATCCTGATCCAGTCGAAGGACGGGTCGCTCAAGTCCACGGACGCCGAGTTCCGCTCCGCGGTCGGCGCGGTCGTCACGGCGGTGAACGGCACCGGCCGGGTCACGGACGTGACCTCGCCGTACGACACGAAGACGATCTCGAAGGACGGCCGGAGCGCACTCGTCCAGTTCGACATGCGGGGCGACTCGGACACCGCGGGTGACCGGGTGGAGCCGGTGCTGAACGCCGTCGCCGGGGTGCAGAAGGACCACGGCTCGCTGCGGATCGAGGAGATCGGCGGCGCCAGCATGGCGAAGCAGTACAAGGACGCGTTCGGCGACGACTTCAAGAAGGCCGAGTACTCGGCCGTCCCCGTGGCCCTCGGTATCCTCCTCATCGCCTTCGGCGCGCTGGTCGCGGCGCTGCTGCCGGTGGCGCTGGCCCTCACCGCGATCATCGCGACGATGGGTCTGATGGGCATCGTCAGCCACGTCCAGCCGATGAGCGACACCGCCAACTCCGTGATGCTGCTGGTCGGTCTGGCCGTCGGCGTCGACTACTGCCTGTTCTATCTGCGCCGCGAACGCGAGGAGCGCGAGGCCGGCCGGGACGCCGGGGCCGCGCTGCGCATCGCCGCCGCGACCAGTGGCCGCGCCATCATCGTCTCCGGTGTCACGGTGTGCGTGGCGATGGCGGGCATGCTGTTCACCGGGCTCGCCGAGTTCGAGGCGATGGGTCTTGCCTCGCTGATGGTCGTCGCGGTCGCCATGGTCGGCTCGGTGACCGTACTGCCCGCGCTGCTCTCGCTGTTGGGCGAGCGGGTCGAGAAGGGCCGTATCCCGTTCCTGCGCCGGCGCGGCCGCCGGGGCAACGGCGAGAGCCGGTTCTGGACCGCCGTCCTCAAGGGCGTGCTCGCCAAGCCGCTCGTCTCCGTCCTCGTCGCGGCAGGCGCGCTGCTGGCGATCGCCGCTCCCGCGGTCGGCATGAAGACCGAAAACCTCACCCTGGACCAGGAGTTCGGCAACTCCCTCCCGATCGTGGGGACTTACAACCGGGTCAACGACGCCTTCCCCGGCGGCTCCGAACCGGCCGAGGTGGTCGTCAAGGCCAAGGACATCAACGCACCCGAGGTCAAGCAGGCGTTGGCCGACTTCAAGGCGGAGGCGGTCGGTTCGGGCGCCTCGCTCGGCCCGGTCGACATCAAGCTGCACGACGCGCAGAACGTCGCCTTCGTCTACGTCCCGCTCGTCGGCGGCTCCGACCAGGACAAGGCCGCGAAGAGCCTGGAGAAACTGCGCGATGAGGTACGCCCCGCCACGCTCGGCAAGGTCGACGGGGTCCAGGCGCCGATCACCGGACAGGTCGCCGGTTCGCACGACTTCAACGACCAGCTCCTCGGATCGGTCGTACCGGTCTTCGCGTTCGTCGTGGTCTTCGCCTTCCTGCTGATGCTCCTGTCGTTCCGCTCACTGACGGTCGCGATCACCTCGATCGTCCTCAACCTCCTTTCGGTGGGGGCGGCTTACGGCATCCTCGTCGCCGTGTTCCAACACGGCTGGGGCGCCTCGCTGGTGGGCGCGGAGGGCGTCGGCGCCATCGTCACCTGGCTGCCGCTGTTCCTCTTCGTGATCCTGTTCGGCCTGTCGATGGACTACCACGTGTTCGTCGTCTCCCGCATCCGCGAGGCGAGGCTGCGCGGCCGTACGACACGGGACGCGATCCAGCACGGCGTGGTCACCACGGCCGGTGTCGTCACCAGCGCCGCGATCATCATGGTCGCCGTCTTCGCGATCTTCGGCACGCTGTCCATGCAGTCCATGAAGCAGATGGGCGTCGGCCTCGCGGCGGCGGTCCTCATCGACGCCACGGTCATCCGGGGCGTCCTGCTCCCGGCGGTGATGGCCCTCCTCGGCGAACGCAACTGGTACTTCCCGAAGTGGCTCCACCGCCTTCCCGACCTCACCCACGACGAGTCCCCGGAGGAGATCACCTCCACGGTGGCGGGCGAGGGCGAGCGGGTGCGGGTGTAACTCCGTTCGGCTGAGGGCTCGTTCGTGTCCAGGGCCAAGCAGAGGGACGTACGGCCACCGGGCCTGGCCTGCCCAGACCCGGTGGTTCGGCGTCCTGCCCGTCACTTGTTCCGCGGGTGGTAGGCGAGCTGGCGCTCGACGGCCGCTGCGGCGAAGTCGCCCAGGCCGTTCACCACCTCACCGGCCTCCAGCCGGATCCCTCGGGCCAGGCCCGCTCCCTTGAGTACGGCGCCGCGGCGGTCGGGATCGGTGCCGGTGAAGTCATCGCCTCCGGCCAGCCGAACGCTCCGTGCCGAGATGGCCCCGAGGACCTGGGCACCGTCACCGATGACGCTGGCTCCGACGATCTCGGCGCCGTTGAGCAGCCGGGCGCGGTTGCCGACCGACAGCACGGAGCCGGGCTGGTCGGCCTTGATCCGCACACCGCCGGGGCCGAGGGAACACTCGTCCCCGATCTCGATCCGCCCCCCGTTCGCGGCGATCACCAGCGTCGACGGGTGGAAGGTGTTACCGCTGCCGACGGAACACGTCCCGCCGTCGCACTGCACCACGACACCCGGGAAGAAGGTGTTGCCCTCACCGATCACGGCATCGTCGGCGATCAGCGTCGAGAACGGATCGAAGACGGTGTTCGTCTCGGCCAGTGCGGCCATCCCGGCGAACGTCAGGAACCCGTTCCTGCGCCGGTGCTCGTCCATCAGACCGATGATCTTGTCCTGCACTTCCGGTCAGCTCCCCTGGTCGGTCAACTCGTAGGTGTCGATGGGTCGGGCCGGTCCGGGCGGGGCAGAAAGCCGTAGTGGATCATCCGCTTGCGCTCAAGAATGACGGCCAGGCTGACGAGCGCGCCCATGGCCGGCGAGTACAGCACGATCGGGAGATCGATCCGCCCGATCGCCCACGCGGCCACCCCGCCGAAGAACACGGCACCGACGAGGCCGAAGGGCAGAGGATGCCGAACGGCGCGCTTGCGGGCTTCGGACGGGGGCAGATGCCCGGCGAAGGCTCGATCGAGTGCGAAGAATATCCGTTTGATCCGATCCATTACTCTCTCCTGGCGATACATGGCCCCACCCGAGCCCGGAGGCCCCGGCCAGGCCATGAGTCACGCCTGCGCCAGAACCCCGGCATCATACGGAGCGCGGTGGCGCTACGACATCAGCTCCCTGTGCAACCGCAGCCAGTGGTCCGGCGACACCTCGCCGACGAGGACGTGCGGATCGAGGCGTGCCGCGCGGAACGCGGCGTCCACGCGGCGCCTCGGGTGTGCCCGGCGCAGCGAGGCGTGCAGCGAACCGCCCACCCCCGAGAAGCCCAGCTCGACCAGATGCCGCCAGCCGCGCAGTTCGGCGGGTTCGAGCAGTGGGGTCCGGCGCCGCTCGATCCTTACGATCCCGGCGTCGACGCGCGGCACGGGACTGAACCTCCTCCGGTCGACCCGCCCGACCAGCCGCCATTCGTGGCGCGGCCAGCTGCGTACCGTCAGCAGGGTCCAACTCCCGTAGTCCCCCGTGCGTTTGCGGGCGTACTCCAGCTGCGTGAGCAGGGTGGCGTCGGTGAGGGCGGGGGCGCGCAGGCACCAGTCGACGATGTCGGCGGTGCGGGAGAAGGGCACGTTGCCGGCGACGGAGAACGGGGTGCGCGGGGGCCGGGTGTCCATGAAGTCCCCCGGCGATGACGTGCACTTGGGGTGTGGTGGCGAAGCGGGTTCGGAGCTTCGGTACGAGCCGGGGATCGATCTCGTGGGCGTGCAGTTCGTGGCAGTGGGGCGCGAGCTTCGCGGTCAACGCGCCTTTTCCCGCGCCCACTTCGAGGAGGAGGGGGATCCGCCGTCCGTGCGGGACGGCAAGTTGGGTGACGTATTCGGCGGTGGCGCGGTCGGCGAGGAAGTTCTGCGAGAGCGCGCGGGAAACGTGGGTGGGGCGGGCCATGGCCTGCGGTCCTTGTCTTCCGTGAAGGGCATACGGGCAGACGAAGGCCCCGACCGGAAGAACAGGGAGAGGTGTCAGCGGGCGTGGACGCCCGGGCCGGTCAGGGCACCGGGGCCGCGGCGCATGCGGATCGCATACGTGCAGCTCCGGCCGAGACCGGAGTTCGTGATCGCGTTGGCGGCTGACATGCCGCTCACGCTAGGTGGGGTCGGTGGAGTGGGGCAACGGAATTTTCGCTGGGTGAAGCGCGCTCCGGGGAGGGGCGTGCGGTTGTTCGGCGAGTGCAGGTGAGTTGGGGCTGGTCGCGCAGTTCCCCGCGCCCCTGAGGGGCGCGACCCTGAGGGGGGGTTAGTCCTAGGGGGCACTTCAGCGTTGGTATCTCGCCAGTACCAAGTTGCCGTCCCTCTGCAGGCGTTGGCGTAGTTCTGCCAGGCCGATCGCTCCGCTGTAGTACTCCTGGAAGGCCGGGGTGGCCACCTTGTCCTTCCATTCCGGGTAGCCGCGTACCGACTGTGCGGGCGCCGAGACGAGGTCGGCGGCGAGTGCCGCACCGGTGGACCAGTCGTCCTTGGTGGTGTGCAGGGCGGGGTCCTTGAGGGCCTCCGTGCCGGTGGGGAGCATCCAGTCGCCGAGGGCCAGCCTGACCATGTTCTTGGGCTGGAGCAGGAAGTCGATGAACTCGGCGGCCTCCTTCTTGTGCGGGCTGTCCTCGGCGATGGACAGGGTCTGGGGGCTGACGCCCTGGGTGAGCCCGTCGGCGCCGGCCGGGGCGGGCAGCACCTGCCAGTCGAAGCCCTTCGGCGCCTGCTGCACGATCTGCTGGCGGTAGGAGAAGCCGAGCGGGACCATCGCGTACTTGCCGCCGAAGAACCCGGGCAGGGTGTCCGAGCCGCCGCTCCCGAGCGTTGTGGGCGAGGCGCTGTGGTCCACGTCCGCCTGATCGTGGATCGTGCGCGGCACGACCTGGTCGCCCGCGTCGAAGCGGACTGTCACCTTGCCGTCCGCGCCCCGGTGGAACAGTTCGCCGCCCGCCGAGAGAGACAGGTTGAGCGTGGCGGACACCGGTTCCTTGAGCGGCCAGGCCACGCCGTATTTGCCGTCGCCGCTCAGCTGCTGGGTGATGGCCCTGAACTCCGGCCAGGTCCAGGGGTGTTCGGGGGTCGGGATGCGTACGCCCGCCTTCTTCAGCCAGGTCGCGTTGGCGATGATCACCCTTGGCTCCTGGAGGAACGGCACGCCGTAGATTCCGTTCCCGAAGGTCGCCGTCTCCCAACTGCGTTGCGGGATGCCGGACTTGAGCCGGGCGGGCAGCAGGTTCCGGAGGTCGGCGAGGTAGCCGCCGTAGGCGAAGTCCGCGAGGTCGTCGGAGGCGTCGTGGATGATGTCCGGCGCCTCACCGCCCTCGAAGGAGGTGAGCAGCTGGTCGTGGACGCCGTCCCAACTGCCCTGCACGTATTCGACCTTGACGTCCGGATGGGTGGTGTTCCACTCCTTCACCAGTTCCTTGTTGGCGGTGACGGACTCCTCCTGCCAGGCGAGGGACTGGAAGCGGAGGGTGATCCTGCCGTTCGCAGAGTTGTTTCCGCCGCCGCCCGTGCAGCCGGCGAGGAGCAGGCCTACGACCAGAACGAGGATCCATCGGGGGCGCATCAGCTCTTCACCGCCCCGGTGAGCATGCCGCCGGTGATCCGGCGTTGGATCAGGGCGAAGACGAGCAGGGAGGGCAGGGTCGCGAGGAACGCGGCGGCGGCCAGCGGGCCCAGGTCGGCGACGCCCTCCGCGCCGATGAAGTGGGTGAGGACGACCGGGAGGGTCTGGCGCTCCGGGGTCTTGAGCAGGACCAGCGCGAAGAAGAACTCGTTCCACGCGGTGACGAACGCGAACAGGGCCGTCGCCACGATGCCCGGCGCGAGCAGCGGTGCCGTCACCGACACGAGCGTGCGGAGCTTCCCGGCCCCGTCGACCGCCGCCGCCTCCTCCAACTCGGCCGGTACCGCCCGTACATACCCGACGAGCATCCACAGCGCGAACGGCAGCGACCACACCACGTAGACCAGCACCAGGCCGGCCAGGGAGTCGATCAGCCGCAGGTTCTTCAGCACCAGGAACAGCGGGATGATCACCAGCACGAACGGGAACGCCTGGCTGACCACCACCCACCCGGTCGCGGCCCGCGCGAGCAGTGTCCGGCGCCGGGCCATGACCCACGCCATCGGTGTCGCGATCACCACGGCGATCAGCGCGGCCCCGAGCGCGGCGAGCAGGGAGTTCAACGCGGCGTGCAGCAGCGGCTGTTCGTCGAAGGCCTGGCGGAAGTTGGCGAGGGTCGGGTGCCGGGGGATCCAGGTGGGGTGCAGACTGCCCAGCTCGCGCGGAGACTTGAAGGCGGTGGAGATCAGCCAGAGGAAGGGGAAGGCGAGGAAGACGAGATACGCGAGCAGGGCGACGTACTGTCCGGCGCGGGCACCGGTGCTCGTCCTCATGCCTGTGGTGCTGCTGGTCCTGGTCCTCACGAGTCGTCCCCTCCCCGAAGGCGGCCTACCAAGAAGACGGCGAGGAGCACCGAGATCACCGCGACCATCACGCATCCCATCGCCGCCGCGTACCCGAACTGGCCGTAGCGGAAGGCCTCTTCGTAGGCGAAGAGCATGGGCAGCCGAGTGCGGCCGCCGGGTCCGCCGCTGGTCAGGACGTAGACCAGGGCGAACGAGTTGAAGTTCCAGATGAGGTTGAGTGCCATGATCGACAGCGCCACCGGTCTGAGGGCGGGCCAGGTGACCGTGCGGAAGCGGCGCCAGGCTCCGGCGCCGTCGACCGCCGCCGCCTCGTGCAGTTCGCGCGGGGTGTTCTGCAGTCCGGCGAGCAGGGCGACCGTCGTCTGGGGCATGCCCGCCCAGACGCCGACGACGATCACGGCGGGCAGTGCGGTCGACAGGCTGCTGAGCCAGTCGCGGCCGTCCCCGAGGCCGAGGTCGTGCAGGGTCTCGTTGAGGATGCCTGCGTCCGGGTTGTAGACGATCCGCCACATGATGCCGACGACGACCTCGGGCATCGCCCACGGGACGATCGCCAGCGCCCGGGCGAGCCATCTCAGCCGCAGGTCCTGGTTGAGCAGCAGAGCGAGGCCGAGGGCGAGCAGGAACTGCGGCACGGTCACCCCGACCGCCCACACCAGCCCGATCCGGAACGACTCCCAGAACAGCGTGTCGTGCAACAGGTCACGGAAGTTGAGGCCGCCGATCCACCGCGTGGGCGCGGTCCGGCCCGACTGGGAGTCGGTGAAGGCCAGCAGGACGCCGTAGAGGAGGGGGCCGACGCTGAGCACGAGGATCGGGATCAGGGCGGGTAACACGAGGAACCAGGCCGCGCGGTCGGAGCCGCGCCCTTGCCGGCCCCGGCTGGGCGCACGGCCCGGCGGCCTCCTCACCTCCGTCGCCGATACCCCCGTCAGCGATGTCATGGAATCAGCCCCTTTGCACGGCCCGGTCGGGCCCCGTCATGGTCGTGAACGCCGTGTGCCTCGTCAAGACACCTCGCATGCCGTCCCACCTGTGCGAATGCGACACTGACCGTCGGATGGCGGGAACCCGACGCCGTACGCACACGCACAGGGATCACACGGAGGCGGACGATGGACGAGGCACGGGCCCGGGACGTACTGGCCGCGGCGGACGTACTGCCCGGCCCGGCGCGGGATGCGCGGCTCCTCGCCCTCGGCGAGAACGCGGTGTTCGCCGCCGGTGACCTGGTCGTCAAGGTGGGCCGCGACGCCGAACTCCTCGACCGCGCCCGGCGCGAGCTGGACGTCGCGGTGTGGCTGGCCGAGGCGGGCGTGCCGGCGGTGCGGGCCGCCGACCCGAAGCCGGGCCTCGTCGAGGGACACCCGGTGACCGTGTGGCACCGGCTGGCCGATTCCGTGCGCCCGGCCGAACCCCGGGATTTGGCCGAACTGCTACGCCTCGTCCACGCGCTTCCCTCCCCCTCCTTCGAACTCCCGCCCCGCGAGCTGCTGGGCGGTGTGGAGCGCTGGCTGCGGCTCGCGGGCGACGCGATCGACCCGGCGGACGCGGCGTATCTCCGTGAGCGGCGCGACGGCTTCGCGGCTGCCGCCGCCGCGCTCACGCCCCATCTGCCGCCCGGCCCGATCCATGGCGACGCGCTGCCCCGCAATGTGCACGTCGGTCCGGACGGTCCGGTCCTGGTCGACCTGGAGACCTTCTCCGCGGACCTGCGCGAGCACGACCTGGTGGTGATGGCTCTGTCCCGCGACCGCTATGCGTTCCCGGCCCGGGCCTATGACTCGTTCACCGAGGCCTACGGCTGGGACGTGCGGGAGTGGGACGGCTGCGGGGTGCTGCGCGGTGCCCGGGAGACGGCCAGCTGCGCGTGGGTCGCCCAGCATGCGCCGAGCAACCCCGAGGCGCTGGCCGAGTTCGAGCGCCGGGTGGCATCCCTGCGGGACGGGGACGAGACGGTGCGGTGGTATCCGTTCTGAGCGCCTATTGATTGGGGGCGACAGGGATTCGGGCGACTGACGGTCCGATGTGGCTGGTCGCTCCCACGCGGCGGAGCCGCAAATCGGTACAGCCCCGCGCCCCTTACGGGCGCCCCGGGTTCAAACCGTCTCGTCCTCCAGCTCGCGCAGCGGCCACGTGCCGTCGATCACCGCGTCCTGGTCGCCCTTGCGGCGCAGGAAGCTTTGGAAGTCGGCGGCCCATTCGGCGTACCACTCGATCTGGCGGCGGTGCAGTTCGGCCGGGCCGAGGGCGGCGACCTTCGGGTGGCGGTCGGCTATCGCGCCGGCCAGCCGGGCGGCGGCGAGGGCGTCGGCCGAGGCGTCGTGCGCGGAGTCGAGGACCACGCCGTACTCCTGGCAGACCGCCTCGAGGTTGCGCTTGCCGCGGCGGTAGCGGTCGACGGAGCGGTCGATCGTGTACGGGTCGATGACCGGGGCGGGGTCGGTGCCGCCCAGGCGGTCGCGCAGGGACGGGAGTCCGTGCCGGCGGAGCTCGGCGGAGAGCAGGGTGAGGTCGAAGGCCGCGTTGTAGGCGACGACGGGGACGCCCGTCTTCCAGTAGGTCACGAGGACGTCCGCGATCGCGTCGGCGACCTCGTCGGCCGGGCGGCCCTCGGCGGTGGCCCGTTCGTTCGTGATGCCGTGCACGGCGACGGCGTCGGCCGGGATCTCCACGCCGGGATCCGCCAGCCACTCCCGACGGCCCGCCGGCCGTCCGCCCCTGACCTCTATGACCGCGCCGGTGACGATGCGCGCCTCGCGCGGCTCCGTGCCGGTCGTCTCCAGGTCGAAGCCGATGAGCAGCTCCTGGTGCCAGGCCATGACGGCCCCCCTTCTCGGTGGTGCTTTCCCCCAGTGGTCTCCACGATCGCATGAGCCACTGACAATCCGAGGACCGCGTTCCGCTTGGCGCCGGACCGGCCTCGGACAGGTCAGGACACCGGTCGCGAATCCGCCCACATCTGCTCGAACTCATCGCGATAGGTAGGGAAAAGACCGCTGTCGTCCATTTCGTCCGACTTGACGAGACGGCTTCCGTTTCGCAGCACCAGTACCGGCGCCTCCATGCCGCGGCTGCGGCGCAGATAGGACTGCACGACGGCTATGCCGTCCGAGCCGTCGCCGTCGACGAGGTACGCCGTGAAGCGGGGCGTCTCGTCGAAGACCTGGATCTCGAAGGCGCCCGGGTCGCGCAGCCGGGACCGCACCCGCCGCATGTGCAGGATGTTCATCTCGACGGCGCGGCTCAACTCACCCCGTTTTATGCCGAGTTCACGCTCTCGCCGCTTCACCGCGCTGGAGGCCGGGTTGAGGAACAGCAGCCGTACCCGGCAGCCCGACTCGGCGAGGCGGACCAGCCGTCGGCCGGAGAAGTTCTGCACGAGGAGGTTGAGGCCGATGCCGATGGCGTCGACGCGGCGGGCTCCGCCGAAGATGTCCTCGGCGGGGAACTGCCGCATCAGCCGCACCCGGTCGGGGTGGACGGCGACCACATCGGCGAAGCGGTCGCCGATCAGCTCCTCGACCGCGTCGACGGGCAGCCGGCGGGCCGAGGGCACGTCGCTGCCGGCGCCGAGGGTCTCCAGGAGTTTCGCGGAGGCCCGCTCGGCCTGGTTGAGGACGGCCTCGGAGAGGGCCCGGTTGCGGGAGACGACGTTGCGGGTCACCTCCAGTTCGTCCAGGGCGAGTTCGACGTCCCGGCGCTCGTCGAAGTACGGCTCGAAGCACGGCCAGTGCTGCACCATCAGCTCGCGCAGCTGCGGCAGGGTCAGGAAGCTGAGGACGTTGTCGTCGGCCGGGTCGAGCAAGTAGCCCTTGCGGCGGCTGACTTCGCGGACGGCGACCGCGCGCTGCACCCACTCCTGGCCGGCCGGACCGGCCGCGGCGACGACCCATTCGTCGCCGTGGACGGGTTCGTAGATGGGACGCAGGACGGCGGCCACCACGGCGCGCAGCCGCTGCTCGACCAGGTTCAGCCAGATGTAGGCCCGGCCGGCTCGCTGGGCGCGCGTACGCACCTCGCGCCAGGCGTCGGCGTCCCAGTCCAACTCCGGACCGATGGAACCAGCCGCGTCCATCGGACGTGCCAGGGACACCGCGCCGGGCGGGACTTCTGCGGAGTTCCCCTCGTGACTCTCGTCACCAGGGGGCAACTCCAGCCCTCCCGAGCCCACCCGTGCACCGCCTTCCGCTCCCCCGAGCTCTCCCCAGTCTCAACGATCAAGGAAGGGTACTCCGGGACCGGTCGGCGGTGCAGCCGGATGGACAGGGTCGTTTCTCAACTTCCGCCGTTCACGTTGCCGTTCTGGTCGGCGAGTGCGGCCGGAGTGAGCGGATTCATAGCGGTGACGTCGCGCGGGGCGATCGAGAATCCCTGCCAGTGGACCGGCATCGGCTGCTGGTCCTCGTCCCGGGCGATGTGGTGGAAGCCGACGTTCACCCAGACCACGGGCTGTGTGAGGGTCTGGCCGTTGACCCACTTGTCGACCTGCTTCGGGTGCCCCGCACCGCAGTTGGGCAGGTTGTCGCTGGCGAACTGCTCGCACTTGTTGTACTGGGTGAAGTACACGTCGTGCTGGGTGAAGCTGCGGCCCGGGTACTTGGTGCTGGGGCCGGGGACTATCTCGTAGGACCGGGCGTGGTTGTCCTTGTTCTTGCCGGTCGCGCTGACGATGCGCCACCAGCGCATGTTCTTGGCGTCGCCCGCGAGTTCCTTGGTGACCTTGGTCAACGTGGTCTTGTTCGTGGGGGTGTTGGCGCCGTGTGTGGTGACCGCGGAGTCGTACTGCTCGACGCGGCCCTTGGAGGAGCCGTCGAGCGCGAAGTCCAACTTCCAGAAGACGTCGTGCTGGTGGCTCGTCGCGTATGCCGTGGCGCCCTTGCCGAGCGGCCAGCCGCGGCCGTCGCCCGCGTCGTAGTCGTAGGGCGAAAGGCTGCCGGTGGCACCGACGTTCATGTTGATGGTGCCGTCGTCCTGGAAGCGCCACTCGGTGATGTACTCGTACCAGCCGACCTGGTTGACCGTGTAGACGAGGAAGTCCTTGCCCTGGGTCTGGAAGACCTTGTTGGCGCTGTCGCCCTGCATGCGGAAGGCGTGACCGCGCGAACGGGTCGTCGTACAGAGGCCCTTGACGTTCGGGTGGGCCGGGTCGATGGCGTCGGGGACCTTGACGGTCTTGATGGTGCCGCCGGGACACTCGCCGGGCTGCATGTTCATCAGACCGGTGCCGAAGCCGTACTGGGTGAGGTCGCTGTACTCGTTCTTGCCGTCGTCGTACGGGACATGGATCTGGGCGAGCTTGGCGTCGGCGAGCACCTTGATGGGGGCGGCCTCGCCGGGCGGCTGGTAGGAGATGTTCTCCAGGACGAGGCCGGCCTCGCGCTCGTAGTGCCAGCACATCCGCCAGGTGGTGCCGGTGGAGAGCTTCTGCTCGATGGTGTAGGCGGCGCTGCAGCCGGGTGCGGCGGCGCTCGGGGCGGCCTTCGGCTGGGCGACGGCCGGGCCCGCGCCCGCGGTGGCGCCGGCGGCCAGGGCGGCCACCGTGAGGGCCACGGCCCCCCGCCTGCGGGCACGGCTGATTCTGTTGACGTGCATGAAGAAGTGACTCCCTTACAGGAGAAGCAAGTTGGGACAGCGAACGAAGGAGGGGCGCGACCCACCTGGGCCGGCGCGATCGGCTCAGCCGGTGAGCTTGCCGACCTTGCGGGCGCTCAGATCGATGACGAAGTCACGGGCGTCGATCCACGGCCCGTTCTTGACCTTCGGGAACAGCCGCACGCAGCGGTGCTCGCCGCACTGGTCGAGGACGCCGGACTGCCGTCCAGGAGTGGCCTTGTAGACCATGGCGGTCAGCAACAGCTGGTCCGGTGAGGTGAGTTCGTTGCCGGTGGCGTCCTTGTAGTCGGCCTTCAGGCCCGCGCCGAGCGGGTCCGCGAGCAGCAGCTCGGCCGCCTCGACGTCCTCGGCGTGGCTCGCCGGCGGCTGCACTCCGTGCTGGGTGCCGGTCTGCTCGACCTTGCCGGTGTCCAGGTTGACGGTCTTGGTGACGACCGTGTCGTCCTTGTAGTCGTAGAACGTCACGTCCGCGCGGCGCGGCGCGTTCGGGTTGTCCAGCTCGTCGGGGTTCGGGTCGGCGAGTTCGACGTCGAGGCGCTGCGGGCCGCGCTTTCCGTCCACGTTCTCACTGGAGTTGAGGAACTGCTGGTTCACCGCGAGCTGCTGGACGCGCTTGGTCTCGTCGTCGGTGAGCGGGTCGCGGCCCTTGCCCTTCTCGCCCTCGGCCGGGGCCTGTTGCACGACACCGGGTGCCGCGCCCACTCCGTCCGCCGCCTGCTGGGCGGACCCCGCGGCCTTTCCGGTGCCCCCCGACTCGTCGGCCCCCGCCGTGCCCGGCAGGGTGACGGCGACCATCACGGCGGTGCCGGCCACCGCTATGGCCGTACCCGCCACCACTTTGCCCAGGTGGCGGTGCACTGTCCTTCGCACATTTCCCCCTACTCCCCCTGGGTCCATCCCCGGACCTCTGGGAGTGGTGTCTGTCCCACTTGGTTCGGCATACGGCATACGTCGTACGCACTGGTCATTTGGTAAGAGGGATGTAAGTCATAGGTGGTTCCCTCACTTTCGGGGAGACTCAGGGGCAAGGCGCCCCGGTGGCGGGGCCCGGCTGAAAGAGTCGTGACCATGCAGGTCTGGCCTGGAGAGGCGTATCCACTCGGTGCCACGTACGACGGCGCCGGCACCAACTTCGCGGTCTTCACCGAGGCCGCGGACCGAGTAGAGCTGTGTCTGCTGCACGACGACGGCTCGGAGACGGCGGTGGAACTGCGCGAGAGCGACGCGTTCGTGCGGCACGCGTACGTGCCGGGCGTCATGCCCGGACAGCGCTACGGCTTCCGCGCGCACGGCCCGTACGCCCCCGAGCGCGGCCAGCGGTGCAATTCCGCGAAGCTGCTGCTCGACCCGTACGCGAAGGCGGTCAGCGGATCGATCGCCTGGGGCGAGGAGGTGTACGGCTACCACTTCGACGCCCCCGACAAGCGCAACGACCTGGACTCGGCCCCGCACACGATGTCGTCGGTCGTGGTCAACCCGTACTTCGACTGGGGCGACGACCGGCGGCCCCGGCGCGGCTACCACGAGACGGTGCTCTACGAGGCCCACGTCAAGGGTCTGACCATGCTCCACCCGGGGCTGCCGGACGAGCTGCGCGGAACGTACGCGGCGCTCGCGCATCCGGCGGTGATCGAGCACCTGGTGGAGCTCGGGGTGACCGCCCTGGAGCTGATGCCGGTGCACCAGTTCGTGAACGACCACCGGCTGGTCGACATGGGGCTGAACAACTACTGGGGCTACAACACGATCGGTTTCTTCGCCCCGCACAACGCGTACGCCTCCTGGGGCGACCGCGGCCAGCAGGTCCTGGAGTTCAAGTCGGCGGTGCGGGCGCTGCACGAGGCCGGTATCGAGGTCATCCTGGACGTCGTCTACAACCACACGGCCGAGGGCAACCACCTGGGCCCGACGCTGTCCTTCAGGGGCCTCGACAACCCGTCCTACTACCGGCTCGCGGACGATCCGCGCTACTACATGGACACCACGGGGACGGGCAATTCGCTGCTCATGCGGTCCCCGCACGTGCTCCAGCTGATCATGGACTCGCTGCGCTACTGGGTCACCGAGATGCATGTCGACGGCTTCCGCTTCGACCTCGCGGCCACCCTGGCACGGCAGTTCCACGAGGTGGACCGGCTGTCGTCGTTCTTCGACCTCGTCCAGCAGGACCCGGTGGTCTCCCAGGTGAAGCTGATCGCGGAGCCCTGGGACGTCGGCGAGGGCGGCTACCAGGTGGGCAACTTCCCGCCGCTGTGGACCGAGTGGAACGGCAAGTACCGCGACACCGTGCGGGACCTGTGGCGGGGCGAGGGGCGCGCGCTCGCGGAGTTCGCGTCCCGGCTGACCGGCTCGTCCGACCTCTACCAGGACGACGGCCGTCGCCCCCTGGCCTCCATCAACTTCGTGACCTGCCACGACGGGTTCACGCTCAAGGACCTGGTGTCGTACAACGACAAGCGCAACCAGGCCAACGGCGAGGACAACCGCGACGGCGAGAGCCACAACCGGTCCTGGAACTGCGGTGCCGAGGGCGAGACCGACGACCCGGCCGTCCTGGAGCTGCGCGCACGCCAGATGCGCAACTTCGTGGCCACGCTGATGCTGTCCCAGGGTGTGCCGATGGTCAGCCACGGGGATGAGTTCGCGCGCACCCAGCGCGGCAACAACAACGCCTACTGCCAGGACAGCGAGCTGGCCTGGGTGAACTGGCCCGAGGAGGGCGCCGAGCCGTCCCAGTTGCTGGCCTTCACACGCGCGTTGGTGTGGCTGCGCAAGGAGCATCCCGTGTTCCGGCGCCGGCGCTTCTTCCACGGGCGGCCCGTGGAGGGCACCCACGACGAGCTGTCGGACATCGCCTGGTTCACTCCGGAGGGCAAGGAGATGGCCCAGCGGGACTGGGACTCGGCGCAGGCGTCGGCGCTGTCGGTGTTCCTGAACGGCAATGCCATCTCGGAGCCCGGGCAGCGCGGGGAGCGCATCGCCGACGACTCCTTCCTGATGATGTTCAACGCCTCTCCCAAGACGCTGGACTTCGTGGTGCCGGTCAATCACGGCCGCCAGTGGGAGGTGATCGTGGACACGGGCCGCGCGGAGGGCGTGCCGGCGGGCACGGGCGCGAAGGTGAAGGCCGGGGACCGGCTGACCCTGGTGGACCGCAGCATGACGGTGCTGCAGCGGCCCACCTAGGACCACGCGCGGTCGGCCGGTCGGCGGACCGGATGCGGCGGTCGATGACACGAAGGGCGGCCGGGCGGGTACGTAGGTCTGCATGACACCTGAACGACCCGACCCGGCGGTGCCCACGGCCACCTACCGGCTGCAGCTGCAGCCCGAGTTCCCGTTCGCGGCGGCCGCGGCGGCGGTGCCGTACCTGGCGTCGCTCGGCGTCTCGCACCTGCACCTCTCCCCCGTCCTCGAGTCCGTGCCGGGTTCGACGCACGGCTACGACGTCGTGGACCACGCGCGCGTGCGGGACGAACTCGGCGGCGAGGACGGTCTGCGGGCCCTCGCGCGCACCGCGCGGGAGCACGGTCTCGGTCTGGTGATGGACATCGTGCCGAACCACATGGCCATGGCCCCGCGCCACAACCACGCCCTGTGGGAGGTGCTCAGAGAGGGCCCCAAGTCGCCGTACGCGCGCTGGTTCGACATCGACTGGGAGGCCCAGGACGGGCGGTTGCTGCTGCCGGTGCTGGGCGGTCCGGTCGGCTCGGAGATCGATCACCTGGTGGTCGACGGTGACGTGCTGCGCTACTACGACCATGTGTTCCCGCTGCGTGCGGGCACCGGCGAGCTGCCGTTGCCGCGGCTCCTGGACGCGCAGTGGTACCGCCTCGCGTGGTGGCGGCTCGCCCGCACCGAGCTCAACTACCGGCGTTTCTTCAGCATTTCGGAGCTGATCGGGGTGCGCGTGGAGGACCCCGAGGTCTTCGACGCCACGCACGGCAAGATCCTGCAGCTGCTGCGCGAGGGCGTCGTGGACGGGCTGCGCGTCGACCACCCCGACGGCCTCGCCGACCCCGACGACTACCTCCGGCGGCTGCACGAGGCGACCGGGGGCCGCTGGACGGTCGTGGAGAAGATCCTCGCGGACGGGGAGCGGCTGCCCGCGTCCTGGCCCGTCGCGGGCACCACCGGCTACGACGCCCTCAGGCACGTCGACGGGCTGTTCTCGGACCCGGCGGGGGCGGGGGAACTCCTGGGCCAGTACCGGAGGTTCGCGGCCCCGCAGGCGGACCGTGGCGGGCACTGGGAGGCGACGGTGCGGCGGGCCGCGTACAAGGTGCTCACGCACGAGCTGGACGCCGAGATGGACCGGCTGACCCGGCTCGCCGGCCGGCTGTGCGCCGCGTCGCCGGAGCCCGCGCTGCGCGACCGGGCCCCCTGGGCGCTGCGGACCGCGCTGGTGGAGCTCCTGGTGCGCATGGAGGTCTACCGGCCGTACACCTCGGGCGACACGGCGGCCGTCGTCACCGAGGAGGCCGCCGCGGAGGCCCGGCAGGCGTTCGTCGTCGCGGAGGAGGCGGGCGCCGTCGACGTCGTACGGGAGCTGCTGCTGGGGCGGTTCGGGGACGGGCCCGAGGAGGTCGAGTTCCGGGTCCGGTTCGCGCAGACGGCGTCCGCGCTGCGGGCCAAGTCCGTGGAGGACACGGCCTTCTACCGCTATGTGCCGCTGCTGTCGGCGACCGAGGTGGGCGGCAACCCGGGCAGTCCTGCCGTGTCCCCGGAGGACTTCCACGCATATTGCGCGCGCGTGCAGCGCGACTGGCCCGTGGCGGGCACCGTGCTGTCGACCCACGACACCAAGCGCAGTGCCGATGTACGGGCCGCGCTGGCCGTGCTCACCGAGGTGCCGGAGCGCTGGGCGGACGTGCTGACCGAGGTGACCCGTACCGGTGCGGGGGTGCCGGACGTACAGCTGGCGTGGGCGGCCTGGCAGACCGTGTTCGGGCTGGGCCCTGCGGACGCGGAGCGGGTCCAGGGCGCCCTGTTGAAGCATGTGCGGGAGGCGGGTCTGCACACGAGCTGGACGGAGCAGCAGCCGTCGTACGAGGAGGCGGTGGCGGCGTTCGTCGCGGCGGGTCCGTGCGGGCCGCCCGGTGAGCGTGTGGCCGCGTTCCGCGAGGCGCTGGAGCCGCACATCCGGGCGAACGTGCTGGGCGCCGCGCTGCTCCAGCTGACGATGCCGGGCGTGCCGGACCTCTACCAGGGCACCGAGGCCGAGTACCTGGCCCTGGTCGACCCCGACAACCGGCGGCCCGTGCCGTTCCCGCCCCCGGAGCCGGGCGCCAAGGGCGCGGTGACGGCCGCCGCGCTGCGGCTGCGGGCCCGCCGTCCCGAGGCCTTCGGCGACGCGGCTGCGTACGCCCCGCTGGCTGCGGAGGGCCCGGCGGCGGCGCACTGTGTGGCGTTCGCCCGCTCCGGGGCCGCGGTCACGGCCGTGACCCGGCTGTCGTCGCGTCTCGCGGAGGCGGGCGGCTGGCGCGACACGGTGCTTCCGCTGCCGCCGGGCCGGTGGGCCGATGTGCTCGCTCCGGAGCGGCAGTTCACGGGGCACGCACGCGTGGCGGAGCTTTTCGGGCTGTCGCCGGTGGTGCTGCTGGAGATCTCGGATTAGGTCTGCGCCCGGAGGGTCCTGGGTGAGCGGCGGACCAGGTCGTCGGGCACGTGCGGGGCGCCCGGTACGCGGCGCAGGCCCGGCAGGGCGGTCAGGAGGGCCCGTAGGCCGTGTTCGGCCGTGAGACGGGCGAGCAGGGCGTCGGGACCGGTGCCGTGGGCGAGGGGTCCGGGGTCGGTGCGGAAGGCGTCGTAGCGGTCCGGGTCGGTGAAGCGTTCCGGGTCGCGGCCTGCGGCGCCGAGCAGACAGGCGACGGTGGCTCCCGCGCGTATCGCGCCGACGGGTGCGAGGGCCCGGCGCAGCACGATGTGCAGCGGCGGATCGAGGCGCAGGGACTCCGCCCAGGCGCCCGGCGTGAGGTCGGGGCGGACCCGGAGCACGTCCAACTGGCGTGGATGGTCGAGGAGGTTGGCGAGGAACGACGCGAGCGCCCGCGCGGTGCTCTCGCCGGCCGCGTCGAGCAGCGTGCCCACCAGCCCGGTGACGGTGTCGTCCGAGAGCGGACCGCCGTCACTCCGCGCGGTGCACAGCACGGACAGCAGGTCACTGCCCGGGTGGGCGCGGCGCCGGGCCGTCAACGGGCGCAGGAACGCGCCCAGTTCGGGACGGCCGCCCTCGGAGCGGCCGAGCCCGGTGCGGCACCAGTGGTGCACCCGCGCGGTCTCCTCGTACGGCAGCCCGAGCGCGGCCACGGCCGTGGCGGTGGGCAGCCAGTCGCAGAACTCGGCCACCAGGTCGGCGTCCTCGCGGGCGGCGAGGCGGCGGGCGAGGACGTGGGCGCTGCGCTCGACCGCGGCGGTCAGAGCGGCCAGCGCGGGCCCGCGCAAGGCCCGGTCCAGGAGCCGGGCCGCCTCGGGTGCGGCCGGGTGCTCGTCACCGGGCACGGCGACGAGCCGCGGGTCGGCGAGGGCCGCGCGGACGTCGTCGTAACGGCTGAGGAGCCAGGCCCCGAACGGCTCGTCGTACACGAGCGGGTAGTGCGTACGGAGGGTGCGGTAGAGCGGATACGGGTCCCGTACGGACGTCCGCAGGCTCGGCGGTGCCGGTGGACGGGCCGGGGCGCCCGCGGTCCGGGGGACGGTCACGCCCGTGAGACACAGCACCGCCGTCCGCTCCCGTGGTCGCAGCTCCGCCCCGCGCCGTCCAGGAGGCGCGCGGCCGGTCGTCCGCGTCCTGCGCGCACGCGGATGTCCCCAGCCGACCACCGCACCGCGCGGACCGCAGCTCCCGTACGGCCGTTCGAGTGAAGCGGAGGCGCCCTGGCCGCACGGCGTGCGACGGGTCTCCGGCCACCGGCTCGCACCCGCGTACGGACCCGGGGTGCGGGTCGAGCCGCGGGCGTGCGGTGGCGGGCCGGGACGGCGGTGTTCGTGATGCGGCGGCACGTGCGTGTGCAGGGCGAGAATGTCACCGTCGGTCCGCGCGGGCGCCCGCGAAACCCTCTGGAAATCCCCGGCCCCCTGCTGGCACCAATGCGCCTACCGGCTGCCGGTAAATGCCCCTGGGCGCCCCCTGGAGCCTCCCCCACGGTCTTCTTGACAGTTCACAGAGGCCATGAAGTACTGCGGTTGCGAAGCCGGGGCGGAGTAGTCGGGGGTGAGTCTCCTGCCGGAGTTGCGATACCCCAGTGTGGCCGAACTGATCTCGTCCACCCGGGCGTTGGCCGCTCACCGGCCGGCCCTGTGCACCCTGCGCCAAGTAGGTGTCTCCCGCGCGGGCAGACCACTTCATCTGCTGTCCGTGGGGCACGCCCGGCGCGCCGTCCTGGTGGTCGCGGGCGCCCACGCCAACGAACCCACCGGTGGCTCCACTCTCCTCGCGCTCGCCGAACGGGTGGTCCGCGAACGGGAGTTGAGGTCGGACACCTCCTGGCACTTCCTGCTCTGCGCGGACCCGGACGGGGCGAGCCTGCACGTCACCCCGGCACCGCGCAGCCTGTTCGACTACCACCTCGGCTTCTTCCGCCCGGCAGGCCCGGAGCAGCCCGAGTGGTCGCCCTCCGTGCTGCCTCCCGATCAACTGCCGCCCGAGACGCGGGCCCTGACCCGGGTGATCGACGAGCTGCGGCCCTATCTCCAGGTGACCCTGCACGGCACCGATCTGGGCGGCAGCTGGGTGCAGTTGACGAAGGACATACCGGGACTCGCCGAACCGTTCGCCAAGTCGGCTGCGGAGCTGCACATCCCGGTGGAGACGGGCGCCTCGGACGCGGCGGGCTGGCCCGCCTCGGGGCCCGGGGTGCATGTGATGCCGGCGCCCGGTTCGGACGCGGCCTACCCGAGCATGCCCGACGACGCCCGGCACAGCACCTGGTACCACGCGCACCGCTACGGCGGCCTGACCGCGGTCGTGGAGGTCCCGATGTGGGCGAGCGACCTGGTGGACGACCCGGCACCGCATCCCGCCCCGGCGGCGGCGTTACGGCGGCTGGCGCGCCGGCTGGTGCGGGACGGGCGGGAGGTGGAGCGGGTGCTCGCCGAGGCGCTGCCGCGGCTCCAGGGCGTCGACGGGCCGCTGCTGCGGGCCGCCAAGTGGGCGCTGGAGCTGGTGCCCGGCCTGGCCGCGGACTGGACGCACACCTCGCCAGCCGACACCACGATGGCGTACGTAGGCAGTGTGGACGCGTTCGGACGGCGGCTGCCGTTACGGGCGGCGGCGATGCTGCTGCGGGTGCTGCGGGAGACCGACGACCGCGCGGCGCCGCTGCTGGAGCACCTCGTCGCGTCCTGGAGCGACGCCTTCGCGGAGCGCTTCCGCGCCCGCTGGGTGCCGTTGGAGCACCAGGTGGAGCATCAGTCCCGCACGGTCGTGGCGGCGGCGCTGTACGCGCGCGAGCAGGCGGGGGAACTGGGCGAGGCCTCACGCGCGCGTGCCCGACGCTCGGCCTGACCCCGCCCGCGCCGCTCAGCCGTCCAGCGCGAAGACGTCTCCCGTCCGCGCCGCCAGGACGCAGCGGTTCGAGAAGGTCCTCGTGTAGTCGACTTGACGTCCCTTCCACCCCCCGCGCGCGTGGGCGGTCACCGGGGCGTAGATCATCGGGCAGAACTCGCTTCTGGCCGGGATGGCGTCGATGTCACCGCCCACCGCGGACAGTTCGGCACAGGCCTCGGCCGCGTGGGTGTGGCCCTGGGGCGGGTCGCACAGGAGCAGGGTCCCGCGTGTGTCACTGGACCGGCTGTCGCCTCGGGTGACGGTGAGGTAGAGCCAGTCGCCCTGGAGGCCGTGCCGGGGCGCGGCCTGGACAGGTGCCCGGCCGGCGGCGAGGAGCACGGTCACTGCCAGCAGGGCACCCCGGAGGGCGGTCGTTCGGGAGGTGTACGTCATTCCAGATGCATCGGCACCGTCGCCTCCGTACCCCAGCCCGGCTCACCCGTACGGGAGCGCACGGGCGTGTGCCGCCGGGCCAGTTCGAACGCGCTGAGCACCACGCGCGACTGGTACTCGACCTGGCGTGCGACGGAGATCCAGCGCGCCCCGAAGCCGTCCCGGTAGTCGGCGCACCACTCGTCGATCAGCCGGTCCAGCTCCGGCAGCACACCGGCCGGGTCGCTCCCGGAGGCGACGACGAGCTGGTACAGCAGCCCCGCCGTGCGCAGGGCGAGGCGCCGGCCCGCGATGCGCAGGGCCGCGAGATGCGCGGTGTTGAGCGGCGGCAGCGGGCGCGCGGCGCTGGTGTCGACTTCGGGGTCCCACGCGTCGGCGAGGCCCGGGCACACCAGTAAGTAGTCGTCGACCGGTGCCAACAACCGCGCGGCGTCGGGCATGAGAACGGTTCGGGGCAGCAGGCCGGGTGTGGCCGCCTGTGCGGGAGCGGGACGACCGGCGTCGTGCCGGGGGCGGCTGTCGGCCGCGTCCGCCGTCGGCGGTCCCACCACGCCGACTCCCGGCCGGGCGGCCGTCAGCGGCACCGGCCCGCCGGCACGGGAGAGCGTCCCCGGCTCCGTCGCACCCGCCCCCGGGCCGGCCCCGCCCTGCACGAACGGCCGTATGCGCGCGAGGAGTTGTTCCAGGATGCGGGTGTCGTGGCGCAGGGTGTGGCTCACGGTGCGCAGGACCGCGTCCGCGTCGGGGGGCGGGGTGCCGTCCTCGACGCCGGCCACGCCCCACATCGGCGCCTCCACGACCGCGGTGACGGTGCCGTGCCGGTGCGGGTGGAACCAGGTCGACTCGACGGCGGCCTCGGTGATGGCGGCGGCGAGATCGCCCCGGCGCGGCGGCGGGATGCGGTAGACGGCGGGGCCGAGGCTGGGCCAGTACAGGGTGTCGTACGGCCCGAGTTCGCGCGGGATGCCGAGGCGGGCCGCGGTGTGCGCGACGCGCCGGGCGAGGCCCGGGAGGTCGCGGGTCAGCTCGACGAAGCCGCCGCCTACGTCGACGCCGTGCAGGGAGCACTGGAGGAAGGGCCGCAGTTCGTCCTGGACCTCCAACAGGGCGCGGGTTTCCGGGAGTCGGGCCCCGGCCGCGCCGTCCGGCAGCCACTCGGGCTGTTCCAGGAAGCCGGGCCGGAAGAAGTTCCGGAAGTACCGGCCGAGGCGGTAGGGGCCGGGCAGCCAGCCCTCGTTGCGGCGCGAGCCGTCGGGGTCGAGGGACAGCAGCAGGTTCCAGGTGGCGTCGGCGCCCTCGCTCAACCGGGGGTCGGCGAGGACCCGTTCGGCCAGGCGCAGCACCGTCGCGCCGCCCACGGGCTCGTTGGCGTGCGGTCCGGCGACCACGAGGGCCTGGCGGCTGCCGTGGCCCACGGAGAGCAGCCACAGGGGCGTACCGGCGCGGGAGGTCCCGACACGGCGCAGCCGGGCGTCCCGGGGGCGGCGGGCGACGAGCGCGGCGGCCTGGGCCCCCAGCTCGTCCACGGACGGGTAGCGGAGGAGTGGTGGCAGGGCACACCTCCACGAATGTGGTGCCGTCGGTTCACCTGATGTGCATGGTGTACGCACAGTCAGTCACGGCCTGAGGGGTACGTCAACACCGCCGTACGCAAAGGGATTTCACGCACGCCCAAGATCGCCACATCGGGTAAAGCCCAGGCCAGAGGTGAGGTGGAGCTGAGTTCGGGCTCGGTCCGGAGTCGGTCCGGAGTCGGTCCGGAGTCGGTCCGGAGTCGGTCCGCGCTCAGTTCACGGCGAGCCGGAACGCCATCCGTCCGAAGCCGATCTGGTCGCCCTCGCGGACGACGGCCGCGCCGATCACCCGGCGGCCGTTGACCGTGGTGCCGTTGGTCGAACCGAGGTCGCGCAGTACCCACATGCCGCCCTGGCGGCTGAGTTCGGCGTGCACCCGGGACACCGTCTCGTGGGTCAGCCGCAGCCCGTTGGCGGGGTCGCGGCCGATGCGCAGCGGGTGTCCGTTGCCCGGGTGGGGCAGCAGCAGCTTGGGGAGCCGCTCGGCCTGCCAGGCCCTGCGCAGCCGTACCGTGAACCCGGAGACGGCCTCCACGGTGCCGAACAGGACGCGCGAGAGGCGGCTTTCGGTGGGCAGGTCGGCGGTGAGCGCCACGAGCTCCTCGGACCGGCGGGCGGCGAGCGCCAGCTCCATGCGGCGGATGAACGTGTCGTGCGAGAGCCGTCCCATGGCGACGCCGTCATGGAGAACCTTGAGCGCCTTGTCGCGCTCCGCGTCGGACAGCCGCGCGGGGTACGTGTGGAACTCGAAGGACGACGTCACGCTCGTGATTGTCGGGCAGTGAACCCCGGGTGTCCAGAAGACGAGGAAACGGCCCGCACGCGCGCGAAGATGACGACACCTGCGCCAAAGGGGCGGATTCAAAAGCGGATTGATCTCGTTTGAAGCACGATGGACGGGCTACATCCCGGTGAGCAGACGAAGGGGAACCGTCCGTGCAGTTCGAGGTGTGGGCACCAGAGGCAGACCGTGTGACGCTCCATCGCGAGAGCGCCACACGCGCGTTGGAACGCGATCCCGAGCGCGTGGGGTGGTGGAGCGGCGAGGCGGAGGCGAGCGACGGCACCCGGTACGGGTTCGCGGTCGACGACGGCCCGCCGCTGCCCGACCCGCGCTCGCGCCGCCAGCCGGACGGCCCGGACGGCCTGAGCGCCGTCGTCGAGCACGAGCGGTACGCGTGGCGCACCGCCGCGTGGCCGGGGCGCCCGCTGCCGGGCGCGGTGCTCTACGAGCTGCACGTCGGCACGTACACGCCCGAGGGCACCCTGGACGCGGCGGCCGACCGGCTCGGCCATCTCGCCGAACTGGGCGTCACCCACGTCGAGTTGATGCCCCTGTGTCCGTTCCCCGGCCGGCACGGCTGGGGTTACGAGGGCGTCTCCCTGTGGGCCGTGCACGAGCCCTACGGCGGCCCCGAGGGACTGAAGCGGTTCGTCGACCGGGCCCACGAACTCGGTCTGGGCGTCGTGCTGGACGTGGTGCACAACCACCTTGGCCCGTCCGGGAATTACCTGCCCGCGTTCGGCCCCTACTTCACGGACACGCACCAGACGCCCTGGGGCAGCGCCGTCAACCTGGACGCGCCCGGCTCGGACGAGGTGCGCGCCTTCCTCCTGGGCAGCGCGCTGGCGTGGCTGCGGGACTACCGGATCGACGGGCTGCGGCTGGACGCGGTGCACGCGCTGCAGGACACGCGCGCGTGCCACTTCCTGGAGGAACTGTCCGCCGCCGTTGACGAGTTGGCCGCCGAGACGGGCCGGCCGCTCTTCCTGGTCGCCGAGTCCGACCTGAACGACCCGCGGGTGGTCACCCCCCGCGCGGAGGGCGGTCTCGGGCTGCACGCACAGTGGAACGACGACTTCCACCACGCTCTGCACACCGCGCTGACCGGTGAATCGCAGGGCTACTACGCGGACTTCGCGCGGGCCCCGCTCTCGGCGGTCGCCAAGACGCTGACGGGCGGCTTCTTCCACGACGGCACCTATTCGAGCTTCCGCAACCGGCATCACGGCCGCCCCCTGGACCGCACACGCGTGGCCGCGCACCGGCTGCTCGGCTACAGCCAGACCCACGACCAGATCGGCAACCGCGCCCAGGGGGACCGTCTTTCGGCGTCCCTCTCCCCCGGGCTGCTGGCCTGCGCGGCGGCACTGACGCTCACCGGTCCCTTCACGCCGATGCTGTTCATGGGCGAGGAATGGGCGGCCGGCACACCCTGGCAGTTCTTCACAGACCACACCGACCCGGACCTCGCGGACGCCGTACGGCGGGGCAGGCGGCGGGAGTTCGCGGCACACGGCTGGGCCGAGGAGGACGTGCCCGACCCGCAGGACCCGGCGACCCGCGACCGCTCCTGCCTGGACTGGTCGGAACCGGAGCTCGATCCCCATGCGCGCGTGCTGGCCTGGTACAGGCGGCTCATCGCCCTCCGGCACGAGCAGCCCGACCTCACCGACCCCGACCTCAGCGACACCAAGGTGGCCTACGACGAGGACGCCCGCTGGCTCGCCCTCCGACGCGGCGACGTACGCGTCGCCGTGAACCTCGGCAAGGAACCGGCCGCGATCCCCCTGGGCACCCGCCCGGCGGAGATCCTGGCCGCGTGGGACCCCGTGGAGACACCGGGGGCGGACGGGTTGCTGCGGCTGCCCGGGGAGTCGTGCGTGGTGCTGGCGCAGGCGTAAACGCTTGCGCAAGCGTTTACGCAAGCCTTTGCGCGCTACAACTCCCCGTCCCCGCGCCGCAGTTCCGTCACCCGTTCCAGCAGGATCGCCTCCCAGGTGTGGCGCAGTTGGGCCCTGAGGAGCGGGAGGGGGCCGGTGTCGCGGTCCTTGAGGCGGTCGGCGAGGTGGACGACCGTGTCGCAGCGGGCGAGCCACAGGCCGCGCAGGCAGGGACGGGCGCCGTAGCCCGCGAGGGTGGCGGCGCGTACGGCGGCGGGGGCGCCGACGGCCAGCGCGAGCCCGGCGATGTCCTCCGCGGGGTCGCCGAGGGCCGCGTGGGTCCAGTCCAGGACGCCGCGCACCCGGCCGTCGGCGCTCACCACGAGGTGCTCGCCCCTGAGGTCGTGGTGGACGAGGACCGCGGTGGCGGACTGCGCGGCGAGCTGGACCGCGCCGGGCTGGGTGAGCTGGTGGAGGCGCGCGGCGTCGAACTCGTCGGCGGCGGCCAGCCGTCCGGCCGCCTGCTCGGCGGCGCGGCGCAGTGCCTCCAGGGAGCGCGGGGCGGTACGCGGGACACCGAGCGCCTCGGCCTGCCGGACGGGCACCTCGCGCAGCCCGGTGAGCAGTCCGGCCAGGTCGGCCTCACCGACGGCGGAGACGTCCTGGTCCTCGCCGGACCGGCCGGGCACCTTGGTGTCCAGCGTGTAGCCGAGTCCGGGCGCCCACTCGCCGTGCGCCACGCTCGTCGGAACGACGACGGGCAGGTACGGCCGTACGAGGTCGCGCAGGCGCAGTTCGCGGCGCTGTCGCAGGGTGGCCTCGCGGCCCGGGGCGAAGCGCAGTACATGGCGGGTGCCGACCCACCACGTGGAGTGCTCGCCGCCCTCGGCGACGGGCCGGACCTCGGGTCCTGTGCTGTCGGCCGCACCGTCCTTGAGCAGGGAACGGACCAGTTGTCGGACGGTTTCCGCGGTGGGTGTCGGTGCCTGGGTCATGGTCGCGCCGTCGCCGTTCGGGGTGTCGGGGCTCCTGGTCGTCGTCAGTCCACCAGGGCCATCTCGCGGGCCGTGTTGTTGAGCCGTCGACCGCCGTCCTCGGTCACCGTGACGATGTCCTCGATGCGCACCCCGAAGCGGCCGGGCAGATAGATGCCGGGCTCCACGGAGAAGCACATCCCGGGCACGAGGGGCTGTTCCTCGCCCTCGATCATGTACGGCGGCTCGTGCGTGGTGACGCCGATGCCGTGACCGGTGCGGTGGATGAAGTAGGGGCCGTACCCGGCGTCGTCGATGACCGCGCGGGCGGCCCGGTCGACCTCCTGGCAGGCGACTCCGGGGCGCACCGCGCGGAAACCGGCTTCCTGGGCCTCGCGGACGAGGTCGTGGACGCGCTGTTCCTCGTCGTCGGGTTCGCCGACGTGGACCGTGCGCGAGGTGTCGGAGCCGTAGCCGTCCTTGAGGCCGCCGAAGTCGAGGACGATCATGTCGCCCCGCTGGATGACACGGTCGCCGACCTCGTGGTGCGGGTTGGCTCCGTTGGGGCCCGAGGCGACGATGGTGAAGTCGACCTGGGAGTGCCCGAACTGCCGTAGCAGATCGGCCAGATCGGTGCCGACGTCGGACTCGCGGCGGCCGGCGAAGGGAACCTTCCGGATCTCCTCGTACGCTGCGTCGGCAGCCGCTCCGGCGGCTGCCATGAGCCGCAGTTCGGCCGTGTCCTTCACGGCGCGCAGCATCGGCAGCGCGTCGGTGAGGGAGGCGTAGGCGGTGTCGGGCAGTGTCTTCTGGAGTGCCAGCAGATGCATCGCCCAGGCGTTGTCGCTGATGCCGAAGCGGCCCGTCGCGTCAAGCAGCGCGGCGGTGGCCGCGTAGGGGTCCTTGCCGTCGGTCCAGTCGCGCAGGGTGAGGGCGTCGGCGCCGGGTGCCTTGGCCGCGTCGGGGGCCTCCAGGGTGGGGACGACGAGGACCGGGGAGCGTCCGGGGGCCAGGACGAGGACGGTGAGCCGTTCGGTGATCGCGGTGGGCGCGTAGCCGGTGAGCCACACCAGGTCCGGTCCCGGAGCGACCAGCAGCCCCGCGAGACCGGCGTCGGCGGCGGCCCGCGCGGCGCGGTCCATGCGGGCCCGGTAGTCGGCGGCGGTGAAGGGCTCGGGCGGGCTACCGGTCATTCAGGCCTCCGAGAACGGGCGAAAGGTGGCTACGGGCAGCATCCTGCCCGCACCCGGAGGCCCACGCGAGCCGATCGACGGGAACGGAGCGCTTCCGGCTCGTGCGCTCCCCGGCTCACGCGCGCGTCAGACGACGAAGCCGGGAGCCACGGTGAACTGCTGGAAGCCACCGCTGCGGTGGCGCACCGTGACGGTGACCTCCTTCCCCGGGTGGGCGCGGGCGACGGCGCGCGCGAGGTCGGCCGCCGAGTCGATCCGGGCACCGCCGAACGTGAGCAGTACGTCGCCGCGGACCAGGCCCGCCGTGTATCCGGGGCCGGGCACGTGGACGCCGACGATCAGGGCGCCGGCCTGCTCGGCGTCCACGGCCTCCACGCCGAGCGTCGCGGTGGCGGAGGGTGCCGATGTGGGCGAGGGTGTCGGGTTCATGGCGGAAGGACGGTCGGCAGGGGTGGCCGTCCGCGCCGGTTGCCGGGCCGCCTGGCGCTGCATGTCGGCGAGTTTGCTCATGCCGATCACGGTGGCGCCGACCGTGCCGAGTCCGACCCCCGAGAGCACCAGGACGGTCCCGACGAACACGCTGAACAGCAGGGTGATGAGCCGTCGGCCGCGGCGCCGCGCGGCGTGCGGGCGCCGGGTGGTGCCGGGCTTGGTGCCGTCGCCGGGTTCCTGGCCGGGCATCGGCTTGGGACGCAACGCAGTCTGTTCCATGGATCGCCTCCGGCAGATGCTCTACCCGGCGCACCGACGCCCGACGTGCCACGAACGAGTGAGACTGACCGAGGGTCAGGAGAGGGAAGCCGGCCACGTGTGAAGTACGCGCGCGTGGTGCCTCACTCCCGTTGCCGCTCCCGTTCCACCAGCCGTCCCGCCAAGCGTGCCGCCGCCCCTCGGGGCGCACCCCGGTAGACAAGTTCCGTGCGGTGCACGACACGTGGTTCGGTGAGCGGGACGGCGACCGCTCCCGGTACTCCGGTGGCCGCCGAGCGGGGCAGCAGAGTCAGGCCGTGGCCCGCGGCGGCGAGGGCCGTGAGGACGCGGACGTCGGTGCCGTCGTAGCGGAGGGCGGGGCGGAAGGCGCCGCCGCCGTTCGCCGCGCGGAGCCGCGCGAGGGGCACGCCCGCGTCGGGGGCGTCCAGCCAGCGGGCGGCGGCGAGGTCACCGAGGCGCAGGGCGGAGCGGCCGGCCAGGGGATGCGTGTCGGGGAGGAGGACGCACACGGGTTCCTCGGCGACGCCGTGGGTCGTCAGCGGGGCCACGTCGGGCAGCCGTAGCGGGTCGTTGGGGGCCGCGATCCCGTCGACCAGGCCCAGGTCGGCGGTGCCGGTGGCCACGGCGGCCGGGATCTCGTCGCGGGCGAGCACCCGGAGAGTGACTCCCGCGCGCGGGAGGGCGGCGAGGACGCGTGGTGCGAGCGCGGTCGGCGCGGTGGCGACGGTCAGCCCGTGTTCGGGTGCGGCGGCCATCCGTACGACGTCCGCGCGGGCCGCGTCCAGGCGCAGCAGCAACGGGGCAGCGTGTTCGAGGAGCCGTTCACCGGCGGCCGTGGGCGTGACCGGGCGGCGGGTGAGCAGCGGGGCACCGAGATCCTGTTCCAGGGCGGCGATGTGCTGGGACACCGCGGACTGGGTGTAGCCCAGCTCGCGCGCGGCCTCCGAGAAGGAGGCGAGCCGGGCCACGGTGACGTAGGTACGCAGAAGATGCGGGTCCATGCCGGACAGGATGCCCGGGCCGCATCAGCTCCGCTTATCGGGGGTGCACAAATCATCGTTGGACGTGAACCTCGGCGCGCGCCCACGATGAGGGACATGACGAACACCGCAGCTCATACGGACCGGACCGCCCGTATCGCCCTGGTCGGCGACCGCTCCCCCAACGTCGTCTCGCACACCCGCCTCCCCCTGATCCTGGACGCCCTCGCCGAACGCGACCGGCTCGTTCTCGACGCCTACTGGATCCCTTCCGAGGACGCCGAGGCCGAGGATGCGGTACGCGGCTTCGACGCCGTGTGGGTGCTGCCCGGCAGCCCGTACCGCAGCGAGGCCGGCGTCCTGACCGCGATCCGCACCGCGCGCGTGGAAGGCATTCCCTTCCTCGGCACCTGCGGCGGCTTCCAGCACGCGCTCCTGGAGTACGCCCGTGACGTGTGCGGGCTGACCCGGGTCGCGCACGCCGAGAACGACCCCGACGCCGCGGACCTCCTCATCGAACCGCTCGGCTGTTCGCTCGTCGGCCACGAGGCGGTGGTCACGATCGACCCGGGCTCGCTCGCCGAGTCGGTGATCGGCTCCGAGCGCACGGTCGAACGCTACTTCTGCTCCTACGGCCCCTCCCGCCACCTCGACACCCTGCGCACCCACGGCCTGCGCTTCTCCGGACACGACGAGGACGGTCACGTGCGGATCGCCGAGCTCCCCGGCCATCCCTTCTTCCTGGCCACCCTCTTCCAGCCCGAACTGTCCGGCGACGGCACCCGCCCGCACCCGGTGGTCCGCGCCCTGGCCCGGGCGGCGGTCGAACACGCCGCACGAACCGAGCGTCAGCCTGTCTGACCTGGGGTTTCCGAAGCAGCCCGGGCCCGTTGTCAGAGCCGCCTGTTACGTTCTGTGACATGACCGATCACGCCCTGCGGCTGCTCCGACAGCACACCCACCTGGCCGAACTGGCCGCGTTCCCCTTCGACTTCGACCTGGACCGGACGGACCACGTCGAGCAGGTCCGGCTGGCCTCGGGCGCCCCGCTGCGGCCGGTCGCCGGCGACGGCGCGGGCGGTACGTACTTCGTGTGCGCGGACGGTTCCGTGCTGTACGCCGACTCCGAGGGCTCGGCCGGGATCATCGGCTCCAGTGTCGACGAGGCACTGGAGCTCGTGATCGGTCTGCCGGGCTGGCGCGACCATCTGGACCTGTCCCCGTCCGACGGCCCGGAGAAGATCCTGGCGGCGGTCACAGAGACGGAGGACGAATTCCGCGAGGACTACGGCCTCGACGAGGCGCGGCCCCGACTCCGGGCCGCCCTGGGCCTGTCCGAGCGTTCCCCGGTCGAGCTGATCGGCATGCTGCACGCGGCCCTGCTGCGCACGGAGCCCGACTTCCTGCTCCTGAACGCCGAGGAGGGCGGCGCCTACAGCCTCCTCGACCGCCATCCCCGTCCCCCGCTGTGGGAGCCGGTGCTCGCCCAGGGGCGGGCGGATCTGGCGGCGCTGCGCGCGGGCGACCGTACGGCGTGGGACACGGTGGCCGGGGACCCCGTACGGCGTCGACTCGCCCTGCGGGCCGCGCAGTTCGACCGCGCGGACGGCGACCTGGAACTGCTGCGGCACCTGCTGCGACGCGAGACGGAGTCGTCGATGACGGACGAACTGCGGCTCGCCGCCGTGCTGGTGGGGCTGCACGGGCACATCGAGGATCTGCCGCTGCTTCACGAGGTGCGGGAGACGGACTTCGACACCGCGTGCGGGCTGAGTGAGATGCCGAGCCCGGACGCGGACGGACCAGCCCTCCAGGAGTGGGCCCGGGAGCTCGACGAGTCGCTCTTCGGTACGGATCCCTCCGACGAACCCCCGTCCACCTGGACCGAGTTGGCGGCCGACCAGGGGCTCACCGAGTTGGCCCGGGCGGCCCTGATCCGCCGGCTGGACGAGATCGAGATGGACCAGAGCCTGCTACGGCGGCCGGGCACCCCGCAGGCACTGGACCCGTCTCCCCTGCGCTCGCTGGCCTACGAGTTCGAGCAGTTGGGCGACCGCGTCCAGGCGTTGCGCGCCCAGCGCCTCTACGCCGCCCTCCAGCTGACGGCGTGGGACCGAGTCTCGGCCCGGCTGACACAGGCCCGCCTGGAGCGGGAGACGGATCAACTCGCCGCGGCCGGACGGACGTTGGCCGCCCTCCGGGACACGCTGGCCGACCCCGGTGACGACTCGCTGCGGCATTGGCAGGTCGTGAACCTCGGCCGTTTCCTCGCCGAGGAGCACTACGCCCTGACCCGCGCGCTGGCCGACGCGAACCTCCCGGAGGAGGCCCAGGTGACCCTGGCCGCCGCCGACGCGATACTCGGCGAGCTCTCGGGCGCCGCCGCGACGGCCGTACGGGAGCTCGCCGAGGATGTGGCGGAGCGGGTCCGGGACCCCAGGGATCTCGGTTGACGGGTCGTCAGGCGAAGGGCATTGCCGGTACCCGGTCCGGTACGAAGCCGTGCGAACGGCGGGCCAGGTAGGCGGACTTGTAGCGGTCGACCTCGCGATGCCAGTTCAGGATGCCCGCCATCCAGTGCTGCAGGTCCGTCACATAGCCCCGCATGATCTCGCGGGCCTCGTCCGAGAGGTCGAAGTCGTCGTAGACGACGGGCAGTTCGTTCGCGGCGACGTGTTCGAACTGGCGCATGCGCTGGGTCATCAGGTCGTGGACGACGCCGAGCGCGGTCGGGTAGTCGATGCCGAAGAAGTTCTGGACGACAAGGATGGCGTTGTGGACCTCACCCTCGTACTCGATCTCCTTCTGGTAGGAGAAGACGTCGTTGATGAGGCAGCCGTAGTCGATGGCCGCGCTCTCCAGGGCGCGGACCGGGCCGGTGCGGTAGACCTCGGGCGGGACCTTCGGGCCGTGGCCCATGCGGCACATGCTGAGGGTGAGGTCGGAGCCGAAGGTGGCGCGGCGCATCTCCAGGTAGTCGACCGGGTCGGGGATGCGGTGCTGGATCTGGTTGGACAGCTCCCAGACCCAGCTCTCGGTCATCTTGTTGATCGCGTCCTTCAGGGTGTGCCGGTCGTCCACGGGCATCTCGGCGGTGGTGAGGGCCCACAGGTCGATGAGTCCGCGTTCCATCGCGTTGACCGGCACGACGACCGCCGGTCCCTCGACGGGCATGCAGTCGGAGAGGCGGGCCGTGGTGACGCGGGCGGCGACGAGGTCGCCTCGGACGCCGTAGACGAGGGGGTAGTAGTCGTCGCCGTAGGTGCCCCAGGCAAGCCAGCGCGAGCTGAGGTCGAGGGCCTCCTCGGCGGCGTCCGGGTCGATGCCGGCCGAGCAGAGCGGGAGGTCGGCGGCGGCGAGCTTCTCCTCGTCCCAGACGCCCTCCTCCAGCATGCCCACGGAGTGCATCCAGTCGACAAGACGGTGCCGGGCGCCGTCGAGGTGCGGGCTCAGTTCGACCTGGAACGGCATGTAGAAGTCGGGGAGTTGAGAGGGGCCGACCTTCTGGAAGGGGACGTGGGTGTAGGCGCGCAGCCGTTCGGCGCCGGCCGAGGCGAGGAGGGCGCCGATGTCGGCGGCGGAGGTGCCGATACCGGTCGGTCCTTTCAACGGCGAGTTGTCGAGGGCGCCTTCGTTCATGTAGCGGCTGGAGCGCAGATGCCACTCGTGGCCGCCCGACTGCCAGTCCTGCAACCCCTGGGTGTAGGCGGCGACGGCCGCGACCTCGTCCGGGGTGAGGCCGTTCTCCAGGGCCACGGCGGGCACTTCGGTGAACGCGGTGTGCTCGAACTGGTGGAGCCGGGAGGTGAGGACGTCGTTGACGGTGTCGGCGGCCTCCTGGGTGGTGCAGCCGAAGAAGGTCTCCAGGACGAGCACGCCATTGCTCAACTCGCCCTCCTCCTCGACCTCCCGCTGGTAGGAGAAGAGGTCGTTGCGCAGGTGGACGCCGTCGGAGAAGGTCTCCATCAGTACCCGCAGCGGCCTCGATCCGGCGACAGACGCGGGCACTTCGGCGGTCGCGTACTCCACAAGGCCCGCCGACCAGGGCGCGCCGCCCACCTTGCGGCGCATCTCGATGTACTCGACGGGGTTGGCGACCCGTCCCTCGTTGATGTTGGACAGCTCCCACAGGGACTCGTTGAGGAGGTGCTCGGTGGCGACGGCGAAGCGGCGGCGCCAGTCGACGGACATCGACGGCACCGTGCGCGCCCACAGGTCGGCGAGTCCCGCCTCGACCGGATTCTCCGGCTCCGGAACGGGAGTCGCCAGGTCGAGCGGCATGAACAGCGGGAGCCGGTCCAGGTAGGCCTTGCCGCCTTCGCGGTCCTGGCTGCGCTTGAAGGTCTCCAGGAAGTGGTCGTCGAAGAAGAACACCCACACATACCAGTCGGTGATCAGCGACAGCGCGGGCCCGTCGCAGTCGGGGTGGGTGTAGGCGCAGAGCAGGCCGTAGTCGTGCGCGTCGAGGTCGGCCTGCTCCCAGATCCCGGAGCCCTCCAGCATGCCCATCTCGCGCGCCCAGGTGGAGGAGTGGGCGCGGGCCTCGTCCAGATGCGGGTTGAGGCGCGCGGGATACGGCATGTAGAAGTGCGGGAGTTCGAACGGCTGGGTCATGGCCGGGGCCCTACCCGCGCCCCTCAACGGCCATCCCGGGCAAGGGACATGATCACACCATCGCGTGATTCAGGGGTGAACCCATGAGTTTCCCCCGCATCTTGTGGCGTTCACTTCTACGCGCGCAGACTACGGGGGTTCACGCATCCCCTCCCTCACCGGAGTCCCGATGAACCGTTCCAGCTCCTTCTCCCGCCGCACCGCGCTCGCCTCCCTGGCCGGGGCGGCGCTGACCGGCACCGCGGCGTTCCCGGCATCGGCGTCCGGGCGGTACGGGTACGGGCGGACCGTGCGGTTCGCCACGTTCAACGCCTCGCTGAACCGGGCCACGCAGGGCGCGCTGGTCACCGACCTGTCGACGCCCGACAACGCCCAGGCGCGGAACGTCGCCGAGACGATCCAGCGGGTGAACCCGGACATCCTGCTGATCAACGAGTTCGACTACGTCGAGGGCGGCGCGGCGGTCCGTCTGTTCCTCGACAACTACCTGTCCCGGGGCCACAACGGCGCCCGCCCGATCCACTTCCCGTACCACTTCACCGGCCCGGTGAACACGGGCGTCCCCTCGGGTGTCGACCTCGACGGCAAGAACGGCGCGGTGACGACGCCGGGTTCGGACGCGTACGGGCAGGACGCGTTCGGCTACGGCTTCTTCCCGGGCCAGTACGGCATGGTCGTCCTCTCCAAGTTCCCGATCGACATCCGCGCGGTGCGCACCTTCCAGCACTTCCTGTGGAAGGACATGCCGGGCAACGTGATCCCGCCGGGCTACTACAGCGACGCGGCCCGCGCGATCTTCCGGCTCTCCTCCAAGAGCCACTGGGACGTGCCGATCCGGCTCGGCCACGAGACCGTGCACTTCCTGGTCTCGCACCCGACGCCGCCCACTTTCGACGGCCCGGAGGACCGCAATGGCCGCCGCAACCACGACGAGATCCGGCTGTGGGCCGACTACATCGGCGGTCACGCCCGCAGCGCCTATCTCTACGACGACAAGGGCGTCCGGGGCGGGCTGCGGCCCGGCGCGCGGTTCGTGATCGCGGGCGACCAGAACGCCGATCCGTACGACGGGGACAGCTACGACCACGCCGTACGGCAGTTCCTCGACCACCCGGCGATCAACCTGCCCGCGAAGCCGCCCGCCAGCGCGGGCGGGGTCGAGGCGGCGAAGCTCCAGGGCGGCGCGAACGTGGGCCAGATCGGCAACCCGGCCTACGACACGGGCGACTTCGGCGACACGGCACCGGGCAATCTGCGCGTGGACCACGTCCTGCCCTCCAAGGGGCTGGTCCCGGGCCGCAACGGCGTGTTCTGGCCGACCTCCGACGATCCGCTGTACCGCCTGGTCGGCGACGGCAGAACGGTCGTCACGTCGGACCACCGGATGGTGTGGCAGGACGTACGGCTGGGCTAGGCGCGCGCACCGCGCGGCCGACCCGGGTGCGCAGCGCCACGAACTCCGGCAGCCCCCGTGTGCCGAGCTGGTCGCGGGGGCAAGGGAGTTCGACCGGCAGGTCCAGCGCCACCTTCGCGCCGGGGCCCGGGGTCAGGACGACGACGCGGTCACCGACGTAAACGCTTTCGTCGATGTCGTGGGTGACGAAGACGATCGTCGTGCGATCCGTGCGGTGCACCTCCAGGAGGAGGTCCTCCAGGTCCTCGCGGGTCTGGGCGTCGAGGGAGCCGAAGGGTTCGTCCATCAGGAGCAGGGAGGGACGGCAGACCAGGGCGCGGGCGATGGCCACGCGCTGCTGCATGCCGCCGGAGAGCTGCCAGGGGTGGCGGCGGGCGGAGCCGGTCAGGCCGACGCGCTCCAGGATGCGTTCCGCCTCGGCGCGCCGCTCGGCCCGGCGCAGACCCTGGCGGCGCAGGGGCAGGGCGACGTTGTCGCGGACGGTGAGCCAGGGCAGCAGCGAGCGGCCGTAGTCCTGGAAGACGACGGCCAGGCGGTCGGGTACGCCGGTAACGGGTGTGCCGTCGATCGTGATCGTGCCCTCGCACGCGGCCAGCAGCCCGGCGACCGTGCGCAGCAGGGTGGACTTGCCGCAGCCCGACGGGCCCACCACGCACAGGAGTTGGCCGTCCGGCACGGTGAGGCTGATGTCGTGCAGGACGGGCTGGTCGCCGTAGTGCTGGCTCAGGGAGTCGAGGCGGAGCATCGCGGTCGGTCACCTGGCCCAGGGTTCGGTGTAGAGGGCGCCTTTGCCTGCGGCGACCCGGAGGTGCAGCAGGTGCGGGCCGTCCTCGTCGGGCGCGTGCAGGGTGCGGTCGAGGGTCTCGGGGAGTACGGCGGGGTCGTCGACGTAGGTCGCCGGGCAGCCGAAGGACCGGGCCAGGGCGACGAAGTCGACGCCTTCGATGTCGGTGCCGGGCACCGGGGCGATGCCGAGTCGGCGGCCCAGGGCGCGGACGGCCGCGTAGCCGCCGTTGTCGAGGACGACGTAGGTGACCGGTGCCCGGTGGCGGGCCGCGGTCCACAGGGCCTGCACCGAGTAGAGCGCGGAACCGTCGCCGAGCACGCAGACCAGTCGGCGCCGGTCGGCGAGCGCGCGGCCCACCGCGAGCGGCAGGCCCCAGCCGAGGGCCCCGCTGCCCGTGGTGAGGAAGCCGCCCGAGTTGTCGACGGGCACGCGCGCGTGGAGGGCGTCCCGGTGGCTGGGGGCTTCCTCGACGAGGACGCGGTCGCGGGGCAGCCGGGTGCGGAGGTGGTCGAGGACCAGTTCCGCGGTGAGGCCGGTGCCGGGTTCCGGCGGCGCCGGCGCCGGGCGGGGCGGGGGCGGTTCGCGGTCCGACTGCCGTAGCAGCGACGCGAGTTGAGCGACGGCGGGCTTGAGGGTGGTGACGATGCTGGTCCCGGTCGGCAGCCAGGCCGCCTGCGCGGGGTCGCAGTCCAGGTGGTGGAGTTCGGTGCCGGGATGGAGGAGCGGTCCGCCGTCGTCGAAGTGGTAGGTGAACACGGGCGCGCCGAGGGCCACGACAACGTCGTACGGCCGTAGTCGCGCGGCCAGTTGGCCTGCCACCGGTGGCAGGAAGCCCTGGAAGAGGGGGTGGGACTCGGGGAAGCCAGAGCGGCCGGAGAGCGGGCTGATCCAGACGCCCGCGCGGGTGCGTTCGGCCAGGGCGCGGACCTCGGGGAGGGCGTCCTCGTCGTCGACGCCGGGGCCGACGACCAGTGCGGGGCGGGCGCAGACGTCCAGTCGGGCCGCGAGGGCGGCCAGGGCGTGCGGGTCGGCGGTGAAGCCGGCGTGCAGGGTGCGCGGCTGGACGGGGACGGCGGGCTGGTCCCAGTCGTCCTCGGGGACGGAGACGAACACCGGTCCGCGCGGGGGTGTCATCGCGACGCGGTGGGCCTCGGCGAGTACGGCGGGGACGTCGGCGGCGCGTTCCGGCTGGTGGGCGAACTTGACGTAGGGGCGCGGGAATTCGGCCGGCCGGTCGGCGCCGAGGAACGGGCGCAGCTGGAGCAGGGAGCGCGCCTGCTGGCCCGCCAGAATCACCAGCGGGACGCGGTCGCGGTGGGCGTTGAAGACCGCGCCGAGGGCGTGGCCGACACCGCCGGCCGAGTGCAGGCTGACGAACGCGGCGCTGCGGGTGCCCAGCGCGTGGCCCGCGGCCATGGCGACGGCGGTGGACTCCTGGAGGCCGAGGACGTAGGTGAAGTCCTCGGGCCAGTCGCGGAACATGCGCAGTTCGGTGGAGCCCGGGTTGCCGAAGACCGTGGTCATCCCGGTGTCGCGGAGGAACTGGACGACGGCGTCCAGGACGGTTGCCTTCATGTGGTCCTTCCCTTGCGGCTTCCTTCGTGGTTCCGCTTGCCGGTGAGCCGCCTCTCGACCGTCAGCAGGCCGGTGTTGAGCAGGTACCCCAGGGCGCCGAGCAGGACCAGTACCGCCCATACGGTGAGCAGGTCGGAGCGCGACTGGGCGTCGGTGAGCGCGAAGCCGATGCCGTTCGCGGTGCCCGGCAGCAGCTCGGAGAAGACCATGAGAATGAGGCAGAGCGAGAGGCTGAGCCGCAGGCCCGCGAAGATGCGGGGCAGCGCGGAGGGCAGCAGCAGGAACCACAGGCGTTCGACCGCGGTCAGCCGCAGTACGGCGGCGACGTCGAGCCGGAGCGGGTCGGTGTCGCGGGCGCCCTCCGCGGTGTTGATCAGCACCGGCCAGACAGCGCCGAACACGATCGACGCGAGCTGCATCGGCGTACCGAAGTCGAACACGACGACGAACACCGGCACGAGCGTGGGCGGTGGCACGGCCCGCGCGAACTGGAGCACCGGGTCGCAGAGGGCGTAGGCCCGGGGCGAGCGGCCGACCAGGATGCCGAGGCCGATCCCGGCGACGGCGGCGAGCACGAACCCCGCGGACATCCGCCCGAGGCTGGGCAGGATGGTGTCGACGGCGGCCGGGGTGAGGAACGCGTGTCCGACCGGCCCCGAGAACCACAGGTCGTAGGCATGGCGCGCGATATGGGCGGGCGTCGGGAAGTAGACACTGCCGTGCGCGCGGGCGGCCAACTGCCAGGCGGCCAGGGCGAGTACGAGGACCAGCACGCGCGGGAGAGCACCGCGGGCGAGGTGCGCGATGCGCGCCGCCGCGCCACGGTCTGCGGGACGGCGCGACTCGGAGGTCGGTGCAACGCTCACGACGGCACCCCGGCGTCGGCGGCCCCGCCGCCGTGAAGGTCGCGTCGCGCGCCGCCCCGCCCGGACCTCCTCCACGCCCCGCGCGCCGCGCCCGGCGATCCTTGGGCCCCCGCCCTCCAGGGAAACGCCCTCCGCTCCCCCCACACCAGCACTCCGTTGATCACCAGCCCCAGCACCCCCGCCCACACCACTCCAGCCAGCACGTCCCGGGTGCCGTCCGTGGCCAGTTGGGCCTGGGCGATGAAGATGCCGAGGCCCTGGCCGAAGCCGGAGAGGAGTTCGGTGGCTGTCGCGAGGACGAGCGCTGTGGCGGCCGAGATGCGGAGGCCGGCGGCGATGAAGGGGGCCGTGGCGGGGAGTTCGACGCGCAGGAGTATCGACAGGCGGCCGAAGCCGAAGGTGCGCAGGGTGTCCTTGGCGAGGGGGTCGGTCTCGCCCAGGCCGTAGACGGTGTTGAAGAGGATGGGCCAGATCGAGGCGTAGGTGATCAGCGCGACCTCGGTCCCGGTGCCGGAGCCGAGGAGCAGGGAGACGAGGGGGATCAGGGCGACGGACGGGAGCGGACGGAGGAATTCGATGACCGCGCGTACGGCGTCGTCGACCACCGGCAGGCTGCCCAGCAGCAGACCCAGAGGAATCGCGATGGCGCAGGCGAGGCCGAGGCCGAGTGCCCAGGCCCGGAGGGTGACCGCGACGTCGTTGAGGAACGTGCGGTCGCCCGCCAACTCGACTGCGCGGGCCAGGACTTCGGACGCTGGTGGCAGGTAGCTGCGTCGTACGAGGCCTGCTCTGCCGACCACCTCGCAGGTGCCGAGGGCCAGGAGGACGCCGAGGGCGCCCAGGGTGAGTTCCTGGCGGCGGTTCACTTGACGAGGAGCGTGGCCGGGTCGATCGGTTTCTTCAACAGCCCCTGTTTCCGCATGAGTTCGGTGAGCCGGCGCAGTTGGGCGGCATCGGTTGCGGCCGGATAGGCGGGCAGGTTGATGGTCTTGGCCTGGTCCGCGGTCACCTTGGTGTACTTGGGGAGTTCGGCGCGTACGGCCGAGGGGTCCTGGGCCGCGATTTTCGAGGCGGCCTCGATCGCGCGCCGGAACGCCGCCGCGGCCTTGGCATGCTTCTCGGCGAAGGCGCGGGTGGTGACGTAGCCGCTGATCGGCAGGGACCGGACGGGCGCGGACCCGCCGTCGAGCAGCACCCGTGCCTTCAACTCGCCCTGGATCGCGCTGTCGAAGGGCTCGACCGCGTGGACGGCGTCGACCTGGCCCTTCTGCAGGGCGGGACCCATCTGCGGGAAGGCGATCTGGCGGTACACGGGGTGCCCGGCGCCCCGCTGGTCCAGGATCGCGTCGAGGGTGAGCGACTGGATGTTGTTGAGGATGTTGACGGCGACCGTCTTGCCCTTGAGGTCGGCGGGGGTCTTGATGGGCGAGTCCTTCGCGACCAGGACGTCCATCATGTGCGGTGCCGTGCGGACGCCCTCGGCGAGAATGCGGAGGTCGAGGGTGCCCTTCTCGTCGGCCTGGAGGAAGGTGACGTAGTTCGCGCTCGCGATCACGTCGACCTGCCCCTTGGACAGGGCGGGCAGGGCCTGGATGCTCTGCTGGACGGGCTGGATGGTGACGTCCAGCCCCTCCTTCACGAACAGTCCGCGGTCCCGCGCGATGTAGAGCGCCGCCGCGTCGGTCAGCGGCAACGCGGCCACCCGGATCTTCTGGTTCACGTCGCCCGCGGAGCCGGAGTCCCCACCGTCCCCGCAGGAGACGAGCACGAGCGCCAGCGCGATCGCGCCCGCCGCCGACCTTCCTGTTCCCACTTGTAATTGACGCGAAGTCGTCATGCGAGCAAGAAATACCAGCGTTTTGGCATGATCACCACATGCAGGTCGGACAAACCTTCACTGTTTGGAAAAATGCGAAACGAGTTCTCCGCCGACCCACGCGAGCGCGTCCGGCAGCACCTCCGTGGCAACCGGTAGCCAGAGGGACGCGGAGACCAGCCCGGCGTCGGCCAGCTGCCCCAACTCGTCCCGTACGCTCTCGGCGCTCGCGTCGGCTCCGCCCAGCGGGCGCCCTGGCACCTTCACCGCGGCCGTGAAGCCGGGCGGCACGAGGAACAGGCCTGCCGTCAGGGCCAGTTCACCCGGGTCGCGTCCCACCTCGGCGCCGAGCGCGTCGAGCCGCGCCCGTACTCCGGTGAGCCCTTCCGCGTCGACTCCGGAGCCGTGCCAGGCGTCGCCGAACCGCAGGGCCCGGCGCAGTGCCGCGTCGCTCTGGCCGCCGATCCAGACGCCGGGTCCGCCCTCGGTACGGGGCAGCACCCCGAGCCGCGCGGAGCCCTCGCCGCGCCACAACTGCCGTACGACGGCGAGCTGTTCGTCGGTCCGGCGGCCCCTCCCTGCGAACGGGACGCCGACTGCCGCGTACTCCTCGGTGTCCCAGCCGGTGCCGACACCGAGGGTGAAACGGCCGCCGGAGAGGCGGTCGAGGGTGGCGGTCTGGTGGGCCAGGATCAGCGGGTTGTACAGCGGCAGCACCAGCACGCTGGTGACCAGCCCGATCCGCCGCGTCGCCCCGGCCACGGCTGACAGCAGGACCAGCGGGTCCGGGGTCACACCTGTCGCACCGGCCACCACGTGGCCGCTCGCGAAGACGTGGTCGAGTCCCAACTCCTCGGCACTGACGGCGACTTGAAGGACCGCGTCCACCTCTTCGTCCCGGTCGGGCCACAGGCGGTGCGGTGCCACTCCGATACGCATCTCGGTCGTACTCCCCTCGCGCGACAAGAACGTCCGGCAAGAACGTCAGTGACCGATCCAACTGCACGACGGGCACCGGGGATACCCCGTTCACCCCTTCACCTGGATCAGCGCATGGGTGCCGCCCGTGCGCCAGCGCTGCCCCTCCGCCGCGACCAACGCGGTCTCCGTGTCGGCGTCGAGGCCGGTGATCACATCGGACTTGAGGGTGCGCAGGGCGGCGACCGGTCCCGGGAAGTACGCGGTGACGTCGGTGAACGGCGTGGTGGGGGTCCAGCTCCGATCGCCCACCAGGCGGCGGTAGTTGAGGTCGCCCTTCACGATCGTCAGGGTGGCCGCGGCGAACTCGGCGCGGAGGTCGGCGGGCAGGTCGGCGTACGGCAGCGGGGCACAGGAGAAGGCGTGGGCGCGCACGGTGAGACGGCCGTCCGCCATCGCCGACCAGAAGCTACGGCCGTACGTCGCCGCCGCACCCGGTGCCCCGGTCAGCCGGTGAAGCGCGTCGACCACGTCGGCGGTGGTGGCGTCGGAGACGTAGTACGGGTGGGGCTTGATGTGCAGGACCGCCCGTTCGACGCGCCCCTGGTCGAGGAGGTGGGCGATCAGCAGCAGGTCGGGGATGAGTTCGCGGCCCGCGTTGTCGGCGACGAGACAGAGGGTGCCGGAGAGGAGTGACCACAGTCGCTCGCTGTCGTCGGCGACCAGGGCCGGGACGGGGGCCTGCGCGGCCGACTCCGCTCCGGCGGCGGAGAGGCGGAAGCCGAGGTCCGCGCGGTTGCCCCAGAGGGAGCCGTGCAGCAGTGCCTGCCCGCGCTCCTCCGGCGACTTGCCTTCAAGCGCGTCGAGGGCGGCGAGTTCCTCGTCCGTCTCGGGTGCGTCGAGTTCGGCGCGTTTGAAGGGTCGGAACGGGTCGATGCCCTGCCAGGCGTCGGGGCCGAAGTAGCCGACGGCGCCCAGGAGTTGGCGGTAGAAGTAGCTCTCGGACCAGAGCCAGGGGACGTCGTACCAGGAGCGTCCGGTGTACTCGTCGGTGCCCCAGGCGGCCCACTGTCCGTGGTCGGGGGCGTCGGTGGGGAGGGGTTCGATGGCGCCCTCGGTGCAGTTCTTCAGCAGGGCGTCGAGGGCGCGGTGCTGTGCGGGGCCGTAGGGGAAGGCGTCGCGGACCTGGTGGATGATCGCGGGGTGCCGTTCGGCCAGCACGCTGTGGGGGAACGAGCCGGGCTCGTTGCCGAGGATCACGGGCGCGGCGGGGGTGTCGGGCATGCGGCTCACCGTACCGGGCGGGTCAGCCGGCGCCGATCTCCCGCTCCAGTCGCGCGGCGAGGCTGAGATAGCGGGCGCGGCGCGGTACGGGGACCACGCCGCGGATCACCAGGTGCCACATCTCGGCGGTTCTGCGGGGCTGCAGGGCAACCGGTTCCAGGGCGCGCCCGATGACGCGGATGCCGACGAAGAGTCCGACGAGGGTGCGGGCGACGGCGTCCACGTCGATGTCGGGGTGCGCGTCGGCCTCCGCGACCGCGCCGGCGAGTTTGCGGGCGGCGATGTCGAGCCACTCCGTGAAGGGGTGCGGCATCGGGGGCCGTACCTCGATCTCCCCTGCGGCGAGCCGGAGTCCGGCTCGCGGGATGGGACCCTCGACGGCCAGCCGGGTCATGCCGAAAGTGACACGTATCAGTGTCTCCAGTGAGGAGTAGCCCCGGCTGTCCATGTCCTCGGTCATCTGGCGCGAGGCCTTGGCCTGCATCTCCAGGATGGTGTGGGCGAGGTCTTCCTTGGCCGCGAAGTGGAAGTACAGGGCGCCCTTGGTGACTTGGGCGTGGTCGACGATGTCGCTGAGACTGGTGGACTCATAGCCCTGCCGGTCGAACAGCTCGGCGGCGGCCGTGATGATCGTTGTGCGGGTCTGTTCGGCCCGTAGCTGCCTCGCCATCGACTGAAACACTCCCGTGAAGGAAAAAACAACGGCCCATGCCGTTTTTTCTTACCCCCTGTACACAGTAGCTCACCGTCCGACGGCTTTGACCTCGCCCCCGAAGACCACCAAGTCCCCTCACGTTCCCATCACTTGCGTCTCTCTGTCACCCCCACCCCGACTCTTGACCACTTTCGGTATCTGTGGCACGTGTCAGCGACCGTTCTCGGCCAACGAACGACCGGCCACCCCGGGAAGGCACCCATTGGGGGCACGCCTCCACTTACGGGTCGGCCGGTCGGTTTCTGTGGATGACCTGTGAGGTCAGAAGGTGAGCTTCCAGCTGTTGAGTGTTCCGGTGTCCTGGGCGGCCGTGTCCTGCACCCGCAGCTTCCAGGTGCCGTTGGCGGTCTCGCTGGAGGCGTCCACCGTGTAGGTGGCCTTGACGTCGTCGGCGGAGTCCGAGGTGCTGGCGGACTTCAGACGGTACGTCGAACCGTCCGGCGCGACCAGGTCCAGGACGAGGTCACCGCGGTAGGTGTGGGTGATGTCGACAGCGACCTGGAGGGCCGAAGGCGCGTTGCCGCTACGGCCGTTGACGGCGATCGGGGACTCGACGGCCGAGCCCGCGTCGGGGATTGCGACGGCGGTGGTGCTGGAGAAGGTGGTCCCCGTCGTCGTACCGCCGTTGCCGCTGACGGCCTGGACGGTCTTGGCCGCGTCGGCGAGTCCCGCGCCGCAGCCGCCCGAGCAACTGCCGGGCAGGGCACGGGCGTTGGTCTTGATCGCCGACTCGATCCGGGCCGGGGTGAGCGCGGAGTTCGCCGACCTCATGAGCGCGACCAGGCCCGCGATGTGCGGGGTGGCCATGCTGGTGCCCTGGTAGTAGGCGTACGACTCGGTGGACGGCGTCCTGGTGCCGGAGTTCAGCGTGGAGTAGATGCCGTTGGCGGTGCCGGTGCTCGTCTGGCCGCCGGGGGCCGAAATGTCAACGCCAGTACCGTAGTTGGAGTAGGACGCCTTGGCGCCGGCGCGGTTGGTGGCGGCGACCGAGATGACGTTCGCGCAGTTGCCGGGCGAGTGGTTGGCGACGTTGTCGTTGTCGTTGCCCGCCGCCACGACGACCGTGGTGCCGCGGTTCACGGCGGCGGTGATCGCGCTCTGGGTGGCGGAGGTGCAGGCACCGTCGCCGCCCAGGCTCATGTTGATGACCTTGGCGACGTTGCCGTTGGCGGGGACGCCGGAGACGGTGCCGCCGGAGGCCCAGGTGATGGCGTCGATGATGTCGGAGTCGTAGCCGCCGCACTTGCCGAGGACGCGCAGCGGGGAGATCTTCGCGCCGTAGGCGATGCCCGCGATGCCCTTGCCGTTGTTGGTGACGGCGGCGATGGTGCCGGCCACATGGGTGCCGTGCCAGGAGGAGTTGCTCGCCCCGATGCCCGTACCGCACTCGTTGGCGGCGTAGTAGTCGCCGGGGTCGGCCGGGTTGCTGTCGCGGCCGTCGCCGTCGACCGAGACGGCGGTGTCGGTGATGAAGTCGTAGCCGGCGACGATGTTCGCGGCGAGGTCGGAGTGGGTGACGTAGCCGGTGTCGATGACGGCGACGGTGACGCCGCTGCCGGTCGAAGTCGGCCACGCGGCGGGGACGTTCATGCCGGCCGTGGACTCGAACAGGTCCCACTGCTTGCCGTACTCGGTGTCGTTCGGGTCGGCCTGCGGGGTGTTCAGCCGGTCCGGTACGACGTAGGAGACCTGCGGGTCGGACTTGAACTCGGCGATGACGTCGGCGACTTCGGTGGTGCTCTGCGCGTCGCCGAGGCCGACGAGGGCGGCGCCGGTGCCGAGGCGGCGCTGGAAGCCGACGTCCTCGCCGGTCTCCTTGCCCTTGGCGGTGGCGTCGGCTTCGGCGGCCCGGTTCGAACTCGCCTCCGCCGCACCGGACTTGTAGCCGACGATGAGGCGCTGGGCGAGGGTGCCGGGGGCGGCCTCGGTCTGTCCGGGCAGAGCCGGTGCGGCGGCCCGGGTGGGGGGTTCCTGGGCGACGGCGGCCGAGGTGGCCACCGTGGCGAGGAGGGCCGCGGAGACCGCGGCGACGGATATCAGGGTCCGTCCGGTGGGGAATGCCGTGGGAGTGCGCATGGGCTTGCCTTTCGTGGCCGGACTCCGAGCAGCGCGGAGCGGCGGTCGATTCGCTTCGTCGTCGAAGCGGTGGGGGGTCGATCCAGAGAGCGCCGGGCACGGGAGCCGCCTCGACAGGGGTTGCCTGTGGGTCAGCTGTGGCCAAACGATAGGCAAAGAGAAGGTCATATGGATACGGGGGAAACCCTCGGTCGGGCCGGAAACCGCCCTCGACATCGACTGGTTGACCGATCTGCCCCGGTTCACGGCAGTGGGGGCGGACTGAACGCGTGGGGCCCGACGGCCGTATGACACGGACAGACCGTTCCCGCCCCGGCCGAGGAGACGTTCCGGATGTCCCGGATGACCGCACACCGCACCGCCATGGCGGGCGCCGCCATGGCCCCGCTGCTGCTCACCGTCTGGGCGGCGGGTCCGGCGCAGGCGCACGGGGCGCCGACGTATCCGGTCAGCCGGGTGTACGCCTGCTCGCCGCAGGGCGGCAGCGCGGCCGGGACGGCGGCCTGCAAGGCGGCCGTGGCGGCGAACGGGGGGCCCTTCACCTTCTGGGACAACATTCGGGTCCCGGACATCAACGGTCGGGACCGGCAGCTGATCCCCGACGGGAAGCTGTGCAGTGGCGGCCTGTCCGACTACAAGGGGCTCGACCTCGCCCGTACCGACTTTCCGTCGACGCGGCTGACTCCAGGGGCGAAGCTGACGATGACGTACGCGTCGACGATCGCGCACACCGGCACGTTCAAGTTGTATCTGACGAAGGCCGGTTACGACCCGTCGAAGCCGCTCACCTGGTCCGAGCTGCCGACGCAGCCCTTCGCCGAGGTGAAGGACCCGCCGCTGACCGGTGGCGCGTACCGCATCAAGGCGACGCTGCCGACGGGCCGGACGGGGCGCCAGCTGATCTACACCATCTGGCAGAACAGCAGTACCGAGGACACGTACTACTCGTGCTCGGACGTGGTGTTCCCGGGTGGCAGCACCTCGTCCTCCTCCACGGGGGCGGCCGGCTCGAAGGACAAGGCGGCGAGCGCCAGTCCGTCGTCGTCCGCGGTCAAGTCCCCGACGGCCGCGAGCCCTTCGGCGAAGGCCGAGGAATCCGCTACGGCGCAGAAGGCCTCCCCTGCCGAGGAGAGCACCGCGCCGGGCAGCAGTCCGGTGGCGTCCGACATCGACGCCTCTTCGGGCGGCCCTTCGGCGCCCATGCTGGCGGGCGGCGCCGCCGCGGTGCTGGTGCTCACCGGGGGCGCCGCCCTGTTCCTGCGACTGCGCCGACGCTGAACTCGACGCGTACAGGCCCTGCTTGTCCTGCTCCTTAGTTGGTGTAGACCGCCGCGCCGCCATCGGTCACGGGGGCGTACTTCGCGGTGAAGTAGCCCGCGCTGAAGCACAGGGACGAGCCCGAGGTCTTGGTGAAGGCCTGGTTGGTGAAGTTGATGCTGGTGTCGGTGTTGCTCGCCGTGCCGCTCAGGCTGGGCGCCTGGTAGACGCAGGTGATGCTGCCCAGCAGGGTGGTCAGCTTGACCGTGGTCTGGATGGTGGAGCCGCTGGCCGGGGTGACGGTCAGGGTGCCGTCCGAGACGGCCGCGGTGGTGTACGGCAGGTTGTCGACCGTGATGCTGGAGACGCCGAGGACGCCGAGGACGTTGCTGGTGCAGCTGCTGCTGTCGAAGGTCTGCCCGGAGACGGACTCGGTGGCGGTGCCCGGCGCGGTCGGGTTGTCGACGACGGTCGCGGTGAACGTCGACGAGGTGCACTTGATGCCGCTGGTGCCGGTCGCGCTGGAGTACAGGGTGGCGCTGGTGCCGGTGGCCAGGGGTGCGGTCAGCACATCGCCGACGGCGACGGGCGTACCGGCGAGGCTGCCGGTGGTGAGCACCGGGGTGTCGGCCGCGGACGCCGGGACGGTGAAGGGGAGGGTGAGCGCGGCGACGGAGCCGACGAGGGTGAGGACGGTGCGAGTGCGCATGCGGGTGTACCTCTTCTTCCGAAGTGGAACCAGGGGTTCTTTGGGGGGTGGGGGAACTGGGGGGTGTTTCGACGGTGGCTGAACTGGTGCTTGGGGCGCGCGAGTTCGCCGTCGCCGGCCCGTGACGCCTTCTCCGTACGCGACGGGCCGGCAACGGCGGCCGGCCGGTGACCAGCCGGAGGCCCACGGGGGTTGAAGGCTTCCGGCCGGGCCGGGCGGTGGGGCGGACGGCACGGACCAGGGGGGAAGCGGCCGTGCCGGGCCGCGGGGTTCGGACTCTGCGGGCGTGAAGCGCCCTTGTGGAAAGGGAAGTCCGGGAACGCGGCTCCTGCCACGTGCCGGATCCGGCGCCACGGATCCGGCAAACAAGGGAGAGTTGTAGACCTGAGTGTCCGTCAACGTCAAGACGTGCAAGTCAAGTTGGTGCGTTGATCGGTGTGCGGTCACAGGGCCCGCGAGATCGCGGAGAGGCCTTGCCTCACAGGTGGCACATCATCAACACTCTTTTTCCACAACTCCCTTGACCCTCGAATGTAACCCCCGGTAACTTCCTCGACGGCTACTGCTGCGTAACCTGAAAGCCCTTGCACCCGCCGGGAGTTGTGAGGATGGCTGCGCCGCACTCGCTGTCCGCGCCAGGACAACGCGCCACATTGGATACCGACTCGCGTTGACTAGAGCAGCACATGGGAGCAGACATGGCTTCACCCTCGGACGCCAACTCGTCCGCAGGCAACACCCCCGAGAACCCGGAAACCGGTTCCGCACCTGAGACCGCCGAGGTCCCCGAAAGACGCGGTCAGGTCCGACTGCGCCGTGCCGCGGTGATGGCGGTGCCGGCCACCCTGGCCGCCGCCGCCCTCGGGATCCTCACCGCCCAGGGCGCCCTGGGGGTGCAGTTCTCCATCTCGGGCATGCCGTTCACGGTCACCGCCAAGTCGCTCGACGGCACCGGCTTCGAGCAGTTCGGCGACCTCGACAACATGATCCCGAACAGCCCGAACGCGGGTGACACCGGCGGGCAGGTGCTGGTCATGACCTCCGCCATCAAGAGCGCCACGCTCGACAGCCTCTGCCAGAGCGTCGACCTCGGCGGCATCAACCTGCTCATCAAGGCGGGCAGCGGCTCGACGAAGGTGACGGCGAGCAACCTCACCACGGACTCGACGGAACTGTCGGGTGACGCCTCCTTCGGCAACATCGAGATCGGCAACGACGCCAGCACGCTCACCAAGGCCGGTGTGCAGGGCAAGAAGGGCGTCTTCAGCCAGCAGTCCGACACCGTGCACATCGACAACCTGCGGCAGACCAACTACGCCACCACGGCGGGTGTGTTCAAGCTGCCGGGCCTCAAGCTCAGCTTCAGCGACTCGGGTTGCTGATGTCCGACAACCTGTCACGGCAGGGGATGCGGCCCGCCTTGCGACGTTGGCGGGCCGGTCGTCCGTTCTGGGGCGGGCTGCTGCTCGCCCTGGGCGGGGCGGAGATCCTGCTCACGGAGAAGGTGTCGCTGAAGGTCGCGATGCACATCGGGATGCAGGGCATGACCGGCTATCTGCTCCCCGTGCTGATGGTGCTGCTCGGCCTGCTGATCCTCTTCAGCCCGAGTCAGCGGCTCTTCTACTCGATCGTCGGGGTCCTGTGCACGCTGGGCTCCTGGCTGACCTCGAACCTCGGCGGCTTCTTCGTCGGGCTGCTGCTGGGAGTCGTCGGCAGCTGCCTCACGTTCGGCTGGCTGCCGGACCAGGAGCCGCGGTCCGAGCGCCGGCGCCGCAAGCGCGAGGCGAAGTCGGCCACGAAGACGGAACTCCAGCACCAGGCCTGACCTTTGGGGCCCCAAGGGCGTCACACCCCGGCAACCGCCGGGGCTCGACGCATGCCCGCCGTGCCGTCAGTGCGCGGGCGCGGGCGGTTCGGTGTTGGTGGCCGCCAGGGACTCGGTCGAGGTGTGCACGGCGGTCGGATGTACGGGGACCGACTCCGCCACGTTGCCCTCCTCCTTCATCGCCTTCGCCTCGCTCTTGAGGATGCGCATGGACTTGCCCAGCCCGCGCGCGGCCTCGGGGAGCTTCTTCGAGCCGAACAGCAGGATGACCATGATCGCCACGACCAGCAGGTGCCATGGCTCCAGTCCGTTGCGGAGCATGATCTCGCCCTTTCGTCCCTGACAACAGTTGCTATGTTGCGCAACTGTACAACCCACGAGTGGATCGCAGACCCCTCAGGGCCAGGGCGTACAGACCGAGCACAGCCGCGAGCAGCAGGTAGTAGGGAAGCGCGAGCCCCGTCATGCCGAGCGCCGCGCCCAGCGGAGTCGGCGGCAGCAGCAGTCCGACGGCGGCCAGCACGGCCGCGGCCCGCCCGACCGGCCCCGGTCCACCACCCTCCGCGAGGCTCCGGCCGGTCCGCAGGAGCAGCATCACCAGGGCCTGGGTGAGCAGGTTCTCGGTGAACCAGGCCGAGTGGAACAGCACTTCGTCGTCCACGGCGTCGGGGCCGCGCAGCGCGAGCGCGAGCACGGCGAAGGTGGCGAGGTCGGCGACCGCGTTGAGGGCCCCGAACCCGGTGATGAACCGAAGGAACGCCCGGGGCCGCAGCTCGGTCGGCCGGCGCAGCCCGGCGGCCGACGGCCGGTCGTGGGCGAAGGCCAGCTGGGCCGCGTCGAAGCAGAGGTTCTGGGCGAGTACCTGGGCCGGGAGCATCGGCAGGAACGGCAGCAGCAGACCGGCGGCGAGCATCGCGATGACGTTGCCGAGGTTCGAGGAGAACGTGACCCGCAGATACGAGGCGATGTTGGCGCTGCTGTGGCGGCCGGCCGTGACCGCGTGCCGGATCGCGGTGAGGTCCTTCCCGGCGAGCACCACGTCGGCGGCCTCGCGGGCCGTGTCGACGGCGGCCCGCGGTGCGATCCCGACGTCGGCGGCGCGCAGCGCGGGCACATCGTTGAGGCCGTCGCCGAGGAAGCCGACGGTGTGTCCGGCCGCGCGGAGGGCGGCGACCGCGCGGGCCTTGTCCTGAGGGGTGCAGCGGGCGGAGACCCGCACCTGCCCGGGGTCCAGACCCAGTTCCCGGCACACCCGGGCCGCCGTGGCCGGATGGTCGCCGGTGAGGATCCGCACGCCGACACCCAGGCCGGCCAGGGCCCGCAGGGCCTCCGGCGCGGCCGGGTCGATGGCGTCGTGGAAGGTGACCAGCCCCCGGAAGGTCAGGCCCCGTTCGTCGGCGGGGCTGTACGCGCGCGTGCGGGCCGGGAGTTGGGCGGTGGCGACCGCCAGCAGCCGCAGACCGGACTCGGCCTCGCGGGTGGCCAGGGCGAGCAGCCGGTCCCGTTCGCCGGGCTCCAGCACGCACCGCTCCACCACGTCCTCCACCGCGCCCTTGACGATGAGGGTGTGCGTCCCGAGGGCTTCGCCGCGCACCACCGCCGAGGCGAGCCGCCGCAGCGGATCGAAGGGTACGGCCGCGATCCCGTCGTACTCCTCCCCCACCGGCCCCGCCGCGGCCAGCAGTGCTTCGTCGAGGGCGTCGGGGACGGGTGCGTCGGCGAGCTGGAGGGTCCACCAGGCGGCGGCGGCGGCCTGGTTGAGGACGTCCGGGTCGTCGCGGCCGTCGGGGCCGAGGGTGCGTTCCACGACCGGGCGGTCCTGGGTGAGGGTGCCGGTCTTGTCGAGGCAGAGGACGTCCACGGCGCCCAGGTCGTGCAGGGCGGGGAGCCGTCTGACGACGACGCCGTGCGTACGGGCGAGCAGCGCGGCCCCGCGCGCGAGGCAGGTCGTCACGATCACCGGGAGCATCTCGGGGGTCAGTCCGACCGCCACCGCGACGGCGAACGGCAGCGTCTCAAGGCCCCGGCCGCGCAGTGCCGCGTTGGCCATCAGGACCAGCGGGGGCGTCAGCAGCATGAACCGGATCAGCACCCAGGAGACGCCGTGCACGGAGCGGTCGAAGGCGCTCGGCTCGCGCCGCACCGGCCCGTCGTGCGCGGCGGCGAACCGGGTCCGCGCTCCCGTCTCCAGGACGACCGCCGTGGCACTGCCGGAGACGACGCCGCTGCCCTGGAAACACAGGTGCGGCTGGGCGAAGGGGCCCTCGTCGGCCGCGCCGGGCAGTTCTACGGCGGCCTTGGCGACCGGCGCGGACTCGCCGGTCAGCGCGGCCTGGTGCACGGTCAGCCCGCTCGCGCGCAGCAGTCGTAGATCCGCCGGGACGAGGTCGCCGGGGCCGAGCGCGACCACGTCGCCCGGGACCAGTTCGGCGACCAGTATCTCCCGGACCCGCACCGGTGCCCCGGCCTCCGCGCGGCGCAGTACGCAGGCGGTCGAGCCGACCAGCTCGCGCAGCTCGTGCAGGGAGCGGTCGGCCCGGTGCTCGCCGCCGGCGCGCAGCACACAGCTCACGGCGACGAGCGCGAGGATCACGGCGGCGGTGCCCCAGGAGGCGACGAGTGCCGAGACCAGGCCGAGGCAGAGCAGGACGGCGGTGAAGGGGTCGCGCAGACTGCGCAGGAACAGGCGGTGCCAGGGTGTCGTACGGCGTTCCGGGAGGGTGTTCTCGCCGGTCGCCGCGAGCCGGGCGGCGGCCTCCGGTTCGGTCAGTCCGCGCGGGCCGGTGTCGAGGTGACGTAGCGCCTGGAGCGGGGTGTGCCGGTGGGCGGCGGCGTCAGAGGCCACGGAGTCGGGGGGCGGGCACGTCGCGGTCGGCACGGTCGGTGAGGCGGGCGACCGCGAGCCGGACCACGTCGACCACGTCGGGGTCGTCGACGAAGTACACCTGGCGGCGGCCCTCGCGGCGGGAGCGGACCAGGCCGGCGAGTTTCAGTTTGGTCAGGTGCTGGCTGACGGCGGGCAGTGCGCCGCCGACCCGCTCCGCGAGCCCGGTGACATCGCTCTCGCCCTGGGCCAGCGCCCACACGATGTGCAGCCGCGCGGGCGAGGCCAGCAGTCCGAAGGCCGCGGCGGCGTCCGCGAGCACGTCGGCGGACGGGTCGTCGAAGCCGCGGCCGGCTGTCTGCACCGTCTTCGCCTCCCGTCCTGGCCGTTGCTTTCGTACGAACCGCCCCAGTCTAGGGGGCCGGAACTTCTCCCCGGTCCGGGGAGTTTCCACGGTGCTGCAGCCACGAATTTGTATACGCACGACTACTACGCATGGAGTTCGCATGGCCCTGTGGGACCGCTTCAAGGAGTCCGCGTCGACGATGCAGACCCAGCTCGTGGCGAAGAAGAACGATCTGAAGAGCGGGGCGTTCCGCGACGCGAGCATGGCGATGTGCGCGCTCGTGGCGGCTGCCGACGGCACCGTCGACCCCTCGGAGCGGCAGCGCGTCGCCCAGCTCATCGCGAGCAACGAGGTGCTGCAGAACTTCGACGCGATGGATCTCCAGCGCCGTTTCGACGCGAACCTGGACAAGCTGACGGCCGACTTCGCCTTCGGCAAGGTCAGCGTGTTGCAGGAGATCGCCAAGGCGAAGAAGAAGCCCGCCGAGGCGCGTGCCGTGATCCAGATCGGCATCGTGATCGGCGGCGCGGACGGCGACTTCGACAAGACCGAGCAGGCCGTGGTCCGCGAGGCCTGCTTCACCCTGGACCTGCCGCCGCACGAGTTCGACCTCTGACCGGCCTTCGGGGGACATGACCGGGAGCATGCCGGACACCCTGGACCGCGGTCTGATCCACGCCCTGCCCACCGTCCGCACCCTGGAGACCAGCCCGGTCCTGCGCAACCTGAAGGCAGCGAGCCCTTCCCTGACGGGGCGGGCGGGTGAGCGGGGCGGGGGCCGGTGAGGCGTGGCGGGACGTCGACCAGGAACACCGCGCGCCAGGACGAGCCGAACAGGTCGGCGTGGGTGAGGACGCCGCCGAGAACCGGGCCGCAGACCGCGGCGAGGCCCATCACCGGACCGATGCCGCCCAGGGCGCGTGGCATCTCGTCACCGGCGAACATCGCCCTGATGAGGCCGATGGTCTGCGGGATCACCAGGGCCGCCGACGCCCCCTGCGCGGCACGGAACGCGATCAGGAACCCCACGCCCGGTGCGAGCTCGCAGGCGAGGGAGGCAGCGGTGAATCCGGTGACGCCCAGCACGAACAGCCGCCGCCGGCCCGCGATGTCGCCGAGCCGGCCCCCGGTGATCAGCAGTACGGCGAGCGGCAGGGGGTAGGCGGTCGTGAACCACTGGATGTCGGAGGCCGATCCGCCCAGTTCGGCGTGGATCGCCGGCGCGGCCATCTGCACGACCGTCCCGTCCAGCAGGTTCATCGCCTCGGCCAGGAGCAGGGCGACGAGTGCGGACCAGCGCCGGGGGTGGGTCCCCTCGGGGGTGGTCGGCCGTGCCTGGGTGCGGAGTTGTCTCCTGGCCGAAGCGTGGAATCGTGGGGTCGGTCCCTTCCAGCGCGGTCCCCGGGATCGCGGATTTCTTCCATCCGCGGCCCTCACGATGGCGAAGTCCCACACAATGAGGCCGAGTTGCCGACGCAACCGTCCGTCCTCCGAACGTAACCTCCTCAACCTCCTTATGACGTCGAGATGATCACAATGCGGCAGCAACAACTCACTGCGGGTCGCTGCTCACTTGACTACCAGCGGTCACACACGATTGGCTCCGGCCCAGCGGGAGTCACCCGGTCGGCGCACCTCATACGGCTCCGGGCGCACTCTCCCCGTCCCCGAGCTCGGCCGCACAGCGAGGTGCCGCACCCCCCATGACCACTCCACCCTCACCTCACGCCCCCTTCCGTCGCATATCCGGCACGGTGCTGACCGGCGCCGTAGCCGTCTGTCTGCTGCTCGCCGGCTGCTCCGGAACCGGCGGTTCCGGGTCCGGCACGGGCACGGACGCGGCCGGTGCCGCGGGCACCGGCCGGCTCAAGATCGCCATGGTCACCCACGCGAGCAAGGGCGACGCCTTCTGGGTGCTGGTGAAGAAGGGCGCCGAGGCCGCCGCCGCCAAGGACGGCGTCGAGCTGACGTACACGAGCGACCCGGACGCCACCGGGCAGGCCGAGCTCGTGCGGGACGCGATCCGGGACGGGGCCGACGGCATCGCGCTGACGCTCGCCAAACCGGACGCGATGAAGGCGCCGATCGCCCAGGCCAAGTCCTCGGACATCCCCGTGGTCGGCCTCAACTCCGGTATCGACTCCTGGCAGTCGGACGGTGTCCTGGAGTTCTTCGGGCAGGACGAGAGCGTCGCGGGCCGCGCCGTCGGCGAGAAACTGGACGCCCTCAAGGCCAAGCACGCCCTGTGCGTGATCCACGAGCGGGGCAATGTCGCCCTGGAGGCGCGCTGCGCGGGTGTGAAGAAGGCGTTCACCGGCGTGACCGACATGCTCTATGTGGACGGCACCGACATGAACGCCGTGGCCGCGGGTGTCACGGAGCGGCTCAAGCAGGACCCCAGCATCGACGAAGTGGTCATGCTGGGCGCCGATTTCGCACTGTCCGCGGTCAAGTCCGTGAAGGCGGCGGGCAGCAAGGCCAAGGTCGCGACCTTCGACCTCAACCAGGACCTGGTCAAGGCCGTGCAGAGCGGGGACGTACAGTTCGCGGTTGATCAACAACCGTATCTGCAGGGCTATCTGGCCGTGGACTCGTTGTGGCTGTACAAGACCAACGGCAACATCAGTGGCGGCGGGGTGGCTCCCGTGCTCACCGGCCCGGCGTTCGTGACGAAGACGAACGTCGGCGCGGTCGCGAAGTTCGCGGCCAACGGAACGCGCTGACCGGACACTTCGTACGAGGATGGAGCGAGGACGACCACGATGTCTCCACGGACAGGTGCCCGGCGCCGCGTCGGTTCCATACGACTTTCCCTGATCCTGCTCGCCCTGGTCCCCAGCGTCACGCTCGCCGCCATGTGGGGCGTGACGACGACCCAGATGTTCACCGAGGGGCTGCGGCTGCGGTCGCAGACTGAGCTGAGCAGATCGACCGGCGCCATGGGCACCGAGGCCGCGCTCGCGCTCCAGCAGGAACGCAGTCTCTCGGCGGCCTGGCTGGCCTCGCCGCACGGCTCCCGGACCGCGCTGGACGCGCAGCGCGTCAGGACGGACAAGGCGGTGGCCCAGCTCGTGGGCCAGTCCGGCGCCATCAAGAAGGCACCGACCCGCATCAGGGACCGGATGTACTCGGTCGTCGCCTCGGCGGACAGCCTGGAGTACTACCGGAGCCAGGTGGACAAGCCCACCGACATCACGCCCCAGCAGGTTCTGGACCAGTACACCTCGATCATCGACGACCAGATCCAGGCCTTCCAGGAGCTCTCCCAGGTCGACGACGGCGACCTCACCTCGCAGGCGGAGCCGCTCGTCGCGCTGGAGCACGGGGCGGAGCTGGTCTCCCAGGAGGACGCGCAGCTGACCCTGGCCTGGCCCTCCGGGCACGTCGACAACGCGGCGTGGGAGCAGTTCGCCGAGCTGGTGCACGCCCGGCGCTGGCTGGTCGAGGACCAGATCACCACCGGGTTCCAGGGCGCCGCCAAGACGAAGATCGAGCACATTCTGCAGAGCGTCGAGTGGAGCACCCTGGAGTCCACGGAGGACGCGGTGCTCACGGCCGGTACGGCGGGCAAGGCGGTGCCGGACAACGGCTCGGCCGGCCGGATCACTCTGCCGGACGAGCAGAAGCAGTGGACCGCGGCGCTGACCGAAGTCGGCGACGAGTACACGGCGTTGATCAGGCAGCAGACGGCCGGACTCCTCGACCGCAGCTCCGACAAGGCGCACAGCCTGCTCGTCACCGCCGCCTCGCTGAGCGCCGGCGGACTCGCCGCCCTGCTGCTGTGCGTCGGCATGTCCTGGCGGATCACCCGCTCCCTGTCCCGGCGGCTGCGCGGTCTGAAGATGGCCACGCTGAGCCTGGCCGAGGACCGACTGCCCGACGTCGTCGCCCGGTTGAACAGGGGCGAGAAGATCGACGTGGAGTCGGCGACCCCGCCACTGGACTACGGCGGCGACGAACTCGGCCAGGTGGCACAGGCGTTCAACACCGCGCAGCGCACGGCCGTACACACCGCGATCGAACTCGCCGACACCCGGCGGGGTTTCCAGAAGGTCATCCTCGGCATCGCCCGGCAGAGCCAGAACCTGGTCAACCTCCAGCTCACCAAGCTCGACGCGCTGGAACGCCGGCACGACGACCCCGAGGTCCTGCGCGGCCTCTACGAACTGGACTCCACGGCAAGCCAGTTGCGCCGCTACGAGGAGAACCTCGTCGTCATCAGCGGTGAGCAGCCGCGCCGCAGCTGGACCGAGCCGGTCGCGCTGATCGACATCCTGCGCAGTGCCGTCGGTGAGGTCGCGGAGTACCAGCGGGTGGAGGTGCACACCGAGGAGGAGGTGTGCCTGGCGCCGCCCGCGGTCGCCGACGTGATCCATCTGCTGGCCGAGCTGATCGACAACGCGACGGTGTACTCCCCCGCGCCCAGCCCGGTCGGCGTGCGGGCCGCGATGGTCGCCAGGGGTCTGGTGATCGAGGTCGAGGACCGCGGGCTCGGCATGTCGGAGGAGGACTACGCCTCGCTCAACGAACAGCTCGCGGTGGCCCCGCAGTTCGACGTCGTCGCGCTCGCCGACGACCTGCGGCTGGGCATGTTCGTGATCGCCCGGCTCGCCACCCGGCACGGCATCGCGGTGACGCTGCGCTCCTCGCCGTACGGCGGCACGACCGCGATCGTGCTGATCCCGCACGAGATCGTCGTACCCGAGCCGTTGGACGAGCCGGCGCCGGGCGCCGCGAAGGGCTCCGACGGCGACGAGGCCGGCACCGCGGCACAGATCACCGCCGTGGCCGCGCGGGCGGCCGAACTGCCGGCTCCCGCGCCCGGGGCGCTGCCCGCCATTCCCCCGGCCCGGTCCGCCGAGCCCCCGGCCCGGTCCGCCGAGCCCCCGGTCACCGCCGATCTCGGCGGGCTGACCCCGTTGCCACGGCGGGTGCCGCAGACCAGTCTGGCCAGTGAGTTGCGGGAGGAGGCCGGACCGGCCGAGGAGGACGGGGAGCTGGAAGACTTCACCGCGGAACGTGCGGCTTCCTCGCTGGCCGGGTTCCAGCGCGGCACGTTCCAGGCGCGAGACTCCATCGACGACGACGCGCCGTCGCAGTACGACCGGGAGGAAGCCGCCGCCTCCTCGAATCCGCCCGCCGATCGCTCATGAAGGACTCCGCCATGACACGTCCCGTGCCCGCCACGCACACCCAACTCGACCAGTTGCTCACCGGACTCGTGGACCGGGTGGCCGAGGTGAACCAGGCCGTCGTGCTGTCCGAGGACGGCCTCGTCGTCAGCAAGTCCACCGGGTTCCTGCGCGACGACGCCGAGCGGCTCGCGGCCACCGCGTCCGGGCTGATGAGCCTCAGCAAGGGGGTCAGCATGGACTTCCGCGGCGGTCCGGTGCGCCAGGCGCTGATCGAGATGGCGAACAGCTATCTGATCCTCACCTCGGCGGGCCCCGGCGCCCACCTGGTCGTGCTGACCGGTCCGGGCGCGGACGTCGGGGTCGTTGCCTACCAGATGAACATGCTGGTGAAGAAGATAGGCGAGCATCTCAGCGCCGCGCCGAGGGCCAACGTCGGCCCCGCGGCCGGCTCCGGCGAGTGAGGTGAGCGGTGGCGACGCGGCGGGACGGCTGGTACGACCGTTCACGCTGACCGGTGGCAGAACCCGGCCCAGCCGCGCCGATTTCACCCTCATCACCACGGTCACCGCGGTCGACCCGGCGCCCGCGCGGGCGCCCCGGCCGCAGCCGGAACAGTCCCGCATCCTGCGGCTGTGCGCGGAGCCGCTGGCGGTGGCGGAGGTCGCGGCCCTTGTCGACCTTCCGGTGAGCGTGGTAGTGATCATGCTCTGCGACCTGCTGGAGGCGGGCCTGATCACGGCCCGTCCGCCGCACCCGGTCTCCCGTACCAGCCCGGACATGGACCTGCTGCAGAAAGTGAGGGAGGGCCTTGGCCGGCTCTGACACCATCGCTCCGGCACCCGCGCCGCCCGAGACGGTCAAGATCCTGATCGCGGGGGGCTTCGGCGTCGGCAAGACCACCATGGTCGGTTCGGTGAGCGAGATCGCGCCGCTGCGCACCGAGGAACCGCTCACCTCGGCGAGCCTCGCCGTCGACGACCTCGACGGCATCGAGGAGAAACGGGCCACCACCGTGGCCCTGGACTTCGGCCGCATCACCATAGGCCAGGACCTGGTGCTGTACCTGTTCGGCACCCCGGGCCAGCAGCGCTTCTGGTTCATGTGGAACGACCTGGCGCTCGGCGCGCTGGGCGCGGTGGTCCTGATCGACGTGCGCCGCCCGAAGTCCAGCTTCGCGGCCGTCGACTTCTTCGAACGCCGGGGCATCCCGTTCGTGGTGGGCGTGAACGGCTTCTACGGCGAGCATCCGTATCCGGCGGAGGCGGTCCGCGACGCGCTGGCGCTCCCGGAGGACGTCCGGGTGCTGCTGTGCGACGCCCGCGAGCGCGACTCGTGCCGGAACGTACTGATCGCACTGCTGGACCAGTTGATCGAGGCGGCCATCGAGGACGGCGGGGGCGGCAGGCTCACTCGTCCGCCCCGCTGAGCGGTGCGTCCGAGGAGGCGATGATCCGGGCCGTGAGGTCCGGCTCTGCCATGTCCCGGTCGAAGGGGAACATCGGCCGCGGGATGCGGTGATGACCGAGCCGGACCAGGTCCTGGTCGACTCCCCCCGGGGTGAGGGCCATCTTCCAGTCGGCGGCCATGGCGAAGAGCTCGGGTTCGAGATAGCCGATCTTGACAAGCACGAGATCGGCCGCGCGCGGCTCCAACTCCAGGTCGGTGAAGTCGTGTTCGTGGTGGTACGGCTTCCGCAGCCGGGTCAGGATCACATACACGCTGCCGACCCGCAGCACCACTTCGGTCTCGGCGTCCCGGTCGCCGTGGCGGACGGAGTGCACTACACCGGTGAGTGTCAGCGGGGGCGCGTGGCGGTCGTCGACCTCCGCGCCGGCCGTGACGGTTACGGTGGCGCCGACACCGGCGCGCTCCGCTGTGGCTACGGCGGCTGGTCCGGGCAGTGACGCGTAGATGACCGTAGGACCGTCCTGGTCCTTGAACTCCGGGCGTTCCAGGACCTGTTGGAGCCCCCAGGTGACATCGCCCGCGCCGCCCGCGGTCGGGTTGTCGCCGGTGTCGCTGATGAAGTACGGGCGGGCGGTGGAGGCGAGGGCCTCGTCCAGGCACTCGGTCAGGGTGCCGGTCGGGGCGACGAACGCGAAGTCGTCGCGTGCCGCCCAGAAGCCGCGCGCCAACTGCTCGGCGCCTGCCGCGACTTGGGCGGCGGACGGTCCTGTGACGACGACCGCGGCCCGGTTGCGGGGTTCGTCGGCCCATGCGTAGCCGACCCAGATCGCCGCGTCCGTGACACCCTCCTTCGCTTCTACGTCTTCTACGGCCGCGTAGACGCTCTTCGCCGGTTCGATACGGGTGGAGGTCTGCTCGCCCGCGAGGAGTACGGGGACCGGGATCCAGGCCTTGACCGGGCGGGGGGCGCCGCTTGCCAGCAGTTCTACGAGGTTGCGGGCGGCGCGTTCCTTGGTGTCCATGGCGTCCTCGTGCGGGGCCATGCGGTAGCAGGTGATCAGGTCGGCGGCGTGGACCAGTCCGCGGGAGACGTTGCCGTGAAGGTCCATCGAGGTCGATACGAGGGTGTCCGGGCCGATGGTTTCCCGTATGCGGGTGAGGAGTTGGGCCTCGGCGTCGTCCATGCCCTCGACCGTCATCGCGCCGTGGATGTCGTACCAGAGGCCGTCCAGGGGGCCCAACTCCCCCAGTCTGGCGATGAGTTCGTCGGAGAGGGCGGTGAAGGCGGTGGACGTCACCGTGCCGCCGGGGAGTGCCTTGCCTACGAGGGCTCCGCGCCAGTCCGCTGCCTCGCGGAGGGGGGTACCGGGGGCCAGGAAGGGGTAGCGGGTGAGGACTTCGGGGCCGCGTTGGGGGTGGAAGGCGGGGGCCTCCGTGCGGGCCGGGGAAAATGTCGAGGACTCGATGCCGAGGCCTGCGATCGCGATGACAGGACGAGAAGAAGGCATGGGGGCTCCAGGTTGTGTGTCGGGTGCGGGTGCGTGGGGGCTGGTCGCGCCCACGCGGCGGAGCCGCATATTGATACAGCCCCGCGCCCCTAAAAGCACAAGTCACCGCGTCTTGTCTGTGACCGTCTGCAATGCCTGCGCCAACGCCCGTTGCAGCGCGAACTGGCCTGCTCCCACCAAGCCCGCGTCGGCTCCCAAGCTGGCGCGCTCGATCGCCAGGTGTTCCGTCACCAACGGGTGGCAGCCTTCGTAGAGTTGGCTGCGGACTGCCGCGACGAAGGGTTCCAGGGTGGAGAGGATGCCGCCCAGGTACACGGCGTCGGGGTTGAAGAAGTTGACGTTGGCGGCGAGCACCTGGCCCAGGTAGCGGCCGGCCTGGCGGACGGCTCGGGTCGCCTCGGGGTGGGAGTCGGTGGCCAGGCGTACGACGTCCTCGGTAGAAGTCACGTCCAGGCCGTGGCCGCGCAGGATGCGGACCAGGGCGGCGCCCGAGGCGACGGTTTCGAGGCAGCCGGTGTTGCCGCAGGAGCAGGGGATGTCGTGGGCGGCCTCGACGCGGACGTGGGTGATCTCGCCCGCCGCGCCGGTGCCGCCGCGGTAGAGGCGGCCGTCGGCGATGACGCCGGCGCCGATCGCGGTGCCTGTCTTGACCATGATCGACTGACGGCGTTCGGCGGGCTGCACGGTGTGCTCGCCCACGGCCATGCAGTTGGCGTCGTTCTCGATGGCCGCCGGGACGCCGAACCGGTCCTCCAGCCAGGCCCGGACCGGGAACCGGTTCCAGCCGGGCATCCGGGACGGGAGGGTCACGACGCCGCCCGCGACGTCGACCGGGCCCGGCAGCGAGAGCCCGACCCCGCGCAGCAGCTCCGGCCCGCGTCGCTCGGCGAGGCCCTGGAGCGTGTCGGCGAGACCCGGCAGCGCGGCCTCGGGACCGTCCGCCGTCGGGAAGGGAACCGTCGACACGTCGGTGAGCCCGCCGCCGGGCAGGACGACGCCCACGTGTGCGTGCTTGCCGCCGAGTTCGGCCGCGACCGCGAAGCCGTCGCTGCCGCCCAGCCGCAGCACCTTGCGCGGCCGGCCGCCGGTGGAGGAGCGCGTGCCGTGCTCGGCGACCAGGCCCAGGGACACCAGCTGGCTCACCGCGAGGGAGATCGTCGAGGGCGCGGCACCCAGCAGTTCGGCGAGGTCGGTACGGGTCGCGGCCTGTCCGGAGGCGAGGAGTTCGAGGACGTGCTCGGCCAGTGAGGAGACGCCCGAGGTGCTCTTCCGGCGATGGGCACTTTTTTCAGGCATGAAGGAAGTTACTTCCGGATCGGCGATCGGGGCGACGAGCGTAAGTCACCCGCATGCCCTGTTCGCTTTTTCCAGAACGGCAGTAACAGGCTTTTTACAGCGGCACGCCTGTTTCTTCGCCCACAGGGGTCGTTGACTGTCCTCACTCCCGCCTCCGCCCCTCTTTTTCCGAGGAGAACCATGTCCCCTGTCCGCAAGAGACTCCTCGCCGGTGCCTCCCTGACCACGGCCTCGCTGCTGCTCGCGGGCTGTTCCGGGTCGAGCGGTACGTCGTCCTCCGGGGCGCACGACGCGATCAACTACGCGCTGCCCGCGAACTTCACCCCGAACTGGATCCTGCCGATCGGCACCGCGGCCCACCTCAACACCAACAACATCTCGATCGCGAACGCGCTGTGGGAGCCGCTCATCGCCTACGACGGCTCGACCGGGACCATGGGCTGGAACAAGAAGGGCTCGGTGGCGACCGCGGCGGACTTCGCGGCCGACAACAAGAGCGTCACGATCACCCTCGGCGAGCGGCAGTGGAGCGACGGGAAGCCGATCACCTCCGCCGACGTGAAGTTCTGGTTCGACCTCATCAAGGCGAACAAGGCGCAGTGGGCGGGCTACAACCCCGGCAAGGCGCCGGACAACTGGACGTCCTTCAAGACGGTGGACACGCACCACTTCACGATCACCTTCGACAAGGCCTACAACCCGCAGTGGATGCTGGCCAACGAGCTGAGCCAGATCAACCCGCTGCCCCAGCACGTGTGGGACAAGGCCGGGGACGCCAAGAAGGACTGGACGTACCTCAACAGCGCGGCGAAGAACATCAACGGGTACGCCACGAACGCCCTGTGGAAGACGGTCAGCGGCCCGTACACCGTGAAGTCCTTCTCCACGGCAGGCAAGGTCGTCCTGGCCGCCAACTCGAAGTACGACGGCGGCGAGAAGGCCGGTATCCCCACCGTGAACCTCCTCCCGTTCACGACGGCGGACGCGGAGAAGAACGCGCTGCGCTCGGGGAGCGTCGACTACGGCTACATCGAGGCCACCGACCTCGACCAGAAGGACAGCTTCACCGCGCGGGGTTACACGGTGAAGCCGTGGTCGGGCTGGGCGATCACCTACATGCCGTACAACTTCAACAACCCTTCCATGGGTGCCGTGTTCAAGCAGCTCTACGCCCGGCAGGCCGTGCAGCGGTCGATCGACCAGAGCACTCTGGCGAAGGTCATCTTCAACGGGACGGCGGTGCCCGGGTACGGGCCCGTCCCCCAGGCGCAGAGCTCGTCGTTCCTGTCGGCCACGCAGAAGAGCGACCCGTATCCGTTCTCGACCTCGGCCGCCAAGTCCCTTCTCACCAGCCATGGCTGGAGCGAGCAGGGCGGGGTCATGACCTGCACCAGCCCCGGCACCGGCGCCGCCCAGTGCGGTGAAGGGGTCGCCAAGGGGACGAAGTTCCAGATGCAGGTGCTGTCGCAGTCCGGTTCGACGGTGACCGACAACATGATGAGCGCGATCCAGTCCTCGCTCGCGAAGACCGGCATCAAGTTCTCCATCAAGACCGCGCCGGTCAACTCCGTGCTGTCGCAGACCCCGCAGTGCACCGCCTCGCAGTCGATCTGCAAGTGGCAGCTGTCCTACTTCGGTACGGCGGGCAGCTGGTACTTCCCGGCCTTCCCGACGGGTGACTCGCTCTTCCAGACGAAGGGCGGCGCGAACTTCGGCAACTACTCCAACGCCGATGTCGACAAGCTCATCTCCGCGTCCACGACGTCGAGTTCGACGCAGGCGGTCCAGGACTACAGCGCGGCCCTCGCCAAGGATCTGCCGGTGATCTGGCTGCCGGAGCCCGACTACCAGATCTCCGTCGTCAAGAACGGCCTCGGCGGCTTCTCGCAGGACCCGCTCGCCAACTTCCACCCGGCACAGTGGAAGTGGACCAGCTGAGGCATGGACACCCTCCTGTATCTGACCCGGCGGATCGCCCAGGCGCTCGTCGTGATCCTCATCGTGACGGTCGTGGTCTTCGGTCTGCTGCACGCGCTGCCCGGGGGTCCCGCACGCGGGATCCTCGGCCCGCAGGCCACGCCCCAGCAGATCACGCTGTTCAACCACGACCAGGGGCTCGACCGGCCGCTGCCCGTGCAGTACCTGTACTACCTGCGGCAGTTGCTGCACGGGGACCTCGGCACGTCGTACACCCTCAACGAGGCGGTGTCCCAGCTCATCGAGCAACGGCTGCCGAAGACACTGGTGTTGACCGTGCTGTCGGCGGTTGTCGGGCTGTTGCTCGCTCTTCCACTGGGCATGTGGCAGGCGGTGCGGCGGAACAAGCCTGCCGACTACGTCATCACCACGTTGAGCTTTGTGGCGTACTCGACTCCCGTGTACTTCCTGGGACTTGTGCTGGTGATGGTCTTCACGCAGGTCGTGCGGTGGTTTCCGTCGCAGGCGCCGCAGGGGGACACGGTTGCTCAAGTCTTCGCGGATCCGGTGGCGTTGGTGCTGCCGGTGTTGACGGGGGCGGCCTCGATGGTTGCCGTGTTCAGTCGGTACATGCGGGCGGCGACGCTGGAGAACCTGTCCGAGGACTATGTGCGGACGGCTCGGGCGGGGGGTTCGCGGCAGCGGGAGATTCTCTTCAAGCACGTGTTCCGGAACTCGTTGACTCCGGTGATCGCGATGCTCGGGTACTACGTGCCGGTCCTGTTCGGGGGTGCGCTGGTTGTCGAGCAGCTCTTCAACTACCCGGGGATGGGGCTGTTGTTCTGGAGTGCGGCTCAGTCTTCGGACTATCCGGTGCTGTTGGGGTGTGTGTTGGTGATCTCTGTGGCGACTGTGGTGGGGACGCTGCTCGCCGATGTCGTCCAAAGGATCGTGGATCCTCGCGTGAAAGGGGGCACGACGTGAGTGTTCAAAGTGCCGGTCGGTGGGGGCTGGGCGCGCCCCGCGGCGGAGCCGCAAATCGAAACAGCCCCGCGCCCCTGAGAGCGCGCTTCGCGCGCAATAAGCTTGCCGTTGCCGGACTCGTAGTGGTTGCCCTCTTTTTTCTGTTCTGCTTCATCGGGCCGCTTCTCTTCTCCACCGACCAGACCCACACCGACCTCACGCAGGTCAACCTCGGCCCCAGCGGCTCGCATTGGCTCGGTACGGACGCCGTTGGGCATGACGAGCTCGGGCGGCTCATGTACGGCGGGAAGGTCTCGTTGCTCGTCGGGCTTGCCGCCGGGGTGCTCGCCACTGTCATCGGGACGCTCTGGGGGTCGATCGCGGGGTATGCGGGTGGGTGGGTCGACGCCGTCATGATGCGGGTCGTGGATGCCGGGATCGCGATTCCGGCCCTGTTCATTCTGCTGGTCGTGTCCGCCATCACCACGCCGGACACGGGCGGGCTGATCGTCATCCTGGGGCTGGTGTCCTGGCTCGTGCCGTCGCGGCTGGTGCGCGCGGAGACGTTGACGTTGAAGAGCCGCGACTATGTGCTGACCCTGCGCGCCATCGGTGGTTCGCACGGCCGGGCCATCGCCCGGCACATCCTGCCCAACTCGGTGTCGACGATCGTCGTCGCGGCCACCTTCCAGGTCGCCGACGCGATTCTGCTCGTGGCCTATGTGTCCTATCTGGGGCTGGGAGTTCAGCCGCCGGCGACCGACTGGGGCGGCATGCTCTCGGCCGGGCTGACGGCCGCCTACTCGGGACGCTGGTGGCTGATCGTGCCACCGGGTCTCGCGATCATCCTCGTCGTGTGCGCTTTCAACGCGATCGGTGACGGACTGCGGGACGCCTTCGACGTGAGGGGACGCGGATGAACAACATCCTGGAGATGGAGAATCTGGGCGTCACCTTCTCGACGGAGAGCGGTGACGTGCCCGCCGTGCGCGGGGTTTCCTTGCGGGTGGCGCCCGGCGAGACCCTGGCCCTGGTGGGTGAGTCCGGGTCGGGGAAGTCGACCGTGGCGCTCGCCGCCCTCGGGCTGCTGCCGGGCAACGCCCGCGCTTCCGGGGGTGTTTCGGTCGGCGGTACGGATGTGGTCGGCGCCGGTGAGGCCGAACTCGCGCGACTGCGTGGGCGTACGGCCTCGATGGTGTTCCAGGAGCCGGCCACCGCGCTCGATCCGCTGACCCGAATCGGCAGGCAGATAGCGGAAGTTGTACGGAATCATCGGGACGTCTCCCGGCAGGAGGCGGCTGCCGAGGCCGTCGCGCTGCTGCGCAGGGTCGGTATTCCCGACCCGGAGCGGCGGGCTTCCGCGTTTCCGTTCCAGTTGTCCGGTGGGCAGCGGCAGCGGGTCGTCATCGCCATGGCCATCGCCAACTCGCCCGGGTTGCTCGTCGCGGACGAGCCGACCACCGCGCTCGATGTCACCGTGCAGGCCGAAATCCTCGATCTGCTGCGGGCGTTGGCCGTCGGCTCGGGGACGGGCGTGCTGCTGGTCACGCACAACATGGGGGTCGTCGCCGATTTCGCCGACCGGGTCGCCGTGATGCTGGAGGGGGAGATCGTGGAGACCGGGGCGGTGGAGGACGTGTTGTTGCGGCCCGCGCACGAGTACACGCGGCGATTGCTGGAGGCTGTGCCCCGACTTGCGGTGAGCGGGGCCGGGAGTCCCGTGCGCGAAGAGACTCCCGAGGGGGCGCCGGTCGTCGAACTCCGGGGTGTGGGCGTGCGGTTCGGGCGGGGGCCGCGTGCTGTGCGGGCGCTGGACGAGGTGTCGCTGACCGTGCGGGCCGGGGAGACCGTGGGGCTCGTCGGAGAGTCCGGGTCGGGGAAGTCGACCGCGGCACGGGTGGCCCTCGGGCTGGTGGCGCCGGAGTCGGGGAAGGTCTCGCTCTTCGGGGCCGATCTGCGCAAGGCACGGGGGCGGGCGCGGCGGGCCCTGCTGGCCGGGGTCGGTGTGGTGCTGCAGGATCCGGTGGCCTCGCTGGACGCGCGGATGAGTGTCGCGGAGTGTGTGGCCGAGCCACTGCGGGTGCACCGGCGTGGGATGGGGGCCGTCGAGCGGCGGGAGCGGGTCGCCGAGGTGCTCGAACTGGTGCGGCTGCCGAGGGAGTTGGCGCGGCGCGGGCCGCGTGAGCTGTCCGGTGGGCAGCGGCAGCGGGTGAGTCTCGCGCGGGCGCTGGTGCTCGCGCCGCGGTTGCTGGTCGCGGACGAGCCGACGAGCGCGCTGGACGTGAGTGTGCAGCGGACCGTGCTGGAGGTGATCGCCGAGTTGCAGGCGGAGCTCGGGTTCGCGTGTCTCTTCGTGTCGCACGACCTGGCCGTGGTGCAACAGTTCGCGGGCCGCGTTGTCGTGATGCGGGGCGGGCGGGTCGAGGAACAGGGGCCGACCATGAGCACCTTGCTGCACCCGGAGACCGCGTACACGCGCCGGCTCATCGCCGCCGTGCCCGTGCCCGATCCGGTACTCCAACGGGAGCGCAGAGAACGCCGGGTGGCGTCGGGGACGGAGGCCGGCGCGTGAGCGAGGCTCACCAGGTGATCGCCGGTGTCGACATCGGCGGGACCACCACTCAGGTCGTGCTGTGCACGGACCGGCTCGACGTCCTGGACCGGGTGGAGGTGCCGACCCCGGCAAGCGAGGGCGGGGCGGCGATGCTCGAATCCGCACTCTCCGCGCTACGGCTGCTGCTGGACCGTACGCCCGCCCGGTTGCTCGGGGTCGGGGTCGGCGCGGCCGGGCTCGTGGACGTACGGGCCGGGCGGATCCTCGTGGCGAGCGACTCGTTCCGCGACTGGGCCGGGTTCGAGGTGACTGCCGCTGTCGAACGGGCCCTGGATGTACCGGCGTTCCTCGACAACGACGTCAACGCGTTTCTGCGCGGGGAGGTCGCGAAGGGAGCCGTCGTGGGTGAGGAGAACGTGCTCGGGATGACGCTCGGCACCGGGGTGGGTGGCGCACTGTGGCTGAATGGCGCCCTTTACGACGGGCCGCGCGGGGCTGCGGGCGAGATCGGTCATGTGCCGGGGTTCGGCGAGCTGCCGTGCACGTGCGGTGGCCGGGGGCATCTGGAGACGCTGGCGTCGGGGCGGTCGATCGCGGCGCGGTACGGGGAGCGGACCGGTGTGGACCGTACCGGCCGCGCGGTTGCCGAGGCGGCCCGCGGCGGCGACCCGGACGCGCTCGCCGTGTACCGGGACGCGGGCCGGGGTGTGGCCCGTGCGCTGCTGATCACGGCGGGGCTGCTGGATGTCACGACGTGTGTGATCGGCGGGGGTGTCAGCCGCTCGTGGGCGCTGGTCGGGTCGGCCGTGCGGGAGACGCTGGCGCTGGAGCCGCCGGTGAGCGGTCACCCGGTGCGGGTGCTGCCGGCGAGGCTGGGCGGTGACGCGGTGGCGGTCGGGGCGGCGGCCAGGGCGCGGACGGAACTGCTGATCCACACAGGCGGCTCGTAGCGGACGCCTACGTGAACGACGAGAACCGGCCAAGCACGACCGTGTGATTGACGCGCACGCGCCCCATCTCTACCTTCTGATCGACTTACCGAACCCCGTTCGGAATGTCGAACGATATGAATCAATGGGCCGCTCGTATCCCCCTGGAGAACACATGGCCGTCCCCCCTCTCCCCCACCCCTCCCGCCGCCTGTTCCTCGGCATGGCCGCGACCGTCCCCCTCGCGGCCACCGGAGCGCTCACACTCGGCGCCGGCAGCGCGCGGGCGGCGACCAACTCGGCTCATGTCATGTGCTACTTCACCGAGTCGCCGACGTTCCTGGGCGCCAACTACGGCCTGCACCTGGCCGTCAGCCTCGACGGTCTGCAGTGGACCCCGCTGAACCAGAACGCCCCCGTCGCCACCCCGACCGCGGGCTCCCTCGGTCTGCGCGACCCCTTCATCCTGCGCAAGCAGGACGGCACGTTCGTGGTCCTCGCGACGGACCTCAACGGCACCGACTGGTCGTACGTCAGCCAGTACATCCATGTCTGGGACTCCACCGATCTGCGCACCTTCACCGGTTACCGGCGGATGAAGGTGCACGACCTGGACACCCACGCGTGGGCGCCGGAGTCGTACTGGGACGCGGGGCGCGGGCAGTACGGGGTGATCTACTCGGCCGTCAACGACAGCGGCCACAACGTCATCATGGTCAACTACACGAGCGACTTCGTGACCGCCGGCGATCCGCAGGTGTTCTTCGACCCCGGTTACGACGTCATCGACGGTGATCTCGCCGTGGGCGTGAACGGGGTCAACTACCTCTACTTCAAGAAGAATTCGACGCTGGTCGGCGCGAAGTCCACGTCACTGGACCCGGGCAGCTTCACCGAGTTCAGCACCGCGGTCTCGCACAACGGCACCGAGGCCCCGACCTTGGTCAAGTCCCTTGCCTCCAGCTCCACTTGGTACCTCTGGGGCGACACCTGGGACCCCAACGGCGTCTTCTACGCCTGGCAGACCAGCAGTCTCGCCGCCGGCACCTGGACGGCCGTCGACCAGAAGCTCTACACCCAGCCGCTCAACTCCAAGCACTGCGGCATCCAGCCGATCACCGCGGCCGAGTACAACAACCTCGTGGCGAAGTGGGGCACGCCGGCCTGGAACCGGCTCAAGTCCTACAACTATCCGGCGCGTTACGTCCGGCACTCCAACTTCGTCGGCCGGATCGACGAGTACGCCTTCGACCCGTACACCGACTCGCAGTGGACCCTGGTGCCGGGCCTCGCGGACAGCGCGGGAGTGTCCTTCCAGTCGGTCAACTACCCGACGCGGTATCTGCGGCACTACAACTACGCGCTCCAACTCGACGTGAACGACGGCACGTCGACGTTCGCCGGGGACGCCACGTTCTACCGGACGGCCGGCCTGGCGGACTCCACCTGGGCGTCCTTCCGGTCGTACAACAACCCGACCCGCTACATCCGGCACTCCAACTACGTGCTGCGCATCGACCCGATCTCGACGGCCACGGACCAGCAGGACGCGACGTTCTACGTCGGCTACTGAGCCCGCGGGCACGACGGGCACGGCGACGCGGGTGCCTCCCGGAGAACGGAGGCACCAGCGTCGGCGGCGGAACGGGTCAGCTCAGGCCGGCCGTCTTCAGCCAGGCCTTCGCCACGTCCAGCGGGTCCTTGTTCTGCGAACCCACCTGGGTGTCGAGGTCCAGCAGGGTCGCCGTGTCGAGCTTCGCGGAGACCGCGTTGAGGGCGGCCACACCGGCGGCGGAGAGGCCGCTCTTGTAGACCAGGGGCTGCACGTTCTCGAAGCCGAAGAGCCGCTTCGGGTCCTGGAGCGTGACGTGCTTCTCCTTGGTGATGGTCGGGTCCGTGCTGAAGAGGTCGGCCGCCTGCACGGTGTTCTTCTGCAGCGCGGCAGCCGTCAGCGGGCCGCCCGCGTCCAGCGCCTTGAAGGACTTGAACTCCAGGCCGTACACGGACTTCAGGCCCACCAGGCCCTGCTGCCGGGTCTGGAACTCCGGCGAGGCGCCGATGACCAGGTCCTTGGCGATGGACTTGAGGTCCGCGATGCTGGACTCGGCCGTGAGGTTGTACTTCTTCGCGGTCTCCGCGTTGAGCGTGACCGTGTCCTTGTCCTCGGCGGCGGCCGGGTCCAGCAGCGTCAGCTTGGTGTCGAGCTTGGCGTTGATCGCGGCCGTGGTCGCCGCGAGGGTCGCCGGGGCGGCCTTCGGGTCGAGGTAGGCCAGCAGGGCGCCGTTGTATTCGGGCAGCACCGTGATGGAGCCGTTCTTGAGCAGGCCGTACGTCGTCTCGCGGCTGCCGATGTTCGGCTTGTAAGTGACCTTGACGCCCTTGGCCTTGAGGGCCTCGCCGTAGATGTCGGCGATCAGGATGCTCTCGGCGAAGTTGTTCGAGCCGACGACGACCGTGTCGCCACTGGCCTTGCCGCCCGAGAGGGGGTTGTCGGACTTGCTGTCGGAGGACGAACCACATCCCGTGACAAGCGCAGCCGTGGCGGCGAGGGCGATGGCCGCCGCGCCGGGGTACCTAGTGCTGGACCAGCTGTTCTTCGCTTTAGAAGTCACAATTCCCGTTCCGGGGTTGGATGTTGGCACAGGCGTGCAGGCATGGCTGTGGCGTCCACGCGCGGGGCATGAATGCCGCACTCCGCTGATCCAATCCAGCCGGTTCTTGGTCAGTCAAGAGAACTCTGGTCACCGATTGGCCTCAATGAGTGCCCAGTTGTGAAGGCAACGTAAACAGACCGGTCACGAACACAGGCGCTTTGTAATTGATTCTTGACGTAGGGCGACGCACTTGATCGTTCAAAGAGGCGGTAGTCTCCCCGGAGTTGGCGTCGGTCACAGCGGTGTGCGGGGGCCGCTTCGATCAAAAACAGTCACGTGTGTCGCTGCGCGTACCGTGACAACACCCCACGAAGGAGGCCTGGTGTCCATACGGGGCTTCGCAGACCGTTGGCCCTTCAGGCGCAAGCTCAATCTGCTCGTCGGCGTGCCGCTCGCGGTGGTCGCGGTGCTGCTGACGTATCTCATCGCCGATGAGATCGGGCAGTCGACGGACGCGAGCGACGCGGCCCAACTGGTGCGGGACAGCGGCCAGGTCGCCGAGCTGGTGAACCTCGTGGAGGCGGAGCACCAGCAGGCCATCCTGCTCTCCGTCCGCTTCGAGGCCACCAACGACGGCGGCACCCCCTCGCAGAGCGCCTACCGCAAGGCCCAGCAGGCCGTGGACCAGCAGGTCGAGAAGGTGCGCGACACCTTCGGCGACCGGCTGCCGGCCGGCGAGGCGCAGGCGCTCAGGGAGATCAACGGCCTGGAGACACTGCGCAGCACGGTCGAGCAGAGCTATCTGCCCGCCGACAACATCGACCCCGCGTACACCAGCGCCTCCGAGGGCCTGATCGACGGACTCGACCTCGAACACAACGCGAACCTCGCCACCACCTTCACCGGCAACCTCCTGGACTCCGTCCTGCGGGCCGATGCCGCCCACAGCTCGTTCGAGACCAGCGTGTTCTCGGCGACGACCGGTGACAGCAACGCGCTCATCGAGTTCACCAACGCCGTCGGCTCCTACGACCTGTACACCTACCAGGCCTCCCGCTTCGCCCGGTTCGCCACCGAGGAGCAGGCCGACGAGCTGTCCGGCATCGAGCACACCACCCCGCAGCGGGAGATCGCCGAGGCCTACGCCGAGCTGCAGATCGACCCCAGCGGGCTGCAGGCCGAGTCGCCGGGCGCGGTCCGCAAGGCGTTCGCGGACGCCATGAGCGACTATCCCTCATACCCGCGGCAGGCCGAGGCCCGGCTGAAGATCACCAATTCGCTGATCGGCCGGATCGCCACCCGCGCCGACAGCGCGTCCAGCTCCGCCTCCTGGCGTGCCGGAATCCTGCTGAGCCTGTCGGTGCTCGGCTTCATGCTGTGGCTCTTCTTCGTGGTGATCGTGCGCCGCTCGGTGGTCCGCCCGGTGCAGGCCCTGACCGGTGCCGCCAAGCAGGTCGCCGAGGTCGCGGGCCGTGAACTCGCCCGCGTGGCCGACGACGACGCCGAGGACGACGGCCCGCCGATGCTGCGGGACATGCCGGTCACCGCGAAGGACGAGATCGGTGATCTCGCCGAGGCCTTCAACCATGTGCAGACCACGGCCGCCGCGCTGCTGGCCCGGCAGGTCGTCAGCCGCCGCAACGTCGCCGAGATGTTCGGCAACGTCGGCCGCCGCGTCAGCAATCTGACGACCCGTCAACTCGCGCTGATCGACGCGGTGGAGCGCGGCGAGACCGACCCGGCGCTCCTCGAACGCCTCTACTCCATCGACCACATCGCCGTACGCCTGCGCCGCAACGCGGACAGTCTGATGCTGCTCGCCGGCATCCGCGAGACCGTGCTCGACGGCGGACCCACCGAACTCACCAACGTCGTACGGGCCGCGCTCGGCCAGATCGAGGGCTTCCAGCGGGTGAGTCTGCGGGCCGACACCGAGATCATGGTGGAGCCCGACATCATCGGCGACCTCACGCTGATGGTGGCCGAACTCCTGGAGAACGCGGTCTCGTTCTCCCCCGCGGGCAGCCCCGTCGAGGTGGTCGTCCGCACCGACGGCGACGACGCGCTGATCGTCGTGGCCGACCACGGTCTCGGGATGAGCGCCGACCGCATCGCCGAGGAGAACGCCCGGCTGATCCGCCGTGAGCGTCTCGACCTGGTGCCGACGAAGGTGCTCGGCCTGTTCGTGGTCGGTACGCTGGCCCGCCGCTGGGACGTCGACGTCACGCTGGCCCGCACACCGGGCGGCGGTGTGACGGCCGAGGTGACCATCCCGGCGACGCTGCTGCTGCGCATGAGCGCGCTGGCCTCCGGCGGTGCGGCGGAAGGACACGCAGGGCCCGACAAGGCGCTCGCGCCCGCCGGGTCGGGAGCCGTCGACTCCGGGGACGACCAGCGCCGTCCGGCTCCCTCCTGGGCCGCCTCGGACTCCGGGCCGCGCCCGTCGATCACCCTGAGCAGACCCGAGCCGGCCGCGTCCGAGCACATGCGTGCCGAGGACGAGCCCTCCCCGCTCCCCCGCCGGGTCTCCCGTTACGAGACGGCGCCGACGGCCGCCGCGGCTCCCCCGCCCGTCACCCACCACGCCCCGGCGGACGAGTCCGCCGCCTTCGACACCGCCCCCGGAGGCTCCCGCCCCCTGCGCCGGCGGGTCAAGGGCGCCACCCTTCGTACGGGCGTCGACGACGCCGCCCAGCAAGCCGCCAGGCAGGCCCCCCGGCCCGCCGACGCGGACGCCGTCCGTTCGGCCCTCGAAGAGTTCGAGGCAGCCGTGGAGCAGGCCAACCGGGACAGCGACACCCTCTCGGGCCTGCGCCTCACGGACGTGAACCACCCGCACGACCGGAACAATCTCCCGAAAGGAGCGGAGCAGTGAGTACGTCGACAGGTGAAACTCCCAGGGGAGGCACCACGCCGGCCGAACTGCAGGCAGCTGCGGCCGATTTCAACTGGCTGCTCAACCGTTTCGCGACGGAGACCGCGGGTGTCGTCGACGCCATCGCGGTGTCCTCCGACGGTCTGCTGATCGCCGTGGCGGAACTGCGCGAGCACGCCCACTCGGAGCGGCTCGGGGCCATCGTCTCCGGCATTACCAGCCTGGCCGCGGGCGCCTCCGGCAACTACGGTCTCGGCGGCCTGAACAAGGTCATCATCGACCTGGAGGGCGGCCACGTCCTCGTCTCCGCGATCGGCAGCGGCGCGGTCCTCGGCGTCGTCACCGACAAGGAGGCCAAGCTCGGCAACATCGCCTACGAGATGACGCTGTTCGCCAACCGTGCCGGTTCCGCGCTCAACCCGCAGCTGGTGCTCCAGCTGAAGAACAGCGTCGGCGCCGCTTCGGCTCGGTGACCGGTCCCCGACCGGTCGAGAGAGGAACAGCCACTCATGCCCGACGGCCGCACTCCGAGCGGTGCCGGCGCGGACGGGGACACACCCCCGGGTCGCGATCCGGTGCGCGCCCCCTCCGCCGTACGGCCGTTCCTGGTGACCGCCGGCCGGGTGGCGGGCGCCGGCGCGGCCGACTCCGGACGGCCGATCCCCGTCGAGACGCAGGTGGTGGCGACGGCCGCCGGGCTCGACGTGCTCGACCGGCTCTCCTTCGAGCAGCACGACATCGTCGCCGCCTGCCGGCAGCCGCAGTCCCTCGCGGAGATCGCGGCCCGGCTGCGGCTGCACCTGAACGTGGTGCGGGTCCTCGCCGAGGACCTGCGGGCCGCCGGACAGCTGACGGTGCATGTGCCGAACACCGACATCACCCATGACGCAACCGTCCTGCGAAGGGTCATCGATGGCCTCCGCGCCATCCCCAACTCCCGGGGAGTACTCCGTGACACCGACTGAACCGGTCGCCCGCGGTGCGGCTGCGCAGACCGTCGTACGACCGCCGCTGCCGGTGAAGATGGTCGTCGCGGGCGGCTTCGGCGTGGGCAAGACCACCACCGTGGGCGCGATCTCCGAGATCGAGCCGCTGACCACCGAGGCCGCGATCACCGAGGTCGCTGCGGGCGTGGACGACCTGTCCCACACCCCGCGCAAGACCACGACCACGGTGGCGATGGACTTCGGCTGCATCACCATCGACCCGACCCTGAAGCTGTATCTGTTCGGGACGCCCGGGCAGGACCGGTTCGGCTTCATGTGGGACGACATCGTGGAGGGCGCGGTCGGCGGTCTCGTCATCGTCGACACCCGCCGGCTCGACGACTGCTACGCGGCCGTCGACTACTTCGAGCACAAGCAGATCCCGTTCGCGGTCGCCCTCAACGCCTTCGACGGCAAGATCGAGCACTCCCTCGACGAGGTCCGCTGGGCGCTCGACGTCAACGAGCGGGTCCCGGTGATCGCCTTCGACGCGCGGGAGCGCGGCTCGGTGCGGGACGCGCTGCTGGTCGTACTGGAGCTGGCGCTCGCGCGCACCCAGGGCTGACGGCGGCAAAAGTAGGAAAGGGGGGAGGGCTCAAGCCCTCCCCCCTTCTCGGTTCTCAGTTGCTCCTGCGCACCCCCGGCGACACCGCGAGCCGTGCGATGCCCCAGAAGACTCCCAGCGTCACGAGGGCCATCCCGGCGACCAGGGTGGCGCCGCCGACGACCTTCTCGTAGTTCTTCTGGTAGAGGCCGTCGATGATGTAGCGGCCGAGGCCGCCGAGGCTGACGTAGGCCGCGATGGTGGCGGTGGAGACGATCTGGATGGCGGCCGAGCGCAGGCCGCTGAGGATCAGCGGGAGCGCGACCGGCAGTTCCACCTGGAAGAGGATGTTCGTCTCGTTCATGCCCATGCCGCGGGCGGCGTCGACCGGGGACGGGTCGACGGAACGCATCGCCTCGTACGTGGTGACCAGGATCGGCGGTACGGCGAGGACGACCAGCGGGATCATCACCGGCACCAGGCCGAAGCCGATCAGCACGAACATCAGCACCAGCAGGCCGAAGCTGGGCAGTGCGCGGGCGGCGGTGGCGATGAGCGAGAGGGCGTTGCCGCCGCGTCCGGTGTGGCCCGTGAGCAGACCGACGGGGAGGCCGATGGCGGCGGCGATGGCGAGCGCGATCAGCGAGTACTGGACGTGCTCGCGCAGCCGGGTGGGGATGCCGTCGTAGCCGTGCCAGTGGGTGCTGTCGCTGAAGAACAGGTTGATGTAGTGGAGTACGTTCACCGGGCTGCGTCCTCCAGTACGGGTTCGGCCGGTGCGGGCCGGGCCTTGCGGGTGCCGCGTGGCATCCAGGGCGTGAGGAGCAGGCGTACGGCGACCAGGACGGCGTCCACGACGATGGCGAGGACGGCGGTGGTGATCACGGAGAGCCAGATCAGGCGCGGCTGGTGGTAGATCTGGCCGTCGTTGAGCAGGTTGCCCAGCGCGCCCTGGTTGCCGATCAGCATGCCGACGCTGACGAGGGAGATGCTGGACACGGTCGCCACCCGCAGGCCGGCGATGATCGCGGGCACGGCGATCGGCAACTGTACCTGGAGGTACCGGCGTACGGGCCCGAGGCCCATCGCGGTCGCCGCGTCCAGGGTCTCCTGCGGTACCGAGCGGACGCCGTCCACGATCGCCGGGACAAACACCACCAGGCTGTAGACGCCGAGCGGGATCATCACGGTGGTCTCGGTCTGCCCGGTGTAGTCGATGAGGACGACGAAGAAGGCCAGCGAGGGGATCGCGTACAGCACGGTCGTCACCCACAGCACCGGCGGGTACAACCAGCGCAGCCGCACACACAGTTGGGCGATGGGCAGCGCGACCACGAGGCCGACGAGGACCGGGATCACGGCCTCGCGCAGATGCAGCCCGATCAGCCCGAGGTAGCTGTTCTGGAGGTCGCTGGGGATGCGGAACCAGTCGTTCATCCGACGACCTTCGCGTCCGGCCGCACCGCCGCGTGCGCGCTCCGGATCGCCTCGCCCACGGCCTGCTGCGATACGACGCCCACGACCCGGCCTCCGTCGTCCACACCGACCGCCCAGCCGGTGGGCGACAGCACGGAGCCGTCGAGCGCGGCGCGCAGGGAGTCCTTGCCGGCCGCGAACGGGCGGCCGTAGGACAGGAGTCGAGCGGTGTCGACGGCGCCGGCGGTGAGCGCGCCCGGCTCGCTCCAGCCGAGCGGCCTGCCGTCCAGGTCGGTGACGAGGAGGTACGGCACGCCGGGTGTGGTGCGTTCGGCGATCTGCTCGGCGGTGGAGTCGACGGCGACAATGGGGGACGTCTTGAGGTCGAGGCCGGACGAGGAGAAGAAGGACAGCCGCCGGATGCCGCGGTCGGCGCCGAGGAAGTCCTCGACGAAGGCGTCCGCCGGGTCGGAGAGCAGTTCGGCGGGCGGCGCGAACTGGGCCAGCTTGCCGCCGGTGCGCAGCACCGCGACCATCGTGCCGAGCTTGATGGCCTCGTCGATGTCATGAGTGACGAAGACGATCGTCTTGCCCAACTCTTCCTGGAGGCGCAGGAGTTCGTCCTGCAGCCCCTTGCGGACCACCGGGTCGACGGCGGAGAACGGCTCGTCCATCAGCAGCACCGGCGGGTCCGCGGCGAGGGCGCGGGCGACGCCGACGCGCTGCTGCTGGCCACCGGAGAGCTGGTACGGGTAGCGCTTGGCGAGGGAGGCATCCAGGCCAACCCGCTCCATGAGTTCGGTGGCCCGCGCCCTGGCCTTCTCCTTGCCCCAGCCGAGCATGCGGGGCACGGTGGCGATGTTGTCGGCGATCGTGCGGTGCTGGAAGAGTCCGGCGTTCTGGATGACGTAGCCCATGGACCGGCGCAGGGTGTTCACCGGCTGCTTGGTGATGTCGGCGCCGTCGAGGAGGATCTGGCCCTCGCTGAGGTCGATCATCCGGTTGATCATGCGCAGGGTCGTCGTCTTGCCACAGCCCGAGGGGCCGACGAGGACGGTGATCGAGCGGTCCGGTATGTCCAAGGACAACCGGTCGACCGCCACCGTGCCGTCCGGGTACCGCTTGGTGACTGAATCTATCCGTATCAAAGCGCCGAATACCCTTCGGATGTGGCAGAAACTGCCCGTTCCTGGCCGCTGTCTCAGGCCGCTGAGGGGAGAGTCTAGACGGCTTGTGTTGCGGGAACTTGGCGGGCGCCTGAGGGGTTTTGGGTGCCGCTTCCTGGGGGTTCGACGCGGATCGACTGTGCCCTTCCTGTGAGTCCGCTGATTCTCATCGGCCGTTCAGCGAAGGCACAGCAATGCCCCAGACAGGGCCCGGATCGTCACCGTCATGAACGAACAGAACGCGGGAGGCGCCCGGCAGCGGTCGGTCGAGATCGTCGTGCCGGTCTACAACGAGGCGCACGTCCTCGCCGACAGTGTCGGCCGTCTCCACGCATACCTCGAATCGTCCTTCCCGTTCCCGTTCACGATCACCGTGGCGGACAACGCGAGCACCGACGCCACCTGGCAGGCGGCGCTCGACCTCACCCAGCGGCTGCCGCACGTGCACGCCGTGCACCTCGACGCCAAGGGCCGGGGCCGCGCGCTGAAGCACGTGTGGAGCCGGTCGGAGGCGGACGTCGTCGCGTACATGGACGTCGACCTGTCCACCGGCCTCGAAGGCTTCCTGCCCCTGGTCGCTCCGCTCCTGTCCGGCCACAGCGACGTGGCCATCGGCAGCCGCCTGCACCGGCAGTCGGCCGTCCAGCGTGGCGCCAAGCGGGAGTTCATCTCCCGCTCCTACAACCTGCTGTTGAAAGCAGGCCTCGCGGCCCGCTTCTCGGACGCGCAGTGCGGCTTCAAGGCCGTCCGCACCGAGGTGTTCCGGGCGCTCGCCCCGCACATCGAGGACACCGCCTGGTTCTTCGACACCGAACTCCTCGTCCTCGCCCAGCGCAACAGGCTCCGTATCCACGAGGTCCCGGTCGACTGGATCGACGACCCCGACAGCCGCGTCGACATCGTCCGTACCGCCCTCGACGACCTCAAGGGCATGCGCCGCATGTTCAAGCAGAGCATCACCGGCCGCGCCCGCATCGCCGCCGTACCCCACCGCACCCGCACCACCACCCCTGTCCTGCCCGTCGGGGCACCTGCCTCTTCCGCGGAACACCTGGAGTACGCGTCATGACGACCCTCGCCCCGCCCCCCGGCCAGGAAGCCACCCGGCGCTCGCACCGGGCCGGACCGCCCGCCGACGGCGGCCTCAACTCCCGTGCCAGAAGGCTCTTCACGGGCCCGGAGGACGACCCGCGCTGGGCCCGCCCGGCCCTCTGGGCGATCCTCCTGCTGGCCACCGCGCTCTACGCCTGGAACCTGACCTCGATCACCGGCAACACCTTCTACGACGCGGCCGTCTACAGCGGCACCAAGAGCTGGAAGGCGTTCTTCTTCGGCGCGCTCGACTCCGGCAGCTTCATCACGGTCGACAAACCGCCGTTCGCCCTCTGGGTGATGGGCCTCTCCGCCCGCGTATTCGGTTACGGCACCTGGCAGTTGATGCTCCCGATGGTCGCGGCCGGCACCGGCTCGGTGGCCCTGCTGTACCGGAGCGTCAAGCGGGACTTCGGCGCGGTCGCGGGCACCATCTCCGCGCTCGTCCTCACCCTCACCCCGATCACGGTCGCCATCACCCGTGACACCAACCCGGACCCGATCCTCGTCCTGCTGATGATGCTGGGCGCGGTGGCCCTCCTGAAGGCCGTCCGCAACGGCAGGTTGATGCCGCTGGTGTGGTCGGCGGTCGCGATCGGCTTCGCGTTCAACACCAAGATGATGCAGGCGTACGTCGTCCTGCCCGCGTTCTTCCTCGTCTACCTCTGGGCCACCAACATCTCGCTCGGCAAGCGCATCCGCAACCTCGCCGTCGCCACCGTCGCGCTGATCGTCTCCAGCGCCTGGTGGATGGTGATCGTCGACCTGATCCCCGCGTCCTCCCGCCCCTACATCGGCGGCTCCACCGACAACACGGTGTGGGACCTCGTCATCGGCTACAACGGCTTCGGCCGGATCTTCGGCGCCAGTTCCTCGGTCGGCTCGCAGGGCAACGGGGCCTCGTTCGGCGGCAGTTCGGGCCTGTACCGGATGTTCAACGAGATCATGGGCGGCCAGATCTCCTGGCTGATCCCCTTCGCGGCGATCGCGCTGATCGCCGGTCTGGTGCTGCGCGGACGCGCTCCCCGCACCGACGCCAAGCGGGCGGCGCTCATGCTCTGGGGCGGCTGGTTCGTCCTCCACTTCCTGACCTTCTCGCTGGCCGAGGGCACCTTCCACCCGTACTACGTCACCGCCATGGCGCCCGGTATCGCGGCCCTGGCCGGTGCGGGCGGGGTGCTGCTGTACCGCGCCTTCCGTGAGGGCGCCGCCGCCAAGTGGGCCTGGGTGCTGCCGGTCGCCATCGCGGCCAGCTCGGTCTGGGCGGTCGTCCTGCTCCAGCGCGTCTCCGGCTCCGGCACGGTCTACACAGTCGCGGAGATCGTGGTCGCCGTGGCTGGTGCGGCCTCCGTACTCGGCCTGCTGGTCGGCCGGTTCACCCGGCGGCACCGCCTGATGGGCTTCGCGGCCCTGGCGGCGATCGTCGCCCTGCTCGCCGGTCCCGCGGCCTACTCGGTCTCGGCGGCGACCTCCTCGACCAACGGCACCAACCCGACGGCCGGTCCGAGCACCGGTGGCGGTATGGGTGGCGGCGGCGGTATGGGCGGCGCGCCGAGCGGCACCAAGTCCGGTACGAAGCCCAGTGGTTCGGCCCCTTCCGGTACCCGGCCCTCGGGCAGCGGTTCGGCGCCTTCCTCCTCGACGTCCGGTTCCGAATCGGGTTCCGACTCCGGTACCCAGCAGGCCGGTGGCGGCATGGGCGGCGGCACCCAGGTCTCGTCCGAGATGATCGCGTATCTCAAGAAGCACCAGGACGGGGCGACTTGGCTGCTGGCGGTGTCCACCGACCAGACGGCGTCCTCGATCATCCTGGAGTCGGGGCAGCCCGTGATCTCCATGGGCGGCTGGTCCGGCAGCGACAACGCGATGACCCTCGCCAAGCTCAAGTCCCTGGTGAAGTCCGGCAAGTTGCACTACATCATCGTCAGCAGCGACGGCGGCCAGGGCACCAACTCCGCGATCGCGACCTGGGTCAAGGCCCACGGCACGGCCGTCAAGTCCTCGGCGTACAGCACCAGTTCGTCGACCTCGACCTCGACCAGCAGCGGCCTCTACCGCCTGGACACCTCCGACGTCGGCTGAACCACCAGCCACATTTCCCGACAGGACGGGCCGCCGGTAACCCCGGCGGCCCGTCCGCTTGTCCACATCCGCGCGATGAAGGGCGTAGCAGTTGGGCCCGTACAGCCTCACATCCGGGATCTCAGCACGTCGACCTCGCAGCCCGGCGCGAACGGGTCGAAGCCGTGCTCACTCAGCCAGCGAACCACCAGCAGGCTTCGCAACGACCACCACGCGCGGATCACGTCGAGGTCGACGTCGGTGCCGTAGCCGGCGAGGACGTCACCGAGGTGCTCCTCGTGTCCGAGCGTGAAGGTGGCGAGGTCGTAGAGGGCATCACCCGGGCCCGCCTCCGACCAGTCGATGATGCCGGTGACCTCGTCGCCGTCGACGAAGACGTGCGCGATCTGCAGGTCGCCGTGGGTGAACGCCGCAGCCCACGGCCGGAGCGCTGCCTCGGCGACCTGGCGGTTGCGGGTGACCAGGTCGGCGGGCAGGACGCCGTTCGTCACGAGCGACTCGCATTCGGCGTCGAGTTCCGCCGTCAACTCGTCGAAGGCCTTTCCCCGGCCGGGCCAGGGCGGCAGGGGCGCGTCGTGCAATTTCCGGATGGCGGCGCCCGCCGCGGCCCACGCCGCCGGCGACCCTGTCGACGGCCCGCCGAGGCGGCCGAGTGTCGTCCCCGGGAGCGCGGCGATCGCGAGCGCGGGCGGCTTGCGCCACAGGACCTCCGGGGTCGGGACCGGCGCCAGGGCCATCGCCTCCACCTCGGCGTCGATGCGCGCCTGATCCGCGTCCACCTTCAGGAACACGTCACCGACGCGCAGAGTCGCGCGCTCGGAATGGGCGACGACGACTTCGACCTCATCCATGGGCACCCAGTATCCCGGGGACGATCGCCGACGTCGCCGGGATTATCGCGTGCGCCTACGCAGCGACCGTCGCGACCGGGAATCCCGGCGTACGACGGACCCGGCGCTCCGCGTCGACCGCGAACACCTCGCAGCCGGGCCGGGCGGCGGCCCAGTCGACGCCCTCCGGGCCTATCGCGAAGGCCGCGGTGGCCGTGGCGTCGGCCTCGGTGAGGGAGGTGGCGACGACGGAGAGGCTGAGCAGTCCGGTCGCGGGGCGGCCGGTGCGGCCGTCGACGATGTGGTCGCCGCGTTCGTAGCGCGCGGAGGTCGCCACCGCCCCGACGGTCAACTCCAGGACCGTGCACAGCTGGTCGGCGTGCTCGGGGTGCCGTACGCCCACCCGCCACGGACCGCCGGATACGACCACGTCGCCGCCGGCGTTGAGGATGAAGCGCCTGGCCCCGGCGGCGGTGAGCAGTTCGGCCGCCCGCTGTACCGACCAGCCCTTGACGACCGCGCAGGGGTCGAGGGGCCGGCCGGGCAGCCGGACGTCGAAGGCGCCGCCGGTCGCGAGCCGGTACTGCTCGCAGAGGCCGAGGACCTCGGTCAAGTCCGCGCTGAGCTGAGGGAGTTGGAGCTCGCCCCGGTCGTAACGGCACACCTCGCTGTCCGGGCGGAACGGGCTGAAGCGGGCGTCGACCTCGCGCAGCCAGGCGAACAGCGCGTCCGCGGTCTCGTCCCCGATGCCCTCGTCGTCGATCCGCAACGACACCGGGAATCCCATCACATGCTCAACGCGGTTCATTTCAGGCGCCCTTGGCGTCGATGGCGGCCTGGAGCGACTGGACGTAGGCGTCGCTGGTGATCGTGGCGCCGGAGACCGTGTCGATCTTCGAGCTCTGCGCCTTGAGGGTCTCCTCGATCAGCACCGGGACGGCGGCCGTGGTCTGCGGATGGTTGGGCTGCTGGAGCATGCTCACGGCACTGATCTTGTCGCCCTCGAAGGTCACCTGCACCTGCACGGTGCCCTTCTCGGTGTTGACCGCGGTGCCCTGGACGACCTTCTTGGTCGAACCGGACGACGTGGAACCGGACGACGTGGAACCGGCGGCTGACGAGGAAGCCGACGGGGAGGGCGTCGACGCCGCCTCCGTGGTCGCCGTACTCGTCGAACTCGTCGTCGTCCCGATGGACGGCTCGTAGCGCCAGACGGGGATCAGACCCGCGACGGACAGCACCAGGACAGGTATGACTCGCTTCACGATATGTCTCTCATCCCGCCAGGCTGAAGCGTTCGAAGTGGATCTGCTGCTTGGGCACGCCCATGTCCCCGAGGGTGCGCAGCACCGCGTTCATCATCGGCGGGGGTCCGCAGAGGAAGACGTCCCGGTCGGCGATGTCCGGTACCAGGCGGGCGAGTTCGCGCGGGGCCAGCTTGTCGGGGACGGGCGGGCCGGTGAGCAGGTGCAGTTCGGCGCCCTTGGCCCGGGCCAGTTCGGCCAGTTCGCCGTAGAGGACCGCGTCGCGTTCGGCGGAGACGCGGTAGACGACGACCGCGTGGCCCTCCAGGTCCTCCAGCAGGGCGCGGATGGGGGTGACGCCGACGCCGCCCGCGATGAGCAGGGACTCGGTCTTCCTTCGGTGCAGGGTGGTGAAGGCGCCGTAGGGGCCCTCGGCGAACACGCGGGTGCCGACCTCGATGTGGCGCAGGGCGGCCGTGCCGGCGCCGGCCGTCTTGGCGGTGAGGCGGAGGCCGGTGCCGTCGGGGGCGGCCGAGAGGGAGAAGGGGTTGGCCTGCCACCAGCGGTCCTTGGTCAGGAAGCGCCAGAGGAAGAACTGACCGGCCTGGGCCGGGAGCCGGTCGAGGTCGCGGCCGGTGATGTAGATCGACACGACGTTGTCGGACTCGGGGACGACCGCGGAGACCCGGAACTGGTGGCGCAGGTTCCGCCACAGGGGCAGCACCAGGCGGCCGAGGGCGACCGAGCCGAGGGCCACGCCCCAGACGGTGTACCAGTACGTCGTGGCGGCGGAGGACGCGGTGAAGGTCGTACCGACCGCGACCTGGTGGGTGAAGGCGAGGACCACGGCGACGTAGGTGTAGAGGTGGATGAAGTGCCAGGTCTCGTAGGCGAGGCGGCGGCGGGCGTAGCGGGCGGAGGTCGCGCCGATGACGAGGATCAGGGCGAAGGCGACGAGCGCACGCAGGATGCCCTCGGTGGTCTCGGCGAGGTCCACGACCTCGCCGACCGGGCCGGTGTCGGTGCCCTCCGCGTAGCCGAAGGCGATGAAGACGAGGTGCCCGAGCAGCGTCCAGAGCAGAGCGAAGCCCGTCCAGCGGTGCCAGGAGGTCATCCGGTCCATGCCGATCCGGCGGTCGAGCCAGGGCAGGCGGGCCACGAGCAGCAGCTGGAAGGCCATCACGAGCGCGCCGTAGAGGCCGAGGAGGCGGCCGATGACGATGAGCGCGTTGGAGGCGAATCCGGCCTGGGCGAAGAAGACGGTCACCACGGCGACGTTCGCGGCCAGCACGGCGTACAGGCCGGTGCGGGCCACCACCCTGGGGCGTATCGCCGTGGGGGGCGCAGGGGGTGATTGGACGGTCGTCACGGACGGCAGCTCCTTGATCGGGTCCTGGGAGACGAGCTTGACCTCGGGGCGCTGTCGTTTTCCTGTCGAACAACTTTCAAGTACTTATCGATGTGGGTGCGGCGGTGCCGCAGGTCTGGCGCCGGACGGCGGGTGAAGCACTATGAGCGGGTGGACAAAGTTCGACTCCTCGTCGTGGACGACGACCCGCCGATCGCCGACCTCGTCGCGACGGTCGCCCGCTACGAGGGCTGGGAGGCCGCGTGCGCGTACTCCGGTGAGGAGGCGCTGACCGTCGCCGCCGAGTTCCGGCCCGACATCGTGGTGCTCGACCTGATGCTGCCCGGCCTGGACGGCTTCGGCGTGCTGGACCGGCTGCGGCACTCCGGGACGATGGTGCCCGTGGTGTTCCTCACCGCTCGGGACGCGGTCGCCGACCGGGTCGCGGGGCTGACCCGGGGCGGTGACGACTACCTGGTCAAGCCGTTCGCGGTGGAGGAGCTGATGGCCCGGCTGCGGACGGTGCTGCGGCGCAGCGCCGGGCCCGGTTTCCCGCGCTCGGTGCTGCGGGTCGCGGACCTGACGATGGACGAGGACACCCGGGAGGTGCGGCGCGGGGACCAGCTGCTCACGCTCACGCCGACCGAGTACGAGGTGCTGCGCTATCTGCTGCGCAAGTCGCCGACCGTGCTCACCAAGGCGCAGATCCTCGACCATGTGTGGGAGTACGGCTTCGGTGGCCGCTCCAATGTGGTGGAACTGGTGGTCAGCCGGCTGCGCCGGAAGCTCGACGAGGGGCACGATCCGCTGATCCACACCGTGCGCGGCTTCGGCTATGTGATCCGGCAGGCCGCCGAGTGATCGCGCGGCTGCGGCGGACGTACCGGCGGCTGCGACTCGGCACCCGGCTGGCGCTGGGGCTCGGGGCACTGGCCCTGGTGGCGTTCGCCGTCGTCGGCACGGCCCTGACGACGTACATGCGGGACTATCTGTCGGCGCAGCTCGACGACCAGCTCGGGCTGGCCCAGGGCGCCCAGTCCAAGTCGATCGTGGCCAACGGCACCCTCCAGGGCAAGAAGTACTACCGCTGGTACTACGCCGTGTACGACGTCACGGACGGCACTCCGGTGCTCCGCAATCCCGAGGAGAGCTCGGACCTGCCGGCGGACATCGGCGACCTCACCGCCGTGGCCCGGGCCCAGATCGCCAAGGGCACCGAGGTGCTGCGCACCAGCGATCTCAAGGGCGAGGGCGAGTACCGGCTGCGCGGCTGCGCGGTCGAACCCGGTGTGGTGCTGGTCAGCGGCGCGCCGATGGACGCCATCGACGACACGGTACGACAGCTGGTGATCATCCAGGTGGTCGCCTTCGGGCTGGCGCTGCTGGCGCTGGTGGTGCTCGGCCGCAGGCTGCTGCGGCGCGGGCTGCAGCCGCTGAGCGACATGGCGCACACCGCGCACGGCATCGCCTCGCACGATCTGACCGACTCGGCGGCCCGGCTGCCGCTGCGTGCGGAGAACCGCGACGGCGGGCCCGAGGTGGAGGAGCTGCGCACCGCGTTCAACACGATGCTGGAGCACATCGACGACTCGCTCGCGGTGCGCGCGGAGGCGGAGCAGCGGCTGCGCCGGTTCGTCGCGGACGCCTCGCACGAGCTGCGGACGCCGCTGATGTCGGTGCGCGGCTACGCGGACCTGTTCCAGTACGCGGCGGCCAACGTGCCCGAGGAGCGGGACAGGCACCTGGCCCGGCTGCGCGCCGAGGCGGCCCGGATGGGCATCCTGCTCGACGACCTCCTCCTGCTGGCCCGCCTCGACGCGGCGGACGTGGAGACTCCGATACGGCTGCAGGACGCGGAGCTGGTGGAGCTGGTGGCGCAGGCGGCGGACGCGTTCCGTGCCGGGCATCCGGACCGTCCGCTGACGGTGACGGTCCCGCCGGCCCCGGTCCGGCTGCGGGTCGACCCGGTCCGGATCCGGCAGGTGCTGGACAACCTGCTGACCAACGCGGCCGTGCACACCCCGCCCGGCACGCAGGTGTCGGTGACGGTGACGGTCGGCGCCGGTACGGCGTCGGTGCGGGTCGCCGACGCGGGCCCCGGCATCCCCGAGGCCGACCGGGACCAGGTCTTCGACCGTTTCTACCGCGTCGACAAGGCCCGCAGCCGCGACCGGGGCGGCAGCGGTCTCGGCCTCGCGGTGGCGCGCTCGCTGGCGAAGGCGCACGGCGGCACGGTCGAGCTGACGTCGGAGCCCGGGGCGACGGTGTTCACGGTGACGATTCCGCTGGGGGACGGATCGGCCTGGACCTAGGCTCGGCGCACGCCATGTGACTACCATGGGTAACGTGGCGTCACTTGAGGCTCAGGACCATCAACTGGCTCTGTTTTTTCGGCCGTTGCCGCGCCGCGCAGCGGCGAAAACGCCGTCACATACCGCGCCACACATTGTCATAGGCCGCGTCCTCGACGCTCTTCCGCTGCCGGACGGCCTCCAGTTCCGTCACCGCGTCGTGGACGGTGGCGAGGACGGTGTCCAGGGCCTCGTCGGTGACCTTCACGGAGTCCTCGTCCGACACCTCGCGGATGCCGACGGCCGCGGCGAGCTGGGCGAGGACGGGTTCGCCCGTGGCCCAGCGGTCCGCCGCCCGGGTGCGGGCCGGGGAGTCGACCAGGGCCGCCTTGCCGCTGCGGACCGGGATCCAGCGACCGCGCTGCCGGGCCACCAGGCCCTCCTTCTCCAGCGCGGCGAGATAGGCCGAGGACAGACCCCGCCCCCGCCGCCACAACCAGTTCTCGACCGACTCGTACGGCGTCTCCCGTACGAGGGCGCTCGCGGCCTCGTCCAACAGGCCGTCCGGCAGGGCAACTTGGAGGTTCGGCACGATCAGTTCGCCGTCCAGCGCGACGGCCTCGGCGGCGAGGAGGTCGACCACCTCCGCTCCCGCGAGCGCGAGCGAAAGATCACCCGACTCTACGGGGCGGTCGGGGGCGACATCCATGGCGACGATCAGCAGGTCCCGGGGTGTGCTCATGGGTGCCAACCTAGCGCGGCTCATGCGAGGAGGCAGCGACACCCAACGTTTACATAATTCCGTTCCGCAGTCGGTCATGTTTCGGGACCATGAGCCTCGGATGAATACCGGGGGCTTTTGGACCGCTTGCGCCACTGCGGTCCGAATGGCGTGCCCTCTGAAGGAAATTGGCGGGGTTTCCGGTTGTTTGGGGACCCGTTCGGGCTGGCCGGATCATTTCCCTGGGTGTGGCGCTTACCTTTCCGTTGTTGACCGCCGAGTAACAGTGACGCTAGCTTTCAACCAGCCATCTCGCGTCTCTGCGATTCCGTTCGGCGCCTACAGGCCGAAACCCCCCACCGTGCAGTTTCACCGTTTATTCGGAGAATCATGACGTCTGTCGCGCGCGCCGCAGAAATGATCATTGGAATCACGCCGTTCCATGAACCGGATGCCAGACTCGCGGCGGCCGTGAGCCGCGCCGGCGGGCTCGGTGTACTGGACCTGGGAATTGGCGACCGAAGATCCAGAGAGGCTCTGGCGCGAATCCGACGCTGGTCCCCTGGCCCTTTCGGGGTACGGGTCGGCGCCCACTGCCGGATCGCCCCCGCGGAACTCGCCACGGCCGCTGACGGCGGCCCGCAGACCGTCGTGCTCGCCGTGGACGCCCCGTGGCGGGTCGACGAGGTGACCGGCGCGTACCGGGTACTGGTCGAGGTCACCGATCCCGACCAGGCGCTGGCGGCGGTCCGCTCCGGTGCGCACGGTCTCATCGCCCGGGGTGCCGAAAGCGGCGGCCGCATCGGCGAGTTGAGCACGTTCGTGTTACTCCAACGGCTGCTCGCCGAGCCCGGTGTGACCGTGCCGGTCTGGGCCTGCGGCGGCATCGGCCCGCGTACGGCCGCCGCGGCGGTGGCCGGTGGCGCGGCCGGGGTCGTGCTGGACAGCCAGTTGGCGCTGCTCGCCGAGTCGGCGCTGCCGGAGACGGCGGCAGCGGCGCTGCGCTCGATGGACGGCTCCGAGACCACGGTGATCGCCGGTCACCGGGTGCTGCTGCGCCGCGGCCCGGACGCACCCCAGGTGCCTGCCGAGCGGGTCTCCGAACTGCTCGGCGCCCGCGACCCGCGCACCCAGCTGCTGCCGGTCGGCCAGGACGGGTTCCTCGCCGCGCGGTTCGCGGAGCGCTGGGGTGATGCGGGCCGGACTGTGCGTGAACTGACGGCCGCCGTACGGGAGTCGATACGGGACGAAGGACCGGCCGGGGCACTGCGCGACGGCTCGCCGATGAGCCGGCGGCTGGGCACCCGACTTCCCCTCGCCCAAGGCCCGATGACCCGTGTCAGCGACCAGGCGGAGTTCGCCGCGGCCGTCGCCGGGGGCGGTGCCCTGCCGTTCGTCGCGCTGGCGCTGGCGAGCGGTGAGCAGTCGCGGACGGTGCTGGCGGAGACTCGTGCAGCCGTGGGCGAACGGCCCTGGGGTGTCGGGGTGTTGGGCTTCGCGCCCGAGGAACTGCGCAACGCCCAGCTCGACGCCGTACGGGAACTGCGCCCCACGCACGCGATCATCGCGGGCGGCCGGCCCTCGCAGGCCGAGGTGCTGGAGCGGGCCGGGATCTCCACGTTCCTGCACGTTCCCTCGCCGGGGCTGCTGCGGCAGTTCCTGGACGCGGGGGTGCGCAGGTTCGTGTTCGAGGGCTCCGAGTGCGGCGGGCATGTCGGGCCGCGCGGCAGCTTCCCGCTGTGGGAGGCCCAACTCGCCGTCCTGGACGACTTCTTGGCGACCGCCCAGGCGGGTACGGCCGAGCAGGTCGAGGTGTTCTTCGCGGGCGGTGTCCACGACGCCCGCTCGGCGGCGATGGTGGCCGCCCTCGCCGCACCGCTCACCGCACGCGGTGCGGCCGTCGGTGTGCTGATGGGCACCGCCTATCTGTTCACCGAGGAGGCCGTGTCGTGCGGGGCGGTCCAGCCGCTCTTCCAGGAGCAGGTGATCAGCGCCACGCGGACCGCGCTCCTGGAGACCGCGCCCGGCCACGCCACCCGTTGCGTCCCGAGTCCCTTCAGCGACAACTACCTGGACTTCGAGGCCCAGTTGCATGCGGAGGGCGTGCCCGACCGGCAGATCTGGGAGCGGCTGGAGCGGCTCAACGTCGGCCGGCTGCGCATCGCCAGCAAGGGTGTGGAGCGGGACGCCACCGGAGCGCTGGCCGCCGTGGACGAGCAACGGCAGCTCGCCGAGGGGATGTTCATGGCCGGTGAGGTCGCCGTGCTGCGTTCGGCGACCACCACCGTCGACGCCCTGCACCGCTCGGTGACCGAAGAGGCCGCCGACTTCCTGGCCGACAGCGCCCGAACCGCCCGCGCCCGCCTGGGAATTGAGGAGCAGGCCGAGCCGGAGCCGCCCGCCCCGCTGGACATCGCTGTCATCGGTATGGCCTGCATGTTCCCTCAGGCGCCCGACCTGCCCACGTTCTGGGCGAACATCCTCGGCGGACGCGACGCGGTGAGCGAGGTCCCGTCCGACCGGTGGGATCCCGCCGTGCACTACTCGGACGACAAGAGCGGCGCCACCCCGTCGAAGTGGGGCGGCTTCCTGCCCCGCATCCCCTTCGACCCGCTGCGCTACGGCATCCCGCCGACCTCCCTCGGCAGCATCGAACCGGTCCAGCTGCTGGCCCTCGAAGCCGCCCGGCGCTCCCTGGAGGACGCCGGATACGGCGACCGGGGACGGGAGTTCGACCGCGCGCGCACCTCCGTGGTGTTCGGCGCGGAGGCGGGCAGCGACCTCTCCAACGCGACCACGCTGCGCGCCGTACTGCCCTCCTACTACGGGAGGATTCCGCAGGGCATCGAGGAGCAACTCCCCACGCTCACCGAGGACTCCTTCCCCGGCATGCTCTCCAATGTCATCTCGGGTCGCATCGCCAACCGGCTCGACCTCGGCGGGGCCAACTTCACGGTCGACGCGGCCTGCGCGTCCTCGCTGGCCGCCGTCGACGTCGCCTGCAAGGAACTCGTGGGCGGCACCAGCGACATCGTGCTGTGCGGGGGCGCCGACCTCCACAACGGCATCAACGACTACGTCCTCTTCTCCTCCGTGCACGCCCTGTCCCCGACCGGCCGCTCGCGCGCCTTCGACAACTCGGCGGACGGCATCGCGCTCGGTGAGGGGGTCGCCTGCGTGGTCCTCAAGCGGCTCGCGGACGCGGAGCGGGACGGCGACCGGATCTACGGCGTCATCAAGGGAGTCGGCAGTTCCAGCGACGGCCGCTCACTGGGCCTGACAGCACCCCGGCCGGAGGGGCAGCGGGCCGCACTGGAGCGGGCGTACCGCAACGCGGGCGTCTCCCCCGCCTCGGTCGGTCTGGTCGAGGCGCACGGCACCGGCACGGTGGTCGGCGACCGGACCGAACTCTCCATCCTCAGCGAGGTGTTCGCCGAGTCCGGTGCGGAGACGGGGAGTTGTGCGCTCGGCTCGGTCAAGTCGCAGATCGGGCACACGAAGTGCGCCGCCGGACTGGCCGGGCTGATCAAGACCGTGCTGTCGCTGTACACCGGGGTCAAGCCGCCCACCCTGCACATGAAGCAGCCCAACTCGGCCTGGAAGGAGGACAGCAGCCCGTTCGTCTTCCACGCGCGGCCCCGGCCCTGGGCGGCTCCCGCCGAGGAACGTGTCGCGGGACTCAGCGCGTTCGGCTTCGGCGGCACCAACTTCCATACGGTGATCCAGGCCTACGGCGATGCCGTACCGCCCGCGCACGGCCTGGACGCGTGGCCCGCCGAGCTGTTCACCTTCCGGGGAGCGGACCGGGCCGCGGCACGCCGGGGCATCGAGGAGACCCTGAAGCTTGCCGAGTCGGGTTCCTGGAAGCTGCGCGATCTCGCCCTCAGCGCGTCCCGCCGCTCCGACGCCCGGCACGAACCGGTGCAGGTGGCCGTCGTGGCCACGGATGTCGAGGAACTGGCCGGGCAGCTGCGGCGGGCCCTCGATGGCGCGCACGATCCCGCCTCGGGAGTCCACGCGGCCGACCTCCAGGAGAACGCCGGCAAGGTCGCCTTCCTCTTCCCCGGCCAGGGCAGTCAGCGGCCCGGGATGCTCGCCGACGTGTTCATCGCCTTCCCCGAGCTGCAGCACTATCTGCACCTCGGCCGCGACCACGCCGACGCGCTCTACCCGCCGACGGCCTTCGACGACACGGCCCGCGACCGCCAGCAGGCCGGTCTGACCGACACCCGGGTCGCGCAGCCCGCGCTGGGCATCGCCGGACTCGCCGCCCACGCGCTGCTCACCGAGGCGGGCGTACGGCCCGACATGGCGGCCGGGCACAGCTACGGCGAGCTGGTCGCCCTGTGCGCGGCGGGCGCCATCGCCCCGGAGGCGCTGCTGGAGCTGAGCGCCGAGCGCGCGGCGGCGATCCTCGAAGCCACCGGCGCCGACGACCCGGGCACCATGGCCGCGGTCGCGGCCGGCGCCGAGGACGTCCAGCAGGCCCTGAAGACGGCGGCCGCACCGGACTCGGTCGTCGTCGCCAACCACAACTCGCCCCGCCAGACGGTGATTTCAGGTCCCACAGAGGCGGTCGCCGCTGCCGTGCGGCTGCTGCGCGAGGCCGGTCTCGGCGCCAAGAAGATCCCCGTCGCCTGCGCCTTCCACAGCCCGCTGGTGGCGGGGGCGGGCGAACGGTTCGCCCGGGCCCTCACCCAACAGACCGTGCTCACCCCCGAGTTCCCCGTGTGGTCCAACCGCACGGCGGCCCCGTACGGCGAGGGCGCCGACGCGGTCCGCGCCGAACTCGCAGCGCAGATCGGGGCGCCGGTCGGCTTCGTCGCGCAGATCGAGGCGATGTACGAGGCGGGGGCGCGGGTCTTCGTCGAGGCGGGCCCCGGCTCTGTGCTGACCCGGCTGGTCGCCCAGATTCTCGGGGACCGTCCGCACCGCACAGTCGCGTGCGAGCCCCGGCAGGACAGCGGGCTGCGCGGCTGGCTCGACGCGCTGGCCCAACTGGCCGTCGCCGGGCTGCCGGTGCGCACCGGATGGCTCTTCAACGGGCGCGACGCCGTCGACGCGGCCCGGACCCCCGTGCCCAAGCGGCCCGGCTGGACGGTCGACGGACAGCTGGTCCGCACCGCCGCCGGAGAACTCCTCCCCGGTGCCCTCGCACCGGCCCGACGCGTTGTGGAGACGACTGTGACGACGAACCCTCAGGGCGGCGCCCCCGTCGAGGCGAACAGGGACGCGCTCATCTCCGAATTCCTGCGCACCAGCCGGGAGATGGTGGCCGCGCAACGGGACGTACTGCTGACCTACTTCGGCGCGACGCAGGCGACGGTGCCCCAGGGGACCTGGGTTCCGGCACCGGCGCCCGCCGTGGTCGAGGCACTCCCCCAGCTGCCCGCCCTGCCCGCCGCCGTCAAAGCTCCGGTGGCCCAACAGCCCGCCGTACAGCCGGAGTCGGCGCCCGGGGCCGTCACCGAGGACGATGTGCTGCGGGTCGTGCTGGAGATCATCAGCGAACGCACCGGCTATCCCGTCGACATGATCGAGCCCGACCTCGACCTGGAGGCTGACCTCAGCATCGACTCCATCAAACGGGCCGAGATCGCCGGCGAGTTGGCGCAGCGGCTGGGCATCGGCGGCGGCGCGGACATCGCCTCGCTCGACGACGCCGAACTGGAGGACCTGGCGAAGGCCCGTACGGCGGCCTCGGTCACGGGCTGGCTGGCGGCCCGGCTGACGGAGTCCGCTCCGGTGGCCGACGCTGCCCCGGCCGACAGCGCCCCGCAGGAGCAGGACGAGGTCGCCGGTGCGGCACCGAAGCGGCTCCAGCTGCGGCCGGTACCGCTCACGCACCAGGACGCCGACAACCCGGCGGACCCGGCGTCCGTGCTGGGCGGGCGGCGGTTCGTCCTGTACGGCGACGGCGAGGGCGTGGAGGCCGTCGTGGCCCGGCTCTCCTCGTACGGCGCCGAGGCGCTGATCGTCGACCCCGAGCACCAACTCACCGCAGCGGACGGCCAGGTGGACGGCGTCCTGTATCTCACGCCGCTCACCGCGTCGGCGCCGGTGCTGCCCGACGCGTTCCCCGTGTTCCAGGCCGCGCTGCGCCGGGGCCCGCGCCAACTGATCGCCGTGCAAGGGGCGGAGGGCGGATCGGCGGGCCTGCACGGGCTGTTCCGTACGGTGGCGCGCGAGTACCCGGACACCGTCGCCCGGGTCGTCGAGGTGACGGACACGGCACCGGCCGCCGTCGCCGACGCGCTGCTCGCCGAACTGCTGGCGCCCGGCAGCGAGCCGGTCGTGCTGCGAACGGCCGCCGGACGGCACGGACTTGAGCTGGTCGAGACACCGCTCGGCGCGCTCGCGACCAACGGGGCCGGGCCGGCCGGTGACGGGGTCGCCGAGGCCGCCGCCATCGGGCTGGACCGTGACGCGGTGGTGCTGCTGGTGGGCGGCGCGCGGGGCATCACCGCGAAGTTCGCCGTGGCGCTCGCCGCGGCCTCCCGGTGCCGTATCGAACTCCTCGGCAGGACGGCCGCCCCGGCCGGACCCGAGGACCCGGCGACCGCGGGTGCCCGCACCCCGGCCGAACTGCGCGCGGCCCTCGCGGGCCAGGGCGGGCGCACACCTGCCGAGATCAACCGCACCACCGAACTCCTGCTCGCCCAGCGGGAGATCACCGCGACCCTGGACGAACTCGCGGCCCTCGGCAGCCAGGCCCGCTACCACTCCGTGGACTTCCGCGAACCGGACGCGGCACTCCAGGCGGTCAAGGAGATCCACGCCGAGCACGGCCGTCTCGACGGTGTCGTCTACGCGGCCGGGGTCATCGAGGACCGGCTGATCGCCGAGAAATCCACCGAATCCTTCCAGCGGGTCTACGGCACGAAGACGCACGGCGCCGGAACACTGCTGTCGGCACTGGAGGAACTGCCCAACGGCCCTGCTTTCGCCGTCCTGTTCGGCTCCATTTCGGCCGTGCTCGGCAACCGCGGGCAGGTCGACTACGCGGCGGCCAACGACGCCCTGGAAAGCCTCGGCGCGGCCTGGTCGGCGCGCACCGGGCACCGGGCGCTGACCGTGCACTGGGGTCCGTGGGCGCCCACGGGCGGTCACCACGGCATGGTCACCCCGGAGTTGGGACGCGAGTACGCGCGGCGCGGTATCTCGCTGATCGATCCCGAGGAGGGCACCGCGGCCCTGCTGCGCGAGCTCGCCTTCGGCGACGAGTCGGCCGGAGCCGTCGTCTACACCGCTTCGGGCTGGTGACATGACCGACCGTCAAGTGCCGGTCGCCATCGTGGGAATGGCGGTGCTGCTGCCCGGCGCCGCCGACCTCGACGCGTACTGGCGGAATCTGCTCAGCGGCACGGACGCCATCAGTGAGGTGCCGGACGGGCGTTGGGACGCGGACTACTACCGGCCGGACTCCGCGAGCGGTCCGGCCGTCGCCGACCAGGTGTACTGCCGGCGCGGCGGGTTCGTCGACTCACTGGCCGAGGTCGAGGTCACCCGGTTCGGCATCATGCCGAACTCGGTGCCCGGTACCGAACCCGACCAGCTCATCGCCCTCCATGTGGCCGCCGCGGCCCTCGCCGACGCGGGCGGCGAGTCCCGGCTGCCCGACCGGCATCGCGTCGGCGTGGTGCTCGGCCGGGGCGGCTATCTCACCCCCGGCCTGGTCCGCCTCGACCAGCGGGTCCGTACGGCGGGCCAACTCGTCCGCACGCTGGGCGAGTTGCTGCCCGACTTGGACGCCGGCCAACTCGACCGGATCCGCGCGGCGTTCACCGACCGGCTCGGCCCCGACAGTCCCGAGGCGGTCATCGGCCTCGTTCCGAACCTCGCGGCCTCCCGCGTCGCCAACCGCCTCGACCTGCGCGGCCCGGCGTACACGGTGGACGCGGCCTGCGCGTCCTCGCTGATCGCCGTCGACCAGGCGGTGACCGAACTCGCCGCCGGGCGCTGCGACTTGATGCTCGCCGGAGGCGTCCACCACTGCCACGACATCACGCTGTGGAGCGTGTTCTCCCAACTCCGCGCCCTCTCCCCGAGCCAGCGGATCCGCCCCTTCCACCGGGACGCCGACGGCATCCTCATCGGCGAGGGCACGGGGGTCGTCGTCCTCAAACGCCTCGCCGACGCCGAACGCGACGGCGACCGGATCTACGCCGTCATCCGGGGCACCGGCGTGTCCAGCGACGGCCGCGCCGCGAGTCTCGTCAACCCGGACTCGACCGGCCAGACCCACGCCGTACGACAGGCCTGGGAGGCGGCGGGGCTGGATCCGGCGCTGCCCGGTTCGATCGGCCTGCTGGAGGCGCACGGCACGGCGACGCCCGCCGGTGACGGGGCCGAACTGGCCACGCTGGCCGAGGTGTTCGGGCCGGAGGGCAGTGCGGTCATCGGCTCCGTGAAGTCGATGATCGGTCACACGATGCCGGCCGCCGGAGTGGCCGGTCTGGTCAAGGCCGCCCTCGCCGTGCACCACGGGACGCTGCTGCCGACCCTGCACTGCGACGACCCGCATCCGGCGCTCGCGGCCACCCGGTTCCGTCCGCTGGAGAAGGCGGCGCCCTGGGAGACGACGCCCGAACAGCCGGTGCGGCGGGCGGCGGTGAACGCGTTCGGGTTCGGCGGCATCAACGCGCATGTGGTGCTGGAGGAGGCGCCGGGGGCGCGGGCGGCACGGTCGAGGGCAGTGCTCGTCGACGAACCGGAACGCGTGCTGACCTTCGCCGCCGACAGCCCCGAGGCACTCGCCGCGCTGTTGGACGCCGACGACTCCGCCGTACTGGCCACAGCTCACACCCGTCCCACCTCCGGCCGCTCCCGGCTCGGCATCGTCGCCCCCGACGCCAAGCGGCTGGCGCTGGCCCGCCGGGCCGTCGCCAAGGGGCGGGCGTGGCAGGGCCGCAGCGATGTGTGGTTCGCGCCGAGCCCGCTGATCGGGCCCGGCGCGGGCAAGCTGGCGTTCGTCTTCCCTGGCCTGGAGGGCGACTTCACGCCCCGGGTCGAGGACGTCGCCGCGCACTTCGGACTGCGCGAGAATCGCTCCTCAACTCCCGCGCAAGTGGGGGATGTCGGCCGCCACGGCTTCGATGTGGTCGGTGTTGGGCGGCTGTTGGACGCCGCGCTGCGCCGGATGGGCGTCGTGCCCGACGCGGTCGCCGGGCACAGTGTCGGCGAGTGGACGGCGATGACGGCCGCCGGGGTGTACTCGCCGGACGAGGTGAGCGACTTCATGGAGTCGTTCGACCCGGACTCGGTGTCCGTGCCGGGGCTGGCCTTCGGCGCGATCGGGGCCCCTGCCGAGCGCGTGCTGTCGGTGCTCGCCGCCGAGTGGCCGGACTCCGGGATCGTCCTCTCCCACGACAACGCGCCGGGCCAGTCGATGGTGTGCGGGCCGGAGCAGGCGGTGGACGCGTTCGTGCGGTCGTTCCGCGCGCAGGGTGTCCTGAGCCAGGTGCTGCCGTTCCAATCCGGCTTCCACACGCCGATGTTGAGGCCGTACCTCGCACCGATCGAGGAGGCCACGAACCGCTTCCGGCTGCATCCTCCGACGGTCCCCCTGTGGTCGGGGACGACCGCCTCGCCGTTCCCCACGGACGAGACCGCGGTCCGTGAACTCTTCATCCGGCATCTGCTGGAGCCCGTGCGGTTCCGGCAGCTCGTCGAGGCCATGTACGACGCCGGTCATCGCGCGTTCGTCCAGGTCGGCACCGGCCAACTCGGTTCCCTGGTCGACGCGACACTGAGCGGACGCGACCATCTGGTGATCGCCGCCAACTCGCCCCACCGCTCGGGCCTCGCCCAACTCCGGCGCGTGGCAGTGGCGTTGTGGGCGGCGGGCGCGACGGTGGATCCGCTGACACTGGCCCCGCAGAAACCGGCTCGCCGACAGGAGCGGCCTCCGGTACGGCTCGACCTGAACGGCGCACTCGTGTCGCTCGACGCCCCGAGCCTGGTGAAACTGCGGGCGGAACTGCGCACGCCGCTCCCGACGAGCGCCGCCGCGTCCCCCCTGGACGCACTCACCGGCCGCTTCCCGGCAGCCGCCGAACTGCACGCGCTGATGCGCGAAACCGCCGACACGGCCGCCCAACTCCTCAGCGCGGGCAGCCGCCGGGCCGTGGCGACCATCCCCGCTCCACCCCGGCAGCCGCCCGCTCCGCCCCGGGAATGGCAGACCACGGTCCATGTCTCCCCCGAGTCCATGCCCTACCTCATGGACCACTGCTTCTTCCCGCAGCGCCCCAACTGGCCCGACGTGGCGGACCGTTGGCCGGTGGTGCCGGCCACCACGATCGTGCAGCACATCATCGAGGCGGCCGAGCGGACCGCACCCGGCATGCGGGCGGTCGCCGTGCACGAAGCGCGGTTCGACCGGTGGCTGACAGCGACGCCGTCGGTCGACGTACAAGTACGGGTGGTCACCGAGGCCCCCGGCCGACTCGCCGTCTCCTTCGGCCCGCACGCCCGCGGTGTGGTCGAACTGGCCCCCGCCCACGCCCCGTCGCCCCCGCCCCAGCGCCGCCCGGACCCCACCACCGAACGCGTCCCCGACCACACCGCGTCCCATCTCTACGACGAGCGCTGGATGTTCCACGGCCCGGCGTTCCAGGGCGTCACCGAACTCACCGCGATCGGCGACCGCCACGTACGCGGAGTGATCACCACACCGCCCGCACCGGGCTCCCTGCTCGACAACGTGGGCCAGATCCTGGGCTACTGGATCATGTCGACCCGCACCGAACGCACCGTCGTCTTCCCGGTCGGCATGCGCGAGATGCGCTTCTACGGACCCCATCCGCGCCCCGGGACGGAAGTCGAGTGCCTGGTGCGGATCACCTCGCTCACCGACACCGCGCTCGAAGCCGACGTACAGCTCACGGTCGACGGCGCGGTGTGGGCGGAGCTGACCGGCTGGCAGGACCGGCGTTTCGACAACGACCCGCAGACCAGGCCGGTCGAGCGCTTCCCCGAACGCAACACGCTCTCCGAGGCCCGCCCCGGCGGCCGGACCCTGCTGCACGAACGCTGGCCCGACCTCGCCTCCCGCGACCTCATCATGCGCAACTCCCTGAGCAGCGTGGAGCGTTCGCAGTACGCGGAACATCCGCCGCGCGGTCGCCGGCAGTGGCTGCTGGGCCGGATCGCGTTGAAGGACGCGGTACGGCAGTGGCTCTGGGGTCATGGCGAGGGGCCCGTCTTCCCGGCCGAGATCCGGGTCCACAACGACGAGGCGGGCCGCCCGTACGTCACCGGCCTGCACGGCCGCACCCTGCCCCCGCTGGACGTCTCGCTGGCCCACGCCGCCGAGGCCGCCGTCGCGATCGTACGACCGCACTCTCCCGAACCCGGGCCCGGAATCGACATCGAGGAAGTCGTCGAGCGCGACCACGCCACCCTCGCCACCGCTCTCGGCGAGGAGGAACTCGTGCTCCTGCGCGCCCAGTTGACGGCGTCCGGTGAGTCCGAGGCGCTGTGGTTCACCCGCTTCTGGGCGGCGAAGGAGGCGGTCGCCAAGGCGGAGGGCACCGGCTTCGGTGGCCGGCCGCGGGACTTCGCCGTCTTCCAAGTGGTCTCCGGATCACGGCTGTTGGTGTCCGGGCGGCTGGAACGCGCCTACACCGTGCACTGCGAGCCAGCCGGCAATCCCCCCAATCTGCCGGACAGGACCTATGTCGTGGCCTGGACGACGGGACCCGCGCACGAAGAGGAGTACGACCGATGACCCCCACCACCGAGGACACCGTCCTCGCCGACCTCACCGGCATGCTGACCGCGCTGCTGGAGGACGAGTACGGCGTCGACGACGTCGAGATCACCATGACGACGACCTTCAACCGCGACCTGGAGCTGGAGAGCATCGACCTGGTGACCCTGGCCGGGCTGCTCCAGGAGCACTACGGCACGAAGGTCAACTTCGCCGAGTTCCTGGCCGGGATGGAGTTCGACGAGATCATCGAACTCACCGTCGGCCGGCTCGTCGAGTACGTCGTGCAGAGCCTCAAGGCAGCCGAGGCGGGCTGAGCCATGGCGATGGTCGACACCGGTCAACTCCGGCTGCACGTACAGCGAATGATCCCGCCCGACGGTCGCCCGGTGACCGCCACGGCGGTGCTCGTGCACGGTCTGCTCACCGACAGCCTCGCCAGCTACTACTTCACCCTCGCCCCGCCGTTCGCGCTGGCCAGCGTCGACGTCGTCATGTACGACCTGCGCGGTCACGGCCGCAGCGCGCGACCGGCGACCGGCTACACCCTCGACGACAACATCGACGACCTGGAGGCGCTCCTCGACCGGCTGGAGGTGACCGGCCCGGTCCATCTGGTCGGCAACTCCTACGGCGGGACGGTCGCGTTCGGCTACGCGGCCCGCCATCCGGAGCGGGCCGCCAGCGTCTCCCTCATCGAGTCGGAACCGGCGACCCACGCCTGGGCGCCGAAGCTCGGCGGCATCCTGGACCGCGTGCTGCACGAGCTGGCGCACAACGAGGACGACGCGATCGCCTGGATCAGCGCGAACCGCGGCCACAACACCGCCCGCCTCGCGAAGGGCGCCGCCCGGCTGGCCCGGGAGACCTCCCTCTCCCAGGACATCCCGGCCAGCAGGGTGTTGACGGAGGATCAGATCCGGGCGGTGCGCTGCCCGGTGCTCGGCGTCTACGGCGGCGACTCCGACCTCGCCCTGCTCGCCCCCTGGCTGGAGTCCGTGCTACCGGACTGCCGGACCGTCGTCGTCCCCGGCCACGAGCACTCGGTACTGGTGGAGGCGGCGGGCACGGTCGGCGGCCACATCCTCTCCCTGATCCAAGAGGCGAACGCGCCCACGGCGGGCGTCCGGTGAGCCGGTTCCTCTTCGTCGTACCGCCGCTGGTCGGTCACATCAACCCGGCGACCGGGGTGGCCGCCGAACTGGCCGCGCGCGGCCACGAGTTGGCGTGGGCGTGCGCCGATCCCGATCTCGTGCGGCGGCTCGCGGGAGAGTCGGCGCGAGTGTTCCCGTGCACCGGACCGGTGCCGGGCACGGGCGAGGGCGTACGACCGCCCGACATCCGTGGGCCCGAGGCGCTGAAGTTCCTGTGGGAGGCCTTCCTCGCGCCGCTCGCGGAGCAGATGGCGCCCGGAGTCGCCGCCGCTGTCGCGGAGTTCCGGCCCGACGCGGTCGTCGCCGACCAACAGGCCCTGGCCGGAGGCCTGGTGGCGGAGCGCCTCGGGGTGACGTGGGCGACCTCGGCGACCACCTCGGCCGAGTTCACCGACGTGTTCGCGGGCATGCCCAAAGTCGCCCTCTGGCTGGACGAGTTGCTGCTCCGGCTCCGGGCCGACCTCGGCGACCCGTCCGGCACCGGCGACCCCCGCTTCTCGCCGCACCTGGTCCTCGCGTTCAGCACCCCGGAGCTCGTCGGTCCCGAGGCGCGGCAGGGCGAGCAGATCCGCTGGGTCGGCCCGTCGATCGCGCCCCGCCCGGCCGCACCGGACTTCCCCTGGGACTGGCTGGATCCGGCCCGCTCCCTGGTCCTGGTCAGCCTCGGCACCGCCAACACCGATGTGGGCGCCCGCTTCCTCACCGAGTGCGAGACGGCACTGCGAGCGCGAACGGACCGCGTACAGGCGGTGATCGCGGATCCGGGCGGCGCGCTCGGGCCGTACGACGCACAGGACAAGGACCTCCTCGTCCTGCCCTCCATCCCCCAACTCCCCCTCCTCGAAAGGGCGGACGCGGTCGTCTCGCACGCCGGGCACAACACGGTGTGCGAGGCGCTGTGGCACGGCGTCCCCCTCGTCGTGGCGCCGATCCGCGACGACCAGCCGGTGATCGCCGGGCAGGTCACCGGCGCGGGCGCGGGCGTCCGGGTCCGCTTCGGCCGGGTCACCGCACCGAAGCTGGGCGCGGCGATCGACGCCGTACTCCACGAACCCGGCCACCGCGCCGCGGCCGACCGCATCCGCACGGCGTTCCGCGCGGCCGGAGGCAGCCGCGCGGCGGCCACCCATCTGGAACTGCTGGCCACCGGCGCGTCCCCGAAGGAGACCCCGTGAGCACCGAGGACGACCCGAAACCACCGAGTCGCAACGACCAGGTCGCGGCTCTACGGCCCCTCTACCAGGCCGACTTGGCCGATGGCCTGGACCGCTTCTTCGAACCCAGGCGCGAGACCTGCCCCTGGTGCGAGTCGTCGCGGCTGCGGACCCGGCTGCGCACGAAGGACCTGATCCAGCACAAGCCGGGCACCTTCGTCCTGGACCGCTGCGAGGACTGCCGGCACACGTTCCAGAATCCCCGACTGAGCCCGGCGGGGCTGGAGTTCTACTACCGGGACTTCTACGACGGCCTGGGCGAGAAGCAGTTGGGCAACACGTTCGCGGCCCGGACCAAGATGTACGAGCAGCGCGCGGAGTCACTGCTCCCGCACTCGCCGGCTCCCAAGAACTGGCTGGACGTCGGCACCGGTCACGGCCACTTCTGCGAGTCGGCCCGCACCGTGTATCCCGACACCGCCTTCGACGGCCTCGACTTCACGGACGGCGCCGAACTCGCCGAGCAGGCGGGGCGGGTGGAGCGCGGCTACCGCGGCAGTTTCCCTGAGCTGGCGCCGAATCTCGCGGGCCACTACGACGTCGTCAGCATGTTCCACTACCTGGAGCACAGCACGGAGCCCGAACGCGAACTGGCGGCGGCACACCAGGCGGTGCGTCCCGGCGGCCACCTGCTGATCGAGGTACCGGACCCCGACAGCCGTTACGCCGGTCTGCTGGGCCGCTGGTGGCTGCCCTGGCTCCAGCCCCAGCACCTGCACTTCATCCCGGTCGAGAACTTGCGCCGCCGACTCACCGACCTGGGCTTCACGGTCGTGGCGGAACAGCACGCGGAGCCGCACGACCCGGTCGACCTCCTGGCCGGCACCTGGCTGGCCCTGGACACGGCCGCACCCCGCGACAACCTCCCGTGGCTGCCGAAGCCCCCGACCGGCCTGGCCCGTACGCTCCGCGCGGCGGTCCTGATCGCGGGGATCCCGGCACTGGTCCTGGGCACGCTCCTGGACCGGTTCGTGGTGAAGCGGCTGTCGCACCGGCTGAGGGTGTCCAACGCGTACCGGCTGGTGGCACGGCGCGACTGAGCCGTCTCCTGTGCAGTCAGGCTCTCCAGGGCGCGGGCGACCTCGTCCGCCTTCCAGAACGTGTCCCAGTCGGCGAACCTGGACCTGGACCTGGACGACGACCAACTCGCCGTCGGCGGGCAGGTCGTGACGGTATGTCACCTCCGCGAGGTAGTCCGGCCGGGAGAAGTAGCGGCCGAACGGCGCGTCCAGTACGACGGGGCGGCCGCCGGCGAGTTCGAGGAGCGCTTCGGTGAAGCGGGTGCAGGCGGTGTCCTTGTCGATGTACGCGGCACCGCTCAAGGCCGGGCACGCGCCGCCGCACGAGCGGGCGTCACGCGCGGCGCTGGAGATGCCCCGGAAGCAGGCCATCGCCGGGCGGGCCGCGGAACTCGTCGAGGACGGGATGGTCGTCTTTCTCGACGCGGGGACGACCTGTCAGTCGGTCGTGCCGTTCCTGACCGGCCGCAAGGACCTCACCGTGGTCACCAACCACTTCCACGCGGTGCCGGCGCTGCGCACGGCCTGAGTGCCCACCGGCCCCCATTGAATGATGCATTCACCGCGTCTAGCATCACCTGGTGATTCCATCACTTCGTGTATGACTCTCGTCGAGCAGCGCAGGTGACGACGAGCGGTCGCGGCCCGGTTCCGGGGGCTCCGGCCGTTCGTCCTCGCTCCTACGACGATTCAGCTCGCCGTACGGCGGATCCGCCCCTCGTACCGCTTCTCCAGCTCCAGGTTCCCCTCGAAGCCGCCCGGCACATTGGCCGAGACGTATACGGGCGGCCGGTCCCCCGAGGCGAGGAGCTGGGCCGCCGCCTCCGCGACCGTCAGCTGCACGAGCATCGCGCCGGTGAGCGTGGACAGGGCGCAAACAGCACCCCCGCCCGGGAGTTCGAGGAGCGCGTCGCCGCGCGGGGCCGCGTTGTCGAGGACGACGTCCGCGAGGTCGACGAGCTTCTTGCCGCTCGGATGACCGGCGGGTACGGCGTGGGTGTGGGCGAGCGAGGTGATGGCGAGGAGGCGGTGGCCGCGCTCCTTCACCCGTAGGGCCATTTCCACGATCACCTTGTTGACACCGGAGTTGGAGACGATGACGAAAAGGTCCTGGGGGTGGGGCGCGGCCAGGTCGTAGAGGCGGTCGGCGACTCCGGCCTGCCGCTCCAGCAGCGGATCGTCGAGAACGCTCGGGGCGTCGCCGCCGTAGAGGACGAGGTCGGCGATACTCAGGCGGTTGGTGGGCACCAAACCCCCGGCGCGGCCCGCGAGTTCGAGGACCATGGCCTGGGAGTGGCCGGTGCCGAAGGCCTGGATGACGCCGTCGGCGCGGACGCAGTCCGCGATCAGTGCGGCGGCGCGGGACACGGTCTCGCGGCTGGATTCGGTGATGTGCTGGAGAACGGCCAGGCTCTCGCGCGCGAAGATCTCGGCGCTCACGGACTCGGCGGACACGCGACACTCCCCACCGGTGGATCAAACCACCTGTTCTTTCCTGATCAATGAATCAATAAATCACACGCGGTCCTGGTATTCAATCGATGGCCTCTAGGGTGGCTGATACCTTCTCCACATGCCCCCGACAGACGTCACCACCCTCATCCGCACGGAGCTGCCCCGGCTGGCGGGGTCGCTGCGGAAGGTCGGCGAACTGATCCTGGAGGATCCGGCCGCCGTCACCCACTGCTCGGCCGCCGAGCTGGGCCGCCGCACCGGCACCTCGCAGGCGACGGTGACCCGGTTCTGCCGCGCGGTGGGCCTCGACTCGTACCAGCATCTGCTGATCGAACTGGCCCAGGAGCGCGGGCGCGGCGAGGTGTCCGACTGGGGCACCGCCGAGATCGGCCCGGACATCTCCCCGGACGACGATCTCGAGCGGGTCGTGCAGGTCGTGGGCAGCGCCGACCTGCGCGCGGTGCAGCAGACCATCGACCGGATCGACCTCGACGCGGTGGAGCGCGCGGCCACCGCCGCGGCCCGCGCCCGGCGCATCGACGTCTACGGCATCGGCGGCAGCGGGGCGGTCGCCCAGGAGACCGAGACCCGGCTGTTCCGCATCGGCTGCGCGGTGCGCGGCTGGACCGAGGTGCACGCCGCCGCCACCTCCGCGGCCCTGCTCACCCCGGCGGACGTCGCCATCGGCATCTCCCACTCCGGTTCGACGCGCGAGACCATCGAACCGTTCGAGCTGGCCAAGGAACGCGGCGCCACCACCGTCGCCCTCACCTCCGACCCGCGCTCCCCGCTCGCCCGCGCCGCCGACATCAGGCTCATCTCCTCGTCCTCGGCGACCAGTTTTCCCACCGGCATCATCGGCGCCCGCCACTCCGTGCTGGTCCTCATCGACTGCCTCTACGTCCGCATCGCGCAGCTCTCCTACCAGCGCGCGAGCGCCTCGCTGGCACTGACCGACCACATCGCCGGGGAGCACACGGTGAAGGCCCGCAGGGGCCGGTGATCCGAGCCGGGACCCGGCCGTGATCTCGGCCGAGTCTGCATGGATGAACCACCGAAGTTACGCGGGGATGGTTGTTTGAATCATCTTCGCGGTGTCAGGATGGGCGCTCCGCCGAGCCTCTCGTAGGAGACCCATGCGCGTCACCGCTGCTCTGTCGACCGAGCTGTTCGTCGGCACCGCCGAGCATCCGCTCCAGGTGGTGACCGCCGAACTCGCCCATGTCCCCGGCCGGCCGGTGCGCCTCACGGTCCAGGGCCCGGGCCTGCACGGCAGCGCGGAGACGGTCGTGGGCGAGGACGGCACCGCACACGCCGAGATACCCGTGAGCACCGACCTCAGGCCGGGCGAGCGGTGCGCGATCGAGGTGACAGCGGCCGACGGCGACCAACTGGCCACCCTCACAACCGAGTTCACGGCAGCCGAGCCCGGCTGGACCATGTTCATGGTCAGCCACTTCCACTACGACCCCGTCTGGTGGAACACCCAGGGCGCCTACACCGAGACCTGGGACGTCGCCGACGACCCCGCCTCCACCGGCCTCCCCGCCCGCACCTTCGACTCCCGCGGCCAGTCCGGCATGAGCCTCGTCCGCGCCCACTGCGACCTGGCCCGCCGCGACCCGGCGTACACCTTCGTCCTCGCCGAGGTCGACTACCTCAAGCCCTACTGGGACGCCTTCCCGGAGGAACGCGCCTTTCTGCGCGAACTGATCCGCACCGGCCGGGTGGAGATCATGGGCGGCACCTACAACGAGCCGAACACCAACCTCACCGGCGCCGAGGCGACCGTGCGCAACGCCCTTTACGGGGACGGCTTTCAGCGCGGGATCCTGGGCGCCTCGCCCGAAACCGCCTGGCAGCTCGACGCGTTCGGGCACGACCCGCAGTTCCCCGGCCTGATGGCGGACGCGGGAGTGTCCTCCAGTTCGTGGGCGCGCGGACCGTTCCACCAGTGGGGGCCGACGCTCTCGGTCTTCGGCGAGGAGCCGCGCGATCCCCAACGCATGCAGTTCCCGGCCGAGTTCAGCTGGATCGCCCCCTCAGGGCGCGGGCTGCTCACGGCCTACATGGTCAACCACTACGGCGCCGGGTGGGCCATTGACAACGCGCCCACGCTCCCCGAGGCGGAAGCGGCGGCGCTCAAGCTCTTCCGGGGCCTCAAGAAGGTCGCGCTCGCCCGCAATGTGCTGCTCCCGGTAGGCGGCGACTACGCGCCGCCGTGCCGCTGGGTGATGGACATCCACCGTGACTGGAACGCCCGTTACGTCTGGCCGCGCTTCGTCAGCGGAATCCCCCGGGACTTCTTCGCCGCCGTCCGCGCCGAGTTGGACCAGGAGGGCCGCAAAGCCTCCCCCCAGACCCGGGACATGAGGGCGCAGCCGGGGGCGTGCCGGATGCCGGTGCCGGGCGGGGCCAGTCGCCGTAGGCCTTCCAGGACGCTGACACCGGAACGCTGTGGTGCCGTGTAGTCGCCCAACTGGTGTGCGTAGGTCGCCGATTGGGGACCTGTCACCGCGATGCGGGAGACGGTCCGCGGGATGGGCAGGACTCCGCCGTTGTTGTGCAGCAGCGTCACCGCGCCGCGCGCCAGTGCGGTGCTCAGTTCTCTGCCCTGCGCGACCGGGGGCAACTCGCTTGTGCTGTGGGGGCGTTCGAAGAGGCCCAATCGGAACTTCAGGCGGAGTACGCGCGTCACGGCCGCGTCGACGGTGGCCTCGCTGACCAACCCCCGCTCGACCGCCTCCTCCAGATGCGTGAAGCCCTCGTCCCAGAGGCTCAGGTCGACACCGGCGTTGAGCGCGAGGGCGCCTGCCGAGAACGTGTCGCCGGTGATGCGGGCCAGCCGGTCCACGGCGAGGCCGTCGGCCATCACCAGGCCCTCGAAACCCCAGTCCTCGCGCAGGAGTTGGTGGAGCAGGGCGCGATTGCCGGAGCAGGGGAGGCCGTCGACCTCGTTATAGGCGGACATGACGGCTGCCGCCCCGGCGCGGACTCCGGCGCGGGCGGCGGGGAGGTGGATGTCGTGGAGTTCACGGAGGCCGAGTTCGGACTCGGCCGAGTTGCGACCGCCGACCGTGGCGCCCTGGCCGGCGAAGTGCTTGAGGACGACGGGGGCCTTGTCCGGCGCGAACCCTGCGGACGTGTCGCCCTGCATGCCCCTGACGAGCGCCTCCGTGAGGCGGGCGGCGAGGTACGGGTCCTCACCGAAGCACTCCTCCGTGCGGCCCCAGCGGGGGTCGCGGGCGATGTCCAGGGCGGAGACGAGGGCCAGGTGGGCGCCACGGGCGCGCAGTTCGGCGGCGGCGTGGGCGGCGGCACGCTCATACAGGTCGGGGTCCCAGGTGGCGCCGACGGCCAGGTTGACCGGGAGGACCGTGCCGTCCAGGGCCATGTGGCCGTGCGGCACCTCCTCGACGAAGAACGCCGGGATGCCGAGCCGGCTGCTGTCGATCACATGGCGTTGCACCAACTCGGCCAGGGCGGCGCTGTCCTGGGCCCCGGGTCCGTCGGAGTGGTCGACGCCGGACCAGGCGTCGGCGCGGAACAGGCCGTAGAGCGCGCCGAGTCCGGCGAAGCGGGCGGTCTCGGCGTACAGGGCCTCGGTGAGTTCGAAGGAGCCCGAGGGGGTGCGGCGATAGGCGTCCCAGCCGTACATCCGCTGGTTGAGCTGGCCGACCTTCTCTCGCAGGGTCATGCGGGCGAGGAGATCGCGGACCCGGTCGTCGACGGGGGCGGTGGGGTCGCGGTGGAGGGGGATGGTGACGTCGGTCATCGGTCGTCACCGTCGTACGCGAGCCGGGCGAGGGCGACCGCGCCACGGCAGCCGTCCGGTACCCAGTCAAGGGTCAGGCCGAGGGGGTGGAGGCGGGCGGCGAGGGGGGCCGTCAAGGGGCCTTCGGGGCCGAGCAAACCGCCGGTGGCGACGATCCGTTCACCGTGGAGCGGATTCAACGCCCGCACGGTGTCGGTGAGTTGATTCGCCGCCTCGGCGAGGATCCCTTGCGCCACGGTGTCCTTCTCCTCTGCCGCCTCGACCACCAGCGGGGCGAAGCGGGCGAGGCGGACGGGGAGTTCGGCCATGACGGCGGGGAGCACGTGCATGCGGTAGGTCTCGCGGTGGGCGCGGGACCAGTCGGCGGTGCCGGGCAGCGCCTCGGCCGGCACTCCGAGTGCCTGTCCGACGGACCCGGCCAGGACGGTCGTAGGACCGCGTCCGTCCGCCATCCGCAGCGCCGCGCGTACCGCGCTCCGGCCGATCCAGAAGCCGCTGCCGTCGTCGCCGAGGAGCCAGCCGTCGCCGTCCACGGTGGCAGTGGAGCGGCGGTCCGTGATACGCAGGGCGACCGCGCCGGTGCCGGCGACCAGGGCGAGGCCGTCGGCCGGGGTGCCGGGGGCGGAGGCGAAGGCCGCCTCGATGTCGCTGCAGACGCGGACCCGGTCGGCCGGGATGTCCAGGCGCCGCAGCGCTGCCGTGAGGGCGGTGCGGGCGTTGACGTGGCCCGGCTCCTCGGTGGAGGCCGCGGTGGCGCCCGCGAAGCCGCCGCCTACGGCGACCACTCGGGCGCGCGCCGCCTCCGGCACGGCCTGCGCGATCGCCTCTACCAGGTGATCGGTGAGTCGCGGTACCGCGACGGTCAGGGCGTTGCCGGGCCCGGCCGCGCCCTCGCCGAGGGGGCGCCCGTCCTCGACGGCGGCGAGGACGGCGCGGGTGCGGGTGCCGCCGGCATCGAGGCCGACGACGAAATCACCGACGAATTCCTGGTTCAAATCATTGCTCATTACTGACTATGGTGGTTGATACATTCACGGAGGGCAAGACCGGACCCGGGGAGGATCCCATTCCTACGCTTCGCTTCGGCGTCAACTACACGCCGCGCCGCGGCTGGTTCCACTCCTGGCACGACTTCGACCCGGCGCACGCCCGTGAGGACCTGGCCCAGATAGCCGGGCTCGGCCTGGACCACATCCGGATCTTCCACCTCTGGCCGCTGCTCCAGCCCAACCGCACGCTGATCCGCAGGACCGCCGTGGACCAGCTGGTGCACCTGGTCGACCTGGCGGGCGAGGCGGGCCTCGACGTTCTCGTGGACGGCGTCCAGGGCCATCTGTCGAGCTTCGACTTCTACCCGGAGTGGACCCGCAGCTGGCACCACCGCAATGTGTTCACCGACCCGGAGGCGATCACGGCCCAGGCTGAGCTGCTGCGCACCCTGGGCAGCGCCCTCGCCGACCGACCGAATCTGATCGGTCTCCAACTCGGCAACGAGCTCAACAACTTGGTGGAGCACAACCCGGTGACGGCGGACGAGGTGGACCACTATCTCGACACCCTGCTGGCCGCCGCCCGCGAGCAGCTGCCGCCGGACCGGCTGGTCACGCACTCCGCGTACGACGCCGCCTGGTACGGCGACGACCATCCGTTCACCCCTGAGGCCTCGGCCCGCAAGGGCGATCTGACCACCGTGCATCCGTGGGTGTTCTCGGGCGACTGCGCCCGCCGCTACGGACCGCGCTCCCCGGAAGTGCTCCATCTCGCCGAGTACGGCACGGAGTTGGCGAAGGCGTACGCGACCCACCCGGCCCGGCCCGTCTGGGTCCAGGAGACGGGTGCTCCCGAGCCGCACATCCCGGCGGCCGACGCCCCGGAGTTCGCGCGCGCGACCGTGCGCAACGCGGCCGAGTGCGCTGGGCTGTGGGGTGTGACGTGGTGGTGCTCGCACGACGTGGACCGTTCGCTCGCCGACTATCCCGAACTCGAATACACCTTGGGCCTGTTCGACTCGGCGGGCCGCGCCAAGCCGATCGCCGAGGCCTTCGCCGCCGCGATCGCCGAACCGCGCACCGTCCAACTCCGCGACACCGCCCTGGTGTTGGACTGCACCCCGGGCACCCGGTCGGTGTCCGGCCCTGGAGGCGCGTACTTCGAGGAGTGGATGAGGATGCGCGCACAGGGTGCGCGTCCGGCGGTCGTGCTGGCCGAACGGGCTGAGGACCAGGGGTACTTGGCGGCACGCGGTATCAGGGAAGTCGTACGGCTGCCGTGATGGTCAGGCGTCGGCCAGTACTTCCGCGACCGCCCGCAGGTTGACCCGTCCGCGCCCGTAGGAGCAGAGGGTGCCGCCCTCCGGCAGGCCGGTGTCGACGAGTATCGCGCCGGGCCGCCGGGCCACCAGCGTGTCGCGCAGTCGGGCCTGCCAGGGGTGCAGGACGGCGTCGGACGTGGCGAGGACCAGCGGTGCGCTGCGGCCCCCGATCGCGTCGACGAGGGCGGCGGGGTCGGCCGGCTCCTCGTTGAGGGCGATGCCGGTGGCCGTGGGGTCTATCGCGCGGAGTTCGGTGAGGAGGTCCTCGCCGCCCCAGTTCAGGGCGGGGTGCGGGGCCGGGAACAGGTCGACGACCTGGGCGCCGCGCACGGGCGGCGGCAGCGGCCGGGTGCGTATCGCGCGCCGGGCGGCCTCCAGCCCGGCGTCCGCGTCCCAGGCGGCGACCGTCCGACGGGGCGTCGCGTACCGCTCGGCGAGCCGACGCACCCGGCCGGCCGCCTCCCAGACCCGCTCCTCCGCGAGCATGCGGGCGTGCAGTGCGTCGAGGACGGCGTCCCGGCAGGCCAGGGTGACCGCCAAGTCCGGTACGGCGACGATGACTTGGTCCGCTCCGGCGGCGAGCGCGATACGGGCGCCGGCCGCTTCGCCGTACTCGTCGGCGATCGCCTTCATCTCCAGCGCGTCGCTGACGAGGACGCCGTCGAAGCCGAGGTCGAGGCGGAGCAGATCGCCAAGGATGCGGCGGCTGAGGGTGGCGGGGCGGTTGGCGTCCAGGGCCGGGAAGACGACATGGGCGCTCATCAGCATGGGCACGCCCGCGGCGACGGCCGCGCGGAACGGTTCGAGGTCGACGAGGAGTTCGCCGTAGGGCCGCGGGTCGATCGCGACGCCGTGGTGGCTGTCGGTGATGGTGCCGCCGTGGCCGGGGAAGTGCTTGGCGCAGGAGGCGATGCCGCGCACGTCGGTGGCGGTGATCCAGGCGCGCAGATGGCGGGCGGCCAACTCGGGGTCGGCGCCGAAGGAGCGGGTGCGCACGATCGGGTTGCGCGGCTGGTGCTGGAGGTCGGCGACGGGGGCGTACGAGGCGGTGATCCCGAGGGTGGCGAGGTGGGCGGCGAGGGCGTCGGCGCAACGGGCGGTCAGGGCCGGGTCGTCGACGACCCCGAGAGCGTAGGAGCCGGGGACGTCCGGGGCGCCCGCGTTCACCAGATGGCCGATGCCGCCGCCCTCGTTGTCGATGGCCACGAGCAGGTCGGGGCGCAGGGCGCGGAGTTCGTCGGTGAGCCGGCGTACCTGCCCGGCGTCCCGGACATTGCGGGTGAACAGGATGACCCCGCCGAGGCCGCGGTCGATGAGCCCCTTGAGCGTGTCCGGCACGGTCGTCGCGCCGTCGAAGCCTGCGACCAGACAGCGGTGGGCCGCCTCGTCGAGGTCGACGGGGAGGGCGATAGCGGCGGACGAACGCTCGGCGTGGGTCATACTGGAATTCAAATGGCTCGCTCAACCTAAAGTCAACAAACCGATGGATTGTTGATTCAGGCAATGAATTCGACACGGCTTCACTTCATCCGTGCCGTCCGACCCGCTCCTTCCGTGTTGTCCGCTTCGCCCAGCCGCCCGCACCCTTTCCCCTTCCCGACACCACTGCGTCATACCGGATGGGAACGTTTCGCCTCGTGTCCCTGCTTCCGCTCGAAGACATCCCCGGGCCGCTCCCCGCCTCCACCGCCGGCCCCACCACCGCCCCCGTCCCCTTCCGACTCCCCGCCGCCGCGCGCCTCGCCACCAAGGTCCTGACCCTGCTGCCCCTCCTGCTGATCGTGGTGTGGGCGGCGGTCGACTGGCGTGCCATGTACGAGGGCACGGCCCGGCTCGCCTCCGCCGACCCCTGGTGGCTGCTCGCCGCGTTCTTCTTCACCTGCCTCGGCTGGGGCACCGCCGCCCTGGTCCGCCAGGGTGCCGTGCCGGACCGGCTGCCGACCGGTCTGCTGATCGCCTCCCAGTTCGCGGCCGGCGCGGCGAACCACGCCCTGCCGGCCAGCATCGGCGCCCACGCCGTCACGCTGCGTTTCCTCCAGGGCCAGGGCATCCCCCTCCCCCGCGCCACCGCCTCGCTCGCCCTCTACTCACTCGTCCGGCCGATCGCGAAGACACTCGTTCTGCTGGTCTTCCTCATCTCCTTCCCCGAGACGCTGCGCTTCGGCCAACTCGCCCCCAGAGGCTGGTCGTTTCTCCTCGCCGTCGGCGGCCTGGCGACCGCTCTCGCCACGTTCACCGTCCTGCTGTGCGCCGTACGCCGACTGCGCAGCCCGGTTCTCCGCTGCGTCCGCACCGCCCTGACCGACGTACGGCAGCTGCACACCATGCCCAGCCGGATCCTCGCCCTGTGGGGCGGGGCCGCCGCCGCTCCCGTGCTCCAGGCGACCGTGATCTTCGCCGTCGGGGCCTCACTCGGCATGCCGTTGTCCTGGGCGCAGGTGGTGCTCGCGTTCCTCGCCGCCAGTACCGCGGTCGGCGCCGTGCCCGCACCCGGCGGGATCGGTCCCGTGGACGCGGCGACGGTGTTCACGATGGTCGCGTTCGGTGCCCCCATGGATCTGGCCACGGCGAGCGTCATCGGCTACCGCGTCCTGACGGTGTGGGTGCCGTTGCTGCCGGGGGCGTTGATGCTGTCGGCGCTGGTGCACCGGAAGGTGCTGTGACCGAAATCCACTTGTACGACCGCCTGTTCCGCCTCTAACGTCGCTGCTCATCGGCGTGTAGCTCAGTCAGGAGAGCACCGGGCTCTGGACCCGGAGGGCGCGGGGGCGGTACCCGCCACGTCGGCTTATGGATGACGACGCTGAGCAGCAGCACCTCACCGCGGCCCCGGGCTATGCCCTAGGCCAGTTGGCCAAGGCCTTCACGACCGCGCTGACCCACGAGGACGCCGACACCCGCCGTCGCGCGGAGGGCCGCGCGCAGCGCTGGCGTGCCGTGCTCACCGGAATGGCGGGCGGGTGGCTGACGATCGGATCGCGGACCCCGGTGGCCGGGCTTCCGGCCTGGGTCACCCCCGAGGTGGTGCGCGGCGGCTTCGCCACGGGCGCGCCGAGCGCGGGCGGTCCGCTCCAGCCGTACGAGGTCCGGCTCGCGGAGCGGTTCGGTGTGCCCGCGGACCGGCGGGCGCTGTTCGCGCACTGTCTCACCGAGACCGGACTCACCTGGCTGTGGGGGCAGTTGAACAGCGGGCGGTACGAGGTGACCGTGCCGGAGGAGGGCGCGTTGCTCACCATGGCGTGGCTGGTGCGGCACGGGGAGACGGCCGCCGCGCTGGACCTGGTCGCGGAGCTGGAGCCGTTCGCCGGTCAACTCCGGTTCCTGCCACGCCCGTCGACCGGTCGGCCCGCGTCGGACGGCACCGCCGCGCTGCACCGCCGTACCGTCGACGACACCGTGGACAGGCTGGTCCGGCGGCGCCCCAACGCGGCCGTGGAGGCGCAGCGCGAGGCACTCGCCGTATGGCAGCCGTTCGGGGACGAGTTGCTCGCGCACTGGCTGGAGACGGTGGGCGGGGCGGACGGGCGCGTGCTCGAACTCGCCCCCGATGAGGCCTGGTTGGAGCGTGGAGCCGCCCTGCTGAGCCGCTACCGACTGCTGGCCGAGGAGCACACCCGCTGCGGAAAGCACCGTAAGCCGAAGGGGAACCTGGGCATTCTGCGCGGCGCGCTGGAGGAGACCGTCGCCGGGCGGGAGTTGGACGCGCGCCGGCTCGGGCTGCTGCGGCACGCCGTCGCGTCGATGGTGCGGCGGCGCGGTCTGCCGGGATCACCGGCGCACACCGAACTGCGGCGCGCGCAGCGGGTGCAGGCCGCCCTCCCCTCCCACCACGCCCTGGCGCAGGTGACGTTGCGCCGGCTCGCCGTGCTGCCCCAGGAGTCGGGCATCGTCGATCTCACCCCCGTACTGGCCCCCGTGTCCGCACCGGAGGAGCGGGAGACCGGCGTCCCCGCCGGTGCCCAACTCCCGCCTGTGATACACCGGGTGGTCCAGGGCGCGCTGAGCGCACCGGTCGACGTCCTGGTGGAGCGGGGAGTCGTCCCCTCGGCCGAGGTACTGGCCGAACTGGTACCGCAGTTGGTCGCCGTCACCAGCGCCCGGGCCTACGACGACCAAGCTCTGCGGACGCTGATGGCCACGAACTACCGCGCGTTCCGCAACCGCCGCTCGCTGCTCCTGCTCGACCTGGAGCGGCAGGTCCGGATCGAGGAACTGCCCTGGGTGCGGGCGGTCGCCGCGCAGCGGGGCGACGGCTCGGCCGAAGCGGCCCTGGTGCTACGGCAGTTGGGCGAGCTGGCGGTGCGCGGGTTCCCCGGCACCATCCTGCCCAACCCGCTCGTACGCGAACTCGGCGTGCTCGCCCGCCAGTCCGGCCTGGGCGCTCCGCTGGTGGAGGAGCTGGCCGCGGACATCTTCATGAACGCCTTCGGACCGAAGTTCCTGGTGGCGGCCGGGATCGCGGGCGAGCTGCTCGGCGGTTCGCTGTACGAGCGGTACTACGGCATCGACTACGCGGCGATCGGTGAGCTGGCGATCGCCGAGGCGGCGGGCCGCTCGGACAAGACTCGGACCTCTCCGGGGTTCGCGCGGCTGTGCGCGGAGCGGGCCGGGGCGGCGTCCTCGGCACCGGCCGGGCCGAAGTCCGGTGCCTCGCAGGGGTCCTGGGTGGCGGAGAACGGCAAGGTGATCGAGCAGTCGCAGATCCTGACCACGCACAACCTGGCCACGCTGGTCCACCGGGTGGGCATCGCCCCCGAGCAGGGCTGGGCCGACCTGGCGCGGCGCTGCTTCGTGACCGTGTGCCGGCTGACGGGCCGGGTGCACCGCAACCCGCGGCCGTACGCCACGATCAAGGACGCGGCGTACGCCTGGCGGCAGTTGGTGTTCCACCTGTCACTCTGCCCGCCCGCCGAACAACGGCGGGTGCTCGCCGGCCTGGACGAGGAGACGGGCCGTCACCCGTTCCATGTCGCGGCCCGTCTCGCGCCCGCTCTGGCGGGGCTGCGGCTGGTCGTGGACGGCGGCGGCTTCGGCCCGGACGGTACGGCGGACAGCGGCCGGGCCCGTCGGCTGCTCGGCTGGACCACGGACGGCCACTGGCTGGCGAGCGACCCGACTGACCCGACTTCTCAGGGCAGTTGAGTGGTCCCGGGCCGAGTCCTCCTATCCCACCGCCGCCGCGCGCACCGCCGCCTCCGTCAGGGTCTTCGCGGTGCGTACGACGCTGGCGACGGCCTCGTCGGGGGTGAGCCCCAGCTGGTCGGTGAGGGTGAACAGGGCGTCCGCGCCGACGACCACCGCGAGGCTTCGCTTGAGCTGGGTGAACGCGTCCGGGTCCGTCACACCCAGGGTGCCGTCCAGTGGTGCGAGGGCGTGGTCGATGAGGCCGAAACGGATCCCGGGCCGCATGCTCTCCGCGTCGGGGCGGACGATGGTCGCGGCCATCATGGCGCGCACCCCGCCCTGGCGGGCCAGGATGCCGCGCAGCAGGAACTCGCAGGCGTAGGCGACCCGTTCGACGGGATCGCGGGAGTCGGCGACCGGCTGGAGCGCCTCGGCCGGGTCGGGCCAGACACCGGCCAGGGCCTCGCCGATCAGGGACGGAAGGTCGGGGAAGTACCGGTAGGCGGTGGCCTCGGAGACCAGGGCGGCGCGGGCGACCTCGGGCATGGTCACCTCGCTACCCGCGCCGATCAGCACCCGTGCCGCGTCGACGATCGCCGTACGGGTGCGCTTCTTCTGATTGCTGCGGCCCGTGTCCGTCTGTGCTGTCGCCATCGGTGCGTCACATCCCCGTCTTCGCTCGTCGCTGCCGTCCGTCCCTTCCGCACTTTATCACGACTGACTCTCGTCGTGAGAGTGTACTTGCATGACGAGAGTTGCCAGCCCACTGTCCTACAGTCCTGAGGGCGCACAACGCGCGGCGAGCACAAGGGAGTTCGAGATGAACGAGGTTTCCGTGGTCGGTCCGGACGACGGCGAGAGGATCCGTCTGGGCCCGGTCACGATGCGCATCCTGGAGGACGGCAGCACCACCGGCCACCGCCTGGGCATCGGCGAGATCACCCTCGCCCCGCACACCCAGGGTCCGCCGCAGCACCGCCACGGCCGGCACGACGAGGGCTTCTACGTCGTCTCCGGCACCGTGCACTTCACCATCGGCGAGACCGTCCACGTCGCCCCGGCCGGCACCCTCGCGATGATTCCGCCCGGCGCCCCGCACACCTTCGCCAACCCCGGCGACGAACCCGCCGTGATGATCAACACCTTCACGCCCGACCTGTTCGTGCAGTACTTCCGTGACCTGCGGGACATGATCGCCGGCGGCCGGGAGTTCAACGCCGAGTCGACGATCGAGATGATGAGCCACTACGCCACGGTCCCCGCGACCGACTACGCCTGAGACCGCCGCCGTACGTCAGGAACCGCCCGAGTTCGACCCGCGTCGAACGGGCACGCGCACATCCTGCTGGGGCTGCTGGCGACCGGGCAGGAGGCGCGGGCGCTGCGGCTCGCGGACGGTTTCGACCTGCGGTCGGCGCCCGATTCCTGGGAGTTGAACCGTTTCCTGTACGCGCGGGGTGTGCTGCGCGCGGCCTGCGGCGATCCGGCGGGCGCGCTGCACGACTTCCTGGAGTGCGGGCGCCGGCAGTCGGCCGGTGAGGTGGTCAGCCCGGTCGTCACTCCGTGGCGTTCGGCCGCCGCCGAGTGCCGGCTCGCCCTCGGCCGCCCCCGGGAGGCGATCGCACTGGCGGAGGAGGAGCTGCGGCTGACCCGGGTGTGGAACACGCCCCGTACGGTGGGCCGTTCCCTGCGGGTGCCGGCCGCGGCGACCGGTGGACGGCGTGGTCTGGAGTTCGCTCAGGAGGCCGTGGGGCTGTTGCGGGACGCGCCGGAGGGGACGGAGACCGAGCTGGTGCCGGCGCTGATCGCGCAGGGCCGGGCGCTGACCGCGGCCGGTGACCGGCGGCGGACCCGCGGGTGGCTGCGGGAGGCCGCGGAGCGCGCCGAGCGGCTGGGCGCGACCCGGCTACGGGCCCTGACGGAGGGGGCGTTGGGCGAGAGCGGGGCCGGGCGCACGGCCCCGGCCCGCACCGGTTCGGGTTCTCTCACCAACAGTGAGCGCCGGATCGCCGAACTGGCCGCCGAGGGCCGTACGAACACCGAGATCGCCGATCTGCTGCATCTCGCCCGGCGGGCGGTGGAGACCCATCTCACCAGTTCCTACCGGAAGTTGGGCATCCAGCGGCCGGGGCCAACGCCCTTGAGGTGGAGGCTACTTGTGGGTGCGGGCGGTCGGTGTGGGCTCGGTGCCCTCCGCGCGTACGGTGCTGTGACCCTTCTTCGGGGCGACGTGCCGGGGCACGACGTCCTGGGGGAAGGTGAGTTGCTGGTTCATCCACTTCAGGGCGGCGGGCATCTCCCGTACCCAGGTGGGGAAGTTGTGGCTGCCGGACTCGGGCAGGATGGACACGACGCGCATGGGCGCCTTGACGGCCTTGATGAAGGCGAGGGTCTGCGGGTAGCCGCGCTCGCCGTGCTTGCTCTCGGCGACCAGGACGGAGACCTGGGGTGCGGGCAGGTGCTTCAGCCGCCACATCAGGTCGTGTCCGTTGACCCGGTTGACGCGGCCGAGTCCGCTGCCGAAGAGGTTGCCGGTGGTGGGGTCGTCCTTGACCCTGTAGTCGGGCGAGAGCGCGGCGGCCGTGGTGTAGACGTGCGGGTTGCGCATCGTCAGCTGCAAAGCGCAACTGCCGCCGGAGGAGTAGCCCAGGACGCCCCAGGCGCTGGCGTCGTGGCCGATCCGGTAGGCGGACTTGAGGGCCTGCGGGAGGTCCTTGGCGAGGAAGGTCTCGGTCTGCGGTCCGCCGGGGACGTTCACGCACTCGGTGTCGCGCGGCGGGGCGATCGTGGGCCGGATCATCACCATGATGGTCGGCTGCATCTGGCCGTTCTTCTGCAGCTCTCCGGCGGTCTGCGAGACCCGCAGGTACTGGGCGAGGTTGAAGATGCTGCCGGGGTAGCCGCTGAGTGCGACGACGACGGGGAAGCGCTGCCTGGCGTACGCCTTCTGGAAGTACTGCGGGGGCAGGTAGACGAAGGCCGGGTCGACAACGCCGGTGCGGCGGCCGATGACCTTCACGGACTCCACCTTGCCGTTGACCGCGGGGTTGCCGGTGGGCAGTCCGCTGACCCGGTTCAGCTGCTCGTCGGAGGCGGGCTGCACCAGCGCGCCCTTGACGGAGATGCCGGTCGCGCCTCCGTTGTGGTCGGCCGCCTGGGTCACGCCGACGGGCGCGGTGTCGGTGTTGCCGAAGAGCTCGTCCCACGATCCGAAGAACTGGTACGAGGAGTTCAGCCAGCACGCGAATGCGGCGATAATCGTGACCTGTGTCACTCCGATGGCCGTCAGCCGCCCGAGCACCTGCCGCACCGTGGGCTTCGCCAGCCGCGGCCATACCCAGACAAGCAGCGCCACGCAGACGACGGCGACGGCCGCCATCACATAAACGGTAGTCTCGCTGGTCAAACCCATGCCACTCAGTCCCCGGTTCCTTGCCTGTGCTCGTTCCTTCACACAGAAGGAGGGCTACGGACCCCTTCGCGTTCCTCAACGAGTGCGAATAGGACAAAGAAGCGGGTCTCTTACCGTTTCCACGGACGACCCCCTCCCAGGTCCGTAAGACCCACGTAAGGTCCGGCCGTGTCCCGTCGTCCGGCCCGACCCGGTAGGTTTCGCAGCGGCCCGAAGAGGTCGGCTCCGGGGAAAGGAACGCCATGGCGAAGGAGGACTCCGCCGTGCTGGCCGACAGACTGGCGTCCGCCCGATTGCAGTACTTCGTCGGCAGGCAGCGCGAACTGGCCCTGTTCCGCCGCGCGGCGGCCGGCGAACCGGGTGCGCCGACGGTCATCGTGCTGCACGGACCGGGCGGCATGGGCAAGAGCGCCCTGCTGCAGCGGTTCGCCGCGGAGGCACGCGCCATGGGCCGGCCGGTCGTGAGCGTCGACGCCCGTACGATCGACCGCTCCCCGGCGGCCTTCGAGGCGGCGACCGCCGAGGTCTTCGTCCAGGACAACGCTGTCCTGCTGGTCGACGACTTCGAGCGCTACCGGGACATGGAGGAGTGGATACGCGACCGCTTCCTCCCCCGGTTACCGGCCGGCGCCCTGGTCGTCGTCGCCGGCCGGCTCGCCCCCGACCCGCTCTGGAAGGCGGACCTCGGGTGGAGCGAGGTGCTGCAGGTAGTGCCGCTGCGGGAGTTGGGGCCGTCGGACGCCGCGGCCCTGCTCGGTTCGCAGGGAGTCGACCCGTCCTCGCACGCGGCTCTGCTCCGGTTCGCCGCAGGCCATCCCCTCGCCCTGCGACTGGCAGCGGAGGCGGCGACGCACGACAACACGTCGACGGACGAGGTGTTCTGGGCACCGTTGCGCACGGTCGTCGACCGGCTGCTGACGCACCTGGTCGGCAAGCCGCCGTCGTCCGCGCACCGGCGGGCGCTGGAGGTGTGCGGCCATGTCGCGGACACCACCGAGGAGTTGCTGCGGGTGGCGCTCCCCGACGAGGACGCCACCGAACTCTTCGCCTGGCTGAGGCAGTTGTCGTTCATGAAGTCGGGACCCTTCGGGGTGTGCCCGTACGACGTCGTCCGGGACGCCCTCGACAGCGACTTCCGCTGGCGCGATCCGGAGCGCTACAAGGCCATGCACCGCACGGTGCGCCGGTATCTGGTGGAGCGCGTCCGCGAGGCGCCGGAGAAGGAAGCCCTGCGCGCCGCCCGCGAGTTCAACCACATCGTCTCCAGAGCCCAGTGGCTGCGCGAGTTCCAGGGCGACCGCGACGAAGGGGCCGTCCACGAACAGCCGATGCGACCGGAGGACGCCCCGGCGCTGATCGAGCTGACCCGCGAGGTCGAGGGCGAGCACAACGCCCGTGTCGTTGCCCACTGGTTGCAGCGTCAGCCCGAGGCGTTCCACGTGCACCGCCGCTGCGACACGGGCCAACTGCTGGGATTCATGGCCTGGTTGAGGATCGACGAACTCGACGACGAGACCCGGGCGGCCGACCCCGTGACGGCCGAGGCGTGGGACCTGGTGTCCGCGATGACACCCCCGCGCCAGGGCGAACACCTCGGTGTGGCCCGGTTCATGGTGCACGAGGAGAACCATCACCGGCCCTCGCGGTCGTGGGACCTGGTGCGCATGCGGATCGTCTTCGAGCTGCTGCGCGCCAAGCACTGCGCCTGGTCCTGTTTCGTCAGTGCCGAACCCAAGTTCTGGGCGCCGCTGATGACCTACATGGGCATGTTCCAGCCGCCCCGCCAGGCCGTCCACGCCGATCGCGGGTACGGCCTGTTCTGCCACGACTGGCGGGCGGCGCGGGTGGAGGAGTGGGCCGAGGGAATCGACGCCCGCCTGCTCGGCGGGGCACCGGCGGTGGCGGCCGGGAAGCCCAAGTCCCGTCTCACGTCGCTGAGTCGGGAGGAGTCGGACGCCGCGGTCCGCGAGGCACTGCGCGGCTGGCTCGACCCTGGCGGGCTCGCCGACAACCCGCTGCTGCGCAGCCGGCTGGTGGAGGAGCTCAGCGAGGGCGACCCGGTGACCGCGCTGCGCGACCTGATCTGCAAGGCCGTGCAGCGGCTGAACGCCCATCCCCGGACCCGGCATCTGCACGAGGTGCTGACGGCGACGTACCACTCGACGTCGACGCAGGAGGCGGTGGCGCGGAAGCTGAACCTGGCGTTCAGCACCTACCGCAGGCATCTGGCCCGCGCGCTGGACGAGGTGCGCGAGACGGTGTGGGACTGGGAGGTGCACGGCCGGATCAGGGCCGAACAGGAGCCGCCGCAAGGGAGTTGAGGGGCCGACGCGCCCAGGGGCACAGGGGCGCACGGCAATGGCCCCCGGATCGATCGCCCGGAGGCCACTGCTGTCGTACCGCCCGCCGTGTTACTCGGCGGGCTTGTAGAACGCGTAGGTGGCGGTGTACTGGACGCTGACCTGGTCCGTGCCCGTGCAGGCACCGGCCGGGGCGACGCCGCCGTCCGTGCCCAGGCGCTGGATGTAGGAGACGCCGCCGAAGACGCCCGTGCCGCGCGTGGCGGTGGACTTCAGCAGCAGCTCCGGAATGGTGCCGGTCTTGGGCGAGTTGGCGATCGCGGAGCCGTTGACGGCGCTGCCGTCCACGGTGGACACCCACACCGGGCCACGGGAGTGGAGGGCGACAGAGCGGTGCGTGCGGTCGTTCTTGGCCCACAGGGTGGCGGCGGGCTCCAGCAGGGTCCAGGCGCCGTTGGTGCAGGTGTAGGTCTGGACGCCGGCGGCGGAGAAGACGCCGGTGAGCTTGTTGCCGTCGGGGACCTTCAGCGCGTCGGGCACGGTGACACCGAGACGGACGGGCGGCTTCGGGGTGGCGGCCTGGCCGACGGTCGCGCTCGCGAGCGTGGCGCCGGCTACGGCGGTGAGGGCCGCGGTGGTGAGGACGAGACGTTTGGCGATCTTCATCGGTGTGTCTCCAGAGCACTTTCTGAACATGGTCGCGATTCCTGCGACAAGGTCGCGGGTATCCGGACTTCCGGGCCGATCAGATGATCTTCGGCCCCGCTGACGCAATGTACGGCCGCTCCATCGCGACCGGGTTGCCAACTTCTGATCGACTTATGACCAGCACTGCTCACCCACGGCGCACTCGTCCGAAACAGGTATTGCCGTCCTGTTTTCCGTTGTCCGGCACGACGGCCGCCGGTCTCCTCTACGGAAGCTCCGCCGGCCGCATCGCCGCACGGTGGAGATGTGGGTACGGACAGGAGTGTTGAGAGATGCCTCGTAGACAGGCCGCCCTGATCGCCGCCGCGGTCCTCACCTGCCTCGCGGTGGTGACCGGCGTACTGCTGGCCCGCGCGCAGACCGGGCCGTCGTCGGGAGGCCGTACCGTCGCGGACCCGTCGTCTACGCACGCCACGGCGACCGCCGACTCCCCGTCCCTCCCCCGCCCTTCGCCTACGACGACGCCGTCACCGCGGGCCACGTCCTCGCCCTCGCCCACTCCCCACGCACACAAGTCGCCCCACATCGGCGCCTCGCCGTCCGGTACGACCGCCGGACAGGCGAAGGCCGTCGGCAAGCGGACCGTCACGCTGGTCAACCGGCTCGACGAGACGATCTGGCCGGCGATCGCGGCGGACCCCAAACACCCTGTGGCGGCCACGGGTTGGGTGCTGAAGCCCGGGGCCAGTGTCAGCTTCGCCGTCCCCGACCACTGGGACGTCCGGGTGTGGGCGCGCACCGGCTGTTCCTTCGACGCGGCCGGCGACGGCCACTGCACGACCGGGGACTGCGGCCACTTCCAGTGCGGCTCGACGTGGGGTGAATTCCCTTCCACACTGGCCGAGTTCAACCTGAACGCCTGGAACGGCATGGACTTCTACGACGTCAGCCTGGTCGAGGGCAACAACCTGCCGATGTGGATCAACAGTTACGGCGGTTCGTCCCACGACAGGATCGACGCGAACGGCTGCTCCGCCGCAGGATGCACCCGGGACGCCAACGCGACCTGCCCCGCCAAGCTGCAGCGCGTCAGGGGCGGCCGCGTCGTCGCGTGCCTCAGCGCCTGCCTGGTGTTCAAGACGGACCAGACCTGCTGCACCGGCGCCTACGCGGCGCGCCCCCAGTGCGTCCCCTCGACCTGGCCCGTCGACTCGGCGGCCGTGTTCAAGAAGGCCGAGCCCTTCGCCTACTCCTACGTCAACGACGACGCGACCAGCGTCCTCACCTGCTCGGGAGAGTGCGGCTACCGCATCACCTGGGGAGTGAGCCCCTGACCGTGTGCGCGGCCGGGCCGGTCAGTCCGCGGACTGGAAGGCCCGGCCCGCCGCGGTCGTCGTCGTACCGTTCGTGAAGAGCCCGCTGCTCGGCTTCGACGGATCCGCGCCCAGCCCGAACCACGCGTAACGCTGCACGTAGGACAGCCCGTCGAGCGCCTTGGTGGACGCGGTGACGAAGTCCGCCTGCTGCTGCGCGGACGGGAAACGGGTCCCCTGGGAGAAGTCGATCAGCGCGTACTCGGTGAGCCAGACCGGCTTGTGGTAGCGCGCGTACACGGCGGCCAGGTACGACGTCAGCTGCTGCACGGCCTGTGGGGTGCGGAAGTCGCCGCCGTACCAGTGCAGGGTGATGAAGTCGACGCGGTAGCCCTTCGCCTTGGCCCCGGACATGAAGCGGTCCAGCCAGCCGCCCGCCGTGTCCCCGCCGTAGGCGACCGCGGGACTGCCCAGGATCTTGCCCGCCGCCATGAGCTTGGGCCACAGCTGCAGCGCCTGCTCGACCGTCATGTTCGACTGCTGCGCCATGTCCGGTTCGTTGAACCCCAGCAGATACGGGCCGTACGACCGGGCCTGGGCGAGCGAGGAGTCGGTGACGGACTTCGCACCCCAGATCATGGGCACGAAGGAGCCCGACGAGGGTGTCGTGATGCCCGAGTGCTGGGTGGACCAGGTGTAGTACCAGCTCGCCCCACTGGCCGCGAGCGCCTGGCTCACCCCGCCGAACGACCACACCCCTACGCCCTTCTTGGCGCCGGACGCGAGGTGCGCGGGGGCGGCGGGGGTGTGCTTCGAGGGCGAGGGGCTCGGCTTGGCCTTCGGTGAAGGGGACTTGCTGGGCGTCGCCGAGGGCGAGAGCGTGGGACTCGGCGTGACACTGACCACGGGAGTGGGAGAAGGCGATGCCACGGCCGTCGTAGGGGAGGAACCGCCCGTCAGCCGGGGCGCGACCAGCGCGGCGACCACGGCGACGGCGACCGCCGCCGAACCGCCCACGACCTGTTTGCCGCCGATACGGCCGGACCGGGGCCCGCGCCCGTGCCTGCGACTCGTCCCACCGTGCCCTGAGGGAGCGGTGGTTGAGACGGCGTCCAGCACGCGGGACACGTCGAACCGGGCCGGCACCGCGACCAGCGGCAGCCCGCTGAGCAGCCGGTCCATCGGGAGCAGCCCCTCGTCCAGCCCCTGGCACACCCCGCACCCGCGGATGTGCCGGGCAAACCGCTTGCGCCACAGGGCACTTGGCGTGCCGTCCCACGTCGAGGCCGTCTCGTCCAGTTCCACGCAGCGCGGTGCGGCGACCAGCGCCCGCACCACGACCCGGGAGACCTCCATCTGCTTCTTCATACGCTGCACCCGGACGGAGGCGTGCCGGTCGGAGAGCCCCAACGCACCGGCGAGCTCGGCGCGTTCGAGTTCGCCGGTCTCCTCCAGCCACCACAGGGACAGCAGTTCCTGATCGTCCGGATCGAGCCAGCGGGTGGCCTCGACGACCTCACGACGCTGCTCGGTCAGCCCCAGCCGCAGGATGGTGAGTCCGGCGAAGTCGAGAGCGGGGTCGGTGATCGTCTCCGCGTCCTCCAGATGCGCCCTGCGGTCGCGGTCCGTGGCCCGCGTCTGCTCACGGTCCCGTACCTGTCTGATCGTGATGGCCACCAGCCAGGACCGGAACGCGGAGGGATCCCGCAGCTTCGGCAGCCCCCGCACCATGCGCAACAGCGTCTCCTGTACGACGTCATCGACGTCGGCGTGACCGTTCAGGGCCCGGCCGACGATGTTGTAGACCAGCGGCAGGCACTGCGTCAGCAGGTGATCCAGGGCCTGCCGGTCGCCCGCGCACGCGGCCGTCACCACGCCCGCGTCGGGGCCACTCCTGGGCTTCTTGCGCATCTGGGTTCGTTCCTCCGCGTGTGGTCCGGCCGTGGCATCTCTCTGCTTCGGAGACCGCCGACGCGCGCAGGGACTACAGAAAACAGGACAACAAAAGAAATCAGCCGGTCGGGTCCGAATTTATGTTGTCGGGCCGCCGCCGAAAAGGTCACCGATAGGCAGGACCGCATCTGGACCGCATCCGAAGAGCATCAGGAAGGCCCGAGGACGATGGCACGAGGACGCAGAAGACACGGCGCGAGCCCGCAGGGACACGGCCGACGCTGGTGGTACGTCGCGGCAGCCGCCTTCGCTACGGCCGCCACCGTGCTGATCGCCTACAGCGTGTGGACGCCGTCCGGAACGGGCGGCACGCGCACGACAGCCCACCAGGACGCGGCCGCGCGCCCGGCGGTGTCCCGCAGCGCCTCGCCGTCGCCTTCGCCTTCCCCGACTCACAGCGCCTCGGCCTCTCCGTCCCCCAAGGCCTCCGTCTCGAAGAAGAGCACAAACAAACCCACCACCAAGGCAGTCGAACCGACACCTCACACCTCGACGGCACCCGCAGGCAAACGCCTGATCACGGTCGTCAACCGCACCCCGAAGACGGTCTGGGCGATCGTCACCAACACCGCCATCTACCCGAAGGGCCGCCAACTCGCCCCGGGCCAGAGCCTGTCGGTGACCGTGGCGAACAACTGGGGCGGCCGGATCTGGGGGCGGACAGGCTGCACCACGACGGCCGCGGGGCACTGCGCGACCGGCGACTGCACCAGCGTCTGCGAGGGCGCCAACCCGCCCACCACACTGGGTGAGTTCACGTTCGACGCGTACGCAGGAATGGACTTCTACGACGTGAGCATGGTCGACGGTTCGAACCTGCCGATGTGGATCAACATCTCGCACACCACGACCGTCGACCCGGTCAGCGCCGGCGGCTGCTACAAGGGCGTCTGCACCTCGGACGTGAACTGCCCCACCGCGATGCGGGCCACCTCGGGCGGGCAGGTCGTCGGCTGCAAGCCGCCCTGCGCGGCGTTCGGCGGCGACACGTACTGCTGTCGCGGTGCGTGGGCGGGCCGCGAGAACTGCGTCCCGTCGAAGTGGCCGGTCGACTACACCCAGGTCTTCAAGCGGGCGGCCCCCTATGCCTATTCGTACGCCTTCGACGACGGGGCGACGATGCCGTGCAAGGGGGCCTGCTACTACCGGATCACCTTCGGGACGACCGGCTCATAGGGTCAACCGGTGCGCTCGGCGGGTGAGTTCAGTTCGTCGCCCCATAGACGTTGCCGCCCTCCTCGATGGCCCCGGCAAAGGTCCGACGACGGTGAACGTTCCGGGCCTCCGACCTCGTGTGCAGAGCAGACACGAATCCTCACCGCACAGAAACGGGGGCCCGCCGTGGCGTCGGACGTCAACATCCCCGGGAGTGAACTCAAGGAGGCTCAGGACATGTTGGGCTTCGTGCACGACTTCATCGACATCGCACACAACACGTTCGACTTCGACGCGGCCTTCGGGCCCGAGCTCTCCCGTGGCTCCACCCAGAACTTCGAGAACAAGGTGGAAGCTGACCGATGAACACCGCACAGCGTTTTCTGCTGGACATCCCGGACTCCTGGGAACAGGTCGACCCGAGCGGCGAGGAGCTGGCCAGGACCCGTGCGCAGGCCCTGGCCTCGACCGACGACCCCGGCGAGAAGGCCCGGATCAACGACATGTTCCGGCAAGGCCGGGAGGTGACGAGGGCGGCCCGCCGCCACGGGGCGCTGCTGGCCGCGTGCACGGCGACGATGTACACCGAGGGCCTCTTCATGGCGTACGGCATGGTCTTCGCCGTCAACACGCCCAAGGGCGAGGAACTCACCCTCCCCGTGCTGTCCGCGCGGCTCGGTGTCTCCTCGGCGAACGGGGTGGCGCCCAAGGACCGGGTCATCACGTCGGCGAAGGTGCCCCATGTGGGCACGGTGGCCCGGGTCACCGGCACCGAGGTGACCCGGCTGACCGGGGACATCGACGTCAAGCTGCTGACGATGCACACGATGATGCCGGTGCCCGGCAGCACGGAGGACTTCCTCGTGGTGACCCTCGCCAGCCCCAACCTGCCGCTGAAGAACGAGGTGTACGACCTCTTCGACGCCATCGCCTGCACCTTCCGCTTCGTGACGGACGACGGCGTCCAGGTCTCCCCCGACGGTACGGAGGGCGTCGCCGCCTGAGCCCCACGCCGTACGGCAAGCCGAAGGGCGGCCGGACCAGTTCGGTCCGGCCGCCCTTCGTTGTCCCGCCCGGCAGGTCCTGGGCTGCGGGCGGGAAGGAGGCGCGCTCCCTAAGGGGGGACTTCGGGGGCGCGCCTCCCGCTTCTAGAGTTCCGCTTCCAGCAGCGGCACCTGGACCGAGCGGAGCGTGCCGTCGCCCAGGTGCAGCAGGCCCCGGCCCGGCTGCGGGGCCTGGTCGACGACGCCCCGGGTGAGCTTCACGCCGATGACCTCGCCGTCGCTCATGCCCTGCGGGGAGAGCAGCATGCCGGTGCGGTTGCGCTTCACCTGCCCCATCCAGCCGGCCAGGCTCAGCGCCAGGGACTCCGCGTTGCCGGCCGCGAGGACGCCCCAGCCGGTGCCCGCGCCGCCGCGGGCGAGCAGCGCGAGGTCGGAGTCGATCTCGGCGCCCATGAACAGTTCCGCGTCGTCCACGACGATCACGCCGTACTCCTCGGGCACGCTGCCCAGCGTCTGCCGGAACTCGTCGACCGTCACCTCGGCGTCGGTGATGAGGGCGGCCACGCCGGGCCGTCCCAGCAGTCGCCGCAGCGGCGAGCGCCGGGGCGCCAGGACGATGAGGCCGGCGCCGGCGGCGAGCAGTGACTCAGCCGCGCCGAGCAGGGCGGTGCTGCGTCCGGTGCGCGGCGGTCCGGCGACCACGAAGGTCGGTACGTCCGTCAGGTCGGGGCCGAGCGAGGTGAGGACGTCACCGCCCACGGCGACCAGCGGGCGCATCGGGCCGCCCCGGGTGTGCAGGGCGAGCGCCTCCTCGTACGTGACCCGGTCGGGGAGCACGTCGAGGCGGATCGGGCGGCGCTCGGCGGGGACCGCGGCCTCGCGCAGCCGCGGCATGTGGTCGCTGTAGGCCTGGGCGGCGTCGTGATAGGAGGTGACGGTCTTGGTCAGCTTGTCCGGGAGGTCGATCAGGTCGGGGTCGCCGGGCGTCGGGTCCGAGTCCATGCCGACGAGCTGGAAGTCTTCGGGCCTCGAGTGCCGACGTGCCATGGCGTTCCCCCGGTGCGCTGCCTGTGACGTGTGGTCGCCAGGTACACGGGGTCGGTGTCGTGAAAGGTTCAACCGAGTTCGTGTCGCACGTACTCGCCAAGTCCCGAAAGGTTCAAGTGACTTCGCATCGAACGTTCTCGCCGGGCGGTTCCGTGTAGTCGGTGCAACGGAACCTCGGAGGGCATGGGTGGACACGATGAGCAACGGCGCGGGCACGAGACCCGAGCACAGGCCGGCGGAGCTGCGGCAGCATCCCCGGGTCGACGCCCCCGCTCCGGTGGCGCCCGACGCGGGGCGGGGGACGGTGCACGCGGGTGCGGCACACCGACGCCGACGGCCACGTCGACATCCCGGTCCTCGATGTCCGGCTCACCGTTCCGGCGTGAGTCCCTTGCCGGCCTCGGCGCGCAGGATGTTCAGGGCGTAGTGCCGGCGGGACTTGACGGTGCCCGCCGGTATCCCGAGGATGCGCGCCGTCTCCTGCACGGTCCGGCCGCACAGATAGGTGTGCAGCAGGACCTCCCGGTGCTCGTGGGACAGTCGCCGCAGCAGGCCGGTCGCCACCACGGAGGCCAGTACGGCGCCGGTGTGGTCGGGCAGGGGCACGTCCCGGTCCTCGGCGCCGATGGTCTCGTGGCGGGCGACGGCGCTGCGCATCCGGTCGACGACGAGGTTGCGGGTCACGGTGAGGAGCCAGCCGCGTACCGATCCCTCGGTGCTGTAGAGGCGTTCCGCGTGCGGCCAGGCGCGGATGAGGGTCTCCTGCACGATGTCCTCCGCCATGTGACGGTCGTTCAGCAGCTTGTCGGCGTAGGCGAGCAGTGCCTTCGCGTGCTCGGACATCATCGTGCGCAGCAGTTGGTTGCGGTGCACGGCTGTGGGGAGGTCCGCGGAAGTGGTGGGGGTCATGGTCCAGTCCTGAAAGGGAATGCCGTACGCGCTTCCGGCTCCGGGTGGAGCGGAGCGGGGAGCGTAGGCAGGGCCCGCTTTCGGGACGCTGACGTTTTACTGTCGCGGCGGCCGTTCCGGTTCGGCGAGGTCGTTCAGCCGGTGGCGGACCTGCTCGGCGTCCGGGTGGCCGATCTCGTCGAGGATGCCGAGCGCTTCACGCCAGACGAGCGCGGCTTGCGTGTCCTGGTGGGCGGCTCGGCGGGTGTCGCCGATGTGCACCAGGGTGTCGGCCTCCAGGTAGCGGTCACGGATCTCCCGGTACACGCGCAGCGCCTGCTCGTAGCACTCCAGCGCCCGGTCGTGGTCGTGCAGGTGGTGATGGGCGTAGCCGAGGCTGTCCAGGGCGGCGGCCTCGCCGTTGCGGTCGCCCGTCTCCCGGTGGGCGGAGACCGCGCGGCCGCACTCGGTCAGGGCGTCCTCGTACTTGCCCATCAGGATGTACGTCCAGCCGACCTCGTTGGCGATGCCCGCCTCGTCGTTGCGCCGCCCGGCCGCACGGCACAGGGCGCTCGCCTCGGCGTAGTGGTCGAGGGCCGCTTCGTGCCGGCCACGCCCGTTGGCCAGGAAGGCGAGCCTGCGGAGGGTCCTGCTCCTGCCGCCCAGGTCGCCGATCTCGCCGAACAGCTCCAGGGCGCGCGACAGATGTGCGTCGGCCTCGTCCGGCCGGTCGAGGCGACCGCTGACGAAGCCGAGCGCGAGGTGGGCGAAGGCCTGGCCGGGTATGTCGCCCAGGCGTTGGGCCGCCTCGACTGCCGTTGTCTGCGCGTCGAGTTGCTCGGGCCAGCGGCCGTTGCGGTCGAGGTACAGCTCCAGGACCGAGGCCAGTTGCCAGCTGTGTTCGCCGCCGCCGTGCCGGGCGTCCTGCTCGATCGCGGCGAGCACGGCGGAGCGGTTGGTCTCCAGCCAGTCGACCGCCGCCGCCTGGTCGGGCAGCCTCGGAACAGTCACCCCGGGTGTGTGGGGCCGCAGTTGGACGCGGTCCCGGCTGGGCATCAGCAGGCTGTCGGCCGCGTGCGCGGTGTGCAGGTAGTGGTCGAGCATGCGGCGTCTGGCCGTGGCCGGCTCCTGCGCGGTGTCGTGTGTCCGGCCCAGCTCGGCGGCGTAGGCGCGCAGCAGTTCATGACAGCCGTAACGGCCCGGCAGGGGCTCGGAGATCAGATGCGCCCGGGCCAACTCGGCCACGACCGGCCGGACTTGGCCGACCCGCTGCCCGGCGAGGCTCGCGACGGCGGCGAGCGAGCAGTCGGGTCCCGGGTGCAGGGCGAGCAGCCGGAACACCCGGGCGGCGGCGGGACTCAGGAGTTGGTACGACCAGGAGAACGCGCTGCGGGCGTCGGCGGCGGGCGCTTCTCCGGCGAACGCGTCGAGACTGTCCTCGCTCTCCGAGAGCTCGGCGGCGATGGAGGCGAGCGGAAAGGCCGGGTTCACCACCGCGCGGGCGCTGACGACGGCCAGGGCCAGCGGGAGCCGGCCGCACAGGGTGATGATCTCCGCGACGGCGTCGGGTTCGTTGGCGATCCGTTCGGCACCGAGCCGTCGGGACAGGAACTCGCGCGCCTCCGCCTCGGTGAGCACGTCCAGCGTCAGCGAGTGCGCGCCCTCGCCGGCCACCAGGCCGTAGAGCTGGTTGCGGCTGGTGACGACGACCAGGCAGCCGGGAGCGCCGGGCAGCAGGGGGCGAACGTGTTCGGTGTCCCGGGCGTTGTCCAGCACGATGAGGACGCGTCGGTCGGCGAGGAGGCTGCGGTACAGCGCGGCCTGCGCGTCGAGCCCGGCGGGGATGCGCTGTCCGGGGACGCCGAACACGTCGAGGAACGACCGGATGGCCTCGGCCGCGCTCATGATCGAGCCGCTGGGATGGAAGCCGCGCAGATTGACGTAGAGCTGCCCGTCGGGGAACCGGTCGGCGACGCTGTGCGCCCAGTGCACCGCCAGGGTCGTCTTGCCGACGCCCGCCATGCCGCCGATGGCGCTGATCACCACCGTCGGCGTCGATGTGCCGGACCCGGGCAACAGCTCCTGGACATGGGCGAGTTCACTGCGGCGACCGGTGAAGGCGGGCAGATCCACGGGGAGTTGGGCGGGGCGGATCGTGGCGACGGCGTCCAGCTGCGCCGCCCCTTCCACGTCCTCGGCAGGCTCGGTCTGCCTCGCACCTCCACGCACGGCGTGGGTGTGCCCGAGGACCCGCTGCAGAGCGGCCTGCAGTTCGGGGCCCGGCTGCACGCCCAACTCGTCGGCGAGGCGGGTGCGTACGGTCCGGTGGACGTCAAGGGCCTCGGCCTGATGGCCCGTTGCCGCAAGCACCAGGATCAGTCTGGCCTGCAGTCCTTCGTCCAGCGGGTGTTGGGCCGCGGCCTGCCGGAGCGTCACCAACACCCGTGCGCCCAGGCCCGGTCCGGCTTCCAGGGCGAGTTCGGCGGCTTCCTTGACGGCGGCCAGGTGCTCGTCGTCGAGGGCGGTGAAGGCCGGGTGGGACCGCACCTCGGGCGCGATCCCGGAGGCCGCCGGTCCCCGCCACAGGGCCAGCGCCTCGATCAACAGCCCGGTGGCGGTGGGAGGTTGACCATCCTGTGCGGCCCGCTGCCGCAGGGCCCGGAAGCGCAGCAGGTCGAGTCCGTCGGGGTCGACTTCGAGGCGGTAGCCGCCCGAGCCGCGCAGCAGCCACCGTGACTGGCCCCCGGCCGGGAGTTCGGGTTCCAGCAGCCGCCGCAGTGCTCCGACGTGCCGCTGGACGACGTTGACGGCGCTGTCCGGCGGGTCCTGTCCCCACAGGGCGTCGACGATCTCGTGGACGGCGACCGGATGCCCCGCCTCGGTCAGCAGCAGCGCGAGCAGAGCGCGCTGCTTGGGGGGTCCCAGCGCCAGTTCCGTGTCGCCGCGCCAGGCCCTGACCGGTCCGAGAACGGCAAAACGTGTACGCACCGAGTCTCCTGTGCCGACTGTGACAACGTCTGCGGCCGGTCCGCCCCGTCCTCGGGGCGCTCGGCCGCGAACGAGCATAGAGTCCGCGCGAACTTCGCGACGAGGGGTTGACCGGCCACGGAGCGTCGTCGGGCTTCATGGGGTGTCGGGCGGGGCGCCGGCGAGTTGCACGAGCGGATCACCGCCGAACCCCGGCTTCTCCTGCCGGCAGGCGGCTCGTGGCCGGTCGACTGCTTCCGGATCACCACGGACGACCTCGACCTGCTGATCCGCGAAGTCCTCCACGCTGCCGACGCCGAACACTCCGCCCCCTGAACCGACCGGGGTGTTGTGGGCCCGCTGACGTCATGGGCGTCCTGCCTCCCGGACGACCACGGCCGTACGCGATCCGACCGCGCCATGTGACCGGCGACTGTCTTCCCCGCCCCGGACGGCTGGACGGAAGATGGTGTCCTGCCAAGTCGTGCCCCGCGCAACTCACCGCGTGGCCAAGCTCGTTGGAAGCTCGTTGAGCGAAAGGTGACTCCTCATGGCCGACGAGCCGACCGCGTCACAGACTCCGCCCGGCATCGAACCCGACGTGCCCAACGTGGCCCGGATCTACGACTACTTCCTCGGCGGCCACACCCACTACCCCGCCGACCGCGCAGCCGCCCGACGCATCACGGCCGCCAACCCCCAAGCCCCGCTGCTGGCCCGCGCCATGCGCCGCTGGCTCGTACGGGTCGTGGCCGCGATGACCGCCGAGGGCATCACCCAGTTCCTCGACCTGGGCGCCGGCCTGCCCACCCAGGACAACGTGCACGAGGTCGCCGCCCGCCACCACGCCGGCAGCACAGTCGTCTACGTCGACAACGACCCCACCGTCCTCGCCCACGGCAGACCCCTGCTGCAACCCGGACGATCCCTCCTGCTCCTGGGCGACGTACAGGACATGGCATCCGTCCTCGACCACCCCGACCTGCACACCCTGATCGACCTCACCGCCCCGCTCGGCGTCATCATCTCCGGCGTCGTCCACTTCCTGCCCCACATACCCGCCACCACAGCTCAGTTCACCGTGTTGCGGCACCGGCCGGCCCCAGGCAGCGCCCTCGCCCTCAACTCCCTCGTGTCCGACGCCGATCCCACCGGCGCCACCACACTGTTCCGCCTCTACCAGGGAGAGACCGGCCGCGGCCAACTCCGCACAGCCAGCCAACTCGCCCGGTACTTCGGCGACTTCGACCTCCAGCAACCGGGCCTCGTCCCCCTCGACGACTGACGACCCGACCTCCCCGTCCCGCCGCTCGATCTCCCCAAACCGTTGATATGGGGCGGCATGGCACGCAAGCCGTGAGCCCCGCGGCCGGCCGCTCCCCAACTCCTGCGTCACAGCGGCAACACAGGACTTAGCCTGACCGGACCCGGTGTCGACCAACAGGCCAACTCCCCTTGTACGCCTCACTGTTCACTACTCAGGAGCAAATCGGTATGGAAACCACACCGATCGAGCGAGCACCATGACAACCCCCCAGCCCCTCAGCCAGGAGTTCTGCGCCCTCCTCCTCGACAGCCACCACCGCCTGACGGGAGAGGAATTGGGCCCACCGCCCCTCACCTCCGCGGACGCGGCGGCCCAATGGCTCTACGAGGACGCGCCCTTCGGCCTCCTCGCCCACGACACCGCGGACGACCCGACGTTCATCTACGCCAACCGGACCGCCCAGAAATGCTTCGAGTACACCTGGGACGAGTTCGTCGGCCTCCCCTCCCGCCTGTCCGCCGCACCCGACGCCCAGCCGAACCGCGACGCCTTCATACGCTCCGTCACACGCAACGGCTACGCCACCGGATACCGCGGCGTCCGCATCGCCAAGTCCGGCCGCAAATTCTGGATAGCGGACGTCACGATGTGGGACCTGATCGACGCCGAGGGAACCTGCCACGGACAGGCCGCCGTCTTCCCGTCCTGGTCCGACCTCTAGCCGATGCCACCGGTTCCAGGGCCTCGGCCCGGTACGGCTGTGGACGTACCCCTCGCCCGTCGTACGGCGGCTGCCGTACGGCCCAGTGACGGTGCCCGGGGGATGTGCGGGTGGGCCGCGGACGACACCTTTGGCACGTCGGACTCGACGCCATTTCGTGAACCTTCGCCTTTCGCCCTGCCACATCCCATTGCGCGCGAACCGGCCGGAACATTTCGGTGCGGTCCGCGGGAGGACAGACAATGCAACGCCTATTCGTCGGCATCGCCGCCGCCTCACTTCTGCTCGCGGTCACCGCCTGTGGCTCGTCCGGGAATTCCGGCGGCTCCGCGTCGGAAAGCGGCGGTATCACCAAAGTCAAGGTCGGGGTCATTCCGATCGTCGACGTGGCCCCGATCTATCTCGGCCAGAAGCAGGGGATCTACAAGAAGTACGGTCTCGACGTCTCGATGACCACGGCGCAGGGCGGCTCGGCCATTGTCCCGGGCGTGGTGAGCGGCCAGTTCCAGTTCGGTTTCAGCAATACGACGTCGCTCATGATCGCTCAGAGCAACGGCGTACAGGTGAAGGCGGTTTCCAACGGGGTGGCGACCACCGGCGTGGACGGAAAGGACTACGGCGCGCTTGTCGTCAAGAAGGGCAGTTCCCTCAAGTCGGCGAAGGACCTCGAGGGGAAGACGGTCGCCGTCAATACGCTGAAGAACATCCTCGACACCTCGGTCCGCGAGTCCGTGCGCAAGGCCGGTGGGGATCCGGCGAAGGTGAAGTTCGTGGAGCTGGCCTTCGACCAGATGCCCGCCGCCCTGGAGAAGGGCCAGGTGGACGCCGCGATGGCGGTCGAGCCCGCGCTGACCACCATCCTGAACCAGGGGGGCGTGGAGATCGCGTCGCCGTATGTGGACGTGGCCAAGGATCTGACGGTCGCCATGTACTTCACCTCGCAGACGTACGCGGCGAAGAACCCCGACGTGGTGAAGAAATTCCAGCAGGCCACCACCGAGGCGCTGGCCTACGCCGACAGCCACCCCGACGAGGTCCGCGACGTCGTCGCCACCTACACGCAGATCCCGGCCTCCGTCCTGTCGAAGGTGACGCTGCCGAAGTGGCCGCAGGACATCAGCCGGTCCTCGGTGGAGACGCTGGAGAAGCTCGGCGAGCAGGACGGGCTGTTCAAGACCGCCCCCGACCTGGACAAGTTGCTGCCGTGAGGACTCCGAACACCGTGCTCGGCGCGGCGGGGCTCGCCACCTTCCTCGCCCTCGGCGAGGCCGTCCCGCGACTGGGTCTGGTCAGCGCGGACTACTTCCCGCCACCGAGCAGGATCGCGGGCGCGCTCGGCGACGAAATCGGCGACGGCGCCTTCTGGTCGGCGCTCGGCGACACCCTGACCGGCTGGGTGATCGGCCTGGGGATCGCGTCGGGCGCGGGCATCCTCTGCGGCCTGCTCATCACGGTCGTACCGTTCCTGCGCCAAGTGACCTCGTCGACCATCGAGTTCCTCCGCCCCATCCCGTCCGTGGCGCTGATCCCGCTGGCGGTGCTCCTGTACGGCAGCGAACTGCGCTCGGTGCTGCTGCTGGTGGTGTACGCGTCGTTCTGGCAGGTGCTCGTCCAGGTCCTGTACGGCGTCCAGGACGTCGACCCCGTCGCCGACGAGACAGCGCGGTCGTACGGTCTCGGGACCTGGGCGCGCGTCCGGCATGTGATGTGGCCGACCGCCCTGCCGTACGTCATGACCGGGATCCGGCTCGCGGCGGCGGTGGCCCTGGTGCTCGCCATCACGGCCGAACTGGTCATCGGCGCACCGGGACTCGGCTCGCTGATCGCGGTCGCCCAGGCGTCGCAGGCCGTACCGCACCTGTACGCGCTGATCACGGTGACCGGGGTCCTGGGTCTCCTGATCAACCTGGGGGCCCGCGCGGTGGAGCGACGGGCCCTGGCATGGCATCAGTCCGTACGCGGGGAGACCGTACTGTGAAGGCGCTGACACGGCAGGTGCTGTTCGCGGTGGGTCTGCCCGCGGTGCTGCTGGGGCTGTGGTGGGCCGCGTCGGACGGGAGCACCGACCCGTTCTGGCCGCCGCTGCGCACGATCCTCCGTACCTTCCCCTCGGTGTGGACCGGCGAGCGCCTGCGCTCGGACGTGGTGCCCAGCGTGCTGCGCCTGGCCGCGGGCTACGCGCTCGCGGGCCTCGCGGGCGTCGGCCTGGGCACCCTCATCGGTTCATATCGCGGGGTGCGGGCCTTCTGCGAGCCGGTACTGGAGTTCCTGCGGGCCGTGCCACCGCCGGTACTGGTGCCGGTGATCATGCTGTTCGCGGGCATCGGCGACACGATGAAGATCGTGGTGATCGCGAGCGGGTGTGTCTGGCCGGTCCTGCTCAACACGGTGGAGGGCGTGCGCGCGGTCGACTCGGTGATGCTGGAGACGGCGCGTTCGTATCACCTCCGCGGTGTCGGGCGGCTGCGCCACCTGGTGCTGCCCTCGGCGAGTCCGCAGATCGTGGCCGGCCTGCGCCAGGCCCTCTCCATCGGCATCATCCTCATGGTCATCAGCGAGATGTTCGCGGCGAACAACGGCATCGGCTTCACCGTCGTCCAGTTCCAGCGCAGCTTCGCCATCCCCGACATGTGGACCGGAATCCTGCTCCTGGGCCTGCTCGGCTTCCTGCTCTCCGTCGCCTTCCACTTCGCCGAGCGCCGGGTGCTCGGCTGGTACCACGGCCTGCGCGCGTCCACCCGGCGGCCGTGAATGAACATCGCGAAAGGGCGAACCATGCTCGACATACGTGGCCTGCGGAAGACCTACCAGGGGTCGGGCCGGCAGGTGGAGGCGGTCCGCGACCTCACCTTCACGGTGAAGGCCGGTGAACTCGTCTGTCTGGTGGGCCCGTCGGGCTGCGGCAAGACGACCCTGCTGAAGTGCATGGGCGGTCTGCTCAGCCCGACTTCGGGAGAGGTGCTCCTCGACGGCGTACCGGTGACCGGCCCGCCGCCCGGAATGGCGATCGTCTTCCAGGAGTACGGGCGCAGCCTCTTCCCCTGGATGCGGGTCGCCGACAACGTCGAACTCCCCCTGAAGGAGAAGGGGACACCGAAGGCGAAACGCCGGGAGCTCGTCACCGACGCCCTGCGGTCGGTGGGGCTGGCGGACGCCGCCGACGCCTATCCCTGGCAGTTGTCCGGGGGGATGCAGCAGCGCGTGGCGATCGCCCGTGCGCTGGCCTACGAGCCCCAGGTCCTGCTGATGGACGAGCCGTTCGCGGCCGTCGACGCGCAGACCCGCGCCGACCTGGAGGATCTGGTACGGGTCCTGTGGCAGGAGCGCGGGATCACCGTCCTGTTCGTCACCCACGACATCGACGAGGCGGTCTACCTGGGCGAGCGGGTCGTCGTCCTCTCCGCCTCGCCTACGGTCGTACAGGACGAGCTGCACATCGACCTGCCCGACGAACGGGACCAGTTGCACACCCGGGTCTCCCCTCGCTTCACCGAACTGCGGACGCACGTCTACGAGCAGATCCAGGCGGCGAAGCGGGCGGCTCGGGCGGACGTGTCCGCGTTGTCGCCCGCCCCGGACGGCGACGGGCGTCCGGCCGGCTGAGCCGGGCCGACGGCCCTCCGGATCGCGGCCGCCGTAACGGAGACGCAATCTCCGTTTTGCCGTAGGGTGGCGGCATGAAGGACGCCGCGATCCGGGTGGTCATCGCCGACGACCAAGCTCTGCTGCGGGGCGGATTCCGCATTCTGATCGACTCGGCCGACGACCTGGAGGTGGTGGGCGAGGCGGAGACCGGCCGCGAGGCCATCGAGATCGTCCGCCGCACCACACCGGACATCGTGCTGATGGACATCCGTATGCCGGAGCTGGACGGTCTCGCGGCCACGCGGGAGATCGCCTCGGATCCGGATCTGGACGGCGTCCGCATCGTGATCCTCACCACCTACGAGGTGGACGAGTACGTCCTGCAGGCCCTTCGGGCCGGGGCGTGCGGCTTTCTGGGGAAGGGGATGCGTCCCGCGGAGCTGCCGGAGGCCATCCGGGTCGCGGCGCGCGGCGAGGCGCTGCTGTCGCCCAAGGCCACCCAGACCCTGATCACGAGATACCTCTCCCTGCCCGACGGACCGCCGACGGCCCTCTCCGGCGAACTGGCCGAACTCACCGACCGGGAGCGGGAGATCGTGGCTCTGGTGGCCGAGGGAATGTCCAATCAGGTGATCGCCGAGTACCTGGTGATCTCCCGTCAGACCGTCCGCACCCATGTGCACCGGGCCATGGCCAAACTCGGGGCCCGGGACCGGGCGCAGCTCGTGGTGGTCGCCTACCGGACAGGGCTCGTCCGCCCAGCTGCTGCCGGACGCTAGCCGGGACCGGGTCGAAGGGCGCCGCCCAGAACCGGAGTTCAGGTCTTCGCGGGGAGCGCTGGGAGCGCGGGAAGGAATGCGTCCACGCTGAACTCCTCGCGGCCCTCCACGATGTCGAGCCGACCACCGACGGACGCGGCCCGCTCACGCAGACCCAGCAGACCACGTCCTGTGCCCCAGGAGGATTGCCGCCGATCCTCGGTGCGGGTCACCGGGTTGACCACCGAGACCCGGAGCCGGTGCGCGGCGAAGGACAGACGGACCGTCGCGGTCCGGGGTGTGGCGTACTTGAACGCGTTCGTCAGCGACTCCTGGACGATGCGGTAGCCGGCCATGCTGACGGCCGGACTCAGACCGAAGGTCCTGTCGCCGCGCTGCATGTCGACCGCCAGGCCGGCGGCGCGGAAGCCGTCGAGGAGATCGTCGAGGCGGTCCAGGGTGGGCATGGGCTCCGGCAGCGGTGTCTCACCGTCGGGCTGGCGCAGGACGGTCAGCATGGTGCCGAGTTCCGCGAGCGTGCTGCCGCTCGCCGTGATGACGTGCTCGATGGCCGCCTCGGCCGCCTCGGGCTCCCGGCGCAGCAGATGGGCAGCCGCTCCGGCCTGGAAGTTGATCACCGTGATGCTGTGCGCGACGATGTCGTGCAGGTCGCGGGCGAGCCGCAGGCGCTCCTCGACCACCCGCCGTGACGCCTCCGCCTCCCGCGTCCGCTCGGCTCGCAGGGCGCGATCCTTGATGGCCTGGATGTAGGCGCGGCGGTTCCTGGTGGCGTCACCGATGGCGATGGCCGCACCGAGCCACGCGATCAGCATGAGGTTGGCCGGAGCGAAGACGCGCACCCCCGTCACGATCAGAGTGAAGACCTGGATCATGGTTCCGGCGATCGCGCCGGTGATCAGGGCGCGGGTGCGCGGGGCGGACACGGCCTCGGAATACAGGGCCACCAGACAGCACACGATTCCCGGGCCCGGCTCCATCATCCACAGCAGCGCGACGAGGTAGCCGGCGGTCGTCCCCGCGAGCGCGGCCGCCGGCACACTCCGTCTCACCGCCAGCGGCGCCGCCGACAACAGCGTGAACAGAGTGGCAGGCCACGCCGCGACGCCCATCCTGAAGAACGCCGGGACAATGAGGGCGGCCCATACAAGGGCGAGCAAACCGTCGACGAGCAACGGATTGCCGAGCACCCGGCCACGTATTCCGTCCAGCACATTCACCTTCCCGGACTCCGGCGGGTCTTTTCTCGCGACAGGCCACGCGCGCACAGCGCACGGCGTTCACGGTACGCGCCTCAACAAGCCTGGACACCCCACCCGTCGTGCCGCACCGCGAGCGCGCACCGATGGGGAGAAGTCCGGCCGTCAGTTGGCCCTACGCCGACCCACGTATACCGCGAGGCGCGATACGGCAGGCACCGTACGCGCGAGAGACGGTATTCAGGGGACGCGGAACCAGTTTTCAGAAGGCAGTTTGAAGCCATCGCTTTCCCCCCACGCGACGAGGCCGTTGCATCTCCTTCGGCCTCGCCGTCAATAAGGCCATACAAACCCGCACCCCGACAAGGATGTTGATGTGAAGCGCCGAATATTCCTTTCCGGTATGGCAGCCACCGCCGCGGGCGCGACCGCCGTCCTGAACTACGGCGGATCGCAGAGCGCGGCGGCCTCGACCGGAGGAACCCTGACGTTCCCCAAGGACTCGTACACCACCCGGACCAAGACGATCACGACGGCCGACGGTGTCGAGAAGAACGTCACGTACCGGTTCTGGGAGAACATCGTCTATGTCGCCGATCCCGTGGACCCGACCTACCAGTGCCTCAACGTCCAGCAGCCGGTCGAGATCGACGGGCGGGCCGTCGACGCCTCCCACGCACCGGTCTTCTTCTCCATCCCGCTCGGCGGTTTCCTTTCCGGCACGCCCGCCGGCGGCACCAGTCCCGGCGGCACCAGTCCCGGCGGCGGCTTCCCGGGGTCGAGCCCGTCCCCGAGCGACAGTTCCTCGGCCGACCCCAGCGCCACCCCGTCCGCTTCGCCCACGACCAGGCCACCGCTGCCGCCCGGGGCGGGCGACCAGGGCGACAACTCGGCACTGGCCCTCGCGGCCGGCTACGTCGTGGTCACCTCGGGCGCGCGCGGACGGGACAACGTCAAGGACGGCAAGTACTACGGCAAGGCTCCCGCCGCCCTCGTGGACCTGAAAGCGGCCCTGCGGTACGTCCACAAGAACAAGGGGGTACTGCCCGGCGACCCCAACAAGATCATCACCAACGGCGGCAGCGCCGGCGGCAACTTCTCCTCGATGATGGGCGCCTCGGTGGGCAGCCCGGTGTTCGACTCCTACCTCCGGGACCTCGGCGCGGCCGAGGCGAGCGACGCGGTGTTCGCCTCCGCCGTCTTCTGCCCCATCATCGACCTCGGCAATGCCGACAAGGCCTACGAGTGGATGTACGGCTCGGCCGAGCTGAACGGCGAGCTGGTCGACCAGACGGCCTCGAAGCAACTGACCGCACAGTTCGCGGAGTACCAGGCCTCGCTCGGCCTCCACGGCGTGGGCCGCTTCGGCCGGGTGACGGCCGCCAACTACGACCGGTACCTCCTGGACAACTACGTACAGCCGGCCGCGACCAGCCACCTGCGGGCCCTCTCCGAGACCGACCGGACGGCCTACCTGACCGCCAACCCCTTCATCAGGTGGTCCGGTGACACGGCGGCCTTCTCCTGGGACGGATACATCGCGCACATCGCCCGGTCCCGTCCGGTCCCCGCCTTCGACGACAAGGCCTTGTCGGAGCCGGAGCCGGGCTACTTCGGCGACGAGACCCATGTCTCCCGGCACTTCACCGACTTCGGCCTGCGGTACGCGACCGGTGACAAGACCGCCAGGGTCGACCGCGACATCCCGCACAAGGTCAGGCTGACCAACCCGATGACCTACCTGGAGCAGCGCAACCCGCGCCGGGCGAAGCACTGGTGGCTGCGGATCGGCACCAGTGACACGACGCACTCCCTGACCGCGATCACCAACCTCGCCCTGAAGACGCAGAACCTCGGCGACGACGTCAACCTGAAGATGTACTGGGACGGCGGCCACGGCGCCAACGAGGACCCGGGCGACCTGATCAAGTGGATGGGCGAGATCACCGGCTACAGCATCGGATAGCCCCACAGCGAAACCGGGGCGGGGCACCGGAACGGTGCCCCGCCCCTACGAAGCAGTGGCGCTACTTTCCGAATGCGTCGCTGAACTGCCTCCAGGTCTTGTCCGAGACCCAGTTCGCACCGCACGAAGGAATGGACCCGTCCCTTTCGGCAGCCACGATGTAATGCTGGCCGACCGTGAAGGTCAGGTTCTCCGGGAAGTCCGGGTCATTGCTCACCAGGATCGTGCGAGTGCCACCACCGCGCAGCCAATGGTCGACGTGGAAAGAGATCAGCGGCCCCTTTACAGAGGTGACCGTCCCGTAGAAAAGCGTCGGATAACCCGCCAGTTGGTCGGGAACAGGTGCCTGGCACTTTCCCTTTCCGTTGCCGGTGGCGGCGCTGAGACTCAGCCGCTTGACGGCTTCGGTCGCGTGGCCGTTGCCGGAACTCGCCGTGATTCCCGCGGTGACACCACCGCCGAGGAGCAGCGCGGCAGCCGCCGCGAGCCCGAGGAGACGCCGGCGGCCCCTTCCTGCGGTGATCTTCGCGGTGGGAGTCGTGGTGTCGAAGTCGGTGTTTTCCGAACTTGCCACAGAGTCGTTCTTCATTGCAGCCTCCACAAGACGATTGGTGTCCGGCAGCGGAGCTCGTGAGGTCAATGCGGGGTCCGCGTCCCTCAGTAGGGTCAGCAACTCGTTGTCATTCACTGACCGCTCCTTCCTTCACTCATCTTGTGTCCGGCGTGCTCGGCGTTCTTTCGCCCCGACTGGAGTTGTTCGGCGATTTTCCTTTTCGCCCGGTGCAATCGCACGCTCACCGCGTTGGACGTCATTCCGGTCGCCTCAGCGATCTGCCGTGGGGCCAGTTCCTCCCACGCCCACAGCCGGATCACCTCGCGATCCAATTCCCCGAGTGCGTCCAGTGCGGCATGCAGGTCGCCGTGATCGGTGACCACGGGCACCGGTGCCTGCTGGACACTCATCAACCGCTCCACCAGGCGGAGCCTGCGCCCGTCCGCCCGGCGGGCATTGGCCAGGCAGCCCCGCGCCACCCCGTAACACCAAGGGAGCACCTCGTCGCGATCGGGCAGGGACCCGTTTCTGAGCCCGGGTACATGGTCGATGCGACGCCACAGCACCAGCATCGTCTCGGACAGGACGTCCTCGACCATGTCAGGGGTCGTTCGTCGCACCAGATACCGGTGCAGGGGTTCCGTCACCACCTGCGCCAGTCCTTCGAAGCGTGCCCGTCGCAGCCGACGGGTCTCCTGTTCCGTGATGGATTCCACGCCCCGTCCGTGTCCGACACCGGCCGACTCCTTTCAGCAAGGAGGTCTTTATCCGGACCGGCCGCTGACACACATGCCAGTGCCCGCCCACCGTCATCCACGGTGGACGGGCACTGACCTACTCACTCGTGCTCACGGCACGGTCGTGTCCGGAGCGCTCAGCTCTCGTCGGGCGTCAGCCGCAGCGAGATGCTGTTGATGCAGTACCGCTGGTCCGTCGGCGTCGCATACCCCTCACCCTCGAACACATGCCCAAGATGCGACCCGCACCGAGCGCACCGCACCTCGGTGCGCACCATCCCGTGCGAGCGGTCCTGGATCAGTTCGACCGCGTCGGTGTCCTTCGGGTCGTAGAAGGAGGGCCAGCCGCAGTGGGACTCGAACTTCTCGTTGGAGGTGAAGAGTTCGGCGCCGCAGGCGCGACAGGAGTAGACGCCCTTCGCCTTGGTGTCGGTGTACTCACCGACGAAGGCCGGCTCCGTGCCGGCCTGCCGCAGCACCGCGTACTCGGCCGGGTTCAGCTCCGCGCGCCATTCCTCGTCCGGCTTTTCGACGTCGTACGACATGAAGCTCAGCCCCTTACTTCGCGAGACGGTCCAGGATCCGCGGGCCGAGGTCTGTCACATCGCCCGCTCCCATGGTGAGAACCAGATCACCGGGCTTCGCCATTCCCGCGACGGCCTCGGGGACGTCCGCCTTGTCGTGGACCGGGGTCACGTCGGCGCCCGCCACGCGCGCGGCCTCGATGATCAGCTCGCTGGTGACGCCGGGGATCGGGTCCTCGCGGGCCGGGTAGATGTCCAGGACCAGCGAGGCGTCCGCGAGGGCCAGGGACCGGCCCATCTCCTTGCCGAGCTCCTGGGTGCGGGAGAAGAGGTGGGGCTGGAAGACCACCAGCAGCCGCGAGGTGGAGGCCGCCGCGCGCATCGCCTCCAGGTCCGCCGTCATCTCCGTGGGGTGGTGGGCGTAGGAGTCGATCACCTGGACGCCGGCCGCCTCGCCCTTGAGCTGGAGGCGCCGCTTCACGCCCGTGTACGCGGCCAGCGCGGGCGCCAGCTCCGCCGCCGGGATGCCGAGCGCGGCGCCCGCGGCAAGGGCGGCGACCGCGTTGCTCGCGTAGTGGCGGCCGGGGACCGAGACGGTGAAGGTGAGTTCCTCACCGCCCAGGACCACCGTCACCTCGCTCTTCAGACCCTGCGCGACCACGGAGAGGATGCGTACGTCGGCGTCCTCCGCCTCGCCGTACGTCACCGTCTTCACGGAGTCGGCCACCCGGCGCGTCAGCTCGCGCGCGCCCTCGTGGTCCGCCGAGATCACCAGCGTGCCGCCGGGCACGATCCGGTCGGCGAAGGTCTTGAAGGAGTCGTAGATCTCTTCCATGGACGCGTAGTTGGCGTGGTGGTCGAGCTCCACGTTGAGGACGATCGCGACCTCGGGCGCGTACTTGTGGAAGCTGCGGTCGGATTCGTCGGCCTCGGCGACGAAGATCTCGCCGTCGCCGTGCAGCGCGTTCGAACCCGGGGCGTCCAGATCGCCGCCGATCGCGTACGACGGGTCGAGACCCAGCTCGGTCAGGGACACCGCCAGCATCGACGTCGTGGTCGTCTTGCCGTGCGTGCCGGCCACGGCGATCGGGCGCAGGCCGTCCATCAGGCGGGCGAGGGCGTCCGAGCGGTGGACGACCGGGATGTCCCGCTCGGCCGCGCGGGCCAGCTCGGGGTTGTCCTTTCGGATCGCCGACGACACGACCACGCAGGTGGCGTCGTCGGCGAGGTGCTCCGCCGCGTGTCCGACGTGCACCGTGGCACCCAGGGCGCGCAGCGCGTCGGCGGTCGCGGAGTCCTTGGCGTCACTGCCCGCGACCTTCGCCCCGCGCTGCGCCAGGATCTTGGCGATCCCCGACATTCCGGCCCCGCCGATGCCGATGAAGTGCGGTCGGTCCATGGCGGTGGGAAGGCCGGGTGCCATGTGTGTCTCCCTGTGCGTGCTGGTTCCGTACGAATACGGCGGACGTTCGGCGGCCAGCCTATTCGGTGCCACCGACAATCACGGACACCCGCCCGCCGCTCCCCGCCCGCTAGTCCTTGCTGTGCGAGAACAGCTTCAGCACCGGTACGCCGACCTTGTGACGGGCCCGCGAGGCCCAGTCCCGGTGGAAGAACTCCTCCACGTAGTGGGGGTCGGTCAGCACGATGACCTCGTCGGCGCCGATCTCGTCCACCAGGGTCTTGAGGGCGTCCAGCGGGTGGTCCTCGATGAGGCGCCCCTCCGCCGCGCTGCCGGCCGCGTGCAGGGCGTCCAGGGACACCGACAGGGCCTGCGCGCCGAGTTCCGCCGCGTCCTTGCCCTCGGGGGTCTCCCGCTCGTGCGCCGCCTCGTCGAGTTCGCCGAGGGCGACGTCGTCGATGGCGCGCAGCAGGCGGTCCGCCTGGTCGCCGCGGGGCTGGAGCAATACGTGGAAGGAGACGGTCTCGTCACCGTGCAAGGTGGTGACGAACTCCACGTCGGCGGACGTAAGGGCCTTCTCGATCATCAGTACGCTTGTGAACACCAGGCGCCCCTTCTCCTTCGAGGACCCTCGGGTCCTCTCTCCTCCGTGGGCCTGCCAGGCCCTGCGGAAACCATCCTGCCCCGTGATCGCACGGGTACTGCCGGATTTAGTGTGCCCGCCGAAAGCAAAACGGAACGGATCATTCCGCCCGTCTTCAGGTCCGACGGTAGCGACCGAACAAGAACCCGGCCTCTTCCAGCAGGGACACCAGTTCGAAGCGCTGAGGAACCTTAACCGACGGCCCTCCGGCGATCCGCTGCGCCTCCCCCGCCACGAGCAGCGGCGAGAGGGTCAGACACAGCTCGTCGAGCACCCCGGCGGCCACGAACTGCCCCAGCAGCCGCGGCCCGCCCTCGGTCAGCAGCCGGGTGTGCCCCAGGTCTGCGAGCGCCCGTACGGCCCGTGCGGGGTCCACGCCGGCCCCGTCACCGGCGACCACCACCCGGGCGCCCGCCTTCTCGGCCGCCGCGACCCGTTCCGGGGCCGCCGCGGCGCCCGTCAGGATCAGCGTCGGCACCAGGGGCGAGACGAAAAGCGGAAGCGAGAAGTCCAGGTCGAGGCTCGCGGTGACGACGGCGATCGCAGGGGCGGGCCCCTGTCCGGCCGCCGCCCGCGCCACCGCGAACTCCGCACGCGCGCGTGCGGGCCGATAACCCTCCTGGCGCACCGTTTCCGCACCGACGACCACGACATCCGCCAGCGCCCGCAGGGTGCCGAAGATCCGCATGTCGGTGGGCCCGGAGATGGGCTGCGAGCGGCCCTCGTGCTGACCGGCCCCGTCGAGCGTGGACACCATGTTGGCGCGCAGCCAGGGGCCGTCGGAGGCGGGGTAGGCGTACGCCTCCGCGAGTTCCGTAAGCCCCCACTCCTGGTCCGTCCCACGCGCATCAGGGGCCCCGTTCGAGGCCTGGGCTGCTGTTTCGTCGGTCACAGGGAACAGGCGTCGCATGTCGTGCAGTGTGGCACGGCCCTTAGAGTGGTGAACCGTGTCGTCCTCCTCCGCCGCCTCCGGGATCAGCCCGATAGCAGACGCGGCCCCGCTGTCACTGTGCGCCCGTGAGCCGTACGTCCCCGCGGACCGGCTGGTCGCCGAGATGGTGCCGCCGCCGCGCTTCGACTCGGTGCGCTTCGCCACGTACATCCCGGACCCGAACCAGCCCAGCCAGACCGCGGCGGTCGGCGTCCTGGAGACCTTCGCCGCCGGGCTCGGCGGGGCGCACGCCGCCGGCGCGAAGCGCGGCTTCCTCGGCTTCGGCAAGGGCAGGGCGGCCAAGACCCCGGCGGGTCCCCGCGGCGTCTACCTGGACGGCGGCTACGGCGTCGGCAAGACCCACCTGCTGGCCTCTCTCTGGCACGCGACCCCGGCCGAACCCGCGCTCAAGGCCTTCGGCACCTTCGTCGAGCTGACGAACCTGGTCGGCGCGCTCGGCTTCCAGAAGACGGTCCAGACGCTCTCCGGTCACCGGCTGCTGTGCATAGACGAGTTCGAGCTGGACGACCCGGGCGACACCGTCCTGGTGTCGACCCTGCTCGGCAGGCTGGTCGACGCGGGCGTGGCGCTCGCCGCCACCTCCAACACCCTGCCGGGCAAGCTCGGCCAGGGCCGGTTCGCGTCCGTCGACTTCCTGCGCGAGATCCAGGGCCTGTCCGCGCACTTCCGCTCGCTGCGCATCGACGGCGAGGACTACCGCCACCGCGGCCTGCCGGAAGCCCCGGCGCCGTTCACCGACGAGCAGGTCACGGAGGCGGCGTACGCCACCGCCGACGCCTCCCTCGACGACTTCCCGCACCTGCTCGCCCACCTCGCCAAGGTCCACCCCAGCCGCTACGGCGCCCTGACCGACGGCCTCAAGGCGGTCTGCCTCACCGACGTCCAGCCGATACCCGACCAGTCGACCGCGCTACGGCTCGTCGTCCTCGCGGACCGGCTCTACGACCGTGAAGTGCCGGTCCTGGCCTCGGGGTTGCCCTTCGACCGGCTGTTCAGCGAGGAGATGCTGAACGGCGGCTACCGCAAGAAGTACTTCCGCGCGATCTCCCGCCTCACCGCGCTGGCCCGGGACGCCAAGGGGCTCGTCGAAACCGCCTAGTTCACGCCAGCCCAGGCACGCTTTCCACGCTCTCTTTCATCGGAAACGCTCCGTTAACCCTGCAAACTACTTCACCGGGTTACCGTGTCACTTGACCAGCCGTTGACCTGGCCTTGGTCTGTACGAGAAGCACGGACCCAGCTGGAGGGGGGCGTATGTTCCGAGGTAAGACAGCTCGGACCGTCGTGACGCTCCTCACTGCCGTCCTGCTCGCCCTGCCGTTCTTCGCACCCATGGAATCCTTCGCACCCGCGCACACAGCGCGTCATGCGGAGGCCAAGGCACAGCCCGGGCTCAACCTCAGCGGCAAGGCCCTGCGCTCCGAGACCATCACGTTCCGTGACTGCGGCGCCTCCGGGACCCCCACCGTCCCGCTGCGCCTGCGCGACCGATTCCGCACCGTCGACTGCGGGCCCGAGACGCCCGAACGACCCCTGCTGAGGCAGGACCCGGCGGCCATAGACACACACGTGGCGCCCGGCGCGGCGCACCACCGCACAGCGAGATCCTCGACAGCGCACTCTCCGGCGGCACTTCAGGTCTTCCGCTGCTGAGAGCCGAGCAGGCAGTCAGTTCCCCCACGCACACTGTCATGCAAGCCCGACGCGCCCAGAGGGCGCGCCAGGAGGAGTACTCACGCCATGCAGCCCCTCATCGACAACGCCCGTACGTTCGGACAACGCCCTGAGGAGTTCGCCAAACTCGCCGAAGGCCAGTCCCCGCAGGTGCTGTTCATCACCTGCTCCGACTCCAGGGTCGTACCGGCCCTGATCACGGGCGCCCGCCCAGGCCAGCTCTTCGAGCTGCGCACCGCCGGCAACATCGTCCCGCCGTACGCCTCCCAACACCCCACCAGCGAGGCGTGCACCATCGAGTACGCCGTCGAAGTCCTCGGCGTCTCCGACATCGTGGTCTGCGGCCACTCGCACTGCGGCGCGGTCGGCGCCCTGGTGCGCGGCGACGACCTGACCGCCGTACCGGCCGTGCGCGACTGGCTCACGCACGCGACTCCGAAGCCGGAGGGGACGGTCGACGACCCGGCCGTCTCCGAAGGAGTGCAGAGCCATGTCCTGACGCAGCTGCTGCGGCTGCGCTCGTACCCGTACATCGAGAAGAAGCTGAAGGACCGTCAACTCACCCTGCACGCCTGGTTCTACGAGGTCCACACCGGTGCGGTCCTGGTGCACGACCCGGCCGCCGACGCCTTCAAGTCCCTGTGAGCGCGGCGATGTCGACCAAATTCCCCCATCTGCGGGAGGACTTCGCCGCCTCCCTCGTCGTGTTCCTGGTCGCGCTTCCGCTCTGCGTGGGCGTGGCCGTCGCCTCCGGTGTGCCGGCCGAACTCGGCCTGGTCACCGGCATCGTGGGCGGGATCGTCACCGGACTCATGCGGGGCAGCAGCCTCCAGGTGTCCGGGCCCGCCGCCGGTCTGACCGTGCTCGTCTTCGAGGCGGTGCGGGAGTACGGCCTGCCCGCCCTCGGGGTCGTCGTGCTCGCGACCGGTGTGCTCCAGGTCCTCATGGGCGTCCTGAAGTTGGGGCGCTACTTCCGGGCCATCTCGGTCTCGGTCGTCGAGGGCATGCTGGCCGGTATCGGACTGGTGCTGATCGCCGGGCAGTTGTACTCGGTGGCGGGGGCGAAGGCCCCCGCCTCGGGTCTGGACAAGATAGTCGAGCTGCCCGGCGCGCTCGTCGACGCCGTCGGGAACACGAAGGCGCTGGCCTCGCTCGCGCTCGGTGCCGCCACCATCGCCGTACTGGTGCTGTGGAAGCGGCTGCCGGCCAGGGTGCGTACGGTGCCCGGTCCGCTGGCGGCCGTAGGACTGGCGACGCTCGCCGCACTCGCCTTCGGGCTGCCGGTGGCGACCGTCGAGGTGCAGGGGCTGCTCGGGTCGCTCCAGCCGCCGCCGCTGAGCGCGTTCGGTGAGCTGGCGCAGGTCGGGCTGCTGGGCACGGTGGTCGCGTTCACGCTGATCGCGTCCGCGGAGTCGCTGTTCAGCGCGGCGGCGGTGGACCGGCTGCACTCCGGGCCGCGCACCGAGTACGACAAGGAGCTGGTGGCGCAGGGCGCGGGCAACGCGATCTGCGGGCTGCTCGGCGCGCTGCCGATGACCGCGGTGATCGTGCGCAGCGCGGCGAACGTGCAGGCGGGCGCGCGGACGAAGGCGTCCCGGGTGCTGCACGGCGTCTGGCTGCTGCTGTTCGCGGCGCTGCTGCCGGACGTCCTCGCGTACATCCCGGTCCCGGCCCTGGCGGGCATCCTGGTGCACGCCGGCGCCAAGCTGATCCCCGTGCGGGAGATCGCGTCGCTGTGGCGCGAGCACCGGGGCGAGGCGCTGATCCTGGTCGTCACGGCGCTGTCGATCGTCGCGGTCAGCATGTTCGAGGGTGTGCTCATCGGGCTCGCGCTGGCTGTCGCCAAGACCGCGTGGGAGGCCTCGCACATCAAGCTGGAGGTCGTCGACAAGGGCGCCGGGCCCGTCCAGGCGTATCTGACGGGCAACGCGACCTTCCTGCGGCTGCCGAAGATCCTCGACAGCCTGGAGGCGCTCCCCCAGGACCGGCCGGTCGAACTGCACCTCTCCGGCCTGCACCACCTGGACCACGCCTGCCGTACGGCCCTGGAGAACTGGGCCGAGCGGCACAGCGCGGCCGGCACCGAGCCGGTGAAGCTGACGGCGGTGGAGGTCACGGCGGTGAAGTAGCGGCGCCGGTGTCCGCCCCGGGATGATCGTGGCCCCGGGGCGGACACCGGGCATACCCTTGCAGGAGCAGACAAAAGGGCTCTCCGCTAGGGGGTCAGGATGCTCCAGGAACTGCTGGTGGCTGGCGTGGCGGCCGCTTCCGCGTGCGTGGTCTACGTCGCCGCGGCGGCCAGGGTCGTCAAGCAGTACGAGCGCGGGGTGGTCTTCCGCCTCGGGCGGGTGGCCGGCGAGGTGCGGGGGCCCGGCTTCACCACGGTCGTCCCGTTCGTGGACAAGCTCCGCAAGGTCAACATGCAGATCGTCACGATGCCCGTGCCCGCGCAGGAGGGCATCACGCGCGACAACGTCACCGTGCGGGTCGACGCAGTCGTTTACTTCAAGGTCGTCGACGCGGCAGACGCGATCATCAGGGTCGAGGACTACCGGTTCGCCGTCTCGCAGATGGCGCAGACGTCCCTGCGCTCGATCATCGGCAAGAGCGACCTCGACGACCTCCTCTCCAACCGCGAAAAACTCAACCAGGGGCTGGAGTTGATGATCGACAGCCCGTCCATCGGGTGGGGTGTGCAGATCGACCGAGTGGAGATCAAGGACGTCTCCCTGCCCGAGACGATGAAACGCTCGATGGCCCGCCAGGCCGAGGCCGACCGCGAACGCCGGGCCCGGATCATCAACGCGGACGCCGAGTTGCAGGCCTCGAAGAAACTCGCCGAGGCCGCCGGGGTGATGTCCGAACAGCCCGCCGCACTCCAACTCCGCCTGCTGCAAACGGTGGTGGCGGTCGCGGCCGAGAAGAACTCGACACTCGTCCTCCCCTTCCCGGTGGAACTGCTGCGCTTCCTGGAACGGGCGCAGCCGCAGCCACCCCAACCCCCTCCGCCGCCCGCCGTGGAGCAGTAGCGTGGCGGCATGCGCCCGAGGATCGTGATCGTCGCGGTGGCCGCCGTACTGGGGAGCGTCACCGGATGCGGGGGCGACGGGGGCGGCCCGTCCGTACCCACGCCGAGTGCCTCGCAGCGGATCGCGGTCACGAGTACGGCGTTCACCGAGAACGGCACCGTCCCGCGCCGCTACACCTGTGACGGCGCGAACGTGTCCCCGCCCCTGGCCTTCGCCGGCGTCCCGGCCGACGCGGCCGAACTGGTCGTGGTCCTGGAGGACCCGAACGCTCCGCACGGCACGTTCACGCACTGGCTGATGTGGGGAGTGCCCCCGCGGGACACCCGCCTGAGGGCCGGGGAGCCGCCGTGGGGCGCGGTCCAGGGCCGCAACGACTTCAAGAAGACCGGCTACGGCGGCCCGTGCCCGCCCAAGGGAGCCGCGCCCCACCGCTACGTCCTCTCGGTGTACGCCGCCGACAGCAAGCTCGCCCTTCCCACCGGCGCCTCACCGGACGACGTACGACAGGCGCTGACCGGCCACACCCTCGCCTCGGGCACGCTGACCGGCCGTTACGGGCGCTGACTGGCGGGCCCCGCCCCCGCGCCGCAGGATCGAGGGAGCCGACCGGAAGGGGTGCCCCCATGGCCAAGAAGGGCACGAAGCGCGAGAACGGAAAGAAGGCCCTCACGGACCTGCTGCGCGTCCCCGCCGGCCGACCGGTAGACCTCTCCTCCTACGACGCTACGGCCACCCCCGGCGGCCCCGCCGGCAAGGCCGCCGGTCTCAAGGACACCGCCCGGATGGGCGAGGATCTGGCCGACCTGCAGGAACGCCTGTGGGCCGCGAGCACCGCCGGTGACCGGCGGCGCCTGCTCCTGGTCCTCCAGGGCATGGACACCAGCGGCAAGGGCGGCACGGTCAAGCACGTCATCGGCCTGTTCAACCCCTCCGGCTGCCGCATCCGGGCCTTCAAGGCACCCACACCCGAGGAGCGGAAGCACGACTTCCTCTGGCGCATCAAACGGGCCCTCCCCCACCCCGGCGAGATCGCCATCTTCGACCGCTCGCACTACGAGGACATCCTCATCGCCCGCGTCCGCGAACTCGCCCCTCACCGCGAGATCAACGACCGCTACGGCCGCATCAACCGCTTCGAGAAGTCGCTGACCGACGACGGCGTGACCGTCGTCAAGTGCTTCCTCCACATCACCTACGACCAACAGCGCCGCCGCCTGCTCGAACGCCTCGACAACCCGGACAAGCACTGGAAGTTCAGCCCCGGCGACATCGAGGAACGCGCCCTGTGGCCCGCGTACCAGGAGGCGTACGAGACCGCCCTCGCCCGCTGCTCCACCCCGGAGGCCCCCTGGTACCTGATCCCCGCCGACCGCAAGTGGTACCGCAACTGGGCGATCAGCCGCCTGCTCCTGGAACATCTGACGGCGCTGGATCCGCCGTACCCCAAAGCGGACTTCGATGTGAAGGAGTGCCGGGAGCGGCTGCTGAAGGGCTCCTGACGTCAACGGCGGGCGATCGTGCGGGTGATGCCCGCCGCGATGGTGGTCGCGAGGATCCATCCCGCGGCGATCAACGCGGCCGACAGCCACTGCTGCCAGCCGTACGGCTTGAAGGCCCCCTCCTGGCCGAAGCTCACGACCGGCAACAAGAGGTCGAGGGTGTACAGGAACGGGTTGAAGGGCGGTGCCTCGGAGGGCTTCACCGCGGGTGGGTGCCGGGAGGCGAAGGCGACGCTCGCCGCAAGCAGCAGCACCGCGAGCCAGAGCGCCGCTCGCACCGGCCGGTAGCCGTAACCCACGGTCCAGTCCTGGACGTACCCCCAGATCCGCAGCACGGACGGCCCGGCCGCGCGCCGGCGCCGGTGCTTGGCCAGCAGTACCTCGCGCGCCGCGTCGTCGTGTCCGTGCCGGGAGTAGGTGGCGGCAAGCTGCTCGTAGGGCTGGGGCAGGTACCCGCTGACCTCCTTGGCAAGCCAGGCGAGTCGGGCTTCGACAGGCAGCATCGCTTCCATGTGGTCGTACATGAACCCGTCGAGGCGGAGACCGGCCGGCCAGCGGGCGGGAACGTCGTCGAGCACGCCGACCTGGGCGTACCGGAGGTCGACGGGTCCGCTCAGGTGCGTGGCCTCGTCGGTCCGGAGGGAGCCCGCTCTGACGTTCCGCACGGACACGGAACCGTCGACGGCCGTCCCGGCGAGACAGAGCGCGGTCGCGACACGGCTGCCGGTCAGCGACACACGGCCCCGGGCGACGAAGCCATCACACAGGTCGAGCACGCCGGTGGTCAGACCCCAGGCCGTCAGTACCCGGGCCGACGGATTCGTCAGCCGTGCCGCATGGAACTCGATGGCCGCGCCCACATCCGCGTTGTTGAGAACGATCTCCCCCTCCGACACCAAAGCGTTGCAGTGGAGCCGGCCGGCGACGCGGAGCCGTCGAGCCGACAGTGCCTCACCCGCCGGGTTGTCCAGCCGCGCACCGGCGAGGTTCACAGAACCGTCGACGCGTGCGTCCTCCAGGACGACCTGCCCGTGACTCGCGAACCCCGGCGAGGCTTCGAGGTCGCCCGCGACACCGGCGAGCGACGCGTCGAGGGCTCGCCCACCGGGCGCCGCGAACTCCGCGCCCGCGAGCCTCAGCGGACCCTGCACGGTGGAGCCGGTCAGGACGACCGTCCCTTTGGCCGCAAGCCCTCCGTCCAGGGCGACGAGCCCCTCCACCCGCAGGCGTTCCGCGTTGAGGGCGACACCGGTGGGGTTCTCCAGCCGTGCTCCGGTGAATACGCAGCACCGGGAGACGCGGGCGTCCTGCAGCCTCAACTCGCCTTGTGAGAACAGACCCCGTCCGGACGGGGCGAGTCCGCTGCCGCAGAACAGCCCGCCTTCCACCACGAGTCCGTCACCGTTCAGGGTCGCTCCGCCCGGGTGTGCGATGCGCGCGCCCTCCAGGACCAGCGTCCCGCCGATCCTGGCACTCCACATCAGCATCTCACCGTGGATCTCCGCGTCCCGGCAGCTGACGTCACGGTCGACCACGAGGCTGTCCGCGTGCAGCGCCGGAGAGCCCCGGGCGTGCATCCCGGTCAGGTCGAGCGAGCCGGTCACATGGGCGCGCGTAAGCCGTACCGAGTCGCCGAAACGGCAGCCCTTGAGCCGGAGTGGCCCGTCGACCTGTGCGTCCTGCATCAGCAGGGTCGGCAGCAGCGATCCGCTCAGATCGACCAGGCCGGTCGAGGCGGCCTCCAGCCGAACGGCCTCCTGGAACGTGCAGTCCTGCAGGATCATGGCGTACCGCAGTTCGCAGCCGGACAGGTCCAGCGATCCGGTGACGACTGCGTTCCGCAGCCGAAGAGCCGGCACGTACCCGGGCACAGGCTCGCGTTCCCCCAGAAGCAGGCGCCCGATCACCTCCGCCCGCACGACACGGTCACCCCCCTGATCGACCACCCCACCGGTGAGAAACGCCTCCCACAGCGCGCTCTCGGCTTCGGACAGAGCAAGCCCCGACATATGTCCCCCCCCAACACCATGACAAGTAAGCCCCGTCGAAGGCGCCCGGACCACCGCCTGGAACCGATCCACTGCGATATCTCCGACGGGACCTCATCCGAATGCCCTCCGGTGACATGCCGGACATGGCGCCCCACGCGACTCCGGTCCATGGACGCGAGTGGTCCGAGCCGACGTTCGAGTCCGAGCTCGGTGTCTCGACGGGCTGTGACGACAAGGTGCGCGACCTCTATGTCCGGCTCCTCGATCTGCTCGACGTCACGGTCGGCGTCGACATGCTCTCCGGCACGAGCGCCGGAGGAATCAACGGGGCGCTGCTCGGGCTGGCACGGGCGAACTCGCTCGACCTGGGAGACCTGCGCGAGTTCTGGCTGAAGTCCGGCGACTTCGACACTCTGCTGCGCGACCTGAAGGAGACCAGGCCGCCCTCGATGCTGCAGGGCGACGGGGTGCTCTGCTCGGCCGTGGCCATCTGGGTCATGTCCGGAGAGGACACCCTGCTGGGGCTCTCGTCTGCCGTACTCCTGGCCGTGGGATGCCTGCTCTTCGGTCTGGGGGCGTGGGGTGTGAGCCGCCGCCTGTTTCCGACCGTCCTGGCTCTGCTGCTGACCGCGGGAATCGTGGTTGCCACGACGGTCAAACACGACGACCTATTCGGGAGGGCCACGAAGCCCGGCGCCGAGAAGGACGTCGGCTGGGTCGGAGACAACGTGCTCCCCTGGCGGCGGGAGTCCCCGTCGCACCCCCTCATCGTGTTCGGCGGGCTGATCGTGCTGAGCGTGCTGATCAGCGGTGCGGTCGGCAAACTGGCAAGGACCGTCCGCCGGAAGTCCTGCCCGCGATGAGCAAATCGGGCGAACGTGACACCAGGTGACCAATTAATCACCTTTATTCCGCTACGTTCATACGGTGATCATTCGAGTACGACGAGTCGCCGCCGCCTGTGCACTCGGCGCCGCGCTCACCGCCTGCGGGGCCCCTTCCGCGCCCCACGCCATCCGTCCGGCGCCGACCGCGCCCACCGCCGTCCCCTCGCGGCCGCCCACTCTCGCACCCGGCCCCGCCGGACTGACCCCCGTCTTCAAGAACGGTCCGCGGACGGACGGCAAGACCGTCGCGCTGACCTTCGACGCCGATATGACCGCCGATCAGGGGCCGCGCGCGGCGGCGGGCGAGCACTTCGACAATCCGCAGCTCATCGCGACGCTGCGGGCGCTGAAGGTGCCGGCGACCGTGTTCATGACCGGTCGGTGGGCCGACGAGTATCCGGCCGAGGCGCGCGACATCGGGCGGGACCCGCAGTTCGAAATCGCCAACCACTCCTACAGCCACTACGCCTTCACCGGCGACTGCTACGGCCTGCCGACCGTGTCCCGGGACCGGATGAAGGCCGATGTGGAGCGGGCGTACACGGCCTTCAAGAAGGCGGGCGTGCCGAACGCGATGCCGTACTTCCGCTTCCCCGGCGGGTGTTACGACCGGCAGGCGCTGAAGACGCTGAGCGCGGTCGGTGTCACGGCGGTGCAGTGGGACGTGGTGAGCGGGGACGCCTTCGCCACGGACTCCGATGCCGTGGCCCAGCAGGTGCTGGAGGGCGTGCAGCCCGGGTCGGTCGTCGTCATGCACTGCACGCGCAGCGCCGCCCCTGCGACCGAGAAGGCCGTCCGCATGATCGTGCCCGAGCTGCGGAAGAAGGGGTACCGGTTCGTGAAGGTCTCCGAGCTGATCGGGGCGGCGGACCGGCACCGCTGACGGGCGCGCACTCCTCTTGGATCACGCACTCCTCTTACGCTGGTCGCATGAGTGACGAGGAGTCGGCACCGGCGTACGCGGAGTGTGTGCTGTGCCGGGAACCCACCGAGTACCCGGAGTCGTACAAGGGGATCACCCTTTGTCCCGTGTGCATGGGGGTCACCCCGCTCGAGCGAAGCCGAGAGTGGGGGAGGCAGGAGGCGCAGCGGACCGCCTGTTCAGGGTGAGCGGCGGGAGGTGAGGGCGCAGGTCGCGGCGGTCACGGCCGCCGTGACCAGAGCCGCCCCGGCCAGGGGGAGCAGCGGGACCGGGACCGTGCCCGACTGCGAGCCGGTCACCAGGCCGCTGACCGCCGCCTGCGCCGGGGAACCGGTCACCACCACCGACAGCAGTGCCGCCAGCAGCATCGCGGGCACCGCCCGGCCGGGCGAGCGCAGCAGCGGCCAGTTGGTGAGCGCGCCGACCGCCGTGCCGAGCAGGGCGCAGACCAGGACCGCGAGCAGACCGGCCGTGCCGGCGGCGGGGAGCGGTACCCGGGTGCGGTGATCGGCGCTCGCCGGGTCGCTGATCAGCGTGACGACGAGGGTGGCCGCCGTGCCGAACGCCGCCGCGGTGCCCAGCGCGACCAGCAGACAGGCGAGGTGCGCCCGCGCGGGTCCGACCGCCGCCGCGACACAACTCCGCGCCGCGGGCGGCTCGTTGGTCGTGCAGATCCGCACCAGCCAGGCGGCGACCGGCAGCAGCGCCGCGGCCGTGTAGCCGAGCGAGTCGAGCACCGGCTGCCCGCCCTGGACTCCGATGCCCAGGAACGCGGCGTACAGGATGACCGGCGGTAGCCAGCGTTGCGAGCGCAGGAGAAGGGCGGCCTGGTAGCGCAGCAGGGCCGGCATCGCGGTCATCGGGGGCCTTCGTCGTCGAGGGAGAGGTCCGGGTCCGGTGACCGCTTCAGGCTCACTATGTGCCAGGGCGGGCGGGCCGTCAGCAGGGCGCGGAGCAGGACGTCCGAGTGGGAGGCGGGGACGGTGAGGCGGTGGGCGCCGGGGGCGAGTTGCCTCGACCCGGTGAGGAACTGGCTTGCCCCTGCCGGGAGTTGCCCTCCCTGCGGTCCTTGCACGTCCACCGAGACCTGCGGTCCGGACGGTGAACTGGCCTTGTTCGTACGGTGGTTGAGGGATCCATCGGCGACCGTGTACGTCGCGTCGGGTGTCCCCGTGAGGCGGCTCGGGTCGTGGTCCACGAAGACGACCGCTCCGCCGGCCGCCGTGCGTTCCGCCACGGCTCGCTCCAACTCCGCCCCGGCGTCGGCGTCCAGGCCGGTCCACGCCTCGTCGAGGACGAGCAGGTCCGGTTCGGCGAGCAGGGCCTGTGCCACGGCGACCTTCTGGCTGCTGCCCTTCGAGAGGCGGGTCATGGGGGTGTCCGCGTGGGCGGTGGCCCCGAAGCGGTCGAGCCACTCGCCTGCGGCACGTGCCGCCGCCTTACGGGAGAGGCCGTGCACCGTGCCGAGGTGGGTGAGGTAGCCCTCGGCGGTGAAGGGGAGTGCCTGCGGGAAGCGCTCGGGGACGTAGGCGGTGCGGGGGCGGCCGGTGACGCGGCCTTCGGTGGGGGCGTCGATTCCGGCGAGGAGACGGAGCAGGGTGGATTTGCCGGTGCCGTTGGCGCCCTCGACTCGGGTGAGGGTGTGGGGCGCCAACGTGAGGGTCACGCCGCGGAGGATCCAGGAGCCGTGCAATCCGTAGCGGCGGCCGACGTCGTCCAGCTGTAGATCGCTTCGCATCGGGGCATTCTTTCGCAGGAGGGGTGGGGTGGGCCTGTCGTTTGGCGGGTGCGGGTACGTTGTGGCTGGTCGCGCCCACGCGGCGGAGCCGCACAATGTCACAGCCCCGCGCCCCTGAGCGGGTCCACTCAGCGGTGTTTCCAAGGACCAGTCCCTCTCCTGGCAGACTGGAGGGCGTGACCAGTGATTCCTCCGTTTCCGGCGGCGATGTCGACCCCTTCCGTAATGAGCGCACCGTGCGCGACGAGGCTCCGCAGTTTGTGTTGCCCCTGGTTGTGCGGATCGAGCGGGATGCTCCGCCGGCGCGGACGGACGCGTTGGAGACGGCGGCCCGGGCCGTGCTGACGATCCTGAGCGACGAGCGGGCTCTCGGTGACGGGGAGTGGGCGCAGGTCATCCGGGACTGGCAGGACGCGCGTATCCGGAAGGTGGTGCGGCGGGCGCGCGGTGCCGAGTGGCGGCGGGCCGAGGCGCTGCCGGGCATCACGGTGACCGGGAAGTCGGCGGAGGTACGGGTCTTCCCGCCCGTCCCGCTCGACGGCTGGCCCAAGGATCTGGCCCGGCTCCAGGTGTCCGGTACCGACCTCGACGACCCCGAACCGCCGGCCGACGCGGACCCGACGGCGCCGGTGCTCTGGCTGAACCCCGACCTCGACATGTCCGCCGGCAAGACGATGGCCCAGACCGGCCACGGCGCCCAACTCGCCTGGTGGGAGCTGTCGGACGAGGAACGGACCGCCTGGCGTCAGGCCGGCTTCCCGCTCTCCGTGCGCACCGCCGTCCCCGCCCGGTGGGCCGAACTCATCAGCAGCGAGCGGCCGTTGGTCCGGGACGCGGGCTTCACGGAGATCGCCCCCGGGCTGACCGTCGCGGTCGAGGGACACCACCGGGTCGGCGAACTGGGCGACGAGGGACGAGGAACTGTCGGCTGAGGTCGCAGGCCCCCCTCCCCCTCCCTTCCTCCTACCCCTGCCGACTGCTGGCAGCCCCGCGGCCGACCGGAGCAGGTCGGGTCCACGGGATCAGGGCCGGAACGCGGGCGCGGTAGGCCTCGTAGGACGCACCGAACCGGTCGGCCATCATGCCGTCCTCTGTCCGGACCCGGTGCAGCAGCCAGGGGACGGCGACGGCGAGGAACACGATCCAGACGCCGAAGCCGCAGGCCAGCATCCCGCCGAAGACCAGGCCGAGAAGGCCGGTGTAGATGGGGTGCCGCACTATTCGGTACGGGCCCTCGGTGCGCAGTTCGTGGTGTTCGTGGACGAGCGGGATGCTGGCCCACATGACGCCCAGTACCCAACGGGCCCAGAGCAGCAGAGCCGTGGAGGCGACGGCGATCAGGGCGCCCAGGAGGGCGAGCTCGGGCTGCCAGTACCGGAGGTGGTGCCAGAAGGAGTCCGGGGTGTGTCTGATGAGCAGGGAGAACGCGTAGGCGCCCACGATCAGGAGAAGCCGCCGGGGCAGGGTACGGCGCAGGCCGCGTGCCCAGCTGCCGAGGCCTGCCTCGCTCTTCACGCCGAAGTACACCGCGCCCGCGATCCACGCCACGACGAAGATCGCGACGCAGACGCCGGTGAGAGCCACGAGTGCGGAATGTAGTGATCCCATGGCACAAGGCTGCGCCCTGACCTGCGTCGTTCACCACCACCCACGGGCTGATTCAGCGGCTCCACCCTCGGGTGGAGATCCGTCACAGATCCGTCGCTCTCGGTCGAGGTGACGTAGATCACGACGGATCAGGGCATCGGCCGGCGCGTGCCGTGGCGTCCCCTTCCTGAAAGTCCGAATGGGGGAACCGAACGTGCGCCGTGGCTACAAGTGGGTCGACCGTGAACTGGCCCGGATGGACCCGGACACCGACTGGGAGTGCATGATCTCGCTCTACGTCGGCCACCGCGTCCCCGAGTTCGCGCTGGCGATGATGGTCTATCCGGGCACCATGCGCATGATGCAGCCGGGCTTCGGAGCCGCCACCCTGGCCCACACCGCGAAGCTGGAGAAGAGACCCCGGCGGCGTTTCGAGGACGGCAACGAGTTCCTGATGGCGTGGATGGTCGACGGGCTGTCCAGCACCGCGGGCCTCGCCGCCGCCGAGCGGCTCAACCGCATCCACCTGGCGATCGCCCGCGCGACCCCCCGGTTTCCCGGCAACTTCGACGACGTCGACGACTTCGTCTATCCCCTGGTCCTGCTGGCCACGTTCGCCGACAGGCTTCAGACCTCGTTGGGACTGCCCGGTACGAGCGGGAGCATGAAGGTCGCCTGGCATCGCTGGGCGCAGACCCTCTTCCGGCTTCTGGAGCGCGAGTCCGGGCCGCTGGCCGGCGAGGCGTTCCCCGAGAACTGGGACGCGATGACCGAGTTCGCCGTGAAGTTCGAGGCGCGGCCTTACGAGGGGACGGAGTCCGGTCATCGGGTGGCGACCGCGATGATGGAGTTCTTCGCCGAGCGCTGGTTCCCCGTCCCCTTACGGGCGTTCGGCAGAGACCTGACCCGGTATCTCGCAGGCGAGCGGGTCTGCCGACTGCACCGGATCGGCACGCTCGGCACGCGCCGCGAGCGTGCCGTACGCCTGTTCCTGAAGTCCGCGTTCCTCGCCCAACGCCTTCTCCCCGACTACCGCAGACCGCTTCCCGAGCGCTTACGGCAGACCCGGCGCCGCACCGGCCCGACGCTCAGCTCCCCAGCATCTTGAGCGTCCTTCGGTGCCACACCAGCGGACTCCGCTCGTCGTCGGACCTCATGGCCAGCACGCGCAGCACGATGATGTCGTGGTCGCCGGCCGGATAGCTGTGCTCGACGGTGCACTCCAGCCACACTGGCGCGCCGTCGAGGAAGATCGCACCGGATTCCGCCTCCACCGTGCGCAGGTCGGCGAACCGGGCCTCCTTGCTGCGGGAAGCGAGTTGCCGGGCCTTGTCGCTGTGCCCCTCGCCCAGGACCGAGACGCCGATCGTCCGCGCGCGGGACAGTACCGGCCAGGTGGTGGAGGTGTGTTGGGCCGCGAAGGAGACCATGGGCGGGTTGTGGGAGACGCCGACCGCGAACGACGAGACGATCATGACGGTCGGGTCGCCGTGGACGCGCGCGGAGAGGGCCGCGACCCCCGCCGGGAACCCGGAGAACGCCCTCGTCATCTCCCCGGGATCGGAGGTGATGCCCGCCAGATTCCGCAGGCCTTCCATGCCTTCCGTTCCTTCCGACGCCGTCATCGTGAGACCCCCGTCTGCGTCAGGCTTCATCAGGTGACTCCTGTGGGTAGCTGTGGCGCGGCGGGCACGGCAGGGCGCCCGCTCCCGGACGGCTCGGTGCGCAGGAGCGCCGACGCGAGAAGGCACAGCACCCCGACCGCCGCGAGCCCGCCGAGCGTGACCGCGTAACCGTGGCCGGCCAGCAGAACGGCACAGACCGCGCTGCCCAGTACCGCGCCGAGTTGCTTCATCGCGTTGAAGGTTCCGGAGGCCGCCCCGACCTCGTCCGGGCCGACCGAGGTCACCGCCGCGATCGAAAGGGGCGACCAGACAAAGGAGTTGGCGACGCCGTACACCGCGAACGTGGCGGTCAGCCCGGTGATCGGGGCGTCGGTCGCGACGAGCACCGCCGACGTGCCGATGGACAGGACGAGCGCGCCGGAGCCGATGACGGCGACCGCGCGGGAACCGATTCCGTTGTTGAGCCGGGCCGACACCGGCGCGCCCAACAGGCAGACCACGCCCATCGGTACGAGGGTGAGGGCCGCCGCGCCCGCGTCGAGCCCGCGCTCCCGCTGGAGGTACAGCATCAGCGGGATCATGGCCGACCCGGAGCAGAAGGCGGCGGCGGCACCGGCCCAGGCCGCGACGACGAACCCACGGCTGCGCAGCAACCCGACCGGCACGAGGGCGCGTTGACCGTCCCGGCGCTGCAACCACACGACAGCCACTACGACCAGCAGACCCACGCCGGCGAGCAACCACCGTGGCACGCCCAGCACTTCCGCGCTCGCGCCGTCCGTGCCCTGGATACCGATCACCAGCGCACCCACACCGCTCGCGTTCGCGCAGATCGCCCACACCGGGATGCGCGCCAACTGCCGTGGGAGGACCGGCACGAACACCGTTACGGCGGCCATCGCGGCGACACCGACCGGCACGTTGACCCAGAACACCGCGGGCCAACCCCCGGCCGCCACAAGGAAACCTCCCAGCAGCGGCCCGACAGCCACCGCCGCTCCGCCGACCGCGCCCCACACCCCGAGCGCGACGGCGAGACGCGGCGGCCGGAACAGCGCCTTGATGAGGGTCAGGCACTGCGGGGTCATCAACGCGGCCCCGATGCCCTGCGCCACCCGCCAGGCGACAAGTGCCGTGATCGTGGCGGCAGTTGCGCACAGCAGCGACCCGAGCGTGAACGCGGCCAGCCCGACCAGATGGACGCGTCGATGGCCGTAGCGATCGCCGAGCCGTCCCGCGACGACCAACGGCACCGCGTACGCGACGAGGTAACCGCTGTTGACCCACATCCCGGCGGTCTCACTTGCGTGCAACCCACTGATCAGTGACGGCAGCGCGACCGAGGTGATCGTGCTGTCCAGCAGCAGCATGAAGAACCCGGTGCAGAGGCTGCCGAGAGCGAACCAGTCGCGCCGCACACCCTCGCCCCCACTCACTGCGGGCATCTCAAACTGCCAGGTTCTCGCGAAGAGTTGAGCCGGAGTAGGCCGGTGCGAGCGCGCCGCGGCGGCGCAGTTCGGGCAGCAGCAGTTCGCTGATCGCGGCGAAGCCGGCGGGCATGGCCAGCGGGCTGGAGAACATGAAGCCGCCGCGTGCTCCGGTAGCGGCGAAGTTCTCCTCCAACGCGTCCGCCACGGCGGCCGGATCGCCGACGAGGCTGTGGTCCAGGCCCGTCGCCCGCCCCCTGCCGTGCGCGAAGAACTCGCTACGGCTCATGGTGCGGTCCGCGCCGAACTCCGCGACGAGCGAGCCGACGAGCCCCGCCGGACTCGCGTTGACAGCCGCCAACTCGTCGCGTAGTTCGCCGAGTTGGAAGGAGGCCGGGAGCGTCGAGAAGTCGTAGCCGGCGTTGTGCGAGAGGTAGGTGGCGACCGCCTCCTCGTTCCAGAACTCGTGCACCGCCTCGCAGCGCGCCAGCGCCTCGGCCTTCGTGCGGCCGACGATCACCTGGGTGGCCCAGAGGATGCCCACGTGTTCCGGGTCCCGCCCCTCGGCGAGCAACGCCTCGTCGAGCAGCTTGCGATGGCGCTGCTGGCTCGCCAGATGTCCGCCGAAGCCGAAGACGAGGTCGGCGAACCGGGCCGAAGCGGCAATGCCCCGGGGGGAGTTGCCCGCCTGCACGATGAGCGGGTGGTACTGCGGGCCGGGTACGGACGCGAGCGGTCCCTTGACGGTGAAGAAGCGCCCCTCGTGGTCGATGGGGTGGACCTTCGCGGGGTCGGCGAAACGCCCGGTGCTCCGGTCGCGGACGATGGCATCCGGCGCGACGGAGTCCCACAACGCCCGGCAGACGTCGACGAATTCCTCCATCCGCTCGTAGCGCAGGTCGTGGTCCATCAGCTCGGCGAACCCGTAGTTGGCCGCGTCGGCGCCGCGGGTGGAGGCGACCACGTTGAAGGCGATACGGCCGCCGGTCACATGGTCGAGCGAGTTCAACAGCCGGGCGACGTAGAAGGGATGCATGAACGTCGAGGAGTACGTCAGCCCGAAGCCGACCTTCTCCGTCACCGTGGACATCGCGGCGATGACCGGCGCCATGTCGTGGCGCGGCCACTGGATGCCCCACTCGACGGCCGGTCCGATGCTGCCGCGCCAGGTGCTGGGGATGCCGCTGCCGTCGCCGAAGAACAGCAGGCCGACGCCCGCGCGTTCGGCGGTCTGCGCGAGTTCCATGAACATGCGGACGTCGGGGAAGTCCCGCCCGACCCAGGAGCCCTGTCTCGCCCAGGCGCCCTCGGTGTGGGTGAAGGAGAGGTCGTAGCCGATGTGCATTCCGGTCATCGCGCGGCCTTCTTCCACAGCTCGACGACCTCGTCGGCGTCGCTCAACACGGCCACGTTCAGGCCGAGTTGGAACAGGGCGGCGGCGTTGACGTGGTGGTCGTAGGCGGTCGTCGTGTCCTGGGGCACGACGACGGGCCAGTCAAGTTGGACGGCGTCCTGGGCGGTCGCGTACACACAGCACTCGCTCGTCAGGCCGACGACGGTGAGCCAGTCGTAGCCGGCCGCGCGCAGCCGTGCGTCGAGATCGGTGCCGAGGAAGCCGCTGTAGCCGCGTTTGACCACCCGCAACTCCCCTGCCTCGGGCCCCATGTGGAACCACTCGGCGCCGGGCGTCCCGATCCGGCACGGCTCGTCCGGGCTCATGGGCGCGTCGTAGTCGCCCTCGCGCAGCCAGTTGCTCGACCGCCACGGCCGTGCCGGGTCGCTGCCCAACTCGACCCAGACGACGGATACTTCGGCGGCGCGTGCGGCGGCGACGAGTTCGGCGATACGGGTGACCGTCCGGCCCAGTGCCGCCAGCGCCTCGTCCGTCAGGCCGTACGCCCCGAGCCGGTCCGGGTCGGCGAAGTCCCGTTGTACGTCGACCACGACGAGCGCGGGCCTGCTCTCGGGCCGTGCGAGGCGGGCGAGTTGTCTGTCGCGCAGGTCGGACATCAGGCAGCCACCTCGTCGCGGGCGCGCAGCGCGGGCAGCACGGTGTCGCCGAACAGCAGCATGTCCTCGTCGTACTCCGGGAAGATCAGCATGAGTCCGTCGAGGTCGGCCTCCCGCACGATGTACTCGATGTGCTCGGTGACCGTACGGGCGCTGCCGGCGACGTACGGCGTCTGGAAGGCCGCCTCCCCATCGGCGCCGTCGGCCCAGGCGCGGGCCTGGTCCTCGGGCACGCCCCAGGTGTGCCGCATATGGGCGAGGGCCTCGCGGTCGACGCCCGCGCCCCACTCCTTGACCTTCTTGACGGCCAGTTCGTCGGTGTCGTCCTGGACGACGGTGAGCATCGAATAGGTCTTGCAGACACGGCCGTTGGCCTTCGCTCGGGCGTGCACGTCGGCGGAGAGCGACCGCATGTCGTCGAGGCTGTCGGCGGCGAGGAAGGCGCCGTCGGCGTAGCGGGCCTGGAAACGGCGGGCGTCCTCGGAGCGGCCCGCGCTGATGACGGTCGGCCGGGTCGCCGGGTGCGGGCGCGACTCGCAGTCGACGAGGTCGAAGTACGGGGTGCGCATCGTGACCGAGTCCTCGGTCCACAGCCGGGTGACGGCCTCCGTCCAGAGCTCCGTCATCCGGTAGCGGTCCGCGTGGCTCAACTCCGGGTCCCAGTCGCCGAATTGCTCGAACTCCCCGGCGTACGAGCCGTTCACGATGTTCATCCCGGCCCGGCCGCCGGAGATGTCCTGGAGGGTGGTGAGCATCTTCGCCGCGACGGCGGGGTTGTGGATGTTGGCGTGCAAGGTCGCCCAGATCCTGACCCGGCTGGTCGCCTCGGCGAGCGCCGCCATCATCGTCATCGACTCCAGCGAGCGGCCCCAGTGGTCCGTACTCCCGCCGAAACCACGCCACTTGGCCATCGACATCACGAAGTCGAGGCCGATGTTCTCCGCGTGCAGGGCGGCACGCCTGTTGTACGCGTAGGTCGCCTCGGGATGCGGCGCGGTCGTGGACAGCATCCAGCCGCCGTTCCCGATGGGAAGGAAGATTCCGTACTCTTTCGCGGGCACGTTGCGGGCCTTTCTACGGCTCTGCGGTCTCTTGCGTTCTTACGGCGCGGGCCAGACGAGCTTGTCGCCGCTGTAGATGTCCTTGACGAACGAGGTGTCGAACCACGCCTCGGCCCTGGCGGCGGTCACACTGCTCGGCACGATCTTGAACTGGTGCAGCATGGCGACGAGTTGGGTGACGTTGTCGGTGTCGATGCCGCCGAGCGGCTGTCCGGGCGTTGGGTTCTCCTTGACGACCTGTGTCTCGGTCTTCCAGATCGTCGCGTTGAGCTTCTTGTCGTAGGTCGGACCGGACAACTTGGCCGCGTAGCCGACGCATTCGGTGATGTGCGCCTCGCTTGAGGAGCAGTACGCGTACGCGTGCATGGCGGCCCGCAGGATGTCCTCGACGGCGTGCGGATGCGCCTTGGCGAACGCCGGGTTGACCGCCATCGCGCCGATGGAGCTGGGGATCTTGTAGTCGACCGGCTTCCACACCGTGACGTCCTTGCCGGCCGCCTTGAGCTGGTTGGGCTCGTTGGAGATGAACCCGGTGAGCGCTTCGAGGCCGCCCTGCTTCCGGGGCAGTACGGAGGGGTCGTAGCCCTCCTTGACCAGCTTGAGCGAGTCCCACTTGACGCCGGCCTTGACGAGCATCGCCTCGACGGCGGCGGGGACGTACCCCTTGTGGCCAACGACCTTGCCGTCGAGCTGGGTCAGGTCGGTGATGTCCTTGTTGGTCATCAGGATGTCGAGCCCGGCGTTCGAGTACGAGGAAATGCCCTTGATGTCAATGCCATTGGCCTGTGCCTGGATCAGGTCCTGCTCGGAGATCGCGGACACGGTGGCCTGGCCACCCGCGAGCAGTTTGGTGTTCTGCGCGGTGTCACCGCTACCGGGCTTGAGATCGACGGTGAGGCAAAGGTCCTTGAAGTAGCCGAGCTTGGCGGCTGCGATGTATTCGAGGATCGAGACGGAGGACTGGAACTGGTACCCGGAGAGATACGTGATCTTCCCGGCGGCCTTGTTCTCGGCACAACGCTTCGCGGATATCGCGGAACCGGCAGCACCGGCGGAGGCGCTGTCGCCCGAGCCGGAACCGCATCCGGCGACTCCGAGCGTCAGCACGGTGGCGATGAGAGCAGATCTGGTGAGGTGATAACGGGACATGTGTAACTCCAAACTGGCTGTAATGCCGATGAGTTGAGCGCCCCGATAGGGGCGCGGGGAACTGCGCGACCAGCCCCCACCGGGCCCGCAGACAACAACCGTGCTGTCAGGCTCAGTTCACGCTGTCGTGCCAATGCAGCACGCGACGCTCGACAACAGTCACGGCGAGCAGCAACAACACGCCCATCACCGCAAGGACAAGAATCGAGGCGTATACAACAGGGAGTTGGTTCATGGAGGAGGCCACACTGATCGCGGTCCCCAGACCCCCCGTAGATCCAGACGCCGACATCTCGGCGACAACCGCCCCGATGATCGACAGCGGAAAGACGATCCGCAGCGCCGCGAAGAGATACGGCAGCGCGTTGGGCACCCGCACATGCCACAGCAGTTCGACCCGGCTCGCATCCATCGTCCGGTAGACCTGCAACACCTGCTGCGGCACGGAACGAAGCCCCGTAGCCGTGTTGATGAGAATCGGGAAGAAGCAGATCAGCCCGGTGATGATCAGCTTGGGCATCGGCCCGAAGCCGAAGGCCACGACCAGGGCCGGGGCGATCGCCACCAGCGGGGTGACGTTGAGGACAACAGCGACCGGCATCACCGCCCGCCGCACCAGCGGGAGTTCGCTGGTCAGCACGGCGAGGACGAACGCTCCGACGAACCCCATCCCCAGCCCGGCCGTCGCCTCACCGAGCGTGACAAGGGCGTTGTGGACGTAGTAGCCGAAGTTGCCGGAGAGCGAACTGCCGACGTCGGACAACGGCGGTAGCAGATAGGGAAGTTGTTCGGCTCCCCACTGCCAGAGCCCGGCGAGGATCGCCAGCATCACGACGAGGGGCAGCCAGACGGCCGGACGGATCCAGCCGATCCGGGACCTCGGGTGCTTGAGGCTGAAGCGGGAGGGTTCGGTAGGAGGCTGGGTCCCGGCCGGTGCCGGGGCGGTGGTGCGTTCGTCGGCTACGGTCATGTTCTCGCCCCCACTCACGCGGCTTCGCTGTGCCAGGCACGCCGCAGCCGCTCTCTCACCAGGTCCTCGTACTCGTGGAACCGCCGTTCCCCGAAGAGCCGTTCACCGCGCGGCCGGGGCAGGTCGACGTCGATGCTCTCGACGATGCGGCCGGGGTTCGGTGCCATGACGACGACGGTGTCGGAGAGCCGTACGGCCTCGGACACGGAGTGCGTGACGAACAGGACGGTGGTCCGCAACTCCTCCCAGAGGTCGAGGAGTTGGTCCTGAAGGCTTTCGCGGGTGAACTCGTCGAGCGCCGAGAAGGGTTCGTCCATCACGAGCACGTCGGGTTGCAGGCCGAACGCCCGGACGATCGCGGCGCGTTGGCGCATCCCGCCGGAGAGCTGGGCCGGGAGCTTGTGCAGGGCGTCGCCGAGGCCGGCCTTGACGAGGAGTTCCTTCATATCGGGGGCCGTTCGACGCTCGGCGAAGTCGGCGATGCGTTCCCGGCGCCCGGCCGCACCCCGGTTGATCTTCTGGGGCAGCGTGACGTTCCGCAGGACGGACAGCCAGGGCAGCAGCGCGGGGCTCTGCGGTACGAGTCCGATCAGCTTGGCCGCGCATGCCTGTGCCGGTGTCACACCGTGCACCGACACCTCGCCGCCGTCGGGCTGTTCGAGCCCCGCGACGAGCCGCAGCAGCGTCGACTTTCCGCAGCCGCTGGGGCCGATGAGACTGACGAAACGGCCCGACGGCACCGTCAGGTGGACGTCGTCGAGGGCCGTGGTCGCGGCCGACCCGAACCCGTAGACCCTTCGCACCGACCGCAGTTCGAGTGCTGGCGTACCAGTCACCTTCACGCTCCCATCCATGTCGCGGGCACAAGTGCCCGATCCTGGAAGTCGGAGAGCGTGCGTAGCGAGTGCGACTGACTGCCACGCGGAAATCCGCTTAGGTGCCCCCGACCGTAGGAAGATTGTGTTTCGGGACACCGCAGTTGTCTGTTACGGGCGTTTTACGTCTGGCCGCGACGGGAGTTGGAGCGGGACGGCCGCGCTGCCGTCGTAGACGTGGATCTCGATCCCGAGGTCCGCCGCGGCGCGCGCCACCCAGCCGCCGAGGGCCTGCACGATCAGCTCGGTGACCAGGAGGACCGCGCGCTCGGCGGTGGGTACGGACTCGCGCAGCCAGAGCAGTTTGAACATGTCCGCCATGACCTTGTTGCGGTACGCGGGCTTGTACGCACCCTGGTTGCCGACGAGTTGGACGAGGACACGGCAGGCGGGGTCGATACCTTCGACCTCGACACGGCTGCCGTCGGGCAGCATCAGCGGCTTCGGGCGCAACGGGGTGCCGAGCAGGTCGCCGAGCGCGAGCAGCATGCGGCGTTCGACGGAGCCCTCGGCGAAGCGGCTCCACTCGGTGGGGGCGTCAAGGACGGTCAGGTGCACCCGCCGCATCCTAGGAAGTGTCCGTTTCCCCCGTGTTGCTTAGGGTGGACCACCATGAGAGCCGGCGCAGCGACAAGGACACCTGACGAGGGTGCGGGCACGACACGTCTCGACGGCCGGGTCGAGCGGGGCAACCGCACCCGGCGGCTGGTCCTGCGCCGTACCGTCGACATAGCCTCCGTCGAGGGCCTGGAGGCGCTGTCCGTCGGCCGGTTGGCGACCGAGTTGCGACTCAGCAAGAGCGGGGTGTTCGCGCTCTTCGGCTCCAAGCAGGAGCTACAACTGGCCACCGTCCGCGAGGCCGCCCGCATCTACACCGAGAAGGTCATCGGGCCTGCCGCCGAACTCCCCGCCGGGGTCGGCAGGTTGTGGCGGCTGTGCGAGCTGTGGCTGGAGTACTCGCGGGGGCGGGTCTTCCCGGGCGGCTGCTTCTTCTACGAGGTCGTCGCCGAGTTCGACGCCCGGTCCGGGGCAGTGCACGACGCGGTGGTCGGGGCGCAGCGGGACTGGGCGGCCTTCGTGGAGGGGACGATCGCCGGGGCGCGGGACGCGGGCGAGCTGCGGACCGACACCGACATACCCCAACTCGCCTTCGAACTGGTCGCGTTGATGGAGACGGCCAACGTGGTCTCCGTACTGCACGACGAGGAGACCGCCTACCGCCGGGCGCGCGTCGGCATCGCGGCGCGACTGCGGGGAGCGGCCACGGATCCTTCGCGGGTCCCGCAAGTCCCGTAATCCTCACGGCACTTCAGCCCCTGCGTCACTTCGGCCGAAAAATAAGTAGCACGATCGTTCGCACAGTTTTAGGGTCAAGCCCCATGACTGCCACCGGAACGGACATCGTCGAGCTCGACCGGATCGCCGTGTACGAGGCCCTGCGCGTAGTGGAGTTGGCACAGGAGGAGGACTGGGAGCGGGACACCCCCTGCGCGGGGTGGGACCTGCGGCGGCTCGTGGCACACATGGCCGCGCAGCATCACGGATTCGCGGCCGCCGCGCGCGGCGCGGGCCAGGACAGGGCGTACTGGCGGGAGCCGGAGGACATGAGCGAGCCGGCCCGGACTCACCGCGCGGCGGCCACGGCCGTCCTCGCCGCGTTCGCCGAACCCGGCGCCACCGAGCGGGAGTTCGCCCTCCCTGAGCTGGGCATGAGCTTCCCCGGACGGACCGCGATCGGCTTCCACTTCATCGACTACGTCGTCCACGCCTGGGACGTCGCCGCCGCACTCGGCACAGCGCTGGACCTGTCGGACGACGTCCTGGACATCGCGCTGACGGTGGCCCGACTGGTGCCCACCGACCCGGCCGGACGCGGCCCCGGGTTCGCCTTCGCCCCGGCGCTCGACGTACCGCCGGACGCCGGTCCGCTCGACGACGCGCTACGGCTGCTGGGCCGGACGCCGGAGCACTGGCCCGTCAAGAGCCACTGAACTCGCTCCCTTTACCTGCCCTTTGAGCAAAGCTGCCCTCCCTTTGAACAAGGCGACCTGCCCGCGCGTACCTCCAGGCACTGGCCACGCGTCAACTTCTCCAACGACCAGTTGGTTTCCCCGGGAGGCTCCCTTGCGTCGTATCAACGGCACGACCGTGCTCATCGCGGCTATCTTCGCCACCACCGGCGCACTCGTCTTTCCCGTGTGGTCGTACGCCGACCGCGCGGGCACCGGTCAGGCGAACGTGGCGGCGGGCACGGTGAACACGCAGTGGGGGCCGCTGACAGCCGCCGACCGGGATCTGATCGTGCGGGTGCGGCTGGCCGGGCTGTGGGAGCTGCCGGCCGGGCAGCAGGCGGTCCAGCGGGCGCCCAGCCAGGCGATCAAGGAGGCCGGGGACCATCTCATCGTCGGCCACACCGACCTCGACAAGCGGGTGCGGATCATCGCGGCCCAGCTCAATGTGGCGCTGCCCAACGTGCCGAACGAGCAACAGCAGGGCTGGCTGCGGGAGATGAGCGCGGCGACCGGCGCGGAGTACGAGTACAAGTTCGCCAACCTGCTGCGGGCCGCGCACGGCAAGATCTTCCCGGCCATCGGCGCCGTACGGAACACCACCCGCAACACGCTGGTGAGACAGCTGGCCTCGGACGCCAACCAGACCGTGCTCGACCACATCACGGTGCTGGAGAAGACCGGGCGGGTCGACTTCGACGCCATCGCCAACGGGATCGCGAACGCCTCCACCGCCAGCCCGACCGGTCCCGCCGCGCCCGTACCCGGTCAGGTGGCGCCCTCGGCACCGGCCGCAGAGGCCGGCCCGAACATCGGGGCCACCTCACGGCCGTCCCCGGGCGCGCCGGGCACGGTCAACACCGGGCGACCGGATCCGGTCGACTCGAATGGGGTGCTGGGCTAGCCGGCCAGGGCCCCGAACCTCAAATGTTGCTCTGAAGGTGACACGGCCGGGGTTCGGGGCCCGGCCCGGGGGCGATACCTCCGTCACACCGAACAGCGGTCATGTGGAGTGGATGGATTTCAGCGAGGACATCGAGGACGGGGACGGGCGATGGAACGACTGGGGACGGGCATCGGATGGCGGCCGGAGATCGCGGACGCCGTGGAGCACCTGCCGGGCATCGACTGGGTCGAGGCCGTGGCCGAGAACCTCTGCCCCGGCCATCTCCCCGAATCGCTCCTACGGCTGCGCGAGCGCGGCGTGACCGTGATCCCGCACGGCGTCTCCCTGGGCCTCGGCGGCGCCGACCGGCCCGACGCGGACAGGCTGACGGCGCTCGCCGAGCGGGCCGAGGCCCTCGGCTCACCGCTGGTCACCGAGCACATCGCGTTCGTCCGCGCGGGCGGCCCGCTGACCGCCTCCCCGCTTCTCGAAGCCGGCCACCTGCTGCCCGTGCCGCGCACCCGGGACGCCCTCGACGTGCTCTGCGAGAACATCCCCATAGCCCAGGACGCGCTGCCCGTACCGCTCGCGGTCGAGAACATCGCCGCGCTGCTCGCCTGGCCGGGCGAGGAGATGTCCGAGGGCCAGTTCCTGTACGAACTGGCCGACCGCACCGGCGTACGCCTCCTCATCGACGTCGCCAACCTGCACACGAACCACGTCAACCGCGGCGAGGACCCGGCCAAGGCCCTCGCCGAACTCCCAGTCGAGGCCATCGCCTACGTCCATGTCGCGGGCGGCGTCGAACGCGACGGCGTCTGGCACGACAGCCACGCCCACCCCGTGCCCGCCCCGGTCCTCGACATCCTCACCGACCTGGCGTCCCGCGTCTCCCCGCCGGGGGTGCTGCTGGAGCGCGACGACAACTTCCCCGAAGCGGCGGAACTGGAGCGGGAGTTGACGTCGATTCGCGGGGCGCTGGACAAGGGGCGGGGGCGGGCGCATGTCGCGGCTCCGACAACCGCACCGCATGCCTTGGCATCCCAGGCCGCCGCCCCCGCCCGCCAGCGTCTCGCCCTCGCCCAGGCCGCCCTGCTCTCCGCGCTGGTCGCCGGTACTCCGGTGCCCGAAGGGTTCAACCGGGTGCGGCTCGGGGTGCAGGCGCGGGCGCTCGGGGCGAAGCGGGCCGATGTCGTGGCGAAGGTGGCTCCCGAACTGCCGGAGATCCTCGGGGCGGCGTACCGGCCGGCCTTCCTCGCGTACACGCACACGCACCCGATGACTGGCGGCTACCGGCGGGACGCGCTGGACTTCGCCGGTCAGCTGCTGCTCTCGGGCGGCCCGGAGAACGCCGAGGTCAGGCGGGAGTTGCGGGCCTGGTGGCTGGAGCGCTCGGGGCCGGCCCCGCGTTCGACGCGGCCCGCGGTCCGGCTCGCCCGTGCCACCCGGCGGGTGCTGTTGCGACGCTGACGGGTCGCGGTAGGGCCGGGATGGGCCTTGGAAGGTGACAGTGACTCCAGAGTAATATTGCGGTTCCGCACGAGAAGCGCACTCACGTGCGGTGCCGTCACAGGAGGCACCCCATGCGACCGCGACCCCCCGTAAAGGGCCGAGGGATATTCAGTGGTACCGGCGTCATCATCGTGGGTCTGACCGCGACCCTGGCGGCGCTGATCTTCCCGGTCTGGTCCTACGCCGACCGGTCCGGGACGACCGCCAACGCGCTCAGCGACCAGACCGTGGCGACGCGGTACGGGCCGCTTTCCGCGCTGGACAAGGACTTCGTCACGCGGGTGCGGCTCGCCGGGCTGTGGGAGCTGCCGGCCGGGCAGCAGGCCGAGGAGAAGGGCACAACCGCCGCCGTGCGGACGGCTGGGCGGCATCTGATCGACGGCCACACGTTCCTCGACGAGCGGGTGCGCGATGTCGCCGCGCGGCTCGGGCTGCCGCTGCCGAACCAGCCCAACGCCCAGCAACAGCAGTGGCTCGTCACCCTCAACGCGGCACAGGGCGTGGACTTCGACCGCAAGTTCGCCAACATCCTGCGCCTCGCGCACGGCAAGGTGTTCACGGTGGTCGCCCAGGTCCGGGCCACCACCCAGAACTCCCTGGTCCGCGCCCTCGCCGACGACGCCAACACGACCGTCCTGGACCACATCAAGGTCCTGGAGGCCACCGGATACGTCGACTTCGCCGCGCTGGCCCGGGACATGGCCGCGAGCAGCACGCCCGCACCCACCACCTCCCCGGCCGCGTCCGCGCCCTTCGCGGACCCCGGCCAGGTCGTCCCGCTGACCCCGTCGGTCTCGCCGACGTACTCGCTGCCGCCGCCCGCCTCCAGCCCGCCGCCGTCGACGCAGCCGTAGCCGTGTTTCGGCTGTGGTCTGTTTTCGGACAAGCGGAACGTCACAGGCAGACAACGCTCCGTCCGAATTGTGAACAAGGCATGGCGGTCTCCTGGGCCTTTGGCATAGAAACGTGGCATGTTCTGGGTCCTTCTCCTGCTCATGGCCTGGGCCGTCGCCGGCACGGCGTGCACTCGGCTGTGCCTGGCCGCCGTCAGAGCGGCGGCCGTCGACGCGGACGACGCGGGCAAAGGACACGATCTGACGCTCTACGAGGCGGCGTTCCTGTCCGGCGGTCCCGCGCGGGTCGCCGATCTGACGCTGGTCTCCATGGCGCGCCAGCACCGGCTGCTACTCGCCCACACCGGCTGGGCAACCGTCGTGGACCCGCGCGGCCGGGACCCCATCGAGCGGTCGGTGATAGGCGCCATCGGGCCCGAGGGACAGTCCCGGATCGCCCCGGTGCGGGCCACCGCGGCGGCCACGGACGCGGTGCGCGACGTGGCGGACCGGCTCGTCGACGCGGGTCTCGCCGTACCGGACGGGACCCGTACGACGGTCGCCTCCGGGGTCCGGCAGGTGCGGGCCGCCGCGCTCGTCGTGCTGGTGCTGGGCGCTACCGCGCTGCTGACGCCGGGCGCCGAGATGCCGCCCGGGCTGGTCGCGCTCTGGTTCGCGCTGCCGCTCGCCCTGACGCTGAGCTGTCTGGCCATCGCGCGGGTCGAGGTGCACCCGTACTCGCACTGGGCCTCCCCGGCCGGTCAGCAACTGCTCGGCACGCTGGCCCGGCACGCGGGGGGCGGCGCCGACGACCGTACGTATCTCACCTCTGTGGCCGTACGCGGCATCCGCGCGGTCGGCGAACCGGATCTCCGGGCGGCCTTCGCGCACCGCGAGCAGTACCGCGAGCACTTCGACGAGTGGCGGCGCTGACCTCGGCGTGAGAGCGCGCCAAGGGGCGCACAGGGGTCATTGGGGCCGACACCGGCCCGACGGTGCTTGCCTTCGCCAACAAGCGAACGAAACATCCCTTTTGTTGCTGCCGTGCTCCGAAGGGATACGCCACCATGCGAGCCGCCGCCCTGTACTCGGCCGCCGGGTCCTTGCTCCTGACCGGCCTCACCGCCGCCCCGGCCACCGGCGCACCGGGCGCCGTCGAGTCGGCCGGCACCGCGGTCGCCGCCGCACACGCCCGCGCGAAGGGCATCGACTTCGGGAAGTGCCCCGACGCGCAGGACATGCCCGGCACCATGGAGTGCGGCACGGTATCCGTCCCGCTCGACTACGCGCACCCCGACGGCAAGCAGATCAGACTGACCGTCAGCCGGGCCGTCGCCACCCACAAGGACCCGCACAACAGCAAGCGCAGAGTCCCCCGCCAGGGCTCCCTGGTCTACAACCCGGGCGGCCCCGGCGCCTCCGGCCTCTACTTCCCGCTGATCGGCATGCTCCCCGAGTGGAAGCGCATCGCGTCGGCCTACGACCTCGTCGGCTACGCCCCGCGCGGCGTCGACAAGTCGGCACCGCTGTCCTGCGAGGACCCCAAGCACTTCTTCAAGGCGCCCTCGCAGTCGCCGACGTACCCCTCCGAGTCGTACAAGAAGGAGCGCATCGCGGAGGCCAAGGCCTACGCGCGCGGCTGCGCCACGCGCTCCGGCGGCAAGCTGCGGTTCTACAACTCCCTCAACAACGCCCGCGACCTGGACGTCCTGCGCGCCGCCCTCGGCGAGGACAAACTGACGTTCATGGGCGCGTCCTACGGGACCTACTTCGGGGCGCTGTACGCGACGCTGTTCCCCTTGCACGTACGGCGGATGGTGTTCGACTCGGCGGTGAACCCGGACCCCGAGCAGGTCTGGTACCGCAACAACCTCGACCAGTCGGCCGCGTTCGAGAGCCGCTGGGCGGACTTCCGGGAGTGGATGGCCAGGCACGACGACGTGTACGGGCTCGGCGACACGGCCGCGAAGGTGCTGCGCAGCTACCAGAAGGCTTCCGCGCGGCTCGCCGAGAAGCCGGCGGGCGGCAAGGTGGGGCCCGCGCAGTTGCAGGGCGCGATCCTGTCGGCCGGGTACTACGACGACTACTGGCCGCACACCGCGGCGGCGCTGTCGGCCTACCTGAAGGGCAGCCCCAAGCTGCTGGTGCAGCAGGCCGGGCCGACGCCGGGGGCGGCCGTCGAGGCGGAGAACGGCAACGCGGTGTACACGGCCGTCGAGTGCAACGACGCGGCCTGGCCGACGGAGTGGAGCGTCTGGGACCGGGACAACACGCGGCTCGCGCGCGTGGCGCCGTTCGAGACCTGGGACAACGTGTGGATGAACCTGCCGTGCGCGTACTGGCCCGCGCCCCGGCAGCAGCCGCTTGATGTGCGGACCGGGCCCGGGGAGCTGCCGCCGGTGCTGATCATGGCGGCCGAGCGGGATGCGGCCGCTCCGTACGACGGTGCCCTTGAGTTGCAACGGCGGTTGTCCGACTCGGTGTTGGTGACCGAGCGGGATGCCGGGACGCATGGGATCGCGGGTGGGCCCAACAAGTGCGTCAACGGGTATCTGGACGCTTACTTGTTGGAAGGGCGGCTGCCCGAGCGGCACGCGGCTTGTGCGCCGCATGCCGAGCCGAAGGCTGCGCGACCGGGCAGTGTTTAGTCTGCGCCCCTGAAAGATCTACGCCAGGCCTGCTACCAAGTCGCCGATGTCCTTGCGGCGGCCCGTGTAGAAGGGGACCTCTTCTCGGACGTGCATGCGGGCCTCGGACGCGCGCAGGTGGCGCATGAGGTCGACGATTCGGTAGAGCTCGTCGGCCTCGAAGGCCAGGAGCCATTCGTAGTCGCCGAGGGAGAAGGAGGCGACCGTGTTGGCGCGGACGTCCGGGTAGCCGCGGGCCATCTTGCCGTGGTCGGCGAGCATGCGGCGGCGGTCCTCGTCGGGGAGCAGGTACCAGTCGTAGGAGCGCACGAACGGGTACACGCTGACGTAGTTGCGCGGTGTCTCGTCGGCCAGGAAGGCCGGGATGTGCGAGCGGTTGAACTCGGCGGGGCGGTGCAGCGCCATGTTCGACCAGACCGGCTCCAGGGCGCGGCCCAGCTTGGTGCGGCGGAAGAGGTTGTACGCCTCCTGGAGCTGGTCGGCGGTCTCGGCGTGCCACCAGATCATGAGGTCGGCGTCGGCGCGCAGGCCCGACACGTCGTACGTGCCGCGGACCGTCACGTCCTTCGCGGCCAGCTGGTCGAACAGCTCCTGGACCTCGTCGGCGTATCCGGCGCGGTCCTCGGGCAGTACGTCCTTCAGCTTGAAGACGGACCACAGCGTGTAGCGGATGGCCTCGTTGAGGTCCTTGGCCAGCTTGCCCTTGTTCGGGACACGGCCGGACTCGGTGGTGGGGGCGTCGTCGCTCATGGGGCTATTCTCCCGCTCCGCCGGACGCGCCCGGCACCGGGTCGCCGGTCAGCCGCTCGACGGCCGCGTACGCGCTCGCGATGGTCGCCGGGATGCCGACGCCGTCGTAGGCCGCGCCGCACACGGCGAGGCCGGGCAGCTTGGCAACGTGTTCGCGGACGCGGGCCACGCGCGCGTGGTGGCCGACCGGGTACTGGGGCAGGCCGTCGGTCCAGCGGGTGACGCGGGTGTCGAGGGGCGTGGCGCCGAGGCCGGTCGCCTCGCGCAGGTCGTGGCGCGAGACGTCGACCAGGTCGGTGTCGTCTCGGTCCAGGATCGCCGTCTCGCCGTAGCGGCCCACCGAGGTGCGCAGGACCAGTACGTCCGGGTTCTCGTCGGCGATCCAGCCCCACTTCTGGGAGGCGAAGGTGGACGCCTTGATGGTGCGGCCGTCGACGGGGGGCACCAAGAAGCCGCTGCCTTCGGGGAGTTCGACGTCCGCGCGGCGGTAGGCGAGGGTGACCAGGGCCATCGAGGCGTACTCGACGGTGGCCAACTCGGCGGCGGCGCCGGGTACTTCGGCCCGGAGCAGCTGTGCGGCGACCGGTGCGGGTACGGCGACGATCACCCCGTCGGCGTCGAGGACGCGGTCTCCGGCGACGACCCGCCAGCCCGCCGCTCCGCTCCGGCGCAGCTCGGTCACCGGTGTCCCGGTGAGGATCTCGGCGCCCCGCGCGCGGACCGACTCCGCGACGGCGAGCGGAAGTTGGCCCACTCCGCCCTCGATGCCCATGAAGACCGGGCCGGTCTGCTGTGCGGCGGCGGCGCGCTCCTGGATGCCCCGGACGGCCTCGGTGAGGGAGTCGTGGGTCTTCGCGGCCTGAAAGAGCTGGGGGACGGCGGAGCGCATCGAGATGCGGTAGGCGTCGCCCGCGTAGACCCCGCCCAGGAGGGGTTCGACAAGGCGGTCGACGACCTCGCGGCCGAGGCGGGCCGCCACGTACTCCCCGACCGCCACGTCGTCGCCGATCTCCGTGCGCGGCAGGTCGGCGTCGCGCTCGATGCGGTGCAGGCCCTCGTCCGAGAGGACCCCGGAGAGGGCGGAGGCGGTGCCGGGGACGCCCATGACGTGGCCCTTGGGCATCGGGCGCAGGGCACCCCGGGTCCAGAGCGAGGCGGTGGCGGTGGCGGGCGGCTGAAGGCGGTCGGTGAGCCCCACCTCGCGGGCGAGCGCGACGGCCTCGGGGCGGCGGGCCAGCATCGACTCGGCGCCGAGGTCCACGCGGGCGCCCGCGATCTCGCCGGGCAGCAGTTTGCCGCCGACCCGGTCCGACGCCTCGACGACCGTCACCCGCACGCCTCTGTCCAGCAGCCGGTGTGCGGCGGCCAGCCCGCCGATCCCGGCGCCGATGACGACGACATGCCCTGTACCCGTACGAGTCTCCACTTCGCGCATGCCCCCAGCCTCTCAGACCCCACTGACAGTCCGACCCCGGCCCGGTGCCCGGCACGAGTCCCGACCGTGACCTCATCGGAACCGTTTTCGGCCAACGTCCGGCCCGGTCCCGGCGTCGAAGGTGCGTCAGTCGTCACGACGAACCTCGGGGGTACCGACCCATGCGCACACGACACTCCGTCCGGCCCGTCCAGGCCCTGGCCGGGCTCCTGCTGGCCTCGGCCCTCGCGCTGACCGGGTGCAGCAGCAACTCGGACAAGACCAGCGCGAGCGACGCGGGCGCCAAGGCCGCGGTTCCCGGCACGGCCCAGCAGGAGGGCGCCTCGGGCAGCGGCAACGCCCGGAACACCAAGTCCGTGCCGAAGCTCACCGCGAGCAGCATCATCCGTACGGCCTCGCTGTCCGTGCGGGTCAAGGACGTACCGAAGGCCCTCGACGAGGCCCGCACCACGACGGAGAACGCGGGCGGGTTCGTCGGCAACGAGACGACCACCCGCGACGGACAGGGCCACGAACGCACCCGGGTGGTCCTGCGGGTGCCCACCGACAAGTACGACGAGGTCCTCGCCGACCTGGAGGGCGCGGGCAAGCTCCTCGACCGGACCGCGAAGGCGCAGGACGTCACCGACCAGGTCGTGGACGTGGAGAGCCGCATCACCTCGCAGCGGGCCAGCGTGGCACGCGTGCGTGAACTGATGGACCGGGCCACCAAGTTGAGCGACGTGGTGGAGCTGGAGGGCGAGCTGAGCACCCGCGAGTCCGACCTGGAGGCGCTGCTCGCCCAACAGTCCTCCCTGAAGGACCGCACCAGCCTGGCCACCATCACCCTGTCCCTGTCGCAGACCCCGGTGGCGAAGGCCGCCGCCAAGGACGACTCCCCCGGCTTCGTGGACGCGGTGGCGGGCGGCTGGCACGTCTTCGTCACGATGCTGCGCTGGATCGCCCTGGCACTCGGCGCGGTACTGCCGTTCGCGGCGGTGGCGGCGCTGCTGGTCGTCCTGTGGCTGCGTCTCGTACGGCCGCGCCGGGCGGCGGCCGTGCTCGCGGCCACCGCGGTGGGCCCGCTGCCTGCGGCCCCGCCGGTGCGCGAGGAGGAGCAGGGCGGACAGGACTGAAATGATCGGTCCCCGTAGCGTGTTCGCATGGACATGAGCCGTGCGAGGGGTACCCGGGAACGACTGGTCGTCATCGGAGGCGACGCCGCGGGCATGTCCGCGGCGTCGCAGGCACGCCGCCTCAAGGGGCCGGACGAGCTGGAGATCGTGGCCTTCGAGCGGGGCCACTTCACCTCGTACTCGGCGTGCGGCATCCCCTACTGGGTGGGCGGTGACGTGTCCACTCCCGAGCAGTTGATCGCCCGTACCCCGGAGGAGCACCGGGCGCGGGACATCGACCTGCGGATGCGCACCGAGATCGTGGAGCTCGACGTCGCGGGCGGGCGGGTACGCGCGCGTGACGTCGATTCCGGGGAGGAGTCCTGGACGTCGTACGACAAGCTCGTGATCGGGACCGGGGCGCGGCCGATCCGTCCGGACATGCCCGGTGTCGACGCCCCCGGAGTGCATGGGGTGCAGACGCTCGACGACGGGCAGGCGCTGCTGGACTCGCTGGCACGCACGCGTGGGCGTCGCGCGGTGGTGGTCGGGGCCGGGTACATCGGGGTGGAGATGGCGGAGGCGTTCGTCAACCGCGGGTATAACGTCACCGTCGTCAACAGGGGCAAGGAGCCGATGTCGACGCTCGACCCGGACATGGGGCGTCTTGTGCACAAGGCGATGGAGGGCCTGGGCATCACCATGGTCAACGACGCCCATGTCACCGAGCTGCGCACCGGGGACGACGGGCGGGTGCGGGCGGTCGTCACCGAGGACGCGGAGTATCCGGCGGACGTCGTGGTGCTGGGGATCGGGGTGCGGCCCGAGACGGTCCTCGCGAGGGCGGCCGGGCTGCCGCTCGGGCAGCACGGCGGGCTGCTGACCGACATGGCGATGCGGGTGCGCGGGCACGAGAACATCTGGGCCGGGGGCGACTGCGTCGAGGTGCTCGATCTGGTCTCCGGGCAGGAGCGGCACATCGCCCTGGGGACGCACGCCAACAAGCACGGGCAGGTCATCGGCACCAATGTGGGCGGCGGTTACGCGACCTTCCCGGGGGTGGTCGGTACGGCCGTGAGCAAGGTGTGCGATCTGGAGATCGCGCGCACCGGGCTGCGCGAGAAGGACGCCCACCGCGCGGGCCTGCAGTTCGAGGCGGTCACCATCGAGTCGACCAGCCGCGCGGGCTACTACCCCGAGGCCTCCCTCATGACGGTGAAGATGCTGGCCGAACGCCGTACCGGCCGTCTCCTGGGCGTGCAGATCGTCGGCCGGGAGGGGGCCGCGAAGCGTGTCGACATCGCGGCGGTCGCCCTCACGGCCCGTATGACGGTGGAACAGATGACGGCGCTGGACCTGGGTTACGCGCCGCCGTTCTCCCCCGTGTGGGACCCGGTCCTGGTGGCGGCCCGAAAGGCGACCGCCAAGGTCCAGGCCGGTCCTCGTTGAACGTTCCTACATGTTCCGTGTCGAACGTTCCTAAGCCGTCCCGTTGATGCGGTCTATGGCCTGCCGTGCCTGCTCGGCCGGCGGCCTGGCCGGCAGCGAGGACACCGACGCGCTCGGCGGCATCATCGCGGCGGGCTGCGCCGCCGCCGCGGGCTTCGCGTGGGCGCCGAGCGCGTTGGTCCGCAGCCGGTTGCTCACCGCCTCGTCCAGGGTCACCGGCCGCTGCATCTGCGCGGCCAGGCGTCCCGCTTCCTGGCCGAGCCTGGCGACGTCCTCCCAGGGGAGGCGCACCACCAGGGAGATCTCGGCCTCGCCGTCGGGCGTGGCGGTCATCTGAGGGGAAATCCGGTCGTTCATCGCCTTTTCCTCACGTCGTCCCCGCGACACGCCTTCCCCGCACCGCGGGCGGTTGAGGAGTCATACGCACAGGCGGACGGCAGTGTTCACCGGTTCGCCGCGCGTATCGGGGGCACTAATCCCTTGTGGTGATCCCCGTCCATGACGTGAACCCGGTGCGCCGCACCCCTTGGGTGACGTACGCGCTCATCGCCGCGAATGTGCTCGTCTTCCTGGCCACGCCCGGAATGGCGGGTTCCGTGGCGGGTGGCAGCGACCTCTCGCAGCTGTGTCATCTCCAGGCGTTCCTGGACCACTACGCGGCCGTGCCAAGGGAGTTGATCCACCATCAGATGCCGCAGCTGGTCCCGACCGGTGCCGTGCAGAACGGCCCGGGAGGCGCCGGCTGCGCGGTCGCGCCGCCGAGCTACGACAAGTCGGCGCCCCTGAGCGTCTTCACCGCGATGTTCCTGCACGGCAGCTGGATCCACCTGCTGGGCAACATGCTGTTCCTGATGATCTTCGGCAACAACGTCGAGGACCGCATGGGCCACATCCGCTTCACGCTCTTCTACGTGATGTGCGGTTACGCGGCGGGCTACGGCTTCGCGCTCCTCAACGCCGACTCGGGCGACCCGCTGATCGGTGCCTCCGGGGCGATCGCCGGTGTCCTGGGCGCCTATCTGGTGCTGTACACGAAGGCCAGGGTGTGGGTCCTGGTGCCGTTCCTGTTCTTCCTGCCGCTGCGCCTGCCGGCCTGGCTGGTGCTGGGCTTCTGGTTCGTGCTGCAGGCGTTCTACTCGGCCGGCGAGGGCGTCTCGGAGGCCGGCACCGTGGCGTACGCGGCGCATGTCGTGGGCTTCCTGGCGGGCATGCTGCTGGCCTGGCCGCTCAAGGCGGGCACTCCCCCGCCGCCGGAACCGCGCGGCCTGCTGTTCGGCAGGCGGGCACGGCCCCGGCACACGTGGTGAACGTTCCCTAGCGGGTCGTCTCGGCGTGGACGAACTCGGCGAGCCGGGTGAGCGCGTCCGGGTCGGTGGACGGCATCACGCCGTGCCCGAGGTTGAAGATGTGGCCCTCGAGGTCCTTCGCGTCTTCGAGGACCTCGCGGGTCTTCGCCTCGACGGCCTCCGTGGGGGCGAACAGGACGGCCGGGTCGAGGTTGCCCTGGAGCGCCTTGCCGGGGCCGACCCGGCGGGCGGCCTCGTCCAGCGCGACGCGGTAGTCGACGCCGACGACGTCCGCGCCGGCCTCGCCCATGAGCTGCAGCAGCTCGCCGGTGCCGACGCCGAAGTGGATGCGGGGGACGCCGTAGCCCTCGACCGCCTTGAGGACCTTCGCGGAGGCGGGGAGCACCGAGCGGCGGTAGTCGGCGGGCGCGAGGGCGCCGGCCCAGGAGTCGAAGAGCTGGACGGCACTGGCGCCAGCCTCGATCTGGACCTTGAGGAAGGCGGCCGTGATGTCGGCGAGGCGGTCGAGGAGGTCGGCCCACAGCTCGGGGTCGCCGTACATGATCGCCTTGGCGTTCTCGTACGTGCGGGACGGGCCGCCCTCGACGAGGTAGCTCGCGAGAGTGAACGGCGCGCCGGCGAAGCCGATGAGGGGGGTGGAGCCGAGCTCGGCGGTCAGCAGGCCGATGGCCTCCGTGACGTAGGAGACGTCGTCGGGGGTGAGGTCGCGGAGCCGGGCCAGGTCGGCGCGGGTGCGGATCGGCTTCTCGACGACCGGGCCGACGCCGGGCTTGATGTCGAGGTCGATGCCGATGGCCTTGAGCGGGACGACGATGTCACTGAAGTAGACCGCAGCGTCCACGCCGTGCCTGCGCACCGGCTGGAGGGTGATCTCGGCGACCAGCTCGGGACGCGTGCAGGACTCCAGCATGGGGATGCCCTCGCGCACCTTGTGGTACTCCGGCAGCGAACGCCCGGCCTGCCGCATGAACCACACGGGAGTGTGCGGTACGGGCTCGCGCCTGCACGCCTTCATGAAGGCGGAGTCGTAAGTGGCGGTCGGCTGCTGGCCCGTGGGGCTCTGGTTGACACTCACGGGGCAAGTCTCGCACGGCGCCGGAAGGCGATTGCACGGTGTGCTGGACGCAAGAGCGGGTGTCTAGTCCCGCACGATGCCTCCGTTCCCCTTAATCTTCCCGCATGGCTGCGGCTCAGGGACGACTGTCGGACGGCGCTGACGGAATGGACGACTCCAAGGAGGGGGACCGGGATGGGGGCGGTACGGCACCGCCGGCTTTCCAGGCCGCGGTCCAGGCGCTGCGGAACAGTCGGCTGCGACCGCAGATCGAGATCGACCCGACACCGGCGCCACAGCGCCTCGCCCCCTTCGCGTACGCGCTGGAGGCCGCCGTCGTCGACGGCGACCAGGACCTGGCCGACGGCCGCCTGGTGCTGCTGCACGACCCGGCCGGGCACGACGCCTGGCACGGCACGTTCCGGCTGGTGACGCTGGTGCGCGCGGAGCTGGAGCCGGAGATGGCGGCGGACCCGCTGCTGCCCGACGTGTGCTGGTCATGGCTGACCGGCGCACTGCAGGCGCGCGGACTGACGTACGGCGAGCCGAGCGGCACCGTGACGCGGGCCAGTTCCCACTACTTCGGCGGGCTGTCCGAGCGCCCGTCGGCCTCCCAGATCGAGATCCGTGCCTCGTGGACGCCGCGCGAGGGGCTCGGCGGTGTTCCGGACACGGCTGCGCATCTGGCCTCCTGGTGCGATCTGCTGGCCCAGATCGCGGGCCTGCCGCCGGCGGGTCCGGGCGACGCGTCCATCGTCACCCTGCCGCAACGCCGGGGACCGCAGTCACGCTGAGCCTTACCCCTGTCACACCGAGGACTTACCGATCACTTGCAGTGTCTTTGTCGATACGGCCACTTTCAATCACGAGTGACCCCTCGAACGAACCGTTTGGCTCACCGAACGATCGACAGAGCGTCCGAATTGCACTGATTGCTACTCACTAAATCGTGATCTTTCTCTAAAGGACCGCGGGTTTACTGCCGAAGACGACTGTGACCTTGAAAGTCGTCCCACACCCCAGGAGGCCTGGTGTCCGTTCTCCTTGAGCAGCCCGCAAGCCTGGTCGCCTACCGCCCGAACAAGCCGACCGCCATGGTGGTCGTGGCCGACCCGCGCGTCCGCTCCACCGTCACCCGCCATCTGTGGGCGCTCGGTGTGCGCGACGTCATCGAGGCCTCGTCCGTCGCGGAGGCTCGTCCCCGCATCGGCAACCCCCGCGACATCTGTGTGGCAGACGTCCACCTTCCCGACGGCTCCGGACTCACCCTGCTCTCCGAGACCAGAGCCGCAGGCTGGCCCAACGGCCTGGCCCTGTCCGCCGCCGACGACATCGGTGCCGTGCGCAACGCCCTCGCGGGCGGCGTCAAGGGCTACGTCGTCACCGGCACCCGCACCAACGTCGGGCTCCCCACCCGGCCCGGCGCCGCTCCCATCGGCTCCGCCGCCGCCCGTATGCACCGCCGCCCCCCGGGTGCCCCGAGCCACCCGGGCGGCTACCGCGAACTGTCCGGCCGTGAGGTCGAGGTGCTCCGTCTGGTCGCGGAGGGCCAGTCGAACAAGGCGATCGGCGTCTCCATGGGCCTGTCCGCACTGACCGTCAAGAGCCACCTCGCCCGCATCGCCCGCAAGCTCGGCACGGGCGACCGCGCCGGCATGGTCGCGGTGGCCCTGCGCACCGGAATCATCCACTGACCCTGCCCCGGAACCACGTCCTCCACTCCCCCGCCGAGCCGCGAACCGGATCTTTCACTTACCTGACTGGTTTACGACCCCCAGACGCCCGTCGACGGAACGTTCCGTCGACGGGCGTTGTCCATACACGGATACCCTTGACACGTGACCGACGCCCAAGAAACCGCAGCAGACAGTTCACTGCGAACCACCGGAGGCGCCCCTCCGGACGACGTCGAAACGGCGCCGATCCCCTTGCTCGAGCCCCGGGAGGGCATTCCACCCGTGGTCGCCGACGAGGACGCCCTCGCCGAGGCGATCGCTGCCTTCGCCGCCGGCACGGGCCCGCTCGCCGTCGACGCCGAGCGCGCGTCCGGCTACCGCTACGGACAGCGCGCCTATCTGGTGCAGCTGCGCCGCGAGGGCGCGGGCACCGCGCTGATCGACCCCGTCGCCTGCCCCGACCTGTCCGGCCTCGGCGAGGCCGTCTCCGGCGTCGAGTGGGTGCTGCACGCCGCCACCCAGGACCTGCCCTGTCTGCGGGAGATAGGCATGGTGCCGACGCGGCTCTTCGACACCGAGCTGGCGGGTCGGCTCGCCGGATTCCCGCGGGTCGGCCTGGGTGCGATGGTCGAGAACGTCCTCGGTTTCGTCCTGGAGAAGGGGCATTCCGCCGTCGACTGGTCCACCCGCCCGCTGCCCGAACCGTGGCTGCGGTACGCGGCCCTGGACGTGGAACTCCTCGTCGACCTGCGGGACGCCCTGGAGAAGGAGCTGGACCGGCAGGGCAAGCTGGAGTGGGCCCGCCAGGAGTTCGACGCGATCGCCGCGGCGCCGCCCGCCGAGCCCCGCAAGGATCCGTGGCGTCGTACGTCCGGGATGCACAAGGTGCGGCGGCGCCGGCAGCTCGGTGTCGTCCGCGAGCTGTGGCAGACGCGGGACCGGATCGCGCAGCGGCGGGACGTGTCGCCGGGGAAGGTGCTGTCCGACGCGGCGATCGTGGAGGCCGCGCTCTCGCTTCCCGCCGATGTGCAGGCGCTGGCCGCGTTGAACGGGTTCGGGCATCGGATGGGGCGGCGGCAGCTGGAGCAGTGGCAGGTGGCCGTCGATCGGGCCAAGGCCTTGCCCGACTCGGCGTTGCCGCAGCCCGGGCAACCGGTCACCGGGCCGCCGCCGCCTCGCGCCTGGGCCGACAAGGATCCCGAGGCTGCGGCTCGGTTGTCCGCGGCTCGGGCCGCGGTGTCTGCGGTTGCCGAGGGGCTCAACATGCCGCAGGAGAATTTGATTACCCCGGACACGGTTCGGCGGGTTTGCTGGGAGCCGCCGAAGAGTGTGGATGTGGAGTCCGTCGGGGCTGCGTTGGCGGGGTACGGGGCTCGGCCCTGGCAGGTGGAGCAGGTGGCGCCTGTTTTGGCGGAGGCTTTGTCCGCGAAGGCGCCGTAGCGGTTGGCGCTGTGTGGCGAGTGCGGGTGATCTGTGGCTGGTCGCGCCCACGCGGCGGAGCCGCGAACCGATGCAGCCCCGCGCCCCTGAAAACCTGGCGCCGGGGCGTCTGGATCGCGCCAAGATCTTCGGACTCGTCGAACAGGGCGCGCTCGGAGGGATCGGCTGCGAGACTCCCCTCGATGAGCACAACTCGCGTCACCATCAAGGACGTTGCCGCCCGCGCCGGGGTGTCCAAGGGGGCGGTGTCGCTTGCCTTCAATCAGAAGCCGGGGCTGGCGGACGCGACGCGGGAGCGGATCTTCGAGGCCGCGCGGGAGCTGGGGTGGGCGCCCCATCCCACCGCGCGGTCGCTGGCCGGGGCGCGGGTGGATGTCGTAGGGCTGGCTGTGTGCCGGCCGGCGCGCCTGCTCGGGCTCGAGCCGTTCTACATGGAGTTCATGTCCGGGGTGGAGAGCGTGCTGATCGAGCATTCCTGCGCGCTGCTGTTGCGGCTCGTGCGGAGTGCGGAGGAAGAGGTCGGGCTGCAGGAGTCGTGGTGGCGGACTCGGCAGGTCGGCGGGGCGATTCTCGTGGATTTCCGGGCGGACGATCCCCGGGTCGCGGTGGTGCGGCGGCTGGGGCTGCCGGTGGTGGCCGTGGGGCATCCGTCGTTGACCGGGGGGCTGACCTCGGTGTGGACCGACGACGCCGGCGCCGTCACGGAGGTGGTGCGGTATCTGGCCGGGCTCGGGCATCGGCGGATCGCGCGGGTGGGCGGGGCGGCGGCGCTCACCGCGCTGCGGACCGCCGCCTTCGGCGCGGCGGCGCGGGCGCTGGGGCCGGCCGGGGCACGGCAGCTGGCCACCGACTCCTCGGGAGAGGCGGGGGCGCGGGCCACGCGTTCGCTGCTGACGGGTGCGGTGGCGGACCGGCCGACGGCCATCGTGTACGACAACGACATCATGGCGGTGGCGGGGCTCGCGGTCGCCGCCGAACTGGGGCTCGCCGTGCCGGCCGATGTGTCGGTGCTGGCCTGGGACGACTCCGAGTTGTGCCGGATCACGCATCCGACGCTCTCCGCGATGAGCCATGATGTGCACGGATTCGGCGCGGACGCGGCCCGGACGCTGTTCGGGGTGATCACCGGGGAGGGTTCCGGTTCGCATCCCGTGCCCGCTCCGGTGCTGACCCCTCGGGGATCGACGGCACCGCCCGGAGCATGATCGCGAGGGTTCCGGGGTGTGACGTTCGCCGCTTGGAGCCCCGGGACTGGGCAGCCTGGTTACTCACAAGTAGCATGGTTCCTGAGCGCGCGCTCAGCGCATCGCAGCAGTGCAGATCCCGCACCCTGGAGGAGAGCCAATCGTGCCTCGTACCGTCAGGGACGTCGTCTTCGTAGACGGCGTCCGTACCCCGTTCGGCAAGGCGGGCCCGAAGGGCATCTACCACGAGACCCGGGCCGACGACCTCGTCGTGAAGGCGATCCGGGAACTGCTGCGCCGCAACCCCGGTCTGGACCCCGCGAAGATCGACGAGGTCGCGATCGCCGCGACCACGCAGATCGGTGACCAGGGGCTCACGCTCGGCCGTACGGCCGGCATCCTCGCCGGGCTGCCGCAGTCCGTCCCGGGCTACTCCATCGACCGCATGTGCGCGGGCGCGCTGACCGCCGTCACGACCACCGCGGGCTCCATCGCCTTCGGTGCCTACGACGCCGTCATCGCCGGTGGTGTCGAGCACATGGGCCGCCACCCCATGGGCGAGGGCGTGGACCCGAACCCGAGGTTCGTGAGCGAGAAGCTGGTCGACGACTCCGCGCTGTTCATGGGCATGACGGCGGAGAATCTGCACGACCGCTACCCGCACATCACCAAGCTGCGCGCCGACGAGTACGCGGTGCGCTCGCAGGAGAAGGCCGCCAAGGCGTACGCCAACGGCAGGATCCAGCAGGACCTGGTGCCGATCTCGGTGCGCAACACCAACGAGCAGGTGGGCGAGGTGGGTTGGGGTCTCGTGACCGCCGACGAGCCGATGCGTCCTGGGACCACCCTGGAGAACCTGGCCGGGCTCAAGACGCCGTTCCGGGTGCACGGCCGGGTCACCGCGGGCAACGCGGCCGGTCTGAACGACGGTGCCACCGCGTCGATCATCGCGAGCGAGGACTTCGCCCGCGAGAACAACCTGCCGGTGAAGATGCGGCTCGTGTCGTACGCCTTCGCGGGCGTCGAGCCGGAGGTCATGGGCTACGGCCCGATCCCCGCGACCGAGAAGGCGCTCGCCAAGGCGGGCCTCGGCATCGAGGACATCAACCTCTTCGAGGTCAACGAGGCCTTCGCCGTACAGGTGCTGGCCTTCCTCGACCACTACGGCATCGCGGACGACGACGAGCGCGTCAACCAGTACGGCGGCGCGATCGCCTTCGGCCACCCGCTGGCCTCCTCGGGCGTCCGCCTGATGACGCAGCTGGCCCGCCAGTTCGAGGAGCAGCGACACGTCCGCTACGGCCTGACGACGATGTGCGTCGGCTTCGGCATGGGCGCCACGGTCATCTGGGAGAACCCGCACTTCGAGGGGGACAAGTGAGCACCACCACCGAGCTTCTGAAGGGTGCGGCCGAGCTGTTCCCGGACGAGGTCGTGACGTCCGCGCACGTCCGCCACCTCGAACTGCCGTACGGCGCCGGGCGGTTCGCGCTCATCACGCTGGACAACGGCTTCGACCACACCAAGCCGACCACCTTCGGCCCGGCCTCGTTGGCGAACCTGAACACCGCCATCGACCAGGTCGAGAAGGAGGCGGCGGCCGGCGAGATCGTCGGTGTCGGCATCACCGGCAAGCCGTTCGTCTTCGCGGTCGGCGCGGACCTGAAGGGCGTAGAGCTCCTCAAGAACCACGACGACGCGCTCGCCATCGGCAAGGGCGGCCACGAGGTCTTCAAGCGCCTCGCGGACATCGCGGTACCGACCTTCACGTACTACAACGGCGCGGCCATGGGCGGTGGCGTCGAGGTCGGTCTGCACTGCGAGTACCGCACGGTGTCGAAGCACATCGCGGCCTTCTCCCTCCCCGAGGTCTTCCTCGGTCTGGTCCCCGGCTGGGGCGGCTGCACGCTGCTGCCGAACCTGATCGGCGCCGAGAAGGCCGTCTCGGTGATCATCGAGAACAGCCTCAACCAGAACAAGCAGCTCAAGGGCCAGCAGGTCTTCGACCTCGGGATCGCGGACGCGCTCTTCGAGGGCGCCGACTTCCTTGAGCAGTCGCTGATCTGGACGGCGAACGTCCTCAAGGGCGACATCAAGGTCGAGCGTCCGGCGATCGACCGGGGCGAGGCCTGGGACCAGGCCGTCGCCAAGGGCCGTTTCGTCGCGGACTCCAAGGTGCACGGGGCTGCCCCGGCCGCCTACCGCGCCCTCGACATCATCGAGGCCGCGAAGAACGGCGACCTCCAGCAGGGCTACGACGCCGAGGACCTGGCCCTCGCCGACCTGATCATGGGTGGCGAACTGCGCGCCGGCATCTACGCGTTCAACCTCGTGCAGAAGCGCGGCAAGCGTCCGGTGGGTGCGCCCGACAAGTCGCTGGCGCGCCCGGTGACGAAGGTCGGCGTGGTCGGCGCAGGCCTGATGGCCTCGCAGCTCGCCCTGCTGTTCCTGCGCCGCCTCGAAGTACCGGTCGTCCTCACGGACATCGACCAGGAGCGCGTCGACAAGGGTGTGGGCTACGTCCACGCCGAGATCGACAAGCTGCTGTCGAAGGCCCGCATCAACCAGGACAAGGCCAACCGCCTCAAGGCCCTGGTCACCGGTGTCCTGGACAAGGCCGAGGGCTTCTCCGACGCCGACTTCATCATCGAGGCCGTCTTCGAGGAGATCGGCGTCAAGCAGCAGGTGTTCGCGGAGGTCGAGGCGGTCGCCCCGGCGCACGCGATCCTCGCCACCAACACCTCCTCGCTGTCGGTGAGCGAGATGGCGTCGAAGCTGAAGAACCCCGAGCGGGTCGTCGGCTTCCACTTCTTCAACCCCGTTGCGATCCTTCCCCTGTTGGAGATCGTGCGCGGTGAGCAGACGGACGACGCCTCGCTCGCGACCGCGTTCGCGGTGGCCAAGAAGCTGAAGAAGACAGCGGTGTTGGTGAAGGACGCCCCGGCGTTCGTCGTCAACCGCATCCTCACCCGCTTCATGGGCGAGATCCAGAACGTCATCGACGAGGGCACCCCGGTCGCGGTAGCGGAGAAGGCGGTCGAGCCGCTGGGCCTGCCGATGTCCCCGCTGGTCCTCCTCGAACTGGTCGGCCCTGCCATCGGTCTGCACGTCTCGGAGACCCTCAACCGGGCCTTCCCGGACCGCTTCACGGTCTCCCCGAACCTCGCGGCCGTCGTCAAGGCGGGCAAGCGCGGCTTCTACGTCTACGACAGCGGGAAGCCCGAACTCGACCCCGAGGTCGCCGCGTTGCTGCAGCAGGGCGACTCGGTCCTGACCGAGGAGCAGGTCCGCGACCGTGTCCTGGACGCGGTGGCCCAGGAGATCGGCCTGATGCTCGACGAGGGTGTCGTCGCCGAGGCCCAGGACATCGACCTGTGCCTGATCACGGGCGCCGGCTGGCCCTTCCACCTGGGCGGCATCACGCCGTACCTGGACCGCGAGGGCGTCTCGGCGCGGGTGAACGGCAAGCCGTTCCTGGCGCCGGGTGTGGCGAGCGTTCCGGCCTAGTCCCTTCGTACGGTGCCCGGTACATCGGCCGATGTACCGGGCACCGGCATGTCAGGGGGCGTCCTCGACGTGGGCGACGCGCAGTTCGGTGCCGTCCTGGTCGCGCTTGGCCCGGCCGAGCATGCCGACGGCCAAATGCGAGGGGTCGTCGGGCTCGGCCGTCGCGACGAAGGTGACGACGTCCGGGTGGTGGCTGGTCACCAACCAGCCCTCGCCGTTCTTGAGTTCGAGTACGCGGAAGTCGCCCGCCGACGTCGCCACCTGCACGGGTCCGAACTCGCGCAGGATCTCGGTGGCCTGTTCGGCGGGGGCGCCGGTGGGCTCTTCGAGCAGCACGCAGGTGCCATGTTCGAACAGGACCCACGGCTTTTCGGCGCCGTCGAGGATATGTCGCCAAGCGGTGATCAGGATGTCGGTGTCCACGGTGGCCATCATGGCGCACTCACACCTCGCGCCACGCCTCCAGCGCCAGCCCCGGCTCGTCCTTGCGCCGGGCGAGCAGGAGTTGGCCGGTGGACGGGGACAACGTGGCCGCGGCGACCCGGTCGTTCTCGTCCAGGGTGAGCGAAACCTCGGCGTCCGCCGGGAGTTGGGGGCCCGACTCGGTCCACCAGGCGCCCGCCGACTCCTGTTCCGTGGGGTACGCGGCGAAGGCGACCCGGCCGCTGGCCGAGCGCTGGGCGAGCAACGTGCAGTCGTGGCCGTCGAGTTCGCAGCGCACGGCGGAGACCGCACCCGGGCCCGCGGAGGTCAGCAGGGTGAGCGGCTTGCCGCCGGGGCGCCAGGTGCAGAGGTCTCCGGAGTCGTCCGTGTAGTAGAGGGTGGTCGTCTCCGGAGAGGTGGCCACCGCACGGAGCGTGCCGGGTCTGATCCTGGCCTCCATCGCCTCCTCCAGGACCGGCTGCGCGCCCGGCTCCAGCTGGCGCCAGTGCAGGATCGCGCCGGGCACGGCCGCGTACAGCTCGACCGTGCCGGACTCCCCCGTCACCGCGGCCAGGTCCTCATGGACGTCGCTGCCCTTGAGGTCGCGCCACGGATCCCAACCGCCCTTCTCCCGCTGGGCCAGCATGCTCACCCCGCCCGCCGTGTTGCGCACGAAGAGATGGGCCCGCCCCTCCGCGTCGACCGCGACCGCCGGGACGCCGGTGCGGTCGCCCCGCTTGTCCGGGTGGCCGACCGGGGTCCAGTCGAGGGCGGTGAGCCGGGGCCGGAAGTGTGTGGAGTGGACCAGGCCGGATTCGCCGGGCACCGTGGGCCGCCAGGACGCCAGGTGGGCGTAGCCGTCCGCGCCCTGCCCGATGCCGAGCAGCCCCGGGTGCAGCTTCTGGTCGCCGCCCACCGTGCGCGGGGCGCCCCAGAGGCCGTCGGGGCCGCGTTCCGCCCGGCACAGGACGGCGTCGCCCGAGGGCAGATAGACACTGAGCCGGCCGTCACGGCCGCGTATGAGCCAGTCGCCGTTCACCGGTTCACTGTAATTGGGGCGGGTCCTCTACGGCTGGGCGGGTCCTTTCACCGGGCGGACGCCCCCCCCGCCCCCATGGGACCCTGTCCCCATGGACGAGGACACTCCCCTGCTCGTGATCGTCGACGGCGCGAACGTCGTCGGATCGGTGCCCGACGGCTGGTGGCGGGACCGCAAGGGCGCAGCGGAGCGCCTCCGCGACCGCCTCGCGAGCGACGGTGTGCCGGGCCGCACGGACCCCGTGGAGATCGTCCTCGTGGTGGAAGGCGCGGCCCGTGGAGTGGAGTCCGTCCCGGGCGTACGAGTGGACTCGGCCCCCGGCAGCGGCGACGACCGCATGGTCGAACTGGTCGCCGAGGCCGGCGGCCGGCCCTCTCTGGTGGTCACGGCGGACCGTGAACTGCGGCGCAGGGTGTCGGAGTTGGGGGCGGAGGTCACGGGGCCGCGTGCGGTCCTCGGTCCGGGCGCTTCGCGCTAAGTCGCCCTCGCGCCGAGCGGAGGCCGTCATATCCGGGACCCACCGACGGTCGGCGGACGGCGTTTCCGATTCCTGGGGTGACGGCATCCACCTCTTCGCCTACGACCGCCCCGGCTACGGGGGTTCGACCCGCATGCCCGGCCGTAGGGTGGTCGATGCTGCCGCGGACGTGTGGAAGACATCGCCGATTTCCTGAGGTTGGACGAATTCCCCGTCGTCGGACGGTCCGGAGGCGGCCCTCACGCACTCGCCTGTGCCGCGAGGCTGCCTGGGTGCGGTCGGCAAACTCACCCGCGCCTGCCGGCCGCAGACCAACGGCAAGGTCGAACGCTTCAACCGCACCCAGACCGCACTCGGCGGCCAACCACCCATCAGCCGCGTCAACAACCCTGCGGGTCAATACACCTAGTGCGCGGTGCCGCTCGGCGACTGCGGTGCCCCGCCCGCTTCCGCCGCCTGTTGCAGACCCAGCCGGCTGTGGGTGCGGCCGTAGAAGAAGTACACGACGAAGCCGATCGCCATCCAGATGGCGAAGCGGAGCCAGGTCTCGGCGGGGAGGTTGAGCATCAGCCAGAGGGAGGCCAGGACCGAGAGGACGGGGAGGGCCGGGACCAGGGGGGTGCGGAAGGAGCGGGGCAGGTCGGGGCGCTTGTTCCTGAGGATGATCACGCCGATCGCGACCACGATGAACGCGAACAGGGTGCCGATGTTGACCAGTTCGGCGAGTTGGCTGAGGCTCGTGAAGCCCGAGACGATCGCGATGACCACGCCCAGGAGGATGGTCGGGCGGTACGGGGTGCGGAAGCGCGGGTGGACGTGGGAGAAGAAGCGGGGCAGGAGGCCGTCTCGGCTCATGGCGAAGAAGACGCGGGACTGGCCGAGGAGCAGGATCATGCACACCGTGGTGAGGCCGATCGCGGCGCCGAAGCTGATCAGGCCCGCGAACCACGGGTGTCCGGTGGCCTTGAACGCGTCCGCGAGGGGTGCGTCGATCGACAGCGAGCTGTACTTCTGCATACCGGTGACGACGATCGACACGGCGACGTACAGCGTGGTGCAGATGATCAGTGAGCCGAGGATGCCGCGCGGGACGTCGCGCTGCGGGTTGCGGGTCTCCTCGGCGGCGGTGGCGACGACGTCGAAGCCGATGAACGCGAAGAAGACCACGGAGGCTGCGGTGAAGATGCCCATGACGCCGAAGTTGGAGGGCGCCCAGCCGAACATCAGCTCGATGAGCGGGGCCTTGAGGTTGCCGCCCGCCTCCACCGACTGGGCCTTGGGGATGAACGGCTTGTAGTTGTCGCCCTTGATGAAGAAGGCGCCCGCGACGATCACCACGAGAACGACGGCGACCTTGATGGCGACGACGACGGAGGTGACGCGTGCGGAGAGCTTCATGCCGAGGACGAGGATCGCGGTGAGGACGAGGACGAGCGCGGCGGCGAGGATGTCGAAGCCGAAGCCGTGGGCGCCGTCCCGGCCGCTGAGCGCCTCGGGCAGATGCCAGCCCGCGTTGTCCAGCAGCGAGTGGATGTAGCCGGACCAGCCGACCGCCACCACCGCCGTGCCGAGGGCGAGTTCGAGGACCAGGTCCCAGCCGATGGTCCAGGCGGGAAGTTCGCCGAGGGAGGCGTACGAGAAGGTGTAGGCGGAGCCCGCCACCGGGACCGTGGACGCGAACTCGGCGTAGCAGAGCGCCGCGAGGGCACAGACGACGCCGGCCACGACGAAGGACAGGGAGACCGCCGGGCCGGCGTTGTTCTTGGCGGCGGTGCCGGTGAGAACGAAGATGCCGGTGCCGATGACGACACCGACGCCGAAGACGGTCAGGTCCAGGGCGGAGAGGGATTTCCTGAGCGCGTGCTCCGGTTCCTCGGTGTCCTGGATGGACTGTTCGACTCTCTTCGTCCGGAAGAGGGTGCTGCTCACGGGTGTACCTCCCACGCTTGGCGTCCTCGACATGATCGAGAGAGGGTGTACTGCGCATGCCCCGGCGCGAGTGGATTCACGCGGAGGGGCCGCTTTCACCACTGCAAAGAGTGGTGGAAGCGGCCCGTCCGTCGGTGTCGGTCACGCGTCAGTCGCGTGCGGACTCCACCGAGTCGACCTCCGCCGTGGGGCGGTCGAAGCGGCCGTCGAGCTTGGAGACCAGGCCGGTCACCTGTCGGGCGATGTCCGGGGCGGTGAGGCCGATCTCCGTCATCACCTCGGCGCGGGAGGCGTGGTCGAGGAAGCGCGGCGGGATGCCGAAGTCGCGGAGCGGAACATCCACTCCGGCGTCGCGCAGGGCCTGTGCGATCGACGAACCGACGCCGCCGACACGGGAGTTGTCCTCGACGGTGACGACCACCCGGTGCTGCTCCGCGAGCGGGGCCATGGCCTCGTCGACGGGCTTGACCCAGCGCGGGTCGACGACGGTGGTGGTGATGCCCTGCTTGTCGAGGAGGTCGGCGATCTCCAGGCACATCGGTGCCAGCGCGCCGACGGAGACCAGCAGTACGTCCGGGGCGTCGGTGCCGGGCGCGCGCAGCACGTCCATGCCGCCGATCCGGCCCACAGCCGGTACGGCCGGGCCGACCGCGCCCTTGGAGAAGCGGACCACGGTGGGCGCGTCCTTGACCTGGACGGCCTCGCGGAGCTGGGCGCGGACCTGGTCGGCGTCGCGCGGGGCGGCGAGCCTGAGGCCCGGGACGACCTGGAGGATCGACATGTCCCACATGCCGTTGTGGGAGGCGCCGTCGGTGCCGGTGACGCCGGCCCGGTCCAGTACGAAGGTCACACCGCACTTGTGGAGAGCGACATCCATGAGGACCTGGTCGAAGGCACGATTCAGGAATGTGGCGTACACCGCGAACACCGGATGCAGACCGCCCGTGGCGAGGCCCGCCGCGGAGACCGCGCCGTGCTGCTCGGCGATGCCGACGTCGTAGATGCGGTTCGGGAAGGCGTCGGCGAACTTCTTCAGGCCGACCGGCTGGAGCATCGCGGCGGTGATCGCGACGATGTCCTCGCGCTCCTGCCCGAGCGCGACCATCTCGTCGCCGAAGACGGAGGTCCAGTCGGCGCCGGAGGCCTTGATCGGCAGGCCCGTGTCGGGGTGGATGGGGCCGATGCCGTGGAAGCGGTCGGCCTCGTCCTGGAGGGCGGGCTGGTAGCCGCGGCCCTTCTCGGTGAGGACGTGGACGATCACCGGGCCGCCGAACCGCTTGGCGCGGGCGAGCGCGGACTCCATCGCCTCGATGTCGTGACCGTCGATGGGGCCGACGTACTTGAGGCCGAGGTCCTCGAACATGCCCTGCGGGGCGATGAAGTCCTTCAGGCCCTTCTTCGCGCCGTGCAGCGTCTCGTAGAGGGGCTTGCCGACGACCGGGGTGCGCCCCAGGAGGTCCTTGCCGCGGGCCAGGAAGCGCTCGTAGCCGTCGGTGGTCCGCAGGGTCGCCAGGTGGTTCGCGAGGCCGCCGATGGTCGGTGCGTACGACCGCTCGTTGTCGTTGACGACGATGACGAGGGGGCGGTCCTTGGCGTCGGCGATGTTGTTCAGCGCCTCCCAGGCCATACCGCCGGTCAGCGCGCCGTCACCGATCACGGCGACCACGTGGTCGTCGCGTTTCAGCACCTGGTTGGCCTTGGCGAGGCCGTCGGCCCAGCCGAGGACCGTGGAGGCGTGCGAGTTCTCGATGACGTCGTGCTCGGACTCGGCCTGCGAGGGGTAGCCGGACAGGCCGCCCTTCTGCTTCAGCCTGGAGAAGTCCTGGCGGCCGGTGAGCAGCTTGTGGACGTAGGACTGGTGGCCGGTGTCCCACAGCACCCGGTCCTTCGGGGACTCGAAGACGCGGTGCAGGGCGATGGTCAGCTCGACCACACCGAGGTTCGGGCCGAGGTGGCCGCCGGTCTTGGAGACGGCGTCGACGAGGAAGGTCCGGATCTCCTCGGCCAGCTGGTCCAGCTGCTCCAGGCTGAGCCGGTCCAGATCGCGCGGTCCCCTGATGCGGGTCAGCAGCGGCACCCGTGCCTCCTTGCGAGTAGAGCTGATCGAGCTGTTGCCGGGCTTGTCGAGTCTAATGTTCCGCCTTTGCGGACGACGCCCGGGCCGTGCGTCATACGTCACGCGATCGGCTGTACCCAAGAACGGCCTTTCCTACGGCCTTTCCTACGACATGACTGTGCCCGGTACCGCGATCGGCACCGGGCACTGGTCCGAAAGGACGCAGGTCAGCCGCGACCTGCCGCCTTCTGGCTCTTGCGGGAGACCGAGTCGATGACGACCGCGCCGAGCAGAACGCCACCCGTGATCATGTACTGGATCGACGTGTTCATGTTGAGCAGGTCGAGACCGGTCTGGATCGACTGGATGACGAGCATGCCCAGGAGGGCGGACCAGACGGTGCCGCGGCCACCGAAGAGGCTCGTACCGCCGATGACCGCCGCCGCGATGGCCAGCATCAGGGTGTTGCCACCACCGGCGTTCAGCGTGGCGCTCTGGGTCTGGCCGGCGAAGAACATACCGCCGACCGCCGCGAAGCCGCCGGAGATGGCGAACACGGTGATCCGGATCATGGACACGTTGATACCGGCACGGCGAGCGGCCTCGATGCCGCCGCCGACCGCGAAGACCTTGCGGCCGTACGGGGTACGGCGGAGCACGAAGTCCACGATCACCAGGGAGGCGAGGAAGATCACCAGCGAGTTGGAGACACCGGCCGACGAGTTCAGCACCGCCGCGGTGACGAACGCGGCCACGGCGAGCAGACCGACCCGCAGCGCGATCTCGCTGGTGGGCCGGAAGGGCACCCCGGCGGCCTTGCGGCGGCGCTGGTCGATCAGCGAGCCGAAGAGCAGGGAGGCGGTGCCAAGGGCGGCCAGGATGTAGGCGCCCGCGATCGACTGGTCCATGAAGAACGAGCTCTGGCCGAGCAGGTGCACCGGACCGCTGTCCGGAATGTTGATGGTGCCGCTCGAACCGAGCAGCCACAGCATCAGACCGTTCCAGCCCAGGAAGCCCGCCAGTGTCACGACGAAGGCCGGTACACCGATCCTCGCGAAGAAGAAGCCCTGCAGTGCGCCGATGCCGATACCGGTCACGATGGTCAGGACCAGCGCCAGCCAGCCGTTCATCCCGTGGTTGACCACGAAGACGGCGAACAGCGTGGACGCCAGACCGCTGACCGAGCCGACGGACAGGTCGATCTCGCCGAGCAGCAGCACGAAGACCAGGCCGACGGCGAGCATGCCGGTGGCCGACAGGTAGTAGCTGATGTTGGACAGGTTGTCCGCGCTCAGGAACCGGCTGTTCTGCAGCTGGAAGATGACGCCGATGACGATCAGACCGGCGACGACCGGCAGCGAGCCGAGCTCACCGCCCTTGACCTTGCGCTTGAACTCGGTGATGTAGCCCTTGAAGCCCTCTTCGCGGATCAGCAGACGCGGGTCGACGACCGAGACGGCCGCGGCCGTGGGGTCGTCGGCGGGAGCGACGGTGGTCTGCGACTCCGCCGATTCCTTCTTCACGGTGTTGGACGTGTCGCTCACTTTGCCGCCTCCGTGCTGCGCACCGCACGACGGGTCACGGCGTTGTCCGTGGCACCGGTGATCGCGGCGATGATCGTTTCCTGACTGGTGTCCTTCACCGGGAAGGAGCCGTTGTTCTTGCCCAGGCGCAGCACGTTGACGGTGTCGGCGACCGCCTTGACGTCGGCCATGTTGTGGCTGATGAGGATGACGCCGAGGTTGCGCTCGCGCAGCCGCTCGACCAGGTCGAGGACCTGAGCGGTCTGCTCGACGCCGAGGGCGGCGGTGGGCTCGTCGAGGATGACGACCTTGGGGTCACCGATCAGCGCGCGGGCGATGGCGACGACCTGCCGCTGGCCACCGGAGAGGCTGGCGATCGGGATCCGCACGCTCGGGATGCGGATGGAGAGAGTGCTCAGCAGTTCGCGGGAGTTCTTCTCCATCGTGACCTCGTCGATGACGCCACGGCGAAGCAGCTCACGCCCGAGGTACAGGTTGCCGACGACGTCGAGGTTGTCGCACAGCGCGAGGTCCTGGTAGACCGTCGCGACGCCGAGTCCCTGGGCGTCGTGCGGCTTGTTGATGCTGACCGGGCTGCCCTCCCATTCGATGACTCCTTCATCGATGGGGTGCACTCCGGCGATCGTCTTCACCAGGGTGGACTTTCCTGCGCCGTTGTCGCCGACCAGTGCGACCACTTCTCCGGCGTGAACCTCCAGCTCTACGTCGGTGAGGGCCTGCACCGCACCGAATCGCTTGGAGACTCCGCGCAACGCCAGCACGGGCGTAGCGGACACGTGAACCATCTCCTTCGCCGCCTGACCGGCGGGGATGCCGCGCTTGTCAAAAGCCGCGGAGGGTTGTGCCTAGGCACAGATTTACAAGATGAACATGCGCGCGGCCGGTGCCAGTTGGCAACGGCTGCGTTCGCACGGGTTCCGATCGGCGCCCGCCCCACAGCGGGGTTTGAAGGTGGGGCGGACGCCGAAGGGGCTTTGTCACCGCTGGGCGGTGGTTACTGCAGACCGGCCGTCTTGCACGCCGCGGCGTACTCCGAGGTGCAGATCTGCGCGACGGTGTAGAGACCGTCCTTGATGACCGTGTCCTTGATGTTGGCCTTGGTGACCGACACCGGGGTCAGCAGCTGCGAGGGCACCTTGTTGCCGGAGCCGCTGGTCTGGGTCGTGGTGGCGAGCGAGGAGATGCTCTTGCCCTGCGCCAGGTCGACGGCGAGGGTGGCGGCCGCCTCGGCCTCCGGCTTGAAGGCCTTGTAGACGGTGCTGGACTGGGTACCGGCGACGATGCGCTGGATACCGGCGAGCTCCGCGTCCTGGCCCGTCAGCGGGATGCCGCTGATCTTGGCGCCCTTGAGGACGGTGGCGATGCCACCGGCCATGCCGTCGTTGGCGGAGTAGACGCCCGCGATCTTGCTGGCACCGAGCTGCGTGATGGCCGCGGACATCTTCTGCCCGGCGACGGTGTCCTTCCACAGGCCGGACTGCTCGTAGGCGATCTTGACCTTGCCGTCGAGGGCCTCGTGGGCGCCCTTCTTGAACTGCGCGGCGTTCGGGTCGGCGTCGTCACCGTTGATCATGACGACGTTCGCCGACGGGGTGGCCTTCGAGCCGAGCGCGGCGAGGAGGGCCTCACCCTGGAGCTTGCCGACCTGGACGTTGTCGAAGGAGACGTAGGCCGAGACCGGGCCCTGGGCCAGACGGTCGTACGCGACGACCTTGATGCCCTTGTCGACCGCCTGCTGGATCGAGGACTTGATCGCGGCGGAGTCCTGGGCGCTGATCACGATGACCTTGACGCCCTTGGTGATCATGCTGCTGACCTGCTGGGCCTGGGTGGCCGCGCTGGCGTTGGCGTTGTTGTACTCGACGGTGCAGCCGGAGCAGAGCTCCTTGACCTTGGCCTCGAAGTACGGCTTGTCGAACTTCTCGTACCGCGTGGTGACACTGTCGGGCAGGAGCAGACCGATCTTGGCGCTGGTACCGCCCGAGGAGCTGGAGGAGCTGCTGTCGGACTTCTTGTCGCCGGCCTTGCCACAGGCGGCCAGCGAGACGGCCATCGTGGTGGCGATGACAGCAACGGCGGCACGACGCATACGCGTGTTCACTTCAGAAACCTCCCTGACGAGGCCGCGTCGTTGCGGCCGAGGTGGCTGGAAGTCAACTCGGCCACGCGTGCGACGTCAAGAAGTAAATACTTAACGAGATGGCAACGGCGTCGTGCGTTCTCTAAGTGAAGGCAGGTGTGGCCGCAGTCAGCGACCCATCCAAAAGGGTCGAATCGCCCATCTCGCTTAGCGCGAGAGCGAGCGCTCCGAGCACCTCCGCACGGCCTCCAAGTGCCCCCGGGAGAACGGACAGTTGACGCGCCGCACTAGGGATCGCATAGCGGCCGACAGACTCCCTGATCGGCCCGAGCACCAGCTCACCGGCCTCGGCGAGATCGCCACCGAGGACCACTCGGCTCGGGTTCAGCAAATTGCAGAGATTGGCGACTCCACTGCCGATGTGTCGGCCGACGTCGGCGATCACCCGACGACAGCCCGGGTCTCCGTCCCGCGCCAGTCGTACGACTCCCTCCATGGTCAGGTCGGTGCCGTGACTGCCCTGGAGGAGCGGCAGCACATAGCGCGCGGCCGTGAAGGTCTCCAGGCAGCCCCGGTTTCCGCAACGGCAGACAGGGCCGGACTCATCAAGGGTAATATGTCCGATTTCTCCCGCTGTGCCACCCGGGCCCCGGTAGATCTTGCCGTTGATGACCAGTCCCGCACCGACCCCGCTCGCGACCTTGATGTAGGCCAGGTCCCTGACCCCCCGGCCGCTGCCCCAGACCAGCTCACCGAGGGCGCCGAGGTTGGCGTCGTTGTCCACGTGCACCGGTACACCCAGACGGCTGCCGAGCTCCTCGGCGGGTCTGGTGCCGGTCCAGCCCGGGAGGATGGCGGTGGAGCCCAGGGTGCCCGATTCCACGTCGATCGGCCCGGGCACGCCGAGGCCCACCCCGGCGATCTTGGAACGGTCCACTCCGGTCGCCGCGATCAGCCGGTTGACCAGCTCTTCCGCCCGGTCGAAGCCCTGCGTGGAGGAGGCGTCCACGTCGACGGGTTCGGACTCCTCGGCCAGCACCTGATGGGCGAGATTTCCGACCGCGACGCGCAAATGCGTGTGCCCGAAGTCGACGCCGATGACGATGCCGGCGTCCCCGCTCAGCGACACGCTGCGGGCCCGGCGACCGCCCGCCGAAGTCGGCGTGACCTCGACCGTTCCGCCGTCCTTGAGCTCGCGCACGATGTTGGAGACCGTCGCAGCGGACAGACCCGTCGTCCTCGCGATCTCCGCCTGGGTGAGCGACCCGGCCAGCCGCACCGCTCGCACGACCCGCTCTAGATTCGCTCGGTGCAGCGACGACTGCGACCCCGGAGTCTCCACGACGACCTCCTGCGCGCGGGACCGCATCGATGAGGCCCCGTCTATGTCCAACTAGTGAACTCTAAGCTGAGCCGTTAGGGTCGCCTCCCGTCAAGAGGTTGAACCGCATCCGGGTTCCCGGACACATACGTGACCACCGCTCCCGGCCTGCCGGAAGCGGTGGCGGAACGATCTCTTCCTGTCGCGTCGTCCCAGCGGGCTACTTGAGCGTCGCCGAAGTCAGACCGGACTGCACCTGGCGCTGGAACGACAGGTAGACGACCAGCATCGGGATCATGGCGATCGTGACACCCGCGAAGAGAACGGGCAGGTCGGAGGCGTAGCCCTGTTGCTGCTGGAGTTGGATGAGCCCCTGCGTGAGGACATAGCGCTCCGGGTCCGAGCCGCTCTGCGGCTGCATCAGGACCGTCGGCAGGATGAACTGGTTCCACTGGCCGAGGGTGTTGAAGATGCCGACGCTGATCAACCCGGCCTTGGCCATCGGCAACATCACTTGGAAGAACGTCCGGGTGTGCGAGGCGCCGTCGAGGATCGCCGCCTCGAAGACCGCCGTGGGCAGCGTCCGGAAGAACGCGTGCATGAAGAACACCGTGAACGGCATCGAGTAGGCGATGTAGACCAGGATCAGCCCCTGGTACGTGTTCAGCATGTCGAGGCGCTTGACCATGAAGAACAGCGGCACCAGCGCGAGGAACACCGGGAACATCGCGCCGGCGACGAAGAAGTAGTACAGCAGCCGGTTGCCCCAGAACTGGTAGCGGGCCAGCACGTACGCGGCCATCGAGCCGAACAGCATCGTCAGCGGCACCGAGAACACCAGCACGATCAAGGTGTTCAGAAAGTAGTCGCCGATGCCCTTGTCCCAGGCCCGCCGGAACACGTCGAACGACCAGTTGTGCGGCCAGCCGAAGGCCGAGTTGCCGATCTGCACGTCGGTCTTGAACGAGCTGAGCACCAGCCACAGCAGCGGCAGCACGATCAGCAGGGCCCACAGGGCCAGGAAGCCGTGCGAGAACACGTTCAGTACGGTGCCCTCGCCGCGCGGCTCACCGGCCCGGGCGCTGGGCTTCCCCACCGACGGCTGCGGCGGGACGGTGCCGCCCGTGGGGGCGGTCTCCTTCAGGGGTGCGCTCATCGTCGTATGTCTCCCGCTCAGAACTCGATGCGCTCACGGCGGGTGGCGCGCAGCGTGACCACGGACAGGACCAGGGTGAGCAGCAGCATGACGACGCCCATCGCGCAGGCGTAGCCGCTCTTCCCGAAGTAGAGGAAGTTGCGCATCATCACGGTCGACATGACGTCGCTGCCATGGTCGGGACCGCCTCCGTAGGCGCCCATGTTCGAGGTCATGGAGGAGACCAGGACGAACATGTCCATCGCGATGATGCCGAGATACACCCAGGCCGTCTGAACGGTCTCCCAGAGCAGCGGCAGGGTGATCCGGAAGAAGGACTGGGAGCGGTTCGCGCCGTCGATCAGGGCCGCCTCGTAGATGTCCCGCGGAATGGACTGCATGGCCGCGGAGAACAGCACCAGATAGAAACCGACGCCGTGCCACACCACGACCGCCATCAGCGCCCACAGCACCATGTTGGGCTCGTTGAGCCACTCCACCGGATTGTTTGCGTCCACCAGGTGGAGTTTGATCAGGAAACCGTTGAGCAGACCGCCGCCGTCACTGCGGTACACCGCGTTGAACAGCACCGCGAGAATCGCCAGCGACAGCACCTGCGGGAAGAAGTAGACGATTTTGTAGAACCCGGAACCGGCGACTCCCTGCACGCCGCCGGCCTTGCTGCGTCCTCCCGCGTTGACCATGAAGGCGAAGAAGAGGGCGAGCAGAATGGTGATCACGGGGATGAACACCAGGAACAGGAGGTTGTGCCAGATGGCCTCCTTGAAGACGTCGTCGTGGAGCAGCGCTCGATAGTTGTCCAGTCCGACGAACTTGAAGGTCTGTGACTCGCCCTTCCAGTCGGTCAGCGAATAGCCGAACGTCTGGATGTACGGCCAGATCACGAAGATCAGATAGAGCGCCACGGGAACGAAGAGAAATCCCGCGACGAACCTGTACTGCCCTTTGCGCATTGGCGTTTCCTGCCCCTGGTGTCCCGAGCGTGATCAGGTGGTGCGATCAGGCGTTGTGATCAGGAGTGCACGTTCTTCTTGGACGCCGGGTCCTTCGCCTGCTTGTCGACTGCGGCCTGGCAGCGCTTCAGCCACTCCTTGGGCTGGATGCGCTTGGCCATCAGCTCGTTGGACGCGTTCTGGATGGAGGTGTCCATCTCGCTGTACCAGTCGGGGTAGAGGTAGCGGAAGGTGTTGGCACCGGCCGCCTTGGACGCGTCGACCGTGGACTGGGTGCCCGGGCGCAGGGTGACGCTGGAGTCGACACCGTCCTTGAGGATGGTGAGCGAGTTGGCCTCCTTGGCGAAGAGCGTCGACCACTCCTTGGAGAGCATGTGGCGCATGAACTCCTTGGCGCCGGGGAGGTTCTTGGCCTTCGCCGGGATGATGAAGGGTTCGCCGGAGCCGGCCCGGATCGCCTCGAACGGCATCTTGCTGTCGGCCAGCAGCGGCATCGGCAGGAACTTCATGTCGAAGTCCGTGGGCGTCAGCTTGAGCTGCTCGTTCTCCAGCCAGGAACCGCAGGTGATGAAGGCGGCCTTGTACTGGTTCCAGCGCGTCTGCGACTCGGTGTGGGTCAGGCCGTTGGTGCCGGGCATCAACAGGCCCTTCTCCACGACCTCGTAGATCGCCTCGATCCCGGCCTGCGCGGCGGCCGAGCCGACGAACGCCTTCGGGTCGAGGTTGTCGATCGCCTTGACGGCGTCGATCCCGCCCTTCTTGGCGATGAGGTCCATGATGGCCACGTTGATGTAGTACGGGTACTTGCCCTGGTGCGCGAGACCGCCGATACCGGCCGCCTTCGCCTTCTGACACACGGCGATGAACTCGTCCCAGGTCTTCGGCGGGGTCCAGCCCTTCTCCTTGAAGAGCTTGCCGGAGTACCACAGCCCCCACACCGTGTAGATGTAGTTGAGGGCGACGACCTTGCCCTCCTGCACACCCGGGTCGAGGGTGCCGGGGATCAGCAGATCGCGGACCTTCTTGGTCGGGTCGTCGATCGCGGGCGCGTCCAGTACCGGTGAAAGGTCGAGCAGCTGACCGTTCTTGTACAGGACGTCGATCTTGATCTGCTGGGCGCCGGAGTCGTCGACGATGTCCGGCGGGTTGCCCGCGTTGAAGCGGGGCTGCAGCTTGCCGGTGATCTCCTGCGTTCCGGTGTGGGTGGAACTGACGCCGATCTTCGTCTTGAAGTTGGCTTCCCACGCCTTCGCGTAGTCGTCGCCGTAACCGCCCTTGAAGACGACGACGTCGAGCGTGCTGCCCTTCTTCACACCGAAGGGATTCGACTTCGACGTGGTGCCCTTGGTGCTGTCGTCACTGCTGCTGCCGTTCCCGCCACCGCTGGCACACGCGGACAGGAAACTCATCGTGGGTACGGAGATCAGACCGAGTGCGGCCGACCTCTTGATCAGATCACGGCGGCCGACGCCATTGGAACCGTTGTTCTCGGCTGAAGTGGATCCCATGCTCAAGTCCTCGCCTTCAACAGGACTCAGGCGGTGAACCGGATCCTCCCCGGCACCGCGGTCAGGTCGAGCTTGGTCGTGCAGAGGTACTTCGTGCGTGCTGCTGCGAGAGCGGTGTCGAACGCGACAGGTATAGTCCACTTCCGGTCGACAGAGCAAGATCGAATGCAGGGTAGGTTGTCGGTCTTTTCCGAAGTGAGACCTCGCGGAAATATGAAGGCCCTGTGCGTTCGATGCCGGAGAAATCCCCGCTATTGCGCGCGAATGCCGCACTCAACACCCTTGACATCCCTGGCCACTTGACTCCCTACTGTTGCCTGCGCGTCGAAATTGACAACGTTGTCCCACGTGCAGGGAGGATGCCCTCGTATGCATCACAGATGGTGGGGTTCGGCGGCCGTCTCGGTGGCCGCCGTCGCTCTGGTGGCGGGTTCACAGGGGGCGGCCGTCGCGCTGCCCGTCAAGGCCCCCGCTCCGGCCGGGGAGTTCGCCTCCTCCTTCGAGGCGGGTGATCCGGCACCGGACTGGCTCAACACCGTGGACACCGCGCCGGACGGCTCCAAGCGGGCTTCCGGCGTCGACGGGGGATACACCAGCGGTATCCCCGGCAATGTGGACGACCATGTCACGGACCTGCGGGCGAGCGGCGAGAACACCGGTGCGGGCGAGGTGAAGGAGAACCTCGCCGACGGCGAGTCCGGCACCAAGTGGCTCACCTTCGCACCCACGGGCTGGGTCGAGTTCGATCTCGACAAGCCACTCAAAATAGTGACGTACGCGCTCACTTCGGCCAATGACCACGACGAGCGCGACCCGCAGGACTGGACCCTCCAGGGGTCCACCGACGGCAAGGACTGGAAGACCGTCGACACCCGCTCCGGCGAGTCGTTCTCGGCACGGTTCCAGACCAAGTCGTACGACCTCGCCGAGCCGGCCGAGTACCAGCACTTCCGGCTGGACGTGAGCAAGAACAACGGCGGCGACATCCTGCAGATCGCCGATGTCCAGTTCTCGACCGGCGGCACCACCGCCCCGGTCCCCGAGGACATGCTCTCGCTGGTCGACCACGGCCCCAGCGGCTCCCCCACCGCCAAGGCGGCCGCCGGCTTCACCGGGACGCGCGCACTGCGCTACGCGGGCCGTCATACGGCGACGGGGCGGGCGTACTCGTACAACAAGGTCTTCGACGTGGACGTGGCCGTCGGCCGGGACACCGCGCTGTCGTACAAGATCTTCCCGCAGATGGCCGACGGCGATCTCGACTACGACGCCACGAACGTCTCCGTGGACCTCGCCTTCACCGACGGCACCTATCTCAGCGGCCTCGGCGCGACGGACTCGCACGGCTTCGCGCTCACCCCGCAGGGGCAGGGCGCGGCCAAGATCCTCTACGTCAACCAGTGGAACAACGTCCTCTCGCGGATCGGTTCGGTCGCGGCCGGGAAGACCGTCGACCGGATCCTGCTGGCCTACGACTCCCCCGGCGGGCCGGCGAGGTTCCGCGGCTGGCTGGACGACGTGAGCGTCAAGTCGGTCGCGCCCGAGAAGCCGAAGGCGCATCTGTCCGACTACGCGCTGACCACCCGGGGCACCAACTCCAGCGGCAGCTTCTCGCGCGGCAACAACTTCCCCGCCACCGCGCTGCCGCACGGCTTCAACTTCTGGACGCCGGTGACGAATTCGTCGTCCCTGAGCTGGCTCTACGACTACGCGCGGGCGAACAACGACGCCAACCTGCCGACGCTCCAGGCGCTCAGCCTGAGCCATGAGCCGAGCCCCTGGATGGGCGACCGGCAGACCTTCCAGGTGATGCCCTCGGCGGCCTCGGGCACCCCCAACACCGACCCGAACGCACGGGAGTTGGCGTTCAAGCACGAGAACGAGACCGCGCGCCCGTACTACTACGGCGTCACATTCGAGAACCGTCTCAAGGCCGAGATGGCCCCGACCGACCACGCGGCCTCGCTGCGCTTCACCTACCCCGGCGACGACGCGAGCGTCATCTTCGACAACGTCACCGAGCAGGCGGGCCTGACCCTCGACAAGACCAACGGGACCGTCACCGGCTACTCGGACGTCAAGTCCGGTCTGTCCACGGGCGCGACCCGGCTCTTCGTGTACGGCGTGTTCGACGCGCCGGTCACGGACGGCTCCTCCAGCGGGGTCAAGGGCTATCTGCGGTTCAAGGCGGGCGCCGACCACACGGTCACCCTGCGGCTGGCCACGTCGCTGATCAGCGTCGACCAGGCGAAGGCCAACCTGAGCCAGGAGATCCCGGACGGCACCTCCTTCGACACGGTCAAGGACCAGGCCCAGAAGGTGTGGGACAAGCTGCTCGGCAAGGTCGAGGTGGAAGGGGCGACACCCGATCAGCTGACCACGCTCTACTCCAGCATGTACCGGCTGTACCTGTACCCCAACTCCGGCTTCGAGAAGGTCGGTTCGACCTACCAGTACGCCTCGCCGTTCTCCCCGATGCCGAGCCAGGACACCCCGACGCACACCGGCGCGAAGATCGTCGACGGCAAGGTGTACGTCAACAACGGCTTCTGGGACACCTATCGGACCACCTGGCCCGCCTACTCACTGCTGACACCCAGTCAGGCGGGCGAGATGGTCGACGGGTTCGTGCAGCAGTACAAGGACGGCGGCTGGACCTCGCGCTGGTCCTCCCCCGGCTACGCGGACCTGATGACCGGCACCTCCTCGGACGTCGCGTTCGCGGACGCGTACGTCAAGGGCGTGCAGTTCGACGCCAAGTCGGCCTACGACGCGGCCGTGAAGAACGCCACCGTCGTCCCGCCCTCCTCGGGCGTCGGCCGCAAGGGCATGACCACCTCGCCCTTCCTCGGCTACACGAGCACCGACACCAACGAGGGCTTCTCCTGGGCCATGGAGGGCTACAACAACGACTACGGCATCGCCCAGATGGGCCTGGCCCTCTACAAGAAGACCGGCGAGAAGCACTACAAGGAGGAGTCGGAGTACTTCCTCAACCGGGCCCAGGACTACGTGAACCTCTTCGACAAGCAGGCCGGGTTCTTCCAGGGCAAGGACGCCAAGGGCAACTGGCGGGTGGACTCGGCGAGTTACGACCCGAAGATCTGGGGCTACGACTACACGGAGACCGACGGCTGGGGCTACGCCTTCACCGCCCCGCAGGACAGCCGCGGCCTCGCCAACCTCTACGGCGGCCAGAAGGCCCTCGGCGACAAGCTCGACGAGTACTTCGCCACCCCGGAGAAGGCCTCGTCCGCCACCGTCGGCTCCTACGGCGGCGTCATCCACGAGATGACAGAGGCGCGGGACGTCCGCATGGGCCAGTACGGGCACTCCAACCAGGTCGCCCACCACGTCACTTACATGTACGACGCGGCAGGCGAGCCCTGGAAGGCACAGAAGGACGTGCGTGAGGTGCTGTCACGGCTCTACACCGGCAGCGAGATCGGGCAGGGCTACCACGGCGACGAGGACAACGGCGAGCAGTCGGCCTGGTACCTCTTCTCCGCGCTCGGCTTCTACCCGCTGGTGATGGGCAGCGGTGAATACACCATCGGCTCCCCGCTGTTCACCAAGGCGACCGTCCACCTGGAGAACGGCAAGGACCTGGTCGTCAAGGCGCCGAAGAACAGCACGAAGAACGTCTACGTCCAGAGCCTGAAGGTCAACGGCAAGGCCTGGACGTCGACTTCGCTCCCGCACTCGCTGCTGGAGAAGGGCGGAGTGCTGGACTTCTCCATGGGCTCCAAGCCCTCGGCGTGGGGCAGCGGCAAGAACGCGGCGCCGGTGTCGATCACCAAGAACGACCAGGTGCCGACGCCCCGCAGCGACCAACTCACCGGTGACGACGCCCTGTTCGACAACACGTCGGCCACGGCCGCGACGGTGACGTCGGTGGACCTGCCGGTCGCCAAGGCCACCAAGGGCATCCAGTACACGCTGACGTCGTCGGCCGACCACACCAAGGCACCGACCGGCTGGACCCTTCAGGGCTCGACCGACGGCACCAAGTGGAAGACGCTCGACAAACGCTCCGGCGAGTCCTTCACCTGGGACAAGCAGACGCGCGCGTTCTCGGTCAAGTCACCTGGCTCGTACGCCCATTACCGCCTGGTCCTGGACGGCTCCTCGACGCTCGCGGAGGTGGAGCTGCTGGCCTGAGGGCACGGTCACGGCACGGGGAGGCGGGGCAGCAGCCTGCGCAACGCCTCCGCGTGCTGGTGGACCCGTCTGAGCACGCCTCTTCTGGTCGACGCGAAGACGGGGACGTCCTGGGCCGGGCCGCACGCGGCGGCCTTGTACAGGTCGTCCAGCCAAGCCCCGTTCCCCCTGGTGCCGTCCGGCGCCAGGGGGATCAGTCGTGTCAGGACCTCCGATTCGGCGCCGCCCAGGAACCAGACGCGCACCATCAGGTCGGCGCGCAGATAGCGCAGGCCGCCGTCTATGTCCTCCGGCGGCGCGAAGCCCTCGCCCTCGACCAGGAAAGCGAAGGCCGAACGGGCTTCGGCCCTGAACTCCTCGGGCAGCTGCGGCCGTTTAACCATCTGCGGATGCTCGCACGCGACGGTGTGCCCCCGCCACCGGAACGGACGAGGGCACACATTGTGGACGTCAGTTCACCGCAAGGGTGAACACATGGAGATCCGGGTCGTCCGGAAGTGTCACGCTCTTGATGGTCTTGCCCGTGGGTGCCGCGAAGGGCTTGGTGGCGAACACATAGGTGACGACCGGGTCCTTGTCCGCACCGGCGACATTGCGGTACGCGGTCCTGGCGACGACCTCGTTGCCGTACTGCACGGTGCCGCCGCCCCCGCCGACCGTCCAGTCCGTGAAGGACAGGTCGATGACGTCGGCGCTGCCGTCGGTGTAGGTGACGGTCGCCTTGGTCTGCTGGTTGCCGTTGACCGCGCTGCCGACGAAGGACAAGTTGGCGGCGGGCTGGGCGAGTTGAACGGTCTGACCGGCCGCCGAGACGTTGTCCGGGCGCCCGTTCGGCGAGTTCGGCCAGGTGAAGCCGAGCCCGTCCACCGTGCCGGTGCCGCCCGGGGTGACCCCGGCTGCGGCCAGGGCCTGGAGGGAGTAGCTCCAGCCGCCCCCGTCGTAGTCCGCCTCGTCGTGCTCACCGGTGTCGTCCGAGACACCCGTGTTGTTGTAGGCGGCGAGCAGGGTGCCGGGCGCGGCGACGGTGAGGGACACCGGCTGCTCGTACGACGTGTCGCCGGAGGTGACGGTGACCTTCACGTCGTAGAAGCCCTGCTTGACGTCGTCGGCGGCCGTGAGGGTGATGTCCTGGGAGCCGTCGACCACCGTTCCCTGGGCGGGAGTTGCCGTGACTCCTGCGGGCGTCTCGACGCTGTAGCGGACCTCGGGTCCGGTGCCGCCGCTCAGGGACAGGGCCTTGATGTTGACCTTCGTGGTGGCGCCGGGCGCGAGGGTCGCGGCGGTCGGGCCGACGCCGATCTGGTACGGCTGTTCGCCGGTGCGGAAGGACGGCGGGGCGTCGGCGGGGTCGCTGCCCCAGGTGCGGTTCGGGGTGGTGGAGAGGGTGTAGTCGAGGGTGCCGCCGTTCCTGACGATCGAGGAGGAGAGCCAAGGGCGCTCGCTGGCAGTGCCGTTGACCTTCAGGGACTGGATGTACGGGGCGTCGGCCGCCGCGCCCTGCGCGTGGATGGAGATGTCGTTGCCGTGCGGGCGCTTGATCTCGATGCGCTCGAACAGCGGTGAGGCGAGGGTGAGTTCGGCGCGGGAGGGGACCTGGGGGTACATGCCGAGCGCGGAGAAGACGTACCAGGAGGACATCTCGCCGAGGTCGTCGTTGCCGGGGATGCCGGCGGGGTCGGTCGTCCAGAGCTGTTTCATGGCCGCCCTGACCGTCTCCTGGGTCTTGTAGGGCGCGCCCGCGTAGTCGTAGAGGTAGGGGACGTTGACGGACGGCTCGTTGTCCAGCTCGGACTTGTCGCCGCCGCTGCCCGTGAAGGCCCAACTCCCGTCCGCCTCATGGAAGAAGGAGTCGAGGCGGGCCAGCGCCTTGTCCGTGCCGCCCATCGCCGCGAAGAGGCCCGCCGGGTTGTGCTGGACCATCCAGGTGTACTGGGCGGCCGTGCCCTCCACGAAGCCGTTGCCGGTGCCCGGGGTGAAGCCGGTGACCCAACTGCCGTCCGCCTTGCGGTTGGCGATGTAGCCGCCGGTGGGGTCGGCGGCGATGTTGAAGTTGTTCTGCCACCACTGGGCGCGCTTGGCGAAGTCCGCCGCCGTGTTCTTCCTCCCTGCCGCCGTGGCGAGTTGGGAGAGCGCGAAGTCCGCCGTGGACATCTCCAGCGTCTCGGCGGCGCCGCCCCAGGCGTTGGAGACGGACGGCATGTAGTGCAGGTTCAAGTACTTGTCCAGGGACGGCCGTTGACCCACCGAGAGCACCGGCTTGCCCGAGGAGGACAGGTCCTGGGCGGTCGGTACGGTCGCCGCCTGAACGAGGGAGGCGAGGGCCCCCTTGAGGTCGAAGTCGGTGCCGCCGAAGGCGCGGATACCGGCCAGGGCGGTGGGCGAGGGGTCGCCGTTCATGACGTGCGTACCGCTCGCGCCGTGCAGCCAGCGGTCCCAGATCCCGCCGTTCTGCTGGGCGAGTTCGTAGAGGGACTGCGCGATGTCAGAGCCGGTGCGCGGGTTGAGGAGGGTGAGCAGCTGGACCTGCGACCGGTAGATGTCCCAACCGGAGAAGGTGCCGTACTGCGCGTCGTGACCCCGCCCGACCTTGTGCACCTTGCCGTCGCTGCCCGTATATCTGCGGTCGGCGTCGCTGATGACGTTCGGGTGCAGGAGGGAGTGGTAGAGCGCGGTGTAGAAGGTGGTGCGTTCGGTGTCGGTGCCGCCGCCGACCTTGATGGCGCCGAGTTGTTCGCGCCAGGCGCGGTGCGCCGCGTCCTCGACCGCGCCGAAGGAGCGCTTCGGCGGGTTCTCCGCCGCGAGGTTGGCCTCGGCGCCAGCCCGACTGACGTACGAGATACCGACCTTGACGCCGACCGGGCCGGTGCCGGGCTCGAACTCGACGTAGCCGCCCGCGCCCTTGCCCGCGACGGGACGGCCGCCGTTGGTGAAGCCGCCCGTGCCGCCGGACGCGGACGTCGACCCCGGGGTCAGCTTGTCGTCCTGCCAGGTGCCGGTGGTCTTGAAGGCGCGGTCGAAGGTGGCGGTGAAGTACAGGGTGTAGTAGGCGCGTTGGCCCTCGGGGTCGAGGTAGCCGCAGAAGTTGCCGGAGGTGACCGAGCCGGAGACCGTGCGGGTCGCCGGGTCGATGGTGACCGACGAATCGGTGGAGCCCACCTCGGAGTTGGCGGTGCGGATCAGGAGGGAGGCCGGCTTGTCGGCGGGGTACGTGAAGCGGCCGGAACCGGTGCGGGCCGTCGCGGTGAGGTCGGCGGTGACACCGGACGCGAGGCCGACCTTGTAGTGGCCGGGCTCGGCGGTCTCGGCGGTGTGGCTGAAGTCGGAGGCGTAGACGGCGTCCTTGGTGTCGCTCGCGGGTGAGGAGGTGACCTCGCCGGTGTACGGGAAGAACGGGATGTCGCCGCTGCCGCCCGCGCAGCCCGTGCCGGACATGTGGGTGAGGCTGAAGCCGCGGATGCGGGTGGCGTCGTACTGGTAGCCGCCTGGTGCGGCCGTGCTCGTCGCGCTGCCTCTGGTGTTCTCCGGGCTCCAGGAGAGCATGCCGAAGGGCACGACGGCGCCCGGGAAGACATTGCCGCCGTTCTTGGTACCGATCAGCGGATCGACGTAGGCGCTGGGGTCCTTGACGAGTTGCGGTGGGGCGGCCGTGGCCGCCAGGGCGGGGGTGGCACCGCCGACCGCGAGCGCGGCGGCCAGTGCCGCGGCAGGCAATGTTCGCCCAACGCGGAGCGGCGTTCGGTGCGTGCTCTCGGCGTGCCGGCCGGAAGCCCTCGTACTGGACGTACTTGGGCTTTCGGCCGGTGCGGCGAGAGTGCGTGCCGGGCGTCGCGACGGGGCGGACATTGCCTGTCGCGGCACTGGCAGCAGGGACATGGGACGGAAACGCATGACGCGGCCCCTCCTCCTTCGGACGGGTCGCGCACCACAGGTCACACAAGCCGCAGGGACAGTAACGTGCGCCACCCGTACCACGGAAGAGCGCGTGGGCCGGCGGGGGCGCGCTGGGCATCCACTCGGACGGCGTCCGCAGGCCAACTGGCTTGACATCGTTGTCCGTTGGCGCGGTAGAGTCGTATGCAGACCACTTGACAACGTTGTCGCATCGCAGTGTCGTCCCAAGCCACGCACCACCCGGGTGGGCTCACCCCCATCGCCCATCCGGCTCGCGGACCCGGTGGCCCCCGTCCACCGGGTCCGCCCCGAGCAAGGGCTCAACCGACCTGGCAGGGCAGGGTAGTTGCCGTGTCCCCGCCGTCGCCGTTCACGACGTAGCCGAAGGTGGTGCTCCGCCCCGGACTCAGTGAGCCGTTCCAGTCGGCGTTGTGGACCATCACGTCCTGGCCGGTGTAGGTCGCGTTGCCGCTCCAGAGGCTCGCGACCGACTGGCCGCCGGGAAGCGTCCAGTTGACCATCCAGCCGAGCATCGGGACGTCGCCGGAGTTGGTGACGGTCACCTCGGACTGGTAGCCGCCGGGCCAACTGCCCGTCGTACGGCGGGTGGCCGAACAGACCCCGGGTACCGGGTCGGTGCGCAACTCGCCGTAAGGCACGTACCCGCGGATCCAGTCGGTGTTGTCGAAGCACAGCAGCACAGCACCGACCAGCGTGACTGGGCCGACAACGCGCGGGGGCGGATACGCGGGGTGGGGCACCCCAACCGCACCCGGCGGGTTCCGGACCGTCGGGCGAATGGGAGCGCTCCCACCCCACGTCCTGTGAAGCTAGCGCGGACAGGGGCAGCTGTAAACGCCGCGGTACGCCTGGACCGTTTCGGGGCGACACCGGTGTCCGCCGGTGGCCCGGCCGCGGTGGCCGTCCCAGCGGCATCCCAGCGGCATCGCGACGACGCAGGTCAAGGCGGCACCGCCGTCCCGTCCTCCCAAGCCGCCCGGAGCGCCTTGGCGCCAACCCGGCTGCGGCGACAGCCTGTTGCCGCCGGGCCGCCGGCGAGTGACCACGCCGGCGGCCCGTACCCGACCAACGCTCAGCACCACATCGCGGCGGGAGAAGACACCTCGCCCCGAACACACGGGAGGAATCATGAAGAAGCGCGGTATCACCGCCCTCGTTGCCGGCCTCGCGGTCGCGGCCCTGGGGTTCACAGCCGGCACGGCCAACGCCTCGGACAACCAACCACTCAGCGCGAGCACCACGGGTGCCTCCGTCTCGCTCACCGTCGACTGGACCGGTTCGGAATCCTTCACCCTGCGCAATGTGAAGCTCAGTGACACCTCCTGCGACGCCCACCCGGTGTTCTTCTACGTCACCGTGCCGGGCTTCCAGTTCCCGAACCACTGGAACACCAGCGGGTGCGGCACCACCACCACATGGAGCGCCTTGCCAGGCAGCTTGGACGGCGGCATCCACAGCCTCTGGGTGACGGTCTGCCGCGACACGACCTTCGACAACTGCAGCACGTCCGGCACGTCACTCAACCCCTACGACTGATCACCCGACGGCAGGCGCCGTCGACGGCCTGCGCCGGCGACCCGGACCGCTTCCGGGCCGCCGGTTCCCGGTGAATGACGGCCGGCGGGCGGCGGCCCACTCGGGCCGGTCCGGCCGGCCCAGAGGTGGACCGCCGATGTCACGACCGGCGAGTTCCGCGGCGTCGAACTCCCTCGAAGCGCGCCCGCCGGTGCGAGAGGTCCGCCTCGGTCATCGGGAAGGTACGTTCGGGAGCCGAGGCCTGGCGGCGAGCGATCCGACGACTCCCCGAACAGCGGGACCCTTCACGGAGTCCACCCGGAGGACAACTGCTTTCGGCCCGGCCCTGTTCGACGGTACGCCCCTACGATCAGTGGATGATCGCAGTCGCCGTCACGGTCGCCCTGGCCTTCGCCGGGTTCGCCGCCACCTATCTCAACGGTCTGCGGTTGGCGCAGCGGCAGGAGCGGCTCGCCCGGGTCAACCGGCAACTCGGCGAATTCTACGGGCCGTTGTTCGCGCTGACGGAGGCCAACGCCCGTACGTTCGCCGCGTTCATGGCGCGGCACGCCCGGCCCGGGGGCGTCTCGCCCTTCGGTGACGAAGCGGCTCCGCCGACCGACGAGGAACTGGCCGATTGGCGGCTGTGGGTGACGACCGTGTTCCTGCCCGTCCTGCGGGAGATGCGGGATCTCGTCGTCGGGCGGGCGGATCTGCTGCGGGAGCCGGAGATGCCGTCGCTGCTGCTGGAACTGTGTGCGCACGCGGCGGGCTACGAGATCACCGTGGCGCGCTGGGCGCGGGGTGACGTCTCGGAACATCTGTCGCTGGTCGCGTTCCCGAGCGCGGAGTTGGCCGCGTACGCGCGGCGGGGCTTCGGCGAACTGAAGCGGGAACAGGCGCGGTTGCTGGGTGGCGGTGCGGCGGTGAGCAGTTGAGCGCCATGGCCGATCCCCCTGACATACCCAGCGGGGCAAGTAGGACCTTCCTCCCCATCTCGCCACAGTGACCCCACAGACTTGACCCAGTTTTGGCCAAGCGCGCTATGTGGTGACTGGCGTTCGGTCATGTTCACTTGTCGCGTTCACGGGGTTGGTTCTTGACGTTTTCTGAGTCATGTGGGCGTTGCGATGGAGGAACAGCTCATGAGAAGACAGATCCGCGGTGCGCTGGCCGCGTTGACCGGAGCGCTGCTGCTCACCATGGGAGTCACCGCGACGGGCGGGCAGTCCGCGCGGGCCGATGACAACGCTGTCGGGGTCAAACCCGCGCTGGGATGGAGCAGTTGGAGCTTCGTCCGCCGCAATCCGACCGCTCAGACCATCGAGGCGCAGGCGAAGGCGCTCAAGACCAGCGGCCTGGCGAAAAACGGGTTCGTCTACGCCAACGTCGACGACTTCTGGTACCAGTGCCCGGGCAGCCAGGGTCCGGACGTCGACCAGTACGGCCGCTGGGTGACCGACCCCGTCAAGTTCCCGCCCCGGGGCACTGAGAACGGCATCCAGGTGGTGGCCGACTATGTCCACTCCCTGGGGCTGAAGTTCGGGCTGTACGTGACTCCCGGTATCTCCCAGCAGGCGGTCGCCAAGAACACGGCGATCGAGGGAACGCCGTACCACGCACGGGACATCGCGACCACGACGACGGAGAGCAACTACAACTGCGGCGGCATGGTGGGCATCGACTACACCAAGCCCGGCGCGCAGACGTATCTCGACTCCTGGGCCGGGCAGTTCGCCGGTTGGGGCATCGACTATCTCAAGATCGACGGCGTCGGCACCTGGGACCAACAGGACGTCCAGGCCTGGTCGGACGCCCTGCACCACACCGGCCGGCCCATCCACCTGGAGCTGTCGAACAACCTCGACATCAACAACGCGGCCACCTGGAAGAAACTCTCCAACGGCTGGCGCACCGGTGGCGACATCGAGTGCTACTGCGGTCCGGACGGCAGCAGTTACCCCCTGACCACCTGGGCCTCGGTCGCCTCGCGGTTCGACCAGGTCGCCGCCTGGGCGCCGTACGGCGGACCCGGCGGGTACAACGACTACGACTCCCTGGAGATCGGGAACGGCGCGAACAACGGCCTCACCCCCGACGAGCGCCGGACGCAGATGAGTCTGTGGTCGCTCGCCGCCTCGCCGCTCTTCCTCGGCACCGATCTCACGCATCTCGACGCCGGCGATCTCGCGCTGCTGAAGAACACCGACGTCCTCGCGGTCGACCAGGACGGCATCGACGCCAAGCGGATCTCCTCGGACGCGAATTCGCAGGTGTTCGCCAAGACCGAGGCCGACGGGGATGTCGTGGTGGGCCTGTTCAACACCGGGTCGGCTTCCCGGGAGGTGGCCACGACCGCGTCCGCGCTGGGGCTGGCCAAGGCGCGTGACTACGCCCTGCGGGATCTCTGGAGCCATCAACTCACCGAGTCGGCGGGCCGGATCGCCGCCAATGTGCCCGCGCACGGCGTTGTCCTGTACCGGGTGCACGGCAGTCGGCACGTGGTGAGCGGCGCGGCTCCGGACGTGTCGTTCGGGCTCAACTGGGCGCCCGCGTCGAGTGACAGCACCACGCGTACCGTCACCGCGGTCCTGTCCGACAACGGGTCACGGCCCGTCACCGACGCCGCCCTGACCCTCACCGGGCCGGCCGGCACGAAGATCACCACGCATTCGGCGACGCGGGCCAAGACCGTCCGGGGCGGGCACGCGCTGAAAGTCACCTACTCCGTCTCCATCCCGCCCTCGGCGAAGCTCTTCGACTCCAGCGACTTCAAGGGGAGCGCCACTTATCGCTTCGGGTCGGCGGGGCAGACCCGGCTGGCCGCCGGTGACACGATCACCGTCAACCACCAAGTGACCGCCCCCTACAAGACGTTCGCCTCCACCACGGCGAGCTTCAGCCAGTCCGGGACGCAACTCGGCATCCGGGCCCAGGGCGCGGACCTGTACAACGGCACCAACGAGTACGGCACGGTCTATCTGCCGGGTGCCGAGCACGACGGTTCGGTGACGACCGTGAAGCTCAACTCGCAGTCGGACACGGATGTCTGGGCCAAGGCCGGGATCATGGTCCGCAACGACATCACGCAGCCCGACACCTCCCCCGGCTATCTGGCCCTCGTCGCGACCCCGGGCAACGGCTATCTGCTCGACTGGGACAGCGACGGCGACGGCAAGCTGGACTCGCAGGACTCCACCGGCACCGCCGTCTATCCGTCGTGGCTGAAGCTGGTCCGTAGCGGCACCACTTACAGCGGCTACTACTCCACCGACGACGTCACCTGGAACCTGGTCGGCACCATCGACGTCCCGACCGCCGCGGCCACCCAGGACGTCGGCCTGACCCAGACCTCGCACGCCTCGGGCACCACGGGCGAGGCCGACTTCGACTCGTTCACGACCACTCCCTAGCAGGCAGTCGCGGATACGCGCCCGTACAGCGGCTAGACCGGCGCCGTACGGGCGCGTATCTGGGTTTCGGCGGGCGGGAGTTCGGCCGCCGGGAGTTCGATGGTGAACTCCGTGCGGCCGGGGACGCTGGTCACGTCGATACGGCCGCCGTGGGCTCCGGTGATCGCCGTCGCGATGGCCAGGCCGAGGCCGGAGCCGCCCTCCTTGCCGCCGGCCCGGGCGCGGGAGGCGTCGGCCCGGGTGAAGCGTTCGAAGACCGTGGGCAGCAGGGCCGGGGGGATGCCGGGGCCGTCGTCGCGCACCCGGATGACTACGGTGTGGGCAGCCGTGGCCTCGACGCCCGCCGTGACCGTCGTGCCAACAGGTGTGTGCATACGCGCGTTGGCCAACAAGTTGGCCAACACCTGGTGCAGCCGGGCCTCGTCGCCGATCACCAGGGCCGGGGCGTCCAGGGACAGCTGGAGCTGCCACTCGTGGCCGGTGCCGGCGGCGCGCGCGTCCCACACCGCCTCGGCGAGCACGGCCGCGAGATCCACCTCGCCGGACTGCAGCGGCCGGCCCTCGTCGAGCCGGGCGAGCAGCAGCAGATCCTCCACCAGACCCGTCATCCGCGCCGACTCGGCGGTGACCCGACGCCAGGCGAGCCCCGGTTCGATGCGGTCGGTGCCGCGGTTCATCAGCTCGGCGTAGCCCGCGATCGAGGCCAGCGGGGTGCGGAGTTCATGGCTGGCGTCGGCGAGGAAGCGGCGCATGCGTTCCTCGCTGCGCCTCATCTGCTCCTCGCTGCGCTGGCGTTCGGCGAGCGATGACTCGACGTGGTCGATCATGCGGTTGAGCGCGGCGCCGACCTGGCCGGCCTCGCTGCCAGGGTCGGTGTCCCGCTCGGGCACCCGGGTCAGCGCGGTGACCTCGCCGTGGCCGAGCGGTGAGCGGGAGACCTCGACCGCGGTGGCGGCGACCCGGCCGAGCGGCCGCAGCTGCCGTCGTATGACCACCGCGCACAGGAAGCCCGCCACGGTCAGTCCGGTGAGGGCGACGGCCGCCTCGACCACCACCAGGCCGCTGATCATGTCCTGTACGTCGTCCATCGGGAGGCCGGCGAGGACCCGGACGCCGTTGTCGTCGTCGAGCACGGTGATCCGGTAGGTGCCGAGGCCGGGCACCGTGCGGGTGTGCTTCGCGCCGTCGGCCGTGATGCCCTTGAGGGCCGTGCGCTGGGCGGTGGTGAGGTTCTGGGGCGGAGCGTCCTGGCTGACGACGGCCGCGGCGATGATCGCGCCCTTGCCGTCCAGCCGCGCGGCGAGTGTCCCGGCCGCGTGACCGTTCTCCGAGAGGAACCCGAGGTCGTCGTCGAAGCCCGGACGCAGTTCGGCCCCGCCCAGGCTTCGCTGAGCGGCGTCGACGACCCGGTCGTCCAAGTTGCCCAGCAGATAGGAGCGCTGGACGAAGACGGTGGTGAGGGACATCGCGACGCAGACAGCCACCAGGGTGGCGCTGATGAAGAGCAGCAGGCGGGTGCGGAGTGAACGGCCGTGCAGGCGGCCTCGGTTGCGGGTCAGGAGGTTCATCTGCCGTCCTCCACGGGCCGTATGGCGTATCCCATCCCCCGCACGGTGTGGATCATCGGCGCGCGGCCCCGGTCTATCTTCCGGCGGAGGCTGGAGATGTAGACCTCGACGAGGTTGCCGCCGCCGTCGAAGGAGGTGCTCCACACGTGGTCGAGGATCTGCGCCTTGCTCAGCACCTGGCGGGGATGGTCGAGGAGCAGGGTGAGCAGGTCGAACTCCTTGGCGGTGAGCTGGATCGGCTCACCGGCGCGGCGCAGTTCGCGGGTCTCGCCGGACAGCACGAGATCGCCGAGGACCCGTACCGAGTCGTCGGTCGGGAGCCGTTCGCTGCCCGCCCGGCGGAGCAGTCCGCGCAGCCGCAGTACGACCTCCTCCAGGGAGAAGGGCTTGGTGACGTAGTCGTCGGCGCCCGCTTCCAGGCCGTCGAGGCGGTGCTCGATCGCGTCGCGCGCGGTGAGCATGAGGACGGGCAGCCTCGGGTTCTCGTAGCGCAGCCGGCGCAGCACCTGTACGCCGTCCAGGTCGGGCAGCATGCCGTCGAGGAGGACGGCGTGCGGGGCGCAGCCGCGGGCGATCCGCAGCGCGCTGTGCCCGTCCGGCGCGGGGTAGGGCCGCCAGCCGGCCTCGGTGACCGCGACGGAGAGCAGCTCGGTGAGCGCGGGCTCGTCGTCGACGATGAGCACGCGTACACGGCTGCTGCGGGACCCCGTGGTGCCAGTCATGTCCGGATTCTGTCCCGGTCCGCTGAGGGAATCCTGTGTTCCACCTGAGCCCTGGCGATGACCTGCGGGGTCGTGCGGCGGGGAGACGCGGAGGGCCGCACCCCCGTCGCCGGGGATGCGGCCCTCAACTGCCTTACCGGGTCCGCTAGTTGCGGATCAGGTTGCGCAGCACGTACTGCAGGATGCCGCCGTTGCGGTAGTAGTCGGCCTCGCCGGGGGTGTCGATGCGGACGACCGCGTCGAACTCCACACCGGTGTCGGTGGTGACCTTGACCGTGGCGGGGGTGGTGCCGTCGTTCAGCTCGGTGATGCCGGCGACGGAGAAGGACTCCTCGCCGGTCAGTCCGAGGGACTCGGCGGACTGGCCCGCCGGGTACTGGAGCGGGATGACGCCCATGCCGATGAGGTTCGAGCGGTGGATGCGCTCGTAGGACTCTGCGATGACGGCCTTGACGCCGAGGAGCGCGGTGCCCTTGGCGGCCCAGTCGCGGGACGAGCCGGAGCCGTACTCCTTGCCGGCCAGGATGACCAGCGGGATGCCCTGCTCGATGTAGTTGCGCGAGGCGTCGTAGATGAAGGAGACGGGGGCGTCCGCCTGCGTGAAGTCGCGGGTGAAGCCGCCCTCGGTGCCCGGCGCGACCTGGTTGCGGAGGCGGATGTTGGCGAAGGTGCCGCGGATCATGACCTCGTGGTTGCCTCGGCGCGAGCCGTAGGAGTTGAAGTCACGCCGCTCGATGCCGTGTTCGGTGAGGTACTTGCCGGCCGGGGTGTCGGCCTTGATGGCACCGGCGGGCGAGATGTGGTCCGTCGTCACCGAGTCGCCGAGCTTGGCGAGGACGCGGGCGCCGGCGATGTCGGAGACCGGGGTGGTCTCCATCGTCATGCCCTCGAAGTACGGGGGCTTGCGCACGTAGGTCGACTGCGCGTCCCACTCGAAGGTGTTGCCCTCCGGGATCGGCAGCGCCTGCCACTGGGCGTCGCCCGCGAAGACGTCGGCGTAGGACTTGTTGAACATGTCCTCGCCGATGGCGTTCGCCACGACGTCGTTGACCTCGGCCTCGGAGGGCCAGATGTCCTCCAGGTAGACCGGCTTGCCGTCCTGGTCGGTGCCGAGGGCGGCGGTGGTGATGTCGACCTTCATGGAGCCGGCGAGGGCGTAGGCGACGACCAGCGGCGGGGACGCCAGGTAGTTCATCTTGACGTCCGGGTTGATCCGGCCCTCGAAGTTGCGGTTGCCGGAGAGCACCGAAGTCACGGCCAGGTCATGGTCGTTGACGGCCTTGGAGACCTCCTCCGGCAGCGGGCCGGAGTTGCCGATGCAGGTGGTGCAGCCGTAGCCGACGAGGTTGAAGCCGACCTTGTCGAGGTAGGGGGTGAGCCCCGCCTTGTCGAAGTAGTCGGTGACGACCTTGGAGCCCGGGGCGAGGGTGGTCTTGACCCACGGCTTGCGGGTGAGACCCTTCTCGACCGCCTTCTTGGCCACCAGCGCGGCGGCGACCATGACGTACGGGTTCGAGGTGTTGGTGCAGGAGGTGATGGCCGCGACCGTCACCGCGCCGTGGTCGATCTCGTAGGTCGAGCCGTCGGGGGCGGTCACCGTGACCGGGTTCGACGGGACGCCGTTGCTGGCGGCCGGGGAGTCGGAGGCCGGGAAGGACTCCTTGCCCGCCTCGTCGTCGTCGGCGACGTAGTTGCGCACGTCGCTCTTGAACTGCTCGGCGGCGTTCGCGAGGACGATGCGGTCCTGCGGGCGCTTCGGACCGGCGATCGAGGGGACGACCGTGGCGAGGTCGAGCTCCAGCTTCTCGGAGAAGTCGGGCTCGGCGGCCGGGTCGAGCCAGAGGCCCTGCTCCTTGGCGTACGCCTCGACGAGCGCGACCTGCTGGTTGCTGCGGCCGGTCAGGCGCAGGTACTTCAGGGTCTCGTCGTCGATCGGGAAGATCGCGGCGGTGGAACCGAACTCCGGCGACATGTTGCCGATGGTGGCGCGGTTGGCGAGCGAAGTGGCCGCCACACCCTCGCCGTAGAACTCGACGAACTTGCCGACGACGCCGTGCTTGCGGAGCATCTCGGTGATGGTCAGCACGAGGTCCGTGGCGGTGGTGCCCGGGGTCAGCTCACCGGTCAGCTTGAAGCCGACGACGCGCGGGATGAGCATCGAGACCGGCTGGCCGAGCATCGCGGCCTCGGCCTCGATGCCGCCGACGCCCCAGCCCAGCACGCCGAGGCCGTTGACCATCGTGGTGTGCGAGTCGGTGCCGACGAGGGTGTCGGGGTACGCCTGGCCGTTGCGCACCATGACCGTACGCGCCAGGTGCTCGATGTTGACCTGGTGGACGATGCCGGTGCCCGGCGGGACGACCTTGAACTCGTCGAACGCGGTCTGGCCCCAGCGCAGGAACTGGTAGCGCTCGCGGTTGCGGCCGTACTCCAGCTCGACGTTCTGCGCGAAGGCCTCGTGCGTGCCGAACTTGTCGGCGATGACGGAGTGGTCGATGACCAGTTCGGCCGGGGCCAGGGGGTTGATCTTCGCCGGGTCGCCGCCCAGCTCCTTCACGGCCTCACGCATGGTCGCGAGGTCCACCACGCAGGGCACGCCGGTGAAGTCCTGCATGATCACACGGGCCGGCGTGAACTGGATCTCCTGCGACGGCTGGGCCTGCGAGTCCCAGGTGCCGAGGGCGCGGATGTGGTCGGCGGTGATGTTCGCGCCGTCCTCGGTGCGGAGCAGATTCTCCAGCAGGACCTTAAGGCTGTAGGGGAGCCGGGCCGAGCCCTCCACCTTGTCCAGGCGGAAGATCTCGTACGACTCGTCGCCCACCTGCAGCGTGCTGCGGGCGTCGAAGCTGTTCGCCGACACGACAGTCTCCTTCATTGATGTGCGCGTTCCCACCGCATCCTGCGCCACAACGTCTTGGCCGATCCGCTAAGGTAAGGCTAAGTTAGGCAAGCCTTACTACTGGATCGGCGGAGTGTGCGACTGCGGTGCACCTCGGCAGATATCTCGATGTCGAGATAACTCTAGTACATGGGGGTGGATTGGTCATGCCCGGACCTCTCTCAGCCTTCCGCGGGCGCCGCGAGCGGTTGTGACCACGCGGCTGTGACCAGGCGACTCAGGACGGGAAGCACGGCTCGCAGGTCGCCGTCGTCCACCGTGGCGGTCGCCGCCGCCCGCGCTCCCGGCGAGGCGTTGAACGCCACGCTCAACCCGACGGACGCGAACAGCGGCAGGTCGGAGCGGCTGTCACCGACGGCTCCGCACGAGCGGAGGGCCAGCCCCAGATCTCGGGCCTGCGCGAGGGCGAAATCTCGTTTGCCGTACTCATCGAAGTGCCGGGCGACCCGGCCCGTGAAGCGGCCGTCCGCGGTCTCCAGCCGAGGTCCGCTGAACGCGTGGAAGCCGAATCGGTCGGTCAGGTAGCTGCCGACCGGCGACCAGGCGAGGGTCGCCAGCACGGGCACCAATGCGTTCCGCCGGCACCAGGCCACGGTCTCCGTGATGCCCGAGACCAAGGGAAGCCCGTCGAGCCAGTCCGGGACCTGCTCTTCGGCCACGCCCGCCCAACCCGCGGCGTCCAGCTCGGAAACCCGCCGATTGTCCAGGGCGCCGGAGGCATAGGCGTCCTCGGCCTCCGCCAACTCGTCGCGATGGCCGAGGTGGCCGGCCAGGAAGACCGACGAACTCGTACCGGGGACGAGGGTGCCGTCGACGTCGAAGAACACGGCGCCCACAGGGTCGGAGGAGGACACCGGCCAAGGATGCCAGCAGCGTTCGTTGTTCGCTGCTGCCCGGCCTCAGCCGCCGTCCTTGCGGTGATGCTGGAACAGCGCCAGGGCCGCCACCGACGGAGCGTCCTTGAATCGGCCTTCGGCGATCAGTTGCCACACTTCCGCCTCGGAGAACCAGCGGCTGACCAAGCCGGCTTCCTCGTCGTCCAGGTGGGGTTCGCCATGGGTGAGATCCGTGGCGAGGATGACGTGGAACCCCTGGTCACAGTATCCGTAGGCCTCGAAGAGGTGCCCCAGGGGTGTCATCGTCAAAGCGGCCAGGCCCGTCTCCTCCGCGAGTTCACCGCACGCCAGGTCCAGTGGGTCCGCGTCCGGTCGGTCCTCCCACGCGCCCTGGGGGAACTCCCAATAGCGGGCCCTCACCGGATACCGGTACTGCTCAACGAGGTGGAAGCCCCCGTCCTCGTACGGGACGATCAACGCGAAGTCGGGTTTGTGCACCACGCCGTACAAGCCCTCCGCACCGTCGTGGCGCACCGTCCTGTCCTCGCGAACGGTCATCCAGCGGTTCTGGTAGACCACGGTCGAACTGGCGGCCGTGAGCTCGTGCTCGGGTAACGACGCGTCGGAGATCATGCGGCGACGCTAACCCGCCCTCTCCCGCCGCCATACCCGCGCGTCTGCGGGGTACCCGGTGCGGGACGAAAGGGGGCGGGATGCCGCTCACGTTCCGCAAGAGTTTCCGGATTCTTCCCTGGCTCCGGCTGAACATCAACAAGGGGTCCATGTCGTTCACCACGGGTGGCAAGCGCGGCCCGCGGTACACCCGCAGCACCACGGGACGTCGTACGACATCGATGGATTTGCCCGGACCTTTCGGGTGGCGCAAGACGCGTACCAAGAAGGACGACTGATCGGCCGTCACCCGAACGGCCCCCTCAAGAGGCGCCATCTCATATCTGAGATAACCTCGGCCTCATGGCAGACGACTACCTCGTACGTATCGGCAAGCTCATCCGTGACGCCCGCCAGCACCGGGGCTGGACACAGACGCAGCTTGCCGAGGCACTCGGCACCAGTCAGAGCGCCGTCAACCGCATCGAGCGCGGCAACCAAAACATCAGCCTTGAGATGATCGCTCGAATCGGTGAAGCGCTGGACAGCGAAATCGTCTCACTGGGCTATGCCGGCCCGATGCATCTGCGGGTCGTCGGCGGTCGCCGGCTCTCCGGTGCCATCGACGTGAAGACCAGCAAGAACGCGTGCGTGGCACTGCTGTGCGCCTCGCTCCTCAACAAGGGGCGCACAGTGCTGCGCCGGGTCGCGCGGATCGAGGAGGTGTACCGCCTTCTGGAGGTACTCGGCTCGATCGGCGTCCGCACCCGCTGGATCAACGACGGCGTCGACCTGGAGATCGTGCCGCCGGCCGAGCTGGAGATGGCGTCGATCGACGCGGAGGCGGCCCGCCGCACCCGCTCGATCATCATGTTCCTCGGCCCGCTGCTGCACCGCATGGACAGCTTCAAGCTGCCGTACGCGGGCGGCTGCGACCTCGGTACGCGCACCATCGAGCCGCACATGATCGCGCTGCGGCGGTTCGGCCTGGACATCGCCGCGACCGAGGGGCTGTACCACGCGCGGGTCGACCGGGCCGTCTCCCCCGACCGGCCGATCGTGCTGACCGAGCGCGGCGACACCGTCACCGAGAACGCGCTGCTCGCCGCCGCCCGCCACGAGGGCGTCACGGTCATCCGCAACGCGTCCTCCAACTACATGGTCCAGGACCTCTGCTTCTTCCTGGAGGCGCTCGGCGTACGGGTCGAGGGCATCGGCACGACCACCCTCACCGTGCACGGCGTGCCGACCATCGACGTCGACGTCGACTACTCCCCCTCCGAGGACCCGGTCGAGGCGATGAGCCTGCTGGCCGCCGCCGTCGTCACCGAGTCGGAGCTGACGGTCCGCCGGGTGCCCATCGAGTTCCTGGAGATCGAGCTCGCGGTCCTGGAGGAGATGGGCCTCGACCACGATCGCACGCCCGAGTACGTCGCCGACAACGGCCGTACGCGCCTGGTGGACCTCACGGTCCGGCCCTCCAAGCTGGAGGCGCCGATCGACAAGATCCACCCGATGCCGTTCCCCGGCCTGAACATCGACAACGTCCCGTTCTTCGCGGCGATCGCGGCGGTCGCGCAGGGCCAGACCCTCATCCACGACTGGGTCTACGACAACCGCGCGATCTACCTCACCGACCTCAACCGCCTCGGCGGACGCCTCCAACTCCTCGACCCGCACCGCGTGTTGGTCGAGGGCCCGACCCGCTGGCGCGCCGCCGAGATGATGTGCCCGCCGGCCTTGCGGCCGGCCGTGGTCGTCCTGCTGGCGATGATGGCGGCGGAGGGCACGTCCGTGCTGCGGAACGTGTACGTCATCAACCGGGGTTACGAGGACCTGGCGGAGCGGCTCAACTCCATCGGGGCGCAGATCGAGATCTTCCGGGACATCTGATCGGCGGGGGTGTCGTGCCCCTGGGAGATGAGGGGCACGACACTCCTAAATGCCTTCTGACCTGCCGTTACACACTTGCAGGACCCTCTATTGATCATCGCTGTTTTTCATCACCTTGTGCAACGTGCGTGCAAGATGATCTTAAATTAATGACGATGCATCAGAGATATCTGAGCATCCGTCAGCCTTCACGGAGAGTGCTCGCCAAAGAGGCCTCGCCATGTCCGCACCGACGGCGCCACTGGCGTTCCTGAGATTCGGAGTTCAGTCCTCGCCGCGCACGCACATCAAGCGCACTACACCGCTACGGCCAGTTCCAGCCCGGACCTCCACGCGCACCGGCGCTCCTTCAATCATCCGGCTGCCCCCACGTCCGGGTCGGCGACCTGCTGACCGAGGCGCCCGCCGACAGCATCCGCGACGACCCTGCCCGGGAGCGCGTCGAGACGAGCAGTGAAATGCGTGCTGCCGTCGTCGGGCCTGCCAACGGGATGGGAGGGCGGACGCGTACGTCGAGGCCGGCAAGGTCATCAAGACCATGAAGGACACCTGCGCGGACATGTCCGTGAAGTACAAGGAGACCGCGCGGAGGCCTCGCGGTGAACATCATCGAATGCTGACGATACACGATATAGGCCCTGACCAGCGTGTTCTTATCTTTCAACGCTGTCAGGGCCTTCCCTCTTTACACGGCGGAAAGTCCCTCAAAATTCCCTGGGACAGGCGTGAAAGTCCCTGCGAAGTCCCTGGGATGTCCATGGCCTGGGACCGGTTCCGAGGCTGGTAGAGAGTGCATCCGGCCAGGGAGCGCGCTTCCGTGAGCAGGCGCACCGCCCGGTTGCGGGGACCATCCCCGCGGGCGCGGGATTGGTCCCGACCCCCGCCAGGTCGCCGCGTTCGACGTCCGCTGCTCCCCGCACCTGCGGGGATGATCCCACGAGATCCTGGGCGGGCTCGACCAGTTTCTTGTGCTCCCCGCGCCCGAGGGGTTGATCCCTCCTGCCACTACGACCTGCTCCCCACACCCGCGGGGTTGATCCCGCGACCGACGTCGCCCAGAACCACACGGCCGGCTGCTCCCCGCGCCCGCAGGGTTGCGGCCCCCTAGGTCACGGGTGCGGCAGCCCAGAGAGCCGGGCAGCCAGTCGGTTCGGCTGCCCGTATGCGGAATACCTATCTACCGTGACCTCCTAGTCCGCGCGCACCTGCAACTCGGCGCCCCGATCGTCGTCGTCTGGGACAACTTGAACACCCATCGTGCCGCCGGAATGAGGAAGTACGCGGCCGACCATGAATGGCTCACCATCATCCAACTTCCCTCCTGCAGCCCGGACTTGAAGCCCGTGGAGGCCATCTGGTCTCTGCTGCGGCGCGGGCCGATGGCCAACACCGCGTTCACCGACCCCGACCACCTCACCCGCACCCTCCGCCGAGGGCTCGCCCGCATCCAGCGCCATCCAGAACTCATCGACGGCTGCCGCACCGAAACCGGACTGACCCTCGCTTCAGACCCCCCGAAGCCAATCCGAAAAGGTCAGTAACCGGGGGCGAGTCGTCGTGAGACACCGGGCGGCCAGCTGAGGCAAACCATCGAGTGCAACCGCCTGAAAGCCGTACCTGGTGTCTCTGTGCTTCTGGACCTTACGACGACCCGTCCAACCCACAAACAACGTAGGACCGCCTGAGCTTGTAGGCCCGCGGTGACTCACGGACCGCTTCGCTTGGCTGCGCTCACGGCCAGGGACACTGCGGCGAGAGCCACGCCCAGTGACACTCGGACCCGCGTCCCGTGCCGCACGCGTACACAGGGGTTGCACTATCCGCGGGCACCTGCAAGTATTTCTTAGCACGAGCAAGGAGCTGGTATGCGGAGGATGAATGGCGACCACATGCTGCGGGCTGCGTCGGCGCTCGCCAATCCGCACCGTATGCGTGTCGTCGCGGCACTCTCAGGCAAGCGCAGCTATGTGAGCGAGTTGGCTCGGGAGCTGGGTATCAGCCGCGCCCTGCTGCAGGTGCACCTCCGCAAACTGGAGGCGGCCGAGCTGGTCACGGCTGAACTTCAGCTCTCGGAGGACGGGAAAGCAATGAAGTACTACGAGGTGACCCCCTTCACGGTCCTCCTCACCCCGGAAACCATCGCGGACGCCGCGCAGACCCTCACACTGCCTCCTCGTGATGGATCACAGACCGGACGAAAGGAGTCATCCGATGGATGACGAGTACCAGTGGCAGGCCGTAGCCGCAATCTTCGGAGTCTTCATCCTGGTCACGTCCGTGATCGTGGTCCTCATCTGGAAACGCGCCACCACCACCCGGGCCAAGGCGCTGCTGTCCCGCGAGTCGGACTACCGGGACCTGTCCGAGGAGAGCGCAAAGACACAGCAGACGCTGTTGCGCCAACTGGAGACGGTCAACTTACGGCTCGAGGACATGCAGAACCGGCTGGACGGCGTGGAACGGATCCTCAAGGAGACCGAGTAGCACGGGACGGGCAACGAACAGGCGCCGATTGGGCACCGAATAAAAAATCAAGCAGCGATCTCGACGCGGCACCACAGAACGGCCCCGGGCCGACGAGCAGCAACTCGTCAGCCCGGGTATGGAAGAGCGCTCCATCTCGCCGTAGGCGAGTTCTCGCAGGTACACACTCCCTGAGGAAGGACTACACGTCATGCCGGGCATTGGCAAGCCGAGTCCCGACGAGGCGGTCGGCGGCCCCCGCGGCACCTTCGTCGAACGCGTCACCGCGTGGTCGGTACTACACCGCAAGACCGCGATCGGGGGCTGGTTCGCACTGGTCCTCGTCGCATTACTGGCCAGCATCCTGGTGACGGGCAGCGAAGCACTGACGACCGACCCCGGGGAATCGGGACGGGCACAGGATGTGCTGCGTTCGCAGCAGACCGACGAGCCCGTCCACGAGAACGTACTGATCCAGCCGCGTGAGGCCGACAGCCGGGCCCGGTTCTCCTCGACGGAGATCCAGGCGGCGGTCACCGACATGGTGCAGACGCTGAAGCGCGAGTCCGAGTCGGTCACCGGCATCCGCTCACCTCTGGACAAGGGCAACGAGAGCCTCCTCTCCAAAGACGGCCGCTCCGGGCTCGTGACCTTCGAAGTCACCGGTCCCGACGAGGAGTTGGGCCTGCACTCCGAGACGGCGTGGAAATCGATCAACGCCGTCCAGGACCGCCACGAGAACGTCTGGGTAGGCCAAGCCGGCGACATGAGTACGCGAGCCGCGGTGGACAACGCCTACGACGACGACTTCCAGCGTTCCGAAGTCATTTCGTTGCCGCTGACCCTGATCATCCTGCTCGTCGTGTTCGGCGCGCTGATCGCGGCGAGCGTCCCGCTGCTGCTCTCGATCACCGCCGTGCTCTCCGCCCTCGGTTTCCTCCAGGCACTGGGCCATGTGATCCCGATCAACAGCACTGTCTCCTCCGTGGTGCTCCTGATCGGCATGGCCGTCGGCGTCGACTACTCGCTCTTCTACCTGCGCCGCGAGCGTGAGGAAAGGCATCGGGGCCGCGACTTCAAGGAAGCCCTCCAGGTGACCGCCCGTACCTCCGGGCACGCCGTCGTGCTCTCCGGTGTCACCGTGATGCTCTGCCTCTCCGGCCTGTACCTGACCGGAATGGACGTCTTCCGCGGCCTCGCCGTCGGCACCAGCATCGTCGTCGGGCTGACGGTGATTGGCTCCATGACCGTACTGCCGGCCCTCCTGTCCGTGCTGGGCCACCGCGTCGACAAGGGCCGGATCCCCTGGCTGGGCCGCCGACGCACCGCCGCGGGAGAGTCACGGGTGTGGGCCGCGGTGGCCCGGGCCGTGGTCCGTCGTCCGCTGGCGTGGGGCGGTGTCGCGCTGCTCGCGCTGCTGGCGGTCGCGCTCCCCGCGCTGGACATGCGTCTGCAGGATCCGTCCGTCACGGACAGCATGCCGCACACCAACCCCGCCGTCGAAACAGTGGCCCGCATGGACAAAGCCTTCCCCGGTGATCCGTCTCCGGCACGGCTCGTGGTCTGGGGCGACAAGGTGGGCGACCCGGCGGTGCGCCAAGCGGTCGACTCCCTGCGCGAGCGGGCGGCCGACACCAACGGACAGATCGGCACCTCGATCACCAGCACCACGGTCGGCGACGCTCTCGTGGTCAAAGTACCGCTGGCCGGGTCCGGGACCGACAAGACATCGAACGCCGCTCTGGAAACCCTCCGCGAGGACCTCCTGCCCCCGACTCTGGGCAAGGTCGACGGCATCGAGTACGCGGTGAACGGTCAGACGGCCCAGCCGTACGACTTCACCAAGACGCTGAAGGACACCACACCCGTCGTCCTGGCGTTCGTGCTCGCCGTGGCCTTCATCCTCCTGCTCGTCTCCTTCCGGTCGCTGGCCGTCCCGGTCATCTCGATCGTCCTCAACCTGCTGTCGATCACTGCCGCCTACGGTGCCGTCACCTGGGTCTTCCAGGACGGTCACCTCAGTTCGCTCCTGGACTTCACACCTTACGGCGGAGTGACCAGCTGGCTGCCGCTGTTCATGTTCGTACTGCTCTTCGGCCTGAGCATGGATTACCACATCTTCATCCTGAGCCGGATCCGTGAACGACGGCTGGCCGGCGAGGAACCGAAGACCGCCGTCGTCAGCGGTATCGCCACGAGTGCCGGCGTGGTGACCAGCGCGGCCGTCATCATGGTCGCCGTCTTCAGCATCTTCGTCACGCTGTCGGCCATCGAGTACAAGATGCTCGGTGTCGGGATGTCACTGGCGATCCTCATCGACGCGACCCTCGTGCGGGGTGTGCTGCTTCCCGCGGTGATGTCCCTGCTGGGCGAGAACACCTGGGCCCTCCCCCGTTGGATGCAGTGGCTGCCGGGGCGCAGGACGGAAGCGGCGGCCTCGGAGCCGTTCCCCGCTCCCGGACACACGGAGCCCTCGGTCCTGGTGCAGAGCGGCGAGGACGAGTCCCTGAGTGCGCCCCGGTCCCAGGGTTGAACCGGCGAAGGCGTGAGCCTCGAGGGTATGAGCCTCGAAGGAGTGAACCCACCGCTCGTCCGGAACGCCCAGCCCGTCCGGATAACCCAGCTCGTTCGGATCGCCTAGTCAGGAGCGTCGTATGAGCCCGGTTCCGTCCTTTTCGGTGATCTCGGGCGCCCAGGTCGACGGCGTGCTCAGCGGGCAGGAGAAGGAAGTCCTCCGTCTCGTCGAGAACGCCTACCGACTGCACGGCGAGGGCGCCACGATCAACCCCGACTCCTACTTCCTGCGGTTCCCCGACCGGCCCTCATCGCGCATCATCGCGCTGCCGGCCTCCGTCGGAGGTGACGTCGACGTGCACGGCATCAAGTGGATCTCCAGCTTTCCGGAGAACGTGGAACAAGGCATACCCCGGGCCTCCGCCGTGCTGATCCTCAACGACGCGGACACCGGCTATCCCTTCGCTTGCCTGGAGAGCTCGATCATCAGCGCCTCGCGCACCGCGGCCTCGGCCGCGGTGGCCGCCGCGGCGCTGAGCGAGCGCCGGCCCGGCCGCCAGCGGCCCCGGCGGGTCGGCTTCGTCGGGTTGGGGCTCATCGCGCGATACATCCACAAGTACCTGGAGAAGTCCGGGTTCGAGTTCGAACAGATCGGCCTGCACGACCTGTCGGCGAACAGTGCGGCAGGCTTCCGCGGGCACCTCGAACGAGTGGCCGCCGACCCCTCGGTGTCGGCGGCTCCGCCGGAGATCGTCGTCCACGAGGACGTCGAGGAACTGATCCGGTCGTCGGACCTGGTGGTCCTCGCGACCACCGCCGGGGAGCCGTACCTGACCGGCACCGACGCGTTCGAACACGGCCCGATCGTGCTGAACGTCTCCCTGCGCGACCTGTCACCGGATGTGATCACCAGGTCGTACAACATCGTCGACGACATCGATCACGTTCTCAAGGCCAACACCTCGGTGCATCTGACCGAACAGTGCGAGGGCAACCGCGAGTTCATCGACGGCACCCTGTACGACCTGCTGACCGGAGCCACCACACCGCCCGCCGACGGCCCTGTTGTCTTCTCGCCGTTCGGCCTGGGCGTACTGGACCTGGTGTTGGCGAAGTTCGTCCACGACCAGGTCGCGCTGCGGCAGGAACTGACGCCCGTTCCGGGATTCTTCTACGATCTCAGCCGCCACGGCTGAGTAGCGGGGAGGCATCGATGGGCTTCTCCGTCGCGACCCTGTACGACCACCTGGCCGGACAACCCGTGGCCCTTCTGGCACTGCTGCTGTGTGCCGTCATGGTCGGGGAGACACTGATCTTCGTAGGGCTGATGTTGCCGGGCGACTCTCTCACCGTGCTGTCCGGAACGGTCTCGACGGATCCGGGCCGCTATCTGAGCTTCGTGGCCGCGGCCACGATCGGGTCGGTCATCGGCGAAGTGGTGGGTTACGGAGTCGGGCACCGGCTCGGCCGTCGCCTGTCGCAGTCCCTCTGCGGCCGGATGTCACAACCGCGGCACTGGCAGCGGGCCAGGGAATTCGTCAGCGAGGGGCAGCGGTGGCACACACTGGTGTGGCTTCGCTTCGTCCCGGTGGCACACACGCTGGCACCCCTGGCGGCCGGCGCCTCGAACAGGTCGTTCCGATGGTTTCTCAGGTGGTCGGCGATCAGCTCGCTGCTCTGGTCGGCCCTCTATGTCGGACTGGGTGCCGTAGCCCGGGCATCCTCCGAGCGCGCGGCACCCTGGATACCGCTCGTCACGCTCCTGGTTCCCCTGGTGGGAATCAGCGGTGTCGCCGTCCACCGGATCGTACGGCGGCGCCGCGAGCAGCACGACGTGCGCGGGGTGACCACTGTGCCCCGGCCCACCGGAGCCGTCAGGACACAGATGGCGCAGGCATCAGGAGATCGACATTGCCTCTGAGCACAGCGAGGTATGTGTTGTTGAGGGTGTCGCCCGGGGCCACCCCCAGTTCGTCCGCGAGATACCGGCGCGCCGCGTGAAACATGTCGATCGCCTCGCTCTGCCGGTCACACCGATAGAGGGCAATCATGAGTTGGGAACGGAGCTTCTCCCGGGTCGGGTACTCCGAGACGAGGGCGGTGAGTTCGGGAATGAGGCTCCGATGCCGGCCCAGGCCAAGATCAGCCTCGATCCTGCTTTCGTGTGCCGCGTTCCTGAGTTCGTCCAGCCTTGGTCTCTCGGCGTCCTCGAGGTAACTCGTCACATTGGTGAGCGCCGGCCCTCGCCACAGTCCGAGGGCGCGCCGCAGGGACTCGGCGGACGAAGCGTAATCCCCTCGGGCCAGTTCGGCCTGGCCCGTCCGGCACAGCTCCTCGAACTCCACGACATCCAACCGGGACCCGTTCATTCTGAGGAGGTATCCCGATCCCTTACGTTCCACTTGGACATCATGGCCGAGCGCTTTGCGCAGCCTCGAAATATACGTGTAGATCTGAGCGCTTCGAGTGGCTGGAGGCTGCGCACCCCATAATAAATAGCTCATGCGATCGCTTCCGACAAGCCTCTCCCTGGCGAGGAGAAGCGACGCGATGACAGTGGATATCTTCGACCCAGAAATGATCACTTCGCAGTCATGACTGCCCGCCTGCACTGGACCGAGGAGCTTGAATTCCACATTCCCTCCCTGAGATCAACGGCGCGCCTCGGGGCTCGACGTGGGTCGCAGGCATGGAGGACTCAGGCGTCGGCATGATCATGACTCGCCCACCCGACCCGGTCCGGCATCATGACGCCGGCCAGCGTAATCGACGTGGCTTTAAAGCACACGACCAAAGGAGCATGGAAAAGCCCCCTCCGGCAGCGTGCACGAATCCCCCGTGCTTCCGGCTTCGCCAAAAACCTACGAGACGTTCGACGATACCCGCTCAAACTCTCGCCTAAATCGAACACTGATCTTCCAAAGTGTAACGACCTGCAGTCACACCGTCAACATAAAACCATTGCACCCCACGCTAACCACGCGACCCCTATTGCACCTTTCCGATCACCACGCAAGAGATCGTGACGCGGCTGTCGAGCGCCCGCCTCTCGGAATATCCGGACATAGGGAACGTATAGGTCTCCATCGGAATAATTCCATTTGAAGAGACAAACTTAAAGAAGTCCTCCGGGGTGCTCCACAGGTAGATGTGATCAGGTGCCGGGCTATTCACGGGAACATTGATGAAAATCTCAGCTCCCGGTCTCATGACGCCGGCCAGCGAGCGCAGCACCCCTCCCGGGTTTTCCACGTGTTCCAACAATTCGCTTGCCACGACACGGTCGAACCCGTCGTTGCCCAGCACCCCGTCCTGAATGTCGTGCAGAGCGAGGTCGACGCCGCTCACACCCATTTCGGCGAGATTCCTCCGCGTGTACTGGAGGCTCTCGGGGCTGATGTCCCATCCGGTAAGCGCCCGGGTGGCGTGCCGGGCGGCCAGCGCGAGGAACAGACCGTGCCCCGGGCCGACCTCCAGGAGCCGGCTTTCCGAATCACACCGGGACAGGAAATCGCGCACATACACCTGGGAGATACTGGCGTGATTGCGCCACAGGACCTGGGACAGCAGGAGTCCCCGGTGATAGTGATGGACGTCCTCGGAATCATAGAAACCCGACTCCTCCACTTCACGGACCGAGGCGTAGCGATAGCGACCGTGTCTGCGAAAGTACAGCTCCTCGTCAAGGAGCCTTCGGCACACCCAACGATAGCTGGTCACTACGGCGTCGATCTCGGGTTCGACCAGTCTCCATACCAGACTCGCGAGCTCCTCCGAGTTTCCGAGAGAACGCGCATCAATCCCTGCGAGACTGCTGGTCAAAAATTTCTCGTGCTCCGGCCACAATTCAACAACGTGCGACATGATCCTGGCCAGAGCCGGTGCATCCTTCGCGACAACGGATTCGACGGTCGGCATCTCACACGGCCCCTATGCTGTCCGACGCCGTGTCCGACAGCTGCAATTGCAGCACGAAGTCGGTGAGGGCATCGATGGTCGGATAGTCCCAGGGCACGTTGGCGTCCAGCTCGCGCCCGACCCGTTCCTCGATCTGAACGAGCAGGGAGGTGGCACCGATGGAGTCCAGGCCGTACGACGACATCGGCTCGGCGGGCTTGATCTCCGCGGGGGCCATTTCCACATGGGCGGCGACACACTCGGTCAGCCAGGTGGCCAGGGTCTCTCGCTCCGGGCTGTCGGCAGGGGTGGTCATTTCGTCTCCTCAAGAGGTTGTCGGGTGGATCGGTGGAGCTGCCGCTCGGCTCGGGAACTCAGCCCTGCCAGACCGGGGCGAGTTCACCGGCCAGGTAGAGGCGGCGCATCTCGCCGCGGCGGACCTTGCCGCTCGTGGTGCGCAGGACCGAGCCGGGTCTGAGCAGGGCGACGGTGCTCTCCGTGCCGAACTCGCGGGCGACGGTCAGTTTCATCGCCTTCCCCAGCGCCGCGAGCCGGTCGGCGTCGTTCCCCCGCACCTCGTGCGTCACCACGACACGCTCCTCGGTCGGCTCGGCCTCCGTCGAGGACACTCCGAAGGCCGCGCCGACCTGGCCGAGTTCGGGATGCTGGAGGCGCAGTTCGTTCTCGATGTCGTGGGGGTAGAGGTTGCGGCCGCGCACGATGAGCAGGTCTTTGATGCGCCCGCTCACAAAGATCTCCCCGTCGATGACGATCCCGAGATCGCCGGTGCGCAGCCACCCGCCGTCGCCGTCCGCCAGTTGGGCATCGAACGTCTCCCGCGACGACTCCTTCCTGCGCCAGTACCCCTGCGAGACGCTGGGGCCCCGCAACCAGATCTCGCCGAGTCCGTCCGGAGGCATCGTCCGTCTCGTGACCGGATCGACGACACTCACGTCGTAGGCATCCTCCACCGGACCGCACCCGACCAGATGGCGCGCCTGCCGTCCCAGCCGGGCCGGCGCAAACTCGCCCTGTTCGAGCAGTTCCGCGTCGACGCTGCGGACGACGGGCCGGCGGCCGGAGGCGCCGCTGACATAGACGACGGTCTCGGCCATACCGTAGCTCGGGCCGAGGGCCGTCTCGCGGAAGCCATGGTCGGCGAAGCGCTTCGCGAAGGCCGTGAGGACCGAGGCCTGCACCGGCTCCGAGCCGTTGCCCGCGTACTCCCAGCGGGACAGGTCCAGGCCCGCCACCTGCTCGTCCTTGATCTTGCGCTGGCACAACTCGTAGGCGAAGTTGGGCGCGTGGGACACCTGGATGCCGAAGGTGTCGATCATGCGCAGCCAGAGATGGGGGCGCCGCACGAACGTCATCGGCTGCATCAGGTGGCAGCTGCCGCCGGCCATGAGGGCGGGCAGCAGCTGCGCGCTCAGTCCCATGTCGTGGTACAGCGGGAGCCAGCCGCCGGAGCGGTAGCCGGGCTGCTGCCCCATGCCCCGCAGGTAGGCCGCGCCGTTGTGCAGCATGTTGCCGTTGGTGATCATGACGCCCTTGGCGTCGCCGGTGGACCCCGAGGTGTACTGGAGGAGCACGACCGTGCCGTGGTCCGTCTCCACGGCGTCACCGGCGTCGCCCTCGTCCAGGATGCCGGAGTCCTGGTCCGGGATGTCCGTCGCGATCACCTGGAGGTGGTCGAGGCGGTCCTCGGCGCGCCAGGTCAGCACCGCCTCGTGGGCCGACGCGTCGGTCAGCACGGTCCGTACGTCGGCGTCCGTCGCGATGGCTCTGAGGCGGCGCCGCTGCTGGCTGTACTGTCCGGGCTCCGGTGCGGGCACCGCGATGACGCCCGCGTACAGGCAGCCGATGAAGGCGGCCACGAACGGCAGCCCCACCGGATACAGCAACAGGACCCGGTCGCCCGGGCTGTTCCGGTGCCGCAGCCGGGCGGCCACGGCACGGGCCTCCTCGTCCAGCCTGCCGTACGTCCACGAGGTGACGCCGTCGGGACCGTCGAAGTGTGCGACATGGGCGACCGCCTGATCGTCGCGCTTCTCGCGGACTCGCCACCGCAGAAGTGCCGCGACGCTCGTCGCCAGGGTCAGCTCGTCCACGTATCCACTCCTCATTCTGTTTCCGCCGGTCGGATGCCGTCGTAGGCCACTTCGAGCCGGTCGGGGCCGCGCAGGCTGAGGTTGGGCTTGTACGACAGGCCCTGAGCCGCCAGCCGCGGGCCGACCATGCGCGAGGCGAAGAGTTCGAAGGCGATGCGCACCTCAAGCCGTGCGAGCCCCGCTCCGAGGCAGAAGTGCGGGCCGGCCGAGAACGACAGGTGCGGTGCGCCGGGCGAGCGCGTGATGTCGAACCGGTCCGGGTCCGGGAAGACGTCGGGGTCCCGGTTCGCCGCGCCCAGGAGCAGCACCAGGAAGTCGCCCTCCTCGGCGTGTACACCGGGGAGATCGACCGTTTCGCGCGCCACGCGTGACGTCACGTGCACGGGCGCGTCGTAGCGGAGCACCTCCTCCACCGCGTCCCCGGACAACTCGGGTCGGCTGCGCAGGAGTTCCAGCTGGTCGGGGTGGCGCAGCAGGGCCAGGACGCCGTTGCTGATCAGATTGACCGTCGTCTCGTGGCCGGCGTTGATGAGGAGGATGCAGGTGGCGAGCAGCTCGTGCTCGTCCAGCCGGTCACCGGACTCCTCGACCTGTACCAGGTGGGAGACGAGGTCGTCACGCGGGTCGGTGCGGCGTCGGGCGATGAGTTCGCGGAAGTACTGGATGAACTCGGCGCGCGCCTGGGCCGCCTGGGTCGTGGCGCGCGGGGCGACCAGCCCGGGCAGTGGCGGCTCAAGGGCCTCGGACAGCTTGCCCGACCAGTCCTGGATCAGGTCCCGGTCCGCGAAAGGCACCCCGAGCAGTTCGCACATGATCCGCAGGGGCAGTGGATAGGCGAGGTCGGAGACGACCTCGAACCGCCCTTTCGCCGCCGCCTCGGTGAAGAGCGCCTCGGTCGCCTCCCGGATACGGGGTTCCAGCGCGGCGACCACACGCGGGGTGAACGCCTTGGCGACCAGCCGCCGGAGCCTGGTGTGGTCCGGTGGATCCAGGTGCAGGAAGTTGCGGGTTCGGGGCCCCTTCGCGTTCGGGGAGAGGCGCGCGCGTTCGCGTTCGCTGCTCATCGCCGGGTGGCGCAGTACGGCGGAGCAGTCCGCGTGGCGGCCGATGAGCAGGAGTCCTTCGGCGGGCCGGGACGGTGACGCGAGCGCCAGTTCCCGCAGGACGGGGTAGGGATCGGCCCGGTTCAGCGGGTCGGTGAGCCGGGTGAGATCGACGGTGTCGGTGCTCATGCTCCGTAGCCACCCCATTCGGCGAGTATTCGGCCCTGTTCCGCCTCGTTCGGTGCTCCGGCGTCGGCCACCGGCTGTTCCGGGTCGTCGGCCAGGGAGTTCAGGAGGTCCAGGCACCGGTCGAGCAGATCGGCGGCCGCATCCGGGGTGACGACGTCGGGCCGGTGGTTCAGGGCCAGTTCGAGGGACTCGCCGCGGACCGTCGCCAATCGCAGGGGATAGGGTGTGCCCTCGACGAGCGTGTGTGTGGACGCCCGCAGGCCGCCCGCCGTGATGTCGAGCTCCTTGGCGTTCATCGAGGCGTCGAGGAAGACCGTGGTGGTGTCGAACAGTGCCCCGAATCCGGTGAGTTGCTGGATGCGGGAGAGGCCCAGGTACTGATGGTCCATGAGTTCCGCCTGCTCGTTCTGTAGTCGGATCAGCAGGTCGCGCACCCTCTCTCCCGGCCGCAGCGTGACCCGCACGGGGAGGGTGTTGGTGAACAGGCCCACCATGCGCTCCATCCCGGGCACCTCCGGCGGCCTGCCGGAGACGGACGTGCCGAACACGACGTCGTCCGAGCCGGTCCACCGGGACAGCTGCAGAGCCCAGACACCTTGCACCGCGGTGTTGAGCGTGACGCGGTGCCGACGGCACCAGGCGTCCAGGCGGGCCGTGTCCGAGGGTGACAACCGTGCGGACAGGGTGTGCTGTTCGAGACGCGAGGACTCGGCGGCACCGGGCGCCACCAGGGTGGGCTCGGCGAGACCGGCCAGAGCGGCGGTCCAGGCGCGATCGGCCGCGGCGCCGTCCTGGGCGGCGAGCCAGGCCAGGTAGGCGCGGTAGGGCGTCGGCGCGGGCAGCGGGCCGGTCCGCTCGGGCCCCGTGTAGAGGGCGAACAGCTCGTGCAGCAGGATCGGCGTCGACCAGGCGTCCACCAGGATGTGATGTCCCGTGACCACCAGGCGGTGCCGCCCCGGCGCGAGAGTGAGCAGCCGGAACCGCAGGAGCGGCGGCCGGTCGAGGTCGAACGGCAGGGCTCGGTCCTCGGCGGCCAGCCGCGTCGCCCGTTCCTCCCTCCGTTCGGGAGTCAGGCCGGACAGGTCGGCTGTGTCCCAGGGCACGGGGACGGAGGCGTGGATCGCCTGGACCGCCCGGTCGCCGATGTCGTGCACGAAGGAGGCACGCAGGTTCCCGTGCCGGTCGAGTACCCGCTGGGCCGCCCCGTGCAGCGCCGTCACGTCGAGTTCGCCGTGGAGGTCCAGCTGGAGCTGGGCCGCGTAGACGTCGGCGGCTCCTTCGTGGAGCAGCTCGTGGAAGAGGAAGCCCTCCTGCAGCGGGGACAACGGCAGTACCTCGCTGACGTCGGGGCGGGTCCGCCGCAGCCGGGCGAGCAATTCGTCCTCGTCAGGCAGCAGAGGGCCCGGGTCCGCGAAGTCGCCGGCCGGGTTGTCGGGACCGGCCGCGGCGACGAGGGCCTCGACCGTGCGGTGCCGGAAGATGTCGCGGACGGTGATCGCCACGCCGGAGCGGCACGCCGACGACGCCAGGCGGGTGGCGATGATGCTGTCGCCGCCGAGGTCGAAGAACGAGTCGTCCGTGCCCACGCGTTCCAGGCCGAGGATCTCCGCCATCAGCTCGCACAGCACCTTTTCGCGCTGGGTGGCCGGCTCGCGGCCCGAGACGAGCGCGGAGAAGTCGGGTAGGGGCAGCCGGCCGGTGTCCACTTTGCCGTTGGGGGTCAGTGGCCACTCCCCCGCGTCGAGTACGACCACCGCGGCCGGCACCATGAAGTCCGGCAGCCGGGTGCGGGCCCAGACGCGGAGGTCGGCGGCGCGCGGACGTGTGCCGGCAGGGGGAATGACGTAACCGACGAGTCGGCGTACGCCCTGCTCGTCCTCCCGGACCAGTACCTCCGCGGAGGCCACCTCGTTGTGGTCGGTGAGGACGGCCTGCACCTCGCCCGGTTCGATCCGGTAGCCGCGGATCTTCACCTGTCCGTCGGTGCGTCCGATGTAGTCGAGCGCGCCGTCGGCCCGGCGGCGCACCAGGTCGCCGGTGCGGTACATGCGGGCGCCGGGCGGTCCGAACGGGCAGGGCATGAACTGTTCGGCGGTCCCGGCGGGCCGCCGCCAGTAGCCGCGGGCCAGTCCGGCGCCGGACAGGAACAGTTCGCCTGTGGTGCCCGGCGGGACGGGACGCAGGTCGTCGTCGAGGACGAAGAGGCGGGTGTTGGGCAGGGCACTGCCGATCGGGGCGTGCTGCTCGCCGTCGAGCGGGGCGCTGGCGGTGGCGGCGACCGTGTTCTCGGTCGGACCGTACACATTGCGCACCCGGCACCGCGCCGACCAGCGTGCGATGAGGCCCGGACTGGGAGCGGCGCCGCCGACCATGAGGTGTACGAGGTCCGGGAGCTCCTCGTCGGGAACGCTCTCCGCTATGGACGGGGTCCACCCGGCGTGGGTGATCCTCTGTTCGCGCATGAACCGGGTCAGTTCCGGGCCCGGCAGGGCCGCGTGCGGCGGCGTCAGAACCACCTGGGCCCCCGCGTTCCAGACCGGCCAGTAGTCCGCGCCGGACGCGTCGAAGCTCAGCGAGAGGAACTGCAGCACCCGGTGGTGGGATTCGACACCGAGCACTCGGGCGTAGACGCCCGCGAAACCCACGACGCTGCCCTGGCTGATCACCACGCCCTTGGGCAGGCCTGTCGAACCGGATGTGTAGATCATGTAGGCGGCGTTCGCCGGGCTCAGTCGTCCGGCACGCTCCTCCTGCGTCACATCGTGTTCGTCACCCTCGTACTCGCCGGGCGCGTCGACGGTCAGGCGCGGTACTCCGCGTGGCGCGACGAGTCCGGAGTCCTCGGTGGTCACCACGCAGACCGGTGCGCAGTCGGCCAGCATGCGCGAGACCCGCTCGGCCGGGTAGCTGACGTCGATCGGCACGTAGGCCGCGCCCGACTTGACCACGGCGAGCAGGGCGACGAAGAAGTCCGTGGAGCGGGGCAGCCCTAGGGCGACGAAGCGCTCGGGCCCGGCGCCGTGTGCGATGAGTGTGCGCGCGAACCTGTTCGCGCGGGCGTTGAGCTGCGCGTACGTCAGGGTCTCGTCCGCGGTGACCAGGGCCGCCGCGTCCGGGGTCCGGCGCACCTGGTCCTCGAACAGCTCCGGAAGGATCCTGTCCGCAACACGGGTGCGCAGATCGTCGGCGCCCTCCGTGAGTTCCTGTTCCTCCGCCTCGCTCAGTAACGGCAGGTCACCGACCGGGCTGTCCGGCCGGCCGGCCGCCGCGTCCAGAAAACGCAGGAAGCGCGCTCGGTGCCCGTCGAGTGTCGTCGCGTCGCACATCGCGGGGTTGGCGTCGAACACGAGCTGCGTAGCGTGTCCGTCGCGACGGTCGAAGACGTGGAGTGCCAGGTCGCCGGTCGTCGCGGGCAGCAGGCTGCGGACCCCGGCCGCAATGCCGTCGAAGTCGAGCCGGAGGTCGAAGGACATCACGTTGATCATTACGCCGAGCAGGCCCGGACCGTCCGCCGTCAGGTCCAGCTCGCGGCGGAGTTCCTCGTGCAGGTAGCGCTGGTGCTTGAGCACGACCCGGATCTCCCGCGTCACGACCGGCAGCAGACTTGTGAGCGAGTCGTCGTCGTTCACCGGCACCCGCAGAGGCATCGCGTTGGCCGTCAGAAACGGTGCCCGCAGCGCGGTGGGGGTCATTCTGGCCGTGAGCGGCACTGTCAGTACGACTTCCCGCTGCCTCGTGGTCCGGGCGGTGTAGGCGGCCATCGCGGCGATGAGCATCGTCGGCCATTCGGCGCCGTTCGCACGGGCGATCTCCCTGAGTCGCCGCTCGGTCCCCTCGCTCAGGGAGCCGGCCCGGTTGAGGGTCGTCCCCTCGCTGCCGTCGCTCCGTGCCGTCCGGGTGAGGTCCACCAACCGGGTGGGTTCCGGCCGGTCCGAGAAGCGGTCGACCCAGTACGAGCGGTCGCGGGCGAAGGCCTGCGAGGCGTGATAGGCGGCTTCCTCCGCCGTCAGCTCGTCCAGTGTCGTGAACCGCGCGTCGGGGGCGGGCCGGTCGGTGACCAGAGCCTTGTAGAGCTGCGCGAGCCGGTGCAGCAGCAGGGACTCACCGTAGGCGTCGATGAGGATGTGGTGGAAGCAGTGGTAGTAGTGGAACCGGTCCTCGGCGAGCCGCAGCAACGCGTAGGCCGAGGGCGCCTTGGTCAGGTCGATGGGGCGCAGCGACTGTGCGCGCATCCACTCCAGGGCGGCCGCCTCCGGATCGGGCTCCCCGGTGAGGTCGAGCAGCGGCAGGTCGGCGTCGGCGCCGCCGACGACCTGGAACAGCCCGTCGTCCTCGACGACGGCGCTGATCCGCATGACCTCGCTCTCCTGCCGCAGCCGGCGCCAGGCCTCGGCCAGCAGCGTCGGGTCGAGGTGCCCGCGGAAGTCCACGTACTGGCTGACGTTGTACTGGTGGCCAGAGGAGTCGGCCTGGTGGCCGTACCAGACGCCCGTCTGAACGGCGGTCAGGGGGAAGCGCCGTTCCGGTGTTTCAGGCATGCGCGGCCTCCGCCGACAGCAGGCCCTCCACGAGCAGGCCCATGACGTCGCGTGGCGACTTCTCGAAGTAGAAGTGGCCACCGTCCAGTTCGCGTACGCGGCAGGCGGCCATGGTGCAGGCGGACCAGCGTTCGGCGTCGGCCCGGGTGACGGACGAGTCGTCCTTGCCGACGATCACGGTGATCGGGCAGGTCAACGGAGCGCCGGGGACATGCCGGTAGCTCTCCACCATGCGCAGGTCGTGGCGCAGGACCGGCAGGACGAGGCGGGACAGCTCCTCGTTCTCCAGCAGGGCCGCTCCCTCGCCGCCCAGTCGCCGTACGAGTTCCTTGACCTCGTCGTCGTCCAGGCGCAGCCCGTTGGGGCGGCAGTCGGCAGGGGCTTTGCGCGCCGAGGCGAAGAGGCGCACCAGCGGGGTGGGGAACCGGGGTTGGAGCAGCCGGGCCGCCTCGAAGGCCACGGTGGCGCCCATGCTGTGGCCGAAGAACGCCGTGGGCCGGTCCAGTCGTTCCCCGACGGCGGCCGCGGTGCGCTCGGCGAGTTCGGCGACGCTCTGCGGCAGGGGGTCGCCGAAGCGGTCCTGCCGGCCTGGGTACTGCACGACGGCGACCTCGATCGCCGCGGGCAGCAGGGCTCCCCAGTCGCGGAAGGCACTCGCGGCGCCTCCCGCGTGCGGGAAGCAGACGAGCCGGATGCGGGCGCGGGGGCGTGGTGTGTGGACCCGCAGCCAGGTGTTCCAGGCAGTGGCCACCGTGTCACCGCACCCACGCGGCCGCGTGGGCCGTGAGGTCCGGGGCGGCCGGCGGAGTGAACGCCTCGGCCATGGCCACCGCGATGCGCCGGCTGCCGGTGAACGGCTCGCGTCCGTGCGAGGCGAGCATGTTGTCCACCACCAGCAGGTCGTCCTGTTGCCAGTCGAACCGCGTGGAGCACGCGCGGTAGCAGTCCCTGAGGTGCGCGACCACATCGTCGGGGATGGGAGCGCCGTCGCCGTAGTAGGTGTTGCTCGGCAGGCCCTCGTCGCCGAACAGGCTCAGGAGGCCTTCGCTCACCTCCGCGGGGAGGGTCGTGTGGTGGAAGAAGGTGATGTGGTTGAACCACACCGGCTCGGCGGTCTCCGGGTGGAGGTGGATCGCACGGCGCACGGCCCGGGTACGCAGGTCGTCCTCACCCGTCCATTTGAAGGCGACATCCCTCGTACGGCAGTACCGCTCGACCTCGTCGCGGTCGTCGGTGTTGAAGATGTAACGCCACGACGCGCCGAACTGCTCGTGGAAGTTGCGGACGACCATCCAGCCGCGGCGGTCGAATTCCTCGCGGACCGCGGGGTCGATCGCCGCGTACAGGCGCCGGGTGTCGGCGAGCGGGGTGGCGCCGCGGGTCTCGGGCGGCCGGTCGCAGTAGAAGAACAGCAGGCGGGGCCAGGACGCCTGGTAGGAGTTCTCGTTGTGGAGGAAGATCTCCTCGTCCGGCGGGTAGTCCGTCGACGTGTAGACGTTGCCCTTGATGGAGCTTCGCGGTGAGGAGCGTTCGGCGTAGGCGAGCGGCTCCCCCGACATCGTGCGCACGGCCTCTTCGAAGCCGGGTACGCCTGCGACGCGGAACCCCCGCAACAGCACGGCGCCGTGCTCCGACAGTCTCAGGCGCAGGTCGGCCCGGTTGTCGCGGAGGAAGCCGCTGATGTCCGGGGCGTCCCGGTCGCCTTCTACGGTGAGGGGCAGCAGCTTCTCCTGGCCCCCGTGCGCGGTCATGGGTACATGCCTCCGAGCGGTGTGAACGGACGGATCGTGAAGCAGCGGTCGGGCGGCCGCTCAGTCGGACATGGCGACGAGCGCGACGGGGCCCTTCGAAGGGGCGGCGACCGTGTCCCACGAGAACGTTGTCAGTGAGCGGGAGGTCGCCGGCCCGCCGGTGGACATCGCCGGCGGACGACGGTCCGCGCTCCTGGATCTGCGAGATGTACTCGGCAGGAACCGGGGTGCCGTTCTCGACAGTGACCGACTGAGAGTGCGGGGGGCCGTCGACGGGTAGCCGTTCCGGCCAACCCCGGTCCGTGGCGAGCCGCCGTGTACGTGGGCGAGCCGGTGCGGGCACGGGCCACTTCCGGGGTGGTATCGAACGGCGCCCGCGTCTGGTCGCTGTGCACCTTGTTCCTCCCTTCGTCGCCCGCGTCCCATCCTCTGCGGCGAACCTATATTTCTTAGCTAACGGGACTACTCGCCCTACCGCTGAAGGCGGAGTGCAGCAGGCGCTCGACGATCGGCGGGGCCCTCAACCCACCGCGGCGGGTCGGGCAGATGAGGTAGACGAGCCGCCTCTCCGGAACCCCTCCGAACGCGATGCCGGCGAGATATCCGTGCACGATTCCCGCCATTCCCCACACCGTCACATCGCCGGGCAGCGTCACGCTGTCCAGCCCCGCTCCGCAGAACGCGCGACCGCCCTTCGCGTACGGCACGTCGGGAACGCGGTACATCTCCCGCGCGATGCCGGGCGGCAGCAGCTCGCCCGTGGTCAGGGCGTGCAGGAAGCGGTCGAGGTCGGCCACCGTGGAGACCATCTCGCCGGCCGCCCCGTGCAGCGAGGGGCTGTGCCGGGTCACGTCCACGCCCTCGTCGTAGCCGCGGACGAAGGGGGCGGGCAGCGCGGGGTCGGCCCCCGGGAGCCAGGTGTGGTCCAGGCCCAGGGGGCGCAGCACCCGGTCCCGGGTGGCCTCCGCGTAGGAGCGCCCCTCGACGTGTTCGACGAGCATGCCGATCGCGACGTAGTTGGCCCGGGTGATCTGCTGCCGGGTTCCTGTCGGGAAGGCGAGTGGGCGGCTCCTGGCGCGGGCGAGCAGTTGGTCCGGGGTGAAGGTGTCGAAGCGGTGACGCAGGAACCAGGCGGTGTCGTTGTAGCGGACGTCGCTCTCGTCCACGAGGCCGCTGGTGTGGTCCAGCAGGCTGCGTACGGTGACGGACCCGGGCAGCAGGCCGGGAAGTCGGCGTACCACCGGTTCGTCGAGGTGGAGCCGTCCCTCGACGACGAGGCTCAGCAGGGTCACGGCGAGGAAGGTCTTGGTAACCCCGCCGATGCGAAAGTGCTGGCCGGCGTGGAGGGGGGCGCCGGTGTCGGGGTCCGCGGTTCCCGAGCCGATCGTGCTGGTGCCGTCCGGGCCGGTCAGTCTGACCAGAACGGCGCTCGCCTCCGCGTCCGGGCGGTGCCCGATCACGTGGCGCACGGCGTCACTCGTCATCGTCCGCCACCACTTCGGCCCGGCCCGGGCCTTCGACGGGTCGGTCCTCGGCGTCCGCCCAGCCATCGCCGGCCCTGCCGGTGCCCAGACCGGCCCTCGGAGCCCTGATCCGGTCGGCGACGAAGGTCTGGATGTGCTTGCCGGACTCGCCGTTGGTGAGGATGACGAGGCCGTCACCAGTGCCGAGCTGGGTGAAGGTCCCGTTGCGGTAGCCGACGGTCCGGCCGCCGTGGCCGAACTCGTGGTCGCCGCCGGTGTCGTCGATCACGGAGCCCAGTCCGTAATAGCTGCCGGGGTGCCAGATCGTCACCATCTGACGGGCCAGGGGGCGGGTCAGCAGCACGCCTTCGTCGTCGTTGTGGGCCCGCCGTATTTCGAGAGCCACCTTCGCGAGATCCCGGGCACTGGCCCACAGGCCGCCCGCGGCCACCTCGTTGCGCACCCGCCACCGGCCCGCGACAGGGGCGCCGAACGCGTCGTGGCCGATGGCCACCGGCTCGGGCGAGCTGTGCGGGAAGGCCTGGTCGAAGCTGCTGTCCGTCATCTTCAGCGGGTCCAGGACCAGGCGTTGCATCAGGGTGCCGAAGGGTTCGCCGACGGTGTCCTCAAGGAGCTGCTGGAGCACGGAGTAATTGATGTTGGTCTTCTTGAACACCTGCCCCGCGCGGTGCTCCGCGCGGACGGGCGGGTTGGTCGCGGGCGGGGTTCCGCGCAGGACCTCCAGGACGGTCGGCATGGCGGCGTCGGGCAGGAAGTTGGTGGGTGGCACATGGCTCAGGCCTGCCTGGTGACTGAGCAGCTCCCGCAGGGTGAGGCCGCTGCTCCCCGGGACCTGCCAGGACGACAGGTAGTGGTTGACGTCCTCGTCGAGGTTGAGGACCTTGTCGGCCACCAGCCGCAGGACGCCGAGCACGGTGACGTGTTTACTGATCGACGCGACCTGGAAGGGCGTCCTCGCGGTGACGGGTGTGGGACGGTCCGTCGCGGTGACGCCGTATCCGCTGAGGGCGGTCACCTCGCCGCCGCGCAGCAGGGCGAGGGCCACGCCCGGTACGGCGTGCCGTTCCATGACGGCACGCATGGCGTCCTCGGGTATCGAGGGAGCGGCGTCAGGGCGTGAGCGTACCGGGGGCGGGAGGGTGGTCGTGTCGGTGGGAGCGGTGGGGTCGGAAGCCATGGTCGTGTCTCGCCCTTCCACGAGGGAGTCGATCACTGCGGCCAGATCGCTGAGGACATCGTGCTCGTAGAGCATTCGCAGAGTCAGGGGCATGCCCTGCCGGTGGGCCGCGGCGATCACTCGCGTGATCCGCAGGGAGTCACCGCCGTTCTCGAAGAACCGGTCGTGCGCGCCGACCCGTTCGAGGCCGAGGACCCCGGACCAGATGTCGGCGAGCGCCCGTTCGGTCGCCGTCCGGGGCTCGACGTGGGCGTGTTCCGGACCTGCCTGTGGGGCGGGCAGGGCTCGGCGGTCGAGCTTGCCGGACGCGGTGAGCGGAATGCGCTCGACGCCCACGAAGACAGCCGGCACCAGGGCCGGTGGCAGTGACTCGGTGAGGGCGCGGCGCAGAGCGGCCCCGTCCGGGGCGTCGGGGCCGGCCGGCACGGTGTACGCGACGAGTCGCCGGCCGGCTTCGTCGTCCCGCAGCACCACCGCGGCGTCGGCGACCTCGGGCAGCCGGCGCAGCGCGGCGGCCACTTCGCCGGGTTCCACGCGGACGCCGTTGACCTTGACCTGGTCGTCGGCGCGGCCGACGAACTCCACGGTCCCGTCGAACCCGACCCGGACCAGATCACCCGTGCGGTACAGACGCGCACCGGATTCCCCGAAGGGATCGGGGACGAACCGCCCGGCGGTCAGCTCCGGCCGGCCCAGATAACCACGGGCCACACCCACACCGCCCACATACAACTCCCCCACCACACCGACCGGCACCGGACGCAGACCCACGTCCACCACATGCAGGGCGACACCGGGCAACGGACGGCCGATGGGCACCGGGCCCGTCGTCTGCCGGGGGTCGTAGCGGTGCGCGGTGGCGTCGATGGTGCACTCGGTGGGGCCGTACGTGTTCCACAGGGCGAGTGGTCGTCCGCCCACCACGCGTCCGCCCACGACGCGTCGGGCCAGGTCGGCGTCGAGCGGCTCGCCGGCGGAGAAGACGAGCCGCAGGGCCGCGTGGTCCGCCCACGCCGGGGACTCCACGAGCGCCCGCAGCACGGTCGGGACCGCCTGGAACACGGTCACGCGTTCCTCGGCCAGCGCACGGTTCATCGTCTCGGGGTCGCGTTCGGCGCCGGGCGGGGCGAGGGCCAGGGTCGCGCCGCTCACCAGGGGGGCGAATATCTCCCATACGGCGGCGTCGAAGCCCGGTGAAGTCTTGTGCAGCACACGGTCGTCGGCGTGGAGTCCGATCGTTTCGACGGCCCAGCGGACCCGGTGGGCGAGGCCGCGGTGGGTGATCTGGACGCCCTTGGGCCGTCCCGTCGATCCCGAGGTGTGGATCACGTAGGCCAGTTGGTCCGGGTCGACGGGTACAGGTACAGGTTTCGGTTCCGTCCCGGGCGCCCCCGCGATCCGGGCCGTGTCCTCGCCGTCGAGCACGAGAACGCGACCCGTGAAGTCGGCACCCACGCTTGTGCCGTGTTGTTCCGACGTGACGAGCACTGAGGCTCCCGCGTCCGTCAGCGTGTCCCGCAGCCGTGCCGGGGGGCTGCCCGGGTCGACGGGTACGTAGGCGCCGCCGGCCTTCCACACCGCCCACAACGCCACGACCAGGTCGACACTCCGCTCCAGGCACACACCCACCAACGACTCGGCCCCCACACCCGCATCCCGCAGCACATGCGCCAGCCGGTTCGCCCGCTCGTCCACCTCCCCGTACGACAACTCCACACCGCCGGAGGACACCGCAACCGCCTCCGGCGTCATACGCACCCGATCCGCCAGCAATCCCGGCACGAACACCTCGGGCCCGCTCAACTCCGCAGCCCGCAGACCCTCCACCAACCGCCGCTCCCCCGACGCCAGGAACACCTCTCCCGCATCACCCTCACCATCAGCCGCCATCGCCTCCAGCACCGCCCGGAACATCCCCGCCACCCGCACCGCGTTCGCACGACTCAACACCCCTGTATGCGTGCTGAGTCCGATGTGGCCGGCCTGTGCGGTCACGGCCAGGTCGAACTCCGTCGCCCCGGCGCTGAGCGTGGGGTCCACGTCGATGCGGCCGGTGTCGATGCGGCTGAAGTCCAGGTAGTTGAACGACACGTCGACGAGTCGGCCGTCGCCCGCCAGGCGCTGGATCTCCGGCATCGGGAAACGCCGGTGCGGCCACAGCTCCACCTCCCGGTCGAAGACCTGCCGCACAAGCTCCCGCCACGTACCACCCGCACGGTCGAAGGCGAACGGCACGGTGTTGAGGTACATGCCGTAAACACGGTCGGCGCCGAGGGCTTCCGGGCGGGCGTCACAGACGAGACCGGTGAAGAAGGTCTCCTCCTCGGTGATCGAGCCGAGCACCTTCAGATGGGCGGCGAGCAGCACGCTCTTGAGCGAGACGCCCGACCGGCTCGCGAAGGCACGCAGCCGGTCCGCGAGGTCGTCGAGGGGAACGCGGAGCCGGAAGCGTTCCCGCGGGGCTCCGGCGGCGCCCCACTGGGCGGGCAGTGCGAACCGTGGATACCGCTCGGTCACCCCGCCCCAGTAGGAGCGGTCGTCGGGCGAGGCGAGAGCCCTCAGTTCACCGGCGACGAAGTCCGCGTAACGCACCGTTGGGGGCGGGGGGCCCTGGAGGGCCGCTCCGTCCCTGATGTCCTCGTAGCAGGCGAGCAGTTCGACCAGCAGGTTGTAGTGGCTCCATCCCTCGGAGATCGCGTGGCAGCGGACGACGGTCAGCCACCAGGCTCCGTCACCCTCCTGGTGCGCGCACAGGCGCAGCAGCGGCGGCGAGGCCAGGTCGAAGGGGCGGTCCCGCTCCTGGGCCTGGTAGTGGTCGAGGGAGTTCTTGACCTGCTCGGCGCTCAGGTCCCCGAGATCGCGCAGGTGTACCGGCACCTCGGCGGCGGGATGCACCAGCTGCATCGGTACGGAGTAGGTGTACAGGTCGAAGGAGGTGCGCAGCGCCTCGTGCCGGTCCACCACGGTCCGCGCCGCGCGGCGCAGGGCTTCCAGGGAGACAGGGTGTTCGTCACGTATCCGGAAGGAGGAGACGCTGTGGTACGGGTGCAGGGAGTCGTCGGTGAGCATCTCGACGACCATGCCGATCTGCGTCTGGGCCATCGGGTAGGCGTCCACCAGACTGCCGTCCGGTACCAGTTCACGGTCCCGCGCACCCAGCAGCGCGAACGGCGCGACCGACTCCTGCGACTGAACCGTCGGCCGGTCCGCCATCACCTCGCACAGGCCCGCCACCGTCCGCCGGTCGAACACGTCCCGCACCGACACGGACAGCCCCTGCGCCCGCAACGCCCCCACCACCGCCACCGCGCGGATCGAGTCCCCACCCAGATCGAAGAACCCGTCGAACACCCCCACCCGCTCCAGACCCAGCACCTCCGCCCACACACCCGCCACCCGCTCCTCAAGGGCCGAACGCGGCGCCACGTAAGCGGTGTTCAGGCGTTCGCCGTCGGGAGCGGGCAGGGCGGAGCGGTCGAGCTTGCCGTTGGCGTTCAGCGGCAACGCCGCCAGCCGTACGAAGGCCGCGGGCACGAGGTGGGCGGGCAGGGTCCTTTCGAGGGCGGTCCGCAGCTCAGTGGCGTCGGGGGTGATGTCCGCAGCGTCTTTGGCGGGGACCACATAAGCGACGAGGGCGGGTGCGCGGCCTGCGGTGGAGACCACGACGCAGGCTTCCGCGATCCCCGGCAGAGCTACGAGGGCGGCCTCGGCCTCGCCGGGCTCGACCCGGTGGCCGCGGATCTTCACCTGGTCGTCGACGCGGCCGACGAACTCCACGGTCCCGTCGAATCCGACCCGGGCCAGATCGCCCGTACGGTACAGCCGGGTACCGGACGCCCCGAAGGGATCGGGCACGAACTTCTCGGCGGTCAGCTCGGGCCGGCCCAGATAACCACGGGCCACGCCCACACCGCCCACGTACAACTCCCCCACCACACCGACCGGCACCGGTCGCAGGCCGTGATCGACGACGTGCAGGGTGACGCCCGGCAGTGGACGTCCGATGGGGATCCGATCGGGCGCGGGGGAGATGTTCACCGGCATGACGGTCGCGCCGACGGTTGTCTCGGTCGGTCCGTACTCGTTGATGAGCCGTCCCGGGCCCAGCCACGCCAGCCAGCGGTCGGCCGCGGCTCCCGTCAGGGTCTCCCCCGCCGACAGCACGGTCCCGGCCAGCGCCCTGGCGCGCTCTCTGTCCAACTGACCTGCCAGCACCTCCAGGTGACTGGGGGTCAGTTTGAGGAAGCTGAAGGGGCCGGCTGCGCACAAGTCGTCCCCCAGCTCCGCCAGGTCTCCGTTCTCCGGCCATATCCACACACGCCGGCCGCTGACGAGCGGTGCCCAGAGGTTGGGTACGACGAGGTCGAAGGCCACGGAGGAGAACAGCGCCGAGCCGCCTTCGCCGTGGGCGGTCAGGGCGTGAGCGGCCCAGCGCACATGATGGGCGAGGCCGCGGTGGGTGACCTGGACGCCCTTGGGCCGTCCCGTCGATCCCGAGGTGTGGATCACGTAGGCCAGTTGGTCCGGGTCGATTCGTACGTCCAGCGGTTTCGAGGTGCTCGTCCGCGTGTCCGGCGCGCCCGCTGCGTCTGCCGCGTCCACGCGAACGCAGGTCACCGGCGCGAGCCCGTCCTCCACGGCCAGGGCGTCGGCTCCGCCGGTCAGCACGACGCGGATTCCGGCGTCCGTCACCACCGAGCGGAGCCGGGGTAAGGGGAAGTCGGGGTCCATGGGTACGTAGGCGCCGCCGGCCTTCCACACCGCCCACAACGCCACGACCAGGTCGACACTCCGCTCCAGGCACACACCCACCAACGACTCGGCCCCCACACCCGCATCCCGCAGCACATGCGCCAGCCGGTTCGCCCGCTCGTCCACCTCCCCGTACGACAACTCCACACCGCCGGAGGACACCGCAACCGCCTCCGGCGTCATACGCACCCGATCCGCCAGCAATCCCGGCACGAACACCTCGGGCCCGCTCAACTCCGCAGCCCGCAGACCCTCCACCAACCGCCGCTCCCCCGACGCCAGGAACACCTCTCCCGCATCACCCTCACCATCAGCCGCCATCGCCTCCAGCACCGCCCGGAACATCCCCGCCACCCGCACCGCGTTCGCACGACTCAACACCCGTGTATGGCTCTTGAGGCTGATGCGTCGGGAGAGCGTGGTGACGGCGAGATCGAACTCGGTCGTGCCGGGCGCCATGGCGGTGCCGAGATCGGCTACTCCGTCGTCGAGGCGGTCGAAGTCCACATGGTTGATCAGGACGTTGACGAGCCGTCCCTCGCCCGCCAGGCGCTGGATCTCCGGCATCGGGAAACGCCGGTGCGGCCACAGCTCCACCTCCCGGTCGAAGACCTGCCGCACAAGCTCCCGCCACGTACCACCCGCACGGTCGAAGGCGAACGGCACGGTGTTGAGGTGCATGCCGTAGATGTGGTCGGCGCCGAGGGCCTCCGGCCTGGTGTGGACGACGACGCCCGCGGTGAACCGCGGCTGATCGGTCAGCGAGCCGAGGACCTTGCCGTAGGCGGCCACCAGCACGCTCTTCAGGGAGGCCTTCGCCGACGCGGCCAGGGCCCGCAGCCCGTCCTCCAGGTCGTCATAGGGCACCGACTCCCAGTAGGTGCGGGCCGGTTCCAGCGGGTCTCCCCAGTCCGCCGGGAGCCTGAATGCGGGGTGGGTCCCGACGATCCCCATCCAGTGGTCACGGTCCTCGGGCGAGGCGAGGGCCTGTAGTTCACCGGCGATCGAGTCGGCGTAGCGGAGCGCGGCGGGCGGTCGTGGGGCAGGGGTCCCGCCGTCCCTGATCCGCAGGTAGCAGTCGATCAGTTCACGCATCAGGGAGTGGTAGCTCCACCCTTCCACGATGGCGTGGAACTCCGTGATCGACAACCACCATCCGTCATCGCTCACATGGGCGGTCAGCCGCATCATGGGCGGTTCGGACAGGTCGAAGAAGCGGGCTCGTTCCTCGTCGTGAAACGCGTCGAAGTCGGCGCGCAGCGCCTCCGCGTCCAGGCCCCGGCGGTCGCGCACCACGACGGGCACGGTCGCGGTCGGATGCACCAGCTGCATCGGGGCGGAGAAGGTGTGCAGATCGAAGGAGGTACGCAGCACCTCGTGCCGCTCGACGACCACGCCGGCCGCGTCGCGCAGCGCTCGCGCGGAGAACTCCCGGTCGTCGCGCATCCGGGTCGTGGCGACGTTGTGGTAGTTGCTGAACCGGTCACGGGTCAGCATGTCCACCACCATGCCGATCTGCGCCGATGCCATCGGGTAGGCGTCAACCATCCCGTCCGGCACCAGTTCGCGGTCCTGCGAGCCCAACAGCGCGAATGGCGCGACCGACTCCTGCACCTCCACCGCCGGCCGGTCCGCGATCACCTCGCACAGCCCCGCCACCGTCCGCCGCTCGAACACGTCACGCACCGACACCGACAGGCCCCGCGCCCGTAACGCCCCCACCAACGCCACCGCACGGATCGAGTCCCCACCCAGATCGAAGAACCCGTCGAACACCCCCACCCGCTCCAGACCCAGCACCTCCGCCCACACACCCGCCACCCGCTCTTCCAACGCCGACCGCGGCCCCACGTAGACGGCCTCGGGGAGGAGTGTGGAGCGGTCGGGCAGGGGCAGCTGACCGCGGTCGAGCTTGCCGTTGGCGTTCAGCGGCAACGCCGCCAGCGGTACGAAGGCCACAGGAACCATGTACGAGGGCAACTGTGCCTCGCAGTGGGCCGCCAGCCCCTCGACCCTGCCGCCCCCGCCTGCCGCGGGCACCACATAGCCGATCAGGCGGTGCTCGCCGGTGGCCGTGCCGTCGACGACCACGGCCGCCTCGCCGACGGCCGGATGCTCCCGCAGGACGGCCGCGATCTCACCGGGTTCGACCCGGTAGCCGCGCACCTTGACCTGGTCGTCGGTCCGGCCGAGGAACTGGAGCCCGCCGTCGGGTCCCCGGCGGGCGACGTCGCCGCTGCGGTACAGGCGGGCACCGGGCGGCCCGAAGGGATCGGGCACGAACCGCTCGGCGGTCAGTTCCGGCCGGCCCGGATAACCACGGGCAACACCGGGACCACCGACATGGATCTCCCCGCGTCCGCCGAACGGTACGGGGCGGCCGTGGACGTCGAGGAGGTGCACGGTGAGGTCGTCCAGGGGCAGCCCGACGGCATTGGCGGCGAGGGGGTCGAGGTCGGCGCGGGTGATCCGGTGGAACGTGGTGTGCACGGTCGTCTCGGTGATCCCGTACATGTTGACCAAGACCGGCGCGTCCAGGCCGAGCCGGTCGGCCCAGGGGCGCAGGCCGGGGATGTCGAGCCGCTCGCCCGCGAAGATCACCGTCCGCAGGGCGAGCCGACCGAGCCGGGGATCCGCCGCCTCGGCGGCGGCCACCAGGCCGCGGAACGCCGACGGGGTCTGGCTGAGCACGGTGACGCCTTCCGCGCCGAGCAGGTCGATCAGCTCGTGCGGCATACGGCTGACTTCGTGCGGTACGACGACGAGCCTGCCGCCGTACAGGAGGGCGCCCCACATCTCGAAGACGGCGACGTCAAAGGCGTAGGAGTGGGTCATCGACCATACGTCGCCCGCCCCGAAGGCTAGGTGCCTGCGTGCGTTGGTCAGCAGTCGGTGGACGTTGGCGTGGGTGAGGGCGACACCCTTGGGACGGCCGGTGGATCCGGAGGTGTAGATCGTGTAGACGAGATTGTCGGGGACGCAGCCCGTCACGGGGGCATGGGCCGGGGATGCCCCCACCGGGTCCTGGTCGTCGTCGAGCACGACGACTTCGGCGCGGGTGCCGGTCAGCAGGCCGGCGGTGGCCGACTGGGCGAGCACCACCTCAGCGCCGGCGTCACGCAGCGCGAACCGCAGCCGCTCGCCCGGGTGAGAGGGGTCCAGCGGCAGGTAGGCCGCGCCGGCCTTGAGTACGCCGAGCAGGGCGGGTACGAGTCCGGCGTCCCGGTCGAGGCATACGCCCACCAGGTTTTCGGGCCCGACTCCCAGACCGCGCAGCCGGTGCGCCACGCGGTTGGCACGCGCGTCCAGTTCACCGTAGGTCAAGGTGGTGCCCGCGGCCACGACCGCGACGGCGTCGGGCGTCCGTGCCGCCTGCTCCTCGAAGAGGGAATGCAGACAGCGGGGAGCGTCCTGAGCTGCCGGGGCGGGTGCGAGTGCGACGGCGCTGTCGCCCTCGTCGCTGACATCGAGGTGTGAGAGCAGGGTGCCGGGCTCGTCGACCGCCTGTCGCAGCAGCCGGTGGTACTGGCGGAGGATCCGCTCCGCGGTGGCCGGAGCGAACAGCGCGGTCGCGTACTCGAGCCGGGAGGTCAGGGTGCCGTCGGAGCCCTCCTCGACCGTCAGGGCCAGATCGAAGCGGGCGCGGGGCGCGAACACATTCAGCACTTCGATGTGCACGCCCGGGAACCCGTAGTCCTCGGTCGCCGCTTCGCGCATCATGAACATGCTCTGGTACAGGGGCGTACGGGACATGTCCCGCTCCGGGGCCAGCTCGCGCGTCAGGGCGGGAAAGGGCGCCTCCTGATGATCGAAGGCGTCTAGCACCGTCTGCCGGGCCTGCCCCAGCAGCGCGTCGAAGGACGGGTCGCCGTGCCAACGGGAGCGCAGGACAAGGCTGTTGATGCCGTACCCGATCAGATCCTGGAGTTCGGGCCGGGTGCGTCCGGACACGACGGTGCCCACGGCCAGATCCGTACTTCCGGTGTGGCGGGCGAGCAGTGCCTGGAAGGCGGTGAGCAGGACGACGAAGCGCGTGGTGCCGTGCTCTCCGGCCAGCGCCCCCACCGCGTCCGCGAGTGCCGTCGGCAGTCCGGCCCTGACTGCGTCGGCGGAGTGGTCTCGGCGGGCGGGGCGCTGCCGGTCGGTGGGCAGGTCCAGCACGGGCAGACCGCCGAGCCGCGCCCGCCAGTAGGCCAGGTGGCGCTGTCCGACGGGGCCGGAGACGTACTCCTGCTCCCAGGCCGCGTAGTCCGCGTACTGGATCTCCAGGGCCGGGACCTCGGGCGGGGCACCGGTCACGGCGGCCCGGTAGAACGCGCCCATCTCCTGGGCGAACAGCCGTGTCGACCAGGCGTCGCAGGCGATGTGGTGCGCGACCAGTACGAGCACGTGGTCGTCGGGCGCGCAGCGGATCAGCCTGCCGCGTACCGGCCAGTCGCGTGCGAGGTTCAACGGCGCCGAGGACTCCTCGGTGAGGATCCGCAGAACCTCCGCCTCCCGGGACTCGTCCGGCAGCGTGGACACATCGACCCTCGGGAGGTCGCGCGGCCCGTCCCCGTGGACGGTCTGGACGGGGCCGTCGTCGCCCAGGGCGTAGCGGGTGCGCAGGATCTCGTGCCGGTCGAGCACCTGCGTCCAGGCACGCAGCAGCGCCTCGCTGTCGAGCGGCCCCGTGAACCGCAGAGCCATCGGTACGAGGTACTCGGGGCTGTCGGGATCCAGCTGGTTCAGGAACCACATCTGCTGTTGCCCCGAGGAGAGCGCCAGCGGGGCCGAGCGGTCCGCGCGGGGCATGCCGGTCCGGCGGCCGTGTCTCCTGCCTTCCAGTCTGCGTCTGAGGTACTCGGCTCGGGCGTCGTCGTGCGAGGTGGTCATGCCGGTCCCTCTCATCGTCATCCCTCTCTCGATACCTCGCCCGTTCGCTGTGCCGGTGTCTCACTACCCTGCCCCTTGGGCAGCAGGGGGCCGCCGCCGGCGTTCCGGACGGCCGGGCTGACCGCGGCCGACACGGCGAGGAGGAACATCCCCGCAGCCACCGCGGTGATCGTCCAGGCGGTACTGACGGCACTCAGCAGCAGGCCGCCGGCGATCGAGCCCACGGAGTTGGATCCGGAGGACACCAGCATGGCGACGCTGGTGACACGGCCCTGGAGGGCGTCCGGGGTCAGCTGCACCTGATAGACGCCCGCGGAGACGTTCATCGACGCTCCGACGAAGCTGACGAGCGCCATCAGCCCGCCGATCACGTACCAGTCGGTGGTGAGGGCCAGGCACGGGGTGACGGCCGCCCACGCGGAGAACGCGCCCACCAGGATGGTCCGGGGCGCCAGTTGCTTGAGGAGCCGGGAGGCGAACAGGGACCCGAGGACGCCCCCGCAGCCTGACACCGCTCCGATGGCTCCGATCGCGGCCGGTGAGCCGCCGTTCTCCCTGACCACCAGGATGATGGCCAGGCCCGAGATCTGGAACAGCAGATTGCTTCCGGCGACCAGGACGACGGCCGCGCGCAGGAGCGGCTGGCCGCGCAACCAGGTGACGGCTTCCAGAAGTTCGCCGCGCAGCCTGCTGGTTCTCACGCGTCGCTCGGCCTGGAACTCCTTCTTGATCAACAGGAGTCCCACCAGGGAGAGCACATGTCCGGCGGCCGTGCTGAGGAACGGGGTCCAGCGTGCGAGAACGAACAGAGAGCTTCCGGCGGGCTGGCCGATCAGCCCGGCGGCCTGCGCGCGGGCCTCGTTCTGCGACAGTGCGGCGGGCAGGTGCTGCGGGTGGACCACGTTGCGTACGGCGGCCCGCTCCGCGAGCCGGTAGACGATCGCCACGCTGCTCTCGACGAAGGCCACCGCCATGAGGTGCCCCAGCCAGAGGTGGCCCGCGAGAAGTGAACCCACGAGGCTGGTCATCGCAGCGAACCCGACGATGTCGCACACGATCATCACGCGGCGCCGGTCGTACCGGTCGACCAGCACCCCGGCCGGCAGTTGCACGAGCAGCATGGGCAGCAGGGAGGCAAAGCCGATCAGGCCCGCGCCCACCGTCGAGTCCAGGTACCAGAGCGCCAGCAAGGGGTAGGCGACGGTGCTCATCCGGTAGCCGAGCATGGCCAGGCCCGCCCCGCTCCACAGGAGCAGGAAGTCCCGGTTGCGGCGCAGCGGACCGGTGGGAGGATCCTGCTGCGCCGCGGTGTCCTGGGACAGGGTCATTCAGTGGGCCCGGCGTCGAGGCGGCCGCCCTGCCTGCACCACTCAAGGACGGCCATGGCGCTGTGCATCTTGTTCTCCGCCTGGTCGAAGGCGATACTCGCCGGGCCGTCGAGCACCTGCGCCGTGACCTCCTCGCCCCGGTGGGCGGGCAGGTCGTGCATGAAGACCGCGGACGGGCTGTGCTCCCACAGCGCCTGCGTCACCTGGAAGGGCGCGAAGATCCGCGGCCAGTCGTCGTCGGCCTTGCTGGTTCCCGTGGTGCGCCAGCGCGTGGTGTAGATGACGTCGTACGTTCCTAGCGGGCCGTCCATGTCGTGACGCTCGGTCAGGCGGGCACCGCTGCGGGCTGCGTGGGCCCGGGCGGAGCGGAGGATGTCGTCGGTCAGGCCGTATCCCGGTGGGGTGCGCAGGTCGAACTCGACCTCCGGGTAGCGGGACAGGGCCAGGGCAAGCGCGGCGGCCGTGTTGTTGCCCTCACCGAGGTACAGGATCCGCAGGCCCTTGATCCGCCCGAAGTGCCTGTGCAGGGTGGTCAGGTCGGTGAGCGCCTGGGTGGGATGCTCTTCGGCACTCATCGCGTTGACCACGGACATCCGGTCCTGAGCGGCCCACGCCCGCAGCTCCGCCGACGGGCCGCCGGTCCTCGCCACCAGGACGTCGAGCATCCGCGAGAAGACACGGCCCGTGTCCTCGCTGCTCTCGCCCGTGTTGGTCTGGAGATCGTCCGGACCGTAGGTGATCAGCCGTCCGCCCAAGCGCAGGGCGCCCGAGGAGAACGCGGTACGGGTACGGGTGGAGGTCATACGGAAGTAGATCCCGGCGACCTGGCCGTCCAGGGGCGCAGGGTGTTCGGCCTGACCGGTGCTGTATGCGACTCCACGGCCGACGAGAGCGCGCAGTTCACTGTCCGTCAGGTCGTCGACCGATATCAGACTGCGCACGGGGGTGTCCATGAGTCACTTCCTCTGGTCTGTGATGTCCAAGGCTCTGATCAGGTGGTCGCCGCCCGGACCGTTGGTCAGGACGACCCAGCCGGTTCCGGAGTGCAGGCCGCACAGTGTCAGGCCGCGGTATCCGACAGGTTCGCCGCCATGGCCGAAGTGCACCTCGGTGCCCGTGGTGTCGATCACCGTGCCGAGCCCGTAGGAGCTGGTCGGATGGGGTGTCAGCATCTCCTCGGCGCGGTGCGCGGAGAGGGGGGCGAGCGGCCTGCCGAGCCGTGAGCGGCGCACGGCGAGGGCCAGTTGGGCCATGTCGGCGACGGTGCTCCACAGGCCGGCGGCCGCCATGTCGGGACGCACGAGCCAGCCGTCCGCGAGCGGTGTCCCGTCCTCGGTGTGCCCGACGGCCACGGGCCGTCCGGCGGTCTCCGGGAAGCGCTGGTCGAAGCTGCTGTCGCGCATGCCCAGCGGGTCGAGGACGAGCGTCCGCATGAGTTCGGCGAACGGTTCCCGGGTGATGTCGGTGAGCACCTGCTGCACCACGGAGAAGTGCACGTTCGCCTTGCGGAAGGTACTGCCCAGCGGCAGTTCCCGGAACACCGGCGGGTTCGGGGCCGGCGGCCGCCCGTACAGCAGATCGAGCAGTGCGGGGGTGGGTTCCTGGCCCCGCGGGAAGCCCTTGCTCTGGGGAAGGCTCAGCCCGGACAGGTGTCCCAGCAGATGCCGCAGGGTCACAGGTGGTTCGCCCGTGCCGTCGGGGATCCGCCAGCCGGAGAGGTACTCGTTGACGTCCGCGTCGAGGTCCAGGGCACCTTCGTCCGCCAGGCGCAGCACGGCGAACGCGGTGACGTGCTTGCTCATGGACCCGACCTGGAAGAGCGTGTCCGGGGTGACGGCATCCGAACGGTTCGCGGCCACCTCGCCGAAGGTCTCCACGGCCACGAGTTCCCCGCCACGCAGCACGGCCACCGCGGCGCCGGGCACGTTGCCGCGTGCCAGCGCCTGAGCCGCCCCCGGTACCAGCTCGGCCGTCGGTTCCACGACGGGCCGGGGCGCGGGCTGTGCGGCCGCGGCGTCCAGCGCCGCCGCCAGTTCGCCCAGGGTCGGGTGCTGGTAGAGGAGGAACAGCGAGAGCGGCAGCCCGGCCCGGTGGGCCATGGCGACGGCGTGGATGACCAGGATCGAGTGGCCGCCCAGCTCGAAGAAGTTGTCGTCGAGGGCGATGCGCTCCCGGCCCAGCACCGTGGACCAGATGTCGGCCAGGGCCCGTTCGGTGGGTTCCACGGGGGCGAGGTACTCGCGCCCGAGGTCCTGAAGCTGTTGGTCCGGGTCCGGCAGGGCACTCCGGTCGATCTTGCCGTTGGGGTTGAGTGGCAGCCGTTCGAGCGTGACGAATACCGAGGGCACCATGTAGTCGGGCAGCTTCGCGGCGCAATGTGCGCCCAGCTCGGTCTCGGAAGGAGCTCCGGCCTCGTCCGGCCGCTCCGGTACGACATAAGCCACCAGGCGGCGTTCGCCGAGCGCGGGTTCGTCCACGAGGACGAACGCCTCACGTACTGCCTCGTGCGCGGAGAGCGCGGCCCGGACCTCCGCCGGTTCGACGCGGTAGCCGCGGATCTTGACCTGGTCGTCGATGCGCCCGAGGAAGTCGATGGCACCGTCGGCCAGCATGCGCACCCGGTCGCCTGTGCGGTACATACGGCTCCCGGGCTCGCCGAACGGATCGGGCAGGAACTGCCGAGCCGTCAGTGCGGGGCGGTGCACATAGCCTCGGGCGACGCCTGCACCGCCGACGCAGAGCTCTCCCGGTACGCCCACCGGCACGCGCTCGCCCCATTCGTTCAGGACGTACATGCGCACATCTGGGAGGGCATGGCCGATGGGCACCACCTCCGCCGGCGAGGAGTCGCCCAGGGTGAGAGTGCAGGCTCCGACGGTCGTCTCCGTCGGCCCGTACTCGTTGACCAGCGTCACGTGCGGCGCGAGTTTCCGCCAGGAGTCGACCACTCGGCGGGTCAGTGCCTCACCGGCCACCACCACAACCGAGGCGAGCGTGTTCGCCTGTTCCGCTGTCAACTGGGCGGTGAGCAGCTCCAGATGGGAGGGGGTGAGCTTCACGAAGCTGAAGGGCGCCGCCTCGGCGAGGTGGCGCCCCAGTTCGTCCAGGGGCAGTGTGCCGGGGAACACCGTCACCGGCTGGCCGGCCACCAGCGGGGCCCACAGGTTGGGAACGACCAGGTCGAAGGCGACCGACGAGAACAGCGGCGCGCCTCCGGTGCCGCGGGTCGCCAGCTCGTCCACGGCCCAGCGGACGTGGTTGAGCAGGCCGCGATGGGTGACCTGCACGCCCTTGGGCCGGCCCGTCGAGCCGGATGTGTAGATCACGTAGGCCGTATGGTCCAGGTCTCGGGTGCGGTCCACCACGGCGGCCGGGGCGGCTGCCGACTCCGGGACCTCGGTGCCCGTGATGCCCGCGATGACGACGCCGTCACCGAGGTCGTCGGGTAGCCGCTCACGCAGGGCTGAATCCGTTACGACGACCGAGACGCCCGCGTCGCGCAGCGTGTCGCTGACGCGCGGCCGGGGGGACGAGGGGTCGAGCGGCAGGTAGGCGGCGCCGGCCTTCCACACCGCGAGCAGGGAGACGACGAGTTCCGCGCCACGGTCGAGGAGGACTCCGACAACCGCTTCCTCCGCCGGGCGCTCCGCCACGCCCAGGGCCCGCAGCCGGCGGGCCAACGCCTCGGCGGCGCTGTCGAGTTCGGCGTACGACAGGGCGCGGGCCCCGTCGATCACCGCCGTCGCCTCCGGGGTGCGCGCGGCCTGTTCCTCGATCAGGGAGCACAGGTCCCGGGGCGGCAGCGGTTCGTCCCGGAGCCGGTGTGCGGCGTCGGCCAGGGCGCGGTCCGCCTCCGGCAGCGCGGTCGCGCGGGCGTCCCCGTCGGGGAACTCGGCCATCGAGACGAGGACGGCGCGGAAGACCTCGGCCATGCGCGCCACGTTCTCGCGGCTGACCGCCCGGGTGTTGGTCCGCAGACTGAGGAAGCCGTCGCCGGTGGCGACCGAGAATGGAAACTCGTTCGTGCTGAACCCGAAGCTCTCCGTCTGGTCGGTCAGACCGCCGTCGACCTGGTCGAAGTCCTGATAGCTGAAGTAGACGTCGATGAGCCGCCGTCCGTCCGTCAGCTCACGCTGGATGGCCGGCATCGGGAAGTGCCGGTGCTGCCACGCCTCCGTCTCCCGCGTGAAGACCTGCCGGACCAGGTCGCGCCAGGTCGGCGCGGTCGAGTCGGCCGGGAACGGCAGGGTGTTGAGGTGCATGCCGTGGACGCGGTCGGCGCCGGCCGCTTCCAGACGGACATGACTGGTGAGACCGACGAAGAACGACGACTCGCCGCTGAAGGTGCCCATGGCCTTCAGGAACGCGGCCAGCATCACGCTCTTCAGGGGCACGTCGGCGCTCGCCGCGAAGGCGCGCAGCCGCGGCTGAAGGTCACGCAGGGGAACGCGGACGCTGTACGGCTCGTAGGGCACGTCGTCCGCGCTTCCCCACCCTGCCGGGAGTTCGTACTTCGCGCGGCCGGTGACCACTTCGCGCCAGAACGCACGGTCGTCCTCCGACTCCAGGGCGCGCAGCTCGGCGGCCACGACGTCCGCGAATCGCACGGACGGCCGCTCGTACGGCTCGGGTGCCGTGCCGTCCCGGTGGGACCGGTAGAGCGCCAGCAGCTCGGCCAGCAGCACGTGGAAGCTCCAGCCCTCCAGGATGACGTGCGACTGGCTGATCGTGAACTGCCAGCTGCCGTCACCGCAGAGGTGGACGCCGATCCGCATCATCGGCGCGCTGTCGTGCGGGCAGGGCGTCGCGCTCTCCGTCCGTACGAACTCCCGCAGGACCCGGTCCTCCTCCCGCGCGTCCAGCGGGCGCAGATCAACCACGTTGACGGGCAGGTCGGCCGCCGCGTGGACCCGCTGGATCGGGACGGTGTGGTTCTCCAGGTCGACGGAGGTACGGAGCGCCTCGTGCCGCTCGACCAGGGTGTCGACGGCCCGTTGCAGCGCGTCCACCGAGAAGGGCTGGTTGTCCCGGATACGGACCGAGTTGAGGAGGTGGTAGTTGTTGCGGTTCCCGCCGGCGAGCGACTCGACCAGCATGCCCGCCTGGTTCTGGGTGAGGGGGTAGGCGTCGACGACGTCGTCGGGCAGCAGGGCCCGGATCTCCTCGTCGATCAGCTCGAAGGGCGCCACGGGACGGTGTGCGCGGTCGTCAAGAGGGGCGCGCTGGGCAGCCAGTTCGGTGAGGCCCGCCACGGTGCGTGCGGCGAGGACATCGCGTACGGCGACGTCGACACCCTGCGCGCGTAGGGCGCCGACGAGGGAGACGGCACGGATGGAGTCGCCGCCCAGGTCGAAGAACGAGTCGAGGACGCTGACCCGCTCCACCCCGAGCACCTCCCGCCAGGCTGCGGCGATGCGGTCCTCCAGCGGGGTACGCGGGGCCACGAACACCGCCCGTGTGAAGGCGTCCTCGTCCGGCGCCGGCAACGCCCGCTTGTCCAGCTTGCCGTTCGCCGTCAACGGCAGCACGTCCAGCACCACCACCGCCGACGGAACCATGTACTCCGGCAGCACCAGCCCCAGCCCGGCCCGCAGCGCCGCCACATCCACTGCGACGTCCGGCTCCGGCACCACATAACCCACCAGGCTCCGGTCCCCGGAAACAGCCTCGCGGGCGAGTACGACCGCCTCACGCACCCCGTCCTGACCGGCCAGCGCAACCTCGATCTCACCCAGCTCGATCCGGAACCCCCGGATCTTCACCTGGTCGTCGATCCGGCCCAGGAACTCCAGACCCCCGTCCCCACGCCGCACCGCCAGATCCCCACTGCGATACAACCGGGCACCGGGCCCACCGAACGGATCCGGCACGAACCGCTCCGCCGTCAGCTCCGGCCGGTTCAGGTACCCCCGCGCCACACCAGGACCAGCCACATACATCTCACCCGGCACACCCACCGGAACCAACCGGCCCCGCCCATCGAGCAGATACACCCGCAGATCGCTGAGCGGCCGTCCGATCGGATTATGCCCGTTGGACTCCAGGTCGCTCTCGACAACGCGGTGGTAGGTGGTGTGGACGGTCGTCTCGGTGATGCCGTACATGTTCACCAGCAGCGGCCGGTCCAGACCCAACCGCGCCACCCACGGCGCCAGTTCGGGCATCTCCAGCTTCTCCCCGGCGAACACCACAGCCCGCAAGGACAGTCGGCCGATCCGCTCGTCTCCCGAACCCGCCGCCGCCACCAGGGACCGGAACGCCGACGGTGTCTGGCTCAACACCGTCACACCACGTTCCACCAGCAGATCCAGCAAATCCTCCGGCGAACGCGCCACCTCACCCCCGACCACGACCACGGAACCACCGAACAGCAACGCCCCCCACAACTCGAACACCGAGACGTCGAACGCGAACGAATGCAACAACGAGAAGACGTCCGACCCGTCGAAAGTGAAGCGCTCATGCGCCGTCTCCAGCAGCCGCACCACATTCGAATGCGGAACCACCACACCCTTCGGCCGCCCCGTCGACCCTGACGTATAGATCACGTACGCCGCGTTCGACCCCGACGACACCGGCAGCAGATCCCCAGCCGGCGCCTGCGCGACGACCTCCGCGTCCACACCGTCCAGCACGATCACCCGGCCCGCGAACCCCTCGCCCACCGCCCCGGCAAGCTCCGCAGAGGCCACCAACGCCGACACGCCCGCATCCGCCAGCACGAACCGCAACCGCTCCACCGGATTCACCGGATCCAACGGCACATAACCAGCACCGGACTTGAGCACGCCCAGCAAGGACGGCACCAGATCCGGCCCACGCTCCAGGCACACCCCCACCAGCGACTCCGCGCCCACACCCGCATCCCGCAGCACATGCGCCAGCCGATTCGCCCGCTCATTCACCTCGGCATATGAGAGTTCCACCCCACCAGCAACCACAGCCACCGCCCCCGGCGACACCCGCACCCGCTCCTCGAACAACTCATGCAGAGACCGACCAGACACATCCGCCAGCGGGGCCGGACCTCCACCGAGCACGACCTCCAACTCACCCTCAGGCAGGTAGGTGTCCTGTGGGTTGCCGTCGGGGTCGGTGGCCATGGCCTCCAGGACCGCGCTGTACATCGCCGCCAGACGTTCGGTGTTGGCCCGGCTGATTACTCCTGTGTTCGTGGTGAGCGCCAACCCTTGTGAGCCCAGGGCGTGTACGGACAGGCCGAATTCGGTGGGGGCGCTGTTGGCCGCCTGGGTGACGACTCCCGAGTCGACCTGGTGGAAGTCGATGTAGTTGAACAGGACGTCGATCAGCCGCTCGCCGTCACGGCCGGCGTCCCGCTGGATCTGCGGCATCGGATAGTGCCGGTGCGGCCACGCCTCCACCTCCCGCGCGAACGCCTGACGCACCAGCTCACGCCACGTCCGCGCCGAACGGTCCACCGGGAACGGCATCGTGTTCAGGAACATCCCGTACACCCGCTCCGCACCCACCACCTCGGGCCGGCAATGCCCCACCAACCCGGTGAAGAACTCCTCCTCCTGCGACAACTGCGCCAGCACCTTCACATGCGCCGCCAACAGCACACTCTTGACCGGCACATCCTCAGCCGCCGCCAACCCCAGCAACCGCTCCCGCACACCCTCCAAATCCACCCGCACACGCACCGACTCGACAAGACCCGCCCCACCGAAGTGAACCGGCACCACGAACCGCCCACGCCCAGCCACCACACCCGACCAGAACTCCCGGTCCTCCACCGACCCCAGAGCCCGCAACTCCAACGCCACCGCATCCGCGAAACGGACTGCGGGAGCCTCATGGCCCCCTAGCCCTTCACCGTCCCGCAGAAGCCGGTAGCACTCCACGATCTCCATCAGGAGTGCGTGGTAACTCCAGCCCTCCAGGATCGCGTGGTGCTGCGTCAGGGTGCAGATCCAGCCGTCCGAAGCGCCGGCGTGCACGAACACCCGCAGCAGCGATCCGGCATCCGTCAGATCGAAGACGTTGCCCCGCTCACCGTCGACGAACGACAAGACCTCCGCCCGCAGGTCCTCATCACTGAGCCCACTGACATCACGCCACCCGCACGGCACCACCACGTCCTCGCGCACCAGCTGAAGCGGCACCGCGAAGTCCGTCAGACTCACCGCCGAACGCAACACCTCATGCCGCGCCACCACCACACGAACAGCCTCTGCAAAGACACCGAAGTCAAAAGGCCGCTCATCACGCACGTGGAAGGCCATCACGTTGTGGTAGCTGCCGAGCCCGTCGCCCGCCAACGACTCGACCAGCATCCCCACCTGGTTACGGGTCAGGGGATAGGCGTCCACGACGTCGTCGGGCAGTTGGGCGCGGAGCTCCTCGTCGATCAGCTCGAACGGCGGCACGGAACGGTGGGTGCGGTCGGCGAGGGGGGCACGGTCTTCGGCGCGCCCGGCGAGGCCCGCCACCGTGCGTTCGGCGAGGACATCACCCACGGCCACGTCGATGCCCTGCGCGCGCAGGGCGCCGACCAGCGTGACCGCGCGGATCGAGTCGCCGCCGAGGTCGAAGAACGAGTCCTGTACACCGACCCGCTCCAGGCCCAGCACCTCACGCCACACCCCGGCGATCCGCTCCTCCAGCGGAGTGCGCGGGGCGATGAACACGGCCCGCGCGAAGGCCTCGTCGTCCGGCGCCGGCAATGCCCGCTTGTCGAGCTTGCCGTTCGGGGTCAACGGCAGGGCGTCCAGCACCACCAGCGCCGACGGGACCATGTAGTCCGGCAGCGCACGCGCCACCCCGGCCCGTACCGCCGGCACATCCACCGTGGCACCGGCCCGCGGCACGACGTACCCCACCAGGTTCTGGTTCTCGCGGGCGATGACGACGGCCTCGCGCACACCCTCCTGGCCGGCCAGCGCGACCTCGATCTCGCCCAGCTCGACCCGGAAGCCGCGGATCTTCACCTGGTCGTCGATCCGGCCCAGGAACTCCACGCTCCCGTCCGGACGCCGCACCGCCAGGTCACCGGTGCGGTACAGCCGGGCACCGGGAGCCCCGTACGGGTCCGGCACGAACCGTTCCGCCGTCAGCTCCGGCCGGTTCAGATACCCCCGCGCCACACCGGGCCCCGCGACGTGCATCTCGCCCGGCACACCCACCGGAACCAGATTTCCGAACGGGTCCAGCAGGTGAATACGGAGATCGTTGAGCGGCCGTCCGATCGGGTTGCCCGAACCGGGCTCCAGGTCGCGCCTGACTATGCGGTGGTAGGTGACGTAGACCGTGGTCTCCGTCGGCCCGTACATGTTCACCAGAGCCGTACGTCCCAGCCCCAGCCGGTCCACCCACGGCGCCAGTTCGGGTATCTCCAGCTTCTCGCCGGCGAACACCACGGCCCGCAAGGACAGTTGCTTCATCCGCCTGTCCCCCGCGCCCGCGGCCGCTGTCAGGGACCGGAACGCGGACGGTGTCTGGCACATCACCGACACCTCGCGCTCCACCAGCAGGTCCAGGAAGTCGTCCGGGGAACGCGTCACGTCCCGTTCGACCACGACCACTCGACCGCCGAAGCCCAGCGCTCCCCACATCTCGAACACCGAGACGTCGAACGCGAACGAGTGGAACAGCGTGAAGACGTCCGCCTCGTCGAAGGCGAAGTGCTCGTGTGTCGTCTCCAGCAACCGCAGCACGTTCGCGTGCGGAACGATCACGCCCTTGGGACGCCCGGTCGACCCCGATGTGTAGATCACGTACGCCGTGTTCGAGCTCTCCGACACCGGCAGCGGATTCTGAGCCGGCGCCTGCGCGACGACATCCGCGTCCGCGCCGTCCAGCACGATCACGCGGCCCGTGAACCCCTCGCCCACCGCCTCCGCGAACTCGGCGGAGGTCACCAGCGCCGATGTTCCGGCGTCCGCCAACATGAACCGAAGCCGCTCCACGGGGTTCGCCGGGTCCAACGGCACATAGCCGCCGCCGGACTTCAGTACGCCCAGCAAGGACGGCACGAGGTCCGCCCCGCGTTCCAGGCACACACCCACCAGCGACTCCGCGCCCACACCCGCATCCCGCAGCACGTGCGCCAGCCGGTTCGCGCGCTCGTTCACCTCGCCGTACGACAGCTCCACTTCACCGGCGACCACAGCCACCGCATCCGGCGAGACCCGTACCCGCTCCTCGAACAACTCGTGCACACGACCCGACACCGTGGAATCCACGACGCTCTCTCCCATGACGGCTTCGCGCTCCCCAGCAGGTAGATGGACGCTGCGTGCGTCGCCGTCGGGGTCGGTGGCCATGGCCTCCAGGACCGCGCCGTACATCGCCGCCAGACGTTCCGCGTTGCTCCGGGACATGACACGGGTGTTCGTGCTGAGCGACAGGTGATCGGAACCGCGGGCGTGCACGGCCAGGCCGAACTCGTTGGGCCCCTCGCTGACGACGGTGCTCACGGCTCCGGACTCGCCCTGGTGGAAGTCGATGTAGTTGAACAGGACGTCGATCAGCCGCTCGCCGTCACGGCCGGCGTCCCGCTGGATCTGCGGCATCGGATAGTGCCGGTGCGGCCACGCCTCCACCTCCCGCGCGAACGCCTGACGCACCAGCTCACGCCACGTCCGCGCCGAACGGTCCACCGGGAACGGCATCGTGTTCAGGAACATCCCGTACACCCGCTCCGCACCCACCACCTCGGGCCGGCAATGCCCCACCAACCCGGTGAAGAACTCCTCCTCCTGCGACAACTGCGCCAGCACCTTCACATGCGCCGCCAACAGCACACTCTTGACCGGCACATCCTCAGCCGCCGCCAACCCCAGCAACCGCTCCCGCACACCCTCCAAATCCACCCGCACACGCACCGACTCGACAAGACCCGCCCCACCGAAGTGAACCGGCACCACGAACCGCCCACGCCCAGCCACCACACCCGACCAGAACTCCCGGTCCTCCACCGACCCCAGAGCCCGCAACTCCAACGCCACCGCATCCGCGAAACGCACGGGCGGGGCGTCGTACACCCCCGGACCCTCGCCATCCCGCAGAAGCCGGTAGCACTCCGCGATCTCCATGGACAGGGCGTAGAAGCTCCACCCTTCCAAGATCGCGTGGTGCTGCGTCAGGGTGCAGATCCAGCCGTCCGAAGCGCCGGCGTGCACGAACACCCGCAGCAGCGATCCGGCATCCGTCAGATCGAAGACGTTGCCCCGCTCACCGTCGACGAACGACAAGACCTCCGCCCGCAGGTCCTCATCACTGAGCCCACTGACATCACGCCACCCGCACGGCACCACCACGTCCTCGCGCACCAGCTGAAGCGGCACCGCGAAGTCCGTCAGACTCACCGCCGAACGCAACACCTCATGCCGCGCCACCACCACACGAACAGCCTCTGCAAAGACACCGAAGTCAAAAGGCCGCTCATCACGGACATGGAAAGCCTCCACGTTGTGGTAGCTGCCGAGCCCGTCGCCCGCCAACGACTCGACCAGCATCCCCACCTGGTTCTGAGTGAGCGGGTAGGCGTCCACGACGTCGTCCGGCAACTGCGCCCGGATCTCGTTGTCGATCAGCTCGAACGGCGCGACGGAACGCTGTGTGGCAGAGTCCAACTCGGCGCGCCCATAGACGAGTTCGGCGAGCGCCGCCACCGTGCGGTGCTGGAAGATCTCCTGCACGCCTATGTCGGTGCCTTGGGCGCGTAGGGCGCCGACGAGGGAGACCGCGCGGATGGAGTCGCCGCCCAGGTCGAAGAACGAGTCCAGTACACCGACCCGCTCGACCCCCAGAACGTCACGCCACACCGCGGCGATGCGCTCCTCCGCGACCGTGCGCGGCGCCACGAACTCCGCCCGCGCGAACGCGTCCTCGTCCGGCGCCGGCAACGCCCGCTTGTCCGGCTTGCCGTTCGCCGTCAACGGCATCGACTCCAGCACCACCACCGCCGACGGGACCATGTACTCCGGCAGCACCAGCCCAAGCCCGGCCCGCAACTCAGCCACATCCACCGAGACACCGGTCTCCGGCACGACGTAACCCACCAGGTTCTGGTTCTCGCGGGCGACCACGACCGCCTCGCGGATCCCTTCCTGACCGGCCAGCGCGACCTCGATGTCACCCAGCTCCACCCGGAAGCCCCGGATCTTCACCTGGTCATCGATCCGCCCCCGGAACTCCAGATTGCCGTCCGGCAGCACCCGCGCCAGGTCACCAGTGCGATACAACCGCGCACCCGGAACCCCGTACGGATCCGGCACAAACCGCTCCGCCGTCAGGTCGGGGCGCCCCGCATAACCGCGCGCCAGGCACTCCCCACCGACACACACCTCACCGGTCACCCCGACCGGCACCAGCCGCATCTCGGCATCCAGCACATACATACTCGTCCCGGGAATCGGCCGCCCGATCGGCAGAATCTCCCCCTCGAACGGCTCCGACGCCGGGAAGTAGCTGTTACCGACCGTGATCTCCGTGGGACCGTACTCATTGATCACACGAGCCCCGCCGAACAACGCACTCCACCGCGCGGCACTCTCCCGAGACAACGCGTCACCACCAGGAATCAACGTCCGGGCCAACGGAACCGAATCCGCCTCAGCCTCCGCCAACTGCGGCAGCAGCACATCCAGATGGCTCGGCGTCAGCTTGATGAAGTCGTACGGGCCCTGCGCCCGCAGCAACTCACCCAACCGCGCCAGATCAGCATCCGCCGGAAGGATGTGCAACGGCCGCCCCGCGATCAGCGGCGCATACAGCGTCGTCACCACGACATCGAAAGCGACGGACGAGAAGAGGGGTGCCCCGCCACTGCCTTCCGACAGATACCCGGTCACGGACCAGTCGAGGTAGTTGGCCAGACCCCGATGCGTCGTCTGCACACCCTTGGGACGGCCCGTAGAACCCGACGTATAGATCACATACGCGAGCTGGTCGAGATCGCCGGCGCGAGACGGAGCGGTGGCCGGAAGAGTGTCGATGCTCTCCGACTCCCGGTCCAGAAGCAGGCACGGCACATCAACAGCATCAGAGGCCAAGTCCACATGTGCGGTGTCGGTGACCAGCGCACTCACCGCAGCATCACTCAGCGCAAACCGAGTACGCTCCCCCGGCGCCTGCGGATCCACCGGAACGTACGCACCCCCGGCCTTCCACACCCCCAGCAACACCGCCGGCAAGTCAGTGCACCGGTCGAGCAGCACACCGACAGCCGACTCCGCACCCACACCCAACTCACGCAGCCGACGCGCAATACGGTTGGCCCGCGCGTCAAGCCCGGCATACGAGACCACGTCTGCGCCATGGACGACAGCCACAGCATCCGGAGTCAGACGAACCTGCTCGTCAAAACGCTCCAACACCGACCGCAGCGGCGCCTCAAGAACATCACCCAGTCCGGCGTCCAATAGCCAGGACTGCTCACCCGACGGCAGGAAGACAGCCCGCGCCTCCCCGTCCGGATCGGCGGCCATCGCCTCCAACACACCCCGATACATCCCCACCAGACGCTCCCCGTTGGCGGGACTGAGGACGCGCGTCGTGGTCTTCAGGCTGATGCCGTGGACCATGGCGATGACGTTGAGGCCGAACTCGGTGGCTCCGCCGCCGGCGCTCATGTCGACGTCGATCAACGATCGGTCGACAACGTGGTAGTTCTGGTAGTTGAACACCACGTTGACCAGGCGTTGGCCCTGTCCCACCGTGCGGGTGATCTCCGGCAGGGGGAACCGGCGGTGCGCCGAGAGGTCGACTTCCTGCTCGTGGACGTGTTCGACCAGTTCACGCCAGGTACGGCCGGACAGCCGGTCGGCGGGGAAGGGCACGGTGTTGAGGAACATCCCGTAGACGCGGTCCGCGCCCAGGGCCTCGGGCCGCACATCGCACACCAGGCCGGTGTGGAACTGCCCTGATTCGGTGAGTTGGCTCAGCACCTTGAGGTGTGCCGCGAGAAGCACGGCCTTGACGGAGGCCTTCGCCTGCGAGGCCAGTGCACGCAGCGGCTTCTCCAGGTCGTCGAGCCGGACGCGGAGAGCGAGGTCCCGCTCGGGTTCGTCGGCCGTTCCCCATCCGCTGGGCAGGGTGAACGGCGTCCGGTCCTGGACGACCGCGGTCCAGTAGGCCCGGTCTTCGGGCGAGGCCAGGGAGGCGAGTTCACCGGCGACGGTGTCGGCGAAGCGTACGACCGGAGCTTCATGGGGGGCGGGCGCCGTCCCGTCGAGCTTCTGCCGGTAGATGTTGAGGAGTTCCATCAGGAAGACGTGGTGTCCCCAGCCCTCGGTGATGGCGTGGAACTGGGTGAAGGCGATACGCCAGCCGTTCTCCTCCAGCAGGACGGTCACGCGGAGCAGAGGGGCGACGGTCAGATCGAAGACGTCAGAGCGTTCCTTGTCCACGAAGTCGCGCAGGGCCTGCCGGTGCTCCTCGGCGTCCAGCCCACGCAGGTCACGTACCGCGAGCGGGATCCGCACATCGGCATGGACCAGCTGCATCGGGACGGAGTACGAGGTCAGATCGATGGAGGTGCGCAGCACGTCCTGGCGGCCCGCGACAATGTCGAGTGCTTCGCGCAGGGCCGCCTCGGAGAAGGGCCGGTCGTCGGGGACCCGGTGCAAGGCGCAACTGTGGTACGGGTTGCGGTCCTTGTCGGTGAGCATCTCGACGACCATGCCGGTCTGGATCTGGGTGAGGGGGTAAGCGTCGACGACGTCTTCGGGCAGCAATGCCCGGATCTCCTCGCCGATCAGCTCGAACGGCGTGACGGCACGCTGCGCGGCAGCGTCCAACTCTCCGCGTCGAGCGACCAGTTCGGCCAGGGCCGCGACAGTGCGGTGCGCGAACACATCACGTACCGCTACATCGGTGCCTTGGGCGCGTAGGGCGCCGACGAGGGAGACCGCGCGGATGGAGTCGCCGCCCAGGTCGAAGAACGAGTCCAGTACACCGACCCGCTCGACCCCCAGAACGTCACGCCACACCGCGGCGATGCGCTCCTCCGCGACCGTGCGCGGCGCCACGAACTCCGCCCGCGCGAACGCGTCCTCGTCCGGCGCCGGCAACGCCCGCTTGTCCGGCTTGCCGTTCGCCGTCAACGGCATCGACTCCAGCACCACCACCGCCGACGGGACCATGTACTCCGGCAGCACCAGCCCAAGCCCGGCCCGCAACTCAGCCACATCCACCGAGACACCGGTCTCCGGCACGACGTAACCCACCAGGTTCTGGTTCTCGCGGGCGACCACGACCGCCTCGCGGATCCCTTCCTGACCGGCCAGCGCGACCTCGATGTCACCCAGCTCCACCCGGAAGCCCCGGATCTTCACCTGGTCATCGATCCGCCCCCGGAACTCCAGATTGCCGTCCGGCAGCACCCGCGCCAGGTCACCAGTGCGATACAACCGCGCACCCGGAACCCCGTACGGATCCGGCACAAACCGCTCCGCCGTCAGGTCGGGGCGCCCCGCATAACCGCGCGCCAGGCACTCCCCACCGACACACACCTCACCGGTCACCCCGACCGGCACCAGCCGCATCTCGGCATCCAGCACATACATACTCGTCCCGGGAATCGGCCGCCCGATCGGCAGAATCTCCCCCTCGAACGGCTCCGACGCCGGGAAGTAGCTGTTACCGACCGTGATCTCCGTGGGACCGTACTCATTGATCACACGAGCCCCGCCGAACAACGCACTCCACCGCGCGGCACTCTCCCGAGACAACGCGTCACCACCAGGAATCAACGTCCGGGCCAACGGAACCGAATCCGCCTCAGCCTCCGCCAACTGCGGCAGCAGCACATCCAGATGGCTCGGCGTCAGCTTGATGAAGTCGTACGGGCCCTGCGCCCGCAGCAACTCACCCAACCGCGCCAGATCAGCATCCGCCGGAAGGATGTGCAACGGCCGCCCCGCGATCAGCGGCGCATACAGCGTCGTCACCACGACATCGAAAGCGACGGACGAGAAGAGGGGTGCCCCGCCACTGCCTTCCGACAGATACCCGGTCACGGACCAGTCGAGGTAGTTGGCCAGACCCCGATGCGTCGTCTGCACACCCTTGGGACGGCCCGTAGAACCCGACGTATAGATCACATACGCGAGCTGGTCGAGATCGCCGGCGCGAGACGGAGCGGTGGCCGGAAGAGTGTCGATGCTCTCCGACTCCCGGTCCAGAAGCAGGCACGGCACATCAACAGCATCAGAGGCCAAGTCCACATGTGCGGTGTCGGTGACCAGCGCACTCACCGCAGCATCACTCAGCGCAAACCGAGTACGCTCCCCCGGCGCCTGCGGATCCACCGGAACGTACGCACCCCCGGCCTTCCACACCCCCAGCAACACCGCCGGCAAGTCAGTGCACCGGTCGAGCAGCACACCGACAGCCGACTCCGCACCCACACCCAACTCACGCAGCCGACGCGCAATACGGTTGGCCCGCGCGTCAAGCCCGGCATACGAGACCACGTCTGCGCCATGGACGACAGCCACAGCATCCGGAGTCAGACGAACCTGCTCGTCAAAACGCTCCAACACCGACCGCAGCGGCGCCTCAAGAACATCACCCAGTCCGGCGTCCAATAGCCAGGACTGCTCACCCGACGGCAGGAAGACAGCCCGCGCCTCCCCGTCCGGATCGGCGGCCATCGCCTCCAACACACCCCGATACATCCCCACCAGACGCTCCCCGTTGGCGGGACTGAGGACGTGGGTGTTGCTGCGCAGGGTGATGAGTCCGCCCATGGCGCTGGCGCTGAGGCCGAACTCGGTGGGGCTGTCGTTGAGTCCCGCGCCCTCCTCGGCGGCGACGCTGTCGAGCCGGTGGAAGTCGAGGTAGCTGAAGAAGATGTCCACCAGTCGCCCGGAGCCCGGCTCCCTGGGGATGGCGGGCATGGGGAAGTGGCGGTGCGGCCAGGTCTCGATCTCCCGGTCGGAGACCTGGCGCAGCAGTTCCCGCCAGGTACGGGCGGAGCGGTCGGCGGGGAACGGCAGTGTGTTGAGGAAGGTGCCGAGTATCTGGTCGGCCCCGGCTGCCTCGGGACGGCTGTGGGTGACCAGGCCGGTGTGGAAGGCCGGCTCGTCGGTGAGCTGGCTCATCACCTTCAAGTGCGCGGCGACTAGCACGCTCTTGAGGGAGACCCTGGCGGCTCCGGCGGTCGCGCGCAGCGCGCCCTCCAGGTCCCGGTAGTCCACCACGGCGTGGACGACCTCGGCGGGCGCGGACAGGTCGCCGTGCCAGCCGGCCGGTACGGAGACCTTGGCGTGGTCCGCGACGAGGTCACGCCAGTAGGCGCGGTCCTCCTCGGCGTCAAGGGCCGCGCGTTCGGCGGCCACGGAGTCGGCGAGCCTGACGAGCGGCATGGCGCGCGGGGCGGTGTCCGCGCCGTCCCGCAGGGCCCGATAGGTCTCCACGATGTCCTTGAGGAGAAGCTGGTTGCTCCAGCCGTCCAGGACCGCGTGGCTCTGGGTGAACGCGCAGTACCAGGTGTCGTCGTCCACCTCATGTGCGGCGATCCGCAGCAGAGGGAAGGCGACGGAGAGGTCGAAGGGGTCCATGCGTTCGGCGGTCACGTACGCCGTCAGGGCGTCGTCCCGCGCCTGCTCGTCCAGGCCCCTGAGGTCTCTGCTGACGCAGGTCACCTCGGCCTCGGCGTGCACGAGCTGCATCGGCTCCGCGTAGCCGTTCAGGTGGACGGAGGTACGCAGCACGTCGTGGCGGGCGGTGACGGTCTGGACCGCCTGCCGGAACACGGACAAGGCGAAGGGCCGGTCGTCGTGCACCCGGTAGACGTTGACGTTGTGGTAGTTGTTGTGGCCGCCGTCGACCAGGGTCTCGACGAGCATGCCGGTCTGGTTCTGTGACAGCGGATAGGCGTCGACGACCCCCTCCGGCAGGTTCGCCCGGTCCTCGTCGGAGATCATCGCGAAGGGGGCCACGGTGCCGGTCCGGCCGGCTTCCAGCTCTCCGCGTCCGCTGATGAGTTCGCAGACCCCTGCGATGGTGCGCCGGTCGAAGACGTCCCGTACGGCGATGTCGAAGCCCTCTGCACGGAGTTTGCCGACCAGGGCCACGGCACGGATCGAGTCACCGCCGGCCTCGAAGAAGTCGTCCTCGACTCCGGCGGCGGCGGACGGCAGGGCGTCCTGCCACACGGCGGCCACCCGTTCTTCCAGGGGGGTGCGCGGGGCGATGTGGCGCGCCTGCGCGAAAGCATTCGCCCCGGGCGCGGGCAGGGCCGGGACGTCGAGCTTTCCGTTGGCGTTGAGCGGCATGGTGTCCACGGACACGAAGGCGTACGGGACCATGTAGTCGGGGAGTGTGCGGGCCAGGGCCGCACGGAGCGCGGCGGGCTCGGGGATGCCGTCACCGACGGGCACCAGATAGGCGACCAGTTGCCGTTCCCCCGGGGTGTCCTCGCGCAGCAGGACGCGGGCCTCGTCGATCTCCGGGAGCTGGGCGAGGGTGGCCTCGATCTCGCCGAGTTCGACCCGGTAGCCGCGGATCTTCACCTGTCCGTCGGTGCGCCCGATGAAGTCGACGACGCCGCCCGGCAGTACCCGTACCTTGTCGCCGGTCCGGTAGAGCCTGGCGCCGGGCTCCCCGAAGGGGTCCGGCACGAACTTCTCGGCGGTCAGCTCGGGCCGGCCCGCGTAGCCGCGGGCGACGCCGGTGCCTCCGACGTACAGCTCGCCCGGGACACCGACCGGGACGGGCTCGCCGTGCGGGTCGAGTACGTGCATCCGCATGTTCGGCAGCGGACTGCCGATCGGGATCACGTCGGTGTTCAGGGGGCCTTCGACCGGGTGGACGCAGGTGCCGACGGAGGCTTCCGTCGGCCCGTACTCGTTGATCAGGGGCGTGTCGGGGGCCAGGTCGCGCCAGCTCTGGACCACGCGTCGAGTGAGGGCTTCGCCTGCGACGACAAGGACGGAGGTGAGGGAGGCGGCCTGCTCGGCGGTGAGCTGCTGGGTCAGGATGTCGAGGTGTGCCGGGGTGAGCTTGATGAAGCTGTAGGGGCCGGCCTCGGCGACGTACCCGCCGAGTTCTCCCAGGTCCAGGTCGTGCGGGAGCAGGTGCACGGTCTGGCCGACGACGAGCGGCACCCAGAGGTTGGGGACGACCAGGTCGAAGGCGATCGACGAGAACAGTGGCGCGCCGCCGCTGCCGCGGCCGGCGAGCTCGCGCACGGCCCACTCGACGTGGTTCGCCAGGCCGCCCTGGGTCACCAGGACGCCCTTGGACAGACCGGTGGAACCGGATGTGTAGATCATGTAGGCGAGCGTGTCGAGGGCGTCCGGCCCGGCCGGTGCCGCCGGCCGCCCCGTCGGACTCGCCTCGACGAGGTGCCGGTCGCGGTCCACCAGCAGGGTCGGCCGGTCGGACACCGCGGCGACACGGTCGGCGTGCGCCTCCTGGGTGACGGTCACCACGGCCCCCGCGTCGGCGAGCATGTGCCCGATCCGCTCGTCCGGGAAGACCGGGTCGAGGGGGAGGTAGGCGCCGCCGGCCTTCCAGACACCCAGCAGTACGGCGAGGAGTTCGGGCCCTCGGTCGAGCAGCACGGCGACGATGGACTCGGGGCCGACGCCCAGGGAACGCAGGTGGTGCGCGTACTGGTTGGCGCGCGCGTCGAGTTCCGCGTAGCCGATGGTGGTGCCGTCCACGGACACGGCTGTGGCGTCGGGGGTCGCCTCGGCCTGCGTCTCGAACGCCTCACGGACGGTACGCCGCGGCAGCGGGCCCGGGTTGGCCGCCCACGTACGAGTCAGCGCGTGGCGCTCGCCGTCGGGCAGGTAGGTCGGGCGGGCGTCGCCGTCGGCGTCGTGGGCCATGGCCGCGAGGACGGCTCGGTACATGCCCGCGATGCGTTCCGCGTTGGCCCGGCTGAGCGTCCACGAGTCGGCGGTCAGGTACACATGCTGATTGCGCGAGGAGATGGTCAGCGGGAACTCGGTGGGGCTGTCGTCGAAGCCGACGGTGCCGTCGACCAGGTCGGCGTCGACCTGGCGGAAGTCCTGGTAGTTGAAGAAGACGTCTATGAGGCGCTGTGTGCCGCCGAGATCACGCTGGATGGCGGGCAGCGGGTAGCGGCGGTGCGACCACGTCTCCACCTCGCGGGCGAACACCTGGCGGACCAGGTCGAACCAGGTGCCGGCCGTGCGGTCGGCCGGGAACGGCAGGGTGTTGAGGTACATGCCGTGGACACGGTCCGCGCCGAGGACCTCGGGGCGGACGTCGTAGACCAGGCCCGTGTGGAAGGTCTCCGCGTCGGTCAGCTGGCTCATGACCTTCACGTGCGCCGACATCATCACGCTCTTCAGGGACGCCCCGGCGCGGGTCGCGAGCGCGCGCAGGCCGTCTTCGAGGTCGCCCCAGGCGATGCCCACCTGGTGCTTCGCGCGGGGCTCGGTCGGCTCGTCGCCCCAGCCGGCCGGCAGTGACACCTTCTCGCCGCTCCCCACCACGTCCAGCCAGTAGGCGCGGTCCTCGTCGGAGGCCAGGGAGGCGAGTTCGGCGGCGACGGAGTCCGCGAAGCGGACGTCGGGGAGGTCGTAGGGCTCGGGTTCCGTGCCGTCGGCGTACTGCCGATAGCAGGTCAGGACCTCCATCAGGAGCGAGTGGTGGCTCCAGCCCTCCAGGATCGGGTGGCATTCGGTGACGGACAGCCACCACCCGCCGTCGCCAGTCAGGTGGACGCCGAAGCGCATCAGTGAGGGGGTCGAGAGGTCGAAGGGCCGTGCCCGTTCCTCGGCGATGTGGGCGCGGAGGGCGGCCTCCCTGTCCTCCGGCGCCAGATCGGTCACATCGTCCATGCTGACCGGGAGTTCGGCGTGTGCGTGGACCATCTGGAGCGGCACGGCAAAGTCGGTGAGGTGGAGGGAGATGCGCAGCACCTCATGCCGGGCGACCACGGTCTCGACCGCCGCGCGGAAGGCCTCCGGGACGAAGGTCCCGGCGTCCCGGATCCGGAAGGAGCTGACGTTGTGGTAGTTGTTCTGGTCCGTGTCGGCCAGCATCTCGACGACCATGCCGGTCTGGATCTGGGTGAGGGGGTAGGCGTCGACGACGCCTTCGGGCAGCAGGGCCCGGATCTCCTCGTCGATCAGCTGGAACGGCTCGACGAAACGCTGTGCGGCGAGGTCCAGCTCAGCTCGGTCGCCCACGAGTTCGGCCAGAGCTGCCACCGTGCGCTGCGCGAAGACGTCCCGCACCGCGACGTCGACGCCCTGGGCGCGCAGAGCGCCGACGAGGGAGACGGCGCGGATGGAATCGCCGCCCAGGTCGAAGAACGAGTCCAGCACACCGACCCGCTCCACCCCGAGCACCTCCCGCCAGGCTGCGGCGATCCGTTCCTCCAGCGAGGTGCGCGGCGCCACGAACACCGCCCGCGCGAAGGCGTCCTCGTCCGGTGCCGGCAACGCCCGCTTGTCCAGCTTGCCGTTCGCCGTCAACGGCAGTGCGTCCAGCACCACCACCGCCGACGGAACCATGTACTCCGGCAGCACCAACCCCAGCCCGGCCCGCAGCGCCGCCACATCCACTGCGACGTCCGGCTCCGGCACCACATAACCCACCAGGCTCCGGTCCCCGGAAACGGTCTCGCGGGCGAGTACGACCGCCTCACGCACCCCGTCCTGGCCGGCCAGCGCGACCTCGATCTCACCCAACTCGACCCGGAACCCCCGGATCTTCACCTGGTCGTCGATCCGGCCCAGGAACTCCAGACTCCCGTCCGCACGCCGCACCGCCAGATCGCCACTGCGATACAGCCGGGCACCGGGCCCACCGAACGGATCCGGCACGAACCGCTCAGCGGTCAGCTCCGGCCGGTTCAGGTACTCCCGGGCCACACCAGGACCGGCCACATACATCTCACCCGGCACACCCACCGGAACCAACCGGCCCGACCGGTTCAGCAAGTAGACGCGTAGATCACTCAACGGCCGCCCCACCGGGTTAACCCCGCCGGGCTCCAGGTCAGCTTCCGCCACCCGATAGAACGTCGTGTGGACGGTCGTCTCGGTAATTCCGTACATGTTCACCAGAGCCGGCCGGTCCAGGCCCAACCGCGCCACCCACGGCGCGAGTTCGGGCATCTCCAGCTTTTCTCCGGCGAACACCACAGCCCGCAACGACAACTGGTCGATCCGCTCGTCTCCCGAACCCGCGGCCGCCACCAGGGACCGGAACGCCGACGGTGTCTGGCTCAACACCGTCACACCACACTCCACCAACAGATCCAGGAAATCCTCCGGCGAACGCGTCACCTCACTCCCGACCACCACCACACGGCCGCCGAACAGCAACGCCCCCCACAACTCGAACACCGAGACGTCGAACGCGAAGGAATGGAACAGCGAGAAGACGTCCGACCCGTCGAAGGCGAAGTGCTCATGCGCCGTCTCCAGCAACCGCACCACATTCGAATGCGGAACCACCACACCCTTCGGCCGCCCCGTCGACCCCGACGTAAAGATCACATACGCCGCGTTCGACCCCGACGACACCGGCAGCAGATCCTCAGCCGGCGCCCGCGCGACAACCCCCGCGTCCACGCCGTCCAGCACGACCACCCGGCCCTCGAACCCCTCGCCCACCGCCCCGGCAAGCTCGGCAGAGGCCACCAACGCCGACACGCCCGCATCCGCCAGCACGAACCGCAACCGCTCCACCGGATTCACCGGATCCAACGGCACATAACCAGCACCCGACTTGAGAACACCCAGCAGCGTCGGCACCAGATCCGGCCCACGCTCCAAACACACCCCCACCAACGACTCGGCCCCCACACCCGCATCCCGCAGCACATGCGCCAGCCGATTCGCCCGCTCGTTCACCTCGCCGTACGACAACTCCACCGCACCGGCGACCACCGCCACCACCCCCGGCGACACCCGCACCCGCTCCTCGAACAACTCATGCAAAGACCGACCCGACACATCCACCAGCGGAGCCGGACCCTCCCCAAGGACAACCTCCAACTCACCCTCAGGGATGAGGTCGTACTCGGCGACGGCGGTGTCGGGTGTGCGGGTCGCCTGGTCAAGAAGGCGTACGAAGTGGGTGGCCATGCGCCGCACGGTGGCCTCGTCGAAGAGGGCGGTGGCGTAGGTGAGCCTGGTCTCGTACGAGCCGTCGGAGTTCTCGCCGACGCGCAGTTCGAGGTCGCACTTGGCGACGGTGCCGAGCACCTCGTAGGGCGTGACGTCCGTCCCGGGCAGGGTGAGGCCCTCGCCGCCGGCCTCGTGGAGGGTGAAGGCGACCTGGTACAGGGAGGTGCGGGACAGGTCGCGCTCCGGCTGCAGATCGTCCACGAGCTGGGCGAAGGGCACCGCCTGGTGGTCGTAGGCGTCGATCAGGGACTGTCTGCCCTTGTCGACGAGTTCGCCGAACGTGGTGGAGTCGTCCCAGGTGGCGCGCATGACCAGGGTGTTGATGCAATAGCCGAAGACGTTCTGGAGTTCGGGCCGGGTGCGGCCGCTGGCGACGGTGCCCACGGCGACGTCGTTGTCATCGACGTAGTACGAGACGAGTGCCTGGAGAGCCGTGAGGAACACCACGAAGGGGGTGGTGTCATGCTTGACGGCCAGGTCACGGACGCGCTGCGCGACCTCGCGCGGCAAGGGGAACGCGACCTCGGCGCCCGCGTGTTCGCGCACGGCGGGCCGCGGCCGGTCGGCGGGCAGCTCGATGGGCCGCAGACCCGCGAGCTGGTCCCGCCAGTAGCTCAGCTGCCCTTCCAGGGTTGTGCCCGACAGCACCTGGCGCTGCCATTGCGCGTAGTCGGCGTACTGCACGTCGAGCGGGGGCAGCGTGGCGTCGGAGCCTTCGGCGAAGGCGGCGTAGAGGGTGCTCAGTTCGGAGGCGAACAGGCGGGTGGACCACGCGTCGCACGCGATGTGGTGGAAGACGACGGTCAGTACATGGTCGTCGGAGGCGAGGCGGAGGAGCCGGGCGCGTACCGGCCAGTCGTGCTCCAGGTCGAAGGGTTCGTCCAGGTGCTGTGCGACGAGGGCGTCGGTGCGCGAATCCCGCTCGTCGGCGAGCAGGCTCGTGAGGTCCTGCGGTACCAGGGGTACGTCCACCGGCTCGTCGACGACCTGTACGGGCCGGCCGTCGAGCATGGCATAGCGGGTGCGGAGGATCTCGTGGCGGGCGAGGATGGCCGACCAGGCCCGCTGGAGGGCTTCGGCGTCCAGTCGGCCGCGCAGCCGGAAGGCGAGGGGCACCAGGTATTCGGTGCTGTCCGGGTCGAGGCGGTTGAGGAACCACATCTGCTGTTGGCCGTGGGAAAGCACCAGAGGCTGATCGCGCTCGGCGCGCCCGATCGCGGATCGCTGGTTGCCGCCGCGTCCGCTGAGCCGCCTGCGGAGAACCTCGTCACGGACGACGTCTGCGTTGTGCTGCGTGAAGTCCTCGGTACCCATGTGTTCTACTCCCCGAACCGCAGTGTTTGAGCGATGAGTTCGTCGTCCGTCAGTGCCTCGACCTCGGCCCGGATCAATTCCTCGATGGCCGTGGCGAGTTCGGCGACGGTCGGACCCTCGAAGACGGCCCTCATCGGCAGCTCGATCTCGAATGCGTCCTGAAGGCTCGCGACCAGACGGATCGCGAGGATGGAATTGCCGCCCGTGTGGAAGAAGTTGCCGTACACGCCCACGTCCCGGCCCAGGAGGTCGATCCAGATCTCGGCGACGCGCTCCTCCACGACGGTGCGCGGTGCCACGACGTCCAGTTCGGTCCGGGGCTCAAGTGCGCTGAGAGCGGCCCGGTCCACCTTGCCGTTGGCGTTGAGCGGGAGTGCCGGCAGTGCCATGAAGGCCGACGGCACCATGTAGGGGGGCAGGTGGTCCGTGCAGTGGGTGACGAGCTCGTCGTGGCTGGGGGGTGTGTCGCCCGCGGCCACGTAGTGGGCGACGAGGCTGCGGTCCCCCGGCCGGGTCTCCCGGACGGTGACGACCGCCTCGCGCACCCGCGGGTGGTCGGCGAGAACCACCTGGATCTCCGTGGTCTCGATACGGTGACCGCGGATCTTGACCTGGTGGTCGATCCGTCCGAGGAAGTCGACCTCGCCGCCGGGCAGCAGCCGGACCAGGTCACCGGTGCGGTACATCCGGTCGCCGGGCGCGCCGTAGGGGTCCGGGAGGAAGGCGGCGCCGGTCTGCGCTGGCCGGCCGGCGTAGCCGCGGGCCACACCCGCGCCGCCGACGTACAGCTCTCCCGTCACGCCCACGGGCACCGGCCGGAGCCGGTGGTCGAGCACCCGCATCGTCATGTTCGGCAGGGGGCGTCCGATGGGCACGATCTCCCGGTTGCCGTCGTCCGGTGCCGGGAAGACGCAGGTGCCGACGGACGCCTCGGTCGGGCCGTACTCGTTGATCACCGGTGCGGCCCAGCCGTCGACGAGCCGGCCGGGCAGGGCTTCGCCGGCCACCACGTACACACTCGCCAGGGCGCGTACCTGCTCGGGGGTCAGCTGGTCGGAGAGGATCTCCAGGTGTGCCGGGGTCATCTTGACGAAGGCGAACGGCCCGGCCTCCGCCAGGAGTTGTCCCAGGGTGCCGAGGTCGAGGTCCTGCGGAAGCAGGGTGACGGTCCGGCCGGCCATGAGGGGGGCCCACAGGTTGGGTACGACCAGGTCGAAGGCGACGGACGAGAAGACCGGCGCGCCTACGTCGGCCCTCCCGGCGAGTTCCGCCACAGCCCAGTCGAGGTGGTTGGCCAGTCCGGCGTGGGTGATCTGCACGCCTTTGGGGCGGCCGGTGGAGCCGGAGGTGTAGATGACGTAGGCGAGGCGGTCCAGGTCGGGGGTGCGGTCGGGCGCGGTGGTCACGGTGGGCTCGGTGACCGCGTCGGTGAGCAGCAGGCGCGTGCCGGGCGGCCGCCCGATCCGGTCGCGGCCGGCCGAGTCGACCACCAGGACGCGGGCGCCGGCGTCGGACAGCACGGTCTTGACGCGTCCCGCGGGGTGCGAGGGGTCGAGCGGCAGATAGGCGCCGCCGGCCTTCCAGACGGCGAGGAGTGCCGCGAGCAGGTCCGGGCCGCGGTCGAGGAGCACACCTACGACGTCCTCGGGGCCCACTCCGAGGGCCCGCAGCCTGTGCGCGAGGACGTTCGCCCGCTCGTCGAGTCCGCGGTACGTAAGGTCGGTGCCGCCGCTCGTCACGGCGATCGCGTCCGGTGTCTCGGCGGCCCACCGTTCGAACGTCTCGTAGGGGGACTCCGTCGGCAGCGGGCCCGGGTTGCGGCTCCATTCGGAGAGTCGGTCGAGTTCGGCCGAGGAAAGGAGGGACAGTTCCCCCAGGGGCAGACCGGGGTCGGCGGTGACGGCTTCCACGACGCGGACGAAGTGGCGGGCGAGGCGTTCGACGGTCGTTCGGTCGAACAGCGCGGTGGCGTACTCCAGTCCGCCGATCATGCGTCCGTCGGCTGCCCGCCGCATGAAGAGGCTGAGGTCGGTCTTGGCCACGCTCCAGGCGTCTTCCAGGGAGTGGAAGTCGTCGAGTGCGGCCGATCCGGTGAGTTCCTCGTCGTGGAGGTCGAAGGCGACCTGGTAGAGCGGTGTGCGGGCGAGGTCGCCCTCGGCGTCGAGTGCCGCGACGAGCCGTTCGAAGGGCAGAGTCTGATGGGCGAGCGCTTCGCGGAAGACGCCCAGTACGTGGTCCAGGGCCCGGTCGAAGCCGAGTTCGGCGTGCGGGCGGCAGCGGATGACCAGGCTGTTCAGGAAGAACCCGACGATGTCCTCGGTCTCCTCGCGGTCCCGGCCGGCGACCGGGGTTCCGATGGGTGTGTCCCATTGGCCGGTGTAGCGGGCCAGCAGCGTGGCGAAGGCGGTCAGCAGGGTCTCGTACAGGGTGGTGCCGTGGTGTCGGCCCAGTTCTTCGAACGCCTCGGTGAGGGAGGCGGGCAGGGTGAAGGCGACGATGCCGCCCCGTCCGTCGCGCACCGGCGGGCGCGGCCGGTCGGTGGGCAGCGGCAGCGGTTCGAGGCCGTCGAGGACGGATGCCCAGTGCTGGATCTCACGTTCGGTCGACGCGGCGTCCTCGGCTGTCCGCTGCCAGGCGGCGTAGTCGGCGTACTGGAGCCGTGGCGGTGCCGGCCGGGACGGGCTGCCGTTCATCTCGGCGGCCAGGAGCTCGTGGAACTCGCGGTCGAGGATCGCCGACGACCAGCCGTCGCAGGCGATGTGGTGGATCGCCAGGGAGAGAACGGCCTCCCCCTGCTCGGAGGGCACCCTGGCCAGCAGGGCCCGAAGCACGGGCCCTGTCTGCAGGTCGAAGCCGCGTTCGGCGGCCGCTGCGAGGACCTGATGGAGGTGGTCCCGGTCCGTCTCGACCACCGTCAGTTCATGGGGGCCGGGCGGCATCACGAACTGTGTCGGCTCGCCGTCCACCAGGCCGAACCGGGTGCGCAGGGCCTCGTGACGGGCCACCAGGGCGTCCAGGGCCCGGCGGACCGTGTCGTCGCTCGCGTCGGCGGGGACCCGCAGCGGCAGGACGGACACCCATTCCGGGCTGCCGGGGTTCATCCGGTCGAGGAACCACAGCCGGCGCTGTCCGTAGGAGACCTGGAGGCCGCCCTGCTCGCCCGAACCATTGGTGGGACGCGGGATCTTGGGGATCACACCGGCGTCCTCGGCGTATCCCTCGATGAGCCGGGCCTGGGCTTCGACGGTCGTCGCGGTGAGCAGTTCCCGGAGCCTGACCTCTCTGCCGGACGCCGAGCGCAGTCGGTTGGCGAGACGTGTCAGCTGGAGCGAGGTGCCGCCCAGCCGGAAGAAGTCGGAGTTCACCCCGACGTCCTCGCCGCCGAGGAGTCCCTGCCAGACGTCCGCCACAAGACGCTCGGCGTCGGTGCGCGGGGCCACGACGTCCTGGTCGGCCTCGGGAGCCGGTTCGGCCAGGGCGAGGCGGTCCACCTTGCCGTTGGGGGTGAGCGGGAACGCGTCGAGCTCGACGACGACGGTGGGCACATGGCTGCCGGGCAGCCTGGTACGCAGGAAGCCCCTCAGGTCGGAGTCGGCCTGTCGCCCTTCCCGGGCGTCCCCGCGGAGCACGTAGCCCACCAGGCGGGTGGTGCCGTCACGGGTGAACGCCCTGACGACGGCTCCCCGCACCTGCGGATGTGCCACCAGGGCGGCCTCCACCTCGCCGGGTTCGACCCGTACTCCGTTGACCTTGACCTGGTCGTCGGCGCGGCCCAGGTATTCGAGGGTTCCGTCGGCGCTCCAGCGCACCAGGTCACCCGTGCGGTAGAGACGGGATCCGTCGGTCGCGTAGGGGTCGGGTACGAAGCTCTCGGCCGTGCGCTCCGGCTGCCCCAGATATCCACGGGCGACCCCGGCACCGCCCGCGTACAGCTCGCCTCGGGTGCCGACGGAGACGGGGCGTCCCTCGGCGTCGGCGACGAGTACGCGCATGCCCGTGATGGGCCTGCCGATCGGTACCGGTCCGTGCTGTTGCGCGGGGTCGAACCGGTGGGCCGTGATGTCGATCGAGCATTCCGTCGGGCCGTAGGTGTTCCAGACCTCGATGTCGCGCCGGGCCAGGACGCGCTGGACCAGTTCCGCGTGCAGGGGTTCCCCGGCGCAGAACAGGAGCCGCAGTGCGGCGCAGTCCGCCCAGCCGGGCTCGTCCGCCAGGGTGCGCAGCATGGACGGCACGACCTGGAGCACGGTCACCTCGTGGTCAGCGACCGCGCGCAGCAACGTGGTGGGGTCGGCCTCCGTGCCCCGGGGTGCGAGGACGACCGTTCCGCCGGACACCAGCGGGGCGAACACCTCCCAGCAGGCCGCGTCGAAAGTGACGGTCGTCTTCTGCAGCACCCGGTCCGCCGGGCCGAGCCCGTGCCGGCGCACCACCCAGGAGACCCTGTTGGCGATTCCGGCGTGGCTGACGACCACGCCCTTGGGGCGGCCCGTGGAGCCCGAGGTGTAGAGGACGTACGCGGCCTGTTCGCCGTGGGTGTCCGGCGTCCGCTCGCCGGGGACGTCCGACGCGGGCCCGGCGGGGGAGTCCGGGCCCGCTGCACAGGTGGGCGCCAATGGTCGCGCTCCGGTGTCCGACACCCGGGCGGCCAGGGCGTCGTCCACGACGACGAGATCCGCCCCGGTGTCCTTGAGCACCCACGCGGAGCGCTCCCACGGGTGCTCGGGGTCGAGAGGGACATAGGCCGCGCCGGACTTCCAGACGGCGAGCAGGGACACGACCAGCTCGATGCCTCGCGGCAGGCAGACCCCGATCGCCGTCTCCGGCGCGGCTCCCAGTTGCCGGAGGTGGTGGGCCAACAGCCCCGCGCGGGTTACGAGTTCCGCGTAGGTGCATGTCTCGGCCCCGTCGACCACGGCCACGGCCGACGGTGTCAGCGCGGCCTGGCGTTCGACTCGTACGTGCAGGGGGACGTATACGTCGGCTGTGTCGGTCGATCGGGCCTCAGCGCCCATATCTGCTCCCCGTTCGGAATGGCTCAGCAACTAAGGCGGTGCCTGCTAATTCGCGGCTTCCTGCTCCATGCGCCGCCGCAGACTGAGCGGTCGCATGTCGGTCCAGATCTCTCCGATGTGCGCCAGGCATTCCTCTCGGGATCCCTTGGTGCCGTCCGTGCGCCAGCCGGCCGGCAGCTCGCGGTCGGCCCACCAGATCGAGTACTGCTCTTCGTCGTTCAGGACCACGCAGTAAACAGGGCCGGCATCGGTCTGCTGTTCAGACATCGGATACTCCTTCTTCAGCCACAGAATCAGTCACGCTTTATCGCGCACATACTTCATTGCACTCACACTTTGTTGCGCACATCATTTTGAGCTATTTCCACATGTGCGCCACTTCGCCGAACTTCGCCGTGACCCAGTCGTCCGAATAGACGGTGTCGAGATATCGGTCGCCGCCGTCCGGGAATATCAGCACGCAATTGGACCCGGGCTCGATGGTGTCGGCCATTTTGTGCAGTGCCGCGACCACGGCGCCGGAGGACCCCCCGACAAGAACCGCCTCCCTGCCGACAAGCCGACGGCAGGCCGCCACGGATTCCAGGTCGGTGATGTGGACCACCTCGTCCACCAGTGCGAGGTCGAGGAGTTCCGGACGCACCGAAGCACCGTGACCGGGTATGAGCCGCGGCGCGGGAGGCCCGCCGAAAATGACACTGCCGACGGCGTCCACGCCCACGATGGTCGTTCCCAGACCGCGCTCGTGAACGTATTCGGCGCAGCCGCGGAGAGTGCCGAACGTCCCGACGGCACAGAAAAGGTAGTCGACCTTCCCGTCGAGGGCCGTGTCGATCTCCCGCATGGTCTGCTGGTGCGCGCCCGGATTTCGCAGGTTGCCGTACTGGTTGGGCCAGTAGGCGTGCGGGATGGTCGCGAGCAGTTCACGGACGCGCGCCAGCCGGGCCGGCAGGAACTCGCCCGTGACCGGGTCGGGCTGCTCGACGATCTCGACCTCGCACTGCAGGGCGCGCAGCACCGCGATGTTGCGGCCCGTGGTGCGGCCGTCGACGACGCAGATGAAACGCAGTCCGTAGTACCGGCAGATCTGGGCCAGTCCCACACCCAGATTTCCCGAGCTGGATTCCACGACCACCGACCGCGTGGGGTCGAGCTCTCCCTCACGAATCTTACCCAGCAGCATGTTCAGCGCAGTTCTGTCCTTGATGCTGCCACCGGGGTTGAAGCTCTCCATCTTCGCAAGGACCCGAAAGGGCGCGTCGGTGAAGATTCGCTCGAATTCCAGGAGTGGGGTATCTCCGATCGTGTCAAGAATCCCCGTGTGAACCTTCCCTTTCACAGGCTCCCTCTCGCCGCGTCCAGCCTGGTGTCCCATTGGATCGGACTGCTGGATTGTTCAGACAGATTCAATATTTCATCTATATCTGAACTACTCAGGAACACCACGACCGCTGGTGAACGCCTTCCGAGGGGCTACGGCACCGCTCTCGCCGGGCAGGGGGCCGCCAGACGCTGTCCAGCAGTAATAGGTCGGCTATAGACCGGCTTCCCACAGTGCCTTAACACTCGCTTCCGAGGTGGGACTTGGGGAATGTCGCCTATGCATCAGATCGAGATGCCTGAATTTGTCGCACCGGACACGAACGCTGCCGTGGACCCGGTGGTCGTTCATGACGTCACCGCGGAGGAACGGACAGAGATCGTCACACTGGCCGGGACGCTCACCGGCCCCGACCATCCGCTCGTCGACACCCCGCAGTGGCTGTCCGCGGCGCTCAACGCCTCCTCGCTGCTCCCCCGTACGCTGCTGCGCGCCCTGCGGGCGTTCCGACACGACCCGGGCCCCCAGGGCACCCTGATGCTCCGCGGTCTGCCGATGGTGGCCGGCGAGCAGCTGCCGCCGACCCCGGGGGTCCCGAACTCGGTGGAGCCCGTGCCCACGACCGCCGCCGCCGTCATCGCCACGGTGATGCTGCAGCTGGGCGAGGTCATCGCGTTCCGGAACGAGAAGCACGGCCATCTCGTACAGAACGTGGTGCCGGTTCCGGGCCACGAGGTGTCACAGAGCAACGCCGGCTCCGTGCTCCTCGAACTGCACATCGAGAACGCCTTTCACACCAACCGCCCCGATTACGTGGGCCTGTTGTCCATCCGGGAGGACCCGACCGGAGACGCGAAGCTGTGCACCTCGTCGATCCGCCGGGCGCTTCCGCTGCTCGACGCCGATGTGCTGCAGGTGCTCGCCGAGCCGCGGTTCCGGACCGACGCCCCGCCGTCCTTCGGCGCTCAGGACGGCAACGGGGACGGCGCCCGCTCGGTGCACCCGATCCTTCAGGGCGACCTGGCCGACCCCAACGTCGTGGTCGACTTCGCCGCCACGCATCCGCAGGACGACATGGCCAAGATCGCGATGGCCACGCTGCGCGACGCATTCGTCACTACGATGTCGGCGCACCGCCTTCAGGTGGGTGACCTGGCGGTGGTGGACAACCGGGTGACGGTGCACGGACGCACCTCGTTCGTCCCGCGGTACGACGGGAGTGATCGCTGGATGCAGCGTGTCTACGCGCACCTGGACAACCGGCGCAGCCGGGTGGACCGGCCGGGTGGCGGCCCTGTGCTCGGCTGACCGCATGTCCGACCGCCACGGACGGAGACCGTGGCGCACCTTTGTGGACCGAAGGAGAAGCACACCATGCGCGATCCATGGTTTGCCCAGGAAGAGCCGCGGGACCGGCCGGCTGTCCGGCCCCTGTGTCCCCCGTATACGGACAACGGGACGGCGGGACACAGGGCCGCCCGGCACCGACCAGCCCTCGGACAGACGCAGATGTCCGAGGTGCCCGGCCAGGACGTGACCCGCTGACCGCGGTCGGTCCGGGCCCCCGGATTCCGTCGGGCACCCGGATTCTGTCGATCGCCCACTACCAGCCGAGCCGGGTGCTCACCAACGACGACCTCGCCACCATGGTCGACACCTCGGACGAATGGGTCAGATCCCGCGTCGGCATCGCGACCCGCCACATCGCCGCCGCGGACGAGAGCGTCACCGACATGGCGGCCGACGCCGCGGCCAAGGCGGTTGCCGGGGCCTGTGTGGATGCCGCCGACATCGGCCTGGTGATCGTCGCGACCTGCACCGCCGTCGACCGTATGCCCAGCATCGCCGCCCGTGTCGCCCAGCGGCTGGAGATACCCGACGCCGCCGTCTTCGACCTCAACGCCGCCTGCGCCGGCTTCAGCTACGCGCTCGCGACCGCCGCCCTGGCGATACAGGGTGGCAGCAGCCGTGTCGCGCTGGTCGTGGGCGTGGACAAGATGAGCGACTTCCTCGACTGGCAGGACCGTTCCACCTGCGTCATCTTCGGCGACGGCGCGGGCGCGGCGGTGATCGCGGCCGCCGAGGGGAACGAGCCCGACGGCGTCGGTCCCGTGGTGTGGGGCTCACGCCCGCAGGACGGCTCGGCCATCACCCTGGGGACCACCGGTCCGTCCGGTCCGCCCGCGCTCTTCCGGCAGGAGGGACGCACTGTCTACCGCTGGGCGCTGACCTCCCTCGCACCGGTTGCCCGCCAGGCCTGCGAGCGTGCCGAGGTCGCCGTCCCGGACCTGGCCGCCGTGGTCACCCACCAGGCCAACCTGCGGATCATCGAGGCCGTGACCAGGCAACTCGGCGCCACCGGAGCGATCATCGCGCGCGACGTCGTCGGCTCCGGCAACACCTCCGCGGCAAGCATCCCTCTCGCCCTGTCGAAGCTCGTGGAGCGCGGGGAGGTTCCCGGCGGAGCTCCTGTGCTCCTCCTCGGCTTCGGCGCGGGCCTGTCGTTCGCGGCCCAGGTCGTCGCCTGTCCCCCGGCCTCGCCGTCGCGGAGCACGTTCCGAGAGGGTGCGGGTCGCGTCGAACGGAACCCATGACAGGTCGACTGTGCCCGTCGGGTCCGGTCGGGTCCGGTCAGGTCTTCGCGGATCCGGTCGGGTCCGGTACGAGTCGGCTCCGCCACGCATCGGACCCACGGCCCGGATCCGCAGCATCGTCCTGCCCCCCACTGCCTCCCGCCAGAAGGCCACCCCAAGGAGAAGCACATCGTGACTGCCCCGGGCGACACCACCGCCACCACGTCCGCCAGCTTCGCTTCGCTCGTCGACAGTGCCCACCTGACCGGCATCGAGGCCGAGTCGCAGGCCGCGCACCGCCTCTACGAGCACCTGATCGCCCTGTGGGCACCCGGCGTCATCGAGGCCGCGCACGACCTCGGTGCCTTCTCCGCGCTGACCGTTGCCCCGGCCACCGCCGTGCAGCTCGCCGAGATCCTCGACACCGACCTGCGCGCCACCCGGGTGCTTCTGGACGGGCTGTCCGCCTACGACGTGGTCCGGCGCAGCCCCGGCGCCGACGGGCAGGCCGTCTACACCCTGCCGGCGGAGCTGCAGGAGGTGTTCTCGCCGAACGGTCTCTACAGCCTCGCCGGGAAGATCAGCCATGACCGCAACGTGGCCTGGAACGCCTGGCGCAATCTCGCCGAGAACGTACGCAGCGGCGCCCGCGACGCCACCGGTGGGGAGCGGGTGAACCAGATTTCGGAGGAGGACTACACCTCGCTGGTGCGCGGCATCAACTTCTGGGCGCCGCCGATCGTCCGCACGCTCGCGGACGCGCTGCGTGAACTCGGCTGGTCCACCGGGGAGTCGGCGCAGGTGCTGGACGTGGGCTGCGGCACCGGCATCTACAGCCAGCTGCTGCTGCGCGAGTTCCCGGCGCTGACGGCGAACGGCCTGGACACCGGGCAGATCACCGCGATAGCGGCGCGGCAGGCACAAGAGCTGGGCGTGGCCGACCGGTTCAGGGTGGTCGTCAAGGACTTCTGGAACGACGACTGGGGCACCGACGTCGATCTGGCCCTCTTCGTGAACATCTTCCATCTGCAGACCCCGGAGTCGGCCAGGGAGCTGCTGCTGAAGTCCACGAAGAGCCTCTCCCAGAACGGCCTCATCGCCATCGCCGACCACATCGTCGACGACGACGGCGGCTCCGGCTCCGTCCAGAACAAGTTCTTCCGGCTGTTCGCCGCCTCGATGCTCGCCACCGGTGGCGGCGACGCGTACACCCTGCACGACTACGACCAGTGGCTGGCGGACTCCGAACTGCGCCGCGTCGCCCTGCTCGACACCCCCATGCACCGCGTGCTGCTCGCCCACCGGGCCTGATCCGCGGCTCACGGCGGACCGCGCGGCCGACGGCACACCGGCGGTATAGGCCCGTGATAGGGGCTCACCGCAGGATCGCGCCGGAGGCGACCGTCGTGCGCATCGCGCCTGCCGACGCCGTTCCCGGCGCCGCCCGCGCGCCCAGGGCCCGGTGTGGAAGCCGAGCGCTTCCTGCCATGACCCGACACGTCATGGCCTTACGCAACCCCACCGGAAACGACATGGGAGCACACATGACCAAGAGCACCTCCTTATGGGGCACGTGGAGCACACGGAGCACCTCCTTATGGCGGCGCACCGCCACGGTCCTCGCCACGGCCGCGGGCGTCGGCGTCGGACTGGTCGCGTCGCCCGCGAGCGCCGCGACGTCCTGGGAGACGCTGACCGTGCCGATCACCACCCAGAAGGTCTTTATCCTGCCGGTCGGCAGCCAGGGCCTCTTCGCCAGGAGCGAGAGCATCTGTTTCGACGCCAGTGAGTGCACACCCACCGTGCGGGTGTGGCAGAGGTCGGGCACGGCGTGGAAGCAGCTGACCCCGCCCGCCGACGCCGCGGCCGACACCCTGGCCGGCACGGCCGACGACGACCTGTGGGTCATCGGGTCCAGGTGGTCTGCCGACGTCGACTTCCGGATCCACCACTACGACGGCAGTACCTGGTCGGCGAACCTCAACCCCGAGCCCAAGAGCCTGGAGATCAACGACGCCGAGGCGGCCGGCCGGAACAGCGTGTGGGGCGCGGGCAGCGTCCGGGGCGAGGACCCCGACGGCTCGACCACCTGGCATCCGGCGGTCGGCCACTGGGACGGTGGCAGCTGGAAGACCACCAGGTTCACCGACGTCGACGGCACCTTCGACGCCGTCGACGTGCGCAACGAGAACGACGTCTGGGCCGTCGGGAGCCGCGGCACCCAACCGCTGGCCATGCACTACGACGGCACCGGCTGGCGTGAGGTGCCCCTCACCGGGACCGCCGGCAGCATGGGCACGCTCCGCGAGGTGTTCGGCAACGGGCCGAACGATGTGTGGGTCAACTCCGGCGCCAAGACGAGCCACTGGGACGGCACGTCCTGGACGCGCCACGACTTCTCCGCCGACTCCCAGGCCGTGGTCTCGTTCAGCTCCTACAACGGCCAGGTCCTCGCCGGGGTCAACACACCCAGCAGCCAGTACCCGAAGCTGATCCGCTGGACCGGCACCGCCTGGCAGGCAGACACCTCACTGACCCGCGGTGTCAGGGTCAACCAGCTGGCCACCGGCGGCGACGGCTCGCTGTACGCCGTCTCCAGCCAGGGTGACGGAGTCCTGTTCTCCTACACCTCCTACCTGTCGCGACTCGCCGCGCCGACCAGCTGACCCGCCCGCCCACACACCAGAGGAATCGACCATGACCGACCGCAACGGCTGGGCGCCGTTCGAGGTGACGCCGGGTGACATCGGCGCCGAGGCCACTCCGGAAGCGCTCGCCGCGTACCTGGACTCCGCCGGCCTGGACACACTGCTGGTCCGGGAGAAGGCCGTGGTCTTCCGCGGGTTCAAGGTGCCCGACGACGGCCTGGACCCGGTGCTCGACCGTCTCCTGCCACGCCGTCTCGCCTATGTGCACGGCAACTCACCGCGCACCAAGGTGGGTTCGAACGTCTACACCTCGACCGAGTACCCGCAGGATTACACCATCTCGATGCACAACGAGATGTCGTACGCCCACGCGTGGCCGACCCGCCTCGCCTTCTACTGTGCGGTCGCGCCCGCGACCGGCGGCGCCACCCCGATCGTCGACGCTGCGCTGTGGCTGGAGTCGCTGGACGACGAGGTGCGCGAGGCCTTCGCGGGCGGTGTGCGCTACACACAGAACCTGCACGGCGGCCGGGGGCTCGGCAAGAGCTGGCAGGACACCTTCGAGACGGACGACCGGAACGAGGTCGACACCTTCCTCAAAGGGGCCCAGGCCGAGTGGAGTTGGGGTCCTGGCGACAGCCTGAGGACCAGCCAGGTGCGCCACTCCACGGTCCGCCACCCGCACACCGGGGCCGAGGTCTGGTTCAACCAGTCCGACCAGTGGCACCCGGCCTCACTCGGTGACGAGACGGCCAAGGCCCTGGCGCAGATCATGCCTGCGGACGAGCTGCCGCAGTACGTGACCTTTGCGGACGGCAGCCCGATCCCGGACGCGTACGTGCTCCAGGTGCGCGACCGGGGCCTGGAGCACGCGGTGGACGTGGACTGGCACGAGGGCGATCTGCTGGTCATCGACAACGTGCTGGTCGGGCACGGCCGCCGCCCGTTCACCGGGCCGCGGCGGGTCCTGGTCGCCATGTCGGACTGACCTGACCCCGGTTCCGCCCAGGCCCGATTGCCCGTCAGGCGCTACGGCACCGCTGTCGTCCGTGGTCACCGCTGTCGTCTGACGTCCGGTGTCGTCCGGCAGCCCGTGTCGTCCGGCAGCCGGAACAGCGCGGGGGCCGGCCTTCACGGCCGGCCCCCGCGCGGTCAGCGGCGGTACGGATCAGCCACAGGCCCAGACCGCGGGGAACCGCGGGTAGGTGGCGCCCGGACAGGCCTTCGCGCCCGCCAGCGATCCGTCGTCGACGAGCACGTTCAGCACACCGTCGCTCGGGGCGGCACCCACACTCGTGGTCGTCTGCCACAGACTGGCGACCAGCCTCTTGTTGGTGCCGAGGATCAGCCCCTGGCTGTTGATGGCGCTGGTGCCCTGGCCGTTGGGCAGGGCCGCCGCCTTGCCCTCCTTGTCCCACATGACGGCCGACCGGGCGAAACTGGAGGTCAGAGCGTCACCGATGACCTTGCTGTTCGAGATCCCGGTGATCTGGGCGTGGGCCGCGCCGGCCAGTATCAGCAGCTGCTTCGCCGTGCCGTTCTTCCACAGATACGGCCGCCAGGTGCCCGCGGGGTCGTCCTCCGCGGTGACCGCCACCGTGCCGTCGGTGTCGACGCCCTCAACCCTGCTGCCCTTGGGGAAGCCGGACAGCTTGACCACGGTGCCGGGCTGGGCCGCCGGCCACATGTAGACCTCACGGTAGTTCGGGTCGGCTCCGTAACCGCCGCCGTAGATGTCCCCGTTCTCCGTGACCACGCTCGTCTGGACGTCGTACGAGCCGGCGGGCACCGGCAGCTGCTCCAGTTTCCCGTCACGGGAGCGGACCGGGAACCACCTCCAGGTCGGGAAGCCCTCCACCGAGCCGGTGATCCTCGCGCCGTGCCCCACCACGGTGCCCGCGCTGTTCACGTCGTTGATCGCCAGGCCGAAGTCGGCACCGGCCGCGGGTCCCAGGTCACTTCGCGCCGCGCGGCACTGTCCGGCGACGCCGGAGACCTGGTGTTCGCTGCCTGGACACCACCATCCGCAAACGCCGGGTCGTCGGAATGATGACCGTGCCGAAGGTAGAACGGCCAGCCTCGGTGACCTCCGCATGCACGCCACCGCCACCGCGCCTGACTGTCAGGAGCCCGCGGTCGCGCAGAGCATAAGCCGAGCGCCATTCACCCGGTGACCAGGCTCCGGGTTCCTCACCAGCCACGAGCCGCTCGAGAAGCGCGCGTTGCCGTTCGTTCAGGGCAGACACCGATGCACGAGTACCACCCCACACCGCACCCCCACGCTCTGCATAGAACCGAAAGGTGGCTGCGGGCAGTGGGAGCGCTCTGGGACTTTTCTGGGACTTCCGGCCGCGTCAACGGGCATTAGCGTGAAACAGCCGAAAGGTCATTCGCCCAGGTCAGGAGCGCACAACCATCCATCGCAGCAGCTCACGGGGCCGCCTGGTCTCTTCCGGGACATTTGATATGCGGATGCCGCCGCCCCCCGTCTGACCTGCCATCTAGCGGGTCAGGGAGGGGTACGGCGGCATCTCTGGGACTTCTCTGGGACTTTGGGCCTGCGGCAAGCTACGAGCCACGCTCCACAGGATCTGCGGACCGGCCGCAGTTACGCGAAGATCGCGTCGATGGCGGCACTGCCCCGTGCGCCGGCGCGGGGCAGGAAGTGGGAGTACTTCCGCAGCGTGAATCCGGGATCGGAGTGGCCCAGCCAGCGTGCCAGGGAGACGATCGATTCGCCAGCCTCCAGTTCCTCGGAGGCGAAGAAGTGGCGCAGGGCGTGGAAACCGTGCTCCCTGGACGGCTCCCACACGCGAGCACCGTCGGTGTCGCCTTCCTCCAACGGTGCGATCACGCCCGCCGCGGCCAGCGCGGGCTTCCATACGTAGGAGTTGAGGTAGTTCCGGTTGACGGCCTTCCGCTCGCGTCCTGTCACCAGAAGGTTGTAGGTCCTCGGCCGCCGGTGTTTGGCCTCTACCGGCGTCTTGGCTGGAGTCGGGTCGTCCCAGGGCAGCGTGACCGGCACCGGCGCGAATTGCTCCATGTGCTGCCGGATGGCCCTGGCCACGCTGGCCGGCAGCGGCACGTCCCGGACCTTGCGGCCCTTGGGAAGTGCGAAACACAGCTTCGCCCGCACCATCTTGACCTGCCGGCGGACGTGCACGACTTCCTTCTCGAAGTCGATGTCGTCCGCTGAAAGCCCGAGCGCCTCCCCTTGGCGGAGCCCGAGACCTGCTCCGACCACGAGAAGAAGCCGGTAGCGGTCCGGCAGGGCCTCCCGTACCGCCAGGACTCGTTCGGGCGCCCGCGCCTCGACCCTTCCGGGTACGGCGGCCGGAGGGCCGACCGTGCTGGACCGGCAGGGGTTACGTCCCAGACGACGGTCCTCGACCGCAGCCTGGAGGACGCTGGAGAGCGTCGCCCAGACCAGACGGATGGAGGACGGACCGAGGTCATTCTCCAGCCGCTTCTTCCAGTGCCGCAGGACTTCCGTCCCGATGGCGTTGAGCGGCTGAGCACCCAGGTGAGGAACGATGTGCCGCCGCACCCTCTGCTCGATCCGCTCAATCGTGGACGGGTCACCGCTCTGCGTGGGCCACCAGTGCGTTGCGATGTAGTCCTTGAGGGAGATGGCCCCATCACGGGGATCGACGAACTCGCCCCGGCGTGCGTCGGTCTGGGCCTGGGCGAGCCATGTCTTGGCATCCTGGAGGGCGTCGAAGGAACGGTCCTTGACACCGGGGATGCCCTTGACGCGGTAGCGGGTGCACTTGCCGTACATGGCCGTGCGGTCGCGCTTGCCGGTCCTCAGGTTCGGGCGCTTCTTCAGCCATCGGTCTTCTATGTAGCCAGCCAGGTGGAACTCCTTTGTGATGGGGGCGACAGCGGCGTTCTACGGCACAGGAGGCCGTGTCAGGCAGCGGCAAAGCGGGCGGAACGCTCCTGAGGTCGGACGCTGAGCGAGTTGAGGGCGGGGTTGGAGCGGGAGTCGGCCTGCTCCTGTTCACGGACCCAGGCGTCGAGGGCTTCCACCCGGCACATGACGCGACCGCGGGGGCCCATACGGAAGCTCGGCGGTCCCTGACGGCGGTGGCGCCAGACGTAGAGGGTGTGGGGTGATAGGCCGAGGTAATCGGCGGCGTCCTTCACTGTCAGAAAGGCCGTGCGTACGGCTGCGGAGGAAGCAATGGGGGACGGCAAGGGTCGTGCAGGCATCGAAGGTTCTCTGTGAGGTACGGGAGAGAGGGGCCCGGCTGGGCGGAAACCGGTGCTCCGCCCAGCCGTTGCCTGTCGTGAGGCAGGGAAGAATCGCGGAGAAGCCGCGACCCGGAGTACCGCTACGGACGCCGTGCGGTCGAAGTCGGCTGACCCGGAAGGTCGGGAAGGGCCAAGGCAGCTTCGAGTCGGTCCCAAGGGATTTCGTCCCGTGTCGGCTTGCGAAGGCAGTACGCGAAGCGCTCGGCGAGGCGAGGAGCGCTCATTCCGGCGCATTGGGCCACCGCAAGGATGTGCCCCGCCGTCTGGTCGCCGCTCTTCAGCCACGACGCGATGCATGCGTCACGGAGTGCCGAGAGATGCCTGCCGAGCGGCGAGTCGATTTCATGCGCTTGCAGAACTTCCGCCCGCGCTTGCCGCCAGACCGTCCGATAGACCTCGGCGTTCAGCGGCCGTCCATCGTCGAGAACGAATATTGCGTCATCAGGGCGGAGATCGCGCCGGATGGTCTCCTCCTTCAGGATCGCCGCCAACTCACGGCAGACGGGAACACGCCGTACGGCGCCCGCGCGGTCCGCATACTTCTCACGGTGTTCTTGTGCCTGAGGGTGGACCAAGAGCCAACTGGCGCCGTCGTCTGCGACTTTCACGTCTCGAACGCGCAGTGCTAGGGCTTCCTCCGGGCGCAGGGCCGCGAGAGCGATGGAGGCCAGGAAGGCCCGTAGAACGAGGCCGCTCTGCGGCTGTTCGGCGGCCCAGTCCAGGATCGCGAAGCACTGCCGATCGGTTAGATGAATCGTTTCTTCACTAACAACTGCAGCCACGGGATAGCTCCTTGGGGTGAGTCGTGGGAATAGACACGGCTGTCCGGCCATCGCTGCGAATCGCACGGCGACCGGACTCCTCCACTACTCCGGAGAATCGCCGGTTTGGGTAACCGGCGATCCCGTGCTAGGTTGCCCCGCTCACGCACACACTCTTCCGCGAGCTGATCTAGGTTCGCTTGCTTCGCCGCACGATTCCAGTCCCTTCCGGGATCAAAATGTCTGCCGTCGGCGAACCACCGCGCTGGCGCCGGAATCACCAGGATCCACGCATCGGGCACTCGGCCCTGAACGAGCGAAAGCGCCGGATCAGAGCAGGCGCCTTCTAAGCACCTGCTCCCACCGCGATCACCCGCGCGCTGGCAGCACGCTCGATCAGCGTGTCGAGCCGACAATCCGCCAGGCTGCCCGCGTACACGCCGTCCGCGAGCGCGATCTCGCCCCAGCCCTGCTTGCCGCAGGCATCGACTCCCAGCACCTCCATACCGCCCCACCCTCGCGCAAGGAGCGCAGCCTACCGTGATCGCGCCGGCCGCCCCGGTCAGCCGTTCGCACCGAGGACGTCACCGAACGCGTCCGCATGGGCCTTCAGCGCTTCTCGGGCGAACGTGACGCCCAGGTCCACGACCTGCCCGATCGTCAGATCGGGTACCGGGATGCTGCGGTAGACGAAGTCGGGGGCGAATCCGCTGAAGGACAGCGGCTGATGCGGGGCGACGCCGGGACGTTCGGGTCCTGTGTCACCGAGCAGGTCCCGCGCCCGGTCGAAGCGGAAGTAGTCGCCGAAGGCACGCGCCCGGCCTTCGCGGACCGCCCGCCGCTCCTCGCCCTTGCCGTGCCCGGGGCCCGCGCCGGTCAGATACACGAGACGGAACTGGCCCTCCTGGATCTGCCAGCCGAAACCGGGCCCCGGGCAGGCGGTGAACATCTCGACGATGCCCTGGCCCCGGCTCATCGCGGTACGTACCACGATTGCCTCCCGCTCGATCTCTCCCGCCAGCTCCGCCCGGATGCGGTTCGTGGCGTGCAGGCAGCGCATCTTCTGCACCGTCGCGTCCAGGCGAGCGGGCCTGAGAATCGCGGCAGCCTCCTCGGGAAGCAGCAACGGCTCCGAGTCGGCGGGCGTACCGACCTCGGCGCTCAGGCTCACGAGTGTTCCGATCAGGCCGAGCCAGCGCTCGAACACGTCGGCGCCGAAGCGGTCCGCCCCGCGCAGCTCCGGAAGGCAGGGACGCAGCGCGGCACACATCTCGTCGTAGCCGTGCCAGTGCCACGCCGTCCCGGCCGGTGTCGTCCACGTCCGTCCCGGCCATCCGGGATCGAGCAGGCTCAGCAGCACCAGGACGGGACGGTCGAGCCCGTGCAGCTTTCCGTCGGCGTAGGCGTCCAACTGGTCGGTGTCCGGGAGCGAGAACACCTTTTGGCGGAGCCGTTGGCCCTCCGGACCCCAGAGACGATCTTTTCCAAGGGGAGGGCATCGTCGTGTGCGTCGTCGACGATCACCAACAGACTGCCCGTGCTCGGCAGTTCCCTGAACGAGCCCGGACCGATGGCGGAGTCGGGGCCAAGCACTCGTACTTCGACAGCGGGATCTGCCTCGCGCAGCGCTTCGCACAGGGCCGTCACGATCTTCGTCTTCCCGACTCCGGCCCTGCCGATGAGGAGCGCGACGCCTCCTTGCTCGTTCCTGGCAAACGGTAAGAGGCCATCCATCGTCTGCGCACGCCCGACGAGTCGCCAACGATGCGAGTAGACCGCACCCTTGTTCACATGGCGAAGGTAGTCGTCGGATTTCATCCAAGGATCCGGCTCCGCAGGCCCGTTCTGCTGGATCACGACCTGCGTGCCAACCACATCGCCCAGAAAGACCCCACCCCGGAAGTCGATGTGATCCCCTCGATACCAGCTCTCCGCGCTGCCCGGCGTATGCCGCTGCATAGCATCCGCGACCGCTTGCGCGATGTGCGGATCGGCGACGAACAAGTCTGCCAACCGGTCGGCCCAGGATCGCACCGCCTCCTGCCGGGCGGGCTGGGCAGCCGCCTCGGCAAGCACTTGCGCGGAAGGGCTCGGGTCCTGTGCCAGCGCCCGCGCCAGTTCCTCCACCAGCCGGCGCCCGGCCTCCCCTCCGGCACCTTCGGCCAACGCCGCCAGCAACGCCGTCGGCAACACCTCGTCCATCTGACCCTTCCCCCCGTTCTACACAACCGGCCCACCCGGAGTCGCAAGTCAACGGTAGAGGTTCAGGACGCACCGCGTGCCGGCCTGGCTCACGACAGACCTGCACGGCGAGGCCAACCACCGCCAGCACCTCCAGCAGCGACAGGGCGACGAGCAGCCCACCACCCGGTCCGCCGACGCTCGCACCCCCAAGACTGACGAATAGGCACAGATCCTCTGCTCGGGCCAGGACAGCGCAGGCCCCCAAGCCGCAACTACAGCGAGCAGGACCGTATTACGCACCGCAACACCGACGTACCAGGGGATCCGCCGAGGGAAGACAACACCCTGAAGCCCTACAAGCACCGGACTCCGCAGACGTTCCGTCAGCACCACCACGCTGACACGTCAGCACAGAAGATCCCTCCGATAGCACTTCAGCAGGTCGGAGGATGCGCGCAGCGGAGCCCAGGGGAGTCGAACCCCCGACGCATTGCACTCATTTGGACTGCACCGCTCAAGACTTCACATGCGATGCACCACAAGCAAACGAAGACCCCTGGGGGCCTACGCCGGGGTTCACGCAAATGCTCGGCATCACGAGATCCTCAGCGAACACGCTCGGCCGGACCACGTGTCAGCCTGCCTGACCAGCAGCGCAGCACGACTGACACCCCATCAGAATGAGCGTCAAATGAGCGTCGCGAGCGTCATTTCAGCGTCAAGATATCGCCCGTAACGCCCACACCGCACATAATGCGCACCCACAAAACCGCAGGTCAGGACACCTTGGCCACCGGTTCAAGGATGGCAACGCACTCCACATGATGGGGCATCGGAAAGGTGTCGGCCTGGACGAGTCATAAAAAAAGACCAGGTCAGAGGCGGTTTATCTGCCCGTAGTCCCGCGTGCGGAAGCTCGGAGCGTCAAACGAGCGTCACGACCCTCAATCCATCCTCGCGCTTCGCGGCAGATGAGGCCGCCGCGACCAGCCCTTCTGCACGAGTTCGCTGCCGATCACTCCGGACGCGGCATCATGCCCCGCGCCACTTCCGCGATGGCCACAATGAGGGCATGGCAGCCAGCCCACAACACCCCACCTCCACGCAGAGCGAACAGTCGGGCGAGGTCGCTGTCGACCTCGCGCTGTACCGGGAGAAGTACCGGCGTCGGCTGCCGGAATCTCTGGACGAGCTGCACGGTCCGGACCAAGGTGTCGTGGACCTACCGCGGCACCTGACCTGGTCCGGGATGACCTCATACAACCTCGGCAAGCCCCGCAGTCGCCCCGCCGAACGCCTCACTTGGGGAGCGGGCGGTCCCGTGTCCGCGGGGGCTCTCCACGACCGCATCGCGGAAAACCCCCGCGGTGTCGCCACTGTGGGCAGCGGGTCAGCGCAGGCGGTCCTTGGCCTTGTAGTAGGCGCCGCCGAAGGGCAGGAACCACGGGGTGCCGTTGTAGAAGGGGACCGGGACCTTGGGGAAGCCGAGGCCGCGCAGCGGGTTGGCCTCCGGCTTGCCGTCCATCATCTCGGCGACCGCGCGGCCCATGTAGGTGGCCATCTGGACGCCGTGACCGCAGTACCCCATGGAGTAGTACAGGCCCTTGGCCCCCTCGGCCTCGTCGGCATGCGGGAGGCGGTCCCAGGAGAAGCCGACCATGCCGCCCCACACGTAGTCGACGCGCACGTTCGCCAGTTGCGGGAAGATCTCGGTCATCTCCCGCTTCAGGATGTCGCCGCTCTTGACGTCGGAGGCGGGGTTGGAGGGGGCGAACCGGGCCCGGCCGCCGAAGGCGAGACGGTTGTCCGGGGTGAGGCGGAGGTAGTGGCCGATGTTCTTGGAGTCGACCACCAGGCGACCGTTGGGGATCAGTTCGCGGGCCCGCGCCTCACCGAGAGGTTCGGTGACGATGATGAAGCTGCCCACGTTGATCAGCCGCTTGCGGAACCACGGCAGCGCCTTGTCGGTATAGGCGTCGGTGGCGGCCATGACCTGCTTGGCGCGGATCGTGCCGTGCAGGGTCTCCACGTCGAACCCGCCGCCCGGCAGGCGGGTGAGGCCGGTGGCGGCGTTGCGTTCGTGGATCTCGGCGCCGGCGCGTTCGGCGGCCTCCGCCAGGCCGTGGACGTACTTGCCCACGTGCAGGGCGGCGCTGAGCGGGTCGAGCAGGGCGCCGTGGTAGTAGTCCGAACCCAGTTCCGACTTCAGCTCACTGCGGCTCAGGAGCTGGGTCTCGTGGTCGAAGTTGTCGGCCAGGTCGCGCTGGGTGGCCTTCATCGCCTCGAAGTGCTGCGGCTTGTACGCCACGCCGAGGCGGCCCGCACGGTGGAAGTCGCAGTCGATCTTCTCGGTGTGAGTGAGCTCCTCGACGACGTCGACCGCCTCGCGGAACGCGCCGTACAGCTCACGGGCGCGCTCCTGGCCGAAGCGCTTGCGGGCCTCGCCCGTGCCGATGGTGATGCCCTGGGTGCACATGCTGCCGTTGCGCCCCGAGGCGCCCGAGCCGACCTTGTCCTTCTCGACGAGGACGACCCGGGCGCCCTTGCGGGCGGCGTGGTAGGCGGTGGACAGACCGGTGAGGCCGCCGCCGATGACCACTACGTCCGCCTCGTCGGGCAGCGCCTTGCCGGAACGGTCGGGCAGGGCTGGAGCGGTGTCGAGCCAGTAGGGGATCTGCTTCATGACGTGCGTCCTCTGTGTTCTGTCTCTGTGTGCTTGAGGTCCCGGCCGGTCAGCAGCCGAGCAGCTTCGGCAGGCCCGACAGGTCGGTCAGCTCGTCGTAGGGCTGGTAGTCGGCGCTGCCCTTGCGGCCGTAGCGGTTGATCCACACCCGCCGCTTCAGGCCGAGGTCACGGGTCGGGATGTGGTCGTACTCCCAGCCCTGGGCCGTGTGAATCACCTGCGACGGCTCGACGCCCATGGTGTTGAAGGCGTGCTCGAAGGTCTGGCGGTCGGGCTTGTAGGCGCCGGCCTGCTGGGCGGTGATGACGTAGTCGAACTCGACGCCGATGTTCTCGACGTTCCGCGCGATCAGGTTGTCGTCCGTGTTGGAGATGATCGCGATCTCGTAGCGCGACTTCAGCGCGCGCAGGGCGTCCGGGACCTCGGGGAAGGGGCCGAAGCTGGGGACGGCCTCGACGAGGGCGTCGCCGTCGGACGTGCGGTACTCCAGGCCGTGCAGACGCATGGCGTTGCGCAGGCTGGAGTGCAGGACCTCGTGGTAAGGGCGGTATGCCTCCAGGACGGCCTGGAAGCGCATGACGCGGAAGTCGTCGAGGAACTCGTCGACGTCCAGGTTGTCCAGGTCCATCCGGTCTTCCAGGACCTTCAGGGTGGTGGGGCCGAGCTGGAAGTTGATGAGGGTGGCGTAGGCGTCGAAGGTGACGATCTCTCGCATGGGGTTCAACCTCGTTTCAAGAGAGAGACTCTCGCTGCGTGGGATGCGGGTCGCGAGTTGTGGCGTGCAGGCTTCGGGGGGGTCAGACGATGCGTTCGCCGGGGGTGACGATCGCGTCCAGGCCGGCCAGGTCGGCCGCGTCGGGGATCCAGCCGGCCGCCGCCGCGTTGGCGGTGACCTGTTCGGGGGTCATGGCGCCGCAGATCACGGAGCCGACGGCGGAGAGGGCGGCCAGGCCACCGACGGCGACCTGGAGCAGGGTCAGCCCGCGTTCGGCGCCGTACTCCGTCAGCGCCTCCACGCGGTCGAGGGCTTCGTCGGTGAGCCAGCCCTGGCGCCAGGACAGGCGGCTGCCGGCGGGTGGCTGCTCGCCGCGCCGGTACTTGCCGCTGAGCAGGCCGTTCGCGAGCGGGTAGTAGGGGAGAAGACCGATGCCGTGCCGAAGACAGGCGGGGATCAGGTCGGCCTCCACGCCGCGGTCCAGCAGGTGGTAGCGGGCCTGGGTGCTGACGAACGCCTCGGACAGGTCCTCGGGCGGGAGGTTGGAGCAGCCGAAGTAGCCGATCTTCCCCTCGTCGACCAGTTCCCGCAGAGCGGAGATCGTCTCGTCGAGCGGGGTGACGCCGTCCGGCTCGTGGTACTGGAACAGGTCGATCCGGTCGGTGCCCAGGCGGCGCAGCGACGCCTCCACGGCGTACCTGATGTAGGCGCGTGCACCGCGCCGGCCGTACTGGTCGGCCTCCGGCCCCATCTCCATGCCGAACTTGGTGGCCAGCACGACCTGGTCGCGGTGGCCCTTGAGGGCGGCACCGAGGAGCCGTTCGCCGTCGCCGCGGGTCCCGCCCTGTTCGCCGAAGCCGCCGTACATGTCGGCCGTGTCGAACAGGGTGATCCCGGCGTCGAGGGCGGCGTGCACGACGGCCTTCGTGCCCTCCTCGTCGAGGCGGGAGCCGAAGTTGTTGCCGCCGACGCCGACCACGGAGACGGTCGGTCCGCGCTCACCGAGGGTGCGGTATCTCATGACCGGTCCCCGAATCCGATGCATACGTTCTTGGTCTGCGTGTAGCTGGCCAGGGCTTCCAGGCCCTTCTCCCGGCCCCAGCCGCTGTGCTTGTAGCCGCCGAAGGGGAGTTCGATACCGGTCCCTGCGCTGGTGACGTTGACGTAGACCTGGCCGGCCCGGATGCCGTCGGCCAAGGTCATGGCCTTGTCGATGTCGCGGGTCCAGACGTAGGAGGCGAGGCCGTACGGGCTGTCGTTGGCGATCTGGAGGGCCTCATCGGCGCCGTCGAACTCGATGACGGTGACGACGGGGCCGAAGATCTCCTCGCGGGCGCAACGGGCCTGGTTCGTCAGGCCGGTGAGGACGGTCGGCTCGATGTAGTAGCCGTCGGCCAGCTCCGGGGCGGAGGGAGCGCCGCCACCGACTCGCGCGACGGCGCCCTCCTGCCGGGCCAGGTCCAGGTAGCCCAGCACCCGGTCGCGTTGCCGGGCGGCGACCAGCGGGCCGATGTCCGGGTCCGTCAGGCCGGGTCCGATGCGCAGGGTGGCGATCTTCTCCACCAGCCGGTCCAGGAATTCCTCGGCTCCGCGCTGGAGCAACAGCCTCGTGCCGGCCGAGCACATCTGGCCGGCGTTGCTGAACGACCAGCCGAGGACGGCGTCCAGCGCCAGGTCGAAGTCGGCGTCGGCGAAGACGATGAACGGCGACTTGCCGCCCAATTCCGTGACGGAGGGCACCACGTTGGCGGCGGCCGCCTGGGCGACCTTGATGCCGGTCGGCACCGAACCGGTGAACGTGACCTGGTCGATGTCCGGGTGACCGGCCAGGGCCGCACCCGTCTCCGCGTCACCGGGGACGACGTTCAGCACACCCGGCGGCAAACCGCACTCGAGGGCGATCCTGGCGATCTCCAGCGGGGTCAGCGGAGCCTCGGGCGACGGCTTCAGCACCACCGTGCAGCCCGCGGCCAGCGCGGGGGCTGAGCCCCTCGCGGTGTTCTGGAGCGGGTAGTTGAACGGGATGATCTGACCGGAGACGCCGATCGGCTCACGGACGGTGTAGTCGACCAGACCGGGCCCGAGGGGGATCGTGGTGCCGCCGAGCTTGTCGGCGATGCCGGCGTAGAACTCGAAGTAGCGGGCGGCACTCTCGACATCGGCCTTGGCCTGGCGGAGCGGCTTGCCGACGTCCTGGCTCTCCAGGCGGGCCAGGCGTTCGCCCTGGTAGCGGATCGCCTCAGCGATCCGGTACAGGATCCTGCCCCGGTCGGCGGCCCGCATTCGGGCCCACTCGGGCGAGGTGAAGGCCGCTCGAGCGGCGGCCACCGCTTGGTCCACGTCCGCCGCACCGGCCAGCGCGACCTGGGCGATGGCCGTGCCGTCCGCCGGGTCGACGACGGTGAAGGTACGCCCATCGGCGGCGGGGACCTGCTTGCCGTCGACGAGGAGCAGCTGGAGGTCGGCGGTCATGGCTGGATCTCCCCCAGCACCTCGCCGAAGATGACGACCTCGTCGCCCGGCCGCACGGTGCGGATCCGGCGGACCCAGAGCACGGTGCCATCCTGCGGGGCGCGGACCTCCTCCAGCGTGTTGCCGTAGTGGTCGACGATGTGGGCGATCAGGTCGCCTTCCTTGCAGGTCTCGCCCGGCTCGGCGTGGCCGAGGAAGAAGCCGCCGGCCGCGGAGCGGGCGAAGGTGCCGGAGACCGTCGTGTAGCTGTCGCGCAGTTCCACGTTGCCGTCGATCATGCCGAGCTTGCGCATGATGTTGTGGATCGAGTGGATGTGCAGCTCGACATTGGACTCGCGGTAGGTGCCACCGCCGGCCTCGATGGTGATCGCGGGCTTGCCCGCCGCGAGGGTGGGGTGGCGGACCGTGCCGCCCCACTTGCCGCCCTTCCAGACCAGCTCGTGACCGGCGGCCAGCGCCAGATCCGTGGCCAGCTCCTCGTAGCCGCCCTGGAGGATGACGAGCGGCGCGATCTCGCCGAAGGTGCCGCCGGTGTGCAGGTCGACCAGGGCGTCGATGGCGGGCACGACCTGCTCGACGAAGGTGGCGGCCAGGCGCAGGGAGTACGAGCCGTCCGCGTCGCCGGGGAAGATCCGGTTGAGGTTGAGGTAGTCCAGGCCGCTGGTGCGGGCCGCTGCCTCGAAGGCCGGGGTGTTCATGCAGGGGATGCCGACCAGTGTGCCGCGCAGAGTGGCAGGGTCGATCTCGGCGAGGACACGGCGGATGGCCTCCTGCCCGTCGTACTCGTCACCGTGCACACCCGCGTCCACGCACAGCACCGGACCGTCCTCGGCACCGTTCACGACGATCAGCGGTATGCCGAGCTCAACGCCGTAGCTGCTGGTGCCGACCGGGATCAGGCCCTGGGCTCGCTCGCCGGGGGCGACAGTCAGCGGACCGATGGAATACATCAGAGGGTTCCTTTCGAAAGCGGGTTCACGGACGTGGATCAGAGGCGGTGGGACGCCTCGTCGAGGGTCTCGGCGAGGATGTCGGCGATACGGTCGAGCAGGTGACGGTCGCTGATCAGCGGGGGCGCGATCTGCACCAGGGGGGCGGCGCGGTTGTAGACGCGGGCGAGGAGGCCGGCCTCGCGCAGCCGGCACGGGATCAGATCGGCGATCAGGTCAGCCCGGATGGTGTCGCTGAATCCGCCGCCGTCGAGGTCGCCGACGAGTTCGCAGGCGTAGAAGAATCCGGCGCCGCGGACGTCCCCGACGATCGGCAGGTCCGCGAGCGAGGCCATGCGCCGGGCAAGGTGGTCCTGGTGACCGCGGACGTTCTCCAGGATCCGGTCCCGCTCCATGATCTCCAGGCTGCGCAGGGCGATCGCGGCACTGAGCGGGTGTCCGGCGAAGGTGTAGCCGTGGTTGAGGACCGTGCCGGGCCGGTTGATGACCTCGGTGACCTGGTTGCTGACCAGGGTGGCGCCCATGGGGGCGTAGCCGGCGGTGATGCCCTTGGCGACGGTGACCATGTCGGGGCGGGAGCCGTACAGGTCGCCTCCGAACCACTCCCCCAGCCGCCCGAACGCGGTGATCACCTCGTCCGCGACAAGGAGGAAACCATAACGGTCGGCCAGCGCCCGCAACCCGGGCCAGTAGCCCTGGGGCGGAGTGATGCAGCCGCCGCGGTTCTGCACCGGCTCGGCGATCAGCATGGCGATCGTCTCCGGGCCCTCGGCCAGGATCGCGGCCTCCAGCTCGGCTAGCAGGTGGGTCGCGTACACGTCGTCGTCGGCGAACTCCGGCGCGAGGCCGAAGCGGTTGGTGTTGGACACGAAATGGGTGTCGATGGCGCCGGGGCCGTAGGGTTCCCGCAGCCCGGGGTCGTCGGTGAGGGAGAGGGCACCGATGGTCAGGCCGTGGTAGGCGCCACGGCGGGAGATCGCCTTGACGCGGCCCGGTTCCCCGCGCAGGGCGTGGTAGCGCCGAGCGATCTTCCAAGCGGTCTCGACGGCTTCCGCTCCGCCGCCGGAGAAGAAGGTGTGCTCGACGTCGACGGGCGCGATCCGCGAGAGCCGCTCGGCGAGTTCGATCGCCGTGGGGTGCGCGGACCCGGACCACAGCGGACTGAAGCACAGTTCGCGCAGCTGCTTGTCGGCGGCCTCGGCGAACTCGGGGGCGTAGGAGTAGCCGATCTGGCAGCAGTAGAGGCCGGACAGGCCGTCGATGTAGCGCTTGCCGTCCGCGTCGTCGATGTACGGGCCCTCCCCGCGCTGGACGACGAAGAGGTTCTCGCCGTCCGACCCGAGCGAACCGTTGGGGGTCATGTTGAGCAGGAGGTGTCTGGCCGCGGTGGCGGACAGTTCACCGACGGGCTTGCTGGTGCTGGTGCTGGTGCTGGTGCTGGTGGTCATGATGCGGTCTCACTTCCGGCGGGGAGCCCCACTCCGGGTTCTGTGGGCAGCAGGCCGTCCTGCTTGCCGGAGCCGCTGAGCTTGCGCACCACTCCGACGAGGGCGAGGGCCACTACGGCGACCGCGATGAGGATCGCGCTGACGGCGGTCACCGACGGGTCGACGTTGTACTGGAGGACGTTGAACACCTGGACCGGAAGGGTCGTGGTGTCCACGGAGGACAGGAACTGCGAGATGAAGAACTCGTCGAAGCTGGTGATGAAGGCGAAGATCCCGGCGGCGACCAGGCCGGGCATGGCCAGCGGGAGGGTGATGCGGCAGGCGATGGTCAGACGGCCCGCACCCATGCTGGCCGCCGCGTCCTCCAGGCGTTCGTCGATGCCCTTGAGCGTGGCCATGAGGATCATCACGGCGATCGGTGAGGCCAGCACGGTGTGCCCGAGGGCGATGGCGACCGGGCTGCCGAGCATCGAGGCCGGCTCGAAGAGCAGGAACAGACCAAGGGCGACGACCACCTGGGGGATCACCAGCGGGGCCAGGACCAGTCCGTAGACCGCCGAGCGCAGCGGCAGTTCGCTGCGGACCAGGGCCGTGGCCGCCGTCATGCCAAGGACCAGCGAGAAGACCGTGGTCATCGCCGCCACCAGCGCACTGAGCGACAGCGCGGCGGGCCACTTGCTGCCGGCGGCGAACAGCTGCTTGTACCAGCCGAGCGTCCAGGACTCCGGCGGGAAGGAACCGAAGGCGTCCTTGCCGAAGGAGGTCACGACGATGACGACGATCGGCATGGCCAGGAACAGCAGGATCAGCGTGGAGAACACGGCCAGCGTGATGCGCCCGGCCAGGGTGGAGCGGAGCTCGATCATGACGCCGTACCCCGATTCCGAAGGGCCTCGCCGGCCGACTTCAGCAGTCTGAGCAGCAGCAGTCCGGCGAAGGTGAGCAGCAGCAGGATGATGCCGAGCGCCGAGGCGCCGTTCCACTGGTTCTGCTTCATGACCTGTTCGTCGATGAGGGAGGCGACCATGGTCTGCTTCTCGCCGCCCATGAGGGCGGGGGTGAGGTAGTAGCCCAGGCAGAGGATGAAGGACAACACGCCGGCGTTGACCAGGCCGGGGGCCACCAGGGGGACGTAGACCCGGCGGAAGATAGTGATCCGGCCGGCGCCCATGCTGGCCGCGGCGGCGAGCAGCCGCCGGTCGATGCCCTTCATCACGGCGTACAGCAGCAGCACGGTGTACGGCAGCATCACGGCGGTGGTGCCGATGACGACGCCGATCTCGTTGTAGAGCAACTGGAAGGGTGCGCCCGGGAAGTGGATGTCCGTCAGGACGTTGTTCACCACGCCGTTGTCACCGAGCAGGATGATCCAGCCGTAGGTGCGCACCAGAGCGCTGATGAAGTGGGGGACGACCACCACGATCATCGCCAGGCCCGCCCACAGGGGCTTGAGCCGGGAGATCGCAGAGGCCAGCAGGAAGCCGATGACCAGGGCGAGCAGGGAAGTCTCGGCGGAGATCCGCAGGGTGGTGAGCAGGATCTCCAGGTTGGCGCCCTGGAACGCGTCCGCGTACCAGTGGAGGGTGAGGCCGCCGTTGTCGCCCTTCAGGCTCAGCATCAGGGTGCTGAAGATGGGATAGACGAAGAGGATCAGCAGATAGACGACCACGGGCGTGGCGTTGAGTAGTCCGAAGCGGGTGCGGCGGTCGGACAGAGCGTGGCCCAGTCGTTTCTTGCGGGGCACCGGAGCGGCGGAGCCGGATACGGGGGCGAGCACGGCCATGGTCAGCCCCCGTGTTCCGCGTCGGGAAAGACGCTGACATTGGCGGGGTCCGCGGCCATGTCGACCCGCTCGCCGAGGGCGGGGGCGCGGCCGGCGGGCAGTTCCAGTCGTATGAGTTCGGTGTCCGTACCGCCGAGGGGGCGCACGGTGACCCGGACCAGGGTGCCGACGTAGGTGACCGTCTCGACGGTCCCGGTACAGAAACCGTCGCCGGCGGGACACAGTGCCAGCCGGCCGGGCTGGACTGCCGCGCGGACGCGAGCCCCCTCGGATCCCGCCTGCGGACGCGCCTTCAGCGCACCGCCGCTGTCGAGCCGGACGAGGGTGTGGCCGGAGGTCTGCTGCTCCACGCGGCCCGGGAGGAAGTTGGCGGCGCCGAGGAAGTCGGCGACGAACGGAGTGCGGGGCCGCTCGAACAGTTCCTGCGGGGTGTCGAACTGGTCGATCCGCCCGTCCCGCATCACCGCGATCCGGTCGGAGAGGACCAGCGCCTCTTCCTGGTCGTGCGTCACATAGATAACGGTCAGGCCGAGTTCCTGCTGGATGCGCTTGATCTCGGTCTGGAGCTGGTCGCGCAGCTTCTTGTCGAGGGCGCCGAGCGGCTCGTCCATGAGGATGACGGGCGGGCGGTAGACCAGGGCCCGGCACAGCGCGACGCGCTGCTGCTGGCCGCCGGACAGCTCACGCGGCCGGCGCCGGGCCATTGCGGACAGACCGGCCATCTCCAGGGTCTCGCCGACCCGGCGGCGCAGCTCCGCCTTCGGCACGCCGCGCAGTTGCAGGGGGAAGGCCACGTTCTCCCACACCGTCATGTGCGGGAACAGCAGGTACTGCTGGAAGACGAAGCCCAGTCCGCGCTTCTGCGGGGCCAGGCGGCTCACGTCCCGGCCGCCGACGACGATGCTGCCGGAGTCGGGCTCGCAGAACCCGGCGATCATCATCAGGGTGGTGGTCTTGCCGGAGCCGGAGGACCCCAGGAAGGTGACGAACTCGCCCGCAGCGATCTCCATGGAGACCTCGTCGACGGCGGTGACGCCGCCATAGGTCTTTCGAAGTCGCGTCACGGACAAGGGTTTTCCACTGCCGGCCAGGGTCTCCGGCCGAGTGAGCGAGGGCATCACGTCGATCTCAGGCATGCGTCCACTCCTGCCAGCGCTTGGACACGGCGTCCTGGTTCTTGATCCACCAATCGACGTCCAGGTCGAAGCCGGTCTCCAGGTGCTTGGGCGAGCTGCCCAGGTTCGCGGCGGTGGTGGCGGAGAACTTCTTGTAGGCGCCGGGCACCGACGGGGCCATCGGGTAGATCTCGGCGTAGGCGGCCTGCACCTCGGGGCGCAGCGCGAAGTCGATGAGCTGGTAGGCGGCGTCGAGGTTTGCGGCGCCCTTGGGGATGCCGAGGGCGTTGCTCTGCCGACGGGCGCCGTTCCACTGGTAGGCGAGCGGTGCGCCGCCCTTGATCAGGGCGTCCAGGCGGCCGTGCCAGACGCTGGAGGCGTCGACCTCCTTGCGGCCCAGCAGCACGCCGGGCAGGGCGCCGGTGTCCCAGAACTTGCGGACGTGGGGCTTGATCTCGCTCAGGACCTTGAAGGCGCGGTCCACGTCGAGGGGGTAGAGCTTGTCCAGGGCCACGCCGTCGGCGAGGAGGGCGAACTCCAGCTCGGGCAGGTCGGCGTCCAGGGCCTGGAGGGCTCGGTTGCCGGGGAACGCCTTGGTGTCCCAGAAGTCGGCCCAGGAGGAAGGTTTCTGCTTGCCGAAGGAGTCGGTGCGGTAGGCCATCACGCTGGCCCAGTAGTTCTTGCCGACCGCGTTGGAGGTGACCAGGGTCTTGGCTATGCCCGCGTTCTTGAAGTTCTTCAGCCGGTCGTAGTCCAGGTCCTCGGTCGCGCCCTGCTGCTTGAAGAGGACGAAGTCGGCCATCGAGTCGTCGATGACGTCGAACTGCGGGCGGCCCTGCTTGATCTGGGCGAGCATCTGGGCGTACTCGATGTTCACCACCTTGACCTGGATGCCGGTCTCCTTGGTGAACGGCTCGTAGATCGCCTGCTGGTTGGCGTCGCCGTAGGAGCCGCCGCTGTTGCGCACGACGAGCGTCTTGGAGCTCTTGCCGCCGCTGCCGACGGACCGGCTGGTGCCGGTGCCGCAGGCGCTGAGCGATGTGGCGGCGGCGATGCCTGCGGCAACGCCGCCTGCGCCGCGCAGAAACACTCTGCGGTCGATCCGAAAGTCCTTCACCGGGTGCCTCCTGGTGGTGCGGTACGAGGGGAGAGGATGCGGGTGGGGTGCGGGCTGGTGCGGTTGCTCGTTCTGGTCGTGCGGGGAGGGGTTTTGCAGGGGGTGGGGTCAGTGGTCGCCGGAGTCCCGGGGGGCTGGGGCGGCGATGGCTGCCAGTTCGGCGCCGGGGGCGACGGTGAGACCGCGCATCCCGTAGAAGATCCGTCCGGTGGCGAGGGTGTGGACCTTGTGCTCCTGGCCGTCGGCCGGGTCGATGACGTGGCCGATGACCTGGCCGGCCGTCACGTCGTCCCCGGCGGTGAACTCCGGGTACCAGAGGCCGCTGTTCTCGGCGGTGACGCCCGCGGCCCAGACCCACTCGCGGACCGGCGACGCGGGGTCCTGGGGCCGTGTGTCGAGGACTTCGAGTCGGCTCAGCACCCCGTACAGGCCGCCGACCAGGCGCCGGGCGGCCTCCGGGTCGCGTTCGCCCAGCTGCCCGGTCTCGACGAGGATCGCCGGGATGCCTTGTCGGGCGGCGGCCGCGTGGCTGTTGCCGCCATCGGCATTCATGCCGAAGATGACATCTTCGATGCCGAGGGCGCCTGCCATGTCGGCCGTCTTACCGTCGAGTTCGGAGTCTCCGGTAAGGCGGTAGCCCACGAAGTCCTTGAGGACCTCGTCGATGCCGCCGGAGTGCAGGTCGACGTAGGCGTCGGCGCCTTCGACGAGGTGGGCGAAGAGCCAGGCGGCCAGCCGCTCGGTGGGGCCGCCGTCGGGGTCGCCGGGGAAGACGCGGTTGATGTTGACGCCGTCGACCGGGGAGACGCCGAGCCGTCCCTGGTACACCGCCGACGGGTTGGCAACCGGGCAGACGACGACCTGGCCGTGCACCTCGCCGGGTTCCAGCAGGGCCGCGAGCCGGGTGGCCGCGTCGATGCCGGTGAACTCGCCGCCGTGCACGCCTGCCGTGACGAGGACGCGGGGGCCGGGGTGGGCGCCGTTGACCAGGGTCAGCGGGATGTCGACGGTGAGGGTGCCCAGGTCGGCGGGGACGGTGCCGCGGACCTTGCTGCCGGGATCGGCGCTCAGGGCGCCGACGGACAGGGAGCTCTTCGTCGAGGTCATGGCGTCACGCCTCCGTTCGGTCGAGGGTGGACAGGAAGTCGATGGGCTGCGGCGAGTTGCCTTCCAGCGCCAGGTCGGCGGCGATGTCGCCGAAGGCGGGCGAGAGCTTGAAGCCGTGGCCGGAGAAACCGGCGAGCAGGACGACGTTCTCGGCGCCGGGCAGCGGACCGACCAGCGGGCGGCTGCTCTCGGTGTAGCCCTCCATATAGACGGAGAGGCGGGTCGGATCGGGGTTCAGGTCCGGCATGTGACGCCTGATCAGCTCGGTGAAGATTTCCAGTTCCTCGGGCTCGACGGTCCGGTCCAGCTGGTTCGGGTCACCGGCGGGGCGGTGCAGGGCGCGGGAGAGGCCGAGCTTGACGGAGACGCCGTCCGGGGAGGGCAGGCCGTAGCAGTGCGTGGGCGCGGTACGGATGAAGGCGGGGCGCTCCTCGCCGAACCAGGCGTCGGTGGTGGGCACGTACCAGGCGCTGATCAGCCGGCGGATGTCCACCTCCCAGGGCAGATCGGGCAGCAGGTCGTTGACCCAGGGGCCGGGGGTGACGACGGCCGTGTCGAAGTGCTCGCTGCCGGCGTCGGTGCGGATCTCGACGCCGTTCGCGAGGGGGACGATCTCGCGGACCGCGGTGTAGCGGTGGATGCGCGCGCCCAGCTCCTCGGCGCGGCGGGCGGCGGTCTGGATCGACAGCTCGGGGCGGATGAAGCCGGCCCTGCGGTCGAGTACGGCCGCGTCACCGTCCTCGATACGGAACTGCGGGAAGCGCTTGGCGAGCGAGTCGGCGTCGAGCACCTCGTGGTCAAGGCCGTGCTCGGCGATGGACTGAAGGACCGTGGCCATCTGCTGGTGACCGGTGGGCCCCATCAGCAGGCATCCGGTGAGGCTGCGCAGTTCGCGGCCGGTCTCCTGCTGGAGTCGCTCCCACAGGGCGTCGGCGTGCTGGAGCAGCGGTACGTACCGGGAGTCCTCGAAGTGGGCGCTGCGGAAGATCCGGGTTTCGCCGCCGGCGGCGCTGCGGTCGTGGCCCGGGGCGAAGCGGTCGTAGCCGACCACCTCGGCGCCACGGGCCGCCAGGCGCCAGGCGGCCTGGCTGCCCATCGTTCCGACGCCGACGACGGCGACGCGCTTCCTGGCAGCTGACACGGGGCTTTCCTTTCGTTTCGCCGGGGCGCATGCTGGCCCCCGACGTGAGGCTGATCGATTCGAGGCGGTCTGGGCGGGGCTGGGGGCTTCTCTGCGGCCCAACAGCTCGGTGCCGCCCGCATCTCGGGGTCCGGCTCACTTCGGCGGGGCCCCCCGGAAGCCGTGCCACATTGTGGAACGCCGTGCTAGAATCTGGCACGAGAATGGCAGGGCGACGAAAGGGAGTCAAGAGGGTGTCCATAGAGAACTCCGAGGATTAACGGGGGGAAATCGGATGGAAATGAAGAGCGTCACCAGATCACTGCGCATCCTGGAGGCGGTCGCCCAGCACCAGCCGGTGACCGTCGGGGAGCTGACGAAGCTCTTCGGCCTCCCGAAGTCCACCGTGCAGCGCACCCTGGTCACGCTGGCCGAGGCGGGGTGGCTGCGAGCCAACCGCAGGGACACCACCCGCTGGGAGATCGGCGCACGGGTGCTCGCCGTACGCCCCGCCGCCCTGCAGGGATCCAGCCTGTTCGCCGCCGCCCGCGAACCGATGGTGCGGCTGCGGGACAAGGTGAACGAGACCATCCACCTGTCGGTGCCGGACGCCCTGCAGTGCATGGTCGTGGTGGACCGCGTCGACTGCGACCACGCCGTGCGGACCTTCCACACCATCGGCGACACCTCACCCCTGCACGCCACGGCCACCGGGCGCGCCGTCCTCGCCCATCTGCCGAAGCAGGACGTCGAGGAGTTCATCGCCCAGGGGCTGGAGCGCTACAGCGAGACGACACCGGTGGACGCCGAGGATCTCCGTGCCGAGCTGCGCCGGATCAGCGCCGACGGCTACGCGGTCAACCGCAACCAGTACCGGCCCGACGTCTGCGCCATCGCCGCGCCCGTCCTCGACGAGGACGGCACGCCGCTGGCCACCGTCGCCATCTCCATGCCCGACTCCCGGTACGACGAGGACCAGCTGCCCGAATGGGGCCGCCTCGTCGCCGACACGGCCGCGGAGATCACCGGGCGCCGCCTGGGCGCCTGAGCAGGAAGCGGGGATCAGCCCCGCAGGAACGAGGGCCCGCTCCCACGCCCGGGAGCCGGCCCTCGGCACGTTTCGCGCCAGGCCCAGCCCTGTACCCGGCCAGGGAGAGGCCCGGGCGCAGGCGCCGGATCCGCATTCCGCCTCTGCGCCGGTCCGATCTCCGGACAGGACTGCGTGCCGCATTGTGGGACGCCATGCTAGATTCCGGCACGAGCATGCCTTCGGCTCCGGGAGCGAGTCAGGAGGTGAGTCCGACGACGTCTGCAGAACCCCCGGGGGCCCGGCAATGGAAATGAAGAGTGTGACCAGATCACTGCGCATCCTGGAGGCGGTCGCCCAGCACCAGCCGGTGACCGTCGGGGAGCTGACGAAGCTCTTCGGCCTCCCGAAGTCGACCGTGCAGCGCACCCTGGTCACCCTCAACGAGGCGGGCTGGCTGCGGGCCAACCGGACAGACACCACCCGCTGGGAGATCGGCGCACGGGTGCTCGCCGTACGCCCCGCCGCCCTCCAGGGATCCAGCCTGTACGCCGCCGCCCGCGAACCGATGATGCGGCTCCGCGACGCGCTGAACGAGACCATCCACCTGACCGTTCCGGACGCCCTGCACTGCATGGTCGTGGTGGACCGCGTCGACTGCGACCACGCCGTACGCACCTTCCACGCCATCGGCGACACCTCACCCCTGCACGCCACGGCCACCGGGCGCGCCGTCCTCGCCCATCTGCCGAAGTCCGAGGTCGACGAGCTCACCGCGGGCACGCTGGAGGGCTACGGCGAGGAGACCATCACCGACCCGGTAGCTCTACGCGCGGAGATACGCCGTGTAAGAGAGCGCGGATACGCCGTCAACCACAACCAGTACATCCAAGGTGTCTGCGCCATCGCGGCACCCGTCCTGGACGGTGACGGTGTGCCGCTGGCCGCTGTGGCCATCTCCATGCCCGACTCCCGCTTCGATCCCGACCGGCTCGCCGAGCTGGGGCGGCGGGTGACGGACACCGCGGCAGAAATCACCGCCCGCCACCTGGGCTGAGGACAGCGCCGAGCACGTCCCACCACCGGGGAACGACAGCGTGCCCCCCAGCCCGGACCACAGCCGGCTCGGGCCCTACGACACCTCGCGCTCCGCCTCGTCCGAGCCGCGTCCGGGGCATGCGGGCCTCTTTCTGCGTGGCAGCGCATGGTGTCGGCTTCGGCCGGCCCGCTGGCCGCCTGGGCCGGTGAGGCGGGCGCAGGGCCGGTGAGGCGGGGCAGGGGCACAACGCCACGCAGGTGCCCCGGACCTCGCCCACGTCGCTCGCCCACAGGAGCAGACGGACGTCCGGCTGGGTGAAGGCAGGACGACGCCCCGTGCCCGGCCAGGGGGAGAAGTCGGCCGGGCACGGGGCGGCCCGCGCGGTGCTCGATGGGGCGTGTGTCAGGGCATGACCGCCGTCATCGCACGGGCACCGCGAGGTACTGGTACTCCAGGAACTCCTCGATCCCGACCCGTCCGCCCTCGCGGCCGAGACCGGACTGCTTGACGCCGCCGAAGGGGGCGGCCGGGTTGGAGACCAGGCCGGTGTTGAGGCCGACCATGCCCACCTCCAGGCGTTCGCTGACGCGCAGGGCACGCTCGAGCCCCTCGGTGAAGACGTAGCCGACCAGGCCCCAAGGAGTGTCGTTGGCGCGGCGGACGACCTCGTCCTCGTCGTCGAAGGTGAGGATCGGGGCGACCGGACCGAAGATCTCCGTGTCCATCAGTCGGCTTTCGGGGTCGACGCCCGCGAGCACGGTCGGCGGATAGAAGGAGCCAGGCCCTTCCGGGGTACGGCCGCCGACGAGCACCTCCGCGCCGCGCTCCACCGCGTCGGCGACCAGTTCCTCGACCTTGGCACGACCGGTCCTGTCGATCAGCGGGCCGACGTCGACGCCGTCCCGGGTGCCGGGGCCGACCACGAGGGCGCCCATGCGTTCGGCCAGGCGCCGCCCGAACTCGTCGGCCACCGAGCTGTGGGCGAAGAAGCGGTTCGCGGCGGTGCACGCCTCGCCCATGTTGCGCATCTTGGCGAGCATCGCGCCGTCCACAGCCACGTCGAGATCGGCGTCGTCGAAGACGATGAACGGCGCGTTGCCGCCCAGCTCCATCGAGGTCCGTACGACCGCGTCCGCGCTCTGGGCCAGGAGGATCCGTCCGACCTGCGTGGAGCCGGTGAAGGACAGTTTGCGAATCCGCCCGCCGCGCAGGAGCGGTTCGCACACCTCCCCCGCACGGGAGGTGGTGACGACGTTCAGTACGCCGTCGGGCAGCCCGGCCTCCTTGAGGATCGCGGCGAGGGCCAGGCTGGAGAGCGGGGTCTGGGGGGCCGGCTTGAGGATCATCGTGCAGCCCGCGGCGATGGCGGGGCCGATCTTGCGGGTGCCCATGGCGAGCGGGAAGTTCCACGGGGTGATCAGCAGGCAGGGGCCGACCGGGCGGCGGGAGAGCAGCATGCGGTTGCGGCCGTCTGGCAGGATGCCTCCGCCGCCGTCGATCCGGACGGCCTCCTCGGAGAACCAGCGGAAGAACTCCGCCGCGTACGCGACCTCGCCCCTCGCCTCGGCCAGCGGCTTGCCCATCTCGGAAGTCATGAGGTGGGCGAGCTCGTCGACGCGGTCGAGGATGATCTCGTAGGCGCGGCGCAGGATCTCGCTGCGTGCTCGGGGCGCGGTACGGGCCCATTCCTGCTGCGCCTGGACGGCCGCGTCCTCGGCGAGCCGGGCGTCCTTCGGTCCGGCGTCGGCGACGTGGCAGAGGATCTCGCCGGTGGCAGGGTCGTCGACGGGCATGGTGGCGCCGTCCGCGGCGTCCACCCAGGCCCCGCCGATGAACAACTGCGTGGGTGTGTCGGTCATGGGGTCACTCCTGGTCGGTCGACAGTTCGGTCGGCGGCGGGGTCGAGCAGTTCGGCCAGGTGCAGGGCTCGGATGTCCCGGTCACCGGCGAGGTGGTCGATCTGGGTGGCGCAGCTGAAGCCGTCGGCCACGACGACGGCCGGTGCAGCCTGGTCGATGGCGTCGAGGCGGGGCTTCAGGGCCAGGTCGGCGACGGCCATCGAGGTGTCGTAGTGCTGCTCCTCGAAGCCGAAGTTCCCGGCCAGTCCGCAGCAGCCCTCGGCCTCGTCGACCTTGTCCGCGCCGAGCCGGCGCAGCAGGTCGGCGGGGCGTCGGCCCTTGAAGGTGGCGTACTCGTGGCAGTGGGTCTGCAGGACGACGCTCGTCGGCACGGGGGGCGGGGTCCAGTCGGGGTCGGCGAGGTCGGTCAGGGCGCCGGTGAAGGTGTGGACCCGGTCCGCGACGCGCTGGGCGGCGTCGGTGCCGAGGAGTTCGGGCACGTCCCGCTTCAGTGCGGCGGCGCAGCTGGGCTCGGCCACGATGATCGGCCGTTCGTCGCCGTTGTCGAGGTGGGCGACCGTACGGGTCATGATGCGGCGCGCGACCGACAGCTGGCCGGTGCTCACCCAGGTCAGACCGCAGCACACGCCGTCTTCAGTCGTGCAGGGGATCCCGGCGTCGGCGAGGACCCGGCTCGCGGCGCCCGCGACCTCGGGGCGGAAGGCGCGGGTGAAGCTGTCGACGAACAGCAGGGCCTTCGCCGGTTCGCCGTTCTTCGCCTGGCGCAGGACCTCGCGGAAGGTGCGCCGGGAGGCGAAGGCCGGGATCCTGCGTTTCGTGGTGACGCCGCCGAGGCGGGCGAGCAGGGTGCCGACCGGTCCGCGCAGGAGGGCGTTGAACGGCCGGGCTGCCCATCCGGCGAGCGACGAGGTGAGGGGAAGCCAGCCGAGCGAGTAGTGCGAACGGGGTCGCACTCGGCCCTTGTAGTGCTGGTGCAGGAACTCCGCCTTGTACGTGGCCATGTCGACGCCGACCGGGCAGTCGCTGGAACACGCCTTGCAGGACAGGCACAGATCGAGGGCGTCGCGCACCTCCGTCGAGCGCCAGCCGTCCTTCACCGTCTCGCCACGCACCATCTCCTGGAGCATGCGGGCCCGGCCCCTTGTGGAGCCGTTCTCCTCCCCCGTCGCCCGGTAGCTGGGACACATCACCCCGCCCGCGTCGCTGCGACATCGGCCGACGCCGACACAGCGGCGGGCCGCGCCTGCGAAACCGTCCTCGTCGTGCGGGAAGGTGAACTCGGTTGCCAGGGGCTGGATCTGATGCAGTGCGAGGTCGGCGTCGAGCGGAGCCGGGGCCACGATGACGCCCGGATTCAGCAGCCCCTCGGGGTCGAAGACCTTCTTGAAGGCAGCGAACGCCCCGATCATCCGGTGGCTGTACATGACCTCCAGCAGCTCACCGCGCGCCCGCCCGTCACCGTGCTCGCCGGACAGCGTCCCGCCGTGCTCGACGACCAGGGCGGCGGCTTCCTGGAGGAAGCGGCGGGCGGCGACGCGGCCGGGGTCCGAGGCGAGGTCGAAGTCGATGCGTACGTGGACGCAGCCCGCGCCGAAGTGCCCGTACAGCACGCCGGTGAGCCCGTGGGAGGCGAGCAGCTTGCGGAAGTCCCGCAGGTAGCCGGCCAGATCCTCGGGGGCGACCGCCGAGTCCTCCCAGCCGGGCCAGGACTCCCCGCCGTCGACGAGGCGGGCGGCCAGGCCGGCCCCGTCCTCACGGACCCGCCACAGCGAGCGCCGCTCGGCCGCGCTCGCCACGACCCGCCCGCCGGTCATCCGGCCCTGCGCCGTGAGCACGTCGAGGAGGTCGGCCGCGCGGGCGTTCACCGTGGCCTCGTCGTCGCCGTCGAGCTCGACGTACAGCCAGGCACGGCCCACCGGCAGCCCGGTGACGGAGTCCGGGCCGCGCCGGGCGCGCATGGTGGCGACGATCGCCTCGTCCATGCCCTCCACCGCGGTGGGGTTCCAGCGCAGGATCTCCGGCACGTCCTCGGCGGCGTCGACGACGTCGTCGTAGCCGAGGGTGAGCAGCGCCGAAGCCGGTGCGGTCGCCACCAGGCGGACCGTCGCGGCGGTGACGACGGCGCAGGAGCCCTCGGTGCCGACCAGGGCGCGGGCCATGTCGAACCCGTTCTCCGGCAGCAGGTGGTGCAGCTGGTAGCCGGAGACCTGGCGGGGAATGCGGCCCAGCTCGGTGCGGATCGGTGCCAGGCTGTCGCCGATCAGACTCCGTACGTCCGCTTCGAGGCGGGCGACGCGCTCCGCCTCCGTGGGGTCGACCGGGTGCAGCCCGGCGCGGTCTGCGACGGCCCGCACGCCGTCCGCCGTGACGATCTCCAGCGCCTCGATGTGGCTGCTGGTCCGCCCGTGCCGCACCGACCGGTTCCCGCACGCGTCGTTGCCGATCATCCCGCCGAGGGTGCAGCGGCTGTGCGAGGACGGGTCGGGCCCGAAGGCCAGCCCGTGCAGGGCGGTCGCGCTCTGCAGCGCGTCGAGGACCACACCGGCCTGGACCCGAGCCGTTCCGGCGGCCGGGTCGATGTCCAGGATGCGGTTCATGTACCGGGAGAAGTCCAGGACGACACCCGGCCCGACGGCGTTGCCCGCCATACTGGTGCCGCCGCCACGCGCGGTGACCGCAACGCCCGTCTCCCGGCAGGCCCGCAGCACCGCGACCACGTCGTCGGCACCGCGGGGGAAGGCCACGGCCTGCGGCGGAACGCGGTAGTTGGAGGCGTCATAGGCGTAAGGGCCGGTGCCGGGCCCGGTCTCCACCCGCAGGCCGGGAGCGGTCTCGGCGAGCCGGGAGGTCAGCCGCACGAGGACATCGCTCATCGTGCCGTCGCTCCCGACGTCCCGGCCTCCACCGCGGTCGCCCACGCCTGGAGTCCCTCGTCCACGGCCGTCTCCTCGATCACCAGCGCCGGGATCATGCGCACGACCTGGTTCCAGGCGCCGCACAGCAACAGCAGGAGGCCCTCGTCGACCGCAGCACGCTGCACGCGAGCGGCGGTCTCCGGGTCGGGGCTGCCGTCCTCGGTGACGAACTCGGCGGCCAGCATCAGTCCAAGGCCGCGTACGTCCCCGATGGCCGGCGTCCGGTCGGCGACCGCCTCCAGACCCTGCCGCAGCCGGGCGCCCATCGCCTCGGCGTTCTCGACGAGCTTCTCCTCGCGTACGACGTCCAAAGTGGCGCAGGCCGCCGCGCACGCCACCGCGTTGGCGCCGTACGTACCGCCCTGCGAGCCCGGCCACGCCTTCGCCATCAGCTCCTCGGAGGCCGCGATGCCGGAGATCGGGAAGCCGCTGGCCAGACCCTTCGCGGTGACGAGGATGTCCGGCGTGACACCGAAGTGGTCGTGGCCCCAGAAGCGGCCGGTGCGGCCCACGCCGGTCTGCACCTCGTCCAGGATCAGCAGGAAGCCGTGCCGGTCCGCCCGCTCACGCAGACCTTCGAGGAAGGCACGGGTCGCGGGCACGTAGCCGCCCTCGCCCAGCACCGGCTCGACGATGACCGCGGCCGTGTCGGCGGGCGAGGAGATCGTCTGGAGTGTGTAGTCCAGCTCCTTCAGGGCGAAACGGGTCGCGGTCTCCTCGTCCCACCCGTACCGGTAGGCCGACGGGAAGGGGGTGACGACCACCCCGCTCATCAGCGGGGAGAAACCGGACCGGAATCGGGTACCGGAGGTGGTCATGGCAGCGGCTGCGACGGTCCGGCCGTGGAAACCGCCGTGGCAGACCAGGATGTTCGGGCGGCCGGTGGCCTGCCGGGCCAGCCGCAACGCCGCCTCCACGGCCTCGCTGCCGGAGTTGGTGAAGAACAGGCTGTCCAGGCCGGTCGGCAGCACCTCGCCGAGCTTGTCGACGAGCTGCCGCAGGGGCTGGTGCATGACCGTCGTGTACTGGCCGTGGATGAGGGTGCCGACCTGCTCCTGGGCTGCCGCAACGACCTTGGGGTGGCAGTGTCCGGTGCTGGTGACGCCGATGCCGGCGGTGAAGTCGAGGTAGCGGCGGCCGTCCTCGCCATAGAGGTGGACGCCCTCGCCCCGCACCGCAGTCACGGGCGTGGCCTGGCGAAGGTGCGGCGACAGTGCGGTCATGTTCGTCTCCCGGCATGGGTCGTCGGACGGTTGCGGTCCCCCGAGCATCTCCGCCGCTCCCCAAGGAGCCAACGTGCGATCTGTCCAGCCGGGACGCGGTATCCGGACGTTGTGTCAACCGCTCCGTTCTCCTACCCGGCCTGTGATCCCGATGACCGTCGGCCCACTCCCCTTGCGCAGGTCAGCGCCGCTTGTCAGAGTGACTGGGCGGGCAGGGAGGCACCGTGAGCGAGAACCACCACGCGGCTCCAGGTCCCGGCACCGACGGCCCTGACGCCTCTCTGCCGGGGCGGGACATGGACACGGTCGGCAGGCCACTCACCGTGGCCGACGTACTGGCGCTTCCCGTCCTCACCGCCGGACAGCCCCAGGTCGTCGCCGGCGTGACCGGGCTCGACCGCCCCGTCCGCTGGGTCCACATCACCGAGCTGACCGACCCCGCCTCCTTCCTCAAGGGCGGGGAACTCGTCCTCACCACCGGAATGCCCCTGCCCGAGGACGCGGTCGGCGTACGCCGCTACGTGGACGAACTCGCCGACGTCGACGCGGCAGCCCTGGTCATCGAGCTGGTCCGCCGATACCACCGCCCGCCAGACGCGCTCGTCCACGCCTGCCAGGCCCGTGGCCTCCCCCTCGTGACCTTGGCCAAGGACGTCAACTTCCTGGAGGTCACCCAGGTCGTCCACGCACTCATCCTCGGCAACCAGGCCGATGCGATGCGCCGGACCCAGCACATCCACGAAGCGTTCACCGCCCTCACGCTGCGCGGGGCCGGCCCCGAGGACGTCGTACGTGCCGCGGCGGACATGAGCGGCCACCCGGTCGTGCTGGAGAACCTGGTCCACCAGGCACTGATCTGCGAGCCCTCCGGCAGCACCATGGAAGCCGCACTGGCCGACTGGGAACGGCGCTCCCGGGCCACTCCCCCCGCCGATCACACAATTGTGTCCGGCCCCGAGGACTGGCTCGTGGCACCCGTGGAATACCAGGGCGCACGCTGGGGCCGCGTGGCCATGCTCCCCTCCACACCCGACACATCGCCTCCGAGCCCCTTGGGCCCCGAAGACGTCACGGTCCTCGAACGGACCGCGATGGCCATCACCATCGCCCGCCTCATCCACCCCACACCCTGGGAACGCACCGCCCACCGCAACACCTTGCGCGATCTCGTCGAACAGCGCCACCGCTCTCCCACGGACGCTCGCGCCCTTGTCGCCGCACTGGGCCTGCCCACCGAGAACACCTCATTCATCGCCGTACTCGCGGACATCCCCACGGAGGACAACACCGCGAGAACCGAAAGCCGCCTCTCCGAAGAGCTGAGGACGACAGGAATCCAGGCACTCGTCGGCCACCTCACCCCCACTCGCCTCGGCATCCTGCTGGCGCTGCGCCCCTCCCAACCCTGGCGCCCCACGGTCGAGCACCTGAGCCGCACCTCGCTGGACCTGGCCCCCACAGCGACCGTGAGTGTCGGCTCCGAGGCCACGGACCTCGCTCACGTCGCCCGCTCCTTCCGCGAGGCAGCCCGGGTCGCCGAGGCCACCCGGCCCGGCCAGCCCCTCCCCGCGGGCCGCTCCTTTCACGAACGGTCCGATATTGGTCTGGCCCGTCTGCTGTTCGCCCTCCGTGACGACACCCGCATCCAGGACTACGCCGAACGACAGCTCGGCCGCCTCGTCGACCACGACACCCGCCACGGCACCGACCTCCTGACCACCTTGCGCCACTACCTGGACGCGGCCGGCAACAAGACGGTCGCCGCCCGCTCCAGCGGTCTGTCCCGGGAGACCGTCTACCAACGCCTGCGCACCATCGAGCGAATGCTCGACTGCGACCTGGAATCCGGCGAACAGCGCACCGGACTCCACGTGGCGCTTACGTCACTTGACGTTCTGCGGATCCACTGAATACGGCCCGTCGACGAGGGGCCGACCGAGATGCCCGTGGAGGCTACGCAGCACCACTGACAACTGAGGCGCTGCTCATTCCCGCCGCTGCAAGCGAGCCGACCAACATCCCAACACGCCTGACACCCCATCAGAACGACGCCAACGCCATAATAAAGCACACACGCAAACCGCAGGTCAGAAGCCCTTCACGGCTGGTTCAAGCATCGCGACACACTCCACATGATGCGTCATCGGGATCAGGTCGCAGAATCACCGCAGTCCCCCTGATCCTACAAACGTTCCGAAACCACGAGGGTGGGGACAGTGGCGAGTACGACGAGACGAGGCCGTGTCAGAGTCCGGAGAGCGCTCCCACCCCCACTACCGCTCAGCCCGTCGCAACGGCCCGCAACGGGTTCACCCGTCCAGATGCGGCTTGAGCTCCTCCGGCGTCGGCTCACGTGTATCCGGCATCCTCGGCAGCCGGTTCAAAGGGTCCGTCGTCCGTACATAGTCGCGCGCCCATGCCAACCAGCGTCGGGCGGAATCCAGAGCCGATTCGTCCGCGCCACCGCCCAGTTCACCAAGGCGACGTTCCATAGCGTCGCAGTACTCGCTAAGTACAGCGGCCTCCCGCCATCGTCCTGCTTCCTCCCGAAGCACCTCGGCCAGTTGTCCCTGCACTGCTTGCTTCCCGGCCTCCTCCATGGCTGCCTGCCAACGGATCTGGCGTTCCGCCTTGGCTCGCTCCTCGCCTGCCCGACGCTGGGCGTCGTGCACCGCCGGCACCTCGATCTCCCCGAGGATCACGCCCAGGGACTCCTCCAACGTCCCGCTCTTCCGATCGCGCCAGCGTCCGGGACGACTGGTACGGCCGTGATCAAGCTCTACGACGAGGCGTACGGCACGCTCCGGGTTGGTGGACTGCGGGAACTCCTGCTTGACGGTGACTATGCAGGCGAAGCCGTCGACGAACACGCTCACATCGCCCTCTCTCGGCGAGTAGTAGGCCCGGCCTTCCTGTACGCCGTACCCTCGCCGCACCGCCTCGGCTGCCAGCGCCTGCAGGAGCAGAAGTGCCCGGCGCCGAAGCGCAGGAGGCATCACGAGCCGCTCCTCCGCGTCTCTGAGCGCGGCCACGACCAGATGAAGAGAAGTCAGCCGCCCGGGAACCGGAACCACCGAGGCTGCGCCCACTGGCTTCCGGCTTCGTGAGTTGGGGTGTGGCCCCTCTCCGAGGTGCAGCTCCCACCCACCTGCCCCGAGGCGGCCCTTCTCGATACGTTTGCCGGGAGGTTCCAGTCCGTGCCGCTTCGCATAGTCGATGACCTTCCGCCACTCATCGACCTGGTCTTCCTCAGCGACACGGACACACCCCTCGGTGAGCAGCCGCTCGACCAACTCGGTCGCCTTGGCCCGTCGTGCACGAGCGACGGGCCGTTCGGCGTAGGACACGGAGCTACGCCTGCGCCCAGTAGGTCTGGTGAATGCCGCCTGGTCGCCTCCTTCAATCGACGTCGGCTCCTCAGGGCGATCACCGTGTCGAAGGTAGTAGCGGCCATCCTCGGTGACCTCCACGAGCGCTTCCCCGCCGTCCCGACTGATCCTCAGCAACCCTCGATCACGCAATGCATAAGCCGACCGCCAATTCCCCGGCGCCCAGGCTGCGGGATGCTCCTTACCGGCCGCGAGCCGTTCGAGCAGTGCGCGTTGCCGTTCATTCGGGTCTGACCGTCGATCCACGATCACCAGCTCATAGCGCACCCGTATGCCCTGTACAGAGCCGAAAGAGTGGCTCCGGCCCGTGGGAGTTCTCTGGGACTTTCCTGGGACTTCCGACCGCATCAGCCAGCACGAGCGTGAAACAACCGAAAGGGAATTCATGCAGGTCAACGACCTGAGACAGCAAGACCCCGCAGGTCACGGCGTTGGCTGGTCTCTTCCGGGACATCTGAGAAGCAGCCCAGAGGCGCCGCCGTGCCTTCATGGGTGCGGCGGCATCGCCGGTCGCCGTCAGCGCGTACTCCACTTCTGGTTGTCCTGGCCGTTGCAGTCCCAGAGTTGGAGTCGGGTGCCGTTGCCGGTCTTCTGGTCCTTGACGTCGACGCACTTGTTGGCCTGTGGATTGACCAGGTCGTTGCTGGAGTTGAGGCGGAACTGCTGGGCCGGGTTGCCGCTGCAGACCGCCAGCTGGATCACCGCTCCGTTCGCCGACGAGCCCCAGGCGACGTCCATGCACAGGCCCATCGAGCGGACCGTGCCGTCCGAACGGAAGTCCCACTTCTGCCAGTTGCCGCTGCTGCAGCTCCAGATCTCCAGCGGTGAGCCGTCAGCACCCTTGTGCCCGACCATCTCGATGCACTTGTTGGAGGCGTGGCTGTAGATCGTGGTGCCGGGCGCGGTGGTCACCGTCTTGCTGGCCGTGACCTTCGTGGTGGACTTCTTCGAACTCCCGCCGGAGGACGCATTCTTGGGGGCCTCGGCAGAACTGCCCGCGATCACTCCCGCACCGGAACCGGCACCGGCTGCCACGGCGCCCGCGCCCTTCTTCACCGTGTTGTTCTTGCCGCCGCCCACCGTGTTCGAGGCGGTCGGCTTCGGCGAGGCCGGGTCCGGGCTGGCCGAACCGTAGGCGCCGGCACCGATGTTCGCCGTCGCGCTGTTCAACACGGTTCCGGCGTCGGCCACTTGCTCCGACGGCTTCCCGTCCGAACTCGACTTGCCGAGCATCCCGGACACCAGGAACGGCACGCCGATCAGCAGCGCGCCGGCTATCGCGGCGCCCGCGAGGAGTCCTCGGGAGGGGCGGCCGAAGGCGGGGGCCGCGGCGGCGGTGTCCTCGCCGGTTCCGGAGCCGGTTCCGGATTCCGATGAGGCTCCGGTGGCGGTGGCCGTGGCGGTGGCGGCCTCGGGGTCGGGGTCCGGGTCGGACGCGGAGGCTGAAGTGGAGGTGGGGTCGGCGTGGGTGTCGGGGTCCGCTGCCGGAAGTGCGGCTTCGTCGGTGCCGACGGCGGCCTCCGGAGTCACTCCCCCACCGGTGGACGGGAGTTGAGCCGGGGCCGTGAGTGCCGCCTCCACCCGCGCCGCGGTCACCGAAGCGCCGGCCGTCGTCTCACCGCTCGTCGGCGGGAGCGCCGTCGCGGTCTCGGGGGCGCCGCCCGTGGTGGTGTCCGGGGCCGGGGCGGGCTCCGTCCCGCCCGTCGCTGCCTGGTGCTGCGGGCTGTTCTTGCCGGACATGGTGTTCCTTCCAGGAAAATGGTGGGGGGACGGCCGGTCAGTCGTCGCCCGGGGCGGGCGGGGTGACCGAGAACCGGTTGCCGTCGAAGTACAGGGTCAGCGGGGTGCCGTCAGCCGGGCCGAACCGGTCGGTACGACCGTCGGGGCCGAGCACCTGGACCGGTCGGCCGGTGTTCCGTGCGACCAGGGCCGCCAGGGTGGACGTGTAGGCGAGGGTGTCGTCGGGACGGGCCAGCACCAGGGCGAGGCGCGCGGGGTCGTCCAGTCCGGCCTCCGCCACGGTCACCGTGCCGTTCTGCATGATCGACTGGACGCGCAGTTCCTCGGTGAGGGCACCGATCTCCGCCAGCGCGTCGGTCGGCAGCGAGGTGTCAGGGGCCGGGAGTGCCGCGTCGTCGGGGGCACCGTGAGCCGCTACGTCCGCCTGGGCCCAGGTGAGGAGGGCGGCGTGCGGGTCGCGGGTGCGCGGCCAGGTGGGGGCGGTACCGGAAGCGGTGGTGCCGGGGGCGGAGACCGCGAGCAACTGAGCCAGTGAACGGGCGAACGTCTCGGGGCCCTGCGCCCGGGATACGGCGGGGCGATGACGGCCCTCCTCGGGTTCCTCGTCGGCCTCGGTCCCGGCTCCGCCCGGCCGGAACTCCGGTTCCTGGCGCGCTACTTCAGGCTCTGCCTCGGGCGTTGCCTCGGGCTCGACCTCCGGTTCGTTCTCCGGCTCCTCCGTCAGTCGGGCCGTCGGGCCGGCGCCGATGCGGGCCGGTGTCGGGCGGGGGGTGCGGCGGGGCCAGGCAGCCGGGGTGGCGGACAGGGAACCGGTCGGCAGGGGGGCCGTGCCGTCGCCCGCCGCCGCTCGCTGTGCCTCCAGGACGGCCACTACATCGCCGAGGTCCCGTTCCGCGTGGCGCTGCCGTGCCGCCTGCCGGGCCTGCTCGGCGAGCGCGTCGGTGATCTCCAGGCCGAGGGCGTCCAACTCCTCCTGGGCCGCGTCCCGCGCGGCGACCGTCTGGTCGTGGTGTGCGGTGGCCGCGGCGAGCGCCTGCCGGGCCGTGCGGTCCGTCTCGGCCGCCGTCGCGGCGAAGTTACGGGCCCGGGTCAGGACGTCTGCGGCGGTGCGGGAGGCGTCCTGGGCCAGGCCGAGCCGGCCCCTGGTGTCGTCGGCGGCGTGCCGGGCGGTCTCCACGGCGCGGTCGGCCGCCGCGGCTGCCGTCCGCGCCCGGTCCAGTGCGCGCTGCGCCCGGTCCCGGCGCGACTCACTCCGGGCGAGGGAACCGGGGCCGTCCGAGCCGGAGTTGCCCTCATCGCGAGCCGAATTCCCGCCCTGGTTCGACGAGTTGGCAGCCCGTTCCGCTGCCTCTCGTACGGCCTCCCGCGCCGCCGCCAGTTCTCCCTGCGCCGTCCGGACCGCCTCGTGGAACTCCCCCGCCGCCCGGGACGCGGCCGTCACCCGCTCGGTCCGGTCCTGGAGATCGGCGGTCAACTCCCTGACGCGGGCGCGCCGTTCGTGATCGACATCGGCGGCGTCCGTGGCAGCCCGTTCGGAGAGGACGAGTTCGTCGGCCGCGGTGTCCGCGGCGGCGCGGGCGTCGGTGACGTCCCGTTCCGCCTGGGCCACCGGACGTAGCGCCTCCTCCAGCGCGCGCCGGGCCTCCGGCATCCCCTCCTGGAGCTGGGCCTCCCGCGCCCGCGCGTCGTCCTCCGCCTGCCCGGCCGCCTCCAAGGTCCGTATCTGATCGCGTACGGCCCTCCATCCGGCGTCGTGCACGGCGTCGTCCTGAGCCTCGCCGTCCCGGGGCCGGCCACCCTGCCGCGCACCACCTCGACCCGCGCTGCTCGGACCCGCGCCGCTCGGCCCCCCGCCGTCCCGCTCCTCCTCACCGTGCTCCTCCGCGCCCGGCGTCCCCTCCGGATCCCCGTTCACGTCGAACCGCCGGAAGCGCACGCCCTCCCCGTCACGCAGCGCGAGTTCGACGGGGCGCCGTAGAAGCGCGGCCGTACCCGAAGCGGCGGACAGGGCGCGAGCCGTCCGGGACGGGCTGCCGTCCGTGGCCAGCCAGAGCTGGAGCATGGGGGCGGTGTCGGGCGCCAGGGCCTGGGCCGTCTCGATGCCGCGGGCCAGCAGGGTCGGAAGGTCGCGGAGCGGCACCGTGCGCCAGTCGCGCAGGACGTCGGCGGCGCGGCCGTCCGGGTCCTGGGCGTCGGCCGCCGCGCGGGTCAAGGACGCGCCGTCGTACACGCCCGGGTCGGTGCGCGGGGCGGTGACGCCGTGGCCTAGGAGGTCGCGCTCCAGGGGGCGCAGCCGGACCGTGCCGGACACGTACCGGGTGCCGTTCGGGCCGTGGACGGTGAGCAGGGCGTCGGCGAGGGTCTCGTGGCTGCGGGTGCCGCGCGCACCCTCCGGGGTGGTGGTGTTGCCGTGTTTGAACCACTCGCGGCGGGTGCCGGCGACGGTGGCGCCCGTGCCCGGGTCCTGCGCCTGGCGGGCCAGTACCGGCACGGTGAAGCCGAGCAGTTGGCGGTTGGAGTCGTCGGCGCTGAAGCCGCCCTGCGCCGAGAGGCCGCCGGTGAGGCCCGCGTGCGAGGAGGAGCCCGCGCTGACCGTGATGAGCCGCACCCGGTCCACCGTCACATCGCCGGTGTCGGTCACCGGGCGCGGCCGGTACAGCTCCAGGGTGAGCCGGGGCGGGGTGCCGGGAGGGCTCTGGAACGGGTAGGCGCCCGGCATCGAGGTGGTGAGGCCGGCGGGGCCGCGCGGGTGGTCCAGCGAGACCGTGCCCGCCTGGAGGAGTTCGCCGAGCCGTACGGCGGTGGTGTCCGCGGAGTCGGAGGCGGCGAGCGAGCGCCAGGAACGGGTCAGGGCAGGGGCCACCTCGCCGAGCGCGGCGGCGAGTTGGGTGCCCGCGTCGAAGCCGAAGACCGGTGCGGGGCCGCCCGGTGTGAAGCGGTGACCGGGTGCCGTCGGCCGGCGGTCGGACCGGCCCGCCGTCAACTGCCGCTCCAGCGCGGCGGGTTCGTCGGTCTCGCTGCCGGTGAAGCGCAGCGCGGCGGTGGCGTGCACGGTCGCGGTGCGCGCCGGGCGGCCGAGGAAGAGGTGGGCGATGCGGTCGGCGAGCGGGGTGTTCGCGTCGGTCAGGCTGAGCACGCCGTGCTGGATCACGCTGCCCGGCAGGTCCACCAGCCAGTCGGCGGTCGCCGTGGACCGTACGGTGGCGGTGATCCGGTACGGGACGCTGTCGAAGTCGGCGACGTTGTCGGTGCGCAGCCAGTGCCGGTCCTCGGCGGCGCGGGTGACCCGGGCCGAGTTGCCGCGCACCGTTTCGGCGCTGAGCAGGGCGCCCGCGCGGTCGGTGCGGGGGCCGCCGGTGGGCCTCGGCAGCCGGGTCTGGAGCTGGGCGAACCCGGAGTGCCGGGTGCTGTCGGCGGTCCGGTCGGTCACCGAGGACGGGGTGTGGCCGTGGTACTGCTCGATACCGGAGCCCGCTGCCGCCGGGTGGCCGCGCAGCAGTCGTAGCGCGTGCTCGTCGGCGTCCGGCCGCGCCGTGAGCGTGACCTCGACGAGGCGGGCGCCGCCGTAGCCGACGTGCCGGAAGCGGAAGCGCTGGACGCGGGCGGGGCCGCGGCCGGGCAGGGTGCGCAGGCCCGCCGTGGAGGTGAGGTCGGCGATGCGGGTGGCCACGCCCGGGAGGTACGACGCGTGCCCGGGCCGGGTGGTGCCGTAGGCCTCGTCCTCGATCAGGGTGAGGAGTTCCTGGCGCAGGGCGTCGCGGCGCGGCACCGTCCGTGTGGCGTCGGTGAACTGGTCCATCCCGTTGACGCTGCCGAGGCCCACTTCGCCGGAGGCGGCGAACCGGCGCGGCAGCGGCACGGAGCCCGTTGTCGCCTCGGGCACCGTGAGACCGGCCACCGGTGTGAACCATGCGGCGTGGCGCCGGAGTTGTGCCGGGGTGGCCAGGAACCGTACGGCGTCCGGCAGTTCGACCGCCACCGTCACGGTACGGCCCTCGCCCTGCCCGAACGCGTTGCCTACGACGTTGCGGCGGCCCCGTCGGAACGTCACCAGCAGGAGTGCGTCGGCCGTGATGCGGTGCTGGGCGCCGGCCTCGGTGGCCGTACGGTTCACGACCGTCGAGGAGGCCAGCGCCCGTGCCTGGTCGCCTCGGGTGGTACGGGTGTACCGGGCCGAGGGGTTGAGGCTCGGATGCCGGGGCGCGGTACTCGTCGTGGCGGCGCCCTGTTGCTGCTCCGGTTCGTCGGCGCGGGTGTGCAGCGTGCCGCCGCCGTCCATGCCGCCGATGTCTCCGTCGTTGCCCGCGGCCTGGTCGGAGCCCGGCGTCTGCACCGACGAACTGTTGCGGACGGCGGTGAAGCCGGCCGCCCACTGGGCGCCGTGGGACACCCCGCGCTGCTGCCCGGCCCCGTCGCCCGCGGCCAGCCCGGACTCGAAGTACTGCGTGAGCTCGCCCGACGCCCGCGGCCGGCGCAGGGCGCCCTGGATCTCCACCGACAGCACCTCGTCCGCGGCGAGCCCCGGCAGGGTGAGTCCCTCGACCACGTAGGCGCCCTTGAACACCTGGTGGCCGCGGGCCAGCAGGGCCGCGGGGCTGCGGGCGGCGGTCAGCATCTCCGCCGCCACCGTGGTCGGGTCGGTGGCGGCGGCGCCGGCCAGCGACTCGCCCACGGCCCGGCCGACGCGCGCCACCGGCGCGGGCGTGCGGTCCGCCACCGCGTCCCGGACCCCGTCCAGCAGGCCGCGCGCCGGGTGCCCCGCGTATGTGTTGCCGAGCACCGCGCGGAACGCCTCGTCCAGCGCGGCCGATGCCTGGAACACCTCCACCATCGAGTCGTCCGGCAGCGGTATCGAGTCGGGCCGCGGGGTGCCGTGCTCGTCGGTCAGTTCGAGCAGGGCGCGGTCGGCGTCGGCGGCGGCCCGCACGGTGTGCGCGGCGGGCTCCGCCGGGGCGGGCTCGTCGGCGGGCAGCGTACGGAGCGTCGGCACCGAAAGCCGCAGCGTCCCTGGCACCCGGTCCGGCGGCGGGTTCTGCGGGTCGGCGGCCGGTGCGCCGTGCGGTTCGTACGGCTGCACCACCGTCTCGTGGGCGAACCGCACCTGCGGCTCCTCCCCCGGCCCCTCGTACAGGTCGAGCGCCAGCTCGGCCGGGACCTCGAACACCTCGCTGCGCTGTCCCGCGCCGCTGCCGATGAACTGCTGGTCGTGTCCGAGGGACAACTGCGCACTGTTGTCGTGCTGCACCTGCTGGGAGCGCACATGGTCGCCGGTCCCGCCGAGGGTCCACGCGCCGCCGCGCACCGGCAGCCCGAAGGAACCGCCGGCGCCGTACGACGCCCCGTACTGCGAGCCGTTCGAGTCGCCGGCGACCGTCGACAGCGAGGCCAGGCCGATGCCCTGCACATCGGGCAGCACCGTGGTGTGCGTGCTCTCGCCCTCGCCGCGCACCGAGCTGAGCACGAGCCTCACCCGCCGGGTGCCGCCCGCGGTCGGGATCTCCAGGAACAGCGGGTGGCCGCCGTCCACCATGGCGTCCGTCGCCGCCCGGAGTCCGATCTGCGACCGGGTCTGCTCGAACCGGCGCAGATTGTTCAACTGGGCCTGCACCAGCGCCTCGTCGGGCAGCACCCGGTTGCGGGCGTTGGTGTCGCCGGGCAGGAAGCCCTCGCGGCGCAGCCAGTTGTAGGCGTGCACGAAGAGAGGTTCGGTGCCCGTCACGGCGAGCGGTGTCGCGTTGGTGCCGATCGACCGCAGATGCTCCAACTCGGCGGGAAGGCGCCGCAGTTCGTCATCGGCCGGGGCATGGCCCCGGGCGTCCTCGGCGGTCAGCAGCCGCAGATGCATCCCGCGCGGCCAGTCGCCGGGCTCGAAGCGCTCCTGCCCGCCGCCCGGCCGATGCAGCACCAGGGTGTGCCGTACCGTCGCCGGCGCCAGCAGATGGCCGCGGTTGGTGCGCACGGCGTGCATCAGTGCCGCGCCGGCGCTCTGGGTCAGCGCGTCGTTCGTCCCCGCCTGGACGGCGACCCGCCCCAGCACACCGCCGCCGACCCGCCGCGCAGCGTCCGGGTGGCCCTCGCTGTGGTCACCGGTGAGTGCCGGGCCGACGCTCCCGGACAGGGACACACCGCTGCTGAACCTCGACTGGGCCTCGATCTTCACCACCTGCGTCAGGTGGCTCTCCAGATTGATCTTCCCGGGGACGCTCTGCCGCAGCGGCTCCCCCACCTCCACCTCGGTCAGCAGCTGGAACATGCCGACCGCGCGCCCCGACTCGTCGAGCAGCACCGGCGAGAAGACCCCGCCTTCCCGCTGCATCGGCAGGGTGCCCCGCAGCAACGGCTCCGACAGGAACGTCTCCAGTTCCGCGAGGGAGTCCTCGTGCAGCGTCCGCAGCCGCGCGTCGAAGCGAGTCAGCGTCTCCGCGAGCAGCCGCCCCGGCTCCGCCACCGTGTCCACGCCCCACACCGGAAGGTCGCCCAGACCCGCCGCCGCGGGCAACTCCCCTTCCTCGTCCCGCGCCAGATGCTGCGGGAACCAGAAGGTCACCGGCCCGTGCGACTGCGACACCCCCCAGGTGACGGGCGCGGCCAGCGCCGGAGTGTCCAGCCGTACGTCCCACAGGGCGGTGAAGTCGTACGGCTCCGAGGGCTCGTTGCTGCGCTGGGCCGTCGTCGACTGCACCACCGTGGTCACCGACGCGGAGGACGAGAGCTGGTTCAAGGTCAGCGCGAGCGTCAGCGCCACGTCGACCCCGCGCACCGGGATCGCCCGGGTCACCGGGAACAGCGCGGTCCAGGGCAGCAGCAGGGTACGGATGTTGCCGGACGCCTCCGTCGACACCGACTCCTGGCTGCCGATGCCGCGCCGCTCCACCCTTACGTCCCGCTCGGCGCCCTCGGCCTGCCCGTACCGGGCCGAAGCGACCGGGTTCGCGAGCCGCATCCGCAGGTCCACGTCCCGGTCCCGGCCGTCCACGCGCAACGTGATCCGGAAGCCCAGACTGCCGCGCAGATACGGCAGGTTGATCACCAGCGTCTCGGCGCTCGCCACGGTCCGCAACTGCTCCCGCACCGGATGCGTGTCCGCCGCGCGCGCAAGACCGAGCGCCGTCATCACCTGCTGGTGCAGCCCGTTCACCACGGCCGCCGACAGGGGTTCGAGGTGCACCAGGCCCACGTTGCCGTCCAGTTGGGAGCCGTAGGCGAGGACGAACGTCGAGGAGGGCGGCGCGACGGGGGCGTTGGAGGTGGGCCAGGTGAGGGTGGTGTCTGCGGGGATGGGGGTGGTGTCGGGGTCCTGGGTGGGGCCGTTCGCCAACTGGCCTGTGTGGTCGTGGAGTTGAGGTCCGGTCGCCGTGACGTTCTCGATGGTGCGGAGGTAGCGGTGAGGGATGTGGACCGGGCCCTGAGCGGTGGTGGCCATGAGGCCGGTGGTGTGGACGGTCGTGCTGTTGGGGTGGTTGCGCAGCAGGAAGTCGTTGTCGCGCTGTTCGTCGGGCAGGCCCAGGTAGTGCAGGGCCTCGTGGAGGAGGTCCGCATCCGAGTGGCCCAGGTCGAGGTGGAGTTGGTCGGCGCGGGCCGGGTCGGTGGAGTCGGTGAGGGTGATCGCCTCGGGGTGATCACGGTCGCTGATCAGGTTGAGGGTGACGTGGAGCTGGTCACCCGAACCGGGCAGCTCCAGACCGGAGTTGAGATGCGTGTCCAGAAGACCGGTGATGCGGTCCTTGAACTGCCGGGTGAGAGCAGGGTCGTTGGTGGTGACCGGGAGGTTGAGTGTGTAGTCGCGGACCCACTGGCCGTTGGGCGCCTGGATACGACGGATGCTCGTACGGACAAGAGTCGTCGCACCGCTGAGAACACCGGGCCGGGGCGGGCTGGACTGGTCCGCGTGCGGATCGAACCGCTCCGTGCTGTGCACGGCCGGACGGGCATACGCACGCAGGCCGAACCAGGAACCCTTCGGCGCCGGATCCGCGACACGCGACGCAGGCCGGTCGTCACCGGCGTCACGGATGGGCGCGGGACGGTAACGGCCGTCCGGCAGAAGGCTGTTGGCGTCCTCCGGACCCCGGGGCGCCTTCGACGAAGTGATGGCCGGCGTGCGCGCGTCGCTGGCGCTGTAGTGGTTCAGCCCCGTGTAGTGGACCTCCAGCGCGGGCGTGTTGGTGGTGGTCGGGCCGTAGCGCAGCACGATGCCCCGCGGGCCGCCGGTCGCGGTGGTGCCGGCGAGGGCGGCGGGCATCGGCTGGAAGACGTGGATGGGAGCGCCGAGGGTGTCGGCGAGCAGCGGCAGGAAGGTGTCGCCGACCGGGTGCGCCCAGGCGGCCGACCAGTTGCGCACCGCGCGATCGAGCACGGCCTCCTCGTCGGCGCTGAGCGGGGCGGTGCTCCGGTGGTACCCGGCGATCAGCAGCGAGCGCCGCTCGTCCGGTGTCATCGTGGCGAGCGTCGGCAGCGCGTCCACCGCGCGGAGGTAGGCGAACATCCGCCGGTTGCTCGGCGCGGCGCCGGCCGGCGGGGTCGGGGCACCCGGCGCCGATACTGCCTGCAGATAGCGGGTCTGGAGGTCGACCGGGTCCAGGTCCTCGGCCTGGGTCACGCCCTGAATGCCGTACTGGACCAGCTCGTTGTCGATCTGGGCGGCGGGCATGCCCTGCACCGCCGTGGTGAAGTTGCCGACGAGGGCGCTCCGGAGCTGGCCGAGCACCTGGGGCGGGAGCGGCCTGCTGCCGTCGCGGGCCGCCGCCAGCCGGGTGAGCACCAGGTTCTGCAACTCCCGCTGGGCGGCACGCAGATGGCCTGATCCCCGGTTCGTCGTCTGCGGGTGGGCCGTCACCGTGGTGAGGGTCTGCCGTACGTCGTCGGGCCGGGCGAGCCAGGCGGCGGTGCCCGGGGCGAAGGCCGGATCGGCCTGCCGCAGGTGGGTGCGGACCAGGTGCGGTGCGCTGCCGATGACGGCGTAGAGGAGGCAGTTGCCGTCGCCGGGGGTCGGGACGGCGTTGCCGGTGGGGGCGACGTACGGGGACGGCGGGGTGGCCGGGGTTGTGGTGGTCGCGGCCGTGGCCGTTTTCTTGCCGGGGGCCGACTTCTTGTCGGCCTTGTCGGTCTTGCTCGTCTTGCTCGTCTTATCCGTTTTCGCGCTGCTCGTACCGGACTTGACCGGTCCGCTCTTCTTCGGCCGCTGTTTCGCCGGGGTCGGTGTGGGCGTGGATGTGGATGCGGCCGTGGTGGTGGCGGGCGCCGGCGTGTGGGTCTGGCCGGCGGCCGGGAGGGGGGCGGGCCGGCCGTCGGGGGTGGGCCAGCGGGGCGGGGTGGTGGCGAAGGTGGTACGCAGCGACTGTTCGGGGGTCGGCGCGCTGTCCTGGACTGCGGTGGACAGGCCCGGCAGCGCGGCAGTGGCCGAGGTCTGGTCGGCGGCGGCCTGCAACTGTGCGGTGACGGCGGCGACGACCTGCCCGTTGCGCCGGGCGACCTCGTTCTCGGCCTCGGTCACCTCACCCTGGGCGTCGGCCTCCTCCTGCCTGGCGTCCCGCAGGTTGCCGGCCTGGCGGACCACGTCCGCCGCGTCCTGCTCCGCCTCCTCCACGGCCTCCTCGTGGTTCTCCTCCGCCTCGGCGATACGGTCCGGGCCGAGCTCGACGATGCGCTGCGCCCTCGTCAACGCCTGGCGCTCGGTGGCGAGTTGGGTCGCGGCCTGCTGGATCGCGTTGTCGGCGGCGACGATCGCCGGGACCACGGCCCGCACCCGGGGGTCGGCGGCTACGTCGGGCGCGGGGTCGTGGGAGCGCGGGGCGCCGGGCGCGACGGGGGTGGGCGCAGCCGGTACGGGGGCGGCGCTCGACTGCCCGTTCCGCGCGGCCTGTTCGGCTGCGGCGGCGCGTTCGGTGCGTACGGCGTTCTCGGTCCGCGTCAGCCGGGCCAGGGCCGTCTGGAGGTCGTGGCGGCCCTTGGCCTCGTCCCGCACATGCTGCTGGATCACCGACGGCAGGGTGGCGACGGTCCGCTGGGCTTCCGCGTAGTCCCGCTTCAGCCGCGCCACCAGCGCCTCGGCCTCGCGCGCGGCCTGGTCGGACGCGGCGGACTTCTGCGTCGCCCGCCGGTGCACGTCGATCGCGTCCGTGACCGTGCGCTGCGCCTCCTGATGGTCCGCTACGGCGGTGGTGTGCGCCCGGTTGGCCAGCTGAAGGGCGACGGTGAGGCGGTTGAGGAGCTGCGGGGTGTCGGTGAGGGTGTCGGTGGCGGTGTGCAGGAGTTCGGCCTGGGCATGGAAGGCCGTCCACGCGGTGACGAGGTCCGGGTCGGCGGTGACGAGGGCGCCGTCGGGAGTGAACTCCCAACGGCGGACGCCCTGTTGGTCCCGGGTCATCAGTTCCAGCGGGCGGTTGCCGAGGACGGCGGTGCGGGAGGCCCCGTAGAGCGCCTGGCCGAGATGGGTGCCCTGCGGGTCGGCGCCGAGGGCCGCCCAGAACTGGACGCCGTGACTGCCTACGGGGATCGCGGCGTGCAGGCGTTCGGGCAGGGTGTGCGGCTGGGCGGTGGTCCAGTCGGGGACGAGTGCGGGCAGGTCGTGGACGTTCGGCGGGGTCTCGGCCGGGGTGAGCAGACCGTGGCCGAGGAGGTCGCGTTCCTCGACGCGGAGGGTGACGGTGCCGGTGACGTGGCGGGTGCCCTCCGGTCCCTCGACGAGCAGATGGGCGTCTACGTCGACGACGTAACTGCGCGTGCCCCGGGCCCCGTTGGCGGGTGCGGAGGTGCTGCCGGACTTCAGCCAGTCGCGACGGGAACCGGTGGTGGTGCCGCCGAAGGTGGAGGGCTGGGTCTGCCGCTGGGCGAGCGGCACGCTGATCCCGGCGATCTCGTGGTTGTCGTCGTCGCCGCTGAGGAGGTGCGTGTACGAGGTGGCGAGGGAGTGGTCGGCGCCTGCGGCGGTGCTGACCGTGTCGGTGGTGTTGTGCAGCTGGTCGAGGGTGACGTCGTCGGCGTGCGTGGAGCGGCGCGGGTTGTAGAGCGTCACCGCGATCGTCGGGGGCTGCTCGGGTGCTCCTTCGAAGGGGGCGGTGCCGGGCATCTTGCGGGTGAGGTCGGCGGCGAGCCGCGGGCGGTCGAGGGCGACCCGCCCGGCCTGGATCAACTGGCCGAGCCTGACGGCCTGTCCCTCCACCGAGACCGAGGTGATCTGAGCGTGCCAGCCGCGTCCGCCGCGTGGCGCCACGTCGTTGAGGGCCGTCTCCAGATGCGCCCAGCCGTCGAAGTGGAACGCCGGGGTGGGGCCCACCGGGTGGAACATCTGCGCGGGCACGAGATACGGGCCTGCGGCGGGGCCCGCCGGCCGCACGGTGTCGCGCGGGTCGGCACCGGAGACGGCGGACGGGGGGTTCGCCCGGGCCGGGCCACCGGGCGGGGTGGTCTCGGTGCCGGTGAAGCGCAGCGTCAGCCGGGCCGGCACGGTGCTGGTGCGCGGGTTGCCCCGGGCCAGCAGTTGCTGCGTCCACTGGCGTACGTCGCCGTCCGCGTCGGCCCAGGCGATGACGCCGTTCTGGATGAGACCGCCGATGACGTTGGGCGGCCAGTCGGTGACCAGCGCGGAGCGGACGGACAGCTCGTAGTCGTACTCCAGGCCGTCGAAGTCGGCGCCGTTGTCGGTGCGCAGCCAGAAGCGGTTGTCGGCGGTGGTCGCCCGCCGGGTGGAGACGCTGGTGGCGGACTGCGGGGTGAACACGGGCGCCGCGCGGTCCGTCTTGCTGGGGTCGGGGCCCTGGTTCGGGCGGAGGTAGCGGGTGGTCAGGGTGACCGGGAGCTGCGTCTGCCGGACCGAGGCGCGGGTGGTGGTGCGGCCGGCGGCGGTGTGCGACTGCCACTGTTCGAGGCCCGAGCCGGGCGTCGAGGAACCCCGGACGGCGGCCAGGTTCTGGGTGCGCCGGGGCACCGCCGTGACCGTGACCTCGACCAGCCGCTCGCCGCCGAAGCCGTGGTGGCGGAAGTGGAAGCGGGTGGTGGCCCGGCGCGGGGTGCCGTCCGGACCGCGGCCGGGCAGCGAGCGCAGTCCGGCGGGCGAGGTGAGCTGCGCGACCCGTCCGTGCACACCCTGCTGGTAGCCGGAGTGCCCGGGGGTGACCGCTCCGGGCGCCTCGGCCTCCACCAGGGCCAGCAGTTCGCGCCTGATCTGGCCGCGCCGCTCCCTCGGGTTGACCGGCCCCAGCGGGATCTGCCCGGCGGCGGGCCCGGTCGTGGGGACGGGGGCGGCGACGGGACGGTCGTACTCGATGACCGAGAGGACTCCGCCGAGGCCCAGTTCGCGGTTGCGGCTGTACGGCGCCGGGAGGGGCGCCGTCAGGGCCGGGGCGGGCGCCGGGGTGAGTCCCTGCACCGAGCCCATCCACCGTGCGTCGCGGGCCAGTTGACCCTGTGTCATGAGGAACTGGAGGCCGTCCGGGACGTCCACCGCGAAGGTGACGGGGTCGACCGTGCCGGTCTCGCCGACGCCGTTGAGCAGGGTGCGGGAGCCGGCCCGGACCGTGACCACATAGGTGACGTCGGCGACCACCCGGTGCAGGGCGCCGCTCTCCGTGGGGGTGCGGTTGACGCCGGTACTGGCGGCGAGCGTGTCGGCGGTGTCGGTGCGGGAGACGTGGCCGAGCCGGGCCGACGGGTTGAAGAGGCCCTTGTACGACTTGCCGCTGGTCTGGCTGGTGGAGACCGAACCGTCCGACTCCGGGCCGGTGTTGCCCTGCCCGGCCGCGTTCGCCGGACCCGCGGGCCGCGACGGCGGGTTCTGGGTCAGCACCCCGCTCCCGCCGAACTGGTGCGACTTTCCCAGGGACTTGAGCTGCTGGGCACTGTCGGTGGCGGAGACACCGGTCTCCAGGTACTGCCGGGTGGTGTCCAGCAACCGGGGCCGGTGCGCGACGGCCTGGATCTCCAGCGAGTACTGCCCGTCCGCGAGCGTCCCCGGCAGACTCAGACCCTCAACCACATAGGAATTCTTGAACAGTTCGTGGCCGTGGGCGACCAGACTGCCCGGTGTGATCGCGGCGTGCCGGGTCTCGGCGGCGCGTGTCGTGCTGTCCGTCAACCCGCGCCCGGCGAGCGGGGAGACACCGTCGCGCGCGGGCGGGGCGGGGGCGGGAGCCGGGGCCGTACCGGTGGTCGCCGGGGCGGTGACCGGGAGGATCGGGCCGGTGCCCGTGGTGGCGGGGGGCGTCGGCTGTGCCCGGCGGCGGATGTCGGCGGCGGCCCGCTGGAAGACCGACTCGATGGCGGCGGCACCGCGCACGGTGTCGATCAGCGCGTCGTCCGGTATCCGCACCAGCTCCGGGCGCGGGACGCCGTTGGCGTCGGTGCCGTCGAGCCGGGCCCTGTCCACCGGGTTGGTCCGGCGCGGCGGACCGTCGGCACGTGCGGGGCGCGTCGCGGCGGTCGTCGCAGGGGCCGTTGCGGGAACCGCCGAGGGCGCGTGGGTACGGCCGTCCGGCACCGCGAGCCGCAGCGAGCCGGCGACCGTCGGCGCGTGGACGACCGGAGGGGCGGGGACGGCGGGAACCGTACCGGTGACGGGAGGCGCGCCGGTGACAGCGGGCGCCGGGGCGACGGCCGGGGCGGCCGGGGTGACGACCGGGGCCGGGGCCGCCTGCCGGTTCACGTTCTGCCCGAACCGCTCGCTCGGCCGGTCGCCGCCGTCCGCGTACAGGTCCAGCGCCAACTGCACCGGCACCGCGAACTCGTGGCTGTCCTGACCGGTGGCGATGAAGAACTGGTCGTGCCCGGTGGCGCCGCCCACGGTGTCGCCGTGGGTGACCTGCCGGCCGTACTGATAGTCGGCGCCGAATCCGATGGACCCCCAGGGGCCGGTCGGTCCGCTGACGCTGCCCATCGGTCCGAGCGCGCCGCCGTAGGACTCGCCGCGCTGCTCGGCGTCGCTGCCCGCCATCTGGGCCAGGCCCATGACCTGGATGCCCGGCAGGACCAGGTTGTGGGTGCTGGCCTGGGCGGTGTCCCGGGTGGCGGTGAGGAGCAGCCGGACCCGGCGGACGCCGGTGTCGGTGCTGTTCGGCACCTCGAAGTGCAGGGCGTGGCCACCGTCGACCATCGCGTCCGTGGTGGCGCGCAACCCGGTACGGGAGCGGGCCTCGCGCAGCCTGCGCAGATTGTTGAGCTGGGCGTGCAGCCGGATCTGATGCTCGGGCTCGTGGTCGCGTACCGCCTGCTGCAACCGCCCGCCGATCCCCGTGGGGCGCGCGGCCGTGGGGGCGGGCGGCAGGAAGCCCTCGCGGCGCAGCCAGGTCTCGGCCTCGTCGAACAGGCCGTCCGTGCCGGTGACGTCGAGCGGCGCCGCGCTCAGCCCGATGCCGTCCAACCGCTCAAGCGAGTCCGGGAGTTCACGCGTCTCGGCGGGGGTCGGCGCATGTCCCGTGGCGTCCGTCTTGCTCAGGACCCGCAGGTCCATGCCGTGCGCCTGGGTGAGCGCCGGAGCCGCCGTCTCGGTGCCGTCCGGGCGGATCAGGGTGACGTGGTAGGTGACGGCGGAGGGGGTGAGCAGATGGCCCCGGTTGGTGCGGATGGCGTGCATCGTGCCGGCCGAACTGCTCGCGCTGTACGTGTTGGTGACGGTCGCCTGGGTCTGCCCGCGCAGGCCCAGGCTGCCGCCGATGGTGCTCGACGCGTCCGGGTGCCCCTGACTGTGGTCGCCGGTGAGGGCGGCGGCACCGCTGCCGCTGACCCCGATACCGCTGGTGTACCGCGACGAGAGGTCGACCCTCGCCGTGTTGACCAGGTGGCTCTCCAGGTTGATCTGGCCCGGTGTGCTCTGCCGCAGCGGGGTACCAACAGTGGGCGCGGTGACCAGGTGCAGCATGCCGACCGCGTTGCCGCCGGCGTCGGTGATCACGGGCGAGTAGATCCCGCCGTCGACCTGCATGGGCAACGTGCCGCGCAGCACCTGCTCGGAGAGGAAGTCCGAGACCTGCCCGGCGGCCGTGTCGTCGAGATCGGGGCGGAAGGTCTGGCGGACGTGTTCGTACAGGGCCCTGGGGTCGATGACCGAGTCGACGCCGTAGAGCGGGAGATCGGCCGTCGCGGCCGGCGCGGGCAGCGAACCGGGCGCCGGGTCGGCGGTGGTGAGGTGCCGGGGGAACCAGATCGTGGTGGCACCGTGCGACACCGGCGCGCTCCACCCGCCCGTCGTCGCCGGGACGGTGGCAGGCGCGGTGACCGCGGGGCCGTCGACACGTACCCGCCAGTGGGTGGTGAACTCCACTGGATCGGAAGGCTCGTTGGATCGCTGAGCGGAGGTCGTCTGGACGGCCTGGGTGACGGTGGTCGCGTCGCTGGCCTGGTTGTGGGTGATGGCCGCCGTCAGCGATCCGTCGATCGCCCGCACCGCGGTCGGGGCCGTGATCGGCCAGGATCCGGTCCACGGCACCTGGAAGGTCCGGTACGTCCCCGACGGCTGACTGGAGAAGTTCTCCCGCGTCCCGAACCCGCGCCGCTCGACGTGCTTGTCAGGATCCCGCGTGTCGAAACGCCCCTGCCGCAACGAGGTCCGGGCCTCGGAAAGCGTCAGTTGTACGTCGACGGTGTGATCGTGCCCGTTGACCCCGACGGTGACACGGAGACCGCCGTTCGAGCGCAGATACGGCAGTTGAAGCGCGAGACTCTCCCGGCTCAGGGCATCCCGCACCTGCGCGCGCACCGACTCGGGCGGGTTGTCCGCGTCCAGCCCGAGCGCCGCGTAGACCTGACCGTGCAGCCCCTCGATCACCTCGTCGGCGAACGGCTCCGCGTACACCAGCCCGACCGTCCCGTCCGGGACCGCGCCGTAGGAATTCACGTAGGAGGACGGGAGTTGGGTGCGCGCGGGCGGTGGAGCCGTCGGGGCCTGGGAAGCGGGCCAGGCGGGGGAAGTGTCTGCGGGGATGGGAGTGGAGTCGGGGTTCTCGATGGGGCCGTTTGCCAACTGACCTGTGTGGTCGTGGAGTTGAGGTCCGGTCGCCGTGACGTTCTCGATGGTGCGGAGGTAGCGGTGAGGGATGTGGACCGGGCCCTGAGCGGTGGTGGCCATGAGGCCGGTGGTGCGGACCGTGGTGCTGTTGGGGTGGTTGCGCAGCAGGAAGTCGTTGTCGCGCTGTTCGTCGGGCAGGCCCAGGTAGTGCAGGGCCTCGTGGAGGAGGTCCGCGTCCGAGTGGCCCAGGTCGAGGTGGAGTTGGTCGGCGCGGGCCGGGTCGGTGGAGTCGGTGAGGGTGATCGCCTCGGGGTGATCACGGTCGCTGATCAGGTTGAGGGTGACGTGGAGCTGGTCACCCGAACCGGGCAGCTCCAGACCGGAGTTGAGATGCGTGTCCAGAAGACCGGTGATGCGGTCCTTGAACTGCCGGGTGAGAGCAGGGTCGTTGGTGGTGACCGGGAGGTTGAGTGTGTAGTCGCGGACCCACTGGCCGTTGGGCGCCTGGATACGACGGATGCTCGTACGGACAAGAGTCGTCGCACCGCTGAGAACACCGGGCCGGGGCGGGCTGGACTGGTCCGCGTGCGGATCGAACCGCTCCGTGCTGTGCACGGCCGGACGGGCATACGCACGCAGGCCGAACCAGGAACCCTTCGGCGCCGGATCCGCGACACGCGACGCAGGCCGGTCGTCACCGGCGTCACGGGTGGGCGCGGGACGGTAACGGCCGTCCGGCAGAAGGCTGTTGGCGTCCTCCGGACCCCGGGGCGCGCTCGACGGGGTGATGGTCGTCGGGTCGACGACGAGGGGAGCCGCGTCGGTCGCGCTGTAGTGGATCAGGCCTGAGTAGTGGACCTCGATGACCCGGGTGGCGGTGGCCGGTCCGATGAGGGAGACGGTGTTGGTGGTGGGCGACTCGCCCTGCCGCAGTACCTCCACGGCCAGATCCAGGGTGTCCGCCAGCAGCGGGAGGAACAACTCACCCTGGTTGCTCTCATATGCCTGTGCCCAGTTCCCGACGGCGTGGACCGCGTGGGCCAGTTCGGCGTCGGTGAACTGCACGGTGCTCTCGGTGTAGCCGTGCCCGAGCAGCGTGCGGAGCTGTGCGTCGGAGAGTTCGTCCGGTGTGGGCAGCCGGCCGGTGTCGCGCAGATACGCGAACATCTCCCGGACGCCGGGCGCCGCCGGGCCGATCGTGTCGTCCGCGGTCAGCGCCTCGATGTAGCGCGTGTCGAGATCGTCCAGCTGCTCCGGCTCCGTCACGCCTTCGATGCCGTACTCGCGGAGGGTGGTGAGGAGTTCGGGCCGGCCCATGGTCGCCGTGCGCGCCTCGAACCACCTCACGAGCGTCTGCCGTACCTGGCCCACCACCTCGTGCGGCAGCGGGCGCTCGCCGCCGGCGAGGAACAGCCGGTCATCGGCGAGGTTGCGCAGCCGGTCCGCCGCGACCATCAGATGGTGGCCGGCCTGGGGCATCGGGGAGGTCCCCTCCTCCCAGTGGGTGAACTCGGCCAGTCCGGCGCGGACTTGGCTCGGCCGGCTGAGCCAGTCGTAGGTGTCCGGGGCCTGGTCGCGCAGTCCGGGCAGCGCGTCGCGGACCCGCTCCGGGTCGGTGCCGATGAACGTGTAGAGGATGCACCGGCCGTCGCCGCGGGTGTCGACCGGAACGCCTCGGGCCGGCCGCACCTGGAAGGCCGGGGGCAGGGATGCGATGCGGTTGGGTCCGGGCGACGTGTGGTCGGTGTGGTCCTGCGCCGGCTCGGTGGAGTCGCCACCGGAATGTTCCTGCGCGGGCGCCTTGCCCTTGCCCTTGGCTTCGCTCTTGCCCTTGGCTTCGCTCTCGCCCTTGGCTTCGCTCTTGGCCTTGGCTTCGTCCAGGGTGAGGGGGGCGGTGTGCCGCGCGCCGGGGGGCGGTGTGTTGCCGGTGGAGGGACCCGCCGTGCGGGGGCGGCCCGAGCCCGGCCAGCGCGGGGCGGCGGAGGCCAGCGTCGAGTGCGAGGTGGGCAGTGTCGAGGGGCCCGCGGCCAGCACCGGGCCGGCCGCCAGGGTCAGAGCCGTCTGCGCGTTCGTCCGGCCGAGCGCGGCGGCGTCACGGCTGCGGAGGGCGTTGTCGATCCGGGTGTCGATCTCGTGGAGCGTCCGCTCCGCCTGCTCATGGATCTCACGGGTGTCCTCGTGGACCCGGGCGGCGTCCTGTGCGCGTCCGCGAGCTGTGCCGGCGTCGGCGCGCAGGGTGCCGGCCGTGGCCTTGACGCCCGGGAGTTGCGTGCGTGCCTCCCCCAGGGCCTCCTGGTCGCGCTTCAGCCCGGCCTCGGCGTCCCGGAGCGCGCCCTGGTCCCGCTCGAGTCCGGCCCGCACCCCGGCGAGATCGGCGTCCAACTTGCCGACCTGGGCTGTGACTTCGTCGATCTGCTGCGCGAGACGGGTGTCTACGGCGGGGGCGGGGGCGGTGTCGTCTCCGACCGGCGGTGCTACGGCCGTCTCCGGCCCGGGTCCGGCGTTCTCCGGGTCGGCCGAGCCGGAGGTGCCCGGTGTCGGGGGTGCGGCGGCGCGGTCGGTGAGTTCGGTCAGGTTGCGCCGGGCGGTCCCGAGCTGGGCGCGGAGACGTAGTTCCTCGCGCTCGCCCTCGGAGACCGCGTCGCGGAGCGGGCCGATCGTGCGGTGGGTCGCGGAGATCCCGCCGGCCAGGGTGTCGATGCGGGTGGTGAGGTCGTGGAGGTTCTGCTCGGCGCGGTCCGCCTCCTGCTCGGCGGTGGTCGCGGCCGTATGGGTCCGGTCGGCCTCGGCCGCCGCGTCCGTGAGCGCGGCGGCCGCCTCGTTCAGGGCCTCCTCCGCGCCGGGTCGCAGCGCCCGCTGCCCGGCTTCGTCGCGGAGCGCCGCGGCGTGCCGGCCCTCGGCCTCGTCGAACGCGGCGGCGGCTGCTTCGAACCTCGTCCACGCCTGGTCCAGGGCTACGACACCGGTGGTGGAACCCGGCGCGGTGTCACCCGTCGCCGTCCGCGCCGTGGGCGGGCGGGTGAGTGTGCCGTCCGGGTCGAGGGACCAGATGCGCAGGCCCTCGGGGCCCCGGGTGACCAGTTCCACCGGACGGCCGTTGGCCCGGGCCACCCGTGAGGCGCCGTAGAGGGACAGGGCCAGGCGGGAGCCGTCCGGGTCGGGGCCGGTGGCCACCCAGAGCTGGTATCCGTCGTCCGTGGGGTCGACGCCGTCGGACAGGGCGGGCCGCACATCCCGCAGCGGTGTCGTCGCCCAGTCCTCCGGCGCGGTGTCGGTGCCGGCGGTGAGCAGGGCGGGGAGGTCGTAGACGCTGGGCACCGGACGGGGGTCGGTGATGCCGTGGCCGAGGGCGTCGCGCTCCTCGACGCGGATCGTGGCCGTACCGGTGACATGGCGTACGCCGTCGGGGCCGGAGACCTCGATGTGCACGTCGGCGCGGACCTCGTAGCTGCGGGTGCCGCGGCCGTCGGCGGGGAGGCTGGTGCTGCCGGTCTTGAGCCAGTCGCGGCGCCCGCCGGAGACCGTGCTGCCGAAGTCGCTGGCGTCCACCGGGCGTTGGAGCAGCGGCGGGGTCGCGCCGAAGAGGTTGCGGTCGGGGTCGTCGGCGCTCCCGACGAACGGCAGGGACAGTCCGGTGGTGGTGTCGCCGCCGGAGACCGTGCTGCTGTTCTCCGAGCTGATCCGGAGCCGGTCGATGGTCACGTCGCCGCCGTCGGAGACCACCCTCGGCCGGTACAACGAGACGGTGAGCGTGGGCCGTTGGTCCGGCGCGTTGCCGAGCGGGTACGCGCCCGGCATCGTCGGCAGCATGCCGCCGACCTGGCGGGGTGTGTCCAGCGAGAGGGTGCCGGCCTGGATGAGTTCGCCGAGCCGTATCGACGCGTTCTCGTCGGAGGTCGAGGCCGGCAGGGAGCGCCAGCCGCGGCCGGTGCCCGGGGCCACCTGGTCGAGGGCGGTGTACAGCTGGCTCCAGGCGTCGAAGCCGTAGACCGGGACGTTGCCGGTCGGCTGGAAGAGGTCCGCCTCCCGCAACGCTGTTGTGCCGGCGGTCAGTTGGCGGGGGTCGACCCGGGACAGCGAGGGCGGCGTGGGATCCGGCAGCGGCCGGCTGTCCGTCTCACTGCCGGTGAAGCGCAGGCTCACCCGGGCCGGTACCCGGACCTGGCCGCCGAATTCGCCGGCGAGGGTGCGGCGCAGCCAGGAGCGGGTCGGCGCGTCGGCGTCGTCCCACGCGATGACCCCGCGCTGCACCAGCGCGCCCAGTACGTTGGGCGGCCAGTCGACGACCAGCGTGGAGCGGACCGTGGCGACCAACTCGTAGTCCAGGTCGTCGAAGTCGGCCGCGCTGTCGGTGCGCAGCCAGTACCGGTCCTCGGCGGTGCGCCCCTGCTTGGCGACCTTGTTGGAGGAGGTGACCAGATGCGCGGAGGGGCCGAGCCGGTCCGTGCGGTCGTCGGTGTCGGGGCGGGTGAAGCGGGCCGTCGGATTGAAGGTGAAGCGGTGCTGGCGGCCCACCGGGGCGGAGAGCGAACGGCCGTCCGCGGTGTGCGAACCCCACTGTTCTATACCGGACTTGTCACCCGGCACCGCCGTGCCCCGCAGTGCGCCGCGCTGCACGGCGGTGGTCGTGGGGCGGGCCGAGAAGGTCACCTCGACGAGGGCCGAACCGCCGAACCGGTGGTGCCGGAAACTGTATGTGGCCTGTCCGTTGCCGCGCCCGATCAGCGCCCGTTTCCCGGCGACCCCGGTGTTGTCGGCGATCAGCGCGGCGACGCCGGGCAGGTAGGAGGCGTGGCCGGGGGTCATCACGCCGGGGGCGTACCGGTCCACCAACTCCCGTACGTCGTGCTGGAGTCGGGAGCGCTGCTCGGTCTGCGGGGTCGCCGTCGGGCCCGTTCCCGGGTCGGAGAGTTCGGTGACCGAGTTGACCGTGGCCAGGCCGAGGGTGGCGTCTCGGACGTAGCGCTCGGGCAGTGACGGGCTCGCCTGCCCGGTCGTCGACGGGGCGGGCGGCTGGGGCGTGACGGCCCCCATCCACCGTGCGTCGCGCCGGAGTTGACTCTCCGTCATCAGGAACTGGAGCCCGCGCGGCACGTCCACGGCGAGCTTGACGGTCTCCGCGGGCCCGAACCCGAGGGAGTTGGCGAGCACGTTGCGGTGTCCGGACCGTACGGTGATCACGTAGGTGACGTCGGCCGTGACCCGGTGCTGGAGGCCCGACTGGGTGGGCGTCCGGTTGGTGGCGGTGGTGCTGGTGAGGGTGTCGGGCCGGTCGGTCTTGCGGTCGTACTGGTAGCGGCCGGACGGGTTGAAGCGGGACGGTGTGCGGGCCGGGGCTGCGGGTTGCCCGGGCACGGGGGTGGGAGCCGGCGGGTTGTTCTGGGTCGCCGAACCGCCGAGGCCGAACTGGTGCGTCTTGCTGAGGCCCTTGAGCTGCTGCGCCGTGTCGGCGGCGGAGATGCCGGTCTCCAGGTACTGGTTGACGCTCTGCGTCAGCCGGGGCGTGTGGGCGACGGCCTCGATCTCGATCGCGAGCTGGCCGTCGGCACCGAGCCCGGGCAGCGTCAGCCCCTCCACCACATAGGTGCCGCTGAAGATCTGGTGTCCCCGGCCGACCAGCGCGCCGGGCGAGAGCGCGGTGGTCCGGGACTCGGCGCTCACCGTGGTGGTGTCGGCGAACGGGCTGCCGACCAGCGAGCTGCTCAGGAACCCGGTGACCCCACCGACCAGCCGGGAGACCCGCCCGGGCGGACCGGCGGGCTCGGCGCCGTTGCCGTTGCCGTCACCCGCGTTGGCGCCGGTGACGATCCGGCGGAACGCGTCCTGCAGCGCCGCCGAACCGCGCACCACGTCGATCAGCGCGTCGTCCGGCACGCGCACCACGTCCGGGTGGGGATGCGGCTGCCCATCGTCGCCCGTGACCGTCATGGCCAGCCGCTGGGTGTCCTGCGCCCTGACGGTCCGTACGGTGTACGGCTCACCGGCCGGCGCGGGCTCCGCGGCGTCCACGGTCCGCGCGTGCGGTACGGCCAGCCGGACCGTACCCGCGACACCCGGCACGCCGCCGGCCTCCACATCGCCCGCGGGGCGTGGCCCGGGCATCGCCTCGCCGAACCGGGTCACCGGTTCCTGACCCGGGCCCTCGTACAGGTCGAGCGTGATGCGGGCCGGTATCGCGAACTCGTGGGAGTCCTGCCCGGTGGCGATGAAGAACTGGTCGTGGCCGAGCGTGGTTCCGGTGGTGTTGCCGAGCGAGGCCTGGCCGACGTACTGGTAGTCGCTCGTACCGCTCAGGGTCCATGTGCCCCCCTTCGGGGTGGGCCCGGTGATCCCGGCGCCGGCGCCGAGGCCCCCGCCGTAGGTGTTGCCGAGCCGTGCGGTGCCGCCGCCCCCGCCCTGGGCCAGGCCCATGACCTGGATGTCGGGCAGCACCGTGCGGTGCTGCGGGTCGCCGCCCGCGATGTGCCGCGCGCCCAGTTCCAGCCGTACGCGGCGGCGGCCCGTGATCGCGGGGATCTCCAGGAACAGCGAGTGGCCGCCGTCCACCATGGAGTCCGTCGCCGCGCGCAGCCCGAGCGGGGAACTCAGCTCGCGCAGCCGCCGCAGATTGTTCAACTGGGCCTGCACGAGCTTCTCGTCGGGCAGCCGGCTCCGCTGCGGTGCGGTCCCCGTCGGCGGTGGCGCCGGTGGCAGGAAGCCGTTGTCCCGCAGCCAGGTCTCCGCGTCCGCGAACAGCGTCTCCGTACCGTCCACGCCGAGCGGCGCGGTGGACTGCCCGATCGACTCCAGTGTCGCCAGCTCGTGCGGCAGCGCGCGGACCTCGTCCGCAGCCGGTGGGTGGCCGCCCGCGTCGTCGGCGCTGAGCACCCGCAGATCGAGCGCGTGGGTCCAACTCCCGGGCGTGTAGGCGGACATGGTGCCGTCGGGCCGGATCAGGGTGAGGGTGTACTCGACGTCCGCCTCGGTCAGCAGATGGCTGCGGTTGGTGCGCACCGCGTGCATGGTGCCCGCGAGGGAGCTGGTGCCGAACATGTTCTGCGCCGCGAGGGAGGCGGTGCCCTTGCCGTTGACGGTGCCGCCGATGCCGTGGGAGGCGTCCGGGTGCCCCGCGCGATGGTCGCTCGTGAAGGTCGGTCCGACACTGCCGCTGAGGGTCAACCCGCTGTTGAACGTCGTGTTCTGGTCGTTCTTGACCACGTTGACGACATGGCTCTCGAGGTTGATCTTCTTGTCGAGGCTCTTGGCCACCGGGGTGTTCCCGGTGACCCGTGCGTCCAGCCGCATGATGCCGACCGCACGCCCGTGCGCGTCGGTGAGCACCGGCGAGTACAGCCCGCCCTCGACCTGCATCGGCAGCGTGCCCCGCAGGATCGGTTCGCTCAGGAAATCCGCGAGTTGGGCCGACGACGACTCGTCCAGATCGTCCCGGAAGTTCGCCGCCGCACCCTCGTACAGCCGCCGCGGGTTCAGCACCGAGTCCACGCCGTAGACGGGCAGTCGCCCGAGCTCGGCGGGCGCGGGCAGCGCCTGGCCGTGATCCCGGTCGGCGTCCACGAGGTGCTGCGGGAACCAGACGGTCACCGCCCCGTGCTGCTCGGCCGGACTCCAGTCGTGCGCGGGATCGGGGTGCGCGACGACAACCGCCGTATGGGCTGGGGCTGTTGCGTCCGTGACCGGGGGCGGCGCGTCCACGCGCACCTGCCAGTTGTCGGTGAAGTCGTAGGCGCGCGAGGGCTCGTTGCTGCGCTGGGCGCTGGTGGTCTGCACGACCTGGGTGACGGTGGAGGAGCCGTCCGCCTGGTTGTGGGTGATGGTCGCGGCCAGCGCGATGTCCACCCCGCGGACCGGGCCCGCCGCCCCGACCGGTACCGACAGGGTCCACGGCACCGGAAGCGTCGAGAACGTGCCGGACGGCTGCGCGGAGACGATCTCCCGGGTGCCCTGCCCGCGCCGCTCCACGTGCTTGTCGGGATCGCTGGTGTCGAGCGTGCCCTGCCGTGCCGACGGCCGCCGGTCGCCGAGCGTCAGCCGTACGTCCACCTCCCGCTCGACGCCGTCCACGTCCAGGACGATCCGGTGACCGCCGAGACTGCGCAGATACGGCATGTTCTGCGTCAGCTGCTGCTCCGAGAGCACGTCCCGCAGCTGCGCGTGGACGGGGTCGTCCGGGCCCGGGGCCGGCCGGCCGAGCGCGGTGAGCACCTGGCGGTGCAGCCCGTCGACCAGGTCCGGCGAGAACGGCTCCATCATGACCAGACCCATCTGGCCGTCGTGCCGCTGCCCGTACCCACCGAGGTAGGAGGTACGGCGCCCACCGCCGGCCACCACCTCGGTCGGCGTGGTGGCGTCGCCCTCCGGGGTGGTCAGGGTGATCTCCGGGACCGGCGGGAGCACGGGAACGGTCTCGGTCTCGGTCTCCGTCGGATCCGTCCCCGTCGGATCGGTGTGCGTCGGGAGCGTGGACGTGGTGGACGTGGTGGCCACCGGAGTCGGTGCGGTGCCGGTGGTGTCGGTGGTGGGCTTGGCCGGGGCGGGCGGGTCCGCGCCCGGCTCGCCCTTGACCGGTCCCCGTCGGCCGGTGCCGCGGGGGTCGTCGGCGGGGTCGCCGACCAGGGTGCCGATCAGGGCGAGGTGACGGGGCCTCAGCCCACCCGATGTGTACGCCGGGTCCGACGCGGGCGTGAACAGCGTCGGGTCGCCCATGAGGCTGGCCGTACCGCCGCGGTGCGGGGCGGCCGAGTCGAAGCCGCTCTCGTCGCGCAGACCGAGCTGGTGCCCGACCTCGTGGGCCAGGTCGGAGTCGGAGATGTCGGCCGGCCAGGAGTGATGAGTGGCCGGGGTCCCGTCCGCCGGGTCGGTGAGCGTGACGTCGAGGTGCGCCGTCTCACCGGGAGCGGCCGGCACGACGGTGACGCGCAGCAGGCTCCCGTCCCCCAGCCGGTGGCCCGGGGTGTTGAACACCCGCTGCACACCGTCCGTCAGCCGCTGCTGGACACCGTCGACCTGTGGCCCCAGGCCCGGGTTGCCGGTGAGCCGGTAGCTGACGGTGAGATCGGTGACGGGCTCACCGCCGTGCTCGAAACGCCGTACGGCGAAACCCGCCCGCACGACGTACTGGGTCCGCGTACCGTCCGCCCCGACCGGCCGGGAGACCGGGTCGACCCAGGTGTGACTCCGCTCCGAGGGCGTCGCCCCGGCCCGCGCGTCCTCGTAACTGCCGGGTGCCGGGGTGGTGTTGGGCGCCACGGAGGGGGTGAGGACGACGGGTTCGGGTGTGGGGGTGGGGGTGGGCGTGTTGTCCGGCACCGGGTCGGACGAGACGTCCGAGGAGGTGTGCACGGGCGCCGGCGTACCGGACGGGACTGTCTCCGGCTCGGGATCACTGTCCGGTGCCGAACTGGTCGTGGGGGGCGCGCTGTTGCTGGTGGTGGTGACGGGCGTGGGGAGGTCGGTGCCGGTGTGGGTGTTGCCCGGGAGGGGGGCGGGGTCGGCGCTGGTGGTCGTGTCGGTGCCGGAGTTGGTGTGCGTGCCGGTGTTCGTCTCCGTGCCGGTGTTGCTGTCGACGCCGGAATCGGAGCTCGGGGAGGCGTCGGTGCCGTGCGTGGTGTCCGTGGTGACGGTGTTGTCGTCGGACGTCGTGTTCTCCGGGCGTCCCGTTGTCGTCGTACGAGGACTGCCACCGGAGTTCGAGGACGTACCGGAACCGGCCGCCGGGCTACCGGAGTTCGTACCGCTCTGAGTGGGGACACCGGACCCGGTCGTGTTCGTACTGGTGCCGGCGCTCGACGGCACGACACTCGTGCTGGGCCCACTCGCAACCGGAACGTCCGTCGAAGACACCGGAGTTGAGGTGTCCGAGGTGTCGCCCTGCTGACCGCTCCCCTGCGCGGGATCCTCCGTGTCCTGACCCGACGGCGTGTTCTGCGGATCACCGGTGCTGTGCGGCTGCTGAACTGTCTGTACGGGAGCGGGAGTTCCCGTGTTTGTGGTGTGCGGGCTGCCGCTGGAGCTCGAGGGTGAGCCGGATCCGGTAGTGCTCGTGCTCGGCGCCACGACGCCGGTGCCGGGCCCACTCGCGACCGGAACGTCCGACGAAGGCTCCGGAGTCGCTGTATCCGAGGTGGCGCCCTGCTCAACTGTCCGTACGGGCGTCGGAGTTCCCGAGTCGGTGGTGTGCGGGGTACCGCCTCCACCGGACGTACTCGTAGTCCCGTGCGGGATGTTGCTCTGCAGGTCTCCCCCGTCGACCTTCACCTCATCGAAGTGGGTGTCGAGGGCGGGGAGATCCGTGTCGAGGTCGGTGGACCGGGGCGGCGGGGTGCTCGTGGAGGTGCGTTGCGGGGTGTTGACCGTCGACGAACTGCCGTTGTTCGAGGTCGTGTTGATGGGGCCGGGACCCGATGTCGTCGTCGAGTTGTCGTCGGTGGTGGACGAGTTCGACGACGAGTTGTTCTTCGAGGGGCCGGCGTCCGTGTGGGAGTCGGTGGTGGACTCGTTCGGGATGTTCGCCGTGCCCAGGGTGTTCACCGGCATGGGGGTGTTGAAGTTGAACTTGTTGCCCAACGCGCCCGCGCCCTGGCCGAGATGGCGTTCGCTCATCGAGCTGAGGCCGCTGCCCAGGAAGGTGTCCAGGGAGTCGACGGGGAAGCCGAAGATGGACGCCATGGCGAGTTCGGCGAGGGTCTCCGCGCCGCCCTCGGTGAGGAAGTGCTCGGCGTCCTCGCCGAGTTCGTGCTTCAGCTTGTCGCCGAAGGTCTTCGGCTTCGGTGTGGGCGTCGGAGTCGGCGTGGGCGTGAGGTGCGGGTTAGGCGTCGGGGTGGGCGTGGTCTTCGGGTTCGGCGTGGGGGTCGGCTTCGGGTTCGGCTTGGTGTTGACGTCGGGGTTGTCGAACTTCTGGTTGAACTTCTTCCCGTTGCCGGTGACGTCCTTGAACGGGTTGTGGCTGCCGAAGATGTTCTTGAGGTTGTTCTTCAGCCCCTTGCCGAGGTCGGTGAGAAGGCCGTGGAACAGGCCGGCGAAGGCGCCGAACGCACCGTCCTGGAGGATCTGCGTCCAGTCGAAGCCGTTGGGGCGGCGGCCCTTGGGCGCGCCGAGCATCATGGCCAGCCGTACCGCGAAGGTGGTGAACGCCTCCTCGATCGCCTCGGTGATGCTGGGCATCAGATGCGTCTTCTTCATCAGCCATTCGAGCAGCGTGAGAATGGCGACCCGGCTGCGGGCCTTCGCCACCGCGGCCTGGCTGGAGGCGGAACCGCCGGTGAAGGCGGACAGCACCGCGATGACCATCAACTCGATGAGCAGCCGCACTAGTTCGGCGATGATCTGCCACTTCGACTCCATGATGTCCATGGAGGACTTGGTGCGGGACTGCCCGATGCCGTCGAGCTGGTCGGCGAAGTCCCTGAGGTAGTTGACACCGCCGCTGTCGAGGAACATGTGCATCGCCCGCACATAGTTGTTCCCGACCTGCGGCGGCAGCGCGCGCCCGACCCCACCGGCGGTCTGCTCGATCAGGTCCGAGAGGTCACGCATACGCCGGCCCAGCCGCTCGTACGGCTTGCCGTTGGCGTAGGCCATGTCCTCGTCGGCCTGGAGCATTTTCTCGCCGATGAGCACGAACAACAGGTTGTTCAGCTGGGGCGACGCGTGGATGGTCATCAGGGGCGGTCCGCCGCGTCAGTGCTTTCCGTTGTGCGAACCACTGTTGGTGTCGCCCGTGTTGATGCTGGAGTCGTGGATGGCGTCCAGGACGCCGTTCTGGGTGCCGAGCACGCTCTTGAGGTTGGTGAGGGTGCCGTCGCCGATGCTGACGATCGCCTCGGAGAGGGACGAGCCGGTCTTGACGGAGCCCTCCCGCTGTTCCTTCTCCTGCGGCAGCATCTGCTTCGCGTAGCTGTCGTCGTGTCCGGGCCAGCCGGAGGTGGACGACACATCGGTGATGAACTCGCTGATCATCTCGTTGGCCAGTCGGCTGATCTGCTCGATCTGCCGGGTGCCGGCGATGAGCGCCGGCGGGCTGGCGGAGTAGGCGTTCTCCGACATCGTCTTCTCAGTCCTCCGGGTCTTCGCTGATCTCGTCGCGGAGCCGGCCGGCTCCGCGCCGTCGGCCGCCCTTGGGGCCCTCCAGCACTCCGGGCCCGAAGATCTTGTTCCAGTCCACGTCGAAGCCGGTGATCTCGGGTGCCTCGGGGCTGGCCTTGGTGAAGGGTTCGAAGGTGGCCATGACGTGCCGGGCCATCCGGGCCCGGGCCTCCTGCACCGCCTCCAGCACGCTCGCGGCGAGCTGACCGGCGGGCATCGTGCGGTACTTGTCGTCCAGGAAGGTCAGCGCGCGCAGGTCGCCCTGTGCGCCGACGGTCACCTCGACGGCGCGGTCCGCGGAACGCACCGTGCTCTCGGCGTGGGCGAGTTCGCCCTCGGCGCGGGCCACCGCAGCCTCGGTGGCCTCCAGTTCGGCCATCGCCTTGGCCAGCCGCTGCTCGATCGACTCACTGCTCATCGCGCACCTCGCACGCGGTCCCGAACAGAACGTCCCGTGTTCATCGTCCGATCACCGCCGGTGAACCGCCCTCGTCGGTGCCCCAGACGTCCTCGTCCTCGGTGAGCCAGGCATCCCGGGCCCGGTCGCCGCTCTCCGTGGAACGGCCGTTCTGGCCCGCGCCGTTGCTGCCGGGTCCGCCCACCGGGTAGGGGGCGCTGGACGTGGTGGGCCGGGTGAACACGACGTCCTCGTCCTCGTCCACGGAGGTCGCCCGGTTGGCCCGACCGCGCCTGGTGGCACCGTTGGACGGGTCGGTGAGGACGGCCCGGGTGCGCTCGGTGTTGCCGCCCTGTCCGCCGCCTCCGCCTCCGCCTCCCATGCCGCCGCCCATGCCTCCCATGCCGCCCATCCCCATCGGGTTGAGCGGGGTGCCGCCCGACGCGCTCTGCTCACCGGTGGAGGCGGCGGCGAGGGTGCTGGTGTCGAGGGCGTCGGAGCGCAGCGCGCCGCCGGTGTAGGGGGTGCTGTCGTAGTCGTCGTAGCCGCTGTCGAGGCCCGAATCCACGCCGCCGGACGTGTTGAGGCTGCCGCCGCTGAGTCCGCCGCTGTTGAGCCCGGTCGTGTTCAGGCCGCTGGTGTCGAGGCCGCTGCCGTTGTTCAGCCCGCTCGTGTCGATGCCGCTCGTGTCGATGCCGTTGCCGTTGAGGCCGCTGGTGTCGATCGAGGACGAGGGGAGGCCGCTGCCGTCGATGTCGGTGGTGGTCGTGTGGCCCGACGGGTCGGTGGTGGTGAGCCGGCCGGTGTCCGGGTTGAGGGTCTGGACGGAGCCGTCCGGGAACTTGGTGGTGAGCGTGCCGTCGTTGTTGAGCGTGGTGGTGGAGCCGTCCGGGTTGGCGAAGGAGTCGCCCGGGTTGAGGTGCGTGGTGGTGACGTTGCCGGAGGGGTCGGTGACGGAGATCTGCCCGGTGTCCGGGTTGAGGGTCTCGGTGGAGCCGTCCGGGAAGTGGGTGGTCACCGAGCCGTCGGCGTTGAGCTGGGCCGTCGAGCCGTCCGGGGTCGTGAAGGAGCCCTCGGTCGGGCTGAGCTGCGACAGCGAGGTGGTGCCGTCCGGGTTGAGGGTGCTGACCTGGCCGGTGGTCGGGTCGAGGGTCTGGCTCGTGCCGTCCGGGAACTTGGTGGTGAGGGTGCCGTCGTCGTTCAGGGTGGTGGTCGAGCCGTCCGGGTTGGTGATGGTGCTGCCCGGGTTGAGCTGGGAGACCGAGGTCGTGCCGTCCGGGTTGGTGGTGGTGACCAGGCCGGTCGACGGGTCGATGGTCTGGGTGGAACCGTCCGGGAACGTGGTGGTGAGGCTGCCGTCGCCGTTGAGCTGGGTGGTGCCCCCGGTCGGGGAGTTGAGCGTGGTCGAGCCGTCCTTGGTGGTGTCGCTGCCGTTGTTCAGGAGCGAGGGACCGAGGGTGTTCAGCGCTGCGTTGGCGAGGTCGGTCGGGTTGTTGCCGTTCGAGCCGTCGTTGTTCAACAGGCTGTCGGTGTTGAGGTTATTGAGGTCGTCGAGCCCGCTGCCGACGTTGTTCAGGCTGTTGCCGAGATCGTCGTTCAGGTTGTTGAGGCTCGAATTCAGGCCGTCGCCGATGTTGTTGAGGCTGTCGTTCAGGTTGGTGTTGAGGTTCGTGCCGAGGTTGTTGAGGCCGTCGCCGAGATTGTTGAGGTTGTCGTTCAGGCCGTCGTTGAGGTTGTTGAGGTTGTCCCCCAGGTTGTTGAGGTTGTCGTTCACGTTGTCGTTGAGGTTGTTCAGGTTGTCGCCGAGGTTGTTGAGGTTGTCCCCGAGGTTGTTCAGGTTGTCGTTGAGCTTGTCGTTGTTCTCCTTCGCCTCCTTCTCGGCGATCTCGTTCTCCTCCTTCTGGAGGACCTCGGAGAGCGTCTCGGAGTTCTTGTTCTTGACCTCTTGGGCGAAGGCGTCCTGCACATCGGCCCAGGCGTTCTTCACGGCGCTCAGCGCGTCGATGGACGGCTGCTTGAGCTTCGCGTCCGCGTGGTCCGACCAGCTCTTGACGGCGGCGTCGGCGACCTTCTGCCAGGTGGTGTGCTGGGTGAGGTCGCCGTACTCGGGGACGGACTGCTTGAACCCGGCGTCGGTGGAGTAGGTGGTGGAGGTGGAGGTTCCGTACTGGCTGCTGGTGGTGGTCGACTTCTTCTGCACGTGGTTGATGTTGTTGTTGATGACCCACTGACTGATCTCGTCGAGGATCTTCTTCACGTGGTAGTGCGGGTCGTGCTGGCCGTCCGAGGCCCAGTCGGTCCACGCGGTCTGGATGGCGGTGACCGCGTCCTTCAGCGCCTTCTGCGCGGCCGCGAGCGCGTCGCTCAGCTTCGACTGCGGGACGGTGCCGCCGAGGGTGGTGTTGGTCGGTGTGAAGTCCCGGCCGCCCAACTGCGAGACGTAGCCGTCGTAGTTGGTCTTCAGCTCGTTCAGCAGATGCCAGAAGAGGCTGGCCGCCTTGCCCTTCCAGGCCGCCTGGTCCTCGCCGAGCGAGGTCATCCACTGGTTGACGATGTCGGAGTGGTCCTTGAAGAACTGCACCACGCGGTCGAAGGACTGTCCGGTGCGCTCGAAGGAGAGCATGTCGACGGCGTTGTCGTCGGTGACCGACAGTCCGCTGTAGGAGAAGCCCTGCGTCGAGTACGGCGACGACAGCAGATGGTCGAGGACCAGCTTGCTGCCCGAGATGTACTGCGCCATCGGCCCCGAGTCCCACTGGACGTGCGAGTACGAGCCCTCGAACGCGCCGCCGCCGGTGACCTCGCCGCCGCTCCAGAGCGTGGCGCGGCCGTTCCCGTCGACGGTGACGCCGATCATCACGATCCGGGCCTTCTTCATGCTCACGCTGTTGTGCGCGCCGTCGCCGCCGGCGTCGTAGAACGCCAGGTCGTAGTCCTCGCCCTTGTTGACCTGCCAGCCGCCGATCGCCGAGTAGTCGGCCGCGGTCACCGACCTCATACTGATGCCCTGGATGTCCATCCGGAACAGCTTGAGGTCGCCGAAGTCGTCGTTTGCCGAGCTGCTCAGCTTGTTGAACAGCGTGGACCGGGGCGGGATCGTGTAACCGGTGAAGTCGGTGACGGCCTGGGCGAAGTAGTCGTCCGGGTCGTAGCCGGCGGTCCCGGTGGTGCTGTCGGCCATGGGGCGGAACTCCGCTGCGGAGGAGGGGTGGGGACAGGGACGGGGTGGGGGGTCCGAGGTGCGGGGCCCGGGCTCGGCAGGAGCCGGTGGGCCGCTCGACCGGCCTCAGCTCTTGGAGCCGGAGCCGCCCATGTCGCCGTCGACGGTGTCGAAGATGTCCAGCAGCTTCTCGCCGTCGATCGCGTCGAGGCTGTCGCCCTGGTTCTTCAGCAGGGTGGTGATCGTCTCGTCCAGCGCGTCGTCGATGTCGTCGAAGAGCGTCTTGTGATCGGTGAGGATCTTGTCGAGCGCGGTCGCCTGTGTCTTGAGCGCCTCCACCAGCGTGGAGCCGCCGACCGGGTCCTTGCTGTCGCCGCCGTTCATCAGGCCGATGCGCAGGATCTTGGCGAGGCCCGCGGCGGAGCCGGCACCGGTCTCGGCGAGCAGGTTCTTCAGGGACCGGACGCCTGCCGGGTTGTCCTTGCGGATGTCCAGCAGATCGCTGATGAAGTCGGCGACGTCGGTGTTCTTGAAGTTCTTCAGCGCGGTCGAGTCGAGGTGGGTCAGATCAGCCATGGGTGCCTCCGCGGGCGGAACGCGCCGACCCTGGCGTACGGCGCGGCGACGGAACGGGAAGGAGCCTGGACCGCACCGACCGCGAGGAGACCGGCCGGTGCGGTGGAGCCGAGCGGCTCAGCGGCCGATGGTGACCTCGGACCACATCTGACTGAGGGAGTTCTCGCTGTACTTGTAGCTGTTGGAGATCTCGTTGAGGAGCTGCGAGTGCGAGGTGAGCAGCGTCTCCATGTTCTGTACCGCGCCGTCCCAGGCCGCCTGCTTCTGGCGGTAGGTGTCGGCGTCGTTGCCGTACCAGGTCTTGGACAGCTCGCCGAGTTCCTGCTCAAGGCTGGAGAGCGTCTGCGCGATCGCCTTGGTCTGCGCCACCATGTCGTCCGCGGCGTTCGACATGTGGTTGTAGCTGACGTAGATGACACCGTCGGACAGGTTGTCTGCCACAGCTTGCCTCTCTTACGCGATGGGGGGATCGGACGTCGACGCGAGGTCAGCCGGCGAGCTGGTCGAAGGCCGACTGGGCCGCGTTGTACGCCTGGTTGATGGAGTCGTTCGAGGAACCCTGGGTCTTGTTGTGTTCCACGAGGCTCTGGTTCAGCCGGTCGATGACGTCCTCGAGGTTCTTGAGGATGACGTTGCACTGGCCGTCCCACTGCGCGAGGAGCTGGCCGTACTGGCCGCCGTCGCTGCCCTGGTAGCCGCTGCCCAGGGTGGAACGGGTGCTGTCGACGTCCTGACGGATCTTCACGATGCCGCTGAAGGCGCTCTCCAGGGCCTGGATTCCGTTCCGGGTCGAGCCTTCGCTTGACTGCTGGCCATCTCCAGCCATCGTCCCACCTTTCATCAGTCGATCTACAGTACGAGTGCAACTGAGCCTAGATTGACGGAAGTTGCGGCGGCAACGAACTGAGGAAGATCTGAGGTTGCATCCGGCTTCCCGTCAAATACTTTTACTGCTAGGCAACTTGACCGGAACACGTGACTCCGCGGATTCCGGTTCTGGATCTGTTCCGGTTTGGCGTGAACACGATCTCGATCGGCGAGAATTCGTCAGTTCGCCGCCGCGGAGAGTGAGTTGGAGCTCACACCCGACTGCGGCGCCCCGGCCCCACCGCTCACCGGGGCTCGTCCGGCGATCGCGGCCGGACCCGAACCGGTCCCGCCGAGGCCGGATCCGCCGGTCCCGCACTGCGCCGACCCGCCCGGTGCCTGTGCCGCTCCGCCCGAGTCCGACGCGGCGGCCCGGGCGCTCAGCTCCGGCCCGGTCGGCAGCATCGACAGCAGCGTGGACGGCACCCGTACCGGGGTCGCGCCGTCGTAACCGAGCGCGGCGAGCGCGTTGGCGTCCGGGATGCGGTACTTCGCTCCGTCGTCGCCGACCAGGAAGGTGGTGTCGCCGACCGTCTCACCGGCCGCGCCCAACGCCCTTGCCAGCGTGCCGTGTCCGGGCCTGGCCACCACCCGGTCCACCGGCACGCAGGCCGCGGTCAGCGCCGTCGGGTCGGCCTGGGCCGCCGGGGACAGCGCGGTCTCGGCGACCCGTACCGAGGTCACCCGCACCTGCCCGCCGGCCGGGTCGACCTGGGCGCACACCGACTCCCCCGCCGCCAGCGCCAGCGCGCTGGGCGGACTGTCCGGCAGCCCGGCGACCGAGGGGTCCGTCCCCGCCGTTCCCGGTGCCTGATGGGCCCGCAGGTCGGAGACGTCGATCGTGACGACGTTCGGCGCCCCGCCGTCGTAGGCCTCCTTGCGGGTGTCCGGATCGCCGAGGAGCAGCGCCGACTGGGTGTCGGTCACCGGGTGCAGGCCGTCCTTCTGCAGGAGGTACTCCTGGTTCCCGGAGCCCGCCACCACGCGGAAGACCTGGCCGATCCGGGTGGCCCGGCCGCCGAGTTCGGGTCCTGCCGTGCCGCGGCCGTCGACCTTCGGGGTGGCCAGGTCCGGGCCGGTCACCAGGGCGTCCAGGAAGGCCGCCGACACCGGGCGGGGGGTCACGGGCGCGTAGCCGAGGGACTCCGCCGCGCCCGAGTCCTCGTCCAGCTCCAGCCGGCTGCCCTGCCACACCAGGTACATGTGCTTGTCCGGGCCCTTCACCACCAGCGCCGACTTCACGCCGACCGGGTCCGTCTCCACCGGGGCGCCCGGCACGAGGGTCGTCCGCAGGCCGGAGCCCGTCGAGCAGACCTCCCACGGCGAGGACTCCAACTCGCCTGACGACGGTACGGAGTCGGGGGCGCCGGTGATGCCGACCGGCCTGCCGACCGGGGTGCCCGCCAGTGAGGCCGAGCCGACCGAGGTGGTCTTCAGGTCGGAGCCGCCGATCAGCACGGCCGAGGCGTAGTTGCGCACCGGGCGCAGCCTGCCGTCGGCGTACAGGTAGCGGGCGCCGGTGTCCTTGTTGACGATCAGGGTGTCACCGCTGCGCCAGGCGTCGTTGCCGCCCGGCTTGAGCAGCCCGAACACCAGCGCCCCGCCGCAGAACAGCACACCGACGATCACCCCCACCAGGGCGCCCCGGCTGGTACGGCCCAGCGGGCTCTCCGGTGCGTCCGGGTCGGCCAGCAGCATGCCCGAGGTCAGGCGGCCCATCATGAACGTGTGCGCTTGCACCTGGTCGCGCTTCGACCGCACGCTTTCCTCCTGCTCGGTCGTTCAGGTTCTGGTCGGGTCGGCCCTCGCGGGCGGTCAGCCGAAAATGCCGCGAAGGGTACCGAAGACACCCAGCAGCCACAGGGTCAGCGGCAGCAGGGCGATCGCCAGCAGGGAGTGCAGGATCTCCGCCGCGCGCCCCCAGTACGGGACCATGCGCCGTCCCGGTACGGTCCACACCGCGACCGTGAGCGCCGCCGCCACCGCGAGCAGCCCGGCGACCAGCAGGGTCCGCTCGGTGCCGGACAGGCGCAGGCCCCAGCCGAACGCGAGGAGCAGCAGCCCCCACGCGCCCGGCAGTACGAGCACCAGCCGCTGGGCCGTGTTGACCAGGCCCCGGCCGTGCAGGAGCAGCAGCAGCGACAGGACCAGCGCGACCAGCAGCGCCGGGAGGCTCGGGCGGCGGGCCAGGGCGACCAGGCAGGCCGAGGAGAGCACGCCCGTCGCGCCGTACAGCGCGGTCATCCACTCGCCGGCCAGCTCGGTGCGCACCGTCACGTCGGTGCCCCGGTAGGGCTCGATGCCCTCCTGCAGCTGTTCCGGGTTGGTCGGCAGCGGCGGCATCCGCATCCCGGCGAACTTGAACGACAGCGAGGGCACCAGGCCCCCGAGCAGCACCGTCAGCGCCGCGATCACCCCGGCCGCCGCCGCCACGCGCACGTCGAACACGGTCATCAGAACGCCGCCCACCGCCGTCGCGAACGCCACCAGCGCCGATGCCAGGAACAGGGGCGTACGCGCCGCGGAGGCCGCGAGGGCCAGCACCGCGCCGCCCGCCCAGGCCGCCGCCGCCCCCAACAGCCGTGCCCCCAGCACCTGGTGGGCCTGCGGACCGCTCAGCTCACCGCCCGGCACCAGCCAGCCCGCGAGCGCCAGCGCCGGTGACGCCAGCAGGCCCAGGACCACACCGGTCGCCGGATCGTCCACGGCCCGGCTCGCGGACGCGGCCCCGGCCAGGAGCAGCAGGCCCGCGCCCACGGCGGTGGCCGCGCGCAGCGACGCCGGGGTGCCCGGCAGGGCCAGCAGGACCAGTCCGGCCAGTACCGCCACCGCGACCAGGCCGCGCAGCAGCCGCCGCGCCGCCTCCGGGCTCCAGCCGTGCAGCCGGTCCCGGGTGACCGCGGCGATGCCGTCGACCAGGTCGTCGAGGCGTACCTCGGGCAACGCCTCGGTGCGCGGCCGGAGATGGAGCGCCTCGCCGTCGGTCAGTTCGAGCGAGGCGAGGGTCGCCTCCTCGTCGAGCGGCCGGCCGCCGAGGCGCTGGAGTATCCAGCCGTCGTGTTCGAGACCGGTCTCCTCGGCCTCCTCCCCCGCGTACCGCAGCACCGTGGGCAGCAGATCGGCGACCGGCACGTCGGACGGCACGGCGAGGTCGATGGTGCGGGCCGGGGCACGCACGGTCAGATGGCACAGTCCGGTCACGGAAGTGTCGGTCATACCGGGGCTCACGTCTCCTGGACATCGAAACGGGGGCACGCGGCGCGGCGTGCGAGGTGGGGGGAACAGGGTGCTGGTGATGCGGGGGGTGACATGGACGTACAGAGTTGACGGGGTGCACACTACTGACACTCCCTACGACGCGTGTCAACGGGAGCCCCCACGAACGGTGTTGACAGATTCCTCCACCGTGCAAGTACCGAGGCCTGATCCGGTGCACGCCCCCCCACGTACCGCCGCGGTGCGCGAAGTCCGTTAGGAGCCCCAAGCGTTGAGCGTGGTCCTGTTCCGTCGTCCGGCCCGCCGTCGCGGACCCGACATGCCCGCCGGCGAGTTGGTGCTCCAGGAGCCGCCGACTCTCATGGAGATCGTCCCGGACACGTCCGCGGTGTGGACGTATCTGCCGATGGCGATGATGTCGGTCTCGATGATGATGATGTTCATGCGGTCGGGCGGTCAGTCCAGCGGCATCTTCATGTACCTCGCGCTCGGCATGATGGTGATGGCCGCCGGCGCGATGATGGTCGGTCAGGTGATGCGCAAGGCCGGCGACCGCAAGCAGCGGCTGCGCGGTGAACGCCGGGACTATCTGCGCTACTTGGCGCAGAGTCGGCGTACCGTGCAGCGGGCCGTGGTCGAGCAGCAGCTCGCCCTGGCCTGGCGGCATCCCGAGCCCCGGGTGCTGCGCACCATGGTCCGCACCACGCGGCTGTGGGAACGCCGGGTGAAGGACGACGACTTCGGCGAGGTGCGGATCGCGGTCGGCGACCAGCAGCTCGCCATGCGGCTGACTCCCGTCTCCAGCAAGCCGGTTGAGGACCTCGAACCGCTGTGCGCGCACGCGCTGCGCCGTTTCATCCGCGCCTACAGCACCGTTCCCGGCCAGCCCATCGCGCTGTATCTGCGGTCCTGGTCAAGGGTGTTGGTACGCGGCGACCGGGATGCGACCCGCGGGATGCTCCGCGCCGCGCTGGCCCAACTGGCCCTGTTCCACCCGCCGGAGGAGCTGTGGATCGCGGTCTGCGCCGCCGACGAGGTGCGGGCCGAGTGGGAGTGGGTGAAGTGGCTGCCGCACAATCACCACCCCCAGGAGACGGACGGCGCAGGGCCGTTGCGCATGGTGGCCTCGGCCTTCACCGATATGGAGGACCAGCTCGGCAGCGAGTTCTCCGAGCGGCCCGCGTTCGACCCGGACGCGGTGCCCGGCCGTGACGAGCCGCTGGTGGTGGTCGTGGTGGACGGCGCGGGCATCCCGGCCGGCCACCGTTTCGACGGGCCGGGCTTCCGCAACGCGATCGTCCTCGACCTGTCCGACTCGCTCACCTGGCGGCCCGGCCGCACCACGCTGCGCCTCGACGTGACTCCGGACGCGGTCGCTCTGGTGCGCACCGACCGCAGCCGCAAGGAGCAGACCACGGTCCTGGGCCGTCCCGACCGGGTGGGTCCGGTGGCCGCCGAGTCGCTGGCCCGGCTGATCGCGCCGTACCGGATGAGTCTGTCCTCCGACGCGGTCGAACCGCTCTCGAACGACACCGAGTTGACGACCCTGCTCGGCATCGCCGACCTGCACCGGCTCGACCCCGACACGCTGTGGCGGCGGCACACCGGCTCCGGCCGGCTGCGCGTTCCGGTCGCGGTGGGCGCGGACGGGCGGCCCGTGGAGCTGGACATCAAGGAGTCCGCGCAGGGCGGCATGGGCCCGCACGGCATGCTGATCGGCGCCACCGGTTCCGGCAAGTCCGAGCTGCTGCGCACCCTCGTGCTCGGCCTGGCGCTCACCAACTCCTCCGAGACCCTCAACTTCGTCCTGGTCGACTTCAAGGGGGGCGCGACCTTCCTCGGCCTCGACGAACTCCCGCACACCTCCGCCGTCATCACCAACCTCGCCGACGAGGCCGCTCTGGTGGAGCGCATGCAGGACGCGCTGCACGGTGAACTCATCCGCCGCCAGGAGCTGTTGAGGTCCGCCGGCAACTACACCTCGGCCCTGGAGTACGAGAAGGCGCGGGCCGGCGGCGCCGATCTCGCGCCGCTGCCCAGCCTGTTCGTCGTCGTCGACGAGTTCAGCGAACTCCTCGCCTCGCACCGGGAGTTCATGGAGCTGTTCGTGATGATCGGCCGCCTCGGCCGGTCGCTCGGCGTGCATCTGCTGCTGGCCTCGCAGCGCCTGGACGAGGGCCGTATGCACCAGCTGGAGTCGCACCTGTCGTACCGGATCGGTCTGCGCACCTTCTCCGCGATGGAGTCCCGGGGTGTCCTCGGTGTCCCCGACGCGTACGAACTGCCCTCGCAGCCCGGCAGCGGCTATCTGAAGAGCGGGGTCGAGGCCCTCACCCGCTTCCGTGCGGCCTACGTCTCCGGCCCGTACCGCAGGCGCGGCGGTGCCGTCGCGCAGGCCCGGGTCGCCACCCAGGTGGTGCCCTGGTCGACCGGGTACATCGTGCCGCGCGCTCCCGCGCCGGCCGCGATCGCGCCGGAGCCCGAGGCGGAGGAGAGCACCGAGAGCCTGCTCGCGGTGGCGCTGGACCGGCTGCGCGACTCCGGGCCGCCCGCGCACCGCGTGTGGCTGCCGCCGCTGGACACCGCCTCCCCGCTCGACGTCCTGCTCGGCGGTCTCGCCGAGGACCCGGACCGCGGTCTGGCCGCGTCCCGCTGGACGGGCGCCGGGAAGCTGCGGGTGCCGGTCGGTCTGGTCGACAAGCCGTTCGACCAGCGCCGTGACCCGCTCGTGGTGGACCTCGCCGGGGCGGGCGGCCATGTCGCGGTCGCGGGTGGTTCGCAGAGCGGCAAGTCGACGGTGCTGCGCAGTCTCATCATGGCCCTCGCGCTCACCCACACCCCGCGCGAAGTCCAGTTCTACTGCCTGGACTTCGGCGGCGGCACGCTCTCCCAGCTCACCGGGCTGCCGCACGTCGGCGGGGTCGCGGCCCGCCTCGACACCGAGCGGATCAGCCGTACGGTCGCCGAGGTCACCGCCGTCCTCACCCAGCGCGAGCAGTTCTTCCTCGACAACGGCATCGACTCGATGTCCACCTACCGGCGCCGCCGGGCCGCCGGGGAGTTCCCCGACGAACCGCACGGCGACATCTTCCTGGTGATCGACGGCTGGTCGGCGGTCCGGCAGAACTTCGACCAGTACATCCCCACGTTCAACCAGATCGCCACCAGCGGTCTCAACTACGGCATCCACCTGATCGTCGCGACCGCCCGCTGGCTGGAGCTCACCGCCCCGGTCCGCGACCAGTCCGCGACCCGGCTCGAACTGCGGCTCGGCGACACGATGGACTCCGTCGTGGACATCCGCAAGGCGAGCGCCGTGCCCCAGATCCCGGGCCGCGGTCTCACCGTGGAGACCAAGCTGCACTTCCTGTCCGCGCTGCCCCGCGGTGACGGTTCCACCGATCCGGAGACGCTCAGCGAGGGTGTCGCGGACCTGGTGGACCGGATCGCCTCGGCCTGGCACGGGCCGCGTGCCCCGCAGGTCCGGATGCTCCCGCACCGGCTGCCCGCGGCCGAACTCGCCGAGCCGGAACTCGGCGACGGCCAGAGCCTCAAGCTGGCGCTCGGCCAGGACGAGGAGACCCTCGGCACCGTCTGGCACGACTTCTCCCGCACCCCGCACCTGGTCGCCGTCGGCGACACGGAGAGCGGCAAGACCAACCTGCTCCGGCTGGTAGCGGACTCCGTCGTCGCCCGCTACACCCCGGCCGAGGCGCGCATCCTGGTCGTGGACTACCGCCGCGGCCTGGTCGACGCGGTCCCCGAGGAGTACCGCCTCGGCCACGCGGTGGCCCTGGAGGCCCTCAAGCAACTCGTCGGCGGCTCGGCGAAGGCCCTGCGCACCCGCGTCCCGGGCCAGGAGATCACTCCGGCCCGCATGCGGCAGGCCGACTGGTGGACGGGCCCGCGGCTGTTCGTCCTCGTCGACGACTACGACATGGTCGGCGGCGGCACGGTCATGGACCACCCCTTCGCCCCGCTCTTCGAACACCTCGCCCTGGGCCACGAGTTGGGCCTGCACGTGGTGGTCGCCCGCTCGGCGACCGGCGCGGGCCGCGGCCTGAACGACCAGCTCCTGCGCCGCCTCGACGAGGTCAACACACCAGGCATCCTGATGTCCTGCTCCCCGTCCGAGGGCTACGTCTTCGGCAACGTCAAACCCCGGGTCCTTCCCCCGGGCCGGGCCCTCCACATCGTCCGCCGCAAGCCGTCCCTCATCCAGACGGCACTGGCGGCCGGGGCGGAGGAGTAACGAACGAACGAGGTGAGCAGTCGATCGGGGGGCGGGGGCCGCACAGGCCCCCGCCCCCGATTCAGCTCTCCGTGGTCCCCTGGGGACCGACGCCCACCGGAACCGAACTCCCCGCGCCCTCCGCGCCTTCCGTGCCCTCGGTCCCGGCCATACCCTCCGGCCGCGACGGGCGCCAGCCCAGCCGACGACCCCGGGGCAGAACCAGGCCCAGCCACACCACCGCGATGATCACGGCGAGGCCCGCCGACGCGGGCCACAGAGCGCGCCGGAGCGGCCCGGCGGCCTTGTCGGCCGGCAACCGCACCGGAGAGGCAGGGGCAGCGGCGGCCGGTGCCGAAGCGCCGGTCAGGACCGACGTGACGGCCGCGTACGGGTCGAGGCGGGGCACGTCGGCCGGGTATGCGGAGGTGCGCAGCAGGTTCGCGGTCTGCGCGGCCGTCAGGTCCGGGTGGACGGAGCGCACCAGCGCCGCCGCCCCCGCCACGAACCCGGCGGCCAGCGACGCCCCGGAGCCGATGTAGTGGCCGTTCTTCGCGGGGCCGATGCCGACCACCCCGTCACCGGGCGCGGCGATGGCGGCACTGTCGGTGGTGTACGCGCCGGTCGGCCGCTTGCCGTCCACGTCGACGTCGAGGACGGAGAGCACTCCGTCGTCGGCAGCCGGGTAGTAGTCGCGGGCGGGCGGGCTGTCCGTCGCCGAGGTCGCCGTCGCCGGGGTGTCCGGTACGGCGGCGGCGATCACCAGGACGTCCTTCTTCGCGGCGAGCGCGACGGCCGAGCGGAGCGTGGGGGTGTTGCCCGCGAGCGCAGCCGACACCGTCACCACCTTCGCCCCGCCGTCCACGGCGGCCCGGATGCCGTCGGCGACCCGCTCCGCGGTGACCGCCCCGCGCGCGTCGCTGCCGCGCACCGCGAGGATGCGCGCCTGCTGCGCCACGCCCGCGAACCGCACCCCGTCGGCTACGGCTGCGCCGACCAGCCCGGCCACGAAGGTGCCGTGTCCCACGCAGTCGGTCCCGGCGTCGCCGACCGCCGTGACCCGGCCCTTGAGCGCGGGTGCGGAGGCCGAGACCCCGGTGTCGACCACGCCGACGGTCACCCCGGCGCCCGAGGCGAACGGCCAGGTCCGGGTGAGCTGCAGCGAGACCTGTTCCCACGGCAGGTCGGTGGCGCGGACCGGCGAGCCCGCCGTACAGGCCGCGCCGGCGTCCAACCGCGTGGCCAGCACGGGGAGTTGGACCGTGTTCCCGGCCGCCGCGGCGGACCCGGCGCCGAGCGCGCTCGCGGCGGCTGTCAGCAGCAGGGCCAGACCGGCGGCGACGGCCTTGCCGTGTGCCGTCGTCATGCCCGGGCCGCCCCGCTGGAGGAGGAGGCACTCGCCGGGTCGGCGAGGTCCTCCGGGAGCAGCAGCCGCAGGTCGTCGAGACTGGGCACGGCGAGTCGGCTGAGGCGGCCCGCCTGGCGGGTCATCATCCGCTCCAGGATCTGGCGGGCGGTGCGCGCGTTGCCGAAGGACCGGTCGCGGGGCAGCGCGTCGAAGTGCTGCCGCAGTACCGGCCCGAGCCCGGCCGCGCACTCGTACCCGAGCTGTACGGCGTGTTCGCGGACGATGGTGACCAGCTCGTCGGAGGAGTAGTCGGCGAACTCCACCCGGCGCGAGAACCGGGAGGACAGGCCCGGGTTGGAGGCGAGGAACGTCTCCATCTCCTGGGTGTAGCCGGCGACGATGACGACCACCTTGTCCCGGTGGTCCTCCATGAGCTTCAGCAGGGTGTCCACGGCCTCCCGGCCGAAGTCGGAGCCGGAGGCCTCTCGCGGGGTGAGGGTGTAGGCCTCGTCGACGAACAGCACGCCGCCCAGGGCCCGTTCGAAGACCTCGCGGGTCAACTGCGCGGTGTGGCCCACGTATCGGCCGACGAGGTCGGCGCGGGACACCTCGACGAGCTGGCCGCGCGGCAACACGCCCAGGGAGGCGAGGAGTTCGCCGTAGAGACGGGCCACGGTGGTCTTGCCGGTGCCGGGCGGGCCGGTGAAGACGAGGTGGTGGCTGAGGCGGGGCACCGGGAGTCCGGCGGCCTCTCGCTGCTTGGCGGTGGAGACCAGGTTGACGAGGTCGGTGACGTCCCGCTTCACGGCGTGAAGGCCGACCAGCGCGTCCAGCCTGCTGAGCGCGTCGTCGCCGGGGTCGACGGCGTTCGGGCCGTCGGCGGCGGTGCGGGCCGCCGCCTCGCTGATGTCCTGGGGCAGCAGCAGCGAGAGGTCCTGCTCGGTGACGTCGGTGAGCGCGGACAGCCGGACGGCCTGCCGGTCCACCATCTCCTCGAACACCTGGCGTGCGGCACGGCCGTTGCCGAACCCGGCGTCCTTCGGTATTCGCTCGAAGTGCACCGCGAGCGCGTGCCGGGTCTCGTCGGCGAGCGCGTACTGGTGGCGTACGCACATGCTCTCCATGATCTCCACCAGCTCGGGCACCGAGTAGTTCTCGAACTCGACGGTCCGTGAGAAACGGGACGCAAGACCGGGGTTGGAGCCGAGGAAGCTGCGCATCTCTTCGGAGTAGCCCGCCGCGACGACGACCACGTCCTCGCGGTGGTCCTCCATCAGCTTCAGCAGGGTGTCGACGGCCTCGCGTCCGAAGTCGGCGCCGGAACCACGGGAGTCGGAGGTGAGGGTGTACGCCTCGTCGACGAACAGGACGCCGCCCAGGGCCCGTTCGAAGGCCTCGGTGGTCTTGATGGCCGTACCGCCGATGACCTGGGCGACGAGGTCGGCGCGGGAGACCTCGACGAGGTGTCCGGAGCGCAGGGCGCCCAGCTCGGCGAGGATCGTGCCGTAGAGGCGGGCCACGGTGGTCTTGCCGGTGCCGGGCGGGCCCGCGAAGACCAGGTGGCGGCTCATCGGCGGTGCGGACATGCCGAGTTGGGCGCGGCGCCGGGCGAGCTGGGTGAGGTTGACGAGGGTGCGGACCTGTTCCTTGACGTTGTCCAGGCCGATCAGGCCCTCCAGCGCGGCCATCGGTCCGTCCGGGCGTCCGGGCCCCTCCGACTCCGGTACGGTGCCCGCCGGGTCGGTGCCCTCGGCCTCGCCGAAGCCCCAGGCGTCGCGGGACTCGTTGCCGGTGCTGGTGAGGTTCTCCACGGCCAGCCTGCCACCGGCCTTGGCCTGGACGAGGCCGCCGCCCTTGTTGTCGCGGACCGTGCAGCCCACGACCGAGACCGGTGCCTCCGACTCGACGCGGATGCCGTCGCGGTCGTTGCCCGCGGCCTCGCAGCCGTTCAGGGAGGCCCGGCCGCCGTCGCGGACCAGGAAGCCGTGCTCGGCACAGGCGGCGGTCCGTACCCGGTTGGCCGTCAACTCGCCGCCGGTGTCCACGAGTACACCGCAGCCACCGGCCGAGACCAGCTCGCCGTCGCGGAGCGCGGCCGTGCCCTCGCCGCCGATCTCCAGACCGGCGCCACCGGGGCTGTTGACCCGGAATCCCGCGAGATAGACGTTTCCGCCCGCCGCGACCTCCGCGCCCGCGCCGCCCGGCGCCTCCACCGTGCAGTCCTCCACCCGGCCGCGCCCGCCGTCGCGCACGGAGACACCGGAGCCGCCCGCGCCGGTGATCCGGGCGCGCCGCACCAGCGGGTTGGCGTTGCCGCGGATCACCACACCGGCGCCCTTGACGTCGATGATCTCCACGCGCTCCAGCTCGGCCGCCGCGTCCTCTTCGAGGAGGACACCGTCCGATTCGCCGTCCCGGACGGTCAGCGAGGTCAGCGTGGGCGAGGAGGCACCGGCCACCCGCAGCGCCGCCGTCTGGGCGCCGGTCAGCCAGCAGTCCTCGTAGGTGCCGCGTGAACGGTCCGTCACCAGAAGGCCGTTGCCCGTGGTGCGGGCGGTGCGGCAGCGGCGCAGCACCGGGTCGCTGCCGTGCGAGACGATGATGCCGGGCCCGCTGGAGCCGGTGACCCGCACCTCCTCCAGCTCACAGCGGGCGGTGCTGGTCACATGCACACCGATGGAGGTGTCGCGGATCACGGTCCGCAGCACGCGGATCGAACTGCGCTCCTCAAGTGCCAGGGACGGCTTGTCCGTTGAGGCCAGATCACAGTCTTCCACGGAGCCCTGCGCGTCGCCGTTGGCGAGCACGCCGTTGCCTCGCGCGTCCCGGATCGTGCAGCCGCGAAGGGTGGCCCGGCCGCGCTCGCCGATCACCACACCGCTGGTGCCGAGGTGTTCGAGGGTGCAGGACTCCAGCGAGCTCTCGGTCGTCGAGGTGACGACGACGCCGGCGCCGGTGCGGTTGGACACCCGGCACTCGCGCATCGCCAGCGAGCCGGAGTTGCGGGCCAGTACGGTCGTCCACGAGGCGCCGGACAGATCGCAGCCCTGCATCGCGACCTGCCCGTGCGAGGCGTCCACGGCGGGCTGTTCCTCGTCCTGGCCCTGGACCACCAGGTCGGTCAGCATCACCGCGTCCACGCGCAGCGAGATCACGATGCCCTTGCGCGGTGCCAACCGGACGGTGCCGCGCGCCTGTTCGGCGACGATGGTCACCCGGGTGGTGACGACGAGGTTCTCCTCGTACGTCCCCGGGCGCACACTCAGCACCGCGCCTCCGCGCGCCCTGGCCAGGGCCTCTCCGATCGTCCGGGCGTCCCCGGTGCCCTCCGGACAGACCGTCAGTACCTGGCGCACTCAGCTGACCTCCTCGTGTCGGCACCTGTCGGTTGCGGCCAACCCCATCATGCCGTACGGCAAATTATGTGCCGTCCCGCAACAGCCGTACCAGCACCGGAGCTTGTGCGTGACGATTGTTAACTCCCGGGAAAGGAACCGCCGTTGGCGCACGTGCGTGTATGCGCGTGAAAGGATTGTCCATACAGACGTATGACGAACTGCTGGGCGATTGGGGCGGACAGGGCGGATGACAGACCGAACCGGACCGACCGCGGGGAAGACAGCGGCAGAGACCTCGGCAGCGGCCACCCCGGCCGGGGAGACCGCCACCGCGTCGACCTCGGCGACCGAGAAATCCGCAGCGACGAGTACAGCGAGTGCGACACCCAAGTCCCGCTCAGGAGCTGCCGGTTCGGGCGGGACCGGCTCCGCGGAGTCCGTCGCGGCGGAGCTGAGCCGGCCCGCGGCCCCGGCCGCGGAGACCGAGGCGCTCGCCGGTGCCGGCCGCAGGACGGCGGAACCCGACGGGCCGGCCGGCCCGGAGTCCGCCTCCGCCGGACCGGCGGGGCAGGAGGCCGCCGAGCCCGAGGCGCCCGCCGTGGCGGTGGCCGCGAGCGTCCCCGAGGGGGACGGACCCACCCCCGGCGACACGGCCGCCGCGTCCGTCGGCCGCCCGGGCCGCCCGCTGCTGGCCGGTGCCGCGGTGCTCGGCGCGCTGCTGATCGCCGTACCGGGGCTGCTGATGAGCCGGGACCGGACGCCGGAGAACCACGACCGGGTCGTCGCCGATCAGGCGGGCACGATCCTCGGCGACGGCGCGACGCAGGGCGCCGGGGCGTACGCCTCGTCCGACCCGTCCACTCCGGCACAGTCCGCCACACCGAAGACCGCCCAACCCCACAAGACCTCGGGCAAGACGACCGTCGCGCAGCCGGTGAGCGAGCCGACGGCGGTCAAGACGAAGAAGCCGACCGCGGCGGCGAAGCCGACGAAGAAGTCCACCACGACCAAGTCCGGGACGAAGTCGGGCACCACCACGACGTCGAGCTATCCGTCGGACGTCCTCGTCACGGCCACCCGGGTGCTGAGCGCGGGCCAGTCCATCAACGCGAAGAAGGCGCGGCTGCGCATGCAGACCGACGGCAACTTCGTGCTGTACGACGAGAACAACAAGGCCCGTTGGGCCACCATGACCTTCGGTTCGAACTACCACGCGGTCTTCCAGGCGGACGGCAACCTCGTCGTCTACACCTCGGGCAACCAGCCCGTCTGGGCCAGCCAGACCAGCGGCCACGACGGCTCGATCCTCCGGCTCCAGGGCGACGGCAACATGGTGATCTACTCCGGTTCGACCCCGATCTGGGCAAGCAACACCCAGCACTGACCGGCTGAACTCCCGTCCGGCCCGCCCCCGTTGAGGTGGCGGGCCGGAGACGCGAGGCTCAGCTCCCGGTCAGGGTGATCGCCTGCTGCTGCGCCGCGTGGAAGCGGGGCAGGGGCAGGCCGCCCTGGGGGGCCAGCTCCATCACCGTGGCCTCGACCTGGGCCGGGCCGGGGTCGAGCGGGTCGGACGAGGGCTTGCCCGAGTTCTCCCAGCTGTGCTCCATGCCGTCGCAGACCGCCCGGGTGCCGCCGATGCCGTGCCGGACCGCGGAGTCGCCCTGGGAGACGGAGGAACTGACGAAGACCGGGCCTGAGCTGCCGATACAGCGGTAGGTGCCGGAGAGGGTGACGGTGCCGTCTGGGGCGATACTGCCCGTGGGGTCGACCGTCACCGTCTCGTAGGAGTCGGCGGACGCGGTCGCGGCGGGAGCGGCGGCGACCAGCAGCAGCGCGGCACCGGCCGCCGAACCGAGGGCGGAACGCAGGGACATGGGAATACCTCCTGAAGTATCTGAAGCAGAGGTCTCCACTGGTACCGGTCGAGCGCCCCGGCTCCCGTGATCGTCACTCCTTCGGTGGCGAGTCCGCACCGAGCGTCGTGGAACCGTCCGAGTGTTGTCCGCGTGTTGTCACGCTTCACAGCAGCCTGTTCCGATGAGTTCGCGACGGGAGGATGGTCTGTATATGCGATGCGGGGCGGCGAAGGAGCCGCCGGAACGGATCGCATCCGACGTGGAGGTACGCCATGTGTTCCCACCAGTCCTCGTGCCCCGTGACCGACACCGAGACCGTGCACGTCGTCTCCGCCCACCCCGAGCAGGGCTGGACGCTGCTGTGCGACGGCGCGATCGTCTTCGACGACAGCGGCCTGCTGCTCCCCGACGGCCGGATCGTCGCCCCGCACCGGGTACCGGCCGACCAACTCGCCGTCGCCGCCTGACCCTTCCCACCTGACCGTTCCCGCGTGATCGTCTTCCCGGACGCGCTGCCCACGGTGACCTTCGAACCGTGAAGGTTCAGCTTGCGTACCCGAGGTGACCAGCAGTGATGCTGACGACCTAAGATGATCAACGTGTCCGACCAGCATGCTCCACGGTCTCTCATCGTCACGCTCTACGGCGCGTACGGCCGCTTCGTACCCGGCCCGGTTCCGGTCGCGGAACTGATCCGGCTCCTGGCCGCCGCCGGCGTCGACGCGCCTTCGGTGCGCTCGTCGGTGTCCCGCCTCAAACGGCGCGGGCTACTGGTGCCCGCCCGTACCGCACAGGGCGCCGCCGGCTACGAACTGTCGCCCGAGGCAAGGCAGTTGCTCGACGACGGCGACCGGCGCATCTACGCGGCCAGCCCCTCGGACGACGAGGGCTGGGTGCTCGCGGTGTTCTCCGTCCCCGAGTCCGAACGGCAGAAGCGGCACATCCTGCGCTCCCGGCTGTCCGGCCTCGGCTTCGGCACCGCAGCCCCGGGCGTGTGGATCGCGCCCGCCCGCCTGTACGAGGAGACCCGGCACATCCTCGGGCGGCTGCGGCTCGACCCGTACGTGGACTTCTTCCGCGGTGAGCACCTCGGCTTCGCGGCGACCGCCGACGCCGTGGCCCGCTGGTGGGACCTGACCGCGATCGCCAAGGAGCACGAGGCGTTCCTCGACCGCCACGCGCGGGTGCTGGCCGACTGGGAGCGGCGCGCGGACACCCCGCCCGAGGAGGCCTACCGCGACTACCTCCTCGCCCTGGACTCCTGGCGCCACCTCCCCTACGTCGACCCCGGCCTCCCCGCCGCCCTGCTCCCCCATGACTGGCCGGGCGCCCGCTCGGCCGAGGTGTTCCGGGCGCTGCACGCACGGCTGCGGGACGCGGGGGCGGTGTTCGCGGGCATTATGAACAGTTCATGACGAACCGCCGCGGCCTCTTGCGCACCACCGGTCACTCAGCTAACCCTCAGCTTCTTTAGCAGGTCCTCTCAGAGTTCTTACCTAGCCTTCAACGACGTCGCTCGTCGGGTAAGAAAGAGGACTGTTGCGCATGACCACCACGGCCAGGGCTCAGGGAGCCACCGTCTGGCTCACCGGACTGCCGAGTGCGGGCAAGACGACGATCGCCCAGCACCTGAGCGATCGTCTGAGAGCCGAAGGGCATCGCGTGGAAGTCCTCGACGGCGACGAGGTACGCCGCTTCCTCTCGGCCGGCCTCGGCTTCTCCCGCGAGGACCGCAACACCAATGTGCAGCGCATCGGCCTCGTCTCCGAGGTGCTCGCCCGCAACGGCGTCCTCTCCGTCGTCCCGGTCATCGCCCCCTACGCCGACAGCCGCGAGGCCGTCCGCAAGCGGCACGAAGCGAGCGGGACGCCGTACATCGAGGTGCATGTCGCGACCCCCGTGGAGGTGTGCAGCGAGCGCGATGTGAAGGGCCTCTACGCCCGCCAGGCCGCGGGCGCGCTGACCGGTCTGACCGGCGTCGACGACCCGTACGAGCCGCCCACGGACCCGGCGCTCACGCTGCCGACGCAGACGCAGAGCCCGCAGGAGTCCGCGGACGCGGTGTACGCCGTGCTGGCCGAGCGGGGGCTGCTGTGACCTTCTCGCTCTCGCACCTGGACGCTCTGGAGTCCGAGGCGGTGCACATCTTCCGTGAGGTGGCGGGTGAGTTCGAGCGGCCGGTGATCCTCTTCTCCGGCGGCAAGGACTCCATCGTCATGCTGCATCTGGCGCTGAAGGCGTTCGCTCCGGCGCCGGTGCCCTTCTCGCTGCTGCACGTGGACACGGGACACAACTTCCCCGAGGTCCTTGAGTACCGGGACCGGGTGGTCACCGCACATGGGCTGCGCCTCCATGTGGCCTCCGTACAGGACTACATCGACCGCGGTGTGCTGCGCGAACGTCCGGACGGGACCCGCAACCCGCTCCAGACGCTGCCGTTGACGGAGAAGATCCAGCGCGAGAAGTTCGACGCGGTCTTCGGCGGCGGTCGCAGGGACGAGGAGAAGGCGCGGGCGAAGGAGCGGGTGTTCTCGCTCCGGGACGAGTTCTCGCAGTGGGACCCGCGCCGGCAGCGGCCCGAGCTGTGGAACCTCTACAACGGGCGGCACGCACCCGGCGAGCACGTCCGCGTGTTCCCGCTGTCCAACTGGACCGAGCTGGACGTCTGGCAGTACATCGCCCGCGAGGGCATCGAGTTGCCCGACATCTACTTCGCGCACTACCGCGAGGTCTTCAACCGGGGCGGTATGTGGCTCACCGCCGGTGAGTGGGGCGGGCCGAGGGCGGACGAGACCGTGGAGAAGCGGCAGGTCCGGTACCGGACCGTCGGGGACATGTCCTGCACGGGCGCCGTCGACTCCGACGCGGCCACGCTCGACGACGTGATCGCCGAAATAGCGGCCTCCCGGCTGACCGAGCGGGGCGCGACGCGTGCCGACGACAAGCTGTCCGAGGCCGCGATGGAAGACCGCAAGCGCGAGGGGTACTTCTAACCATGAGCACGACCACCATCGACACGCTGCGGTTCGCGACGGCCGGTTCGGTCGACGACGGCAAGTCCACGCTCGTAGGACGGCTGTTGCACGACTCCAAGTCGGTCCTCACCGACCAACTCGAAGCCGTACAGCGGGTGTCGGCCGACCGCGGCCAGGACGCGCCCGACCTCGCGCTGCTCACCGACGGCCTGCGCGCCGAGCGTGAGCAGGGCATCACGATCGACGTGGCGTACCGCTACTTCGCCACGCCCCGCAGGCGGTTCATCCTCGCCGACACCCCGGGCCATGTGCAGTACACCCGCAACATGGTCACCGGCGCTTCCACCGCCGAGCTGGCGATCGTCCTCATCGACGCGCGCAACGGAGTCGTGGAACAGACCCTGCGGCATGCCGCCGTGGCCGCGCTGCTGCGGGTGCCGCACGTGGTGCTGGCCGTCAACAAGATGGACCTGGTCGGGTACGAGCAGGCGGTGTTCGAGCGGATCGTCGAGGAATTCGCGGGCCACGCGGCCGAGTTGGGGCTGCCGTCCTTCACGCCGATCCCGGTCTCGGCGCTCGTCGGCGACAACGTGGTGGACCGTTCGGCGCACATGGACTGGTACGAGGGCCCGGCCCTGCTGGAGTTCCTGGAGAACGTCCCGGTGGGCGCCGACCCGTCCGACGCGCCGGCCCGCTTCCCCGTGCAGTACGTGATCCGTGACGGTGAAGTCCGTTGGTACGCGGGGCAGTTGGTGTCCGGTTCGCTGCGGGTCGGCGACCGGGTGACGGTGCACCCCTCCGGTGAGACCTCCGAGATCACCGGCATCTCCGTGCTCGGTACCGGGGCGGACGCGGCGTACGCGCCCCAGTCGGTGAGTCTGCGTCTCGCCGACCAGCGGGACGTGTCGCGCGGCGACATGATCACCGCCGGGGTCGACGCGCCCGTGCTCGCCCAGGACGTCCGGGCCGCCGTATGCCATCTGGCCGACCGGCCGCTGCGGGTCGGCGACCGGGTGCTGCTGCGGCACACGACCCGGACGGTCAAGGCGATCGTCAAGGACCTCGGCGGCGCCACCGCGCTGCTCGCGAACGACCTGGGCCGGATCACCCTGCGCACCGCCGAGCCGCTCGCCCTCGACGACTACGCGGTCTCCCGCCGCACGGGCGCGTTCCTGGTGATCGACCCGGCGGACGGCGCCACGCTCACCGCGGGCATGGCCGACCTGACCTGATTGCCTCACCTGCGACGCCCTCGGGCCCCCGTTCGAAAACGGGGGCCCGAGGGCGTTCCCGTGCCATGCCGAAATGACCTGTCGCCGTCGCAGCCGTCACGAGATGTCAATAGCGCGGTAACAAGGGGAGCTGTCGTGCGAGGGAGGGCGTTGTACCGGGTATGCCGCTCGGTACCGGGACGAAGGTCCCGTACGGCGCCCGCCGAGAGACCCTGACAAAGGGCGCCGTACCATTCATATAGTTGAAAGCAGGACAGCCTGCTCCATGAACGGACCCGCCTTGCAAGAACACCCCTCCGCCTCCGCCTCCTGGCGCATCGCACTGCCGCACACCGCCGCGGCCGTGCCGGTGGCCCGCGCACTGGTCCGTACGGCTCTGTCCGAGGTGAAGCACACGGCCGACAGCGACACCGCGGAGCTGCTGACGGCGGAGCTGGTCGCGAACGCGGTGGAGCACACCGCCGGTGACGCCCCCATAGAGCTCGTGGTCGAGCTGCTGCCCTCCGGCTGCCGGGTCGAGGTGCACGACCCCGACCCGGAGCCGCCCGCGAGTCTGACCAAGCCCGCCGACCAGGAGCCCGACCCCTGGCAGGAGCACGGACGCGGCCTGCTGCTGATCCGCGCGCTCAGCTCCTCGTGCGGCCACCGCCCCACCGAGTCGGGCAAGGCGGTGTGGTTCCGGCTGCCCGTCGTACCGGCGCAGTGGCGTCCGGCGGGATAGCCGGCCCGCGTTCTCAGGACTGATCAGGCGAGCGTCGCCACCAGGACCGCCTTGATCGTGTGCAGCCGGTTCTCCGCCTGGTCGAAGACGACCGAGTGGGCCGACTCGAAGACCTCGTCCGTGACCTCCAGGGAGTCGAGGCCGTGGGTCTCGTATATCTCGCGGCCGACCTTGGTGCCGAGGTCGTGGAAGGCCGGCAGGCAGTGCAGGAACTTGACGTCCGGGTTGCCGGTGGCCCGCAGGACGTCCATGGTCACGGCGTAGGGCGCGAGGGCCGCGATCCGTTCGTCCCAGACCTGCTTGGGCTCGCCCATGGAGACCCACACGTCGGTGACGACGAAGTCGGCGCCCGCCACACCGTCCTCGATCCCCTCGGTGAGCGTGATGCGCGCGCCGCTCCGCTCGGCGAGCGCGCGGGCGGCGGTGACGATCTCCTCGGCGGGCCAGTACGACTTCGGGGCGACGATCCGTACGTCCATGCCGAGCAGCGCGCCGGTGACCAGGTAGGAGTTGCCCATGTTGAAGCGGGCGTCGCCGAGGTAGGCGAAGGCGATCTCCTTCAACGGCTTGTCGCTGTGCTCGGTCATGGTGAGCACGTCGGCGAGCATCTGGGTGGGGTGCCAGTCGTCGGTGAGCCCGTTGTAGACCGGGACGCCCGCGTACGCGCCCAGTTCTTCCACGGCGGCCTGGCTCTCCCCGCGGTACTCGATGCCGTCGTACATACGACCGAGCACCCGCGCGGTGTCCTTCACGGACTCCTTGTGCCCGATCTGCGAGCCCGACGGGTCGAGGTAGGTCGTCGAGGCGCCCTGGTCGGCCGCGGCGACCTCGAACGCGCAGCGGGTGCGCGTCGAGGTCTTCTCGAAGATCAGCGCGATGTTCTTCCCCGACAGGTACCGCGTCTCGCCCCCGGCCTTCTTGGCGGCCTTCAGCTCGGCGGCCAGCTCGATCAGGCCGCGGAACTCCTCCTCGGAGAAGTCCAGCTCCTTGAGGAAGTGGCGGCCGGCGAGGGCGGTCGGGACTGTCGCCATGGGGGCGCTCCATCGGTGCGGGTACAGAGGTACACGAGAACAGGGACGATTGGAATTCTATACGATATCTCGAATTTCTATACGGCCTCGCGCTCGACCGGGCAGCTCATGCAGCGCGGCCCGCCCCGGCCCCGGCCCAGTTCGCTGCCCGGGATCTCGATCACCTCGATGCCCTGCTTGCGCAGAAACGTGTTGGTGGTGGCGTTGCGCTCATAGGCGACGACGACGCCCGGCTCGACGGCGAGGACGTTGCAGCCGTCGTCCCACTGCTCGCGCGCGGCGGCGTGCACGTCCTGGGTGGCGGTCAGGACACGGATCCCGTCCAGCCCGAGGGCGGCGGCGATCGCGCGGTGCATGTGCTCCGGCGGATGGTCGGTGACCTTCAACTCCTTGTCGCCGACGCCCGGTTCGATGGTGTACGACCGCAGCATGCCGAGCCCCGCGTACTGGGTGAAGGTGTCGCCGTCGACCATCGTCATCACCGTGTCGAGATGCATGAAGGCGCGCTGCTTGGGGATGTCGAGCGCCACGATCGTGCGCGCGGAGCCCTCGGCGAACAGCTTGTGCGCGAGCATCTCGACGGCCTGCGGGGTGGTGCGCTCGCTCATGCCGATGAGCACCGCGCCGTTGCCGATGACGAGTACGTCCCCGCCCTCGATGGTGGACGGGTAGTCGGCCTGCCCCTCGGACCAGACGTGGAACTTCTCGGTACGGAAGAGGGGATGGTGCCGGTAGATCGCCTCGAAGTGGACGGTCTCGCGCTGCCGGGCCGGCCAGCGCATGGCGTTGACGGAGACGCCGTCGTAGATCCAGGCGGAGGTGTCCCGGGTGAAGAGGTGGTTGGGGAGGGGGGCGAGGAGGAAGTCGTCGAGGTCCATGACGTGGAAGCGGACGGAGGTCGGCTCCGCGTGGGCGTCCAGGAACTCGCGCTTGGTCATGCCGCCGACCAGCGCCTCGGCCAGTTCGGGTGCGGGCAGCGCCTCGAAGGCGGCGCGGAGGTGGTCGGTGGCGAGGGGGCCGTACTCCTTCTCGTCGAAGACGCGGTCCAGGACCAGTGACCGGGCCGCCGGGATCGCCAGGGACTCGGCGAGCAGATCGCCGAACAGGTGGACCGCGACGCCGCGGTCCCGCAGCACGTCCGCGAAGCCGTCGTGCTCGGCGCGCGCCCGGCGCACCCAGAGCACGTCGTCGAAGAGGAGGGCGTCCTTGTTGCTGGGGGTGAGCCTTTTGAGCTCGAGATCCGGCCGGTGCAGGATGACGCGGCGCAGCCGCCCGGTCTCGGAGTCGACATGGAGTGCCATGTCTCCATCCTGACCATCTCGGACCGAGTTCACCCCCTACTTGTCATACCGCCACTTGTTTTCGTCCTCTTGACGACAAGTGCGTTGGGCGATTATCGTCTTATTGACGAGATCGATGCGGGATCTCACGGGATCTTCCGACCGGATCTGAGGGACTCTGATGGCCGACATCACCCGGCGCCTGGGCTGGCGCCACCTGCGCGGGGCTCCGACGGCGCACATCCGCCACCACCGCTCGGGCAAGTTGCTGCACGACGGGCCCGGACTCAGCTTCTGGTTCCGTGCGTTGACCGCCGCGCTCTCCGAAGTGCCGGTCGACGACCGGGAGTTGGCCATGACCTTCCATGCCCGTACGTCCGACTTCCAGGACGTGGCGGTCCAGGCGACCGTCACCTACCGGATCAGCGACCCGGCCCTCGCCTCCGCACGCCTCGACTTCTCCGTCGACCCGGACACGGGCGTGTGGCGAGGCGCGCCCCTTGAGCAGCTGGGCACCCTGCTGACCGAGACGGCCCAGCAGCACGCGCTGGCCGTACTCGCCCGAACTCCCCTCGCGTCGGCTCTGGTTGACGGGGTGACCGCGGTACGGGAGCGGATCGCGGCGGGACTCGGCACCGAACCCCGCCTCCCGGCCACCGGTATCGAGGTGGTCGCCGTCCGCGTGATGGCGCTGCGGCCCGAGCCCGAGGTGGAGCGGGCGCTGCGCACCCCGGCCCGCGAACAGATCCAGCAGGAGGCGGACAAGGCCACCTACGAACGCCGGGCGGTGGCGGTCGAGCGGGAGCGCGCGATCGCCGAGAACGAACTCGACAGCCAGATCGAACTCGCCCGCCGCGAGGAGCAGTTGGTCGACCAGCGCGGCACGAACGCCCGCCGCGAGGCAGAGGAGCACGCGGCGGCCGACGGGGTCCGCGCGGAGGCCGAGGCGACCCGGACAGTACGGCTCGCCGACGCCGAGGCCGCGCGTTCCGTACGGCTCGCCCGTGCCGAGGCCGAGGGCTCGCGCGAGGTGGGCGACGCGCGGGCGTATGCCCAGGCGGCCTGGCTGCGGGTGCACGCGGATGTCGACGTCGCGACCCTGAACGCGCTCACCGGGACGCGACTCGCGGAGAACCTGCCGAACATCGACAGCGTCACGATCTCGCCGGACGTGCTGACGGGGCTGCTGGCCAAGCTCGGTACTGGCGAGGCCGGCGCGTGAGTCTCGCACCGCGGGTCGTCCTCGTCCACCGGACCACGGAGTACGAGGAGTTGGTGGCCCGGCACGGGACGCACGGCCAGGCCGCGTACTTCCTGCGGTCGCGCGGCCGGGACATCGAGGAGGTCGCCGAACGGCACCGCCGGACCAGGCGGGCGCTGGCCGAGGTCTCCTCGGCGGTACCGCTGACATGGCGTCAGACACGGGTCGAACGGGCCGACTTGGACCGGTTTCTGTTCGCGCCGGAGGACGTGGTGGTCGTGGTCGGGCAGGACGGGCTGGTCGCCAACGTCGCCAAGTACCTCACCGGGCAACCGGTGTTGGGCTTCGACACGGACCCCGGGCGCAACCCGGGCGTCCTGGTCCGGCACCGGCCGTCGGACGCCGCCGTCCTGCTGCCCGCCGCGCACGCGGCCCGCACCGGGGTGGACGAACTCACCATGGTCGAGGCCGTCGCCGACGACACGCAGCGGCTGGTCGCGCTCAACGAGATCTATCTGGGAGCCGTCGGTCATCAGACGGCCAGATACCGCCTGGGTCTGGAGGGCGACGGGGGTGTCGTCGAGGCCCAGGCATCCTCCGGGGTGCTCGTGGGAACGGGCACCGGGGCCACGGGGTGGCTCCGGTCGGTGTGGCAGGAACGGGGCAGCGACCTGTCCCTGCCACACCCCTCGGAGGGCCGGTTGGTGTGGTTCGTACGGGAGGCGTGGCCGTCGCCGGTGACGGGGACGTCGTTGGTCGCGGGTGAGCTGGGTGGTTCGGCGGTACTGCAACTCACCGTCGAGTCCGAGCAGTTGATCGTGTTCGGGGACGGGATGGAGGGGGATGCGCTGGAGTTGACGTGGGGGCAGGTGGTGGGGGTGGGGGTTTGTGGGGAGCGGTTGCGGTTGGTGGGGTGAGATGTCACCTGCTGGGCAGAGGCTGGAGGAGTTCCGGCCGGGCCAGCATGCGGCGGGTGGTCCGACCCGGGTCCAGGGCCGCTCTGGCGACGATCCAGCCGGCGAGGGCGTGCGGTTCGGTGGGGTCGGCAGTCAGTACGTCGGCGTAGCGGGTGAGCGCGGCGGCCGGGTCACCGGCGGACAGGTATTCGTCGGCGGTGCGCGGGACGTCGGGCGGCGCGGCGAAGGCGTATGTACGAGTGTCGGGCCAGGACACCCGCTCGGTACGGAAAACAGGGGTGTCCGGCGCGGCCGGTGACACAGGGACGGGAAGCACGTTGCGCAGCCGCCACTCGGTTCGGTGCAGGGCCGCGGCCATTCGGGCCCGAGTCAGGGCGGACACCGGGACGGTCTCACGCAGCCAGCCGTCCAGCGTGCGCGCGAGCCCCGCCACGAACCCGCGCCCCTGAACGGTCAGTCGGCCGCTCGCCAGCAGGGTCCGCACGGCAAGACGGCTCTGCGTCCGACGCAGCGCGAAGTGATACCCGGCCACCTCCACCGTCTCGGGCCGCCGCGCCTCGGCCATCCGGTCCCGCCAGAAGCCCGCGACACCGGTGAACGCGTACGCGCCGTGCAGGAGACCGGTGAGGTGCCGGGGATCTCCGCGCCACGGGGCGTAGTACCGCTCCTCGCGGTCGTCGTCCAGCAGCCGGAACAGGTGGAGCAGGGCGCCCAGTTTGCTGTGCTGGAACTCGTGGACAAAGGTTTCCGCAAGAGCGAGGGGGGCGGCGGGGCGGGCGATGACCATGCCCCCGTAGGAATCACCGCTGGAGGCGGAGAGCCGCACGGTAGGCGGGGCGGCGGGCAGGACACTTGTGCGGCCCCACGGCACGACAGCCCGGATCTCGGCGGGATCGAGCCGACCGGGACCGTACATGCCCCGCGCGATGACGATTCCCACCGCCTCGTCGAACAGTCGCTGCCATTCCGCCGCCTCCTCGGCGTCGAGCCTGGCAGGAGCGATGGGGTCGTCGAGGTCGCGGTACGGATCGAGATCGTCCAGTGGGACGGCGGCTGTTCCCGACGGTCCTGCGAGTGTGAGGGTGCGCAGGGGCACCCAGTGCGGGGCGGGGTCCGGTACGTCCTTGGCAGCATGTACGGGAACGGGGGCGGGGTCAGGGAGGACGAGAGCGGGTACGTCGGTCGCCTCCGACACAAGGTTCAGTTCGCCGTCCCTCACCTTCGCCCGGCCGACCGACAGACCTCGCGGCGCGCCCGGCAGCCGCGCCATTCCCAGGCCGGGGAGGATCAGGGCACCGTCGGCGAGTGGAACCCTGAGGTCGGCTTCCGTCCCGGCGCGCAGAGCCGCCGAGACGGCCAGGGCGTTCAGGTGGCCCGTCTCTGCCCAGAGCGTCGGTCCCGCGGCGGTGCCGTGCAGCCGGCGCAGCACATGGGCCAGCCAGCCGCCGGTCTGCGGTGCGAGGAGTAATCGCTCGACCGGCCCGGGATCCCTTGCGGCCGCGCTCTTGAGGGTGCGCCATGCCTCAGCCGGTGGATCCAGCGGTGTGGGCACCGCGTCGAGACGAGCGAGCAAGGTACGCAGGAGCAGCAGCCTGCGGACGCGTTCACCGCGCGCGAGAAAGGCGAGAGCCTCGGACGAGCCCCCGCCGGCGGCGAGTTCCTCGAAGAGGTGGCTCGGCATGCGGAGCGGGGGCGTGGGCTGCTCGCTGGTCATTCCGGGAACCTCCGGTGAGGCGTGCGGGCGCGCGAGGAAGACTGCCGCCCGCTCACGGCTCATCACTCCGCCCTGCCTGGCTCGGGTCCCCCTTTCGTACTGCTACGGGCACGCAGAATCTCGATGAGGATGGGGGAATCGGAAAGGAGCGGACTAAGACTGTCCAATGCAGTCAACGGTACCTCCGTGAGGTCTGCCAGATCCGACTCCCAGACGAGAGCATCACCTGCCGCGACTGCCGGCTCGCGGGCGGCGGCTTGGGCGTCGTGCAGAGCAGGCGGCTGGTCCAAGGTGCATCCCCTTTTCACACAGTGGCACTCGATGCCCCGCATTACTGTCCATCATGACGAACACAGCCCCAGTCGGAAACCCGTACGATCACGCCACCTGATCAGCCCAGACGAAGCCGTCGGGTGCGAAATGCCGCGAATTCCCGCAGAGCGTCCGCGAGTTCGGACCTCCTCTCGGGATCGTCGTCGAGCGACACCACGACGTCGAACAGCTCCCACAGGTCCTCGGGACGGCGGCGGCCGAGCGTGGTGAGGATGCCTGTGATGTCGGTGCGGGCCTTGTGGTGGCGGGGCAGAGTCGCGTAAACGCGTGAGCCCAAGGCGGCGACGACGGCCTGCCGTTCGACGGGGTCAGCAGTCCATGGGTAGGCCATGACCGCCTCCACCACGCGGCCGAGCGGAGAGAGCGCACGCTCCTCCGCCGAGGGCAGCGTCTCGGTCCGCCGCGGACTCTGCAGCCGGATCTCCGGATGCTGCAATGTCCGACCCTCCTCACGCAGGGCATCCACCCGAACCCGTACGGCGGAAAAGAGTTCCTCCGCATCGGGCAGTCCGGGCAGCACGTCGGCGCGGGCCGCGAGCAGGTCCAGCAGGACGTCCGAAAAGAGGCCGGTGGCCCGCACGGGATCGTTGGCCGCGACTCGGCCGCGCCCCGCGGCACGCAGCAGCGACTGCCGGTGCGCGAGGTTGCGATGCCCCACGGGGAGGGCGTCGGCGGGGAGCGGAACGCGGAAGGCCAGCGCCTCCTCGAACGTCTCGCAGGCGTCCACGAGCCACAGTTGCTCGGCGAGTCCGGGTACGGCGTCACCGGCGTAGCGGGCCAGGGCGGAGTCGAGGTCGAGTGCCACCTTGTCGCCGGTGGTGGCGTCGGAGCACAGCAGCCGGAGATGTTCGGCACGGTCGAGGACACCGTGACCGCCCCACCACACCCACAGGACCTCACCCCGGACGGACGGGAGTTCACGTACGAGCACGCGACGCAAAGTGGCATGGTCGGCGGGCCGGTAAGGAGTGTCGGGGACGAACGGAGGCAAAGGGGCGAGGTGCAGCCGCAGTTGGGACTCCGGAACCCCGGCGCTGCGTAGCAGCCGATGGAACGCGAGAGCGTCCCTTGCGGGTCCGGGCAGGTCCCAGGCGCTTCCCGCGTCGTACTTCTCGATGCCGACGATCAAGGCATGGACCCGGCTCGGGTCCTGGCGCCGGACTGATGTCTGGGGGCCGGTCATGGCAACCGGTCCACAATGTGCCGGTACACGGCGGGGTTGGTCCAGTAGGCGCTGTGCGCGGCAGGGAACGGCTGACGGCTGTCGACCGCGATGTCCGTGACGCGCTCGGCGAAGAGGCCGGCGCCGAGGTAACTGAGCAGGTCCCGGGGGTCGTACAGATTCAGCCAGTGCGGGACGTGGCGCGGCAGTGGGTCAGGATGCATGAGGGAGGGCAGGGCGCCCAATTCGTAGAGGAAGGGTCCTTGGGAGCCTGCGGTGACCAGCAGGCGGACCTGCGGGAGCGGGGCGGTGACCAGCGTGTCCAGGGCGATGATTCCGCCGAGGCTGTGGCCGACGAGGGTGACGGGTGGTTCGAGTCCTTCGATCAGTGCGCGCAGGTCGGCCCGGACCGCCTCGCCGCGGCTGAGGTAGCGCAGGATGTCCCCGGCGGCAGGGTGGGCGGCCTCGGTCAGGGCCCGTCGGCGGCGCACGACGGCACGGGAGGCGCCACGGCCCACCATGCGCAACAGCAGTGTCCCCACACCGCGTTCCGCGCCCCGGGCCGGTGCGCCAAGTGCCTGGGCAACCCTGTCGACCGCGATGTCCCGGACGTCACCGACCGGGATGAGCGGAGAGTCGGCGTCCAGCGTGTCGGCCAAGAGACGCGCGACCAGAGCGCGGGCGGTGACGATCGCGAGTTCGTCGGCGTTCAGAGCGGCGGCTGCCGGACCCAGCAACGGGTGGGAAGCCAGGTCCGACGCGGCGCGCGCCAGGCCGGGGCCGAGGTCGGCTGCGGGTCCGTCACCCTGGGCGGCCAGGTCGACCAGCAGCGCCTGTAACTTCTGCTCGGCCGGCACGGTCCCCGGCGGGCGTTCCACCTCTGACGCGGCCCCGGCGGCCGCCAGGGCGAGTTCGGCGTCGGGGTCCGCGTACAGCACGGCCCAGGCGGCTGTGTCGTCGTCCGCGTCCGATCCGGCGGGGCCGTCACCGAGGACACGGCTCGCACCCGTCTCCGGCGGCAGGCTCACCCCGCCGGCCGCCAGCGTGGCCCCGTGCGAGCCGCCCCAGTAGTACGGCACGACCCGAAGTCCGTCACGCAGGGCACCGAGCCCGGCAGCGACCCGCCCGGCCAGGGCCGAGAAGCCGGGTTCGCGCACCCCTGTCCCGTGGATGAAGACAACTGTCGGCATGTGCCCCCCGTGACACGGCTCCGGATTCCCGTACGACTGCCTGTGGTGACCGGCACGGCGTCCCGGCTGAGTGCGGCATCATGTGCCGCACGCAGCCCGAACGTCATGTCACAACGGCATCGGCGCGATGTCGCATTCGATCCGGCGGCGCTGACGGGCCGCCAGGAACCAGGGGTGGTCTTCCCGGACGACTCGCTTGAAGCCCTCCAGCGCGCGTCGCTCCATCTCGTCCGCCTCTGCCCCGCGGCTCAGCCCCCGGAGATCGAGTGCGAGGTTCGAGGCGCAGGAGAGAGTCAGCGGGTGATCCACTCCAGCCGCTTCGGCCAGCAGCGGGAGGTTGGCCTCGTCGATCTGGCGGGCTCGGTCGAAGTCCAGCCACTGGTAAGCCGTGTTCGCCTGGCCAATCGAGACGGTCAGTGTCATGACGTGGTGAGGTCCGACCGTCTCCGCCATTCGGGTGGCTGCGTCGTCCTCGCATTCCTGGGCTGCGGACAGTTCGCCCAGAGCGCGCAGAGTGGCCGCCAGATTGGCCTTCATAAGGAGCGTGTGGCCATGGTTGTCGCCGTAGCGATCCGCACAGCGCACCGCCGTCTCCTCACCGAGTCGGCGCGAGCCCTCGAGGTCACCGGTGAGTCGCCGGTCAACGCTGACATTGATCGCCAGCGCCAAAGAGTCGGGGTGATGGGGACCGTAGCCTGCCACAAAGCCGTTGAATGTCTCGTCGGAGAGCTTGGCGGCGTCGGTGATAGCACCGTCGCGGCGACGGCAGACCGCCAGATTGCCGGCGATGCGCAGGGTGAGAGGGTTGTCGTCGCCGAGCGCGGCGCGCGCCCGGCGGTGTACGTCCTCCTGATGGAGGCGAGCGGCGGGGTAGTCACCGCTTTCGCGGATATCGATCGCCAGTCCGTTGAGACTGTTGAGCGTCAGAGAACTGGCAGGGCCGAACACTTCCTCACGCAAGCGCGCTGTCTCCTGGTCCATGGGCAGCGCCTCACGGACCTGACCGCACAGTCGCAGGTCGACACCCCAACTGTGGGCGGCCCGCAACGTGATCTCGTCATCGGGTCCCAACTGCGTGCGAGCCCGCTCCGTGGCTTCCTGACCCAGGTCACGGGCCTCCGCGAACCTGCCTTGAAAACGCCGCGCGTCAGCCAACTCGATCATGGAGTCGATGAGGTCCTCCTCGTCGACCTCCACTCGACGAGATGTCTCCAGCGCCTGCTCGCTGAGCCGGATGGACTCACCGCTGTCACCGACGACTCGCAGTAGGAACGCCAGGATCTTCGAGATGCGGATGACACGGATGTCTTCCTCGCCGGACGCCTCGGACCAGGCCGTGTACGCCTCTCGGGCGAGGCTGGCAGCACCTTCGAAGTCACCCCAGTAGTAGAGGAAGAACGTGGTGTCATAGACCAGTTCGCGGACATCCGTGTCAGTACTCGTCACGGCCTGGGAACTGAGGACATGCGGCAGCAGTGCCTGGTAGGCGGGCCACTCCTTGGACGAGGCGTAGTGGCCAGGTTTGGCCGCCGACAGCAGTTGATGGGCGGCGTTGCGCATACGCTCACGTTCCTCGGGTTCCTGCTTTGCAAGCAGTACGTTCTGCAACAGACGGTGCATCTGCAACGTATCGGACCGAAGGTCCAGTTTCACCAAAGAGAACTGGGTCAGGTCACGAATAGCCCGCCTAAGTTTGATCGACTCACGCAGAATGGGGTCGACGTCGGGCGCGATGTCAATACCACGACTCTTGCGGAGCATGGAGATCGGGATCGGTTCCGGCGCCATGCAGGCGCAGATGTCCAGGAGCTCGCGCGAGCCCGGGGTGTTCTCTCTGATCCGCTCCAGCGAGATGTCCCACGCTGCCGCGACGGTGAGAGGGTAGTCAGGGGCTGGGTCGAGGTCGAGGATCTCCGGACTACGTTGGTTCAATAGATCGAGGTATTCCTCGACGAGCATCCCTGTGACAGCGCGCCAGGCCCCAGCCTGTTCCACGGCGAGCGGCAGATCTCCCAGGGCCGCCGCGAGCCGATCCGCGTCGGCCTGGGACAGGTCGGGGGACCGCTTCTGGAGCAGCTCGATCGATTCTTCCCGCTCGAACACGTTGACCGGAAGCGGGGTCGCCACACGTTCCCATTCGCGGTTCCGGGAGGTGACGATGATCTTCCCTGGGCCATTGGCGGGAAAGTAGCCGCGCACCACGTCGACGTTCTCGGCGTTGTCGAAGATCAGCAGCCAGTTGTCATGCACACCCGAACGTAGCGCCTCCAGGACTGCGGGTACTGCCGTGTTGGCAGCGAGTGCGCTGCCGCTGTCCTGCACCGCGGGAACCAGCCGCAGCCGCGCGGCCAGGGTGGCGAGCGCGGTGAGAATCAGGCTTTCCTGTTCGGCGGGGATCCAGCAGATCACCTTGTAGTCCTGTTGATGGCGGTAGACGTACTCAAGCGCGAGCTGGGACTTGCCCACGCCTCCCATCCCGTGCAGCGCGTGCGGCAGTACGGCTGCTGTGTCCTGGGCGCTCAGCTGCTCCTCCACCGCTTGGAGGAGCCCCATCCGGCCCACGAACGAGGTGTTCCGCAAAGGGACGTTCACCAGGAGGGCCGGTGCTCCGGTCATCGACGTTCCGGTCGCGGTGCTCGGCATGTGAGTTTCATCCTCCGGTGTTTCGGGGTGGGATGCATCGGTAACCGGAATCGCCACATGCTCTCCAGGTGGTGGATCGGGGACTCTGGACACGGAGTGATCAATGCCCGCTCCTCCGCCGGTTCCACCTATCACGGCTGGCTTCGCTGTGCCGGATGCAACTAAACGCGCTTCGACGCGTTTCACACGTTCGGAATAACGCTTACTCGATAAAGCCCGCATTACTGCCAACTCCGCGAGTAACGAGCTGTGCTCCGCCGGATCGGGCAGCGCGGTGCCCTCCGGATCAAGCAGAGCGGCACGCAGCGCCACGCCTCGCCGACCGGCTGACGGAAGGCCGGCCAGGGCGTTGACCGTGATCCAGAGCTCGACTCGGGTCGTGGTCGCCAGGAGCGCCTCCCTCACGCCCTCGGCGAACTCCGGCTGCCCCTCACCATCTCCGTTCCAGTCGATCAGGCCGCCCATCAGGATCTCGGCGAGGTGATCGGGATGGGTCCCCGGCTTGATCCGGCTGCGGATCTGGCCGATCAGTTCCCGTTCGAAGGGAGCCGCGGCCAACTGACAGGCGAGCTTACGTGCCGACGGAGTGGCGACTTCGAGGAAACGGCGCACGGTGGCCGTCGCCGCGCGGGGAAACCTCGGCGCGTTCAGGCCCAGTGCGGGCGCGCCCTTCGTGAGGGTTCCGGCCAGCACGACCTGGAGTCCACGCCGTACCCCTTGCTTCCCCGTGACGAGTTCGGCCCAGGAGGCGATCGATCCGGGGTTGAGCGACAGGACGGGCACCGGCACGGACCCGTCGCTGCCCTCCGGGAGAGGACGCATCGGATCGGGTCCGCCGGGCGGCGGCCAGTGTTCGAGGTTCTCGTTGGTCGCGCCGAAGCCACCGGCCCCGAGTTCCGCCTCGTACGGGTACAGCGAGGAGCGGCGTCGAAGGTGGCTGGGAAGCAGGTGGACAACGGCCGTGGGGCCTGCCCGCCCCAGACGGCCCAGCAGGGCGTCGGCGGCTGGTCCCGCCCAGCCGTGCGCCAGACCGTCGGTGACGACCACGAAGACGCGACCGCGGCTTCCGTCGAGGAGTTCGGCAGGATCGGTGGCGACCTGTTCGGTGCCGCGCCGCACGGTGGGGAATCCATCGCGCGGCACCGTGACCCTCGCGACGCGCACGGAACGAAACGCGCCGCTCTGCTCGGCCGCCTCGACCAGCTGGGCGGCGGTGCCCTGCCAAATCCACATGGTGGGCGCGTCGTCGATCAGGAGAACCAGATCGAAGGCCGAGGTGAGAGCCGGCCGCAGGAACGGCATCCACAACCCGTCGACGATGCCCCGCTCCGCGGTGGTCTCCTCGTCCAGTTCTCTGGTCACCCGGGACGGAACACGGCGGGCGAGCCTGTGCAGGGCGCGGGCGAGCCGGGCTGTCTCCCTGCCGGGACCCGGTGTTCCCCGCGCCGACTCCGTGTCCGGCAGCAGGGGCCGGTCGAGGTGTACTACCTCGGTGCCTTCGGGATCAGGTAACAGCCGGGGGCTCGGCGCCGTGCCGCCGACGCCCGGAGCTCCGACCGAGGCCGCAACCGGCCGGCGAGCGTACGGGGCACTGGAACGGCTCTCGTCGTCGGAAGTCGCCGCAGGAGGCTGCTCCGCGACGGTGGAGACCAGTGGGTCAATGTGCGGACGGGCCAAGGCCCCGTCGTCTGCCGGATCCGGTACCGTGCTGTCGTCGGCACGGTGACCGCAGCGATCCCAGTAGGCCGCCAGCCATACGACGTCAGCCAGTTCCTTCCAGTGCGGTAACGCGTCCGCGTCGGCTTCAGGGAATGACAAGAAGGACGACGTCCCAGCAGTAGGGTCCTCGTCGCCTTGCTCGGATGAGCGCTCCCTGTCAACGCCGGTCAATTCAGCGGCCCTTCGCGAGATCGCGGAGCAGCAATTCAATGAGCTTACTGCCGTGAGCGTCGGCCTGGAAACCACTGAGAGTAGTCAGCTGTACTGCGTTCAGCAACTGATCGAGGGAGTGGATACCTCCGCTCCCTACCCGGCGCAGATAGCCGTCCACCAGGTTCTCCGTGCCCTCCGGTCGCGCCCTCAAATGGCTCTCCACCATGGCCAGAAGTTGCTCCCGGGTGGGCGGCCGCATCTCCAGTGGCAGGCAGCGCCTGCGGAACGCGGCCGGGAACTCCCGTTCCCCGTTGCTGGTGATCACCACGACCGGGAACTCCCGGCACTCGACGCGTCCGTCACGCACCTCCGCGTGGCCGCCGGGGTCGCTGGTGTGCACGCGGGCCGACTCGGCGGCGTCGCGCACCAGTTCGGGGATCTCATAGCTGCCGTCCTCCAGGGCGTGCAGCAGGTCGTTGGGGAGATCGATATCGCTCTTGTCCAGTTCGTCGACGAGCAGGACGCGGGGACGGGCGTAGGGCAGCAAGGCTGTGCCCAGCGGGCCGAGGGTGACGAACTCCCCCAACGTGGGGCTCTGTTGAGGGTCGAACGGGGAAACGGGTGCGCTGTCGTCGGTGCCGTCGTCGAGCCCGGCCGCAGCCGCCCCCCGCAGTCCGGCCCGCCAGGCGGCGATGGCCTGTGCCCGCCCCAGTGCGTCATAGGTGTGGAGCCCGTCGCGCAGTGTGGTGCGACTGACGATGTTCCATTCCAGGACGCGTCCCAGGCCGAGTTCGCGTCCGATGAGGAAGGCGAGGGTGGACTTCCCTATGCCGGGTGGCCCGGTTATCAGCAGCGGCCGACGCAGCAGTAACGCCGCGTTGACGATGTCGGTCTCCCCCGCGCCGAGTTGCTTGGTCACGTCGCCGGGTCCGAGGCGCCGCGTCGCGGCCTCTTCGTCTTCCGGCGGCGGAGGCTGGAGCGGGCCACCGCGGAACTGTCGCCACGCCGGGGCCGCGGGCAGTTCGGGCGGCAGACCGTCCGGGGCATGTCCGGTGGCGTGGAAGACGTGCCAGTCACTGGGAACCGTCTGCTCCTGCGTGGTCATGCCGGTGCCTCCTCGCTGGCGAGATCGTCTTGATCGAAGTCGTGGAAGTCGACGAGTCGATTCGGGTCGTCCCAGAAGAAAGCGATGTGACGCCCGAGCAGATGGGGGCCGTCGGCGTTGTTGAGTTCGGCCCTGAGGCGAAGACGATGGATGGCCAAGGGGATCTGTGTCGGCGTCGGCACTGACGCGAACACAGCAGTCACCACTTCCCGCCGCTCTTCGATGAAAACGCCCCGACGGTCCCAAAGAGCCAGCCCGATACCCTCGGCGATGGCCGCTTTGAGCGCCGCCAGCGGTGAGGCGGATCCAGGAGCGTCCATGACGACTGCCGTATGTCTGCTTTCCCCGGCCAGCACGGTTTCCCACTCGTCCAGCCGGTCGGCGTCGGGCTCCCGCCAGCCGTGCACCACGACCCCCTGCTCGCTGAGAGCACGCCAGCGTGCCAGCCATTGCTGCCGAATCCGTACGTCGGTGGTACGCATCCGTTCCAGACTGCGTAGGTGCACTGCGTATTTCAGCGCGAGCGGTAACGGTCTCCCGTCGCCCGTCTGGAACTTCAATCCCGACACATCGTGGTTGAGGAGGTCGTACGGAAGGACGAACTCCACGTACGGCGGCGCCTGTTCCCGTCCATCGGGGGGTGACTCCTGCTCGGCCGTCCACAGCCAGGCGCCCTGGCGCAGCGTTCGTTCGACGGCCGGGCCAAGGCCCTCGATCGTGGTCGTCTCGGGTTCTCCGGGCTGCGGGTTCCAGCGGCCGGGCGCGGTGTTGAGCCAGGGACGGACCACGATCTCGTCCGAACCGTCCCTGGCGGGCTCCACGGCCACGACGAGGCAGCGGGGAATCCCGGGGTTGTACGCCGCGGCGGCGCGCCGGACGCGGCGGCGCTCCAACGCGTCCGACAGGTCCGCCCGCCGTGCCCATTCTCTGGCCCAGTCGGCCAGATCCGTCCGGCGATCGGGAGTCTCGGCAAGCAGGGCCGCGTGTTCCACAAGCAGCACCGCGGGAGGAAGGCCGTCGGACTGGACGTTCAACTCGACGACATAGGTGAAGAGTTGCTCGGGCGAGAGTCCCATGGGGAGGTCGACACCATTCAGTTCCCCGACGAGTTCGTCCCGCAGGCGAAGTGCGGGAACTTCGCCCTTGGCGGAGTCCAGCAGGGTGCGGGCGTCGCGCTCGTCCTCGCTCGTCAGCGGACCGGACGGCACCTCGCTCGCGGACGTACCGACGACCGGGGCGAAGAGTCGCTCCAACTCACCTGCCGCCGTGGGTCCTTCATAAACTCGCACCACCAACAGAAGTACGCGTTCGCCGCCCGCCACGCTCAAGGAGGCGCGAGCGAGAAGGATGGCGTCATCGCGCAGTCTGACGCCCCGTAAGTCGACCGGCCGGTTCAAGTGCTCCCCGAGGACGACGCCGAACTGCACCCGCTGCTGTGGATCGTCCAGACAACTGAGTTCGCACAACGCGTCGGTCAATTTGGCGAGCAGCTGAAGTCCGTGTACACGTTCGAGATCGCTCCCGGGTTCGCCGAACCCCGCGCCTGTCTCCACCGACTGTCCCCCATGAGTCGGTATGCCTGCTGGACCGACCTGCGAAGATAGCACGGCAACTCACGGTTAACCAGGGGCCTTTGAGGTTCAGGACCAGTGGGTCCGGTGGGATTCCCGGTGGGGAGGCGCGATCGTGCCTCCCCACCGGGAATGGACGCCTACAGCCGAGGATCCACCGGCTCCGACTCCAACGCCAGCACCCCGAACACCGCCTCGTGCACCCGCCACAGCGGCTCCCCCTCCGCCAGCCTGTCGAGAGCCTCAAGACCCAGCGCGTACTCCCGGATCGCCAGTGACCGCTTGTGGTTCAGGAAACGGCCGCGCAGGCGGGCGAGGTTGTCGGGGCGCGTGTACTCCGGGCCGTAGATGATCCGCAGGTACTCGCGGCCGCGGCACTTGATGCCGGGCTGGACCAGTCGGCCCGCCGCGCTGCGTACCACCGCGCCGATCGGCTTGACGACCATGCCCTCGCCGCCCCGCCCTGTCATCTCCAGCCACCAGTCGACGCCCGCCTGGATCGACTCCGGGTCGCCGGTGTCGACGTACAGGCGGCGGGTGGTCTGCAGCAGGCCGGTGCTGTCGTGCTCCACCAGCCGGTCCAGGAGGGCGAGTTGTTCGTCGTGCGGGAGTGCGGCGAGGCTGCGGCCCTGGACCGCGAGGATCTGGAACGGGGCCAGGCGGACGCCGTCGAGGCCGTCCGTGGTCCAGCAGTAGCGCCGGTACGCGTCGGTGAACGCCGAGGCGTCGGCGGCCCGTTCGCGCTGCCGGGCGAGGAGGGCCGTCACGTCCACGCCCCGTTCGGCGGCGCCTTCCAGCGCGGCCACCACGCCCGGGAACACCGCTCCGGCCGCCGCGCCGACCGCCGCGTACTGACCGCGCAGCAGCCCGGACGCCTTCAGCGACCAGGGCATCAACTCCGCGTCCAGCAGCAGCCAGTCGGTGTCGAGCTCCGCCCACAGGCCCGACTCGTCGAGCGCCGTGCGCAGTCGGCCGAGGATCTCCTCCGTGACCGTACCGTCGTCGAAGAACGGGCGGCCCGTGCGCGTGTACAGAGACCCCGTCGGGCCGCCGTCCACACCGAACCGCTTGGCCGCCGTCTCCGCGTCCCGGCACACCAGCGCCACCGCCCGCGAGCCCATGTGCTTCTCCTCGCACACGACCCGCGTCACCCCGTCCTCGGCGTACTGCGCGAACGCTTCCGCCGGGTGCTCCAGAAAGTGTCCATCAGCGGCTCCGCCGCGGGCGTCCACCCGCGAGGTCGCCGTCGGCGCCATCGTCGGCGGCAGGTACGGCAGCAGGCGCGGGTCGACCGCGAAGCGGCTCATGACCTCCAGGGCCGCCGCCGCGTTCTCCTCGCGGACCGACACCCGGCCGGCGTGCCGGGTCTCCACCACGCGTCGGCCGTGTACGTCCGCCAGGTCGAGCGGGCGGCCGTCGTGGCCGCCGGGTGCCTCCGAGCGCAGTGGGCGGGTCGGCTCGTACCAGACCTGCTCGGCCGGTACGTCGACCAGCTCCCGCTCCGGCCAGCGCAGCGCGGTCAGCTTGCCGCCGAAGACCGCGCCGGTGTCCAAGCAGATCGTGTTGTTCAACCAACTGGCATCCGGGACCGGGGTGTGACCATAGACAACCGCCGCGCGGCCCCGGTAGTCCTCGGCCCACGGGTAGCGCACCGGCAGGCCGAACTCGTCGGTCTCGCCGGTGGTGTCGCCGTAGAGCGCGTGCGAGCGGACCCGGCCGGAGGTGCGGCCGTGGTACTTCTCGGGCAGGCCGGCGTGGCAGACCACGAGCTTGCCGCCGTCGAGGACGTAGTGGCTGACGAGTCCGTCGATGAACTCCCGCACCTGGGCGTGGAATTCCTCGGTCTCCTCCACCATCTGCTCGATCGTCTCGGCCAGGCCGTGGGTGTGCTGGACCTTGCGGCCCTTGAGGTAACGGCCGTACTTGTTCTCGTGGTTGCCCGGTACGCACAGCGCGTTGCCCGATCCGACCATGGACATCACGCGGCGCAGTACGCCGGGCGAGTCGGGGCCGCGGTCGACGAGGTCGCCGACGAAGACGGCCGTGCGGCCCGCCGGGTGGACACCGTCGTCGTAGCCCAACTTGCCGAGCAGGGTCTCCAGTTCGGCGGCGCAGCCGTGGATGTCGCCGACGATGTCGAAGGGGCCGGTGAGGTGGGTCAGGTCGTTGAAGCGCTTCTCGGTGACGACGGACGCGCTCTCGATGTCCTCCACGCCGCGCAGGAGGTGCACCTTGCGGAAGCCCTCGCGCTCCAAACTCCGCAGCGAGCGCCGGAGTTCGCGGGTGTGGCGGGTGATGACGCGGCGCGGCATGTCGGCCCGGTCGACGCGGGCGGCGTTGCGCTCGGCGCAGACCTCCTCCGGTACGTCGAGCACGATGGCGATGGGCAGGACGTCGTACTGCCGTGCCAGGTCGATGAGTTGACGTCGGCTGTCCTGCTGCACGCTGGTCGCGTCGACGACCGTGCGGCGGCCGGTGGCGAGGCGCTTGCCCGCGATGTAGTGCAGGACGTCGAAGGCGTCCCGGCTGGCGCTCTGGTCGTTCTCGTCGTCGGCGACCAGGCCCCGGCAGAAGTCCGAGGAGATGATCTCGGTCGGCTTGAAGTGCCGGTGCGCGAAGGTGGACTTGCCGGAGCCGGAGGCGCCGATCAGGACCACCAGGGACAGGTCGGTGACGGGCAGGACCCGCCCCTTGTGCTGTGTCTCGGTCATGCCGCCTTCGCCTCCTTCGTGGTCATCTGCTGGAAGACCGCCATCTGGGTGGGCGGGCCCACCTCGGGGTCGTCGGGTCCGACGGGTACGAACTCGACGTCGTAGCCGTGCCGTTGGGCCACCTTCGCCGCCCACTCCCCGAACTCGGCGCGCGTCCACTCGAAGCGGTGGTCGCCGTGCCGGACGTGTCCGGCCGGGAGGGTCTCCCAGCGGACGTTGTACTCGACGTTCGGGGTGGTGACGACGACCGTCCTGGGGCGGGCGGCGCCGAACACCGCGTACTCCAGCGCCGGCAGCCGGGGCAGGTCGAGGTGCTCGACGACCTCGCTGAGCACGGCGGCGTCGTACCCCTTGAGGCGGTTGTCGGTGTAGGCGAGCGAGCTCTGGAAGAGCTGGACGCGCGAGGACTGCCGCTCCCCCATGCGGTCGAGCTTGAGGCGGCGGCCCGCGATGGTGAGCGCGCGCATCGACACGTCAACGCCGACGATCTCCGTGAACCGGGTGTCCTTGAGCAGCGCCTGCACCAACTGGCCCTGCCCGCACCCGAGATCGAGCACGCGGCCGGCGCCGGAGGCCTTGAGCGCCTCGACGATCGCGTCCCGGCGCTGCACGGCGAGCGGCGTCGGCTTCTCCTCGGTCTCCGTCTCCGGCTCGACGGCGTTGTCGATCTCCTCGACCTCGCTGTCGTCGGCCTCGGCGAGCCGTACCAGTTCCAGTCGCTCCATGGCCTCCCGGGTGAGGGACCAACGGCGGGACAGATAGCGGCTGGTGATCAGCTTCTGCTCCGGGTGCGCGGGCAGCCAGCCCTCACCGGCGCGCAGCAGTTTGTCGACCTCGTCGGGGGCCACCCAGTAGTGCTTGGCGTCGTCGAGGACCGGGAGCAGGACGTACAGGTGGCGCAGCGCCTCGGCGAGGGTCAGTGTCTCCGACTCCAGTACGAGGCCGACGTACCGCGAGTCGCCCCACTCGGGGAACTCGGCGTCCAGCGCGACCGGTTCGGCGGTGACCGTCCAGCCGAGGGGCGCGAAGAGCTTCCGTACGAGGTCGGTTCCGCCCCTGGCGGGCAGTGCGGGCACCTCGATGCGCAGCGGCAGCGGCTGGGCGGCGCGCTCGGGGCGGGCGTTGCACACGCCGCGCATGGCGCTGGAGAAGACCGCGCTGAGCGCGACGGCGAGGAGTGAAGAGGCCGCGTACGGACGGTCGTTGACGTACTGCGCGAGCGCCGCGTCGGGCGCGCCGCCGCGTCCCTTGCCCTTGCCGCGCCGGACCAGTGCCACCGCGTCGACCTCCAGCAACAGCGCCGCCGTGCAGCGCCCGGCGTCCGCCTCTGGGTAGAGGACGTACGCCTGGCCGTACGACGTGGAGAACGCCTGCGCCTTCTCGGGATGCTTGTGCAGCAGGAACCCGAGGTCGGTGGCGGGGAGTTCGGGGGTGCCGGTGGTACTGATCGTCAGGAACACGGTGGGTATGCCTCGAAACCTCTTCTGAGCTGCGGATACTTGTCGTGCGGTCCACTGCCGTGCACATTCCGTGCATACGCGCCGAATGCCGGGGAACCGCGACGATGGGAGAGCGCGCCTCGGCGATCACTGCTCCGGAGCCTGCCTCGCCCTCGTAGTGATGTGCACACCACGCAGCGGTCAGCCGGCCACGCGGCGCCCCTTGTTCAGCGCGCCTCCACAACGTACAGCGAACATCCCCGGCGTACTCAGGCATTTTCCCTTGCCCCGCACAGCTCGGCCGCGGGCGCCGGTGCCGCCTCCGGCAGGCCAGTCGGAGGGGTGAGGCCGTACGACTCCGCGATGGCAATCCCGCGCGCTCGGGCCTCCTGAGACCTCGCCGTTCCCGCTTCCGAACCTCGACAGCCGGCAGCGGAGCCCGCAGGCGCGCCATGTGTTCCTGGTACTTGCGAAGCAGAAAGGAACCGATGGCGAGTGACTTTTCGCTTGCCATGGTCTTCAACGGGCCGGCTCGCCCTCTCTGCCGATCCGCCCCGTTCCGAGATGATCAAAAAGCCGGGACTCCATGCTTCCTGAAGCGTGTGCGGACGCTCTCGATCAGGGCTGGGGCGGGAACCGGGTTGTCGTGCCTCCGGATCGTCGGTCCAGCCGGGGACCAGGACGTACCTGATCCACATCGGGACGCCGAACCGGTCGAGGCGGGTGGGGAAGTTGACGGTGGGGGCGAGGCCCGGGATCACGGTGTTCGCCTCGTTCGAGGAACGGCGCCACGCGGCACTGGGCGCGAGGGGACAGCGGATACGGCCGTGGTGCGGGCTCGCGTTGACGATCTCCCGTATCACCCGGCCACCCCAGTGAACCCGATCCCACTCATTGACATGGACCCCTTGACTCGACTCTTTCAAGCGGTACCGAGACGTGCACCGATCCTCACACGGTCCTCTGAGTAGTGATTGCTCATGCCCCGGCGCCTCGCGTGCGGAAAACTCGGGATGCCACTTCGAATCGGAAGGAGAGCGAGGAAAAGGTCCGTGCTCTTCAATAAACCGTCGGAAGGATGGTGTGGGAAAGTGCCCACAATGGCAAGGAAATCAGCTCGCCTCATGGTAGCTCTCCTGCTCGCAGGTATCGGCTCGATCCTGGGCGTCACCGGGGCAAACGCACAAACCGCGCCCAGTACCGTCGCCACTCCGTTGGTCGGCGAATTCCATCGCATCCTGAACGTCGCCAGCGGAAAGTGTCTGCAACCGCAGAGCACGAGCTTCGGTGCGCCCATCGTGCAGAAGACCTGCGACGGCAGCAGCGCCCAGGGCTGGTTTGCCCTGGACATGGGAAGCAACCACTTCAGATTTCTCAACCCGAGCGGCTGGTGCATGTTCGTCAGTGACACGCTGACAAACGGGGGGCCGGTCTGGCAGGACGAGTGCGCGGTGGCAGGCGGAACCACCGTCAGCAACGCCGAGTGGAAGGCCAGTGCCGCGCTGCCGAATGACGTCACCCTGAGGAGCCATGTGCACTTCGTCGACACCAATTTCTGTCTCGACGTGCCAGGCGGATCCACAGCAGAAGGACTTGCGGTGCAGGTCTGGACCTGCAGCGGTACCTACAACCCCAACCAGCACTGGATCGTCGGCTTGAACTGACCTCAACGACCATGACTTGGCGCGCCATTCGATCAGCTGTCGCGCGGAAACACCGTTGATTCGAGTTTCCGGCAGCCGTCAGGTCATTCTCGTTGAACCCGGCCTCGATCTCGCATGACGGTCCGTCGGTTTTCCGACGGACCGCTTCTCTGTTGCGGATACTTAGTGGGGGAGCATGTGGCCCAGTACGACGTCGCGACATTCCCGCGGGCGTCTCCCTCGTAACGCCGTTTCACGACCTGACCGCGGCTTTGCAGCGCGTCCACGACGCGGGTGATACGGCTCGCGGACAGCGCGGTGGCCGCCGCCAGGTTCGCCATGCGGAGCTCCTGGTTCTCGCCCTCGGACAGGCTCATCAGGACGACGTACTCGGTGAGCGTCAGTCCCGTCGACCGCAGCAGATCGTCGTCCGAAGAACGCGGCAGCGCGACGATGACACGCATCAGGGCACGCCAGAAACTCCGGCCCTGCCGGGCGGCCCCGTCTACCAGCGGATCATGGCCGTGTTCGCCGAAGCCGACGCTCCGCTACGGGCGAGGAACGTGTTCGAGGCAATGGACCTGGACCTGGTGCCGAACAACATCAACAACGTCCGCATCAAACTCAAGCGCGTGACCGGGCACGGCATCCCCGTCGTGGCCGCGGAGAACACGGGGCTGCTCCTGGAGAACGGCCCCGAGTTCGACCTCACGGACGCTCTTCACGCCGCAGCCGCAGGAATCACCCCGCCCGCAGGATGCGAACCCGCCGGGAAGCTGTGTCTGCTCGGCTTTCTCCTCCTCGACCAGCACCGCGCGCGTCTTTACGTGACCGGCGAGGGGCTGCTGGTAGCGCTCGGGCACGTCCTGTGGACCTGCACGGTGCCCATGACGTTCTCCGGCCCCAGCGCCACAGGAACCGGCCGGTCTCGGGCGTGGGCACTTCCAGCCGCCAAGCCGTCGCCATGGCGCGCACCTTGGGGAACATGTCCTCGATGCCGGTGCGGAAGATCTTCCCGCTCGCACAGTCGCGGACGACCGTGGACCGGTTGATGAGACGCTCGGCGAAGGTGCCGGGGAGTCCGAGCCGGTCAGGTGCAGCCCCGTCTCGCGCAGCGCCTCGCGGCCCAACTGCGCCGGGTAGTTCCTGACGAGCCGGCCGACCAAACCCACGCGTGCCCGAGCGAAGGTCCGGAAGCAGCTGCCGACCGCTGCGACCTCGTCGGCATCGAAGGCGACGACCGAGCCGTCGATCGCACGCACCAGCTCCGAGGCCGCGGAGGTACGCAGCAGCACCGCGCCGTCGTGGTCCAGACAGAAGTTCACGGGCAGTACGGCGGGCAGGGCTTGGCGGGTGTGCACGATGCGGCCGACGGGCGGCCCAGGGCGACCCCGCGCTCCCACAGGTTCTGGTCTGCTCCCCGCACCGCGAGACACTGGGCTCTCCCGGCCTGTGCTCCTCCACCGAACCGCTCAGTGTCCTACTGGCCCGCGCCTCCGGTGTCTCCCCGGCGGCGGCGAGCCGGCACACCACCCCCTCGGGTCAGCCTTGCTGCGCGGCCCGCACCAGGCCGTAGGGGAGACGGCGGCCCCCGCTCGGTTATCGCGCGGACTCCCCGGCCAGGCCTTCCACCGTCGTGACCGTCTGGTCGAGGATCGTGTCGAAGAGGCGGGCGTGGGCGGCGGGAAGGTCGGCGAGGAGGGGGCGGAGGGGGTCCGTCGTGGGGTCGGGGGCGGGGGCGTCGTCGAGGAGGGCGGTCATTTCCTCGTCGGGTCTGCGGTAGCCCTCGTAGACGGCGTTGCCGAGCAGCGTCGAGGAGATGAGGGTCACGGCGAGGGCCAGGTCCTCGGCGGAGAGGCCGGCCGGGAGGAGGATCTCGCGCAGCCGGGTCAGGCCGGGGGTCCAGGCGGGGTGCCGGGTCGTCGTCATGTACGGCATGAGCTGGGGGTAGGGGCGGAGGTTTGCCTGCCCGGCGCGCATCCAGGCACGGAGCCGGTCGGGCCAGGGGCCGTCGGGGATGGGGTCGCGGCGCATGGCCTCCAGGACGTGGTCGGCGGCGGCCTGGAGGAGGGCGTCGCGGTCCGGGAAGTAGCGGTAGAGGGCCATGGGGGCGGCGCCGACGATGTCCGCGACCCGCTTGATGGTGAGGGAGACGGCCGGTTCGGCGAGCAGTACCTCGACCGCGCCCTCGACGATCCGCTCCCGTGACAGCCGGGGCGGGCGCCCCCTGCCCCGGCGGCCGGAACCCGTCGCCACCTGCGTCATCCGTTGTGCCTCTCCGTCCGCGACAGCCGTGCCCGGACAGGGGAAGGCTACCGCTCCGGCAGTTTCCGAGCCCGGCTCCATTTATTTTGCGTATGGCGTACGAAAAACATGCCAGACTCGCTTCGTTCAGCCTCGTGTCGTACGCATCAGCCGGAGGCTTCGCCATGTCCGCGTCCGCCGTCCCCACCCCGCCCGCCGAGGGGTCCGGGCCCTCGCGCTCCGGCGCCGTCGTCTGGGTCCTGGCCCTCGGTGGGATCACCGTCTCGCTGATGCAGACGCTGATCATCCCGATCGTGCCCGAGCTGCCGAAGCTGCTGAACTCCTCACCGTCCGACGCCACTTGGGCGATCACCGCGACCCTGCTCGCCGGTGCCGTCGCCAACCCGGTGGTGGGGCGGCTCGGGGACATGTACGGCAAGCGGCGGATGCTGCTGCTCAACCTCGTGCTGCTGATAGTGGGTTCGGTGGTCGGCGCGCTCAGCGACTCGCTCGCGCCGATGATCGTCGGACGGGCGCTCCAGGGCTTCTCGATGGCGGTCATCCCGCTCGGCATCAGCATCATGCGCGACGAACTCCCGCCGGAGCGGCTGGGATCGGCGACCGCGCTGATGAGCGCGTCGCTCGGGGTGGGCGGTGCGCTGGGGCTGCCGACGGCCGCGTTCATCGCCGAAAAGGCGGACTGGCATGTGCTGTTCTGGACGGCGGCGGTGCTGGGTGCCGTCGTGACCGCGCTCGTCGTGGCGCTCGTACCGGAGTCGGCGGTGCGCAGCGGAGGCCGGTTCGACGTCGTGGGCGCCGTCGGGATGTCGATCGGTCTGGTGTGTCTGCTGCTCGCCGTCTCCAAAGGGGCGGACTGGGGTTGGGGCAGCGGGACGACGACCGGACTGTTCGTCGTGGCCGTCGCGGTGCTGCTGGTGTGGGGCTGGTGGGAGTTGCGCACCGACCGGCCCTTGGTCGATCTGCGCACCAGCGCGCGGCGCCAGGTGCTCCTGACCAACCTCGCGTCCGTGATGTTCGGCTTCGCCATGTTCGCGATGTCGCTGGCCGTGCCGCAACTGCTCCAACTGCCCACGCTCACCGGCTACGGCCTCGGCCAGAGCGTGCTCGCGGCGGGTCTCACGCTCGGTCCCTCCGGCCTGGTGATGATGGCCACGGCGCCGCTGTCCGCCCGGATCTCGGCGGCGGCCGGGCCCAGGGTCACCCTCATGCTGGGCGCGCTCGTCGTGGCCGCCGGTTATGGCCTCGGCGTCGTCATGCTGGCCGCGGTCTGGCAGGTCGTCGTGGTGTGCTGTGTGATCTCCGCCGGGGTCGGTCTTGCCTACGGCGCGATGCCCGCGCTCATCATGGGGGCCGTGCCGCTGTCCGAGACGGCCGCCGCGAACAGCCTCAACAGCCTGATGCGCTCCATCGGTACCTCCGCCTCCAGCGCCGTCGCCGGAGTCGTACTGGCGCACATGACGACGACGTTCGGCTCGCTGGCGGTCCCCTCCCACAACGGTTTCCGCGTGATCATGGGCATCGGTTCGGCAGCGGCCCTGTCGGCCCTGGCACTGGCCGCGTTCCTCCCGGGCCGGCGGCCGGCCGTCGGCGCGGGGGTGCCGGCGGCGGCCTCCGCCGGTGCGGGGGCGAGGTAGGGGTTCTGGAAAAGTGTGTCACTTTCCACCGAAAGTGACACATTTTTTTGGAGGGGGTCGGCGGGGCTCAGTACCCCGCCTTCGCGGTGCTACGACAGCTGCGACTGCACCTGGGACGAGATCAGCTCCAGGTGGTCCAGGTCGTCGAGGTCGAGGACCTGGAGGTAGATGCGCCGGGAGCCGGTCTCGGCGTAGCGGCCGATCTTGTCGACGACCTCGGACGGGGAGCCCGCCAGGCCGTTGGCCTTGAGTTCGTCGACCTCGCGGCCGATCAGGGCGGCGCGGCGGGCGACCTCCTGGTCGTCCTTGCCGACGCAGACGACGAGGGCATTGGAGTAGATCAGGTCGTCGGCCTTGCGGCCGGCGGCCTCGGCGGCGGCGCGGACCCGGCCGAACTGCCGCTCGCTGTCCTCGATCGAGGCGAACGGGATGTTGAACTCGTCGGCGTACTCAGCGGCCAGCTTCGGGGTACGGCTCGTGCCGTGGCCGCCGATCAGCACGGGGATCCTGGACTGCGCGGGCTTGGGCAGCGCGGGCGAGTCGGTCAGGTCGTAGTACGTGCCGTGGAAGTCGAAGGTGTTGCCGGGCTTGGTCTCCCAGAGGCCGGTGACGATCGCCAGCTGCTCCTCCAGCCGGGCGAACTTCTCCTTGGGGAACGGGATGCCGTACGCCTTGTGCTCCTGCTCGAACCAGCCCGCGCCCAGGCCGAGTTCGACCCGGCCGCCCGACATCTGGTCGACCTGCGCGACCTGGATGGCGAGGACGCCGGGGAGGCGGAAGGTGCCGGCCGTCATCAGGGTGCCGAGGCGGATGCGCCTGGTCTCGCGGGCGAGGCCGGCCAGGGTGAGCCAGGCGTCGGTGGGGCCGGGGAGGCCGTCGCCGGAGCCCATGCTGAGGAAGTGGTCGGAGCGGAAAAAGGCGTCGAAGCCGAGGTCCTCGGTGGCCTTGGCCACGGCGAGCAAGGTGTCGTAGGTGGCCCCCTGCTGGGGCTCGGTGAAGATGCGAAGATCCATGCCTCCATCCTGCACGCCGGGGTGCCGGCCAACCCCACCGGTCCCTCCGGCCCCACTCCTGCCCGGTCGGGTGAAATTGCGTCAACCGTGCGCACGGGGACTGCCCGTGCCAGTGCCCCGCCCCGGTGGTGATCGTTGGCTCGGGCGGAGCCGGACCGCCCGGATTCCCGCACCGGCAAGGCGACGTCGGGGCGTCACCTGCATCGGCCTCCGCTCTCGGAGGCCACGGGCCGAGGAGGCCGTCATGTCCGTAGAAGCCGTGCCGCAGCAGGGCGGGCCTGCGCAACCGAAGGGGTTGTTGCAGCAGATGGAGGAGCTGATGGCGTCACTGAACGCGGACCTGTCCGCCCTCGACGCGGACCTGCAGTCGGCCGGAAGCACGGGGTCGGTGTCCGCCGAGGAGGGCGGCGCAACCGCCTGACGCTTCTGCGGCGCCGGAGGCGGACGTCTCGGTCACCCCGCCTCCCGCTCCGGTATCTCCGCCCGCTGCCGGTCCGCCAGTCTTCGCAGCATCTCCAGGACCCGGTCCCGCGACTCGTCGGCCGCGTCGATCGCCTCCATGCACTGCCAGTACGTGCCCTCGTCGTCCGCCGCGCAGGCGATGCCGACCAGGGCGATGCCGACCTCGCCGAGCAGGCCGCCCAGGCAGAGGAGAGCGAGCCGGGCATCGCCCAACTCCGTGAGCTGCGCCGCCCGTAAGTCCTCTATCGCGAGCACCGGCGTGTCCAGGACGCCGCAGCCCCGGCCCGCCAGCTCGGTCAACCCCAGTGCCTCACCGCGCAGTTCGGGCGGACCGAAGACCGCGAGGCGGCTGCCGATCGCCTGGGCGAGGGCCTGCGCCTGCCACACCTCCGTCATGGTCTGCGTTACGTCGCCGCTTCCGGCCAGGGCACGCCTGCTCGTCACGATGAGCCGCATCGCGTCCATGCACTGCCCCCGTCATATCCCGACGTGCTGTTCGCACGTCCGCCCGAACTCCCTAGTCCACTACCCAGAGTGAGAGTTCCTGAGACGAAAAGCCAGAGGAAGGCGGAAATCTGTGGACAACAAATCGGTTGCGGACAGATGAATGACTCCGGAGAGTGAAAATGGACGCGCCGACTCCCCCAACTTGTCCATTACGGCCGGGGGAATCTGTCCTCGTTCCGGTCGATCTTCGCCTCCAGCGCGGCGAGCGGGTCGATGCCGAGCACCTCGCACAGTTGCAGCAAGTAGGCGAGCACATCGGCGACTTCGTCCCGCACCCGGTGCGCGCTGTCCGGGTCGTCCATGACCCGCGCGGACTCCTCGGGGGTCAACCACTGGAAGATCTCGACCAGTTCGGAGGCCTCCACGCTGAGCGCGGCGACGAGGTTCTTGGGGGTGTGGTAAGGCTGCCAGTTCCGTGCGGCGGCGAACTCGGCCAGTCTGCGCTGCAGTTTCGCCACGTCGAGATGTTCTGTCACGGCTCCAGGTGTACCACCGTGACCCCCTCGACCCCGTCGGCCCAGGACGCGTCGCTCACCGCGCCGACCAGCCTGATGTGCCCGCGCTCGCACATCCGGGCGGCGAGCCGCAGCAGTTCGGCCCGTTGCCGTACGTCGAGCCCGCGGTCGAGGCCGTCGGCGAGGACGGTGAGGGTCTGCATCGCGGCCGGGATCTCGCCCGGCGGGTCCACCTCCAGGACGCCGGGGCCGGTGAGGAGCACCAACGCGAGTGCGGCGTAACGGAGTTCACCGTCGCCGAGCCGTTCGAAGCCGGTCCGCGGGCCGTCGCCCCGGTCGAGTACGGCCCTGAGCAGACCGTCGCCGAGCGGTTCCGCGAGCACGTCCGCCACTGCTCCGGCGCATCCGGTGCGGACGGCCGCGACAAGTTGGTCGTGGCGTCGTCCGCACTCGCTCCGGGTGCGCCACAGCACGTCGGCGAGGTTGGCACAGTCCCGCAGCAGCCGCCCGTCGCCGATCGGCACGGGTGCGCGCATCCGCTCGGGCGCCGGGTCGCAGGAGAAGACGGAGCGCAGGGCGACCACCATCTGCTCGGCGGCTGCGAGGACCTGTCGCTGTCCGTCCGTCTTGCCGGCGACCCGCAGCGGCAGCAGGGCGGTGCCGAGGCGGTCGTCGGGCAGCGGAGCACGGGTGACCGGTGACGAGCCCGCCGTGTGCCAGGCGGCCTGTACCGAGCGGCGGGCCGGGTCGCGCAGGGCGGTCTCCAGGAGGACCAGGCCGCCCGACGTCAACCGCTCGCCCACGATGCGCAGTTCGGGCTCGGCCTGGACGGCGACGTCGAGCCGTACCGGGCCCTCGGGTCCGTCCGCCGTACAGCCGATGCGGAAGCCGCGCCGGCGCTGGGCATCGGGGCGGGCCCGGTCCGGGACGCACGCGACCGGGTCCGGGAAGACGTCCCTCACCTCGCCTCCGCCGCCGAGCCGCGCGAGTGCCTCGTACGCCCGCAGCGCGCTCGTCTTGCCGCAGCCGCTGGACCCGGCGAAGAGGGTGAGCGGCCCGAGCGGGAACCCGGCGCCCCGGTGGGTGGCGAACGCCGACAGCCTCAGCTCGGTGAGGTGCGGCCGGTCGGGGTTGGACTCAGGGCCCGCCGATGCCGGCCGGGGTGAGGCGGCCTGCGGCGACTGTGCCTGCGGCGGCACGCGGGGCTGGCACGGCGGAGCGGACTGCGGGGACTGCGGGGACACGGCCATATCCGGACCGTAGGCCTCCGCCGTCGGGCGAACCGTTCCGTCCCGGCGACCTTCCTACGATCGGGGGATCGCCCCCGCCGCTCTCATCGCTCCCGTCACCGGGCGGACTCACACACCCGGAACCCCCGCCCCCTCCATCAGCTCCCGCACTTCCGTCCCCGGCGGTGTGAGCAGGAACACATTCCGGTCGACGCGGGTCATCCCGCTCGACAGGCCGAAGACGACGCCCGTGCTGAAGTCGAGCACCCGCTTGGCGACCTCGGTCTCCGCGCCGGTCAGGTCGAGGAGCACCGGTATGCCCGCCATCAGGGTCTCCGCGACCTCGCGGGCGTCCCCGAACACATTCACGCGGAGGACGACGAAGCGGCGGCGCGGCTCGGTCTCGGGTATGGCCCGGTGGCTCACGGCGGACGGCCAGGCGTCCCGGCCTCGCAGCGGCACTACCTGCGCGAGCCCCTCCCACTGTTCGTCGGTGACATCGTGGCTGTTCACCGGCATGCTCCGTCCTGGGTCGCGCTGGCAGTCTGCATCCGGCAATTGTTGCGCACTGTCACCCGTTCGGCTCAACAGCGACACACTCCGCGACAAGATCGGGCACATCTCACACCGGCCCCGAGCCGGTTGTGCAGCGCGCGTAACCCCTCATGATCGAGCCGTGTGACATCGGCGTAACGGGCAATTCGTAGCGTCTACGGCATGACGACGAGCCTTCGGACACAGCAGGTACGAACGGTCTGCTCGTACTGCGGTGTGGGCTGCGGCATGCTGCTCGACGTCGGGGCGGGTCCCGACGGCAGGCGTACGGTCCTCAAGGCGTCCGGCGACAAGGCGCACCCGGCGAACGCGGGGCGGCTCTGCACCAAGGGCGCGACCACGGCAGAGATGCTCGCCGCGCCGGGCCGGCTGAGCAGCGCGCTGGTCCGGGACGAGCGGGGCGCGGAGCCGAGGCCGGCGCCCGTCGCGGACGCCGTCGCCGAGACCGCGCGCCGGCTGCGGAAGATCGTCGACGAGCACGGGCCGGACGCGGTCGCCTTCTACGTCTCCGGGCAAATGAGCCTGGAGGCGCAGTACCTGGCGAACAAGCTGGCCAAGGGGTTCGTGCGGACGAACCAGATCGAGTCCAACTCCCGACTGTGCATGGCGAGTGCGGGTGCCGGCTACAAGTCGTCGCTGGGCGCGGACGGCCCGCCGGGCTCGTACGAGGACTTCGAGCGGGCGGACGTGTTCCTGGTCATCGGCTCGAACATGGCCGACTGCCATCCGATCCTCTTCCTGCGGATGATGGAACGGGTCAAGGCGGGCGCCAAGTTGATCGTCGTCGACCCGCGCCGCACCGCCACGGCGGCGAAGGCGGACCTCTTCCTGCAGATCGCGCCGGGGACCGATCTCGCCCTGCTCAACGGCCTGTTGCACCTGCTGCACGAGAACGGGCACACCGACCAGGAGTTCATCGCCGCACACACCGAGGGCTGGGAGGCACTGCCCGAGTTCCTCGCCGACTACGCGCCGGACGCCGTCGCCGCCCTCACCGGTCTCGCGGAGGACGACATCCGTACGGCGGCCCGGCTGATCGGCGAGGCGGGCGAGTGGATGAGCTGCTGGACGATGGGGCTCAACCAGTCCACGCACGGGACGTGGAACACCAACGCCCTGGTCAACCTGCATCTCGCGACGGGCGCCATCTGCCGCCCGGGCAGCGGGCCGTTCTCCCTCACCGGCCAGCCGAACGCGATGGGCGGCCGTGAAATGGGCTACATGGGACCGGGATTGCCGGGCCAGCGGTCCGTACTGGTCGACGCGGAACGGGAGTTCACCGAGGAGGTGTGGGGCCTGCCGCCCGACACCATCCGCGCGGACGGCGTCGGCCGGGGCACCGTCGAGATGTTCCAGAAGATGGCCGACGGCGAGATCAAGGCCTGCTGGATCATCTGCACCAACCCGGTCGCCTCCGTCGCCAACCGACGCACCGTCATCGAGGGCCTGGAAGCAGCCGAGTTCGTCGTCACCCAGGACGTCTTCACCGACACCGAGACCAACGCGTACGCCGACATCGTCCTCCCCGGCGCACTGTGGACGGAGTCCGAGGGCGTCCTCGTCAACAGCGAGCGCACCCTCACCCTCGCCCGCCCGGTCGTCGACCCACCCGGCGAGGCGACGTCCGACTGGCGGCTCATCGCCGCCGTGGCGTGCGCCATGGGGTACGAGAAGGGCTTCTCCTACGACAGTGCAGAGGAAGTCTTCGAGGAGATACGGCAGTTCTGGAACCCGGTGACCGGGTGGGATCTGCGCGGGGTGACCTACGAGCGGCTGCGGTCCACGCCGGTGCAGTGGCCGGCGGCGGAGGACGGGCCGGACCGCAATCCCATCCGGTATGTGGGAGGTGGTGAGCTGCGGTTCCCAACTGCCGGTGGGCGGGCGGTGTTTCACGCTCGCCCGCACATGCCGGCCGCCGAACTGCCGGACGACGACTATCCGTTCGTGCTCAACACTGGGCGCCTTCAGCACCAGTGGCACACGCTGACGAAGACGGGCAAGGTCGCCAAGCTCAACAAGCTGAACCCCGGGCCCTTCGTCGAGCTGCATCCGCAGGACGCCCAGGAGTTGGGGATCGCGGAGGGCGACTCGGTGGAGGTCGCGTCACGGCGGGGGCGGGCGGTGCTGCCGGCCGTGGTGACCGACCGGGTACGGCCCGGAGGCTGTTTCGCGCCGTTCCACTGGAACGACCTCTTCGGCGAGTATCGATGCGTCAACGCGGTGACGAGCGACGCGGTCGATCCGGTGTCGTTCCAGCCGGAGTTCAAGGTGTGCGCGGTGTCGCTGGCGAAGGTGGCCGGCGCGCCACCGGCACAGCCGGAGGTGGTCCTGCCGACCTCCGTGACCCCTTCCGCTGTCACGACGGGCGAGAATCCCTTCGGGCTCGATCCCGCCCCGCCGCCCGTGCTCACCGCGCAGGAACGCGTCTATCTGACCGGCTTCCTCGCGGGCATCGAGTCCGGCGCCCCGGGTGTGCCGACGCTTCCGCCGGACGCGCCGTTCAGCGCCGAACACGCCTTGTGGGTCAACGGTGTTCTCGCCGGGATGTATTCGAGGTCGACGGCCGCTCCCCCACAGGAACGGCAGCAACAGCCGCGGGCCGGGCGGCAGATCGTCGTGCTGTGGGCCTCGCAGACCGGCAACGCCGAGGAGTTGGCGGCGGCCACCGCCGAGCGGCTGGGCTCGGCCGGACACCGGGCGAGTCTGCTCGGCATGGACCAGGCCGACGTCGGTACGCTTCCGGCCGACGCCGATCTCCTCTTCATCACCAGCACGTTCGGCGACGGCGACGCCCCCGACAACGGCTCCGGCTTCTGGGACGCGCTCGCCGGCGAGCAGGCGCCCCGGCTGGACGGAGTGCGGTTCGCGGTACTGGCCCTGGGCGACTCGTCGTACGACGACTTCTGCGGGCACGGGCGCCGACTGGACGCGCGGCTCGACGAGTTGGGCGGCGTGCGGCTGACCCCGCGCACGGACTGCGAGCCGGACTTCGAGCCGTCGGCGGACGCGTGGCTGGGCCAGGTACTCAACGCGCTGGGCACCCATACCGAGACCTCGGAATCACGGCCCCGCACCCCGAAACACACCCTCACCGCCGCCCGTCTCGTGGGCAACCGGCTGCTCAGCCGACCCGGCGCGGGCAAGGAAGTCCGCCGGTTCACCTTCGACACCAGCGGCGCCGACCTGACGTACGAGACCGGTGACGCACTCGGCGTGCGGCCGGTCAACTCCCCCTCCCTGGTGGACGAATGGCTCGCCGCCACCGGTGCCGATGCCTCAACGGCCGTAGAGGTGGCGGGTGTTGGCGAGTTCCCTTTCGCCGAGGCGCTGTACCGGCAGCTGGACATCACTCGGATCACGCCGGACCTGCTCCGCTTCGTGGCCGAACGGGCCCGGGACGACCGGGAGTTGCGCAGGCTGCTGCGGCCCGACAACAAGGACCGGCTCGCGCAGTGGAGTTGGGGGCGGCAGGCGGTGGACGTGCTCGCCGAGTACCCGGTGAAGGCGGACGCGGAGGACTGGGCCGGGGTCCTCAAGAAGCTTCAGCCGCGCCTGTACTCGATCAGCTCCAGCCCGCTCGTCGACCCGCACAGTGTGTCGCTGACGGTGTCGGTGGTGCGCTACGAGAACCTCGACGGCCGTCCGCGCGGCGGCGTTTGCTCGCCGTTCCTGGCCGATGCCGATGTGGCGGCGGGGACGGAGGTGCCGGTGTTCGTACAGCGGTCGCCGCACTTCCGGCCGCCCACCGACGCGGGGACGCCGATGGTGATGGTCGGGCCGGGCACGGGCGTCGCGCCGTTCGTCGGCTTCCTCCAGGAGCGGCGCGCGCTCGGGCACGCGGCGCCGAACTGGCTGTTCTTCGGCGAGCAGCACCGCGCGACGGACTTCTACTACGAGGAGGAACTCACGGAGTTGCTCGACGAAGGCACGCTCGCCCGGCTCGACACGGCCTTCTCCCGGGACCAGCGGGCCAAGGTGTATGTGCAGGACCGGATGCGTGAGCACGGGCCCGAGTTGTGGCACTGGCTGCAGGAGGGCGCCCACTTCTATGTGTGCGGTGACGCCTCGCGGATGGCGAAGGACGTGGACCGGGCGCTGCGTGACATCGCGGTCGCGCACGGCGGTCTCGACGAGGCCGAGGCGGCCTCGTACGTGAAGCAACTGGCGGCGGCGAAACGGTATGTGCGCGATGTTTACTGAATGAACCGATGGCTTCGGCCAGTTGAACAATGACGTTCGCTTTTGCTGCTTTCCCGCCACAAAAGCGGACTTCTTACCGCCCTCACACCCGACTCTTCACGATGCGCGACACCCCGCTCACCAGGGCCGAATAGCCTCCTGTGTTGTGCACTTGGCAGAAACACCACAGGTGACACCCGGTCGGCGGACACAGTCGGCGGTGTCCGCCCCGGAACCTCCCGCGCAGTGGCACCGCATCCTCACCCTGCTTGCCGACATCAGTCTGTTCATCGGTGTCCGCCCGGTGTGGACGCAGGCCGCCGGCCACCGGCTCGTCGTGGCGGCGGCCGTGTCCCTCTGCTACGTCTCGATTCTGGTGTGCGGTGTACTGGCCCTGGTGGTGCGCAGGGCACGGTCGTTGGCCCGGATCGACCTCGTCGTCCTGGTGACGGCGGTCCTGCTGACCCTGTCCGCGTGGTCGGTGTTCCACAACGGCGGCGACGAGGCGGTCCTCACCACCCAGGCCGCCAAGGAACTGGTCGCCGGGCACCCGGTCTACGGACAGCCCTGGCCGTGGCTCTTCCACTCCGGTGGCGTCGCGCTGACCCCGACCGTGACCGGCGGCTACGACTACACCTACGGATATCCGCCGCTGGAAACGCTGTTGACGGCGCCCCTGCTGTGGATCGGGCACGGCGGCGCCCCCGCTACGGCCGTCGCCACCGGTGCGCTCATCGCGGGCGCGGTCCTCATGTGGCGGCTGCTGCCCACCCCGTGGCGCTCGGCGGCCACCATCGCGTGCCTGGGCCTCGGCCTGTTGCCGACCTACGGCCGGCAGGGCTATCCCGCCGTCCTGGCCATGGCGTTGCTGGTGCCGGTGGTGATCCGCTGGCCCCGGATCGGCAGGGGCGGCCGGCTCGGCCGCGCCGGGATCGCCCAGGCCGCGTGTCTGGGGGCGGCCTGCGCGGCGCAGCAACTCCCCTGGTTTCTCACGCCGTTCCTGCTCGCCGGCATCTACGCCGTGCGGCGCGGTGAACTGGGCGCCAGGCAGGCGGCGTTGGTGCTGCTGCGGATCACCGGGGTCGCGCTCACCGTATGGCTGCTGATCAACACGTACTTCATCGTGCACGAGCCGGGCACCTGGATCGCGGGCATCGCGCTGCCGCTGACCCAGGGCGCGGTGGTGCACGGCCAGGGCCTGGTGGACATCTCGCTGTACTTCACGAACGGCAGCGACCGGCTCGACTGGTACTCCCACGCGAGCATGCTGCTGGCGGCGGGGCTACTCGCCGTGTTCGTGCTGTTCGTACGGCGGCTCGGCCCTGCGGCGACCGTCCTGCCCTGGTGCGCCTTCTATCTGGCGACCCGTTCGCAGGACGGCTACTACCTGATGATGACCCCGCTGTGGCTGGCGGCGGCGGTCACCACACCGCTCTCGGAGTTCCGTGACGCTTGGCAGCCGCGCCCCCGGGTGCTGTCCGGCCCGCAGCGCCGTCGGGCCAGGGTCGCGGCGGCCGTGCTACTGCTCACGCCCGCGCTGGCGAGCGCCGCCGTGGCGGCCACGGGGGCACCGCCGATGAGCATGAAGCTCGCCGGGGTGCGGCGCGCGGCACCCACCGTCGTGACCCGGCTGACCGTCCAGGTCACCAACTCGTCGGGCAGCGCCCTCTCGCCCCACTACATGCTCACCACGGGTCAGGGCATGAGCAGGTTCTGGTCGCAGGTGGGCGGCCCGACGACACTGCCCGCGCACAGCACCGAGCGCATCGAACTCCAGCCGCCCGGGGGGAAGTTCACCCTCCCCCACAAGAAGGTCCGGATCCGGGTGCGCGCGTTCACCGCGACCCCGCAGACGCTCTCCAGCTCGGACGTCCGGCTGCAGCCCGCGGGTTGACGTTCCGTCAGGCGGCGGTACGAAGGAAACGCAGCGTGGTGGTCACGGTGGTCAGCCCGCGCAGCATGCCCAGCTGGTTCCAGCCCAGGCCGAACTGGTCGCGGTCCACGGTGAATTCGGCGTCCAGGGTGAGCGCCTCGCCGCTCGCGTCCTTGAGCCGGGCGGTGAAGGTCTGCGGGCGGCTGATGCCGTGGACGGTCAGCTGACCGACGACGTGCACGGTGTCGCCGGTCAGCTCGGCGCTGCGCACCGCGAAGGTGATCTCCGGGAACTTCTCGACGTCGAAGAGGTCGGCGGAGCGCAGATGCTTGTCGCGCTTGGCGTTCTTGGTGTCCAGGGAGGCGGCGGCCAGGGTCAGCGTCCCGATCGCGGACCCGTCGGGCCGGACCTCGCCCTGACCGGTGACGGTGCCGAAGGCGCCCTTCACGTTGACCAGGCCCCACATCGTCTTGTGGCTGATGCCCACGGTGGAGGCGGCCTGGTCGAGCTGCCACACCCCGGTTTCGACGGCGACGGTCATGATCTCTCCCACTGGTTCCAGTAGTCCAAATTTGTATGAGCCTCACGCTAGCCCATTATCCAAATCTGGACAACCATCTCCTCCAAAATTGGACAACAGGTAGACTCAGAGCCATGGCCGACCCTGTTGAGCACCCTGCCGACCAGCCCGGATGTCCCTCCTCGCAGGGCGGCGGACTGCTCCCGCCCGAGCTGCGGGCCTGGATGCTGCTGCTGGCGGCGACCGGCGCGGTGGAGCAGGAGCTGCGCTCGGTCGTGAAGGGGAACCTCGACGTCTCGCACGACGAGTTCCTGGTGCTGTGCCTGCTGGCCGAGCAGCCCGAGGGGCTGCGCATGACCCGGATCGCCGAGCTGCTCGGCCGCCCGAAGACCCGGCTGACGTATCAGATCGCCTGTCTCCAGCACGCGGGCCTGGTCACCCGCAAGTCGGTCTGCGGGGACAAGCGCGGGGTCGAGGTCGCGCTCACGGAGAAGGCCCGACGGCTGCTGACGGAGGCGTCGGAAACCCTCTCCGAGACGGTCAAGCGGGCCCTCACCCAGTTCGTCGGCCCGGCCCAACGCGAGGCGATGTGCGCGCTGTTCCCGGACCTGGTCGCCGATACGCAGGACTCATCGGCGACGGCCTGAGACAGACCGAGGAGTCGGGTGAGGAGGAACGTCTCACGACGGTCGTCCGGCAGCAGGGCCGGCAGCCCGGGGGCCGACTGTCGTCGGACGACAGCGATCCCCAGCGGCGGGCCCCGAGAGGTGATCGCGTGGACGAGAAGGAGAAGCCGCGGCGCCCGGTCGGAACGCGGGCGGCGCGGCAGGGCGGGGAGCGCGAGCAGCAGTCGTAGCGGAGCTGCCAGGCGTCCGGCGACGGCCCGCGGGACGCGGCGCGTTCGCCGTACGTCAGCCACAGACCGCAGAGCAGGGCGGACGAGGTCGTGCCCCCGGCGGTGGTGGACGCCGACATGTGGCCCATGTCCGAGTGGAGGGCGGCCTGCGTGGCGACCACGAGGGTCACGATCAGCAGGAGCCCGCGTTCACGGCCCGCCAGGGGCCAGGCGGCGTCTCCGGTCACAGCGAGTCCGGGCGGCCAGTGCCCACGTGGGGACATGGCGGCCGGACATCTGAACGTGGCCCAGGGCGGCGAGCGCCACCCAACGGACCGGTCCTACTCCTCGATCACCAGGCCCTTCGCCGCCAGCACCGGAGCGAGACCGCACATCTCGGTCACCGTCCTGCCCGCCCGGTACGCGGCGATGAATCCCGCCTCGGCGTCGATCCGTTCCTGTGAGGCCGTGACCGCCTCGGCGGCGTCCTCGCGGCGGACGACGACCACGCCGTCCGCGTCGGCGCGCATGATGTCGCCGGGGCGGACGAGAACGCCGCCGACGGTGATCGGTTCGCACATGGGGCCGACGGTCTCCTTGACCGTGCCCTTGATGGAGACGCTGCGGGAGAAGACCGGGAAGCCCAGGGCGCGCAGGTCCTCGGTGTCGCGGACGCCGGTGTCGGTGATCAGACCGGCGAGGCCCTTGGACTGGCAGGCGTTGGCGAGGACGTCGCCGAAGGAGCCCGCCTCCTCGTAGTTGCCGGCGGACACGACCACGACGTCGCCGGGGCGGGCGTAGGCGATGGCGGTCTGGAGCATCAGGTTGTCGCGCGGCGCGCACTGGACGGTGAAGGCGGGGCCGCACAGGGACATGGTGTGGTCGACCGGCTTGATGGCCGAGTCCAGCGCCCCGAGGCGGCCCTGCGCCTCATGGATCGTGGCCGAGGAGAAGACGCTCAACTGCTTGACCAGGTCGGGCTCCGGCCGGTCGAACTTGGTGCTGACGCGGATCATGATGGCCTTTCAGGCGGAGGGCTCGGAGGGGGCGTCGGTCAGTGCGGCGCACGCCGTCGCGATGCGCTCGCAGGCCTCGGTGAGGACGTCCGTCGACGTGGCGAAGGAGATACGGAAGTAGCCGGGCGCGCCGTACGCGGCTCCGTGGATCACCGCCACCTGCCGGCTGTCGAGAAGGTGCAGGGCGAAGTCCTCGTCGTTCTCGATGCGGGTGCCGGTGGGCGTGAACTGCCCTATCGCCGCCTGGCAGTTGACCAGGAGGTAGAAGCCGCCGTCCGGGATCGTGCAGCTGAGCTGGGGCACGTCGTTGATGAGCTTCACGGTCTCGTCGCGGCGGGCGCGGTAGACGCGCACGGTGTCCTGGACGAAGTCCTGCGGTCCGGTGAGCGCGGCGGCAGCGGCGGCCTGGCTCACGGAAGAGGGGCACGAAGAGGTCTGCGACTGAAGGGTGTTGATCGCGGTGACCAGGTCCGCCGGACCGACCCCGTACCCGATGCGCCACCCCGTCATCGCGTACGTCTTGGAGACACCGTTGGTGAGGAACACCCGGTCGGCCAGGCCCGGTTCGACGGCCGCGAGGGACGGGGCCTCCTCGTCGCCGTACCAGATCGCGTCGTAGATCTCGTCGGTGAGGACGCCGACGTGCGGGTGGGCCAGCAACACCTGGGCGAGAGCGTGGAGTTCGGCGGTGGTGTAGGCGGATCCGGTGGGGTTGCCCGGGGTGTTGAGGACGACCCAGCGGGTGCGTTCGGTGAGGGCCGAACTCAGCCGCTCCGGGGTCAGCTTGAAACCTTCCGCCTCCGGGCAGTCGACGATGACCGGCGTGCCGTCGTTGGCGCGGACCATGTCCGGGTACGACACCCAGTACGGCGCGGGGACGATCACCTCGTCGCCCTCGTCCAGCGTGGCCATCAGGGCGAGGAAGATGACCTGCTTGGCGCCCCCGCCGACGGTGATCTGACTGTCCGTGAACTCCAGGCCGTGACGCTCGCGGAGTTTGCCGGAGATCGCCGCGCGCAGTACCGAAGTGCCGTTCACCGGCGTGTACTTGGTCTCGCCCGCATCTATGGCCCGGATCGCGGCGGCCTTGACGTGGTCGGGGGTGTCGAAGTCGGGCTCGCCCACGGTGAGGTCGAGGATGGTGAGACCCTGGCTCTTCAGCTCGCGGACGCGCTGGGCCGCCGCCGTGCTCGGGGAGGGCTTGATACGGCGGAGCCGTTCTGCCGTCTTCATGTGATCAGCCCTCCCTGCGCTCGAAGTTGAGGCCGCCGGGCACCTGGAAGGTGGGCAGGATCTCGATGTGACCGATGTTCACGTGCCGGGGCGCGTCGACGGCGAACTCGATGGCGTCGGCGATGTCCTCGGGCTTGAGGGACTCGTAGCCGTCGTAGAACTCGCGCTGGGCGGCCTCCATGTCGCCGAGGAGGCGGCCGAAGATCTCCGTCTCCACGCGGCCGGGGCAGATCTCGCTGACGCGGACGCGGCGGCCGTAGCCGTCGACGCGGAGCTGGCGGGAGAGGGTGTGCACGGCGGCCTTGGTGGCGTGGTAGATCGTGTTGCCGCCGAAGTTGTAGACGCCGGCGATGGAGCTGATGTTGACGATGTGGCCGAGGTCGCGCTCGACCATGCCGGGCATGAGCAGGCGGACCAGGTGCAGGACGGCCTGGATGTTGACGGCGATCTGCTCGTCGACGGCGAACTCGTCGGCGGTGAGGATGTTGCCGGTGCGGGAGACGCCCGCGTTGTTGACGAGGACGTCGATCTCCAGGCCGTCGAGGACGGCGGTGAGCGCCTCGGTGTCGGTGATGTCGACGGCGTGGGGGATGCAACCGGTCTCGTCGGCAAGGGTGTTGAGCCGGTCGGCGTTGCGGGCCACGGCGTGGACCTCCAGGCCGCGCTTGGCGAGCCGTTCGACGACCACGGCTCCGATGCCGGTCGACGCTCCGGTGACGAGGGCCGTCCTGTAGTCGGAGATGGGCATGCTGAGGTGCTCCTTGTTGTGCGGGGTGCGGGGTGGGGGTGCGCGGGCGTGCGGGTGCCGGGATGCCTGGGGCTGTCAGGCGTCGCGCAGGGGCAGGTGGGCGCGGTCCTTCACCTTGGACACGGCGAGGAGCGTGCCCAGGGCCGTGATCACGGCGTAGAAGGCCGGCATGTTGACGTTGCCCGTGCGGTCGATGAGGTAGGTCATCAGGAGCGGGGCGGTGCCGCCGAAGAGGGCGGAGGAGACGTTGTAGCCGAGGCCGTAGGCGGAGTAGCGCACCCGGGTCGGGAAGAGTTCGACGAGCAGGATGTGGATGACGCCTGTGTGGCCGGCGAACACCACCGCCATGATGCAGGCGCCGATCACGGCGAGCGCCACGTTGCCGGTGCCGATCAGCAGGTAACAGGGGATGCCGACGATCGCCATCGCGACGGCGGCTCCGGCGAGGACCTTCTTGCGGCCGACGCGGTCGGAGAGACGGCCCATGTAGGGGATGGCGAAACAGATCGCGACCAGGCTGGAGGCGGTGACGAGGAGGCCCTGCACCTTGCTGAAGTTCAGCTCGCTGCTCATGAAGGTGGGCATGTAGCTGAACAGGACGTAGTAACCGGAGCCGTTCATCAGGGGGATGAACAGGGCCAGCAGCATCGCGCGGCGGTGCTCGGCGGACGCGAAGGCCTCCTTGAGCGGGTTCTTGGAGAGGCCGTCCTCTTCTTTCAGGCGCGTGAAGTTCGGGGTGTCGCTGATGCGCTTGCGGATGTAGATGCCGGCGATGCCGAGCGGGACGGCGAGCAGGAACGGGATGCGCCAGCCCCAGGACTCCATGCGCGCGGAGCCGAGTCCGCTGGTCATCGCGGCGGCGACCAGGGTGCCGGTGAGCAGGGCGAGGAACGAGGCGATCTGCGCGTAGCTGGTGTAGAGCCCGCGCTTGCCCTCCGGGGCGTGCTCGGCGAGGAAGCTCATCGCGCCGGAGGCCTCACCGCCGACGGAGAAGCCCTGCGCCACGCGGAGCAGGATCAGCAGGGCGGGGGCGGCTACGCCGATACTCGCGTAGGTGGGCAGTACGCCGATGGCCGCGGTGGCGGCGCTGATGAGGAGGATGACGAAGACCAGCATGCGCTGGCGTCCGATGCGGTCGCCGAGGTGGCCGCAGATGACGGCGCCGAGGGGGCGGAAGAAGAAGGAGACGGCGTAGCCGAGGAAGACGAACTGGACGGCGGTCGCGTTGTCCGTGTTGGGGAAGAAGACGGCGGCGAGCGATCCGGCCATGAAGCCGAAGATGCCGTTGTCGTAGAGCTCGGCGAAGATGCCGACGCAGCCCGCGAGGGTGACCTTGCGGGCGGTTCTGGGATCGACCGTGTTGGGGACTGGCTGAGCGGCCACGGTACTCATGGCGTCTCCTGTCTGGGCAGCAGGCGTGGGATGAGGGGCGTTACGGGGCTCCGTGCGGGGTGCTTCCAGCGGGTGAGCGGGGAGCGGGTGCGGGTGGGTTTTGTGTGCGGGTGAGTTATGTGCGGGTGGGGGGAGCGGATGTGGGTTTCGTGCGGGCCGGTGGGGGCTGGTCGCGCAGTTCCCCGCGCCCCTTCAGAGCGGGCCCGTGTTGAAGAGGGGCGGGTGGTCAAGCCCCCGCGGGTGCTAGTTCCCCGCGCCCCTTCAGAGCGGGCCTGTGTTGAAGAGGGGCGGGTGGTCAAGCCCCCGCGGGTGCGCGGATGCGCAGTGCCTCGAAGGCTGTGCGGACCCTGGTTCTCAGGGCGTCGATCGCGTGGCGTTGTGCGCGGTGGGCGGTGACCGCCTGGTCGAGGGTGCGGTGGCGGAAGCGGATGGTCTGGCCGGGGCGCACCTGCCCCAGGGCGGACAGACCGGTGGCGGTGACGACGGCGAGGACGGGGTAGCCGGCCGTGACACCGCGACCGCGGTGGAGTACGAGGAGTTCGTCCCCGGCGGGAACTTCTACGGCCCCGATGGGGACGCCCCGGGAGAGCACCTCGCCCTTGGTGACGCGGCGGGGTACTGCGCCCTGGAGGCGCAGGCCGATGTGGTTGCTTCGCGGGGTGACCGTGAAGGGGGCGTCGAACAGGCGCCGGCCCGTGTCGCCGAACTCGGCCCGGTCGGGGCCGTCGGTGACGTCGATGGTCCAGCTGGTGGGGAACGGGGGGACGGGTGCGTTCAGGCGGAACAGCGGGATGCGCGAGAACGGGTGGTCGATGGGCGGGCAGGCCGTGCGCAGGGCGAGTTCGTCGCCGGCGCTCAGGGGCGGGCCGAAGCCCAGGATGGTGTCGGGGGCGCAGCTGCCCTGGAGGTGGTCGGCCTCGAACGAGCCGAGTACCGCGAGGTAGACGCGCAGTCCGCGGCGGATGCCGGTGACGCGGATGGTCTCGCCGGCGCGTACCGGGACGGGTTCCCACTGCGGTCGTACGACACCTTCGACGGTGACGTCCGCGGGGGCGCCCGTCACGGCGATGAGGATGTCGCCGGAGGGGATGCACGCGAAGTCGAGGGCGGTGATCTCCAGCAGCGGGGCGCGGTCGTCGTTGCCGCACAGGACGTTGGCGACGCGCGCCGAGTGCTGGTCGGCGGCACCGTTGGCGGGCAGTCCGTAACGGGAGCGGCCGACGCGGCCGAGGTCCTGCACGGTGACGATGCCGGCGGTGCGGACGGTGAGGGTGTCAGCCATGCCCCACCACCGAGTCCGCCAAGTCCCCCAGGGCCAAGTCGGCGTATTCGTCCCACTGTTGGGGTTCGATGGGCCGGAAGCGGAAGGTGTCTCCGGGCCGGTACGCGGTGATCGGGTCGCTGTGCAGATCGAGGACGCGCACCGGGGTGCGGCCCAGGAGCGGCCAGCCGCCGGGTGAGGGCATCGGGCAGATGACCGCCTGCCGTCCGGCGACGGCGACCGAACCGGCGTCGACGCGGGTGCGGGGCGAGGCGAGGCGAGGCACCGGCTTCGGGAACGGCGGGCCGTCCGTCATCGGGGCGCCGGCGGGTGCGCCGAGGCAGCGGACGGTGAGGTCGGTTCCGGAGTGCAGGGCGATGATCTCGCCCTCGGACAGGCCGAGTTGGGCGGCCACCTCCGGCAGGTCCGGTCCGTACTCGCCGCCGTAGACGACGGGGACGACGAAGCGGCGCGGGGGCGCTGTCGGCGCGGGGTGCGGGCCGAGGCGGGCCGCCTCGTGGGCCAGGACGTGGCGGACGGTGGCGTGGTCGGTGGCGGTGCAGTCGAACTCGACGAGCAGGGCGTCGTAGGTGGGCACCACGTCGTGGACGCCGGTGAGTCGGACGGCGTTCAGGGCGTCGGCGAGGGCGTGGACGAGCCGCCAGGCGGGTTCGGCGTCCAGGCCTACGGCCTTGGCGACGAGGGCGGAGTCGCCGCAGTCCGCGATGGTGACGTTGCCGTTCATGTCAGCTGTCCCTGCCGCTGAGGACTTTGTCGAGGGAGGTGATCTCGATGTCTGCGGTGAGGAGTTGCTCGCGGATGCGACCGGCCAGGGCGATCGCGCCGGGGCTGTCGCCGTGCAACAGGACGGTGTCGCAGGCGACTTGGACGTCCGTGCCGTCGACGCTGCGGATGACGCCCTCGGTGACCATGCGCAGGGTGCGGCGGGCGACCTCGTCCGGGTCGTGGATCACCGCGCCGGGCTCGGAGCGCGGGACGAGGGTTCCGTCGGCGCGGTAGGCGCGGTCGGCGATGCCCACGATGCCGACCCGCAGGCCGCGGGCGCGGGCCGCGTCGGCCAGCTCGCCGTCCTGCGCGAGGACGATCAGTGACTCGTCCAGGGCGGCCACGGCGTCCACGACGGCGCGGGCGTAGTCGGCGCGTACGGCGACCAGGTTGCCGAGGCGGCCGTGCGGGGCGACGTGGTGGACCCGGGTGCCGTGGGCGACGGCGAAGGCCTGGAGGGCGCCGATCTGGTAGAGCACGTCGGTGCGGACCTCCTCCGGGGTGAGGTCCATCGCGCGGCGGCCGAAGCCGACCAGGTCGGGGAAGCTGGGGTGGGCGCCCACGGCGACCTGCTTCTCCACGCAGGTCCGCACGGTCGCGTCCATGATGCGAGGATCGCCCGCGTGGAATCCGCAGGCCACGTTGGCGGAGGTCAGCATCTCCAGAAGGGCCGCGTCGTCGCCCATTGTGTAGGCGCCGAATCCCTCGCCGAGATCGGCGACGAGATCAACCATGGGGGTCATGACGTCCTCCGGGAGAGAATGCGGTAATGGGGAACTCCGGGAAAGGGAATTCTGCGGGGAGATTAATTGAGGGACGGGGATGCCCTGGATGTTCCGCACAACTTATTCGGCCCGTCGCGTGATCGCCAATATCCGTTCGGTCTGGCGTTATCGCGAACGGCTATGACTCCCCTCACACCCTCCACTCGCCGGGGCTGTGCTTCGGGGTGATCCCTCCCTACGATGAGGCTTCGCTCCACCTGGAAGGCCCCGCGCATGGACACCAGACGTCTCTACTCGTTCATCAAGATCATCGACGCGGGGAGCATCACGCGCGCGGCCGACATCCTGCACATCGCCCAGCCGGCGCTGAGCCAGCAACTGTCGGCCCTGGAGGCGCAGTTCGGGCAGCAACTGCTGATCCGCAGCAAACGCGGGGTGGCCCCGACCGAGGCGGGCCGGGCGCTGTACCGGCACGCCCAGCTCATCCTGCGGCAGGTGGACCTCGCGCAGGCGGCTGTGGACGTCTCCGGCCGGGCCCCCGCGGGCAGCGTGTCGGTGGGCCTCGCGCCGTACAGCCTGGGCGCGGCCCTCGCGCTGCCGCTGCTCAAGAGCGTGCGCGAGCGCTACCCGGACATCCTGCTGCACATCAACGAGAACTTCGGTGGGGTGATCAGCGAGGCGATCATGACCGGCCGGATGGACATGGCGTTCATCTACGGCGCCGGGCCGCTGCGGGGTGTGCAGTTCGAGCCGGTCCGTACCGAGGACCTCTTCCTGATCGAGGCGCCAGGTGACGCGGCACCGCAGGGGAAGGGCGAGGTGCGCCTGGAGGAGCTGGCGAGCCTGCCGCTGCTGCTGCCCAGCCGGATCCACACGATCCGGCAGGTGGTGGACGCGGCCTTCCAGCAGGCGTCGCTGCGGCTGAACGTGGTGGGCGAGGTGGAGTCGGCGCTGACCCTCGTCAACGCGGTGGACGCGGGCCTCGGTGCGACGGTCCTGCCGTGGTCGGCCGCGCGGGCCATTCTCGATGTCCGTGCCCTGTCCGTGCGGCGGATCGTGGAACCGGTCATCCAGGTCAAACTGTCCGTGGTCACGTCGGACAATCAGCCGCTCTCGGAGCCGGCCCTGGCGGTGCACGATCTCTTCCTGGAGCTGATCGCCGGCGACAAGAATAACGACGACCAATAGCGTCACAAGAATCCGTTATTTGTTTCCGGTGACCGCCGCGGCTAGCTTTCTTCGAAACCTCCTCGAAATTATTCGCCCGGTCGGCAATACGCGGCTCGTCACTGGAGAAGCACATGAAGAAGCGTGTCCTCGCCACCCGTGAAAACCTGCCCGGCCAAGGTCTGGAACGCCTCTCCGCGAGCGCGGAACTGGTCGCCTGGCCCGGTGCCGGCAAGCCCGGACCGGCCGACCTCGCGGCTCTCGCCCCCGGGGCGAGCGGCGTACTGGCCCTCGGCAACGACCCGGTGGACGCCGCCCTGATGGACGCGGCGGGCCCCTCTCTGCGTGTCGTCGCCCTCGCCAGCATGGGTTTCGACAACGTCGACCGGGCCGCCGCCGCAGAACGCGGCATCGTCGTCACGCACACGCCCCGCGTGCTCGCGGAGACCACCGCCGACCTCACCTTCGCGCTGATCCTCGCCGCCCGCCGCAGGCTCGGCGCGGCCGGGGCGAGCCTCTCGGAGGGCTCCTGGGAACTGTTCCGGATGCACGACTACCTCGGCCTTGACGTCCACGGCGCCACCCTCGGCCTGATCGGCTACGGCCAGATCGGCCGCGCGGTGGCCCGCCGGGCGCACGGTTTCGGCATGCGGGTGATCCACCACGACCCGTACGCCCCCGACGACGACCTCTCGACCTCGGTCGGCCTGGCCGCCCTGCTGGCCGACGCGGACGTGGTGTCGCTGCACGTACCGCTCACCGAGGAGACCCGCCATCTGATCTCGGCCCGCGAGCTGGCCGCGATGAAGCCCACGGCCACGCTGGTCAGCACCTCGCGCGGCGGGGTCGTGGACGAGGAGGCCCTGCTCGACGCCGTCCGCGAGGGACGGCTGCACTCCGCCGGGCTCGACGTCTTCGAACGCGAGCCGATGGGACGGGAGTTGTCCCCGCTGGTCGCCGAGCCGAACGTGATCACGCTCCCCCACATCGGATCGGCCACCGAGGCGACCCGGGCCGCGATGGTCGACCTGGCGGTGGACAACATCCTCGACGTCCTGGCCGAACGGCCCGCCCGTACACCCCTTCCGGGCAGTGCGGCGGTGGCGGGCGCGCCGGTCGGCGGCTGAGCCCCCCGCTCACCCCGCCTGCGTGCTGGTGAGGCCCGCCCACTGCAGCAGGAACCGCAGCGCCTCCCGCGAGGGCGAGTCCGGTGGCGCGGTGTAGGCGACGAGCAGTTGCTCGGGGTGGGTGTCGACGGTGAACTGCTGGACGTCGAGGGTGAGTTCACCGGCGACCGGATGGAGGTAGGTCTTGGTGAGCTGCCGCGGTCCGCGCACCTGGTGGCCGGCCCACCAGGTGCGGAAGTCCGGGTCGCGGACGCCGAGTTCGGCGACCAGGGCGGTCAGCGCGGGGTCGTGCGGGGTGCGGCCCGCCTCCATGCGCAGGACGGCGACGCACTCGCGGGCGGCCCGGGGCCAGTCGGCGTACAGGGCGCGGAAGGGGGCGTCGAGGAAGGTGAGCCGGATCAGGTTGCGCTCGGCCTGGGGCAGGGCGCCGAAGTCGGTGAGGAGTGCCGAGGCCGCGCGGTTCCAGGCGAGTACGTCCATGCCCCGGTGCAGCACCATCGCCGGGACGTCGTACATCGTGTCCAGCAACTGCCGTAGCCGTGGGGCGACTTCGGGCCGTCCGGCCGGTCGGGCGACCGCGCCGGGGGCGACCTCGGCCAGGGTGAGGAGGTAGGCGCGCTCGTCCGGTGCGAGGTGCAGCGCGTCGGCGAGCGCGTCCAGGACGGCGCGGGAGCCCCGGCGGGTGCGGCCCTGTTCCAGGCGGACGACGTAGTCGACGCTCACGTGCGCGAGATGGGCCAGTTCCTCCCTGCGCAGCCCGGGTACGCGGCGCAGCCGGCCGTCGTCGGGGAAGCCCGCCTCGTGCGGGTCGCGTTCCGCGCGGCGGGCGCGCAGGAAGTCGCCCAGTTCGTTGCCGGAGAGGGACGCGTCGGGGTCTGTCATGCCTCCAGTGTCGTCGGGGCCGCGCGTGCGTGCCTGGTACAGAACCGCATAGGCAGAGCCGTCCCTGGTGGCGCGGGGTGGGGTGGCGTGACGGTGGGGGCATGGCCGTACACCGGCTCCCCCACCTCCGACTGGAGTGCATCCCATGCGTACCGACGTCACCTTCCTCAGCGCGGGCCTGAAGCTCGCCGGTCACCTCTACACCCCGGACGAAGAGACGCCGGGGGTGCCGTGTCCCGCGATCGTGGTCGGGCATCCCGGCACCGGGGTGAAGGAACAAGCCTCCGGCCTGTATGCCCGCCTGCTGGCCGAGCGCGGGTTCGTCACGCTCGCCTTCGACGCCGCCTACCAGGGCGAGAGCGAGGGCGAGCCGCGCGATCTGGAGGATCCGGGGCAGCGGGTCGAGGACCTCAAGGCCGCCGTTTCCTTCCTCGGCACCCTCGACGAGGTGGACCCCGGCCGCATCGGGGTGCTGGGCATCTGCGCCTCCGGCGGTTACGCCCTGGCGGCGACCGCGACCGACCCGCGCATCCGGGCCGTGGGCACGGTCAGCGCCGTAGACATGTCACGGCAGTTCCGGCTCGGCGCGGACGGCGCGCAGGACGTGGCCGTCGTGGAGGGCATGCTGGCCGCCGCCTCCGCGGCCCGCACCGCGGAGGCCCGTGGTGCGGACGTCCAGCGTTTCCCGGTCTTCCCCACCACCGAGGAGGAGGCCCGCGCGGGCGGCCCGCACGTCTACGAGGGCTGGGAGTACTACTGCACTCCGCGCGCCCAGCACCCCCGCTCGGCCAAGGCGCTGACCTGGACCAGCGTGGATCGCATCGCCGCCTCCGACACGTTCGCATCCGTCGCCCTGATCGCTCCGCGTCCCCTGCTGCTGATCGTCGGGCGTGCGGCCGTGACGTCCTGGATGAGCGTGGAAGCGTTCGAAAAGGCTTCCGGAACAAAGGAGTTGGCGTGGATCGAGGGCGCTTCGCACGTCGACCTCTATGACAAGGACGAGTACGTCACGCCCGCCGTCGAGAAGCTGGACGGCTTCTTCGCCGCCCACCTGGCGGTGTGATCCAGCCGACAGGGAAAACTGCACAAGTAACTTGGCAAAGTTACTTGTGCAGTTTTACCTTGGGACCATGAACACGAACCCCGCACCGCGGCAGTCCGTCGCGACCGCGCAGCGGCTCAACGACGCGATGACCCGGCTGCGCGCACGGCTGCGCGTGGAATCGGGTCAGCACACGACCGGACTGACCCTCACGCAGCTCGGCGTGCTGGCGAGTGTCGTGCGGGAGGGACCGGTCACCGCGGCGCGACTCGCGACGCTGGAGCGCGTCAGCGCCCAGTCCATCGCGCAGAGCCTGGCGGTGCTCAAGGCCGCCGGGCTGGTCCGCAGCGAGCCGGACGCGCAGGACGGCCGCAAGAAGCTGATGAGCGCCGACCCGTCCGCGACCGAACTGGTCGACAAGCTGCTCGCGGGCCGTGCCTCCTTCCTGGCCCGGGCCATCGACCGGCTCCTCGCCCCGGAGGAGCGCAAGGACCTGGACAAGGCCATCGAGCTGCTGGAGCGCCTGGCCGGGGCCGAGCTGGACGACGGCCGCATATGAGGGCCGACGCCGCCAAAGCCGTCGCCGCGGCACGCGATCTCGCGCGCAAGCCGTTCGCCTGGACCTTCACGACCCCGCTCTACGTGGGCGCGAGCCTGAACCCGGTCAACAGTTCCATCATCGCGACCGCACTGGTGCCGATCGCCACCGAGCTGCATGTCCCGGTCGGCAGCACCGCCGTGCTGGTCTCCTCGCTGTATCTGGCCAGCGCCATAGCGCAGCCCACCGCCGGCAAGCTGGCGGAGGTGCTCGGGGCGCGCCGGATCTTCCTGGCCGGGATCGTCCTGGTGCTGCTCGGCGGTGTCGTCGGCGGTCTCGGCCAGAACCTGGCGACGCTGACCGTCGCGCGTGTCCTGGTCGGCGTCGGCACGTCGGCCGCGTTCCCCTGCGCGATGGTGCTGATCCGGCGCCGCGCCCAGGACGCCGGTCTCGACGCGCCGCCGGGCGGGGTGCTCGGCGGTATCGCGATCGCGGGCATGGCCACCGCCGCCGTCGGTCCGCCGATCGGCGGGCTGCTGGTCGGCGCGGGCGGCTGGCGCTGGGCGTTCCTGATCAACATCCCGGTCACCGCGATGGCGATGGTGATGGCGGTGCGCTGGCTGCCCAAGGACCCGGTGCTCGACCGCGCGGACCGGCGGTTCCACAGGGTCGCCGACCGGATCGACCTGCCCGGCATCCTCGGCTTCGCCGTGACGATGAGCGCGCTGGTCATCTTCCTGATGGGCCTCCCCCGGCTCGACTGGCCCGCCCTCGCCGTCTTCGCGCTGGCCACCGTACCCACCGTCCGATGGGAGCTGCGCAGGACCGCGCCGTTCTTCGACTTCCGCGGCCTCGCCGCCAACGGCGCCCTCACCCGCACCTATCTGCGCCAGGGGCTCACCCTGCTCGGCACCTACTCGGTGATGTACGGCATGACGCAGTGGATGGAGGCCGCGCACGGGCTGTCCACGGTGACGGCGGGACTTCTGCTGCTGCCGATGGGCGCCGTCTCCGCGCTGCTCTCGCGCCCGCTGGCCCGCCGCAATCTGGTGCGCGGCCCGCTGATCGTCTCGGCGGTGACCATGCTGATCGGCTCGGCCGGGATCATGCTGCTCACCTCGGACAGCCCGGCCATCGCGCTCGTGCTGGTGTCCCTTATCTTCGGCGTCACCTCGGCCGCCACGACCGTGGGCAACCAGACCGCCCTGTACCTCGCCGCGCCGCCCGACCAGATCGGCACCGCCTCCGGGCTGTTCCGCACCTTCGGCTACCTCGGCACCATCACGTCCGCCGTGATCGGCGGGATCGTCTTCCGCGACGGCGCGAGCGACCACGGCCTGCACATCCTCGGCCTCGTCCTGGTCGGGGCGGGCGTCGTGGTCCTCCTGCTGACCGTCCTGGACCGGCGCCTGATGGGCCGCGGCACGACCACCTGACCGACCGACCCCCTATGAATAACCCCACCAAGGAGAACCCCTCGTGAGCACCACCCCCCTCCCCACGATCGACCCCGAGCGCACCGCCCTGCTGGTCATGGACTTCCAGAACGGGATCGTCCCCGCCGTACCCGACTCCGACGCCCTCGTCGAGCGGGTCAGGGACTCCATCGCCGACGTCCGCGCGGCCGGCGGCACCATCGGTTACGTCCGCGTCGCCTTCACCGAGGACGACTGGGCGGCCGTCCCCGAGCACAACCCGTCCTTCAGCGCGGTCGCCGGGGCCAAGATGCTGCACCACGAGGACGCCTCGACCCAGATCGACGAGCGCCTCACCCCCGAGGACGGCGACGTCGTCGTCCGCAAGATCCGCTACGGCTCCGGCTCCACCACCGATCTCCACCAGCAGTTGGACGAGCGGGGCATCGACACCCTGGTGCTCGCCGGGATCAGCACCAGCGGTGTCGTCCTGTCCACCGTCATGGACGCCGCCGACCGCGACTACCGCGTCCTCGTCCTGTCCGACGGCGTCGCCGACCCCGACGCCGAGACCCACCGGGTGCTGGTCGAGAAGGTGTTCCCGTCCCGGTCCCAGGTCATCGACACGGCGGCGCTACGAGGGCTGCTGCGCTCCGCCTGACGGGGTCCCCGGGAAGACCACCCGGAGCTTCTGCACCCGCCCGTCGCGCCGGAACATCAGCCAGGCGAGGCTGGGCGGGCAGGGGTTCGAGATGCCGGCGGGGTTGACGGCCTCCATCTCCCAGATGGCGATGTCGCGGCTGGCCACGACATGGCGCAGGTGCTGGGTCACGCCCTTGGTCCTGGTCTCCCGCATGGCCGGGAAGGGATGGACACGGCCGCCCTCCTTGTTGAGGACGCCGACCAGTTCGGTCTCCGCCGGCCACAACTCCAGGATCTCGCCCGGCAGTTGACCGCGCATGGCGCCGTCCAGCGTGACCTCGGCCTCCTGCCGGCTGTCCTCGGTGATCGCGGCGGCGTCCTCGTGGCCCTGCGTCCGGGTGGACAGCAGCACCTTGGCCATCTTCGCCCTGGCCTGGTTGAGCCGGCTGCGCACGGTGCCGACCGGCACCTCGCAGGCCTCGGCGATCTCCTGGTACGAGGTGATCCCGCTGAAGTGCCGCAGCATCAGCACCAGCCGCTGCTGCTGCGGCAGTTCCTCCACCGCGTCCCAGATCCAGTCCCGCATCGCGTGCTGCTCGATCAGCCGCTCGGGGTGCGACGGCCCGTCGTCACGCGACCGCAACTGCTCCAGCCCGTCGAGACCGGGCAACTCCCGGTTGGCCCTGAGCCGCATCCGGGCGGAGTTCCGTACGATCGCCCGCAGCCACGCCCCCACGGCCGCGGGCTCCCGTACGTCACCGATGCGCCGCAGCGCCGTTAGGGCGGCATCCTGTACGGCGTCCTCGGCGTCGGGGCCGTAGCCCAGCAGGCTCAACGCCACGGCCCGCATGGGCGCCTGATGGCGTGTCAGCAGAAGCCCCAGGGCGCCGGAGTCGCCCGCCTGGGCCCTGCGGGTGAGTTCCTCGTCCGTGGGGAGGTTGAGGGGCACCATGAATCCGAAGCCTCCATGACGACGCATCGCGAACGGTGTGCTGCCAGGGACCTCGTGCATCGGGTCGAGGGGCCCTTGCCGAGGAAGATACGCCGGAGCGGCTCCTCGGCAAGGGCGTTCTCAGTCTTCGGACCGGGTGCCGGGCTCGGGCAGCCAGCTGCCGTGGAAGCCGGACGGGACCGGGTACGGCAGTTCCACGACCGCCTGCACGGAGAGGTCCGCGGCGTCGAGGACGAGGAGTTCGCCCGCCGCGCCGTCGTCGTCCGAGAGGAGCGACAGGAGCCAGCCCTCGTCCTCGGCGGTGCCGTCGGCCGCCGGGACGAAGACGGCCTCGCCGGAGTAGCGGCTGCCGGGCGTCTTGTGGACGTCATCGGTCTGGCGCGCGAGGTCGTGCTTGGCGATGCCGTCGCCGTTGACCGTGTAGAGGTAGCGGTTCGGGCGTCCGGTGAGGGTCTCGTTGTGGGTGGGGAACTCGGCCTCGCGGTCGTCGAGTTGGGACTCGAAGACCCGGCCGGCCGCCGGGTCCAGGATCCACCGGTACAGCACGGAGGGCGCCTGGGTGTGCCCCGGTTCCCGCACCCCGACCTGCCCGTTCGGGACGCCGGGGACGCGCTGGCCGGTGGGCCCGCCGATGTCGCCCCAGACCTTCCGGAACCCGGCGTCGTCGTAGCGCACCGCGTCCAGCACCACACGCCCCTGCGCGTCCTCGTAGGCGTTGCCCACGTGGAAGACGTAGCAGGGGTCGACGTCGAACCAGCGCACCTCGGTGACGCCTGGCTCGCGCGACATGATCCCGATCCGGGCGCCGTACGCCTCGGCCCACCGGTAGGGCATGCCGCCGCGCCCGGCCAGGCCGGCGTCGAAGACCACGGGCAGGTCCATCCAGACGATGTGGTGCTCGGTGATGGCGAAGTCGTGCATCATCGTCGGGCCCGGGACATCGATCGGCCGGCTGTCGAGCAGCTCACCCTCCGGGGTGACCCGGTGGTAGGTGAGGTAGGGCGGCGCGAAACCGGTCCCGAACAGGTGGAGTTCACCGGTGACCGGGTCCTCCTTGGGGTGCGCGGTCATCGCGGTGGTGAGCTTCCCGCCGAAGTCGTACGGTCCGATGGTGTCCAGCTCCGGTGTGACCCAGTAGGGCAGGCCGACCTCGCACAGCGCGAGCACGGTGTCGGCGTGCCGGATCACGTGAGTGTTGGCCGGTGTCGCGGCCAGGTCGATGCTGAAGTCCTCGCGGACGAACGGGTGGCCCTCCAACTCCCGTGTGCGGACCCACCTGTTGCGGTACCACTCGGCGCGGCCGTCGCGCAGCCGGATGCCGTGCAGCATGCCGGGGCCGGTGAACCAGTGGCCCTTGTCCTCGCCGGGCAGCGGGTTGGGGCCGTTGCGCAGATAGCGGCCGTCCAGCTCGGGCGGCAGGGTGCCGCGCACGGTGAGCCGCGCGGCGGTGTGCTCCTCGGGGACCGGGGCGAAGCGGCCCCGGAGATACAGCGGAACGGTTGTCTCGTCGGTCATGGGGCTTTCCTTGTCGAGCCGTGCACCCGAACCGCCTTGGTTCGGGCGGGAGTTGGCCGCGGCGGCGGACACCCGCCGGGCGTCCGCCGCCGCGGTTGCGACGGCCGCGCTGAGCACCGCGGCCGCCACGACTGCCTGCGGAGAGGCCTTACGCGGTGGTGCCGGTGGCCGCCTTCCCGATGAACGCGGCGACCTCGGCGGGCTTGGACACGTATACGGCGTGGCTGCCGCCGGTCTCGGCGACCGTGGCACCGGCCCGCTCGGCCATGGCGCGCTGGGCGGGCGGCGGGATCATGCGGTCGTCGGTGGCGACCAGGTAGAAGCTCGGCCTGGTACGCCACGCGGGCTGGGTGACCGCACCGCCCAACGCGTCCAGTCCCCACGGCACTTGGGAGTCGGCGAGGAACTCGGCGTCGGCGGCGGGCAGGTCACCGGCGAAGGACGGGGCGAACTTCTCCCGGTCGAGGAAGAGGAACCCGTCGACGGGCGGCAGGATCGGCGGCACGGGAGCGCCGGGCGGCGGGTCGGCGATGAGGGTGTTCACGGACTCGCCCTTGTCGGGCGCGAAGGCCGCGACGTAGACGAGCGCCGACACGTTCTCGTGGTTCCCGGCCTCGGAGATCACGGCGCCGCCGTAGGAGTGTCCGACGAGTACCGTCGGGCCGTCCTGGGCGTCGAGGACCCGTTTGGTCACGGCGACGTCGCCTTCGAGGGACAGCGTGGGGTTCTGGACGACGCTCACGCGGTAGCCGTCGGCGCGGAGTGCGTCGTAGACGCCCCGCCAGCCGGATCCGTCGACGAATCCGCCGTGCACGAGGACGATGTTCCGCGCTTTGGCGGCTTCCTGTGTGGTGCTCACGATGCGCCAACTCCTTAGTGGGGGTGAGTACTTGGTGCCGAGAGGTCGTGAAGTCGTGAAGTCACCGGACGGGGACGGTGGTTGGCCGTCCGGCCGGTCTACGGGACGGCCCGCACCGGCGGTTGGGCCTGCGCCAGGGCCATGAACCTGGCCTGGACGCGAGCGGGATAGACCTTCGTGAAGACGGCGGGGGCGACCAGGCCGACGACATGGGCGGTGATGCCCACCCAGGCCGGGGCGTCCACCGCGTTGGAGATGGCCAGGCTGACCGCGATGAAGGTGAAGCCGGCTCCCCAGGCGCTGGTGATGAGGTTGTTGACCTGGACGAACTCCGGCATGTCCCAGTACTCGCGGGGGGTCTGGCGCTTGGCGATCCCCAGCGTGAAGGGGCTGCGGAGCAGCAGGCTGCCCCAGGCGGTGCCGCCCAGCCAGACGAAGGAGATGACGTCGGTCTGGCCAGACAGGGAGGAGTCCGGCTTCGCGACGGAGACGGCGCCGATCACCACGAAGTAGGCGAGGGTGCTGATCTCCAGGACCAGGGCGTCGAAGCCGACCCCGCGGCGACGGTCGTTCAGCATCATCAGCAGTCCCGTGACGAGACCGCCGAGCGCGCCCCAGCGCCAGTCGAAGGACGAGAGGACGCCGGCGACGATCCAGGGGGCGAATCCGGGCAGATAAGCCAACATTGATTGTTCCTCGGTGGAATGGAGTGGACGCCGACTAGATGCGCGGCGGCCCTCGAAGTTCGAACCTCGCTTTGTGACGCTCGTCACGTGACCGTCGGCGCTAACCGGATAATTCTATCCACTTAATGTAGGCTGGTGAGCAGGACCTGTCGAGAGGAGTTCTCATGCCACGCAAGGACCGGCTGCCACTGGCAGCGGCCGTCCTGCTGCTGAACGCGGTGCAGTGGGTGGTCTCCGAGGCGGTCGCCGCGGCGGCCTGGACCTCACCGCCGTACAGCTACGCCACGAACTACATCAGCGACCTGGGCGTCCCCGACTGCGGCACGCACTACCAGGGCCGCACCATCTGCTCGCCGGACCACACGCTGATGAACACATCGTTCATCGTCCAGGGAATCCTGTTCGCGACCGGCGTGGTCCTGCTCGCGGCCACCCTGCTCACCGGCCGCGCGCGCCGCGTCGTCGTCGCCCTCGCCGCCGCGCACGCGGTGGGCTTCGTCCTCGTCGGCCTGTTCCACGGCTCGCCGGACGGCCCGGCCTACAGCCTGGCGCTGCACGTCGGGGGCGCGTCGGTCGCCATCCTGTGCGCGAACACCATCGCGATCCTCGCGGGCTCCCTGCGGAGCCTCCAACTGCCGCGCGCCTACCGCGTGTTCTGCATCGGGGTCGGCGCCCTGGGGCTGCTGAGCGAGGCGTTCGTGGGCGCCTCCACGAGCACGGCCGGGATCTTCGAGCGGGGCGGTGTCTACTCGTGGCTGCTGTGGAGCGTCGTCACCGGCGTCTCCCTCCTGGTCGGGCACGTGCGCCGGCCCGTCGGGGCGAGGATGCCGGAGAATGTCCCGGCGTGAGCCCCGAAACACAACGCCCGCTGCGCGCGGACGCGGAACGCAACCGCCGCCTGATCATGACGACGGCCGACCGCCTGTTCGCCGAGCGGGGTGCCACCGTCCCCCTCAACGAGATCGCCCGCGAGGCAGGCCTCGGCGTCGGCACGGTGTACCGGCGCTTCCCGGACCTCCAGGCACTGGTCGACGCCCTGTTCACCGAGCGGTTCACGGTGTTCCTGCACCTCGCGGCCACGGCCACGGAGCAGCCGGACCCGGCCGGGGCGCTACGGCACTATCTGCTGGAGGCGGCGCGGATGCGGGCCGAGGACCGCGCCCTCGAAGTCGTCCTGGCCAACGCCGACTTCACCAAGGAGACGACCGCCCGGACACGTGACCAGCTCGGCCGTCTCGTGGACGGCCTGGTGGCACGGGCGGTGGCGGCGGGCGCGGTCCGCGAGGACTTCGCCAGCGCCGATGTGTACGCCTTCCTGTACATGATCGGCGCCGTCGCCGACCGCACGAACGACGTGGCCCCGGACGCCTGGCGCCGCTACGCGGAGGCCCTGATGGTGGGCTTCGGCCTGGAACCGTCACCGGCACCGCACCCGACCGCCATGACCGACGACCAGCTCCTCGACAGCTGGCCGAAGCCTTCGGGTGGGAAGGACTAGGGCACCGGGTCACCCTTCAGAAGGACAGGTGCGCGGTGGTCTTCGCCCCGCGGCCCCCCTCGGTGAACCTCTCCGTACCCCGGCTACGTGTCCGGTGCAGTGCCCGCGGCGATCCCGTGGGCCCACCGATCGTCGACGGACAGGAACGGATGGACTCGATGATGAGATCTAGGACCGCGACACGACTCCCGCTCGACCGTCCCACCCGCTCGCTCACCAGCCGAGGACGCGCGCTGGGTGTGGCGCTGGCGCTCGGCGCGTTGCTTGCGTCGGGAGCGACAATGACCTTCGCCGCTCCGGCAGTTGCCGCGACGGGTGACATCAAGTGCCCGTCCACTGACTGCCTGCGCATCGCACCGGCGGCCGGTTCCCCGGTCGCCATCGCCCCCGACAACGCAGGCGCGGTGTACCTGGCGTACTCGGGCGGCGACCTGCTCAAGCTGGACCTGGCCACCGGAGCACTCGACGCGGTCACGACCGGTCTGGGCAACCTCCGCGGAGTGGCCGTCGCCGACGGCAACGCGTACATCACCAGCTTCGACGGCACGCTTCAGCAGGTCACCCTCGCCACCGGCAGCCACCGCACCCTGGCCGCCGGCCTGCCCGCGCTCTTCGGGGTGTCCCGCTTCGGCACCACCACCTACGCCACCGACACCAACGGCGAACTCATCGCCGTCCCGGACGGCGGAACAGCACGCGTGGTGGCCACGGGCCTCGGCTTCTCCTACGGCCTCGCCTTCGACAAGGCGGGCCTCGCCTACACGGCGGACATGGGCCAGGGCCGCATCCTCCAGACGAACGTGACCACCGGCACGACCCGAGTACTGGCCGGCGAGAGCTACGAACCCACGTCGATCTCGGTCGGCGGCGACGGCCTCGTCTACTTCCAGGTCGGCGACGAGGTGAAGCGCGTGAACCCCACCACCGGGGCCCAGTCCCACGTCACCAACCTCCTCGGGATCAACGCCTTCAGCTTCTCCCTGGCGGCGTCGGGCGACGCGTACACCGCCGACGACGGCCTGTGGCGGATCAACGGGCTTACGTCGCGATGAGGGGGTAGGCAGGTCGTGATCGGGGGAGGGTGCTCGGGAGGTCTCCGCCCGTACACCCTCCCCCAGACGCAAAACCGCAGGTCAGGAACCCTTCCCCACCGGCTCAAGAATCGCCACGCACTCCACATGATGCGTCATAGGAAAGGTGTCGGCTTCAGCGGGATCCGGAAAGTTGCAGGTCAGAGCCCATTTTGCGGCCCGCTGTACCGTCTGCGGGCGCCCGGAGCGTCAAACGAGCGTCATGGCCAACAGCCCATCCCCTCTTCTGCGCAGACAGGCCATGCTGCCCCAACTCGTTCACGGCGGTCCTCCCGAATGGCCCGGCCGACCTGGACACGGGACGGCTCAGCACCGGCCCCGGAAGCGTCCGGGCGCCGCGCCCTTCCCCTCCAGCTCGCCCTTGCCACCGAAGAGGGCCGGCTGTGCCCAGCCATGCAGGCAGCTCTGTTCGGCTTGGCCGGCAGCGCCCGCGCCGGGATGATGCTGATCAACGGGCCTACCAGCAGCCACGCCACGACCGTCATACGGACGGTGCGCCTGTTGCGGGCAGGCCCCGCGGCGAAGGCGGCCGTGGTTCTCAGGCGAGGACGACTGGCTTGCCGCTCAGCACCACACCGGCTTGGCGTAGCTCATTGATCGCGGTGCCGGGGTCGTGTCGGCGGCAACGCCGGCGGTGTAGTCGAGCAGGACCCAAAGGGTCCAGCTGCGGGCCGAGCCCCTTGCCCAGAGGCGAGGACCTGGCACAGCCCATGCGGTTGTCCGCCGTCCGGTGCATCGGGTCGATCGGCCGGCCTTGGAACCAAGCGGTCGTCAGCCGGACAGCCCGCAGAGTCGACTGCGACTGGACCGCAAGCGCAGAGCTCGCTCGCTCGCTGGGGGCCTGGGTAGCCGAACCCGAACCCTATGGGGCGGGCTGGCCGGCCGGAATTTACCGGGCGTTACGGTAAACGACTACCTGGCCTTGCGCATTGGTGCGGTCGGTGTCCATGCCACTCTCGGCTACGTGCATGCGGTCGAAGGCACCGAGATCACCGCTCAGGAGTGGTCCTCGCCCCTCGTGAAAGCAGCGGTCGAAGCAGGTCTGCTCTCCGTCGTGCGAACGAGAAGAGGCGGCGGCCTCGTGGCCGTGGCTCTTCATGCTGAGCGGGTACACGTCGGATCCCAGGCGAGATCCATGAGCGGAGTGATCGCGCCGCAAGCGTCAATTGCCGCACGTCCGGTCGAGACGTCATTCGGTGGCTGGGGCAGGTCGGTACGGAACCCGGTGAGGGCGATGACTCATCGCCGAAGTCCCTTGCAGCCACCAACTCGCAGCATGCGTCGATTTCGGATACGGGCCCCCCTTGCCCGGCGGGATGTCAGGGTATTCGCCGATTCACCAGATGGTGTAGATCAGTCGCCGTTTGACCGCGTCGCCGTTCCTCTCCGCTGATGCTCGGAGAGCGCCTGTTGCTATCCGCGGAGCGTCGTCCGTGACCTTTGGGATGCCCGGCCGCACGCACCATCCGAACAACAGAGACGAGCCATCGTGCACTTGACTCCGCATGAGCAGGAGCGCTTGCTGATCCACGTCGCGGCCGACGTGGCCGGCAAGCGCCGCGACCGGGGGTTGCGTTTGAACTACCCCGAAACGATGGCCCTGCTGACCGCTCACGTCTTCGAGGCGGCACGCGACGGTAAGACGGTCAGCGACATCATGGACTCGGGCCGACAGGTACTCACCCGTGACGACGTGATGGACGGCGTCCCGGAGATGATCAAGAACGTCCAGGTGGAGGCGACCTTCCCCGACGGCACCAAACTGGTCACCATCCACGACCCCATCCCCGAGGCCACGGAGGAACCCGAGGTCTACCCGGGCAAGGTCGAGCACCCCAAGCCACCCCGCAAGCCAGGCTCCCCGATCGACTGCGGCGACAGCGGCAACCCGTCCGTACGCTCCGACGAGGACGACGACACAATCTCCCGGTACGACGCGATCTACTTCAACGTGCATCTCGACGGGGACACGCAGGGCGTCAGCCTGCAGACGGACGCCACCACGCTGCCGGGGCCGGGCAAGACGAAGATCAAGGTGAAGAACGAGTCGGACCGTCCCATTCAAGTCGGCTCCCACTATCACTTCGCCGAGGTCAACCCGGGTCTGAAGGTCGTCGGCGTCGAGGTCCCCGCCAGTCAGACAGTCCCCCAGGACCGCAGTCTCTGGAACTGCGACGCGGCGAGGGGCCGGCGGCTCAACATCGCCGCGGGCACGTCCGTGCGTTTCGAACCCGGCGACGAGTGCTGCGTGGAACTCGTGCAGATCCAGGGTGATGTCACGGCCGACGGCGGCAACACCAGCGACCTCACCAGGATCCAGGGACTGCGCGAAGGGATCGTCCGATGAGCAATACACAGGAACGAAGCCGCCTCCAGGCACCGAAGCCTGAAAAGGGCCGATCGAAGCCGAGCAACGAGCTGACGCGGACGGATTACACCGCACTGTACGGGCCGACGACGCGGGACAGGGTCCGGCTAGCCGACACCGACCTCACGTTGGAGATCGAGGCCGACTGGAGCGGCGGCCCTTCGTACAGCGGCAACGAGATGCTCTTCGGCGGCGGCAAGGTGATCCGCGAGTCGATGGGGATGTCGCACCTCGCCAGGGACGGGAGGAACAGCAAAGGCGACGCCACGGACCACAGGCCCGTGGACACCGTCATCACCGGCGCACTGATCCTCGACTGGTGGGGCGTGGTCAAGGCCGACATCGGCATCCGCGACGGCAGGATCGCGGCCCTCGGCAAGGCGTACAACCCCGAGACGATGGATCCGATTCCGAGCAACCGGTTCGAGATGCCGAACCGTACGACCAAGGGCAACGCGGTGCCGGTTCCGGTGACGCCGGTGAGTTTCGTGGTCGGGCCGAGCACCGAGGTCATCTCCGGCAACGGGCGGATCCTCACCGCGGGTGGCGTGGACACCCATGTCCACTTCATCTGCCCCGAGGAGATCCACGAGGCTCTGGCGTCGGGCGTGACCACGCTGATCGGCGGCGGCACGGGACCGGCCGAGGGAAGTACGGCCACCACCGTGACACCGGGCGCATGGCACATCAGGCGGCTCTTCGAGTCGCTGGATGAGTTCCCGGTCAACATCGGCCTGCTCGGCAAGGGCAGCACGATGAACAAGCACGAACTCAACGCGCAGGTGGACGCCGGCGTCTGCGGCTTCAAGGTCCACGAGGACTGGGGCGCCACGCCTGCGGTGATCGACCGGGCCCTGGACATCTGCGAAGAGCGCGGCGTCCAGCTTGCCCTGCACGCCGACTCACTGAACGAGTCAGGGTTCCTGGAGAGCACACGGGCAGCGTTCACCGGCGACGCCAGGGACGCAGAGGGGAGGTTCACGGCGAAGAAGGCACGCTCCATCCACATCTTCCATGTCGAGGGCGCCGGCGGCGGTCACGCGCCCGACATGATCGAGCTGGTCAAGGATCCGAACGTCCTGCCCGCCTCGACCAACCCGACGCGTCCCCTGACGGTCAACACCGTCAAGGAGCACGTCGACATGATGATCGTGTGCCATCACCTCAACCCGGAGATCCCGGCAGACATGGCCTTCGCCGACTCCCGGATCCGGCCGTCCACCATGGCCGCGGAGGACCTCCTCCACGACATGGGCGCCATCTCGATGATGTCCTCCGACGCCCAGGCGATGGGCCGCATCGGGGAGATGGTCATGCGTACCTGGCAGACCGCCCACGTCATGAAGAGCCGCTACGGGGCACTGAAGGAAGACCTCGAAGCCGCGAAGGTCCGCACGGTCACCGACGACAGAGACCACTCCTTCAACGACCAGCAACTACAGCCCAACGACAACTTCCGCGCCCGCCGGTACGTCGCCAAGTACACGATCAACCCGGCGATCACCCACGGCATCGACCGCCACGCCGGCTCCGTGGAGACCGGGAAGCTCGCCGACCTGGTGCTGTGGGAGCCGAAGTTCTTCGGCGTCAAACCGCACATGCTCCTTAAGGGCGGCCAGCTCGCGTACGCGCAGGTCGGCGACGCCAACGCGTCGATCACCACGCCGCAGCCCTACCTGCCGCGCCCGGTCTGGGGCTCCACCGGCCGCTCCCCTGGACGCAACTCGGTGATCTTCGTGGCTCCGGGCGTAGCCGGCAACTTGAATGGAGACGGCACCAGCAGTAATCCGGGTCTCGGTCTCGACAAGGGCTTCGTGGACATCACAAGCACCCGGCACGTCACGAAGGCCGACATGAAATTGAACGACACAGTTCCCGACAGCCTCGAAGTCGACCACAACAGTTTCGAGGTCACCATCGGCGGTGCGACGACGAGTGACGCCCGCACCGAACTCAACGGGGCAACCGTGCCACGCTCCTACGTCACCGAAGTCCCCCTGGCACAGCGTTACTTCCTTTTCTGAACGGCCACCTGCCCGGCCCCTCTGGCCGGTGGCCCGGGCGGGCTCGATGTGCCGCCCGGGCCACCGGCTCACCATCCGACCCTGCGAAAGGTCAGCCGCTCACCCATGAGCCGCGCAGCCCTGCTCCTCCTGGCCGACGGCCGCTTCCCGGCCGGCGGGCACGCCCACTCCGGCGGCGTCGAAGCCGCCGTCGCCCACGGAGCCGTACACGACACCCACAGTTTGGAGGCGTTCTGTCGAGGACGTCTGCACACCACCGGTCTGACGGCAGCCGGGCTGGCCGCCGCAGCCGCCGCCGGAGTCGACCCGCTGCTGCTGGACGACGCCGCTGACGCGCGCACTCCCGTCCCAGCGCTGCGTGCCGTCGCCCGTCGGCTCGGCCGGCAGATAATGCGCGCGGCCCGTGCCACCTTCCCGTCCGAAGAGCTGGAACTGCTGGCCGCCGCGCGTCCCCAGGGCGCCCACCAGCCCATCGTGCTGGGCCTGGCCGCCCGGGCCGCCGGGCTCACCCCGCTCGACGCCGCCTATGCCGCCGCGTACGAGAACGCCGGCGGCCCGGCCACCGCGGCAGTGCGCCTGCTCAGCCTCGACCCGCTCGACGCCTCAGGGCTGCTGGCCCGCCTCAGCTCCGACACCGACGCCGTCGCCACAGCTGCCGCCCAGGCCGCAGACCGCGTCACGGCCGAGGGCATTGACGCCCTGCCGTCGGCGTCCTCGCCGCTGCTGGACATCACCGGTGAACAGCACGCCGCCTGGACCGTCCGGCTCTTCGCCTCCTGAAACCGCTTCTTCCCACCTGGAGTTCTTGTGCACCTCGATCACCCCGGGACCATGCCGCAGCGCCACACCCACAGCGCCGAGCCGCTCCGCGCGGACGGAAGCCGCCGCGCGCTGCGCGTCGGCCTGGGCGGCCCGGTCGGCTCCGGCAAGACCGCGACCGTCGCCGCGCTCTGCCGCACCCTGCGCGACCGCTGGCCCATCGCCGTCGTCACCAACGACATCTACACCCGCGAGGACGCCGAGTACCTGCGGCGCGAAGCCGTCCTGCCGCCCGAGCGCATCACCGCCGTCGAGACCGGCGCCTGCCCCCACACCGCGATCCGCGACGACATCTCCGCCAACCTGGAAGCCGTCGAACACCTCGAAGCGACCCTCCACCCCCTCGACCTCGTGCTCATCGAGTCCGGTGGCGACAACCTGACCGCCACCTTCTCCAAGGGCCTCGTCGACGTGCAGATCTTCGTCATCGACGTGGCCAGCGGCGACGACATCCCCCGCAAGGGCGGCCCCGGCATCACCACCGCCGACCTCCTCGTCATCAACAAGACCGACCTCGCCCCGCACGTCGGCGCCGACCTGGACACCATGGCCATCGACGCGAAACGACAGCGCGGCGACCTGCCCGTCATCTTCACCAGCCTCACCTGCGACGACGGCATCCGCGAGGTCGCCGACTGGGTCACCGGCCACCTCACCCAGTGGCGCGCCGGGGCAACCGCATGAACCCCTTCTCCCAACTTGCCACCGCCCGAACCATCTCCGGCCCCGACACCCCCTCACTCGGTGCCCAGGAGCCCGCCGGACACCCGGACGGCGTACGCGCCACGGCCCGGATCCGCGCCGCGTACAACGGACGCGTCACCACTCTCCCGCAACTGCACAGCGACGGCCCCTTCCACCTGCGGCGCCTGCGCACCGCCGGAAACTCCGCCAAGGTAGGGATCATCGGAGCGATGAGCGCCCCATTGGGCGGCGACCGGCTCACCCTCGACATCACCGCCGAGGACCGGGCCGAACTGGAGGTCACCACAGCCGCCGCCACACTCGCCCTGCGTGGTCCCACCAGCTCAGCGGCCACCTACGACGTCCGGCTCACCGTAGGGGAGCACGCCAGCCTGCGCTGGCTGCCGCAGCCGCTGATCAGTGCCACCGGCAGCAACCTGCACCAGACGTACACCGTCGAACTCGCCGCCACCGCACGACTGACACTGCGAGAAGAGCAACTCCTGGGTCGGGCCGGCGAAGAACCAGGCCACCTCGTCAGCCGGATCCTTGTCCACCGCGCCGGACGCCCGCTACTCGACCAGCACACGGCATACGGGGCCCCCGAACCCGGCTGGGACGGCCCGGCCGTCCTCAACGGACACCGCGCCGTCGGCCAACTCCTCATCGTGGCCCCACGCCTCGACCACCGACAAGACCCGATACTGCTCGGCGAAGGCACCAAGGACGGGTGTGCCGTCCTGGCACCGCTGGCAGGCGGTCCGGCACTGCTCGCCACCGCCATCGCACCCACCACCTCCACACTGCGGAAACTGCTCGACGAGGCATACGCACACGCGCTCGCCCACTAATGCGGACAGGCCGCCCATGCGTTCGCAGAAGTGCGGACGAAGGGGACCGACGGCTGGTGGACGCAGGCAAGGCGGAGGTGGCCGGGGTCGGTGTGCCCTTGCGGCCTGCCTGTGGCCTGGTGGGGGTTGAAGAAGGTGGCGGCCGGCCAGTTCGGCCGAGTTCGCCATGAGCGTGTGGGCGCTGATCCCGGGTTCAGTGGAGGCTTCGAGGAGCAGGGCGGCGCCCATGTCGCCTCCGGTCAGGGAGGCGAGGCCGGTGCGTAGTGCTGCGGGGTCGGGCAGTGTCCACCGGCTGAGCCGGCTGAGGGTTTCTCCGCACGCGATGAGGACCCTTCGGTAGCGGCCTGCACAGATGAAGGCGTCGGCTACCTCCAGGGCGTTCAGGACGCTGTTGCAGGCGTTGGAAACGCCGAAGACCGGGCAGGCGTCCCGTTTTGACGGCGACAGGTCGATCTCGCCCGGTGCGAGGGCTGCTTGCTCCAGCGCGCGGTCGACGGCTTGGGAAGCGAGGTCGGTAGGCAGGGCGCCTTCCGTGGCGACGACGCGCTCTGTAAGCCCGTAAAGCCTGCGCAGCAAGCCGGCCGGGACCCGCAGGCCGGGGTTGTGTTCACGCAGTCGGCCTTCGACGGCAGATCAGCTCTCGCGGCGCCTTCGGGCAGGTGGACGGCGACCTGCGTGATGCGGCTGTAGCCGCTCATGGCGTCCTGTCCTGCCCGCCGGAACCCTCGGGGTATCTGGGCAGCCAACGATTGACCATTCCGGCGTAGCCGCCTCCTGGCCTCCTGCCGTGGCGATCCCCTTGCGACCGGGCTGGCCGGCCGCAGCACCGCCGCCGGACCGACGCCCCCGTTCGCGTCTGTGACCACCACGCAGCCCCGATCCTGCTGCTGCCAGGCCCGGTCAATCATCGCCACAGCCACTCACTTCCCAGAATCCGCCATCGGCTCGCGCCCCTGTGCGCGACCGCACGGCGACCAACGACCAGACACGAGCGCAGTTGTGGTTCCCGGCATCGGAGTCGCTACGGTGAGGCCAGAGGATCCGTTCATGGCCACTCGCCGCCGCTTACCGACCAGGTGGTGGAGTATGCGTGCGGGCAGGTGTCCGATTTGGGAGCGACCGCTGCTCTGGGGCAGCGCGGACGGCGCTGTCTTCCATCGGGTGACAGGCCGGGGAATCGGCGTTGGTGCGGTGGCGGACCCGCGAGGCTCGGGGCATGCGTATCGCGGTGCTGGATGTGGACGGGACTTTGATCGCCGGCACGCTGGCCGGCCCACTGCCGGGAATGCTGGCCGAGGCGGGGCTCGTTCCCCGGGACCGGCTGGCGCGGCTGCGCCGTGCGCAGGCGGATTCGGATGCGGAGGATGTGCAGGCGGCGGCGCGGTTGCACGAGTTGTTCGCCGCGATGCTGACCGATGTGCCGTGCCGGGCGGTGTCGGCGGTGATGGCCGATCTGTGGCAGCGGCAACGCGAGCGGCTGTTCGACTTCACCAGGCCGCTGATCACGGCGTTGAAGGAGGCCGGCTGTGTGCCGGTGCTGATCTCGGGCGGCCCGCAGGAGATGGTGGCCCATCTTGCCCGTGAGCTGGGCGTGCCCCTCTTCCGCGGCACCCGGTTCGAGACGGCTGACGGGCTGTACACCGGACGCGTGGCCGCCACGGTCTGCGGCAGGAAGGACGCGGCCGCTCAGGATCTGGTGGGCGAGGAGCGCATCGACTGGCCGGGTTCACTGGCGGTGGGCAACTCGCTGGGGGACGTATCGTCGCTGAGCCAGGTCGGCCGACCAGTGGTCTTCGAGCCGACGCCCGCGCTCAGGCTGCTGGCCCGCCACCGCTCCTGGCCCGTGTGTGACCGCACCAGCCTGCTCACCCACCTGCCCGTGCCCCCGCCGCGCCCGGCCCGCGATCTGCCGTCGACTCGCCCCACAGCGCCGGCGACGTCGGTGGCCAGTGTCGTCCGGCGGCTGACCGAGCGGCTGCTGGACCAGGTAGGCGGACAGGGAGCCGTCACGGGCGAATGCCGCAGCCGGGTCACCGAGTCGGCCCTGATGCTGACCCTGCTGCGCCGGGCGAAGGCCCTGCCCGGGGTGCAGAGCCGGCTGCACACCTATCTGTCGCGCAGCCGCACGACCGCCGACGTCTTCGACACGGCGGTCATCGACGCCACCCTGCACGGCATCGCGCCGGCGGACCGGCACCGGCTGATCGAGGAGACCTTTGCCGGCGCCGCCCAGCACTCCTCCGACCGAAAGAAGCTCGCCCTGGAGGCGATCCTCGCCGTCGTGGGACCCGAACCCTTCCACGTCGACGCCCCCTCCCACGCGTTCGAGCACCACAACGAGGCCACCTGGACCCGCCTGCGGCAGATCGCCCTCCACCACCTGCACGTGCCCGACCCCGTCGCCCCGGAACTCACCACCCGCCTGCTGAAGATGACCGAACGCGGCCAGGCCCGCGGGATCATCGAAGGAAACGTGTTCGCGCACCTGTTCGCGCTGCTGTCGCTGCAGCGGACGGCACCCGGCCACCGGGTCATCGACGACGGCATCACCGCGCTGGCCAAAGCCGTCCGCGACGACGGCGGCATGCCCTTCATCACCAGCGAGGAGATCTTCTCCACCGCCACCGCCGGCCTCGCCCTGGTCCGCGCCGGCGCCGACCGGCACGTGCTGTACGCGATGGGCGACTACCTGACAGCCCAGCAGGCCGGCAACGGCGGCTTCGCCTATGCCCAGGACGTCGTCCAGACCGACACCGACAGCACCGCCCACGTCCTGGCCTTCCTGCACACCCTCGATCCCGAGCGATACCAGGCCCCTCTTCACGCCGCCCGGCAGAACCTGACCACGCACCTGGGTGAGGACGGCGGGGTACCCACCTACCGGCCCGGCCAGCCCTCCGAGCCGACCATGACCGCCAACACCATCACCGCCCTGCAGCCCTACCACTTCGCCCACGCCCACCTGCTGGAACGCGCAACCCGCTACCTCCTCGACACGCAGAAACCCGACGGCACGTTCGAACGCAGCTGGAGCCTGAGCGAAGCCAACGCCATGCTCCGCGCCCTGAACGCCCTCACCCTCGCCCACCAGCACAACCCCGCAGGCCACCGTGGGCGCCTTGCGCCGGCCATCGACTCCATCCACCAGCGCCTGCTCGTCACCCCCAACCCGGACGGCGGCTGGGGCCGGACCCCCGGCGAAGCCAGCGACCCGATGAGCACCGCCTACACCCTCACCGCGCTTGCCCCCACCCACCGCACCCACCCCACCGTTCAGGCGGGCCTGCACTACCTGCTCAGCCGGCAAAACCCCGACGGCGGCTACACCTCCGTCTCCGACCAGGCAGCCCCCCGCCCCCTGCGCTACACCATCCCCGTCCTCACCGACATCTTCGTCCTCCTCGCCCTCACCCACTACGCCTGAGCCGGCACAACGGGGCCTGGACCGACACCAGGGAGAGCGACAACACGGCTCTCCGACAGTCCGCTCCTGAGGGTGGCCATCGGGGAGGGACAGGCACCCCCTTTTCCGCCGTTCCGCCTGGCCTCCAGATTGCAGAGGAACCGTTTCCGCCGCTTTTGCACCACGTGGCAGTCCCGTGCGGTGACACTGGCCCACTGCACAAACGCGTCAACGTGGAATGACGTGTCTGCCTCCCCGTCGCCTACCGCCGCGCGGCGGCCCGCGCTGTCCTGGGGCGGTGCCGAGGGCTTGAACGCCCCATCACGGTCAGCGGGGATTGGTGCCCCGGTGGCCCAGGCGGGACAGGATCTCCAGTAGGTGAAGGGACACACGTGTCGAACGAGCTCAAGTACGGCGACCGGATCCATCTGCAGAACGGCTACAACAACTGGCAGGGCGGCTACCTCGACACCAACAACCACGCCACCACCGACCAGAAGAACGCCGGCGGCAAGTACGACGTGTGCACCAACGGCTGCTACAACCGCAGCAACTCCACCGTCGCCGGCTGGAAGATCCACAAGGCCCCGGCCTGACCAGCCCGACGCCCCGCCCGGGCTGCCACGCACGGGAGGGGCGTCGATGCCGCGGGGACGGAGTGCCCCTGGACCTGGTGCCCCTCGGCGCCGAGCTGCGGGGGCACAGGGATCCGCAAGGGCTGCACCTACGCACCGTACTGGTCGACGTCGAGGCACCGCTCCCTGGACTCCTTCTGCGACTCCCTGCTGGCCCAGGTCCGCCCAAGCGACACCGACGCCGTCGCCGTGATCGCCCTGCGCACACCCCCTGTCGCACAGGAGTAATGACGCGTAGTGCCGCGCGCACATATCGCGGACGAGGGGTGAGCCGCCACCGGCAACCCTGCTCACACCGCTGATGGGACAGTCCTCGGGCCAAGCAGGGTCCCGCAGGACCATCCGCACCGTGATCACCCTGCATGGGCTCTCGTCCTGCGGGACCACGGGGAGCGGGAAGGGCGGTGGGTATGCAGAACGAGCAGGGCCAGGGCGCCGGTCGCTGCGGACCAGGTGAGGGAGAGCAGGCCGTGGGACCAGGGAATGTGCGGGGTCAGGGCTGAGCTCAGCGCCAGCTGGTTCACGCCGTACAGAGGGAGCGCGGACACGCCCGCCACATCCATGAGCGTGTTGAAGACGGGATTCTGCAGGCCGGTGTCGACCAGGCTGAGCATGATGATCAGGAAGAAGCCCTCCAGCTCGCCGCGCACCAGAGAACCGAGCAGCAGGCCGATGCCGCCGTAGGCAAGACCAGCGCCCGCAAGCGCCAGCGCCAGGGGTGCTGCGTGGCGTACGGGCAGAGAGACCCACAGAAGGATCGTGGTGTAGAGGGCCAGCAGGGCGGCGGTGAGGGCGACGGCAGCAAGTTTGGCCAGCAGTATCGGCAGCCGGGGGTACCCGGCCAGCAGCAGACGGCGGTCCGTCTCCCGCGATTGGAAGGTCTCGGTGAAGGTGATGAAGCCGGCGACCATGGTGATGGCGCCCAGCGCGCTGGCCACCTGGCCCACCTGGCTGGCCGGAGCGGAGACGGGGCCGCTGATGGCGTCCAGCCAGATACGCACCACTTGGTCGGAGGTGCACAAGCGCGCCACGAAAATCCAGATGGGGATGAACGCGACCGCCAGAACCAGGGCCAGCCGGTTGCGCAGGTGGCCCCGAAGAGTGCAGCACAGCAGTTCGATGAATGCCATCCAGGAGAGCCTCAACGGTCGGTCTCCTCGAAGTGCAGACGCCCTTGGCGCAGATGAGCGATCGCATCGAAGTGGTGCAGGTCGTGCAGCAGGTGCGAAACCACGATGATCGACCGGCCCTGATCACGCAGATCGGCGGCCAGCGCCCAGAACCGCTGATGAGTGTCCCAGTCGAAACCCTGGTAGGGCTCGTCCAAAACCAGCAACTGCGGATCGTGCATGAGAGCGATCAGCAGGTTCAGCTTCTGTCGCGTTCCACCACTGAGCTCGCCGACCTGCCGTCGTCGGCAACCGGTCAGCGCAAGCAGCTCCATCAGCTCGCCGGCGCGCTCCAGCGTCGGCAACCGATAGGCCATCTGGAACAACCGCAGATGCTGTCCGACGGTGAACGCATCGTTGAGCACCGCCTGTTGTGGGCAGTACCCCACCGCCCCGGCCCGTGTCACCGTTCCGCGATCGGGCACAAGGTGCCCCACGGCGATCTGCAGCAGAGTGCTCTTGCCCGCACCGTTCTCGCCGACGACTCCCACCAGCATCCCGGCAGACACGTCAAGATCCACATCGCGCAGGACCTGCCTGCCGCCGTACGCCTTGCAGACTCCACTGATCCGCAGCCGTGGCCGGTGGCGCGTCGTTGTTGCCTGCACATGAGCCCCTCGAAAGAACGGACAGGTGTAGCGAGCCGACCCGGAGCCCACCGCAGAGGCCGAGGCCGCGCGGGCTCATGTCCCCTGGCCTGCCCGGCTCATGACCCCTCAGCCGCGCCCCACCCGGACGGTCCGGCCCTCGACGGACCGATCCACCGCGCGAGGCGGCGCGCTGCTGCCCGGTGTCCAACGAGTCCATACCGCTGGTGTAACGGCAGCCACCCGCTGTTCCGTTGAGCAGCCGACAACACCACTCCACAGGCTTTGCGCCTCCCCGTCGAGCGTGACCCGCTCCGCGGTCCGCCGTTGTAGGAGGCGATGCCCTCGACACCACAGCAAAACCTCAGCGCTCCCACGGTCGTGATCGGAGCCGGCCCCCACGGCCTGGCGGCCGCCGCGGTACTGAACCGCTCCGGAGAGCCGGCCGTGATCCTGGAACGGTCGGACCGCGTGGGAGCGAGCTGGGCGCAGCGCTATGACCATCTGCGCCTGCATACCACTCCCAGCACGTCGAAACTCCCCGGCCTGTCGGTGCCGCGCCAGGCGGGCCGGTGGGTGAGCCGGGACGACTACGTGCGCTACCTGGAGGGCTACGTCGTCCATCATCGGCTCGACGTCCGGGTGGCCACCCCGGTGCAGCGCATCGAGCGGGCCGAGCCGGGTTCGAAAGCACAGTGGCTGGTCCATACCCCCGACGGTCCGGTGCCCACTGGCGCGGTCGTGGTGGCCACCGGCCGCTGCCACACCCCGAACGTCCCCGACTGGCCCGGACGTTCGACCTTCACCGGCACGCTGCTCCACTCGGCCCACTACCGCTCTCCGGCCCCCTACCGCGGGCGGGACGTCCTGGTGGTCGGCGCCGGTAACAGCGGTACCGAGATCGCGAGCGTCCTCGCCGGGGCGGGAGCCGAACGGGTACGGATCGCGGTCCGTACCCCACCCAACATCCTGCCCCGCTCCAGCGCCCGATGGCACGCGGCCGGCCGGCTGACGGAGGCCATCCCGCTCGCGTGGCGCGACCACGCCTCCCTGCTCATGCAACGTCTCGCGGTGCCCGACCTGACCTCACGGGGACTGCCGCGGCCCCGCACGGGCCTGTACACCCGCAATGCCCGCGAAGGGGTCAACCCGGTGCTCGACCACGGCTTCGTGGACGCCGTCCGGTCCGGGCGGGTCGAGCCGGCCGCAGCCGTCCAGGCGTTCGACGGCCCCGACGTGTTACTGGCCGACGGCACCCGACTGCAACCCGACACAGTCATCGCCGCCACCGGGTACCAGCCCAACCTGCACAACCTGGTCGGGTCCCTGGGCGTACTCGACGAGGACGGGCAACCCCTCGTCGTAGGGGCACAGACCCATCCCGAAGCCTCGCGCCTGTACTTCGCCGGATACACCAATCCCCTCACGGGTGTCCTTCGACAGGCGGGCATCGAAGCGCGCGCCATCGCGCAGGCGTTACGGCGCGAGACGGTGCGGGCCGCCCTTCCCTCGCCCCGCGTTGGCGACCACACGGCCGACACACTCCACAGAGGGCACGCTTCGAGTTGACGGGGCCTCGAAAGCTCGGCCCTTCAGCGGCGTGGCTCGCAGGACGAGTGGATGGCGTCGCGCCTACGGCGACACAGTCCCTGTCCTCCTAGGCCGTCGGCAGGGGGCGGAACAGCAGGTGCGGTGACCCATAAGGCTCCGCCAGGACCTGGCTGCCTCCTTCTCGTCAGCTGACGGCGACGGGCCGCCGCCATGGAGGCGGCCGGTGGATCGCAACCCATGCCCTGCAGCGGGTGACGACCTGCCTCACCCTCGTACCGTTCAATGACGCTCAGATACACGCCCCCTCTTCCCACGCACGGCTGGAGCAGACCCACCCACCTGACGCTCCGTCGGAAACAGTGTCAAATGAGCGTCAGGACGGTACCTCATACGCCCCCATGGACGAGGAGAACGCGTCCATCACCTCGCGAAACGCCCCCACGAAGCCGCAGGTCAAACCCACTCCCCGGCACCAGGACACGTTCCACGCCGTGTATTTCGGGGAACACGTCGAGCGCACCCGGACGCGCCTGAGCAACCTAGGAAAACTGCAGGTCAGCGATCCTTTCCGACTGGCTCCAGAGTCGCCACACACTCCACATGATGAGTCATAGGAAACAGATCGAACGCCCGCAACGTCCGCACCCGATACCCCCCGTCCCGGAAATACCCCAAGTCCCGTGCCAGCGCCGCCGGATCGCACGCCACGTACGCGATCTTCCGCGCCCCCAGTGACGACAGGTGCTCCACGGTCTTCTTGCCGGCCCCGGAGCGCGGCGGGTCGAGGACGATCAGGTCGACCTCCGTGATCCCCGTACGCGGAAGCACACTCTCGACCTTGCCCTGCTCGATCCGCACCCGCTCGAACCCGGCGAGATTGTGCCGCGCGTCCTCGACGGCCCGCTTGCCGGACTCGATGCCGAGGACCGCGCCCTTGTCGCCGAGGCGGTCGGCGAGGGCGCCCGCGAAGAGGCCGACGCCGCAGTACAGGTCGAGGGCCATGTCGCCCTTGCGCGGGAGCAGGCCCTGCATGACCGCCTTGACGAGGGTGTCCGCGGCCATCGGGTGGACCTGCCAGAAACCGCCGCTGCCGACACGGTACGTACGGCCGTCGGCCCGCTCGCGCACGAACGCGCGGCCGTGGACGCGGTGGATGCCGCCGTCGTGCTCCTCGACGCGCATCACCGAGACGGGGCGGTCCAGTTCGACCAGGGGGAGGCGGGCGCCGGGGCGCGGTTCCAGGATGACCATGCGGTCCTGGGAACCCGTCGCCGCGATCGCGTCGACCGAGGCCATGCCGGACCAGTCGCGCTCCTCGATGCCCAGCTCGCTGACGCCCGGCGCCGCGATCATGCAGTGCTCGATGGGCTCGACCTCGTGCGAACGGTGCTTGCGCAGACCGGCGTTGCCGTCGACGTCCACCGCGTACTGGACGCGTGTGCGCCACTGCGGGACCTGGCCGGCGGGCAGCTTGTCGCCCTCGGCCGGCATCACCGTGCCGTCCCAGCCGGCCTCCTCGGGCGTGAGGCCCGCGAGCCGCTGAAGCTGCTCGGCGATGACCTCGCCCTTGAGGCGGCGCTGGGCACCCGGCTTGGCGTGCTGCCAGTCGCAGCCGCCGCAGCGGCCGGGTCCTGCGTAGGGACAGGGCGCCTCGACGCGGTCCTTGGACTCCTCCAGGATCGTCACGGCGTCGGCCCGCAGGAACCGCGCGCCCTCCTCGCCGTCGGTGACCCGCGCGATCACGCGCTCACCGGGCAGCGTGTGCCGGACGAACAGCACCTGGCCCTCGGCGGTACGGGCGATGCAGTGCCCGCCATGGGCGACGGGGCCGACCTCGACCTCGTACTCCTCCCCCACCAGCGATTTCTTCGGTTCTGCCTGCATGGCGGGGTGACTCCACAACGTCAAAGGGGGAACGGCCGGACAACAGCCCACCAGTCTACGTGGGCCCTGCCCGACCGCTCACCACAAAGCGGACCGTCGAAACCGTCGACCGTGACCGTCGGCCCTCAGCCCTTGGTGTCCGAGGACTCCTTGTGCCGCTCCTCAGCCGGCCCTCGCCGCACCGCACCCGGCGCACTCCACTCCTGCCGCTTCCGCGCCCGGATCTTCGCCGCCTCGGAGGACTCCAGCTGGTACGGCACCGACGTCACCATCACGCCCGGCGTGAACAGCAGCCGGCCCTTCAGCCTGAGCGCGCTCTGGTTGTGCAACAGGTGCTCGTACCAGTGGCCTACGACGTACTCGGGGATGATCACGGACACCGCGTCGCGCGGCGACTCCTTCCGCAGCCCCTTCACGTACTCGATGATCGGCCGGGTGATCTCGCGGTACGGCGAGTCGAGCACCTTCAGCGGTACGTCGATCCCGCGCCGTTCCCACTCCTCGCGCAGTGCCTTGGTCTCGGCCGGGTCCACGTTGACGCTGAGCGCCTCCAGGGTGTCCGAGCGCATCAGCTTGGCGTAGGCCAGGGCCCGCAGCGCCGGGCGGTGGATCTTGGAGATCAGGACGACCGAGTGCACGCGGGACGGGCGGAGGCTGTCGTCACTGGGACCCTCGGGGGCCGCGATCTCCTCGGCGACCCGGTCGTAGTGCTTACGGATCGCGGTCATCGTGGCGTAGAAGATGCACATGCCGAGCAGCGCCACCCAGGCGCCGTGGGTGAACTTCGTGACCAGGACGACGACCAGCACCAGGCCGGTGAAGAACGCGCCGAACGCGTTGATCGCGCGCGAGCGGACCATGTGGCGGCGCTTGGCCTGGTCCTTCTCGGTGGCGAGGTGGCGGTTCCAGTGCCGGACCATGCCGGTCTGGCTGAGGGTGAAGGAGACGAACACGCCCACGATGTAGAGCTGGATCAGGCGGGTCGAGTCGGCGCCGTAGATCGCGATCAGCAGGGTGGCGGTGCCGGCGAGCAGCACGATGCCGTTGGAGAAGGCCAGGCGGTCGCCGCGGGTGTGCAGCTGGCGCGGGAGGTAGCGGTCCTGGGCGAGGATCGAGCCGAGGAGGGGGAAGCCGTTGTAGGCGGTGTTGGCGGCCAGGAACAGGACCAGCGCGGTGGCCGCGGCCAGGACGACGAACAGGAAGCTGCCCTTGCCGAACACGGCCTCGGCGACCTGGGAGATCACCGGGTTCTGGACATAGCCGGAGCCGATGGCGACGCCGTTGTGGATCAGGTCGGTGGCCGGGTTCTCGGCCATGCGGACCTTGGTGGTCATGGCCAGCGCGATGATCCCGCAGAACATCGTGACGGCCAGCAGGCCCATCGCCGCGAGGGTGGTCGCCGCGTTCTTCGACTTGGGCTTGCGGAAGGCCGGGACGCCGTTGGAGATCGCCTCGACGCCGGTGAGGGCGGCACAGCCGGAGGAGAAGGCGCGCAGCAGGAGGAAGACCAGCGCGAAGCCCGCCAGGCCCTGGTGCTCGGCCTTGATGTGGTAGTCGGCGGTCGGCGCCCGCATGGTGTCGCCGAGGACGAGTCCGCGGAAGGCGCCCCACGCGATCATGATGAAGACGCCCGCGACGAAGACGTACGTCGGGATCGCGAACAGCGAGCCGGACTCCTTCACCCCGCGCAGGTTCATCAGGGTGAGCAGCACCACGACAACGACCGCGCAGATCACCTTGTGCTCGACCACGAACGGGACCGCCGAGCCGAGGTTCTCGATGCCGGAGGCGATCGAGACGGCGACGGTGAGGACGTAGTCGACGAGCAGGGCGCTGGCGACGGTGAGGCCGGCCTTGGGGCCGAGGTTGGTGGTGGCCACCTCGTAGTCGCCGCCGCCGCTGGGGTAGGCGTGGACGTTCTGCCGGTAGGAGGCGACCACCGTGAACATCAGCACCACGACCGCGAGCGCGATCCAGGGGCTGAAGTGGTACGCCGACACGCCCGCGATGGAGAGGACCAGCAGCACCTCGCCGGGCGCGTAGGCCACGGAGGACAGCGGGTCGGAAGCGAAGACGGGGAGTGCGATGCGCTTCGGCAGGAGCGTTTCGCCCAACCGGTCGCTGCGCAGCGCGCGCCCGATGAGGATGCGCTTGGGCACGTCGGTCAGTTTGGACACAACAGAGGATCGTAGGCCTTCGAACAGGCGATCCTCTACTCGCCACCTGCCTGAGCCCTGTCATCTGCCTCACGGGTGAAATCGGGGACGAGTGGAGTTGCGGATTCCGTCGGGAGTGGCGACTCCGTGTCTATATGACAAAACCCCGCTCCCGCCCGCCCCTTGGAGGTTCCATGCCCTCGACCGCAGAGCTGATCGGCGCCCTCGCCGCCCTGGTCGGCCTCGGAATCCTCACCCTGGCCAGTGTGCGCAGCATCGGGCGCCGCTGACGCACAGGGGTGCCCCGGAAGGGCCGGACGTGTGTACTTTGGCCTCGGTCTGAGACCCTGATGGGGCTGAGCATTGATTTCAGGACACCGGAAGGACGGTCGTGCACATCGTCATCATGGGCTGCGGCAGAGTGGGTTCCGCTCTCGCCCAGACCCTGGAGCAACAGGGGCACACGGTCGCCGTGATCGACCAGGACCCCACCGCCTTCCGTCGGCTGGGCCCGGGATTCGGCGGCCGCCGGGTCACCGGGGTCGGCTTCGACCAGGACACGCTGCGTGAAGCGGGCATCGAGGAGGCGGGCGCGTTCGCGGCCGTCTCCAGCGGTGACAACTCGAACATCATCTCCGCGCGGGTGGCCCGCGAGATGTTCGGCGTCGAGAATGTCGCGGCCCGTATCTACGACCCCCGCCGTGCCGAGGTCTACCAGCGCCTGGGCATCCCCACCGTCGCCACGGTCCGCTGGACCGCCGACCAGATGCTGCGCCGGCTGCTGCCCTCGGGCGCGGAGCCGCTGTGGCGGGACCCCACCGGCGGTGTCCAGCTCGCCGAGGTGCACGCCTCGGCCGCCTGGGTCGGCCAGCGGATCAGCAAGTTGCAGGAGGAGACGGGCGTCCGCGTGGCGTTCCTCACCCGTCTCGGCGAGGCGATGCTGCCCTCTTCGCAGACCGTGTTGCAGGAGGGCGACCTCGTGCACGTGATGATGCGTACGGACGAGGTCGACAAGGTCGAGGCGGCGTTCGCCAAGGGTCCCGAAGAGGAGGGCGGTCACTGATGAGGGTCGCCATTGCCGGAGCCGGCGCGGTCGGACGTTCGATCGCCGGCGAGCTGTTGGAGAACGGTCACGAGATCCTTCTCATCGACAAGACCCCGACCGCGATCTCGGTCGAGCGGGTCCCTCAGGCGGAGTGGCTGCTGGCCGACGCCTGCGAGATCACGTCCCTGGACGAGGCGGCGCTCCAGCGCTGCAACGTGGTGATCGCCGCGACGGGAGACGACAAGGTCAACCTCGTCGTCTCCCTCCTCGCGAAGACGGAGTACGGCGTCCCGCGCGTCGTCGCCCGCGTCAACAACCCCAAGAACGAATGGCTCTTCAACGAGTCCTGGGGCGTCGACGTGGCCGTCTCCACCCCCCGCCTGATGTCGGCCCTGGTCGAGGAAGCGGTCTCGGTCGGCGACCTGGTCCGCCTCCTCCGCTTCAGCCACGGCGACGCGAACCTGGTGGAGCTGACGTTGCCGGAGGAATCGGCCCTGGCCGGCACCCAGGTCGGCGACGTGGAGTGGCCCGAGGACACCTCTCTGGTCACGATCATCCGAGGCACCCGCGTCCTGACCCCGTCCCGGGAGGACTCCCTGGAGGCCGGCGACGAGCTGTTGTTCGTGGCGGCTCAGGCGCGCGAGGAGCAGCTGGAGGACCTGCTGTCGGTGCGCCGGGAGGACGCGGCGAGCTAGCCCGGTTCTACGGCGAAGAGGGCGCTCTGAGATCTCAGGGCGCCCTCTTCGCCGTAGCGGAAACTACGCGTCCCGCCGGTGCCGGCCCTCCGCCGTAGCAGCCGCCGCCTTGCGTTCCTTCTCGGCCTGTTCCTCCGCCTCCATCTCCGCGAACACGTCGATGGGCGCGGGCGCCTTCGCGAGGAAGACCCAGGTGAGCCAGACGGCGAGGAGGAAGGGCGGGATCTTCAACGCGACCAGGACCCAGCCGAGTTGGGCGGTGTTGGCCCACCAGTAGAGCGGGAAGAGGATCGCGCACTTGGCGAGCAGGATCAGGCCCCAGGCCCAACTGGCCTTGGCGTAGGCCTTCTTGCGGCCGGGGTTGCGGGTGCGCCAGGAGAGGTTCTCCTTGAAGACCGGGCCGAGGATCAGGCCGATCAGCGGGACGCCCGCGAGGGTCGTGATGATGTACGCCAGCGCCAGACCCAGTGTGTAGAGCATGCCGGGGAGGTAGAAGTTCTTGGCGTTGCCCGTCATCATCGCGAAGACGACACCGAAGGCCACGCCGAAGACACCGCTGAAGGCATGCTTGACGGTGTCGCGCGTCACCAGGCGGACCACGACCAGGACCAGGGACACGGCGAGGGCGGCGATCGCCGACCAGTGCAGGTCCTTGTTGATCGTGAAGATGGTGACGAAGAGGAGACCGGGCAGGACCGTTTCGATCATGCCGCGCAGCCCGCCGAACGCCTCGAAGAGGGCCGCCTCGGTCACCGCCCGGACATCCTGCTCGCTGTCTTCGGCGTCCACGGTCTCTGTGGTCGGCTTGTCGAGCGACGTCACCGGCTACTCCCGTCCGAGGGGTCTCAGTTCGTATTTCGGGTTGAAGAGCACCCGGCGGCCTCTGCTCATGGAGATCCGGCCGGACGCGATCAGCTTGCGCCCCGGTTCTATGCCCACGATGGAACGCCTGCCGAGCCACACCACGTCCAGGGCGGCGGAGCCGTCGAACAGCTCGGCCTCCAGGGCCGGGACTCCCGCCCGGGGGCGCAGCGTGACCGTGCGCAAGGTACCAGTAACCGTCACGATCTGTCGGTCGTGACAGTCGCCGATCCGGACACAACCCTCGGTCTCGGAGTCCTCACGCAGCTCCTCGGACTCCAGGTCCTCCTGAGAGGAGGACAGCCGGTCGAGCATGCGCCGGAACCGGCCGGCCGGCTTTTCGGAACGGGAGACAGCGCTCATATCTGAAGCGTACCGGGGTCCACCGACAGCAACGTACCCGCGTCGTCAGCGCTCGAACCGGTAGCCCATCCCGGGCTCCGTGATGAAGTGCTTCGGGTGCGCGGGGTCTGTCTCCAGCTTGCGCCGCAGCTGTGCCATGTAGACGCGGAGGTAGTTCGTCTCGGTCCCGTAGGACGGCCCCCACACCTCCTGCAACAGCTGTTTCTGGCTGACCAGCCGCCCGGTGTTGCGCACCAGCACCTCCAGCAGATGCCACTCCGTGGGGGTCAGCCGTACGTCCTTCCCGTCCCGCTGGACCTTCTTCGCGGCCAGGTCGACGGTGAACTCCTCGGTCTCCACCAGGACGTCGTCCTCGCCGCCCCCGGTGGGCTCGGCCCGGCGCACGGCGGCCCGCAGCCGGGCCAGCAGCTCGTCCATGCCGAAGGGCTTGGTGACGTAGTCGTCGGCGCCCGCGTCCAGCGCCTCCACCTTCTCGTCCGAGGAGTGCCGGGCGGACAGCACCAGGATCGGCACCCGGGTCCAGCCCCGCAGCCCCTTGATCACCTCGACGCCGTCCATGTCGGGCAGCCCCAGGTCGAGGACGACCACGTCGGGGTGGCGGGAGGCGGCGAGGTCGAGCGCGGTCTTCCCGTCGGCCGCCGCGTCGACCTCGTACTTCCGCGCCTTGAGGTTGATCACGAGGGCCCGCACGATCTGCGGCTCATCCTCGACCACGAGGACCCTGGTCATGAGACCTGCCTTTCCGGTTGTACGTCTTTCACGTCACGCACGTCTGCTACGGCACTGTCCTCCGGCGCGAGCTCCAGTGGCCTGGCCGCGCGGAGCGTGAGGACCATGGTGAGGCCGCCGCCGGGCGTGTCCTCGGCGTTCAGGGTGCCGTTCATGGCCTCGGTGAAGCCACGCGCCACGGCGAGGCCGAGCCCCACTCCGGCACCGCGCGGGGCGTCGCCGTAGCGCTGGAAGGGCTCGAAGATGCGTTCCTTGGCCTCGTCCGGGACTCCGGGGCCCCGGTCGACCACCCGTACCTCCACCCGGTCTGCGATGGCGCTGGCGGAGACCAGGACGGGTCTGTCCGGCGGGCTGTACTTGACCGCGTTCTCGACGAGGTTGGCGACCGCCCGCTCCAGGAGCCCCGGGTCCACGGCGACCATGGGCAGCGTCTCCGGGATGTCGAGTTCCGCGCTGCCCTCGGGGACCCCGACCAGCGCCATGGGCACCACCTCGTCGAGGTCGATCTCCCGGACGATCGGCGTGACCGTGCCGGTCTGCAGGCGGGACATGTCGAGGAGGTTGCCCACGAGGTGGTCGAGCCGGTCGGCGCCGTCCTCGATGCCCTCCAGCAGCTCGGCCCGGTCCTCCTCGGACCACGCCACGTCGTCGGAGCGCAGGGAGGAGACGGCCGCCTTGATGCCGGCCAGCGGGGTCCGCAGATCGTGGCTCACGGCCGCCAGGAGGGCCGTACGGATGCGGTTGCCCTCGGCGAGCGCGCGGGCCCGGTCGGCCTCCTCGCGCAGGCGTCTGCGGTCCAGTACGACGGCTGCCTGCGCGGCGAAGGCGGCGAGCACCCGGCGGTCGGAGGCGGGCAGCACCCGGCCGGTCAGCGCGAGGGCCATGTGGTCGCCGACCGGCATGTCCACATCGCCGTCCTCGGGCCGCTCCAGCGGCACCCCGACGCCGACCCGGCCCGCGCAGGTCCAGGGGTCGACGTCGCTCTTGCGTTCCAGCAGCGCAACGGACTCCATGCCGAAGGTCTCCCGGACCCGCTCCAGGAGCGCTTCGAGGCTGGTCTCGCCGCGCAGCACGCTGCCCGCGAGGAAGGACAGGATCTCGGACTCGGCGCGCAGTCTGGCGGCCTGCTGGGTGCGCCGTGCGGCGAGGTCGACGACGGAGGCCACGGACACGGCGACCCCGACGAAGATCGCGATGGCGACGATGTTCTTGGGGTCGGCGACGGTCAGCCGGTGCAGCGGGGGCGTGTAGTAGTAGTTCAGCAGGAACGACCCGAGGGCCGCCGAGACCAGCGCCGGCAGCAGCCCGCCGAGCAGCGCCGCCGCGACGGTCAGGGACAGGAAGAGCAGCATGTCGTTGGCGAGCCCGAGATGGATCGCGTTGAGCAGCAGCGCGAGGCCCACCGGCCCGACGACACCGACCACCCACCCCGAGACGATCCGGGCCCGGCCGAGCCGCGCACCCCGGGCCACCGGCAGTCCGCGCCCCTTGGCGACCTCTCCGTGGGTGACGATGTGGACGTCCAGGTCGGGACCGGACTCGCAGGCGACCGTGGCGCCGACGCCGGGCCCGAAGACGTACTGCCAGGTCTTGCGGCGCGAGGAGCCCAGGACGATCTGGGTGGCGTTGACCCCGCGCGCGAAGTCGAGCAGCGCGGCCGGGATGTCGTCGCCGACGACGTGGTGGAAGGTGCCGCCGAGGTCCTCGATCAGGGTGCGCTGCTGGGCCAGTTCCTTCGGGGAGGCGGAGGTCAGGCCGTCGCTGCGGGAGATGTAGACGGCCAGCACCTCGCCGCCGGCCCCCTTCTCGGCGAGCCGCGCGGCCCGCCGTATCAGCGTCCGCCCTTCCGGCCCGCCGGTCAGTCCTACGACGATCCGCTCACGGGAGCCCCAGATCGCCGAGACCTGGTGCTCGCTGCGGTACTCCTGGAGGTACTCGTCGACCCGGTCGGCCACCCACAGCAGGGCCAGCTCCCGCAGGGCGGTGAGGTTGCCGGGGCGGAAGTAGTTGGAGAGGGCCGCGTCGACCTTGTCGGGCTGGTAGATGTTGCCGTGTGCCATCCGCCGCCGCAGCGCCTGTGGCGACATATCGACAAGCTCTATCTGGTCGGCCCGGCGGACGACCTCGTCCGGCACGGTCTCCTGCTGGCGCACCCCGGTGATCGACTCGACGACGTCACCGAGGGACTCCAGGTGCTGGATGTTGACGGTCGACACCACGTCGATGCCGGCCGCGAGCAGCTCCTCGATGTCCTGCCAGCGCTTGGCGTTGCGCGATCCCGGGATGTTGGTGTGGGCGAGTTCGTCCACCAGGGCGACGGCGGGGGCCCGGCGCAGTACGGCGTCGACGTCCATCTCGGTGAAGACGGTGCCCCGGTAGGCCGGCTCCGCGCGCGGGACCTGTTCCAGGCCGTGCAGCATCACCTCGGTGCGGGCCCGGCCGTGGTGCTCCACGAAGGCGACCACGCAGTCGGTGCCCCGCTCCACCCTGCGGTGGGCCTCGGACAGCATGGCGTACGTCTTGCCGACGCCCGGTGCCGCACCGAGGTAGATCCGAAGCTTGCCGCGTCCCATGGCCTCATTGTCTTCCCGTCACACCCGTGTACGCAGCGTCGACTTTACGGCCAATAAGTCCGACAAAAGGGGTGGCGAGCCTGGTCCGGGACGTCTTTGACACAACCCTGATGCCCGCACGGCACCGTACGGGCATCAGGGTTCCGGGCTGTTCAGTTGGGGTTGTCGCCGTGGGTGAGGGTCTCCCAGGCCACGAAGAGGTTGTTGCTGCCGGCCGGGCGGTTGTTGAGGGTGAGCGTCTGGGTGTTCCTCATGGCGATACCCAGGCGGTTGTGCAGCGCGTTGTAGCCGACCTCGGTGACCGGTCCGAGCCCGAGGGTCAGCGACCCGCCGCACAGCCAGCTCGGGACGGCCTCCCCCAGCTGGTACTTGGACTGGAACCCGAGCGCCTGCCGCAGCCGCTCGCCGACGTCGGTGCCGTAGAGATCGGTGCCCTGGATCCGGCTGGTCTCGGCGACGTGCGAGATCGAGGAGAGGCCGTACCCGGTGTGCGTGAAGTCGCGGCACGTCTCCTGGGTGAGCCCGGTGACGAAGGTCGACTGGCCCTGCCAGTAGGCGACGATCTTCGCGGTGGTGTTGAGGTTCTGGCTCGGCACGGTCTTCGGTACGGAACCGTCCGAGGCGAGGTAGATGTACGCGGCCGTGCGCGTCCGGAAGATCGCCATGGCCTTGTCGTACGACGTCCTGTCCTCCAGGAAGACGGAGATGCCGATCGCCGCGTCCATCATCGTCAGCTCCCAGTTCCCGTTGGAATTGGAGCCGTTGATGATCTCGGGCAGGTAGACGTTGCGGAGCATGGTCGCGAAGCGGGCCGAGTTGGTCCAGGTCCCGGTGTACGTGTACTTGATGATCTCGGCGGCCTTGGGCCAGGAGGAGCCGGCCCAGCCGGTCTGCAGGGGCGCGTTGCTGTTGGTGTGGCTGGTGATCGTGGCCGACCAGGCGTCCATGATCTCGATGGCCTTCTGGGCGTAGCGCGCGTCCTTGGTGATGTACCAGGCGAGCGCGTCGGTGTAGGCCGCTATCGCGTCCTCGCGTTCGTCGGTGCAGCCGTAGTTGGGGTTGGAGTACGAGCCGCACTCGACGACGGCTCTGGGCTTCGGGGTCCGGCTCAGACTGGCGTAGGAGCTCGCCATCATCTGGTCGTAGGCGCCCTTCCAGGGCTGGGCGCCGGCGAGGACCTCGGTGCGGGCGAAGTCCAGCTGGCTTTTGGAGACGTCGACTCCGGGATGGACGAAGGTGGCGGGGGCCGCCTCGGCGGTGGGGCCGGGCTGTGCGAAGAAGCCCAGGACGAGTGCGGTGACGACGGAGAGCAGGGCAGCGCGGCGCACGGTGACTCCGTTCTCGTATATGAACAAAGAGCACCCTGATGAACGTGGGCGTTGAGCCGAGACCATAGGTACAGACCAATACGCCGTCAAGAGTGCGCGCACGACGAAGGGCCGCACCCCCGGAGGGGTACGACCCTTTCGTGTCTGTCTGTTCCGGTCAGCGGACCTCGGTGATCTCCGGTCCGCGCTGCAACTGGCCCATGCCGCCGGAGAAGCGGGAACCCGCCTCCTCCTGCTGGACGCCCTCGGGAACCATCTGGGCGTCGTTCGGCAGCTTCAGGACGATCGGGTCGCGGGGCGCCATCGGGCCCTCGCCGCGCACGATCACCGTGTCCCGGAAGATCTGCTCCAGCAGACCGGCCGCCTGCGGCTGCACCGCGCCCTGCCCGGAGATCACCCCGCGCAGGAACCAGCGCGAACCGTCCACACCGACGAACCGCACCACCTGGAAACCGCCCGTGCCGTCCGGCAGCTGCACCGGAACCTGCGCGCGCAGCTCCCAGCCCAGCGGGCCTTCGACCTCGTCGACGATGCCGCCCTGCTGGGTGATGCCGCTGGCGATCTCCTCGCGGACCTCACCCCAGATGCCCTCGCGCTTGGGGGCGGCGAAGGCCTGCAACTGGATGGCACTGTCCTTGAGGACCACGGTGGCGGCGACGATCGCGTCACCCGCGACCTCGACCCGCAGCTCCATGCCGTCGACTCCCGGCACGAACAGACCGCCCAGGTCCACCCGGCCCTCGGCGGGGTCGCCGACCTCCGAGTCGTCCCAGGGTCCGTCGGGGCGGGGCTCCGGTTCGAGCCTCACGCGCTCCACCGCGTCCGCCTCAGTGTCGACGTCGTCGACGACCTGCTCGGCCTCGCTCGCCGCGTCCTCGGCGGCAGTGCCCTTCTTGCGACGTCCGAACACGTCACTGTCCTTCCCGGTCGGATACGACCGAAGCGTATCGATTCCCACCCGTGGTGCCGCCCACGGCGGCATGACCGCCGGTGGACCCGAAGCCCCCCTCGGCCCGCGCCGAATCGGGAAGTTCCGCGACCTCCTGGAAGCGGACCCTCTCGATCTGCTGGACGACCAGCTGGGCGATCCGGTCGAAGCGCTCGAACCGTACTGACTCGTACGGGTCGAGATTCACCACGATCACCTTGATCTCCCCACGGTACCCGGCATCAACCGTCCCCGGGGCATTCACTAGGGCGACACCGCAGCGGGCGGCGAGCCCCGAACGGGGGTGCACGAAGGCCGCGTACCCCTCGGGGAGAGCGATAGACACCCCCGTGGGCAGTACGGCCCGTTCACCCGGCTTCAGTTCCCGGCCCTCGGTGGTCCGCAGATCCGCGCCCGCGTCACCCGGATGCTCGTACGACGGAAGCGGTACGTCGGGGTCGACGCGCCGGATCAGTACGTCCAGGGGACTACGGCCACTGCTCACGGGTTCACCTCGAAGGCACGGGTACGCCGGACCTGGTCCGGGTCGTCCATGGCGGCCCGGATCTCCTGCGGGCGGCCGTTTTCGATGAAGTGGTCGACCTTCACCTCGATGAAGAGGGCGTCGGCGCGCACGGCGACCGGCCCGTCGGGAGCGCCGATGCGTCCCGTGGCGGTCGAGTAGATCTTCCGGCCGGCCACGGCCGTCACCTCGGCCTCCAGGTACAGCACGGTGTCCACGGGCACGGGCCGCACGAAGTCGGTCTCCAGCCGGCCGGTCACCGCGATCGTCCGCAGCAGCCAGTTCAGCGAGCCGAGGGTCTCGTCCAGCGCGCTGGCGAGGGCTCCGCCGTGCGCGAGGCCCGGGGCGCCCTGGTGGGCGGCCCGCACGGTGAACTCGGCGGTGATGGTCACGCCCTCGCCGGCCCGTGCCGCCAGATGCAGCCCGTGCGGCTGGTCGCCGCCACACCCGAAACACTGTTCGTAGTGGGCACCCAGCAACTCACCGGGCGCGGGCGCGTCAGGGTGCCGCACCGGTTTCACGGCGTCGTACGGAGGCCTAAGAGCTGGAGAAGTACCACTCACAGCCGCAGACCTTACCCGCGCGTCGGTGGGTTCCCGACACCGTGCCAAGCTTGGCTTCATGCAGCTTTCCGCCTCCCCCTACGACGAGCGCCTCACCGCCCCCCGTTCGTGGTGGTTCATCTCGTTCCTGGTGGGCGTCTCCTTCGCCCTGATCCTGCTGCCCTTCGGCACCCTGCCGCTGCTCGGCGGCCTGGTCGGCGGCACCGCGTTCGCCGCGGTCACGGCCAGCTCCTACGGCTCGCTCCGCATCCGGATCGTGGGCGACTCGCTGATCGCCGGCGAGGCGAAGATCCCGGTGACGGCCCTGGGCGAGGCGGAGATCCTGGACCCGGAGGAGGCGCGCGCCTGGCGCACCCACAAGGCCGACACCCGCGCCTTCCTGCTGCTGCGCTCCTACATCCCCACGGCACTGCGCGTGGAGGTCACCGACCCGGCCGACCCGACGCCGTACCTGTACCTGTCGACGCGCGAGCCGGAGCGGCTGGCGGAGGCCCTGAAGGCGGCGCAGGCGGCAGCCGCCTAGGGCCGGCCCCTAGCGACCGAGTTCCTTGGGGATCTCGCCCATCCTGAGCGGGTCCGGCGGGGTCTCCAGGGGCGGGAGTTCGGGCAGCGCGTCCCAGGGCACCTGGGCCTTGCGCAGGTCCTTGCGGATGCGCTCGGCGAGCTTCTTGGTGTCCCGGCGGTTCATGGCCGCCCCGACGGCGGCGCCGACCATGAAGGGCATCAGATTCGGCAGGTCGCGGACCATGCGTTTCATGATCTGCTGGCGCAGTTCGCGCTTCATGTGGCCGTTCAGCGCGGCGCTCATGGTCGACGGTTTGGTCACGTCGATACCGCGCTCCCCGGACCAGGAGTTCAGATACGCGGTGCTGCGCTGCCTCAGGTCGCCGGGCGGACGGACGCCGTAGACCTCGTACAGCTCGGCGATCAGCTTCAGCTCGATCGCGGCGACGCCGGTGATCTCGGCGGCCAGTTCGGTGGGCATCGCGGGCGGTACCGGCAGCATCGCCGCGGCACCGATGCCCGCGCCGACGGTCGACGTCGCGTTCGCCGCGCCCGCCACCAGTTTGTCGGCGAGCTGCTCGGGCCCGAGGCCCGGGAACTGCCGCCGGAGCGCCTCAAGGTCCCGTACGGGGATCCGCGGGGCGATGTCGATGATTCGGTCGGCGAGGTACGCCAGGCCCGCCTTGGCCCGGCTGCCGCCCTTACGGACGCCTTCCCTGGTCTTGTCCCGGATCACCGCCGCCCGTCGTCTGGCGACGGGGGCGGCTGCGGGAACGTCCGACGGCACCGGAAGGTCAGCCCGGTCGCCCGCCGGTTCGAGCGAGGCTGATCCCTGTTCGGATGAGCCCCGCTCGTCGTCACGCGCGCCATGAGGGCCGTCGGCCGGCCCTTCGTCCGCCCCCGGCTTGAGGGAGCGGCGCTTCCAGGGTGGGGTCGAGCCAGTCACGGCCGACCCCTCCTCAGTCGCAGTCGCGGCAGATCGGCTGGCCGTTCTTCTCGCGGGCCAGCTGGCTGCGGTGGTGCACCAGGAAGCAGCTCATGCAAGTGAACTCGTCCTGCTGCTTGGGCAGCACCCGGACGGCCAGCTCCTCGTTCGAGAGGTCCGCTCCGGGCAGTTCGAGGCCCTCGGCCGCCTCAAACTCGTCGACGTCCACTGCGGAAGTCGACTTGTCGTTCCTACGCGCCTTGAGCTCTTCAAGGCTGTCCGAGTCGACGTCGTCGTCGGTCTTGCGTGGGGTGTCGTAATCCGTTGCCATGTCGCGCTCTCCCCCTCTGGGTGTCTGCGGTGTCTCCAGCGCACGTAACGCGTGAGAGGCCGGACTTGTGCCCGACCTGAGGCGGAGATTTTGCCTCACATCAAGGTCTGTTACTCAATCGACACCCAACCGGACCCCTCAAGAGTGATCGGCTTGGATGGCGAAGGGGACCGTACACGGTCCCAATGCCGCTCTTCAAAGGCACCTCACCGTGTACTTCCCGTGATCAAGACCCCTGAAAACCCGGATTTTCCCGGCTTTCCGACAGGGTGCATGATCACGGAGAGTAGATGCCCCGAAAATCGTGCTTGTGATCGATCACACACAAGAGTGCCGGAGAAGCGGCCAGAAAATTCCGCGCAAAGCGAACATCCTCGTGTGTCGGCGACATGATCTCAGATGGGCAGGGCGACTCGCATCACGAGCCCACCCCCCTCACGCGGCTGGGCCGAGATATGGCCACCGTGTGCGCGCGCCACGGACCGCGCGATCGACAGACCGAGGCCCACACCCTTGTCGCTGCCCGTTCGCTCCGTACGCAGCCGTCTGAAGGGCTCGAAGAGGTTGTCGATCTCGTACGCCGGGACCACCGGACCCGTGTTCGAGACGATCAGCACCGCATGGCCGTGCTGCACCTCGGTGGTGACCTCGACCCAGCCGTCCTCGGGCACGTTGTACCGCACCGCGTTCTGCACCAGGTTCAGGGCGATCCGCTCCAGGAGCACACCATTGCCCTGGACGATGGAGGGCTTCCGCTCGCCGCGGATGACCACGCCCTTGGCGGCCGCCTCGCCGTGCACCTGGTCGACGGCCTGCTCAGCGACCTCGGCGAGGTCCACGGGCTTGCGCTCGACGATCTGGTTGTCGCTGCGGGCCAGCAGCAGCAGACCCTCGACGAGCTGCTCGCTGCGCTCGTTGGTGGCCAGCAGCGTCTTGCCGAGCTGCTGGAGCTCGACGGGGGCGCCGGGATCGGACAAGTGCACTTCCAGGAGCGTGCGGTTGATCGCCAGCGGGGTGCGCAGCTCGTGCGACGCGTTCCCCACGAAGCGCTGCTGGGCGGTGAAGGCCCGCTGCAGCCGGTCCAGCATCTCGTCGAAGGTGTCCGCGAGTTCCTTGAGCTCGTCGTCCGGGCCGTCCAGTTCGATCCGGCGGGACAGGTCCGAGCCGGCCACCGCGCGGGCGGTCCGGGTGATCCGGCCCAGCGGGGACAGCACCCGGCCCGCCATCGCGTACCCGAAGGCGAAGGCGATGATCGCGAGGCCGAGCAGGGCCAGCAGCGAGCGGCTGAGCAGGTCGTCCAGGGCGTGCTGGCGCTGTTCGTTGACGCACTGGTCCATCGCGTTGTTGAGCGTGGTCGCCGACGGCTCGGACGGGAAGTTGCAGGTGCTGCTGCCGACCGAGCCGGAGATGACCTTGAAGGGCAGCTCACTGCCCACGTTCAGCGCGTGCGCCGCGAGCAGGTAGATGATCGACAGCAGCAGGATGCCGGCGATCAGGAACATGCCGCCGTACAGCAGCGTGAGCCGTATGCGGATGGTGGGACGCAGCCAGGGGAACGGCGGTTCGGGCCTTCTGGGGTCCCACGTGGGCTTCGGGGGCGCCTGGGGCGGCGCGGGGGTCGTCGCCACTGTGGATCAGATCCGGTAGCCGGAGCCGGGGACGGTGACGATGACCGGGGGCTCACCCAGCTTGCGGCGCAGGGTCATCACCGTGACGCGCACGACGTTGGTGAACGGGTCCGTGTTCTCGTCCCAGGCCTTCTCCAGGAGCTGTTCCGCGGAGACGACGGCGCCCTCGCTGCGCAGCAGCACCTCCAGGACGGCGAACTCCTTGGGCGCCAGCTGGACTTCCTTGCCGTCGCGGAACACCTCGCGGCGGTTCGGGTCGAGCTTGATGCCGGCGCGCTCCAGGACGGGCGGCAGCGGCACACTCGTACGGCGGCCGAGGGCACGCACGCGTGCCGTCAGCTCGCTGAACGCGAAGGGCTTGGGCAGATAGTCGTCGGCGCCGATCTCCAGGCCCTCGACGCGGTCGCTGACGTCGCCGGACGCCGTGAGCATCAGCACGCGGGTGGGCATGCCGAGCTCGACGATCTTGCGGCAGACGTCGTCGCCGTGCACGAGCGGGAGGTCGCGGTCGAGGACGACCACGTCGTAGTCGTTGACGCCGATGCGCTCCAGGGCGGCCGCCCCGTCGTACACGACGTCGACGGCCATGGCCTCCCGGCGCAGTCCGGTGGCCACCGCATCGGCGAGCAGCTGCTCGTCCTCGACGACGAGTACGCGCACGTCGCTTGTCCTTCCTCTGTCCACCCGCGTAGCGCGTCTCGGCGCACGCGGGCAGGGTCTTCGTGGCTGTGTGACCTCCATCCTGCCCTTTTCGGCCATAAGTCGGCTGTAAGGCGGCGGGGCGCGAGATGAAGGTCAGGTGTGAGGCCCGGGAATGCGGGATTTTCTCGATGGGTTGAGGTTTCCACCGGAGGGAGTGCGGGGAGGACGGCTTTACACCCCGCGATCACGCTCTGCATGTGGCAAGCCACCTTGTGGTACGTCCAACGCTTCCGCAGAGCGGGCGTGGGTGTCCGGCACCGTCGCCGCCCAGCCAGGGCAGCGCTGGGCACCCGCATCCGCAGACGTGATCGCCCCTTCCGAACGGCACACCCCCGTGCCACCCGACCCACGACCCAGGACGAGGGGGCGCAGCATGGACGCATTCACCGCAGGACTTCTGCAGCGCATAAGGGCGACCGAGACCGACCTGACGCGGGCTCGCGACGAGGGCGACGACTTCCTCGTCGAGGTGGAACAGGCCGAGTTGGACGACCTGCGCCGCCTGGCCGCCGACCACGGTGTGGAGGTCAGCGCGACGAGCGTCTGATCAGCGCAAACAGCAGAAAGGCGGGCCCCCGGCGAATCCAGCGCCGGGGGCCTGCTGCTTTTCGCTCTTTCGCCTTCGGGGCAGCTGGGCCGGGGTTGGGAAGGCGCCGTCGCGCGCGCCTCTTTTGCTCGGTCGCCTGCGGGGCGCCTTGAGCCGGTGTCGAGAGGCCCACCGTGCTCGGCGCTGCGCGCCTCCGCGCGCTGGGCCTCTCGACACCGGCGCGCCCCTTCGGCTCCCTCGGGGCCGGCGCGTGGGGACAGTGCGGCTTGGTGGGCCCTTGCCGTTGGCCTCTGCCTTCGCCGTTGGCCTCTGCCTTCGCCGCTGGTTCGGCCCGGGGGGCTTCAGTCGTGCCAGGCGCCGAAGTCCTCCAGGAGGCGTTGGAGGGGTTCGAAGACTCCCGGGGTGCCCGCGATCGCCAGATCCCGTGCGGGGCGTTCTCCGGGGCGTCCACCCGTCAGGGCGCCCGCCTCTCGGGCGATCAGGTCACCCGCTGCGAGGTCCCACGGGTTCAACCCGCGCTCGTAGAATCCGTCCAGCCGGCCCGCGGCCACGTCGCAAAGGTCGACCGCCGCCGAGCCACCCCGCCGGATGTCCCGCAGCAGTGGGATCAACTTCTGCGCCACAGCGGCCTGGTGGACCCGGACCGCGGTGACGTAGTTGAAGCCGGTCGACACCAACGCCTGCTCCAGGGGCGGCGCGGGCCTGCACGCGAGCCTGCGTTCGCCCTCCCACGCGCCCGTGGCCCACGCCCCGCCGCCGAGCACCGCGTGGAACGTCTCGCCGCGCATCGGGACCGCGACGACCCCGGCGACGGTCTCGCCGTCCAGCTCGGCCGCGATGGATACGGACCAAGTGGGCAGTCCGTAGAGGTAGTTGACCGTGCCGTCGAGCGGGTCGATGACCCAGCGGACGCCGCTGGTGCCCGTGACGGAGGCGCCCTCCTCGCCCAGGAAGCCGTCGTCGGGGCGCTGTTCGGCGATGAGGTCGGTGATCAGCTTCTCGGCCGCGATGTCCATCTCGGTGACGACGTCGATCGGGCTGGACTTGGTGGCGGCGACCGCGAGGTCGGCCGGGCGGCCGTCCCGCAGCAGCGCGCCGGCCTTGTGGGCGGCTTCCTGGGCGAGTGCCAGCAGTTCCTGGTGCAGGGGGTCGGTCACGGCGCTCCTCATGCGTAGGGGCTGTCGGCGCCCGCGGCGGCGGGACGCGGGGCGCGGGCCGGGCAACAGCCCACAGGGCAGAGGTTGTGGCCGGCGCCGAGGGCGCCCAGGGCGCAGGGCGTGACCTGCCCGCCGTTCTCCACGGCGGCGCGTTCCAGGGCGAGTTCGCGGACGGCGGCGGCGAAGCGCGGGTCGGCGCCGACGGTGGCCGAGCGGCGGACCGGTAGACCCAGTTCCTCGGCCTTGGCCTTGGCCTCCGTATCGAGGTCGTAGAGGACCTCCATGTGGTCGGAGACGAAGCCGATGGGGGCCATGACGACTGCGGGGACGCCTGCCGCGTGGCGCTCCTCCAGGTGATCGCAGATGTCGGGCTCCAGCCACGGGATCTGCGGGGCTCCGGAGCGGGACTGGTAGACGAGCTGCCAGGGGTGGTCGACGCCGGTGCGCTCGCGGACCGCGTCGGCGATCAGCCGGGCCACGTCCAGGTGCTGCGCTACGTACGCCCCGCCGTCGCCGTGGTCCTCGACCGGGCCGGAGCTGTCGGCCGCGGCGGTCGGGATGGAGTGGGTCGAGAAGGCGAGGTGGGCCCCGTCACGGACGTCCTCGGGGAGGTCGGCGAGGGATTCGAGCACCCCGTCGATCATCGGCTCCAGGAAGCCGGGGTGGTTGAAGTAGTGGCGCAGTTTGTCGACCTTCGGCACCTCCAACCCCTCAGCCTCCAAGGTCGCCAGGGAGTCGGCGAGGTTCTCGCGGTACTGGCGGCAGCCCGAGTACGAGGCGTAGGCGCTGGTGGCCAGGACGAGGATGCGGCGGCGGCCGTCGGCGACCATCTCGCGCAGGGTGTCCGTGAGGTACGGGGCCCAGTTGCGGTTGCCCCAGTAGACCGGCAGGTCCAGACCGTGGTCCGCGAAATCCTTGTGGAGGGCGTCCAGGAGGGCGCGGTTCTGGTCGTTGATGGGGCTGATCCCGCCGAACAGGAAGTAGTGCCGGCCCACTTCCTTGAGGCGTTCCTTGGGGATGCCTCGCCCGCGTGTCACGTTCTCCAGGAACGGAACCACCTCGTCCGGGCCTTCGGGGCCGCCGAACGAGAGCAGGAGCAGGGCGTCGTAGGGAGTGGCATCGAGCGCGTCTGGCATGTGTCCGATCCTGCCACCCGCCACTGACAGCCGGGAAACGGAGGGGTGCCGGGCCGCGAGCCCGGGGCTTTCGGGGAGGTGAGTCCGGGGGCAGCACGGGCGGGTGCATCGGGCCGGACCTGCTCGTAAGCTGTATCAGCCGCATTCGCACCTTACTGAGCCGTCATCTCCTCATTACCGAGCCGCCCCGCGCCCTTTCCGACCGGAGTCACCCGTGCCCAGCCCCTATCGCGCCCTCTTCGCCGCCCCCGGCTCCAAGGGCTTCTCCGCCGCGGGGTTCCTCGGCCGGATGCCCCTGTCGATGATGGGCATCGGCGTGGTCACGATGGTTTCCCAGATCAACGGGCGCTACGGGCTCGCGGGCGCGCTGTCGGCCACCATCGCGCTGGCCGCCGCCGCGATCGGGCCGCGGATCTCGCGGTGGGTCGACCAATACGGGCAGCGGCGGGTGCTGCGTCCGGCGACGCTCGTCGCGCTGGCCGCGGCGGCCGGGCTGCTGCTGGCCGCCCGCTTCGGGTGGCCGGACTGGGTGCTGTTCGTGTGTGCCGCCGGTATCGGCTCGGTGCCGAGTCTGGGCGCGATGGTCCGCGCGCGCTGGGCGGCCGTCTACCGAGGCACCCCGCAGCTGCACACGGCGTACTCCTTCGAGTCCGTGGTGGACGAGGTGTGCTTCATCTTCGGGCCGATCATCTCCATCGGGCTGTCCACGGTGTGGTTCCCGGAGGCGGGTCCCCTGCTGGCCGCCTGCTTCCTGGCGGTCGGCGTCTTCTGGCTGACCGCGCAGCGCGCCACCGAGCCCGCGCCGCACCCGCGTGTGCGGGGCGCCGAGGGCGGCGGCTCGGCGCTGCGGGCGGCCGGTCTCCAGGTGCTGGTGGCCACCTTCGTGGCGACCGGGGCGATCTTCGGGGCGGTCGACGTGGTCACCGTGGCGTTCGCCGACGAGCGGGGTCACAAGGGCGGCGCCAGTGTGGTGCTCGCCCTGTACGCGGCGGGGTCCTGCGTGGCCGGAGTCGTGTTCGGGCTGCGGCGCTTCCGGGGAGCGCCCGAACGCCGGTGGCTGCTGGGCATATGCACGATGGCCGTGAGTATGATCCCCCTCCTACTGGTCGGAAACTTGCCGCTTCTGGCCGTGGCGCTGTTCCTTGCGGGACTGTCCATCGCACCCACGATGATCACGACGATGTCCCTCATAGAAGAGCACGTACCTCGCGCGAAGCTCACCGAAGGCATGACCTGGGTGAGTACCGGCCTGGCGGTCGGGGTCGCGCTCGGCTCCTCGGTCGCCGGCTGGGTGATCGACGCAGCCGACGCGCGGGCCGGGTACGGGGTTCCGGTGGTCGCCGGAGCCGTCGCGGTCGCGGTCGGTTTCCTCGGGTACCGCCGGCTCAGCAGACCGGCACCGGGTCGGGGAGGCACCGTTGTTGGGCACCACAGCGAGCGCGAAGAACGGCACGTGGCGTAACTGGGGCGGGACGGTCGCGTCCCGGCCCGCGCGGGAGGTCACGCCCGCCTCCGTCGAGGAACTGGCCGCGGCCATCCGCAGGGCCGGTGAGGACGGTCTGACGGTGAAGGCCGTCGGCAGCGGGCACTCCTTCACATCGATCGCCGCCACGGACGGTGTGTTGATCCGGCCTCAACTGTTGACCGGCATCCGCAACATTGATCGCGATGCATTGACGGTCACGGTCGAGGCGGGCACCCCGCTCAAGAGACTCAACATGGCTCTCGCGCGCGAGGGTCTGTCGCTCACGAACATGGGCGACATCATGGAGCAGACGGTCTCCGGGGCGACCAGTACCGGCACCCACGGCACCGGACGCGAATCGGCCTCCATAGCCGCCCAGATCAGGGGACTTGAGCTGGTGACGGCGGACGGCTCGGTGCTCACCTGTTCCGAGAAGGAGAATCCGGACGTCTTCGCGGCGGCCCGGATCGGTCTCGGCGCCCTGGGCGTCGTCACCGCGATCACCTTCGCCGTGGAGCCCGTCTTCCTGCTCACGGCCCGCGAGGAGCCGATGACCTTCGACGAGGTCACCGGACGCTTCGACGAACTCTGGGCAGAGAACGAGCACTTCGAGTTCTACTGGTTCCCGCACACCGGCAGCACCAACACCAAGCGCAACAACCGCAGCGCGGGCCCGGAGCAGCCGGTGGGCAAGGTGGCCGGGTGGATCGAGGACGAGTTCGTCTCCAACGGCCTCTGGCAGGTGGCCAACTGGGTCGGCCGCGCGGCGCCCGCGAGCATTCCGGCCATCGCGCAGATCTCCACCCGGGCCTGGTCCACGCGGACGTACACGGACATCCCCTACAAGGTCTTCACTTCACCCCGCCGGGTGCGGTTCGTCGAGATGGAGTACGCCGTCCCGCGCGCGGCTCTGGTGGACACGCTGCGGGAGCTCAAGGCGATGGTCGACCGTTCCGACTTCAGGGTCAGCTACCCGGTAGAGGTGCGCACCGCTCCCGCGGACGACATCGCCCTGTCCACCGCCTCCGGCCGGGACAGCGCCTACATCGCCGTACACATGTACAAAGGCACGCCGTATCAGGCGTACTTCACCGCCGCCGAGCGCATCCTCACCGCGCACGAGGGCCGGCCGCACTGGGGCAAGGTGCACACCCGGGACGCCGAGTACTTCGCCGGGGTCTATCCGCGCTTCGGCGAGTTCACGGCGCTGCGGGACCGGCTTGATCCTGAACGGCGGTTCCAGAACGACTACTTGCGGAGAGTGCTGGGGCAGTAGCCGACGAACCGTCAGGCGAGTCGGGCGGGGAATCGGCCGGACCCTGTTCCCCGCGACGTGCGGCACGCTTGGACAGTTCCGTTTCGGGCTATTGCGTGAAGTACGCCACTTTCAAGATCGCCCGAACCCCGCTCCGGACCGCCAAGTCCCGCCCCCCACAAGAAGTTGGGTGGCGTGCCAATCCACGCACGTGGTCCAAATGGAGTACTGTTGCGAGCCCTGGGTGCGGTCTCCTGCCAGGGCGTCCGCGGCCTTTTGGACCGCCCAGAGGGGGCCAGTTGCACAGGGTGACGTAGTTGGTCACTTAGCGTTGCGAATAGGTAACCGTGCCATAACGGCGAGTCCGGGCCCGTGCCCGACACGCCGGGCAACTCGGCAAGGTTGTGGCAGGCTGCACCCGGGCAGGCCACACTCGACTAGCGGAAGCAGCGACGCACGTGACGTCGGCAGGCACCACCCGGGAGGTCCCCATGCCCGAACTGCGTGTCGTGGCCGTCTCTAACGACGGCACACGGCTGGTGCTGAAGGCTGCGGACAGCACGGAGTACACGCTTCCGATTGATGAGCGTCTGCGCGCCGCCGTACGCGGCGACCGTCCCCGCCTCGGCCAGATCGAGATCGAGGTGGAGAGCCATCTCCGCCCCCGAGACATCCAGGCACGTATACGTGCCGGCGCCTCCGCGGAGGAAGTCGCGCAACTCGCCGGCATCCCCGTGGACCGGGTGCGCCGCTTCGAGGGTCCCGTGCTCGCCGAGCGTGCCTTCATGGCCGAGCGTGCCCGGAAGACCCCTGTCCGCCGCCCCGGTGAGAACGCCGGACCCCAGCTCGGCGAGGCCGTGCAGGAACGGCTGACGCTGCGCGGTGCCGAGAAGGACACCGTGCAGTGGGACTCCTGGCGCCGCGACGACGGCACCTGGGAGGTCCTGCTGGTCTACCGGGTCGCGGGCGAACCGCACTCGGCGAGCTGGACGTACGACCCGCCCCGGCGGCTCGTCCAGGCCGTCGACGACGAGGCGCGCTCGCTGATCGGCGAGTCCGACGACCTCTCCGCCACCCCCGAGCCCAGCTTCCCGTTCGTCCCGCGGATCGCCCGGCTGCCCCGCGACCGCCCGCTGGACCGTGCCCTGGAGCGCCCGGAGCGTCCCGCGCTGCCGTCGCCCGAGCCGGTCGAGGAGAGCGAGCGCGACTCGCTGACCAGCCTCCTGGAGGCGGTACCGAGCTTCCGTGGCGACATGGTGGTCCCCGAGCGCCCCTCGGAGACCCCGGAGGAGCCCGTCGAGGAACCGGAGGCGGAGGAGCCCCCGGCACCCGCCGCCTCGGCCGGTTCGGCCTACGCGGACGTCCTCATGCCCCGCTCGGTCGGCGCCCACCGTGACCGGCTCATCGGCTCCACCGACCGCCAGGCCGAGGCGGACGGCGTTCGCCCGGGCCGCAGAGCGGCGGTCCCGAGCTGGGACGAGATCGTCTTCGGCACACGAAGGAAGAAGCAGGAGTAGTCAGCCGTACGAGCGGTTCGCCGTAAGGGAGTTCGGCTACGACAGGGAGGGCCCGCGCCGGTTTCGGCGCGGGCCCTCCCTGTCCCTCTACGGCCGCTACTGCGGGTCGGGGCCGACGGCGACCGGGCGCTCCGGGTCCGCGGACCACTCCGACCAGGAGCCGGCGTAGAGTCCGGCCGGAATGCCCGCCACCGCCAGGGCCAGCACCTCGTGGGCGCCCGAGACACCGGAGCCGCAGTAGACGCCGACTCCCGTCCCCTCCGTGGCGCCCAACGACTTGAAGCGGGCCGCCAGTTCCTCCGCCGGGAGGAAGCGGCCGTCGGTGCCCACGTTCTCGTTGGTCGGCGCGGACACGGCGCCGGGGATGTGGCCGCCGACCCGGTCGATCGGCTCCACCTCTCCCCGGTAACGCTCCCCCGCGCGGGCGTCGAACAGGACCCCGCTGCGGGCCAGCGCGGCGGCACCGTCCGCGTCCAGGAGCTGCACGGCCCCCGGCTCCGGCGTGAAGTCGCCCTCGGCCGGCGTCAGCACATCCGTCTCCAGAGGACCCTCCCAAGAGGGAAGGCCGCCGTCGAGGACCCGCACGTCCGGGTGACCCGCCCAGCGCAGCAGCCACCACGCGCGGGCCGCCGCCCAGCCCTGGCCGCCGTCGTACACGACGACCGCGCGGTCGGCCGATACACCCGCGCGGCGCATCGCGGCGCCGAAGCGCGCGGTGTCGGGAAGGGGGTGCCGACCGCGGGCGCCGGGGGCCGAGGCCAGTTCCTGGTCGAGGTCTACGTAGACAGCGCCCGGGATGTGCCCGGCCGCGTACTCGGCACGTCCGTCGAAGGGCGGTTCACCTGCGGTCTTCGCGACGCTGAGCTGCCAGCGGATGTCGAGGAGGACCGGCGGGTTCGTCCCGGCCAGATCGCTCGCCAGTTCGGATGCGGAGATGATGGCGTTCATGGCCACCATCCTCGCGCAAGGGGTGGCCGACACGTCCAGGTCCGACTACTCTGCCCGCCGGACAGCCTCGATCACGAGGCGTACGGGATCGAGCACATGGTGTACAACCGATGGACACCCCACGGCAATCAACGGGAAACGGACGAGGGGCCACAGACCGGGCATCCTCCGTACGTGAGCCGCCCGCCGACGGCGCGGCCGGGGCGCGCGGCGCCGCAGGGGGTGCGAGCATCGGCTCGGGGCGTGACGCGGCTGCGGCACGCGGATCCGCAGTGCGGAAGAAACGGCCACCGCGAGGGGCCGAGGAGAAGGTGACGATGACCGAGGCACGGGGGTCGGCCGGCCTGAACGGCGACACGCACACTCGGCGTACGCAGGGCACACCCTGCTGGGTGAGTCTGATGGTGCACGGCATGACCACGACTCAGGAGTTCTACGGAGAGCTGTTCGGTTGGGAATTCCAACCCGGTCCCCACCAGCTCGGCCCCTACGTGCGGGCCCTGCTCGACGGTCAGGAGGTGGCCGGCATCGGCCAGCTGCCGTCGGACCGGCATCTGCCCATCGCCTGGACGCCGTATCTCGCCTCGGACGACGTGGACCAGACGGCCGAGACGGTACGGATGTGCGGCGGCACCGTCGGAGTGGGCCCCCTGGACGCGGCCGAGGCCGGCCGTCTGGCCATCGGCTCCGACCCGTCGGGGGCGGTGTTCGGCATCTGGCAGGTCGCGGAACACCTCGGTACGTCCATCACGGGCGTCCCCGGCACACCCGCCTGGAACGAGCTGCTGACCTTCGAGACCGCGAGCGTCGCCAAGTTCTACGAGGCGGCGTTCGGCTACGAGGAGGTCCCGGTCGACGCCGCCGACCTCGACTACGTCACGCTGCACCTGGACGGCACCCCGGTCGCCGGCATCCACGGCGTCGGCACCGCCCTCCCCCGCGACCGGGGCCCGCACTGGATGACGTACTTCGAGGTGGCCGACACGGACGAAGCCCTACGCCGCGTCACGGACCTCGGCGGCCACACCCTCGAACCACCCCACGACAGCCCCCACGGCCGCGTGGCCACGGTGGCGGACCCCGAGGGAGCGATGTTCTCGGTGATCCAGGGGCCGCACTAGCCCTTCGGGTCGCTTGCGGGGCACCGCTGTCGACTTGCCTGCTCTCAGTTCCGGCGCCGGTGTCCGACAGCACGAGGGAGGAGACACGTTGAGCCGCTGGCCGTACGACCACCCGCCGCCCGGGGACCGTCGCGTATCCGTGCGGTTCGAACGCAGGAACACGGGCACTGCCGTCTACGACGACTCCCCGTCCAACCGGACGACGGCGATCGACAAAGACGGGCAGCAGCTCTCCGCATCGTTGAACAATTCAACGGCCGGTACGCCGTTCCTGGCACCATCACGATCAGTGCCGGGAAGACAGCCCTCGGGTTCGTCACCTTCCAGGTGACGACGTCGGCGAGTGGCAGGTGCACTGAGCCGGAAGTCGTGAACCCTAGGCCGACGTCATCGGCAGTACATCCGGCGACAGCGCCGCCGCCCGTGCCGTAGCCGACGTCATGCGGCGGCGGTGATGGCGGCGGCACAGGACCTCGTAGCCGATGGCCTCCGCCTGGTTGACGTCGCCGACGACCACCTGGGCGCCCTCGACGACCATCTCGCCGCCTATCGTGCGGGCGTTGTGGGTGGCGCGGGCGCCACACCAGCAGAGGGCCTCTACCTGGAGGACCTCGACGCGGTCGGCGAGTTCGACCAAGCGCTGGGAGCCGGGGAAGAGCTTGGAGCGGAAGTCGGTCGTGATGCCGAAGGCGTAGACGTCGAGGCCCAGGTCGTCGACCACGCGCGCGAGTTGGTCGATCTGCACGGGCGCCAGGAACTGTGCCTCGTCGGCGATGACGTAGTCCGCGCGGCCGCCCTGGGAGAGGTGGTCGACGAGATACGCGTACAGGTCCTGCTCGTCCTCGACCTCCACCGCGTCGGTGACCAGGCCGAGGCGTGAGGAAAGTTTTCCCTCGCCCGCGCGGTCGTCCCGCGTGAAGATCACCCCTGCCAGGCCGCGCGCCGAGCGGTTGTGCTCGATCTGGAGCGCCAGGGTCGACTTCCCGCAGTCCATCGTTCCGGAGAAGAACACCAGCTCGGGCATGGGAAGTTGAGCACCTTTCGGCGAAGAGGAGGACGATGGGGCTTCAGGAGCGTACTTCGAGCAGGGGGACCAGCTGTTCGGCAGGGGTCATGGAACCGTGGTTGCCGACCATCGCCGACTCCTTCGGCTCCCGCTCGGACGCGATGACCAGGACGTCGTCCCGGGCCGCCACGATCACGTCGCCGAGACGGTCGTAGACGCGCTCGTCGACCGTCGGGCCGAACCAGCCCGCCTCGATCGCCTCGTCCCGCGACGCCACCCAGAACTGTTCGCCGAGCACCTCGCGCCAGCAGGTCAGTACGTCGCTCTCGGCGCCCCGGACCGCGTAGACATGGCGTGCGCGGCCCTCGCCGCCGAGGAGGGCGACCCCGGCGCGCAACTCCCAGTCCGCGTCGAAGTCGATGCGGTGCTCCTCGTCGAAGGGAACGTCGATCATGCCGTGGTCGGCGGTGACGTACAGCGCGCTGCGCGGCGGCAGTTGCTCGGCGAGGCGCTGGACGAGCCGGTCGACGTACATGAGTTGACCGCGCCAGGTGTCGGAGGCGACGCCGTAGCGGTGGCCGGCGCCGTCGAGTTCGGCGTAGTACGTGTACACCAGGGAGCGGTCCCCGGCGGCCAGTTGCTCGGCCGCGAGGTCCATGCGTTCCTCGCCGGTCAGCCGCCCGAGGAACGTTCCGCCACTGAGCGCGACCTTCGTCAGCGGGGTGTTCTGGAAGGTCGGGGACGACACCTGGGCGGCGTGCACGCCCGCGTCCTGGGCCAGTTGGAAGATCGTGGGGTACGGCTGCCAGGACTTCGGCTCGCTCCACGGCTGCCAGCGCAGCTGGTTCATCAGCGCGCCGGTGCCCGGGTTGCGCACGGTGTAGCCGGGCAGGCCGTGCGCGCCCGGCGGCAGGCCGGTGCCGACGGAGGCGAGGGAGGTCGCGGTGGTCGCCGGGTAGCCGGCGGTCAGCGGGCGTCCCGTGCCGCCGCGCGAGCTGCCGAGGAGCGCGTGCAGGTACGGCGCCTCGTCGGCGTGGTCCTTGATCTGCTCCCAGCCGAGGCCGTCGACCAGGAAGACGCAGTTGCGGTCGGCCGCGGTCAGTTCCGGGATCGCCGCGGTCGTACCGGGTACGCCCATGCCGGCGGCCAGGGTGGGCAGCAGGTCGGCGAGGGAGCCGGAGCCGTACTCGGGGACGGGTGCGGACTCGACGGCGAGGGGTTCGGGGTGGTCCCAGGTTGCGGGCTGCGCCATCAGCGGGGAACGTCCGCGGTCGCCTCGGAGAGCGACTGCGCGAAGGCGAGGGTCTGCTGCACCGTCTCCGGGCCGTCCCCGGCCTCGCTGACGCGCAGGCTCAGGTCGTCCGCCGTCGAGTTGCCCGTGTAGCCGTGGTCGGCCTCGCAGTTGGGATCGCCGCAGGCGGCCGGCTCCAGATCGATCCGGGAGACGGCACCCCAGCCGATGGTCAGCACGACCTCGCGGGGCGGTGTGCCCGGCTTGTACGACTCCGGGTTGGCGACCACGCGGCTGAGCACCACCGACGAGATCCGGCCGATCTTCACGGACTCCGTGGACGTCGTGGCGTAGGGCGTCGGGGAAGTGCTGTCGGCGGCCTGCTCGTCGGTGTGGCTGACGATGAAGCGGTTGCCGGTGAGGACGAGCACGGTCACGTGCCGGCGTACCTCGTTCTGGTCGAACGTGGTCTCCTGGTGGACCAGGAACGACCGGATCGGCTCGCCGCCCACGGCGGCCTCCACCGCCTCGGCCACGAGGGCCGGGTAGTAGCCGCTGCGCTCGATCGCCGCACGCAGCCCCTGGGTCGTCGTACTGGTCTTGGCCATGACGTCCATCCTACGGTGGCCCACTGACTGCGAGGCACCGCCGAGCACGGTCTTGTCACTGCCGTCTCAGTACACGGGATCAGTACCCGGAAGCGGCCTTCCACGCGCGGGGAGGTCCGTTAGTACACGGGAAGAGTCCTCGGGCCGAGGTCGTCGCGGACCGGCGGTGGCGCCAGGCGGACGGAGGCGCCGAGCACGCTCAGGCCGAGCGCGGCAACGACCACCGGCTCCAGGGTCACCGCGACCACCTCGGGATGGTCGTCGACCAGCCGCGACACCCGCAGCAGCAGCTCCTCCAGGGCGGGCGTGTCGACAGGGGTCGAACCGCGCCAGCCGAACAGGAGAGGTGCCGTCCGGATCGACCGGACCAGCGAGCCGGCCTCCCGGTCCGTGACCGGAATCAGCCGGTGCGCGGTGTCCCCGAGCAGCTGCGAGGCGGCTCCGGCGAGCCCGAACGACAGCACGGCCCCCGCCGCCGGATCGATGACGGCCCGTACGACGGTGTCGACCCCGCGCGGCGCCATCCGCTGCACCACCGGCCGCAGCTCCTCCGGCCGGCCGAACAGTTCGCCCAACTCGGCGTACGCCCGCCGCAGTTGCTCCTCGTCCGCCAGATCCAGGCGTACGCCGCCCAGGTCGGCGCGGTGTCGCAGGTGCGGGGCGGTGGCCTTGAGGGCGACCGGATAGCCGAGGGTGCGGGTGGCCTCGGCGGCGGCATCGGGGGTGGGTGCGGGCAGCGCGCGGTGCACGTCGACGCCGTACATGCCGAGCAGTTCGCAGGTCTCGTCGACGCCGAGTGTGAGGCCTTGCCCGCGCGCGAGCAGCCCGCCGATCAACCCGGCGGCCCCTTTCTCGTCGATGTCCTCGTACTCGGGGACCCGGCCGGGGTCGACGGCCTCGCGCCGCCACTGGGCGTACTTCACGGCTTCGGCGAGGGCGCGGACCGCGCGTTCGGCGGCGGGGTAGGCGGGGATGAGGCCGACGCCTTCGGAGGCCTGTACCGCGCTGGGCGGTCGCTCCTCGGAGCGCTGCGAGTCCTCCCGCCTCGAAACGGCCCGCGGTGCCGTACTGGTCGCGGCCGACAGCGCCGCCGCGAGCCCCCCGAGCTCCACATGCACCACCAGCACGGGCTTCCCGGGGACGGTCTCCGCCGCCGACCGCAACGCCTCGGCCAGCGCCGCGTCCTCCGCCGGCCCTTCCCCGACCGCCGGTATCGCGGTCACCACGACCGCGTCGCACGCCTCGTCGGCCAGCGCGTCCGACAGCGCCCGGTGGAAGTCCGCCGCGGTGGCCGCCGTGGTCAGATCCAGCGGGGCGAGCGGCCGCAGGCCCTCGGAGAGGCACGCGTCGTACGTCAGCAGTCCCAGTGACTCGGAGTTCCCGACGATCGCCACCCGCGCCCCGCCGGGCAGCGGCTGGCGGGCGAGCAGCAGCCCGGTGTCGACGAGTTCGGTGATCGTCTCGACGCGGATCACGCCGGCCTGCCGCAGCAGCGCGGACACCGTGGCGTGCGGCAGGCGTGTCACGCGTACGGCGTGCCCCTGGGGGGCGGATCCGGCGCCCTGGACCACGACCAGCGGTTTCGCCGCCGCGGTGCGCCGGGCGAGGCGGGTGAACTTGCGGGGGTTGCCGATGGACTCCAGGTACATGAGGGCGACGTCGGTGTCGGGATCGTCGTACCAGTACTGAAGGACGTCGTTGCCGGACACGTCCGCGCGGTTGCCGGACGACACGAACGTGGAGACGCCCGTGACTCCGGTGACGCCGCCGCCGCGCCGGTGCAGCCGGGAGAGGAGGGCGATGCCGATGGCGCCGGACTGGGCGAACAGCCCGATGCGTCCGGGGCGCGGCATCTCGGGGGCCAGGGACGCGTTCAGCCGCACGTCTGCGGCGGTGTTGATGACCCCGAAGGCGTTCGGCCCGATGATCCGCATGCCGTACGTGCGCGCGTGCCGGACGAGTTCGCGCTGGCGCTCGCGCCCCTCGGGGCCGCTCTCGGCATAACCGGCGGTGACCACGACGAGCCCCTGCACCCCGTGTTCACCGCATTCGGTGACGACCTGGGGGACGTGTGCGACCGGGACGGCGACGACCGCGAGGTCGACGGGGCCTTCGATGTCGCGCACCGAGCGGTAGGCCGGCACCCCGTCGAGTTCCTTCTGCCCTTCGGGGAAGGCCTTGTTCACGGCGTACAGGCCGCCGGTGAATCCGGCGTCCCTGATGTTGTCGAGAACGCTGCGGCCGACCCCTCCGGGGGTACGTCCGACGCCGACGACGGCGACCGAGCCGGGCACCAGCAGCCGTCGTACGGACCGTGCTTCGGCGCGCTGCTCCCGCGCGCGCTGCACGGCGAGGGACCTGTCAGTGGGTTCGAGATCAAACTCCAGGCGTACGACGCCGTCCTCGAAGCTGCGCTTCTGGGTGTAGCCGGCGTCCGTGAACACCTTGATCATCTTGTTGTTGGCGGGCAGCACCTCGGCGGCGAAGCGGCGGATGCCTCGCTCGCGCGCGACGGCCGCGATGTGTTCGAGGAGGGCGGAGGCGACGCCCCTGCCCTGGTGCGCGTCCTGCACCAGGAAGGCGACCTCGGCCTCGTCGGCGGGGGCGGACGCGGGACGCCCGTCGGCACTAATGCGGTCATAGCGTACGGTGGCGATGAACTCGCCGCCGACCGTGGCCGCGAGTCCCACCCGGTCCACAAAGTCGTGGTGCGTGAAGCGGTGGACATCCTTGGCGGACAGGCGAGGGTACGGCGCGAAGAAGCGGTAGTACTTCGACTCGTCGGAGACCTGCTCGTAGAAGCTGACCAGGCGATCGGCGTCGTCGACGGTGATGGGCCTGACGCGCGCGGTACCTCCGTCGCGCAGCACGACGTCGGCTTCCCAGTGGGCGGGGTACTCGTGCCGGTCCGACGAGGTCTGCATGGGCCCCAGCGTACGGCTCGCGTCCGACAACGGCGCGAGGCAGTCTGTGGGGGAAAGCAGCCAGGGGAAGTGGGGCCGAGGCCGCGGTCCGACACCCTCCTCCGGACGGTCCGCGGGGCCGCTCCGGGCTCGCTTCGCGTGTGGGAAACTGGTCTAGACAACCCTGAGACTCTGAAGGGCAGCATCACATGGCTGAGCGCCGCGTCAACGTCGGCTGGGCGGAGGGCCTTCACGCCCGCCCCGCCTCCATCTTCGTCCGGGCCACCACGGCCGCAGGTATCCCCGTGACGATCGCCAAGGCCGACGGCAACCCCGTCAACGCGGCCTCCATGCTCGCGGTCCTGGGCCTGGGCGCCCAGGGCGGCGAGGAGATCGTCCTCGCGTCGGACGCCGAGGGCGCGGACGCGGCCCTCGACCGGCTGGCGAAGCTGGTCGCGGAGGGTCTCGAGGAACTCCCCGAGACCGTCTGAACAAGCCCCTCTGTGCGCCTGAACCGGCGCCGCTCTCGCGGAGGTGGTTGCGCACCGCCGGGGTTCCTCAATTGATGGTTGCGGTGCTTTCGCCGTAAAAACGATGTACCGCACCCACGAAGGGCTCGCCCGAATTACCGGGCGAGCCCTTCGCAATTCCATTTGCGGGCAGCAGAAATAATCCCCCGCGAATTATCCCCTCTTTGTATACGGCGCCCGTGTTAATGCCGGAGACCCGACATGTTTACGGGAGGTTGCGAAGTCCTCACGCGGTCCGTGCCGTTCGCGCCGCCGGGAAAGCGCAGCCGGTGCGCGGTGCCCGCGCGCTCGGTGTGCAGGGCGGTGATCGCCCGCGCGCGCTCGGCGTCGCCGCGCGCCACGGCGTCCACGATGGCCCCGTGCTCCGCCCAGGACTCCACGGGGTTGGCCGGCGCCTCCACCACGTACATCCAGGCGATCTTGTGCCGCAGCTGGGTCAGCATCGAGGTCAGCGCGGGGCTCCCGGAGGCCTGGGCCAGCGTCTCGTGGAACCAGCTGCCCAGGGAGCGCAGATCCTCGCTGTTGCCCCTCCTGGCGCGCTCCTGGCCCAGCCTGACGAGGCCGCGCAGCACCTTGAGGTGGGCCTCGGTACGCCGCTGGGCGGCGCGCGAGGCACCGAGCGGCTCCAGCAGCATCCGCATCTCCAGCAGGTCGGCGGCCTCCTGCTCGGTCGGTTCCGCGACGCACGCGCCCGCGTGCCGCCGGGTCACCACGAACCCCTCCGCCTCCAGCGTGCGCAGGGCCTCCCGCACGGGGACGCGCGAGACGCCGTACCGGCGCGCGAGGAGTTCCTCCGTGAGCCGGCCGCCGCGCTCGTAGACACCGGCGACGATGTCGTCCCGGATCGCCGTGCATACCGAGTGCGCCGGAATACGCATGTCCGACCTCCGCCTTAATCCCCGTGAAACGTCGACGATTGACGTGTGTTCCGTGACTCTATTGCAATCAGCGGGAATTTCCGATGGCGGACCGGAATCCATGGATATTTTTTGGACAGGAGGGGTCCGGAAACGCCGAAAGCCCCGGCCTGCGGGCCGGGGCTCCGGGAAGTGGGGTGGTGCGTCGTCAGACGTTGACGTCGTGCTTGCGGAGGTAGGCGACGGGGTCGACGTCCGAGCCGTACTCGGCGGTCGTGCGGGCCTCGAAGTGGAGGTGCGGTCCGGTGACGTTGCCGGTCGCCCCGGAGAGGCCGATCTGCTGACCCGGGGTGACCTTCTGGCCGACGGAGACGCCGATGGACGACAGGTGGCCGTACATGGTGTACATGCCGTCGGCCATCTTGATCACGACCTGGTTGCCGTACGAGCCGCCCCAGCCGGCCTCGACGACGGTGCCGGAGCCCACCGCGTGGACGCTGGTGCCGGTCGAGGCGTGGAAGTCGATGCCCGTGTGGGCGCCGGAGGACCACAGGGAGCCACCGGTCTTGTAGCCGGTGGACACATAGGAGTTGGCGACCGGCGCGACGAAGGTGTTGAGCCTCTTGCGCTCGGCCTCACGGGCGGCGCGCGCCTGGGCCTCACGGGCCGCCTCGGCCTGGGCGGCGGCCTTGGCGCGGGCGGTCTCCTCGGCGAGCGTCTCGGCGGCGGCCCGCCGCTGGGCGACGGCCTGGGCGTCGATCTTCTCGGCCACGGAGTCGCCGATGGCGACGACGGGCGTGAGGCCGGTCTGTTCGGGGGCGGGCTCGGCGGCGAACGCGGGGGCGCTGGCCAGGGTGCCGACGACTCCGGTGGTGGCGAACGCGGCGACGCTCGCGGCGCGAACGGTGGTGCGGTGGGTCCGGCTCGGGCGACGGTGCTTCCCGGTGGCGCGGGTGAACGCCATGAAGTGGCTGGTCCTTTCCTTCCTTCTCGCCTACCGGGTTAGCTGACGGGTTCGGAGCAGGAAGGTCTCCTACGGACTCCCCCGCCACGCGCGCGGGCGTCCGATTCACCCCAGGGACTCATGTGGGTCCCCGGCTCCCCTGGCTCGCGCCGTACGGGGACTCGGCGATGACTGTCCGGTGCCGCGAGTGCGGCGCGGTGCCTGACGGACAGCCGGACCGACGCTAAGGGGGGCCACTTTCAATCCCCAAACGGATCACGGTTTTTGTAGCGCATGCCACAGGGCAGACAGGCAACCTCTCCCCCAATTCGGACAATAGGGAGCCCTGATGGCGGTTCAGTCATCAGGGCTCCCCCACGCGCGCGTGCCGCTGTTCCGACTACTCCGCCGGAACGACGGTCACTTCGCCGATACCGAGGGCCTCGACGGGCTCCTTGATCTGCTCCGCGTCGCCGACGAGGATCGTCACCAGACGGTCCACCGGGAAGGCGTTGACAACCGCCGCGGTGGCCTCCACGGTGCCGGTCGCGGCGAGCTGCTGGTACAGCGTCGCCTGGTACTCGTCGGGCAGGTGTTGCTCGACCTGGTCGGCCAGCGTGCTCGCCACGGCCGCGGCGGTCTCGTACTTGAGCGGCGCCACCCCGACGAGGTTCTGTACGGCGATGTCCCGCTCGGCGTCGGTGAGTCCGCCCTCGGCGAGCTTGCGGAGCACCGTCCACAGGTCGTCCAGGGCGGGACCCGTGTTCGGGGTGTCCACGGAGCCGCTGATGGCGAGCATCGAGGCGCCCGTGCCGTCGGGTGCCGAACGCAGCACCTGGCCGAAGGCCCGCACACCGTAGGTGTAGCCCTTCTCCTCGCGCAGGACGCGGTCCAGGCGGGAGGTGAGGGTGCCGCCGAGGCAGTACGTGCCGAGCACCTGCGCCGGCCACACGCGGTCGTGCCGGTCGGCTCCGACGCGGCCGATGAGCAGCTGCGTCTGGACGGCGCCGGGCCGGTGCACGATCACGACCCGCCCGGTGTCGTCGGCGGTCACCGGCGGCACGGGGCGCGGCTGGCCGGCGGGGCCGGTCCACGAGCCCAGGGTGTCGGCGAGCAGCGCGTCCAGGTCGATGCCGGTGAGGTCGCCGACGACCACGACGGTGGCGGTCGCGGGGCGGACGTGCCGGTCGTAGAAGGCGCGTACGGCCCCGGAGTCGATCTTCTGGACGGTCTCCTCGGTACCCTGGCGCGGGCGCGACATGCGCGAGCTCGCCGGGAACAGCTCCTTGGAGAGCTCCTTGGCCGCGCGGCGGGACGGGTTGGCCGTCTCGTGCGGGATCTCGTCGAGGCGGTTGCGGACCAGCCGCTCGACCTCGCTGTCCGCGAAGGCGGGCGCCCTGAGGGCGTCCGACAGCAGGCCGAGGCCCTTGACCAGGCGCGAGGCCGGGACCTCCAGGCTCAGGCGCAGTCCGGGGTGGTCGGCGTGCGCATCGAGAGTGGCGCCGGAGCGCTCCAGCTCGGCGGCGAACTCCTCGGCGGAGTGCTTGTCGGTGCCCTCGGAGAAGGCACGCGCGGTGATCGTGGCGACGCCGTCCAGGCCTGCCGGTTCGGCTTCCAGGGGTGCGTCGAGAAGCACCTCGACGGCGACGACCTGCTGGCCGGGCCGGTGGCAGCGCAGGACCGTCAGGCCGTTGCCGAGCGTCCCGCGCTCGGGCGCCGGGAAGGCCCACGGCCTGGCCTCGCCCGCCTGGGGCTGCGGGTGGAATTCCATCGTGGCGAGCTCGGTCACTTGGCCGCCTCCTCGTTCTCGTCGCCGGCCTCGGCCGCTGCTACTTCGTCGGCGTCATTGTCGGCATCCTCGTCCGCGATCGGCTCGTAAACGAGCACCGCGCGGTTGTCGGGCCGCAGGCGCGTCTTGGCGACCTCCTGGACCTCCTCCGCCGTCACGTCCAGGACGCGCTGTACGGCGGTCAGGGCGAGCTGCGGGTCGCCGAACAGGACGGCGTAGCGGCACAGTTCGTCCGCGCGGCCCGCGACCGTGCCGAGCCGGTCCAGCCACTCGCGCTCCAACTGGGCCTGGGCGCGCTCCATTTCCTCGGCCGTGGGGCCCTCCGCGGCGAACCGGGCGAGCTCCTCGTCGATGGCTGCCTCGATGACGGGCACCTCGACGTCACCGGACGTCTTGACGTCCAGCCACCCCAGGGAGGGCGCTCCGGCCAGCCGCAGCAGACCGAAGCCGGCCGCGACGGCCGTACGGTCGCGCCGTACAAGGCGGTTGTAGAGGAGCGAGGACTCGCCGCCGCCGAGGATGGTGAGGGCCAGGTCGGCCGCGTCGGACGCGCGCGTGCCGTCCTCCGGGAGCCGGTAGGCGCACATCAGGGCGCGGGCCGGGACCTCCTCCTCGACGATCTCGCGCAGTTCGCCGCCCATCGTGTCGGGCAGTGAGCCGTCACGGGGTGTGGGCTTGCCGTCGTGCGAGGCGATGGACCCGAAGTACCTCTCGATCCAGGCGAGCGTCTGCTCGGGGTCGATGTCGCCGACCACGGACAGGACCGCGTTGTTGGGCGCGTAGTAGGTGCGGAAGAACGCGCGGGCGTCCTCCAGGGTGGCCGCGTCCAGGTCCGCCATCGAGCCGATGGGCGTGTGGTGGTAGGGGTGGCCCTCCGGGTAGGCGAGCGCGGTCAGCTTCTCGAACGCCGTCCCGTAGGGCACGTTGTCGTAGCGCTGGCGGCGCTCGTTCTTGACGACGTCCCGCTGGTTCTCCATCGACTCCTCGTCGAGGGCGGCGAGCAGGGAGCCCATGCGGTCGGCCTCCAGCCAGAGGGCGAGCTCCAACTGGTGGGTGGGCATGGTCTCGAAGTAGTTGGTGCGCTCGAAGCTGGTGGTGCCGTTGAGCGAACCGCCCGCGCCCTGCACCAGTTCGAAGTGTCCGTTGCCCTTCACCTGTCCGGAGCCCTGGAACATCAGGTGCTCGAAGAGGTGAGCCAGGCCGGTACGCCCCTTGACCTCGTGGCGGGAACCGACGTCGTACCAGAGGCACACCGCCGCGACCGGGGTCAGGTGGTCCTCGGAGAGCACCACGCGCAGACCGTTGGCCAAACGGTGTTCGGTCGCTGTCAGACCGCCGGACCCTGCCTCGGCGGTGGCCGTGTGACCCATGGGCATGTACGTCCCTTCGATCGCGGATTCTCTGGCTGGAACCGCAGAAATCCTGCTCGTCCCGCCACTGTATGCAAGCGTGCGGACCGTCGGCGAAGTTCCCGGCGGACGTACGCCGAGAGCGAGATCGCGTAGCCTGCGGGCAGTCGCACACGTGGACCCACGCGGCAGCCGTCGGTGACGGAGCCGAGCGGCCAACGCCGGGTCCTGGTCCGCGTTGTCAGTGCCGCGGTCCACAATGGTTCACGTCAAGACCCCGTTCACGCTTCAGCAAGAGTGAGCCGAAGGGGAGCGACCCCCAGGCGAGCGACCAGAAAAGAGGAGCCGGCAGCGATGGCCCGCCGCAGCACGAAGACCCCGCCGCCCGACGACTCGTTCGAGGAGCGGATCCTCGACATCGACGTCGTCGACGAGATGCAGGGCTCCTACCTTGAGTACGCGTACTCGGTCATCTACTCCCGCGCCCTGCCGGACGCCCGGGACGGCCTGAAGCCGGTCCACCGCCGGATCGTCTACCAGATGGACGAGATGGGCCTGCGCCCCGACCGCGGCTATGTGAAGTGCGCGCGTGTCGTCGGCGACGTCATGGGCAAGCTGCACCCGCACGGCGACGCGTCGATCTACGACGCCCTGGTGCGCATGGCGCAGCCCTTCTCCATGCGCGTCCCCCTGGCCGACGGCCACGGCAACTTCGGCTCGCTGGGCAACGACGACCCGCCCGCCGCCATGCGGTACACCGAGTGCCGGCCGTCCGAGGCCGCGAACCTGATGACCGAGTCGATCGACGAGGACACGGTCGACTTCGCCCCGAACTACGACGGCCAGGAGCGGGAGCCGGTGGCCCTGCCCGCAGCCTTCCCGAACCTGCTGGTGAACGGCTCGTCGGGCATCGCCGTCGGCATGGCCACCAACATGCCGCCGCACAACCTGGGCGAAGTCATCGCGGCGGCCCGCCATCTGATCCGCTATCCGAACGCGGACCTCGACACCCTGATGCGGCACGTTCCAGGCCCCGATCTGCCCACGGGCGGCCGGATCGTCGGCCTGAGCGGCATCCGGGACGCCTACGAGACGGGCCGCGGCACCTTCAAGATCCGCGCCACCGTGGCCGTGGACAACGTGACGGCGCGCCGCAAGGGCCTCGTCGTCACCGAACTGCCCTTCTCCGTGGGCCCGGAGAAGGTGATCGCCAAGATCAAGGACCTGGTCGGCGCGAAGAAGCTGCAGGGCATCGCCGACGTCAAGGACCTCACCGACCGCGCGCACGGCCTGCGCCTGGTCATCGAGATCAAGAACGGCTTCGTCCCTGAAGCGGTCCTGGAGCAGCTCTACAAGCTGACGCCGATGGAGGAGTCCTTCGGCATCAACAACGTCGCCCTGGTGGACGGCCAGCCCCTCACGCTGGGCCTCAAGGAACTCCTGGAGGTCTATCTCGACCACCGCTTCGACGTCGTACGGCGGCGCAGCGAGTTCCGCCGCACCAAGCGGCGCGACCGCCTCCACCTCGTGGAGGGTCTGCTCACCGCGCTCGTCGACATCGACGAGGTCATCCGGATCATCCGCTCCAGCGACAACTCCGCGCAGGCGAAGCAGAGTCTGATGGAGCGCTTCTCGCTGTCGGACATCCAGACGCAGTACATCCTGGACACGCCGCTGCGCCGGCTCACCCGGTTCGACCGGATCGAGCTGGAGTCGGAGATGGAGCGCCTCACCGCGGAGATCGCCGAGCTGTCCCGCATCCTGGAGTCGGACACCGAGCTGCGCAAGCTGGTCTCGACCGAACTGGCCGCGGTGGCCAAGAAGTTCGGCACCGACCGGCGTACGGTCCTGCTGGAGTCGGCGGGCGCCCCCGACGCCACGGTGCCGCTCCAGGTGGCCGACGACCCGTGCCGGGTACTGCTCTCCTCGACGGGACTGCTGGCCCGCACGGCGAACGGCGAGCCCTTCCCGGAGGACGCCGAGGCCCGGCGCGTCAAGCACGACGTGATCGTCTCGGCGGTCCCGGCCACGGCACGTGGCGAGCTGGGCGCTGTCACCTCGGCCGGCCGCCTCCTGCGGATCAACGTCGTAGACCTCCCGCAACTCCCGGAGACGGCCGCCGCGCCGAACCTCTCCGGCGGCGCGCCGGTCTCGGAGTTCGTCTCCCTGGACGAGGGCGAGACGGTCATCTGCCTGACGACCCTCGACGAGTCCTCCCCGGGTCTGGCCATCGGCACGGAGCAGGGCGTCGTCAAGCGCGTGGTCCCCGACTACCCCACGAACAAGGAGGAGTTGGAGGTCATCACGCTCAAGGACGGCGACCGGATCGTCGGCGCGATCGAGCTGCGCACCGGCGAGGAGGACCTGGTCTTCATCACGGACGACGCCCAACTCCTGCGCTACCAGGCCTCCCAGGTCCGCCCCCAGGGCCGCCCGGCCGGCGGCATGGCGGGCATCAAGCTCACCGACGGCGCGAAGGTCATCTCGTTCACGGCCGTCGATCCGGCTGTGGACGCGGTCGTCTTCACGGTCGCGGGCTCGCGCGGCACGCTCGACGACTCCGTCCAGACGACGGCCAAGCTGACCCCGATCGACCAGTACCCCCGCAAGGGCCGCGCCACCGGCGGCGTCCGCTGCCAGCGCTTCCTGAAGGGCGAGGACTGCCTGTCCCTGGCCTGGGCGGGCGCCGTACCGGCCAGGGCCGCACAACGGGACGGCACCCCGGCCGAACTCCCGGAGATGGACCCGCGCCGCGACGGCTCGGGCGTGTCCCTGCCGAAGACGGTGTCGGTGGTGGCGGGCCCGGTGTAGCCCGCGCCCGCCCGGCCTACGGCTCCGGGTCCGGGAGGGGGTGCGGGTCCAACTCCGGTTCGGATTCCGGCTCCTGGTCCGGTTCTTGTACGTACCGCAGGACGCCCCACATGCCGTGCTCGTCGGCGTGTGGGGCGTCGCCGTCCTCGCACGCCTCCAACTCCTTGCCGAGCGCGGCCAGATCGAGACCGGTGCCGATCAGCACGAGCTGCGTGAGCCGGGCGTCCCCGCTCGCCCAGGGCTCGGGATAGAACCGCAGGAAGCGTCCTACGGCGTGCACGGCATACCGGTTGCGGGGATCGTGGGCGCCGAAGTCGACGTACCCCTTGATCCGGTAGAGCCCCTCGGGCCTGCTGTCCAGGAACGCCATCAGCCCGCGCGGGTCCATGGGCGCGTCGGAGGCGAAGGAGAGGCTGTCGTAGGCGGCGTGCAGATGGTCTGCATGCTCGTGCTCGTCGCCGGTGTGCTCGTGCAGGTCGTCGAAGGTCAGCTGCCCTACGCGCTCCTCGCTGGGCCGGCAGTCGAAGAGGAACTCCGGGTCGATACGGCCGTAGGTGGCGGGCACGACGGCGGCCCGGTCGGTGAGGGAACTGACGAGTCCGAGGACGCGCGGGGCGTCGACCGCCCGGTCGAGCTTGTTGACGACGACCAGGTCGGCGAGGGCAAGGTGCCGGTCGATCTCGGGGTGCTTGGCGCGGGTGTCGTCGAACTCGGCGGCGTCGACGACCTCGACGAGTCCGCCGTAGACGATCCCCGGGTGTTCGCTGGCGAGCAGCATGCGCACCAGTTCCTCCGGTTCGGCGAGTCCGCTGGCCTCGATGACGATGACGTCGACACCGGTGGAGGGGCGGGCGAGCCGCTCCAGGTAGACGTCGAGTTCGCCGGCGTCGACGGCACAGCACAGGCACCCGTTGCTGAGCGAGACGGTCGAGTCGCCGAGGGCCCCGGCCACGGCGAGCGCGTCGATCTCGATCGCCCCGAAGTCGTTGACGATGGCGCCGATACGGCTGCCTCCGCTGCGGTGCAGGAGGTGGTTGAGCAGGGTCGTCTTGCCGGAGCCGAGGAAACCGGCGAGTACGACGACGGGGATCTGCGGGGGACTTGAAACCGGCGCCCCGCTTTCGCTCGGGCTCGGGTGTGCGCTCGGGTTCTGCGGGCTCAACGTGCGACCTCTTTCACGCCGACGCGTGCACCGGATCGCGGTCGGGTGCACGTACGGAGGTTGAATGCCGCCCCAGGATACGAGCCGGAAGAATCGCCGCGAAGTGAACGATTGTTAGCACTCCTTGCGGGGCACACGTTGGGGAAGGCGCCGGTTCGTGCGACCCTCGCTTCCCTCCGTGCGCCTCCTCTCCGCCTCCCTGCCGATCAGAGCCGCTCGGCACTCTGGGAGACGGCAAGCGCCGCCCATCGCTCGCCGGTCCCCATCAGTCGACCCGCACCCCGACGACCGGCGGACGGCCGCCTGATTCGGGGGTTATTGACATGGCCACACGGAACGTGGGGATACGAGGGCTCGGCTCAGCCGTCAGGGCATGGGTCGCGGCCGTCGCCGCGCCCCTTGCCGGGCCGGTCTCACGCCGTCGGCACAAAGCGGCCCTCGCCGAACAGCACCGACTCCACTTCGCCCTGCTGTGCAAAGCCATGGACGACCCGGCCCTGGCCAGCGTCCTCGACACGTACGAGACCCCGGTGCCACCCGAAAAGCAACGGCAGTACCTCTTCGCGAACGCGCTCTACGTGAACGCCCTGTACTACCACCGAATCGGCGCCCTGACCCTGGCAGAACTGCACGGCCACTTCCGGGTCATGTGCCAGAACCCGGTCTTCCGCGAGTACTGGGCAGCCACCGGGCACCACCGGAAGAGCCTGCCCGACTCCTCCGAAGAAGCCGGCCTCGGCCAAGTCATGGACGAACTGATCCAGGAACTCGACGACTCAGACACCGACGAGTGGTGGGTCGTCGGAGAGACACCGGGCGATTCACCCTGACCTCAGGCGGGCCCAATGCCCGGAAAGCACTCCGTCAAGAGCAGACGGCAGACTTCACCTGATTGCTTGCCCGTATCCGGCCCACCGCGAGTAGCGGAATGGTCTACCTTGTCGTCTGGCCCCCTCCGGGCACTCCGACGAACACCCTTCACGCTCGGAGACCTGCGGTTCCGGCGCCACACCTGCCCGGGGTGCTGCACCGCTCGGAGCCCCCATCCCTCCGAGCCACAAGGAGCCGCACTCGGAGAACACTCCGAGTAAGATTGGTAACCCTACGTGAGAATCGTGCGACGTGTCGGGGCTTCGCCTCGCGAGCGAGGCAGCGCCAGTGGCCAGACTTGCCCCGACATCTTCGAGCTCAGTGACGGCGACTTTGCCGTCATCGGGCGCGAAGCGACTGCGGAACTCGACTCCGAGCTCCCTCCTGACGCCGCACGTGCCGACTACGAGCGCATCGTGGTCATCAGTCGCGAGACCCTGCTTCGCGCGAAACGGGACATCCCTGACGCCTGACACCTCCGACCATCAAGGCACGTCTCTACTACCGTTCACCCACAGGACTTGCACATGGAGAACCCGGCACCCTGCGGTGCCGGGCCTCCGGCCACAGTCCGCACAGCCCTCTTCTTTCATCTGAGCCCAACCCGTCAACTCCCCCCATCCCGCCGGGGTTCACGAGCCGCGTCCCTCACGTGAGGACACAGCCGTGACCTCAGCGGCGCGGGACGTCATCCCGCACGCCCAGGGCCTTTCGGCCGGGAGGGAGCCGGTCTTGAAGCGCAAGCTGACGGACCGGTGGCGGATCCACGTACGGCAGCACGTCTCATCGGAGCGCGTGAGCGCGACCTGCGAGGTCTTCCTCGTGATCGCGTGGTTCATCCAGCACTGCCCGTGGGTCTGAAGCGCGTAGGCCCCGGCTGAGCAATCGGCCGGGGCCCACGTCCACCACCAGGGCCTCGTCCTCAAGGTCCTAGCCGACGCGAGGACGGGGCCTTCGTGTGTCTCTGCATGGATACACGCGGGACGCGACAGGAAGCAACACGGGCCACCGCCACAGAAGACCGGTTCACTCACCTGACCGGCACATTTGACGCTTCCATAGCAGTACGCAGGCCCCTTGCCCCAGCACTCCAAGGGAACCCAGCAGCGAACGCGGGCCGGCCACCCGGACGGGACTCCAACCTTGTCTCAGGTCATCGCAGGCACCGCCACCGGCGCCCCCACCCCCACATACCGCGCGACCGGCCGAATGATCTTCGAGTCCTCCGCCTGCTCCACCAGGTTCGCGCTCCACCCCACCACCCGCGCGGCGGCGAACGTAGGTGTGAACATCTCCCGCGGCAGCCCGCAGAGTTCCATCACCAGCCCCGCGTAGAACTCGACGTTCGTGTGGAGTTCGCGGCCCGGCTTGAGTTCGGCGAGGATCGCCTCCACCTGGCGTTCGACCTCGACCGCGAACTCGACCCGGGGCCCGCCGAACTGCTGGGCGACCTCGCGCAGCATCCGGGAGCGCGGGTCCTCCGTGCGGTAGATCGCGTGGCCGAAGCCCATGATGCGGTCGCCGGCGAGGACGCGTTCACGGATCCAGGGGTCGATACGGTCCGGGGTGCCGATCGCGTCCAGGGTGTCCAGGGCGCGGCTTGGAGCGCCGCCGTGCAACGGGCCCGACAGCGCCCCCACGGCCCCGACGAGGCAAGCCGCCACATCCGCCCCCGTGGACGCGATGACCCGCGCGGTGAAGGTTGACGCGTTGAATCCGTGGTCAATGGTTGAGATCAAGTATTGCTCGATCGCCCTGGCCTGCTGCTTGTCCGGCTCCGAACCCGTCAACATGTAGAGGTAGTTGGCCGCGTAGGAGAGGTCCTCGCGCGGCTCTACGGGGTCGAGGCCCCGGCTCAGCCGGTACAGCGCGGTCAGCAGCGTCGGTACGGCGGCGGAGGCCACGAGGGTGTCCGCGCGCCGCGCGTCGGCGTCGATGTCGTACACCGGCCGGAAACCCTTCGCGGCGCCGAGCAGCGACAGCGCCGTTCGCATGCCGGACAGCGGTCCGGACGTCCCACTCGCCGCCGCCACGGCGGGCAGTGCGGCCCGCACCTCGTCGGGCAGCCGGCGCAGCGCCGCGGTCTCGGCGGCGAAGGCGGCGCCCTGTTCGGCGTCCGGCAGTTCGCCGTGGGCCAGGAGATGCCAGACGTCCTCGAAGCCGCGGGTCTGCGCGAGCTCTACGGCGGAGTACTGGCGGTAGTGGTAGAAGCCCTCGGTCCCCCGGACGTCACCGATTCGGGTGTCGGTGACGACGACGCCCGCGAGTCCCCGCGGAACCTCGATACGAGTGGCTGCGGCCCTGTTGATGGACATGTTTCCTCCCTGGACTCGATTCAAATGTCCATGGTTGACTCAATCTCTGTCAATATTGATTTAATCAATGCATCTTAGGGATGGATACCGTGACCTCCATGCGCGATCAAGAAACCGCTCCCGGTCACCCCGAGCGACGGCTGAGCACCAAGGAGACCGCCGAGTTGCTCGGCGTGAAGCCCGAGACCGTGTACGCGTACGTGAGTCGCGGGCAACTGGGCAGCAGGCGCGAGCCCGGTGGCCGGGGCAGCACCTTCGACGCCAAGGAGGTGGAGGCTCTCGCCCGGCGCAACAGACGGGAGAGCAGCGGGAGTTCGGGCTCCGGGGGCGAGTTGTCCGTACGGACCCGGATCACGCTCATCGAGAAGGACCGGTACTTCTTCAGGGGTGTCGACGCGACCGAGCTGGCCGCGCGCCACTCCTACGAAGAGATCGCCGAGTGGCTGTGGACGGGGGAGTTGCGTCCCGGGATCACGTTCACCGCGCCCAGGGCGAGCGTCGCCGTCGCCCGCCGCGCCGTGGACGCGCTGCCCGAACACACCGGCCCCACCGACCGGTTGCGGGTCGCGGCCATCGCGGCGGCGACGGCGGACCCGCTGCGCTTCGACCTGTCCGAGGACGCCGTGCTCGGCACGGCACGCACCCTCATCCCCACCCTCGTCGCCGCCCTGCCACCGGTGCGACGCGCTCATCGCGACGAGGGTCCGCTCGCCCTCCGGCTGTGGGCACGGCTGAGTGGCCAGACTGCTGACGAGGCGTCACTACGGGCTCTGGACACGGCACTTGGCCTGCTCGTCGACCACGACCTGGCCGCGTCCACCCTCGCGGTGCGGGTCGCCGCCTCGGCCCGCGCGCACGCCTACGCGGCCGTCTCCTCCGGCCTGGGCGTCCTCGAAGGACCGCTGCACGGCGCAGCCAGCGGTCTGGCGCACCGGATGCTGCTCGACGTGCTCGACCAGGGCAGCGCCGCCCCGGTGGTCGCCGACGAACTCCGGGCCGGCCGCCGCATCCCCGGGCTCGGCCACCGGCTCTACCCGGGCGAAGACCCACGCGCGCGTGCCCTGTTCGCCCTCCTGAAGGACGTTCCCGGCGCCGGGCCCGCGCTCGCCGCGGCCCGTGACATCGTCGCCACCACGGCCCGCCACACCCCGCTGCACGCCAACGTCGACCTGGCACTCGCCGTGCTCACCGTCTCCTCCGGGATGCCCTCCACGGCGGGCGAGACGATCTTCGCGGTCGCACGTACGGCGGGCTGGATCGCGCACGCCCTGGAGGAGTACGGCGAGCGCCCGCTCCGCATGCGGCCCAGCGGTCACTACGTCGGCCAGAAACCGCCCCAACCACTACCGGAGTAGGACACCAACGCGGCCGGAAGTCGCCCCGGGCCAAGTCAGGTTAGGCTCACCTCTGTGAGTACGTGCGCGACCGTCTCTCGGGACCTCGACGAGCCCATTTCCGGAACCGCGGCCACGGCGACGACGTGGCTGCTGCTGGAACAGCCCGGTCCTTGGGGTGCCAAAGCGCTCACTATGAGCCACCTGGACCCCGTGCTGGGCCGCGCCCTGGAAGCGGCGGCCGTGAACACGGGCGTACGGATCGCGCTCATCCGGCGTCCCGGGCGGCATGCGGACCCCGCGCCGTCACGGGTACGGCAGGTGTACGCGGCCCACGCCGTTCCCGGAAACGCGTGGCTGCAGAGCGCCACGACGACCGACCCGCGACAGCTGCTCGGCCTCGACTTCGCGGCCCTCGGCGCGGGCGACCCGCACTCGTTCGGCGCGGCGCTCGGCGGGCGGGTCCACACCGGCGATCCGCTCGCGCTCGTCTGCACCAACGGCAAGCGCGACCGCTGCTGCGCGCTCCTGGGCCGTCCGCTCGCCGCCGAACTGGCGGCCTCCGGGGTCGAGGGTGCCTGGGAGGTCACCCATCTCGGCGGCCACCGTTTCTCGCCCACGGTGCTCGTCCTGCCGTACGGCTATGCGTACGGTCGCGTCGGCGCCCACACCGTCAAGGAGATCCTCCAGGGCGTCCAGGAGGGCCGTGTGGTCGTCGAGGGCTGCCGGGGCGGTTCGGCCTGGGAGCGGCCCGGACAGGCGGCGGAGCTGGCCGTGCGGACGGCGGCGCGCGAGTACGCGACGGACGCGCTGAGTGTCGTACGGACGGACGGCGGCGCGCCCCGCTGGGAGGTGACGGTCGCGCACACCGACGGCCGCCACTGGCGCGTGATCGTCGCCCAGGGCGCTTCCCTGCCGCCCCGGCCGCAGAGTTGTGGGGCGTCGGTCCTCGGCGCGCCGGCACGAATGGACGTGGTGGCGGTGCGTGAGCTGACGACAGCCATGGCGGGCTGACTCGCAGGACGCCGGACCACCTGACGGGCTCCCATGGGAAACCGCCCTCTCCTGGAGGCCGCTTTCCCCAAGAATTGGTCAAGAGATCCACGCCACACCCCTGGGGCGGGCCCCGTCCCGGCACGTACCGTCGTGGGTATGAGCCCCACCCCTCTCGCACGCCGTCGTCGCCTCGGGCTGCCGCGGCGGGCGTTCTCGCAGGTGCTGCTGATGCAGCTGGCGATCGCCGCGGGAGTCGCGGTCCTGGCGACCGGGCTGTTCCTCGCGCCGCTGAGCAAGCAGCTGGACCAGGAGGCGATGAACCGCGCCCTGGCCATCGCCCAGACCACCGCGCAGCAGCCGCAGATCATCAAGGACCTCCAGAACACCCCTCCGCGCGCGGACGGGCCCGTGCAGAAGGAGGCCGAGCGGATCCGGAAGGCCACCAAGGCCGAGTACGTGGTGGTGATGGACTGGCGGGGCGTGCGCTGGTCGCACACGACTCCGAGCGAGATCGGCCGGTTCGTCTCGACCTCTCCCGGCCAGCCCCTGGCCGGTCAGGAGGTCAAGGAGATCGACAAGGGCACCCTGGGCCGCTCGGCCCGCGGCAAGGTGCCCATGCGCGACGCCGACGGCACGGTCATCGGAGCCGTCTCCGTGGGCATCAAGTACGACAGCGTCCGCGCACAGTTGATCAGCGCGATCCCCGGGCTGCTGGCGTACGCCGGGGGCGCGCTCGCCGTCGGCGCGCTGGCGGCCTGGCTGGTCTCCCGGAGGGTCCAGCGGCAGACCCGGGACCTTGCCTTCTCGGACATCTCGGCGCTGCTCTCGGAGCGCGAGGCGATGCTGCACGGCATCCGGGAGGGCGTCGTCGCCCTGGACCGCGCGGGCCGCATACGGCTCCTTAACGACGAGGCGCGGCGGCTGCTGGGCATCGGCGACGAGGCGGTCGGCCGGTCCCTGGACGAGGCGCTCGGCGAGGGCCGTACGACCGACGTCCTGGCCGGCCGGGTGACCGGCACCGACCTGCTCGCCGTCCGGGGCCAGCGGGTCCTGGTCACCAACCGGATGCCCACCGACGACGGGGGCGCCGTCGCCACCCTGCGCGACCGCACCGAACTGGAGCAGCTCGGCCGGGAGTTGGACTCGACCCACGGCCTGATCGACGCCCTGCGCGCCCAGGACCACGAGCATGCCAACCGGATGCACACCCTCCTGGGACTGCTCGAACTGGAGATGTACGACGACGCCGTCGACTTCGTCGGCGAGGTGGTCGGCGATCACCGGGCTACCGCCGAACAGGTCACCGAGAAGATCCAGGACCCCCTGCTCGCCGCCCTGTTGGTGGGCAAGGCGACCGTCGCGGCCGAGCGGGGCGTCGCCCTGTGGATCTCCGACCGGACCTGGCTGCCGGACCGGCTGATCGACCCACGGGGGTTGGTCACGGTGGTCGGCAACCTGGTGGACAACGCACTCGACGCCGTCGGAGGCACACCGCACGCGCGCGTGGAGGTCGAATTGCGGACGGAAGGGCGGACGGCGGTGCTCCGGGTGCGGGACACGGGGCCTGGAATCCCGGAGGAACAACGGGAGTTGATCTTCACGGAGGGGTGGTCCACGAAGAAGCCTCCGGCCCACGGCAAACGCGGAATCGGCCTCTCCCTGGTGCGTCGGCTCGCCGAACGGCAGGGCGGCAGCGCGGTGGTGACGGAGGCGTTCGGCGGGGGCGCGGAGTTCGTGGTCGTGCTGCCCGAGGCACTGACCGAACCGGACCTGGAACCCGCGCTCACTGCCCCCGGAGAGACCGTCGCCGAAGAGGACTCACGATGATCGAGGTTCTGGTCGTCGACGACGACACCCGGGTCGCACGAGTCAACGCCGCCTACGTCGAGAAGGTGCCGGGTTTCCACGTGGCCGGCGAGGCCCACAACGCGGCCGATGCGCTGCGCCAGTTGGAGACGTTGCCCCGCCTGGACCTGGTCCTGCTGGACCACTACCTGCCCGACGAGACGGGCTTGGCGGTCGTCCAGGAGATGCGCAGGCGCGGCCACCAGACCGACGTGATCATGGTGACGGCTGCCCGGGACGTGACGACCGTACAGGCGGCGATGCGGCAGGGCGCGCTGCAGTACCTGGTGAAGCCGTTCGCCTTCGCGGGCCTGCGGGCCAAGCTGGAGGCGTACGCCGAACTGCGCCGCACCCTCGACGGCGGCGGCGAGGCCGAACAGGCCGAGGTGGACCGCATCTTCGGCGCCCTGTCCACGCCGTCGGAGCCGGGGCTGCCCAAAGGGCACTCCCCCACCACCGCGGAACTCGTGCGCCAGTCCCTGATGAACGCCGAAGGCCCGCTGTCCGCCCAGGAGATCGCCGACCGTACCGGGCTGAGCCGGCAGACCGCCCAGCGCTATCTGAAGCTCCTGGAGCGCACCGGACGGGCCAGGCTGACGCTCAAATACGGCGACGCGGGCCGCCCGGAACACCGTTACGTGTGGGCGACCCGCGCCTGAGGCACGGCCGGTCAGCCTGTCGCGCTCTTCACGAACTCGGTCGTGTACGTCTTGTCGAGGTCCACGTCGGCGTTCTTGATGGTGGGGTTGAACGCCTTGAGCACCTTCTCGACGGTCTCGGGGCCGTTGGCCGGCATCACGCCGTCCTTGGTGAACATCGGCAGCGTGCTCTTGATCGCGGTGGCGTAGAGGGTCTTGTTGCCCTGGGAGTAGTCGGCGGGCATCTTGTCGGCGATCTCGGTGGCGCTGTGCGTGGACATCCACTTGAGCGTCTTGACGAATGCATTGACCATCTTCTGCACAGTGGACTTGTGGCTGTTCACCCAGTCCGTCTGCATGTACAGACTTGACGAGGGGTACGGCCCGCCGAGCGCGGCTTGCGACCCCTCGGGTGTCCGCATGTCGACGAGGACCTTGCCCGCCTTCTTGTCGAGGATCGTGGCGACGGTCGGGTCGGTCGTCATACCGGCGTCGATGGAACCCTGTTGGAGCGCGGCGACGAAGGTCGGTCCCGCGCCCACCGCGACCGGGGTGAACTCGCTGACATTGATGCCGTTCTTCACGGCGAGGTACTTGGTGAGGAAGTCGGTGGAGGAGCCGAGGCCGGTCACGCCGAGCTTCTTGCCCTTGAAGTCCTTCGGCGACTTGACCTTCCCCGCCGCCTTGGTGGACACGACCTCCACCTCGCCGGGCGCCTGCGAGAACTGCACCACGGACTCGACCGACTTGCCCTTCACCTGGAGGTCGAGCGTGTGGTCGTAGAAGCCGACGGCCCCCTGGACCTGCCCGGAGACGAGCGCGGTCTCGGCCTGGACGCCGGCCGGTTCGCTCAGCAGTTCCACGTCCAGGCCCTCGGCGTCGAAGTAGCCGAGCCGCTGGGTGAGCATCGCGGGCAGGTAGATGACCTTGTCCAGGCCACCGACCATGATCTTGACCTTCACGCCCTTGCCGTCGCCCTTGCTGGTGGAGGCGGTGGACGCCGCGTCGTTGGCGCAGGCGGTGAGCGAGGAGAGGGCGAGCAGGCCCGAGGCGGCCAGGGCGGTGTATCTGGCGGTCTTGCGCATGGCGGTTCACGTCCTTGTGAGGGTGCGGTTCGGAGAGGAAGGGAGGCTCTTCAACGGGCGTGCCACGAGGGCCCGTTCAGCTGTCGGAGCCCGACGGCTTCCAGCGGAAGATGCGGTTCTCGGCGAAGGTGAGGAGTCCCTCCGCGACGAGCGCGACGACCGCGAGGATCACCATCGCGGCGTACACACCGGCCGCGTTGAAGGTGCCCTGGGACTGCGCGACGAGCAGGCCGATGCCCTTGGTCGCGCCGATGTACTCCCCGACGATCGCGCCGATGAGGGCGAAGCCGAAGCTGACGTGGAGGCTGGTGAAGATCCAGGAGGTGGCGGACGGGATGACCACCTGGAGAGTCACCTTGCGGTCGCTCGCGCCCAGGATGCGGGCGTTGGCGACCAGGTTGCGGTCGACCTCGCGGGTGCCCTGGAAGGCGTTGAAGAACACCGGGAAGAAGACGAGCACCACGGCGGAGGCGACCTTGGAGGCCGGTCCGAGTCCGAACCAGATCATGAAGATGGGCGCGAGGACGATCCTCGGTATGGAGTTGAGCACCTTGATGTATGGACCAAGTACATCGGCGAGGAAGGCGATCCGTCCCAACGCGATACCGAACACGACACCGGCGATCACACCGATGATCCAGCCGAGCAGCGCCTCCTGGAGCGTGTACCAGATCTGCTCCCCCAGGGAGCCGAGCGCGGTCCCGTGCATCACCCAGGTCCAGATCTGGTCCCAGATCTTCGACGGCATCGAAAAGTTGAACGGATCGATGACCTTGGCCCGGGAGAGTGCCTCCCACAGGCCGAGAACGGCGACCAGGAGCAGCGCTCTCGCCGCTCCGACACCGAGCTTGCGTTTACGGGCGGCACGCGCGCGTGAATGGGCGCGGTCGGTCTTGCCGCCGGGCTCGGCCGCGGTCGGCACGACCCGGTCCTCGGGCATGACCTCAGGCGACATTGGCCGCACCCCTCTCGCGCGTGATGCGGACCTCTTCGCCCAGGGACTCCCAGATCTCGCGGTAGATCTCGATGAACCGCGGCTCCAGGCGCACGGATTCGACCTTGCGGGGCCGCGGCAGGTCGATGTCGAAGACCTGCTTGACGGTGGCCGGGCCGGCGGTCATCACGACGACCTTGTCGGCCAGCGCGATGGACTCCTCCAGGTCGTGGGTGACGAAGACGACCGAGGCGCCGGTGCCCTCCCACAGCTCCAGGAGTTCGTCCGACATCAGCGCCCTGGTCTGCACGTCGAGCGCCGAGAACGGCTCGTCCATCAGCAGGATCTCGGGGTCGTTCACGAAGGTCGCGGCGAGCGCGACACGCTTGCGCATACCGCCGGAGAGCTGGTGCGGATAGCGGTCCTCGAAGGCGGAGAGCCCGACCCGGGCCAGCCACTCGCGCGCCTTCGCCCTGGCCTCCGCCTTCGGAACGCCGCGGAAGCGCGGACCCGCCATGACGTTGGAGAGGACCGTGCGCCAGGGGAAGGTGGCGTCCTGCTGGAAGACGAAACCGACCTTGTCGCCGACGCCGGAGACGGGCTCCCCGGCCACCAGCACATCGCCCTCGGAGGGCTCTTCGAGTCCGCTGACGAGGGTCAGCGTGGTCGACTTGCCGCAGCCCGTGGGACCGACGACCGCCACGAACTCGCCACGTCCTACGGTGAGATCAAGCCCCCGTACGGCCGTGTGCAGACCCCCCGACGGGGTCCTGAAGGTCTTGCTCGCGCCCCGCAGCTCGATGGCGGGGCTGGTGTCTGCGCTCATGGCCGGGACCGTAGATGTGGCCCGGACCACAACAGGAGTCTTCTGGGCGCAAGCCGTTCTTTTGCTCGCAAGAGCCTGTTGTGCTCGTTTTGCTCGCGCTACAACTGCGGAGCCGAAACACGGGCTTAACGCTCGCCTGGCCTTGAGGAAAGAGGCCCAATGATTGACGTCATGGTCGTGGACGACGACTTCCGCGTCGCCGAGATCAACGCGAAGTACGTGGGAAAGGTTCCCGGTTTCCGGGTCGCCGCCCGCGCACACAGCGCTGCGCAGGCACTGGCCACCGTGGAACGCGGAGCCATCGACCTCGTACTGCTCGACCATTACCTGCCCGACCAGACGGGTCTCGAACTCGTCCACCGCATGCGGCAACAGGGCCACACGACCGACGTCATCATGATCACGGCGGCCAGCGATGTGACGACCGTGCAGCGGGCGATGCGCCTGGGCGCCCTGCACTACCTGGTCAAGCCGTTCACTTTCGCCGCCCTGCGCACCCGCCTGGACTCGTACGCCGCCCTGCGCCGCACCGTCGACCGCGTCGGCGGGCGCGGCATCGCCGGCCAGGAGCAGGTCGACCGCATCTTCGGCGCCCTGCGCACGACCACCGCACCGGCCTCCCCCGGTCTGCCGAGCGGCCACTCGGAACCGACCACGGACCTGATCTGCGGCGTCCTGCACCGCGCCGGCCACCCGCTCTCGGCCCACGAGGTCGCCGCCGAGACCGGCCTGAGCCGCTCCACGGCGCAGCGCTACCTCCGCCACCTGGAACAGGCCGGCCGCCTCCGCCTCTCCCTCAAGTACGGCGACACGGGCCGCCCCGAACACCGTTACGCCTGGGTGGCGCCGTAGCCGCGTGGGGTCGGCAGCGGCTTCCGTACGACGGCGGTGGGCGCCCCCGTTACACGGCCCCCGCCCCCGTCAGTGCCCGTACCTCGGTCTCCGCGTGTTTGGCCTCGTCCGGGATCTCCGGCGAGGTGACCGTGCCGAGCCAGCCGGCCAGGAAGCCCAGCGGGATCGAGACGAGGCCGGGGTTCTGGAGCGGGAAGAACTGGAAGTCGACGCCCGGGAACAGTGAATCGGGGCTGCCCGACACGACCGGCGAGAGCAGCACGAGGGCCAGCGCGGGGATCAGTCCGCCGTATACGGCCCAGACGGCGCCGCGGGTGGTGAAGTCCCGCCAGAACAGGGAGTACAGCAGCACCGGGAGGTTCGCGGAGGCGGCCACGGCGAAGGCGAGGCCCACCAGGAAGGCGACGTTGAGGTCCCTGGCGAGCAGGCCCAGCGCGATCGCGATCACACCGATGCCGACCGCCGCCGTCCGAGCCACCGCCACCTCGCTGTACGGCTTGGCACGGCGGCGTCGCAGCGACGCGTAGAGGTCGTGGGCCACGGATGCCGAGGAGGCCAGCGTGATCCCGGCGACCACCGCGAGGATCGTGGCGAAGGCCACGGCGGCGACGATCGCGAACAGGACTGTGCCGCCCGTGGAGTTGGCGCCGCCGCCCAGGTCGAGCGCCAGCAGCGGGACCGCGGTGTTCCCCGCCGCGTTCGACTTCTTGAGGGCTTCCGGTCCGACGACGGCGGCCGCGGCGAAGCCGAGCACGATCGTCATCAGGTAGAAGCCGCCGACGAGCCCGATCGACCAGACCACCGAACGGCGCGCCGCCCGCGCGGTCGGCACCGTGTAGAAGCGGGACAGGATGTGCGGCAGTCCGGCCGTCCCCAGCACGAGTGCCAGCCCCAGGCTCATGAAGTCGAAGCGCGCGGTCCAGTCCCCGCCGTACTTGAGCCCCGGCGCCAGAAACGACAGGCCGTGGCCGCTGCGGTCGGCCGCGGTGAGCAGCAGCTGGTCGATGTTGCCGTGGAAGCGCAGCAGCACCAGCACCGTCAGCGCGACGGTGGTGCTCAACAACAGGATCGCCTTGACGATCTGGATCCAGGTGGTGGCCCGCATCCCTCCCAACGACACGTAGATCACCATGAGCGCGCCGACGCCGATGACGGTCCACGCCCGCGCGGCCGGGCTCGTCCCGCCCAGCAGCAATGACACCAGACTGCCCGCGCCCACCATCTGTGCCACCAGATACAGAACGGACACGGTGACCGAGGAAGTTCCCGCCGCGATCCGCACGGGCCGCTCGCTCATCCGCGCGGCGACCACGTCGGCGAGCGTGAACCGCCCGCAGTTGCGCACCAGTTCGGCGACCAGGAACAGCACCACGAGCCAGGCAACGAGGAAGCCCACCACGTACAGCATGCCGTCGTAGCCGTACAGCGCGATGAGCCCGGTGACGCCGAGGAAGGAGGCGGCCGACATGTAGTCGCCCGCGATGGCAAAACCATTCTCCATGGGGGAGAAGAGCCGCCCGCCCGCGTAGAACTCCTCCGCGGAACCGTGCCGGTTGCGGCTCACCCAGGTCGTGATCCCCAGGGTGACGGCGACGAACCCGCTGAACAGCAGCAACGCCAGCGTCTGATGGTTGCCGGTCACAGAACACCGCCTCGCACACCACGCGTCAGTTCCTGGGTGTCCCACCGCAGTTCGAGCGCGGCCCGGTCCCTGCGCAGCCGCGCATGGCGGGCGTACGCCCAGGTCAGCAGGAACGTGGTGAGGAACTGCCCGAGCCCCGCGACCATCCCCACGTTCACGGCACCCGCCACGGGCCGGGCCATCAGTCCGGGCGCGGTCGTCGCGGCCACCACGTACGCCACGTACCAGGCGAGGAAGACGATCATGCCCGGCACCACGAACCTCAGATACCGGCTGCGCACCTCCTGGAAGGCCGCACTGCGCTGCACGTCGAGATACACGTCCCCGGCCCGCAGCGCCGGTCCTCCGTCCTCCCTGCGCGCGGCCGGCACCTCGGGAGCGGGCACCCCCGTGCCGTCCAACTCGCCCCAGCCGGACGCGAGTGCGTCGTACCACGGGTCGTGGTATCTCACCTTTCCGGGTGCCTCGGCGGGGGTCAGGTCATGACCTTCGTGGTTCTCGGCCGGACCCTCGTGATCACTCGCGCCACCGCGGGGACGACCGTTGCTTGACTGCATGCCCAAGGATGGACAGAACGGGAAGATCCCCGACCCTTCTTCTCCTGGGTCTTCACCCCATCAGGTGACTCAACCCGCTGGTGGCCGCACCAGTCCCTTCCCGTAGGCGTAACGCACCGCCTGCGCACGGTCCTTGAGCCCCGTCTTGCCGAACAGATTGTTGATGTGGGTCTTCACGGTCGCCGTGGAGACATGCAGTTTGCGGGCGATCTCCTGGTTGGTCAGGCCCTCGGCGATCAGCACCAGCACCTCGGTCTCCCGCACGGTGAGCCCGTCCGGCGGCTCGGCGGGACCCGGCGAGGGCTGCGGCCCGGGGTCCGACAGGCGCTCCAGCAGCCGCCGTTGGATGCTGGGCGACAGGCCCGCGTCCCCGGAAAACACGCTCTCCACGGCCCGTACGATCTCGTCGCCGCCCGCATCCTTGGTGAGATAGCCGCGTGCCCCCGCGCGCAGCGCCGGGAAGAGTGACGCGTCGTCCGCGAAGGTCGTGAGCACCACGACCTGCGTTCCGGGATGCTCCGCACGGATCCGCCGGGTCGCCTCGACACCGTCGCAGCGGGGCATGCGCAGATCCATCAGGACCACGTCCGGGGCGAGTTCGGCAACGAGCCGCACCGCCTCGTCCCCGTCGCCCGCGGCGCCGACGACCTCGATCCCGGGCAGCAGCCCCAGCAGCATCACGATGCCTTCCCGTACGACGGTCTGGTCGTCCGCGACCACGACCCGCGCGGGCTTCTTCACGGCCTCCTCCGTCATGCGGGCACCTTCAGCGTCACCACGAATCCCTCCTCCTCCGGCTCGGCGCGCAGTGAACCGCCCAGCAGCTCGGCGCGTTCCCGCATGCCCAGCAGACCGTACCCACCTCCCGCACCGGTCAGTTCACCGGGCGAACCGCCCGAGTCCCGTACGTCCAGCCTCACTTCGTGCTCGCCGTACTCCAGCCGGAGCAGCACCTTGGCGCCCGGGGCATGCTTGCGGACGTTCGTCAGGGCCTCCTGGGCGACCCTACGCACGGCCTGCGAGGCCTCGGCCGAGAGCTGCCGCCGGTCACCCGTAACGGTGACCTTCGCACCGGCGGTCGTAGCGACGATCTCGGTCAGGAAGTCCTCCAGCGGGGTCATCTCGCCCCGCAGCGCGGACAGGGCCTGCCGGGTCTCGGCGAGGCCGTCGCGGGCCATTCCCCGTGCCGCCACGACCCGTTCGAGAATTGTCTCCAGGTCGGCGCCCCGCTCGATCAGCAGCCTGGCCGCCTCCAAGTGCACGAGCTGGGCCGAGAGGCTGTGTGCCAGCACGTCATGGATCTCCCGGGCTATACGGGCCCGCTCCGCCAGCGCGGCGGACTCCGCCTCTGCCGCGCGGGCCATGCGCTCCTGGGTGAGCAGCCGCTGGGCGTTGCCCCGGGCCTCGGCGTCGAGGCGGAGCGTGTAGCCGGCGAGGGCCAGTCCGGCCGTCGTGACCGCGGTGGTCAGCCATACGTCGTTGTTGACCGCGGCGAAGGTCGCGAGGGACACCGACGTCACGGGCACGGCGACCGCGATGGGCAGCCGCTCCAGCGAGCTGACCGCGCAGCCGCACCAGACGACGAGGGCCGGGACCGTGAAGCCGACAGCCTGTCCCGCGATGGCGATCCCGAGGAGCGCAGCGATGAGGGCCACCGACGGCCAGAGTCGGTGGGCGAGGGTGGTGCGCCAGAAGGCCCAGGCGATGGCGGCGATCACGAGGATTCCGCCGATGCCTCCGGCGAGGGCCCAGCCGTGGATGTGGTCGCCGGTGAAGGCGCCCCAGAGCAGCATGCCGATCACCAGCAGTCGGACGGTCCAGGCGAGCAGGCGCCGGGGCCGTGAGACGCCTGCTCGGCTCAGCGCCTCCCGCGAGGGCCACCGCGTCCACGCGTTCTCCGTCACGCGCGCTCCTTCCGGGCGGGCGGCGCCATGCCGAATCCGTACGCCGCAGCGGATCCGGCCGTCCCGGTGAAGGACTGGGCCCGCCATACCAGGACGCCGGAGCGGACCAGCAGCGTGGCCGCGAGACCGAGCATCAGGGCGGAGCTGTTCTGGTGTACACCGATCAGCGCGCCCAGGGCGATGAGGCCGACGCGCAGGGCTATGCCGACGATCCAGACGCCCCCGCTCGCCTTGGTGCTCTTGCTCCACACGGAACCGTCCGTCTCGACCCACAGGCGTGTGGTCCAGGCCCAGCCGGCTCCGGTGGCCAGCCCGATGAGCAGTTCGACGCCGAGCAGGAGGGCCGATTCGGTGTGGTGGTGAGCGTCGAGTATGCCGGGCTCGCGGAGGGCGACGACCGCGAGGATGGCGGGGAGGAGCCACCAGCGCCGGTCGGTCCCGATCTGGCGAGCGCTGAACTGTCGCACGATCACCAGGGCGGCGACGGCCACCAGCACCAGCGCGTTGACGAGCCCGGACATCAGTGCCTCCGTGAGCGGAAGGGGATGTCGGCGGCGAGCGCTGCCGACGCTTTCGAAGCTACGGAAATTCACAGGTCGGCAGATCGGCGCCAGGGTGGATCGTGGGTGGATCCGCCGACCGCACCGACCTCCACCCACGGGTGGAGCAGACCGACGGCGCCGGGCATCGGCCGGTGCCTCGGTTCCAGGCCCGGGTGGGGCTCGGAACGGGACCGGAGCCGATGCCCGGCGCCGTCGGTCACACGTCGGCGGTCACGCGTCGATGCGCGACCGGTCCAGTGTCGCGGCCGAGCTGGAGATGAACTCCTTGCGCGGTGCCACGTCGTTGCCCATCAGCAGATCGAAGACCTGCTCGGCCGCGTCCAGGTCGGAAAGGTTGATCCGGCGCAGGGTGCGGTGGCGGGGGTCCATCGTGGTCTCGGCCAGCTGGTCGGCGTCCATCTCGCCGAGACCCTTGTAGCGCTGGATGGAGTCCTTGTACCGGACGCCCTTGCTCTGGAACTCCAGGAGCTTCTCGCGCAGCTCGCGGTCCGAGTACGTGTAGACGTACTTGTCCTGACCCTTCTTGGGCTGGACGAGCTCGACGCGGTGCAGCGGCGGCACCGCGGCGAACACCCGGCCGGCCTCGACCATGGGCCGCATGTAGCGCTGGAACAGGGTCAGGAGCAGACAGCGGATGTGGGAGCCGTCCACGTCGGCGTCGGTCATCATGATGATCTTGCCGTAGCGGGCCGCGTCGATGTCGAAGGTGCGGCCCGATCCCGCTCCTATGACCTGGATGATGGCGCCGCACTCGACGTTCTTCAGCATGTCGGTGACGGACGACTTCTGGACGTTGAGGATCTTGCCGCGGATCGGCAGCAGCGCCTGGAACTCGGAGTTCCGGGCGAGCTTGGCGGTACCGAGCGCGGAGTCTCCCTCGACGATGAACAGCTCGCTGCGCTCGACGTCGTCGCTGCGGCAGTCGGCGAGCTTGGCGGGCAGCGAGGAGGACTCCAGGGCCGTCTTGCGGCGCTGCGCGTCCTTGTGCTGCCGGGCCGCGATACGCGTACGGGCCGCCGCGACGGCCTTCTCCATGACCACCCGGGCCTGGGCCGCCGCGTCGCGCTTCGTCGAGGTCAGGAAGTCCTTGAACTCCTTGGTGACCACGTTGGTGACGATGCGGCGGGCCGCCGACGTACCGAGCACCTCCTTGGTCTGCCCCTCGAACTGGGGTTCGGCGAGCCGGACGGTGACGACCGCGGTGAGGCCCTCCAGGGCGTCGTCCTTGACGACGTCGTCCTCGGCGACGCGCAGCAGCTTCTTGGCGCGGGCCACCTCGTTCATCGTCTTGACGATGGCCTGCTCGAAGCCCGCGACGTGGGTGCCGCCCTTGGGGGTGGCGATGATGTTGACGAACGACTTGAGGTTCGTGTCGTAACCGGTCCCCCAGCGCAGCGCGATGTCGACACCGAGTTCGCGCGTGACCTCGGTGGGCGTCATCTGGCCGTGGTCGTCCAGGACGGGCACCGTCTCCTTGAAGGTGCCCTGGCCCGACAGACGGAGGACGTCACAGACCGGCTTGTCGCTCGCCAGGTACTCGCAGAACTCGCTGATGCCGCCGTCGAAGCGGAAGGACTCCTCGCCCTTGCTGCCGCCCTCGCCGAGGCCGTACTCGTCGCGGACGACGATGGTCAGCCCGGGCACCAGGAACGCGGTCTGGCGGGCCCGCTGGTGCAGGTTCTCCAGGGAGAGCTTGGCGTCCTTGAGGAAGATCTGGCGGTCGGCCCAGTAGCGCACGCGCGTGCCGGTGCGGGTCTTGGGGATCCGCTTGGTCTTGCGTAGACCACCGGGCTCGAACGCGGCGTCGGGGCCGGCCGCCGTGAAGGAGCCGGGCACACCGCGCCGGAAGCTGATGGCATGGACGCTGGCATTGCGGTCGACCTCGACGTCGAGCCGCGCGGACAGTGCGTTCACCACGGAGGCACCCACGCCGTGCAGACCACCGGAGGCGGCGTACGAGCCGCCGCCGAACTTGCCGCCGGCGTGCAGCTTGGTCATGACGACCTCGACACCGGAGAGGCCGGTCTTGGGCTCGACGTCGACCGGGATGCCCCGGCCGTTGTCCCGCACCTCCACGGAGGCGTCGTCGTGCAGGATCACCTCGATGTGGTCGCAGTAGCCTCCGAGGGCCTCGTCCACGGAGTTGTCGATGATCTCCCACAGACAGTGCATCAGGCCACGACTGTCGGTCGACCCGATGTACATTCCCGGGCGCTTGCGTACGGCCTCTAGCCCCTCAAGGACGAGCAGGTGCCGCGCGGTGTAGTTGGAACCGTCCCGGTCTGCTCCTGCCAGCAGCGCTGTCGACGGCACGGACATTTCGGCGGTCACGCGGTTCGCTCCTCGCTGAATTTCAGATGAGGCCCTTTTGGGTAAGGGCCCGGCTTCGGTTGCCGCTCAGAGGGTACCGAGGCCTGGTAGAGCCGTTGTAACGCCACCCTCGTCTCCTCCTCACACTAGTCCAGGGTCGTATACCTGTTCGATCCCTCGATGGAGTGAAGTACATATCACGTTCCCTTCGGGGCATGAACCATTTAGGCTCCGGGCACGTCCTCATGAACAACCGGCAACCCAGCCGGGAGGACCGACCCCGACCCACAGCGCGAACCCGTACAGACACATAGACACGCAATACGGCACATTCGCCGCCAACCGGCAGCAGACAGCCGCCCCGGAAGAATTTTTCGAGGAAAAGCCCAGAGCGGGAACGTTTTCGGGCTGGTTGGATGTTGACCCTGGTACGACAGCTCGTCGAGCTAGAGAAGAGGCGACGTGACTACTGTTCTGACCCCCGCGAGCCCGCTGACGGCCGCCGATCGCTGCGACCGCTGCGGCGCCCAGGCATACCTGCGCGTCGTCCTGCTCAGCGGCGGAGAACTGCTCTTCTGCGCCCACCACGGCCGCAAGTTCGAGCCGGAACTCAAGAAGATCGCCGCTGAGATACAGGACGAGTCGGAGCGACTGACCGCCGCTCCCGCAGCAAGCACTCCTGAAGAAGAGCGCTGACACTTCGCGTCCACGACGAGCCAGCACCGGCACAGGCCGGCGACGGGCGGCCCCGCTCCTGAACCACAGGAGCGGGGCCGCCCGTCCTCGTATCCACGGATGCCCCTCAGCGGCCGTCAGGCGCCCTTGTGCGGGCCCGGCGCGCCGCGGTGGCGGCCGAGCGTCCGCAGGACGTCGGACACCCGGGTGTAGACGCCGGGGCTCCCGGCCCGCCCGCAGCCGTTGCCCCACGACACCAGCCCGATCAGCCGGCCCTGGGCGACCAGCGGCCCCCCGCTGTCCCCCTGACAGGCGTCATGGCCCCCCTGGGGCTCCCCGGCACACAGCATGGCCTCAGGGAGGTAGGTGCCGTCCGCTCTGCCCGGATACGCCTCCGCGCAGCGGGCGTCGGGCAGTACGTGGACGCGCGCGGCGTGCAGGCTGCCCGCGTAGTCGCCGCCGCCGCTGAGATCGCCCCAGCCGTAGACCGTGGCGGCCGTACCCGGCCGGTAGGCCGTGTCGCCCGTGGCCGCCATCCCGATCACCGAACTCTGAGGCAGCGGTGCGGCGAGGGTGAGCACGGCGAAGTCACCGGCGTTGCTGACGGTGTCGTAGTCCGGGTTGACCCACACCTCCCGTACGGCGATCGCCTGGCCGCTGCCCGCAAGCAGGTCCGTACGGCCCGCGAGGACCTTGAGGTCGCCCGCGCGGTTGGGTGGCGCACCCAGGACGTCGTCGCCCATGCAGTGGGCCGCGGTCAGCACGGTGGTCCGGGCGACGGCGACACCGCCGCAGAACTGTCCCGCCCGGGTACCCCCGAACCGGTCACTGCTGGACAGCGCCACTGTCCACGGGCTCTCGGAGACATCGACCGGGAACCCGCCGACGACGATGCTGTCGGCGGCCACGGGGACCGCGGAGACCAGCGGTATGGCGGACGCGGCAGCCGCCAGGACCAGCGGCCGGGTCAGCGCCCGGGCAAAGAGACGACGCATGTACGTTCCTCACTCTGGGATGGTCATGAGAGACCCAGAGTGATCCAGCGTGCCGCGCCGCGCACCCGCGGCCGGCACGAAGGCCCGGCTCCCTGACGGGAAACCGGGCCTTCCGTGACGTACGACTACGACCTAGTCGAGGTAGTCGCGCAGCACCTGCGAACGCGACGGGTGGCGCAGCTTCGACATGGTCTTGGACTCGATCTGGCGGATGCGCTCACGGGTGACCCCGTACACCTTGCCGATCTCGTCGAGGGTCTTCGGCTGACCATCGGTGAGACCGAAGCGCATCGAGACCACACCGGCCTCGCGCTCGGACAGGGTGTCCAGGACGGAGTGCAGCTGCTCCTGGAGGAGCGTGAAGCTGACCGCGTCGGCCGGGACAACGGCCTCGGAGTCCTCGATGAGGTCACCGAACTCGCTGTCGCCGTCCTCGCCCAGGGGGGTGTGCAGGGAGATGGGCTCGCGGCCGTACTTCTGGACCTCGATGACCTTCTCCGGGGTCATGTCGAGTTCCTTGGCCAGCTCCTCCGGGGTGGGCTCGCGGCCCAGGTCCTGGAGCATCTGGCGCTGCACGCGCGCGAGCTTGTTGATGACCTCGACCATGTGCACCGGGATACGGATGGTGCGGGCCTGGTCGGCCATAGCGCGGGTGATCGCCTGACGGATCCACCAGGTGGCGTACGTGGAGAACTTGTAGCCCTTGGTGTAGTCGAACTTCTCGACCGCGCGGATCAGACCGAGGTTGCCCTCCTGGATGAGGTCCAGGAAGAGCATGCCGCGGCCGGTGTAGCGCTTGGCCAGGGAGACCACCAGACGGAGGTTGGCCTCCAGGAGGTGGTTCTTGGCGCGGCGGCCGTCCTCGGCGATGATCTCCAGCTCGCGCTTGAGCTTGGGGGCGAGCTTGTCGGCGTTGGCCAGCTTGTCCTCGGCGAACAGGCCCGCCTCGATGCGCTTGGCGAGCTCGACCTCCTGCTCGGCGTTGAGGAGGGGGACCTTGCCGATCTGCTTGAGGTAGTCCTTGACGGGGTCGGCGGTGGCACCGGCAGCGGCAACCTGCTGCGCGGGTGCGTCGTCCTCGTCCTCGTCGGAGAGTACGAAGCCGGCGCTCTCGGCGCCCTCGGGCTCGTCCCCGGTCTTGCCGGGGGTCTCCTCGACGGCCTCGTCGTCGACGAGCTCGGCGTCGTCCTTCTTGGCGCTGGTCTTCTTGGCCGCCGCAGCAGTCGTCTTCTTGGCGGCGGCCTTCTTGGCGACCGCCTTCTTGGCGGGCGCCGCCTTCTTGGCAACGGCCTTCTGGGCGTCGTCCTCGGCGGGAGCGTCGGCGAGGGGCGCCGCCGGAGTCGCGGTGGCGGTGGCCTTCTTGGCGGTCACCGTCTTCGCGGCGACCGTCTTGGTGGCGGTGCGCTTGGCCGGACTCTTCGCTGCGACGCTCTTTCGGGTGCGCTTGGGCTCTGCGGCACTGACCATCAGCGTCACACCCTCTTCCTCGAGGATCTGGTTGAGGCTGCGCAGTACGTTCTTCCACTGAGTGGCCGGAATCTGGTCAGCTTCGAAGGCCCGACGCACGTCATCGCCGGCGATCTGCCCCTCAGCCTTTCCCCGCTCGATGAGCGCCATGACAGAGACGGACTCGGCGATCTCCGGCGGGAGCGTACGGGATGTGCTGGCCGACACGAACAACCTCTCGGAACGATGGAAAACGGCTTCCGGCCCCGTCCGGTACGGACAGGAGCCGACGACCGCCGACTTGGGGATGGGCCGACGGCGCGGGCTGGAGCCGGGAAGAAGCACAGCGCCCTGAACGGCGTCCGTATTCCCTTCCGCGGCTGTCACCTCTTAGGTCATCGCGCAGTTCCCGCGAGCGTTACGCCCAATCTGCGTGGCCCGAGTCACACCCCGTAAGCGCTCAAAAACGGTCAGACACGGGCAGAGGAGGTCACCCAGGGCCGCGAGAGGCGCTTCTCAGCGAGATCCGGCCCCCGTCGCACCGCCGGACCCCGCCGGTTCCCTGGAGGATCCTGCGGGGTCCGGCGGAAGACGGCGACCAGGCCGGGCGGCGCCACGGGAGCGCGGCGCACCTCGACCGCGCCTGCCACCCCGCGCGTCAGTGTTCGCGCGGGGCGGGCACCACGCGCTCCACCTCTGGGTGCACGATGAGCAGCTGCCGCATGGCCGCCTCGGCCGCCGCGCCGTCGCCTGCGGCGAGGGCGTCGACGATTCGGGCGTGGTGCGCCAGGGAGGCGTCGTTCGGGCGGTCACAGCCCGTGACCGGGCCGCCGGAGACCTGGAGGGCCGACGAGACGATCCCGGAAAGGTGCTCCAGCATGCGGTTGCCCGCGACCTGGATGAGCAGCGAGTGGAACTCGGCGTCCGCGCGGGAGAAGGTCAGCGCGTCGCCCTGCGCCATGGCGTGCCCCATGATCTCGACCATGTCGGAGAGGCGCTGCTGGACGTCCTCGCGCCCGTGCCCGGCTGCGAGGCGCGCGGCGAGGGGCTCGATCGTCCAGCGCAGCTCGCTCAGCTCGCGGCGCTGGTTGTCACGCTGCGGGCCGAAGGCGCGCCACTCGATGATGTCCGGGTCGAGGAGGTTCCAGTCGCTGACGGGACGCACGCGCGTGCCGACGTTCGGGCGGGCGCTGACCAGGCCCTTGGCCTCCAGGACGCGCAGCGACTCGCGGACGACGGTGCGGGAGACCTCGAAACGCTGGCCGATCTCCTCGGGCACCAGCGGACGGTCGGCGCCCAGGTCGCCGGAGACGATCATCTGGCCCAGCTGCTGGACGAGTTGGCCGTGCAGTCCGCGTCCGCGGCTGCCCGCGGCACGACGGCCCACGCGGCCCAACTCGGGGTCGGAACCGTCCCAGGAAGGGGCTCCGAGGCGCTCGGTGACGGGCGCCTCGGCATAGGGGTAGCGGTCGAGTTCGCCCGGGCCGGCGAGACCGGAGTCTGCGGAGCGGGCGGCGGTCATCATGGTGTGCGCAAGGGTACTCACGGATCCTTTGTCGGCGTTGGCTCCAACTCCCTTGAGGTCTTTGGTGAAAAGCACACGAAAGGGTGATCGCTCACCCCGTCGCAATTGACGCCTTATCGGAAAGAAATGGGCTTTCTCCGGGGAGTTGTGCGCAGAGCGGGACCCGAAGGGTGCGCACGGTCGTCACCGGACCCTGCTACGCAGGGTCGTGAGCAGATACGCGCAGAGCAGTGCGGTCAGCGACAACGTCAGTGCCCCGCCCACGGGTTGGGCGACCACTCGCGCCGCCGCGGACAGATACCGCTCACCACCGAAGGGCCACTGCAGCAGGAACACCTTCCGCATCCGCAGGGGAAAGCCTGCCGCGGCCCGCACGGCCGGCCCTTCCAGCGCCTTGTGCACGAGGGGCACGACGAGAATCGGTACGGCGACCACAGCGGCGAGCCCGGCCGTGGTGGACCGGAAGATACCGGCGGCCAGCACGCCTGCCCAGGCGCACCCGACGACAAGACCGGTCCAACTCGCGCTCGCCGAAAGCCAGTCGGCGGGAACCTGCGCGAGCTCCCGTCCGTATACGAGATAGAGCACTTCGGCGTCGCAGCCCACCGTGAGGAAGCCCAGCAGCAGCGCGGTGGCCGCGGAGACGAGGAGCTTCGCGAGGAGGAGCCCCATCCGCCGGGGCACGGTGCCGCGGTCCACCGCCAGGGCAGGGTGCCGGAACTCGTCGCCGAAGGCGAACGCCCCGAGCAGTCCCGCGCCGAGCGCCGCGGGCGGCAGCGGCAGCTCCCGTGGCCACGCGGCCAGCAGGCGCGGCTGCGGGGTGTGCCCGATGCGGGCCAACAGCAGTGCGGTGAGGGCGGACACGACGAGTACGGCGGCCCCGGTCAGGAAACCGGTGCCGATACCGGTGGCACGGCGCAGCTCGTAGCGGAGCGGGCGCAGCGGACTGGGGGCGGAGCGGACGGAGATGGGGGGCGGAAGCGGGGACAGGGCGTCGAGGGTGGCGGCTCGCGAAGGGCGCGGGCCACGCGCGGAGGGCACGGTTACCTCTTCGGGGTCGACGAGAGGGACCAGCCGGGAGCGGGCGGGACTCGGCGCGCGGGGGCCGGGTGTCGCAGGGGGGCCTGTGGCGGTCGGCTGAACCACGGGGTCAACGGCGGTTTCTCGCAGGGGGCTGACGGCAGTTGCCTGAGCCTCGTACGGCGGGTGGGCTTGTGCGGCAGGCTCGGGTTCTTCCGAGGCGGGCAGCGTAGGTGAGATCGGGGGCGACGGCTGCTCGGCGAACGGCACGTCCGTGAGAGGCGATGCCGTCACGGTCGGCGACGAGGGGGCCGGCACTCGCGGCTCGTCGCCGGTTTCCGGCTCACCCCGAAGGGACGTTCCGGCCCCGGGCCCCATGTCGCCGATCTCGTCGGCGAGTTGGTGTACGAGGATGTCGTGCCGGAACGCCGTCTCACCGACGTCCGCGCACGTACTGCCGTACACGGAAAGGCGGTTGCCCTCCTCCCGTACGACTTCGACGGAGCGGTGCGCGGTGCGGGCCTCCTTGGTGAGGAGGGCGGCGAGGCGGGCGGCGTGTGGGGTGCGGACGGCGACGCGGGAGCGCAGCCGGGTGCGGGCGAAGTCTCCGGCCTCCTGGTCGGCGACGAGTCTGCCCTGTTCGAGGGTGACGACCCGGTCGGCGCTGCGGGCGGCCTCCTTGGGTTCGGCCGTGCTGAACAGGACCGTGCCACCCTGGGCTGCGTGCGCGCGCAGCATGCCGTACAGCCAGCGGCCTTCGCGGGCGGAGAGCGTGTCCGCGGGTTCGTCCAGCACCAGCGTGTGCGGGTCGGACAGCACGGCGCAGGCGAGGCCCAAGCGGCGGTCCATGCCGCGGGCGAGGCTGCCGAGGCGTTCGTCGCGCAGGCTGACGAGGCCGACCGCTTCGAGGACCTCGTCGGCCCGCCGGGCCGGAACACCCGCAGCGGCACACAGCATCCGCAAGTGGCCGCGGACCGAGCGGGCCGGATGTCCCGGCACGTCGCCCAGGAGCACGCCGACCTCGCGCGACGGGTGGGCGATGCGATGCAGGGGGCGGCCCCTGAAGTAGGTGATTCCACGCCCCTGTTGGAGTTCTAGCATGAGCCTGAGCGCGGTCGTCTTCCCCGCACCCGGTGCTCCGAGGAGTGCGGTGACACTGCCCGCACGGGCCTCGAAGGAGACGTCGTCGACGGCGGGCGGATGCTCCTTGCGGGCGTTGCTGGTCAGTCCGAAGGCCTGGATCACCCACAGCAAGATAGCGCGCTATGTCCGTTTTTTCGGGCACCGAACGGCCCGCACCGCGATGCTTGATCACCCCGTTCGCGGTGCTGCGACGTCACACCTCGGGGCGCAGCATCGGCGGGTTGAGCAGCGTGGCCCCGCCGGCCCGGAACAGCTGTGCCGGACGTCCGCCCTGACGGGTCGTCGTACCGCCGGTCGGGACGAGGAAGCCCGGCGTGCCGGTCACCTTGCGGTGGAAGTTGCGCGGGTCGAGCGCCACTCCCCACACGGCCTCGTAGACGCGGCGCAATTCACCGACGGTGAATTCGGTGGGGCAGAACGCCGTGGCCAGGGACGAGTACTCGATCTTCGAACGGGCGCGCTCCACCCCGTCGGACAGGATCTGCGCGTGATCGAAGGCGAGCGGCGCCACCGGATCGCCGTCGCGTCCGAAGCCGCCCTGTTGCAGCAACTCCTCGACGGGTGCCCAGCGCGCGTTGCTGGCGTCGCCGCCGGCGCGGGGTGCGGGCAGATCGGGGGCGAGTGCGAGGTGGGCGACGCTGACGACGCGCATCCGCGGGTCGCGCTTGGGGTCGCCGTAGGTCGCGAGCTGCTCCAGATGCGCTCCGTTGTCCTGGGCGGGGACCGCCGGGTCGTGGGCACGCAGTCCCGTCTCCTCGGCCAGTTCGCGGGCGGCGGCCTGGGCCAGGTCCTCGTCGGCCCGCACGAAGCCGCCTGGTAGCGCCCAGCGTCCCTGAAAGGGCGGCTCACCCCTACGTACCGCCAGCCCGCACAGAGCATGGCGGCGCACGGTCAGCACGACCAGGTCCACGGTGACGGCGAAGGGCGGATACGCTGACGGGTCGTAGGACATGCGGCGATCATAGTCGTCTGCCTGACGATAAACACTCCCTTCGCCGGTACCGCCGTGACTGATCCACTTCGGTGCGATACGCGGTTCTTCCACCGCTTCCGGCCGTCGACGGACACGGACTCGTACGAGGTCACGCTCCCAACTGCAGTCCGTCGGCCGCCTCCTCGACCATGGCGACACCGAGTCGGCCGACCCGTACGGAGAAGGGGGCGCCCGCGATCCGCAGACCCGTCAGGCCGATCTCGCCCAGGGGCGCGCTGCGGACCGGACAGAGGGTGACCGTCCCGGCGGGGGCGTCGGGGCGGATGCCCGCGAGGGTGGTCAGCAGCAGTACTCCGGCTGCGGCTGCCGTGGCCGCCGGACGGCAGGCGGCCGGGTGGGCAAGGGGAGCGCTCCCCTCCGTACGCTGCTCCCCCGCGTACATCTCGGGGAGCCGGTGTCCGAACGCCTCGGCCGCCGCCAGGACACCCTGCAACAGCGAGGTGGCCTCCTTCTCGAATCCGCCGGCGGCCAGGCCCGCGACGGCGATCGCCGTCTCCTGCACCCGCACGGCCCCGCTCCGGTGGCCGAACGGGCTGAATCCCAGCTCCTTCGTACCCAGGCCGCGCAGTCCCCAGCCCGAGTCCATGTCCGGGCTTCCGAGCAGCCGGGCGAGTTGTTCGGCCCGCGCCTTGTCGAGCAGGCCGGGTGCGTACTCGCCGCCGCCCAGCAGTCCGGTGTCGAGGAGATGGGCCGCGGTCGCGCCGAGGTGCGGCACGAGACGTCCGTCCGTGACCCGGGCCGCTGCCGGGCGACCGCCGCCCAGGTCTCCGATCCAGAAGTCCGCGCGGAAGGCGGTGCGCAACTCCTGGGCCCATTGCCGGAGTCCGGCACCGCCGGGTCTGCCGAACGCGTCCAGCAGATCGGCTCCGAGCAGTGCTGCCCGGTGGGCGTGGGCCTGTGTTTCGCAGCGGACCGGTCCACCGGGCTGCGGGTCGCGCAGATAGGTGCCGTCGCCCACGGTGGTCCGCAACCAGGTCAGACAGCGCTCGGCGGCCGGCACTAACTCCTGCGTCTCCTGCTCCGGAAGCCCCCAGCGGCGGGCCTCCGCGAGCAGCACCGGGAAAAGCAGGGTCGCCTCCGTCCCTGTGCAGCCCGGCGGCAGATGGGCGCCGGCATCGCGGCGTGGTCCCGGGATCATTCCGAACTGTGCTCCGGGGCACGGGAGTTGGGTCCGGGCCAGGGTCCGCAGTGTGCCTGCGGCGAGCCGTGTACCGAGGGGCAGCGTCATGCGGGCCGCCGTGAGCGACTCCGCCGGGGCCAGACCGCACCGCCAGGGCGCCCCCGCCGCGAGGTGTGTGTCGGAGGGGTGCGCGGGGTCGCGCAGCAGCAGGGCCTGGAGATCCTCGACGCTGGTTCGCAGCAGCGCCTGGACCCGGGGGTCGTCACCGGCCGCCCGTGCGGAGGCGAGTGGGCTGGTCGCCCCGTGACCCACGGCCCGGACCGGTCCCGCGCCGTCCGGCCGTACCCTCAGTTCCACGCTCGCCGTACCGCCCGGCGGCAGTTCGAACTCCCAGCGCAGTAGCCCCGCGGAGGCCAGCGCGTCGGCGGGCGGCGGGTCGGCGGTGACCGTCGATTTCCCGGTGGCACCGGACCAGCGCAGCCCGGAGTCGTGCACGCTGGCGGGCAGTTCGGGTCCCGTGCTGCCCGCGGCGATCGCGCCCAGATCCGCCAGGTCGGTGCCGAGCGCGACCTCGACCGGCAGGCGCAGCGGGCGCCAGGACACGCTGCGCAGGGTGATGCGCTCCGTACCGTCGGCGTGCCGGGTCCGCTCGACCACGAGGTCGGGGTCCGGGCCGCAGTCCGGGGACACCCGCACGGTTCCGACGAACCGCGCGCGGTCGGCCGCCGTCATCCTGGCCTGCACCGCCAGCGGTTCACGTCCGGCCACCCGCACCTGACAGCGGGAGAGCACCCGCCGTCCCGCGCGGTAGAAACCCTCCAGTCCCCGGCCGTTCAGCTGGCCCTGCTCGGTGGAGACGGCGAGCCCTGGGAGGGCGACACAGATCAGCGTGTTGTGGGTGGGCGGCAGTTCGACGGAACGGCGGGGCGCCGAGCGTGGAGGGTGTGGCACGGAGCTCGGCGGCGGGAAGAGGGAGGAGGACCGGAGCGGGGAAGGGGGTGACGGGGGACGGCGGATGCGGCCGGGGTCCAAGCCTTCCACCGGCCGCTGCGACGGCTGCGACGGCTGCGACGGCTGCGACGGCTGCGACGGCTGCGACGGCTGCGACAAGCTTGCGCCAGGGCGGTCACCGGCATCGGAGGACGGAGTCGGCTGGTGCATGGGCGGCTTCTTCTGCGCTCTGTGCGCCTCGGACGTTTTCGGGGCCGGATGGAGAGTCCCGGGAGGACAAGGGCTGTACGGCGACACGACCCGATCAGGCGTTCCGCCACTCAGGTGAACGGAACCGGGCTCCTCCTGGTCACGCCCGAGGCCCGGGAAGCCGACCGAATGGCGGCGGGGCGGAGGAGACGGACGCGCGGCATCGGTCCCCCACCTCTTGATCACCCGTCCCCCTCAATGCCGTTGCTCCCCGGCAGAGGCCGCTCCGAGCAGGTGTCACGGCGCCGCGAACCGCTCTTCCCGGGGGTGCGGGCACGCGTGCCGCCAGGACGTGCGGTGCCCTGCGACGGTGTGCGAGGCCGGGAACTGTCGAGTTCCGCAGAACGCGGACGGCCCTCGACTCCGTCGGCGGTACGTGCGCGGCGCCGACGACGGGAAGCCGTGGGCGTTTCCACCGGTGCCGGGACTTCGCCAGGACCGTTCGCACCCAGCGGTGCGGAACCGTCGGCGGCCCCACCGGCATCCACACCCGCACGGTCCTTCCGTTCCGCGCGCAGGCAGCGGCGGATCGACTCCGGGTCCAGGCCCTCGTTGCAGGCCTGGTGCAGGAGGCGGGCGAACAGGTAGTCGGAGTCCGCGCCCAGGGCCATGGCCAGGGCCTCCCGGGCCTCCAGGTCGTCGCCGGTCGACCAGGCGACCCAGCCCGCGAGTGTGAGAGGGGCCGCGGCGTGTTCGCCGTAGGGCCCGACGCAGCGGCGGGCCAGCGCGCGCCAGAGGCGCAGAGCCGGGACCGCCTCGTCGCCCTCCATCCATTCGGCCGCGCGGTCGCGCGTCGTACGGTCCTGAAGGCCCAGGATCAGAGCGGCCGCTTCGTCGTGGGCGAGCAGTGCGTCGTCGCGCAGGTCCGACTGGAGCGCGCCGGACACGGGTGGTGCCGCGGCGAACCGGCTGATGACCAGCTGGGCGAGGTCCAGCGTCTCCTGCGCCACGTCCACTCGGTCGGCGTCGTCGAGGATCCGGGGCACCAGGGCCATACCGGCGGCGTCCAGGGCGGCTTCCTGCTCCAGCGCGGCGGCTGTCTCCCACGGTTGCAGCCTGCTGCGCAACTCGCGTAGTGTGCCGCGCACTTGGAGCCCAGCGTAGGTCGCCGCGGCGGCCAGCACGGAAGTGCCGGGCAGGCCCATCGGGGATCCGTCGACCGGGCAGCATCCCTCGATCGGGCAGCAGTAGGACCAGAAGCGGCCGTCCGAGATGCAAAGCGCCTCGATGACCGTCACATCGAGACGGCCGCACTCGGTGCGCAGCTTCTGCACCAGCGGACGCAGACGCTCCATGACCTGACGCCCCGACTCACCGGGCGCCGGTTCCTGGCAGACGTAGGCGATCATCTGCTCGGGCCGGGTGCCCCTGCGCTCGCTGCCGGTCACCAGGCCGTGGGCCAACTGCCGTGCTACGGACGCCCAGTCGTCCGCGCCGGCGGGAATGCCGAGCCGGGCTCGGCCGCCGAAGCGGCCCCGGCCGCCGCGATCGTGCAGGGCGACGAGGACGATGCTGTCCTCGGGGCGGTATCCGAGGAGGTAGGGCAGGGCGTCGGCGAGTTCGGCCGGGGTGCGCAGGGTGACCTGGTGGTCGGCGCCGTGTCGGTCGTAGGCGGTGGGCTCGATGTCGCCGTTTTCGGATGATCCAGTCGTTTCGCTGTGATTCGTCATGCGTTGACGATCTCGCGAATCGCCCCTTTCCGCTTGAGCCTGTGGATAAGTCCGGTCAGGGGCACGTCACATGAGGTTCGGCGCGGCCAAGTCGGCCCAGGCGACTGGGACATGCGAACCCGACTCGCACGCTCAGCCGCCTGCCCCCACGGATCCCGATACGGAATCTCAGCCCGCCGCAGCAAGGACCAGCGGAAGAACCTGTTCGCTGCCTGCGCGGCGGAGCAGGCGGGCGGCGACCGCCAGGGTCCAGCCTGAGTCGGTGTAGTCGTCCACGAGCAGGACGGGACCGGGATTGGCGGCCAGGGCGGCGGCCAGTTCCTCGGAGACGCCGAAGGCGTCGGACAGTGCCTTGAGGCGTTGGGCGGAGTTGCTGCGGCGGGCCGCGTGCGTGCCGTCCGGGCCGGTGTGCGTCAGGGTGCCCAGGAAGGGGAGGCGGCCGATGGTCGCGATGCCCTGGGCGAGGGAACCGACCAGTTGCGGACGGGCCAGGGACGGTATGGCCACGACCCCCACTGGACGGGCGGAGGCGTCGGCGACATTCGGCGCCCAACCACCCGGAGAACGCGCCCAGTCGGCGAGGACCGCCACCGCGGCCTTCAGGACGTCGTCGGGGACCGGGCCGTCTGGCGCGTTCTCGGCCAGCAGAGGGCGCAGCCGGTTGCCCCAGCCGATGTCCGAGAGCCGCCCCAGGGCACGTCCCGTGGAGCACTGGTCCTTGGCCGGGATACGTCCCTTGAGGTCGACGCCCAGCGCGGCCATCCCGGTCGGCCACATCCGGCGCGGCTCGATCTCCGTGCCCGGGCGGTCCAGTTCCTTCGTCGCCCCTGTCAGCGTCTCCGCCGAGACGGAGGAGTCGATCCAGGCGCCCGCGCAGTTGTCGCAACGGCCGCAGGGCACCGCCCCTTCGTCGTCCAGCTGTTGGCGCAGGAACTCCATCCGGCACTGGGCCGTACTCACGTAGTCACGCATGGCCTGCTGCTCGGCCGCCCGCTGCTTGGCCACCCAGGCGTACCGCTCGGCGTCGTACACCCACTCGGCTCCCGTGGCCGCCCAGCCTCCCTTCACGCGCTTGACCGCTCCGTCGACGTCCAGGACCTTCAGCATCGTCTCCAGGCGGCTGCGCCGGAGATCCACCGCTGTCTCCAGGGCCGGTACGGACAGCGGCCGTCCCGCGTCGGCGAGGGCCGAGAGGGTCTGCCGGACCTGCGTCTCGGGCGGGAAGGCCGTATCGGCGAAGTAGCGCCAGATGGCCTCGTCCTCCCTGCCCGGCAGGAGCAGTACGTCGGCGTGCGCCACACCGCGCCCGGCACGGCCCACTTGCTGGTAGTAGGCGATCGGCGAGGAGGGCGAGCCGAGGTGGACCACGAAGCCCAGGTCCGGCTTGTCGTAGCCCATGCCCAGAGCCGACGTGGCGACCAGTGCCTTGACCCGGTTCTCCTGGAGGTCGATCTCGGCCTGCAGCCGGTCGGCGTTCTCCGTCTTCCCGGTGTACGAGGCGACCTTGAAGCCGCGTTGGCGCAGGAACGCGGTGGCCTCCTCGGCGGCGGCCACGGTGAGGGTGTAGATGATCCCCGAGCCCGGCAACTCGTCCAGATGCTCGGCGAGCCAGGCCAGGCGGTGTGCGGCGTCCGGGAGTTGGACCACCCCGAGCCGCAGGCTCTCCCGCTCCAGCGGGCCGCGCAGCACCAGGGCCTCGCCTGCGCCGGTGCCCAACTGCTCGGCCACATCGGCGGTCACGCGTGCGTTGGCGGTCGCCGTGGTGGCCAGCACCGGTACACCTGCGGGCAGTTCGGTCAGCATCGCCCGCAGCCGGCGGTAGTCCGGGCGGAAGTCGTGTCCCCAGTCGGAGATGCAGTGGGCCTCGTCGACCACCAACAGGCCGGTCGTGGCCGCGAGTCTGGGCAGCACCTGGTCCCGGAAATCCACGGAGTTGAGCCGCTCCGGGCTGACGAGGAGGACGTCGGTCTCGCCCTTTTCGACCTCTCCGTAGATGCTGTCCCACTCCTCCGGGTTGGCCGAGTTGATGGTGTGCGCCCGGATGCCGGCCCGTGCCGCCGACTCGACCTGGTTGCGCATCAGGGCCAGCAGCGGCGAGATGATCACCGTGGGCCCGGAGCCGCGCCGGCGCAGCAGGGCGGTGGCGACGAAGTACACCGCCGACTTGCCCCAGCCGGTGCGCTGCACCACCAGCGCGCGCCGGCGCTCCTCCACGAGGGCGGCCACCGCCTGCCACTGGTCCTCGCGCAGCCGCGCCGTACCGCTCGAATCACCGACCAGCTCGGCGAGGACGGCGTCGGCTTCGGCACGCAGCTCCTGGTTGCTCATGCCCCCATGCAACCTCACGCCACTGACAACGGCCCAATCCCCCGCCGCGGCGAAGAGGCGCTTCCGGCCGTCCTGACCGCCTGTCCCGGGCACCCCACGCACCCTGGCCTGCCTCCTCCCTCTGGACCTTCCGCACCTCAATGGCGTACGAAAGTCTCGTGCTCGAACGTCCCAGGCATCGCCGGACGACGCATTGGGTAGGGATATAAGCCACAGACCATCAGATAAGGGGCTGTGGCCCCATTTGCTCGTTGCCGCATCCCAGTTCGACAGCAAGAATTGGAGTCCGCTCCCCGCACGGCTCGTCCGTGATCCGGTAGGGCTCTGCTGCGGTGTGCGCTCCCCCGAATCCGACCTCGCCCGCAGTGTGGGCGCGTAGCCGAAGGGAGGACCGTGACCTTCGGATTCGCTCCGTCCTCCGCGGCATCCACGTCGACGTCAGCCGACCTGTCCGCCGCTTCCGCCAACCCTCTGGCCCGTATGCTCGAACCCTCCGAGTGGGCCGCCGCCGGAATCCCCTTGCTGCGCAATCCCCGCGAGGTCGTCAGCGGGCTGCACTCCCGGCACCGCCCGAGACCGGCGACCGCGATCGTGGCCGTCCTCGACCCGGAAGAGCGGCTGCTCGCGAGCGCCTCGTTCGTCCGCCGGTCGGCCCCGGCCGACGGCTGGATGTTCCGCAACGCGCTGCTCGCGCAGTTGCGTCGGGTCATCCCGCACGACCTGCGCCGCCGCACCCCGGTGCGCACCGCCGTGCTGCTCTACTGCCGTGAGGGCGACGCGCGTTGGACAGAGGAGGACGGGGCGTGGATGTGGGGGCTGCGTGACGCCTGCACACTGCACGGGCTGCGCTGCGGGGCGTACATCACGCTGACCCGCGACGGCTGGCAGGTGCTCGGTGAGGGGCGTGGTGGCCGACGCCCGAGCGCGGACTCGGCGCCGGAACCCTTTGCCATGTCCGAGGTACCGCCCCTGCTGCCCCGCACCGGCGGCGCCGCCTCGGAGGTCCTGCGCCGCGCCGCGGCCCGCTGAATCCCGGTCCGGGCTCCGCGCCCGGACCGTACGGCGCGGTACGAGACCGCTGCTGGAAGTCCGTACGGCGCCGGGCCGCCCCGGGTGGGGACACCCGCCCAGCCGAGTCACCGCGCACGGGACGGAACGCCGGTGGAAGGCACCCTTCGTCAAACGCGCCGGGTCTTCAGGGCACGGCGAATTGCTCACCGTGCACAGCCGGACGCGAGGGCGCCGGAGCTGGCCACCGTCGGTCTCCGAGAGCCTTCCGGACGTTCCGGAGACGGCTCTCAGACGCCCGCGCCCAGCACCGAGTTGATCTGCTGCGGGTCGCCGCAGACGATCAGCAGGGCGCCGGCCCGGCCGAGGGCCAGCGGCAGCGCGGTGGCGGCAACGGTGTCGAGGCCTCCGTTGACGGCGACCACGACGACGGGTCGGGACGCCGCCCGGCCCGCGACGGCGGCGTCCGCGTAGAAGACGTCGTCGCGCGCGTCGTGCTGCGCCCAGTAGGACGCTTCGCCGAAGGACAGTTCATGGGCAGCCCACGGGTGCGGCTCGCCGGTGGTGATCACCAGCACGTCACCGGGGGTACGGCCCGACTCCAGAAGCAGGTCCACGGCTTCCTCGGCAGCGTCCAGCGCGCCCTCGGCCGAGGCCGGGACGAGCTGGATCTGCGGGGTAGCCACAGCGGTGCCGGAGGCGGCGGGGGCGGCCGGACCGGACGGTCCGGGCTTGGCAGCGGCCACGTCACGCGGCGTGCGTTGCACCGGCGCCGTGGGCCGCAGAGGGCCGGGGCGACCGGGACGCGACGGCGCCGCGGGGCGGGGGCCTGGTACGGGACGGGGGGTCGGCGCGACGCGGCCGCTGGCCGGAGTGGCGCGGGGACCCTGGGCACTCTCGTGAATCTGAGGCTCCTCGGGAATGAGAGGCATGAGCTGATTTTTATCAAACGTTGGCTGGGCTCGCGTCGGCGGGTGGCACATGAGTACGAGCGGAACGGTCAGAAGTCGAAGCCGAGCTGCCCCTCGATCTCCGGAACGTTTCCCTCCGCCCAACTGCGGGCCTTCTTGAGGTGCCGCCACTGGGGCAGCGCATCAAGATACGCCCACGACAACCGGTGGTACGGGGTGGGGCCCCGCTCCTCCAGCGCGGCCTTGTGCACGGGTGACGGGTACCCGGCGTTGGCCGCAAAAGCGAAGTCTGCATGGTCGATGCCCAGTTCGGCCATCATTTTGTCGCGCTGAACCTTGGCGATCACCGAAGCGGCGGCCACCGCCACGCACGACTGGTCGCCCTTGATCACCGTACGAACCCGCCAAGGGGCCCCGAGGTAATCGTGCTTCCCGTCGAGAATGACCGCGTCCGGGCGAACGGGCAAGGCCTCAAGGGCACGCACCGCGGCGAGCCGCAGCGCGGCCGTCATCCCCATGCCGTCGATCTCCTCCGGCGAGGCGTGTCCCAAGGCGTACGCCGTCACCCACTTGCGGAGTTCCTCGGCGAGTTGGGTACGTCGCCTGACCGCGATGAGCTTGGAGTCGGTGAGGCCTTCGGGGGGTCGGCGCAGTCCGGTGACGGCCGCGCAGACGGTGACGGGGCCGGCCCACGCGCCGCGCCCCACCTCGTCGACGCCGGCAATGACCTTGGCTCCGGTCGTGGCGCGAAGTGAGCGCTCGACGGTATGAGTGGGTGCTTCGTACGGCATAGCGACCTCAGACTACGCCGCCCGGGACCCCCTGCGACACCCCGGCTTCCCCGGGCCCCCTCAAGACCTTCCCGGCCCGGCTTCACACACCCCTCGGCCGGAGCAGCGGAAGCATCAACTGATCGAGCATTTCCTCGATCTCCTGGTCGCTCCATTCACTGCCGCGCACCTTCGATCTGTACATCATCATCGCCGGGATGGCGTCGAAGACATAGCCGTTGGACGCGTCGGGGCGAACCTGACCTCGCTCGATTCCCCGGTCGACGGCGTCGCGGATCAGTCGGAGTGTCGGTTCCACGACCCCTTCGACGATCACGCCGTGGAAGCGCTCCGCCTGCGCCATGTCGCATTCGTGAATCACCGCCCGCAGGGCGGATCCGGGGCGCGAGAACATCGCGTCGCGCGCCCGCGTGCACAGCGCCAGCAGATCCGCACGTACGTCGCCGAGGTCGGGCATCTCGTCCAGAGGCGGCAGCGCAGCCTGCAACGCGTCCGCGACGAGGTCTTCCTTCGAGGACCAGCGCCGGTAGACCGCGGCCTTGCCCGTCTGGGCGCCGGCGGCGACGCCTTCCATCGTGAGGGCGTTCCATCCGACCGTACTGAGTTGTTCCAGTGCGGCGTCCAGGATCGCGCGTTCGAGCACGGCGCCGCGACGGCGAAGGGAAGTCACCTGAGCGGGGGCGGCCGTCCAGCCCGAAGTAGCCATCTGAGTCTCTCCAGCGAACAGTGGAATGGGGGATTCCGGGGATTGGGGACACGTCGCGCGGCAGCGACGGGGGACGCGTCATGCGAGGGCGAGTTAAGTGAACGCTTGCGTTCACTGTCGGGGACTCACTACCGTGAGCGCGACAGTGAACGCGGGCGTTCACTAACACACTTGTGGGGGACCCATAGTGACTACCTCTCAGTTGACCCAGAAGCCAAAACCAGGAGCGGCCCGCCGGGAGGGACATCCCGGCATCGCGCTCGCGGTCATCGCGGCCTGCCAACTCATGGTGGTACTCGACGCGACGATTGTGAACATCGCTCTCCCGCACATTCAAGCCGCGCTCAGTTTCAGCACCACCGACCTCACATGGGTCGTCAGCGCCTACACGCTCACCTTCGGTGGCCTGCTGCTTCTCGGCGGCCGGGCCGGCGACATCCTCGGCCGACGCCGGGTGTTCATCACCGGCATCCTGCTCTTCACCTTCGCCTCGCTGCTCGGCGGACTCGCCCAGGAACCCTGGCAGTTGCTGGCCGCACGCGTCCTGCAGGGCGTGGGTGGCGCGATCGCGTCGCCCACCTCGCTGGCGCTCATCACCACCACGTTCCCCGAAGGCCCGGAACGCAACAGGGCGTTCGGCGTCTTCGCCGCGGTCTCGGCGGGCGGCGGCGCGATCGGTCTGCTCGCGGGCGGCATGCTCACCGAGTGGCTCGACTGGCGCTGGGTGCTGTTCGTCAACGCGCCGATCGGCCTGCTGATCGCCGTGCTCACACCGCTGTACATCAACGAGTCCGAACGGCACACCGGCCGGTTCGACATCGCGGGCGCGCTGACCTCGACGGCGGGCATGGCGTCCCTCGTCTACGGCTTCATCCGCGCGGCGGACAAGGGTTGGCGCGACAGCCTGACCATCGGGTCCTTCGGCGCGGCGGCCGTCCTGCTGCTGGCCTTCGTGATCATCGAGTCCAGGGCCAAGGAACCGATCACCCCGCTCAGGATGTTCGCCGACCGCAACCGCTCCGGCACGTACGTGATCATGCTGAGCCTGGCCGCCGCGATGTTCGGCATGTTCTTCTACATCGTGCTCTTCGTACAGAACGTGCTGGGGTACAGCCCGATCCAGGCGGGTCTCGCCTTCTTGCCGGTGACGGTCGTGATCGCGGCCGGCGCGGGACTGTCCCAGCAGTTCCTGCCGCGGTTCGGACCACGGCCGTTCATGCTCGTCGGCTCGACCCTCGCGGTGATCGGGCTGGCCTGGCAGACCCTCATCAGCTCGGACAGTTCGTACGTCGGCGGAGTGCTCGGCCCCATGCTGGTGTTCGGCTTCGGCATGGGCCTGAACTTCGTGACGCTGACGATCACCGCCGTGTCCGGTGTCTCCCCGCACGAGGCGGGCGCGGCGTCCGCGTTGCTCAACGCCATGCAGCAGGTGGGCGGTTCGCTCGGCCTGTCCATCCTGACCACGGTGTTCGGCTCGGCCAGCAGGGACGAGGCGAAGAAGCAGCTGCCGAAGTTCCTGGCCAATGGATCGGCGGAGCAGAAGCAGGAGTTCGCCAAGTCGCACCAGTTGCCCGCGCCCTGGGGGCACGAGGTGCTCGCGCACGGCATCTCGACGGCCTTCATCCCGGCCGCCGCGATGGCCGTACTCGCCCTGGTCACCGCCTGGTTGGTGATCCGGGTCCGCAAGAGCGACCTCGACGCCCTCGCGGGCACGGCGGGTCCGGGGATCGGCTGACCGGTCGGGCCCGGCCAGGGCCCGACCGACCGGCAACAGCACAGGCACCGGCATCGGCATCGGCGAAAACCTCACGACCACCCCGCAGCCCTCGTGTCCTGTCTGTCCTGTGTGGACCCATGTGTCACACAGCAGCTGCCAGGACAACGGCCGTGCGGTCACGCAGAGTTCCCGGCAGGCACAGAGAGCTCCGTCGCGTGCGGGTGGCGCTGCCGGTCGGGAAGTCGGAGCCGTCAGACAGCCGTCGGCCCCCAGCCCGGCAGCGCCTCCGTCCGCTCCACCCACTCGGCGGGTGGAGTCCCGGCCTTCCCGCCCGCGATCACTCCGCCCACGATGGCGCAGGTGGTGTCCACGTCCCCGCCGACCTGCGCGGTGGTCCAGAACGCCTGCGCGTAGTCGCCGAGGCCCCGAACGGCCGACCAGAGCGCGAAGGGGACCGTGTCGTGCGCCGTCGTACGGCGTCCGCAGCCCAGTACCGCGGCGACGGTGTCGGCATCGGCGTAGTCGAGCATGTCGCGGGCGCGCCGCAGTCCCGTGCCGACCGCGCTCTTGGGGACGAGGGCGATGACGCCGTCGAGGAGTGCCTCGGCGCTGGGCGGGCCGCCGGGGGCGGCGACCAGTGCGGCTGCCGCGGCGACGGCCATGGCGCCGACGACGCCCTCACGGTGCTGGTGCGTGGGGTAGGCCGAGATCTCGGCCTGGTGGGTCGCCTGCTCGGGGTCGTCCGCGTACCAGGCGCCCAGGGGCGCGATCCGCATCGCCGCGCCGTTGCCCCATGAGCCCTGTCCGTTGAAGAGCGCGGCGGACAGCTCGCGCCAGTCGCCGCCTTCGCGGAGGAGGCGCAGCAACCGGTTGACGGCGGGGCCGTAGCCGCGATCGAAGTCGTGGTGCTGCGCGAAGGAGTGGGCCAGGGCGTCCTGGTCGACGCGGTGGTGGGCGGCGAGGACCGCGACCACGGAGCAGGCCATCTCCGTGTCGTCCGTCCACTGCCAGGGCGCCGGGGGCAGCTCACGGCGCTTGAGGAGCGGGTAGTTCACGGGGACGAAGAACTGGGAGCCCAGCGCGTCCCCCACGGCGAGTCCGCGCAGGCTGGCCAGGGCGCGGCCCAGGCGCCCGTCGGGAGAGTCAGGAGAATCGGAAGGCTTGGAGGAGTCGGAAGAGTCGGAAGTGGAGTCGGCTGTCATCGGTCCGCCAGCCTACCCACTGATCCCGTACGGCTCCGGATCCCGCCAGCTGTCGAACGGCCGGTCCAGCGCATACCTGCCGTCGTCCCCCAGAACGAGCATCCGCATCTCGGCGTTCCCCGGATTGGACAGCGACTCGAACTCCGCGACCGTCCAGTGGAACCAGCGCATGCAGAAGAGTCGCATCGCCAGGCCGTGCGTCACCAGGAGCACGTTGGGCGGGTGGTCCGGGGCCTCGAAGCTGCGGTACAGGCTCTCCAGGAAGCCGCCGACCCGGTCGTAGACGTCGGCGCCGGACTCGCCCTGGGCGAAGCGGTAGAAGAAGTGCCCGTAGGCGTCCCGGTACGCCTTCTGGAGGCGTACGTCGTCCCGGTCCTGCCAGTTCCCCCAGTCCTGTTCGCGGAGCCGGGGTTCCTCGCGTACGCGTACGAGGTCGGGGTCGAGATGGAAGGCACGGAAGGTCTCGTGGGTGCGGCGGTACGGGGAGACGTACACGCTGACGCGCTCGCGGCCGAACACCTCCCGCAGCCGCTTGCCGGTCTCCTCGGCCTGACGCCATCCCTGGTCGGTCAGCGCCAGGGCATGGTCGGGTTCACGCTCGTACACGGTGTCATCAACATTGCCCGTTGACTCGCCGTGCCGGACAAGGACGATGCGCCGTGGTCGTGCCATGCCAAAACCCTAGATCCAGTGGTGGCATATCGAGCACTCGTACGGGCTCCATACGGCGTAGGTCACACGAATTGGGCCCGATGAGCCACATAGGGGCGCACGATTCACCCACCGGGACGTCAGTGACGGCACTCCCGTCAGTTCGGAATTCAAACCGTCCAGCTCGGTTCCAGCTGCACGATGTCCCCCGTGAGGGACGCCACGTCCGCCTCGATCTGGGCCCTCAGGGCGAGCCGTTCCACTCGCTCTGTGCGGTATTTGCCGTGTTCGGCGGCCGAGTGCCACATCGAGAGCACCATGAACTCGTGTCCCGGGGCCTCGCCGAACAGCCCGCGGAGCATGCCCGGGGAGCCGGCCATCGCGGGGTTCCACACCTTCTCCTGCATCAGCGTGAAGTGCTCGGCGCGCTCCTCGTGGACACGGCACAGGGCCACCCTCACCAGATCGGCGTCGGTGAAGCGCGGCTCGAAGCCGGTCTTCACATCGAAACGATGGTCGAACAGCTTGACCTGCGAGTCCTTGAAGGTGCCCACCTGAGCCGACGCCAGCCGGTCGTGGGATCGAGCCATGAAGGAGTCGTAGAAGGCACGGCTTTCCCAGAACGCGAAAATGTGTGCCACTCCTGGCCGCGCTCTGCTCCAGCCTCCCCCCTGTCCCCGAAATCCCGGCTCCCCCAGAAGCCCCGCCCACTTTCGCTGCCCGCGCTCGAAGCCGCGACGGTCCATCACGGTGCAGCGAATCCACTTGACCAGCACCGCGCCATCGTAAGGCCACGGAGCGTGGCGCCGGTCACGCTCCGGCGGAGATCGTCCGCGCATACGCCCCCGCGCGCGTGGCACGATGGACAACGAACGCTGATCGCCCGGCAGTTGGGGCGCGCGATCGAGGCGCACGGGGAAGGGGAACTGTGGTGAACGGCCTCAACAAGGGGATCCGCAAGGCGGAAGTCGGTCTCCAGTGGGATCCGAGTCCCACCGGGCAACCGCCTGTCGATCTGGACATCGTCGCCACCACGTATGTGGCGAGTGATCTCTACGGCACTCCCGCGTACGCGGTGCACTTCGACAGCCGGTCCCCCGACGGCACCATCTATCTCAACCGGGACAGCAAGGACGGCAAGGGCTTCGGCTGGGACGAGGTCATGACGCTGGAGCTCGACCGGCTCGCTGACCGGTACGCGCGCGTGGTGGTCGGTGTCGTCATCCAGCAGCGGGTGGCCCACCGCACGTTCGTGAACGTCCTCAACCCGAAGCTTCGTATCCGCGAGGGGTACAGCGTCCTCACCGAGGAGGACTTCGGTGACGTCCTCGGTGCGACGGCGGCGACGGTCGGGGAGTTCACCCGGGACGAGTCCGGAAGCTGGGACTTCCATCCCGGCATCCAGGGCTTCGAGGACGACCCGGCGACCTTCACCAGGACGATGGGCAGAGCACAGCAGTCCTGAGCCCTGCCCCCTGGCGGCTCGTCAGCCGGCGGTCCAGCCCGGGACCGTCGGCAGCACCTCCTCGGCGATGCGGAACAGCGCCTCGTCGTCGGGCGGCACGTCGTCCTGGCGCCAGATGGATATCTCCAAGGAGTCGCCGCCGTCCTTGGCGCTCGTGGAGACCAGCAGGCTGCGGGCGATGCCTCCGGGGCCCGTACTGGCCTTGCCGCCGCCGAGGTTGAAGCTGATGGCGACGGTCCGGTCCGAGTAGAGGACGGCCGGGTGCCCCAGGACCTTCTTCACCTGCGAGGTGGAGTCCACGTAGCGGGCCGCCTGGGCGACGGGGATATCGTCGTAGGACGCCGACAGCCGCACGGAGTACGTCCTCAGGTCGACGTCCGCCTCAGGGCTGGCGATCTTGGTTCCTCCTGCCAGGGTCATCCAGCCCGCGCTGCCCGAGGCGGTCTCCGCGTGTTCGTCCGGAGTCCCCAGGAGCACCGGAAGGTCCGTACGGTTCAGCGCCGTGCAGAGCGCTGTCGGTGAGACGTACTTCGCCGGCAGGGTGTCGTCCGTACTCGCCGAGCAGATCGCCGGCTTGGTGTCCTGCGTCGTCTTCGGCAGGACTCCCCCGAGCCCCCACAGACCACCCACGACACCGCCGACCACCACTACCGCCGCGACTGCCTGGGCCCCCGCCCGCATACCCTTTTCGGGCTCGACGAAATCGTCGGCCATGTCCCCCCACCCTCCCCTGTGCGCACGCTATGCGCGCTGGGGGAGATTAACTGCTGATCGTTCTGCTGGGAAACCGGATTCTCCCCGGGGCGGAAAACGCCGAGGGCGGCGAAGCCGGAATACCGACTCCACCGCCCTGACCGGCTAGTTCACTTCAAGCAGATGCCCTGGCTCAGCTGCACCCGCTGGTCGAACCGCACCCCTCGCAGATGTAGCAGGAACCGGCCCGCTGCATCTTCGTGCCGCAGGAGAAGCAGAGCGGGGCGTCGGCCTGGATGCCCAGCTGCATTTCCACCAGTTCGGCGCTGGTGTGGGCCTGCTGCGGGGCGGGCTTGGCCGCCTCGACGACGGCCTTCGGCGTGGCCACGGCCTTCAACTCCTGGGCGCGCGGCGCCGACTGGGCCAGGCCCTCCACGTCGACCTCGTCCTCCGTCGGCTCGTACGAACCGGTCTCCAGGTGACGCTGGCGCTCCTCGGCGGAGTGGATGCCGAGCGCGGACCGCGTCTCGAAGGGGAGGAAGTCGAGCGCCAGGCGGCGGAAGATGTAGTCGACGATCGACTGCGCCATCCGCACGTCCGGGTCGTCCGTCATGCCGGCCGGCTCGAAGCGCATGTTGGTGAACTTCGAGACGTACGTCTCCAGGGGGACGCCGTACTGCAGGCCCACGGAGACGGCGATCGAGAAGGCGTCCATCATGCCCGCGAGGGTCGAGCCCTGCTTGGACATCTTCAGGAAGACCTCGCCGAGACCGTCGTCCGGGTAGGAGTTGGCGGTCATGTAGCCCTCGGCGCCGCCCACTGTGAAGGACGTCGTGATGCCGGGACGGCCCTTGGGGAGGCGCTTGCGGACGGGGCGGTACTCGACGACCTTCTCGACCGCGGTGCGGATGGTCTCCTCGGCCTTGGCGGTGACCTCGGCCTTCTCCTTGTCCTTGGTCTTGGCGGACAGGGGCTGGCCGACCTTGCAGTTGTCGCGGTAGATCGCGAGCGCCTTGACGCCCAGCTTCCAGGCCTCGAAGTAGACCTCCTCGACGTCCTCGACGGTCGCCGTCTCCGGCAGGTTGACCGTCTTGGAGAGCGCGCCGGAGATCCAGGGCTGGATGGCGGCCATCATGCGGACGTGGCCCATCGCGGAGATGGAGCGCTCGCCCATGGCGCAGTCGAACACCTCGTAGTGCTCGTGCTTGAGGCCCGGGGCGTCGATCACATTGCCGTTGTCGGCGATGTGGGCGACGATCGCCTCGATCTGCTCCTCCTGGTAGCCCATGCGACGCAGGGCCTGCGGGACGGTGCCGTTGACGATCTGCATCGAGCCGCCGCCGACCAGCTTCTTGAACTTGACCAGGGCGAGGTCGGGCTCAAGTCCGGTGGTGTCGCAGGACATCGCGAGACCGATGGTGCCGGTCGGGGCGATGACGGACGCCTGCGAGTTACGGAAACCGTTCTTCTCGCCGAGGCGCAGCACGTCCTGCCAGGACTCCGTGGCCGCGGCCCAGATGGGCGTGTCCAGGTCGTCCGCACGCGGGGCCACGGCGTTGGCGTCGGCGTGCTGCTTCATGACGCGCAGGTGCGGCTGCTCGTTGCGAGCGTAGCCGTCGTACGGGCCGACGACCGCGGCGAGTTCGGCGGAACGCTTGTACGACGTGCCGGTCATCAGGGAGGTGATGGCACCGGCGAGGGCGCGGCCGCCGTCGGAGTCGTACGCGTGACCGGTCGCCATCAGCAGGGCGCCGAGGTTGGCGTAGCCGATGCCGAGCTGGCGGAACGCGCGCGTGTTCTCGCCGATCTTCTGCGTCGGGAAGTCCGCGAAGCAGATGGAGATGTCCATCGCGGTGATGACGAGCTCGACGACCTTGGCGAAGCGCTCGACCTCGAAGGACTGGCTGCCCTTGCCGTCGTCCTTGAGGAACTTCATCAGGTTCAGCGAGGCGAGGTTGCAGGACGTGTTGTCCAGGTGCATGTACTCGCTGCACGGGTTCGAGCCGTTGATACGGCCGGACTCCGGGCACGTGTGCCACTGGTTGATGGTGTCGTCGTACTGGATGCCCGGGTCGGCGCAGGCCCAGGCGGCCTCGGCCATCTTGCGGAACAGCTCCTTGGCGTCGACCTCCTCGATGACCTCGCCGGTCATGCGGGACGTCAGGCCGAACTTGTCGCCGTTCTCGACGGCCTTCATGAACGTGTCGTTCACGCGGACCGAGTTGTTGGCGTTCTGGTACTGCACCGACGTGATGTCGTCGCCGCCCAGGTCCATGTCGAAGCCCGCGTCACGCAGCGCGCGGATCTTCTCTTCTTCCTTGACCTTGGTCTGGATGAAGTCCTCGATGTCGGGGTGGTCGACGTCCAGGATGACCATCTTGGCCGCGCGGCGGGTGGCGCCACCGGACTTGATGGTGCCCGCAGAGGCGTCGGCACCGCGCATGAAGGAGACCGGTCCCGAGGCGTTGCCGCCCGAGGAGAGCAGTTCCTTGGAGGAGCGGATGCGGGACAGGTTCAGGCCGGCGCCGGAACCGCCCTTGAAGATCATGCCCTCTTCCTTGTACCAGTCGAGGATCGACTCCATGGAGTCGTCGACGGCCAGGATGAAGCAGGCCGAGACCTGCTGGGGCTGCGGGGTGCCCACGTTGAACCACACGGGGCTGTTGAAGCTGAAGACCTGGTGCAGGAGGGCGTACGCCAGCTCGTGCTCGAAGATCTCGGCGTCGGCGGGCGAGGCGAAGTACTTGTGGTCCTCGCCGGCCTTCCGGTACGTCTTCACGATGCGGTCGATGAGCTGCTTGAGGCTCACCTCGCGCTGCGGGGTGCCCACGGCACCGCGGAAGTACTTGCTGGTGACGATGTTGACCGCGTTCACCGCCCATTCGGCGGGGAACTCGACGCCACGCTGCTCGAAATTGACCGAGCCGTCGCGCCAGTTGGTCATGACGACGTCACGACGCTCCCACTCCACCTCGTCGTACGGATGCACGCCGGGGGTGGTGTGAATACGCTCGATGCGCAGTCCCTTGGTGACCTTGGTGCCCTTCGTGCGGGAACCTCGTGCCGGACCGCTCGCCGTCTCTGTCATGCCGCCTCCCTGTACAGGCAAAAACGCCCTGAAATGCCACGATGTTCCCGTGGCAGAGTGTTTGTCTGGTGTCACGGCAGCCCACACGCTCATGGCTCCGCGACAAGTCCTGGTCCGCCGCCGTCCGGCCGGATCCGGGGTCTCCGCCCGGTTCCGGCCCGCCGGTCAGTCGGCGGAGTGGGCGGGCACCGGGACCTGAACAGTCCCTCCTGGCCCGCCGTCGTCTTCCTGGCTTCCCGATCCCGCGTCTTCGTCGTCCGCGGCGGGGCCTGGCGTCGCTTCCCGGAGTTCCACGATCGCGGCCTCGAAATCGTCCAACGAGTCGAACGCCCGGTAGACGGAGGCGAATCGCAGATAGGCGACGAGGTCGAGTTCCTGCAATGGGCCGAGTATGGCCAGCCCGACGTCATGGGTGGTCAGTTCGGCACTTCCGGTGGCCCGCACCGCTTCTTCGACCCGCTGGCCGAGCTGGGCGAGTGCGTCCTCGGTGACAGGCCGTCCCTGGCATGCCTTGCGCACACCGTTGATGACCTTGGTACGGCTGAAAGGCTCGGTGACTCCGGACCGCTTGACCACCATGAGCGAGCACGTCTCCACGGTCGTGAAACGACGGGAGCAGTCAGGGCACTGGCGGCGCCGGCGGATCGACGTGCCGTCGTCCGTTGTACGGCTGTCGACGACACGGCTGTCGGGGTGCCTGCAGAAGGGGCAGTGCATGATCTCCAACCCTCCCTCACAGCAGACTCAATAGCCTCGCAAGACCCCTTGGGCCTCTCGAAGCAGCCCCAAGCATAGGCGATGGCCGAGACGATGGAGACCCGGGGGACCACAACTTCTGGGCTGCTGCCGCAATCCAACCACTAGATGTGGTGATTGGCTCACACAAGCACGCCGTTCGCGCGTGTCGCGCCCGTATTGGCATGTGCCACACGGCCATACCGTCGCCCCGAACACGCGGGCGCACACCCGTACCGCCAGGGCACTTACGGAGATACCGTGAACGCGGCACGGAGAAGACGTGGGGCTCCGGCACAGACCCGGACCGGCCCCCGGCCGCCGGGGCACCGGGTGGCAGACTGGGGCGACAACCCGCAAGGTCACCACCCGTGCGGCGAAGAGCCCGACAATGGGCCCCTTTGTCCGCCAGGTGATATATCGGCCATACACCCAGACACGTGATCGCGGCAGGCTATCCACGTTTTTTCACTCGAACGTGTGTTTGGCGCAACCTTTCGAAAGCAACTACCGTTGTCCAGCAGGGAGAACATCGAGAGGGGCCGACGTGACCACCACCGCAGACAGTGCCACCATCACTGCCCAGGATCGCTCCCAGGGCCGACTCGAGCCGGTGCATGCAATGAACGAAGCCGCGAATCCCGAGGGACACAAGCGCTCCCTGCCGGGCCGACCTCCCGGCATCCGGGCGGACAGCTCGGGGCTCACGGACCGGCAGCGCCGGGTGATCGAGGTCATCAGGGACTCGGTGCAGCGACGGGGCTACCCGCCGTCGATGCGCGAGATCGGGCAGGCAGTCGGCCTGTCCAGCACATCCTCGGTCGCACACCAGCTGATGGCACTGGAGCGCAAGGGCTTCCTGCGCCGCGACCCGCACCGCCCGCGCGCGTACGAGGTCCGCGGCTCCGACCAGTCCTCGTCGGTGCAGCCCACGGACACCGCGGGCAAGCCGGCCGCGTCGTACGTCCCGCTGGTGGGCCGGATCGCCGCCGGTGGCCCGATCCTCGCCGAGGAGTCGGTCGAGGACGTCTTCCCGCTCCCCCGCCAACTGGTCGGTGACGGGGAGCTGTTCGTCCTCAAGGTTGTCGGTGACTCGATGATCGAGGCCGCGATCTGCGACGGCGACTGGGTCACCGTACGCCGCCAGCCGGTCGCGGAGAACGGCGACATCGTCGCCGCCATGCTGGAGGGCGAGGCCACCGTCAAGCGCTTCAAGCGCGAGGACGGCCATGTCTGGCTGCTCCCGCACAACTCCGCGTACGAGCCGATCCCCGGCGACGACGCGACGATCCTCGGCAAGGTGGTGGCGGTGCTGCGGCGCGTGTGACGGCCGCGGCGGGCGGGGCCATACCGGCCCGACCCCCTGACCGGACCCCGGGACCCCTGCGCCGGTTCCGGGGTCCTGTGCTGCGCGGACCCCGGAGAGGACCGGTCGGCCGCGCGGACCCCGGTGGCGGCCGGTCGTCGATCCGGTGTCGGCCCGGCGCTCCGGACCGACACCGCCCCGGATCAGTCCGATTCGGCCTCGGCTTCCTCCTGCTTCGCCTTCGCGTCGATCGCGGCCAGCGACTTCCGGGTCTGGTTACGGTCCGTTGTGTACCAGAAGTCGGGCAGTGACGCCTTGAGATAGCTGCCGTAGCGAGCGGTGGCCAGCCGCTGGTCCAGTACGGCGACCACGCCCCGGTCCCCCGACGCCCGGACGAGACGGCCGGCGCCCTGGGCCATGAGCAGCGCGGCGTGCGTCGCGGCCACCGCCATGAAGCCGTTGCCCCCCGCATCCTCGACCGCCTTCTGGCGGGCGCTCATCAGTGGGTCGTCGGGACGCGGGAACGGGATCTTGTCCATGACGACCAACTGGCAGCTGGGGCCGGGGACATCGACGCCCTGCCAGAGCGACAGCGTGCCGAAGAGACAGGTCTTCGGGTCGGCCGCGAAGTTCTTGATCAGCTCGCCGAGCGTCTCCTCGCCCTGGAGCAGGATCGGGTACTCGGGGATGCGGGAGCGCAGCTCCTCGGCGGCGAGTTGGGCACCCCGCATCGAGGAGAAGAGGCCCAGGGTGCGACCGCCCGCGGCCTGGATCAACTCGGTCAACTCGTCCAGCATGTCGGCGCGATCGCCGTCCCGCGCGGGGCGCGCGAGATGTTTGGCGACGTACAGGATGCCCTGCTTCGGGTAGTCGAAGGGCGAGCCCACGTCGATGCCCTTCCACTGCGGGAGGTCCTCGCCCGCCGTGCCTTCGGGGGGAAGGCCCAGGGAGGCTCCTACGCCGTTGAAGTCGCCGCCGAGCTTCAGCGTCGCGGAGGTCAGGGTGACCGAGCGGTCCGCGAAGAGCTTCTCCCGCAGCAGGCCCGACACGGACATGGGGGCGACGCGCAGGGAGGCACCGAAGCGGTCGTGGCGTTCGTACCAGACGACGTCCCACTCGGAGCCGTTGCTGATGCGCTCCGACACGTCGTGCACGGACTCCACGGAGGCCAGCGCCTGCTTGCGGACCGCGTCCTCGTCCTGCACGGACTTGTCGCGGGTGGCGCCGATCGCGGAGATCACCGCACGGCAGGCGTCGCGCAGCGCCATGAGGGCGTAGCCGAGGTCTTCCGGGATCTCTTCCAGGCGGCCCGGCAGGGCGAGCTCCATGAGCCGCTCAAAGCCCTCGGCGGCGGTCTGGAGCTGGTCGGCGACCTTCTCGTTGACCAGCTTCGCGGCCCGGCGCACAGCGCGGTTGACCTGGCCCGGGGTGAGCTCGCCGGTGGCCACTCCGGTGACCCGCGAGACCAGTTCATGGGCCTCGTCGACGATCACCACCTCGTGCTGCGGGAGGACGGGGGCGCCTTCGATCGCGTCGATCGCGAGCAGCGCGTGGTTGGTGACGACGACGTCGGCGAGCTTGGCGCGCTCGCGGGCCGCTTCGGCGAAACACTCCGCTCCGTAGGCGCACTTCTGGGCGCCCAGGCACTCGCGGGAGGACACCGACACCTGCGCCCACGCGCGGTCGGAGACTCCGGGCGTGAGGTCGTCGCGGTCGCCGGTCTCGGTCCCGTCCGTCCAGTCGCGCAGCCGCAGCAGGTCCTGGCCCAGCTTGCTGGTGGGCGCCGCGGCCTCGAACTGGTCGAAGAGGCCCTCCTCCTCGTCCTGCGGCACACCCTCGTGGAGTCGGTGCAGGCACAGGTAGTTCGACCTGCCCTTGAGCATCGCGAACTGGGGGCGGCGGCGCAGCAGGGGATGCAGTGCGTCGACCGTGCGCGGCAGGTCGCGCTCCACCAGCTGGCGCTGGAGCGCGAGGGTGGCGGTCGCCACGACCACGCGCTCCCCGTGCGCGAGCGCCGGCACCAGGTAGCCGAGCGACTTTCCGGTACCGGTGCCGGCCTGGACCAGCAGATGGGAGCCGTCGTCGATCGCCTCCGCGACGGCTTCGGCCATGGTCACCTGGCCGGGGCGCTCCGAACCGCCGACGGCAGTGACGGCAGCATGCAGGAGTTCGGGGAGTGAGGGCTTCGTCATAGCGCGACCACCCTACGGGGCGCGACTGACAACCGGGCGATCACGGCTGAGGGAAGGGCTGGGTCAGGACTGGTGGGCTTTCGGATGGGGACGGATTTCGTTCGCGTGGAGATCGGGTCGGATCGCACGGGGATTGTTTCGGTCGAGGTGGAACCGGATCGGTCCGGGCGGTGTACCGAAAGTGATGGCGCTGCCATGCGGCGCTACAGCAGATCGCGCACGGCACGGTCCCGGACCATGACGGCGGCCCGCTTGGTCGGCAGGTCGACCTCCGCGGAGAACCGGAAACCGGCGCTCAGGAAAGCGGCTACGGAGGGGGTGTTGCGAAGGTCCGGTTCGGCGACGACGCGGGCGCAGGCGGGGCGCTTGTCGAGTACGAGGTCGGCGACGGCCCGGACGAGAGTGCTGCCCACCCCTCGTCCTCGGACGGCGGCGTCACCGATGAGCAGATGGATGCCGGTGTCGTGCGGTCGGACAGGGTAGTGGCGGGCCAGGGGGTCGAGGTCCGCCCGGTAGATCTCCCAGTAGCTCATCGGGGTGCCGTCCAGTACGCCGAGACACGGGACGCTGCGTCCGTCGCCGGCGAGCTGGGCGCACAGGTGGTCCTCGGTCAGCGTCAGAGGGCCGGCCAGTTCCCAGAATTCCGCGACCGCAGGGTCGTTCATCCAGCCGCTGATGAGGGGGAGGTCGCGCTCGCAGCGGACCGGAATGAGGTGGAAGGCGCCTGCGGAGGTACGGGTCCGCCCCCAGTCGCCGACACGGTCGAGGAGATCGTCGCGGTCGGCCGCGTCCGCCTCGGCGCAGAGTGCGAGGAACTCCTCGGGCAGGCGGAGGTCGAGGGTGTCCTCGGCGTCCGGGCCGGAACTCCGGCCGATACCGGTGCCCGGGGTGGAACCGGGGACTGTCGCGGTGTCGGCGCTCGCATGGGTGGGACGCACGGTGACGCTCCTCTCAGGAGACGGGGTGGGTCATGTTCCTCAAGGGACGAAGGGAGTTGACGGCGATCAGGAGTGAAGGGGGTTGGCGATGGTGACGTAGACGGACTGGGTGTCGACCGGGCCGACGAGTTCATCGAGGCACTGCAGTCGGGTCAGGAGGTTGGCCTTGCAGCGCAGGACGGGTGAGTCGAGCAGGCGGGCCGGCAGGGAGGTGCGCAGCCGGGCGGGAGCGGAGGCCACGTCGCGGAGGAAGCGGCGGAAGGCGGAGAGCAAGAGCCGTTCGTCGGCGAGACCTTGCGAGCCGAACGCTCCGATGAGACCGAGCACGTTGTTGATCGCGAGGTAGTACGCGAAGCGTTCGTCGGTGACCTCGTCGGAGACGAAGGTGTCGCTGTGTTCGCCGATGCCGGGCAGGCGGGCCTCGAGTTCCGCGCGCCGGGACGCGCGGAAGTAGTAGCCCTGGTTGTCGCGGTAGCGGCCACCTGCGGGCCAGCCCGCTCCGTCCAGCAGGAGCAGCGTGTTCTGTTGGTGTGCCTCCAGGGCGATGCCTGCCTCGCCGTCCAGCCACAGCACGGGACGGACGACCTGCTCCAGGTAGCGCAGGAACCACTCGGCGGCGACTGCTTCACGGGGCCGGCCGGTCCGCTCGGCGAGGCCGGTGACGACCTCGGCCAGCCGGGACCGCAGCGGAGGCGCACCGGACGCGGAGTGGCCGGAGTGCGAAGTCGCCTGCGGTCCGCCGGCGGTGACGTTCCGCCCGGCGTACGGCCGGGGTGAGACGAGCCCGGCGACACAGGAGACGTCGTCGGACGGGCTGAACGGGTTGTGCCGGATCACCACGTCAATTCCGGCCAAGGGCGCACGGATACCCCCCGTGCCCTCATGGCCGCGGTCGGCACCGCACCCGTCCGCCGGCGCGTCGACGGCCAGCCACGCCGGGTCGCGGACGATGTCGAAGCCCGGGTGGACGGCCTGCCACTGCTGGGCCAGGCCGCCGCGCAGCAGGCGGTGCACTTCTACGCCGCGGTGGAGCTCTTTGCGCAGGTTCTCACGACGGGAGTTGGTGATGCGGAGGCCCAGGGAGAGCTTGAGCATGGCGGGGGCGCCGGACTGGTGGACGGTCCGGACGGAGGACGTGGGGTGCCACGGGGTGCCGTAAGGGCCGAGGTCCTGGATCAACCCGGCGTCGAGCAGGGCCGCGATGTCGGCACGCTGTCGGATCTCGCGCCACTGCCAGGGGTGCAGGGGCAGTGCCGCGTGTCCGTCCGGCAACGGCAGCCCGGTTCCGGCGAGTCGGGCCGTGAGCCGGGCGGCGGAGACAGGCCGGCCGCGTTCCGTCCAGGCCGAGTCGGTGGCGAGCACGGAGGGGGCGACAGCGAGCCAGTGCAGTGCGAAGGAGCCCCGCAACTCCGGTGAGTACAGGCAGACTTCGGCCTCGGAGAGACCCTCGCGACTCTTCGGGGTCGGGTGGAGCGGGTGTCCGAGGAGCAGTGCCTGTTCGGCCGAGAGGAAGAGATCGGGGCCGTCGGCCGGGTGTGCGCGACGGTCGGTGATGAAGGTGACGGTACGTCGGAGGGAGTCGGCGACGCGGGCCACCAGATCAGTGCCGGTGTCGGGTGTGGTCGCAGCTGCCGCCGCCGCTTCCCGTGCGGAGTCGCCGTCGCGCGCGGCCGTCTCCCTGGCGAGCAGCGCCGCGACCGTCACCGCGTCCGCCGGTGGCGCGCTGTGGGGAGCGTTGGACAAGTACGGAAGGCCGAAGCGGTGCCAGCCCGTCGGGGACCAGTAGTGGACCTGGGCGTGCAGGGCCGTGCCGCTGGCGGGGAGGGGGATGCGGAGGGTGCCGTCATCGGGGGCGGGGAGGTTCGTTTCGCGCACCCAGCAGCGCAGCAGGTTCTCAACGGCCGTGGCCTGGGCGGCAGTTCCGGGGTCCGGATGCTCCAGGAGGTCGGTGCCCGTGCCCCGGCGCCGGCTCGCTTCCGGGCCGCGCGGCTGCTGCCGGGGAACGGACTCGGTCGACGCCGTGGCCAGGGTGTGCTCGTGGGAGTGGCTGTCAGGGGTGGATGTGGGGTTCAAGGCTCGTTCCTCGGGAGGTGTTTCGGAGCGGGCGTCGGGTGGCGACGAACCCGGTGGCTTCGGCAGGCGTTGGTCCTGGGCCGTCCGCAACTGGTGCTGCGAGTCAGGCGAGTTGAGATCTCGCGTCGCCACGGGCACAACGGACCACGCACCGACGGCAGACCCCCTCCGCCCCCGTCGCTGCCAACCCCGGTACCGCCCAACGGGTTACGGGTTGCTTCAAGATCCTTGCCGTAGCGAAACCGTTGCCGTTCCGTCGGAAGTCCCCCACAGCGAGCGCATAGTGTGTGATGCCGTTCCCGAAGGTCGTGAGTTCGGCGTGAACTCACCATGAGTTCCGGCTGAGATCACAACCGTGGCGCACCATCCGTTCACTCCAGGGGGAGTCAAGACCATGCGATCGATACGGCCGTCCTTCACCGCCCGGCGTGGGAGGGGTGCGCGTCGCGGAACCGCCCCCGTGCTGGCCGCCGTTGCCCTCGCCTCGGCGCTCGCGCTCACCGCGACGGCCTGCGGCTCCGGTGACACCAAGGCGGACGGCCAGTCCACCGCGTCGGCGACCAGCGGTGACACCGGCGACGGCAAGATCAAGATCCCGGACGACATCAAGAACAAGCTCAAAGAGCACGGGATCGACATCGACAAGTGGAAGAGCGGCGCCTGGAAGAACTGGGACAAGGACGACTGGCTGCGCGAGGCCAACGACTACATCAACCCGATCATCGACGGGCTGTGGAGTTCTGGCCGGATGCGGGACGCCAACGACCCGGACAAGGGTGTCGACACCAAGGACATCTCCGGTGACCAGGGCGTGACCGACCCGACGCCCGCGGTGGTGGACGCGAAGGCCGTGTCGCCTGCGTACCACGCCAACGCGGCGACGGCGGGCAAGGTGTTCTTCGACTCCCCCGAAGGCACGATGGTCTGCTCGGCGACGGTCGTGGAGGACCCGGCGCACCCGGGCAAGTCCAACCTGGTGTGGACGGCGGGCCATTGCGTGCACGCCGGCAAGAAGGGCGGCTGGTACCGCAACCTCGCGTTCGTGCCGTCGTACAACAACTCGGGTATGACGACAGCCCAGTTGGAGACGGCCACCCGGGACCAGGTCGCTCCGTACGGTGTCTGGTGGGCCGACTGGGCGCAGACCTCGCAGCAGTGGATCGACCAGGGCGGCGAGACGGGCGGGCAGGGTTCGTCGTACGACTACGCCGTGATCCATGTGACGCCCGAGAAGGGCAGCGGGGGCAAGTCCCTTGAGGAGACGGTCGGTTCGGCGCTGCCGGTGAACTTCAACGCGCCCGCCGTGCCGAAGGTGTCCAGCATCACGGCGACCGGCTACCCCGCGGCGAAGCCGTACGACGGTTCGACGCTGTACCAGTGCGCGGACAAGCCGGGGCGGCTGTCGATCAGCGCCTCGGACCCGACGATGTACCGCATCGGCTGCAGCATGACCGGTGGTTCGTCCGGCGGCGGCTGGGTGGAGACGGGCTCCGACGGCAAGCCGGCGCTGGTGTCCAACACCTCGATCGGCCCGGTGACTTCGGGCTGGCTGGCGGGTCCGCGGCTGGGCGATGTGGCCAAGGGCGTGTACGACTCGGTCAGCAAGAAGTTCGCCGGGCAGTAGACACGGCCGAGGCTCGCCCCAGGTGATCCGGGGCGAGCCTCAGGACGTGCTGTGCTACGGCCGTCAGGCCAGCGGTGCCGGGACGTACGGCGCGAGCTCCGCCGCCAGTTCCTCGTGCACCCGCACCTTGAGCTGGGTGCCCTCCGGGGTGTGCTCCTCGGAGATCACCTCGCCCTCGGAGTGGGCGCGGGCGACCAGCTTGCCGTGCGTGTACGGCACGAGCGCCTCGATCTCGACCGAGGGGCGCGGCAGTTCGGCGTCGATGAGCGCGAGCAGTTCGTCGATGCCCTGGCCGGTGCGGGCCGAGACGGCGATGGACCGCTTCTCGTTCCGCATCAGTCGCTGGAGCGTCAGCGGGTCCGCCGCGTCCGCCTTGTTGATCACGACGATCTCGGGCACCTTGGTGGCGCCGACATCCCGGATCACCTCGCGTACGGCGGCCAGCTGCTCCTCCGGGACCGGGTGCGAACCGTCCACCACGTGCAGGATCAGATCGGCGTCGCCGACCTCCTCCATCGTGGAACGGAAGGCCTCGACCAGGTGGTGCGGCAGGTGCCGGACGAATCCGACGGTGTCGACGAGCGTGTAGAGCCGTCCGCCCGGTGTCTCGGCCCGGCGCACGGTCGGGTCGAGGGTCGCGAACAGGGCGTTCTCGACAAGGACGCCCGCGCCGGTCAGCCGGTTCAGCAGCGACGACTTGCCGGCGTTGGTGTAACCGGCGATCGCGACCGAGGGCACCTTGTGGCGACGGCGCTCCTGGCGCTTGATGTCACGGCCGGTCTTCATGTCCGCGATCTCCCGGCGCATCTTCGCCATCTTCTCGCGGATACGACGCCGGTCCGTCTCGATCTTGGTCTCACCGGGACCACGGGTGGCGAGGCCGCCGCCCGAGCCGCCGCCCATCTGGCGGGACAGCGACTGACCCCAGCCGCGGAGCCTCGGCAGCATGTACTGCATCTGCGCGAGCGCGACCTGCGCCTTGCCCTCCCGGGACTTGGCGTGCTGGGCGAAGATGTCGAGGATCAGGGCCGTACGGTCGATGACCTTGACCTTGACGACGTCTTCGAGGTGGATCAGCTGGCCGGGGCTCAGCTCACCGTCGCAGATGACGGTGTCGGCGCCGGTCTCCAGGACGATGTCCCGCAGTTCGTTGGCCTTGCCGGAACCGATGTACGTGGCCGCGTCCGGCTTGTCGCGGCGCTGCACGACACCGTCGAGCACGAGCGCGCCCGCGGTCTCCGCGAGGGCGGCCAGCTCGGCGAGGGAGTTGTCCGCGTCCTGTGCCGTTCCCGTGGTCCAGACGCCGACGAGTACGACGCGCTCCAGGCGGAGCTGTCGGTACTCGACCTCGGTGACGTCCTCGAGCTCGGTGGAGAGGCCCGCGACGCGGCGCAGGGCCGCGCGCTCGGAGCGGTCGAACTGGTCGCCGTCCCGGTCTCCGTCGATCTCGTGGCTCCAGGTGACGTCCTCTTCCATCAGGGCATCGGCCCGAAGACCTTCGGGGTAGGTGTGCGCGAAGCGCTCAGTGTCCTGGGAAGGGGAAGAAGAGGAGGTCATTGGGTCCTTACGTCGATGGGAGTGCTTCAAAGGTTCCAACGTGCGAGTGCTCCCGGAGATTCCCGGTGACCGGAGATTCCGGGCGATCCGCGCCGCCGACCCGACGATGGTCGCACGGCGCGGATCGCCCCGTCACGGCCTTATTTCACAGGTGCCTGCGACGTCCAGTCCGGGTGACCGGGCATCGGCGGGGTCTTCGCGCCGTAGAGCCAGGCCTTGAAGAAGTCGCTCAGGTCGCGGCCGGAGATCGCGGAGGCGAGGTCCTTGAAGTCGGCGGTGGTGGCCGTGCCGTCCCGGTGGACGCGCACCCAGGTGCGCTCCAGGCGCTCGAAGGCGGGGCGGCCGATCTCCTGGCGCAGGGCGTAGAGGACCAGGGCGGCGCCGTCGTAGACGTTGGGGCGGAAGATGCTGATCTTCTGGCCGGGCGCGGGCGCCTTGGGCAGTGCGGGCGGTCCGCCGGCGGCGCGCCAGCCGTCGGAGGCGCCGTAGGCGGCCTTCATCCGCGTCTCCATGGGCCTGTCGGCCTTCTCCTCCGCGTACAACTCCTCGTACCAGGTGGCGTGCCCCTCGTTGAGCCACAGGTCGGACCAGGTGCGGGGGCTGACGCTGTCGCCGAACCACTGGTGGGACAGCTCGTGCACCATGACCGACTCGACGTACCACTTGGGGTAGGCGGGCTCGGTGAAGAGATCTCTCTCGAAGAGAGAGATCGTCTGGGTCTCGAGTTCGAAGCCGGTGGATGCCTGAGCCATGAGCAGGCCGTACGTCTCGAAGGGGTACCGGCCGACCTTGCTCTCCATCCAGGCGATCTGGTCGGGGGTCTTCTTGAGCCACGGTTCGAGTTGCTTGACGTCCGCGGCGGGCACGACGTCGCGCATCGGCAGGTCGTGCGGTCCGGTGCGGTGCAGTACGGCGGAACGGCCGATGGACACCTGGGCGAGTTCGGTGGCCATGGGGTGCTGGGTGCGGTACGTCCAGGTGGTGTTCGCGCCGGCCTTGTCGACGCCGGCCGGCAGTCCGTTGGCGACAGCCGTGTAGGCGTTGGGCGCGGTGACCCGGATGGTGAACATCGCCTTGTCGGAGGGATGGTCGTTGCACGGGAACACCAGATGCGCGGCATCGGCCTGGTTGGCCATCGCGAGCCCGTCCTTGGTGCGCACCCAGCCGCCGTCCTGGCCCTTGGCGGAGACGGGGTCGCTGGTGTGCCGCACGGTGATCCGCGTCCAACTGCCCTGGGACAGCGGCTCCTCGGGCGTCACCACCAGGTCCTCGCCGACACTGGCGAAGGCGGCCGGCCGCCCGTCGACCTCGACCGAGTCCACGGTGCCGTGCGCGAAGTCGAGGTTGATCCGGTCCAGGGACTCCGTGGTCCACGCGTCGATGGTGGTGACGGTCTTGAGGGGCTTGCTGTTGGTGCCGGGATAGGTGAAGGAGAGGTCGTACGACGCCACGTGGTAGCCCGGGTTGCCCAGGTCCGGGAAGAGGCGGTCGCCGACGCCCAGGGGCGTGGGCGGGGCGCTCGCGGCGACGAGGCAGACGGACACGGCGGATGCGAGCAGGACCGCCTTCAACCGTCGGGGAGCCCTGGTACCGGCCCCAGGGGTGGCGGTGCGGGGGGTGAGCAGCATGGACCACCGCTACCAGCGCGCGCGTACCGCACGCCGACGACTCGCGCCCGGCCCACTCGAACGAGGTCTTCCGGGGGCCCACTGGGCTCCCGACCCGCCGGAGCGCGCAAGCGGGCGTGTGCCCCGAGGGGACGCGGGCGCGCAGCCCTGAGCCGGGCTCAGAAGGCCGTCGTGTGGTGCTGCGCCCGGCTCACGTCGTAGACGCCCGGCACATTGCGCATCGCCCGCATGAGGGCCGGGAGGTGGGCCGCGTCCGGGAGTTGGAGCGTGTAGGTGTGCCGCACGCGCTGCTGGCTCGGGGGTTCGACCGTCGCCGAGACGATCTCGGCGCCCTCCAGGGCCATGGCCTCGGTGAGGTCGGCCAGCAGATGGGGGCGGCCGAACGATTCGGCTACCAGCGTGACCCGGCACTCGGTTGTGTCGCCCCAGCGCACACCGACCTCCGCGCGCCCCACGCTCTTCATGTGCGCCACCGCGGTGCACTCGACGCGGTGGACCGTCACGACCCCGCCGCGCACCGAGAATCCGGTGACCTCGTCGGGCGGTACGGGCGTGCAGCAGCCGGCGAGCCGTACGGTCGCGCCGGGCTGGTCGACGACGGGCGTGGCGGGGTTGCTGGTGGGGGCGTCCTCGGCGGCGGGGGGCGCCGATCGCACGGTCTGCGTGCCCTGGTCCGCCGCGTCCGCCTCGGCGCCCTCTCCGTCCCCGCTGCCCGGGTGCGCCGCGAGCCAACGCTGGATGGCGATCCGGGCGGCGGGCGTGTGCGCGTGCTCCAGCCACTCCCTGGAGGGCTCGGAGGCCGGGTCCTGGCCCATGAGGGGCTGGACTGTGTCGCCGTCCCTCAGAACCGTGCTGAGGGTCGCCAGGCGGCCGTTGACGCGGGCGCCGATGCAGGCGTGGGCGTCCTCGCCGTACTGCGCGTACGCGGCGTCCACACAGGTCGCGCCGTCGGGCAGGCCCAGCGTGCCGCCGTCGGGCCGGAACACGGTGATCTCGCGGTCCTGGGCGAGGTCTTCGCGCAGCGTCGACCAGAAGGTGTCGGGGTCGGGCGCGCCCTCCTGCCAGTCGAGGAGGCGGGAGAGCCAGCCGGGCCGGGTGGGGTCGGCGCGCTCCCCGTCGCCCGTGGCCTGCTGCTCCTCCGAAGGAGGAGCGTAGGGATTGCCGAGCGCGATGACGCCGGCCTCGGCGACCTTGTGCATCTGGTGGGTGCGGATGAGGACTTCGACGACCTGGCCGTCCGTGTGGGCGACGGCGGTGTGCAGCGACTGGTACAGGTTGAACTTCGGTACGGCGATGAAGTCCTTGAACTCCGAGACGACGGGCTTCAGGCAGGTGTGCAGTTCGCCGAGGACGCCGTAACAGTCCGCGTCCTCGTTGACGAGCACCAGGAGGCGGCCGAAGTCGGCGCCGCGCAGCCTGCCGCGCTTGCGGGCCACGCGGTGCACGGAGACGAAGTGCCGTGGCCGGATGAGGACTTCGGCCTGGATGTCGGCGTCGCGCAGGACGGTGCGCACCTCGTCGGTGACCTCGGCGAGCGGGTCGTCCGCGCGGGAGGCGTTGTCGACGATCAACTCGCGTGTGTGGTCGTACTCCTCGGGGTGCAGGATCGCGAAGACGAGGTCTTCCAGTTCGGTCTTGAGCGCCTGGACGCCGAGCCGTTCGGCGAGCGGGATGAGGACGTCCCGGGTGACCTTGGCGATACGGGCCTGCTTCTCGGGGCGCATCACGCCCAGGGTGCGCATGTTGTGCAGCCGGTCGGCGAGTTTGATCGACATCACGCGGACGTCGCTGCCGGTGGCGACGAGCATCTTGCGGAAGGTCTCGGGCTCGGCCGCGGCGCCGTAGTCGACCTTCTCCAACTTCGTCACGCCGTCGACGAGATAGCGCACCTCGGCGCCGAACTCCTCACCGACCTGATCGAGTGTCACCTCCGTGTCCTCGACGGTGTCGTGGAGCAGAGAGGCCGTCAACGTCGTGGTCTCGGCGCCGAGTTCGGCGAGGATCAGGGTCACGGCGAGGGGGTGTGTGATGTACGGCTCGCCGCTCTTGCGCATCTGGCCGCGGTGCGAGGACTCGGCCAGGACCCAGGCGCGGCGCAGCGGTTCGAGGTCGGCGTCGGGGTGGTGGGCGCGATGCGCCTCGGCGACATGGCCGATGGCGTCGGGCAGCCGGTCGCGGGCGGCGGGACCGAGCAGGGCGGCCCGGCCGAGCCTGCGCAGGTCGATCCGGGGGCGGGCCTTCCTGCGGGGCGCTGTGTTGGTCACAGGGCCTGGGCTCGCAGGGTTCGTGGCCTCCGCACTCATGGGCACCTCCGGCTGCTTGACCGGCGGACGGGTGCCCCATGGCGTACTCGGCTCAGGGGATCTTCGATCCCCCGTCCGGGCCGGTGCTTGATGCTACCGAGCCCACCACGTGCGACTGACCGCCTCTCGCCGAGCGTGAAACGGATCACCCATTCGAGCGAAGGTCGGGAGGTTTACGGTTTTGCGCCACACTCTCTCGGGTCGGCCGTGCTTTCCGGCCGACCCGACTGCCGGAGACTTGGGATCAGGGTCTCCGGGGCGGCCGGGACTGCGAATCATCCGTTCAGCGGATGGCGTTTTCCAGCCACTCGGCATCGATCTCGCCCTCGGCGACGATCACCGCGGGACCGGTCATCTCGATCCGGCCGTCGGGCCACTCGGTGATCACCAGCGTTCCCCCGGGTACGTCGACGGTGTAAGTCGCCCGCGTTCCGGTGACGGCGGGGTCGGCGCCGTCGCGCCGGACGGCGGCCACGGCGACCGCGCACGCGCCCGTGCCGCACGAACGGGTCTCGCCCGCACCGCGCTCATGCACGCGCATGGCCACATGGCGGGGGCCCCGGTCGACCACGAACTCGACGTTCACACCCTGCGGGTAGGCGCCGGCCGGACTGAAGGGCGGCGGGGAGTACAGGTCGCCGGCGTGCGCTAGGTCGTCGACGAAGGCGACCGCGTGCGGGTTGCCCATGTTCACGTTCCGCGCGGGCCAGCTGCGCTCGCCGACGCTCACCGTGACGTCCCCTTCGGGGAGGAGCGCCTTGCCCATGCCGACCGTGACGTCACCGTCCTTGGCGAGGTGGACGGTCTTGACTCCCCCGCGCGTGGCTACCGCGATGTCCCCTGCGGCCACATGTCCGGCGCGCTGGAGATAGCGCGCGAACACACGCACTCCGTTGCCGCACATCTCGGAGACCGAGCCGTCCCCGTTGCGGTAGTCCATGAACCACTCCGCCTCGGCCGCCATGTCCCGCGCCTCGGGGTGCGCGGCGGACCGCACGACATGCAGCAGTCCGTCGCCGCCGATGCCCGCGCGGCGGTCGCACAGGGCGGCCACGGCGGCCGGGGGGAGGTCGATGACGTTCTCGGGGTCCGGGACGATCACGAAGTCGTTCTCGGTGCCGTGCCCCTTGAGAAAGGCGATCCGCGTGCTCATGCGTCGATCGTACGGGGTGGCTACGACATCCCAGCGGTCAGTTGCGACCGGCTTCTACGACCGCTGCGACCGATCTGGGCAGCTAGCGGAGCCTGGCGACACGCCAGACGGCGAGCACCACGACCACGGCCACCACCAGGGCGTAGGCGATGACGACCCGCCAGTCCGGGCGGCGCCCGGAGCCGCGCTGCGGGAAGCCGGGCCAGGTGTGGCCGACGCGGCGGGCCGCGGTCATGCCCCAGCCGGCCGCACAGGAGCAGATGAGCAGGCCCAGCATGGCGACCACGGCCCCGCTGTCGCCGAAGTCGAAGGCGAGCGGGAAGGCGAACATCAGGGAGCCGACGGCGGCCAGGGCCACGATGGGGGCGAGCTGCCAAATGCGCAGGCGACGCTGCGGGCGCAGCTCGACCTCGACCTCGGGGCCCACGAACATCTCGTCGGGCCCGGGGCCGTCGGCGGTCACACCGCCCTGGATCTCGTCCGGGCCGTCAGGGCTCAGTCGGCCGTCGGCCTCTTCCGGTTCACCACGGTCCGCGGTGACCTGCTCAGCGCCTTCTGCGGTGTCGCGAGGGCCGGCCTCCATCGCCACGCGCCCTCCCAACTCGGACTCCACTTGGTCGATCGAAGCTCGATGATGGCACGCCCCCGGAGGCCGCAACGGCGGCCGGAGCGTCCCGATGCCATGACGTGATCAGGCTGTGACCGGTCGTTCGACCAACGCCAGTGCCAGGTGCGGAAGTTCTGTGAGATCGGCCGCAGCCCCACTCAACCAGTGCACCCGGGGATCGCGTCTGAACCACGAATCCTGGCGGCGCGCGAAGCGCTTGGTGGCCCGCACGGTCTCCGCGCGCGCCTCCTGTTCCGTGCACTCCCCCGCGAGCGCCGCGAGCACCTGCTGATAGCCGAGCGCACGGGACGCGGTGACGCCCTCGCGCAGGCCCCGCGCCTCCAGCTCCCGCACCTCGTCGACGAGCCCCGCGCTCCACATCCGGTCGACCCGGCGCGCGATGCGCTCGTCGAGTTCGGGGCGGGCCACGTCGACGCCGATCTGGACGGTGTCGTAGACCGAGTCGTGGCCGGGAAGGTTGGCGGTGAAGGGCTTGCCGGTGATCTCGATGACCTCCAGGGCGCGGACGATACGGCGGCCGTTGCTGGGCAGGATCGCGTGCGCGGCCTCGGGGTCGGCGGCGGCCAGGCGGGCGTGCAGGGCGCCGGAGCCGCGCAGTGCCAGCTCCTCCTCCAGGCGGGCCCGGACCTCGGGGTCGGTGCCGGGGAACTCCAGGTTGTCGACGGCCCCGCGCACGTACAGCCCGGAGCCGCCGACCAGGATCGGCCAGCGGCCTTCGGCGAGCAGGGCGTCGATGTGCTCGCGGGCGAGGCGCTGGTACTCGGCGACGGACGCCGTGACGGTCACGTCCCAGATGTCCAGGAGGTGGTGCGGGATGCCGCCGCGCTCCTCGGGCGTCAGCTTGGCGGTGCCGATGTCCATCCCTCGGTAGAGCTGCATGGAGTCGGCGTTGACGACCTCGCCGCCTAGACGCTGGGCCAGGAAGACGCCCAGATCGGACTTTCCGGCCGCGGTCGGTCCGACGACGGCGATGACTCGGGGGGCGGGGGGTGCGCTGCTCACGTTCACAGTCTCCCAAACGCCGGACCCCGCCTCGAACGAGTTACGTGACGGCACACCTGTGGGGTCGTTGCCCGTTGCGAGATGTCCCGCCGCCGGTTTTGGAGGCGGCGCCCCGGGTGACGCAAACGGACGCACCGGGCTACGCGGGATTTCGCCCGCACGAGTAACGTATGGAGTGGATATGGGCGTTTTTGACCGACTTCTTCGGAGGTCGAAGGCTACGGAGGAGGCGTCTACCGCCGAAGCGCAGGCCGACACGGAGACTGCCGAGAACCTCACGGCCGAAGCGGCGGACGAGGTGTCGGAGACGGAGACCGAAGCGGGGGCAGGCGCTCAGGAAGCGGCGGAGACGACGGCGACGGAGGCCGTCGAGGCCGCGGACGGCGTCGAGATCCCCAAGCAGCAGTCCGCCGAAGAAGCCGCCGACAACGGGGCCGGCGAAGGCGCCCGCACGTAAGCACCCCGCGTGGAAGGTGAACCATGGGTCTGATGGACAGTTTGAAGGCCAAACTCGCCCCGGCGAAGGACAAGGTCTCGGGCCTCGCTCAGCAGCACGGAGGCAAGATCGAGAGCGGCCTCGACAAGGCCGCGAAGATGGTCGACGAGAAGACCAAGGGCAAGTACAGCGACAAGATCCAGACGGGCACGGGCAAGGCCAAGGACGCCATGGACCGACTCGCGCACAAGGACGACACGGGGAGCGCGCGAAGCACGGGGACGGAGCGCGGCGGCACGACCACACCGCCGGACTCGCCCCCGCCTGCCACCTGACGGGCACCCGAACATCGATCGGCGGACAGCCGCGGAGCACTCGGCTCCCCGGCCGTCCGCCGTTTCGCGGCTACATCACGTTCACGGCCGCACCGCGCCTACGACCAGGTCGCGACCACGTATCCGACGCCGTACGGCGCGTCCTCGTACAGCAGCGCGCCGCCGAGGTCCGCGCCTTCCGCCGCGCCCGCGAGGACCTGCCAGGGGGCCCGGCCGGAGGCCTTCAGCTCGTACGCCAGCTCGGCGTCCAGCGCCTTGAGGGCGGCCACGTCCACCGCCCCCAGCGCACGCGCGACCTCAGCGTCGAAGGGTGCCGCGCGCTCGTCGAGATAGCCCGGTGCCTTCAGCGTCCGGCACGCGCTGGCGTCGCCCATCACCAGCAGGGCCACCCGCTCCGCCTGCGCGACGATGTCCCTCCCGACTTCGATGCACCGCTCGGACGCGAGAGGTTCCCCCACACCGAGTCCCTCGATCGGGGCGTCGGACCAGCCGGTCCGCTCCAGCAGCCACGCGGCGACGGCGAGCGAGAGGGGAAGCGACCGCTCCGACACGGCGGCCCTGTCCCTCCCGAGCCGTACGTCGAGTTCCACTCCGAAGCCGCGGAACGAACCGCGGGTGCCTTCGGGATGCGGCCCGCGCCCGCTCTGCTCGGCGGGCCCGACGACCACCAGACGGTCGGGCCGGGCGGCGGCGAGCACCCCGAGCGCGTCGGTGCACGCGGCACGCGCGGCGTCCATCTCGGAGGCGGCACCGGCGGCGACGTCGGGGACGAGAAGCGGAGGGCAGGGGCAGACGGCGGCGGCTACGAGCATGGCCGGAACACTAACAAGGAGCGCCGACAACGCACCTGGCCATGCCCTCGGGCACGGGGACGCGAGTTCCACCCGCACGTCTCAGCCCTCCCTGGCCCGGCACCGCCGACACGCAGCCGCACCCCGTCAGTCGCAGCCGCAGCCGCTCCCCATGGCGACCGGCAGCGGTGCGGGGGCGCCGATCTTCGGGAGGCCCAGCATCACGCCGGCCGGCTTGGCGGCCTCGGTCGCGTTCCGCTTCTCCCAGGCGTCGCCCGCGCGCGTGGGGCGCACGTTCAGGGTGGGGCCCTCGGCGAGGAGGTGGTGCGGGGCGGCGTAGGTGATCTCGACCGTCACCACGTCACCGGGGCGGACCTCCTGGTCCGGCTTGGTGAAGTGGACGAGGCGGTTGTCGGGGGCGCGTCCGGAGAGGCGGTGGGTGGCGCCGTCCTTGCGGCCCTCGCCCTCGGCGACCATCAGCTCCAGGGTGCGGCCGACCTGCTTCTTGTTCTCGTCCCAGGAGATCTCCTCCTGGAGGGCGACGAGACGCATGTAGCGCTCCTGGACGACCTCCTTGGGGATCTGGTTCTCCATGGTCGCGGCCGGAGTGCCGGGCCGCTTGGAGTACTGGAACGTAAACGCTTGCGCGAAGCGTGCCTCGCGGACCGCGTGCATCGTCTGCTCGAAGTCCTCCTCCGTCTCCCCGGGGAAACCCACGATGATGTCAGTGGTGATGGCGGCGTGCGGGATGGCCGCGCGGACCTTCTCGATGATCCCGAGGTACCGCTCCTGGCGGTAGGACCGGCGCATGGCCTTCAGGATCGGGTCGGAACCGGACTGCATCGGCATGTGCAGCTGCGGCATCACGTTCGGCGTCTCGGCCATCGCGGCGATGACGTCGTCGGTGAAGTCACGCGGGTGCGGGGACGTGAAGCGGACCCGCTCCAGGCCGTCGACGGTCCCGCAGGCACGCAGCAGCTTGCTGAAGGCCTCGCGGTCGCCGATGTCGGAGCCGTACGCGTTGACGTTCTGGCCGAGCAGGGTGATCTCGGAGACGCCCTCGCCGACCAGGGCCTCGATCTCGGCGAGGATGTCGCCGGTGCGGCGGTCCTTCTCCTTGCCGCGCAGCGCCGGGACGATGCAGAAGGTGCAGGTGTTGTTGCAGCCGACGGAGATCGACACCCAGGCCGCGTAGGCGCTCTCGCGCCGGGTCGGCAGCGTCGAGGGGAAGGCCTCCAGGGACTCCGCGATCTCGACCTGCGCCTCTTCCTGGACGCGCGCGCGTTCCAGCAGGACGGGCAGCTTGCCGATGTTGTGCGTGCCGAAGACGACGTCCACCCAGGGCGCCTTCTTCACGATGGTGTCGCGGTCCTTCTGGGCGAGGCAGCCGCCGACGGCGATCTGCATCCCGGGGCGCTTGGTCTTCATCGGGGCGAGGCGGCCGAGGTTGCCGTAGAGCCGGTTGTCGGCGTTCTCGCGCACGGCGCAGGTGTTGAAGACGACGACGTCCGCGTCACCGTCCGACCCTTCGGGCGCGCGCACGTAACCGGCGCCCTCCAAGAGCCCCGAGAGCCGCTCGGAATCGTGGACGTTCATCTGGCACCCGTAGGTGCGCACTTCGTACGTTTTGACGTCCACTGCCTCGCTCCGGTCACCGCTGCTCATGCGACAAGGGTAGGCGGTGCCGGGAGTGACTCCTTCTGCGGCTGAGAACCGCAGTGGCTCACGTCACTCGGAGCTACGGCCGGAATCCGGAGTTCCGGCGCGCCGACCACCGCTCCACCCCTGCTTGCGCAGCACCCCATGCACATCCGGCGTCTCGTAGTGCTCGCCCTTGAGGACCTTGCCGTCGGTCCGGCGGGCGATCTCGCCGTCCGGGCCGATCTTGGTCATGTTGGAGCGGTGGACCTCGGCGATCACCGCGTCGAGGTCTATGCCGTGGACGAGGGCCGTGCCGTACGCGACGTAGACGACGTCGGCCAGCTCGTGCGCCAGTCGGTCGAGGGGGCCGCTCACCGATACCTCGGCGACCTCCGCGGCCTCCTCGGCGAGCAGCTCGCCGCGGTGGGCGGCGAGGCCGGGGGCGACCTCGGTGGGTGTGCTGCGGGCGTCGAGCCCGAAGGCGAGGTGGAATTCGCGGACCAGGTCGGCGGGCGAAGAACTCATGCCACGACCTTAACGGCCGCCACTGACACCACCGGCCCGGAAGCCCGACCCTGGTCAGCACCGCTCAAGGGCTGGCAGGATCGCGCGCATGCTCAAGGTGTTCTCCCGTATCAGCAGGCGCCGGGCGCTGCAGGGCGCGGCGGCCGGCTTCGTCGTGTTCGGACTGCTGCTGTGGTGGCTGCTGCCCCTGGGCGACGAGCCGCCGACCGGAACGATCACCTTCAGCACCGGGACACCGCTCGGGGTCTACCAGGAGTACGGCAAGCTGCTGCAGGCCGAGCTCGACAAGGACATGCCGGGCCTCAAGGTGAAGCTGGTGAACAGCGCCGGGTCGCAGGAGAACGTCGCGCGCGTGGCGACCGGCCACGCCGACTTCACCATCGCCGCGGCCGACGCGGTGGAGACGTACGAGGCGGACGGCAAGCCCGGTGCGGCCGGGCTGCGCGGGATCGCGCGGCTGTACGACGACTACGTCCAGCTCATCGTCCCGCGCGACTCGGACATCAACTCGGTCGCCGATCTGCGGAACAAGCGGGTGGCCATAGGGCCGGACCGCTCGGGTGTGCGACTGATCGCGAACCGGGTGCTCACGGCGGCCGGCATCGACCCGAAGAAGGGCGTCAAGCCGGTGGCGGCCGGCATCGACACCGGACCGGACCTGCTCAAGCGGGGCAAGCTCGACGCCTTCTTCTGGTCCGGCGGGCTGCCGACGGACGGCCTGAAGGACCTGGCCGCCCACTACGCGTTCCGGTTCGTGCCGATAGAGGCCACCCTCGTGGCGAAGATGCACGAGCAGGGCGAGGCCACCCGCTACTACCGCGCCACCAACATGCCGGAGTCGGCCTACCCCGACATCCAGCGGGGGTCCACGGTGCCCACCATCGCCGTCTCCAACCTGCTGATGACGCGTAAGGACCTGAACCCCAGGCTCACCGAGTGGATCACCAGGACCGTGATCAAGAGCCGGGACGGCATCGGCGCGCATGTCCACTCCGCGCAGCTCGTGGACCTGCGCACGGCGATCTACACCGACCCCCTGGTCCTGCACGAGGGCGCCCGGCGCTACTACCGCTCCGTCAAACCGTAGGCGCACAGGGGCCGTTGGCGCCCGCTCAGGCCGTCGGCCCGCTCCTGGGCACCGACACGGTCACCTTGAGCCCGTGCGGCTCGTGGTGGTCGTACGTCAGGGAGCCGCCGCCCGCGGCCAGCAGGACCTGGGAGATGGACAGGCCGAGACCGGAGCCCTGGATGTTCTGGTGCCGGCCGCTGCGCCAGAAGCGGTCGCCCACGCGGACGAGTTCCTCCTCGGTGAGGCCCGGGCCGCGGTCCGTGACGACGACCGTGGAGGTCTCGCCGTTCGACGCGACCGTCACCTCGACGCACTGGTCCTCCGGCGTGAACTTCACCGCGTTGTCGATCACCGCGTCCAGGGCGCTGGAGAGCGTGACCGGGTCGGCCCAGGCGGTGGTGGGCGGACAACTGCCCACCAGGCGCACGCCCTTGGCCTCGGCGGTCGGAGACCAGGCGGCGACGCGCTCGGCGGTCAGCGCCCCGATGTCGGTGATCCTGAGGTCCGCTTCCGCGTGTTCGGCCAGGGCCAGGTCGAGCAGGTCGTCCAGGACCTGGGTCAGGCGTTTGCCCTCGGTGCGGACCGAGGCGATCTCGTCATTGTCCTCCGGCAGTTCGAGCGCGAGCAGATCGATGCGCAGCAGCAGCGCCGAGAGCGGGTTGCGCAACTGGTGCGAGGCGTCGGCGACGAAGGCGCGCTGCTGCTCCAGCACGTCCTCGACGTTGTCCGCCATCTCGTTGAACGAACGGGCCAGGCGCTGGAGTTCCGGCGGCCCGCCGGCCGCGGCGACCCGGGACTTGAGGCGTCCGGTGGCGATGTCGTGGGTGGTGGCGTCGAGCACGCGTACGGGTCGCAGGACCCAGCCGGTCAGCCGTAGGGCGGCACCGACGGCCAGCAGCATGGCTCCGATCTCGCCCGCGCCGATCGTCAGCCAGCCGCGCAGGGTCCGTGAACGCATCGGCCCGGTGGGCGAGTCGGTGACCACGACCGCGATGACGTCGCCGTCCCGGATGACCGGCGAGGCGACGACCAGGCGGTGGCGCTGCCAGGGCCAGACCTGTTCCGGGTCGTGGCTGCGGCGGCTGAGGAGGGCCTCGTCGAAGGCGTCGCGGACCTCGCCGGTCTTGGGGAGCAGGAAGTCGTCCGGCGCGTTCGCCATGGAGGTGTCGGTGCGGTAGAAGACGCCCGCGCGGATGCCGTAGACCTCGTAGTAGCTGGCGAGTTCGCGGTCGAGGGTCTGCTGGCGTTCGTCCGGGACCGTGTCGGCGGGACGCGTGCCCGTGGGCGCGTCGGTGACGAACTGGGCGAGCGCCGCGAACCGCGCGGTGTCGTCGATGCGGTCGACGATCACCTTCTGCTGCTGGGCCGCGGCGACGCTGATGGCGAGCGGGACGCCGAGGGCAAGCAGAACGGCCGCCATCAGGACGATGAGCAGCGGGAGGAGACGTGTGCGCACCCGTGCCCGCTACGCGGCCGGGGCGACGAGCCGGTAGCCGACGCCTCGTACGGTCTCGATCAGCGCGGGCATCCGCAGTTTGGCGCGCAGGGACGCGACATGCACCTCCAGGGTGCGTCCCGTGCCCTCCCAACTGGTGCGCCACACCTCGCTGATGATCTGCTCCCGCCGGAAGACCACCCCGGGACGCTGTGCCAGCAGCGCCAGCAGGTCGAACTCCTTGCGGGTCAGTTGGACGACCGAACCGTCCACGCTGACCTGGCGGGTGGGCAGTTCGATGCGCACCGGGCCGAGCCGCAGCGCGGTGTCGCCGCCCCCGGTCGCGTCCTCGTGGACGCTGCGCCGGCTGACGGCGTGGATGCGGGCCAGCAGCTCCCCGGTGTCGTACGGCTTCACCACGTAGTCGTCGGCTCCGAGGTTGAGGCCGTGGATGCGGGAGCGCACGTCGGAGCGCGCGGTCACCATGATCACCGGGGTGCTGGTGCGCTTGCGGATCTTGCCGCAGACCTCGTAGCCGTCCTGGTCGGGCAGGCCGAGGTCGAGGAGGACGACTCCGAAGACATCGCCCTCGGGGACGAGCGCCTGGAGGGCCTCCTCGCCGCTGCGGGCATGGGTGACGTCGAAGCCGTGCCGCGCCAGGACCGCGGACAGAGCGGCGGCGACATGGTTGTCGTCCTCGACGAGGAGCAGTCTCATCCCGGCCCCCTCCGGTTCATCGTTCGTATGGTCTCGGCCTGTACGAAAGCACGTCTCACGCGCGCGTGCACCCAGGCAGTCACGCTGATGGACGAAGACGCCGTCAAGGGGGTTCCGGTTGCGGGCGGTTTCCGTTACGCAGCCGGTACGCGTGATCGCGACAAGTGCTACGACACGTGTCCGATTGCTATCCGATCGTGATGCTCAGATCTCGCTCAGATGTGATGACGCTGGTCGTAAGGCCTCACTACTGTCCTCCGCAACCGACGAGGACGGAGCCAGCAAGCGATGACCAAGGTATCGGTGGCCAAGGAAGACGCGGTCCCGACGGGCGAACTGGTCGTCCTGAAGAGCGTCAACAAACACTTCGGCGCGTTGCACGTACTCCAGGACATCGATCTGTCGATCGCCCGCGGTGAGGTCGTCGTGGTGATCGGCCCCTCCGGGTCCGGAAAGTCCACGCTGTGCCGCACCATCAACCGCCTGGAGACGATCGATTCGGGTGCCATCGCAATCGACGGCAAGCCCTTGCCCCAGGAGGGCAGGGAGCTGGCCCGGCTGCGTGCCGACGTCGGGATGGTCTTCCAGTCCTTCAACCTCTTCGCGCACAAGACAGTGCTCGAGAACGTGATGCTGGGCCAGGTCAAGGTCCGCAGGGCCGACAAGAAGCAGGCCGAGGAGAAGGCCCGGGCCCTCCTCGACAGGGTCGGCGTCGCCACCCAGGCGGACAAGTACCCGGCGCAGCTGTCCGGCGGTCAGCAACAGCGTGTCGCCATCGCGCGGGCGCTGGCCATGGACCCCAAGGTGATGCTCTTCGACGAGCCCACCTCGGCGCTCGACCCGGAGATGATCAACGAGGTCCTCGAGGTCATGCAGCAGCTGGCCCGGGACGGGATGACGATGATCGTCGTCACCCATGAGATGGGCTTCGCGCGTTCGGCGGCCAACCGCGTGGTGTTCATGGCCGACGGCCGCATAGTCGAAGAGGCCGTGCCCGACCAGTTCTTCAGCAACCCGCGCAGCGACCGGGCCAAGGACTTCCTGTCGAAGATCCTGCACCACTGACGATCACCCGAGAACGCCCAAGAGCCCCGAAGAACAACGGCAGAACCCAAGAGCATCGAAGAACGGCGACAGCCGGCCGCTGACGGCCCGTCGACGACGGGCGGCCGCCGACTGCCGCTGTGGATCCCGCACGCCGTCAGAGCCGCCGCCACGCGCCCCTGACGGGCCCTCATCTCCCTACCATCCAAAGGATGTTCATCATGAAGCTTCGCAAGGTCACCGCCGTCGCAGCCACCGCGCTCGTCCTCTCGCTCGCCGCGACGGCCTGCGGGAGCAGCGACAAGGACGGCTCCGGTTCGGGTTCCGGGGGCGGCAAGATCAAGGTCGGCATCAAGTTCGATCAGCCGGGCCTCGGACTGAAGCAGCCGGACGGGAGCTTCGCCGGCTTCGACGTGGACGTGGCGACCTATGTGGCCGGGCAGCTCGGCTACAAGCCCGCCCAGATCGAGTGGGTCGAGACCAAGAGCGCCGACCGCGAGAACGCGCTGGCGCGCGGTGACGTCAAGTTCATCGCGGCCTCGTACTCCATCAACGACGAGCGCAAGCAGAAGGTCGACTTCGCCGGCCCCTACCTGCTGGCCCACCAGGACCTGCTGGTCAAGAAGGCCTCGACGATCGCCAAGGGCACGGACCTCAACGGCAAGAAGCTGTGTTCCGTGACCGGCTCGACCTCGGCGCAGAACATCCACGACTCGATCGCCCCGAAGGCCAACCTCCGTGAGTACAGCGGCTACTCGGAGTGCATCGCGGGCCTGCAGAGCGGCGCCGTGGACGCGGTGACCACCGACGACTCGATCCTCGCGGGCTTCGCCTCGCAGGACAAGTACAAGGGTCAGTTCAAGCTCGCCGGCCTCAAGCTCAGCAACGAGAACTACGGCATCGGCGTCAAGAAGGGCGACTCCGCGACCGTCACCAAGATCAACACCGCGCTGGAGAAGATGGTCAGCAGCGGTGCCTGGCAGACGGCGGTCACCAAGAACTTCGGCCCGGCCGGGTACAAGAACGAGCCCGCCCCGAAGATCGGCGACATCGTCAAGTAACCCCGGAAATCGCCCGTAAGGCAGGCCCCATACCCGGAAGCGCGGGAGATCGTGTTCGACTTTCTTCAAGGTTATGACGTCCTAGGGGCGTTCTGGATGACGGTGAAACTCACCGTCATCTCCGCCCTCGGCTCCCTGGTCTGGGGCACCCTGCTGGCCGGAATGCGGGTCAGCCCCGTCCCCCTGATGCGTGGCTTCGCCACCTTCTACGTCAACACCGTCCGGAACATCCCCCTGACGGTCATCATCGTCTTCACCTCGCTCGGCCTCGCCGACATCTTCGGCGTGACGATGGGCGCGTCCGACGACTTCAAGGTGCAGGGTTTCCGACTCGCACTGCTGGGTCTCACCGCCTACCACGCGGCCTTCGTCTGCGAGGCGGTGCGCTCCGGCATCAACACCGTGCCCGTCGGACAGGCCGAGGCGGCCCGCGCCGTCGGACTGAGCTTCAGTCAGGTACTGCGGATCATCATCCTTCCGCAGGCGTTCCGCGCGGTCATCACACCACTGGCCAACGTACTGATCGCCCTCACCAAGAACACGACCGTGGCGGCGGCGATCGGTGTCGCCGAGGCGGCCGCCCTGATGAAGACGATGATCGAGAACGAGGCCCAGACGGTCGCCATCGGTGCGGTCTTCGCGTTCGGCTTCGTGGTACTGACCCTGCCCACCGGCCTCTTCCTCGGCTGGCTGGGCAAGCGAATGGCGGTGAAGCGATGACCTCCGTCCTCTACGACGCGCCCGGCCCCCGCGCCAAGCGGCGCAATGTCCTCCTGACCGTCGTCTTCGTTGTCCTGCTCGCCGCGTTCTTGTGGTGGATCTGGCGGACGATGGACGACAAGGGGCAGCTGAAGTGGGCCCTGTGGCAGCCGTTCACCACGTCGGACGCCTGGACGACGTATCTGCTGCCCGGCCTGGGCACCACCCTGAAGGCCGCCGCGCTCTCCATGCTGATCGCCCTCCCCCTGGGCGCGCTGTTCGGCATCGCCCGGATGTCCGACCACCGGTGGGTTCGCATCCCGGCCGGCGTGGTGGTCGAGTTCTTCCGGTCGATCCCGGTCCTGCTGATGATGCTGTTCGCGAACGAGTTCTATGTCCGCTCCACGAACATCGGCAGCGAGGATCGGCCCCTGTACGCCGTCGTCACCGGCCTGGTGCTCTACAACGCCTCGGTGCTCGCCGAGATCGTCCGGGCGGGCATCCTGTCCCTCCCCAAGGGGCAGACGGAGGCCGCGTACGCGGTCGGGCTGCGCAAGGGCCAGACGATGACGAGCATCCTGCTCCCGCAGTCCGTCACCGTCATGCTGCCGGCGATCGTCAGCCAGCTCGTGGTGATCGTGAAGGACACCGCTCTGGGCGGCGTGATGCTGGGCCTCACCGAGCTGCTCAACTCGCGCAGCACCCTCGCGGCCAACTACGCCAACGTGGTGGCGAGTTTCATCGTCGTCGGGATCATCTACATCCTGCTGAACCTCGTTCTCACCACCTTCGCGAGCTGGCTGGAGCGCAGGCTGCGGCGCAGCAAGAAGAGCACGGGCGCGACCGTCGCCCTCGAAGACGCCACCGGGCTCAACCCGGCGCAGGTGCTGGGCGGCTTCGGGACCGGCGCAGGCGGCACGATCTGATGATCGGTCATATGGCATGAACCACGGAGGCAGTGGCGTGATCGCCACTGCCTCCGTCACTTGACGCAAGCACCGGCAATGGGTTGCATACGTTCTGTGATCGTGCACCCTGCTCCAACTTCCTGTTCACATGCGTCCCTGAGGACACCGTCACGGGCAGGGGGCGCCGCACCGTGGACCCGGTGATCATCGTCGGAGCGGGGCCCGTGGGGCTCACGCTCGCCCTGGCTCTGGCGCGGCAGGAGGTGCCCTCCGTCGTCCTCGACGAGGGCCCGGGCAAGGACGAACCGCGCCCCGCGCGGACCGTCGTCCTGCGCGAGGACACCGCGGCGCTGCTGGAGCGGCTGGCCGGTGTTCCGCTCACCAAGGCCGGTTCGCACTGGGCCGGATGGCGGTCGATGCGACGCAAGCAGGTGATGCGCGAGATCACGTTCGACGACACCGAGCCCGCCCCCCTGCACATCGCCCAGCATGTGCTGACCGGCGCCCTGCGCCAGGCCCTCGCGGGCGAACGGCTGGTGAAGCTCGCCGTGGACAACCGCCTCGACGCGGTCGAACAGGAACCCTCGGGCGTCACCGCCCACACCCGCGGGCCCAAGGGCACCTGGTGGCGCGGCAGTTACCTGGTCGGCTGCGACGGCCCGCGCTCCACCGTGCGCAAACTCCTGGACATCCGCTTCCCCGGCCGTACGGCGGTGGAGCGACACGCCGTGGCCGCGCTGCGCACGGAACTTCCGTGGCCCGACCAGGCGTTGTTGCACCGGGCGCCGCCGTGGCGGACGTCCGGACCCTCGGCCGGGGAGGTCACCGGACGCCCCCTCCCGGACGGCGTGTGGCGCCTGGACTGGCTGCTGCCGCCGGGCAAGGACCTGGTCACGCCCGAGCTGCTGCTCACCCGTATCCGGGAGACCCTCGCGGGCTGGACCGAGGGGCCGACACCGCCGTACGAACTGCTCGACACCGGTGTGCACACCGTGCACCACCGGCTCGCGCGCCGGTGGCGGGTGGGGCGGGTGTTCCTCGCCGGGGACGCGGCGCATCTGCTGGGGGCGCTCGGTACGCAGGGGCTGGACGAGGGGCTGCGGGACGCCGACAACCTCGCCTGGAAGCTGGCGTCGGCCTGGCACCACGGGCCGCACGAGGCGCTGCTCGACAGCTATCAGGCGGAGCGGCGGGCGGTCGTCGCGGCCCGGCTGCGCGCCGCCGACCAGGCGCTGCCCTTGGTGCGCGGCGGCGCCGGGCTGCGCGCGGTCGTGCCCGGCTCGGCCCGCGGTCACGACTCGCTGCTCACGGACGGTCACTTGGGGCGCGGCGTGCTCGGTGCGCCGGGGGCGTACGCCGACTCGCCGCTCGCGCCCCGGCACATCGAGAGCGAGGTCGACGTCGACACCTCGCCCGGTGCGCCCGTCACCGATGTCCGGGTCACCGCGGAGGACGGCTCCTCCGTACGGCTGCGGGACCGCCTCGGGCGCGGTGCCCTGCTGGTCGTACTGGTCGCACCGGGCACGGGCGTCTGGGAGCGCAAACACTGGGTGACCGCCGGGGTCATGCCACGCCTGGCAGCGGCGGTGACCGCGCTGCCGCACCCGGCCGAGCTGCTGGTCGCCGAGAGCTACCCGGGCGCCGCCGCCCACACAGTCCTGCTCGTACGGCCCGACGGACACCTGGTCACCGCGCTGAGCGGGGTGCGGCCGGCTGATCTGTACGCGGCGGCCGAGGCGACCCTGGGCGGCCCGGCGAAGACGGAGGCCACGGCCGGCTCACGCTGAGGCCTCCATACGCTAACTGTCCACATAGTGACGCTGAGTTGACCCGCAGGCACCCTCGTGCTCTACTCCGGATCATGACCGACACCTCTGTCCACCTCTGGCGGAAGGTCCATCTGGACCTCGTCCGCTACGTGGGCTGCGTCTGTCACGTCTCCTGCTGAATTCGCATCTCTCACTCGCGCGCGCCCTTTCTGTGGGCCCGCGCGCCCTCGCGAACACTCATCAGGACGGTGCACGTGTCTGTATCCCCCTCTGCCTCGGTGTCCCCCGCCGCGCCCGCCCAGGCTCCGACGCAGGCGGACCTGCTCGACTTCGTACGGCGTACGGCCGCCGACGCCGAACTCATCGCCTCGCTCCCCCTCGACCCCGAGGGCCGTACCTGGGTGCGGCTCGAAGGGCCCGGCGGCAGCGAGGCCTGGCTGATCGGCTGGCCGCCCGGCAGCGGCACGGGCTGGCACGACCACGCCGACTCGGTGGGCGCCTTCCTCACCGCCGCCGGCGAACTCAAGGAGAACTCGCTCGCCGCCCGGCTCCCGAGCCACGGCTGGAAGACCCTCGAGCTGGAGGAGGGCGTGGACCGCGAGCGGCGGCTGCCGACCGGCAAGGGCCGCGCCTTCGGTCACCACCACGTCCACGAGGTGCTCAACGAGTCCACCGAAGAGCACGCGATCTCCGTCCACGCCTACTACCCGCCGCTGCCGCAGATCCGCCGCTACAGCCGCACCGGCCCGGTGCTGCGCCTGGAGCAGGTAGAGCGCCCGGAGGACTGGCAGTGAGTGCCGTACGCGAACAGCCGCCCGGCATAGACGAGTTGCTGGAGCGGGTCCGCGCGGACTACCGGCGGATCGAGGCCAGGGAGGCATACGACGCCGCCCGCGACGGTACGGCCCTCCTGGTCGACATCCGCTACGCGGCCCTGCGTGACCGCGACGGTCTCATCCCCGGCGCCCTGGTCGTCGAGCGCAACGAACTGGAGTGGCGCCTCGACCCCCGGGGCAGCCACCGCGTCCCCGAGGCCACCGGCCACGACCTGCGCGTCGTGGTGATCTGCAACGAGGGCTACGCCTCCAGCCTGGCAGCCGCGTCCCTGCACCGACTGGGCCTGCACCGCGCGACGGACCTGGTCGGCGGCTTCCAGGCCTGGAAGGCGGCGGGACTTCCTGTCACGTCGTAGACACCGTGTCTACGACGTGACAGTCCGGCCCCGTCTCCGCTCACCCTCCGTCGGAGGGGCAGTAGAGCGGGGCGGTGTCCGCGTTGGCCTTCGTGACCAGACGGGCCGGGGTCGTGGCGATCTTCTCCACCTTCTCCTTACGGAGAAGGCTGATGGCGTTGGTGACGGCCAGTTCGCCGGTGTCCTTGGCCGAGTTGGAGACGGTGGCGGCGAAGCGGCCGTCCTTGAGGGCGGCGAGGGCCGCGTCGGTGCCGTTGACCGTCACGATCTTGACGTCCTTGCCGTCGGCCGCGTCGAACGCCTTGCGGACGGCGAACGCCATCTCCTCGTTGGCGACGAAGGCGTAGTCCAGACCGGGATGCGCCTTGATCATGCCCTCAGCGACGATCTTCGCCTTCGCAGCGACGAACATGGCGGGCTGGTTCGCGACCACCTTCGCGTTCGCCGGCAGTCCCTTGGTGAATCCGCCGACCAGCAGGTCGGAGGCGGCGCCCGGCGCACCCGCGATGACGGCCACCTGCACCTCGCGACCGGCGGCGTCGTCCTCGATCCAGTCGGCGTCGAGCTTGCCCACCGCCTTCAGGTCGACGACGACGGCTCCGAGGATGTCGGACGGGTCGGCACTGACCGAGGTCAGGAAGATCGGAATGTGCGCCTTCTTGGCCTTGGCGATGTCGCTCTTGAGCGCGTCGGTGTTGACGGTCTGCACGATGATCGCGTCGACATGGCGCGCGATCATGGACTGGATGTTGGAGAGTTCCTGCGCGGCGTCCTGATGCGAGTTGGCCGTGCCCAGTCTCGCGAAGTTGCTCTTGGCCGTGTTCGCGATCGACTCCTGCAGGCAGGTGTGGAACTCGGTACTGCCGCCGTTGACGAACCCGAGCGTGATCGGCCCGTCGTCTGCGGGCGCGGCGCTCGATTCGAGTCCGCAGCCACCCAGTAAGAGGCCGACACCGACCAGGGAGGCCACCAGCGATCTTCGGTGGTGCGCGGGCGGGAACAAGGGGGCCGCCTTTCATGACATGCGAAGGATCGGCCGATGGAACGGCCTGAAGACGCTCAGGCGGGCCTGACTGCGGCTCAGCAGGCGGGAGGGCCGGGGAGTGACGGCAGCAGAAGCTACTCCCGCACCAAACATGCGAACCCTTCACGGAACGCACACTAAGCGTGCGGATTGCGCACCCTCGGCGAATCGGGAAGCGGTGCGTCACTCCCCATTGGCTACTCCCTCGCCGTCACCACCGTCACCGCCCGCACTCGGAGCGCCGCCCGTCCCGGCAGGGCCGTGGCGACGAGCGCGAGCGCCGCGCCTACCGCCACCACCGTGACGTACACGAGAGGGGTGACCGACGGTGCGGCCCGGCCGGTCATCCCGATGCTGAACGCGGTCAGGACGGCGAGGGCGATACCGCTGCCGAGCGCCGTGGCGAGCAGCACCACCGACAGCGCCTCGATCCGCAGCATCCGCAGCACCTGACGGCGGGTGGCCCCCGCGAACCGCAGCAGCGCGAACTCCCGGACCCGCTCGGCGACCGACATGGCGAGCGTGTTGACCACGGCGATGGCCGTGAAGGCCAGGCCGAGTCCCATGGCCAGGTAGTTGACCTCGGCGTTCGCCTGCTGCCACCGCGCCTGGAGCGAGTCGGCGGCGGTCGGCGCGAGAACACGGACGCCCGGGAACTCACGGAGGGTAGTCGCGAGTTGTGTCTGTGTACGGGGCGTGCTGACGAGGACGGAGGAGGCGAGCGGGTTGTCGACATGCCGGGCGACGAGATCATGCGCGAGGGTGAGATCGCCGAAGCCGAGACCTTTGGCGTAGACGGCGACGACGGTGAGCGTGGCGGGCGTGCCGTCGCCGAGCGTGAGTTTCAGGGTGCCACCGGGTTTCAAGTGCAGCTGGTCCGCGGCCAGTTCGCTCACCGCCGCGGTGTGCTCGGTGAGCCCGTCGAGCGATCCGGCGGTGACGTCGGGGTCCCAGGTACGGGTGAGTCCGGCGAGTGTGACGCCTTGCGCCGCGTACTTGTCGAGGCCCACACGGACGGTCGTACGGACGACCTCGGTGACGGTGTCGTGCCGCGCGCGGAGTTGCCGTGCCGCCTCGGCCGGGACACCGGGTCCCTGGGAGGCGACGACCCAGTCGGCACGGACACCTTCACGGGCCTGGGCACGGGCGGCGTCGCCGAGGGTGGGTTGGACGAACAGGACGGTGCAGGTCATGCCGATCAGCAGGGTGAGGGGGGTGACGACGGAGGCCATACGAACGGCGTTGCCCCGGAGGTTGGCGGTGGCCAGCCGACCGGTCGGGCCGCTGCGCCGGAGCGGACCACGCAGGGCGAGGACGGCTGCCTTCACGAGGAGCGGCCCGAGGAGGGCGACGGAGGTGGACAGGACCACAACGGCCAGGAAGGTCACGGGTGTTGAGGCGGGTTCGGTGCGCAGCTTGCTGAGCACGGCGACCAGCACGACACCGCCGGCGAGGAGGACGAGCCCGGCGAGGAGACGGCCTCTTCCGAGTCCGGCACGTGTGGTGAGGCGGGTGCGCGTGGACTTGGGCTCGGTTTCGGTTCCTGCTTCGGCTCCTGCTCCCGCTTCGGCCTCGGCGAGTGCCTGGGCCGGGCGGATCCGGGAGATACGGCGGGAGGCGACCCTGGCGGCGGTCCAGGCACCGAGGGCGGTCGCTACGAGGGCGGCCAGCGGCGGGACGACACCGGTGGTGTGCTGGAGGGTTGCCGGGACGGCGCCCAGGGCGACGAACCTGTCGTAGAGCCAACCGCCCAGCGGAAGCCCGAGCAGAGCGCCCGCGACGCCGGCGACCGTGCCGACGATCAGGGCCTCGCGGCCGAGGAGCCGGCGGATCTGGCCGGAGGTGGCGGCCACGGCACGGAGCAGGGCGAGTTCGCGGTGCCGCTGCTGGACGGAGAGCACGAAGGTGCCGACAACCACGAGAACTGCCACCAGCAGTGAAGTACCGCCCATCGCACCGCCGATGCTGACCAGCCTGGTCCTGGCCGTGGCGGCGTCCAGGAACTCGACGGGGCCGCGGGCGTCGCCGGTGGTGACCTGAGCGGTGGAGCCGAGTGGGCTGGTGGGGCTGAGCGAGGTGGCGGTGCCGGGGCGCGCTGTGCTGCTCTGCTCAGGGAGCGCGGTGGGCTGGTGGAGGGCTGCGGTGATGGCCTGCCGTAGCCGATCCGTGCTTGTGCCCTTGGCCGGGAGCACTCCGAACGCGGTGACCTGCCCAGGGTGCGCGGCCAGACGGCGGGCCTCGCCTGCGGAGAAGAACAGCGACGTCTGATGGCGTACAGGCGTGGCGGGAGCGGCGATTCCGGTGATCCGGTAGACGCGCGGGGCTTGCGTGGACTGGACGGTGAGCCGGTCGCCGGGCCGGAGTTGGGCCCGCAAGGCGAAGTCGCGGTCTATGACGAGATCGGTGGCGGCTCGCGGAGCGCTGCCGGTGACGAGCCGGTACGGCGTCAACGCGGCGGAGTCCCAGGAGTGCCCGTAGGCGGTCCGGCCGCCAGTGCCGAGGGGGGTCAACGGCTGGGCGAGGAAGGTCAGTTCGGGGATGACACGGGCGACGCCCGGGGTCCGTGCGAGCGTGGTTTCCAGGCTCTCGGGGAGCCAGGCGCGCTCGGCGATCGGTTTCGCCTTGTGCTTGACCTTGGTCTTGCCCTTCTTGTGTTTGACGGTGGTCCGGTGGACGTACTGGTCGGCGGAGACCACGACAGGGCTCGCCGCGTAGCGCTCGGTGCGGATGGTGCCGCGCAGACCGGTGCCGAGGAGAGTGCCGCAGGCCGTGATGAGGGCAGCCGCGCACATCAGGGAGAGAAAGGCGCCGAGGAAACCGGCCTTGCGGGCGCGGACGGACCGGAGGGCGTAGCGCAGCATCATGAGGACTCGGTCTCTTTTCCGCTGCACGCCGGGTCGGCTTCGGCCTCGGGCTCGGCGAGGGGTGTCGGGAAGGCGAGGAATCGGGTGAGTACGGTGCGGGCGCCGTCCGGCGTCTTGGCTTCGGGGCGCTTGTAGCGGTTGAGGAGGGCGATGTACTCCTCGAAGAACGCGCCGAGTTCGGGCTGCGTCAGCCGGATGGTGCCGCGCGAGTACAGGAAGGCGTCCGCCCACGGCCCGGTCTCGGCGGCGTCCCGCTGGAACTGCTCGAAGAGCTCCAGATCGGCGGCGTACGCATGGTGGTTGAGCTCGTCCATGACGTGCCGCATCTCGGCGCTCTGGCGACTGCGCGGCGGGAAGCGACGGTCACCGGGAACGGCCCGCCACCAGCGCTCGCGACCGTGGCCGTGGTCGGGTGCACTCCCCGCCTCCGTCTCCTCGACGAAGCCGTAGCGGGCGAGTTCACGCAGGTGGTAGCTGGTGGAGCCGGTGTTCAGGCCCAGTGCGCGGGCGAGTGTGGCCGAGGTCGCCGGGCCGTGCAGGGTGAGGTGCTGGAGCATGCGCTGTCGGCGGGGCTGTGCGAGCACCTTCAGCGTGGCGAGGTCGGAGAGTTCGACCGGCGCGGGTGTCGCCGAGGTGTGTTGGGTGGGCGTCTCCGCCCCGGGTGGGCAGGGTTCCTGTGCCATGCGTACACAGTGGTTTGTGCACAGGTGTCTGTGCAGTGTGGCAATCCGGCGTCTTCAACAGGGGGTTAGCCCTACCTGAAGGATCGGCCGGTGCTCGCCTGAACGCGGTCGGCGCCCCCGCGCGTCCACCGTGTTCAGGCCGTGTGCACCACCGAGAAGCCGGGACCGGACAGGAACCGGGTGAGACCCCGGACAGGAACCCGGATCAGTACCCCTCGTCCCCGAGGAACTCCGTGTCCTCGCCCTCTTCTTCCAGTGCCTGCCGGACCACTCTGAGGGCCATGCCCTGGGAGTAGCCCTTGCGGGCCAGCATGCCCGCGAGGCGCCGTAGCCTCTTGTCGCGGTCGAGGCCCTGAGTGGACCGCAGCTTACGGTTCACCAGTTCGCGTGCCGTCGCCTCTTCCTGCTCGGAGTCGAGCTGGGAGACGGCCTCGTCGATCAGCGTGGAGTCGACGCCCTTGGTGCGCAGTTCCTGGGCGAGCGCGCGTCGCGCCAGTCCCCGGCCGTGGTGCCGGGACTCCACCCAGGCGTCCGCGAACGCACCGTCGTTGATCAGCCCGACCTCCTCGAACCGCGACAGCACCTCGTCCGCCACCTCGTCCGGGATCTCCCGCTTGCGCAGGGCGTCCGCGAGTTGCTTGCGGGTGCGCGGGTTCCCGGTGAGCAGGCGCAGACAGATGCCCCGCGCCCGCTCAGCCGGGTCCGCCGGCGGCTCCTCCTTCTCGGCCCTCGACGAGGAGAAGTCACCCCCGTCCTCTCCGGACGACTCTCCGAAGCCGCGACCACGGCGCCCACGCCTACCGCGTGCGCCGTCACCACGCGCCGTACCCCCGCGTGAGCCACCCTCCCGTGAGCCGCCTTCCCATGAACCGCCCCCGCCACGCGCTCCGCGGCTGCGGCGCGAGCCGCGGCCGGGTGCGTCGTCGGTCGATCCCCCGTCGGGCGAAGTGCCGTCTGGCGCCGAGCTCCTGAAAGGCCGTCCGCTGCCCGCCGAACCATCGCCGGGCTCCGGACCGCCGAACGGCGGACCGGACTCACCGGCGAAGCCGAAGCCACCGGGCGACCACTCGCCGCCGTACGGCCCGTCCATGCCGTACGGCTCCCCGGGTACGCCGTCCGCACCGTAGGCCAGGCCGTCGCCGCCTCCCCCGCGCCCCTGCGGGGCGCCGGGATACGCGTACTCGGCCCAGTCCGTTCGTCGTGTCACGGGTCAGCTCTTGGCTGCCGTGGCCTTGGCCTTGGTGGTCTTGGCCGCAGTTGCCGGAGCGGGCACCGCCTTGGCGGCGTCGTCCGTGGCGGTGGTGACCGCCGCGTCCGCGGCCGGTTCGGCGGTGGGCTTCTCCTTCTCCGGACGGACGCCCACGCCCAGCTTCTCCAGGATCTTCTTCTCGATCTCGTTGGCCAGGTCGGGGTTGTCCTTCAGGAAGTTGCGCGCGTTCTCCTTGCCCTGGCCGAGTTGGTCGCCCTCGTACGTGTACCAGGCGCCGGCCTTGCGGACGAAGCCGTTCTCCACGCCCATGTCGATCAGGCCGCCCTCGCGGCTGATGCCGTGGCCGTACAGGATGTCGAACTCGGCCTGCTTGAAGGGCGGCGCGACCTTGTTCTTGACGACCTTGACGCGGGTGCGGTTGCCGACCGCGTCGGTGCCGTCCTTCAGGGTCTCGATACGGCGGATGTCGAGTCGCACCGAGGCGTAGAACTTCAGCGCGCGGCCACCGGTCGTGGTCTCCGGGGAGCCGAACATCACGCCGATCTTCTCGCGGAGCTGGTTGATGAAGATGGCGGTGGTCTTGGACTGGTTGAGCGCGCTGGTGATCTTCCGCAGGGCCTGGCTCATCAGACGGGCCTGCAGACCGACGTGGCTGTCACCCATCTCGCCCTCGATCTCCGCGCGCGGGACGAGCGCCGCGACGGAGTCGATGACGATGAGGTCGAGGGCGCCGGAGCGGACCAGCATGTCCACGATCTCCAGGGCCTGCTCTCCGTTGTCCGGCTGGGACAGGATCAGGTTGTCGATGTCGACGCCGAGCTTCTTCGCGTACTCGGGGTCGAGGGCGTGCTCCGCGTCCACGAACGCGACCTGGCCGCCGGCCCGCTGGGCGTTCGCCACCGCGTGCAGGGTCAAGGTCGTCTTTCCGGAGGACTCCGGGCCGTAGACCTCCACCACTCGGCCGCGCGGCAGGCCGCCGACACCGAGGGCGACGTCCAGTGCGGTCGACCCGGTGGGGATGACCTCGATGGGCTCGTTCGGCCGCTCGCCCAAGCGCATCACCGCGCCCTTGCCGAATTGCCGTTCAATCTGTGCGAGCGCGGCGTCCAACGCCTTCTCGCGGTCGGTTCCTGCCATGGGTTCCACCCGATTTGCTTGAGTCGATCGCTTCACGTCAAAGACGCTAACGCCTGCCACTGACAATGCGTCCCGACGCCCGTCCGGCCTGTGGATAACTCGGGCACTTCACCATCAAAAGCCTGCCGAAATACCCGCCATGGCCTCGCCAGAGCTTCCATAAGAATGGATGTTCGATTTTCGTGTCAAGCGCACCACTCGGCACTCACGTCATCTACGCCGTCCGGTGACACCGAGCCTCGGGACCGCCGGCAGTCGGGGTTGACCTTGCCTCAGGGGCAGGCCCGACCCTTCCGGCCATGAGCAGTGATGACGATGTCCTCCTCACGGAGCAGCTGGCCTACTACCGCGCGGCGGCGGCCGAGTACGACCGCCCCTATGCGGAACGGGAGGAGCTACGGCGGCTGCCTGCCGTGGTCGACGATCTTCCGGTCGGCGAAGACGTGCTGGAGCTGGCCTGCGGAACGGGGCAATGGACCGTGGGACTCGCCGCCCGCGCCCGGTCGGTGACGGCCGTCGACGCGGCGGCCGAGGTGCTGGCCATCGCTCGTGCGCGCGTTCCCTTCCCCAACGTCCGGTTCCTTCAGGCCGACCTGTTCACGTGGCGGCCGTCGCGGCGCTACGACACGGTGTTCTTCGCCTTCTGGCTCTCCCACGTTCCGCCGACGCGGTTGTCCGAGTTCTGGAGCACCGTCGCCGCGATGCTCGCACCGGGCGGCAAAGCGATCTTCGTCGACGACGGACCGGCCGCTGCCGCCGGTGAGGACGGCGTCACGGACGGGCCAGTCCCCACGGTGCTGCGCCGACTCGACGACGGCCGTCAGTACCGCGTCGTGAAGGTGTTCCATGACGCCCGGACCCTCGCGGAAGACCTCACAGCCCTGGGCTGGACGGTCCGCGTCCGGTCCCTGGAGGGAAGCATCGTCGGCATCGCGGAACCACCGGCCGACCCCATCTGACCCGGCGTATTCCTCAGGGAACCCTACTTCCGTCGGCGTACGGCTGGTGTCTTCGGTCGTACGACGACTGCGCGGCGAGTTACCGCGAGGCTCGGGCCATGACTCGGGCCCTGAAGAACCACGTTCGCCCCGCCGAGCGTCTCTGCCATGCGACCGGTGCCTTGCTGATCCTCTCCGGATTGGTGCACCTGGTGGTGTTCGCGGTGGACGGCGGCCCCTGGTACGGGCCCGTCTCCTGGCGCAAGCCCGTCACGTTCGGGCTCTCTTTCGGGGCGACGCTGATCGCGGTCACCTGGGTGACGTCGTATCTGCGTGTCGGTGCCCGGCTGCGCACCGTCCTGCTCGTCGTGTTCGCCGCCGACTGTGTGGTGGAGGTCGGCGGCATCACCCTTCAGGCGTGGCGCCGGGTGCCGTCGCACCTGGACATGGAGACGCCCTTCGACACGGCGGTGTCCATGACGCTCGCGGTGGGCGGCGGTGTCCTCGTGGTGCTGCTCACCGTGTTCGCGGTGGCGTCCTTCCGGCACCGGCCGACGGGTCCCACGGGGATGGCGCTCGCGGTGCGTTCCGGGTTCGCGATCCTGCTCGTCGCGCTGGCCTCGGGCGCCGCGATGATCGCGCGCGGGGTGGTCCTCGCCCGGACCGGTCACCAGGAGGCGGCGTACCACTCGACGGCCCCGCTCAAGCCGTTGCACGGGGTGAGCCTGCATGCCGTCCTGGTTCTGCCGGCCCTGGCCTGGCTGCTGTCCCGCACGTCCTGGAGCGAGGCAGCGCGGCTGCGGACCGTGGCGGTGGCCGTCGGCTGCTACGCCGTCGCGGTGGCCGGGGCGGGAGTATGGGCGGTGTTCACGTACTGACCGCGACGCCCCGGTGTTCTCGCCGGATCATCCCTCAGGAGGAGCCGTCTCCGGAGTCTCTCGGTTCGGAATCGGTAGACCTGGAGTTCCTTCGGCCGAGTCGGTCGACCCGGAATCAGTCGGTCCGGAGTCGGTGGCCTCGGAATCGGCTGCCCCGGCAGAGCCGGCAACCGTGTGCTCCGTGGTCCCCGACCGCCGCTCCCACAATCCCCGCGCGCGAGTCAGCAGACCGGGCCCATCGGACCCTCGGGTGGTCCGGTGCCCGTGCACCCGTGGGTCGTCCGTGACGGCGTACCGCTTCACGTACGCCCCGAGGAACGCCTGCAGCGTGGCCACGGCCGGAATGGAGATCAGCGCGCCCACGGCACCCAGGAGCGCGGTGCCCGCGATGACCGAGCCGAAGGCGACCGCGGGGTGGATGTCGACGGTCTTCGCGGTCAGCTTGGGCTGCAGCATGTAGTTCTCGAACTGCTGGTAGACCACGACGAAGATCAGTACCCACAGGGCGTACCAGGGGTCCACGGTGAAGGCGATCAGCATGGGGAGGGCGCCCGCGAGATACGTGCCGATGGTCGGGATGAACTGGGAGACCAGGCCCACCCAGACAGCGAGCACGGGCGCGTACGGGATGCCCAGCGCCTGCAGCAGGATGTAGTGCGCCACTCCGGAGACCAGCGCCATCAGACCGCGGGAGTATATGTAGCCGCCGGTCTTGTCGACGGCGATCTCCCACGCGCGCAGCACCTCGACCTGCCGGGCGGGCGGCAGCACAGAGCACAGCGCGCGTCGCAGGCGCGGTCCGTCGGCGGCGAAGTAGAACGAGAACAGGCCGATCGTCAGCAGCTGGAAGAGACCGCCGAGGACCTGGGTGGACACGTCCAGCACGCCGGTGGCGCTGTTCTGCACGTACTTGCGCAGCCAGTCGGAGTGGAGCAGCCCCTCCTGGATGTCGACCCGTCTCAGGTCGGTGTGGAAGTGCCCGTTGACCCAGTTGATGACGGAGTCGAGGTAGTCAGGGAAGTCCTCGATCATCTTGATGATCTGGCCGGCGAGCATCGAGCCGAGCAGGGTGACGAACCCGGCACTCACGATCAGCAGACCGAGGAAGACCAGGAAGGTGGCCAGCCCCCGGCGCATGCCGTACGCGGCCATCCGGCTCACCGCGGGCTCGATGGCGAGGGCCAGGAAGAACGCGATGAGGATGTTGATCAGCAGCCCGATGAGCTGGTGGAAGGCCCAACTGCCCAACTGGAACACGGCGATGAGGGCGAGCGCCAGCACCATGGCGCGCGGCAGCCAGCGCGGCATGCCGGTGCCCGGCGCGGCGCCGTCGGCCGGGGGCCCGGTCGGCGGCGTCGTACCGAACGGGGATGCCTCCGGGGCGTCGTGCCCGGTCTCGTCAGTGGATGCCACGGAGCAAGTCTCGCCTACGCCACCGACAACCGGTCACCGCCGTCGATCTTCGTGACCGATCAGCGACTTTCCTGCGGAACGTTCATGACCGCGCAGACCACGCGCCACACGTCCTTGGCCTCCCAGCCCGCGCCCAGCGCCTCGTGCACCGTCCGCCCGCCGAGCTCCGTCATCACATGATCGCGCGCGAAGCTCTCGGCGTATCCCGCCCCGAAGTGCTCCGTCATCCGCTGCCAGAAGACCGTCAACCGCATGACACCAGTATCCCGCCCCTGAGAGTGGGCCCGGTCCGGGACCGCCTGCCGAGACCGCTTTCCGTCCTACGGTCTGACGCATGGCCGAAACAGGAGCATCCCCACTCCCCCCGACGCCGCCGGCGCACTCCCCGCTCTTCCGCGCCGAGGGCTTCGTCTGGCTCACCGCGCGCGTGCTGGAGCAGCGCCTCTTCGCGTACCACTTCCTCAACGGCGAAGCCGATCCCGTGGAAACAGCGCTGGACGCGTACCGCAACGAGGACGGCGGGTACGGGCACGCGCTGGAGCCCGATCTGCGCGGCCCGGTGAGCCAGCCGCTGCACACCGGTCACGCTCTTCGCGTCCTGGACTCCATCGGGCGCTGCGGCGGGCAGCGGGTGGAACGCGTGTGCCGCTATCTGACCTCGGTCTCCGCGGCCGACGGCGCCCTGCCGGCGATCCTTCCCGGCCAGCGCGGCTATCCGACGGCGCCGTTCGTGCCGATCGTGGACGACCCGCCCAGTGAACTCCTCGCCACCGGGCCGGTGGTGGGCCTCCTGCACCGCAACGAGGTGTGGCACGCCTGGCTGTTCCGGGCCACCGACTTCTGCTGGCAGTCCGTCGACTCCCTGGAGAAGTCGCACCCCTACGAGATCGAGGCCGCCGTCGCCTTCCTGGACTCGGCGCCCGACCGCCCGCGCGCGGAGGCCGCCGCCGACCGGCTCGGCCGCCTGGTGCGCGAACACCGGCTCGCCGCCCTGGACCCGGAGCACCTGGAGGCCTACCCGGTCGCCCCCGGGTACGCGCCGGGCGAACACCACTTCCCGTACGACTACGCAAAGACGCCGAGTTCCCTAGCGCGCGCGTGGTTCACGGACGACGAGATGGCCCGCTCCCTGGACCATCTGTCGGCCGGCCAGCGGGAGGACGGCGGCTGGCCGATCCGCTGGCGCCAGTGGGCGCCGGGCATCGCCCTGGAGGCACGCCCCATGGTGACGATCCAGGCACTGCGCACCCTGAAGGCGTACGGCCGCTCCATCGGCTGACTCCGGGGCCGCCTCAGCCGCCCATGGCCCGCACACCCGCCGTCACCAGCACGGCCGCCGCGACGACGAGCAGGAAGGGTGCCCGCAGCACCAGCGCCACGCCGGCCGCCGCGAGCCCCGCGGCCCGCGCGTCGAGCACGAGCGCGTGCCCGTCGGCGAAGGTCTGCTGCGCCGTGAGCGCGGCGAGAAGGGCGACCGGCAGCAGGGCGGCGAGCCGCCTCACCAGCGGTCGCTCGAGCGCGCCCGCGGGCACGAGCAGACCGGCGAGCTTGACGACGTAACAGCCGAGCGCGGTCGCCGCGATCGCGATCCAGACGGTCAACGGTCTTCCTCCTGTGCGTCGTTACGTGTGCCGGTCTGCCGACGGCCCGCTATGTAGAGGGCGATCGGCGCCGCGAGAGCAGCCGCAAGGACCGGCACACCGGCCGGCAGCACGGGCAGCAGACCCAGTCCCAGCAGAACCGCGAGCGCGCCGACGGCCCGCTCGATGGTGGTCCTGAGCATGGGCGCGAGCAGCGCCAGGAAGACGGCGGGCCCGGCCGCGTCGAGACCCCAGGCGTCCGTGTCCCCGATGGCCTTGGCGCCGAGCGCGCCGAGCAGCGTGGTGAGGTTCCACAGCAGGTACAGGGTGAGCCCGGTGACGGTGAACCCGATCCGCGCGGCACGGCGCGTGGGCTGCGCGAGGGTGACGGCCGTCGTCTCGTCGATGACCCACTGGGCGGCGAAAGGACGCACCGCGCGCGGGAGGGCCAGCAACTGCGAGAGGCGTAGCCCGTAGAAGGTGTTGCGCACCCCCAGGAAGAAGGCTCCCGCCGCCGCGGTGAGCGGATTGCCGCCGGCCGCGAGTGCTCCCACGAGCGCGAACTGGGAGGCACCGGTGAACACCAGGAGGCTGAGGGCGCAGGTCTGCAGCAGGGTGAGCCCGCCACCGGCCGAGGTCACCCCGAAGGCGAACCCCGACAGCCCTACGGCGACCCCGACTCCGAGGGCGTCCCGTACGACGGCGGAGTCCGGTTTTCCCCCGGCGTCGGAGTGCGGTTCTCCTCCCGTTCCGGCGCGTATGTCTTCTGAAGCGATCTGTTCTGCCACGTGTCGGACGGTAGGAGCAGTCGCGGCCCCGCGTCTTGTACGTTCTTGCGCTCCCGCTGGTACGCGCCCGGGGGCACGCCGACGATCCGGGCGAAGTGCCGGTTGAGGTGCGGCTGGTCCGTGAACCCGACGGCGACGGCGGCCTCCGCGGGCGCCGTGCCCGCGTCCAGGAGCCGCCGTGCCCGGCGTACCCGGGCGTCGGTCAGCCAGGTGTGGGGCGGCATCCCATAGGCATTCCGGAACGCGCGCAGCAGCGCGAACGGACTGGTTTCCAGATCCCCGGCGAGCTGATCCAGGGTGGGCGGATCCACCATCCGGTCCTCCAGCACGGCACGCGCGCGTGCGGCCACCCGGCCGCTCGCCGTGGGCACGACGCGCTGGGGCAGCGATCCGCCGTTCAGCCGGAGCAGCCTGGTGACGGCGACCCGCAGCAGGGTGTCGGCGGCGAGGGCGTTGCCCTCGTCGGCCGCGCGCAGCACCTGGTGGACGAGCCCGACGGTGTAGGGGTCGTCGAGCACGGGACTGACGAACCCGGGCGTGCCGCGGATCGAGGTGGTCTCGGCGGCTATCGCGGCCACCACCTCGGGCGAGGGGTAGACCGCGCCGTACCGCCAGCCCTCGGGAACGCCCGCCCTGCCGGTGTGCGGGGTGTCCGGGTTCACCAGCGCGAGCGCTCCGGCCCCGGCGTAGACATCGCTCCCACCGTGATGGAAAACCTCGGCGCCGTCCGCGATGGCGGCGATGACGAAGTTCTCGTGCGTGTGCCGTACGAACGTCTTGCGGATGTACCGGGCCCGAAGCAGGTCGACCCCGGGCAGCTCCGTGTACCGCCAGTGCCTCGCCCGCTCGCCCGAACCCGCCATACGGCCATTCTCCGCCACAGCGGCCCGTGGGCGCGGAACCGGTCATCCGGGCCATCGCCGGAGAATTCCCGCAGGTCAGACCCATTGTCAGTGGTCGGGTGCAGGATGGACGCATGGTCAGCTCCGCACATCGAGCCCTCGACGGCTTCTCCCCCGCGACCCGCGGCTGGTTCACGGGGGCGTTCTCCGCACCCACCGCGGCCCAGGCGGGCGCGTGGCGAGCCATCGGCGAGGGCGCGGACGTGCTGGTGGTCGCCCCGACCGGTTCCGGCAAGACCCTGGCCGCCTTCCTCGCCGCCCTGGACCAGCTCGCCGCGACACCCCCGCCCGCCGACCCGAAGAAGCGCTGCCGCGTCCTGTACGTGTCTCCGCTCAAGGCCCTCGCGGTCGACGTGGAGCGCAACCTCCGCAGCCCGCTCACCGGCATCCGCCAGGAATCCGTCCGCCTGGGGCTGCCGGAGCCCGAGATCAAGGTCGGCATCCGCTCCGGCGACACCCCGCCCGCCGAGCGCCGCGCCCTGTCCACGCGCCCGCCGGACATCCTGATCACCACCCCGGAGTCCCTGTTCCTGATGCTGACGTCGGCCACGCGCGACGCGCTGACCGGCATCGAGACGGTGATCCTGGACGAGGTGCACGCGGTCGCGGGCACCAAGCGGGGCGCACATCTTGCACTGTCCCTGGAGCGGCTGGACGAGCTGCTGCCGAGGCCGGCCCGCCGGATCGGCCTGTCGGCGACGGTCCGTCCGGTCGACGAGGTCGCCCGCTATCTCTCCCCGCGCCGCAAGGTGGAGATCGTCCAGCCGAAGTCGGGCAAGGAGTTCGACCTCTCCGTGGTCGTCCCGGTCGAGGATCTGGGCGAGTTGGGCGGCTCCCCGGTGGCCGACGGCAGCGAGGGCGCGGAGAAGCCGTCGATCTGGCCGCACGTCGAGGAGCGCATCACCGACCTCGTCCAGGCCCATCGTTCAACGATCGTGTTCGCCAACTCCCGCCGCCTGGCGGAGCGTCTGTGCAATCGGCTCAACGAGATCGCCTACGAGCGGGCGACTGGCGAGCCCCTGGACGAACACCACGCACCGGCCGAGCTGATGGGCGGCTCCGGCGCGGCCCAGGGTGCGCCCCCGGTCATCGCGCGCGCCCACCACGGCTCGGTCTCCAAGGAGCAACGCGCCCAGGTCGAGGAGGACCTCAAGGCGGGCCGACTGCCTGCCGTGGTCGCCACGTCCAGTCTGGAGCTGGGCATCGACATGGGCGCCGTCGATCTCGTCATCCAGGTGGAGTCCCCGCCGTCCGTGGCCTCGGGCCTCCAGCGCGTGGGCCGCGCGGGACACCAGGTCGGCGCGGTCTCCACGGGCGTGGTCTTCCCGAAGTACCGGGGCGACCTCGTCCAGGCCGCCGTGGTCACCGAGCGGATGCGCACCGGATCCATCGAGTCCCTGAGGGTCCCCGCCAATCCCCTGGACGTCCTCGCCCAGCAGCTCGTGGCGATGACGGCGCTGGACACCTGGCAGGTAGACGACCTGCTCGCCACGGTCCGCCGCGCCGCGCCCTTCGCCTCGCTCCCGGAGTCGGCGTTCACGGCCGTGCTGGACATGCTCGCGGGCCGCTATCCGTCCGACGCCTTCGCGGAGTTGCGCCCGCGCGTGGTGTGGGACCGCATCGCCGGCACGATCACCGGCCGCCCCGGCGCGCAGCGCCTCGCCGTCACCTCCGGGGGCACGATCCCCGATCGCGGTCTCTTCGGAGTCTTCCTCGCGGGCGCCGACCCCAAGAAGGGCGGCGGCCGGGTCGGCGAACTGGACGAGGAGATGGTCTACGAATCCCGGGTGGGGGACGTCTTCACCCTCGGCACCAGCTCCTGGCGGATCGAGGACATCACCCGCGACCGCGTCCTGGTCTCCCCCGCGCCGGGCGTCCCGGGCCGGCTCCCCTTCTGGAAGGGCGACCAGCTGGGCCGCCCGCTCGAACTGGGCCGCGCGGTGGGCGCGTTCCTCCGCGAGGTCGGCTCCCAGCGCAAGGAGGACGCGCGTCTGCGCCTCCTCGCCGCGGGCCTCGACGCCTGGGCCGCGGAGAACGTGCTGTCGTACCTGGCGGAACAGCGCGAGGCCTGCGGCCACATCCCGGACGACCGCACGATCGTCGTGGAGCGCTTCCGCGACGAGCTCGGCGACTGGCGCGTGGTCATCCACTCCCCCTTCGGCGCCCAGGTCCACGCCCCCTGGGCCCTCGCCCTCGGCGCCCGCCTCTCCGAGCGCTACGGCATGGACGCCCAGGTGATGCACGCCGACGACGGCATCGTCCTGAGGCTGCCCGACGCCGACCTGATGGGCCTGGACCTGCTCGACCAGGAACCCATGAAGGCCGGCACGGAGTATGACGCCGATCAGGCCCCCGTGGGCGCGGCGGACGTCGCCTTCGACAAGGGCGAGGTCGATCAGATCGTCACCGACCAGGTCGGCGGCTCGGCCCTGTTCGCGGCCCGCTTCCGCGAGTGCGCCGCCCGCGCGCTGCTACTGCCGCGCCGGAACCCCGGCAAGCGCACCCCGTTGTGGCAGCAGCGCCAGCGGGCGGCCCAACTGCTCCAGGTGGCAAGCGAGTTCGGCTCGTTCCCGATCGTCCTGGAGGCGGTCCGCGAATGCCTCCAGGACGTCTTCGACGTCCCTGGCCTCACCGAGCTGATGGGCGACCTGGAGTCCCGCAAGGTGCGCCTCGTCGAGGTCACCACCCCCGAGCCGTCCCCCTTCGCCCGCTCCCTCCTCTTCGGATACGTCGCCCAGTTCCTGTACGAGGGGGACTCACCGCTCGCCGAGCGCCGCGCCGCCGCCCTGTCCCTGGACTCCCGGCTGCTGGCCGAACTGCTCGGCCAGGCGGAGCTGCGCGAACTCCTCGACGCCGAAGTACTCACCGAGCTGGAGCACGAGCTCCAGTGGCTCACCGAGGACCGCCGCATCAAGGACGCCGAGGGCGTCGCCGACCTACTGCGGATGCTCGGCCCGCTCACCGACGCCGAGTTGGCCGAGCGGGGCGCCGAACCGCAGTGGGCCCACGATCTCGCCTCCGCGCGGCGCGCGATCCGGGTCCGTATCGGCGGCGCCGACCACTGGGCGGCGATCGAGGACGCGGGCCGACTCCGCGACGCGCTCGGCACGGCGTTGCCGGTCGGCGTCCCGGAGGCCTTCACCGAACCGGTCAAGGACCCGCTCGGCGACCTCCTCGCGCGCCACGCCCGTACCCACGGCCCGTTCACGTCGGCCACGGCCGCCGCCCGCTTCGGGCTCGGCGTGGCCGTCACCGAGGGCGCCTTGCAGCGGCTCGCGGCCAACGGCCGTGTCGTACAAGGGGAGTTCCACCCTGCCGGCATCGGTCAGGAGTGGTGCGACGCGACGGTGTTGCGGCGCCTGCGCCGCCGCTCCCTGGCCGCGCTGCGGCACGAGTTGGAGCCGGTGCCGCCGGCCGCGCTCGCGCAGTTCCTCCCGCAGTGGCAGCACATCGGCAAGGGCCATGGACTGCGCGGCATCGACGGACTGGTGCGCGCCGTAGAGCAGTTGCAGGGCGCCTCCGTGCCCGCGTCCGCCCTGGAGAAGCTCGTCCTGCCGTCCCGCGTGGCGAACTACGCGCCAGCCATGCTCGACGAACTCACCGCATCCGGCGAGTTGGTGTGGGCAGGCGCAGGCTCCCTCCCCGGCAAGGACGGCTGGATCTCCCTCTACCTGGCGGACGCGGCCCCCCTACTCCTCCCGCCCCCGCACCCGCTCGAACTCACTGCACTGCACCAGTCCGCCCTGGACACCCTCTCCGGCGGCTACGGCCTCTTCTTCCGCCAGATCGCCGACCAGGTCCGCGCGACGACCCATCCCGACGTCACCGATCCCCAACTGGCCGACGCCCTCTGGGACCTGGCCTGGTCCGGCCGGCTCACGAACGACACACTCACCCCCATGCGCTCCCTGCTGGGCTCCGGCCGTACGGCGGGTTCCACGGCCCACCGCGCGAAACGCACGGTCCCGCGCGGGCGCTACGGCTCACTCACCGCCGCCGCCCGCACCGCCTCCCGCACCGGTCCGCCGACCGTCGCCGGCCGCTGGTCCCTGCTCCCCGCCCATGAACCGGACCCCACCGTGCGCGCCCACGCCCTGGCCCGCACCCTGCTCGACCGGCACGGCGTGGTCACCCGGGGCGCGGTCGCCGCCGAGGGCGTGGAGGGCGGGTTCTCGGCGACGTACCGCATCCTGTCCGTCTTCGAGGAGAGCGGTCAGGCGCGGCGCGGCTATGTCGTGGAGGGGCTCGGCGCCGCCCAGTTCGCGATGGACGGCGCGGTGGACCGCCTCCGCGCGGTCGCCAACGCCCGCGACCGGGGCGACGACCTGCCCACACCGGATGCCACGGACACCGACCCTTACGGCTTCGGGACCCTCAGTGGCTCCAGCGCATCGCCCTCCCGTTCCGTCGACCGCTTCGCGACCCCGACCACCTACGACTCCCCCGACCTCCAGGACCGACACGACACATCTGGCTCCCCCGGAGTCCACGACTTCGCCGACGCCTTCGGCCCGTTCACCGACTTCGACGACCTCGACGACACGGACACACCGGCCGGACCCGCCTCACGACTCCACGGCTCCCCCGCCTCCCACCCCTCGTCCCCGGGCGACTACATCTCGCCCCGCGACTTCCCCGCCCCGGCACCCCGGACCAACAGCACGTCCTCCTACCGCCGCCCCTCCCTCGCCACCCGAGCCGTGGTCCTGGCCGCCGCCGACCCGGCGAACGCGTACGGCGCCGCCCTCCCCTGGCCCGAGCCGCCGACCGGCGCCGGGCACAAGCCGGGGCGGAAGGCCGGCTCGCTCGTCGTACTCGTCGACGGTGAGCTGACGCTGTACATGGAGCGCGGCGGCAAAACCCTGCTCGCCTGGCCCTCCGCACCGGACACCACGGCCATCGAGGACCCGCGTCTCCAAGGGGCCGCCGAAGCCCTCGCGGCAGCGGCCCGAGCCGGTTCGCTCGGCACGGTCACGGTGGAGCGCGTCAACGGCGCCTCGGCCCTGACCTCCCCCATCGGCACTCTTCTGGAAGGAGCGGGCTTCATCGCGACACCGCGCGGCCTGCGTCTGCGCGCATGAACCGAACCGACCCCCGCCACCGCATGCCACCCTTGACCCATGCCTGAAGGCGACACCGTCTGGCAGACCGCGAAGCGCCTCCACGCGGCCCTCGCGGGCAAGGTGCTGACCCGCAGCGACCTCAGGGTGCCCAAGTACGCCACGGCGGACCTCACCGGCCGCACCGTCCTGGACGTCACGCCCCGGGGCAAGCACCTGCTGACCCGTATCGAGGGCAACCTCACCCTCCACTCGCACCTGCGCATGGACGGCACCTGGCGGGTGTACGCCAACGGTCAGCGCTGGAGCGGTGGCGGCCCCGCCCACCAGATCCGCGCGATCCTCGGCACCGCCGACCGTACGGCCGTCGGCTACCGCCTCCCCGTCCTGGAACTCCTCCGCACCACCGACGAACACCGCGCCGTCGGCCACCTCGGCCCCGACCTCCTCGGCCCCGACTGGAACCCCGAGCAGGCGTTGGCCAACCTCCTCACGGACCCCACCCGCCCTCTCGGCGAGGCCCTGCTCGACCAGCGGAACCTGGCCGGCATCGGCAACATCTACAAAAGCGAACTCTGCTTCCTCCTGGGCGCCACCCCCTGGCTCCCCATCGGCGCCCTCCCGGCCGACCGCGCCGCGAAACTCCCCGCCATCGCCAAGCGCCTCCTGGAAACCAACCGCGACCGCCCGGTCCGCAACACCACAAGCAACATCACGAACGGTTCCGCGAACCGCACCTCAGGCGGCCCCCACACCCCCGACCTGTTCGTCTACGGCCGCGCACCCCGCCCCTGTCTGCGCTGCGGCACCCCGATCCGCACGGCCGACCAGGGCGACGGCTCGCGCGAGCGCCCCGCCTACTGGTGCCCGACCTGCCAGGTGGGACCGGCGCCGGGCACCTCCCCACCTCGCGGAACTCAGCACCGTACGACTAATTGACGACCCGTCAGAAACCCTCGTACCGTCGCTCCATGCCCGTCAAGGCGTACGACCTCACCGGACGCACCGCTTTCGTCACCGGCGCCGCCAGCGGTATCGGCCGCGCGTCGGCCGCGCTGCTTGCCGAGGCTGGAGCCACCGTGCACTGCGCCGACCGTGACACGCAGGGCCTGCACGAGACGGCGACCCTGATCAAGGACAAGGGCGGCACCGCCCGCACCCACCACCTCGACGTCACCGATCGCACGCAGGTCAGGCAGGCCGTCGCGTCCTGCGAGGAACTGCATGTGATGGCCGCGGTCGCCGGGATCATGCACAGCAGCACGGTGCTGGAGACCCGGGACGAGGATCTCGACCGGGTGCTCAACGTCAACTTCAAGGGGGTGCTGTACGCCTGCCAGGAGGCGGCCCGGCTGATGCTCGACCGCGGCACCAGGGGCAGCATCGTCACCATGGCCTCGGGCGCGATCGACACCGGAGGTTCCGGGCTGCTCTGCTACAGCGCCGCGAAGGCGGCCGTCGTCCAGCTGACGAAGACGCTGGCGACGGAGGTCGGGCGGCACGACATCCGCGTCAACGCCGTCGCACCGGGCTGGATACGCACACCCATGACCGATCACCACGAGGGCGAGGCGCAGGCCCGTACCGAGGCGCTGATGGCCCGGCTGTCGCCGCTGGGCCGGGTAGGTGAGCCGGAGGACATCGCCCACGCCGTGCTGTATCTGGCGTCCGACGCGTCGTCGTTCACGACGGGTCAGATCCTCCGTCCGAACGGGGGCGTGACGATGCCGTGGTGACGGACACCGTCCCGGCGGCCGGCGTCCGCCATGCTTCTCTCCACCGCCCCGTGGCCACGGCTCCCGCCGCCCGCGCCTTGGGCATGCAATGCACCGGGAGCAGACTCAGCCCCCACCCCCAGGCCGCGACCGCCCCCTCCAGCGCATCCGCGTGCGGCGTCAGGGCGAGCCGCAGCACGGCCCACCACCACAGCGCCCCGAGTCCCAGCGCAGCCCCCCGGCGCGCTATCCGCCCCGCCATGGCCACCACCTCCAGCCGGACGCTAGACCGCCGCGGTCATCCGCGAGAGGGCGCATCGACGGCACACGGACGCACCACCCGCCTCAACCATGACCGCAGCGGACCACACCGGCAAACGGACCGCTCCGGCCGCAGAAGGCGCCGTAACGCGAAAAACCCCGACCGTTCCTCCCCAGGTCTCCCCGGAGAAGCCCCGGTCGGGGCTCGCACACATTCTCGACGCCGGTCGGCGTCCCATCGGTCTACACCAGCGTGAGCCTCACGCGGCGACCACGTCCACCGCCTCGGCGGGGGCCTTGATGGTCACCCGTTCCGGTGGCACACCGGTCACCGACACGGAACCCAGCATCGGGCGTACCGACGTGGGCACGGAATCGGTGGCCGCAGCAGACTGGGCCAACTCGGCGAGAGCGAGCTCGTCGCTCACTTCCCGCATGAGCTCGGACATCCGTACGTCCAACGCGTCGCAGATGGCGGAGAGCAGTTCAGAGGAAGCCTCCTTCTGCCCCCGCTCCACCTCGGAGAGATAGCCGAGTGAGACTCGGGCGGACGAGGAGACTTCGCGCAGAGTACGGCCCTGGCGCTGGCGCTGCCGACGCAGCACGTCACCCAGCAGGCGACGGAGCAGAATCATCGGTGGCTCCCTCCTCGGACCGCGTAGCCGCATCCTTCTCGCCCCACCGTACCGCCTTGCGCCGCGGCCGTGCGGGGAGCGATGTCGTGTTCACTCAGGGCTGCAAACATCAAAACCCCCCGTTCTGTTCCGTATCCTGTGCCCGCTCATTCCCGGTCTGTTCGCTCACGAGCCGCTCCAGAAGCAGCGCGAGTACGCTCCGTACACTCTCCATACGAATTTCCGCCCGGCCGCCGTTCAACCGCAGTGCGGCCACTTTCCCGCCACCGGCGGCATCCGAATCCGGACCAAAGGGCCCGTCCACGGCCACGAAAACGGTGCCCACGGGCTGCCCGTCCTGCGGCTCCGGGCCCGCCACGCCGGTCGTCGCAATGCCCCAGTCGGCGCCCAACGCCTTCCGTACGCCGACCGCCATCTGGGCCGCGACCTGCGCGTCTACGGCCCCGTGCTCGGCCAGCAGGGCGGCGTCGACACCGAGCAGTTGGTGCTTCAGCTCGGTGGCGTAGGCGGTGACCGAACCGCGGAAGGCCTTGGAGGCTCCGGGCACCGATGTGATCTCCGCCGCAACCAGACCACCGGTGAGCGACTCGGCGACAGCGAGCGTCGCACCGCTCACGTTCAGTAGTCGCACCACTTCAGTGGCCGTGGAACTCACGCTTCCGTCTCCTCCGACGCCGCCATGCGCTCGGCGATTCCCTGCCTGCGCAGCACAATGGCCTGTCTCACATAGTCGAGTCCGGTCAGCACGGTCAGAACGACCGCCGCGGCCATCACCCAGAACCTCAGGGTGGCCAGCCATCCCGTGAGCGCCAGCACATACATGCCTACGGCCACGCCCTGCGTAAGCGTCTTCAGCTTGCCGCCGCGCGACGCGGGGATGACGCCATACCGGATGACAAGAAAACGCAGCAGCGTGATCCCGAGTTCCCTGCCGAGGATGACGACGGTCACCCACCACGGCAGATCACCGAGCGAGGACAGACAGATCAGCGCCGCGCCCATGATCGCCTTGTCGGCGATGGGGTCGGCGATCTTCCCGAAGTCGGTGACGAGGTCGTACGTGCGCGCCAGATGGCCGTCGAACAGGTCGGTGATCATGGCGATCGCGAACGCCGCCCAGGCGAACGACCGCATCGCCGGGTCATATCCGCCGTCGGCCAGCATCAGCGCGACGAAGCCGGGGACGAGCAGCAGCCGGAGCATGGTCAGGAAGTTGGCGATGTTCCAGACGCTCGCCTGGTTGACGGCGGCGGCGACGACCTTCGCGCCACGCGCCGGCTTGGGGCCACCGGGCACACCGGAGGCGCTGGACGCGGTATCAGCAGAATCACTGCCCGACATCGCGCCGGAAGGGGCGCCACCGGAGGCCGCACCGGAACCCGCGCTCGCGGGCGCGCCGTTCGCGCTGGAGGTGCCGCCCGCCGCCGATGCCGGGACTCCGGTCATCTGCCCGCCTCCTCACTACACGCGAGCGAGCCCAGGAGCGGCTCGGCCACCAGGTCGACACCTTCCGTACCGACCACCTTCGCCTCGACCATACGGCCGACGCTCAGGCCTTCGCCGCTCGTGAGGAGCACCTGGCCGTCCGTCTCCGGCGCCTGGTGCTCGCCGCGGCCGTAGGCGCCGTCCTCGGAGTCCACCGACTCCACCAGCACGTGCACGGTCTCGCCGACACGCTCCTCGGCGCGCTGCGAGACGAGTTCCTCGGCCAGCCGCGAGATGTGCGCGAGCCGCGCGTCCACGACGTCCTGGTCGAGCTTCTTGTCGTACGTCGCCGCCTCCGTGCCCTCCTCGTCGGAGTAGCCGAAGACGCCGATGGCGTCCAGGCGGGCGCCGTTCAGGAAGCGCTCCAGCTCGGCGAGGTCGGCCTCGGTCTCGCCGGGGAAGCCGACGATGAAGTTCGAGCGCACGCCGGCCTGGGGGGCCTTGGAGCGGATGGTGTCGAGCAGTTCGAGGAAGCGGTCGGTGTCGCCGAAGCGGCGCATGGCGCGCAGCACGTCGGGCGCGGAGTGCTGGAAGGACAGGTCGAAGTAGGGCGCGATCTTCGGTGTCGAGGTCAGCACGTCGATGAGCCCGGGGCGCATCTCGGCCGGCTGGAGGTAGCTGACGCGCACTCGCTCCAGGCCCTCGATGTCCGCCAGTTCGGGCAGCAGCGACTCCAGGAGGCGGATGTCGCCCAGGTCCTTGCCGTAGGACGTGTTGTTCTCGGAGACCAGCATGATCTCCTTGACGCCCTGCTCGGCCAGCCAGCGCGTCTCGTTGAGCACGTCGCTGGGGCGGCGGGAGATGAAGGAGCCGCGGAAGGACGGGATGGCGCAGAAGGAGCAGCGCCGGTCGCAGCCGGAGGCCAGCTTCACGGAGGCGACCGGGGAGCCGTCCAGGCGGCGGCGCAGGGGCGCGCGCGGGCCCGAGGCGGGCGCGAGGCCGTCCGGGAGGTCGACCGGGCCGTGGCCGGGCAGCGCGACGTCGGCGGCGGACTCCTGCCGCTCGGCGGGGCTGATCGGCAGCAGCTTGCGGCGGTCGCGCGGGGTGTGCGAGGCGTGGATGCCGCCGTTCAGGATGGTCTGCAGGCGGTCGGAGATGTCGGCGTAGTCGTCGAAGCCGAGCACTCCATCGGCTTCGGGGAGCACCTCGGCGAGTTCCTTGCCGTACCGCTCGGCCATGCAGCCCACCGCCACGACGGCCTGCGTTCTGCCATGCCCCTTGAGGTCGTTGGCTTCCAGGAGGGCGTCGACGGAGTCCTTCTTGGCGGCCTCGACGAAGCCACAGGTGTTGACGACGGCGACGTCCGCGTCCTCGGCGTCCTCCACGAGTTGCCAGCCGTCCGCCTCCAAGCGGCCTGCGAGCTCCTCCGAGTCCACCTCGTTACGGGCGCAGCCAAGAGTGACGAGTGCGACGGTACGGCGTTCAGGCATGGGCTCAAGACTACTTCGTCCCACTGACACCCCACGTCGAAGGGGTTGGCCGATCTTGGCCAACCCCTTGAACAGTCACCCCGTGGGACCGATTGCCGGTCCGCTCATCCGACCTCGGGGTCGCCCTTCGTGTAGGTGAGGCGCTCCACCGCTCCGGGCTGGAAGTCGTCCTCGATCTTCTTGCCGTTGACGTAGAGCTGGATCGCACCGGCGTCGCCGAGGATCAGGTTGACCTTCGAGCTGTCCTGGAAGGTCTTGGACTCGCCCTTCTTGAGGAGTCCGTCGAAGAGCATCCGGCCGTTGTGGTCCTTGGCGGAGATCCAGCTGCGGCCGTCGACCGCGGTCACCTGGACCGTCACCTTGTCCTGCGGAGCGGCGGCGATAGCGCTGTCGGAGGGGTCGGACTTGGGGGTGGCGGAGTCGGTGTTCGAGGGTGTCGGCTTGGCGGGTTTGCTGGCGCTGGGCGAGGCTCCCTGGGCGACCTGCGACTTGGCGTCGCTGTCGCTGTCGCCGCCCTTGAAGGCGGTGAATCCGACGAAGCCGACCACCGCGACGATCGCGGCGACCATGGCGGCGGTCCAGTTGGGCCCGCGCCGCTCCGGACGGATACGTTCCGCCTCGAAGAGAGGTGCCGCCGGCGTCGGGGCCGGACGTCCGCCGTGATCGTCGTCGTAGCGCGCGAGGAGCGGGGCGGGATCGATGTGGACGGCCTTGGCGAGGGTCCGGATGTGCCCGCGCGCGTAGACGTCACCGCCGCAGGGCGTGAAGTCGTCGGCCTCGATGGCGTGCACGATGGCGATGCGGACCCGGGTGACACTGCTGACGTCGTCGACGGTCAGCCCGGCGGCGATACGTGCCTGTTGCAGGGCTCGGCCGACGGAAGGGCGGGCTGCTTCCTCATGACCGTCTTCGGAGCGACCGTCTTCGAACGGAGGCTCGTCTTGAGGGGAGTTGCCGATGGACACGGGGGCGCCTTTCGAGCGTGTAGCCGCCTGTGCTGGAGGTTCAGTCTAGGGGGGGTATGAAAGGGTGGGGCAACCGGGCGGTGGGACTTTGTACGCCATCGGTATGGCCGGACAGGCCGATGGCGGGCCAGACACGGACCCCATGGTGGGAACCCCATCTGTCCTCTCGCTCAGCTTGACGTACGGCAAAGGGAAACGGTTGCCCGACCATCTCTAACGGGTGAGTCACGGCCGGTCGCACCCCTTCGGGAACCGCCTACCCGCTCCTAGCCTTCAGACTCCCCGCGGATCACCGCGAGCACGCCGTCCAGCTCGTCACCCTTCACAAGAACGTCACGCGCCTTGGACCCCTCGCTGGGCCCGACTATGCCCCGGGACTCCATGAGGTCCATGAGCCGCCCGGCCTTGGCGAAGCCGACGCGCAGCTTGCGCTGGAGCATCGAGGTGGACCCGAACTGCGTGGACACGACCAGCTCGGCCGCCTGGCACAGCAGGTCGAGGTCGTCGCCGATGTCCTCGTCGATCTCCTTCTTCTGCTTGGTGCCGACGGTGACGTCCTCCCGGAAGACGGGGGTCATCTGGTCCTTGCAGTGCTGCACGACGGCGTGGATCTCGTCCTCGGTGACGAAGGCGCCCTGCATACGGGTGGGCTTGTTCTGACCCATCGGCAGGTAAAGCCCGTCGCCCTTGCCGATCAGCTTCTCCGCGCCGGGCTGGTCGAGGATGACCCGGGAGTCGGCGAGCGAGGAGGTGGCGAACGCGAGCCTGGAGGGCACGTTCGCCTTGATCAGACCGGTGACGACGTCCACGGAGGGGCGCTGCGTCGCGAGCACCAGGTGGATGCCGGCCGCGCGCGCGAGCTGCGTGATGCGCACGATCGAGTCCTCGACGTCCCTCGGGGCGACCATCATCAGGTCGGCCAGCTCGTCGACGATCACTAGGAGGTACGGATAGGTCTTGAGCTCCCGCTCGCTGCCCTCCGGGGTCTTCAGTTTGCCGTCGCGGATCGCCTGGTTGAAGTCGTCGATGTGCCGGTACCCGAAGGCCGCGAGGTCGTCATACCTGAGGTCCATCTCGCGTACGACCCACTGGAGCGCCTCGGCGGCCCGCTTCGGGTTGGTGATGATAGGCGTGATCAGGTGCGGGATGCCCTCGTAGGCGGTCAGTTCGACGCGCTTGGGGTCGACGAGGACCATGCGGACGTCCTCGGGGGTCGCGCGGCACATGATCGACGTGATCAGACAGTTGATGCAGGACGACTTGCCGGAGCCGGTGGCGCCGGCCACCAGGATGTGCGGCATCTTCGCCATGTTGGCCATGACGTAGCCGCCCTCGACGTCCTTGCCGAGCGCCACGAGCATCGGGTGATCGTCCTCGGCCGCGTCCGCGAGGCGCAGGACGTCTCCTACGTTGACCATCTCCCGGTCCGTGTTCGGGATCTCGATGCCGACCGCGGACTTGCCGGGGATCGGGCTGATGATCCGCACATCGGGGCTGGCGACGGCGTAGGCGATGTTCTTGGTGAGGGCGGTGATCCGCTCGACCTTGACGGCGGGGCCGAGCTCCACCTCGTAGCGGGTGACCGTGGGCCCGCGCGTGAAGCCGGTGACCGCGGCGTCGACCTTGAACTCGGAGAAGACGTTCGTCAGGGAGGCGACCACGGCGTCGTTCGCGGCGCTGCGCGCCTTGCCGGGGCCCCCGCGTGTGAGGAGGTCGAGCGAGGGCAGCGAGTACGTGATGTCGCCGGAGAGCTGGAGCTGCTCGGCGCGCGGCGGGAGGTCCCGGACCTCCTCCGGGGCCGCCTTCGTGAGGTCCATGACCTCGGCCTTGAGCTTCTCCTGCTTGGGGCGCGCGGCGGGGGCCGGGACGGGCGTCGGGGTGGTGTCCTCGCGGTCGCCTCCCACCCGTACGCCCTGGGTGAGGTCGGCGACGATCGGCGAGGGCGGCATACCGTGCAGGACAGCCCCGTCGAGGGCCGCTGCGGCGGCCGCTGCGACGTCCACGGCGTCCATGGGGCGGTGCATCTCGGGCTGGGGCACCGCGGAGCGCCTGGGGCGGCTCCGGCGCCTGGTGAGGGCCTCCTGCTCTGCGCTGTCGGGGTCGTACACCTCGGGGTCGCTCCCGCGCTTGCGGGAGCGCGCGGGCAGCGCCTCGCGCCACTGCTCGTCGTAGCGCTCGTCGTCCTCGCCGAACTCCTCCTCGTCCTCCGGATCGTGGACGATGCCCAGCTTCACCCCGAGCAGCCGCAGGCGCTGCGGGATGGCGTTGACGGGTGTGGCCGTGACGACCAGCAGCCCGAAGATCGTGAGCAGCACGAGCAGGGGTACGGCGAGCACCTCGCCCATGGTGTAGGTCAGCGGGGTCGCCACACCCCAGCCGATGAGGCCGCCGGCGTCCCTTATCGCCTGCATGCCGTCGCTACGGGCGGGCGCGCCGCAGGCGATGTGGACCTGGCCGAGGACGCCGATGACGAGCGCTGACAGACCGATCACGATCCGGCCGTTGGCCTCGGGCTTCTCCGGGTGCCGGATGAAGCGCACGGCGATCACCGCGAGCAGTATCGGCACGAGCAGGTCGAGGCGGCCGAAGGCGCCCGTCACCAGGATCTCGACGAGGTCGCCGACCGGGCCGCGCAGGTCGGCCCAGGTGCCTGCAGCGACGATCAGGGCGAAGCCGAACAGGAGCAGCGCGACGCCGTCCTTGCGATGCGCGGGGTCGAGGTTCTTCGCGCCCTGCCCTATGCCGCGGAACACGGCGCCGACGGCGTGCGCGGTGCCGAGCCAGATGGCGCGCACGAGTTTGACGATGCCACCGGTGGGGCTGGGCGCGGGCTTGGGCGCCGGACGGGCGGTCTTCTTGGCGACCGCCTTCTTCGCCGGCGCCCTTTTCGCGGCGGCCTTCTTCGCCGGAGCCTTCGCCGGAGCAGCCCTCTTGGCGGGCTGCTTCTTGGCTGCGGAGGGACGTGAGGCCATAGGTGTGAGGTTACCTGTGGAGAGCGCAGGGGACACGTGTGCCCACTGCTTCACCCGTTCGTGTCGCCCGTACGGGACGGGGAACTGACGCGCGCTCACGCACAACTGCGCCCGCGGCGGACGTCAGTTCTGTGACGGGAGCGAAGGCGCTCCGGTGCCGGTGCCCGGCTCCAGGGCGTCGAGTGCCCTGCGCAGCCCGGTGAGTTTGCGTTCGAGATGGGCCGCGGTGGCCACGGCCGCCGCGTCCGCCGACTCGTCGTCGAGCTGCTTGGACAGCGCCTCGGCCTGCTCCTCGACGGCCGCGAGCCGCGCCGACAGCTCGGCGAGCAGTCCGGCCGGTTCCTTGGCCGCGCCGACCGCGGGCTTGCCGCCGCCCTCCAGCTGGAGCCGCAACAGGGCCGCCTGCTCCCGCAGTTGGCAGTTCTTCATGTACAGCTCGACGAAGACCGAGACCTTCGCGCGCAGCACCCACGGGTCGAACGGCTTGGAGATGTAGTCGACCGCGCCCGCCGCGTAACCCCGGAAGGTGTGGTGCGGGCCGTGGTTGATCGCGGTGAGGAAGATGATCGGGATGTCCCGGGTCCGCTCCCGTCGCTTGATGTGCGCGGCGGTTTCGAAACCGTCCATGCCCGGCATCTGGACGTCCAGCAGAATGACCGCGAAGTCGTCCGTGAGCAGTGCTTTGAGCGCTTCCTCCCCGGACGATGCCCGAACCAGTGTCTGATCGAGCGCAGAGAGGATGGCCTCCAGCGCAAGCAGATTCTCCGGCCGGTCATCGACCAGAAGGATCTTGGCCTTCTGCACCATGGCCCGCCCTCCTCGCCCCGGATGTGCACCGGGCGCCGCCCCAGAGGACGGCTCTCTTGCGCCGCCCGTCCTTGTGCCGGTCATGGTAGCCGCACCCCGCCTGTCGCCACACCCTGTCACCGCGATGTCACTGTGCACGAAGCAGAAACGTAGCGGGAGACCAGAAGGTTCCCCGAATCCCGTGCTTCTACACGGCTGCGGACACACTGAGTCAGCAACTCCGCGCGCACACCGGACGTTCCCCGCACCGTTCCCACCGCTTTCCCGTCAGGCTCGGTCGTTTCCCTCACTCCGGACGCATCCACTGCTCCATCACCGACAGCAGGTGATCGGGATCGACCGGCTTGGTGACGTAGTCCGAGGCGCCGGACTCGATCGCCTTCTCCCGGTCGCCCTTCATCGCCTTCGCGGTCAGCGCGATGATCGGAAGCCCGGCGAACTGCGGCATCCTGCGGATCGCGGTCGTCGTCGCGTATCCGTCCATCTCGGGCATCATGATGTCCATCAGAACGACCGTCACATCGTCGTGCTGCTCCAGGACTTCGATGCCCTCACGGCCGTTCTCCGCGTACAGCACGGACAGCCCGTGCTGCTCCAGGACGCTCGTCAGCGCGAAGACGTTGCGGATGTCGTCGTCGACGATCAGCACCTTCTCCCCGTTGAACCGGATGCCCCGGCGTGACGCCGACGCCGCCTCCTCGGCGGCCCACTGGTCACGCACCGTCTGCCCCAGCTGCGGCGCGGACCGCTCAATCGCCCTACGACGCCTCCTGAAGAGCGCGGCGGCACCGTTCTGCGTCTCGTGGTACGACTTCACCTCGGCCGGCGTCTCGATGTCCACCTCGCTCCGCTCCGACAGCTCGGCGAGCTCCGCGGCGGAGGACGCCACGAGGTCACCCGCCTCCAGCGCGGGCAGCTGCTGGTAGCCCTGCGGGGGCAGTTCACTCGGGTGCAGCGGCAAATACAGCGTGAACGTCGAACCGCGACCCGGTTCGCTCTGCGCGAAGATCTCACCGCCGAGCAGCTGCGCGATCTCGCGGGAGATGGACAGCCCGAGGCCCGTACCGCCGTACTTGCGGCTGGTCGTGCCGTCCGCCTGCTTGAACGCCTCGAAGATGACCCGCATCTTGCTGCCTGCGATCCCGATGCCGGTGTCGGTCACCGAGAACGCGATCAGGTCGGCGTCCGCGTCCCGCAGCGAACCGGCCTCCAGGAGCTGCTCCCTGATGGCCACCGGCACATCCGCGCCGGCCGGCCGGATGACCAGTTCGACCGCCCCGGAGTCGGTGAACTTCACCGCGTTGGACAGCAGGTTGCGCAGCACCTGGAGCAGCCGCTGCTCGTCGGTGTGGAGCGTGGCGGGCAGTTCCGGCGACACCCGGACGGACAGGTCGAGGCCCTTCTCCGCGGTCAGCGGGCGGAAAGTGGCCTCTACGTAGTCGACGAGTTGGACGAGCGCGATGCGCGTCGGGGAGACGTCCATCTTGCCCGCCTCGACCTTCGACAGGTCCAGGATGTCGTTGATCAGCTGAAGCAGGTCGGACCCCGCGCCGTGGATCGTCTCGGCGAACTCGACCTGCTTCGGGGAGAGGTTCCCCTCCGCGTTGTCGGCGAGCAACTTGGCCAGGATGAGGAGCGAGTTGAGCGGTGTGCGCAGCTCATGCGACATGTTGGCGAGGAACTCGCTCTTGTAGCGCATCGACACGGCGAGCTGCTCGGCGCGCTCCTCCAGGACCTGCCGGGCCTCTTCGATCTCGGTGTTCTTCACCTCGATGTCCCGGTTCTGCTGGGCCAGCAGCTCGGCCTTTTCCTCCAGTTCGGCGTTGGACGACTGGAGTGCCTTCTGCCGGTTCTCCAACTCGGCCGACCGCTCCTGGAGTTGCTCGGTCAGCTCCTGGGACTGCTTCAGCAGCAGCTCCGTCTTGGTGTTGACGGAGATGGTGTTGACGCTGGTCGCGATCATCTCGGCGATCTGGTTGAGGAAGTCCTTCTGGATCTGCGTGAAGGGCGTGAAGGAGGCCAGTTCGATGACGCCGAGCACCTTTCCCTCGAACAGCACCGGCAGCACGATCACCTGTGCGGGCGGCGCCTCCCCGAGCCCCGAGGAGATCTTCAGATAGCCGCTGGGCGCGTTCTCCACGAGGATCGTGCGCCGCTCCTGGGCTGCCGTCCCGATCAGCGCCTCACCGGGCCTGAACGACGTCGGCATGGAGCCCATCGAGTAGCCGTAGGACCCGAGCATGCGCAGTTCGTACGCCTCCTCGCCCTCGGCGTCCGCCAGGGGCAGCGCGAGGAAGAACGCCCCGTGCTGCGCGGAGACCACCGGCGTCAGCTCGCTCATGATCAGCGAGGCGACGTCGTCCAGGTCGCGGCGGCCCTGCATCAGTGCGGAGATGCGGGCGAGGTTGCCCTTGAGCCAGTCCTGCTCCTTGTTGGCGATCGTGGTGTCGCGCAGGTTGGCGATCATCTTGTTGATGTAGTCCTGGAGTTCCTGGATCTCGCCGGACGCGTCCACGTCGATCTTCAGGTTCAGGTCGCCCCGGGTCACCGCGGTCGCCACGCGCGCGATGGCACGCACCTGCCGGGTCAGGTTCCCGGCCATCTCGTTCACCGACTCGGTGAGGTCGCGCCAGGTGCCGTCGACGTCACGCACGCGTGCCTGACCGCCGAGCTGGCCCTCGGTGCCCACCTCGCGGGCCACCCGGGTCACCTCCTCGGCGAAACTGGACAGCTGATCAACCATGGTGTTGATCGTCGTCTTGAGTTCCAGGATCTCGCCGCGGGCGTCAATGTCGATCTTCTTGGTCAAGTCGCCCTTGGCGATGGCCGTGGTGACCATCGCGATGTTGCGCACCTGACCGGTCAGGTTGGACGCCATGCCGTTCACCGAGTCGGTGAGGTCCTTCCAGGTGCCCGCCACACCCGGGACATGCGCCTGGCCGCCCAGGATGCCGTCGGTGCCCACCTCACGGGCCACCTTGGTGACCTGGTCGGCGAACGAACTCAGCGTCTTCACCATGGTGTTGAAGGTGTCGGCGAGCTGCTGGACCTCGCCGCGCGCCTCGATCGTCACCGTCCGGGTCAGGTCGCCGTTGGCGACGGCCGCCGCGACCTGGGAGATGTTCCGCACCTGCATGGTCAGGTTGTTGGCCATCAGGTTGACGTTGCCGCTGAGGTCCTTCCAGATGCCCGTGATGCCCGGCACATGCGCCTGGCCGCCCAGAATCCCTTCGGTGCCCACCTCGCGGGCCACGCGGGTCACCTGCTCGGCGAACGACGAGAGTTGATCAACCATGGTGTTGACCGTCGTGACGAGCTCAAGGATCTCGCCCTTCGCGTCAACAGTGATCTTCTTGGACAGGTCGCCCTTGGCGACGGCGGTCGTGACCTCGGCGATCTGGCGCACCTGAATGGTCAGGTTGTTCGCCATGAAGTTCACCGACTGCGTGAGGTCCTTCCAGGTGCCGGAGACGCCCTGCACCTCGGCCTGACCGCCCAACTGGCCCTCGGTGCCCACCTCGCGGGCCACTCGCGTGACCTCCTCGGCGAACGAGGACAGCTGGTCGACCATCGTGTTCAGGGTGTTCTTCAGCTCCAGGATCTCGCCGCGCGCGTCCACGGTGATCTTCTGGGACAGGTCACCCCGGGCCACCGCCGTCGCGACCTGCGCGATGTTGCGCACCTGAGCGGTGAGGTTGCCGGCCATGCCGTTCACGGAGTCGGTCAGGTCGCGCCACACACCGGCGACACCCGGCACCTGCGCCTGCCCGCCGAGCCGGCCCTCCGTACCCACCTCGCGGGCCACCCGGGTCACCTGGTCGGCGAACGCGGACAGTTGATCGACCATCGTGTTGATGGTGTTCTTCAGCTCCAGGATCTCGCCGCGCGCGTCCACGTCGATCTTCTGAGACAGGTCGCCCTGGGCCACCGCCGTCGTCACCTGGGCGATGTTGCGCACCTGGGAGGTCAGGTTCCCGGCCATCGAGTTGACGGAGTCGGTGAGTTCCTTCCAGGTGCCCGAGACGCCGTCCACGCGCGCCTGCCCGCCGAGCCGGCCCTCGGTGCCCACGTCCCGGGCCATCCGGGTCACCTGGTCGGCGAACGACGACAGTTGGTCGACCATCGTGTTGACGGTGTTCTTCAACTGAAGCATCTCGCCGGACACATCGACGGTGACCTTCTGGGAGAGGTCTCCGTTGGCCACGGCCGTCGTCACCTGGGCGATGTTGCGCACCTGGCCGGTGAGGTTGCGGAATGCAGTGTTGACCGAGTCGGTCAAGTCCTTCCATGTACCCGCCGCGCCCGGCACCTGCGCCTGGCCGCCCAGTTCACCCTCGACACCGATCTCGCGCGCCACGCGCGTGACCTCGGCGCCGAACGAGGACAGTTGATCGACCATCCCGTTGACGGTGTTCTTCAGCTCCAGCATCTCGCCGGCGACGTTCACGGTGACCTTCTGGGACAGGTCACCGCTGGCCACCGCGGTCGTCACGGCGGCGATGTCCCGCACCTGGATCGTCAGGTTCCGGAACACCGTGTTCACCGAATCGGTGAGGTCCTTCCACGTCCCCGCCGCACCCGGCACGTTCGCCTGCCCGCCGAGCTGCCCCTCGGCACCGACCTCGTTGGCCACACGCGTGACCTCGTCGGCGAAGGTGCGCAGCGTCTCGGTCATCTGGTTGATCGTCTCGGCGAGCTGGGCGACCTCGCCCCGCGCCGACACGGTCACCTTCTGCGACAGGTCACCGTTGGCGACAGCCGTCGTCACCTGGGCGATCCCGCGGACCTGGGCCGTCAGGTTGCCGGCCATGATGTTCACCGAGTCGGTGAGGTCTTTCCACACCCCGGCCACACCCGGCACCTGCGCCTGGCCGCCGAGTTCGCCCTCGGTGCCCACCTCGCGGGCGACTCGGGTCACCTCGGAGGAGAACGACGACAGCTGGTCCACCATCGTGTTGACGGTGTTCTTCAGTTCCAGCATCTCGCCGGCGACATGAACGGTGACCTTCCGCGACAGGTCGCCCTTCGCGACCGCCGTGGTCACCAGCGCGATGTCCCGCACCTGGGCCGTCAGCCGGTACGCCATCGTGTTGACGGACTCCGTGAGGTCCTTCCAGGAGCCGGACATGCCACGCACGCGTGCCTGCCCGCCGAGCTTGCCCTCGGTGCCCACCTCGCTGGCCACGCGTGTGACCTCGTCGGTGAACGTCGACAGCTGGTCGACCAGATTGTTGACGGTCCGCCCGACCTTCAGGAACTCACCGCGCAGCGGATGCCCGTTCCCGTCGTCCTGCGCCTGTGTCCGCAGCTCCATGCGTGGCGACAGATCACCCTCCGCCACCGCGGAGAGCACCCGTCCGACCTCGGAGACGGGCCGTACGAGGTCGTCAACGAGGGCGTTGGAGGCATCGATGGCCGAGGCCCAGGAACCCTCGCAGGCGCCCGTCTCCAGCCGCTCCGTGAGCTTTCCCTCACGGCCGACCATGCGCCGTACCCGCGACAGCTCACCCGTGAGGTGCAGATTGCGGTCGGCCACCTCGTTGAACACGGCGGCGATCTCCGACATCACGCCGTCGCCGGACACCGTGAGCCGCTTGCGGAAGTTCCCGTCCCGCATGGCGACCAGAGCGGTCAGCAGCCGGTCCAAGGAGGCCGCGTCCACTTCCGTGGTCCCATTGCGCGGTTTGCGCTGGTTCTTCAGGGACTGTCCGCCTTTCGCGCGCGTCTTGGTGGCCCGCGTCGCTGCGCCAGACTCCACTGTGTCCCTCCCGCAGGGGTCGACCGTTACTGCTAGTGCTGTGCTGGGTACTGCTGCTCGGCGTATCAGTCACTGCCGCGTATCTCTGCCCTGTTTACCGGCCTTCAACAAGGCCTGCTGCCCGCAGTACACAGAAGACACCCGGCCTGCCCGGACCTTCACCAGAATCCTGCCCAGTGTTTCACCCTGCCTGAACCAGGCCATAACAGTTCGGCAGCTTCGCACACGGTCCGCACACCCTGAGGACGGAAACACGGCGGACCGGCATCCGTATGGACGGTGAAGGTAAGTAACCTTGCATGCGGCTGTCCAGCCGCGCCGGTTCCGTCCGGCCTGGGCGGTGGCACGAGCACGAGCGGGCAGGCATCGGAGGGGCACCGCACCATGACCACCGGACTGCATCCTGGAGGAACGCCCCAGGATCCCCCGCCGACCGGGAACCAGCCGTTGCCCCGGCAGGCGCCGATCGGCCATGGGCCCCTGCCCGCCGACAACAGGCCGAGGAGTTCTGTGATCACCGCGCGCGCGGCAGCCAGCTTCGAGCCCGTCGGACGATCGGTCGCCACCGCGCGGTCCTTCGTCCGCGACACCCTGCAGGGCTGGGGCTTCGCCGACATCGTCGACGACGCCGTGGTCCTCACCAGCGAACTGGTGACCAACGCCGTGGTCCACGCGGGCACGGCTGCGGATGTTCTGTGCCTACGGAGTGACGACGGTGTGCGGATCGAGGTCGCCGACCACTATCCGGAACGCGAAATCCCCCTCCAGGGGGCCGCGATCACCATGAGCAGCCCCGACCGCGAGGGCGGACGCGGCCTCCAGCTGTGCGCGGCCCTCGCCAGCCGCTGGGGCGTCGACTACACCCCCACACAGAAGCTGGTCTGGTTCCAACTCGACCTCCCCGCCCGCCCGGTGGGCACCCGCGCGGCCGGCCCGTCCCTGCCGGCCGCCCTGCTCCCGCTCGCCGACGGCAGGGTCCGCGTCGCGGTCGTCCAGATCGACCGTACGGGCTCCATCGCGTCCTGGAACGAGGACGCCGAGGAACTCTTCGGCTACGCCGCCGAGCAGGTCACCGGCAAGCCCCTGACCGACCTCGCGGCCTGGCCGCACACCCCGGGCACCAGCACCGGCATCGCCGAGGCACTGCGTCTCTCCCGCTGGGAGGGCAGTTACGGCATCCGCGGCGCCGACGGCCGCGTGAACCCGGTGTACGCCTCCCACCTCCGCGTCCGCGACACCGGCGGCGAGCCGTCAACCGTGTGCCTCCTGGTAAGGGACCACGAACGCGCGGTTCTGCAGACCCCGTTGCGGGGCCCCGCCCCCGACGCGGCGTCCACCCCGGACGGCCAGAACACCGACCCCTTCGAAGTGTTCATCGGCTCCCCCGCGCCGGACGACCTCGACGGCCTCCTCCAGCGCACGGTCGAACGCGCCCGCGACATGCTCGACGGGGACTCCGCCTTCCTCCTCCTCGCGACGGACGACGAAACGGAGTTGGAGGTCCGCGCCTCCACCGGCCTGCCCTCCGCCCGCCAACGCTTCGCGCGCGTGCCTGTCGAGGCGGGCCCCGGCCGCTACGGCTCCGCCCGCATGCCGGCCGTCCACGAGGACCTCCAGGCCGTCCCGGGCGCCGTACCGCTCCTCAGCGGCACCGGAATGCGCTCGGTCGTCACCGTCCCCCTCAAGGTCGAGGGCCGCCTCACCGGCTCCCTGGGAGTCGCCGCCGAAGGCCCCAACAAATACTCGAACGAAGAAGCCCTTCGCCTCCAATTCGCCGCCGACCGCATCGCGTTGGCGGTCGAGTCGGCCCGCCTGGGCGAACTCGAACGCCTGCGCCGCGGCTCACTCAGCTTCCTGGTCGAGGCCTCCGACCTCCTCGCCGGCACCCTGGACCGCGATCAAACCCTCGCCCTCATGGCCCAGATGACCGTCCCGACCCTCGCCACCTGGTGCGCGGTCTACACGATCGCCGACCAGGCCTCCGACCCGTACCTCTCGTACGTCCTGCACGAGGACGAGGAACTCATCGACGGCATCAAGTCCTTGCTCTCGAAGATCGCCCCTCCGGACCCGGTACCCACCCCCGGCGCCCGCGTCTGGGCCGCCCCCGCCGAGGCCGCCCACCAGGCGGCCCTACGCACCTCCATGCGCAGCCTCGGCCTAGGCGAACCGACCCGCCGCGTCAGCTCGGGCATCGGCCCAACTCTCGCTACGGCCTCGGCAGTCGGCGGCGAGACGGTGGTCCTCCCCCTGGTCGCCCGCAACCGCGTCATCGGCATGCTGACCCTGGGCAAGCCCACGGACGAACACTTCCGCCAGGAAATTCTGGAACTGGCCGAGGACTTGAGCCGCCGTGCCGCCCTCGCCCTCGACAACGCCCGCCTGTACTCGGAGCGCACGGCCATCAGCCAGTCCCTCCAGCGCAGCCTCCTGCCCCCCGACCTCCCCCACATCGAGGGCGTCGAGGTCGAGGTCATCTATCGCGCGGCAGGCGAGGGCAACGAAGTGGGCGGCGACTTCTACGACCTCTTCCCCATCCGCGACGGCGTCTACGGCTTCGCTATCGGCGACGTCTGCGGCACAGGACCCGAGGCAGCCGCGGTCACCGGCCTGGCCCGCCACGCCCTCCGCCTGCTCGCCAGAGAGGGCTTCGGCGGCCCCGCGGTCCTGGAGCGCCTCAACTCCGCGATCCTCGACGAGGGCGCCCGCAGCCGATTCCTGACACTCCTCTACGGCGAGTTGTGGCCCCAGGAGGACGGCAGCGCCAAGCTGAAGGTGGTCTGCGCCGGCCACCCCCTCCCGCTCCGCCTGCGCCAGGACGGCACGGTCGAACCGGCCGCCGAACCGCAGCCCCTCCTCGGCGTCATGGACGACCTGGAGCTCTACGAGCAGACGGTCACCCTCGACCCGGGCGACGTCCTCCTGTGCGTCACGGACGGCGTCACCGAACGCCGCGAAGGCACCCGCATGCTGGGCGACGACGGCCTCACTGACGTCCTCACAACCTGTACGGGCCTCACGGCCGGAGCAGTCGCGGCCCGCATCATGCGCGCGGTCGAACGCTTCGCGTCGGACGCCCCGTCCGACGACATGGCCATCCTCGCCATGCGGGTCCCGGGCCTCCAGAAGGACTGACACCCGAACACGCAAAAGGCCCCGCCCAATTGGGCGGGGCCTTTCAGTTAATGGAGCCCTCTAACGGAATCGAACCGTTGACCTTCTCCTTACCATGGAGACGCTCTACCGACTGAGCTAAGAGGGCCTGTCGCTTTCCCGAGGCTTCCCTCGCGGCGACGAAAAGAATCATACCCCGAACAGGCCCGTGCGCCCAACCACCGCCACCCGACCCCGACTCGGTCAGAAAGCGGGCTGCAGCAGTCCCCCGAGCGCGTTGCACGCAGAAACGATCCGCTGCATCTCCCGCTTCGTCAACGACGCGTCGACCGGCAGCGCGAGCGTCTCGTCCGCGGCCCGCTCGGTCTCCGGCAGCGCCACACACCGCCGGAACTCCGGCAGCCGGTGCACAGGTGTCTTCACCGGCACCCGGCACTCAACTCCCCTGCCCCGCACGGCGCGAGCGAAGGCATCGCGATCCGGCCGCCCGTTCCCCGGCACCCGCACGATGTACTGCTGGTAGGTGTGCCCGTCCCCACCATCGGGCGTCCGCACCCCACGCAACTTCGCATCAAGGTAGGAGGCCCGCTCCCGCCGCTGAGCCACCTCGTCGTACGGCGCCTCGGACTCCCCCTGCTGCAACACCAGCAGCCCATGCCGCTGCCCAACCCCGAGCAGCCGCGCCATATCAGCCGACCGACCGAATCGATGTACGACAACTATCGCCGCCGTACGCGGAGTTACGGCCGCTTCGACAGCGGACGCATCGAGGCAGTAGGTCACCGGATCTATGTCGGCGAACACCGGCAGGCCACCCGCGAGAGTGACGGCCTCGGCGACTTCCACGTTCCCGAACGCCGGCACGACGACCTCGTCACCGAGTCCGACGCCTGCGGCCCTGAGCATTGCAGCAGTACCCATGCTCGGATGGTGATTGCGCAATGTGAACTTCAAGTGACGCCCAACAAAAAAAGGTTGGACCCCGAACCGAAGTTCAGGATCCAACCCTCTCAATATTTGTTCGGCGGCGTCCTACTCTCCCACAGGGTCCCCCCTGCAGTACCATCGGCGCTGTAAGGCTTAGCTTCCGGGTTCGGAATGTAACCGGGCGTTTCCCTCACGCTATGACCACCGAAACACTATGAAACACATCAACCGCACCACACCCGTGACCATGGGCATGGGGTTGTTCGTGGTTTCAGAACCAACACAGTGGACGCGAGCAACTGAGGACAAGCCCTCGGCCTATTAGTACCGGTCACCTCCAGCGGTTACCCGCCTTCCAGATCCGGCCTATCAACCCAGTCGTCTACTGGGAGCCTTAACCCATCTAGTGGGTGGGAACACTCATCTCGAAGCAGGCTTCCCGCTTAGATGCTTTCAGCGGTTATCCCTCCCGAACGTAGCCAACCAGCCATGCCCTTGGCAGAACAACTGGCACACCAGAGGTTCGTCCGTCCCGGTCCTCTCGTACTAGGGACAGCCCTTCTCAATGTTCCTGCGCGCGCAGCGGATAGGGACCGAACTGTCTCACGACGTTCTAAACCCAGCTCGCGTACCGCTTTAATGGGCGAACAGCCCAACCCTTGGGACCGACTCCAGCCCCAGGATGCGACGAGCCGACATCGAGGTGCCAAACCATCCCGTCGATATGGACTCTTGGGGAAGATCAGCCTGTTATCCCCGGGGTACCTTTTATCCGTTGAGCGACGGCGCTTCCACAAGCCACCGCCGGATCACTAGTCCCGACTTTCGTCCCTGCTCGACCCGTCGGTCTCACAGTCAAGCTCCCTTGTGCACTTACACTCAACACCTGATTGCCAACCAGGCTGAGGGAACCTTTGGGCGCCTCCGTTACTCTTTAGGAGGCAACCGCCCCAGTTAAACTACCCATCAGACACTGTCCCTGATCCGGATCACGGACCCAGGTTAGACATCCAGCACGACCAGACTGGTATTTCAACGACGACTCCACCTGAACTGGCGTCCAAGCTTCACAGTCTCCCAGCTATCCTACACAAGCCGAACCGAACACCAATATCAAACTGTAGTAAAGGTCCCGGGGTCTTTCCGTCCTGCTGCGCGAAACGAGCATCTTTACTCGTAGTGCAATTTCACCGGGCCTATGGTTGAGACAGTCGAGAAGTCGTTACGCCATTCGTGCAGGTCGGAACTTACCCGACAAGGAATTTCGCTACCTTAGGATGGTTATAGTTACCACCGCCGTTTACTGGCGCTTAAGTTCTCAGCTTCGCCCAACCGAAGTCGGACTAACCGGTCCCCTTAACGTTCCAGCACCGGGCAGGCGTCAGTCCGTATACATCGCCTTACGGCTTCGCACGGACCTGTGTTTTTAGTAAACAGTCGCTTCTCGCTGGTCTCTGCGGCCACCCCCAGCTCAAGGAGCACGTCCTCTCACCGGTGATGGCCCCCCTTCTCCCGAAGTTACGGGGGCATTTTGCCGAGTTCCTTAACCATAGTTCACCCGAACGCCTCGGTATTCTCTACCTGACCACCTGAGTCGGTTTAGGGTACGGGCCGCCATGAAACTCGCTAGAGGCTTTTCTCGACAGCATAGGATCATCCACTTCACCACAATCGGCTCGGCATCAGGTCTCAGACTATGTGAACGGCGGATTTGCCTGCCGTTCGTCCTACACCCTTACCCCGGGACAACCACCGCCCGGGCTGGACTACCTTCCTGCGTCACCCCATCACTCACCTACTACCGTCTTGGGCCGGCGGCTCCACCACTTTCCCTTCCCCGAAGGGTCCGGAACGGCTTCACGGCCTTAGCATCAACGGGCTCGATGTTTGACGCTTCACAGCGGGTACCGGAATATCAACCGGTTATCCATCGACTACGCCTGTCGGCCTCGCCTTAGGTCCCGACTTACCCTGGGCAGATCAGCTTGACCCAGGAACCCTTAGTCAATCGGCGCACACGTTTCTCACGTGTGTATCGCTACTCATGCCTGCATTCTCACTCGTGAACCGTCCACCACTAGCTTCCGCTGCGGCTTCACCCGGCACACGACGCTCCCCTACCCATCCCAGCACCCGTTGGGGCTATTGCTGGAATGACACGACTTCGGCGGTACGCTTGAGCCCCGCTACATTGTCGGCGCGGAATCACTAGACCAGTGAGCTATTACGCACTCTTTCAAGGGTGGCTGCTTCTAAGCCAACCTCCTGGTTGTCTCTGCGACTCCACATCCTTTCCCACTTAGCGTACGCTTAGGGGCCTTAGTCGATGCTCTGGGCTGTTTCCCTCTCGACCATGGAGCTTATCCCCCACAGTCTCACTGCCGCGCTCTCACTTACCGGCATTCGGAGTTTGGCTAAGGTCAGTAACCCGGTAGGGCCCATCGCCTATCCAGTGCTCTACCTCCGGCAAGAAACACACGACGCTGCACCTAAATGCATTTCGGGGAGAACCAGCTATCACGGAGTTTGATTGGCCTTTCACCCCTAACCACAGGTCATCCCCCAGGTTTTCAACCCTGGTGGGTTCGGTCCTCCACGACCTCTTACAGCCGCTTCAACCTGCCCATGGCTAGATCACTCCGCTTCGGGTCTTGAGCGCGCTACTATACCGCCCTGTTCGGACTCGCTTTCGCTACGGCTTCCCCACACGGGTTAACCTCGCAACACACCGCAAACTCGCAGGCTCATTCTTCAAAAGGCACGCAGTCACGACGCACCGAGTAAACTCGATGCGCGACGCTCCCACGGCTTGTAGGCACACGGTTTCAGGTACTATTTCACTCCGCTCCCGCGGTACTTTTCACCATTCCCTCACGGTACTATCCGCTATCGGTCACCAGGGAATATTTAGGCTTAGCGGGTGGTCCCGCCAGATTCACACGGGATTTCTCGGGCCCCGTGCTACTTGGGTGTCTCTCAAACGAGCCGTTGACGTTTCGGCTACGGGGGTCTTACCCTCTACGCCGGACCTTTCGCATGTCCTTCGCCTACATCAACGGTTTCTGACTCGTCCTGTCGCCGGCAGACGACAGAAGAGAGATCCCACAACCCCGTATACGCAACCCCTGCCGGGTCTCACACGCATACGGTTTGGCCTCATCCGGTTTCGCTCGCCACTACTCCCGGAATCACGGTTGTTTTCTCTTCCTGCGGGTACTGAGATGTTTCACTTCCCCGCGTTCCCTCCACACTGCCTATGTGTTCAGCAGTGGGTGACAGCCCATGACGACTGCCGGGTTTCCCCATTCGGAAACCCCCGGATCAAAGCCTGGTTGACGACTCCCCGGGGACTATCGTGGCCTCCCACGTCCTTCATCGGTTCCTGGTGCCAAGGCATCCACCGTGCGCCCTTAAAAACTTGGCCACAGATGCTCGCGTCCACTGTGCAGTTCTCAAACAACGACCAACCACCCATCACCCCGCCCTCACGGACAAGTTCACTGGGGTCGGCACTGAAGGCGGCCTCACGGCCGTACCTTCAGACACCCAACAGCGTGCCCGGCACTCCTGCTGCTTCCCTCGACGTTCCACGCCCCGAAGAGCAGTACTGGAAGGAGAAGACAGTCACGAGTGCCGAATAATCAACGTTCCACCCTTGAGCAACCACCGTCGGACATGCGCCGACGTAATGGCCCTGGACCACCAGACCATGTCTGGCGGCCTAGATGCTCCTTAGAAAGGAGGTGATCCAGCCGCACCTTCCGGTACGGCTACCTTGTTACGACTTCGTCCCAATCGCCAGTCCCACCTTCGACAGCTCCCTCCCCACAAGGGGGTTGGGCCACCGGCTTCGGGTGTTACCGACTTTCGTGACGTGACGGGCGGTGTGTACAAGGCCCGGGAACGTATTCACCGCAGCAATGCTGATCTGCGATTACTAGCAACTCCGACTTCATGGGGTCGAGTTGCAGACCCCAATCCGAACTGAGACCGGCTTTTTGAGATTCGCTCCACCTCACGGTATCGCAGCTCATTGTACCGGCCATTGTAGCACGTGTGCAGCCCAAGACATAAGGGGCATGATGACTTGACGTCGTCCCCACCTTCCTCCGAGTTGACCCCGGCGGTCTCCTGTGAGTCCCCGTCACCCCGAAGGGCACGCTGGCAACACAGGACAAGGGTTGCGCTCGTTGCGGGACTTAACCCAACATCTCACGACACGAGCTGACGACAGCCATGCACCACCTGTACACCGACCACAAGGGGGGCACTATCTCTAATGCTTTCCGGTGTATGTCAAGCCTTGGTAAGGTTCTTCGCGTTGCGTCGAATTAAGCCACATGCTCCGCTGCTTGTGCGGGCCCCCGTCAATTCCTTTGAGTTTTAGCCTTGCGGCCGTACTCCCCAGGCGGGGAACTTAATGCGTTAGCTGCGGCACCGACGACGTGGAATGTCGCCAACACCTAGTTCCCACCGTTTACGGCGTGGACTACCAGGGTATCTAATCCTGTTCGCTCCCCACGCTTTCGCTCCTCAGCGTCAGTAATGGCCCAGAGATCCGCCTTCGCCACCGGTGTTCCTCCTGATATCTGCGCATTTCACCGCTACACCAGGAATTCCGATCTCCCCTACCACACTCTAGCTAGCCCGTATCGAATGCAGACCCGGGGTTAAGCCCCGGGCTTTCACACCCGACGTGACAAGCCGCCTACGAGCTCTTTACGCCCAATAATTCCGGACAACGCTTGCGCCCTACGTATTACCGCGGCTGCTGGCACGTAGTTAGCCGGCGCTTCTTCTGCAGGTACCGTCACTTGCGCTTCTTCCCTGCTGAAAGAGGTTTACAACCCGAAGGCCGTCATCCCTCACGCGGCGTCGCTGCATCAGGCTTTCGCCCATTGTGCAATATTCCCCACTGCTGCCTCCCGTAGGAGTCTGGGCCGTGTCTCAGTCCCAGTGTGGCCGGTCGCCCTCTCAGGCCGGCTACCCGTCGTCGCCTTGGTGAGCCATTACCTCACCAACAAGCTGATAGGCCGCGGGCTCATCCTGCACCGCCGGAGCTTTCAACACCCACACATGAGTGCGGGAGTATCATCCGGTATTAGACCCCGTTTCCAGGGCTTGTCCCAGAGTGCAGGGCAGATTGCCCACGTGTTACTCACCCGTTCGCCACTAATCCCCACCGAAGTGGTTCATCGTTCGACTTGCATGTGTTAAGCACGCCGCCAGCGTTCGTCCTGAGCCAGGATCAAACTCTCCGTGAATGTTTACCCGTAATCGGGTGCACACACACGAGAGCGGAACAACCACCGGAATAAGATGATCGTTCACAGCGTCCTCGCTGTATGTTTTCTTCAAAGGAACCTCGCCCCAACCGTGACGGCTGGAGACGGGGTATCAACATATCTGGCGTTGATTTTTGGCACGCTGTTGAGTTCTCAAGGAACGGACGCTTCCTTTGTACTCACCCTCTCGGGCTTTCCTCCGGGCTTCCCTTCGGTCTTGCGTTTCCGACTCTATCAGACCGTTTCCGGTTCCGATTTCCTCGGTGCTTTCCAGGTTCCCGCTTCCGCGTTTCCCTTTCCGGCGACTCCGACTTTATCAGAGGTTCTGAGTCGGAATTTCCGGCCCTCCGGGAGTGGCTCCCGCACACGCGAAGTGTCCGGGTTCCCCCTCAGGCGGAGCCGTAAACGTACTGGAGCGGGCCGCCTCGATGCAAATCGAGGCGGCCCGCTCCAGGTTCACGCGTACGAGGGGGTCGTACGACGGTCAGACCTCCACCACGACCGGGAGGATCATCGGCCTGCGCCGGTAGTTGTCCGAGACCCACTTGCCCAGCGTGCGGCGGACCAGTTGCTGCAGCTGGTGGGGCTCGACCACGCCGTCCTGGGCCGAGCGTTCCAGGACTTCTGTAATCCTCGGGACCACGTCCACGAAGGCGGAGTCTTCGATGCCGGAGCCGCGGGCCTGGATGTGCGGGCCGCCCGTGATCTTGCCGGTGGAGGAGTCCACGACGACGAAGACGGAGATGATGCCCTCGTCTCCCAGGATCCTGCGGTCCTTGAGAGCGGGCTCGCCGACATCGCCGACCGAGAGGCCGTCGACGTACACATAACCGGCCTGGACCTTGCCCGAGATCTTGGCCTTGCCCTCGATGAGGTCGACGACCACGCCGTCCTCGGCGATGACGATGCGGTCGTGCGGGACGCCGGTCAGGGCGCCCAGTTCGGCGTTGGCCCGTAGGTGGCGCCATTCGCCGTGGACCGGCATCAGGTTCTTCGGCTTGCAGATGTTGTAGAAGTACAGCAGCTCGCCGGCCGAGGCGTGTCCGGAGACGTGGACCTTGGCGTTGCCCTTGTGGATGACGTTGGCGCCCCAGCGGGTGAGGCCGTTGATCACCCGGTAGACGGCGTTCTCGTTGCCCGGGATGAGCGACGACGCCAGGATCACCGTGTCGCCCGCGACGATGCGGATCTGGTGGTCGCGGTTGGCCATCCGGGACAGGGCAGCCATCGGTTCGCCCTGTGAGCCCGTGCAGACCAGGACGACCTCGCTGTCCGGGAGGTCGTCGAGCGTCTTGACGTCGACCACCAGGCCCGGCGGGACCCTGAGATACCCGAGGTCCCGTGCGATGCCCATGTTCCGGACCATCGAGCGGCCGACGAAGGCGACCCGGCGGCCGTACTCGTGTGCCGTGTCCAGGATCTGCTGGATGCGGTGCACGTGGCTGGCGAAGCTCGCCACGATGATGCGCTTGCGTGCGCCTGCGAAGACCTGCCGCAGGACGTTGGAGATGTCCCGCTCGGGCGGGACGAATCCCGGCACCTCGGCGTTCGTCGAGTCGGCGAGGAGCAGGTCGATGCCCTCCTCGCTGAGCCGTGCGAACGCGTGTAGATCTGTCAGACGACCGTCCAGCGGCAACTGGTCCATCTTGAAGTCGCCGGTGTGGACGACCATGCCCGCGGGGGTGCGGATGGCGACCGCGAGGGCGTCCGGGATCGAGTGGTTGACCGCGACGAACTCGCAGTCGAACGGGCCGATGCGCTCGCGGTGCCCTTCGGCGACCTCGAGCGTGTACGGGCGGATGCGGTGCTCCTGGAGCTTCGCCTCGATGAGGGCGAGGGTCAGCTTGGAGCCGATCAGCGGGATGTCCGCCTTCTCGCGAAGGAGGTACGGGACTCCGCCGATGTGGTCCTCGTGGCCGTGCGTGAGGACGATGCCGTCGATGTCGTCGAGACGGTCCCTGATGGACGTGAAGTCCGGCAGGATCAGGTCGATTCCGGGCTGCTCCTCCTCGGGGAAGAGCACGCCGCAGTCGACGATCAGCAGACGGCCGCCGTATTCGAAGACCGTCATGTTTCGGCCGATTTCCCCGAGGCCGCCGAGTGGGGTGACCCGCAGGCCGCCTTCGGGGAGCTTCGACGGAGGGGCGAGTTCAGGATGCGGATGGCTCAAAAGACTCTCCTACCCATGCGCGCCACGTACCGGTGGGCACGTGGCGCGCATGACGTTCGTGCAAATGCAGTTATTGGTGGGATGCAGGCACCGAAGTCCTGCGTATTCAGTTGTGAAGTCTGTTGTCAGAGCTGTACCCCGCCGGCGGCAAGATCGATCTTGAGCTGGGCGATCTCCTCGGGCGAGCACTCGACCATCGGTGAGCGCAGCGGTCCGGCGGGCAGTCCCTGGAGGGTGAGCGCGGCCTTGGTGGTCATGACGCCCTGGGTGCGGAACATGCCGGTGTAGACGGGGAGCAGCTTCTGGTGGATCTCGGTGGCCTTCTGGACGTCACCGGAGACGTAGGCCTCCACCAGGGTGCGCAGTTCGGGTGTGACCACATGGCCGACGACCGAGACGAAGCCGACCGCGCCCACGGAGAGCAGCGGCAGGTTGAGCATGTCGTCGCCCGAGTACCAGGCCAGGCCGGTCCGGGCGATGGCCCAGCTGGCGCGGCCGAGGTCGCCCTTGGCGTCCTTGTTGGCGACGATCCTGGGGTGCTCGGCGAGTCTGACCAGGGTCTCGGTGCCGATCGGGACGCCGCTGCGGCCGGGGATGTCGTAGAGCATCACCGGCAGTTCGGTGGCGTCGGCGACCGTCGTGAAGTGGCGGTACAGGCCCTCCTGCGGGGGCTTGTTGTAATACGGCGTGACGACGAGCAGGCCGTGTGCGCCGGTCCGTTCGGCCGTGCGGGCGAGTTCGACGCTGTGGTGGGTGTCGTTGGTGCCGACGCCGGCGATGACGTGGGCGCGGTCGCCGACCGCTTCCAGTACGGCTCGTACGAGATCCGCTTTCTCCGCGTCGCCGGTGGTCGGGGACTCACCGGTGGTGCCGTTGACGACCAGGCCGTCGTTGCCTGCGTCCACCAGGTGGGTGGCGAGCCGCTGCGCGCCGTCGAGGTCGAGCGCGCCGTCCGCCGTGAAGGGCGTGACCATGGCGGTGAGGACCCGCCCGAAGGGGGTCTGCGGAGTGGAGGTCGGAGCCATGGGTAACACGCTACTCGCTGCTCAATGCGGGGTCTGCCCTCGGGGCAGGCGACAAGTCGTGACAAGTATGGAGCCCGGCACTGCCTGCTCGGGGGTTCAAGCAGTGCCGGGTCCGTTTGATCAGGCTAGATGAACTTCTCCAAATGCCGCAATACGGACACCTCGCGCCACTGATCCGCACATGTGTGCCCGGTCGGCAAACAGAGGTGCGCTACGGAGCGACGCGACCGTTGGTATTGAAGGCGGAGTACGTGAGCGGCATGAGCTTGGCCCACTGCTCCTCCATCTTCTCGCCGACCATCTCGATCTCCCGCTGCGGGAAGGACGGCACCTTCGCCAGCTCGTGCTGGGTACGCAGGCCGAGGAAGTGCATCAGCGAACGGGCGTTGCACGTGGCGTACATCGAGGAGAAGAGGCCCACAGGGAGGACGGCTCGGGCGACTTCCCGAGCCACGCCGGCGGCGAGCATCTCCTGGTACGCCTCGTACGCCTGGCGGTACGAGTGCTCCATGGTGCGGCCGACCAGCTCCTGCTGGGCCTGGGTGCCCTCCACGAAGACGTACTTGCCCGGGCGGCCCTCCTGCACCAGCTTGCGGGACTCGCCGGGGACGTAGAAGACCGGCTGGAGCTCCCTGTACCTTCCCGATTCCTCGTTGTACGACCAGCCCACCCGATGCCGCATGAACTCGCGGAAGACGAAGATCGGGGCGCTGATGAAGAAGGTCATCGAGTTGTGCTCGAAGGGGCTGCCGTGCCGGTCCCGCATCAGGTAGTTGATCAGGCCCTTGGAGCGCTCGGGGTCCTTGCCCATCTCTTCCAGGGACTGTTCGCCGATCGTCGAGACGCGGGCGGCGAAGAGCACGTCCGCGTCGGACGCGGTGTGCTTGACCAGCTCGACGGTGACATCGCTGCGGAAACTGGGCTTGAGGTCGTCGGCGGGAGTGTCGGTCACGGCTCGGAGGGTCCTTCCATCACGTCTCTCGGGCGGCGCCCACTCTACGGCCCGGCACTGACATCGGGGCGTTCGCGGCCGTGCCGCGACATTCGTTGGCGAACTTCTGCGAATTCGGCGAAACGGGGCACCTTTTGAGGCGTTCGCTCGTCTGTCTTGGTGAGAGCCACCCGTTCGATCCCGATTCGATCCCGTAGGGGAGATGCACCACCGATGCTCCGTCGGCGCGAACCCGTCCCGTTCGCCTTCATCGCCGAGACCGACCGCTTCCGCAGCAACGTCACCCCGCCACCCCATGAGCGCGCGTCCGCCGGTCAGATAGCCGGGCGTTGGCTTCTGGGGCTCACCATCATCGCCGGAATCGTGGGCTCCCTGGTCCTCGGTATGCCGGCGCTGTCCCAGCACAACCTCTCGACACAGAACCAGCAGTCGCAGGCCGCCGACAAGCGCTGACCTGCAGCGCAGCTGACACTGACTCATCCGGACCCCCAATGGTGGTGAGCCGGAACACGGCCGGATAGCCTCACCGGGCACAGCCCACGCATGGATTCAGTGAGGACACCAGCCGTGCCCCTGCCCTTCCTTACGGCCGACCGCGCATTCGAGGCCGCGGACGAGCTCGCGCTGCCGTTCGACGACCGCGACCGCTGGCGGCGCCCCTACCGGCCCGGACCGTGGCGCGTGGCGGCGTCGGCGCTCGTGCTGCTGCTCGCGTCGTACGTGCTCTTCGCCGCCGTCATCATCGCGTTGACCGGCTCGCGGTCAGAGGCCGAGGTGATCCTCGGTATCGCGGTGGCCGTCATCCTGTGCGCCCTGCGGCTGCTGCGCATGGGCGTGTGGGTGAGCGCACGCGGGCTGCGCCGGGTGCGGTTCCTCTTCACGCGTACGGTGCCGTGGGACCGGGTCGCCGCCGTGCGGACGGTGCAGCAGCCGGTGCGCTGGCTCGGGCTGCCGCGGACTGTGCAGGGGCAGGCCCTGATCCTCGTACGGAAGGACCGTTCTCCGGAGGATGTGCCCGCGCTGCTGACCACGCACGACATCGACTTCGTGGCGCGTGCCTCCTCCTTCGACCGGGCCGCGGATTCGGTCGAGGTGTGGTCCGACGAGTACCGGCGGAGCTGACCGGCCAAGAGCGACGCGAAGGGGCCGGTCCGCAGCGAGTGCGGCCGGCCCCTTCGGCGTACGGGCGTTCAGGCCTGGACGGGGCGACCCGCGTGCAGGGCGATCGCGCGTTGCATCGCCTTGCGGGCACGCGGGGTGTCGTGGGCGTCGTGGTAGGCGACGGCGAGGCGGAACCAGCTGCGCCAGTCGTCGGGGGCCGCCTCTGTCTCGGCCTTGCGCTTGGCGAAGACCTCGTCGGCGGAGTCGCGGTCGATACGGCCGCCGGGCGTGCGCCTCAACTCGTCGACGGGCAGGCCGCCTTCGGCGTCGAGGAGGGCGGCGAGGCGGTTGGCGTCGCGGACGAACTGGGTGTTCTTCCAGAGGAACCACACGCCGATCACCGGCAGAATCAGGACCGCGATCCCGAAGGTGACGGTGATGACCGTGCCCGACTGTATGAGCATGACGCCGCGGCTGCCGACCAGGACGAAGTAGAAGACCAGGACGGCGGCCGTGACGGCGTAGGTGAGTTTGGCACGCATGTCGTGAGCCTCAGCCCAGGTCCAGGAAGTGTTCCAGGCCGAAGGTGAGGCCCGGGGTGGTCACCACGCGGCGGGCGCCGAGCAGGATGCCCGGCATGAAGCTGCTGTGGTGCAGGGAGTCGTGCCGCACGGTCAGCGTCTCGCCCTCGCCGCCGAGCAGGACCTCCTGGTGGGCCAGCAGACCGCGCAGCCGGACGGAGTGGACGGGGATCCCCTCGACGTCCGCACCCCGCGCGCCGTCCAAGGCCGTCTCCGTGGCGTCCGGCGCCGGAGCCGTGCCCGCCTTGGCGCGCGCCTCGGCGATGAGCTGGGCCGTGCGCGTGGCCGTACCGCTCGGGGCGTCGACCTTCTTCGGGTGGTGCAGTTCGATGACCTCGACCGACTCGAAGTAGGGCGCGGCGATCTGCGCGAACTTCATGGTCAGTACGGCCCCGATGGAGAAGTTGGGCGCGATGAGGACGCCCGTCTCCGGGGAGGCGTCCAGCCAGCCGTTCAGTTGCGCGAGGCGTTCCTCGGTCCAGCCGGTGGTGCCGACGACCGCGTGGATGCCGTGCCGCACGCAGTAGTCGAGGTTGTCCATCACCGAGGCGGGGGTGGTCAGTTCGACCGCCACCTGGGCGCCGCTCGCCTTGAGCGTCTCCAGGGTGTCACCGCGGCCCAGGGCGGCCACCAGTTCCATGTCCTCGGCGGCCTCGACGGCTCGGACCGCCTCGGCGCCGATCCGGCCCTTGGCACCGAGGACCGCCACGCGCAGCTTGCTCATCGTTCTTGCTTCCTTACGACGGGTGTTAGGCGACGGCGTCGTTCAGTCGGGCCGCCTGCTTGTCCTTGAGCGGGCCGATGACCGCCAGCGAGGGTCGCTGTCCCAGGATCTCGCGGGCGACCTCGCGGACCTCGTCCGGGGTGACCGAAGCGATCCTGGCCAGCAGGTCGTCGACGGACATCTGCTCGCCCCAGCACAGCTCGCTCTTGCCGATGCGGTTCATCAGTGCGCCCGTGTCCTCGAGGCCGAGGACCGTGGAGCCCTGGAGCTGGCCCACGGCGCGGCCGATCTCGTCGTCGGACAGGCCGTGTTCGGCGACCTGGTCGAGTTCGTCGCGGCAGATCTTCAGCACGTCGTGGACCTGCGAGGGCCGGCAGCCGGCGTAGACCCCGAAGAGACCGCAGTCGGCGAAGCCGGACGTGTACGAGTACACGCTGTAGGCCAGTCCGCGCTTCTCCCGGACCTCCTGGAAGAGGCGGGAGGACATGCCGCCGCCGAGGGCCGTGTTGAGGACCCCGAGCGCCCAGCGACGCTCGTCGGTACGGGCCAGGCCCGGCATGCCGAGGACGACGTGGGCCTGCTCGGTCTTGCGGCCGATCAGCTCGACGCGGCCCGCGGTGCGCAGGGTGCGGCGGCCGTCGCGCGGGGCGATGGGCGCGGCCTGGGCGTTCTTGAAGGCGCCGGCCTTGTCGAAGGCGGCACGGACCTGTCGTACGACCTTGTCGTGGTCGATGTTGCCGGCCGCCGCGACCACGAGGTGGGTCGGGTCGTAGTGCCTCTTGTAGAAGCGGCGGATGCGGTCCGCGGTGAGGGCGTTGACGGTGTCGACCGTGCCGAGGACCGGGCGGCCGAGGGGGTTGTCGCCGAACATCGTGCGCGCGAACAGGTCGTGCACGCAGTCGCCCGGGTCGTCCTCCGTCATGGCGATCTCTTCGAGGATGGCGCCGCGCTCGACGTTGACGTCCTCCTCGCGGATCAGGGAGCCCGTCAGCATGTCGCAGACCACGTCGATGGCGAGCGGCAGGTCGGTGTCGAGCACGCGCGCGTAGTAGCACGTGTACTCCTTCGCCGTGAACGCGTTCATCTCGCCGCCGACCGCGTCGATCGCGGAGGAGATGTCCAGCGCGCTGCGCTTGTGCGTGCCCTTGAAGAGGAGGTGCTCCAGGTAGTGCGTGGCGCCGTTCAGCGACGGCGTCTCGTCGCGGGAGCCCACGTGTGCCCAGATGCCGAAGGTCGCGGAGCGGACCGAGGGCAGCGTCTCGGTGACGATGCGCAGGCCGCCCGGGAGGGTGGTCTTGCGGACCGTGCCGATGCCGTTGGTGCCCTGGATGAGGGTTTGCGTACGGGCGACGGCCCGCGCCTCCGAGGAGGTGCGGGCCGTCGTCGTGGTGCTGGTCGACGTCACTTGTCGCCGTCGTCCTTCTTGTCGTCCTCGGCGTTCTCTTCACCCTCGATGACCGGGATCAGGGAGAGCTTGCCGCGGGAGTCGATCTCGGCGATCTCGACCTGGACCTTCTGGCCCACGCCGACGACGTCCTCGACGTTCTCCACGCGCTTGCCGCCGGCGAGCTTGCGGATCTGCGAGATGTGCAGCAGACCGTCCTTGCCCGGGAGCAGCGACACGAACGCGCCGAAGGTGGTGGTCTTGACGACCGTACCCAGGTAGCGCTCGCCGACCTCCGGCATGGTCGGGTTGGCGATGCCGTTGATCGTGGCGCGGGCGGCCTCGGCCTGCGAGCCGACCTGGGCACCGATGTAGATGGTGCCGTCGTCCTCGATCGTGATCTCGGCGCCGGTGTCCTCCTGGATCTGGTTGATCATCTTGCCCTTCGGGCCGATGACCTCGCCGATCTTGTCCACGGGGATCTTGACGGTGATGATCCGCGGGGCGTTCGGGGACATCTCGTCCGGCGTGTCGATCGCTTCCATCATCACGTCGAGGATGTGGAGGCGGGCGTCACGGGCCTGCTTGAGTGCGGCGGCCAGGACGGAGGCGGGGATGCCGTCCAGCTTGGTGTCGAGCTGGAGGGCGGTGACGAACTCCTTGGTGCCGGCGACCTTGAAGTCCATGTCGCCGAAGGCGTCCTCCGCACCGAGGATGTCGGTGAGGGCGACGTAGTGCGTCTCGCCGTTGATCTCCTGGGAGATCAGGCCCATGGCGATACCGGCGACGGGGGCCTTGAGGGGCACACCGGCGTTCAGCAGCGACATGGTGGAGGCGCAGACCGAGCCCATGGACGTCGAGCCGTTCGACCCGAGGGCCTCGGAGACCTGACGGATCGCGTAGGGGAACTCCTCGCGCGTCGGCAGGACCGGGACCAGGGCGCGCTCGGCGAGCGCTCCGTGGCCGATCTCGCGGCGCTTCGGGGAGCCGACGCGGCCGGTCTCGCCGACGGAGTACGGCGGGAAGTTGTAGTTGTGCATGTAGCGCTTGCGGGTCACCGGGGAGAGGGTGTCCAGCTGCTGCTCCATGCGGAGCATGTTGAGGGTGGTGACGCCCAGGATCTGGGTCTCGCCACGCTCGAACAGCGCCGAGCCGTGTACGCGCGGGATGGCCTCGACCTCGGCGGCCAGGGTGCGGATGTCGGTGACACCGCGGCCGTCGATGCGCTTCTTCTCCTTGATGACGCGCTCACGGACCAGGGACTTGGTCAGCGAGCGGTACGCGGCGGAGATCTCCTTCTCGCGGCCCTCGAACTCCGGGAGGAGCTTCTCGGCGGCGAGACCCTTGACGCGGTCGAGCTCGGCCTCCCGGTCCTGCTTGCCGGCGATGGTCAGCGCGGAGGCGAGCTCCGGGCGGACGGCGGCGGTGAGGGCCTCCAGGACGTCGTCCTGGTAGTCGAGGAAGATCGGGAACTCGCCGGTCGGCTTGGCGGCCTTGGCAGCGAGGTCGGCCTGCGCACGGCAGAGCACCTTGATGAAGGGCTTCGCGGCGTCCAGACCGGAGGCGACGACCTCCTCGGTCGGCGCCTCGGCGCCGCCCGCGACCAGGTGGATGGTCTTCTCGGTGGCCTCGGCCTCGACCATCATGATCGCGACGTCGCCGTCCTCCAGGACGCGACCGGCGACGACCATGTCGAAGACGGCGTCCTCGAGCTCGGTGTGCGTCGGGAACGCGACCCACTGGCCGTTGATCAGCGCGACGCGGACGCCGCCGACCGGGCCGGAGAAGGGCAGGCCGGCCAGCTGTGTGGACGCGGAGGCCGCGTTGATCGCGACGACGTCGTACAGGTGGTCGGGGTTGAGCGCCATGATCGTGGCGACGACCTGGATCTCGTTGCGCAGGCCCTTCTTGAAGGACGGGCGCAGCGGGCGGTCGATCAGGCGGCAGGTGAGGATCGCGTCCTCGGACGGCCGGCCCTCACGGCGGAAGAAGCTGCCGGGGATCTTGCCGGCGGCGTACATCCGCTCCTCGACGTCCACCGTGAGGGGGAAGAAGTCGAGCTGGTCCTTGGGGTTCTTGGAGGCGGTGGTGGCCGACAGCACCATGGTGTCGTCGTCCAGGTACGCCACGGCGGAGCCGGCGGCCTGCTTGGCCAGGCGGCCCGTCTCGAAGCGGATGGTGCGGGTGCCGAAGGAGCCGTTGTCAATGACGGCCTCGGCGTAGTGGGTCTCGTTCTCCACTAGCGTTTTCTCCGTTACTTGTCGTCTTTCGTCCCTCCCCGCCCGTGTGGCGGGGGGACGGTGGCGGAGAAGCGCTGTCTGGTGCGGGCCGGTCTTCGATCGAAGCACCCGGGGTTTCCTGCCCGGGGGCCACTACCGAGGACCGGCGGCTGCGAGGCGCGCTTCTCCTCGTTCGTTTCGTACGTTGTCGTGCTGTCGTGCGTTGCCGTGTCGTGCGTATTGCGTTGTGCTACCACACTACAAAGCGGCAGTGACACTCCGCACGTTTCCGCACGTACGGGCAATCCACACATACGGCAAAGGGAGCGGCTCCCGATCGTTTCGGGACCCGCTCCCCTCACGGCGTCTTACTTGGCGCCCGCCGCACCGCGACGGATGCCCAGGCGGTCGACCAGCGCACGGAAGCGCTGGATGTCCTTCTTGGCCAGGTACTGCAGCAGCCGGCGGCGCTGACCGACCAGGATCAGCAGACCACGACGGGAGTGGTGGTCGTGCTTGTGGGTCTTGAGGTGCTCGGTCAGGTCCGAGATGCGGCGCGAGAGCATGGCGACCTGGACCTCGGGGGAGCCGGTGTCGCCCTCCTTCTGACCGAACTCGGTGATGAGCTGCTTCTTCGTAGCGGCGTCGAGCGACACGCGTACTCCTCGTAGTCTTTGATGTGCCACCGAGTGCCCCTGGTCCACTTCTCAGGGGAGCTTCCGTTACTCGGGAGGCGGGATCCGCTGGGCGCGGCCTCCGGAGCGTGAGCTCCAGGGGTGCGTACACAAACGGCCGCTACACAGCGTACCAGCCTGGGGGGACACCTCGGTCCAGCTCTGTGATGGGCCCTGACCGGGGCGGATACGGCCACTAGGGTGATCTGCATCTACGTGTAGACGTAGATCACGTCGGTTCGTCGGGAAGGGGTCGCTTCGCCATGGCGGAGACGGAGCAGGAGATCAAGGCACGCAAGGAGCGGGAGCGGGACGAGCTGTACGCCCTCGACATCTCGGGCGTGGAGTGGCGCAGCGCGCCGGGCACGGAGGAGCACGAGGAGCGCGTCGAGATCGCCGACCTGCCCGACGGCGCGGTGGCCATGCGCTCGTCGCTCGACCCGGACACCGTGCTGCGCTACACGGAGGCGGAGTGGACGGCCTTCGTACTGGGCGCCCGGGACGGCGAGTTCGACCTGGAGCCGGCTCCGGAGGAGCAGCAGTAGCCGTGGGCATGCGAAAGGGGCGGCACGCGTGTGTGCCGCCCCTTTCGCATGCCTACGGTTCCTAGCTGGTCATCGCCCGTGCCTGCGCGTACACGTCGAAGACGGCCAGGGACAGCGGGATCAGGGTGAGCAGGACGAAGCTCTCGGCGATCTCCAGGAACCGGCCCCAGAAGGGGGTGACTCCGCGCTTCGGGGTGATCAGGCCGACGGCAGTGACCAGAGCGGTGGACGCGGCTACGGCCGCCGCGAGCCAGACACTGCGGATGTCGAGGGAGTTCGGGTCACCCAGGAACGCGTCCCGCACGTACGCGTGCGGCGGGTTCAGAGCGAGGCCGAGGCCCAGGAAGACCAGGGCGGCCAGGCCCGCGGCCAGGGTGGCGCCGACCTGGGCGGTGTAGCGGAACAGGTGGGCGCGCATCAGCATCGCGACGCCGGTGGCGAGGGCGAGGAGCTGGGCCCACACGTTGCTGGAGAAGCCGAGGACGATCGAGGCGCCCACGGAGACGAGCGCGCAGCCGCCCACCAGGCCGACGAGGAGTTCGTGGCCGCGGCGGGCGCGGGCGGCGATGCGCTCGGCGTCGACGGGCTCCTGGGCCACGGGTTCGCCGTCGCCGTAACCGCGGTTGGGGTTGGGCGGTTCGAAGCCGATGGGGAGGCGGGCGAAGCGCATGGACAGGCCCGGCAGGAAGGCGAGCGCGCACACGGAGAGCGGGGCGCAGACGGCGGCCGTCTCGATGGGCTTCAGGTGGGCGAGCATCGCGACGAACGTCGTCAACAGGCCGATGGCGGAGGCGAAGACGAAGGCCACGAAGGGGCCGTCGCCGCCGGGTGACACCAAGGTGAGGACGACGGCCGCGACGAGGACGGCGGCGCAGGCCAGCAGGAACTGGAGCCGCCCAATGCCTTCTCCTTCGGAGAAGGGGAGCAGTCCGGAGCCCGCCACGGCGATGTTCGGGAGCGCGCCCAGGCCCAGGGCGACCGCCGAGCCCCGGTCGTCGTACACCCGCGCGCGTACGCAGGCGATGGTGACGAGGAGGATGCCGGCGAGGCCGGCGACGATGCCCTGGAGGCCGTTCATGTCGTGGTGGATCTGGGAGCTCCAGGCCACGAACGCGAGCAGTGCGGGCAGGATGCCGCCCGCGACGAGACCGGCGGCGCGCGTCAACTCACCGTTCCACAGGGCACGGTCACGGGTGACGGCGGCGGCGACCGCCTCGGAGACGTCGTCGTAGACGGCCGGCGGCAGGGAGTCGGCGAAGGGGCGCAGGGTGAGCAGTTCGCCGTCGAGGATGCGCTGTGCGGCGAAGGAGCGGGCGCCGTCGAGGACGGTGCCGTCGCGGCGTACGAGGTGGTAGCCGACGGGGGCGCCCTCGGCGAGGCTCTGCTGGGACAGCCTCAGGATCTCGGGGTACAGGTCGGCGACCGGTACGTCGTCGGGCAGGGCCACGTCGATCCGGCTGTCGGGCGCCACGATGGTGACCCGGCAGAAGCCGAAGCCCATGCCCGCCCCGGAAGAGGCTCCGGTGCCCGTTCCGCCGGTCGCGCCGGCCGGCGCGGAGGCCGTGATGCTCACCTGCTGTTCCCCCTTGTCAGTGACGGACGGTCCGCGAAGGTGCCGCGCGCGTCCGCCGTGAAGTTCCGCCGTAAAGATCCTGTGCAGGTCGCGCCGTGCCACCCGTCCCGTCGGCCGGCCGCGCCGTCGCGCCCGGCACTCAACGGGATCCGACGGGATCCGCCCGCCGCGAACACTGCGGTTTTGCCCGGTTTTCCCGGAACGATTCGCAACTGCTCACACGTCTCACGGGCACCCTACCGCCCGCCGTTGTCAGTGGTTGTCAGTAGGATCGCGCAGTGCGGATCGGCGTCCGCCCGACACGGGGCGGCGGACGAAACAACTCGGTCCGGCAAGGGAATTGGTGCGTAGTGAGCCAGATCGTCGTCAAGCGCCCGCCGAGGTCGCTGCCGAAGGAAGTGCCCACGGACGAGGTCATGCTGCAGGCTCCGCCGGAGCTGCCGCGCGGCCAGCAGGAGGGCGCCATGATGCAGCTCCTGCCCATGCTCGGTATGGGCGGGTCGGTGGTGTTCTTCTTCAACCCCAGTGCCCAGCCGTTCATGAAGATCATGGGCATGGTGATGATCGCGTCCACGGTCGCGATGGGCGTCTCGATGCTGGTCCGCTACCGCCGGGGCAACCAGGGGCAGATGGCCGACATGCGCCGTGACTATCTGCGCTATCTGTCGCAGACCCGGCGTACGGCCCTGGAGACCGCGCGGGCCCAGCGCGACGCCCAGTACTACCTGCACCCTTCGCCGGAGCAACTGTGGGCGCTGGTCGCCGAGGGCAGCCGCGTATGGGAACGCCGCACGAACGACGAGGACTTCGGACAGGTGCGGGTCGGCCTCGGCCCCCAGGGTCTCGCCACTCCCCTGGTCCCGCCGGAGACTGCCCCGGTCGACGAGCTGGAGCCGCTGACGGCGGGCGCCATGCAGCGTTTCCTGGCCACGCACAGCACCCTTGAGGACCTGCCGATGGCGGTCTCGCTGCGCGCCTTCTACCACGTGACGATCAGCGGTGAACCGGCGACCGTGCGCGGCACCGCGCGCGCGGTCGCCGCCTCCCTCGCCTCGATGCACTCCCCCGAGGACCTGGTCATCGCCGTCGCCACCGGGCGCGAGTCGGTGCCCGAGTGGGAGTGGGCCAAGTGGCTCCCCCACGCGCAGGCGCCGGGTCTCGCGGACGGCGCGGGCAGCGTGCGTCTGATCACGACCGATCCGATGGAGTTGGAGGAGATGCTGGCCGACCGCCTCCAGGGCCGGCCGCGTTTCCACCCCGTCGGAGCACCGGTGCCCGAACAGCCGCACCTGGTGGTCGTCTTGGACGGCGTCTCCCTGCCGCCGACCTCCTTCCTGGCCAGCCCCGAGGGCCTCCAGGGGGTGACGATCGTCGAGGTCGTGCCCGGCGACCTCAGCAGCGGACGCGGTGACCTCTCGGTCGTCGTACACCCGAAGGAACTCCGCCTGGAGTCCGGCCACGGCATGGTCTACGAAGGCACACCGGACGTCCTGTCGTACGAGGCTGCCGAGGCGCTGGCCCGTCAACTGGCGCCGCTGCGCATGGTGTCGGGCGGTGACGACGACGAACCACTCCTCGCCAACCTGGAGTTCACGGATCTGCTGAACCTGGGCGACGCGGCCTCCGTGGACCCGAAGCGGACCTGGCGTCCGCGTTCGACGGCGGAGCGGCTGCGGGTGCCGATCGGGCTCGGTGAGGACGGCCGGCCCGTGATGCTCGACCTCAAGGAGGCGGCCCAGGAGGGCATGGGCCCGCACGGCCTGTGTGTCGGCGCGACCGGTTCCGGCAAGTCGGAGCTGCTGCGCACCCTGGTCCTCGGTCTCGCGGTGACGCATTCCTCGGAGACGCTGAACTTCGTCCTCGCGGACTTCAAGGGCGGTGCGACCTTCGCCGGTATGGCGCAGATGCCGCATGTGGCGGCCGTGATCACCAACCTGGCGGACGACCTGACGCTCGTCGACCGTATGGGTGACTCGATCCGCGGTGAGTTGAACCGCCGCCAGGAGATGCTGCGCGACGCGGGCAACTACGCGAACATCCACGACTACGAGAAGGCGCGCGCCGCGGGTGCCCCCCTGCAGCCCGTCCCTTCACTCGTCCTGGTGATCGACGAGTTCAGCGAACTCCTCACCGCCAAGCCGGACTTCATCGAGATGTTCGTGCAGATCGGCCGCATCGGCCGTTCGCTGGGCGTGCATCTGCTGCTGGCCTCGCAGCGCCTGGAGGAGGGCCGGCTGCGCGGCCTGGAGACGTACCTGTCGTACCGGATCGGTCTGCGCACGTTCTCGGCGGCCGAGTCGCGGGCCGCGCTCGGGGTGCCGGACGCGTACGAGCTGCCGAACGTGCCGGGTTCCGGCTTCCTGAAGTACGGCACCGACGAGATGGTCCGCTTCAAAGCGGCGTACGTCTCCGGGGTGTACCGCACCGGTTCGCAGCAGGCGGCCGCGCTCGGCGGGCCGCTCCCGGTGGACCGCAGGCCCGTGCTGTTCACGGCGGCGCAGGTGCCGGTGCAGTACGCGCCCGTGCCGCGTCAGCGCCAGGCGGAGACGCCGGACGAGAAGGACGACGCGCTCGCCGACACCGTGCTCGACGTGATCGTGCGGCGGCTCGAGGCGCAGGGTCCGGCCGCCCACCAGGTGTGGCTGCCCCCGCTGGACAGCCCGCCGTCGCTCGACTCCCTGCTGCCCGGACTCGCCGCGGTGCCGGGGCGGGGCATGACGCAGCCCGGCTACGAGGGCGCGGGCCGGCTCGTCGTCCCGGTCGGCCTGGTCGACAAGCCGTACGAGCAGCGGCGCGACCCGCTCTGGACCGACTTCGGCGGCGCGGCCGGCCATATGCAGATCCTCGGCGGTCCGCAGTCCGGCAAGTCGACGCTGCTGCGCTCGCTCATCGCGTCGTTCGCGCTCACCCACACCCCGCGCGAAGTGCAGTTCTACGCACTGGACTTCGGCGGTGGCGGCCTGTCGGCGGTGGCCGGTCTGCCGCATGTGGGCGGGGTGGCCTCCCGTCTCGACCCGGAGAAGGTGCGGCGTACTGCGGCCGAGGTCTACGGCGTGATGACCCGCCGCGAGGAGTACTTCCGTACGGCCGGGATCTCGTCGATCGCGGAGTTCCGCGCCCGCCGCGCGCGGGGCGACATCTCCGTGACGGACCAGCCCTGGGGCGACGTCTTCCTCGTCATCGACGGCTGGGGCAACTTCCGTACGGACTACGAGGCGTTGGAGCCGCTGGTGCTGGACATCGCGGCACGCGGCCTCGGTTACGGCATCCATGTGATCCTCACCGCTTCGCGCTCCATGGAGGTCCGCGCGAACATGAAGGACCACCTGATGAACCGGCTGGAGCTGCGGCTGGGCGACCCGATGGACTCGGAGTTCGACCGCAAGGTCGCCGCCAACGTGCCCACGGGTGTGCCCGGGCGCGGCCAGACCCCGCAGAAGCAGCACTTCATGGCGGCGGTCCCGCGTATCGACGGTCTGTCCTCGGACACGGACCTCGCGGAGGCGACGACGGCACTCACGGCCGAGGTCGCCCGGCACTGGCAGGAGCCAGGGGCGCCCGAAGTCCGGCTGCTGCCAAGGGAGTTCGCGGCGGCCCAGCTGCCGTCCGGCGACCGTTTCCCGAACCGGGGCATCTCCTTCGCCCTCGACGAGGACAACCTGGAGCCGGTGTTCGTCGACTTCGACCAGGACCCGTTCTTCCTGGTCTTCGGCGAGAGCGAGTCCGGCAAGTCGAACCTGCTCAAGCTGCTGATCAAGCGCCTCAGCGAGCGCTACGACGGCAACGCGTGCAAGCTGTTCGTGGTCGACAACCGGCGTTCCCTGCTGGGCGTGACCCCGACCTCGCACCTGGCCGAGTACATCCCGATGTCGAACCAGATGCAGCACCACATGGACGCGCTGGCCGACCTGATGCAGCGCCGGACGCCGACGTCGGACGTCACTCCGCAGCAGCTTCGGGACCGGAGTTGGTGGCGGGGCCCGCAGGTCTTCGTGATCATCGACGACTACGACCTTGTGTCCACGTCGAGCGGCAACCCGCTGTCGGGGCTGACGGAACTGCTGCCGTTCGCCCGGGACGTGGGCGTGCGCTTCATCATCGCCCGCTCCACGGCTGGTGCGGGGCGTGCCGGTTACGAGTCGTTCATGCAGCGCATGAAGGAACTCGGCGCCCAGGGCGTGGTGCTGGCGGGCGACCCGGCCGAGGGCGACCTGCTGGGCGGGGTCAGACCGCGGCCGATGCCCGCCGGGCGGGGCGTGTTCGTGTCCCGGAAGCGGGGGAAGCCGCTGGTCCAGATCGGACGGGTCCCGGACGGCGACGAGTAAGGCCCGGTGAACCGACCGGTTCCTCAGAACGTGGTGAGGGCGACGACCTTGCTGTCATGCATGAGGAAGACGCGGTTTCCGTCGGCGGCTAGGCGGGTGTAGTCGGTACGGGGGAACTCGTACCGCCACAGCCTCCCCCCGTCGACCGCCTTCGCGGTGTCGAGTTCCATGGGCTCGGTCTGCACCACGCTTTTGTCGATCGTCCAGACCGCGTGCCCCTGCGGCAGCGCGCGACCCGCGTAGAGAGCCGTGCCCGCGGATTCGGAGTAGCCGGACCACAACTGGCTGCCGTCGCGCGGGTCCAGGCGTCTGGGATAGATGCCCTCCGTGGCGTAGAGCCTGCTCCCGGAGACCGTCACGGGTCCCCACCGCTCCCGGTAGAGGTCGCCGTGGGGCTTGACGCTCCAGATCCGTTCCCCGTCAGCGATCCGCACCGCGTCCAGGGTGTAGCCGCCGAGGTACACGGTGTCGCCCCGGACAGCCGGCCGGAGCCCGATGGGGACATGGTCGAGGCGCTTCCACGCCATACGGCCGTTGCTCGTGTCGACCGCCAGGAAGTTGCCGTCGGTCGTGCCCATGACCAGCCGGCCCGGGCCGACGGCGGCGGGGGCGAACACCTTCTTGCGGAAGTCGGCCGGGACCGTCGTCGTCCACCCGACCTTCGCGTCCGCGCGGCGCACGCTGCGCAGCCGGTCGTCCTTGGTGATGACGTACACCGACTCCGCGTCGGCGCCGAGGAGTTGAGCCGCCTCTGCCGCCGGGCAGGTCCACTTGGCCTCTCCGGTGGACGGGACGTATGTCCGCAGCGCGCCCTGGCTGTCCGTGCCCACCACGAGCCGGTCGGAGAGCGACAGATAGCCGCTCTTCGTCACGGTGCGGGGCGCGCTCCAGCGGCGTTTACCGTCCTTGACTCCGTAGGCCACGATCCCGCCGCTCGCTGCGCCGAAGACGAGGACGTCCCGCACCGGCAGCAGATACGGCGAGTAGACGTCGGCGGCGTTCTCCAGCGTCCAGAGGCAGGTGGGCCGGCCCAGGGAGCCGGAGACCTTGTCGGCGACGACGGTCATCCTCGCCGTGGGGGTGGGCACCGCCGGCGGAACGGTGAAGGGGCTGCTCGCCAGACGGGCGCTCGTACCGCCGCCTCCCGAGCCCAGCAGCCAGGCCGTCGTACCGCCCCCGGCGGCGACCACCACACCCGTGGTGGACAGTCCGGTGAGCAGCCGCCTCCGTGTCAACGCCCGTCTCTCGCCCGGCAGTTGGGCGGTCACGTCGGTGGTCATGCGGGCGGCACCGGTCTCGCGGTCCTTGATGGCATCGGCGAGCCGTCCCCGCTTCCAGGCCCGGCCGGCGCGCCTGGGCACGTCCATCGCCCGTACGATCTCGGCGGGTTCGGGACGCTGCGCCGGGTTCTTGGCGAGGCAGGGTTCGACGAGTGCCCTCAACTGCGGCTCCACGCCGTCGAGTCGGGGCTCCCCGTGGACGACCGCGTACTGCACGACGGCTACATGGGAGCCCTCGAAGGCGCGCTGTCCGGTGAGCGCGTATGCGAGCACCGCGCCCAGTGAGAACACATCGGCGGCTGGGGTCACGCGCCGGCCGAGCACCTGCTCGGGGGCGCCGTAGCCCGGGGTGACGGGGGCCTGGCCGGTGGTGGTGAGGGTCAGTCCGTGTTCGGGGCGGGCGATGCCGAAGTCGATGACGCGTGGTCCGTCCGAGGTGAGCACGATGTTCGGCGGCTTGAGGTCACGGTGGATGAATCCCGCCGCGTGGATGTCGGCGAGGGTGTCCGCGAGGGAGGCGCCCAGGGCGCGCAGCGCGGGCTCGGTGAGCGGGCCGTGCGCCTCGACCGCCTCGGCCAGGGTGGGTCCGGCGAGGAACTCGCTGGCGATCCACGGCCGCGTCCCCTCGGTGCGTGCCTCCAGTACGGCGGCAACTCCCTTGCCGCGCACGGCCTGTGCGGCCTGCGCCTCGCGCACGAAACGCCGGGCGAGCTCGCTGTCGTAGGCGAGTTCGGGGCGTAGCACCTTGACGGCGGCGAGAGTGCCGGGGCCGTCCTGGCCGAGGTAGACCTTGCCCATGCCGCCTTCGCCGATGACGCCGAGCAGCCGGTAGGGACCGAGGCGGAGCGGGTCACCGGTGCCGAGAGGGTTCATCGTGGGTGTCCTTCTGCGGGTGGAGCGCGGCGGTCACCTGAGCGGGTAGGCGGACAACCGGTCGTCGTCCACGGCGAGGACCAACCGGGCCTCCGGGTACGCGTGGAAGTGTTTTCCGGCCGTCCGGTACGTAAGTACGGTTCTGTGCCCCGTGAGGTTCACCGCCCTCAGTTGCAGCCCGTTCCGGTAGTACGCATAGCGGGTGCCGACGACCGGCGGCCAGACGGTGTAGGCCTCCGCCGCCTCGGTGGTCGCCTCGGTCCACAGGACCTTGCCGGTCGCGGCGTCGACCGCCGTGAGCCCGATGCCCGAACCGACGGTGTACACCACGCCCTTCGCCGGCGTCGGCGGGCCGTAGATCTGCCCGGCCGCGGTGGCCCACCCCAGTGCCCCGTCGCTCAGCCGCAGCGCCCGCAACTGGGAACCACCGAGGTAGAGATACGTCTCGTCCACGGCCAACTCGCCGCGGATCGCGTCGGGTTCACTGACGTTGTACGGCATGTCCCACAGGACCGCGCCGCTGCGGATGTCCCGTACGACGACATGCGTCTGTGTCTCCGCCGTCGCCTGGAGGGTCACCAGGCGCTCGCCGACGACCTTCGCGGCGACGAAGTGCAGCCGCCGGCTCCCGCTCGACCGCTGCGGCAGGTTCTGCGTCCAGAGCGTCCGGCCGGTTCCGAGGTCGGCGGCGCGCAGCGTCCAGGTCTGTGCGGGCAGGAAGCCCTTGTCCGTCGGGACCTGCCCGTGGCCCACCGCCACGTACGCGATGTCGCCGAGGACGCACAGGAGTTGGTTCGGTACGATGGTGGGCGTGGCGTTCGTGAGGGCGGCCGAGGTCGGCCGCACGGCGTCCGTGCCGCCGTTCCAGGAGTCGATCGACACCGACTCCCCTGGCCGGGCGGGATCGTCACCGAGCAGGTACAACTGCCCGTCCTGTACGGCCATTTGCCACCAGTTGGCGGTGACGCGCACCTGCCCCTGCGACCGCCCGGTGGTCGGCGTGAGGCGTTCGGCGGTCGCGTTCAGCGGCAGCCAGATCGACCCGTCGGCCTGATACGGCACGACCAGGCCCCAGCCCAGCACGTCGAGGTCCTGGCCGCCGTACTGCCACAGCGGATCGAGGTTGCGCGTCTGCGGCGGCGCCTTCGCGGCGGGCGTGGTGGCACGCCCACGCCCCCGGTACCACCAGACGCCACCCGCGGCGGCGGACGCCGCGAGCGCCCCGCTCACGGCGAGGAGCCCGCGGCGCGAGGGACCGGACACCGACGTGACCTCGGTGGCACCCTCCTCGGCCGCCGGGGCGGGCAGCCGCTGCGGCACGGTCCGCCATACGTCGGCGGCCCGCCGCCCGATCTCCGCGAGCACGGCATCGGGCAACTGCTCGGCGAACTCGCCGCTCCCGTCATGCAGTTGGGCCGCGAGCTCGGCCAAGCAGGGCCGTTTCTCCGGCTCCTTGGCCAGGCACCGGTCGAACAACGGCACGAGCGCGGCCGGTACGCCGCGCAGATCGGCCTCCGCGTACCGCACCCGGTACAGCAGATCCGCGGGCTGCCCGCTGCCGAACGGGGCCCGTCCGGTGGCCGCGAACACCAGCACACCGGCCAGCGCGAAGACGTCACCGGCCGCGCCGTGCTCCTGCCCGGACGCCTGCTCCGGGGACATGAACGCGGGGGTGCCGACCGAGGCACCGGTACGGGTCAGGCGGTCGTCGCCGATGGCGCGCGCGATCCCGAAGTCGATGACCTTCGGGCCGTAGGCGGTGAGGAGGATGTTCGACGGCTTCAGGTCGCGGTGCACGACGTCGGACCGGTGCAGCTGGTCCAGCGCCGAACACAGCGCGGCGCCCAGGGCCCGCACCGACCTCTCCGGCAGCGGTCCCGCGCCCAGGACGGCCTCGTCGAGGGCGGGCCCGAGCACGAACTCCGTTGCCAGCCAAGGCGTTTCGGCGAACGGATCGGCGTCCACCACCCGGGCTCCGAACCTGTCCCCGATGACCCGGGCCGCGTCCACTTCGAGCCGGAACCTGGTACGGATGCCCGGATCGGTCGCGATCCGGGCGTGCACCGTCTTGAGCGCGACCGTACGCCCACCGACGCCACGCGCCATGTACACCGTGCCCATGCCACCACTGCCGAGCCGGGCAACGAGCCGGTACGGGCCGAGAGTTACGGGGTCGTCGTGGGCGAGGGGAGTCGGCATGGGGCTTCGGGCCCTTGTCGTCAGGGGCTGTGGTGGGGACCGCGGCCGATACGACACTCGCTCCCGGCCGCGCCTACTGGGACAACTGCACCTCGGCGGCCAGCACGGAGGCCGACTGATGAGCGACGGCCGCGACGATCCGGGCGGGCAACCAGCCGACGCCGAGCCCACCACCCTCTGCGGGAAAGGCAGTTCGGGAGTCGGGCGCCAGCTCCCCGATAATGTCAGAGAGTTGAGGACGATGGGCCGGATCACGCGCCAGACACCGCGCCACCAGCGACCGCAGCCCGGTCGGCAACTCCCCCCGCTCCGGGGCCGTATGGCCCGTGGCAGCGTACGCGAGCGTCGCACCCAGCGCGTATACGTCACCCAGCGGACGCGGCTGCCCACCGGCCGCCTGCTCGGGCGGAAGACTCCCGGCGTCCAGCCCCGGCGCACCCCACCGCGGCACACCGTCCGGCGTGGCGGCCCGCACGGCCCCGAAACAGCCGAGCCGGGGCCCGTCGGCGGCGAGCAGCACGGCCGCCGGACACACCCCGGCGTGCGACAGGTCCTGCCCGTGCAGCACGGCGAGCGTCTCGGCCAGCGCTACGACGAGCGCGCACACGGTCCGCTCGGGCAGCGGACCGCCGTTCACGGCGAGGGCTGTGGGGAGCGGCAGCGCGGGCACATAGGGCCGGGCGTGCCACGCTTCACCGCCCGGGGCAGCGAGTTCGACGGCCGGCAGCACCCAGGGCCCGAGCAGATACCGCGAGGTGTCGGCCTCCGCCATGAACCGCCCCGGGTCGGCCTTCGGCAGGGGCGCGCTCAGCAGGACGGTGCGGTCACCGTCGGGGCTGCGGGCGATGAACCGGCGTTCGGGGGCGGGGGGTTGAGGGGCGGGGGTGTTGCTGTCGAGCCGGGTGACGACGGCGTAGGGGCCGATCCGCCGCAAATTAGCCGTAGCTCTCGTCATGTGTGGCGCGCTCCCCTCCCTCCGGCGTGGGCGCGTGTTCACCTTCTCTCGCCGGAGCTCGGTACGGCAACAGGGTGGGCGCCTCCCGCGCGCGCCCACCCTGTGTTGCTGTTGTTGCTGCGTGCCTCGTCCTACTGGAAGTAGCTGGCGGCCTTCTTGTCGCCTTCCATGTAGGTACCGCCCGACGTGTACACGACGTGACCGATGCCGGTCAGCGCGGTGTGGATGTCGTTGGCTTCCTTGTCCCACCGGTGCAGCTTCTCGTTGAAGGTGCCCTGGGCGTCACCCTCCCAGTACTGCTGGCTCTTCACGACCAGCGCGCGAAGCTCCTGGAGGTCCTGCTCCAGCTGCTTCGCCTCGTTGCCGATCTTGGTGGCCGCGAAGTCCAGCCCGTCATAAGTGACGGAAAGGCCGTCGGAGTTACGGCTCATGCGTGTGTACCTCGTCTCGTTCGTATGGGGCAGTGGGCGTCGTGACTCAGTAGGAGCTCAGCGGGGAGGTCACGGTCGGGGCGCCGTCCTGGAGGTCGATCTTGTTGACCGCCGCGCGGACCTCGTCTTCCTTGCTGTCCTTGATGTTGCGCGTCGCGGTCATCGCCTCGATGACGTCACCGAGAATGGTGCCGATCTTCTGCAGCGACTCGTTGATCTCGTACTGCTTCTTGTCGAACGCGGCACGCCCGATACCGTGCCACTGACCCTCAAGCCCGTCGATCACACCCTGAAGCCCGTGCACGCGCTTGGCGATGCCGTCGTACTTGTCGAGCATCTGCTTCTGAATATCGACTACTGCGGCATCTTCGAGCTTCTGCTTGTTGGACATGGTCAGCTCACCCTTCTTGTGTTGACTGATGCGCGTCGTCGACCGACCGACGCGCGTTGTGTGTTGGCTGACGCGCGTTGTCGGTCGACTGGCGCGCGCTGTACGTCGACTGACGCGCGGTCCGGCTGGACAGCGCAGTCACCTGGCACGCCGTGCGCGCATTACGGCTACGCCGGCACCGCCGATGACGATGACTGCGGCTGCGCCGCCGAGTGCGATCCAGAGCGTGTTGCTGTCGCTGGACGACTGTGCGCTTGATCCTGCGGCTGAGGTGCCGCCGGTTGAGGTCTTTTGCTGGGGTTGGGAGGTGGCTGAGTTGGACGGGGAGGATGAGGATGTCGTTGCCGACTTTGCCAACAGGTCCCCACCGTTGTCTTTCGCAAGGGGATCGACGTTCGCCGGGCCGGCATCGTAGTCGGGATTCTCAAGGACCACCCGGGGCCTGATGAATCCGTAGCCCGCGTACTTGCTCGGGTCGCCCTTCGCCCAAGTACGGCCCGCGGTGTCGATCAGGGAACGGGTGACCTGGTTCACCGTCCAGTCGGGGTGCGCGGACCAGATCAGGGCGGCGGCAGCAGAGGTGAGGGCGGCTGCCGGGCTCGTACCCTGGCTGTCGCAGTAGGCGCGGAAGGTGGCGTTGCACCACGCGGGGATCGCGGCACCTGGCGCCGCAAGGTCGACATAGTTTCCGTATGAGGAGAACTTCGACACCGTCAAAGTCTCGTCGGCCGCCGCGACACCGATTACATAGGGATAGCCAGCTGGGTAGTCGATGAAGTTGGTCTTCCCGTCATCGGCGTTGTTACCGACAGCGGCGATCAATAGCTTCCCCTTGGAGGCGGCGTAGTTGATAGCCGCTTTGTCCTCCTCGGTGGTCATGCCGCCGAAGGACATGCTGATGATCTTTGCATCGGTGTCGGCAGCCGCCCGCAGTGCCTCCGCAGGCTCGGGCGTCTTATCCTTCTCCGCCCCGCTCTTGAGACCCTCCAGCTGCACGCGATACGGGACGATCTTCGCGCCCGGCGCCAGTCCCTTCAAACCCCCGTCCGCTCCCGTACCCGCGATCAGCTCTGCCATGGACGTTCCATGCCCGTCATAGTCAACCGTGGCGCGGTAGGCGACAGCCATGGGAACGTCAGCGTCCAGGACCTGCCCCTTGAGCGAGGGTGTGTTCGCGTTCACCCCCGTATCGATGACAGCAACCTTGACTCCCTTCCCCGTGCTGACCTTCCACATCTGCTCGGCCTGCATCGTGTCCAGGTACCACTGCTTCGACTGCTCGTCGTAGGCGACAGCGCTCGGGGCAAATCCCACGCTGATAGCGGCCAGGGCACCGACGGCCGCACTCACGGCACGCACTCGCCTTCCATGGCGCGCCCTGAGGAGCGCGGCCCGCTCGGCTCGTCGGCCGGTCCCTGACTTCATGACGTTGTCTGTCCTCGCTCGTGCTCAGTTGACAGCCGGCGGCACGTCGCACCGCGGCTTGGCGGGCAGGTGTGTCTCTTCGTCTTCGACCAGGTAGTCAGGACGCGCTGCCCGCTCCGCGTCTCTCCTGTCATCAGGCTTGCTTTGGTTGCCAGGCCCGCGTACGAGGCCTGTGCCGCCACGCGTCATGCCGTTGCGTTCGGCCCCGGCCACGGAGTTGCGTGCGGTTGGCCTGCCCGTGACGGTCTCGGACGCGCCCGCTCCAGTGCGTGCGGTCGTCGCCCGGTTCGAGCGGGGCCCAGTAGCAGGATCGGGCGCTCCAAATACGCCGCGCTGCCCCGGTCGGCCAGTCGCAGGTCGTGAGTTGGCTGTTTCCTCAGCGCCAACGACCGTGCCGCGAGGAATCCTCGAACCACCCTTTGCCGAATTGCGGGCTTCGTTCGCAGGTCGTCCGCCTACCACGCCGTTTGCGCGGCCTGCGCCGGTGCTCGGCGCACCGTTGACACGTGGTGCTGCAGTGCCACCTGCCCGCGGCGTACCGCCGGTGACACCGCCGCGACCCATCGCGGACGGCTTCGCTCCCGAGACAGGCCCCTTACCCAGCGATCGACCGGTCTCCGTGGCACGGCCCATCTGGCTCGTGGGACCTCGGCCGTTGGAGCGCCCAGTGCTTGAGTTGCTCACACCGGGCGTACCAGCTCGCCCCTGTGCAGATGCGGGATACCGAGAGCCATCTGCGCCCCTTCCCTGGAGGCCGCTGGGAATCGGGGTCCCGAAGCCGGTCTCGAAAGCGTTGTTCGGGCCACCGCCTGCCGTAGGAGTGCCCATGGCGGGCGCGTTGTGACTGGTCGTGGGCACAACCGTGGACGGCGGCAGCGTACGGACACTGTCGATGTTCGTACCGACAGGAACATCGGGGTGTGTGACGTGCTCGACGACATGCTTCGGAGCTGTCGGTGTGCCGCTTGTGTCGCGCACGCCGGAATTGCCCGCCGGTTTCACTGTCGTGTGGTGACCCGCAACAGCCGTGGTTCCTGTACTGCCTGGGGCAGATTTTCCAGGGGCAACAACCTCGGAGCGCTTGGGCTTCGGGACTCCCACATTGGGCATGGTCTTGAACTCAGGAGCCGTCTTGTTCAGCTCCACCAGCTGGTCTCTGGAGACGGCGTAGTACGACGACAACCGATTCATCTGGTTGATCGCCTCTTGGCGATCCTTCTCCACGCGTACAGCAACCGCGTACGCGCCTTTGTTCGCGGCTTTTTCAGTCTCCGTGAACTTCTCCGGGCGCTTCCGGGCCGCTTGGGTGTCGGGAGCGGGCATGGCACTGCGTACAGAGGCCAGACCCACGGCAGCAGCAGTGATCTGATCGCCCGCGCCTCCGGCGAAAACACTCAGCGCATGCGTATTGAGGACGAGTTCACCGCCCCAGTCACGGAAGGCCTCGCCCGACTCTCCCGACCACTGGACCGTGCTGATGTGGCCACTGAGTTCCTCGGCCGCCGCCTTGATGGCGTCACGCGCATCCCACAGAGCCTTGCCAGAGGACTCAAGGTCTTCCGGGTTCGTCTGCTTGACTAGGTCCACCATCTCGTTGAGGTCGTAGTGCTCGAAGCTCGTACGGCCGTGCATGGCTTGCCCATACGAGGTGGCGTCGACCGCAGAGCGCATGATGCTGCTGAACAGCCCGCCCCCGCGCGGCCGTTCCTCGACGTCTCGAGCGAAGTCGGTGACGTGATTCAGATCGGATACCCGGTCAAGGTCTGCCTGGTGATGCTTGTCGGACATCGTCACCCCTTCAACTTGGTGCCGTCGCCGTCGCGCTTGGCGCCTGTGGGGCTCTCCGCAGCCTGGACATCCTCGATCTCCGACTGGATCACCCAGAACCGCCGACGCTGATCCTCTTCCAGGTTGTCGAAGCCGTGCATCGCACCCTGCACCGCGATGCCGATCGCCTCGATCTGCAGATGCAGGCTCTTGGAGAGGGAGGTGAGCTTGTCGTGAACCGCGTGGTACTGGTCATACAAGCCGTCTGCCTCATGGAAGGCACCTCGCCCCCCGCTGTGGAGCGACGTGAGATTGATCGTCTGGGCACCCACCCGCGACGGATTTCCCGCCGACCCCTCAAGATCACGCAGAACCTTGTCCACCCTGTTCACGAAGACTGACAGCACATCTCCGCTGACCTCCAGGTCCTTCGCCCTGGTAGCCGACACGCCCCCCACCATGTCTGCCGGAAGCACGACGTTCCTCCCCGTTTCCCCGTACATCCATCGGCCGCAGTCGAACCGAGGACGATCAACCGCTCACCCTACGATCGCAAAGCGAGCCACTCCTGACAACGCGTTTACCACTCTAGTCAACCTGTACATCGGGGCCAACCGGCATGTGTGTTAACTCAGTTACGGGGCCGGACCAGACGCCACAGTCTGCCGGTTTTGTCACTTTACGACTTATGGATCACGCGTCCGCAGTACCGGCGACCCGTCGGAGGTCCGAGCCTGCACGACCACGTCTGATGCCGCCGACCGGGCTCTCGTTGCGATCTTCATGGAATTCCCACACGCGACCGGTCGCCTGGATCACAACGGCTCCCACGCGCCACTCGGGGCGCATCGGTGTCGATAGGGGGCGCCCGGTCGAGTCACACGCCGGCAACGCCGGGTTTCGGCCGCCGCAGCCTTCCGGCGAGCAAGCGCGGATGCGGCCACCACCCGTCGACCAACCACGGGCTCAGCACCCGCTCGAACCTTCACGATCGACAATCCGCGCAGATCGGACACGACTCTAATTTTCCTCGGCACGGGTTGCTAACTTGACCACATCGTGAACAGGAGACAGCATCGCCTGCCGCCCGGTGCGCCGGAGGCAGAGCACGGGGGAAGGTGACCAAAGGTGGGCTGGGACGAATGGGAGCAGCTCAAAGGTGACGCGCTGGCGCGCCAACAGAGCTCCACGCACATGCAACTCAACTCGATCCCCGCCGATCCCGGCGGCAATCCGCAAGGTGACCTGCGTGTCAGCCAGAACGACCTCGCCGCCGTCGGCGACGCCGCGTACGAGTTGCACCAAGCCTTCCAACACGACAGCGACCTCGCCCGTATGAGTTCCATCAAGGCCGGCGACGGCCTCAAGAGCGAGGGTTACGAGATCGGTTCGGCGCTGGACCACGTCGCCGAGCACTGGGTGGACCAGGTCCAGTCGCTCCTCGACGCTACGGCCCACATCTCCAACCACCTCGACTACACCAAGGGCGCGCACGCGGGCGACGAGGCGTACATCGCGGGCACACTCAGCAGCATCGCCACGCTCGACAAGGGCTTCGACGAGCGGAAGGGCAGCTGAACCCGATGGATCTCGACGCGCTCCGCTACGGCAACTTCCACCAGCTCGACGAGGCGATCACCGACTGGCAAAACATGGCGAAGAAGCTCAAGACGCTCGCCACCGACGCCGACAAGAACCTCAAGGGCAAAGCCGACAAGGCGGATTGGGCCGGCCTCAACGCCACTGTCACCCGTGAGTTCATCGACAAGACGGCAGGCGAGTTCGCGGACGCCCACACCCAGGCGGACACCGTCGCCAACATCCTCAGTGACACTCGAGGCGAACTCGTCGGCTACCGCGACCAGGTGAACGAGGCCATCGCGGGCGGCCAGAAGAAGAACCTGACCGTACTGGACACCGGTCAAGGCACTTTCGTCGTCACCCGGACCACCCGCCCCGACTGGGCTTCCGATCCCAGCGGCCGGTCCGACGCCGTGGACCAGCAGGAAGTCGACGCCTTGCGTGACGAGATCCAGCGCATCCTCACCAAGGCCACCGAGAGCGACTCCACCGCGGCCAAGGCACTGCGCCTCATCGTCGACCAGGCCAAGTACGGCTTCTCCGACGCCAGTTACGAGAACCGGGACGCCGCGGCCAAGGCCATCGCCGACGCTGACGCGATGGCCAAGATCCTCGCCAAGAACCCGCACGACGTGACGAACACGGAACTCGCGAGCCTCAACGCCACCCTGGCCAAATACAAGAACGACCCTCTTTTCGCCGAGGAGTTCGCCGAGCAGGTGGGCCCAAAGAAGCTCCTCACCTTCTATGCCGGCATCGCCGACCCGTACCAAGGCGGCTACGACCCCGCACGCGGCGAGCAGGCCAAGCAGCTCCAGAAGAACCTCGGCATCACCATCGGCCGGGCCACGCTCTCCGACAGCGACAAGATGCAGAGCTGGGAGAGCCAGATGACCAAGCTCGGCCCGGACCAGCTCGGCATCGACGACGCGAGCAATCCGACCGGCTATGCCGTCATGAGCAATCTCATGCGCTTCGGCGACTACGACGACCAGTTCCTCAACGACTACGGCGACAAGCTCCTCGCCTACGACAAACAGGTCAACGGCGAGGGCATCAGCCTCTGGGTCAACAACGCCAACCAGGGAGACCTCAACTACTGGGGCTACAAGAACGACCGCGGCCGCGATCCGGTGACGGGCTTCCTGGAGGCTTTGGGACACAATCCGGGAGCGTCGGAGCAGTTCTTCGCGCGGCCTGACGTCACGGACTACACCGTCAACAGGGACGTGGTCAACGAGAATTCGGAAGTCAACGAGCACCTCAAGTACCTCACCCAAGAACGGGTCTGGGCTTCCGACGTAACGCTGGAGGGCAAGGACGGATACGTTGCCGGACGCGACTCTCTCGGCCACGCCCTGGAAGCCGCCACGACCGGGTACTCGTTCGACGCGAGCGCCGAGGACATCAAGGCCGGCGGTGATCACCGCACTCCCGCGACCGCAGCCGTGATGGAGGAGGTCGCGTACCTCTACGGCGGCGAGGACGGTCCCAAGCTGCTGCATGGTCAACCGGAGTTGGCGGACAGCCTGGGCAAGATGGCCGGTGCCTACATCGACGACATCGACTACAACTTGTCCGGCGTCGGGGAGCACCAGCTGGACAAGGGCTCCTTCCCCGGCGCCTACCAAGGCCGCGCGAATTTCACCAACGGCGGCGCGATCAATTTCCTGAGTGTGCTCGGCCAGGACGAGAACTCGCACCGTGCGGTCACCGCAGCACAGCACCTTTACACACTCAGCGCTCTCGACAAGTATCCGCCGACAACTGACGCCAACATCGGTCACGCTCATGACGCGCTGATGGCAGGGGCTCAGGCCCGGGGCATCCTCGACAACTCCCGTGTGGAGCAGGCCTCGACGGACTACGGAGAGGCCTCCACCGAGGCCAACAAGTCTCTGGGACGGTCTTCCGACTGGATCAAACTGGGGGTCGGGACCACTGTCGGGGTCGGTATCGGCGCCATCCCGCTCCCCGGGACAACCGCTGCGGCCGTGGTCATCGCACCCATCGCCGCCGACACCGTCGGCGAAGCGATCAACACCTTCATCGGCCAGCAAATCGACAAGGGGGTGGACGATGCCGAACAGGACCCTTCGGAACGGTCTCAGATGACAAGCAGCGAATTCTACACAAAGGGCATCAACGAACTGGGGAGCGCGTACGAATCGTACGTCGACGACAATCCCAAGGCCAGGGGTATAGCCGACGGCCAGAACTGGGACCAGGACATCAACAACGCATACTACGGGACCGGATCAGCCGAGAACGAATACCGTGGCCGAGCTCCATACAAGGACTGACCTGTGCGACGACAGACACGCGAACCGATGCAAGACAGGATGAGCGCACGCACCGTACCGCGTTCAGTGCTGGGCGCCATTGTGCTGGTCTTCGGAATCTCCGCCTGTAGCGGGGAGGGCAAAAGTACCGATGAGGCCGACCTGACCGCTTCCCAGGTCTGCGCTTCCACTTTCGACACGTCGGCAGCCAAAGCTCTGCAACGCATAGGTGACACAACGAAGTTCACAGAACTGCCCGGTAGCAACGAGTCCGGGAAGCCGAGCAAGTTCTCTCTGAAAAACGCCGCGAGCACGGTCCACAAGGACCAAACACAGCGCAATCAATGCGTCGTGTTCAAGGCTGGGGACAAGAGCGGTCACCCACTGATCGACATTGATTTCTCGGCGTCCAAGTACATTCCGAAAACGGAGACTTCTGAGTCGGGTGGGGACTCCGAGAAAACCTTCTACTCCATCGGCTCCTACGCTCAGACCGACGGCTCCAGCAGCGCCCTGCTCTACTTCAAATGCCCTACCCAGGATCCATCGAAAGCAAGCAGCACCACTCCTTACATCAGGGCAAGTCTCACCAGTGCGCCGGGCCAGATTTCCACAAAGGCAACAGGCCGAGACTTGATGACAGTGCTCAACTCCCTCTCAGGAGCCATGGCCAAGCAGCTCGACTGTGCTTCGCAGGCGGCGCTCCGCTCCGAGCTTCCGGCATCGACGCCCAGCGGAAATTCGGGGACTCCCCGGTGAAACCCACGTGACGTCCACGTCCGCAGGCGCTCCAGTCTTGAAGCGCGTGCCGCTCGAGAAGTTGTCGTGCTCGTCCGTTGCTTCGACAGGGACCGAGATGTTGGCGCACGGCACAGCAGCGGCATAGGCCGACGAAGTGTTCGAAACCGGGACGGCCAACGTGGTCGAGCCGTCTACGAGGACTGAATCATGGCGGAGGACGAAATCTCCAGAAATCGCGAGCGGCTTCCTTCCGTGCGGACAGGTGCGGTCATCCTGTTGGCCACAACCATCCTGTCGGGCTTGGCCGGTTGCTCGTCGAGCGGTAATAAGAGCCCCGCCGGAGTAGCCGCCGGCCGAGTCTGTGACTCTTCGCTCGACGCAAAAGCTGCCGCCTCCCTCGATCGCATATCGGGAGTCTCCACGTACGACGAACTGCCCGGGAAGAACGACTTCGGCGAACCGAACAAGTTCTCACTCGCGCGTGCGACGGCTCACCTGGGGACGACGCTCAGCCAGCGCACGAAGTGCACTGGCTACCGGGCATCGGACGACAGCGGGTACCCACTCCTGGATATCACCTTCAGGAGGACCTCGTATTACACCAATAAGAGCAACCTGTCGCGCTATGAACGCTCCTACCACACCTTCTACCCGATAGGGCTCTACGCCGACACCGGCAAACGGGACTCCGCGTCGCTCTACTTCTCCTGTCCCGCCAAACAGAAGAACGCACCGAAATACGTCACGGCTCGGATGTACACCGCATCCGACCAACTCGCGGTAAGCGACACGAGCAAGGCCCGGATGACCATCCTGAACTCCGCCGCCCGCAGCATGGCCAGGGCCTTGGGCTGTTCGTCGGAGTCCGGTCTGCCGGCCAATGTGCCCAGCGGCACGTTGGGTTGACCTTGGAGTGTCAGGGGGCAACTCCCGGCCCCACAAGGCGTCCGCAATAATCTGGGGCATGGAGACGGTCGTAGGGATTCTGCTGAAGGTGTTCCTCTTCGCTTTCGTGGTGGGGATGTTCGCCCTCGTCATCAGGGCGTTCGTGCGCAGCGGCAAGGAGGACAAGCGGATCAGGCAGGGGTGGGCGGACCTCTCGCGGGTCGCCGCGGAGCGCGGCTGGACGTACGAACAACGTGCGCGAGGGCGGGCCACCGAGTACTGCGGTGTGGGTCCCATGCCCGGCAGCGGTTCGAACCTGAGCGCCTGGCACTACATCACCGGGGAGTTCCGCGGCCGTTCGTTCAAGTGTTTCGAGTACCGCTACTCCAATCCCCTGTCGGGCAGCAGCGGCGTCGGGGAGTCCAAGAAACTGACGATCGAGTCGATCTTCCTGGTCTCGGCACCCGGTTCCGGGCCCTTCCTGCAGATCGGTCGGCCTAGCAAACTGGATGCGATGCTCGGCCGTCGGCCCAGAATGCACCTGGGTGTACCGGAATTCGATGAGAAGTTTCGGATTGTCACCGACAGCGAGGATTTCGCTCATGGCATCCTCAGCGATCCCCTGCAGGCCCTCCTGCTCTCGGACGCTCGCGCCCAGAAGTCCCCGCTTCGGCTTCGCGATGACGAACTGTTCACGTGGTACACGGGCACACTGTCCCCGCAGGACCTCGAAGAGAGGCTGGACTACCTGTGCGATGTGCTCGACCGAATTCCCGCGCAGGTGTGGGCAACCGCCTGAAAAATCCTAGGCCGGCGTCTCGTCCGCCGGGTGCACCGTCCTGAGGAATTCCTTGTAGTCACCGATGAGCTCGTCGAGTTGATTCGGCTTCGCCGTGAGGACGAGTTCGATCACGGCGCGCTGCGCCGGATTCCTGACGTCCTCCATGCCGAGGTACACCTGACTCTGGCACAGCTCGACGGGCTCTCCCCGCAGGGTGGTGGAGAGGACGAGGTTCTGGACGATTCCGGGAGAGTCCGTCAGGCCTGGAATGTCCGGTGTACCGATCTCGGCCTTCTTGAGGACGCGTACCGTCCCGGCCTGCTCCAGCCTCGGCACCGCCTCGTCGGCGATCTGCGACATGGTGGCGCTGTCGTTGCGCATCTCTCCGGAGATGGTGATGTTCGCGGTGAACCCGCCGTCGATGGAGGCGGGATGGAGCGCGACGAAGGCCACGTTCGGAGTTCCCACCTCCTCCGGTGGCGCCGCCTGCCACCCGTCCGGCAGTGAAAAGGAAATCTTGACCGGCAACGTGGCCGCCATGGTGGATCCCAACCTTCAGTGAACTTCGACGTGAACTTCAACGTGGACTTCGACTCGGGCTAGAACCAGCTGCCGACCGTGCTGTCCCAGGCGTCGCCGACGGCGTCGGCACCGTCGCCGAGCGCGTCGCCCAGCTTTCCGGCGTCGACGTTGACGCTGAAACCGACCTTGCCGCCGAGGCCCAGACCCAGGCCGACCTCTCCGCCGATGGTGAACTTGCCGTCCGTCCTGCCCAGATCGGCCTTGGCTTCAGCGCCCGCTCCCGCCCAGGCCTCGCCGTTCACACCGGCGCCCACACCGGCGACGTCCGCGGAGACGGACCCTGTGGCCTTGGCCCCGGCGAACGCCTCCGCGCCGCCGTGCAGTCCGTCCTTGCCTGCGGAGACTTTCGCCGAGGCATCGGCACCCGCGAAGGCTTTCGCCTCGCCCTGCGCTCCGAGGATGCCGTACTGCGCGCTGCCGGTCGCGGAGGCCTGACCAAGATACGCGGTCCCCGAAGCACCGGCCTGGAACTGCCCGTTCGCAACGCTCGCGCCGACGGAGCCGTCCACGCCCAGCAGTGAAACGCCCAGCGCGCCCTTGAGGTCGACACCGGCCACCTTCCCCTCTTTGGAGGCATCGGCCGACCACGCGCTGGCGTCCCCCGACCACTCAGCGAGCTTGATGCTCCATTCGACCTTCTTGCCGGGGGTCGTGTCGGCGTCGTCCTCCGACTCCGCCGGCTTGTCCCGGAAGAACCAATTGCCTTCGTCGTCCTTGCCCCAGGCCTTTTCCCGGTGGCGCGGGTTCTCTTCGGTGCCGAACCACTGCTGCTTCTCCTTGGCCCATGCCTCCGGCGCGATGGCGCTCTTGCCGACTCCGTGGTCCTCAGCCCACTTCTTCGCATCCAGCCCACTCCTGATCGCCACAAGCCAGTCCGGGCTGTCGGAGGCGCTCCCCGCAAGGTCGTTGAGATTCTTGGCCAGCTTCTCGGCCTCGGGCTTGAGCTGTGTGCGCGCGGCGCTCAGAACATGCTCCGCGCCCTCGTGGTCCCCGGTCTTCCATTTGTCGACCGCGATCGCGGCCTGGCCCTGTGCCCAGTGCAGTGTGGAGGCGTACGAGTGAACTGCCTTGGCGGCACCGGACATCGCGTCGCCGGCGAAGTACCAGTTGGTCTTCTCCTTGCCCAAGGTGGGCCAGAAGGCGTCGCTGGCCTTGCCCACCCAGCCTTTGACGCGCAGGTCGCGCAGACCGTCGCCGATTCCCTCGAACTTGGTCGACCATTTGGTGAGCGCGGTCTCCAGGTCACCGAGCTTGCCGGTGTCTCCCGGGATGAGTTCCTTCGGGTCACTCGTCGACCTGAGTGAAGCTGCCATGTTTGCGGATTCCCCGTTTCTTACCCCTGGACGTGGGTGTCTACTTCAGTGCCGTCTTTACGGAGTGCACCGCGTCGCGGATGGCCTCGTCCGTGTCCTCGTAATCGCCATTGGCCTTGTTCAGCCCTGCCGCCAAGGTCGCGGCACAGTCGGCGAGGAACTCGGCTCCCGACTCCCACGTGGCGCAGAACGTCACCAATGCTGCGGCGGTGTCGTCGTCACCGATGGCGGTGGCCAGCCCGGCGGGGTCACTCAGATCCACCTTCTTGACCGGGTCAAGGCACTCCAGAATATCCGCCCCGCCCTTTTTGAGGACCCCTGGCCCCACTCCGAGATCGCCAGCCACAGCGGATCCCCCTTCTTCCTGTTACACCTGTTCACACACGCAACTCACGCTGAGCGCAAGCACGTTACCACCAAGATCACCCTCGACATCCCGCCCCATCCCTCAGCACCCCAATGACCTCCATCAGACATTCACCATCGCGATGCAAGTGCAACTCGAATCGCGTTCGAGTCACGGAAACGGCATTGTTTGCACAGTTTGCCCAGGACTCACTGTCACTTGAGAACAACGAGAGAGCGTGCCCAGGGAGCCCGGTTGCGGAAGCGTCGACGGCTTCGACTCAGGCCGGACGGCTCCTCCGGCGGATCCAACGCAACTGCCAAGTATGCTTCGTGACTCCCCTGCCACAATCCCCCACTACGGAGTCCACCATGCCCGCAACTCGGTTGTCCGCAGCAGCATCGATCCTCTTGGCCGTGGCCGTCGGCACACTGCTCGTCGGCTGCTCCGCATCGGTCAGCACCGGGAAGTCCACGCCGAAACTGTCCGCGGACAAACTGGCCACCACGGTCTCCGAGAAGCTCGCCGCAACAACGGGCCAGCCGAAGCCGGACATCACCTGCCCGGAGGACCTCACCGGAAAGGTCGGCACGACCACCCGGTGCAAGCTCACAGCGAGCGACGGCAGCACCTTGGGCGTCACCGTCACGGTGTCCTCCGTCGACGGAGACAACATCAACTTCGGCATCGAGGCCGACACCACACCGTCCCCCGCCGCAAGCTGACCAGAGCATCAAAGGCCGACGATCTGAGGCGTGCCGTTCGCACGGCCGCAGGCGTCAGTCACTCGGACGGTGCTCTGTGGAACTCGGAGAGTGACGCGAAGTGAGGCACAAGACATACATCCTGCGGGGTGTCTCCATCGTCGTCGCCGCTGTCGCCGCGACCGGCTGCTCGACAGACAAGCCGAGTCGGGAGTTCACGGTTCCCAAAGCCCTGTGCGGGGTGTCCGTGCCGGTCGACGCGCTCTCTCGGCTCCTGCCCGCTTCCGGCAAGAAGCTCACCACTGAGGCGGAGGGCTCGACCGACGACGTGCTGCTGTGCACGGTCAAGGTCGACGACGTCATGGTGTTGACGTTGAGCAGGGAGCGCATCGACGCCGGTGACTCGGCGCGGCACATCCTGTTCAACCAACTCCGCATCGCACGGCCGAAGTTCGCGGAGGGCAGCGCCATCGCGTACGCCGACCACGCCGCTGTGTCACTGCTCAAGTGCCGTGGAGCCGGTGTCGTGGAGGAAGACATCAGCACCCTCGTCAACGTCTTGAAACCGGCACGGCCGAACGAGTCGGCCATGAAGAGCCTGATCTCCGACTACACGGCGACGGTCAAGAAACAGGGACCCTGCAAGCGGACCTCCTGAGCGGGTGTCGGGGCTCGCCGCGGGCACCGCGCTTCTCCGCGTCCGTCAACCACCCGCCCCGCCCGTAACCCGCCCCCGCCGCCGACGCGCATCCCGCACCGCCACCGCAGTCCCCCCAAGCCCCGCCACTGCCAGCAGCCCGCCCACGACCACGTACGTGCCCAGCCGGGTGTTCCGTTCGTCCGCTGTCTCGCCGAAGTGGAGGGGGGTCACCGAGGGGGCCTCGGCCTTGGAGACTCCGCCCTCGGGGGCGGGGGACTCGACGGGGTGTTCGGGGTCGACGTCCGTGAGGGCCTTGACCGGGTCGACGACGCCCCAGCCGACGAGGCGGTCGTGGCCGGAGATCGAGCGTTCCGCGGTCTGTTCGATCTGGGCGACGATCTGCCGCGCCGTCCAGTGCGGGTACTTGGCCTTCAACAGGGCTGCCACGCCCGCGACATAGGGCGCCGAGAAGCTCGTACCGTTGTCGGAGCAGTGGCCGCCGCCGGGCACCGTGGAGATCATGTCGACGCCGGGCGCGGCCACGCCGACGAACTCGCCGGACTGGGAGAAGGAGGCGCGTTCGTTGTTGCGGTCGGAGGCCGCGACGGCGAGGACGCCTTCGTAGGAGGCCGGGTAGGTGACCTTGACGTTGCCGCCGAGGCCGTCGTTGCCGGCCGAGGCGACGACCACGACGCCCTTGCCGAGGGCGTCGTCCACGGCCTGCCGGAGGCGGTCGTCGGGCGCCACGGCGTTCGCCGTGTCCTGGGAGATGTTGATGACGCCCGCGCCCTTGGCCACCGCGTCGCGGATCGCCGTCGCGAGGGTCGCGGCCGTGCCGTCGCCCTCCGCGTCGTTCTGTTTGATCGGGATGATCGTCGCGTCGGGGGCCAGGCCCACGAAGCCGGTGCCCTTGGCGGGGCGGGCCGCGATGATGCCGGCCACTCGCGTGCCGTGGCCGACCGTGTCGGTGGTGCCCTGGCTGTTGCCGCGGTCGATCGTCTCGCCCTTGGAGTTCTTGGGGGGCAACAGGTTCTCGCCCTTGGACGCGTCGACCGCCGACTTCAGTTGCTTGTTCTTTACGTCGACACCCGTGTCGATCACGGCCACCTTGACACCCTTGCCGGTGGACTCCGCCCACAACTCGTCGAGATTGACGCGCTGCAGGGCCCACGGGCGGCCCGTGTAGTCCTTCGACGGGAACGTGCACTGGCCGTCGTCCGCCCGCACCGGAGTCACCAGCAAGGGCGACATCGACAGGGGTACGGCCACCATCGAGGCCGTCACCGTGACCCTCAACATCCGCGCGATCAGCATGAGTTGAACCTTCCGATCCCTTCCCCCGTCGCGCCTACGAACCCTGCGGCTGCCGTGCCGCCGCCTCCGACAGGCGGGGGCCCATCGGCAGGAATGTCGACCACTCGGCGGGGACGGGGGTGGGGGTGACCTTCTCGTAGCCGAGGCGGGTCTGCGCGATCTCGGCCTCGCTCAGTTCCTGTTTGCGCTGCGCGGCGGTGGTGCCGATGCCGCTGTCGTCGGTGGCGCTGTCGCTGTTGGACTGCAGGGCGTAGCGCAGGCCGGTGTCGGTGACCAGGAAGACCGGGCCCGCCTTCGCCTCGGTGCCCTTGACCTGGCGGAAGAGCTGGCCGGAACCGGCGGTGACGTAGGCGCTGGAGGAGCCGGTGGGCAACTGCGCCGGGTAGTCGGTGCCGACCCAGGTGGAGAGCGTGGTCTTGTTGTCCGCGCCGACCGAACGCAGCACGTTGCAGACGGTGTTGGGACCGCTGGTGGCGCTGGTGCCGTCGTTGACCGTCTTCGGCTTGTACGTCGGCCAGTTCTTGTCGGCGTCGAAGGTGGTGCTGTCGGCGACCGCGCCGGGGCTGACCTGCTGGGCCTCGCCCGCCTGTCCGACGCCGACGAGGTCACCGCTGTTGAGCAGGAGCGTGGCGGTGAACTCGGAGATACGGGCCACCTTGCCGGGCAGCACCACGTAGTACTGCATGACCTGGCCGGCGTAGGCCTTGATGACCTCGCCGACCTTGTCGTAGTCCTCCAGGAGGGCGGAGGCGTCGGCCTTCGTGCCCGGGGTGCCGCCGGTGATCTTCGGGATGGAGATCTCGTCGCCCTTGTGGAGGGTGTCGAGCCATTCCTGGGAGACGCGTTGCGGGGCGCGGCCCTGGGTGTCGAGGGCCTTGAGCAGTTCGTTGTCCGAGGGGTCGGCGAACTCGTAGGCGGTGCCGTGGGCGTCGACCACGTACTGGGTCCTGCCGTCCGGGGCGACGACGTACATGAGGTCACCGCCGGAGAGCCTGCCGGTGCCCTCCGTCTTCGGCCACTCCTTCTTCGCGAGGACGAACGTCGCCTTCTGGATGGCGCGTCCGCCGGCGCTGGGGCGCTCGCACACGGCCCAGCGCTTGGCCGTCTCGGCCTCGCCGGAGGAGGGGAGTCGGTCAGGGGCGTAGGGGATGCCGATGGTGGCGCCGTGCGGGAGCTTGCCGTTGTCGAGGACGTTCTCGTCGACGGTGATGACGCTGGACTTGTTCGGATCCAGGAGGAGTTTCGCGGAGGCCATGTTGAGGACCGGGTGCAGCTGCTTCTGCTTGTTCTTGCCTGTGGTCAGCACCACGTACCGGGTGGTCGACTTGCTCGCGACGATGACGTGCGACTCGACGTCGGCCCAGCCCTGGGGCGCTGTCGGCTTGAACATGCCGATCCCGCCGAACACCGCGAGGATCACCACGCCGACGACGACTCCGGGGACCAGTGCGCCCAGCGGTTTCGGCGCTCCCTCTTCCGAGCCCGTCGGGGACGGCTGCAGGAAGGACGCGAGCGTGCGGCGCTTCGCGAAGGTGTAGGCGTTGAGTTCGTCGCGCCGTGATGCCATCTGTGTCCGCTCTCTCCCCGTGCGGAGCCGTGGAGGACCTGTGGAGATACGGTCCCTGCCCCCGATTGCCTCTGATACCTCTGGTGTCAGACCCGCCCCCTACTATGCCTGTTGCGTGGGTGTGCTTGTGTCACGGGTAGGGTGCTCTGGCCTTGAGGGGACCAGTGCGCAGGGAATTTCGGGAGAGTTCGGGGGTTTTGGAGTGATGGCTTCCGCAACGCGGAACCGGTCGCGATCGCAATCGGCAGCCGCCTCGGATCACGCGGGCGTTTCGGGTCCGTACCGCGGTTCCTTCACGCCTCATCTGAAGTCGCGTTCGGGGCGCGGGGGTTCGTTCACGACCCAGCGGCTGGTGCTGCTGGAGGTCGCGGCGGCGCTCGTGGTCTCCGGCTGGCTCGTCGGCCCGGTCGCACTCGTGCCCGCGCTCGTGGTCGCCGCCCTCCTCGTGGTCCTCGCTGTCGTACGACGCCGGGGCCGCTCCCTGCCGGAGTGGCTGGGCACGCTGCTGGCACTGCGGTCCCGGGTGCGGCGAGCCGCCAACACCCCGGTGCCGCCGGGGACGGACGCCGGTCTCGCGCCCGCCGTGGAGTGCGACCCGAGCCTGCGGACGTACAGCTACCACCGCGGTGACGACCGCGACCAGCGGCCGGTCGGGATGATCGGCGACGGCGACTTCCTCACCGCGGTGCTCCAAGTGGAGTCCGACGCGGGCGCGTTGCGTGCCGAGCGCGGGCGCAGACCGCTGCCCGTGGGGCTGGTCCGGGACACCCTCGAAGTCGACGGAATCCGCCTCGAATCGGCGCAGATCGTGGTGCACACCCAGCCCGCGCCCGCGCTGCATCTGCCGCAGCAGTCGGTCGTGGTGAGCAACTACGCGCCGCTGCAGGCCCAGACCGGCTCCCCCTCCGTCCGTATCACCTGGATCGCGCTGAAGCTCGACCCCGAGCTGTGCCCCGAGGCGGTGGCCGCGCGCGGCGGCGGACTGGTCGGGGCGCAGAAGTGCCTGGTGCGGTCGGCGGAGCATCTGTCGAGCCGGCTGTCCGGCGCGGGTCTGCGGGCCAACGTGCTCACGGAGGAGGAGCTGACGGCCGCGATCGCCACCTCCGCGTGCGCCAACCCGATGGTGACCGCGCAGGCCGGGCGGAGCGAGGCACCGCAGCGGCGGACCGAGGAGTCCAGCCGCAGTTGGCGCTGCGACAACCGCCGGCACACCACCTACTGGGTGCGCCGCTGGCCCCAACTGGGCGAGTCCGGCACCTCGTTGGCACAGCTCGTGGCCCGGCTGACGGCGGTGCCCGCGCTGGCGACGACCTTCAGTCTGACCCTGGCCCGCGGTGAGCAGCAGGACGTGGCCCTCACCGGACACCTGCGGATCACCGGCCGCAGCAACCAGGAACTGACCGACGCCCGGCGCGAGTTGGAGCAGGCGGCCCGGCAGGCGCGCACCGGCCTGGCCCGCCTCGACCGCGAACAACTCCCCGGCGTCCTCGCCACGTTGCCCCTCGGAGGTGCCCGCTGATGACCATGACGACCACAGAGCCCGCGGCCACCGGTATCGCCTCGCGACTGCGCAGCGGCTTCGGCCTGCTCGGCCCTCGCCATCCGCGCCACTCCCTGCCCGTCGACCAGGTGGAGGCGCTGTCGCTGCCCATCGGGGACGACGGCGTGGTGGTCGGCATCGACCCCGAAGGCCGGCCGGCCGTACTCGGGGTCAACCGCCCGACGCCGTACGACATCCTGCTCATCAGCGGCCTGTGGACGGCCCAGGTGCTGGCGCTGCGCGCGGCGGCCACCGGGGCGCGCGTCGCCGTCGAGACAGGACGGCCGCAGGCCTGGATGCAGATGGTGCACGCGATGGGCGGCGGACAGAACGGCCTCGCGGTGTACGACGTCGGCCGCGTCCCCCCGCAGGGCGCGTCCGCCGGTACGCCCGTGCTGGTGGTGCGGGACTGCGGGATGCGGCCCCCGCGCGGGCGGGTGACGTCGGCGCCCTGGCAGTCGGTACTGACCCTGTTGCCGTATCTCAGCCCGGTCGCACCCCGGTTGATGCGGCAGGCGGGGCTGGTGGGTGTGCAGCGGGTGTCGCCGGACGAGGCGGCCGAGATCGGGCGCGTGATCGGTCTGCCGCGCCCGGACCTGGAGTCACTGCCGACGCTGCCCGAAGGCGTCACGATGTGGTGCACGGAGCGGGACCGGCAGTATGTGATGACCCAGCCGACGGACGCCGAGGTGGGACTGCTGGGCGTGGCCCGCCGCATGGACTGACGGCGGACCGACGGACCGCCGGTGGGGTGGATCCGGCGGATTGAAGTGCCCGAGCTGTCGGGTTTGGTCGATTTCCAGGGGGATTTGGTCCGCTATCGCCGGTCTCGGTCGTGTGGGTGCGCACGAAGGGGTGGGCGGGCCTGCCGAGTCCACGGTTTTGGTGATTAGGCTGGGACAGGGCACGTCACGAGTATCCGCGAGCGGGTGGTGCGTCGCCCAGGACCAGGGGCTCAGGGGGACGACCCGGCGCATCGGACGTTCGGATGTCAAGAACGGTCGCCCCAGCACGGCATGAGGGTGCTCGACCACACCAGGAGGAATTGTGAGCAGCGATCGGGACGGGATCCGCGGGGGCTGGGCCACGCCCGGCGATGACCAGCCCGATGACGAGTCCGCCATCGAGATGACGGGCGAGTTCACGATCGACTACGCCCCGCCGGCCTGGTACACCCAGAACTCGCCGGGCGCGCCCGCACAGGCCCCGCCGACGCCCACACCGCCTACGGCGCCCACCCCGCCTCCGGCGCAGACTCCGGCGAACGGTACGGCCACACCGCCCCCGCCGCCGTCGCCGGGCGGCCTCCCGTTCTCGACACCGGCGCTGCCGAACAACCCCGGCTTCCCGTCCGCCTGGACAGCCTCGGCCCTGGTCTCCGACGAGGACGAGGACGACTCCGAGAACGGCGACCTCGTGAGCGGCGCGACCATGCGGATCTCGGCCGCCGCGCTGAAGCGGGAGATCACGGAACGGGGTGGGGTGACGAGCCCCGCGCCGGGACAGACCGACGCGGAGGCCCTGGTGACTCCGGTTCCGGCTCCGGCCGAGGGTTCTGTACGGGATGCCAGTGGTGCGGAATCGGGCTCCGGGGAAGGGGAGTTCGAGGGTTCCGAGGGTTCCGAGGGTTCCGAAGGCGAGGTGCCCGGTGGGGTGCTTCCGGCCGACGGTGAGCTGACGGAGACCCCGGAGAACGATGACGCCGCCGAGGTGAGCACACAGGACGAGGACGGCGCGGTCGCCGAGTCGGAGAGCGTGGACTCGGCTGAGGCCGAGGCTCAGGCCGAGGACGAGAGCGCCGACGACGCCTCCGCGATCGCTGCGCCCGCCGCGGACGCCGATACACCCCCCGCCACCGCCCCCGCGGCCGAACCGAGCGACACCGACACCCCGGCCTCCACACCCGAGGCCGACGCCCCGCAGCCCGCTGCCACCCCGGCCACCGGTGCCACCGGCGACATACCGCCCCTTCCGGCCGCCTGGTCTCGCCCACCGGCCCCGCAGAGCGGGGTCCCGCCCCTGCCACCCTCCTACCAACCCGCCGCCCCGGCCCCGGCCGACCAGTGGCCCACACAGCCGCAACCCCAGCCCCAGGCTCAGGCTCAGCAGCCCCCGGCCGTGAACCCCGCGCCGCCTCAGCCGCCGTCGCCACCCCAGCAGCAGCCCGCCTTCCAGCAGCCGCAGGCACCCCAGACCCCCCAGCCCGCACCGGCCGCATGGACCGCCCCCGCTCCACAGGGCCCGGCACCCACGCCCCCGGCCCCGCCGCAGAGCGGTTACGGCTTCCCCCAGCCACCCCCTCCGCCCGCGCCGCCGACTCCGAACGAACAAGGTGGCTACGGCTTCCCCCAGCCCCCGGCCCAGCAGAACCAGCAGGGCAGCTACGGCTTCCCGCCACCGGCACAACACGGCCGGCCGGGCACCCCCCAGGTACCGCCCCCCGCACCGCAGAACCAGCAAGGCGCCCCGCACTCCGGGCCCGCCCCCACCCCGCCGGACCAGCAGGGCGGCTACGGCTTCCCCCCGCCTCCCGCTCAGCAGGACGGCTACGGCTTCCCCCACGCCCCCGCGCCCGCCCAAGACGCACCCCGCCCCGGCTTCGCCCCTGAGTCCTGGTCCGACGCGGCGCAGCCGCCGCACGCACCCCAGATCCCACAGCAGGCCGGCGACCCACGGCACCCCGGTCCGCCCCCGCAGGCACCCCAACAACCGCAGGCGCAGCCGCAACCGCTGCCGCCGCAGTCCCACCCCCAGGCTCCCTCCGCGCCCCCGGTCGATCCCCGCACCGGTGCCGCCTGGCCGCAGCCCATGCAGCACGACCAGCGGCAGCCGGTGAACCCCGGTGCCGCGCCGCTGGGTTACACCGCGGCCGTGGAGCTGTCGTCGGACCGGCTGCTCAACAACAAGAAGCAGAAGGCGAAGAGCGGCCGGCCCGGTGCCTCGCCCTCACGGTTCAAGCTGGGCGGCAAGAAGGAAGAGGCCGAGCGGCAGCGGAAGTTGGAGCTGATCCGCACGCCCGTGCTGTCCTGCTACCGGATCGCGGTCATCAGCCTCAAGGGCGGTGTCGGCAAGACCACGACCACCACCGCGCTCGGCTCCACCCTCGCCACCGAACGCCAGGACAAGATCCTCGCGATCGACGCCAACCCGGACGCCGGCACGCTCGGCCGCCGGGTGCGCCGCGAGACCGGAGCCACCATCCGCGACCTGGTCCAGGCGATCCCGTACCTCAACTCGTACATGGACATCCGCCGGTTCACGTCCCAGGCGCCCTCCGGTCTGGAGATCATCGCCAACGACGTCGACCCGGCCGTCTCGACGACCTTCAACGACGAGGACTACCGGCGCGCGATCGACGTGCTGGGCAAGCAGTACCCGATCATCCTCACCGACTCCGGTACGGGTCTCCTCTACAGCGCCATGCGCGGTGTGCTGGACCTCGCCGACCAGCTCATCATCATCTCGACCCCGTCCGTGGACGGTGCCAGCAGCGCGAGTACGACGCTGGACTGGCTGTCGGCGCACGGGTACGCGGACCTCGTCTCACGCTCGCTCACCGTCATCTCGGGGGTGCGCGAGACCGGCAAGACGATCAAGGTGGAGGACATCGTCAGCCACTTCGAGACACGCTGCCGGGGTGTCGTGGTCGTGCCGTTCGACGAGCATCTCGCCGCCGGTGCGGAGGTCGACCTCGACATGATGCGGCCGAAGGTCCGGGAGTCGTACTTCAACCTCGCGGCCCTGGTCGCGGAGGACTTCGTCCGCCATCAGCAGATGCACGGCCTGTGGACGAGCGACGGCAACCCCCCGCCGGTGCTGGCCCCGCCGATGCCGGGCCAGCAGGGTTACCCGGGAGCGCAGGGCTACCCCGGCCAGCAGGGTTATCCGGCGCAACAGCAGCCGTACCCGGGCCAGCCCGCGCCCGGCCCGTACCCCCCGCAGCAGCCGCAGCAGCCGCAGCACCAACCGCCGCCGCAGCCTGGCCAGCAGTTGTACGGCCAGCAGCCCTACCCTCAGCACCCGGGCTACGCCCAGCCGCCGGAGGGCACCCCGCCCCCGCCGTCCGCACCCCCGCAGCAGTAACCCACCGCCGAACACGAAGGGCGGCCGGTGCCCAAAAGCACCGGCCGCCCTTCGGCGTCGTAGAAACGAGAACAGCTACTCGGCGTCGCCGGAGTCCGTGTCCGCCGAGATCAGTTCCCGGCAGCGCTTCACGTCCTGCGCGATCTGCTCCAGCAGACCCTCCAACGAGTCGAACTTCGCCTGGCCGCGCACGAAGGCGAGGAAGTCGACGGCGACATGCAGGCCGTAGAGGTCGAGGCCGACGCGGTCGATGGCGTACGCCTCCACCGTGCGCTCGGTGCCGTCGAACTGCGGGTTCGTGCCGACGGAGATCGCGGCCGGCATGGCCTCGCCCTCGACATGGAGGTATCCGGCGTAGACGCCGTCCGCCGGGATGGCTGTGTGGGGCAGGGTCTCGACGTTGGCCGTCGGGAAGCCCATTTCGCGACCGCGCTGTGCGCCGCGCACCACGACACCCTCGACCCGGTGCGGGCGGCCGAGAATCTCGCGGGCGCCCTCGACATCGCCCTCGGCGACCAGCCGCCTGGTCAGTGTGGAGGAGAAGGGCTCGCCGCCGCCCGCCGCACCGCTCACGTAAAGATCCACCACCTCTACCTCGAAGTCGTATGTCCTGCCCTGCTCGATCAGGAAGGCCACATTGCCCGCGGCCTTGTGGCCGAAGCGGAAGTTGGGGCCCTCGACGACCGCTTTCGCGTGCAGCTTGTCCACCAGGACCTTGACCACGAAGTCGGCCGGGGACAGCTTGGAGAACTCTTTGGTGAACGGCAGGATCAGCGCCGCGTCGACGCCCAGCTCGGCCATCAGTTCGGCACGGCGGTGGTGCGGGGCGAGCAGCGGGGGGTGGCTGCCGGGGCGCACGACCTCGCTGGGGTGCGGGTCGAAGGTGACGACGACCGAGGGAACACCCAGCTCACGGGCGCGTTCCACGGCATGCCGGATGATCAGCTGGTGCCCGCGGTGGACCCCGTCATAAGAACCGATGGTGACGACACTGCGCCCCCAGTCCTCAGGGATGTCCTCCAAGCCACGCCAGCGCTGCACTGTGACCGCTCCTCATCGAACCCGTGTCCGTATGTAGACCTGTGTCATTGACCTCTTACGCAGGTCTAAGGGTGCCATGCCGGGAACCTGCGACCCGCATCGGCATGGAGGCTGTGACCGGTCGCACGTACGGAACACGAGATGCGCGGCCTACGCGGGAACCCCCACCCCCGCCAGGTTCTCGATCATGCGCCGTGCGCTGGGTCCGACCACCGCGGCCCAGTCCTCCGGGGTGTCCGCCAGCCAGCGGGCCATCAGGGCGGCGAAGCCGGGCACATGGCGGCCGAGGTCGACGAGTCCGCGGTCGAAGCGGGTCGCTCCGGCGGGGGTGCGGACGAGCAGCCGGCCGGTCCGGTGGACGAGGTCGCGGAGTTCGTCGTCGTCGCGCCGGGCCGCCGCGTGCAGCAGGGCGTCCAGTACGGCGGGGTCGTGCTCGTGCGCGAGCAGGAACTCCAGGAGTTCGCGGCGCAGCGGGCGGGAGGCGGGGGTGCCCGAAGCGGCGAGCACGCCGGCGAGGGCCGTCCGCACCGGTTCCGGGCCACCGTCCAGGAGGCCGGTGACCAGAGGGAGGAGGACGGCCCGTGCGGTGGGGCCGTGGTCGAGGCACCGGTCGACGTAGACCCCGAGGTGGGCGGCCGTCTCCGGCCACCGTACGACGGTCTCGCGGACCAGGGCGGTGGCCCGGCGCACGAGGGCCGGGTCCGTGACATCGGCGAGGGTCCGCACCGCCTCGCTCGCGTGCGGTCCGTGCAGACGGGTCCGGAAGGCCTCCAGGACCGGTTCGGGGTGGGTGGTCAGGGCGGCGGCCAGCGCGCTCGGCGGGAACTGCGGGTCGCCGGACGCGAAGTGCCGCAGCGCCTGCGGGAGATGGCGGGCGCGGGTGTACGGATCGCGGACGAGGAGGGCGAGCGCCCCGCCGTGCAGGGAGCGGTCGGCCGGGCGGGCCAGCAGGAACTGGGCGGCGTAGCACAGGAGTTCACGGTCGGCCTCGGTCCGTACGTGCGGGGCGGCGCGCAGCCCGTACGCCACCGCCGCCACCCGCCGGCCCGGCCGCTCGTCGTGCGCCCATCGGTCCACCGCCCGGCACAAGGCCGACGGCTCCTCCTCGGCGAGTACGGCGAGGAGTTCGTCGGCCCGCCCGTGCGCACAGCCGACCAGCACCTCGGTGAGATCGTCCAGCGCCCGCCGCCGGTGCGTGTGCAGCAGGGCCTGCGCGGCCGTCGCCACGGTCGCGTGCGGGGTCGCGGGCAACGGCCGCTCGTCGTCGAACCAGCGGGTCAGCAGCGGCTGTACGGTGCCGGGGTCGGCGGCGAGCAACTCGGCGGCGGTGTCCAGGAATCGGGGCCCGCCGCCGTCCTGCGGAGCACCGTCCGCGAGCACCAGCCGCCGCAGCAGCTCGAACCGCTCGGCCTCCGGCAGCGCCAGCAAGGTCCAGAAGCCCGGCCCGAACTCCGTTGGTACGTCGTCCTGTTGCTGCCGTCGCGCCAGCAACTGGTCGACGAGCAGCCGCAGTACTCCGCTGTACGGCATCGCGTCGGGCACCCGTGCCAGTACCTCGGCGAGCAGCCGCGCGGCCCACCAGGAGTGCGGGTCGGCGTCCAGTGCCTGCGCCAACTCCTTCAGCCGTAGCGCGAGTTGACCGGTGCCGTGCTCGCGGGCGAGGAGCAGCAGGGCCTGTACGACGGGGCCGATGCGGTGGTGCGGGACGGGGAGGAGATACGCGGCCCGCTGGGTGCGGGGGCGGTGCACGAGAGCGTGCAGCGCCTCGTCGAGGTCGAGGTGCGTGCCCTGGATCCAGTCGGCCAACTCCTCGTGGGCGAAGCGGTATCCGGTACCGGCCGGCACGAGCAGGCCCTCGGTGAGGACGGCGGACGCCCACCCGGTGCCGCCGCCGAGCCGCGCCGGTGCGGGGCCCCACGGGAACACCGCCTCGAACGCCTCCCGGCCCAACTCCCCCTGCCCCGGCCCGAGACTGCGCCGCGCCGCTTCGTGCACCTGCCCGGACACCTTGGCGGCGAGCCGTCGTACGGCGGTGCCGCGCAGGCCGTTCTCGGCGGCGAGGCGGACGGCGATGCGGAGGCACATGAGGTCGAGGTAGGCCGAGAACACGTCGTCGCGGTGGAGTGGGGCGGCGGGGGCGGCGGGCAGCGCGGCGAGCACCTCGGAGAGGAGGCTGAGGGTGAGGGGGTGACGGGCGTCGGGGTCGGCGAGGACGTCCTCCGGAACGCCGTAGGCCGCGCGGGCCCGGCGGGCTTCGTCGTCCCGCAGGTCACCCAGGCGCACGCAACTCTCCGAGGTGTCCCCGGAGTACAGCAACTCCCTTGGAAACCCGGCCCCTTCCCAGTACTCCGCCCTGCACCCCACCACCAACCGCGCCCCGCTCCCCCGCAGCCACTCCCCCGTCCCCCGGGTCCACTCGTCCAGCCGGTGGGCCAGCACGGACGGCATCTCCTCGGGCCCGTCGAGGAGCAGCAGCAGAGGCCGGCCGGCGTCGTCCGCGACCCGCGCCAGCCTCTCCGGGCCGACGTCGCCGAGGCCGCCGGGCAGAGCCACGGACGCGGCCAGGATGCGGGACGCCCGCTCCACCGTCCGCCGTACCGCGTCCGCCACCGACGCGTCGCCGTCGTGCAGATCGGCGCCGCGCAGCCACAGCGTGGGTGCCGGTTCCGCACCGCCGCCGCGCCGGGCGGCGAACGCCGCGAGTTCCGTCGTACGGCCGCTGCCCGGGGGTCCGACGAGGCCGAGCACGGCGGCCGGACCCATGGTGAAGCGGGCGAACTCCCTTGCCAGCGAAGGGCGTTCGACCGGCCGGAGCATGGACGGGCCGTCGAGGCCGTGGCCGGGGCCGACGAAGCCCGCGAGCGTACCCGGCGGGCCGTCCGAGCCCACCGAGGTGGCCGTCAGTTCCAGCACACCTGCCAGATTGAGGTCGGCGCCGTACGCGGGCACGGTCGCCGCGTTGCGGGCGAGGAGTTCGGCCAGTGGGCCGTCGGGCGCACGCAGGGGTACCGCGAAGCCCGTGTCCTGCTGCCCGGACTGCAGCGCCGTGCCCAGGACGCCGATCACCGCGCCGGTCACCGTGTCGAGGACCGGTCCGCCGGCCGCTCCGCCGCCCAGCCGCAGCGCGTCCCGGCCGGACGTGCCGATCGCCAACTCCAGTGCGTCGTCCAGGAGATGGAAGCGGTCGGTGGCCGTGTACGTGACGGAGGTCGCGCCCAGGACGCGGGCCTCGCGCCAGCAGCCCGCGGCGATCCGTACGTAGGTGCCGGTCTCGATCCGGTCCCGGACGGTGACGGGGAGCGGGTCGACGCCGAGTCCCTCGGTGCGGACGAGGGCCAGGTCGAGGGCGGGCAGCGGGGTCACCGCGTCGGCGGTCACCAGGCAGCTGCGGTCGCCGGCGGCGTGCAGGACGAGCCGGGGCAGTCCGTCGACGGCCTCGTGGCTGGTGATCACCGTGCCGTGGTGGTCGGCGACGAATCCGGTGCCGCGCGGGCGTCCGGCCAGATCGCGGATCCGCACCAGAGCCTCGTCACCCGGCAGCTGCGCGTCATTCGGCGCCTGCGCGTCGGCCGCGGTGGCGCGCTCCTCCTGCATGTGACGGCCGCCGCCCGCCCGCGGGCCCCGTCCCACCATGGTCGAACCTCCCCGCTGTACCCCTGCCCTGTGTTCGACGGTAGGCGTGGCGTGATCAGCGGGACAGATCGCGTGGTGAACGCGCCCCCTTCCGCTCCCTCGGTTCACTCCGAGCGCCTGCCCAGGTGGGTGAATAGACGCGGAGGGTTGGATACACCCTAGGGGTGGGGGAACCGAGGGGGGACCGTGGAGCGGCGGGAACGTGGACCCCGTGACCGCCGCTCCACGGGGGGGGGAGTCGAGCCCCCGGAGAGGTCTCCGGGGGTATCGCTCAGGCGAAGACCGCGAGGCTCTTGGCCTTGCCCTTCTGTGCCTCCACGAGCGCCAGGAAGCGGCCCTCGGGGTCGAAGACGCCAACCGCGCCGACGCCCGCGTACTCCTCGGGGATGTCCAGGCGGACTCCGTTGAGCAGCAGCTTCGCCCGCCGGTCGTCCACCGACCAGCGCGGGAACGCGGCCTCTGCGGCCTCGGCGATCGGCATCACGGTCAGCTCCTGCTGGAGCTGGTCCAGGGTCCTGGCCGAGTCCAGCTTGTACGGGCCGACGCGGGTGCGGCGCAGGGCGGTCAGGTGGCCGCCCACGCCCAGGTCCGCGCCCAGGTCGCGGGCGAGCGCCCGGATGTAGGTGCCGGAGGAGCAGACCACGGAGACCACCAGGTCCAGGACGGGGGTGCCGTCCTCGGCGACGGCGTTCCGGACGTCGTAGACCGCGAAGGAGGAGATGGTGACGGGGCGGGCGGGGATCTCGAAGTCCTCGCCGTCGCGGGCCCGTTTGTACGAGCGCACGCCGTTGATCTTGATGGCGCTGACCTTGGACGGGACCTGCATGATCTCGCCGCTGAGCTTGGCGATCCCGGCGTCGACGGCCTCCCGGGTGACCTTCGAGGCGTCGACCGACTCCGTGATCTCGCCCTCGGCGTCGTCGGTCAGGGTGTTCTGGCCCAGGCGGATCGTGCCCAGGTACTCCTTCTCCGTCAGCGCGAGATGGCCGAGGAGCTTTGTCGCCTTCTCGACACCGAGGACGAGCACGCCCGTCGCCATGGGGTCGAGGGTGCCGGCGTGCCCGACGCGGCGGGTGCGGGCGATGCCGCGCATCTTGGCGACCACGTCGTGCGAGGTGAAGCCCGACGGCTTGTCGACGATGACAAGGCCGTCGGGCGTCTGGGTTTTCTGCGTCATTCGGCGGCGTCGTCCTCGTCGTCGTCCGGCTTCTTGTACGGGTCCGCGTCGCCCGCGTAGGCGGCGCCCGCCGAGACCTCCCGCACCTTCTGGTCGGACTGCCGTGCCTTGTCGAGGAGGTCCTCGATGGTCTTGGCGGTGTCCGGCAGGGCGTCCGCGACGAAGGTGAGGGTCGGCGTGAACTTCACGCCGGCCGCGGCACCCACGGCCGAGCGGAGCACGCCCTTGGCGCTCTCCAGCCCGGCGGCGGCTGCCGCGCGCTCCTCGTCGTCCCCGTACACGGTGTAGAAGACGGTCGCCTCCCTCAGGTCCCCGGTGACCCGGGTGTCCGTGATGGTGACGTGCGAGCCGAGCCGCGGGTCCTTGATCCCGCGCTGCAGCTTCTGGGCCACCACCTCTCGGATGAGGTCCGCCAGCCTCTTGGCACGCGCGTTGTCGGCCACTGGTCCGTCTCCTTAGTAACTACGTCTGCTTGCTTCAGTCTTCGTCGCTGTGGAGCCTGCGTCGAACCGAGAGCAGTTCCACCTCGGGCCGCCCGGCGACGAGTCGCTCGCAGCGGTCCAGTACGTCGGTGAGGTGTCCCGTGTCCCCGGAGACCACCGCGAGCCCGATCTCGGCCCTGCGGTGAAGGTCCTGACTGCCCGTCTCGGCCGCGCTCACCGCGTACCTGCGCTGGAGTTCGGCCACGATCGGACGGACGAGAGAGCGTTTCTCCTTCAGCGAGTGGACGTCGCCGAGGAGCAGATCGAAGGACAGAGTCCCCACATACATGTGTGTCCGGATGTCCCGCCGGTTCGGGGTATGGGCGCCGGTCTTGGACGCCGATACAGGAACCGTACACGCAACGGCCGGGGCCGATCGACGGAATTGTGCTCCCGCCGACCGGCCCCGATCGCGTGCTGTGACGATCAGCCGCGAGGCTTCTCGCGCATCTCGTACGTCGCGATGACGTCGTCGACCTTGATGTCGTTGAAGTTGCCGAGGTTGATACCGCCCTCGAACCCTTCGCGGATCTCGGTGACATCGTCCTTGAAGCGACGCAGACCGGAGATGGTGAGGCTCTCCGCGATGACCTTGCCGTCGCGGACGAGGCGCGCCTTGGTGTTGCGCTTGACCTCTCCGGAGCGGACCAGGACACCGGCGATGTTGCCCAGCTTGGACGACTTGAAGACCTCGCGGATCTCCGCCGTGCCGAGCTCGACCTCCTCGTACTCCGGCTTGAGCATGCCCTTCAGGGCCGCCTCGATCTCCTCGATGGCCTGGTAGATCACCGAGTAGTACCGGACGTCGACGCCCTCGCGCTCCGCCATCTGCGCCGCGCGGCCCGCAGCGCGGACGTTGAAGCCGATGACGATCGCGTCGGAGCCGGTCGCCAGGTCGATGTCCGACTCGGTGACCGCACCCACACCGCGGTGCAGGACGCGGATGTCGACCTCTTCACCGACGTCGAGCTGGAGCAGTGAGGACTCGAGAGCCTCCACCGAACCGGACGCGTCGCCCTTGATGATGAGGTTGAGTTCCTGCACCAGACCGGCCTTGAGGGCCTCGTCCAGGTTCTCCAGGGAGAACCGGACTCCGCGCCGGGCGAAGTTGGCGTTGCGCTCGCGCGCCGCGCGCTTCTCGGCGATCTGACGTGCCGTGCGGTCCTCGTCGACGACGAGGAAGTTGTCGCCGGCGCCCGGGACGTTGGTGAGACCCAGGACCAGGACGGGGGTCGACGGACCTGCTTCCTCAAGGTTGTTGCCGTTGTCGTCGAGCATCGCCCGGACCCGGCCGTACGCGTCGCCGACCACCATCGTGTCGCCGATGCGCAGCGTGCCGCGCTGGACCAGGACCGTCGAGACGGCGCCGCGACCGCGGTCGAGGTGGGACTCGATCGCGATGCCCTGCGCGTCCTGCTCCGGGTTGGCCCGCAGGTCGAGCGAGGCGTCCGCGGTCAGGACCACGGCCTCCAGCAGCTGGTCGATGTTCAGACCCTGCTTGGCGGAGATGTCGACGAACATGGTGTCGCCGCCGTACTCCTCGGCCACCAGACCGAACTCGGTGAGCTGACCGCGCACCTTGGTCGGGTCGGCGCCCTCGACGTCGATCTTGTTGACCGCGACCACGATCGGCACGTCGGCCGCCTTGGCGTGGTTCAAGGCCTCGATCGTCTGGGGCATCACACCGTCGTTGGCCGCCACCACGAGGATCGCGATGTCGGTCGACTTGGCACCACGGGCACGCATGGCGGTGAACGCCTCGTGACCCGGGGTGTCGATGAAGGTGATCCTGCGCTCTTCGCCGTTGACCTCGGTGGCGACCTGGTACGCGCCGATGTGCTGCGTGATGCCGCCGGCCTCGCCCGCGACGACGTTCGTCTTGCGGATGGTGTCGAGGAGGCGGGTCTTGCCGTGGTCGACGTGACCCATGACGGTCACGACCGGCGGACGCGCGACGAGGAACTCCTCGCCACCCTCGTCCTCGCCGAACTCGATGTCGAAGGACTCGAGCAGCTCGCGGTCCTCCTCCTCGGGGCTGACGATCTCGAGGACGAAGTTCATCTCGTCCGCGAGGAGCTTCAGCGTCTCGTCGGAGACGGACTGCGTGGCAGTGACCATCTCGCCGAGGTTCATCATCACGCCGACGAGCGACGCCGGGTTGGCGTTGATCTTCTCGGCGAAGTCGGTGAGCGAGGCACCGCGCGACAGACGGACGGACTGTCCGTTGCCACGAGGCAGCATCACACCGCCGACCGACGGGGCCTGCATGGCCTCGTACTCCTGGCGCCTCTGCCGCTTCGACTTGCGACCACGGCGCGCGGGACCACCGGGACGACCGAAGGCGCCCTGTGTGCCACCACGGCCACCCGGACCACCGGGACGACCGCCGAAGCCGGGACGGCCACCGCCGCCACCGGCGGGAGCACCCGGACGGCCGGCGAAACCGCCGCCACCGCCACCGGGACCCGCGGGACGACCGGCGAAACCGCCACCGCCGCCACCGGGACGACCGGCGAAGCCGCCGCCGCCACCAGGACGACCGCCGCCGCCGCCGGGACCGCCCGGACGACCGCCGCCGGCACCGGGACCACGGCCACCGGGGCCGCCACCGGGACGGGGGCTGCTACCCGCAGCGGGACGCTGCGGCATCATGCCGGGGTTCGGACGGTTGCCACCGGGGCCACCGCCCGGACGCGGAGCGCCGCCCTGCGGGCGGGGCATGCCGCCCGGGGTCGGACGCGCGCCGCCGGGAGCACCCGGACGGGCACCGCCCGAAGCACCCTGCGGACGGGGACCGCCCTGACCGGCACCCTGCGGACGCGGAGCGCCACCGGGAGCACCACCCGGGCGGTCCTGGCCGCCGGGACGCGGGGCACCGCCGGGACGGGGCGCCGAGGGGCGCGCCATGCCGGTGGAGCCGCCGGAGGTGAACGGGTTGTTGCCCGGACGGGGACCGGCCGGACGAGCACCGGGGCGTGCGCCCTGGCCACCCGGACGCGGAGCGCCGGGACGGTCGCCGCCACGCTCGGGGCGATCGCCACGACCCTGTCCGCCCTGGCCGGGACCGGCCGGACGGGCAGCGCCCGGACGGGGCGCCTGGCTCGCCGGACGCGGGGCGCCCGGACGAGGTGCGGAGCCGCCGGTGGAGGCAGGGGCGGCCGGAGCCGCGGGAGCCGCCGGAGGCGCGGTGAACTCGGGCGCTGTCGGCGCCGGCGAGACCGGGGCGGGCCGCGGCGCGGGCCTCGGGCCCGGACGGGGGCCACCGGTGGAGGCCGGGGCGGCGGGCGCGGCCGGGGCTGCGGGAGCCGCGGCGGCGCTCTCGGCGACGACCGGCTTCGGGGCCGGCGGACGCGGGGCGGCAGGACCCGGACGGGCACCCTGCGCCGGAGAGGGGGCTCCCGGACGGGCCGGGGCAGCCTTGCGCGCGGGGGCGGGCTTGCCGCCTCCGCTGCCCTGCTGGAGGGCGTCTGTCAGCTTGCGTACAACGGGCGCCTCGATCGTCGAGGACGCCGAACGGACAAATTCACCGAGTTCTTGGAGCTTGGCCATGACGACCTTGCTCTCCACCCCGAACTCCTTGGCGAGTTCGTATACCCGGACCTTAGCCACTTCGCTCCTTTTAGGTCCGGGTGCGTCCGGACCGTCGCTACTTCATGGGCGTACTCATCGCGTGCTCATCGAGTGCTCATCGCAATCTCGACCTACTTCCAACTCGCGGAATACCGGGCCGCACGGAGGTTCCGTACGACTCGCTCTTACGGTGTTGCCTGCTCGACGTAGAGACGCAACGCCTTTGTGTCGAGCGTCCCCTGGGCACGCAGCGCCCGTGGGAACGCCCGGCGGCGTACCGCCAGGTCGAGACAGACCAGGGCGGGGTGCAGATATGCGCCCCGGCCGGGCAGCGTACCGCGATGATCGGGGACGCATTCGCCCTCGACCGCCACGATGCGCAGCAAGTCCTTCTTGGCCGCTCGCTCCCGGCACCCCACACAGGTGCGTTCAGGGCATGCGCGGGCTCGCGTCCGGCCAGACACTGCTAAGTCTACCTCCCCGCACCGACCTCACCCCTTCGAGGCAAGAATCGAACGGCCGTTGTCGTGATCTAAGCCACTGGCGGCCGAGAACTATTCCCCTGGCTGGTCGGACGGCTGTTCGGTGTCCGGACGGATGTCGATCCGCCAGCCGGTGAGACGGGCCGCAAGCCGGGCATTCTGCCCTTCCTTGCCGATCGCCAGCGACAGCTGGTAGTCGGGCACCGTCACGCGCGCGGAGCGGGCCGCGAGGTCCACCACCTCGACCTTGGAGACCCGGGCCGGGGAGAGCGCGTGCGCCACCATCTCGGCCGGGTCGTCCGACCAGTCGACGATGTCGATCTTCTCACCGTTCAACTCGCTCATCACCGCGCGCACCCGGCCGCCCATGGGGCCGATGCAGGCGCCCTTGGCGTTCAGACCGCTGCGGGTGGAGCGGACGGCGATCTTCGTACGGTGGCCGGCCTCACGCGCGATGGCGGCGATCTCCACCGACCCGTCGGCGATCTCCGGCACCTCCATGGCGAACAGCTGCTTCACCAGGTTGGGGTGCGTACGGGACAGGGTCACGGACGGACCGCGCATGCCCTTCGCCACCCGGACGACGTATGACCGCAGGCGCAGCCCGTGCGGGTACTCCTCGCCCGGCACCTGCTCCTGCACCGGCAGGATGGCCTCCAGCTTGCCGATGTCGACGAGCACGTTCTTCGGGTCGCGGCCCTGCTGGACCACACCGGCGACGATGTCGCCCTCACGGCCGGCGAACTCGCCGAACGTCACCTCGTCCTCGGCGTCCCGCAGCCGCTGCAGGATGACCTGCTTGGCGGTGGTGGCGGCGATCCGCCCGAAGTCGGACGGGGTGTCGTCGAACTCGCGCGGCTCCTCCCCCTCCTCCAGGTCCTCGGGGTCCTCTTTCGCCCACACCGTCACATGGCCGTTCTCACGGTCGAGCACCACGCGCGCGTGGCGGCGGCTTCCCTCGGTGCGGTGGTAGGCGATGAGGAGGGCCGACTCGATCGCTCCGACCAGCAGGTCGAAGGAGATCTCCTTCTCCCGTACCAGGCCCCGCAGGGCACTCATGTCGATGTCCACGGCTACGCCTCCTCTGCGTTCTCTTCGTTGTCTTCGTTCTTGTTCTTACGGTTGAACTCGACCTGGACGCGGGCCTTGACGACCTCCGCGAAGGCGAGCCGCTTGGCGGTGGGCTTGCGCCCCTTCACGCCCGGCACTTCCACATCAAGTCCGTCGTCGTCCACGTCGAGGATCCGGGCGACCAGCTCACCGCTCTCGGCCAGCTGGAATTTGACCAGCCGGTCGGTGGCACGCACGTAGTGACGGTGCTCGGTGAGCTCACGCTCGGCACCAGGAGTCCCGACCTCGAGGGTGTACTCGCCCGCGCCCATCGCGTCGGTCTCGTCGAGCTTCGCGGAGAGCGCGCGGCTCACATCCGCGATCTGGTCCAGATCGGCACCCGTGTCGGAATCGACGACCACGCGCAGCACCCGCTTGCGTCCGACCGAGTCCACTTCGACCTCTTCGAGATCGAGTCCCTGGGAGCTGACGAGCGGTTCCAGCAGTACTCGCAGCCTCTCGCTCTGGGTCGTGCTCATCCGGGTGACTCCTCGGCCGCGTGTGCTGTTGTGGGTAGGGCGCGTGTCTGCTCAAAGGGTATCCGGTCCCGGAGCGTGTTGCCGCCCACCTGCTGGCCGCCCGGTGCCGGTGACTGCCACCGGGCGGGTGCGCGGGTACCGTGATCACGGGCGCGCAGCCCTTCCCGTGTTTTCGTTCGTACGAGCCCCCCGAGGACGATCCGCCGTGCCGTTCCCCCCACCTCCGCGCACCCTCACGGGACCGCGCAGAAGGAGCCTGCTCACCTTGGCCGCCGGAGCCGCGCTCCTGGTGGGCTGCTCGACCGACGCCGATGACATCGAGAACACCGCGGGCAGCCCCTCGGCCGCCGAACGCGCACGCGCGCGTGCGGCCACCGACAGCGAGACCCTGCTCCAGCAGTACGACGCGGTACTCGCCGCCCACCCGACGCTCGCGGAGCGCCTGAACCCGCTCCGCGCGGAGGTCGTCCGGCACGCGACCGCCTTCGGGGGCACCGGTTCCACACCATCTCCTACGGCCACTGCCGCGCCGTCGGCTTCGGCTTCGGCCGTACCCGCGACCGCGAGCGACGCCCTCGCCGGGCTGGCCGGTGCCGAGCGGGCCCTCGCCGACAAACGGGCCAAGGCCCTGCTCGACGTGCCGGGCGAACTGGCCCGGCTGCTGGCCTCGGTGGCGGCGGCCGGGGCCGGGCACGCGTATCTGCTGACGGAGGATGCCAAGTGAGCGAGGAGAAGGCCGCGGAACTGACCGCGCTGCAGGCGGCCCTGGCGGCCGAGCACGCGGCGGTATACGGCTACGGCGTGGTCGGCGGCCGTATCCGCGAGGGCCGGCGCACCGAGGCCAAGGCGGCCTACGACGGACACCGGGCCCGGCGGGACGCGCTGGTGCGGGAGGTGCGGGACCTGGGCGGAAGGCCGGTCGCCGCGTCGGCCGCGTACGCGCTGCCGTTCCCGGTACCGGACTCGGCCGCCGCCGTACGGCTCGCCGCGGAGCTGGAGGAACGGGTCGCCGGGGTCTACTCCGACCTGGTACGGGCGTCGGCCGGCGGGGTACGCGGTACGGCCGCGGAGGCGCTGCGGGAAGCGGCGGTCCGGGCAGTGCGCTGGCGCGGCGGGAGCGTACCCTTCCCTGGTCTCGCCGAGCGGGCCGCGACCCCCACGGCCTCGGCGACACCCACGGCGTAACACCGCACCGGGCCGCAGGACCATACGAAGGGAACTACTCGCGCATGGCTTTCGAACCGCCGCAGCGTCTGGTGAGGGCGCTCGGTGAGACGGCACCGAGCGGTGACGACTGGTTGGAGAAGCTGCCCGAGCTGGCCCAACAGGCCGTTGATCTACGCGAGTTGACCGCGGAACGGGTGCAGGTGCCCGGTGGGCGCAGCAGCCTGGTCGTGCTGGTACGGCGGGCCGACGGAACCCCTGCTGTGCTGAAGCTGGCCCCGCGCCGGGCCCGGCCGGAGAGCGAGCGGGCCGCGCTCGCGCACTGGGGTGGCCGGGGGGCCGTACAGCTGGTCGAGGCGGCTGCCGGTGAAGGGGTGCTGGTGCTGGAGCGGCTGCATCCGGATGTGTCGGTGCGGTCGTTGCCGGAGGCGAAGGCGTTGCTGGAGGCCGCGGGGGCGTTGCGGCGGCTGTGGGTGGAGCCGCCGGGCGATCACGCGTTCGAGACCGTGGCCGAGCGGACCGGGCGGCAGGCAGCGGCGATGAGGGGCGGCGGGGCGGAGGTTGCTTCGCTGGTCTCGGTGGCGCTGGATGCTCGGGACGAGTTGTTGGCCGCGCCGCCTGAGGTGCGGTTGCTGCACGGGACGTTTCGGCAGAGCAAGGTGCTGGCCGGGGATCGGGTGCCGTGGTTGGCCGTGGGGCCGGATCCGGTGGTGGGTGAGTGTGCGTTTGATCTGGCTCGGTTGGTGCGGGATCGGGTGGAGGACTTGATCGCGACGCCGTCCGGGGCGTCTACAACTCGGCGGCGGGTCAAGCGACTTGCCGAGTCCCTTGAGGTGGATCAGGAGCGGTTGCGGGGGTGGACGTTGTTCCGGGCCGTTGAGTCGGGAGTTCGGGCACTGCGCGTGGGGCGGCCTCGGGATGCCGAGTTGTTGCTGGAATTCGCTGGGTGGCTTTAGGGCGGTTCTTTGGCTGCGGATCCGTTGTGGCTGGTCGCGCAGCCGCGCAATCGCACGCGGCGCCCACAACGTGCGCAGTGAGCTGTGACACGACAGTTGGCGCTTTGTCACGAGGACTGGAACCGCCGTGGGTGACAGAAAGCTCGACAAGTCGGCGTGTTTGAGGCCGGTCGTCACGGCAGCGAGCGGTACCAGTTCAACCGCTCGATCACAGCCCCCTATGGCTGGGCGGGTCCGGCTGACGGGACGCGTTGTCGGCGCAGAAGCATGCCTGCCGGCTGCCACAGGGCGAAGGCCAGGCCGAGGCCGAGGGGGATCTGCAGGAACTGCTGGATCACCGGAGGCCCGGGCTTGTCTCCCCGCCCGAGCGGGGCACTGCCCTGCGGATCGACGGTCACCGTGTAAGTGCCGCCTACCGCCCACTTCCAGCCCATGAGCCCGTTCTCCTCGAACGGAGCCAGCGGTGGGCCGTCGAGGACGGTGACCGTGTAGCGGTGGACGCCCGGATCCATGCCGTCACCGGCGGACCATCGGATCTGTCGGACCCTGACGTGTTCGGTACGCCCGTGCTGGTGCAGCGCCTGCTGATCCAGCTCCAGGTTCTGCAGGATCAGCACCCCGAAAAGGCACACCGCACACAGCAGCCACCGGAGGTCCAGGTACCAGCACGTGCAAAGGAACACACAGCCGAGGACGATCGCCAGCGCGCACAGCGCGTCGATCCACTGGGCGTGCGTGACGAAGGCCGTGCGCACGATCAGACGCACGATCGCCCACAGCGCCAACGCTGCGCCGGTACTCGCGGCGCCCACCAGCACTCGCCAAGCCACGCCTGTCCGCCCTGTGCCTGCTTCCTCCGCGCTCACCCTCACCCCTGCTCTCGACGAAACCGCCGGCCTGGTGGTGCACACGCTCCAATGTATGGATTGTTCAACGATCCTTCAATAGGATGGTTCAACATCGAGTCGTCTGCTTCGCGGACGCGGAACGGCAACCAACCGGAGGGCTGAAGGAGATGAGCCGGCATCAGTTCGAACAGGTCGACGACCTCGGGCGGATCCTGTTCTGCGACGACCCCGCGCTGCAGCTCGAGTGCGTGCTGGGGGGCCTGGAGACCGCGGAAGGCACAGTCACCATCGATCCCGCACAGACACCCCGCCTGCCCACTGCCCTCTTCGAGTTCAGGCAAGCCCTGGGCGTGGGCTACTTCGGGTACGTCGTGCCGAAGGGAGCCTCGCTCGACGAGATACCCGAGGAACCGCAGCTCGAAGGCGCCATCCTGTTCGGCATGAAGCGCCTACCGCCCGAGGTCTTCTCCGACCTGCCCTTGATCCCCGGATGGGAGCTGCACGAGATACCCGATGAACAGCCAAAACTGGACCCGCACTACGGATACACCTACTCCCGGCTGGAACTGCGGACGCCCGACGGTGAGATCTACTCCCGGACCTGGGTCCCGCACGACCCCGAGTGGGCGGCCGCCGCCCTGCGTCACGGCTACGTCGTGTGCCTGTGCGGCGTGGAACTGGGAATCCGCGGACTGTACGGGATGACCGACGCCCAGCACACCCCGGGCATGCGCTACGAGTCCTTCCGCCGCGGATGCGCGCTGGGCCTGACCATCGGCGGGCTCGTCGCCTACGTCGACCACCGCTGACTCGAAACACCGAGCCGGCTCGCTTCGAGTACGAACTGGGCCGCGACGCGGCGTTCGAACGGGCCCTGCGGACGATGTGAGGTCGACGTGCTGAAATCCCGGCTGTGAGGCTGTGCGGGCTCAACTGCTACGAGTGCGTTCTGACGCAGCGAGCAGGCCGTCTCCTCACCGGCGGACCTTGTCCCGGTAGACCTCGTGGTCATAACCACGGTCGGCGTACAGGTGGCTTGGGGCGGCGCAGTGGCCGGCCGCGCTTGCCGCGGATCGGCGCGACGGCCTGGATCAGCGGGATCAGTCGGGTGACGTCGTTGCGATCGCCGCCGGTGGTGATCGTCGCGAGCGGGCTGGAGTCGACCGCAGCCCGGGAGAAGTCCAGCAGGTCTGCGGCCCGCAGCTCGCAGAGCAGCAGCTCGTGCAGGCGCTGCCGGACCCCGGCCTCATTCCAGTCCCGCAGCCGTCGCCAGCAGGTCATCCCCGAGCCGAAGCCCAGCTCCTGGGGCAGAAACTCCCAGCGGATCCCGGTGTACAGCGGCTCGATGCGCGCCCACAACTCGTCTGCGATCTCCCAGGGCCTGGCAGCGGTCTTCCTCGTCTCGACTGGCTCGCACCCCCTTCGGCCGCATCGACGAAAACTGACACACCGCCATTCCCGGAGATCCACAAGCCGCCTTTTGTCAGGAGTCGTAAGCAGCCGGCCTTAGCTTCAAGGCCAAGGCCGGGCAGTCTGACGCTGCTCTGCGGGCTCGTTTCAAAACTCGCGGTGAGATGGGAGAACCGTCCACCAGCGGATAGCCCCACTCGTCCAAGGTGATGTGGTCCGGCAGCAGCTCCGCGCACAGGCCGTGGCCCTGGCAGGACGTCCAGTCGATGTCGAGTTGTTGGTGGTCCATGTCAGCGGGCCTCGTTCGGGATCGGGAGCAGGGGGGTGGGGTCGGTCGCCGTGCACAAACCCCTTGCGTGGGCGTCCAGTTCAGTCGTGAACGTGGTCAACGCGCTGCGGACCAGGCGGACCGTGCCGTCGGGGTGGTGGCAGGCGCCTCGGCCCTCGATCAGGCCGGACCAACGGGCCACGTCCTGGCGGGTGTTGGGCTGGGGGCCGGGGGTGGCCAGGGTGCGGAACGCGGAGGCCATGCGCGGGAGGCCGTTGAGGCAGGGGCCGCACTGGCCGGCCGACTGGAGGGCCAAGTAGCGCAGGACTCGGGCGGTTTCGGCCACTCCGCAGCGGCTGGCGGGGAGTGCGGCCAGGACGCCCGCCCCCAAGTCCCCTGCGTCCAGAGTGCGTTGGGCCGCTTCGGTGGCTGGCATCCACGTGCCGTGGTAGCCGCCGACGAGTACCGCCGACATGCCTTGGAGGGGGAGCAAGCGGTCGAGGGGGAGTCCGAACGGGGCTTCCACCACCCGGACTTCGCGGCCCGGCACATGCAGGGTGCAGAGCGTGCTGCCGGGCTGGGTGGGGGTGCCCGCGCTGCGGAACCAGTCGGCGCCGTAGCGGGCGACCAGGGCGAGGTGGGCCAGGGTCTCCACGTTCTGGACGAGTGTGGGCGCCTTGCGCACCCCGCGTTCGCGGACCGGTGGGTGTTGATTGCGGGGAAGCGGGGCGTTCCCGGAGACGTACTGGGCGAGCGCCGAGGCCTGGCCGGAGAGGAAGCGTTTGGGGAGGCGGACCACCTTCACGCTCAGAGGGTCGTTCCGCTGGGCCAGGGCCGATTCCAGGTAGGACGCGCCGTCCTCCACCGCCAGGTGGGCCTCCCCCGCACCGACCGCCCTGGCCGCCAACTGCAGCCCGTCCAGGACCAGATGGGGTGAGAGGCGCAGGAGCGTCTTGTCTTTGCGGCTGGCCGGTTCGCCTTCCGCGCCGTTCGCCACGACCACGGGGGCGCGGCCCGTGCGGCGGCTCGCGTCGGCGACCGCGACCAGCTTGCGGTACGTCGGGAACGCGGCGCCTCCGCGTCCGGTGAGGCCGGATTCGGCGACTGTTCTCAGGAGGGCGTCCGGATCGCCGTACGACAGTGGGCCGTAGCGCTGTTCGTGGGTGGCGAGGTCGGCCGCGGTGCCGCCGGGGGCGAGGAGGCGGGGGGACATGTAGACGTCGGTGAAGGTCGTGGTCACGGTCGGGCTCCTTCGGCTGTGCGGAGCAGGGCTGCGGGGGTGCGGCGGGCGGCGCGGGCGGAGTGGGCCAGGCGGATGCCGAAGGCGGCGGTCACCGCGGCCACGCAGGACACGGTCAGCCAGGTCATCCAGTCGGTGCCGGTGTCCGTGCCGATGCCGATGCCGTGGATCAGGGCGATGGGCCAGGAGGCGTACGCCAGCCAGTGGACCGCCCGCCAGGTGCGGTGGCCGAGGCGTTCCCTGAGGAGGCTGGTGACGAGGACCGCGAGCAGCAGGTCGAGGGCGACCGTGCCGAGGCCGAGCCAGAGCGGCTGGTAGCCGGAGACGAAGGGGATCACTGCGTCGAGGGCGGTGATGTTCACATAGCCGTCGATCACCGCCACCGCTATGTGCAGGGCCAGGAAGGCGGTCGCGGAGAGGGAGAGGGTGCGGTGCAGGGCGACTGTGCCGAAGCGGGGCAGGCCGGGGAGCCGGGTGCTCAGGCGGACCGCGATGCCGAGCAGGACGACGACCGTGAACAGGACGAGGCAGACGGCTCCGGTGGCGCGGTTGGCGTACCAGAGGGTTTCGGAGGTCACGCGGCGGCCACCAGGGATATGGGCCAGCCCGGGGTCGTGACGACCGTGCCGTCCTGTGCGACCAGGCGGGCCGGCAGACCGAGGCGCGTCAGCCGGCGTTCCGCGCCCGCGCCCTTCACCATGGCCGCCGTGCTCGCCGCGTTGGCGTCGGCGCTCGTCGCCGCGGCGACGGAGACCGTGCGCCAGGGGCTGCGGACGGGGAGGCCGGTACGCGGGTCGACGATGTGGTGCAGTTCATGGCCGCCGCGGCGCCAGTTGCGGGCGGCGGTGCCCGAGGTGGCGAGGCCGCCGGAGCGCAGGCCGATCGTGGCGTACGTGCCTTCCGTGGGCGTCTCGTCGACGGAGCCGGTGACGTCCTGGACGCGGATGTTCCAGCCGCCGGCCGGGGGCTCCCCCGCTACGGCCGTGTCGCCGCCCAGGCTCACCAGGACTCCGCAGCCCGCCACTTCGGCCAGCATCGCCGCGGCCTTGTCGGCGGCCCAGGCCTTCGCCGTGGCGCCGAGGTCGAGGCGGACACCGGCCGGGACGGTGACCGTGCCCGTCGTACGGTCGAGGTCGATCAGGCGCCAGCCCGGAGCACGCTTCACGGTGAGCCGGACCGGGCGGTCGTCCTCGCGGACGAGGGTGAAGTCGCGGTCGTAGCCGATGGCGTTCATCGCCGAGCCGACGGTCGGATCGACCGCGCCGTCCGTCGCCTCGGCCGCGCGCAGGGCGACCGCGAGAGCTTCGGCGAGCAGTGGGCTCACGGTGACCGGGCGGCCGAACGAGGCGTCCAGGGCGGCCAGTTCGGAGTCGGTGCGGAACCGGCTGCAGGCCGCGTCGACCTCGGCGAGGTGCCGGGCGAGGAGCAGGTTGCAGGAGTCCAGCAGGGCCGGGTCGGTGACGACCAGCCGGACGCTGGTCCCCAGGGCGCGCCAGTCGGCGGCGGCCGTCCTGCGCAGGGTGGTTGTGGTCATCACGACGCTCCCGACGTGGAGTCGGTGGAGCCGCCGGAGGACGACGTCACGCCCGACGAGGACGACTGGAGGTCCGACGAGGACGAAGAAGATGAGGAGGACGAAGACGATGAAGAGGTCGAGCTGTCCGACGTGGACGAGGTGGAAGAAGAGGTCGACGGAGAGGGCGACGACGAAGTGCTCGTCCCGGTGTTGCTCGCCGTCGTGTCCGCTTCCGACTGCAACGTGCCGACCAGGGCGAACACCCCGGCGGTCGCCGCCAGCGTGACCGCTGCCGTGGCCGCCGCGATGCGCCGCTTGCCTCTGCGGACCGCCGCAGCGGCCCCACGCTCCTTGACTGTCATGACCGTTCCCCTCCGCAGTGACTCTCTGTCACGCACTACGGTCGGGGATCAGCCTGAGAGAAGTCTGTGAGGCGCCCATACGCCTCCCGAGAACTCTCTGAGAGGAATCTTAAATTGCTTGAGGCTTCAACAAGCCTGCCGGGCAGTGCTTACGCGGTGAGGCGCGCGATCGCCTCGTCGACGGTCAGTTCCTCGCGCTCGCCGGTCCTGCGGTCCTTGAGCTCCAGGACACCTTCGGCGGAGCGGCGGCCCGCGACCAGGATCTTCGGTACGCCGATCAGCTCCGAGTCGGTGAACTTCACGCCCGGGGAGACCCCGGCGCGGTCGTCGACCAGGACGCGCAGGCCGGCCGCTCGCAGCTTCTGAGAGACGTCCAGGGCGAGTTCGGTCTGCAGGGCCTTGCCGGCGGCGACCACGTGCACGTCGGCCGGGGCGACCTCGGCGGGCCAGCACAGGCCCTTGTCGTCGGCGGTCTGCTCGGCGAGGGCGGCCACCGCGCGGGAGACACCGATGCCGTAGGAGCCCATCGTCACGCGGACCGGCTTGCCGTGCCGGCCGAGGACGTCGAGCTTGAGGGCGTCGGCGTACTTGCGGCCGAGCTGGAAGATGTGGCCGATCTCGATGGCACGGTCGAGCTTGAGGCCGGTGCCGCACTTGGGGCAGGGGTCGCCCTCCTGCACGACCACGACGTCGACGTACTCGCCGACCTCGAAGTCACGGCCGGCGACGACGTTCTTCGCGTGCGTGCCCTCCTTGTTGGCGCCCGTGATCCAGGAGGTGCCGGGGGCCACGCGCGGGTCGGCGATGTACGTGACCTTGTCGCCCAGGCCCTGCGGACCGACGTAGCCGCGCACCAGGTCGGGACGGCCGGTGAAGTCCTCCGCAGTCACCAACTCCACTGCGGCGGGGGCGAAATGGGCCTCGACCTTGCCCATGTCGACCTCACGGTCACCGGGCACTCCTACGGCCACGATCTCGCCGTCGACCTTCACGAGGAGGTTCTTCAGCGTGGCGGAGGCCGCTACGCCGAGGTGGGCGGCGAGGGTCTCGATGGTGGGGGTGTCGGGGGTGGGGATCTCTTCGAGCACGGGCACGCCGGTGGCGTCCATGGGCTTCAACTCGTATGCGATCGCTTCGGTGTTGGCGGCGAAGTCGCAGTTCGGGCAGTCCGCGAAGGTGTCCTCGCCGGCCTCGGCGGGGGCGAGGAACTCCTCCGACTTGGAACCGCCCATCGCGCCGGCGGTGGCGGCGCAGATGCGGTAGTCGAGGCCCAGGCGCGCGAACACCTTCTGGTACGCCTGGCGGTGCAGGGCGTAGGAGTGGGCCAGGCCCTCGTCCTCGGTGTCGAAGGAGTACGAGTCCTTCATCAGGAACTCACGGCCGCGCAGGATGCCGGCCCGGGGGCGGGCCTCGTCGCGGTACTTGTGCTGGATCTGGTAGAGGATGACCGGCAGGTCCTTGTAGGAGGACGCCTGGTCCTTCACGATCAGCGTGAAGATCTCCTCGTGGGTGGGGCCGAGGAGGTAGTCGCCGCCCCTGCGGTCCTTGAGACGGAACAGCTCGGGGCCGTACTCGTCCCAGCGGCCCGTCGCCTCGTACGGCTCCCGGGGCAGGATCGCGGGAAGCAGCACCTCCTGGGCGCCGATCGCGTCCATCTCCTCGCGCACGATCCGCTCCACGTTCGAGAGGACCTTCTTGCCGAGGGGCAGCCAGCTCCAGATGCCGGCGGCGGTACGGCGGACGTAACCGGCGCGCACGAGCAGCTTGTGACTGAGGACCTCGGCGTCCGCCGGGTCGTCGCGCAGCGTCTTCGCCATCAACTGGGACATGCGCTGGACCGGTGCGTTCGCCATGGTTCCTGTACTCCTGCCGGGAAAGGGTGATGGCTAGGAGGTTAGCCGGGCTCGCTGTGCCGGTGGAAATCGGTTAGCGACGGCGGAGGGGCAGCGGGGCGCCCATCACCGCGTACGGCTTCGGGGCGCTGGGGAACAGGACCTGGCGGGCGAGGTCCTCGTAGCCGAGGGAGCGATAGAGGCCGCGGGCCGGGCTGTCGGTGTCGATCGCGGAGAGGATCGAGCGGGGTTCGTGGGCGGCGTCCGTGATCGTGGTGATCAGGGAACGGCCGACACCGCGGTTCTGGAAGTGCGGGTGGACGTGCAGCTCGGTGATCACGAAGGAGTCGTCGAGCCAGGTGTCGTGGCCGCCGGCGCGGAGGTACGGCTCTACGACCGTGGACCACCAGTGGGTGCGGTTGTTGGGCATGCCGTAGACAAAACCGACCAGTCGGCCCTGGGTGGTGGCGCCGAGGGCGTTGGCCCCGGGGTAAGTCATGTGACGCAGAACGATTTGCCTGCGTACGGCTACCTCGTCCGCGCCCAGGCCGAATGCGATGGCTTGTACGGCGAGGGCTTCGTCGACGTGGGCCGAGAGGTTCAGGGGGGCGATCACGACGTCTTCGGGGTGGCGGTGGCCGTGACCGGGAAATCGCATGTGGGGAGAGTACAGGGGGGTTCGGTTGTTCTTCGGGTGCGGGCCCGTCGTGGCTGGGCGCACCCACACGGCGGAGCCGCATATCGAATACAGCCCCGCGCCCCTTGGGTGTCGCCCCTCAGCGTGTCTCAGAAGAGAACGCTCATGAAGGCGCCGATCTCCTGGAAGCCCACCCTCAAGTACGCCCTTCTCGCCGGGGTGTTGAAGTCGTTGACGTAGAGGCTGGCCACGGGAGCCACGTCCGCGAGCGCGTAGCGCAGTACCGCTGCCATCGCGGGGGCCGCCACGCCCATCCCCCGGTACTCGGGGGCCACCCACACGCCCTGGATCTGGCAGGCCCGGGGGGTCGCCGCGCCGATCTCCGCCTTGAAGACGACCTTGCCGTACTCGTCGAGGCGGGCGAACGAGCGGCCGGAGCCCACGAGTTCGGCCACTCGGGCCTGGTAGAGGAGGCCGCCGTCGCCTGCCAGGGGGGAGACGCCCACCTCCTCGGTGAACATCGCCACGCACGCCGGCATGATCGTCTCCATCTCGTCCTTGCGGATGCGACGGACGTAGGGGTCGGGAGCGATGCCGGTGGGCAGGCGGTCGGCGACCATCAGGGGCTGGTGGGCGCGGACCTCTCGGGCCCGGCCCCAGCTCGGTTCGAGGAGGCGCCAGAGTTGGGCCGTCGCCTCGGCGGGGCCGACGATCGAGGAGCAGCGGCGGCCGGCCCTGCGGGCCCGGTCGGCGAACGCCCGGACCGCCCGAGGGGTCGCGCAGATCGGGACCAGGTTGGCGCCCGCGTAGCAGAGGGACGTCAGCATGCCGTCCTCGTACCAGCCCCACATCTCGCCGCCGAGCCGCCACGGGTCGAGGCCGGCGACCTGCACCCGCGAGGCTACGAAGGCGTTCGTGACCGGCTCGCGGTCGAGTACGGCGAGCGCGGCTTCCAGGTCGCTCGGTTCGAGCACCCGAGAGGTGGTCTGGGTCAACACGTACGGGACCTCACCCTGAGGGTCTGCTGATCTCCGCACTGTACCTGCGGAAGCTGAGCGGTGCCGCCTTGTGTTGGCGCTCGCTTCTCTTGTGGGGGGGTGGGGGAAGTGGGCGTCTGGGGGCTGCCGCCCCCAGGCCCCCGCTTCGGCCTGGACAGCCTCGTCCTCAAACGCCGGACGGGCTGACCATCACGCAGTCACGCCTGTCAGCCGGCCACCGCGACCGTCGGCTCCCCCGAAGCCACCCCGTCCGCCTCCATCTGCTCGGCGATCTTCATCGCCTCCTCGATCAGGGTCTCGACGATCTTCGACTCGGGGACCGTCTTGATGACCTCGCCCTTGACGAAGATCTGGCCCTTGCCGTTGCCGGAGGCGACGCCGAGGTCTGCCTCGCGGGCCTCGCCCGGACCGTTCACCACGCAGCCCATGACGGCCACGCGCAGCGGGACCTCCATGCCCTCCAGGCCCGCCGTGACCTCCTCGGCCAGCTTGTAGACGTCGACCTGGGCGCGGCCGCAGGAGGGGCAGGAGACGATCTCCAGGCGGCGGGGCTTGAGGTTCAGCGACTCCAGGATCTGGTTGCCGACCTTGACCTCCTCGACCGGGGGCGCGGAGAGGGAGACGCGGATGGTGTCGCCGATGCCCTGCGAGAGCAGCGCGCCGAAGGCCACGGCCGACTTGATCGTGCCCTGGAACGCCGGGCCCGCCTCGGTGACCCCGAGGTGCAACGGGTAGTCGCACTGAGCCGCGAGCTGGCGGTACGCCTCGACCATCACGACCGGGTCGTTGTGCTTGACCGAGATCTTGATGTCCCGGAAGTCGTGCTCCTCGAAGAGGGACGCCTCCCAGAGGGCGGACTCGGCCAGCGCCTCCGGGGTCGCCTTGCCGTACTTCTTCAGCAGTCGGCTGTCCAGCGAGCCCGCGTTCACGCCGATGCGGATCGGGGTGCCGTGGTCCTTCGCGGCCCGCGCGATCTCCTTGACCTTGTCGTCGAACTGCTTGATATTGCCCGGGTTCACGCGGACCGCGGCGCAGCCGGCCTCGATCGCGGCGAAGACGTACTTCGGCTGGAAGTGGATGTCCGCGATCACCGGGATCTGCGACTTGCGGGCGATGGTGGAGAGCGCGTCGGCGTCGTCCTGCGTGGGGCAGGCCACGCGGACGATCTGGCAGCCGGACGCGGTCAGCTCGGCGATCTGCTGGAGCGTGGCGCCGATGTCCGAAGTACGGGTGGTCGTCATGGACTGCACGGACACCGGCGCGTCGCCGCCGACCGCCACGGATCCGACCTGGATCTGCCGGCTCTTGCGGCGCTCGGCGAGCCTGGTCGGAACGGACGGAATGCCGAGAGAAATCGCAGTCATCTGCTGTGCAACCCCAAGTCGTGGATCAAGGCCCCGGTCCCGGAACAGCGGGCTCCAGGCTTCGAGATTACGTCAAGCGTGCGGGCCCGAGCACTCCCCCACCTCGAATGCACTCGGCGGGGGGACCCCCATCGGCCGTAAACCCACTCAATGGAGGGCGGCCTCGCATCAAGGACGTGAGGCCGCCGCAAACTACGAATGACTAGGAGATTTTCACCGGGTTGACCACGTCCGCCACCAGCACGAGCAGGGTGAAGCAGACGAAGATCCCCGCCACCACGTAGGCCACCGGCATCAGCTTCGCCACGTCGAACGGACCCGGGTCCGGGCGCTTGAGCACCTTCGCCAGGTTGCGGCGCAGCGCCTCCCACAGGGCGCCCGCGACATGCCCGCCGTCGAGCGGGAGCAGCGGGAGCATGTTGAAGAGGAACAGGGAGAGGTTGAAGCCGGCGACCAGCATCAGGGCCATGGCCAGCTGCTGGGTCGGCGGGATGTCGAGGGTGAAGATCTCGCCGCCGACGCGGGCCGCGCCGACCACTCCCATCGGGGAGTCGGCCTGGCGGGGGGCGCCGTCGAAGGCCGCGTTCCACAGGGCCGGGATCTTGCCGGGGAGGTCGGCGACGGAGTTGACGGCCTCGCCGAGGCGGTCGGTCATCCAGGTGACCGAGTCGCCGAAGTCCTGGCGGACGATGCCGGTGGCCGCGCTGAAGCCGAGGAAGCCGGCGGTGACGTACTGGCCCTGGACGATCTGGCCGCTGGAGTCCTTCCTGGCGACCTGGTTGCTCGCGATCTTCGCGTGCAGGGTGACGAGTTGGCCCTTGCGCTCGACGACTATCGCGACCGTCTTGCCGGGGGCGGCGCGGATCAGGTCGGAGAGTTTGTTCCAGTCCGTCGTCTTCACGCCGTTGAAGCTGAGGATCTTGTCGCCCGCCTTGAGGCCTGCCGCGGCGGCCGGGGAGGCCGGGTCGGTCGACCTGCAGGTGTCGCGGTTCTGGCTCTGCGCGATGACGCACTGGGAGACCGAGCTGACCGTGTTGGTCTGCTGCGAGATGCCGAAGCCCATCAGGACGGTGAGGAAGAGCGCCACCGCCAGGATGAGGTTCATGAAGGGGCCCGCGAACATCACGATGACCCGTTTCCAGGGTTTGCGGGTGTAGAAGAGGCGGGTCTCGTCGCCGGGCTGGAGTTCCTCGAAGGCCGCCGAGCGGGCGTCCTCGATCATGCTGCGCCAGGGCGAGGTGGACCGGGCGGTGATCCGGCCGTCGTCGCCGGGCGGGAACATGCCGATCATGCGGATGTAGCCGCCGAACGGGATGGCCTTGAACCCGTATTCGGTGTCGCCCTTCTTCCGGGACCAGATGGTCGGGCCGAAGCCGACCATGTACTGGGGCACCCGGATGCCGAAGAGCTTCGCCGTGGAGAGATGCCCCAGCTCGTGCCAGGCGATCGAGACCAGCAGGCCGACCGCGAAGACGACTATGCCGAGGATCATCATCAGGGCTGTCATGCACGCGCCTCCGCGTTCGCCGTGGTCGTCTGCGCTGTCAGTTCGCGGGCCCGGGCACGCGCCCAGGTCTCCGCTTCGAGGACGTCCGGCACGGTGAGCGAGGTTCCCGTGGCCGGTGTCCCGTGTTCTGCGACCACCCGTGTCACCGTCTCCATGATTCCGCTGAACGGCAGCGCGCCCGCGCGGAACGCCTCCACGCACTCCTCGTTCGCCGCGTTGAACACCGCCGGGGCCGTGCCCGCGAGCTGTCCCACGTGCCGGGCCAGGCCGACGGAGGGGAACGCCTCCGTGTCGAGCGGGAAGAACTCCCACGTCGAGGCCTTGCTCCAGTCGAACGCGGGCGCCGCGTCCGGGACCCGCTCGGGCCAGCCGAGCCCGATGGCGATCGGCCCGCGCATGTCGGGGGGCGTCGCCTGGGCCATCGTCGATCCGTCCGTGAATTCCACCATCGAGTGGACATACGACTGCGGGTGCACGACCACCTCAATGCGATCGAAAGGAATGTCGTACAGCAGGTGCGCCTCGATCACTTCGAGCCCCTTGTTCACCAGGGTCGCGGAGTTGATCGTGATCACCGGGCCCATGGCCCAGGTGGGGTGCGCGAGGGCGTCCTCGACCGTCACGTTCGCCAGTTCCGCCTTCGTACGGCCGCGGAAGGGGCCGCCGGACGCGGTGACGACGAGCTTGCGGACGTCGGCGCGGGTGCCGGCCGCGAGGGCCTGGAAGAGGGCCGCGTGCTCGGAGTCGACCGGGATGATCTGGCCGGGCTTGGCGAGCGCCTTCACCAGCGGGCCGCCGACGATGAGCGACTCCTTGTTGGCGAGCGCGAGGACGCGGCCCGCCTCCAGGGCGGCGAGGGTGGGCGCGAGACCGATGGACCCGGTGATGCCGTTCAGCACGGTGTGGCAGTCGGAGGCGGCGACCTGGGTGGCCGCGTCCGGTCCTGCCAGGATCTCGGGGAGCGGCTCCCCGGTGCCGTACTGCGCGGTGAGCGCTTCGCGCAGTGCCGGTACGGCGCCCTCGCGGGCGACCGCGACCGTCCGCACCCTGAGCCGGTACGCCTGCTCGGCGAGGAGCCCGACCCGGCCGCCGTTGGCGGAGAGTGCGGTGACCCGGAAGCGGTCCGGGTTGCGCAGCACGAGGTCGATGGCCTGGGTGCCGATGGACCCGGTGGAGCCGAGGATCACCAGGGCCTTGGGACCGTCGCCCACGACGGGGTCGTAGACGAGATGTGGGTCGGCGAGGGGTGCTGGACTGTCGCTCATCCCTCCATTGTTGCCGCAACGGGTGGCCAGGTGGACAGCGGTTCCCTCGGGCGGGTGGCTTATCGGCTCTCGTCGGTGATTGAAGGGAAATCCCCCTTTGTGAATATGACGTGAAGGTCATGTGATAACACTTCAGTCCTGCGCCGGTGGACGACCGGCCAGTGGACGACATCCTGGGGGGATTCTCCATGCGGATACGCGCTGCCCTGCCCGCGCTCGCGGGCGCCGCGATACTCACCGGCACACTCCTGAGCACCCCGGCCGAGGCCGCCGGCGGGGTCACGATCTACCACGTCTGGTTCGACAGCCCGGGCTCGGACAACCGGTCCAACACGAGCCTGAACGGCGAGTGGGTGCAGATCAAGAACACCAGCCGGTCGGCGATCTCGCTCAAGGGGTGGGTCCTCAAGGACGTCTCGAACCACCGCTACGTCTTCAAGAACATCAAGATCGGCGCCGGCAAGTACATCAAGGTGCACACCGGCAAGGGCTCGGACACCGCGTCGAACACGTACCAGGGTCGCGCCGCCTACGTCTGGAACAACACCAGTGACACGGCGACGCTGACCAGAGCGAGCGGCAGCAAGGTCGACACCTGCTCCTGGACGACGCGGGATCCGAGCGACAAGTACTGCTGATCCTGGGTCAGTTGACGGGTCGGTGCACATTCTCCGCCTTGGACGGGCCCGGGGTCGTGTCGGCGATCCAGGGTCCGTCGCCCGACGGGTCGACGATGCCCTCCTCCAGCCACGTGTACGCGCCGCGCATGACTCCCTTGACCACCTTGCGGTCGAGGTCGTCGGTGTTGGTCCACAGCCGGCCGAAGAGTTCCTCGATCCGGATGCGGGACTGTTCGCAGAAGGCGTCGGCGAGTTGGTAGGCCTCGCGGCCGTGATCGCCCTGGGTGCGCAGGAGTTCGGCCCGGACGCAGACCGCGCTCATCGCGAAGAGTTCCGCGCCGATGTCGACGATCCGGCCCAGGAAGCCCTGCTTGGTCTCCATGCGGCCCTGCCAGCGGGACATGGCGTAGAAGGTGGAGCGGGCCAGTTTGCGGGCGCCTCGCTCGACGTAGCGCAGATGCCGGGAGAGGTCGATGCCGTGGCGGAACTCGCCGTAGGTGCCGGGGAGTTGGCCGCTGCCCGCGACCAGCTTCGGGAGCCACTTGGCGTAGAAGACACCCGCGTTCGCGCCCGCCTTCGCCTTGTCCGAAAGGGACTTGTCCGGGTCGATGAGGTCGCCGGCGACCGTGAGGTGGGCGTCGACGGCCTCGCGGGCGATGAGCAGGTGCATGATCTCGGTCGAGCCCTCGAAGATGCGGTTGATGCGCAGGTCGCGCAGGACCTGTTCGGCGGGGACCGCCTTCTCGCCGCGGGCCGCGAGGGACTCCGCCGTCTCGAAGCCCCGGCCGCCGCGGATCTGGACCAGCTCGTCGGCCATGAGCCAGCCCATCTCGGAGGCGAAGAGCTTGGCGAGCGCGCCCTCGATGCGGATGTCGTTGCGGTCCTCGTCGGCCATCTGGCTGGACAGGTCGAGTACGGCCTCCAGGGCGAAGGTCGTCGCCGCGATGAACGAGATCTTCTTGCCCACGGCCTCGTGCTCGGCGATCGGCCTGCCCCACTGCTCACGGGCCGCCGACCACTCGCGGGCGATCTTCAGACACCACTTGCCGGCCGCGACGCAGGACGCGGGGAGGGAGAGGCGGCCGGTGTTGAGGGTGGTGAGGGCGATCTTCAGGCCCGCACCCTCGGGGCCGATGCGGTTCGCGGCCGGGACCCGGACCTGGTGGAAGCGGGTGACGCCGTTCTCGATGCCGCGCAGGCCCATGAAGGCGTTGCGGTTCTCGACGGTGATGCCGGGCGAGTCCGCCTCCACGACGAACGCCGTGATGCCGCCCTTGCCGTCCTCGGACCTGGGCACCCGGGCCATCACGACCAGCAGGTCGGCGACGACCCCGTTGGTGGTCCACAGCTTCACACCGTCGAGCACGTACGCGTCCCCGTCCCGCACCGCGCTGGTCGCGAGCCGTGCCGGGTCGGAGCCGACGTCCGGTTCGGTGAGCAGGAAGGCGCTGATGTCGGTGCGGGCACAGCGCGGCAGGAACTCCGCCTTCTGCTCGTCCGTGCCGAACAGTTTCAGCGGCTGCGGTACGCCGATCGACTGGTGTGCCGAGAGCAGCACGCCGACCGCCGGGCAGGCCGAGCCCGCCAGGGCCAGCGCCTTGTTGTAGTACACCTGGGTGAGGCCGAGGCCGCCGTACTTCGTGTCGATCTTCATGCCGAGGGCGCCGAGCTCCTTGAGGCCGGCGATGACCTCGTCGGGGATGCGGGCCTCGCGTTCGATGCGGGCGGCGTCGATCTCCGTCTCGCAGAAGACGCGCAGCTTGGCGAGGAACTCCTCGCCGCGCCGCACGTCCTCGTCGGGCGGGAGCGGGTGGGGGTGGATGAGGTCGAGCCGGAAGTGGCCGAGGAACAGCTCCTTGGCGAAGCTGGGCTTGCGCCAGTCCTGTTCCCGGGCGGCCTCGGCCACCTGCCGGGCTTCCCGCTCGGTGACGGTGGGTTTGCTGGGTGGAGCGAACATGAGGCTCACCTCGCCGCGAATCGGACCCTCGGCGCTCTGTGGTTACCGATGGGTGCTACCCGTTCGTATCTACCCGATCCGCCGCGAAGCGGCCACCCTTCGTGCGTCCGTTCAGCCGATGTCGACGGAGTACGCCTTGGTGTCAAGGCGCCCCGAGCCCTTGAAGACCTCGGTGCCGGACTCGATGCCGGAGAGGTACTTGTCGTTGCTCAGCAGCTTGCGGCGGACCAGGGCCTGGGTGAAGTCGTCGATGTCGAGCGTGGCCTTGGTGGTGTTGGCCCGACGCACGAAGGAGTACACGTTCCAGCCGATGTTTCCCTGGTAGATGTCCCACATGGCGCCGTCGAGGCTGACGCTGCCGTACTTGGTGCCGAGCGGGCCCGCGCCGCCCTGCCGGTTGAGCCAGATCATGATCTCGTCGGTGGGCTGATCCGCCCAGTCGGCGGTGTTCTTGGCGTGCAGCCACAGGTCGTAGGCGACGTCGAGCGTGCCCGGGTTGGAGTTGAGCGTGAAGTCCCAGGTCGTCTTCACCGGCTTGCGGTCGCCGACGCGGATCGGCAGACCGGTCGTCGCCTTTTCGACCTTCCAGCCCCAGTGCCAGCCGAGGACGGTGCTGGCGTAAGACTTCACGTCCGCGTCGGTGCCCTTGCCGTTGTTCGCCCAGCTGAAGGACGTGCCCCAGGAAATCGTGGACCCCGACTGGGAGTTGTCCCAGACGCACTGGCTGCCGGTGGCCTTGTCCTGGCCCCAGAGGTTGTTGTTCACGTAGTACTTGCCGAGCGTGACGGTGTCGAAGGCCCCGCACTTCTTGCTCGACTCGCCCGCCTGGGCGACGGTCACGCCGGCGAGGGCCGTGAGCGCGACCGAGGCGGCGGCCAGCACCTTCGCCTTCTTCGAGAGGCGGGGTCTGCGGTGTTGCATCGGGGGTCCTTCCGGGGGACGGTTCGTCTACGACCTCCCAGTGGCCGCCGACCCGGCCGGAGGTTGCCTTCCCCGAGCGGAGAATCCCGGGAGCCTCCCGCTGAGCCCGGCTTCCGGAGAAAGTGTCGAAGCGCTTCGACAACCTATGGACACCCACACCGCCTGAAGCTAGTGTCGAACCACCCTCACCCGCCCTTGTCAGCAACGCGCACTGTCGAAGCGCTTCACAAAGCTTGGAGAGCTGGATGGTCACCCTCGCCGAGGTCGCCCAGCACGCCGGAGTCTCGGCGAGCACGGTGAGCTATGTCCTCAGCGGCAAGCGGTCCATCTCCGGAGCCACCCGGCAGCGGGTCGAGCAGAGCATCCGCGAGCTGGGCTACCACCCGAACGCGGGCGCCCGCGCCCTGGCCAGCAGCCGGTCGAACATCATCGCGCTGATGGTGCCGCTGCGCACGGACATGTACGTCCCGGTGATGATGGAGATCGCCATCGCCGTGGCGACCACCGCCCGCCTGCACGGCTACGACGTGCTGCTGCTCACCGGCGAGGAGGGCCCCGACGCGGTACGCCGGGTCACCGGCAGCGGGCTCGCCGACGCGATGATCCTGATGGACGTCGAACTCGCCGACGAGCGGCTGCCGTTGCTGCGCGGCACCGACCAGCCGTCCGTGCTCATCGGCCTCCCCGCCGACACCACCGGACTGACCTGCGTCGACCTCGACTTCGGGGCGACCGGCGCGCTGTGCGTCGAGCATCTCGCGAAGCTCGGTCACCACGACATCGCTGTCATCGGCGAGGCGCCCGCGGTCTACGAGCGGCACACCGGTTTCGCCGAGCGCACCCTCGACGGACTCCGGTCCCGGGCACGGGAGTTGGACCTCCGGGTACTGCACCGGCCGTGCGAGGGCGGGTACGACGCGATGGCGGTGACACTGGCCCGGATCTTCGACGAGCGCCCCGGCACCACGGGGTTCGTCGTGCAGAACGAGTCGGCGGTCGAGCCGCTGCTCGCCCTGCTGCGCCAGCAGGGCCGGGCCGTGCCGGAGGACGTGTCGGTGGTCGCGGTCTGCCCCGACCAGGTCGCCACCCAGGCCTCGGTGCGGCTGACGTCCGTGGCCATCCCCGCGCAGGAGATGGGGCGTTACGCCGTGGAGCACCTGGTGGCCAAGCTGGACGGCCGCGGCAGCGACGAAGTCGTGCTGATCGCACCGGAGTTGACGGTGCGGGCGAGTACGGGGCCGGCGCCCGCCGCGTCCTGAGCCTTTTCCGTACCCGGAGTTCCACCCCTGCGCCGCCGCCAGGGCACCGCCATGTCTGCAACTCCTCCGTCTGCACTCCTCACAGGAGCCCTCTCGTGAATCAGCCTGCCGGAAACCAGCCCAAGGTCAGCCTCGCGCAGTCCTCCCCCACCCTCGGCACCTTCCGCGAGCGGGACGGCGCGCTGGAGTGGAGCGGGCGTCAGGAGACCGTTCGGATCGAGCCCTGGGGTCCGGACGCGGTCCGGGTCCGGGCCCGGCTCGGCGGCCCGCTGCTCGACGGGCTGCCGGGCGCGCTCCTGGACGAGGCGCCGACCACCGAGGCGAGCGTCAAGATCGAGGAGGGCCAAGGGACCCTGACCGTGGGCGGGTTGACCGTCCACGTCGACGCCGAGGGCCTGATCCGCTTCTTGCGCACCGAGGACTCCGCCGAGCTCCTCGCGGAGGCCCGCGCCCACTTCTGGTGGCCCGGCTCGCGGCTCTACACGGCGGTCGGCAACGGTCATCACCGCCTGGAACAGCGCTTCGCGGCCTACGAGGACGAGAAGCTGTACGGCCTCGGGCAGCACCAGCACGGGAAGCTGGACCAGAAGGGGCTGGTCCTCGACCTGGTCCAGCGCAACGCCGAGGTCGGTATCCCGGTGCTCGTCTCCAGCCGCGGCTACACCCTGCTGTGGAACAACCCGGCGATCGGCCGCGTCGAGCTGGCAGGCAACGGCACGCGCTGGGTGGCCGATTCGGCCCGGCAGATCGACTACTGGATCACCGCCGGCGACCCGGCCGACGGCCAGCGCCGCTACAGCGCGGTGACGGGCCGTACGCCGATGCTGCCCAAGTGGGCGGCGGGCTTCTGGCAGTGCAAGCTGCGCTATCGCACCCAGGCCGAACTCCTCGCCGTGGCACGGGAGTACAAGCGCCGCGAGCTGCCCTTGTCGGCGATCGTCTGCGATTTCTTCCACTGGACGCACCTGGGCGACTGGAAGTTCGACCCGGCGGAGTGGCCCGACCCGGCGGCCATGGTCCGCGAACTCGACGAGCTGGGCGTGAAGTTGGTGGTGAGCGTCTGGCCGTCCGTCTCCCCGCTCAGCGAGAACCACTCGGTGCTGGAGCAGCGCGGCCATCTGATCGGCACCCAGTACGGGCCGATGGCCCACGCCGACTGGCCGGACAAGGGGGTCGCGTCGACCGTCCAGGTCGCCTTCTACGACGCGACCAACCCCGAGGCCCGCGAGTTCCTGTGGTCGAAGATCAGGGACAACTACCTTGTGCCGTACGGCATCACGGCCTTCTGGCTGGACGCCTGCGAGCCCGAGCTGAAGCCGGGCTTCCAGGAGAACCTGCGCTACTGGGCGGGCCCGGGTCTGGAGGTCGGGAACCTCTATCCGGCCGAGAACTCCCGTACGTTCCATGAGGGGTTGCGGGCCTCCGGCTCGGGTGACGACGAGATCATCACCCTCAACCGCTCGGCGTGGGCGGGCAGTCAGCGTTACGGCGCCGCGCTGTGGTCGGGTGACATCGGCACCGACTTCCCGACTCTGCGCCGCCAGATAGCCGCCGGTCTCAACACCGCGCTGTCCGGCATCCCTTGGTGGAACACGGACATCGGCGGCTTCCACGGCGGCGACCCGGACGACCCGGCGTACCAGGAAGTCATGGTCCGCTGGTTCCAGTTCGGCGCGCTGTCCCCGCTGATGCGCCTGCACGGTTTCCGCGACCCGGGCATGCCGCTCGGCCCCGACATGACGGGCGGCCCCAACGAGGTCTGGTCGTACGGCGATCAGGCCCTCCCCATCCTGGAGAAGTACCTGCGGCTGCGCGAGCGCCTGCGGCCGTACGTCCTCGATGTGATGCGGGCCGCGCACGAGGAGGGGCTGCCGGTGATGCGGCCGTTGTTCCTGGAGTTCCCGCAGGACCCGGCGAGTTGGTCGGTCGACGACGCGTATCTCTTCGGCCCGGACCTGCTGGTCGCCCCCGTGCTGACGGCCGGTGCCACGGTCCGTACGGCGTATCTCCCGGCGGGCGCGTGGTGGACGGACGCGTGGACGGGCGAGACGTACGAGGGTGGCACGGCTGTCACGGTCGACGCCCCGCTGGACCGGATTCCGCTGTTCCTGCGGGACGGGACGACGCTGCCGGTGGCGGAGTAGCCGTGTGCGGAGGGGAGTTGGGCAGCCCTTCCGGGCCGTGACGGTTCCGTTGCGCGGAACTGTGGGCTCCGTCACAGCCGTGCCGATCTTGTTCTGGTGGACTCCTCCGATGGTCTTACGCAAGCTCGCCGGCGCGGCGGGCCTGGTCGCGTTCGCTCTGTATCTCTGGGGTCTGCTCCACATCATGGGCGCGCTGCTGGAGGTGGGGGACGGCGGCACCGGCTCGGCGCCGCTGCCGCCCTGCCGTACGGTCAACGGGCAGTACGACGAGCGGACTTCGAACGTCATCAGCTACTCGGTGGACTATGTCCCGCTGCGGTTCGTCTGCGAGACGAAGGGCGGCGGCGGCTTCGTGTCCGACACCGTTCCCGATTACGTCAACCCGGCGGTCGGCGCCCTCGTGCTCGCAGCTCTCGGCTGCTGGGTCGCGGGGCTCGTCGTCGCGGAGCCGCCCGGCCCCCGTGGTGTGCGGTGACCGGGCGGCTGAGCGGTACTGGAGTGGGTCAACTACTGGTGACACTCTCGCTGTTGGTGGTGAAGGCGAGCCCGCCTGACGAGGACGTGATCTCGAAGCCGAACTGCAGGTCCCCGATGGTCACGTTGCCGAACCAGCCCTTGGTGTCCTTGATCCACTTCAGGATCGGCAGGATGTCGATCGTCCCGGACGAGGAGTTGGAGCTGCGCACGAACGAGAACACGTCGTTGCTGCCGTTGTTGCCCTTGTAGACGGTCCAGGTGGAGCCGCCCAGCGTCAGGCTGCCCTGCGAGGTGCCGAGCGGGCCGACCGCGCCGGTCTTGTTGACCCAGAGCATGATCTCGTAGGCGTAGTTGGTGTCCCAGATGTCGTACGACGTGTTGTACGCGCCGGACGACGGCACCGTGACGTTGTAGCTGCTCTTGAGCGAACCGAGCGAGGTGATCGACTTGCCGATCACCTTCTTGGCGTTGGGGTAGGCCTTGATGCCGCCGGTGTTGGGGTGGTTGGCGGTGACTCCCCAGTTGGTACCGGAGTTGGCCCAGATGCACTGGGTGCCGGCGCCGGAGCCCCAGATGTCGTTGTAGAGCGTGTAGCCGTTCAGGGTCGTGCTGCCCCACTGGTCGCAGGAGCTCCAGACGGCGGCGGAGGCGGGGGCCGAGGCGAGGCCGACGGTGGCGCCGAGCGCAAGGGCGGGGGCCAGCAGGGCCATGACGAGCCTGCTGCGGGTGCGTGTTGCCATGGTGTCCCTTCCATGGGTGGGGGGAGTTGCGTGTGGCTACCGCGCCCCCAGGGTGAGGACGCGGTCTTCTCCGGCGACGAGTTCGAGCGGCTGGGTGCCGGAGGAAGTCCGCAGTTCGACGCGGTGGGTGCGGGAGGGGCGGAGGACCGCGACGGCCGTGTCCGGCGTCCAGGTGAGATCGAGCTCCGCCCCGAACCTCGTGCGTACGCCGGTGAGTTGCCCCTGCGGATACGCCGCGGGCAGCGCGGGCAGCAGGACCAGCCGGTCCGGGGTCGACTGCACCAGCGTCTCGATCAGCACACCGGGCAGGGTGTGCGCGGCGTCCGCGTTGTAGACGTCGCGGTTCGGGTAGTGCGCGCTCATCAGCGAGGCGTGGAAGAAGTCGCCGTCGAGGACCTGGCCGAGGGCGTGCGCGACCCGTTCGCCGTCGCGAAGCCGGGCGGCGACGAGCGCGTGGTGGAGGTGGCCGTGCGCCGAATCGTTCTCGGCGCCCCGGAGTTGGAGGGCGCGATGGGCGGCTTTCCCGAGCTCCGGGGTGTCGTAGGGGTTGATCTCGTCGAGGGGCCAGACGCCGTAGAGATGGCTGAGGTGGCGGTGGTCGTAGGTGTCCTCCAGGCCCGGCCAGGCCCATTCGGCCAGGGCGCCGTCGGCGTTGACGCGGTGCGGCGGCAGCCGGTCGGCGAGGGCGCGCCAGCGTTCGGCCTCCGGGGTGCCGGGGTGGTAGTCGGCGGCGGTGCGCAGCGCGTGCCGGGCCGCGGAGAGGTCCATCGCCGCGTTGATCGCGCCCCAACTGCCGTTCGCGGGACGGTTCTCCGGTGAGTAGGAGGGGACGACGACAAGGTGCCCGTCCGGGTCGGCGCGGGTCAGGAAGTCCTCGTAGAACAGGGCGACTTCGGCGAGCGCGGCGGCGGTGCGCGGGTCGCGTGCGCCGCGCGTCTCGTCGTGGTCGACGAGCGGCTTGAGCAACCAGTCCGCGCCCGCGGTCCACAGCTGGAGCGGGTACTCACGGCTGAAGTGGTACGACAGCCCGGACTCGCCGTCGGTGTGCGCGGGCGCGACGACGCCCCGGGCACCGAACACGGCACGGGCGTTCTCCCGCCAGTCATCGAGCTGACGATGGATCAGGGAGGCAAGGGCGTCGGTGACTTCGGGGAGTGCGGCGCTCGCGGCCGAGGCGGTCTGGAGGTTGAGGTTCGCGTCGTTGGTGAAGGCCCCGGACCAGGCCGTGTTCCAGTCGCCGGTCCACAGGCCGGTGAGGCGGGGCGGGAGCAGGCCGCCGGCGGAGAGGAGGTGGTAGCGGCCTGCGGCGAAGAGGCGTTCCAGGAGGGCGGGGCTACTGGGCCGCTTGAGCAACTCGGAGCCGGGAAGGGCGCGTTCGGTCGCTTCGGCCCGGAGATCGAGGGTGACGCGGCGGTAGGCCGTGCGGTGGAGGGCGAGGTGACGGTCGAGGAGGGTGTCGTAGAGGTGCCCGTGCCGCTCGTCGGGCAGCAGGGCACGCAGGGCTCGGGTCTCCGCCGCGACGTCCAGTTCGCCGGTGTGGCGTCGCACGCGGGTGAGGAGCAGGACCTCGGTGGCACCGGTGACGCGAACTCCGGTCGGCGCGAGTCGAGTTGTGCCGCCGGTGACCACGGCCAGGGTCACTCCGGTGTAGGCGCGGTCGCTGTCGGGGTAGCGGACACGGAGGTTGAGCAGGGCACCGTCGGGGGTGAGGAGTGTGCCGTGGCCGACGGTCAACCTTGCCGGTGCGCCCGGGAGTTGGTGCTCCTGGGCGAGGTCGAGGGTGAGGTCGGGGGCCGTGACGTGCTGGACGATCACGTCGTCGGCGCGGGAGACGAAGACGCGGCTGCGCCAGTCGCCGCGGTGGGCGGTGGTCTCGCCGGTGGTGAAGTCGACGGAGCGGTGGTAGTCGCGTTCCGCGTCGGCGGTCGACCGGCTGCGCAGTCGTGTCCGGAAGGCGGGGTGGAAGGGCTGGACCCACTGGATCGGGCGGCCGTCCGTGAAGTCTTCGGCGGCCGTCAGGTCACCGGCGAGCAACCGGTCCTGGAGTGCGGGGAGTCGGGCGGCGAGGCGTGGGGGCCGGGCGTGCTCGGAGCCGTTCGGGCGGACGAGGGTGTGATGGGTGACGATGACACGGTCGTCGCTCGGATCGCCGAACACGAGGGCGCCGTGGTGGCCGTTGCCGCTGAGGTAGGCGTCCTCCCAGCGGGTGGCGGGGAGGGGTTCCCAGGTGCCGTGGACGGGGCTCTCCTGTGCAGGGCGACCGGTCATGGCCGTAGCACCGCCACGCCGTAACGGCCGAGGGTGAGTTCGTCCTCGGCGGTCGTGCCGGTGAGCAAGTCGTCGTGGCGGCCCGGGACTTCGACGGTCACCGGTTCGCGTCCGTGGTTGAGCAGGAACAGCAGCTCGCCGCGTCGTACGGCCTCGACGCCCACCGGAAGCCCTTCGAGCACCGGGCGGACCCCCGCCTCGGCGGCGACCCGGGCGAGCAGGGCGCGGAGCGCGTACGGCTCGGGGAGCGTGGAGACGTACCAGGCCCGGCCCTTGCGCAGCACGGCCGGCAGCCCCTCCAACTCTCCGCCCTTGTACGGGATCGCCTCGTCGGCGGCCCCGTCCTCGGGTTCGATCTCCTCCGACCAGAGCGTCCCGCGGAAGCCCTCGCACTCGACGGTCTCCCCGGGGTCCAGCGGCCACCACTCGTGCAGGGTGCGGATGCCGAACAGTTCGCGGAGCCGGGCGTCCATGCCGCCGGGCCGTACCCGGTCGTCCTCGTCTGCGATCCCCGTGAGGAAGCCGCAGACGAGGGTGCCGCCGCCGCGGACGTACGCGAGGAGGTTGTCGATCGCGGTGTCGGTGAGGAGGTAGAGCTGCGGGACGACGACCAACTCGTAGGCGGACAGGTCGTGTTCGGGGTGGGCGAAGTCCGTGGTGAGGTGGGACTCCCACAGGGCGCGGTGCCAGGCGCGGACGACCTCGGGGTGGTCGACCTCGGTGGAGAGGCGGCCGTCCTGGGAACCGGCCCACCAGGCGTGCCAGTCGTGCAGGATCGCGATGTCGGCGGGGATGTGAGTACCCGTCACCTCGTTGCCGATACGGGCGAGTTCGGCGCCGAGCTGCTTGACCTCCTGGAAGGTGCGGCCCCGCTCCCCCGCGTGGCTGAGCATCCCGGAGTGGAACTTCTCGGCGCCCTGCCGGGATTGGCGCCACTGGAAGTAGCAGACGGCGTCGGCGCCTCGGGCCACGGCCTGGAGGGACCAGAGGCGGTTGAGGCCGCGCGGCTTCGGGTGGTTCACCCCGCGCCAGTTGACCGATCCGGCCGCCTGTTCCATGAGCATCCAGGGGCCGCGCGCCTGCGAGCGGGTCAAGTCCTGTACGAGAGCGGCACTTTGGGCGCCGAGCGGGTCGCGCGGATCGGGATAGAGGTCGACCGAGACGACGTCCTCCTCCTCGGCCCAGCGCCAGGCGTCCTGACCGACCCACAGCGGCATGAAGTTGGTGGTGACCGGGAGGTGCGGGGTGTGCCGGCGGACGATGTCGCGCTCGGCGGTGTAGCACTCCAGGAGCATGTCGGAGGTGAAGCGCCGGAAGTCGAGCACCTGGGTGGGGTTGTTGAGGTAGTGGGCGTGACGCGGGGGCAGAACGCCGTCCCAGGTGTCGTAGCCCTGGCTCCAGAACGCCGTGCCCCAGGCGGAGTTGAGGGCGTCGAGCGTGCCGTACTTCGCGCGCAGCCAGCGGCGGAAGGCGACGGCGGCCTCGTCGCCGTAGTCGAAGGTGCAGTACTCGTTGTTGATGTGCCACATCGTGAGGGCGGGGTGGCCGGCGTAACGGGCGGCCAGGGCCTCGGTGATGGCGGCGGCGTGCCGGCGGTAGACGGCGCTGGAGTGCGAGAAGTGCTGGCGTCCGCCCCACCACTCGATCCGGCCGTCGGCGTCCCGGGGCAGGGTCTCCGGGTGGAGGCGGCCCAGCCACGGCGGCGGGGAGGAGGTGGGCGTGGCGAGCACGACCCCGATCCCGCTGTCGTGCAGCAGATCCATCAGCCGGTCGAGCCAGCCGAACTCCCTTGCTCCCGGCTCGGGTTCGAGCTTCGCCCAGGAGAAGACGCCGAGGGTGACGGAGTTGACGCCTGCGTCCTTCATCAGCCGGACGTCCTCGGGCCAGGTCTCCTCGGGCCACTGCTCGGGGTTGTAGTCGCCGCCGAAGAGGACGCGGCCACGGGTGGCGTCACCGAGCTGAGGCATCAGATCCGCTCCCCGTACTGGATGCCGCGCCCGTTGGTGGCGAGGTAGACACGGCCGTACACGCGCGGGTCACCGGTGATGCACTGCCCGGTCCAACCCCACTGGTGCCGGTCGTCGTTGATCCGCACCCAGGTCTTCGCCTCGTCGTCGGAGCGGTAGACGGCGGTGATGGTCTCGGTCGAACCGACCTGATAGATCGCCGGGTAGTCGGCGCCGGGGGCGGGTCTGCCGAAGCCGAGGGTGTAGGAGGCCCAGCAGCCGGCGACCTTGCTGAAGCTCGCACCGCCGTCGACGGACCGGTAGAGCCCGTTCCACTTCACACTCAGCCACAGGTCACCGGACCTGCCCGGCGCCGCGACCAGCTGGAACTGACTGTCCCCGGCGGGCAGCCCATCCGCACGCGCAGTGAACGAAAGGCCACTGTCAGTGCTGGCGTATAGCGTTCCTGTGTCGGTGTCGTATGCGTAGAAGAGCGTCGGGTCGGCCGGGTCGGCGACCGGCGTGGCGCCCTTCGGGAAGGAGGAGACCTCGGACCAGGTCGCGCCGTTGTCCGCCGAGCGGTGAGCCGCGTACTTCGTGCCGTCCCAGTGCACGAAGGACCACAGCAGCGTACCGCCGTCGGCGCTGGTGGCGATCGGCCCCGGTGCGTCGTGGGCGAGGGAGGGCTGGGCAGCGAAGGGCGCCCAGGTCCGGCCGCCGTCGCCCGAGTAGGCACCGTTGCCGTTGTCGCCCCAGCCCGTGCGGACGACATACGCCGGCCTGCCCGCGGCCTGCGCGATTCCCGTCGCCGACCCGAACACGGGGTTCGTCGCCATGCCGCGCGACGGAGACGCCGTGAGCCGCTCGTGGTACATCACGCCGATGTCCCGCGAGGCGCTGATCAGGTGCGCCTCCCCGACCGGGGGCGAGATCAGCTGGATCACGGACGTCTCCTCCAGACCACGGATCCGCGGTGCCCAGTGCGTGAGGTCACGGGTGCCGTAGAGGGTGGCGCCGGTGCCGTAGACGACGTGCTTGGAGTCGTAGGGGTCGACGGCGACGGCCTGGATCCACCAGCCGAACTTCGGCTCATCCGCACCCCACTTGAGGAAAGGAGTCTCGGACACGTCGAAGACAGCCGAGTCCTTGAGGGACGTCCAGGTGAGGCCACCGTCGGTGGTCCGGTACAGGGTGTCCACGGCCGCCCAGCGGTTGTTGGTGGAGACGACGACGGTGCCCGCGCGACGGGCGTCGACGGCGACCCCGCCATAGCCGAAGGTGTCGCTGCCGCCGGGCTGGACGGGGGTGACGTCCGTCCAGCGCCCGGTGGCGGGCGCGAGCCTGTGCACACTGCCGGCGGACTGCCCGTTGGGCCCGGGAGCGTCGGCGTACGTCACATACAACTCGCGCGCGTGGCCGTCGTACGCGGCACGGATCGGGACCTTGGCGGAGGTGCCGGTGGGCTGCCCGGGGACGGCCTCCCAGGTGGTGCCGTCGGTGGTGCGGTAGAGGTTGACGGCGGTTGCGCTCCCATCGCCGTCACCCCACCCGGCGTAGACGGCACGGCCGACGGCGACGAGGAAGGTGACGCCCTGGCCGGTTGCGCTCACGGCAGCCGGGAACCCGCTGGCGGCTGTCCAAGTGGCGCCCCGGTCAGCGGACTTGAGCAACCCGTCGTGTCGGGTGCCGAGCCACAGGGTGTCGCTGTCACGCGGATCCACGAGCAGCCGCTCTCCGGTACCGCGCCCGTCCTCGTTGCCACCGAGCTTCACGGCGAGGTCGGTACGGGTCCAGGTGGCGCCCCGGTCCTCGGAGCGCAGGATGGCTCCGTTGCCCGCCCAGGACTGGGCGTAGGTGCCGACGGCGAGGTACAGCCGGTCCGGATGCGCCGGGTCGACGGCGAGGGCTTCCACACCGAGGAGATTCCAGTCGTCCCAGCCGAGTTGATCGGTGAGGGGTGTCCAGTGGGCGGTCCGGTCGTCCCAGCGGTAGGCACCGCCGATATCGGTACGGGCGTAGGCGAGGCCGCGGACGGAGGGGTGGAAGAGGACGCCGGTGACGAATCCGGTGCCGCCGATGGTGGCGTTGCGCCAGCGGTAGGAGGGGGTGGCTGCCGCTGCATGCGCCGTGGTGGTGACGCCCGGCACGGTGGCAAGCGCAGCGGCGGCTGCGGTGCCCGCGAGAACGGCACGCCTGCTTATTTCGGACGCGCGCATGACATACCTCGCTCTACGAAGAAACGGTCAGGGGAGATTCTTTGAGGGGCGCGGGGCTGTATCGATTTGCGGCTCCGCCGCGTGGGCGCGACCAGCCACAACGCACCCGCAGACAAACAGCAACGGATTCAGCCCTTGACGGCCCCCGTCAACATCCCCTTCTTGAAATGCCGCTGCACAAACGGCGAAAGCACAGCCACCGGCAACAAAGCCATCACCATGACCGCCATCTGCACGGCCAGCCCCGACAACTCCCCCGTCTTGATCGCCTGGCCCAGCCCCACCGGAGCCTCCTGTTTCTGCACCAGCTGGATCATGACGTTCTGCAGCGGCATCATGTCCTGGTCGTTGAGATACAGGGACGCATTGAACCAGGCGCTCCAATACCCCACGGCGTAGAACAGCGTGATGACGGCAAGCACCGCACGGGACAGCGGCATCACGATCTGCCAGAGAATCCGGAAATCACCGGCGCCGTCGATCCGCGCGCTGTCGACGAGTTCCTGCGAGATGCCCATGAAGAACCCGCGCAGCACAAGGATGTTGAAGACGCTGAGCGCACTCGGCAGGATCAGCGCGAGATAGCTGTCGGTGAGACCGAGCGACTGCACCAGCAGATACGTCGGAATGAGCCCGGCGCTGAAGAACATGGTGGCGAGCAGCAGCATCAGGATCCACCGGTGCCCGAGCGAGCCGATGCGCGAGAGGCCGTAGGCGCACAGGACGGACACCGTCATGGAGAACGCCGTGCCGACGACGGTGATGAGGACGCTGATGACCGCCGCGCGGGTGACCTGGCCGCCGCTGAGGAGTTCCTTGTAGGCGATGAAGGTGATGCCCTTGGGGACCATGACCAGGCCGCCCGCCTGGTCGATGGTCTTGCGCGAGGAGAGGCTGGTGACGAGGACGATCCAGAGCGGGAAGAGGATGCCGAGGCAGGCGAGGGTGAGGACGAGCCCCTTGCCGGCGAGGCCGGCCTTGCTGGGTTCCTCCTCCCAGGTCGGCCGGGGCGGCGCGGCCCAACGGCCGGGCTGTCGTACTGACTTGACAGGCTTGTCGATGACGGCGGTCATTTCTTGTACACCCCCTGCTCGCCCATGAGGTGGGCCACTTTGTTCGCGGCGAGGACCAGGCCGAGGCTGATCACGCCCTTGACGAGTCCGGCCGCGGCGGCGTAGCCGAAGTCCTGGTTGCGGACGCCGTTCCACCAGACGAAGGTGTCGAGGACCTCCGCCGCTCCTGGTCCCACGGCGTCGCGTTGGAGCAGGATCTGCTCGAAGCCGACCGTCAGCGCATCGCCCACGCGCAGTACCAGCAGCAGCGCGATCACCGGCCGGAGTGCGGGCAGCGTGACGTGCCACATGCGGCGCCAGCGGCCGGCGCCGTCCATCGCGGCGGCCTCGTAGAGGTCGGGGCTGACGGAGGACAGCGCGGCGAGGAAGACGATGATCCCCCAGCCGGCGTCCTTCCACACGCTCTGCGCGGTGATCAGAAACTTGAACGTGTTGGGGTCGGTCATGACGTCGAGGCCGTCGAAGCCGTGCTGCCGCAGAAGTTGCGAGAACAGCCCTGCCCCGCCGAGGAGTTGCTGGAAGACAGCGATGACCAGCACCCAGGAGAAGAAGTGCGGGAGGTAGAGGATCGCTTGTGAGAGTGCCCTGACCCGGGGCCTGACCACGCTGTTGATGAGCAGCGCGAGCAGGATCGGGATCGGGAAGAACAGGATCAGCTGGAGGAAGAACAGGACGAGCGTGTTCTGTACGGCGCTCCAGAAGGCGGAGTCCGCGAAGATCTGGTGGAAGTTCTCCAGGCCGACCCAGGGGCTGTGCAGCATCGAGACGATGCCGTTGTCGCTGACGTAGGGGTCGTAGTCCTCGAAGGCGACGATGTTGCCGAGGATCGGCAGGTAGTTGAAGACCAGGATGAGCAGGACGGCCGGCAGGGTCATCAGGAGCAGGACGCGGTCGCGTCTGAACCTGAGCCGCCAACTCACCTTCGCCTTGGGCTTGTTCTGCCGGGAGCCGGTGGCGCCGCCGGACGCCACCGGGGTCTTCCCTGTCGTGTCGGCCTCGGTCCTGCTCCGAGGCACCGTGCTGTGGGACACGGCCGTTCTCCTTGCCTCGGTACCCGGTCAGCTCGTCGCGGTGCCGTTGTCGTCGAGCAACTTCTGGTACCAGGCGCGGAGTTGGTCGCCGCCCTTGCTCTTCCAGTCCGACACGGCCTGCTGCATGTCGCTGATCTTCTTGCGGCCGCGGGTGATGTCGTCCTCCAACTGCTCGAAGTCGTTGGAGAGGTTGGTGTAGCGGCTCGGTTCGGTGATCTGCTGGCCGTAGAACGTCGACTTCTTTGTGAAGGCGCCCATCCGTTGCTGCCACTCGACCTGCGCCTTGGCGACATCGGGGAAGTCGGGGTGGGCGATCGTCGCGGCGGGGCTGGCGACCATGACGTAGGCGTTGATGACCTCGTTGTTGCCCTGGTCGGTCTTGGTGGGGACACCGTTCTTGACGGTGTAGTGGGTGCCTTCGACGCCGTAGTTGGTGAGCATGTACTCCTTGGTGCCGTACGGCGCGGCGGTGACGTTGGCGACGGCCAGCGCGTCACGGATCACGGACTCCGAGGCCTTCTTGCTGATGAAGGCGAAGATGCCGGCCGGTTCACCGGCCCAGAGGGTCGGGTCGCCGCCGTCGTGGCCGAAGATGTCCATGCCCCAGATCTTGTAGTCCGGGTTCTGGGTGGCCTGTTCGGCGGTGCGGCTCCACCACTGCGAGATGTCCTGGCTGTAGATGAGAAACTCGCCCGCGGCGAACTTGGGGCCCGGGTCGGTGGCCGCGCTCTTGCCCAACTTGGCGTCGGGGTGCACGTATCCGGCGGCGAACAGCTTGCGGGTCCACTCCAGCGCTTCGAGGTACTCCTGGGTCTCGATGCGGTTGACCAGCTTGCCGTCCACCAGGTTCCAGCCGAGCGACTTCTCGCTGCCGGAGAGCACACCGAAGGCGTTGAAGGCGGTCCACTTCATGTCCAGGCAGGCCCAGCGCTTGGCCTTGGCGTTGGTGATCTCCTTGGCCAGGGCCATGAACTCGTCGGCGGAGGTGGGGACTTGGTACCCCTCCTTGTCGAAGATGTCCTTGCGGTAGAGCGGCACGATGTTGGGGACGTACGAGGACGGCATGGGCAGGCCGCGCAGCTTGCCGCCGAAGATGCAGCGCTGCCAGGCGTCGGACGGGATCGCCGCGAGGTTCGGGTAGTCCTTGACCTTGTCGCCGGAGAGGTAGGGGCCGAGGTCGGCGAACTTGCCGATGATGGCGCTGGGTATCTTGCCGCCCATGTTCCAGCCGGGGACGACCACGATGTCCGGGATGTCGCTGGAGGCGAGCACCGCGCCGAGCTTCTGGTCGTAGGTGTTGCCGTCCTGGTTCTGCCAGGCCACGTCGACGCCGATCAGCGAGTTCATCGCCTTGTAGTAGGCGTTGTCGCTCTTCGGCGGGGAGCCCCAGAACGGCGACATGATGGAGACCTTGCCGCCCTTGCCGAGCTTCTTCGGGACCGAGGTCTTCAGCGTGGCGAGGTCGAGCTTGCTGGTGAAACCGATCGCCGAGCCGTTCTTGGAGGCGATGTCCGGGGTCACCACGTTGCCGGCGACGAACGCGGGCAGCAGCTTCTTGACGCCCTTGCCCTCCGAACTGCCCCCGCCCGAACCGCTGTCCGAGGCGCCGCAGGCGGAGAGCAGCGGTACCCCTCCCGCCACCGCTGCGGCGACGACCGCCGTGGAGGCGAGGAAGCTTCTCCGGCTGGGAGCGGAGGCGGCGGAGGCGTTCGGCGTCATTGCGTCAACCCTTCATGGCGCACCAGGACACCCGGCGGTGGAGCCGTCGGCTGCGGTGTCTTGAGTGGAACAGAGCACTTAGTCGAAGCGCTTCGATGTTGCTGCGAGGTTAAGTGAACACCCAAGGGTGCACAAGGGTCGCTTCCAAGATTCCTCCGAGGTGTGCGGGGTGACCTGTCCGTATGTGCTGCTTGAAATAACGGTGAAGGTCTCTTGACACCCGCTCCGCATCGAATCAGCATCGAAGCGCTTCGAAAGAGCCGCGCCGCTCCATCGCAAGGGGAACCCCACGTGACCGCACAAACGCCGCCTACGCCGCCTTTCCGCGACCCGCAGCTGCCGTTCGCGAAGCGCATCGACGATCTGCTGGCACGGCTCACCCTCGACGAAAAGATCGGATTTCTGCACCAGTACGCGCCCGCCGTGGAGCGCCTGGGCGTCGCCGCGTTCCGCACCGGCCAGGAGGCGCTGCACGGGGTGGCGTGGATGGGCCCGGCGACGGTCTTCCCGCAGGCGGTGGGCCTGGGCGCGACCTGGAACGAGGAACTCGTACGACGGGTCGGCGACGCGGTGTCCAAGGAGGTCCGCGCGATGCGCGCCCGCGACGACCGCGTCGGCCTCAACGTGTGGGCCCCCACGGTGAACCTGCTGCGCCACCCGCTGTGGGGCCGTAACGAGGAGGGCTACTCGGAGGACCCGAGGCTGACCTCGGCGATCGCCACCGCGTACACGCGCGGGCTGCGCGGCGACCACCCGACGTACTGGCGCACGGCCCCCGTCCTCAAGCACTGGCTGGCGCACAACAACGAGACGGGCCGCGACGTCACCTCGTCCTCCGTCCGCCCGCGCGTCCTGCACGAGTACGACCTGCGCGCGTTCCGCGAGACGGTCGAGGCGGGCGCGGTGGCCGGGGTGATGCCCGCGTACAACCTGGTCAACGGCCGCCCCAACCACGTCTCGCCGTATCTGCGCGAGCAGTTGCGCACCTGGACGGACGAGGACCTGCTGGTCTGCTCGGACGCGGGCGCGCCCTCCAACCTGGTCGACTCCGAGCACTACTTCGACACCCACGAGGAGGCGACGGCGGCCTCGCTCCTCGCCGGCGTGGACAGCTTCACCGACCACGGCACGGACGGCTCGACGATCGCGGCGCGGGTCCAAGGCGCCCTGGAGCAGGGCCTGTTGACCGAGGCGGACCTCGACGCGGCGGTGCGCCGTCAGCTCTCGGTGCGGTTCCGGCTCGGCGAGTTCGACCCGGCGCACGACCCGCACGCGGGCATCGAGGACTTCGACACCCCGGCGCACCGGGCCCTCGCCCAGGAGGCCGCCGAGCAAGCGGTCGTCCTCCTGAAGAACGAGGGCGACCTGCTGCCCCTCGCCCACGACACCCGCCTCGCCGTGGTCGGACTGCTCGCCGACGAGTGCAAACTCGACTGGTACAGCGGCACGTTGATCCACCGCTCCACTCCACTGGAGGGCCTGTACGAGCGGTTCGGCGCCGAGCGCGTCGAGTTCGCGGAGGGCGTGGACCGGGTCCGGCTGAAGACCTCCCAAGGCGCCTACCTGTACGTCCCGTTGGCGGACGTGCCCGACGAAGTACGCGGCGCCGAGGGCGCATTGGACCCCGCCCTCCTCGCGGGCCGCACCGATCTGCCCCCGCTCACCGCCGACCCCACCGGCACCGAACTCGCGCTCGTCGACTGGGGCGAGGGGGTCCTCACCCTCCGCGCCCCCGACGGCCGCTTCCTCTCGGTCGCCGAGGACGGCTACGTCCGCGCCTCCGCCGACCAGCCCGGCGGCTGGGTCGTCCAGGAGACATTCCGCCTGGAACCCCACGAGAACGGTCACCTCCTGCTGCACATCGGTACGGGTCGCCACGTCTCTGTCGCCGCCGACGGCGTGAAGGTTGCCGAAGAGGGCGGAGAAATCTTCGAGCTGGTGATCGCCGAGCGTGGCGAGGACGCGGTGGCCCGGGTCGCCGAGGCGGCCGACGTGGTGCTCGTCGTCGCGGGCAACGACCCGCACATCAACGGCCGCGAGACCGAGGACCGTACGACTCTCCAGCTCCCCGACCACCAGCAGCGCCTGCTGCGCGCGGCCCGCACCGCCAACCCGAACACGGTCCTGGCCCTGGTCTCCGCGTACCCCTACACGGTCGGCCCCTCCGACCTCCCCGCGATCCTGTGGACCGCCCACGGCGGCCAGGCAGCGGGCACCGCTCTCGCCCGCGTCCTCGCCGGAGACGTCTCCCCCGCCGGCCGTCTCCCCCAGACCTGGTACGCGGCCGACACCGACCTGCCCGACCTCCTCGACTACGACGTGATCGGCAGCGGTCAGACGTACCTCTACTTCGAGGGAGCGCCCCTGTTTCCGTTCGGCCACGGCCTGTCGTACGCGTCCTTCTCCTACGGCGACCTGAGAGCCCGGACCGAACTCGGCGCGGTGCACGTGTCGTTCACGGTCACCAACACCGGCGATGTGACGGCCGACGAGGTCGCGCAGCTGTACACCAGCGCGGTGAACCCGTCGGTCCCCCGCCCGCTCAGTGAACTGGCCGCGCACCGCCGCGTGACCCTCGCCCCGGGCGAGACGGCGGAACTCTCCTTCGAAGTCCCGTTGTCCGCCTTCGAGTTCTGGGATGTGAAGCGAGGCGGCCGACGTCTCGAATCCGGCCCGTACGACCTCTTCGTCGGCGCCTCCAGCGAGGACATCCGCCTGCGGACGACGGTGACGCTCACGGGCGAGCCCGCCGCACCCCGCGATCTCCTCCAACGGGGCCTGCCCGCGGCCGACTTCGACGAGCAGTCGGGCGGCGAGATCGTCGACCGGACGAGGGCGGCGGGCGACGCGGTGACACCGGTGGGCGGTGGTACGGCCGAACTGACCTACCGGCACTGCGACTTCGACGCCGGGGTCACGGAGGTGACCGTGGCGGTGGCGGGCGAGGGGGTCGTAGAACTGTCGCTGGACGGCGGCCCGGCGCTGGCCCGGCTCGCCCTGCCCGCGCCGACGTCGGGCCCGTACGACTACACCACGCTCGGCGCCGGAATCGTCGCCGAGGGCGTGCACGACGTGCACATCAGGCTGCGCGGCCCGTTGCGGCTCGCGCACGTCGGCTTCTCCGGCTGAGGGTCCGGAAGCAGGCCGACGGAAAGTAGGGGCCCGGCACCGGAAGGCATCGGTGCCGGGCCCCTACAGCGAGACTATATGAAAATGGTTACCGTTTACTAGAGCGCGAGCCCAGTCAGCACCAGCACCCGCTCATAGGTGTAGTCGTCCATCGCGAACTTCACGCCCTCGCGGCCGACGCCGGACTGCTTGGCGCCGCCGTAGGGCATCTGGTCGGCGCGGTAGGACGGGACGTCGCCGATCACGACACCGCCGACCTCGAGCGCGCGGTGGGCGCGGAAGGCGACCTGCACGTCATGGGTGAACACCCCTGCCTGGAGGCCGTACTTGGAGTCGTTGGCGGCGGCGAAGGCGGCGGCCTCGCCGTCCACCTTCGTCACGGTCAGCACCGGCCCGAAGACCTCCTCGCAGGAGATCGTCACATCGGCCGGTACGTCCGTGAGGACGGTCGGCGCGTACGAGGCGCCGTCGCGCTTGCCGCCGGTGAGGAGAGCGGCGCCGGCGTCGACGGCCTCCTGGACCCAGGACTCGACGCGCTGCGCGGCGGCCTCGCTGACCAGCGGCCCGACGTCGGTCTTGGCGTCGGAAGGGTCACCGGTGACCTGGGCCTCGACAGCGGCGACTATGCGCGGGAGGAGGCGGTCGTAGACGGAGGCGTCCACGATGACCCGCTGCACGGAGATGCAGGACTGGCCGCCCTGGTAGTTGGAGAAGGTCGCGATGCGGGTCGCGGCCCAGTCGAGGTCGGCTTCGGAGGAGTAGTCCCCGAGGACCACGGCCGCGCCGTTGCCGCCCAGCTCCAGGGTGCAGTGCTTGCGCGGCACCGAGTCCATGATCGCGTAGCCGACCTTCTCCGAACCGGTGAAGGAGATCACCGGCAGCCGCTCGTCCTGGACGAGGGCGGGCATGTGGTCGTTGGCGACCGGCAGGATGCTCCACGCGCCGGCGGGCAGTTCGGACTCGGCGAGCAGGTCGCCGATGATCAGGCCGGAGAGCGGGGTGGCCGGGGCCGGCTTGAGGATGATCGGCACGCCGGCCGCGATCGCGGGGGCGATCTTGTGGGCGCACAGGTTCAGCGGGAAGTTGAAGGGCGCGATGCCGAGGACGACGCCCTTCGGGAAGCGCCGGGTGAGGGCGAGCCGGCCCTGGCCGCCTGCGTCGGTGTCGAGGCGCTGGGCCTCGCCGCCGTTGAAACGCCGGGCCTCCTCGGCGGCGAACCGGAACACGGACACCGCCCGGCCGACCTCGCCGCGCGCCCACTTGATCGGCTTGCCGTTCTCGGCGGAGATGAGCTGCGCGATCTCCTCGGTGCGCTCGACGAGACGTCGGCTGACGTGGTCGAGGGCGGCGGCGCGGACGTGGGCGGGGGTCGCGGCGAACTCGTCCCGTACGGCGTACGCGGCGGCCACCGCCTCCTCGACCTGGGCGTCGGTCGGCACGCTGACCTTGCCGACGAGGCGTCCGTCCCACGGGGAGGTGACGTCGAAGGTGTCCTCGCCGTTGGCCTGACGGCCGGCGAGCCAGAAGGCGTGGGTGGAAGTCATGTCCCGGCCCTTCCGCGTTGGGGGTGGTCTTGGGGCTTCTCGGTCAACCGTAGGGGCGGGGAGGCTGCGGTGCGTTTAGCCGAGTCGTAGTGGTACCGGTCGGGAACACTACAATTCGGCAGGGCCCGTCACTCCGCCGCGGCCGTCGCCTTCAACGCCAGCCACAGCTCCATCCGTACGTCCGGATCGTCGAGCGACCGCCCGAGGATCTCCTCGACCCGCCGCATCCGGTACCGCAGCGTGTGCCGGTGCACCCCGAGATCGGCCGCCGCCGCGTCCCACTGTCCGTGCCGGGACAGCCAGGCCCGCAGCGAGGCGACCAGGTCCCCGCGCCCGGTCGCGTCGTGCTCGGAGAGCGGCCGCAGCAGACCGTCCGCGAACGCCCGTACCGCGTCGTCCGCGAGCAGCGGCAGCACCGACCCGGCGGCCAGCTGCTCGTGCTCGACGAACACCCGCCCGCGCCGCCGGGCCACCGACAGCGCCTGCTCGGCCTGCTTGTAGGCGGCAGCGGCGGCGATGGGCCCGGCCGGTGCGGAAAGCCCCACGACCGGTTCGTCGTCCCCGCCCTGCTCCTGTACGTCGGAGGAGGCGCGCTCGGCCTCCAGCGCCGCCGCGTACTCACGGCAGGCCTCGACGGCCGCGCCGCCGTCGACGGCGAGCACGACGAGCCTTTCCGACGGGTGCGGCCCTTGCGGACCTTCCGGTACGACGAGCACGGCCTCTCCGGAGCGGGCCGCCGCCGACTCCATGACCTCGGCGAGCCCAGCCAGCGGATCACGGTCCGCCGTTCCGCCCTCCCCCACGATCACCCGGAACGGCGCGTCGAGGAGCCTTCCGAACAGGTCCCCGGCGACCGCCCGCGCGTGGTCCGGCTGCCCGGCGAGCAGCATCCGCAGCACCGCCGCGCCGATCCGCTGCTCGGCGGCCTGCAGGGACCGTGAGCGTTCGGTGGTGAGGGTCAGGAGCGCGATCGCCGAGTGGACGGCGTACCGTTCCGCCGTCCCGAGCGCGGCGGCGGTCCCCACCGCGAGGGCTGCTTTCGGCCGTCGGCCGGTGCCGAGGGAGTGCAGTTCGACGCGGTCCTCGTTGTCCGGGCCGCCCACCACCGAGGAGGCCGGCGCGGGGCGCTCCCGCAGCCGTTCCACGTCCGCCGTGAGCCGGGCGGCCCGGCGGCCGGCCCACTCCGGTGCGGTGGCGACGACGGCGCCGGACGTGTCGTAGAGCGCGGCCCATCCGTCGACCTGCGAGGCGAGCGCGGCGAGCAGCCCCTCCGGGCCGTCGGTGAGGGCCTGCCTGGTCAGCTCGCGCTGCGCGGCGAACCCTGCGGTCACGGACCGGTACTGGTCGGCGGCGATGGCGGCGGAGACGGCCTTGCTGATCGCGAGGAACGGGGTCCGCCGGGGCACTTCGAGCAGCGGCAGCCCCTCCTCCGCCGCGGTGTCGACCAGCGCCTTCGGGATCTCGTCGTAGTTGACCCCGACGGCGAACCCGAGCCCCACGACCCCCGCCCCCACCAGCCGCTTCACATACCGCCGCATGGCCTTGGGGTCCTCCGCGTCCAGCTTCAGCGCGGTGATCAGCAGCAGTTCCCCGCCCTCCATGTACGGCACCGGGTCGGCCAGCTCGCTGGCATGGACCCAGCGCACGGGCACGTCCAGGCGGTCCTCGCCGGCGCGCACGGTGAGTTTGAGCGCGGAGTGGTGGACGAGCGAGGCGAGCGTGGGGGGCATGGGGCCTTCAGGTAGAGCAGCGGTTGGAGGGGAGTCGGAGGGGAGAACGAGTGATCACGCCGATCTTTTGGCCGCCGCGTATGAACGGCCTGCGCCAATTCTGCCTCACCGTACGGTCGTGACGCCCCCGTATGTCCGGTTCAGTGCCCCTGGCCGCGCAGATCCACCAGCAGCGGCGGCGCGTGTTCCCCCTTCACGCTGGTCAGCGACAGCACCGCGTGACCGGCCGGCACACCGTGCGCCAGTTCGGAAGCGGACCAGCGTTCCCGCTCTACCTGGCGGACGGTCACGGCCTCCGTGGTCACGGCCTTGCCGGTGATCAGTTTGCGGAGGGCGTGGATGGCGCGGGTCATGGGCTGGTCGGCGAAGACGGTGTGCTGGGCGACGTCCGTGGTCTCCACCCACTCGGTGCCCCAGGCCTGCGCGAAGCGGCTGCCGTCCCAGGTGGTGACGCCGGCCAGCGCCATTCGGCAGCCGACCGCGCCGTACAGCGGGCCGTGCAGGGCCTCGGGCACGTCGCCGACGGTCCGCAGGGCGAGGACGACACCCGCGTCCTCGGAGCGCAGCCGCTGGATCCGGCGCAGTGACTCGGTGCTCACGGTGCCGGTGGCGTCGTCGAGAACGAGGCAGGCGAAGTGCCCGCGCTCACGGCCGCGCACCACCGCGGTGAACTGCGCGAGGACGAGCCGGGTGAGCAGCCGGGCCGCCTCGTCGTGCCCGTGCTCGGGCAGGTCGATACGGACACGCAGCGGATGATGGGCGACGGCTCGCAGCGAGAACGGCCGTGCGGTCCCGCCCTCCGCTCCGAAGAACTCGGCGAACACCGGGCGGTCGAGCAGCGCGAGCCGGTCGGCGAGGGCCTGGCCGGGGTCGTTGCCACCGCCGGCATGGCGCATGCGGGAGTCGAGTTCGCGCCGCATCATGGCGTGTCCGTCGGCAGTGAGTGCCCCGCTCAGTTCCGCCAGCACCCTCGGCTCACCCTCAAGGAGTTCGCGCAGCACGGGCAGTGCGGGAAACCTCCCGTACGCGGCCCGGTAGGGCCCGAGGAGCTGGGCCAGGGCGCCGGCGGCACGCTGCGTGTCCACGGTGTCGAGGTCGCCGACCAGAGCCTCCGCGAGCAGGGCGGCGGCCTCGTCGGGGTCGCCGGACTCGGCGTACGGGTCGAGGTCGTGGACGGACGCCGGGTCCCCGGCCCGGACGATCACGTCGAACGCGTCGTCCGGGCCGAGCGGCGCACCGGCCGCGCAGACCGCGACGACGGCGCAACGGCCGGTGAGGGCCTGGAGGGTGAGATTCTCGACCAACGGCCGCACCACGTGCCGTGTCTTGCCCGAACCCGAGGGTCCGACGACGAGCAGCGAGGTCCCCAGCGTGTCCGGGCCGAGCGCGGTGCCGACGCCGCGGTAGGCGAGCGCGGTGCGCTCACCCGCCGCCCAGGTCCCGATCCGGACCTGACCGGCGAGCAGGTCGTGCCGCGCGACACGGCCGGGCAGGTCACGGGAGCCGGAGGGGTGGGTCCAGGCACCGCCGGCGGCCCGCAGCACGGTGCGGGTGAAGGAGGAGAGGTCGCCCGTCCGCCGGGCCCGCTTCCAGGCGTGCTCGACGCGCGCGCAGTCCACGTCGTTCATCCGCCCCGCCAGCACCTCGTGGGTGAGTACGTCCGCGGCCTCGAACTGCCCCGCCTCCCGCAGCTCGGGCCAGTGGGCCCGGGACCCGACGGCCGGCGCCTGCTCGGCGGCGGCCGTGACAGTGGCGGTGTCGCGCGGGGCGTACCGCTCGCGGAGAAGTGACAGCCAGCCGCCGATCCGGGCGAACGGCCAGAGGAGCAGCACGCCGATGACCACGTAGAGCAGGTTGCCCATCAGGGGCGTGGAAATGAAGTCGTAGCCGCCCGGGAAGAGGTTGATGAGGTGGTACACCGGACCGGCCACCGGAAGCGCGTTCCAGCCGACGTCGAAAACGCTCGGGATCACGACCAGGTTCTCCGCGACCACTGCACCCAGCAGCGCGAGCAGCGCCCGGGCCGGCTGCGGGCGGCGCGTGACGAGGTGCCGGATGATCTCCGGCCAGCTCCCCAGGCGCCCCATGCCGTAGACCAGGATGGCGAAGAACACGCCGTCGGCGACCGCCACGGCGTCGACACCCTTGCCCTTGGGTGCCGTGGTGCCGGCCCACCACCAGTCGTCCGGGGTGAACACCTTCAGCAGCGCCCATTGGTACGGGATGCTGCCGTGCCGCCACAGCGACCACAGCACCATGCCCACGACGAGCGGGACGACGACACCCACGATGGTGATCGGCGACAGCCGCTCGGTGCTCTTCTCCGGCTTGGGCACGCGGTACCCGAACCGCCAGATACCGGGTCCGGCGGCAGGCCGGGGCTCGTTGAGCCAGTCGGCCACGGCGGTGCCGGCCGCGCCCGGGGCGTGCGTCGGCCTCGGCGGTACGGCGCGCTGCCCCGACATGCCCGTCGGCCGCGCCGGACGCGGCACAGGATTCGCATGCGTACCCCGCGCGTCCCGCGTCCCGTCGCTGTCCATCGCCCTCGCCCCTTGACCAGCCGTTCCGTGCACCGTCAGCGAATCAATCTAACGCGCCAGGAAGGGGAGTTCACCGTTTACGCGGCCGGGCGGACGACAAGCGACGCGAACCCGACACTGTCCACGGCGGACAACCCGCGGCGCCGACACCGCCCACATGGAGCATGCCCACCCCTCGCCCTCGGTCCTAGCCTGCGAGAAAGGAAGAAATAGGAAAGCGCGCAAGCGTCCGCACCACCCCCAGGAGCCCCTCATGACCGCACTTCCGCAGGAGCGCCGCGTCGTCACCGCGATCCCCGGCCCGAAGTCCCAGGAGCTGCAGGCCCGCCGTACCGCGGCGGTCGCGGCCGGTGTGGGTTCCGTGCTGCCCGTGTTCACCGCGCGCGCGGGCGGCGGGATCGTCGAGGACGTCGACGGGAACCGGTTCATCGACTTCGGTTCCGGTATCGCGGTGACGAGCGTCGGCGCCTCCGCCGAGGCCGTCGTACGCCGTGCCGCCGCGCAGCTCGCCGACTTCACCCACACCTGTTTCATGGTCACGCCCTACGAGGGGTACGTCGAGGTCGCGGAGGCGCTCGCCGAGCTGACCCCGGGTGACCACGCCAAGAAGTCGGCGCTGTTCAACTCCGGCGCCGAGGCGGTCGAGAACGCGGTCAAGATCGCACGGGCGTACACCAAGCGCCAGGCCGTCGTCGTCTTCGATCACGGCTACCACGGCCGTACGAACCTCACGATGGCCCTCACCTCGAAGAACATGCCGTACAAGAACGGGTTCGGGCCGTTCGCGCCCGAGGTGTACCGCGTGCCCGTGGCCTACGGCTACCGCTGGCCGACCGGTGCGGAGAACGCCGGTGCCGAGGCGTCCGCGCAGGCCATCGACATGATCAACAAGCAGATCGGGGCCGACAACGTCGCCGCGATCATCATCGAGCCGGTCCTCGGCGAGGGCGGATTCATCGAGCCGGCGAAGGGCTTCCTGCCGGCGCTCAGCGCGTTCGCCAAGGCCAACGGCATCGTGTTCGTCGCCGACGAGATCCAGTCGGGCTTCTGCCGTACGGGTCAGTGGTTCGCGTGCGAGGACGAGGGTGTCGTCCCGGATCTCATCACGACCGCGAAGGGGATCGCCGGCGGTCTGCCGCTCGCCGCCGTCACCGGTCGCGCCGAGATCATGGATGCCGCGCACGCCGGTGGCCTGGGTGGTACGTACGGCGGCAACCCCGTCGCCTGCGCCGGTGCGCTCGGCGCGATCGAGACCATGAAGGAGCTCGACCTCAACGCCAAGGCGAAGAACATCGAGGCGATCATGAAGGTCCGGCTCGGTGCCATGGCGGAGAAGTTCGACATCATCGGCGATGTGCGGGGGCGCGGCGCGATGATCGCCATCGAGCTGGTCAAGGACCGTACGACCAAGGAGCCGAACCCGGAGGCGACCGCCGCGCTCGCCAAGGCGTGCCACCAGGAGGGGCTGCTGGTCCTGACCTGTGGCACCTACGGCAACGTCCTCCGCTTCCTGCCCCCGCTGGTCATCGGGGACGACCTGCTGAGCGAGGGCCTCGACATCATCGAGCAGGCGTTCGCACGTATCTGAGCCACCCTCTCCCGTACTTCCCGGCCACAGGGAACCCGCAGCTCCCGCACGGGAGCCGCACCCCACGCGTCCCACCCGCCCCAGCCCCTTCTTCCACGGAGATTCACAGGCTGGGGCGGCGGGCGTCAGGCCGTGTGAAGAAGGTGTGCGGGGTGCATGACGGGACGCGAATCCGCCTGTCTTCCCTCGAGTCACTGCCGTAGGTTCTACCCAGATGAGAGATACACCCCGCCCACAGGGGACTGTGGGCGACTTCAGGACGAGGCCTCCCCAGCTTCGCCCTGGTCGTGCCCTCGCGCACACAACAGGAGCTTCCGGCTCCGAATCTCCTCACCGATCGGACAGTCGCCCGCCCCAAACCCCCCGGGGCGGCCGACGATCCGATCCGGACGGCCGGCTCGGAACTACCCCCCCTGTTCCGGGCCGGCCGACCTCCTTTTTCTGGCTCCTTCTCGCCCTTCCCGCGCTGCTCTTCGCGGTGATCACCTGGCAGGTGGCCGACGACGGCCCGCTCCTCCGCTTGGACGAGCGCCTGAGCCGCGCACTCGTCCACCCGGACCGCTTCTCCGAACTCCTCGCCGACCTCGGCAACATCCAGGTCGCGGTACCTGTTCTCCTGGTAGTCCTTCTCTACGTCGCCCGGCGCGGCCGTGCCAGTGGTACGGACCGCTGGTGGCTGCCACCTCTCGCAGCGGCCGCGCTGATGGCCCTGGTCCCGGCGCTGATCGTCCCCGTCAAGGAACTGATCGCCCGCGGCGGCACCCCGGCCGTCCCGCCCGGCACCGGCTACTACCCCTCCGGCCACACGGCCACCGCGATGATCGCCTACGGTGCCTCGACCGTGGTTCTCCTCCCTTGGCTCCGGACGTCGTACGCCCGCCGCGGAGCCGTCGCGATCTGTGTCCTCCTCGTCGCCTGCGTCAGCTTCGGGCTGGTCAGGCGGGGCTACCACTGGCCACTGGACGTGGTGGCCAGCTGGTGCCTCGGGACCGTGCTGCTCGCGTTGCTGCGTCTGTTCCTCAGCCGAAGTAGCCGTCGAACGTCTTCTGGAACTCCCAGTTCGAGTAGCGGTCCCAGTTGATCGACCAGGTCATCAGGCCGCGCAGGGTCGGCCAGGTGCCGTGGGTCGTGTACGAGCCGCAACTCACCTTCTTCGTCAGGCAATCCAGAGTTTTCGTGACCTCGGCCGGGGCCACGTAACCGTTGCCCGCGTTGACCGACGCCGGCATGCCGATGGCGATCTGGTCGGGGCGCAGGGCCGGGAACATGTTGGTGGTGTCGCCCGCCACCGGGAAGCCGGTGAGCAGCATGTCGGTCATCGCGATGTGGAAGTCGGCGCCGCCCATGGTGTGGTACTGGTTGTCGAGACCCATGATCGGGCCCGAGTTGTAGTCCTGGACGTGCAGCAGGGTGAGGTCGTCGCGCAGGGCGTAGATGACGGGCAGATACGCGCCGCACCTCGGGTCCTGGCCGCCGAACTTGCCGGTGCCGTAGAACTGGTAGCCCATCTGCACGAAGAACGTCTCGGGCGCCATGCTCAGCACGAACTTCGAGCCGTACTTGGCCTTCAGGGTCTTCAGGGCCGAGATCAGGTTGACCACCACGGGAGTTGTGGGGCTCTTGAAGTTGGTGTCGCTCGCGTCCAGCGAGAGCGAGTGGCCCTCGAAGTCGATGTCCAGGCCGTCGAGGCCGTAGGTGTCGATGATGTTCGAGACCGAGCTGACGAAGGTGTCCCTGGCCGCGGTCGTGGTCAGTTGGACCTGGCCGTTGGCGCCGCCGATGGAGATCAACACCTTCTTCCCCGCCGCCTGTTTGGCCTTGACGGCCGCCTTGAAGTCGGCGTCGCTCTCCACGTTGGAGCACTCGCTGACCGGGCAGCGGTTGAAGCGGATGTCGCCCGAGGTGGCGGAGGTGGGTTCGCCGAAGGCCAGGTCGATGACGTCCCAGCTGTCGGGGACGTCGGCAAGGCGCGTGTAGCCGGAGCCGTTGGCGAAGCTCGCGTGGAGGTAGCCGACGAGGGCGTGGGTGGGGAGGCCGGTGCTGGGGCCCGAGCCGGTGGACGTGGTCGCGGTGACCGCCGTCGACTTCGCGGACTCGCCCGCGTCGTTGACCGCCGTGACCTGGAAGCTGTACGCCGTCGCGGCCGACAGTCCGCTCACGGTGGCCGAAGTGCCGCTCGCCGTCTGGACTTTCACGCCGTCTCGGTAGATCGCGTAGCTCGTCGCGCCGGTGACGGCGGACCAGGACAGGGCGACGGAGGAGGACGTGACCGAGCCAACGGCGAGGCCTGTGGGGGTGGTTGGCGGCTGCCCTACGTCGACTGCCGGGCCGGTGAGGGAGATGTCGTCGGCGTAGTAGGCGCCGGTGGCGTACCAGCCGTGGGTGTAGATCGTGACCTTGGTGGTGGACGGGCCGGTGGTGAAGCTGGTCGTCAACCGCTGCCAGTCGGGGGCCGATTGGGTCCAGGTGGAGACGTCTGTGGTGCCGGTGCCGCTCGCGCCGAGGTAGACGTAGCTGCCGCGGACATAACCGGCGAGCGAGTAGGAGGAGTTCGGTTTCACGGTCACCGTCTGGGCGCACTGGGCGTAGTCGTTGCCGGCCGGGGTCGCCTGCAACGCCGAACTGCCGCCGTGCACGGGCGACTTGACCGTCGTACCGCTGCTCGCGGAACAGGACCAGCCGTCGAGGCCGGACTCGAAGCCTCCGTTCTTCGCCAGGTCCGCGTCGGCCGCACGGGCGGCCGACGAGAGTGCGGTGATGCCGGATACGGCCAGCAGGGCGGCCGTGAGCATGGCGAGGACAGGTCTGGAGCGATCCACAAGTGCCTCCGGGCATGGGGGAATTGGAGGGGTGGAGCGCGCCCAATTTGGTCCAGACCAATTCGCTTGTCAAGACCTCCCGGTGCCGGGACCTCGGATGCCGGGGCTCCGGGAACCTCGTTCGGGACTTCTGTCGGCTACCCTTCCTACCCTTCCGTCGCCAGCCCCGCCGCCGCCTCGTGCATGGCGAGTTCGAGGAGTGCGGGATCGGTCAGGGTGCCGGAGCCGTCCGGCGGTACCAGCCGGCGGACTCCGCCGGTGGACCGGCGGGGGTACGGCACGACGATCCAGGCGCCGGGTCCGGCCGTACGGATCCCGGCGCCGGCAGGATGAGTACATCCCAGGCCTTGCCGGCGGGCAGCAGCGCGATCCCCTGGGGGTTGCGCTCCCATTCCCAGCGGCAGGCCTCCGGATCCGGAGCCACGGATGCCGGCCACTCGACGGCCGTCTTCGCCGCACCTCGAAGGAGTGAACCGGATCACATCCGCCGAAGCAGCAGGGGCTCAACTGTCGAAACCGAGGCCCAGCTTGTCCATCGTCTTCAGCCACAGGTTGCGCCGGCCGCCGTGGTCGTCGGCGCGGGCCAGCGACCACTTGGTGAGCGCGATGCCGGTCCAGGCGAAGGGCTCGGGCGGGAAGGGCAGCGGCTTCTTGCGGACCATCTCCAGTTCCGTGCGCTCGGTCCGCTCCCCCGCGAGCAGGTCCAGCATCACGTCCGCGCCGAAGCGGGTCGCGCCCACACCGAGTCCGGTGAAGCCGGCCGCGTAGGCCACCTTGCCCTGGTGGGCGGTGCCGAAGAACGCCGAGAAGCGCGAGCAGGTGTCGATCGCGCCGCCCCACGCATGGCTGAAGTTGAGGCCCTCCAGCTGCGGGAAGCAGGTGAAGAAGTGCTCGGCGAGCTTGGCGTAGGTCTCCGGCCGGTCGTCGTACTCGGCGCGGACCCGGCCGCCGTAGGGGTAGATCGCGTCGTAACCGCCCCACAGGATGCGGTTGTCGGCGGAGAGGCGGAAGTAGTGGAACTGGTTCGCCGAATCGCCCAGGCCCTGGCGGTTCTTCCAGCCGATCGACGCCAGCTGGTCGGCGGAGAGCGGTTCGGTCATCAGGGCGTAGTCGTAGACCGGGACGGTGTACGAGCGGACGCGCTTGAGCAGGTTCGGGAAGATGTTGGTGCCGAGCGCGACCCGGCGGGCGCGGACCGAGCCGTAGGGGGTGCGTACGGCCATGCCGGCGCCGTACGGCTTGAGGGCGAGAGCGGGGGTGTGTTCGTAGACGCGGACGCCGAGTTGGAGGCAGGCGCGCTTCAACCCCCAGGCCAGCTTCGCCGGGTTGAGCATCGCGACGCCCCGGCTGTCGTACAGACCCGCCAGGAAGGTCGGCGAGGCGACCTGTTCGCGGACCGCTTCCGCGTCGAGGAACTCGGTGCCGTCGGCGAGGCCCTTGCTCTCCAACTCGGCGTGCCAGTCGTGGAGTTCCTCGGCCTGGTGCGGCTCGGTGGCGACGTCGATCTCGCCGGTGCGCTCGAACTCGCAGTCCAGGGAGTAGCGGGCGACCGCCGCCTCGATCGCGTCGAGGTTGCGGGCGCCCAGCTCCTCCAGCTTGTGGATCTCGTCGGGCCAGCGGGTGAGGCCGTTGGACAGGCCGTGGGTGAGGGAGGCGGCGCAGAAGCCGCCGTTGCGGCCCGAGGCGGCCCAGCCCGCCTCGCGGCCTTCCAGCAGCACGACATCCCGCTGCGGGTCGCGCTCTTTGGCGATGAGCGCGGTCCACAGTCCGCTGTAGCCGCCGCCGACGACCAGCAGATCGCAGGTCTCGGCGCCGGTGAGCGCGGGCTCGGGGTGGGGCTTGCCGGGGTCGTCCAGCCAGTACGGGACCGGCCGGGCTTCGGAAAGGGACTTCGTCCAGTTGTTGCTACGGCTCATGGCGCTTGGGGCCATGATTTCAACTCCCTACAGGGCGCTAGCGGTTATGCCTTCACCTTGTTGCGGCGGTTGGTGATCGCCATGGAGGCGAGCACCAACAACACGGCGACGAGGAACATGGCCGTACCGATGACATTGATCTGAACGGGTGTCCCGCGCTGTGCCGACCCCCAGACGAACATGGGGAAGGTGACGGTCGAACCCGCGTTGAAATTGGTGATGATGAAATCGTCGAAGGAGAGCGCGAAGGAGAGCAGCGCGCCCGCCGCGATTCCGGGGGCCGCGATGGGGAGGGTGACCCGGACGAACGTCTGCAGCGGTCCGGCGTAGAGGTCCCGGGCCGCCTCCTCCAAGCGCGGGTCCATCGACATCACACGGGCCTTGACTGCGGTGACGACGAAGCTGAGGCAGAACATGATGTGGGCGATCAGGATGGTGTAGAAGCCCAGTTGGGCGCCCATGTTGAGGAACAGGGTGAGCAGCGAGGCGGCCATGACGACCTCGGGCATCGCCATCGGCAGGAAGATCAGCGAGTTGACGGCGCCGCGGGCGCGGAAGCGGTAGCGGACCAGCGCGAAGGCGATCATCGTGCCGAGGACGGTGGCGCCGATGGTCGCCCAGACGGCGATCTGGAGGCTGATGGAGAGCGAGCCGCACATGTCGGCGACACCGCACGGCTGCTTCCAGGCGTCCAGCGAGAACTGCTGCCACTCGTAATTGAAGCGCCCCTTCGGCTTGTTGAAGGAGAACACCGTGACGATGACGTTCGGAAGGAGCAGATATCCGAGGGTAATCAGTCCCGCGATGACGACGAGATGGCGCTTGAACCAGCGTACGAAGGCCATTTAAACCAGATCCTCCGTCCCGGACTTGCGAATGTAGATGGTCACCATGGCGAGAATGGCCGCCATGAGGACGAAGGAGAGTGCCGCCGCTGTCGGGTAGTCCAGAATGCGCAGGAACTGCGTCTGGATGACGTTGCCGATCATGCGGGTGTCGGTGGAGCCGAGGAGTTCGGCGTTGACGTAGTCGCCGGCCGCCGGGATGAAGGTCAGCAGGGTGCCGGAGACGACGCCGGGCATCGACAGCGGGAAGGTGACCTTGCGGAAGGTGATGAACGGCTTGGCGTACAGGTCACCGGCCGCCTCGTGCAGCCGTCCGTCGATGCGCTCCAGCGAGGTGTAGAGCGGCAGCACCATGAACGGCAGGAAGTTGTACGTCAGTCCGCAGACGACCGCGAGCGGAGTGGCCAGGACGCGGTCGCCCGAGGTCCAGCCGAGCCAGTTGGTGACGTCCAGGACGTGCAGCGTGTTGAGGACGCTCACCACCGGGCCGCTGTCCGCGAGGATCGTCTTCCAGGCGAGCGTGCGGATCAGGAAGCTGGTGAAGAACGGCGCGATCACCAGGATCATGATCAGGTTGCGCCAGCGCCCCGCGCGGAAGGCGATGAGGTACGCGAGCGGGTAGCCCAGCAGCAGACAGAGGATGGTCGCGGCGGCGGCGTAGAGGCCCGAGCGCAGGAACTGCGGCCAGTACTCGGAGACCGCGTCCCAGTAGGTCGCGAAGTGCCAGGTGACCTTGTAGCCGTCCTCCAGGGAGCCCGTCTGGATCGACGTGGAGCCCTGGTAGATCATCGGCAGCGCGAAGAAGATGACCAGCCAGAGAATGCCGGGCAGCAGCAGCCAGTACGGCGTGAAGCGGCCCCTCTTGCGCGGAGGCTTCTTCTCGGGCGCGGTGGGCGCCAGGGGCGGCGGCGCCTCGGTGAGGGTCGACATCAGGCGGCCTCTTCCTCGATGTCGACACCGGCGTCGATGTCCTGGGCCGCGTCCAGGCCGAAGGTGTGGGCCGGGTTCCAGTGCAGGACGACGTCGGCGCCGGGCCGCAGCCGGGAGTCGCGGTCGATGTTCTGGGCGTAGACCTCGAACTCGGGGCAGACCGGGCTGTCGATGACGTACTGGGTGGAGACGCCGATGAAGCTGGAGTCGGCGATCTTGCCGGTGATGCGGTTGCGGCCGGCCGGGATCTCACCCGCGTCGTCCGCGTGCGTGAGCGTGATCTTCTCGGGCCGTACTCCGACCAGGACCTTGCCGCCGGTCGTCGTGGGCGCGGAACACCGTGCCTCGGGGAGGACGAGCTTGCCGCCGCCCGCCTTGAGGACGATCTCGTCGCCGCTCTTGGAGTCGACCTCGGCCTCGATGAGGTTGGAGGTGCCGAGGAAGTTGGCGACGAAGGTGGTGTTGGGGTTCTCGTAGAGGTCGGCGGGTGAGCCGAGCTGCTCGACGCGGCCCGCGTTCATCACGGCGACCGTGTCGGCCATGGTCATGGCCTCCTCCTGGTCGTGCGTGACGTGGACGAAGGTGATGCCGACCTCGGTCTGGATGCGCTTGAGCTCCAGCTGCATCTGGCGGCGCAGCTTGAGGTCGAGGGCGCCGAGGGGCTCGTCGAGGAGCAGCACCTTGGGGTGGTTGATCAGCGCGCGGGCCACGGCGACACGTTGCTGCTGGCCACCCGACAGCTGGTGCGGCTTCTTGCGCGCCTGCTCGCCGAGTTGGACCAGGTCGAGCATGTCGACGACCTGCTGCTTCACCGACTTGATGCCGCGCCGGCGCAGGCCGAAGGCGACGTTCTCGAAGATGTCGAGGTGCGGGAAGAGGGCGTAGGACTGGAAGACGGTGTTCACCGGCCGCTTGTAGGGCGGGAGGTGGGTGACTTCCTGGTCGCCGAGGTGGACCGTGCCGGAGGAAGGTTCCTCCAGACCGGCGATCATGCGCAGGGTGGTGGTCTTGCCGCAGCCGGACGCACCGAGCAGGGCGAAGAAGGAGCCCTGGGGCACGGTCAGGTCCAGCGGTTGTACGGCGGTGAAGCCGTTGTCGTAGGTCTTGCTGATACCGGAGAGGCGGACGTCGCCGCTGTTGTCCTTGGTGTTCATCGTCGTCACGCCCCTGTGAGCTTTGCGAACTTCTGCTGGTAGGCCGTCTCTTCCTTCGAGCTCAGGGAGCGGAAGGCGTGGGACTTGGCCGCCATGGCCTTGTCGGGAAGGATCAGCGGATTGCTCGCCGCCGACTTGTCGATCTTCGCGAGATACGGCTTCACGTCCCCGACCGGGCTGACGTAGTTGACGTAGGCGGCGAGTTCGGCGGCCGGTTCGGGCTCGTAGTAGTAGTCGATCAGCCGCTCGGCGTTCGTCTTGTGCCGCGCCTTGTTGGGGATCAGCAGGTTGTCGGTCGACGTCATGTAGCCGGCCTCGGGGATGACGTAGCCGACGTCCGGGTTGTCCGACTGGAGCTGGACGATGTCGCCGCCCCAGGCGACACAGGCAGCGAAGTCGCCCTTGGTGAGGTCGGACGTGTAGTCGTTGCCGGTGAAGCGGCGGATCTGGCCCTTGTCGACGGCCTTCTGCAGGCGGGCGATGACCGCGTCGTAGTCGTCGGTGGTGAACTTCGCCGGGTCCTTGCCCATGTCGAGCATGGTCATGCCGACGCTGTCGCGCATCTCGGTGAGGAAGCCGACGCGGCCCTTGAGCTTGGGGTTGTCGAGCAGGTCCGAGATCGACTTCACCTCGACGCCCTCGAGCGCCTTCTTGTTGTAGGCGATGACGGTCGAGATGCCCTGCCAGACGTACGAGTACGCCCGGCCCGGGTCCCAGTCGGGGCTGCGGAACTGGTCCGACAGGTTGGCGTAGGCGTGCGGCAGGTTGGACGTGTCCAGCTTCTGGACGTAGCCCAGGCGGATCATGCGGGCGGCCAGCCAGTCGGTGAGGACGATCAGGTCGCGGCCGGCGGCCTGGCCGGCGGCGAGCTGCGGCTGGATCTTGCCGAAGAACTCGTCGTTGTCGTTGATGTCCTCGGTGTACTTGACCTTGATGCCGGTCCGCTTGGTGAACGCGTCCAGGGTGGGCCGGTGCTTGCCGCTGTCGTCCGTGTCGATGTACTCGGGCCAGTTCGAGAAGTCGATCTCCTTCTCGGTGGCCGAGTGGTCGTCGGCGGACACACCGCCCTGCGTCTTGCCTGCCGCGGGGATCCCGCAGCCGCTCAGGGCCCCGAGTCCGCCGACAGCGAGCGCGCCGCCGGCGGAGGCGCGCAGCACCGAACGGCGGGTCATCGCGGACCTGCTCTTGCGGAAGCTGCGCCGGACGGCGGCCAATTCGGCCGGGGTCAGGCGGTCGGGCTCGTACTGCTTCATGCGCGTGCTGCCCTTTCGGGAGGAGACGGCGGCGCCTTGGGCGGCCGTCAGTTCTGCTATCGGTCCCCGAAGATCGTGCGGTGCCAGTCCTTCCTTGCCACCGCGGTGTTGTCGAACATGACGTGCTTGATCTGGGTGTACTCCTCGAAGGAGTAGGCGGACATGTCCTTGCCGAAGCCGGACGCCTTGTAGCCGCCGTGGGGCATCTCGCTGATGATCGGGATGTGGTCGTTGATCCACACGCAGCCGGCCTTGATCTCGCGGGTCGCGCGGTTCGCCCGGTAGACGTCCCGGCTCCACGCGGAGGCGGCCAGTCCGTACGGGGTGTCGTTGGCGAGCGCGATGCCTTCGTCGTCGGTGTCGAAGGGGAGCACGACGAGCACCGGGCCGAAGAGTTCCGACTGCACGATCTCGCTGTCCTGGGCGGCGTCGGCGACCAGGGTGGGGCGATAGTACGCGCCGTTCTTGAGATCTCCCTGAGGAGCCTCGCCGCCGGTCACCACGCGCGCGTAGCCACGCGCCCGGTCGACGAATCCGGCGACGCGGTCGCGCTGGACGTGTGAGATCAGCGGCCCGAGGTCGGTGCCCGGGGCGAAGGGATCGCCGACCCGGACGCTCGCCATGAGGGCGGCGGTCTTCTGGACGAACGCTTCGTAGAGGGGCCTTTGCACGTACGCGCGCGTGGCGGCCGTGCAGTCCTGCCCGGTGTTGATGAGGGAACCGGCGACGGCTCCGTTGACGGCGGCTTCGAGGTCGGCGTCGTCGAAGACCACGAAGGGCGCCTTGCCGCCGAGCTCCAGGTGGATGCGCTTCACGGTGGCGGTCGCGATCTCGGCGACCCGCTTTCCTACGGCGGTGGAGCCGGTGAAGGACGTCATGGCCACGTCGGGATGCCCGACGAGATGCTCACCGGCCTCCTTCCCGGTGCCCGTGATGATGTTGATGACACCGTCCGGGATGCCGGCCTCGGTGGCGGCCTGCGCGAACATCAACGAGGTGAGCGGGGTCAGCTCGGCGGGCTTCAGGACGATCGTGTTGCCCGCGGCGATCGCCGGGAGGATCTTCCAGGCGGCCATCTGGAGGGGATAGTTCCAGGGCGCGATGGAGCCGACGACACCGATGGGTTCACGGCGTACGTACGACGTGTGGTCGCCCGAGTACTCACCGGCGGACTGTCCCTGCAGATGCCGTGCGGCACCGGCGAAGAAGGCCGTGTTGTCGATGGTCCCGGGGATGTCGAACTCGCGGGTGAGCTTGAGCGGCTTGCCGCACTGGAGGGACTCGGCGCGGGCGAAGTCGTCCGCGCGCTCGGCGAGCACGGCGGCGAAGCGGTGCAGCGCGTCGGAGCGCTCGCCGGGGGTGGCGCCCGACCAGCCCGGGAAGGCGGCGCGGGCGGCGGCCACGGCCGCGTCCACGTCCGCCGTGCCGGCCAGCTCGTAGGTGTACACGTCCTCGCCGGTGGCGGGGTCGACGACCGCGTGGGTACGGCCCGAGGTGCCCTTGGTCAGGCGGCCCGCGATGAACTGCGCGCCGTCCGCGAAGTACTCCTGAGCGGGGAATCGTTCCGGGGTGGCGTTGCCCGGGTTGTGCATGTCGCTCTCCTCCGCCTTCGCCCCGCTTCGTCCGCTGGCGGGTGGCGTAGCTCCAGCTCGATTTGAATGCCGATCCTGACAGAGCAAAGGGACTCCAACAAGTGATTCCGTTGTTGCCTTTTGGTTACGCGACGGAATCCTTCGACCAGGTGTCGAGTCCGTACGGAAAAAGGGGGGACGGAGTGTCAGTGGTGCCTGCAAGACTCGCGTGTATGGACGGGATCACGGGGAAGCTCGATTCGCAGGAAGCCCTGATCAGGGAAGTGCGCGCCGGGACCAGGGTCAAGTACCTGCACTTCTGGGGCCACCGGCCACGCCCGGACGGACACGTGAGCGCGAGCTGTCTGAGCCAGTGGTGGCCGTCGCCGTTCACGGTGGACGGGGTGACCTGTGCGACCGCCGAGCACTGGATGATGGCCGGTAAGGCACGGCTGTTCGGCGACGAGGACGCTCTCGCGCGGGTGCTGGCGGCGGGGCACCCCTCCCAGGCCAAGAAGGCGGGGCGCCTGGTGCGGGGCTTCGACGAGGAGACGTGGGCGCGGGAGCGGTTCGGGATCGTCGTCGAGGGGAGCGTCCACAAATTCGCCGCGGACGAGGAGCTGCGGGCGTTTCTGCTGGGCACGGGTGAGCGCGTGCTGGTGGAGGCGAGTCCGGTGGACCGGGTATGGGGCATCGGCCTGGCCGCGGACGACCCGGCGGCCGAGGATCCCGAGCGGTGGCGGGGGCCGAATCTGCTGGGGTTCGCGTTGATGGAGGCGCGGGGGCGGTTGGGGTAGGGGGTGGGACCCCTGCCGGGGGCGGGTCTGGGAGGGGGCGGCTGAGGTGAGGGGGCGGGGCAAGCCCGGGGGCTATCGGCGAGGGCACTTCGGCCGCGGCCGGGTTCGCGCTGATGGAGAGGGGGTGTCTGGGAGAGGGGGCTTCGGCCGGGGTCGGGGGCGCGCTGACGGGAGTCCGGGGGCAGCTGCGGTAGGAGGGCCGGGGCGAGCCCGGGGGACGTATCGGGGAGCCCGCTGCGGTTGCGATTTGGGCTCGCGCCGACGGAAGTCCGGGGCGGCTGAGGTTGGAGGTCGAGGCGAGCCCGGGGCTGCGGTTGCGGTGCGTGATGGTGGAAGGCCGGGGCGGCTGCGGCGGGGCGCGTCGGGGAAGGCGTTTCGACCACAGCTGGGTTCGCGCCGACGGAAGTCCCGGGGGCTGAGGTTAGAGGTCGAGACGAGCCCGGGGTTCGTTCGGGAAAGCGCTTCGGCTGCGGTTGGGGTTCGCGTTGGCCGAGGGCTGGGGGCGGCTTCGGCGGGCTCGCCTCGGGGGCCTGTCGGGGGAAGGCGCTGCGGCCGCGGCTGGGCTCGCCGTCGTCGAGGGCCGGGGGCTGCTTCGGTGAGGCGAGCCGCGGGGGCGTGTGGGAGGGGCGGCTGTTGTGGTCAGTGCTGGGTCAGGATCGGGGACCGCAGGCTGGGGGCGGAGTTGTAGGACGAGGTCGAGTCGGAGTCCTGGCGGTCCTGCTCGTGCTCGTAGGCCGCGAAGCTGATGCCCAGCAGGGCGATCACGGCGAGGCCGAGGATGATGCCGACGATGCCCGTGATCAGACCCGCCTGCGCCTGACCCCGGTTCGTGGCCTCGCCGCGGTCGGCCCGCTTCTTGCCCTTGACGCCGAGGACGACGGCGATGATGCCGAGGACCAGGGAGACGATGCCGTAGATGCAGAAGAGGCAGCAGGACAGGATGCCCAGCACCAGGGCCACGGTGCCCAGGTTGTTCTGCGGGGCCATCGGCATACCGGGCCAGCCGTAGCCCTGCGGGTAGCCGGGGTAGCCGGGGTAGCCGTAGCCGCCGGGCATTCCCGGGGCGCCTGGCATGCCGGGTCCGGCGGGGGTGTTGGGCGGGCCGTAACCGGGGGTGCCGTAGCTGGGGAGGCCGGGGGGTGTGCCGACATTGCCGGGGTGGCCTGGGGGTGTACTGGGCTGGCCGTAGCCGGGCGCGCCGGAAGGGTGCGGGACTCCGGGCGCGCCGGAAGCGGGCGGGGTCCCGGGTGCGCCGGAGGCAGGTGGGGCGAAGCCGTCGGACGGGAGGGCGGTCATGGTGGGCTGGTAGTGCAGGGACGGCGACTGCGGCGCAGGCTGCTGGGGCTGGGCAGCGGCGGGTGGCTGGTCCTGCGGGGGCGACTGCCGGCCGGGGGCGGGCGGGTAGGGCTGTGGTCCGGGGGCAGGCGGCTGTGCGCGCTTGTCCAGTGACGGCCTGCTCTCCGGGGGTGCCCACGGGTCGTCGTTCGCTCCCGCGCCGTCGTCCGGCTGTGTCTGGTCCCCCATGTCCCGTCCCCGTCCCCGTCGGTCGACCGTCAGGCGGACCATGCTAGAGCGTTCACGTGACAGTTCCGCCACGGGGGCGGCCACCGATACCCCCGGTCTCCACCTCACCAGCCCCACTCAAAACCGCCCCGCCTCCGCCCCCGCCCTCGCCTCCTCCCACCCCGGCCTACGATGATCCCGAGTCATCGATCAGCCGATCACCCGCGCCCCGTACGGCACTGCCCGGGGCGCCGTTCCGGGGAGGAACCTTGTCCGACCACAGCGCCGTACCCGCCGCCGGTCCGGCCCGCGAACTGCATGCCTTCATCGCCGGGCTGCCCAAGGCCGAGCTGCATGTTCATCACGTCGGCTCCGCCTCCCCGCGGATCGTCTCGGAGCTGGCCGCCCGGCACTCCGACTCCACAGTGCCCACCGACCCCGAGGCCCTGGTCGACTACTTCAGCTTCACGGACTTCGCGCACTTCATCGATGTCTATCTGTCCGTGGTCGACCTCATTCGCACGCCTGAAGACGTGCGGCTGCTGACGTACGAAGTCGCCCGGGACATGGCCCGGCAGCAGGTGCGGTACGCCGAGCTGACCATCACGCCGTTCTCTTCGACGCGGCGCGGAATCGACGAGCGGGCGTTCATGGACGCGATCGAGGACGCCCGCAAGGCGGCCGAGGCCGAGTTCGGGACCGTACTGCGGTGGTGCTTCGACATTCCCGGTGAGGCCGGGCTGGAGGCGGCGGCGGAGACCGTGCGGCTGGCCACCGACGACCGGCTGCGCCCGGAGGGGCTGGTGTCGTTCGGGCTCGGCGGGCCGGAGATCGGGGTGCCCCGGCCGCAGTTCAAGCCCTACTTCGACCAAGCCATCGCGGCCGGTCTGCGCTCCGTGCCGCACGCCGGTGAGACCACCGGACCCGAGACGGTGTGGGACGCGCTCAACGACCTGCGCGCCGAGCGCATCGGACACGGCACCAGTTCCGCGCAGGACACCAAGCTGCTCGCCCATCTCGCCGAGCACGGCATCGCGCTGGAGGTCTGCCCGACCTCCAACATCGCCACCCGCGCGGTCCGCACGCTCGACGAGCACCCCATCAAGGAGTTCACCCGGGCGGGGGTTCTCGTCACGATCAACTCCGACGACCCGCCGATGTTCGGCACCGACCTGAACAACGAGTACGCGGTCGCCGCCCGCCTCCTCGACCTCGACGAACGCGGTGTCGCCGACCTCGCGAGGAACGCCGTGGCGGCCTCCTTCCTGGACGCGGCCGGCAAGTCCCGCATCACCGAGGAGATCGACACCTACACCTCGGCGTGGCTCGCGCCCTGACGGTCGGCACTCCCGCGACAACCAGCACAATGAGCCCATGGAGAACGTGACCGCCGTGGGCCATCGCGGCGACCCCTACTGTGCCCGCGAGAACACCCTCGACTCACTGCGTTCCGCGCTCGAACAGGGCGCGGACGTCGTCGAGTTCGACGTACGAGTGACCCGTGACGGTGTGCCCGTGCTGCTGCACGACGAGACGCTGCAGCGGCTGTGGGAAGTGGACCGGCCGCTGAAGTCGCTGTCGGTGGACGAGGTGCGCGGGCTCACGGCCGGCGGGGTGCCGACGCTGGTGGAGGCGCTGGCCGCGACCGAGGGCAGCCGGGTGATGATCGACCTGCCCGGCGCGGCCGACTCGCGGGCCGCGCGCCGGATCGTGGACGTGATCCGCGAGCACGGGGCGGACGACCGGGCGTACTACTGCGCGGGCGCCGACACGATGCTCGCCGTGCGCGCGGCCGACCCGTCCGCCGAGATCGCCCTCACCTGGACCTCGCTCGCGCCGCCGCGCCCCGCGGTGCTGGAAGCGGTACGGCCGCGCTGGCTCAACTACCGCTTCACACTGGTGGACCGGGACCTCGTCGCCCATGTCCACCGCGACGGCTGCCTCCTGTCGGTCTGGACCCCCGACACCCGGCGCTCGATGCGCCGACTGCTCGACCTCGGCGTCGACTCGATCACCACCAACCGCGTCGGCGTCCTGTGCGGGCTCAGGAAGAAGGGGTGACGGCGGCTGGGCCCAGTGGTCCAGCCGACTCCCCCGGCGGGGCGACGGATTGAGCGTCCACTCCCTCCCCCACCCACAACCGGATGCGCAGCGCGGCGGTCGCCTCCAGTAGTGCCGCGCCCTGGTCCAACTCCCCCGCCGCGAAGGGTTCGCAGCCCACGTCCCGCACCAACTGCCGTACGACCGCGAGGGCTTGCTCGTTGTCGCCGCTCAGGGGGACGCCCAGGGGGCGGCCGTCGAACACCGGGCGGTGTCAGGCGCCAGACGTCCTCGTCGCAGAGGTTGAAAGCCTTGACGACGTGGGCGTCGGAGCCTGCGGCGGTGGCGAGTTGTTCGGCCGCGGAGGGGGTGCCGCCTGCGGTGAGCAGGCGGAAGCCTTCACCGACGGGGTTCGTGCAGTCGATCAACACGCGTCCGATGAACGGGAGTTGGCGGGCGACCTCGACCGCCGCCTGCCCCGGCAGTGCCATCAGTACGGCGTTGGCCCCGATGGCGGCGGCCTGGTGGAGGGTGCCGTGGTCGCCGTCCCAGCGGCGCGCGAGAGCTTCCGCTCGCGTCAAGTCCCGTCCGCCGAAAAGTACTTCGTGTCCGGACCGGAGCCACTGCGCGCCGAGCGCGTCTGCCATTCCGCCTATACCGAAGGATTCCTATCCGCATGGCACGGTGCTGTGGGCGCTGCGGCACGGTCCGCGGCGGCCGGGTGACCTGCGTGGGCGGATCGGCGGGATCAGTCAGAAGGTGCTGACCGAGACGCTGCGGCGGCTGGAGTTCAACGGGCTGGTGGCGCGACGGTCCTACGATGGTTCGCCGCTGCGTGTGGAGTACGAACTCACCGCGCTGAGGCGGAGGTTGCTCGAACCGATCGATGCGTTCGGGGCGTGGGCGTTCGAGCACGGGGACGAGGTCATGGCCGCGCAGGACGACTGCGCGCGGGACGGTCAGACCCGGGAGGCCTGAGCCACCGTCGCCGGGTCGGCCGGGGTGGTGCGGGTGACGTACTGGGGTACCGGGGCGTTGTCCTTTCCGGTGTCGCGGGTCAGGCCGTAGCGGGTCGCGCCCTGGGCGGGGCCGGTGGTGATGTCCTGCTCCACGGCATCCCAGGTGGTGGGGAAGACGCTCAGGCCGTAGTCGGCGCCGCGTTCGTTGACGGTGAGGGTGACGGTGCCGTCGACGTAGAAGTACTCGTTCTGCCACATCTGTTGGGTGCCGGTGGGCAGGACGTCGTAGCCGGTGGCCTTGTCGCCCATGCCGGTGGCGGTGGGGTCGGTGGTGCTGACCGGGTCGTCCATGCGGCGACCGCCGCCCGAGGCCACGTGGAAGAGCTTGCCCTTCAGGGCGGTCCAACTCGGCATGACCAGCGCGCCGGAGCGGTACTGCGGTGAGACCTGCCAGCGGACGAGGACGTAACCCTGGCCGCTGAGCGTCACCTTGTCCCCGCGGTGGTTCATGGTGGCGTGGGCGCCGCCGGTGCTGGTGAGGCCGGAGGCCGGGCGGTGCGGGAGGGACGCGGGTGGGGTGTGGGGGTTCGGGGCCCGGTCCACGGCGTCGACGACCGAGCCGTACGGTCCGGTCGTCGTCTTCGAGGAGGAAGGGGACGGGGAGGGGGATCCTGACGGGGAGGGCGGTGCGGTGGTCGCGGTGGCGGCCGGGGGTCGGAGGGTGCCGGCCGTCGCCGTGGGGGTCAGGGCCCTCGGGGGCGGGGTGTTCGGGGTGTGGGTGGCGACGTAGACGCCGCCCGCCGCGATCGTCGCGCCCGCCGTCACGGCGACGGCGGGCTTGGTCAGCAGCCCGAGCACCTTGGCCGACCACCCGGCGGACCCACCGGCCGCACCGGCGGCGGTTCCGGCGGAGCCTACGGCACCGGAGGCACCGGCCGCGCCCGCCGAACCCACGGCGCCTGCCCCGTGCACAGCGCCCGCAGCCCCGGCGGACCCTGCGGCACCCGAAACTCCCGCGCCCCCCGCCGAACCCACGGCACCTGCGGCCCCGGCAGCGTGCGCCGAACCCGCAGCACCGGCCGCACCTGCGGCACCCGCGGTGCCCGCCGCTCCCGCCGTCCCGGCCGCGCCCGCGACGCCCGAGGCCCCAGCCGAGCCGGCGAAACCGGCTGTACCCGCCGCCCCAGCCGGTCCCGCGAAACCAGCAGCTCCCGCCGCTCCCGCCGCCCCGCCTGCCCCACTCGCCCCCGCCGCGAAAGCCGCCCCCGCCAACCCCGTCGCGGCCGCCGCCGTCTTCGCTCCGAAGGCCAGTGACAGAGTGAAGCCGATCGGGAGGGGGACCAGGGCGATGCCGACGAGGAGGCGTTCCGCGGGTACGACGGACTCGCGGGGGTCGCCGCAGTAGGTGCAGCCTCGCAGGTGGCGGGCCACGCGTTTGCGCCAGACCGAGTCCTGGCGGCCGTCCCAGCGGGCGGTGACCTCGCGCAGGTCGGGGCAGGCGCCGTCGAGGGCGCGGACGATGGCCCGGGCGGTCTCCAGGCGTTCCTTCATGCGCTGGACGCGGACCGCCGCGTGCTGGCGGCTGATTCCCACCGCCGACGCCAGTTCACGGCGGGTGAGTTCGCCCCCGACCTCCAGCCACCACAGGGAGAGGAGTTGGCGGTCCTCGTCGTCGAGCCAGCGGACCGCCTCCGCGACCTCGCGCCGCTGGCCCTCCAACTGGAGCCGGAGGACAGTCAGTTCGGCGAAGTCGGCGGCGTCGCCCGGCAGCCCGTCCGGGAGTTGGTCGGGGGACTTGCGGCGGCGGGCCCGGTCCCGGATCTGGCGCATGGCGATCGCGACCAGCCAGGACCGGAAGCTGTCGGGGTCGCGGAGCGAGCCCAGGTGGTCGACGGCGCGGAGCATCGTCTCCTGGACCACGTCGTCCACGTCCGCATGGCCGTTGAGGGCGCGGCCGACCACGTTGTAGACCAACGGCAGCCAGCCCGCGACCAGTTCGTCCAGCGCCCGCCGGTCGCCGGCCTGCGCCGCCGCGATGGTGGAGTGCCACTGCCGTCCGTCCATGTCGCCTCTCACCCTCCCCGGTGTCACTCGGTGTCACTCGATGTCACTCGGTGTACGACGGTTTCACTTGCTGTACAGCAGCGTTCCGAAGCCGAGTTGGTCGTAGCCGCCGCTGTTGGGCCCGTAGTCGCCGCCACCGCCTTCCGCACGCACCTTCTCAGCCATGAGGGTGATGAACGGGGTGCTCAGGCGCCGTCGGCGGGCGTAGTGGTTGTGCAGAATCTCCCAAACCGGGCGAACGGCCCCCCGGGCTATGTCGGAGATCACAGGCTGCTCCATGTACCGTCCGGCGCCCTGTCCGCTGCGCCAGGCGTACGTCGTGAAGGGCACGGCCGCGCCGAGGTTGTACTTGGCGACGTACTCGGCGGCCTTCATGAACCGGTTGTCGAGGTAGCCGTAAAGGTCGACGTCCTGGTTCCAGGCCATCTCGCAGATCGCGCCCATGAGGCCCATGCCCATCATGGTGTGGCCCTGGTCGCGGCCGCTCTCCTGCCACTGGGCGAGGTTCTGGCCGCTGTAGACGAAGGGGATGGCGTGCTTGAACGAGCCATTGCCCGCACCGGACTTCATATAGGTCACCGCGAGTTCGAAGGTGGCGCGGTCGTCGCACAGGATGCCGGTCGCCATGAGGGAGGCGACGTTGCACAGGTCCCAATTCGCCCAGTAGTTGGTGATGTTGGCAGTGTTGTGGTTGATCAGGAAGCCGGTGTTCATCGGCGTGAAGACGGTGCGCAGCATCTTCTTGAAGCGGGCGAACTCGAAGTCCGGGTGGTCGCGGACGAGTTCGGCGGCGTTGGCGAACTGGTAGCCGTAGATGCCGGAGGCCAGGAAGCGGTCGGCGTTGCCGTTGACCGAAGTGAGGGTGGCCGACCAGGCGTTGAGGATGGCGACGGCCGTGTCGCCGTTGGCCTTGCTGCCGTCGATCTGCCAGCGCAGGGCGTTCTGGTAGGCGGCGTGGATGTCGTTGTAGAGGATGCCGTAGTTCTGGCCGGTGCCGCCGCGTACGACGACGGCCTGCGGGCGGGGCTGCCACGTGCTCGCGGAGTGCGGGTTGCCGGTGAGGCGGGTCCAGCCCTTCAGCCAGGGGTCCTTGTGGGCGGCGATCCGGACCTTGGCGCGGTGCAGGTCACCGGCGTTGTGCAGCATGCCCGGGTGGGTCAGGGCCTGCGGCCGGGCGGTGGCGGTGCCGATGGCCGTGCCGGGCTGCGCGGCATCCGCGCCGCCTCCGGAGAACGCGGCGATCCCACCGCCGACGACTCCCGCCGCCGCGACGCCGCCGCCGAGCGTGAACAGGCCCCGGCGGGTGAGACGGTGCTTGTTGGCGGGCTTGCGGGCGCCGGTCGGCTTGGCCGCGCTGGTCGGCTCGGGTGCGTTCGTTGCCATGTGGGTGGCTCCGGTGCGTGAGGAATCGGGGGACGCAGAGGGAGACGGGGTGAAGGCTTCGGCGATAACAGTTTTTGCGGCGCCGAGTTGGACCCCGTAGGGGGCAACCCTGGTAAACCCCTTGTTCTGCACGGGAGTTGGTCCGGATGACGCCAGGGGCGGGTGCCCTCCTCGCCGACGATCCGGGGAGGGCCGTATGCGATGAGGCTGATCACCGACAGCCACCGGAGAACTCAGGAGCAGCCGATGCGCACCCGCCGTCGCACCACCGTCCTCACCGCCTCGCTCGTCCTCGCCCTCTCGGCAGGACCCCTGGCCGCACCCGCGTTCGCCGCACCCTCCTCCCCCTCAACTGCCGTACAGGGAACAGCCGGTCCGGACGCCGAGGCGCTGCGGGCCGCGCTCGCCGGGCTGCCGGACGCGGATGCCACGGCGGCTCTCGTGCGGGTGCGAGGGACGGACGGGAGCTGGCGCGGGAGTGCCGGGGTGCACGATCTGGAGAGCGGTGCCGCCGCGGATCCGGACGCGCGTTTCCGGGCCGGTTCGACGACGAAGGTGGTGACGGCGGCAACCGTGCTGCGGCTTGCGGCGCAGGGGAAGGTCGACCTGGACACACCGGTCCAGCGCTATCTGCCGGGGCTGCTCACGCGGGCCTTCGAGCCCATATCCGTACGGCAGTTGCTGAATCACACGAGTGGCATCCAGGCCGGCGACGGCTTCGGGGACGCCTTCGAGGACCAGTACGCGCACCGCTTCGACACGCTCACACCCCGGCAGGTCGTCGCGTCGGCGGTGGCGAAGGGGCCCGAGTTCCGGCCGGGTGAGCAGCAGGACTACCTCAACATCAACTACACGATCCTCGGCCTGCTGATCGAGAAGGTGACGGGACACTCGTACGCCTCGGAGGCCAACCGGCTCGTGCTGCGCCCTGCGGGCATGCGGGACACGTACTTCCCCGGCACCGACCCGCGCATCCGGGGTCCGCACAACCACGGCTACCAGGTGGTCCAACAGGCCGACGGCACAACGAAGTTCGTAGACGTCACCGACTGGAACCAGGCGGACCGGTGGGCGGCCGGCGACATGATCTCGACGACCGCCGACCTGGAACGGCTGATCACGGCGCTGTTCCGGGGGCGGATCGTGCCGGGGCCGCAACTGCAGGAGATGTTCACGGTGCCGGCCGGTATCGAGGGCGCCGGCTACAGCGCCGGGCTCCAGCGTTTCGAGTACGGCGGGAAGGTCTACTGGCTCAAGTCCGGTGCCCGGTACGGCTACAGCACCGTGGTCCTCGCCACCCGCGACCTGTCCCGCACCCTCGTCTACTCCGTCGACTCGACGGACGCCAAGGGCGAGTCGATGAACGCGGTCGCGATGCGGATCGCACTGGCGGCGCTCAAGTAGCCAGCCCCGAGGCGGGAGTTGGCGCGAGTGACCGCGACTCCGCGAGGGCAAGCACGTTCTGCGGTACCGACAGGGACGACAGACAGGACCGACCGGATGCGGATGTCCTTCAGGAAGGTGGCTCTGTCCTTTCATGGCTGCGCGGCCCTCCCCTCCCTCACCACTCGTCCCAGTGCAGCACCTCCCCGCGAGGGATCCGGCGGGCCGGGCGGAAGTCCGTGCCGAGGGTGTGTGCGACGGGGATGAGGGCCGTCTGCATCACGTCGGTGTAGGGGATGCCGAGCAGGCGGGCCGTTTCCTTCTCGTGGACGAGGTTGCCCGTGGTCCAGCAGGTGCCGAGGCCGCGGGCGCGGGCGGCGAGCATGAAGCTCCAGACCGCCGGGAGGATGGATCCCCAGGTGCCCGCCTGGTGGAGTACGGGTGCGTCGTCGGTACGGCCCTCCACGCACGGGACGACGATCGCCGGGACCTCGTGGAGGTGCTCGTAGAGGTGCGCGGCGCCGGAGAAGACGCGGTCCATGTGCGCGACGTCGGCCCGGCGGATGTCGCGCTCCGGGACGGGGGCGGAGACCCCCGGTGTGCTCACCCCGGCCCGCCACAGCTCGGCGAGGGCGGCTCGTCGTTCCGGGTCGGTGACGATGACGAAGTGCCAGCGCTGGCGGTTGCGTCCGGTCGGCGCCTGGACCGCCAAGTCCACGCATTCTTCCAGGAGTTGACGGGGTACGGGGCGGGTGAGATCCAGGCGGCGGCGGACGGCCCGGGTGGTGGACAGGAGCTCGTCGGAAGAGAGGTCGAGAGTCATGCGTTGACCTTCGCGGGGCGTGCCCGGCGGCGGCAACGTCCAGCTTTCACTGGATGAAAACGTGGGGTGCGAAGTGGCCGAGAGTGTGGCCGGGCGGGTCTTCTCGGTGCTGGACGCCTTCGTGGGCGGACCGGACACCCTGCGGCTGACGGACATCGCACGGCGGACGGGACTTCCGGTGCCCACCGCGCTGCGGATGGTGCGGGAACTGGTGGCCTGGGGCGGGCTTGAGCGCGCGGCCGACGGCTCCTACCGCCTGGGCACCCGCATCCGGGCGCTCGGCGCGGCGGCGCCCTGTCCGCGCGGGCTGCTGGACGCGGCGCTGCCCGCGCTCCGTGCCCTGTCCGCGCGCACCGGCGGGCACGCCGACGTCGCCGTGCCGGCGGACGGTACGGCGCTGTGCCTGGTCAGCGGCGAGCGGCTGCCGCTGTACGCGACGGCGGCCGGCAAGGTCCTGCTGGCCCACGGCCACGGCCCGCCCGCCTCCGTCGCACGCCACACCCCGCACACGCTGACCGCGCCGGGCCCCCTCGGCGCCCAGCTGGCCCGGGTCCGCGCGACGGGCCTGGCCACCGCGCACGAGGAGTACCGGCTCGGCGAACTGTCGCTGGCGGCACCGGTGTTGAGGGCAGGTATCACGGTGGCAGCCGTCTCGGTCACGGCGGTCACCAGCACGCCGTACGACCGGCTGGGCGCCGCCGTACGGGAGGCCGCCGTCGCGGTGGGCCGCGTACTCGACGAGCCGCCGCGCACGGGGCGGCCGTGACGTGTCCCGTGCGCGGCGACGGGAACGGGTCCCGCGCCTGTCGGCCGTGACTCGTCAGGTGCTCGGCGCCCCCAGGCTCCCCCAGAAGTCCAGGTCGTGTTCCTGGGCGAAGCCGTGCGTGGCCTTGGAGCAGGCGGCCGGCGGGTCGTCGCTCGACGGGGCGGTGTCGCAGGCCTTCAGGGACATCAACTCCCCTGTCTGTGTCCGGTACTTCGGCCAGTTCGGGGTGCCGGGGCCGTTCGGGTCGCCGGTTGTGGTGAAGCGGTCCCAGAAGGTGATCATCTGGCGGGACAGCTCCAGTTGGTCGTCGTCGTAGGGCAGGGTCTGGCCGAGGTAGTCCCAGAGGTAGCCGAGGTCGTCGACGTGGATGGCGCCGCCGAAGGGGAAGTCGCGGGCCGTGGCGCTCTGTTGCTGGAGTCGGTAGATCGAGGTGAAGTGCGGGGTGTCGCTCTCGGCGAACTCGTAGGCGTACGTCGGCACCCGGCGCGACAGCCGTGCCATCAGCTGTTGGCGGTCGTAGGAGGTCGAGCCGTTCTGGACGGCGGTCCAGGCCTGGCCCGGGGTGGGGTAGGCGGTCGGCGGGTACTCGGCGAGGACCTTGTCCGCGTTCATGCCGTACGTCGACTTCACGGCCTGGGTGTACTGGTCGGCGGTCATCGGTGTGCCGAGGTAGTCGTAGTTCTGGAAGGTGAACAGGCCGCGTTCGCTGTTGGTCTGGCCCAGCATGACCGGGACCTTGGTGAAGGCGCCGGTCTGTACGGCCGTTGCCGGGTCGGTCGGGAAGGCGGTCCCGCCGAGGGACGGGCGGACGGGGGCCTTGAGCTGGGCGGCGACGATCGCGGTGGCGGGCTTGGCGCGCAGACAGGCGAGGACATCGGGGGCGGTGGCGCAGCCGATCTCCTGGACGAAGGCCCGGCTCTGGGTCTCACCGGCCGCCGCAGACTGGAGGCCGCAGCTGCCGCTCATGACGACCGCGCGGGCGAACAGGCCCTTGGCGGTGGGTGAGGCGAGCTGGTCGCAGACCGAACTGCCGCCCGCGGACTGGCCCGCGATGGTGACGTTCTTGGCGTCGCCGCCGAAGTGCCCGATGTTGGACCGCACCCAGCGCAGCGCCGCCTGTTGGTCCAACAGGCCGTAGTTTCCGGCCCCGTTGGCGTTCTCGGCCCGCAGTTCGGGGAGGTTGAGGTAACCGAGCGGGCCCAGGCGGTAGTTGACGGTGACCACGACCGCGCCGGTCTGCTGGACGAACTTGCGTGGGTTGGTGTCCTGGCCCGCGCCGCCGAAGAAGCCGCCGCCGTGGATCCAGACCACGACCGGGGCGTCGGCCCTACTCCCTTGCGGGGCATAGACGTTGAGGCCGAGGCAGTCCTCGGTGGTGATCGCCTTCTCGTAGCCGGGGTCCCAGCCGGAGGGCTGGGCGCAGCGGTCGGAGAAGCGGGTGGCGTCGCGGACGCCCGTCCAGGAAGCGGCCGGCCGAGGGGCCGTCCAGCGGTCGGCGGCGGTGGGGGCGGCGGCGTACGGGATGCCGAGCCAGGCGTCGTATCCGGTCTGCGCCTGTCCCTTCACCCTGCCGGAGGCGGTGGGGACCACCAGCGATGTGCGTTGCGAACTCCCTTGTGCGGGAGGGGACTTCAGTGCGTGTACGGCGATCGGGGACAGAAGCCCGAGGCCGAGCACGCTCACGGTTGCCAGGATGGTGCGGACTCTGCTGCGGAGTGTCGTCGTCCTTCCCATGACTCACTTGTGTAACCGCTTGGCAATATTGTCGGCAAGATGCGCGACACGATTGGCTGCAATTGCCCCTGTGAGCGCGGGAGTTACCGCGTGCGGGTCGGTACGGCCGAGGGGGCGACGGTACGGGACGTGGGTGAGGCCGAGGTCTGTGCCGAGGGGGCCGTGGACGGTTCCATGGTCGGGACGCTCGCGTGGCTCGGGTCCGCGCTGGGGGTGGGTGCCTTGGTGGCGGGCCGGGTGGGCGCAGTCGTAGGCCTGCCGGTCGTAGGACTGCTGCTCGCGGGGGGTGGGGCGAGGGGGACCGTGGGGGTCACGGGGGTGTCGTGGTGGGCCAGGCGGAACGGGAGGGCGGCGAGGACGAGGACCGCGCAGGTCGCGCCGGCCCCGGCCGCCGCGCGGAGCAGGCGGCGGCGGTGCGCGCCACGGCGGATCGACTCGTAGCGGCCGGGGGGCGGGCCCAGGTACTCGGCGGAGGAGGGCCGCAGGATGACCGTGAGGGGGTCGTCGAGGGCGAAGTCGGGCTCACGCCCCTCGTCCTCCTCGTCAAAGTGTGTGGTCAAGGCTTCTCCTCAGATGGGCTCGGAGCAGTTCGCGGGCCGCGTGGAGGTCGGCCTTGATGGTTCCTTCCTTGCGCCCGGTCAGCACGGACACCTCCCGGATCGGCATGTCGGCGTAGTAGTGCAGGAGGATCGGGACGCGCAGTCGTTCCGGCAGCGACTGGACGAGCAGCCGTACGGACGGGTCGGTCTGTTCGGTGGGCGGTCGTATCGCTTCCTCGGTGGTGGCGCGGCGCACGGCCCGGCGTTCGCGCTCCAGTTTGCGCCAGTGGTCCCGGACGAGGTTGGCCGCGGTGACGTAGAGGAAGCCGCGCGGTTCCGCGACCTTCGTCCAGCGGGCCCAGAGCCGGGTGAAGGCCTCGGAGGCGATCTCGTGGGCCGTCTCGTCGTCGTCGACGAGCCGGCGGCACCAGCCGGCGAGGCGCGGGTAGACGGCGGCGAACAGTTCGGACGCTGCCCTCTCGCTGGACCGTTTCAACATGCTCCGTAGGGGGTGGTGAGGTTCACGGAGGAAGACCCCGGACCGCCGGCGGGGGTTCCGGCGGTCCGGGATCCGGACCGGATCAGGGGCTCGCGGCGGTCAGTGCCGCGAAGACGATCACGTTGTCGAGGTAGCCCGTACCGGTACGGGTCCCGCCGCAGGTGATGAGCCGCAGTTCGGGGCGGTCCACGTTCCCGTACACCTTGTCCGACGGGAAGTCGGCCTTGGCGACCGTCCGTACGGCGGTGACCGCGAACACGGCCGTCGTGCCGTTCTCCAGGACCACGTCGATCCGGTTCCCCGCGCGCAGCCGCGCGAGGTGGCGGAAGACCCCGTCCCCGTACGCGCCGACCGTCACATGCCCGAGGATCACCGACGGCCCGGTCGCGCCGGGAGTCGGCGAGTACCGGTACCAGCCCGCCCGGTCGTGCGCCGTGATCGGCGGCACCTGGACGGTGCCGTCCGAGGCCAGCCCCAGCCGCATGACCGGGGTGTCGACCCCGATGGCCGGGACGCGCAGGGTGACCGGGACGGACCGCGCCAGGGCGTGCACCACCTTGGCGCCGGAACCCGCCGAAGGCGTCGGACTCCCCTGCTGCGAACTTCCCTGCCCCGAACTCCCTTGATTCGCAGAGGAGTTCGCGGAGGAGTTCGCGGCCGGGGCGGTCCCGTTTCCGCCGCCGCAGCCGGTGAGCAGGGCCGCCGTCGAGGCCGTGACGAAGGCGCGCCTGGAGAGCGAGGTCATGCCCCGGTCGCCCTCCGGCGCCGTACGACGACGAAGGCGCCGCCACCGACGACGGCCGCGGCGGCTCCCCCGCCGATCAGCGTGGTCGACAGGTCGGACGACTTCGACACCGGCGCGACACCGGTGTCCGGGGCGCCGCGGGGAACGGTGGCGACCTGGCTCGGCGCCACGGTCGGTTCGGCGGAGGGCGCGGTGCTCGGGCTGCGGGTGGGCTCGGCGGTGGCGCTGGGGACGGGGCTCGGCGCGGCGGTCGCGGCGCGGGTGGGCGACGCGGATGCCCCGTGGGCGAACGCGGGCACGGTGCTCGCCAGTACGGCGCCGCACGCGAGTGCCATGGCGCTGAGGACAGTTCGGCGCATGAATCGCTCTCTCTCGTCTGTCGGCCCGCCGGGTCCGCCGGTGGTGCACCGGCGGGGCGGGTCGCGGATCGAGCGGAGAGACGAGGCGGCGGGAGGGCGGGTTGTAAAGAGCGGGCAAAGTCCTGGAGGCGTACGGGACTTCACCCACCGCACCGCGCTGTCCTGCGGGGTTCAGGCGGAGAGCGGGGCGAGGTCGACGTAGACGCGGAAGTCGTCGATGAGGCCGGTCTCGTCGACGTGCCACATGGTGACGGCGGGGACGGTGACGGTGTCGCCGGTCAGCCGGAAGTAGTCGACCGTCTCCTCGACGATGGCGTCGGCGCCGGTGTACCACTCACGGACGACGTTGTGGCGCAGCCCCTTGATGGTGCTGAAGAAGCCGCCGATGCCGGCCGCTATCTCCTCGGGTCCGGTCATCGGTTCGGCGTTCCCGAAGCGCATCCGGCCCTGTAAGGCGAACAGGCGGCTGAGCCGACGGCGCCGGTCCCGTCGTTGACCGCTTCACGCGGGCACAGGGGCCCGTTCGGGGGACGGGGTGCCGCGGCGGTACACGTCCTTGAGGTAGAGGACGAGGGCGGCGCCGAGTATCCACACCGGGAGGATCACCAGGGCGCGGACGAGGCCGTCGTTCTGGAAGCGCGACAGGCCCTGCATCGCGCGGACGCCGACTCCGACCGGCAGGATCTCGGAGAGCGGGCGCAGCCAGCCGGGCAGATAGGCCGCGGGCATGATGCCGCCGCTGCTGCTGTTGCCGAGGATCAGCATGAGGATCGAGGCGAGGCTGACGCCGGCCGAGCCGAACAGCCGTAGCAGCACCATGGTCGTACCGCCGACCGCCGCGCCCATCAGCGCGATGACCGTGACGAGCGGCACGAAGGAGCCGGGCAGCGCGCCGAACCCGGTGCTCCCGGCGATGGTCGCGATCAGCAGTCCGCCGACGATGCCGAACAGGGCCAGGCTGGCCATCCGCCAGCGGTACTGGAGGCGGGGCGCGAGCTGGTAGGTGGTCATACCGAAGAGGTAGCCCGCGAGGACCAGACCGAAGGCCGCGTAGAAGACGGAGAGGCCGCGGGTGTCGCCGGCCGCGGCCGGGGCCACATCCTCGACGGCGAGTTCGTGGTGCTCGGCATGGGCGACGGAGCCGAAGGCGGTGGTCACGGTCGCGGTGACGGCGGCGCCGTTCGCGCTGCCGTAGAGGAGCTTGCCGTCGCCGAGGTAGGCGGCGTAGACCTTCCTGTCCTGTACGGCGTTCCGGGCGGCGGACTCGTCGGGGTAGGTCTCGACGGCGAAGCCGCCCGGGGCGAGGCGCTCCAGGTCCTGGTTCAGGTGGGCCTGTGCGGTGCCTATCTCCGTTGTGCCGACGCGGAGTTGGTGCGGGCGCGGGGCGTGGAAGGCGGCGAGGTAGACGCTGACGAACACGGTGCCGATGAGGAGCACGACCGCGACGGGGAGCAGGACGGCGCGTGTGTTTCCGGGGCCGGGGGGCGGGTGGGCCACGTCCAGGGCGTGCTTGTGCGGCGGTCGGGGGGTGCCTGTGGTGCCGGTGGCTCGGGGTGCGACTTGCTGGGACATCGGGAGCGGTCCTAGATTAGAAGGCAACTGATAATATTTGTACATCACAATCAGCTGCCTTACAAAAGAGGTCCACCCTGTGAACCATCCCGACCGCCGCACCGGCTACGTCACCTGGCAGATCGGTCAGATCATGGCGGCCCGGATGGAGCGCGCCCTGCGCCCGCTCCGGCTGACCCTCGCCCAGCACCGGGCCCTGATGCAGGCCGTGCTCGACCCGGGGGTCTCCAGCGCGACCGCGGCACGGCGGGCGGCGATCACCCCGCAGTCCATGGGGACCGCGGTCAACGGGCTGGTCGAGCGGGGGATGCTGGAGCGCCGGACCACGCCCGGCGACCGGCGCACCCAACGCCTGCACGCCACCGAGGCCGGTGTGCGGCTCGCGGCCCAGGCCGCCGAGACGGTGGACGCGGCCCACGCGGAGGCGCTCCAGGCCCTGACGCCGGCGGAGCAGGAACAGACGCACGCGCTGCTGCTCAAGCTGCTGGCGTCACTGAATCCGTCGGCACTGGAGGGCGGGGGCGCGGAGTAGCGGGGCCGCTACTCCCACACCACCACGTTGCGCCGCACCGGCACCGTCGACGGCCCGCTGGCGAACAGTTCCGGTGAATGGGCGTGGATGCGCTCGATGTCGCTGAAGACGGCCCGGAGGTGGGTGCGCATGGCGGCGCGGGCGAGTGGGACGTTGCCGGCGACGACCGCGTCGTAGATCTCGCGGTGCTGGAGCGCGAAGACGGCCGGGGAGACGTTCTCGTGCAGGCCGAGGCGTCGGGCGCGGTCCAGGTGCCCCTTGGCGGCGGCGACGTTGGTCCACACGTTGCCGTGGCCGCTCAGCCGCATCAGGCCGTGGTGGAAGGCCTCGTCCAGGGCGAAGAACTCCTCCAGGCCGAGGTCCGCGCGCTGCTGGCGGGCGAGGTTGTCGCGCAGTTCCCCGTCGACCTCGGGGTCGAGCTCGGCGGGCAGGTCGTCGAGCGAGGCGAGTTCCACGGCCTCCCGCAGGAACTGCGCGTCGGCGACCTGCGCCGGGTCCACCCGGGAGACGAAGGACCCGATCTTCGGGAAGACCTGTACCAGGCCCTCCTGCGACAGCAGGATCAGGCTCTCCCGCACCGGCGTCCGGCTCACGCCGAGGGACGCCGCGAGTTCGTTCTCCGACAGGGCGGCGCCCGGGGCGAGTTCGAGGGTCAGGACCATCTGACGCAGTTTCAGATAGATCGCGCGCCGACTGGTGCGGTCCCGATTCGAGTGAGCCATGCGGCCATCGTATCCGTGACGCGACCATTGCCACTTCGCGACACATGCTTGTATACAAGTACTGGCCGACCAATTGCGCACCCTTGAAGGAGGGCCACCCGTGAGCAAGATCGAGCGCGTCGACGTGTTCGTCGCCTCCCCCGGGCGCACGTTCGTCACGCTGCGCGTCACCACGGACGACGGTGTGACGGGCCTGGGCGACGCCACGCTCAACGGCCGTGAACTGGCCGTTGCGAGTTATCTGCGCGATCACGTGGCACCCCTGCTGATCGGCAAGGATCCGGCCCGCGTCGAGGACATGTGGCAGTACCTCTACCGGGGCGCGTACTGGCGGCGCGGGCCGGTCACCATGACGGCGATCGCCGCCGTCGACACCGCGCTGTGGGACATCAAGGGGAAGACCGCCGGACTGCCCGTCTACCAGCTGCTCGGCGGCCGGTCCCGGGACGGCGTCCTGGTCTACTCGCACGCCAGCGGCACCGACGTGCCCTCGCTCCTCGACGACGTCGAACGCTATCTGGGGCTGGGCTACAAGGCGGTCCGCGCGCAGGCCGCCGTGCCCGACGTCGGCGGCACCTACGGCGTCCGCAAGGGCAAGGTCTACGAACCGGCCGCGACCGAGCTGCCGGACGAGCAACCCTGGGACACCGAGGCCTACTTGGGGTTCGCGCCGACCTATCTGGCGGCCGTCCGGGAGCGGTTCGGGTTCGGCTTCCACCTGCTGCACGACGTGCACCACCGGCTCACGCCGATCGAGGCGGCCCGGTTCGGCAAGAGCGTCGAAGGGTGCCGGCTGTTCTGGATGGAGGACCCGACACCGGCCGAGAACCAGGAGGCGTTCCGGCTGATCCGGCAGCACACCACGACCCCGATCGCGGTCGGCGAGGTGATGAACTCGATCTGGGACGTCCAGCACCTGATCACCGAGCAGCTCATCGACTACGTCCGCACCACCGTCGTGCATGCCGGCGGCATCACGCATCTGCGGCGGATCTTCGACCTCGCCGCGCTCTACCAGGTGCGGACCGGTTCGCACGGCGCGACCGACCTCTCCCCCGTCAGCATGGCGGCGGCCGTGCACCTCGACATCGCCGTGCCGAACTTCGGGATCCAGGAGCACATGGGCCACCCCGACGAGGCCGCCGAGGTGTTCCGCACCGGCGTCACGTTCGCCGACGGCATGCTCCACCCCTCGGAGGAGCCGGGGCTCGGCGTCGAGTACGACGAGAAGGCGGCCGAGCGCTTCCCCTACCAGCAGCGCTATCTCCCGGTCGCGCGCCGCCTCGACGGGTCGGTGCACGACTGGTGAGCGCGCGCCTGAGTCGTACGACGCCCCTCGCCCCGCAGGCGCGGCCGGCCGTCGACCCCGACCGACTCCGCACCCGCGTGGTCCACTTCGGCCTCGGCGCCTTCCACCGCGCCCACCAGGCCGTCTACACCGAGAACGCCGCCGCGCTCTCCGGTGACCCCTGGGGCATCACCGCCGTGGCGCCCCGGTCGGCGGAGACCGTACGCGCCCTGCGGGACCAGGACTGCCTGTACTCGCTCACCGAGCGCCGTCCGGAGGGACCTCGCACCCGGGTCGTCGGCTCCGTGCTCGACGCGCTGGTCATGGGGCCCGAAGCGAAGGCCGTGGACGCCCTGTTGGCCGATCCTGAGGTGACGGTGGTGACGCTCACCGTGACCGAGAAGGGCTACCAACGGCTCGCGTCCACAGGCGCGTTGGACACGGCCGCCGTCGCCGCCGACCTGGCGGCGGACCCGGCCGGGCCGCTCACCACCGTGATCGGACGGCTGGCCGCCGGGCTCGCGGCCCGGATGCGGGCGGGTGCCGCGCCGATCACTGTCGTGTCCTGCGACAACATGGCGGGAAACGGCGCCGTGTTGAGCCGCATGGTGCGGGAGTTCGTCGGCGCGTCCGGCCTGCCCGACCGTGACCGGATCCTGGACCGGATCGCCGAGAGCGTCGCCTTCCCCTCGACGGTGGTCGACCGGATCGTGCCCGCGACGAGTGCGGCCGACCTGGCCGCCGCCGGGACCGCGCTCGGGGTGCGCGACGAGCTCGCGGTGACGGCCGAGCCGTACCGGCAGTGGATCCTGGAGGACTCCTTCGCGGCACCCCGGCCGCCCTGGGAGCTCGACGGCGCCCTGTTCGTCAGGGATGTGACGCCGTATCAGCTCACCAAGCTGCGGCTGCTGAACGGCTCCCACTCGGCGCTCGCGTACCTGGGCCTGGCCGCGGGTCACACCACGATCGCCGACACCATGGCGGCCGACTGGGGCGAGCGGCTGGTCCGCGCGCTGTGTGCGGAGGTCGCCCCCACCCTCCCGGCGGGCGGCCCCGATCCGGGTGCGTACGGCGACGATCTCGTCGTACGGTTCCGCAATCCCGCGATGCGGCACGCGCTGCGGCAGATCGGCTCCGACGGGTCGCTGAAGATCACGGAGCGCTGGCTGCCCGCCCTGCGCACCCTTCGGGCGGCCGGCACCGCCGCTCCCGTGCTCGAACTCGCCCTCGCCGCCTGGGTGTTCAGCACCCGCCCGCCCGCCGCCGGCACCGACCCGGCGGCCGACGCCCTCGCCGCCTGCTGGGACGGGAGCCGCCGTCCCGTGGAGACGGTCCGCGCGCTGCTGCGCGCCGTCGACGCGCCGGACCTGGCCGACGACACCACGCTCACCACCGCCGTCGCCGACCGGCTGCCCGCGCTCCGGGCCGACCGCGTCGAGATCTGACCCCGTCCCCCCGTCCCCGTCCCCGCGCTCAACTCGGCACACGAACAACGGAGTTCATGATGCAGGACAGCCCCACCATCCCGGAGACCGCTCACCCCGCCCGACGCACGACCCGCGATCTCACCAAGGCAGCCGTCTCCGGCTGGCTCGGTACGGCCATGGAGTTCATGGACTTCCAGCTGTACTCGCTGGCCGCCGCGATCGTCTTCAACAAGATCTTCTTCCCGGACGTCAGCCCCGCCATCGGCCTCATCGCCGCGATGGCGACCTACGGCGTCGGCTATGTCGCCCGGCTCGCCGGTGCCGTCTACTTCGGCCGGATGGGCGACCGGATCGGCCGCAAGAAGGTCCTCGTCATCACCATCCTGCTGATGGGCGCGTCCACCACCCTCATCGGCGCCCTGCCCACCTACGCCACGATCGGCATCCTCGCGCCGAGCCTGCTCGTCCTGCTGCGGCTGGTGCAGGGGTTCGGCGCCGGTGCCGAGATCGCCGGGGCGACCGTGCTGCTCGCCGAGTACGCCCCCGTGCGCAGGCGCGGCCTGATCGCCTCGCTGGTGTCGCTCGGCACCAACTCCGGGACGCTGGCCGCCTCCGGGCTGTGGGCCGTCCTGATCGGTGTACTCAGCGAAGACCAACTCCTGTCCTGGGGCTGGCGGTTGCCGTTCCTGCTGAGCTTCGCGCTGATGCTCTTCGCGGTCTGGCTGCGGCGCGGCCTCCGGGAGAGCCCGGTCTTCGAGAAGCGTCCCGACGTCGTCGACGGGGTGGGGATGGCCCGCAGCGAGATCGAGTCCACCGTCGCCGAGGCCCCCGAGACCGAGGGCGGCGTCCTCGCGGCCGGCATCCGGCAGCGCAAGGGCCGGGCGTTCTTCCTCGCCCTCGGCCTGCGCCTCGGCCAGGCGGGCAACTCCGGGCTGATCCAGACCTTCCTGGTCGGCTACATCGCCACCAACCTCGCGGTCGGCCGCTCCGTCCCCACCGACGCGATCGTCTACGGCTCCCTCCTCGGCTTCGCCACCGTGCCGGCCGTGGGCCTGATCGGCGACCGCTACGGACGCCGCCCCGTCTACATGGCGCTCTCCCTCCTGACCGTCGTCCTCGCCTTCCCGGTGATGTTCCTCATCGCGTCCGGCTCCCCGGCGGCGGTGCTGCTCGGCATGGTGCTCGGTCTCAACGTCGGTGTCCTCGGCCTCTTCTCCCTGGAGAGCGTGACGATGGCCGAACTCTTCGGCTCCCGCACCCGGTTCACCCAGCTCGCCCTCGCCAAGGAGATCGGCGGCATCCTCACCACCGCGATCGGCCCGGTGCTCGCGGCCTCCCTCACCGCCGTCACCGGCAGCTGGTGGCCCATCGCGGTGATGCTCGTCGTCTACTCCCTCATCACCTTCGTCAGCGCGTACCTCGCGCCCGAGACCCGCGGACGCGACCTGGTCCGGCTGGAGGACGCCGTATGAGCAACTGCCGTACTGACACCGGCCGGATGCGGGCGGTCGTGGTGCACGGGCCCGGCGACGTCCGTATCGACGAACGGACGCGGCCGACTCCTGCCGCCGGTGAGGTACTTCTGGCCCTGGAGTGGGGCGGCATCTGCGGATCCGACATCGCGTACTGGAAGAACGGCGCGTCCGGCACCGCCTCGCTCGCCCACCCGCTGGTCCTCGGCCACGAGGTCGCGGGCCGGATCGCGGCACTCGGCGACGGGGTCACCGGCCTGGCCGAGGGACAGCAAGTCACCGTCCACCCGGCGCAGTTGGTGGGCGACGGCATCCTCCCGGACCGGATCGCCGGCCGCACCAACCTCTACCCGCACATCCGCTACTTCGGCTCGGCGGCCTTCGACCCGCACACCGACGGCGCTTTCAGCGAATACCGTACGGTCCCCGCCGCCCAGATCCGCCCCCTGCCGGACGGCGTCGACACCCAACAGGGCGCCCTGGCCGAGCCGTTGGCCGTCGCCCTGCACGCGGTGGGCCGCGTCCCGGCGCTGCGCGGCCGGACGGTTCTGGTCAACGGGGCAGGTCCGATCGGTGCGTTGGTGGTCGCCGCCGCACGGCACGCCGGGGCCGGCACCGTCGTCGCCGCCGACCTGTCCGCCGCCTCCCTCGCCGTGGCCCGCGCGATGGGCGCCGACGAGACACGGGACATCTCACGCGGCGAGTCCCTGCCCGAGGGCGTGGAGGTGGTCTTCGAGGCGTCCGGCGCCCCCTCCGCCCTCGGCCCGGTACTGCGGTCCACCGCGCGCGGCGGCACCCTCGTCCAGGTCGGCAACCTGCCCGGTACGGCGGTCTCCGCAGCCCTCGGCGACCTGGTGACCCGCGAGATCACCTGGATCGGCTCCTACCGCTTCGTCGAGGAGATCGACGACGCGCTGCGCGCGCTGCGGGACGGGCTGGACGTGACGCCGGTGATCAGTCACCGCTTCCCGCTGGAACGGGCCGAGGAGGCGCTGGCCGTCGCGGCGGATCCGGGCAGCGGGAGCAGCAAGGTGATGCTGCGGCTGGCCGTCCCCTCCGCCTGAAGGTCTGAAGGTCTGAAGGTCGTCCCTCCGAAGAACACAGGAGATTCCCGTGCCCCTGCCGCCCCCGCCCGGTACGGCCGACGTCGTGTGCGTCGGCGAGACGATGGTCGTGCTCGCCCCGCCGGACGGCCGCCCGCTCGCCGAGCAGCCCTCGGTCACCATGACCGTCGGCGGAGCCGAGTCCAATGTCGCCTGCGGTCTGGCCGGCCTCGGCCACCGCGCCGCCTGGATCGGCCGCCTGGGCGACGATCCCTTCGCGCGCCGCGTCCGGGCCGAACTCACCGCGCGCGGCGTGGACGTGAGCGGGGTCGAGACCGACCCGGCCCGCCCAACCGGCGTCTACTTCAAGGACCCGGCCCCGACCGGCACCCGTACCCACTACTACCGCAGCGGATCGGCCGCGTCCGCGATGGGACCGGCGCTGACCCGGCTGCCCGCGCTGCGCCGGGCCCGCGTCGTGCATCTGTCGGGCGTCGCCGCGGCACTCTCCGACGACTGCGCCGCGCTTCTGGAGGCGATCCTCGTCGACCGCGCCCTCGGCCGGCGCGGAAGCGGCCCGCTCGTCTCCTTCGACGTCAACCACCGTCCCGCGCTGTGGCGTTACGGCTCCCCCGACGCGGCGAAGAGCCTGCTGACCCTCGCCCGCGCCGCCGACCTCGTGTTCGTCGGACGCGACGAGGCCGAAGCGCTGTGGGGCACCGCCCGCCCCGACGACGTGGCCGAACTCCTCGGCCCCGCACCACTGATCGTCGTCAAGGACGCCGAGCACGGGGCGACTTCGTACACCGACGGCTCCCGTACGTTCGTCCCCGCGCTGCCCACGGAGGTGGTCGAGCCGGTCGGCGCGGGCGACGCCTTCGCCGCCGGCTACCTGGCCGCGGTACTGGAACACCGCGACGAACGGTCCCGGCTGCGCCTCGGCCACCTGGCGGCGTCGGCGGCGCTACGGACGCGGGACGACGTACCCGTGATGCCTACGCGCACGGAGACCGACCGTCAGCTCGGCCTGGACGAAGCGGCATGGGTCAACCAACCCGAGCACCAACTCCTTTAGGGGCGCGGGGAACTGCGCGACCAGCCCCCACTAGGCCGCACCCGACCAACGACCAAAGGACCCCCGAACCCATGTCCACGGACTTCCTCACCCAACTGACCAAGGACCGCGTGATCGCCGTAGTCCGAGCACCGGAAATCCCCGACGCCGCAGCCCTCTGCGCGGCCCTCCACGCAGGCGGCATCCGCTGGATCGAGTTCACCCGCACCACCCCCTCCCTCCCCACGCATCTCCGCCGCGCAATCGCCGAAGGCCTGCGCGGTGTCGGCGCGGGCACGGTGATGACCGCCAAGCAGGCCGAGGAACTGATCGACGCGGGGGCCGAATACCTGGTCACCCCCGGCTGCCGCCCGGGCGTCGCGCAGGCGGCAACTGCGGCCGGGGTGCCGGTCGTCATGGGCGCCCTGACCCCCACGGAGGTCGGACAGGCTCTGGACCTCGGCGCGGACGCGGTGAAGATCTTCCCGGCACGCGCCTTCGGCCCCCGCCACTTCCGCGACCTGGCGGGCCCGTTCCCCGACGTACCGCTGGTGGCGTCGGGCGGCGTCAACGCCGAGAACGCGGCCGGCTTCCTCACGGCCGGGGCACGCGCGGTCTGCGCCGGCTCGGAGGTCGTACCGCCCGCCGCCGTGGCGTCCGGCGACTGGCCGGAAATCACCCGCAGGGCACGCGCGTTCACGGAGTCGTTGGTGAGGTGAGGAATGCCGCCGGCGTCATCCCTCAGAACCTCCTGCCCGTGTCCTTGTGCTCGTAGCAGCGCACCCGGTCCTGGCCGCAGTGGGCGCAGGCAGCCTTTTCCATCAGTTCCAACTCCTCGGAAAGGCCGCTCAGTTCGCTGCCGGTACGAGCGCCCACGAAGTTCGTCCGCGACCGTTCCGGAGCGCAATCCCCTGTGGTGGGTGCAGTTCGGTTCCGCGCCGAACCACCGCGCTGATCGTCCCCTTCATTGCCGTGTTCGGCGCCTTCCCGAGCGGCAGCGGTCTTGGTGCCAACCATCCCTCTCTTGTGCCGGCCAGAAATCCTCGTCACAACAAGCAGGACGCGCCCCTTACAACCCCACGATCTTGTTCCACTCCTTCGCGAACTCCACCCGTTCCGTCGACGTGATGTCCCGCGCGATGGCGAGGTGCTTGCGCATCGTGGTGTCCGGGAAGATCAGGGGGTTTTCGGCGAGGGCCGCGGTGTCCTTGTCCTTGGCGGACGCGAGGACGTCCTGGGCGGCGGGGACGGGGCAGACGTAGTTGACCCAGGCGGCGAGTTCGGCGGCGACCTCGGGGTCGTAGTAGTAGTCGATCAGTTTTGCGGCGTTGGTCTTGTGGCGGGCCAGGTCGGGGATCATCAGGGAGTCCGCCCAGAGCTCGGCGCCCTCCTCGGGGACGACGAAGCGGATGTCCGGGTTGTCGGCCTGGAGCTGGATCACGTCGCCGGAGTACGCCTGACAGGCCAGGACGTCACCGCTGACCAGGTCCTTGGTGTAGTCGTTGCCGGTGAAGCGGCGGATCTGCTTCCGGTTGATCTGCGTCTGCACCTGGTCGCACACCTTGTGGAAGTCCGCCGCGGTCCACTTGGTGATGTCGACGCCGTTGCCCTGCATCAGCAGCGCGAACGCCTCGTCGAGGCCGGAGAGCAGCGTGACCCGGCCCTTGAGGTCGCTCGCCCACAGGTCGGAGACGTGCCGGATCTCGCGGCCGAGCTTGCGGTGGTTGTACGCGATGCCGGTGATGCCCGACTGCCACGGCACGGTGTACCGGCGGCCCGGGTCGAAGGTCGGCGAGCTGAGCTGCGGGTCGAGGTACTTCGCCACGTTGGGCTGCGCGGCCCGGTCCATCCGCTGGACCCAGCCGAGGCGGACGAACCGGGCGCACATCCAGTCGCTCATGACGATCAGGTCGCGGCCGGTCTGCTGGTGGTTCATGAGGGCCGGGCTGATCTTGCCGAAGAACTCGTCGTTGTCGTTGATCTCCTCGATGTAGTCGACGGAGATCCCGGTGCGCTTCTCGAAGGCGTCGAGGGTGGGCCGCTTGGTCGCGTCGTTGTCATCGGTGTCGATGTACAGCGGCCAGTTCGCCCAGGTCAGCCGCTTGTCCGTGGCGGACAGATCGGCACCGGCGCGGTCCCCCGCCTGCACATAGGCGGCGGGCACACCGCACCCGGCGAGGGCGCCGAGCGCGGCGGCAGAGCCGACCGCGCGCAGCAGGGAGCGGCGGGAGGGCGAGTACGGCTTCGGAGTCTTGGGCACCCGCGCAGCATGACGCGCCGACCCCGGTCCGATCAATGGACGCCGCGTCCAGCGGCTACCCGCGGACCCGACACCTTGTCGATCGGTTGTCTGTGAAGTAACCGCCAGTTCACACGACAGGCGCGGAGTGCGGGATCCCGGCCGCCGCGGAGGCCGGGTCCCGGTGCTCCGCCGGGGCGTACGGCGGCAGGCTGACCTCCACCACAAGGCCGCCCTGCGGCCGGGTCCGCGCCCGCACCCGTCCGCCGTGCGCGGCGACGACCGCCGCCACGATGGACATGCCGAGGCCCAGACCGTCCCGTTTGCCCACCCGCTCCGCGCCCAGCCGCCGGAAGGGCTGGAACAGTCCGGCGGCCTGGTCGGCCGGGATCACCGGCCCGCTGTTCTCGATCCGCAGCCCGGGCCGCCCGCGCGCGTCGAGCCCGGTCCACACGCTGACCCAACTCCCCTCCCCCGCCGGGAGGTTGTGCCGCACGGCATTGTCGGTCAGGTTGACGACCAGCCGCTCGACCAGCTGCGGATCACCGAGGACGGGCGCGGATTCGAGCCGGGCCCGTACGGACGGCTCCACGCCTCGCAGCCGCTCCTCCACGACCGTCGCGAGGTCCACGAACTCCCGTGTCTCAAGGCCGCGTTGGCTGCGCGCGAGGGTCAACAGCGCGTCGATCAGCCGCTCCTGCTCCTGTCCGGCCGCCCGCACCCGGGCCAGCGCGGCGCGCAGGGCCGGTACGGAGGCGTCCGGGTCGGCGAGGGTGACGTCGACGATCGCCTGCTGGAGCGTGAGCGGGGTGCGCAGTTCGTGCGAGGCGTTGGCGACGAACTGCTTCTGCGCCTCGAACGCGCCCTCCAGCCGCGCCAGTACGGCGTCGAAGGTGTCCGCCACCGCCTTCAGCTCGTCGTCGGGACCGGGTACCGCGAGCCGTTCGTGCAGGTTGTCGGCGGAGATCCGGCGTGCCGAGGCCGTCATCGTGCGCAGCGGCGACAGCACCCGGCCGGCCATCAGCCAGCCCAGCGCAAGCGAGGCCAGCGCCATTACCGCGAGCGCGACACAGGCCTCGACGAGCAGCTGGTGCCGCTGGTCCGCACGCACGGCGGCGACCACGGCGGTGACGCTGGGCACCGCGTCGGGACCGGGCCCACCGGTCGTCAACTTCGGTCCCTCGACGGTACTGGCCGCCTGCCCGGCGCCGTTGTGCGCGTAAAGGAGATAGGTGAACGCCAGCAGCAGCGCCCCGGCCACCACGAACAGCGAGCTGTAGAGGAGGGTGAGCCGCCACCGAACGGTACGCGGGCCGCGCAGCCGCATCCGCCGTACGACCGCCCAGGCTCCCGCCGAACGCGACAACCGGCCGCCCGCCGGACCTCCCGGCAGCCGCTCCCCCGTCGCACGCGGCATCCAGCCACCCGCCGGCCCCGACACCCGCTCCCGCGTCCGGCGCGACAGCCGACCAACCGCCGAACCCGACACCCACTCTCCCCTCACACGCGACACCCAGCCACCCACCCGTCGCGCCGTCCGCCCCTCATCGGATGCGGTACCCCGCCCGGTCCACCGTCTCCACCAACGGCGGCTCCCCCAGCTTCCGGCGCAGTCTGCTGACGGTCACCTTCACGGTCTGGCTGAAGGGATCGGCGGCTTCGTCCCATGCCCGCTCCAGGAGTTCCTCGGTGGACACGACCGTCCCCTGCGCGCCGAGCAGGAGTTCCAGTACGGCGAACTCCTTGGGGCTGAGCGGCAGTTGACAGCCGGCCCGGGTGGCTTCCCGGCGGGCCGGGTCAAGCCGGAGTTCGCCGCGCACCAGGACCGGCGGCAGCGCGGGCTGCGCGCGGCGGGCCAACGCCCGTATGCGGGCCACGAGTTCGGTGAACGCGAACGGCTTGGGCAGATAGTCGTCGGCGCCGAGTCCGAGCCCCGTGACCCGGTCGGCGACGGTCCCGGACGCGGTGAGCATCAGCACCCGCGCCCGGCTGCTCCCCGCCGCGAGCGTCCGGCACACCTGGTCGCCGTGGACCCCGGGCAGATCGCGGTCGAGTACGACGACGTCGTAGCCGTTGATCTCCGCGCGCTCCAGGGCCGTAGGACCGTCGAAGGCGAGGTCGACCGCCATGCCCTCGCGGCGCAGGCCCGCCGCCACGGTCTCGGCGAGTTCTTCGTGGTCCTCGACCACCAGCACACGCATGGCCGTCAGTGTGGCGGGCGGGCGGTTACACGGAAATAAGGGCGGCCGTTCCCGTGGTGTAACCGCCGGGGCGGTTGTGTGGGTCACGTCCAGCGACACCCGCAAACCGCACATCAGCAGGAGGAAACCATGCGCGCTCTGGCGACCAGGTCGCAGCGGATCGCTCTCGGGATCGCCGTACTGTCGGCCGCCGCGCTCGGCACGACGGCGGCGCAGGCGTCCGGCACGACAACCACCGTGCCCCGTACGACCGTTGCCTCCGGATCCGGCTCCGGCGTGACCACCGCGACGGGCACGGGCGGCAAACACTTCACGTCTCCCCGGCCCGTGGCCTTCGCGGTCGCCTACCACCCGACCTCGAACGCGCCGGGCGATCTCAACACCGCGAACGGACGCTTCGCCCGCTGCATGCGCGGGCAGGGGCAGACCGTCTTCCCCGGCTTCCACGCGGCCAGGGACTCGGCGGGGCACGTCAGCCTTCAAGTGAAGGTCGCCAAGGGGGACTTCGACCCGACGACGGCCGGCTACAAGAAGGCCGTCGCCACCTGCGGACCCGTACTGGAGAAGGCCGGTATCGCCTTCCCGGACCCGGCCGACCTGCCGCCGCTGCCGACCCCCGGCAAGCCGGGCAAGCCCGGGAAGGTCACCTCCGAACTGCCCTCCCTCACCCGCGCCTTCGAGCACGCCTGACCATCCGGAGGGGGGAGCAGCGCGGCCCCGGACGGATCAACTCCCGTCCGGGGCCGCGCACTTGTGCCGGTGTCCGCTACTCGCCCAGCGATGTCATCACGTGCTTGACGCGCGTGTAGTCCTCGAAGCCGTACGCCGAAAGGTCCTTGCCGTAGCCGGACTTCTTGAAGCCGCCGTGCGGCATCTCCGCGACCAGCGGGATGTGGGTGTTGATCCACACGCAGCCGAAGTCGAGCGCCTTGGACAGGCGCATGGCGCGGGCGTGGTCCTTCGTCCAGACCGAGGAGGCGAGGGCGTAGTCGACGCCGTTGGCCCACTCGACGGCCTGGGCCTCGTCGGTGAAGGACTGGACGGTGATGACCGGTCCGAAGACCTCGTTCTGGATGATCTCGTCGTCCTGCTTGAGGCCGGAGACGACGGTCGGGGCGTAGAAGTAGCCCCTCTCGCCGACCTGGTGGCCGCCGGACTCCACCTTCGCGTGCGCGGGAAGCCGCTCGATGAAGCCCGAGACCTGCTTGAGCTGGTTGGGGTTGTTCAGGGGGCCGTAGAGCACGTCCTCGTCGTCCGGCTGCCCGGTCTTCGTCTCGGCCGCCGCCTTCGCGAGCGCGGCCACGAACTCGTCGTGGATGCCCTCCTGGACGAGGACGCGCGTGGCCGCCGTACAGTCCTGCCCGGCGTTGAAGAAGCCCGCGACCGAGATGTCCTCGACGGCCTTGACGATGTCGGTGTCCTCGAAGACCACGACGGGGGCCTTGCCGCCCAACTCCAGGTGCACCCGCTTGAGGTCCTTGGACGCCGACTCGGCGACCGACATGCCCGCGCGCACCGAACCGGTGATGGAGGCCATCGCCGGCGTGTGGTGCTCGACCATCGCGCGGCCGGTGTCCCGGTCGCCGCACACGACGTTGAAGACGCCCTTGGGCACGATCGAGCCGATGATCTCGGCGATCAGGACGGTGGAGGCGGGGGTGGTGTCCGAGGGCTTCAGCACGACCGTGTTACCGGCGGCCAGCGCGGGCGCGAACTTCCAAACTGCCATCATCATCGGGTAGTTCCAGGGGGCGACCTGCGCGCAGACGCCGATCGGCTCGCGGCGGACGATGGAGGTCATGCCCTCCATGTACTCGCCGGCCGAGCGGCCTTCGAGCATCCGGGCCGCGCCCGCGAAGAAGCGGATCTGGTCGACCATCGGCGGGATTTCCTCGGACCGGGTCAGCCCGATCGGCTTGCCGGTGTTCTCCACCTCGGCCGCGATCAGTTCCTCGGCCCGCTCCTCGAACGCGTCCGCGATCTTCAGCAGGGCCCGCTGGCGCGCCGCCGGAGTCTCGTCCCGCCAGGCCGGGAAGGCCGCCGCGGCGGCCGCCATCGCGGCGTCCACGTCCGCCGCCCCGGACAGCGGCGCGGTCGCGTACGCCTCCCCCGTCGCGGGATTGACCACCTCGGTGGTCCGTCCGTCGGCGGCGTCCCGGAACTCACCGTCGATGTAATTGCGCAGACGACGCAGCTCGGTGCTCACTGCCGGCCCTCCAAGTTCAGGTGTCCAATCACTGAGACACCCACCCTAATCGCCCGGCCCACGTTTTCAACACCCCCGATCGCATCAGGACTACGAAATCCGCAAGTCTTGACCACGTAAACAACGAATTTCATCGAAGCGGCCTTGCGGAACGGTCGAGACGTCGTGCACAGTGAAGCCGTGGCCAGTCGTAGCGCAGAACACAGGGACTCCCGCGAGTCCAGGAACGGGACTCCGCATCTGGATTCCGTCTCCCTCGCCATCATCGAGCAGCTCCAGGAGGACGGCCGCCGGCCGTACGCCGCGATCGGCAAGGCCGTGGGCCTCTCCGAGGCGGCCGTGCGCCAGCGCGTCCAGAAGCTGCTCGACCAGGGCGTCATGCAGATCGTCGCCGTCACGGACCCGCTCACCGTGGGCTTCCGCAGACAGGCGATGGTCGGTGTCAACGTCGAGGGCGATGCCGAGAACGTGGCGGACGCGCTGACGGCCATGCCGGAAGTGGAGTACGTGGTGATGACCGCGGGCTCGTACGACCTCCTCGCCGAGATCGTCTGCGAGGACGACGACCACCTGCTGGACGTCATCAACAAACGCATCCGGGCACTGCCCGGCGTGCGCTCCACCGAGAGCTTCGTCTATCTGAAGCTCAAGAAGCAGACCTACATGTGGGGAACCCGATAACCGTGAGCAAGGACCTCAGCCGCACCGCGTACGACCACCTGTGGATGCACTTCACCCGCATGTCCTCGTACGAGAACGCGCCCGTTCCCACGATCGTCCGTGGCGAGGGCACCTACATCTACGACGACAAGGGCAAGCGCTACCTCGACGGTCTCGCGGGTCTGTTCGTGGTCCAGGCCGGTCACGGCCGCGCCGAGCTGGCCGAGACCGCCGCCAAGCAGGCGCAGGAGCTGGCGTTCTTCCCCATCTGGTCATACGCCCACCCGAAGGCCGTGGAGCTGGCGGAACGTCTCGCCCACTACGCGCCCGGCGACCTGAACAAGGTCTTCTTCACCACCGGCGGCGGCGAGGCGGTGGAGACCGCCTGGAAGCTCGCCAAGCAGTACTTCAAGCTCCAGGGCAAGCCCACCAAGTACAAGGTCATCTCCCGCGCGGTCGCCTACCACGGCACCCCGCAGGGCGCCCTGTCCATCACCGGCCTGCCGGCGCTGAAGGCTCCCTTCGAGCCCCTCGTACCCGGCGCGCACAAGGTCCCGAACACCAACATCTACCGTGCCGCGCTGTTCGGCGACGACCCGGAGGCCTTCGGCCGCTGGGCCGCCGACCAGATCGAGCAGCAGATCCTCTTCGAGGGCCCGGAGACGGTCGCCGCGGTCTTCCTGGAGCCCGTGCAGAACGCGGGCGGCTGCTTCCCGCCGCCGCCCGGCTACTTCCGGCGGGTCCGCGAGATCTGCGACCAGTACGACGTACTCCTGGTCTCCGACGAGGTCATCTGCGCCTTCGGCCGCCTGGGCACGATGTTCGCCTGCGACAAGTTCGACTACGTGCCGGACATGATCACCTGCGCCAAGGGCATGACCTCGGGCTACTCCCCGATCGGCGCCTGCATCATCTCCGACCGCCTGGCCGAGCCGTTCTACAAGGGCGACAACACCTTCCTGCACGGCTACACCTTCGGCGGCCACCCGGTCTCCGCCGCGGTCGGCCTCGCCAACCTCGACATCTTCGAGCGCGAGGGCCTCAACCAGCACGTCCTCGACAACGAGGCCAACTTCCTGCAGACCCTGCAGAAGCTGCACGACCTCCCGATCGTCGGCGACGTCCGCGGCAACGGCTTCTTCTACGGCATCGAGCTGGTCAAGGACAAGGCCACCAAGGAGACCTTCACGGACGAGGAGTCGGAGCGCGTGCTCTACGGCTTCGTCTCCAAGAAGCTCTTCGAGTACGGCCTCTACTGCCGCGCCGACGACCGCGGTGACCCGGTCATCCAGCTGTCGCCGCCGCTGATCTCCGACCAGTCGACCTTCGACGAGATCGAGGGCATCGTCCGCCAGGTCCTCGCGGAGGCCTGGACGAAGCTCTGATCGTTCAGAGAGATCTTCCTTCTGGATGATCAACACCGGCCCCGGCGCCGCCGTTCGAGTGAGAAACGGCAGCCCGGGGCCGTGTGCTGTCCGGGCTCCCGCCGACCGCTCCCTAGCGTGCCAGTGACCGATCGGCCCCCTCTTCGTTCCCCCGGACGGGGGGATGCGATACGGGAAAACGGATCTGAACGAGGTGTACGCGCATGGTGGCCCCGCCGGACAACGACGTGCTCTGGGCACGTGCCCTGCACTTCCAGCACCACGACGGAACGCCCGCGCTCGGCGGGGTCTCGCTCGGTGTCAGGGAGGGCGAGATCCTCGCCGTCAGCGGCCCGCGCGGCAGCGGCAAGACGACCCTGCTGCGCTGCCTCTCCGGTCTGGAGCGTCCGAACCGCGGCGAGGTCTGGTTCAACAGCTTGCCCGTGCACACCATGGGCCCGATGACCCGCGAACGGCTGCGCCGCGACCGCTTCGCCTGGATCGACCCGGCCCCCGGGCTCGTCCCGGAGCTGAACGTCTGGGAGAACGCGGCCCTCCCCCTGATGCTGCGCGGCACCAGCCGCCGGCGCGCCAAGACCGCCGCCCTGGAGTGGCTGGACCGCCTCGACATCGGCGAGCACGCCCGCAAGCGCCCGCACGAGCTGCGCCAGGCGGATCGCCAGCGCGTCTCCGTCGCCCGCGCGCTGGTTTCGGCGCCGACGGTCCTGTTCGCCGACGAGCCGACGGCCCCGCTGCACCGCGCGGACCGCGCCCACGTCCTGCGCACGCTCACCACAGCCGCCCGCTCGCACGGCATCACGGTCGTCCTCGCGACCCACGAGGCGGAGACGGCGGCCCTCGCCGACCGCACGGTGTCGCTCCTCGACGGACGCCGCGTGAACACCGTCCACCTCCCCCCGGTCACCGAGACGGAAGGCCGGGCCGCGTGCTCGCTCTCCGTCTGACCCGCAGCTCGCACCCCGCCGTCCAACTCCGCCGCCTGCTGGTCGCGGTGGCCTCGGCGGGCACGGGCTTCCTCCTCCTCTGCACCCTCGGCTACGCGATGGGCCACCCCGACTCCCCCGCCGCCGCGGCCCTCCGCCTCGGCTGGTGCGCGACCCCGCTGGCCGCCACCGTCTACTTCGCGGTGGCCGTCGCCCGCACCGACCCGGCGACGAAACCCCGTCCCGGCCTCTCCGCGATCGGCCTCGGCCCCGGCCGCCTGATGGCGATCTCGGCGACCACGACCGCCCTCGCCTGCACCCTCGGCTCCATGCTGGCCCTCCTCTTCTTCCTCCACCTCCGCGGCGACCTCACCGGCATGCCCTTCGACGGAGCGGCGGCGGAGTTCCTGGCCTCGGACCAGCCCCTCCCGCTTCCGGCAGCGCTGACCCTCCTCGCCCTCGTACCGGTGATCGCATCCGTCTCCGTGGCACTCGTCCTACGCCCCCGAGACCTCCGCCCCGCCTCCGAGAAGGGCCCGGCGAGGTCGTACGGCCGCTTCGGCGTGCAGGGCCGCCCGGGTTCGCGCGAGACCTTCGGGGCGTACGGCCGTTTCGGCGCGCACCTGCGTGCGGGTGCGCGCGGCGGCGGGCCGGAGGCCGAGCCGGCCGAACAGCCCGCGCAGGCCGAGCAGTTGGAGGCCACGAGCGACACCGCACCCGGCGACCACCCCGACCCCTCGCGCCCCGCGGCCCCCCGAGAGGCTCCTCGCGGGCTCCCCTGGGGTATCGCGGTGCTGGCGGCCGGGCTCGCGGTGGAGGCGTACGCGAGCCGGGCGAAGGACGGCGGCGGGCTGTCGCTGCCCGGCGGGCTCGCCGACGGGCCCGCGAGTGTCCTGGCCGGCTGGGTACTGACCGCGATCGGGCTGGCGCTGGCCGGTCCCGGGCTCACGCACCTGTGCGGACGGCTGCTCCAGTCCGTCGGCCCCGGCGCGCTGCGGCTGCTGGCCGGGCGGGTGCTGATGGAGGAGGCGACCCGGATCGGGCGCCCGCTGGGCGTGGTGTGCGCGGTGGCGTCCGGCGGCTTCGCGATGACGGCGCTCTATGACACGGACGCCCCGGCCCTCGGCCCCTTGACCACCCTCGGTCTGCTCCTGGTCACCGGCTGCACGGTGGCGACCCTGCTCACCGCCGCGCTGGAGGCCAAGCACGCCCGCGCCGACACCACGGCCGCGCTGCTCCGCCTCGGTGCCCCCGCGACGAAGCTGCGCAGTGCGGCGGCCCTGCGCGCGGGCGCGCTGCTGGCCCTGTTCCTCCCGCTGACCCTGTTCGTGGCCGAGCTGGCGGCTCTGCCGCTGGCCGGCCGATGAGTTTCGCACAGACGGCCGGTCTACCCACCGAACAGCACGCACGCCCGATGGGAGAAACCTCGCATGTACCAGCAGATGATCTTCGTGAACCTGGCCGTGAACGACGTCGACGCGTCGAGGAAGTTCTTCACGGAGCTCGGCTACTCGATCAACCCCCAGTTCAGCACCGACGAATGCGCCTGTGTCGTGATCAGCGACACGATCATCGCGATGCTCCTCAGCAAGCAGCGGTACAGCGACTTCACCAAGAAGGAGATCGCCGACTCGACGAGGACCAGCGAGGTGCTGCTGTGTCTGAGCGCCGAAAGCCGCGAGAAGGTCGACGAACTCGTCGACAAGGCGTTCGCCGCCGGCGCCACCGGCAGCACTGACGCCATCGACCAGGGATTCATGTACGGCCGCTCCTTCGACGACCCCGACGGCCACTCCTGGGAGGTCGTGTGGATGGACCCGGCGGCGGTCCAGGGCTGACCAAGTCACTGCCTAGCATGGGCTCGTGCAGACGAGCCCGGCCCATGTGGCCCCCCACGACGAACGTGAGATCGAGACGGTCGAGGACTTCGACGCGACCGTCTCGGCCCGCGGCACCCTCGCCGGATACCGCGTCCAGGCCGTCGATCTGACGGACCGTACGAAGGAGTTGCTCACCACCGACACCTCGGGCGCCGTCTTCCTCGGCTGTCCGATGCGCGCCGAGGCCGAGGCGAAGCTCCGCGCCGACGGCGCCCTGGTCTTCCCGCCGGTCCCGCACCTCCCCTTCGCCCCCTACCGCGGCCATCTCTACACGCCCGCCGAGCTGTTCGCCTCGCTCGACAACGGGTACGAGCGGACTCCGGACGCGCTCGCGTACGCCTGGTTCCAGCGGACCAAGGCGGACGGCGACATATACGCGTCGATGCTGCGCGCCGTGCACGACGACTCGATCTCCGACGCCCTCGACGAACTCCTGCGCGGGGCGCGGGTGGTGGGCGTGATGGGCGGCCACGCGATGGCGCGCGGGACGGCGGCCTACGGCGGTGCCGCGCGCCTGGGCCGGGCGCTGAGCCGCTCCGGGTTCACCGTGGCGACCGGCGGCGGCCCCGGCGCGATGGAGGCGGCGAACCTGGGCGCCTACGCGGCGCCGTACGAGGACGCGATGCTGGAGGAGGCGTGCGAACTCCTCGCCGGATCACCCTCGTTCAGCCCTTCCATCACCGACTGGGCGCAGCGCGCCTTCGAGGTCCGCACCCGCTGGCCCAAGGGCAACCACTCGATCGGCATCCCGACCTGGTTCTACGGCCACGAGCCGCCGAACGCCTTCGCCTCGCACATCGCCAAGTACTTCGCCAACGCCACCCGCGAGGACGGTCTGTTGGCCCGCTCGAACGCGGGGGTGGTGTTCCTGCCGGGCGCGGCCGGGACGGTACAGGAGATCTTCGACAACGCGACGCCGAACTACTACGAGTCGCGCGGCGAGCCCACGCCGATGGTTCTGGTGGACCGGGAGCACTGGACGGAGCGGCTGCCGACCTGGCCGCTGCTGCGTGCACTTGCCCGGGAACGGTCGATGGAGAGCCGTATCGCCCTCGTTGACCGGATCGAGGAGGCTCCGGAGGCGCTGAAACGTCTCGCTCATTAAAGTGCAGGTAAAGCCAACTGCCGCACACCGCATATGCATTGACACTGCTTACGCAGCACTTATAGACCAGTGAGACTCCTGGGGGCGGTGGTGCCTCACCTCGAACGCTGCGTCATCTCCCCCTAAACCCCCCGCAGTTGCACATCCCGTGAAGGGCAAACGTGTCCATATCTCGACGTTCCGTACGCATCCTCGGTGTCGCGTCCGCCTCGGCCGCGCTCGCGCTCGGATTCGCTGGCAACGCGCTCGCCTGCAGCATCGGCGAGTTCTCCGCCGAAGCCACGTGTGACGGCACCAACGGTGTCATCACCGTCACCGACAAGGACGCCTCGGCCACCCAGGCGACCATCACGGTGTTCCTGGAGAACAACGGCTCCGACGCCAAGCAGGTCGGCGAGGCGCAGACCGTCAAGGGCTCGGCCAAGGGCGAAACCGTCACCTTCTCCGAGGACTGGCAGCCGAACGCGACGTACCGCGTCCACGTCAAGGCCAGCAACAAGGTCGACGAGGACATCTCGCCGAACCTGACCACGCCGTCCAAGGCCTGCCAGACCGAGGAGTCGCCCACCCCGACTCCGACCGAGGCGTCTCCGACCCCGTCGGAGACCCCCTCGACCCCGGCCGAGTCCGACACCCCGACCCCGTCGGCCTCGGAGAGCAGCAGCACCGCCCCCGCTACGACGACGGACAACGCGCCGTCTCCCGCGGCCGGCAGCTCGAACCTCGCCGAGACCGGTGCCAACTCCAACACCGGCATGATCGCCGGTATCGCGGGCGCGTTCGTCGTCGCGGGCGGCGGAGCCGTCTACTACGGCATGCGCCGCCGCGGTGCGGCCAACGGCCGCTGATCCACCCGCTGTTGCTGTTGTGGCCCGTCCGGTTCGTGGGGGCGGGCCACACGCATGTCTACGAGCCGTCGAGTACGACGATCTCGGCCGCGTCGAACTCCACCCCGACCGTGTCCCCGACCTCCGGCGCCTCCCGCAGCGCACACGCCGCGTCAAGCCGCGGCGCGCCCTCCGGCTGCAGTTGTACGGCGACATGGGTGCCCCTGAAAGTGCGGGCGGCGACCGTGCAGCGCAGGCCCTCGTCGGCGGGCACCAGGCGGACGCCCGCGGGGCGTACGAGGAGCGTGCGGGCGCCCTGGGGGGCGTCCTCGGGGACCGGCACCTTGCCCCAGGGCGTGTCGGCGGCCTCTCCGGCGACCATGGCACCGACCACGTTGTCGAAGCCGAGGAAACGGGCCACGAACTCGTCGGCGGGGCGCTGCCAGACCTCAAGTGGCGTACCGGACTGGGCGATCCGCCCGTCCCGCATCACGACGACCCGGTCGGCCAGTGCGAACGCCTCGCCCTGGTCGTGCGTGACCGCGAGCACGGTCGTGCCCAACGCGCCGAAGAGTTCCCGGAGTTCGACGACCAGCCGCTCCCGCAGTGACCGGTCGAGCTGGCCGAGCGGTTCGTCGAGCATGAGGAGCCGGGGGCGGGGCGCGAGGGCACGGGCGAGCGCCACCCGCTGCTGCTCACCGCCGGACAGCCCCGCGACGGCACGGCGGGCGGCACCCGGCAGTCCGACGAGGTCGAGCAACTCGCCGACCCGGGCGGCCTGTTGTCCCTTCGACGTCCCGTGCATGCGCAGCCCGAAGGCCACGTTGCCGGCCACGTCCCGCTGCGGGAACAGCTGGTGGTCCTGGAACATCAGGCCCACCCCGCGCCGGTGTGCGGGCACCCCGGCCTGGTCGCGTCCGTCGAGCAACACCCGCCCGGAGTCCAGGGGTTGCAGCCCGGCCACCGCCCGCAGCAGCGTCGACTTGCCGCTACCGCTGGGCCCGAGCACACACACGATCTCGTGCTCGGCGACCCCGAGATCGACAGCGTCGAGCACGGGCCGCCCACCGAACCGTACGGTCCCGCTCTCAAGACCGAGCAGCATCTAGAACTCCCCCGTCCGGTCGGTGCGCAGCCGCTCAAGCACCAGCAGGGCCACGGCGCACACCACCATCAGAATCGTCGAAAGGGCCATCGCCTGGCCGTAGTTGAGATCACCGGGCCGGGACAGCAGCCGGGCCACCGCGACCGGCAGCGTCGGGTTGTCCGGCCGCGCGATGAACACGGTCGCCCCGAACTCGCCCAGCGACACCGCGAACGCGAACCCGGCGGCGATCAGCAACGCCCGCCGCACCAGCGGCAGATCCACCTCGCGCCACACCCGCCACGGGGACGCCCCGAGCACGGCCGCCGCCTCCCTCAGCCGCCCGTCCACCGCCCGCAGCACGGGCAGCATCGTCCGTACGACGAAGGGGACGCCCACCAGCGCCTGTGCGAGCGGCACCAGGATCCATGAACTCCGCAGATCCACCGGGGGTTTGTCGAGCGAGATCAGGAACCCGAAGCCGACGGTCACCGCCGACACCCCGAGCGGCAGCATCAGCAGCGCGTCGAAGCCCCGCACCAGCCGCCCGGCATCGCGCCGGGTCAGGGCCGCTGCGGCGAGCCCCCCGATCACCACGGCCATCGCGGTGGCGGCGACGGCGTACTCCAGCGAGTTGCCGATCGCGGCGATCGGCGGGACCAGGAAGGTGCCGCCGTCGTCGTGGGTCAGCGCCCGGTAGTAGCCGAAGTCCGGTGAGTCCAGGGACCGTTGGACCAGCACGGCGAGCGGCAGCACGAGCAGCAGCAGGACGGAGACGAGGACCCCGGCGAGCAGGGACCACTGGCCGGCCCCGCGCGGGCGCCGTGCGGTCACCGCCGGGTCCACGAGTCGTAGAGCCGTCTCCCGTCGCCGTACCGTCCAGGCATGGACGGCGAGGATCGCGCCGACCGCGACGAACTGGACGATCGTCAGCACGGCCGCCGTGGAAAGGTCGAAGACTTCCGAAGTCTGGCGGTAGATCTCCACTTCGAGGGTCGAGAAGGTCGGGCCGCCGAGGATCTGCACCACGCCGAAGGAGGTGAAGGTGAAGAGGAAGACCATCAGCGCGGCGGCGGCCACGGCGGGCGCGAGCGCGGGCAGCGTCACCTTCCGCCAGGCCCGGAGCCGGGAGGCGCCGAGCATCCGCGCGGCCTCCTCCTGACGCGGGTCGAGCTGTGCCCAGAGGCCGCCCACCGTCCGTACGACGACCGCGTAGTTGAAGAAGACGTGCGCGAGCAGGATGGCCCACACGGTGGTGTCCAGCCGTACGCCCCACAGGTCGTCGAGGAGTCCGCCCCGGCCGACGAGCGCGAGGAAGGCCGTACCGACGACGACCGTCGGCAGCACGAAGGGGACCGTCACGACGGCCCGCAGCACCTGCCTTCCCGGGAAGTCGAAGCGCGCGAAGACATACGCGCCGGGGAGCGCGATCAGCAGCGTGAGCGCGGTGGAGGCGAGCGCCTGCCAGGTGGTGAACCACAGCACGTGCCGGATGTCGGACTGGGCCAGCACGTCCCGGATCCGGCCCAACTGCCAGGCGCCGTCCACCTTGAGACCGCGCCCGACGATCGCGGCGACGGGGTAGGCGAAGAACACCGCGAAGAACGCGACGGGCAGGACCATGAGGCCGAGCCGCGTCACGTTCCCTCTACGGGAGGACTTCCGCGGGACTACTTCAGTACGAGCGAGGTCCACGACTTGACCCACTGGTCCCGGTCGGCGGCGATCTTCGTGGGGGCCATGGTCTCGGGGTCCTTGGCCTGCGGACCGTACTGCGTGAACTCGGCCGGCACTGTCGCGCCCTCGATCACCGGGTAGACGAACATGTTGAGCGGCATGTCCTCCTGGAACTCCTTGGTGAGCAGGAAGTCGATGAAGGCCTTGCCGCCCTTGGTGTTCTTGGCGTTGCTGAGCAGTCCCGCGTACTCGGTCTGCCGGAAGCAGGTGCCGTACGACACCCCGGTGGGCGCGGTGGTCGGCTTCGGGTCGCCGTAGATGACTTCGGCGGGCGGCGAGGAGGCGTAGGAGACGACGAGGGGCCGGTCGCCGCCCGCCTTCTTCCCGCCGGCCGAACCGGAGAACTCCTGGTCGTAGGCCTGCTCCCAGCCGTCGACGACCTTCACGCCGTTGGCCTTGAGCTTCTTCCAGTACGCCTGCCAGCTGTCGTCCCCGAACTGCGCCGCGCTGCCCAGCAGGAAACCGAGGCCGGGTGAGGAGGTGGCGGCGTTCTCGGTGACGAGGAGGTTCTTGTACTCGGGCTTGACGAGGTCCGCGAAGGAGGTCGGCGGGGTCAGCTTGTGCTTGCTGAAGTACGCCTTGTCGTAGTTGACGCAGATGTCGCCCGTGTCGATGGGCGTGACGCGATGCTTGGTCTCGTCGACGCGGTACGCGGGCTTGACGGTGGCGGAGCCCTTCGCGTCGTAGGACTGGAAGAGACCGTTGTCGAGCGCGCGGGAGAGCAGGGTGTTGTCGACGCCGAAGAAGACGTCTCCCTGCGGGTTGTCCTTCGTCAGGATCGCCTTGTTGACGGCCTGGCCCGCGTCGCCGTCCTTGAGGACCTTGACCGTGTAGCCGGACTGCTTCTCGAAGTCCTTGAGGACGCTCTTGGATACGGCCCAAGAGTCGTGGCTGACGAGCGTGACGGTCTTGGAGCCGGAGCCACTGCCCTGGTCCGACCCCGACCCGCACGCGGAGAGCGTGACCAGGCCGAGGCCGACGAGGACAGCACAGTACTTCTTGGTGTTCACGGTGATGACCGAACTTCCTACCCAGAATGACCTGGGCGAGGTTCAGAGGGTCTGCGGCCCGATTGCCGCACTCTCAGCGCTGCGCGCTCCCCTGTCGGATATGAAAATGTACTTACGGCAGAGATTACCTCTCGGTGGCCGCGAGCTGGCCGCACGCTCCGTCGATCTCCTGGCCGCGGGTGTCCCGGACGGTGACCGGCACCCCATGGGCCGCGATGGCCTCGACGAACGCCTTCTCGTCCTCGGGACGGGAGGCCGTCCACTTGGAGCCCGGCGTCGGGTTCAGCGGGATCAGGTTGACGTGCACCGGCTTGCCCTTGAGGAGCCGGCCGAGCCGGTCGCCGCGCCACGCCTGGTCGTTGATGTCCCGGATCAGCGCGTACTCGATGGACAGCCGGCGTCCCGACTTCGCCGCGTACTCCCAGCCCGCGTCGAGGACCTCGCGCACCTTCCACCGGGTGTTCACGGGAACCAGGGTGTCGCGCAGGTCGTCGTCCGGCGCGTGCAGCGAGATCGCGAGCCGGCACTTGAAGCCCTCGTCGGAGAACCGGTGGATCGCCGGGACCAGTCCGACCGTAGAGACGGTGATCCCGCGCTGCGAGAGGCCGAGGCCGTCCGGCTCGGGGTCGGTGAGGGCGCGGATGGACTGGACGACCCGCTTGTAGTTGGCGAGGGGCTCGCCCATGCCCATGAAGACGATGTTGGAGAGCCGCGCGGGACCGCCCGGGATCTCACCGTCGCGCAGCGCCCGCATGCCGTCCACGATCTGGTGCACGATCTCACCGGTGGACAGATTGCGGTCCAGGCCGGCCTGACCGGTCGCGCAGAACGGGCAGTTCATCCCGCAGCCCGCCTGCGAGCTGATGCACATGGTGACCCGGTCCGGGTACCGCATCAGCACGGACTCGACGAGCGTCCCGTCGAACAGCCGCCACAGCGTCTTGCGGGTGGTGTCCTGGTCGGTCGACAGATGCCGTACGACCGTCATCAGCTCAGGGAGCAGCGCCTCTTGCAGCTTGGCGCGCGAACCGGCGGGGATGTCGGTCCACTCCGCCGGGTCGTGCGCGAGGCGCGCGAAGTAGTGCTGCGAGAGCTGCTTGGCGCGAAAGGGCTTCTCCCCGACCGCGGCGACGGCTTCCTTGCGCTCGGCGGGCGTGAGATCGGCAAGGTGCCGCGGCGGCTTCTGGGCTCCGCGGGGGGCGACGAATGTGAGTTCTCCGGGCTTAGGCATGGCTGTACCAGTGTCGCAGATCGTTTACCGTGATCCGTTTACGGTGATCCGCTTCAGCCGAGTTCAGCCGATGTGCTCCAGGTGTTCCCTCAGGAGCCTCTCGTTGTGGGGCATCTCGCGTCGGATCTGGGGGCGCACGACGAAGGGCAGCAGGACCTTGCCGATGCCGTGTCCCTCGAAGTCGAGATCCATCGTCACCCGGGTACGGCGTCCGTCGTCGACGGGTGAGATCTCGCCGCGGAAGTTGCCCCTGATGGGGCCGTCGATCCCGCGCACGGTCCAGGCGTACGGCGGCTGGAACTCGGTGCACTCCATGGTCATCGCCATGTCGCGGCGACCCACGTGCCGGGTGACGCGGACCCGGGAGCCGAGGCCGAAGGGCCGGTCGTCGAGCTGTTCGGCGGACACCGCGCTCTCCTGCCACTCGGGGAGGTGGGACGGGTCGATGACGTACGCCCAGGCGTCCTCCGGACGGCAGTCCACGTCGAACTCTTCATGGAAGGCGGACATGACGCCCTCCTTCGTTCAGGGCGGTCCCCCTTTTGCGAGGGCTTATACCGAAATCGTACGACCGGGCGCCCCCGTCCTGTACAGAGATACAGGGGCGCCCGGAATGCCGTACGGCAGGACGTCGGCCGAACGTCAGGCGGACCCGACGAACAGGACCATCAACAGCCAGACCACCGGAGCCGTCGGCAGCAAGGAGTCCAGCCGGTCCATGATGCCGCCGTGGCCCGGCAGCAGCGTGCCCATGTCCTTGATGCCGAGGTCCCGCTTGATCATGGACTCGCCGAGGTCACCCAGCGTGGCGCTGGCCGCGACCGCGAGGCCCAGGACGAGCCCCTGCCACCAGCTGCCGTCGTCGATCAGGAACTGCATGCACAGCGCGCCCGCCACCATCGCGAAGGACACCGCCCCGAACAGGCCCTCGCGGGTCTTTCCGGGGCTGATGCGCGGGGCGAGCTTGTGCGTGCCGAAGCGCCAGCCGACGGCGTACGCCCCGGTGTCGCTGACGACCGTCAGCAGCAGGAACGTCAGGACCCGCCAGGCGCCGTCGTCCGCGGTGAGCATCAGGGCGACGAACGTGGCCAGGAACGGCACGTAGAACGCCGCGAAGACGCCCGCCGTGACGTCCCTGAGGTAGCCCTCCGGCGGTTCCGTCATCCGCCATACGAGGACGGCGAGCGCCGTGAGCGCCATGGCGACCCAGGCGCCCTCGGGACCCCGGACGTATCCGGCGACGACCATCGCCGCCCCGCCGACCGTGAGGGGCACGAGGGGCGCCTTGATGCCCTTGCGCTCCTGCAGCCGCGAGGTCAGCTCCCACAGGCCCACGACCACGGCCACCGCTATCACGCCGACGAACACGGCCTTGACGACGAACAGGGACGCGATGATGACCGCGCCGAGTCCGACCCCGACCCCTATGGCCGCACCCAGGTTCCGGCCCGCGCTCTTCTTCTGCGGGGCGGGCGCCGGTGGCGGGACGTCGGGCATGGGCTCCGGATTCTGCGGCACCGCCCCGTAGGGCTGCGCCTGCGGCGTGTCAGAGTGCTGCGTCCGCGGGTCGTACGACGGCGACTGCCCTACGTCGTACGGCGGCTGCTGTGTCTCGTCGCGGAACAAGGGACCGCTCAGCCGAGCGGCCCCCTGGTCGTCATCCTGGTGTCCGCCGTATGCGGGCTCGTCGGGCACGATGGGCGTGGGGCGGGTCTGCTGCGCCTCAGGCGCATCGTACGTGGGACCCGCCGGGGCAGCCCCCTGGACAGGCCCCTGGTCGGACGGCCCCCAGTACCCGGCTTGTGGCGGTGCCCCCCAGGAAGAGTCGTTCATCAGACCTCGAGCAGCTCCGCTTCCTTGTGCTTGAGGAGTTCGTCCACCTGGGCGACGTACTTCGCCGTGGTGTCGTCGAGCTCCTTCTCCGCGCGACGGCCCTCGTCCTCGCCGATGTCGCCGTCCTTGATCGCCTTGTCGATCGCTTCCTTGGCCTTGCGGCGGATGGAACGGATCGAGATCTTGGAGTCCTCGGCCTTGGTCTTGGCGACCTTGATGTACTCCTTGCGGCGCTCCCCGGTCAGCTCGGGGAACGTCACCCGGATGATGTTGCCGTCGTTGCTCGGGTTGACGCCGAGGTCCGAGTCGCGGATCGCCTGTTCGATGTTGCGCAGCGCGCTCTTGTCGAACGGGGTCACCACGGCCATGCGCGGCTCCGGCACGGAGAACGAGGCCAGCTGGTTGATCGGCGTCAGCGCCCCGTAATAGTCCGCCACGATCTTGTTGAACATCGCCGGGTGCGCACGGCCGGTGCGAATCGCGGCGAAGTCCTCCTTGGCGACCACGACGGCCTTCTCCATCTTCTCCTCGGCCTCGAGGAGGGTCTCTTCGATCACCACTTGCTCCTGCGTGTCTTGAGTAGGCCCGGCTGCTGTGCTGTGTCGGCGTCGGCGGCCGGCTGCGTCGCGTCTTCTTCCTGCACGGTTCCCGACCGGCAGGACATTGTCCATCCCCCGGTCAGGGTCATCAGCCCTGGCTGCCTTGGTCACCCACAAGCGTGCCGATCTTCTCACCCTTGACGGCGCGGGCGATATTGCCCTCGGCGATCAGCTCGAAGACCAGGATCGGAAGCTTGTTGTCGCGGCACAGGGTGATGGCGGTCATGTCGGCGACCTTGAGGTCCTGGGTGATGACCTCGCCGTAGCTCAGCGAGTCGAACTTGACGGCCGCGGGGTTGGTCTTCGGGTCGGAGTCGTAGACCCCGTCCACGCCGTTCTTGCCCATCAGCAGCGCCTCGGCGTTGATCTCCAGGGCGCGCTGGGCGGCGGTGGTGTCGGTGGAGAAGTACGGCATGCCCATACCGGCGCCGAAGATGACCACGCGGCCCTTCTCCAGGTGGCGCACGGCGCGCAGCGGGATGTACGGCTCGGCGACCTGGCCCATGGTGATGGCGGTCTGGACGCGGCTGTCGATGCCCTCCTTCTCCAGGAAGTCCTGGAGGGCGAGGCAGTTCATCACCGTGCCGAGCATGCCCATGTAGTCGGAGCGGGCCCGGTCCATGCCGCGCTGCTGGAGTTCGGCGCCGCGGAAGAAGTTGCCGCCGCCGATCACGACGGCGACCTCCGCGCCGTCCCGTACGACGGCCGCGATCTCGCGGGCGATCTTGTGCACCACGTCGGGGTCGACGCCCAGGCCACCGCCTCCGGAGAAGGCCTCTCCGGACAGCTTCAGCAGAAACCGGCCGCGTACTTTGCCGTCGTCGCTCTTCTGGGGCTTGGTGGTCATGACGTTCTCGCCTCTTTTACGTGGTCGCACATACGAAGAAGGCCACTGCCGGTGGGGTGTCGTTCGCATCCCATGCTCGGCAATGGCCTCCTCGTCAGATCTGCTGCCGTCCGCCACGCGCGCGTGCGTGGCGGCGCACCGGGACGACTGCTGACGACCCTAGCGGGATTCCGCGGGCCGCCGCGCGTCGATCGCGGTACGGACTCAGATGCCGACCTTGATGCGCGTGAAGCGCTTCAGGGTGACACCCGCCTCGTCCAGAACCTTCTGGACGGACTTCTTGGGGTCGAGCGCGAACGGCTGACCGAGCAGCGTCGCGTCCTTGAAGAAGCCGCCCACGCGACCCTCGACGATCTTGGCGATCGCGGCCTCGGGCTTGCCCTCGGCGCGGGTGGTCTCCTCGGCGATACGGCGCTCGGACTCGACGACCTCGGCCGGCACGTCGTCCTTGGCCAGGTACTTCGGCGCGAAGGCTGCGATGTGCTGGGCGACACCGCGGGCGACCTCGGCGTTCGGCTTGTCCAGCTCGACGAGGACACCGATCTGCGGCGGCAGGTCGGGCATCGTGCGGTGCATGTACGCGGAGACGTAACCGTCGGCGTACTGGGCGAAGCGGTCCAGGACGATCTTCTCGCCCAGGTTCGCGTTGGCCTCGTCGACGAACGCCTGAACCGTCTTGCCGGGCTCGATCTCGGACGCGAGCAGCGCCGCGATGTCGGCCGGGGCGGTGGCGGCGACGTGCTGGGCGATCTGGTTGGCGACGGCCTGGAACTTCTCGCCCTTGGCGACGAAGTCCGTCTCGCACTTCAGCTCGACCAGGACACCGGAGGTGTTGTCGTCGGCGATGACGGAAACCACGGCGCCGTTCTCGGCGGAGCGGCCCTCGCGCTTGGCGACGCCCTTCTGGCCCTTGATGCGGAGCGCCTCGACGGCCTTCTCGACGTTGCCGTCGGCCTCGTCCAGCGCCTTCTTGCAGTCCATCATGCCGGCGCCGGTGAGCTCACGGAGCTTCTTGACGTCGGCGGCGGTGTAGTTCGCCATGATCTGGAAATCTCTTCTCGGAGTTCGAAGTCTCGAAGTCGGCGGCGGCCGCGTGGTGAGCGGGCTTCCGCCAAAGATCTACGGGCTACGAAGATCTAGGGGCTGTGAGTGAACGGCGGGTGGCGCGGTCGGCACCGCCCGCCGTCACTTCAGCTCAGCCCTTTGGCCCGGAAGGTCAGGCCGTCGGCCGGAGGGGTCAGGCCTGCTCGGCGTCGGCGGCCGGAGCGGCCTCGGCGGCCGGAGCGGCCTCGGCGGCGGGAGCGGCCTCGGCGGCGGGAGCCTCGACCTCGGCAGCGGCCTCCTCGACGGCGACCGGAGCGTCGGCCTGCTCGGCGTCGGCGACCTTCTCCGTCTCGGCGGAGGTCTGGACCTCGGCGTCGGCGGCCGGAGCCTCGTCAGCCTTCTTCTCGCCCTCGAGCAGGTCGCGCTCCCACGCGGCGAGCGGCTCACCGGCGGCCTTGTCACCCTTGGCCTCGGCGGCGACGCCGGAGCGGCTGATGAGGCCCTCGGCGACGGCGTCGGCGATCACGCGGGTGAGCAGGGTGACGGAGCGGATCGCGTCGTCGTTGCCCGGGATCTTGTAGTCGACCTCGTCGGGGTCGCAGTTCGTGTCGAGGATGGCGACGACCGGAATGTTGAGCTTCCGGGCCTCACCGACCGCGATGTGCTCCTTCTTGGTGTCCACGATCCAGACGGCGCTGGGAACCTTGGACATCTCGCGGATACCACCGAGGGTCTTCTCCAGCTTGGCCTTCTCGCGCGAGAGCACGAGAAGCTCCTTCTTGGTGAGACCGGACGCGGCGACGTCCTCGAAGTCGATCTGCTCGAGCTCCTTGAGGCGCTGCAGACGCTTGTAGACGGTGGAGAAGTTGGTGAGCATGCCGCCCAGCCAGCGCTGGTTGACGTAGGGCATGCCGACGCGGGTGGCCTGCTCGGCGATGGCCTCCTGCGCCTGCTTCTTCGTGCCGACGAACATGACCGTGCCGCCGTGGGCGACGGTCTCCTTGACGAACTCGTAGGCGCGGTCGATGTACGACAGCGACTGGAGCAGGTCGATGATGTAGATGCCGTTGCGCTCCGTGAAGATGAAGCGCTTCATCTTCGGGTTCCAACGACGGGTCTGGTGACCGAAGTGGACGCCGCTTTCCAGCAGCTCCCGCATCGTGACGACGGCCATGGCCGTTCTCCTTGATTTTCTCGGTTGTGCCGCGGGTGCCGGGACGGCACTCGCGCCTGACGCCCACATGCGCGTGCCCAGAGGACCGAGGAGCGCTGACACCGGTTTTTCGTCTTTCGACGGAGGACCAGATGTCGGGGCGTGCGAAGTCGACCCGGTGACCCGGATCGCCAAAGGAAGTGTACGGGACCCGCGAGGTACCGGGTGACGCCGTTGTCCACAAGCACCCGGCGGTCCACAGGTCCCGGCCATGATCGACACGGGTACGGCACGGTTTGTGCCATGCGAACACGACGACATCTGCGACATCCGCACACGGCACTGGCCTTGGCACTGGCCCTCTTCCTGACCCTGCTTACCTGCGCGGCCCGGGCGGACGACGCCCCTCCGGCACCGGGAGTCCCGCCTCCTCCCGTACCGGCCATGGCCCGCACCTGGCCCGTCGGTTCCCACCCCCTGGTCCTGCGAGGCTGGGAGCCCCCGGCGACGCTCTACGCCCGGGGCCACCGGGGCGTGGACCTGGCGACCCCGGTCGGCGCTCCGGTACGAGCGGTGGCGGCGGGCCGAGTGTCCTTCGCGGGCCGGGTGGCGGGGAGAGGGGTGGTCGCGGTGGAACTGACGGGGACGGATCTCCGTACGACCTACGAACCGGTGACCGCGTCGGTGAAGAAGGGGGACGAGGTGGAGGCAGGCGCGGTGGTGGGGACGGTCGAGATCACCGGCTCGCACTGCGCGACTTCGTGCGTGCACTGGGGCTTGCTGAGAGGGGAGGTGTACTTGGACCCGCTGGAGCTATTGCCCCCATGGCTGCTGAACAGGGGCCCATCCCGCTTGTTGCCGGTGCTTGGAGCGCCCCTTTAGGGGCGCGGGGCTGCATCGATTTGCGGCTCCGGCGCGGGGCGCGACCAGCCCCCACCGAGCCCGCAGACGAAACTCACCCCTGAACGCCCCGCAAAGCCATACTCACCGCAGCCTCAGTGATCACCGAGGGATCCTCCGCAGCCCCCAGCTCAATCCTCCGCACAGCCGCATCGACAACCCCCTGAAGCAACATCGCGGCCAACCGAGGCTCCCCATGCCCCATCTCCGCCAACGCCTCGACGATCATCGCGACCAGCCCACCATGCGCGGCCCGGATCTTCTCCCGCGCCCCGGCGTCCAGTTCACTCGCCGAGATGGCAACCACAGCCCGGTGCCGCCGGTCCCCGACCAGGGCCAGCTGCTGCCGTACGTACGCCTCGACCTTCCCCTCCGCCGAGTCCGCCCGCTCCATCGCCGCCGACACGTCCGCCGCCCAGACGGGGAAGTCGACCTCACACAGCTCCTCGACCACGGCGGCCCGCGAGCGGAAGTACTCGTACACGGACGACCGCGCGAGACCCGTCCGCTCGGCCAGGGCCGGGAAGGTCAGCGCCTCCGTCCCGCCCTCGGACAGCAGGGAACGGGCCGCGTCCAGCAGGGCGGCTCGCTGCATCGACCGGTGCTCGGCCACGGAGGCCGCTCGAATCCTTGGCACGTCAACCACTCTACGGACGGTCCACCCCCGGCGGGAGTGACCGGCGCCATGCAGGCACGATTCTGCGAGGTCGAGAAGTCGGTACGGCTTTCGCTCAACGGCCGAAACTGGCCAGCTTGGCGCGCAGCTGCAGCACGGACTTGGTGTGGATCTGGCTGACCCGGCTCTCGGTCACCCCGAGCACATTGCCGATCTCGGCGAGGGTCAGCCCCTCGTAGTAGTACAGCGTGACGACGGTCTTCTCCCGCTCGGGCAAGGTGTTGATCGCCCGCGCCAGGAACCGCCGCAGCTCCCGCCCCTCCGCCACCTCCACCGGGTTGTCGGCGGCGGTGTCCTCCAGCGTGTCCATCAGGCTGAGCCGGTCGCCGCCCTCGCCGCCGGCGTGCAGCAGCTCCTCCAGCGCCACCACGTTGGCCAGCGACAACTGGCTGAAGACGGCGTGGAGTTCGTCCACCGCGATGCCCATCTCGGCGGCCACCTCGCCCTCGCTGGGGGTGCGCCTGAGCCGCGCCTCCAGCGTGGCGTACGCCCGCTCCACGTTCCGCGCCTTCTGCCGCACCGAGCGCGGGATCCAGTCCAACGCGCGCAACTCGTCGATCATCGCGCCCCGGATGCGGGTGATCGCGTACGTCTCGAACTTGATCTCCCGCTCGATGTCGAACTTCTCGATGGCGTCGATCAGTCCGAACACCCCCGAAGACACGAAATCCGCCTGCTCGACGTTGGGCGGCAGCCCGACGCTCACCCGTCCCGCGACGTATTTCACGAGCGGCGAGTAGTGCAGGATCAGCTGCTCGCGCAGCCGCTCGTCGCCCGTCGTCTTGTACGACCGCCACAGCTCGTCGAGCGTCGAGGGAGCGGGCGGCCGGACGCTGCCACCGTCACGGGCGGCTGGGGGGATCGCCGCCCGGTCGGACCCGGAGGTGTGCTGGGGCATTCGTCGCCTTGTGCCGTTCTGCCGTGAAGTGGGGTTGCCTGGGTGAGCTGTCGGAGTGATGGGGAGATGCCGGTCTGCGCCGGAATCCCCGTGAGCGTAGCGTGACTGGAGTGTCGCGGTGTGCGAAGGGCAGGGCTCGGACCGGCCACGGACGCGTTCGACAGGGTGCCGGAACGGGTCATTCCAGTCGCTCTGCGTGATCATCGGAATGCGCCAACTGCGGGAATTCCCAAGGGTGTCGGGGTTCCCCCGGACGGCCGAACACACTCGGTCAGCGGCGCCCCCGATCCGGCCGGACCGAGATCATCGCCTGGCGTGTCAACTTCCAGCCGTCGCCGTGTCGTTCGACGTAACCAAGTGCCCGGAGTTCGTACAGTCTCGCGACCGCGTCGTCCTCCGTGGTCTGCGCACCGCGGGCGATCTCCCGCACCGCTGCCGCCTTGTTGCCGGGGAGGGCGGCGAGGATGCGGCGGGCGGCCGGTTCCAACAGGTCGCGCGGGAGCACCGGTCCGCGTCGGTCGGGGGCCAGTTCGCCGATGTCGCCGACCAGTTCGACGACTTCGGCGGCATCGGTGACCAGCACCGCGCCCCCGCGCAGGAGTTCGTGCACACCGGCGGACAGCCCACTGGTGGCCGGACCGGGCACCCCTATGGTGTGGCGCCCCAGCCGCTGCGCCGCCCGGGCCGTGACGAGCGATCCGCTGCGATACGCGGCCTCGACCACCACGGTGCCTCTGGTGAGCGCGGCGATCACCCGGTTCCGGAGGATGAACCTGCTCGGTGTCGGATGCTCGCCGGGCGGCAACTCGCCCACCACGAGCCCCTGTTCGGCGATCCTGCCGATCAACTGGGCGTGGCCGCGCGGGTAGGACCGGTCCACTCCGCAGGCGAGCACGGCGATGGTTGCACCGCCCGCGCCGAGGGCGCCGCGATGTGCGGCACCGTCGACGCCGTAGGCGCCCCCGGACACGACGATCCAGCCGTCCTCGGCTAGGTCGGCGGCGAGAGTGGCCGCCATGTGGGCGCCGTACTCGGTGCAGGCGCGGGCACCGACGACGGCGACGGACTTGAGCGCCCACACCCGCAGGCTGGGCCGCCCGCGCACCCACAGTCCGACGGGCCGCGCGTCCCCGAGGTCGTCGAGTTGGGCGGGCCACTCGGTGTCACCGGGGCACACGAATCGCACCCCGGCCTCCCGCGCGACCTCCAGATCCCGTCCCGGCTCGACCGACTCGGCCCGCGCGCACAGCCCGGCCCACCGCCTGTCGGTCACCCCGACGAGCTGCGGCCCCCCGTCCATCAGCCGCCGGGCCACTTCCACGGCTCCGAGCTCCCGAATCCACCGACCGGCCACTTCGTCGCCGGGTTCGACGACTCGGGCGAGGAAGACGCGCGCGTGGGACTCGTCGCCCGGGTCCTCGTACGCGGTCATGCCAGTGCTCCGAGAGACATCTGGGCGCCCCGTGCAACACCTGTGCGCAGTTGCAGGGCGAGGAGAACGTCCGTGTCGTCGGGCCGGTCGTGACCCTTGAGGTCCGCGACGGTCCAGGCCACACGCAGGACCCGGTCGATCCCGCGCGCGGTCAGCGCACCCCGCTCCAGACTGCGTTCGGCCTCGTCCATCGCCCCGCGCACGGCGTGCCAGCGGCTGCGCAGTTCGCGGCCGGGCACCTCGCTGTTGGTGCGCCACGGAGTGTCCGCGAGGCGTGCCGCCGTCCGCTCCCTGGCCGCCCGCACCCGGTCCGCGACCGTCGCGCTGGTCTCTCCTCGCGCGCCACGCACGGTGAGCTGCTCCCGCGTGACCCGGTCCACCGTGACCCGCAGGTCCACCCGGTCGAGCAGCGGGCCGGAGACCCGGGCCTGATAGCGGCGGATCGACATGGACGGGCAGTCGCAGAGGTCGTCCCTCTGGGAGTAGCGGCCGCAAGGACACGGATTGGCCGCGAGCACCATCTGGAACCTCGCGGGGAACCGCACCACACCCGCACTGCGGGCGATGACCACGTACCCCGACTCCAGCGGCTGCCGCAGCGCGTCCAGGGCCTGGCCGCTGAACTCCGGAGTCTCGTCGAGGAAGAGAATTCCCCTGTGCGACAGGGAGACGGCTCCGGGCCTCGCCATGTGGGATCCGCCCCCGACGAGGGCCTGCATCGTGGCCGAGTGGTGCGGGGCGCAGTAAGGAGCGACGTCGATCAGGGGTTTCCCCGGAGGCAGCAGACCCGCCACCGAGTGGACCGCCGTGACCTCCAGCGAGTCCTGCCGGCTGAGCCGGGGCAGGATCGCGGGCATCCTCTCCGCCAGCATCGTCTTGCCCGCACCCGGCGGACCTTCGAGGAAGAGGTGGTGTCCGCCGGCCGCGGAGATCTCCACCGCTGTGCGCGCCGCATCCTGTCCGACGACATCGGCGAGGTCATGACCGGGGTCATGATGTGCCGCTCCCACGCTGTGCATCCCCGTGGCCGCCCCGGTGCCCGGCACGCGCAGGCCGGCGAGGAGCGGATCGGGTCGGCCCACCAGGTCGTCCGGTTCCTCGTCGGGGACGGGCTCGTCCGCGAGTACGGCGATCAGTTGCCGCAGGCTGCGGACGCCCAGCACGGACACCCCTGGCACGAGGGACGCCTCGGCGGCGGCACACTCCGGCACCACCACCTGCTCATACCCCGCGTCCGCCGCCGCCAGGACCGCCGGGAGGATCCCCCGGACCGGGCGGACCCTCCCGTCGAGGCCCAGCTCTCCGATCATCACGATGTCGGCGAGGACCCGGGGATCGATCCGTTCGGCCGCGCCGAGTACCGCGGCGGCGACGGCCAGGTCGAAGCCGCTGCCGCTCTTGGGTACGGACGCCGGGCTCAGGCCCACCGTCAGTTTCTTCTGCGGCCACGCGGCGCCCGAGTTGACGACCGCGGCCCGCACCCGGTCCTTGCTCTCCGTCAGGCTCTTGTCGGGCAGTCCCACCAGCGTGAACGCGGCGACGCCGGGTTCGAGGTCGGCCTGCACCTCGACGACCACGCCCTCGACGCCCACCAGCGCCACCGAGCACGTACGAGCGAATCCCATGTCAGACCACCCCCCGCGCGTGCTCGACGACGGGCGCGCCGCGGCCGGGCAGGAGCACGCCCACCAGATCGATGCGGACACCGCCCGGTGGCGCCCCTCCGTGGGCGTGGATCCAGCATTCGGCGAGGCCCCGCAGGCGCTCCGCCTTCTCGGGGGTCACCGCGGCCATCGGGTGCTCGTAGGCACCGGCCCGCCGTGTCTTGACCTCGCAGACGACCAGGACGTCGCCGTCCCGCGCCACGATGTCGATCTCGCCGGTCCTGCCACAGCGCCAGTTGCGCTCCAGGACCGTCATGCCGGCCTCGACCAGCCGTCGTGCGGCCAGCGTCTCGCCGTACTTGCCGAGTGCACTGCGTGCGTTCATGTCGGCACCACCTCCGGCGCCAACCGTCACGCAGAACGGTCCACCGAGTGGATCTTGGTGGACCGTTCAGTGCTTGTGGAGAAGTCCGTCACCCACACGAGCGACGGGCGCTCCGCGAAGAGCCGCCGTCAGCCGCCCGGCAGCTCCAGATCGCTCTTGTTCAGCTCCTCGATGTTCACGTCCTTGAATGTGAGGACCCGGACCTGCTTGACGAAGCGAGCCGGTCGATACATGTCCCACACCCAGGCATCCGCCATGGACACCTCGAAGAAAACCTCGCCCTGGACCGAGTGCACCTGCATCTCGTAGTCGTTGGTGAGGTAGAAACGCCGTTCGGTCTCGATCACGTATTTGAACAGACCGACGACATCGCGGTACTCCCGGTAGAGCTTCAGCTCCATCTCGGTCTCGTACTTTTCGAGGTCCTCGGCGCTCATGGCATGTTCCCCTTCAGCCGTGCGATCCCACCATTGTGCGCCAGTCCCGTGCGCCCCTAGACGATTTCCGTGTCAAGGGTCACCGGCCCGGCCGGGGGCCCTTCGTCGATCAGCCTGCGGAGCAGCTCGGCGAGTCTGGTCGGATACACCGTCTCATGCGCCCGCTCCAGTTCCCGGCACGTCCACCAACGTGCTCCGGAGACGCTGCGCCGCTCCAGCTCGGTGAGGGCCGTGGCGCCGGGCACCCCGTCGGCCGTGGCGGACGTCCTGGCCAGGTAGTACCACTCGTCCTGGTCCCAGCGGCGGCCCGCGAACGGGAAGGAGCACGTCCGGGTCCACAGCACCGGGCCGAGCTCCACCCTGGTGATCCCGGTCTCCTCCGCGAGTTCCCGCAGCGCGGCCTCCTCATGGGTCTCGTCGCCCTCCAGGCCGCCGCCCGGTGTGAACCACCAGTCGTCGGCCGGATCGTCCGGCTCGTGGCCGTGGAGGAGCAGGATGCGGTCCTGCGGGTCGAGGAGCACCACCCGGGCGACCTTGCGCAGCCCGCCCTCGTACGAGTCGCCGTAGGCGCCCTCCTCGGTGGCCTCAGCGGGCACCGGCGGGCTCCGTACGGGTCCGGGAACGGCGGCCGGCCAGCCGCTTGGCGACGGGGCCGTAGGCGCCGCCGCCGAGGACGAGCACCGCGCCCGCGACGATGAGGGCGACGACCGTGCGCAGCGGGCCGGGTTGGGAGAGGCTGCCGAGTTCCTCGAAGCCGGTGGGGCGCTCCAGCATGCCCTTCATGGGCCATACGACGGCGTCCACGCGGGCGTTCACGGCGCTGCTCGCGACGGTGCCGCTGGCGACGTCCGTGAGGTGGGCGCTGGAGTCCAGGGAACCCTGGCGCTCGTCACCGAGCAGGAACAGGCGGCCCTTGGGGACCTTCACCGTGGGGATCGTCTTGTCCTCGACCGCGCCGCCCTTGAGGTAGCCCTCGTCGATCTGCTTGCCGTTGACGACCAGCTTGCCGTTGGTGCAGCAGGAGACGGTGTCCCCGCCGACCGCGACGACGCGCTTGACCACGGGCGCGTTCGTCACCCAGGTCTTGTCGGTGAAGACGACGACGTCGCCGCGGCGCACCTCGCTGCCGTCGATGCGCTGCGCCAGCACCCGGTCGCCCATGTCGATGGTCGGCGTCATGGAGCTGGTGGGCACCGTGTACGGCCGGTAGACCACCGCTCCCCAGCCGAATCCGCCGAGGAACAGCACAAGGCCCAGTGCGACGGCCAGTCCGGACAACCGCTGTCCGGTCCGGCTGCCCACCGGGCCCTTGCCAGTGCCACCGCCGGTACGCGGGGCCGTACGTGTTGCGCTCTCGCCACCCATGGGTCCGCACCCTACCCGGCGGTACCGAGGGTGGTCAGCCCTTCCTCCGGGACCGAGGTCACAAGCTCTACAAGGCCTAGGCCTTGGCGGACCGCCTGCGGCGCCACAGGGCCAGCGGCAGCACGCCGACGAGGGCGAGGCCCTCCGGTGCGGCCGTCAGCAGGCGGGAGGCCGAGGCCTGGGTGTTGATGCCGGTCTGGTCGAAGGTGTCCGGGATCGGCAGCGTGCCCCAGCGGTTGATGGGCCAGGCCTTGACGATCGCGCGGCCGACGACCTCCTTCACCGGGACCATGCCGTGGTGCTTGTCTGACTGGTTGTAGCGCGAGTCCCGCGAGTTCTGCCGGTGGTCGCCCATCACCCAGATGTCACCCTTGGGGACCTTGACGGTGAACTGACCGCCCTGGTCGTCGTTGGTGCACGGGGTGTTGCCCGGGTAGACGTACGGCTCGTTCAGTGCCTTGCCGTTGACCATCAGCGGGCCGGTGCCGCTGCAGGAGACCGTGTCGCCACCGACGCCGATGACCCGCTTGATCAGGTCCTTCTCCTGGGCGGACGGCATCAGGCCGATCCAGCTGAGCACCGTCTGCAGGGCGTTGGGGTTGGCCGTCGGCTCGCCCGCCAGCCAGTCGTCCGGGTCGTGGAAGACGACGACCTCACCGCGCTCGGGCTTGGAGCCGAACCACGGGGTGAGCTTGTCGACCAGGACCCGGTCACCCTGCTGGAGGGTGTTCTGCATCGAGTCGGAGGGGATCGAGAATGCCTGCACCAGGAACGTCTTGATCAGGAGCGCCAGGACGAGCGCGATGACGATGAGGATCGGCAGTTCCTTCCAGAAGGAGCGCTGCTTCTTCGCCTGAGGGGGCGAGTCGCCCGACCCCAGTACCTCGGTCCGGGCCGCGTCACCCGGCGCCGTACCGTCCTCGTCCGCTCCGGCGTCACTCCCGGAGGTCACGGCGCTGTCCGCGGCCGGGACGGGTGCTTCCACGGGATGTCCCTGGTGCTCCTCGCCGTCGTGTCCGGACCGTGCGCCAACCGCCACATCCCCCACGCCAACTCCTCACTCTGTGCCACCGCCTGCCCCATCCTCGGCGCAGGCCCACCACTCCCATAACGAGCGGGAGTTCCGCAGGGCTCGGGAGTTGGACCGATCCGTTCGGATCGACCGGGGCAACCCTATGCGACAGTTCGGGACCGGCGGTCGTCCCCGACACGGAGTTGGAAACCGATGCGAAGGTTTTAGGTTCGTTCAGGCTGGTCCAGTGGCCCATGGGCCAGGCGATCACCTTGGCCCGACCCACCACCGAGGAGAGCGCGACCGTGCCGCCGTAACTGGTGTTCTGGTGTGCCCTGGAGTCGGCCGAGTTGCCGCGGTGGTCGCCCATCACCCACAGCCGGCCCTTGGGGACGGTGATGTCGAACGGCGTCTCGGACGGCGCGTTTCCGGGGTACAGGTAGTCGGCCTCGGTCAGGGGAACCCCGTTGACGGTCACCCGCCCTTCCGAGTCGCAGCACTTGACGTTGTCGCCGCCGACGCCGATGACCCGCTTGATGAGGTCCTTCTCGTTGTCGGACGGCAGCAGGCCGATGAACTGGAGCCCTTCCTTGACCTGCTTGACCACGACGGGGTCGTTCTTCTTGGTGGTCTGCTCGTCCGCGAGCCAGCCGCCCGGGTCGTGGAAGACGACGACGTCGCCGCGCTTGGGCTCGGAGCCGAACCACGGGGTGAACTTGTCGACCAGGACCCGGTCCCCGATGCGGATCGTCTGCTCCATGGAGCCCGACGGGATCACGAACGCCTGGACGAGGAAGGTCTTCAGTACGAGGGCTATGAGGACCGCGACGCCCACCAGGAGGGGTATCTCCCGGACCGCGCCGCGCCTGCGCCGCCGCTTGACCTTGCGCTGGAGCTTGCGCCGCTCGGCCCGGCTGCGGCCGGCGCCGCCCGCCGGGGCGAGGGCGCCCGCGCGCCGCGAGCCGGTCGGCAGCAGGTTCTCGTTCCCGAAGGAGCCGCCCGGCGAAGCGCCGCGCGGTCTGCCGCGGTTACCCATGGGCGCCGTCCGCGGCGGGTACGCGCGCGTAGGCGCCGGGTCGGACGAGGTGGGTCCAGTGCCCGGCGGGCCAGACGACCCAATCGGCTCGTCCGATGACGTCACCAACGGGAATCATGCCTCCGCCCGGGTCGCCCAGGTGATCCCGGGAGTCACTTGAGTCGCTGCGGTGGTCACCGAGGACGAAGAGGGTGCCGGAGGGCACCACCACGTCGAACGGCACGCTGGACGGGGTGTCCCCGGGGTACAGGAACGCCGTCTCGTCGACCGACCGCCCGTTCACCTGGAGTCTCCCCTCCTTGTCGCAGCAGACCACGTGGTCACCCCCCACACCCACAACGCGCTTGATGTAGTCGGCGTCCCCGAAATAGCCGGTGCCGTCGAACACAACGATGTCGCCGCGCCGCGGATGGGCACCGAAACGGTACGCCAACTTATTTACGAGAACGCGGTCGCCGATCCTCAATGCGGATTCCATGGATCCGCTGGGAATCTGGAAAGGCTGGAGCAAAAAGGTGTTGAGCAGCAGCAGAAACACCAGGCAGACCAGGGCAGTCAGGGTGATCCGGCCACCGGGCAGCCACTCGGCGACACGGGACAGCAACGCGAAACGCGACCGTCCCTCCGGTCCTCCGGTGTCCGAGATGTCCTCGGAGTCGGAAGGGCGGGAGGAGCGGTCGCGCTCCGTCGGCTGTGCTTCGGTGTCCATCGGAGCCAGATGCTATCCGGCCCCGACAAGAACCCCGTAGAGCGACTAGTTGTCGCGCTTCTCCTTGATCTTCGCGGCCTTGCCGCGCAGGTCACGGAGGTAGTACAGCTTCGCGCGACGGACGTCACCACGGGTCACGAGCTCGATCTTCTCGACGATCGGGGTGTGCACCGGGAAGGTGCGCTCCACGCCGACGGAGAACGAGACCTTGCGGACCGTGAAGGTCTCGCGGACACCGGCGCCCTGGCGACGGATGACTACGCCCTTGAACTGCTGCACACGGGAGCGGTTGCCCTCGATGACGCGAACGTGGACGTTGACGGTGTCACCCGGGCGGAAGGCCGGGATGTCGGTGCGCAGCGAGGCGCCGTCGACGATGTCGAGCAGGTGGGACATTTCGTCTGCTTTCTTCGCCGATGCCACAGGTCATCAGCGGGAGCTGGGTTTTCGGAAGGATGCTGTCCGTGCCGGGGCGGGCGTCGTGTCCCCCTGTGGCAGGGGCGCACGCCGGACGACGCACAACAGCGACCTATTCTTCCACGCCGTCCTGCCTGCGCCAAAATCGGCCGTACGGCTCCCCCGCCGGGTCCGGGGCCCAGCCCAGGATCGAGAGCATCTCGCGGTCCTTCTTGTCGAAGGCCTTGGGCTCGCAGCGCTCGATCAGGTCGGGCCGGTGGGCGGCCGTGCGCTTCAGCGCCTCGTCGCGCCGCCAGCGGGCGATCTTGCCGTGGTGGCCGCTGAGCAGCACGTCCGGGATCTCCCGGCCGCGCCACTGGGGCGGCTTGGTGTAGATCGGCCCCTCCAGGAGGTTGGCCATGGCCCCGGGCGCGAAGGAGTCGTCGCGGTGGGACTCGGCGTTGCCCAGGACGCCCGGCAGCAGCCGTGCCACGGCCTCCGTGACGACCAGGACGGCCGCCTCGCCGCCGGCGAGCACATAGTCGCCGATGGACACCTCGTAGACGGGCATACGGGTCGCGTACTCGTCGATGACCCGGCGGTCGATGCCTTCGTAGCGGGCGGGCGTGAAGACCAGCCAGGGGCGCTCGGAGAGCTCCACGGCGAGTTCCTGGGTGAAGGGCCTGCCGCTGGGCGTGGGCACGATGAGCGCGGGCGCGCCGGAGCCCGTCTCGTACCCGTCGGCCAGGACGGAGTCCAGGGCGTCGCCCCAGGGCTCGGTCTTCATGACCATGCCGGGGCCACCGCCGTAGGGGGTGTCGTCGACCGTGTTGTGGCGGTCGTACGTCCAGGAGCGCAGATCATGCACGTGCACATTCAGCTGTCCACGCGCGCGTGCCTTGCCGACGAGGGAGACGTTCAGCGGTTCGAGGTACTCGGGGAAGATCGTGACGACGTCGAGCCGCATTACGCCTCCTCCTCCCTGGAGGACACGATTTCTGCCCGGTCGTCGATCAGCCCTGGCGGCGGGTCGATGACCGCGCGCTGCTCCTCCAGGTCGATCTCCAGGACGATCGACTCGACGAACGGGATCATCACCTCGCTGCCGTCGGGGCGCTCGACGATGAAGAGGTCCTGGGAGGGCAGGTGGGAGATCTCGGTGATCCGGCCGACCTCGGTGCCGTCCTTGGTGACGACGTCCAGGTCCATCAGCTGGTGGTCGTAGTACTCGTCCTCTTCCTCCGGCAGCTCCTCCGGGTCGATCTCGGCGATCAGGAGGGTGTTGCGCAGGGCCTCGGCGCCGGTGCGGTCGCTCACGCCCTCGAAGCGCAGGAGGAGCCGGCCGCTGTGGACCCGGCCGGTCTCGATGGTCAGGGGGCCGGTGGAGGCGGGTTCGGTGGCCAGGACGGCTCCGGGGGCGAGCCTGAGTTCCGGCTCGTCGGTGCGTACCTCGACGGTGACCTCGCCCTTGATGCCGTGGGCACGGCCGATGCGAGCGACTACCAGCTGCACTGTGCTTGCTCTCCTGTAGTACGACGAGTACGACGACGGGCCGGGGACGGCCCGCAGGCCCTCCCCGGCCCGAGCCGGATTGCGATAGACGTCAGCGGACGAGATCCACGAACGTCAGCGGACGTGGTCCACGTCGACGAGGTCGACGCGGACGCCTCGGCCGCCGATTGCGCCCACGACGGTGCGCAGAGCGCGAGCGGTGCGGCCGTTGCGACCGATCACCTTGCCGAGGTCGTCGGGGTGCACCCGGACCTCCAGCACGCGCCCGCGACGCAGGTCGCGCGAGGCGACCTGCACATCGTCAGGGTTGTCGACGATGCCCTTCACGAGGTGCTCGAGAGCCTCCTCGAGCATGCTCAGGCCTCGGTCGACTCGGACTCGGCCGCAGCCTCGTCCTTCTTGTCTGCCTTCTTCTTCTGGGTGATGGCCTCACCCTTGCTCGCGTCGTCGCCACCGAGGGCGTCGAACACGGGGCGCGCGGCCTTCGGCTCGGCCACGAGCAGCGGAGCCGGGGCCGGCAGGCCCTTGAACTTCTGCCAGTCGCCGGTGAGCTTCAGGATGGCGAGGACGGGCTCGGTCGGCTGCGCGCCGACACCCAGCCAGTACTGCGCGCGGTCCGTGTCGACCTCGATGCGCGAGGGGTTCTGCACCGGGTGGTACAGACCGATCTCCTCGATGGCCCGGCCGTCACGGCGGGTACGGGAGTCGGCGACGACGATGCGGTAGTGAGGCGAACGGATCTTGCCCAGACGCTTCAGCTTGATCTTGACTGCCACGGGAGTGGGTTCTCCTGGTTTTGACGTGGTTGGGCACGGCGAGATGGCCGCGTGGGGTTGCGGTACCCGAGTGCCCGATGGACGCGTCAGCCGGAGGCGAGAGGGTTCCTGTGCGGCTGTCGAGTACAGCTAGCCATTGTGCCACACCCTGGCGGCTCGCCCGACCGGGGAGCATGCCCCCGCATGGCCCCGCCCATGCGGAAGCGACACCCGGCGCCGGGAGGTGACCGGCGCGGGTGTACGCAACCCGGCCCTGCGGGGTGCGGCTGCCACGAGCAGCCGCGCCCTCAGGCCGCGCCCACGACCTCCGGAATGCGGAAGGGCTTGCCGCAGCCCCCGCACACGATCGGCGCCTGGGCCAGCACCGACGGGACAACCCGCACGTTACGACCGCAGTCGCACACCGCCTTGACGCGGACGCCCCCGCCGGACGAACCGTGCCGGGCGGCCGGGCCGCGGAAGGTGCGGGAGGTGTCCGCGGAGGTGGCGACGGTGTGCGCCTTCAGCGCGCGCTGAAGACGCTCCATCGTCGGCCGGTAGCGCCGCTTGGCCTCGGGGTTGAGCTGGACCAGCGAGAAACCGCTGCTGGGATGCGGTTCGTCGGGGTGGTCCAGGCCCAGCTCCTCGGCGATCGCGAGGAATCTGCGGTTGTGGTAGCGGCCGGCACGGGACGTATCGCGCACGCCGCGCGCGGCGGCGATGCCATGGACTGCCTCATGGAGCAGTCGCTCGAAGGAGAGCTCGTGTCCGCAGGCGGACGACGACTCTCCGATCAGGGACTCGGGCGCGGCCAGATCGGGCAGTTCGGGGTGGTACCGCTGAATGTCGGCCCACGCCTCTGCCAGCTCTGCGGCGAGAACAGGTGGTGTCTGTGTCGTGCTCACGTAATGACAACGAGCCGGAGTGCCCCTGTGTTCCGATTCCGGGGCATCCCAAATAATTTGCACGTACCCGTCAGTTGCCGCTGATGCGTCCTGACGAGGGCGGGTGCGCTGATCTGCGGAGAAGCCTCACAGCTCATACCAAGCTGGTGCGTAGTCCTACGTACGACCCGGCGCGTAGACAGTGTCCGCGCGCCGGGGGAGCTGTCGTCCGCCGTTGCGCAAGAGGCCTTTCGGTCGCTCTGCCGCCGGAGGCCGCCACTTCAGTAAGCGCGCGCGACGACCGCGACGTTACCGGGTGCCTTGTCGGCGTCCGGTACCGACCCGTCCTCGGCGACCAGACACCGTACGGTGACCGCGTGCTCGGCCAGCTCGGCCTCGCCCTCCTCGCCCAGTGTCGCCCACGGGATGCGCGCCCAGCCGCCCGCGGTGGCGGCCTCGACGGCCTCCCCGATCGTGGACACCTCGGAGGTGCGGGACTCGCGCCGCTCGCGGGACTGCTTCAGCAGCAGCACCTGGTCCTCCTCGAGGATGACGGGAAGCAGCTCTACGAGGGAGTCGATCGCCACCGGCTCCTTGCCTCCGGGGATCCGCCGGGCCAGCATCGCGGTGCCGTTCTCCAGGTCACGGGGCCCGATCTCGATGCGTACGGGTACGCCCTTGAGCTCCCAGTCGACGGCCCGGCGTCCGAAGGGGACGTCCGTGCGGTCGTCGACACGGACGCGGACGCCCGCCGCCTTCAGCCTGGCCCCGAGCTCGCGGACCTTGGCCAGAACCGCCTCGTCCCCCTTGATCGCGAGAACGACGACCTGGATGTGCGCCAACCGCGGCGGCACCCGCAGTCCGTCGTCGTCGCCGTGCATCATCACCAGGGCGCCGATCATGCGGGTGGTGGAGCCCCATGAGGTCTGCCAGACCAGTTCCTGCTTGCCCTCCTTGGACAGGTACTGGGTGTTGAAGGCCTTGGCGAAGTTCTGGCCCAGCTCGTGACTGGTCGCCATCTGCAGCGCTTTTCCGTCGCCCATCATCCCTTCGAGGGTGAGGGTGTTGATCGCGCCCGCGAACCGTTCCTTGACCGTCTTGCGTCCCGGTACGACGTCCATCGCGAGGACGTTGACCATGAAGTCCTCGTACACCTGGCGGTGGATGTGCGCGGCGAAGTCGCGCGCCTCCTCGTAGGTCGCGTGCGCCGTGTGGCCCTCCTGCCACAGGAACTCGCTCGTGCGGAGGAAGAGCCGGGGGCGCAGCTCCCAACGGACCACGTTCGCCCACTGGTTGATCAGCAGAGGCAGGTCGCGGTAGCTCTGCACCCACTTCGAGAAGTACTCGTTGATGATCATCTCGGAGGTGGGCCTGACGACCGCGGGCTCCTCCAGCTCCTTGCCGCCGCCGTGCGTGACCACGGCCAGCTCGGGCGCGAAGCCCTCGACGTGGTCGGCCTCGCGGGCGAGATAGGACTGCGGGATCAGCAGCGGGAAGTACGCGTTCTCGGTGCCCGTCTCCTTGATCCGGGCGTCCATCTCGGCCTGCATCCGCTCCCAGATGCCGTACCCGTACGGTCGGATGACCATGGAGCCGCGCACCGGGCCGTTGTCGGCCAGCTCGGCCTTGCTGATCAGATCCTGGTACCAGCGGGGGAAATCTTCCGCCCGCGGTGTGAGTACGGGTGCCTTGGCCATGGCGAGATGGTACGGGCCCACGTTGCCGTCATGTGAATTCTCGCCACTCCCACAGAGAAGCCACAAGCCGGGCCCCACAAACCCTGGACGCCGTAGCGAGCGCGGAGTTTGCTGGCATACGGGGGAAGTGCGAGCGCACATCACGGGGCCCCGGAAACGGGCACGGCCACAACTCTCGGCGGATTGGGGCGCTTTCGATGACACCTACGCTCGTGCGGCACCACCTGCCTCATGCGGGGCCCGCGCCCCGCGTGGACCTGGGTGCACGCGCGCGTGACTGGTCCGAGATCCAGGAGCGGATGCTGGTACCGCTCTACGAAGCCGTCTACGAGCGACTCGAAGTGGGGTCCGGCACCCGGCTGCTCGGCCTCGGCTGCGGCTCCGGGCTCGCCCTGCTGATGGCTGCCTCCAGAGGCGCGTCGGTCACCGGTGTCGAGCGCTCCTCCCCCGAACGGCTGACCCTCGCCCGGGAACGGCTGCAACCGGGCCCGTGGTCGCCACGCGCACATGCGCACACCCGGCTCGTCCACGGCTCCTCCAGGGACGCGGCCGACGCGGAGACGCCCGCGTACACCCTGGTGACCGCCTTCGAACCCATCGGGTGCCTCGCGGGCGACGCGGAGGGACTCGGCGAACTGCTCGCGTCCGCCACGCCGTTGACCGAGCACGGGGCGCCGGTGGTGCTGGCCGGCTGGGGTCCGCCGGAGCGCTGCGCCACGTCGTCCGTACTACGGGTGGCCGCCAGGATGGCGGATCCGCTGCGCAGCGCGGGCAGTTGGCGCCCCGCCCTGCGCGACGACCTGGAGGAGGTCGCCCAGCGCGCCGGTCTGCGGCCGGACGGCTCCGGGCGGGTGTCGTGCCCCTTCGGGTACGCCGATGTGGAGAGTGCCGTACGCGGGCTGCTGTCCACGGGGCTCTTCGACGCGGCGATCACCGCGACGGACCAGGTGCAGGTGGACAAGGAGTTGACGGAAGCCCTGCATCCGTATCAGCGGCGGGACGGGACGGTGTGGATGCCGAACATGTTCCGGTACCTCATCGCGCGTACGCCCTGAGGATGACTACGGCTCTTCCTTGAAGAGGCGCGTAACGCCCGCGATGCGGTACGCGTCCGTCTCCTCCAGCGTCTCGTTCTCCAGGAGGGCCTCGGCGAGCGCGTCCAACTGGCCGCGGTGGTCGCGGAGTTTGCGGATGGCCTCGTCGTAGCACTCGTCGACGATGCGGCGCATCTCGTGGTCGATCACGTCCAGGGTCTGCGGTGCCGCCGAGAGGCCGTAGGCCTGCTGGGCGTCGTTCGGGAGGGCGGAGAGGCGGCCGACGCGCTCGCTCATGCCCCAGCGGGCGACCATCCCGCGCGCGATGTTGGTGACCTGTTCGAGGTCGTTCTCGGCGCCGGTGGTGATCACTCCGTAGACGACGTGTTCCGCGGCCATGCCGCCGAGGGCGCCGGTGATCCGGCCGCGCAGGTACTCCTCGGTGTACGCGTATCTGTCCGCGTCCGGCGTCGACAGCGTGACGCCGAGGGCCCGGCCGCGCGGGACGATGGTGATCTTGCGGACCGGGTCGGCGCCGGGCTGGAGCATGCCCAGGAGGGCGTGGCCGCTCTCGTGGTACGCGGTGCGCCGGCGCTCCTCCTCGGGCATCACCAGCGGGCGTTCGGCGCCCAGTTGGACCTTCTCCAGGGCTTCCGAGAGGTCGGACTGGGTGACCTCGCTCTGCTGGCGCTTGACGGCGAGGAGGGCGGCCTCGTTGGCGAGGTTGGCGAGTTCGGCGCCGGTCATGCCCGGGGTCGTACGGGCGACCTGGGCGAGGTTCACGTCCTTCGCGAGCGGGATCTCGCGGGTGTGGATCTCCAGGATCGCCTCGCGGCCGCCCCGGTCGGGCGGCGAGACCACGACCACCCGGTCGAAGCGGCCGGGGCGGGTCAGGGCCGGGTCCAGGACATCGGCGCGGTTGGTGGCCGCGATGACGATGACGCCCTCGGAGCCGGAGAAGCCGTCCATCTCCGTGAGGATCTGGTTCAGGGTCTGCTCGCGCTCGTCGTGACCGCCCATGCCGCTGCCCCCGCCGCGGGCCCGGCCGATGGTGTCGATCTCGTCGATGAAGATGATCGACGGGGCCACCTTGCGGGCCTCCGCGAACAGTTCACGCACGCGTGAGGCACCGACACCGACGATCATCTCGATGAACTCGGAGGCCGAGGCCGAGAAGAACGGCACCCCCGCCTCCCCCGCGACCGCCCGCGCGAGCAGCGTCTTTCCGGTGCCGGGCGGGCCCGCGAGCAGCACGCCCCGGGGCATCTTGGCGCCCATTTTGCGGTAGGTGTCGGGGTTCTTGAGGAAGTCGACGACGTCGTTCAGCTCGCCCTCGACCTCGTCGATGCCCGCCACGTCCTCGAAGGTCGTGCGCTGCTTGCCCGGCTCCAACTCGACCGGTTTCGGTGGGGCCTTGCGGCCGAGCATGCCGCCCGCGCCGCCGAGCCCCGAGCTCATCCGCCGTGCGATGAAGAGCCACAGGACGACCAGGAGCAGCATCGGTGCCAGCGAGATCAGCAGATTGGCCAGAAAACTACGGTGTTGGACGACCGGTTCCGCCGTGACCGTGACGTTGTGCTTGGTCAGGTCCTCCCAGAGCTGGTCGTCCGCGAAGGTCGGCCGCTCGGTGTCGAACTTGGTGTACTTGCCGCCGCCGTCCGGGTTGTCCTGGCCCTTCTTCAGCTGGCCCTGGATCGCGTTGCCCTTGGCATAGATCTTGGTGACGTTGCCCGCGTCGACCTGCTTGCTGAACTCCGTGTACGAGATCGTCGGCTCGTTGCCCTCGTTGAAGAACGACAGGATCAGATTCGCGATCAGGTACACGACCAGCGCGGTGAGGATCAGACTCCACCAGCCGCCGCGCATCTTCTTCCCGCCCGGCGACGGCTTCGGGGGCTCGTCCGGGGTGCCCTCGGTACGCCAGGGCTGGTCGGGAGACTTGCGCGGCGGCGCGGGGTTGGTCATATCGGCAAGTTACGACACGGGCCAGGCGTCGGCACGCCCGGCATGCGCCGAGGGCGCCCTTCCGGAGAGGGGCGCCCTCGGTGACGTAGAAGACGGGCTGTCAGCCCATGAACTTCTTGAACTCGTCCGGCAGCTCGAAGTCCTTGCCGCCCTGCTCGGGCAGCCCGAACGCGTTGCCGCCCTGAGCCGCACCCGCCTCGCGGCGCTGCGCCTCCTCCAGCTCCTGCTGCTTGCGCTTCATCGGGTTGCCGGAACGCTGCTTGCCCTTGGCCTGCTTGGGCTGCTTCTTAGTACGGCCGGGGCCGCCGCCCATGCCCGGCATCCCCGGCATGCCGGGCATTCCGCCGCCCTGCGCCATGCGGGACATCATCTTGCGGGCCTCGAAGAACCGCTCGACCAGCCCCTTCACGGCGCTGACCTCTACGCCGGAGCCCTTGGCGATACGGGCGCGGCGCGAGCCGTTGATGATGGTCGGCTCGGTGCGCTCGGCCGGGGTCATCGACTTGATGATGGCGGCCGTACGGTCGACGTCCCGCTCGTCCAGGTTGTTGATCTGGTCCTTGATCTGGCCCATGCCGGGCAGCATGCCGAGCAGCTTGCTGATGCTGCCCATCTTCCTGACCTGTTCCATCTGGGACAGGAAGTCGTCGAGGGTGAAGTCCTGGCCCTTCTTGGACGCCAGCTTCGAGGCCATCTTCTCGGCCTCTTCTTGGCTGAACGTCTTCTCCGCCTGCTCGATCAGGGTGAGCAGGTCACCCATGTCGAGGATGCGGGAGGCCATCCGGTCCGGGTGGAAGGCGTCGAAGTCGTCGAGCTTCTCGCCGTTCGACGCGAACATGATCGGCTTGCCGGTGACCGAGGCGATCGACAGGGCCGCACCACCGCGGGCGTCGCCGTCGAGCTTGGAGAGCACCACGCCGTCGAAACCGACGCCGTCGCGGAAGGACTCAGCGGTGTTGACCGCGTCCTGACCGATCATGGCGTCCACGACGAAGAGGATCTCGTCCGGCGAGACCGCGTCGCGGATGTCCGCGGCCTGCCGCATCAGTTCCTGGTCGATGCCGAGGCGGCCGGCGGTGTCCACGATCACGATGTCGTGGACCTTGGACTTGGCGAACTCGATGGAGTCCTTGGCGACCTTGACCGGGTCCCCGACACCGTTGCCCGGCTCGGGCGCGTAGACCGCGACACCGGCGCGCTCGGCGACGACGCTCAGCTGGTTCACCGCGTTGGGGCGCTGGAGGTCGGCGGCGACGAGCAGCGGCGAGTGCCCCTGGTCCTTGAGCCACTTGCCGAGCTTGCCCGCGAGGGTCGTCTTACCGGCACCCTGCAGACCCGCGAGCATGATCACGGTCGGCGGGTTCTTGGCGAAGCGCAGCCGCCGGGTCTCGCCGCCGAGGATCGTGACGAGTTCCTCGTTGACGATCTTCAGGACCTGCTGGGCCGGGTTCAGCGCCTTGTTGACGTCGGCGCCGAGGGCACGGTCCTTGACGTTCTTGATGAACGTACGGACGACGGGCAGGGCAACGTCGGCTTCGAGCAGCGCGATCCGGATCTCACGCGCGGTGGCGTCGATGTCCGCCTCGGAGAGCCGTCCCTTGCCGCGCAGGTTCTTGAAAGTGGCTGAGAGGCGATCAGAGAGAGTATCGAACACGGCGCTCGCGGTCCTCGGGGTCGGTGGCTATGGGGGAATCGCCCTCCAGGGTATCCCGGTCGCACAAGACCGGGTCACGGGTCAGGCCCGCAGGGTTTCCTCCAGTTTGCGCGCGACCGCCGTAGCCTCCTCCGCCGGCAGAGGTGTCCCCTCCGCCCCGGTGACGTAGAACGCGTCCACCGCGTTCGAGCCCAGCGTGCTGACGTGCATGCTGCGGACCCGGACCTTCGCCTCGTCCAGCGCCCGCCCGATCCGGTGCAGCAGCCCAGGTGCGTCGTGTGCGCGCACCTCGATGACCGTCGCGTGCCGGGAGGCGGCCGGGGCGACCGTCACTCGGGCAGCCGGTGCCACGACACCCCGGCGGCGCGGGTATGCCGCGTCCCGTTCCGCCAAGCGGCCCGCGATGTCCAACGACCCGTCCAGGGCCCGTACGAGATCGGCGCGCAGCCGGGCGGCCTGGGGCAGGGAGCCGTATTCGGCGGCGACCCGCCAGTTCAGCAAGAGGACCGAGCCCTCTACGCCGTCGGGCAGGTCGAGTGCGCGCAACTCCGCCGTGCGGACCGTCAGGCGGTGCATCGCCAGGACGCCCGCCACCGCGGGGAGGACGCCCGGCTGGTCCGGTACGGCGATCAGGAGTTCCACGCCGAGGGGTTCGGGGTCGCCGGCGGGCTCGTCCTCGGACGGAGGTTCGGTCTGGGCGCGCAGCGCGAGGACCGGGCCGCCCGTTGCCACCGCCTCGATCGCGAGGCGTTCCTGTTCCGCCGTGGCCGCGCCCGCCTCGGGCTCCTCGGGGGCGTCGCCGGTGAGGACGGCGGCGACCCGCTTCACCAGGTCGGTGACGAGGGAGGCCCGCCAGGACGACCAGGCAGCCGGCCCGGTGGCCAGCGCGTCCGCCTCGGTCAGGGCGTGCAGGAGCTCCAGGGTGCTCGTCGTACCGACCGCCTCGGCGACCGAACGGACCGTGGCGGGGTCCTCCAGGTCGCGCCGAGTGGCCGTGTCGATGAGCAGCAGGTGATGGCGTACGAGCGTGGCGAGTACGGCCACGTCCGCGCGGTCGAAGCCGATGCGGGCGGCCACGTCCTTGGCGATGATCTCGCCGGCCACGGAGTGGTCGCCGGGCCAGCCCTTGCCGATGTCGTGCAGCAGCGCGGAGACCAGGAGGAGGTCGGGGCGGCTGACGCGGCGGGCGAACTCGGAGGCGCGGACGGCGGTTTCGATGAGGTGCCGGTCGACGGTCCAGATGTGCACGGCGTTGCGCTGCGGGCGGCAGCGGACCCGCTCCCAGTCGGGGAGGAGACGGGTGATCAGGCCTTCGGCCTCCAGCGCCTCCCATACGTCGACGGTGGGCTGCCCGGAGCCGAGCAGCGTCACGAGCTGTTCGCGGGCCTCGGCGGGCCAGGGCGTGGGCAGCGGGCGCGCGGTGGTCGCCATGCGCCGTACGGCGTGCAGCGAGAGCGGGAGGCCGGCCTGCGCGGCGGCAGCGGCGGCGCGCAGCGGGAGGACGGGGTCACGTTCGGGGCGCGCGGCGCGGGCGAGCACCACCTCGCCGTCCTGCTCCACGACGCCCTCGGCGAGCGGGGAGCGCTCGGCGGCGGGTTTGGCGCCCCCGCCGAGCATGGCGCGCAGCCTCGGCCGCACGGCTCGCGACCGCAGCACGCGCCCCACTTCGCGCCAGGTGACATCACTGGCGTACGACACGACGCGTGCCGCTTCGTAGACCTGGCGCAGCAGGGTGTCCGCGTCGAGGAGGCCGAGCTCCGCGGCGACCTGGTCCTGCTCCTGGAGCGCGAGCCGGTCGGTGGCGCGGCCGGTGGTGAGGTGCAGGGCGTCACGGACGTCGAGGAGGCGTCGGCGGGCGTCGGCGAGGCCTTCGCGCGGGGCGTCGGCGAGCCAGGAGGCGGCTACGGCGCGCAGCGCGGTGGCGTCGCGGAGGCCGCCGCGGGCCTCCTTGAGGTCGGGTTCGAGGAGGTACTGCAACTCGCCCTGGCGCTCGGCGCGTTCGGCGCAGAGTTCCTGGAGTTCGGGGAGGCGCTTGGGCGCCTGGTTGCGCCAGTCGGCGAGGACGGCCGTGCGCAGGGAGGCGGTCAGGCCGAGGTCGCCGGCGATGTGGCGGGCGTCGAGGAGGCCGAGCTGGACCTTGAGGTCCTCGCCGGCGGTCTTGCGGGCCTCGGCGGGGGTGCGGACGGAGTGGTCGAGGGCGAGGCCGAGGTCCCAGACCGGGTACCAGATGCGGTCGGCGAGCGCGGCGACCGCGCCGGAGTCGCTGCCGTCGTGCAGGAGGAGCAGGTCGAGGTCGCTGCGCGGGGAGAGTTCACCGCGGCCGTAGCCGCCGACGGCGACCAGCGAGACGCCCTTGAGTGCTTCGTTGCCGGCGGCGAAGAGGCCGGTCAGCCAGTCGTCGGTCAGTTCGGCGAGGGCCGCACGGCGCGGCGGCCCGGACTGCGCCCCCTCAGTGAGGAGGCGCAGCCGGGCCGCCGCGTAGCCGCTGGGTCCGGAGTCCTCTGCATCCTTGCGCACGTCCGTACTCGTCACCCAGCGACTCCTGTTCTGTTTCTTTTTAGAGCGCGTCCGGTCCGCGCTCGCCGGTCCTGACCCGGACGGCGGTCTCGACCGGGAGGGACCAGACCTTGCCGTCACCGATCTTGCCGGTGCGGGCGGCCTTGACGATGACGTCGATCAGCTGCTCGGCGTCGTCGTCCTCGGCCAGCACCTCGATGCGGATCTTGGGGACCAGGTCGACCGTGTACTCGGCGCCCCGGTAGACCTCGGTGTGTCCCCGCTGACGACCGTAGCCGCTCGCCTCGGTGACCGTCAGACCGTGAACCCCGAAGGCCTGCAGTGCTTCCTTGATCTCGTCGAGCCGGTGGGGCTTCACGACAGCGGTGATGAGCTTCATGCGTCCACCTTCTTCGTCTCCGTGGCAGCGGTGAGGGTGCCGCCGCTGAGGCCGCCGCCGGCGCCGCTGAAGTCGTATGCGGTCTCCGCGTGCTCGGCCTGGTCGATGCCGGAGACCTCTTCGTCCTCGGTGACCCGCATACCGATGGTCTTGTCGATGAGGAAGGCGAGGACCGCGGAGGCGACCAGGGAGTAGCCGAGGACCGCGCCGACACCGGCGAACTGCTTCCACAGCTGGGTGAAGGAGTGGTCGCCGTAGAAGACGCCGGTCGCGGCCGACTGGCCCTTGCCGGTGGCGAAGAAGCCGATGAGCAGGGAGCCGAGGATACCGCCGACCATGTGGACGCCGACGACGTCGAGGGAGTCGTCGATGTTGAACTTGTACTTCAGGCCGACGGCCGCGGCACAGCCGACACCGGCGATGGCGCCGACGGCGATCGCGCCCAGCGGGGAGACCGCACCACCGGACGGGGTGATGGCGACCAGACCGGCGACGGCACCCGAGGCCGCGCCGAGCGTGGTGAACGCGCCGTGGCGGATCTTCTCGTAGGCGAGCCAGGCGAGCATGGCGGCGGCGGTGGCGACCTGGGTGTTGACGAACATCAGCGCGCCGACGCCGTCGTCGTTGCCGAGCCACGAACCGGCGTTGAAGCCGAACCAGCCGAACCACAGGAGACCGCAGCCGAGCATGACCAGCGGAAGGCTGTGCGGACGCATGGGGTCACGCTTGAACCCGACGCGCTTGCCGATGACCAGGATGACGCCCAGGGCTCCGGCACCGGCGTTGATGTGGACCGCCGTACCACCGGCGAAGTCGATCACACCGAGCTTGAAGGCCCAGCCGTCGGCGCCCCACACCCAGTGGGCGACCGGGACGTAGACGACGGTCAGCCACAGGGCGACGAAGAGCGCCCAGGCCGAGAACTTGACGCGGTCGGCGATGGCACCGCTTATCAGGGCCGGCGTGATGACCGCGAACATCATCTGGAAGACCATGAAGACGAAGATCGGGATGGTGTAGCCGGGCCAGAGGTCCGTCAGTCCGACGTCGCTCATGCCCAGCCAGTGGGAGTCGTAGCCGATGAAGCCGTTACTCGAACCGAAGGCGAGCGAGAAGCCGTAGAGAACCCACAGGATGGTGACGATCCCGATGCTGATGAAGCTCATCATCAGCATGTTCAGGGTGCTCTTGACGCGGACCATGCCTCCGTAGAAGAAGGCGAGTCCCGGTGTCATGAGCAACACCAGGGCGGAACAGATGAGCATGAAGCCTGTGTTCGCGGAGGACAGTTTGGGTGCCTCCGCGGCAAGCGTGATGGCGGCTGATGCCATCGGCGTCTCCTCGTCGGTTGTACGGCCCCGTGCGGGCGAAGCCTGGATGCGGTCCGGTCAAGGCGGGGGGTCCGGTTATGCGCCATGAGATTGGCGCAGCGCGGTTTCCGTCGAAGCCCCACGTTGTTTCACCGGAGTGACGAAGGGGCCGCGCGTGTTACGCGTCGATGAACTGCCGGATCTCCGGCCGGGCGATCGTTATCGTCGCGCAACCTTCCCCGACGGCGGGAAACCGGCGGCGGCCGGAGTTCCGGCGGCCCGGCGCGGGGGCGCCGGGGCACGGGGTCCGGGCCCCTTCGGCGCTCCCCCGCGGCCCGGCCGGGAGGCTCCGGGCGGGGTCGGCGATTCCGGCCGGACCACCGGCGCCGCGCACCGCCGCGCGGACGGTCTTTCGAATACGAGTCACAAGGGGCCGGACGGTCCTTTGACCACCCGGCCCGCACCTGCCGTACCGGCGCCGCCCGGTAGGCGGCCGTGCGTGAAACCGGCCGCGGTCGGCCTTCCGATGACCTGGCACGGGGGAGCCGAGTCGGGCGGTTCGGGAAGGCCGGCCGCGGCCGGGGTCCTGGGTTTTCAGACCGCCTCGGCGGTCTCCGGGAGCTCGATGGCGAGCCGGTCGGTGAGGTCGATGACTTCGGCCAGCTCACCGAAGTCACGGACCGCCGTGTCGATGGTCTTTCGGATACGAGTGTTGACGCGCTCGGAGCGCACCTTCTTGGCGACGGTCATCGCCTCGGCCGCGAGCACCGCGCACTGCTCCGGCTCCCGCTGCAGAAGGTGCACGGTGGCCATGCCGATGAGATTGAGCGCGTACGACCGCTTGTGGTCGTCGTCCTTGGCGAAGAGGTCCACCGCCCGCTGCATGACGGGCTCGGCCAGCGAGGCGTAGGCGGGGCTGCGGCCGGCGACGTAGGCGAGGTCGCGATAGGAGTGCGAGTTCTCGCCGTACAGCTCGGCCTCGGAGAAGAAGCGGATCCAGTCCGGGTCCGGGTCGTCCCAGTCGTGCACGTCGGCGAAGGTGTCCTCGGCCATGCGGACGGCCCGCTTGCACTTTCCGGGCTGCCCCATGTTGGCGTAGGCGCGGGCCTCCATCGCATACAGCATCGACTGGGTGCGGGGGCTCGCGCAGTCCCGGCTGCCGTACTGCGCGAGGTGGATCAGCTCCAGCGCGTCGTCGGGCCGGCCGAGGTGGATCATCTGGCGGCTCATGCTGGACAGCACGTACGACCCGAGCGGCTTGTCGCCCGCCTCCTTGGCGGCGTGCAGGGCGAGGACGAAGTACTTCTGCGCGGTGGGCTGCAGGCCCACGTCGTACGACATCCAGCCCGCCAGCTCGGCGAGTTCGCCCGCGACCTTGAACAACTTGCGGGTGGTGGACTCGGGTTGGGGCTCCTGGAGGAGGTCGGTCACCTCGTGCAGCTGTCCCACGACGGCCTTGCGGCGCAGACCGCCGCCGCACTGGGCGTCCCACTTGCGGAACATCGCCGTGGTGGACTCCAGCAGCTCCAGCTCCGGCTTGGAGAGCCGTCCGATGTGCCGGGAGAGACCCACCGGCTCGGGCTCCGGCGGGAGGGCCGAGGGGCCGGGGACCAGCCAGCGCTGCATGGGCTCGATGAGGGACGGCCCCGCGGACAGGACCAGCGAGGTTCCGAGGAAGCCGCGCCGCGCCAGCATGAGGTCGCTGCGCGAGAACTCGCTGAGCAGGGCCACCGTCTGCGGGGCCGTCCAGGGCAGGTCGACGCCGGACACGGACGGTGCCTGGCGGGCGGCGCGCAGGCCCAGGTCCTCGACCGAGACGACGCAGCCGAAGCGCTCGGAGAACAGCTCCGAGAGGATCCTCGGGATCGGTTCGCGCGGGTTCTCGCCGTCCAGCCAGCGGCGCACGCGGGAGGTGTCCGTGGAGATGTGGTTGGCCCCCAACCGGCGCGCCCGGCGGTTCACTTGGCGTGCCAGCTCGCCCTTGGACCAGCCGCTGCGCACGAACCACGAACCGAGCAGCTCATTGGGGCGCTTGTCCGTACTGGCCGCGGTCGTCCCGCTTCCGCCGTTGCCGCCCACTGGAACGCCCCCATCCCTGGAACCACTTGTCGCCGCTGTGCGCCAAGCCCTATCAGAATGCCGGTAAATACTGCTTCCCGTCCCGCACTTGTCACCCTTCGAACGAGATGACGAGTTGCCTCCGGCATACCCACGAGTGCATGTGCCCCGAGGACTTGTGCACTCAAAGTAATCCTACGATCACTGGTCCAGCCACGGCGATCCCGGAAACGCCACCATTCGCCACCCCTTCGAATGAACCTACGGTTGCCCGCGCACGATTCACTTGACATAGGACGGCCGGAGGTGGGCGTAGCGGTGCACGCAGGGGCGCGTGCCGCCAAACACACCACCCGGGATGCTCCTGGGCGCCGCCTGGACCCAGCGGCACCGGGTAGGCGTGGACGCAGAGTGACGATGCGCATCCGTCTCGTAACCACCGGTGCGTTGGACCCGTTGGAGGGGGCATGGGCTTCACGATCGGCAGCAGCCGGGGTATCCGCGACATCCGGTCCGGCACGCGCCGCCGCGGCCGCACCTCGGAGTGCACGGCCGTGGCCGAGTTCACCGGGCTGTGGGGCTGGGACGTGGTCGCGGGCGCGCGGGCCGCGGGCGGCGCGTGCTCCTGCGGCGACACCAAGTGCACCGCGCCGGGCGCGCATCCGCTGGCCTTCGCACCCGAGGTGCGGGCCGGCGCGACCCTCGACGAAGTCACCGAGGCCTGGGCCGAGTTGCCGGGCGCGTCGGTGATGCTGCCGGTGGGCCGCGCCTTCGACATCATCGAGGTGGCCGAACCCTCGGGCCGACGCGCACTGGCCCGCCTGGAGCGGATGGGCCTCCCGCTGGGCCCGGTAACGGCGACCCCCGACCACCGCGCCCACTTCTTCGTAGCCCCCGGCGCAGCCGCCGAACTCCCCTCCCTGCTCTACCGCATGGGCTGGGACGACCCCACTTCCCTCGATCTCCGCGGCCTCGGCCCCGGCACCCACATCACCGCCCCGCCTTCCGACAGAGGAGGCCTGGGCCCGGTCCGCTGGCTCCGCTCCCCCGCCCTGGACTCGGCGACGAGGCCTCCGGCGGCACGGTTGCTGCTGGGCACGCTGGCGTACGTGGCACACCGGTCGCGCGCATAGCCGTAAGACGACGAAGTGCCCGTCCCCAACGGCGAGTTGAGGGACGGGCACTTCTTGGATGGGGGGACGGCAGCGCCCTGCAAGGGGCGCGCGGAACTGCGCGACCAGCCCCCACCGACCCGCAGAAAAAGAACCACGCGCCCAGCGGAGCGTCGAGCGTCAGTCTCCGATAAGGGCGTCAACAAACGCCTCCGGTTCAAAGGGCGCCAAATCATCCGCACCCTCGCCAAGCCCGATCAGCTTCACCGGCACCCCCAGCTCACGCTGCACGGCGACCACGATGCCACCCTTGGCCGTACCGTCCAGCTTGGTCAGCACAATGCCGGTGATGTCCACGACCTCGGCGAAGACCCGCGCCTGCACCAGCCCGTTCTGCCCGGTGGTCGCATCGAGGACGAGCAGCACCTCGTCGAGCGGCGCATGCTTCTCGACGACCCGCTTGACCTTGCCGAGCTCGTCCATGAGCCCGGTCTTCGTGTGCAACCGCCCGGCCGTGTCGATGAGGACGACGTCGACCCCCATCTCCTTGCCCTCCTTCACCGCGTCGAAGGCGACGGAGGCGGGGTCACCGGCCTCGGGCCCACGCACGGTGTGGGCGCCGACCCGCTCACCCCAGGTCTGCAACTGATCGGCGGCGGCGGCCCGGAACGTGTCGGCGGCGCCGAGCACAACGGTCCTCCCGTCGGCGACGAGCACGCGGGCGAGCTTTCCGGTGGTGGTGGTCTTGCCCGTGCCGTTGACCCCGACGACCATCACGATGCCGGGCTTGCGGTCCTCGGGCTCGGTCTTCACCGTGCGGTCGACGTCGGTGCCGACCAGCTTGAGCAGTTCCTCGCGGAGCAGGGCGCGCAGCTCCTGCGGGGTCCGGGTGCCGAGCACCTTCACCCGCTCGCGCAGCGCGTCGACCAGCTCCTGGGTGGGCGCGACGCCGACGTCGGCGGTGATGAGGGTGTCCTCGATCTCCTCCCAGGTGTCCTCGTCGAGGTGCTCGCGGGACAGGAGCGTGAGCAGCCCCTGGCCCAGCGCGCTCTGGGAGCGGGAGAGCCGGGAGCGCAGCCGGACGAGCCGTCCGGCGGTCGGCTCGGGGACCTCCAGTACGGGGGGTTCCTCGACGGCGACCGGGGCCGAGCCGTCCGGGAGATCCACCTCCTCTATGGTCCGGCGCGCTTCGTCGCGCGGCGTCTCGGCCTCGTCGCCGATGTGCGGCTCGGCCGGCGGGGCGGTGATGTCGGGCACGGAGGTGGGCGGCGGGGGCAGCGGCTTCTTGCGCCGGCTGCCGACGACGAGCCCGCCGAGCGCACCGAGCACGACCACGGCGATGACTACAGCAAGGATGACGGTTTCCATAACCCACCCAGTATCAGCCATGGGCCTCGCCGTGGCCCAGCGCGGGCGCGCGGCCGGGTCGTCGCCCTCGCCCGGCCCCGAACCGCCGCAGTCATGCCCATGGCCATCTGACATACCGTCAGCTAACGTCCCCCACCACACACGGAAGGGGGACCTCCCATGCCCGTCTCGGTCGTCCGCTTCAACCTCGTCGAACCCGGCGCCACCCCCGCCTCGCTGAGCGCCCGCTACCGAGCCGCCCTGGAGATGGCCGCGTACGCCGACGAGCACGGGATCACCACCGTGCAGACGGAGGAGCACCACGGCGTCGCCAACAACTGGCTGCCCTCGCCCTTCGCCTTCGCGGGCGCGGTCTTCGGCGCGACCCGGCACATCGCGGTGACCGTCTCGGCGGTCATCGGCCCGCTGCACGACCCGCTCCGGCTGGCCGAAGACGTCGCCGTGCTCGACCTGTTGAGCGGCGGCCGGCTGGTGACCGTCGCCGGGATCGGCTACCGCCCGGAGGAATACGCCCAGTTCGACGTGGAGTGGAAGCAACGCGGCAGGCTCCAGGACGAGTTGCTGGAGACGGTCCTGAAGGCGTGGTCCGGCGAGGAGTTCGAGTACCGGGGCCGTACCGTACGGGTCACCCCGCGCCCCTTCTCCGACCCGCACCCCCTGCTGCTGGTCGGCGGCTCCTCCAAGGCCGCCGCCCGCCGGGCCGCCCGGCTGGGCCTGCCCTTCTTCCCCAGCGCGCATCTGCCGGACCTGGAGGCGTACTACAAGGACCGGCTCGTGGAGTACGGCACCGAGGGCTGGACGATGATGCCGGGTGCCGAGACCCCGCTGCTGCATATCGCCGAGGACCCGGACCGGGCCTGGACCGAGTACGGCGCGCACTTCCTGCACGAGGCGCGGACCTACGCCTCCTGGCAGTCCGGGGAGATCCGCTCGGCGGTGAAGTCGGGGGCCACCACCGTGGCCGAGCTGCGCGCGGAGGGCGTCTACCGGATCCTCACGCCGGACCAGTGCGTGGCGCTGGGCCTCGACAATCTCGTACTGCATCCGCTGGCGGGCGGGATGCCGGTGGACGAGGGATGGCGGAGCCTGCGGCTGTTCGCGGAGCGGGTGCTGCCGCGGCTCGGGGAGTGAGCACGGGGTGAGCACGGAGTGACTCTTACCCGTAACCGGTGGACCGGCCGGTTCACCGGTGGTCCACTGCGGTCATGACCTTGGCAGTGGATGTGTTCCTGCGTGACGCGGACGGCCAGTGGAACGTGCTCGACGTTCCGGAGGGATGCAACGACTCGGCCGGCTTCGAGAACTGGCGCGAGACCGTGTGGGGTTCGCCGGCCGTGCGCGCGCTCGGTGCCACGTATCTCCCCGTGCTGGCCTCCAGCGACCTGTACGTCGAGGCCTCGGACGTACCGGACTTCCTGCGCGAGCTCGCGCTGCTGCGGGCGCACCTCGACGACGTCGCCGCGGCCGTGGGAGAGGCTCCCGACCTGGTCGGGAGCCGCCTGGACAACATCGAGTCGGCCGCCCTGCGCGCCCGGAAGATCGGCGGCGGCGTACTCATTTGGTGACCGAGGGATTCGGGGAGACGGGCGGCGGGGGATGGAGCCCGTCTCCCCGAGCTTGCGGGAGGGCTTGGTCAGCCCATGTCCTCCAGCTTCTTGCCCTTCGTCTCCTTCACGAACTTCAGGACGAACGGGATGGAGAGCGCGGCGAAGACCGTGTAGATCACATAGGTCGCGGAGAGGTTCCAGTCGGCCAGCGACGGGAAGCTCGCGGTGATGGCCCAGTTGGCGATCCACTGCGCGGAGGCGGCGACACCGAGGGCGGCGGCGCGGATCTTGTTCGGGAACATCTCGCCGAGGAAGACCCAGACCACGACACCCCAGGACAGGGCGAAGAAGAGGACGAAGACGTGGGCCGCGATCAGCGCGGTCCAGCCCTGCGCGGCGGGCAGCTTGCCGTCGACGAGGTGGTAGGAGAAGGCCCAGGCCTCCAGCGCGAGACCGACGACCATGCCGACCGAGCCGATGAGGGCCAGCGGCTTACGGCCGACGCGGTCCACGAAGATCATGGCGATCACGGTGCCGATGATGTTGATGATCGACGTCGTGAAGGAGTAGAAGAACGACTGCGTCGGGTCGACGCCGACCGACTGCCACAGCGTCGAGGAGTAGTAGAACGCGACGTTGATGCCGACGAGCTGCTGGAAGGCCGAGAGGCCGATGCCGACCCAGACGATCGGCTTGAAGTAGAAGCCGCCACCGCCGAGCAGGTCCTTGAAGGTCGACTTGTGCTCGCTCCTCATCGCGTGCTCGATCTCGGCGACCCGGGCGTCCAGGTCGACCTCGTCGCCCTCGACCTCACGCAGCACGTCGTGGGCACGGGTCAGCTTGCCCGCGGAGATCAGGAAGCGCGGCGACTCGGGGATCGCGAAGGAGAGCAGGCCGTAGAGGACGGCCGGGATCACCATGACGCCGAGCATGACCTGCCAGGCCTCCAGGCCCATGAGCTTGCCGCGCTGGTCGCCGTCGGCGGCGTTCAGCAGACCCCAGTTGACCAGCTGCGAGATCGCGATGCCGATGACGATCGCGGCCTGCTGGAAGGAGCCGAGCCGGCCGCGGTAGGCGGGCGGGGAGACCTCGGCGATGTAGGCGGGGCCGATGACGGAGGCCATACCGATGGCGAAGCCGCCGATGATCCGCCAGAAGGCGAAGTCCCAGAGCGCGAAGGGCAGCGCCGAACCGACGGCGCTGACGGTGAACAGCACGGCGGAGATCTGCATACAGCGGATACGGCCGATGCGGTCGGCTATCCGGCCGGCGGTCGCCGCACCGACGGCACAGCCGATCAGGGCGATGGCGATGACCTGTGCCAGGAGCGTGGAGCCCACGTCGTAGCGGTCGCGGATCGCCTCCACGGCGCCGTTGATCACGGAGCTGTCGTAGCCGAAGAGGAAGCCGCCCATCGCGGCGGCCGCCGCGATGAAGATGACGTGCCCGAGATGCTCGGGATGAGCCGACCCGGCTCCTGACTGTGATGCCTGCGCGGTGCTGGTCACGTGTAACTCCTGAGGCCACCGGCGTCGCTGCCGGGGAGGGGACGACCCTTCCAGTGGCGCACAGCTTCCCGCTGCCCACCACCTGAAGGTAAAAGCAACGCTGAAGAGACTATGCCTTCAAGTTTCGAAGTCAACAGGGGGCCTCTGTGAACTTCAACCCCACAGGTGAGAGCAATGTGTTCAAGACTTGAACACTTGATGGAAGCCCAGGTAAGCCCAGGTAAGCCCATGGAGGTCTAGCGAAGGCGCTGCGAGATGACCTTCGAGACCCCGTCGCCCTGCATGGAGACGCCGTACAACGCGTCGGCGACCTCCATCGTGCGCTTCTGGTGGGTGATCACGATCAGCTGCGAGGCCTCCTGCAGCTCCTGCATGATCCGGATCAGCCGCTGGAGGTTGGTGTCGTCGAGCGCCGCCTCGACCTCGTCCATCACATAGAACGGGCTGGGCCGCGCCTTGAAGATCGACACCAGGAGGGCTACGGCGGTGAGGGACCGCTCCCCGCCGGAGAGCAGGGAGAGCCGCTTGACCTTCTTGCCGGGCGGGCGGGCCTCCACGTCCACACCCGTGGTGAGCATGTTGTCGGGATCGGTCAGGATCAACCTGCCCTCGCCGCCCGGAAACAGTCGGCTGAAGACGCCCTCGAACTGGATTGCCGTGTCCCGGTAGGCCTCCGTGAAGACCTGCTCGACGCGCTCGTCGACCTCCTTCACCACTTGAAGCAGGTCGGCGCGGGTCTTCTTCAGGTCCTCCAGCTGCTCGCTGAGGAACTTGTGCCGCTCCTCCAGCGCCGCGAACTCCTCCAGCGCGAGGGGGTTGACCTTTCCCAGCTGCTGGTACGCCCGCTCGGCCGATTTGAGCCGCTTCTCCTGCTCCGCGCGGTGGAAGGTACGGGGCTGGTTGCGCGGGTCCTCCGGGTCCTCGGGCAGCACCTCGCCCTCGGCGGCGAGCGAGGGCGGCACGAGCTGATGCGGCCCGTACTCCTCGATCAGCCCCGCCGGCTCCACCCCCAACTCCTCCAGCGCCTTGGTCTCCAGCTGTTCGATCCGCATCCGCTTCTCGGCACCGAGCACCTCACCGCGGTGCACCGAGTCGGTCAGCTTGTCGAGCTCGCCCTTGAGGTCACGCCCCTGGTTGCGGGCGGCGGTCAGCTCCTGCTCCCGCCGCGCCTTGGCCGCATCGGCGGCGGTCCGCTCCTCGTCGGCACGGCTCAGCGACACCTCGACATGCGCGAGCAGCTGCCGGGCCCCGAAGGCAACGGCCTCCGCGACGGCGGCCTCGTGCCGCAACCGCGCGAGCCGCTGCTCCGCCCGCGCCCGCGCCTCCCGCTCGGCCCTGGCCCCCCGGTCCAGCGAATCGGCCCGCCCGGCAAGCCCCTTGACCCGCTCCTCATGCGTACGGACCTGAAGCCGCGCCTCCATCTCGGTCTGCCGAGCGTTGGCCCCGTCAGCGGCGAGCCGATCCCGCACACTCGTATCGGGCTCCTCCTCGACCGGCATCTCCTCGGCCACAGCCAGCCGTTCGGCCAGCACCTCAGCCTCTTCCACGGCCTTGTCGAGCGCCTCCTGCGCCCGTGCGGCGGCAGCGGCGGAACGTTCGGCCTCACCCGCGGCCCCGCGCGCCTGCCCGGCCAGCCGTCCCAACTGCTGTGCTACGGCCGACTTCTCGCGCTCTGCCGCCCGGCGCCGCTCCCCCAACTCCTCGACCAGCGCGGCACATTCCTTGCGGCGCTCGGCTGCGGACTGCTGAGCGCCGGTCAACTCCTCGCAGCGGACTGCCAGTTCTTCCAGCTCGGCGACGGCTTCGTCTACTGAGGCCTGGACTTCGAGGAGGCTGGGGGCGCCGGCGGAGCCGCCGTGGGCGAAGTGAGCGCCGAGGAGGTCGCCTTCGGCGGTTACTGCGGTCAACTCTGGGTGCCTGTATACGAGTTGCTCGGCGGCTTCGAGGGTGTCCACTACGACGATGTTGTGGAGGAGACGGCGGATTGCGGGCATCAGGTCGGCGGGGGCGCGGACCAGGTCTGCCGCGAAAGGTTGTTGGGCGTCTGCAGGCTCGTTGTGGCTGGTCGCGCCCCGCGGCGGAGCCGCAAATGGATGCTGCCCCGCGCCCCCTTGGGGCGCCTCAGTGGGCGGTGTCGAATCTCCTGCCAGTAGCAGTGCCGCCCTGCCCCCGTCCTGCTTGCGCAGCAAGCGGATCGCGTCCGCCGCCGAGGACGGGGTCGTCACCGCGATCGCGTCCGCCGCCGCGCCGAAGGCTGCTGCCAGGGCGACCTCGTGGCCCGGGGTCACTGTCAGCAGTTCCGCTGCCGGGCCGAGGATTCCGGTGAGGCGGTCCTGGGCGCCGAGCAGTATGCCCGTGCCGTCCTTGCGGCGCAGGCCCAGTGCCAGTGCGTCGCGGCGGGCCTGAGTGGCGGCGCGCTGGCGTTCTGCCGTGGTAGCTGCCTCGCGGGCGGCGGACTGGGCGGCTTCCGCCTCCGACAGTGCGACCCGGGCCGCACTGTGCTGCTCGGAGAGTTCCTCGTCGCCCGCGTCGAGGCCGTCGACCTCGGCCTGGAGGGTCTCGTACTCCTCCTGTGCGGTGGTCGCCCGTTCCTGGGCCTCGTCGCGGGCGGAGGCGAGGCGGTCGATCTCGGCCTGGGCGGAGGCGGCGCGTGAACGGGCCGCGTTGACCTGGCCGTTGAGCCGGGCGAGGCCCTCGCGGCGGTCGGCGATGGAACGGGCGACGTCCTTCAACCGCTGTTCCTCGGCGGTGAGTTCACGCTCCAGTTCGGAGCGGTGTGCGACCGTGTCCTCCAGGGCGTGTTCGGCCGCCTCCAGGGCCGCTTCCAGCTCGGCCTCCTGCTCGCGGATGCGGGCGGCCTCGCGCTCCATGTCCTCGGGGTCACGGCCGCGCCGTTCCTCGGGGGGCGCCGAGGTCGCGCTCTTCACGCGGGCGTCGGCCAGCGAGATCGTGCCGCGTACCCGCTCGGCCAGCTGGGACAGCTCGTACCAGGTCTGCTGGGCGCGCTGGAGGCGTGGGGTGAGCTGCCGTACTTCGTCCTCCAGGAGCCCTTCGCGCTGGAGGGCCTTGCGCAGCTCCAGTTCGGCGGCTTCCTTGCGTTCCTTGAGCGCGGCCTCGTCGGCGATCTCGGTGTTCAGCGCCTGGCGGAGTCGTACGAGATCGTCGGCCAACAGCCTCAGGCGCGCGTCTCGAAGATCCGCCTGGATGACGGCGGCCCTGCGCGCGACCGCGGCCTGGCGGCCGAGGGGCTTGAGCTGGCGGCGGAGTTCGTCGGTCAGGTCCTGCACGCGCGCGAGGTTGGCCTCCATCGCGTCCAGCTTGCGCAGCGCCTTCTCCTTGCGCTTGCGGTGCTTGAGGACGCCGGCCGCCTCCTCGATGAAGGCGCGGCGGCCCATGGGGTCGGCGTGCAGCACGGAGTCGAGCTGGCCCTGGCCGACGATGACGTGCATCTCACGGCCGATGCCGGAGTCGGAGAGGAGCTCCTGGATGTCGAGGAGACGGCAGGTGTCGCCGTTGATCTGGTACTCGCTGCCGCCGTTGCGGAACATGATCCGCGTGATGGTGACCTCGGCGTACTCGATGGGCAGCGCCCCGTCGGAGTTGTCGATGGTCAGGGAGACTTCGGCGCGGCCGAGGGGCGGGCGCCCCGTGGTGCCGGCGAAGATGACGTCCTCCATCTTGCCGCCGCGCAGCGACTTGGCGCCCTGTTCGCCCATGACCCAGCTGAGCGCGTCCACCACATTGGACTTGCCCGAGCCGTTCGGACCGACGACACACGTGATCCCCGGCTCGAACCGGAGCGTGGTCGCCGAGGCGAACGACTTGAACCCCCGCAGGGTCAGGGCCTTGAGGTGCACGGCGCTGGACTCTACCTTCCGCTGCTCGCTCTCTCCATGAACGTCCGGTTCCCCGCGGTTTCGCCCTTGAACGTGCAGGGCACACCAAACGTTAAAGAGGGTGGAGGCTTGCGGGGGAAAGAAAGAAGGGACGCCGAAGCGTCCCTTGCAAACTCTGACAACTTAGCGGTTGGTTGATACAGGCCGCCCAACCACTGCTTGTCATGATGCGGTGCAGTGATCAGGTGAGCGCGGGCTCCGCCTGGCGTGCGTCGAGCTCGAGAAGCGAATCGTGAGTTGCGGCAGCCGTCAGCGCGTCGTTCTCTTCCTGGATCCGTACGAGCTCGGATTCCAGGTCCTGGACGCGCTGCTGGAGCCGTCGCATCTCGGCGAGGAGTCGCGGGTCGGAGCCGCCGACGTAACCGAGAAGCGCCTTTGCCATGATGGATGGTCCTCCACACTGAGTGACCGACCGAAGCGGTGTGGGTCGTGAGGGAATCGCACCCGCGATGCTTGACACACTCGAGGGTTGCTCTGCTGTTCTTCCATGCCAAACAGCTAAGGTGCGCGGGGTTTTCAGCGTCTCACCAAAATGTTTGACGGTCAACACGATCACGCCCCGTATTGGCGGGCAACCCGGGGCTGCGCGGCCCTGACCGGGCGGCGCTGCGACTCCTGCGGGGCCTGACGGGACTGGCGATCATCCTTAGGTGCGGAGCCTGCCAGAGCGAGCCATTCTTGGCAACCACCAGGCCATTTCTGCTGTAGGCAGGTGCCAGTGGCATGCCCCTCCGCTTCCGCCAGGGCCGCTTTACACCTTTTCGGAGAATGTGCTCAGCGGATCGCGAAGCCGTCGTAGCCGCCGCGAGGTGTGTCCCAGATCTCGGTGACACCTTCCACGCGCCCGGGCGTGTCGTAGCCCCGGAGCCAGTCGAGGAGTCCTTCGCAGCCCTCGCGGGATCCCTCCGCGACCACTTGCACGCGTCCGTCGCCCAAATTGAGAGCAAAACCACTCAGGCCCCCGATCTCCAGAGCCTTGGCACGGGTAAACCACCGAAAACCCACACCTTGCACACGCCCTCGCACCCAGGCGACCAACCGCACATCCTCGCTCATGGCTGCAACCTAACCGGCCAATGTCTCTCCGGACACTTGCTCCCCACCCGCCATGCGGTACCGTCCGCCCCAATGAATCTCATATGAAACTCACTCGATCGAGTGAGCTGGGTCACCGCACGGACGAGTTGACCGCAAGGACGAAAGGCAAGGACATGGGACGCCACCGACGCTCCGCCGCCGGCCGCGCCGCCACGAGCCGCGCCACGGGGGTCACAGAGACGCACGGCTCATACACGAGCGGCTACGACCCGCACGACTCGTACGACTGGAACGACCGGGCCGACGGTTCCGGCTGGAACGCCGCCGACGGCTCGACGATCGGCATGGCGCCCTATCTGCACCCGGAGGGCCCCGCCGAGTTCCACCCGAACCGCCAGGCCCACGACTACCAGGTGCACACCGACAGCCAGGTCCGCGCGAACCACGAGGTCCCTCCGAAGTCGGAGGCCCGGCTGCGGGCCGAGAGCCGGCTGAAGTCCGACTCCCGGCTGAAGAGCGAGGCCTATCTCTTCGCCACCGAGGAGGACTACGCCGTGGTCTTCCCCGAGGCGGCCGGCGCCTCCTCCCGGGGTGACGGTTCGCGCCCGGGCCGTGGACGCCGTCGTAAGCGCAAGAGCGTGACGCCGGTCAAGACCGGCCTGCTCGGGGTCTCCGCCGCCGTCGCCATAGGCACGGTCGCGGTCGCCACGGGTGCGGTGCCGGGGCTGGACAACTACAAGCTCGGCGGCGGTGGCAACAGCGACAAGGTGCAGGCCGCGGGCTCGCCGTCCAACTCGGCGACCGAGCAGGGCGGTACCTCCGGCAGCGCGGAGTCCCGCGACTCCGGCTCGTCCACGAGCCGTGACGCGAACCGCGCGGCCTCGCCCTCGGCGGCTCCGACCAAGTCCGCCACCGCTCCCGCCACGAAGGCCCCGGCGAAGAAGCCGACGGCCACCCCGACCAAGGAGCCGACGACCTCGACTCCCTCGGCGAAACCCACCCCGACGCCTACGCAGTCCGCGGCCGCGCCGGTGACGGTCTCCGCGGAGACCGCCGCCGAGGCCGAGGTGCTCAAGCTCGTCAACGAGCAGCGGGCGATCGCCGGCTGCACCCCGGTGGCAGCCAACAGCTCGCTGACCACGCTGGCCGAGAACTTCAGCCAGCAGATGGCCGACCAGGACTTCTTCGACCACACCGACCCCAGCGGGGCCACCCCGTGGGACCGGGCGGAGAAGCTCGGCATCACCAACCTCGGCGGCGAGAACATCGCCCGCGGCCAGGCGGACGCCGCCGCGGTCATGGACGCCTGGATGAACAGCCCCGGCCACAAGGCCAACATCCTGAACTGCGACTTCAAGACCCTGGGCGTCGGTGTGCACCTCGGCACCGGCGGCCCCTGGTGGACGCAGGACTTCGGGTACTAGTCGGACACCGACGGACACCGACAGGGAGCGCTAACCTCTGGTTAGTGCTCCCTTTTGGTTAGCGCTGCGTTCGCGTACGCTGAAGAAATGGACACCACCCAGGAGCGTACGGAGGAGCAGAACTTCCCGTACAGCGTGTTCGCCAAGGCATGCCCCTCCCGAGGCACCCTGGAGCACGTCACGGGCCGCTGGGGCGGGCTCACCCTGTGCGCGCTGCACGAGGGCTCCCTGCGCTTCAACGAACTGCGGCGGCGCGTCGACGGCGTGAGCGAGAAGATGCTGTCGCAGACCCTGCACGCCCTGGAGCGCGACGGCCTGGTGCACCGCGAGGCCCAGCCGACCAACCCGCCCCGCGTGGACTACGAGTTGACCCCGCTGGGACACGGCGTCGCCGAACGCCTCATGGGGCTCGTCGACTTCGTGGAGGGCCGTATGGACGACGTCCTCGCGGCCCGCACGCGCTACGACGAGACGCGCGGCGCCCTCTGACACTTCGAGCAGAAGTAGCTCGACCGGTTCATCCACGCCCGCCGGCTCATCGGCGTACCGCAGCGCCGGCACGGCAGGCCCTCGCGGCCGTACGCGTCGAGCGAGCGGTCGAAGTAGCCCGACTCCCCGTTCACGTTGACGTACAGGCTGTCGAAGCTGGTGCCGCCCACGGAGAGGGCCGCGTTCATCACATCCCGTGCGTGGCCCAGGAGTTCGGCGGTGCGCGGGCGGGTGAAGGTCGCGGTCGGGCGTTCGTAGTGGACGCGGGCCCGCCAAAGGGCCTCGTCCGCATAGATGTTGCCGACTCCGCTGATCAACGACTGGTCCAGCAGGGCCCGTTTGATGGTCGTGCGCTTGCGGCGCAGCGCCTGGTGGAACAACTCGTCGTCGAACAAGGGGTCCAGGGGGTCGCGCGCGATGTGCGCGATGACGTCCGGCAGCCCGTCCGGGGTGGTGTCGTGCAACGACAGCCCACCGAAGGTGCGTTGGTCGACGAAGCGGAGTTCGGTACCGAGGGTGTCGGCGAACCGGACCCGGATGCGCAGATGCTTCTCGTCGGGGAACTCGTGCCGCTGGACGAGGAGTTGACCACTCATCCCGAGGTGGGCCAGGACCGCCTGGTGAGTGTCCTCCAGCGGCAGCCACAGGTACTTCCCGCGACGGCTGGGCGTGCCGATGCGATGCCCCTTGAGCCGGTGCGCGAAGTCGTCGGCGCCGGCGACATGGCGTCGTGCCGCACGCGGATGCAGTACCTCGGTGTCGGCGACGGTGCGCTGGGCGACCCACCGCTCCAGACCCCGCCGGACGACCTCGACCTCGGGCAACTCGGGCATTGGCATCCCCTGTTGGTCATGTGAATGAGCCGAGCGCCCGCCCCACTCGGGGACGGGCGCTCGGGTCGCGCTGTTCGGTCAGGCGGACGCCGACGACTGGTCGGCGCTCTCCTCGGCAGGCTGCTCAGCGGCCTCGGCGGCGGTTTCGGCGGCCTGTTGCTCGGCCGTCTCCTTCGCCTTCTTGGCGCGCTCGTCCGCGTCGGCCCGGATGGACCGCCAGGCGGACTCGGCGGCCTGCTGCTCCGCCTCCTTCTTGCTGCGGCCGGTGCCGGTGCCGTACGAGACGCCTCCGACGCGGGCGGCAGCAGTGAAGGTCTTCTCGTGATCCGGGCCGGTCTCCGTGACCAGGTACTCGGGGACACCGAGCCCCTCGGTCGCGGTGAGCTCCTGGAGACTGGTCTTCCAGTCCAGGCCGGCACCGAGGTTCGAGGACTTCTCGATCAGCGGGTCGAACAGGCGGTGCACCAGTTCGGAGGCCGCGTCGAGGCCCTGGTCGAGATAGACCGCGCCGATCACCGCTTCAAGGGTGTCGGCGAGGATGGACGCCTTGTCCCGGCCCCCCGTGCCCTCTTCACCGCGGCCGAGCCGGATGAAGGAGCCGAGTTCCAGACCGCGACCGACCTCCGCCAGCGCACGAGAGTTGACCACCGCGGCCCGCAGCTTGGCCAGTTGGCCTTCGGGCAGGTCGGGGTGGGTCGTGTACAGCGTGTCCGTGACGACGAGGCCGAGCACGGAGTCCCCGAGGAACTCCAGCCGCTCGTTCGTCGGCAGACCGCCGTTCTCGTACGCGTACGAACGGTGGGTCAGCGCACGCACCAGAAGGGCGGACTCGAGGTGATACCCGAGCCGCCCTTCCAACAGCGTGTGGGACGAGGCTGTGTCCGCGTGTTTCTTGGCGACTGAGTCGGCCTTGACGTCAGACATGGTGCCTCTCACCAGCCGCTCAGACCTCGAGGACCTGGCGCTTGTTGTACGTGCCGCAAGACGGGCACGCGATGTGCTGCTGCTTGGGCTCGTGGCAGCGCTCGCACGCAACCAGAGGGGTGACCGCAGCCTTCCACTGCGACCGGCGGTGGCGCGTGTTGCTGCGCGACATCTTCCGCTTCGGAACAGCCACGGCTACTTCTCCTGCTTCTCGTTGGCGCGCGCCGGTCGGGGCGCCTCGCCACTGATCTCGTCCTTCTCGCCGTCTTCGAGTGAACCGGCGAGTCCCTGCAGTGCCGCCCAACGGATGTCGACGGCGTCATGGTGGTGGTCCGGGTCGTCCGTGAGCCGCACTCCGCACTCGGAGCACAGGCCCAGACAGTCGTCCTGGCACACCGGCTGCATCGGCAGTGCGAGCACCACCGCATCGCGCAGCACGGGTTCGAGGTCGAACAGGCCGTCCTCGATGAAGAGCCTGTCCTCGTCTTCCTCGGCGTCGTCGACCGGTTCCGCTTTCACACGGCCACGGTCGTCGGCGTCAGGGTACGAGAACATCTCCTGGAATTCCGCTTCGAGCGACAGCTCGAGCGGCTCCAGACACCTTACGCACTCCCCCTTGGCCTGTGCACGGGCGGTGCCTGTGACAAGCACCCCTTCCATGACCGACTCAAGGCGGAGGTCGAGCTTCACCGGGGCGCCTTCCGGCACTCCGATGACTCCCTGGATCCCGAGATCCTTGGGAGCGTCGATCGAACGGGTCAGGCGCTGCAGCGCACCAGGACGCCGCCCCAGCTCGTGAGTGTCGAACACGAGAGGGTTGCGGTGGTCGAGGCGGGCGTTCAGAGCCATTCCTGTCTTTCGGTCTGCTGAGCTCAAGGAGCGCTGCCCTTCGGTGCTTCCGGGCAGCGTTGATCGCGGACGTACACGCGACCGAAGAGCCAGGATACTGGACCTTTCGCTCACGGCCCAATCCGGTGTGCGCTCTCGGCCACCGGCCCGGATTACTACAGGCCTCGCCCCTGCTCGTACGCCCGCAGCTGCTCGGCGCTGATCATGCCGGTGTCGAAGAGGCTGGTCTCATCGAGGGCGTAACCCTGCTGAGCCTGTTGCGCCTGCTGGTCGACCTGGGCCTGCTGCAGCTGATTCGGGTCGTACACGGGCTGCTGGCCGGTGTCGTAGCCCTGGTAGGCATACGGGTCGGCCTGCTGGTAGCCGTAGGGGTCCTGCTGCTGGGGCTGGGCGTACTGCTGCTGGTAGCCGTACTGGTCCTGCTGCTGGCCGGTCTGCTGGTAGTCGTAGGCCGCCTGCGGGGCGTAGTCCTGCTGCTCGGGCTGGAGCGGGGTGGCAGAGACCGGGGTGTCCGTGACGGTCGCGAGGTCGGCGAGGTAGTCGGCGTCGCTGGTGTGCTGGACCTGATTGCCGTCGTCGTCGAAGGCGAGCGCGCCCAGGTCGTCGCTGGCGATCCGGCCGTGCAGCTTCTGCCGGCCCTTGCCGACGGCCTCCAGGGTCTTGGCGAGGACCGCCTCGAAGGCGCCGAGCTTGACGTCCACGTAGGCGTCGGCGTCGCGGCGCAGGGTCTCCGGGTCGTGGCTGCGCTCGGGGGCGTCCTCGTCCTCGTAGCCCTGGTCGTCGATGCCGGGCCCGGTACCGAGCAGCTTCTCGCGGCCCCGGCCGACCGAGCCGAGGGTCTTGGTGAGGACGACCTCGAAGTTGGCGAGCTTGGAGTCGACGTAGTCGTCGGCCTCCGCGCGGACCTCCTCGGCCTCCTGGCGGGCCTCGGCGAGGATGCGGTCCGCCTCGTTCTGCGAGCGGCGGGCGACCTCGGTGTCGGAGATCAGCGAGCCGCGTTCGGCGTGCGCGGTCTGGATGATCCGCTCGGCCTCCTGACGGGCCTGCTCGACCATCTCGTGCCGGCCGCCGATCAGCTCCTGCGCCTCGGCCAGCGAGTCGGGCAGCGCCGCACGCACCTCTTCGAGCATGGCGAGCAGCTCGGCGCGGTTGACCACGCAGGAGGCCGACATGGGCATGGACCGGGCGCTGGAGACCGAGGCGACGATCTCGTCGAGCTTCTTCTGCACGTCCACCGTGTGCTCGCCACTCTCTACCGACGTGTTGGAGACGGACGGGTCGACTGTACGACCACTCCCGTCCCGCCCGACACCGGGTGACGCACAGTCAGTCCCTCAGGCCTTGCCGATCCGGCCCTTGAGCGCGTCCAGGACCACCGGCGGCACCAGGTGGGAGATGTCGCCGCCCCAGGTCGCGACCTCCTTGACCAGCGAGGACGACAGGAAGCTGTAGGTGGGGCTGGTCGGGATGAAGAGGGTTTCGACGCCCGAAAGACCGTTGTTCATCTGGGCCATCTGAAGCTCGTAGTCGAAGTCGCTGACCGCGCGCAGGCCCTTCACGATGGCGGGGATGTCGCGCTGCTTGCAGTAGTCGACGAGGAGGCCGTGGTAGGCCTCGACCTGCACGTTGCCGAACTCGGCGGTGACCTCACGGATCAGTTCGATCCGCTCGTCGACGGTGAACAGGCCCTTCTTCGACTGGTTGATCATCACGACGACGTGCACGACGTCGTACAGCCGGGAGGCACGGGCGATGATGTCGAGGTGTCCATTGGTGATGGGGTCGAAGGACCCCGGACAAACAGCGCGGCGCACTTGATTTCCCTCGCTCTCCGGTCCGGTCATCGTGCGTCTTCGCACGTAGAGGCGGCGCGACCGTACCAAAAGGTCCCCTCGCCGTAACGACGGGCCCGGATCCCCTCGAAACCGTCCGGCCACCCGAATTCACCGCCCCTGGTGCTGCGCTCCACGGTGACGAGAGCGTCCGGCGCGAGCCAGCCCCCAGACCGGAGTGTGAGGAGAATCTCCCGAAGATCGTAATCTGGGACAACATATGGCGGATCGAGAAAGACGATGTCGTACGGCTCTGTCGGCGCCGGCATCTGGACGACCTGTTCGGCCTTGCCCGCCCTGACCTCGGCGCCGGGAAGGCCAACGTTCTTGATGTTCTCCCTGACGATCCGGGCCGCCTTGGCGTCGGCCTCGACGAGGAGGGTGTGGCCGGCTCCTCGGGACAGGGCCTCCAGTCCTACGGCTCCTGAGCCCGCGTAGAGGTCCAGGACCCGTTCGCCGTTCAGGGGGGCGCCGAGGAGCGACTGCCAGGTGGAGAAGAGGCCCTCGCGTGCGCGGTCGGAGGTGGGGCGGGTGCCGGTGCCCGGCGGCACGGCGAGTCGACGTCCGCCGGCTGTGCCGGCGATCACGCGGGTCATCTTGGGTCCTTGCTTGTGGGCGTCTTCAGATATCAGTGTGGCTGGCCGCGCAGTTCCCCGCGCCCCTGGGGTATCACCGCTAGCCCTTTTCCAAGTACTGCTCTCTCTCCTCGTCCAGTAGGGCGTCCAGTGCTGTGCGCAGGCCTGGGAGGTGCTCCAGTTCTGGATCGGTCGCCACCACCGCCGTCGCCTCCTCCCTCGCCTCCGCGATGACCTCCTCGTCCTCGATGACGGACAGCACCCGCAGGGAGGTACGGGCGCCGGACTGGGCCTGTCCCAGCACATCGCCCTCTCTGCGCTGTTCGAGGTCGATGCGGGAGAGCTCGAAGCCGTCGAGTGTGGACGCGACGGAGTTGAGGCGCTGGCGGGCCGGGCTCGCCTCCGGCATCTCGGTGACCAGGAGGCAGAGGCCGGCCGCGGAACCACGGCCGACTCGGCCGCGCAACTGGTGGAGTTGGGAGACCCCGAAGCGGTCCGCGTCCATGATCACCATCGCCGTGGCGTTGGGCACGTTGACGCCGACCTCGATGACCGTGGTGGCGACCAGGACGTCGGTGTCCCCGGCGGCGAAGCGGCGCATCACGGCGTCCTTGTCGTCCGGGTGCATACGGCCGTGCAGCACCTCGATCTTCAGGCCCTGAAGAGGGCCCTTGGCCAGCTGGGCGGCGACGTCGAGGACGGCGAGCGGCGGGCGCTTCTCGGCCTCGTCCTCGGCGGACTTCTTCTTGGCGGCCTTCTTGGGGTCGTCCTCCTCGTCGCCGATGCGCGGGCAGACCACGTACGCCTGATGGCCGTTGCCCACCTCTTCGCGCACCCGCTCCCAGGCGCGGGCCAGGAAGTGGGGTTTGTCGGCGGCGGGGACGACATGGCTGGCGATGGGTGAGCGGCCGGCCGGGAGCTGGTCGAGAACCGAGGTCTCCAGGTCGCCGAAGACCGTCATGGCGACCGTGCGCGGGATGGGGGTGGCGGTCATGACGAGGAGGTGCGGGGGTTGTTTGCCCTTGCCGCGCAGGGCGTCGCGCTGTTCGACGCCGAAGCGGTGCTGTTCGTCGACCACGACCAGGCCCAGGTCGTGGAACTGGACCTTGTCCTCGATCAGCGCGTGCGTGCCGATCACGATCCCGGCCTCGCCGGTGACGAGGTCCAGGAGTGCCTGCCTGCGGGCCGCCGTCCCCATCGACCCGGTGAGCAGCGTGACCTTCGTGGCCCGCTCGGCCCCGCCCAGCATCCCGCCCTCGGCCAGCTCCCCCATCATCTCGGTGATGGAACGGTGATGCTGCTGCGCGAGCACTTCGGTGGGCGCGAGCATCGCGGCCTGTCCGCCGGCGTCGACGACGGCGAGCATGGCTCGGAGGGCGACCATGGTGTTGTGGGTCACTGTGAAGTTGTCGGTGACGTAGGCGCGGCTGGGGTGCGCGACGCTGATGCACTGGACGGGCTTGCGTCCCACGTACTCAACTGCCCGGATTCCACGGCGGAACGTGTTGTATTTCGGCCTGCTCCTCACCCGTTCCGCCTTGCGGGCGATCCTGAACGGGGCGTGTTCATCAGGCAGGGCCACGGAGACGTTGAAGGCCGCCTTCTTCGGCAGGACGCGCGCTCGCCCGCCGAGTGAACGCACCAGCCAGGCAACGTCGTTGGCCAGTGCGAGCGAGGCAGAACAGAACGAGATGCTCAAGCCGTCCCCGTGGACGGTGCCGTCCGTGTCCATCAGCCCTTGAAGCAGAGCCAGGCGGTTCTTGATCGATGTGTTCTTGAACTGGTCGGGAACGAACTTGCCGTGCGATGCGACACCCCAGAGACTCAATCCGCGCAGGGTCTGGATCACGGGATTGCGGACGCCTCCGGCCCGTTGGACGAGCTGAATGGTGAAGTCGCAGCCAGGACCCTTCACCGGGACCACTTGGCACTCCGGGGCCACAGCTGTCGCCACGGCATCACGAATCTCGTCGTCGATCGTGGAAAAACGCAGGTTGTGCCGGAATGAGCCGTCTCCCAGGAGAAGACCGAAGAGGTAGGGATCAAGAGGCAGTCCGCAGTCGCCTCCGAGGTCGACCGGAGCCGCTGCCGGGAGATACCACTTCGAAGATCCGTCGGCCTCGAACGTGTCCAGGCGGATCTCCCTGGTCGTCATGACTTTGGGAGCTTGTCCTCGGTGCCATCCGCAGCTCGTGCCGACGATCCAAAGATGCTCGTCGTCGCACTCCACCTGGCTTCCGTCGGAGAGGACCAAGCGCCAGACCTCGCGCTCTCCCTGGGGGAAGACCCCGTCGATCAGCGCGATCTCCCCGTCCGGCACGACAATTTCGTCCCCCACCTTCAGATCGCCCATACGACGGAACCCGGCAGGCGTGAGCACGAGCGAGTCGAGCGGCTGCGCCTTGCCCGAACCCACCTCCCCCTGCAGCAACCGATGCATCGGATGCTCGGTCGCCAGGTCGTCGAAGATCTCCCTGGACACCTTCAACTGCCCGTCCGTGAGGGTGAACGGAAGGCGGTCGTCGAAGGCGGTCAGGAGGCCGTCGGGGGACGGTTTGCGGGCTACGGCGGGGAGTTGCGCGTCGGTGTGGCGGCGGCGGGCCAGGGCGACCTGGAGGACGAAGGCCTCGTCCCACTTGAGGCGGTCGCGGGCGGCGGCGATGTCCGCCTTGGTGTGCGGGCGGTGGATCTTGAGGAGGGCTTCCGGGAGGGAGACCAGGCCGCGGCCCTCGCGGAGGGAGTCCGGGAGGGGGTCGACGGCCTCCTGGGCGCTGGGCAGGGCTGTCTGGAGCGCCTTGCCGATCTTCCAGGACTCCAGTTTGGCGGTGGCGGGGTAGATGGGGATCAGGGTGCCTGCCCAGGTCTCGACCGTCTCCTCGGCGTCGCCCTTGAGCAACTCGTATGCCGGGTGCGCGAGTTGCAGTCGGCGGTTGAAAACGGAGACCTTGCCGGCGAACATCGCGCGGGTGCCCGGCAGGAGTTCCTTGTGGGGTTTGTGAACTCCCGAGCCGAAGAAGACGAGTTGGAGCCGGCCGCTGCCGTCCGTGATCGTGACTTCGAGTCGCTGGCCCTTGCCCCGCGGGGCCTTGCTGGACGCGAAGGTGTGCAGACGGGCGTCGGCGACCTGGGCGACCACGGTGACGTGCTCGTCCATCGGCAGCTCGGCCAGGTGCGTGAGCTGGCCGCGCTCCTCGTATCTGCGCGGGTAGTGGTGCAGGAGGTCGCCCACGGTGTGCAGGCCGAGATGCTCGGCCATCACCTTCGCGGTGGCGGGGCCGAGCACCTTTTTCAGTGGTTCTTCCAGTGCGGGCACGAGATCCATTGCACACCACGCCACTGACATTGCCGTATACGTCTCGCGAAACCCCTGGTCAGGCGGCTCGTTCCGGCTCTAGGATGGCGCGCTCCGGCCATCCCCCGCGGTCACCGCCTCACAGGGACCGCCCGACCCTCGCGCCGTTCGCACCTTCCCCCACCTCGGCGCTGCGACGATGGACTCCCAGACCTCACAGTCATCACAGGCATCCCAGTCACCTCACACGTTCCAGGTCGACCTGCGCGGTCTGGTGGACCTGCTCTCCCATCACCTCTACTCAAGCCCCAAGGTCTATCTGCGCGAGCTGCTGCAGAACGCCGTGGACGCGATCACCGCGCGCCGGGCCGAGCAGCCCGACGCCCCTGCCCTGGTGCGGTTGTACGCCGAGGGCGACACCCTGCGCGTCGAGGACTCCGGCGTCGGGCTCACCGAGGCGGACGTGCACAACCTCCTCGCGACGATCGGCCGTAGCTCCAAGCGCGCCGACGGACTCCAGGAGGCCCGCTCGGAGTTCCTCGGGCAGTTCGGCATAGGGCTGCTCGCCTGTTTCGTGGTCGCCGAGCGGATCCGGGTCGTCAGCCGCAGCGCCCGTACGCCCGACGCGCCGCCCGTGGAGTGGACGGCGACGGACGACGGGTCGTACACCGTGCGGACGCTGCCCGCCGCCGAGCATCCCGAACCGGGCACCACTGTCCATCTGGTGGCGCGCGCCGGGGCCGGCGAGTGGCTCACCAAGGAGCGGGTGCTCGCGCTGGCGCGGGACTTCGGGGCGCTGCTGCCGTACGACGTGCGGGTGGACGGTGAGGCGATCACCGATCTGCCCGCGCCCTGGGACCGGCAGTACCCGAGTCCCGGTGGCCGCAGGGTGGCGCTGGCCCGGCACTGTCACGAGCTGTTCGGGTTCACGCCGTTGGACTCGATCGAACTGTCCGTGCCGCTCGCCGGGATCCGCGGGGTCGCCTATGTGCTGCCGTCGGCGGTGAGCCCGGCGCAGCGTGCCACGCACCGGGTGCATCTCAAGGGCATGCTGCTGACCGAGCGGGCCGAACAACTGCTGCCCGACTGGGCGTTCTTCGTGCGCTGTGTGCTGGACACGGACAGTCTGCGGCCCACGGCCTCGCGCGAGTCGCTGTACGAGGACGAGACGCTGGCCGCCGTACGGGAGGCGCTGGGGGAAAGGATTCGCTCCTGGCTGACCGGGCTCGCGGCGGGTGATCCGGAGCGGCTGGCCGCGTTCCTGTCGGTGCATCACCTGGGGGTGAAGTCCCTGGCGCGGCACGACCCGGAGATGCTGCGCACGATGCTGCCGTGGCTCCCCTTCGAGACGACCGACGGACGGGTCTCCCTGGAGGAGTTCGCACAGCGGCACCCGGTGGTGCACTTCACGCGGACGGTCGAGGAGTACCGGCAGGTCGCCCCGATAGCGTCCGCGCAGGGCATCGGGGTGATCAACGGCGGCTACACCTACGACGGCGAGCTGGTCGAGGCGCTGCCGTCGGTGCGCCCGGGGACGGTGGTCGCCGAGCTGGACTCGGACACCGTCACCGCGCACCTGGACTCGGTCGACCCGGCCGAGGAGCTGGCGCTGGCGGACTTCCTGGCCGCCGCGCGGGCCAAACTGGACCCCCTGGGCTGCGATGTGGCCCTACGGGCGTTCCATCCGCTGTCGGTGCCCGCGCTGCACCTGGACGACCGCTCGGCCCGACACGAGCAGGCCCGCGCGGAGGCCGAGGAGCAGGCCGACGACCTGTGGGCGGGCATCCTGGGGTCGCTGCGGGGCAGCGCGCCCCGCGCGCGTCTGGTGCTGAACCATCTCAACCCGCTGATCCGGCGGATCAGTTCGCTCAAGGACAGAGACCTGATCGGGACGGCAACGGAGTCGCTCTACGGGCAGGCACTCCTGATGGCGCAGCGACCACTGCGCCCCGCCGACTCGGCACTGCTGAACCGGGCGTTCATCGGCCTCCTGGAGTGGGCCACACACGGGGAGGGCGACCACTGATGACAGGGATCACGGACTTCGACGCGCTGCGCCGGGCGATGGCCGAGAACTCCGAGGAGCCGGAGGGACCGGCCCGCAACGCCCGCGCGGAGCAACTGCTCGCCGAGGCCGAGAAGTTGGACATCCCGCTCGCGGTGATCGAGGCGCTCGGGCACCAGCTGAAGGTCTACAACTACAGCTCCGAGAAGGACAAGATGTTCGTCCCCTTCGCGCGCCTGCTGCGCATGTGGGACGAACGGCCCGAGGACTTCGACGAGTACGAGATCCACTCGCTGCACTGGGTCTTCAAGTGGATGTCGTCCGGGATGCTCGGCCAGCCGCACATCCCGCTCGCGTCGATCGAGAAGTGGCTCGCCGAGATGGAGCACCGCTACCGGCTGGCCGGGCACTCCGAACGGGCCGTCCGCAGCGCCGAGTTCAGCGTCGCCTCGCACGTCGGGGACCTGGCGCGGGCCGAGCGGGCGTACACGGCGTGGCTGGCCGCCGACCGGGACACCATGGCCGACTGCCACGCGTGCGAGCTGCACAGCCAGGGCGAGTGGCAGGCCGAGCGGGGGCGGGACGCCGAGGCCCTCGACCTGTGGGGTCCGGTCCTGGAGGGCGAGTTCACCTGCGCCCACGAACCGCACACCGTCCTCGCGTCCTCCCTGGCCCCGCTGCTGCGCCTGGGGCGGGCCGACGAGGCACGCGCCCATCACCTGCGGGGCTTCCGGCTCGTACGGCCCATGGAGAGCATGCGAGGCGCGTACGCGGACCACGTCGAGTTCTGCGCGCTGAGCGGCAACGAGGCGCGCGGTCTGGAGCTGCTGGCGGAGCGTCCGGCGTACTTCACGGACTCCGGGAACCCGCGCAGCGGGCTGGAGTTCCTGTCCGTGGTGACGCTGCTGATGGACCGGCTGACGGAGCTGGGGCTCGGCGACCAGCGGGTGCCGGGACCGGGCGGCCGGCCCTGGACGGCCCGTGCACTCGCCGTCCACGCGCGCGTGGAGACCGTCGCGCTGGCCGCCCGCTTCGACGAGCGCAACGGTACGACCCACGTCGGCGACCGGGCACGCGCGCGCATGGATCAGCGTCCCCTGGTGGAACGGCTGCCCCTGGGAGTGCGTTCGGCGGGACGGCCGGCCACGGCACCGGTGACCGTCCCCGCCCCCGAACCGGCCCCGGCGAAGGACCTCTCCGCGCTGCTCGCGGAGGCACGGCGACTGTCGGACACGCTGCAACCGCACGCCGTGGAGGCCTGGTTGGCCGTCGCCCGGGCCGCCGAGGGCGTCGAGCTTGCAGCCCTCGACCGCGCCGAGATCGCCGACCACCAGGCGATGGACCAGGGCCCCGAGGGCATCGCCCTCTTCGAGCGCGCCGCCGAACTGTACGCCGAGGCGGGCGACCCCGGGGAGGCGTGGGCGGCACGCGCGCGTGGGACGTACGTACGGGCTCTCACGGGCGAGGTCGACGAGGCCCTCGCGGCGATCGCCGAGCCGTACGACGGGGTGCTCGCCCTGTACGCCGAGGGCGCCACGGGCGTACGGCAGACGGCGGGCGTGCTGATGAGCCGGGCGCGCGTCCTGATGCGGGGCGTGCACGAGGATCCCTCGGGCGACTCCCCCGACGGCGAGGTGCGGGCCGCCGCCGAGGCCGCCGTCCGGGAGGTGCTCGCCCTGGTCGACGGACACACCGGGGACGATGTCCGGCTGGCCGCCCGGGGTGCCGAGGGGCAGGCGATGCTGGCCGAACTCGCGGTGCAGACAGGGGACTTGGAGACGGCCGGGCGGCTGTTCGCGAAGGCCTCGGCGGCTTTCGTGGACGCGGGGCTGCCGTGGTTCGCGGTGGAGTACGAGGCCCGGTCGGCCGGGCTCGCCCATCACCTCGGGGACATCGCGGAGGCGGAGCGGGCGCTGCGGGCCGCCCTGGAGCACGGTGGGCCGTACCTGGAGGCGCCTGGGCGGGCGCAGCTGCACCTGCAGCTCGCCGAGGTGCTCGGCGGCCGGGGCCGGTCCCAGGAGGCGGCGGAACACGCCCTGGAGGCCGCTCACTGGTCCGACGAGGCGGGCGAGGGCCCGACGCTCGGCGCCTGGGCGCGGCACCAGCTGGGCGGGTTCCTGCTGCGTCAGGGCCGGTGGGCCGAGGCCGCGGAGGTGCTGGAGTCGGCGCTGCCCGACCTGAGTGCCGAGACGCACGGCGACGGCGCGGTCGTACAGACGAAGTGGTGGCTCGGGGACTGTCTGAGCGAGCTGGGCGAGCACCGCGCGGCGGCCGAACGGCGGTTGCAGGCGGCCGAGATCGCCCGGCACTGGCCCGAGCAGCACGACCACGCGACGCTCGCCCATCTCGCCGCCGAGTCCCTGGGGCACGCGGGACTGCACACCGAGGCGGACCAGGCGTACACGCGCGCGGGCGACCTGTGGCGGTCCCTGGGGAACGTGCACGGGATGGTGCGTTCACTGCGCGCCCGCGCCTGGCTGGCGTTGCGCGCGGACCCGGCGGACCAGGGCCTGGACGGCGCGCGGGAGCTGATGTCGGCCGCGATCGAGGAGTGCGAGGCGGCCCTGCTGGTGACGGACGACGAGGAGGCGCGGCAGCGGCTCACCGGTGAACTCGGCCACACGCACCGCCAGTTCGGCGAGCTGCTGGCCCGTTCGGTCGCCGAGGAGGCCGAGGACACCGCGATCCAAAGCGCGTTCGAGGACGCCCTGACGCAGACCGCGGAGGCCGTCGCCGTCTTCGCCGCCCTCGGGGACGGCGCCGTGCACACCCGCACCGCCGCCGAACTCGCCGCGGGCTGGCTGGAGGCCGACCTCAGCCGTCCCGCCGACGCGGCGGCACGCGCGCGTGGCGTGCTGAAGGCCTACGAGGGTGCCGACGACGGCGACGAGACGGTACGGGCCCGTCGCGCCGAGGCGGAGCAGCTGCTCCAGCTGATGGAGGAGCAGACCGACAAGTAGGTCCTACTCGACGCCGATGAGCAGCAGGGCGCCCTGCCGGCCGCCCCGGTACACGACCGTGTCGACCGCGAGGTACGACTCGCGGACGTGGACCTCCAGGACGTCGGCGACGCTCTCGGGGGCCTCGTCGCCCAGGACGAGGGTGACGAGTTCGCCACCGGCCGCGAGCATGCGGTCCAGGACGGCCCGGGCGGTGGCCGTGACATCGGCGCCGATCACCGCCACATCGCCGTCGACGAGGCCCAGGACGTCCCCGGCCTGGCAGATACCGGCCATGGTCCAGGACTGGCGTTCGGCGACGGCGACCTCGGCGTAGCGGGTCGCGCCGGCCGCCGAGGTCATGGAGACGACGTCCTCGTCGAAGCGACGCTCGGGTTCGTGCACGGCGAGCGCGGCGATCCCCTGGACCGCGGAGCGCGTCGGGATCAGCGCGACCCGGATGCCCTCGGCCCGGGCCTGCTCGGCCGCTGCCGCCGCCGTGTGCCGCAGGTCCGCGTCGTTGGGCAGCAGCACGACCTCACGCGCGTGTGCCCGCCGCACGGCCGCGACCAGCTCCCCGCTGGCGGGCGGCTCCCCCGGGCGCGCGAGCACGGTGGTCGCCCCTGCCTCGCCGTAGAGCCCCGCCAGGCCCTCGCCCGGGACGACGGCGACGACGGCCCGCTGGGCGCGCTCCCTGGGCGGCCGTTCGGCACCGGTGGTGTGGACGTCGCCGAGCCCGAAGTGGGTGATCCGGATGCGGTACGGCCGCCCCGCCTCGACGCCCGCCTCCACGGCGGCGCCGGCGTCGTCGACGTGCACATGGACGTTCCACAGGCCGTCGCCGCCGACCACGACGAGCGAGTCGCCGAGCGCGTCGAGCCGGTCCCGCAGCCGGGTCACGGCCGTGTCCTCGGCCTCCAGGAGGTAGATCACCTCGTAGGCGGGCCCGCCCTCCTGGGGTGCCGTCGGGTCGTCCTCGCAGAGGAGGACGTCGTCGACTCCAGGAGCGCCGGAAGCCGAAACAGCCTCCACGCGCGCGTACCCCCCGAAGACCGGCGCCTCCCGTGTGAACGTCTCCACCAGCGCGGCCAGCACCGCCACCAGCCCCCGTCCACCCGCGTCGACCACTCCCGCGCGCTCCAGGACGGCCAGCTGCCCCGGGGTCGCGGCCAGTGCCGCGCACGCCCCGTCGTAGGCGGCCCGTGCCACCGTCCCGCAGTCGCCCTCGGTGTCGTCGGCCGCGTCGGCCGCCGCCGAGGCGACCGAGAGGACCGTGCCCTCGACCGGGTGGGCCACGGCCTGCCGGGCGGAGTCGGCCGCGTGCCGCAGCGCGAGCCGCAGCCCCTCCCCGTCCGTGTGAGCCGTCTCACCGTCGGCGGCGAGCACCTGGGCCATACCGCGCAGCAGCTGCGCGAGGATCGTCCCGGAGTTGCCGCGCGCCCCTATGAGCGCCCCGTGGGCCATCGCCCGGGCGGCGTCGGCCAGCGGCGGCTTCTGCCCGGTCAGGGTGCCGTGTCCGGCGAACACCGCCTCGACGGCCGTGACGGTGGACTCCATGGTCAGGTAGAGGTTGGTGCCGGTGTCCCCGTCGGCCACGGGATACACGTTGATGGCGTCGATCTCCTCGCGCGCACGCCCCAGCGCGCGCAGCGCGAGACCGCACCAGGTACGCACCGCGAGAGCATCGAAGAATGTCTGCGGCACCTGCGGCACCTGCGCCTCCTTGAGCTGCTGGACTGGCACGCAGCGTAGACCCCGGAAGGGTCCGGGCCCGAGGAGGGCCGGAGCAGGCCCTCGACCAGGCATGGTAGTTTCGTTGCACCGGCGCAGTCGTTGTATGCTGCTCCGGTTGCCCGATCCCGATCGGGCCATCCCCCCTGGCAGTGCCACATCAGATCCTAGATCCTGATCCCGGCATGCCGGGATCATCCGTAAGTGCATCTGTGCATCTGAAGTCTTTGGAGTGACCCGTGGCTGCCAACTGCGACGTCTGCGGCAAGGGGCCGGGCTTCGGCAACAACATCTCGCACTCGCACCGCCGTACGCCGCGTCGCTGGAACCCGAACATCCAGCGCGTTCGTACCGTGGTCGGCGGGACGCCGAAGCGCGTGAACGCTTGCACCTCGTGCATCAAGGCCGGCAAGGTCTCGCGCTGACGCACTGCTGAGCGCGCGGCCACTGCTGGTTCGCTGCATCGAGCCGGTCCACCTCGTGTGGGCCGGCTTTTTGCCGTGCCGTGTCAGAAAACCCGCGCTTCAGGAAAGGCCGCCATGCTGTAGCGCCCACCCGTGATCCACCGGCCCGATCCCCCCGCCCAGCGCGAACCCCGCCGCGATCGCTCCGGTGACGTACTCCTTCGCCGCCGCCACCGCCTCCGGCACCGACCGTCCCATCGCGAGGTGCGCGGCGATCGCCGAGGCGAGCGTGCAGCCCGTACCGTGGGTGTGCCGGTTGTCGTACCGGGGCGCGCGCAGCCAGTGCTCCTCGGTGCCGTCGGAGAGCAGGTCCACGGCGTCGCCGGACAGATGCCCGCCCTTGATGAGCACCCACCGCGGTCCGTACGCCAGCACGGCCTGCGCGGCCTCCCGCAACCGCTCCTCCGAGTCGACCCGCACACCGGTGAGCTGCGCCACCTCGTCGAGGTTCGGCGTCGCCACGGTCGCCACCGGCAACAGCTTCGTCCGTACGGCGTCCAGCGCGGAGTCCGCCAGCAGCGAGTCCCCGTGCTTCGAGATGCCGACCGGGTCGACGACCGCCGGGGCGTCCGTCCCCGCGAGCAACTCCGCGACCGTCTCGACGAGTTCGGCCGACGCCAGCATGCCGGTCTTCACGGCCTGTACGCCGATGTCGTCGACGACGCTGCGGTACTGAGCACGCACCGCCTCCGCCGGAAGTTCCCAAGCGCCTTGCACACCGAGGGAGTTCTGCGCGGTGACGGCGGTGACGACGCTCATGCCGTGCACGCCGAGCGCCAGCATGGTCTTCAAGTCGGCCTGGATTCCGGCCCCTCCACCGGAGTCGGAGCCGGCCACAGTCAGCACAAGAGGTTTCACGACTCGATGTCCCCGAAGTGGTCCCAGCCGCCCTTGCTGGTCCACGGCGCCCCGTCGACCGTCACCTGGGGCAGCGCCGACGGGTTGAGGACCTCGCCGATCACCTTCCAGCGAGCGGGCAGCTTCACGTCCGGTGCGAAGGTCGCCACGATCGCGTGATCCTCTCCCCCGGTCAGCACCCACTGGATGGGGTCGACGCCGACGGCCTGCCCGATGTCGTGCATCTGCGTCGGGATGTCGATCGCACCGGACCGGATGTCGATCCTGACCTTGCTCGACTCGGCGATGTGCCCGAGGTCGGCGATCAGCCCGTCGCTGACGTCGCACATCGAGGTCGCGCCGAGCCCGGCCGCCGCCGGACCCGCGTGGTACGGCGGCTCGGGGCGCCGGTGCGCCTCCACGAACGCGCGCGGCGAGCGGAAGCCCCGCGACAGCACCGCGTACCCGGCCGCGGACCAGCCCAGCCAGCCGGTCACGGCGACCACGTCACCGGGCTGCGCGCCGGCCCGGGTGACCGGCTCCCGGCCGCGCAGATCACCGAGCGCGGTGATCGACACCATGATCGTGTCGCCTCGTACGACATCGCCGCCGACCACCGAGGCGCCCGCGACCTGGCACTCGTCGCGCAGTCCGTCCATCAGCTCCATGGGCCAGGTGACCGGGAGTTCGGCCGGCACGACCAGTCCGAGGAGCAGCGCGGTCGGTACGGCGCCCATCGCGGCGATGTCCGCGAGGTTCTGCGCGGCGGCCTTGCGCCCGACGTCGTAGGCGGTGGACCAGTCGCGGCGGAAGTGCCGCCCCTCCAGCAGGATGTCGGTGCTCGCCACGACCCTGCGGTCGGGCGCGGCGACGACCGCGGCGTCGTCGCCGGGGCCGACCCGGACCGAGGGAGTGGTGGTGAGCCGGGAAGTGAGCTCCCTGATGAGCCCGAACTCCCCCAACTCACCGACGGTGCCCTTCATCGTTCGTCCTCTTCTCGTGACGGCAGCGCCCGGTCGCGAGCCGTCGGTGTGCTCGGTACGGTCGAGGTGACCGTCAACTTCAGTCGTGCCTGCGCCCCGGCACGGGGGTCAGGGCCGCCGCGGGTCTCCCCGTGGTGAGCGGCGACGCGATACCGTGGCGTTCCTTTTCCCCACATGATCCTCGTGGCCGCCCTGGAGGTTCCGTGGTACAGGCGTACATCCTGATCCAGACGGAGGTCGGCAAGGCGTCGACCGTCGCCGAGACGATCAGCAAGATTCCCGGAGTGATCCAGGCCGAGGACGTGACAGGACCGTACGACGTGATCGTGCGCGCCCAGGCCGACACGGTCGACGATCTCGGCCGCATGGTGGTCGCCAAGGTCCAGCAAGTGGACGGCATCACCCGCACCCTGACCTGCCCGGTGGTGCATCTGTAGCCCCCGTCTACCCTTGGCCGGTGAACTCTCTCCGTCACCGGCGCCGTTCTGTCATCGGGCTGTCCGTGCTCGCCCCGCTGATCACCCTCGCGGGCTGCTCCTCAGCAGACGACAGCGCGTCGGCGGCGGTTCCCTCACCGGGCGCGAGGGTCACCGGGCTGTGCCGGAATCTGGACAAGGTGCTGCCGTCGAAGGTCGACGGCCGGGGCCGCCGGGATCCCGAGCCCGCGTCCGCGCTGACCGCGGGCTGGGGGAACCCGGCGATCATACTGCGCTGCGGTGTCGTCAGACCCGCGAAGATGAACGACCCCGAGGCCGACGGCGTCGAGGTGAACGGCGTCGGCTGGCTGCTGCAGAAGCAGGACGACGGGTCCTTCCGGTTCACCACGACGCTGCGCAAGGCGTACGTCGAGGTGACCATCCCGAAGGACCGCACCGGAGACGGTCTGGCACCCCTGGTCGACCTGGCGAAGTCCGTGCAGAAGGCGATCCCCGCAGGGATCGCCGACTAGATCGACCGGACCGGCCCGTTCAGCGCAGTCCGGTCGAGCGGCGCAGCGCCGCCTGCACCAGACGGTCCACCAGCTCCCCGTAGGGGACGCCGCTGGCCTGCCACATCTGCGGGTACATCGAGATCGGCGTGAAACCGGGCATGGTGTTGATCTCGTTGATGACGAACTCGCCGTCCGCGGTGAGGAAGAAGTCCGCCCGCACCAGCCCCTCGCAGGAGGCCGCGTCGAAGGCGTCCACCGCGAGCTTCTGGACCTCGGCGGTCTCCTCGGGGGTCAGCGGGGCGGGCACGATACCGGGGGTCGAGTCGATGTACTTCGCCTCGAAGTCGTAGTACGCGTGCTCCTGGGGCGGCGGGATCTCGGCCGGCACGCTGGCCCGCGGCCCGTCCTCGAACTCCAGCACCCCGCACTCGATCTCGCGTCCGCGCAGCGCGGCCTCCACGAGGATCTTCGGGTCGTGCCGCTGCGCCTCCTCGATCGCCTCGTCGAGTCCGGCCAGGTCGTCCACCTTGGTGATGCCGATCGACGAACCCGCGCGCGCGGGCTTCACGAACAGCGGCCAGCCGTGCTCACCGGCGAAGTCGACGATCTTCTTGCGGGCGGCGGATTCGTCCCGCTGCCACTCGCGCGGCCGGATCACCACGTAGGGGCCGACCTTGAGGCCGAACGAGGTGAACACCCGCTTCATGTACTCCTTGTCCTGGCCGACGGCCGAGGCGAGCACACCCGCGCCCACGTACGGCACACCGGACAGCTCCAGGAGTCCCTGGAGGGTGCCGTCCTCGCCGTAGGGGCCGTGCAGGACGGGGAAGACGACGTCGACCTCGCCGAGGGCCTTGGGCACGGATCCCGGTTCGCTGATGACGACTTCGCGGTTTCCGGGGTCGAGCGGGAGCACCACTCCGCCGTCGCTCGACTCGGCGAGCTCCTCGACGTCCGGGGTGCGGCGGTCGGTGATCGCCATGCGCTCCGGCGCGTCGGCGGTGAGGGCCCAGCGGCCTTCGCGGGTGATGCCGATCGGCAGGACGTCGTACTTGGTCCGGTCGATGGCCGCGAGGACGGCGCCGGCGGTGACCACGGAGATCCCGTGTTCGGAGCTGCGACCGCCGAACACGACGGCCACACGCGGCTTGCGAGGCGGCTGCTCAGGGCTCTGGGAGAGATTCTCGGTGCTCATATCGCGATGAGCGTACCCGGTGGTACTGCCTTGAGTCAGCGTCCGTTGACGGCGGGCGGTTCGTACAGCGCCCCAAAGGGGAGCGGGGCTGTATCGACATGCGGCTACCGCCGCGTGAGCGCGCCCAGCCACGACGGCGCCGCAGCCACCCGACGACACAAGGCGGCCCCCACCCCCACGCCCCACCCAGCGGAGCGCTCAGCGTCGCTCGGGCTTAGCGCTCCGCGACATCAGCTCCTTGACGGCGACCACCGGCGACTTGCCCTCGTGCACGATCTCGAAGACCGTTTCGGTGATCGGCATGTCGACGCCGTGCCTGCGGGCCAAGTCCAGTACGGATTCGCAGGACTTGACGCCCTCGGCGGTCTGCTTGGTGACCGCGATGGTCTCCTGGAGGGTCATGCCCTTGCCGAGGTTGGTGCCGAAGGTGTGGTTGCGCGACAGCGGCGAGGAGCAGGTCGCCACCAGGTCGCCGAGGCCGGCGAGTCCGGAGAAGGTGAGCGGGTCGGCGCCCATCGCGATACCGAGCCGGGTCGTCTCGACGAGACCGCGCGTGATGAGCGAGCCCTTCGCGTTGTCCCCGAGCCCCATGCCGTCCGCGATGCCGACGGCGAGCCCGATCACGTTCTTCACCGCGCCGCCGAGCTCGCAGCCCACGACGTCGGTGATGGTGTACGGCCTGAAGTACGGGGTGTGGCAGGCGGCTTGGAGCCGGCGGGCCACCGCTTCGTCGGTGCACGCGACCACCGCGGCGGCCGGCATCCGGGAGGCGATCTCCCGTGCGAGGTTGGGTCCGGAGACCACGGCGATACGGTCCCGGCCCACCTTGGCGACGTCCTCGATGACCTCGCTCATCCGCATGACGGAGCCGAGTTCGACGCCCTTCATGAGCGAGACGAGGACCGTGTCGGGCGCCAACAGGGGTGCCCAGTCGGCCAGGTTGGCGCGCAGCGTCTGCGAAGGGACCGACAGGACGGTGAAGTCGGCGTGGGCGGCGGCCTCGGCGGGGTCGGTGGTGGCCCGCAGGTTCTCCGGGAGTTCGACACCGGGGAAGTAGTCGGGGTTCGTACGGCCGGAGTTGATGGCGTCCACGACTTCCGCGCGGCGCCCCCACAGGGTGACCTCGCACCCCGCGTCGGCGAGCACCATGCCGAAAGCCGTGCCCCATGAACCGGCGCTGAAAACAGCCGCCTTGACCGGCTTGCTCACGTACCCTGCTCCTCTTCCTGCTCGACCTTCGGCTCCATCGCCAACTCGGCCCGAGACTCCAACTCCTGGGTTTCCGCGGCCGTCCGGCGCCGCTGCTCGATCCGCTCGCGGCGCGGGTCGTAGGGCGTCTCGGGTGCCTTGGCGCCGCGGATCTGCTCCAACAGGCGTGTGATGTCGGCCATGATGACCTCGGTCGCCTCCTTGAGGAGGTCCGGGCTCATGTCCTTGCCGTAGAAACGCGTGAGGTCCACCGGCGGGCCCGCGAGCACATGGCTGGTCTTGCGCGGGAAGACGTGCAGCTTCTTGGCGTACGGCGGCAGCAGCTCGTTGGCGCCCCACTGCGCCACGGGAATCACCGGGCACTTGGTCTGCAGGGCCACGCGCGCGGCACCGGTCTTGCCGGTCATGGGCCACTGGTCGGGGTCGCGGGTGATGGTGCCCTCGGGATAGAACGCGACGCATTCACCGCGCTCCACGGCGTCGATCGCGGCGCGGAAGGCGCTCAGCGCGTCCGTGGTCTCGCGATAGACGGGGATCTGTCCGGTGCCGCGCATCGCGGCACCGACGAATCCCTTCTTGAAAAGGCCGCTCTTCGCGAGGAATCGCGGAACGCGCCCGGTGTTGTACTGAAAGTGAGCGTACGCGAGGGGATCTACGTGCGAATTGTGGTTCACCGCGGTGATAAATCCGCCCTCGGCCGGAATGTGCTCCATTCCACGCCAGTCCCGCTTGATCAGAACCACCAGCGGCGGTTTGCAGAGGACCGCTGCGAAGCGGTACCAGAACCCGATTCTGCGGCGGGGCACGCGAACACCTTCCTCTAGGACCTGAGGGGCCGCACAAGTGTCGCCCCAGGCCGTCGGTCTGTCGAGAACACCGTACGCCCCGCCACCGACAACGCCAGGGGCTCCGGGTGACAATGGCCGCGACAAGAGAGGGACGGAACCCGCGTGCAGTGGACCTTGGTCATACCCCTGAAGTCTCTGGCGCGAGCCAAGACCAGGCTCTCGGACACGGCCGGCGACGGGCTGCGGCCGGGACTCGCCCTCGCCTTCGCGCAGGACACCGTGGCAGCCGTGCTGGCCTGCCCGGCGGTCCGCGATGTGGCGGTCGTCACGGGCGACGCCCTGGCCGGCCGCGAACTGGCCGCGCTGGGCGCCCGGATCGTCGCGGACGAGCCGGGAGACGGTCTGAACGCCGCGCTGCGGCACGCGGTGACGGTCGTGCGGGTTTCCCGCCCCGAAAGCGCGGTGGCGGCCCTGAACGCCGATCTGCCGGCCCTGCGCCCCATGGAATTGGCCCGGGTTCTGGACGCGGCGGCGGAATTCCCGCGTGCTTTTCTCCCGGACGCCGCCGCAATCGGCACCACCTTGCTCACCGCGCGGGCGGGCCGGGAATTGCTCCCGGCATTCGGCACCGATTCCCGCGCCCGCCATCGCGCCTCCGGCGCGGCCGAACTCGCCCTGGACGCGGTGGATTCCGTACGGCAGGACGTGGACACCGGCGAGGACCTGCGGGCGGCGCTGGCCCTGGGTGTGGGCCCGCGCACGGCGGCAGCGGCCGCGGGACTGCTGATTCCGGGACGGCCGGGGGCCGCGGGCGGGCAGTAGGCTGCGGCCATGCAGGCGACCGCTTACACCTACGACGCCGGGACCCGTACCGGCAGCGTTCTGCTCGACGACGGCACCCCGGTGCCTTTTGACGCCGCCGCGTTCGACGCGGGCGGGCTGCGGCTGCTGCGGCCGGGACAGCGGGTGCGGATCGAGACCGAGGGGCCCGAGGACCGGCTCAGGATCACACTGGTGACGCTGCAAACCTTCTGAACGCCCGTGCACGGGCCGTGAACACGCCGCGGGCCGGACTCCCAACGGGAGTCCGGCCCGGCGCGTGAGTGCCCTGCGTTCCGCTGACTAGCGGGTGGCGGTGGCCTTCTTGGCGGTGGTCTTGCGCGTCGTCGACTTCTTGGCCGGGGCTTTCTTGGCCGCGGCCTTCTTGGCGGTGCCGGTGGCCTTCTTGGCCGCCGTCTTCTTGGCCGTCGCCGTGGTCTTCTTGGCGGTCGCCTTCTTGGCCGTGGTCTTCTTGGCGGTGGCCGTCTTGGCCGCCGTCTTCTTCGCCACGGTCTTCTTCGCCACGGTCTTCTTCGCGGTGGCCGTCGCCCTCTTGGCGGTGGTCTTCTTGGCCGCGGCCTTCTTGACCGTCGCCGAAGCGGTGCCGCTCAGGCTGCCCTTGGGCGCCTTCTTGACGGCGACCTCGCCACCGCGCGGGAGCTTCTTCGAGCCGCTCACCAGGTCCTTGAAACCCTGGCCCGCGCGGAAGCGCGGAACGGAGGTCTTCTTGACCCGAACCCGCTCGCCCGTCTGGGGGTTGCGGGCGTAACGGGCCGGACGGTCGACCTTCTCGAACGAACCGAAACCGGTGACCGAGACCCGGTCCCCACTGACGACGGCACGGACGACGGCGTCCAGTACCGCGTCGACCGCCTCGGCGGCCTGCTGACGGCCACCGACCTTGTCGGCAATCGCTTCTACGAGCTGCGCCTTGTTCACGTCTTCCCCTTCGGAGACATTGCCGGAACGAAAGTGTTCAGGCTTTTCCGCACGTTAGGCAGATATATACCGCAAATCAAACACGAAACGGGCTAATCACCCGTGCGCCGCAACGAACTCGACTGTCCTGGACTTGTTCAGCGTTCCTCTTCGGGGAATCGACCCGCGTCGAGGTCGGCCGTGAACCGGTCCAGTCGCCTTGTCGCGTCGGCGAGATCGTGCTTGGCCGCGGCCGTAATGACCAGCAGCTTCCGGGCCAGCGCCATCCGTACGCCCTCCGGGACTTGCAGTGCGCGCACCCTTGTGTGCGCTTCCTTGAGTTGGTCCGCGACTGCCGCATAGAGCTTGAGTTGGCCGTCGTGTTCCATGCACAGATTGTGCCATCTGGGGCGAGTTGTCGCCTGCGGGGGTCGCAACTGGTGCCTCGAACGGCCTGACGGAGCCCGGCGGCAGCCTTGGCTCAAAGCTGCGCCTACCCAGTCAACACCCTGTCTAACATGGGAAGTTGGGAGAAGCGTTGGAGGCGCGCGGGGCCGTTCGAGTGCAGACATGGCTGTACCCCCAATCGTGGCGATCGGGGGTACAGAGGGTGTCGCGGTGGCCGGATCTCGACCTGGTGCGGGGGTTGGGGTCAGACCTGGACCGTCCGCGGCTTGTACGAGGGGCGCTTGGCCTCGTACGCGGAGATGTCGCCCTCGTTCTGGAGGGTGATGGAGATGTCGTCCAGTCCGTTCAGCAGCCGCCAGCGGGCGTTCTCGTCGAGTTCGAAGGCGGCGGTGATGCCTTCGGCACGCACCTCGCGGGCCTCCAGGTCGACCGTGATCTCGGCCTGCGGGTCCTTCTCGGTGAGTTCCTGCAGCGCGTCCACGGTCTTCTGCTCCAGAACCACCGTGAGCAGGCCGTTCTTCAGCGAGTTGCCTCGGAAGATGTCGGCGAACCGGGAGGAGATGACGGCCTTGAAGCCGTAGTTCTGCAGCGCCCACACGGCGTGCTCGCGGGAGGAGCCGGTGCCGAAGTCGGGGCCTGCCACCAGGACCGTCGCTCCCTTGCGCTCGGGCCGGTTGAGGACGAAGTTCTCGTCCTTGCGCCACGCCTCGAAGAGCCCGTCCTCGAAGCCGTCCCTGGTCACCTTCTTGAGCCAGTGGGCGGGGATGATCTGGTCGGTGTCCACGTTGCTGCGGCGCAGCGGGACGGCCCGGCCGGTGTGCGTGGTGAATGCTTCCATGACTCTCAGACTCCAGCGGGCACAGGGGCGTCGGACAGGTCGGCGGGCGAGGCCAGATGGCCCAGCACGGCGGTCGCGGCGGCGACCTGCGGCGAGACCAGGTGCGTACGGCCGCCCTTGCCCTGCCTGCCTTCGAAGTTGCGGTTGGAGGTGGACGCGGAGCGCTCACCGGGCGCCAGTTGGTCCGGGTTCATGCCCAGACACATCGAGCAGCCCGCGTGCCGCCATTCGGCGCCGGCCTCCTTGAAGACGACGTCCAGACCCTCGGAGACGGCCTGCAGACCGACCCGCGCGGAGCCCGGGACGACCAGCATCCGTACGCCGTCGGCGACTTTGCGGCCCTCGACGATCGCGGCGGCGGCACGCAGGTCCTCGATACGGCCGTTGGTGCACGAACCTACGAAGACGGTGTCCACCTTGATGTCGCGCAGCGGCTGGCCGGCCTCCAACCCCATGTATTCCAGGGCCTTTTCGGCGGCGAAGCGCTCCGAAGCGTCTTCGTACGAAGCCGGGTCGGGGACGGACGCCGAAAGGGGCGCGCCCTGACCGGGGTTGGTGCCCCAGGTGACGAACGGCGCCAGCGAGGGGCCGTCGATGACGACCTCGGCGTCGAACGCGGCGTCGTCGTCGGTCTTCAGGGTCTTCCAGTACGCGACGGCGGCGTCCCAGTCCTCGCCCTCGGGGGCGTGGGCGCGACCCTTGATGTACTCGAAGGTGGTCTCGTCGGGGGCGATCATGCCCGCGCGGGCGCCGGCCTCGATCGACATGTTGCAGATGGTCATGCGGGCTTCCATCGAGAGCTTCTCGATGGCGGAGCCGCGGTATTCGAGGATGTAGCCCTGGCCGCCGCCGGTGCCGATCTTCGCGATGATGGCGAGGATCAGGTCCTTGGCGGTGACGCCGCCGGGCAGTTCGCCGTCGACCGTGATGGCCATGGTCTTCGGGCGGGCCAGCGGCAGCGTCTGCGTCGCCAGCACGTGCTCCACCTGGGAGGTGCCGATACCGAACGCCAGCGCGCCGAAGGCGCCGTGGGTGGAGGTGTGGGAGTCACCGCACACGACCGTCGTACCGGGCTGGGTCAGCCCCAGCTGCGGTCCTACGACGTGGACGACACCCTGCTCGACGTCGCCGAGGGAGTGCAGGCGCACGCCGAAGTCGGCGCAGTTCTTGCGCAGCGTCTCCAGCTGGGCCCGGGAGACCGGGTCCGCGATGGGCTTGTCGATGTCGAGGGTCGGGGTGTTGTGATCCTCGGTGGCGATGGTGAGGTCGAGGCGCCGCACGGGACGCCCGGCCTGGCGGAGACCGTCGAAGGCCTGCGGGCTGGTCACCTCGTGCAGCAGGTGCAGATCGATGAAGAGGAGGTCGGGCTCGCCCTCGGCGCGCCGGACGACATGGTCGTCCCAGACCTTCTCCGCGAGTGTCCTACCCATCGCTTTCCCTCCGGCCGGCGAAACAGCGCCGGCCCAACTAGAGATCTTGAGGAGACGGCGCTCGCACCCCTGGTTCACGGGCAGCCGCCGCCTGGCCCGTTTGGTACGCGGGCCGCTGTGCCTACAAGAGTTGCGCGTCTCACGAAAAAAGGAACTTGCGTTTCACAGAGTGAGACGCGAGTATCGTTTCATGGACAACAGTAGCGGCGTCGGCGTCCTGGACAAGGCAGCTCTTGTCCTGGGCGCTCTGGAGTCCGGTCCGGCCACCCTCGCGGGTCTGGTCGCGGCGACCGGGCTGGCACGACCCACGGCACACCGGCTGGCCGTGGCTCTGGAACACCACCGTATGGTGGCGCGCGACATGCAGGGCCGTTTCATTCTCGGCCCCCGGCTCGCCGAGCTGGCCGCGGCGGCCGGCGAGGACCGGCTGCTCGCCACGGCGGGCCCGGTGCTCACGCATCTGCGGGACATCACGGGCGAGAGCGCTCAGCTCTACCGCCGCCAGGGCGACATGCGCATCTGCGTGGCCGCGGCGGAACGCCTGTCCGGACTCCGGGACACGGTCCCGGTCGGCTCGACCCTCACGATGAAAGCCGGTTCCTCGGCCCAGATCCTGATGGCCTGGGAGGAGCCGGAGCGTCTGCACCGCGGCCTCCAGGGCGCCCGCTTCACGGCCACGGCCCTCTCGGGCGTACGGCGCCGGGGCTGGGCCCAGTCCATCGGCGAGCGCGAGCCGGGCGTCGCGTCCGTCTCCGCGCCGGTACGCGGCCCCTCGAACCGCGTGGTGGCCGCCGTGTCCGTCTCCGGCCCCATCGAGCGCCTGACGCGCCACCCGGGCCGTATGCACGCCCAGGCCGTCATCGACGCCGCCGCCCGCCTCTCCGAGGCCCTGCGCCGCACCGGCTGATCCCCCGGAAACAGCACAGGAGGGCCTGCCTCAACGCCGCGGCAGGCCCTCCGTCATGTCCGGAGCGGAACGCTCCGCTGGGAAGTTCCGCGATGTGCCGTCGTTCCACTGCTGCGCCGTCGTGGCTCGTCGCGCCCACGCGGCGGAGCCGCATATCGACACAGCCCCGCGCCCCTCCGGGGCGCTGCCGACTGCACCCGACCCGTTTAGTCGGACGTCGCCTTCTCCGAGCGATAGGCGAACCGGTCCTTCGCCCGCCTCCCCCGCCGCTCCACCGGCACCTGTCCGTGCGCCGCCGCGAGTCCGAAGGCCGGCATGTCGGCGTAGATCGCCTCGTAGGACCCCTCCGGCACCACATAGCTCTCGTGCCACAACCCGACGTGCCCGCGCACCTTCCCCGCCTTCTCCTTGCGGTTGATGATCGCCCACGCTCTGTGGTGCAACATGTCGGGCGAACTCGCGTACTTGTAGAGCTTCTCCTTGGACTCCCAGTACTGGACGACGTAGTACGTCCGCGGGGACGCCGTCAGCAGTACGTGCCCGAGCAGTCCGCGGCTCTTGTCCTTCCCCAACTCCCGCAGCATGCGCGGCATCGCGAGGAACACCGGCACCCAGTGGTGCACGGCCCAGAAGCGGTTGATGCGCATCCCGATGAGCAGCACCACCACCTCCCCCTCGGCGGCAGCGGTGGTACGGCCGTTGACAGCCTTCACGAACATGACCCCCCTTGTTGGGTACCAGCACTATCCGATGACCCGTGTTTGGATAGTGCCGGTACCCGAGGAAGGGCGCAAGACATGCGGCTGGCCGAGTTGAGCGAGCGCAGCGGTGTGTCCATCGCGACGATCAAGTACTACCTGCGCGAAGGCCTGTTGAGACCCGGCCGCCAGGTCAACACGACCACCGCCGAGTACGACGAGGAGCAGCTGCGCCGGCTGCGGCTGGTGCGCGCGATGATCCAGGTGGGCCGGCTGCCGGTGGCCACGGTCCGCGAGGTGCTCGGCCATGTCGACGACGACTCCCTCGGCCGTACGATCCGGCTGGGCGCGGCACTTTGGGCGCTGCCGCAGGTTCCGGAGCCGGACGCGGAGGACGAGTACGTCCAGGCCGCGCACCGCGAGGTGGACAAGCTCCTGGAGACGCTGGGCTGGTCCAACTCCCAGGCCCTGGTGACCATTTCGCCGTCCTACCGCTCACTGGTGGTGGCGGTGGCCGCACTTCGCCGGCTCGGCTACGACTGGCCCCCCGAACTCGTCGTGAACTACGCCAAGTTGATGCATGAGGCGGCCGTCCTCGACCTGGACTTCGTGGAGACGCACCCCTCGGAGGCCGAGAAGGTGGAGACGGCGGTCGCGGGCGCGATCTTCGTCGAGCCGGTGCTCCAGGCGCTGCACCGGCTGGCGCAGGAGGAGGAGTCGGCGCGACGGTACGGCTTCGAGTGAGCGGGCATGGATAAAGCCCCCCACCGAAGTGGAGGGCCTTTCCTGTACGTACCCCCGACCGGATTCGAACCGGCGCTACTGCCGTGAGAGGGCAGCGTGCTAGGCCGCTACACAACGGGGGCCCAGATCTTGCGTTTCCGCAGATCAAAGCTGGTCTACCAGGACTCGAACCTAGAATGACGGTACCAGAAACCGTAGTGTTGCCAATTACACCATAGACCAATGCTGTTCAAGGTAAAGCGTACCCCCGACCGGATTCGAACCGGCGCTACTGCCGTGAGAGGGCAGCGTGCTAGGCCGCTACACAACGGGGGCCCTAGCGATCCTGCATGAGAGGCGGCGGGTGCGACCCGGCCACCTTCCTGGGAAGGATCTGTACCCCCGACCGGATTCGAACCGGCGCTACTGCCGTGAGAGGGCAGCGTGCTAGGCCGCTACACAACGGGGGCTTTGCAGAGTTGTCCTCTGCGGTTGCAGATGAGCTCTGCGAGCTGGCCTACCAGGACTCGAACCTAGACTAACGGAACCAGAAACCGTCGTGCTGCCAATTACACCATAGGCCACCGAACGCAACCCCTGTCGGGATCTTGTTCTAGCGTGCGCCTCCGGGTACCTGACCCTTCGGCCTGTTCTCCGGCGGCGCAGGAAGAACATTACCTGAAGGTGGACGGGGCTCCAAAACGGGTATCAGCGCCGAGGAGCGCGGGGAGTTCGGCGAGAGAAGCGATCCGGTGCCGTCCCACCAGGGCCTCACCGGGGGCGTGCCCGCCGTGGCGGTCGATCCAGACGGAGAGCAGACCGGCGTCCGCGGCACCCCGCCCGTCGATCTCCGGGTGATCCCCGACATACGCCACCTCGTGCGGCGGCAGTTCCAGCGCCTCGCAGGCCGCGAGGAAGGCGCCGGCCTCGGGCTTGGAGACGCCCAGTTCGGCCGCGCACAGGATGACCTCGAAGCGGTCGTGCACCCCGAGGGCACGCAGCTTGTGGTCCTGCACGGTGATGCTGGAGTTGGAGAGGACGGCGTGCCGGTGGCTGGCCGCGAGGGTGTCGAGGACGGGCAGGACGTCCGGGAAGAGGGCCCAAGCGGTCTCGTAGTGGGTCTTGTAGCGCCGGAACCAGTCGTCGGCCTCGGCGTCGGTCAGCTCCTGGTCCAGGAAGTGCCGGACCCGGTCCAGCCGCTGCCCCTCGAACGAGACATCGCCGGCCGAGAACCGCGCCCAGTGGAACTCGGTGGCCACCCGCCAGCGCTCCAGCGCGTGCGCCACACTCAGGTGCCCGTCGAGCAGTCCCTCGGCCGCCAGGTGCGCGGACATGGCGGCGCGGTCCGCACCGGTGTAGTCGAACAGGGTGTCGTCGACGTCCCAGACCACGGCCCGAATGCTCATGATCCGACAATAACGTGGGGCCCCGGGGCACGTCAGCGCGCCGGGGTCCCACGGTCGTCAACTCTCAGGCGCAGGACAGGGTCCAGGAACCGTAGGACCCGATGATGTAGCCACCGCTCTCGGTGAGGCCGACGCGGTAGTAGAAGCAGGCGCCCTCGGTGAAGTCCTTGTCGTAGACATAGGCGTTGTCCAGGTCCCAGCCGGTGTAGCCGCCGGTGTACGCCTTGGACTGGGCGGAGTCGGTCGTGTGCGGCTGCCCGGTGGTCGGCGTCGTCCAGTAGAGGAGGACACCGTGGCCGTCGGAGCAGGTGTCCAGGAACTTGAAGGTGTCGCCGTCCGGGTAGAAATACACCACGCCGCAGGCGTTCTTGCTGGACCCGCTGTCGACGGCTGCCGCGGGCGCCGTCGCGGCGACCGCCAGACCGACGGCGGCTACGACGACCGTGAGAATCCTCTTGAACATGCAGACCCCTCCCCGTGCACCAACCGGCTTCCCCACACCTCCGGATCGAAGGGATCTTAGCCATGGCGTGAACATTTCACTACGATTTCTTGACGAGAAAGGGGCGGTACCAGGATCACCGGATACCGCCCCTGCCGCACGTCTCGGTCAGGCCGCCAGCTTCGCCAGGGCCGCGTCGATCCTGGCCAGCGTCCTGTCCCTGCCCAGGATCTCCAGGGACTCGAAGAGCGGCAGGCCGATCGTGCGGCCGGTGACGGCGACACGGACCGGGGCCTGGGCCTTGCCGAGCTTGAGGCCGTGGGCCTCGCCGGCGGCCAGGACGGCCTCCTTGAGGGACTCGGGCGAGGACCAGTCCGCCGACTCCAGCTTCTCCTTGGCCGTACGCAGGAGGGCGTCGGAGCCCTCCTTCATGGCCTTCGTCCAGGACGCCTCGTCCTCGACCGGCTCGGGCAGGAAGAGGAAGTCGACGTTGTCCGTGATCTCCGACAGCACCTTCAGGCGGGTCTGCGCGTGCGGTGCGACGGCCTGCCACTTGGCCTCGTCGAAGTCCTCCGGCGCCCAGGGGGCGAACGGGGCCTTCAGCCACGGGGCACAGCGCTCGGTGAAGTCCTTCACGTCGAGCAGGCGGATGTGGTCGGCGTTGATCGCCTCGCACTTCTTCAGGTCGAAGCGGGCCGGGTTGGGGTTGACGTCCGCGATGTCGAAGGCCGCGACCATCTCGTCCATCGTGAAGATGTCCTGGTCGGCCGAGAGCGACCAGCCAAGCAGGGAAAGGTAGTTGAGCAGTCCCTCGGGCAGGAAGCCGCGCTCCCGGTAGAGGTTGAGGGACGACTGCGGGTCGCGCTTGGAGAGCTTCTTGTTGCCCTCGCCCATCACGTACGGCAAGTGCCCGAAGGACGGCACCGACTTGGCGACGCCCAGCTCGATCAGCGCCTTGTACAGGGCGATCTGACGGGGCGTCGAGGAGAGCAGGTCCTCGCCGCGGAGGACGTGGGTGATCTCCATCAGGGCGTCGTCGACCGGGTTGACGAGCGTGTACAGCGGGGCGCCGTTGGCCCGGACGATCCCGTAGTCCGGGACGTTCTCCGGGGTGAACGTCAGCTCGCCGCGGACCAGGTCGGTGAAGGTGATCGTCTCGTCGGGCATCCGGAAGCGGACGATCGGCGTGCGGCCCTCGGCCTGGTACGCCTCGACCTGCTCGGCGCTCAGGTCGCGGCAGTGGCCGTCGTAGCCGGACGGCTTGCCTGCGGCGCGGGCGGCGTCGCGGCGGGCGTCCAGCTCCTCGGTGGAGCAGTAGCAGTCGTAGGCGTGGCCGGCGTCCTGGAGCCGCTTCGCGATGTCCTTGTAGATGTCCATGCGCTGCGACTGGCGGTAGGGCGCGTGCGGGCCGCCGACCTCGGGGCCCTCGTCCCAGTCGAAGCCCAGCCAGCGCATCGCGTCGAGGAGTTGGCCGTAGGACTCCTCGGAGTCACGGGCCGCGTCGGTGTCCTCGATGCGGAAGACCAGGGTGCCCTGGTTGTGCTTGGCGAACGCCCAGTTGAACAGGGCGGTGCGGACCAGGCCGACGTGCGGGTTGCCGGTCGGCGAGGGGCAGAAACGGACACGGACTGCTGAGGCGGATGCGCTAGCCACGCTTGACAACCTTGTTGGTGAGAGTGCCGATGCCTTCGATGGTGACGGCGACCTCGTCGCCGACGGTGAGCGGTCCGACGCCTGCCGGGGTGCCCGTGAGGATCACGTCGCCGGGGAGCAGCGTCATGGCCTCGGTGATGTTGACGATCAGGTCCTCGATCGAGTGGATCATCTCGCTGGTGCGGCCGAGCTGTCGCTGCTGGCCGTTGACCGTGAGCTGGATGGTGAGGTCGCTCGGGTCGAGGTCCGTCTCCACCCAGGGGCCGAGCGGGCAGGAGGTGTCGAAGCCCTTGGCACGGGCCCACTGCTTCTCGCGCTTCTGGACGTCGCGCGCGGTGATGTCGTTGGCGCAGGTGTAGCCGAGGATGACGTCCTTGACGCGCTCGCGCGGGACCTCGCGGCACATCCGGCCGATGACGACGGCCAGTTCGGCCTCGTGGTGGAGGTCCTCGGTGAAGGAGGGGTACTGGATGTCGTCGCCGGAGCCGATCACCGAGGTGGACGGCTTGAAGAAGGCGAAGGGGGCGTCCGGCACCTCGTTGCCCAGTTCCCTGGCGTGCTCGGCGTAGTTGCGGCCGTAGGCGACGACCTTGTTCGGGAGCACCGGCGGCAGCAGCCGGACCTTGCTCAGCGGGACCTTCGTACCGGAGAGTTCGAAGTCCGCGAACGGGATGCCCTTGATGATGTCGAGGACGAGTTCGTCCGGCTTGTCGCCCTCGACCGCGCCGAAGGCGACGTTCCCGTCGATGGAGAATCTGGCGATGCGCACGGGATCCTGGCGCCCCTCACTGAGCTGGCTGGAGTCTGACGCTCCAGGCTAACGCGGTGCGGGGCCCCTGCTCGCGCGATTACTCCGCGGCGGCGGTGACCGGGATCTCCATGAGGATCGTGCGGCGCGGGTTGGCGGTCTGGGCCGGCAGGTCGAGCGAGTGTTCCTGCTGCTCCGGCGTCTGCAGCGCGTCGGCGTCCGCGAGGTGCGCCAGCGTCGTGCGTCGCGGGTTGGCAATGTTGCGGAACATCATCGTGGTCTTCACTGTTGTACTCGACCCTCGTCGTCCGTGGGTGGGTGGTTGGCAGATTGTGCCCTCATGTAAAGCGTCAGGCTAAACATCCAATTCCCGGCCGAACGCGCGAAGAGCCCATGATCCGCGTGTGAGTTTGCTCACCACCCTGTGTGCATACCGACCAATTCGGACCCTCAACTCACCTCACCGAAACGGACATTGACCCCCTGAAGCTGTCATTCCGCTCCTGATCATGGCGACTTGGGCACATCCCGCGCCCAGCGGGATGGTGGGGATTTGCCCACTTTGGAGTGAATAGCTTTCTACGTCTCGTGACACTGTCCTCACGGGGTGTCACACAGGTCACAGCCTGGCCTACGGGCCTTGTTGGAGATCCGGCACTGTGCTGGAATTCCACGGACCGCCGCAGAATCAGCCCGGCGCGCAGGGGGCGCAACGCAGCGCCGAGGGCGGCGGAAGGGGGAACAGCGCCGGTCACTCACGACCACACATGGGGTGCGCGTTCAGGGCGCTCCCCAAGACGCCGACACCGTCCTTCCGTTCGCGCGGGGGACGCCTGGTCCAGAGGTTGCGACGCTAGTGCAGGGACGTTTCAAGAGGGATGGCAGTGCTCCGGCGGAGCCGGAGCCGCATGGCGGGGCTGGCCCCAACACCGGCAGCTCCTCGCCCCAGCACGCCCAGAACCCGGGCCCGGCACCGTCAGGCGACGGCGGGGGCCCCGGGCGCTCCGGTGTGTCCGCAGCCCCGACCCCCGCGCCCCCGGTGAAGCCGCCGAGCGGCACGCCCGGCCCCGGCTCGCGCGTCGCCCTGCGCAACTGGCGCATCTCCACGCGCCTGGTGTCGCTGCTCGCGCTCCCCGTGGTCGCGGCCACCTCGCTGGGCGCCCTGCGCATCAGCGACTCCATGACCGACATCCAGCAGCTCGACAACATGAAGCTGCTGACGGACATGACCAAGCAGGCCACCGAGCTGGCCACCGCGCTCCAGGAGGAGCGCGACCAGTCGGCCGGTCCCCTGTCGCACGGCGGCAAGGCCACCGACTACGAGGTCAAGGGCTACGAGGAGAAGACCGACCGCGCCCGCGACAACTTCATCAACTCCTCGGAAGAGGTGGACAGCGCCAGCAGGAACGGAAACCTGCAGGGCGTCCGCGAGACCGTGGTCGGCCTCGCCACCGAGTTGGACAACCTCGACAAGATCCGCAAGACGGCTTATCAGTCGAAGAGCAACTCGACGCAGACGGTCGACGCCTACCACCGTCTGATCACCCAGCTGCTCGGCCTCTCGCAGGACATGGCGGAGGCGACCAGCAACCCGGAGATGATCCAGCGCACCCGCGCCCTGGCCGCCTTCTCCTCTGCCAAGGAGTTCGCGTCCGTGCAGCGCGCCGTCATCGCGGCGGCCCTGCCCGACAACAACACCACGACGGGCAACCTCTCCGACAACGACCGGCTGTACGCCGACTCGGCGCTGGAGAGCGAGAAGTCGGACCTGGCGATCTTCCGCAACATCTACGGCGACCAGGGTGCCGAGGAGCTCATCCAGCCCATCGAGGACGGCAACGCGACGATCGACGCCGCGGACAAGTACGCGGAGCGCGCCCTCGCCAACTCGAACGGTCTGAAGTCGCTCGACAAGCGGTCCTACAAGGACTGGGTGGACGACAGCTCCACCAAGATCGAGCAGATGAAGAAGATCGAGCACACGCTCCTGGAGGACATGGAGCAGAAGGCCCGCGAGCTGCGCTCCGCCTCCGAGCGCGAGGCGATCATCTCCGGTGCGCTGATCCTGCTCGTGCTCGGTGTCTCCCTCGTCGGCGCCTTCGTCATCGCCCGGTCCATGATCCGCTCGCTGCGCCGGCTCCAGGAGACCGCCAACAAGGTCGCCCAGGACCGGCTGCCCGAGCTGGTCAAGCAGCTCTCCGAGTCCGACCCGCAGGACGTCGACACGTCCGTGGAGTCGGTCGGTGTGCACTCCCGGGACGAGATCGGCCAGGTGGCCGCGGCCTTCGACGACGTGCACCGCGAGGCAGTCCGCCTCGCCGCCGAGCAGGCCCTCCTGCGGGGCAACGTCAACGCGATGTTCACCAACCTCTCGCGCCGCTCCCAGGGCCTCATCCAGCGTCAGCTCTCGCTCATCTCCGAGCTGGAGTCCCGCGAGGCCGACCCGGACCAGCTGTCCTCCCTCTTCAAGCTCGACCACCTCGCGACCCGCATGCGCCGTAACGGTGAGAACCTTCTCGTTCTCGCCGGTGAAGAGCCCGGCCGCCGCTGGACCCGCCCGGTCCCGCTGGTCGACGTGCTCCGCGCCGCCGCCTCCGAGGTGGAGCAGTACGAGCGCATCGAACTGTCCTCCGTGCCGACCACCGAAGTGGCCGGCCGCGTGGTCAACGACCTCGTGCACCTGCTCGCCGAGCTGCTGGAGAACGCGACCTCGTTCTCCTCGCCGCAGACCAAGGTCAAGGTCACCGGTCACGCGCTGCCCGACGGCCGCGTCCTGATCGAGATCCACGACACCGGTATCGGCCTCTCCCCCGAGGACCTCGCGGCGATCAACGAGCGGCTCGCCTCGCCGCCCACCGTGGACGTCTCGGTCTCCCGCCGCATGGGTCTGTTCGTGGTCGGCCGGCTGTCCCAGCGCCACGGCATCCGTATCCAGCTGCGTCCGTCCGACTCCGGTGGTACGACCGCGCTGGTCATGCTCCCGGTCGATGTCGCCCAGGGCGGCAAGAAGCCCGCTCCGGGCAAGCCCGGCCAGGCCGCTGTCGGCGCTGCGGCTGCCGCCGCCGGTGCCGGTGCGGCCCGCCGGGGCAACGGTCAGGGCGGCTCCGCCCTCGGCGCGGGTGCGCCGGGGAACGGCGGACTGCTCGGTGCCGGTGCCGCTCCGCGCGGCCAGGTCGGTTCCGGTCAGGGCCCCCGGGCCGCGCTGCCCGGTGCGGGCGGTGGACGTCCGGGTGGTCCCGGTGGTCCGGGTGCTCCCGGCGGTGCGCGTGGACCGCAGGGTCCCTCGGCGCCGCAGGGCCGTCCGGCCGCTGGTTCCGGTGCCGGTCTCTTCGGCCAGGCCCCGGGTGCCCCGCAGGGACTGCAGGCCGCCGGTGCGGGTGCCCCGCAGGGCTTCGGCGACGGACGTCAGGACGCCTTCGGCGGGACCCCGCCGCAGCAGAACGGCGCGGTTCCCCCGCAGCGTGCGAGCAACGAGCCCGAGCCGCCCCGTGGTGGTGGCAGGCGCCGCGGGCGTCAGCCGCAGCTCCCGCCGCGCGGTGGTGCGCGGGCCGAGCTGCCGGGCGGCAACAACCAGCGCCCCAGCTGGAGCGACGAGAACGCGCAGCCCCCGCTGGGCCGCGGCAACCTCGACGCCCCGCGCGGTCACGACGAGCGCGACGCCGAGCAGACCTCCCGGATGCCGCGCATCGACGACCGTCAGGGCCCCGGCACGCAGGAGATGCCGGCGATCCCGCGCCTGGACGCGCAGGACAGCAGGCAGTTCCCGCGCCCGGGCACCAGCGGACCGCAGGACACGGGCTCGTTCCCGCGTCCGGGTACGAGCGGACCGCAGGACACCGGCTCCTTCCCGCGCCCCGGTGCGGGCGGACCGCAGGACACGGGGTCCTTCCCCCGGCCGAACCTCAACGGGTCCCAGAACACGGGCCAGTTGCCGCGTCCGGGCGCCAACGGAGCACCGGCCAACGGCCAGTTCCCGCGGCAGGACTTCGACACCCCGCGCCCCGGCTCCAACTCGCAGCAGAACGGCGGCCAGTTCGTCCGCTCGGACGTCTTCGGCTCCCCGAACAGCCCGGCCAACAACCCGTCGAACCCGGCCAACACAGGACAGTTCGCCGTCCCGCAGGCCTACGACGGAAGCTCCACCGGCCAGTTCGCGGCTCCCGGTTTTGACAACGGGTCCACCGGTCAGCACAATCTGCCGGGCCGTCAGAACCCCGGGAACACCGGGCAGTTCGACCGTTCGCAGGTCAACGGGAACCGCAACGGCGCCGACTTCGGCACCGCGCGTCCGCCCGCCCCGCAGCGTCCCACCCGCCAGGAGCCCGAGGCGTTGCCGCCTGCCACGGGTCCCGGTGACGGCAGGACGCCGCTGTACGACACGCTGGAGACCAACTGGTTCCACGGCCAGCAGGCGGAGGCGCAGAGCCAGAGCAACGGCTCCGCGCCCGCCCCGCAGCCGCAGGCACCGCAGGCTCCGGCAGCAGCAACCCCCCAGCGTCCCACGGGCGGTACCTGGCGCAGCTCGCCGAACGACGATCTCGTCCGGCAGGCAGAGCGCGTACGGCAACCGGCCGCGGGCGGCGTCACCACCTCCGGCCTGCCGCGCCGGGTGCCCAGGGCGAACCTCGTCCCGGGCACGGCTCAGCAGCAACAGCACCAAACCGGTCCGCAGGTCTCGCGTGCGCCTGACGACGTACGCGGCCGGCTGACCAATCTCCGTCGGGGCATCGCACAGGGCCGCCAGGCCGGTACGGGTACCGGCCAGACCGGCAGCTTCCCCAGCCCCACTCACCAGCAGGAGCGTTAGTTGAGCCAGATGAGCCAGGCGGCACAGAACCTCAACTGGTTGATAACCAACTTCGTGGACAACACCCCGGGTGTGTCCCACACCGTCGTCGTGTCTGCCGACGGACTCCTTCTGGCCATGTCGGAAGGCTTCCCTCGCGACCGCGCCGACCAACTCGCGGCCGTGGCATCGGGGCTGACCTCGCTGACGGCCGGGGCCTCCCGGATCTTCGAGGGCGGCGACGTGGCACAGACGGTCGTGGAGATGGAGCGAGGGTTCCTCTTCCTCATGTCCGTCTCGGACGGCTCGTCCCTGGCCGTGCTCGCGCACCCCGAGTGCGACATCGGCCTCGTCGGCTACGAGATGGCCCTCCTCGTCGACCGTGCAGGGGCGGTCCTCACGCCGGACCTGCGCGCCGAACTCCAGGGCAGTCTTCTTCACTGACCGGCCCGGCACCACCCGTCTCACCAAATCACCGTCCGGCCGCCACAATCCCCCCACCGGCCCTGTCAGACGGCTAGCCCGACCGACTTGCTGTCCCGCCCGGAGGATTCATGACCCCGCCCACCGCCTCTCATGATCCGTACGCCGAGCCGTACGGGGACGAGGGCGACCAGCCGCTGGTACGTCCGTACGCGATGACCGGCGGCCGGACCCGGCCGCGCTATCAGCTCGCCATCGAGGCACTGATCAGCACCACGGCCGACCCGGCAGCGCTGATGGGACTGCTCCCTGAGCACCAGCGCATCTGCCACCTGTGCCGTGAGGTCAAGTCGGTCGCGGAGGTGTCGGCACTCCTCGCCATGCCCCTCGGTGTGGCGCGGATCCTCGTCGCGGACCTCGCCGAGGCCGGACTGGTGGCCATCCACCAGCCGGGCGGCGACGAGAACAACGGCGGCGCTCCGGACGTGACGCTGCTCGAAAGGGTGCTCAGTGGACTTCGCAAGCTCTGACGGAGGGCGGGCGACCACCTCCGCGAAGATCGTGGTGGCGGGTGGCTTCGGCGTCGGCAAGACCACGTTCGTGGGTGCCGTCTCCGAGATCAACCCGCTGCGCACGGAGGCCGTCATGACGTCCGCTTCGGCGGGCATCGACGACCTCACCCACACCGGGGACAAGACCACCACCACGGTGGCCATGGACTTCGGCCGTATCACCCTGGACCAGGACCTGATCCTGTACCTCTTCGGTACGCCGGGTCAGGACCGCTTCTGGTTCATGTGGGACGACCTGGTGCGCGGCGCGATCGGCGCCGTCGTCCTGGTGGACACCCGCCGTCTCGCCGACTGCTTCCCCGCGGTCGACTACTTCGAGAACAGCGGGCTGCCCTTCGTCATAGCCCTCAACGGGTTCGACGGCCACCAGCCGTACAACCCGGAGGAGGTGCGCGAGGCCCTGCAGATCGGGCCGGACGCGCCGATCATCACGACGGACGCCCGGCACCGCTCGGACGCCAAGAGTGCGCTGATCACGCTGGTCGAGCACGCGCTGATGGCCCGGCTCCGGTAGCTGTTGGCGGGCCTCGACATGCAGTTCTCAAGTCGGCAGCGCCGTACGGCAGTTGTCGTAGACACCCCGGAGCCGGCTGTGGCCTTTGACACGGTCGGCCCCGGTGTTCATAACGTTTCGGCAGAGGAATCGGGTGGTACCGCAACGCGTCGCGGTCGTCCGGTGCCACTGCGCTAACAAAGCCCCGTCTTTTGGCGGGGCTCGCTCTTTATGACCGTTTTATCTGGGGCTTACATCACTCGGAATCCGCCGTTCCGACTGTTTGGAATCGCGCAGGCTGACGTGCTGGAATGCCTGAACTGCCCAATAGTCAACGACGTACTGATAGTCAGAGCTCGTTGACGGGCCTGAGACACTGCGGCACGAGGATAGGTGCCGACCGCCGGAAGGTTGTTGGTCGAGTGAGGCGAAGCAAGAACGGTCCCGAGCCGTCGGCCCGGGGCAACTTCACCCCGCCGCCGCGCGGAGCGGCGCCCGCCCCTGTGCCAGGCTCGGAGCCTTCGGCACCACCCCCTCCCAGCGGGGGCCGTTTCTCGCCCCGCAACTGGCGGGTGCCGACCCGGCTGAACGCGATCCTGCTCATACCCGTGGGCGTCGGCCTCATCATGGGCGGCTTCCAGGTCAAGAGCTCGATCGACACCTGGCAGAACGCCGAGGACGCGAAGAAGACCGCCCGCGTGGTGCAGGCCGCGCTGACCTACAGCAACGCGATCACCAACGAGCGTGACGTGACCGCCGCACCGCTGCTGGAGGGCAAGGGCCAGAAGGACGCGACGGTCGTGGCCGCTCGCAAGGCCACGGACGACGCCGCCGACGTCTTCGACAAGGCCGCGCAGAACATGCCGGACCAGTCGGGCCTGGAGCGCCGGCTCAGCCGCTTCCGCAAGGTGGAGCCGCAGCTGCAGACGATCCGGGCCGCCGCCTACACGTCCAAGACGAAGGGCGTGCAGACCGAGGAGAGCTACGTCAACCTGGAGCACCCGCTCCTGGAGTTCTCCAACGAACTGGGCCTCGGCACCGGCAACATCACCAGCTACGGCCGCTCGGTCTACGCCATCGCGCTGGCCAAGGGCGCGCTCTCCCTGGAGCGCTCCATCGGCACGCATCTGCTGGTCAGCCCCGGCCCCGACGCGAACAGCCTGGCGACCCAGCGCACCGCCATCACCTCGTACGCCTACCTGGAGGGCATCGCCATCCAGGAGTACCAGGCCGGTGGTACCGACGCGGACATCGCGAAGCTGAACACGGCCCTGGCGAAGGTGCAGACCGACGGCGCGGCCATGGTCAAGCAGGCCGCCGCGCAGGCGAAGGCCGCCAACAAGACGTACGTGCCGCCGCCGAGCGACCCGGTCAAGATCGTCACGGCCATGTCGCAGCTGCAGACCACCGACGTCTCGGCGCGCCAGGCCCTCGCCCAGCAGGGCATCACCGCGCAGAACTGGTGGGCGGGCACCACCCTCAAGTACAACGCGTACCGCAAGATCGAAGAGGACAAGGCCGACATCGCGGTGAGCGAGGCGTCCGGCATCGCCGACAACGCCAAGCGCGACGCCATCATCACCGGTGCCGCCGTCGTCGTCGCCCTGCTCCTCGCCTTCATCCTGGCCGGTGCCGTCGCCCGCCAGATGAGCCGCGCGATGCGCCAGCTGCGCAACGCCGCCTTCGGCATCGCCGAGCAGCGCCTGCCGATGCTGGTCGACCAGCTCTCGCGCACCGACCCCGGCCGCGTCGACACCCGCGTCCAGCCGATCCCCATCACCACGACGGACGAGATCGGCGAAGTCGCCAGAGCCTTCGACCAGGTCCACCGCGAGGCCGTACGACTGGCCGCCGAGCAGGCCCTCCTGCGGGGCAACATCAACGCGATCTTCACCAACCTCTCGCGCCGCAACCAGTCCTTGATCGAGGGCCAGCTGACCCTGATCACCGACCTGGAGAACAACGAGGCCGACCCGGACCAGCTGGAGAACCTCTTCCGCCTGGACCACCTCGCGACCCGCATGCGCCGCAACGGCGAGAACCTCCTCGTTCTCGCCGGCGAGGAGCCCGGCCGCCGCTGGGACCAGCCGGTCCCGCTGGTCGACGTGCTGCGCGCCGCCTCCTCCGAGGTGGAGCAGTACGAGCGCATCGAGCTCTCGGGTGTCCCGGAGGCGGAGATCCACGGCCGTGCCGTGACCGACCTCGTGCACCTGCTGGCCGAGCTCCTGGAGAACGCCACCACGTTCTCCTCCCCGCAGACCAAGGTCCGTGTCACCGCGACCCGTCTCCCCGACGGCCGCGTCATGATCGAGATCCACGACAAGGGCATCGGCCTCACCGCCGAGGACTTCGCGGACATCAACCACAAGCTGGCCAACCCGCCGACCGTGGACGTCGCGATCTCCCAGCGCATGGGCCTGTTCGTGGTCGGCCGGCTGTCCGACCGGCACGGCATCCGCGTCCAGCTCCGCCCCTCGGGCGAGCAGGCCGGCACCACCTCGCTGGTCATGCTGCCCGACGCGATCACCCACGGTGGCGGTGGCGAACAGCAGCTCCAGCGCGACGAGTTCACCGTCTCGCAGATCATGCCGGAGCAGCCGCAGTACCAGGGTGAGGACTTCAACCACACCCCGATCCGCACGGCCGCCGAGCTCGGTTTCGACGACACCCGCTACCCCGAGGTGCCGGACGACATCCGCGAGCTCGACCCGGTCGGCCGCTCGCTGATGCGCGAGGAGCGCCGGGCGGCCCTGGAGTCCCAGAAGCCGGGCCAGGAGGCCCTGGACGCGGGCACTTACCAGGAGTTCGAGCAGCCCCAGCAGCAGCCGTACGCCGAGAACGGGCAGCAGGCGTACCAGGAGCAGCCGACGGCGTACAACGGGCAGCCGACGTACGAGGAGCAGCAGCAGACGTCGTACGACGAGCCGCTCCAGCCCGCGTACGACGAGCAGTACTTCGCGCCGAACGGCAACGGGACGCAGAACGACACCTTCGCCGACTCCTTCCCGTCCAACGGCGGTTACCCGGAGCCCGGGTATGCGGAGCCGGTGCGGGAGGAGCACGCGTCGGCGCACGCCGCGGCCCCGGAGACGTATCCGGGCTTCGAAGAGCCGTCCTATCAGGATGACTGGCCGCAGCAGGACGGTTACCGCAACGGCTACCCGGACCAGTACGCTCCGGAACCGGAACCTTCGCAGGCCGCTGACGTGAGTGAGCGGGATCACGTAGGCTTCGACCGTCCGGGACCGGCCCCCTCGGCTGTCCACGCGCTGACCGACGCCGGGCTGCCGCGCCGCGGTTCGGCCGCGAAAGGCACCAACGGCTCGCAGCCCGCGCGCCAGGAGTCGACAGCTTCCGCCCCGGAGAGCAAGACCAACATCTTCGGTACGGCGAACGGCACCGCGAACGGAAACGGCAGCACCGGGACCGTGGACTGGCGCTCGGCGAACGACGAGCGGTGGCAGCAGGCCTCGGCGCTGAAGAAGCCGAAGGCCGGCGGGGTCACCTCCTCCGGCCTGCCGAGGCGGGTGCCCAAGGCCAACCTGGTCGAGGGCACCGCCGAGAGCACCCCTCAGGGCGGCCCCCAGGTCTCCCGCGCTCCCGAGGACATCCGGGGCAGGCTCAGCAACCTGCGCCGCGGGGTCCAGCGGGGTCGCAGCGCAGGAAGTGAAACGAACGGTCAGGGCTTCGGCTCTGACAGCACCTACAACCAGGAGCGTTAGTGTGAGCCCGATGAGCCAGGCGGCGCAGAACCTGAACTGGTTGATCACCAACTTCGTGGACAACACCCCCGGTGTGTCCCACACGGTGGTGGTCTCCGCCGACGGACTCCTTCTGGCGATGTCCGAAGGTTTCCCGCGTGACCGTGCCGATCAGCTGGCGGCCGTCGCGTCGGGTCTGACCTCGCTGACCGCCGGTGCCTCGCGCATCTTCGAGGGCGGCAGCGTGAACCAGACGGTTGTGGAGATGGAGCGGGGATTCCTCTTCATCATGTCCGTGTCCGACGGTTCCTCCCTCGCGGTTCTCGCACACCCCGAGGCGGACATCGGCCTCATTGGGTACGAGATGGCCCTTCTGGTGGACCGTGCCGGTACGGTCCTGACCCCTGACCTTCGAGCAGAGCTCCAGGGGAGCCTTCTCAACTAACAAGCGGACAGTGCGTTTTGGCGTCCCGAGGCCATAAGGTTTCGGGACGCGGCTCCACATTGATGGGTGCCCGGCACAGTCGGAGGAGGAGAAAGTGGCAACACCCCCAGGCGGTTCGTCTTCGGGCAACTGGTCGTACGGCCCCGGCCAGGGGCAGGGCGACGGTTCCCAGAACCGGTACAACTTCCCCTCCTCGCCCTCCCCGCGCCACCCTCAGTACCCGCAGGGCCCCGGTCCGTCACCGTACGACCAGCCGCCGGCGCCGCGCATCCAGCCCGTGCAGCCGCACCGACGCTCCCCCGAGGCGGCGCCCGCGGGTTCGTCGAGCAATCCCCTGGTGCGTCCGTACGCCATGACCGGCGGCCGGACCCGCCCCCGCTACCAGCTCGCCATCGAGGCGCTGGTGCACACCACCGCGCAGCCGCACCAGATGCAGGGCCAGTTGCCCGAGCATCAGCGGATCTGCAACCTCTGCCGGGAGATCAAGTCGGTGGCCGAGATCTCGGCCCTCCTGACGATCCCTCTCGGTGTGGCCAGGATCCTCGTCGCCGACTTGGCGGAGGCGGGCCTGGTCGCCATTCATCAGCCCGGCGGCGACGAGAACGCCGGCGGCCAGCCAGATGTGACACTGCTCGAAAGGGTGCTCAGTGGACTTCGCAAGCTCTAGCGGAGGGCCTTCCCGCTCAACCACCTCGGCGAAGATCGTGGTGGCGGGTGGCTTCGGCGTGGGCAAGACCACGTTCGTCGGGGCCGTCTCGGAGATCAACCCGCTGCGTACCGAGGCTGTGATGACGTCCGCGTCCGCGGGCATCGACGACCTCACCCACACCGGAGACAAGACGACCACCACGGTCGCCATGGACTTCGGACGCATCACCCTGGACCAGGACCTGATCCTGTACCTGTTCGGCACGCCCGGCCAGGACCGCTTCTGGTTCATGTGGGACGACCTGGTGCGCGGCGCGATCGGCGCGATCGTGCTCGTGGACACCCGCCGTCTCGCCGACTGCTTCCCCGCGGTCGACTACTTCGAGAACTCGGGTCTCCCCTTCGTCATCGCCCTCAACGGCTTCGACGGCCAGCAGCCGTACAACCCGGACGAGGTCCGCGAGGCCCTGCAGATCGGCCCGGACACCCCGATCATCACGACCGACGCCCGCCACCGCGCGGACGCCAAGTCGGCTCTGATCACGCTGGTGGAGCACGCGCTGATGGCGCGCCTGCGGTAGCAATTCCGCTGTATCCGGCTCGTTCGGCTTGCGGCCCCCGTTCCTCCTGTGGGAGGAACGGGGGCCGTAGGTCATTTGCGGGAGGGGTACGGGGATGAGCGCGGAAGCTGCCGCACTGCGTCTGGGGACGACCGTGGCGAACACGGCGGCACAGATGTGGCTGGGGGGCAGACGGCGGGAGCAGGAGCGCCGGCTGCCGATGGAGGAGCTCGTACGGCTACGGGTGCCGGGGTTGCGCCAACAGCGCAGCGTCCGGCGGCAGTTCGAGGGAATGGCCGACGCCGTCGCGGAACGGATCGAGCCGTTCCTGGCCCAGGAGTTCCGCGGCCTCGACGAGAGCAGCCGGGAGGTCGCGCTCAACGGCGTGTGCGACACGTTCGCACGCGCCGACCTGTCCGACGAGGCGGTCCTCACGGCCGACGCCCAACCGGCCGAACTGATCCGGCAGATCACGGCATCGGTGAGCGCACCGGTCGGCCTGAGCGAACCCGAGACGCGTCTGTACGAACTCCTCTTCAGCGAGTGCTGCGAGTACTACGTCAGCATCGTGCGGACCCTGCCGGTCTTCGAGGAGCGGACCCTGACCGAACTCCTCGCCCGCACCAGCTCGTTGAGCGACGGGGTTGCCCGCGTCCTCGAACGGCTCCCCGACCGCTCGCTGTTCGCCCCCGACGGCACCGACAAGGACCAGGAATTCCGCCGTTGGTACATGCAGTTGGTCAGCGACAACCTCGACGAGGTCGAGCTGTTCCGGCGCACCTCCGACCGCGCCGCGGCTCAGGTCCGCCTCTCGGTGGCCTACGTCAGCCTGCGGGCCACCGGGGACGACGGGACCCGCCGCCGCACGGTCCGCGCGCTGCCGCTGAGGCCGGATCTGAGCGGCTGGGAGGAGTTCGGCGCCGAGAGCTCCGGAATGCGGGTGGAGTCGGCGCTGGGGGGCGCCTCACGGGTGCTGCTGCGCGGCGAGGCCGGCTCCGGCAAGACCACGTTGCTGCGCTGGCTGGCGATCACGGCGGCCCGCGGCGCCTTCACCGCCGAACTCGCCGAGTGGAACGGCCTCACCCCCGTCTTCGTCAAGCTCCGCGAGTACAGCGGCCGTCCGCTCCCCAAGAAGCCCGAGGAACTCCTGGACGGGGTCGCCGGGAACATCACCGGGATCATGCCCAAGGGCTGGGTGGAACGCCAACTGCGGGACAACAAGGTCCTGTTGCTGGTGGACGGCGTGGACGAACTCCTCGGCTCGGAGCGACGCGCGGTCCGCGAGTGGCTGCGCAAGCTGCTCGGGACGTACGCCGGCATACGGGTGGTGGTGACCTCGCGCCCCACCGCCGCCGGGGCGGACTGGCTGCGCCGGGAGGACTTCACCGCGCTCCACCTGGACCGCATGACACCACCGGACCTGGCCGCGTTCGTACGGCAGTGGCACCAGGCCGTCCGCGAACTGGGCGACGAACTCCCCTGCGCCGTCGACGAGTTGCCCCGCTACGAACAGTCCCTGCTCAACAGCCTCAAGGACCGCGCGCATCTCCAGTCCCTGGCGGGCACCCCGCTGCTCGCCGCGATGCTGTGCGCCATGCACCTGAACCGGGGCAGCCAACTCCCCCGGGACCGCATGGAGTTGTACCGCAACGCCCTCCACACCCTGGTCCACGACCGCGACGCCGACCGGAACGTACCGAGTGCGCTGAACAGCAAACTCAGCCTCAGTGACAAGCTGGTCGTGCTGCGGGACCTGGCCTGGCGCCTGTCGGACAACAACCGCAGCGAGATCGCCCTGGACCAGGCCGCCGTCCATGTCGCGTCCAAGCTCTCGGCGATGCGCCACCTGGAGATCCAGGACGGCCACCAGGTCCTCGAACAACTCCGGGACCGCTCCGGCATCCTCCGCTCCCCCGTCGAGGGCCGGCTCGACTTCGTCCACCGGACGTTCCAGGAGTATCTGGCCGCCGAGGAGGCTGCGAAGGAGCACCGCATCGGCAATCTGGTCGAGCGGGCCCACCTGGACCTGTGGCGCGAGACGATCATCATGGCCGCCGGGCATGCCAACTCCCCCCAGCAGCAGGAGTTGTTGGACGGCATCCTCGATCGGGCGGAGGCGGAGCCCCGGCACGCGCGGGTGCTACGGCTGCTCGCGGCCTCTTGCCAGGAGACGTTGCCGACGGTCCCGGAGGGGCTGGCGGAGCGGCTGGACGGGGCTATGTCGGCGCTGCTTCCGGCCCGTCGGCAGACGGACCCGCCGGCTCTGGCAGCTGTGGGGACAAGCTTGCTGCGGCGGTTGCCGCGGTCACTGGGCGAGTTGACGGGGAAGTCCGCGGTGCAGACGGTACGAGCCGTGGCGATGATCGGCGGTGAGGAGGCGTTGGCGTTGATGGTGAGGTACGCCGAGGACCGGCGGCACCTCGTCATCGACGAAATCATCAAGGCCTGGGCGTATTTCGACGCGGACGCCTACGGCGAGCAGGTGCTGGCCGGGCTGCCGTTGGGGGGACACGGCGTGACACTCACGCACTCCCAGCAGTGGCGCGCGGCGACTCAGTTGAGGTCCATCAGGACACTGTCGATCGACTACCCGTTCCGGGCACTCGCTACCGTGGACGAGCTCCCACCCTTGAAGAATCTGTCCGTCTACAAGTTCCATGGCCCCGGGGACCTTTCAGTGCTGGCTGCTCACCCACAGCTGCGATGGTTCACGATCTGGGGGCGAGGGAAGCTATACGGGCTCGAATCCGTGGAGAACTTGCGGAACCTCTCCTACTTGGGCCTCAGCCACGAGGTTACGGCCAGCCTCGACAGTCTGCGCCTTGGGCCGACCACGTCATGGCTGAGCCTCTTCGAGCTGAGCGGTACCACCGGACTGACCGCTTTGAGCAACTTCCCCGATGTCAGAACCCTTCTTCTGTCGACCGCGAGCACGTGTACGCCACATGGCCTGGGCATCATCTCCGCTATGCCCCGGCTCCGCGACCTCACCCTCAGAAACATGCACTTGCCGGAGTGGCTGACAGCACGTGAACCCCTTCCGGTCGAACTGAGCGCGCTTGGCCTGTACGACTGCGTGGTGCCTGAGGACTCTCGTTCCTACCCCGACCTCAGTTCCCTCCACTCGCTGCACTTCAGGTCCTGCCGGACTCCCGACGGCGCCCCCATCACCGCCCTCGACCTTCCGGTCAAGAACCTCACCATCGACTGACCGCGAACAGCAACGGCCCCACCCTCCCGCAGGAGAGTGGGGCCGCCGTAAGCGCGTTGAAGCGGTGCTCAGTGCCAGCTGTGCGGCGCCCGGAACCCGCCCTCACGCTCCAACCGGCGCCAGCCGGCCTTGCGATGGGGACGGTGGGTCTCAGTGGCCGGGGCAGCCGCCGCGCGGGCCAGGAGGATCGCCGTGATGGCGGCGACTTCCTCGGGCTCGGCGTGGCCCTTCTCGACACGAATGTCAGGCGTGGTCATAGGTCTCAGTCTCCGTGAGAGAGGTTTCCGCTGGGGTAGCGCGGAGGGTCCGCTGGGTTACTGCGGGGGGTTGCCGTGCTTGCGCGAGGGCAGGTCCGCGTGCTTGGTGTGCAGCATCGCGAGCGACTGGATGAGTACTTCGCGGGTCTCGGCCGGGTCGATGACGTCGTCGACGAGTCCGCGCTCGGCCGCGTAGTACGGGTGCATCAGCTCGGACTTGTACTCCTTGACCATGCGCGTCCGCATGGCCTCGGGGTCCTCGGCGTCGGCGATCTGGCGGCGGAAGATGACGTTGGCGGCACCTTCGGCGCCCATCACGGCGATCTCGTTGGTGGGCCAGGCATAAGTGAGGTCCGCACCGATGGACTGGCTGTCCATGACGATGTAGGCGCCTCCGTACGCCTTGCGCAGGATGAGCGAAATCCTCGGCACGGTCGCGTTGCAGTACGCGTAGAGCAGCTTCGCTCCGTGCCTGATGATTCCGCCGTGTTCCTGGTCGACGCCGGGAAGGAACCCCGGGACGTCCAAGAACGTAACGATCGGAATGTTAAAAGCGTCACACATCTGGACAAAGCGCGCAGCTTTTTCGCTCGCCTCGATGTCCAGGACGCCGGCCAGGGTCTGCGGCTGGTTGGCGACGATGCCGACGACCTGGCCGTCGAGGCGGGCCAGCGCGCAGATGATGTTGCGGGCCCAGCGCTCGTGGATCTCCAGGTAGTCGCCGTCGTCGACGATCTCCTCGATGACCTTGGCCATGTCGTACGGCCGGTTGCCGTCGGCCGGGACCAGCTCGAGCAGGATGTCCGAGCGGCGGTCGGCGGCGTCGGAGGACTCGGCGCGGGGCGGGTTCTCGCGGTTGTTCTGCGGGAGCATCGACAGGAGGTAGCGCACCTCGGCGAGGCAGGTCTCCTCGTCGTCGTAGGCGAAGTGGCAGACGCCGCTCGTCTCGGCGTGCACGTCGGCGCCGCCCAGGCCGTTCTGGGTGATCTCCTCGCCGGTGACCGCCTTGACGACGTCCGGGCCGGTGATGAACATCTGGGACGTCTCGCGGACCATGAAGACGAAGTCCGTGAGGGCGGGCGAGTAGGCGGCGCCACCCGCGCACGGGCCGAGCATCACCGAGATCTGCGGGATCACCCCGCTCGCCCTGGTGTTGCGCTGGAAGATGCCGCCGTAGCCGGCGAGGGCGCTGACGCCCTCCTGGATACGGGCGCCGGCGCCGTCGTTCAGCGACACCAGCGGGGCACCGGCCGCGATGGCCATGTCCATGATCTTGTGGATCTTCGTGGCGTGGGCCTCGCCCAGCGCGCCGCCGAAGATCCGGAAGTCGTGTGCGTAGACGAAGACCGTACGGCCCTCGACCGTGCCCCAGCCGGTGATGACACCGTCGGTGTACGGCTTCTTGGCCTCCAGGCCGAAGCCGACGGCGCGGTGCCTGCGCAGCTGCTCGACCTCGCGGAAGGACCCGGGGTCGAGGAGCAGGTCGATGCGCTCCCGGCCGGTCAGCTTCCCCTTGGCGTGCTGCGCCTCGGTCGCCTTCTCGCTCGGGCCGGCCAGTGCCAGGGCACGGATCTCGTGCAGTTCGGCCACTCGCCCGCGCGCGTCCGTCGGCTCACCCGGCGCCTCATCCAAAACGGTCATGCACCGACCCTACGAAGCACACCAAGGATTGTGCGCCGTCGACTCTGCACAGTCTCCGGCCCGTTTTCCTGGTACCACCGAACAGAACCGCACCGGCATGCAGCCGTTCCGACTGCTCAGGGGGCGTGCCCGTTGTAGGAGTCACACAAAGGAGACGGCTGAGAGCCACCTCACATTCACATGGGGAGGATGCCATCCCCAGAGTGACTCCCGGAGCGATTCCCGCCTTGCCGACCCCACCGAGAGGGCGTACTCGTAGTAGTTGGTGAAACACGCTGCGGATGATGTTGAAAATTGAATGGAATAGGTCTACGGTCCTTCGTGTTGGCATCGTTGAACATTCAACAGCTTCATCCCCGCACCACTCCCGTCCCCCCTTAGGAGCACGTCATGGGCATCTTCGGCCGCAAGAGCGACGACACCGACACCACCTCGGCGCCCGCCGCCGTCAACCCCGATCTGGCCGCGCTGACCGGCGACTACACCATCGACCCGGCGCACACCACGCTCGGCTTCACCGCCCGCCACGCGATGGTCACCAACGTCAAGGGCAAGTTCCTCGACTTCACCGGCACGCTGCACCTGGACGGTTCCGACCCCGCCAAGTCCACCGCTTCCCTGGACGTCAAGATGGAGAGCATCGACACGGGCTCCCCGGACCGTGACGGTCACCTCAAGAGCGCGGACTTCTTCAAAACGGACGAGTTCCCCACGATGACCTTCCGCTCCACCTCGGCGGAGGCCCTCGGCGGCGACGACTACCGCATCACCGGTGACCTGGAGATCCTCGGCACCACCAAGCCGCTCACCATCGACCTGGAGTTCAACGGCGCCGCGAAGGACCCGTTCGGCAACGAGCGCGTCGGCTTCGAGGGCAAGGCCGAGATCCTGCGCTCCGTGTGGGGCATCACCTGGAACGCGGCCCTGGAGACCGGTGGCGTCCTCGTCTCCGACAAGATCAAGCTGAACTTCGACATCTCGGCGATCAAGAGCGCCTGAGGTTGAGCCACGCGGCCAGATCATCGATCTCGGCCTCCACGGCATCGGCGATGCTCCTGCTGAACTCCACGTCCTGGTGGACGGCGTTCACCAGGAGCACGCCTGCCTTGCGGTCGGCCGTCGCGTCGAGCTTCCCGACGAGCTGATCGCCGTAGAGAATCGGCAGCGCGAAGTAGCCCCAGCGGCGCTTCGCGGCCGGCTTGTACATCTCCAACTGGTAGTCGTAGCCGAAGAGTTCGGTGGTGCGCTGCCGGTCGTGGACGAGTCGGTCGAACGGTGAGAGCAGTGCGGCGCGGCCGGTGAACGGCCGTTCCAGGTATGCCGGATCGACCCGCCACTCCCCCTTCACCCCTTCTACGACGGCCGGTTCGCCGGCCTCGCCGACGACGGCGGGTTCGACCGGGAGCGCGGTGCCGGTGGCGCGGGCGATGCCGAGTGCGCGGAGCCGCCGTTCGTTCCGGAGACGGCGGGCCTCGGCGACGGGGACGGCGGGTTCGTCCGGGTAGACGCGGGACGCCAGGTCCCAGAGCCGTTCGCGTCCCGCCCTGCCCGCGGTCGCGACTTCCCCTCTCAGCACCATCAGCTCCAGGAGCTGGGTGACGTTGCGGTTGTGCGTCCAGCCGGACGACTGCCACGGCACCGCGCAGGTGTCGGGCAACTCCCTTGAGGTGAGCGGCCCTTGGCTGCCCAGCCGGTCGAGGATGTCGCGCCTGCACGCGTCGTTGGCCGCGACCCACTCCCGGTAGTGCTTGGTCTCCTTCTCCCATACGGCCATGTCTGCGCGGTACAGCGCCAGGTCCTCGCTCGGGCGGATCATCGCGCGGAGTTCGAGGAGGGTGCGGTTCGTCAGCGCGGCGGTGAGGTCCTCCCGTGCGTACGACGAGCCGAGGCGGCTCCAGGCGACCAGGTCGGCGTTGGGTGCGATCGCGGCCGTGGGGTCGATCTGGAGCAGGGTCAACCGGCGTACGACGGTGTGGAGTTCGGTGGGGCGGTGGGCGTCGAGGAGTTGCGCGTGGACGGCGATGCGGCGGGCTTCGGTACGGGTCAGTTCATGCATGGCGCTGATGTGCTCCCGGGGTGTGGCCGAAGGTGCGGCGGAAGACGTCGATGAAGGCGCTGGCGGACGACCAGCCGCACCGGTGGGCGACGGCGGTGACCGGGGTGTCCTCGGCGAGCAGCACCAGCGCGCGGTACAGGCGGAGTTGGGTGCGCCACTGCGGGAAGCTCATGCCGAGGTCGGACTTGAAGAGCCGGGAGAGCGTACGGTCGCTCGCGCCGACCTGTCTGCCGAGGGCGGCCAGGGTGCGGTCGTCGGCCGGGTTTTCGCGCAGGATCTCGCAGACTGCCCGCAGGAGAGGGGCAGTTGGGGTGGGCAGGTGCAGGGGCTGCTGGGGCGAGGCCTTCAACTGGTCGAGCAACACGGCGCGGAGGCGCGCGCGTTCGGGGCTGCCGTCGTCCGGGGTCTGCGTGTAGGCGATGATCAACTCCCGTAGCAGCGGCCCCACTTCGAGGACGGTCGGTTGCTCAAGCCCCAGCGGGTTGTTGCGCGCGGGCAGGCCGACCGTCCGCAGTTCGAGTTCGCCGTGGGCCTGGTGGGCGTGCACTGTGCCGGCCGGTACCCAGATGGCGCGGGTGCCCGGTGCGATCCACGAGCCCGCACCGGTCGTCACGGCCAGCACGCCGCGCCCCGCGTAGACGATCTGGTGGTCGTCGTGGCGGTGGGCATCGATGGCGGCGCCGGGGGCCAGCCACTGGGTGCGGGTCGGCGCCACCGGCTCATGGCGGATTTCTGTCATTGCCTGGCAGTTTATCGGAAGCGCGACAAACAGCCCGGCGCCGAGCATGGCGCCATGTCAAAGAAGAAAGCCATCACGCTGCTCGCTGTCGGCCATGCCTGCGTGGACATCTACCAGGGCGCGGTCGCCGCGCTCATCCCGTTCTTCGTCGCCGAGCGCGCCTACAGCTATGCCTCGGTCTCGGGCATCGTGCTCGCCGCGTCCCTGCTCTCCTCGGTGGCGCAGCCGGTGTTCGGTCTGCTCACCGACCGCTGGGCGATGCCGTGGATCCTGCCGCTGAGCACGGTCCTCGGCGGACTCGGCATCGCACTGAGCGGCCTGACCGGCTCCTACGCGCTCACCCTGGTGTTCGTGGCCGTGTCCGGTGTCGGGGTCGCCGCGTACCACCCCGAGTCCGCCCGTGTCGCCCGGCTCGTCAGCGGGGGCAGCCACAGCGCGATGGGCTGGTTCTCGGTCGGCGGCAACCTCGGTTTCGCCGCCGCGCCGCTCATGGTCGGCGGTGTCGTCGCCACCGGCGGCCTGCGCCTGTCACCGCTGCTCGTGCTCCCCGCCCTCGTCGGCAGCGTGCTGTGCCTGCCGGTGCTGCGCGCGCTGGGACGCCCGGAGGGTGCGGCTGCCGCCAGCACAGTCCCGGTCGGCACCGACGACCAGGCGTCGTTCGTGCGGCTCTCGCTGTCCGTGGTCCTGCGGTCCATCGAGTTCATCGGTCTGAGCACGTTCATCTCGCTCTACGCCCAGCAGCGCATGGGAGGCGGTACGGCGTCCGGGACCGTGGCGCTGTTCGTCCTCTATCTCGGGGGCGCCCTGGGCTCCGTGGTGGGCGGCAGTCTCGCGGGCCGCTGGGACCGGGTGACGGTGGCCCGCTGGTCGTACCTGCTGACGATCCCGGCCATCGCGGGCACAGTGTTCGTCCCCGGCCCCGCGTTCTACGTCTTCGTGGCGCTGGCGTCGCTCACCCTCTACGTCCCCTTCTCCCTGCACGTGACCCTCGGCCAGGACTATCTGCCGACGCGGGTCGGCACGGCCAGCGGGATCACGCTCGGGCTGACCGTTAGCATCGGGGGCATGGTCACTCCGCTGATCGGCACGATCGCCGACGCGACGTCCTTGCGGACGGCTCTGGCCCCGCTGATCGTGTTGCCTGCGTTCAGCTGGCTGCTGTTCCGGGGGCTGCCCGAACCGACCGCGCCGAACGGACTCCTGACAGCTGTCCGGGACGGCCTGTCAGACCACGGCGAGCCGGTCCACCAGTAGCCGTGTCCTTCGCTCGGCGTACTCCGGCGGCAGCCGTCCCGCCCGGGTCAGGGTGGCCAGGCCGTGCAGGGCCGCCCAGAACAGCTCGGTGAACACCCCCGGGTGGACACCGTCCCCGGCGACCTCTCCGAGGTTTTCCAGCAGGGCGGCGAAGGCGTCCTTCAGCTGTTCCGGGGTGTCCTCCTGCGCGAAGGCCAGGCCGCCGTCGAGCTGGAACATGGCGTCGTACACCGCCGGGTTGCGTTCGGCGAAGTCGAGGTAGGCGCGGGCAAGAGCGGTGACCCGGGCGCGCGGGCCGTCCGCGGCGGAGGTCGCGGCCCGCAGCTCCGCGGCCAGCTCGGTGGCGCCCTGGAGGGCGACGGCGCCGATGATCTCGCGCTTGCCGCGGAAGTGGCTGTAGAGGACGGGCTGGCTGTACTCGATGCGCTCGGCCAGCCGACGGGTGGTGACCGCGTCCCAGCCCTGCTGCTCGGCGAGTTCGCGGGCCGTCGCCAAGATGAGGCGCTCGCGACCCGCCCGTTCGCGCTCCTTGCGTTCCTGTACCGACATGATTCGACCCTAGCACTGCTAGACATCCGAGCGGCAGTAGTACTAGCGTTGCCTCATCAGCTAGCAACGCTAGAAAACAGGGAGAGTCATGATGCTCACCGCACTTGAGGTCTTCACCACCGTGGTCGTCGGCGTGATGGTGGGGGTGGAGTTCTCCGTCGCCTTCGTCATGAACCGGATCTTCAACGCCCTCCCCGAGGACAGTGACCAACTCGCCCGCGCCCACGGGGGCCGGATGCTCGGCGCCGTGATGCCGTTCTGGTACATCGGCTCGCTCGTCCTGAGCGCGGTCTGGGCCGTCGCCGGATGGCACCACTCCGGCGCCGGCCTCGTCGTCACCGCCGCCGCGCTGCTGATCGTGAGCGTGATCATGTCGCTCGTGCTGCTCGTCCCGATCAACAACCGGGGCAAGACATGGACCCCCGAGAACCGGCCCGCCGACTGGAAGGAGCAGATGAACCGCTGGGACCGCTACCACTACGTCCGCGTCGCCATCATCATCGCCGCGTTCGCTCTCCTGGCCGCGGCCCTCACCTGAGCGCGAACTCGCACCAGACCACCGTGCCCGGCGACCGTTCCCCCACCCCCCACTTGTCCGACAGCGCGGCGACCAGCATCAGGCCCCGCCCCTCCTCCGCGTCCAGTTGCCGGTACGGCGTGCGGACCTTGCGGAGTTCGGTGGTGCCGCTGTCGTGGACCTCGATACGGAGGACTCCGTCGGGGTGCAGGGACAGGTGTACGGCGAAGCCCCGGCCCGGCGGTACGCCGTGCAGGATCGCGTTGGTCGCCAACTCGCTTACGCAGAGCAGCACATCGTGCAGCCGGGCCGTGACCGACCAGGACGTGAGCGTCTCCCTGGTGAAGTCGCGGGCCAGGGCGACCGATCTGCGGTCCCGGCGGTAGAACGCCTCGCGGGTGTGGCCTTGTTGGAGTTGTTCATTCACGGGACCACTGTCACAGGGAGTCACTATCGTGGGTCAGTGAGTGAGGGCTCGCAGAGAATCAAGGTGTTGCTTCCCGCATCCGGGCTCGTTCACCTGGTATGGGCATCCCTGACGCGACTCGTGACCAACTGGCCGTCAAGTTTGGGGTGTTGTTCCCGCATCTGGACGAGCGGCAGCGTCGGCTGCTGATGGGAGCCGAGGCCCGGGCCCTGGGACACGGCGGTATCCGGGTGGTCGCGCAGGCGGCTCAGGTCAGCGAGACCACGGTTCGCAAGGGCGTGGACGAGTTGGAGGCGGGCGAGGGACCGCTGGGGCGGGTTCGCCGTCCTGGCGGCGGGCGCAAGAAGGCCGCCGAGGTAGACCCGGGGCTGCGGCCGGCCCTGCTCGCACTGGTCGAGCCGGACGTACGCGGGGATCCGATATCGCCGCTGCGCTGGACAACCAAGTCGACGAGGAAGCTCGCCGCCGAACTCACCCGCCAGGGGCACAAGGTGAGCGCGGACACGGTCGGGGACCTGCTCCGGGAGGAGGGCTTCAGCCTGCAGGCCAACGCGAAGACCATCGAGGGCGCACAGCACCCGGACCGTGATGCCCAGTTCCGCTATATCAACGACCGGGCCAAGGAACACATCGGTGCCGGGGACCCGGTGATCAGCGTGGACACCAAGAAGAAGGAGTTGGTCGGCGACTACAAGAATGCCGGGCGTGAGTGGCGGCCGGCGGGCGAACCAGTGCTGGTCAAAACGCATGACTTCCTGGACCGGCAGGGACCGGGCAAGGCGATCCCATACGGCATCTACGACCTTGCGGCGAACACCGGCTGGGTCAGTGTCGGCACCGACCACGACACCGCCGAATTCGCTGTCGCCTCGATCCGCCGCTGGTGGCAGGCCCGCGGCCGTCACGACTACCCGCACGCCACCCGTCTTCTGATCACCGCGGACGCGGGCGGCTCCAATGGCTACCGCACCCGGGCCTGGAAGAGTGAACTGGCCGCTCTCGCCTCCGGAACTGGTCTGAAGATCACTGTTTGTCACCTACCGCCCGGGACCTCGAAGTGGAACAAGATCGAGCACCGGCTGTTCTCCCACATCTCCATGAACTGGCGCGGCAGACCGCTGACCAGCCATGAAGTCATCGTGGACAGCATCGCGGCGACCACGACCCGCACCGGTCTGAAAGTGGAAGCTGAACTCGACACCGGCACCTACGACACCGGTGTGAAGGTCACCGACGCCGAGATCGATGCACTGGCAATGAGCCGGCACCGCTTCCACGGCGACTGGAACTACACGCTCCGCCCTGCTGGTCCTCGCCCGGCCCCACACCATGAGACGGAATCCGAAGCCGCCACCGCCACAACCGCCCACCCGGCCGGCGTTGACACCCAAGCTCTCCGCGACCCGGAGCTGACCGGCATGACCACTGCCCAACTCGACGCTCTGGTCAGTGCGTTGATCCCGGCGCTCGCACAACAACGCGAGCAAATCCGCCACGAGCGCCGGGGCGGCGAGCGCCGACGGCGGCGAGGCGCGGGTGCCAAGGACAAGCTCTCCGACGCAGACCGGATCCTCGCCACCGTGCTCTGCCTCCGCAAGATCGGCACCCACGACCTGCTCGCCCGGCTCTTTGGCGTCACCGGAAGCACTCTCACACGGGCCGTCCAGGAAGCGCGCCCGCTACTGGCCGAGCACGATCACGCGGTCCACCCCTCAACTGCCAGATTCCGCACCCCTACTGATGTGGCCGTCCACCTCGACCGGTACGGAACACACCCCCCGAAGAAGATCAAACCCGCATGTTGATTCTCTGCGAGCCCTGAGGTCGTAGTTCTCATTGCTACGAGCTCACTACGACGTCTTCGGGTGTGCGCGGGGGAAAGGGACACGCATGCAATCGGCGAAGAGGCCTAAGAAGGTCGGCACTTGGGAAGCGGTGGGTGGGCTGGTCGCCCATTTCCGGAGGAAGGCGGGGCTCACGCAGGAGCGGTTCGCAGAGATCGCGAACCTGCACATCGACACCATCAGGTCCATCGAGCAGGGACGGCTCGCGCTCCAGGACTACCGGGCGATGGAGTTCGATGAACTGCTCGGTACGGGTGGGGCGTTGTTCGCCCTCGTGGACAAGTTGCCGGTGCAGGCGAGGATGCCCGCGTTCGCACAAGGGCTCGTCGACAATGAGCAGGAGGCCATCGCCATCCTGTCGTATCAGACGCAGGTCGTGCCTGGCCTGCTCCAGACGGAGGCGTACGCCCGCTGCGTCTTCGAGTCTCGGCATCCGGCAGTCGAGGACGAGACGGCCGACCAGTGGGTGGCCAACCGAATGGAACGGCAGAAGATCTGGACGCGCGAGAGGCCTCCGGTGGGGCACTTCATCATCGAGGAGAGCGTCCTACGGCGAAACGTCGGCGGGCCGGAGGTTATGCGAGACCAGATCCGCAAGTTGATCGCGTCCAATGAACCGGCCCACATGAGCGTGCAGATCATGCCGATGGACCGGATGCCCCACGCCTCCCTCGGCGGGCCCCTGGTGCTGCTGGAAACTCCGCACCACGAGCGCCTGGCCTACCTGGAAGTTCAGCGCGCCAGCTTCCTCGTCGAGGACCCGGAAGAGGTGAGTAACTATCACCTGAAATATGGAATGCTGCGGTCACAGGCGCTCTCTCCCTCCGAGAGCATGCGCCTCCTGGAGCAACTGCTAGGAGAGTAATGAACACCGCAGCACGGCAGTGGTTCAAGTCCAGCTACAGCAGCAGCGAGGGCGGGGACTGCATCGAAGTCGCCGTCCACCCCTCCGCCATTCACGTTCGTGACTCCAAGGTGCCCGCCGGTCCCATCCTTACCGTCGCTCCTGCCACTTGGACCACCTTCCTCGACAAGGTCACGCATCCCGCAGCCTGAACCACGCTCCCCCGGCCCCCAACAAGCCCACCGCGTACGCCGCCAGAACCCCAAGCCCGGGCCACGGAGCGATCGCCAGCGCACCCAGGTTCTTCGTCGCCTGGATGGACAGGCCCGCCGGCATCGGGGCCCAGCGTTGCAAACGGTGTTGCCAGGTCGGGGAGTTGACCAGGTGGGACAGGATCGGGACGACGTAGAGGATGCCGAGTCCCAGTGTGATCGCGCCTGCCGTGTCGCGGAGCAGGGTCGCCAGGGACAGGCCCATGAGCGTCACCAGGACGAGGATCAGGATCGAACCCGTCGCAGGTCGGAGCAGGGCACCGTCCGGCGGGGTCGGGAGGATCAGGCGGGCCAGGCCCAGGGAGGACAGGACCCCCAGGGCTCCCGCCACCGCCGTCAGCAGTGACAGGGCCGCCGCCTTCGACGCCAGTACCCGCCATCTGCCCGGCATCGCGGTGAGCGTCGTACGGATCGTGCCAGTGCTGTACTCCGCGCCTATCGACAGGGCGCCCAGGACCAGGCATATGGCCTGGCTCAACTGGATGCCCGAGAGGGTCAGTTCGGTCGTGTCCGCGTGGCAGGGGGACGGGCAGATCCGGGTCGTGACCGACGAGGCCGCCGCCGCGCCGACCGCCGCCGTGAGGACGACCGTTGCCGTCAGGAGCCACCAAGTGCTGGGCAGGGTGCGGAGTTTGGTCCACTCGGCGTGCAGCAGGCGCCTCACGCGTCCCGCCTCCGTACCGTCCAGGCCGCCAGCAGGAGTGCTGCCAGCGCGTAGGCGGCCAGGACCGCCAGGCCGTTGTACGGGGAGAGGGGGTAACAGCCGCTCTCCGGGAGGCAGGTGTGCTGGACCTGGGGGTAGTACGTCTTTCCCTGCTCGATCGCGAAGGCCGCTGCCGGGGTGACCCTCAGGAGCCATTGTGCCGCGGGGAGCGGGAAGGCGAAGGAGAGGATCTGCGGGAGGATCACCAGGACCACGACGGCCGCTATCGCGCCGGCGCTGTTGCGCAGTACCACTCCCAGGGACAGGGCCAGTACCGCCACCAGGGACAGGAGTACCGCGCTGCCCACCACCGCCCGCAGGGACGGGTTCTCCAGCAGGGACAGGTCGGGGAACTCGGGGGGCCTGAAGCCGTTGGAGCGCAGGGCCCGTTGGGCCAGGGTGAAGCCGATTGCCGTGGCCAGTAGGCCCGTTGTGAAGGTGATCGCCGCGATGACTGATGTCTTCGCCGCCAGCACCTTCAGGCGGGACGGTGTCGCCGTGAACGTCGTACGGATCAGGCCGCGTTTGTATTCGGTCGTCACGAAGAGCGTGCCCAGGGCGACCATGAAGAGAAGGCCGACGAAGACTCCCTGGAAGCTCATCTGGACGATGTCGGGGCTGTTCTCGTCGGGGGCGATGTCTCCCCGGCCGGTGAGGGTGTAGGTGCCGGTCGCGGACACCTGGGTGGTGTTCTGCGGCACGTTCCCGGCGTTCGGGCCGTTGGGGTCGAGGGCGGCGATGTCCGTGCTCGTCCAGCCGGTGCCGGTCGACGCGCCCTGGAGGGTGAGTCGGTCGTAGGTGCCGGTGACCGAGCTCCCGCCCGCCCGCTCGCTCGTGCCGCCGAAGGAACGCTGCACGACCTCGTGATCGGGAGTCCCCAGCAGCAGCCCCACCTGAACCGTCCTCCCCAGTCCCCCAACCTCCGCCTCCCCGAGCCGGGTCCATTTCTGACCGTTCACCGACGCATAGCCAGTTAGTTTTTCCCCCACCCTTTTCAACCGGAGCCACTCCGGGGCCTTGGCCAGATCGCTGCTGGGGCCCGCCGTGTCGTGGGTGAAGTTCCACTGCATACGGACGCCATGGCCGGGAGTGGCCACCACGGCCGCGTACGCCGAGCCCGGCTTCAGGCTCGACTTGACGATGATCCCGGCCTTCGCCCAGGGCTCCAGGGACTCGCCGTCGGTGCTCTTCAGACCGGTGACCCGGACCGTGATCGTGCCGTCGCCGGTCAGCGGGCGGTGGGTGAAGCGGAAGGCGTCGTTGACGACCTCGCCGCCCGGGCCGATGACGATCGGCGGACCGCCGCCGGTGGTGGAGCCGCTCGCGCCCAGCTGAGAGATCACGACCGTGACCACGGCCGCCACCGCCAGCACCAGCAGCCAGGCCCTGACCGTCCAGAACTTCGTCCACTCCGCCCGCAGCAGCCGCCCGAAGCCGGCCCGGGCCGGATGCAGCGCCGAGCGGTACGGCGCGGGCGTCCTCGTCGGCGCCGTCATCGGGTCACCTCGTCCGTCCCGGCGGGCGTCGACGTGAACTCGACGGCGTCCCGGGTGAGTTCCATGTACGCCTCCTCCAACGACGCCCGATGCGCGCCCACTTCGGCGAACGGGACCCTGGCCCCGGAGAGCAGCTCCACGATCCGTTCGGCGGGCAGGCCGGTGACGGTGAGGAGGTCACGGTCGACGACGGCCACCGTGCCGCCCTCCCGCGCGAGCAGTTCCATGGCTTCCGTACGACTGCTCGTGCGCAGCCGTACCCGGTCGCCGGAGGCCGCCGCGAGGAGGTCGGCCACCGCCGTGTCGGCGATGAGGCGGCCCCGGCCGATGACCACCAAGTGGTCGGCGGTGTCCTCCAGTTCGCTCATCAGGTGGCTGGAGACCAGGATCGCCCGGCCCTCCGCGGCAAGGTGCCGGAGCAGGGTGCGGATCCACTGGATGCCCTCGGGGTCCAGACCGTTGACCGGTTCGTCGAGGAGCAGAACCGGTGGGTCGCCGAGCAACGCGGCCGCTATGCCGAGCCGTTGGCGCATACCGAGGGAGTAGCCGCCCGCCCGCCTCCGGGCCGCCTGCTCCATGCCGACCTGTTCGAGGACCTCGTCCACGCGGCGCATCGGCAGCCCGTGCGAGTTGGCCAGCCAGCGCAGGTGGTCACGACCCCGGCGGGCGGGGTGCAGGGCGGCGGCGTCCAGGAGCGCGCCGACCTCCAACAGCGGGGTGCGCAGGGCCTGGTAGGGGCGTCCGCCGATCAGCGCCTGGCCCTCGTCGGGGGTGTCCAGGCCGAGCAGGGAGCGCATGGTGGTGGACTTGCCCGCGCCGTTGGGACCGACGAATCCGGTCACCGTGCCGGGCTCGACCGTGAAGGAGAGGCCGTCGACCGCGAGGGTCCGGCCGAACCGCTTCCGTAAGTCGCGGACTTCGATGGTTGCGTCGCTCATGGTGAGGGAGGCTAGGGGCGCGCCGCACGCCGTGTCGTCACGCCGTGGAGGTCCCTCACGAGGGGGACGCCGACGGGGAGAGGGGTCGGCACAATGACGGGGTGGGCGACGAGGGTGGGGGTGCGCGGGCGGTGAGGTCCCGGTGGCGGGCCGTCGAAACCGGTGCCCGCGCCGCGATCGTGGGGGTCGCCCTCGCCGTCCTCGCCGTGTCCGAAGTCCTCGTCCGCAGCACCGGCCTGGCCGGTGGTTTCGCCGCTCTGCTGCTGCTCGCCCTCTCCTCCACCCTCCCCCTCACCCTCGTCCTCGGGACCGGGAAGCTCGCCCGGACCTGCGCCGCCGTCGCGATCAGCGCCTCCTGCGTGCTGTCCCTCGTGCCGTTCGGAATGCTCACCGCCGGCGGGGTCGTGGCCCAGCTCGGCTGCGTGTACGTGCTGGGGCGGGCCGGAGTCACCCGGCTCGCCGGGGCGCTCGTGCTGCCGTACGTCGTGATCGCGCTCGGCAGCCACGAGGAACCAACCCGGATCGTCGCCGTCCTCGTGGCGACCCTCGCCTCCGCCGCCGCGGCCACCGGCATCGCCCACCATGTGCGCAGCACCGCACTCGCCCACAGCGTCACGGAACAGGCCTTCGCGGACACCCTCCTCGAACACGCCGCCCGGGGTGAACGGGCGCGTATCGCACGGGAGTTGCACGATGTCGTCGCGCACCACATCTCGATGATCGCCGTCCAGGCGGAGACCGCCCGGCTCACCACCCCGGGACTCCCGGCCGAGGGCGCCACCCGTCTCCTCGCCATCGGCGACACCGCGCGCACCGCCCTGACCGAGATGCGGCGGCTGCTGGGCGTACTGCGGGAGGACGCGCACACGGGGGTCCAACGACGGCCCCAGCCCGGCCTGCGCCAGCTCATGGAACTCGTCGACGAGTCACGGGACGCGGCCGGTTCCCGCACCCGGCTCATCGTCAGCGGGCCGGTCACCACGCTCGACCCCGGCATCGAGGTCACCGCGTACCGCATCGTGCAGGAGGCCCTCACCAACGCCCGCCGGCACGCGCCCGGCGCCGCCGTGGACGTCGAACTCCGTTACGGGGACGCGGACTTGGCGGTGCGTGTCCGCGACAACGGGCCCGGACAACCCGCCGTCGACAGCTCCGGCCACGGGCTGCTCGGCATGCGCGAGCGGGCCGCCACCGTGGGCGGCACCCTGCGCACCGGCCCCGCCCCCGGCGGCGGATTCCTCGTGGAGGCCCGCCTGCCCGTCAAACCGGACGACGAGGAGGGACCGGCATGACCATCCGCATCGTCGTCGCCGACGACCACGAGCTCGTCCGGGCCGGATACGCCGGACTCCTCGCCACCCAGGCCGACTTCACCGTCGTCGGCACGGCCCACGACGGCGCCGAGGCGGTACGCGTCTGCCGCGAGCAGCTCCCCGACGTGGTCCTGATGGACGTACGGATGCCGGTCATGGACGGCATCGAGGCCACCGCACGCCTCCAGGGCCCGGACGCCCCACGCGTGCTCGTACTGACCACCTTCGACCTCGACGAGCACGTCTACGACGCGCTGACCGCAGGGGCGAGCGGCTTCCTGCTCAAGGACGTGACGGCCGAGCGGCTCTTCGACGCGGTACGGGTCGTGGCGGCCGGCGAGGCGCTGCTCGCACCCGCGATCACCCGACGGCTCATCTCCGAGTTCGCACGCCAGCGCCCCCGAACCACCCTTGTACGAACCGCACTTGACGCCCTCACCCCACGCGAGACCGACGTCCTGCGCCTGCTCGCGGAGGGCCTGTCCAACCCGGAGCTCGCCGTCCGCCTGCACGTCGGCGAGGAGACCGTGAAGACCCACGTCAGCCGCATCCTGTCCAAACTGGGACTGCGGGACCGTACACAGGCGGTGGTGATGGCCTACGAGACGGGGCTCGTCGTACCGCGGACGAGCTGACGGCGGGCGCGCGGCATCGGCAGCAGCCACCACGCCGAAGCCACCGACAGCACCGCGCCGACCGCGATCCCTTCGAGCCGGGTGGGCAGCAGGTGCAGGGCGTCCTGGCCGAAGTAGCCGAGGAGGAGGGACAGGGCGCAGGTCATCCCGGCGGCCCAGTAGGCGTAGTTGAGGGGGCGCAGCCACAACGCGACCGTGAGGACGGCGAACATCAGCGCCACGGAGGTGTCGCCGGTGAGGCCGATCGCCGCGACGCCCGCCGCCAGCAGGGTGCCGACCGTGGCCCCGGCAAGCCGTTCAATTCCCTTGCGCAGTACGTCCGTTCGGCCCCGGTTGCCGCTCGCGGCGACGTACGCGGTGAGGACCACCCACGGCCAGTGGTCGTCGAAGAACAGCCGCCCCACGGCGAAGGCGGCGGCGACCCCGGCCGCCATCTGGAGGGCCATGCGGGTGCTGGGGCGGGGGTGGAGGCGGGAGCGGCGCGGCGGTTGTCCGGGAGCGGGTTCGGCACGCCAGGGGCGGGGCCCGAACCGGTCTCCCAGCCCCTGCACCAGCCACACCACCCCGCACGCCAACGCCCCGACCAACGCCGACCAGCCCCAGGTGACCAGCCCGCTCTGCGCCTTGGGCGGCAGCGCCGGACCCGGTACGACGAGGAGGGCCACCAGCGGGAGCGCCAGCAGTGTGCCGGCCTTCGTGGCGACGGGGCCGTAGCGGCGGATCCAGATGGCCAGCGCCATGCCCGCCGTGTAGACGGCGGCGCCGAGCGCGTAGTGGGAGACGATCAGGCGGCCGAGGAAGATCGAGGCGCCGGCCGTGACCGGCAGCAGGACGAGCGCGGTGAACCTCCGGCGCGTGTCGGCGGTGCGCTGCGTGGAGGACAGGGTGAGGGTCAGGGCGACCGCGAGGACCAGCACATCGGTGTGCAGTCCCGCGGCACCCTCCAGCCAGAGAGCGACGCCCCAGCAGAGCAGCACGGCGGTCATCGTCAGAGCCGCTTCGTACGCATTGCGTATTAGTTTTGCGGTCACTATCACTACGCTAGCGGGCATCACGCACGCTGAATAGTAAGTTAGCGCGTACGATATCCGACATGGATCACCTCTCCGAAGCCGCCCGGATCCGTCGTGGTGTCGTACGGCTGAACCGGCGGTTGCGACAGGAGCGCGGCGACGGCGGGCTCAGCCCGAACCAGCTGATCGTGCTCGGACATCTGCACCGGAACGGCTCGGCGACGCCGGGCGAGGTCGCGGTGGCCGAGCGGCAGCGGCCCCAGTCGCTCACGCGGGCCTTCGGCGAACTGGAGGCGGAGGGGTTGATCGCGCGTGAGCCGAGCGCGGTGGATCGGCGGCGGTCTGTGCTCACGCTGACGGCGGCGGGACGGCGGGCGCTCGATCGGGACATGGCTGAGCGGGATGTGTGGTTGGCGGGGGCGCTGGCTTCGTTGAGCGTGACTGAGCGAGGGGTGTTGGAGTTGGCGGGGGGGATTATGGAGCGGCTGGCAGGTCGTTGATCGGGTGCGGGCCGGTGGGGGCTGGTCGCGCCCGCGCGGCGGAGCCGCAAATGTCACAGCCCCGCGCCCCTCAGGGGGTGGCCGTGGCCGGAGTTGCCATGGGTCCGTGAGGTCTGTGAGCGCCTCAGAAACCGCCGCCGAAGTCCCCGCCTCCTCCGTCGCCGCCCCCTCCGAAGTCCCCTCCCCCGAATCCGCCGCCGAAGTCACCGGGGTCGAAGTCCGCGCCGGACACGTCGCCGCCGTCGTAGCCGCCGCTGCCGAAGTCGCCGTAACCGGTGCCGTAGTCGGAGGCGTAGGACGGGGCGGCCATCATGCTGCCCAGCAGCGTGCCGACGAGCAGGCCGGGCAGGAGGCCGCCGCCGAAGTAGCCGCCCGCCCAGGGGCCGTAGGCCGGGCCCGCGTCCCAGTAGGGGCGGCGGCCGTAGTCCGTGTCGACCTCGCGGATCATCGGGTCCCGGCCGTCGGCGAGCCGGGCCTGGTCGGCCGCGCAGACCGGGACCTCGCGGGGTGCGCCCCCGGCCGGGGTCCACGTGGCATCCGCGACCGAGGGGCCGTGGCGCGGGTCGAAGAAGCAGGGAGCGCGGCGCTCGGGCAGCGGGTGGCCCTCGCGGCGGGCGGCGAGCTGCGCGAGCGAGAAGCGGCCGTCCTCCAGGGCCTGGGTGACGGCCCGCACGTCCTCGGGTTTCGTGGCCGCCGCCATGTACGACTTCGCCTGCTCGTAGGCGTCCAGGGCGCGTTCGTAGTCGGCCCGCATCGCGTCGTCGGCGCGCGGCTCGGCCGGGTGGAAGTCGAGGCGGTCCAGTTCCTCGCCGAACGCGGTGATGTCCTCGTCGACCACCACCCGCAGCTTGTCCAGCGCGGCCCGCTGCTCCTCCAGCCTGCGGCGGCGAGAACGCCGTACGAGGGTGTACGCCCCCGCGCCACCGGCCACCAGGACGCCGCCCGCGACGATCAGCGCCGTACCGGAGACTCCCCCTCCGCCGTCCGAGGAACCGCCCCAGGAGGCGGGCGCCGAGCCGCCCATGTTGGCGAGCGCCCGGTCGGTGAAGTCGTCGAGCTGGGTCTTCGCGTCCTCGCCCTGCACGCTGCTGACCAGGTTCTTCACGGCCGCGTTCGACAGGACCGAGGAGTCGGCGCGGGCGTCGAAACGGTCGCCGAGGCGGACCGCGTAGAGGCCGGTGATGCCGGTGGCGGTGCGGAGATCCGTGAACAGGTTCGCCGTCGGGTAGTCGGCCGGGAGGACCACGACGAAGACCGGCTTGTCGGCCCTCTTGATGCGCTGCGCGAGCGCGTCGGCGTCGGCGGACGACAAGGAGGACGTCCCCGGGTCGACATAGACGGGCCCCTTGCGCAGGGCCTGGCCGATCGTGGAGACGCCGGTGTCCGCGGCGGCCGGTGACACCATGGTCAGGGCGGCGAGCAGCACGGCCAGCAGCAGCCCCGGGAGGCTTCGGGTCCGAATCACGGCCTTCATGATTCGACGCTACCCGAAGCCCCCGGAACCGGTCATGCGCAGCGGGCTACGCGGCCTTGTACGCCTCCTCCAGCTTCTTCACTGCCGCCGTGTACTTTCCGGTCAGCAGCAGATGGTCCGCGTCGGCGAACGGCTTCGACACCGCCGCCGTGATGTTCTGGCCCACCTTCGCCTGGACGATCAGCCGCGCCTGGGTGACGAGCGCCTTGCCCGCCTCCGCCGACCGGGCCTTCCCGGCCGCTGCCTCCAGCGCCTTCAGGGTGGACGCGCCACCCGTCGGCGCCTTCGACACGGTCGTCAGGCCCCAGCCGTACGGGAACTGCGGATCGTACGTCGTGTCGCCGACGTTGATCGGCAGCTGGGCCTCCGACTTCGGCCAGGTGACCGGGAGTTGGCCGGTGAAGGAGCGCTTGCCGTAGAGGACGTCGGCCACGCCGTCGCCCTCCGTGCCCGGCAGCCAGGAGGCGACCACGGCGTCGATCTTCGGGAGCCGGTCGCCGATCAGCTGCGGGCGCCCGGAGACGATCAGCACCGCGCACTTCATCGCCGCGCACACCTTGTCCACGGCTGCCTGGTCGGCGGGGGTGAGGGTCAGGTCGTTGCCGTTGCCGACATCGCCGATGCCCTCGGCGTACGGGGTCTCGCCGACCACGACCACACCGACGTCGTAGCCGCTGGTCGGGGTGGAGGCGTCCTTGGAGTACGTGACGTCACCGCCGGCGTTCTTCATGCCCTGGAGGATCGTCGTGCCGGTGGTGTTGGTGCCGGACGAGCCCTGCCAGGTGATGGTCCAGCCGCCGGTCTGGTTGCCGAGGTCGTCGGCGTTGGAACCGGCGACGTAGACCTTCTGCGACTTCTTCAGCGGGAGCACTCCGCCCGCGTTCTTCAGCAGCACCTGCGACTCGGCCGCCGCCTGCCGCGCCACCGCGCGGTGCGAAGTCGAGCCGATCTGGGCCGCGTTGCTCGTGTCCGCGTACGGCTTCTCGAACAGGCCGAGCTTGAACTTCTGGGTGAGGATGCGCGATACGGCGTCGTCGATCCGCTTCTCGGTGACGTGGCCCGCCTTCACCTCGGCGATCAGCGTCGAGCTGAAGTCCTTGTAGCTGTACGGGACCATCATCATGTCGACGCCCGCGTTGACCGCCGTGTCGACGTGCGCGGCGTAGTCGCCGGGGAGCTGGTCGATGGCGTTCCAGTCGCTGATGACGAAGCCGTCGAAGCCCATCCGGTTCTTGAGGACGCCGTTGATCATGTCGGCGCGCGCGTGCATCTTCACCGGGCCGAGGCCGTCGCCGACGATGTCGAGCGAGGAGTAGGACGGCATGACCGTGCCGATACCCCGGTCGACGGCCGTCTGGTACGGCGCCAGGTGGATGGCCTCCAGCTGCTGCCGGGTGACGGTGGTGACGCCCTGGTCGATGGTGTAGGTGCCGGTGGTGGAGGAGCCGTAGGCCGTACCGCCGTCGCCGACGAAGTGCTTGGCGGTGGCGAGGACCTTGTCGTCGTCCTTCAACTGCTTGCCGTTCGCGGCGCCTTGGAGGCCCTGGATCATCGTCTCCATGGACTGCACGAGCGCCGGGTCCTCGCCGAAGGACTCGTAGGAGCGGCCCCAGCGTTCGTCACGGGTGACACAGAGGCAGGGCGCGAAGTCCCACGGAACGCCGGTCGAGCGGACCTCACTGGCCGTCACCGCGCCTGTCTTCTGGGCGAGTTGGGGGTCGCGGGTCGCGCCGATGCCGATGTTGTGCGGCATGATCGTGGCGCCGGCCAGGTTGTTGTGGCCGTGGACCGCGTCGACGCCGTAGATCAGCGGGATCTGGAACCGCGTTGCCTGCGCCCGGAGTTGGAACGAGTCGATCATCTTCGCCCAGGCCGCGGCCGTGTTGGGCGTCGGGGTCGAGCCGCCGCCGGAGAGCAGTGAGCCGAGGTCGTAGGTGGCGACGTCCCCGCCGGTCCCCACGCCGCCGCGCTCGGCCTGGGTCATCTGCCCGGCCTTCTCCTCCAGCGACATCCGCTTCACCAGGTCGGCGACACGCTTCTTGACCGGCAACTTGCTGTCCAGGTACGGCAGTCCGTGCGCGTCGATGACGACCTGAGGCGTCTCGGCCGGGGCCTTGGCGCCGGTGACCGTGAGCTTCAGCGGGATCGTCTCGGCGTTCTCGGCGGACTTGTCCTTGAGGGTGCGGACCTGGACGGTCTGCGTGGTGCCGGACGCGGTGCCCGCCGGGAAGGTGAGGGTGCCGGAGACCGGGGTGTAGTCCTTGCCGGAGGTGGCGGTGCCGCCGTCGGACGTGTAGGCGACGGTCACCGGGTCGTCGATGGGCGCGGAGCCGGTGGTGGCGACGGTGACCTTGACCGTGGCCGTACCGCCCTCCCTGACCGGGTAGACGGCCGAGTCGGTGGTGACGTTCGCGCGCAGGGACTGGTCGGCCTTGCCGTACAACTCGACGTCGTCCATGGCGAATTGACTCTTGATGCCGACGGGGAGCGTGACCGCGTACCCCCACATCTGCGTCAGCCCGAGGACGTGGTCGATGCCGCCGACGGGCTGGTAGTCCGTGCGGTATACGAAGTTCGTGAACGGGATCTCGATCTGCTTCCAGCCGGTGAAGTCGTCCGTGAAGGACGTCGTCCACAGCTCGGACGCCTCGCCGTTGGCGCCGCCGTCCTTGATCTCGAAGTTGCTCGACTTGCCCGTGTTCTGGCCGTCCCACCAGAAACGGATGCCCTGGTGGGCGGACCAGTCGTGGGCGGGCTCGGTCGCGGCGTAGTCGTGGGTGAAGCCGCCGTAGCCGCTGATGTCGTAGGTGCCGCTGAGTACCTTGTCGCCCTCGGGGGCGTCCGGTCTCGCGGTCAGGGCGAGTTGGGGCGGGTCGTCGTTGTCGCTGCCCCAGGTGAAGATGCCCTCGGCGGGCTGGCTCGCGAAGGGCACCTCGCCCTCGAAGCGGTCGACGGGGGTGGGCGCGGGGTCGGCGGCGGCTGCCGCCTGGGACACGGCGGCCGGTGACAGCAGCGCGGCGCACAGGGCGGTGGAAACGAGCAGGGCGGTTCTTGGCATGGACCTTCCCTCGGCTCTGGAGCTCTGGTTCACTCTGGGTTCGCACAGTTCACTCATGACTTAGATCACGCCGTGAGTTAACTAACGGCCCGCAGACCCGTCAAGACATCTCGTCAGGAAGGGCTAACGCATCCATGTCCAGGAGAACCCCCCGCACGGCCCGGCTGCTGCTCGCCGGACTGCTCTCCGTGGCCGGCTTCACCGCGGCCGTACCACCCGCGCACGCGGCTGGTGAACAGGTCACAGCCTGGCTCACCACCACCGACGACGCCGCCGGACGCCATGTCACACGCGGCCTCCAGGCCCAGACCCCGTTCGCCTTCTCGTCCGGGACGGGCGGCAGCGGCGAGAACATCACCGTCGACGAGAACACCCGCTACCAGACCTTCACCGGCGGCGGCGCGTCCTTCACGGACACCGCGGCCTGGCTGATGAACAGCAGCGGCGCGCTTTCGGCGGCGACCCGCAACGCGACCATGACCAAGCTGTTCTCGCCGACGGACGGGATCGGGCTCTCGTTCCTGCGCAATCCGATGGGCGCGTCGGACCTCGCCCGGTACGGGTACTCGTACGACGACGTGGCGGCCGGGCAGACCGACCCGAACCTCAACTCCTTCTCGATCGCGCACGACCTGGCGGACGTCGTGCCGCTGACCAAGCAGGCGCTCTCCCTCAACCCCTCTCTGACTGTCATGGCCTCGCCATGGACGGCACCCGCGTGGATGAAGGACAGCGGCTCGCTCAACGGCGGCTGGCTGAAGTCCGAGGACTACGGCGCCTACGCCAACTACTTCGTCAAGTACCTCCAGGCGTACAAGGACCAAGGCGTTCCGGTGTCGTACGTGACCGTCCAGAACGAGCCGACCTGCTGTTCCGGCTACCCGTCGATGAGCTGGAACGCGTCCGGGCTGGCGTACTTCACCAAGAGCGAGCTGCTCCCGAAGCTCAACGCGTCCGGCCTGACCACGAAGGTGCTGGCACACGACTGGAACTGGGACGTATACGACTCCTACGCGGCGGCGACGGTCGACGACGCGGCCGTCCGCTCGAACCCCAACTTCGGCGGGATCGCCTGGCACGGCTACAGCGACATCAGCGGCGTCACCAAGCAGACCACCGTGCACAACCAGTACCCGACGCTGGACGCCTTCGGCACCGAGCACTCCGGCGGCACCTGGGTCGCCAACCAGCAGCGCGAGGACATGAACAACATCATCGACTACACCCGCAACTGGGCGAAGTCGGTCACCAAGTGGTCGCTGGCCGTGGACCAGAACATGGGCCCGCACAACGGGGGTTGCGGCACCTGCACGGGTCTCATCACCGTGCACAACGGAGACGGCGCGAGCGGGACCGTCGACTACACCGTCGAGTACTACACGATGGGCCAGCTGACGAAGTTCGTACGGCCTGGCGCGCAGCGGATCGCGTCGACGGCGTCCACGAACGTGCCCAACGTGGCGTGGCGCAACCCGGACGGTTCGAAGGCGCTGATCGCGTACAACGACGCGTCCACCGCGAAGACCGTCACCATCAACTGGGGTGGCCAGCACGCGACTTACTCCCTCCCCGGCAAGACCTCCGCGACCTTCACCTGGACGGGGACGCAGTCCGGCAGCGGCAGCCAGACCGGCGCGTTCGTCGGCCTCGCGAGCAAGTGCCTCGACGTGGCCGGGGGTTCGACCACCAACGGCACCGCCGTCCAGCTCTACGACTGCAACGGCTCGACCGCCCAGCAGTGGACCGTCGGCACCGACGGCACGGTGCGCTCGCTCGGCAAGTGCCTCGACGTGACGTCGGCTTCGACCGCCGACGGGGCCAAGGTGCAGTTGTACGACTGCAACGGAACCGCCGCGCAACAGTGGTCGTACAACTCCTCGACCGGTGACGTGGTGAATACGGCGGCCAACAAGTGCCTTGACGTGACGGGCAATACGTCGACGAACGGGACGCGGGCGCAGATCTGGACGTGTACAGGAGCCGCCAACCAGAAGTGGCATCTGCAGTAGGTTTTCGCCCCCGCCGCCCCTACCCGTCCCATCCTTCTGGGGCTCCGCCCCAGACCCCGCTCCTCAAACGCCGGAGGGGCTGATTTTCAGCCCCTCCGGCTCAACTCCCGTGCACGGCAAGCGCCTACTTGGCGGGCTCGACGCCGGCGCGCAGCAGACCGTACGTGTACGCGTCCTCCAGCGCCTGCCAGGACGCGGCGATCACGTTCTCCGCCACACCGACCGTCGACCACTCCCCCGCACCGTCGGACGTGGAGATCAGGACGCGGGTCGTGGAGGACGTGCCGTGGACGCCTTCCAGGATGCGGACCTTGTAGTCGACGAGGTCGAGCTTGGCGAGCTGGGGGTAGATCTTCTCCAGGGCCACGCGCAGGGCGCGGTCCAGGGCGTTGACCGGGCCGTTGCCCTCGGCCGTGGCGACGATGCGCTCGCCCTTGGCGTAGAGCTTGACGGTGGCCTCGTTGGCGTGGCTGCCGTCGGGGCGGTCCTCGACGATCGCGCGCCAGGACTCGACCTGGAAGTAGGAGCGGGCCTTGCCCTCCGCCTCGGCGCGGAGCAGGAGTTCGAAGGAGGCGTCGGCCGCTTCGTAGGTGTAGCCCTTGAGTTCGCGCTCCTTGACGCGGTCCACGACCCGGCCGACCAGCTCGCGGTCGCCGCTGATGTCGACGCCGAGTTCCTTGCCCTTGAGCTCGATGGAGGCGCGGCCGGCCATGTCGGAGACCAGCATCCGCATGGTGTTGCCGACCTGCTCGGGGTCGATGTGCTGGTACAGGTCCGGGTCGACCTTGATCGCGGAGGCGTGCAGGCCGGCCTTGTGGGCGAAGGCCGATACGCCGACGTACGGCTGGTGCGTGGACGGGGTGAGGTTCACGACCTCGGCGATCGCGTGGGAGATGCGGGTCATCTCACGCAGCTTGCCTTCGGGGAGGACCTTCTTGCCGTACTTCAGCTCCAGGGCGGCGACCACGGGGAAGAGGTTGGCGTTGCCGACGCGCTCGCCGTAGCCGTTCGCCGTGCACTGGACGTGGGTCGCGCCCGCGTCGACGGCGGCGAGGGTGTTGGCGACCGCGCAGCCGGTGTCGTCCTGGGTGTGGATGCCGAGCCGGGCACCGGTGTCGGCGAGGACCGTGGCGACGACCGCCTGGACCTGCGCCGGGAGCATCCCGCCGTTGGTGTCGCACAGGACCACGACGGACGCGCCGGCCTCGGCGGCGGCCCGTACGACCGCTTTCGCGTACTCGGGGTTGGCGCGGTAGCCGTCGAAGAAGTGCTCGCAGTCGACGAAGACACGGCGGCCCTGGGCGGTCAGGTGGGAGACGGTGTCGCGGACCATCTCCAGGTTCTCGTCGAGGGTCGTGCGCAGGGCCAGCTCGACATGCCGGTCGTGGGACTTGGCGACGAGGGTGATGACCTCGGCGCCGGAGTCCAGGAGCGCCTTGACCTGCGGGTCCTCGGCGGCCTTGGCGCCGGCGCGGCGGGTGGCGCCGAACGCGACCAGCTGCGCGTGCTTGAAGTCGATCTCCTGCTGGGCGCGGGCGAAGAACTCGGTGTCCCGCGGGTTGGCGCCCGGCCAGCCGCCCTCGATGAAGCCAACGCCGAAGTCGTCCAGGTGCCGGGCGATGGCCAGCTTGTCCGCGACGGTGAGGTTGATGCCCTCCCGCTGCGCGCCGTCACGCAGGGTCGTGTCGAAGACGTGGAACGCATCGTCGAGTGCGCTGGTTTCCGTCATGGTGTCTGGCTCCTGAGGATCTGAATCTCGGTCTGTACCGGAATGACCGGCTCCACCGTCCCTCCATGATCCCTCGCACTGCTTTCCCGGCTGTAGGTGGGCCAGAAAAGCGAAAAACCCCTCGCGGGTGCGAGAGGTCTGCGCGCGGGTCGAGAGACGACGGTGATCGCCCGTACCTGGTCGTACGAGGCGGTCACTGCGGACCGGCGCGCCTGCTGCCAATAATCGTGGCGAACGAGAACACGGGGGCAGTCTGGCACAGCCCCCGCGCCTCGCTCATGTGCGTCTCAGGATGCGGTCGATCACTTGAGGTGACGTACGTAGACGTGCGTGGTGTCGTAGGTGTCGCCGGGGACCAGGTCGGTGGCCCAGCTGCTGAACGCGACCGTGCGGCCGTGCCGGTCGGTCACCGGGAAGCCCGCCGTCGCCCCACTCGGGCCGCCGCCGACCGCGGGGCTGGCGAGCACCGTGCGCCCGGTGCGCAGATCGCGCACGTACGCCTGGCCCTCGGCGCCCGGGGTCCCCGTGACGTACACGAGGTACCGGCTGTCGGCACTGAGCCGGCGATAGGCGGTGTAGGCGGTGGGTCCCGCACCGCCGATGCGGCGCAGCTTCCCCGTCCTCAGGTCGCGGATGAAGACGTTGTGCGAGTTGTTGGTGTCGTCCGGCGTCAGCTGCGAGTCCAGCGAGTTGAACACCGCGTACCGCCCGTCGTCGCTGACCTGCGGGAACTCTGTCTGCGCGGCGGACACCCGGCGAGCCGATGGCGTTGTAGCCCGTGTCGACGGCGTCGTTCAGCCGTTAAAGGGATCCGGTCCTCAGGTCCTTGACCCAGACCGAGTTGTCGTCGCTGTGGTCGGTCTTGGTCGAACTGGAGGCTGCCGGCGCGGGAGACGAAGGCCAGGTAACGGCCGTCCGCGCTCAGGCTCTGCCGGCTGGAGACGCTGTTGCCGTCCGCGCCGTGCATGGTTGTTCCCCCGTAGTGGTTGCTGCTTGTCACTGCACTGTCCGCAGGAAGACGTCCGACACCCCGTTGGTGTCCCCCGCCACCAGATCGGGTGACGCCGACTCGAACGCGACGACCGTGCCGTCGGCGTTGACGGACGGGTGCCCGGCCGGGAGGTCGTTGCGCTGCCCCCGGACGTCGACGCTGATCAACTGGGTTGTTCCGGTGGCCGGTTCACGCAGGTATACGGCCCCGGCGCGGACGTACGCGACACGCGCGCCGTTCCCGGAGAGCGAGGGCTGCGTGCCCTTGATCCGGGTCGTGGTCCCGGCGTCGAGGTCGCGGACGTACACGTACCGGCCGTGCTGGAAGGCGATCTTGCGGCCGTCGTCGGCGAGGGAGGGCCGCGACGCGTGGTCGCCGGCCTTCTCCAGGGCGCCGGTGTCCAGGTCACGGACGTAGACGGCGTCACCCTGCTCGAAGGCGACGTACCGGCCGTTGTAGTTGATGGCCGGGTTGCCCGCCGCCTCGCCCGTGGGCGCGCTGACCACGTCGACGGTGCCGCCGTTGAACTTGAAGCGGTAGACACGGGGGTGCGGGTGCGGGTCGGTGTCGGTGGCCGGCAGTGTGGCCGCGTAGGTGATCCACTGGCAGGTGGGGTCCACCGCGGGCTGTCCCATCCAGGTGAAGCGGATGCCCTGGTAGGACGAGATGCCGGTCAGTTTGCCGACCGAGCGGTTGCGGACGAAGACCTCGGGGGCGCCGTCCGTCGCGTGCGGCGCCATGTATCCGACCATCCGCCCGTTGGCGCAGGGTGTGCCCTCGGACGAGGGTTTCTGTGTAGTGGAGTTGACCTCGGAGATTCCGCCGGACGCGTTGACGAAGACGTTGCCGTCCGAGGTGAAGGAGACGGTTCGTCCGTCCGCCATCGCCGGGTCGTGGGACGCGGCGGCAAGCTGCTGTCCGTCCCGCGTCGTGCTGATCCGTTCGGTGACGGAGGGCATCGGGGCCGGGTTCCTCGCGAGCTCGCCCGAGAAGACGAACACGTCCGCCTCCCCGTTGGTGTCGCCCGCCACCAGGTGGGACGCGTCCGAGGAGAACGCCACCGCACGCCCCTTGGCGGCCAGCCCCTGCTCTCCCGGCACGGCGTACGGCGAGAGGACGGCACCGCGCAGGCCCGTCCGCAGGTCGCGCACCCGCGCACCGTCCTCGCCCGCGACGACGGCGTACCGGCCGTCCGCCGTGGCTGCCAGCGGCCGTCCGTCGGCCACCCGCCGTGACTCGCCGGTGCGCAGGTCGTGGACGTACAGGCCGCTCTCGGCGTCGAAGAGGACACGGTTGCCGTCCGCGGTGACGCGGAGCAGGAAGGCCGCGCCGAAGCCCTGGTCGACCTGGATCCGCTCGCCCGTCCTCCGGTCCCTGACGAAGATGTCGGCCGGGTCCGTCTCGGAGTCGGTGCGGATGCCGTACGCGACCCGCTCGCCGTCGCCGCTCAGCGAGGCCCCGTTCTTGTCGCCCTCCTCGGCCGGTGAGACCAGTGTGTCGGTGCCGGTGGCCGTGTCACGGACGTACAGGAGCCGGAAGTTCGCCGAGCCGTTGCGGTTGCCGATGGTGTACGCGATGTGCGTGCCGTCCGGACTGATCGACTGGGCGCGGCCCAACTCGTAGGATCCGGGCGGGTTCTCGGGCCACAGCCGCTCCGTGCGGCCGGTGGCGCGGTCGTACAGGTACGGCGCCAGGAACCGGGTGCCCGCGGAGAAGGCGACGCGGCTCCCGTCGGCGCTCAGCATCGGCGAACCGTACGTGTAGCCGCTGCCGAGGTCGATCCTGGTGACCGCGCCGGTGCCCAGGTCCTTCTCCAGCAGACACGGGGTGAACTCCGCGCAGCCGAAGCTCGGCGCGGTGGACACGAACGCGACATGGCGGCCGTCGGCGCTGATCGCCGGGTCGCCCGAGGGCCCGTCGGCCTGGCTGCCGTCGGCGGCCGTGCTCACCCTCTCCGTGCTGGACACGTGCGGTGCGGCGGACGCGGCGGTCGGCGAGATGAGTGCGAGCAGCAGCGTCGCCCCTAAGCCGACGCCGAACACACCTGCGGATCTGGACATGCTTCCCCCTGAGATCCCCGTGGACGCTTCTCCCCCGGCCCTGCGCCGAGGGCTCCTTTTCGAGGCAAACGCACCACGCGCTACAGGGTCAATCGGCCGTATTGCGTACAACCGGGGTGGAAGGTCACGCGTCCGCGAGAAGCCCCTCCTCCACGAACTCCCTTACGTGGCCGAGAACTTGCGCCCGGTCCGTGCCGCGCAGGCCGATCGCGACGTGGATGGAGAAGCCGTCGAGGAGGGCGCGGAGGCGGGCGGCGAAGCGGTCGGGGTCGACGGGGCGGAACTCGCCGCGCGAGACGCCCTCCGCGATCAGGGCAACGAGGTCGCGGTGCCAGACGCCCTCGATGGCGGCCTGCCGGTCGCGGGCCTCGGCGTCTGCATTCTGCGAGCGGTTCCAGACCTCCAGCCAGAGCGTCCAGTGCGGGTCGCGGTGACCGTCGGGGACGTACAGGTCGACGTACGCGTCGAGGCGTTCGCGAGCGGTGGCGGTGCGGGTGAGGAGCCGTCCACGCTCCGCGCCGAGCCTGCCCTCGCTCCACTCCAGGGTCTGGAGCAGCAGTTCGTCCTTGGAGTGGAAGTAGTAGAGGAGATGGCCGCTGCTCATGCCGACCTCGCGGCCGAGCGCCGCCATGGTGAGCTGTTCCAGACCGCGTTCGGCGATCATGCGCATGGCTGCGGCGAGGACTTCCTCGCGCGGCGGCGCGTTCTTCCGCGCACCGGCCATCGCCCGCCTCCCTCTCGCCGTCCTCAGACCTTCGGCTGCTGTTGCGTGATGCAGTGGATGCCGCCACCGCCCGCGAAGATCGTACGGGCGTCCACCAGCGTGACCGTCCGCTCGGGGAAGAGGCCCCGGAAGAGACCGGCCGCGATCTCGTCGTGCGGGTCGTCGAAGGCGCAGAGCACGACCCCGCCGTTGCAGAGGTAGTGGTTGATGTAGGAGTAGTCGACCCAGTCGCCGTCCTCGTCCTTGAGGACGGTCGGCGCCGGGACCTCCACGACCTCCAGGGGGCGGCCCTTCGCGTCGGTCTCGGCGCGCAGCAGAGCCAGGTACTCCTGGGAGCGGGCGTGGTCCGGGTGGGCCGGGTCGCGCTGGCCGTGGACCAGTACGGTGCCGGGCCGGGCGAAGGCCGCGACGATGTCGACGTGGCCCTGGGTGCCGTAGACGCCGTAGTCGCCGGTGAGGCCGTGCGGGAGCCAGATGGCCTTGGTGGTGCCGAGCGTGGCATGGATCTCCGCCTCGACCTGCTCGCGCGTCCAGCCGGGGTTGCGGCCGGCGCCGAGCTGGACCGTCTCGGTGAGCAGGACGGTGCCCTCGCCGTCGACGTGGATGGCGCCGCCCTCGTTGACCAGGGTGCTGCTCAGGGCCGGCACCCCGGCGAGGTCCGCGACATGGCGGGCGATCTTGGAGTCGTGCTCCCAGCGGGCCCAGTCCTGCGCGCCCCAGCCGTTGAACGTCCAGTCCACGGCGGCCAGTTGAGAGCCGTCGGTGACGAATGTGGGGCCGATGTCCCGCATCCAGGCGTCGTCGAGGTCGCGCTCGACCAGGTCGACGTCCGGGCCGAGGAGCTCGCGTGCCGACCCGCCCTGACCGGGCCCGTGCACCATCGTCACCGGTTCGAAGCGGTGCACGGCGCGGGCGACGGACGCCCAGGCGGCGCGGGCCTCCGTCAGCTCCTCGTCGGTGGCGAAGGTGGGGTTGGGTCCTGGCCAGGCCATCCAGGTGCGCTCGTGCGGGGCCCACTCGGGCGGCATACGGAAGCTCATCAGAAGTCCCAAGTCCTAGTGTTCTAGAGGAAGTAGAGGCGGTTGAGGGAGACCGAGTCGGCGGGCTCGGAGCGGATCGGCTCGCCGTCCAGGGTGACCAGGCCGGTGCGCTGGTCGACGTCGACCGCTCCGGTACGGGAGTTGAGGCGCAGGTCGGCGGGGCCGATGCCGCGCGTGCCGCGAACTGCGACCCGGCGGCGGCGAGTTGGCATGGAGTCCCCGCCCTGGTCGAGGGCCGCCTGCGCGACGAAGGCCACGGAGATGTCGGCGGGGGTCGTACCGTGCGCTCCGAACTGCGGCCCCAGGACGAGGGGTTCGCAGGTGTCGGTCGCCGCGTTGGGGTCGCCGACCACGCCGTACGCCGGGAACCCGGACTTCAGCACCAGCTGCGGTTTCGCGCCGAAGTACTCGGGCCGCCACAGCACGAGGTCGGCGAGCTTGCCGACCTCGATGGAGCCGACCTCGTGCGAAAGTCCGTGCGCGATCGCGGGGTTGATGGTCAGCTTGGCGATGTAGCGCAGGACGCGTTCGTTGTCGTGGTCCTCCGGGGCGCCGAGTTCGGCCTTCATCTTCCCGGCCATCGCGAACGTACGGCGGACCGTCTCGCCCGCCCGGCCCATGCCCTGCGCGTCGGACGAGGTGATGCCGATCGCGCCCAGGTCGTGCAGCACGTCCTCGGCACCCATCGTCCCGGCGCGGATGCGGTCGCGGGCCATCGCGGCATCGCCGGGCAGGTCGGTCTTCAGGTCGTGGACGGAGACGATCATGCCGTAGTGCTCGGCGACCGCGTCCCGGCCGAAGGGCAGGGTGGGGTTGGTGGAGGAGCCGATGACGTTCGGAACTCCCGCCATTTTCAACACATTCGGGACGTGTCCGCCGCCGCAGCCCTCGATGTGGAAGGCGTGGATCGTCCGGCCCTCCAGGACCCGCAGGGTGTCCTCGACGGACAGGCACTCGTTCAACCCGTCGCTGTGCAGGGCGACTTGGACATCGTGCTCCTCGGCGACCCGCAACGCGGTGTCCAGCGCGCGGGTGTGGGCACCCATGTCCTCGTGCACCTTGAAGCCGGACGCGCCGCCCTCGGCCAGCGCTTCCACCAGTGGGGCCGCGTCGGACGATGAACCCCGGCCCAGGAAGCCGATGTTGACCGGCCAGGCGTCGAAGGCGTTGAAGGCGTGGCGCAGTGCCCAGGGCGAGTTGACGCCGACGCCCCACACCGGGCCGAACTCCTGCCCGATGATCGTGGTGACCCCGGAGGCTAGGGAGGCCTCCATGATGCGCGGCGACAGCAGGTGCACATGGGTGTCGACGGCACCGGCGGTGGCGATGAGCCCCTCGCCGGACACGATGGACGTACCGGTGCCGACGACGACATCGACCCCGTCCAAGGTGTCGGGGTTCCCGGCCCGCCCGATGGAGCAGATCCGGCCTTCCCGGATCCCGATGGACACCTTGCGGATGCCCGACACCGCGTCGATCACGACGACATTGCTGACCACGACATCGCACGTCTCCCGCACGGCGGCGGCCTTGAGGTGCAGTCCGTCGCGGGCCGTCTTGCCGAAGCCGGCGAGGAACTCGTCGCCGTAGCGCTGCGAGTCGGACTCCACGCGGATCGTCAGACCCGAGTCGCCGAGCCGGACGCGGTCGCCGGCGCGGGGGCCGTGGGTGGCGGCGTACTCGTACGGGTTCACAGCTCGACTCCCAGGTAACCGCAGGCAGTTGCCCGGCGCAGCGCCTCTTCCTTCGCGCCCGGCGCGTCCAGCGGCCCGTCGACGAGCCCGGCGAAACCGATGGCGATCCGCTCGCCGCCGATGGGCAGCAGGCCGACCTCGGCGCTCTCGCCCGGCCCGAAGCGGACGGACGATCCGGCGGGTACGGCGAGCCGCATGCCGTAGGCCTCGGCGCGCGGGAAGTCGAGGCGCGGGTTGGCCTCGAAGAAGTGGAAGTGGGAGGTGACGGAGACGGGGACGGTCGCGGTGTTGGTGACGGTGAGCCGGACGACCGCCTCGGGCTCGGCGTGCGCGGGGCCGGGGAGGAGCGCGCCCGGGGCGTCACCCGCGAGTCCGCCGCCGATGGGGTCGGAGACGACCGCGAGGCGCGAACCGTCGTCGAAGACGGCCTCGACATGGACCTCGGTGACGACATCGGCGACACCCGGCAGGACGTCGTCGGGCCCCAGGACCGACCGGGCACGCTCGATCGCGAGAGCGAGCCTGACACCGTCCCGGGCGGCCTCGCACACCGTGTCCGCGATCAGCGCGGTGGCCTCCGGCACGTTCAGCCGGAGACCGCGCGCCTTGCGGGCACGGGCCAGCTCGGCGGCACCGAAGAGCAGAAGGCGGTCGCGTTCGGTGGGGGTGAGCCGCATGGGGTCGTCCCTTCGTTTAGAGCAGCACTCTAAACTTGGGCCACGGTAAAAGGAAACAAGTCCGCTTGAACTGGTTCGATGGCACCTTGTGTAGTGCTCTAGGCATCCCAGTCCCGGCAGGGGCTCGCTCGCGCCGAAAGCCGGTTCTAGGACCTCAGCAACCCCACGCCCGCAAGACTGGCCGGCGCGATCCCCATGCCGGCCGCGAACACGGTGGCGGCCATCGGCAGGGTGTCCACGAACCGGCTGCCCGGACCCCTGTTGATGATCACCCCACATCCAGACCGGGCAGGAACTCGCTCGCCCCGAATGCCGGCTTCAGGTCCGTGAACCACGTCGCGCTCTCGTCGTAGGCCGCGAAGAACGGGCGGTCGACAAGGGACGGGTCGCGGGCCTGGATCAGGTGGAGGACGAAGACCTTCTCGCCGGCCACCTCGGCGATGCCGTCGACGCAGACCTTGCCCGGCATCGCCGACATGACCGGGCCGCGGACCGTGCGGGCGAGGCCGGAGACGCGGGCGTAGGCGTCGCGGAAGATCTGGTGGCCGCGGGCCAGCGGGACGCCGAAGTAGCCCTGGGGGCCGGTGTCGCGCTCGACGAACTGGTAGTACGGCACCGCGCCGAGCGTGGTCGTCTCGTCCCACAGTTCGGCCCAGGCCTCGGCGCTGTCGTTGATGCCGGCCACCAGCGGGCCCTGACAGCGGATCACGGCGCCCGTGCCCCGTACCCGGCGCATCGCCTCCCGTACGACCGGCGGGCGCAGTTCCTGGGGGTGGGTGAAGTGGGCCATCAGGGCGAGGTGACGGCCGCTTGCCACCACCTTTTCGAAGAGGCGGAGCAGGTCGTCGGCGTCCCGGTCGGTCGTGAAGCGGTACGGCCAGAACGCGAGGGACTTGGTGCCGACGCGGATGGAGCGGATCGTGTCGATCTCCAGGAGCGGGTCGACGTAGCGGCTGAGGACCTCGGTGCTCATGACCAGCGGGTCGCCGCCCGTGATGAGCGTGCTGGTGACCTCGGGGTGGGCGCGGAGGTAGGCGGACGTGGTCGCGATGTCGTCGGTGGCGATGCGGAGTTCGGACTCGCCGACGAACTGGGGCCAGCGGAAGCAGTACGTGCAGTAGGCATGGCAGGTCTGGCCCTGGCGCGGGAAGATCAGCACCGTTTCGGGGTACTTGTGCTGGAGGCCTTCCAGTCGCTCGCCCTCGTGCACGGGCACGTTGGCGTCAAGCTGGCCCGAGGGGTGCGGGTTGAGCCGCATGCGGATCTCGTGGGCCGTGCGCAGGACTTCGGCCTTCGGCGCCTCCTGGGAGAGGAGGTCCGCCATCTGCTTGAGGTCGGGTTCGGGCAACATCCCGGCCTGCGGGAACGTCAGCCGGAAGATCGGGTCGTCCGGTACCGCCGACCAGTCGATCAGCTCGTCGACGACGTAACTGTTCGTACGGAAGGGCAGAACCGAGGCGACGGCCCTCAGGGCGAGCCGTTCGGTGACCGACAGGGACACGCGTTTCAGCAGTCCGTCCAGGTCGCGGGGCGTGAAGGCGCGAAAGCGGGGGTGGTGCGCTGAACTCATGTGTGCCGGGGCCCTCTATTCCGTGACCAGGACCGTAGGCGGCCGTAGTTCCACGAAGGCCGCCGCCTGCGCATCGTACTTCTCCGTGAAGTGGTGGATGAGCCGCCCGTGCAGCTCGCTGCGGTCGTCGACGACGATGACCTCGTGCGCTTCGCCCGGGCCCAGCGCCCCGCTGTGGGCGGAGAGTTGGTCGAGGCGGCGGCGGGCCAGGTAGGTGACGAGGTCGGGGGCCTCGACGTACAGGCGGTCGTCGACGTAGACGAAGCGGCAGCTGAACTCCCGCCGTCCGTCGGCCGCGTCGACCAGGGTCACCGGCAGATGGGTGAAGCGGTCCATCGGTTTGCCCTGCTGCCACAGCTCGTCGAAGCGCTGCTCGACGAAGGTGCCGAGCGGGGAGCGTACCGCGACCTCCAACTGGACGCCCTCGCCGGAGAGTCGGCCGACGGTGAGGAAGGAGACGAGACAGCGCTCGTCCCAGCGGTAGAGGGTCACGCCGGGGGAGGTCGAGCACAGCCGTACCTCCAGCAGGTTCCGGGAGTGCTCGTCGAGCCGCTGCGCGAACCGGTCCAGGGTCCGCAGGTTGCGCATGATGTCGCGGCGGATGTCGGCGCTCTGCTCGCCGAGTTCACGTCCGCGCAGGATCACGGCGAGGGAGTCGGGGTCCAGGAGCAGGATCTGCACCCGGGCGCCGTGCGCGGTGGCCGAGCGGACACCGCGGAAGAGGCGCTCGGAGAACTGCGGGCCGAAGAGGTTGGAGAAGGTGTCGAGGACCTTCACGTTGGACGTGGAGCCGTACACCTGCGCGGCGAACCACTCGTAGTCGAGCCGGGTGTGTTCGCGGACCCGGCCCTCCTGGGCCCGGGAGATCAGCGGACCGATCACGAAGACGGTGACGACCACGCCGACCAGGTCGGTGCCCAGGTTGAGGGCGAGGTTCTCGCCGTAGCTGTCCATCGTGCCGGCCCGCCACAGCAGGAGTCCGGCGACGGCGGCGAGCAGCACGAGCACCGTGAGGCTCTGCGGGCGGCGCGGAGTGCGTAACGCGCGCAGCAGCCGGCGCAGTCGCGGTATCGGCCCACCACTCACCGCGTCCCCTCCCCCGTGTTCCCGTGTCCTGCGGAATCAGTGGATACCCGCACGGGGGAGGCGATACGCGTCGAACCGGCTTCCGGCCGTCGACCGGGAGTCGGGCTCAGCCCAGGGGGTGCATCCAGCCGTGCTTGTCGACGGTGTCGCCGCGCTGGATGTCGAGGAGGGCGCCGCGCAGGCGGAGGGTGACCTCGCCGGGCTCGCCGCCGGACTGCTGCCACTCGGCGCCGGTGCGCTTGACCGTGCCGACCGGGGTGATGACCGCGGCCGTACCGCAGGCGAAGACCTCGGTCAGCGTGCCGTTCTCCGAGTCGCGCTGCCACTGCTCGATGGAGATCCGGCCCTCCTCGGGCTCGTAGCCGAGGTCGCGGGCGAGGGTGAGGAGGGAGTCGCGGGTGACGCCCTCCAGGATGGAACCGGTGAGGGTGGGCGTGACGATCTTGTTGCCGTAGACGAAGTACAGGTTCATGCCGCCGAGTTCCTCGACCCACTTGCGCTCGACCGCGTCGAGGTAGCAGACCTGGGCGCAGCCCTGCTCGGCGGCCTCGGCCTGGGCGAGGAGGGAGGCGGCGTAGTTGCCGCCGGTCTTGGCGTCGCCCATGCCGCCGGGGACGGCGCGGACGTGATCCTCGGAGACCCAGATGGAGACGGGCTTCACACCGCCGGGGAAGTAGGCGCCGGCCGGGGAGGCGATGACCAGGAAGAGGTACTCGTTGGCGGGCTTCACGCCCAGGCCGACCTCGGTCGCGATCATGAACGGGCGCAGGTACAGGGACTCTTCGCCGCCGTGCGCCGGGACCCAGTCGCGGTCCTGCTGGACCAGCACGTCACAGGCCTCGATGAACGTCTCGACCGGCAGCTCGGGCATGCCGAGGCGGCGGGCGGAGGTCTGGAAGCGGCGGGCGTTCTTCTCGGGGCGGAAGGTGGCGATGGAGCCGTCGGCCTGCCGGTAGGCCTTGAGGCCCTCGAAGATCTCCTGCGCGTAGTGCAGGGTCATGTTCGCGGGGTCGAGGGAGAGCGGGCCGTACGGCACGAGCTGGCCGTCGTGCCAGCCGCGGCCCTCGGTCCACTTGATCGTCACCATGTGGTCGGTGAAGTGGCGGCCGAACCCGGGGTTCGCCAGCATCGCGTCGCGCTCGGCGGCGGAAAGTGGCGAGGCCGAGGGCTTGAGCTCGATCGTGGGCGTCGTCATGAGTGGTTGTCCTTCACCGGTTGTGTGTGACGGGCCGCGCTCACGCCCTCGACTGCCAGTGGCCAGTGTTAGGACGTCCGAGCATTGCCTCATTCCGCGGCTCCGCGTTCGATTATCGCGCGAGGTGGACCGTGGACGAAAACGGCGTGAATGCGACCCAGGGATGATGGTGGCACCCGGCGGGGACGTAAGAAAAGCCGCCGGGTGCGGTTGCGACCCGGCGGCTTCGAAATACTGCGAGAGATTTCGAGTAGGGCGGCGGGTCAGCCGGCTACTCGTACGGCGAGCGCGTCGCCGATCTCGGTGGTGCTGCGCGCGGGCTTGCCGGTGCGCTCCGCGAGGTCGGCGGAGACGGCCTCCTCGATGCGGACGGCCTCGGTTTCGTGGCCGAGGTGGCGCAGCAGGAGGGCGACGGACAGGACCGTGGCGGTGGGGTCGGCCTTGCCCTGGCCCGCGATGTCCGGCGCGGAGCCGTGCACGGGCTCGAACATCGAGGGGAACTCGCCGGACGGGTTGATGTTCCCGCTCGCGGCGACGCCGATGCCGCCGGAGACGGCCGCGGCGAGGTCGGTGATGATGTCGCCGAAGAGGTTGTCGGTGACGATCACGTCGAAGCGGGCCGGGTCGGTGACGAGGTAGATCGTCGCCGCGTCCACGTGGATGTAGTCGGTGGTGACCTCGGGGAACTCGGCCGCGACCTTGTTGAAGACGTTCGTCCACAGGTGGCCCGCGAAGGTCAGCACGTTGTTCTTGTGGACCAGCGTGAGCTTCTTGCGCGGGCGGGCCTGGGCGCGGGCGAAGGCGTCACGGACGACCCGCTCGACACCGAACGCGGTGTTGACGGAGACCTCGGTGGCGACCTCGTGCTCGGTGCCCTTGCGGATGGTGCCGCCGTTGCCGGTGTACGGGCCCTCGGTGCCCTCACGGACCACGACGAAGTCGATCTCCGGCTCGCCGGCGAGCGGGGTCGCCACACCCGGGAGCAGCTTGCTCGGCCGCAGGTTCACGTGGTGGTCGAAGGCGAAGCGGAGCTTCAGCAGGAAGCCGCGCTCCAGCACCCCGGACGGAACGCTCGGGTCACCGATCGCACCCAGCAGGATCGCGTCGTGCGGCTTCAGCGCGGCCAGGTCGGCGTCGGTGAGGGTCTCACCGGTCGCGTGGTAGCGGCGGGCGCCGAAGTCGAACTCCTTGGTCTCCAGCTTCACGTCCTGCGGAAGGACGGCGGAGAGGACCTTGAGACCTTCGGCCACGACTTCCTGACCGATGCCGTCACCGGGGATCACTGCGAGATCGATGCTGCGAGACATGCCCGACACCGTACTCCGCGTCCCATGGGATGACACCGGGTGTCCATGATGCGGACGCCCCGCGGGGTACGGTGTCGTCCGTTCGACCGGTGTTCACCCCTATGCCGGGAGGCCGTTGGACTCTTGGGGGAGTTTCATCGACATGACTGTGCTTTTCGGGGGGACACCCCCCGAACCCCCCGTACCCGACGTCGGCATCCCGGAGCACCTCGCGGTCCGGATGAGCATGGCCGAGCAGTACGAGTACCTGCGCGCCAAGCTGTCCCGGCGCCGCACCCTGGTGACGGCGGGCGCGGTGGCGGGCGGCCTGCTGACGGGGTGCGCGGGAAAGAGCGCCACCGACGGCAAGGCGGCGACCCCCACCCCCGCCACGTCGAAGGTGCCCGGCGCGGCGGTCACCCCCTTCGGCCGCCATCTCGCCTTCGGCTCCGACCCGAAGACGGAGATGCGGGTCTCCTGGCAGGTGCCGTTCGCGGTCAGGAAGCCGTACGTACGAGTGGGGTCGAAGCCCGACGACCTCAGCCGCAGGATCACCGCCGAGGTGCGCGCCCTGCACACCCCCGGCCTGACCGGCGTCCGCTCCGCGGTGGAGCAGTACTACGTCCACGCGGCCCTGGACGGCCTCCACCCCGGCACGACGTACTACTACGGCGTCGGCCACGAGGGCTTCGACCCGGCCGCCCCGGCCCACCGCTCGACGATCGGCTCGTTCCGTACGGCGCCGGCGAGCCCGGAGAAGTTCGTGTTCACGGCCTTCGGCGACCAGGGTGTGAGCAACGCGGCAGCGGCCAACGACCATGTGATCCTGCGCGAGAACCCCGCCTTCCACCTGCACGCGGGTGACATCTGCTACGCGGACACCAACGGCCTGGGCAAGCAGACGGACGGCTACGACCCTACGTACTGGGACCTGTTCCTCAAGCAGAACGAGGGCACCTCCCGGACCGTCCCGTGGATGGTGACGACCGGCAACCACGACATGGAGGCCTGGTACTCCCCCGACGGCTACGGCGGCCAGCTCGCCCGCTGGTCCCTTCCGGACAACGGTTTCGACCCGACGCACGCGCCGGGCGTGTACTCCTTCGTCTACGGCAACGTCGGCGTCGTGGCGCTCGACGCGAACGACGTGTCGTACGAGATCACCGCCAACCTCGGCTACACGGCCGGGAAGCAGACGAAGTGGCTGGACGGCCGGCTGCGTGAGCTGCGGGCGGCGAAGGGGGTCGATTTCGTCGTGGTCTTCTTCCACCACTGCGCCTACTCGACCTCCGCGCACGCCTCGGACGGCGGAGTGCGGGCGGAGTGGCTGCCGCTGTTCGCGAAGCACCAGGTGGACCTGGTGATCAACGGGCACAACCACGTGTACGAGCGGACCGACGCCATCAGGAAGGGCACGGTCGGCAGGGCGGTACCGATCGGCGCGTCCACCGACCCGACGAAGGACGGGATCGTGTACGTCACGGCGGGCGGCGGCGGTCGGGATCTGTACGGCTTCCCTGCGGGCGTCAAGGAGAGCTACGAGGGGCACGTCACCCGGCACGGGACGGTCGACACCTTGCAGTGGGCGAAGGGCCGGCACACGCAGGCGGAGACGGTGGAGTGGTCGCGGGTGCGCTACCGGGGCTTCTCCCTCCTCTCGGTGGAGGCGGAGAGCGGCAGCACGCCGAGGCTCAAGGTGTCGGCGCTGGACCAGAACGGCAGGCGCATCGACCACTTCGAGGTGCGGCGCGGTCGGTGAGACCGCGCCGCACCCCGTGCGGGCGCGGCTCCCGGCTATGGGGTGGTGTTACTGCGGCTCAGTGGCCGGTCTCGCCGCCGTTGTCCCGGCGGTCGAGGGCGCGCTGGAGAGCGGCGGCGGCGTTCTTGCGCTCGGACTCGCTGGTGCGGGGCACGTGGCGGACTCGGCGGCGGACGGTCGTCTCGGCCATGGGGAATCGACTCCTTCGATGATTCCTGGAGTGCAGAAGGGGGTTACGAGACGCCGGAGGGGGCGGGTAGCCACGGACCGCAGGGGTTGCCTGCATGCTGTCCGGCTCACGGCCGCCATTCGCTTGGTCGAGCGAGACGTTCGGCTCCTACAAAGCTAGGACAGGACCGCGCATCTGTCTCCACAATTACTCGGACTTCCTACTATCTGAGACGGTGAAACGAGTCACGCGGCACTGACCTGCGGTTTTCTTCCGGCCCGCAGTTCGCGGACCAGTGCCCTGACGACCGTCGTCGCCGCCAGTTCGGGAGTGGTCACATAGCCGACCTTCCGCGTCGGCCGCTCCGCCCCGAGATCGGTGACCTCGACCGAGGACGGCGCCCCGGTCAGCGAGAGCCTGGGCATGATGGCCATGCCGAAACCACTGCCCACCATGGAGAGCACCGCCCCGTCGTCCTCCGCGCGCACCGTCGCCGCCGGGATCCAGTCCTGCGCGGCCCACCAGGCACGCGTGTGGGAGGAGCAGTTCTCGGCCCAGTCGACCAGCGGCAGCGAACGCGGCGCCGGGTGACCGACCGGGTGCACCAGCGCGTACGGCTCTTCCAGGAGTACGTCGCCCACCAGCCCCGGCGGGACCGGCGCACCGGTGCCGACGGTCGCGATACCGAGGTCCGCCCGCCCCTCGGCCACCTCGCCGGCGGTGCCGGGCCCGACCTCCCGGACCACCCGCACGGTCGGCTCGATCCCGGGGTGGGAGACGGCGAGGCGCTCCAGCACCGGCGGCAGCAGATACAGGGCCGCGCTCCGGAACGCGGCGATCCGCAGCGGCCCGCCGACCACGGCCGTCCCGGCATCTCCCGTTCCGGCACCGCGTGTCTCGGCGACCATCACCTCCAGCATCCGCAGCACCCGCCGGGCGTGCGCCACGGCCCGCGCTCCGGCGGGCGTGGGCCTGGCACCGTACCGCCCGCGCTCGAACAGCACGACGCCCAGCTTCCGTTCGACACCGCGCACCGCGTGCGAGACGGCGGACTGGGTGCTCCCGAGCCGTGCGCCGGCCGCCGAGAAACCTCCCTCGTCGACCACCGCGACCAGGGTCCTGAGCTCCTGCGGGGCAAGATCGACAGACTGCACCGGACGTCTCCCACCTGCTGCTATGAGGGTGATTCATGGACCGATCCGTTCCATGAGCGCAACCCTCTCCCCGACCCCCGCATTCCTGCCTACGGTCCCTTCCCATGACCGAGACCGATATCGCGCTCACCGTGCACCAGACGTCCCGCCCCACCGGATTCCCGTCCCCCGCCCACTTCCGTTTCGTGGGGTCGCCCGTCCCGGAGCCGGCCCCGGGCACCGCCCTGGTCGAGAACCTCTACTGGTCCGTCGACCCCTACCACCGCGAAATGATGGACGGCGACTTCGAGTTGAACGCCCCGCTGGAGGGCCGCGCACTCGGCCGGATCGTCGCCTCCCGTGCCGCGGCGCTGCCCGAGGGCGAGATCGTCTTCCACCGCGCGGGCTGGCGCACCCACTCGGTCGTCCGGCCCGAGGAGGTCCGACGGCTCCCCCACCACGACGGGGTTCCCCTGTCCGCCTACCTGAGCGTGCTCGGCGGCACCGGCCTGACGGCATACGTCGGTCTCACCCGGATCGCCCGGCTCCGCGAGGGGGACGACGTGTTCGTGTCCGCGGCGGCGGGCGGCGTCGGCACCGCGACCGGACGGTTCGCCAGGCTGCTGGGGGCGGGCCGGCTGATCGGCAGCGCGGGATCGGCCCAGAAGGTGAAGTACCTGACGGAGTACGTGGGTTACGACGCGGCCTTCGACTACCGCACCGCTCCCGTGGCCGAACTCCTCGCCCAGGCGGCCCCGGACGGCATCGACCTCTTCGTCGACAACGTCGGCGGCGACCACCTCGGCGCGGCGATCGGCGCGCTGCGCGAACGCGGGCGGGTGGTGCGGATCGGCACGATCGGCCAGTACAACACCCCGGACGCGCCGCCCGTGGTCTTCAACCACGCCGACGTGGTGGAGAAGAGCCTGCGCGTCGAGGGCTTCCTCGTGCGCGACTACCTTGATGTGCAGGAGGAGTTGTACGAGTTCGCCGTACCGCGTCTGCGTGCCGGGACGCTGGCGCTGGACGAGACGGTCGTGGACGGTTTCGAGTCGATCGTGGAGGCGTTCCTGTCGATGCTGCGCGGCGGGAACACGGGCAAGGTCCTGGTGCGGGCGATCGTTTGACGCTCCGTCAGAGCACGTCCCCGTCACGCCAGTCGAAGAGGAGATCGGCGTCGAGGTCGAGGGGTCCGGCGAGCGCGGGGCGGACGTAGGTGCTGTCCTCCTCCTCAGGCAGATGGACGATGCCGTCCGGGCCGAGGGCGGAGATCTTGCCGCCCCACAGCCGCCAGCCGCGCGCGGTGTAGAGGCGGGCGCCGTCGTCGCTGGCGCCGAGCAGGCCGACGTCGTAGGCGTGGTCGACGATCCGCTCCAGCTCGGCCATGATCCGGCCGCCGTGCCCCCGGCGCCGGGCGTCGGGGCGTACGCCGACCCCCTCGACGTACCCGACCCGCAGCCAGCGCCCGCGATAGCGCACCCGGCGCATGACGACCGAGCCGTGCGCGACGAGCCCGTCCTCGTCGGCGAGCAGGGCGTGGAGGCCGCCGAGGCCGTGCTCGAAGTCCTGGTCGGTGAGGTCACCGGCGAAGGCGGCGTCCAGCAGTGCGCGGGCGGCGCGGAGGTCGGCCGGGGTGAGGTCGGCCGTGTGGGCGATGCGCATACGGATGGTCACGGGGTCAGTATCGGAGACACGGGCTCATGGCGTGCTGTCATCGGCGCATCGCCCGTCGTCACCGCGTTGACGTCATGAGCGCATCGCCGTCGTCACCGCCTCGCGGAACCCGTGCGGGTCCTCGACCCATGGGAGGTGCCCGGCGCCCGCCAGGGTCACCCGCCGCACCCGGGACAGCGCCCGCTCCAGCGAGTCGACGGCCGACCGGGGGCGGATGTCCCGCTCTCCGTCGACGATGAGCACAGGGAGGTCGAGGGCCTCGCAGGCGGCGTACCGGGCGGGGGTGCCGGCGGTCTGTCCCGCCTCGGCGTTCAGGGCTTTGTTGCAGGGGGAGTTGATGGGGAACCAGGGGTCGGCCATCCGCTCCGCGTGCTCGACGGCCCGCTCCCGGTCCACGAACTCGGCGGACCACTGGAGCACCGCCCGTTCGCGGCTGTCTCCGGGCAACTCCCGCCAGCGGGCTAGCCGTTGGGAATCTTCGCCGAGCCGGGCGAGAAGGTTCTCCTTATAGGCGCCGTGCCAGTCGGCGTCCGGTCCGATGCCGGTGCCGCTCACGTAGACGAGCGCGGTGACCCGGTCCGGGTGGGCGAGGGCGTAGCTCAGGGCGAGCGAGGCGCCCCAGGAGTGGCCGAGCAGCACCGGCCGTTCCAGCGCGAAGTGCCGTCGTACGGCGTCGAGATCGGCCACGAACCGTTCGGTGGTCCACGGGCCCGCGCACGGTTCGGACCGCCCGCATCCGCGCTGGTCCCAACGGACCACCGTGGTGCGGGAGTCGAACATTCCGGCCACGTCCTCGGACATGTCCCACAGTCCGGGCCCGCCGTGGCACAGCACCAGGGGTGTGGTGCCGGGTGTGCCACGGCCGGACCGGGAGGCCCACAGCCGCACTCCGTCGTCCGCGGTAACCGCCGTGTCCTGCATACGGGTTGGGGTCATGACGGGGAGTCTGCCCGCTGTGGGCGCTGTGTTCCTGTCAGCCCATGTGCGGGTAGGTGTAGTCGGTCGGTGCGACCAGGGTCTCCTTGATGGCGCGGGTCAGGGTCCAGCGCATCAGGTTCTGCGGGGCGCCGGCCTTGTCGTTGGTGCCGGAGGAGCGACCGCCGCCGAAGGGCTGCTGGCCGACGACGGCGCCGGTGGACTTGTCGTTGATGTAGAAGTTGCCGGCCGCGTAGCGCAGCTTCTCCATCGTGTAGGCCGCCGCCGCACGGTCGTTGGAGATGACCGAGCCGGTGAGGGCGTAGTCGGACACCGACTCCATCTGGGTCAGCATCTCGTCGTAGGCGTCGTCCTCGTAGACGTGCACGGCGAGGAACGGGCCGAAGTACTCGGTGGTGAACACCTCATTGGCCGGGTCGCTGCACTCGACGACGGTCGGGCGGACGAAGTAGCCGACCGAGTCGTCGTACGAACCGCCCGCGACGATCGCGCAGTTGGGGTCCGCCTTCGCGCGGTCGATGGCCGCCTTGTTCTTGGCGAACGCGCGCTCGTCGATGACCGCGCCGAGGAAGTTCGACAGGTCGGTGACGTCACCCATCGTCAAGTAGTCGACCTCGGCGGCGAATTCCTCCTTGAAACCGGAGTTCCAGATCGACGCCGGGATGTACGCGCGGGAGGTCGCGGAGCACTTCTGCCCCTGGTACTCGAAGGCGCCGCGGGTCAGCGCCGTCTTCAACACCGCGCGGTCCGCGCTCGGGTGGGCGACGACGAAGTCCTTGCCGCCGGTCTCGCCGACCAGGCGCGGGTAGGAGCGGTACTTCTCGATGTTGGTACCGACCGTCTTCCACAGGTACTGGAAGGTCTTGGTGGACCCGGTGAAGTGGATGGCGGCGAGGTCGCGGTGCTCAAGGGCCACCTTCGACACCTCGATGCCGTCGCCGGTGACGAGGTTGATGACGCCCTTGGGGAGCCCCGCCTCCTCCAGCAGCTGCATGAGGAGCACGGCGGAGTGGGTCTGGGTCGGCGACGGCTTCCAGACGACGACATTGCCCATCAGCGCGGGCGCCGTCGGCAGGTTGCCCGCGATCGCGGTGAAGTTGAAGGGCGTGATCGCGTAGACGAAGCCTTCGAGCGGGCGGTGGTCGAGGCGGTTCCACACGCCCGGGGAGTTCGCCGGGGGCTGCTCGGCGAGCAGGTCGCGGGCGTACTTGACGTTGAAGCGCCAGAAGTCGACGAGTTCGCAGGGACAGTCGATCTCCGCCTGCTGGGCGGTCTTGGACTGCCCGAGCATGGTGGAGGCCGCGAGGGTCTCGCGCCACGGGCCGGACAGCAGTTCGGCGGCGCGCAGGATGATCGCGGCACGGTCGTCGAAGGACATCGCGCGCCAGGCGGGCGCGGCGGCGAGGGCCGCGTCGATCGCGTCCTGGGCGTCGTCCTGGGTGGCGTTGGCGTAAGTGCCCAGCCGTGCCTTGTGGTTGTGCGGCTGGACGACGTCGACGCGCTCGCCGCCGCCCATCCGCCGCTCGCCGCCGATGGTCATCGGCAGGTCGATCGGGTTCTCGGCCAGCTCCTTGAGCTTGACCTCCAGACGGGCGCGCTCGGAAGAGCCGGGCGCGTAGCCGTGCACCGGCTCGTTGACGGGGGTGGGGACCTGGGTCACAGCGTCCATGGGGTACCTCTTCCGAGTGATTCCCGGGCTTCAGCCGGGGGGAACTGAAGCGGTTGCGTATGGTGAGCGGCGGTCAGGGCTTGACCGTCACGGGCTCGCTGCGGCGAGTTCGTGAGAAGCCTCTTCGGGGGCGGAGTCACGAGATCCGTAACTCCTTTCCGCGGGTCTGGGTCCGGCTCAGCCGGCCGCGGGGCGGCTGCCGTCGTCCTCCGAGCACTCGCCGGAGGACGACGGCAGCCGCTCACCCCGCGCATCAGCCCTTGGTGATCATGCTGCGGGCGAAGAAGCGCAGGTTCGCCGGCTTCTCCGCGAGCCTGCGCATGAAGTAGCCGTACCAGTCGGTGCCGTAGGCGGTGTAGACGCGCATGCGGTGGCCTTCGGCGGCGAGCCGCAGATGCTCGTCGCTGCGGATGCCGTACAGCATCTGGAACTCGTACTCGTCCAGCTTGCGCCCGGCGCGCCGGGCGAGCTCCTGCGCGATGGAGATGAGGCGCGGGTCATGGGATCCGATCATCGGGTAGCCGGAACCCTCCATCAGGATCCGCAGAATCCGGACGTAGGCCTTGTCGATCTCGTGTTTCTGCTGGTAGGCGACCTCGGCGGGCTCCTTGTAGGCGCCCTTCACGAGCCGGACGCGGCTGCCGGCCCCGGCGAGCCGGCGGGCGTCGGACTCGGTGCGGAAGAGGTAGGCCTGGATGACGCAGCCGGTCTGCGGGAAGTCCTTCCGCAGCTCCTCGTGGATCGCGAACATCGAGTCGAGGGTGGTGTGGTCCTCGGCGTCGAGCGTGACGGTCGTACCGATGGCGGCGGCGGCCTCGACGACGGGCCGGACGTTGGCGAGGGCCAGCTCGTGACCGCCCTCCAGCGCCTGCCCGAACATGGACAGCTTGATGGACATCTCGGCCCGGGTACCCAGCTCCAGCTCCTTGAGCCGGTCGACGAGCAGGAGATAGGCGTCGCGGGCGGCGGCGGCCTGCTCGGGGGTGGTGATGTCCTCGCCGACGACGTCCATCGTCAGCTCCAGGCCCTTGGCGGTCAGGTCCTGGACGATCGGCACGATCTCGTCGACGGTCTCGCCGGGGATGAAGCGGTCCACGACCTGCTTGGTCACCGGCGCCGCCGAGATCAGCCGACGCATCTGTTCGCTGCGCGAGGCGGCGAGAATCACGGGACCCAGCACGGGGTACCTCCAAGCGGTCGGACATACGGGGAACCACCGTGAAACCTAGGGTTGTCTCCGATCGTCGACCATCGACAGCTGTCACGCATCCGTGCCGCAGATCTCAGACAGATGTATGAAGCCGGCGGGGGAATGCGCGAGAATGCCCGGGTGACATCCGATTCCAGAGGCGACTACCAGGAGCTCGTCGACGAGATCTCCGAGCTGCTCGGCGCCCCGGCGACCCTGGAGAACCGCGACTTCGAGCTGATCGCCTTCGGGGCCTACGACGGTGAGGGCGACCTGGACCCGACCGCCCTGGACCCCGTCCGCACCCGCTCGATCCTCACCCGGCGCTCCACGACGGCGATCCGCACCTGGTTCGAGGGCTTCGGTATCACCCGGGCGACCGGCCCGGTCCGGATCCCGCCCACCCCCGAGGCGGGTGTCTACCGCGGCCGTATCTGCCTCCCCGTACGCCATCGGGGCGTCGTCCTCGGCTACGTCTGGCTCCTGGCCGACGACCCGGGACCCACCGCCCCGCAGCTGGACGCGGCCATGGAGGTGACGTCCCGCATCGGAGCGCTGCTCGCGGACGAGGCGCAGCACGGGGCGGATCTCAGCCGGGAGCTGCAGACGGTGCTGACCGCCGAGCGCGGCTGGCAGGGCGACATGGCGGTGGCGGCCCTGCGCACGGCCCTCGGCACCCGCGGCGACGGCCCGTACACGCTGGTGTGCGTCGCCCCCTGGCCGGCCGCCGACCCGGACGACACCCCCTCGGCCCGTACGGTGCCGCACGCCACGGCGCTGTGCACGGTCCCGTGGGGAGCGGCGGAGCAACAGTGCCTGGCGGTGCTGGTACGCCTGCGGTCGACGGACGCGGGCAGTCCGGCGGAGGCAGCGGCGGCCCGTCTCCTGAAGGACGGCCCGCCCGGCGCCCGCCGCGCGGCGGGCATCGCCCGGCCCCGCGCCGGTCTCGCCGACCTCGCCACCGCCTGGCAGGAAGCCACGGCCGCGGCCCGCGCCGCCCTCGCGGAACCCCGCTTCGCCCCGGTCGCCGACTGGTCCCGCATCGGCCCGTACCGCCTCCTGACCAGCCTCCCCCCGGACTCCGCCCATGACCCCGCGGTCGGCCCCCTCCTCTCCCCCGCCCACCACGAACTGGCCCGCACCGCCGAGGTGTACCTCGACCGCGCGGGCCAAGCGGGACGTACGGCAGCCGAGTTGGGCATCCACCGCCAGACGCTCTACTACCGCCTGTCACGGGTGGAACAGCTGACGGGGCTGGACCTGGACGACGGGGAGGACCGGCTGTTGCTGCACATGGTGTTGAAGGGGGCGCGGCTGTAAGGCAGTTGGGGGCTATGGGGCGACGCGACGGGTCAGCAGGTCCGCCCGACGTAGTAGGCGCCCTGGATCTTCCGGGCGGAGCCCAGCCAGGTCGTGCCGGGCCTGACGCATGCCTCGTGGTCACGCGCCCGGGCGACCCGGACCTTGATGACGACATGCGAGCCGTCGGTGGTGCAGTGGCGGTAGTAGGCGTCGGTACTGGTCTTGTAGAAGCCGCAGGGGCCGGCGGACCCGGGGGTGGCGGCGGCCACCGTGCCGAGCGAGGTGAGCACGAGGGCTGCGGCACCGAGGGCACTGGTCACGACACGACGAACTCGCAAAGGAAACTCCTTGGTGGGCGATCGGTTGGGCGTTCGGACGGTCTGATACCGCCCTACGATCGCCGTACCGGCCGGTGCGGTTGATCGATCTCCGGCCCGTTCACCCGGGGAATCGATTTGTCGCTGGGCCGATCGAATGACATTCGCCCGTGGGGCGCCGCCGGCCGACTCACCTGAAGTAATGGCCCTCTTCGATGTCCTCGATCAGGCCGGGGCGGCTGGGCTTCCAGCCAGGGGACGGGCGGGCAGGTTCAGGTGCCGTCCGATGGTCTCGGCGATCCCGCGGACGGGTACGCCTTCGTCGTCGACGGCGTTGAGTACCGCGCCGGCGGGAGCGACCGACCAGTCCACCGGCCCGGAATTGGAGCTGCCGGGCGGCCCGGCCGGATTCTAGTGTCGACGCCATGACGACCGGCCAGACCTCCGGCTCACCCTCCCCCGCGACACCCAACCGCCCTTCCTCCGGGGCCACTTCGGGCAGTCGTCCCCCGCTCGTGACCCGCCCCCTCCTCCTCCGCTTCATCAGCGTGGTCGGCGCCAGTCTGAGCTTCTTCCTGCTGCTCTCGGTCGTACCGGCGTATGCCGCCGAGCGGGGCGGCGGTGGCGCGGCGGGGCTCGCGACCGGGTCGTTGATGCTCGCGACGGTGCTCGGCGAGCTGGTCACGCCCCGGCTCGTGGACCGCTTCGGGTACCGACCGACCCTGATGGCAGGGCTGTTGCTGCTCGGCGCCCCGGCCTTGGTACTGACCGTCTCGGGCAACACCGCGTGGGTCGTCGCGGTGTGCTTCGTCCGCGGGCTCGGTTTCGCGCTGACGATCGTCGCGGGCGGCGCCCTGACCGCGTCGTTGATCCCGGACCAACGCCGGGGCGAGGGGCTCGCGTTGGTGGGGCTGGTGTCCGGCGTACCGTCACTGCTCGCGCTGCCGCTTGGCCTGTGGCTGGCCGAGCATCTGGGATTCGGGCCGGTCGCCGTCGCCGGTGGCCTCGCGGCACTGGCCGCGATCCCCTTCGTCACCGGCCTGCCGGACCGAGGGAGCAAGGCAGACCGCCCAGATGAGCCGATGGGTGTCGTACGAGGGTTGCGAACCGGCGCTCTGCTACGGCCGGTTCTGGTGTTCGCGGCCACCGCCACCGCCGCCGGAATCATCGTCACGTTCCTGCCGCTGGCCGTGCCCTCGGCGTCCGCCGGAGTCGTCGCGGTGGCCCTGTTCGTACAGACCGCGGCCTCCACCGTGACGCGCTGGCTGGCGGGCCGCCACGGCGACCGGCACGGCAGCGGCCGGCTCGTGCTGCCCGGCCTGCTCCTGTCGGCGGCGGGCGTCCTGGTCATCGCCCCGACCGCGAACCCGGTCGCCGTCATCGCGGGCACCGCCCTGTTCGGCGCGGGCTTCGGCATCACCCAGAACGCCACGCTGACCCTGATGTACGCCCGCGCTTCCGGCGTCTCGTACGGCACGGTCAGCGCGCTGTGGAACCTGGCCTACGACGGCGGCATGGGCGTCGGCGCGGCCGGCTTCGGCATCACGGCCGGCCTGACCGGCTACCCGTGGGCCTTCGCACTGACCGCGCTGCTGATGCTGGTCGCGGTGGCACCGGCGCTGCGGGACCGGCGGCGCGAGGACTGGTCGACGGCCGGGTAGCCCACGCGGTCGGCGCACCGCGCACACGCGCTCCGGCGGCGGGCGAAGCTCCACGGAGAACGGAGAACGCGTCCCCCTTGGGCACGGCCACCGGGCCGAGCGCCCCCGGGCGGCGACGCCGGCACTGCGGGCCGACGAACAACCAGCAAATCACCCCACCCTCCGGGCACCCTCCAGCAGTTGGCGGAGACCCTCGGTGAGCCGGTCCGCGTCGGGCGCGGTCTTCGGGTCGAAGGTCCACTGCATGATGAGCCCGGACATCACGACCATGTAGAACGAGCCGAGCGTGTCGGCGGTCTCGTCCGACACCTCCTCCTCCGGTACGCCCATGAACAGCGAGACCAGTCCCCGGCCGCCCTCGCGCTGCGCGAGCGCCAACTGATCGCGGGCCTCCGGCAGTTGGTCGCCCATCGCCATGATCTCCCCGCTGAGCCGCCACATCGAGCCGGGCTGGCGGAGGGAGGCGACGACGTTCGACCACACCTCCCTGAACCGCTCCAGCGAGCCCGGCGCCCCTTCGAGCCGGTCACCCCACTCGAAGGACATGCCTTCCACCAGCGAGACATATGCCTGCGCGAGCAGCGCGTCCTTCGAGCCGTAGTGGTAGCCGATGGACGCGAGGTTCGTCCCCGACTCCTTGACGATGTCGCGCGCCGTGGTGCGCGCGAACCCCTTCTCCAGCAGGCAGCGCTTCGCGCCTTCGAGCAGATCCTCACGGTGTCCCATGCCCGCCACCCTACCGCCGATCCATACAGCCGTCCTATACGTACGACTTACACATCCGTTCTAGACAAGCGTTTAAGACACGCGTACATTCGCTGTCATGACGAACCCGACGAGCTCGACGAACCCCGCGAGCGCCCCCAACTCCCGTGCCGGGCGCCGCGAATGGACCGCCCTCGGCGTCCTGATGCTCCCGCTGCTCCTCGTCTCCATGGACGTCTCCGTCCTCTACTTCGCCATCCCGGCGATCAGCGCGGACCTGGAGCCCAGCGGCACCCAGCAGCTGTGGATCTTCGACATCTACGCCTTCGTCCTGGCCGGCCTGCTGATGACGATGGGCTCGATCGGCGACCGCATCGGCCGCCGTCGGCTCCTCCTGATCGGCGCAGCGGCCTTCGGCACCGCCTCCTTCATCGCCGCCTACGCGAACAGCGCCGAGACCCTGATCGCGGCCCGCGCGGTCCTCGGCATCGGCGGCGCCACCCTGATGCCCTCGACGATGGCGCTGCTGCGCACGATGTTCACCGACCCCGGCCAGCGCGCGAAGGCGATCGGTCTGTGGTCCGGCGTGATGACCGCCGGTGTCGCGCTCGGCTCGGTGCTGAGCGGGGTGCTGGTCCAGTACTTCTGGTGGGGCTCGGTCTTCCTGATCAACCTGCCCGCGATGGCCCTGCTCCTGCTCATCGGCCCGTTCCTGCTCCCCGAGTCGAAGAACCCGGCCCCCGGCCGCTTCGACTGGCCGAGCGTCCCACTGTCCCTGGCGGCGGTACTGCCCGTGATCTACGGCCTCAAGGAGATCCCGTCCGAGGGCTGGCACGTCCAGTACGTCGTCTCGATCACCGTAGGCCTGCTCTTCGCGACCCTCTTCGTCCACCGCCAGCGCACCACAGCGTCCCCGATGATCGACCCCACCCTCTTCCGGGGCCGCGGCTTCGCCCCCTCCGTCGTCCTCAACCTGGTCTCCGCGTTCGGCATGATGGGCTCGGCCTTCTTCACCACGCAGTACCTGCAGTCGGTGCTCGGCAAGAGCGCGATGGAGGCGGCCCTGTGGGCGCTGCTCCCCTCGGTGCCGATCGGTGCGGCGGCTCCGCTGGCAACGACCCTCGTGCAGAAGGGAGTTGACCGCGCCTACGTCGTCGCCTCCGGTTTCGCGATCGCCGCCTGCGGCTACGGCATGCTCGCCCTCACCGGCACCGACTCCCTCTGGTTGGCCCTGGCCGCCGCCGGTGTCCTCGCCTCCGGGATCGTCATGGTGATGTCCCAGATCATGGACCTGGCGATGGGCAGCGCCCCGGTGGAGAAGGCGGGCGTCGCGTCCTCGCTGATGGAGACGGGCGCGGAGTTCGGCGGCGCGCTGGGCATGGCGGTCCTCGGCTCCATCGGTACGGCCGTCTACCGCCACGGCATCCCGGCCTCGGCCCCCGCCCCGGCCCACGAGACCCTCGGCGGCGCCCTGGCCGTCGCCCGCCGACTGCCGGGGCACGCGGGAGATGCCCTGACGGCGACCGCACGGCAGGCCTTCACCGACGGCATGCACGGCGCGGCGATCGCGGGCGCGGCACTGCTGCTGGGCGCGGCCTTCGCGGCGGCGCGGACCCTGCGGGGGCTGCGGGTACAGGCGCCGGAGCCGGTGGCGGCGGAGCCGCAGGAAGCGCAGGTGTGAGAGCCCAACACAGAGGAACGCCGGGCGGGTTGAGGATTCTCTCCTCAGCCCGCCCGGCGTTCACCCATGGCTCAGGCTCAGACCAGGTTCACCGAACGAGCCGACGTCGCGCCGATCTCCTCGGCCACCTCGGCCAGCACATTGACGGCCACCGTGTCGTCGACGGTCAGCACGGCCAGCGCCTCGCCGCCCGCGACCGACCGCGAGACCTGCATACCGGCGATGTTGATGCCGGCCTCGCCGAAGACGCGGCCGACCGTGCCGACGACACCGGGACGGTCCTCGTACCGCAGCACCACCATGTGGTCGGCGAGCGCGAGGTCGACGTCGTAGTCGCCGACCGCGACGATCTTCTGCAGGTTCTTGGGGCCGGCCAGCGTGCCGGAGACCGCGACCTCCTCGCCGCTGCTCAGCGTGCCGCGCACGGTGACGACGTTGCGGTGGTCGGCGGACTCGGAGCTGGTCGTCAGCCGTACCTCGACGCCGCGCTCCTGCGCGAACAGCGGGGCGTTGACGTACGACACGGTCTCGTCGACGACGTCCTCGAACACGCCCTTGAGCGCGGAGAGTTCGAGCACCTTGACGTCGTGCTGGGTGATCTCGCCGTAGACCTCGACGTCGAGGCGGACCGCGACCTCGCCCGCGAGCGCGGTGAAGATGCGGCCGAGCTTCTCGGCGAGCGGCAGGCCGGGCTTGACGTCCTCGGCGATGACTCCGCCCTGGACGTTCACCGCGTCGGGGACGAGTTCACCGGCGAGCGCGAGGCGCACCGACTTGGCGACCGAGACACCGGCCTTCTCCTGGGCCTCGTCCGTGGAGGCGCCGAGGTGCGGGGTGGAGACGACCTGGTCGAACTCGAAGAGCGGGGAGTCCGTGCAGGGCTCCTTCGCGTACACGTCGAGGCCGGCGCCGGCGACGCGGCCCTCCTTGAGCGCGGAGTACAGCGCCTCCTCGTCGACGATCCCGCCGCGCGCGGCGTTGACGATGCGGACGGTCGGCTTGACCTTGCGCAGCGCCTCGTCGCCGATCAGACCGACCGTCTCGGGGGTCTTGGGCAGGTGCACGGTGATGAAGTCGGAGACTTCGAGCAGCTCGTCCAGCGACAGGATCTTGACGCCCATCTGGGCGGCCCGCGCGGGCTGGATGTAGGGGTCGTAGGCGACGACCTTCATCCCGAACGCGGACATGCGCTGCGCCACGAGGGCGCCGATACGGCCGAGGCCGACGACGCCGAGGGTCTTCTCGGCGAGCTCGACGCCCGTGTACTTGCTGCGCTTCCACTCGCCGTTCTTCAGCGCGGCGTTGGCCTGCGGGATGTGGCGTGCGGTCGCCAGCAGCAGACCGCAGGCCAGCTCGGCGGCGGTGACGATGTTCGAGGTGGGGGCGTTGACGACCATCACGCCGGCCTTGGTGGCGGCGGAGACGTCCACGTTGTCCAGGCCGACGCCGGCTCGTGCGACGACCTTCAACTTCCGTGCGGCGGCGACCGCTTCGGCGTCGACCTTGGTGGCCGAACGGATCAGGATCGCGTCCACGTCGGCGATCGCGGGGAGCAGCTCGCCCCGGTCCGCGCCGTTGCAGTGGCGGATCTCGAAGTCCGGGCCGAGGGCGTCCACCGTCGCGGGCGACAGCTCTTCAGCGATGAGTACGACAGGTTTCGAGCTCACGTGAGTCCTCACAAGTCCATTGCGTGCGGACGGCCGTCCCGACGGCCGCAGGCGGTGGAGGTAGCGGCGCCGGGGAATGCCGGGCGGCGCGGGGGTGTGCCTGACATTCCTCGGTGTCGCTATGGGCCGCGTGGAGACGCACGACGCTGTGGGCCTGACGCGTATGTAGTACGGCAGTGTAGTGGCGCGGCGAGGGGCGTCTTACGCCTCTGCGGAAGGATCACCCGTCCGAGGCTGGACGGGTTGGACAAAGGGGCCGGAGTGCTCACTCCGGCCCCGAGGTCCTGTCGTCACATTCCCGCCTGCCTCGCGACGGGAATGTGACGACAGGACCTCGGCCTCAGGACTTACGCCTCTTCGTCGACCCAGCTCATCAGCTTGCGGAGCTGCTTGCCGGTGGTCTCCAGCAGGGACTCGGCGTCCTTCTGCTTGTACTCGTTGTACTTCTTCAGGCCACCGTGGTACTCGGCCATCCACTCACGGGCGAAGGTGCCGTCCTGGATCTCGGCGAGGACCTGCTTCATCGTGGCCTTGGTCTCGTCCGTGATGATGCGCGGGCCGGTGACGTAGTCGCCCCACTCCGCGGTCTCGGAGATCGACCAGCGCATCTTCTCCAGGCCGCCCTCGTACATGAGGTCGACGATGAGCTTCAGCTCGTGCAGGCACTCGAAGTACGCGATCTCGGGCTGGTAGCCGGCCTCGGTCAGCGTCTCGAAACCGGCCTTGACCAGCGCGGCCGTACCACCGCAGAGGACGGCCTGCTCACCGAACAGGTCGGTCTCGGTCTCCTCGGTGAAGGTCGTCTTGATGACGCCGGCGCGGGTGCCGCCGATGCCCTTCGCGTACGACAGCGCGAGCGCGAAGCCGTTGCCGGTCGCGTCCTGCTCGACGGCCGCGATACACGGAACGCCGCGGCCCTCCTCGTACTGGCGGCGGACGAGGTGGCCCGGGCCCTTGGGGGCGACCATGCAGACGTCGACGCCGGCCGGGGGCTTGATGAAGTCGAAGCGGATGTTCAGACCGTGGCCGAAGAACAGCGCGTCGCCGTCCTTGAGGTTGTCCTTGATGGACTCCTCGTAGACCTGGGCCTGGATCGGGTCCGGCACGAGGATCATGATGACGTCGGCCTCGGCGGCGGCCTCGGACGGCGTCACCACACGGAGGCCCTGCTCCTCGGCCTTCGCCTTGGACTTGGAGCCCTCGTGCAGACCGACGCGCACGTCGACGCCGGAGTCACGGAGCGACAGCGCGTGGGCGTGGCCCTGGCTGCCGTAGCCGATGACCGCGACCTTGCGGCCCTGGATGATGGACAGGTCGGCGTCGGCGTCGTAGAACAGCTCGGCCACTTTGGGTTCTCTCCTTGGTGTGCAGGTGTTGCGTCCCACCGTATGACGGCGGGCGGAATCGAAGTTCGGGGGTCTCGGAATGCGGGCGGCCGGGGCCGCCCGCACACGGGTCTACGCGGAGCGGTCGAGCGCGCGCAGCGAGCGGTCGGTGATGGAGCGGGCGCCGCGGCCGATGGCGATCGTGCCGGACTGGACCAGCTCCTTGATGCCGTACGGCTCCAGCATCTTGAGCATGGCGGACAGCTTGTCGCTGGAGCCGGTGGCCTCGACGGTGACGGCCTCCGGGGAGACGTCGACGGTCTTGGCGCGGAAGAGCTGGACGATCTCGACGATCTGGGAGCGTGTCTCGTTGTCGGCGCGCACCTTCACCAGAACGAGTTCGCGCTGAACGGCGGAACCCGGCTCCAGTTCGACGATCTTCAGCACGTTGACGAGCTTGTTGAGCTGCTTGGTGACCTGTTCGAGCGGAAGTGCCTCGATCACGTTCACCACGATCGTGATGCGGGAGATGTCGGGGTGTTCGGTGACTCCGACGGCGAGGGAGTCGATGTTGAAGCCGCGCCGGGAGAACAGGGCGGTGATCCGGGCGAGGACACCCGGCTTGTTCTCGACCAGGACGGAGAGCGTGTGCTTGGACATTTCTCTGTGGTCTCTCTCGCTCAGTCGTCTTCGTTGTCGCCGAAGTCGGGGCGGACGTCCCGGGCGAACATGACCTCGTCGTTGGAGGTGCCGGCGGCGACCATCGGCCACACCATGGCGTCCTCGTGGACGATGAAGTCGATCACGACGGGGCGGTCGTTGATCGAGTTCGCCTCCTCGATGACCTTGTCGAGGTCGTCGGGGGACTCGCAGCGGATCGCGTAACAGCCCATCGCCTCCGACAACTTGACGAAGTCGGGGATGCGGGTGCCCGCGCTCGGCTGCTTGCCGTCCGCCTCCGGGCCGCTGTGCAGCACGGTGTTGGAGTAGCGCTGGTTGTAGAACAGGGTCTGCCACTGGCGGACCATGCCGAGGGCGCCGTTGTTGATGATGGCGACCTTGATCGGGATGTTGTTCAGGGCGCAGGTGGTGAGTTCCTGATTGGTCATCTGGAAGCAGCCGTCGCCGTCGATCGCCCAGACCGTCTGGTCCGGGGCGCCGGCCTTGGCACCCATCGCGGCCGGGACCGCGTAGCCCATCGTCCCGGCGCCACCGGAGTTGAGCCAGGTCGCCGGCTTCTCGTACTGGATGTAGTGCGCTGCCCACATCTGGTGCTGGCCGACGCCCGCCGCGAAGATCGTTCCCTCCGGGGCGAGTTGGCCGACGCGCTCGATGACCTGCTGCGGGGAGAGCGAGCCGTTGTCGGGCTGCTCGTAGCCGAGCGGGTACGTCTCGCGCCAGCGGTTGAGGTCCTTCCACCAGGCGCTGTAGTCGCCGGTGTGACCCTCGCTGTGCTCCTTCTGCACGGCCTGCACCAGGTCGGCGATGACCTCGCGGGCGTCCCCGACGATCGGCACGTCGGCGGCGCGGTTCTTGCCGATCTCGGCCGGGTCGATGTCGGCGTGGACGATCTTCGCGTACGGCGCGAAGCTGTCCAGCTTGCCGGTGACGCGGTCGTCGAAGCGGGCTCCGAGGGCGACGATCAGGTCGGCCTTCTGCAGCGCGGTGACGGCGGTGACCGCACCGTGCATGCCCGGCATTCCCACGTGCAGCTCGTGACTGTCGGGGAATGCGCCGAGCGCCATCAGGGTGGTGGTGACGGGCGCTCCGGTGAGTTCTGCGAGGACCTTCAGCTCGGCGGTGGCGTGTGCCTTGAGGACACCGCCCCCGACGTAGAGGACGGGCCGCTTCGCGGCGGTGATCAGCTTGGCGGCCTCGCGGATCTGCTTGGCGTGCGGCTTGGTCACCGGGCGGTAGCCGGGGAGGTCCATGACCGGCGGCCAGGAGAAGGTGGTCTTCGCCTGGAGGGCGTCCTTCGCGATGTCGACCAGCACCGGTCCTGGACGGCCGGTGGAGGCGATGTGGAAGGCCTGCGCGATGACGCGCGGGATGTCCTCGGCCTTGGTGACCAGGAAGTTGTGCTTGGTGACCGGCATCGTGATGCCGACGATGTCCGCCTCCTGGAAGGCGTCCGTACCGATCGCCTTGGACGCGACCTGCCCGGTGATCGCCACGAGCGGCACCGAGTCCATGTGCGCGTCGGCGATCGGGGTCACCAGGTTGGTGGCGCCGGGGCCCGAGGTCGCCATGCAGACGCCGACCTTGCCGGTGGCCTGTGCGTAGCCGGTGGCCGCGTGACCCGCGCCCTGCTCGTGCCGGACCAGGACGTGACGCACGCGCGTCGAGTCCATCAGCGGGTCGTAGGCCGGAAGGATCGCACCGCCGGGAATGCCGAATACCGTGTCGGCCCCGACCTCCTCAAGAGAGCGGATGAGGGACTGCGCACCCGTGACGTGCTCGGGGGCGGACGGCTGTCCTCCGGATCGGGGCCGCGGCTGCGGATGGGCCCCGGTGGCCTGCTCGGTCATCGTCATTCTCTTCTCGATGCTGAGGGTTTTTGCGAGGTTTGTGCGGGGTTTAGCTGCTGCACGACTGGATCCTGTGCAACAAAAAACCCCTCGTGCCGTGAGGCAAGCGAGGGGAGCGCGCCGGGTGCGGTCGCTGGGAGTTCCGGGTCCGTCCGGACGTCACCAGCTTCAGCCGACGCGCTTTCCAAGTACGAGAATTCGGGTGCGCATGGGACTGACCCTCCCCCCGGCACGCACCGACTGTCAAGTGGGTGGGACGGGAGTCTCATTATGTGAACGGAGGGCCGTTCCGCCCCCGAAAACGACGGGCACACCACTGGTGTACACCCCCGGGGCGCCGCCCGCGAACGCGGGCTCGGCGGGTCCGTGCGGCACCGGATAGTGGCCGCAGGACAGGGCCCGGCGCAGCCGGTACTCGTCCAGTGGTCCGGAGAAGGCCATGCCCTGTCCGTGCGTGCAGCCCATCGCGCGCAGGGCGACCACCTGTTCCGGCAGGTCGACCCCGTCGGCCACGGACTGCAGCCCGAGGTCGCCGGCGATCCGCAGCAGCCCGCTGGTGATCTTGTGCAGCCGCGCGGACTCGACGACGCCCTCGACCAGACTGCGGTCCAGTTTCAGTACGTCGACGGGCAGCCGCCGTAGCGTCGTGATGGCCGCGTAGCCGCTGCCGAACCCGTCGAGGGCGATCCGGACGCCGAGCCGCCGCAGTGCGGTCAGCCGGCGCTCCAGCTCGTCCAGGGAGACGCGCGGGTCGGTGTCGGACAGCTCGATGACCAGCGAGCCCGACGGCAGCCCGTGCCGGGTCAGCAGGGCCTCGATCGAGCCGAGCGGCATCGACTTGTCCAGCAGCCGCCGGGCACTTATCCGCACGGCGACGGACACGGCGAGCCCGGTCGCGGTGCGCTCGGCGGCCTGTTCCACGGCCTCCTCCAGCATCCAGCGGCCCAGCTCGGCGGTCTTGTCGCTGTCCTCGGCCACCCGCAGGAACTCGGCCGGCGTGAACAGGACCCCCTGCGACGAACGCCATCGCGCCTGGGTGGAGACCGAGGTGATCCGGCCGTCTGTCAACGACACCACGGGCTGGTGCAGCAGCGCGAACTCGCCGTCGTGCAGCGCGGCCCGCAGCCGGGTGGCCAGCTCCGCCTTCCGTACGACGTCCTGCTGCATCTGCGGGGCGTACAGCTCGACCCGGCCCTTGCCCGCCCCCTTGGCGCGGTACATCGCGAGGTCGGCGTTGCGCAGCAACTCCCCGGCGCCCAGGCCCGGTTCGGCGAAGGCGACGCCGATGGAGGCGGCGACACGGACATCGTTGCCGTCGATGAGGTACGGCTGGGACAGGGTGATTCTCAGGCGGTCGGCGAGTTCCATGATGTGCCGCTCGCGGGCGGCCCGGTCCCGGGTGCCGTCGCCGACGATCAGGGCCGCGAACTCGTCGCCGCCGAGCCGGGAGGCGGTGTCGCCGTGCCGGACCGCCGCGTGCAGCCTGCGGGCGGCCTGGACGAGGAGTTCGTCCCCGGACTGGTGGCCGATGGTGTCGTTGACGGCCTTGAAGCCGTCGAGGTCGATGAAGAGGACGGCCGTGCCGCGGTCGGTGGAGCGGCGGCCGGACAGGGCCTGCTGGACGCGTTTGGTGAACAGGGCGCGGTTGGGCAGGTCGGTGAGCGGGTCGTGCTCGGCGTTGTGCTGCAACTGCGCCTGGAGGCGCACGCGTTCGGTCACGTCCCGGCTGTTGAAGATCAGGCCGCCGTGATGGCGGTTGACGGTCGACTCGACGTTGAGCCAGCCGCCGTCGCCGGACCGGAAGCGGCACTCGATACGGGTGTTGGACTCCTCGTAGGGGCTGGCGGCGAGGAAGCGGCGCACCTCGTGCACCACACAGCCCAGGTCCTCGGGGTGGATGAGCGAGGCGAGTTCGTTCCCGACGAGTTCCTCGGCGGCCTTGCCGTAGACGCCGGCGGCGGCCGGGGAGACGTAGCGGAGGATGCCGTTCGGGGCGGCGATCATGATGACGTCGCTGGAGCCCTGCACCAGGGAGCGGAAGTGGTTCTCCTTCTGGGCCAGTTCCTGGGTGAGGGTGATGTTGTCGAGCAGCATGATGCCCTGGCGGACCACGAGGGCGAGCACCACACAGCCCGCGGTGATGAGCACCACCCGGTCGGGGCTGCGGCCGTCGAGGACGTTGTAGAGGATCCCCAACGTGCAGACGGCGGCGGCGAGATACGGGGTGAGCGCGGCCAGTGAACCGGCGATGGGCCGGGTGGCCGGATAGCGGCCGTGGTCGCCGCCCGGCGCTGCTGCCGGGTGCTGGACGCCGGTGCGCTGTCCGGGCCGGTGTTCGTGCACCACGCGCGTGTACCCCTCGTCCTCGGGCTGGGCGTGCCGGGGCGCGGCCCAGGGGGCATAGGCGAGGAGCAGCGAGCCGGCGAACCAGCCCGCGTCGAGCAACTGGCCGGAGTGGTAGTTGTCATGGAGCAGCGGCGAGGTGAACAGGGCGTCGCACATCACGGTCAGGGCCAGCGCGCCGATCGCGGTGTTCACGGCGGTGCGGTTGACCGAGGAGCGCCGGAAGTGCAGCGCGAGCACCATGCTGACCAGGGCGATGTCGAGCAGCGGATACGCCAGGGAGAGCGCGGTGTGGGCCACGCTCGGCCCGTCGAACTTGGCGGCCTGGGCCAGCGCGAGGCTCCAGGAAAGCGTGAGCAGCGAGCCGCCGATCAGCCAGGCGTCCAGCGCCAGACAGATCCAACCCGCCTTGGTGACGGGCCGTTTGGCCAGCACCAGGAGGCCGACGATGGCGGGCGGCGCGAAGCACAGGAAGAACAGGTCGGCGAAGCTGGGGCTGGGGACGGTCCGTTCGAGCACGACCTCGTACCACCCCCAGACTCCGTTGCCCAGTGCCGCCATCGCAGAGGAGAGCGAGAACAGCAGCCAGGCGGGTCGAAAGCGGATACGGCGGCTTCGCGCGTAGAGGAAGCACGAGACGGCGGCGGCACCGGCCGCCGCGCTGAGCCCGAAGTCACCCATGATCAGGGCGACTTGACGGGAACCCCAGTCGAGCGCGGAACCGACGGCGTATCCCGCGCACACCAGGGCCAGGACGAGTTGCTGGACCAGGCCCCAGCCGCCGGAGGCCGGCGGTCCTGGCTGCCGCGCTCCCGGCGAAGTCCGGTCCCGGAGCGCCCCGTTGAGGGTGGTCGTCGCAGACGGTGGCGAACTCACCGGGCCCTCCCGGTCCGCGTCGCTCCCCGGTCCCGCGGGCTCCGGTGCGCTGGATGGGCGTGCCTGCGGCGGCCGTTGTGCCTGCGGTGGTGATGGCTGGGGTGGCTGGGCCGGCCACCATGACCGCTGTGGCTGTCGTGACCGCTGTGATTGCCGTGATCTCCGTCGTGGCCGCGTCTGCGCGCGGCGGTGCGCCAGGGTCGCCGTCGGCGGTCCCGCCGCGTCGGATCGCTCGTCCATAGGCCGTGCATCGCCCGTCGCCCCCCTCACAGTCTGAAATGTCCGTCCCCGGCGCCGAACGGTGCGCGGCGCAGCCCCTGCCGGGACGATACACCAGTCTCGTCACTCAGGGACATAGTCTCTCTACGCTCCGTGACGACCAGCGGAGATGCGTTCACGCCCCGCTTCCGGAAGGTTGCGGAGGGTGCTGGAAGCGGATTGCACGCCTGTTACGGCTACTCGGTCGGTCCTGTCGTAAGGATCACGTTGCGCAGCGGCTCCTGGTTCACGAACCGTCCCAACTGGTCCACAACCAGACGCTTCGCACGCGGCAGGAACGCCGACGTGGGCCCGCCGACATGCGGACTGATCAGCACGCCCGGCGCCTGCCACAACGGGTGCCCCTGGGGCAGGGGTTCGGGGTCGGTGACGTCCAACGCGGCGGTGATACGGCCGCTTTCCAGCTCCGCGAGCAGCGCCTTGGTGTCCACGACGGGACCGCGGGCGACGTTGACCAGCAGCGCCCCGTCCTTCATCCGGGCCAGGAACTCGGCGTCGACCAGGTGACGGGTGGTCTCCGTGAGGGGCGTGGACAGGATGACGACGTCCGCCTCCGGGAGCAGGGCGGGCAGTTCGGTGAACGGATGCACCGGTCCGCGCTCCGTGGTGCGCCTGGAGCGCGCCACGCGCGCCACCCGCGCGAGCTCGAAGGGAGTGAGCCGGTCCTCGATGGCGGCTCCGATGGCGCCGTAGCCGACGATGAGGACGGACCGGTCGGCGAGCGCCGGGTGGAAGTCGCCCTGCCAGCGCTCCTGTTGCTGCGCCCGCACGAACTGCGGGATGCCGCGCAGCGAGGCGAGGGTCAGGGTCAGCGCGAGTTCGGCGGTGCTCGCCTCGTGCACTCCGCGGGCGTTGCACAGCCGCACCCCCGGGACGATCAGGGAGAGGTTCGCGGTCATGTCGTCGATCCCGGCCGTCAGCGTCTGGATGACCTGGAGGTTCCGCATGTGCTCCAGCGGCCGGGTCTTCACGGGGTGACGCTTCATGTACGGCACGACGTAGACGGCACAGTCCGCCGGGTCGCCGGGGAACTCCTGATCGCCCTCCTCACCTCCGTCCCAGAACAGGTAGTTGGGCCCCTCGGGGAGCCCTTCGATCTCCTCCGGCGGGATGGGCAGCCACACGTCGACAGTCATGGTCAGGAGGCTATGTCAGGCGCTCGCTCGCACAGAGGTTAGGTTGGTGGGCCAGGAGAGGGAGGGTCACGAGCAGGTGGAGCGCAGGACGATCGGCGCGGGGGCGCTCTCGATGGGGGCCGTCGGGCTCGGCTGCATGCCGATGAACTGGGCCTACACCGGGTCGCGGCAGCGGGGCGACGAATCGGTCAGGGCCGTGTACCGGGCGCTCGATCTGGGCATGACGCTGCTGGACACCGCCGACATGTACGGCCCGTTCACCAACGAGCTGCTGGTGGGGCGGGTGTTGAAGGAACGGCGGCAGGACGCGTTCGTGTCGACCAAGGTCGGCCTGCTGGTCGGCGAACAGCACATCGTGGCCAACGGCCGCCCCGGCTATGTGAAACGCGCGTGCGACGCCTCGCTGCGCCGCCTCCAGACCGAGGTGATCGACCTCTACCAACTGCACCGCGCCGACCCCGAGGTCCCGGTCGAGGAGACCTGGGGCGCGATGGCGGATCTCGTACAGGCCGGAAAAGTAAGGGCGTTGGGCATGTGCGCGGTCGGCGCCCGCTCGGCACGCCGGCCCGGGGCGCGGCTGCATGACGGAACGATCCGCCAACTCCAGCGCGTACAGCAGGTGTTCCCGGTGACGGCCGTGCAGGCCGAGCTGTCGGTGTGGTCGACGGAGGCGCTGGACGCGCTGCTGCCGTGGTGCGCGGCGCGCGGAGTCGGCTTCCTGGCCGCGATGCCGCTCGGCAACGGTTTCCTGACCGGCACCCTGACCCCGGGCGAGGGCTTCGAACCGGACGACGTGCGCGCCCGGCACCCCCGCTTCACCGCCGAAATGACCGCCGCGAACCAGCCGATCGTGGCCGGTCTGCGCCGCGTCGCCCGCCGCCACGGCCCGGAGGTCACCCCGGCCCAGGTGGCCCTGGCCTGGGCGCTGGCGCAGGGCCCGCACGTGGTGCCGGTACCGGGCACCAAGCAGGAGCGCTGGGTGACGGAGAACGCGGGAGCTGCGGAACTCCGCCTCACACCGGAGGACCTCACGGAGGTGGCGGAACTGCCGGCGGCACTGGGCTCCTGGGACTGACCGTCGTACGCGTGACACGGCTCGATCCTGCGTCGGTCGTCGGTGATCGGGAACCTGTCCGGCGTGAGCGGTGTATGACAAGTAGAACCCGCCCGTCGAAGGGACCTGATCGTGCAACGTCGAGTCGTGTCGGCCGCTCTGGCCGTGACCGCACTCCTGCTGGCGGCCGGCTGCTCCTCCGGCGACGAAGACCCGCGCTACGGCACGACCACGCCATCGGGCAGCGCCGGTACGACCACGGGGTCGTCGTCCTCCGGGCAGCCCGCCGCGCAGGTCCCGCCCGCCAAGGGCACGGTGAAGGTGCTGCGCACGGTCACCGAGGGTCTGAAGACCCCCTGGGGCCTGGCCCCGCTGCCCGACGGGAACCTCCTCGTCTCCTCCCGCGACGACGGCACGATCACCCGGATCACCGAGAAGACCGGCCGGAAGACCGAGCTGGGCACGGTCTCCGGGGTCTCCCCCGCGGGCGAGGGCGGCCTCCTCGGCATCGCGCTCTCCCCGGACTACGCCTCGGACCACATGATCTACGCCTACTTCACCTCCGCCTCGGACAACCGCATCGTCCGCATGCTGTACGACCCGCAGAAGCCGGCCGGTGAGCAGCTGGGCGCCCCTGACACGATCTTCAAGGGCATCCCCAAGGGCTATATCCACAACGGCGGCCGGATCGCCTTCGGCCCGGACGGGATGCTGTACGCGGGCACGGGCGAGAGCGGTCAGCGGGGTCTGGCGCAGGACAAGAAGTCCCTGGGCGGCAAGATCCTGCGGCTGACCCCGGAGGGCGACCCGGCGCCGGGCAACCCGTTCCCGAACTCGCCGGTGTACACCTACGGCCACCGCAATGTGCAGGGCCTGGCCTGGGACTCCAAGCAGCGGCTGTTCGCCTCGGAGTTCGGCCAGGACACCTGGGACGAGCTGAACGCGATCACTCCGGGCGACGACTACGGCTGGCCGGACGCGGAGGGCAGGAGCAGCGACCCCAAGTACCACAACCCGATCACCCAGTGGCACACCGACGACGCCTCCCCCAGCGGCATCGCCTACGCCGAGGGCTCCCTCTGGATGGCGGGGCTGAAGGGCCAGCGCCTTTGGCGCATCCCGCTGGACGGCACCAAGGCGTCGGCCGCCCCGCAGGCCTTCCTCACCCGCGAGTACGGCCGCCTGCGCACGGTGGTGTCGGCCGGCGGCGACAAGCTGTGGCTGGTGACCAGCAACACGGACGGACGGGGCACGCCTAAGTCGGGGGACGACCGGATTCTGGAGCTTCAGGTGTCATAGCGGAGGGGTCGGAGTCGGCTTCAGGTTCGGCTTCGGCTCCAGGCAGGCGGACGACGACCTTGCCGGACTCCAGGTCTATCGGCCCGCGTCCGGGGTCGCCGTCGGCGACGTCGACCCTGGTCATCTCCAGCCGGTTGCGCTCGTCCTCGGTGTGCTTGCGGCCCGGTGAGAACAGTTCCTCGAACATGTTGAACACGGCGCCTCCCCTGGCCCGGTCTCCTACAGCGTACGACTCATCCGGCCGAACGCGCGGTGAGCGGGTCGGGCGGGAACAGCCCCAGCCGGTGGGCCACCGCCGCCGCCTCGCCCCGGCCGGAGACGCCGAGCTTGCCGAGGATGTTCGAGACGTGGACGCTCGCGGTCTTCGGGGAGATGAAGAGTTCCTCGGCGATCTGCCGGTTGGTGCGGCCGGCGGAGACCAGGCGCAGGACGTCGCGCTCCCGGCTGGTGAGGCCGAGCGCCTCGACGGGGTCGGCGGGGACGGCTCGCGGCGCCGGGACCCTGGTGAGCGTCAGCCGGGCCCGCTGGGCGAGCAGGGCGACGGAGTCGGCGAGCGGGCGAGCGCCGAGGTGCTCGGCGACGGCACCGGACAGCCGGAGGAGCTCGGTGGCCCGGTCGCGCTCGTCGTCGCCGCCGTGGGAGTCGGACAGGAGCGCTTCGGCCAGGCGGTGGCGGACGCGGGCGAGGTCGTAGGGGCGGTCGAGGCGCTCGAAGGCGGCGACCGCCTCGGACCAGTCGTCCGGGGTGCAGCGGCCCTCGGCGCGCAGCAGTTCGGCGCGCAGCCAGCGTTCGTGGGCCTGCCAGACGGGCACATGGGTGGCGACCGGCTTGGCGGCCTCCCGGATGCGTTCGATGATCTTGGGGCGGCCGGGGTCGGCGGCGGGCAGGCCGATGGTCTGGGCCTCGGCGACGGCGGCGGCCACCAGCAGGGGCCAGGTCTCGAAATGGGTGCCGGGCCGGAACCCGGAGTCCAGGACCTGTTCGAGGGTGGCGCGGGCGTCGAGGAGGCGGCCTTCGGCGGCGGCGACCTGGAGCTCGAGCCGCTCCAGGGGCTGGTGGTGCTGGGGTGCGACGTCATGGGTGCCGAAGTGCTCGCGGGCGGCGGCCAGTTGGCGCCGGGCTTCGGCCACCTCGCCCCGGGCGAGCGCGAGTTCGGCCAGGAGACGGGCGTGGAAGCCGCGGGGTTTGGCGCTCTGGCCCACCCGCTCGGCCTTGGTCGCGGCCTCGGCGGCCTCGTCCCAGCGGCCCAGGGTGAAGAGGGATTCGGCGAGGTTCCCCCAGATCCAGGCCTCTTTGTCGAACTGGCCGAACTTCTTGGCGAAGGCGAGCCCGGCTTCCAGGATCGGCACGGCCTCGCGGGAGCGGCCGACGGTTTCGAGGGAGGACGGCAGGTTCACATAACTGCGGCCCGCGACGGCGGAGATGCCCTCGGCGACCGTCCTCTCGTTGACCTCGACCAGCTCGGCGAGGCCCGCCTCGACATCGCCGGAGGCGACCATGAGGCCGGCCAGCGTGAGGCGGGCGTCCATCTCGATCTCACGGGCGCCCACCATACGCGCGTACTCGACCGCGCGCTCGGCGGCCACATAGGCGTCCGGTCCCGGAACGTGCACCATCGACCAGCCGGCGACCTTGGCCAGCACCTCCGCGTGCACCTCGGAGGGCGGCAGGCCGCGCACCAGCTCCTGCGCGGAGGCGAGTTCCGACCAGCCGTCGCCGCGGCCCTGGTGCCGGATCAGGACGGAGCGCTGCACCCAGAACCAGGCGGCCCGCAGCGGGTCCCCCTCGTCGTTGATGAGGTGCAGGGCCCGCTTGGTGATCTTCAGCGCGCGCTCGCGCTCCCCGCTGAGCCACCCGGCGACGGCGGCCTCCGCCATCAGGTCGAGATAGCGCAGAGGGGTGGTCTCCGGGTCGCAGCCGCAGGCGGGATACACCTCGGCGTAGTCGACGGGCCGCAGGCCGGCGCGTACGGCGTCGGGGGCGGTGTCCCACAGTTCCATCGCCCGCTCCAGGAGCCGTAGTTGCTCGGAGTGGGCGTGCCGGCCGCGGGCCGCTACGGAGGCGTCCAGGACGGCGGGGAGGGCCTTTGCGGGGTCGTGGGCGTGGTACCAGTAACTCGCCAGCCGCATGACGCGCTGGTCGGCGGGGACGAGCGTCGGCTCGGCCTCCAGGGCTTCGGCGTAGCGGCGGTTGAGGCGGGAGCGCTCGCCGGGCAGCAGGTCGTCGCCGACCGCCTCGCGGACCAGGGAGTGGCGGAAGCGGTAGCCGTCGCCGCCGGGCGCGGCCTGGAGGATGTTGGCGCCGACGGCCGCCCGCAGTGCCTCGATGAGGTCGTCCTCGGCGAGCCGGGCGACGGCGGCGAGCAGTCGGTACTCGACGGTGGAGCCGCCCTCGGCAACGATCCGGGCGACCCGCTGGGCGCTCTCGGGCAGTGACTCGACCCGGACGAGGAGCAGGTCGCGCAGGGAGTCGGTGAGGCCGGTGCGGCAGCCGTCGTCGGCGGCGACGGCGAGTTCCTCGACGAAGAAGGCGTTGCCGTCGGAGCGCCGGAAGATCTCGTCGACCTGGGCGGGGTCGGGCTCGGCGGCGCGGATGCCGGCGATCTGGCGGGCGACTTCCTGCCGGTTGAAGCGGCCGAGCTCGATCCGGCGGACCGTGCGGAGCCGGTCGAGTTCGGCGAGGAGGGGGCGCAGCGGGTGGCGGCGGTGGATGTCGTCGGCGCGGTAGGTGGCGAGGACGAGGAGGCGGCCGGTGCGCAGGGTGCGGAAGAGGTAGGCGAGGAGGTGGCGGGTGGAGGCGTCGGCCCAGTGCAGGTCCTCCAGGGCGACGACGACCGTGCGCTCGGCGGCGACGCGCTCCAGGAGGCGCGCGGTGAGTTCGAAGAGGCGGGCCATGCCCTCCTCGTCGCCGCGGCGGGCCCGGTGTGCGGTGGGGGTCTCCGCCAACTCGGGGAGCAGCCGGGCGAGTTCCTCCTCCTGGCCGGCGGCGGCCGTAGACAGTTCGGCGGGCAGTTCGCGGCGCAGGGCGCGCAGGGCCGTGGAGAACGGGGCGAAGGGCAGTCCGTCCGCGCCGATCTCGACACAGCCGCCGAGCGCGACGACGGCGCCCCGGCGGCAGGCGGCGGTGGCGAACTCCTCGACGAGCCGGGTCTTGCCGACGCCGGCCTCGCCGCCCAGTAGCAACGCCTGCGGCTCGCCCGCGGCAGCGCGGGCGAGCGCGTCGTTCAGCGTGTCCAGTTCGTCGGCGCGGCCGACGAAGACCGGACTCACGGACCTGGTCTCCACGCCTGCGAGCATGTCACGCGGGTCTGACAACGCGGCACTCGTTTTCGGGAGGGCGGTCGCGGAGAGGAGCGCTCCGCCGGCCTGCCGGGCGGGCGCCGTACGGCCGCCCTCCCGTGCCCGTCCGGTCACGACGCACGGGCGAACAGGTGCCTGCGCGGGCGTTCGGTATGCACCTCCCTCTCGGCGGCCTGCCGGGCCTGCTCGCGGCGGGCCGCGCGCCGGCCGCGGACGGCCTCGCGGGCCAGCCGCTCGCCTGCGGCCTGCCGGCGGAGTTCGGCGGAACGGAGCTGGTGCATCTCGTACTCGTACATCTCAAGTCCCTTGGTGGAGGCGGCTCTTCCGGCTTCGCTTTCTGCGATGCCTCAACCTTCGTCTCCAAGGGGGGTCCGCCACATCGGGAGAGTTCCGCATCTTGCGGGGCCGGGCGGGCCTTAGACATGCGTAAGGGGCCTCAGGTCCTCCGTAAGGTGCTTACGGAGGACCTAAGACCCCTGATGAACTGCGGTGACTCAGGTCGCGGACGGCAGGGCGAGCAGGGCGTCGGTGTACTTGAGGACGGCCAGCAGCAGGCCTACGACGCCGAGCACGACGCCCGCCCAGGCGACCGACTTGATCCAGGTGGCCTGCGGCTTGCCCGGGGTGCCGAACGCGGGCCGGATGAGCGCGCCGACACCCACGAGGGCGGCCACGAGCGCGAAAAGACCGGCCCAGATCGCGGTGGCGTGCCAGGAGGTGCCGTAGACCTCCTTGATCTGTGTGGCCACGCTCGCGGTGGACGCGGTGTGGAGCTGGCCGTTGAGCTGCGCGCGGGCGCCGGCGACGGTGCCGATCCAGCCGCCGGAGAGCGAGATGAAGCCGAGCGCGGCGGAGACCACGGCGGCGGCACCCTGGCCGACGCCGGAGGAACCTTCCGGCTCCTCGAGCCCGAGCTTCGCGAGCTCGGCCGCGTACTCCTCCTCGGTGAGGTCGTCCTCGTCCTCGGAGGCCTCGGCCTCGGTGTCCGCGGCTTCCTGCTCGGTCACTTCCTCGTCGGTCTTGGTGACATCGGTCTTCGTCACATCGGTCTTGGTGACGTCGACGGTTTCCGCGTCGCTCTTCACCTCGGTGGCCTCGTTCGCGGCCTCGTCAACAGTCTTGGTACCCATGGTGCGCACGGTAGGGGTGAAGTATGAGAAGTTCCTTAAAGATCGGCGTGCGGGGCACGCGCGCGTGCCCCGCGCCACTCGGGCGCGAGCACGGACCACACCTCTATGTCGTGCCGTACGCCCCCGTGGGGGTGTGTTTCGCGGAGGACGCCGTCCCTGGTCATGCCCATGCGGCGCGCAACATTCAGGCTCTTCTCATTGCCCGCGGCGGCATGCCATTCGACGCGGTGGATACCGCGCTGTTCGATCGCGAAATCGATGAGAATCCGTATCGCGCGGGTGATCAGTCCGCGCCCGGCAGCGGCGGGTTCCAGCCAGCAGCCGACCTCGCAGTTGCCCTGGTCGGCGTGGAAGTTCAGGAAGAGGACACCGCCGACGAGCTTGCCGTCCAGCCAGATGCCGTGCAGGGAGGCGCTGTCGGCGGCGCGCAGGTCGGCGTAGCGCTGGAGCATGTCCCGCGTGGACTCGACGTCCGTCGCCTTGGAGCCGAAGGAGATGTACTGGCCGATGAACTCCCGGCCGCGCTCCAGGTGGGCGAGGAACTCCTCGGCGTGCCAGGGCTCCAGGGGACGCAGTTCGGCCCCGTCGTCACCCAGGGATATCGCGTACATCCTGCTCCCGCTCCTTCGCCAGTACGTCCGCCACCTCGGCGTCCGTCGCAGCGGCCAGCCTCTCATGGGCGGCACGGCACTCCGGGGGCTCGATGCTGATGCGGGGCAGGACGCGGTCCAGGCGGCGGGGCAGCCACCAGTTGGCGCCGCCGAGCAGGTGCATGAGGGCGGGTACCAGCAGCGTACGGAGGACGAAGGCGTCCAGGGCGACGGCGGAGGCGAGCGCGATGCCGAACATGGCGATCACGCGGTCGCCGCTGAGCACGAAGGCGAGGAAGACCGAGATCATGATGACGGCGGCCGAGTTGATGACCCGGCTGGTCTCGGCGAGGCCGACGCGGACGGCCCGGCGGTTGTCGCCGGTTTCCAGCCATTCTTCGTACATCCGGCTGACCAGGAAGACCTGGTAGTCCATCGAGAGCCCGAAGAGGACCGACACCATGATCACGGGGAGGAATGGTTCGATGGGTCCGGCCCGGCCGAGGCCGAGGAACTCGCTCCCCCAGCCCCACTGGAAGATCGCGACGACGACTCCGAAGGCGGCGGCCACGGCGGCGACGTTCATCGCGGCTGCCTTCAGCGGGATGCCGACGGACCGGAAGGCGAGCAGGAGCAGCACACAGCCGAGCGAGATGACGACCCCTATGAACAGGGGGAGTTTGCCGACGATCACGTCGGCGAAGTCGTCGTAGCTTGCCGTGACGCCACCCACGTGGATGTCGAGCGAGGTGCCTGTCTCGGCCCGGGGCAGTACCTCGGTGCGCAGCCGGTCGACGAGGTCACTGGTCCTCTGGGACTGCGGTGCCGAGTCCGGTACGACGGTGAAGTACCCGGTGGCGCCGCCGGCGTCGTAGGTCACCGGGGTCACGGAGGCGACGCCCTCGCTGGTGCGGAGGGTGGCGTCGAGGTTGTCGAGGGCGAGCTTGTCCTCCGCCCCGTCGATCTTGGTGACGAGGGTGAGGGGACCGTTGACGCCGGGGCCGAAGCCTTCGGCGAGGAGGTCGTAGGCCTGCCGTGTGGTCGACGACTTGGGGTCGTTGCCCTGGTCGGAGGTGCCCAGGTGGAGCGAGAGCGTCGGCAGGGCGAGGACGGTGATGACGGCCAGGGCGAGGACGCCGAGGAGTTTGGGGTGGCGCTCGACGAACGCGGACCAGCGGGCGGCGAGGCCGGTGGGCAGCTCCGGCCGGGGCCCGTGCTCGGCCAGCCGGCGCCGTTCGCGGCGGCTGAGGGCCCGGGGGCCGATGAAGGACAGCAGGGCCGGGAGAAGGGTCACGGAGGCCGCGACGGTGAGCATCACGGTCAACGAGGCGGCGACGGCTACCCCGTTGAGGAAGCCGAGCCGAAGGATCAGCATCCCGAGGAGGGCGATGCACACCGTGGCGCCCGCGAAGACGACCGCGCGCCCGGTGGTGACGACCGCGTTGGTGACCGCCTCGGTCACGGACAGACCGCGTTTCAGCCCGCGCCGGTGCCGGGTCACGATGAACAGGGCGTAGTCGATGCCGACGCCGAGCCCGACCAGCATGCCGAGCATGGGCGCGAAGTCGGCGACGGTCATGGCGTGCCCGAGCAGCACGATCGCCGCGTAGGCGGTGCCGACGCCCACCAGGGCGGTACCGATGGGCAGCAGCGAGGCGGCGAGCGAACCGAAGGCGAGGAACAGCACGAGGGCGGCGACGGCCACCCCGACGATCTCGGCGGTGTGCCCGCTCGACGACTCGGTGAGCCCGATGGCACTGCCGCCCAGCTCGACCTGGAGCCCGTCGGTCCCGGCGGCCTTCGCGGCGCGGACGACCGCCTGCGCCTGGGACTTGCCGATGTCCTCGGCCTGGTGCGCGAAGGTGACGGTGGCGTAGGCGGTCCGCCCGTCGGCGCTGATCCGGCCGGTGCCCTGCCCGTCGTACGGGCTGACCACGGAGGCGACTCCCGGCAGGCTCGCGATCCGGTCCAGGGCGCCGGTCATGGTCTGTTCGACGTCGGCGGCGCGGACGGAACCGGGCGAGGTGCGCCAGACCACGGTGTCGCTGTCACCGCCGAGGCCCGGAAACGCCTCTTTGAGCAGTTGGGTCGCGCGGCCCGACTCGGTGCCGGGGGCCTCGTAGTCGTTCGAGTACGCCGAGCCGGTGACGGCTGCGGCAGCGGTGACCCCGCCGAACGCGAGGAGCCACAACAGGACGGCGGCGAGGCGGTGCCGAACACACCAGCGGGCAAGGGCTGCCACGAACGTGCTCCCGGGGATGGCGAATTGTGGATCTTTGACCGGGAAACATCGTCCGAAGGATGAACAGCCCGCAAAGAACGCATGAGCAATACGCGACCCACTCTCGCAGCCGAAAGTGATCGTTCATCCCGTTCGAAGGCTCCGCCACCGGAGTGGGAGCCAGATCACAGGACAGTAACGGCGACTCTGTCACCCCGGCGGGCGCCTCAGTCGAACTGGTCCCCCAGTGCCATCACCATCGCGCCGACGACCAGCAGCCACAACGCCCGTCTGGTACGGCCCCGGGAGCCGAGGACCGACGCGAGCGCACTCAGCGCGGCACCCACGGCATAGGCGGCCGGGACGAGCACCGGTTCGGAACCGGCGGCCCGGAGCGCCGCCGCGGCCACACCGGCCAGGGCCAGCACGGCACCGGTCAGGGCCGCCGTCCAGCGGGCCCGCCGCGCGTCCAGTGCCGGATCCCCGAAGTCGTCCAATTCGGATATCTCGGAATCTCCGCGTCCGTCCATGGCGGGCGAGCGTAGCGCCTCCGCCTGAGAAACCTGGTGCGCGGCCAACCGACGTCCTCCACAATCTCGTTGCTCTCCCACAGGAAGCTACGCAGAACCGGAGGAGCCCGTTCACCGATGCCCGACACCGAACTGACCGACCGCCTGACCCACCCCCGCTACCCGCGCAGCAACACCTACGACGTCCGCTGGACCATCGAGAACCAGATGGGCCCGCACGCCTTGTGGCTGCTGGAGTGGCTGGCCCCCGCCCTCGGCCTCGGCACCCTGCGCCCCGGCGCGCGCGTGCTCGACCTGGGCTGCGGGCGCGCCATGACCTCCGTCTTCCTCGCCAAGGAGTACGACGTCCAGGTCACCGCCGCCGACCTGTGGGTGAAGCCCGACGAGAACGCCGTACGGATCGCGGAGGCGGGTGTCGCGGACCGGGTGCTGCCCCTGCACGTGGAGGCGCACGACCTGCCCTTCGCGAAGGGCACGTTCGACGCGATCGTGTCGATCGACGCGTACCAGTACTTCGGCACCGCCGACCTCTATCTGCCCACGCTGACAAGGCTGTTGAAGCCGGGCGGAAGGATCGGCGTCGTCATGCCCGCCCTGCGGGAGGAACTGCCGGGCGACGAACCGCCGGAGCACCTGAAGCCCTTCTGGGACCCCGGCTTCTGGGCCTTCCACTCCCCCGCCTGGTGGCGCCGCCACTGGACCCGCGGCGGGACCGTGGCGGTCGAGACCGCCGACTGGCAGCCCGACGGCTGGAAGGACTGGCTGCTGTGGAGCGAGGTGTGCGCCGAGGAGAGTCCGTACGACTGGATGGCGCGCATGGCCCGTGAGTCGGTGGAACTGGTGACGGCCGACCAGGGGCAACTCCTCGGCTTCACCCGGGTCGTGGGCCGCCGGGCGTAACGGGAACGGCCCCGGAGATCGGGTCTCCGGGGCCGTGCACGGTGTACTGGCTCAGCCCTCGCTGACGCCCAGCTGCTCCAGGATCAGTTCCTTGACGCGGGCCGCGTCGGCCTGACCCCTGGTGGCCTTCATGACCGCGCCGACCAGGGCACCGGCCGCGGCCACCTTGCCGCCGCGGATCTTGTCGGCGACGCCCGGGTTGCCGGCGATGGCCTCCTGGACGGCGGTGGTGAGGGCGCCGTCGTCGGAGACGACCTTCAGACCTCGCTTCTCGACGACCTCGTCCGGGGTGCCCTCGCCGGCGAGAACGCCCTCGATGACCTGGCGGGCCAGCTTGTCGTTCAGCTCACCTGCGGTCACCAGCGCGGTGACCCGGGCGACCTGCTCGGGCGTGATGGGGAGTTCGTCGAGCGCCTTGCCGGACTCGTTGGCGCTGCGCGCCAGTTCACCCATCCACCACTTGCGGGCGGAGGCCGCGTCGGCACCGGCGTCGATCGTCGCGACGATCGGGTCGATGGCACCGGCGTTGAGGATCGACTGCATGTCGAACGCGGTGATCCCCCACTCCTCGGTCAGCCGGTTGCGGCGGGCCAGCGGCTGCTCGGGCAGTCCGGCGCGGATCTCCTCGACCCACTCGCGGGAGGGGGCCACCGGCACCAGGTCCGGCTCGGGGAAGTACCGGTAGTCCTCCGCCTCCTCCTTCACGCGGCCCGAGGTCGTCGACCCGGTGTCCTCGTGGAAGTGGCGGGTCTCCTGGATGATCGTGCCGCCGGAGTTCAGCACCGCGGCGTGGCGCTGGATCTCGTAGCGGGCGGCCCGCTCCACGGAGCGCAGGGAGTTGACGTTCTTCGTCTCGCTGCGGGTGCCGAACTTCTCGCGGCCGTGCGGACGCAGCGACAGGTTCACGTCGCAGCGCATCTGCCCCTGCTCCATGCGCGCCTCGGACACACCGAGGGCCCGGATCAGCTCGCGCAGCTCGGCGACGTAGGCCTTGGCGACCTCGGGAGCACGCTCCCCCGCACCCTCGATCGGCTTGGTGACGATCTCGATGAGCGGGATGCCGGCGCGGTTGTAGTCGAGCAGCGAGTGCGAGGCGCCGTGGATACGGCCCGTCGCGCCGCCGACGTGCAGCGACTTGCCGGTGTCCTCCTCCATGTGGGCGCGCTCGATCTGCACCCGGAAGGTCTCGCCGTCCTCCAGCTGTACGTCGAGGTAGCCGTTGAAGGCGATCGGCTCGTCGTACTGGGAGGTCTGGAAGTTCTTCGGCATGTCCGGATAGAAGTAGTTCTTCCGGGCGAAACGGCACCACTCGGCGATCTCGCAGTTCAGCGCGAGGCCGATCTTGATCGCGGACTCGACGCCGATCGCGTTGACGACCGGGAGCGCGCCGGGCATGCCGAGGCAGGTCGGGCAGGTCTGCGAGTTGGGCTCGGCGCCCAGTTCGGTCGAACAGCCGCAGAACATCTTGGTCTTGGTGCCGAGTTCGACATGGACCTCAAGGCCCATGACGGGGTCGTACGACGCCAGCGCGTCCTCGTACGACTCCAGGTCGGTCGTGGTGGTCACGGTGAACTTTCCCTCTCAGCCCAGCAGGACGTCGTCGTCGCCCAGCCGCTTCAGCTCGCGGTACAGGATGGCGAGGCCGGTGACGATCGCGACGGCGGACACCGTGGCGTCGATCAGACGGAGCGTGTCGTGCTCGGTGCGCGCCTTCTTGATCTGCTTGGCGACACCCAGCGCGCCGAACGCGGTGGTGGCCATGGACACATAGGTGCCGGACTTGGACTTCTTGAAGCCCTTGGCCTTCGACAGTGCGTTGCTCACAGCGACGGTGCCTCCTCAAGCAGCGGGTGGCCCCACTTTTCCACGAAGGCGGCCTCGACGGCGGCGCCGACCTTGTAAAGGCGGTCGTCCTTCAGCGCCGGGGCGATGATCTGCAGCCCGACCGGCAGACCGTCCTCGGGTGCGAGGCCGCAGGGCAGCGACATGGCCGAGTTGCCCGCCAGGTTGGTCGGGATGGTGCACAGGTCCGCGAGGTACATCGCCATCGGGTCGTCGGCACGCTCGCCGATCGGGAAGGCGGTGGTCGGCGTCGTCGGCGACACGATCACATCGACGCTCTCGAACGACTTCTCGAAGTCGCGGGTGATGAGCGTACGGACCTTCTGGGCGCTGCCGTAGTACGCGTCGTAGTAGCCGGAGCTGAGCGCGTACGTCCCGAGCATGATGCGGCGCTTCACCTCGGGGCCGAAGCCCGCCTCACGGGTGAGGGAGGTGACCTCCTCGGCCGAGTGGGTGCCGTCGTCGCCGACACGGAGGCCGTAGCGCAGGCCGTCGAAACGGGCCAGGTTCGACGAACACTCGGAGGGCGCGATCAGGTAGTACGCCGACAGGGCGAGGTCGAAGGACGGGCAGTCCAACTCGACGATCTCCGCGCCCAGTTCCCTCAGTACGGCGACGGCCTCGTCGAAGCGCTGGATGACACCGGCCTGGTAGCCCTCGCCGCGGAACTGCTTCACGACGCCGACCCGCATGCCCTGCACACTGCCGTTGCGGGCGGCCTCGACGACCGGCGGGACCGGAGCGTCGATCGAGGTCGAGTCGAGCGGGTCGTGTCCGGCGATGACCTCGTGCAGCAGCGCCGCGTCCAGGACCGTACGGGCGCAGGGCCCGCCCTGGTCGAGGGAGGACGAGAAGGCGACCATGCCGTAGCGGGAGACCGCGCCGTACGTCGGCTTGACGCCGACCGTGCCGGTGACGGCGGCCGGCTGGCGGATGGAGCCGCCGGTGTCCGTGCCGATGGCCAGCGGCGCCTGGAAGGAGGCGAGCGCGGCGGAGGAACCGCCACCGGAGCCGCCGGGGATCTTGGTGAGGTCCCAGGGGTTGCCGGTAGGCCCATAGGCGCTGTTCTCGGTGCTCGACCCCATGGCGAACTCGTCCATGTTGGTCTTGCCGAGGATGACCACGTCGGCGGCCTTCAGCCGCTTGGTGACCGTAGCGTCGTACGGCGGGATCCAGCCTTCAAGGATCTTCGAACCGACGGTCGTCGGAATGCCCTCGGTGGTGAAGATGTCCTTGAGCGCGAGCGGGACGCCGGCGAGGGGACCCAACTCCTCGCCCCTGGCCCGCTTCTCGTCGACGGCACGGGCCTGCGCGAGGGCGCCCTCACGGTCGACGTGCAGGAAGGCGTGCACCTTCGCGTCGACCTCCTCGATACGGGCGAGGTGGGCCTCCGTGACCTCCACGGCCGTGAGGACGCCGGACGCGATGTTCGCGGCGGTCTCGGCGGCGGTGAGCCGGATGATGCTGCTGTGGTCCGTCATGGTGATTAGTCCTCCCCCAGGATCTGCGGCACCTTGAAACGCTGCTGCTCCTGGGCCGGGGCGCCGGAGAGCGCCTGCTCGGGGGTGAGCGAGGGACGGACCTCGTCCGCGCGCATGACGTTCGTCAGCGGCAGCGGGTGGGAGGTCGGCGGTACGTCTTGGTCGGCGACCTCGCTGACGCGGGCGACCGCGCCGATGATGTCGTCCAGCTGTCCCGCGAAGTGTTCGAGCTCTTCGGGCTTCAGCTCCAGACGCGCCAGCCGGGCGAGGTGGGCGACCTCCTCGCGCGTGATGCCAGGCATGCGGCGTTCCTCTGGGGTGAGTGTGTGTGGTTTGGGCCCAATCCTATGGGGCGGGGGGCCGTAGCCGTTAAACGGTTTCGATCGCCCGCTTCTCGGCAGGCGTGAGGTGAGCTACCAAGGGGCGCGGGGCCGTGTCAATTTGCGGCTGCGCCGCGTGGGCCCGCCCAGCCACGACGAACCTGCACCCGAGGAGTCAGCCAAGCCGCCCCGGATCATCCGCAGCAGCCGCAGGCAACGCGGCGCGCGGCCGCTGCCACCCCCGAGACCCCCGCGCCAGCAACCACGCCGTCATGTCCTCGGGCGGCATCGCCGCGGCGACCAGCCACCCCTGCACCGCGTCACACCCGAGATCCCGCAACCGCTCCCACGTCTCGTCGTCCTCAACACCCTCCGCGACGACGAGCAACCCCAGCGAGTGCGCGAGATCCACGGTGCACCGCACGATCTCCGCGTCCTCGGTGTCCACCGCGAGCCGCGCCACGAACGACCGGTCGATCTTCAACTCGCTGACCGGGAGCCGCCGTAGATGCACGAGGGACGAGTAGCCCGTGCCGAAGTCGTCGAGGGACATCTTGACGCCGTGACCAGTGAGGCCGTTGAGGGTGTCGGCGGCGCGCTGGGGGTCCTCCAGGAGGACGTGTTCGGTTATCTCCAGCTGGAGGGATCCCGCCGGGACACCGTGGCGGGCGAGGCGCGCGGCGACCGAGCCGGCGAATCCGGGGGTGTGCACATCGCGAGGGGAAACGTTCACCGCGACCGGTACGAACAGGCCCTGGGCCCGCCATCTGGCGACCTGGGCGAGGGCCGTGTCGAGCACGTACTCGGTCAGATGCGGCATCAGACCGGACGACTCGGCGATCGCTATGAACTCGTCCGGCGGCACCTTCCCGCGCTCGGGATGCACCCACCGCACCAGCGCCTCGAGGCCCGCGACCTGGCCGTCGAAGCGGACCTTGGGCTGGTAGTGGACCTGCACCTCGTGCGCGTCGAGGGCGCGGCGCAGATCGCCGAGGAGGCCGAGCCGGTCGGGGGTGTTGGAGTCCCGCTTGGACTCGTAGACCTCTACGCCCGTACGGTCCCGCTTCGCCTGGTACATCGCGACGTCCGCCCGGCGCAGCAGTCCCTCGGCGTCCAGGGCGTGGTCGGGGAAGACGGCGACGCCCGCGCTGGCCTCCAGGACGAGGGTGAGCCCGTCGAGGTCGAGCGGGGAGCTGAGCGCGGCGACGAGGTTGCGGGCGACCCGGGTCGCGGACGTGGTGGAGTCGGCGACGGGCAGCAGTACGGCGAACTCGTCGCCGCCGAGCCGCGCGGCCTCCGCCCCGCGCGGCAGCGCCACCCGCAGCCGGTCGGCTATCTGCAACAGCAGCCGGTCACCGGCCAGATGGCCCAAGGTGTCGTTGACCGATCGGAAGCGGTCGAGGTCGATCAGCATGAGCGCGGCCTTGGCGCCTATGCGTTCGGCGTCGTCCAGGGCGGTCCAGATGCGCTCCAGGAGCCACTGCCGGTTGGGCAGCCCGGTCAGTGGATCGCGCAGCTGCTCCTCGGCCCTGGCGCGGGCCATCCACAGGGTGGAGTCGAGGGCGATGAGCGGGATCGAGAAGAGGGGCAGCAGGACCGGCTGGGCGACGGCGACCACACAGATCAGCGGGGCGATGCCGAGCAGGGCGACCGCGACCAGTCCCTGTCTGAGCAGGGCGGTGCGGGCGACGGTGGGCAGTCCGCCGTGGCGCGGGGCGTGCAGATACCAGAGCAGGGTGCGGGTCACGGCGAGATAGGCGAGGGCGACCAGGACGACTTCGGGGGCGGTGTAGACCGTCCAGGTGTCCGGGTTCCAGGGCTTCTCGACGGACGGCACCCGGCCGAACGCGCCAAGGACGAGGGCTCCGGCGGCTATGCCCAATATGTCGACCGCGCCGTGCAGCACGCCCTGGCGCCAGCGGTTGCGGCGGGCTATGCCGACCAGGACGACGACGGTGAGGCTGACCATGCCGGCGGCGACCCAGCCGTAGAGCAGCAGGACGCCGAGGGTGAGGGCGGCGCCCGAGCCGGTGCCGCCCCACCAGCGGGCGCGGCCGAGGGCGACCAGGTGGCCGACGATGACGCCGGTGAGGACGGCCAGTGACCAGCCGACGGTGCCGGACGGGAAGAGCGCGTGGTCGCCGGTGAACGCCCGGAAGAAGCCGGCGCCCAGGACGAAGCCGGCCGCGGCCACCACCGCCGTGGGCAGCGCGGGCCAGTTCAGCTGCCGTCCGGTTTCGCCGCCGGGCAGTGCGGAGGCGTGGTTGGCGGAGAGCGGTGCGTCGTGGCGCGCGTCCGGTGTGGAGTACTGTCCGGTGGCGCGCGGCTGGGTGCTGCCCGGACGCTCCACGGGGCGCGCTCCCCAACGACTCCCCCGCCAGGCGCCGGTGAGCCGGCGCAGGAGTGAGTCCGGGGGGGCGCTCTCGGTCGGTTCCATTCCCGTCCCTCTCACAGCCGGCGGTGCCCACGCCACGCGGTCCGATGCCCGACTTCCATCAACGGCACCGCGTTTGGAAAACCCTTCCCCTTGCTCACCAAGAGCAGGGGGTTGCCCCAACCGCAGCTGGGCACGGCAGGTGCACACCTCAACAGTAGGCCGCAGAAGGCTTCCACGGGCAGCGGTCGTAGACGGTTGCCCGAATGCGACCCGGCCACCCGTATGCATCTGGTATGCGCCGATCGGGTGGCCTTCAACCGCTGCTCCTCGCTACTCCTCGACCGGAAGCGCGACTTCGGCGGCTGCCTCGGGGCCCTGTTCCAGCAGAACGGTGAAGCCGTCCTCGTTCAGAACCGGCACCTTGACCTGCATCGCCTTGTCGTACTTGGAACCAGGATTGTCACCTACAACGACGAAAGACGTCTTCTTCGAAACAGAACCGGTCACTTTCGCTCCCCGGCTCTGCAGCGCGTCCTTGGCCCCGTCCCGGGTGAAGTGTTCGAGTGTGCCGGTCACGACGACGGTCAGCCCTTCGAGCGGACGCGGGCCCTCGTCCTCGGCGGAACCCTCCTCCTCCATCCGGACCCCGGCGGCCCGCCACTTGCGGAGGATCTCCTGGTGCCACTCCTCGGCGAACCACTCCTTGAGGGAGGCGGCGATGATCGCGCCGACGCCGTCGGTGTTCGCCAACTCCTCCTCGGTGGCCTGCTCGATACGGTCGATCGAGCGGAACTCGCGGGCCAGCGCCTCGGCGGCGACCGGGCCGACATGACGGATCGACAGGCCGGTCAGGATGCGGGCGAGCGGGCGGTCCTTGGCGGCGGCGATGGTCTCCAGCATCGCAAGCGCGTTCTTCTTGGGCTCGCCCTGCTGGTTGGCGAAGACCGTCGCGATCTTCTCCTCGCCGGTCTTCGGGTCGCGCTTGGGCAGCCCGCTGTCCTGGTCGAGGACGTACGCCTTGATGGGCAGCAACTGCTCGATGGTGAGGTCGAACAGGTCGCCCTCGTCCCGCAGCGGCGGGTCCGCCGGCTCCAGCGGCTTGGTGAGAGCGGCCGCCGAGACATAGCCGAAGTGGTCGATGTCCAGCGCCTTGCGGCCCGCGAGGTAGAAGAGCCGCTCCCTCAACTGGGCAGGGCAGGTGCGGGCGTTCGGGCAGCGGAGGTCGATGTCGCCCTCCTTCATCGGCCGCAGCGGCGTACCGCACTCGGGGCACTCGGCCGGCATCACGAACTCCCGCTCGCTGCCGTCGCGCAGATCGGCGACCGGGCCGAGGATCTCCGGGATCACGTCACCGGCCTTGCGCAGCACCACCGTGTCGCCGATGAGGACGCCCTTGGCCTTGACGACCTCCTGGTTGTGCAGCGTCGCGAACTCGACCTCCGAGCCCGCCACCGTGACCGGCTCGACCTGGGCGTACGGCGTGACCCGGCCCGTACGGCCCACGCCCACGCGGATGTTGACGAGCTTGGTGTTGACCTCCTCGGGCGCGTACTTCCACGCGATCGCCCAACGCGGGGCGCGGGAGGTGGAACCGAGGCGTCCCTGGAGGGGGATCTCGTCGAGCTTGACGACCACTCCGTCGATCTCGTGCGCGACGGAGTGGCGGTTCTCGCCGTAGTACCTGATGAACTCCCGTACGCCGTCGAGGTCGTCGACCACCCTGTTGTGCGGGGAGGTGGGCAGGCCCCAGGTCTTCAGCAGGGCGTACGCCTCGGAGAGGCGGGTCAGGGGGTCGAAGCCCTCCAGGGCGCCGATGCCGTGCACGACCATGTGCAGGGGGCGGCCTGCGGTGACGCGCGGGTCCTTCTGGCGCAGTGAACCGGCCGCCGCGTTACGGGGGTTGGCGAAGGGCTTGTCGCCGGCCTCGACCAGGCGGGCGTTGAGCTCCTCGAACTTCTCCATCGGGAAGTAGACCTCGCCGCGGATCTCCACGAGGTCGGGCACGCGGTCGCCGGTCAGCCGGTCCGGGATCTCCGCGATCGTCCGGACGTTGGGCGTGATGTCCTCGCCCGTACGGCCGTCACCGCGGGTCGCCGCGCGCGTGAGGCGGCCCTGCTCATACGTCAGGTTGACGGCGAGGCCGTCGACCTTCAGCTCGCACAGGAAGTGGTAGTCGGAGGCACCGACGTCCTTGTGGACGCGCTCGGCCCAGGCCGCCAGCTCCAGGTCCTCGAAGGCGTTGTCCAGGGAGAGCATGCGCGAGCGGTGGACGACGGAGGTGAACTCCGTCTCGTACGCCCCCGCGACCTTCTGCGTCGGGGAGTCCGGAGTGCGCAGCTCGGGGTACTCCTCCTCCAACGCCTCAAGAGAGCGCAGGAGTTGGTCGAACTCCGCGTCGCTGACGACCGGGGCGTCGTTCACGTAGTACCGGAAGCGGTGCTCCTCGATCTGCTCAGCGAGCTGCGCGTGCTTCTCCCGTGCCTCTGCGGGCACCGTCGTCTCCGCCTGCCTGTCGCCGGCCACCGTGTTGTCCTTCCGTCACTCAGGGTTGTCCGCGAGGGATCTCGCCGCCCGGACGCAGTGCGCGAGAGCATGGCGCGCGTACTCGGGAGAAGCCCCCGCGAGTCCGCACGACGGGGTGATCGTGACCGCCTCCGCGAGCAGTCCCGGTCGCAGCCCCAGCCTGCGCCACAGCGTCCTGACACCCATGACGCTACCGGCAGGGTCTGACAATGCGGTGTCCGTGCCCGGCACGACACCGGCGAGGAGCCGGGTGCCGGCCTCGACCGCCTCGCCGATCACGTCGTCGTCACGCTCGGTGAGGAGCGAGAAGTCGAAGGAGACCCCGGCCGCGCCCGCGCGGCGCAGCAGCGCGAACGGCACGTCCGGTGCGCAGGAGTGCACGACGACCGGGCCGTTCTCGTGCACCCCGACGACCTCGCGGAGCGTGCTCTCGACGAGTTGGCGGTCGACGGCGCGGTAGGTGCGGTAGCCGCTGGCGGACCTGACCTGTCCGCGCAGTACGCCGATCAGGGACGGCTCGTCGAGCTGCAGCACGATCTGGGCGCCGGGCACGCGGCGTTGGACCTCGGCGAGGTGGATGCGCAGGCCCTCGGCGAGCGAGCCGGCGAGGTCCCGGCAGGCACCGGGGTCGGAGAGCACGGCCTCGCCGTTCCTCAACTCCAGCCCGGCGGCGAGCGTCCAGGGCCCCACGGCCTGCACCTTGATCGGCCCCTCGTACCCCTGCGTGAACTCCTCGAACGCGTCGAGGTCCTCCCCCAGCCACGCCCACGCCCGCTTCGTGTCCCGCCCCGGTCGGTCCCCGATCCGCCACCCGCTGGGCTCCACGCGCGCGTACACCTCGACGAGCAGCCCGGCGGTCCGCCCGATCATGTCCGCGCCGGGCCCCCGGGCGGGCAGCTCGGGCAGGAACGGAAAGTCCTCGAAGGCCCCGGTGGCAGTCTTCGCGGCCTCGCGGGCGTCAACACCGGGGAGGGAACCGACACCGGTGGCGGGACCGAAGCTGAACTGGCTGTTGTTGCTCACCCCGGAAGACTAAGCCGCCGAAGGTGGGGGCCGATTCCGTGGTGCCGTGGGCTGGTCGTCCCCACCCGGACTTCAGCGCATCCGGACCCCGTGCCGCTCCAGGAACCCGACCAGCCGCTCCGGATCCGCGACCTCCAGGTTGTTCCAGAATCGGCTCCGCTCCCAGGAGACGTCGGTCAGACCGTGCACGCTGCCACTCCCGATGAACTCGCCCTCGGCGTCGAGCAGGGCGATGGTCACGCTGCCGAAGCAGCGGCAGATGTCGTCTATGAACGTGCCTGTCGTAATGAGAGCGCGCAGCTCCGCGAGGTCCTCGGCGTCGAACACCTCACCGATGAGCTCTCGTTCGGCGAGCGGTCCGCCGTTGTCGCCGCCTGCGAGGACGACTGCGGCCTCCGTGCGCCTCCACACCTCGTCGAGCCAGTCCCGGACCTCGGCGCCGCTCGCCGCTCGCGACCGCTCGGGCCCGGCGACCTTCCCGGTCCGCTTCCGGGTCACCTTCCCGGCCGCACCGTCAGGTCGTTGACCTCCGCGTCCGCCGGGAGGTCGATGGCCATGAGGATCGTCGTCGCGACCGACTCGGGGTCGATCCACTCGGAGGGGTCGTACTTCCTGCCCTCCTGCTGGTGGACCTTGGCCTGCATGGGGCTGGCGGTGCGGCCGGGGTAGACCGACGTGACGCGGACGCCGTTGGGGTGTTCCTCGTGGCGGAGGGAGTCCGCCAGGGCCTTCAGGCCGTGCTTGGAGGCGGCGTACGCGGACCAGTCGGCGCTCGCCCGCAGGCCCGCGCCGGAGTTGACGAAGAGCACGTGGCCGCGGGCCGCGCGGAGTTGGGGCAGGAAGTGGCGGGTCAGCTCGGCGGGGGCGACCAGGTTGACGTTGAGCTGGTGGTGCCAGGTCTTCGGGGTCAGGTCGCCCACCGGGCCGAGGTCGACCACCCCGGCGATGTGCAGGAGCGTGTCCACCCGGTCGGGCAGGCTCTGGTGGGAGAACGCCCAGCTGAGCCGGTCGGGGTCCGCGAGGTCGCCCACCAGGGTGCGCGCCCCGGGGTAATCCGCCGCCAGTTCCTTCGCGCGACCCGCGTCGCGCGCGTGGAGCACGAGGTCCTCCCCGCGCGCGTGCAGACGGCGGGCGACGGCCGCGCCGATGCCGGAACCAGCCCCGGTGATCACATGTGTAGCCATGCCCGCCATGCTCGCATCACTCGATGCCGTGACTCTCCTCCAGGTAGGCCAGCGCCCCCACCGGCTCCTCCGCGAAGAACACCAGGTCGGTGAGCGGGACGGGCAGGAACCCCTCGTCCTCCATGCGCCGGAACTGGGTCTTCAGCCCGTCGTAGAAGCCCGCCGTGTTGAGCAGCACCACCGGCTTGTCGGTGTGGCCGTGCTTCTTCAGCTCCAGGATCTCGGTCGCCTCGTCCAGCGTCCCGGTGCCGCCCACCATGATCACCACGGCGTCGGCCTTCTCCAGGAGCAGCCTCTTGCGTTCGGCGAGGTCGGCCGCGATCACCATCTCGTCGGCGCCCTCCCGGGCTTTCGCCGCGAGGAAGGTCACGGAGACGCCCACCAGCCGTCCACCGGCCGCCTGTACGCCGTCGGCGACCACCTTCATCAGCCCGGACTCGGAACCGCCCCACACAAGCGTGTGCCCGCCCTTGCCGAGCAGTTCCGCGAACTCCCGCGCGGGGCGGGTGTAGCGCTCGTCCAGGTCGGCGGCGGAGAGAAACACACAGATCTTCATGTCGTCACCGTACGCGGGAAGAACCAGGGGCCCGCGAGTGCTTTTCCGGTATGGCCCAAGGACACACGATCACGATCGAGCAGGGCGACAAGCGCGTACGCGTCGTCCACGGCGACCAGGTGCTGGCGGAGAGCGACCGCCCCCTGATCCTGAAGGAGACCGGCTCCCCGGTGCGCTACTACCTCCCCCCGGAGGACGTACGCCTCGACCTCCTGACTCCCTCCGAGACCCACACGCACTGCCCCTTCAAGGGAGACGCGTCCTACTGGTCACTCCCCGACGCGACCGACCTGGTGTGGGCGTACCCCGACCCCAAGCCGGACGTCGCCCAGATCAAGGACCACCTCTGCTTCTACGAAGTAGAAGTGTTGTGACCGATTAGTCGCATCCCCTTTGGCAGTCTTCACCGGCATGGACAAGAAGACTGTTTCGCGCGACGGCACCGCCATCGCGTACGAACGCATCGGTGCGGGTCCGCCCGTCGTCCTGGTCGGTGGCGCGATGACGACGGGCGACGGCCTGCTGCCGCTCGCCGCGCAGCTCGCGCACCGGTTCGGGGCGATCCCGTACGACCGCCGGGGCCGGGGCTCCAGCGGCGACACGGCGCCCTTCGACGTGGCCCGCGAGGTCGAGGACCTCGCGGCGCTGATCGACGCCGTGGGCGGCGGCGCGGCCCTCTACGGCCACTCGTCCGGTGCCGCCCTGGTCCTGCACGCGGTGGCGAGCGGTCTGCCCGTCACCCAAGTCGCCCTCTACGAGCCGCCGTTCGCCCTCGACTCGTCCGGCGCCAAGGAGCGCGCCGAGTACACCGAGCGGCTGACGGAACTGCTCGCCGAGGGCCGCCGCGGCGACGCCGTCGAGCTGTTCATGGCGCTCACCGGCGCACCCCCGGACATGATCGCGGGCGCCCGCCGCTCCCCCATGTGGCCCGGCATGGAAGCCATCGCCCCCACCCTCGCCTACGACGACGCGGCCATGGGCGACGGTCTGGTCCCGGCGGAGCGGCTGGCGTCCCTGTCCGTCCCGGTGCTGACGATCGCGGGCGGGGCGAGCGCCGAGTGGATGCGGGAGGCCGCGCGGGCGGTGGCGGACGCGGCGCCGGACGGGACGTATCGCACCCTGGACGGTCAGACCCACATGGTGGACCCGACCGCCCTGGCGCCGCTGCTCACGGAGTTCTTCGCCCGGTGACCCCGAAGGGTCACGCCATCGCCGTCGCCGCGCGCGTGGTCGTCGCGATCGTCGCCGACCCCACCACGCGCGTGTCGTCGTACAGCACGATCGCCTGGCCGGGGGCCACGCCCCGTACCGGCTCGGTGAAGGACACCTCCAGGGTGCCGTCGACGAGTTCGGCGGTGACCTCGGTCTCGCCGCCGTGGGCGCGGAGCTGGGCGGTGTAGGTGCCGGGTCCCGTGGGGGCCTTGCCGCACCAGCGGGGGCGGACGGCGGTCAGGCCACTGACGTCCAGGGCGGCGGCCGGGCCGACCGTCACCGTGTTGTCGACCGGGGAGATGTCCAGGACGTAGCGCGGCTTGCCGTCGGCTGCCGGCGTACCGATGCGCAGGCCCTTGCGCTGGCCGATGGTGAAGCCGTACGCACCCTCGTGCGAGCCGACGACCGTGCCGGACTCGTCGACGATGTCGCCCTCCGCCTTGCCCAGGCGGCCCGCCAGGAAGCCCTGGGTGTCGCCGTCGGCGATGAAGCAGATGTCGTGCGAGTCGGGCTTCTTGGCGACGGCGAGGCCGCGGCGCTCGGCCTCCGCGCGGATCTCGTCCTTCGTCGTGACGGTGTCGCCGAGCGGGAAGAGGGCGTGCGCGAGCTGGCGCTCGTCCAGGACGCCGAGGACGTAGGACTGGTCCTTGGCCATGTCGGAGGCGCGGTGCAGTTCGCGGGTGCCGTCCTCGTTGACGATCACCTGGGCGTAGTGGCCGGTGCAGACGGCGTCGAAGCCGAGGGCGAGCGCTTTGTCTAGGAGCGCGGCGAACTTGATCTTCTCGTTGCAGCGCAGGCAGGGGTTCGGGGTGCGGCCGGCCTCGTACTCGGCGACGAAGTCCTCGACGACGTCCTCGCGGAAGCGGTCGGCGAGGTCCCAGACGTAGAAGGGGATGCCGATGACGTCGGCGGCGCGGCGGGCGTCCCGTGAGTCCTCGATGGTGCAACAGCCACGCGCGCCCGTGCGGAACGATTGCGGGTTCGCGGAGAGCGCGAGGTGGACGCCGGTCACGTCGTGGCCGGCTTCGGCGGCACGGGCGGCGGCGACGGCGGAGTCCACGCCGCCGGACATGGCGGCGAGTACGCGAAGGGGGCGGGGGCGCTGCGAGGTCTCAGTCATAACCCTTCCAGGGTACGGGTCGCCGGGAACCGGGACCCGCGAGTATCCGTTGAAGATCGCATGGGGGAGACACAGGGCGGGCACACGGGGACCGCGCGAGGAGTCACGGGGCGGCGGGCGCTGCTGATCGGCGGTGCCGCGGCCGCCGTGGGGACGGCTGCGCTGGCGCGGGACGAGCTGGCGCGGCTGTGGTGGCGGCTGCCGGGGGTGGAGAAGCCGCGGGTGGCGGGCGCGGTGGACTTCCGGGGCGCGCAGTGGGTGTCGGCGTCCTCGGCGAACTACCGGCGGGCGGACCGGCCGGACGACTACGCGATAGACCGGGTGGTCATCCATGTCACCCAGGGCAGCTTCCGCAGCGCGGTGAAGGTCTTCCAGGACCCCGCGCACGGGGCGGCGGCGCACTACATCGTGCGCAAGGACGGGCACATCACGCAGATGATCCGCGAGCTGGACGTGGCCTTCCACGCGGGCAACCGGGAGTACAACGAACGCAGTGTCGGCATCGAGCACGAGGGCTTCGTGGAGGAGGCCTCGTCGTTCACCGACACGATGTACGCGGCCTCCGCGCGGCTGACGGCCGGGATATGCCGGCGCTACGGAATCCCGGTCGACCGCAAGCACGTCATCGGGCACGTGGAGGTGCCTGGGACCGATCACACGGACCCCGGGCGGTACTGGGACTGGGACCGGTACATGGCGCTCGTAAGGCGGGCACACCGGACAGGGGTGTGACTCGGGTCACACGCGGCTTTGGCTATGAGTCGTTTCAGTCACGGCGGTGTCCGATGCGTCCCCCGCTCGGGATGTGACCTGGGGTACGCCAACTCACCTTGCGTTGCAGGGGAGTTGTGAAGGGATCGTGCACGCTCACCTTTCACAGACTGCCCTGCTCACTGCTAACTGCTGCTCAGTTTTTACACAGGCCTTAGGTCAAATCTCTGGCGCCATGACACACACCAGCGAGCCCGCGTCCGAAGCAAGCAGCGACAGCAAGGGCAACCACCGCAAGTCCACGGCCGAGAAGCGCGAGCACAGCAAGGGCAGTGCGGCCCGGAGCAAGGGTCTGCACCGGCGCAAGTTCCTCGGCGGAATGGCCGGGGCCGGCATCGCGGCGGTGGCCGCCGCCGGAGGTGCCTTCTCCCTGCTGAACGACGCGGCGAAGAACAAGGCGTCCGCCGCCGACTCCACCCTCACCATCCCGGACCTGCTGGAGGGCACCACCTCCAGCGGTGTCACCACGTTCACGCTGGAGGCCAAGTCCGGCACCCACGAGGTGATCTCGGGCGTCACCAGCACCACGATGGGCTACAACCAGGACTTCCTGGGCCCGACCATGAAGTGGACCAACGGCGACGTGGTCCTCCTCAACATCACCAACGACATCGGTGAGGACACGACGGTCCACTTCCACGGCGCCCACGTCCCGGCCAAGATGGACGGCGGCCCGCAGGTCGCCTTCGCCGACGGCGAGACCTGGTCCCCCACGTTCACGGTCAAGGACCCGGCCACCACGCTCTGGTACCACCCGCACGCCCTGGGCACCACCGCCAAGCAGGCCGTGCACGGCCTGGCCGGGATGATCATCGTCGAGGACTCCACGGACGCGTCGGCCGCGCTGCCCAGCGACTACGGCGTCGACGACATCCCGCTCATCTTCCAGTCCCTCGCCGTGGACACCGACGGAGACATCAAGTACGACGCGGCCGGCTACCGGCTGAGCACGACCACCTTCCCCCTCCTGGTCAACGGCACCAACGTGGACTCCACCACACTCGGTTTCACCGCCACCAAGACGCGGACCCGGTTCCGCGCGCTGAACGCCTCGCCGTCCGACATCATCGTGATCCAGCGCAGCGACGGCGGCACCCTCACCCAGATCAGCACCGACCAGGGCTATCTGACCGAGGCCACCGAGGTGACCACGATCCGCCTGGTGGCCGGCGCCCGTGCCGAATTCACCATGGACCTCACCGCGGACGCCACCCTGCAGGCCGTGATCACCACCGGGTGGATCCGCGGCGGCAGCGGCACGTACGACTTCCTCGCGATCACGGCCAGCGGCTCCGACACCCCGGACGACCTGCCCAGCACCCTCAACACCATCGACCGGTACGACACGAGCGACTTCACCGCCCGGACGATCACCCTGGGCCAGAACGGCGCCACCATGCTGATCGACGGATCGGCGGGCACGACCATGGCCGCGATGGCGATGATCAGTACGACGCTCGGCTCCAAGGAGATCTGGACGATCCAGAACTCCACCCAGCTGGAGCACTCGTTCCACCTGCACGACGTGCCCTATCAGCTGATCTCCGTCAACGGCGAGGATCCCACCGGGGTCCAGCTCGGCTGGTACGACACCTACGAGGTGGTCGGTGGCGGTTCGATCAAGATCGCCATGGAGTTCACCGACTTCTCCGACGACACCTACATGTACATGCTCCACTGCCATCTCCTGCAGCACGAGGACGAGGGCATGATGGCCTCCCTCATGGTGACGGGCGACGATACGAGCACCACCACGACCGACACGGACGACTCCACGGCGACGGCCAGCGCGAGCGCCTCCGCGAGTGCGAGCGCCTCCGCGAGTGCGAGCGCCTCCGCGACCGCGACGGACGACTCCACCGCCACGGCGACCGCCAGCGCGAGCGCGACGGACGACTAGAGCCTGTCCGGCGTCGGCCTCCCCCGTGGACGCCGGACACCTGTCACCGGGGAGAGTCGGCGGACTCTCCCCGGTTCTTCGCATGTAAAGGCAGATCAGGTCAGCCCGGCGGCGCGGGCCCGTTCCACCGCCGGGGCGATCGCCTTCGCGACGGCCTCCACGTCGGCCTCCGTGGAGGTGTGGCCCAGCGAGAAGCGCAGGGTGCCTCGGGCCAGGTCCGGGTCGGTGCCGGTGGCGAGCAGGACATGGCTGGGCTGGGCGACGCCCGCCGTGCAGGCCGAGCCGGTGGAGCACTCGATGCCCTGGGCGTCCAGCAGCAACAGCAGCGAGTCGCCCTCGCAGCCGGGGAACGTGAAGTGGGCGTTGGCCGGCAGCCGGTCCACCGGGTCACCGCCGAGGATCGCGTCCGGGACCGCCGTACGGACGGCCGTGACGAGGTCGTCGCGGAGGGCGCCGATCTCGCGGGCGAACCACTCGCGCTGTTCGGCGGCGAGGCGGCCGGCGACCGCGAAGGAGGCGATCGCGGGGACGTCGAGGGTGCCGGAGCGGACATGGCGTTCCTGGCCGCCGCCGTGCAGGACGGGTACGGGGGTGTACTCGCGGCCCAGGAGCAGGGCACCGATGCCATACGGTCCCCCGATCTTGTGGCCGGAGACCGTCATCGCGGCGAGGCCGGAGGCGGCGAAGTCGACCGGGACCTGGCCGAAGGCCTGCACCGCGTCGGCGTGCAGCGGTACGCCGAACTCCTGGGCCACGTCGGCGAGTTCACGGACCGGCAGGACCGTACCGATCTCGTTGTTGGCCCACATCACGGTGGCCAGGGCCACGTCGTCGGGGTTGCGGGCGATGGCCTCGCGCAGCACCTCGGGGTGGACACGGCCGTAGGAGTCGACCGGGAGGTACTCGACGGTGGCGCCCTCGTGCTCGCCCAGCCAGTGGACGGCGTCCAGGACCGCGTGGTGCTCGACGGGGCTGGCCAGGACCCGGGTGCGGGCCGGGTCGGCGTCGCGGCGGGACCAGTACAGGCCCTTCACCGCGAGGTTGTCGGCCTCGGTGCCGCCGGAGGTGATGACCACCTCGCTGGGGCGGGCGCCGAGCGCTTCGGCGAGGGTCTCCCGAGACTCTTCGACCGTACGGCGGGCCTTGCGGCCGGAAGCGTGGAGGGAGGAGGCGTTGCCCGTGATGCTCAGGTGGGCCGTCATCGCCTCGACTGCCTCGGGAAGCATCGGGGTGGTCGCGGCGTGGTCGAGGTATGCCATGGTGCCGCCGATTCTACGGTCCCCGGCGGGCACCCCGAAGGGGCGGGCAGCGCTAGAAGCTCCAGGAGACGGTGCTGTCCAGCTGCATGAAGGCGACGAGGACCAGCAGATCGGCGATGCCGAGTCCGAGGCCGAGGAGGGCCCGGCCGCGGCGGGCGGTGCCGCGCCACAGGGCCGCGCCGGCCAGGGCGATGGCGATCGGGCCGAGGAAGACGTTGAGGACGAGCAGGCCGACGAGGCCGAGGATGAAGGACGCGACGGCCATGCCGTCGGCGTCGCGGCGGCCGGTGGCCTTGAAGTCGGTGCTGCTGCTGGTTGCCGGTGCGGTGAGTTGCATGGTGGTTCGGCTCCCGAGGATCGGGTGGGCGGATGGACGGGCGGTCAGTTGGCGGACGTACGGCTCCGGCGGCCGTGCCGCTCGCGGAGCGCGAAGACGCCCAGCCATACGGCGATGACGGTGGCGGCGACGGCGGTGAAGGCGAACGACGCGTGGGCCACGGTGCCCATCACGACGCCGAACAGCAGGAGCGCTGCGACGAGGACCAGCATGGGATGAATCCCCCTCCGAGATGACGTGCGAAGACTCTCGTTACGTTTCAGTGAACGGTTGTAGTAACACTTGTTCACTGACTTTGAGTCTAGCGCCTTCGTCGGCTTTTCAATTCCGGAGAACAGTTGTTAACTGGATGACATGAGTCACACCCTCGGCATCCGGCAGGTACAGAAGCAGAAGACCCGGCAGGCGTTGCTGGACGCCGCGTTGGGGCTGCTGGAGGAGCAGAGCCTGAGCAGCCTGGGCCTGCGCGAGGTCACCCGCGCCGTGGGCGTCGCCCCGACCGCCTTCTACCGGCACTTCCGCTCCACGGCCGACCTCGGGGTGGCGCTCGTCGAGGAGGCGCTCGGCAGTCTGCACCCGATGATCCGGCAGACGGTGGCTACGGCGGAGGACAGCGACCAACGCATCGTGCGCGCCGTCCGGTTGATCGCCGACCATGTGGACGCCCACCCGGCCCATGTCCGCTTCCTCGCGCGCGAGCGGCACGGCGGGGTGCAGCCGGTGCGGGAGGCCATCCGGGACCAACTCGCCCGGTTCGCCCAGGAGGTGAAGGCCGAACTCGCCAAGGACCCGGAGTCCAGCGGCTGGAACGACTCCGACCTGCTGATGCTGGCCCACCTCTACGTCGACCAGATGCTCATCACGGCCTCGCTCTTCCTGGAGGCGCTGGAGACCTCCGACGACGAGCACGAGCGCGAGCGGGTGACCCAACTGGCCACCCGCCAGATGCGGTTGATCAGCGTCGGCCGCCGGCACTGGCTCGGCTGAGACGGCACCGGCCACGGACGTACGACAGGGGCGGCGCTCCCGGTGTACGGGTGCGCCGCCCCTGTCGTGCGGAGCGCGGTCAGCCCTGCTGCGGAGCCCCGCTCATCTGGCCGCCGCCCGGACCTCCGCCACACCCGCCGCCAGGGCCGCCGCCCTGGCCGCCTCCACCACCGGGACCGCCGGACGGCATGCCGGAGGCATTGCCGGTCGGCGCGCCCGTCGGCCGACCCGAGGCCGCGGCACCCGTGGGCGCACCGGAGGGGGCGCCGGACGGGGCACCGCTGGGCCGCGCCGTGGCGTTGCCGGTGGGCGCGGAACAGGACTGTGTGGAGCCGGAGTTGCCGCTGCCGGAGGACGACGAGGAGTCGCTCGACCCGCAGGCCGCCAGGGCCAGGGGCGAGAGCGCCAGCAGGGCCACTGCGGGGAGGAGACGCGCACGCTTCATGAGAAACAGCTCCAAAAACGATGAGGATGCCTTGTGGCGGGAACTCAATCAACGCCCCTTAGGGCTTCCTTGTCGGCGCCCTGTCCTCACCCTGTGCGTCGAGTAAAGGACAGCCCAAGTGAAGGCTCTGACCTGCGAGTTCACGAGGACGGCCCGCTTACTCGCTGGTACAGCTCCGTGACAGAAGCAGCCGCCGCGATCACTTCCGCGCGTACTTCGGGCGGCGATACGACCTCCAACGCGTCGGCGAACTGGAGCAGTTGACGCGCCTCGCGGACGAAGCCGTAGGACAGCCGGACCGTCACCCACTCGTTCTCCCCCTCGTCCTCGGGGAGTTCGGCCAGCGAGGAGGCGTTGAGGCGCAGGAACATGTCGAGGCGGGAGCGGCGGACCCGGACGGTGACGTCGAGTCCGCCGGGGCGTTCCTCGACCTGGCGGCGCAACTCCTCCCAGGCGTCGGCGAGTTCGACGCCCGGGCGGCGCTTCACCGGGTCGGACAGGAGGGCGGCCGAGTGCACGCGCTCCGCGCGGAAGAGGCGGGGTCTCGCGCGGCGGTCGGCGACCAGGTACCAGACGCCCGCCTTGGAGACCAGGCCGTAGGGGTCGACGGTGTAGGTGCTCGGCTCCTTGGCGCCGCTGTGCCGGTAGCGCAGCCGCAGCCGCCGGTCGGCGAAGACCGCGTCCTGCAACACGTCCAGGTCCACGGCGGGTTGGGGCCCGCCCTTCCAGCGGGTGGCGTCGACGAGGATGCGCCGGGAGGTCACCTCGGCGGCCGGGCGGTACGGCGCGGGCAGCGCGGCCATCACCTTGCGCAGCGCGGAACCGAGCGCGGCGTCGAGGCCGAGCGCCGCGTGGGCGCCCTGCGCGGCCAGGATGAACAGGGCGCGCGACTCGTCGGCGGTCAGTCCCGTGACGTCGGTACGGAACCCGGCGAGCAGCTCGATGCCGCCGTGCCGCCCGCGCTCGGCGTACACCGGCACCCCGGAGGCGGACAGCGCCTCGACGTCCCGGTAGATGGTCCGCACCGACACCTCCAGCCGGTCGGCGAGTTCGTGCGCGGGGACCCGGCCCCGGGTCTGCAGAAGCAGCAGGATCGAGAGGAGTCGGTCGGCCTTCACTCCCCCAGGATCCGCCGCCCGGAAAGCCCGCGCAAATGCTGACGGAATCTGTCAGGTTATGGGTCCAGCATCGGCGCCATGAACACAAACACCACGGACCCCCGCCCCCTCTACACCCGCGCCACCGAGCAGGCCGCCGCGCTGATCAGGACGGTACGACCGGAACAGCTGGCCGGTCCCACCCCGTGCGCCGAGTTCGACGTACGGACCCTGCTGAGCCATCTCGTCGGCGGCACCCTGCGCATCGCGACGGTCGGCGAGGGCGGCGACGGCATGGCCGTGCACCCCTTCGTGGACGGTGTCACCGACGAGGGCTGGCCGGCCGCGTACGACGAGGCCCGCGTCCGGGTCCTCAAGGCCTGGGCGGACGACGCCCGGCTGGACGCGCCGGTGCGGGTCCCGTGGGGCGAGGCACCGGGCCGTGCAGCCCTCTCCGGCTACCTCATGGAGAACGTCACCCACACCTGGGACCTCTCCGAGGCCCTCGGCCACCCCCTCGAACTCGACCCGGAACTGGCCGAGTTCGCCCTCACCATCGCCCGCCGGGTCCTGCCGGACGAGCAGCGGGACGCGGACACCCCCTTCGACTCGGCACAGCCGGTACCCGAAAAGGCGGACGCCTACGGGCAGTTGGCGGCTTGGCTGGGACGGAAGCCGGTCGGCCGAGTCTGACGCGAGCGTGCGCCTACCGGCAGTTGGGGCCGAGCGGGGACGACGCCTGCTCGGCCAAGTCCGACGGGCCGCGCCCCGCTGTCCTCACCGGAGGTGGCCGCGGATCGAACACGCGGCCACGGCGATCACGATCCACACCTGCGACCCCGGCGAGCCCTCTTCCCGCCGGCACGGCCGACCCCCGAAGGAGCCGCCCTCCACCAGCAGTCGGCGGCCGACCCGGAACCCGGGCCGGCCGGCCGAGCCCGGCGCAGGCCGGGCGATCGGCTGTGGCGCACCGACGGCCGGGCGCCGGCTCGACACACCCGCCCCCGGAAAGAGCCGCCCCCTACCCGCAGTCGGCGGCCCGCCAGGCGAGTGGGACGCGGGCCAGGGCCCCGTCGTGCGCCTTCGTCATCGGCCCGTCGACGGCCGCGGCGCGCATGCGGACCCGGGGAACCGACCCGGCACGCGCCCGTTGCCCCGATGTGGCCGAATCCTGCCCGGAGTTGGCGGTCTCCCCCCGGAACGGAAGTCCGTCAGCCCAGTCTCGCCCGCGCCAACTGCCGTGACTGGGCGACCAGTCGGTCCGTGCTGTCCCAGACCTCGGCGTCCTCCTCCAGGAAGCCGCCGGCCAGGTTGCGGGTGGTGATGGAGACGCGGAGGGGGCCCGGGGCCGGGCGGGAGCGGACGTGGACGGTGAGTTCGACCGTGGGGACCCAGCCCTTGAGGCCGATCTCGAAGGCGGTCGGGGGCAGCGCGTCCACCGCGAGGAGGAGGGAGAGGGGGTCCGCGTCGCGGCCGTCCGCGAGGCCGAACCAGGAGCGCATCTCGCCCTTGCCGGAGGGGGCGCCCAGGGCCCAGCCGAGGGTGGACGGGTCCAGCTTGAGCATCAGGCGGTCGGTGATCGCCGAGCTGCCGGAGACGGGGGCGGGCCCGTCCTCCGGGCCGAAGCACTGGTCCATCGGCGGAATCGCGGGCGGGCGAGCCGTAGTGCGGACGTCGTCCGGGAGCGCGTCCAGGTCGCCGTAGGAGGCGAGGACGCGGATGCGTTCCACCTCGCGGCCCTGGTCGTCGTACTGGAAGAGGGAGGCCTGGCCGGTGGAGAGGGTGCGGCCGGTGCGGACCACGCCCGTGCGGACGACCGCCGGGCCCGGCTGGGACGCGGTCAGGTAGTGCGCGGAGATCGTGAACGGGTCGCTGTGCGGCAGGGCGTCCGCGAGGGCGCGGCCGAGGACGGCGAGGAGATAGCCGCCGTTGACGGCGTTGATGATCGTCCAGCCGGCCGAGAGGTCGATGTCGTAGACGCCCGGGGCGCGGCGGGTGACCGCCGTGTCGCGGTCGAACTCGCTGTCACCGATCACGGCCCGCGTGGCCGCCGGTGCGGATGCTGCTTCTCGCATGAATGAACCGTACAACAGTCGATTACTAAGCGGTAGCTTTGTTGTTGCGGGCATATGAAAACACCGGCCACTCGGGTGAGCCCCCGGCAATTTCTTGGTAAGTGTCCGCACTCGTCCGTGACCCGCGGCCCGTGATCCCCCTCTTTGGGGACATGAGCCTCACCGGGACTCCGTTCCTCTACACCGCCGTCGTGCTGACGATCGTCGCCCTCATACTGCCGCTCGTGCTGTGGTCGCGGTTGCGCGGCCCCAAGGCCGTACGCGTGGCGGCACGGGCCCTGATGCTGCTGTTCGCGCAGGCCACGGCCGTCACCCTGGTCTTCGTCATGGTCAACAACGAGAACAACCTCTACGACAACTGGGCCGACCTCCTCGGTACCGGCAACCACGTCCAGCAGGCCGCCGACCTCGGTAAGAACGGCACCGGCAACATCTCGCTGAACCGGCTGCCCAAGGTCAAGCAGGACTTCTCCCCCGCCGAGGGGCCCGGCATGCGCGCGGCCGGCGGCGTGGAGGTCACCCAGCTCAAGGGCCAGGTGTCCGGCGTCAACGCCGAGGTCTACGTCTGGCTGCCGCCGCAGTACAAGGAGCCCGCCTACCGCCACCACAAGTTCCCGGTGGTGGAGCTGCTGCCCGGCTATCCCGGCTCGGCGAAGGCCTGGTTCGGGTCGCTGCACGCGACCGAGCAACTGCTGCCGCTGATGAAGAGCGGGCGGGTCGCGCCGTTCATCCTGGTCGCGCCGCGCACCAACCTGCTGGCCGGCGTCGACACCGGCTGCGCCAACATCACCGGCACGGTCAACGCCGACACCTGGCTGAGCGTCGACGTACCGAAGATGGTGATGGACAACTTCCGCGCCCAGCCCGCCCCTTCGGGCTGGGCGGTGGCCGGGTACTCGGCCGGGGCGCACTGCGCGGTCAAGCTCGCGGTGGCCCACCCGGACCGCTACCGGGCCGCCGTCGGCATGTCCGGCTACAACGATCCGATCGCGGAACGCAATTCACTCGCCGCGGCGAGCCCGGCCCTGCGCGCCGCCAACAACCCGTACCTGCTGCTGAAGGCGAAGAAGACCCCGCCGCCGATCGCGCTGTACATCTCCGGCGAGTCCGGCGACGGCTACGAGGCGGGCACCGCCCTGGCCTCGGTCGCGGAGGCGCCGACGACCGTGCACGCGGTGTTCCTGCCGCGCAGCGACGGCGGTCACACGATGGCGCTGTGGCGACCGCAGGTGAAGACGGTGTTCCGCTGGCTGACGCTGGAGATGGGCAAGAACCGTCCGCACGCGAAGACCGGGAGCACTACTCCTCACGGACGGTCGAACGCCGGTTCCACGCACGCGGAGCTCGCCAGTGGAACCGCATCGCGAGCAGGCGCAACACGAAAGCGGTGACGATCGCGAGCCCACTGGTGAGCGGGGTCAGCGCGTCGTAGTGGATGCAGAGCACGGAGATGGTGGCGCCGACGATCGCCGGGACCGCGTACAGGTCGCGGTCCCAGCGGAGCAGGGACGGGGTCTCGTTGGCGAGGACGTCCCGCAGCACACCGCCGCCGACGGCGGTGGCGAGACCGAGGGCGGCGGAGGAGGTGAGGCTGAGCCCGTAGTCGTACGCCTTCACCGTGCCCGAGACGCAGAACAGGCCGAGGCCGGCCGCGTCGAAGACGTTGACGCCGGCCTGGATGCGCTCCACGTGCGGATGGAGGAAGAAGACCAGGAGCGCGGCGAAGAGCGGGGTGATGAAGTACCCCAGGTCTGTGAAGGCGGCCGGGGGCACCGCCCCGATTATGAGGTCCCGGAACAGCCCTCCGCCCAGCGCGGTGACCTCGGCGAGCACGGCGATGCCGAACACGTCGAAGTTCTTGCGGACGGCCAGCAGCGCGCCGGAGATGGCGAACACGAAGATGCCGACGAGGTCGAGCGTGTGCTGGACGGAGGGGCTGAACAGTTGCTGAAGCACCCCACATTGTTACCCGTGGGTCGTTACAGGGTGGGCTTGCCTGTCGTGTAGAGCCAGGTCTGGAACAGGTCGTCCAGCTGCTGGCCGCTGATCTTCTCGGCGAGCTTGATGAACTCCTCGGTGCTCGCGTTGGCGTAGCGGTGCAGCTTCGTCCAGGTCGGCAGCAGCTTGAAGAACGCGGTGTCGCCGATGCGTTCGCGCAGCATCTGGAGGGTCATCGCGCCGCGCTGGTAGACGGCGGAGGCGAACATCGTGTCGCGCTGCGGGTCCGCCACGACGGTCTGCCAGAAGGCGCTGTCGGCGGGGCGGGAGTTGTAACCGGCCAGGAACGAGTCGTGCGCGGTGCGGGTGCCCTGGTGCTCGGCCCACAGCCACTGGGCGTAGGTCGCGAAGCCCTCGTTGAGCCAGATGTCCTTCCAGTGCGCGACCGACACGGAGTCGCCGAACCACTGGTGGGCCAGCTCGTGCACGATCGTCGTCTCGCTGCGCACGGCCGAGTAGGCGGGCTTGCTCTGCACCTCCAGCGAGAACCCCGCCTCCGTCATGTCGTCGACGATCGCGCCGGTCTCCTCGAAGGGGTACGGACCGAAGACCTGCGACCAGTAGTCGCTGGCGGCGGCCGTCACGGCGTACACGTCGACGCTGTTGCTGTTGGCGAGAACCGGGTCGATGGCGACATAGATCGGGGTGCCGCCGGGGGTCGTCCCCGTCTTCACGTCGAACTTCCCGATGGTGGCGGTGGCGAGATAGGTCGCCATCGGCTTGCTCTCCCGCCAGTGGGTGTACGTCGAGTCGCCCTTGTCGTACGTCGAGACGAGACGGCCGTTGGAGACTCCGGTGAGGCCCTTGGGGGCCTTGATGCGGATGTCGTAGGTGGCCTTGTCCGACGGGTGGTCGCTGGAGGGGAACCAGGTCGAGGCGGCGTTGGGTTCGCAGGCGACGAAGACTCCGTCGGTCGTCTTCATCCAGCCGTAGTCGGAGCCGAACACGATGGGACCGTTGAGGGCTTCGGGCACACCGCCGTAGGTGACGCTGACTGTGAAGTCCTTGCCCTTGCGGAGGAAGTCCCGTGGCGTGATGCGCAGTTCGTCGCCGGTGCGGGTGAACTGGGCCCGTCTGCCGTTCACTTCGACCTTGGTGACCTCCAACTTCTGCAGGTCCAGGTCGAAGGAGGAGAGGTTCTGGGTGGCGCGGGCGGTAAGGGTCGTACGGCCGTCGAGGCGGTCGGTGTCGGGGTTGTAGGCCACGTCGAGGGCGTAGTGCCGGGCGTCGAAGCCGCCGTTGCCGAGTTGCGGGAAGTAGCTGTCGCCGATGCCGTCGGCGCCCGGGGTGGGGGCGGAGGAGGCGGCTATGACAAGAAAAGAGGCCGCCGCGGTCGCGAGGGCCCCTAAACGTGCCGAACGGGAGAGTGCCATGAGTCGTCCCTTCGGGTGCGTTTCCGATCAGTCGGACACGCTCGACTCTGCAGCGGCTCCATATTTCATGTACATGACTTTACCAACTTGCCATGCGTCACAGGGTAGTTGACCGCGACATGCGAACGCCCCCGGCGACCTGAACCGGTCGCCAGGGGCGTTCGCGCGGCCTGATGCCGCTTACTTCTCTTCGCCGGCCGAAGCTTCCGGCTCGGTGGATTCCGCGGATTCGGAAACAGGCTCGGCGGCCTCTTCCGAAAGCGTGGCCGCCACCGCAGCAGACGTCTCCGCCGACTCCTGGAGCGCCGTCTCGCCGAGCAGCTTCTCGGCCTCCTTCGCGACCGTCAGCAGGACCGTGTCCTGCGGTGCCTGGTCCGCGAAGTTCTCCGGGTGGTGGCAGGCGACCTGCTGGCCGGGCTGCAGCTGAAGGAGCGGCGGCTCGGTCGTCGTGCAGATCTGCGTCGCCTTCCAGCACCGGGTGTGGAAACGGCAGCCGCTCGGCGGCGAGATCGGCGAGGGCACATCGCCCTGGAGCAGGATGCGGTCGCTCTTCGCGTTCTTCCGCCGCGGGTCCGGAATCGGCACCGCCGACATCAGCGCCTTGGTGTACGGGTGCATCGGCGCCTTGTACAGCAGCTCGCGGTCGGCCAGCTCGACGATCTTGCCGAGGTACATGACCGCGATCCGGTCCGAAACGTGCCGGACCACCGAGAGGTCGTGCGCGATGATCACGTACGTCAGGCCGAGCTCCTGCTGAAGGTCGTCCAGCAGGTTCACCACCTGCGCCTGGATCGACACGTCGAGCGCGGACACCGGCTCGTCAGCCACGACCAGCTTCGGGTTCAGCGCGAGCGCTCGGGCGATGCCGATGCGCTGGCGCTGACCGCCGGAGAACTCGTGCGGATAGCGGTTGTAGTGCTCGGGGTTGAGCCCGACCACCTCCAGCAGCCGCTGCACTTCCTTCTTGACCCCGCCCTCGGGCTCGACGCCCTGGAGCTTGAAGGGAGCGCCGACGATCGTGCCGATGGTGTGGCGCGGGTTCAGCGACGAGTACGGGTCCTGGAAGATCATCTGCATGTCGCGGCGCAGCGGACGCATGCCGCTCACCCCGAGGTGCGTGATGTCCTTGCCCTGGAACTCGACCTTGCCGCCGGTCGGCTCCAGGAGCCGGGTGATCAGCCGGCCCATCGTCGACTTGCCGCAGCCCGACTCGCCGACGACGCCCAGCGTCTCGCCGGACCTGACCTCGAAGTCCAGGCCGTCGACCGCGTGCACGGCGCCGACCTGCCGCTGCAGCAGGCCCTTCTTGATCGGGAAGTGCTTCTGCAGCCCGGTCACCTTCAGCAGGACCTCGCCGGGGGCCGGGTCCTTGGTGAGGGTCCCGCCCTGCTTCTGCCGCTCGTCGGGCTGCGCGGGAATCGTCACCGCTTTCTCGTCGTCACTCACAGCTTCGGCGCAATCTCTTCGGTCCAGATACGCTCCCGCTGTTCCTTGCCCAGGTGGCAGGCGGCCCAGTGCCGGGTGCCGACCTCGGCCAGCTCGGGGCGGACGGTGCGGGTGACGTTGTCCTTCGGGACGTCCGCGTACGGGCAGCGCGGGTTGAAGGCGCAGCCGGACGGGATGTTGATCAGCGAGGGCGGAGAACCCTTGACCGGGATCAGACGGTCCTGCTGCTCACGGTCGAGCCGCGGCATCGAGCCGAGCAGGCCCCAGGTGTAGGGGTGCCGGGGCTGGTAGAACACGTCCTCGGCCGGTCCCCGCTCGACGCAGCGGCCGCCGTACATCACCAGGATGTCGTCGGCCAGTTCGGCGACGACGCCCAGGTCGTGGGTGATGACGATGACCGCGGAGCCGAACTCCTTCTGCAGGTCCCGGATGAGGTCGAGGATCTGCGCCTGGACGGTCACGTCCAGGGCGGTCGTCGGCTCGTCCGCGATCAGCAGCTCGGGGTTGTTGACCAGCGACATCGCGATCATCGCGCGCTGGCGCATACCGCCGGAGAACTCGTGCGGGTAGCTGTCCACCCGCTTGTCCGGCTGCGGGATGCCCACCCGGTCGAGCATCTCGACCGCGCGGCGCTTGGCGGTCTTCTTGTCGACGTCGTGGTGGATCCGGTACGCCTCCACGATCTGCGCGCCGATCGTGTAGTACGGGTGCAGCGCGGAGAGCGGGTCCTGGAAGATCATCGACATCTGCCGGCCGCGCAGCTTGCGCACGTGGTCGGGGTCGGCGGACAGCAGCTCGGTGCCGTCCAGCCAGATCTCGCCGGAGATCTGTGCCTTGCGCTTGCCGTACTGGCCGGCGGTGTGCAGGCCCATGATGCCGAGCGAGGTCACCGACTTGCCGGAGCCGGACTCGCCCACGATGCCGAGGGTCTTGCCCTTCTCCAGCGAGAAGCTGAGACCGTCTACGGACTTGACCAGGCCGTCGTCGGTGGGGAAGTGCACTTTCAGGTCGCGCACTTCCAGGAAGGCCGTCGGAGCGGGCGACGCGCTCGTGGGCTCGCCCAAGGCCGATCCGGTCTTGCTCAGTTCCGTCATGAGAGCCTCACTCGGGGGTCGATCACGGCGTACAGGATGTCCACCACGAGGTTGGCAAGCAGCACCGCGAGAGAAGTGATCAGGGTGACGCCCAGAATAATGGGCAGGTCCTGGTTCTTGATGGCGGTGAGCACCGCCTGACCGAGGCCGGGCAGGCTGAACGTCGTCTCGGTCAGGATGGCGCCACCGATGAGAGCACCGAGGTCCATACCGAGCATGGTCAGGATGGGCGTCATCGTGGAGCGCATGGCGTGCTTGCCGATGACGACCTGTTCCTTGAGGCCCTTCGCGCGTGCCGTGCGGATGTAGTCCTCACCGAGGATCTCCAGCATGGTGGCGCGGGTGATGCGGGCGTACATGGCGGCGTAGAGGAAGGCGAGCGTGATCCAGGGCAGGATCATGCCGCCGAGCCAGCCGGAGAAGCTCTGGTCCAGGGGCACGTACTGCCCGTTGATCCAGTTCAACCCGTAACTGAAGATCGCCAGCGAGAGCAGGCCCGTGAAGTAGATGGGAAGGGACACACCGCCGAGCGCGACGACCATGGCCGTACGGTCCCAGACGGTGCCCCGCTTGAGCGCGGAGAGCACACCCGCCGCGACACCGAAGACCAGCCACAGCACGGCGGCACCGAGCGCGAGACCCAGGGTCACCGGGAAGCGGTCGGTGAGCACCGGCCATACGGACTGCTCGCTGCGGAAGGAGTAGCCGAAGCACGGCGCGGCACAGTGGGTGACGTCACCGCCGGCCGAGTAGGTGCGGCCGACGAAGATGCCCTTGAAGAAGTGCCAGACCTGGATGAAGATCGGGTCGCTCAGACCCAGCTTCTCCCGCACCGCCGCTACGGCATGAGGGTCGGCCTGCTTGCCCACGAAACTCGTGGCGATGTCCACGCCCGCCCACTTGGGGACGAGGAAGAAGATGCTGAAGACCACCAGGATGATGACGACCAGCATCACTGCGGCGGCGAACAGCCGCCTGATGAGGTAAGCGAGCACAGCTAACGGCCCGCTGCGGGACCGGGGCCACCGGAGGTCTTCCGGTGGCCCACGGTCCCGCCGCGCCGGCCTTCACCTGCCTTTCGTGCCGTACGGCGGGTGTGCCGGGATTACTTCGTGGACTTCAGACCGATGTTGACGAAGTCGTAGTAGCCGCTGTACGCGTTCGTCGTGTAGACGTTGGCGATACGCGAGGAGCGCCAGTTCAGGAGTCGCTCGAAGGTGAAGGGCAGGTAGTACGCGCCCTCGCTGACCTTGTGGTTGATCTCCGTGGCGAGCTGGGTCTTCTTCGCGTCGTCCAGCGTGGTGTTGTACTGGTCGAACAGCCCGTCGATCGTCTTGTCCTTGATCAGAGCGAAGTTGTTGTTACCGCTCTGCAGGATGTAGTTGCTGCTCCACAGCGGGATGCCGTAGCCCTGGACGGTCGGGAAGTCCGGGCCCCAGCCCATGATGATGATGCCGAGCTTCTTCTTCGCGACGTTCGAGGGCGAGCCGATGATGCCGGAGCTCTGCGAACCGTCGTACTGGTAGATGTCGGCCTGGATGCCGATCTTCTTCAGCGACTCCTGCAGGGACGTGGCCGTGGCCACCTCCTGCTGCTTGTTGTTGCGGACGGCGATGGTGGTCTTGAAGCCGTTCGGCTGGCCGCAGGCCTTCAGCGCCTTCTTGGCGAGGTCGTCGTTGCCGTTCTTGTTGGCACCGGCGATCCCGTACGGGTCGTACTTCTGGCCCTCGCCACCGGCGATCGACGGCGGGAGCATGTTGGTGCCGATGTCACCACCGGCGACCGGGCCACCGCGCGCGGTCTGCAGCGACACGTGGTCGGCCGCGTAGATGACGGCCTTGCGGCACTCGATGTTGTCGAACGGCTTGACGCTCTGCGGGAAGACCGCGTACCGGATGAAGCCGGAGACCGGGTTGTCCAGGTTGGCCTTGTGCTCCTTCAGGGCGATGGTGCGGCCCTGCGGACCCAGGCCCGTCTGGCCGGCGTCGATGTCGTAGTCGCCGTTGATCAGACGCTGGTCCATGTCGGACTGGTTCGAGGAGATGGTCAGCGAGATCTTGTCCGGGTACGCCTTGCGCACCGGGTCGGACGACGCCTTCCAGTTGGTGTTGCGGACCAGCACCAGCTTCTTGCCGGGGCTGTACGACTGGAACTTGTACGGGCCGGAGGAGAACGGGTGCAGCGTGTACTTCGCCTTGGTGTCCTTGTCCTGGCGGACCGGGGACGCCGTCACCATCGCGAGGACTTCCTTGAAGTCCGAGTTCGGCGTCGGCAGGTGGAAGACGATCGTCTTGGCGTCGGGCGTGGAGATCGCCTTCAGGCCGAGCTTGTCCGCCGAGGTGTCCTTGTAGGGACCCTTGTAGGTGCCCTTGGGGTCGAGCATCTGCTGGAGGTAGATCGGACCGCCGGACAGCACGTCCTGCGCCCAGACGCGCTCGATGCCGTACTTGATGTCCTGCGAGGTTATGGCCTTGCCGTCCTCCCAGGTGCCCCCGTCACGCAGGTGGAAGGTGTACGTCTTGCCGTCGGCCGAGACCTGCCCCGTGTCGGTGGCCAGGTCGGGCGTGAGCTCGGCGCCCGCAGCGCCCGGCTCGGTCTTGTAGGTGAGCAGCTGACGGCTGTAGTACCGCGAGAAGTCCCACATGAAGCCGTAGTAACCGCGCGTGGTGTCCCAGAAGTCGGCGTCCTGGGCGGAGACGAACTTCAGTTCGCCGCCCTTCTTGACCAGCGAGGCCTGGGCGACCTTGTTGTTCGCCGCATCGAAGCCGGCGGCGCCGGTCTTCGAACCGCCGCCGTCGCTGTTGCCGCCGCCGCACGCTGCCAAGGCCAGCATGCCGGCGACCGCGGCAGCAGCGGCAAACGCCTGCTTACGCCGCCCTGAGGTGCGTTGGGTAGTCACGATCTCGGATCCTCCGGATTTGATGAGAGACCCCGTGTAGATGGCACGGGACGCTTGGGGCAATGCGGTTCAGCGGGAAGCCTTCGGGTCCAGCGCGTCCCGCACGCCGTCGCCGAAGAGATTGAAGGCCAGAACGGTGATGAAGATCGCCACGCCCGGAATGACCATGTACATGGGGTCCGAGTCGTAGTAGTCGATCGCGGTGGAGAGCATCTGTCCCCAGGAGGACGTGGGCGGCTTGACGCCCACGCCCAGGAAGCTGAGCGCCGCCTCGGTGAGGATGTTGGTGGGGATCATCATCGTCGTGTACACGATGATCGGCGCGACCAGGTTGGGCAGCAGTTCCTTGAACAGGATGTAGAAGCGTCCGGCACCCAGCGAGCGGGCGGCCTCGACGTACTCGCGCTCACGCATCGAAAGGGTCTGTCCGCGCACCACGCGTCCGATGTACGGCCAGCCGAAGAAGCCGATCACCAGGATCATCACGAAGACCCGCACGCTGGAACCGCTCAGGCCCAGCATCTCGTTCGGCATCACGGAGACCAGCGCGATGATAAAGAGCAGCTGCGGGAAGGCCAGCAGACCGTCCATGACACGGCTGATCACCGAGTCGACCCAGCCGCCGAAGAAACCGGCCAGGATGCCGAGGACGGTGCCGAGCACGACGGCGACGATCGCGGACAGGAAGCCGACGAGGAGCGAGATCCTGGAGCCGTAGAGGATCCGCGCGAAGATGTCGCGGCCGTTGACGGGCTCGACGCCCAGCAGGTGGTCGCCGCTGATGCCGCCCAGCGACCCCTTGGGGGTGCCGAACAGCGGGTCGATCAGGCTCTCGTGGAAGGTGTCCGGATCCTGGCCGATCAGGCTGGCGATCATCGGGGCGAAAACCGCGACCAGAATGAGGACAAGCACGACGATGCCGCCCGTGAGGGCGAGTTTGTCGCGCTTGAGGCGCTCCCAGGCGATCCGGCCCAGGGAACGTCCCTGCACGGCCTTGTCGCCGACGGTCGCAGCCGCCGCTTCTTCGGCCGCGCTCGGGGCCGCTTCCGCGGTCGGCTCGTGCAATGGTGCCGTCATCTGGCAGGGACCCCTCTCAACCGGCGGTAGCCGGCCCACACTTGCCGCTGTGGCGGCCATGATCAGTCCGTCGTACATCGGGGCGAACGGCCCCTGGTGCGGGAGTCTTCAACGCTTTGGTGATCTGCTGCCAGACTTGACGGTGAATGGATGCGTAAACGTGATGCGGGCTGGAGGGTTCCGTTATACGGACAACGGGTAACGCCCCCCGAACGCCTGGCAGTTGGGACAGAACACCGATTCGGCGCCATTTTGGGGCACTGAACCGCGATCTACGCGCGAAGAAATGTGTCATCGACGTAAATCCTGCGGAGAAGCGGGGAAGAGGACTCGCCGGGTCAGTATCCACCACGGACGGGTGAGCAGCGGTACCCGCCCGCCCGGGGCGGGCGTCCGCCCGCAGCCACAGCGCCACGACGGACCGCCGCATCATCGCGCGCACCGAGTCCACGGCGGGCCGACAGGTGTCGTACACAGCCGGGCCGGCTGCGGTCCGGCGCGGGTCGAGTCAGGAGGTGCCGAGGTCGAACCACGGCGTGATCGACACCGGCGACATCCTTCGACCGCGGACCGCCCAACAGGGAACCAAAGCCCCGCGAGGTCTTCGCGGAGCCACAGGCCGAGCACGGCAGCGTCCTCGTCGTCGGCCGGACGGCATCGACCGGGGCCCCGCCGTCGGCGGTCGCACGTGACCTGGGATGCCACATGGCCCACCTGCCGGGATTGACGATGCGGCGGATCGCCGAGCTACAGATCCGGCATCAGGACCGGAGCCCGCATCCTCCTCGGCGACGGCACCGCCGTCCCGTCCGCCCATGCGCCGCGACAGCACCTTCCACCAACCACGAACCCCGACCACCCCTTGACCAAATCCATAGGGGCACCACCCCAAGGACGAAGCCCAAATGATGTGATGTACATCACGCCGCGAGGCCACGATGTCCAGTTCACGACAAGAAGCCCGCCTTCCTCCCGACCCACAGGACGGACGGTGGAATTTGAGCGTCACTTGAGGGTGGGCGCGGGAAGAATTCGGATCCGCTTGCCACCTTTTGCCGGGCGACAGAAATCATGGCGCGACATTCGGCTCGAAGAGCCCGATGTCCTGTCCGGGCGGGGAAATCACCTACACGGTCAAGAAGGCGGGCAAGCCGTACTACTCGGCGCTCGGCGCCCGCGTCGGCGCGTACAACAGCAGTTCGGCCAGGGCTGCGTTGAACTACACCCTGGCCTTCAGCACAGCGCGCCAGACCTCCCACACCTTCTCGGTAGGCGTGAGCCTAGTCCTGCACTCCGACTCCGAAGTAAGAAATTCGCGACGGTCCGAGCGCACGCGCGAAAACCCGATTGGGCCCGCTCGGTTTCAAAGAGCGGGCCCAATCGTTTTCACGGTCACGACAGGCGCGTCCGCCGATGAATCAGTACCGCGGAGGCGGATAGCCGTATCCACCCGGCGTCGATACCTGCGCCGGCGCCGCGTGGGCCTCGCGGTCGTAGAACGGGCGGGCGTTCGCCCGCAGCCACAGGGCCACCGGGTCGTAGTCGTCGGACATCGCCACGGTCGACACCGGCAGCCCGTCCGGGACCGCGCCGATGGACTGCTGCATCATCGCGCGCACCGAGTCCACGGCGGGCGGACTGGTGTCGTACACATCCAGACCGATCGCGAGATACGGCGCCCCGAGCGCGGGCTGCACCCAGGCGCGGCGGAGGGTGCGGACCGCCGGGGTACGGTGGGCGTTCTGCGTGAGCAGGCCGTAGAACTGCGGGACCTCGACCGCCGGCTCCGTCAGGCGCAGGGGCCCTGCGGGCTGGCGCTCCAGGCCGGTGGCGATCCGGCGCAGGTCCAGCCAGGGGATGCCGACGCCGCCGCCGGGGGCGTGCGGGTTGAGCCAGAGGCCGAAGTGGTCGGGGTAGAGGGTCCGGGCCACGTCCAGGCCGTCGACCACCTCGTAGGAGCGGTTCCAGCCGCTGGCCGACAGTTCCTGGGCGGAGGTGACGCAGGGGGCGTAGCCGTAGCCCTCGACGTGCATGTTTCCGTACTGGGCGTCCGGGGAGCCGGACTGGCCGTGCCACAGGAGCATCCAGATCTGGCCGGAGCGGGGGGTCGCGAGGGCGCGCAGGAGCGCCTCGTAGGCGTCGTAGCGCCCGGGCGTCACCTGGCGCAGCATGTGCTCGACCTGGCCGGTCGCGGTGCCGCTGGCGCTCACGTGTACCGCCCCTTCTGGTGGTTGGCCTGCGTTGGGGTCCAGCTTAAGCGCCCCATGGGTGGGGGACTGGTGTGCGTTGGCGAGTGCGGGTGCGTCGTGGCTTGTCGCGCCCCGCGGCGGAGCCGCACATCGACACAGCCCCGCGCCCCTGGGGTAGTTGCCCCGGGCGGAGATTGCTAGTGACCCTGTGTATAGAAGGGGCGCACCGTCTGGCGCATCCACTCCGCTACCGGGTCCTGCGTGACGTCCAGGAGGACCAGGTTTACCGGCCATTTGACCTCGGTCCTGGTCAGGGCGCGGGACAGGGCGTCCATGGGGGCCGCCCTCAAGTCGCCGTCCCAGTTGGTCAGTTCGACGCCTACGAACATCACCGGGTCGGCGGTCTCGATCGCGGCCAGGCAGCGGCGGGCCGTGCCGACCACGCCGATGGTGGCGAACTCGGCGGAGGCCGCGGCGAGGAAGTCGACCGGGTCGTCCTGCCAGTCGGGTTCGAAGAGGCGGACCCGGCCGCCGCTGGTGGGGCCGTCGAGGGCGGTACGGCCGATGCGGCACAGCTCGGCCACGGCGGCGGGCGGGAGGGGGACACCGACCACGCCGTCCGGGTTCACCGCGATGCCCACCTGTGGGGGCAGTCCGCGGGCGAACTCCACCGCGGGCGCGATCGTGAACGACAGATGCGAGCCGACGACCTGGCGGAACTGCTCCTCGGAGCTGAAGACCGGGACGAAGGCCTGCCCGTCGATGTCCAGCGTGGGCAGGTCCAGGGGTCCGCTGTGCGGGCCGCCGCCGCTGGGCAGCGGGACCCAGACGAAGCTTCGGGACAGCACCTCGATGATCCGGCCGCCGGCCGAGGGCAGGCCGAGGGAGACCGAGAGCACCTCCTCCAGCTCGTTGCCGGGCCATCCGCCGTGCGGATGCGGGTGGGGGTACGCCTGACCGGGGAAGTCCGCCGGGAAGTCCATCTACCTACCGCCTGCTGGTGAAACCGCCTGCTGTAAACGTGCTGTGACGGAAAAGGCTAGCGGCTCAGTCCGCGAAGTCGATCCGGCGCAGCACGTCCGCCGCGTCCCGGTCCAGGAGGACCGCCGAGCCCACGCCGTGCGGCAGGTCGCCGCGCTCCACGGCGCGCAACAGCCGGGCGGCGGCCCGGCGGTGGCGCAGGAACGCGTACCGCGAGACTCCACGGCCGCGCTCGCGCTGGCCGTCGAGCGCGGTGTCCGGGCTGACGTCGAGGAACACCAGGTGCAGGGTGCCGCCGCGGCGTTGGGCGGCGCGGGCCAGCCAGCCGCGCACCCAGGTCTGGGTGCCGCAGTCGTGCACGACTGCTCCGGACGCGGAGCGCAGGGTGCGGTGCAGTCCGGCGTAGTGGGCGAGGCGGACCAGGGGGCGGTACACCGCGTACGGGAGCAGACCTGACATGCGGGACATCCGGGCGTCCCAGCGGTCCCGGGCGTCCTGGCTGTCGACGCGGACGCCGTCACCGGTCACCGCGCGCCGCATCAGCGTGGACTTGCCGCTGCCGGGCAGGCCGGTGACCACGACCAGGTCGCGGGGGCCGAAGCGGAGTCCGTGCGGGCTGCGGCCGACGCGCTCGCGGAGGTCGCGGACGACCGGTGCCGGGCGGGCCGGGCATGCCTCCCTGGCCGGGGCCGAGGGCTGCTCGGGCAGCGCTACGGCCGAGGTCGTGGCGTACACCGTGGTCCTTGTCACCGTGATCGTCCTCCCTGCGGGGTCAGGAAAGGTTCTCCCCAACGAACGTAAAGAGAAGGTAATGCACGGTGTCTCGCGGTTCCGTTCGCTTCCGGCCACAGGCCTGTTACAAAGCCTGTGCGATGATGTGCGCGCCAACTGCATACCGGCCGCTTGAATCCGCGCGGGAGAGTCCCCAGTCGTCTGCCCTACGACGTCCGGGGCGCCGAAGGAGCAAGTCCCTCCCTTGAATCTCTCAGGCCCAGTTACCGCGCGGGCGAGGCACATCTGAAAAGCGGACCGCCGTCGCCGGTGGTCCCACCCAAGGTGCAACCCATGTCCCGTGCGTGTCCCGCGCGGTCATGGCGAACCTCTCAGGTTCCGATGACAGATGGGGAGGAACGACCTCGCCGTCATGCCTTGGGAGACCGACCGATGAGCAGTACCGCCACCCCTGAGAAGCGCCGCACCGCGCTCGACGCGCTGCACCGCTCGCTCGGTGCGACGATGACCGACTTCGCCGGCTGGGACATGCCGCTGCGCTACGGCTCCGAGCGCGACGAGCACCTCGCCGTCCGCACGAAGGCCGGCCTCTTCGACCTCTCCCACATGGGCGAGATCACCGTCACCGGACCGCAGGCGGCCGCACTCCTCAACTACGCGCTCGTCGGCAACATCGCCTCCGTGGGCGTCGGCCGGGCCCGCTACACCATGATCTGCCGGGCCGACGGCGGCATCCTCGACGACCTGATCGTCTACCGGCTGGCTGAGACCGAGGCTGCGTTTTCTCAATACATGGTCGTCGCCAACGCGTCCAACGCCCAGATTGTCCTGGACTCGCTGGTGGAGCGGGCCGAGGACTTCGACGCGGTGGTCCGCGACGACCGGGACGCGTACGCGCTGCTCGCCGTCCAGGGCCCCGAGTCCCCCGGCATCCTCAAGTCGCTGACGGACGCCGACCTCGACGGCCTGAAGTACTACGCCGGTCTGCCCGGCACGGTCGCGGGCGTCCCCGCGCTGATCGCGCGCACCGGCTACACCGGCGAGGACGGCTTCGAGCTGTTCGTCTCCCCCGGTGACGCGGAGAAGCTGTGGGAGGCGCTGACCGAGGCCGGGGCGCCGGCCGGGCTGATCCCCTGCGGCCTGTCCTGCCGGGACACGCTGCGCCTGGAGGCGGGCATGCCGCTGTACGGCCACGAGCTGTCGACCTCCCTCACCCCGTTCGACGCCGGGCTCGGCCGGGTCGTGAAGTTCGAGAAGGACGGCGACTTCGTCGGGCGTACGGCCCTGGAGGCCGCCGCCGAGCGCGCCGCCGCGCAGCCGCCGCGCGTCCTGGTCGGCCTCGTCGCCGAGGGCCGCCGGGTCCCGCGCGCCGGGTACTCCGTCGTCGCCGACGGCCGGGTGATCGGCGAGATCACCTCCGGCGCCCCCTCCCCCACGCTGGGCAAGCCCATCGCCATGGCGTACGTCGACGCCGCGCACTCCGCGCCGGGCACGGCCGGTGTCGGTGTGGACATCCGGGGCAGTCACGAGCCGTACGAGGTCGTGGCGCTGCCGTTCTACAAGCGCCAGAAGTGACAGTCGTCGTAGCGTCGAGTCCGTGACCGGGGCGGATCACCCCTGTTCGACGATCCCCTCCGCATTCCCCCCTTCACCAGCACTCCCCCGCGTACAGGAGAATTCACGCCATGAGCAACCACCCCGAGAATCTGCGGTACAGCAAGGAACACGAGTGGCTGACGGCCGCCGTCGACGGTGTCTCGACCGTCGGCATCACCGAGTTCGCGGCCAACGCGCTCGGCGATGTCGTCTACGTCCAGCTCCCCGAGGTCGGCACCGCGGTGACCGCGGGCGAGTCCTGCGGCGAGTTGGAGTCGACCAAGTCGGTGTCGGATCTGTACGCGCCGGTCAGCGGTGAGGTCGTGGAGATCAACTCGGCCGTCGTGGACGAGCCCGCGCTGGTCAACTCCGAGCCGTTCGACGGCGGTTGGCTGTTCAAGGTGCGGATCACCGACGAGCCGGGCGACCTGCTCTCCGCCGACGAGTACACCGCCTTCACCGCCGGCTGAGGAGTCGTAGATCCATGTCCGTCCTGAACACGCCCCTGCACGAGCTCGACCCGGACATCGCCGCCGCGGTCGACGCCGAGCTGCGCCGTCAGCAGTCCACGCTGGAGATGATCGCCTCGGAGAACTTCGCTCCGGTCGCGGTCATGGAGGCACAGGGCTCCGTCCTCACCAACAAGTACGCCGAGGGGTACCCGGGCCGTCGCTACTACGGCGGCTGCGAGTACGTCGACGTGGCCGAGCAGATCGCGATCGACCGGGTCAAGGAGCTGTTCGGCGCCGAGTACGCCAATGTGCAGCCGCACTCGGGCGCCTCCGCCAACCAGGCCGCGCTGTTCGCGCTGGCCCAGCCCGGCGACACCATCCTCGGCCTCGACCTGGCGCACGGCGGCCACCTCACCCACGGGATGCGGCTGAACTTCTCCGGCAAGCAGTTCAATGTGGTCGCCTACCACGTGGACGCGGGGACCGGTCTGGTCGACATGGCCGAGCTGGAGAAGCTCGCCAAGGAGCACCGTCCGAAGGTCATCATCGCGGGCTGGTCGGCGTACCCGCGGCAGCTGGACTTCGCCGAGTTCCGCCGGATCGCGGACGAGGTCGAGGCGTATCTGTGGGTCGACATGGCGCACTTCGCGGGCCTGGTGGCGGCCGGCCTCCACCCGAACCCCGTCCCCTACGCGGACGTCGTCACGTCCACCACCCACAAGACGCTGGGCGGCCCGCGCGGCGGCATCATCCTCGCGAAGCAGTCCTTCGCGAAGAAGCTCAACTCCTCCGTCTTCCCCGGCTTCCAGGGCGGTCCGCTGGAGCATGTGATCGCCGCCAAGGCGGTCTCCTTCAAGGTCGCGGCGGGCGAGGACTTCAAGGAGCGCCAGCGGCGTACCGTGGACGGGGCGCGGCTGCTGGCCGAGCGCCTCGTCCGGGACGACGTGAAGGCCGTAGGGGTCGACGTCCTGTCGGGCGGCACGGACGTGCACCTCGTCCTGGTCGACCTGCGCAACTCCGAACTCGACGGTCAGCAGGCCGAGGACCGGCTCCACGAGGTCGGCATCACGGTCAACCGCAACGCCGTCCCGAACGACCCGCGGCCCCCGATGGTCACCTCCGGCCTGCGCATCGGCACGCCGGCGCTGGCGACCCGCGGCTTCACGGCCGAGGACTTCGCCGAGGTCGCGGACGTCATCGCGGAGACGCTGAAGCCGTCGTACGACGTGGCGGGTCTGAAGGCCCGTGTCACGGCGCTGGCGGAGAAGTACCCGCTGTATCCCGGGCTGTAGTCGGCCCCGGGGGCACCGCGCACACTGGGAGGTGTGCGCGGTGCCCCGCCCACCCGTCGCCCACCACACCCTGTTCGAAGCGCTTCGCGCCCTTGAATCCTGCACCACCCCGCACGTCTTGCGTTCTGAGGAGTCACCGTGGCCATCTCGGTCTTCGACCTGTTCTCGATCGGCATCGGCCCGTCCAGCTCCCACACGGTCGGCCCGATGCGGGCGGCCCGCATGTTCGCGCGCCGGCTGCGCAACGAGGAGCTGCTCGACTCCGTCGCCTCCGTCCGCACCGAGCTGTACGGCTCGCTCGGCGCGACCGGGCACGGGCACGGCACCCCCAAGGCGGTGCTGCTCGGCCTGGAGGGCGAGTCGCCGCGCACGGTGGATGTGGAGGGCGCCGATGAACGGGTCGAGCAGATCAGGACGGCCGGACGCATCCGCCTCCTCGGCGAGCACGAGATCCCGTTCTCCTACGACAACGACCTGAAGCTGCACCGCCGTAAAGCACTGCCGTACCACGCGAACGGCATGACGCTGTGGGCGTACGACGCGACGGGCACCGAGCTGCTGTCCAGGACGTACTACTCGGTGGGCGGCGGCTTCGTCGTCGACGAGGAGGCGGTCGGCGCCGACCGGATCAAGCTGGACGACACGGTCCTCAAGTACCCGTTCCGCACCGGCGACGAGCTGCTGCGCCTCACGCAGGAGACCGGTCTGTCGATCTCCGCGCTGATGCTGGAGAACGAGCGCGCCTGGCGCACGGAGGAGGAGATCCGGGCCGGGCTGCTGGAGATCTGGGGCGTGATGGGCGCGTGCGTGTCGCGGGGCATGTCGCGGGAGGGCATCCTGCCCGGCGGCCTGAGGGTCCGCCGCAGGGCCGCCATGTCGGCACGCCAACTCCGGGCGGAGGGCGACCCGTTGGCGCACGCGATGGAGTGGATCACGCTCTACGCGATGGCGGTGAACGAGGAGAACGCGGCGGGGGGCCGGGTGGTCACGGCCCCGACGAACGGGGCGGCCGGCATCATCCCGGCGGTCCTCCACTACTACGTCAACTTCGTGCCGGGCGCCGACGAGGACGGGGTCGTCCGCTTCATGCTCGCGGCCGGCGCCATCGGCATGCTCTTCAAGGAGAACGCCTCCATCTCCGGCGCGGAGGTCGGCTGCCAGGGCGAGGTCGGCTCGGCGTGTTCGATGGCGGCGGGCGCGCTGGCCGAGGTACTCGGCGGTTCTCCCGAACAGGTCGAGAACGCGGCCGAGATCGGCATGGAACACAACCTCGGCCTCACCTGCGACCCCGTCGGCGGCCTCGTCCAGATCCCCTGCATCGAACGCAACGGCATGGCCGCGGTGAAGGCGGTGACCGCCGCGCGGATGGCGATGCGGGGGGACGGGTCCCACAAGGTGTCCCTCGACAAGGTCATCAAGACGATGAAGGAGACGGGGGCGGACATGAGCGTCAAATACAAGGAGACGGCTCGGGGTGGACTTGCGGTGAACATCATCGAGTGCTGAGGAAGTAGGCCGTGAGCAGGGGTCTACCGGCGGGCAGACGCACCGGAGACCGCGCACGTAGATCTGCTTGCTGTGTGCGCACGGGCTCCGCGTGCCGTCGTGTGCGGCGAGTCCGCCCTGGCCCTACATGAACTCATCGACGACATCCCTACAGCGGTGCACATCGCCGCGCCGCGCGGTACGGGCCGCCCCGGGAGAAACCATCCCCGTGTACAACGCCGCGGCGAACTCCAGGACGTCGCACGCGCGTTGGGTGCTCTCTCCGTCATCCGCCCTGCCGTTGAGGCGGTGCTCGCCTGATGGCCGACCCCACGCGTGACACCACCGCCGGCCGCGTCTACGACGACCTTCGCAACCTGGCTCGCCGCGCCGGCCGGTCCACGGACGAAATCATGGTCGCGCGACTTCGTCACCCTCGCCGACTTCAACCGGTGCGCTCTTGTCATACGGGCAACGGAGCCCCTCGGGACAGGCTGTTCTGGCCGGCTGTCCGTGCCGACGGGCTCCGTTGCTCTGGGGCGGGGAGCCTTCAACTCCCCTGTGCGACCGCCGTATCCAGTACGCCCGGCAGGCCGAGGGTCTGGAGTATCCGGGCCGTCACCTCCTCCGTGGTGCCGGTCGCGTCGACGGTTCGCAGGAGGCCCGTTCCGGCGTAGTGCGCGGTCAGCGGGGCGGTGGACGCGCGGTGGACCGCGAGTCGGTCCCGCACCGTGGCCGGGGTGTCGTCGGCGCGCTGGTACAGCTCGCCGCCGCAGTGGTCGCACAGGCCCCGGACCGCGGCCGGTGCGCTGTGCAGGTGAAAGATGTGGCCGTTGTCGCGGGAGCAGATCTGGCGGCCGCCGATCCGGCGGACCACCTCCTCCTCGTCGACGACGAGGTCGAGCACCGCGGTCAGCGCTGTGCCGGTCTCGGCGAGCATGGTGTCCAGCGCCGTGACCTGGAAGGCGCTGCGCGGGAACCCGTCCAGGACGTACCCCCCGGCGGTGTCCGGGTGACGCAGCCGGCCGCGTACCACCGCGGTGATCAGCGCGTCGGGCACCAGTTGTCCCGCGTCGATGAGGTCGGCCGCGCGCTGCCCGAGGGCGGTGCGCCTGCGGACGTGGTCGCGCAGCATGTCTCCGGTGGACAGGTGCGGTATGCCGAGCCGCCGGCTCAGCCTGCGGGCCTGGGTGCCCTTGCCCGCGCCGGGCGGCCCGAACAGAACCACCCGCATCAGACGGGCTCCTCGCTCGTGTCCGGGGCGGACAACGCCGACGGGGACTCGGCGGCCCCCGCGGTCACCGGTTCCGGACGTCGCAGCAGGGTCACGACGAGCGCCGAGACGATCAGCAGTCCACCGGTGAGCCACAGTCCGGGGCGGACCGAACCGGTCAGGTCCCTCAGCCACCCCGTGACGTACGGCGCGGCGAAGCCGCCCAGGCTGCCGATGGTGTTGACGAGGGCGATGCCCGCAGCGGCCTCGCGCTTGCCGAGCATCGCCGTGGGCAGGCTCCAGAAGACCGGTATCGCCGACAGCACACCGATCGCGCAGACGCTGATCACCGCCATGGTCGGCAGCGGGCCACCCATGTAGAGGGCGAGCGGGATGGAGATTCCGCCGACGACGGCCGGGACGACGACTCCCTGCACGGCACGGCGGGGCGCCCGCTGGACGTACCGGCCCCAGCACACCATGGCCACGGCGCCGAGGACGTACGGCACGGAGTTGATCAGTCCGCGCTCGACGATGGTGAATTCCGCCCCGCCGCTCTCGTCCTCGAAGCCGGCGATGATCGTCGGGAGGAAGAAGCTGAGGGCGTAGAGGCCGTAGATGATGCCGAAGTAGGCGAAGCCCAGGGCGAATGTGCGTGGGGTGAACCAGCCGCCGCCCAGGCGTGGTTCGCCGTCCCGGGGGCCGGGGCGCTCGGTGCCCTCCGCAGCCACCCTCGCCACCAGCCAGTCCCGCTCGCGCTCGGTCAGCCAGCGGGCTTCCTGGGGCCCGTCGGGCAGCAGGCGCCATACGACCACCGCGAGGAGCAGCGCGGGCAGTCCTTCGAGGACGAACATCGCGCGCCACCCCGCCAGCCCGAACATTCCGTCCGCGTGCTGGATGAGCAGCGCGGACAGCGGGGCGCCGAGCGCGGTGGACAGGGGCAGCGCGACGAAGAAGCCGGCCATCAGCCGGGTCCGCACCTCGCGGGGCAGCCACAGCGTCAGATAGAACACGATGCCGGGCAGGCACCCCGCCTCGGCGATGCCGAGCAGCAACCGGGCCACCTGCAACTGGCCCGCGTTCTGCACCAAGGCCGTGAGCGCCGCGACCAGTCCCCAGGAGACGAGGATGCGGACCAGCCATACGCGCGCACCGAACCTGCGCAGGGCGAGATTGCTGGGGACCTCGACCAGCGAGTAGCCGATGAAGAAGATCCCGGAGGCCAGGCCGAACGCGGCGGAGCTCAGTCCGAGGTCGTCGTTCATGCCGTTCGGCCCGGCGAAGGCGATGTTGCTGCGGTCCAGGTAGCTGACCAGGTAGAGCAGGCCGAGCAGGGGCAGCAGCCGGCGGGCGACCCTGCCGTACACCACCGCCCCGGCGACGGTCTCCGCGGTGCCCCGGCCGCCCTGGGCGGACCGGGGTCCGGGTGTGCGTGTGGTCATGATCCGTCCTCCAGGAGATGGGCCAGGTCGCCGAGGGCGTCCCTGATGTGGGCGTGGGTGATGTCGCCGAGACGCAGCACCTTGAACGGGACCGTCGCCGCCGTGACGATCGTGGAGGAGGCCGTGGTGCCCTGACGTTCGCCGCGGATCACCATGTCGACGGACGGGCCGATCTGCCGGACGGCCAGATCGAGGTCCACGAGGACGCCGTCGGCCTGGCCCGACAGATTGGCCGAGGTCATCGCGACCGGCTTGCCGGTGAACTCGATCAGCCGCTGGAGGGTCGGGTTGGACAGGCAGCCGAGGGCGACGGTCGGGCCGCCGCACACCAGGTGGTCCGGAATGCGCTGGTTGCGGGGCAGGACGATGTTGAACGGGCCGGGCCAGAACGCCTCGGCCAGCCGGCGCACCGCCTCCGCCAGTTCGGCGGGGACATCGGTGTACTCCTGCCATTCCTGCGGGTGGCGTACGAAGAGCGTCAGAGGGGAGGTCGGCGGGCGGCGCTTGATGGCGAAGGCCCGCTCGACCGCCGCCCTGTTCCAGGGGTCCAGGGTCAGGGCCAGATTGGTGTCGGACGGGGCGACCACCACTCCGCCTGTACGGATCAGATCACCCGCGATGCGCAGGTTCTCGTCGGTGGGCGCGGCGACGTTGGCGTACATGTCGACAGTCACGGTTCTCTCTTTCGGTTCGGTGGGGGGGAAAGCACGTGGGGGAAGAACGGGCGGCGCGCTATTTGCTGAGCCGGGTCCCGGTGCCGACCACGGTGAACGTGCGCGGCACCTCCACCGCGCGCAGCCGGCCCCGGCACCAGCGGCGCAGCGCCGTGGCGTCGAAGGCGTCCGCGCCGGGCCTGGGCAGGATCTCGGCGGTCAGGCCGGCCTCGCCGGCGGAGCTGACCCGGGCCGCACCGACCGCGGGATGGTCGGCCAGCACGCGTTCGACGAGACCGAGGTAGACCTTCTCGCCGCCCACCGAGGCCACCCGGCGGGCGCGGCCGACCAACCGGAAGGTGCCGTCCGGGAGTTGCTCGCAGATGTCGCCGGTGGGCACCTCGTCCCCGGCGTCGTACGAGGTGAAGCCGCCGTCGGTGTAGCCGCCGGCCTGTGCCGTCGGCGTGCGGACGACGAGCTGGCCGTCCGCGTCGAGCCGCCAGCTCACGCCGGCCAGCGGGTGCCCGAGGCCGTCCTCGTGGTCGCCCGCGTCCAGCCTGTTGGTGGACACGCGCGGTCCTGCCTCGGTCAGCCCGTAGGTCGTGGCGGTCTCGGGGACACCGCGGGCGCGCAGTTCGGCGAGGGCGGTGCGGCCGAGCCGGTCGCCGCCGACGGTGACATGGCGCAGGGTGCCGGGCAGCCGCTCGCCGCCGCCGATGACCCGCATCAGCAGATGCGGGGTGAGCGCCGTGTGCGTGACCCCGAAGCCGCGCGCCACCTCGAACCAGTTCGCCGTGGAGAACGGCGGGTCGATCAGGGCGAGTGCGGCCCCGCGGGCGAGCACACCGAGCACCCCGCAGACGAACGCCGACGAGAAGAACATCGACTGGGACAGCAGATACCGGTCCTGCGGGCCGAGGGAGCCCAGGCTCTCCCAGTGCATCCCCGCGTTGCGCAGCAGGGCGGCCCGCCGGTGCGCGACGGCCTTGGGCAGTCCGGTGCTGCCGGAGGTGGCGAGGACCAGGTACGGCTCCGTGCCGGGCGGTGCGCCCGCCCCGTGGCCGGTGCCGTCCAAGGGCAGCAGCACCGTCTGGCTGTCGCGCGTCAGCGGTTCGCCGCCCCGGGCCGCCCAGGTCCGGGAGACGGCCGGGGTGAGCCGGCCCGCGACGGCGCCCGTGGCCCGTGCCAGCAGCCGGTAGCCGTCCTGGGCGAGCGAGTCGGCCAGCAGGACCGGGACCAGGCCCGTCTCCCAGGCCGCCGTGACGTCCAGGAGTGTGGTGAGCCGGCTGCCGGTGGCGATCAGGACGCGGTCCCCGGGGGCGAACCCGTGGCCGGCCCACTCCTCGGTCCTGGCGGCGACGGCCGCGGCCAGCTCGCCGGCGTCCAGGGTGCGTGAGCCGGCCGCCGTGTGCTCGGTGACCGTCGCCGCGGGGTGGATCCAGGCCGGGCCGCTCGCGGGACCGGGGTCCTGCCGCCCGCCCACGGCGACCGTGCGGGCCGCGCTCACGGCGCCGCCACCGGTACCCGGCCGCCGTGGATCACCGGGGCGACCCGGCGCACCGCGGCCAGGTCCTCGGCGGCCGGCGTCCGCCGAGGACCGGCCGGGCCGGCGTCGGGGCGGTGGAGCTCGCTCGGGCCGTACAGTTCCCGGGGCACGAGCCGTACGACCCCGTGCTGTGCCCCGGTCGCGGGAGTGCCGGTGAGTGTCACCGCGGTGAGTACGGCGAGGCCCTCGCCGCCGCGCAGGGAGGCGTCCGGCAGCCAGGTGCAGTGGCCCGCGTACCCGGTGGTGATCGCGCCCGACCCGAGCCGCAGAGCGGCCAGGAACAGGGCTCCGTCCAGGGTCGCCCGCCGGCCGGCGAGGACCACCGAAGGTCCTTTCGCACCCAGCTCCCGGGCCACGCTCTGGGCGACGATGTTGTAACCGGCGGCCGAGAAGGTCGACGGGGAGCGCCGCCCGGCGGCGAGCGCACCGGCGAAGGCGCGCACCGATCGCTGGTTGCCGCTGCGGGTGCTGATGAACACCCCGCGGGAGAAGGGGTCGGCGCCCGCGGGGTCGGCGGCGGCCAGCTCGCGTGCGGCGAGCGCGCAGAGCAGGGACGCCGGGTCCTGCTGACCGCGCAGGGCGCGCGGGTCGGCCTCGATGACGAGCGAGCGGTCGACATCCCCGGGGGCCTGCCCGGCGAGCAGGCCGGGGGTGGCGAGCACCACGGCCGAGCGCAGCCGGAAGGCACCGGGGACGCCGTTGAAGAGCAGAGTCGTCATGTCACATCACCTCCTGGGTGCGGACGGTGGCCGCGTAGCAGGTCCGGCCGTGTGCGCGGAGCGAGGTGGAAACGGTGGACAGCGGCCCCGAGCGCACCAGCCGCGCTTCGAGGACGGCGTCGGCCGGGAGGGTCTCGTCGGTGATCTCCAGCTCGTCGAGCCGGGCCGGGACGCAACGCCGCGCTCCGCGGGCCCGGGCGGCGAGGCGGCAGGCGATCTGATGCATGGCTTCCACGGCGATGAGCCGGTCCGCTTCCGGGGCATGTCCCTCGGGCAGCACGAGCCGGGCGCGCGCGGTGTCGCCGGTGGCCTCCAGTTCGCCGCACAGGCCGAGGAACCAGCCGGTGGCGGCCGCGGGCGGGGCCGGGGCACGGTACGGCTCAGGCATGACCCACGTCCCCGGGCCAGGTGCCCATGACGTGGTAGCCGGCGTCGACGTACACCGTCTCGCCGGTGGTGCCGGAGGACAGGTCGCTCAGCAGGTAGAGGGCGGTGCCCGCGATGTCCTGCGGGGTGACGGGCCGGCCGAGCGGGCTGCGTGCGGCCCGCTGGGCCATGGAGGCGGCGAAGTTGGGCAGCCCGAAGGTGGCCAGGGTGCGCACCGGGCCCGCGGACAGGACGTTCACCCGGGTGCCGGCCGGGCCGAGTTCCGCGGCCAGGTAGCGGGCCGCGGACTCCAGGGCTGCCTTGGCCACGCCGAGCACGTTGTAGCCGTGGCAGACGCGTTCGGCGCCGAGGTAGGACAGGGTGAGCAGGGAGGAGTCGGGCGACAGGTAGGGGCGTACGGCGCCCGCGAGTCCGATGAGGGAGTAGACCGAGCTCTCCATGGCCTGGGTGAAACCCTGTCGGCTGGTGCCGGCCAGTCCGCCGGCCAGCTCGTCCTTGTCGGCGTGGGCCACCGCGTGCACCACGAAGTCGACGGCTCCGTGAAGCTCGGCGAACTCGGCGCACACCCGGTCCATCGCGCCGTCCTCCAGGACGTCGCAGTGGCCCAGGTAGGGGGCCGGTGCCCCGTCGGCGGCCAGCCGGGGCAGGGACTTCTCCAGCCACTGGCCGGCGCTGCGCGCCCGGTAGGTGAAGCCCAGTTCGGCGCCCTCGGCGGCCAGCCGCCGGGCGATCCCCCAGGCGATGGACCGCTGATTGACCACTCCGAGGACCAGGCCCTTGCGGCCGGCGAGCAGCCCGGCGCGCAGCGGCGGCGGGGGTTCACTCATGACGGTGGACATGTGCTGCCTCTCTTCGACGTCGGCGCCGCTCACAGCTGGGCCCCTCCCGCGACGGGGAGCACCGCGCCGACCAGTTCCGGGCTGCGTCGCAGCAGCGAGGTCACCAGGCGGGCGACGTCCTGCGGTTCGGTGAACCTGCGCAGCGGGATCTCCCGCAGGTACTTCTTGCGGTCCTTGCCCTCGTTGGCGTCGAGCAGCGGGCCGGTGAGGTCGGTCTCGACGAAGCCCGGCTCCACGACGTTGGCGAACACGTTGAAGCGGGCACCCTCCAGCGCCACGCCCGCCGCGTACCTGGTCAGGGCGGCCTTGCTGACGCCGTACATCGCGTTGCCCACCCTGGCGTTGCGGCGGGCCTGCGAGGAGATGTAGACGATGTCTCCGCGGCGCCGTCCGAGCAGGTGCGGCAGCGCGGCGTGGGTGAAGGCGACGGCGCTGCCCAGGTTGGTGTCGAGCAGCTGCCGCAGGTCGCTCCAGGTGACCTGGCCGGCCAGCTTGTCGACGGTGAGCCCCTGGTTGTTGACCAGGGCCCGGAGCCGGCCGCTCGCCGCGACCGTGTCGACGAACTCCCGTACCGCGTCGGCCTCCCGCCCGTCCACCAGCGAGCCGCGTGCCCGGCCCCCGGTGGCCTCGGTCAGCTCGTCGGCGGCGCGCTTGGAGGTGAGGTAGGTGAACTCGACGTCGTATCCCTCCTCGGTCAGGGATCGCACCACCGCGCGGCCGATGCCCCGGGCGCCGCCGGTGACCACGGCGACCGGTCGTTCAGCGGGCCCGGACATCGCTGACCGCCTCCCCTCGTACGGCGACGACCTCGCGGCCGTCCTCCTCGGTCAGGACGGTGCAGACGATGGCGCCGTCGGTGGTGGTCGCCGTGCAGCGGATCCGGGCCGGGGGCACCAGCGGGCGGGCGAATCGCACGTGCCGCAGCGCCCGCGCCGCCGGGTCGAGGTGCCGGGCCAGGCCCAGCATCAGGTGCACGGCCGCCGAGCCGGGGAGCATGGGGTTGCCGGGGAAGTGCTCGGCGAAGACGGGCCAGTGCTCCTCCAGGTCGAGCACGGCCGTGACGGCACCGGCCGACCGGTCGACCGGCGGCGCGAGGGGGATGCCGAGCAGCTCGCGTGGTGCGCTCATGCCGCCCTTCCTTTCGTGGTGGCTGCGGGCTTCCGGCCGGCCGAACGGGCCAGTTGCCCGGTGACGAAGCGCGCGTAGGAGTCCTCGTCGACCCGGATGCGCGCGTCGTCCGGCACATGGGCGTCCAGGACGGCGTGGTCGAAGCGGAAGCCGCAGTTCATGAACGCCACGTTGTCGGCGTTGACGGAGGCGTACGCCCGGTCGAGCGCCGTGTCGGGCGGGCCGAGCCGCAGCAGCTGTGCGCCGAGGGCCGTGTTGACGGCGGCCGTCGCGGCGCCGTTGGTCAGCGACTGGTCGCCGAGGTGGTAGTAGGGGGCGACCTCGGCGCCGGAGGCCGCACGGGCGGAGAGCGCGGCGCAGCTCGCGGCGAGCTGGTCGACATGCGCGAGGGGCGGGGCGACGTCGGGGTCGGCGTCGAGGGTCAGCGTCGCCGACCTGGCCCGGAGCTTCGCCAGCATCTCGACGAGCGTGTAGTGGCCGGCCCGGTTGGCCTGGACGGGGGTGTGCCCCGCGGGGCCGATGACCGAGCCGAGCCGCAGCACGGACACCGGGGCGCCGGTCAGGTGCCGGACGTTGTCCAGCATGTGCTCGGCGAGCAGTTTGGAGACCACGTAGGGGTTGACCGCGTCCGGCCGCCACACCGGCGCCTCGGCGACGATGTCGCGCCGTCCGGGCGAGCCCGGCCCGGTGACCCCGACCGTGGAGACGTGGAAGAAGCGCTCGGCGGGCGCGCACTCCTCCAACAGGCGGAGCGGCACGGAGGCGTTGGCCGCCACGGTCGCGCCGAGCTTGTCCTTGTCGTACGACAGCGCGGCGCCCACGTTCCACACCTGCGCGACCTGTCCGAAGCCCGCGGCCCGCAGCCGCTGGCCGGTCAGTCCGTCGAGGGAGAGCGCCTCGGTGCGCTCCACCAGGGCCGTGCCGCCGCCGGTGGCCTCCAGGACCCGGGTGAGCCGGGCGCGCAGCCCGGCCAGGTCCGGTGCGCCGGAGGTGAGCAGCAGGACCCGGTCGAAGTGCGGCAGCAGGGTGGCGGTGAGTTCGGCCCCGACCAGACCGCCGCCGCCGGTGACCACGAGATTCCGGCTCATACGGCGGCTCCGGCTTCCAGGACCACGCAGGAGTTCGCTCCGCCGAAGCCGTAGGTGACGCTCACCCCGAGGGTCCGGCCGGCGGGCAGGGGCAGCGGGGTCGCGCCGGCCACCGGGGCGCCGGACCAGCGTTCGTGCGGCGTGCGCAGGCCCGCGGTCGGCGGGGCCAGGCGGGCGCGCAGGGCGTGGGCGGTGAGCATGGCCTCGACCGCGCCCGTCGCACCGAGCGAATGGCCGAGCGCACCCTTGGTCGCGGACACGGGCACGTCACGGTCGGGGAAGACGGCGCCGTAGACGGCCGCCTCCATCTCGTCGTTGACGGGGGTGCCCGAGCCGTGCCCGTTGAGGCAGGCGACGTCCCGCGGGCCGGCCCCGGCCAGGGCGAGGGCGGTGCGCAGCATGTGCGAGGCCCCCTCCCCCGACATGTCCGGGGAGGTCAGCGAGTCGATGTCGGTGCTCGACGCCCAGCCGCGCAGTACCGCGAACGGGGCGGCCGTCAGCCGGTCCCACGGGGTCAGGACCAAGGCGCAGGCGGCCTCGGACAGGGTGGTGCCGTCGCACGCGGCGTCGTAGGGGCGGCAGCGGTCGGGGGACATCGTCTTCAGGCCGGAGTGCCCCGCGTACTTGCCGGGCTCCAGTGAGTCCACGCCGACCGCGAGGACGACCGGGGCGACCCCGGACGCGACCAGGTCGGCGCCGTACGCGACGGCGTCCGTACCCGAGGAGCAGGCGGAGGAGAGCACGGTGACGGGGCCGGTGAGGCCGAGCGGGCCGGCCACCTCCGCCCAGAAGTGGTCGAGTTCCACCTCGGGGCCGTCCTGCTCGAAGATGTCGCCGAGGCTGACGCCCAGGGTCACCCAGGCGTCGGCCAGTTCGGCGCCGCTCAGTCCCGCCTCGGCGGCCTTGGCCAGGGCCTCGGTCACCGCCGCGGTGGCCAGGGCGGCGAGCCGCGGCCCGCCGCCCAGCCCGTCGAGACCCGCGACCTCGCCGACGGTGGCGCTGCGCCCGGTGGGGCCGGCGGGGAACAGGCTGAGCGGGCCGAGACCGTCGGCGCCCTCGGACACGGCCGCCCATGTGGCGTCGGCGGAGCCCGCGAGGCAGGTCGTCGCGCCGGCCGCGGCCACGGCCACGCGAACCGGGGGCTTCCGGTTCATGCCGCACGCTCCCCGGGTGCCCGCTGCTCCTCGGCCAGCCGGGCCGCGAAGACCGCGGGGACGGACAGCAGCCGGTACGGGTCCTTCTGCACGAAGACCAGGTCGAGTTCGGCCCGCGCGAGCAGCTGTCCCCGGGCTTCGGCCCGGAAGCGCAGCTGCAGGGAGCGGCCCAGGTTCTCGGCCCGGGTCACCGACACCCGCACGGTGTCGTTGCGCAGTGCGGAGTTGCTGTACGAGGCGCGCACCCGGGCGACCCGGACCTCCACGCCGTCGCCGAGAAAGCCCGGCGGCGAGCTGTAGCGTCCGAGGAACTCCTTGAGCGCGTTGCTGTACCAGCGAAGGTAGTTGGAGAAGTGCACGACCTCGAACTCGTCCACTTCGGCGTCCAGGACCGGGTGTTCCACGCTGAGGATCATCGGTTCTCTCCGTCTTGGATCGCTCGGTCAGTTGCCGAGCTTGCGGCCGACGAGCGCGACGACCCGGCCGATGGTGGAGAAGTTGTCCGGAACGAACTCGCCGTCGGAGACCGAGATCCCGTACTCGTCCTCCAGGTGGGCGAGCAGTTCCGCGAAGCCGAGGGAGTCGACGCCGACTTCCGTGCCGAGCAGCGCGTCGTCCTTGATGTCGGCGGGATCCAGGTCGATGAACAGCGCGTCGACGATGAACTGCTTGAGGTGGGCGGCGACGGCATCGGGGGCGAAGGCGGTGACGGTCATCACGTGCTCCTCTGCTGGAGGGTCGGGAGGTGGCTGTCTTTGTCTTTGCGCACGGCCTGATGCGGGCGGCTGGGAGGGGGCGCCGGGCGGCCGGTGCGGGCCGCCCGGCGGTGGACCGGGGTTCCGGTCCGCGGGCTGTGGTCGGGGGGCTCAGCTCTCCAGGACGGCGAGCGCGGCCTTGGCGATCTTGATGTCGTCGCTCCAGTGACCACCGCTGACGCCGATTCCGCCGACGACGGCGCCGTCCACGGCGATCGGCAGTCCGCCGCCGAAGATGATGAGGCGGCGGATGCCCGTGGGCGCGCCCATGGCGAGCGGCTGGTCGTCCTTGATGAAGTCGTGCCACTGGTCGGTCGGCATCCCGAAGCCGGCCGCGGTGTACGCCTTGTCCTGGGCGATGTCGATGGTCAGCAGCGCGGCGCCGTCCATCCGCGCCAGCGCGTTGAGGTGGCCGGACTCGTCGACCACCGCGATGGTGGAGGGCTGGCCCAGCTCCTCCGCGGCCGACGTCGCGGCGTCGACGAGCCGCCGCGCGAGTTCGTTGGTGAGGGCGGGTCGCTGGCGCACCTGGGCGGATGCCATGGACAACTCCTTGCTTTCGATGGGGTGTTGTTGCGATGGGGAGTCAGGGAGTACGGGCCCGGGACCCCCTCGGGGGCGGGAGAGTCCCGGGTGATCAGGAGGCGGTGGCCGGCTCGGCGGCGGGCTCGGGGTCCGTGGCACGGGGCAGTGCCAGTACGGCCGCTGCCGCGAGGACGAGGTAGCCGACGACGACACCGAGCAGCACGTGCGGGAATCCGACGCGGTCGAGCAGCAGCCCGGCCAGCAGGATGAGCAGGGTGTTCACCACGGCGAAGCGGGCCTCGTTGGCGCGCAGCGCGGCGGCCCGCTCGGCGGCCGGCCGGTCGGCGAGCAGTTCACCGATGGCGCCGACGGCGACGGGACGTACCGCTCCCACACCCGCGCCGAGTGCGAGGGTGGCGACCGCGGCACCGGGCGTGTTGGGCTGCCACAGCAGGATCAGCAGACCGGCACCGGCGAGCGCGGCGCAGGCCGCGGCGGTGGCCCGGGCACCGAACCGGTCCACGGCCCGGCGGCCGTTGCGGGCGGTGAAGTAGCCGCTGAGCGTGTAGGAGCCGAGCACCACGCCGAACAGCGGCAGCGAGACGTGCAGCCGCAGGTAGAGGAGATAGGGCAGGAAGCCGATGAACAGCGCGAGCACGAAGGCCCGGACGACGGTGTAGTACGCGCTCCAGCGCAGCGCGGCGGAGTAGCGGGGGTCCTTGCGGTGGGGCGCTTCCTCGTCGGCCAGCGCCGGGTCCCGGCTCTTCTTCGGTGCCCCGGTGAGGCCCCGGCCGACGATCGGCACCGTCAGGGCGGCCAGCGCCGACATCACGGCCGACAGGACGAACGGCGCCTGGTGCGACCACTGGTAGACGATCGCGCCAAGCACTCCGGCGACCAGCGCGGCGGCGAAGGTCAGCGAGCCGCTGCGCGCCTCCCAGGTCCGGGCGTCGGCGCCGTCGCGCTTGCAGATCTCGGCGAGCAGAGCCGAGTCGGTGCCGCTGGCCAGCGAGAAGCCGAGGGCGGCGACGATCTGGCCGGCCACGGCCATGGGCAGCCCGCCGGGCAGGGCGAGCAGCACCAGGCCGAGTGCCTTGAGCCACTCGCCGGCGGCGACCGCCGCGGTGAGGCTGAGGCGGGCCGCGAGGGGCTTGGTGACGGAACCGGAGAACGCGAGCGCGGCGCCGTACACCGCGAGGGTCAACTCGACGGTGGGCAGCGAGAATCCTCGGTCGTGGAAGAAGACGAAGAGGATCGAGAGGTGGAAGTAGGACCGGGACAGTACCCGGTAGCCGGTGAAGACCTTGGTGGCGGACGGCATGGCGGACTCCGGTGGTCGCGGCGGGCCTTGGACTCAGACAGCGGTGACCGTCGGCTTGAAGGAGGGCCGGCCCGCCTCGTACGCCTGGATCGCGGCGGCGTGCCGCAGCGTCGCGTCGATCTCGTCGAGGCCCTCCAGCAGACGTGTGCGGTGGTAGGGGTCGAGTGCGAAGGGGACCGTCAGCTCACCGGCCCGCACGTGGAGCCCGGCCAGGTCGACGGTCACCGGCTCGTGCGGGAACTCCTCGGCCCTGCGCCACAGTTCGGCGATGACGTCGTCGTCGAGCTGGATGGTCAGCAGGCCGTTCTTCAGCGAGTTGCCGCGGAAGATGTCCGCGAAGCGCGGAGAGAGGACGACCCGGAAGCCGTGGTCGAGGAGCGCCCACACCGCGTGCTCGCGGGAGGAGCCGGTGCCGAACTCGGGGCCGGCGACGAGCACCGTCGCGCCCGCGTACTGGGGCAGGTTGAGCTCGAAGCCCGGGTCGGTGCGCCACACGGCGAACAGCCCGTCGGCGTAGCCGGTGCGGGTCAGCCGCTTCAGGTAGCGGACCGGGATGAGCTGGTCGGTGTCCACGTTGCTGCGCCTGAGCGGCAGCATGCGGCCGGTGTGGGTGACGAAGGGTTCCATGTCAGACCTCGGCGGTGATCGGCTCGGGCAGGGACTCGGGGGAGGCGAGCGCTCCGGCGACGGCTGTCGCGGCGGCCACCGCCGGGGAGACCAGATGGGTGTGCGAGCCCGCGCCCTGGCGGCCCTCGAAGTTGCGGTTGGAGGTGGAGGCGGCGCGCTGGCCGGCCTCCAGGAAGTCCGGGTTCATGGCCATGCACATCGAGCAGCCGGCGTTGCGCCACTGCGCCCCGGCGTCCCGGAAGACCCGGTCGAGGCCCTCGGCCTCGGCGGCGGCCTTGACCCGGTCGGACCCCGGCACGACGAGCATGCGCACCTTCGGGTCGACCCGGCGCCCGCGCAGGACCGCCGCCGCGGCCCGCAGGTCCTCGATCCGGCCGTTGGTGCACGAGCCGAGGAAGACCGCGTCCACGGGAATGCCCGCCAGCGGAGTGCCCGGGGTCAGCCCCTGGTAGCGCAGGGCGCGTTCGCAGGCGGCGCGCTGCTCGGGGTCGGTGAACGACTCGGGCGCGGGGACGGCGGAATCGAGGGGCGCGACCTGGCTGGGGTTGGTGCCCCAGCTCACGTACGGCGTCAGTTCGCCCAGGTCGAGGTCGACCTCGCGGTCGAACCGGGCGTCGTCGTCGGTGCGCAGGGTGCGCCAGTAGGCGACGGCGGCGTCCCAGTCGTTGCCCCGGGGAGCGTGCCGACGGCCCTTCAGATAGGTGAAGGTGGTCTCGTCCGGGGCGATCATCCCGGCCCGCGCGCCCGCCTCGATGGACATGTTGCAGATGGTCATCCGCGACTCCATCGACATCTCCGCCAGCGCCTCACCGCGGTACTCGATGACGTGCCCCTGGCCGCCGCCGGTGCCGATCCGCCCGATGACCGCGAGGATGACGTCCTTGGCGGTCACTCCGGGGCGGGGTGTCCCGCGCAGGTTCACCGCCATCGTCCGGAACGGCGGCAGGCGCAGCGTCTGGGTGGCGAGGACGTGCTCGACCTCGCTGGTTCCGATGCCGAACGCGAGCGCACCGAACGCCCCGTGGGTCGAGGTGTGCGAGTCACCGCAGACAAGGGTCATACCGGGCTGGCTGAGTCCCGCCTCGGGGCCGATGACATGGACGATTCCCTGGCCCGGATCGCCCAGCGGATAAAGCGTCACGCCGAACTTCTCGCAATTCTTTCGAATTGCGTCCACCTGGGCCCTGGATATCGGGTCGGCAATGGGCAGGCCGATATTCTCCGTGGGAGTGTTGTGGTCCTCGGTCGCCAGGGTGAGGTCGGGCCTGGCGACCTTCCTGCCACGCAGTTCCAGCCCGTCGAACGCCTGTGGGCTGGTCACTTCGTGGAGAAGGTGCAGGTCGATATAGAGAACGTCGGGTTCACCCGGCGCCCGGTGGACCAGGTGGGCGTTCCAGACTTTCTCGGCCAGCGTCTGCCCCGGCACGTGTGCTCCCGTCTCTTCGCATGATGTCGGCTGGCACCGACTGAAGCAGAGCGGGAATCGGCGGCTCAATACATGTGCCCCCCAGGTGGTATGCGCGTACCACTAAGGTGACATCGCGGAATGAATTGTTCCTCGCCCGGCCGCGGGGTCGCCCGCCTTACATTCGGCGTTATGTCAACGGTTGCCGTGCGTAGCCAGTCGATCACCACTCATCGCCTCCCGTTCAGGCTGTTGTTGTGCCTGGGGGAAGCCCGGCCCCTCGTCCAGCTCGTCTCCACACTGCGGTACCTCGTCGGCGCCCAGTGCGCCCCGGGCGGCGGCGCGCCGAGCGTCGCGGTGCTCACGGGTGCCGGCGCCTGGTGGGCCGCGTCCACCTGTGTCTATCTGTTCAACGGCCTCATGGACCTGCCGGAGGACCGCGCCAACGGCTCCCGCAGGCCGCTCGCCCGCGGCGCCCTCGACCCGCGCACGGCGCGCGGCTGCCTCCTGGCCCTGCTGCCGGCCTGTCTCGGCCTCAGCCTGTTCGCACCCCTCACGACCGGATGCGTGCTGGTCTTCCTGGTTCTCGGGTACCTGTACTCGGGGCCCCGCCTGGCCGCCAAGCTCCGTACGTGGTCGACGAGTTGCGTCACCACGGCGGCCACCTTCACCACCTATCTCGCCGGTGCGCTCGCCACCGGGTCCGGGGTGAACAGGACCACCCTCGTGTTCGCCACCGTGATGTCCCTGTGGGTAGGCCTGATCGCCGCCGTCTCCAAGGACCTCGGCAGCGCCGACGGCGACGCGCTGGCGGGCCGCCGCACCCTGGCGGTCACCCGCGGGGAGCCCGCCGTCCGCGCCTTCTGCTCGGTGGCCGCGCTCGGCCTGGCCGGCGCCGCCCTGCTCGGGGCCGCGGTATCGGCGCCGTCCGCGGCACTGACCGTTGCCGCGGTGGCACTCAGCGCCGGTGCTCTCCTGTTCACGGCACGCTGTCTACGGCCTGCGGCAGCATCTCCGCGAGCCCCCTACCGCATCTGCATGGTGACCCAGTACGCCGTCCACGTGGCGACCGGTACGGCACTCGCCGCCGGCCTGTGAGGCGACCGGTCGGCGCATCGCCGGTTATCGCCAACTCCCCATCGTCCAGGCATTCTTGAAGGATTTTTTGCTCGACGACAACTTCCCCGCACAGAAGCGTTGCTACCGTCTGCTCGACTTGGCTGGAGCGGCCCCACACGACCCGGCCGTCGGGCAACGGGGGAAGGTTTAGTTGCTATGCCCATGTCTGCTTCCGGAACCGGGACGGGGGCCGCACGTCGACGGGCCGCCACAGTCGAATCGGCGGTCGAGGCCTACACCGCCGCCCTTCGGGAGATCGACAGTCCGCTCGTGCGGCGCAAGGACGTCTGGGCGTCGGCCCAGGAACAGGCCCGCGACATCCTCACCGAGTGCCTCCTCGCCATGGCCGGCGAGGATGTCCAGGTGGCGATGGAGGCCGAGCTCACCTCGATGGCCCTCGGCATGCGCCGCGCGTTCGAGCAGATACCGCCCATCGACTCCGTGCACGCCTCACATGTGCTGTTCAACGTGGCCGCCGACGTTCTCGTGACGGAGGCGCGGCAACTGCCGCCGGGGGCCGGGCTCGAGCGGCTCGCGCACGCCGTGCGCATGCTGCACAGCTCCATCTTCACCCGGGTCGGGGCCGCCGCGATCGGCTACGAGACCTCGACGCTGCGCGGGGTCGGCGCGGCGAACACCTCGCGCCGCAACGAGCTGGCACGCGACATTCACGACCACATCGGCAGCAGCCTGAGCCTGGCCCTGCGCAACCTCGACCTGTACGAGGCCGAGCGGGCGGCCGGCGGCAACGCCCAGAACCGCATCACCGCCGCCCGGCGCGCGCTGCACGACACGTTCCGGTTCACCCGGTCCGTGGTCAGCGGGCTGCGCGCGTACGAGCTGCGCGACAGCCTCCAGTCGGAGATCGACTCCTACACGCGGTCCGCGGCCGACGGGAACACGCTGGTCAAGGTCCGGATCAACGGGGACGAGTCCTGGGTGCCCGGCACCCGTCGCGAGGAGGTCTTCCTGGTCGTACGGGAGTGTCTGCGCAACGCGCTGACCCACGCGGACGCCTCCCGCGTCGAGGGCGACATCACCATCGCGCCGGACAGCGTCGCCTGCACCATCGAGGACGACGGACGAGGTTTCGACACAACGTCCCTGCGGGCCCGGCAGGGCGGCGGCATGGCCTCGATGCGCGAGCGGATCACCGCGCTGGGCGGCACCTTCCAGGTGGCCAGCCGTCCCGGCGTCGGCACTCGCGTGCACTTCCAACTGCCGCTCGGGGCCGTGGCGGACGTCGAGGGCCGTTCCGGACGGGTCCACCCGTGAGCGACGGGCAACGTGACATCCGTATCGTCGCGGCCGACGATCACAGCCTGCTGCGCGAGGCGCTGTGCACACTGCTCGACCTGCAGGACGGCCTGTCCGTCGTCGCCCAGGCGGGTGACGGGCCGACCGCGGTCTGCCTGGCCCGCGAACACCAGCCGGACATCGTGCTGCTCGACGTGGAGATGCCGGGCCCCGGGCCGCTGCAGACCGTGCGGGAGCTGTCCGCCCAGGCCCCGCGGTCCCGGATCATCGTGCTCACCATGCACAACGACGCGCGGCTGATCGAGGCGCTGCTGGACGCGGGGGCGGCGGCGTATCTGCACAAGGAGGTCGACCAGGAGGTCCTGGTCTCGGCAATCCGCAGCTCGACGGCCGGCGCCCGGCTGACCTTCCTGCCGCGCTCCGCGAGCGGGCCGGTGCAGCATCCGCTGACCGTTCGTGAGCAGGAGCTGATGTCGCTGGTCGCGGCGGGCCTGAGCAACCGCCAGATCGGCAACCGCCTGGGCATAGTCGAGGGCACGGTCAAGCGCCATCTGCGCAACATCTTCGACAAGCTGGGCGCGGGTTCGCGCCTCGACGCGGTCAACAAACTGCGCGCGCTCGAGCGGTTCTGAGGGCCGGCCGCGCCGTCCCGCCGCCGTTTTCCGAGTCTGCGCGGATCAGGCGCGGGAGACCGGCGCGGTCACGCGGGCGGCGGTCTGTGACACCCGCGCCAGCAGCTCCTTGAGCGTGTCGAGCTCCTCCGGTGTGAGGCCCGAGCCGAGGACGGAGTCCAGGGTGGCGACCTCGGTGTCGGCACGGTGGAACACCTCACGCCCGCGGCCGGTGAGACGGATCTCGATCAAGGTGCCGTGCACCGGGTGCGGGGTCCTGCGGACCAGGTCCCTGGCCTCCAGGCGGCCCACGGTGGAGTTCATGGTCTGCGGCGTGACCGCACAGCGGCGGGCGAGTTCGGCGGCGGTGATGCCGTCGTGGTCGCACAGGACCGCCAGCGCCGTCTGCTGTGCCGGCGTGATACCGGTCTCGCGCATCACGTACTCCTTGGCCTGCTGAGTGGCCTGCTCCGCGCGCTTGATGTAAGCCAGCAGCCGTTCCGAATGCATGCGGTCAGCCTACTGCCCGTCAGCAATAAGCACACTTGTCTTTATCAGCATGCTTACTGTTAACTGTCAGCGATCGAACTCCTGAGAAGGGATACCCGTGGACCGCCACCCCCACCCAGCCGCGCCCTCCGCAGACCGTCGCCGCTGGGCCGTCCTGGCCGTCGGCCTGCTCGCCATGACCGCCGGCTGCACCTTCCAGTTCGGCCTCGCCTACCTGATCCCCGCCCTGCGCGGCGAAGGCCTGTCCCTCGGCGAGGCCGGCCTGCTGGCCGCCGCCCCCACCGCCGGCCTGCTGTTCACCCTGGTCGCATGGGGTGCCGCCGCCGACCGATGGGGTGAGCGCTGGGTGCTCGCCGGCGGCCTGGCACTGGCCGGCGCCGTCCTGGCCGCGGCGAACGCCGTGCACGGCCCCGCCGCGCTGGGCGTCTGCTTCCTGCTGGCCGGCGCGGCGGGCGGCTCGGTGCACGCGTCCAGCGGGCGGCTGATCCTGGGCTGGTTCGCCGCCCACGAGCGCGGCCTGGCCATGGGATTGCGACAGACGGCCCAGCCCCTCGGCGTCGCCGTGGCCGCGGTGGCGCTGCCCACGCTCGCCGCCGCCGGCCTCGTCGGGGCCCTGGTGTTCCTGTCCGCCTTCTGCCTGGTCGCGGCCGGCCTGGTGGCCGCCTTCGTCCGGGACCCGCAGCGCGCCTCATCCGGCGCCGCCGAGCGCTCCGGATCGCCGTATCGCACCCCGGTGCTGTGGCGGGTCCACGGCTCCAGCGCGCTGCTGATCGTGCCGCAGTTCACCGTGTCCACCTTCGCCCTGGTCTTCCTGGTCGACATGCTGGGCTGGCAGGCGACCGAGGCGGGCCGGGTACTGGCCGTCGCCCAGATCGGGGGCGCCGCGGCGCGTCTGCTCTCCGGCTGGTGGTCGGACCGTGCGGGCAGCCGGCTGCGGCCGATGCGCACGCTGACCGTGGCCATCGCCGCCACCGTCGCCGCCCTGGCGACGGCGTCGACCACACCTGGTGGCACGGCCGTCGCCCTGGTGGTGATCGCCGCGGTGGTCACCGTGAGCACCAACGGCCTGGCCTTCACCGCGGTCGCCGAGCACGCCGGGAACGGCTGGGCCGGCAAGGCCCTGGGCATCCAGAACACCGCCCAGAACGCGGTCGCCGCTGCCACACCGCCGGTCATGGCCGCGGTCATCTCCGGCCCCGGCTACCCCGCGGCCTTCGGCGCGGCGGCGATGTGCGCCCTGCTCGCCGTGGCCGTCATCCCGGTACGGGCCGAGGGCGGAACCGCCGCGCGCAAGGCCACCGACGCCAAGTCCTCCGACACGGCACCGCGCGCGAGCCACCACCCGCGCCCCGCGCGGCCCTGACCCACGCCCGACGGGACCGCCGTACCGGACCGCTCCACGAACGAGACCGCCCTAGGAAATCGAAGGAAAGGACCCTCGCCATGACCACTCTGCCCACCACCCACGTGCAGCAGATCCCGAGCATCACCAACGCTCTGGCCCGTGACATCGTCACCGCCGCCATCGAGGCCGCCGAACGGACCCCGCACCGCTTCTCCATCGCCGTCGTCGACGCCGCGGGCCACCTCAACGCGTTCGCCCGGATGGACGGCGCACCCCTGCTGACCATCCAGATCGCCCAGGACAAGGCGTACACCGCGGCGGGGTTCGGGATGGCGACCGACCAGTGGCACGAGTTCATCAAGGACGACGCCCCGCTGGCCATGGGCGCGCCCGCCGGCATCGACCGCCTGGTCACCTTCGGCGGCGGCATCCCCGTCACGGTGGACGGCCGGATCGTCGGCGGGGTCGGGGTCTCCGGCGGCCACTGGAGCGATGACATCGAGATCGCCCGGGCGGGACTCGCCGTCGTCTGAGCCGGGCGGCCGACGGGCGGGCCGCTCATGAGCGGAAGAGGGAGCGACCGAGCCGGTCCTCCTCCAACGGTGGAGGGCCTCGGCTCCCAGGTATCCGAAACCGTCCGCGAGTTCCGTGACGGCCAAGGTCTGCACGTCGTACGTCACCTCGGGCCCGGAAGGCTCGGCCATGTCCGTGGGCTCGTCGTCACCCGCCTCCCGCTGCGCTGCCGCGCCGGCGCACACCTCTCGGTGGACCACGCCTTCGTGCGCCGTCGACTCCGGGCTCGACACGGTCACCGGCCCGCGCCGGCTGAGCTTCAGTCCCGACAGCACCCGTATCGCCACGGCCGGATGGACCGGAGCCGCCGTCCGGCAGGCCGAGAACGGGAGGCTCGTCCATCGGCTCCCGGTCCACCGCACCGTAATCGACCTCGACCACAGCCCGGACGGCACACACCTGGTGGCGGCGGTCGGCAACCACCGCAGCGACCAACCGACCTGGATGATCCTTCTGGTGTTGCCGCTCAGCGGATTTCTGCAGGAGTGGGGCAAGGAGTTGGCCCAGCACGCCTGCAGTGAGTACGCGCGGGCGCTAGCAACGGATGTTGACTATCTTCTAGACTAGGAGCATGGTGATGCTCCCGTGCCCGGGCTCCCCGGATCCCGGGCTTCACCGATCGGAAGGAAGCCGCCTTGTCCTTCAGTTCTTCCGGCTCCACTCCCTCCGAGCGCTTCACCCGGCGGCTCGGGCAACTGGTGGGTATCGAGACGCCGTCGGGTTGGGACCGAGGGCTGAACGACGCCTACGACCTGCTCGAATCCTGGGCGGGCGGCGTGCTGGGGCGGCCCGAGCGGGTCGTCTCCGGCGGGGTGCCACATCTGTACTGGCGCGGTGCGGATGCCGCCGTGCCGAAGAACCGCCGGGTCCTGCTGCTGGGGCATGCCGACACGGTGTGGCCGCTGGGCACGCTGGCGGAGAACCCGTTCGCGGTGTCGGGGGCACGGGCGACCGGGCCCGGGGTCTTCGACATGAAGGCCGGGCTCGTGCTGGCCTTCGAGGCGCTCGCGCTGGCCGGTGACGTCTCGCACGTCAGCATGGTGGTGTCCGGTGACGAGGAGCGCGGGTCGATCACCTCGCGCGCGCTCGTCGAGGAGGCCGCGGCGGCCTGCGGCGCGGTGCTGGTGCTGGAGCCCAGCGAGGGCGGCGCGCTCAAGACCGCCCGCAAGGGCGTCGGGCAGTACCGCCTCGGTGTCAGCGGCCGGGCCGCGCACGCCGGGCTCGAACCCCACAAGGGCGTCAACGCGCTGATCGAGCTGGCCCACCAGGTGCTGACGATCAGCGAGTTGGCCGACCGTGAGCGCGGGACCACCGTGACGCCCACGGTGGGCGGCGCCGGCACCACCACCAACACCGTTCCGGAGCGGGCGTTCGTGGAAGTCGACGTACGGGCCTGGGAGCACGTGGAACTGGAGCGGGTGGAACGGGAACTGCGGTCACTGCGCGCGCGGGAACCCGGCGCCGAACTCGCCTTCCTGAGCGGCGTCAGACGCGGCCCGCTGGAGCGCGGGATGTCCGTCGGCCTGCTGCGCTCCGCCCGGGCGGTCGCCGAACGGCTGGGACTCGCCCCGGTCACCGAGACCAGCGTCGGCGGCGGCTCGGACGGGAACATCACCGCGAGTCTGGGGGTGCCCACCCTGGACGGCCTGGGTCCGGACGGCGGCGGCGCGCACGCCCGCCACGAGTGGGTGGATCTCGGCTCCGTCCGGGACCGCGCCGCCCTCATCGCCGGTCTCCTCGCCGATCCGGCGGACCGTGACCGGGGCCCGGCCGCCCCGGTCACGCCTCCGGCGGCCTGAGACCGGGGCCCCTGTTATGCCTCCGCCGCCCGGTCCCGGACCCGGGCCTCCACCGAGTCCAGCAGCATGTCGATCGCGTTTTCGAAGATCTTGGGATCGCCGATCGCCGCCAGCGGGGCCGTCAGTCCGGCGATCCTCGGGTAGGTGTCCGCCGGAAGGCGGCGGTACTCCAGTTCCCAGGCCAGGGTGTCCCGGTCGCGGGAGTCCGCGTCGAGGGCCTGGAGCCCGGCCTCCATGGCGGACAGCGAGCGGATGACGTTCCCGAAGATCCGGACGAACATCACCGCCTCCTCGTCGTCGAGGCCGGCTCGCTGCAGACAGTCGAGGGCGAACTCCACGTTGGCGAACTCGGTCGGCCGGCGCGTCGTGCGTGCCGCCATCTGCCAGGCGAACACGGGATACCGCATGTAGTGCTCGTGGATGTGCCGGGCCTGCGCGCGCAGGTCCTCGCGCCAGGAGTCGGTGGCCTTGAGCTGTCCGCCGTAGGAGCGCGCCCGGAGGTCGTCGATGAGCTCCAGGATCAGCTCGTCCTTGTCGCGGAAGTGCCGGTAGAGCGAGGTCGGGTGGGCGTGCAGCTCCTTGGCGAGGGCCTGGAAGGTGAACGCCTCCAGTCCGTCCCGGGTGGCGACCTTCTCCGCCGCGTCCAGGATCACCCGCCGGCTGAGCGTGTCCCGCGCCAGCCGCCGCCGGCCTCCGGTCCCGCCCGCCGCAGCGTCCTTGCCGTCGCCCGTGCGCACACCACTCATGCTCGTCCCTTCCCTCGGCCTCCGGGCCGCCGTCGCGACCCTATCGCCTGCACCAAAACGTTATCCACATGCCTGGGCAATGCGAACGCATAGTGACTAGCCTATGTCCATTGCTAAGTCTTGCGCAGCTCCCTACGATGAGCCCACGGCTTCGCCACGGAAGGTTTCCAGCCATGCCTCAACCGCTCACAGCGACCGTTCAGGGCCGGTTCCCGGCCAGACTCCCGGCGGCCGGCGCACTCCTCACCGCACTGGCGCTGACCGCCACCGCATGCACCTCCGGGGCCCCCACTCCACAGTCGGACATCGGCACGAATGTGCCGGTCAGACAGGGTGGCAGCCTGGTCATCGGAGCCGAGCAGGAGCCCGACTGCGCCGACTGGATCGGCACCTGCGGGGCCTCCATCTGGGGCACGTACCTGATGCAGACCCAGACCGTCCCACAGGTGTTCAACGTCCGCCTCAACGGCGGAAACTGGACACCGGTCGCCTCGAACCTGATGGCGTCCGAACCGACCACGAAACCGGTCGGGAACCAGCAGCAGATCACCTACAAGCTGAACCCGAAGGCCGTCTGGTCCGACGGGAAGCCGATCACCTCCGCCGACCTGAAGTACACCGCTCTCCAGGTCCGCGACGGCAAGGCGATCTTCGACAAGAGCGGCTACGACCGCATCACCTCGGTCGCCACCCCCGACCCCGCCACCGCCGTCGTCACGCTCAAGTCCCCGTACGGCAACTGGAAGCAGCTCTTCGGCGCCGGCTACGGGGTGCTGCCCTCCCACCTCCTGGCGGGCAAGGACCGCGACGCCGTCATGAAGGACGGCTACACCTTCAGCGGCGGCCCCTGGAAGATCGCGTCCTGGAAGAAGGGCGTCTCCGTCACCCTCGTCCCCAACGACCGCTACTGGGGCCCCAAACCGCACCTGGACAAGGTCACCTTCCAGTTCGCCTCGGACACCTCGGCGGCGATCCAGGCCTTCGCCGGCGGGACCTTCGACGCCCTCTACCCCACCCCGCAGCTCACCACCGTCGACCAGATCAAGACCCTGGGCAGCGCGGCCCACATGCAGGTGCAGTCGCAGACCGGCAACCTCCAGGCCCTGTGGCTCAACAACGACAGGTTCCCCTTCGACTCGGCCGCCGTGCGCAAGGCCTTCGCCTACTCCGTCGACCGCGCGGCCATCGTCAAGCGCCTGTTCGGCTCCTACGGCGTCACCGCTCCCGCACAGAGCTTCCTGTCGCCGCTGCTCTCCCGCTACGCCTCCGCCGACTTCTCCGGCTACCAGCCCGACGCGGCCAGGGCGGCACAGCTGATGAAGGCGGACGGGTGGACGAAGAACGGCAGCGGGTACTGGGCGAAGAACGGCAAGGAGGCCGCGTTCACCGTCACCTCCCTCGCCGGCAACCAGAGCCGTGAGCTGACCGAGCAGATCCTCCAGGCCCAGCTCGGCAAGGCCGGGTTCCGGGTGACGATCAAGAACTCCACGCCCGCGAACATCTTCGGCAAGCTCGCCCCCGCCGGCGACTTCCAGCTGGGCCTGTGGAACCTCACCGACTCCTTCCCCAACCCCACCCTGTCCGCCACGTTCAGCAGCACGGCCATCCCGAGCGCCGCCAACGACCAGTCCGGCATCAACTTCATGCGCATCCGCGTCCCGGGACTGGACCCGGTCCTGGAGCGGGTGGACACCGAACTGGACGAGAGCGCCCGGGTCGCCGAGTCGCACAAGGCGGAGAAGCTCATCGCCGACGACGTGCCCTCACTGCCGCTGGCCGCCGTCCCCAACATCCTGGTCACCGGCGCGCGCGTCGGCGGGCCGCTCTCCATCAACCCGGTGGAGGGCCCCTGGTGGAACCTCGCGGAATGGGGCCTGACGAAATGACACCGGTCCGCCCGCCCCGCAGGGGCCTGCCATGACCCGATACGCCCTGCGCCGTCTGCTGGCCTCCGTGCCCGTGGTGTGCGTCGCCTCGTTCATCCTCTTCTGGGCGGTGCGGGCGACCTTCGACCCGCTGGCGAAACTGCGCCAGTCGGTCGACCCCACGGCACTGCACCGCGAGACGGTCCGCCTCGGGCTCGACCGGAGCCTGCCCGAGCAGTACCTGCTGTGGGTCAAGGGCTTCGTCCAGGGCGACTGGGGCATCAGCACCCGCACCGGCGGCGCCGTGCTGCCGATGGTCGGCGACGCCCTCGGCACCACGCTCCAGCTGATCCTGTGGGGTGTCGCCCTCGCCGTCGTCCTGGCGCTGGCGATCGGCCTGTACTCGGCGGCCCGCCAGTACACCGTCGGCGACCACGTGCTGACGGGCCTGTCCTATCTCGGTGTCGCCATGCCGGCGTTCTGGTTCGGCCTGGTCCTCATCCAGGTGCTCGCCGTCTGGCCCAAGCAGCAGTTCGGCCTGCCGGACCCGCCGCTGTACTTCGTGGGACTGCACTCCGTCGGCCACAGCGGACTCGACCTCGACTACCTGCGCCATCTGGTGCTGCCCGTGATCACGCTCACCGTCGGACTCGTCGCGTCCTGGTCCCGGTTCGGCCGCGCCACCCTCCTGGAGGCGCTGTCCAGCGACTACGTCCGCACCGCCCGCGCCAAGGGCGTCCCCCGCCACCGCATCCTGCTGCGGCACGCCCTGCGCAACGCGCTCGCGCCCTTCGTCACCGTCGTCGCCATGGACGCCGCCGCCCTGGTCGGCGGGCTCGTGGTGACCGAGCAGATCTTCTCGATCCCCGGCATGGGCAAGCTGTTCCTCGCCTCGCTGGAGACCGGGGACGTCTTCGTCCTGCTGCCCTGGATGCTCGTCGTGGCCGTCGCCGTCATCCTCTTCAACCTGCTGGCCGACCTCTCCTACGCCCTCCTCGATCCCCGGGTGGCCCTGCGATGACCCAGCCCACCGCGCTCCTGGCACCCCCGCCGCCCGTCACCTCCGGCGACCCGCACACCGCCCGTGTCGTCCTGTCCCGCTTCCTGCGCCACCGCCTCGCGGTCGCCTCGCTGATCGTGCTGCTCCTGCTGGCGGTCTGCTGCTTCGGCGCCACCTGGATCGCGCCCTACCCGCACAACACCCAGAACCTCCTGGCCGCCTCCCAACCGCCGTCCGGCGCCCACTGGTTGGGCACCGACTCCCTCGGCCGCGACTATCTCAGCGAGATGTTCTACGCCGGGCAGCTCTCCCTGGCGATCGGGCTGGGCGTCGCCCTGCTGGCCACCCTGGTGGGGACGGCGGCGGGCGCGGTGGCCGGGTATCTCGGCGGCTGGCCCGACGAGGTGATCATGCGGGTGGCCGACCTGTTCCTGATCGTGCCCCCGGTCGCCGTCCTGGCGGTGTCCCTGCAGGGCCTCGGCCCCTCGCCGCTGACCATCGTCGTGGTGCTCAGCAGCCTGGGCTGGACCCTGATCGCCCGGGTCGTCCGAGCCCGGGTGATCCAGCTGCGCCACCAGGAGTTCGTGGAGGCTGCCCGGGTCATCGGCGCCTCCGGCCCGCGGATCGTCGTACGGCATCTGCTGCCCAATCTGACGGGCCTGATCGTGGTCAACGTGTCCCTGTCGGTGGCCACGGCGATCATCCTCGAATCCACCGTCAGCTTCCTCGGCTACGGCGTCCAGCCGCCCCGGTCGAGCTGGGGCAACATGCTCACCCAGGCCGCCGGGCTGATCGGCACCTCGCAGGCCTATCTCCTGTACGTCCCCGGCCTGGCGATCCTCGTCACCGTGCTCGCCGTGAACTTCCTCGGCGACGGACTGCGCGACGCGCTCGATCCCCAAGGCAGGCAGTGATGAAGACCGCCACCGAAGCCATCGACGCGGCGGCCCCGCTGCTGTCGGTCCGCGACCTGAGCGTCACCTACCGCACCAACGCCGGTCCGGTGGCCGCCCTCGACCGGCTCTCCTTCGATCTGCACGCCGGGGAGACACTGTCCATCGTCGGCGAGTCCGGCTCCGGGAAGAGCGCCGCGTCCCTGGCGTTGATGGGGCTGCTGCCGCACAACGCCACGGCCTCGGGCTCGGTGCGGTTCCGCGGCCGGGAGCTGCTGACCCTGTCCGACCGGGAGCTGCGCGCCGTACGCGGCCGGCGCATCGCCATGGTCTTCCAGGACGCGCTGGCCGCGCTGAACCCGATGATGACGGTGGGCGCCCAGCTTGCCGAGGCGGTCAGCGTGCACGACCCGTCCGTCTCCCGCGCCGCCCTGCGGGAACGGGCCGTCGAACTGCTCGACCTGGTCGGCATGCCCGATCCCCGGACCCGGGCCGGCCAGTACCCGCACGAGCTGTCGGGCGGTATGCGCCAGCGCGTGATGATCGCCACCGGTATCGCCAACGAACCGGACGTCCTCATCGCCGACGAGCCGACCACCGCCCTCGACGTGACCGTCCAGGCCCAGGTCCTCGACGTCCTGGCGCGCGTCCAGGAGCGTACGAAGTCCGCGATCCTGCTGATCACCCACGACCTGGGCGTGGTGGCCGGCCTCGCCGACCGCGTCCTGGTCCTGTACTGCGGGCGGAAGATGGAGGAGGCCCCGGTCGAGCCCCTCTTCTACGAGCCGGCCCACCCCTATACGCGCGGTCTGCTCGCCGCGCTGCCGAGGATCGACCGCAGCACCCGGCGGCTCGCCCAGATCGCCGGCCAGCTGCCCTCGCCCAATGAACGGCCCCCGGGCTGTCCCTTCCAGAACCGCTGCCCGCACGCCGACGAACGGTGCGCCGAGAGCCCCCGGCCGGTCCCGGTCGGCGAGGGCCACACCGCGGCCTGTGTGCGGGTGCACGAGATCGCGAGCGTGACGCCATGACCGCACCGGCACTGACCGTCGAGGGGCTGGTGGCCGAGTTCACCACCGGCCGGCGCGGACGGCGCGCCCGGACCGTGCGGGCCGTCTCCGGGGTCGACCTCGTCATCCCGCGCGGCACCACCCTGGGCCTGGTCGGCGAGACCGGCTGCGGCAAGAGCACGCTGGGCCGCTGCCTGGTCCGGCTGACCGACCCGGCGGCCGGCCGGATCATGCTGTTCGACACGGACGTGACGGCGGCAGGGCGGCGGGAGCTGGCGGCCGTACGCCGTCGCATCCAGTTCGTGTTCCAGGACCCGTACGCCTCCCTCAACCCGAAGCTCACCGTGCACGCGGCGCTCGCCGAGCCGCTGCGGATCCACGGTCTGCACCGGGGCCGGGAGAACGAACGGGTGCGGGAACTGCTGGAGCTGGTCGGCCTGGACCCCGGGCACGCCCACCGGCATCCGCACCAGTTCTCCGGCGGCCAGCGGCAGCGGATCGGCATCGCCCGCGCGCTCGCCGTCGAACCGGAGGTGCTGGTCCTCGACGAACCGGTCAGCGCCCTGGACGTCAGCGTGCAGGCCGGGGTGATCAACCTGCTGGAGGACCTTCAGCAGGAGCTGGGCCTCACCTATCTGTTCGTCGCGCACGACCTGTCGGTGGTCCGGCAGATCAGCGACCAAGTCGCGGTCATGTACCTCGGGCGGATCGTCGAACAGGGGCCCGTGGACGCGCTGTTCACCCGGCCGCGCCATCCCTACACCCAGGCCCTGCTGTCCGCCGTGCCCATACCCGATCCGCGGCTCCAGCGGGCGCGCCGGCGGATCGTCCTGGACGGCGATCTGCCCAGCCCGCTGGCCCCGCCGTCCGGCTGCCGGTTCCGCACCCGCTGCTGGAAGGCGCGGGACGTGTGCGCCGAGACCGCGCCCGCCCTCGTGGAGCAGGGCGACGGCCTGCTGACCGCCTGTCACTTTCCCGACGAGCCGCCCCCGGCAACCCCGGAACGACCCGAGGAGGTCACCACACCATGACCAGCAACTGGCAGCGGTTCTTCACCGCCGACCGGCCCCACGCCGTCCGGCGCGGGCGCGGACCGGGCGACCGGTCACTGATCGTCGTGGAGAGCGAGGACGGTCCCCGGCTGTCGCTGTGGGACGCGGTGCGCGGCACGGTCCGGCCGCTGGGCGAGGTGACCTCGGGCGACCTCGTGCAGGCCGTTCTCTCCTCCGACGGCGAGCAGATCCTGGCGCTGCACGACGACAACGGCTCCGAGGTCGGCCATGTGCACGCGACCGGACTGGACGACGACAACAGCCGCGATCTCACCCCGGACCTGCCGCCCTACATCCTGCGCGGCATCGACGTGGCCGGGCGGGCGGACCGGGCCGTGATCACCTGCGCGGCGGAGGACGGCTTCAGCCTGTGGCTGCTGAGCACGGACGGTTCCGCCGGCCCCGAGCTGCTGTTCCGGTCGCCGCACGAGGCATGGAACGGTCTCGTCTCGACCGACGGCACCCGCGCCTCCGTCGACACCACCGACCACAATCCCGGCGTCCGCCGATTCGCGGTCACCGTCGTCGACACCGCCACGGGCGAGGTGCTCGACCGCCTCACCGACGGTCCCGAGGCACCTGTGCGCGGTGTGCGGTACTCCCCCGTCCCGGGCGACGACCGGATACTGGTCGCCACCGAACGCACCGGGTTCGCCCGCCCCTGCGTCTGGCATCCCACGCGCGGCACCCGGATCGACATCGACGCACCGCACCTACAGGGCGACCTGGTCCCGCTGGACTGGTCCGACGACGCCACCAGGATCCTGGCCGTGCACGTGGACGCCGGGATCCACCGGGTCATGGAGGCCGACCTGGAGGCGGGCACGCTCCGGCCGCTCGACCATCCGCCGGGCGCGTACTTCGAGCCGGACGTGGCGAACGCGCACCTCCACCTGTGGGCCTCGCACTACGGCCCCGGAAGCACCGTGCGCCTCCTGCACCAGCGCTTCGACTCCCCCCTGCGCGTGCTGCACGCCACCGGCCCGGACTCGGCACCCGTCCCCGTGCTCTTCCCGCAACTCGACCTGGACGGCGTGCCGTTCACATCGAACCCGGTCCGCTCGACGGACGGCACCTACGTCCAGCTGTGGTGGGCCCGGCCGCGCCGCGCCGAGGGACCCGGCCCCCTGGTCCTGCATCTGCACGGCGGCCCCAACATGGTGTCGGTCGACAGCTACGACCCCGCCGCCCAGGCCTGGCTGGACAACGGCGTGGCCTGCGCCTCGCTGAACTACCGGGGTTCGGTCACCTTCGGGCGGCGCTTCCGCGAGGGGTTCATGCCGGCGATCGGCGACCGGGAGCTGGAGGACATCGAGGCGGCGGTCCGCTGGCTGGTCGCCGAGGGCGTCGCCGACCCCGGCAAGGTCTTCGTCACGGGCGCCTCGTACGGCGGTTTCCTGTCGCTGCTGTCCATGGGACGACTGCCCGGACTGTTCGCCGGCGCCCTGGCGCACGTACCGATCGCGGACTGGCTGACGGGGTACGAGGACATGAACCCGGCGCTGCGCGCGGCCTGGTCGTCGTTCTTCGGCGCGAAGCCGGAGGACGGCCTGGAACACTTCGTGCGGGCGTCACCCATCACCTACGTGGCCGAGGTCGTCGCGCCGGTCTGGATCAACCAGGCCACGCACGACACCCGTACCCCGCCCAAGCAGGTGCGCCGCTACGAGGAGGCGCTGCGCGCGGTCGGCGGAGACATCGTCGTCGACTGGTACAGCGGCGGTCATGAGACGACCGGGCGGGTCAAGGCGCTGGCCGAGCAGTCCAGGATGCTCGGCCTCGTCCGGGCCGCCCTGGCCCAACAGCCTTGGAGTCAGGGCGTGTTGTGAGCCGTGAGGAAGGACCGGAGGTGGCCGAGGGTCGCCTCCGGGGCCTCCTCGGGCACGTAGTGGTCGCAGGGCAGCGCCATGCCGGTGACGTCGTCGGCGTACTCGGACCAGACGGCCGGGACGTCGTAGTGGCGGCCGACGAAGCTGTGCTCGCCCCAGAGCGCCAGCAGTGGCTGGGTGAGCCTGCGTCCGGCCGCCGCGTCCTCCTCGTCGTGCACGAGGTCGACCGAACCGGCCGCGCGGTAGTCCTCGCAGGAGGCGTGGATCGCCGCCGGGTCGGAGAAGCAGCGCACGTACTCGGCCTGGGCGTCCGGGTCGAAGGGGGTGCCGCCGTGGTGCCGGGCGCCCATCCGGGCCCGGATCCAGAACTCCGGGTCGCCGCCGATCAGGTGCTCGGGGATGCCGTTGCCCGCGGTCAGGAAGAACCAGTGGTAGTAGCCGCGCCCGAAGTCGGCGTCGGCGTGTTGGTAGGCGTGGAGAGTCGGCACGATGTCCAGGACCGCAAGGGCGGAGACCGCCCGGGGATGGTCGAGCGCCAGGCGGTGGGCGACCCGGCCGCCCCGGTCGTGCCCGACCACTGCGAAACGCTCGAAGCCCAGCTCCCGCATCACCAGCAGCTGGTCGCGGGCCATGGCCCGCTTGGCGTACGGCGTGTGCCCGGCGTCCGAGGCCGGCTTGTCGCTGTCGCCGTAGCCGCGCAGGTCGGTGAGGACCACGGTGTGGGTCTCGGCCAGGCGCGGCGCGACCAGGTGCCAGATGGCGTGGGTCTGGGGGTAGCCGTGCAGCAGCAGGACCGGCGGCCCCTGCCCGGCCGTACGCACGTTGATACGGATGCCGTCCGCGTCGACGGTGTGCCGGGCGAACGAGGCGGGCAGCAGACTCTTCATGGTCCGATCCCAGCAGGGCTCGGACGGCCCGTCCAAGACCCGTGGCCGACAATGCATATAGGCGCGGCCTATCGGCGGCTTTGCCAAGTGCCTGCGAGGGAAGGCGGCACGGGACCATGGACGTCCGGCAGCTGGAGTACTTCCTCGCGGTGGTCGACCACGGCGGCTTCAACCGGGCGGCGACCGCGCTCTACCTCTCCCAGCCCTCGCTCTCCCAGGCGATCCGGACCCTGGAGCGGGACCTGGGCAGCGACCTGTTCCACCGGATCGGCCGCCGGGTCGTCCTCACCGAGGCGGGTACGGCACTCGTCGAACCGGCCCGGGCCGCCGTCCGTGGCCTGCAACTGGCGCGGGCCAGCGTGGAGTCGGTGCACGGGCTGCGCACCGGCCGGGTGGAGATCGCGGCCATGCCGTCCCAGGCCGTCGCCCCGCTCACCGGGATGATCAGCCGCTTCCACCGGGCCCATCCGGAGGTGTCGGTGACCGTACGGGCCGCGTTCACCCCCAGGGACGTGACCGAGATGGTGCGCACGGGCGTGACCGAGCTGGGACTGCTGGCCTCCCCCGCCGCGCCCCCGGACACGGAGGTCCGCACCCATCCCCTCCCCGAGCAGCGGTTCGTGCTGCTCACGCCCCCGGACGGCCCCTTCGCCCCGGCCACGACCGTGGTGGACCGGAAGGAGCTCGCCGGCCACCGGCTGATCGTCGGGCAGCAGGGCACCGGGATGCGCCGGTACGTCGACGACCTGATCGCCGAGGGGGTGAAGGTGACCCTCGCCGTGGAGACCGAGCACCGGGTGGCGATCCTGCCGCTGGTCCTGGCGGGCGCGGGCCTCGCCGTAGTCACCGACGCCTGGCGGGAGTTGGCCGGGCAGGCGGGCGTCCGGGTGCTCGACCTGGAGCCGGGCACGAGCCTGCGGGTGACGCTGGTCGCCCGGCACGGCGCGACGACCCCGGCGGCGGAGGCGTTCCTGCGCACGGCACTGGCGGAGGACGCCGTAGAACCGCCTTCATAAGCGCCGCCTATAAGGCACATGGGCAGGCGGTCTTGGACGCGCCGGACGAACCGTTGCTGCAATCGCTCCCATGCCTCCCCTGAAGAAGCACCGCATCGCTCTGATCCCCGGCGACGGCATCGGCACCGAGGTCGTGCCCGCGGCCCGCCGGGTGCTGGACACCGTCGCCGCCCGCCATGGCATCGCGCTCACGTACGACACCTTCGACTGGTCCTGCGAGCGCTTTCTCGCGGAGGGCTCGATGATGCCGCCCGACGGCCCGGACCTGATCCGCGGGCACGACGCGATCCTGCTCGGCGCGGTCGGCTACCCCGGGGTCCCGGACCATGTCTCGCTGTGGGGCCTGCTGATCCCCATCAGGCGCGGCTTCCAGCAGTATGTGAACCTGCGCCCGATCCGCGTCTTCGACGGCGTGCCCAGCCCGCTGCGCGAGGCCCGGCCGGGCGAGGTGGACTTCGTCGTCGTACGGGAGAACGTCGAGGGCGAGTACGGCGAGATCGGCGGGCGGCTGTACCGGGGTCTGCCGGAGGAGACGGCCGTGCAGGAGGCGGTGTTCACGCGCAAGGGCGTGACCCGGATCGTGGACTACGCCTTCGAGCTGGCCGCCGGCCGGTCCGGTCGGCTGACCTCGGCGACGAAGTCCAACGGGATCGTGCACACGATGCCCTTCTGGGACGAGCTCGTCGCCGAGCGCGCCGCCCTGCACCCGGGGGTGACGTGGGACCAGGAGCACATCGACGCGCTGGCCGCGAAGTTCGTGCTGGACCCCGGCCGCTTCGACGTCGTCGTCGCCTCCAACCTGTTCGGTGACATCCTCAGCGATCTGGCGGCGGCGATCGCCGGCAGCATCGGCATCGCCCCCGCGGCCAACCTCAACCCCGAACGGGACTTCCCCTCCATGTTCGAGCCCGTGCACGGCTCGGCCCCCGACATCGCCGGGCGCGGCACGGCCAACCCGCTCGGCGCGATCTGGTCCGCCGCGATGATGCTGGACCACCTCGGCCACCCCGAGGCGGCCGGAACCGTCACCGACGCGATCGCCGTCCTCCTGTCCACGACCCGGCTGCGCACCCCGGACCTCGGGGGCACGGCGACGACGGCCGAGTTCACGGCGGGGCTGATCGACCTGTTGTGAGAGGGACGGACTCCGCCGGGTTCGTAGTGCGCCGCTGGCATAGTCGCTACGCTCCCTGCGGGGGCAACTCGCTTGTGGATGGGGGAAGTTGATGGTGTACCGGAGACCGGTGCGGTTATGGTGCGGTGCCCTGGCCGCCGGGCTGTTACTGGCCGGCTGTTCGGGAGGCGCGACCCCAGGAGCGGCCGGTTCCAAGGGCGCGACCACGAGCAGCGGCGCGCGCTCCAGTCCCACCCCGACCCCCGGCGCCACCGGCCTGGACTTCACCGCCGATCCCGCACGCACGCCGAAGACCTCCGCGGCGGCCGAACGCCTCGCCCGCGCCGTCGCCGCGGTGCCCGTCAGCTGGGGGCCCGGCTTCGTGAAGCGCACCCTGTACGAGAGCGCCCCCGGTGCCTGGCCCGTGCTCGACGCGAACTGCGTATGGGAGCGCAGGGCGCTGCCGGCGACGGTGCTCGCCACGCTCACCCGCTACAGCGAACTGCCCGCCGAGGGCGGCAAGGGCCCGATCCGCGTCGCCGCCGTCGTCACCGTGCACCGCACCGTGAACGACGCCGACTGGGAGATGGCCGAGACCCTCGAAGAAGCCCTGCGCTGCCCCGGCCAGCAGCTCCGCCAGGGCGAGCGGATCACCGAACTCGCCTCCCAGGCCTCGGACTTCGGCGTCCTGGGCAACCTGGCCGCCGATGACATGCTCACCGAGAGCGGCAAGCACTACAGCGACGAACTCGGCGGCCCGTACTTCTACTACTGGATACAGAGCCGACTGGGCACGGTCACTGTCGCCGCCGTCGGCAAGGGCTCCAAGGGCAGGTCCGAGGACGAGGTCAGCGCCGCCGTGGTGCAAGGGACGGGCTCCATGATCAGCCGCGCCAAGAGCGAACTGGAGGCCGCGGAATGAGCGGGCCGCTGCTCCCCTCCGACCCCGCCTCGATCGGCGGACACCGGCTGCTGGCCCGGCTCGGCTCGGGCGGCATGGGCGTGGTCTACCTCGGCCGTACGGAGGCCGGAACGCTGGCCGCCGTCAAGGTGATTCAGGCCGAGTACGCGGACGAGCCGGAGTTCCGCGCCCGGTTCCGCCGTGAGGTCGAGGCGGCCCGCCGGGTGAGCAGTCCCTGGGCGGTGCCGGTCACCGGCGCCGACCCGGACGCGGCGGCACCCTGGCTGGCCACCGCCTTCGTGCCGGGCCCCTCGCTCGGGGAGGCGGTCGTACGTCATGGTCCGCTGCCCGCGCGGAGCGTGCGGGTGCTGGGCCGGATGCTCGCCTCGGCGCTGCGCGAGGTGCACGCCGTCGGTCTCGTGCACCGGGACGTCAAGCCCGCCAACGTGCTGCTCGCCGTGGACGGTCCGCGTCTGATCGACTTCGGGATCGCGCGTGCGGCCGACGACACGGCGATCACCTCGACCGACCTGGTCGTCGGCACGCCCGGTTTCCTCTCCCCCGAGCAGGCCGAGGCGCGCGGGGCCGAGGTGGGCCCGGCGAGCGACATCTTCTCGCTGGGCTGTCTGCTGGCGTACGCGGCGAGCGGCCGACCGCCGTTCGGCAGCGGCGCGGTGGACGCCCTGCTCTACCGCACCGTCCACGACGAACCCGACCTGGCCGGCATCGGGGCCGAGGAGGAGGAGTCGGGCACCGATCTGCTGACGCTGCTGCACCTGTGCCTGGCGAAGGACCCGGCGGACCGTCCGACGGCCGAGCAGATCCGCACGGTGCTGCTGGCCGAGGACGCCGTCCCCGAGGGCGGACCGGTCGACTGGCTGCCCGACGACGTCGTACGGGGAATCGCCGACCGCTCGGCCGAGATGCTGGCGCTGCCCGACATCGAGCCGACCGTCGCCGACCCGCCGGACGACCCGGAACCCGCGTCGCCCGGCCGGCGGCGGCTGCTCCTGGCCTCCGGCGCGGCACTGCTTTTGGCGGCGGGCGGCACCGCGGCCTGGGCCGCCCTGCGCGACGACGACACCCCGGGCACCTCGGAACCACCCACTCCGCACTGGGCGATAGGCGTGCAGGCGGATCTCAGCGGGCCGCAGCGGGCGGCGGGCCAGGCGCAGGAGCGGGGCGCGCGGCTGGCGGTCGAACAGTTCAACTCCCGTAAGAGCAAGCCTTTTACGCTCACTCTGAAGACCGCGGACGACGGCGGCAGCGAGGTACGCGCACCGGCCGCGGCCCAGAAGCTGATCCAGGACGCGAACGTGCTGGCCGTGGTCGGCCCGTCGAACAACGAGACGGCCCTCAAGGTCCTCCCCGCGTACGACGGGGCGTTGCTGCCGCTGCTGTCCGTCTCGTCCGGAGCACTGCTGCTGACCTCGGGGACCCACCGGTCCTACCTCCAGTGCCGCGCCTCCGACGCGCTCATCTCCCTCCAGATCGCCAGCCGTGTCGCCCAGCAGAAGGGGATACGGCTGCCCGGACTGCTGGAGGACCGCACCGCGCAGACCTACGGCTGGGAGTCCTCCCAGGGCGCGACCCTGATGCTGCGCGCCTATGGCATCCCGCCCTACCCCCGGGTGATCCCGGCGAACACCGAGAACGTCCAGCCTGTGGTCACCGACATGCTGCATGCCGGGATCGACTCGTTCGTCTACGCCGGGTACGCGCCAGGTGCGGCCCGGGTGGCCCGCGCGCTGTCGACGGCCGGCTTCGACGGGCCGCGGCTCGCGCCACAGGCCGTGCTCGACCCGGAGTTCCTGGAGTCGGCCGGGGACGCGGCCGAGGGCTGGCTGGTGGCGGCCTCCTTCGTCGATGCCACCGCCGTGCCCGCGGCGGCGGCGTTCACCGCCGCCTTCCGCAAGCGCTACGGCTCCGCGCCCGGCTACTACGCGGCCGAGGCGTACGACACCGTCAACCTCGTCATCCAGGAACTGGTCAAGGCGACGAAGGGCGAACAGCCGCCGAAACGGCGGGAGTTGGTGACCCTGCTGCGCAAGAGCCGCTACAAGGGCATCACCAAGGACTTCGCGTTCAAGGCGGACGGCACGTTCAACGGCTACGGCGTGTTCCTGCACCAGGTCGAGGGCGGCCGGTTCCGCTTCCTCGGCGCGGCCTCCGCCAAGGCGTAGCGGTGGGCGGGGCAGAGCCGGCGGCGAGCGCGGGAGTGCGCGCGCTCAGGGCCGGCGACCCGCCCTTCATCGGCGGCTACCGGCTGCTCGGCCGGCTCGGCTCGGGCGGCATGGGCGTGGTCTATCTGGCCCGCTCGACGGGCGGGGCGCTGGCCGCGCTGAAGGTGATCCGCGCCGAGTACGCGGCCGACCACGGCTTCCGGGCCCGGTTCCGGCGCGAGGCCGAGGCGGCGGAAGGGCTCACCGGGCGGTGGCTGGTGCCGGTCGTCGCGGCGGACCCGGGGGCCGGTGAGCCCTGGCTGGCGACCGCCTTCGTGCCGGGCCCGTCGCTGGCCGAGGCCGTCACCCTGCACGGGCCGCTGCCGGTCCGTACGGTACGTGCCCTGGGCGCCCGGCTGGCCGAGGCGCTCACCGAGGTGCACGCGGCGGGCCTGGTGCACCGGGACGTCAAGCCGGGCAATGTGCTGCTCGCCCTGGACGGGCCCCGGCTGATCGACTTCGGCATCGCGCGGGCCGGCGGTGCCACCGCGCTCACCGCGAGCGATGTGGTGATCGGTTCGCCCGGTTACCTCTCGCCCGAGCAGGCGCGGGCCGGGGCCGGTGACGTCGGCCCGCCGAGCGACGTCTTCTCGCTGGGCTGCGTCCTGGCGTACGCGGCGACCGGCCGCCGCCCGTTCGGCACCGGCACTCCGGCCGCCGTCGTCTTCCGCACGGTCCACGAGGAACCGGACCTGGAGGCCGTACCGCAGGCCCTGGTCCCGCTGCTGGCCGACTGCCTCGCCAAGGACCCGGCGGCCAGGCCCACCGCACGGGAGGTGTGCGAGGCGCTGGCAGGTGAGAGTGGGCAGGACGGCGACTGGCTGCCGCCCGCGCTGCCCCGGCTGATCGCGGAACGCTCGGCCGCCGTCCTGGCCCTGCCCGACCCCGAACCCGCCCCTGCCACGCTCCTGCTGCCGCCGGATCGGCCCGCCCTCTCCCGCCGCCGCCTGCTGACGCTGGGCTCGGCGGCCGGGGTGGTCGTGACCGGCGGCGGACTGGCCGCCTGGGCCGCCGGCCGGACCGGGAACAGCGGCGGCGGCACGGCGGGCGGACCACTGCCCCGGTACGCCGTCGGGCTGCACGCCGACCTGTCGGGCACCGGCAGGTCGGTGGGCCGGGCGCAGGAGCGGGGCGCGCGGCTGGCCGTGGCGGAGTTCAACTCCCGTGCCGACCGCGCCTTCGACCTGACGCTGACGGTGCGGGACGACGGCGGGCAGGCGCAGCGGGCGGAGACGGTGGCCGGGACATTCGTCGCGGACCGCACCGTGTACGCGGTCATCGGCCCGACCGGCGACGCCAGTTCGACCAAGGCCGTCGTCGCCCGCTACGAACAGGCCCTGCTGCCCCTGGTGACCGTCTCGTCCGGCATGGGCGCGTTCACCGCCCTGCTCGACCGGGTGTTCTTCCAGCTCAGGCCCGAAGAGGGCAATCTGTCGACGGCCTTGATCTACTACCTCACCGACAACGCGAAGAGTCGCCGGACGGCCGTGATCGACGACAGGGCGGCCGGCCGCTTCAGCTGGGAGATCGTCAAGGACCTCACCGACTGGCCGCCGTCCGAGGGCACGACCACCAGCCATGAAGTCCCGGCGGCCAGTGCGGACTTCGGCCCCGCGGCCACCGCCGTACTCGCCGCCGAGGCGCAGGCCGTGGTGTACGCCGGGGACTCGCCGCACCGGGGCGCCCTGTGCGCCCGAGCGCTGGAACAGGCGGGTTTCAAGGGCACGCGCATGGCGACGGAACCCGTCCTGCAGAGCGGGTTCCTCACGGAGGCGGGCGCGGCGGCCGAGGGCTGGGTGTTCGGGACGAGCTATGTGGACCCGGCCCGACTGCCCGCCGCCGCGCGCTTCGTGACGTCGTACCGGAAACGCTTCGGGGTGCGCGCCGTCGAGCCCTTCGCCGTGGAGGCCTACGACGCCCTGCTCTTCGTCGCGCAGGGGCTGCGCGCGCTGGGTGCGGCCGGGGTCGAGCGGGGTGCCATGGTGCAGCGGCTCCGCGCGTCCACGTACAAGGGGCTGGCCAAGACCGTCCGGTTCGATGCGGCGACCGGCCAGTTCCACTCGGCCGACGGCCTCTTCCTGCACCGCGTGGAGAACGGCGGCCCACGCTTCCTCGGCCGCTACGACAAGGTCGGACGGACCTGACCCGGCGTCACGCCCGCAGATAGGCGAGGACCGCCAGGACCCTGCGGTGGGTCTCGGTCGCGGGGGGCAGGTCCAGCTTGGTGAGGATGCCGCTGATGTGTTTGCCGACGGCCGCCTCGGACACCACCAGTTCGCGGGCGACGGCGCCGTTCGACTTGCCCTCCGCGATCAGGGCCAGCACCTCCCGCTCGCGCGGGGTGAGCCGCTCCAGCGGATCGCGGCGGCGGCGCAGCAGTTGGCGTACGACCTCGGAGTCGACGACCGTGCCTCCGTCGGCGACCTCGCCCAGGGCGTCCATGAACTCCTCGACCTGGCCGACCCGGTCCTTCAGCAGATAGCCGACGCCCGTTCCGTCCCCGGAGTCGAGCAGTTCGGAGGCGTACATCCGCTGCACGTACTGGCTGAGCACCAGCACGGGCAGGGTGGGCCGCTTCTCGCGCAGCCGCACCGCCGCGTGCAGCCCCTCGTCCTGGAAACCCGGGGGCATGCGGACGTCGGTCACGACGATGTCGGGGGCGTGCTCCTCGACCGCGGCGACCAGTGCCGCGGCGTCGCCGACGGCCGCCACCACCTCGTGACCGCAGCGGGTGAACAGACCGATGAGTCCTTCCCGCAGCAGCACACTGTCCTCGGCCAGAACTACGCGGAGCGGTCTGTCAGTTCGCAAGGAAACTCCACACACAACAGGGTCGGTCCGCCCGGTGGACTGGACAGGCGAAGTCTGCCATCCAGCACCGACACCCGGTCCGCGAGTCCGGTCAGTCCGCTGCCGGCCCCGGCGACCGCGCCGCCCCGGCCGTCGTCGGACACCGTCAGGAACAGAAGTCCGTCGCGGTGTCCCCCGGTCACCTCCGCGGACTTGGCACCGCTGTGCCTGGCGATGTTGGCGAGGGCCTCGCACACGACGAAGTAGGCGGCGGCCTCGACCGCCTGGGGCAGCCGCCCGGACAGCTCCAGTTCGACGTCCACGGGCACCGCGGAGCGGTCCGCCGCGTCGGCGACCGCCGCCTGGAGGCCGTAGTCCGCCAGGACCTTGGGATGGATGCCGTGGATGAGTTCGCGGAGTTCCGCGAGCGCCTTGCCCGCCTCCTCGTGGGCCTTGGCGAGCTGGTCGGCCAGTGGCCCGGGCGGGGCGTCGAGTCGGGCCAGGCCGAGGGTCATCGACAGTGCCACCAGGCGTTGTTGCGCGCCGTCGTGCAGATCGCGCTCGATGCGCCGCCGCTCCGCCTCGAAGGCGTCGACCAGCCGGAAGCGCGAGCGCGTCAGTTCCACGACCTTCGCCCCGAGATCGCTCTCGCGCGGCGCGATCAGCAGCCGCGTCAGTTCCGCCCGGGCACCGGCCGCGACCCCCAACAAGTAGCCGCCCAGGGCCAGGAGGAGGAGTCCGAGTACGGCGACCCCGAAGGCCGTCGGCCAGTCGGTGACCGTCCAGACCTTGAGGACCTTGGTCTCCCGGCCGTCGCCGGCCGTCGCCATCACGAGCGGGGTCGCGATCATCGACGACGGGACGAGCAGCCCGACCGTGAGCGCGAAGGCGTCGACCGGCCACAACACCCCGGCGAACAGCAGCGCGTAGCCGAGTTCCCGCCAGGTCGTCTGCTCCCTCAGCCGCGTCGTCAGCCAGGGCCACAGCCCCTTGGCGGCCGGCACCCGGTGCTGGTCGGCGGCCGGGTCGCGGTCGATCAGGCGCAGCCGGTGCCGCTCCTCCCACGCCACCGGGATTCCGGCGAGGGCCACCAGGACCAGCAGGGGGATCCCCACGAGCACGAGGGCGAGGACACCGCCGACCAACCCCGTGCCCGCGATCCCCACGAGAGCGACAACTCCGGTCAGCACACCGGTGAGCAGGTAGGCGACCGACCGCCACGGCCAGGGCGAGAGCAGGAAGCCAGGCCCGGCCATGGCCTGCCACACGTTCCGAGGGTGCATACCGCAACCGTAGAAGCCGTGGCCCGGCCGGTGCCATGGGTCCAGGGGGCGGTCCGGGGGTAGGCCTGGCCCTACCCCAAGTCTCGCCTCTGCCGCACTGCGGCCCGGTGCCTCCACACGGTTTCGTGGCTCGCGGAACACCTGGTCGTGTCCGCAAGGTCCCGTCGTCCGCCCGAAGGCCGAACCGCCAATCGAACAGTGGGGAAAGATGAACAAGGACGCCATCCAGTTGCGCTCCGTCTGCAGGCGGTACGGGGCGGGTGACAGCGCGGTGACGGCGCTCGACCAGGTCTCGCTCTCCTTCCCGGAAGGCACGTTCACCGCCGTCATGGGTCCCTCCGGTTCCGGCAAGTCGACCCTGCTGCAGTGCGCCGCCGGGCTGGACCGCCCCACCTCGGGAGCGGTCGTCGTGGACGGGACCGACCTGACGAAACTGAACGAGACCAGGCTGACCCTGCTGCGGCGCGAGCGCATCGGGTTCGTCTTCCAGTCCTTCAACCTGCTGCCGTCCCTGACCGCCGAGCAGAACGTGGCGCTGCCCCTGCGGCTCGCCGGCCGCCGCCCGGCAAAGGCCCGGGTGCGCGAAGTACTGGAACAGGTCGGCCTCGGCGACCGGGCGCGACACCGCCCGACGGAACTGTCCGGCGGCCAGCAGCAGCGCGTCGCGCTCGCCCGTGCCCTGATCACCCGCCCCGAGGTGCTCTTCGGCGACGAGCCGACCGGTGCCCTCGACTCGGGGACCGGTCGCGAGGTACTGAAGCTGCTGCGCGGCATGGTCGACGCCGACGGCCAGACCGTCGTCATGGTCACGCACGATCCGATCGCCGCCTCGTACGCCGACCGCGTCGTCTTCCTCGTCGACGGACGGGTCAACGGCGAGATGGTCGGGGCGAGCGCGGACGGCATCGCCACCCGGATCACCAAGCTGGAGGCCTCGCCGTGCTGAGTGTCGCCCTGCGCACCCTGCGCAGCCGCTGGATCACCTTCGTCGGCAGCTTCGTCGCGCTCTCGCTCGGGGTCGCGCTGATCGCCGTCATGGGTCTGGCCCTCGCCTCGTCGCTGCACGCGTCCGACCGGCAGCCGGAGCGGTTCGCCGCGGCGCCCGTCGTGGTGAAGGGGGCGGACACCCTGCGCGTGTCCACCCCGACCGGCGACCGGGTGCAGAAGCTGGCCGAGCCGCGCGCCGTACCCGCCGCCGTGGTCGCGAAGCTGAAGAAGCTCGGCACCGTCGTCGAGGACCGGTCGTTCGCCGTACGGGCGCGGGGCGGGCCAGGCGATCTGGTGGGGCACCCCTGGTCGACGGCCGCGTTCGCGCCGTACGGGATCGACGCCGGACGCGCGCCCGCCGCCGCCGACGAGGTCGTCGTCAGCGGCGGCTGGGCGAAGCCGGGCGAGCTCGTGCGGACCGATCGCGGCACCGTGCGCGTGGTCGGCACCGTCGCCGGGCGCGGTTTCGAGGACGCCGTGTTCTACACCGACGTATGCGCGGCCCAACTGTCGCCGAAGAGCACCCAGTTGGCCGTGGCCGCCGACCCGGCCGCCGCGCGTGCGGCGGTGCGCGGCAGCGCCGGTGTCCAGGTCCTGACCGGTGACGCGCGGCGCTACGCCGACGCCGCCCCGGACCGGGACAGCGAGGCGCTCACCGCGATGAACGCCATGTTCGGCACCGCGGGCGGTGTCACCACCTTCGTGTCGGTGTTCGTGGTGGCGTCCACCTTCGCCTTCTCGGTCGCCCAGCGGCGCCGGGAGTTCGGGCTGTTGCGCACGGCGGGGGCGACCCCGGGGCAGATCCGCCGGATGGTCTTCGTCGAGGCTCTCGCGGTCGGCGTGCTGGCCTCCGCCGCCGGCTGTGTGCTCGGCGCCCACGGAGCGCCCCGGCTCGCGACCTGGGTCGTCGACGGCGGACTCGCCCCGGACTGGTTCACCATCGGGGCCGCCACCTGGCCGTACTACGCGGCCTTCGCGACCGGTCTGCTGGTCGCGCTGTGCGGCACGGTGGCCGCGTCCTGGCGGGCGGGCCGCACCGGTCCGACCCAGGCGCTGCGTGAGGCGTCCGTGGACAGCGGGCCGATGACCCGGGGCCGCCGGCTGTTCGGCGCGGGGCTGCTGCTGATCGCCGCCGTGACCCTGGGCCTGGCCCTGTTCGGCGACCCGGGCGACCTGCTGCACCGCAAGACCTATGTGAGCCGGCCGATGCTGCTGATCACCGCGGTGGCGCTGCTCGCACCCGTCGTGGTGCGGCCGTTGACCCGGCTGATCGCCTGGCTGCCGGCCCGGTTGCCGGGGGCCGGCGGCATGCTGGTACGGGAGAACGCCGCCGCCGGGGTGCGGCGCACTGCCGCGATCGCCGCGCCCGTCCTGGTCGTGGTCGCCCTCGCGGGCTCGCTGCTCGGGGCCACCGCGACCCTGAACGAGGCGAAGGCCACGGAGACCCGCGGGCAGACGGCCGCCGCCTTCGTCGTCGCTCCGGCGAGCGGCGCCGGCTTCGACGCGGCGACGCTGCGGGCGCTGCGCGCGGTGCCCGGCGCCGAGGTGTCGGCGACCTCGTCGAGCGCCGTCTACGTCCTGGAAGACGGTGTGGCGCTCGTCAAGGACGAGGCCCGCGCCGCCGATCCCGGTCCGCTGGCCGCCACCACGCACCTGCCGGTCGCCTCCGGACGGATCGGCGATCTCGACGACGGCTCGATCGTCGTCAACGAGGAATGGCAGCACCACACAGTGGGCGAGCAGGTGCGGGTGTGGCTCGGCGACGGCACCCGGAAGACACTGCGGATCGCCGCGGTGATGACCACCGGCACCGGCGACAACGGCGTCTACGTCACCCCGCGCAACGCCGTGGGCGCGAGCGTCGACCGGGTCGACGTCGCCCTCACGAAGGGCGCCGACGCGGATGCCGTGGCCGCCGGGCTGCGGGCCGCGGTGCGCACCTCGGGCGGGCAGGTCCTCACCAAGGGCCAATGGGTGCGGGCGAGTTACCCCGAGACGAACCGGACGACCCGGATGGGCTTCCTGCTGGTGCTCGGCATCGCCCTCCTCTACACCGGCATCTCCCTGGCCAACACCATGGTCATGGCGACCTCCGACCGGGTCCGCGACCTGGCCGTGCTGCGGCTTGCCGGGGCCACCCGGTGGCAGGTGCTGCGGCTGGTGGGCGCCGAGGCGCTGATGGTGGTGGCGGTCGGCGGTGTGCTGGGGCTCCTGGTCGCGGTCCTCAACCTGGCGGGCATGTGGAGCGCCCTGGGCCTGCTGTCGGTGTGGACCACGATCGAGCTCCCCTGGACGGCCATCGGCGTGGCCGTGGGCGCGTGCGCGGTGCTCGCCGTGGTGTCGTCCGTCGTCCCCGCGTCGATCGCGCTGCGCCGCCGGGCGGTGGAACTGGCGGGCATCCGGGAGTGACTCAAGAGAGTGTTCCCTTCCGGTTTCGGGCGTGCGTGCGGCTGCCGGGCTCCGGCACCGGGGGCATATCCGAGCCCAAGTCCCTCTGCCCACAAGGAAGTTGGAGCGGGCCGACGGGGATCCCCGGGGCCGCTCTGTCCGTCGGGTCAGCCGTGCACAGGCTCGTTGAGCAGCCAGGTGCAGTGGTCGTTGACCAGCTGGGTCAGGTCACACGTCTTGGAGGTCTCGACGACGTCGGCGTTGTCCTTGCCGGGGCGGGACTCCAGCCGGGCGGTGATGACGGCGGCGGACAGGGCGGCACCGAGCCCCATACCGGTCGGTGTTCTACGCATGAGGTTCCTTTCCGTCGCGGATCCGATTTCCTCAGCAGTGGACATTGACCCCCTGGCCGCCAACTGCCTTGCTGCCACTGGGAGGTGTGACCCCGTCCTTGATGTTGCAGGTGTCGATCTCGGACCCGGCACATCCGTAGGCACCGGCAGGAGCGGCCGAGGCCGACGGGGCGGCCACGAGACCGCCTGCCGCCGCGGCGGCAGGCGCAACGAGATGGACCTGACGGTTTTACGCCACGCCGGATTCCAACGGATTCCACCCGGAACGACCCCGCCCCGACGGGCACAGGAAATACGCGGGGCGGGAGATCGGGCGGGGGCCGGTAGGCTTCCCTCCTGCCGGCCGACCCCCGCCCGGGACATGCACTCTCGGCGGCTCGGGGCTTCGCGGGAAAGCCGGAGCACTTCCGAAAGTGGTCGGTGATGCCGGTCAGGCCAGTCCGGCGGGGCCCTCATGACGGCCGCTGACGCGGTCGTACAGCCTCTGTCGCGCCCTGCCGCCGACCCGGCGGATGCCGGCGCGCGTGTGGTTGAGCGCCCGGGAGACCTCGGCGACCAGCTGCATGGACTCGGCCATCTGATCGAAGAGACCAGCGGTGGACGGAACCCATGTTCCTTCCGGTGCGTGCCGCTCCCCCACCGACGCGCACTTCGTCAGCAACTCGCTCATCAGACGGTGGAACTCGGCCACGTCCTCATCGGTGAAGTCGTTGATGGTCAACCGATACATATTCCGCGCAGTCGGCCCGCGCATACGCAAAACTCCTTGGCGGTGGGTGAGGAGAGAACAGTCGACGGAGAGCACTTGGCGCATACCCGACCCGCCCGTTGGGGAATTCGGCGCTAATGCCCCATCCCGGCTCCCCCGTCGACCGGCAGGACGGCACCGGTGATGTAGCCGGCGTCGTCGGAGGCGAGGAACGCGACGGCCGCGGCGACCTCTTCGGGCCTGGCGAGGCGGCCCAGGGGAATCTGGCCGGTCAAGTGCGTGCGTTGCTCTTCGGTGAGGTTCTCGCTCATCGCCGTCTCGGTGAGACCGGGTGCGACCACATTGAAGGTGATCCCGCGCACGCCGAGTTCCCTGGCCATCGAGCGGGCGAATCCGATCAACCCCGCTTTGGAGGCAGCGTAGTTGGCCTGTCCGCTCTCGCCCCGCAGGGCGACGGCGGAGGAGATGAACACGACGCGGCCCTTCTTGGCGCGGAGCATTCCCCTGCCGGCTCGTTTGACGACGCGGAAGGCGCCGGTCAGGTTGGTGTCGACGACCGCGGTGAAATCCTCTTCGGACATGCGCAGCAGCAACTGGTCCTTGATGATTCCGGCGTTGGATATCAGGACCTCGACCGGACCGTGCTCCGCCTCGACCTGCTTGAAGGCGACGTCGACCTGGTCGGTGTCGGTGATGTCGCACCGCACCGCGAGCAGACCCTCGGGCGGCTCGCCCGTCCGGTACGTCACGGCGACACGGTCACCGGCGGCTGCCATACGGCGTGCGACAGCCAGGCCGATACCGCGACCGCCACCGGTGATCAGGACTGAACGGGACACAGAATGCCTTTCCGGTCTGAGAGGTGCGGCCGGTAAGCGACGGCAATCTGGCCAGTACTCGACTGTAACGAGATCAGTTGAGCCGTCACTGTAGGTGATGAATGATTGAACATGACAGTTCTCATGGACTCCGGGACCAGAAGGGAACGGTGCGGTGCGCAGCGTGCACGCGACCGAGCCCCCCTCGCAGTCAGGGACCTCGCGTCCCCAGCAACGCGAACGCCCCGGTGAGTGATCTTTCTGCATCGGCGTCGAGCAAACCAGGCTCTGTTTTTTCCGGTTCTGGATTTTCAGGAACCAGGTTTTCCGGTAATTGAGTTGGCGGCCCGGCGGGCGCCACGGGAGAGGTTCTGAGTTGGACAACAAGGAGGCGCTGCAGAGGCTGCTGCGCTGGAAGCGGGCCCAGATAGACCCGGTGGAGCTCGGGTGGCCGCAGCGCAGCGGACGGGGTCGCCGTTCCACGGGTCTGTCGCAGGCGCAGGTGGCACAGGTGCTGTACGTCTCCGAGCGCACCTACGCCGACCTCGAGCGGGGTGAAATGCCGTCGCCCACCGCGGAGTTCCTCGACAACGTCGCCCAGGCCCTGCGGATGGAGGAGCGCGAGCGCGCCGCCCTGTACGTCTACGCCCTGGGCTACGAGCCGCCGTTCCCCATGGACCCGCTGGCGGGCAGCAGCGTCGCCCCGGCCTGGCAGACGGCGATCGAGCGCGTTTCGGGCCAGCCCTGCTACGCCAATGACGTCGCCTGGAACGTCCTGGCGGCCAACGACGACTTCGTCCGGATGTTCCCGCAGGAACCGGGCAAGCCCGCACGTCTTCCCGAGCAGAATCTGATCCGCTGGATGCTGCTGCGCGAGGACGCCCGCGAGCATCATCTGGTGCAGTGGGAGAAGCGGTGGGCCGAGCCGGTCGCCGCCCAGCTGCGCACGGCCGTGGCCTCGCACCCCGACAACAAGGACCTCCAGCAGCTGGACCAGGAGGTCAACGACGACCCCGTCGCGGGTCCCATCTACCGCAACCACAAGGTCGCCTACGTCCATCCTGACGGCGACTCACGTCTCATGCGTCACGCGGGATTTGTCGCCCCGGAGGGCGAGGAGGACCGCAGGGACCGCTGCTGCGAGCACCACGAGGTGTCGCAGCTCGGAGTGGTGACGATGTGTGCGGCGCAGCCCTTCGGCTCCCCCGGGGCCCGGTTCCTGTTCCTCGTCTTCGAGCCCTCGCAGCGCCCCGTTGCCGCCTGAAGTCCGGTCCGGGAAGAATGCGTCCCCATGACTGATGCAAACCAGCTCCACGAGATCGCGGCCGGCGTGCACATGTGGGCCCCCGACGGCGTGGACACCTGGGGTCTGGCCAACTGCGGCCTGGTCCACTCGGACGGCGAGGCCCTCCTCGTGGACACGCCGTACACCCCGGCCCTCACCGAGGCCCTTCTCGCCGCGACCCGCCGGGTGACGGGCGGCACCGTGCCGGGCACCGTGGTGGCCACGCACGCCAACGGTGACCACACCTGGGGCAATCAGTGCCTCACCGGCAGCGAGATCCTCGCGACGGACGCGGCACTCGAGCACCAGTGCGTGGAGCCGACGCCTCAGGAACTGCACGCGCTGGTGTGGGAGAGCGATCCGGACCAGCCGCTGGGCTGGTACTTCCGCCGCCACTTCGGGAAGTTCGACTTCTCGGACATACGGGTCCTGCCGCCCACCGCGACCTTCAGCGGTCGCCACGATCTGACGGTCGGCCGGATCCCCGTCGAACTGCACGAGGTCGGCCCCGCCCACACCGTGGGCGACCTGGTCGTCCATCTTCCCGAGCAGCGGGTCGTGTTCGCGGGCGACATCGTCTTCTCCGGTGACCACCCCTGTCACTGGGCCGGGCCGCTCGACCGGATCTCGGCGGCGGGCGAACGCATCCTCTCCTTCGATCCCGAGTGGATCGTGCCGGGCCACGGCCCCCTGCTGACGCCCGACGAACTGCGCACGTACATCGCGTACTTGGACGACCTGTCCGACCAGGCCCTCCTGTTGCACGGTCAGGGGAAGACCCCGATCGAGGCGGCCCGCATCCTCATCGACGAGGACCGCTATCCGGGTCTCGGTCTGCCGGAGCGGCTCGCCATCACCCTCTCCACGGAGTTCCGCCACCTCAACCAGGACCGTTCACGCCCGAGCCTCGTCGAACCGTTCGCGCTCGCCGCCCGGCTCGCCTGGCGGCACTCATCGGACACGGCGGCTTCCGGCTGATCGTCAACTGGCATACGGGGTTGGGTAATTGGGCCCTCTCTCCGACAAAGACCGGGCCTACCCCCGTGGAGCCCGGAAGGAGACGCGATCGTGGAGGCCGCGGTACTGCGAGCCGTCGTACACGCGCAGAAGGCCGGGAGCGGGCCGCAGGCGGAACCCGTGCCCACGTGCAGGGGATCACGGGTAGCGTCGCCGACGACCCGACGCCCGCAGGAACGGACCCACAAGCGTGACCGACCCGTTGCAGGACCCCCGGTTCTTCGCCGACCCCTATCCGACCTACGCCCGGCTGCGGAACGCGGCGCCGGTGCAGAAGGTGCTCACCGGTTCGGCAGGGCGCTTCAGCTATCTGGTCACGGGCCACGCGGAGGCCCGGGAGGCGTTCACCGACCCCCGGCTCTCCAAGAACACCGCGCGGTTCTTCGCCGGCCGGCTGTCCGACCGCGACCTCCATCCGGCGGTCTCGCAGAACATGCTGGCCACCGATCCCCCGGAGCACGCGCGGCTACGGGCCCTGGTGACGAAGGCGTTCAGCACCGGGGCCGTGGCAAAGCTGCGCCCCTACATCGCGGGGCTCGTCGACGAACTGCTCGACGCCTGGCCGGAACACGGACCGGTGGACCTCGTCGCCGGCCTCGCGGTACCGCTGCCGGTCACGGTCATCTGCGAGATGCTGGCGGTGCCCGAAGCCGACCGCGAGCTGGTGCACACGTGGTCCGGTGAGCTGTTCGCCGCGGGAGATCCCCGGCGGATCGACGTCGCCTCGCAGGCCGTCGGCACGTACATGACGGACCTCGTGGCCGCCCGGCGCGCCTCCCCCGGCGAGAGCCTGCTCGACGATCTCATCGCGGTGCGTGACGGCCAGGACCGGCTGACCGAGGACGAACTCGTGTCGCTCGCCGTGCTGTTGCTCGTGGCCGGCCATGAGACCACCACCAACTTCATCGGCAACGCGGCCCTGGCACTTCTCCAACACCCGGAATCGCTCGCCCGGTTGAGGGACGATCCGGAGCTGTTCGGCACCGCCCTGGAGGAGTTGCTGCGCTTCGACTCGCCGGTAGGGATCGCCACGTTCCGCTACAGCACCGAAGCGCTCACACTCGGCGGGACCGACATCCTGGCCGGCGTTCCGGTGCTCATCGCGCCCGGCGCCGCCAACCGCGACCCCGCGCGATTCCCCGGCCCGGACCGGCTCGACCTCGACCGCGGTGCCACCGGGCACCTCGCCTTCGGCCACGGCATCCACCGCTGCCTGGGGGCACCGCTCGCGCGGGCGGAGGGCGAACTGGCGCTGCGGGCCGTCTTCGCCCGCTTCCCCGACGTACGGCTGGCACGTCCCGTGGATCAACTGGAGTGGCGGCACACGCGGTTGACGCGCGGGCTCACGTCCCTGCCGGTCGTCGTGTGACGCGAGCGATTGCCTGACGCAGTGTCAACTCGCCCTGACAGGGCCCGAGTTGTCGACGGCGAGGGAGACGGCGAGCGTGCCGAGAACCGTGCCCATCGCGTAGCGCTGCACCTTGAGCCAGGAGGGGCGGCGTTCGAGGAAGACGGCGATCGCGCCGGCCGCCAGGACGATGGCGAGGTTGACCGCGATGCTGACCACGATCTGGACCGAGCCGAGGACGAGGCCCTGGAGGAGGACGTGCCCCTTGTCCAGGTCGATGAACTGGGGGATGAGCGAGAGGTACATGATGGCGATCTTCGGGTTGAGCAGGTTCGTCATCAGGCCCATCGTGAACAGCTTGCGCGGTGAGTCGTGCGGTACGTCCTGCGGGGCGAAGACGGAGATCCCGCCCGGCTTCAGGGCGTTCCAGGCCAGGTAGGCGAGGTACCCGGCACCCGCGAGCTTCACCGCGAAGTACAGCTCGGGCACGGCGACGAAGAGGACCGACAGACCCAGGTTCGCCGCGAGCAGGTACACCATGAAGCCGAGTGCGACCCCGCCGAGGGAGACCATCCCGGCGCGCCTGCCCTGGGTGATGCTGCGGGAGACGAGATAGATCATGTTCGGGCCGGGGGTGAGCACCATGCCCAGAGCCACCGCCGTCACGCCGAGTATGCCGCTCAGTTCGACCATGAATACCCCTTGTGTTGTCGGTGCGTTGGCGCCCTCGGCCGCCGCTCGGAGCGTATTCCAGACCAACACCTCGATGCAATATGCATATTGCACTCGGTGCAATGCAATGATTGAATGGATGTCCGGTCGAGAAGGGCGGGAGAGCCGTGCAGGACTACCAGAGCGTCGCCGACGCCGTGGCCGGGGAGATAAGGTCCGGCGCCCTCCGCCCCGGTGACCGGCTCCCGCCGCAGCGCGAGTTCGCCCGGCGGCACGGCATCGCCAACTCCACCGCCACGCGCGTGTACCGGGAACTGGCCCGCCGTGGCCTGACGGTGGGCGAGGTGGGCCGCGGCACCTTCGTCCGCGCGATGTCCGCCGATCCGGCCGGCTCCGCCCCCGCGCTCACCGAACCCGCCGACGGCCGGCGCATCGACCTGGAGCTCAACTACCCGGTCGTACCCGGGCAGAGCGCGCTCCTCGCCGAGGGTCTCGGCGGTCTGCTGCGGCCCGACGCCCTCGGGTCCGCCCTGCGGCCGGTCGGCACCTCCGGCTTCCCGGCCGCCCGGGAGTCCGCCGCCGACACGCTCGCCCGTGGCGGCTGGCGCCCGGACCCGGCGCGGATCCTCTTCGCGGGCAACGGACGGCAGGCGATCTCTGCCACGGTCACCGCCCTGGTGCCGCCGGGGGCCCGGCTCGGCGTCGAGGAGCTGACCTACCCCGTCATCAAGGCCGTCGCCGCCCGGCTCGGCATCACCCTCGTCCCGCTGGCCATGGACGACGCCGGACTCGTCCCGGAAGCCGTAGAAGAGGCGCACGCCGCCGCCCCGCTGCACGCCGTCTACGTCCAGCCGAGGCTGCACAACCCGCTCTCGCTCACCATGCCCGCCCAGCGCGTCGAGCGGCTGGCCGAGGTACTGCTCCGGCTGGGGACCCCCGCGATCGAGGACACCATCTGGGCCTTCCTCCGCGACGAACTGCCGCCGCTCGCCGCGTACGCCCCCGAGCTGACGGTCCTGATCGACAGCCTGTCCAAGCGCGTCGCCCCCGGCCTGACCCTCGGGTTCGCGGTGGCGCCCGGCGCCCTGGCGGGCGAGATCGTCTCCGCCCTGCGGTCCGGCGGCTGCACCCCGGGCCGGTTCGCCCTGGAGGTGGCCCACCGCTGGCAGCAGGACGGCACCGTGAAGACACTGGTGGCGGCCAAACAGCGGGAGGCGGCGGTACGACAGGGGATCGCGGCCCGGCAGCTCGCCGGGTTCGCCGTGCAAAGCGATCCCCGCTCCTTCCACTGCTGGTGGCAACTGCCCCGCCCGTGGCGCGCGGACACCTTCGTCGCGGCGGCCGCACGGCACGGCATCGGGGTGGTGCCCGCCGCCGCGTTCACCGTCGGCCGCAGCCACTCCCCCAGCGCCGTCCGCCTCGGCCTCGCCACCCCCGACCCGGACACCCTCTCCCGGGCACTCGGCACCCTCGCCGAACTCGCCCGCTCCACACCGGAGGACCTCGTCACCGACTGACGTGGTGTTGTTCCCTAAGGTGGGTCGCCGTGGACCTCGGAGCAGTACGTACCTTCGTCGCCGTCGCGGAAGCGGGCCAGTTCCAGAAGGCCGCCGCCGACCTGTCGATCAGCCAGCAGGCCGTCTCCAAACGCATCGCCGCGCTGGAACGCGCCCTCGGCGTGCGGCTGTTCACCCGTGCCCCGCGCGGCGCCGAACTCACCATCGACGGGCAGGCGTTCCTGCCCCACGCCCGCGAGCTGCTGCGCGTCGCGGAGCGCGCGGGCGCGTCCGTGCGCCCCGGCCGCCGTCCGCTGCGCGTCGACGTGATCGCCTCGCGCGTCGCGCCGTCGGCCCTGATGCGCGACTTCCACCGGGCGCACCCCGAGATCGACCTCGACGTGGTGATGCTGTCCGACGTCGATACGGCCGTCGCCGCCATCCGGTCCGGCGCGATCGACGCGTCCTTCCGCGCCGTCGCCATGCCGGGCCGCCCCCTGCCCGAGGACATCGAGTCCGTCCGGGTGCTCGACGAGCCGCACCAGCTCCTCACCGGACCCGCCCACGCCCTGGCGGACGCCCGCTCGGTCACCGTCACCCAGCTCACCGGGCACCGGATCTGGATGCCCGGCCTCGTCCCCGGAACCGAGTGGACCGCCTACTACGACGACCTCGTCGCCGAGTTCGGCCTCACCATCGAGGCGACCGGCCCCAACTTCGGCTCCGACGCACTCCTCGACACCATCGCCGACACCCCGGCGCTGGCCACCTTCACGACCGCGCGGACCCGCCTCGTCTGGCCCGCCGGCCACGACCTGCGCCGCATCCCGGTGACCGACCCGACGCCCGTGTACCCGCACTCGCTCCTCTGGCACCGCGACAACCCCCACCCGGCGCTGCCCGCCCTCCGCGCCCACCTCGCCGCCACGTCGACCGGCCAGGACACCGCCGGGACCTGGGCACCGGGCTGGGTGATTCCGCGCTGACCCGGGCGCACACCACCGAAGATCGCGCACGCCCACCACGCCGGCAAGTCTGCCCCGGTTCTGCCCCTGCGGACTTCCCTCCACCCGGTGCCCGTCCGGTAAGAGGGAAGGGCATCCGCCGAGCGAAGGGAAACCGCGCATGCGTATCCAGGGCGAGACCCACTCGGGCGCCGACCGGGCCGGCGGACGCCGCGGTGACCCTCGCGATCCAGCGGGCGCGGGACGAGGAGCACGCCGTAGGACCGGAAGGTGCGGGGACCGGGGCGGCCGTGCCGGTTCAGCGGCGGCGTCCGTCCCGGACGCCGTCGGCTCCCCCGGCCGCCCCCTGGAACCCCGCATCCTCCAGCGTGCCGAGCAGGCCTACCGCATGGACTTCGGTCATGTACGCGTGCACAGCGGGCCGGTCGCCCGGCGCTCGGCGGAGGAACTCGGCACCCTCGCCCACACCACCGGCTCCCTCAACAGCACGGGGTGCGCAGTGGGCCGAGTTTCTCGGAGGAGGAGCTTCAGGCGATCGGGGCGGCGGCGGCCAAGGACCCCAAGTGACTGAAGACCGTGGGGATTTGCACGCACACCGAGGCGCTGGCGTACATCAAGGCGGGTGACTTCCGCAGCTGGCTGAAGCAGCCGGAGGGCATGCGGCTCCTCGTGGCCACCCTGCGCCGGCAGCGACACGTCGAGGAGCGCGGCCAGGGCATGGCCCCGGACAAGCCGATCCGCTCGGGCTACCGGCTCGGCCGCCATATGGCCATGCACACCGATGGCACCCCGCAGGAGGGAGCGGGTCGAGCGCGGTACCGGGGTGCTGACCAAGATCTTCCTGATCCTGAAGGAGGGGCTGAAGGTCTTCAACCCGGCGGCGGGCATCCACGAGGACTTCGAGGACGACGTCGCCCACGCCCTGGCCCACGGCGGGCGCGTCGACATCCGTATGCGGACGGAACGCGGGGCTCGTGCGTGGAGCAGGGCGAGATCGGCGCCACCATGCGGAACTGGCGCGATCCCCACAGCCACCTCTACGGCCTGCCGATGGCCGTCGAACAGCGAGAAGAACAACAGACCCGTGAGCCAGTTCGGGGGGACTGGAAGTCCGAACTGGCCAAGGCGAAGACCCACGAGGAGCAGGCAGCCCTGTACCGGGACCTGATCGGCAGGCGCGGCGGCGCGTAGATCCGGTCCCGGCGGGGACGGAGTACGGTGGCAGTACCGAGCGCACCTCGCACGCCGTCAGCCGTTTCGGCGTCGCCCTCGGGGAACGGCAAGGCCGGAACGTCTACGTGTCCGGCCGGAATCGAGCCGCCCCACATGAGTCTGATGAGTCTCGGAGTACTCGCCTCCTCCCGCAAGGAGAACGAGTTCCGTCTGCCCCTGCACCCCAGCCACCTCGAACGGATCGCCCCGGATCTCCGGGAGCGGATCTACCTCGAAGAGGGCTACGGCGAACGGTTCGGCGTAGCCGACGACGCGCTGCGACCACTCGTGGCGGGCCTGCGGTCCCGTGAGCGACTGGTCGCCGAGTGCGACGTCATGCTGCTGCCCAAGCCCATGCACGACGACCTCGCGGAGCTGCGCGAGGGCCAGGTGCTGTGGGGCTGGCCGCACTGTGTGCAGGACGAGAAGGCGACCCAGATCGGTATCGACCGCCGGCTGACCCTGATCGCCTGGGAAGCCATGAACCACTGGACGTCGACGGGCGCCTTCAGCGTCCATGTGTTCCACAAGAACAACGAGCTCGCCGGCTACTGCTCGGTGCTGCACGCCCTCCAGCTCGGCGGCCTGACCGGCAGCTACGGGCGCCGGCTGCGGGCCTGCGTGATCAGCTTCGGCGCCACGGCGCGCGGCGCGGTCACCGGCCTGGGCGCGATGGGCGTCTCCGACGTCACGGTGCTCACCCAGCGGGCCGCCGCCGCGGTGGCCTCGCCGATGCCGTCGGTCGTGATGGGCCACTTCCAGGAGCGGGAGGACGATCCCTCGCGCCTGGAGGCCGTCACCGGGCTCGGTCCCGTGCCGCTCGCGCAGTACCTCGCCGGGTTCGACATCGTCGTCAACTGCGTCCTCCAGGACACCGACGCGCCGCTGATGTTCGTCAACGACGAGGAACTCGCGCTGTTCCGGCCGGGGACCTTCTTCATCGACGTGGCCTGCGACGAGGGCATGGGCTTCGCGTGGGCCCGCCCGAGCGGCTTCGGCGACCCGATGTCAACGGTCGGTCCGGGCTGCCACTACTACGCGGTGGACCACAGCCCCTCCCACCTCTGGAACTCGGCGACCTGGGAGATCAGCGAGGCGCTCCTGCCGTATCTGCGCAAGGTCATGAGCGGGCCGACGGCGTGGGACGAGGACGTCACGGTCCGGAAGGCCATCGAGATCCGGGACGGAGTCGTCCAGAACCCGAAGATCCTCTCCTTCCAGCACCGTTCGGCCGTGTACCCGCACGCGGGGGTCTAGTCGCGGTTGACGCCGGCGGCCACCGCGTGGCCGATGAAGAGGTAAACCAGCGCGGGCAGGCCGTAGTTGACCACCGTGCGCCAGTCGGCCGAGTGGATGGTGAACAGGTTGTGCGACCAGCCGGAGAGCCAGTTGGCCGCGTGGTGGACCCAGTCGACCGTGCTGTTCGCGGTGTTGCCGTCGAACAGGTAGAGGCCGATCCACAGGATCAGGATCAGTGCCGCGATGTCCGCGATGACGGAGATGACCGTCCCCGCGGGGCTTCCGCCGTAGCGTGTGGACATGTTCAACGGGTGGCCCGGAAGGCCGGGTTGAAACCTCCCGGCGCCAGGTGGCGTCAGCGGCGCGCCAGTTGGCGCTCGCCGCCTGCGCCGGGGCTGTAGGGCAGGCCGTAGTGCTTGAAGATCGCTTCCTCCTGATCGGCGGGCAGCACGTCGTCGGTGCCGATCGAAGGGGCCTGTTTCACCAGCGCCTTGGGGTAGTCGACCTTGACGTAGTCCGGCCCCAGGACCGCATCGTCCAGGGGGACGAAGGTGAGCCGGTGCCGCGTGGGCAGGCCGGTGCGGACCGTGGCCATGGCAGGCTCGTCGGTGGCGGTGTTCACATACACGGCCTCCAGGACACCGATCTTGTGGGACTCCGCGTCCACGACAACGCGCTCGCGCCACTCCCGGACATCCGCTGCGTGCAGCATGGTTCCCACTCCTTCTGTACGGTCCCCCGTGCTCCGGGTACCCGCCATCGGGCTCGTCACCCCAGGTCACCCCCGCCGGTTCGATCGGTAACGTAGACCGATCAACCGGTACTTGGCACTCGGGGGAAAGATGACCATCGATTCCGCACTGATCGGCCGGCTGCTCGCCGCACAGTTCCCGCAGTGGGCCGAGCTGCCGCTGGCCCTGGTGGAGCAGGGCGGTTCGGATCACGTCATCCACCGGCTCGGCGAGACGATGTCCGTACGGCTGCCGCGCAGCGACTGGGCGGACGGGGAGGCCACCAAGCAGCACACCTGGCTCCGGCAGCTGGCCCCTCGTCTGCCACTGCCCGTCCCGGAACCGCTGGGGCTCGGCACACCGGGCTGCGGCTACCAGTGGCACTGGTCCGTCACCCGCTGGCTGGACGGGACCACGGCGAGCGTCGAAGGCCTCGCCGACCCTGACCTGACCGCGCGTCAACTGGCCGAATTCATACGGGCGTTGCACGAAATCCCGCCCGCCGGGGAGCTGGTCCCCGGTGTCCACCCCGAGCTGGTCCGCGCCCCGTTGGCCGACCGCGACGAGGCGACCCGCGCGGCGATCGAGGAGGTGGCCGGGGTGTTCGACGCCGCCGCCCTGACCGAGGTCTGGGACAACGCGCTGCGCGCCCCCGCGTGGGAACGCGAACCGGTCTGGTGCCACGGGGACTTCCACACGGGCAACCTGCTCACCGTCGACGGCCGCCTCTCCGCCGTCATCGACTTCGGCGGCGTGGGCATGGGCGATCCGGCCTGCGACCTGGTCATCGCCTACACCCTGCTGTCGGCCACCACCCGCCCGGTCTTCCGTTCCGTCCTCGGCCTCGACGACGCCACCTGGACCCGAGGCATGGGCTGGGCCCTGGCCACCGGCCTGAACGCCTACACGAGCCACGCGGCCACCGAACCCCGCGTGGCCCACCAGACCACCCGCCAACTCACCGAGGTCCTCACCGAACACACCGACCGCCGGGCCCTCCGCGAAAGCACCGCCCCTTGAGTCCCTGGCCGAAGGCCGGCAGCACCTCCCGCTCGAACAACCGCAGACTCGACCACGCCAACTCCATCGGCATGCCCCCGCACAGCGGATGGAACTGGGTGAACGGCCTTGGCGCGGCCTTCAGTTCGCGCACGAACCGCTCGGGTGTCAGCACCCGGTACTGGTCGCCGCGCCGCAGCTCCGCCAGCCCCTCGGCCGTACGGAAGGGTGCCGCCACGTCGTCCTGGGCCTGCCAGAGCCCGTAGGCGTTGGTCCCGTGCAGGAAGTACGGCGCCATCCGCTCCCAGCCCTCGTCGGGGTCCTCGGCGAGGGCGACCACCCGGTTCGGCCCGATCGGGCTGGGGCCGGGGTCGGGGCGGCCCAACCTGCCGACCTCGTCGCGGTAGTGGTCCCACACCTCGGGCACGGAGGGCACGAACCCGTCGGCGATACGGGCCGCCCGCCGCGCCGCCGGTTCACTGCTGCCGCCGAGCCGCACGGCGGGGCCGCCCGGCCGGTACGGCGCGGGCGTGACGCGTACCGTGCGACCCCGGTGGGTGAACGGCTCCCCGGTGAACGCCGACTTGAGGGTGGTCACCACCTCGGTGACCCGCTTGGCCCGCTCGTTCATCGGCACGCCGAACATCGCGAACTCCGGGCCAGGACGACTCATCCCGCGATAATATGGTTCTCATGAATAAGAATGCAATACGTTCAACACGACAACAGTCTTCTCTGCGGCCGCCGGTCCACCCCACCGAAACCCCTTCTACTGTGGGCGGTTCAAGCACCAGGGGGTGGACGTCGTGGCAGCAGGACCCGAGGGCGCCGAGGTCGTGGCGGCAGTGCAGCGCGTGTTCCGGGACGGGCTGCTGAGCGGCAAGTCCGCGTTCGTACCGGAGTGGGAGGCGTGGACCGAGCCGACGGCCGCCGATCTGCGCGCCCGTTTCGTGGACCAGCCGGACGAGTCGTCGGACACCTTCCTGGTCAAGCTGCGCCGTCAGCTCGACGGCGCGCCGGACGAGACGATCGCGCTGACGGCCGAGTTGCTGTACGTGAACATGGCGCCGCTGGTGCCCGAGCAGATAGGGCTGCCCAAGAAGCGCGAGATCATCGGCGAGGTGCTGTCCTGGGCCGGCCGGCCGGTGTCGGTCCCGGCGGAGCTGGAGAGCGGTCTCGGCGGGTTCATCAACGGCGGACAGGGCTTCCTGAACTACCGCTGGGCGCAGTTCCAGATCCTGGTCCTGCTGGTGGAACGCCTCGCCGGACTGCCTCTCCCGCAAAGGGAGTCGATACTCGGCGAACCGTGGCGGTTCCGCGCCGAGTGCTTCGCGATACAGGAGGCGGAGGGGCACAAGAAGGGGCGCGCGCAGATCCACATCCTGCTGTATCTGCTCTTCCCTGACGTGTTCCAGCCCATCGCCAGCGTCTATCACAAGCAGGAGATCCTCCGGGCCTTCGCCGCCGACCTGCCCGAACCGACCGGCGACCAGGACCAGGACCTGCTCACCCTGAGCCAGGTCCTGGAGGCCCGCTCGGGTACGCCGGTCGACTTCTACGCCGAGCCCTGGCAGGGGAGTTGGCGGCAGCGCGCGGCCGAGCACGCGCAACGCGGCTGGCTGGTGCGCGGCTACAACGTGGACGGCGCCAACCTCGTACCGGCCTGGCTTGAGCGGAGCCACTGCTCTCTCTCCTGGCGGGACGTCCCGGAGATCCCCGCCGATGCCTCGAAGCCGCAAGTGCAGCGGGCGGTCGCGGAGGCGATGCCGGACGCCAGCGCTCAGCTCCGCGGCCAGGCGACGTACCAACTCCACGCGTTCCTCTCGGTGATGAAACCCGGCGACGTGATCGTCACGGTCACCCCGCACGACGTCCATGTCGGCACCCTCCAGGGCCCGCCGACGTACGACCTCTCCGATGGTCCCGACAACGCCCGCCGCCGTGCGGTGCGTTGGGCCACGATCGGCCGGCCCCTGGAACGGGCGCGACTGCCCGAGGCCGTGCAGGCGCAGCTGACCCGGCCCCCGGCGGTCTACGACATCAGCAGCGTCGCCGCCGAACTCGCCGAGCAGGCCGGTCTGGAGAACGTGGTGGCGGAGAAGCTGATCGAGGCCGATGTCACCAAGCCACTCGAACTGCCCTCGGTCACCGAGGAGTTGGCGGCGCAGTTGCTGATGCCGCTGGACTGGCTGCGGGAGACGGCCGAACTGCTCCAGGAACAGCGGCAGTTGGTCTTCCACGGTCCGCCCGGCACCGGGAAGACCTATCTCGCCCGCGCGCTGGCCCGGCATCTCGCCGGTCCCGACCGGGTGGAACTCGTGCAGTTCCACCCCTCCTACACCTACGAGGACTTCTTCGAGGGGTTCCGTCCGGGCAAGGGCGAGAACGGCTCGGTCGTGTTCGACCTGCAGCCGGGCCCGCTGAAGCTGCTGGCCGAGCGGGCCCGCAAGGATCCGTCGAACCCGTACGTCCTGGTCGTCGACGAGATCAACCGGGCCAACCTCGCGAAGGTCTTCGGCGAGCTGTACTTCCTGCTGGAGTACCGCGAGGAGCCGGTGACCACGCAGTACAGCCCGCTCGACCCGTTCCATCTGCCGGGCAATCTTCTCGTCATCGGCACGATGAACACCGCCGACCGCTCCATCGCGCTGGTGGACGCGGCGATGCGCCGCCGCTTCGCGTTCCGCCGGCTCTCACCCGAACTGCCGCCGGTGCGCGGCCTGTTGGAGCGCTGGCTGCGCGCCCGCGGCCTGCCCGACACGGCGGCCCGGCTGCTGGACGCCCTCAACTCCCGGCTGGGCGACGCCGACCGGGCCATCGGACCGTCGTACCTGATGAAGCCGTCCGCGGCCCGCCCGGAGGGCCTCGACCTCATCTGGCGCACCCAGATCCTGCCCCTCCTGGAGGACCAGCTCTACGGCACCGGCGTCGTCGTCGAGGAGGAGTACGGCCTCGCCGCGCTGCTGGAGGAACAGTGAGCGCCGAGCCCCTCCGTCTCACCGTCGACGAGACCGGCCCCGGCATCGTGCGCGAGCTGACCGGTGACCAGCTCGCCGCGCTGCTCGGTGTGCCCGGTCTGGTGCGGCTGAGCCCCGCCGCCGGCGGACGGTGGCGGCTGGCCGGAAACCAGAAGGCGGGCCTGGTGCGGCTGCGCACCCCCTCCGGCGCCACGGTCCAGCTCCGGCTGCGCCCCAAACTCCCGGTCCGCAACCTGCTGTTCCTGCTCTGCCACTCCCCCACCGACCCCTGGCTGCACGAGGCCGTCGAGGCCGCCGAGGCGGACGACCTGCTGCCCGCCCTCGCCGACCTCCTCGCCCGCGTCACCCGCCGCACCCTGGACTCCGGTGTGCTGCACGGCTACCGCACGGTCGAGGAGGAACTGCCCCTGATCCGGGGCCGGATCCGCACGGCGGACCAACTGCGCCGCGTCGGCCTCCCCCTCCCGGTCGCCGTCCGCTACGACGACCACACCCCGGACATCGCCGAGAACCGCATCCTGCTGGCGGCCCTGCACCGCGCCGCCCGCCTGCCCGAACTCCCCCCGCGCACCGGCCTCGCCCTGCGCCACCTCGCCCACCACCTCGACGGCGTCCACCTGCTGCCGCCCGGCGCGCCCCTCCCCCGCTGGACCCCGAACCGCCTCAACTCCCGCTACACACCGGCCCTCCGGCTCGCGGAGCTACTGCTGGCCGACCGGTCGCTGAACCCGGACGACGGCCAACTCCCCACCAACGCCGACGGGTTCGTGCTCGACATGCCGGCCGTCTTCGAACGGTTCCTCACCGCGGCGCTCACCACCGCCCTGGCCCGCCGGGGCGTCCGCTGCGCCGCGCAGGAGCAGCACCACCGCCTCGACCGGGCGGGACAGGTCCGGCTGCGCCCCGACCTCGTCCTGTACCGGGCGGGCCGTACGGTCTCCGTCGTCGACGCGAAGTACGCGGCCCGGCACTCCCCCGCGCCGCCCACCGAACACCTCTACCAACTGCTCGGCTACTGCGTCGCGTTGGGCCTCCCGCGCGGGCACCTCGTCTACGCGGCGACGAGCCGGGACGGCTCGACGGAGCACGCCATCCGCCGCATGGACATCACCGTCACGGCCCACGCCCTGGACCTCGGCCGGCCACCCGCCCAACTCCTCACCGCCATCTCCGACCTGGCCGACCGGCTCACGGCCCTACCGGCGCCGGACGTTGCGGAAGCCGATGTTCCTCCAGGGGCTACCCGGGAGTAACCGCTTCGCCCTACGCTGCTGCCGCCACCAAGGCTCCAACTAGGCCACGGCGAAGGGGACTTGACCCATGAAGGCAATAAGACGGCTGGCGGCGCTGCTGGGCACGGCCGGGCTGCTGATGACCGGGGCCGCGGGCAACGCCCACGCGGCGGCGCCGAAGTTCTCGGAGACGACGACGATCGGCACGCACAACGCGTACGAGAAGGACAAGTACACGTACTGGGCGCAGGCCTTGGACTCCGGGGCCTCGCTGCTGGAGCTGGACGTCTACGTCGACAGCCTGAGCAAGCGGTGGCGGGTCAGCCACAGCGACCTGTTCTCCAACGACAACAACTGCGAGTACGCGAGCACCCCCGCCGACCTGTACAGCAAGGACCGCAACCAGGATCTCGGCAGCTGCCTGGACAACATGGCCGCCTGGAACACCCTGCACCCGGACCACGCGCCCGTCATCGTCAAGGTGGAGATGAAGGTGGGCTTCAACCAGACCATCGGTCTCGGCCCGACGGCGTTCGACACCCTGGTCTCGCAGAAGCTCGGCAGCAGCGTCTACAAGCCGTCCGACCTGCTCGGCTCCTCGTACTCCACGCTCGACGCGGCGGCCAAGGCGAACGCGTGGCCCTCCCGTGACGACCTCAAGGGCAAGTTCATCTTCGAACTGATCCCGGGCACGGTCGAGCAGGCCAACCCGTTCGACCACTACTGGACCGACCAGGAGTACGGCGACCATCTCCGCGACCTGTACGCGGCCGGCACGATCTCCCAGGCGCAGGCCTTCCCGGCGGTGCTGGGCGCGGCGAACGGCGATCCACGGGCGGCCCGTTGGACCTCGGACACCTCGATCCGCCCCTGGTTCGTGTTCTTCGACGGTGACGCGGCGACGTACGTCAACAACAGCTACGACACGTCGTTCTACTCCACGAACCACTACATCCTGATCATGACGGACGCCTACGCGGTGGCCCCGGCGATCTCCTCGACTGCCCCCACGGACGCGGAAGTCGCCGCGAAATTGGCACTCTTGGCCGCCGATCACGCAAGTGTGATCACCTCCGACTGGTCGGCGAAATCGGCGGCGGTACTCAGCTCGGTGGCCACCAGAAGCTGAGGTTCCGGATGCCGGGGACAGGGCACAAGTCCCCCTATGTTGCATGGCATCGACGTAAGCGCGTACCAGTCCACGGCGTACAGCACGGCCGGCTCCTCCTTCGTCTTCATCAAGGCGACGGAGGGCCGCTCGTACGTCAACCCGAGACTCACCGCCCAGACGAAGACGGGCCGTGACGCTGGACTGGTCGTCGGCTTCTACCACTTCCTCTGGCCCGGCGACATCACGGCCCAGGCGGAGTACTTCGTGAGCAAGGCCCCCGAAAAGGCAGGCGACTTGCTCGCCGTCGACTGGGAAACGACCGGCGACGGCACCCACGCGTCCAACGCGGAGAAGGACAGCTTCATCCGCAAGGTGAAGGCACTGCGGCCGGACAACCGGGTCACCCTCTACACGAACCGCAACTTCTGGCTCACCGTCGATACGACCTCGTACGCCGGCGACGGTCTCTGGATCGCCGACTACGTCACGGCAGGAAAACCCCGTATCAAGGCCAAGTGGCGCTTCCACCAGTACACCAGCGACCCGCACGACAAGGACGTGGCCGACTTCGCCGACAAAGCTGCACTGAAGGAGTGGGCAGGGGACGCTTGAACACAGCAGAGCTCGCACGCAAGAACCACAGCTCCGGCGGCCGGGGCAACATGCGTGATCGTGGTCGATGTGCATCGTTTTCGCTCCCGAGGCAGGAGTTCCACAAATGGCGCACTTTCCGCTCTGAAACTCCAGAAGCAGCTCTACGAACTCTTTCGTCACCTTTTTAGTTACCGAGACGAACAAGCTCGCTGTTGCACGGTCTGCAGTAAGGGCGCGGCTGACCCGCTGCACCGAGTGTCGAGTACTCGGATATGTGCTTGTACTCGCCACACCCCCGACATTCGACGATTCCGCGCTCCGTCGAATGCGCATATACGTCACGCACGCGAACAGAGAAACGGATCGCGCGAGCCGGCCTCTCAGCCCGTGAAGTCCCCGGTCCGCTCCGGCGAAGCCTCCGCCAGACCCTTCGTGATCGCGTCCACGCCCTCGCGCATCCCGTACACCGGCGTCCCCGGCTGCTGGTGCCAGGAGTCGTCCAGGCTGCCCGCGTCGACCGTGTCGAAGCCGAGGTCGTCGATCAGGGCCCTGACCACGCGCTTCGCCGCCTCGTCGTCGCCGGCGACCGGGAGTGCGAGGCGGTCGGGGGCGCCGGCGGGGCGGTGCCGGTCCAGGATGTCCTGGGCGTAGGTGCCGTTGAAGGCCTTGATGACGGTGTGGCCGATCTGCTCCGCCGTCCAGCGGCTCTCGGTCAGACCGTCGTCGAGGATGGCGGCGATCCTGCCGTCGCGGCCGGGGTAGTAGTTGCCGGTGTCGATGACGGCGACGTTCTCCGCCGCGTCGTCGAACAGACCCTTCGGCAGGTTCGGTACGGCCTTCAGCGGGACGGTGACCACGACGACCTCGGCCCCGCGGGCCGCCTCCTCCACCGGTACGGGTGTCGCGCCCGTCTCCTCGGCCAGCGCGGTGAGCGTCTGCGGGCCGCGCGAGTTGGCGACGGAGACGTCGTGTCCGAGTGCGGTGAGCCGCCGGGTGAGGTTGCCGCCGATGTGTCCCGCGCCGATGATGCCGATCTTCATGACAGACCCTTCGCCGATCCGGAATCGATGCACACGCATACGTTCTGCGGCGAGAACCCCGGGCGACCGCCCGCTATTCCGGCCCGCCGCCGTCCGGGTGACCGGACAGGACAGCCGTAGACCTGATACCGAGCCACTGCTCGGCGTCCCAGGCCTCGAACCGCTCCACCTCCACGAACCCCAGCTTCGCCGCGAGCCGCATCGAGGCGAGGTTGGCGGTCTGTGTGGTGAGCACCACCGGCACTCCGGGAAGCACTCCGGCCAGCCAGTCGAGTGCCGCCGCGCACGCCTCGGCCGCGTAGCCGAATCCCCACACCCGCGGCAGGAACAGATAGCCCAGATCGGCCTTCCCCACGGCGGCCGGCCGACTGTACCCCGTCGCCGTCGCCCTCCTGAGCAGGATGTGCCCGATCATCACCCCGTCGAGCTCGACGACGAAACCCCCCGGCCACCGGGCGGGGATCGCGGGCACCTCCCGCTCCAGCTCGGCCCGCGGCCGGGCACCGCCGAGATAGGTGTGCACCTCGGACGAGGCAAGCAGTTCGACGAACACCGTCCGGTCCCGCGCCTCGGACTCACGGAGCAGCAACCTCTCGGTCCTGATCGGCTCGGGTGGCCAGGGCACGCTTCCCAGATCTTCCATCGGCGCACGCTAACAGGCGAAACGAAAGGGGCACCCGTCCACCGAAGGACGGGCGCCCCTTTTGCTCGGGTCGTTCCCGGGTCACTTGTTCAGGTGGGCCCAGAACTCGTCGAACGACAGGACCTTGTCCCCGTTGAGGTCCCGTGTCTTGATGATGGCCTCGGCGACCGCCTCGGTCACGTTCCAGTCGCCTCCCTGTGCCAGGGCGGTCTTGAACTCGGCCGCGGTGATGAAGCCGTCACCGTCCGTGTCGATCCGCTGGAAATGCTTGCGTGCTTCCTCGATGTCCGCCACCGGATCCGCCCCTTCGTAACGCTTTACCGCCTGTTGACGGAGGCCAGATTAACCGGCCGCCCGCGCACGCAGTGCGGCGACCACCCACGCGAACTCCTCCCGGTGCGCTCCGGCGGGCCCGCGGCCCTTCACCGTGGACAGCAACTCCCGGTACCGGGCGAGCCTGTCGTTGGCCACCGACTCCATCCGTTCGAGCACGACGGCCGGGTCGCCGCCGTCCCCCAGCACCTCCCGTACGATCTCCGCCGCCTCCGGCGACTCGGGGGCGACACCCCGCTGCAGCGCCTCCCCGCCCAGCTGCACCAGGCGCATGGGGAACCAGGTGGCACGCCCGGGTGCGACGCTGCGGGCCTGGTCCCCCGCGTTGAACTCCATGACCTCCCGCATCTGCCCCCGGAACTCCGGGTCCTGCACCATTTCCGCCAACTCCACCCAGGCGTCGACCTGTTCGGGGGTCGGGTCGTCCGGCAGGTCCACGGCGATGGTGCGCATCCGCTCCTCGATGGACGGATCAACGGTGTCGAGGCCGTGGAACAGCTCGTCCACGAACTCCTCCATGATCCGCCTGCGTTCGGCTGCCGACAGCCGCGCCAGCTTGTTCATGAGCGTCATCTCCTCTGCGGTCGAACCGCGTCGCGCCACGGTCGACAGCACCGCCCGGGTCACCCTCAGTGCACGGATCTGCGTGTCCAGCGCCACCACATGGGCGGCGGCCACTTCCGCGACCGTCGTCTCGCCCGCCAGCACCTTGCGTACGTCGTCCAGGCCCAGGCCCAACTCCCGCAAGGTGCAGATCAGTTCGAGACGGGCGGCGCACTCGGCGTCGTAGAGCCGATAGCCGCCGGCGGAGCGGGTCACCGGGGTGAGGACGCCCTCGTCCGACCAGTAGCGGATGGTGCGCACGGTCAGTCCGGTGGCCCTGGCCAGCTCCCCGATGGTGAGCAGTGCGGTGCCGTCGTCGATCATGTTGCGAGTGTGGGCCTTCCAGTGGGTGGAGACTCAAGGAGTGCGAGGAGCACCGTGATGGAGACTCTCCGGGACATTCTCGACGCGGCGGCGCGGGGTGTCTTCCCGCCGCCGGACGGCCGTACGACCGTGGTGCCGCAGGCGTCCGAGCGGGACGCGGGGGTGCTCGCCTTCACCGCGCACGCGGTGGTCTTCGTCGACGAGGATCCGCGATGGGTGTACGACACCCTGGCCGCCGTGCCCTGCGACGCGCTCGGGGCGCCGATGAACCCGCGGTTCCTGGCGGCCCTGCTCGACCGGACGGGCCGTGCGGCGGAGACCGTCGACGCGATGCTCGTGGGCACCCCGCTGCCGGGCGAACCGCCGCTCCCGCTGAAGGAGATCGTGGACAGCGACCATCCGAGGATCGTGTACGCCCGCGGCCGGCGTGACGACGTGCGCGCGTGGACGACGGAGGGCGGGGTGCTGGTGATGGGGCGCGGGATCGCGGGGCGCCTGGAGGTCTCGGTCGAGATCGAGGAGGGCGTACGGCAGCGGGGGCTGGGGCGCTCGCTGGTGGCCGCCGCGCGGCAGCTGGCGGCCGAGCCGCTGTGGGCGCAGGTGGCGCCGGGGAACGCCCGCAGCATGCGGGCGTTCCTGGCGGCGGGTTACCGTCCGGTGGGTTCGGAGGCGCTGCTGCTCAGCGCGCCCTGAGCGTCAGTGCCACGGCTGGTAGTACGGGTTGCTCTCGCAGTCGCTCATGATCTCGACCTTGGTCTTCTTGTCGACCGGGCAGACGCCGATGATGTACTGCCGCTTGATGCCGCCGGGGAAGGCGACCTCGACCTGGTCGGCCCACTTGTGGGTGTCGCCGATGGTCTTGTTGACGTCGACGCCGCCGGGGGCGTCGACGTAGTAGTTGTAGCCCGACTTGTACCAGGTCTTGTACAGGTCGTGGTCGTAGGTCGTCGAGACGTACGGCGAGGGCTGGTTGGCCAGGACGTACTTCTCGATGTCGTACTGCCCGTTGATGACGTCCTTGGGCAGGAAGCCCTGCTCGAAGACGACCGCCGGGCCGCGGCTGTCGCTGCGGTAGAGCGTGCCGCAGCTGGTGCGCCAGACCGGGTCCGGGGTGATGCGGGAGATGTCCACGCGGTCGTCGGCGGCGGCCATCGCGGGGTCGGCGACCTGGGGGCAGGCGGGGGCGGCGGCCCTGACCGGCGTGCGGGTGGTGTGGGTGGGGACGGTGGCGGCGGTCGTGGCGAGGACGGCCGCGAGGGACAGGACGGCGGCAGCGGTCCGCCGCCGCAGATGCAGGGTGATCATGCGAGGCACGATTCCGGTTCCACGGCGGCGGACTGTGGATCATCACCCGTACGGGGGCGTGTCCAACTGACCGGCGGTCAAGGCGATTTCAGCGGAAGATACCGGTGTGGCCGAGCGAGTAGCGGCCGGGCTGCGGGTAGACGGCGAGGCCGTGCGGGCCGCCGCCGACCTTGATACGGGCGAGCTGGGTGCCGGTGCGGGTGTCGATGGCGTACACCTCGGAGTTGTAGCGGCCGGACAGCCACAGCACCTTGCCGTCGGCGGAGACACCGCCCATGTCGGGGCTGCCGCCGTGCGGCAGATGCCACTTCTTGGTCAGCCTGTTCTTGGTGAAGTCGAAGATGGAGATGCTGCCTTCGCCCCGGTTGGAGATGTACATCTCGCGCGAGTCCCGGCTGATGTACAGGCCGTGGCAGCCCTTGCCGGTGGGCAGGAAGTCCGGCTTGGCGAAGGTGTCGCCGTTCAGCACCCACATGCCGTTGGCCATCATGTCGGCGATGTAGAACCGCTTGCCGTCGGGCGAGATCTTGACGTCCTGCGGCATCGACCCGTGGAACGGCAGTTTCTGCTGCCCGATCACCTTCATCTTCTCGGTGTCGACCTTGAGCAGTTCGCCGCTGAACTCGCAGGAGACGATGAAGTAGCGGCCGTCCGTGGAGAAGTCGGCGTGGTTGACGCCGTAGCAGCTGACCGGGACCGCCTTCACCGTCTTCATGGTGTGCGCGTCCCGGAACACCAGCTGCCGGTCGAGGGAGGCCATCACGATCGCGTACTTGCCGTTGGGCGTGAAGTACAGGTTGTACGGGTCGTGCACGTCGACGGACTTGCCCGCCCTGCCCGTTCGCGGGTCGATCGGGGTAAGGGTGTTGCCGCGGTCGTTGTTGACCCACAGGGTCTTCAAGTCCCAGGAGGGGACGACGTGTTGGGGCTGGACTCCGACCGGGATGGTCTCGATGACCTCGTACGTCTTCGGGTCGATCACCGAGACCGTGTTGGAGCCGGTGTTGGGGACGTAGACCCGGGAGGGGAAGTCCTTGACCACCGGGGAGAGCCGGTTGGGCCGGTCGGCGGCGTACACGTCGGCCGGGTCGAGCACCGGCGGCATCCCGGGCAGCCCCTGTGCCGCCTGCTTCTGCTTCTGCTGCTGCTGCGGCTGGAGCGCGGCCTTGGTGCCGAGGGCCTCGTCGGCGTGGTTCTGCGAACTGCAGCCGGCGAGGGCGGCCAGTGCGGCGAGGGCGGCGCCGGTGACCAGGGCGCGGGTGAGGGGGGTGTGTCGCATCAGCTCAGCAGCTCCGTGGTCGTCACCGCGCGCAGTCCGCGGCGGTCGAGTTCTTGCAGTACGGCGGGGAGCGCGGCGACCGTGCCGGCGTACCCGAAGTGCATGCTCACGACGGAGCCGTCGCGGACCTCGGCGAGCACCTTGCGGGTGATGGCGGGGGCGCCGGGCTCGGTGAAGTCGAGGGAGTCGACGTCGTAGGACAGCACGTGCGGGTAGCCCACGCGGTGGGCCAGGCGCTGGACGAGGGAGGACGCGGCCGGGGCGCGCGAGGGCCTGAACCAGGTGCCGATCGAACCGGTGAGCCGCTTGAGGCGGTCGGCGCAGCCGGTGATCTCGGCCAGGGCGTCGGCCTCGGACAGGGTGTTGACGGCGATGTGCCGCTGGGTGTGGTTGCCGAGGTCGTGGCCGCCGTCGAGAATGCGGCGGGCGATCCCGGGGTGGGTGTCGAGCCAGGTGCCGACGGCGAGGACGGTGACGCGGGCGCCGTGTTTCTCCGCCTCGGTGAGGAGGGCGGTGGCGATCTTGGGGTCGCCCTGGCCGTGGAAGGTGAGCGCGATCCGGGGGCGGTCGCGGGGTCCGTGGGTGATCTGCGCGGGCTGATGGGGGAAGGCGCGCGGGGCGGGGGCAGGGGCGGTGAGCGGGGTCGCCTTGGCGGCGGGGGCGCGGGCGGGAGCGGCGGGGGCTGCGGCGGGGCCGGTCGTGGCACATCCGGCGGCGAGTGCGCCCCCGGCGACGAGCCCGGCACCCGCACGCAACGCCGTACGGCGGTCGGTCGTGGTCACCCGGTCCATTTAAGGGGCGTTGAGTAAGAAAGCGGGGCATTAACCCGATCGAGGGACCCTCACGGGTCGCGCCTCGCACAGAGGTCCGCACGGGGGGCGGCCGGTCCGACAGCGCCCCATAGGGGCGCGGGGCTGTATCGATATGCGGCTCCGCCGCGCGGGCGCGACCAGCCACAACGGTGCCGCAGAAAACCGACGACCCCGCACCGCCCTCCACAGCGGAGCGTCCCGCGTTCAGCGTTCGGCGACGCGCATCTCGAACCAGGTGGTCTTGCCTCTCGGCAGCAGATCGACGCCCCAGCGGTCGGAGAGTTTGTCGACGAGGAACAGACCGCGACCGCTCAGGTCCATCTCCTGGACCGGCATCAGACAGGGCAGGCCCCGGGAGGGGTCGCGGACTTCGACGCGGATCCAGCCGCGGCGGCGCTTCATCCGCAGCCCGAACACCCGGGCGCCCGTGTGCCGTACGGCGTTTCCGACCAGTTCCGAAACCAGCAGGACGGCGTCCTCGGTCATTTTCGGGCCGAGCCCCCAGTGCCGCAGAACGACGATCTGGGTGAGCCGGCGGGCCGCGGCGGCGGACTCGGGGCGGGAGGGGAGCGGAACTTCCGCCTCCGTCGGATCGCCGAACAACTCGATCGCCTTGAGCGCCCGCTCGTCCTCGACCGCAGGCGACCAGCGCGCCGCGGTCGCACGGCCTTGTCCCCGCGGCTGTCCGATACCTTCCAGCCCCGCCATGCGTCCATCATGGCCGCCACGGACGGCCTCCGGGGCGGTTCCGGAGGAATACGCCCCCCGGAAGCACCCGTTCCGCGACATCCGACTGACATATGCCAAAGACATTTCGACGTCGGCCGCAACCCCTCCGAGCTGCGATGAAGGCTCTGTTGGCGGCAATCGACAGGCTCCCTCGACAAGGCAGACTTAAGGTCACCTTATGGTTCCCATAAACCATCCGGTCGAGGTACCTGCATGAGACATCGCGTCAATTGCAAGTGGCTGAGCGGTATTTGACCGTCCGGTTCAGCGGAACTTTGCCTTGCCGGGGCCCTCTTCGACGAAACTGCGCATCCCGCGCTCACGGTCCTCGGTCGCGAACAGCCCCGCGAACCAGGTCCGTTCGACCGCGAGCCCGGTCTCGATGTCCGTCTCCAGACCGGTGTCGATCGCTTCCTTCGCCGCACGGAGCGCGATCGCCGGTCCCTGCGCGAGCTTCGCCGCCCACGCGTGCGCCTCCGTGTACACCTCGGCGGGCGGCACCAGCCGGTCCACCAGGCCCAGTTGGAGCGCCTCGTCCGCCTTGACCATACGGCCGGTGAAGATCAGGTCCTTCGCCTTCGACGGGCCGATCAGCCGGGCCAGCCGCTGCGTGCCGCCCGCACCCGGAATCAGACCGAGCAGGATCTCCGGCTGCCCCAACTTGGCATTGTCCGCCGCGATCCGGAAGTCCGCGCACAACGCCAACTCGCAGCCCCCGCCCAGCGCATAGCCGGTGATGGCCGCGACCACCGGCTTGGGGATACGGGCCACCGCGGTGAACGACTCCTGCAGCGCGCGCGACCGCACGACCATCGCCGCGTGGTCCATGCGCTGCATCTCCTTGATGTCCGCGCCCGCCGCGAACACCTTCTCCCCGCCGTAGACGACTACGGCACGCACATCGTCACGCCGTGTCGCCTCCTCGGCGAGCTCCTTGAGGCGGTCCTGGGTGGCGGTGTCCAGCGCGTTCATCGGCGGGCGGTCGAGGCGGATGGTGCCGACGCCCTCGGCGACTTCGAGATTCACGGTCATGCACGCATTATCGGGGGTCTGGGGGTCGTCCCCCAGATGGGTACAGCACGTGCGCTGACGACAACGGGCCCGGTGCTGTCGGTCACAGCACCGGGCCCGTACGTCAACTGGAGGGAGTCGACCGAAGGCTTACGCCTTCCACTTGTCCCACGACATGTTCCAGCCGTTGAGGCCGTTGTCGGGCGCCACCGTCTCGTCGTTGGAGTGCTTGACGACGACGACATCGCCGATCATCGAGTGGTTGTAGAACCAGGCGGCCGGAACGCTGCTGCTGTAGCCGCCCTTGACGTCACGGAGGCCGACGCAGCCGTGGCTGGCGTTGTAGTTGCCGAAGGCGCCGCCGCCCCAGTAGTTGCCGTGGATGAAGGTGCCGGAGGTGGTGAGGCGGATGGCGTGCGGGACGTCCTTGATGTCGTACTCGCCGCCGTAGCCGACCGTTTCACCGTTCATCCGGGTCACTTCGAGCTTCTGGCTCATGACCATCTGGCCGTTCCAGGTGTCGTAGCCGGGCTTGCCGGTGGTGACCGGGATGGTCTTGATGGTCCTGCCGTCCTGGGTGACCTTCATCGTGTGCTTCTTGGCGTCGACGACGGAGACCTGGTTGCGGCCGATGGCGAAGGTGACCGTCTTGGACTGCTTGCCGTAGACGCCCGCGCGGCCCTCGACGCCGTCGAGGTTGAGCTTGACGGTGACCTTGGTGCCGGACTTCCAGTAGTTCTCGGGGCGGAAGTCGAGGCGGTCGTTGCCGAACCAGTGGCCCTCGACGTCGACGGCGGGCACGGTCGTGATGGTGATGGCCTTCTTCACGTCGTCCGGGTGCGTGATGCCCCGGGTGAAGTTGACCGAGAAGGACATTCCGACGCCGACCGTGGAGCCGTCCTCGGGGGTGAAGTTGCCGATGAAGGTGTTCTTCGGGGTCAGGGTGGTGAAGCTGGAGTCCTCGGCGGCGACCCGGCCGTCGGAGTCCTTGGCGACGGCGTGCACCAAGTACTTGGTGGCGGCGGCGAGATGGGTCGCCGGCGTCCAGCTCGCACCGCCGCCGGTGATCGCGCCGGCGACCTTGGCACCGTCCGCGTCCTTGACGGTGACCTCGGTCAACTTGCCCTTCGCGGCGCTGATCTTGAGGGCGCCGCTGGTGTCGACCGCCTTCGAGCCGTCCTTGGGGGCGATGGTGACGACGGCCTGCGACTGCTTGGTCTGGGCCGTGCCGGAGGCCTTGCCCTTGGCATCGCCGGAGCCGGACCCCGAGTTGGAGCCACCACCGCCTCCGCACGCGGTGACGGCGAGCAGCAGCACGCCGAGGATCAGCGCAAGCAACCCCTTGTTTCTCCGGCCGCGCGCGTCAACCGACGCCCCCGATATCGGTCGCACGTTCAAGACTTTCTCCCCTCGCCGGGCCCGGTCCGGCCCGCACCCCTTTGCGCATCTGACGTGCGCGTCCGCGCATATTAACCGCCAGGTTTTGAGGTTCGTGTCAGGCGAATGTCACCGTTCGGTCGCAACTTCAACTGCCGCCTGACACAGGGAGCCCGCCCCTCTCCGGTCACTTGAGCGAGCTGCCCGCCTTCCACTCCTTCCAACCCATGTTCCACCCGCCGAGGCCATTGTCCGGAGCGACCCGTTTGTCGTTGCTGTGCACGACCTCGACCACGTCCCCGACGATGCTGCGGTCGAAGAACCATCCGGCCGGGGTGTCCGAGCCGCCGCCCTTGACGTCCCTCAACCCGACGCACCCGTGGCTGACGTTGACGTGCCCCGGGGCGGCCGGCGCCCAGTAGTTGCCGTGCAGGAAGGTGCCGGAGTCGGTGAGCCTCATGGCGTGCGGGACGTCGGGGATGTCGTACTCGCCGCCGAAGCCGACCGTGCGGCTGTTCATGCGGGTCACCTCCAGCATCTCCATGACCACCATTTTCCCGTTGTACGTCGTCCGCCCGGGGGCGCCCGCGGTGATCGGCACGGTGTCCAGGAGGTCGCCGTCGCGCCGGACCTCCATGGTGTGCCTGGCCGCGTCGACCAGGGAGACCTGGCTGCGGCCGACGGTGAAGGAGAACGTCTTGTACTGGAGGCCGTAGACGCCGGGTGCGCCCTCGACGTCCCGCAGGCGCAGGGAGACCGTGACCTGGGTGCCGGGCTTCCAGTAGGACTCGGGGCGGAAGTCGAGGCGGGTGTTGCCGAACCAGTGCGGGCGGACCTCGACGGCCGGTTTCGCGGTGATGTGGATCGCGCGTTCGACGGCGGCCCGGTTCTCGATCTCCCGGTTGAAGCCGAGGGAGACGATCATCCCGGTGCCGACGGTGGCGCGGTTCTCCGGGGTGACGTATCCGATGAACCGTTCGTCCGGGACGTAGGTGGTGAACGTGGTGTGCCGGGCGGAGCGGCGGCCGTGGCCGTCGAGGGCGACCGCGTCGACGATGTACCGGGCGGCCAGGGCGAGCTTCGGGTCCTCGGGTTCCCAGCGCAGTCCGTCGTCGGAGATACGGCCCGGGACGGGGGTGTCCTGGGCGTCCTGCTCCTTGACGACCTGCACCGACTCCAGGCGCCCGCTGGGCACCTTGACCAGCAGCCGCTGGTCGGGTTTGACGCCCTTGGCGGTGTCGTCGGGCGAGATCCGGATCACATCCCCGGGCGCCGGTGCCTTGCCGAAGAGCTCGTCGATACCGCCCCCGCCCGAGTCGTCGGAAGTACAGCCGGTGGCTCCGGCCAGCAGTCCTGCCCATGTCAGTACGGCGGCCAGTGCGACCCCCGCGCGCCGTGCGCGCCCTTTTGCATGCCTCACGGGGTGCCCAACGAGCGGGCCTGCCTCAGGGAAACGTGAGTGCGACCCAAGCTCTGGGCAGAACAGTGGGGAGGATGACAGGACAGGGACTCGCGACCGGGACGTCGTACGCCCTTCACCTCGTCGTTCCATGAGCCGCAGGAGGCCGGACGGTGTCGAGCGCAGCCGAGCAGGAGGCCGTGCAGGAGGGGTACGCCGACGGGGGCGTGCCGGCGGAGCGGTCCGTCGTCGACGCGGCCGTGCCGTCGCCGCGTGCCGTACCCGTGCTGAACGGCGCCCCGCACACCGGGCCGCCGGTGCCCGTGTGGCCGGGGACGCCGATGCCGCTGGGGGCCCGGTTCCGGGTCGGCCCGGACGGGGTGGCGGGCACCAACTTCGCGCTGTGGGCGGGGGGCGCGGAGGCGGTCGAGCTGTGCCTGTTCGACGAGCAGGGCGTGGAGACCCGCGCCCCGCTGACGGAGCTGACGCACGAGATCTGGCACGGCTTCCTGCCCGGTGTGCTGCCCGGACAGCGCTACGGCTTCCGGGTGCACGGCCGCTGGGACCCGTGGACCGGCGCCCGCTGGAACCCGGCGAAGCTGCTCCTCGACCCGTACGCGCGGGCGGTGGACGGCGAGTTCGGGCTGCCGCCCGAGGTGTACGCCCATGTCCGGGACTGGCCGCAGCAGCAGGTCGCGGACACCGTGCGCGACGACCGGGACTCGGCGCCGTACGTCCCGAAGGGTGTCGTCGTCCACGACGACACCACCGGCGACGAGTGGATGGACGACCGCCGCCCGAAGACACCGTGGGCGGACTCGGTGATCTACGAACTCCACGTGGGCGGCTTCACCAAGCTGCACCCCGGGATACCCGAGGAACTCCGGGGCACCTACGCCGGGTTGGCGCACCCGGCGGCGATCGAGCACCTCGTGAAGCTGGGCGTGACGGCCGTCGAACTACTGCCTGTCCATCAGTTCGCGCACGAGGACCATCTGCTGCGCAAGGGCCTGAAGAACTACTGGGGTTACAACTCCATCGGCTACTTCGCCCCGCACTCGGGCTACGCGGCGACCGGTACGGCGGGCCAGCAGGTCGGCGAGTTCAAGCGGATGGTGCGCGCCCTGCACGAGGCCGGGATCGAGGTCATCCTCGACGTGGTCTACAACCACACAGCGGAAGCAGGCGAGTTGGGGCCGATGCTCTCCCTCAAGGGCATCGACAACCGCGGCTACTACCGCCTGCAGAGCGACGCCCGCCGCTACGCCGACTACACGGGCTGCGGCAACACCCTGCACGTGGTGCAGCCGCACGTCCTGAGGCTCATCACCGACTCCCTGCGCTACTGGGTCACGGAGATGGGCGTCGACGGCTTCCGCTTCGACCTCGCGGCGGCGCTGGCCCGTTCGATGCACGACGTCGACATGCTGTCCCCCTTCCTTGCCGTGATCGCTCAAGACCCGGTGCTTCGGCGGGTGAAGCTGATCGCCGAGCCCTGGGACGTCGGCTCCGGCGGCTACCAGGTCGGCGCCTTCCCACCCCTGTGGACGGAGTGGAACGACCGCTATCGCAACGCCGTCCGGGACTTCTGGCGGGGCGCGCTGCCGGACGTACGGGACCTCGGGTACCGGCTGTCGGGGTCGAGCGACCTGTACGCGTGGGGCGGCCGCCGCCCCTACGCCTCCGTCAACTTCATCACCGCGCACGACGGTTACACCCTGCGGGACCTGGTGTCGTACGAGCGCAAGCACAACGAGGCCAACGGCGAGGGTAATCGGGACGGCACGGACGACAACCGGTCCTGGAACTGCGGGGTCGAGGGCGAGACCGACGACGAGCGCGTAAAGGCGCTGCGGCGAAGGCAGTTGAGGAACCTCCTCACCACGCTCCTCCTCTCCACGGGCGTGCCGATGCTGGTCGCGGGTGACGAGCTGGGGCGGACTCAGCGGGGCAACAACAACGCCTACTGCCAGGACAACGAGATCAGTTGGGTGGACTGGGGGCTGCGGGACGACCCGGGCTGGCGGGCGCTGACCGGCCTCACCGCCCGGCTGATCGACCTGCGCCACCGCCACCCGGTGCTGCGCCGCCGGGCGTTCTTCTCCGGGCGGGCCCGATCGGCGGACGGCATAAGGGACTTGGCGTGGTTCACCGCGCGCGGCACGGAGATGACGGAACGGGACTGGTACGCGCCCGCCGCCACCCTGGGCATGTATCTCTCGGGGCGGGACATCCCCGGCCGTGACGAACGCGGCGACCCGATCCTCGACGACAGCTTCCTCGCCGTCCTGCACGCGGGCGACCGGCCGGTGAGCTTCGTGCTGCCGGGGCCGCCGTGGGCGGAGCGGTACGAGGTGGTCGTCGACACCTCGCGGGAGGAGCAGGGAGAGGCGCCGGGGGTGGTGCACCGGGCGGGGTCGGCGATCACCGTGCCGGCCCGGGCGGTGCTGCTGCTGAAGGTCGGCTGAGGGGCGGCCGAAGGGACGGCTGAGGCGACGTTTCAGCTCCGTGAACTCCCGGGCAGATGCCTGGGCACGGGGCGGGCCGGATGATCGCATGGAGGGCACGCCCCCACGGATTCCGCTGCCTCCCCAAAGGACCCCGCATGCCCGAATTAACCCGCCGTGCCTTCGGCGGCCTCGTCGGCGGCGGTGCCGTCACCGCCGTCGCCGGTTCGGCCGCCACCGCCGAGGCCGCCGAACAGGCCCCCGCGGAACGCCCGTTCAGGGCCCGCCCCGCCGCCTCCGGCAGACGTCCCAACCTCCTCGTCATCCTCGGCGACGACCTGGGCTGGGCCGACCTCTCCTCCTACGGCGCCCCGCACATCAAGACGCCCAACCTGGACCGGCTGGCCCGGCAGGGGGTGCGCTTCACCGACGCGTACTCGGGCTCGGCGACCTGCTCCCCGACCCGGTTCAGCCTCTACACCGGACGCTACCCGGGCCGTACACCGGGCGGCCTGGCCGAGCCGATCAACAGCCGGGCACAGGGCCTCGACCCCAGCCATCCCACCCTCGCCTCCCTGCTGCGGAAGGCGGGCTACTCCACCGCCATGATCGGCAAGTGGCACTGCGGCTGGCTGCCCCAGTACAGCCCCACGAAGTCGGGTTGGGACGAGTTCTTCGGCAACCACGGCGGTGTCCTGGAGTACTTCTCCAAGCTCGGCCAGCTCGGCGACTACGACCTCTACGAGGGCGACGCCACCTACCAGGACCTGCGCTACTACACCCAGGTGCTGACCGAGCGGGCGGTGGAGTACGTCGGCCGCGAGCACGGCAAGCCGTGGCTGCTGAACCTCAACTTCACCACCCCGCACTGGCCCTGGCTCGCCGAGGGCGACGCGGAGACCGGCGCCGAGATCGCCGCGAAGATCCGGGCGGCCACCAGCCAGCTGGAGATCAGCGACGCCCTCAACCAGTGGGACGGCGGCTCGGTCGCGAAGTACACGGAGATGGTGCAGAGCCTGGACGCGGCCGTAGGTGAGGTGCTGGCCGCGCTGCGCCGGTCCGGGCAGGAGGAGCACACGCTGGTGTACTTCGCCAGCGACAACGGCGGTGAACGCTGGTCCTACCTCTGGCCGTTGAGCGGCGAGAAGTTCGTGCTCCAGGAGGGCGGCATCCGGGTGCCGACGATCGTGCGCTGGCCGCACCGCATCGACGGCAGCCAGGTCAGCCACGAGCCGAACTTCTCCCCCGACTGGACCGCGACCTTCCTTGAGCTGGCCGGTGCCCGCCCCGACCCCGCGTATCCACTGGACGGCACAAGCCTCGCCGGCTATCTGCTGAAGGGCGAAGAGCTGCCCGAGCGGGACCTGTTCTGGCGGGTGGAGGCCAACCGGGCGCTGCGGCGCGGCGGTTGGAAGTACTACCAGGACGAGGACGGCGACGACCACCTCTTCGACCTCGCCGCCGATCTGCGCGAACAGGCCGATCTCGCCCCCGACAAGCCGGAGTTGCTCGCCGACCTGAAGGCGGCCTGGGAGGAGACAGCCGCCGGCCTGCTGCCCTACCCGACGACCTAGGCCCTGCTCAGCCGAGAATCCCCCGGTCGTACGCCGTCGCCACCGCCGCCGCGCGGTCCTTGACGCCCAACTTGCCGTACAGGTGGGTGAGGTGGGTCTTCACGGTCGCCTCGCTGATGAAGAGTTCGCGGGCGATCTCGCGGTTGGAGGTGCCCTTGGCGACGAGCGCCAGCACTTCGCGTTCGCGGGCGGAGAGCGGCTCGTTGCCGGGGGTCTGGGGGCCGCGCACCGCGGAGACCAGCCGGGAGGCGACGGCGGGAGAGAGGACGGTATGGCCTTCCGCCGCCGCGCGGACGGCGGTGAACAGCTCGTCGCGGGGCGCGTCCTTCAGCAGATAGCCGGTCGCGCCCGCCTCGATCGCCGGCAGGGTGTCGGAGTCGGTGTCGTACGTCGTCAGCACGAGCACCTTCGCGCGGGCGGCGCGGCGGGTCAGCTCCCGGATGGCGTCGACTCCTCCGCCGGCCGGCATCCGCAGGTCCATCAGGATCACGTCCGGGTCGAGGGCGGCGGCCCGCTCCACGGCCTCGACGCCGTTCGCCGCCTCGCCCAGGACGCGGAATCCGGGCGCGGACTCGAACATGCCGCGCAGACCGTCCCGTACGACGGGATGGTCGTCCACGATCAGCAGGGAGATCAGCGGCTCGTCACTCATGGCGGACCAACGGTACGCGAGCCGACAGGGCCGTGCCGTGACCGGGCTCGGACTCGACCGCGAGCGTGCCCGCGATGCGCTCGGCGCGGGCCCGCATGCCGTCGAGGCCGAAGCCGCCGGTGCGGGTGCGTTCGGGCAGCGCGAGCGGGTCGAAGCCCCGGCCGTCGTCGCGGATGTCGAGGATGACGTCCTCGCCGAGGAAGGAGAGGGTGACGCCGACACGGGTGGCGCGGGCGTGCCGGGCCGCGTTCGACAGGGCCTCCTGGGCGATGCGCAGCAGGGTCGCGGAGACCTCGTCGTGAAGCTGTTCGGTGATGCCGGTGACGGTGAACTCGGCGCGGACACCGGCGCGTTCGCCCCACTCGGCGACCGTGTTCTTCAGCGCCTCGGGCAGTCCGTCGTGCTCCAGGGCGACGGGCGCGAGGTTCTGCACGGAGCGGCGGGCCTCGCCGAGACTGTGCCGGGCGAGCGCGGAGGCACGGTCGAGGTGGGTGCGGGCGGTGGTCAAGTCGGGTGCGTTCGCCACGACTTGGAGCTGGGCGATGATGCCGGTCAGGCCCTGGGCGATCGTGTCGTGGATCTCGGCGGCCAGCCGCCGGCGTTCGTCGGCGACCCCCGCTTCCCTTGCCTGGACGAGGAGTTGGGCGTGCAGGGCGGCGTTCTCGTCGAGGGCCTGTTGCAGGGCGGTGTTGGTGCGTTCGAGTTCGGTGATGGTCTCGTTGCGCTCGCGGGAACGCCGGCTCTCCTGCTCCTGGAGATGGGCGACCGTCAGCTGCAGGGCGGACATGGCGACCAGGAGCGCGACGAAGAGGATCCACTGGACCGCGCTCCCGAACGGCATCCCGCCGGCCTGCGCACCGGCCACGGTCACCGAACTCGCGACCAGTCCGAGTCGCTGCCGGTTCCTGCCGGGGATCAGCTCGTCGGCGTCCATGTAGCCGGCGGCGGCGTAGAACGCGAAGAACGGGTCGATCCAGGTGAGGACGAAGGCGAGGGCCCAGCGGACGACGTAGTACGCCGTCCCCGTCCGTGACGGGGTCCGGCCGCGGCCGGGGCGGCGGACACGGGTGGCGTGCCACCACAGCTGAAGGACGAGCGCGGCACCGGTCAGGGCCCAGCCGGTGTTCCACTCGGCGGCGGTGTAGTCGAACAGACCGGCGGAGGCGACCGCGAGGACAACACTGATACCGAGCAGCCCGTACGGCCCCCATGTGTGCAGTTGCTCCCAGCGACGGTCGATCTGCCGGTCCCTGGTGGTCATCTCCCCAGTCTGCACGGCCGCCGCCCCTACTCCCAGCGGAACCAGCGGGAGGCGCCGGCCGTCAGCAGGACGGTCCAGGCCACCAGGACGCCCAGGTGTGTCCAGCCCGGCCAGTGCCCGGCCGCCGCCCGGTTCAGGGCTTCGGCGGCGGCGCCGAACGGGGTGCAACCGACGATGCGGGCCATGACGTCCGGCATGGAGTTCACCGGGATCCACACGCCCGCGCAGAACATCATCGGGAAGAACACCGCCGACCCGACGGCACCCGCGATCTTCGTCGTCCGCGACAGCGCGGACACCACCGCGCCCAGCGCGAGCGCGGCCAGGATCGCCAGGAGCAGGGCCAGAAGATAGCCGTACGGCTGTTTCGGCAGTCGTACGTCGAAGGCGAGGCGGCCGACGATCAGCGCGCACAGGGCGGAGGCCAGGGCCGCCGTGCCGTAGACCACCATCTGGGCGGAGAGGAGGGCGGAGGGGCGGACCGGGGTGGCGGACATGCGGCGCAGGATGCCGCGCTCGCGGTAGCCGGTGAGGGTCTGCGGCATCGACTGGAGCGCGCCGACGATCATGCCGAGCAGGACGGTGACCGGGACGTACACGTCGATCGTGCGCAGGCCGCCGAGGTCGGCCTCGTGGTGGCGGAAGCCCGGGATGGAGCCCAGGATCACCAGCAGCAGGGTGGGGAAGGCCAGGATCCAGAAGAGGGCGCCCGGTTCGCGGCGGAAGAGGCGCAACTCGGCGCGCAGGACTGCGGTGTTCATCGGGTGACCTCCGTCAGGTCCAGGAAGGCGTCGTCCAACGTGGCGTCGGAGACCCGGAGTTGGTGGGCGGTGATGTGGCCCCGGGCGAGCAGGGTGATGACCGCGTTGACGGTCTCGTCGGTGCCGGAGAGCGTGAGCCGGCCGTCCTTGCGGGCCACGGAGGTGAGCGCGGGCAGCGCGTTCAGGTCGCCGTCTTCGAGCGGCGCGGAGGGCGTGAAGCTGATGACGGTGGAGCCGGCCGAGCGGCGGATCAGCCCGTCCGGGGTGTCCAGGGCGGCCACCTTGCCCTTGTCGATCACCGCGATCCGGTCGCAGAGGCGCTGCGCCTCCTCCATGAAGTGGGTGACGAGCAGCACGGTGACCCCACTCGCCCGGACCTCCTCGATGAGCTGCCAGGTGTCGCGCCGGGCGCGCGGGTCGAGCCCGGTCGTCAGTTCGTCGAGGACGACGACCCGGGGATTCCCGATCAGCGCGAGCGCGATGAACAGGCGCTGCTTCTGGCCGCCGGAGAGCTTCGCGAACCGGGTGGCCAACTTGGCGGTCAGGCCGAGGCGTTCGGCGAGCGGCTGCCAGTCGGCGGGGTGCGGATAGAGGGCCGCGTACAGCTCCAGGGCCTCGCGGACGGTGAGCTTGGCCTGGAGTTCGCTCTCCTGGAGCTGGGCGCCGAGGACGCGGGCGACCTGCTCGTGGTCGGCGACGGGGTCGAGGCCGGTGACGCGGACCCGGCCCGCGTCCGGGACGCGCAGGCCCTCGACGCACTCGACGGTGGTGGTCTTGCCGGCGCCGTTCGGGCCGAGGATCCCGAAGATCTCGCCCTCCTCGACGGCGAACGAGACACCGTCGACGACGGCCCGGCCGCCGTAGGACTTGCGCAGTGCGGTGACTTCGATGACGGGTGTGGCTGACATGCTCCGAGGGTCCCGGGAACGCCCGGTCGGGCACATCGGCCATCGCGCTCGACCGCGCATCAACCGATCGGTTGATGCCCCGCTACGACCCCTCGGACCCGCAGGTCGTAGGACCAGCGGCGGACCCGGGTCCGGCCAAAACTCGGTGGGCACTGTCAGTGGTGGTCCGTAGGCTCGCCCGTGATGTCGACGACACATGCAACCACCAAGGACCGATCCGCCGCCCGTACGCTCGCGCGGCTGTGGCCGTACGTCCGCCCCGTGCGGGTACGGCTGTTCGCCGCGGCCGGGGTGGCCGTCGTCGCGTCCTGTACGGGGCTGGTGTTCCCGCTCGTCCTGAAGTGGATGGTGGACGGACCGGTCGCCGACCGGGACACGGCAGGGGTGTGGCTCGGGGCGCTGTATCTGCTGCTGCTCGGCATCGCGGAGGCGGTCCTGTTCGGGCTGCGGCGATGGCTGGTCGCGCGGCCGTTGTCGCGGGTCGAGGCGGAGATGCGCGCGGATCTGTACCGGCATCTGCAACGGCTCCCGGTGGCCTTCCACGACCGCTGGCCCTCGGGCCAGCTCCTCTCCCGGGGCACCACCGACCTCATGCTGCTGCGCATGTTCCTCGCGTTCCCCCTCACATTCCTGCTGGTCAACGCCGTGACGATCCTGGTGGGCGTGATCATCATGCTGCTCCAGGACTGGACGCTGGGACTGGTGATCCTGGGGCCGGCCGTGCCGGTGATCGTCACCTGCGTGATCTTCGAGCGGCGCTACGCACACGTGGCGCGGCTCGCGCAGGACCAGGTCGGCGACCTGACCACGGTCGTCGAGGAGAGCGTCCTCGGCATCCGCATCATCAAGGGCTTCGGCCGCCACCGCAGCCAGGCCCGGGCCTTCCGCGACCTCTCCCGCACCCTGCGCGGCACCGAACTCCGCAAGGCCCGCCTGCTCGCCACGATCTGGGGCATCATCGTCACCCTCCCCGAGCTGGCGCTCGGTGCGACGCTGGTCCTGGGCACGGTGCAGGTGGCGGACGGAAACCTGTCCGCCGGCACGCTGGTGGCCTTCCTCTCCACGGCACTGGCCCTGCGCTGGCCGGTCGAGTCGATCGGTTTCCTCCTGGCAATGAGCCAGGAGGCGGCAACGGCGACGGAACGCTATTTCGAGGTAATGGACGAAACCCCGGAGCAGGAAGCGCCCCAGGGGGACGCGCCCCAAAGGGGCGCGGGGCTGTATCAATCTGCTGCTCCGCCGCGATGGGGGTCCCCCCGCTCGAGCGAAGTCGAGAGTGGGGAAGCGACCAGCCCCCACCGGTCCGCACCCGAAAACGACGGCATCCGTTTCTCCTCAGTCTCCTTCCGATATCCCGACGCCCCCGCCGACTCCCCACCCACCCTCGACCGCATCGACCTGCACATCAGACCCGGCGAATCCATGGCACTCGTCGGCGCCACCGGCACCGGCAAAACCACACTCACCGCACTGGTCCCCCGCCTCCACGAGGTGACATCGGGCCACATCACACTCGACGGCAAGGACATCACCGCGATGCCTCGCCAAACGCTGCGCGCACTCGTCGCCGTGGCCTTCGAGGAACCGACCCTGTTCTCGACCAGCGTCGGCGAAAACGTGCTGATGGGCGCCGAAGGGGGCGCGGGACAACCGGAGTTGGACCGCGCACTGGCCGTGGCCCAGGCCGACTTCGCGCACGCGCTCCCGCAGGGCACGGACACCCGCGTCGGCGAACAGGGCCTGAGCCTCTCCGGCGGCCAGCGCCAACGCCTCGCGCTGGCAAGGGCGGTGGTGGGCAAGCCCCGCTTCCTCGTCCTGGACGACCCGCTCTCGGCACTGGACGTCCACACGGAGACCGCAGTTGAGGCAGCCCTGCGTCAAGTCCTCGCGGACACAACGGCGTTGATCGTGGCCCACCGCCCGTCCACGGTCCTGCTCGCCGACCGGGTGGCCCTGCTGTCGGACGGCCGTATCAGGGCGGTGGGCACCCACCAGGAACTCCTGCGCACGAACGCGGAGTACGCGCATCTGATGTCGGGCGTCCAGTCGGCCACCCCGGAGCAGGAGGACGAACGATGACCGCCCCCACCACATCGGCGCCCACCACCGACGACACCCCCGACTCCCCGCACCCGCCCGCCGCAGGCGACCCCTTCGACCACGACGTCCTGCCCACTCCCCCGGGCGCGACCACCGCGCTGCTGCGCTCCCTGCTCGCGCCCATGAAGGCCCGTGTCACCGTCACCACCCTTCTCCTGCTGCTCCAGCAGGCGGCCGTGCAGGTGGGCCCGCTGCTGGTGGCATACGCCATCGACCGGGCCGTGCCCGCGTTCCGGCACCACGACCGCGGGCCGCTGATCGCCGTGGCCGTCGGTTATCTGCTCTGCGCGCTGCTCTCCGGCGGACTCCAGTACGCGTTCATCGGCGCCTCCGCCCGCGTCAACCAGGACGTGCTGCTCGATCTGCGCGGCCGGATCTTCCGGCACGCGCAGGCGCTGAGCATCGACTTCCACGAGCGCTACACCTCCGGCCGGCTCATCTCCCGTTCCACCACGGACATCGAGGCGCTGCGCGAACTGCTCAGCGAGGGCCTCCAGGAGCTGATCACGGTCATCCTGTCGTTCGTCTACATCTCGGCGATGCTGCTCTGGCTGGACCTGGGGCTCGGCGCGGTCGCGGTGGCGTCCTTCGTGCCGCTGTATCTGCTGGTGCGGGTCTACCAGCGGCGCGCGGTGCGGGTGTACGCGGTGCGGTCCACGGCGATCGCGCGGGTGATCGTGAAGTTCGTGGAGACGATGAACGGCATCCGCCCGGTGCGCGCGTTCCGCCGCGAGGCCGTGAACGACGCCGACTTCCGGGTCCTGAACCAGCGGCACGAACGGTCCAACGGCGACGCCCTGTTGGAGATGGCCCGCTATGTCACCGGCTCCCGCCTGGTCGCCAACACGGCGGTCGCGGTGATCGTGCTGTGGGGCGCGAGCCGGGTCGCGGACGGCTCACTGGAACTGGGCGTCCTGGCCGCCGCCGTGCTGTATCTACGACGGCTGTACGACCCGATCGACCGGCTCGGCATGTTCCTCAACTCCTACCAGTCGGCCGCCGCCTCCCTGGAGAAGATCGCAGGCCTGCTGGCCCAGACCCCGTCCGTCCCCGAGCCCTCAACGCCCGTACAGCTCCCCGCACTTGAGTCGGAGCAGCCCGGCCGCGAGGTCGTCTTCGACGGGGTCCGCTTCGCCTACCGGACCGGCGGCGAGGTGCTGCCCGTCTTCGACCTCACCCTCCCCGCCGGGCAGACGGTCGCCGTGGTCGGCTCCACCGGCGCCGGCAAGTCCACCCTGGCCAAGCTGCTGGCCCGCTTCTACGACCCCTCGGACGGGCGGGTCCTGCTCGACGGCGTCGACCTGCGCGAGCTGTCCGGGCCCGAACTGCGGCGCGGGGTGGTGATGGTGACGCAGGAGGCGTTCCTGTTCTCCGGCACGGTCGCCGAGAACATCGCGATCGGCCGCCCGGACGCGCCGCGTGAGGAGATCGAGCGGGCCGCGAAGGCGATCGGCGCGCACGACTTCATCAGCGCGCTGCCCGACGGCTACGACACGGACGTACGCAAACGGGGTGGCCGTATCTCGGCCGGTCAGCGTCAACTCGTTGCGTTCGCACGGGCGTTGCTCGCCGATCCGGCGGTACTGATCCTGGACGAGGCGACCAGCTCACTGGACGTCCCGGGCGAACAGGCCGTGCAGCGAGCCATGTCGACGGTCCTGCGGGGCCGCACGGCGGTGGTGATCGCACACCGGCTGTCCACCGTCGAGATCGCCGACCGGGTGCTGGTCATGGAGCACGGCCGGGTCATGGAGGACGGCAGCCCGGCCGAACTCATCGCGGGCACAGGAAGGTTCTCGGACCTGCACCGGGCGTGGCGGGACAGCCTGGCGTGAGGGGTCGCCGCCGCAAGACCGCACACGAGTAACTCCCGCCATTGGTACACCAGTTGGGCCGATGCCCACAGACGCTGTGCACCGGCCCCGTCGTGCCCGATATTCGATGGGCAACCGCGCTCACGCTCGGTAATCTTCGAGGTCTCCAACCACACCAGGATCGCTCACGGCTGCCCGCGCTCAGCGGCCTGGGCAAGGAGGCACATGATCGACGCGTACGAGGATCCGGGGACACCCGACTGTCGGGGCGGCTGGCACTTCCTGTGGTGGCTGGTGACGCGGCAGCCGGGGCGGGCGGTGTCCGGGGCGCTGCTGTCGAGCGTCTGGATGGTGCTGATGGCGGCGGCGCCGTATCTGATGGCGCGGGCGGTCGACGACGGTCTTGTGCCGGGGCATCTGGGCACGCTGGCCTGGTGGACCGGGGCACTGTTCGTGGTCGGGGCGGTCAACTCGTGGCTGAGCATCATGCGGCACCGCACCATGACCCGGGTCCGGATGGACGCCAACTTCCGCACGGTGAAGCTGATCGTGGGCCAGGCGGTCCGGCTGGGCGCCGTGCTGTCGCGCCGGGCGCGGGCGGGCGAGGTCATCACGATCGGCGTCGGCGACGTATGGACGATCGCCCAGTCCCTGACCGTCGTCGGCCCCGGCTTCGGCGCCCTGGTCGTCTACGGCGTGGTGGCCGGGGTGCTGCTGTCGATCTCGGCGCCGCTGGCCGCCGTAGTCCTGCTGGGTGTGCCGGTGATCGCGCTGCTCGCGGGGCCGCTGACCCGGCGGCTGCAGGGCGTGGAGACGGAGTACCGGGAGCGGCAGAGTGTGCTGACCGCGCGTATCGCCGATCTCTCCGGCGGGCTGCGTGTCCTCAACGGGCTTGGCGGCAAAGGGTTGTTCGCGGACGCGTTCCGGCGTGACTCGCAGCGGCTGCGGAGGCAGGGCTACCGGGTGGGCGCGGTGGCCAGCTGGGTGCAGGCGATCGGGGTCGGACTGCCGACCCTGTTCCTCGCCGTGGTGACCTGGCTCGCGGCCCGGCTGGCGGCCCAAGGGCAGCTCAGCGTGGGCGAGTTGGTCGCCGTGTACGGCTATGTCGCGGTCCTGGTGGGCCCGGTGGCCTTCTTCGTGCAGATGGTCTACGAGCTGAGCCGGGGCGTGGTGGCCGCGCGCCGGGTCGTACGGCTGCTGGCGCTCCAGCCCGAGGCGGACACGGGCACGTCGGCCGCGCCCGCCGAACCTGCCGTCCTGCACGACCCCGACTCCGGTGTGCGGGTGCTGCCGGGGCGGCTGACCGCGCTGGTCGGGGCGCGGCCCGGGGAGACGCTGGCCGTGGTCGACCGGCTCGGCCGGTACGCGCCGTCCCGGGTCACCTGGGGCGGGGTCGCGCTCGACGCGATTCCGCTGGACCAGGTCAGGTCCCGGATCCTGGTCGCGGACAACGAGGCCGACCTGTTCGCCGGACCGCTGCGGGAGGTGCTGGCCGGGCGCCGGGAGCGGTCGGCGGAGACGGTCGCGAAGGCCGTGTTCGCGGGTGCCGCCGACGACATCGTGCAGGGGCTGCCGGAGGGTCTGGACTCATTCGTGGCCGCACAGGGCCGCAGTCTCTCCGGCGGGCAGCGCCAACGGGTGCGGCTGGTAAGGGCGTTGCTCGCCGAGCCCGAGGTGCTGCTCGCGGTGGAGCCGACCTCGGCCCTGGACGCCCACACGGAGGCGGCGGTCGCCCGCCGGCTGCGCGAGGCGCGCTCGGGCCGTACGACGTTGGTGACCACGACGTCCCCGCTGGTCCTGGACCAGGCGGACACCGTGCTCTACCTGGTCGACGGCAAGGTCGCGGCCGGCGGCGACCATCGCCGGCTGCTGGCACAGGAGCCCGGCTACCGCGCGCTGGTGGCCCGGGACGCGGATGCGGATGCGGAAACGGAAGAGGTCGTACGGTGACGGCGGACAAAGGCCAACTCCCGGTCGCCGACCGGGCCGAGGTGCGGCGGGCCGCGTTCCGGCTGATCCGGGCGGACCGGCGGGCGTTCGCCGTCGTGCTGGTGGTGAACGCGCTGGCCGCCGCGGCCGGGCTGGCCGGGCCGTGGCTGCTCGGGCGGATCGTGGACGAGGTACGGGCCGGGGCCGGGGTGGGGGCTGTGGACCGGCTGGCCCTTGTCATCGTGGTGTGCTCGCTGGCCCAGTTGCTGCTGGCGCGCTGGGCGCGGTACGTGGGGTACCGGTTCGGGGAGCGCACGCTGGCCCGGGTCCGGGAGGGCTTCGTGGACCGGGCGCTGGCGCTGCCCGCGTCGGTGGTGGAGCGGGCCGGGACGGGCGATCTGACGGCGCGCGGCACCTCCGATGTGGCGACCGTGGGCACGACCCTGCGGGACGTCGCGCCCGAACTGCTGGTCTGTTCCGTGCAGGCGCTGTTCGTGATGGGCGCGGTGTTCGCGCTCGATCCGCTGCTCGGTCTGTTCGGAGTACTGGGTCTGACGCCGGTCGGGTTGGCGCTGCGCTGGTATCTGCGCCGGGCCCGGGACGGCTATCTCGCGGAGGGCGCGGCCAATTCGGAGGTCGCCGAGATCCTCACGGCAACCGCGTCGGGAGCCCGTACGGTGGAAGCGTTCCGGCTCCAGGAGCGACGGGTCGCCGCGAGCCGCGACACGCTGCGCACGGCGATGCGGAGCAGGCTGTACACGCTGTACCTGCGGACCGTGTTCTTCCCTGCGGTCGAGATGACGTACACCATCCCGGTGGCAGGGGTGCTGCTCGTGGGCGGGTGGCTGCACGGGCGCGGGGAGGTGGGCCTGGGTGCGGTGGTGGCGGCCGCGCTGTATCTGCGGCAGTTCGCCGAGCCCCTGGATCAGATCCTGATGCGGGTCGAGCAACTGCAGAGCAGCGGTGCCTCGTTCGCCCGGGTGGAGGGGCTGGCCCGGGCGCCGCGGGCGGAGGGGGACGAGGACGCGCCGGCTCCGGCGGACGACCGGATCGATGTGACCGGGGTGCGGTACGCGTATGAGCGCGGCGGCGAGGTGCTGCACGGCGTGGACCTGTCGGTGCGGCCGGGCGAACGGCTGGCGGTGGTCGGCCCGTCGGGCGCCGGGAAGACCACGCTGAGCCGGCTGCTGGCGGGCGTCGACGCGCCGACCGAGGGCACGGTGACCGTGGGCGGGGTGCCGGTCTCCGGGCTGGCACCGGAGACGCTGCGCCGCCAGGTGGTGCTGGTCACCCAGGAGCACCACGTCTTCCTGGGCACGGTCCGCGAGAACCTCCTGATCGCCGAACCGACCGCCACAGACGAGGAGTTGTGGGCGGCGCTGTCGGCGGTCGGCGCGGAGGAGTGGTCACGGGAGTTGCCCGACGGGTTGAACACCCGCCTGGGTGCGGACGGTTGGAAGACGGACGGTTCGCAGGCCCAGCAACTCGCCCTGGCCCGGGTGGTGCTGGCCGACCCGCACACACTGATCCTGGACGAGGCGACGGCGCTGCTGGATCCGGCCACCGCCCGGCACACCGAGCGCGCGCTGGCCGCCGTACTGGAGGGCCGTACCGTCATCGCCATCGCGCACCGGCTGCACACCGCCCACGACGCGGACCGGGTGGCGGTGATGGAGAACGGCCTGTTGACCGAACTGGGGCCGCACGAGGAGCTGGTGACGGCGGGTGGGGCGTATGCGGCGCTGTGGCGCTCGTGGCACGGCGAGCGGCCGGGCACCAAAGCGCCCTGACCGACGACGCCCGCAAGGGTCAGATCCCGTACGCCCGCAGGAAGGTGTCGACCGCCGCGTCCGCCACCGCGCGGACTTCCGCGGCCGGCACCTCGCGGGTGCCGAGCCTGGTGCGGCCCTCCAGCGGGCCGGTGAGGAGCGCGAGGAACTGCTCCGCCGCGAGCGCCGGATCGCAGGAGCGCAGTCGGCCCGCGAGCACGAGGCGGGCCAGCCGGTCCGCGAGCGCCTCGGCGATCCGGTCCGACGTACGCGACTGGACGGCCTCGATCAGGTCGGGGAAGCCGCCGACCTGGGAGTACGTCAGCCAGCGCAGGGACCGGGAGCGTTCGCCGCAGCACACCTCCAGCAGCCGGTGGCCGGTGTCCGCGAGGGCTTCGCGTAGATCGTCACCCGGGTCGCGGAGCCGTTCGAGGACGGCGAGGTTCTCCGCCGTCACCTCGTCGGCCGCGGCCTCCACCGCGTGCCGGAAGAGGGTCTCCTTGTCGCTGAGGTGGTTGTAGACGGTCGGTTTGGCGACGCCCGCCTCGTCGGCGATCTCCTTCACGCACGCCTGCGCGTATCCCCGGCGGGCGAAGACGACGAAGGCCGCGTCCAGGATCGCCTGCCGCTTGTCGATCCGCCCCCTGGCTCCACGGGCCGTTGCAGTCACCTCCGCAGGGTATCCCCTTGTGATGGATCCACTGGACCAATAGATTGAACCGACTGGTTCAGTTACGGCATACGGCCCCGGGAGGGAATCCGGTGATCGTCAACATCCTGCGGTTCAGCTTCAAGGACGGCACGACCGAGGAGGACAAGGCCGCCGTGCTCGCGGCGATGCGGCGGACGGCGTCCGTCGAATCGGCCGCGTTCGGTGTCGTCGGCCAGGACATCGGCCCGGACGACGGCTACACGCACACCTACTGCGCGGCCGTGCCGGACCTCGCCGCGCTGGAGCGGTACATGCACGACCCGGTCCACCTGGAGGGGGACGACACGATCCTGCCGCACATCCAGCGCATCACCGCCGTCCGTTTCTCCGACGACATGGATCCGGATCTCGCCACGGAGGTCGGCCGGGTCGCCGCCGCGAAGGCAGCCAAGTACCCCGAGTGGGTACGGCAGTTGGAGTCGATCCCGGAGGCCCGGTTCGGCTGAGGCGCGAACCTCCGGGACGCCCGGCTCACACCGCGTCCGGCCCCCGCTCCCGCGTCCTGATGCGCACCACCTCCTCCACCGGAGTCACCCACACCGTGCCGCCGCCCGTGCCGCGGGCGCCCGCGGCACGGATGACCCGGACGAGATCGGTCGCGTCGAAGTCGAGGGTGAGGATGTCGAGCCGGAGCCGCGGGGCGAGGTTCACCCGGTACTCACTGCCCCGGTAGACCTCGACCCGGACCGTCCGCGGCTCGTAGGCCCGCACCTCGGTAACGGTCACTCCACGCACCCCGAACGCCTGAAGGGCCTTCATGACGTCCGGGACACGGTGGGGCGGGAGGACCGCGGTGACCAACTTCACGGAAGCCCCCTGGACTTGAAGTGCCGGTGAGGTGAAGGTCCGCTGGGGGTCCGGGGGTCATCCCCCGGATGACGCAGCACCGGTCCTCAACTCCCGCCACCTCAGGTCGAGTCCGGTTCCTTGGCTTTCTCGGCCACCACCGCCGCCGCTGCCACCGGCTCCGGTGCCGACGTCACCGCCGACTCCGTCGGGTACGCCTCCTCGTCGTGGACCGCGAGGTCGCCGCTCTCCAACACCTCCTCCGGCGCCCGGAGTTTCACGAACAGGCCGATCCCCTTGAGGATGAGGAAGGTCATCACGGCGTCGTAGAGGATGACCGTCCCGGCCGAACCCGCCTGTTTCCAGAGCTGGTCGAGGTTGCCGTAGAGCCAGCCGCTGGTGGAGAACGCCGTGGAGCCGTCCTTGTTGAGGTACACGGCCACCGCCGGGTCGGCGAAGATGCCGACGAGCATGCCGCCGGCGAGGCCCGCGATGCCGTGGGTGTAGACGACGCCGAGCGCGTCGTCGACCTTGTTGAACGGCGGGACCTTGGAGAGGTAGTTCCAGGCCAGCCAGACGATCGAGGACGCGATGATGCCGATGTAGATCGCGCCGATCCCGCTGACGAAGCCGGCCGCCGGGGTGATCGCCACCAGGCCGACGATCATGCCGTTGATGCCGCCGAGGAAGGTCGGCTTGCGCTGGGGTCCGACGAACATGTCCCAGAACACCCACACCAGCAGGGCAACCGCCGTACAGAGGTTGGTGTTGAGGACCGCGAGGGCCGCGTTGTGGCCGCCGAAGTACATGTCGCCGCCGTTGAAGCCGTTCCAGCCGAGCCAGAGGATGCCCGCGCCGACGGCCACCATGGGCAGGTTGTTGGGCACGCCGTGGGCTCGGTCGCGGGCGAGACGGGGACCGATCACGGCCGCGGCCACGAAGCCCGAGGTGCCGGCTGCCAGGTGGATGACGTAACCGCCGGAGTAGTCGAGCGCGCCCTTGGCCGCCCACCAGCCGCCGCCCCACAGCAGGAAGGCGTTGACCGTGTAGACCAGGGTCGACCAGATCGGGACGAAGAGCAGCCACGCGCGGATGTTCATGCGGCCGATCACGCTGCCCATGAAGAGCAGCGGGGTGATCGCCGCGAACGCGAAGTGGAAGTAGGCGAGCGTGGACTGCGGGAAGTGGAAGCTCGGCATCAGGTCGTTGCCGTTGACCAGCGGTATCCACGCCTGTTGCTGTTCGCTCGCCGAACCGACGATGGTGCCGGGCCGGCCGACGAACGCGCCGAGGATGCCGGGCCAGTGGGAGTCCAGGGGTTCACCGAACCCCATCTTGAACTCCCACAGGACCCAGCCGACCAGTACCAGCGAGAAGCCGGTGAAGGCCATGAACATGGTGTTCACGACCCACTTGCGCTGGACCAGGCCGCCGTACAGGATCGCGATGCCGGGGATGCTCATCAGCCCGACGAGTGTCGCCGCGACGAGCTGCCAGGCGTTGTCGCCCGCGTCCAGCCAGTTGGGATAAGGAATCACTGCAACCGTCAACTCCCCTCGTGGGAGCGGCGGTCCGGCAGGACCGCCGGTTGCACGGCAGGATCGTGCCGGATCTTTTACGGGTTGGTTCCGGGGGCATGTCGGCCCGGAAAATTTCTGTTCACGGTCAAAGAAGCGTCAAGTGGCGCTCCGTATAACGGACATGACCACCCGGACAACGAACGAATTCCAGCCAAGTTCCTGACGCGCTCCTGACAGAAAGCGCGGGCTGCTGCCACTCTTCCCACTGGCGCTTCACAGCAACCCCACAGCTTCACTCCTGTGATCCCTGTGATCTCCCCTGGTCGCGCGATCCGCGACCGTCCTGAAGGAGTCAGTGTTGAGAAGCAATTCCTCGCGCAGACGCACCTCCCACATAGCCGCCGTAGCCGGCGTCACCGCTCTGCTCGCCGCGGCCGTCCAGGCGGGCGCGACCTCCTCCGCCGCACCGGCCAAACCCCTTGCGAGCAAGGGGAATCCGGCACACACGGCCCTCTCGCTCTCCGCCTCGCAGCGCGCCGAGCTGCTCCGCGACGCCGAGTCGGCGCGGACCACCACCGCCAAGGACATCGGCCTCGGCGCCAAGGAGACGCTAGTCGCCCGTGACGTCATCAAGGACGCCGACGGCACGGTCCACACCCGCTACGAGCGCACCTACGCCGGACTCCCGGTCCTCGGCGGTGACTTGGTCGTCGACACCGCCAAGTCGGGCGCGACCGAGCGTGTCATCAAGGCGACCAACGCCACCATCAAGGTCGCCGACCTCACCCCGAGCGTCGCCACGGCGACGGCGGAGAAGCAGGCGGTCTCCCGCGCCAAGGCCCTCGGTTCCACCAAGTCGGCCGCCGACTCGGCCCGCAAGGTGATCTGGGCCGCGAGCGGCAAGCCCGTTCTCGCCTACGAGACGGTCGTCGGCGGTCTCCAGGACGACGGCACCCCCAACCAGCTGCACGTCATCACCGACGCGGCCACCGGCAAGAAGCTCTACGAGTTCCAGGGCATCGAGAACGCCACCGGTACGGGCAACACCCAGTACAGCGGCACGGTCCCGCTGACGACGACCCAGTCGGGCTCCAACTACACGCTGACCGACGGCGACCGCGGCGGCCACAAGACGTACAACCTCAACCACGGCACCTCCGGCACCGGCACGCTGTTCTCGCAGACGAGCAACACCTGGGGCAACGGCACCACGTCGAACGCGGCGACGGCCGGCGCCGACGCGCACTACGGCGCGGCGGAGACCTGGGACTTCTACAAGAACACGTTCGGCCGCAGCGGCATCAAGAACAACGGTGTCGGCGCCTACTCCCGTGTCCACTACGGGAATTCGTACGTCAACGCGTTCTGGGACGACACCTGCTTCTGCATGACGTACGGCGACGGCTCCGGCAACGCGGACCCGCTGACGGCGCTGGACGTGGCGGGCCACGAGATGAGCCACGGCGTCACCGCCAACACCGCCGGGCTCAACTACTCCGGCGAGTCGGGCGGGTTGAACGAGGCGACCTCCGACATCTTCGGCACGGGTGTCGAGTTCTACGCCAACAACTCCACCGACGTGGGCGACTACCTCATCGGTGAGAAGATCGACATCAACGGCGACGGCACGCCGCTGCGTTACATGGACAAGCCGAGCAAGGACGGTGGCAGCGCGGACAGTTGGTACTCGGGGGTCGGCAACCTCGACGTCCACTACTCCTCGGGCGTCGCCAACCACTTCTTCTACCTGCTGAGCGAGGGCAGCGGCGCCAAGGTCATCAACGGCGTCAGCTACAACTCGCCCACCTCGGACGGACTTCCGGTCACCGGCATCGGCCGGGACAAGGCGCTGCAGATCTGGTACCGGGCGCTCACCACGAAGTTCACGTCCACCACCAACTACGCGGCGGCCCGCACCGGGACGCTCGCTGCGGCCGGTGAGCTGTACGGCACGACGGGCGCCGAGTACAAGGCGGTGCAGGACGCGTGGGCGGCCGTCGCGGTCGGTGCGCGCTCCGGTGGCGGCGGCGGTGGCGGTACGTCGTTCGAGAACACGGCCGATGTATCAATTCCGGACAACGGGGCAGCCGTTACGTCGTCGGTCACCGTGTCCGGGCGGACCGGCAACGCCCCGACGAGCCTCGCGGTCACGGTCGACATCGTGCACACCTGGCGCGGTGACCTGGTGATCGACCTGGTGGCCCCGGACGGGTCGACGTACCGGCTGAAGAACTCCAGCTCGTCCGACTCGGCGGACAACGTGCAGGCCACCTACACGGTCGACGCGTCCTCCGAAGTCGCCAACGGGGTCTGGAAGTTGAAGGTCCAGGACGTAGCTGCACAGGACACCGGCTACATCAACAGCTGGAAGCTTACGTTCCCGTAAAAACCAGCCGCCCACTTCAGGCCGCACAAACATGGCGCCGTCTCGGGGTTTCAACTCCGGGGCGGCGCCCTGTTGTGGACGTTTACATTGCGGAAACGTCCACCGGACAGTCGATTTTCAGTCAACATCACTTCGGGGTCCTGACATGTACGCGCCCCTGATGCCACTCTTCCCTCACGCCGCTTCAGCACAGCCAATTCACAATCGCTCCGGTCAGTAACCCCACGCCGGCCGGACTCCCCCACCGAGGAGCTTGCGTGACCCCCCTCTACGCGCGTCACAAGCGCACCACCCTGGCCATCGCCACCGCGGTAGCCGCAGGCGCCCTGCTCGCCACCGGTGTCACCACCGGTGCCTCCGCCCAGCCCGCCACGGGCAAGGCGGCCCCCCTCGCCGCCGCCCCGCAGCTGCTCTCCAACGCCGCGCGCACCGCGCTGGTCAAGGAGAAGCAGGCCGACGCGGCCGAGACGGCCACCCAGATAGGCCTCGGCACCAAGGAGAAGCTGGTCGTCAAGGACGTCGTCAAGGACGTCGACGGCACGGTCCACACCCGCTACGAGCGCACCTACGCCGGACTCCCGGTCCTCGGCGGCGACCTGGTCGTCCACACCTCGCCGGCCGGCAAGACCGAGGGTGTCACCAAGGCGCACTCGGCGACCATCAAGGTCGCCACCGTCACGCCGAAGATCACCGTCGCCAAGGCCGAGAAGCAGGCGCTGACCGCCGCCAAGGCCGCCGGTTCCGACAAGACCGCCGCCGACGGTGCCCGCAAGGTCATCTGGGCCGGCGGCGCCACCCCCGTCCTCGCCTACGAGACGGTCGTCGGCGGCCTCCAGGACGACGGCACCCCCAACCAGCTGCACGTCATCACCGACGCGGCCACCGGCAAGAAGCTCTTCGAGTACCAGGGCATCGAGAACGCCACCGGCACCGGCAAGACCCTGTACTCGGGCACCGTCAGCCTCGACACGACCCTTTCGGGCACGACGTACAGCCTGACCGACGCCGGGCGCGGCAGCCACAAGACGTACAACCTGAAGCACGGGACGTCCGGCACCGGCACCCTGTTCACCAACACCACCAACACGTGGGGCACCGGCACCGCCTCCAGCTCCACCACCGACGTGACCGCCGCCGCGGACGCCGCCTACGGCGCCCAGGAGACGTGGGACTTCTACAAGAACACGTTCGGCCGCAGCGGCATCAAGAACAACGGTGTCGGCGCCTACTCCCGCGTGCACTACGGCAGTTCGTACGTGAACGCGTTCTGGGACGACAGCTGCTTCTGCATGACGTACGGCGACGGCTCGGGCAACACCCACCCGCTGACCTCGCTGGACGTGGCCGGCCACGAGATGAGCCACGGCGTCACCGCCAACACCGCGGGCCTGAACTACTCGGGCGAGTCCGGCGGCCTGAACGAGGCGACCTCGGACATCTTCGGCACCGGCGTGGAGTTCTACGCCAACAACTCGTCCGACGTGGGTGACTACCTCATCGGCGAGAAGATCAACATCAACGGCGACGGCACCCCGCTGCGCTACATGGACCAGCCCAGCAAGGACGGCGGCTCCGCCAACTACTGGTCCTCCTCGGTCGGCAACCTCGACGTGCACTACTCGTCGGGTGTCGCCAACCACTTCTTCTACCTGCTGTCCGAGGGCAGCGGCGCGAAGACGATCAACGGCGTGAGCTACAACTCGCCCACGTCCAACGGCTCCACGGTCACCGGCATCGGCCGCGCCAAGGCGCTCCAGATCTGGTACAAGGCCCTGACGACGTACTTCACGTCGACCACCAAGTACGCGGGCGCCCGCACCGGCACCCTGAGCGCGGCGGCGGCCCTCTACGGCTCCGGTTCCACCGAGTACAACGCGGTGGCGGCGGCCTGGTCGGCGGTCAACGTCAGCTGACGACAGCCGAGTTGACAGGAAAGCGGTAAGGGCGGTACCCGGAGCGAAGGCATATCCGGGTACCGCCCTACTCTTGGGTTCCATGTCCTTCACGTACGACGACGTCGGCGCGACCCGCGAACGCGGCTTCTGCCCTCCAGGCTTCCACCCCCTGTATGTGCGCACGCGGATCGGCGAGGGCGAGAAGGTCTTCCGCCGGGCGTCCGAAGCGGTCCTCACCTGGGAGCTGCACCGCGAACTGGGCGTAGGCATCGAGGCGAGCGCCGAGAAGGCGGCCCCCGGCGTCGACGTCACGGTCACCCTCGCGGGCCTGATCAGGGCCCCCTGCCGCATCGTCTGGACGGTAGAGGAACACCGCAGGTCCGGCTGGGCCTACGGCACCCTCCCCGGCCACCCGGAATGCGGCGAGGAGGCCTTCGTGGTCGACCGCACGGGCGACGGCACGGTGTGGCTGACGGTGTCGGCGTTCAGCCGCGGCGCGAAGTGGTACGCCCGCCTGGGCGGCCCGGCGACGCGGGGCCTGCAGCACGCGTATGCCCGCCGCATAGGGAGCACACTCCGGCAGATGTGCGCTCCCTACTCCGACGTCTAACGCATGAGTACCCCGGCCCCCTCCACCGCGTCCTCCGAAGGCACCGCCACCAACCCCAGCTCCGCGCCGGACGCGAGCAGCCGGTGTGCCGGGAGGATGCGGACCGTGTAGCCGTAGGGCCCGGTACGGTCCAGGGCAAGCGGCCCCTCGAAAAGCCAGTGGCCCTCCGCATCAGGGCCACCCACCGGCTTCAGCGGAACCGACGTCGCGTCCCCGATCCGGTCCTCCGGGTCCACCCGGCCCGACACCGCCTGCACTTCGACGTCGTCCGGAGCAAGCCCGCCAAGCCCCACCCGCACCCGGAGATTGAGCGTCGTACCGAGTTCCGCAGTGGCCGTAGCCGCGGACGTCTCCACGTGGTCGACGGTCACCCCGTGCCAAGCCGCCCGCACCCGCCCCTTCCACGCGGCCAGTTCGCGCGCCGCGTCCGGGGTCATCGTGCGGTGCGCGTGCGCGGCCGGGGCGTACAGCCGCTCCACGTACTCGCGGACCATCCGGCCGGCCAGCACCTTCGGGCCGAGCAGCGTCAGGGTCTGGCGGACCATCTCGATCCAGCGGTCGGGCAGACCGTCCTGGCCGCGCTCGTAGAAGCGCGGGGTGACGCGTTGCTCCAGGAGGTCATAGAGCGCGGCGGCCTCCACGTCGTCGCGGTGGTCGGGGTCCGTGCCGGTGCCGTCGGCCGTGGGGATGGCCCAGCCGAAGTCGGGCTGGAACCACTCGTCCCACCAGCCGTCCAGGACCGAGAGGTTGAGGCAGCCGTTGAGCGCGGCCTTCATTCCGCTCGTGCCGCACGCCTCCAGCGGGCGGAGCGGGTTGTTGAGCCAGATGTCGCAGCCGGGGTACAGCTTCTGCGCCATCGCCATCCCGTAGTCGGGGAGGAAGACGATGCGATGGCGGACGCGCGGGTCGTCCGCGAACTTCACCAGCTCCTGGACAAGGCGCTTGCCACCGTCGTCCGCCGGGTGCGCCTTGCCCGCCACCACGATCTGGATCGGGTGGTCCGGATGCAGGAGGAGATCCATCAGCCGGTCGCGGTCCCGCAGCATCAGCGTCAGGCGCTTGTACGACGGGACGCGGCGGGCGAAGCCGATGGTGAGGACGTCGGGGTCGAGCACGCCGTCGATCCAGCCCAACTCGGCCGATCCCGCACCGCGTTGACGCCAGGAGGCACGCAGCCGCTCCCGTACCTCCACGACCAGCTGCTCGCGTAGATCGCGCCGGAGCTCCCAGATGTCCTGGTCCGGGATCTCCGCGACCGCGTCCCAGCGGTCCGAGCCGCCGACCGTCATCGCGTCCTCGGTGCGCTGGGCGCCGATCTGCCGGGCACCGAGCCGGAACACCTCGGGGGCGACCCAGGTCGGCGCGTGCACCCCGTTGGTGACGGAGGTGATCGGCACCTCCTCCGGGTCGAAGCCCGGCCACAGGCCCGAGAACATCTCGCGGCTGACCTGGCCGTGCAACAGCGAGACGCCGTTGGCGCGTTGGCCCAGGCGCAGGCCCATCACGGCCATGTTGAACAGGTTGGGTTCGCCGCCCGGATAGGTCTCCATGCCCAGGCGGAGAATGTTTCCGACGTCCATGCGCGGGAGTTCGGCGTCCGGCCCGAAGTGGGTGGCGACCAACTCCCGGTCGAAGCGGTCGATTCCGGCCGGGACCGGGGTGTGCGTGGTGAAGACCGTGCCCGCCCGCACCGCCTCCAGGCCCGCGTCGAAGTCCAGCCCCGCGTCGCAGAGTTCGGCGATCCGCTCCAGGCCGAGGAAGCCCGCGTGACCTTCGTTGGTGTGGAACACCTCGGGGTCGGGGTGACCGGTCAGCCGGCAGTACGTCCGCACCGCGCGCACCCCGCCGATACCGAGCAACATCTCCTGCAGCAGCCGGTGTTCGCTGCCGCCGCCGTAGAGCACGTCGGTCACCCCGCGGGCGCCGAGGTCGTTCTCCTCGACGTCGGAGTCGAGCATCAGCAGCGGCACCCGGCCGACTTGTGCCAGCCAGATCCGGGCGCGCAGCGAGCGGCCGCCGGGCAGGGCGATGGAGACCTGGGCCGGGGAGCCGTCCTCCTCCCTCAGCAGCGCCACCGGGAGTTCGTTGGGGTCGAGGACCGGATAGGTCTCCTGCTGCCAGCCGTCCCGGGACAGGGACTGGCGGAAGTAGCCGTGCCGGTAGAGGAGTCCGACGCCGATCAGCGGTACGCCGAGGTCGCTGGCCGACTTGAGATGGTCGCCGGCGAGGATGCCGAGGCCGCCGGAGTACTGGGGCAGGGCGGCCGTGACACCGAACTCGGGTGAGAAGTAGGCGACGGCGGCGGGCAGTTCACCGGACTGCGTCTGGTACCAGCGGTCGCCGCCCACATAGTCGGCGAGATCGCCGGCGACCTCGGTGAGCCGGCGCAGGAAACGGCTGTCCTCGGCCAGCTCCGCGAGCCGCTCGGCGGAGACGCTGCCGAGCAGTCGTACCGGATCGCCTTCCGAGGCGGTCCAGCGCTCGGGATCGACGGACTGGAAGAGATCGCGGGTTTCCGCGTGCCAGGACCAGCGCAGGTTGCGCGCGAGATCGCTGAGCGGCCGGAGGGGTTCGGGGAGAACGGGACGGACGGTGAATCGACGGATCGCCTTCACAGCTCCACCTTGCGCGTTCGCTGGATGACACACGGCAATGTGCGTCGTCGTCTCTGAAGACGGTACCGGTGACGGTGTGGACGTCGTCCTCAAATGCCGGACGGGCTGGATGATGCCGACCTGGGCCGAAAAGGGCCCCTCATGCGCCCTTGTGGTGCTTCGCACCGCACGAGAGGCTGCCCAGTGGAGAGTTGAAGGAGGGGAACTCGACCATGGCACGGACGCGTACGCGGCGTCTGCGCCGGGCGGGGGGACTGACCGCGGTCGCCACAGCCGTGGTGTTTTCGGCCATCACCCTGCCCGCGCACGCCGCACCGGAGGGGACCATACTCGGCGCCGGCGCACCCGGCTCCGTCAGCGGCAGTTACCTGGTGACACTCAAAGGGGGAACAGAGGCTCCGTCGGCAGCCGGCAAGGGGCTCGCCGAGAAGTACGGGGCGAAAATAAGCCACACCTACGGCACGGCCCTGAACGGCTACGCCGTCGAGGCGAACGAGAGACAGGCGAGACTCCTCGCGGCGGACCCGCGGGTCGCCTCGGTCGCCCAGGACACCCGGGTGACCCTGGACAGCAGCAGCCGCACCGAGCGCAACCCGCCGTCCTGGAGCCTGGACCGCCTCGACCAGCCGGGCCTGCCGCTGGACAAGAGCTACACCTCGCCGGATTCCGGGGGCAGCGGGGTGACGGTGTACGTGATCGACACCGGCATCCGCATCACCCACAAGGACTTCGGCGGCCGGGCGAGCTACGGCCGGGACTTCGTCGACGACGACATCACCGCCCAGGACGGCAACGGCCACGGCACCCATGTGGCCGGCACGATCGCCGGCACCACGTACGGCGTCGCCAAGAAGGCCAGGGTGGTCGCCGTCCGCGTCCTGGACAACGCGGGAGCCGGTACGACCTCGCAGGTCATCGCGGGGATCGACTGGGTCACCCAGCACGCGCACAAACCGGCTGTGGCCAATCTCAGCCTCGGCGGCCACCACAACGCCCAGCTCGACGCCGCCGTGCGCAACTCGATCGCCTCAGGAGTCACCTACACGGTGGCGGCGGGCAACGACGGGCTGTCGGCCGGCCTGTACTCCCCCGCCGACGTGAAGGAGGCGATCACGGTCGGCGCCACCGACCGCAGCGACGCCCGGGCGGTCTTCTCGAACCTCGGCCCGGCCGTCGACCTGTTCGCCCCGGGCGTCTCGATCACCTCCGCGACGTACACGAGCGACACGGCGAAGGCGACCTTCTCCGGTACGTCGATGGCGTCCCCGCACGCGGCCGGCGCGGCGGCGGTCTATCTCGGCGCTCATCCGCGCGCCACACCCGCACAGGTGTCCAGGGCGCTCGTCGCGGGGGCGGTTTCCGGCAAGGTGTCCGGTGAGGGGCTCGGTTCGCCGGACAAACTTCTGCAAGTACCGCGGTCGTAGTGCGGGAGTGACGGCTCCGGCCCCGTTCGCCCAGGACGGGGCCGGATCTTCTGTGGAGATCTGCGCGTAAGTAGTTAGCAACCTGCCGGATTGCCAACCCGAATAGGGTGGGAAGGCTCCACCGGTACACCCCCAGACGCACCACGGGATCTCCTTCGCAGGACCCACCTCCCCACATCCATCCGCCCATACCCACGTTGACGCGGACAGGAGCGGTCATGCCCGCCACGCACCACTCGTCAGCACCCCCGACACCCGGCACGGCCACGCCCCCCGTGCGCCCCGCCGGCACGGCACCACCCGCCCCGGAGCCACCCTCCGCGGTCGGCACGTCCCCCGGCATCGGACGCATCCCCGTCCTCGATGTCCGGCCGGTCGTCCAGCACGGCCACCGGGCCGCCAAAGCGGTCACCGGTGAGACGTTCGAGGTCTCGGCCACCGTCTTCCGCGAGGGCCACGACGCGGTCGCCGCCAACGTCGTCCTCTACGATCCGGACGGCCGCCCCGGCCCCTGGACCCCGATGCGGGAGCTCGCCCCGGGCACCGACCGCTGGGGCGCCACCGTCACGCCGGACGCGCCGGGCCATTGGTCGTACGTCGTGGAGGGCTGGAGCGACCCGGTCTCCACCTGGCGCCACCACGCGGGGATCAAGATCCCGGCCGGGATGGACACGGACCTGGTCCTGGAGGAGGGCGCGCGCCTCTACGAGCGCGCCATCGCCGGGGTGCCGAAGGGCAGGGGCCTCCGGCCCGTTCTCCGCACGGCCGTCACCGCCCTCCGCGACGAGACCCGCCCCGCCGCGTCCCGGCTCGCCGCCGCGCTGACGCCGGAGGTGGACGAGGTCCTCGCCCGTTATCCGCTGCGGGAACTGGTCACGGTCTCCGAGCCGCGCGCGTTGCTGGTGGAGCGGGAGCGGGCGCTCTACGGCGCCTGGTACGAGTTCTTCCCCCGCTCCGAAGGCACGGCAGCCGAGCCGCACGGTACGTTCCGTACGGCGGCGAAACGGCTCACGGGTATCGCCGCGATGGGTTTCGACGTCGTATATCTACCGCCGATCCATCCGATCGGGACGACCTTCCGCAAGGGCCCGAACAACACCCTGTCCGCCGGGCCCGAGGACGTCGGCGTACCCTGGGCGATCGGCTCCCCGGAGGGTGGCCACGACGCGATCGATCCCCGGCTCGGGACGCTGGAGGACTTCGACGCGTTCGTCGCGCGCGCCGGTGAGCTGGGCCTGGAGATCGCGCTCGACTTCGCCCTCCAGTGCTCCCCGGATCATCCGTGGGTGGACAAGCACCCGGAGTGGTTCCACCACCGCCCCGACGGCACCATCGCGTACGCGGAGAACCCGCCGAAGAAGTACCAGGACATCTACCCCATCGCCTTCGACCGCGACCTGGACGGACTGATCGCCGAGACGCTGCGGGTGCTGCGGCACTGGATGGACCACGGGGTGCGGATCTTCCGCGTGGACAACCCGCACACCAAGCCGGTCGTGTTCTGGGAGCGGGTCATCGCCGACATCAACGCCACCGACCCGGACGTGATCTTCCTGGCCGAGGCGTTCACCCGCCCCGCGATGATGGCCACCCTCGCCCAGGTCGGCTTCCAGCAGTCGTACACCTACTTCACCTGGCGCAACACCAAACAGGAACTCACCGAATATCTGCGTGAGTTGTCGGGCGAGGCGGCCGCCTACATGCGGCCCAACTTCTTCGTGAACACCCCCGACATCCTCCACGAGTTCCTCCAGCACGGCGGCCGGCCCGCCTTCGAACTCCGGGCGGTGCTGGCGGCGACGCTCTCCCCGACGTGGGGGGTGTACAGCGGGTATGAGTTGTGCGAGAACACTCCGCTACGGCCCGGCAGCGAGGAGTATCTGAACTCCGAGAAGTACCAACTCCGCCCGCGCGACTGGGCGTCGGCCGAGCGGGAAGGACGTAGCATCGCGCCATTGCTGGGCAAGCTGAACGACATCCGGCGCCGCAGCCCGGCGTTGCGGCAGTTGCGCGACCTCCACTTCCACCAGGTGGACCAGGAGGCGGTGATCGCTTACTCGAAGCAGAGCGGTTCGAACACGGTTCTGGTGGTTGTCAACCTCGACCCCCACCACACCCAGGAGGCCACGGTCTCGTTGGACATGCCGCAACTCGGCCTGGAATGGCACGAGTCGGTGCCGGTGCGCGACGAGCTCACCGGTGAGACCTATCACTGGGGCAGGGCCAACTATGTGCGCCTGGAACCGGGCAACCGGCCCGCACACATCCTCACCGTCCTGCGACCGTCCCCGCAGATCGGAGGGTCACCCACAATATGATCGTCAACGAGCCCGTCCCGGACACCTTCGAGGACACTCCCGCCAAGGACCGGGACCCCGAGTGGTTCAAACGCGCCGTCTTCTACGAGGTCCTGGTCCGCTCCTTCCAGGACAGCAACGGCGACGGCGTCGGTGACCTCAAGGGCATCACCGCCAAACTCGACTACCTCCAGTGGCTCGGCGTCGACTGCCTCTGGCTGCCCCCCTTCTTCAAATCCCCCCTCCGCGACGGCGGTTACGACGTCTCCGACTACACCGCCGTCCTCCCCGAATTCGGCGACCTCGCGGACTTCGTGGACTTCGTGGACTCCGCCCACCAGCGCGGCATGCGGGTCATCATCGACTTCGTCATGAACCACACCAGCGACCAGCACCCGTGGTTCCAGGAGTCCAGAAAAGACCCCGACGGGCCCTACGGCGACTACTACATGTGGGCCGACGACGACAAGCAGTACCCCGACGCCCGCATCATCTTCGTCGACACCGAAGCCTCCAACTGGACCTTCGACCCCGTCCGCAAGCAGTACTACTGGCACCGCTTCTTCTCCCACCAGCCGGACCTCAACTACGAGAACCCGGCCGTGCAGGAGGAGATCATCTCGGCGCTGAAGTTCTGGCTGGACCTGGGCATCGACGGCTTCCGCCTCGACGCCGTGCCCTACCTCTTCGCGGCCGAGGGCACCAACTGCGAAAACCTTCCGGCAACCCACGAGTTCCTGAAGCGGGTGCGGAAGGAGATCGACGCCCAGTACCCCGACACGGTGGTACTGGCGGAGGCGAACCAGTGGCCCGAGGACGTCGTCGACTACTTCGGCGACTTCCAGACCGGCGGCGACGAATGCCACATGGCGTTCCACTTCCCGGTGATGCCGAGGATCTTCATGGCGGTACGCCGGGAGTCCCGCTATCCGGTGTCGGAAATCCTCGCCAAGACCCCCGCGATCCCGTCGAGTTGCCAGTGGGGCATCTTCCTGCGCAACCACGACGAGCTGACGTTGGAGATGGTCACCGACGAGGAACGCGACTACATGTGGGCCGAGTACGCGAAGGACCCGCGGATGCGCGCCAACATCGGCATCCGGCGCAGGCTCGCCCCTCTGCTGGACAACGACCGCAACCAGATCGAGCTGTTCACCGCCCTGCTCCTGTCGCTCCCCGGCTCGCCGATCCTCTACTACGGCGACGAGATCGGCATGGGCGACAACATCTGGCTCGGCGACCGCGACGCCGTCCGCACGCCGATGCAGTGGACACCTGATCGCAACGCAGGTTTTTCGTCCTGTGACCCCGGCCGGCTGTCGCTGCCGACCATCATGGACCCCGTCTACGGCTACCAGGTCACCAACGTCGAGGCGTCGATGTCGTCGCCCTCCTCGCTGCTGCACTGGACGCGCCGCATGATCGAGATCCGCAAGCAGAACCTGGCGTTCGGCCTCGGCTCGTACCGGGAACTGCCGTCGTCGAATCCCGCGGTGATCGCCTTCCTGCGCGAGTACGAGGACGACCTCGTCCTGTGCGTGAACAACTTCTCCCGGTTCGCGCAGCCGACGGAACTCGACCTGCGGGCGTTCAATGGAAGGCATCCGGTCGAACTGTTCGGCGGGGTCCGCTTTCCGGCCGTAGGAGAGCTGCCGTACCTGCTGACCTTGGCAGGGCACGGCTTCTACTGGTTCCGGCTCCGCAAGGAAGCCGCCTAGTCACCCCGTGAGGCGGGGTGGATCCGGTTTCCCCCGCCTCGCCAGGGGCACGCAACAGTGATACCCCGACCACCCCGGGGAAAGGAACGTGACGCCATGGCGGAAACTGTCACACTTTCCGGCCGGACCAGTCCCGGTCCCGGCCTCCTCGCGTCCCTCGACCCCCTCCTGCGGGAGTGGCTGCCGAGGCAGCGGTGGTTCGCGGGCAAAGGCCGTCCCGTCACCGGATTCTCGCTGGTGGCCGCCACCGAACTCCTCCCCACGGACGGCGCGCTCGGCCTCTACCACCTGCTGGTCCGCGCCCATCAGCCCCCCGCACCGGGCGACTGCTACCAGCTCCTCATAGGGGTGCGCGAGGCGCTGCCGCCCCGGCTCGCGCCCGCGCTGATCGGACATGTGGAGGAGGGCCCGCTCGCCGGACGCACGGTGTACGAGGCCCTGTACGACCCCCGGCCCGCCGAGGTGCTCCTGGAGGCCCTGCGCACCCAGGCCCACATCGGCGGGCTGCGCTTCGAACGGGACTCCGGCCAGGACATCGCGACCGGTCTGGTCCCCCGCCTGATGACCGCCGAGCAGTCCAACTCGTCCGTCGTCTACGGCGATACGTTCATCCTGAAGCTGCTGCGCCGGATCGTCCCCGGCACCAACCCCGACCTGGAACTCCCGCTGGCCCTCGCCCTGGAGGGCTGCCCCCGGGTGCCGGCGCCGACGGCGTGGCTGCGGGCGGAGTTCGCCGAGGAGCCGTACGTCCTCGGGGTGCTCCAGCCGTTCGTGCGGGGCGCGACCGACGGCTGGGAGCTGGCGCTGCGCGAGCTGCGGAAGGGCGAGGACTTCGGCGCGGAGGCGCGGGCGCTGGGGCGGGCCACGGCCGAGGTGCATGTGGCACTGGCCCGGGCACTGCCGACCACGACCCTGGGCCGCGTACAGCTGGACCAGCTGGTGACGGGCATGACCGAGCGGCTCGACGCGGCGGCACAGGCGGTCCCCACGCTCCGGCCGTACGCGCCCGGACTGCGTACGGCGTTCTCGGCGCTGGCCGATCTCGCGGCCGAGGGACACACCTGGACCGCCCAGCGCATCCACGGCGACCTGCACCTCGGCCAGTGCCTGCGCTCGCCGTCCGGGGAGTGGTCGCTGATCGACTTCGAGGGCGAGCCGTCCAGGCCGCTGGCGGAACGCCGGATGCCGCAGCCGCCGGTGCGGGACATCGCGGGGATGCTGCGTTCCTTCGACTACGCGGCCCACTCCGCCGACCCGCCGGCACCGGGCTGGGCCGGGACGTGCCGGGCCGCCTACTGCTCCGGGTACGCGGAGATCACCGGTGCGGACCCGCGCACCGACCCCGTCCTGCTGCGTGCGTACGAGACGGACAAGGCGGTCTACGAGGTCGTCTACGAGGCCCGGCACCGCCCCGACTGGCTCCCGGTCCCGCTCTCCGCCGTACGCCGCCTCGCCAACCCCACCACCTGACCCATCCCGCCCAGGAGGCCCCGCCCGTGACCCCGCGCCCCCCGTCCAACGGTCCGGACCCGAAGAAGGCCGCCGCGAAGAAGGCGACGGCCAAGAAGGGTGCCGGGAAGAAGAACTCGGCGAAGAAGCACTCGCTGAAGAAGGCCTCCATGAAAAAGGGCTCGGCCAAGAAGACGAGCGCCGCCGACAAGAAGGCCACGCGCGAGACGGTGACGGCCGACACAGGCACCGACTCGACCACACCCACACCCATCCCTGCACCCGCACCCGCACCCGCACCCGCACCCGCACCCGCACCCGCACCGGAGATCGCCATATCCCCTGCCCTCGATGCCGTGGACCGCGACCGCCTCCTCCACGGCACCCACCACGCCCCCCACTCCGTACTCGGCGCCCACCCGGTCCCCGGCGGCGTCGCGTTCCGGGTGTTCCGGCCGTTCGCGCTCGGAGTGACCGTCGTGACGGACGGGGCGACGACCGAGCTGCACGACGACGGGGACGGTTTCTTCTCCGGGCTGCTCCCGTTCCCGGACGTACCGGAGTACCGGCTGCTCGTGGCCTACGACGGCACCGTGCAGGACACCGAGGACGCGTACCGTTTCCTGCCCGCGCTCGGTGACCTGGACCTGCATCTGATCGGCGAGGGCCGGCACGAGCAGCTGTGGCAGGCGCTCGGCGCGGAGCCGATGACGCACCAAGGGGTCACCGGCACCCGCTTCACGGTGTGGGCGCCGAACGCCCAGGGTGTACGGGTGGCCGGCACCTTCAACTTCTGGGACGGCACGGGCGCCCCGATGCGTTCGCTCGGCGGCACCGGTGTCTGGGAACTGTTCATGCCGGGCATCGGCGAGGGCGAACTGTACAAGTTCGAGATCACCAGGCCCGACGGTTCCAGGACGCTGCGCGCCGACCCGATGGCCCGCCGCACCGAGGTCCCGCCCGCCACGTCCTCCATCGTCACGGCCTCGCACCACGAGTGGGACGACGCGGAGTGGCTGGCCCGGCGGACGGAAACACCGGTCCACGAAGCGCCGTTCTCCGTGTACGAGGTACATCTCGCGTCCTGGCGGCCCGGGTTGACGTACCGTCAGCTCGCCGAGCAACTCCCCGCCTACGTCAAGGACCTGGGCTTCACCCACGTGGAGCTGATGCCGGTCGCCGAGCATCCCTTCGGCGGTTCCTGGGGCTACCAGGTCACCGGCTTCTACGCCCCGACGGCCCGCCTCGGCACCCCCGACGACTTCAAGTTCCTGGTCGACGCCCTCCACCAGGCCGGTATCGGCGTCCTGATGGACTGGGTGCCGGCCCATTTCCCGCGCGACGACTGGGCGTTGGCCGAGTTCGACGGACGGCCCCTGTACGAGCACGAGGATCCGCTGCGGGCCGCGCACCCCGACTGGGGCACCCTGGAGTTCGACTTCGGCCGCCGCGAGGTGCGCAACTTCCTGGTGGCGAACGCCGTCTACTGGTGCGAGGAGTTCCACATCGACGGCCTGCGCGTGGACGCGGTCGCCTCGATGCTCTACCTCGACTACTCCCGCGAGCCGGGCCAGTGGACCCCGAACGAGCGCGGCGGCCGGGAGAACCTGGACGCCGTCGCCTTCCTCCAGGAGATGAACGCGACCGTGTACCGGCGGGTGCCCGGCGTCGTGACGATCGCCGAGGAATCCACCGCCTGGGACGGCGTCACCCGGCCCACCGACACCGGCGGCCTCGGCTTCGGGTTCAAGTGGAACATGGGCTGGATGCACGACTCGCTCGACTACATGACACACGACCCGGTCCACCGCCGGCACCACCACGGCGAGATGACCTTCTCCATGGTGTACGCCTACAGCGAGAACTATGTCCTCCCGATCTCCCACGACGAAGTCGTCCACGGCAAGCGGTCGTTGGTCTCGAAGATGCCCGGCGACTGGTGGCAGCAGCGCGCCAACCTCCGCGCCTACCTCGCCTTCATGTGGGCCCACCCCGGCAAGCAACTCCTCTTCATGGGGCAGGAGTTCGCCCAGGGCGCCGAATGGTCCGAGACCCACGGCCCCGACTGGTGGCTCCTCGACCCGGCCTACGGCGCCGAAGCCGACCACCGGGGCGTACGCGACCTGGTCCGCGACCTCAACACGGTCTACCGCACGACTCCCGCCCTCTGGCAGCTCGACACCACCCCCACCGGCTTCCAGTGGGTCACCGGCGACGCCGCCGAGGACAACGTCTTCGCCTTCCTCCGCTACGACACCGCCGGCTCCCCCCTCCTGGCCGTCAGCAACTTCTCCCCCGTCGTCCGCCACGACTACCGCCTGGGCGTCCCCGACGACACCCCCGCCTGGCACGAAACCCTCAACACCGACACCGCCGTCTACGGCGGCAGCGACGTCACCAACCCCGACCCCGTCAAGCCGGAACCCACCGCCTGGCACGGCCGGGCGGCGAGCATCCGGCTTGCGCTGCCGCCACTGGCGACGGTGTGGCTCCGGCCGGCCTAGAGCGCCTCCGGTACATCGGCGAGCGCCCGCGGCAGCGCCCCCGTGTGCAGCACCCCGAGCCGCTGAGTCGCCCGGGTCAACGCCACATACAGATCACTCGTGCCGTACCGCCCCGGCTCGACGACGAGCACGGAGTCGAACTCCAGGCCCTTGGCCTGGCGCGGGTCGAGCAGGACGACGGTCCGCGTCAGGTCCGGCTCGGCGCCCGCCGTCACGCCGTCGAGTCGCGCGGCCAGCCGCCGGTGCAGGTCGCGGGGGGCGATGACGGCCAGCCGGCCTTCGGAGGGGGTCAATTCGCCGACGGCCTTCGCTACGGCGCCGGGAAGATCGTCGGTGGCCCGTACCCAGGGCCGTACGCCCGTGGAACGCACCGAACTGGGCGGTTCGAAGTCGGGGTTCTCGGCGCGGACGACGGCCGCCGCGAGGTCCATGATCTCGGCGGGGGTGCGGTAGTTGACGCCGAGGCGGGTGTGGGTGAAGCGGTCCTCGACGTAGGGGGCGAGGATCTCCGACCAGGAGCCGACGCCCGCCGCCTCCGCCGTCTGGGCCGGGTCGCCGACCAGGGTCATCGAGCGGGTGGGGCTGCGCCGCATGAGCAACCGCCAGGCCATCGGGGAGAGTTCCTGCGCCTCGTCGACGATGATGTGCCCGAACGCCCAGGTGCGGTCGGCCGCCGCGCGCTCGGCGGCGCTGCGGTGGTCCTCCTCCTCGTGCCGCTCGGCGAAGCGTTCGGCGTCGATGATGTCGTGCGCGGACAGCACCTCGGAGCCCTCGGGGTCGTCCTCCTCCTTGTCCTCGAACTCGAAGGTCCGGGAGGCGAAGGACACGTCCAACACGCCCTGCGCGAACGACACTTGCTCAGCGCGCTCGCGTTGAGCCCGCGCCCGCAGCACCCGGTCGTCGCGCCCGAGGAGTTCGGCGGCCTCGTCGAGCAGCGGTACGTCCGCCACGGTCCACTCGCGGGTCACCGGGCGGCGGATGGCGTCCGCGTCGTCGTCGGAGACATAGCCCACGGGGTCGGCGAGGAAGTCCGCGACGAGGTACTGCGGGCTCAGCCGCGGCCACAACTGGTCGATGGCGGCCCAGACTTCGGGGTTCTCGGCGAGTTCGTCACGGATCTGCGTGATGTCGCTGGGGTCGAGGAGGTTGCTGCCGTCGAAGGGGTCGGTGCCGATGCGTTCGGCGACCATCTCGGTGAGCGTGTTGAGGATGTGCCCCTCGAAGTACTCGCGGGCCGCGTTGTGCGGGAGTTGGGCCTCGCGGGTGCGGTCGCGGGCCACCCGGACCAGGCCGTCGTCGAGCATGAGGATCTCGCGGTCGTGCTCGATCGCGATCACCGGATCGGGCAGCGACTGCCAGTCGCGTACGACGGCGGCGAGGACGCCCGCCATGTCGGCGCGGCCCTTCACGGCCGCCGCCGCCCGGCTGTCGGCGCCGGTCGCCTTCACGCCGGGGAAGAGTTCGCCGACCGTCGCGAGCAGTACGCCGGTCTCGCCGAGGGAGGGAAGCACCTCGCCGATGTAGCCGAGGAAGGCGGGGTTCGGGCCGACGATGAGGACGGCGCGTTTGGCGAGCAACTCCCGGTGTTCGTAGAGGAGATACGCGGCCCGGTGCAGTGCGACGGCGGTCTTGCCGGTGCCGGGTCCGCCCTCGACGACGAGCACCCCGCGATGGGGCGCCCGGATGATCTCGTCCTGTTCGGCCTGGATGGTCTGCACGATGTCGTTCATCCGCCCGGTGCGCGCGGAGTTGAGCGCGGCCAACAGCACGGCGTCGCCGGTCGGGTCCTCGTGGCCGGTGCGGGTGGCGTCGCCGAGGTCGAGGATCTCGTCGTGCAGGGCGGTGACGCGGCGGCCGTCGGTGGTGAGGTGCCGGCGGCGGCGCAGGCCCATCGGGGTGTGGCCGGTGGCGAGGTAGAACGGACGGGCGACGTCGGCCCGCCAGTCGATCAGGATCGGGGTGAGGTCGGCGTCGTCGGCGCGGACGCCGATACGGCCGATGTGGTGCCGGACCCCGGAGGCCAGGTCGATCCGGCCGAAGCAGAGCGAGCCCTCCACGGCGTTCAGCGCGGCGAGCAGCCCCGAGCGCTCGGCGACCAGGATGTCCCGCTCCAGCCGGGCCTGCCTGGGCGTGTTGCTCTGCCCGAGCGCGTCCAGGACGGAGTCCTCGGTGGCGCCGCGCAGCGCGTCCACGCGCGCGTACAGACCGTCGATGAATTCCTGCTCGCCGTGAATTTCATCGCTGTTTGACAATTCCACTCCCGGACCTATATACTGTGCTCAGTGAGCCTCTTTGCGACCTAATTTCCGTGAAGTCGCGAACCATTAAATATACGCAAAAGAATCCCCCGAGCGCAATTGCTCAGGGGATTTTTTCGTGCCAGCGGGTTCAGATCACGTCGGCCAGTTCCTCCAGCAGCCGCCGCTTCGGCCGGGCTCCCACCATGGCCTTCACCGGCTCACCGCCCCGGAAGACCATGAACGTGGGCATCGAGAGAACCTTGTAGGCGTTCGTGGTCTCCGGATTCTGGTCCACGTTCAGCTGCACCACCTTCAACCGCTCGCCCTCCTCCGCGGCGAGGGCCCGCAGCACCGGTCCCATCTGCCGGCACGGAGGGCACCAGTCCGCCGTGAACTCCACCAGCACCGGCAACTCGGCTCCGATCACCTCCGCCGAGAAATTCTCGTCCGTCACGTCCGTCACGCCCGCTACGTCGATCACAGCTCACGCCCTCCCAGTTCGCACAATGGTGATGGCTCCTCGACCGACGCCAGCCGCACCCCGATCTCCGCCCGCACCGCCTGCAGCTCCCCGATCAGGGAATCCAGTTCGGCCAGCTTGCGCCGGTAGACCGCGAGCGACGCCGGGCACGAGTCGCCCTCCGGGTGCCCGGCCCGCAGACACTCCACGAAGGGCCGCGTCTCCTCCAGGTCGAACCCGAAGTCCTGCAAGGTCCTGATCTGCCGCAGCAGCTTCAGATCGCCCTCGTCGTACGTCCGGTACCCGTTGCCGCCACGCCGCGCGGGCAACAGCCCCCGCGACTCGTAGTACCTGAGAGTCCGCGTCGTGGTCCCGGCCCGCGCGGCCAGCTCGCCGATTCGCATGCCCACGACGGTAATCCTTGACGCCGACGTCAGGGCAAGAGCGGTTGGGGCAAGAGCGGTTTCCGCTCCACCGGCGAGGTCAGCACGATCGACGTCGTGGTGCGCCCGAGCACGGAGACCTCGTCGAGCACCTCCTCCAGGTGGGCGGTGTCCCGGACGACGACTCTGAGGATCCAGCAGTCCTCGCCGACGACATGGTGGACCTCGGTGATCTCGGGGCGCCCGATCAGCTCCAGGGTCCTGGGATGCTTCAGGTTGTAGCCGCCGTGCGGGTTGACCCGGATGAACGCCTGGATGCCGTAGCCGAGCCGGCCCGGGACCACCCGGGCGCCGTAGCCGCTGATCACGCCCGCGGTCTCCAGCCGCCGCACCCGCTCGGTGACCGCCGCCGGACTCAGCCGGACGCGCCGCCCGAGCTCGCTGAGCTTGATCCGGCCGTCGGTCTGGAGGAGCTGGAGGATCTGCCGGTCCACGCCGTCAAAGGCCACCGGTGTTTCGTCGGCACCGGCATGCGAATGCCGTGGTTCTTTCGGTGCGGCGGCCGGAACTCCCATGTCTTCCCCTTCAGTCCGCGCGGGTACGCCAGCAGAATTATGGTCATGGGAAAAGCGCGAGAGGTACTGGTCATCGGCGGGAACCGCTACTTCGGCAAGCGGCTGATGGCCCGGCTGCCGGCCGCCGGAGACCGGGTCACGGTCCTCAACCGGGGTTCGTCGGCGCCGCCCGCCGGAGCGGCGCACCTGATCGCCGACCGCGACGACGAGGACGCGCTGCGCACCGCTCTCGGCCCGCGCACCTTCGACGTCGTAGTCGACCAGGTCTGCTACACCCCGCGCCAGGCGGCGATCGCCCGCCGCGTCTTCACCGGCCGCACCGGCCGCTATGTCATGACGTCAACGGTCGAGGTGTACGAGTACGAGGACTCGGCCGACCTCGTGGGCGAGGCGGCCGTCGATCCGCTCGCCGTGCCCGTAGATCTCGAACTCCCCTGGGACGACCCGGAGTTCCTCGACACGCACTACGGCGAGGGAAAGCGCCAGGCGGAGGCGGTCTTCGCGGCGCCCGGACCGGAGTTCCCGTATACGGCCGTCCGCGTGGCCCATGTCCTGGGCGGCGCGGACGACTTCACCGGCCGCCTCCAGCACTACGCCGACCGTATCCGCACGGGCGAGCCGATCGCCGTACCGGCCGTGAACCACCCGGCGACCTACATCCACGTCGACGAGATCGCCGACTTCCTCTTCTGGACGGCCGGCCAGGACTTCACCGGCCCGGTCAACGCGGCCTCCCACGGCCTGCTGAGCACGGAGGAGTTGTGCGAGGCGATCGCCGTCCACATCCCGGCCGGCCGGGTGGTGTTCCGGACGGCGCCGGAGGGCGAGACCTTCCCGTTCTCCTTCGCCCGCTCCTACGGCATGGACAACTCCCGTGCCACACAGCTCGGTTACACGTTCACTCGGGCCCGGGAGTGGTTGCCTGAGGTGGTGCGGTAGCCAAGGGTGAGAGCGTCCTGGCCGTCAGACCATCACGCCCGCGGACGTCTCCACTTCGAGCAGGGACGCACTCTCGCGTTCCTCGTCGAAGGCCTTGCGCCCCCCGCGCAGCCCGAACAGCCGCTTGGCGAGGGCGATGTAGAGGACGGCGAGGATGTTGAGCACGAGGGTGGCGATCTTCAACCAGCTGATGTGCTCGGTGAGTTCGTAGATCTCCAGCGGCAGGAACGCGGCGGTCGCGACCACCGTCAGATACTCCGCCCAGCGCTTCGCGTACCAGAGTCCGCCCGCCTCGACGAGTTCGATCAGCGCGTACGCCAGCAGCAGTACGGCGACCAGGACCAGCGTGGAGTGCTTGTAGCCGAAGGTCTTCTGGATGGAGCCGACGACCGGCGAGTGGTCGAGGTCGTAGTGGAAGTGCCTGAAGACGGGGCGGAAGACGTCGAGGTACTCGTCGAAGAGCTTGCGCACCGAGTCCTGGCTGTTGCTGAACTTCCACACCGCGGCGGCGACCAGCACGATGAACACCCCGCGCACGGCCCGCTCGATCGCCAGGAACCGCAGGATGAACAGGTCCCGCAGCACCTTCCCGCGCGGCACCAGCGGCGCGTTCTCGGCGGCCCCCGAACCGTGCGGGTCGCCGAGCACGAAGTCGCCGCAGCGCAGACAGCGCCAGGCCACCCCGAGCTTGGTCTCGGCGCGCAGCCGGTCCCGCAGCACCGTTTCGTCGGGTGCGTACGTCACATGCCCGTGCCGTGCGCAGTGCCGCCGGTCCCAGTCGATCTTCATGCCCATGTCCCCCGTGACTCCCGCCGAACGCGAACGTGCCGTGCCGGAGGTTTCCGGCACGGCACGGCACGGTAGTGCATCTGCTTGAACGCCGGCCCCGGAGGGCGGGTGACTCGTGGTGGACCGGGCGGCTGAGCGACGGGGGGACACCCAGCCGCCCGGAGTCCGTGGGGCGTCCGGACCTTGTTCAGGTGGGTCCGGGCGCCCCGCTCGGGGGGCGGGTCAGGCCTTGGCGAATTCCTTCTCGCCGCCCTGCTCGGGCACGCCGTCGAGGTGCTCGTCACTGTCCTCGTCGAGCAACGTCTTCTCGTCGAAGGGCAGTTCACCCGCGAGGACCCGGTTCACCCGCTCCTTGTCGACCTCGCCGGTCCAGGTGCCGATGAGCAGCGTGGCGACGGCGTTGCCGGCGAAGTTGGTGACGGCGCGGGCCTCGCTCATGAAGCGGTCGATGCCGATGATCAGGCCGACACCGTCGACCAGGGCCGGCTTGTGCGACTGCAGACCACTGGCCAGTACGGCGATGCCGGAGCCGGAGACACCGGCCGCGCCCTTGGAGGCGACCATCATGAAGAGCAGCAGGCCGATCTGCTGGCCGATGTTCATCGGCTGGTCCATGGCGTCGGCGATGAACAGAGAGGCCATGGTCAGGTAGATCATCGTGCCGTCGAGGTTGAAGGAGTAGCCGGTCGGCACGGTGATGCCGACGACCGGGCGGCTGACACCGAGGTGCTCCATCTTCGCGATGAGCCGCGGCAGCGCGGACTCGGACGAGGAGGTGGAGACGATCAGCAGGAACTCCCGGCCGAGGTACTTCAGCAGCTGGAACAGGTTGACCTTTGCGACCAGCTTGGTCAGCGTGCCGAGCACGACCACGATGAACAGGAAGCAGGTGACGTAGAAGCCGAGCATGATCGTGCCGAGCGCCTTGAGGGCGTCCATGCCGGTCTCGCCGATCACAGCGGCCATCGCGCCGAACGCGCCGACGGGCGCGGCCCACATGATCATGCCGAGGATGCGGAAGACCAGCTTCTGGATGTACTCGACCCCGCGCAGCACCGGCTCGCCGGTCCGGCCCATGGCCTGCAGCGCGAAGCCCGCGAGGAGCGCGATCAGCAGGGTCTGGAGGACCTGGCCCTCGGTGAAGGCCGACACGAAGGTGGTCGGGATGATCCCGAGCAGGAAGTCGACGGGGCCCTCGGCGGCGGCCTGGGCCTGCGTGTGTCCGACGCCCTTGACGGCCTCGGTCAGGTGCATGCCGCTGCCCGGGTGGATGATGTTGCCGACGACCAGGCCGATGGCCAGCGCCACGAACGACATCGCGATGAAGTAGCCGAGCGCGAGTCCGCCGACCTTGCCGACCTGTGCGGCCTTCCGTACGGAGCCGACGCCGAGCACGATCGTGCAGAAGATGATCGGGGAAATCATCATCTTGATCAGCGAGACGAAGCCGGTACCGATCGGCTTCAGTTCCTTGGCGAAGTCGGGCGCGATGAACCCGACGGCGATGCCGAGGGCGACCGCGACGATCACCGCGATGTAGAGGTAGTGGGTACGGTCCCGCTTCGCGGGGGGTGCGGCAGGTGCGGGAGCGGTGCTGGCCACGGCTGCCCTCCTTGACGACGTCGTCGGCATCATCCGGCGTGCGGCTCACGACCGGCGGAATCCCGTTGTGCGGCTCACATCCGGGAAGATCCGGGAGATGGGGGCTCCCAGGGGGTTGCGGTGACTATCTCCTGGCTTGTGAGGCCGGTCACCCTTACGTTCATTTAGTTCGCGCCATGCCTGAGAGGCACACTGACGACATGCGCTTCCCGCACGTCCCCCGCCCCCGCAGCCTCGCCGGTCAGCTCTTCGGCATGCAGGCGGTGCTGATAGCGGTCGTCGTCGCCGGGTACGCGCTGTTCACCTACGTCAGCGACCGCAGCCAGGCCGAGGACGCGGCCGGCCGCCAGGCCACAGCGGTGGCCCGCTCGGTCGCGGACTCCCCGTCGGTGGTGGCGGCGATCGGTACGTCCGACCCCACCGCGCACCTGGAGACGTACTCCCTGCGCGTCCAGCGCGACACCCAGGTCGACTTCGTCACGATCATGAACCCGAAGGGCATCCGCTGGACCCACCCGGACAGGAGCCAGATCGGCAAGAAGTTCCTCGGCCACATCGGGCCCGCCCTCAACGGCGAGTCCTTCACCGAGACCTACACCGGTACGCTCGGCGCGTCCGTCCGCGCGGTCACCCCCGTCTACGACACCGGCCACACCCGGATCATCGGCCTGGTCAGCGCCGGCATCCGGGTCGAGGCGATCACCCAGCGGGTGCAGGACCAGGTGACGGCCCTGATCGGCGTCGCGGCCGGCGCCCTGGCACTGGGCGCCGTAGGCACATATGTCATCAACGCCCGCCTCCGCCGCCACACCCACAACATGAACGCGACCGAGCTGAGCCATATGCACGACTACCACCAGGCCGCGCTGCACGCGGTACGAGAAGGACTGCTGATGCTCGACGGGCAGTACCGGGTGGCGCTCATGAACGACGGCGGGCGCGAACTGCTGGGAGTAACAGGTGACGTGGTGGGCCGCTCGGTCGCGGACCTGGGCCTGCCCGCACCGCTGACGGGGGCGCTCCTGTCGTCGGAGGAACGGGTGGACGAAGTGCATCTGACGACATCACGAGTACTGGTGGTGAACACCTCACCGGTGTCGGGCGGCGAACGCCGTGGAACGGTCGTAACCCTCCGCGATGTCACCGAACTCCAGTCCCTGATGGGCGAGTTGGACTCGGAACGCGGCTTCACGCAGGCGCTGCGGTCACAGGCGCACGAGGCGGCGAACCGCCTGCACACGGTGGTGTCGTTGATCGAACTCGGCCGAGCGGAGGAGGCGGTGGACTTCGCGACGGCCGAGCTGGAGCTGGCCCAGACGCTGACCGACCAGGTCGTCTCGGCGGTCAACGAGCCCGTACTTGCTGCCCTGTTGCTGGGCAAGACGGCCCAGTCCAACGAGCGGGGCGTCGAGTTGGTGGTGTCCGAGGACAGCGGTCTGGACGACGGCCTGCTGCCGGATTCGCTCTCCGCGAGGGACTTGGTGACGATCCTCGGAAACTTGATCGACAACGCGGTGGACGCGGCCCAGGGAAGCCTGCGGGCGCGGGTCACGGTGACGGCACGCACGGAGGCGGACGCGGCGGGCTCCGGCTCCGCGCTGGTGCTGCGGGTCGCGGACACGGGAACGGGGGTGGACCCGGCCCACTCGGAGGCGGTCTTCCAGCGCGGCTTCTCGACGAAGCCGGCGGGACCGGGCGGCCGGGGGCTGGGGCTGGCGCTGGTACGGCAGGCGGTGAACCGGCATGAGGGGACGTTGACGGTGGCTGAGGCGGAAGGGGGCGGGGCGGTGTTCGAGGTGCGGTTGCCGTTGTGGGGGACGGACGCGAGTGCGGGTGGTGCCGGGACGTCGCCCCAGGGCTCCGTCCCGGGTTCGGTTTCCAAAGGTGGTACCTCATGACTACGGCCGACCCGATCCGCGTCCTCATCGTCGAGGACGATCCCGTCGCCGCCGACGCGCACGTGATGTACGTGGGCCGGGTGCCGGGCTTCGTGGCGGTGGGCAAGGCGCACACGGGGGCGGAGGCGAGACGGGCGCTGGAGCGTACGCAGGTGGATTTGCTGTTGCTGGATCTGCACCTGCCGGATGCGCACGGCTTGCAGCTGGCCAGGTCGTTGCGGGCCGCCGGTTACCACGCAGACGTGATCGCGGTGACGTCGGCGCGGGACCTGGCGGTGGTGCGGGAAGGGGTGTCGCTGGGGGTCGTCCAGTACGTCCTGAAGCCGTTCACCTTCGCCACGCTGCGGGACCGGCTGGTGCGGTACGCCGAGTTCCACGCGGCGGCGGGCGAGGCGAGCGGCCAGGACGAGGTCGACCGGGCGCTGGCTGCCTTGCGCGCGCCTTCGCCCGCGGCGCTGCCGAAGGGGCTGAGTGCGCCGACTTTGGCGAAGGTGACTGTCGCTCTGCGGGACTGCGGGGAGGGACTTACCGCGGCGGGGGTTGCTGAGGCGGTGGGGATTTCCCGGATCACGGCTCGGCGGTATCTGGAGCATCTGGTGGAGGCGGGGAGGGCGGCGCGCAGTCCGCAGTACGGGACTGTGGGGCGGCCCGAGTTGCAGTATCGGTGGGTCAAGGGGTAGGCGGGCGGGGCGAGTTGGACGGTCGTGCGTAGCTCAGAACCTGGTGGCCGAGGCCGACGACGATGAGCGCCTCGACGACGGAGAGGGCGAGCAGGCCGGGTGTCGTCTGGCCTGCGGCCCAGTAGACGATGAGCCCGGCGAGCGGGACGACGCAGAACGCCAGCAGGTCGATGGAGGACTGGATGACCTTGCGGGAGCGTCGGCGGGTGTCGGAACGGTGGGCTGCCTCCCACGCGAACACCGCCTCGGCCTGGGCGAGTTCGGCGAGCCGGGGCCCCAAGTCGTCCCGTACATACGTCCCGATCGCGGAGATCTTCTCGTCGTTCACGAGGTAGGTCCAGCCGAGCACGACACATACCGGGGGCAGCGCGAGCAGCATCTCGGGCTGCTTGGCCTGGGCCGCGGCGGCGATGACGGCGGCGACGATGGTGAGGGTGACGTAGAGGAGGTTGTCGCGGAAGCCGATACGGGTCTTCTGCTCGTCCTTGACGGTCTGGTACTCGGCGAGGAGCAACTGGGCCACGGTGACGTCGCGTTCCGGCATTGCCCGGTCTCCCCCCTCATATGGTGTCAACACGCCATCTGCGCAGGCCCCTTGGCAGTACCTTAAGTGAGTGACGCAACCCATTGTCGCGGTGCTGACCGCGCTGCCGCTGGAGTACACGGCCGTACGGGATCATCTGACGGACGTGGAGAAGCGGGACCATCCGCGGTACGGAACTCTGGCAACGGTGGGCCGCTTGTCGGGCACGCCCTGGTCAGTAGCCCTGCTGGAGCTGGGCGAGGGCAATTTGACGGCGGCCACACTCACCGAGCGGGTCATGTCGTGGCTCGAACCCCAGGCCGTGTTCTTCGTCGGGGTTGCCGGCAGCCTCAAACCCGACATCGAAATCGGCGACGTGGTCGTGGCCACGAAGGTGTACGGCATCCACGGCGGCAAGGAGACCGACAAGGACCTCCTGGTCCGTCCCGAGGCGTGGCGGGCCTCGCACCGGCTGGAGCAGGCGGCGCGCGAGGCGTTGCGGGAGGATCCGCACGCCCATCTGAAGCCGATCGCCGCCGGGGACGTGGTGCTGGCCTCTGCCCGGTCCGCGCTGGCGGAACATCTGCGGACGCATTACAACGACGCCGCCGCCATCGAGATGGAAGGGGCGGGAATCGCGAGCGCGGTACACCTGGCGGGCGGGGACGCGCTGGTGATCCGGGGGATCAGTGACCGGGCCGACGCCAAGAAGTCCCGCGCCGATGCGGAAGGTTCACAGCCACGGGCTGCCACGAACGCGGCCGCCGCGGTGGTGGCGGTGTTGCGGGAGCTGAGGCCGTTCGGGGGCCGTCCGGGGCTCTCCGGTGGGACCGCCGACGACCCCCAGGAGGGTCCCTTTCGCGGGCCCACCCACGGAGGGGACCACCTCGACTTTCGGGGGAGCACGTTCAACGGGCCGTTCGTCGCCAAGCAGGTGGGGCGGGGGGACGGAGAGCGGTAACTCCGGCCGTGGTTCCGTTCACGGTCCGGTGCCGGTGGCTACCGCCGCGTTGCCTGCGGTGCCGGCGGGATTCACCGGGCGGGACGAGGACTTGGCGCGGCTGTTTCCGGTACTGGACCCGGCCGCGGAGTCCGAGCTGCCGGTGGTGATCTGCGCGGTGTCCGGGCTGGGCGGGATCGGGAAGACCTCGCTGGCATTGTGTGCCGCGCATCGGGCGGTGCGGGACGGGTGGTTTCCGGGCGGGACGCTGTTCGTCGACTTTCGGGGGTACGACGAGGATCCGGTCACGGCGGACCAGGCGGTGGTCGCGCTGCTGGATGGGATGGGGGTTCGGGGGCCGGATCTTCCGCAGACGGTGGCGGGGCAGTACGGGCTGTATCGGCGGCTGTTGGCGGAGGAGCGGGGGTCGATGTTGCTGGTCCTCGACAATGTGTCGGATGCGGGGCAGGTGATGCCGCTTGTGCCGGGGACGGATCATCATCGGGTGCTGGTCACTTCCCGGGACCGGCTCACCGAACTGGACGCTCGGCTGATCGACCTTGATGTCCTCAAGCCGGGTGATGCCTCCGACCTCATCGACAGGTCCCTGCGGCTCAGTGACCGGGGCGACGATCGGGCGGCGCGTGAGCCGGAGGCGGTCTTGGAGCTCGCCACGCTCTGCGGCCATCACCCGCTCGCGCTGAGGGTCACCGCCGGCATGCTGCGGAAGCGCCGACATCGTTCCATCGCATCCCTCGTGGACGAGTTGCGGGGGGCCGAGGATCGGACGGCGGCTGTCGGAATCCGACCGGTCTTCGAAGCGGCGTACCGGCAACTGCCGTCCGAGCAGGCCAGGTTGCTGCGTCTGCTCGCCTTGGCTCCGGCGGCGGAAGTCGGCAGCGAAACTGCCGCTGCAATGGCGGACCTCAGCCTCGACCGGGCGTTCGCCCTGCTCGAAGAGCTTGCCGCGGCCCACCTTGTCACGCCTGTTCCGGGAGGGGCGGACGTGCGGTGGCGGATTCATGACTTGGTAAGAGAGTTCGGGGTGGGTGTGGTCAAGAGGGATGCGGGGTTGTGGGAGGAGGGGGAGGCGGGGCGGGAGCGGGTGCTGGAGTTCTACTTTCGGTGGGCGAGGGCGGCGGATGGCTGGCTGCAGTGGCTGCCGGGGACGCCAGTTCCGGAACGGTTTGCGGACCGGGCTGGGGCGTTGGCGTGGCTGGACTCCGAGCGGGTGGGACTGGTGGCGGTAGTGCAATGGGCGCGGGAGGAACGGTTCGCGGACATGGCCGTTCGGCTGTCCGTGAGCCTGGGAGAGTATCTGGACTGGCGGCGCTTTTTCGACGACTTGATCACGGTGTGCAGTGTCGCGCGGGAGGCCGCACACTGCGGCGGTAACCGGGTGGGCCAGGCCAGCGCGTGGAACAATCTCGGCCTCGCCCTGCGGGAGACGGGCCGGGCGGAGGAGGCAATCGACGCCCACACTCGCGCCCGCGACCTGCACCAAGCCGTCGGGGACCGCCGCAGCGAGGCCAGGGCGTGGGACAACCTCGGCCTCGCCCTGCGGCCAACAGGCCGGACGGAGGAGGCAATCGACGCCCACACTCGCGCCCGCGACCTGCACCAAGCTGTCGGGGACCGCCGCAGCGAGGCCAGGGCGTGGAACAACCTCGGCAACGCCCTCCGCGAGGCGGGGCGGGTGGACGAAGCCCTCAAAGCGCACACCCAGGCCCGCGACCTGTTCCAGGCCGTCGGGGACCGCCTGCGCGAGGCCAGGGCGTGGAACAACGTCGGTACTACCCTGCGAGATGCGGACCGGATGGAGGAGGCGATTGAGGCGTACGAGAAGGCCGTGCACGGATGCCGGGAGTTCGACGACTGGTACGGAACGGGCCGCACCCTCTACAACCTGGCCCTCGCCCACCAGCAAGTCTCCCGCCCCGCCGAGGCCTGCACCTGCTTCCTGCAGGCCGCCGCCGCCTTCACCCGAGCCAACGCCCCCGCAGATGCCGCAGCTGCCCAATCCGCCGCAGACGCATTGACCTGACTAGACCACTCCACTTACCTTCACCGGGCAGCCATTCCCCCAGGCCCAGGCCACAACGATGTGAGCCGTAGGAGGTCGTGCCCGTGCGCCCCACCGCCGTCGCCCTCGCAGCAGTCTCAGCCCTCGCACTTGCCGCAACAACCCTCACCGCCTGCGGCAGCGGTTCCGGCAGCAGCCCGGACACCGTCAAGATCTCCTTCAAGCAGTCGACGGACAACTCCATCAAGGTGATGGACACCTACCTCGCCGACATGAAGAAGCAGTTCGAGAAGCAGTACCCGGGCAAGAAGGTCGAGCTCGTCCCGATCAAGGCCCCGGACTCGGAGTACTACACCAAGCTCCAGCAGATGCTCCGCTCCCCCAAGACCGCCCCGGACCTGGTCTACGAGGACACGTTCCTCATCAACAGCGACATCACGTCCGGCTACCTCAAGCCCCTCGACTCCTACCTCTCCAAGTGGCCGGACTGGAACCAGTTCGTCGACACGGCGAAGTCGGCCGCGAAGGCCGAGGACGGGAAGACGTACGGCGTCCCGGACGGCACGGACACCCGCGGCCTGTGGTTCGACAAGGGAATCTTCAAGAAGGCGGGCCTGCCCGCGAATTGGCAGCCGAAGACGTGGGACGACGTCCTCGCCGCGGCCCGCACGATCAAGCAGAAGGTCCCCAACGTCACCCCCCTCAACGTCTACACGGGCAAACCGGCGGGCGAAGCCGCCACCATGCAGGGCTTCGAGATGCTGCTCTACGGCACCAACGACGGCACCACGGACCCCCTTTACGACAAGTCGTCGAAGAAGTGGATCGCCGGCAGCCAAGGTTTCAAGGACGCCCTCTCCTTCGTCCACACGGTCTACAAGGACAAGCTCGGCCCGGACGTCTCCGACGCCCTCGACCCCAACATCCAGACGTACGTGGCCGGTGAACTCCTCCCCAAGGGCAAACTCGGTATCGCCCTCGACGGATCCTGGCTGCCGCAGGCGTGGTTGAAGGGCAGCGGGCACGAATGGCCGCAGTGGTCACAGGAGTTGGGGCTCGCGTACATGCCCACGCAGAACGGCCAGGCCCCCGGCAAGGTGAGCGTGTCCGGCGGCTGGACCTGGGCGATCCCCACCAAGGCCGGCAACCCCGACCTGGCCTTCGACTTCATCAAGACGATGCAGACGAAGGCGAACGCGGAGAAGTGGTACATCGCCAACTCCGGTATCTCCGTACGGAAGGACGTCGCCGCCGACCCCGCCTACGCCAACGCGCAGCCCGGCATCAAGTTCTTCACGGACCTGGTGGCAAGCACGCACTACCGGCCCGCGTACCCGGCGTACCCGAAGGTCTCCACCGCGATCCAGGAGGCGATGGAGGGCGTGACGACGGGCGACATGTCGGTTGACAAGGCGGCGAGTTCGTACGACGACGAGCTCAAGTCGGCCACGGACAACCAGGTCACCCAGAAGTGACCACCGCACCCCGGCAAGCGGCGGGCCCGGACGCGGCGAAGTCCGCCGCCCCGGGCCCGGCCCCCCGACAGTCCGCGCACCACCGAAACCCCCGCAAAGACCACCGCACCCTCCGCCGCGTCCTCACCCACCTCCTCCCCCTCTCCCCCGCCCTGACCCTCCTGCTCCTCTTCCTGGCCGTCCCGATCGGCTACTGCGCGTACATCGCCTTCACCGACCTCCAACTCACCGGCCAGGCCCACTCGTCCTTCGTGGGTTTCGCGAATTTCCGTACGGCCTTCAAGGACTCGGAATTCCTCAACGCGGTCTGGCTGACACTGGTGTTCACGGTGTTGTCGTCCCTGGTCGGCCAGAACACCCTCGGCCTGGCGCTCGCCACCCTCATGCAACGCGCCTCGAAACCGGTCCGCACCCTCACGGGCGCGATCGTGATCACGGCATGGGTTCTCCCGGAAGTGGTGGCGGGCTTCCTCCTCTACGCCTTCTTCCGCCGCGAAGGCACCCTGAACGCCATCCTGGACTGGCTCCATCTCCCGTCCCAGAACTGGCTGTTCACGCTTCCGATCCTGGCGGTGTCGTTCGCGAACGTGTGGCGGGGAACGGCGTTCTCGATGCTGGTCTACTCAGCGGCCCTGAACGAAATCCCCAAGGAGATCACGGAAGCGGCAGAAGTCGACGGCGCGGGCGGCTGGCGCCGCATGTGGCACATCACGCTGCCGATGATCCGCCGCTCGATCGGCACGAACCTCATGCTCAACACCCTCCAGACCCTCTCCGTCTTCGGCCTGATCTGGGTAATGACAAGAGGCGGCCCGGGAAACAAGAGCCAGACCCTCCCCCTCTACATGTACGAACAGGCCTTCCAGAACAGCATGATCGGCTACGCCACGGCGGTCGCGCTGCTCCTGCTCCTGGTCGGCTCGGTCTTCTCGGTGATCTACATGCGCCTGCTGCGAACGGAGGTCTGACCCATGGCACTCACCCTCTCCTCCCGCCGCACAAGCCGACGCCTGGCGGCGGACGCGGGGCTGCTGGTGGTCGCGGCGACGTTCGCGCTCCCGCTCCTCTGGGTGATCCTCTCGTCCCTCGACCCCCACGCGGACCTCAAGGTGAAGACCCCCGACGGCCTGACCCTGGACAACTTCCACGCGATCCTGAACTCGGACATCACCTTCACCCCCCTCCTCAACAGCCTGATCCTGTGCGGCTTCGGGACACTGCTGACGGTGGTGTGCTCGGCGCTGGCGGCGTATCCGCTGTCACGGTTCCGGTCACGGCTCAATCGCCCGTTCCTGCTGACGATTCTCTTCGCAACAAGCCTGCCGATCACGGCGATCATGGTGCCGGTGTACGCATTGTTCGTGCAGGTGAACCTCATCGACACGATGCAGGGCACGATCTTCTTCTTCGCCGCCTCCCAACTCCCCTTCGCCATCTGGCTGATGAAGAACTTCATGGACGGCGTACCGAAGGAACTGGAGGAGGCCGCGTGGACGGACGGCGCGTCGTCATTCCAGTCCCTCGTACGGATTGTTCTTCCGCTGATGGGGCCGGGCGTCGCGGTGGTGACCGTCTTCTCGTTCGTGATGATGTGGGGGAACTTCTTCGTCCCGTTCATGCTGCTGCTCACGCCGGACCAGATGCCGGCGAGCGTGAGCATCAATGAGTTCTTCGGGAATCGGGGGATGGTGGCGTATGGGCAGCTGGCCGCGTTCTCGGTTGTTTATTCGACGCCGGTGATTTTGTTGTATGTGCTGGTGGCGCGGCGGTTGGGTGGGGGGTTTGCTTTGGGTGGGGCTGTTAAGGGGTGATGGTGTTGGCCCGGGTGCGGGCTCGGGCGGCTTCGGTGGGGGCGTTGGCCCGGGTGTAGGCGTCGGCAGACTGGAGGTAGTGGCTGCGGGCCTCGGCGGGGCGGGCCGCATGCTGGTGGAGGAGAGCCAGGTTCGAGAGCGTTTGGCCCGCCCGGAACCAGTCGTCGAACTCCCGGAAACCCTCCAGGGCCTTCTCGCACGCTTCAACTGCCTCCTCCACCCGGCCCGCCTCCCACAAGGTGGCACCGAGGTTGTTCCACGCCCTGGCTTCCCCCTGACGGTCCCCAACGGCCTGGTGCAGGTCGCGGGCCCGGGTATGGGTGGGCGGATGCGGCGGATGACTGGTTGCGGTGGCTGCCGGGGACGCGAGACGGGTCGCACCCTCTCCAACCTGGCCATCGCCCACCGTGACGCCGCCCGCCCCGCCGAGGCGCGCACTTGCTATCTCCAGTCGGCCGACGCCTACACCCGAGCCAAGGCCCCCACCGAAGCGGCCCGAGCCCGTGCCCAAGCCGAAGAACAGCAATGACCACCACTCCCCACACCACGCAAGCCAACTCCCGCAACGCCACACGCCGCCGCCCACGGCAAGCCGCCGCCAACCAGCGATGGAAGTACCACGCATACCGGTCCGGTTAGTCGTGACCTGACGCTAAGCCTCACCACGCACGATCAACGTCCCAATATGACCAGGCTCCGGCGCATCAAGGACGGCCGCCACAGCCGACGAGAACCCGGCCCGAGTCAGCAACCGTTCCCAAACAGCAGGCCGATAGCTGTACCGGTAAGTGAACATCGCCTTGCCCGCGAAACCTCCCTTGTACATACCCTGCGGACCATAAGCACCAGGGATCGCCGGCGGCTGGGAGAACACAAAGACACCAACCGGGTTGAGTCGAGCCCGTACGAGCGGGAAGAGCCGACTCGGGTCGGTGAACCAGGCCGCACCAAAGATCGAGTAGACCGCGTCGTAGCTGTCCTCGCACGAGCCGAGGTACTCCAGAACCTCCCCACAAGCGAACTTGGCACCGGTACCGCCCCACCGTTCGCTCGCCTTCTTGACCATGACCGGCGAGAGGTCAACACCCTGCGCGTTGACGCCCCGCCCTGCAAGGTGCGCGAGAGCGCGACCGGTCCCGCACCCGATCTCCAGCACGCTGCGCGGGTCGCCGAGCAGTTCGGGACCGCGGCCGTGACCGGCGTACTGCGTCCAGCAGAACGTGGGCTCGGCATCGTCTCTGAAGGCGGACTCGGCGTAGGCGTCCGGTGGCGTGCGACAGATGGTGAGGGCGCGAGAAGGCCACAAGTACCCCGGGGAGGGGTAGTTGGGGTGGTTCGCTCAGGTGGCGGCGCACCATTCGGCGAAATTGGTGAGGGTCTCCGAGTCGGCTCGCTTCAACCGGCGCAACGTCGCGGCATCTTCACGGACCCAGGGATGCTCGCGGGTGTGTTGCGGGGCGATTCGCCGAGCGGCCTGCAACGACTCGAAGGCGTCATCGGGAAGGCCGGACCAGAGTTGGGCGCGGGCGAGTTCGATGTAGAAACCGGAACGTCGCTCGGCAGGCAGATCGACAGGCGGTTTCCATTCGTTGGCGATGTCGAGAGCGCGGCCTACGTGTCCGTCGCCGAGGCTGACCGCGACGGACACCTCGTGGATGCGAACGGAGTCGGGGCCGAACGCGGTGCCGTAGCGCACGCCCTCGGTGACCTGGTCCGCGAGAAGGCGGGCTTCCCGCAGGTGGGTGGCCGCGGCGGCGGCATCGCGTGCTCGGCCGGCGATCACTGCGGCCCTCATGTGGAGCGCGCCGCGGGTCGCGATCTCCGGCGGCTCATTGGGGGCAGGTGCGGAATCCAGCGCGTGTTCCAGGGCGCGCAGCCCGGCGGCGTATGCGTGGGCCGCGAAGAACGTCTCGGTGCGGACGTAGGCGACGGACGCCGTTAGCAGCGCGTCTCCAGCCTCGGGAGCGGCCCACCGCATCAGTTCGACCAGGCGCGCGGACAGGTCGCGGGCACCGTACTTGTAGGCGACGGCGTCGGCGGAGCGGTAGGCACTGACCAGGAGGGCGGCCAGTTCGGACCGCTCGTGGGCGGTGGTCTGGTGGTAGGCGCGCGTGAGTTCGGCGATCAGCTCGGGGAGCGTGCGGACGATACGCGTGTATTGGGCGCCCAGTCGCCAGTCGACGGCCTCGTCCACGGCCGCGCGCAGGCTGCACAGGGAGCGTGTCGGGCCGTCCTCGGGCACGTCGTAGGCGGCGATCGCGGCGGACAGCGTGGGCAGCGCGTCATGGACGGCCCCTTGTGCGGGACGTCGATCGGCCCGCAGCCGCGCCGGATCGACGCCCAGCGCATGCGCGATGGCTTCGAGTGGGGTGTCCGTGACGCCGCGTTCACCGCGTTCGATCTTGCGGATGGTTCCCAGAGCGACACCTGCCGCATCGGCGAGCTGTTGCTGCGTCATCTTCGGACGTACGACACTGCGGTAGTAGGCGATCCGCCTGCCGACTCCGTCGCTCGCGAACACGGTCATACGGGCTCCACTTGAGGGCGTCTGCTCCAAACCGTACCGACACCGAAACAGCGCGTGCGCGCGAACGGCCCCATCGGGCAGGGCCCGCGGGGCCAAGCCGCTTCCGTCAGTCCGCCACGATCGACGTGAGCCGGCCCAGACCGTCGATACGCCAGTCCGCCGCCGCCACAACCTTTGCGTCGTCCGCCCACAGATGCCCCCATGGACCGCGGCGGACATGCGCGACGCGCAGCCCCGCCCGCTTGGCGGGAAAGATGTCGTTTGCCGGATGGTCGCCGACGTAGACCGTCCGGTCCGGCGCTGCCTGAGCCACCTCAAGCACGCGCTCGAAGAACCCGAGTTGCGGCTTCGCCACGCCCCACTCCCCCGACGTGACGACGAGGTCCGCGGGCAGGTCGAGGGCGCGCAGCAACTCGCCGGCGCGGGGAGTCTGGTTGCCGGCGACGATGACCCGCACTCCGAGTTCGCGAAGCGCGGACAGGGCCGGGCGGACATCGTCGTAGAGGTCGCTCTCGTCGAGGTACTCGCCATGGCCGGCCGTTTCGCGAGCGCGGTATTCGGCGGCGATGTCGATGCCGGGACGGACGAGGCGCAACGCCTCCGCGTTGTCCTGGCCCCGGGCCACGACGGCTCCGACCAGCGCGGAGAGGGTGTGGCGGGGGACGTCGAGCCAGTCGGCCCACGACTGCCAGTACCGGTCGTCTCGGGTGATCGTCTCGCCGACGTCGAACACGATGGTCTCAATCACCCCTCGAAGCCTAGGCCGTCACGAGGCATCAGCGCTGGTCGCCCGTGATCGACCTATCCGGGGAGGCCAAGCCGAAGGAGTTCCCCCGGCAGGCGGTGCTCGTTGCCCTCGTCGATACGCAACGCACCGGAACAACCGCCCGGAGACTCTGCACACACCCCCACCGTCGAGATCCCGCCACCCCCCACTACCCCCCACACCCGATCATCACCCCCACCACAAACGCACTCCCCTTCGACCCCCGCCCACACAACCGAGACCGCCCCACCGCCCCCGCCCCCTCGGCCAATGCCCCCCGCCCCGGCAAATGGCAAGGTAGATCGGCATATTCACCGCACCTCGGTCACCAACCGGCACCCCCGACCGCCACGCACCGTCACCACGCACACCACCCCCAGCCGCATTCGATCTCCCCCACCCGACCGAATCCGTACATTCATACAATCCGTAATCCTGGCCGAACAGACCGTAGTCACCGCACCCAGGCGCCCCTAACTTGTGCCCCGTGCGCCGACCCCCAGCTCGACACAGCCAGTCCACGCCGCCCACACCGCCGTTCAACGCCCCCGCCGCCCGCAGGCTCAGGACCGCTCTGAACATGGGTCCCGAACACGTCGCGTACGGAATGCGTGCCTCGTTCGGGCTGCCCTATGTCACTCCGGACCTGGTCATCGCCTGGGAGCGTGGGCTCACCGCGCCGTCGAGTCCTGAACTCACCGCGCTCGCGGGCGTGTTGTGGTGTTCCGCGGGTGAACTCATCGGTAAGCCACGCACGCTGCGTGAGCACCGCCTCGCCCGTGGCCTCGCGCCGGAGGACCTCGCGCGTGCCGTCGGGCTCGAACTCCTCGTGTATTTGCGGATGGAGGAGAACGACGAGTGGCGCGGCACCGAGCGCCAGTCCGCCGCGCTCGCCGATCTGCTCGACCTCTCGCTGCCCGACTTCATCAGCGTCACCGGACGCGACGCCAAGCTCGCGGAGCTGCTGCGCAGCGCGGTGACCACCCGCTGGCAGGCCTACGTGCGGCCGATCGGCAAAATGGTGCCCCTGGACCGGCGTCTCCTGGAGGACTCCCTCAAGGAACTCCACCAGGACTACCAGGGGCAGATGCTGGCCACCCTCAGCTGGGCCGGCGGCAACTCCCCCGGCGACGCGAGCGAGGCCGGCCGCGACTTCCTCGACCAGATCATCGACCGCTTCTGGGCCATGGTCGAGAGGAGCACCCACTGAACACGGCGGACCGAACGAACGGGCCGGACCGAACCCGCCGTACCGGACCTAGAAAACCGACTCCGCCTCGTCCATCCGGTCCTTCGGTACCCTCTTCAGCTCGGTGACCGCCTCCGCCAGCGGCACCATCACCACGTCCGTGCCGCGCAGCGCCGTCATCCGCCCGAAGTCGCCCCGGTGCGCCGCCTCCACCGCGTGCCAGCCGAAGCGCGTCGCGAGCACCCGGTCGTACGCGGTCGGTACGCCGCCGCGCTGGATGTGGCCGAGGATGACCGGCTTGGCCTCCTTGCCGAGGCGGCGTTCGAGTTCGTACGCCAGTGCCGTACCGATGCCCTGGAAGCGCTCGTGGCCGAACGCGTCGATCTCGCCCTTGCCGTAGTCCATGGAGCCCTCGGCGGGGTGCGCGCCCTCGGCGACGCAGACGACGGCGAACCGCTTGCCGCGGGCGAAGCGTTCCTCGACCATCTTGACCAGGTCGGCGGGGTCGAAGGGGCGCTCGGGCAGGCAGATGCCGTGGGCGCCCGCCGCCATCCCGGACTCCAGCGCGATCCAGCCCGCGTGCCGGCCCATGACCTCGACGACCATCACTCGTTGGTGGGATTCCGCGGTCGTCTTGAGGCGGTCCATCGCCTCCGTCGCCACCCCCACCGCCGTGTCGAAGCCGAACGTCCGGTCCGTCGACGAGATGTCGTTGTCGATCGTCTTGGGAACCCCGACCACCGGCAGGCCCGCGTCCGACAGCATGCGCGCCGCCGTCAGGGTGCCCTCGCCGCCGATCGGGATCAGCGCGTCGATGCCGAAGTCTCGCGCGATGTCGAGCGCGTTCTCGCAGGCCTCGCGCAGCCGGTCACGCTCCAGCCGGGAAGAGCCGAGGATCGTGCCGCCGCGGGCGAGAATGCCGCTGACGGCGTCGAGGTCGAGGGTGCGGTAGTGGCCTTCGAGCAGTCCGGCGTAGCCGTCCTCGAAGCCGATGACCTCGTCGCCGTAGTTGTCGACCGCTCGGTGGACGACCGATCGGATCACTGCGTTCAGGCCGGGGCAGTCGCCGCCTGCGGTGAGAACTCCGATGCGCATCGTGCTGTGTCTCCTGCTCGCTGTTGAGACCGGTGAGCCGGACTCAATTGTTTCACGTCCCTCAGGGCGGTGCCGCTCCCGCCGGACCGAGGGGCGCCTTAACCACCCCCGGAGGTATTGTCAAGAGGGTTCTGCTCACCTCGGTGGGCGATTTTTATGACCGGAGAGACCGAAGAGACCGGAGAGGGAGACCACGCGTGACCCGCAGCGTGTACGTGACCGGGATCGACCGCGGCGACGGCCGTCAGGTCGTCGAGCTGGGGGTCATGGAGCTCCTGACGCGGCAGGTCGACCGGGTGGGGGTGTTCCGTCCCCTCGTCCACGACGATCCCGATCGGCTGTTCGAACTGCTGCGCGCCCGCTACCGGCTCTCCCAGGACCCGGCGACCGTCTACGGCATGGACTACCACGAGGCGTCCGCTCTCCAGGCCGAGCAGGGCACCGACGAACTGGTGTCGACGCTCGTCGAGCGGTTCCATCTCGTCGCCCGTGACTACGACGTCGTCCTCGTCCTCGGCACCGACTTCGCCGACACCCAGTTCCCGGACGAGCTGGCCCTCAACGCCCGCCTCGCGAACGAGTTCGGCGCGTCCGTCATCCCCGTCGTCGGCGGGCGCAAGCAAACCTCCGAGTCGGTGCTCGCGGAGACCCGCAACGCGTATCGCGCCTACGACGGCCTCGGCTGCGACGTCCTCGCCATGGTCACCAACCGGGTCGCCCGCGAGGACCGGGAGGAGATCGCCCAGCGACTCACCGCCCGGCTGCCGGTGCCCTGTTACGTCGTACCGGACGAGCCCGCGCTCTCCGCGCCGACCGTCGCGCAGATCACCCACGCGCTCGGCGGCAGGGTGCTGCTGGGGGACGACTCGGGGCTCGCTCGCGACGCGCTGGACTTCGTGTTCGGCGGGGCCATGCTGCCCAACTTCCTCAAGGCGCTGACCTCCGGCGCGCTGGTCGTCACCCCGGGCGACCGTGCCGACCTCGTCATCGGGGCACTGGCCGCGCACAGCGCCGGCACCCCGCCGATAGCCGGCGTACTGCTCACCCTGAACGAGGTGCCGAGCGACGGGATCCTCACCCTCGCCGCCCGCCTCGCGCCGGGCACCCCGGTGGTCTCGGTGGCCGGGAACTCCTTCCCCACCGCCGGCGAACTCTTCGCCCTGGAAGGGAAGTTGAACGCGGCCACCCCGCGCAAGGCGGAGACCGCGCTCGGCCTCTTCGAGCGGTACGTCGACACGGGTGACCTGCTCAGGCGGGTCTCGGCACCGAGCAGCGACCGGCTCACCCCGATGATGTTCGAGCACACGCTCCTGGAGCGGGCCCGCTCCGACAAACGCCGGATCGTTCTCCCCGAGGGCACCGAACCCCGCGTCCTGCACGCCGCCGAGGTGCTGCTGCGCCGGGGCGTCTGCGAGCTGACCCTGCTCGGGCCCGAGGACCAGATCCGCAAGCGGGCCGCCGACCTCGGCATCGACCTCAGCGCCGCCCAGCTGATCGACCCGCAGACCTCCGGACTCCGCGACCGCTTCGCCGAGAAGTACGCCGAACTCCGCGCCCACAAGGGCGTGACCGTCGAGCTGGCCTACGACGTCGTCGCCGACGTGAACTACTTCGGGACGCTCATGGTGCAGGCGGGCCTCGCCGACGGGATGGTCTCCGGCGCCGTGCATTCCACCGCCGCGACCATCCGGCCCGCCTTCGAGATCATCAAGACGAAGCCGGACGCCGACATCGTCTCGTCCGTCTTCTTCATGTGCCTCGCCGACAAGGTCCTCGTCTACGGCGACTGCGCGGTCAACCCGGACCCGAACGCGGAGCAGTTGGCCGACATCGCCGTCCAATCGGCCGCCACCGCCGAACAGTTCGGGGTCGCGGCGCGCATCGCGATGCTGTCGTACTCGACCGGTACGTCCGGCTCGGGCGCCGATGTCGACAAGGTGCGCGAGGCCACGGAGCTGGTCCGGCTGCGGCGGCCCGATCTGCGGATCGAGGGGCCGATCCAGTACGACGCCGCCGTCGAGCCGAGTGTCGCCGCCACGAAGATGCCGGAGTCCGAAGTCGCGGGCCGGGCCAGCGTGTTGATCTTCCCCGACCTCAACACCGGGAACAACACCTACAAGGCGGTGCAGCGTTCGGCCGGCGCGATCGCCGTCGGGCCGGTGCTCCAGGGGCTGCGCAAGCCGGTCAACGACCTGTCCCGGGGCGCTCTCGTCTCCGACATCGTCAACACCGTCGCCATCACGGCGATCCAGGCGCAGAACCCCAAGAACCAGGCCCAGAACCCGAACGAGAAGGCTCCTCAGCAGTGACCGCGACCCGTGTCCTCGTCCTCAACTCCGGCTCCTCGTCGGTGAAGTACCAGCTGCTCGACATGCGCGGCGGCGAGCGGCTGGCCCTGGGGCTCGTCGAGCGCATCGGCGAGGAGACCTCCCGGCTCAAGCACACCTGCGTGACGACCGGTGCCGTACGGGAGTTGATCGCCCCCATCGCCGATCACGAGGCCGCCCTGAAGGCCGTAGCGGAGCAACTGGCCACGGACGGGCTCGGGTTGGACTCTCCCGAGCTGGCCGCCATCGGGCATCGGGTCGTGCACGGCGGGTTGACCTTCACCGCGCCCACCGTCATCGACGACGTCGTGCTCGCCGAGATCGAGCGGCTGATACCGGTGGCTCCGCTGCACAATCCGGCGAACCTGGTCGGGATCCGGACCGCGATGGCACTGCGGCCGGATCTGCCGCAGGTGGCCGTGTTCGACACCGCGTTCCACACGACGATGCCGGAGTCGGCCGCGCGGTACGCGATCGACGTGGCGACCGCCGACGCGTACCGGATCCGGCGGTACGGGTTCCACGGGACCTCGCACGCGTATGTGTCGCGGGCGACGGCGAGGCTGCTGGGGAAGGCGCCCGAGGACGTCAACGTGATCGTGCTGCACCTCGGGAACGGGGCGTCCGCGTCGGCGGTCGAAAAAGGCCGGTGCGTGGAGACCTCCATGGGGCTGACGCCGTTGGAAGGGCTGGTGATGGGGACCCGGTCGGGAGACCTGGATCCGGCCGTCATCTTCCATTTGATGCGTGTTGGCGAAATGTCCACCGATGAGATCGACACTCTTCTCAACAAGAAGAGCGGTCTGATCGGGTTGTGCGGGGACAACGACATGCGGGAGATCCTGCGCCGGATCGACGAGGGCGACGAACAGGCGGAGTTGGCCTTCGACATCTACATTCACCGTTTGAAGAAGTACATCGGCGCCTACTGCGCGGTACTCGGGCGGGTGGACGCGGTCGCCTTCACAGCGGGAGTCGGGGAGAACGCGAGTGCGGTGCGGGAAGCTGCCGTGGCGGGCCTGGAGCTGCTGGGGCTCGAGGTCGACGGCGTGCTGAACGCCGTACGGAGTGACGAACCGCGGCTGATCTCGCCGGCGTCCTCGCGGGTCGCGGTCGCGGTGGTGCCGACGGACGAGGAATTGGAGATCGCCACACAGACCTATGCACTGGTCGGAAATTACAACGCCTGAGCGCATGCCCGCCCATTTGTATCTTCCGCCAGACGGAATATTCCGTAGCGAAACAAACCGATAGGATCGTCCCATGCGCCGTTCGAAAATCGTCTGTACTCTCGGCCCCGCGGTCGACTCCCACGAGCAGTTGGTGTCGCTGATCGAGGCCGGCATGAATGTGGCCCGCTTCAATTTCAGCCACGGTACCCACGCCGAGCACCAGGGGCGGTACGACCGCGTCCGTGCCGCGGCCAAGGAGACCGGCCGTGCCATCGGCGTCCTCGCCGACCTGCAGGGCCCGAAGATCCGCCTGGAGACCTTCGCCGAGGGTCCCGTCGAGCTGGTGCGCGGTGACGAGTTCACGATCACCACCGAGGACGTCCCGGGCGACAAGACCATCTGCGGTACGACGTACAAGGGCCTGCCCGGTGACGTCTCCCGCGGCGACCAGATCCTGATCAACGACGGCAACGTCGAGCTGAAGGTGCTGAGCGTCGAGGGCCCGCGGGTGAAGACGATCGTCATCGAGGGCGGCGTCATCTCCGACCACAAGGGCATCAACCTGCCCGGCGCGGCCGTGAACGTGCCCGCGCTGTCCGAGAAGGACGTCGAGGACCTGCGCTTCGCGCTGCGGATGGGCTGCGACATGGTCGCCCTGTCCTTCGTGCGCGACGCGGGCGACGTGTACGACGTCCACAAGGTGATGGACGAGGAGGGCCGCCGGGTCCCCGTCATCGCCAAGGTGGAGAAGCCGCAGGCGGTCGCCAACATGGAGGCCGTGGTCGCGGCCTTCGACGCGGTGATGGTGGCCCGTGGCGACCTCGCCGTGGAGTATCCGCTGGAGAAGGTCCCGATGGTGCAGAAGCGCCTGGTGGAGCTGTGCCGGCGCAACGCCAAGCCGGTGATCGTGGCGACCCAGATGATGGAGTCGATGATCACCAACTCCCGCCCCACGCGCGCCGAGGCCTCCGACGTGGCCAACGCGATCCTGGACGGCGCGGACGCGGTCATGCTGTCCGCCGAGTCCTCGGTGGGCGCCTATCCGATCGAGACCGTGCAGACGATGTCGAAGATCGTCCAGGCGGCCGAGGAGGAGCTGCTCAGCAAGGGCCTGCAGCCGCTCGTGCCGGGCAAGAAGCCGCGTACGCAGGGCGGTTCGATCGCGCGTGCCGCATGCGAGATCGCCGACTTCCTCGGCGGCCGGGCCCTGGTGGCGTTCACGCAGTCCGGTGACACCGCCCGCCGGCTGTCCCGCTACCGTGCCGCCCAGCCGATCGTCGCCTTCACCACCGACGAGGGCACCCGCAACCAGCTGACGCTCAGCTGGGGTGTGGAGTCGCACGTGGTGCCGTTCGTCAACAGCACGGACGAGATGGTCGACATGGTCGACGGCGAGATCGCCAAGATCAACCGCTTCAACCCGGGCGAGACCGTCATCATCACCGCCGGCTCGCCCCCCGGCGTCGCGGGCACCACGAACATGCTCCGCGTCCACCACCTCGGCGGCGGCGAGGGCAACTGACGTACCGCTGAAGGCTCTTGTACGGCGCTGAGGGCGCCCCCTGTGACAGGGGGCGCCCTCAGTTCGTGCGCGGCTCCCGAACGGGCTTGTGGGGACGCTCAGTCCTGGTAGCTCTGCAGCCCCGGGACGGTCAGCGTGCCGCCGAACTGGCCTGCCTGGACCACCTTCACGTTGGTGAAGTAGATCAGCGGGATGTTCAGCGGAGGCGGGTTGTCCGGGTCGAACGTGATCGGGATCAGACCGAACAGGTTGCCCGAGATGGACTCCGTGTACATCACGGTGTCGCCGTCGCGGATCGTGGACGTCGAACCGGAGGCCGCCTTCACGTGGTACGTCTTGCCGGACTGCTTGTCGTTCACCGTCTGGTGCAGGTCGCCGATGTCGGTCCCGCCCGAGATGACGTACTTCAGGACCTTCTTGACCTTGCCGCTGGCGGTCTTCACCTCGACGACGCCCTGGTAGTCGGCGCCCTTGAGCAGCAGCGAGCTGGCGTTCAGGTACCAGGGGTCGTCGGGCACCAGGATCTTGTTGTCGACGCCGCTGGTGTCGTCCGTGGCGACCGGGCAGTCCGAGGTGTCGGCACTCGCGCTCGCGGACGGGCTCGGGGTGGCCGTGGCCGTGTCCTCGGCCGCCTTGGTGGCCTCGTCGGCCGCCTTGGTCGCCGTGCTGGTGGCGTCCTTCACGGTGTCGTCGACCGTGTCGGTGACCTTCTTGGTGGTGTCCTTGACGGTGTCGGACGCGCTGGAGGAGCCGTCGTCGGAACTCGTCGAGGCGGACGCGGTCGGCGTCGGCGTGGCGGTCGCCGTGGAGTCCGAACTCGACGAACCGCCGGTGAGGATGCCGGTGATGGCGTCGCCGATGGTGTCCAGCAGGTTGCCGCTGCTCGCGGACGCCGAGGGCGTCGCGGTGGCGGTGCTGCCCGACGAACCGCTCGTGTCGGTCGACTTGCTCGCCGTGGCGGACGGCGTGGGCGTGGCCGTGTCGTCGGAACCTGAATCCGACGAAGACGTCTTGCCCGAGTCCTTCGTGGCGGAGTCCGTCGCCGTGGCCGACGGTGTCGCGTTGTCCTTGGACGAGTCCGAGGACTCGCTCGCGGACGCGGACGGCGTGGCCGAGGCGCTCGACGTCGACTCGGCGAGAGCCGAGACGCAGTCCTTGTACTCGTCGGCCGTCAGGCTCTTCGACGACGGCGAGGTCGTCGAGCCGTTGTCGGCGAGCGCGAGGGACGACGTGAAGCCCATCCCCATGATGACGGCGGTCGGCATCGCCACCGTGGCTATCGCCTTGCCGGCGGGCATGTGGAGCCTGGTGAACAGCGGCTTCTTGGGCGCCGCGTGCCGCGGCCCGGTTCTCACACGGGATGCGTCCACATCAGTCCCGTGGGTCACCTCGTCAGCCGGCACTGTGCCTCCCGTTCGCCCCGTTGCTCACCGGGCTAGTTCCGTACAGATCCTTGGGCTCGTCCGCGCCGTCGGCGGACTCGTGCGGTGCTGACTCGTGAGGCGCGGCGTCGTAGTACGACGCGGACTCGTGGGGCGCGGCCTCGTACGGCGCGGCTGCGGGTGCGCCGCCCTCTCCCTGCGTGTCCTCGGGTACCGCCTGCGGCTCCGGCGGTGCGCCCGGCGCCCACGACACGGCCAGCGCCCCGCCGACCATGGCGAGGAGGAAGCCGATGAGGAAGCCGCCGAGGTTGGACACGGGGATGGACACCAGCGCCAGCAGAATCGCCGCGACACCCGCGAAGGTGCGCACGTGCTTCTGGAACCAGAGGCTGAAGCCCAGGACGACGAGCAGCACGCCGATGATCAGGGACCCGGCGCCCGCGGTGGTGGCCATCGCCAGCGTCAGATGCCCGATCTGGAGATGCGCGTACGGGAAGTAGGCGATCGGGAGTCCGCCGAACATGACGAACAGACCGGCCCAGAACGGCCTCGTGCCACGCCAGGCGCGGAACTGCAGCCTCCGGCGGGTGAACTGACCGGGTGCGGCAGGAGTCTCGGCGCTCATGGAAAACAGCTCCCTGGTACGGCTTTGCTGTGTTGGAGAGTTGCACCTCGTGTGAAGGTGCGGGTGGAAGATGGACGGGCGGGGGCGCCATCGGCTCCCCCGCCCGCCGTCACGTGCCTAGTAGCACTCGTGGGTGCCCGTCGACACCGACATCTTCAGCCCGCTGAGCTTGAAGGTTCCGGCAGTGGTGGCCCACGCCGTCTGCTTCACGTTGGTCAGCGTGGCCGACTCGGCCTGCTGGGCGAATCCGTACGGGTTGGCAGCCTCGCTGCCGCCCTTCATGCCCGGACCCTTGGTCGCGTTGCCCGCGGCCACACCGATGTCGATGTTGTGGAACACCGCATCGGCGCTGAGGTCCTGGACGTCGATGTACAGGTTCTCGGCCTGGACCGGCGTACCGTCGCCGCCCGCCTTCAGCACGAGGCTGACCGATCCGAAGATCGGGATGTTCGGGGTGACCACCGACTGGCACATGTTGGTGATCGAGGCGGACTTGAACGCCGAGACGGCGACGGGGTGAGCCGTCTTGCTGCCGTCCAGGTTGTAGCCCGAGTCCAGGGCTCCGTACTGCGTGAAGCCCGTGCCGTTGAGCTCGTCCGCCGTCACCTTGAACGACTGACCCGAAACACTGAATGACGCGGCGAGAGCGCCCTGCGCGAGGGCGACACCTATACACGCCGTAGCGGCGACGCTGGGCACCATGACCACAGCGAAGCGCTTCCATCTCGTCCCGCCACGCACCTGGGACTCCATATTTCCTCCTTCTCGGACGTACATCTCCTGGCCCTGACTGCCCCCAGATGGCGGCTCAGCCGGGCAGGGATGGGAGAAGTGCTACGTCCTCGGGAAGGGGAGCGCCTGTACCCGGAGGCGCGAACCCGCGCACCGATCACCGGCGATCACCCCCGAGCGACAACCACTGGTCGCGCCTGACGCACATCACGCACAACCTTGCTGGACAGGCTCCGCCGTGCGGCGAAGACCCCCCTGCCCAAGAGCCGGCTCCATTGTTTCCGGCTCTACTCGGTGGGGACCCAGGAGACCCCGTCGCCCCGACCGGCTGTCGGGGTACGGAAACGGACCGAGCGTCGCCGATCGTGGTGCATTCTCGCCGCCCGCACAAGGGGCTTCGTTACTGGGTAGTAACGACCGGATAACCGAACAACGACCCGCCGGTATCGGCCGACGACGCTGGGTGTCATTGTGGGCCAGAACAAAACCGTTGATCTTCGGACGGAATCCGACAGAACAACGGCCTCGGCTTACTCCAAGTAACAGCGACCGCGATTACCAAGATTTGGTAAAGCGCGGTCGCAGTGACACTCCGTCGGCAAATCTTTCACACCGGCAACACCGTTCCCGAGGTTTACCGACTGGTCAGAACCGGCCTCGGACCCCGCTCAGAACAGCGCCCGCGCCAGTGCCCGCCGGGCCGCCGTCACCCTCGGGTCGTCGCCCCCGACGACCTCGAACAGCTCCAGCAGCCGCACCCGTACGGTGTCCCGGTCGTCACCCACCGTGCGCCGCACGGTGTCGATCAACCGGCCGAACGCGTCCTCGACATGACCGCCCACCAGATCCAGGTCGGCGGCGGCGATCTGCGCCGGCACGTCACCCGGCTTCGCGGCGGCCTCCGTGCGCACCTGCTGCGGGTCGAGCGTCGACACCCGCTGCAGCAACTCGGCCTGCGCGAGCCCGAGCTTGGCCTCCGAGTTGGCCGGGTCGTCGCTCAGCACGTTCTTGTAGGCCTGTACGGCCCCGCCGAAGTCCCCCGCGTCCAGGGCCTGTACGGCGGCTTCCAGCAGGCCGTCGTAGGGGCCGGCCGGCATCTCGGCCGCGGCCTCGGGCCGCTCCCCCGGGACGGCGTCCGGGTCGACGTCCAGCCCGGTGAGACCGAAGCGCTGCTCGGCGACCTGGATCAACTGGTCGAGGGTCTGGCGGATCTGCGGTTCGGCGGCGGCCCCCTGGAAGAGCGGCAGCGCCTGGCCGGCGACCACCGCGAAGACGGCCGGGATGCCCTGCACCCCGAACTGCTGCATCAGCATCTGATTGGCGTCGACGTCGATCCTGGCGAGGACGAAGCGGCCGCTGTAGTCGAGGGCGAGCCGCTCCAGGATCGGGCTCAGCTGCTTGCACGGCTCGCACCACTCGGCCCAGAAGTCGATGACGACCGGGACCTCGGTGGACCGCTGCAGGACCTCGCTCTCGAAGCCCGCCTCATCTACGTCGATCACAAGATCGGCCGGCGAGACGGCTCCGCCACCGCCCTGCCTGGCGGATTCGGCGCGCGCCTGCTCCGCCTTGGCCTTGGCCTCCTGGGCCGCCTTCACCGCGGCGAGGTCGACGACTCCGCTCATGGACATGTTCCGTGGCTGCATGCGTCTATCCTCCCCCGTCCGCCCGTGTGAAGGAAAAGCGTTGTGAAAGCCGGTCCGGTCAGTGCTGTTCGGCAGGTGCTGTTCGGCGTCGGGTCCCCACCCGCGCCCGTGGTTTCGCTACGAGTCGTAGCGTAATGGTGCCGGGTGCCTCGCGGAAAGGGATACCCGGTGATCTCCCTCACTGCACCACAGGAACCGCCGGTTATGGTCGGGGGATGCAGAGCCGCACTCCCCTCCCACGCGCGGCGGGCCGCCCCCGCAGCACCACCGCGGACACCGCGATCCTCGCGGCCACCCGGGAGGCCCTGGTCGAACTCGGCTGGTCCAAGCTCACGTTGGGAGACGTGGCGACCCGCGCCGGGGTTGCGAAAACGACCCTCTACCGCCGCTGGGCAGGCAAGAACGAACTCGTCGTCGACGCCGTCGCCGAACTCTTCGACGAGCTGGAACTGCCCGACCGGGGCACCCTGGCCGCCGACATCGAGGGCGTCGTCCTCCAGTTCGCGGCGATCCTGGCCCGCCCGGAGGCCAAGAGCGGACTGATGGCGGTGGTCGCCGAGTCCGTCCGCGACGACGCCCTGCGCGAACGCATCCGCGAATCGATCGTCGACCGGCAGAAGTGCCTGGTCGTCGAGGGCAGGGCCCGCGCCCAGGCACGCGGCGAACTGCCCCCCGAATCAGACCCGCTGGAGGCCGCGCGCACCGCCGACCTGATCTTCGACGTGGTCGCCGGCGCGGTCGTCCACCGCACCCTGGTCAGCGCGGAACCCGCCGACGAGGACTGGGTCCACAGCTTCACCCAGGTCCTGCTGCTCGGCCTGACCTCGCTCAGCGGGACCCAGACACCTCCGCTCTAGAACCCGGCGGGCTCCGTGTAGACGCCCCACTCCTCCCGCAGCACCCCACAGATCTCGCCCAGCGTCGCCTCGGCCCGCGCCGCGTCCAGCATCGGCCCGATCATGTTCGACCCGTCCCGCGCGGCGGCGAGCATCGCGTCCAGAGCCGCCGCTACGGCCCCCTCGTCCCGCGCTCCCTTCCGCGCCCCCAACTCCCGGACCTGCTCCCGCTCCACCTCGTGGCTGACCCGCAGAATCTCCAGGTCCCCGGTGACCGACCCGTGATGCACATTGACACCCACGACCCGCTTGTCGCCCTTCTCCACGGACCGCTGGTACTGGAACGCAGCCTCTGCGATCTCGCCGGTGAACCAGCCGTCCTCGATGCCGCGCAGGATGCCGGAGGTGATCGGCCCGATCGGGTGCTGTCCGTCCGGGTGGGCCCGCAGCCCGCGCTCCCTGATCTGCTCGAAGATCTTCTCGGCGTCCGCCTCGATCCGGTCGGTGAGCTGCTCGACGTACCACGAACCGCCCAGCGGATCCGCCACGTTGGCGACCCCGGTCTCCTCCATCAGCACCTGCTGCGTGCGCAGCGCGATCTCCGCGGCCTGCTCACTCGGCAGCGCCAGCGTCTCGTCCAGGGCGTTGGTGTGCAGCGAGTTGGTCCCGCCGAGAACCGCGGCAAGGGCCTCGACTGCCGTACGGACGACGTTGTTGTACGGCTGCTGCGCGGTCAGCGAGACGCCGGCGGTCTGGGTGTGGAAGCGCAGCCACTGCGCCTTCTCGGACTCCGCGCCGTAGACGTCCCGCATCCAGCGGGCCCAAATCCTGCGCGCCGCGCGGAACTTGGCGATCTCCTCGAAGAAGTCGACGTGCGCGTCGAAGAAGAAGGACAGGCCGGGCGCGAAGACGTCCACGTCGAGGCCCCGGGACAGGCCGAGTTCGACGTACCCGAAGCCGTCGGCCAGCGTGTACGCCAGCTCCTGCGCGGCCGTGGAGCCGGCCTCGCGGATGTGGTAGCCGGAGACGGACAGCGGCTTGTAGGCGGGGATGCCGGTCGCGCAGTACTCCATGAGGTCGCCGATGAGGCGCAGGTGCGGCTCGGGCTGGAAGAGCCACTCCTTCTGGGCGATGTACTCCTTGAAGATGTCCGTCTGGAGCGTGCCGTTGAGGACGGCGGGGTCGATGCCCTGGCGTTCGGCGGCGACCAGGTACATGCAGAAGACGGGGACGGCGGGCCCGCTGATGGTCATCGAGGTCGTCACGTCGCCCAGCGGGATGTCCTTGAAGAGGGCCTCCATGTCGGCGGCGGAGTCGATGGCGACCCCGCAGTGCCCGACCTCGCCGAGGGAACGCGGGTCGTCGGAGTCTCGGCCCATGAGGGTCGGCATGTCGAAGGCGACGGAGAGTCCGCCGCCGCCGTTGGCCAGGATCTTCTTGTACCGCTCGTTGGTCTGCTCGGCGTTGCCGAACCCGGCGAACTGCCGGATCGTCCAGGTCCGCCCCCGGTAGCCCGTGGCGTGCAGCCCGCGCGTGTAGGGGTACTCGCCGGGCCATCCGATCCGCTCGAAGCCGTCGTACCTGTCCCCGGGGCGTGGCCCGTACACCGGCTCGACCGGGTCCCCGGAGAGCGTGGTGAAGTCGGCCTCACGCTTGCGTGCGGCGTCGAACCGGGCCTGCCAGCGTCGGCGGCCCTCTGCGATGGCGTCAGCGTCCATGCTTCGAATTTACTAGGACGTCCTAGTAAATGTCGATGGGCAACCGCCGTACGCGACCCGTACGGCGGTGAAGGTGGTGGGGCCTACGCCTTGGCGGCGACCGGAGTCGGCTCGACGATCTTCGACTCCAGCTCGTGGCTGATCTTCCGCTCCACGAAGAACGCGGCGGTCGGGATGGTCCCCGCGAGCAGCACCCAGAGCTGCTTGCCGACCGGCCACTTCGCCTTGGAGCCCAGATCGAACGCGAAGAGCAGGTACACGACGTACAGCCAGCCGTGCGCGATGGCGACGACCTCGGTGAAGCTGCCGGCGCCGTCGATCTTGAGGAGGTACTTGGCGATCATGCTGAGGCACAGCAGGACCAGCAGGACACCCGTGACGTACGCCATGACGCGGTAGCGGGTCAGCACGCTCTTTTTCATGAGGACGAGCGTAACGACCGGTTCCGGGCGATCTTTCCCCGGGTCAGTCCTCGTCCTTTGCCCGGGTCAGTCCTCTTCGAAGTCCGCCGCCGCGACCCTGAGCGGCCGCAGCATCGCGAAGATCTCCGCGCACTCCTCCGCGTCGTAGGCGCTGAGCCCGAAGTCCATCTCCATCAGGTCGCGGGTCGCCGCGTCGCAGACCTCGCGGCCCTTGTCGGTGATGGAGGCGAGGGTGCCGCGGCCGTCGTTGGGGTTCGGGCGCTTGTCGACGAGCCCTGATCTGACCAGCCGGTCCACGGTGTTGGTGACGGACGTGGGATGCACCATGAGCCGCTCGCCGATCTTCGACATCGGCAGCTCACCCGCCTTGGAGAAGGTGAGCAGCACCAGCGCCTCGTACCGCGCGAAGGTCAGCCCGTACGGTTTGACGACCGCGTCGACCTCGGCGAGCAGGATCTGCTGTGCTCGCATGATCGAGGTGATGGCGGCCATCGACGGTACGTTTCCCCAGCGCTGCTTCCAGTGTTCGTCGGCACGGGCGATGGGGTCGAAAGGGAGACTGAGCGGCTTCGGCACGTCACCAGACCTTACCGGCCGGTCACATCGTGGTCAGCCCCGTCTCGTCTTTCGGTCCCCCGGCGGTCCTGCGGGCCTCCACGGCGAGCAGTGCGCAGCACACCGTGCCGAGCGCCCCGGCACCCACGACCGCCCCGCGCACCCCGGCGAACTCGGCGGCCACACCGGCCAGGGCCATGCCCACGCCCTGGATGGTCATCAGCCCGGCGGTGAGCAGGGTCATGGCCCGGCCGCGCAGTTCCTGGGGCACGTCCCGTACGAACCACTGGTCGAGGCCGAGCGTGTACGCGGACCCGGCGCCCGCGACCGCCAGCAGCGCCAGGGAGAGCGCGAGGCCCGGCCGGCCGGCGTAGGCGAGGTAGGGCAGGAGGGTGCAGCAGACCAGCGGGAGGGCGATCCGTTCCCGGGCGGCGGGGCGCAGCCGGGAGCCGGCGTACAGCTCGCCGGCGATCGTGCCGACGGGCAGGGCGCACATCAGCAGCCCGAGCCCGGTCGAACCGGCGCCGAGTTCGGCCGCGTACGGGGCGGCCAGGGCCTCCGGGGCTACGGAGAACATCGCGGGCAGCCAGAACAGCAGGAGCAGCGCCCGTACCCGGCGGTTCGCGAGGACCTGCCGGGCGCCCTTGAGAGAGTCGGCCAGCAGGGCGCCCCCGCCGCTCGCCCTGGCGGGGCGGCGCCGGGTGCCGAGGCGCAGCAGGGCGGCGGAGGTGAGAAAAGTGCCCACGGTGATCAGCAGCGCGTGGCGCGGCGAGACCACGGTGAGCAGCAGGCCGCCGAGTCCGTAGCCGACGAGCAGCGCGCTCTGCGACACGATCCGCAGCAGCGAGCGGCCGAGCACGAAGAGGTCGCCGTCGCCGAGGATGTCGGCGAGCGTCGCCATCCTGGTGCCCGCGAACACCGGTGAGACGACGGCGAGGGCGCAGCGGAGCAGCAGCAGTACGGCGATGCCGGTGCCCGGCGCGACCATCGCCGCGACACAGCCCGCGCACACCAGGTCGCAGACCACGAGCACGCGTCGGGCCGGGTAGCGGTCGGCGACCCCGGCGAGGAGCGTCCCGCCGATGAGATACGGCAGGAAGCCCACCGCGAACGCGAGCGCGCTCATCAGGGGCGAGCCGGTGAGGTCGTAGACGAGTACGGAGAGCGCGATCTCGGTGACGATCACGCCGAGCAGGGACAGCGCGTGTGCGGCGAAGACGACGCGGAACTCGGGGACGGCGAGGACGCGGCGGTAGCCGGTGGGCGGCGCGGGCGGGGCTTGGAGCATGGGCAGCAGCGTGCTCGGCGGCGGCCCGGCGCCCTAGAGTTTCGGACAGGGCCGAATCTTCTGGCCGGCTTCTTTGGAGGTGGGGCATGCCGTCGCGGCTGTATTTCGGGGAGGACGACTTCCTCAGGTGCCGGTTCGCCGTGTCGCCGCTCTGGGAGACGCAGGAGGTCGTGCGCACACTGAAGCGGCCGGAACGGCACGGGTATCACGCGGACTGGCTGCGGCGGACCGGTGCGGCGGTGGCCGGTCTCGATCTCGGGCCGCTGTGGCTGCTGATGCCGCAGCCCGGGCACTGTCCCGACTGGCTGTGCCCGCCGCCGATCGGTCCGGCGGCCACCTTCGAGCAGGAGATCGCCGCAGTGCGCGCGGCCGATCCGGCCGAGGCCCGGGAGGACACGGCCAGGTCGCTGGCGGACACCCCGGGCGCGCTGGAGTCCGCGCGCGGCCGGGCCTGGCTGCGTGAACCCGCCCGCATGATCGAGGAGTTGGCCGATGCGATGGAGGCCGTCTGGCACACCCTGGTCGCGCCGGACTGGCCCCGGCTGCGCGCCCTGCTGGAGGCGGACATCGCCTTCCACTCGCGCCGGCTCGCCGAGGTCGGGCTGGGCGTACTGCTCCCGGAGATCAGCCGGTACTGCGCCTGGGACGCGGGAACGCTGACCGTGGACTTCCGGGGCGAGCACGAGCGTCATCTCGGCGGTCAGGGCCTGGTGCTGCTGCCGAGCGTCTTCATCTGGCCGAACGTGGTCAGCACCTTCGAGCACCCCTGGCAGCCGACCCTGGCCTACCCGGCCCGGGGCATCGGCGCCCTGTGGTCCGAGCCCGCCGACCACACCCCCGACGCGCTGCTACGACTGCTGGGACGCGGCCGGGCCACCGTGCTGACCGCGCTCGACGAACCGGCCTCCACGACCGCCCTCGCCCACCGCCTCCGTCTCGCGCCCTCGTCGGTGTCCGCACATCTGACGGTGCTGCGCGACGCGGGCCTGCTCACGGCGCGGCGCTACGGCCATCAGGTGCTCTACGAGCGGACCCCGCTGGGGATCGCGCTGGCCGCGGGCGGCGGCTGACCGACGGACCAGAGCCCGACCGAGTCCGCGAACGCACACCCTTGGGAATCCGCGCCGGCCTCACACGACCACCGCCCGACGCGCCAGGGCCCGGTGCGGTGACGGATCGTTCACAATCGCCGACGAATCGTCACTTGATGTCCCCTCGCGCAAGGGAGCGGCGTGTCCCGGCTGATCCGCACGTTCGCGGTGCTCTCGGTGTTCGGGCTCGCGGTGGGCTGTTCGTCCGCCGCCGACGTCGACGAGGCCTCCGTCGCCGGTGCCCGGTCCAAGGACCCGGCACACGCCACGTCCTTCTGGGTCGACCCGGCGAGCCCGGCGGCCGAGCAGATCCAGATGTGGGAGCGGGAGGGCCGCAAGCACGACGCCACCCTGCTGAAGCGGATCGCCGACCAGCCGACCGCGCTGCGGCCGGCCGGCGGGCTCGACCCCGGCCCGGTGATCCGGGCGGCGACGGCGTCCGCCGCCCAACTCGGCGCACAGCGCCTTGGCTTGCTCGTCGTCCCCCTCATCGAGAAGCCAGACGTCGACGGGCCCGGTATGCGTGACCCCGACCGCGCCTTCGAGGGTGGCGCGAACCATGGACAGAGGTTCCTTGCCCGGGACGTACGTAGTGAGGAAGGCGACGCGAGTGCCGGCCTCGGGGACGACGGGGATGGGGTCGCGGGCGACCAGCGTGGCGTGGGCGACGGAGGCGACGTTGACGACCATGAACAGCTCGATGAGGCCGATGGCTATCAGCATCGTGATGTCGAGCCCGACCATCCATTCCTGACCGCCCTCGCGCTCGACCCAGTGGGTGGGTCGGACGAGGTAGACGAGCAGGGCGGCGGTGAGCACCGGGGCGAGGCTCATCAGGAGGACAGCGCGTATTCGGTGGGGCTCGCGCGAGAGGAGCGAGGTGTACTGCACCTGGTACGACGCACCGGACGGCTCGGTGAGCGGCCCGGCCAGCCGGCTGTAGGTGTCGTAGTCGTAGCCCTCCGGCCGCACAGCTCCCTCCAATGATTGAGGAGTGATCGACGCCCGGGGACCGCCGGAACCGTCGGGTTCCGAAGATCGACCGGGCCGATAACCTCACACACGTGGAGAATTGAGGGCGTGTCGAACTGGGTGCGTCCAGGTGGGTGGGGGGTGCCCCCGGCGGCGGAACGGGTCGGGGAGCGGGCTCGGGGAGAATGCCGCTGGTCATGATCCTCAGCAGCGTCCCGGAGGTACTCGCATGCAGGACACCGCCGATCTCGTCGCGGAGACCTACGCGCTCGGAGCCGGCCCGTGGACGATGACACCCGTCGCCCGTGGCGCGCTGGGACAGATCTGGAAGCTGTCCGGCAACGGCTCCGTGTGGGCGGTCAAGGAGCTCCTCTTCGGCTGCGACGAGGAGCAGGTCCGCCGCGAGGCCGAGTTACGGCAGGTCGCCGAGAACCTGGGCATCGCGTCACCGCGGCTCATGCCCGACCGGCACGGTGCGTACGTGTCACGCCTCGGCCCCGGCCCCGGTTCCGGCTCGTCCGGTGGGTCCCACGTCAAGCTGTACGACTGGATCGACGGCACCCCGGCGGACACCTCCGATCCGGACATCCTGGACTGGTTCGGGCGGACGATGGCGCTGCTGCACAGGGCGGGAGCGGGCGAGAGCGAGATCCCGAGCTCCTGGTACGAGCGGTGCCCGCAGGACTCCGAGTGGGAAGAGCTGCACGCGAAGGTGCGGCGGGCCGGGCTGCCGTGGGCGGACGTGCTGGGCCGGTTCATCGCCACCTCCGCCGCGGAGTTGGCGCGCTGGGTGACCCCGTCCGACCCCGGCGACCTGGTGACGTCCCATCTCGATCTGCAACCCCAGAACGTCCTGGTCGGCCCGGCCGGTCCCGTCCTCCTCGACTGGGACAACGCCGGACCCGCTGCGGCGGAACGGGAGTTGGCCCGCGCCCTGTTCGTGTGGTCGGGCGGGAACGAGGGGGATGTTGAGGCGGGCGCGCGTGTGGCGCGGGCCTATCGGCGTGCCGGGGGGCGTGCCGTCGTATGGGGTCGGCGGTCGTTCTCGATGCTTTTCGCGACCGACCTGAACTACGTGTACGTCCAGGCCGAGTGCGCGATCGACCCGAAGGTCACCGACGCGCAACGGGAGTTCGCGAGCGGCCAGGTCGTCGCCGCCCTGCACCGGGTGCCGGACCTGGCGGTCGTCTCACGGTTGAGTGGGGCCGTGGAGGGGAGTTGGCGGTGACGGTTCTGGTGTCGGTGTGGGGAGCGGCTCCCGGCGTGGGTAAGTCGACCCTGTGCGCCGGGTTGTCCCGGTCGCTCGCCGGTGCCGGCCTACGGGTGGATCACTTCCGCGAGGAGGAGGTCCTGACCCGGCCTCAGTTCGCCGCGGTGGCCGGGGAGTTCGAGGCGAAGGGAGCTGTCGGGCTGGAGACCTTGGCCGCGGCTGCGGCATGTTTCGCCGAGTCGGTCGTGGCGCGGGGCGACGAGGTGGTGATCGCGGACGCGCTGGTGCCGTTCGTGCCGACGTTGCTCGCGATGGGGCACGGCGCGGAGACGATCGACGCGTTCACGGCCGGGCTCACGAGTGTGCTGGCCCGGGTCCGTCCGGTCGTGGTCTTCCTCGACGGGGACGCCGGGGTCGCGCTGTCCCGTGCCGCCGAGCGGGAAGGGCCGGAGTGGCTGGAGCGGTACGTCGGAAAGCTCGCCGCGTACGGGGTGAGCCCGCGCGTGACCGACCTCGCGTCGGCGGTGACGTACCTGCGGCGCGAACGCGCGGTGACGCTTGGCGCAGTCCGTCAGCCCGGGTGGGGGCTCGTCGTGGTCGAGCGAGCCCCCGAGTTGTCCCCGGACGAGGTGCTGCGGGTCGTGCGGCAGGGCCTGAAACCCTGGCTCGGCGATGCCGGGGCTACTGCGCCAAGTGCCGCTCGACCGTCTCCACCTTCGACGTGAGGCCGTCGGTCACCCCGGGGCGGATGTCCGCCTTGAGGACTACGGAGACGCGCGGGGCGCGTGCCTCGACGGCGGCGACCGCGCGCTTGACGACGTCCATGACCTGGTCCCACTCACCTTCGACGCTGGTGAACATCGCGTCGGTGCGGTTGGGCAGGCCCGACTCGCGGACGACGCGGACGGCGTCGGCGACGTACTCGCCGACGTCCTCGCCGACACCCAGGGGCGTCACGGAAAAGGCGACGATCATGCCTTCACGGCCCCTTCCTGCTCCTGGCGGGCGCGGGAGGCGATGACCGCGTCCTCGGACTCGCGCCGGAGCTTGCGCTCGGCGAAGAAGCCGCCGGTGGGCAGGACGGAGAGGACGAAGTAGAGGGCCGCCGTCTTCGCGCCCCACTTGGTGCGGTTCCAGGCGTCGGCCCAGAAGAGGACGTAGAGGATGAAGAGGACGCCGTGGACCATGCCCATCACGGGCACCGCGTTGAAGTCCGTGGTCCGCTTCAGCACCGAGCAGGTGAGCAGCAGGAGGAAGGACACGGCCTCGGGGGCCGACACCAGGCGGAGGCGGCGGATTGCAGTGGCGGTCTTGATGTCCACAGGTCACCTTCGGTGAGGGAGACGTCCACAGTTTGTGAACGCGAGCACAAACGCTCGTCCATTGTGGCAAACGGCTGGGCGAGCCGAGACCGGGGGTCCACCGTCGACCCGAGCGCGTGCACGGCGGTCGTACGGCTGAACGCGTCCAGCGACACTCCCTGGGTCTGCCCTAGGGGCCAGGTCAGGGTCGTTCTCCACCCACGGGCCCTGTCGGCGACCGCGCCCGTGCGGTTACCTTCGCACGGTGGCGATGTTTCGACTCCAGGGCAGCAAGGTGCTCGCCGTCGACATGACCGGGGACGCCGTGAAGGCGAAGAACGGCTCGATGGTCGCGTACGACGGGCAGATGGCCTTCAAGAAGATGAGCGGCGGCGGTGAGGGCATCCGGGGGATGGTCACCCGGCGGCTCACCGGTGAGCAGATGACGGTGATGGAGGTGAGGGGGCAGGGCACCTGCTGGTTCGCGGACCGGGCCTCCGAGATCAACCTCGTGAATCTCCAGGGCGACAAGCTGTACGTCGAGTCGAGCAACCTGCTCGCGACCGACGCGGGACTGAGAACGGGCACGACGTTCACGGGCCTGCGCGGCGCCTCGCAGGGCAACGGGCTGTTCACGACGACCGTCGAGGGCCACGGCCAGGCGGCGATCATGTCGGACGGCCCGGCGGTGGTGCTGCGGGTGAGCCGGCAGTATCCGCTGACCGTCGACCCCGGCGCGTACATCGCGCACCAGGGGAACCTGCACCAGTCCTTCCAGTCCGGTGTGACCTTCCGCACCTTCTTCGGGGAGGGCGGCGGCGAGGCCTTCCAGATCCGCTTCGAGGGGGACGGGCTCGTCTACGTCCAGCCCAGCGAGCGGAACACGATCGCGGGGGACGTGTGACATGACGTTCACGGAGATCAACTCGAAGATGATCCAGGCCACTGTCATGCCGGGTCAGCGGCTGTACAGCCAGCGCGGCGCGATGCTCGCCTACAAGGGCGACGTCTCCTTCACCCCGAACATCCAGGGCGGCCAGGGCGGCGTCATGTCGATGCTCGGCCGCCGCGTCGCCAACGAGGCGACCCCCCTGATGACCGTCGAGGGCAGCGGCACCGTGATGTTCGGTCACGGCGGGCACCACATCCAGATCATCGAGCTCACCGGAGACACCCTCTACGTGGAGGCCGACCGTCTCCTCGCCTTCGAGGGCACCCTCCAGCAGGGCACGATGTTCATGGGCTCACAGGGCGGCGTCATGGGGATGGTCCGCGGCCAGGTCACCGGCCAGGGCCTGTTCACGACCACGCTCCAGGGGCGGGGCGCGGTCGCCGTGATGGCCCACGGCGGGGTCTTCGAGGTGCCGATCACCCCCGGCAGACCCGTCCATGTCGACCCGCAGGCCTACGTCGCCCACCACGGCGACGTCCGCAACAAGCTGTCCACGGCGCTCGGTTGGCGCGACATGGTGGGCCGGGGCTCCGGCGAGGCGTTCCAGCTGGAGCTGAGCGGCAGCGGCGCGGTGTACGTCCAGGCGTCGGAGGAGAAACTGTGAGCCAGTACGCGGGATCCGGCCCCACGGTCTTCGACCCGATGACCCTGCCGGTCGACGACAACGTCAACAAGTACACCTTCTGCGTGGAGCTCAAGGGGAGCCAGTGGTTCCTGCAGAAGGGGAAGATGATCGCCTACTACGGCTCGATGGAGTTCAACGGCATCGGGCACGGGCGACTCGACCGGCTTGTCCGCACGTCCTTCCATTCGCCTCTGCACGCGAGCGACTGGGTGGTGGCGGACGGCTCGGGCAAGATGCTGCTCGCCGACCGGGCCTTCGACGTCAACGCGTACGACCTCGAAGACGCCAACATGACCATTCGCTCGGGCAATCTGCTCGCTTTTCAGCCAAGTCTTGCTCTCAAGCAGTCGATTGTTCCCGGCTTTCTGACACTCATCGGAACCGGCAAGATCGTGGCCGCCTCCAGCGGGCCGGTGGTGTTCATGGAACCCCCGATCCGGGTCGACCCGCAGGCGCTCGTCGGCTGGGCCGACTGCCCGTCCCCGTGCCATCACTACGACCACGCCTACATGACCGGCCTCATGGGCGGTCTACGTGCGATGACGGGCATCGGCGGGGCCTCCGGGGAGGAGCACCAGTTCGAGTTCGTGGGGGCGGGTACGGTACTGCTCCAATCTTCCGAGAACCTCATGCCCGAGCAGGCCACAGGGGTTGTGCCGCACGAGCCGGGAGTACCGGGCGGGGGCGGGGTTCCCACAGGTCCCTCACAGCAAGCGGGCGCACCGCGCCTTCCCGGACAGCTGGGAGATCTCCAGCGTCGCTTCGGGCTGTGAGCGGTAGTCTGCGGAGTGTGACGTCGAACGTGTGCGCGCCGTCACGCCACCCTCACTAGTTCGCCTTTCAACATTTTAGGTAGACTTCATTCATGGAGACCGAGACGGCCACGCGCTGGCTGACCGATGAGGAGCAGTGCGCCTGGCGCACCCACCTGGAGGTCAACAGACTGCTGACGTACCAGCTCGAAAAGGACCTTCAGCCGTTCGGCCTGACGATGAACGACTACGAGATCCTGGTGAACCTCTCCGAGGCGGAGGACAAACGGCTGCGGATGAGCGACCTCGCCGCCGCCACGCTCCAGTCCAAGAGCCGCCTCTCGCACCAGATCACCCGCATGGAGAACGCGGACCTGGTACGCCGGGAGAACTGCGAGTCGGACCGCCGGGGACTGTACGCGGTGCTCACCGAACACGGCCTGGCGACGATGAAGAAGGTCGCGCCCCATCATGTCGCCTCCGTGCGGCGGCACTTCATCGACCTCGTGACCCCCGAAGGCCTGTCGGAACTCGACAAAACGCTTAAGCCGATCGCGGAACATCTGCGGGGGCAGCGCGGGCGTCCCTGACGTTGGTTGCGGGACCGTCTGGGGGCTGCCGCCCCCAGGCCACCGCTTCGGCCCTGAAGGGGCCTCTCCTCAAACGCCGGACAGGCTGGATTGTGCCGAGCGGGACGGGTGAAGTCCGGCGCACTACAACGCCCCGACTTTTTTGGGGGCGCGGGGCTGTGTCGATTCGCGGCTCCTCCGCGTGGGCGCGACCAGCCACGACGGACCCGCAGACAACAAACCGCCCTGCCGGCGGAGCACTTGGCAGATACGCGGTAGTCAGAGCTGGTGCGACAAAGAAGCACGCGCACGCCGCCGCCACGGTGAGTGACCACACCCCCGCCGCCGGCCCAGCCTCAGCCAGGGCCAGCCCGAGACCCAGCGCCGACCTCGTCAGCCGTACCCACGCGGCCAGCACCCAGGGCACCGTCGCCGTACCCCCGCTGTTCGGCGAACGCCATCACCAGCAGGTAGACGGCGCTCAGCGCGAGCCCCCTACCGGCGGCCACGACGACCGGGCCGAGCAGCCCGCGGACTCTGGAAAGCCGCAATCCCCGCCCGGCGCCTGCCGGAACGCGTACGCCGCCCAGTGCCGTGACGTGACGAAGGCGAGCGTCCCCGCGCCGATCATCAACGGGCCGACGATGTACGGGAGTTCCTCGGCGACGCCGTCGAGGCTGTACGCGCGCTGCAACAGCCCCCGGTCGCCGACCAGTTCGGCCCACACGGAGCGCATGGTGGGGCCAAGTGGGGGCGCGCACTTGCCGGTTGGCGCAGCCACCGTGAGCACCGCCTCCGGTGTTCCGGGGCCCCAGGTCGCCGCCGCGAGGGCGCACAGGCGCCATGGGGAGCAGGGTGAGACGGTTCAGGCCGTGGCGGGTGAGGATGCTGGGCACGGTGGAGGCGGGCAGGCCCAGGACCGGTCCGATGCGGGCGGGTCCGAGTTTGCGGTCCTGCCGCAGCCGGCACACCCGTGCGACCGGACGGCCGGCGCAGACACGTTCGACGAGCAGTCGCCTGCCGTGAACGGTCAGCCGGGCATTACGGCGGGACACGAAGACCTCCGTGCGGTGCAGTCCTGGACAGCTCCACCACACCGGAGGTCTTCGCCATGATCAAGCGCCGGCCAGTGTCGACAACGCTCGTGGTCAATACACCTAGCCCTCTGTGATGCCCGCGATCAGTTCGTCCGCCGCGCGGTACGCGTCCAACTCCCCCGCCACGACCCGTTCCGCGAGCGCACCCACCCGCCGGTCCCCATGCAGGTCCCCGATCCGCGCCCGCAGCGCCGTGACAGCGATCGTCTCGATCTCGCGGGCCGCCCGGGCCGCCCGGCGTTCCGCGAGGACGCCGTGTTCCTCCATCCATGCCCGGTGCTTCTCCAGGGCTTCCACCACCTCGTCGATGCCCTCGGAGCGGGAGGCCACCGTCTTGACGATCGGGGGGCGCCAGTCGCCGGGGCCGCGGGACTCGCCGAGGCCGAGCATGTGGTTCAGCTCGCGGGCGGTCGCGTCGGCGCCGTCGCGGTCGGCCTTGTTGACGACGTAGATGTCGCCGATCTCCAGGATTCCGGCCTTCGCCGCCTGGATGCCGTCACCCATCCCCGGGGCCAGCAGCACCACGCTGGTGTCGGCCTGGGAGGCGATCTCCACCTCCGACTGGCCGACCCCGACCGTCTCCACCAGGATCACCTCGCAGCCCGCTGCGTCGAGGACGCGGATCGCCTGCGGGGCCGACCAGGCGAGGCCGCCGAGGTGGCCCCGGGTGGCCATCGAGCGGATGTAGACGCCGGGGTCGGAGGAGTGGTCCGACATGCGGACGCGGTCCCCTAGCAGGGCGCCGCCCGAGAACGGCGAGGACGGGTCGACGGCCAGGACGCCGACCCGCCTGCCCTGCTTGCGGTACGCCGTGACCAGCGCGGAGGTGGACGTCGACTTGCCGACGCCCGGCGATCCCGTGAGGCCCACGACGTACGCCCCGCCGGTCAGCGGTGCGAGGGCCGCCATGACCTCCCTGAGCTGGGGGGACGCCCCCTCCACCAGGGAGATCAGCCGGGCCACGGCCCGCGGCCGGCCTTCCCTGGCCTGGGCCACCAGCGAGGCGACGTCCTGCATCACAGCTCCGTTCCGTCGGGAAAGTACAGCTCAGGCCTTGGGTACCCGCACGATCAGCGCGTCACCCTGACCGCCGCCGCCGCACAGCGCCGCCGCGCCGACCCCGCCGCCGCGCCGCTTGAGTTCCAGGGCGAGGTGCAGGACGAGACGGGCGCCGGACATGCCGATGGGATGGCCCAGGGCGATGGCTCCGCCGTTGACGTTCACCTTTTCCGTTGACACCCCGAGGTCCTTCATTGACTGCACCGCGACGGCGGCGAAGGCCTCGTTGATCTCGATCAGGTCGAGGTCCTCGACCTCCAGGCCCTCCTTCTTCAGGGCGTGCAGGATCGCGTTGGACGGCTGCGACTGGAGCGAGTTGTCGGGTCCCGCCACATTGCCGTGGGCGCCGATCTCGGCGATCCACTCCAGGCCCAGCTCCTGCGCCTTGGTCTTGCTCATCACGACCACGGCCGCCGCACCGTCCGAGATCTGCGAGGAGGTGCCGGCGGTGATCGTGCCGTCGCGGGAGAACGCGGGGCGCAGCTTGCCGAGCGATTCGACCGTGGTCTCCGCGCGGATGCCCTCGTCCTTGCTGAAGACGACCGGCTCGCCCTTGCGCTGCGGGATCTCGATGGGGGTGATCTCGGCCTCGAAGACTCCGTTCTGCTGGGCGGCGGCGGCCCGCTGGTGGGACAGGGCGGCGACCTCGTCCTGCTCGGGCCGCGCGATGCCGAGGCGCGTGTTGTGCTTCTCGGTGGACTCGCCCATGGCGATGTTCTCGAAGGCGTCGGTCAGGCCGTCGTAGGCCATCGCGTCGAGCATCTCGATCGCGCCGTACTTGTATCCCTCGCGGGACTTGGGGAGCAGGTGGGGGGCGTTGGTCATGGACTCCTGGCCGCCCGCGACGATCACGTCGAACTCACCTGCACGGATGAGCTGGTCGGCGAGCGCGATGGCGTCGAGGCCCGAGAGACAGACCTTGTTGATGGTGAGCGCGGGGACGCTCATGGGGATGCCCGCCTTGACGGCGGCCTGGCGTGCCGGGATCTGCCCTGCCCCGGCCTGGAGCACCTGGCCCATGATCACGTACTGCACCTGGTCGCCACCGATACCCGCACGGTCGAGGGCGGCCTTGATCGCGAAGCCGCCGAGGTCGGCTCCGGAGAAGGTCTTCAGGGAGCCCAGCAACCGTCCCATGGGCGTCCGGGCGCCCGCGACGATCACCGAGGTCGTGCTGTTCGTTCCAGACATGAGGTGCGATCCCCTTCCAGCGTGTTTCAGCTGAGGAGTGAACGAGGGTTTACTTGAAATGTACTGAGCGGTAGACCACCCCGTCATCGGGCCGTCGGTGTGATCGCGCGCACGTTGCGTAACCACCCGGCGAGCGCTGCACTACATACATGCTGACGCGAATCGACCACATCGGGATCGCCTGCTTCGACCTCGACAAGACAGTCGAGTTCTACCGGGCCACGTACGGCTTCGAGGTGTTCCACTCCGAGGTCAACGAGGAGCAGGGCGTACGCGAGGCCATGTTGAAGATCAACAACACGGACGACGGCGGCGCCTCCTACCTCCAGCTCCTCGAACCCACCCGCGAGGACTCCGCCGTAGGAAAGTGGCTGGCGAAGAACGGTGAGGGGGTCCACCACATCGCCTTCGGCACGGCCGACGTCGACACGGACTCGGAGGACATTCGCGGCAAGGGCGTGCGCGTTCTGTACGAGGAGCCCCGGCGCGGCTCCATGGGGTCACGGATCACGTTCCTGCACCCAAAGGATTGCCATGGCGTACTGACAGAACTGGTCACTTCGGCGCCTGTTGAGTCACCTGAGCACTGACCCTCGTACATATGGGCCGGTAGGGTTGGGGTCGGTCGTCGCTCGCAACCAGGGCAACGGCATGCCGGGGTCCGGGTTTCGGGGGGCGAGCGTCGGGCAGCAGCCCATGCTCCGTCGTCGATCTGACACCATTCCCCGGGAGCACCGTTCGGCGGATGGACGGAGCTCGTTGGAGTAAACCGCGACCAGGGGACGGATGGGACCGCGCAGTGCGGGGCTACGAACGCCAGGAGCGAGAGCCGGCGGCTGACGTCGACCACCTCTCTCGGTTCGAGGCCGAGATGGAGCGGCTGAAGACCGAGCGGGAAAAGGCGATCCAGCATGCCGAGGACCTCGGCTACCAGGTCGAGGTGTTGCGCGCCAAGCTCCACGAGGCGCGCCGCACCCTCATGTCCCGGCCGGCATACGACGGCGGTGACATCGGCTACCAGGCCGAGCAGATGCTCCGCAATGCCCAGGTCCAGGCCGACCAGCTGCGCCAGGACGCCGAGCGGGAGCTCAGCCAGGCCCGCGCGCAGACCCAGCGCATCCTCCAGGAACACGCGGAGAACGCGGCCCGCCTCCAGGCGGAGCTGCACCAGGAGGCCGTGACCCGGCGCCAGCAGCTCGACCAGGAGCTGGGCGAGCGCCGGCAGACCGTCGAGTCGCACGTCAACGAGAACGTGGCGTGGGCCGAGCAGTTGCGCGCCCGCTCCGAAGCGCAGGCCCGCCGGCTCGTCGAGGAGTCCCGCGCCGAGGCCGAGCAGGCGCTGGCCGCCGCCCGCGCCGAGGCCGAGCGGGTCGCCGCCGAGGCCCGTCAGCGGCTGGAGATGGACGCCGAAGCCGCCCGTTCGGAGGCCGAGGCACTGCTGCGGCGCGCCCGCACGGACGCCGAACGGCTGCTGAACGCCGCCTCAAGCCAGGCCCAGGAAGCCACCGACCACGCCGAGCAGCTGCGCAGCTCCACGGTCAACGAGTCGGATTCCGCCCGCCGGCAGGCCACCGAGCTGAGCCGGGCCGCCGAGACGCGCATGACGGAGGCCGAAACCTCACTGCGGGAAGCGCGCCTGGAGGCCGAGAAGGTCCTCACCGAGGCCAAGGAGGCCGCGGCCAAGGCCCTCGCGAGCGCCGAGTCGGCCAACGAACAGCGCACCCGGACCGCGAAGGAACAGGTCGCCCGGCTGGTCACCGAGGCCACCAAGGAGGCCGAGACCACCAAGGCGGACGCCGATCAGGTCGTCGCCGAGGCCCAGGCCAAGGCCGAGAAGATCATCGCGGAGGCCGAGGAGAACGCCCGCAGCCTCACCGCCGAGGAGACCGCCTCCCAGCTCGCCAAGGCCGCCCGGACCGCCGAGGACGTCCTCGACAAGGCGTCCGAGGACGCAAAGAACACCACGAAGGCCGCCGCCGAGGAGGCCGAGCGGATCCGCTCCGAGGCGGAGGCCGAGGCCGACCGGCTGCGCGCCCAGGCGCACGACATCGCCGAAGGCCTCAAGGGCGCGGCGAAGGACGACACCAAGGAGTACCGCGCCAAGACGGTCGAGCTGCAGGAGGAGGCGCGCCGGCTGCGCGGCGAGGCCGAGCAGCTGCGCGCCGACGCGGTCGGCGAGGGCGAGCGCATCCGCGCCGAGGCCCGCCGCGAGGCCGTCCAGCAGATCGAGGAGGCGGCCAGGACCGCCGAGGAGCTGCTGTCCAAGGCCCGGGCCGATGCCGACGAGCTGCGCCAGGCCGCCACCACGGACAGCGAGAAGGTCCGCACCGAGGCCATCGAGCGCGCCACCACCCTGCGCCGGCAGGCCGAGGAGACCCTCGACCGCACCCGCAAGGAGGCCGAGCGGCACCGCGCGGAGGTCATCGAGCAGTCCGAGGGCATCAAGGCGGACGCCGAGCAGGCCGCGCGCGATCTGCGCGACGAGACCGAGCGGGCCATAGAGGCGCGCCGCGAGGAGGCCGCCGAGGGCCTGACGCGGCTGCACACCGAGACCGAGGAGCGGCTCGCCGCGGCCGAACAGGCCCTGACCGACGCCCGCGAGGAGGCCGAGCGGATCCGCCGCGAGGCCGCCGAGGAGACGGAACGCCTGCGCGGCGAGGCCGCCGACCGCATCCGCTCCCTCCAGGCACAGGCCGAGGCGGAGGCCGACCGGCTGCGCAACGAGGCCGCCGCCGACGCGTCCGCCTCCCGCGCCGAGGGCGAGTCCATCGCCGTACGGCTGCGGTCGGAGGCGTCCGCCGAGGCCGAGCGGCTCAAGACCGAGGCGCAGGACACCGCCGACCGGGTCCGAGCGGAGGCGCAGGCCGCCGCCGAGCGGCTGGCCGTCGAGGCGTCGGAGACGCTGGCCGCCGCCCAGGAGGAGGCCGTACGGCGTCGTCGTGAGGCCGAGGAGCTGCTCGGGTCGGCCCGTGAGGAGGCCGGGCAGGAGCGCGAGCGGGCCCGGGAGCAGAGCGAGGAGCTGCTCGCCTCCGCCCGCAACCGGGTGGAGGAGGCACAGGCCGAGGCGGTCCGGCTGGTCGAGGAGGCCGACCGGCGCGCCACCGAGATGGTGTCGGGCGCCGAGCAGCACGCCCAGCATGTACGGGAGTCCGTCGCCGGGCTGCACGAGCAGGCCCAGGAGGAGATCCAGGGGCTGCGGTCGGCCGCCGAGCATGTCGCGGACCGGGTCAGGCGCGAGGCGCAGGAGGAGGCGGACCGGGTCCGCGCCGACGCCTACAGCGAGCGGGAGCGGGCCACCGAGGACGCCAACCGCATCCGGCGTGTGGCCGGCGAGGAGACGGACGCCGCCAAGGCGCTCGCGGAGCGCACCGTCGCGGAGGCGATCGCGGAGGCCGAGCGGATGCGTTCGGAGTCCGCCGAGCACGTCCAGCGGGGGCGCACGGAGGCGGCGGACGCGATCGCGCAGGCCGACCAGGACGCGGCGCGGGCCCGGGCGGACGCCCGCGAGGACGCCAACCGCATCCGTTCGGACGCGGCGACACAGGCCGACACCCTCATCACCGAGGTGACGGCGGAGGCGGAGCGGCTCCAGACGGAGACGGCCAACGAGGCCGAGCGGGTGCGTTCGGAGGCCGTGGCCAAGGCCGAGAAGCTGATCTCGGACGCGACCGGGGACGCGGAGCGGCTGCGTGCCGAGGCCGCCGAGACGGTCGGGGCCGCGCAGCTGCACGCCGAGCGGACCCGGGCCGAGGCCGCGCGGCTGCGGGCGGACTCGGAGGCAGAGGCGGAGCGGGTCACCACGGCGGCGCGCGAGGAGTCCGAGCGGATGCTGGACGAGGCCCGCAAGGAGGCCAACAAACGCCGGTCGGACGTCGCCGAGCAGGTCGACACGCTCATCACGGAGACCGCGGCCGAGGCCGACAAGCTCCTCAGCGAGGCGCAGCAACAGGCGCAGAAGACCACGGCGGACGCCGAGGCGCAGGCCGACTCCATGGTGGGCGCGGCCCGCAAGGAGGCGGACCGGCTGGTGTCCGAGGGCACCGTCGAGGGCAACTCCCGGGTGGAGCAGGCCCGTAAGGACGCGGACGAGCTGCTGGTCGGCGCACGCCGGGACGCCACCGCCATAAGGGAGCGGGCCGAGGAGCTGCGCGACCGCATCACGAACGAGATCGAGAGTCTGCACGAGCGGGCCCGCCGTGAGTCGGCGGAGACGATGAGGTCGGCCGGCGACCGCTGCGACGCACTCATCAAGGCGGCCGAGGAGCAGCTCGGCAAGGCGCAGATGAAGGCCAAGGAGCTGGTCTCGGAGGCCAACTCCGAGGCGGGCAAGGTCCGTATCGCCGCGGTGAAGAAGGCGGAGGGTCTCCTCAAGGAGGCCGAGCAGAAGAAGTCCACGCTGATCCGTGAGGCCGAGGACCTGAAGGCGGAGGCGATCCGCGAGGCCCGGCGCACGGTGGAGGAGGGCAAGCGCGAACTCGACGTGCTGGTCCGCCGCCGCGAGGACATCAATGCCGAAATCTCCCGTGTCCAGGACGTCCTTGAGGCGTTGGAGTCTTTTGAGGCCCCGACGGCGCCCAAGGACGGTGGGGTCAAGGCCGGCGCCGCCGCGGGCGCAACTCGTTCGGGTGGCAAGTCGGTTGAAGGCTAGCGAAGGCTAGGAACCTCCTGTGAGGTTCGGGCGTTCTGGGGCCTTTGTCCCGGTCTTTGGCAAGCGGTCGGACGGTTAGCCACTCAAAAGAGGTGTCATTCTCCAGATCAAACACGTATCCGCTCGATGACACACCGCTTCGGCCCCTAGGATTCCACCTATCACCTCACCGGTCTCATTCGACAGGAACCCCATGAGCGACACTTCCCCCTACGGCTTCGAGCTTGTGCGGCGTGGGTACGACCGCGCTCAGGTGGACGAACGCATCTCGAAGCTCGTCTCCGACCGTGACAGCGCTCTGGCTCGTATCACTGCTCTTGAAAAGCGCATCGAGGAGCTCCACCTCGAAACGCAGAACGCCGCGGCCCAGGTAAGCGACGCCGAGCCGTCGTACGCCGGTCTCGGCGCGCGGGTCGAGAAGATCCTCCGCCTCGCCGAGGAAGAGGCCAAGGACCTGCGCGAGGAGGCCCGGCGCGCGGCCGAGCAGCACCGCGAACTCGCGGAATCCGCTGCTCAGCAGGTCCGCAACGACGCAGAATCGTTCGCTGCGGAGCGCAAGGCCAAGGCGGAGGACGAGGGCGTCCGGATCGTCGAGAAGGCCAAGAGCGACTCCGCCCAGCTGCGTGGCGAGGCCCAGAAGGACGCGCAGCAGAAGCGCGAGGAGGCCGACGCTCTCTTCGAGGAGACCCGCGCCAAGGCCGCGCAGGCCGCCGCCGACTTCGAGACGAACCTCGCCAAGCGCCGCGAGCAGTCCGAGCGCGACCTGGCGTCGCGTCAGCAGAAGGCGGAGAAGCGTCTCGCGGAGATCGAGCACCGCGCGGAGCAGCTCCGACTGGAGGCCGAGAAGCTGCGCACGGACGCCGAGCGCCGCGCCCGGCAGACGGTGGAGACGGCTCAGCGCCAGGCCGAGGACATCGTGGCCGACGCGAACGCCAAGGCCGACCGGATCCGTTCGGAGTCCGAGCGCGAGCTGGCCGCCCTCACCAACCGTCGCGACAGCATCAACGCGCAGCTGACGAACGTGCGCGAGATGCTCGCCACGCTCACCGGTGCCGCGGTGGCCGCCGCGAGCTCTCCGGTCGAGGACGAGCCCATCTCCCGTGGGGTTCCGGCTCAGCAGTCCCGGTAGTCACGCGGTAGTCCGTACGGCTGAGGCCCGCATTCCCTTCGGGGGTGCGGGCCTCAGCCGTGCCCGCGCAGCAACGGCAGATAGACGTCGTCGACGATCCCGACGAGGGCGGAGTCGGCGACCGGGTCGCGGGACAGGATCATCTCGTAACGCAGCAGCTGGGCGGGGACGGTGACGACCCGGCGGGGAAGGTCGGCGGTGGGGATCTCGCCCCGCCCGACGGCCCGCTGAAGCAGGGTCAGCAGGATGTCGTGCATGATCCCGAACACCTTCGGGTCCAGCTCGTGCGCCTCCGCGAGCAGTCCCCGGATGACGTCGGGTCCGATCTCCCGCTGCCGCTCGACCATGAGCCGCAGCACGGCGAGCACGTCCTCACGAAGGTCCCCGGTGTCAGGCAGCTGGTCGGCGAGGAAGCCGGTGCGGTGCGGCATGGCCGCCTTGACGAGTTCGGCGCGGTTGGCCCAGCGCCGGTAGAGGACCTGTTTGCCGGTGCGGGCGCGGGCCGCGACCCCTTCCATGGTGAGCCGGGCGTAGCCGACCTCGGCCAGCTCCTCCCATACGGCGTCCAGGATGTCGGCCTCCAGGGCGGCCCCGCGCCGCCGCGTGCTGTCACCGGGCATCGGCCACCTCCTTAAGAGACCTTGCGTCTCCTATCAGGGTCAGCCTATCGTGCCCTTAAGAGACGCACCGTCTCCAAAAGGGGACCCGTGTCAACCACCACCGCCCGTCTCGACCCCGCCGTCCGCAAACTCGCCGGCATCCTCGTCCTCGGCGCCCTCGCCCCACTGCTCGACAGCACGATCGTCTCCATAGCCCTGCACACCCTCGGCCACGACCTGGGCGCCTCGACGGCAAGCCGATGGGGGTCCCCCCACGCCTTTAAGGCAGTGGGGGAGGGTGAGCACGGCGTATCTCCTGGCCCTCGCCACGGTCGTCCCGGTCTCCGGCTGGGCCGTCGAACGCTTCGACTCCCGGCGCGTCTGGCTCGGCGCGCTGCTCCTCTTCCTCGCCGGATCCCTCCTGTGCGGGCTCGCCTGGAACATCGGCTCGCTGATCGCCTTCCGGGTCCTCCAGGGCATCGGCGGCGGCCTGCTGCTGCCGGTCCTGCAGACCCTGGTCATGCGGGCCGCCGGAGGCCGCAGTCTCGGCCGCCTGATGGCGGCGATCACCCTGCCCGTCATGGTCGTGTCGATCCTCGGCCCGGTCTTCGGCGGCCTGATCGTCGGCCACCTCAGCTGGCGCTGGATCTTCTACGTCAACCTGCCCGTCTGCCTCCTGGCCCTCGCCCTCGCCTGGCGCGGCGTCCCGAAGGACACCCCCCGCCCCGGCCACCACCTGGACCTGACCGGCCTCCTGCTCCTCTCTCCCGGCCTCGCCACCCTGGTCTACGGCCTGTCCGAGACCGGCGTCGCCCGCGCGAGCGCGATCCCGGTGGGCGCCGTACTGATCGCCCTGTTCGCCCGGCACGCGCTGCGCGTCCGTGAACCCCTCGTCGACCTCCGGCTGTTCCAGGACCGCGCCTTCGCCCTCTCCTCGCTGCTGACGTTCCTCAACGGGCTCGCCCTCTTCGGCGGGATGTTCCTGCTCCCCCTCTACTACCAACAGGTGCGCGGCGAGGGCGTGATCGCGGCCGGACTGCTGCTGGCGCCGCAGGGGCTCGGCAGCCTGCTGGCCCGGGTCACCGGACCGCTCACCGACCGGCTCGGGCCGCGCCCGGTCGTCGTGGCGGGCATGCTGCTGTGCGCGCTGGGCACCCTCCCCTTCCTCCTCCCGCACCCCGGCGCCGTGCTGCTCGCCGTCGCCCTGGTCGTACGTGGGCTGGGGGTGAGCGCGGCCAACATGGCCGTCATGGTGGGCGCCTACCAGGGGCTCGACCGGGCCCGCATCCCGCACGCCAGCACCAGCATCCGAATCGTGCAGCAGCTGGGCGGCGGCGTCGGCACCGCCGTACTGGCGACGGTCCTCGCCCATGGGCACGGCGGCACCGCGTTCCCGCACGCGTTCGCCTGGGCGACGGCGTTCACCGTTGTTGCCTGCGGCGTCGGACTCTGTTTGCCCGTTCGGGTGGCATCCGCCGAACTGCCGTCTTAGCGTGGCCGCATGATCGAGCTCTCGGGGCTGACCAAGCGGTACGGCGACAAGGTGGCGGTCAACAACCTCACCTTCGCCGTCCGGCCCGGAATCGTCACGGGCTTCCTCGGCCCGAACGGCGCCGGCAAGTCGACGACCATGCGCATGATGCTCGGGCTCGACCGGCCGACCGCCGGTGACGTACACATCGACGGCCGGCACTACGACCAGCTCAAGGACCCGCTGAAGTACATCGGCGCCCTCCTCGACGCCAAGGCCATGCACGGTGGGCGCAGCGCCTTCAACCATCTGCTGTGTCTCGCGCAGAGCAACGGCATCCCGAACAGCCGGGTGCACGAGGTGCTCGACACCGTCGGGCTCACCTCCGTGGCGAAAAAGAAGGCCAAGGGGTTCTCCCTGGGCATGGGCCAGCGGCTCGGCATCGCGGGCGCGCTGCTCGGCGATCCGCGGATCCTGATGTTCGACGAGCCGGTCAACGGGCTCGACCCCGAGGGCATCCACTGGATCCGCAACCTGATGAAGTCCCTTGCCGCGCAAGGCCGTACGGTCTTCGTCTCCTCGCACCTGATGAGCGAGATGGCGCTGACGGCCGATCACCTCGTCGTCATCGGCCAGGGCCGCCTCCTCGCGGACACCTCCATGGCCGACTTCATCCAGCAGAACTCCCGGTCCTACGTCCGGATCCGCACCCCGCACCGCGAGCGGCTGCTCGACGTGCTGCACCAGGCCGGGATAACCGTCGTCGAATCCGGCAACGGGACCCTTGAGGTGGACGGCGGCAAGTCCGAGCAGATCGGTGAACTGGCCGCGCAACACCAGCTCGTGCTGCACGAGCTGAGTCCCCAACAAGCCTCCCTGGAGGAGGCGTTCATGCAGTTGACCGCGGAGTCGGTGGAGTACCACGCGCATTCCGACGCACCCCCCGTCGCACCTGCCGAGCAGCGGCAGGGCTGGGGCGACGGCTGGAAGAAGGACTGACATGGCGGCGACCCAGGTCATCCGGTCGGAGTGGACCAAGATCCGTTCCGTCGCGTCGACGGTGTGGACGCTCTCGCTCGCCCTGGTGGTGACGATCGGGCTCGGCATGCTGATCTCGGCGCTGTCGAAGAACCAGTTCGACGACATGAGCGCCAAGGACAAGCTGTCCTTCGACCCGACGTTCATCAGCTTCGCCGGGATGAGCCTCGGGCAGCTCGCGATGATCGTGTTCGGGGTGCTCGTCGTGTCGAACGAGTACAGCACCGGCATGATCCGCACCTCGCTCGCGGCGGTCCCGCAGCGCGGCACCTTCCTGTTCGGCAAGATCGCGGTGGCCACCGGGCTCTGTCTCGTCGTCGGGCTGGTGACCAGCTTCGTCACGTTCTTCCTCGGCCAGGCGATGCTCGGCTCCCACAAGGCGGAGATCGGCGACTCCGGTGTGCTGCGCGCGGTGATCGGCGGCGGGCTCTACATGACCCTGATCGCGATGTTCTCCATGGGCGTCGCCTCGATGCTGCGCTCGCCGATGCTGTCGCTGGGCATCCTGATGCCGTTCTTCTTCCTGATCTCCAACATCCTCGGCAACGTCTCCGCGACGAAGAAGATCGGCCAGTACCTGCCCGACCAGGCCGGCAGCAAGATCATGCAGGTGGTCATCCCGGCGGACGACTCCGCGCCGTACGGACCCTGGGGCGGCTTCGGCATCATGGCCCTGTGGGTGGCGGCGGCACTGATCGGCGCGTACGTACTGCTGAAGCGACGGGACGCGTAGGGCTCCGACGGGGCCCGCGAGCGAGCGCGGACCCGCACCCGCCGACGTACGCGAGCGGGTCGTGGCGGTACGGCGAGCCCGCCGCTTGGCTGGTCCCCACGCCGTCCGCTGTGACAACACCAGAGGGGCGCAACCCGCGGCGGGCTCGCCGTACCGGCACGACCCCGACACCCCCACCGGCCCGTGCCGGGACAAACCGCCGGGCATCGCCCTGCCCCCCACGGCTTTACTTTCTCTTGAGCGGAACCGTCAGCGCCCCGATATCCTCCTAACCCTTACGGGGGCGTGCGCCCTGCTGTCCTGATCCTTTCGATGGGTGCGGAGCATGATCGAGGCTGTCGGCCTGACCAAGCGCTACGGCGACAAGACCGCCGTGTACAACCTTTCCTTCCAGGTGCGGCCCGGTGCCGTCACCGGTTTCCTCGGGCCCAACGGCTCGGGCAAGTCGACGACGATGCGCATGATCCTCGGCCTGGACAACCCCACGTCGGGACAGGTGACGATCGGCGGCTTCCCCTACCGCAAGCTGCCCAACGCCCCCCGTCAGGTCGGCGCCCTGCTCGACGCCAAGGCCGTGCACGGCGGCCGGAGCGCCCGCAGCCATCTGCTGAGCCTGGCCCAGCTGTCGGGCATCCCGGCCCGGCGGGTGGACGAGGTGCTCGGCGTGGTGGGCCTCCAGGACGTGGCGAGAAAGCGCTCCAAGGGTTTCTCGCTCGGCATGGGCCAGCGGCTCGGCATCGCCGCCGCGCTGCTCGGCGACCCGCAGGTGCTGCTCTTCGACGAACCGGTCAACGGCCTCGACCCCGAGGGCATTCTCTGGGTGCGGAACCTGATGAAGGCGCTCGCGGCGGAGGGCCGTACCGTCTTCGTCTCCTCGCACCTGATGAGCGAGATGGCGCTGACGGCGGACCATCTGATCGTGATCGGGCGCGGCCAGCTGCTCTCGGACATGAGCGTGCGGGACTTCATCTCGGCCAACTCCGCCGACTTCGCGCGCGTGCGCACACCGGACACCGAGCCGCAGCTGCGCGAGAAGCTGACCTCCGCGCTGACCGAGGCGGGCGGCCACGTACTGCCCGAGCAGGACGGCGGGCTGCGCATCACGGGACTGCCGCTGCCGCGCATCAGCGACATCGCGCACGACACGGGCGTACGGCTGTGGGAGCTGTCCCCGCATCAGGCCTCGCTGGAGGAGGCGTACATGCGGATGACGCAGGGGGCCGTCGACTACCGCTCGACGATCGACCAGAAGGCCGGTCTGATGCAGCTGCTGCCGCCGGGCGCGCAGCCGCCGATGCCGGTACCGGGGCAGGGCCAGCCGGGCTGGTACGCGCCGCCGTCACCGGCGCAGGGCGGGCAGCCGTTCGCGATGGGGCAGCCGCCGGCGCATCCTTACGGCGCACCGAACCCGTATGCCGCTCCTGCGGCGCCCGGCGGGGCCGCGCCGGGCCCGTACGCGCCTCCGGCCCCCGCGGCCCCGCAGACGCCGCCACAGCCGCCCCAGGCCCCGGCCCAGGACGCGCCTCCGGCTGTGGACGCGGCCCCGGCCGCTCCCGCCCAGCCCTCCCCCGCCCCCGCCGCCGCCGACCTGACCAAGCCCGAGGATGCCCGATGAGTACCCCCCAGCTTCCGATGCCGCAGGCAGCCGCGCCCGACTGGCAGGCGGCGGCCGGTCCTTCGTACGGTGGGTACACCTCGCCGATCCCCGTGGTGCGGACGCACCTCGGGCATGCGCTGGCCTCCGAGTGGACGAAGATCAAGTCGGTGCGTTCGACGATCTGGACGCTCGGGGTGTTCGTGGTCCTGGTGCTCGGCATCGGGCTGCTCGCCGCCGTCGTGGTCAGCAACTCCTCGTCCGAGATGAACGGCGAGAACCCGCTCTCCCTGGGCTTCTTCGGACTGCTGCTCGGCCTCATGTGCATCATCACGCTCGGCGTGCTGACCACGGCCTCCGAGTACGGCACCGGCATGATCCGCACGACGATGACGGCGTGTCCGAGCCGGGTCCGCGTGCTCGCGGCGAAGGCGATCGTGTTCTTCGCGGTCGCCTTCGTGGTCACGCTGGTGGCCACGTCGTTCGTCGCCTTCGTGGACGCCGCGCTGCTCAAGGACAACGGCGCCAAGGACCCGTCCGCCGGCGAGTGGCTGAAGGGGACCGTCGGGGTCTCCCTCTACGTCGCGCTGCTCGGGCTGCTCTCGCTGATCGTCGGCTCGATCATCCGGCACTCGGCGGGCGCGATCACCATCATGATCGGCGCCGTGCTCGCCCCGCTCGTCGTCGCCCTGTTCATGTTCTCGCAGTCCCTGGAGAACGTGCGGCAGGCGCTGTTCGAGTACTCGATCCCGAACCAGCTGAGCGTCTTCTACTCCAACTCCCTCAGCGAGTCCGGCCCTTCGGGCTGGGACCCGCTGTGGATCATCGTGGGCGTGACCGCCGTGGCGTTCGCGGGCGCCGCCGCGCTGCTGGAGAAGCGGGACGTGTGACCAGTACCACTTACTAGAACTTCGGCGCGTTCCTGGACCGCTGCACCCGTGTGGTGCGGCGGTCCTTCGCGTTCCAGCACGCCTTGTGCCAGTGCCGGCGGTCGTCGACGCCCGCGTGCTCCGGCCAGGCCACCACATGCGGGACGCCGGAGGGAATCTGCTGGTCGCAGCCGGGGCAGCGGTACGTCTTGCCCTCGGCGCCGGCCCCGGCGACATGGCGCACGCTCCACTCCTCGCCCCGCCAGTGCTCCGTGGACTGCCAGCCGCCGTAGCGGCCCGAGCGGTCCTCGTCGGCGCCGGGGCCGGAGGAACCTGACTCCTTGGGTCGGTTGCGACGCGGGGACACAGAACACCTCACGGGGCTATACAGGAGGCACGGGCTGTGTCCAGCCTACGTGCCCCACGCAGGGGTATGCGAAGGACACCAACCCACACAAGTCCCCCTCAGGGCCGCGCATTCTGCAGACAATCCGCAAATCTCTCCGCGAGGCCGTGTCCTAGGCACGTGTCGGACGGTTATGCCCGGTGGGGGAGCTCCGTGTCGGAGCCGAGGAAGCAGGAAGAACCATGCGCGTCGGAAGTTTTGTGTTGGCGGCCCAGTTCCCGGGACAGGGCCAGGGGGAGGCGCTGCACCGCGCGGTCCGCTCGGTGGAGATCGCCGAAGAAGCCGGTCTCGACACTGCCTGGCTGGCCGAGCACCACTTCGTGCCCTACGGCACCTGCCCGTCCGCGGTCACCCTGGCCGCCTTACTGCTGGGCCGCACCCGGCGCATCCGCGTCGGCACCGCGGTCAGTGTGCTGCCCACCGTCCACCCGGTCGCCCTGGGCGAGCAGGCCGCGCTGCTGCATGTGACGAGCGGGGGGCGCTTCTCGCTGGGCGTGGGGCGCGGCGGGCCGTGGGTCGACCTGGAGGTGTTCGGCGCGGGCCTCGCGGCGTACGAACAGGGGTTCCCCGAATCGCTGGATCTGTTGATGAGCTGGCTGCGCGAGCCGTCGGTCGCCGGCACCGGTGACCGCTACGCGTTCCGTGAAGTCCCCGTCGTACCAAGGCCGTCGGAGGCGCTGTCGGACGCGCCGGGCCCCGAGGTCGTCGTCGCCTGCACCTCACCCGCGAGCGTGCGGCTGGCGGCCGAGCGGGGTCTGCCGATGCTGCTCGGCATGCATGTCGGGGACGAGGAGAAGGCCGAGATGGTCACCCGGTGGCGGCAGTTGGCGCGGGCGGCCGGGCGGCCGGCGGAGGAGATCCGGGACGTGGCCCATGTGTCGGCCGGGGTCTGCCAGATCGCGGACAAGCGGGCCGACGCGGTGGAAGCGCTCGTGAAGGCGATGCCGGGCTGGCTGAAGCAGGGGCTGGACGCCCATGTGACGGTGGACGACCGCGAGCGCCCGATGCGCGACCCGCTGGCGTACACCGAACTCCTCTGCGGGCTGCACCCGGTGGGCACCCCGCGATTGTGCGTCGACCGGCTCGCGGCGACCTCGGAGCGGACCGGCATCTCCCGCTTCGCGCTGCTCGTCGAGGGGTCCGGGGACCTGGCGTCGACGGAGGAGAACGTACGGCGGCTGGGTGCCGAGGTGCTCCCGCACCTCGGCTGAGCAACGTGCGGGGAGCTTGCCGCCCCGGTACAGAAAGCACCTCCCGCGTACGGAGCGGCAAGCAATGCGCATCGCCTCGTCAGCAGTCCCTGAACTCCGGGGACTGGTTCAGCAGTTGGCTGCGCACCGAGGTGAAGCGAGCCAGCGTCTCGTCGACCGAGCCGTCCAACGGGAACACCGCCACGCGGTGGCAGTTCTGGAAGGCCAGCCGCACACCGAAGTGTCGCTGCAGCGCGCCGCGTATCGCGTCACTCGCGAGCGCACGCAGCAACTGACCGCGTGCCCGCTCGTCCGGCGGCGGCGTCTGGTTGTCGGCGAACGCACCGCCGTCGACCTTCAGCTGAGCCACCAGGGAGCTGATCATCTCCCATGCATAAGGCAGGGAGGTCCGGACGCAGTCGACGAATTCAGCTTCGTCGACCTCGCCTCGCTCGGCCTTTTCGAGTAGGGCCGGTGAGACGTCGAGCGACATGGGTTCTCCTCTCGCACCCCCAACGCGCAGGGGTTGCCGGACAGATAAGGGAAGTCCGCGATTACGAACACGCTGCGTACATGTCTCGCGACCTCCCGTTTATACGGTAGGCAACAGAAGGAGGCGGCACCAGGAGAATGCGTACATACGGAACCCTCAATAGGCCCACAATCGGCCACTAATGAACAAGGGGCGTCACGGGTCTTCCAGGGCGAATCGCGTTCACTGCCGCCCGTCGAGTAGCGTTGCCGACCATGCGTCTCGTCATTGCCCGGTGTTCCGTGGACTACGCGGGCCGGCTCACCGCCCACCTCCCTTCCGCCCCCCGCCTGATCCTGGTGAAGGCGGACGGCAGCGTCTCGATCCACGCGGACGACCGGGCCTACAAGCCCCTGAACTGGATGTCGCCGCCCTGCACGCTGAAGGAGGGTTCCGGGGACGACGAGGGCGTCTGGACCGTCATCAACAAGGCGGGCGAGAAGCTCATCATCACGATGGAGGAGATCCTCCACGACTCCTCGCACGAACTCGGCGTGGACCCCGGCCTGATCAAGGACGGCGTGGAAGCGCACCTCCAGGAGTTGCTGGCCGACCGCATCGACACCCTCGGCGACGGCTACACACTCATCCGCCGCGAGTACATGACGGCCATCGGACCGGTCGACATCCTGTGCCGGGACGCGGACGGCCAGACCGTCGCGATCGAGATCAAGCGGCGCGGTGAGATCGACGGCGTGGAGCAACTCACGCGCTACCTGGAGCTGTTGAACCGCGATCCGCATCTCTCCCCGGTGCGTGGCATCTTCGCCGCCCAGGAGATCAAACCGCAGGCCCGCGTCCTCGCCACCGACCGCGGCATCGGCTGCGCGGTCCTGGACTACGACGCCCTGCGCGGCATCGAGGACGACAAGCTCCGCCTGTTCTGACCGACACCGATTCCACTACGCCGAAAAGGGCCGGTTCCGATCATCGGAGCCGGCCCTTCAGCGTCGTACGGAGGGTCAGATCACGGTGCCCGAAGCGACGCTGCTCGCGGGCGCGGCGGAACTGGTTGTGTCCATCGGGGCGCTGGAGGAGGCAACACCGCTCGCCGAGGTTCCCGTGGACGGGGCGGTGGATGTGTCCGTCGGTGTGACCGAGGGCGAGGGTGATTCGGACGTGGTGGGCGATGTGCTCGGCGAAGTCGACGGCGAGTGCGATGTGCTCGGACTCGGCGAAGAGGGCCTCGTCGTCGTGGACTTGGACGGTGTCGGCGACTTCGTGCCGCTCGTCCCGCTCGGCTTGTCCGAAGGCGTGCCGCTGCTCGACGGCGGGGTCGGGTCGTCCGACGTGCCGTAGGTGCCGTCGGGGCCCGGGTCGGACGGGCTGCTGGTGGCCGTGCCGGTGTCGCCCTTCTTCGCCGGGTCGGCGCCGAGGCCGTCGTCGGAGTTGCCCTGGCTGGCGGACGGGTTGGGGCCGACCTTGTCGGACGGGTTGTCGGCGTTGTTGTTGGACGTGGCGCCGAGGGTCACGACGGTGCCGAGGACGGCGGCGAGCAGCGCGCCCGCGCCTGCCGCGACGAGGTTGCGCCGGGCGTAGCCGCGCAGGCCGCCGCGCGCCTTGTTGTGGGGCGTCGGGCCGGCCGAGGCCTGGTGGGCGACGAGGGTGTAGGTGTCGCCGGGGGGCTGGAGCGGCGGGAAGGGCGTCGGTGTCCCGCCGGGCGGCGAGGCGGACTCCTCGTGGCGGGCGTCGGGCACTTCCTCGCCGGCCGTGGCGCCGAGGCCGATCGTGATGCCGGAGCGGTCGGCGACCAGGGCGAGGGCGCGCCGGCCCGCGACGGTGCCGCGCTTGTCGGCGGCGGTGTCGCGCAGGCCGATGGAGGACTCCAGTTCGGCCCGGGCCCGGTCGAGGTCGCCCTCGCAGAGCGCGAGGACGCCCAACTCGTGCTGGAAGTAGGCCTGTTCGCTCGCGTTGCCGGCTAGCTGGGCGGCCTCGGCGCCGGAGCGCAGCGCCCGTTCCCAGGCGCTCCAGCGCAGTCCGGCGGCGAACGCGGGGGCCGCCGTGCGGGCCAGTTCCACGGTGGCGCTCTCCTCGCCCTCGCCGGGCGGGGTCGTGGCCGGTACGAGGACGGTGAGGGCGGCAAGCAGCGCATCCGCCTCGGCGCACACCCGCTCGGGGGTGACCGAGGGGTGTCCGGCCCACCAGGAGTAGTGCAGCCCGGCGATGAGGGCGCCGGCCTCGGTCTCGTCGCCGTATCCGGCGGCCTCCAGCTGGGTCTGGACGCCGGCGGCGAGCCGGTAGCGGCTGCCGACCGGGGAGACCAGTCCGCAGGCCGCGAGTTCGCCGAGGGCGGCGTCCGCGTGGGTGTCGCCGACGAGTGCGGGCAGGTGGGCCTGGTGCGGCACCTCGCCGCCGAGCGCGACGGCGAAGCGCAGGGTGGCGCGGGCCGAGGCGCCGAGCCGGGAGGCGAGCAGCGGGGCGGGCGCGGCGGCCTCGCCGAGGGACGGCAGGGGTACGGCGTCGTCCTGGTCGGAGTCGAGGGTCGTGATGGGGGGCGCGTCGGCCGGGACCATGTCCTGGAAGACGCCGAACTCCTCCACCACGCTGGTGCCGACGCGCAGTTCGTCGCGCTGCCGGAGCAGGGCGCCGGCCTGGACGAAGCGCAGTGGCAGGCCCTCGGACTCGAAGTAGAGGTCGCCCGCCCAGTTCGCCTCCTCCTCGGTGAGGACGCGGCCCACGGCGTGCTCCAGGACCTCCACGGCGCCGGCCCGCTGCAGGCCGCCGAGGAAGACCTCCTCGATGACGGAGTCGGCGGCCGGTGCGGGGATCTCGGGGGTCGCGGCGACCAGGAAGGCGCACTCGGGGGTCGCGTCGAGGAGTTCCTCCAGGGCGGCGCCGCCGAACTCGATGTCGTCGAGGACGACGACCGCGCCGACCTCCCGCACCAGGGTGAGCAGTTCGTCCCGGGCCGGCCGGTGCAGGGGGGCGTCGTAGACGGCGTAGAAGAGGTCGTACAGGAGGTCGGTGGCGGTGCGGTGGAAGCCGGTGAGGCGGATCACGCCGTCGGGGGCGAGGTCGAGGCAGTCCTCGGCGACGAGGTCGAGCAGGCTGCTGCGGCCCGAGCCCGAGGGGCCGGTGAGGCGTACGGAACGGCCGCGGGCGAGCAGCCGTACGAGACGCTCGCGCTCCTCCTGGCGTTCCAGCAGCGGGAGTGCGGGCCGGTTCAGGCCGGGCGGGACGGGCGGTTTGGCCGCGCGGGCGGTCTCGGCGCGCTCGGCGGCGGTGAGCTTGGCGGGCCGGCCGGGCCGCCGGCCGGGCGGGCAGGCCTCGATCTCGCTGCCGTCGACGGGGTTGACGGTGAGCAGGAAGTCACCGGTGACCAGCTGCACGGTGCGGGCGAGCGCGGGTGTGTGCTGGCCGAAGTCGGGTGTGAGGGATTCCCGGGGCGGGCGCTGGCGCGACGACGTGTCGTCGCCGTCCTGGCCGTACTCCTCGGGTTCCCGGTTGATCGGGTCCATAGGTCCAAGCCCCCCAAAAGCGTCGTGTGCGGGTCGACAGGACCCAGGCCCCTCCCGGCCTTGCTGCACACCGCGCTGTCGCTTCTGGTCCGGGCCCGCTCGAAGGGTTGTCACACAGCGGGCGACCGAACCCTAAACCTTCGCACAGTATCTACGACAGCCCGGGGTACCGCGCCGCCCGAGACGTCACAGTCTCATGAGGATTGTGCGCGTCGGGTGTTTCGCGGGCGTCCGACCGGGCCTCTTTGAAAAAGTGTGTCACTTTCGGCGGAAGTAACACACTTTCAAAACTGGTCACACCCGGGGCAGGCACTCCACCCCGATGCCGCCCTCGATGGCGAGGATGCGGTGCAGCCGGGTGGCCACGAGCAGGCGCTGCATCTGAGGCGGTACGCCGCGCAGCACCAGGCGCCGGCCGCAGCGGCCGGCCCGTCGATGGGCTCCCATGATGACGCCGAGGCCGGTGGCGTCCCAGGAGTCGAGCTCGGACAGGTCCAGCACCAGATCGCCGACTCCGTCGTCGACCGCCGAGTGCAGGACCGTACGGGCGTCCGCCGCGCTGCGGACGTCGAGGCGGCCCCCGACGACCAGCTCGACGTGGTCGCCCCTGATGTACATATGCGCTCCCCGTGAGTGCGGTGGCGTACTCCGTGATGTGCGTGATGCAACCTCTGACTGCGTGAAGCGCCGGGAGGTTGCCGTCTGTGAGCGAACCGATACCGAATTCACCCCTGGGTGTGATGCCGCAGGGGCCTGTGCGGTTTCAGTGCTTGTAGAAGCCCTGCCCGCTCTTGCGGCCGATGTCACCGGCGTCCACCATTCGGCGCATCAGCTCCGGCGGGGCGAACTTCTCGTCCTGCGACTCGGTGTAGATGTTGCTGGTCGCGTGCAGCAGGATGTCGACGCCGGTGAGGTCCGCGGTGGCCAGCGGGCCCATCGCGTGACCGAAGCCCAGCTTGCAGGCGAGGTCGATGTCCTCGGCGGTGGCGACGCCCGACTCGTACAGCTTCGCCGCCTCGACGACGAGCGCCGAGATGAGACGGGTCGTCACGAAGCCGGCCACGTCACGGTTGACGACGATGCAGGTCTTGCCGACGGATTCGGCGAACTCCCGCGCGGTGGCGAGGGTTTCGTCGCTCGTCTTGTAGCCGCGCACGAGTTCGCACAGCTGCATCATCGGCACCGGCGAGAAGAAGTGCGTGCCCACGACGCGCTCCGGACGCTCCGTCACGGCCGCGATCTTCGTGATCGGGATGGCGGAGGTGTTGGAGGCGAGGACGGCGTCCTCACGGGCGATCTTGTCGAGCGCCCGGAAGATCTCGTGCTTGACGTCCAGCTTCTCGAAGACGGCCTCGACGACGATGTCCGCGTCGCCGACGGCGTCCAGATCGGTGGTCGCGGTGATCCGCCCCAGGGCCGCGTCGGCGTCGTGCGCCTCCAGCTTCCCCTTGCTCACGAACTTGTCGTACGAGGCCTTGATGCCGTCGGTGCCACGCTTCAGGGCCTCGTCGGTGACATCGCGCAGGACGACGTCCCAGCCCGCCTGCGCGGAGACCTGGGCGATACCGGAACCCATGAGTCCGGCGCCGATGACGGCAAGCTTCCGTGCCACTGTGCGACTCCCCTTTGAAACGCTTACAGCGTGTATCCGTATGCCTCTCGGCGGACACTAGCGAAGGTGCGGCGCTGTGTGACCGGTAAGTAACGCGCGTCACGTCTCATCTGACGGACATCACACCGGCGCGGGCCATGAGACCGCCCGTACGGCCTAGTTGAGCGGGGCCCGGGCCTGACTACGCTGGCCACATGGTCAATCTGACGCGCATCTACACCAGGACCGGCGACCAGGGCACGACCGCCCTCGGCGACATGAGCCGGGTCGCCAAAACGGACGTCCGGATCTCGGCGTACGCCGACGCCAACGAAGCGAACGCGGCGATCGGCACCGCCATCGCCCTCGGCAACCTCGACGAGGACATCGTCAAGGTCCTCACCCGCGTCCAGAACGATCTCTTCGACGTAGGAGCCGATCTCTCCACACCCGTGGTCGAGAAGCCCGAGTTCCCGCCTCTCCGCGTCGAGCAGTTCTACATCGACAAACTGGAGGCGGACTGCGACCACTTCAACGACCGCCTGGAAAAACTCCGCTCCTTCATCCTCCCCGGCGGCACCCCGGGCGCGGCCCTCCTCCACCAGGCCTGCACGGTCGTCCGCCGCGCCGAACGCTCGACATGGGCGGCCCTGGAGATCCACGCCGAGGTGATGAACCCCCTGACGGCGACCTACCTCAACCGACTGTCGGACCTGCTGTTCATCCTGGCCCGCTCCGCCAACAAGGGGGTGGGGGACGTGTTGTGGGTGCCGGGGGGCGAGCGCTGACCTCATCCGGCGTAGCAAACGGGGGCGCCGGCACAGGAGTTGGGGGTTCAGCACCCGAGCACAGAAGTGGTCCAGACCTATTGACCCGTGGTCCAGACCTTTCTATTCTCACGGCACCGTGGGCGCGAAGGCTCAGTCGCGCCCCGACATCCCCGACACCCCTGAGGAGGCGCTCAATGCGCTTCAGAACCAGAGCAGTTGCCGGGTTCGCGACCCTGCTGCTTCCGCTCGCAGCTCTCGTCGGTCTGGCTGCCCCCGCCCAGGCCGCCTCGACCGCCACCGCCACCTTCACCAAGACCAGCGACTGGGGCACCGGCTTCGGCGGTCAGTGGACCGTCAAGAACACCGGTACCAGCGCGATCAGTTCGTGGACGGTCGAGTGGGACTTCCCCTCCGGTACGTCCGTCACCTCGGCCTGGGACGCGGACGTCACCAACTCCGGCAACCACTGGACCGCGAAGAACAAGTCCTACAACGGCACCATCGCCGCGGGCGCCTCCGTCTCCTTCGGCTTCAACGGAGCCGGCTCCGGCGCGCCCTCCAACTGTCTGCTGAACGGCGGCAGTTGTGACGGCGGCACCACGGTCCCCGGCGACGCGGCCCCCTCCGCACCCGGCACCCCCACCGCCTCCGGCATCACCGACACCTCGGTGAACCTGTCCTGGAGCGCGGCCACCGACGACAAGGGCATCAAGAACTACGACGTCCTGCGCGACGGCACCAAGGTCGCCACGGTCACGACCACGTCGTACACGAACACCGGTCTGACCGCCGGCACCGACTACTCGTACACCGTGCAGGCCCGGGACACCGCCGACCAGACCGGCCCGGTCAGCGGCGCGGTCGCCGTGCACACCACGGGCGGTACGACCACTCCCCCGACCACCGGCGGCAAGGTCAAGCTCGGGTACCTCACCGAGTGGGACACCTACGTGCGCAACTACCAGGTCAAGAACCTGGTGACCTCCGGCTCCGCCGCGAAGATCACGCACATCAACTACGCCTTCGGCAACGTCACCAACGGCCAGTGCGCGATCGGTGACGCCTACGCCGACTACCAGAAGACGTTCACCGCCGACCAGTCGGTCAGCGGTGTCGCCGACACCTGGGACCAGCCGATCGCCGGCAACTTCAACCAGCTGCGCGAGCTGAAGGCCAAGTACCCGGGCCTCAAGGTCCTGTGGTCCTTCGGCGGCTGGACCTGGTCCGGCGGCTTCGCGCAGGCCGCGGCCAACCCGACCGCGTTCGCGCAGTCCTGCTACAACCTGGTCGAGGACCCGCGCTGGGCCGACGTCTTCGACGGCATCGACATCGACTGGGAGTACCCGAACGCCTGCGGCCTCTCCTGCGACACCAGCGGCGCCGCGGCCTACAAGAACCTGATGGCGGCCCTGCGCGCCAAGTTCGGTTCCAGCAACCTGGTCACCTCCGCCGTCACCGCCGACGCCACCTCCGGCGGCAAGATCGACGCCGCGGACTACGCGGGCGCGGCCCAGTACGTCGACTGGTACAACGTGATGACGTACGACTTCTTCGGTTCCTTCGGCTCCACCGCCACCGGCCCGACCGCCCCGCACTCCCCGCTCACCTCGTACACCGGCATCCCGACGCCCGGCTTCACCTCGGCCGACGCGATCGCCAAGTTCAAGGCGAAGGGGGTCCCGTCGAGCAAGCTGCTGCTCGGCATCGGCTTCTACGGCAGAGGCTGGACCGGCGTCACCCAGGACGCCCCGGGCGGCACGGCCACCGGCCCGGCGACCGGCACCTACGAGCAGGGCATCGAGGACTACAAGGTCCTCAAGACGTCCTGCCCGGTCACCGGCACCATCGCCGGCACGGCCTACGCCCACTGCGGCACCAACTGGTGGTCCTACGACACCCCGAGCACCATCGCCGGAAAGATGAGCTGGGCCAAGACCCAGGGTCTCGGCGGCGCGTTCTTCTGGGAGTTCAGCGGTGACACCAGCAACGGCGAGCTGGTGAGCGCCATCAACAGCGGGCTGAGCTGATCCCCACGCTGCTCAGTACGCCGCCGCGGGCAGACCTCTCCGGTCTGTCCGCGGCGCGTTGCGTGGTGGCCGTCAGTCGGGCCGACGCACCCAACCCGGTGTGCGAGATCAGGCCACGTTGACGCGCTGGCCGGGCGGTGCCGCCTCCAGCCACGCGAGAAAACCGGTCAACGCGTCCTCGCTCATGGCCAGTTCAAGACGTGTGCCCCGGTGCAGACAGGTCAGGACGATCGCGTCGGAGAGCAGCGCCAGCTCCTCCTCGCCCTCGGGGAGGCGGCGGCCGGCCACCTCGATCGCCGAGCGTTCCAGGGTGCGGCGCGGGCGGTAGGCGTAGGAGAAGACGCGGTACCACTCGATGCGGTCGCCGTTGTAGCGGGCGACGCCGTAGCTCCAGCCCTTGCCGTTGGTGTCGGGTTTCTCCGGGACGTCCCAGCGGAGCGAACAGTCGAAGGTGCCGCCGGAGCGCTGGATGAGTCTGCGGCGCAGGCCGAAGACGAACAGCCCCACCACCACAAGGGCGACAACAATTCCGCACACAGTCAGAGCGAGGACCATCGACACCGACCTCCTCGTCTCCTAGGCAAAACAGGTAACGGAACGGAAAAAACACCCACATTCGCCTCAGCCGCGGCTGGGTCCGGATTCCTCCGGTCCCAGCCGCGGCTGAGTCACCTCATCGCGTGGTGCGCCAGGTTTCAGTTGGTCGCCACCGCACGCAGTCGGACGTCCGCGCGGCGCTCGGCGGAGGCATCGCCCTCCGCCTTCGCCTGCTCCAGCTCGCGCTCCACGCGCTGGACGTCGATCTCGTCCGACAGCTCGGCGATCTCGGCGAGCAGCGACAGCTTGTTGTCCGCGAACGAGATGAAACCGCCGTGCACCGCGGCGACGACCGTTCCACCATCGCTCGTACGGATGGTCACCGGGCCCGACTCCAGCACACCGAGCAGCGGCTGGTGACCGGGCATGACGCCGATGTCGCCGGACGTGGTGCGTGCGACGACCAGGGTGGCCTCGCCGGACCAGACCTGGCGGTCCGCGGCGACGAGCTCGACATGCAGCTCAGCAGCCAAGGTGGGCTCCTCGGGTCACCACCCGGCGGTCGTGCCGGGTGTGGGTTCAATTCTAGTAGGCGTGAAAGAGGGGGTGGGACACGCCCCACCCCCTCAGGTGAAGCACGGGGTCAGGAGACGCCCAGCTCCTTCGCGTTGGCCTTCAGGTCCTCGATACCGCCGCAGAGGAAGAACGCCTGCTCCGGGAAGTGGTCGTACTCGCCGTCGATGATCGAGTTGAAGGCCACGATCGACTCGTCCAGCGGGACGTCCGACCCGTCGACGCCGGTGAACTGCTTGGCGACGTGGGTGTTCTGGGACAGGAAGCGCTCGACGCGACGGGCACGGTGGACGGTGAGCTTGTCCTCCTCGCCCAGCTCGTCGATACCGAGGATCGCGATGATGTCCTGAAGGTCCTTGTACTTCTGCAGGACCGTCTTGACGCGCATCGCGGTGTTGTAGTGGTCCGCCGCGATGTACCGCGGGTCCAGGATCCGCGACGTCGAGTCCAGCGGGTCCACGGCCGGGTAGATGCCCTTCTCGGAGATCGGACGGGAGAGAACCGTCGTCGCGTCGAGGTGGGCGAAGGTGGTGGCCGGGGCCGGGTCGGTCAGGTCGTCCGCGGGGACGTAGATCGCCTGCATCGAGGTGATCGAGTGACCGCGGGTCGAGGTGATGCGCTCCTGGAGGAGACCCATCTCGTCGGCCAGGTTCGGCTGGTAGCCCACCGCGGAGGGCATGCGGCCGAGCAGGGTCGAGACCTCGGAACCGGCCTGCGTGAAGCGGAAGATGTTGTCGATGAAGAACAGCACGTCCTGGTTCTGCACATCGCGGAAGTACTCCGCCATGGTCAGACCGGCCAGGGCCACGCGCAGACGGGTGCCCGGGGGCTCGTCCATCTGGCCGAAGACGAGCGCCGTCTTGTCGATGACGCCCGAGTCGGCCATCTCCTCGATGAGGTCGTTGCCCTCACGGGTGCGCTCGCCGACACCGGCGAACACTGAGACACCGTCGTGGTTGTTGGCGACGCGGTAGATCATCTCCTGGATGAGCACCGTCTTGCCGACGCCGGCACCGCCGAACAGGCCGATCTTGCCACCCTTGACGTACGGGGTGAGCAGGTCGATGACCTTGACGCCGGTCTCGAACATCTCGGTCTTCGACTCGAGCTCGTCGAAGCGCGGGGCCTTGCGGTGGATGGACCAGCGCTCGCCCTCGTACTTCTCCTCGCTGTTCAGCACCTCACCGAGGGTGTTGAACACCTTGCCCTTGGTGAAGTCGCCGACCGGGACGGTGATGCCGTCGCCGGTGTCGGTGACCGGGGCCTGGCGGACCAGACCGTCGGTGGGCTGCATCGAGATGGTGCGGACCAGGCCGTCACCCAGGTGCTGGGCGACCTCCAGGGTCAGCGTCTTCTTCGCGCCGTCCAGGGCCGGGTCGGCCACCTCGACGTGCAGAGCGTTGTAGATCTCCGGCATCGCGTCGACGGGGAACTCCACGTCGACGACCGGGCCGATGACCCGGGCGACGCGGCCCGTGGCAACGGCCGTCTCAACTGTCGTCGTCATTACTTGTCACTCCCCGCGGTCGCGTCGGCCAGGGCTGCGGAGCCACCGACGATCTCGCTGATTTCCTGGGTGATTTCGGCCTGGCGGGCCGCGTTGGCAAGACGGGAGAGCGTGGTGATCAGGTCTCCCGCGTTGTCGGTCGCCGACTTCATCGCGCGGCGCGTGGCGGCGTGCTTGGAGGCGGCCGACTGAAGCAGCGCGTTGTAGATACGGCTCTCGACGTACCGCGGCAGCAGGGCGTCCAGGACGTCCTCCGCCGACGGCTCGAAGTCGTACAGCGGAAGGATCTCGCCCTGGGGCGCTTCTTCCGCGACCTCTTCGAGGCTGAGGGGCAGCAGCCGGCTGTCGACCGGCGTCTGCGTCATCATCGACACGAACTCGGTGTAGACGATGTGGAGTTCGTCCACGCCACCCTCCGCCGTGTCCTTCTCGATGGCCTCGATGAGCGGACCCGCGACCTTCTTCGCGTCCGCGTAGGTGGGCTCGTCGGTGAAGCCGGTCCACTGCTCCGCGATCTTGCGCTCACGGAAGTTGTAGTGGGCGACACCGCGGCGGCCGACGATGTACGTGTCGACCTCCTTGCCCTCGGCCTCGAGACGTGCGGTCAGCTGCTCCGCGGCCTTGATGGCGTTGGAGTTGAAGGCGCCGGCCAGACCGCGGTCGCTCGTGAGGAGCAGCACTGCGGAACGGGTCGGCGTCTCGGCCTCGGTGGTCAGCGGGTGCCTGGTGTTGGAACCCGTACCGACCGCCGTGACCGCACGCGTCAGTTCCTTCGCGTACGGCGTCGAGGCCTGCACCTTGCGGTGCGCCTTGACGACGCGCGAGGCGGCGATCATCTCCATCGCCTTGGTGATCTTCTTGGTCGCGGTGACGGATCGGATGCGACGCTTGTAGACCCGGAGCTGGGCTCCCATGAGTCAGGTCCCTTCCTTACGTCACTTGGCCGCGGCCGGGGCGTCCTCGCCGAGGAGCTTGCCGTCCGAGGTCTCGAACTGCTTCTTGAACTCGGCGATCGCGTCCGCGGCGGCGGTGAGGGTGTCGTCCGACATCTTGCCGCCCTCCTTGATGGAGGTCATGAGGCCCTGCTCCTTGCGGTGCAGGTACTCAAGCAGCTCCTTCTCGAAGCGGCGGATGTCGTTGACCGGTACGTCGTCCATCTTGCCGGTGGTGGCGGACCACACGGAGACGACCTGGTCCTCGGTCGGCATCGGCTGGTACTGCGGCTGCTTGAGCAGCTCGACCAGACGCTGACCGCGCTCCAGCTGGGCCTTCGACGCGGCGTCCAGGTCGGAACCGAAGGCGGCGAACGCCTCCAGCTCGCGGTACTGGGCGAGGTCGAGACGCAGTCGGCCGGAGACCTGCTTCATCGCCTTGTGCTGCGCGGAACCGCCGACTCGGGAGACGGAGATACCGACGTTCAGCGCGGGGCGCTGACCGGCGTTGAAGAGGTCCGACTCCAGGAAGCACTGGCCGTCGGTGATGGAGATGACGTTGGTCGGGATGAACGCCGAGACGTCGTTGGCCTTGGTCTCGACGATCGGCAGACCGGTCATCGAGCCCTTGCCCATCTCGTCGGAGAGCTTCGCGCAGCGCTCCAGCAGACGGGAGTGCAGGTAGAAGACGTCACCCGGGTAGGCCTCGCGGCCCGGCGGACGGCGCAGCAGGAGGGACACGGCGCGGTAGGCGTCGGCCTGCTTGGAGAGGTCGTCGAAGATGATGAGGACGTGCTTGCCGTCGTACATCCAGTGCTGGCCGATGGCCGAACCGGTGTACGGCGCGAGGTACTTGAAGCCGGCCGGGTCGGACGCCGGGGCGGCGACGATGGTCGTGTACTCCAGGGCGCCGGCCTCTTCGAGCGCACCACGCACGGAGGCGATGGTGGAGCCCTTCTGACCGATGGCGACGTAGATGCAGCGGACCTGCTTGTTCACGTCGCCCGAGCGCCAGTTGTCGCGCTGGTTGATGATCGTGTCGACGGCCAGGGCGGTCTTGCCGGTCTGGCGGTCGCCGATGATCAGCTGACGCTGGCCACGGCCGATCGGGGTCATCGCGTCGACGGCCTTGTAGCCGGTCTCCATCGGCTCGTGCACCGACTTGCGGACCATGACGCCCGGGGCCTGCAGCTCCAGGGCGCGGCGGCCGGTGGTCTCGATCTCGCCGAGGCCGTCGATCGGGTTGCCGAGCGGGTCGACGACACGGCCGAGGTAGCCCTCGCCGACGGCGACGGACAGGACCTCTCCGGTGCGGGTGACCGGCTGGCCCTCCTCGACACCGCTGAACTCGCCGAGGATGACGGTACCGATCTCACGCTCTTCGAGGTTGAGCGCGAGACCGAGGGTGCCGTCCTCGAACTTCAGCAGTTCGTTGGCCATGGCCGAGGGCAGGCCCTCGACCTTCGCGATGCCGTCGCCGGCAAGGGTGACCGTACCGACCTCCTCGCGCGAGGCCGCGTCCGGCTTGTACGACTGGACGAAGTTCTCCAGCGCGTCCCGGATCTCCTCCGGCCGGATCGTGAGCTCCGCCATCTGGGTTCCCTGCTCTCCTTGTTGGGCCCGAAGTTTCACTTGGGGGGATGGGGGGACTCCCCCCTGAACGAGGTGAATCCTCTGCACGGCCCAACTCGGGCCGCCTTACTACGTCTTTGTTGTGTTGCTGCTAGCTCGCCATACGGCGGGTGGCGTCATCGAGGCGGTCCGCGATGGAGCCGTTGATGATCTCGTCGCCGACCTGCACCCGGATGCCGCCGAGGACCTCGGGGTCCACGTCGATGTTCAGGTGCATGTGACGGCCGTAGAGCTTCGCGAGGGCGGCGCCCAGGCGCTGCTTCTGCGGGTCGCTCAGCGGGACCGCCGTGGTGACGACCGCGACCAGGCGACTGCGGCGCTCGGCGGCGAGCTTGGACAGGGACTCGAGTCCCGCTTCCAGGCTACGTCCCCGGGGCGCGGTCACAAGGCGCGTCACCAGTCGTTCGGTGGCCGGCTTGGCGCGGCCGCCGAGCAGGCTGCTCAGCAGCTCGCTCTTGGCCGCGGTGCCCGCCGCGCGGTTGGTCAGCGCGGCACGCAGTCCGGTGTCCGAGGCGACGATCCGGCCGAACCGGAACACCTCGTCCTCGACGTCGTCGAGCTCGCCCGACTGCTGGGCGGCGGTGAGGTCGGCGGTGGCCGCCAGTTCCTCCAGCGCGTCCACCAGGTCGCGGGACTGCGACCAGCGGGAGCGCACCATGCCGGACAGCAGGTCGAGGGCGGGACCGCCGACCTGACCGCCGAGCAGGCGCTCGGCAAGCTGGGCCTTGGCCTCGCCGTCCTGCGCCGGGTCGGTGAGGACCCGACGCAACGACACCTCACGGCCGAGCAGCGCGGTGACGGCGGCCAGTTCGTCGGCGAGCTGCGTCGCGTTCACGGACGTGGAGTCCGTGAGCGCGTCGAGACGCTCGCGTGCGGCTGCCAGGGCCTCGCGGCTCGCTCCGTTCATCGCGCGGCCTCGGCCTTCTCCTCGAGCTCATCGAGGAAACGGTCGATGACGCGGCTCTGCCGGGCGTGGTCCTCGAGGGACTCGCCGACGAGCTTGCCGGCCAGGTCGGTGGCGAGCTTGCCGACGTCCTGGCGCAGCGCCTGCGAAGCGGCCTTGCGGTCGGCCTCGATCTGTGTGTGACCGGCGGCGACGATCTCCTCGCGCTGCCGCTGGCCTTCCGCGCGCATCTCGGTGATGAGCGTGGCGCCCTGCTCCTGCGCCTCCTGGCGCAGACGCGCGGCCTCGTGCCGGGCCTCGGCGAGCTGAGCCTTGTACTGCTCAAGCACGCTCTGTGCCTCGGTCTGGGCGGCCTCGGCCTTCTCGATACCGCCCTCGATGGCCTCGCGGCGCTCGTCCAGAACCTTGTTGATGTTCGGGAGGAGCTTCTTGGCGAGGAAGCCGAAGACGATGACGAAGGCGATCAGGCCGATGACGAGCTCGGGGATCGGCGGGACGAGAGGGTTCTCCTTCTCGGCCGCCAGAATGAGCAGCTGGCTCATGTCAGTGCCTTTCGTCTAGTGGGCTGTCGCTGATCGCGGTCGATCAGGTGCCGTAGACGAACGGCATGACCAGGCCGATGAGGGCAAGCGCCTCACAGAAGGCGAAGCCGAGGATCTGGTTGGCGCGGATCAGACCGGCAGCTTCGGGCTGACGGGCAAGAGCCTGGGTGCCGTTGCCGAAGATGATGCCGACGCCGACGCCCGGACCGATGGCGGCGAGGCCGTAGCCGATGGAGCCGAGCGAACCTTGGACGGCAGCGAGGGTCTCAGTGGCAGCCATGCTGATTCTTCCTTATCTGTACGGACCGGTGGGGGTTGGCCACCGGACGCTAAGGGGGTTCTGGAGGGGGGCTCAGTGGTGCTCGGCGAGCGCGCCCTGAATGAAGGTGCAGGTCAGCAGCACGAACACATACGCCTGCAGGGCCTGGATGAACAGCTCGAAGGCCGTCATGACGATCACCATGATGAACGAGACACCCGCGTAGGCGATCCCGATGCCGTTGAGCAGGTACCAGCTGGCGATCGTGAACAGCAGCAGCAGCGTGTGGCCCGCGAACATGTTCGCGAACAGTCGCACCGCGTGCGTGAACGGCCGGACGATCAGGTTCGACAGGAACTCGATGAACATCGCCAGCGGGAGAACCGGGCCGAGCGACTTGTCGTAGCCCGTGAAGTTCTTGAACGCGCCGACGAATCCGTGCCGCTTGAACGTCAGCGAGACCCACGTGATGTAGACGATGATCGCGAGGACGATCGGATACGCGATGATCGACGTCACCGGGAACTGGGCGACCGGAACGATCGACCAGAGGTTCATCATCCAGATGAAGAAGAAGAGCGAGACGACCAGCGGTACGTACTTCTCGCCTTCCTTCTTTCCGATGGTCTCGTAGACGACACCGCGGCGGATGAAGTCGTAGCCGGACTCGGCGACCATCTGCAGCTTGCCGGGGACGACCTTCGGCTTGCGGAAGGCGGCCCAGAAGAAGCCGACAACGATGACCGAGCCGATCAGCGCCAGCAGCATCGGCTTGTTGAAGTACACGTTGCTGTCGCCGTCCCCCAGAAGGGGCTTGAACAGGAACGAGTGCAGGCCGGGAGCCGGGAAGCCACAGCCGTCGAAGATGTGGCAGTCGGTCTCGAAGGCGAGCACCTGCGTCGGGTCAGCACTCACCGCGGGCTCCTTCAGCGTGGCGCATAGGTACGGCAACCTCGTTGTGTCGGCGCGGCGCGCAGCCGCGGTTCGGCACTGGACTGGTGTTACGGATGTGGGGGCGGCAGTGGGGCATCGAGCCTCGCGATTGAGCAGGCGTCAGCTCAGATGCCCGCGCCCGCGATGCCGCAGTTGGCACCGGACGATAGCAGGGTCGCTTACGTGCTCTTATCCCGGCCCTACCCCTCACGACGAGTGCCCCGACTTCTCGGGCTCGACGTAGAGGATTTTGGCCTTCATGTGGGCACGGGTCTGCGCGGCGGTCCAGATGATGGTTCCGGCAAGCAGTGTGAACGCGAAGGCCTTGGGATTGAACAGCGTGGTGTGCTTGAACGCGGCGAGGAAGATGAACAGCAGAAGAATCTGTGCCGCGAAGAGCATGAGGCCCATCGCCTGGAACAGGTGCGGAAGCGATTTGGCAGTGCGCTGCAGAACGTAGAGCCCGATTCCCATGAAGAGGATCACGATCAGCGTCCCAACGGCTGCCCCAATAGCCCCTTCACCGCCGGCGACCACACCACTGACGACGGCGGCAATCGCGCCGACGGCAGCTGTGGGCACAGCGGCCTGAAGGAGAATCCGGGCGTCATTGGACGGCATGGCGGCAACTCCGCTTGCTAAGGGGGGCGTGTCGTCATGGACGAGCGTAGTCCCGGGATGAGAGAGAACCTCACGCCAATGGACCGTCGCACTGCGGTCCTTCGGCTCCGTCCCGGGTTCTCGTGAACCGTATCACAAACTATTTGATGCGGTCTTTACCTAGAAGGTGTGCTTGCTGTCACACATGAGAGTGACGCTGCGCGTCTGCGCAAAATAGCGGCCAACTTGTCTGGTATAGGGAGGCTTTGTCTGCCCACGAGATGGCAACGCTTTAGTCAGATTCTTACCTTGACGTCAGCGCGAGGACTCGGCTTTACGTCCGTCCAGGAGACGCGAACGGGGGCCGACAGCGGTCGCCCCGTTGACTCCTGACACTCCGGTGACAACCGGCGGACGCGGGTCACGGTCCTCCTCCGCCAGCACCACGACGGGCTCAACTGCCGCCCTGCGACGGCGATAACGCGGCGGCACCAGGTGCTCGGCCCAGCGCGGGGCGCGGGGGGTGAAGCGCGGCAGCAGGAGCAGCAGCAGCCCGATCGCGCTCAGGAAGACGATGCCGAGGACGATCCACATCGAGGCCGAGTTGACCGAGTAGCCGAGCGCGCCGAACGCGATCAGCGCCGACCAGAAGTACATGATCAGCACCGCCCGGCTGTGCGAGTGGCCGATCTCCAGGAGCCGGTGGTGCAGATGGCCGCGGTCCGCGGCAAATGGCGACTGGCCCTTCCAGGTGCGGCGCACGATCGCCAGCACCAGGTCGGCGGTCGGCACCGCGATGATCGTCAGCGGCAGCAGCAGCGGGATGTAGACGGGCACCGTCGAGTGCACGGCCGCCTTCTCCGAGTGCAGGAACAGCTGCAGCGAGTCCGGGTCGACCTGTCCCGTGATGGAGATCGCGCCCGCGGACAGCACCAGGCCGATCAGCATCGAGCCGGAGTCGCCCATGAAGATCCGCGCCGGGTGCATGTTGTGCGGCAGGAAGCCGATGCACATGCCCATCAGGATCGCCGAGAACAGCGTGGCCGGGGCGGCGGCCTCGATGCCGTACGAGTACCAGATGCGGTAGGCGTACAGGAAGAACGCGGCGGCGGCGATGCACACCATGCCGGAGGCCAGGCCGTCGAGGCCGTCGACGAAGTTGACCGCGTTGATGGTGATGACGACGAGGGCGACCGTGAGGAGGGTGCCCTGCCACTGGGTCAACGCCACGTTGCCGACGGTGGGGATGGGTAGCCACAGGATCGTCAGACCCTGCATGACCATCACGCCGGCGGCGATCATCTGGCCGCCCAGCTTGATCAGGGCGTCGATCTCGAACTTGTCGTCCAGGACACCGATGAGCCAGATCAGGGCCGCGCCGGAGAGCAGGGCGCGCGGCTCGTTCGAGTTCTTGAAGACCTCGCTGAGGTTGGTCAGGTGGTCGGCGACCAGCAGGCCGGCGCACAGACCGAAGAACATGGCGATACCGCCGAGCCGCGGAGTCGGTTCCCGGTGCACGTCACGGGCCCTGATCTCCGGCATCGCCCCGGCCACGATCGCGAACTTCCGCACCGGCCCGGTCAGCAGATACGTCACCGCGGCCGTCACGCAGAGCGTCAGCAGGTATTCACGCACAGGCTTCCCCACAGGTCTCGCTGGCCATCACAGCCCCACACCCTAGCGAGGGACGCATATGGTTGGGGACTTCCGGGTAGCACAGATGGTTGCACGTGTGGCTGTGAGCCGGTCGCAGCAGGGCACGTCCAGCGTGCCGCCTACCCCGTTCGACCGGATGTACGCGGTGGACCGAACATGCCCAGGACCACGGCGTCTCAGCTGAGCAGCGGGGAACCGGTCAGCTGCCAGGGGTCCTGCCAGCTCTTGCCGTCCCCGTCGATGTCCCACTGCACCTGACCGTCGGCCGACCAGTACAGGTCGCCGTCCCAGGGGGTGGTGGCAGTCTTGCAGGTCGCGGTGGCCGCCCACATGTCGTTGGCCGACGCCGTGTAGTCACAGGTGTGGGACTTGTTGATGTAGTCGTTGCCGCCCGAGGAGAAGCGGTACTCCAGGCGGGCGTTGACAGTGAACCCGTCGAACTTCCTGCCGACCATGCCGGTGAGCGTAGCCGCCGACCAGCTGATCTGCACCGTGGCATAGGTCTTGTCGTCGGAGGTGCGGAAGACACAGAGACTGACGTCGAGGTCGAGGTCGGACTTGTTGGGCAGGGCCACCCGCTTCGACTGGGAGTCGTTGCACTTCACCGTGGCCGCCTGGGCGGAAGGTACGGAAAGACCGAGCATGACGAGCGCCGCGGCTACCGTGGCCGCAAGATGTCTTTTCTTCACCGGGCGACCATAGAGTTGACCACACACGGTCAACAACAGATTTCCATCGGACCCTCACCCGGGATACGGCGCGAAGGCGTCGACCAGCTCCCGCACTTCGTCACGCGCCCGCTTGGCGTCGACCCGGCCGCGCAGTACGCCCGCGAGGAGCGCCGCGATGCCCGCCATCTCGCCCTCCCCCATGCCCTGCGTGGTCACCGCGGCGGTGCCGAGCCGGAGGCCCCGGGTGTCGCCGTGCGGGAGCGCGCAGCAGTCCAACACCATTCCCGCGGCGGCGAGTTGACCGCGGGCGACGCGTCCGTCAACACCGAGGGGCATCGGATCGACGGTGATCAGATGGGTGTCGGTGCCACCCGTCGTGACGACCAGCCCCTCCGCCGCCAGCCCCGCCGCGAGCACCCGGGCGTTGGCGACCACCTGATGGGCGTACACCGTGAAGGCCGGGGTCGCCGCCTCGCCGAACGCGACGGCCTTCGCCGCGATGGTGTTCATCTGCGCGCCGCCCTGGGTGAACGGGAACACCGCCCGGTCCACCCGCTCGGCCAGCTCGCTCCCGCACAGCAGCATCCCGCCGCGCGGCCCGCGCAGCACCTTGTGCGTGGTGGCGCAGACGACATCGGCGTACGGCACCGGGTTCGGCGCCGCTCCCCCGGCGACGAGGCCGATGGGGTGGGCGGCGTCGGCGATGAAATAGGCGCCCACCTCGTCGGCGACCTCGCGGAAGAGGGCGTAGTCGATGTGCCGGGGGTAGGCGATCGAGCCGCACACGATCGCCTTGGGCCGGTGCGTACGGGCCAGGGCGCGCACCTGGTCGTAGTCGATGAGCCCGGTCTCCGCGTCCACGCCGTAGCCGACGAAGTCGAACCAGCGGCCGGAGAAGTTCGCGGGCGAACCGTGCGTGAGATGGCCGCCGTAGGGAAGCCCCAGCGCGAGGACGGTGTCGCCGGGGCGCAGCAGGGCCGCGTAGGCGGCGAGGACGGCCGAAGAGCCGGAGTGGGACTGCACGTTGGCGTGCTCGGCGCCGAACAGGGCCTTCGCGCGGTCCACGGCGACGCGCTCGGCGACGTCGACGATCTCGCAGCCGCCGTGGTGGCGGGCGCCGGGGTAGCCCTCGGCGTACTTGTTGGCGAGCGGGGAGCCGAGCGCGGCCAGCACGGCGGGCGACGTGAAGTTCTCGGCCGCGACCAGCTGGAGCGTCGTCGACTGCCGGGTCAGCTCCCCGAGCAGGATCTCGGCCAGCTCGGGGTCCTGCCGGCGCAGGACATCGGCCTCAAGGACAGGGGTGACCGACATGGTGGACTCCGAGCCGTCGACGGTGACGTACGTCCAATGTAGGCCCGGGACGGGTGGGACGCACGGTCGTTGCTACGTCCGCGCGGGCACACCCGTCAACGCCGTCACCACCGGATCGATCGCCTGGTTTATCTCGTCGCCGATGGAGCGGAAGAACGGGAGGGGGGCGCCGTAGGGGTCGAAGACCTCGTCCGCTTCCGCCGTGGGGGCCAGGAGCCAGCCGCGGAGGGCCGCTGCCGCGCGGACCAGAGCGCGGGCGCGGGCCACCATGCCGTCCTCCAGGGGCGGCAGGGTCGCGGGGTCGATCGCCTTCACCAGGCGGGTGAACTCCTTCAGGGTGAAGGTGCGCAGGCCCGCCGAGTGGCCCATGGAGATGACCTGCTGACGGTGGTCCCGGGTGGCGGTCAGCACCAGGTCGGCGCGGATCACGTGGTCGTCGAGCAGCTCGCGGCCGGTGAACCCGGAGGGGTCGGCGCCGAAGTCGGTGAGGACGGTCGCCGCGTTGGTCTCCATGGGCGCGCCCTCGTGGCCCCAGGTGCCGGCGCTCTCCACGATGAGCCCGCCCCACAGCGGGTCGCCGAGCCGGTCCGCCAGGGCATGACGGGTCAGCCGCTCGGTGATCGGCGAGCGGCACACGTTGCCGGTGCTGACGTGGAGGATGCGGAAGCTGTCCATGGGAAGCCCGAAGGTCCCCGTCACTTCCCCGTTGCCTATGCCACGCCCCGCGTCAGGGGCTGTCAATTCGCCACCTCGAGGTCGGGGACGACCTTCCGCAGCTCCTCGGCCGAGATCGCGCCGGCCCGAAGCAGCAGCGGCACCTCGCGCGTGACGTCGACGATCGACGACGGCACGTTGCCGGGCGTCGGACCGCCGTCGAGGTACACGGAGACCGAGTCGCCGAGCATCTCCTGAGCCGCGTCGCAGTCCTCCGGCGCGGGGTGGCCGGTGAGGTTCGCCGAGGACACCGCCATCGGGCCGACCTCCGTCAGCAACTCGATGGCGACCGGGTGCAGCGGCATACGGACGGCGACCGTGCCCCGGGTGTCCCCCAGGTCCCACTGGAGGGACGGCTGGTGCTTGGCGACCAGCGTGAGGGCGCCCGGCCAGAACGCGTCGACGAGTTCCCAGGCCAGCTCGGAGAAGTCCGTGACGAGGCCGTGCAGCGTGTTCGGGGAGCCGATGAGGACGGGCGTGGGCATGTTGCGGCCCCGGCCCTTGGCGTCCAGGAGATCGGCGACCGCCTCCGAGGAGAACGCGTCGGCCCCGATGCCGTAGACCGTGTCGGTCGGCAGGACCACGAGTTCGCCCCGGCGGACGGCGGACGCGGCCTCGCGCAGACCCGTCGTGCGGTCGGTCGCGTCATTGGTGTCGTATCGCCGTGCCATGTCTAGCGGTCTCCTTTTTTTGTCGCTCGGTTCGCCTCCGGGGCGCCTGTTGTCGGTGTCGAGCCCCCGACCGTGCTCACCCCTTCGGGCCTCCGCGCGCTCGGGCTCTCGACACCGACGCGCCCCTTCGGCTCACTCGCTGCTTGCCTGGCGAACGCGGCTGTCATGGCGTCGCCCTGCGGGCGGTCGCGAAGCGCGGGCGGTTGTTGAGATCGGGGTGGTCGGCCGCGTCGGCCCAGCCACGCTCCTCGGTGAAGATCCACGGCACCTGGCCGCCCTGGGTGTCGGCGTGCTCGATGACGACGACACCGCCGGGACGGAGGAGCCGGTGTGCGGTGCGTTCGATGCCGCGGATCAGGTCGAGGCCGTCCTCCCCTGAGAACAGGGCGAGTTCGGGGTCGTAGTCCCGGGCCTCGGGAGCGACGTACTCCCACTCCGTGAGCGGGATGTACGGCGGGTTGGAGATGACCAGGTCGACATGGCCGTCGAGGTCGGGGAAGGCGTCCAGGGCGTTGCCCTGCCGCAGGTCGACCCTGGACCCCTCCATGTTCTTGCGGGTCCACTGGAGGGCGTCCTCGGACAGCTCCACGGCGTGTACCCGGGAGCGCGGGACCTCCTGCGCGAGGGCGAGCGCGATGGCGCCGGAGCCGGTGCAGAGGTCCACGATCAGCGGCTCTACGACGTCCATGGCGCGGACCGCGTCTATGGCCCAGCCGACGACCGACTCGGTCTCGGGGCGCGGCACGAACACCCCCGGCCCGACCTGGAGTTCCAGGTAGCGGAAGAAGGCGCGGCCGGTGATGTGCTGGAGCGGCTCACGCTGCTCACGGCGGGCGATGGTCTCCCAGTAGCGGGCGTCGAAGTCCACGTCCTTCACGGAGTGCAGCTCGCCCCGCTTCACACCGTGCACGAACGCGGCGAGCTCCTCCGCGTCGTTGCGCGGCGAGGGCACGCCGGCGTCGGCCAGCCGCTGGGTGGCCTGGGCCACCTCTGCTAGCAGCAGGTTCACGCAAGTCCTCCGTGTCGTACTCGTCCGTGCCGAACGTGCCGTGCGTGCCGTTGTGTTACGCCGCCGCGAGCTTGGCGGCCGAGTCCGCGTCGACGCAAGCCTGGATCATCGCGTCGAGGTCGCCGTCCAGGACCTGGTCCAGGTTGTACGCCTTGAAGCCGACGCGGTGGTCGGAGATGCGGTTCTCCGGGAAGTTGTATGTACGGATCTTCTCGGAGCGGTCGACCGTGCGGACCTGGCTGCGGCGGGCGTCGGCGGCATTCTTCTCCGCCTCCTCCTGCGCCGCGGCGAGCAGCCTGGAGCGCAGGATACGCATCGCCTGCTCCTTGTTCTGCAGCTGGCTCTTCTCGTTCTGGCAGGAGGCGACGACTCCGGTGGGAATGTGCGTGATGCGCACCGCGGAGTCGGTCGTGTTGACGGACTGGCCGCCGGGGCCGGACGAGCGGTACACGTCGATGCGGAGGTCGTTCGGGTTGATCTCTACGTCGACCTCCTCCGCCTCGGGGGTGACGAGGACACCGGCCGCCGAGGTGTGGATACGGCCCGCGGACTCGGTCGCGGGCACCCGCTGCACGCGGTGCACCCCGCCCTCGTACTTCAGGCGGGCCCACACGCCCTGGCCGGGCTCGGTCGCGCCGTTGCCGCCCTTGGTCTTCACGGCGACCTGGACGTCCTTGTAGCCGCCCAGCTCGGACTCGGTGGCGTCGATGATCTCGGTCTTCCAGCCGACGCGCTCCGCGTACCGCAGGTACATGCGCAGCAGGTCACCGGCGAACAGGGCGGACTCGTCGCCGCCCGCGCCCGCCTTGACCTCAAGGATCACGTCCTTGTCGTCGTTGGGGTCGCGGGGCACCAGCAGCAGCCGCAGCTTCTCCGTGATCTCGTCCCGGTGCTTCTCCAGCTCCTTGACCTCGGCCGCGAACTCCGGGTCGTCGGCGCCGAGTTCACGCGCGGTCTCGATGTCGTCGCCGGTCTGCTTCCAGGAGCGGTACGTGGCGACGATCGGGGTGAGCTCGGCGTAGCGCTTGTTCAGCTTGCGCGCGTTGGCCTGGTCGGCGTGGACCGACGGGTCGGCGAGCTTCTTCTCAAGGTCGGCGTGCTCGCCGATGAGGTCCTCGACAGCCTCGAACATCTTGGGCTCCTGAAATGCGTACGGAAGGGAAGGCGGGCGACCAAAAACGCCGGTCCCGGCACGCCAGAAAAAGGGCGTGGCCGTGGACCGGCGAAATGGAGCTCGCTACTTCGTGGAGCCGGCAGCAGCCTTGCCGAAGCGGGCCTCGAAGCGGGCCACGCGGCCACCGGTGTCGAGGATCTTCTGCTTGCCCGTGTAGAACGGGTGGCACTCGGAGCAGACCTCGGCGCGGATGTTGCCGCTCGTGATCGTGCTGCGGGTGGTGAACGACGCGCCACAGGTGCAGCTGACCTGGGTCTCGACGTACTCGGGGTGGATCTCGCGCTTCAAGGTGTCTCCTAGGTTCGGGAGGGCGCCGGGTCGCTCCGCGGGTTTGCGGGGCGTGAACCGGGGCCGACGTACCAGTCTGCCAGGACTGGGGCCAACCTCCCAAACCGGGGGCCTGGGTGATCTATTCCCTGCGGGTGTGTGGGGGCTGGGCGCGCCCCGCGGCGGAGCCGCAAATCGACACAGCCCCGCGCCCCCAGGGGGTTGCGCCTCAGGAACTTGTTACGACGCCCTTGGCTTCGCCTGTTGCCGTGCCCTTGGTTGCTGCCGCGGGTATCGGCTGGTCGTTCTTCAAGGCGTTCCAGACCAACTGGGCCTTCGCCTTCTCCACGATCACCCTGTTCGGGTTGGCCGGGTCGTACTCGACCGGCATCGTCACCATGTTCATGTTCTTCGAGCTGATGCCCTTGAGGCCGTTGGCGAAGGACGTGAGGGAGTTCACCGAGCCGAGGTCGGAGTCGGTGGTGACGGCCTTCGTGGCGGTGTTGGCGAGGTCGAAGAGCTTGGTCGGGCTGGTGAGGACGCCGATGTGCTTGACCTGGTTGACCAGGGCCTTGATGAAGGCCTGCTGGAGCTGGATGCGGCCGAGGTCGGAGCCGTCGCCGACGCCGTGCCGGGTGCGGACCAGGCCGAGGGCCTGCGAGCCGTTGAGCGTGTGCTGGCCGGCCTTGAGGTTCAGGTGGCTCTGCGGGTCCTTGATGTCCTTCGTGGTGGTGATCTGGACCCCGCCGAGCTCGTTGATGAGCTTCTCGAAGCCCGCGAAGTCGACTTCGAGGTAGTGGTCCATGCGCAGACCGGAGATGGACTCGACGGTCTTGACCGTGCAGGCGGCGCCGCCGGTCGAGTAGGCCTCGTTGAACATCACGCCGGTGGCCGCGTCGTGTGTGACGCCCTTGGTGTCGGTGCACTCGGGGCGGTCGACGAGGGTGTCGCGCGGGATGGACACCACGCTGGCCTTCTTGTGGCCCTTGTAGACGTGGATGATCATCGCGGTGTCGGAGCGGGCGCTCCCGTCGTCGGTGCCGCCGCCCAGCTTCTTGTTGGTGCCGGAGCGGGAGTCCGAGCCGAGGACCAGGATGTTCTCGGAGCCGTTGTCGACCTTGACCGGCCGGTCGGTGCCGAGGGCCTGGTTGATGTCGACGCTCTTGATGTTGCCGTTGAGCTTGAAGTAGACATATCCGGCGCCGGTGCCGCCCAGTACAAGGACGCCTCCCGCGACCCAGGCCGTGATCATCAGGGCCCGGTGGCGGGGACTGCGGTTCTTCTGCTTGCGGCCTCCGGCGCGGTGGCGCGGGCCGCTGTTGCCGTCCTTGCCCGGTATGCCGGGCTCCGGCGTGCTCTCGGCGGACATGGGCTCCTCGGTCTCTCGTCCGGTCGATTACCCCCTGCTTTCAGGGTCAGGCGCGGTCAGTACCGCTCCATCTTCGCTCCGCCTGGTCAGACGGCGAAACTCGACAAAGGGTTGCACAACGCAGGGTGCCCATCGCGTACGGCGATGGGCACCCTGTGTAGTCGCACGAGCGGGTCAGACCGCGCTCACCTGCTATTTCACCCGAAGATGTCGTACTGCTGGAAACCGGTGCCCAGTGACTTCGCTGTGCCGAAGATCTCGCTGGTGGCCTTTCCGGTGCCCGGGTACACGTACAGCGAGCCGCTCGCGTTGCGGATCAGGAGGTCCGCCTTGCCGTCGCCGGTGAAGTCGCCGACCGCGTCGAACGCGTTGTAGCTGGGCCAGCTGCGCACCTTGACCCGGGCCGCGAAGGCGCCCGAGCCGCTCTTGCCGGCGCCCTTGTACAGGTAGACGGCGCCGGTGCTCTTGTTGCGGGCGATCAGGTCGGCCTTGCCGTCGCCGTTGAAGTCGCCCTTGCCGACCAGCGTGTTGTACTGGCTCCAGCCTGCGCCGACCCGCGACGGCGAGCTGAAGGTGCCGTTGCCCTTGCCCGGGTAGATCCACAGGACACCGGAGCTGTCGACCGAGATCAGGTCGGGCAGGTAGTCGCCGGTGACATCGCCGGGGGCGACGATCCGGGTGCGGGTCTTCCAGTTGGTGAAGATCTTCGTGGTGGCCCAACTGCCGTCGTCACGCGCGCTGTTGAGCACGAAGTGGTCCCAGTAGACCGCGCCAGCGGTGGTCCGGTAGACGTAGTCCTGGAAGCCGTCCCGGTTCAGGTCGGCGGACCGGACCAGGTTGACGCCGCTCCAGTCGCCCAGGGACTGGCGGGTGGCCAGCGAGGTGCCCTTGGAGTCCAGCTCGTAGCCCACCTTGGTGGAGGACTTGCGGGCGTAGATGTCGGCCTTGTTGTCGGTGTAGCTGAGGTTGCCGTCGTCGATCTGCGCGTAGGCCGCGCCGACGTACGCGCTGACCTTGGCGAAGACGCCGTAGGTGCCCTCGACGACACAGTCGTTGACGGTGGTGGCGTCACCGTCGTCGGCGCTCCAGGAGACGACACCGACGATCCGGCCGGCGACGACCAGCGGGCCGCCGGAGTCGCCGTTGCAGATGGCCGTCGTGGTGGTGTCGCTGCCGGTGGCGGCCTCGCCCGCGCAGACGTTGTGACCCTTGATGTACAGGCTGCCGTAGGCGGCGGCGCAGGTGGCGTCCGACTGGATCGGCAGCGAGGCCGTCTTCAGCGTCTCGGAGATGTCCTGCGTGCTGGAGCTGGTACGGCCCCAGCCGTAGACCTTGGCGGTCTTGGCGGCCGTGCCCGTGTACGACGTCGTATCGGTGTTCGTCGTCAGGCGGATCGGGGTCGCCTTGACGGGGGCCGACAGGGTGAGGACCGCCACGTCGTTGTCGATCGTCGCCGCGTTGTACGACGGGTGGTTCCACTGGCGCAGGACCGCGGTGGCCTGGCCGCCGTGCAGGTCGGTGTTGCCGTCGGCGTCGGTGGTCGGCAGCACGGTGGCGCTGGTGACGACCACGCCGTACTTGGCCCAGTTGTAGCCCTTGACGCAGTGCGACGCGGTCAGGATCTTCGACGGCGAGACGACCGAACCGCCGCAGAAGAAGCCGATGTCGTCGCTCTCGTCGGTGGTGCCCTTGTCGTCGTAGTACCAGAGCTGCGCCATGTACGGCGCGGTGCTGATGGTGGTCGTCGTACCGCCGATGATCTTCGGGCTGGCGGTCGTGGCGGTGGTGCTCGCGCTGCGGGACGACTTCTTGGTCGTCTGGCCCGCGATGTCGTCACCGGCCTCGGCGCCCGCGACGCGCTTCTTCAGCGTGGCGAGCGACGGCTGGCTGACGACGGGCTTCGCGGTCGGTGTCGGCAGCGCGGTGGCGGCGCCGGCGGACGTCGTCAGCACCGCAGCGGTCACGGCGGCGGCGATACCGGCCGCGGCAACGGGCAGGGCGAAACGTATCCGGCGTCTGTGCCGACCGGCTCCAGGCATGGGCGTACCCACTGAAGTCCCCCCTCGGGATCAGAAGTTCGGACGAATGTCGAATGCGAGTCCGAAGAGCGCGATCGTACAGCGACCCACTGACAACACAGAGGGCCGCCCCCTCAACAGGGGGCGGCCCTCCGGTAACGCTGGCTTTCCTTAGTCTCCGTTGCCAGGAGTGGTCTTCTGGATCTGCAGCAGGAACTCGGCGTTCGACTTCGTCTGCTTCATCTTGTCGAGGAGCAGCTCGATCGCCTGCTGCTGGTCGAGCGCGTGCAGCACCCGGCGCAGCTTCCAGGTGACGGCCAGCTCGTCGCTGCCGAGCAGGATCTCTTCCTTACGGGTACCGGACGCGTCGACGTCCACCGCGGGGAAGATGCGCTTGTCGGCGAGCTTCCGGTCGAGCTTCAGCTCGGCGTTGCCGGTGCCCTTGAACTCCTCGAAGATGACCTCGTCCATGCGCGAGCCGGTGTCGACGAGCGCGGTGGCGAGGATGGTCAGCGAGCCGCCGTCCTCGATGTTGCGCGCGGCACCGAAGAAGCGCTTGGGCGGGTACAGCGCCGTCGAGTCGACACCACCGGACAGGATGCGGCCGGAGGCGGGCGCGGCGAGGTTGTAGGCACGGCCCAGACGCGTGATCGAGTCGAGCAGCACGACGACGTCGTGGCCCAGCTCCACCAGTCGCTTGGCGCGCTCGATGGCGAGCTCCGCGACCGTGGTGTGGTCCTCGGCCGGGCGGTCGAAGGTCGAGGAGATGACCTCGCCCTTCACCGACCGCTGCATGTCGGTGACCTCTTCCGGACGCTCGTCGACCAGGACGACCATCAGGTGGCACTCGGGGTTGTTGTGCGTGATCGCGTTGGCGATCGCCTGCATGATCATGGTCTTGCCGGTCTTCGGCGGGGCCACGATCAGACCGCGCTGGCCCTTACCGATCGGCGCGACGAGGTCGATGATGCGGGTCGTGAGGACTCCCGGGTCCGTCTCCAGGCGGAGGCGGTCCTGCGGGTACAGCGGCGTCAGCTTGTTGAACTCCGGCCGCCCGCGGCCGTGTTCGGGCGCCATGCCGTTGACCGAGTCGAGGCGCACGAGCGCGTTGAACTTCTCGCGGCGCTCGCCCTCCTTCGGCTGGCGGACCGCGCCGGTGACGTGGTCGCCCTTGCGCAGGCCGTTCTTGCGGACCTGGGCGAGGGAGACGTACACGTCGTTGGGACCCGGCAGGTAGCCCGACGTACGGATGAAGGCGTAGTTGTCGAGGATGTCGAGGATGCCCGCGACGGGGATCAGGACATCGTCGTCCGCGACCTGCGGCTCGCCGGCGGCGGCGCCCCCGAACTCGTCACGGCCGCGACGGCCCCGGCGGTCGCGGTAACGGCCGCGACGGCCCCGGCGTCCGCCGTCGAAGTCGTCGTCGTCCTGCGGGCCGTTGTCGCGCGGCTGCCGGTCCTGACGGTCCTGACGGCCACCGCTCTGCTGCTGGCCCTGCTGCTGGCGGTCCTGACGGCCGCCGCCCTGCTGCTGGCCGCCGCCCTGCTGCTCGTTGTCCTTGCGGCGGTCGCCGCGGTCACGGTCCTGGCGGTCCTGACGGCCACCGCGGTCGCGGTCGCGACGGTCCCGGCGGCCCTGACGGCCGTCGTCACCGGCGTCGCCCTGCGCGGCGGCGGGCGTCTCGGCCTTCGGCTCGCTCTTCACCTCGGCGGTGACCGTCTCCGGGCTGCCGGCCTCGGCGGTCGCACGGCGACGACGGCGCTCGACCGGCGCGTCATCTCCCCCACTCTCGGCTTCGCTCGAGCGGGAGGGGCCCCCAGCGGGCTGGCCAGGGATGTCGATCTGCTGCTGGGCCACGGCCTTCTCGGCGGCGACCTTCTCGGCCTTCTGCTCGGCCGGGGCAGCCGTCTCGTCGCCCGTACGGGTCTTGGAGGTGGCGCGGCGCTTGGGCTTGGTCTCGGTGGCGGTCTCGGCCTTGGCCGGAGCACCTCCGCCCCCCTGCGCCTCCTTGATGACCTCGATCAGCTGGCTCTTGCGCATCCGCGCGGTGCCCCTGATGCCGAGGCCGGATGCGACCTGCTGCAGCTCGGCCAGCACCATGCCGTCGAGGCCGGTACCGCGGCGCCGCCGGGAGCCGGCACCGGTGGCAGGCGCGGAGGCGTCCGTGGCGGGCGCGGCAGCGGTCTCCTCGACACGTGCGCCCATCAGATCGGTGGTGTCGCTCACGAAGGGTCCTTCCCTGGAGCGGACGTCGGCCTGTCTGGCTCGGCGACCGGTTGTGCTGTCCGGCTTCGGTTCTTGCTGTGTGAACCGTGCCGGGGCGGTGGTCCGCCTAAGCGGCGGAAGAGATTTCTGGTGACGGCGCTTCCCAAAGCAGTGGCACCGAGTGGCTGTGTCACGTTGCTTGGTCGCACCAATTCCGGAGCTTTCCCGGCTTCCGGAGCGTGCCCGGCGAACCACTCAGTGCCCGGACGGAACACAGTGTGGTGTGGGAGGCTCCCGGAAGAATGTCTGTCCCTGACGGGGACAACAAGCACCTCGCCATGGTGGGGTCGGGTGCAGACTTGAGATTAACACTACCGGATCCAACAAACATTCCCCCTCTCGAAATCCGGCGACGGTACGTAGTCAATTGCTGCTCGGGGCCGCGAGCGGAAGGACACACGCGCCTTGTTCGTCGAGGTCGAGCCGGTTGGCGGCCCAGCCCTCGCCGGCGAGATGGGCGACCTTGTCGGCGTTGTCCGCGTCGACCAGTGCCAACACGGTGGGTCCTGCACCGGAGATGACGGCCGGCACCCCGTCCGCCCGCAGCCGCTCCACGAGCGCCGCGCTCTCGGGCATGGCAGGCGCCCGGTACTCCTGGTGCAGGCGGTCCTCGGTGGCGGGCAGCAGCAGCTCGGGGCGGCGGGTGAGGGCCTCGACGAGCAGTGCGGCGCGGCCCGCGTTGGCGGCTGCGTCGACGTGCGGGACGTTGCGCGGGAGCAGACCGCGCGCCGTCTCGGTGAGGACCGGCTTCCCGGGCACGAAAACCACCGGAACGATGGAACCGGCGGGATCCATCCTGATCGCCCGCGCGGCGCCCGCGTCCATCCAGGAGAGCGTGAAGCCGCCCAGCAGACAGGCCGCCACATTGTCGGGGTGGCCCTCGATCTCGGTGGCGAGCTCCAGCAGGGCCGTGTCGTCGAGCCTGGAGTCCCCGCCTATGGTCACGGCGCGCGCGGCGACGATGCCCGCGCAGATGGCGGCGGAGGAGGAGCCCAGGCCGCGGCCGTGCGGAATGCGGTTGGCGCAGACGATCTCGAGGCCGCGCGGCTGTCCGCCGAGCAGGTCGAAGGCGGTGCGCAGGGACCGTACGAGGAGGTGGTTCTCGTCGCGCGGGAGGGTCTCGCTGCCCTCGCCCGCGATGTCGATGAGCAGCCCGGAGTCGGCGACACGGACGACGACGTCGTCGTAGAGCCCCAGCGAGAGGCCGAAGGCGTCGAAGCCCGGGCCGAGGTTGGCGCTGGTGGCGGGGACGCGCACCCGGACGGCGGCGGCGCGGAAGGCTGGACCGGCCATCGCTCGATGACTCTCCTTGAGCTGCGTGATTGTCGAAGACATTCGATGAAGTTCGATGACATCCGATAGGTACGTGGAGACCCTCGGGCCGTGGAGACGGCGCGGTGCCGAGCCATGCGCGCAGGCATATGCGGCGGGCGGGTTCGGTACAGCCTATCGAAGGAAGGTTCTGTGGCGACATAGGGCGCACAGGAGGCGCACGATGCGTGTCATAAGCCCCCTGTGCACCCCCCGTGGGGAGCTTCCCCGGGTGCCGTTCCGCTTGTGGGTCTACGCGAGTCCGAGTCGCTCGGCGGCCGTCGGCGCGTCGACCGGGATCGTGACCGGCTGCGGGGCGCCCGCGACGGCCCAGTCGGGGTCCTTGAGGCCGTTTCCGGTCACCGTGCAGACGATGGTCTGGCCCGGGTCGACCTTGCCCTGCTCGGCCGCCTTCAGCAGACCGGCGACGGAAGCGGCGGAGGCGGGCTCGACGAAAACGCCCTCCTGGGCGGCCAACAGCCGGTAGGCGCGCAGGATTTCACGGTCCGTCACCTCGTCGATGAACCCGCCGGACTCGTCCCGCGCGGCGAGCGCGTACTGCCAGGAGGCCGGGTTGCCGATGCGGATCGCGGTGGCGATGGTCGAGGGGTCCTTGACGATCTCGCCGCGCACGATGGGCGCGGAACCGGACGCCTGGAAGCCCCACATGCGCGGCGTCTTCGCGGCGATGCCGTCGTCGGCGTACTCCTTGTAGCCCTTCCAGTACGCGGTGATGTTGCCCGCGTTGCCCACCGGCAGGACGTGGATGTCGGGCGCGTCGCCGAGCATGTCGACGATCTCGAAGGCGGCCGTCTTCTGGCCCTCGATGCGCACCGGGTTGACCGAATTCACCAGCGCCACAGGGTAGTTGTCGCTCAGCTCACGCGCGAGGGTGAGGCAGTCGTCGAAGTTCCCGTCGACCTGGAGGATCTTCGCGCCGTGCACGAGGGCCTGGCCCATTTTGCCGAGCGCGATCTTGCCGCGCGGCACGAGGACGGCGCAGACCATCCCGGCACGCACGGCGTAGGCGGCGGCGGAGGCCGACGTGTTGCCGGTGGAGGCGCAGATGACGGCCTGCGCGCCCTCCTCCTTGGCCCGCGTGATGGCCATGGTCATACCGCGGTCCTTGAAGGACCCGGTGGGGTTGGCGCCCTCCACCTTGAGTTGGACCTCGCAGCCGGTGCGCTCGGAGAGCACCTGCGCGGGCACGAGGGGCGTGCCGCCCTCGCGGAGGGAGACGACCGGCGTGCTGTCGGACACCGGGAGCCGGTCCCGGTACTCCTCGATGATTCCGCGCCACTGGTGGGTCATTGCTGGTTACTCTCCTTCAACCCGCATGATGCTGGCGACACCCCGCACGGTGTCGAGCTTGCGCAACGCCTCGACGGTCCCGCCCAGGGCGGCGTCGGACGCACGGTGCGTGACGACGACGAGAGAGGCCTCGCCGTCCTTCCCCTGCTGCCGAACCGTATCGATCGAGACACCGTGCTCGGCGAACACGGTGGCGACCTGTGCGAGAACACCCGGTTTGTCGGCGACGTCGAGGCTGATGTGGTACCGCGTGACGACCTCGCCCATGCCGGACACGGGCAGTCCGGCGTACGCCGACTCCCCTGGCCCGGTGGTCGAGTTGAGCCGGTTGCGGCACACGGCGACGAGGTCGCCGAGGACGGCGGAGGCGGTGGGGGCGCCGCCCGCTCCGGGGCCGTAGAACATCAGCTGCCCGGAGGCGTCGGACTCGACGAACACGGCGTTGTAGGCGCCGCGCACGGAGGCGAGCGGGTGGCTGAGCGGGATCATGGCGGGATGCACGCGCGCGGTGACGGATCCCCCGTCCTCGGCACGCTCGCAGATGGCGAGCAGCTTGATGGTGCAGCCCATGTTCTTCGCGGAGGCGAAGTCGGCGGCGGTGACCTCGGTCATCCCCTCGCGGTAGACGTCGTCGAGACGCACGCGCGTGTGGAAGGCGATTCCGGCGAGGATGGCGGCCTTGGCGGCGGCGTCGAAGCCCTCGACGTCGGCGGTGGGGTCGGCCTCGGCGTACCCGAGGGCGGTGGCCTCGTCGAGGGCTTCCTGGTACCCCGCCCCCGTGCTGTCCATCTTGTCGAGGATGAAGTTGGTCGTCCCGTTGACGATCCCGAGCACCCGGTTGACCTTGTCCCCGGCGAGGGACTCGCGCAGCGGCCGGATCAGCGGAATCGCCCCGGCGACGGCGGCCTCGTAGTACAGATCCCTGCCCTGCCGCTCGGCGGCGGCGTGCAGGGCGGCGCCGTCCTGGGCGAGCAGCGCCTTGTTGGCGGAGACGACGGAGGCACCGTGCTCGAAGGCGGCGGTGATGAGGGAACGGGCGGGCTCGATCCCCCCGATGACCTCGACCACGACGTCAATGTCGCCACGTTTCACCAGAGCCGTCGCGTCGGTGGTGACAAGGGCGGGGTCGATGCCTTCGCGAACCTTGGAGGGCCGCCGTACGGCGACGCCCGCGAGCTCGATGGGAGCGCCGATGCGGGCGGCGAGGTCGTCGGCGTGCGTCGTCATGATGCGCGCCACCTCTGAGCCGACCACTCCACAGCCCAGCAGCGCCACCTTCAGCGGACGCGTACGCATCATCCGACCTCGTTTCCTCATACCGTCTTCGGTTGGACCAGTCTCACTCACCGGACGGGACTTTCTATCCATAGTCCGGATCGTGAGACATCGATTTCATTTCCACGGGGATGGAAGACGGGAGATCTTCCACCCCATTCTCTTTGCTCGCTTCCGCTCAGCCGACGTCGAGCCGGAGCAGGTCCTCCTCGGTCTCCCGGCGGACGATGACCCGCGACTCGCCGTCCTTCACGGCGACGACCGGCGGCCGGAGCACATGGTTGTAATTGCTGGCCATGGAACGGCAGTACGCACCCGTCGCCGGTACGGCGACGAGGTCACCGGGTGCCAGGTCCCCCGGCAGGAACGCGTCCTTGACCACGATGTCCCCGCTCTCGCAGTGCTTGCCGACGACACGGGCGAGCATCGGCTCGGCGTCGGAGCGGCGGGACACGAGGGCGACGCTGTACTCGGCGTCGTAGAGCGCCGTCCGGATGTTGTCGGACATGCCGCCGTCGACCGACACATACGTCCGCAGCCCGTCGAGGGGCTTGATGGTGCCGACCTCGTAGAGGGTGAACGCGGTGGGTCCCACGATGGCGCGCCCGGGCTCGACGGAAATCCGAGGGGTCCGCAGCCTGGCCGCATCGCACTCACGGGTGACGATCTCGGTGAGGGCCTTGGCGATGTCGTGGGGTTCGCGAGGGTCGTCATCACTGGTGTAGGCGATACCGAGGCCGCCCCCGAGGTCGATCTCGGGCAGCTCGACGCCATGCTCGTCCCGAATATCCTTCAGCAGCCCGACAACGCGATGGGCGGCGACCTCGAACCCGGACATGTCGAAGATCTGCGACCCGATGTGACTGTGAATCCCGATGAGTTCGAGCCCGTCGAGCTGGAGCGCGCGGCGAACGGCTTCGGCGGCCTGCCCCCCGGCGAGCGGGATCCCGAACTTCTGGTCTTCATGGGCGGTGGCGATGAATTCGTGCGTATGCGCCTCGACGCCGACCGTGATCCGAATCTGTACGCGCTGCCGCTTGCCGAGGGACTGCGCGATGTGGGCGACGCGGACGATCTCCTGGAAGGAGTCGAGGACAATACGTCCGACGCCCGCCTCGATGGCCCTGGTGATCTCGCCTACGGACTTGTTGTTGCCGTGGAAGGCGATGCGGTCGGCGGGCATGCCGGCGGAGAGGGCGGTGGCGAGCTCGCCCCCGGAACACACATCAAGATTGAGCCCCTCCTCGTGCAACCACCGCACGACGGCACGGGACAGGAACGCCTTGCCGGCGTAGAAGACGTCGGCGTCGTGCCCGAAGGCGGTACGCCAGGCACGGGCACGCTGCCGGAAGTCGTCCTCGTCGAGAACGTAGGCCGGGGTTCCGTGCCGCTCCGCGAGGGTCTTCACGTCGATACCGCCGACGGTGACGACACCGTTCGCATCGTCGTCGCGGGTGACGGTCTGTGCCCACACCTTGGGGTCGAGTTCGTTGAGATCGGCGGCGGGACCGGAGTAGTGCCCCTCGGGCAGGACGTCGGCGTGACGAGGTCCGGCGGGATGTGCGGAACGGCTCATGTCGTGTTCTCTTCTGTCTCTTCCTGGCGCTCGGATCGAGTGGTGACTTCTTCGGTTCTGACCTGGTCCTGGCTCGGTCCTGGCGCTCAGAGATGTTCGGGTGCGTCGATGCCGAGCAGGGAGAGGCCACCGGCCAGCACCGCCCCGGCGGCTTCGGCGAGCGCGAGCCGGGCACGGTGGGCGGCCAAGGGTTTCTCGTCCCCGAGCGGAAGCACCGCGGGAAGCAGAGCGAGGGTCGCGTCGGCTACGGCGACCAGGTGACGGGCGAGCAGGTCGGGGGCGCGGTGGGTCGCTGCGCGGGAGAGGACTCGGGGGTGGTCGGCGAGGAGGGGGGTGAGTGTGAGTTCTTGAGCGAGGGGGATGGTGACCTCTGCTACGTCGCCCTGTGCGTCATGCGTGTCTCGTACGTCGCCGGGTTGGGCGGTGAAGCCGAGGTCGGCGGCGTTGCGGCTGACGGCCCGGGTGCGGGCGTAGGCGTAACGGACCCGGAAGAGGGGATTCGCCTCCCGCTGCACGAGGTGGTCGGCGGTGGGACGGGGCCGGTCATGGGCGGCGGGGTGAAGGAGGGCCCAGCGGGCGGCGTCGCGGCCGAGGGTGAGGAGGGCTGCGAGGTCGGGGGCGGGGACGGGGACGGGGCGTACGGCGACGTCGGGTGGAGCCGACGGTTCCTGTGGGGAGCTGTATGCGTCGACCTCGGCGACACCGAGAACGGTCGCCCAGACGGGCTCGGGCGGCCCGGTCTCACAGCTGGTGCGGACGTGGGCACCCTGTGAGCGCAGGAGGCGGGCGACGACGTCCATGACGACGAGGGCGCGGGGCTCGTGGGGGGCGTGGAGTCGTACGAGGTGAGTGGTTGGGGCGTCTGGGGTGTCATCGGCGCTGGTGGGGCCGTCGACGAACCCGTACCGCGGTCCGCGTCGCAGGATCTCCGCGACGAGCGAGGTGGACGCCGTACTCCCCAGACTGATGTTGAGAAAACCGGGCCCGGTGATCTCGACAGCGCTGACGCCCTGCGCGCCGGCCAGATGTGGCAGCAGCAGCTCGGCGACGCGACGGGGGGTCTCTCCGGCGGGCCGGGCGAGCTGAAGGGCGATGTTGGTGGCGTAGTCCCCCCACCCGCCGGCCCCCGGCACGGTCACCGAGGCCTTCTCCGGCACGACCACGCTCAGCTCCCCGTCCTCGACAGCACGGCGCACCGCGCGCAGCACGGTACGGGAGAGCTCGACGGGGGTCACGGGACAAGCGTAGGGGAGGAGGGGGGTGGGTAGGCCAGCCGGTTTGGCCGGGGGTCCGGGATGTGGACGCCGGGGTGCGCGCAGGGCTTGGGGCGAGCGGGGCACAGGGATGAGGAGGCCTGCGCGCAGGAACCGGGGGGGGACGTCAGCCGCCGGTACGGCCGCCCCGTCCGGCCCGTTCGGCCTCGCCCGCACCGAAGGGGCCGCCGATGGACAGCCCGCCCGTCGCGTCACGCCGCCCGCGCTCGATCAACTGCCGTACGAGCGCGATGAGTTCGGAAGGTTCGAAGGGCTTGGCGAGAAACGCGTCGACGCCGACGTCGAGTCCACTCTCGACCTCGTGCTGAGTGCAGGCGCTGACGATGGCGAGCGGCAGATCTCGGGTACGGGGATCACTGCGCAGCCGAGCGGCGGTACGCAGTCCGTCCAGCCGGGGCATGACCACATCGAGGGTGACCACATCGGGCCGTACCTGATGAATGACGTCCAGACACTCGGCACCATCGGCCGCGGTCACGACCTCGAGACCCTCCAGCTCGAGATTGACCCTGATCAACTGCCGGATGACCTTGTTGTCGTCCACAACAAGCACCCGACCCGACGCGCCTGGCACAACTCGAGAGTAGGTCCGGACCGGCCACCGCGTCCGGGTTTTCCCCACTTCCACCCCCTGCGAGGGACCCGGGACACGCCCCCGACGGCCCCCGAACCGCCTCTCTGACCACCGGGAAACCTGTTCATGAACACCGGTATGGAGCTGGTAGGGTTCTACCCGTCGCCGCGAACACCGCGACCGACACGCCCCCGTAGCTCAGGGGATAGAGCAACGGCCTCCGGAGCCGTGTGCGCAGGTTCGAATCCTGCCGGGGGCACTCCGGAAAAGACTCCTGACCTGCAGAAATACAGGTCGGGAGTTTTTGCGTTCACGTCAAAACGCACACGGTCTTTTGACCGTTTCTCTTTCCGAGCGATACACCGACTTCCGCGCTCTCCTTCTCACGCGTTTCCGCAGTTCAAAGGCCGTTCGCCAAAGACCGGTTGGCGATACACGTCACCAAATACCGACCGTGCCGCACACCTCGGGTACCGGCGCCACTTTCGAGCGAAAACCCCATGCGACCTGCCTGAATGTGCCGAAGAGCACACCAAAACGCACACGGTCTGCTCGTACTTCCACGTGCAGAGCCTCTGGGGCTCACGATTCGACTTCGGCCACTACACCGCCCACACGTTCAGGCATCTGATCGTCGGGCACGACACCCTCGTCGTCTACGCGACCGCCGCGATCATCCTCGGTTCCCTGCTGCTGTTCCTCTTCTGCGCACTGAACGGGCAGCCCCTTCCCCTGCTCGCGTACTGCGCCGTCATCATCGTGATGGCCGTCGGCGGCGCCCACTTCTTCACGAGCAAGCCGAGGTTCCTGCTGCCGGCCTTCCCTCTGCTGCTCCCGCTCGCCCTGCATCTGGCGCGCAGCCGCCTGCGCACCATCGTCGTCCTGCTCACCGCCCTGGCCGGCGTCTCCCTCTTCTACGGCACCTACCTGCTCACCGTCTCCCATCCGGCCCTGTGACCGGAAGGCCGCCCGCCCGGTCCGCAGCAGCAGCCCAGCGTCCTCAGCCGTCGCCGGCCCCTGCCTCGTCTCCGGTCCCGTTCTGACGGACCGGCACCAGCACGGTGAACGTGGTGGGGTGGCGGCCGGTCAGGGAGAGTCTGCCGCCGAGGGTGACGGTGAGGTCCCAGGCCAGGGCGAGGCCGATGCCCTCTCCCTCTCCGTCACCGGTGTGGCCGCGCTCGAAGGGCCGGGTCGTCTCGATGGCGCCCGCTTCGGCGGTGCCGCCGTACAAGGCCGCTCCATCCCGCCCGCGTCCCACTACGTTCGGATTCTCAACGGACGCTCCGGTAGAGGTGTTCGGGGCGGCCCGTGGTTCCGTAACGGAGTTCGAGCCGGACCATGCCCTCCCGTACCAGGTAGGAGAAATACCGCTGGGCCGTGGCGCGGGAGACGCCGGTGAGTTCGGCTGCCTGGGCCGCGGACAGGGCGTCGGGGGCGGCGCGAAGGACCTGGTGCAGGAGAGCGAAGGTCGGTCCGGAGTGCCCCTTGGACGGGACCCGGGGGACCGCCGGCGGCCGGGCGGCGCTGAAGAGGGCGTCCACATCAGCCTGGTCGGTCCGGGGAGCCTTGCCCAGGGCGTCCGCACGATACTGGAGTTCCCGGTAGGCGGTGAGCCGTTCGGCCAGGTCGGCGGAGCCGAACAGCTTGACCAGGTAGCCCACGGCGCCGAGCTTCATGGCGGTCCGTACCGAAGTGATGTCCCGGTCGACGGTGATCATGATGACGTCGGGGCGGGCGCCGCCCTCGTCCGAGCTGAGCAAGCATGACGCCGCCGAGCCGACGGACAGGTAAGGGCGCACAAGCCCGGGAACGTCTCCCACTCGCCGATCGTCTACAGTGCGACGAACGTCTACACCCTTGTAGTCATTCGTATCCGCCCGTTCACCTACGTCAGGTGGTCCAAGGGAAAGGGGCGCTGTCAGTGGATGGGGCGCTCCCCTTGGGGCACGGCACCACGGTGACTCTGGCGCGCTCCACGCGGAGCGATGCCGCAGCGACTCGTCGCCGGCCGCCTGGCGGCGTGTCCGTCGACCATGGCCCACTGGCCGCCCGAATCACTCATCTCGGACACGACCCGCCCGGCCGGAGCACCTAAGGGAGACCATGCGTCACAAGATATTGGTCGTTGAGGACGATCACGTGCTGCTGGACGTGCTCCGCCGTGGGCTGTACGAGGAGGGCTTCGAGCCCGTCCTCGCCGCCGACGGTGCCACCGCCCTGCGGCTGGCCACCGGCGACATCGCGGCGGTTGTCCTGGACATCGGGCTGCCCGACGCGGACGGTCGGGACGTGTGCCAGGCGCTGCGCACCAACGGCTTCCTGGCCCCGGTCATCTTCCTGACCGCCCGGCAACAGCTCGCGGACCGGCTGTCGGGGTTCTCGGCAGGCGGTGACGACTACCTGGCCAAGCCCTTCCATCTGGCTGAACTCACCGCCCGGCTGCGTGCGTCCGTGAAGCGGGCTGCGCCGGCCGCGGCGATCGCGGTCGGGGACCTGATTCTGGACGCGGTCGGCCACCGCGTCACCGTGCACGGCACTGCCGTCGCCCTGTCCCCCACGGAGTTCCGGCTGCTGGCCACACTCGTGGCCGCGGGCGGGAGCGTCGTTCGGCGCCGCGAACTGGTCGCGGCGGGCTGGCCGGAGGGTGCCCAGGTCAGTGACAACACACTGGACCAGTACCTGACCCGGCTGCGGCGAAAGCTGCGTGAGGCCGACAGCGCGCTGACCATCGGCACGGCGCGCGGGATCGGACACCGCCTTTCATGAAGCGCCTTGTCCTCGATCAGCTTGGAGGAACAGCGGGCGACCGAAGCCATTGAGACGCCGGCTTCGACCGCCCACGTGAGTCCGCGGACATGCCCGGGCTGACACAGGCGGCCGCCTGCACTGACCACAGCTCGTCGGCGTGTGCCGAGGCGGCGCGGTTCTCGGCGCGGCCCCGCACACTCGACCCGTCGCCGGGCGCAGGGGGTCTGTCAGCCCATGTCCGTCAGGAGGGCGTTCAGTTCCTTCTCCTGCTGCGCAGGCGGCATCGGCGGATTCGAGTGGTCGATGCCGAAGGTCCCCAGCACCTTGTCCATCTGGGCGTCGATGGAGGTCCAGCCGGTGTTGTCCAGCGGCTGCAGCGATGCCTGGTCGGCGTCCCACAGGTCACGCAGCGACTGGGCGGCCGTGTGCGCTCCCTTCGCGTTCCCCGAGCGTGCGTCCTTGAGCGAGGTGGAGGCGAGGTTCTTCAGCGCGGCGACCTTGGCGGGCGGGAACTTCTTCACCGCCTGGCCGGGAGCCATCTGGACGGCGGAGGTGTTGTCGGCCTCCGGCGCCGGGCCGGTGTGCGGCTGGCTGTGGGCCCAGATCAGCAGGCCCATGGTGGCGACGGCGAGCAGTCCGAAGCCGGCCAGACCGACGCGCTCCTTTCGCAGGTCGCCGGTGGCGTGGGTGGCGTGGGCGGCCTCGTAGGTCTCGGTCACGTCCGAGCGTGTCACCGTCAGGTAGGCCACGGTGGCCAGGATCAGGCCGAGGAAGATCAGGCTGGTGGTGAAGGTGCCCAGCGCGAGGCCGGTCGGCTCACCCGGCTGAGCGACCTTCGGGGAGGCGAGCCAGTCGCCGATGTTCGCGCCCAGCGGGCGGGTCAGGATGTAGGCGAGCCAGAAGGACAGCACCGAGTTCGCGCCGAACTTCCACAGCAGCGTGATCGCCGCGATGAGGCCGAGCGGCAGCATCACCGAGGCGCCGGGGCTCCAGCCGGTGAGCTCCAGGGTCCAGTCCCCGGTCGCGGTGCCGAGCGCGAAGGTGACGAGAACCGCGAGCCAGTAGAACGACTCACGCGGAAGCGTCGTGACCGAGTGGATCGAGAGGGTGCGCTCGCGCAGCCACCACACGCCGAAGACCACGGCGAGCAGAACCGAGAACACGGCGGAGCTGATCCACAGCGGCACATTGAGCTGGTCGGTGAGGATGTCGGTGTACAGGGTGCCCGTGACACTGACAACGACCACGGTCAGCCAGTACGGGAACGGGACGTACCGCTTGAGCCGCATCTGGACGGCCAGGACCACGACGAACACCGCGGTGAAGATCCAGGCCGTGTTCACCAGGCCGACGCCCAGCTTCATGTTGATCCAGTCGGCGAAGCTCTCACCTACGGTGGTGCACAGGATCTTGATCACCCAGAACCAGATGGTGACCTCGGGGACCTTGTTGAGCATGAGGCGCCCGCTGCGTGGGCGTGCTTCCGTTGTCGTTGTCATGCAGGGAGGTTTACGGAGGGAACCTGCAAGCAACCTGACTACGTGGCCGCCTTCGCGGCCGGGAGTGTCACCTGGACGTGACCGCGGCCGTCCGCGATCGCCCGGACCTCCACACCGGCCGAGGCAGCGATACGTCGGACCACCGGCAGCCCCAGCCCGTACCCGCCGCCGCCGGTCACGCCCGCTTCGAAGACCCGGTCGACCTCAGCGGGATCGAACCCTGGGCCGTCGTCCAGGACATCCACCACGATGGCCTCGCCCTGGCTGCGCGCGGTGATCCACACACGGGACTTCGCATGCCGCAGGCTGTTCTCCAGCAGGGGTGACAGCAGCGACACAGCGACGTCGGGCGCCAAAGCCACCTCGACCTTCGCCGGGAAGGCGACCTCGACCGCGCGGCTGCCGATCGCCTGCCGCGCGGCGGAGCGCAGATCACACCGGGTCCCCTCCTCCGTCCGTGCGCGCGCTGCGCGCAATATCGTCGTGACCGCCGCATTGAGGCGGTCGACCTCGCTCAGCACCACCTCCGGCACCACTGGCTCGCCGGACAACTGCGCCAGCTGCGCCTCGCCTCGCAGGACCGTGAGCGGTGTCCGCAGCTCGTGGGCGATCTCGTCGGTGAGCCGGCGCTCGTCCGCCAGCGCGTTGTCAACCCGCTCCAGGAGGCGATCCAGGGTCTGTCCCAGTTCCCCGAACTCGTCACGGGGGGCTCCGAGGTTGAAACGGCGCCCGGGCTCGTGATGGCCCCAGTCGTCGGCGAGGGCGGCCATCTCGTGCACGACGCGCAGCGCGCGGTGCACCACGAGGTGCGCGACACCGCCGGCGAGGAGGATCGTAAGGCCGCCCAGAACCAGCGACAAGGTCAGGCTGCGCTGCTCGGACGTCTCGTAGGGCGTGAGGTCCACCCGGACGATCACCATGACGTGGTGGCCGCCGGTCGGAACCGGCCGCGCGAACAGGAGGTAGTCGCCGACGGTCGCGGTCTGCGATCGCCCCGAGTCCGCCAGCTCCTCGACGCGCCCGACCACGCTCGGTGGCACGTCCCCGTCGATAAGACGGCCATCGGCATACACCCAGGCGACCTCGTCCAGCGCCTCGCTGCTGTTCTCCGTGAGCACGACACGGCCGCCCTTGACGCTGACGTTCGCCGCGACCGCCTCGGCGCGCGTACGGGCCAGATCGTGCGCGTCGGCATCCGTCACCCTGCTCAGCAGCACGTGCGAAACCACCACCAGGATCGCGACCACTGCGGTGGCGATCAGCACGGTGAGCGCGACGACGCTTCGGCGGAATCCCGTCACTGCCATCGGTAGCCCACGCCGCGGACGGTCGCCAGCCGCTCGGCCACACCCAGCGGACCGAGCTTGGTCCGCAGCCGGCGCACATAGGAGTCGAGGGTGTTGTCGCTGACCTGGGCCCCGTGCGGCCAGCCGGCGGCGACGAGGGCGTGGCGGCGTACCGCGTCTCCCTGCGAGGCGATCAGGCGGCCCAGTAGCCGGAACTCGGTCGGGGTCAGGCTCATGCTCACCGCATCGTAGGTCACCACGTGCTTCGCCGGATCGAGGACGACCTCGTGCGGTGCGGACGCCACGGTGGCCCGGCGCAGCAGCGCCCGGACACGGACCAGCAGTTCCGGGATGTCGAAGGGTTTGGTCATGTAGTCGTCGGCGCCGGCCTCGAAGCCGCCCACCTTGTGATGCAGGCCGTCCAGGGCGGTGAGCATCAACACCGGCACGTCGACGCCGCGAGCCCGCAGGGCCAGGCAGACATCGCGACCGTCGGCGTCCGGCAACCCGAGATCCAGGACGACCAGTTGGGGCGCCGGTGCGAGCTGCCGCAGCAGGCTGTCGGCCGTGGCGGCGACGGAGACGGTGTGGCCGTCGTGCTCCAGGGCGCGCTTGAGGATGCCGCGGACCGCCGCGTCGTCTTCGCACACCATGATGAAAGCCACGTGCTGACCCTAGATACTCGCGTTCCAGTTCTCCATCTGCCCCGATCAGCCACGCGACGCTCGGGCACGACCGGCCGAGCCGCAGCGGGGGCTGCCGCGGGAGGACCACCATGGGACATGGACCGTATGCAGGAGTACATCGACGCGATTCCGACGGGTCACCGCCCGCTCTTCGCCCGGGTGAGCGGGCTGATCCTCAAGGAATTCCCGCAGGCGAGCGTGGCACTGTTGTACGAAATGCCTACCTAACGGGTCGAAAGCGCAGGCCGCGCATCGCGGCCCACACACGGGCTGGACGTCCTGCCGACGATTCTCTACGCCCCGGACTGGGCCGCCGATCCCACCTCACTTCAACCTCCCATTGTGCACATTATTTGTGTACCTTTATGTCATGGAGACCATCCCGCTTGGAGAACTGAACCACCATCCGTCGAAAGTCACAGCGAGGGTTCGTGCAGGTGAGACACTCGTCGTCACTGAGCACGGCAAGCCTGTCATCCGCATGTCACCCGCCGAAGAGCCCACGTCGGCCCTGGACCAGCTGATGGCGACCGGCCAGGTGCGTCGCGCAGTCAATCCAGGCGCACTGCCCGAGCTGATCAGCGATCTGGCCGAGCTGCCTTCGCTGTCGGATGCGCTGATCACCGAGCGCGACCGGGAGCGCATGCGTTGAGCCTCTACTACATGGACACCTGCGCTCTGCTGAAGTTCGTGCAGCAGGAGGCAGAGACGCAGGCGCTTCGCAGCTGGCGGGCAGCGCTGGGCGTCGACGGCCGCCTGGTGACCTCCCAGCTGGCCGGGGTTGAGATCGCGCGCACGTTCCGGCGAGCCGGTGTCGACCGGCAGCGCGTGCCGTTCCTGGTCGGCAACACGCTCACCGGGATTGACCAGATCGTCCTCGGTGACGACGTCCTGACCCGCGCCGCGGGATTCGAGGTGCAAAGACTCGGCACTCTGGACGCCATTCACCTGGCAACAGCCGCCCCTCTGCACCGAGAGCTGGACGGCTTCGTCACCTACGACAAGGAGCTGGCGGACGCTGTCACAGCGCTCGGACTGCCGCATCTCGCACCCGCATGATGGAGCCGGAACAACTCCGCCCGCCCAACGGACCTGTCGAGCCCCTCCTCCATCAGGGCCTGCCCAGCCCGGGCGCGACCGGCCGCAGTGGCCAGCCGAAGAAGGACTCCAGCGCAGCGGGGCGCGCCGTGACCCAGCGGACAGGATCCGTCTGTTCGCCCACACTCCGGTATCCGGCATTGTGCGTCCGGAAGCGCTATTCCTCGTCCTGCTCGCTAGGCTCGCGCGGCTGGCCGTAGGAGCTCAACAGCCCTTCGATGCGCTGGTGTTGATGGACTGCCGGTCGTACAGGCCACTTCGCGTACCGGCTCAGCAGAACCTCGACGCTGTTGCCCGGCCGCTGGGCAACCTCGGCCGGGTCCGCACCCGCGCACAGCCACGTGGACAGCGCCGAGTGCCGCAGGTCGTACGGCCGCTTCGCGAGCGGCGTACCGGTGAGAGCAGGAGACAGAACAAGGTCACGGCTCTCGTGCCAGACCCGGTGGTAGGCGCCGTAGCTGATGATCCGCCCCTGTTCGGTGAAGAACAGCCGCCCGTCGTCGGCCGTGCCGAACGTCGCGACATGCTCGCGCCACATGGCCACCAGATGCGGAGGCAGCGGCACCACCCACGTTTCCCCCGGCGGACGGTTCTTCAGCCCGCGCTCATCGTGGAACTCGCCGCTGTCGGTCCAGCGTTTGCCCGCCTGCGGTCGAGTGCGGTGCAGGATCAACCGCCCCCAACCAGTGGTGGGCAGGCGGCAGTCCGGCAGCGCGACCGCAACCGCCTCCTCCGGACGCAGACCCGCGTAGTACATGCCCGAGAAGAACCCGACCAGCCGACGGCCGCGAGCCCGCCGGTAGCCGCCCACGTAGGAGACGGCGTCCAGCAGATCCCGTGCCTGGTACGGGTTGGCCACCACCCGCGGGTCCACCGCGACCGCCGGCTTGGGCACCCGCCAGCGGACTCAGTTCAACGGGTGGCTGCCCAACTCGCCTCGCTCCACGGCGTAGTGGAGCGCGTGCACCACCACCTTGCGCTTGCGGCGCATCGTCTCCACCGCCGCCTCACCACCGTCCAGCTTCCGGCGCAGCGACTCCAGCACATCACGCGCCAGGACCGGATCACTCAGGTCCACCAGGGGACGGGAGATCAAGCTCCAGAGGTCGCCCTTGGTCGAAGAGTTCACTGGCAATCGCGTGACGACCATGATCTTGATCCACACGACAAGTAGATGTGGGTCGGACAGCGCCACCCCGTTACGGCTCACCTGAATGGTTCCGGGCAGCGCGCCCGCGGCATTGACGAGCGGCGACGAGCTCTCCAGGCAGTAACTCTGCCGACGCTTCGGCGGGAAGAGGGCTCACCCCCTGGCGTAGTACAGGCCAACGATGGTCAGCAGGATGGCAGCCACCGCCAGGATGAGTGTCACCAGGTTGAACGCTCTGCCATCGAGCACGTCGATCGCTATGGCCATCTGCCCCCGCTTCCTCCGACCAGCCACTCCAAGACCGAGACACTGTGGCATTACGTCCTTACCTCATGGGCCCTGCCAACAGCACCGAGGAGCGGTCGTGGGCAGCTCGCTGCTTCATGGGACTCCGGCGCCCCAGACCCGGCACACTCGAAGCGTGTGCTCAGGTACGGATGCCAATGGGGACACCTTGGATCACGAGCCCAAAGACCCCGCCATCAGCGCGCCGGCTGAGGACGGGGGCTTCGTGTTCGTGCAGGCGGATGCGGCCCGTGGCGGTCGCATGGCAGGGTCTATGGACAAGGCGTGGAGAGGATCTTGCGGTAGTGCCGCGGGACGGGGTGGTCTACGTCGACATCAGCCGTCGGCCGCAGACAGACGAACGGACAAGTTGGGGAGCCCGTGGACGTGACAACCCTTGCCGTCGCACTCATCAGCGTCGGAGGAACGCTGGGCGGAACTCTGGGAGGGACGGCGCTCAGTCAGCGCGCCAACCGGCAGCAGAACCAGCGTGCCGATCGTGAACGGGAACAGGAACGCCACGAGCAGGCGATACAGACCCGGCGGGATCTCTATGCCCGTCTGAATACCACAGCTCGCGCCTACCGGGTCGCCGCGCGGGACGCCGTCGAAGCGGCCCAACGCGGTGAGAGCATCGACCCGGCGCTTCTCGACGCGGCCAAGGAGGCCTGGGCCGACGAGTACTCCCAGGCTCAGATGGCGCTTGCGAAGGACGTACTGGACGTAGCTTCCGCTCTCAACAGGTCGCTCGGAGTCGGGTACTCGGTCGTCAGGCAGCTGGCCGGCAGCCCCGACCCGGACAGGGCGTATCAGCAGGCGAAGACGTGGTTCAGTGAGGCACTGTCTGACGGTGTGTACCTGCTGCGGGTCACGCTGCGGCACGACCTCGGTGTCGAGACCGAGCCCGACTTCGAGCAGACCCGTCTGCGAATGCTCGCCACACTCGACGGCGCGCGCGACGACCTCGCACGCCTACTTGCCGCAGAGCGGGCCCAGGCTCCCGGAACGGTTGGCGGGCCTCGGTAGACGCGCCGCGCTGGGTCCACCTATATGCCTCTTCAGCCCTGGCCACCAACCCCAACTGGCCGGTCGATCAATGCATCTGGTTCCGCGGTTCCCGCTGCTTGTCCGCCCGGTGGAGCTTGATGTCCTTGTTGACGAAGAGGTGGACCCACCCACCCCCAGCGCCAGCAGATCAACCCGGTGGCGTTACGGCGCGCCGCCCCTGGATGGGACGGCGCGCCGTGGGTGTCACGTCACTGCCGAGACGCTCGTCACCGATCGAACGCCATGGTGCCGGCGGTCAGCGGTGGCCGCCGCCCTCGTGGCCGCCACCCTCATGACCGCCACCCTCGCGGCCCCCGCCACCGTGACCGCCACCGTTGTGGCCGCCACGGTTGTGGCCGCCACCGTTGTGGCCGCCGCCCTCGCCGCCCCCGTGGCGGCCGCCCCAGGACTCGTCGTCGACGAGGCGGCGGTGGTCGTTGCGGAGGGTGGCGGTGTCGGAGCGGTTGTCCCAGGCGTAGTCGCGGCGGTCCTGGTAGACGTCCTGGGCGGTGTCGCGGCCCTTTCCGGTGTGGACGCGGACGGTGGCGTGACCGCCGAGGCGGAAGTGGCGGAAGGTGTAGGTCTGGCCTTCCTTGTTCGACAGCTTCCAGCCGTCGAGGTTGACACCGTGGCGGTCGTGGTTGGTGATCTCCACCCACTCGTTGTTCAGCGAACGGGCGGAGCGGTCGTCCGGTCCCGGCGAGTCGGCCTGCACGCGGCCGATCTCCACGCTCGGCCGGGCCGCGTGGTCGGCCGCGGTCGCCGGCAGTGCCGCCGCGCCGACGAGAGCGCCGGCAGCCAGCGCGGCTGCGGCCAGACGACGGACGGACACGGAAGGTGAAGAGGTCACGGGTTCCCCCAGCATGGTGCGGGCACATCCCGGATACGACAACGGCCGGCCCCCGGGCTGTGCGGTGTGCGGGTGGCGGCCTGTTGGCCGCACACCCACACCTTCTCCACAGTGCCGACGACATATGAGCGATACGTGAATCACGTTACGAGTTGGTCGCATTTCCGTGATTGTCGCCTGTACCGTCCATTTATGCGTGTGATGCACCAGGTTGACACCCGGGTTTCTTGCGGGCGCTGACCCGAGGTCCTTGATCGCCAGGGTGCGCCACCCCAGGTCAGCCGGAGGCATCACCCGAAAGTGGGTAACGGGCAGGCCGCCGATTCCCGTTACTTGAAGGACTCCCGGGTGCAGGCGAAGGCGTGCTTCGGGAGGTTCGACATGGCGGACGCGCCGGCCCGGAGAAATGAAGATCCCTGTCCGGTCGCTATCAGGAACCTGTTTGGAGTGCTGCGAGAGATGACGGGAGTTCTACGTCGGCTCGGTCATTGGTAGTAGCAGGTCTTCGCCGTCCCCGGTGCCGGGTCGCCGAACACCGCGTTGGTGCACGGGGTGCCGCCCGTGAACGTGCCGTAGAAGTACTGGCCGCCCGCCCCGTACGCCACCTCGTGCGTGCCGGAGAAGGTGCAAGTCCCGCCTTCCGCCGCGCAGTTGGTCCACGTGGCGAAGGTCGGCGGTGGGGCTACGACGTAGCAGGACTTCGCGGTGCCGGGGATCGGGTCGCCGAAGACCGTGTTGGTGCAGGGGGTGCCGGCCGGGAGCGTGGCGTAGCGGTACGCACCCGCGGCGCCGTACGCGACCGTCATCACGCCGGAGAAGGAACAGGTGGTGTTCTCCCCCGCGCACGGGGACCAGATGTCGGCTGCTGGGGGTGCTGCTTCCGCGTAGCAGGACTTCACCACTCCGGAAACCGGGTCGCCGAACGTCCCGGTGGTGCACGGTGTCGAGCCGGTCGCGGTCGTGTAGTTGAAGCGGCCGTTCGCGCCGAAGGCGACGGCCGAGGTGCCGTTGACCGCGCACGTCCCGTTCTCCGCCGCGCACTGGGGCCAAGTGCCGGGCAGGGCTTGGGCGGTGGAGCCGGTGGAACCACCGGTCGTGGTGTACGCGGCCACGTAGTCGACGCTGAGGGTTCCGCCCGAGGAGGTCGCGGTGCTCGGGCTGGTGCAGCCGCACGCCGCGTTGGGGAACGCGCCGCCCATCGCCAGGTCGAGGATGATCGACTGGTTGTGGTCGAAGGCCGCCTGCCAGGTGGCGGTGCCGACTTGGGCCTCGGTGACCGTGTAGTAGGCACTGCCGTCCAGGTAGAAGGTGATCGTCTCCGCCGAGGTGTCGGTGCGGTCGAGGATCATCGAGTACGTGTGGAAGCCGCTCTGGCAGCCGGGGCAGGCGCGCAGGCCGCTGCTGATTCCGGTGCCCTCGTTGCAGGGGCCGCCTGGTGAGGTGCCGCAGTGGATCGTGCCGGCCACGTCGGAGAGGGCGTTGACGTCCTCCATGATGTCGATCTCGCCGTTCTCCGGCCACTGGCCGGGACCCAGCATCCAGAACGCCGGCCAGTAGCCCAACCCGCTTGCGGGGCTCGGCTGTTGAATGGACGCGGCGACTTCCAGCCTGCCGCCGGCCGGTGCGCCCACGTTCGCGGTCGGGGTCTGGATCCGCCCCGAGGTCCACGAACTGCCGGAGCCCAGCGCGGTGATGTCCAGGTTGCCGTTGCCGTCGAGGTGGGTGTTGGCGGTCGAGTCGGTCATCGTCTCGATCTCACCGGTGCCGAAGCTCGATCCCGGTCCGGTGTCGAACTTCCAGTTGGCCGACGAAGGGGCCGATCCCGCCGACCCGTTGAAGTCGTCGCTGAAGACGGTCGACCAGCCGGAGGGTGCTCCGGGTGCGGCTGCCGTGGCGGGCTGGGCGGTCGTGGCGCCGTAGAGCAGGGCCACGATCGGCGTCAGGGCCGCCAGCCAGATCACTTGCCGCACAGGCAAGGATCGTCCGGTCGTGCCGGTTTTCCTCGGTCTGAACATCGTCCGTGATCTGAACATCGTCCGGCCTTCCTCGTGAGGCTCGTGAGAGTCGTGAGATGAGCGCTACTGGACGTAACAGGACTTCGCCGTACCGGAGATCGGATCGCCGAAGACGCCGTTGCTGCACCCGGTCGAGCCCGAGACGGACCGGTACACGTACCGTCCGGCCGCCCCGTACGCCACCTCGTGAGTGCCGGAGATGGCGCAAGTCCCGTTCTCCGCAGCACAGTTGGTCCACGTGGCGAAGGACGGCGGTGCGCCGATGAGGTAGCAGGACTTGGCGGAGCCGGAGGCCGGGTCGCCGAACACGGCGTTGGAGCACGCGGTGCCGCCGGGCAGCGTCGCGTAGCTGAACGAACTGCCGGCGCCGTACGCCACCGTCATCACGCCGGAGAAGGCGCAGGTGCCGCCCTCGGACGCGCAGGAGGTCCAGACGTCGGTCGCGGGCGGGGCCGCCTGGCCGTAGCAGGACTTGGCCGTGCCGGAGATCGGGTCGCCGAAGACCGCGTTGGTGCAGGGTGTGGAGCCGGTCTCCGTCGCGTAGTTGAACCTGCCGCTCGCGCCGTAGGCCACGGCCGTCGTCCCGCTGACCGCGCAGGTGCCGTTCTCGCTCGCGCACTGGGCCCAAGTCCCGGGCAGGGACTGCGCAGTTGAGCCGGTCCCACCACCGCCACTGCTGCTGCCGGAGGTGAACGCCTGGAAGATGCGCGCGAAGTCACCGGAGTTCTGGCTGACGCCGCTGCACGTGCTCTGGGCCGAAGTCGAGCCCGCGCAGCCGCCGTTGTCGCGGTTCTGCGACCAGTACGACGTGAGCGCGATCCCCCGCGAGGCGTCGAAGGCTTCCACGCTGCGGGCGTTGTCGAGGGTGAAGACCTCGCCGGCGCTGTCGTTCTGGCCGATCATCGGGGTGTTGCCGAGCTTGGCGTACGCGGCGGACGTGGAGATGCCGAACGCGCTCGCGACCTGGCCGGCCGCCGCGTCCACGGACGTGTTGGCCGCGTTGCCCATGTCGGTGCCCGAGGAGCCGTAGTCCATGGTCATCAGGTTGACGACGTCCGGGGTGAAGCCGTTGGAGCGGGCGTTGTTCAACACGTTCACGCCGTCGCCCGACAGGCCGCTGGGGAGGGCGGGGAGGGTGACGGAGATCGACAGTGAGCGGCCGTTGTTGGCGGCCCAAGTGCGCACCTGGGCAAGGGCCTTGTCGCGGCGGTCGATGCCGGCGGAGTTGGTGAGGGAGGCCGATTCGATGTCGAAGTCGACGTGCGAGAGGTTGAAGGTGGTGATGACGCTCTCGATCTGCGCTGCCGCCGCCTCCGGGCTGGAACAGGAGTCGCCGATCTCGGTGAGCGCGGTGTCGGAGGTGTAGCCGCCGAAGGACACGGACACATCGCCGCCCAGGCCGCGGATGCCGTCGATCTGCGACTGGAGGGCGGACTGTCCGGGCACCTGCCACTGACAGCCGGGGCCGTCGACGAACGCGGCGGTGAAGAACTTGGTGCCGTAGTTGTTGGCGACGTCCGTGAGGGAAACGTTTCCCGAGCCCGCGTCGAAGTACGGGGCGAAGACATGGGCGGGCCAGGCGTTCGGGGCGGAGGTCGCCGACGCGGGGGCCGCCGAGGCGAGACCGGCCGCCGCGAGGGCTCCGGTCAGCAGGGCGGCGGAGAGAAGGGAACGGGATCTCGATCGGGTACGCATGCGCGACCTCCATGAAGGAATGGGGGGTGAATCGATTCAATCCCTGATCGATATTGGTGCAGACCAATTCGATGTGTGGGCCCAGGGAAGCAGTGTTGACAGGGGCGAGTCAAGGCATGGGTGGGTCAAGAGAAACCAGGGCCGAGTTCGGGTGTCGTGACGGGCACGGATTGGTTGCGGGAGAGCGCACGTCCGCCCCAACTCCCGTACTCCCCCGGCACCATGGCGTCCCATGGGGGATTTGAGCGGGGACCGGGATCGCTACGTCGACTTCCTGCGGGCGTGGGCGATCGTGCTGGTGGTGTTCGGGCACTGGCTGATCACCGGGCTGGTGCGGGAGCCCAACGGGGTGATCAGCGCACCGGAGTTGCTCGCGACCGTGCCCTGGACCCAGTGGCTCACTCTGGGCTTCCAGATCATGCCGTTGTTCTTCCTGGCCGGCGGACACGCGGCCGGTGGCTCCTGGGCTCGGGCGCGGACCGACGGCCGTACGGCCACCGGCTGGGTGGGGCAGCGGGCGCTACGGCTGTTACTGCCCGCCGGGGTGTACAGCGGGCTGGTGCTGGTCGCCGTCGCGATCTGCGCGGCGGTCGGCGTGGACCCCGACACCCTCGCGCTCGTCGGGTGGGCCATGGCCATGCAGTTCTGGTTCCTGCCGGTGTATCTGCTGCTCAGCGCGGCAACTCCCGCCCTGCACGCGGCACATCGGCGATGGGGACTGCGTGTACCGGTGACGATGGGGATGGTCGCCCTGGTCGCCGACACGCTGGTGGTCACCGTGCACACACCTGGTGTCGGGCTGCTGAACTACGTGCTCGTGTGGGGCGTCGCCTATCAACTGGGCTTCTGCTGGCGGGACAAGCTCCTCGCCGAGCGGTCCGCCCTCCCCGCGTTCATGGCCGCGGGCGGTGCCGCCGCCTTCGCCGCGCTGGTCGCCCTCGGGCCCTTCCCGGTGAGCCTGATCCTCGTCACCGGGCAGAGCCCCAGCAACACCAATCCCCCGTCAGCGGCCATGCTGGCCTGGGCAGTTGGTCAGGCCGGGCTGGCGCTGCTGCTCGCGCCCGCGCTGCGACGGCTGTTGGCGCGTGAGCAACTCTGGGGACTTGTACGGCCGTTGGGCGGGGCCAGTATGACGCTCTACCTGTGGCACATGCTGCCGGCGCTGATCGTTGCCGGCGCCTTCTATCTCACCGGGCTCGCTCCCGAACCGGCCTACGGGTCGGGGACTTGGTGGGCGCTGCGGGTGCCGTGGCTGGCCGTGCTCGGGGTGGTGCTGGTGGGGGTCGTAGCGGCGCTGGGGCCGTTGGAGCGTGGGCTCGCGGTGGTGTACGAGCGGACGCGGCCGGGTGATCTGCCGCGTGAACTCCCGCGTCGGTCTTGGGCGTTGTGGGGTGGGATGGCGGCGAGTGTGAGTGCGCTGATCTGGTTCGCCGGGCATGGGTTCGCCTTTGGCGGGCGGTTCCCGGTGTTGCCCGCGGTGGGGCTGGTGGTGGGGGTCGGGCTGGTCATGGTGATGGGGCGGAGTGCGGCGGACCGGGGTGTGCGCCTTAGCGTCTGAGTGGCTTGTGTTGTCTTGCGAGTGCGGCGGCGTTGTGGCTGGTCGCGCAGTTCCCCGCGCCTCTTAGGGGGTTGCCCTCCCCGGGAAGCGGGAGGCGGGAGGCGGCCGGTCATGGTGACGGGGCTGGACGGCTCGCGCCGTCCTGCCCCCGTCACCCTCCAACAGTGCTAGTGCCTACGGCACTTCGACACGTCGATCCGGACGATCTGCGGGTCGTGGTCGCTCGCCTGGTCCGCGAACTCCGCGTTGATGTGCACGACGTCGTAGTTGAAGGACGTCACCGCGGGGCTGGTCAGGATGTGGTCCAGGGTCTGGGAGTTGCCGTCGTAGACGTAGGTGTAGCGCTCGGCGGCGGGGAGGGTGGTGATCAGGGGCGTGAGGACCTTGTCGGCCGTCAGGGTGGTCACCGTCTGGGAGAACTCGTAGTCGTTCAGGTCGCCGAGGACGATCGCCTTGGCGTTCCTGTCCGCCGCGAGCAGGGACTTGACGAAGGTGTTGACCTCCGCCGCCTGGGCCGCGCGCTGGGTCTCGGAGCTGCGGGCCGGAGGCTGATAGCGGCCGTGGATCGGCTGATCGCCGCCCTTGGAGATGAAGTGGTTGGCGACCACGAAGACCTGCTCGCCCTGGAAGGTGAACTCACCGGCCAGGGGCTTGCGGCTGTCCTCCCAGGCCGCGTTGGTCGGGTCGATCCGGCCCGGGGAGTAGGTGAGTTCGACGCCCTTGCGGGTCTTCACCACGCTCGTCGCGGTGGTCGCGTCGCCGCCCGGGTGGTCGGTGAAGGAGACCCGCTTGGGGTTGAAGAGGAAGACCTGGCGGATGTTGCCGCCGGGCTCGCCGCCGTCCGCGTCGTTGGTCGGGGAGATGTAACGCCACTTGTAGACCGGGCCGCCGGCCGCGCGGACCGCGTCCGTGAAGCGCTTGAGGGTGGCCTCGGCCGTCACCGTGCCGTCGTTGGTCGCGCCGTTGTCGTCCTGGATCTCCTCCAGGGCCACGATGTCGGGCGAGTTGAGGTTGACCGCGACGCCCTCGGCGAGCCGGTCGAACTTCTCCTGGGTGTCGAGCGCGTCCAGGTTCTCCACGTTGTACGTGGCGACCGCCAGCTCGTCCTTCTTCTGCTTGCGCGTCACTTCCTGCTTCAGGCCGTTGTCGACGAGGGTGCCGAGCTGGGTGGCCTGGACGTTGTAGCCGCCGTAGGTGGAATAGTCGAGGGGGCCGGTCGTGACACCTGACAGCTCGTCACCGACGTTGGCCACGGGGAACGTTGACGTCGTGTCGAGCGACATCACCTCGATACGGCCGGTGTTGGGCTGGTCGTAGGAGGAGTACAGGGTGCCGCCGCGCGCCGTCGCGTTCTCGTCGGGCTTCACGGTGACCCACAGCTCGCCGTACGCGTCGCTCGCGCCGACCACGCGCGCGTCGGCGAACGTGACCCGCATGCCCTCCAGGGACTCGAAGAAGTCCTGGGCGTAGACGGTGGGTTGGAGCGCGAGGGACTCGATGCTGCCGCCGGACGCGGTCGGGATGTAGGCGTCGGGGACCAAGGTGGCATCGAGGGTCACGGCGTCCGGGAGGGCGTTGCCGCTGGAGAGGACCGTGGTCGTCGGGCCGGTGATCTCGGTGTTCGACTGGCTGGTGCTGCTCGGGTAGTACTCGCTGACCTTGCCGGTGACCAGGACCGAGTCGCCGACCGCCACCGTGGGCTTGGTGGAGCCGGTGTAGACGAAGACGGCCTCGCTGGTGCGCTGGTCGTTGTCGGGCGTCGGGTCCTGGATCCAGTAGCCGAGGGAGCCGCTGGAGCGGACGCCGGTGACGATGCCGGGGACCCGGGTGACCGTCTGGCCGGAGTACGGCGAGAGGCGGGTCGTGCCCTGGATGTCGTGCACGCGGACGGTGCCGGGGTCGGTCGGCGAGCCGCCGTCACCGCCGCCGTCGCCCGAACCGGGCGTCTGGCCCGCCGAGTTGACCGGTGACGGGGTGGCGGCGGTGAAGTCCGCCGCGTTGTCGTCGGTGTCGGCGAGCGAGGCGGCACGCGCGACGGCGGCCGTGTTGGAGGCGCCGGTGGCCGGGCCGCTGCCCTCGCGGACGACCGCGGTGCCGTAGCCCGTCAGGTCGACGACGCGGGTGTCGGCCGCGCAGTCCGCGGCGGTCTTGCAGGTGAGCGCGGTGGTGCCGGAGACCAGGGCGATCGTGCCGGAGGTGGCGCTCATGGCGATCGAGCCGCCGGCGTCGGTGGTCGGCAGCGCGGTGGTGCCGCCGCTGCCGGTGCCCTCGCCGACCAGGTAGCGGGCGCCGGGGGCGATCGCGCCGGTGAGGGCGGTGACCTGCCAAGTGGAGCCGGAGGAGGGCGAACCGGGCAGGTACTGCACGCTGTAGCCCGACAGGTCGTAGGCCGTGGAACCGGCGTTGCCGAGTTCCACGAAGTCCCGGGTCAGGGTGGCTCCCGAGTTGCCTCCGCCGCCGTACACCTCGGCGATCACCGCCGAGGCCGACGGGGTGGCGTGCGCGGCGGGCAGGGCGGTGAAGGCGAACGCTCCCGCCGCGCCCACCGAGACGATCGAGCAGGCGGTGCGGCGGGCGCGGGATCTGCGCCCTTCAGGTCTGGACACGCTGGAGGTCTCCTCGTACTTCGTGTAGCTGCCGATACCGGTGCCTGTGGGGAGTCGGCTCAAGTTACGCGCGTAGAAAGGGAGTTGCCAGAGGGCCTCGCGTTAAATCCAGGGAACAAGGCGGGGGCGGGGACGGCGACCGCGGCCTCGAAAGTGACGTTCCACACATAAGACCGGTGATCGAATCCGGCAACTCGGCCCATTCCGGCCGACCTTGAGAGCCCCCGAGCCGCAAGAGGTTCATCGTTCAACCGTGGCGTTTTCCGGTTTCGTCCAGTTCACTCGGGATGGTTTGCCGCGCACCATAAGTCCGTTCTGAGCACAGGGAGTGTGTAGAGGTATGTCCAATTCACCCTATTCGCCGGAGATTCCGTTCGCTCCTCACCCGGTGAGCGCCGCCGAAGTCATCCCGGGCGATCTGATCGCCCTGACTCCGGACGACGCCGAACGCGACTGCTGGTACGTCGTGATGCACACGCTGCCCGAGACCCCGGAGACGATCCGGCTGGCGCTGCGTCCGCCGCTCGGCGGGGCCGACCGGGACGAGGTGCTCGGGCGGAACCTGCGCGTCACCGTCGCCGGCCACCGGATGGACGTCGGGGCGGTCCCCCGCCTCGACTCCGACGATCTCGGGGCGGTCGAGTTCCGCGACGGCGACCGGGTGACCACCCTGCGGGTCGTCGATCCGCGTGCCGACGAGGTGTCGTACGTACGGCGTTGGGGTGTGTGGCACCGGGACCTCGACGGGGCGGCGGGAGAGGTCGCGGCCGATGCCGAGGTCCGTGGCTGGGGCGGCGCGGAGTACGTCGTACGGCATCGTCCGCGGCCGGAGCGGGAGGCGGTCGTGAACGGGCCACGGCGGGTGGTGGTCACCGGGCTCGGGGCCGTCACGCCGCTCGGGGTCGGGGTCGGCGAGCTGTGGCGGGGGCTGCTCGACGGTCGGCACGGGATCCGGGAACTGGACGGCGAGGAGTTCGCGGAGCTGCCCGTGCGGGTGGCCGGGACCGTGCCCGTCGACCCGGCGGAGCTGCTGCCGCGGGCGGCGGCGCGGCGGATGAACCGGGCCGCGCAGTTCGCCGTACTCGCCGCGCGGGAGGCGTGGGGCGACGCCGGGTTCGTGGCGGGCGGCACGCGGGAGAGCGGGCTCGATCCCGAACGGGTCGGCGTCAGCCTCGGGGCGATCCTCGGGGACGCGTCCGTGCTCGTCGGCGGCGACCGCAAGCTGCGGGACAAGGGACCCCGTGCGGTCTCACCGCTCACCACCCCCATGACCGTGCCCTCGCAGGCCGCGTCCCAGGTCTCCCTCGACCTGCACATCACCGGCGAGGCCCGCACGGTCACCGCCGCGTGTGCCTCCGGCACCGAGGCGATCGGGGCCGCCATCGACCGCATACGGTACGGCCGGGTCGACATCGCCCTCGCGGGCGGGGCCGAGGCGGTCGTCACGCCGGCGATCATGGCGTCGTTCGCCGCGATGCGGGCCCTGTCCACGCACGGGCCCGCGGACGGTTCGTCGCCGTCACGGCCGTTCGGGAAGGACCGGGACGGGTTCGTGAACGGGGAGGGCGCGGGGGTGCTCGTCCTGGAGGCCGAGGAGCACGCACGCGCGCGTGGGGCACGGATCTACTGCGAGGCCGCCGGGTGGGGGCTGTCCGCCGACGCGCACCACATGGCGGCGCCGGATCCCTCGGGTGCCGGTGTCGCGCTCGCGGTGCGGCGGGCGGTGCGGGACGCGGGCGGCCATGTCGTGGACGTCGTACATGTGAACGCTCATGCCACGGCGACGGTGGAGGGCGATCTCGCGGAGGCGGAGGCGCTGCGGGCCGTGTTCGGGCCGCGGGCCGTGCCCGTCACCGCGCTCAAGGGGCATCTCGGGCATCTGCAGGGGGCGGCCGGCGGGGTCGAGGCCGTGGCGACCGTGCTCACGCTGCATCACGGGGTGGTGCCGCCGACCGTGGGGAGTGGGGAGCTGGACGACGCGTTGGGGTTGGACGTGGTGGTGGGGGTGCCGCTGGATGTACCGGAGGGCGGGGACCTCGCATTGAGCAATTCGTTCGGGTTCGGGGGGCACAACGCGGTGCTGGCGTTGCGGCGGGTGGGGTAGCGCTGCGCGGCGAGCGGGGGCTCAGGCGGTTCGCTTGCGGGGAGTCGCCTTCTTCGCCGGGGTCTTCTTCGCGGCGGTCTTCTTCGTCCCCTGCGTTTGCGCTGATTTCTTCGCGGATCCTGCGGCCGACGCCTTCGTGGTCGTCGCCTTCCTGGTCGTCGTATTCTTCGCCGCCGTCTTCTTCGCCGCCGTCTTCTTCGCCGTGGAGGTCGACTTCTTGCCGGTGGCCTGCTTCGGGGTCGCTCGCGAGGAGATGGAGGTGACCTCGGCCTTGGCTCCCGGCTCCGCGCCACGCGACTCCTGCGCCTCGCGGACGCTCTTCTCCAGGGCCGCCATCAGGTCGAGGACCTTGCCGCTGCGGGCCGGGGCCGGGGTGTCGGCGGGCTGTTCGCCGGCGGCCTTGGCGGTGATCATCTCCTCTACGGCCTCGCGGTAGTCGTCGTGGAGGTCGGCGAGGTCGACCTCGCCCAGCGTGTCCATCAGGGCGTCCGCGAGGTCGAGTTCCTTGTCGCGGACGGTGACGCTCGTGTCGGGGGCGACGCCCTCGGGGGCACGGATCTCGTCCGGCCAGAGCAGCCCGTGCATGGCGATCACGTCGTCGACGACGCGCAGCATGCCGAGGCGTTCCCGCCCGCGCAGCGCGTACTTCGCGATGGCCACTTTCTGGCTGCGCTTGAGCGCCTCGCGCAGCAGGGTGTACGGCTTGGCGGCGGGGACGCCGTTCGCGGAGAGGTAGTAGGCCGCGTCCATCTGGAGGGGATCGATCCGGTCGGCCGGCACGAAGGCGACGATCTCGATCGTCCTGGCCGTGGGGATCGGCAGCTGGGCCAGGTCCTCGTCCGTGATCGGGATCATCGTGCCGTCCGCGTCCTCGTACGCCTTGCCGATCTCGGCCTGGGTGACCTCGCGCTCCTCCAGTTCGCAGACCTTGCGGTAGCGGATACGGCCGCCGTCCTCGGTGTGGATCTGGCGGAAGGAGACGGAGTGGCTCTCGGTCGCGTTCACCAGCTTGATCGGGATGCTGACCAGGCCGAAGGAGATGGCGCCGTTCCATATGGATCGCACCTGCCGCACCCGCCTTCCGATTCCGGCCCACGTCCGGTTCGTCACGTTTCCGTGGGATTCTCATCGTATGACGCCGATCACAGAGGTGGAGGGACGAAGGCTCGCGCTCAGCAACCTGGAGAAGGTGCTGTACCCGGCGGACGGCTTCACCAAGGGCGAGGTCCTGCACTACTACGCCACGACCGCCGAGGCCCTGCTGCCCCATCTGCGGGACCGGCCGCTGTCCTTCCTGCGGTACCCGGACGGGCCGGACGGTCAGGTGTTCTTCGCCAAGAACGTGCCGCCGGGTACGCCCGAGTGGGTCACCACGGCCGAGGTGCCGAGGTCGGAGGGGCCGGCCCGGATGGTGCTGGTGCAGAACCTGGCGTCCTTGATGTGGGCGGCGAACCTCGTCACCGAGTTCCACACCCCGCAGTGGGTGATCGGGGCGCCGGGCTCCGCCGACCGGCTGGTCTTCGACCTCGATCCCGGGGCACCGGCGACGGTGGTGCAGTGCTGCGAGGTCGCGGTGTGGCTGCGGGAGCGGCTGGCGGCGGACGGGATCGAGGCGTACGCCAAGACGTCCGGGGCGAAGGGGCTGCATCTGCTGGCGGGGGTGGAGCCGGTGCCGTCGGAGCGGGCCGTCGAGTACGCGAAGGAGCTGGCCGTGGAGGCGGAGAAGGCCATGCCCCGGCTCGTCGTCCACCGGATGACACGGAGTCTGCGGCCGGGGAAGGTGTTCGTCGACTGGAGCCAGAACGCCGCCCGCAAGACGACGGCGACCCCGTACACCCTGCGGGCGCGCGCCGAACCGAGTGTGTCGGCACCGGTGACGTGGAAGGAGGTGGAGACGTGCCGGTCCGTGCGCCAACTGACCTTTCTCGCAACGGACATGGGGGGACGGCTGGGGGAGTACGGGGATTTGCTGGCGCCGTTGGTCGATGGGGGGCGGGCGGGGGTGGTGCCTTGATTTTCGCCCCCGCCGCCCCTACCCGTCCCATCCCCAGGGGCTGCCGCCCCTTCCGCCCCGCCTGGGGGCTCCGCCCCCCGACCCCCGCTTCGGCCCTGAAGGGGCCTCGTCCTCAAACGCCGGACGGGCTGGATTGGGGTGGCCTGCGTCGAGAGGTGGCCGGACGGGCTGGATATTGCCGACCTGCGGTGAAAGGTCCGGGGGGGACCGGCACCCTCGTCAGGCGTGCCCCGTCACACCTTCCCCCACGTATGCCGATCCCGAGCCGTCGCGTGCAACGCCTCCACGTCCGCCGGCTTCAACACCCCGCCCGTCCTTGCCAGTCCGGGCAGTTCCGTGTCCTGGAGTACGCGGACCTCGCGGAGTGGGGTCGTCACCGTGACGTCGGTCGGGTCGGTCAGGGCGAGGATCGGGCGGACCTCGGCGGTGAGGGCGTAGGACGCTCGGGCGGCGTCGGAGCGGACTCGGCGGAGGAGGGGGAGCGGGTCGCGGCGGCCCAGGGTGACCATGGGGTCGGCGACCCGGACCCGTTGTTTACGGGCGTACAGGGTGTGTACGGCGAAGAGGCCGCCGGGGCCGATCACCAGGTGGTGGAGGCGGTCGCCGCCGGGCAGCGGGATCGAGTGGAGGGCGTGCCAGCCCGCGCCGTCGAGTGCGTCCAGGGCCTCGCCGACGGCCTGTTCGGCGGTCAGGGCGCGGCGGCGCTGGTCTGGGCGGAGCCGGTGCTGCGGGCCCGGGTCCCGGTCGAGGGCCAGGTGGAGCGCCTCGCCGGGGCGGTTGGGCGCGAGGTCGTCGTCGGGGTGGAGGCTGAGCCGCGCGAGTTCCGCGGGCGTCGGCACCGGCGGCGGGCCGATCGTGACCGGCCCGGTGAGGAAGGGACCGAGGGCGTGCAGCACGTCCTCTCTGCGGTCCTCGCTCAGCAGGTTGATCCTGGCCGCCTCCCGGTCGTACCAGGCGACGTTCCTTCCGTCCGTGTGACAGACGTACAGCCGTTCCTGACCATGGCGCCAGGTCGGTACGACGCGTAGTCCACTCATGCGCCATCACCCCTCGACCATGGGAACAGGCGGGGTGCTCAAGGGGCAAGAACCCGGTTACCTTTGGGTCAGTCGCTGGGGCTTGGGGAGGCGCCGTTGCGGACGCGCAGGAAGCAACCCGACGTACCCGCTCCGGACACTCCGTGGAGCGAGATCGTCACCGGTCTGTGGATGGGCGGGCACGAGTTCAGGGGGCGCTCGGGGCAACGGGAGTTCGCGGTGGTGCGGGACGAGTTCGATCTCGTCCAGACGCTGTTGCGGCTGCCGGGGCACGGGCCCGACTCCGGCATCGAGCACCATGTGTGGCCGATTCCGGACGGGCCGCTGGACGGGACGCAGTTGGCGGGCGTGATGCGGCTGGCCGTCGCCGCGTGCGACGCGCTGGACGAGGGGCGGAAAGTGCTCGTCCGCTGCTATCACGGCTACAACAGGTCGGGACTGGTCGTCGCGCACGCGCTGGTCCGGCGCGGGTACTCCACCGAGGAGGCGATACGGCTGATCCGCGCCCGCCGCTCGCCGTGGGCGCTGCACAACGAACTGTTCGTGGAGTATCTGCGGGCGGGACTGTCCACGGCCCGGCTGCTGGAGGAACTGGCCGAGTAGCCCACCCTCCGAGCAGCCGAGTAATCGTTCCGCCCGAACCACCCACGAGCGTGAATAAAAAGGACTTCCGTACGAATAGGGTGTACAGGTTCCACACCAGTGCCTCTCCAGGAGAACAGTGCCGTTCCGTCGACCCCTCCGCACCGCCGCCGTCGTCGCCCTGCTGCTCGCGACCGCGGCGGCCTGCGGTGACACCGGCGCGCTGCGCGGCGCGGGCGCGACCCCGACGGCGACCAGCCCCGCCCGGCTCTGGCCGAATCTGTCGCCCGCCGCCTCCCCCGCCTACGACTTCGACGAGGCGGACACCGAGATCGTGAAGGGCGTCACCGTTCCCGGGGACGACATCCGCAAGGTGGACCCGATCGCCGTCGTACGGGCCGAGATCGACGCGAACCCGGGCGACTACGTCGGCTCCAAGGCGCCGTACCGGGGAACGGCCGAGCGGATCGACGCCTGCGGCAAGAGCGGGGACCGGAGCAAGTGCCCCGTCCTCAAGCCCTACTACCGCGACCTGACCGGCGACGGGCACGACGACCTGACCCTGGGCTTCCGGCTGCTGCCCACCAAGATGACCGCCGTGCGGGTCTACACCGTCGAGAAGCACAGGCTCGTGCAGGTCATGGCCAACGACGACGCGGTGAGCGGGGTCGAGCTGGCCGGGCGTTCGGTGATCATCCGCTCGCCCTCGGAGCTGGCGGGGTACGAGTACCGCGTGCAGTGGACCTGGGACGCCGAGCAGAAGGCGATGCTGCTGACCCACGACGAGTTCCTGCGCACGGGCAGCCGTAGGCACGGTGTCCGCCGCGCGACGCCCGCGCCCGTGCCCTCGGCGACCTCGTGACGGGGCTCGCGCTGCCCCGCTGGGCCGGGACCCTCGCCTTCAAGTCCGCCGTGTTCATCACGGTGATGTGCTGCGCGCTGGCCGCCCTGCTCGGCGTACTCGTGCATGTGTCGGTGACCGACCGGACCGTGGGCCAGGCCCGCGAGCTGGCGCTGTCGCAGCTGCGGACGGCGACCACGCAGTACGAGGCCGGGGACTCGCTGCTGCACGGCGCCGGTGTCGATCCCGCGAGCCTGCCCGTGCCGCTGCGGCGGCTGGCCGTGGACGGCGACCGGGGCACGATGGTCGGCAAGCGCCGGGGGCGCCCGACGATGTGGGCGGCGGGACCGGCCGACGGCGACCGGGTGCTGGCCGTGGCGGTCGACTACTCGCAGGGCGCGGACACCATCGCCGGGCTCGACCGGGCGATCGTGTGGTCCTCGGCGCTGGCGATCGGGGCGACCCTGCTGGTCGGCGCGTTCGCGGTGACCCGGGTGACCCGGCGGCTGCACGGGACCGCGCAGGTGGCCCGGCGGATCAGCGCCGGTGACCTGGACGCGCGGGTCGACGATCCCCGTACGAAGGACGCGACCCGGCCGCAGGACGAGGTGGCCGCGGTGGCCGCCGCGCTGGACACGATGGCCTCCTCGCTGCAGGGCAAGCTGCTGACCGAGCAGCGGTTCACGGCGGACGTGGCGCACGAGCTGCGCACCCCGCTGACCGGGCTGCACGCGGCGGCCGAACTGCTGCCGCCGGGGCGGCCGACCGAGCTGGTGCGGGACCGGGTGGCCGCGTTGCGCACGCTCACCGAGGACCTGCTGGAGATCTCCCGGCTCGACACCCGGCGGGAGCAAGTCGAGCTGGGTACCGAGCAGTTGGGGGCGGTGGCCGGGCGGGTGGTCCAGGCGTCGGGAACGGACACCGAGGTCAGGGTCGTACGGGACGAGTGGGTGGAGACGGACCGGCGGCGGCTCGAGCGGGTGCTCGGGAATCTGGTCGCCAACGCGCACCGGCACGGGCGGGGGCCGGTGGTGGTGACCGTGGACGGGGCGGTGGTGACCGTGCGGGATCACGGGGACGGGTACCCGGGCTATCTCCTGGAGCACGGGCCGCAGCGGTTCCGGACGGAAGGGGGTGCGACCGGGCACGGGCTGGGGTTGACCATCGCGCTGGGGCAGGCGGAGGTGTTGGGGGCGCGGTTGGAGTTCGCGAACGTGGAGGACGGCGGGGCGCTGGCCACGTTGACCTTGCGATAAGAACGCGTGGTTCGTCGGGTGACGGCCGGTGGGGGCTGGTCTCGCCCACGCGGCGGAGCCGCATATCGACACAGCCCCGCGCCCCTAAGGGGCGCGCTCGTGTGGACCAGTGTGACGAGCGCACCTCTCTCTCCCCTCCTAATGTGGCGATTAGTCAGGTTCGCCCAATTTCTGGAGGTACCCCTATGTCCCTCAGCCTCTCTCTCCGTCGTATCGGTATAGCGGTCGCCGCCGGTGCGCTCGTCACCGCCGCCGCCGTCACGCCCGCCGTGGCCGACGACGACTGGGGCGACGACGACCAGGGCATCAGCCGCCCCCAGGACGACGGCGGCGGGAACCAGCGCGGCGACGAGGACTCCGACGGTCGCGGTGACCACAACCAGCAGGGTGACGACAACGGCCGTGGTGACGACAACGGCCGCGGCGACGACAACGGCCGTGGCGACGACGACGGTCGTGGCGACCACAACCAGAGCGGCGACCACAACAACAACCCGCGCCTGTACCGGGGCGTCGTGACGGCGCGCGAACTGGCCCTGCGCTCCCGGCCGGACCGCGGCAGCAGGATCATCCGGTACGCGCACCGCGGCGAACACGTCAAGATCTTCTGCAAGACCCGTGGCTCCAACGTCCAGGGCAACCACCTCTGGTACCTGCTCACGGACGGCACCTGGGCCTGGGGTTCGGCGCGCTACATCGACAACATCGGCCCCGCCCCCCGCTGGTGCTGACGGACGAGACACACTCGCCATCCAAGGCACACAACCCGTCCCATTTGGGTAAGTTCCGGACATGACCAACGCCGGAACCACCGTCACAGCGGACCTTCCCACACCCGCTGTACGCCTCCCCCGGCGCCGTGGCATCGAACTCACCCTCATCGTCGTAGCCGTACTCCTCTCGGTGTACGGCTACTGCGCTGTCGGTCTGGCCAAGAACGGCACGGTCCCGCCCGGCGCCGCCGGCTACGGCGCCGGGCTCGGCGTGCTCGCCCTGCTGGCGCATGTGGCGGTGCGCCTGCGGGCTCCGTACGCCGACCCGCTCCTGCTCCCGATCGGGGTGCTCCTCAACGGCCTCGGCCTGGTCCTGATCTACCGGCTCGACCTGGAGACCCCGGGCGACCGGGCGGCGCCCACCCAACTCGTGTGGTCCACCCTGGGCGTGACCCTCTTCATCGTCGTGGTGCTGGCCCTGCGCGACCACCGCGTCCTCCAGCGGTACGCGTACGTCTCTGTGGCCGCCGCGCTCGCGCTGCTCACCCTCCCGGTCTTCTTCCCGGCCGTGAACGGCGCCCGGATCTGGATCCGGATCGCCGGATTCTCCATCCAGCCGGGCGAGTTCGCGAAGGTGCTGCTCGCGATCTTCTTCGCCGCCTACCTGGCGGCCAACCGCAACGCGCTCGCCTACGCCGGCCGCCGCGTCTGGCGCCTCCAGCTCCCCACCGGCCGCGTGCTGGGCCCGATCGTCGCGATCTGGCTGCTGAGCGTGGGCGTCCTGGTCCTGGAACGCGATCTGGGCACCTCGCTCCTCTTCTTCGGCCTGTTCGTGACCCTCCTCTACGTCGCCACCGGCCGCACCGGCTGGATCGCGGTCGGCCTGCTGCTCGCGACCCTCGGCGCGGTCGCGGTCGGCCGGCTCGAACCGCACGTCCACAGCCGCGTCCTCGACTGGCTGCACCCCTTCGCGTCGATCGACGCGGGCCAGGGACCGAACCAACTCGCCCAGTCCCTCTTCGCGTTCGCGGCCGGCGGCATACTCGGCACCGGCCTGGGCCTCGGCCACTCGATCCTCATCGGCTTCGCCGCGAAGTCGGACTTCATCCTGGCCACGGCGGGCGAGGAACTGGGCCTGGCCGGCCTCTCCGCGATCTTCATCCTCTACGGCCTGCTCGTGGAGCGCGGCTACCGGGCGGGCCTCGCGCTGCGCGACCCCTTCGGCCGGCTGCTCGCGGTCGGCCTCGCCTCGATCGTCGCGCTCCAGGTCTTCGTGATCGCGGGCGGGGTGACCGGCCTGATCCCGCTCACCGGCATGGCGATGCCCTTCCTCGCCCAGGGCGGCTCCTCGGTCGTCACCAACTGGGCGATCGTGGCCCTGCTGATCCGGGTCAGCGACTCGGCCCGCCGTCAGTACGACATCGAGGTAGCCGCATGAAGGACTCCATGACCCGGCACATCCGTCTCGCCGCGGCCTTCTGCACCCTGCTCCTGCTCGCCCTGCTGGTGAACGCCACCCGCATCCAGGTCTTCCAGTCCCCCATCTACGACGACAACCCCGCCAACCGCCGCCAGACCATCGCCCGTTACGACCAGCCGCGCGGCGCCATCCTCGTCGACGGCCGGCCGGTCACCGGCTCCCGGGACTCCGGCGAGCAGCTCCGCTACGAACGGACGTACCGGGACGGCCCGTTGTACGCGCCGGTGACCGGCTTCGCCTCGCAGGAGTACGGCACGACGTTCCTTGAGCATTCCGAGGACGGCATCCTCTCCGGCACCGACGAGATGCTCTCGCCGTTCCCCCTGTGGAACGACCTGACCCGCGCCCAGAACCCCGGCGGCGATGTCGTCACCACCCTCAATCCCGCCGCGCAGAAGGCGGCCTACGACGGACTCGGCACCCGCACGGGCGCGGTGGCCGCGATCGAACCGTCGACGGGCCGCATCCTGGCCCTGGTCTCAACCCCCTCCTACGACCCCGGGGCCCTGTCGGGCAACGGCCGTACCGCGAACCGCAGTTGGGCCCGCCTGAACGCCGACCCGGACAGGCCGATGCTCAACCGGGCGGTACGGCAGACCTATCCGCCGGGTTCGACGTTCAAGGTGGTCACCGCGGCGGCGGCGCTGGACGCGGGGGTGGTGACGGACCTGGACGCGGCGACGAGGTCCCCCGACCCGTTTACGCTCCCCGGCACCTCGACGACCCTCACGAACGAGGGCGACGGCTGCGCGGACGCCCCGCTCCGCTCCGCCTTCGAATGGTCGTGCAACACGGTGTTCGCGAAGCTGGGCGTGGATGTCGGCGTGCGGAACATGAGCGGCACGGCGGAGGCGTTCGGCTTCAACGACACCGGGGTGCGGATCCCGTTCTCGGTCTCCCCCAGCACCTTCGACACCTCCGTGGACAAGGCCCAGTTGGCGCTGTCGTCGATCGGCCAGTACAACACGCGGGCCACGCCGGTGCAGATGGCGATGGTCGCGGCGGCGGTCGCAAACGGGGGGCAGGTGCGGCAGCCGTACCTGGTGGAGCGCACGACGAGGCGGGGCGGGGCGATGGTGTCGACGGCCGGATCGTCCCGCCCCGTCCGCCAGGCCATGCACCCCGCAACGGCCGTACAGATGAGGGAACTTATGGAAGACGTGGTCACGGAGGGCACCGGCACGAACGCGGCGATCCCCGGCGCGACCGTCGGCGGCAAGACCGGCACCGCGCAGCACGGCATCGGCAACTCCGGTACGCCGTATGCCTGGTTCGTGTCCTGGGCGCAGGGCGAACGGGACATGGAGCCGAAGGTGGCGGTCGCGGTGGTGGTGGAGGACGCGTCGGCGGACCGCTCGGACATCAGCGGGGGCGGGGACGCGGCGCCGATCGCGAAGGCGGTGATGGAGGCGGTGCTCGGCCTGTGAGACGGGGGTGTCCCGGTACGGGTGCCCGACCTATCGTTCGGTTCATGACTGAGCCGTTGACAGTACCCGCGTACGAACTCGCCCAGGTCAACATCGGCCGCCTCCAATTCCCGCTGGATTCATCGGAGTTGAAGGACTTCGTGGACGCCCTCGACCCCGTCAACGCCGTCGCCGATGCGGCCGAGGGCTTCGTGTGGCGCCTCCAGTCCGACTCCGGCAACGCGACCGACGTCCCCGTCCTCGGCGACGACTGGCTGATCATCAACATGTCGGTGTGGCGCGACACGAACGCCCTGACCGCGTTCATGTACCAGGGCCGGCACCGGGAGTTGCTGGCCCGCCGCCGCGAGTGGTTCGAGCGGATGCGGGAGGCGATGACGGCCCTGTGGTGGGTCCCGGCGGGCCACCGCCCGACAGTGGCGGAGGCGGAGGAACGCCTCCTCCACCTCCGCGCCCACGGCCCGACCCCGTACGCGTTCACCCTGCGGACGTCGTTCCCGCCCCAGGGCGCGGAGCCGACCGCGCCGGTCAACATCCCGGAGGGGCTGGGCTGTTCGGTCTAGATCCCGGGACCGGGCAGGGGCTCGCGGCGTCGCAGCCAGTCCTGCGGCACGCCGTCGAGCCCTGTCCGGGCGGCCACGATGCCGCCGGTGATGGCACAGGTCGTGTCGACGTCGCCGAAGCCCTCCGCGGTGGTCCACAGGGCGGAGGCCAGATCGTCCGGATGCCGGGCGGCCGACCAGACGGCGAAGGGGACGGTGTCGTCGGCGCGGATGCGCTGACCGTTGCCGAGGAGGTCGGAGGCCCGCCACGGCTCGGTGGCGAACGGCACTTCGACGGCCCGCACCAGCCCATCCCGCACGGCGCTGTCGGGCGTCCGCGCCGCCACCGCCTCCAGGGTCAGCTCCCGCCGTACGGAGAGCGCGGCGGCGACGGCCACGGCGACCGCGCCGGCGATGCCCTCCGGGTGGGCGTGGGTGACCTCGGCGGACAGGGTCGCCTGCGTCACGACACGGTCGAGGTTGTCGTGGAACCACGCGCCCAGCGGAGCGGCACGCATCGCGGCACCGTTGCCGAGGCTGCCCTGGCCGTCGAACAGTTCGCGCGCCAACTCCCGCCAGCGGTGCGGCTCCTGGAGCAGCAGGGGCAGCAACTGGTGCATGCCGTGGCCGTACCCCCGGGCCGGGTCGACGTCGTAGCCGAGCGCGAAGGCCCGGGCCAGGGGCTCCTGTCGGATCTCGCCGTGCTCGTCGAGCACCCGGAGGATGCCGAGGGCCATCGCCGTGTCGTCCGTCCAGTGCCACTCCGGTTCCTCCGGGGTGCGCCGGGCGCGGACCTCGTCGTAGGCCTGACGGGGTTCACGGAAGAGCGGGAACCAGCGCTCGCCGAACGCGTCGCCGAGGGCGAGGCCCTCCAGACTGCGGCGGGCCGGGGTCACTTGGCCTTCCTGGTCTCCGAGCGGACCTGGAGGGTCATCTTCGCGGAGAAGGCCAGGTCGACGTCCGAGGGGTCCTGGGAGAGGGTCGCAGCTGTGGTCCAGGCGACGGCGGCGGCGGTGTTGCCGTCGGCCCAGGCGCAGGTCGGATAGGTGACGGTGACGCTGAGCTTCTTCTGGCTGAGCACCTCGCAGGAGACCGTGACCCCGCCCTCGACGAAGTCCTTGCGCGGTACGGCCACGGTCACCCCGTCGGCCTCACCGGCACCCTTCAGCATGCCCTCGCGGGCCTCGTCCGTGTTCTTGAACAGGCCGTACATCCCCGACACCGCCAGCGTGCCCTTGGTCGCGTCGCCGTTCAGGGCGTAGGTGCCGACGACACCCACGGTGTCCTTGGCGTCCCAGGCGCCGTCCGCCTCCTGCTCGATCTTCTGCCCCTCGGTGTCCGAGAGGTCGTCGGCGAGTTCGAAGCGGCCGTCGACCAGCGTCTTGGGCAGCGTCAGCACGAAGTTCGCCTCGGGAAACCCGGTGGCGGACTGGCTTCCGACCGTCAGCACGACAGCCATGAAGATCACCACCGCCACACCGAGCACCCCACCGACGATCCCCAGCACGAACCCGGTACCGCGCTTCTTCGGGGGCGGCGGGAACGCGGGCGGAGGGGCACCCCAGCCGTAGGGCTGCTGCTCGCCGTACGGGGCCTGGGCGTAGGGCTGTTGACCGTAGGCAGGCTGGCCGTAGGGCTGCGGGGGTCCGAACTGCTGTGAGGGATACGGCTGTTGAGGGCTCTGTTGCGGGTACGGCTGCTGGGGGTGGGGCTGTTGGGGATACGGCGGCGGCTGCGGCGGCGGAGGCATGGACACGCCAGCACCGTACATGCGGAATATGCAGAACTTGCGAGCGGAGGGATTGACGAGCTTGCTGACAAGCAGTCTCATAAGACTTCGGAGGATGTGACCCCGGGTAACACGCCGACGTGCGAGGTGGGAGAACCATGACGACCCTGACCGAAGCCGACGCGGTCGACGGGCTGCGCGACGCGCTCGGCCTGCTCAAGGACCGCGAGCAGGTGGCCGAACGGCTGCTCGCCTCCTCCGCCAGGCACTCCTTCGACCCTGACAAGGAACTCGACTGGGACGCGCCCTACGAGGACGGCAAGTGGTTCTGGCCGCCGGAACTGGTGTCGCTCTACGACACCCCGCTGTGGCGGCGGATGGGCGAGGAACAGCGGATCCTGCTCTCCCAGCACGAGGCCGCGGCGCTCGCCTCGCTCGGTATCTGGTTCGAGCTGATCCTGATGCAGCTGCTCGTGCGGCACATCTACGACAAGGCGGCGACGAGTGCGCATGTGCGCTACGCGCTCACCGAGATCGAGGACGAGTGCCGGCACTCGAAGATGTTCGCGCGGCTGATCTCCCGCGGGGACGCGCCCTGGTATCCGGTGAGCCGAGCCCACCAGAACCTGGGGCGGCTGTTCAAGACGGTCTCCACCACGCCCGGTTCCTTCACCGCGACGCTGCTCGGGGAGGAAGTCCTCGACTGGATGCAGAGGTTGACGTTTCCGGACGAGCGGGTGCAGCCGTTGGTGCGGGGCGTGACGCGTATCCATGTGGTGGAGGAGGCGCGTCATGTCCGGTACGCCCGGGAGGAGTTGAGGCGTCAGATGGTCACCGCGCCCCGGTGGTCCCAGGAGTTCACGCGGGTCACGTCGGGTGAGTTCGCGCGGATCTTCTCGATCGCCTTCGTGAATCCCGAGGTGTACACGAATGTGGGGCTCGATCGGCGGGAGGCGGTGGCTCAGGTGCGGGCGAGTGGGCATCGGCGGGAGGTCATGCAGACGGGGTCCAAGAAGCTGACGGACTTCTTGGACGACATCGGGGTGCTGCGGGGTGTCGGGCGACGGCTGTGGAAAGCGTCCGGGTTGCTGGCTTGAGTTCAGAGTGCGGGCCGGTGGGGGCCGGTCGCGCAGTTCCCCGCGCCCCTAAAAGGCCGGACCAGCTGAGGCGCTTTCCAGTAAGGGGCGCGGGGCTGTATCGATTTGCGGCTCCGCCGCGTGGGCGCGACCAGCCCCCACCGACCCGCAACCGCCCGACTACCCTGCACCCATGCCCCCCGCCGCCTCCACCCCCGCCTACCGCCGTCTCACCGTCGAAGAGCGCCGCAGCCAACTCCTCGAAGCCGCTCTCACCCTCTTCGCGCACCGCGCCCCCGAAGAGGTGTCCCTCGACGACGTGGCGGAGGCGGCCGGCGTCTCCCGACCCCTGGTGTACCGGTACTTCCCGGGCGGCAAGCAACAGCTCTACGAAGCTGCCCTGCGCTCCGCCGCCGAGGAACTCCAGCAGTGCTTCGACGAACCCCGCGAGGGCCCGCTCCTCCCCCGCCTCGCCCGCGCCCTCGACCGCTACCTCGGCTTCGTCGACCAGCACGACGCCGGTTTCAGCGCCCTGCTCCAGGGCGGCAGCGTCGTGGAGACCTCCCGCACGACGGCCATCGTGGACGGCGTACGCCGGGCCGCCGCCGTGCACATCCTCAGCCATCTCGGCGTCGCCGAACCGGGTCCGCGGCTGCGGATGACCGTACGGATGTGGATCACGGCCGTCGAGGCGGCCTCCCTCATCTGGCTCGACGAGGACAAGCAGCCGCCCGCCGACGAGCTGCGGGACTGGCTGGTCGAGCAGTTCGCGGCGGTGCTGTCGGTGACGGCCCGCCGGGACCCGCAGACCGCCGGGCTTGTCCGGGCGCTCGCGACGGATGGCTGACACTGGTGGCGTGAAGAGCGAAGAGACCCCGTTCGAGGGCGGCCCGATGGACGGGCGCTCCCTGCCGGTGCTGGTCGGACCCACCGGGAACCCGCCGAAGACCTACCGCATCCCGGTCCCCGACGACGCCGGCGGCCCGCCCACGATCCTCGTCTACCGCCGGGTGCCCAGGGCACACAGCAAGCGGCTCAAGCTCCCCAAGGGCTGGAAGTACGAGTTCGACCCCGAGGGCAGGCGCGGCGGCGGTCTGCGGTGGCCGTGGTCCAAGCCGGAGCCCGCGCCAGATCCCGCACCAGACGCCACGCCGGGCGGCAAGCCGGACGACACCCACGGGTGACCATGTTGCGCCGAACCGCGCACACCCGGCGCGCGGACCCGGCGCCCCCGTCTGATGCTCACGATGCGGGGCGGAAGTGCCGCCGCGCACCGGAGGTGATGACGTGTCAGGAAGGCTTCTGCGTCTGGTCTGTACGGCGGCGGTGGCGGCCGCCACCGTCCTCGCACCGCTGCCCGCCGCGGCCGTACCCGATCCGCAGGCACCCGGGCAGCGGCCCGTGGCCGAGCTACTGACGGACCTTCAGACGCTGTACCGGGACGCCGAGCAGGCCACGGAGACGTACAACGCCACCGAGGAGAAGCTGAACAAGCAGCGCGCGGAGGTCGACCGCCTCGACTCCGAACTCGCCCGCGCCCGCCTCTCCCTCCACGACAGCCGCGGCGCCGCCGGACGGCTGGCCCGGGAGCAGTACCAGAGCAGCACGGCCCTCTCGCCGTACGTCCGCCTCCTGCTCGCGCGCGATCCGCAGCACGCGCTCGACGAGGGCCATGTCATCGGCCAGTTGGCGCGGGTGCGGGCCGAGACGGTGGGCCGGCTGGTCGGCAGCGAGAAGAAGAGCGACGGTCTGGCCCGCGCGGCCCGCAAGGCCCTCGACACCCAACTCACCCTGGCCGCACGGCAGAAGAAGGACCGCGACGACGTACGCAAGCGCCTGTCCGACGTAGAGAAGCTCCTCACCTCCCTCACCCCCGGCCAACTCACCGCCCTCGCCGCCTTCGAGAAGACCGACGTCGACAAGGCCCAGCAGAAACTGGTCACTTCGGGCGCCCTGGGCACCGACGACCGCGAATCCTCGCGCTCCGGCGACCGAGCCCTCCGCTACGCCGTCCAGCAGATCGGCAAACCGTACGAGTGGGGCGCGGAGGGCCCGAAGACGTACGACTGTTCGGGCCTGACTTCGGAGGCATGGGGTCACGCGGGCACCTCGATCCCGAGGACCAGTGAAGAACAATGGGCGCAACTCCCCAGAGTCCCACTGAAGGAGCTGCGCCCCGGCGACCTGGTGATCTACTTCCCCAAGGCAACACACGTGGCAATGTATTTGGGTGACGGAAAGATCGTCCAGGCTCCGCGCACAGGCGAGAAGATCCAGGTGTCGCCGATCGCGAGCTACCCGATCCTAGGAGCCGTACGCCCAGACGAGCGCCCCTGAAGGGGCGCGGGGAACTGCGCGACCAGCCACGACGAGCCCGCAGCCTAGGCCGCCACAGAAGCCAGGTACGCACCCGTCTTCTCCGGCTCATAGAAGAAGTTCTCAAAATCGGCCGGATCGTCGAACCCGTTGGCGAACCGATCAGCCACCGGCTGCAACTGCCCGGCCGCGCCAATGAGGTTGAGAATGTGCTCCGGCGGCGGACCGAGCATCGCGTTGGTCCACTTGGTGACGTGCTGCGCGGTGTCCCAGTACCGCTCGAACGTGGCCCGCATCCAGTCCCCGTCGAACTCCTTCTCCCCTTGTTCGAGGATCGACGCGAGGTACGAAGCGGCGCACTTGGCCGCGGAGTTGGAACCCTGCCCGGTGATCGGGTCGTTGGCGACGACGACGTCGGCGACGCCCAGCACCAGCCCGCCGCCGGGGAGTTGGCCGACCGGGTTGCGGACCGTGGGCGCATAGCGCCCGGCCAACGTGCCGCCGGCATCCGTGAGTTCGACGTTCCGCGCCCGCTCGTACTCCCAGGGCGTGAACTTCTCCATGAGTTCCAGGGTCAGGGAGAGGTGCTCGCCCGGGTCCTTGACGCCGTTGAAGACGTCGAGGGGGCCGCCGGGTATGCCTTCCCAGAACAGTATGTCGGCGCGGCCGGAGGTGGTGAGCGTCGGCATGACGAACAACTCGCCCACGCCCGGCACCAGGTTGCAGCGGACCGCGTCGTACTCCGGGTGCTCGGGACGCGGGCCCAGACCGTGGACGTAGGAGACCGCGAGCGCGCGCTGCGGCTCGGTGTACGGGGAGCGCTCCGGGTCGCGGGCGAACATCGACACCAGCTCGCCCTTGCCGGCCGAGACGAGGACGAGGTCGTACGTGCGGGAGAAGTAGTCGAGGTCGCCGACCGCCGCGCCGTGGATGACCAGTTGGCCGCCGCGCTGGGCGAACGTCTCCATCCAGCCGGCCATCTTGACCCGCTGGTCGACCGACTGCGCGTACCCGTCGAGCCTGCCCACCCAGTCGATCGCGCGCTGTGTCGGCCCCGGGTCGTGCGAGCCGGGGGCGGCGACCGAGACGCCGAGTCCTTCGATCTTCGGGGCCTGGGACTCCCAGAAGTTCAGCTGGAGATCGCGCTCGTGCCGCAGTGCCGTGGTGAACATGCACTGCGTCGACATGACCCGCCCGGAACGGATCTCGTCCGCCGTCCGGTTGGACATCAGGGTGACCTCGTACCCGTGCGACTGGAGTCCGAGGGCGAGTTGGAGCCCGGACTGGCCGGCTCCGACGACGAGTATCTTCCGCATACGGGTGGTGGCTCCTTGGTCGCGACCAATCGTGGTCGAGGACTGCTCGGGGACTACTCGGGGGTGACGTCCAGCGCGTGGGCGACGAGCGCGAGCAGAGTCTCGATGGCCGAAATCCGCCGCCGCGCATCCATGATCATTACAGGTATGTGTGGGGGAATCGTCAATGCCTCCCGCACATCCTCCGGGTCGAACCGCTCGCTGCCGGCGAAGTGGTTGACCGCGACGACGTACGGCAGACCGCAGCTCTCGAAGTAGTCCAGCGCGGGGAAGCAGTCCTTGAGGCGGCGGGTGTCGGCGAGGACGACGGCGCCAATGGCCCCGCGCACCAGGTCGTCCCACATGAACCAGAACCGCTGCTGGCCCGGCGTACCGAACAGGTAGAGCACCAGGTCGTCGTCGAGGGTGAGGCGGCCGTAGTCCATGGCGACCGTGGTGGTCGTCTTCTCCGGGGTGCCCGTGAGGTCGTCGGTGTCCTCGCCGGCCTCGGTCATCAGCGCCTCCGTCTGGAGGGGCTGGATCTCGGAGACGGCGCCGACCATGGTGGTCTTGCCGGCGCCGAAACCACCGGCCACCACGATCTTCGTGGCGACCGGCGCGCGGGTGCGGTCCAACTGCCAGGCCCGCGGCTGCTCCTCGTCGTCGAGGAGCGGGGAGACGCCGTAGGCGGCGGCGTCAGAGACGACGGAGTCCACTCAGCACCCTTTCCAGCAGAGCGCGGTCAGGACGGCCCGGGCCGTGACCGGTCCCGGTTCCGTACACACGGATCTTTCCCTGGTCCGCGAGATCGCTCAGGAGCACGCGGACCACGCCGAGCGGCATCTTCAGCAGCGCGGCGATCTCGGCCACCGTGCGCATACGGCGGCAGAGTTCGACGATGGCGCGCATCTCCGGCATGACCCGGGTGTTGAGCGACCCGTTCGTCAACTCCCTGCGTTCCTCCGGGGCTTCGAGCGCCGCCACGAAGGTCTCCACCAGGAGGACATGTCCGAAGCGGGTACGGCCGCCGGTGAGCGAGTAGGGGCGCACCCGGGCGGGTTTGCGGTCGCCGCCGCGCACGGGCAGCGTGTTCGGCGTACTGCCGCCGCCGGTCATCGGGCACTCTCCGCGGACGCGTCTTCGAGGGATTTCCGCAGCTCGCTGCGGAGCTCGGGGGTCAGCACATGGCCGGCGCGGCCGACGAAGAGCGCCATGTGGTACGACACGACGCTCATGTCGCAGTCCCCGGAGCCGTGCACACCGAGCAGCGAACCGTCGCTGATCGACATCACGAACAGGCTGCCCTCCTCCATCGCGACCATGGTGTGCTTCACCGGGCCCGAGTCCATCAGCTTGGCGGCACCGATGGTGAGGCTGCCGATGCCGGAGACGATGGTGGCGAGGTCGGCGGAGGAGCCGCGCGGGCCGGTGCGCCTGGTTTCGAGGGCCTCTCTGGCCTGATCGTTTCTGTGCGGGTCGGAGGAGAGGAGCAGCAGGCCGTCGGAGGAGACGACCGCGACCGACTGGATGCCGGACACCTCCTCGACGAGGTTGCTCAGCAGCCAGTGCAGGTTGCGGGCTTCACTGCTCAGTCCGAAGGTACTGGGCGCGGTCAACTGCTTGCCTCCTCGACGGTGCCCCCCGTGGCTTCTTCGGATGGTGCGGTCGCGCCGCGGGGTGCCGGGACCGGGTTCTGGCCGGTCCGTTCGGCGATCTCCGCTTCTACGTCGCGGTAGCCGGCGGAGGCTCCGGCGCGGAAGCCGCCGAGTCTGCGGCGCAGGGCTTCGGCGTCTACGGTGCCGGTTCGCTGGCGCGGGGCTTGTGCGGGTTGGGTGATCTTTGGGGTGCGCTTGGGGAGACCCTTGTCGGTGACGGGGTCCTCGTCCGCCCGTGTGTGCTCGGCCTCGGCTTCGCCGTCGGCCATGGCCTCGCTCCCACGCGCACCGCCCGTGACGCTTTCGTTGTCGGGTGCGGGTGGCCCCTGTGAGGCGCCCTCGCCGTCGGCGGCTGCCGCGTTCTCCGTCGCCAGTGGCAGCAGGAGTTCCATCGTCGTCTCGGCCGGGGTCTCCCGTACCGCTTTCTCCGCCAGCGCGACGAGAGGGTCCTCGTCCGGCTTCGAACGGCTGTGCAGGACGTTGGAGTTCACCTCGGCGGCTGCGCCGGGCAGGGAGTAGGAGTGGGTGGTCCCGGCCGCCGGTGAGGACGTCGGTACGGCCGTCATCGGGGCCGCCGCGAGGAGGGGGCCGGGCAGGACCACGACCGCCGCGATGCCGCCCTGTTTCTGGTCGCGAAGCTGGACGCGGACGCCGTGGCGGTGGGCCAGGCGGGCGACGACGTACAGGCCGAGGCCGAGGCCCTCCTCGCCCTCCTGGTCGTAGGGGGAGTCCGGGTCGAACTCGGTGAGGCGGGTGTTGAGGCGGGTCATACGGTCGTCGGTCATGCCGATGCCCTCGTCCTGGACGGAGAGCATGACCTCGCCGTTCTCCAGGAGCCAGCCGGAGATCTCGACGGGGGCGTCCGGCGGGGAGAACGAGCTGGCGTTCTCCATGAGTTCGGCGAGCAGGTGGCTCAGGTCGTCGGCGGCGAAGCCGGCCACGTGGGCGTGGGGCGGGAGCGCGGAGATGCGGACGCGTTCGTAGCGTTCGATCTCGCTGACGGCGGCCCGGACGACGTCGACGAGCGGGACCGGGCCCGCGTGCTGCTGGACGTGTTCGGTGCCGGCGAGGACGAGGAGGTTCTCGCTGTGCCGGCGCATGACCGTGGCGAAGTGGTCGAGCTTGAAGAGGGTGGAGAGGCGGTCGGGGTCCTGTTCTCGCTCCTCCAGGCCCTCGATGACGGCGAGTTGGCGCTCGACGAGGCCGAGGGTGCGCAGCGCGAGGTTGACGAAGGTGCCGCCGATGCTGGTGCGCAGGCGCTCCAACTGGTCGGTGGAGTCGGTGACTTCGGCGCGGAGTTCCTCGCGGGCGTCGGCCATCCGCTGGCGCTGGCCGACCAGGTGCTTGCGGTCGGCCTCCAGGGTGGCGATGCGTTCGTGGAGAGCGACGGCGTGCGCGTGCAGGGAGTTGACCGAGCGGACGACCTGGGCGAACTCGTCGTTGCGGCCGGTGAACTTGATGGCTTCCTCGGCCGCCGGGTCCTCGGCGCCGGCCAGCCGGGCCGAGCCGCGGCGCAGTACCGACAGCGGGCGGGTCAGCGTGCGGGCCATGGCGGTGGCGATGCCGACGGCGAGCAGCATGAGGGCGCCGATGATCGCGACGCGCAGCTCCAGCGCGGTGACGTCGTCGTCGCGCAGCTGGGCGAGGTCCTTGGAGCGGTGCTCGTAGAGGGCGGACTCCTCGCCGCGCATCAGGTCGACCCGGGCGGAGAGCACCGCGTCGAGTTTCTTGCTGCTGGTGTCCAACTCGCTGTCGGACAGCGTGGGTTGGCCGGTGAGGGAGGCGAGGTACTTCTCGGCGGAGTTGACCTCGGGTCCGGTGACCGTGGAGTCGTAGCCCGCCACGGCCGTCTTCGGCGCGGTCTCCCGGAAGTCGGCGAGGGCGGCGTCGGAGCGCAGCCGGGCCTGCTGGGCGGCGGCGCTGAGGGCGTCGCGCTGTTTGGTCTGGGCGTCCGTCGAGGTGGTCTCGGTGACGGGGAGGCCGGTGATGGTACTGATGACCGTCTTGGTGCTGGTCGGCACGTTCAGTGCGGCCAGCAGCAGTCCGCGGGCGGCGGCGGCCTGCTGGACGGCGGCGTCGAGTTCGGCGAGCGCGTAGGCGCCGGAGCCGGCCCGCGGCGGCATCTGCTCGGCCAACTGCTCAGCGAGCCGGTGCAGTTCGGTGATGGCGCCGGAGTAGGCGACATGCGCCTCCAGGGCGCTGCTCTGGCCGGTGAGCGCGGCCCGTCGTACGGCGGCGACGTCGTCGAGGTCCGAGCGCAGCGCGCCGGAGATGTCGGTGTCGGCGCGCAGTTCCTCGACCTGCCGGTCGACGCGGGCGCTGCGGTCCTCGTCGGGGGCCTGGGACTTGGGGCGCCCGGCGGCGATGTAGGAGGTGACCTCGTCCCGCTCGTCGGCGAGCGAGTGGGCCAGCGACAGGGCGTCCTGGGTCTGCTCGGCGAGCGTCACCAGGTCCTGGGAGTCGTGGAGTTGGCCGGAGGCGGTGATGAGGGAGGGGACACCGGCCGCGGCGATGGCGGCGGCCACCACGGCCACGGCGACGATGAGCCGGTTGCGGACGTGGGTGCTGCGCCCCTTGCCCGCGGGATCGGGCGTGACGGCACCGGTGGCGCCCCCCTGAGGGGCCGTCTGCTTGCCTGTGCGCCGAGGCCGCTTTTTCTGCACCGGTGCTCGCATTCCTGATCGTGATACCCATGGGGCCGGGTGACGCTCCGTCATCCCGGTACGGCGACCCTCCCAGTGCCGGTGGGCAGCGGTCGCGCATCGTCCGGGCCGCCACCCGAAGGAGTGAACCCCGTTGGGGAGTTGGCGGGCAAGTTCCGCCGGCCCGTCCTGCGGCCTTGTGGGCCGCGCCGGTTGGACGTGAGCGGCGGGCTTTGGCAGGATTCGCCGCCACGCATTCCCGGAGTGATCCATTCCAGCCCAAACCAGGCGTCTGACCTGCGGGGCTGCGCCGATTCGGTAACCAGTGCCAAGCTTTTGCGGGGCCTGTGAAGAGGTCGTGCAGACTGGCCGAATGCGTACGGAACTTGTGTCGGAGCCCGGTGACCCGAACCGCCCCAACGAGGACTTCGCGAGCGTCGGCCTACCGGCCTCGGGACAGGGCGGTTCGCTGATCGTCCTGGACGGAGTGACCCCGCCGAGGGGGGAGACGGGCTGTCTGCATCCGGTCCCCTGGTACACCGCGCGGCTGGGCGGCGCACTGACCGAACTGACCGTTTCCTGCCGGGATCTGACTCTGGCGGAGATTCTCTCCCGGGCGATCCTCCGAACATCCGAGGCCCATTCCACCACCTGTGACCTTTCTCACCCACGCACCCCTCAGGCAACGGTGGTGCTGGCCCGCTGGTCCCCGCGGGAGATCGAATATCTGGTCCTTTCGGACTCCGCCCTGCTCGTCGACTCCCCGGCCGGCGAGGTGACCGCCGTACTGGACGACCGCCTCTCGCGCCTGCCGCGCGCCGCTCGCGCCACGGACGAGCTGATCGACGCCACGCTCCGTAACAAGGAGGGCGGCTTCTTCACGGCCGCCGCCGATCCGTCGGCCGCGGAACGGGCGGTGACGGGCACGCTCCCCCGCACCGAGGTCCGCGCCCTCGCCGCCCTGACGGACGGGGCGACGAGGTGGGTGGAGAAGTTCGGCAAGGGCGACTGGGCGGAGTGCCTCGCTCTCGTCCGGAAGGAGGGCGCGGCCGAGCTGGTGAGCCGGGTGCGGGCGCTGGAGCGGGCCGACGCGGAGACGCGGGCGTATCTGCGCCGGAGAAAGACGCACGACGACGCGACGGTCGTGTACGCAGAGCTGTGAGCCCTTGCTTCCGCGCCTCCCTCACTTCTCCATGACGCCGTTCAACTGGTGGAGCAGCCGGGCGAGTTCGGCGACCTCCCGGCGGTCCCAGTGGGAGAGCTGGCTGACGTAGCGGGCCCGCCGGGCCTCGCGGACGTGTGCGACGCGGCGCCGGCCCTCGTCCGTGAGGTCGACCAGCCAGGCGCGGCCGTCCGCCGGGTCCGGCTCGCGGGAGATCAGGCCCAGCTCCTCCAGGGCGCGCAGTTGGCGGGACATGGTGGCCTTGCCGACGCCGATGTAGGCGGCGAGTTCGGTGGCCCGCTGCCGCCCGTACTCGTCCAGCCGGACCAGCAGGCCGTACGCGGCGGACTCCAGGTCGGGATGGACCTCACGGGCCATCTCGCCCTGGTTGGCCCGGGCCCGCCGGAAGAGGAACGTCAACTCGCGTTCCAGGGACAGGTATTCGGGATCGGGATCCGGAATCCCGCTGTCGCTTCTGTCCTCGTCCTTGTGCACGTCAGCACCCATGTTCTGCTTTCCTGATCGTGAAAGTCGCCGCAGTTTCGCCAGTATTTCGCAGGGTGGGACCTACGTACGACGAAGGCCCGGGCCCCTCGTGAAAAGGGACCCGGGCCTTCACCTGACCGGTGGCGTCCGTCACGCCGCCACCGGAACCTCCGGGCTCGCGCCGTTCGTCGCGGGCGACAGGGCCAGCTCCAGGACCTGGCGGACGTCCGTCACCGCGTGGACGTCGAGCTTGTCCAGGACCTCGGCCGGGACGTCGTCCAGGTCGGGCTCGTTGCGCTTCGGGATGATCACCGTGGTGACCCCCGCCTGGTGCGCGGCGAGCAGCTTCTGCTTCACCCCGCCGATCGGGAGGACCCGGCCGGTCAGGGAGACCTCACCGGTCATGGCCACGTCCGTACGGACCAGCCGGCCGCTGAGCAGCGACGCGAGAGCGGTCGTCATCGTGACACCCGCGCTCGGGCCGTCCTTCGGCACCGAACCCGCCGGGAAGTGGATGTGCACGCCCCGGTCCTTCAGGTCGGCGACGGGCAGCTCCAGTTCGGCGCCGTGCGAGCGCAGGAACGACAGGGCGATCTGCGCGCTCTCCTTCATCACGTCACCGAGCTGACCGGTCAGGGTCAGACCCGCCGCGCCCGTCTCCGGGTCGGCGAGCGACGCCTCGACGTAGAGGACGTCACCGCCCGCGCCGGTGACCGCGAGGCCGGTGGCGACACCGGGGACCGCCGTACGGCGCTCCGCCGGGTCCTGGGCGGACTCGGGCACGTGGTGCGGCCGGCCGATCAGACCACGCAGATCGGCGTCGGCCACCGTGAACGGCAGCTCCCGCTCGCCCAGTTCGTGCTGCGCGGCGATCTTGCGCAGCAGCCGGGCGATCGACCGCTCCAGGGTGCGGACACCCGCCTCACGGGTGTACTCACCGGCGAGCTTGCGCAGCGCGCTCTCGTCGATGACGACCTCGTCGTCCTTGAGCCCCGCCCGCTCCAGCTGGCGCGGGAGCAGGTGGTCACGGGCGATGACGACCTTCTCGTCCTCGGTGTAGCCGTCCAGCCGGACCAGTTCCATCCGGTCGAGCAGCGCCTCGGGGATGGCCTCCAGGACGTTCGCCGTCGCGAGGAACACGACGTCGGACAGGTCGAGTTCGACCTCCAGGTAGTGGTCGCGGAAGGTGTGGTTCTGCGCGGGGTCGAGGACCTCAAGCAGAGCCGCCGCCGGGTCGCCCCGGTAGTCGGACCCCACCTTGTCGATCTCGTCCAGCAGGACCACCGGGTTCATGGACCCGGCCTCCTTGATGGCGCGGACGATACGGCCGGGCAGAGCGCCGACGTACGTACGCCGGTGACCGCGGATCTCGGCCTCGTCCCGCACACCGCCGAGCGCGACCCGCACGAACTTCCGTCCCATCGCGTGCGCGACGGACTCGCCGAGCGAGGTCTTGCCGACACCGGGCGGACCGACGAGGGCCAGTACGGCACCACCGCGCCGGCCGCCGACGACACCCAGCCCGCGCTCGCTGCGGCGCTTGCGCACGGCCAGGTACTCGGTGATGCGCGCCTTCACGTCCTCCAGACCGGCGTGCTCGGCGTCCAGGATCGCCTTGGCGCCCCGGATGTCGTACTCGTCCTCGGTCCGCTCGTTCCACGGGAGTTCGAGGACGGTGTCCAGCCACGTACGGATCCACGACCCCTCGGGCGACTGGTCGGAGGACCGCTCCAGCTTGTCGACCTCCTTGAGGGCGGCCTCGCGGACCTTCTCGGGAAGATCGGCGGCCTCGACCCGGGCGCGGTAGTCGTCGGACTCCTCGCCGTCCTTGGCCGAGTCGCCGTTCAGCTCGCGCAGCTCCTTGCGGACGGCTTCGAGCTGGCGGCGCAGCAGGAACTCGCGCTGCTGCTTGTCGACGCCTTCCTGCACGTCCTTGGCGATGGTCTCGGCAACGTCCTGCTCGGCGAGGTGGTCGCGCAGGTGCTGCGTGGCGAGCTTCAGCCGGGCCACCGGGTCGGCGGTCTCCAGCAGCTCGATCTTCTGTTCGGTAGTGAGGAAAGGTGAGTAACCGGAGTTGTCAGCGAGGGTGGACACGTCGTCAATGGCCTGCACGCGGTCGACGACCTGCCAGGCCCCCCGCTTGCGCAGCCACGCGGTGGCCAGCGCCTTGTACTCCTTCACCAGCTCGGTCACCGAGCCGGGCAGGGGTTCGGGCAGGCTCTCGTCGAGCGCGGTGCCCTCGACCCAGAGCGCGGCACCGGGACCGGTGGTGCCGGCGCCGATCTGCACGCGGCTACGGCCGCGGATCAGCGCACCCGGGTCGCCGTCGGCCAGCCGGCCGACCTGCTCGACGGTGCCGAGCACACCCGTGCTCGCGTATGTCCCGTCGATCCGTGGCACCAGCAGAACCTTGGGCTTTCCGGGCTCGGACCGGGCAGCGGCCTGGGCGGCCTCCACGGCGGCGCGTACATCGGTGTCGTTCAGGTCCAGCGGAACCACCATTCCGGGCAGCACGACCTCGTCGTCGAGCGGCAGCACGGGCAGGGTGAGCGGTGTGGACGTCGAAGCCATGATCTCCCCTTAGGCAGTCAAGTTGAGCTATGCCGACTCAATGCTTGAGCGCCTTCGATTGTTCCCCACCTGTTGTTCGCCGTGAGCGATCAGAGGGAGGGTGTCCGCCTCCGTGCAGGTCAACACGGAAACGGGTCGGGTGCTTCCCGGGAGTACGGGGGTGTTCTGCCGCTGGGAGAAAAGCCGCCTGATCTAGGCTCACAGCGCTCTGGAACAACTGCCCGAGAGTGTGGGCCGGGACATCCTGGAGCATCGGATCATCTCTGCGACCTTGCCCTGAGCCGGGACGAGTACGGCCGGGGCTTCTACTCCTGATGCAGCTCGGCCGGCCCTGGACGCGCGGGGAGGGTGGGGTGCGAAAGTGTGACACTCCGCTCCAGAAGCGTCACGCTTTTATGGAGGGGTGGGCGTGGCCACCGGGTCGGCGGGATCAGGAGAGTGTGCGGCCCAAGTACGCCAGCAACCGCGCATGCGGGGCCGCGTCCGCCGGGGCCTGGACCTCGGGGCCGAAGACGCCCGGTATGCGGTACGCGTCGAAGCCGCCCATGCCCCGCATCACCGCCAGCAGCTCCTCGCACAACTCCTCGTCCACCAGAGCCCGTTGGTCCGTCGCGACCGCCAGGTCCACGCCGTGGACGCAGATCTCCGTGAAGTGGATCAGGGCGGCCATCGGGCCGGGCAGCGCGCCGAGTGAGATGTGGACGGTGGCGTCGAGGGCACCGGGGCGGTTCCAGGCCGCGCGGTCGGTCTCGGACGCCTCCGCGTACGCGCCACGGGGATCCGCGCCCAGCCAGTCGGACTCGTGCTCGGCGCCCGGATCGGTGCCGTTCAGTTCGGCGGTGAAGATGCGCATTCCGCCCACCGTGTGGTTGAGGAGCGTCCGGGCGTCCCACTCCGCGCACGGGGTGGGGTCCGTCCACCGGCCCTCCGCAACTCCCGCCACCACAAGGCCGGTTGCCGCGAGCGCCCGCTCGATCCGCCGTACCACCGCGACCGTCTCCGCCACTTGGACCTCCCCCGTCCAGGACCGCGCTCGGCTGTCCACACCATCGCTACACCCCCGCAACGGCATTCATAGGCAACTGCCCCAAACTGCAAGCGGATTCACAGCTGAGCGAGTGCGCATACGTGAACATACGGGGACACGGGGGATGGCATGGACAAGGATCAGGAGCGGCGCGGGCCCGGCAGGCGTGCGGTCGCAGCCGGGGCCGCGGTAGTCGCTACGGCCGCGGCGATCCCGGCCGTCCTCCACGCGACAAAGGGTGACCAGCACACCTCCCCGGCCGAACCGGCCACCCCTGTACGGAACTTCGCCTCCCCAACTCCCCGCACCCGCAGCCGGGGCGACGACCGCCCCAACATCCTCCTCGTCGTCACGGACGACCAGCCCAAGGACACCGAGTGGGCGACCCCGCAGACCGTGGACTGGCTCGGCGACCACGGCGTCACCTTCGAGCGGGCGCACGCCAACACCCCGCTGTGCGCGCCCTCCCGCGCCTCGATCATGTCGGGCCGCTACGCCCACAACCACGGCGTCCTGGACACCCGCCACCCCTACCACCTGGACCAACACACCACCGTGCAGCGGCAGTTGCACAACTCCGGCTACCGCACCGGCCTGTTCGGCAAGTACCTGAACTACTGGCACACCGGCGACAACCCGCCCCACTTCGACGAGTGGCTGCTCCAGGAACCGGTGGCGTACTACAACGGCCATTACAACGACGGCGGGACCGTCCGGAACATCCCCGGCTACAACACCACCGTCATCAAGAACCGCGCCCTCGCCTTCCTGGAGAACTCCCGCACGGACCGGCGGCCGTGGTTCGCCTACGTCGCCACGCGCAGCGCGCACGAACTGAACATCCCGGAGAAGAAGTACGCCCGCACACGCGTCCCCGAGTGGCCGGGGCGGCCGTCCGTCTTCGAGACCGACAAGGCCGACAAGCCCGCGTTCCTGCGCCACGCGAAGCACGGTCTGACCGCCGGACAGGCCCTGCGCGCCCGCCAGTTGAGGACCCTGCTGTCGGTGGACGACGCGATGCGCGACTTCCGCGACCAACTGCGGTCGCTCGGTCAGCTGGAGAACACGCTCGTGCTGTACACCAGCGATCACGGGCTGTGCTGGGGCGACCACGGCTGGCTGCGCAAGTCGGTGCCGTACCGGCCGAGTCTGGAGGTGCCGTTCCAGCTGTCGTGGCCGGCCCGGGGCCTCGACAGGGGCACCTCCGACGATCGTCTCACCGGTCACGTCGACCTCGCGCCCACCCTCCTCGACGCGGCCGGCCTCACCCCGGACACCCCGCACGACGGCCACTCGCTCCTCGGCACCGGCGACCGGGACCATCTGCTCGCCGAGTGGTGGTGGAACCGGCAGGACAAGGAGCCGATCCACACCTGGGCGACGTACATCGGCAGGTCGGAGCAGTACACGGAGTACTACCGCACCCGTCTCGACCAGAACGGCCTGCCCACGGACGGCGACGGCAAGGTGGTCTTCCGCGAGTACTACGACCTGCGCGCCGACCCCTACCAGCTCACCAACAAGCTGCACGGAGCAACCCCCGTGCAGGAAGCGCGACTTGGCATCCCGGCATTGGCGAAGGGGCTGAACGCGGCCAGACGGGCGGGGAGTTAGACCGGGGCCACCTCGACCCGGGCCACCTCGACCCGAGCCAGCCGAACCATCCGCCCGGCCCGCTGCCAGCGCCGTATCAACGGCCAGGTCGCGACGCCTATCGCGAGCGAGATCAGATGGCCCCAGTTCGTCATGGGGTCGGTGAACGCGATCAGGTCGGTGACCAGTGTCCAGCCGAACAGGGCGAGCAGCGGCAGCCCGAGCCAGGGCCTGAGCAGACCGGCCAGCGCCCCGGTGCTCGCGGCGACGCCGAAGCTGATGCCGTAGTCGAGGCGGTGCAGCGAGGTGTCGGGCAGGTGCCCGGCCAGCACGGCCAGCCCCACGGTGCCCTCGGTCGCGAGCGTGGCCAGGATGTGCCCGGTCAGGAACACCCCGGCGGCCCGCACCCCGCCGATCCGCCGCGGTCAGCACCAGCAGGAAGAGGATCGCGTACGGCGACAGCACCCCGCCGACGATCCACAGCGCGCTGGCGACCAGCACGAGGAACGGGTCGCTGACGAGGTGGGTGACATCGGTACTGGAGGCCTGGTGCAGCTGGTTCACCAGCGTGGCATCGGCGTACTGCGCGATGAGCGAGGTGACGACGAGCAGCGTCGCGTAACCGAAGGTGAACGGCGTCCCGGTGGGCGTGGGCAGCACCCGCCAGGGGCGGAGAAGACGCAGCGCGGCCGGGACTCGCGGCGCGCGGGGAACGGCAGGCGTGGACGCCAAGACGGACACCGCCGGCCGGCTCAACCCCCAGGCCGTTTCCACCACTTCGCGCTGTCTCGGCATCGCGTCCAGCAGAGGTGAGTCCTCCTCGGCCTGGGGCGTGGCGGAGACCTGGGTATCGGCCGTCGCGGTCCGTTCCACCGTGAGGAGCTCCTTCCGTTTCACCCCACCCTTCGCCGTCCCACCTGTCGCTGTCTATGACCGACGCCACGCGAGAGCCGATTCACAGCAACCCGAGAGGCTTCTTACGCGTCCACCGGGGGCCGATCCCGCCGCCCGTTCCGGTGAAACTGCCAAAATGGACCGCATGACCACCGCGTACGACACTCCCGTTGTCCTGGACCGTCGCGAGGGCCCCTACGGCGAGGTGGTGCTGCGCCGGCATGGGGAGTTGCTGCAGATCATCGCCAACGGGTGCTTCCTGATGGACACCTCGGACGGGCGCTCGGAGCGGCTGCTGGTCGACGCCGCGTACGCCGCGCTCGACGGGCGCCCCCAACCGGACGTGCTGATCGGCGGGTTGGGCGTGGGTTTCTCGCTCGCGCACGCCGCCGCCGACCCCCGCTGGGGCCGGATCACGGTCGTGGAGCGGGAGCCCGCGATCGTCGAATGGCACCGCTCCGGACCCCTGTCCGAGCTCTCCGCGTCCGCTCTCGCCGACGCGCGCACCGACATTCTGAAAACGGATCTGGTCGCATTCGTCAATGAGACTTGCGCCACTTTCGACGCGCTCTGCCTCGACATCGACAACGGGCCCGGCTGGACCGTCACCGACAGCAACGAGAGCCTCTACTCACCGGCCGGACTGGCAAGCTGCGTAAGGGTGTTGAGGCCTGGCGGGGTACTCGCCGTGTGGTCGGCACAGCCCTCTCCGGAATTCGAACGAACCTTATGGAATGCCGGGTTCAAACAGGTGCGTACCGAAGAGATCCCCGTTGCCCGAGGAGTTCCCGACGTCGTACACCTCGCCGTCCGACCTGGATAGCAAAGGTGTGCTCCCTGCCCGTACCCTGCTTGCCTGACGCAGATCATTCAAGCGTCAAGCGCAGTCATGGGATCACCCCACTGGTTCCGGAAAGCACACTTCAGGGGCGGGCGATGGAGCAGACACACACCTCCCACAACGGCACGGCCACGGCCACGCCGGGCGCACAGCGCCGGGTACTGGTGGTCGAGGACGACCCCACGATCGTGGACGCGATCGCCGCCCGCCTGCGCGCCGAGGGATTTCTCGTGCAAACCGCGGGCGACGGGCCCTCGGCCGTCGACACCGCCGAGGCCTGGCAGCCCGATCTGCTGATCCTCGACATCATGCTGCCCGGCTTCGACGGCCTGGAGGTCTGCCGCCGGGTGCAGGCCGCCCGCCCGGTGCCGGTGCTGATGCTCACCGCGCGCGACGACGAGACCGACATGCTGGTCGGGCTCGGGGTCGGCGCCGACGACTACATGACCAAGCCGTTCTCCATGCGGGAGCTGGCGGCGCGGGTGCACGTCCTGCTGCGCCGCGTGGAGCGTGCCGTGGTGGCCGCCTCCACCCCGCGCTCGGGCATCCTGCGCCTCGGCGAGCTGGAGATCGACCACGCGCAGCGCCGGGTACGGGTGCGCAGCGAGGACGTGCACCTCACGCCCACCGAGTTCGACCTGCTGGTCTGTCTGGCGAACACCCCGCGTGCCGTGCTCTCCCGCGAGCAGCTGCTCGCCGAGGTGTGGGACTGGGCGGACGCCTCCGGGACCCGTACCGTCGACAGCCACATCAAGGCGCTGCGCCGGAAGATCGGCGCCGAGCGGATCCGCACGGTCCACGGCGTCGGCTACGCACTGGAGACACCAACGCCATGAACGAAGGGCCGACGTCACGGAGGAGCCCCGGGGAGCCCTGGGGCGGCGTACGCCCGTTCTCGATCAAGACCAAACTGGGCGCACTGGTCGTCATCTCGGTGCTCATCACCACCGGGCTGATGGTGATCGCCATGCGCACGGCGACCGAGCTGCGCTTCATCACGGTCTTCTCAATGATCGCCACACTACTGATAACGCAGTTCGTGGCCCATTCGCTCACCGCGCCGCTGGACGAGATGAACACGGTGGCCCGGTCCATCTCGCGCGGCGACTACACCCGCCGGGTGCGCGAGAACCGCCGCGACGAACTGGGCGACCTGGCCGAGACGATCAACGTCATGGCCGACGAGCTGGAGGCCCAGGAGCGCCAGCGCAAGGAACTCGTCGCGAACGTCTCGCACGAGCTGCGCACCCCCATCGCGGGCCTGCGCGCCGTACTGGAGAACGTCGTCGACGGCGTCTCGGCCGCCGATCCGGAGACCATGCGGACGGCCCTGAAGCAGACCGAGCGACTCGGGCGGCTCGTCGAGACGCTGCTGGACCTCTCCCGCCTGGACAACGGCGTCGTACCGCTGAAGACGCGCCGCTTCGAGGTGTGGCCGTATCTCTCGGGCGTGCTCAAGGAGGCCAACATGGTCGCCTCGGTGCGCGCCGGCATCGCGTCCGGCTCGGGCAGCCACACGCGCACGGACGTCCATCTGCACCTGGACGTGTCCCCGCCGGAGCTGACCGCGCTCGCGGACCCCGAGCGCATCCACCAGGTCGTCGCCAACCTGATCGACAACGCGGTGAAGCACAGCCCGGCGCACGGGCGCGTGACGGTCAAGGCACGGCGCGGGTCACTGCCGGAGTCGCTGGAGCTGGAGGTCCTGGACGAGGGCCCCGGCATCCCGGAGGCGGAGTGGGCGCACATCTTCGAGCGGTTCAACCGGGGAGCGGTGAGCGCGCCCCACGGACCCGGCAGCGACGGCGGTACGGGCCTCGGCCTGGCGATCGCCCGCTGGGCGGTTGATCTGCACGGCGGCCGGATCGGTGTGGCCGAATCCGACCGTGGCTGCAGGATTATCGTCACCCTTCCGGGAGAGTCATCCGTGCCAAGTTGACGTAAAGTTCGCCCCCGAGGCACAAGATCCACGGCGGTCCGCGCTGACGGACACGTGTGATCAGGCAGAGGCCCGCGCCGTTCGCGCGCCCGGCCCGCACCAAGACGCCCCCGCTGTAGCGGAACCACGCTTGTTTCCCGCCATTTCAGCCCCCGAAACACACTTTCCGGTGTGACTTACACGACGATGGACCGGCCCGACCTGACCTTCGTGGTCATGGGGGCGTAGCCTTAATTCCCGCTGTCCATCACCTTGTGAAGCGGAAGAGGGCGGTTGCCGCCGTGTCGTCACAGTCCCCCAGTAACTCGACCATCTCGACCGAGTCCGACCAAGCCGCGGGTAAGAATCCCGCGGCGGCGTTCGGCCCCAACGAGTGGCTCGTCGACGAGATCTATCAGCAGTACCTCCAGGATCCGAACTCGGTGGACCGAGCCTGGTGGGACTTCTTCGCCGACTACAAGCCGGGCGCGGCTGCCGCCCCGACCTCGACTTCGGCGGGTACTGCGGCCGCGGGGGCCGCAGGGACCTCCACCCCGGCCGCACCGGTGGCCCCGGCCCCGGCTGCTCCTGCGGCGCCCGCCGCTCCGGCGGTCCCCGCGCCGGCGCCCACAGCCGCCGCTCCGGCCCCGGCTCCCGTCGCCGCTCCGGCCCCTGTGAAGGCGGCGGCTCCGGCCGCGCAGCCGAAGAAGGCCGAGCCCGCGACCGAGGCCCCCGCCGGCCCCGAGTACGTGACGCTGCGCGGCCCCGCCGCCGCGGTCGCGAAGAACATGAACGCCTCGATCGAGGTGCCCACGGCCACGTCCGTGCGCGCGGTCCCGGTCAAACTGCTCTTCGACAACCGCATCGTCATCAACAACCACCTGAAGCGCGCCCGGGGCGGGAAGATCTCCTTCACCCACCTCATCGGCTACGCGATGGTGCAGGCCATCAAGGCCATGCCGTCGATGAACTACTCCTTCGCGGAGAAGGACGGCAAGCCGACCCTGGTCAAGCCGGAGCACGTCAACTTCGGTCTCGCCATCGACCTGGTGAAGCCCAACGGCGACCGCCAGCTCGTCGTCGCCGGCATCAAGAAGGCCGAGACGCTGAACTTCTTCGAGTTCTGGCAGGCCTACGAGGACATCGTCCGCCGCGCCCGCGACGGCAAGCTGACGATGGACGACTTCACCGGCGTCACCGTCTCCCTGACCAACCCCGGCGGCCTCGGCACGGTCCACTCGGTGCCGCGTCTGATGCCCGGTCAGTCGGTCATCATGGGCGTCGGCTCCATGGACTACCCGGCGGAGTTCCAGGGCACCTCCCAGGACACTCTCAACAAGCTCGGCATCTCGAAGGTCATGACCCTCACGTCGACCTACGACCACCGGGTCATCCAGGGCGCCGCCTCCGGCGAGTTCCTGCGGATCGTCGCGAACCTCCTGCTCGGCGAGAGCGGCTTCTACGACGAGATCTTCGAGGCGCTGCGCATCCCGTACGAGCCGGTCCGCTGGCTCAAGGACATCGACGCGTCGCACGACAACGACGTGACGAAGGCCGCCCGCGTCTTCGAGCTGATCCACTCCTACCGGGTGCGCGGCCACGTCATGGCCGACACCGACCCGCTGGAGTACCGCCAGCGCAAGCACCCCGACCTGGACATCACCGAGCACGGCCTCACCCTGTGGGACCTGGAGCGGGAGTTCGCGGTCGGCGGCTTCGCCGGCAAGTCCCTGATGAAGCTGCGCGACATCCTGGGCGTGCTGCGCGACTCGTACTGCCGCACCACCGGCATCGAGTTCATGCACATCCAGGACCCGAAGCAGCGCAAGTGGATCCAGGACCGGATCGAGCGCTCGCACTCCAAGCCGGAGCGCGAGGAGCAGCTGCGCATCCTCCGCCGCCTGAACGCGGCGGAGGCCTTCGAGACCTTCCTGCAGACGAAGTACGTCGGCCAGAAGCGCTTCTCCCTCGAGGGTGGCGAGTCGGTCATCCCGCTGCTCGACGCGGTCATCGACAGCGCGGCCGAGTCGCGCCTCGACGAGGTCGTCGTCGGCATGGCCCACCGCGGCCGCCTGAACGTTCTCGCGAACATCGTCGGCAAGTCGTACGCCCAGATCTTCCGCGAGTTCGAAGGCAACCTCGACCCGAAGTCGATGCACGGCTCCGGCGACGTGAAGTACCACCTGGGCGCCCAGGGCACCTTCACCGGCCTGGACGGCGAGCAGATCAAGGTCACGCTCGCGGCGAACCCGTCCCACCTGGAGACGGTCGACCCGATCATCGAGGGCATCGTCCGCGCCCGCCAGGACATCATCAACAAGGGCGGCACGGACTTCACGGTCCTGCCGCTCGCCCTGCACGGTGACGCGGCCTTCGCGGGCCAGGGCGTGGTGGCCGAGACGCTCAACATGTCCCAGCTGCGCGGCTACCGCACCGGCGGCACGATCCACATCGTCATCAACAACCAGGTCGGCTTCACGGCCGCCCCGGAGTCCTCCCGCTCCTCGATGTACGCCACTGACGTGGCGCGCATGATCGAGGCCCCGATCTTCCACGTGAACGGCGACGACCCGGAGGCCGTGGTCCGCGTCGCGCGGCTGGCCTTCGAGTTCCGTCAGGCGTTCAACAAGGACGTGGTGATCGACCTCATCTGCTACCGCCGCCGCGGTCACAACGAGTCGGACAACCCGGCCTTCACCCAGCCCCTGATGTACGACCTGATCGACAAGAAGCGCTCGGTGCGCAAGCTGTACACCGAGTCGCTGATCGGTCGCGGCGACATCACTCTGGAAGAGGCCGAACAAGCCCTCCAGGACTACCAGGGCCAGCTGGAGAAGGTCTTCACCGAGGTCCGCGAGGCGACGGCCCAGCCGGGCGCCGCCCCGATGGCGGACCCGCAGGCGGAGTTCCCCGTCGCGGTCAGCACGGCCATCTCCTCGGAGGTCGTCAAGCGGATCGCCGAGTCCCAGGTCAACATCCCGGACAACTTCCACGTCCACCCGCGCCTGCTGCCCCAGCTGCAGCGCCGGGCGACGATGGTCGAGGACGGCACGATCGACTGGGGCATGGGCGAGACGCTCGCGATCGGTTCGCTGCTGCTCGAAGGCACGCCTGTCAGGTTGTCCGGCCAGGACTCCCGACGGGGCACCTTCGGCCAGCGCCACGCGGTCCTCATCGACCGCCAGACGGGCGAGGACTACACCCCGCTCCAGTACCTCTCCGAGGACCAGGCCCGCTACAACGTCTACGACTCGCTGCTCTCCGAGTACGCGGTCATGGGCTTCGAGTACGGCTACTCACTCGCCCGCCCGGACGCGCTGGTGATGTGGGAGGCGCAGTTCGGCGACTTCGTCAACGGCGCGCAGTCGGTCGTCGACGAGTACATCTCGGCGGCGGAACAGAAGTGGGGCCAGACGAGCGGTGTGACGCTGCTCCTCCCCCACGGCTACGAGGGCCAGGGCCCCGACCACTCCTCGGCGAGGGTCGAGCGCTTCCTCCAGCTCTGCGCGCAGAACAACATGACAGTAGCGATGCCGACCCTGCCGTCGAACTACTTCCACCTCCTGCGGTGGCAGGTGCACAACCCGCACCACAAGCCGCTGGTGGTCTTCACCCCGAAGTCGATGCTGCGCCTCAAGGCCGCCGCGTCGAAGACGGAGGAGTTCACGACCGGTCAGTTCCGCCCGGTCATCGGCGACGAGACGGTGACGGACCCCGCGGCCGTCCGCAAGGTCGTCTTCGTCACGGGCAAGCTGTACTACGACCTTGAGGCCGAGCGCGCCAAGCGCGGCACCACGGACGTGGCGATCATCCGCGTCGAGCGCCTGTACCCGCTGCCGGGTGCGGAGCTCCAGGCCGAGGTCAACAAGTACCCGAACGTCGAGAAGTACCTGTGGGCCCAGGAGGAGCCGGCCAACCAGGGCGCCTGGCCGTTCATCGCCCTCAACCTGATCGACCACCTGGACCTCGCTGTTGGCGCGGACGTGCCTCACGGGGAGCGACTGCGGCGGATCTCGCGCCCGCACAGCTCGTCCCCGGCCGTCGGTTCCGCGAAGCGGCACCAGGCGGAGCAGGAGCAGTTGGTGCGGGAGGTCTTCGAGGCGTAACCGTCCCGAACCCGTCGTACGCGGCCGGGCCGCACCCCCACTCCGGGGGTGCGGCCCGGCCGTTTGCGCGCACTTATCCTTGACCCATGTACTTCACGGACCGTGGCATCGAGGAACTGGAGAAGCGGCGCGGCGAGGAAGAGGTCACCTTCGAGTGGCTCGCCGAGCAGCTGCGGACGTTCGTCGATCTGAACCCGGACTTCGAGGTCCCGGTGGAGCGCCTGGCGACCTGGCTGGCCCGGCTGGACGACGAGGACGACGACGAGTAGGAGTTTCTACGACGACCGGTCCGGCCCCCGTTGTCAGTCGCGCGGGCGGGCCAGTTCGTAGGCGATGCCCAGTGCCCCGTGGGCCAGGAGCAGTGCCCCCGCGACGGTCCAGCCCGCGCTGCGGCGTCGTAGGCCCCAGGCCGTGAGCGGGAGGCCCGCCGTCAGCTGGGTCAGGGACAGGGCGCGTGCCGCGGGGGTGCCGGACCAGGGGAGCCAGGGGCCCAGGCGGCTGTTGTCGACCGCTTCCAGTTCCGTGCGGACCACCTCGCGCCAACCCGAACGCTCGATCTGGCGGGTGTCCGGGCGGGTGCGGGCGATCTCGTGGAGGCGGTCTGCCGGTTCGCCGGGGGCGAGGCCTGCCGGAAGGGCCACTCCCGCGCGCGTGAGGACCGCCAGGAGGCCGCGCAGGCGGGTGCGGGCGTCGGCCTCGGGGTCCGGTTTCGTCAGGCGGTCGAGGGACTGCAGATCCAGTACGGGGTCCAGGGCCAGGCGGGCGGCGAAGGTGCGCATCGCCTCGTCCTCGCCGGCGGGAGTGCCGTCGGCGAGCCAGACGTAGCCGACGGGACGGCGGAAGCCCGAGGCCAGGGTGTAACCGGCGCGGTCGGCGTCCCACCACAGGGCGAGTACGGGCCAGGGGGCGCCGACGGCCAGCGCGGCGGCCCAGCCGGTGAGGACGCGGTCGACCGGTTCGTCGCCGTCCAGCCAGGGCTTGCCCTCGGGGACGAGCACACTCCAGTCGTCGCCCGCGCGGGTCAGCAGCATGCGCTCGCGGAGCAGATGTGCGGCCGGAGCGACGGAATCCGGTTCGGCCCGGCAGAGCAGCAGGGCGCCCGGTCCTGCACCGGCCCGGCGTCCGACCTGGGATTTCTCCGTGGACATGGTCACACGCTAGGGCAATACGCCTCTTTCCGCCGGTCGTCGGACGGTCGGCGATCACCGAAACGAGTGCCTTGACTTTCCGCATCCACGATATATCGTGTTTCTCGGAAGACGCGATATGGCGCGTCGTGTCCGATCCCATCCCGTGCGGTTCGACCGAGGAGGTCTGCATCATGTCCGAGTGGTCCGTCGCAGAGCCCAGGAAGCTCACCTTCGACGAGCCCGTGAGCGATCTCCATGTACGCATCGTCAACGGAACGGTGAACGTCGTGGGGACGGACGAGGGTTCCGCCCGCCTCGAAATCTCCGAGATCGACGGGCCGCCCCTGGTGGTGACCCAGCAGCACGGCACCCTGACGGTGGCGTACGAGGACCTGCCCTGGAAGGGCTTCCTCAAGTGGCTGGACCGCAAGGGCTGGCGGCGCAGCGCGGTGGTCTCGCTGGCCGTTCCCGCGAGCACCCGGGTCGAGGTCGGCGTGGTCGGCGCCGCGGCCGTCGTCTCCGGGATCAGCGGGCCTTCGGTGGTGCGGGGCGTCACGGGCGACACGACCCTGGTCAGCCTCTCCGGTGCGGTCCGCGCCGAGACCGTCTCGGGGAACCTGGAGGCCCAGGCCGTCACCGGCGACCTCCGCTTCAACTCCGTCTCCGGCGATCTCACCGTCGTCGAGGGCTCGGGGAGCTCCGTTCGCGCCGAGTCGGTGAGCGGCTCCATGATCGTGGACCTCGACCCGGACGGCCCGACCGACATCCGGCTGACCAATGTCTCGGGCGAGATCGCCATCCGGCTGCCGCATCCGGCGGACGCGGACGTCGAGGCGAACACGGCGAGCGGTTCCATCTCCAACGCCTTCGACGGACTGCGGGTGCACGGCCAGTGGGGCGCCCACAAGATCACCGGCCGGCTGGGCGCGGGCACCGGAAAGCTGCGCGCCACGACCGTCTCCGGCTCGATCGCCCTGCTGCGCCGGCCGGCGGCGGAGGACGAGGAAGAAGGCACTGAGGACGACGTGACCGGTGCCCCCGCGAACGGGGCTCAGGGCGACTCGGGGGACAATTCCGTTTCCGGCCCGGACGATGCTTCCGGCAGCGCAGCGGCCGACGGCACGACCGACAAGAAGGTGCTCTGACATGCCTCCCGTCTTCGCCCACGGCCGCCTCCGCCTCTATCTGCTGAAGCTGCTGGACGAGGCCCCCCGCCACGGCTACGAGGTGATCCGCCTCCTGGAGGAGCGCTTCCAGGGGCTGTACGCGCCGTCGGCGGGCACGGTCTACCCGCGCCTGGCCAAGCTGGAGGCCGAGGGCCTGGTCACCCACACCACCGAGGGCGGCCGGAAGGTGTACGCCATCACGGACGCCGGCCGCGCCGAACTGGCCGACCGCAGCGGCGAGTTGGTCGACCTGGAGCTGGAGATCCGCGAGTCCGTCGCCGAGTTGGCCGCCGAGATCAGGGCCGACGTCCGGGGCGCGGCGGGCGACCTGCGGCGCGAGATGCGCGCGGCGGCCTCAGAGGCCCGGCGGGGCACCGGCAGCGCGCGGGCCCGAAGCGGCGACCACGAGGGCACCGCCGGGGACTTCACGGACTTCGGCGACAAGGAGTCGTGGCGCGCCGCCAAGGAGGAGATGCGCCGCGCCAAGCAGGAGTGGAAGGAGCAGGCCCGGCGCGCCAAGGACGAGAGCCGGCGGGCCCGCGAGGAGGCCCAGCAGGCCCGGCGCCAGGCCAAGGAGGCCCAGGCGCGGGCATGGGCACAGGCCCAGGAGGAGATGCAGCGCATCGGCCGCCAGGTCCAGGAGCATGCGCAGGACCACTTCGCGCGCGGCGACTGGCCCACGGGCGTACGGGAGAGCCTGACCGAACTGGCAAAGGAGTTCGGGGACTTCGGGAAGGAGTTCGGCAAGGACTTCGGGTTCGGGGGGCGGCCGGGTACGGGCAAGTCGGCTTCGGCACCGGCACCGGGGGCGTCGGCACCGGAGTACAGCCAGACCCCGGAGGACTTCCCCGCGGAGTACGAACCGGCCTGGGCCCACGAGGGCTCCACCGGCGACCCGGCCCGCGATCTGGACCGGCTCCTCGACCGCTTCCGGGACGACATCCGCGACGCGGCCCGCGACCGGGGCGTCACCGAGGACCAACTCCGCGACACCCGCCGCCACTTGTCCGCGGCGGCGGCACACATCGGGGCGATACTGCGGGGCGGACGCAAGTCCTGAGCCGAGGCCGAGGCCCGCAGGCGGTGCGCCGCGACATCAAACCGAGGCGCACCGCCCCGCTCCTCAGCCCGCCTTCGCCTCTCCCCCGCCGTACAGCACTCGTGTCGCCGCCTCGTGGGTCACCCCGTGATCGGCGAGCACCTCACCCGGCACGCCGGGGAGGATGGTCAGGGCGAGGAGGAGGTGTTCGTCGCCGATGTGGCCGTCGTGGTGGGCCACGGCGATGCGCAGGGACTTCTCCAGGACGTTCTTGGCACCCCGGCTGAAGGTACGGCGGCCCGACCACAACTTCCCGCCCTTGCGGTCGCCGGACATCGCCCCGACACCGTGCACCTCCTCGACGCGAGCCACGATCTCCGAGACGTCGATACCGAGCCCGGCAAGGGCGTCGGCCTCGGACTGCGAGAGCCCGGCTCGTCGGCGAGCGTCGTCCAGAGCCTGCCGTAGGGACTGCTTGCGTTCTTCGGTGGTGAGGCCGAGGGCGGTAAGGGTGAACGAGGCCCGACTGCCCTCGCGGTCGAGGAGTGCCAGCAGCAGGTGTTCGGCGTCGACGGAACCGGACCCCGACCGCTCGCAGTGCTCCACCGCGCCCTGCACCACGGCGCGGGCGTCCTTCGTGAACCGTTCGAACATCACTGCCTCCCGTACTTCTTGTGGACGGCCTGCCTGCTGACTCCGAGTTCCGCGGCGATCTCCTGCCACGACCAGCCCTGGTTGCGCGCAGCGCGCACCTGCACCGCCTCCAGTTGCTCCACGAGCTTGCGCAGCGCGGACACGGCACGGAGGCCGACCCGTGGGTCACGGTCACCCGCGCGCTCGGCGAGATCCGTTGCTTCGGTCATGATGTCAACCTACGTTGACAGGCACCCCCCTGTCAATCAAAGTTGACAAACGCCGACGGCCGGCCCGGAAAGAACCGGGCCGGCCGTGAGCCAGACAGAAGGGACGAGACGTCAGCCGTTCGTGAGCACGATCTTGCCGAACTGGCCGCCGGAGTCGAGGCGTTCGAAGCCCTCGCGGGCCCGGTCCAGTGGGAGTACCTCGTCGATGACCGGGCGGACACCCGTCGTGGCGCAGAAGGCGAGCAGGTCCTCCAGCTCGTCCTTGGTGCCCATGGTCGAGCCGACGACCTTGAGTTCGAGGAAGAAGATGCGGGTCAGTTCGGCGTGCGAGGGGCGGTCGCCGCTCGTGGCACCGGAGATGACGAGCGTGCCGCCGGGCTTCAGCGACTTGACCGAGTGGGACCAGGTGGCCGCGCCGACGGTCTCGATGACGGCGTCCACACGCTGCGGCAGCCGAGCCCCCGGCTCCACCGCCTCCAAGGCACCCAACTCCAGCGCGCGCTTCCGCTTGGCCTCGTCCCGGCTGGTCGCGAAGACCCGTAGCCCGGCCGCCTTCGCGAGCACGATCGCCGCCGTGGCGACACCGCCGCCCGCGCCCTGCACGAGCACCGAGTCGCCGGGCCGTACGCCGGAGTTGGTGAAGAGCATGCGGTACGCCGTCAGCCAGGCCGTGGGCAGACAGGCGGCCTCCGCGAAGGACAGCTCCTTCGGCTTCGGCAGCACGTTCCACGTCGGTACGGCGACCTGCTCGGCGAAGGTGCCCTGGTAGTGCTCGGTGAGGATGGAACGGGGTTCCCTGGGGCCGACGCCGTGGCCGGTCTGGCCGATGACGGAGTGCAGGACGACCTCGTTGCCGTCCTCGTCGACGCCGGCGGCGTCGCAGCCGAGGATCATCGGCAGCTTGTCCTCCGCGAGGCCTACGCCGCGCAGGGACCACAGGTCGTGGTGGTTGAGGGAGGCGGCCCTGACATCGATGGTGCTCCAGCCCGGCCGGGCCTCGGGGGCGGGACGCTCCCCCAACTCAAGGCCGGAGAGCGGCTGGTCGCGGTCGATTCGGGCGGCGTAGACGGCGAACATGACCTTGACCATAGGCTCCGCCGGTGGCGCGGGGAACTACCTCGCGGTGTGACGCATGCCCTCTTGCCAAGGGGCGGGGGGTGTTTGTGCCGGGGTCTTCTGGGGGCTGCGCCCCTCAGACCCCCGCTTTGGGCCCGAACGGCCTTGCCCTCAAACGCCGGACGGGCTGAGATATCCGGACCGACGCCAACACGCCCACCCAGGCCGCAGCCGAGGGCCCAGAGCCCAGAGCCCTCAGCCGCCAGCCGCCAGCCGCCAGCCGCCAGCCGCCAGCCGCACAACGACCCGGGCTCCCACGGAATACGTCCACCCCTCAATCACCCGATCGGGTGGGCCGGTGGGCAAAAAATGGCCCCGCCCGAGTGGGCGGGGCCATTCGGACTACCGTCGGGCAACACCCTCCGCCCGCGCCGCCGCCGCGACAGCCGCGGTGACCGCAGGCGCGACCCGCTCGTCGAACGGCGACGGAATCACATAGTCCGGGGCGAGATCGTCCCCGACGACCCCGGCCAGCGCCTCGGCCGCCGCGATCTTCATCCCCTCGGTGATCCGAGACGCCCGCACCTGCAGCGCGCCCGCGAAGATGCCCGGGAACGCCAGCACGTTGTTGATCTGGTTCGGGAAGTCGGACCGGCCCGTGGCGACGACCGCCGCGTACTTGTGCGCCACATCGGGGTGCACCTCGGGGTCCGGGTTGGCCATGGCGAAGACGAACGCGCCGTCGGCCATCGAGGCCACCGCCGGCTCCGGGACCGTACCGCCGGAGACACCGATGAAGACGTCGGCGCCTTCCAGCGCCGCTTCCAGCGTCCCGGAGAGTCCCGCCTTGTTGGTGAGCTCGGCGAGTTCCCGCTTGACCGGCGTGAGGTCGTCCCGGTCGCGCGAGACGACGCCCTTGCGGTCCGTGACGGCCACGTCGCCGAGCCCTGCCTCCAGCAGGAACTTGGCGATGGCCACCCCGGCCGCACCCGCGCCGGAGATGACGGCCCGCAGGTCGCCCAGCTCCCGCCCGGTCAGCTTCGCCGCGTTGCGGAGGGCCGCAAGCGTCACGATCGCTGTGCCGTGCTGGTCGTCGTGGAAGACGGGGATGTCGAGCCGCTCCTGGAGCCTGCGCTCGATCTCGAAGCAGCGTGGCGCCGAGATGTCCTCCAGGTTGACGCCCCCGAAGGAGGGCGCGAGGCGCACGACGGTCTCGATGATTTCGTCGACGCCGGTGCAGTCCAGCGCGATCGGCACCGCGTCCACGCCGCCGAACTGCTTGAACAGGATCGCCTTGCCCTCCATGACGGGGAGGGAGGCCTCGGGACCGATGTCGCCGAGTCCGAGCACCGCCGTACCGTCCGTCACGACGGCGACCACGGACGACTTCCATGTGTAGTCGTGGACGAGTTCCGGCTGCTCCGCGATGGCGGTGCACACGCGCGCGACGCCGGGTGTGTACGCCAGGGACAGGTCGTCCTTGTCGCGGATCGGCACGGTGGCCTGCACGGCCATCTTGCCGCCGCGGTGCAGCGCGAACGCAGGATCGAAGGAATCGAGGGGCTCGGCCCCGCCGTCCTGATCCGTACTGCTGTCGCTGCGAGGATTGACGATCTCCGCTGCCACTTTGTCTTACCCCTTAAGTCTTCATTGATTTTGAGGGTGGCCACTCCCTGGTGAGGGGTGGGCGGGCACCGCGCAGGGCCCAGAGAGTTGATGCGTACGAGCACCTGCGCGACGGGCGCGCCGCACACGCGCCCTGAGCCCCGGATGAGGGGTGTAAAGAACCTTCTTACCGGACGGACGGCACCGAGGACGAGTCCAATAGGCGCAAGGTCACATCGCGTCGGCCGAGGGCGGAACGATGATCGATCACATCGTGGGACCTACCGAAGATCTTCCGGCCGGAAGGAGTGATTCCAGCAGATGGTCCGTGATCAGGGCGTCCTCATGTACCGACCTGATGCGTTTCGGGGGTCACCCGTTATCCGATTTTGACATAGGGAGTCCCCTGAATGGTTCAGTCCGAATGGCAAGATGCCCTAATCACACGAGGTCGCGACACCCGAAGGTGTGTGTTCTCGTCGACCCGTCGGCACCGCCATCCATCCGCCGGAGGAACCCATCATGACCGCACGCTTCACCCGTCGTACGACCGCCCCGCACACCCGGCTGGCAGCGGTCGGTGCGATCGCGGTCGCCGGCTCCCTGCTGCTCGCCGGCTGCGGTGACCAGACGAACAAGAACAGCAGCTCGGACTCGTCGTCGTCCTCCTCGGCGCCGCTCGCGAGCAAGCTCCCCGCCGACATCCGCAAGGCGGGTGTCATCCAGGTCGGCTCGGACATCGCGTACCCGCCGGTCGAGTACATGGAGAGCGGCAAGGCCGTCGGCATCGACCCCGACATCGCGGACGCGCTCGGCAAGCAGCTGGGCGTCAAGTTCGAGTTCCAGAACGGCAAGTTCGACAACCTGATCGTGGGCCTCCAGGCCAAGCGCTTCCAGGTGCTCATGTCGGCGATGAACGACACCAAGGACCGCCAGAACGGCATCAACTCGGACACCGGCAAGAAGGTCGGCGACGGCGTCGACTTCGTCGACTACTTCACCGCCGGTACGTCGATCCTCGTCCAGAAGGGCAACCCGAAGGGCATCAAGTCGCTCGACGACCTGTGCGGCAAGGTCGTGGCCCTGCAGAAGGGCACCACATCCGAGGGCATCGCCAAGACGCAGAGCAAGAAGTGTACGACCGACGGCAAGAAGGCCATCACGCTGCAGACCTTCGACACCGACCCCGAGGCGCTGCTGCGTCTGAAGCAGGGCGCGTCCGTCGCCGACCTGAACGACTTCCCGGTGGCGGCCTACAACGCGAAGACCTCCAGCGGCGGCAAGGACTTCGAGGTCGTCGGCGACCAGATCGAGGCAGGCCCGTACGGCATCGCCGTCAGCAAGAGCAACACCCAGCTGCGCGACGCCCTCCAGGCCGCCCTCGCCGCGATCATGAAGAACGGCGAGTACACCAAGATCCTGCAGAAGTGGAACGTCACGGACGGCGCGGTGACCGAGGCCAAGATCAACGGCGGCTCCTGATCCCGCGCGACGCTGAAAGGCAGTCACCGTGACTGAGATTTCCGACCGGGTTCCGCCACCCGCGCCCTCGGTGCCGCCCGAGCAGATCAAGGCCATCCCGGTCCGCCACTACGGCCGCTGGGTGGCCGGGGTCGTGATCCTCGGCCTGCTGGCGCTGATCGGGATCGCGTTCTCCAACGCGAAGATCAACTATGGCGTGATCCCGGACTACCTCTTCGACCCGGGCATCGTGGCCGGCGCCTGGACCACGCTGTACATCTCGGTGCTCGCCATGCTCCTCGGAGTCGTGCTCGGCATCGTCATCGCCGTGATGCGGCTGTCGTCGAACCCGGTGACCAGCACCGTGGCGTGGTTCTACATCTGGTTCTTCCGCGGCACCCCGGTCCTGGTGCAGCTGCTGCTCTGGTACAACATCGCGCTGGTCTTCCCCGTCCTGAACCTCGGGTTCTACAAGGACGAGATGAACCAGGTGATGACACCGGTCCTGACGGCGCTGCTCGGACTCGGCCTGAACGAGGCCGCGTACATGTCCGAGATCGTCCGGGCCGGCATCCAGTCGGTCGACGAGGGCCAGACGGAGGCATCGCACGCGCTGGGCATGACGCAGGGCAAGACGCTGCGCCGGGTGGTCCTCCCGCAGGCGATGCGGGTCATCATCCCGCCGACCGGCAATGAGTTCATCAACATGCTGAAGACCTCGTCCCTGGCCTACGCCGTCCAGCTCCCCGAGCTGATCAAGAAGGCCACGGACATCTCCAGCACCTCGCTGGCGGTCGTCGAGATGTACTTCGTGGCGTGCATCTGGTACCTGTTCCTGACCACGGTCTTCAGCATCGTGCAGTACTACGTCGAGCGCCGTTACGCCCGTGGTTCGAGCCGCAGTCTGCCGCCGACCCCGCTGCAGCGGATGCGGAAGTACCTCCGCATGTTCGGCTCGTTCCGCCGCCCGGAGGTGGCCCGATGACCAGTCTCGCCAAGGACATCGCCCCGGGCACCGGCGGCCACCCGATGGTCAGGGCCGAGGCCGTGCACAAGTCGTTCGGGCTCGCGCACATCCTCAAGGGCATCGACCTGGAGGTGAACCCGCGCGAGGTGTTCTGCCTGGTCGGCCCGTCCGGTTCCGGCAAGTCCACCTTCCTGCGGTGCATCAACCACCTGGAGAAGATCAACGCCGGGCGGCTCTACGTCGACGGCCGGCTGGTCGGCTACCGGCAGCAGGGCGACAAGCTCTACGAGTTGAAGGAGAAGGAGGTCTCCGCGCAACGGCGGGACATCGGCATGGTGTTCCAGCGCTTCAACCTCTTCCCGCACATGACGGCGCTGGAGAACGTCATGGAGGCGCCGGTCCAGGTCAAGCGCGAGACCAAGGCCGTGGCCCGGGAACGGGCGCAGCAGCTGCTGGACCGCGTGGGCCTCGGCGACCGCAAGGATCACTATCCGGCGCAGCTGTCCGGTGGCCAGCAGCAGCGGGTGGCGATCGCCCGGGCGCTGGCGATGCAGCCCAAGCTGATGCTCTTCGACGAGCCGACCTCGGCGCTCGACCCGGAGCTGGTCGGCGAGGTGCTGGACGTGATGCGGGACCTGGCGGCGGACGGCATGACGATGATCGTCGTCACCCACGAGATGGGCTTCGCCCGCGAGGTCGGCGACTCGCTGGTCTTCATGGACGACGGCGTGGTGGTCGAGTCCGGCCACCCGCGTGAGGTCCTGACGAACCCCCAGCACGAGCGGACCAAGTCGTTCCTGTCGAAGGTGCTCTGAACCGCGGTACCGAAAAAGGGCTGGGGCGGAAGGGAATTCCCTTCCGCCCCAGCCCTTTTCATCCGCACATGGCTCAGTGCAGGTATGTCGTCCAGCCCTGGCCCGGCACATAGACCTGGTGCCCGCGCTTCTCGATGATGTCGCGCGAGTCGCAGGTCGCCTTGCTGGTGCCCGCACCGGTGAGGGTCTTTCCGTATTTGTTCGACCGGTAGAACGTGTCGGTGTAGATACAGCCGACATAGGCCCGGACCTTGCGACCGCACGGGTTCTTGGTGAAGTTCACCGTGTACGACTTGCCCGGTGTACGTGTAGGAGATGAACTGCGCGGCACCGCGCGGCCCGTCCTGGATGAAGCCCGTGAACAGGACGTAGTTCTGCGGGCCTTCCTTGAAGTCGCAGTCGCAGACCTTCGGTGCGTTGAACGCGCCGTCAGTGTCGGCGCACTGCCCGACTCGGCCCGATCCGTCCATCGACTTCCACTTCACGACGGCACGCATACCGTCCTTGCGAAGGTCGTTGACAATGAACTTGTCTCCGTCGGCGTCGAAACAGACGTCATAGACGGATCCCTGATCCACGGCACATGTCTTGCTCGCCGGACCTTTCCCCACTCCAAGCCCCCCGTGGACTTGGAGTGAGCATTGGATCACTACCCAAATAGAGAGGCAAGCAATTTGCTTGAGTAACTATGCAACCCGGATGGGAATTTCGGATATACCGGAACCGCAACCCCTACTTCAGCGCCAGCAGCAGCGTGTCCGACGGCGAGCACCACACCGCCCGCGCCTCCCCGAACCCCTTCTCGCGCAGCATGCGCGCGTGCCATGCCGGTGAGGGCATGTCGCCGTCCGCGTGGGCACCGTAGATCTCGAAGCGGCGGGCGGTCGGTGCGGCGAGGACCGGGTCCTGGGCGGCGAGTTGCCACCACTCGGCCCAGTCGAGGGCGCCGTTCCTCTGGGCCTGTTCCATACGGGCGTGGCTGCGGGTGCGCTCGATCGCGTTGATCCGGGGCGTGGTGTCGTCGATCATGTGGTCGGCGTTCATGAAGACGCCGCCGTAGCGGACGAGTTCGGCGAGTTCGCCGTAGAGGGCCGCGAGGGGTTCGTTGCGCAACCAGTGCAGGGCCGTGGCGGTGAGGACCGCGTCGTACGAGTCGTACGGCAGCTCCGTCGTCCACCGCGGGTCCTTGAGGTCGGCCGTGACGAAGGAGACCCGCTCGTCGCCCTCGAAGGTGCCGCGGGCGATGGCGAGGAGGGCGGGATCGAGGTCGACGCCGGTACTGGTGGCGTTGGGGAAGCGGGCCACCAGCCGGGCCGTGATGCTGCCGGTGCCGCAGGCGAGGTCGAGGACGCGCGGCTCGGGCCCGACGCAGGCCTCGACCATGTCGAGCATGATCCGGAAGCGGTCCTCCCGGTCGGGCATGTACCACTCCTGCTGCCGGTCCCAGCTCTCCTGCCAGGACTGCCAGTCGGTTCCGACACCGGTCGTCATGAGGCCCCCTGTCCACTCCGTGTCGTAGTACCACTGCCGTAGTACCACCGCCGTAATACCCTGGAAGCACGATCAGCTGTTACCCGACCGCATCCACGACCATAGAGCGCCTCCGTAAGGACTACAAGTGGAACTGGCCTATTACTCGGACTATGCCGTACGCCTCGTCAACACCGAGGAACCGGCCCGGGGCAAGGACGTCCTGACCTCGGTCGAGGCCGTGCGGGACCTGTTCGGCAGCAACAAGGAGGCGGCCCGCCGCGCCACCGACGCCGACGTCACCCGCTTCCGTTCGGTCCGGGCACGGCTGCGGGCGGTCTTCGAGGCGGCCGACGGCGGCGACGAGACGCTCTCCGTGAACCTGCTGAACTCGCTCCTCCTGGAGTTCCCGGTCAGTCCGCAGATCTCCGGGCACAACCACCGGGACGACGACGGCCGCCCGCTGTGGCACATGCACCTCGCGGACCATCCGTCGAACGCGACCGCCGGCTACGCAGCCATCGCGGCGATGGGCCTGGCCTTCCACCTCACCGAGTACGGCGTCGACCGCCTGGGCCTGTGCGAGGCGCCCCCGTGCCGCAACGCATACCTCGACACCTCGACCAACCGCTCCCGGCGCTACTGCTCGGACCGCTGCGCGACCCGCGCCAACGTGGCCGCCTACCGGGCCCGGAAGCGCCTGGAGGCCGACCGGTCGGAGAGGACTGGCCTGGCGGCCGAGAGCGCCCAGCGCGCGAGCGCGAACGGCGAACGCTGACCGGGCTTGAGCGGCCGGTACCGGAAACGCACCTTGCCCAGCACCAGGTCCTCGGGCACGGCGCCGTAGTCCGTACTGTCCCCGCCGGCGAACGCGTTGTCCCCGAGCACCCACCAGCCGCCGTCCCGCCGCTCCACGGCCCGCTTGACGACCAGCAGGTCCTGCTGGAACGGATGCCGCAGCACGACGACGTCCCCGGGCCTGATCCTGGCGCCGTACTGCACCACGAGCAGATCCCCGTGGACTAGCGTCGGCACCATGGACGGCCCGGTCACCTCGGCCGTCCCGAAGGGCAGTACGGCCCTCCCGCGCTCGGTCTCCTGCGACAGCTCCGGCATCCCCGGCACCTCCCCGGTCCTATCCTCCACCAGTCTGAGTCCGACCCCGGACTTTTGTCCTAAGCCCATGGGGGCACTCGCGAAATCAGCTTCTCCAGGGAGTAATGTCCCACCTGAGAAGACGATCACGAGGAAGGAACGCTCCATGCTTTCCCGCCTGTTTGCCCCCAAGGTGAAGGTCAGCGCGCACTGCGACCTGCCCTGCGGTGTGTACGACCCGGCCCAGGCCCGCATCGAGGCGGAGTCGGTGAAGGCCGTACAGGACAAGATGGCCGCCAACGACGACCCGCACTTCCAGGCGCGTGCCACCGTCATCAAGGAACAGCGCGCCGAGCTCGCGAAGCACCACGTCTCGGTGCTCTGGAGCGACTACTTCAAGCCCCCGCACTTCGAGAAGTACCCGGAGCTGCACCAACTGGTCAACGACACCCTGAAGGCCCTCTCGGCCGCCAAGGCGTCCACCGACCCGGCGACGGGCCAGAAGGCGCTGGACTACATCGCCCAGATCGACAAGATCTTCTGGGAGACCAAGAAGGCCTGACACCCCCAACTGCCCCGGCCCGACCGGCGATCGGTGCACCATCGCGGGTCAGTGGGTATGGGGAAGGGGCTCTGCCGGTTCGCCGGCGGGGTCCCTTCGTCGTTCCTGCGTCAGCGACGGCAGACGAGGACACCTCCCAGACACGTGATCTCGAAAGCCCCATACCGGGCGATGTGATCCACGAGGATCGTTCGGGCCCGCTCGATCGTGGCGTAGAACGGCACGTCGTGCTGGTCCGCCCAGGCCCGGTAGGAAGCCATATGCGCGATGACCGGCTCAGGATCGTCGACCGTGATGGTGCCGGGCAGTTCCATCGTCTCCACCCGCCCGAATTCCTCACCCAGGAAGGCCGAGGCCTTCTCCAGGGACAAGCGGGCGCTGAGCGATACACGGGCCGGGCCGCCGCCGGTGCCGAGGACATCGCCCGCAGCCCGCTGCCACAGGTCGTCGAGTTCCGCCTTGTCCCGGTCGCTGTTGGTGGAGGCGATCACCAGCCCGTCACGGGCAACTACGCGGGACAGTTCCCTGACCGCCTGTGGGATGTCGGAGACGTGGTAAAGCATGTGCAGCGCCAGGGCGGCATCAACGCTCTCGGTCGCCAGCGGCAGGCGGATCGCATCAGCCACGCCGACCGGGCCGGGGACGTCGGCGAGGATGCCGGGGGCGATGTCCAGGCCCAACAGGGCCAGATCGGGACGGTTCTCGCGCAGCCGCTGGATGAACTTGCCGTTGCCGCAACCGACATCGACCACATGCCCACGCACACCGCTCAGCTTCTCGGCGACGATACCGGGCAGGTCGTAACGAGGCGTCTGCCACTGGTAGAGCGACTGGCGAGCGGCGAGATCCCGGTCGCTGCTGTAGGCGCTTCCGGCGAGGCGGCTCCGGTCGGTGACGGCGGCGTGTGCGGACAGTTCGGTCACGTCGGCAGCTCCGTGGGAGGGGCGGCGGGTGAGGTCGCAAGGACGGCCGTGTGGTGGAGTCGTTCACGCAGGTGTGCCGCCTGCGCGGCTCCACCGTACTGCGGCCCGCTCAGCTCCCGACCTAGAGCGATGAGCCGGCGCACGATACTGGCCGACATGCGCTCCGGGGAGGAGTCGAGGACGAAGGCGAGCACCTCCTCTGTGCCGTCCAGATCACCCAGAAGCAGATGGCCACAGGCGAGATCGACATGGGCGGCGAACAGGTCGCCCACCGACTGGTCGTCGTCCTCGGCGCTGCGGTAGAGCCGGATCGCGGTTCCGCGCTGACGATGGCTTGCTGAACTTGCTCCCGTCCGCCCACCGCCAGGTAGCTCGTACCGGCGTACGTGAACTGCTTGGCAGCCGGGAAAGCGAAGATGCCTGGCACCTCGTCGAGACCCACCATCGCCTCGCGAGAGCGCTCGGCATCCGCCAGCGCGGCCACTACACCCACCCGGTCTCCCACTATGGCCGGCGCCCGCGCCTCCAGGCTCGCCAGCCGAGCCCCGATGCTCCCGCCAGCCCGGTGCCGACGACCCGCCTGCGCCAGCCGCGCCGCCTGCTCGTACCGTCCAGTCCAGTAGGCGATCAAAGACTCAACGGCTCGCACCCAGGCCAACATCCCTTCATGGCCGGCAGCTTCGGCGCACGCCCGGGAAGTGCGAGCGTGTGTGGCTGCGGAGTCGTAGTCGCCCAGGTCCAGGCACACGTGAGCGGACAGGCCGCACAGACGGGAGGCCGCGACGTACAGGTCGGTGGTCTGCCGGGGGTGCTGTCGTCCGCGCAACAGCTCGAACACCCCGTTCCGCAGTCGCTTGATCTCGACGTACAGCTCCAGCAGCGGGTGACTGACGTAGCTACGGGCGAGCCGAGTGATATCGGCCTCCAACTGCTCTACGACAAACTCGTCGGCGTTCCGCTGCGCGTGAACCGGGCGAACTCCGCCGAGTCCACGGCATCCACCGACACAGCCCCCACTGCGGTGCGCGGATGCGCCATGCGCTGCGCGGGCAGCGTCTGTTGCGCTTCTGCCGGGCCGCCGCCGTTCCGTCGGCTCTTGCTGATCGCAACCGCTCGGTCGAGTTCCCCAGCATCGACGCCGAACACCTGCGCCAGGTATTTCCGCGTGTACGGCACCGGGATGCGTACCTCGCGCTCGTAACGCCCGATCTCCTTGCCCGTCTTGGTGGCACGCCCCTCCAGGGCGTTGTACTCGTCGGCCACCTGTTGCTGGGACCAGCCACGCTCGGTACGCAGCCTGATGAGCAGCGCAGCGGTTGGCTGTTGGCCATGCCCAGCAGACTGCCCGGCGAGCCGGACACCCTCGCGCCGGACCAAGCCCTCGAAGGCGCCGTCGAGCACAAAACGATGCTCTTCGACCGACGCCGGACCACCCCAGGAGCCGCCCGCTCCTTCGTCGCCGAGACCCTTACCCAATGGGGTCGGACCGAACGCCTCGACGACATCCGGCTGTGCATCTCCGAACTCGCCACCAACGCCATCCTGCACGGAGCCCCTGCAGGCGGTCAGGTCCTCGTACGCGTCGAACTGCACGCCACCGTGCTGCGTATCGAGGTGCACGACGGCGGCAACGGCACACCCATCAAGCGAGAGGCACGGAGCACCGACGCCGAAGGCCGCGGCCTGCTCCTCGTATCCGCAGTGGCCGACCACTGGGGCGTAGAAGAACGCCATGGCCCCGGCAAGTGCGTCTGGGCCGCCTTCCACCACAGCACGGTGCCGACATGCTGGCGCCGGCCAATACCGAGGCGTTCACGCTGACCGCCGGTCTGATCGCCTCCCTGGCTACCACCACGTGGCTGGACACCGCCCCGACCGGCACCGCTCTGTGCTGCCTCCTGCCGGTGCCCCAACAACCCCGCAGCCTCTACGAGTCGCCGACGGTCATCGAACAACGCATGCGCGCGGTCGCCGAAGCTCTGCACCTCAGCCCCGCCACCGCACCTCCGCCGGACATCGGACCGCGTCTGCGCCAGATCACCCCGACCGAGGTGGCCTTGCGCGTCGCCGGCACCCCCCAACCGAAAACGGATCCCCGCAGGCCGCCCCTGGACCCTGCTCCTCGGCCAAGGAACCCCGGCAGCCCTTGTCCTGGGCCTCGACCCGCTCTCCCGCAATGCCACGCCGGCAGAGATCGACACCTACCTGGACCACGCCACGCCCCGCCAGCGCCTCCTCTTCGGCCACACCCGAACCGAATGAACCCCAACCCACCCCAGGGGGACATCCCTTGACGACCCACCCCGTCTCACCGAACACCGTCCTGGCCAACGCCCTCCACCCTGCCGAGGACGTCCTGACCCCACGCATCCTGGCCACCCCACCCCAGCGGATCGTGCTGGTCGTCGGCGCCCAGATCAACGGCGCCCCGCACATCGGCACCTCGCTCGTACAGTCACTCGCCTTCGCCATGGCCGCCCGCCTGCGCGACCGCTTCGGCATCTCGACCGAGGTCCTGTTCAGCGCCCTCGACAACGCCCCACACGAGCTGACCACCGACCCGGTCAGCGGTCACCGCTACCAGCATGCCTACGCCCAGGCCCTCGGCGATCAGGCCCTGACCGACCTCGTCGGCGCCCTCTATCAACCCCTGTTCACCGCGCTGTCCCGGCGTCTGGGCATCCCGCACCAGGTCGAGACCTACAGCCAGCAGCAGGCTGGCGAGCACTTCCGCCGCACCTGGCTACGGCTCCCCCCTCGCCTCGACGCCGCCCGCTGGTGGCTGGCCCCCTCCACCGGCACGCCGCACGTGCGCGTCCCATGCCCACAGCCTGGCTGCGGCTGGGCCGAGAAGCACGCCGAGCGCGCTCGCGTCCAACTCACCGACCGCGAGGCCGCGCAAGTGGCTGCCGTCTGCCTCCGCCACGGTCCTTACCAGGCCACCATCGCCCGGCCGATGGCGCCTACCTCGACCTGGCCACGCTGTACCGCAACCTCGTCAAAGAACTCGCCCTGTCAAACCCCCACGGCACCCTGCACGTCATGGTCAAGGGCGGCGACTGGGTCTTCGGCTCCCACCTGGTCGACGAGGCTCTCCAGGCCGTCGGCCTCACCCGCGGACAGCTCCCGGCCCGCCTGTTCTGCCCCCAGGTCGTCACCGACACCGGCGCCAAGCTGTCCAAGTCACTGATCCGCGAGGGCCGGGTTTCTCTGCCGGAGGGCGCAGCCAGCTGGATGCTCGATACCCGGCAGTGGCCCGGCACCATCGCCGAGTACGCCGAGCAACTGCTGGCCATGACCGATACGTTGCTGTCCGACCCCCGCCACTTCTTCCGCTCGTACTCGGCCGCCGAGATCGGCCGCATGATGACCGCGCCAGCCCTCAGGAGCGTTCCCGCCCCATGATTGACACCACCGCCCGCGTCCGCGAACTCAACCTCTACCGCCAGTACTTCGACCTCGTCGCCGCGGGCACCAAGACCATCGAGGTACGGGTGAAGTACCCGCACCTCGCCGACCTCGCCGCCGGTGACATCATCCGGTTCCGCATCAAGGGCACCGATGAGACCTGCGAAGTAAAGGTCAAGCGCGTAAACGAGTACCCCAACTTTGAGGCGCTGCTTGACGGCGAGGGAGCGGCCAACGTCAACCCGACCGCCGCCCGCGAACAGCAACTCACCAACATTCGCGCTATCTACTCGCCCGAGAAGGAAGCTCTGGGCACCCTCGCCATCGAAATCGTACGCATTGCGAGTTGAGACCCGAGCCAACGGCCAACGGCGCCTTGCAGGAAGTTCCGTATCCGGAACGTACTCACATCGGATGACGAAACACGCTGGCCAGTCCAACGACAACTGGGCACCTACGGACGCGGGTAGGGCTAATGCATACGCCGACGGGCTCGACACGAAGGCGACAGCAACCACCGCAGCGGTCATGGGCGGGCTCGCCTGCCCGTTTTCGCCCCTCACGGACGACGGCGCCCGTCACACAGACAGAAGACGGATCGATCAGTTACCTCTAATCCATCCGATATCCATGAGGAATTCAGATGGCCCGCCACCAACAATAGGCGTGTTCGCGCCCATCTCCCATGGAGTTGGATGTATCGCGTCCACGCGGCCAGGCAATTCACAACGGCAAGCCGATCACCCTTCTGAGGCTTTCAGCCAACCCTCATGCAGCAGGTTCACCCACAGGCACTCAGGCCAATGATCACCGCGTCACACCCTTCACAGCAGGAACACAGGGGGTACGCAGTGCACACACGAGCACGAAGATTCGTCATCGCGATCCTGAGCCTGGCTCTGATAGCAGTCGCAGGCGTCGCACCCGCGTGGGCCCTGCCCAGCAGATCGACCGGCAAGTCGACCGACGCCGTCACCACGTCGGCCTCGGCTTCCGTCCAGAAAGTCCAGGCCGATCGGCCGAAGCCTCCCAAGGCCATGACCTTGACGGAGCGCCGGAAGCAGGTGAAGCAGTCCCTGGACGAGCTGTCACCCATGCGTCGCTACAGAGACTCACCCACCAGGAAACCGGTGGGCAAGCCCCACCCCAGACCCGGCAAAAGCGCTCTCGAGCGCCGCCTCATCGCTGAGGGGAACACGACGCGCCGGCCCCTAACAGCGGCGGCAACCGCTGATCCGGCATGGGTTTCGAGCTTGGCCCTGGCTTCTCCGGGGAGGCTCAGCATCGGCGGATACCTGCAGTTCTCCTCCGGCACCGGTTCGTCCTATTCAGGGCTGCTGTTGCTCATCCGGAACGAGGCGGGAACGGTCGTCTATGCCCAGGAGATCAACAAGGCCACCGATGATCCGGTGGGGAAGGGGCAGCTGGACAACGGAGCCTGGTGTTACGGCTGGTGGCCGAACGAGCCCCACGCCGACGACCAATGCTTCTGGTGGGGTGGGAACGCTCTGGGCGGATACCTCGAAGACGGCAAGAACTACTACGCCCACATCTACCTCAAGGGTGCGGACGGTACCTACAGCCCGAATGGCACCACCTCTCCACTGGTCCAGGCGTTCTACACCCCCGATATCCCCGGCGCCCAGGCCGGCATCTGCTCCTGCTACGGACAGGCCCACCGCGCGGACCCGGTCAGCACGGCCACCGGCATGTTCTTCGAGCAACTCACCGACGCCCAGACGATCGGCGTCGGCAAACAAGTGGCCCTCGACCGCACGTACCGCTCCGACTCCACGGCGACCGGACTGCTCGGCCCCGGCTGGGCGACTCCCTTCGACACGAAGCTGACGATCGCCTCCGACAAGGTCACCTATCAGGCCGATGACGGAGCCAGGTTCGTGTTCCCGCAGGCCAGCGACGGGACGTACACCACACCCGCAGGGTCGGTCGCCAAGCTCGTCAAAGGCACCAGCACCTACACCCTCACCACCCCCGACCACACCACGAGGACCTTCAACAGCACCGGACAGCTCACGTCGCTCGTCGACAACGCCGGCAAGGGCCTGACGTTGACGTACACCTCGGGCAAGTTGTCCTCCGTCAAGGACGCGGCGGGCCGCACCACGGGCTTCACCCTGAACGCGGACGGCCAGGCCACCAAGGTGAGCCTCCCGGACTCCACCTCGGTGTCGTACGCCTACACGGACGGTCTGCTGACGGGGGTCACCGACCCGGCGGGCAAGGTCTCCTCCTACGGATACAACGCCGACAAGCGACTCACCTCCTACACCGATCCCGCCGGCGGCAAAGTCACCAACAGCTACGACTCCACCGGCCGGGTCAACTCGCAGAAGGACCCCAACGGCAAGACCACGAGCTTCATCTGGGACAGCGGCGGGGTTTCGCACACCACGGCCCCCGACGGCGGTGTGTGGAGCGACATCTACGCCGGCAACATGCTGATGGAGAGCATCGACCCGTACGGCAACACCGTCTCGTACGACTACGACCGCTATCTGCGCCCGACGGAGATCACCGACCAGCGCGGCAACACCACGTCGATGACGTACGACAGCGCCGGACGCATGCTCACCCGCAGCGCGCCGTCGTCACTCGGCTACTCCGAGAGCTGGACCTACGACAGCGCGGGCAACATCCTCAGCCACACCGACGGGCGCGGCAACAGGACGTCGTATGCCTACAACACGGCCAACCAGCTGACCTCCAGCACTGATCCGCTCGCCGGCAAGACGTCGTACACGTACACGTCGCTGGGCGCCCTGGGGACGGTGACGAGCCCGCGCGGCAAGCTGACGACGTACGGCTACGACGCGGCGGGCAACCGGACTTCGGTCACCACCCCGCTCGGCGAGAAGTCGACGTTCACCTACGACGGTGCAGGCCGCATCCTCTCCAAGACCGACCCCCGCGGGAACGTCTCCGGCGCCGACCCGGCGGCCTACACCACGAAGTACACCTACGACGGGCGTGGTCTGCTCAGCACCGCCACCGACCCGCTGGGCCGCACCACCACCTACGGCTACAACGGCGCCGAGCAGCTGACCTCCGCCAAGGACCCGGCAGGCAACACCACCACGTACGGCTACGACGACGCCGGAAACCTGCTGCGGACCACCGACGCGGCCGGCAAGTCGGTCACCCGCACCTACGACTCCGGCGGCCAGCTCCTCTCCGAGACCGACCCGCTGGGCGACAGGACGACCTACACCTACGACAAGCTCGGGCGGCTGCTGAGCACGGTCTCCGCGCGTGGCAACGTCTCCGGCGCCGATCTCGCCGCCTACACGACGAGCTACGCCTACGACGAGGTGGGCAACCGCACCAAGGTCACCGGCCCCACCGGCGCGACCGTCAGCACCGAGTACGACGCCGTGAACCGGCCGACCAAGGTCACCGATCCGTTGGGCAACGTGACGGCGTACGCCTACGACGCGGTCGACAACGTCACCAAGGTCACCGATCCCCTCGGCAAGAGCGTCTCCTCGGTCTACGACAAGAACGACCGGCTGAGCACCACCACCGACCAGCTCGGCAAGACCACCACCTACGCCTACGACACCGACGGCAACCTGCTCAGCCGAACCTCCTCGCTGGGCAACAAGGAGTCCTGGACCTACGACGGCGACAGCCGCCAGGCCACCTCGGTCGATCCGCGCGGCAACGTCTCGGGCGCCGACCCGGCGCAGTTCACCACCGCCAACGGCTACGACCCGGCCGGGAACCTCACGACCGTCACCGACCCGCTCGGCGGTGTGACCGGCACCGAGTACGACGCGGCGGGCAACGTCACCAAGCGCACCGACGCCGACAAGCGCGTGACGACGTACGGCTACGACAAGCTCGACCAGCTCACCACGGTCACAGCGGCCGACGGCGGCAAGACCGCTTACGAGTACGACGCGGCAGGGAATGTCACCAAGCGCACCGACGCCAACAGCCACGCCACGGCGTACGCCTACGACGACGCTCGCCGACTGACCACGATCACCGACCCGCTCAACCGCGCGGCGTCGTACGCGTACGACGCCGAGGGCAACCTCACCAAGAAGACCACCCCGGTCGGCTCCACCAGCTATCTCTTCGATGCCCGCGGGCAGCTCACCAAGGTCGACTACTCGGACAGCACCCCCGACGTGTCGTACGCCTACGACGCCGCGGGGCGCATGACAACCCGCGCCAATTCCAAGATCTCCGAGGACTTCGGCTACGACGCGGCCGGCCATCTCACCAAGACGCGCAGCTTCGCCTACACCTACGACGCCGCCGGGCAGATGCTCACCCGCAAGTACTCCGACGGCAACACCATCGCCTACGCCTACGACAACGACGGCCGCACCTCGTCGATGACGGCCGACGGAGTCACCACCAACTACGCCTGGGACGCTTCGAGCAACCTGACCCGATCCACGCTGCCCAACACCGAGACCGAGGACCGCGCCTACGACCGAGCCGGCCGGCTGACCGCGGTCACCTCCGCCAAGTCCGGCACCACGGTCACCAAGACCGCCCTCACCCTGTCCGCGGCCGGACTGCCCACCCACGTCGACGTCACCCGGGCCAGCGTGGGTACCGGCGGCTACGACCAGACGTACGACACCGCCGGTCGCCTGACATCCGGCTGCTACCCGCAGCCCTGGGTCACCGGCTGCGCGTCGACCCGTACCACCTCGTACACCTACGACAAGGCCGGCAACCGCCTGACCTCATCCCTCGGCGCCACCGGCACGAGTTACTCCTACGATGCGGCCGACCAGCTGACGTCCACGACGAGCGGCACCACGACCACCGCCTACAACTACGACGGCGAGGGCAACCAGACCAAGGCGGGCGCCGACACCTACACCTACGACCTGGCCGGACAGATCTCCGCCGCCACCGTCGCCGGCAGCAACTACACCTACGACCACGACCCGAGTGGCAACCAGGTCACCGCCAGCAAGGACGGAACGGTCACCACCCGCACCCAGTGGGACCCCAACGCCCCGCTGCCCATCATGGCCACCGAGTACGACAGCGCGTGGGCCATCAAACAGTCGTACCGCTACGACCCACTGGGCCAACCCGCCGCCACCGAGACCGGCGCGGGCGCACTCTTCTACTACCACCACGACGCCCAGGGCTCCCCGGTCGACGTCACCGGCAGCACCGGAACGCTCTACCAACGCTGGGCCTACGACCCTTACGGCACCCGCGTCCTGGGCACAGTCACCACCGGCGCACCCGCGAGCACCCCGTCGTACACGGGCGCCCGCTACGAGACCACCACGGGCAACCTCGACCTCCACGCCCGCCAGTACAACACCACCACGGGCCGCTTCAACCGCTCCGACCCGGCGACCCCCGACCGCAACAGTGCCTACGTCTCCGCGTACGCCTACGCCGACAACACACCCACGGTGTACACCGACCCCAGCGGCCTGACGCCCGTACCAGGCGACAACGGCAACGGGAAGGTCGACAGCCTCGGCGAAGGTCTGAAGATCTTCGGCAACGGCTTCCTACAGGGCCTGAAGGCGCCTTTCGAGTTCATGGGCGACGCCCACGACGCCGTCACCGGACAGAACGGCGGCGTCGGAGCCTTCGTCGACAAATACCTGCCGGTCCGCCCCGCGTACCGGCTCTATAGGGCCGAGTACCTGCTCCGCCAGCAGGGCTGCGACGCGCTTGCCGACCTGTACGCCCAGGCGGCTGACGAACTCGCCCAGCAGCTGGCCGTCAGCGGTGTCGGGGGACTCACGGGATGGAGAAGACAGGCATACGAGTCCGAGACATCGATCCTCGAATCGGGCGGTATAGCTCCCAGAGACGCCAAGGGTAAATACGCCCCACGTGACGGTGAGGAGGGTCGTGATGGTTCGAATGACGAGCTGACGACCTGGGAGAACTTGGAGCTGGATGGTGCGACGGTCATCCGCAGGGAAGTTGCGGTCAAAGCGCCTGGGTTCAAAGTTCGCAAGTATGACGGGCTGGTCGGATTCAACGGACACTGGTACGGGATCGAAACCAAGGGAGGAAGCGCCAGACGCAACCCGGATCAGAAGAAATTCGACGACTGGCTGAACCTGCCCGGAAATACGGTTACCACCAAGGACGGCATAAAGCTTGAAGGAGTCTTCGATTCCTGGATCCCACCCGGTAGCATGACGTCGCGCAAGGGCCTGGACGATTAGTCTGCCGAGCCGACAGCAGCGTGGACGCCGGGCCTACACGGCGTCCACGCTGCTCCACAGAGAGATGAAAAATGAGCTACGACTTGGCATTCTGGTACGAAGAAAAAGCAATCAACGCGGAGGCGGCATACCAAAAGTACGCGGCCATGACGGATGGGGAGTCGGGAATCGTAACGGAGCATCCAGGGGTAGCAGAATTCTGCCGCGATGCCTTGCAGGCTTATCCGGATCTATCGGAAGAGAACGCGGAGGAATCTCCATGGTCTTCCCCGGTCTACTGCACTGGAGAATGTGTTTTGGTCGCCGTCTCCTGGTCACGGAAAGATGAAGTCTCCACCTCGCTCATCGCCATGGCACAGAACCGGGGTCTCGTGACCTACGACCCCCAGAAAGAGGAAGTAATCCAGCGAGGCTGACCTTCCGTCGTGCACTCTTCTCGGCCGTACAGCCCTGGCGGGACTTCGACCAGCAAGAGACTGTGCGTTCCGCGCCGTGCCGCTCCATCCACGAGTGCGGTGACCATGGAACCGCCGAGGCCCCTGCCCGTAACAGGAGCCCACCGACAGGGCCGTGGTGGCCCACGTTCTTCGAACAATGGGGAGCCTCAGTCCACCGCCGCCCGCAAGGCCCGAAACTCGTCCACGGCCTCCAGCCAGTCCGCACACAGTCCGCAAGACACCCGTTCAACACCGTCGCACCCCATCGCCACCCATCGCCAAAAGGCCAGGTCAGCGCTCCACAGGAAAGATCCCCGCAGGTCACCGACCCGACCCACTACTAGTACTCCAGCTGTAGATCGTGATCTTGCTGGTCGGGGCCGGTCCGGGAACGGGTACGGCCACCGGTGATCATCGGTGTGTGAAGACAGAAGATCAGGCGGTGGCCGCAGGTCACAACATAGATCCTGCCCGCTGGCAGGACACGTTCGAGGTTCTGATGGGCCGTATCGCGGGGCGGTTTGCCCGAGTGGAACCGCGGCGCCGTGCACGGGAGTTCGTGCTCGGGCTGTTGTCCGACCTGCCGCGCAAGAACTGCTGGACGCTGGCCGAATACGCCGGGGATGCGACCCCGTATGGCCTGCAGCATCTACTGTCGAGGGCGAAGTGGGATGCAGACGCGGTCCGTGACGACCTGCGCGGCTTCGTCGTCGAGCAACTGAACGATGAGGACGCGGTGTTGGTGGTCGACGAGACCGGTGACCTGAAGAAGGGTACGGCCACGGTGGGCGTGCAACGCCAGTACACCGGTACCGCCGGACGGATCGAGAACAGCCAGGTCGCCGTCTATCTCGCCTACTCGACCGGCCGGGGCCACGCGGCGATCGACCGGGAACTGTACGTGCCTCGCTCGTGGACCATGGACACGGCCCGCTGCCGGTCCGCCGGGATCCCCGAGGAGGTCGGCTTCGCCACGAAGCCCCAACTCGCCGTCCGCATGATCAACAGGGTCCTGGATGCCGGGGTTCGTGCGCTCTGGGTGGCCGCAGACGAGGTCTACGGAGGCAATCCGCAGCTGCGGGGCGCTTTGGAAGACCGCCAGACCGGCTACGTCCTCGCTGTCGCCTGCGACCACCAGATCGCCACCCGGGCGGGGAAGGTGCGGGCCGATGCCCTGGTCAAGAAGCTGCCGAAACGGGCCTGGCAGAAGCTCTCCGCAGGCGTCGGCGCCAAGGGGCACCGCTTCTACGACTGGGCCCTGGCCGAGGTGGCCGACGAGGGGCCCGGTCACCGCAGTCTGCTCGTCCGCCGCAACCGTAGCAGCGGCGAACTCGCCTTCTACCGCTGCTACTCGGCCTGCCCGGTGCCGCTGGCCACGCTGGTGCGGGTGGCCGGGGGCAGATGGACCGTCGAGGAGACGTTCCAGGCCGCCAAGGGCCTCGCCGGGCTGGACGAACACCAGGTCAGACGGTGGACGTCCTGGCATCGCTGGGTCACCCTCGCGATGCTCGCCCACGCCTTCCTGGCCGCCACCACCGCACACGAACGCGACCATCACCCGGCCCCGGACGATCTGATCCCGCTGACCTGCAACGAGATCCAGCACCTGTTGTTCACCGCGTTCATCACCAAAGGCGTCCGCTCAGCCGCACATCGCCTCGGCTGGTCCGACTGGCGACGACGCCATCAAGCCCGATCCCGGGCCTGCCACTACGAACGGCAGGCCAGCCAACAACGTGTCACTGAGCGGGCCAGTTGGCGGGCTTCGCCAGACGCTGCGCTCAGGCCCAGGCTGGTCGCAGCGGACAGTGCAGGCCGGCTCAATGTCCAGGGGCTGATCGAGTCGTGGCCAAGGGCGAAGCCGGGGCGTGCGGAGCGGTGGCTGGCGGGTGGCCTCTGACTGGATCGTGCTTGGGCCAGGGGACTCACTGGTGCGGGCGTCGACGCGGATAGTGGCCGAGGACGTAGTGGGAGGGGATGAGCGTGAGCCAGAACCACATGGCTGCTTCCGTGCTGACGAAGGCCAAGGGAATGGAGAGGCCAAAAATCAGAACGCTGGAACCGAGTTGGGCGGTGAAGCGGCGGCGGGCCACAGCGGCGGATGACGCGGGCGAGGGGTGCACTTGGTGTTGCGTGAGCAGCAGCAGGGTTGCGTGCACCGCATGGATCGCCGCCATGGCACCCGCGTAGAGGGCGACGGCTTCGGGCTGAGAGGCGTACTCGGCCAGGAGCCCAGTGGGGAAGGGCAGCAGCGCAACCAGACCGAGACCGAGGAGGATCAGGCGGGTGACCACGGCCGTCTCAATGGGTAGTGCGGTGAGGATGCGGCGGTGGTCACGCCAGAATCCGGCGATGAGGGTGAAACTGAGTGCGAAGGCGCCGAGGCTGGGCAGCGCATCGCTCAGGGCCCTGTGGAATGCGGCGTCGTCCAGATGTGCAGGGACCGCCACGTTGATGACGAGCAGTGTCATCGCGATGGCGTATATGCCGTCGGACAGAGCGACCAGGCGTGCCGCGCCCGGGGCGTTCTCGTGTGTGTGCGTCTCTGGCACCGGCTCCGTCATGTCGACGACAGTAGGGCGTTGTGCCCAGGCTGTGACGCATCGGCCAGGGCTTGGGCGGCTTAGCCTGTGGATGGCCGACTATTGCTGAATGTCGCACCTGGTGGCCGAGCTGGAACGAACCGATTCCGCACTCGCTACCCGCCTTCGAATCATGGCCGCAGAGCTCCCGGCCGAGGTGAGTGAGTGACTGGACCCTCGAAACGGGACCATCGGCAACCTCCGGCGCCAATCATCGCGACCACGTGTCACGTGCCTGGCAGAGTCACAATCCGCCAACTGGCGTGCTCAGCCCCGCCAGTTCAACCGCTGGCCCTCCAAGCGGAGCGCTCGATCACACAACGATGAAGATCACGATCTACAGCTGGAGTACTAGGAGACCAAGAAGGCCTGACCCACCCAACTGCCCCGGCCCGACCGGCGATCGGTGCACCATCGCGGGTCAGTGGGTATGGGGAAGGGGCTCTGCCGGTTCGCCGGCGGGGTCCCTTCGTCGTTCCTGCGTCAGCGACGGCAGACGAGGACACCTCCCAGACACGTGATCTCGAAAGCCCCATACCGGGCGATGTGATCCACGAGGATCGTTCGGGCCCGCTCGATCGTGGCGTAGAACGGCACGTCGTGCTGGTCCGCCCAGGCCCGGTAGGAAGCCATATGCGCGATGACCGGCTCAGGATCGTCGACCGTGATGGTGCCGGGCAGTTCCATCGTCTCCACCCGCCCGAATTCCTCACCCAGGAAGGCCGAGGCCTTCTCCAGGGACAAGCGGGCGCTGAGCGATACACGGGCCGGGCCGCCGCCGGTGCCGAGGACATCGCCCGCAGCCCGCTGCCACAGGTCGTCGAGTTCCGCCTTGTCCCGGTCGCTGTTGGTGGAGGCGATCACCAGCCCGTCACGGGCAACTACGCGGGACAGTTCCCTGACCGCCTGTGAGATGTCGGAGACGTGGTAAAGCATGTGCAGCGCCAGGGCGGCATCAACGCTCTCGGTCGCCAGCGGCAGGCAGATCGCATCAGCCTTCTTCCGCTCGTACTCGGCCGCCGAGATCGGCCGCATGATGACCGCACCAACCCACAGAAGGGTTTCCGCCCCATGACCGACACCACCGCCCGCGTCCGCGAACTCAACCTGTATCGCCAGTACTTCGACCTCGTCGCCGCGGGCACCAAGACCATCGAGGTACGGGTGAAGTACCCGCACCTCGCCGACCTCGCCGCAGGTGACATCATCCGGTTCCGCATCAAGGGGACCAATGAGACCTTCGAGGTCAAAGTCAAGCGCGTCACCGAGTACCCCGACTTCGAGGCACTGCTCGACGGCGAGGGACTGACCAACGTCAACCCGACCGCCAACCGCGAACAGCAGCTCGCCAACATCCGCACCATCTATCCGCCCGAGAAGGAAGCCCTCGGCGCCCTCACCATCGAAATCCAACGATTTGACCAGTAGGGACCAGGGCCTGTCCGGCCGGCGGGGAGGGGAGACCGAACAGGCCCTGGCGGACTTGAGACCACCGATCGGTGTTACACCGCGAGCCAGGCCGCCTGGTCCGGGGCCAGTCGGCCGTCGTCGACGGGTTCGCTGGTCAGCAGGATCGATGTGTGGTCGGGCAGCCGGTAGGGCTCGGTGGAGAGGTTGAGCAAGCAGACGAAGCCGGGTTCGCGGCGGAAGGCGAGGACCCCGGCCGGGGTGTCCAGCCAGGTCATGCCTCCGTCGCCGAGGGCGGGATGTTCGCGACGCAGGCTCAGGGCGCTGCGGTAGAGCTGCAGCATGGACGCCTCGTCACCGGTCTGTGCTTCCGCGCTTCGCTCGGCCCAGTCGGCGGGCTGCGGCAACCAAGGTTCGGCGGACGCGTTGTCGGGGCTGAAACCGTACGGTGCGGCCTGTCCGGACCATGGGATCGGGACGCGGCAGCCGTCGCGGCCCCGTTCGGTGTGGCCGGAGCGTTCCCAGACGGGGTCCTGGAGGACGGACTCGGGCAGGTCCTCGACCTCGGGCAGGCCGAGTTCCTCGCCTTGATAGACGTAGGCGCCGCCGGGCAGGGAGAGCATCAGCAGGGCGGCCGCGCGGGCGCGACGGGTGCCCAGCTGCAGGTCGAGGGGGCCTTCGGGTACGTAGGACTCGTTGGCCAGCCAGCGTCGTGCCGCTGTGCGGCCGTAGCGGTTGGGGTGGCGCATGACGTCGTGGTTGGAGAGCACCCAGGTGGCCGGCGCGCCCACGTTGCCGAGCATCGCGAGGGTGTCGTCGATAACCGTGCGCAGGTCCTTCGGGTCCCAGCTGGACATGAGGAAGTCGAAGTTGAAGGCGGTGTGCAGGCCGTCCTCGCGGACGTAGGCGGCGAGACGCTCGGGGGTGTCGGTCCATGCCTCGGCGACGAAGGAGCGGTCGCCGGGGTACTCGTCGGCCAGCTTGCGCCAGGCGCGGTAGATGTCGTGGACCTCGTCGCGGTCCCAGAAGGGGTGGTCGGTGTGGGGCCTAGGCTGCCCGTCCGCGGGGGCGGGGAGGGGTGGCAGGTCGGGCAGGTCGGGGTCCTTGACGAGTCCGTGGGCGACGTCGATGCGGAAGCCGTCGACGCCCCGGCTGAACCAGAACCGCAGGACGGATTCGAACTCCGCGTGGACTTCGGGGTGTTGCCAGTTGAGGTCGGGCTGCTGGGGGGTGAACAGGTGCAGGTACCACTCGCCGTCCGGCACGCGGGTCCAGGCCGGGCCGCCGAAGCGGGAGTCCCAGTCGTTGGGTGGCTGATCGCCGTCGGGGCCTCGGCCGGGGCGGAAGATGTAGCGTCCGCGTTCCGGGCTGCCCGGTCCGGCGGCCAGTGCCGCCTGGAACCAGGCGTGCTGGTCGGAGGTGTGGTTGGGCACGATATCGGGGATGATGCGGATCCCGTGCTCGTGCGCCTCCTCGATGAGCTGCTCGGCCTCGGCGACCGTCCCGAACAGCGGGTCGATCTCGCGATAGTCGGCCACGTCGTAACCGTGGTCGGCCATCGGCGACTTGTACCACGGGTTGATCCAGAGGGCGTCGACACCGAGCGACTTCAGGTACGGCAGGCGGGAGCGGATGCCGGCGATGTCGCCGACGCCGTCGCCGTTCCCGTCGGCGAAGCTGCGGATGTAGACCTGGTAGATGACGGCGCTGCGCCACCAGGGGCTCGTGGGGGACATGGTGCTGAAAGGGTCCTTTGAGAGTGGGTCTGTGGGGGACGGCGGCTACTTGGCCGCGCCGGCGGTGAGTCCGGCGACGATGCGGCGCTGGAAGAGCAGCACCATGACCACCAGCGGGATGGTGACGAGGACGCCGGCGGCCATCTGGCTGCCGAACGGGGTCTCGTACGTCGTGGCGCCGGTGAACTTCGAGATGGCGACCGGCGCAGTCTGCATGCCGGGCTTGTTCGTCATCGTCAGGGCGATGAGGAACTCGTTCCAGGCGGCGATGAAGACGATGATCGCGGTGGTGAAGATGCCCGGCGCGGCCAGCGGGACGATGACCTTGCGGAACGCCTGGCCGCGGGTGCAGCCGTCGATCATGGCGGCATGCTCCAGCTCGTCCGGCATCTGCCGGAAGAACGTGGTCAGGTTCCACACCGCCAGTGGCAGCGTGAAGGACATGCTCGGCACGATCATGGCCTGGTAGGTGTTGATCCAGCCGATGTCGGTGAACAGCTTCAGCAGCGGCACCACGATCGACACCACCGGGAACATCGAGGTGGCGATGATCAGCGTGAGGATCAGCCGCTTGAACCGGAACTCCAGCCGGGCCATGGCGTAGGCGGTGAACGTGGCCAGAAGCAGCGCCAGGACGGTGGTGATGCCGGCGACGATCAGGCTGTTGAGCACGGCCCGGGAAAAGCCCTGGGACGTGTCGAGCAGGGCTCGGTAGTTCTCGAACGACACCCGGGAGGGCAACAGCGAGGTGTCGAAGATGTCGGACGTGCTGCGCAGGCTGGAGACCAGCATCCAGTAGAACGGGGCCAGGCAGTACGCCACCACCGCGAGGACACCCGCGTAGAGCAGCCAGCCGCGCAGCTTCGCCGAGGCCATCATGCCGTCACCTCCGAACGGCGGGAGAAGGGCGTCCTGCGGTGCTTGCGTCTGGGCTTGGCCGTATCGCTGTCGCCGACGAGGTCGGCGCCCAGCAGCCGGACAAAGGCGAGTGCGACGAGGAAGACGTAGAGGAAGAGGAGCACCGCGTAGGCCGAGGCAGGTCCGAAGCGGACGTTGGACGCCTCGCTCTGCGCGAGCATGGAGAGGGTTTCCACGGAGTTCTTCCGGGCGCCGACGAGGATGTAGGGCAGGTCGAACATCCGCAGGGCGTCCATGCAGCGGAACAGCATCGCCACCAGCAGGGCGGGCTTCACCAGCGGCAGGGTGATGTGCCAGAACTGGCGCGGGGCGCTCGCACCGTCGATGCGGGCCGCCTCGTACACCTCCTTGCCGATCACCTGCAGGCCGGCCAGGACCAGCAGCCCGATGAAGGGAGCGGTCTTCCACACCTCGGCGATGATGACCGCGACCTTGGCGTGGAAGCCCTCGGTGGTCCACAGGATCTGGTGACCGATCAGGGCGTTGGCCACGCCGTTGCTGTTGAAGATCCATCGCCACAGCAGGCCGGAGATGGCCGTGGGGACGGCCCAGGGGATGAGGATGCCGGCCCTGACCAGCGCCCGGCCGCTGAACGCCTTGTGCATGATGAGGGCCATGGCCACACCGATCACCGTCTCCAGCCCGACGGTGACGACGGTGAAGAAGGTGGTGTTCCAGAAGGCGTTCCAGAACCGGTCTCCGGCCGCGCCGAAGATGTCGGCGTAGTTCTTCAGCCCCACGAACGGCTCGGTGTCGCTGATGAAGCCGGTCTTCGGGTCCAGCCCCTTCGTCCCGTGCAGAGACTCCTGCAACGCCATGACCGTCGGGTAGAGCACGACGATCGTCAGCACCAGGAGCGTCGGGGACACCAGGAGCGCCGCCATCCGCCCCGAACCCGAGGTCGCCCGGCCCCGGGAAGGTCTGCCGATCACGGGCGATCGGCTGCCCGCCGCACGGTCGGCCTCACCGGTGGCGGGTCCGGGCGGGATCTTGGTGTCGGCCATGGCCCTGCTCCTCACTGCGCCGCGGACTTCTGCAGCTCCTGCTGCAGGTCCTTCAGCGCCTGCGCACTGGTCTTGCTGCCGGTCAGCGCGGCGTACGCCTCCTGCTGGATCGCGGACGTCACATCGCCGTACTGCACGACCCGCGGGCGCGGCACGGCGTGCAGGATCGACTGCTTCAGGACGCGCAGGTACGGGTACTGCGCGGCCAGGGTCTTGTCGTCGTACAGGTCCGTGTACGGCGGGGCGAAGGCGGCGTCCTTGAGGAAGGTCGTCGAGTTCTCCTCGTCGGTGAAGAACTTCATGAAGTCCAGCGCAGTGGCCTTGTTCTTGGCGAAGGACGACAGGCCCAGGTTGGAGCCGCCCAGGCTGGAGGCGCCGACTCCGTTCAGGCCGGGCAGCGGCGCGACCGCGAACTTCCCGGCCACCTTGCTCTTCTGGGCCAGCGCGTACACGTAGGGCCAGTTGCGGTGGAAGATCAGCTTGCCGGACTGGAACGCCTGACGGCCGTCCTCCTCCTGGTAGGTGATGGCCTCCTTGGGGATCGTGCCGTCCTTGAAGGAGTCGACGAGGAAGTCCAGGCCCTTCTTGGCCGCCGGGGTGTTGACGTCGGGCTTGCCGTTGGCGTCGGTGATGACACCGCCCGAGGAGTTCACGGCCTCGCCGAAGTTCACCGTCAGGCCCTCATATTTCTGGAACTGCCCGGCGTAGCAGGACATGCCCTTGGCCTCGGGCAGCTTCTCGACCTTGGCGCAGTCGGCCTTCATCTGCGCCCATGTCGCCGGCGGGGCGCTGATGCCGGCCTTCTTGAGCAGGTCGGTGCGGTAGTACAGCACGCCGCCGTTCGAGATGTACGGGGCCGCGTACAGGCTGCCGCGGTACTTCGCCGTCTCCACCACCGGCTTGAGCATCTTGTCCAGCGGGAACTGCTTCTCGGGCAGCTTGTCGATCCACTGGTGCGCGGCGAACTCCGAGGTCCACACGGCGTCGAGGGACAGGATCGTGTAGGTGTCGGACTTGGTCTCGGCGTTCTGGATCATCTGCTGGCGCTGCGAGTCCGCATCCGTCGGCAGCTGGATGAAGGTGACCTTCTCCTTCGGGTGCAGCTTGTTCCAGCGGTCGAGCACCTTCTGGACGACGCCGGTGGTGTCCTTGCCGGACACGTATGTGATCGGGCCACGGCCCGTGAACGACGTGTTCTGGGACTGCCCCGAGGAGCTGCCGCCGCCGGAAGAACCGCAGGCGGTGAGGGTAAGCCCGGCGGCGACGAGCACGGCCGAGCACTGAAGGGCTCTGGTGGTTCTGGCGTTCACTGTCTCTCCTGGACGTGCGGAACCGAAGTCTCGGCGAGGGCGCCCTGTAGGGAGTAGCTACCGAGATGACTCTGGGATGGCTCTGTTACGAGACTGTGCTGTCACGGCATTTCGTAGATCAAAAGCGCAGGTCAAAGCATCGAAGGATGACTTCGCGGCGACGGCTCCGAACCCGCTGAGACAACGCTTGCACCGTAGGAGTGCACCTGGCGGAAGTCAATCCGTAACTTGCCGGTAGCACGAAGAAGATTGGGTGGACGTGTAGCTCATATACGGGCATAACAGGTCACTGTCTCCGCCGAGCGGGTCGTGACAGCGCTGTCACAGAAGGTCTGGCGGGAGGCTGAAGCTGTGCTAACTTCCGGTCATGCCGCCAGCTCAACGACTGCCCACCATGACTGATGTCGCCGAACGGGCGGGGGTCTCCCCGTCCACCGTCTCGCGCACCTTGCGCGGCCTGACATCGGTCTCACCGGACGTCCGCGCACGGGTCGAGCAAGCCGCCCGTGAGCTGAACTTCGCCGTCTCACGGCACGCAGCGAGTCTGGTCACCGGCAAGACCGGGGTCGTGGCGGTGCTGGTGCCCACGCTGGATTCGTGGTTCATGGGCTCGGCACTGACGCGTCTGGGCCCGTTGCTGCGGGAGGCCGGCCTGGAGATGACCGTCTACGTGATCCCCGACCTGGCCGAGCGCACCGCGTTCTTCGAGCGCCTCCCCGCCCGCCGCAACGCCGACGCCCTGCTGGTGTTCTCCTTCGACCTCACCGCCGAAGAGACCGCGCGCCTGGACGACCTCGGAATGCCGGTCATCTACGTCAGCCAGCACGTCGAGGGCCGCCCGAGCGTGTACGCCGACGACGTGGCCGGAGCCTGCAAGGCCACCCGCCACCTGCTCAACCTCGGCCACCGCCGGATCGCCTTCGCCCAGACGGTGGGCGCCCGCGGCTTCAGCTTCAGCACCCGCGACCGACTGCTCGGCTACCGGCAGGCGCTCACCGAGGCGGGCATCCCCCTGGACGACGACCTGGTGGTCACGATCCCGCCCCGCGACAAGCGCGGCACCATGGAGGCGGTCGGAAACCTGCTGAGCCTGCGGGAGCCGCCCACAGCGATCTTCGCCGACGCGGACGAGCAGGCCGTCTCCGTCATCTGGACCCTGCGCAAGACGGGGATCGAGGTGCCCGAGCGGATTTCCGTCGTCGGCTTCGACGACCAGGACACGGCCGAGTGGTTCGACCTGTCCACGGTCGCCCAGTCACCCTCCGAGATGGGCCGCATCGCCGGCGAACTGGCCCTGACGCTGATCGACGACTCCGAGGCCGACCGCACACAGCACGTCGTCCTGCCCACGACGCTGATCCCGAGGGCCACCACGGCCCCGCCGCCCGGAACTCCCGACCAGCGCGAAGGCAACGGCGAGCTGCCACACGAAGGACGGTGACGGCAACGCCTTGATCGCGCAGTCCGCACACAGTCCGCAAGACACCCGCTAAAGACCGTCGCACCCCATCGCCACCCATCGCCAAAAGGCCAGGTCAGCGCTCCACAGGAAAGATCCCCGCAGGTCACCGACCCGACCCACTACTAGGAGACCAAGAAGGCCTGACCCACCCAACTGCCCCGGCCCGACCGGCGATCGGTGCACCATCGCGGGTCAGCGGGCAGGGGTCCCTGGGCATGTGTCAGTAGGCATGACGAAGGGGTCCGACCGGTTCGCCGGGCGGGCCCCTTCGTCATGTCCGTCGACCCGCCCCGCCTCCCGTCCGTCCGCACCCGTGCCATCCTGGACGACGTGAACCGCGAAGACCTCGTACGGCTGCGTCAGGCCCGCGACCGGATGAACCGCGAGTACGCCGAGCCGCTCGACATGGCCTCGATCGCGCGGACCGCGCTGATGTCGCCGGGCCACTTCCAGCGGAGCTTCCGCGCCGCGTACGGGGAGACGCCGTACAGCTATCTCATGACCCGGCGGATCGAGCGGGCGAAGGCGTTGCTGCGGCGCGGCGATCTGAGCGTGACGGAGGTGTGCATGGCCGTCGGCTGTACCTCACTCGGTTCCTTCAGCTCCCGCTTCACCGAACTGGTCGGCGAGACCCCCAGCGCCTACCGCGCCCGCTCCCACGAGGCCGGCGCGGTGATCCCGTCCTGCGTCGCCCGCACTTTCACCCGGCCAAACCGGGCAGGACCGCCCCTCCGGCCCTAGCCTGTCCCTCATGGATCTCAAACTCCGCCAGTGCTTCATCGCCGTCGACGACCACGACAAGGCGCTCGCCTTCTACTGCGACGTGCTGGAGCTGGAAATCCGTAACGACGTCGGTTTCGAGGGCATGCGGTGGGTGACCGTGGGGTCACCCCTGCAGCCGGACGTGGAGATCGTGCTGGAGCCGCCGGCCGCGAACCCGGACGCCTCCCCCGCCGACAAGCAGGCCATGGCCGAACTGCTCGCCAAGGGCACCTTGCGCGGGGTCAACTTCACCACCGCCGACTGCGACGCCCTCTACGCCCGCGTCCAGGAGTCCGGCGCCGAGGTGGTCCAGGAGCCGACGGACCAGCCGTACGGCGTCCGCGACTGCGCGTTCCGGGACCCGGCCGGGAACATGCTGCGGTTCATGCAGCGCAGCGGGGACTGAAAATCCCGGGAGGGCAGGTCGCCTCCTCCGGCTTACGATCACGCCATGAGCATCCGCTGGACCTACGCCTTCGTCGACCGCCCGCGCGCCCTCCTCGACCCCGCCCGCGCCTTCTGGACGGCCGTCACGGACACCCGACTGTCCGAACCGCGCGGTGAGGAGGGGGAGTTCGTCACCCTGGTGCCAGAGGGGGCGGATCCCTGCGTGAAGGTCCAGGGGGTCGAGGCCGGCCCGGGCGGGGCTCATCTCGACTTCTCCGTCGAGGACGGGCCGGCGTTCGTGGACTCCGCGCTGCGGCTCGGCGCCGACTCCGTCGCCGAGCACGACGGCTGGACCGTACTCCGGTCCCCCGCCGGGCAGTTGTTCTGCGCGGTCCCCTGGCACGGCGAGTCGCTACGACCGCCCGTCGTGGACGGCAGCCGCCTCGACCAGGTGTCCCTCGACGTCGGACCCGGCTCCTACGACGCCGAAGTCGCCTTCTGGAGCGCCCTGTTGCCCGGCTGGGCGTCACTGCGGGGTGCGCTCCCCGAGTTCCATGTGCTCAAGCCGCCGCCCGGCCAGCCGATCCGCATCCTGCTCCAGCGGCTCGGCGAGGAACGCCCCGCCTCCGCCCATCTCGACCTGGCCTGCGCGGACATCAGCACGACCAGGGCACGGCACGAGCGGCTCGGCGCGAGTGTCGTCTCCCACGGCACGCACTGGACGGTGATGCGGGACCCGGCGGGCGGTGTCTACTGCCTGACGGGGCGCGACCCGGAGACCGGCGGGCTGCCCGGCCGCCCCTAGCGACTCATCCCGCCCACGTCTCCACCCCCACCACCGCGTCCACCGGAATCGGCCCGTAGATGTGCGGGAACTCCTCGCCGCCCGGCTCCGGCGCCTCGTACTTCGGGGGTGCGCCGAGCCGTCCCGGGTCCACCTCCAGGACCACCAGGTCGCCGGGTCCGTCGTAGGAGCCGTACAAGAAGGCTGCCACGCGCGGGAGTTGGGCGCGGGTCGAGCAGTGGATGAAGCCCTCCTCCTGGAGGGTGCGGCCACGGGTCGACCACTCGTAGACACCGCGCTCGCGGGCCGCGTCCCAGAGGGCGCGTTCGGTGATGTGGAGGATGGTGGCGGTGGGTTCGGATTCCGGCATGGGGCCACGCTAAGGCCTCAGCCGCGCGGCCCGCGCCCGCAGGTAGCGCTGCTCGGGCAGGCTGAGGGTCCTTGCCGCCGCCGACTCGTAGGCGGCCCGGGCCGCGATGAACTCGCCGGCCCGTTCCAGGAGGTGGCCGCGGACCGCGTCGGGGCGGTGCCCCTCCCCCAACTCGTCCGCCACCAGGTCCAGTTCGGCCAGGCCCGCGCGCGGACCGTCGACCATGGCGACGGCGACAGCCCGGTTGAGGCGTTCGACGGGGCCGGCGACCAGGCGCACCAGCACCTCGTACAGGCCGAGGATCTCGTGCCAGTCCGTCGCCCGCGCCGACGGCGCCTCGTCGTGTACGGCGGCGATCGCCGCGCGCAACTGGTAGGGCCCCGCGGGCCCCTGGGACAGCGCCCGGGTGACGAGGGCGACGCCCTCCTCGATCGCCGACTTGTCCCAGCGGTCGCGGTCCTGTTCGTCGAGGGGGACGAGTTCGCCGTGCGTGCCGGTGCGGGCGGCCCGGCGGGCGTCGGTGAGCAGCATCAGCGCGAGCAGCCCGGCCACTTCGCCGACTTCGGGGAGCAGCCGGTGCACGGCACGGGTCAACCGGATTGCCTCGCCCGCGAGTTCGCGCCGCGTCAGACTCGGGCCGGACGTCGCCGTATAGCCCTCGTTGAAGATCAGGTACAGCGTGTGCAGGACGGCCGGCAGCCGCTCCGCCCAGTTGTCCGGCCGCCCGAAGCGCACACCCCGCACCTTCGCCTTCGCCCGGCTGATCCGCTGTGCCATCGTCGCCTCGGGTACGAGATACGCGCGGGCGATCTCCGCCGTCGTCAGTCCGCCGACCGCCCGCAGGGTGAGCGCGATCTGCGCGGTCGGGGTCAGCTCCGGATGGCAGCAGAGGAAGAGCAGGGAGAGGGTGTCGTCCTCGCGCGGCGGCTCGGCCGTGTACGGCTCCCGGGGCGCGAGTGCCGCCGCCCTCTCCTCCCGCGCCCGCCGCGCCTCCTCGCTGCGCAGCGCGTCCGTCAGCCGCCGCGAGGCGACCCGGATCAGCCATCCGCGCGGATTCTCCGGCACACCGTGCTCCGGCCACTGCCGGGCCGCCGCGAGCAGCGCCTCCTGTACGGCGTCCTCGGCGGTGTCGAAATGGCCGTACCGCCTGACCAGCGCGCCGAGGACCTGCGGCGCGTGTCGGCGCAGCAGGTCCTCGGTGCCGGTGGTGTCGCGCATACGGCTCAGACGTCCGCGGTGCCGCCCTGGATGGGACGGATCACCACCGCGCGGCTGACGGCACCCTCGGGCAGGGGGCAGCGGGTGACGCGGTCGGCGATCTCCGTGACGCGTTCCAGGCTCGCGCACTCCAGGACCCAGTAGCCGGCCATCAATTCCTTGGTCTCGCTGTACGGGCCGTCGGTGATCACGGCCTTGCCGTCCGCGCCCAGCGCGACCAGCCGGGTCCTCGCCGGTTCGGTCAGCCCCTGCGCGTCGATCAGCTCACCCGTCTCGGACAGGTCGTCGTTGATGGCGCCCATGTGGGCGAACATGGCCTGCATCTCCGCCTCGCTCCAGGCCGGGGACCCGGGGGTGGGCTTGCCCTGCATGCCGTCGTAGTCCGCCTGTGTGCCCTGCACCATGACCAGGTACTTCATGAGTCCGCTCCTTCGGCTCGTGCCACCCGTGCCGGGCGGCTTCTCACAGGAGACATCGGAGCCGGGCCGGGATTCTCGACACGGGTTTCAGGATTCTTTCGGGGCGGTGTCTGCCCGGGGCTCGGCGCCCTCGCCGACGTACGCCTCGCACTCGGGGTTCCGGCACGGGCCGGCCTCCCACTTCGGTACCCATGCGCCGAGCGTCTTGTACCGCCGGACGACGGTGGCCACCGGCTGTCCGCAGACGGGACAGGTGTGCTCTTCTCTGCCCATGTACTCAGCCTAGAACCGTGCGGGGCTCGCGCCACATCGGATACATGCGCGGGCCGTCCGGGAGGTCGAGGGTGCGGTCGGTGAAGGTGTAGCCGAGCCGCGCGTACAGCTTGGTGCTGCGCTCGCTGCTCGCCTCCAGGTACGCGGGCAGGCCCTCGCGGTCGCAGCGCTCCAGGACGTGCCGGATCAGCGCGGCGCCGAGGCCTTCGCCCTGCCGGCCCGGTGCCACGGCGATCATCCACAGGTACTCGTGGGCCCGGCCGGTGGGATGCCCCTCGTCCATGAGCCGGGCGATCGTCTCGACCCGCTCGTTGTCCGGGTCCACGAACTCCCGCAGCGCTACGGCCTCGTCCGCGCCGTCCGCCGCGTGCGCCTCGCCCGGCATCGACAGCCACAGCGCGCAGGCCGCGCCGTCCTCGGCCAGGTCGATACGGCCGTCGGCGAACACGGAGTCCGTGAAGGCGGCCATCAGCTTGTGGTGGGTCGTACGGCGGTACTCGGCGTCGGGGAAGATCCAGCCGCTCACCGGATCGTCCTGGAACGCGTCGTCCAGCAGCCTGACGATCAGCTCCCGGTCGCCCTCGCCCGCCGCCCGTATCGCCACGCCCATGTCCCGCCCCCACGTCTCAACAGTCCTATTCCGTACGGGTGTTGAGCCTAAGACTTGTCCCGTAACTGCTGGTCAGGGATGAGATGATCTTGTCGTGGCTGGTGTGATCACGGCGTCGGAGCCGTCCTGGATAGCCCCGTTCACCGGGCTGAGTCCGCGTCAGTTCGGGAAGCTGATCACGGCGTTGCGACGCGAGGGCGCCGACCCGGTGCGCAAGGGCCGGCCGTGGAGCCTGCCGCTTGAGGACCGGGTGCTGCTGGTCGCCGCCTACTGGCGGACCAACCTGACCCTGCGCCAACTGGCGCCGCTGTTCGGGGTGTCGAAGTCGGCCGCCGACCGCATCATCGACCACCTCGGACCCGCGCTCGCCCTCCAGCAACGCAGGCGGTTCCGCAAGGACGCCGTGCTGATCGTGGACGGCACCCTGGTCCCCACCCGCGATCACCAGGTCGCCGAGCAGTCGAAGAACTACCGCTACTCGACCAACCACCAGGTCGTCATCGACGCCGACACCCGGCTCGTCGTCGCCGTCGGCCGCCCGTTGCCCGGCAACCGCAACGACTGCAAGGCGTGGGAACTGTCCGGCGCGAAGGACGCCGTCGGCAAGACAACGGTCATCGCGGACGGCGGCTACCGCGGCACCGGCCTGGTCATCCCGCACCGACGTGAACCGGGCCAGGCCCAACTCCCTGAATGGAAAGAGGAACACAACACCTCCCACCGCAAAGTCCGCGCCCGCGTCGAGCATGCCTTCGCCCGCATGAAGACCTGGAAAATCCTCCGCGACTGCCGCCTCAAAGGGGCCGGTGTCCACCACGCCATGCTCGGCATCGCCCGCCTGCACAACATCACCCTCGCCGGGTGACGGAGAAAAGGCAGGGCATCCAGCACATCAAAGATCATTTACGGGACAACGCTTAGCGGGACTTTCGGGCGAGTGAGCCGAAGGGACGCGCCTGTGTCGAGAGGGCATGGGGGCCCCTCCCGCTCGAGCGAAGCCGAGAGTGGGGGAGCGCGGAGGCCCGAAGGGTCGAGCACGATCGCGCTCTCGACACCGCCACGCGCCGGTAGGCGCATATTGAACACAGCGGCGCCCCGGAGGCGAACCGAGCCTTAAAAAAGGGGGAGCCCCGCGCACCGTGGGGATGCGCGGGACCCGACGGTCCGGAGCCCGGTGGCCGTGCGGAGTCAGGGCCGCACGGTTCCCGAAGGCTCCGGAGTCTTCAACTGCTGCGCCGGGTGACGAACTCGGCCAGCGCGAGCAGACCGCCCGCGTCCTGCGGGTCCGGAATCGCCCGGGCCAGCTCCTGCACGGCCCGCGCCATCCGGTCGGCGGCCTGGGCCTGCGCCCAGTCCCGGCCGCCCGCCCGCTCGACGGCGAGCGCGGTGCGCTCCAAGTCCCCTTCCTCGTACGGCAGTCCGTACAGTTCGGCGAGTTCCACGGCCGCCGAGGTGCCCGAGGTGAGCGCGGCGACCACGGGCAGCGACTTCTTGCGTACGGCGAGATCGGCGCCGGCCGGTTTGCCGGTGCGGCCGGGGTCGCCCCATATGCCGATGACGTCGTCGATCAGCTGGAAGGCGAGCCCGGCCTGCCGGCCGAACGCGTCCAGCGCCTCCACGTCCTCGGCGGACGCCCCCGCGTACAGCGCGCCCACCGCGCAGGCGCAGCCGAGCAGCGCGCCGGTCTTGGCCTCGGCCATGGCGAGCACCTCGTCGAGGGTGACCTCGCCGGGGGCGCGCTTCTCCATGGCGGTGTCCGCATGCTGGCCCGCGCACAGTTCGACGACGCAGCCCGCGAGCCGGGCCGCGGCGGCCGAGGACGCCGGGTGCGGGTCCTCGGCGAGCAGCCGCAGCGCCAGTGCCTGGAGCGCGTCCCCGGCGAGGATCGCGTCGGGGTCGCCGAACACGGTCCACGCGGTGGGCCGGTGTCTGCGGGTGGTGTCCCGGTCCATCACGTCGTCGTGCAGCAGTGTGAAGTTGTGGATCAGCTCCACCGCCGCCGCGGCCCGCAGCGCGCCCGCGCGAGCCCGTTCGCCGCCGAGCGCGGTGGCCGCGGTGAGGACGAGGGCGGGGCGGATCGCCTTGCCCGCGTTGCCCGCCATCGGGGTGCCGTCCGCGTGCTCCCACCCGAAGTGGTAGAGCGCGATCCGGCGCATCGAGCCGGGCAGCGAGTCGATCGCCGAGCGCAGCTCGGGGTCGACGGTCGCCCGGGCCTCCTCCAGGATCACCGCGGCCTCGTGCCCGTCGATCGGCGGTGCGCCCGGCCCCGTTCCTTCGACCGGCTGCGTCCCGTCGGCGCGCTGTTTCGTCTCCGCCCTGGACTCGGCCATGGGGTCCCCCTCGGAGAGTCCGCGGACGGTGGCGTTTCCAGTGCGGCTGAGCACATGTGACCGGGATGTACCCGCCCTGACGGGCGGGGACACCGCGTCCAGCTGCTGAAACGTCACCTCCAGCGGCCGATCTCGACGTTCTCCAGGACGCCGAGGGCGTCCGGCACCAGGACCGCCGCCGAGTAGTAGGCCGTCACGAGGTACTTGATGATCGCCTGTTCGTTGATGCCCATGAAGCGCACCGACAGGCTCGGCTCGATCTCGTCCGGGATGCCGGCCTGCTGGAGGCCGATGACACCCTGGTCGGCCTCGCCGGTACGCATGGCGATGATCGAGGTGGTCCGCCGGTCGCTGACCGGGATCTTGTTGCATGGGTAGATCGGCACCCCGCGCCAGGTCGGGATGCGGTTGCCGCCGACCTCGATGGACTCCGGGACCAGTCCGCGCTTGTTGAGTTCGCGGCCGAACGCCGAGATGGCGCGCGGATGGGCGAGCAGCATCCTGGTGCCGCGCCGCCTGCTGAGCAGCTCGTCCAGGTCGTCCGGGCTGGGGACGCCGTCGTGGGGCTGGAGCCGCTGGTCGTACTCGCAGTTGTTGAGCAGGCCGAACTCGCGGTTGTTGATCAGCTCGTGCTCCTGGCGCTCCTTCAACGCCTCGACGGTGAGCCGGAGTTGCTGCTCCGTCTGGTTCATCGGCTGGTTGTAGAGATCGGCCACGCGCGAGTGGATGCGCAGGACGGTCTGGGCGACGCTCAGTTCGTACTCGCGCGGCCGGGCGTCGTAGTCGACGAAGGTGTGCGGGATGTCCGGCTCGCCGGAGTGGCCGGCGGCGAGGTCGATGGCCTTCTCGCCGTACTTGTTGGTGCGCTGCTCGGGGATCGCGCGCAGTTGTGTGAGGTGGTCGCGCAGGGTGTCGGAGCGCTCCGCGACCTGCTCGACGTCCCCGCGGGCCAGCACGAGAACCGTGCAGGCGGTGTCCGCGCGGGCCGTGTACTCCCAGATGGCATCCGGGTCGAGCAGGGCCTGGTCGCCGAAGTAGGCGCCGTCGGCGAGGACCCCGAGGACCGTGTCGTCGCCGTACGGGCCCGTGCCGATCTTCTCCACCCTGCCGTGCGCCAGCAGGTACACCTCGTCGGCCTGGCCGCCGAACGACGCGATCGCCTCCCCCGGGGCGAACTCGCGCTGCCGGCAGCGGACGGCCAGCTCCGAGAGGACCTCCTCGTCCTCGTAGTCCCGCAGCGCGGGCAGTTCGCCGAGCTCCGCGGGGATGACCTCGACGCGGTCGCCGGTCTTCACGAATGTCACCCGGCCGTCGCCCACGGAGTAACTCAGCCGTCGGTTCACCCGGTATGTGCCACCCTGCACGTTCACCCACGGCAGTGTGCGCAGCAGCCAGCGCGAGCTGATCTCCTGCATCTGCGGCGCGGACTTCGTGGTGGTGGCCAGGTTCCGCGCAGCCGCTGTACCAAGACTCTGCTGCGGCTTGTTCTGCTCCGCGCGGACCTCTTCGCCTACCGACATAGAGAAATGCCCTCCCCATTCATGCCGGGCCTGTGCGCCCGGCATCGTTCTCGCGCTCCAGCCTTCCTCACTCAGCGTGCCGGTGGTATTACCCGAAAGGGCGGGAATGGATCTTCACGTGCTGGGCACAGGGGCTGTTTACGTCGAATGTTGTTCGAGTTGCGGCCGGGGCCGCCGTTGTCCGGATCGGCTCGCACGCCGTACGAACAAGTCGTCCGTACTGGAGTTTTTCGGTACAAGCAGCGATAACAGGCGGCCGTGCACGTCGGCCGTCGCACAGCACGAAGGAGGCGTTCATGGCCTCACCCATGTCCGCGGGCGGTTTCCTGGCCGGTCTGAAGGCGGAGGGCGTCACGGTCGTCGAGGTCGGCGACTGGGAGCATCACAACCGCAACCACAAGGGCCCGTGGGGACCCGTCCACGGCGTGATGATCCACCACACGGTCGCCAAGGGCAGCGCGCACACGGTGGACCTCTGCCGCGAGGGCCGCCGGGACCTGCCCGGCCCGCTGTGCCACGGCGTCATCACCAAGGACGGCACCGTCCACCTGGTCGGCTACGGCCGCGCCAACCACGCGGGCCTGGGCGACGACGACGTGCTGCGCGCGGTGATCGCCGAGAAGCGACTGCCGCACGACAACGAGGCCAACACCGACGGCAACCGGCACTTCTACGGCTTCGAGTGCGAGAACCTCGGCGACGGCGAGGACCCGTGGCCCGAGGCCCAGTTGGAGGCGATCGAGAAGGTCGCCGCGGCGGTCTGCCGCCACCACGGCTGGTCGGAGCGGTCGGTGATCGGGCACCTGGAGTGGCAGCCCGGAAAGGTGGACCCGCGCGGGTTCACGATGGACTGGCTGCGCGAGCGGGTCGGCGAGCGCCTGAAGTGACTCCCGGAGGACACGGATGACGGGGGCGGCCCGGGTGACAATGGTGCCGTGACCAGCCCCGACCTCGCCGCCCTACGGCCCCGGCTGCCGTCGCCGGTGGAGGAGATCACGGACGGGCGCTTCGGCCGGCACGGCGTCCGGCTGCTGCTCAAGCGGGACGACCTGATCCACCCGGACCTGATCGGCAACAAGTGGCGCAAACTCGCGTCCAACCTCGCGGCGGCGGCCGGCCGTACGGTCGTCACGTTCGGCGGCGCCTACTCCAACCACCTGCGCGCCACCGCCGCCGCGGGGCGTCTCCTGGGCCTGGGCACGGTCGGCGTGGTCCGCGGCCAGGAGCTGGCGGACCGCCCGCTCAACCCGTCCCTGGCCCGGTGCGCGGCCGACGGGATGCGTCTCCACTTCGTCGACAGGTCGACGTACCGGCGCAAGAGCGAGCCCGAAGTGCTGGCCGGCATCCTGCGCGAGGTGGACGCGGAGGACGCGTACGTCGTCCCCGAGGGCGGCAGCAACTCCCTTGCCGTGCGCGGCTGCCGGGCCCTGGGTGAGGAACTGCGCGCGCGTGCCGACGTCGATGTCGTCGCCCTCGCCTGCGGGACCGGCGGCACGCTGGCCGGGCTGGCCGCCGGACTCGCCCCCGACCAGCGCGCCCTGGGGATACCGGTCCTCAGGGGCGGCTTCCTGAGCACCGATGTCGCGGCCCTTCAGGAGCGGGCCTTCGGTGCCCGGCGGGGCGACTGGTCGCTCGACGAACGCTTCCATTTCGGGGGCTACGCGCGCGTGTCGGCCGAACTCGACGCCTTCGCCGAGGACTTCGAGGACCGGCACGGGCTGCCCGTCGAGCGTCTCTATGTCGCCAAGTTGCTGTACGGACTTGTTGTCCTGGCGGACGAGGGCGCCTTCCCGCGCGGGAGCACAGTCGCCGCCGTCATCACCGGGCGACCCTTCCAGTGATCTTCTAGGCGGCCTCCCGATAAGCCGCCGCCTCCTCCAGGTCGAGGCGGCGGAGCAGGGTGCGCAGCATCTCGTCGTCGATGTAGCGGCCGTCGCGCAGCCGCACGAACATCGAGCGTTCGGCGCTGATCATCTCGCGGGACAGGCGGCGGTAGGTGTCGTCGACGGTCTCGCCGGTCACGGGGTTGGTGGCGCCCAGGCGCTCCCAGACGGCGTTGCGGCGGCGCTCCAGGACCTCGCGGAGCCGGTCGGCCAGCGGAGGCGGCAGGGCGTTGCGCTCGTCCTCCAGAAGGGCGTTCAGGCGTTTCTCGGCCACCCGGGAGGCCTGCGCCTGGGCGTTGGCCTCGGCGAGCGTCTCGGCCTGGGGGTCGCGCCCGGGGAATTTCAGCAGCCGGATGATCGGGGGCAGGCTCAGTCCCTGCACCACCAGGGTCCCGATGACCGTCGTGAAGGTCAGGAACAGGATGATGTTGCGCTGCGGGAAGGGGTCGCCGCCGTGCACCGTGAGCGGGATCGAGAAGGCGATGGCCAGCGAGACCACGCCCCGCATCCCGGCCCACGCGGTGGTCATCGCCCCCTTCCAGGTGGGATTGTCCTCGCGTTCCCTGATCCGCGCCGAGAACACGCGGGGCAGGAAGGCCGCCGGATACACCCACACGAACCGGGTCGCGACGACGACCAGGAAGAGGGCGATCGCGTACAGGGCGGCGTCCAGGCCCCGGTACTCGCCAAGTCCCTTGAGCACCACCGGCAGTTGCAGCCCGATCAGGGCGAACACCGCCGACTCCAGGACGAAGGCGACCATCTTCCACACCGCCTCCTCCTGGAGGCGGGTCGCGAAATCGACCTCCCACGCGCGGTGACCCAGATAGAGCGCCACGACCACGACGGCGAGCACTCCGGAGGCGTGCACCTGCTCGGCGACCGCGTAGGCCACGAACGGGATCAACAAGGAGAGCGTGTTCTGCAGCAGCGCCTCCTTGAGGTGGGTGCGCAGCCAGTGGATCGGCACCATCATCAGGAGCCCGACACCGACACCGCCGACGGCCGCGAGCAGGAACTCCCCGATACCGCCCGCCCAGGTGGCGCCCTCGCCGACCGCCGCCGCGAGGGCCACCTTGTAGGCGGTGATCGCGGTGGCGTCGTTCAGCAGGGACTCGCCCTGGAGGATCGTCGTGATCCGCGAGGGCAGTCCCACCCGGCGGGCCACCGCCGTCGCGGCGACCGCGTCCGGCGGCGCCACCACCGCGCCGAGCACCAGCGCCGCGGTCAGCGGCAGCCCCGGCACGATCACGTACGCGGCCCAGCCGACGACGAACGTGGCGAAGAGCACGTACCCCACCGACAACAGCGCCACGGGCCGCACTTGGGCCCGCAGGTCGAGGTACGAGCTGTCGGTGGCCGACGTGTAGAGCAGCGGGGGCAGCAGCAGCGGCAGTACGACGTCCGGGTCCAGGGTGTAGTCCGGGACCCCCGGGACGTACGAGACGGCCAGCCCGACCGCGACCAGCAGCAGTGGCGCCGGCACCGGGGTGCGCCGGGCCCCGGCGGCCACCACGGCACTTCCCGCCACCAGCAACAGCAGTGGCATCACGTCCATCGTCCTCGCCCGCCCTCGTTTTTCCGCGCGGCCAACCGCACAGCCGTCGTAATCTGGCAATCATGAAACCGTGCACGCACGCCGACGCGCTGCCGCTCCCGGAACCGAAGCCCCAGAGCGAGACCTGCCTCGAGTGTCTGGCGGCCGGCACCCACCCCGTACAGCTGCGACTCTGCCTCTACTGCGGCCATGTCGCCTGCTGCGACTCCTCGCCCCTGCGCCACGCGACAGCACATCACAAGGAATCCGGGCATCCGGTGATGCGGACCTACGAACCCGGTGAGAGCTGGCGCTGGTGCTTCGTCGACCACGTACTCCTGTGACCCCGTAATCCGACCGCCGGTTTCGACGGTTCGACCGTCTGACGTCTGGGTACGTCAACCCGGCGCGCGCTCTTCCCAATTGGGCCCGCAGGACCCCTAGCCACGGAGCGTATCCGTAGGTTTACTATGAGTGACAGCATGGGGTTGGGGTCCCGGGGACAGGAAAGTTCAGAGCGCGGTAGCGTCACCGCTGAACCAAGTATCGCGTTACCCCGGGGGGCGACCCCTGGGCCCCCGAAAGAGCATGTACCACCTTGGAGGTGAGGGTGTCCCAGATCGCAGGCGAGCCCGCGACCCAGGACTTCGTGGAAGTCCGGCTGCCGGCTGCGGGTGCCTACCTGTCGGTGCTGCGTACGGCCACGGCCGGCCTCGCAGCCCGTTTGGACTTCACCCTCGACGAGATCGAGGACCTCCGCATCGCGGTGGACGAGGCCTGCGCGATCCTGCTCCAGCAGGCCGTGCCCGGCTCAGTGCTCAGCTGTGTCTTCCGGCTCGTGGACGACTCGCTCGAAGTCACCGTCTCCGCCCCGACGACGGACGGTCACGCGCCCTCGCGCGACACCTTCGCCTGGACCGTGCTGTCGGCCCTCGCGGGCAAGGTCTCATCGGCAGTCGACGAGGACAAGACCGTTTCGATCAGCCTCTACAAACAGCGCGGCGCGGGACCCGGGCCGGCGTGAGGAACGGGGACGGGCCGGTGCGGGACGAAGAGCGCGGCACACGGGAGCTGCCGGCCGAGGGCGGCACGGACGGAGCACGCCGTACGGCGGACGCCGGCCCCCTGGTGCCCTGCGGCGGAATCCCCGAGCAGGCCCGGCCGCATCCGGAGGACGAACCCTCGGAGGCCGGTGTGACGGACGACGGTCAACGTGAGCAGGACGGTGCCGTGCGTATTGGTGGGGTCTCCCCCGTTGCCGGGGGTTCCCCCGCTCCGACTCAGTCGAGCGTGGGGGAGGAGGCGAAAGCTCGGGGAAGGGCGACGGACCAGGCGATGAGCGAGCACGAGCGGGACGACGTGGCGGGCGCGCAAAGCGTGCAGAGGGTGCAGAGCACCAGGCACGACCCCCACGACCGCAGCGGAGCGCGCGCGCTCTTCATCGAGCTGCGCACGCTCAAGGACGGCAGCGTCGAGTACGCGGAGCTGCGCAACCGGCTGGTCCGTATGCACCTGCCGCTCGTCGAGCATCTCGCGCGCCGCTTCCGCAACCGCGGCGAGCCGCTGGACGACCTGACCCAGGTCGCCACCATCGGCCTGATCAAGTCGGTCGACCGCTTCGACCCGGAGCGCGGTGTCGAGTTCTCGACGTACGCGACCCCCACGGTCGTCGGCGAGATCAAGCGGCACTTCCGTGACAAGGGCTGGGCGGTGCGCGTCCCACGCAGGCTCCAGGAGCTGCGGCTGTCGCTGACCACGGCGACGGCTGAGCTCTCGCAGCGGCACGGCCGCTCCCCCACGGTCCACGAGCTGGCCGAGAAGCTGGGCATCTCGGAGGAGGAGGTCCTGGAGGGCCTGGAGTCCGCCAACGCGTACTCCACGCTGTCCCTGGACGTCCCGGACACGGACGACGAGTCCCCGGCGGTCGCGGACACCCTGGGCGCGTACGACGAGGCCCTGGAGGGCGTCGAGTACCGGGAGTCGCTCAAGCCGCTCCTGGAGGACCTGCCGCCCCGGGAGAAGCGGATCCTGCTGCTGCGCTTCTTCGGCAACATGACGCAGTCGCAGATCGCGCAGGAGGTCGGCATCTCCCAGATGCATGTGTCCCGACTGCTGGCCCGGACACTGGCCCAGCTGCGGGAGAAGCTCCTCGTCGAGGAGTAGGACACCGGGCCGGAGGTCAGCCCTTCGGCTCTTCGGTACGGCGGCCGGGCCCTCGGATTCCGAGGGCCTGTGTCGTCGCCGGGTTGACCAGCAGCACCAGTGAGGCGATCGCGACCACCGCGAGCGCGATTCCGGCCGGGATGGCCACGCTGTCGGCCTGGAGCAGGTTGTAGGCCACGGGCAGCGCGATGATCTGCGTGATGACGGCGGGGCCCCGGCTCCAGCCGCGCCGGCCGAGCAGTCCGCGTGCGGCGAGCAGCGGCAGCAGCGCGAGCACCACGAGGGTCACGCCTCCGGTCACGGCCTGCTGCCGGTCGTCCGGGTCACCGGTGAGTCCCAGGACGAGCATCCAGACACCGCCGACGGCCAGCGCGAGACCCTCCAGTGCGACGAGGACCGCCGCGTAGGTCAGACGGCGCGGACGGGGTCCGTCGGGGCCGTCGGTCTCCGTCTCCGGGGCGGGGGTCTGCTCAGCGCTCACCCCAGAAGGGTAGCCCTCGTAAAACGGCCCCGGGTGTCCAGGCTCACGCCCTCTCCTCTTACCGAACCCCTACCTCGGTATGGGACGGGTACCCCCCAGTAGGTACGCTGCAACTCATGCGTGCACTTCTCGTGGTCAATCCGGCGGCAACCACCACAAGCGCACGTACGCGCGACGTCCTGCTCCACGCGCTCGCCAGCGAAATGAAGCTGGAGGCCGTCACCACGGAGTACAGAGGCCACGCGCGCGACCTCGCCCGGCAGGCCGCGGAGAGCGGGAACGTCGACCTGGTGGTGGCCCTCGGCGGCGACGGCACCGTCAACGAGGTCGTCAACGGCCTGCTGCACACCGGCCCCGACCCGGAGCGCCTGCCCGGCCTCGCGGTGGTCCCCGGCGGCTCCACCAACGTCTTCGCGCGCGCCCTGGGCCTGCCCAACGACGCCGTGGAGGCCACCGGCGCGATCCTCGACGCCCTGCGCGAGGGCAGCGAGCGCACGGTCGGGCTCGGGCTGACCTCCGGCACGCCCGGCACCGAGGACGAGGCGGTGCCGTCGCGCTGGTTCACCTTCAACGCCGGGCTCGGGTTCGACGCCGGGGTGGTCGGGCGGGTCGAGCAGCAGCGGGAACAGGGCAAGAAGTCCACGCACGCGCTGTACGTGCGCCAGGTGGTCCGGCAGTTCCTCGGCGAGCAGCACCGCCGGCACGGGACGATCACTCTGGAGCAGCCCGGGGAGGACCCGGTCACCGATCTGGTGGTGGCCATAGTCTCGAACACCTCGCCCTGGACGTATCTCGGCAATCGCCCGATGTACACGTCACCTAAGGCGTCGTTCGATAAAGGCCTCGACGTACTCGGTCTCAGCCGTCTGTCCAGCGCCGCGGTTGCCCGATATGGCACCCAGTTGCTCACTTCGTCCCCCGAGCGCGGCCCCCATGGCAAGCACGCTGCGGCTCTGCACGACCTGAGCGAGTTCACCTTGCATTCGAAGGCCCCGTTGCCCCTCCAGATGGACGGCGACCACCTCGGACTGCGTACGAGCGTGACGTTCACAGGCGTACGCCGTGCACTGCGTGTGATTGTGTGAGCAGAAAGGGCTGAAGTCCTTTCACTCGAACGTTTAGACCAGGATCCACCCCATGGAAGTACGGCTGTGACCTAGTCGACACCGAGGAATCAAAAAAAACTTTCCAGAAGGGGTTGTATCCGCCGCTGAGGTTTGCGAGTCTCTACGTGGCGATCGAGACGGCCCGCAACACCGGCCTCCACGGATCACCGGAACCCCTCTTCAATCCACAGGACCCCGCCAGTGAACCTGGCGTTCGGCCCTTCACTTGTTGAGGGATTCGTGAAAGCGTTCACATTCACAAGCAACCCGCACGTAATACCAAGGAGAGGTAGCAGCCATGGACTGGCGTCACAACGCCGTTTGCCGCGAGGAAGACCCCGAGCTCTTCTTCCCCATCGGCAACACCGGTCCTGCGCTGCTGCAGATCGAGGAAGCCAAGGCCGTCTGCCGTCGCTGCCCCGTTATGGATCAGTGTCTGCAGTGGGCGCTCGAGTCCGGCCAGGACTCCGGCGTCTGGGGTGGTCTCAGCGAGGACGAGCGCCGCGCCATGAAGCGCCGCGCCGCTCGCAACCGGGCCCGTCAGGCCTCCGCCTGACGTCCACCCTGCTAACAGCCTGAGCTTGGCGGCGCGTACAGCGAGTACGCATCTCCCGCCCCCGAGCCGCAGCGCGCAGTACCCCCGATGCGCATAGCAACGAGCGACTGGCCCCGGATCACCCAGTGATCCGGGGCTCTTTGCTGTTCAAGTGCACGCGTGCGTACGGCTGTTCGGACCCGTGCATGTGGAGGTCGTCTGCGCGTACGTCACTTGTGTGCCTGCACCGGCACATCCAGAATCACCCGGGTCCCCCGCTCCGGCCCCGGCACCATGTCGAACGTGCCGCCCAACTCGCCCTCCACCAGGGTCCGTACGATCTGCAGGCCCAGGTTGCCCGAGCGGTGCGGGTCGAATCCCTCGGGGAGTCCTACGCCGTCGTCCTGCACGGTGACCAGGAGGCGGGCCTCCTTGGAGCTGCCGCCGCGCACGGCCGACACCTCGACCGTGCCGGTCTCGCCCTCGCGGAAGCCGTGCTCCAGAGCGTTCTGCAGGATCTCGGTGAGGACCATGGAGAGCGGGGTCGCGACCTCGGCGTCCAGTATTCCGAAGCGGCCGCTGCGCCGGCCGGTGACCTTGCCCGGGGAGATCTCGGCCACCATCGCGAGCACCCGGTCGGCGATCTCGTCGAACTCCACGCGCTCGTCCAGGTTCTGGGACAGCGTCTCGTGCACGATCGCGATCGAGCCGACCCGTCGTACGGCCTCCTCCAGCGCCTCCCGGCCGCGCTCCGACTCGATCCGGCGGGCCTGCAGACGGAGCAGGGCGGCGACCGTCTGGAGGTTGTTCTTCACCCGGTGGTGGATCTCCCGGATGGTCGCGTCCTTGGTGATCAACTCCCGCTCGCGGCGCCGCAGTTCGGTGACGTCCCGGAGCAGCACCAGTGAACCGATGCGGGTGCCCTTGGGCTTGAGCGGGATCGCCCGGAACTGGATGACCCCGTCGCGCGCCTCGATCTCGAACTCGCGCGGCGCCCACCCGCTGGCGACCTTGGCGAGCGCCTCGTCCACCGGTCCCCGGGTCGGGGCGAGTTCGGCGGTGGTCACGCCCAGGTGCTGGCCGACGAGGTCGGTGGCGAGGCCCATGCGGTGGTACGCCGACAGGGCGTTGGGCGAGGCGTACTGCACGATGCCGTCGCCGTCGAGCCGGATCAGTCCGTCGCCGACGCGCGGCGAGGCGTCCATGTCGACCAGCTGGTTCGGGAACGGGAAGGAACCGGCCGCGATCATCTGCGCGAGGTCCGACGCGCTCTGCAGATAGGTGAGTTCGAGGCGGCTCGGGGTGCGCACGGTGAGCAGATTGGTGTTGCGCGCGATGACTCCCAGGACGCGCCCGTCCCGTCGTACCGGAATCGACTCGACGCGGACGGGGACCTCTTCGCGCCACTCGGGGTCGCCCTCGCGTACGATCCGGCCCTCATCGAGGGCGGCGTCCAGCATGGGGCGGCGGCCGCGCGGGACGAGGTGGCCGACCATGTCGTCCTGGTACGAGGTGGGGCCGGTGTTCGGGCGCATCTGGGCGACGGAGACATAGCGGGTGCCGTCGCGCGTGGGGACCCACAGGACCAGGTCGGCGAAGGAGAGGTCGGAGAGCAGCTGCCACTCCGAGACCAGCAGGTGGAGCCACTCGAGGTCGGAATCGTCGAGTGCGGTGTGCTGGCGTACGAGTTCGTTCATGGAGGGCACGTCTGCGAGCGTACCCGCCGGTCTGTACCTGTCCTAAAAACACCCGCGGGCCGCGGCGCCTGAGAGGGACCCTCAGCCCTCTCGGCACCGCAGCCCGGAGCAGCAACGGCCACGGGGTGTGCGGTCCCGATCGGCCGATGGATGAGGACCCGGGGCAGTCAGGGCAGAGAGCTCCGGTTCCTCGGTCCGTCTTCCTGTGCGGGGAAGACGGAGGCTTGCGCCTTTAACACATTGTGGACTAGACCACTAATCCGTGTCCATGCGTTGAAGGATGTTTGATGGCGACGCTTTCCCGCACCCGTCCGCAACTACTCGGACGTCCCAGCATCCACCGCGAAGCCTAACCGTGTTGAGTCATGTGCGGGGCCAGATGGTCATGGCAATTTCCGCGAGCGCCTCCAGCTCCGCGCGGCTCGCCCCGTCCCGCGCCTGCTGGGACATTCCCTGGACGACCGCCCCCGCATGCCGGGCCAGCGCGGCGGCGTCGAGGTCCGCCGGCAGCTCCCCCGCGGCGATGTCCGCGGCGATACGGCGCTCGAAGGCGGCGAGGTTGGCGTTGCGCCGCGCCCGCAGGGACTCCTCGACCTCGGGGGTCGTGCAGTTGGTGGCCGCGTGGATGACGAGACAGCCGTGCGGCCGGCCGGGGGCCGTGTACTCGGCGGCGGCCTCGCGCAGGATCCGCGCCACGGCGGCCCGGGCGGTGGACTCCTCGGCGAGCGCCCGGTCTGCGAAGGAGCCGTAGCGCGTGCCGTACTCCTCGACGACCTCGGCGAACAGGGCCCGCTTGTCGCCGAAGGCGGCGTAGAGGCTGGGGGCGCCGATGCCCATGGCGCGGGTCAGGTCCGAGACGGAGGTGGCCTCGTAGCCGTGCTCCCAGAAGGCGAGGACCGCCCGCTCCAACGCGGTCGTACGGTCGAAGGAGCGCGGTCGCCCGCGCGACTTCCCTGCCTTGACCTGCTGTTTTGCCCCGTCGCTGCCCACCATGGAGTGAATTGTATAGCGACTGCTAGAGAAATGTCGGTGCGCTCATGTACGGTCTTTTCTGTAGCGACCGTTAGGGAAATCGCTGAAGAGACGCGGAGGGGGCGTGGACATGGGTGTGCTCGCGGGCAGGACGGCACTCGTCACGGGTGCGGGCAGGGGAATCGGACGGGGCATCGCGGAGCGGCTGGGGCGGGACGGGGCGCGGGTCGCGGTGCACTACGGCAGGAGCGAGGCGGCGGCGAAGGAGGTGGTCGCCGCGATCGAGGGCGCGGGCGGCTCGGCGTTCGCGCTCGGCGGGGAACTGGGTGTGCCGGGTGATGCCGAGCGGCTCTGGGCGGAGTTCGACCGGCACGCGGACGGGCTGGACATCCTGGTGAACAACGCGGGGATCGGGTCGTCGTCACCGATCGGGGAGATAGGGGAGGACGAGTACGACCGTGTCTTCGCGGTGAACGTGAAGGCGCCGTTCTTCCTCGTCCGGCACGGGCTGGGCCGGCTGCGCGACGGCGGCCGGATCATCAACATCTCCTCGGGGCTCGCCCGGAGCGCGGCGATGCCGCACAACATCGCGTACTCCATGACGAAGAGCGCCCTGGACGTCTTCTCCCGGGACCTGTCCAAGGTGCTCGGCCCCCGGGGCATCACGGTGAACTCGGTGGCGCCGGGCCTCATAGACACGGACAACACCGCCGAGTTCCTGCACGGGAGCGAGGACGGCTGGGCCCGGGCGGCGGCCTTCTCCGCCCTGGGGCGGGTGGGAGAGACGGCCGACGTGGCGGATGTGGTGGCGTTCCTGGCGTCCGACGGCGGGCGGTGGATCACGGGGAGTTGGGTGGACGCGACGGGAGGTTCCCTCACATAGGAGCGTGGGGTCAGCGGGTCTCCGTCACCTTGGCCAGGGCGCGGGGCGCGTCCGGGTCCTGGCCCCGGGCGATGGTGACCTCGTAGGCGAGGAGCTGGAGCGGGAGGATCTCCAGGATCGGCTGGAGTTCCTCGGGGACGCCCTCGACGGGCAGGACGAAGCCGGCCGAGGCCTGTTCGACCTGGCCGGCCGGGCCGATGACGACCAGGTCGGCGCCCCGGCCGCGCAGCCGGTCGAGCACGGGCTGGAGGGCGGCGCCGCCCTTGCCGTCCGTCACGACCGCGATGACCGGGGAGACGTTGTCGACCATGGCGAGGGGGCCGTGCAGCAGATCGGCACCGGAGTAGGCGAGGGCGGGGATGTAGCTGGTCTCCATCAGCTTGAGGGCGGCTTCCCTGGCGGTGGGATAGCCGTAACCACGGGAGGTGATGACCATGCGCTCGGCGAAGCGGTAGCGGGAGGCGAGGGTGCGGACCTCGTCCTGCCGGGCGAGCAGTTGCTCCGCGAGGTCGGGCAGCGCCTTGGCCGCGGCGCCGTCGCCGCCGCGAAGTCCCTCGACGAAGAGATAGAGCGCGAGCAGGGAGGCCGTATACGTCTTGGTAGCGGGGAGGGCCTTCTCCGGTCCGGCCATGATGTCGATGTGGTACTCGGAGACGGCGGCCAGCGGTGAGTTCGGGTTGTTGGTCACGGCGACGGTGATCGCGCCGGCCTCGCGGGCGGCGCGGGTCGAGGCCACCAGGTCCGGGGAACCGCCGGACTGACTGACGGTGACGACGAGGACATCGGTCAGATCGGGGCGGGCGCCGTAGGCCGTGGTGGTCGACATCGAGGTGAGTCCGCAAGGCAGGCCGAGGCGGATCTCCAGGAGGTACTTGGCGTACAGGGCGGCGTTGTCGGAGGTGCCGCGGGCGGTGAGCAGCACGAAGCGGGGCTCGCGGGCGGCCACCTCCTGGGCCACCTGCCGGATGCGCGGAGCCCCCTCCTCCAGGATGCGGCGCAGGACGGCCGGCTGCTCGGCTGTTTCGCGGGCCATGATCCGGCCCGGTACGTCGTTCTCGGGGATCGGTGCCGTGGCGGTCATGCGGGTCCTCCGGAGGTGCGCGGGGAAGGGCGACGACGGTCCGTCGGGTCCATTTCACCCCCTCTTCCAGGAGACCGCCCGCGCGGGGTGGTGGGACAGGGATCACCTGGGCGGTCGGACCCGATTCTGTTAGATTGACCCTCGATTGGTCTAAACCACATGGCTCACTTCAGAACGGCAGGCCCAGCGTGGAAGTTGTCATCGTTCCGGACGCCGAGTCGGGCGGCGAGCTCATCGCCGAGGCCATGGCACAGCTGCTCCGGCGCAAGCCGGACGCCCTGCTGGGCGTAGCCACCGGCTCGACGCCACTGCCCATCTACGAAGCGCTGGCGGCCAAGGTCCGCGCCGGCGCCGTGGACACTTCGCGGGCGCGGATCGCCCAGCTCGACGAGTACGTGGGGCTGCCCGCCGAGCACCCGGAGTCGTACCGCTCGGTGCTGCGCCGTGAGGTGCTGGAGCCGCTCGGGGTCGGGATGGACTCGTTCCTCGGGCCGGACGGTGCGGCCGAGGACGTACAGGGGGCCTGCGAGGCGTACGACAGGGCGCTGGGCGAGTCCGGCGGGGTGGACCTGCAGATACTGGGCATCGGGACCGACGGGCACATCGGGTTCAACGAGCCGTGCTCGTCGCTGGCCTCGCGGACCCGGATCAAGACGCTGACCGAGCAGACGCGGGTGGACAACGCGCGCTTCTTCGACGGCGACATAGGTCAGGTCCCGCACCACGTCATCACGCAGGGCATCGGGACCATCCTGGAAGCGCGGCACCTGGTGCTGCTGGCGACCGGTGAGGGCAAGGCGGACGCGGTCGCCGCGACCGTGGAGGGGCCGGTCGCCGCGGTGTGCCCGGCGTCGGCACTGCAGTTGCACCGGCATGCGACGGTCGTGGTGGACGAGGGCGCCGCGTCCAAGCTGAAGCTCGCGGACTATTTCCGGCACACGTTCGTCAACAAGCCCGACTGGCAGGGGATTTGAGGCGCGGGGCTTGAGGCGCGGGTTCTTCTTCCGCACGCGCGAACGCACACGTCGTGCCGGTGCCGGGCTCCCTCGTGGAGGGCCCGGCACCGGTGTATTCGGAGGTGTTCCCCCGGGTCGGGGTCGCTCCCCCGGCTCGCGGTCACGCCCCGGCGATGACCTCCGCCGCCGCCTGACCACAGACTCGGGCCGCGCCGTGGGTGGCGATGTGGAGGGCGCCTCGGGGGGCGGCCTGCGGTATGCCCATCTCGACCACGACGGTGTCGGGGCGGGCCGCCAGCAGGGTGTCGAGGGCGGACGCCATCCAGGGGTGACGGTGTTCGTCCCGGACCACGGCGACGATGCGTCGCGTCCCGGCCGCCGTCAGGATCGCGTCGGCCGCGTCCGCGTCCTCGCCGGTGAAGCTGCTCGACTCCGTGCCGGGCAGCAGCCGGGCGAGTTCCGCGGCCACGCCCCAGGGCGTCTCGTCACCGACGGCGATGTTGGCGACGGGGGTGAGGAGAGCGACGTAGGGGGGTTCGGTGAGGGGGGTGAAGGTGTCGGCGTCAGTGCTGGTGCCGACTTTCATGCCGGTGACCGTGAGGGCGCGGCGGGCGGCGACGAGACCGATATCGACGCGCGTCACGTCCGACGGGGACGCGGTGGCCGTGACTGGAGCGGAACCCTCCGCTGCCGCTGCGGAGCCCTCGGCGGCAGCTGATGCCGAGGCCGCCCAGCGGGCCAACCCCCGTACCCGTTCCGCCGCTTCGGCCAGGCGTTCCTCCGGGAGTTCGCCCGCGCGGACCGCGCTCACCAGGGCGTCCCGCAGGCGTCGTACCGTCTCGTCGTCCGCGAGGCCGCCGCCCACGCAGAGCGCGTCGGCGCCGGCGGCGATGGCGATGACGCTGCCGCGTTCGATGCCGTAGGTGGCGGCGATGGCCTGCATTTCGATGGCGTCGGTGACGATGAGGCCGTCGTAGCCGAGTCGGCCGCGCAGGAGGTCGGTCAGGATGTGCGGGGAGAGAGTGGCCGGGTGGTCCGGGTCCAGGGTGGGGACCAGGATGTGGGCGCTCATCACCGCGCGGGTGCCGGCGGCGATGGCCGCGCGGAACGGGAGGAGTTCGCGTCGCTCCAGGACGGAGGACTCCGCGTCGATGCGTGGCAGCGCGTGGTGGGAGTCGACCGCGGTGTCGCCGTGGCCCGGGAAGTGCTTCGTGCAGGCGGCGACGCCCGCGGCCTGGAGGCCGGTGACGTAGGCGGCGGTGTGGCGGGCGACCAGTTCGGGGTCGGCGCCGAAGGAGCGGACCCCGATGACCGGGTTGGAGGGGTTGGAGTTCACGTCGGCGGACGGCGCCCAGTTGAGGTTCACGCCGCATGCGGCGAGCCTGCGGCCCAGCTCGTACGCCACCTCCCTCGTCAGGTCCACGTCGTCCACCGCGCCGAGCGCGTGGTTGCCGGGGAAGGAGGAGCCCGTGCGCACCTCCAGGCGCGTGACGTCTCCGCCCTCCTCGTCGATCGCGACCAGCACGTCGTCCCGTTCGGCCCTCAACTGGGCGGTCAGAGAGGAGAGTTGCTCGGGTGACGCGATGTTGCGGCCGAACAGGCCCACCGAGGCCAGGCCTTCGCCGAGGCGCCGGAGCAGCCAGTCGGGGGCGGTGGTGCCGGGGAATCCGGGTTGCAGGACGGTGAGGGCGTCGCGCGTCAGGCCATCCTTTTCAGGATTGGACGCAGTTGTACCGCTGGCGAATGTCGTCATCGGTTGGCGTTATCCCTTCACAGCGCCGGCGGTCAGGCCCGCGGCCATCTTGCGCTGGACGAGGAGGAAGAGGACGACGATCGGCACGGCCATCATCGTGGCGCCGGCCATCATCGGGGCGTATTCGGTGCCGTGCTTGGTGGTGAAGTTGCCGAGCCAGACAGTCGCCGTCTGGTGCTCCTGGCTGAGCAGCATCAGGGCGTAGAGGTACTCGTTCCAGGCCTGGATGAAGCCGTAGACCGAGGTGGCGACCATGCCGGGGGCCAGGAGGGGAAAGACCACGCGGATGAAGGCGCCGGTGCGGGAGCAGCCGTCGACCATGGCCGCCTCCTCCAACTCCTTCGGGATGTTGACGATGAAGCCGCGCAGGGTCCACACCGTGAACGGGAGGATGAAGGTCAGGTACGTGATGATCAGGCCGGAGAGCTTGTCGTACTGGTCGAGGTCGTTCAGCAGCAGGAAGACCGGGATGATCATCGAGACCAGCGGAACCATCTGGACCGCGAGGATGCCGACGATCACGATCTTGCGGCCGCGGAAGGCGAAGCGGGAGATGGCGAGCGCGGCCAGCAGGCCGACGATGATGCCGATCACGACGACCGACAGGGACACGATGAGGCTGCGGCCGACCGGGCCCCAGAAGTCGGCGATGTCCAGCGCGCGGCGGAAGTTGTCGAGCGTGATGCCGGTGGGCAGCAGGCTCGGGTCCGGGTCGATGGCGTCCTTGGCCGGTTTGAACGCCGTGTCGACCATCCAGTAGAGCGGAAAGCCGACGACGAGGAAGACGAGGAGGCCGACGAGGTTCCAGCCGAGCTTGGACTTCTTGCGCCCGCCGGTCGGCCTGCGGGGCGCGTCGGTCGTGAGCGCGCTCATTCGACCTCTCCGATCTGAAGCATCTGACGCATGTAGACGGCGACGACACCGAGCAGCAGCACCACCGTGACCAGGGCTATCGCAGAACCCTGTCCGTAGTCGTTGACGACGAAGGCACGGTCGTACGAGTAGGTGCTCAGGAGTTGGAAGTCGGCCTCGGGATGGCCGCCGCGCATCACGAACACCTGGGGGAAGACGCCCATGTCCCAGATCACCGAGAGGGTCGTGAGCATCACGATGATCGGCTTGAGGATGGGCAGGGTGACGTACCGGAAGACGCCCCAGGCACCGGCGCCGTCGAGGCGGGCGGCCTCCTCCAGTTCCTGGGGGACCTGGGTGAGTCCGGCGCTGAGGGTGATCACCACGAAGGGCACCGCGCCCCAGACCACCAGCAGCATGATGACGAGGAGGCCCTGCGGTCCGCTGGCGAACCAGTTGTGGCCGACCATGTCGACGCCGGGGAGCTTGCTGAGCAGGGCGTTGAAGACGCCGTAGTCCGTGTCGAAGAGCCACTTGAAGACGGTGGTCGCGACGATGACCGGCATGCCCCAACTGGCCACCAGGACAATGTTGATGAGCGTCTTCAGCCAGCCGGAGACCCGCTGCTGGAGCAGGGCGAGGGCCATGCCGGCGACCATCGTGAGGACGACCGAGCCGGCCGCGAAGACGATCGTGCGGACGACGACGCCCCAGAACTCGCCGTCGCCGAGGATCCCGGAGAAGTTGTCGAAGCCGATCCACTCGGCGGGCTTGAAGCCCCACAGCTGGGACTGTCCGAAGGTCTGGAAGGACAGCGTGACCAGGCGGACCAGCGGATAGCCCATGACCAGGGCGAGAATGAGCAGACAGGGGGCGAGCAGCAGCCAGGGGACCCCGGTACCTCTCGACGTCCGCTTTCTGCGAGGTGCGCCCAAGGCGCGCGGTGGGGGCGCCTGCCGCGGCGGCGGCACCTTGGCAGGGGTGGTCGTGTCGGCACTCATCGCGCGCTCCTCAGCGGTCCCTCAGGTCGTACGGCCGTACGTGAAGGCGGGGCCCTGCCCCGAGGACACCCAGGTGTCCAACAGGGCCCCACCCCCAGGTCACTTGGTGTTGATGACCTTGTCGATCGCGGTGTCCGCGGCCTTCGCGGCGTCCTCGACCGACTGCTTGCCGGTGCCGATGTTCTGCAGCATGGTCTGCAGGACCTGAGCCTTCTCGACCTGGCCCCAGCCCGGTGCCATCGGGACGAACCAGTTGGACTCGGCCGCGGTGGCCGGGACCGCCGTCGCGGGGTCGCTCTTCAGCGTCGCGAGGTCGGTCTTGTTGTTGGGCAGGTTGCCCTTGGCCATCAGGCCCTTCTGGCCGGAGGGGCCGGTGAAGGCGTTGATCCACTCGGCGGCGAGCGCCTGCGCCTTGGACTTGACCGGGACGGCCAGGTCGGAACCGCCCAGGAACACGGGCATGTTCTTGCCGGACGGGCCGGGCATCACGAAGTTGACGAGGCTGGTCTTCAGCTTGCCGCCGGTCTTGTCGACCTTCGGGTCGGCCGCGCTCGCGCCCTCCCACGCGGCGCCGAAGATCATGGACGCCTTGCCCTGGCCGTAGACGATGTAACGGTCGGACTCGTCCTTGGTCTTGTCACCGTGCATGTACTTGTCGATGACGGTCTTGAACTCGTTGAGGCCCTTGATGGACTCCGGCGAGGAGAGGTTGCCCTTCCACTGGCCGCCGGACTCCGCGGCGATGGAGCCGCCGGCGTCGTAGACGAAGGACATGGCCGCGTACCAGTCACGGGTGGGCTGGTACCAGGCGCTGAACTTGCTGCCTTCCTTCTTCTGGATCTTGTCCAGGTCGGCGGTCAGCTCGGTGTACGTCGTCGGGGGCGCCTTGATGCCGGCCGAAGCGGCGATGTCCTTGCGCCAGTTGGCGACGCGGCCACCGGCGTAGTAGGGGACGCCGTAGGTCTTGCCGTCGTAGGTGACCGAGGCCTTGAGGCCGTCGAGCCAGGCGGAGGAGTTGGTGAACTTGGAAGCGTCGACGGGTGCGAAGGCGCCCTTGACCATGTAGCTCAGCATCTCGGTGTTGCCCATCTCGACCACGTCGGGCGCCTTGTCGGTGGCGAGAACCGCGTCGAGCTTGGTGTTCTTGTCCGGCCAGCCGTAGTACTCGTGCTTGATCTTGACGCCGGGGTGCGCCTTCTGCACGGCCGCGTCGGCCGCCTTCACCAGGTTGGGCCAGTTGTTCTGCGCGTCGACGGTGAGCCAGACGGTCAGCTCCTTGGCGTCGGCGCCGCTCTTCGAAGAGCCCTTGTCGTCGTTGCCCCCGCACGCCGCGATGGAGACCATCATGCCCGCGATACCGATCGCGGCTATCAGCTTGCGCTTCACGCCACCCTCCTCAGGGATGCCTGCCACACCTCCCGCCCATGGGCCGGGACCTGAACCAATGGTGTAGACCAGTACCGGGAGCTTGGACCAGACCACAGAGCCTGTCAAGGGTTCCCGAAACCGCCCTGACCAGCCGTTATGGGACCTACATATGCAGGAACCTTTAAGTAAGAAGGCAGCGAAAACAACCGTGCCGGAGTACTCTCTTCCGCTAGACCACTTGGCCTTGTGGACTAGACCAAAAGCGACCGCGACGGTATACAGAAGGGATCACGAAGTGACCCTTGTCCGGAGCCGGAAAGGCGGAGCATGAGCACCGACGTCAGCAGTGCGGAGAACGAGGGTGGGGCTACCGTCCGCACCGCGCGTGTGCCCAAGTACTACCGCCTCAAGAAACACCTGCTGGACATGACGGAGACGTTGCCGCCCGGCACTCCGGTCCCGCCCGAGCGCACCCTGGCCGCGGAGTTCGACACCTCGCGCACCACCGTCCGCCAGGCCCTTCAGGAACTGGTCGTCGAGGGCCGCCTGGAGCGTATCCAGGGCAAGGGCACGTTCGTCGCCAAGCCGAAGGTCTCGCAGGCGCTCCAACTCACCTCGTACACCGAGGACATGCGAGCCCAGGGCCTCGAACCGACCTCGCAGCTCCTGGACATCGGCTACATCACCGCCGACGACACCCTCGCCGACCTGCTCGACATCACCACCGGCGGCCGGGTCCTGCGCATCGAGCGCCTCCGCATGGCCAACGCCGAGCCGATGGCCATCGAGACCACCCATCTCAGCGCGAAGCGCTTCCCCGCCCTGCGCAGGTCGCTGGTCAAGTACACGTCCCTCTACACCGCGCTCGCCGAGGTCTACGACGTCCATCTCGCCGAGGCCGAGGAGACCATCGAGACCTCGCTGGCCACCCCGCGCGAGGCCGGCCTCCTCAGCACCGACGTCGGCCTCCCGATGCTGATGCTCTCCCGCCACTCGATCGACAAGGAGGGCAAGCCGGTGGAGTGGGTGCGGTCGGTGTACCGGGGCGACCGCTACAAGTTCGTGGCGCGACTCAAGCGTCCGCAGGACTAGGGGACTTACGCAGTAACGCTGGTTGCTCTACGTTCCTCCCGTCGCCGCATGGACGGGAGGACTCCCCGGTGCGTACCGCGAACGTCCGAACCATCGTCGTCTGGACCCTCGTCGCGCTCGTCGCCGCGGCGGGCTGGTCCGTCCTCGCGCTGGCGCGGGGCGAGAACGTGTCGGCCGCCTGGATGGTGGCCGCCGCGCTCGGCTCGTACGCCATCGCCTACCGCTTCTACTCGAAGTTCATCGCGTACAAGGTCCTGAAGGTCGACGCGACCCGGGCCACCCCGGCCGAACGCCTCGACAACGGCATCGACTTCCACCCCACCGACCGCCGCGTCCTGCTGGGCCACCACTTCGCCGCGATCGCCGGCGCCGGACCGCTCGTCGGCCCCGTACTGGCCGCGCAGATGGGCTACCTGCCCGGCACGATCTGGATCATCGTCGGCGTCATCTTCGCGGGCGCGGTCCAGGACATGGTGGTGCTGTTCTTCTCGACCCGGCGCGACGGCAGGTCTCTTGGGCAGATGGCCCGCGAGGAGATCGGCCCCTTCGGCGGCGCGGCGGCGCTGATCGCCACCTTCGCCATCATGATCATCCTGCTCGGGGTGCTGGCCCTGGTCATCGTGAACGCGCTGGCCTCCTCCCCCTGGGGCACCTTCTCCATCGGCATGACCATCCCGATCGCCCTGCTGATGGGCTTCTATCTACGGGTACTTCGCCCCGGCCGCGTCTCCGAGGTGTCGCTGATCGGCGTGGCCCTGCTGCTGCTCGCCCTGGTCGCGGGCCGCTGGGTCGCCGAGTCGTCCTGGGCCGGCACCTTCACGCTCGCGCCCTCGACGCTGGTCATCTGGCTGGTGGCGTACGGCTTCATCGCCTCGATCCTGCCGGTGTGGACCCTGCTCGCCCCGCGCGACTACCTCTCCACCTTCATGAAGATCGGCACCATCGCCCTGCTGGCGATCGGGGTCGTCGTCGCCCTGCCCGACCTCAAGATGCCCGCCGTCACCGACTTCGCCAAACACGGGAACGGACCGGTCTTCGCCGGCTCGCTCTTCCCCTTCGTCTTCATCACGATCGCCTGCGGCGCCCTGTCCGGCTTCCACTCGCTCATATCGAGCGGTACGACCCCGAAGATGATCCAGAAGGAGACGCAGATCCGGATGATCGGCTACGGCTCCATGCTGATGGAGTCGTCGGTCGCGATCATGGCGCTGGTCGCCGCGAGCATCATCGACCCCGGCCTGTACTTCGCGATGAACGCACCGGCGGGCGCGATCGGCACGACCGTGCAGAACGCCTCGCAGGTGGTGAGCAGTTGGGGCTATCACATCTCCCCCGCCGACCTCGCGCAGGCCGCGAAGAACGTCGACGAGGCCAGCCTGCTCTCCCGCACCGGCGGTGCGCCCACCCTCGCGGTCGGTGTCTCGGAGATCTTCGCCAAGGTCACCGGCGGGAGTCTGCGCGCCTTCTGGTACCACTTCGCGATCATGTTCGAGGCGCTGTTCATCCTGACCGCGCTGGACGCGGGCACGCGCGTGGGCCGGTTCATGCTCCAGGACATGCTGGGCAACGTCTACCGGCCCTTCAAGAACGTGAGTTGGAAGCCGGGCCTGGCGGTGACCAGCGCGATCGTGTGCGCACTCTGGGGCTACTTCCTCTGGGTCGGCGTCCACGAACCCCTCGGCGGGATCAACCAGCTCTTCCCGATCTTCGGCATCTCCAACCAGCTGCTCGCCGCCGTCGCCCTGGCCGTCTGCACCACCCTCCTGGTGAAGTCCGGCCGCCTCAAGTGGGCCTGGATCACCGGGATCCCACTCGCCTGGGACGCCACGGTCACGCTGACCGCGAGCTGGCAGAAGGTGTTCTCCAGTGACCCCAAGGTCGGCTTCTTCAAGCAACGGTCCGTGTTCCAGGACGCGATCGACGCGGGCAAGGTCCTGCCTCCCGCGAAGAACATGGACGACATGCACACCGTCGTCACCAACTCCACGGTGGACGGAGTGCTTTCGGCCATTCTCGCGGTGCTGGTCGTGGTCGTGATCGCGGACGCCCTTCGGATCTGCGTTCGACACATCCGCCGCCCGGCACTCTCCACACTGAGCGAGACGCCGTACGTCGAGTCGAAGATCGTGGCACCGGCCGGGCTGATCCCGACCCGGGAGGAGAAGGAGGAGGCGGCGGCGCGTGATGTGGTCGGCGTTCAGGCGGGCGACTAGCGGAGTGCGCTGGTACGTCCGGGAGCTGATGGACGAGTCGGCGTACGAGCGGTATGTCGCGCATGTACGCCGGGACCATCCGGACGCGGAGGTGCCGAACCGACGCGACTTCGAACGAATGCGGACGGACCGCCAGGAGGCCGACCCGCGCCAGGGTTTCCGCTGCTGTTGACACCGATGTCGGGCCTTCACTGAATCGACATGACGATATGCGGACGGGGTCTTTCGCTGCGGTGATTCCGTGACCTACATTGCCTGCGCGTTACACAGGTGATCAGTGAGGGGACGGAGCCGCGAAATGTCAGATGTGCCTGAAGTTCCGCCCGAAGTGGGGGCGCCGGTGGTGACACCGGTCCGCGTGGTCATCGCCGTCTGCCTGTTCGCACCCTTCGTGGCGCTGCTCTGGGTCGGCTCCTACGCCAAGACGGACCCCGTGTTCATCGGCATCCCGTTCTTCTACTGGTACCAGATGCTGTGGGTGCTGATCTCGACGGCGCTGACCATGACCGCCTACAAGCTCTGGCAGCGTGACCAGCGCACCCGTCATGGAGGCAACCGGTGAACGACGGCGTGAACGGCGTCGCTCTCGGCGTCTTCATCTTCTTCTTCCTGGCCGTCACGGTCCTGGGCTTCCTGGCCGCGCGCTGGCGCCGGGCCGACAACGAGCACAGCCTCGACGAATGGGGCCTGGGCGGACGGTCGTTCGGCACCTGGGTCACCTGGTTCCTGCTCGGCGGCGACCTCTACACCGCGTACACGTTCGTCGCCGTCCCCGCGGCGGTCTACGCGGCGGGCGCGGCCGGCTTCTTCGCGGTGCCGTACACGATCCTGGTGTACCCCCTGATCTTCACGTTCCTGCCCCGCCTCTGGTCGGTGTCGCACAAGCACGGATACGTGACGACGTCCGACTTCGTGCGCGGACGCTTCGGTTCGAAGAGCCTCTCGCTGGCGGTGGCGGTCACCGGCATCCTCGCGACCATGCCGTACATCGCGCTCCAACTGGTCGGCATCCAGGCCGTGTTGGACGTGATGGGCGTGGGCGGCAGCGCCAGCTCCAACTGGTTCGTGAAGGACCTGCCGCTGCTGATCGCGTTCGCCGTGCTGGCCGCGTACACCTACTCGTCCGGCCTGCGCGCCCCCGCGCTGATCGCGTTCGTGAAGGACGGGCTGATATACATCGTGATCACGGTGGCGATCATCTACATCCCGATCAAGCTCGGCGGCTTCGACGACATCTTCAGCGCGGCGGGCGCCAAGTTCAAGGCGGCCGGGGCCGGCGGACTCATACCCGCACCGGCGGGCCAATGGACGTACGCCACACTCGCGTTGGGCTCGGCACTGGCCCTGTTCATGTACCCCCACTCGATCACCGCGACGCTCTCCTCCAAGAGCCGCAACGTGATCCGCCGCAACACCACGATCCTGCCGCTGTATTCACTGATGCTGGGCCTGCTCGCCCTGCTCGGCTTCATGGCGATCGCGGCCGGAGTCAAGGTCACCAACGGGCAGTTGGCGATCCCGCAGCTGTTCGAGAACATGTTCCCGGACTGGTTCGCGGGCGTGGCCTTCGCCGCGATCGGCATCGGAGCCCTGGTCCCCGCCGCCATCATGTCCATCGCGGCGGCGAACCTCTTCACCCGCAACATCTACAAGGACTTCATCAACCCGGACGCGACCCCCGCCCAAGAGACCAAGGTCTCCAAGCTGGTCTCGTTGCTGGTGAAGGTCGGTGCCCTGGCCTTCGTCCTGACGATGGACAAAACAGTCGCCATCAACTTCCAGCTCCTGGGCGGCATCTGGATCCTCCAGACCTTCCCGTCCCTGGTGGGCGGCCTCTTCACCCGCTGGTTCCACCGCTGGGCCCTCCTCACCGGCTGGGCAGTCGGCATGCTCTACGGCACCCTCGCGGCCTACGGTGTGGCCTCCCCCACCCAGGCCCACTTCGGCGGCTCCGCGAAGGAGATCCCGGGGATCGGCGAGATCGGCTACATCGGCTTGACGGCGTTCGTACTGAACGTGGCGGTGACGGTGGTCCTGACGTTCGTACTGAAGGCCCTGAAGGCGCCAGAGGGCGTCGACGAGACAAGCCCGGCGGACTACACGGCGGATGCTGGGGACCCCGGGGTGGAGGTGGAGTTGCCGCCGGCGACGGCGGGAGCAGCCCACTAGTCAGTCGCGCGTGCGCCCGGCCATCGCCTCCCAGAAGCTATCCAGCTCCCGGACGCGCATGCTGACCCAGTGCGGTGTCTTCCTGCGCAGGGCCCTGGGCGGACAGCGACGCACGCGCCCCGGCAACAGTGCCTGCTGCTGGCGGCAGAACGGCTCGCGGATCTCGCCTCGGGGCACACAGCCCCGGGGCGGGTACGGGCAGAGCTGGAACTTGCACCGGGCAGACAGGTGCTGCCCGGTGCGGGCGGGACCGAGGTACCTGCCCGCAGGTCCGGCCGCAGCGGCTCACGGTTCGTGCGGATGCACGGCGGGAGCGGCATGCCGGGCTGCTCCACGCGAGCCAGCCGCTCCTCGACCTCGTCCGGATGCCCGTCGCGCTCGACGAGGTTCAGCATGACCAGGACGTCGGCGACGAGGTGCTGGGCCCGCGCGTCCAGGCTGCTCCAGCCGGCCGACGGCGGGATCCACAGGTTGCACCGGCGATATCCCCCTGGGTAACGGGTGCGGGAGCCGATGGTGTCGGTGGCGCCCTTCTCGTCGATCCACAGGTACCGCTCGGGCTGCCCGGTCTCCAGCGCGAGGGCCACCAGATCGGCCGCCTCGGCGACGAAGGGATGTAGGGGCCGCCGGGCCGGGCACCGTTCGCGTTCGACCGTCCGGGCGCCCCGCTCACGGTGCCCGCCATCGACAGCCAGCGCTCCACGGTCTGTACGGCGGTCATCCCGCCGATCGCCTCGGAGAGTTCGTGCACCCCGTGGCCGTCGCCTTCCGGGCCCGTCACGGTGTCGTCGTGGTTCGCGTGGTCATGGTGGTGGCCCACCCTGTCCGGCAGCTCCCACCGGGACTGCTGCAACACCTTCTCCGCCTGCCGCATGAGATCGGCGCGACCGCGCGGGTACGCGTGCGGATGGCGTTTACGCCGGTTGGCCACGTACTTGAAGCCCTGGGCCAGCACGGCCTCAAGGGCCAGTGGCAGGTCGGGGGCGCCGCCCGTGAACTTCGGGTCGAGGTGGCGCAGCCACTTCGTGAGTCGTTCCCGGGCCTCGTCACGGTGGGCGTCGTCGACGGAGCCCAGGAGCATGGGGATCATCCAGGCCCGCATCACGAACTCCCGGAACAGGGCGACCCGTCGCCGCCGGTACTCCTGGTTGAGGTCCTGCCGTTCGTGTTGCAGACGGTCGATGCGCTCGGACAACGTGGCGCGCGAAGGCGGGCGATCGGTCCTCGCACCCGCCATCCTCCTGGCCCACGTCTCGAACTGCCGCCGCTTCCACAGCCTCAGCTCGCCGACCCTGTCGTTGTACTCCTGCACGGGATCGCTGTTCAGGCCGATCCGTTCGCGGATCACCGCGAACGCCTCGTTGCCGCCGCTGCCGATCTCCTGCGCCGCGGCCAGGCGCACCGAGGAGGAGGGCTCCTCGATGCCCATCCGGAAGAGCTGGTAGTACAGCGGAGTGGTGTCGATCCTGCCCGACACCGAGCGCAGCGCCGCCCCGAGCCGCTTGAGCAGTCGCCGTTTCGCAGCCGTTGGGCCAGGCTGAGCCCGCTCACGGGGACCTGCCGCCACAGCTCCTTCATCTCCTTCTTCGCCTCGGCCCGGACGCTGCCTCCCTCGCCCCCGCGCGCCGACGGGACAGCAGGACCAGGGCGATGAGCAGTTCACGGCTGGGGCCGGGCGGCTGCAGTGCCTGCTCGACCAGCGCCCCGACCTCCCGCTCCCCGAGGTCGGTCAGTGCGCGGAAGCCGAAGTAGGCCTGGAAGATGCTGTGCGGGAAACGGACCCGCTTCTCGAAACCCTCCACCGGCCCGAGCCTGTTCGCGTACCCCGCGAAGCGCGCCAGCGCGGCGTGACACTGGCCCAGATTGCCCTCGCGCAGCAGCCTGCCCTCCTCGTGACTGAGCCGGTCGCAGAGGGTGTGCCATCCGCGAAGCCCACCTCCAGTTTGTCCTGGAGCAGCCCGATGCAGGCCAGGGCGGAGACCACTTCGAGGGCGTCGCGGCGCTGCTGCGGTCCCAGCTCCGCGTGTCCAGCCGCTGTGCGTCGCCCCGCGCACCGTCGCGTTCCAGGGCGCCGTGCCGGTGCGGTTCACGGGCGATCTGCAGGTAGATCGGCGACTCGGTGACCTCCGCCGTCTCCACGATCCAGTCCACGCGCCGCTCGTCCGTGTCCGGGACCCGCGCCTCCACGAAGTACAGCGCCTCCTCCTCGCTCAGCGGGTCCAGCTCCACGATCGCGGCGAGGGTGCTCTCCAGCGGACTGTGCGGCCGGGAGGCGATGACCAGGGGCAGCTTCTCCTCGTGGGCACGCTCGATGGCCCGGCGGATGATGTTCTCCCGGTTCTGCTGGAGGTTCTCGTTGAGGAGGGCCTCCTCCAGACCGTCGGCGATGACCACCGGCTTGTCGTCGGCGAGCAGTTGCTGCCACACCCGCTCGGTCTTGCTGCGCGCGAGGATGCCCATGGGCGACTCCTCGACGAAGCGCTGCTTCGCCATGCGCTCGAAGTTCAGGTCGGCCCCGTCGTCCGCGTCCCTCAACCGGACCGGCACGGGCACCGCGTTCTGCCGGGCGAGCAGTTCGGTGAGCCGCACCAGGACGGCGGTCTTCCCCACCCCGACACCCCCGACGAGGAGATAGGGCCGACGAAACGGAGAAGGGCGTCGAACCCTTCGTTGCCCTGCCGCCACTTCTCGAAACTGGTCGAGTGATGCTTGATGAGGATGTACAGGCCCTCCGCACACCACACGAGCACCACGAGCGCGGCAGCCAGCCAGACAGCCCTGGTGACGTTCGTGTACGAGACCCACCTGCACCACTTCTTTGGGCGCGTTGTGCCGCGGCGCGCCTCCAGACGGATCGTCAGGGTGTGCCAGTGACCGAGGAGGAACCGTCTGACCCGGACCCCGGCCCGGCGCAGATCCAGCGTCGCCATCGGTGCATCGCGCAGTCGCTCCCTGCCAGGCGGGTGACGGACGACCCTGGTCATCATGCGTTCTCCCTCCGAGAGCGATTCTCGGGACAGAGGACCACGCGGGCACCGGCACCTCTTTCCATGGAATCACTCCCGGGACACCCCGCGACTCGGCCGTCGGGCAGACTCGAAGCCATGGACATCGTGATCAGGCAGGCGGCCCCCGGCGAGTACGACGGCCTGGGTGAGATCACAGCCCAGGCCTACCTCCAGGACGGCCTCCTCGACTTCGGCGAAAGCGACGCATACCTCGACGAGTTGAGAGCCGTGGCAGAACGAGCCGCCGCAGCCGACGTACTCGTAGCCGTCGACGACGACCACCTCCTCGGCGGAGTGACCTTCGTCCCGTCCGGCGGCCCCATGGCCGACATCGCACAACCCGGCGAGGCCGAGATCCGGATGCTGGCGGTCGCCCGCGAGGCCCGCGGCAAGGGCGCCGGCGAGGCCCTGGTCCGCGCCTGCGTCGACCGCGCCCGGGCCACGGCGGGCTGCACAGCCGTAGTCCTGTCGACCCAAGGCACCATGCACGCGGCCCACCGCATCTACGGACGCCTCGGGTTCACCCGCACCCCGGACCGGGACTGGAATCCCCTGCCGGAGCTCGACGACATCACTCTCCTCACCTATGAGTTGACGCTCTGAAACAGCCGCGACACTACATCTGGGGTTGCCACGACAGCCCGGCACAAGATGTATGCTCATGCTCGCTGTCGCCGCAGGGGAATCCGGTGCGAATCCGGAACTGTCCCGCAACGGTGTACTTGCGTGCATACGCACGCCTGGTCAGTCCGAGGACCTGCCGACGGCGCGCCCAGCCACCCGGCCAGGGCGCATGACGTCCGGGCCTCGTGGAGTGGGCCGGTGGACGCGACGCCCCGTGCGCTCGTGAGCTGCCGCCTGCCCTCCGCAAGGCCCCGTGCCGAGCGAGGGAGAGCCCCACCGTGACCATCGCGCCAGCAGAGCCGGCATCAGCGACCCAGGCGAACGAGGCGAACGCAGCGTCCGTAACCGGCGTTCCCGGAACGGCCGTTCCCGGTGCCGACGGTCCCGGTGCCGCGATCCTGCGGACCCTGACCGAGCTGACCGCCGACCTTCCCGACGCCGACCCCGGCCGGGTCGCCGCCGCCACACTGCGCGGCCGGTCCGCCCACGCGGACGAGACGGAACTGCGCGAACTGGCCACGGAGGCCGCCGCCGGCCTCATCTCCGAAGACCCGGTCTACTCCCGGCTCGCCGCCCGGCTGCTGACGGTCAGTATCGCCGCGGAGGCCGCCTCCCAGGGCGTGACGACCTTCACCGAGTCCGTCGCCGTGGGCCACCGCGAGGGCCTGATCGCCGACCGCACCGCCGAGTTCGTGACGCTGCACGCGACCCGCCTCGACGCGCTGATCGCCGCCTCCTTCGATGAGGGCGCCGACGACCGCTTCGGCTACTTCGGGCTCCGTACGCTGCACAGCCGCTACCTCCTGCGGCACCCGATCACCCGCAAGGTCATCGAGACGCCCCAGCACTTCATGCTGCGGGTGGCGAGCGGTCTGGCCGAGGACGACTCGACCCGCGCACTCGACGAAGTCGCCGCGCTGTACCGCCTGATGAGCCGCCTCGACTACCTCCCCTCCTCCCCCACCCTCTTCAACTCCGGCACCCGGCACCCCCAGATGTCGTCCTGCTACCTCCTCGACTCCCCGCTGGACGAGCTGGACTCCATCTACGACCGCTACCACCAGGTCGCCCGCCTCTCGAAGCACGCCGGCGGCATCGGTCTTTCGTACTCCCGTATCCGCAGCCGCGGTTCGCTGATCCGGGGCACGAACGGGCACTCCAACGGCATCGTCCCGTTCCTGAAGACGCTGGACGCCTCGGTCGCCGCGGTGAACCAGGGCGGCCGGCGCAAGGGTGCCGCCGCGGTGTACCTGGAGACCTGGCACTCCGACATCGAGGAGTTCCTGGAGCTGCGGGACAACACCGGTGAGGACGCCCGGCGTACGCACAACCTGAACCTGGCGCACTGGATCCCGGACGAGTTCATGCGCCGGGTGAACGAGGACGGCGTCTGGTCGCTGTTCTCGCCGGCCGACGTACCGGAGCTGGTCGACCTGTGGGGCGCGGAGTTCGACGCCGCGTACCGCGAGGCCGAAAAACAAGGCCTCGCGAAGAAGACCATCCCGGCCCGTGACCTCTACGGCCGCATGATGCGCACCCTCGCGCAGACCGGCAACGGCTGGATGACCTTCAAGGACGCGGCCAACCGCACCGCCAACCAGACGGCCGAGCCGGGCCACACCGTCCACTCCTCGAACCTCTGCACCGAGATCCTGGAGGTCACGGACGACGGCGAGACGGCGGTCTGCAACCTGGGTTCGGTGAACCTGGGCGCCTTCGTGGTCGACGGTGACATCGACTGGGAGCGGCTGGACGAGACCGTTCGCACCGCCGTCACCTTCCTCGACCGCGTGGTCGACATCAACTTCTACCCGACCGAGCAGGCGGGCCGTTCCAACGCGCGCTGGCGCCCGGTCGGCCTGGGTGCGATGGGCCTCCAGGACGTCTTCTTCAAGCTGCGCGTCCCCTTCGACTCCCCGCAGGCACAGGCCCTCTCCACCCGTATCGCCGAGCGCATCATGCTCGCCGCGTACGAGGCCTCCGCCGACCTCGCCGAGCGCAACGGCCCGCTGCCGGCCTGGGAGAAGACCCGTACGGCGAAGGGTGTTCTGCACCCCGACCACTACGACGTGGAGCTGACCTGGCCGGAGCGCTGGACGGCGCTGCGGGAACGTATCGCCCAAGTCGGCATGCGCAACAGCCTGTTGCTGGCGATCGCCCCCACGGCCACCATCGCCTCCATCGCGGGCGTGTACGAGTGCATCGAGCCGCAGGTCTCCAACCTCTTCAAGCGCGAGACGCTGTCCGGTGAGTTCCTCCAGGTCAACTCGTACCTGGTGAACGAGCTGAAGCAGCTCGGCGTGTGGGACGCCCGCACCCGGGAGGCGCTGCGGGACGCCAACGGCTCGGTACAGGCGTTCAGTTGGATCCCGGCCGAGGTCCGCGCCCTGTACCGCACAGCATGGGAGATCCCGCAGCGCGGCCTGATCGACATGGCCGCCGCCCGCACCCCGTTCCTGGACCAGTCCCAGTCCCTGAACCTGTTCCTGGAGACGCCGACGATCGGCAAGCTCTCCTCGATGTACGCGTACGCCTGGAAGCAGGGCCTGAAGACGACGTACTACCTGCGCTCCCGCCCGGCGACCCGCATCGCCCGCGCGGCCCAGGCCCAAGCCCAAACCACCGTCCCCGTACAGCAGTTGACCCCGGACGAAGACGCGGTCGCCTGCTCCCTTGAGAACCCCGAGTCCTGCGAGGCCTGCCAGTAATGAGCTCCACCGAAAAGAACCTCCTCGACCCGGGCTTCGAGCTGACCCTCCGCCCCATGCGCTACCCGGACTTCTACGAGCGCTACCGGGACGCGATCAAGAACACCTGGACCGTCGAGGAGGTCGACCTCCACTCGGACGTCGCCGATCTCGCGAAGCTGACGCCGGGTGAGCAGCACATGATCGGCCGGCTGGTCGCGTTCTTCGCGACGGGCGACTCGATCGTGGCGAACAACCTCGTGCTGACGCTGTACAAGCACATCAACTCCCCGGAGGCGCGGCTCTACTTGAGCCGTCAGCTCTTCGAGGAGGCCGTGCACGTGCAGTTCTACTTGACGCTCCTCGACACCTACCTCCCCGACCCGGAGGACAGGGCCGCCGCCTTCGACGCGGTGGAGAACATCCCCTCCATCCGCGAGAAGGCCGAGTTCTGCTTCAAGTGGATCAACGAGGTCGAGAAGCTGGAGAGCCTCCAGACCCAGGCCGACCGCCGCCGTTTCCTGCTCAACCTGATCTGCTTCGCCGCGTGCATCGAGGGGCTGTTCTTCTACGGCGCGTTCGCGTACGTCTACTGGTTCCGCAGCCGGGGTCTCCTGCACGGCCTGGCCACCGGCACCAACTGGGTGTTCCGCGACGAGACCATGCACATGTCCTTCGCGTTCGAGGTGGTCGACACCGTCCGCAAGGAGGAGCCGGAGCTGTTCGACGACCAACTCCAGCAGCAGGTCACGGACATGCTGAAGGAGGCCGTCGAGGCGGAGCTGCAGTTCGGGCGTGATCTGTGCGGTGACGGGCTGCCGGGCATGAACACCGACTCGATGCGCCAGTACCTGGAGTGTGTCGCCGACCAGCGCCTCCAGCGGCTGGGCTTCGCCCCGGTCTACGGCTCCGAGAACCCCTTCTCCTTCATGGAGTTGCAGGGTGTGCAGGAGCTGACCAACTTCTTCGAGCGCCGCCCGTCGGCCTACCAGGTCGCCGTGGAGGGCACGGTCGACCTCGACGAGGACTTCTAGCCCCCGCCCGCCGAACGCCCTTTATCTGCTTCTTACTTCGCGGACGGCCCATGGAGCTTCCATGGGCCGTCCATGGAGTTTCTATGGAGCGGCAAAGTTCATGGGGTGCGTCTGTTCGCGGTCACGCCGCCCCGGCTAGGTTCTGCCCGTCCTGTCCATGTCATGCACAACGGCATCACAGAACGCTCCAAGTGTCATGCCCATGACGGCGTTCAATGCCGCCGCTACGCGCGTCACAGGCCTGCCACCACGCCGAGGAACCCCACTCCAATCGACTCGACGGAGGCAGTACCCCCATGCGTGAGAAGCCCAGACGAAGCCTGCGAAGACTACTGACCGCCGCCATACCCGCCCTCACCCTCAGCGTCTTCGGGCTCGCGGCGGCCTCCCCCGCCGACGCGCGGCCCGCAGCCCAGGCAGTCGTCCAGTCCGCCCAGGTCTCCAAGGTCACCCAGAACGCCAAGGCCCTGACCGCCCCCGCGGCCCAGGCCGTCCACTCGACCGGCAAGGCCGGCCAGAAGGTGCCGACCGAGCACCTGTGCGCGACCGCGGCCCCCGGTTCGGCGGCCTGTTTCGCCCAGCGGCGCACCGACATCAAGCAGAAGCTGGCCTCCGCGGTGAAGGCGGACGCCGCCGCCGCGGTCTCCGGGCTGAGCCCGGCCAACCTGCACAGCGCGTACGCCCTGCCCTCGACCGGCGGTTCCGGTCTGACGGTCGCCGTGGTCGACGCGTACAACGACCCCAACGCGGCCTCGGACCTGGCCACTTACCGCTCCAACTTCGGCCTGTCGGCCTGCACCGTGGCCAGCGGCTGCTTCAAGCAGGTCAGCCAGACCGGCTCGACCACCTCCCTGCCGACGAACGACACCGGCTGGGCGGGCGAGGAAGCGCTCGACATCGACATGGTCAGCGCGGTCTGCCCGAACTGCAACATCATTCTGGTGGAGGCCACTTCGGCCACCGACGCCAACCTCGGCGCCGCCGAGAACGAGGCCGTCGCCCTGGGCGCGAAGTTCGTGTCGAACAGCTGGGGCGGCTCCGAGTCCTCCTCCCAGACCTCCGAGGACACCTCGTACTTCAAGCACCCGGGCGTCGCGATCACCGTCTCCTCCGGTGACAGCGCCTACGGCGCCGAGTACCCGGCAACGTCCCAGTACGTGACCGCAGTCGGCGGCACGGCCCTCTCCACGTCCTCCAACACCCGCGGCTGGACCGAGTCCGTCTGGAAGACCAGCAGCACCGAGGGCACCGGCTCCGGCTGCTCGGCGTACGACGCGAAGCCGAGCTGGCAGACCGACACGGGCTGCACCAAGCGCATGGAGGCCGACGTCTCCGCCGTCGCCGACCCCGCCACCGGCGTGGCCGTCTACGACACCTACGGCGGCTCCGGCTGGGCGGTCTACGGCGGCACCAGCGCCTCGTCCCCGATCATCGCGGGCGTCTACGCGCTGGCCGGCACCCCGGGCTCCAGCGACTACCCGGCGAAGTACCCCTACTCCCACACCAGCAACCTGTACGACGTCACGAGCGGCAACAACGGCTCCTGCTCGACCTCGTACTTCTGCACCGCGGGCACCGGCTACGACGGCCCGACCGGCTGGGGCACCCCGGACGGCACCGCCGCCTTCACCGCCGGCACCACGACCGGCAACACGGTGACCGTCACCAACCCGGGCAGCCAGTCCACGGCGACCGGTTCCACGGCCAGCCTGCAGATCTCGGCCTCGGACAGCGCGGGCGCGACCCTCACCTACAGCGCGAGCGGGCTGCCGACCGGCCTGTCGATCAGCAGCTCGACCGGTCTGATCTCCGGCACCGCGTCCACCGCAGGCACCTACGCCGTGACGGTGACCGCGACCGACTCCACCGGCGCCTCCGGCTCGGCCTCCTTCACCTGGACGGTCAGCACCTCCGGCGGCGGCTCCTGCACCTCGACCCAGCTGCTGGGCAACGCGGGCTTCGAGTCCGGCAACACGACCTGGACCGCGAGCAGCGGGGTCATCACCAACTCCAGCAGTGAGGCCGCGCACGCGGGCTCGTACTACGCGTGGCTCGACGGCTACGGCTCGACCCACACCGACACGCTGTCCCAGTCGGTGACCGTCCCGTCCGGCTGCACCGGCACGACCTTCACCTTCTACCTGCACGTCGACACCGCGGAGACCACCACCAGCACGGCTTACGACAAGCTGACGGTCACCGCCGGCTCGACCACCCTGGCCACCTACTCCAACCTCAACGCGGCGAGCGGATACGTCGCGAAGTCCTTCAGCCTGTCGGCCTTCGCCGGCACCACCGTGACGCTGAAGTTCAGCGGAGTCGAGGACTCCTCCCTCCAGACCAGCTTCGTCGTCGACGACACCGCCGTCACGACCAGCTGACCTCCTCATGAGCTGAGCCCCGGCCGTCTCGCAGCGGCCGGGGCTCTGTCATGTGCGCGAGTGTCATGTCCACGAATACTTCACTTCTCACGGCGGATCCGGATGCATCCGTGACACGTCAAAGGGGCAAGGAGGCCCCCCATGCGTCGATCCATCCTCGCTCCGTCCCTCGCCGTCGCCAGCCTGGCACTCGCCCTCACGGGCTGCGGCGGCACGAAGTCCGACACCGGCAGCGGCAGTGTGTCGCCGTCCCAGTCCCCCACACCGGGCAAGAGTAGGTCGGCCTGTACGTCGAAGGAGACGCTCGCCGCGGCCGACACCAACGGCACGTTCTGTCTGACGACCGGCAGCACGATCCGGATCCTGCTGGACGGGACGGCGTCCCGGCCGTGGGCGCAGGTCAAGACCGCCGGCACCGCCCTGGAGGCCACCAACAGCGGGATCCTGATCCGGCCCGGCGACGCGAGCAACGCGTTCAAGGCGGTCTCGGCCGGGACCGTGAAGCTCACGTCGTCCCGGCCGCTGTGTGCGACCGCCCCGCACAAGATCTCCTGCAAGGGCATTCAGGAGTGGTCGGTCACCGTCGTGGTGACGAAGTCATGATCCGGTGAGCGGTCCGGATCTGACGGTCGATGCGCCGCTCGTGCGCGATGCCGAGCAGCGACGGGAAGGCCACGGCGACGAAGATGCCGAGGACGGTCAGCAGGGCGATGAGGTTGTCCATGGCTGCGTTCATAGACACCAGTGTCACGGCTTACACTCCTTACCGTGAGTGGCAGAACTGCCGTGCACCCTCGATTTACTGCCACTTCCGGCGCACACTGGCAGCATGCTGAAAAACGTGGCCGTGGTCCTGCTCGACGGAGTCCACCCCTTCGAACTCGGCGTCGTCTGCGAGGTGTTCGGCCTCGACCGCAGCGACGAGGGCCTGCCGGTCTACGACTTCGCCGTCGCCTCGGCCGAGGGGCCGACGCTCGCCACCCACGCGGGCTTCTCGCTGGCCGTCCAGCACGGGCTTGAGCGGCTGGAGAGCGCGGACCTGATCGCCGTACCGGCCGGTGCGACCTATGCGGCGCGGGAGTACCCGGAGGAGCTGCTCGACGCGCTGCGGCGGGCCGTGGACCGGGGTGCCCGGGTGCTCAGCGTCTGCTCGGGGGTGTTCGTGCTGGCCGCCGCCGGACTGCTGGACGGGCGGCGGTGCGCGGTGCACTGGCATCACGCGGAGCTGCTGGCCCGGCGGTATCCGAAGATCGTCGTGGAGCCGGACGTGCTGTACGTCGACGCGGGCCCGGTGATCACCTCGGCGGGCACCGCGGCCGGTATCGACGCCTGTCTGCACATCGTGCGCAAGGAGCAGGGTCCTGAGGTCGCCAACGCCATCGCGCGGCGGATGGTCGTACCGCCGCACCGGGACGGGGGCCAGGCCCAGTACATCGAGCGGCCGCTGCCGCGCTCGCAGTGCGACACCGTGGGCGAGGTGCTGGTGTGGATGGCGGAGCACCTCGACCAGGAGGTCACCGTCGAGCAGCTCGCCGCCCGCGCCCACATGTCGCCGCGTACTTTCGCCCGCCGTTTCCAGCAGGAGACCGGGACCACGCCGTACCGCTGGATCCTGCGTCAACGGGTGCTGCTGGCGCAGCAGTTGCTGGAGGGGACGGACGAGACGATGGACGAGATCGCCTGGCGCACCGGCTTCGGCACCGCGCCCGCCCTGCGCCACCAGTTCGTCCGTGCCCTGGGCACCACCCCGAACGCCTACCGGCGCACGTTCAGGGGCCCGGAAGCCGCCTGAACGCACGCCTGTCGTCTCACCTGGGGACCGGCCTGAGCATCAGCCGGTGCGGGTGGAGGGTGATGCCGACCCGGGTGGTGTCGTAGGAGCCGGACACCAGCTCGAAGCGGTACTTCGTCGCCACCGCCGCCGTGAACAGGCTCAGCAGGGCCATCGAGAAGTGGTCGCTGGGACACTTCCGGTTGCCCACGCTGAACGGGCTCATGGCGAACTTCGGTACGTCCTTGGACCGTTCCGGAAGCCAGCGGTCGGGGTCGAACTCCTCGTTGCGCGCATACGAACGCGGGTCGCGCTGGATCGCGTAGGGGCTGTAGATGATGTCGGCCCCGGCCGGAATCCGATAGCCGCCCAGTTCGGTGTCCGTGACCGCCCGCCGCGTCAATATCCATACGGCGGGCCACAGGCGCAACGTCTCGACGAGGACATTGTTCGTGTGGGTGAGCGCGCGGACGTCGCCGAATGCCACCGGGCGTCCGCCCGTCACGGATTCAACCTCTTCGCATACCTTGTCGGCGTGTTCCGGGTGTTCGGTGAGGACCTGGAGCAGCGACATGATCGTGGACGCCACGGTTTCACTTCCGGGGGTGAGGATCGCGACGACCTGGTCGTGGATCTCCTGTTCCCCGATCGGCTCGCCATTCTCGTCGGTCGCCTCCAGCAGCGCTGTCAGCAAATCGTCCGGCTTTTGACCAGATGCCCGGCGTTCGGCAACGATCTCGTCGACGAGGAGATGCAAATCGGCCAGCGCCCGGTTGAATTCGCGGTTGGCCGGAAGGGGCAGCCGGTAGAGCGGTCCGGCCGGGACGACCATCCGCCGGTACATGCCCCGGAAGACGGTGGCGAGGGCGACGCACAGCCGCTCGGCGCGCTCGTCCATGAAGTCGCCGCGCAGCAGACAGCGGGCCGCGATCCGCACGGCGACCCGGAAGGCCTCGGAGGTGCAGTCGATCGTCCCGCCGTGCTGCCAGCGCTCGGTGAGCGCGTGCACCTCCTCCTCCATGATCGGCCCGTAGCCGGGTATCGCGTCGAGCCGGAACGCGGGCTGGATGATGCGCCGTTGGCGCCGGTGGGTGGGCCCGTTGGCGGTGGCCACCCCCTCCTTGCCGAGCAGTCCCTCCAGGGACTCCCACAGCGGGCCCGCGATGATGTAGTCGGGGCTCAGCGCCACTGCCCCGGTGAGGGCCGGCGCGGTCACGGCGTACACCGTCTTGGGGCCGAGGCGGAGCCGTACGACGTCGCCGTGGTCACGGAGTCGGGCCATGAAGGCCAGCGGGTCGCGGACCAGCTTCCAGCCATGGCCGAGCAGCGGGACTCCGCCGCCCGCGACGGGCGGCTCCAACAGTTCCGGCACCTCCGGTGCCGCGGGCTTCACAGACTCGACGGTCATTTCTCACCTGCCGCTTCGTTGTTGACATACGGGGGAGTGGACCGGTCGTCCCAGCTGTCGACCATGTAACGGCCGGACTCGTGGTGGAACCAGTAGACGGAACTGAACCAGTTCCGCATATTGCCGAGGCAGGACCGTACGGCGGCGCTCAGTTCCATTCCCCGTACGGTGCCGTCCTCGAGCCGGTCGGCAAGACGTAAGGTCTCCTGTTCCGCGACGATGAAATCGGCAATGCATTCCTCGACCCGGCGCCTCACTTCGGCGATCGCGTCCTCAAGAGTCAGCCCCTCGTATTTGATGAGGCTGATTCCGAGATTGTGGACCTCGTCGCCCGCTATTTCCTTCGGCAGGGAGCAGAGGTCGTTGTACCAGGCGGCGAATTCCTGGCTGAGCAGTGCCGCCCGCCTATATCCCGGGTGTTTCCTTATGCTGTCCGGGAGTTCGCAGCCCGCGCTCGTCTCCAGCAGATCCGTCCAGATCCAGTGCGCAAAGGTGAGCCGTCGCAGTGCGAGGTATTCCTCGACCGTGGGGATGTTCCCCTCGGAGCGGTTGCGGAATTCCCGGTCGTAGGCCTCGATCACGGCGTGGAAGTGCCGGGCGAACCGCGCGTTCCAGGTGGCGGGGAGGAACGAGTAGATCCGCATCATGCAGTCGGCGAACCCGGCGACCAGGGGATCCGGGTGAAGCAGGTGGTGGCGTGGTGAGTCCAGTGCGGCGTGCAAGCGGAACCGGAGCCGCCGCCAGGCGTCGGGCCGGCCGTACACGATGTCCCGGTCATGGCGGTCGTCCCAGACGAAGAACCACGCGCTGTAGTCCGCTATCGCCTGGAGCACGTCGTCCGGTGCGCCCAAGTAGTACCCGGCCATCAAGTCCGTGTAGCAAAGACCGTCGGCATATTCGCGTATCTTGTCCGCCGGCATGAGTCGCTTTCCCAGCAGCCAGACGCGTGTCTTCTCCTGGAGCCTCGGCCAATAGGGATGCAGTCGCCGGGGAAACACCGCCTCGATCACCGGGAGAGAGAGTGATGGTGGAACGGCGATCGCCGTCGATGCCGTTGTGGTGCTGTGCGAGAAAGCAGGCACGAACAAACCCCTCTCAGCCGCCAGTTGCGCACGCCCCTCCCGCTGTGCCGGGCGTGCGCCGTTGCGTATCCCCGCACTTCCCATTCAGCACCACAACTGACCGCTCTGGGAACGGATTTGCTTCCTTCACTACCCCCAAGCGCCGAGAATCCATCCATGTGTGACTGATTCTGGATCACTACGAGAGCGAAAACGATCGAATGTGCGACGGACATGCGAACGGCGCCTGATCAGGGAGTTGCACCTGAACAGACGCCGTACGCAAGGGGGTTGTGATCGTCCCTGGGACTCAGTCGTTGGCGACCACGGGGTAGCGGGGCTCGTTCTCGGCCATCTGCTGCAGCGCGTCCTTGCGGTCGCGCTTGGAGAGCCGGTCGATGTAGAGGTAGCCGTAGAGGTGATCGGTCTCGTGCTGCAAACACCGTGCGAAGTAACCGGTGCCGCGGACCTTGATCGGGTTGCCCCGCTCGTCCTGCCCGGTCACCTCGGCGTAGTCGGGCCGCGCGAGCGGCGCATACGCGGTCGGCACGGACAGACAGCCCTCGTTGCTCTCGTCCAGGTGCCGCTTGTCGGCGGGCAGATCGACCAGCCTGGGATTGCAGACGACACCGACGTGCCGCTTGCCCTCGTCGTCCTGGCAGTCGTAGACGAAGACCTTCAGGCCGACGCCGATCTGGTTGGCGGCGAGGCCGACGCCCTCGGCGGTGCGCTGCGAGGCGAACATGTCCGCCACCAGCGTCTCCAGCTCCGCACCGAACTCGGTGACGTCCGCGCACTCCTTGTGCAGCACCGGATTCCCGACGACCGTGATCGCCCGCGAGGTCCCCCGCTCCCGCCAGGCCGCCTCACGCTCCTCGGTCCCCTCGGTATCGACGACAAACCCCTCGTCGTCCACGGGAAGCACGCCCACGTGCTGCTGATCGGTGTCCTGCTGCGCCATGACGGACGTAAGCCTTCCTAGGTAAAACGGGGGGAGATGTTGCAGCTACAGGGTACGTGGATGCCTTTAAGGGGCGCGGGGCTGTGCATATGTGCGGCTCCGCCGCGTGGGCGCGAGCAGCGACAACGAGCCGCAGCCGAAGAACGACCTCAGCAGACCTCTTCCAAATCCCGCCAGTCCCGAGAATCAGGGCTGTCGGCAACCCACCCGTCCAACAACCCACGAACCAGCGAGGCGGGCGCAGCCAACCCACACTCCCGCTCCGGCACCCACAACTGCCCATCGGTCCGATGCCCCAGCGGCCCAGGATGCCCCGGCTCACTGTGATCATGCGGATCAAGATGCTCCCCGTCACCCTCGTCGGAAGGCATCCGCGACTCCGAACACATCCGGCACAGCAACCGCACGGAGGACGACCAGTCCTCCGCCGCGAACCCCGCATCAGCAGCCAGCTGCTCCAACGCGTCCCGGTCGGCCTCGGCGGCAGCCTCAAGCAGCACCACCCACGTCGGCACAGGCGACGGCGCCCACAGCTCGATCTCGTCGAAGACCGGGTAGGAGTGCCCGGCGGCGGTGGTCCGCTCGCCGTGCGGCACCCCGTCGTGCAGGACGACCTCACCCCAGCGTCGCCCGGACGAGGGAAGCGGAATGGACAGCACCTCGATCCGCGCCGGATCCAGCCGCCGCCCCCACACCACCTCGGCCTCCCCCTCGGGAGACAGCCGTACGGCCGCGCTGCCGAGGTCCATGCCGGCCGGTTCGCCCGCCGCGGTGACCCCGCCCGGCACCCGCAGCCCGTACGCCTGCCAGGCGCGCCGGGCCAGCGGCCAGTCCTGGAGGGCGGTGGCCGCGATGCCCACGTTCCACCAGTCAGGTGCGCCGGCCTCCCGCTCCAGCAGCGCGACAGCGCGGAGCCCGGCCGCCCGGGCCTGCTCCCAGTCGTGCCGGAACTTGTGCAGCAGGGCGAGGTTGAACCAGGACTCGGACAGCCAGGGTTCAAGATCGGCGGCACGTGTCAGCAGCGCGCCGGCGTCCTCGTAGCGACCGTCGCCGATCAGCGTGAACGCGCGGTCTGTGGCCTGCCGCCAGGAGGCGGAGGGCCGGTGCCGTCCCTTGCCGAAGATCCTCACGATTCCCGCCTGCCAGTTCCGTTCGTTGGGCTGGCTCTGCCCCCGGACACCCTCTTCTTCGCATCCAACCACGTACGGCTGGGAGGGCGCTCATTACCGATGGGTTACCCAGCCGAGGGCAAGGTCAGACAGCCCGCCCGTCACCCACCACCACCCTTGCCGGAGGCGCTCACGCGCCACACCCTTGATTCGAGAGCACCCGGGCCAGCGCCTCCACGACCTCGGGAGCGTAGTCCCCGGCGGTCCCGAGGCGCAGCTCCTCCAGCGCCCGGAGGGGCCCGCCGGGGCCTCCTGCCCGGGTTTTCTCCTCGTACGCGTTGACGGCCCGCACGATCCGCGCGGAGACCGGCTGCTCCCGGCACGGGTCGGCCTGCCGCTCCACGACGGCCGCCACCTGGGGGCTCACCCCGGTCTGCCGTACGACGGCCCCGCCGAGCAGTGCTATCCGCCGCTGCTCGGCCACGGGGAGTACGGCGGTGGCTCCGGCCGGTACCGGGTCGACGAGGCTGAGCTGGCCGATGTCGTGCATCAGGGCTGCGTACTCCAGGACGGCGAGGTCGGGTTCGGACAGTCCCATGTCCCGCCCGACCGCCTGACAGAGCGCGGCGACCCGGCGGGCGTGCCCGGCCGGGGTGTATCCGGCGATCTCGGTGGAGCGGGCGAGGGAGGCGATGGTCTGGCGGTAGGTGGTCCGTACGGCCGCGTACCGCCGGAAGGACAGCTGGGTCAGCAGCAGCGGCACGGAGAAGACGGGCAGCGCCCACAGCCCCACGACGGCGACCGCGAGCGCCATCACCGCGCCGGTCGCGCAGACCGCGGACCCGATGCCGAGCATGCCGCGCAGCTCGTCGCGGAGCAGCGGGCCGAAGGGCCAGCGGGTGCGGGAGTGGGCGAGCGCGGCGGCGAGCACGGCGTCGCAGAGGGCGGTGAGGGAGAGGAGCGCGAGCAGGAGCAGGGCGTAGGCGGGGCCGCCCCAGTGTCCGAACACCCCTTGGTTGTAAAGGGGTTGGAAGCAGACGGCGGCGAAGCCGACGGTCAGTACGCGGCGCGCCAGGTGGTCCGGGGTACGGCTCCGGCCGCGCGCGATATGCGGCACACAGCCGACGAGGGAGGCGGCGACGACCACGGTGACGACCTGGAAGGCGCCGTGGTGGGTGGGCTGTCCGGCGTCGGCGCCGAGCAGCGCGTAGGAGAGGGCGCCGGCGGCGCCGAGCGGGGCGGTCTCCCGGAGCCCGAGCCCGGTCGTCCCGTTCCACCGGCTCAACTCCCCTACAGCGACGAGCACTCCGAAGGCGAGGGCGACTCCGCGTTCTTCGAGGCCGGTCCAGAGGGTGAGGGCGAGGGAGGTGGTGGCGAGGAGGGCGGCGGAGGTGTGGATGAGGGTGAGGGGCAGGAGGTTCCGGCGCCGCGTCATCGGTGTACTCCCGGCCGGCTCGGGACCGGCGCGGGCGGCGGAACAGGGGTGGCGGGTTCGTCCGCGGTCACGGCGGGCCGCCAGCCGTACTTGCCGAGGGCCAGCATCAGCGCGGCCACCATGCGCGGATCGAACTGCGCCCCCGCACACCGCTCCAGCTCCGCCAGAGCGGCCGGCACCGGCCGGGCCCGCCGGTACGACCGGGTGGACGTCATCGCGTCGAAGGCGTCGGCCACGGCGACCACCCGCGCGGACTCCGGGATCTGACCGCCCAACAGCCCGTACGGGTAGCCGCTGCCGTCCAGCCGTTCGTGATGGTGCAGGACCGCCGCCCGGGCCTCCCCCAGGAAACCGATCCCGCGCACGATCTCGTGTCCGTACTCGGGATGCAGTTCGATCACCCGCCGCTCCTCGGGCGTGAGCGGCCCGTCCTTGCGCAGCAGTCGCGTGGGCACGCCCAGCTTCCCGACGTCGTGCAGGATCCCGGCGAAGCGCAGCACTTCCACCCGGGAGTCGTCCATGCCCAGTTCCCGCGCGATCATCATCGACGCCTGTCCGACCCGCTCGCTGTGCCCGCGGGTGTAGCCGTCCTTGATGTCGACGGCCTGGACGAGGGCGCGGATGGTGGCCTGGTGGGCGGCGTGTTCCCGGTGGTACTGGGCGAACACCCACCAGGACACCCCCATCGGCAGCAGCACGAGCAGCGCGGCGACCGGGCCGTAGGGGCTGCGCCACAGGACGGCCATCATCAGCCCGGCGAGCCCGTGCACGCCGATGGGCGCCAGGGACCGTAGAAACAGACCGCGCCAGGCCCGTCGTAGCGGCATCCTCCCCCACTGCCCGAAAGGCGTGGGAGGTGCCTCCACGCCGAGGGCGTGGATCCCGCCGTCCAGGACGGTCAGGACCAGGCAGAAGGCGAGGACGGCTGCCAGGGCGGGCAGCAGCGCGTACGGGAAGTCGGAGGCGACGACCGCGTTCCGGCCGCCCAGCGCCCAGTGCACGCTTCCCGCCGCCCACACGGCGAGCGCGAGCTGCGCGGCCCGCCAGCTCCGCCGCAGCCAGAGCGGGCCCTCGTCGACGTAGGAGAACAGCGCGCCCGGCAGCGGTACGAGCGCGGCGGCGGGCGGCGGCAGCAGGAAGGCCGCGGCGAGCAGCACCGGGTAGAAGGTGCCGGCGAACCGGCGCCGGGCGATCTGCTCGCAACCGGCGTAGAGGGCCGCCAACAGCGCGACCGCCCACCAGGGTGCGTGGACGGTCGGCAGCGGAAGCAGACAGAGCAGGGCGCCGAGGACGGCACAGAGGACGTACGCACGTGCCCGTGCCGGTGTCGCCTCCATGGCTGACGCCCTTCCCCCCGACCATGCCTGTCCAGGCCGAGGAGCCTAGGGCGATCAGGGGGAGGCCGCGGGCGTATCACCCGCGGATTAGCACATTCGAGTGACGACAGTCCGTTCAGGACTCCTGCGGAGAAGCCGCCACATCATGCTCAGGCACGACCTGCCCCGACCGGATCATCTCCAGGCGTCCCATCACCTTGGAGCGGAGGTCCGACGGCACGTCGTCCTGCCCGCAGCACCGCTTCACGAGCTTCTTCACGGCCTGCTCCAGGCCGTACTTCTCCAGGCACGGCGAGCACTCCTCGAAGTGCACCTCGAACTTGGTGCAGTCCGCGTCCGGCATCTCTCTGTCGAGGAACTCGTAGAGATGCGCGAGGACTTCACTGCAGTCCGTCTCGTGATGGTCACCGCAGCTCATGAGCCCGAGCCTTTCGCTTCGTTCGACTCCCCGGCACCGGCCGGGACAAGTCCGCGGTCACGCGCGTAGTCCTCGAGCATGCCGCGCAGTTGACGGCGGCCCCGGTGCAGCCGGGACATCACCGTACCGATGGGTGTCCCCATGATGTCCGCGATCTCCTTGTACGCAAAGCCCTCTACGTCCGCGAGATACACGGCGATGCGGAATTCCTCCGGGATGGCCTGGAGGGCTTCCTTCACATCCGAGTCGGGCAGGTGGTCGAGCGCCTGCGACTCGGCGGAGCGCAGACCCGTCGACATGTGCGACTCGGCACGCGCGAGCTGCCAGTCCTCGATCTCCTCGGCCGCGGAGCGCTGGGGTTCGCGCTGCTTCTTGCGGTACGAGTTGATGAACGTGTTGGTGAGGATCCGGTACAGCCACGCCTTGAGGTTGGTGCCCTCACGGAACTGGTGGAAGGACGCGTACGCCTTGGCGTACGTCTCCTGCACCAGGTCCTCGGCGTCGGCCGGATTGCGGGTCATGCGCAGTGCGGCCGAGTACATCTGGTCGAGGAATTCGAGCGCGTCCCGCTCGAAGCGCGCACTGCGCTCCGCCGTGGACTCCGTGCTCGTGCCCTGGCCCTCGGGCTGCTCCGCCTGGCCGTGTTCGGTCCCTGCGTCGGTACCGGGAACCGGACCCACCTCCTCAAGATTCCGGGCAGCACCGAAGCCGATGCCACCAGAATCGGAGGATAGACGACGATCCGGTCCGCCCGCCGCCCCAATAGGGGTGGCCTTGGTCGCGTGCAGCACCGACCAGTCCAGGTCCGGGCGGCTGCTACGGGCCGGGCAGAAGGTCGAACCCATGCGGAGGACTTCCTTTCTACGACTCTCTGTGCCCTGCACAACAGTGGTAAGGGTCCCGGCATTCCCGCCCTTCACCCGAGTGTTCGAGTCCACTCCACCACTCGCCCGGTGATGATCTCCAGGGCCTGGTCCTGACCGATCTCCGCCCGCTTCGGCACCGCGAACCCATGGTCGCCGTACGGCACTTCGACCAGTTCGAAGTCGCCCTCCGGAAACTCAGCCGGTTTCCCGAAGGGATCGTTGCCGCCCTGCACCACGAGCGTGGGTACCCCGGCCCCGAGCAGTTCGCCGGCCCGCGACTTCTCCGGCTTCCCGGGCGGGTGCAGCGGGAAGCTCAGGGCGAGGACGGCGGCGGCGCCCAGCTCCGTCGCCGTACGACAGGCAACCCGAGCTCCGGCGCTACGGCCCCCGGAGACCACCGGCAGACCGGGTTTCGCGACGGCCGGCCAGATCCCCCGCCACCCCACGTCCAGCGTCTTCGGCGCGGGCGCCACCTTCTTCCCGGCCACCCGCCACGGCTGCTCGACCAGCGCGACGGTCACCCCGTGCCCGGGGAGGACGGTCGCGAGGGCCTGAAGATCCCGCGCCTCGATGCCACCGCCGGCCCCATGACTGACGGCCAGCACGAGCCGCGCCTTCTTCGCCCTGTGCCAGGTGATGCGGGCGGTCCCCGCGTCGGTCTCGATGATCTCGCTCACATCAGAAGAGTGTGCCTTCTTCCGGGCCTTCCAGTTCCTTCAGCAGCTCCGGTCCGTTGTTGCGGACATTGCTGACGGCCGTCGACACCGGATAGGCGCGCATCAGCCCGGCGGGCGGCGGGACGAGCAGCTCGCGCAGGTCCTCGGGGTCGCTGCGGGCCGGGTCGAGCCAGGCGTCCCAGCGGTCCGGGGTGAGCATCAGGGGCATCCGGGGGTGGATGTCGGCGAGGGCGTACGGCCCGTCGGCGGGGGCGACCGCGAGCGGGGTCGTCTCCGCCTCGGTGGTGATCACCGAGCAGGTGACCCACCAGGCCAGCGGATGGTCGTCGGGCAGCGTCCGGTCCCGCCAGAACTCGTACAGCCCGGCCATCGCGAACACCGACCCGTCGGCGGGAAGCACGAAGTACGGCTGTTTCCGCTGCCGCTTCTTCTTCCCCTCGACCTCCAGCTCCCGCTCGTCCTTGGCGGTGACCCACTCGTAGTAGCCGTCGGCGGGGATGATGCAGCGCCGGGCGGCGAATGCGCGACGGTACGACGGCTTCTCGTGCACGGTCTCCGCGCGGGCGTTGATCATCCGGGCGCCGCCCTCGGGCGTCTTGGACCAGGAAGGAACGAGCCCCCACTTCAGCTTGCGCAGCTGGCGAACCGGCTCGGGGCTCTCCGCGTCCTTAAGTGGACGGTCGAGGACTGCATAGACCTCTTTGGTCGGGGCCACGTTGTAGTCGGGGGCCAGAACCTCCTCGGGCTCCCACTTCTCGATCTCAAAGACTCCTGCGAGATCCTCGGGCCCACGACTCGCTGCATACCGTCCGCACATACGTGCAACACTGCCAGATTCGACGACCACCACGGGAGCCTCCGCCGCCAATGGACAGCACCGCAATCGCCTCGATACCCGCCCTCTGGGACGAGGTCTTCGGCAGCCAGCCCGACCCGGATCTGTGGGTGGTGATCGCCACCATGGTCGCCGCGCTGACCGTGGTAGTCCCGCACGGACTCTGGCGCGTCTCCCGCAACGCCATCACCATCGCCCACGAGGGCGGCCACGGCCTGGTGGCCCTCCTCACCGGCCGCCGGCTCACCGGCATCCGCCTCCACTCCGACACCAGCGGCCTCACCGTCAGCCGCGGCAAGCCGCACGGCCTCGGCATGATCCTCACGGCAGCCGCCGGCTACACCGCTCCCCCACTCCTGGGCCTGGGCGGCGCCGCACTCCTGGCCGCCGACCACATCACCCTCCTCCTGTGGCTGTCGACCCTCCTCCTGATAGCCATGCTGGTGATGATCCGCAACGCCTACGGCGCCCTGACGGTGGTCCTCAGCGGCGCGGCCTTCCTCCTGGTGTCGTGGCTGACGGGCCCCCAGGTGCAGGCGGCGTTCGCGTACGCGGTGGTGTGGTTCCTGCTGCTGGGCGGAGTGCGCCCCGCTTTCGAGCTCCAGGCGAAGAGGTCGAGGGGCGGAGCGGGCGACTCGGACGCGGACCAGTTGGCTCGTCTGACGCACGTACCGGCGGGTCTATGGCTGTTCCTCTTCCACCTGGTATCCCTCTGCTCGCTCATAGGCGGCGGCAGGTGGCTGCTGGAACTATGAAGCGCCCCGAAGGGGCAAGCTTCAGGCGCGCGGGACTGTATCTATTTGCGGCTCCGCCGCGCGGGCGCGACCGGCCCCAACGGCGCAGCACCCGAAAGACGGCCTACTTATACAGTGGGTCACATGGCCCCGAACAACGACCAACCCGCCCTCTGGCCCGCCCCCCACGCGCGCGGAGCCGTCGACGCGACGGTCCACGTGCCCGGGTCCAAGTCCGTCACCAACCGCGCCCTCGTCCTCGCCGCCCTCGCCAGCGAACCCGGCTGGCTGCGCCGCCCCCTCCGCTCCCGCGACACCCTGCTGATGGCAGGCGCCCTGCGCGCGATGGGCGTGGGCATCGAGGAGGGCGTGGGCACGGAGAAGGGCTCCGGCGAGTTCTGGCGGGTCATCCCGTCGGGCCTGCACGGCCCGGCCACGGTCGATGTCGGCAACGCCGGCACGGTGATGCGCTTCCTGCCGCCGGTCGCCGCCCTGGCCGACGGCCCCATCCGCTTCGACGGCGACCCGAGGTCGTACGAACGCCCCCTGAACGGCGTGATCGACGCCCTGCGCGTCCTCGGCGCCCGGATCGACGACGACGGCCGGGGCGCGCTGCCGCTGACGGTGCACGGCGGGGGCGCGCTGGACGGCGGACCGGTGGAGATCGACGCCTCGTCCTCGTCGCAGTTCGTGAGCGCGCTCCTGCTCTCCGGACCCCGTTTCAACCAGGGCGTAGAGGTCCGCCACATCGGCTCCTCCCTGCCCTCCCTCCCGCACATCCGCATGACCGTCGACATGCTGCGCGCGGTCGGCGCCCAGGTGGACACCCCGGAGTCGGGCGGCGAACCCAACGTCTGGCGGGTGACCCCGGGCGCGCTGCTCGGCCGGGACCTGACGGTGGAGCCGGATCTGTCGAACGCGCAGCCGTTCCTCGCGGCGGCGCTGGTGGCCGGCGGCAAGGTGGTCGTACCGGACTGGCCTGCGCGGACGACGCAGCCCGGTGACCGGCTGCGGGAGATCTTCACCGAGATGGGTGGTTCCTGCGAACTGACCGAGTACGGGCTGGAGTTCACCGGTTCGGGTGCGATCCACGGCATCGACGTGGACCTGGGCGAGGTCGGCGAACTGACCCCGGGCATCGCGGCCGCCGCCGCCCTCGCGGACTCCCCGTCCACGCTCCGGGGCGTCTCCCACCTGCGGCTGCACGAGACGGACCGGCTGGCCGCGCTCACCAAGGAGATCAACGAGCTGGGCGGTGACGTGACCGAGACCGCCGACGGTCTGCACATCCGCCCGCGCCGCCTGCACGGCGGGATCTTCCACACCTACGAGGACCACCGCATGGCCACCGCGGGCGCGATCATCGGCCTCGCGGTCGAGGGCGTGCAGATCGAGAACGTGGCGACGACCGCGAAGACCCTCCCGGACTTTCCCGACCTGTGGACCGGGATGCTCGGGAGCGATGGGGCGTAGGGGACTCACGCCATGCGCCGCTACGGCAAGAACACCGACGAGGACGACATCCGCCAGCGCCCGAACCGCAAGGGCAACCGGCCGCGTACGAACATCCGCCCCAAGCACGAGGAGGCGGTCGAGGGCATGGTCCTCACCGTCGACCGGGGCCGGTTGACCTGTCTGGTCGAGGACCGGGTCGTGATGGCGGTCAAGGCCCGCGAACTGGGCCGGAAGGCCGCGGTGGTCGGCGACCGGGTGGCCATCATCGGCGACCTGTCCGGGGACAAGGACACCCTCGCCCGTATCGTCCGCATCGAGCCGCGCACCTCGGTGCTGCGCCGCACGGCCGACGACGACGACCCGTACGAGCGCGTGGTCGTCGCCAACGCCGACCAGCTCGCCATCGTCACCGCCCTCGCCGACCCCGAGCCGCGCCCCCGCCTCATCGACCGCTGCCTGGTCGCGGCCTACGACGGCGGCCTCGACCCGCTGCTCGTACTGACCAAGTCGGACCTCGCGTCACCCGACGAACTCCTGGAGTTGTACGGCGCGTTGGGCGTCCCCTACGTCGTCACGAGCCGCGAGGAGCTGGAGAACGGCAGCGCGGTGGAGCGGGTCCGCAAGCAGCTCGACGGCAAGATCACCGCATTCGTCGGGCACTCCGGTGTCGGCAAGACGACCCTCGTCAACGCGCTGGTCTCGCTGGAGCGGCGACGCAGCACCGGCATCGTCAACGCGGTCACCGGGCGCGGCCGGCACACCACGACCTCGGCCCGCGCGATCCCGCTGCCGGACGACTCCGGCTGGGTCGTCGACACCCCGGGCGTCCGTTCCTTCGGCCTGCACCACGTGGACCCGTCCCGGGTCATCAAGGCCTTCCCCGACCTGGAGCCCGGCACGGTCGACTGTCCGCGCGCGTGCAGCCACGACGAGCCGGACTGCGCGCTGGACCAGTGGGTGGCCGACGGTCACGCCGACCCGCAGCGGCTCTACTCGCTACGGCGGCTGCTGGCCACCCGTGAGCGAACCGAGGGCGACTGATCACCGGCTGACCACCGCGTGTTTGTGGGGACTCAAGTTCGGTAAGTGCATAATCGCACCGAGCCGGACAAACGGGAGGACAGCACATGGCGTGGCTGCTGGTTGTCGTGGCCGGAATCCTGGAGACCGGGTTCGCGGTATGCCTGAAGCTGTCCCACGGCTTCACGCGCCTGTGGCCGACGGTCGCCTTCTGCTCCTTCGCGCTGGGCAGCTTCGGCCTGCTCACCCTCTCCCTGAAGAAGCTCGACGTGGGCCCCGCCTACGCCGTGTGGACCGGCATCGGCGCGGCCGGCACCGCGATCTACGGCATGGCCTTCCTGGGCGACCTGGTGTCGACGCTGAAGCTCGTGTCGATCAGCTTCGTCATCGTCGGGGTGATCGGACTCCAGCTGTCCGGTTCCGCCCACTGACTTCCTAGGTGATCGGGGCCCGGTGGGCCGGGGTCAGCGCACTCCGTACGAGTTCGCCGACACCGCCCTCTCCCGGTGGCGCCGCCACACAGGACAGGGCGAGGCGTACGACGAGTTCGCAGGAGCGGGCCAGGTCGGCGGTGTCCGGCCGAGGCGCTCCGGGGCCGGCGAGCGCGGCCACGGCACGGTCGCGGACGACCGCCACGAAGTCTCCGGGCGAGGGCAGCGGTCCGTCGGCCCGGCGCTGTGCCGGTACGGCGGAGGAGGACGGCACCGCGGACAGGGTCGGCGAGGGCAGCCGTTCGCTCCAGCAGCCGGTGAGCATGGCCCGCACCAACGCGTTCTCCCGGGCCGCCGACGTCGTCCACTCGGCGGTCGCGGTCAGCCGCTCACGGGCGTCGGCATGCGCGCCGAGGGCCCGGTCGACGCCGCCGAGATAGCCGTCGGCCTCCCTTCTGACCAGCGCCCGCGCGAGCCCCTCCTTGCTGCCGAACTCGTTGTACAGCGTCTGCCGGGACACTCCGGCCGCGGCGGCCACGTCCACCATCCGTACGGTGGACCACGACCTGCGTGCCAGCGCCGTATAGGCGGCGTCCAGCAGGGATTCCCGCGCTGCAGGCATCATTCGCCTCCCGGGGACGAGCGGCTCTGCGCCCAGATTTGACGCGCACGGGAGCACTGTCAAGGGTTCACGACGGCGCCGGGGGGCGCACTTCGGCCATTGCGCGCGGGAGTTGGGCCGGTGGCCGCGGGTCGAGGCCGGCCGTGGCGCTCTCCGGGAGGCTCCCACCTCCCGTTTCGCCCACCGGACCCTGTAGCCCCGCCCCGACCCCTGAAGATACGGTTCACGCATGGCCGACTATCACGATGACCTGCGCCTCGCCCACGTCCTCGCGGACGCCGCAGACGCCGCGACGACCGCCCGGTTCAAGGCGCTCGATCTCAAGGTCGAGACCAAGCCGGACATGACTCCGGTCAGCGAGGCGGACAAGGCGGCCGAGGAACTCATCCGCGGCCATCTGCAGCGCGCCCGCCCGCGCGACGCGGTCATCGGCGAGGAGTACGGCGTCGAGGGCACCGGCCCCCGCCGCTGGGTGATCGACCCGATCGACGGCACCAAGAACTACGTGCGCGGCGTTCCCGTCTGGGCCACGCTGATCTCCCTGACGGAGGCGGCGGAGGGCGGCTACCAGCCCGTCGTCGGCCTGGTCTCCGCGCCCGCGCTGGGTCGCCGCTGGTGGGCCGCGAAGGGCCACGGCGCCTACACCGGCCGCAGCCTGTCCTCCGCGTCCCGGCTGCGCGTCTCCCAGGTCTCGAAGCTGGCGGACGCCTCCTTCGCGTACTCCTCGCTCACCGGCTGGGAGGACCAGGGCCGGCTCGGCGGCTTCCTGGACCTGACCCGCGAGGTGTGGCGCACGCGCGCGTACGGCGACTTCTGGCCCTACATGATGGTCGCCGAGGGCTCGGTGGACATCTGCGCCGAGCCGGAACTCTCCCTGTGGGACATGGCCGCCAACGCGATCATCGTCACCGAGGCCGGCGGCACCTTCACGGGCCTCGACGGCCGCCCGGGCCCGCACAGCGGCAACGCGGCGGCGTCGAACGGCATCCTGCACGACGAGTTCCTGGGGTATCTCAACATGCGCTACTGACCTGACTTGCGGCTTGACCTGGTCCTTTCCCCCTCCCCTAAGACCCCTGGGCCGTGGTGGGGCCGTCATCCACCTTCGGGCCGTCCTCGAACACGCCGTTCACCGCTTCACGCGTCCGCTTCTCGCTGCTCGGCATCAGGTGCGTGTACGTCCGCAGCGTGAAGCCCGGGTCGTGGTGTCCCAGGTACTCGGACAGAGCCTTGATGTTCTCCCCCGCGTCCAGCAGAACGGACGCGTAGAAGTGCCTCAGCGCGTGCATGCCGTTCGCCCTGCCGCGCGGCACGCCCACGGTGTCGAGGGCGGGGCGCCACGCCAGGCGGTTGAACACGACGCGGTTCACCGCGCGCTCTCCAACGTTGGTGAAGAGCAGGGAGGCGGTCACCGGTGGGCCGTCGACCGACCGCCACGGCAGTGTTACTGCCGTGGGCGGCTGCTTCGCTATGTGGTCCTCAAGCGACCGCGCGACGCTCTCAGGCAGAGGGACAGTGCGCGTCTTGCCGCCCTTGGGCAGAGCGAACACCTGCTTACCGGCAATGAGCTTGACCTGTCGCACGACGTGCACGACACCTTCCACGAAGTCCACGTCGTCAACGGCCAGACCGAGCACTTCGCCCTGCCGCATGCCGCACCCGCCGGCCAGGTCCACCATCCCCCGGTACCGCTCCGGCAGTGCCGAACGCATGGCCAGCACGCGCTCAGGCCTCCACGGCACGATCCGGCGGGGTTCCAACTTGGGCGCCTTCACCGACGACGAACGGCAAGGGTTGTGCGAGATCAAGCGGTCGTCAACGGCTGCCCCCAACATCGCATTGAGGTTGGCGAAGATGACCCGCTGATAGGCGGGCGCCACCCCGCCATCCTGAAGCTTCCGCAGCCACTCACGAACGTGAATCGGCTTCAGCGAGTCCAGCGACCGACTGCCCAAGTGCGGCACTACGTGCAGGCGCACGCGCTGCTCTGTGCTCACGAAGGTGCCGGGGTCGATGGTCAGCGACGCTAGCCACCGTTCCGCGTGCTGCCGGACCGTCAGGCGCCCGGCGCGCGGGTCGATGTACTGACCGCGCGTCAGGTCCGCCTCGATCTGAGACAGCCACTTCTCGGCGACGCGCTTCTGTCCATCGGGGAAGCTCTTGGACTTCTCGGCGCCGTCGGGGCCGACGTAGCGGGCTCGGTAGCGCAGGCCGGTTCCGTGGCGATCGGACTTGAGTCGGACGGTCTTACCGTGGGCATCGGTTTCGGTCTTGTACCAGCGATCTTGGATGTGGCCTGCCATGTGATGGCGGTCCCTTCTGGACATGAGAAGGGAGGGCCACGGGGCCCTCCCTGGGGTCCTGAGCTGTGCGATTGGGGCTATGTCAGGCGGCGGTGCGGTCGTCGGTCTTGCGTTGAGTGACGTAGGCGCGAACGTCGGCGGGGTCGTAGCGGACGTACTTGCCGATGCGGAAGCTGGGCGGCCCGGTGTTCTTCTTGCGCCACTGGTAGACGGTCTCTTTGGGCACCTCGAACATCTCGGCGATGTCGTCGGGCGTGAGGTACCGGTCCGGGAGGCCGCCCCGGAGCGTGGCGCGGAGATCGGGTTGAGCGGACGTTCGGCTCATTTGGTCCTCGGAAGTTGAGTCACGTCGTACTGGCTTGAGGGGGGCGGGAGTTCACGTCTGTCCGAGGTGTGGATTTCTGCGTCATTGCGTCAGCAGCGTCATTCAGGCGCTTGGCCTGCGACTTTGGGTGACGCGGCGGTGTCGAGGTGCGTCATTGGTGCGTCATGGGCTGCGTCATCCGCGACGTAGCCCATGACGCAGATGACGCAGGATGACGCAGGCAAGGCCGTCTGCGTCATGGCCGTAGTCACAGGTCAGGTGCCGTTTTCCGGCGTGCATGACGCAGATGACGCAGCGTCTTCCCTCTTAGGACAAGGAGAGGGGGGTCTGTCGTAGTGCGGTGCTGCTCAGCGCGTGAAGAAGGAGCCGCTTCGCGGCGCGTCCTTGGGGCGGCGTTCCGCCGAACAGCAAGAGGAGCACGCCTCGCGATGTGGTGCTCTTCTTGCTTGTCCGGGTGAGCGTGCGCGTCAGAGCATCCGCTGCTCATGTGGGGACGGGGCGGTGGGGCGGGTCATTTCGAGGTATCGGCCCGTGCTGGTGCGCCCCGAGTCGATGAGGACACCCCGGGCGGCCAGGGTGGGTTGGAGGCGCTTGAGGCGGTCGGAGAGGACTTTGCCCGTGGTCGGCCATCCCTTGGGCAGGGGACGGCCGTCGTCGCCGCTGTAGAGGCGGCTGAGGCAAGACAGCCATTCCGTGGACGTCATCCGCTGCGCCGTGCCCGGCCCGATGGTCTCGGCGTACTTGAGCACGGTCTGCGCCAGCAGGTCGCCCTCGATCACGTCGTCGTTCAGGTCGTCCAGACTGGCCCGGTACGCGGGAAGCGCCCACAGGCCGGTCGCCGCGTCGAACTGCGCGCACAGGTGGGCGAAGTCCGCCATCCGCAGGTCGGTGGGGGTCTCCGCGTCCACCGCCCGGACCTTGACCGCGAGGTCGAGCAGCGACCCGAGGACGAGCAGCGACCCGAGGACGATGGGCAGAACCTCCGCGTAGTCCGTCCACAGTTCCGCCTCGGTGCGCCGGATGCTAGGCCGCTCCAGGCGCAGAGGTAGGAGCCGTTCGGCGAGGTCGGGCCGGATGACGCCGACGTCGATCCCGGTCAGCAGCAGCGGCCGGCGGTAGCCGACACGGAACACGTCCCCATCGGTGAACAGGGCACGCTTGACGCTCTCTGCCCCGGTGACGATGCAGCACATCGCGTCCGACAGGTCCGGCGTCATGTGCGAGAGGTTGTCCAAGGCGGTGACCCATCCCGCCGCCACGGCCGCGATCAGGTTCTCTTCATCCTTCGGAGCCCGGCGCAGGTCACCGCTCATGCCCTCGATGATCCGCACCAGCATCCGCCCGCCAGTCGACTTCCCGGCACCCTGAGGGCCAGTGAGAAACGGCGCGGGCACCGGGACGGACGGTCCGAGGCAGCCGATCAGCCAAGCGATGGCCAGGCACTCTGTTTCCGCGTTGGCGAAGTTGCACAGCCGCATCAACAGGTCGATGCCCTTGCCGTTCGTGTCCTTGACGGGCAGGGGGAGTTCCCCGGTGAGCTGGGTCCGTCGCCAGCACACCTCACGCGGGTCGGGAGTGAGGATGTCCCACCCGGTGGGGTGGATACGCACGGACTGCCCGTCGTCGCGGCCCAGGTCCAGCCAGGTCGCCCCGTCGAATCCGGGGGCGACGCGGATGTGCACAGGCTGCACGTCCTCGGTCAGCGCGAGCGCTTCGATCAGGTCCAACGCCTCTTTCAGCGCGCTGCCGTTGAACGCGCCGCGTCCGTCACGGTAGAGGCCGACCATGAGTTCCTGCCGGTGGCTTCCCGTGGTGCCCTGCGAGCGGATCGGGCGGGCGATGGGCTGGCCGTTCTTCTGCGCGTACACGGTCCCGTCCGGTGTACGGAAGTACCGGAAGTGGGATTGCGCGTAGTCGGTGATGACCTCGCGGGCGGGGGTCTTCTCGTCCTCGGACATGGTCACAGTCCCAACGTGGTGCGGGCGTTGGTCCACGCGTCCGTGCAGTGCCGGAGCGATTCGCCCTTGGCCTGCGCGGCGGTGAACAACCGGGCGACGTACACCTCGGTGAGGCAGCCGCACCGCCCGTGCGTGGACAGCACGGCGAGGAACGTCCGGTAGACGGTGGCGTGCACCGCTTCACGGGCGTTGGTGATGTGTTGTTCGGCCATGGCGATGCCACGGTTCAAGTAGGTCGGTGTGCGGTGCGGGCACTCCCCGCCCCCGGCAAGGGCGGGCACGGTGACGGCCGTCGGTCGGACTGCGGTGGGCTTCTTCACGATGAGCGCGCGTACGGCGTCCGGCAGGGCGGTCATGGTGCCGGTGCCGAATCCGAGCCAGCGGGCGTAGGCCATGGTCGACTTGATGTCCACGCCGGGGCGTACGGCGTTGGCGGACTGCATCGCACCGAGGTAGAGCCAGTGTTCGCCCCGGGTGGTGGGCACGACGTGTGTGGGCGGCAGGTTCTCGCGGGCCCACGCGATCGCGTCGGCGTTGTCCAGGTCCACGGCCGTCAGCCCCGCCCCACCCGGGTGGTAGGCGACCGCTTCGGCTCGCAGCCAGGCGCGGCGCCAGGGGCCGGAGGTGATGACGTGTGGGTCGGTGGTCGCGGCGGCCCACGCGTGGCAGACGCCAGGGCAGGCGCACGGGCCCGGGGTCTTCATGTTGGGTCGGCCGCCACAGGCGTTGTTGGCGCAGCGGCGGCAGTTGCCGAACGGCACCTTCCCGGCGCGTAGGGGCAGCGGGGCAGGCCGGAGGCGGCCAGGTCGAGAGCGGTTTGCAGGTGCTCTCCCCGAAGGAGGGTCGGTTGGGTCATGCTGGAGACCTCCGCAGGTCTGTTGAGGACTGGAGACAAGGGCGGCCCGGCTTTGGCGAGACGGGGCCGCCCTTGACGTTCGCGGGAGTGCTCAGGCCGCTTGCCGGCCGGGCAGGAGCCTGCCGTCGGGGGTGCGGTGCAGGGCTCCGCTTGCGGTGAGGGTCTTGATCTCGCGGGAGACGGTGCCCTTGTTGAGACCGGTCGTGTCGGCCACGTCCTTGGCGGTGCGGGCCCCGGACTGCACGGCGGCGAGCACCTTGTCCCGGTTGGTCGCCGCCCCGGACGCTGCGGGCGTGTTCTTGACCAGGTGCAACGGCGGGCGGGGCGACGAGCCGCCCGACGTCTGCGCAGGAGCCCAGATCGATGTGGGCAGGGCGCGTACGCCCGCGTCGTCGAGGGTCCAGGTGCGCAGCATGCGCGGTCCGTAGCCCTTGAGGTAGCCGTGGCCCCGGTACTCGCGGCCGTCGGGGATCTGGTGCGGTGCGTAGTGCGCGCAGTCGTCGAGGGCGACCTGTGCCTGTGTCGTGCCGGCCACCCGCAGCGAGAACCGGGTGAGGAGGTTCGGCGCGATCAGCTTGTGCACGCCCGGCGCCCCGCCGTCGGTCAGCGGGTACTGCGTGGCCCACCACAGGACGACCCCGCGCGAGCGACCCAGAGACGACAGTTCGATCAGGCGTGGCAGCCGGTCCTTGTCCTTGGTGATCAAGGCGAGGATCACCTGTCCCTCGTCGACGACGACGGTGAGCTGCCGGCCGTCCCACACGCTGATGCCACGCGTCTTCATGTCGGTCTTGCGGCGGGTCATCTCCGCGTGCGCCTCATCGACCGCGTCGGTGATGTCGTCGCGTTCCACCGCGACGCGGCAGACCGGTTCCCAGATGTTGGCCTCTTCGCCCTTGCCGTCGATCAGGAGCAGATCCCCACGCAGGTGGGCAGTCGCCATGAGCGGGCGGAACGACCAGGACTTGCCGGTGCCGGACGCGCCGGACACCAACAGCCGCTCGTCGAACGGGATCAGGACCTCATCCCCGGTCTCGGTGTCCAGACCGAGGCTCATGGCGAGCGGGTCGGACGGGATACGGTCCGCAGTCCACAGCGAGGGGACGCCCGCGGCTGCCGAACGGGTCGCCAGACTCAGAACGGCCCAGCCGCCCCGGGAGGCGGAGGTGATCCGTATGCGCAGCGCGGTGCGGGCACCGAGCAGCGCACGGATGGAGTCGGCCTTGTCCGCGAGCGTCTTGACCGTCCACGTCCCGTCCAGCCGGATCTCACACCGGATGCCGCCCGGCTCCATCGCGGGAGGCGTGGTGACCGTGCCCGACAGACCACGATCCGGGGCGTGCTCGACCCAGTACGACGGGTCGAGGCGTTCCATGAGCTGACGCTCTTCCACCGAGACCGACTCGTCCACCGGCACCCGCAGCTTGCGCCGACCGAGCGCGATAGCGGCGACGTTCGCCCCGATCAGCACGGCCGATGTGGTGGCCGGCCAGAGGGTGAGGTGCGCGGTGGACAGGAGCGCGGACGCGATCGAGCTAGGCACGGCGTGCATCGAATGCGTTTGGATGGCGCGGGCCTTGAGGGTGGTCGGGTAGTTCACCCGCGCGGTCTTGAGTTTGGCGCGGGTGTCGCGCTCGTGGCTCAGGGCTGCTTTGGCCGCGACGCGGGCGGCGCGGCGGCCGGCCGTGAACGGGTTGTTGGACGCGGCGCGGGCGGCGTGTTGCTGCGACTTGGCGGTGGCGTGTGTGGAGCGCGCGGCGTTGTGTTCCTTCTGCGCGGCCATCAGCGCCTTCAGGTGCTCGGGGGTGCGCAGCTTGGTGCGCCGCTCCGCTTCAAGGTCCCAGCGGGCCGCGAACGGAGCGCACACCAGTGCGAGTGAATCGAGTGCCGTGGTGGTGGTGTTGGTGGTGGTCGACCATGCTTGCTTCCAGTCCACGAAAGGGTCCTCCAAGACCGTGGATGAGGGCCGGTGCGCCGTCGCGTGGCGTCACCGGCCCGCCGGGTTGCAGGGGAGTGGTGCTGTCGGTTGCGTCGACAGCACCGGTTGCAGCCCCTGCAACCACATCTGACCTGCGATGTTGCAGAGTTGAGCGGTGGGGAGGGGTGGGGGCCCTACGCGCACGCGCGCGTAGAGCGGCGGAAAATGGGGCTGTGCAACCCCCTCGCGGGGTCCTCAACGGCCGTTCACGGCCCGGGGGATGTGCACCCACACACGCGGGGGGTCGGGGGCTGTGCGGGCCGCCTGCGGCTTCCGCCCGTTTCAGGTTCAGGCGGAAGCCGTTCAGTGCTTGGGGCGGACCAGCTTGAGCGTGACGCCACCGACGCCGATGGGTCCGGTGGTCTGGGCGATGACGGTGACCGCGTGGGCGGCGGTGTCGAGCAGCGCGCACAGGGCGGCGACCAGTCCCCAGCAGCCCATGGCGGCGGCTCCGGCGATGACGATCGGGAACAGGTAGTGGCCCAGAGGACGCCCGGCGTGGACGATGACGACGACCGGCTGCCCGGTGGCTTCGGCACGGCGGTAGACGTCGGCGGGAATGTGCGGGGCGATGATCCCCGGCGGGTCACGATGTGCCATCAAGGCTCTCCCTCACGTCAGTTGGAGCCGGCGCACGGCACGCACACGCCGAGCGAGGCGGGAGAGGGCGAGACGCCACCGGTACACAGGAAGCGACGCGCTCGCGTGCGCGGTGGTCATCAGCGGCCCGTGCCGGTGAGGTCGACCGGTACGCCGTTGAGGGGGCCGCGTAGTTCGGCGTAGCGGGTCGAGACCCAGCCCACCGACCAGCCGCACAACTCTGCAGCCGTGCGCACCGACATGCCCTCCGCGTGAGCGGCGGCCACGATCGCGCGGGCGTCGTCCTCGGAGAGCTTCTCCGTGGCAGGGCCGGCGGACAGCAGCGCGGCGCGTTCACGCGCGGCCCGCTCCTCCCGCTCGCTCTGTTCACGACGCTCCCGCTCAGCGCGCTCGCGCTGCTCGCGTTCCGCGCGTTCGGCGGCTTCACGTTCATGGCGTTCACGCTCCCGCTCACGCTGTTCACGCTCACGGTCGGCGCGTTCACGCTGCTCGCACTCGGCACGCTCACGGGCCTCTTCCCGCTCGCGTTCCTCACGCCGCGCGGCGGCCTCCCGCTCGGCCTGTTCACGAGCCATGCGGGCCTCATGCTCACGCTGTTCACGAGCGAGTTCCGCCGCGTGCTCGCGTTCCTCACGAGCCCGCCGCGCAGCCTCGTCACGTCGCTCGATCGCAGCCCGTTCACGGGCTTCCCGCTCCGCTTGCTGCTTGGCTTCCAGCGCCAGCACGGCGGCTGTGATCGCGCGCCGGTAGGCGAGTCCGGTCTCCGCCGTGACGATCAGCAGCAGCGGGGCGACCGCGTGCACGGCCACGCCCACCAGGTCGTTCTTGAGCGCGGAGTCGGCGACGTTGAGGGCGAGGGTCATGCAGCCGGTCATCCACCGCAGCGCGACGGGCCACCGCCCGCCGTTGCCCCCCAGCCGGGCCAGCACCGCGTCCAGGCGGACCACGATGACCACGGCCGCATCCACCACCAGGGGCAGGATGGGCGCGGTCCAGGCCCACTGGGCGGGGGTGTGGGCGGAGGCGAGCGGGGTGACGGTGAGGATCGAGTAGAGCATCGCGCCCGCCACGATCAGCCACGTGCCGGCCGACAACGCCCGCTCCGCTGAACGGATGTGAGCGGCGTTCATACACTCACCCCCAACCATGAACACACCCGGATCGCCGCGATCAGGACCACCGGAGAGGCGGAGTCGTCGGGGGCCTCGCTGTCCTCGCTCCACTCCCACTCGGCACCCGGTACCGGCTCGAAACCGAGCACGCTGAGCGCGTCCGTACGGTCCGTGAACGTCGGAACCGTCCGCCCGAACCGGTAGTCGGGCCACCGCTCGGTGGTGTTCAGCAAGGCCACGTACAGGCGCCAACGGCCGTCACGGACGGACATCTGCGCGGTGAACTCCCGCACGGCGTTCTGTCCGTTCACGCCGCACCGCCCCGGTGCACGGTCGCGGCCTGGCCCGCCAGCGCGGTCAGCAGACGGCGGCGGGCCCGGCGGATACGCCGAACGTCCAGCTCGGTGGGGGTCCGGTCCATCGTGATGATCTGCGCGTCCAACAGGTCGACGTCCGCCAGGATCGCGGGCATCTCCAACTCGATCGCGTCCAGCTCGGCGTCCGTCGGCTCCATGAACTCGGCGAACGCGGTAACAACCTCTTGAACAGTGACGATGTGGTCCATTGGGTCGTGTGTCCTTCCACAGGTGAACGGCCCGAACAGCGGCCCCGGTGTTCGAGCACCGGGGCCGCGCGCCGTTGAAGTCGGGTTTCCGGCTCCCCTCAGCGCCGCTCGTGCGAGACGAGCAGCGGAGGCAACCGGCCGCAGAGAACTGCGGTGGATGAGTGGTCTCTTTCGGGGACGCGGCTGCCGGATCAGGTACAGCTCGCTAGGGCCCCGTTGTAGGCAGAGACCTGACCTTTCGGTCTGCCATCCGGACTGCCAAGGGATCGCCTGCCGCGAGGCAGACGACTGTCCGGTACCCTCCCCCCGTCCGCTGCGGGGCTCCTGGTTGTGCTGTTCTTGCAGGTCAAGCAGGTGTGGCGCATCCTCCCTACGCCGCTTAGGGGGGGTTGCGATCTTTCCTGATAGGTACCGTAAGCAACGAGAGGGGTGCGCGCAACCCCCTCTAGCGATAGAGTTCGCTAGCCCCCCTAGACGAGGAGTGGAGAGCTGTGCACGACGACATGAAGCGGGTCTCTGAGATCGCGGCCCCGGTCGACCGAGCCAAAGCAGCGATCGACCTGATGGCGACCTATCAGGGATGGGTGCTTGAGCTGTCCCGCATCCGCCGCGAGGCCATCGAAGAAGCGCAGGCGTCCGGCATGACGCAGACCGAAATCGCCACGCAACTCGGGGTGAGTCGAGGTCGCGTAGGGCAGCTGGCGTCGGCAGGCCCGCCCCCGGAGCGCGCGTTCTTCGGCACAAACCTGGTGACGGTGTCGCTCGGTGGCAAGCCCGAGGCAGGCAAGGGCCCTGATCAGAACCCGAGTGAGGTCGTGACCAGGGAAGACCTCAAAAACTTCGACCACCTGCGCAAGCTGCTGGGTGGGATGAAGCTTGAGGCTGAGTACGAGGTGATCCCGACGACCGGAATCGTCAACCTCAACCGCGACAACCACGTGGTCGTCTGTGGACCGCGACTGTCGCCCATCGTCGCCCAGGTGCTCGAAGGGGACGACAACCTGCGCTTTGAGAAAGACCGAGCCTGGCACCTGGTGGACCAGAAGGCCAGCAAGGAGTACCGATCGCCGATGGATGAGGACGGCACGGCCGGCGACTTCGGCTACCTGGGCCGACTCCCCCGATTGGACGGCCGTGGCACGTTCTTGTACATCGCCGGAATCCACGCCATAGGCGCCAACGGGGTCGTGCACTACTTGGAGAACAACCTCGCTGAGCTATACCGAGAGGTTCGCACCCGCCGGTTCTCGACACTCATTTCCTGTCGCTACGACCCCAAGACGCTCGACGTACTGGAGAGCCGCCGCGTCACCCCGCTGTACCGACACGAGGGATGATCATGCGCGTCTGCATGGACACACAACCGGGGGGAGCCAACCCCAATGAGGACTGGGTAGCAGGAACAACCACGCTCGCTGTCGTGCTGGACGGACTCAGTACGGCAGGCCTCAGCACGGGATGCCGACACGGCGTCCCGTGGTACGTCGCACACCTCGGCGGTCAGCTTCTTGCGGCCCTCGCAGACCCGGACCGCCAACTCTCAGATGGTTTGGCGGATGCTCTCGAACGTGTTGCAGGGCTGCATCCCGAGTGCGACCTCAAGAATCCGGGGACGCCGTCCTCCACGGTCGCGGTCTTGCGGCATCGAGACAGCGACCTGGACCATCTCGTCCTCGCAGACTCCCCCATCGTGTTTGAGGGGCCGCAGGGCTACTCGGTGATCACTGATCTCCGGGTGGACGACATCTTGCCCGAGATGAGAGCTGAGGTTGAGCAGTACGAGACTCACACCTCGGAGCACAGGGAGGCCGTGCAACGATTCGTGCTCGCGCAGCGGCAAGTACGCAACACGGCAGAGGGGTACTGGGTGGCTGCGGCAGACCCAGAAGCAGCAGAGCACACCCTGACCGGCACTACATCACTCAGAGAAGTGCACGCTGCCGCCGTGATGTCTGACGGCGTATCAAGGCTCGTGAGCGAGTACGAGATGGCGACCTGGTCGGAAGCGTTCGCCACGCTCCGGGCCGGAGGTCCCCGTGAACTGATCGACACCGTACGCAGGGTTGAGGCCACGGACCCCACTGGGCGCCGGTGGCCGCGGTACAAGTCCGGGGATGATGCCGCAGTGTCCTTCTGCCAATGGTGACTTGACCAGCGAAAAGTGCACGACGTTCTGACATCAATGACTGATGTGGACGAGCACGAATTGCGTGACCGTTGACAAACGTGGAACGTCACGTATCGTAACCGCCCACACTGCGATGAACGTCGGATTTCTATACGGAGTTATGTAAGCCGCGTACGACCAGCGGCACGGATAGCCCGGTCCGCCGGAAACTGGCCCTCTACCGCGTGGGTGGGCGGAAGGTGCCGATGCGTGAACCCAGGGGCCTCGTCTCGGCCGCATGGACGAAGGGAAGGGGCGCCGCCGGCGAAGGAAGTGGGGGAAGGGTCCACGGTAGGGCTGTGGTGAGCAGCGGGCCTGCCACGATGTCAGCGGTGAGGTGTCCGCCGATGCGGTCACCGACGGCTTCAAGGGCTCCGAGGACAGCTGGAACGCTGTGGTGGTCGGCCCGGTGGCGTTCGGCCGTGTCCCAGAGCGGGTGGACGTCGGCAGCCTGCAGAGAGGATTCCTGTCCTGGTTCGAAGCGCTCGCGTGGCTGTCCGTCCACCCAGTGTTCCAGGGTGTGCAGCGCGTTGGCTCCGTGGTTGACGGCGACTGTCTGGGTGTCCTGGGAGAGTGCTGCGAGGACTGCAGGCATGATTCCTTGAACGCCAAGAGTCTCACAGCAGAAGGTCCATTCCCGGATGGATCCGACCCTGAGGATGGAGCTGTCCGGGCCCGGCTGGAGGAGTTCGTAAACCTGCGGGAAGGCGATGCTGCTGGCTTGGGAGGGGTCGGCTCCGTAGCGTCGGAGAACGGCCTCGGGGGTCACGCCGTGGGTGAAGGTGAGGCACATGCCCCCGTAGCCGCCACGCAGCATCCAGTCCCAGTTCGGGGACGACTCGGTCATCCGTACTCCTGTTAGTTCACTTCGGACCCGGCTGTCCCCGGGTTCTTCCCCGGGGACAGCCGGGTAAGGGACTCAGCTTGTGATTACGACCTCGTACTTCTCAAGATCGATGATGCGCTCCGTCTGGCTGTTACTGCCCACCTTGCCGCCGGCCGCCGAGTTTTGAGTCAGGGGCACGTGACCGCGAACGCATGGTTCATTGTGGGTGACCGCAGGGGCGTTGGGATCCTGGTAGAACTGCCAGACACCGTTCTGGAGCAGGGGAACGACGTCCGCGCACGCGGCGCCGTTTGTGCCTCCCTGGTAGGACGCAGCGAAGGGATACTCGTCGCAGCTGTCGTCGGGGACGTTGGCTGGAAGCGTCACGAAGGGCCTGGTCGCTCCCGCTCCGCATGTGTTCCTGCGGTTCGCTGTCTGTGTGGGTTCGTCGGCGAGCCGTTGGATCGGGTTGGCTGTGGATCCCCAGTGGTCGATGAGGTTGGCTTCGGCCCAGCCGTAGGTAGCGGCAGCGGCGCCGTACGAGGACAACGGCAGAATGAGCTGAGCGCGGACGCTGGAGATGACACAGCCGGTGCTGGTGTTGCCGGCGAACATGGTGTCGCAGCGCACCTGACGGGGATTGCTCCAGATGGCGTCAATGTTGATGGGGGTGGTTCCGGGCTGATCCACCCGCAGGTCGTATTTGGTCGTGATGTCGCTGACCAGGCCCGCACCTGGCGTGGAGAGAAAGGTGACGTTGCCGGTTGCCGACTGGCCAAGTGTCAGCAGCCGACTGCCGGCCCACGGGTTGGGCACGGTGGCGGTGCACGCGGCGGTGCAACTGGCCGTGAGGGTCACTCCCAGCTCCTTGACCGTGCCCGTTGTGGACGGTCACGTAATTCCCCACCGACCTGGTCACGTAATTCCCCAGGCGCCGGGGGCTCGGGCTCCGCTCTCGCGGAGCCCGAGGGTCAGTCTCGCCAGTCGAGTTGCTGTTCCGGGATCCCGACGGAGCGGCCGTAGTCCTGAGCTTCGCGGCGGCCTTCGGCTTGCCCGCGTGGATAGCTGAAGACCTTGTTGGCAAAGATCACGAACGTGTCGGACGGGGTGTGGAAGTCGGTGTACCAACCTCCCGTTGAGGAGAGGCAGGACGCCAGCTGATCCGCGAGGTGCTGGGCCTCGGGCTCCTCGGCGGCGAAGTCCAGCAGAGTCCAGAGTCGCGGCTGGTCATCGCCGGCGTTCGTCACTTCGATGCGTGTCAGCTTGGTGATTTGCAGTGGGATCCCGGTCAGCTCGGCTCCGGTCTGCAGGCTTTCGGCGATCAGCACACCTTCGAGCATCTGAACCTCCTTGATTGTCGGTGGAGCGAGACTAACTTCCGTTCTTGGGGCGCTTGTTGGGGCGATAGCTGGGGCCGTTCATGATGACCTGATGGCTGGCATTGATCAGCCGGTCCAGCAGCGACTCGGCGACGACCGGATTGGGGAAGAGCGGATACCAGTCGCTGGGCGCCCTGTTGCTGGTGATGATCAGAGAGCGCCCCTGCCGCTCGGAGACGAGTTCGTAGAGGTCATCAGCCTGAGATGCAGACAGCTGACGCATCGCGAAGTCGTCGAGGATGAGCACGTCGGGGCGGATCAGGTCGCGCATGCGCTTGTCCCAGGTGCGATCCGCGTGACCGCCGGCGAGCTCGCCCAGGATTCGGCTGGTCTTGCTGAAGCGGACGTTGGCGCCCTGGCGGACGGCCTGGTGACCGAGGGCCTGTGCGACGTGTGTCTTCCCGACGCCGACCGGACCGAACAAAATTACGGACTCGCCGGAGTGGAGCCAGCGCAGGGCCGCGAGGTCGCGGATCTGGGCAGTAGGCAGCTTCGGGGACGCGTTGAAGTCGAAGCTCTCCAAGGTGACCTGCTGCTCGAACCTGGCCCTGCGCAGGCGCCGTTCGAGAGCGACGGTTTCGCGGCGGGTGATTTCGTCCTGGCAGAGGACCTGAAGGAAGTCCAGGTGACCGAGTTCGCCGCCCTGGGCCTGAGTGAGGCGGGCATCGAGAGTCTCGAGCATCCCCGAAAGCCGCAGCGTCTTGAGCGACTCGCGCAGGGCGGTGGTCATCACGCTCATCGCGCGGCCTCCTCGGCATCGCCGTGGCCCTGGTCGTCGTGGAGTTCGACCGGCCTCTGGGCTGGGATGTCGGCGGCGAACAGTCCCTCGGGTCCATGCAGGAAGGCCGCGGCCCCGGCGTCGCCGGTGTCCGGCTCGGGGTCGGTCTCGGTGCCGGCGGCCAGGATGCCCTTGACCGTGCGGTAGGACGGGTCGCCAACCGTGATCGCCTTCCTGCAGGCGGCTTCCAGCCGCGTGTCGCCGTACTTCTTCCGCAGCCCGAGGACCCCCTGGGCTGCGCGGAGCCGGTAGAGCGCGTTGACCTCCAGGAGCTGGTCGATCACCTCCCGGCAGGAGTCGCCGACCTGCGAGGCTTGGCCGCGGCACCAGATCGGCGTCCGCATCTGGAAGGCGATCTTCTCGGGCGGGTAGTCGTTCTTGTCGGTGCGCTTGCCCTGCTCCAGGGCGGCGTGCGTCTTGACCAGCTCGCCCTCGTGGAAGATCTGCACCATCGTGGCGGTGGAACGGACGTCGACGCGTCGCCCGACCAGTTTCCAGGGCACCGAATACAAGGTGCGGCCGACCTTGACGTGAATGTCCGGGCCGACGGCGGCCTTCGACCATCTGGCCAGCACGAACGGCTCGGGCGGCAGCGGCAGGAGGGCCTCGGCCTCGACCGCCTCGAACACCGCCAGCGGCTTGGCCCCGCCCAGCGGCCGGCACTGCCGCTGCCCGGCGACGTTCCTGCCCCAGAGGAGGGCCTCGGCCTGCATGTGCTCCAGCGAGGTGAACTGGCGACCGCTCCAGAGCGAGTCCCGGACATAGGGCATGGGCCGCTCCACACGGGGCTTGTCCTTTGGATGAAGAGCCCTTGCCGGATCTACCAACGTGCCGTAGTGCAAGGCGAGTTCGGCATACGACTTGTTGATCTGCGGGTCATAGAGGTCGGGCTTGTCCACTCCGGTCTTGAGGTTGTCCGGCACCAGACGGCGCGGGACGCCGCCGAAGTAGCGGAAGGCTTCCACGTGCGCGACGGTCCACGAGTGCTGATCCATGTGGACCACGGGACGGACGAACATGTGCCGCGAGGCGGGCAGGACCATCACGAACGCCCAAATCCGGTGCCGCTTGCCGGTAGTTGGGTTGAACCACTGCCCCAGGAAGCCGTAGTCGATCTGGGCCTCCGAGCCCGGCTCGACGTCGTCTCGCAGCACGGTGACCTTGGAGCGGGCCGCCTCGTCGGGCAGGTTCTCGGTTGCCCAGCGCCGGAACGTCGACAACGAGATCTTCAACTTGCCTTCGTCCCGCAGCCGTTGATGGATGGTGGTGACCGTCGTGGTCTTCAGCAGGTCCTTGACGTAGTCGCGGTGCGGTTCGATCTCTCCCCATCTGACCTGGTTCAGCTTCCGGCTGGCGAGCTCCGGGAACCAGCTCTTGAGCAGCTTGGCCCAGTCCGTCTCGCTCATCGGCGGCCCGCCCGGGGTGATCCCCGCCTTCTCCGCCGGCGCCAGGTACTTCCTGATCGTCTTGCGGTCCACCCCCAACGAGGCGGCCACCTGACTCTTGGACCGGCCCGCGTACCAGTGCACGTAGATCTCGACGATGTCGACCACGGTGAATGTTCTCCTTGCCATCCGGTATGCCCGTTGACCTCTCGGCTCGCAGGTCAAGGGACCGCGGCGACTCCGAGAGGACAGGACCCTCAACCCGGGCACCGGCATGCCCATGGGGAACCCGACCGATTCGCAAGGAAGATCCGACGTCAGCTCAAACCACCCGAAACAGGGAAAATAGGTCCAGTTCGAGCGTGGTCAGCAGCACCACCAACGGTCAGCGCCCCGGTGGGGAATCGTGACCGCGAGGGTGGGGAATTACCTGACGCTGATCATGCAGATCGTGGGGAAAATTCTGACCGCTGACACCCGTGGCCTCGGAGAAGGTGGCTGTCTGAGATTCCTGCCACTGGCCGCTGGACACCGACAGGGTGGCGTTGGCACTGACCAACACGACTCCTGTGCCGAGGATTTCGCCTTCCTCGCTCCAGTTGGTGAGAGTGGCTTTGAAACTGTTAAGGCAGTAACTGTGCCGATCGTAAGAATACGAAGCTGGTGTGGTGCTGCATGTCACGGCAGCCGGCTGCGCGCTCGCCAGCTGACTGCCGTGCACCGGGTCGCTGCTGTCGGACGCCCCTGCCAGTTGGATGCACGCGGTGGCTGCTCCGGCCTTCCGAGCTGCTGAACCTGCGGGCAGCTGTGCGCAGTGCCTGGCCGATGACTTCAGGGCGCTCGTCAGGTGTGAGGCCGACTGCGGGGCGAGATCCTGCGGGTTGAAGGAGCCAAGCAGTCTTCCGTGGGCGGGAGGGGCGTCTGCGTGGGCTCCTGGCGCGGTCACGAGAGTTACGGCGGCTGCGGCAGCGAGGGATAAGAGGGCGGAGAGTATGCGATTTCTACGGACCTGCATGAAGATCCTTTCGGGTGACCTGGTTCGTGGCGCTGTCAACTTCCCGGGATGCGGCGTGATCGTATAAGCGACCTCGATCAACTCACCAGGCGCAGCGGACTCGTTGGCCTGATGTCACTCAGGTGATCAGCTGTTCAAGGAGAGTTGGCCGAGATGAATGCACGGTGCAGCGGCTGCTGGTGGCGAGGAGTTGGGAAACACCGCCGGGGATGCGGGCGACGGCGGATGCGGCTTCGTCCAATGGTTGCTGGGCGGCGCGGTTGACGACGGGGAGATGGCAAGTGGCCGTCATGATCAGTGCTCTGGAACTCGTCGGCGCCCGAGGTCAGAACGACAGCAACTCTCTCCGCGCTGACGTGCACCCGATGACATGCACATCGATCCCGGGAAGCAACACATCCTCGATCGCCACGGCCCCCGTACCTGGGCAATCCCCACGAGAAACGTTCCCGCAGGCGCACGACGATCAGGGGTTCACGGAATCACGGCCAGGACCAATTAAATGACCGTCGACAACAGAGTCGTGTCATCGGGGTTGTCCTGCATCAGGACCTCGTCCACTCCGCGATCAGCACGCGCGCCAGAATGCGCACCAGCGCAGTGTCCGGCTCGACGAGGTCAGCATGCTCGCGGTGTGCCCACACGTCCCGCCCCGGTCCGCTCATGCTCTCCTCGTGCCAGAGGTGAACTGCGTCGCCAGGATCGGTGATCGGCTCGTCGCAGTAGCGGCAGAAGCGCAGGGTCATGACGCACCCGCGATCTGCGTGTGGCAGGGACAGGTGCAACGTCGTACGAGGACCAGGCCGCCCCCGTGGGGTAGTGGGATGTCCTTGGTCTGACGGCAGTCGTGGTGCAGTTCCTGGTATCCGTCCAGGGCGGCCACCGCGCACTCGGCTGAGCGCATCGAAGGGTCGTCGATGGGCGCGGTCACGGGCGCGCGCCGAGGTTCTCGTAGTGGTCGCACAGAGCGTTCAAGGTGCGTGCCAGGCGTCGGGCGTAGCCGACTTCTTCGCCGAATCTGCGGATCGGCTCGGCACGGAGCTTTCCCCGCGCCTCGCCTACGCAGGCGAGCGCGCAGTACCGGGGGATGCTGTCCTTCTTCAACCGCCTGACGGACTGCTCGACCTCGGGGATGAGCAGCTCCAGGTGGCCCCGAATCATCTGCGTCAGCGTCTCCAGCTCATCAGCCGTCGGGGGCAGCGCCACGGCGTCTGGGTCCAGCAGAATCTGCACGGTCTCGCGCATGACGGTGATGTCAGGGCCATCGGCTTGCCGGCGCTCAGTACCTTCGGATGCTGCGGTGGTGCGGTTCGCCATGTCGACCCCTGCCCAGTCGGCCACGCCCGGGGCCGTTCGCATGGTCGCCGGGTCTCGTCGTGCCTCTTGAAACTAGGAGTGCGATGGACACCAATGCCAGCAATGTGCAGATCTTTGCATCCATGCCAACCAGCCCTGCTCCTTGGCGAGTTCGGCCCCTTGACCAGCTACGCCATCTGCCGGACCGTGTCACAAAGAACTGCACATCTCATGGATGGAGACAGTCATGTCGCTACGGTTCATCGGGATCGACCCCGAGACCAAGACCGCGGACTCACCGACCGTGTGGGTCGACCAGGAGAAGGGCGAACTCGTCTTCCAGGGATGGAAGCCCGACCCTCAACTCGAAGCAGAGTGCGCCACGTTCGAAGTGCCAGGTCATGCCGTCGGCATTCCGGTGGACGAGGCCGTCATCCGGATCCCTGCCAGGATGGTGCACATGATCAGGGAGGCGTGCGATGTCCTCGATCGGTCCGACGATCGCTGAACTCATGGTCAAGTGCACACGTTCCGCTGTGCACCTTGAGATGCGAGATCACTACGGGGTGGCCGCAGAGGCTGATGACTTCCGGACCTGGTTGGAGACCGGCCGTCTCGACACCGATCCGGGATCGCCGGACTGGGCCCCCTGGGTGGACCTGGTCTCTCGTGCCGTGGCGCGCGGCGTCTCGGTGCGGCGCGCCCGGATCGTGTCCGAACCCGTCTCGGACTACATCCGCTACGAACACGCCTCCACCGGCGTCAACGTGCACGCCGGGGAACAGGTGCGTTGGTTGCCCCGCCGCCGTGCCTCGGATATCGCCCTGCCGGGCAACGACTTGTGGCTCTTCGACGACCGGGTGATCCGGTGGGGTTACTTCTCCGGCGACGGGGCCATGATCGGCCACGAGGTCTCCGAGGATCCAGCCGCCGCGAAGCTGTGCGCTGAGTCCTTCGAGGCCGTATGGGCGCGCGCGATCCCGCACGACCAGTACCAGATCCACTGACCAGAAAGCACCGGCAGCCAATCCATGCCCGCCTCGCCCTCCTCGTCTGCCCAGGCCGCACGTGAAGCCGTCGCCCACCGGCTGCGCGACCTGCGCAAGGAAGCCGGCCTGACGGTCGTGCAGTTGGCTGCCGCGTGCGGCTGGCACTACTCCAAAACCTCACGCATCGAGAACGCCCTCACCGGGCCATCCGCGAACGACATCCGACGCTGGTGCACCGCGACCGGGTCGGACGGACGAGCGCAGGATCTCGTCGTGCAGTCCATCAACGCGGAGTCGATGTACCGGCAATGGCGTGACCAGGTCCGCGCCGGACTGCGCCACATCCAGGACAGCAGGATGCAGGCGTCCCGCGAGACCGAGACTTTCCGGATCTACTCCTCCAGCATCGTCCCCGGGCTCTTGCAGACAGAGGGCTACGCCCTCGCTGTCCTCGGTATCGCCGCAGGCATCCACGACCTCGACATCGACGACAGCGCGGAGGCCGCGCGCGCTCGGCTCGAACGCTCCCGCATCATCCACGAACAGGGACACCGTTTCGTCGTAGTCATCGAGGAAGCCGTCCTCCACTCCCAGGTGGCCAGCCCCGACGCGATGGCAGCACAACTCGGCTACCTCCTCACCGCCGGAGCCCTGCCGGCCGTCTCCCTCGGCGTCATCCCCATGACCATCCGTCGGACGCACTGGCCCGAAGAGACCTTCCACATCTATGACGACAAACACGTCTCCGTCGAGCTGGTGTCCGCCGAGGTGAACGTCACCCAGCCCTCCGAGATCGCCCTGTACGTGAAGGCATTTGAGCAGTTGCGCAGCATGGCCGTGTACGGCGCAGACGCTCGCGCTCTGATCGTGAAGGCCATCGAAGCCCTGCGCTGAGCACGGACTTTGACCAAATCGGTGGTCGATCTACATCCAACCCTTCGGTTGCCACTCGCTGTCGTCACCGCACCTGTAGACCTTGCCGTTGTCCGAGCCGCACCCCCGGGTCTGTCCCGGCGGCGGCTTAAGATCCAGGCCATGGCAGACATTCCCGACGAATTGATCAAGCTGGAACGTTCCTCCGAAGACGCCCGTCAACAACTCGCCGGCCTTGTCGGTGAGGAGCACGAGGCCCAGTGGAAGGCGTGGCGTACAGCAGCCGAGGACTTCCAGGCCGCAGTGACCGAATACGCGACGCGCGAGGACGTGACCATGTCGCGGCATGAGGTGGAGCAGGCAGCGAAGCGGGCTGTACGGCACGCCGAGCCCGCTGATGCCTGACATATGGGTCGTCGGACCAGCTCTTAGACCGTGTCCTATGTGGTGAGGCGGACGTATCGCTTGTAGCAGCAGAGGGCGGCGGCAAGTCCGAGAAAGGCCAGGTAGTTGCGGGGATGACGTTCGTAGCGGGGGCTGAGTCTGCGGTAGCCGGACAGCCACGACATCGTGCGCTCGATCACCCACCTGCGGCGGCCCAATCGTTCGCTGGACTCGATTCCTTTGCGGGCGATGCGGACTCCAATGCGCTTGCCGCGTAACCATTTCCGCAGGTCCGGCCGGTCGTAGGCCTTGTCCGCGTGGAAGCGCTGGGGCTTGAAGTAGCGGCCGCGATCCGGGTCGTGTCTCGTTTGGTGACCCGCCACCATGGGCTTCAGACCCTCGCTGTCATGGGTGTTGCCGGCGGAGACGCCGACGAGGAGGGGCAATCCGTTCGCGTCCGACAGAACGTGCATCTTGGAACCCGGCTTGCCCCGGTCCACGGGGCTCGGACCTGTGTGTTCGCCCCCTTTTTCGCCCTGACGTGGGCGGTGTCGAGGACGACGCGGGAGACATCGATGAGGCCGGCGTCGTCCAGGCGGTGCAGGACGGCTTCGTGCAGGCGGCCCCAGACACCGGCTCTGGACCAGATCAGGAATCGGCGGTGGACGGTCGACTTCGAGACACCGAAGCACGGCGGTAACGCTCGCCAGGCACACCCGCTGACCAGGACGTAGATGATGGCTGCGAACAGCGTCTCATCAGGCGTGCCCTGCGTCCCGCCGCCTTGCGGCCGCACTTTCGACGGCGGGATCAGCGGCTTCGCGATCTCCCACAGCCCGTCCGGAACAATCCAACTCCACGTACCCCGCCCCATGAACAGACCAACGTCCGCCTCACCACATAGGACACGGTCTTAGAGGTTGTCTCACGTGGTGAGTTTTGCGAGTTTCTTGTAGCAGGTGAGAGCTGCGGCGAGGCCCAGGAAGGCGAGGAAGTGGCTGCCCTTGCGTTCATAGCGAACGGTGAGACGGCGGTAGCCGAACAGCCAGGCGATCGACCTCTCGATCTTCCAGCGGTGTCGGCCGAGCCGCTCGCCGGACTCGATGCCCGGGCGCGCGATGCGCGGGATGAGTCCTTGGGAGCGAAGCCAGGCAAGGTGTTCGGCGGAGTAGTACGCCTTGTCGGCGCGGACCTTGACCGGTCGCCGTCGTCGTGGCCCGCGCCGGGAGCGTATGGCGGGGAGACCCAGGAGCAGCGGCTTGAACGCCTGGCTGTCATGCACGTTCGCACCGGACACTGCGACGGCCAGCAGAATGCCCTGCGCTTCGGACAGCACATGCAGCTTGCTGCCCTTCTTGCCGCGATCGACCGGGTTCGGCCCGGTCAGCGAGCCCCCCTTTTCGCACGGACGGACGCGGCGTCGATGATCGCTGAGGTCCAGTCCAGCGCACCTCTGGCACCGAGTTCGTCCAGGACCGCCCGGTGCAGCCGGCGCCACAGACCGGCCCTGGTCCACGCCGCGAACCGGCGATGCGCGGTGGCAGGCGAGGTGCCGAACGTCGGCGGCAGATACCGCCAGGCGCAACCGCTGGTCAGCACGTACACCACGGCCGTGAACACCTTCCGATCCGCCACCGGTACCGTCCCGCCACCCTGCGGTCTGGGCCGGAACGGTGGTATCAGTGGCGCGGCAATCTTCCACAGCCCATCGGGGACCAGGTCCCGCGCAAGATCCACAGCCATAGCGGACGATCATGCCCCACGCGGGGCCGGTGGCCCGTCCTCGGGGCAGTGTGGGAATAGCAGTTGGCGATCGAGCCCCACGACTTCTAACCTGCACAAATGACCGAAGACGGCCCTGCGGTACGCGTGGGAGATACCGGACCGCGACCGGTCCACCTGCTCTTCTCCGAGCCGGCAAGACCGTTCGAGAACGACCCCACACTCGACTTCGTCGTGAAAGCTCGCGGGCAATGGGTCAGTATCGAGACCCTGGTTCGGACGTGGGACGGCGACGGCCTCGACACCTTCCTCTCCTCACTGGCTGAGGATTTCCACGGCTGGGAAGGAGCGCGCGCCTGGCGCTCTCTGGAACGCGACCTGACGATCTCGGCGGAACACCACTCGGGCGGCTACGTGCACCTGACGTGGGGCATCCACGATCGGCCTCCGTCCGAGGAGTGGCACTTCGAGACCACCACCGTGCACGCGGCCGGCGAGGAGATGCGAAACCTCGCCGCCGAGTTCCACACGTTTCTCACGAGCACGGTCGAGTAGCTGGGGCAACAACACGTGAGACAACCTCTTAAGCAGTTGCTCGCCGACGGCGGTCCGTTCGACCAGGGCGACTTGTGCGCCCGGCATCTTGCGGGACCGGACAGCCCATACGCGTCCGACCGAGTTACAAATTTCTCTACTGGTTCGAGGGCACAGCAATTAGCCACCTGATGCCAGAGAAATGGACAACCAGTTCCCGGGCCACCAGTAACATAAGAAAAACCGACTTCCATCGAGGCTTCACCATTTATGGAATCGTCTCCCTAAGCCAGCCCCAAGAATCAGCCCCCTTTACCCTCTCGTCGGAATTTCGCCAGGAAACGCGACATCCACTAAGGCTTGCGATTAGACGCAAAGGAGGACGATCGCCGAAATCGCCGTAATAGAAAATCAGCTCTTGAAGGTTCGGATAGATGTCCGCGACCCTGTAGAGCTCATCCAACTCAGTTGCAGATCCAAGCCAAAGTGATCGCACCTGCGGCAGGGAAATCGCGTCGCTGAGGTTACCGAGCTGCTCACCAGATATCTCAAGCCTACTGAGCGAGGAAAGATCTTCCCAAGTTGCCCTGGCAGACGGCGGAATAGCGGCCGCACTAAAGGTGATCTGATCAATTTTAGAGCATGCCGTGATGCTACGAATGGCGGATTTCGGGAGTGGAGTAGATGGGACCCTCAAGAAAACAAGGCCTTCAGGAATCGAAAATTCCTTGTCCCAACCAATGACTGCCCCAGGGCCAGGTTCTATAGTCAGGTGTTTCAGGTGTCTCATTGTCTCTATTGCGTCGAGATGCGCGATGTACACCTCCCCCAGCAACGATAGCCTCGCAATAGGCGCGCCTTCAAGGGCCGAGAGATCAACCCTTCCCGGGCAATCCCAGATCTGCAAATCTTCAAGTTCTGAGCAGTCATTCAGGGTTGCTAGATCCAAAGATCGCTTGTTGCCGCGAAGAGTTAGACTGGTCAGGCAATCGTGAGGAATCAAAGCTATTTGAGAATCAGAAAAGTCGCCATGGAGCTCAACATCATTAGGACGCGCCTGATTAGCCACAAGAGTCAGTTGTTCGTGTGTCTTAATCACGTACGATAGCTTCTCAGGGGGAAGCAGGCATAGCACTCGGTTCCAGTACTCTCCTACGTCAAACCTATCCCAAGCTTCCGCTATAAGCGAAGCCTCAGCCGCGGTTACCGAGTCCATTTCGGCATATCTCGCAAGCAAAGGAATAGCTTGCTCACTACCTACAGTGATTGCTGCTGTAACCACTGCCTCGCGAGTGGCGTCATTTAACCCTACGGGGCCCGGAAGGAGATCCAGGATCAGCGTACCCGTGCGAGCTAGGGCTTTGGCGGCTTGGTGCGTTCGTGGCGGTATCAGTTTTTTGATCGCTGCTTGAACGTCTTGTCTGACCGACGGATCCAACGCCGTGGCGTGCTCCAGAGAAGCGGCAGCAATTAGCCGCCGCCGACTCCGATGCTTAGCGCCTTCCTTTGCCTTATCAAGGACGCCTTTGAGTAGTACTGTTCTTTCCTTTGGGCGCGCATGGCCTACCGCCATGCGGAATACGTCAGCCCACTGATCCTCGTGAGCGTGGTTGATCAGGGCACCAAAGTTATCGTCCTCAACAGCGGCCATCGCGGCCAGATAATCCTGAAAAGTTCTGTGAATAAAGTCAACTGTGCCAGTCGTTGGCTGCCGAAGCAGACCGCTTCGCTCCAGCAGATAAATCAGCACCTCGCCTGCGGTTCCCTTGACCGAGGGAATAGCAGGGAGGATTATCGAAATTATCTTCACTGCGGATTCATAGTTAATCTCCGAAGCGCTGTTAATCGTCAACCAGAAGGCTATTCGCTGGAGAAGCTGAATCTGTTCCTCGAGCCGCAGAAGTTGCAACCCTTCTGGGATTAGCACACCGCGCTCTCTATCGCGGCGAACCAAAAGCATTTCTAACGCTGCGGCGTATAGTTCCATACGGCCTTCAGGCAGGTAACCCCTACGATCCCGATTTAGAGCGCATATGAGAGCACACATCAGCGGCGTAGTCGCAAGCTGCGCAAGCCCTGGCTTCGACAGAATCGCATTCTTCAGAGAGCTGCGCCAACCTTCTATCTGCGCCAGAAGCTCTGCACTCTTTGGGTCATCCAGTATTCCGGCCGCAGTGTCATGCCACTTGTCAATGAAATTGAAAATATCGCTTCTACTCATAGGAAGTAACTCAAGCTCTGAGAAATGAGCCTTAATGAGCCACCCTTCCCGAACTGCTGATGGACGCGTAGTGACCACATACCACGCTTCCGGAAAAGCAGCCATCAACTCGCCAAGCCATGAACGTGTACGCTCGCGGTCTCCTTCAGGGACCTCGTCTACACCGTCAACCAGCAGCAGTACCTGTCCCTGAGACAATTGCTTGGAGACCCACCCATCAGCGCCAGGAAAGCGCGCGAGCGGCTTAGCTACAATAGAAAGAAAATCCTCAGGGCTTGGCAGTGACTCTCGTTGCACCAAATGCCTTAGTCGCAGAAATATAGGAACACAACCCGAAAACTCGGAAAGGGGCTCTGGAAGATCTTCCTGCGCGGTTTTAGTCGCAAGCCATTGCAGCAATGTCGTTTTCCCAGACCCTGCCTCACCGCGAATCAACACGCGTCGCCGCCCCGCCAGAGCATATTCGGCGCGTTGCGATCGCCTCAACATCTCCTGTTGCTTGCTTTCCAGGTCTCGGCGAGGCTGAAATTCGGCCTGTTCCTTATCTCGCATTTCGGCCACTAGTTCGAGGCTCAGATAGCCGGTGTCGATCGGCCAAGACTCGTCGTGGGCGTCCGCTCTACTAAGCCCAATGATTGTCAGCTCTTTGTGTTGACTAACTACAAAATCGCGATATTTCTGCGAAAATTTACTCTCCTCCTGCCTTTGTGGAGTCAAGCTCTCACTAGTGGGCCTAAAGTTTTCGCTGGCGCACGCATCTAGAAACATTGGGTCGTCGAACAGAACGCTAGCGGGTGTTACCAGGATCCGGGAATTATTCCATCTCGCTTGATCGGCACGTACAATTCCGACGAGCAAGCCGTCAACGAATAGGGGAGCTCCAGAAAGGCCAGCCCAGGGTGAATCACCTTCCTGCATAGCTGTGGGTACTGCGTGATTCAAGTCGACCGCGTAAGTGCCCTGCAACATACCGGCAGCAGGCTTGAGGATCCCTGAAAGCTGATCCACATCAAGCTGACCCTGTTGATCGCGCTGGGCATCCGAATAACCTACGATTTGCGCATTCGGCCACACTTGAAGGCCGCTGAGTCGACCCATTATCAACGGTTCGGTCGATTGCGCAAAGAGGCCCTCATCTAGACGAAGAAGGGCCGCATCACATTCATCGTTATATGCCGACCAAACTAACCGACCACGTACGGGCCTACTGGTTCCAGGCGTGATAACCAGCGCTTCTCGGTCAGGAGCCACAACATGAGCAGCGGTGAGGACTAACGACGGAGATATTAGGTAGCCGCTGCCCTGGCGAGAACTCAGTATTGCAGCAATTGCTCTACTCGTCGGATGCAAGACGCCAACCAATCAGCGCTCAGAGTTAAACTTACCTAGGCCGCCCAAATTTTCATTTCCTACTTCAAGATTTCCGCCGCTCTTCGCGTTTTTCGGCGTTAAGGTAAATGAAACCCGGTGGGACCGTGCTGATGACCTGTTCGCATCGACACTTGCGCTCAGAAGCCAGGCCTTGACTCCCCCTCGAGCCCCTACTTCACGGCGAATCTCGACCTCGAACTCCATCTCAATTGGCCCAACTTCGAACCGGATCTCTTTGCCCACGCCACCCGTAGCCGCTCGTAGCAATTCATCCCTAATCGCCTCAACTGCGACAGAAAGCTCAATATCTCCAAAATCAGACATGCCAACCTCTTGGTTGTTGTAACGCCCCGAGCACTCAACATAGAGGCCGGTAGGTGTGTTGGGGGTCGAAACCGTCGAACGTCGGTGGCGGCTCTCCTTCCGTCTCATTCAGTGCCGTTCACGGCCGTTCAGACAAGACCGAAGCTGGCAGTCCCTCCCGCGACCGGACACCCATGAACGCAGGTGAACGGCACCGTCCAGGGCCCCCAACACCACCACCAGTCGAGGCGGTTAGCTTGGGAGTGTGGACGAGGAAGCGATCGCCATCAGACTCACGCGCGATCAAGTGTTCGCGCTGTCGGGCTGGCTCTACCAGGCGATGTTCCAGTCCGACGATCTTGAGGGGATCGTTCACGACCGCAGGGTCTGGTCACCGATCTACGTGGTGTCAGGAACGCTGGACAAGTCCCTGAGCGAGATCTTCATGGCCGACTACAGCCCACGGCTTGAAGCGGCCAAGGAGCGCCTCTGCGCCGACCTGTACGGCGAAACCGACGGATCAATGACGCCAGGCGAGGACGTGACCACCGCACCACAAGCGCACCAAATCAAGCGGGGAATCACGGTGAATGCGACAAAGGTCTATGAGACCTCGACCTGACCGTTGGCCCAGGTCAGCGCCCGAACCTCCCGCAGATGATCGCAGCTTCCCAAGCTAATGCCCGGAGACGAGCTGGGGTTGCTGCGGCGACCTTGCTGGGCCGTCTGTGGGCCGTCCGAAGGTGGCCAAGGACAACCAGCAACGACCACTGACGGCCACAACCGCGCAGCTCGTCGGCAAGGTGGAGGATGACCCCGCACCCCACCGACAACTGCGATCAATACATGCGCTACTGAGCGCAACGGGACGCCTGCACACGCCCCCAACCGGCCGCGCGCGCCCTCTTGTTGACCCGTGCTTTACCTGCGACTCTGAGGGTCCCCCCACTTGTGAACTTGTGAATCCGGGAACTAGCTCATCCGGATTCCCTAGGAGGTGGCCTCATCCCATGCTGGTCCGCGACGCCATGAGCACGGTGGTTCTCACCATCGGCCCCGCCCACACCCTCCGCCAGGCAGCCGCCCTGATGTCCTCGCGCCATGTCGGCGCGGCCGTGGTCCTCGATCCCGACGCCGGCGGCATCGGGATCCTCACCGAACGGGACATCCTCAACTCGCTCGGCCGGGGCCAGAACCCGGACACCGAGCGCGCCCATGCCCACACCACCACCGACGTCGTGTTCGCCACCCCGGCCTGGACGCTGGAGGACGCGGCGAGCGCGATGGCCCACGGCGGCTTCCGCCATCTCATCGTCCTCGACCGCGCCGAGCCCGCCGGCATCGTCTCGGTCCGCGACATCATCCGCTGCTGGGCACCCGCACGACAGCAGGTACCGGCCTGACAACCGCCCGGACCGAGTAGTTGGATCCAGTCCAAGTCCGGCAGCCCTCCAAAGTCACACCTATTCGGAAACTGGTCATGTTGCTGTTAGGCTGGCCTGCATGAGTGACCTTCTGGAGCGGCTGCGCGGACGCGGATGGCGGATGACCGCACAGCGGCGCGTCGTGGCCGAAGTGCTCGACGGCGACCACGTCCACCTGACCGCCGACGAGGTCCACTCCCGCGCCGTGGCCAAGCTCCCCGAGATCTCCCGGGCGACGGTCTACAACACGCTCGGCGAGCTGGTCTCCCTCGGCGAGGTCCTCGAAGTAGCCACGGACAAGCGCGCCAAGCGCTACGACCCGAACGCGCACAGCCCGCACCACCACCTGGTCTGCGCCAACTGCGGCCAGATCCGCGACGTCCACCCGGGCGGCAACCCCCTCGCCGACCTCCCCGACTCGGAGCGCTTCGGCTACACGGTCTCGGACGTCGAGGTGACGTACCGCGGGCTGTGCCCGAACTGCGCGAGCGCGTAGCAAGTCCTCCACGAGCCCCGGTACCGCAGCAGGCGGCCACCGGGGCTTTGTGCTGCGCACAGGCTTCCCGAATCTGACGGACCGTCATATCGTCGTGCGGCACTCCCCACCCCCCGTACCGACACCCGTACCGAACTCCGCAAGGAGCAACCGTGGGAGACCCGCACCCAAAACTCCACGCCACCCAACTGACCCGCACCTTCGGCCGCGCCCCGCACCAGGTCCAGGCCCTCGGCCCGCTCGAACTCACCGTCGCCCCCGGCGAGTTCGTCTGCCTGGTCGGCCCGTCCGGCTGCGGAAAATCCACCCTGCTGCGCATTGCCGCGGGCCTCCTGCGCCCGAGCACGGGCACCCTGGAGATCCGCACATCACTGCGATCCGATATGCGGCTCCGCCGCGTGGCCCGCCCGGCGGCCATGATCTTCCAGGACTACGGCATCTACGACTGGAAGTCGGTCCGCGCCAACGTCCGTTTCGGCCTGGACATCCAGCGCGTCCCGCGCCGCGAGGCGAACGCCCGCGCCGACGAGTGGCTGACCCGCATGGGCCTCGCCGACTTCGCGGACGCCTACCCCGCGACCCTCTCCGGCGGCATGCGCCAGCGGGTCGCCATCGCCCGCGCACTGGCCGTAGAACCCGAACTCCTGCTGATGGACGAGCCGTTCGCGGCTCTGGACGCCCAGCTCCGCACGATCCTCCAGGACGAACTCCTCGATCTCACCCAGTCGTTGCGCACCACCACCCTCTTGATCACGCACAGCCTGGAGGAGGCGCTCGTGCTCGGTGACCGCGTGCTGGTGATGTCCGCGCGCCCGGGCCGGATCATCGCCGAACACCGTCCGCCGTTCCCGCGCCCACGCACCGGCGACATCCGCGACACCCCCGAATTCACCGCCCTGAAAAGCGAGTTGTGGGAGCTGCTGCGGAAAGAGGCGGTGCCCGCATGACGACGATCGCCCCCGACCGCGAGGATTCGGTCCTGGTCCGCCGCCCCGGCCCGCAGGAACTCCATCCCGTACGCACCCACCGCCGCCGGCGCGCACTGGAACTCTCCCTCGCCGTCGCCGTACCCCTCGCCCTGATCCTGTGGTGGCAACTGGCCGCCACCCAGGGCTGGATCGACCCCCGCGTCTACCCGGCCCCCTCCACGATCTTCTCCGACGGCTGGGACCGGGCCACCGCCGGCGACCTGTGGCCGGACGTATGGGCCACCACCCGGCGCGTCCTGGGCGGCTACGCGATCGGCACGGCGGCCGGCTACGCCCTGGGCCTGCTGATGGGTTCCCTCTCACTCGTCCGGGCCGCGCTGGAACCGCTGTTGGACGCCCTGTACGTCGTACCGAAACTGGCCCTGCTGCCGGTCTTCCTGAACATGTTCGGCCTGGGCGAGGGCCCCCAACTGGCGCTGGTGGCCGCCACGGTCTTCTTCTTCGTGTGGATCTCGACGATGTCGGCGGTCATCGCCATACCCTCCGGACACCGTGACGCGGGCCAGGTCTTCGGCGCCTCCCCCTGGCAGATGTTCCGCCATGTCCTCCTCCCGGCCTCCCTCCCGGCGGTCCTGGTGGGCGCGCGGATCGCGGCGGGCGTGGCCGTCCTGGTCATCGTCGCCTCGGAACAGATCGCCGCGACGAACGGCCTAGGGCACCTGATCTTCGACTCCCGCGCGCTGTTCCAGAACGACGTGATGTTCGTGGGCATCGTGTGCGTCGCGGTCCTGGGGGTCGTCTTCTCCGAACTGGTGCGTGTGGCGGGCCGGTTGCTCACACCGTGGGCACCGCGGGACCGAGGACGGGGGCAGTCATGAGACGGCGTGCGTACGGTGTGGTGATCGTCGTGGCGGCGGTGCTGGCGTCGGCGGGCTGTTCGTCCAAGTACGCGGACGACTCCGGGAGTTCGGCCACGGCGGCCGTCGGCAACCGCACGGTCAAACCCGTGACCGGCTGCGGCAAGTCCTCCTGGACGGACCCGGCGGACCTCTCCCCCACCCGCACCCCGGCCCGCTGCAAGCCACTCACCCCCGCCCCGCACCCCCTCCCCGAGACACGGAAGGTGACGATCGCGACGGGGACGCTCAGCGCCGAGTACGTGGCCCCGCTCGAAGTCGCCCTGGACAAGGGCGAGTTCAAGAAGGAGGGCCTGGACGTCACGCTCAAGGTGCTCCCGACCCCGGACGCGCTCCCCCTGCTGGCCAAGGGGAACATCGACGCGATGTGGGCGGCCCCGGAGGCGGCCGTCATGAACGGCGTCGAGGGCGGCTTCGACATCAAGTGGGTCGCCGGGAACTTCTCACCCGACCCCGAGTCGAAGAGCGGTCTGTGGGTGAAGCTGAAGAAGGGCGAGGCGGCGGCGGACGTCCGGATGGCGGGCCGCAGGATGGGCACGATGATCGGCAAGGGCTCGGTGATCGCGTACCCCATGGAGAAGGCCCTCGCGACGCACGGCGGCGGCCTCGACAGGATCCAGTACCAGCAGCTCGGCTCGGCCGACGTCCTCACCGCCCTCCAGAACGGCGGCGTCGACTCCGCGTGGCTCCTCGACCCGGTCTGGCGCAAGGTCGACGGCAACCCCGCGTACGCCTTTCTGGGCGGCCAGCCCCTCGGCGAACCCCTGGGCGGCATGCTGTACGGCCGCAGCTTCCTGCACGACGACGTGGACGCCGGCGTGGCCCTCCTCCGGGCCTACATCCGCACGGTGAACACGTACTTCGCGGGCGACTACAAGAGCGACCCCGCCTTCGTCACATACCTCGCGAAACTCCTGAAGACGGACGAGACGGTCCTGAAATCAACCCCGTCGCTCACCATGGACTGGGAGATCCGCGCGGGGACGACGACGCGATTGCAGGCCGCGTACAGAGCGGCGGGCGTGTCAAAGGGGCCGGCACTTCCGGAATCCAGGACGGTGGACCGCTCGCTGTACGAGGAGGCGGTGGGCCACCAGCCGTAGAAACACCGAGGGCCGGAACCCTTTCGGATTCCGGCCCTCGGCCTTGAGTAGCGGGGACAGGATTTGAACCTGCGACCTCTGGGTTATGAGCCCAGCGAGCTACCGAGCTGCTCCACCCCGCGTCGGTAAACACGACACTACGTCAGTCGTACCGAGAGAAGCAAATCGTTTAACAGCGCAGGTCAAAGCCCTTCACTTCTGAGCCCGGTCCGGCAAAATCCAGCCCGTCCGGCGTTTGAGGACGTGGCCCCTTCAGGGCCGAAGCGGGGGTCTGGGGGTGGCAGCCCCCAGTGACGGGACGGGTAGGGGCGGCGGGGGCGAAAAACTCCCCACCCCTACGCCGTCAGCTCCTGCCGCAACGCGTCCCGAAGCCGAGCCGCCCGCTCGGACACCTCCGCAGGCCCGAGGGACACGGCCCGATCAGCCCACCGCTGCCCCTCCGCCAGCTCCCCGCGACGCGCGTAAACCAGCGCCAGCCGCAACGCCGCCCGCCCATGCCCGGCATCCGCAGCCCGAGCCCACCACACCGCGGCCTCCGGCTCACTTCCTTCCCGAACCAGCAACAGCCCAAGGTTGAAAGCCCCGTTGCGCGACCCGGCCTCGGCCGCCTCCCGGTACCACCGGGCCGCCTCGACGACATCCCCGCGCGCGGCGGACAGCATCCCGACCCGCACCTGGGCCCGCCGGTGCCCCTGCGAAGCCGCCCGCTCGTACCACTCCTCGCACTCGGTCTTCTCGTGCACCTGTTCGCCCAGCTCGTGCGCGGGCGCCGGCGGTCGCCGCGCGTCGAGCACCGAGGCCAGCCGGTACGCCGCCTCCGCGCTCCCCCCGCCGGCGGCGCACCGCAGATGCCGCTCGGCCTCCCGCTCGTCGCCGTCCCGCAGCCGGGCGATCCCGACCTGCAACGCCGCTTCCGTGTGCCCGGCCGCCGCCGCCCGCTCGTACCAGGGCAGCGCGACTGTCTCCTCGCCGCGCCCGGCGAAGAGAATCCCGAGGTTGAAGGCCGCGTCCACGCTGCCTGCCTCCGCGGCCTTGGAGAACCACGGCTCGGCACCGGTCGCGTCGCCGCCCTGGAGCAGCAGTACGGCGAGCGCGTTGGCCGCCTCGCGATGTCCGGCGTAGGCCGCGCGCCGGTACCACTGCTCGGCCTGCGCGGTACGCGCCTGCTCGGCGCAGAGCAGCCCGAGGTTGTACGCGCCGTTCACGTCACCGGCGTCCATCGCGGCCCGGTACCAGCGCTCGGCGGTCTGTGTCTCGCCGCGCTCGGCGTGCAGCGCGCCCAGCGCGTTGGCCGCGTTGCCGTCACCGTCCTGGGCGGCGCGCAGCCACCACACGGCGGCGCTCTCGGTGTCGCCGGCGTCGCGCAGCAGGAACCCGAGTGCGCAGGCGGCGCGGGCCTCGCCGTCCTTGGCGGACGTCAGATACCAGCGCCCGGCCTCCTTGAGTTCGCCCCGCTTCTCCAGGATCGCCCCGAGCTGCAGAGCGGCCCGCTGATGCCCACGGGCGGCGGCCTGCCGGTACCACTGCTCGGCTTCGTTCCCGGGAACCGGGGGCGCGGAGCCCGCAGGGCCTCCGGAGGGCGATCCGGCACCGCTGTCGGCCCCGTCCCCGTTTCGACTGGCGACCCTGCTCCCGCCTCCGCCCCTTTCCCCGTCCTCGGTCCGGTTCTGGCCTCCGGCCCTGCTCCCGCTGCCGGCCCGCTCCCCGTACCGGACCCCGTCCGAGATCCCGTCCCGGTCTCCGATCCCGTGCCCGTCCCCGTATTCGTCCTCATGCGGCGCCCGCCGATCGAGCGCGCGCGCCAGCCGGTACGCGGCCTCGCGGTGCCCGCGCTCCGCGGCGGACCGCATCCACTGCTCGGCCGCGGTGTCCCCCCGGTGCTCCAGCAGGTCGGCGAGGGCGTACGCGCCGAGCGCGTGGCCCTGCTCGGCGGACTGGCGCAGCCAGTACTCGGCGGCGGGTTCGTCGCCGCGCTCGCGGTGGTACCGGCCGAGTGCGTGCGCGGCGGCGGCGGAACCGGCCACGGCGGCGATCCGCCACCATCCGGCGGCCTCGTCGGCGTATCCGCGCTGGTGCAGAAGGACACCCAGGTTGTTGGCCGCGGCCCGGTCGCCCTCGGCGGTGGCGGCACGCAGCAGGGGCTCGGCTCCGTCGAGATCACCGCGGCGCAGCAGCATCGCTCCGAGGACACTCGTCGCCTCGACGTCGCCGGCCTGTGCGGCGAGCCGTGTGCGTGCCTCGTCGACAGCCTCCCCCTCACCGGTCTCGTCCCGGTCGGAAGGCTGCACAAAACGCCCTGTATCCAACAGAGTTGCCTTGTCCCCCATAACGTCCATCGTCGCACCACCTGCAACCTGGGTACACCTGGTATACCGCAGCCAGTGAGGTCTCTACAGCGTTTTGTCGACATGCCCACAGAGAGACAAGCGAAACACGGTTTCACCAAGTCCCCCGGGCGGCACGGCCGTCACCCTCGTCGGCACATGCGTTCGCACAGCGCGAAGGCCCGGATCCTTGAAAGGATCCGGGCCTTCGCGATCAGTAGCGGGGACAGGATTTGAACCTGCGACCTCTGGGTTATGAGCCCAGCGAGCTACCGAGCTGCTCCACCCCGCGCCGTTGTGTTGCAACCGTACCACGGTGCGGGGTGGGCCTCTGACCTAGTGATCAACTGCCGCCTGAGCTGCGCTAACCACTCGCACTGCTCGGACTGCTGCTGGCACTCGGACTAGTGCTGGGACTCGGACTGCTCTTGTCGCTGCCGCTGCTCTTCTCAGCAGCGGCCTGCGCGTCCTCGGCCCGCTTCAGCGCGGCCTGCAGATCCTTCTGCGCCTGTCCGTACGCCTCCCAGTCGCCCTTCTTCAGGGCCTGTTGGCCCGCGTCGAAGGCCTTCTGGGCGTCGGTCAGGGCCTGTTGGACCGTTGGGTTGCTGGATGTCGGTGGACTCGTGGTGCCCGTATCCGGTGGCGTGGTGGCGGTCTCCGCCCCGAAGACCTTGTTGAGCCCCTCGTCCAGCGTGTCCTCGAAGGCGGTCTTGTTCCCGTAGGCCACCAACACCTTGCGCAGGAGCGGGTACTTGAGTCCACCACCGCGTACGTAGACGGGCTCCACGTACAGCAGTCCTCCGTCGAGCGGCACCGTCAGCAGGTTGCCGTACTCGATGTCGGAGTCGCCGCCCTTGAGCAGCTTGATGGATTCGGCGATGTCCTGTTGGGAGTTGAAGGCGCTCTGCACCTGTTTAGGGCCGCCGACGGTCGTACTGGTCGGCAGCTTCAGGATTCTGATCTTGCCGTAGTCGGGGCTGCCCGCCTCGGAGTCGACCGCCATGAAGGCGCTGAGGTTGTCTCTCCCGTTCGGTGTGAACGTCGTCGTCAGGGAGAACGCCTGCGCGGACTGGTCCGGCATCTTCATGCTCAGGTAGTACGGCGGTACCGCGCTGCCCGACTTGTTGGTCGGGTCGTCCGGCACCTGCCACACCTCGCTGCCGCTGAGGAACGTCTGCGCGTCCGTCACGTGGTAGCGGGTGAGCAGTTCGCGCTGGACCTTGAACAGGTCCTGCGGGTACCGGAGATGGGCCATCAGCGAGGCCGAGATGTCCGACCTGGGCTCGACCGTGCCGGGGAACGCCTTCATCCAGGTCTTCAGGACCGGGTCCTGGGTGTCCCACTGGTAGAGCTTGACCTGACCGGTGTACGCGTCGACGGTCGCCTTCACCGAGTTGCGGATGTAGTTGACCTGGTTCTGCTGGGCCACCACCGCGCGGTTGTTGTTGGTCGCGGTGAGCGAGTCGGCCGTGGTGTCCCCGAGGGTCGTCCGGGAGGCGTACGGGTATCCGTTGCTGGTGGTGTACGCGTCGACGATCCACTGGATGTGGCCGTCCACGACCGCCGGGTAGGCGTCACCGTCGATGGTCAGCCAGGGCGCCACCGCCTCGACGCGCTCCTTGGGCGTGCGGTTGTACAGGATCCGCGAACCCTCGCCGATCGCACCGGAGTAGAGGATCTGCGGCTCGTTGAACGCCACCGCGTACGCGGCCCGGTTGAGCGGGTTGGAGAGGTTGACCCCGCTCTTGCCCTTGTAGCTGGTGGTCTTCTCACCGCTGTCGTCGGAGTAGTCGATCTCCTTCTGGGGACCGCCGACGATCGAGTACGTGGTGGTCTTCTCGCCGTAGTAGATCTGCTGCTCGTACTTGCCGAGGTCACCCGAAGACGGCAGATCGGACTCGGTGAAGACCGGGCGGCCCTCGGAGTCGACCTCGGTGCCCTTGGCGGCGACCACTCCGTAGCCGTGCGTGTAGCGGAAGTGGTCGTTGATCCAGTTGTTCTTCGGGATGCCGTTGAGGTTCAGCTCGCGCAGCCCGATGACCGTGTCCTGGTCCTTGCCGTCCTCGGTGTAGCGGTCGACATCCAGGTTGGTCGGGAACGCGTAGTAGTTCCTGATCTGCTGGAGTTGCTGGAACGTGGGCGACACGACGTTCGGGTCCACGATCCGGATGCTCGCCGTGGAATCGACGTCCGCGCGGAGCTTGGTCTTGTCCTTGGTGGTGCTCGTCCCCGAGTACTCCGTGACCTTGGTGTCGTCGATGCCGTAGGCCTCGCGCGTCGCCTTGAGGTTCTTCTGGACGTACGGGGCCTCCTTGGCCTGCTCGTTGGGCTGGACCGTGAACTTCTGGACGATCGCCGGGTACAGGCCGCCGATGAGGATCGCGGAGAGCACCATCAGGCCGAAGCCGATGACGGGCAGCTGCCAGGTGCGCCGCCACAGGGTGGCGAAGAACAGCAGCGCGCAGATGACGGCGATGCAGAACAGGATCGTCTTGGCCGGCAGATACGCGTTCGCGTCGACGTATCTGAGGCCGGTCCAGTCACCCGTCGCCTTGAAGTCGCTTGATTTGACCGCGAGTCCGTAGCGGTCGAGCCAGTAGGCGACCGCCTTGAGGGCGACGAAGATGCCGAGCAGCACCGACAGATGCCCGGTGGCGGCGGCCGTGGCGCGCGCGCCCGGGCTGGTGATGCGCAGGCCGCCGTACAGGTAGTGCGTCAGCGCGGCGGCGAGCAGCGAGAGGATCGCGGCGGCGAAGCCGAAGCCGAGCAGGAAGCGGTACCAGGGCAGGTCGAAGGCGTAGAAGGAGACGTCGAGATGGAACTGCGGGTCCTTCTGGTGGAAGGGCACGCCGTTGACCCACATCAGCCAGACCCGCCACTGGCTGGACGCCGAGGCGCCCGCGATCAGCCCGACGAGGGAGGTGATCGCAAGAAGCAGCCACTTCTTGTACGGCGCGATGCCCATGCGGTAGCGGTCGAGGCTCTGCTGCTCCATCGACATGGCGCTGAGCGGCGGGCGCAGACGGTGCGCCAGCCAGATGTTCACGCCGACCGCGGCCGCCATCAGCAGGCCGAAGACGAAGAACAGGCCGATCTTGGTCGACAGGGTGGTGGTGAACACGGACGAGTAATGCACCGACCGGTACCAGAGCCAGTCCGTCCAGAAGCCCGCGAACATCGTGAACGCCATGCCGAGTACGGCAAGGACGCCCAGTGTCATGAGCAAAGTCCGGACCCGCCGGGACGGGCGGCCCACTCTGATCCGCGGCCCTTGCGGGCCTCCGCCGCGGTCCGGCATCTGGAAAGCCAAGGTGCGCACCTCGAAGTTCGCTGTTGGTCGCTGTCGTTGCGTCAGGCCCCCGGGTTCGCGGACCGTCCGTAGCCCCACGTGATCGCGGGCCCACACCTATGCAACTTACTCACCGCTTACTCGGTTCCCGATTCCGGCCATGAACGAGGCAGGATTGTGACCATGTCCAACACCCCCATGGCAGCGAACCCCCTCACCCGGGCCGTACTCGAGATCGACGAGTACGCCTCCGGCCTCGGCTGGGACCAGCCCGCTCGCCTCTTCGCCCTCGTAGACACCGCGCGACTGCGGGCCCAGGAGCCCGGTCTCGCGGCCCAACTCGGCCTGCGGGACGAGCCCGAGACCACCGGTCTCACCCCGATCGAGCAGGAGGAGATCCCGGCCGGAAAGCCGCTGGACGAGTTCCTCGGCACGATCGCCTGGCCCGACGCGGTGGCCGGCTGCGCGCTCACCGTCGAGCGGCTGATGCTGCCGCCGTCAGCCGAGGCCTCCGTCCCGGACGGGCTGAGCGAGAAGAAGCTCACCCAGTGGGTCGCCCAGCACCCGGACCGCCAGGAGGTCCGCATGACGGTCGCGGTCCTGCGCGACGGCACCCGCGACTCGGCCCTGCGGCTGCGCGAGAAGGACTCCCCCACGGAGGTCCTCACCGGCGGCGCCCTCGTCCCGGGCCTCGCGGAGGCCCTGTCGGCGACCTTCGAGGACTGACGTCCTCTCCTACGGCTCCGGGGGCGCCCTCGGCCTGAGGGCGCCCCCGGAGTCGTACGCGAGGTCTTCTTAAAGAAGAGGCCTGTTCAGTCCTTGGTGCTGCACTTCGGGAGGTCGGCGGTCTTGCCGCTGTTGATCAGCTTGAGGTCGCTGATCGCGTCCTTGATGGTGTTCACCTTGACGAGCCTGAGGCCACTGGGGGTGTCCTTGGCGGCCTCCGCGCAGTTGTCGGCGGGCGTCAGGAAGTACTGGGCGCCCTTGTTGCGCGCGCCGACGGTCTTCATCGAGATGCCGCCGATCGGGCCGACCTTGCCGTTGTCGTCGATGGTGCCGGTGCCGGCCACGAACTTGCCGCCGGTGAGGTCGCCCGGGGTGAGCTTGTCGTAGATGCCGAGCGCGAACATCAGGCCGGCGCTCGGGCCGCCGACGTCGGCCAGCTTGATGTCGATGCTGAACGGGAACGTGTGATCGGTTCCGGCCGAGATGCCGACGATGGCGCGCTTGGCACCGGTGTCGTCGGAGGTCGCGGTGGTGATCGTGATGTCCTTCGTGGCGGTCGCCGTCTTGTTCGCCTTCACCGCGGCGGCCTGGTCCTTGGCCGACACGATCCTGAACACGACCTTCTGGCCCGGCTTGTGCTTGGTGACCAGCTTCGCGACGTCGTCTGGCTGCTTCACCGTCGTACCGTCGACGGCCTTGATCACATCACCGGCGTGCAGCTTGCCCTCGGCCGGGGAACTCTTGAGGACCGTCGAGACGATCACCCAGGACTTCACCGGGATGCCCAGCTGGTCCAGGGCGGCGACCTTGGCGCTCTCCTGGGACTGGCTGAACTCCTCGGCGTTCTCCTGCGTCGACTGCTGCTCCGTCTTGCCGTCCGGGTACAGCGTGTCGTGCGGGACGACCTTGTCGTCGTGGGCGAGCCAGCCGTACACGGCCTCGATGAGGTTCATGTTGTAGTCGGCGCTGGTGACGCGGACCGTCGTCATGTTCAGGTGGCCGCTCGCCGGGTAGGTCTTGCGCCCGGTGATCTGCAGCACCGGTTCGCCGTCGTGGTCCCCGAGCGTGTTCACCGTCGGGCCCGGTGACATCTCCGAATACGGGACGTTGATGAGAACTCCCGCGCACAGGAGCGCGATCAGCATCAGCGTGGAGGCGAGCATCGTCGCGGTGCGGCGTGGCATGGCACGACAGTACGGGACGCTTCTGTCAGCGCACCGTCAGGGCCGCCCTCCGGTCACGCTTCCCTTCACATGCCCGAGTGGGGCTTGTCCATCGCCTCGCGGAAGCGGGCATAGCCGTCCAATTCCGGACCGTCACTGCGCACCTTGCGGGTCCTGTTGGCCCAACTGCCCCACAGGCCGGCACCTATCGCAGCCACCAGCGGAATCAACAACCAGGCGAGTGCTGCCATGCCGACCTCCCAACCCTACAGAGTCACCTCAACCGACTGATCAGCAGATCAGCCAGCCCCACTGACAACGCTCATCCCAGGGGGGCGGTTACGCAACCGGGGGGGCGGGTGAGAAGTACGTGAGTGCGCATCAGCAGGCGCCGACCCACTCATCGGTGCCGTCGGAGAACTGCTGGTGCTTCCAGATCGGCACCTCGTGCTTGAGATCGTCGATCAGCTTCCGGCAGGCCTCGAAGGCCTCACCCCGGTGGGGACACGACACGGCGACGACGACCGCCAGGTCCCCGATCTCCAGATCCCCCACTCGGTGGACGGCGGCCAGCGCCCGCACCGGGTAGTCCGCGACGACCTTCTCGGCGACGCGCCGCATCTCGGCCTCGGCACTGGGGTGGCACGAGTACCCCAGCCGGTCGACGTCTGCACCGCCGTCGTGATTGCGCACGGTCCCGACGAACAGCGCCGTCCCACCGGCCGCGTCGTCCCCGACCGCCCGGAAGACCTCGTCCACGGAGAGCGGCGTCTCCCGGATCCCGATCAGCTTGACGGGATCCTGCGCGGCCTGCTCACCGGGGTGGTCGATCGTGGGTGCCATGCCTCCATCGTGCCGCACCCCGCCGACAGCGCGGAATAGCACTTTCGCCAGGCACGCGCGCGTGCCTGTTTGGAGCGTCCTACAGAGTGTCCTCGGGGAGCACCGCTCCTCAGATCCGGCGCCGGGCCTTCCGCGCCCGCCGTACGACCGCCGCCGCGCCCAGCAGCGCAACCGTCGCGCCCGCGGCACCAGCCGCCGTGGCGTCCTTGCGGCCGAGCCGTCGCCCGACGACCGTGTGCCGCCCGGAGACCTCCTCCAGGAGCTCCGCGAGCACTTCCTCGTTGGTCCACTGGGGCCGCCAGCCCGCGTCGTGCAGCCGGCTCCCGCTCACCACCCAGGGGTACATCGTGTACGCCAGGTCGCCGGCCGGGGACGGGGTGAGCCCGATGCGGTGCAGCCGGGCCGCCGCGCCGAGCGCGACCGCGGACGGCAGCTCCATGCGCCGGATGCCGCTGAGCTCCTCGACCTCCTCCTGCTCCAGCCATCCGTCGCAGCCGACGGCGAGTTCCCCGTCGACCTTCTCCAGGACGGCGTACTCCAGGGCGCTGCACAGGTCCTCGACATGGCAGAACTGCCAGGCGGGCCGTGACCCGGCCACCACCAGCAGCCGGGGCGACTCGAAGTACCTGGTCAGCGCGGTGTCGGTGCCGCCGACGAGGACTCCGGGGCGGACGACGGTCACATTGAGCCCGGGATGCGCCCGAGGCGCGCGCCGCGCGAGCCGCTCGACCTCCAGGAGGTCGCCCACACCAGTGGCCTCCGCGGTGGCGCGGAGTTCGGCGTCCTCCGAGAGCGGCAGTTCGTTGTCGGGCAGCGCTCCGTAGACCATCGCCGAGGTGCAGAGCACGACCCGGTGGACCCCGGCCGCCGCGGCGGCGGTCAGCACGGTCTGCGTCCCCCGCACGTTGTACGCCGAACGGGCGGCCGGGTCGGTCTCCAGATCGAGGTCCAGTGCCAGGTGTACGACGACGTCGGCGCCGCGCAGTTTCTCCGCGATGGCCGGATCCCGCACATCGAGGATGTGCCACTGGGCCGCCGCGCACTCGCCGCGCCGCTCGTCGATGGCGATGACCTGCTTGATCTCCTCGGACGCGGCGAGCCGCTCGGTGAGGAGCGCCCCGATCCCGGACGCGGCGCCGGTGACCGCGACGACGGGCCCGCGCACGGCAGGACTGGTTGAATGGTTTCGCGCTGCGCGAACCTGCGGATCTGGGGAACTCACCGGGCGTCTCCAGCGGTTGTCTTCAGTACGGACGCGCGTGACGCGTCCGGACCAGGTGGCATCCATCCTGCCGCAGGCGAGGTCTCGGCGAAGCACCGAGGCCCGATCGGCCCGCGGTGTCTACCCTGGGTGGTGTTGAAGGGCAGTCGCGCCGTCGGAGAGAACCGGCGGCCTTAACAGCCGAGGAATCCCGTGAGTGACACCCCATTCGGATTCGGCCTTCCGCCGGAGGAGCCGGACGACGGCGACGAGGGCAAGAAGAAGGACCAGGAGAGCGGTGGTGGTCAGGGACCGGCCAACCCGTTCGGTTTTGGCGGGCTGCCCGGTGCCGGGGGCTTTGGCGGCCCCGGCGCGGACAATCCGCTCGCAGCCATGTTCGGCTCCCTGAACCCCAATGACCTGGGCGCCGCGTTCCAGCAGCTGGGCCAGATGCTCTCGTACGAGGGCGGCCCGGTGAACTGGGAGATGGCAAAGCAGATCGCCCGCCAGACGGTCTCCCAGGGCACTCAGGACGGCACCAAGGACGCGAGCATCGGCCCTGCGGACCGCAGCGCGGTCGAGGAGGCCGTCCGCCTCGCCGACCTGTGGCTGGACGACGCGACCTCGCTGCCGTCCGGTGCCGGCTCCGCCGTGGCGTGGTCCCGCGCGGAGTGGGTCGAGGCGACCCTGCCGGCCTGGAAGGAACTCGTGGACCCGGTCGCCGAGCGTGTCGGCGCGGCCATGGGCGATGTCCTGCCGGAGGAGATGCAGGCCATGGCGGGCCCGCTGATCGGCATGATGCGCTCCATGGGCGGCGCCATGTTCGGCACGCAGATCGGGCAGGCCGTGGGCGTGCTCGCGGGCGAGGTCGTCGGCTCGACCGACATCGGCCTGCCGCTCGGCCCGGTCGGCAAGGCCGCGCTGCTGCCGCTGAACATCGAGGCCTTCGGCAAGGACCTGGGCATTCCCCAGGAGGAGGTGCGGCTCTACCTCGCCCTGCGCGAGGCCGCCCACCAGCGCCTGTTCGCGCATGTGCCGTGGCTGCGCTCGCATCTGTACGGCGCGGTCGACGGGTACGCGCGCGGGATCAAGGTCGACACCGCCAAGCTGGAGGACGTGGTCGGTCAGTTCGACCCGCAGAATCCGGAGCAGCTGCAGGACGCCCTTCAGCAGGGCATGTTCCAGCCGGAGGACACGCCGGAGCAGAAGGCCGCCCTGGCCCGTCTGGAGACGGCTCTGGCGCTCGTCGAGGGCTGGGTGGACGCGGTGGTCCACGCCGCCGCGAAGCCGCGCCTGACGTCCGCCGACGCGCTCCGCGAGACCCTGCGGCGCCGCCGCGCGACGGGCGGTCCCGCCGAGCAGACGTTCGCCACGCTGATCGGCCTGGAGCTGCGCCCGCGCCGGCTGCGCGACGCCTCCCGCCTGTGGGCCTCGCTCACGGACGCGCGCGGTGTCGACGGCCGGGACGGTCTGTGGGCCCACCCGGACATGCTGCCGACGGCCTCCGACCTGGACGACCCGGACGGCTTCGTGCACCGCGAGCAGCTGGACTTCTCCGAGTTGGACAAGCTGCTCGGCGAGGCGGCGAGCGGCACGGAGGAGAAGCCGGACCTCAAGAAGAAGGACGACGACTCCGAGTGACCCTGCACGACGACGCGGTCCTCGTACTGAAGAGCTACGAGGGCCAGACGGAGCTGCGCCAGGCCTACCTTGACCACCTGGCCGCTCACCCGGACGGCATCTGGAAGGCCTGCGGGGATGGGCACATCACAGCGAGTGCCCTGGTCATCGACCCAGAGCAGGGGCGAGTGCTGCTCACGCTCCACAAGAAGCTGCGGATGTGGCTCCAGATGGGCGGCCACTGCGAGCCGGTCGACGAGACGCTGGCAGCCGCGGCCCTGCGCGAGGGGACCGAGGAGTCGGGCATCACGGGGCTGCGTCTGCTGCCGGGCGGCCCTGTGCGCCTGGACCGGCATCAGACACCGTGCGCCTGGCATCTGGACGTCCAGTACGCGGCGCTCGCCCCGGCCGGAGCCGTGGAGGCGATCAGCAACGAGTCGCTCGACCTGCGCTGGTTCGCCTACGACGAGGTGGCGGCCGTAGCCGACGAGTCGGTCGTGCGGCTGCTGGAGGCGACGCGCGCCGGGCTCTGAACGTGTAAGGGGCGCCCGCATTGGCGGGTGCCCCTTACGTTCGACTCCTTGACGCTCAGCTCCAGACGTTGCCCTGGTTCTGCGCGTGGGCGCCGTGCTGGCCCATGCCGTACTGGGCGGCGAGGCCCTGGCCGATCGCGGCGTTCTGCGGCGGCAGGAGTTCGCTGGGCTGGACAAGCGCGTAGCCGCTGCCCATGAAGCTCAGCTCCCAGCCCTCGCCGGTGTTGCCGCGGCGCCGCCACACCCCGGAGGAGTGCGTCTGGGCCTGCATCTGGACGCGCAGGCCGGTGGACCAGGCGACGATGGCGTCGGCGTCGCAGTTGACGTACTTGTCGGGCGTGACCTGCATCATCAGCGGCGCACCCGAGGTCATCAGGGCGACCTTGCCGCGGCCGGTGATGTTGAGCTGGTACTTCCCGGAGCCGGAGATGCCGTACTGGCTGTCCACGGCGATGACCTCGTGGTGCAGCGAGGAGTCCATCGCGAGGACGTAGCTGCTGTCGACGGTCAGGCCGTCCTGCTCCACATCCACTACGTGGATGTGCTGGGCGAGGTTGGCGAGGAAGACCGTGCCCTGCCCGTGGCAGCGCATCAGGCTGAGGCCCTCGCCGGTGGCCGCACGCGCGTAGGCCTGCTGGGTGTTCTGGTACTCGGCGTCGAACTCGACGAGCCCCTGGTAGGCGACCATCGTGCCCTTGCGGGCGAGGATGTCGTCGTGGCCCTCCAGGACGATGCGCAGCATCTGCTTGTTCTGGAGGCTGTAGCGGTCCTGGGACTGCGAGTCGTTGAACGCGAAAAGCGGGCTCTGCATGGTGTCGTGTTCCCCCCTCAGCCCCGGAACCGGAGACGGTCGGTGCTGTCCTCGCTGGGCTGGACGACGACGATGCCCTGCCCGGAGAAGGCCATCTGATAGGCCTCGCCGCTGCCGCGGCCGATCAGCGACTGCGCCTTGAAGCTGCGCTTGCCCTTCACCTTGAGGTTCGGGGACCAGGCGACGAGGGCGTCCGGGTCGACGTAGGTCTCGTCGTCGCCGCCACCGCAGTCGACGACGATCGGCTTGCCGCGGGAGGTCAGCGCGACCCAGCCCTGGCCGCTGATCTTGGTGTTCCACAGGCCCTGCCCGGCGAACTTGGCGAGCCCCTTGACGCGCTCGACACCCCAGGTGAGGGACGTGTCGAAGGCGAGCAGATTGGTGGCGTTGACGGAGATCCCGTCGCCGTTGAGGTTGATCACGACGACGTCCGCGCCGTAGTCAGCGAGGTAGAGGAGTCCGTCTCCGGAGCACTTCATCAGGGGCGCGCCCTCGCCGGTCATCCAGTCGCGCGCGATCTGGCGCACGGCCGGCGGGTTGGGCTCGTACTGGATGAAGCCCTCGTAGGCGATCATCGAGCCCACGCGCGCGAAGAGGTCGCTTCCGGTCTGCATGGCGACCTTCAGCATGTTGTTGCCGTGGTTCTCCATGCGGGCGGTGACGGGTGCGGGGGCGTAGCCCGCGAGCGGCTGGTTCATGACGGGCTCCCTCAGACCTCGTACGGCTGGACGACGACGAAATTGCCGGGGGCGGCCCGGAACTGCAGGTTGACGCTCTCGCCGGTGTCTCCGGGGTACGCGTTGCGGCGCATCCGGACCTGGCTGGAGACGATCACCTGGGCGGCGGCGGACCAGGCGACGACCGCGTTGCAGTCGGCGAACGTGGTCGGCGTGACCGGCAGGACGACGGGCGAGCCGTGGGTCTTCACGACGATGGTGCCGGTCCCCTGGAACTGCATCGTGAACAGCGCGCCTCCGGGGATGCCGTGTCCCTCGATGCGTCTGACCTCGTACTGGAGGCTCTCGTCGAAGGCGAGGACGTTCTCCGCGGAAACGCAGATCGCGTCCCCCTGGAGCTCGACGGGGTGCAGGTGGGTGGAGTTCTCGGCGAGGAACACCTGCCCCTGGCCGGTGCAGCGCATCAGCTGCATCTCCTGGCCCGTCGCGTTGCCCACGAGGCGGCCGGCGAACCCGGCGCCCTTGTAGCCGAAGTCGACCTTGCCCTGGTAGAGCACCATGCTGCCCTGGCGGGCCAGTACCGGCTGGCCGCCGATGCCGAGGTCGACGCGGATCAGCTTCTTGTTCTGCTGCGTCCAGCGCTGCCCGGTGGGCGTCTCCTTGAACTTCTGCAGCGCGGCCGACACACCGGCGCCCTGGGGAGCGCCGGAGGGCACTCCGTAGCCGGCCGGCTGGGCCGGAACCTGCCCGTATCCCGGAGGGGCGGGCGGCTGCTGGCCGTAGCCCGGAGGCGGGGTGGCCTGCCCGTAGCCGGGAGGAGCCGGGGGCTGGCCGTACCCGGGAGGCAGCGGCGCGGTCTGTCCGGGGGCCTGCTGCCCGTACGGCTGCGGCGGCTGGCCGTAGGGCGCGGGAACGGGGCCCGGGGGCGGCACAGTTCCGGGGCCGGGCGGGGTCATCGGCGCGATGATCGTCGGCGCGGCGTGCACGGAGGGCGCGGGTGCCGGGGCCGGGGGCGGCGTGGCTCCCGGCGGGGGCGCGAAGCCCTGCGCGGGGGCCGGGACAGGGGCGGGTGCCGGGGCGGACGGGGTGCCGAACGCGGGCGGCGCGGAGGTCTGCGGGGGCGGCGCGAAGCCCGGGGCCGCGCCGGACTGCGGCTGCGGGGCGGCGGGGGCCTCCTCCTCCATGACCTCGCCGCCGAAGTTCTTCAGCAGCGCTTCGAGGCCGCCGTCGAAGCCCTGGCCGACGGCGGCGAACCGCCAGACGTCCTTCAGGTAGAAGTCCCCCAGCATCACGGCCCGCTCGGTGGTGAACTCCGAACCGTTGAACGAGTAGCGGGCCACTTCCTCGCCACCCGCGACGATCCGGACATACCCGGGGGCGATCTGGGACATCTGTCCGGCGCCGTCGAGCGTGGCCGTGAACGCCAGCTTGTGGATCTGCGGCGGGATCTTGTCGAGCGTGACCCGGAAGGACTCGGCGTCGCCCGCCTGGGCGCCCAGGAGCTGGATGGACTCCTCGGGGGACTTCGGCTGGTTGAAGAACACGAAGTACCGGTCGTCCGAGAGCCGCTCCTCGGCGTCGAGACCGAAGCAGCTGATGTCGAACGTCAGCCCGGGGCCGGTGATCTGTACGCCTACGTACAGATCGGTGCCCGCGGTGAGGTCACTGATCTTGGCCTTGTGGCCGCGTTGGAATTCCCTGGCCATGCGTAACGACCGTCCCCCATCCCGATGCGATGTGCGTCGCGTCAGGCTAACGGCAATCTCCGACACCGGAGTAAGTCGGTACAGACCCGGTACACAATCCCCCACAGGGGACGGTCACTCCTCGCGGGCGCCCGGCGGATGGGGCAGCCGTTCGGCCGCGACCACACCTTCGAGGTACCCCTTGGCCCGCTCGGTGCGCGGATACGCCTCCAGGAGCCGCCAGAAACGCGGGCCGTGCCCGGGCACCAGGAGATGCGCGAGCTCGTGCAGCAGCACGTAGTCGACGACGTACTCGGGCATGCCCTGCAGCCGGTGGGAGAGCCGGATGCTGCCCTCGGAGGGCGTGCAGGATCCCCAGCGCGTGTTCTGGTTGGTGACCCAGCGCACCGAGCTGGGCCGGGCGCGGCCGTCGAAGTACTGGGCCGACAGGCGCTCGGCGCGCTCGGCCAGCTCCGTGTCACCGAGCACGCGTTTGCTTTCCTGGGCGGCCAGCTTGTCGAGCATGACGGTGACCCAGCGCTTCTCCTCCGCCTCGGACATGCGGGCGGGGATCAGCACGACGGTGCGATCGCCCTCGCGGTACGCGGAGACCGTTCTGCGCCGACGCGCACTCCTGCGAACCTCGATCGCGCTCGCCCCCGAGCCGCTTGGCGGCTGGCTCGTCGTACTGCGCTGTGGTTTTCCGGCGCTGTGCAGTGGGTCGGCGGGCACGCCATGACGTTACCCTCTGCACACGCGGGAAGTCCCGACTCCGGGACGGTTTCGGTGTCGATCCCCCACCAAGCGTTTGATTCGTACGACGAATCCCCACCGCCTGTGGACAACTTTCGGCGGCCGGCGGCCGGGCCGGGCAGGCTGGCACCACCGGCGGAGCACCGACCAGTTCCACCGGAACACGGGACGTACTTCCTACGGCTACGGGGGACTGTCATGCATCCGACGGTGAAGCCCGCGCTGCGGCGCGGCTGGCGTGATCTCAACACCGTGCAGTTCGGGATGACACCGGCGCACGCGATGACGCTCGGCCCGATGGACACGGCGACGGGCAGTTTCCTGGAGCTGCTCAACGGCACGCGCGGACTGCCGCTCCTGCGCGAGGAGGGCCACCGGATGGATCTGCCCGAGGGCCATGTCGACCAGTTGGTGAAGGGGCTCACGCACGCGGGCCTGCTCGACGACGCGAAAGGCGGCGGTCCCGCGGCCGACGCGCTCCGCGCGAAGAAGGACGTCCTGGACCGGCTGCGCCCGGACCTCGCGTCGCTCTCCCTGACCACCGGCGAGCCGGGCGCGGCGATGGCCCGACTGGCGGCGCGTCGGGGACTGCGCGTGCAGGTGAGGGGCGCGGGCCGAGTGGGCGCGGTGCTGGCCTCACTGTTGTCGGGTGCGGGGGTCGGCGAGATCGACGTGCGCGACGGCGGTGACACCGAGCCCTGGGACGTCGCTCCGGGCGGGCTGCCCGCCGAGGCCGTCGGCGAGCGCCGGGACGAGTCGGCACGGCGGGCGGTACGCCGGGCGGCCCCGGACCGGTCGCCGCGCCGAACCTCGGGGACCGCGCGGGAGGAGAGCGAACCCGGTTTCTCCCTGGTGGTCCTCGCCCCGCGCGACGATGTCGCCGTGCACGCGCCGGACCCGTCCGCCGCCGCCGACCTGATCGCCTCGGGGACCCCTCATCTGTACGCCGGTGTCGTGGAGGCCACAGGAACGGTGGGCCCGCTGGTGCTGCCCGGCGAATCGGCGTGCGCGGGCTGTCTGCACCACGCGCGCACCGACCGGGACCCGACCTGGCCGCGGCTGGTCGCGCAGTGGCGCTCCGGCAAGCAGCCCCGGGTGCGGCCCTGCGATCTGGCGCTGGCCACGACCGTCGCCGGGCTGGCTGCCGCGCACGCGCTCGCCTTCCTGGACGGGCAGTCGCCATCGAGCGCGGGCGCGCGGTGGGAGGTCTCGCTTCCCGGTCTGCACTGGCACGCGCGGCCGGTCTGGGCGCACTCCGCGTGCCCCTGCGGAGCCGCGGAAAAGGAGGCGGAGAAAGGTAAAGAGGGACACACCTCTACGGACGAGGATCGACACGCGACAATGGCAGAGGACCGGCCGTCGAGGGACGTGCGCCGTAAGGCAGACTCGGCCCGGCCGGCTGGGACTTGGAGGGCGCATGTCTGATCTTCCCCGCAAGGCGGTCACCCGTACCGCCAAGCTCGCCGCGCTCCCGCTCGGCTTCGCCGGGAGAGCCACGTGGGGGCTCGGGAAACGGATCGTGGGCGAGTCCGCGGAGATCGTCGGCCGCGAGCTGCAACAGCGCACGGCGGAGCAGCTGTTCAAGGTGCTCGGCGAGCTCAAGGGCGGGGCGATGAAGTTCGGGCAGGCGCTGTCCGTCTTCGAGTCGGCGCTGCCCGAGGAGGTCGCCGGTCCCTACCGTGCCGCGCTGACCAAGCTCCAGGAGGCGGCGCCGCCGATGCCGACGCGCACCGTGCACGGTGTGCTGGCGGAGCGGCTCGGCGAGAACTGGCGCGAGTTGTTCGTGGAGTTCGAGGACAAGCCGTCGGCCGCGGCGTCCATCGGCCAGGTGCACCGAGCGGTGTGGCACGACGGCCGCGAGGTCGCGGTCAAGGTGCAGTACCCGGGCGCCGGCGAGGCCCTTCTCTCCGACCTGACCCAACTGAGCCGTTTCGCCCGCCTGTTGGGCCCGCTCATTCCCGGGATGGACATCAAGCCCCTCATCGCCGAGCTCCGCGACCGGGTCTCCGAGGAACTGGACTACGGCCTGGAGGCGCAGGCCCAGCAGGTGCACGCGGAGGAGTTCGAGGGCGACCCGGATGTCATGGTGCCCGCAGTGGTCCACCAGTGCGACCAGGTCCTGGTCACGGAGTGGATCGACGGGATTCCGCTGTCGGAGGTGATCTCGGAAGGCACGCAGGAGCAGCGCGACCGGGCAGGTCAGCTCCTGGCCCGCTTCCTCTTCTCCGGACCGGCCCGTACGGGCCTGCTCCACGCGGACCCGCATCCGGGCAACTTCCGTCTGCTGCCCGCCGACCCGGACGGCAAGGGCGACTGGCGCCTGGGTGTCCTGGACTTCGGCACGGTCGACCGGCTGCCCGGCGGTCTGCCGACCCCCATCGGCGATTCCCTGCGCATGACGCTCGACGGCGACGCCGAGGCGGTCTACGAACTGCTGTGCGCGGAGGGCTTCGTCAAGGATTCGATAGAGCTGGACCCGGACGCCGTCCTCGACTACCTGGTGCCGATCATCGAGCCGGCCCAGGTCGACGAGTTCACCTTCACCCGCGGCTGGATGCGCAGTCAGGCCGCCCGTATCGCCGATCCCCGTTCCCCCGCCCACCAGTTGGGCAAGCAGCTCAATCTGCCGCCGGCGTACCTCCTGATACACCGAGTGACATTGAGCACAATCGGCGTTCTGTGTCAGCTGGGTGCGACGGTGCGGCTGCGCGAGGAGCTGGAGGAGTGGCTGCCGGGCTTCGTGCCGGAGGAGCCGGACGAGTACGAGGAGTTCCCGGACGAGGAGGAACAGGCGGCGGAGGCCTGAGCCCCACGCGAGGACGGGCGCAATCGGTCGCGGCCTACCACCAGTCGGAGTCCAACCGTCCCTCGATCGCCCTGAGGTTCTCCCTGGCGCAGGTGTCGCAGAAATAGTGCCGCGTTCCGTTCTCCACGGAGCAGGTCCAGGTGGATTGCGGGCCTTCGGCCCGGGTGCCGCAGCGGGCGCACACGAGGGGCTGGGGCTCCGCGGTGGAGGCGCTGATGTCACTGCCTCCGGGACTACTCGTCACCCGGCGACGATATCGCCGCGACCGGGGATCGGCGGCAGAACGCACCGCGGGGGCCGGTCCGTTCGGACGGACCGGCCCCCGCGGGGAGCATTCGCCTCCCGGGCTGGGGAGGCCACCGTTTCAGGTGTGATCGGTTACTGCATGACGGCCATGGCGAGCGCACGGCGGGCGCGCATCGAGGCACGCTCGGCCCTGCGCTGCATCCGGCGCGCGGCCAGCAGGCGCGTGACCTGCCGTTCCCGCTCGGCCTCCCGCAGACGCTCGTGCATATGCGCACGGGCCAGGGCTTCTGGAATGAGTTGCATCTCTCGGGTCCTGTTCTGGCGCGACTCGGTCGCACCCGGGGTGGTGAAGTCTGGGATCGCGGAGCCCGCGGGCTCGCTGGGAGTGGACGGCTTCATCGGGGCCTGCTTCTTGGGGTCGTGCGTGAGGGGGCGGTCGATCGTTCCGAGGGTGGTGTTCATGCCGTGACCGGGTTCTTGCGCGGACGGCCACGCGGCCGCTTGCGGGCCACGACGACACCCTGGACGAAGAGCTCGCCACCCCAGACGCCCCAGGGCTCACGCCGCTCCTTGGCGCCGGCGAGGCAGGCCTCGATCAGCGGGCAGGTGCGGCAGAGGGACTTGGCGTACTCGACATCGGCCGGCGACTCGGCGAAGAAGACCTCCGGGTCGTAGGAACGGCAGGGGACGGGCACGCCGAGGTTCTCGATGGCGTCGTCGAGCGCGGTGAGCGCAGTGAGCGGAGTCAAGGTGGAGTCCTCCGTGAGGCCGGGCGGGGGGATCGTTTCGGAAGGCGGTACGGACGGGGCGTGCGCTTCGAGTTGCACGGTTGTTGTTCCTCGTCTGGTCGGTCCGGCCCTGTTGGGCCGGGTGTCGGCTTGGTACCGGGTTCTTTTCTTGTCCCGAGGCCCCTTCGCTCCGTCATCCCCGTTCGGGGACAAACAGAAGGGCCGCGGATCCCGGATGGGGTTCCGCGGCCCTGAAGGCGCCGGCCTGATCAATCAGGCTGGATCACTCCAGGGTTCTGGCCCACGGAAGGCCCACATCTGGTGGTGCTGCGTCGTCTGCTTCCGGCTTCCGGCACCGGGCGCAAAGGCATAGGCCTGCGCCTGTGCTCCTACTGCTTCCAGCGCCTTGGTCGGTCGCTCATTGCGCTCACGGATGGGAAGAACCGCGAGAGACACGGCGGACGCCGGACGGGCGGCAGAAATGCCGGACAGACCGGTGCCCAGGTTCGAAACGCCGAGCATGCACAGGGAGACGACCGAGGGATCGGTCATTTTCACGGTGCTGGCGGAGCTGGTGTTGATGCTGATCACTGGAATCGCCTCCTCTCGGCGTCTCGGGGGACCGGGGGTGAGCCCGATCCTTCGGATATGCAAGTACATCACGGAATCAGGGCCTCCGAGAAGGCCTTCTGTTCCCGTGGCTTAGAACCTATGGGGATCGCTGGGGCATGCGCAAACTATTTTTCCGACGAGTTTTCATCAGTCCCCCGCAGCACCCCCCGCAGGCTCCTGACCGCCGCAGATGGCCAGGACATCGGCCCCGTAGCGGTTGAGCTTGCGCACTCCGACGCCGGGGATCCGCGCGAGTTCGCCCTCGTCGTCGGGGACGGTCTCGGCGATCGCCATCAGCGTCTTGTCGGTGAAGACGCAGAACGCCGGCTGACCGCTGCGCTGCGCCTGGACCTCCCGCCACTCGCGCAACCGCTCGTAGAGGCCCTCGTCCATGTCGGAGGGACAGTCCTCGCAGCGCATCAGTTTCATCTCGCCGGCGTCGGTGAGCGTGCGACCGCAGACCCGGCAGCGGGCCACGGTGCGCTGTGTCCGCCGTGGGACAGCTTGGGGGCCGGTGCCCGTGTAGCCGCGCTCGATGCCGCCGGGGGCGACCAGGCCGGGTCTGCCCGCGGCGCCGGTCGAGCCGGGGCGCAGGCCGTCCAGGAAGCGGCTGGGGCGGCGGTTGGGCCTACTGCCGGGTGCGCGGGCGAGAGCCCAGGAGACGTGGAGCCGTTCTCTGGCGCGGGTGACTCCGACGTACAGGAGGCGGCGCTCCTCCTCGATCTGTTCGTCGGTCTTCGCGTAGCTGATGGGCATCATGCCCTCGGCGACGCCGACCAGGAAGACGGCGTCCCACTCCAGGCCCTTGGCCGAGTGCAGGGAGGCAAGGGTGACGCCCTGGACGGTGGGGGCGTGCTGGGCGTTCGCGCGCTCGTCGAGTTCGGCGACCAGGTCGGCGAGGGTGGCGCCGGGTCTGGCCGCGGCGAAGTCCTGGGCGAGGTTGACCAGGGCCGCCAGGGACTCCCAGCGCTCTCTGACGGCTCCGGAGCCGGCCGGTGGCTCGGTGGTCCAGCCCTCGCCGGAGAGGACGGCACGGACCTGGGAGGGCAGGTCGACGACGTCGTCGAGGAGGGAGTCGTTGCCGCCGAAGCGGGCGGCGCCGCGCAGGGCGACGCCGGCCTTGCGGACCTCGGGACGGTCGAAGAACCGCTCGGCCCCGCGCAGTTGGTAGGGGACTCCGGCGTCGGCGAGGGCCTGTTCGTAGGTCTCGGACTGGGAGTTCGTGCGGAACAGGATCGCGATCTCGCTCGCCGGCACGCCCGCTGCCATCAGGTCACGGATGCGGCGCGCGGCACCCTCGGCCTCGGCGGGCTCGTCGGTGTAGTCGGCGTAGACGGGCTCGGGACCCGCGGCGCGCTGGGAGATCAGCTCCAGTCGGTGGTCGGCGGCCCGGCCGCGGGCCTGGGAGAGCAGGCCGTTGGCGAGGTGGACGACCTGGGGTGTGGAGCGGTAGTCGCGGACCAGCTTGACGACGGTGGCGCCGGGGTGGCGGGTTCGGAAGTCGAGAAGGTGGTCGGGGGTCGCCCCGGTGAACGAGTAGATCGTCTGGCTGGCGTCGCCGACGACGCACAGATTGTCGCGGTCACCGAGCCACAGCTCCAGAAGGCGCTGCTGGAGCGGGCTGACGTCCTGGTACTCGTCGACCACGAAGTGCTGGTACTGCGAGCGGACCTGTTCGGCGATGTCGTGCCGGTCCTGGAGCACGGCGACGGTCAGCAGCAGGACGTCCTCGAAGTCGATGACCGCGCGGTCGCGTTTGACGTCCTCGTAGGTGGCGTAGAGCTGGGCGATCTCGGCGGGGGCGCGGGGAACGTCGCGGCCTGCCTTGGCCGCCGCGGCGGCGTAGTCGGAGGGGACGGTCTGGGTGACCTTGGACCACTCGATCTCGGCGGTGACGTCCCGCAGTTCGCCGCGGTCGAGTCGGATGCGGCAGGCCGCCGCCGCGTCGGCGACGAGCTGGATCTTGCGGTCGACGAGCCGGGGCATGCTGCCACCGATCGCTTTCGGCCAGAAGTACTGGAGCTGACGCAGGGCGGCGGAGTGGAACGTACGTGCCTGCACTCCCGTGGCGCCGAGTTGGCGCAGCCGACCGCGCATCTCGCCGGCGGCGCGGTTGGTGAAGGTGACGGCCAGCACGCTGGAGGACTGCAGGACCCCGGCGCGCACTCCGTACGCGATGCGGTGGGTGATCGCCCGTGTCTTGCCCGTGCCGGCGCCCGCCAGCACGCACACCGGACCGCGCAGGGCGGTCGCCACCTCGCGCTGCTCGGGGTCGAGCCCTTCGAGCACCGCGTCGGCCGAGTCCGGTACCTGCGGGAAGAGGGGGGAGTGCGTTGCTGCTGTCACACGGCCATGCTGCCAGGTCGCCGGAGACGGGTGAGCCGGTTGTCCACAGGGAGGCACCCGCAGTCGTACTAATGCGGCAGGCGTCACGTGCCATGGGATACCCCCGGCGGGAATGGCGGGTGCGTCGCGTACGTTTCCTCCTCTGCGAGGACATATTCCCTGAGCTGTTGAGGAGCGCGAGAGAATGTCGGGCACCGTGACGATGTACAGCACCACCTGGTGCGGTTACTGCCGTCGGCTGAAGAGCCAGATGGAGCGCGAGGGCATCGCGTACAACGAGGTCAACATCGAGCTGGACCCGGATTCCGCGGCGTTCGTCGAGAAGGCGAATGGCGGGAATCAGACGGTCCCGACTCTGCTCTTCGCGGACGGTTCGACGCTCACGAACCCTTCACTGGCCCAGGTCAAGCAGAAGGTCGGCGCCTGACCGACGTTCGGCGCACGCGGCTCCGCGGAAGGCGGCCCCTGATAGGTCAGGGGCCGCCTTCTTGTTGCCTGCTTCTTGTGTCGGCCTCAGACGAAGGTTCTCGTCGGCAGCGGCTTGCCGTACCAGAGTTCGATCAGGCGGGCCGCGATCGAGATGCCGTACGGGGGCAGGACCTCTTCGGACTCGAACGCTGCGCGCAGTTCTTCGCGGGAGAACCAGCGGGCCTCGTGGATCTCGTCGCCGTCGACGTTGATGTCGGTCGAGGTGGCGCGGGCCATGAAGCCCAGCATGAGGCTGGACGGGAAGGGCCAGGGCTGGCTGGCGACGTACTCGACGTGGCCGACGGTGATGCCGGCCTCCTCGAAGACCTCGCGGCGCACCGACTGTTCGATGGACTCGCCGGGCTCCACGAAGCCGGCGAGCGTCGAGAAGCGGCCCTCGGGCCAGTGGACCTGGCGGCCGAGCAGGATGCGGTCCTCCTCGTCGGTGACCGCCATGATCACGGCGGGGTCGGTGCGCGGGTAGTGCTCGGCGCCACAGGCCGGGCAGCGGCGGATGTGGCCGGCCGCGGCGATCACCGTGCGCTCGCCGCAGCGGGAGCAGAAGCGGTGCAGGCGCTGCCAGTTCTCCAGGGCGACCGCGTGCACCATCAGGCCCACGTCCCGGGGAGACAGCAGCAGGCCCGCCTCGCGCAGGCCCGCGGGCCGTGCCGACTGGTCGATACGGCCGGGCAGGGCGTCCTTCTGGAGGGCGAAGTAGCGGACGCCGTCCTCGTCGGTGCCCAGGAAGTAGCGGTGCGCTTCCGTGAGGGGTGCCTCGAAGGACGGGGTCATGACGAGTTCGGTGCTGCCGTCGGGCGTCTCGTCGATGAGGACCTGGCCGCCGGAGACCACGAAGCATCGGGTGGTGGGGTGGCTCCACGCCGCGGCGAGCCAGGCCTCGTCGAGCCGGTGGTGGGCGGCTCGGTCGATGCCGCTCGGGGCGGTGAGCGAGATGGGTCGGTCGGCTGTGTGGTCGGTCCAGGTGGTCACGGGTGCTTCCAACTCCCCCGGCAATGCGGATTGTTTCGGCGGGCGGTTCAGCGGGACGTACGGCAGGAGGCGACCGGGTCCGGCGGGGACGGTGTGCGGGGCGGTTCTTCCAGTGTGCCTCGCACGCGCTGCCGTTCCGGATCGCGGGGGTTCGTCAGGGCGCGTGGCGCCAGGTGTCGGCGAGGTCTCCCCACAGGTGGGCGGTGGTTTCGACGCCCTTGAGGAGGAGATCGAGTTCGACCTTCTCGTTCGGGGCGTGCCAGCCGTCGGAGGGGACGGAGATGCCCAGGAAAAGAACGGGTGCCCCGAGGACTTCCTGGAGGTCGGCGGCCGGTCCCGAGCCGCCCTCGCGGGTGAAGAGGACCGGTTTCTCAAAGGCACGAGCCATGGCGCGGACCACGGATTGCAGGGCCGGGTGGTCCAGAGGGGTCAGGCACGGGCGCGTGGCCGCGCTGAACGTGATCTCCTGCCGGATTCCCTCGGGCACCTGGCGGGTGGCCCAGTCGCGGACGACCTTCTCGATGTGGTCGGGGTCCTGGCCGGCGACCAGCCGGAAGGAGAGCTTCACCGTGGCCGAGGACGGGATGATCGTCTTGCTGCCCGGGCCCTGGTAGCCGCCGCCGATGCCGTTGACCTCGGCGGTGGGGCGGGCCCAGATGCGCTCCAGCGTGGTGTGTCCGGCCTCTCCGTGGGTGGCGTACGACTTGGCGGCGCGCAGCCACTCCTGCTCGTCGAAGGGCAGCTCGGCGAAGAGTTCGCGCTCCTGCTCGGTGAGTTCGACGATGCCGTCGTAGAAGCCGGGGACCGTCACGCGTGCGTGCTCGTCGTGCAGCGCGGCCACGAGGCGGGCGGCGGCGGTCGCCGGGTTGGGCACGGCGCCGCCGAAGGAGCCGGAGTGGATGTCCTGGTCGGGGCCCTGCAGCCGGATCTCGCACTCGGCGAGGCCGCGCATGCCGGTGCACACCGTGGGGGTGTCCTCGGACCACATGCCGGTGTCGGAGACGATCACGGCGTCGGCGGCGAGCCGGTCGGCACGCTCCTCGACCAGTGCCCGGAAGTGCGGGGAGCCGGACTCCTCCTCGCCCTCGACGAGCAGCTTCAGGTGCACGGCCGGGGCGGTGCGGCCGGTGGCGGCGAGGTGGGCGCGGACGCCCAGTGTGTGGAAGAACACCTGGCCCTTGTCGTCGGCGGCCCCGCGCGCGTAGAGGCGGTTTCCGCGGACGACGGGCTCGAAGGGCTCGCTGTCCCAGCCGTCCTCGCGGGCGGCGGGCTGTACGTCGTGATGCCCGTAGACGAGAACCGTGGGTGCTTCGGGGTTGTCGGAGGGCCACTCGGCGAAGACGGCCGGTGCGCCCGGGGTCGGCCAGACCTCGGCGGTCGGGAAGCCGGTCTCCCGGAGTGTGGCGGCGAGCCAGTCCGCGCTGCGCCGGACGTCGGGCGCGTGGTCGGGCTGCGCCGACACGGACGGGATGCGCAGCCACTCGGCGAGGTCGTCGAGGAAGGCTGCGCGGTGCTGCTCGATGTACGTGCGGACCGCGCTGACGGCACTGTCAACGGTGTGGCTCATGGTCACGAGCCTATCGGCCCGCACTGACATCCTCGGTGGGCGGTTCCTCACAGTTTGCTTGCACGGCCGGCTACTCCCCTTGCGCGCCCGGTGATTCCACCTGCGCGCCCGGCTCCTCCAGCAGCAGCCGCTCCAGTGCGGCCCGGTCCGGGAGGCCCTCCGGCCGGACGACCTCGCCGCCGCGCACGTACAGGAACGCGGCCGTGACCGCTTCCAGGGGCACGCCCTGCAGCTCGGCCCAGGCGAGCCGGTAGATCGCGAGCTGGAGCGGGTCGGCGGTGCGGGTACGACTGGTCTTCCAGTCGAGGATCTCGTACGTCGCCCCGTCGCCGTCGCCCTGCTTGTAGACGGCGTCGATACGGCCCCGTACGACGCGGCCGGCGATCGAGAGCTGGAAGGGGGTCTCGACGCGGTAGGGCGTGCGCCGGGCGTACTCGGTGCGTTCGAAGGCGTCCTTGAGCGCTTCCAGATCTCGTTCGTCGGCGATCTCGGCTTCGCTGCCGGGCAGTTCCTCCGGCTCCAGCATGGGCAGGGTCAGCTCTTCGAAGCGTGATTCCACCCAGGCGTGGAAGCGGGTGCCTCGACGTGCGGCGGGTTGCGGGGGGCGTGGCATGGGGCGCGCGAGTTCCTGCGCGAGCCCGTCCGGGTCGGCGGCCAGGTGCAGCAGCTGGGTGGCGGTCAGGGAGGTCGGCAGGGGGACGTCGGTGACGCCTCGGCGGGCGCGCAGGAGTTCACCGGCGAGCGCGTCGAGGTCGCGGTCCCAGGAGGCGATGGCTCGGGCTTCCTCGGGGGTGAGGCGGGTGCCGGGCGGTTCCGTGGGGTGCGGGCGGACGCCCTCCGGCGCGCCGGGGTGTTCGGCGGGGTGCGGGGCCGTCGCCTGGTGCGGGACGGTCGGGCGGTCCTTGGTCCAGGCGTCCCAGTCGGCGGGGTTGTCCTCCGGGAGGCCGTCTTCGGCATCGAAAGGAGTTTCCTCGTAGAGGGGCTCGTCGTAGGGCGGCTCGTCGTCCTCCGGTGGCGGGGGCCAGTCCGGGTCGTCGTGCGCGTCCGGGTCGTGGGTGGCCGCAGGGTGGCTCTCGTCGTGGGAGGCGAGGCGCTCCAGGTGGTCCATGACCATCTTGGCGGCCTTGTGACGGTGGGCCATCGCCCTGTCGTCCAACGGCAGCGGCCAGGCCTGGTCGACGGTGGCCGTCTGCAGGGCAGGGTTCTCCGCTCCCTCTTCGGGTTCGTCCGCCCAGGCCTCGATCTCGCCGTACCCGGCCGCGGAGTGGTCGTAGAGGGCCTGGAGGAAGTCGGACGGTCCTCGGCGTTTCTTCTGGGTGGGACCCCACCAGTGGCCGGAGCCGAGCAGCAGGGAGCGGGGGCGGGTGAAGGTGACGTAGCCGAGGCGGAGTTCCTCGGTGCGCTGGTGGTCCTTCATGGCCTCGTGGAAGGCCTTCATGCCTTTGGAGTCCCAGGAGACGACGTCGGGCAGGGTGGCGGTGTCGCCGCGCAGCGCGTGCGGGAGGACCTTGCCCTGGGCGGTCCATTTCTCACGGCCCTGGCTGCTGGGGAAGGTCCCGGTGACCAGTCCGGGGACGGCTACGACGTCCCACTCCAGGCCCTTTGACTTGTGGGCGGTGAGGACCTTGACGGTGTTCTCGCCGCCGGGGAGGGCGTTGTCGAGGCCCTTCTCGTACTGGGCGGCGGTACGCAGGAAGCCGAGGAAGGCGAGCAGGGTCGCCTCGCCGTCGCCGACGGCGAAGGAGGCGGCGACGTCCAGGAAGTTCGACAGGGTCTCGCGGCGGCGGGCGGCCAGGGCGTGCGGGGACGCCGCGAGTTCGACCTCCAGGCCGGTGACGGCCAGGACACGGTGCAGGACGTCCATCAGGGGGTCGGACAGGGAGCGGCGCAGGTCGCGCAGTTCGGTGGCCAGGCGGGCGAAGCGTACGCGCGCGTCGGGTGAGAAGGGCAGTCCGTCGTCGTCCCCGGCGCCGTCGGAGCCGTACAGGGGTGTCTCCAGGAAGGTGTCGAGGGCGTCGGCGAGCGATATCACCTCGGAGGGGTCGACCCCCTCTACGGCTTCGGCGAGCCTGCGGTCCGGGTCGTCGTCAACCCCCACGCGCGCGTGGGCCACCAGGAGCCGGGCGCGCCGCCCCAGGAGGGCGAGGTCGCGGGGGCCGATGCGCCAGCGCGGGCCGGTCAGCAGCCGGACCAGGGAGGCATTGGCGCCGGGGTCCTGGAGGACTTCGCAGACGGCGACGAGGTCGGCGACCTCGGGCAGGTGCAGCAGTCCGGAGAGGCCGACCACCTCGACGGGGATGTCGCGGGTCACCAGGGCGCCCTGGATCTCGGCGAAGTCGGTGGCCGTGCGGCACAGGACGGCGATCTCGCCGGGTGCCTTCCCGGTCCCTACGAGGTGGGCGATGGAGTCGGCGAGCCAGTCGATCTCCTCGGCGTGGGTGGGCAGCAGCGCGCAGCGCACCATGCCGTCGCGCTCGGCGCCGGGGGCCGGGCGAAGGGCCTCCACGCCCGCGTGCATGGCGCGCAGGGGTTCCGCGAGGCCGTTGGCGAGGTCGAGGAGTCGGCCACCGCTGCGGCGGTTCTCGCTGAGCGACTGGCGGGCGGCAAGGCGGCCGTCGGCGTGCGCGAAGTGCTCGGGGAAGTCGTCGAGGTTGGCGACGGACGCGCCGCGCCAGCCGTAGATCGCCTGGCAGGGGTCGCCGACGGCGGTCACCGGGTGGCCCGTTCCGGAGCCGAACAGGCCTGCCAGGAGGATGCGTTGGGCGACCGAGGTGTCCTGGTACTCGTCGAGCAGCACCACCCGGAACTCGTCGCGCAGGATCTCGCCGACCTCGGGGCGGGTGCGCGCCAGGGTCGCGGACAGGGCGATCTGGTCACCGAAGTCGAGCAGGTCGCGCTCACGCTTGGCGGCCCGGTAGCGGTTCACCAGTTCCGTGAGTTCACGCCGGGCGGCGGCTGCCTCGGGGACCTTGCGGAGTTCGGGGTTGCCGAGTTTGACGCTCTCCAGGGCGCGCAGCAGCTCGGTGTCGTACGCGCGCAGCTTCTCGGGCCGTACGAGGTGTTCGGCGAGCTCGGCGTCGAGGGTGAGGAGGTCGCTGACGAGGTCCGGGAAGGAGCGGGTGAGCGCCGGGTAGGGGCCGGGGGCCTCGCGCAGTACGCGCGCGGCGAGCTGGAAGCGGGTGGCGTCGGCGAGCAGACGGGACGTCGGTTCGAGTCCGATGCGCAGGCCGTGGTCGGTCAGGAGGCGGCCCGCGAAGGCGTGGTAGGTCGAGATCACGGGCTCGCCCGGGGGGTTGTCCGGGTCGATGACGTCGGGGTCGGTGACGCCTGCCTTGATCAGCGCCTTGCGGACGCGCTCGGCGAGTTCACCGGCGGCCTTGTTGGTGAAGGTCAGGCCGAGGACCTGTTCGGGGGCGACCTGGCCGGTGCCGACCAGCCACACCACGCGGGCCGCCATCACGGTCGTCTTGCCCGACCCGGCTCCGGCCACGATCACCTGCGGGGCGGGCGGCGCGATGATGCAGGCCGTCTGCTCCGGGGTGAAGGGGATGCCGAGGAGCTCCTTGAGCTGATCGGGATCGGTGATACGGGCGGGCATGTCGGAGAGGCTAGCGGCGGCCACTGACAGTCGAGGACCAATCACCCTCGGGGGAAGAAGAAGCGCAGGTCAGCACATGTGGTGCGATGTGTCACGCGCGCTACTCGACCACGTGCCGTCCCTCGGGCCGCGCGCTGCACGAGGCACGGAACGCGCAGTGCGTGCAGTGCTGGCCGGTCTTCGGTGTGAACCGCTCGTCGAGGACCTTCCCCGCGGCCGTGGCCAGCAGCTCACCGGCCCACTCCCCCTCCAGGGGCTCCTGGGCCTGCACCTTGGGCAGGGTCTCGCCCCCGTCCCGCACGGCGGCGCCCTGACGCAGCTGGACGAGTTCGGCGCCGCCCGGCTCGGGGCGCACTCCGTCGAAGGCGTCGTCCACGGCGCCTTCCTGGACGGCGAGTTGGTAGACGGCGAGCTGGGGGTGGCGTTCCACCTCACGGGCGGTCGGCGTCTGTTTGCCGGTCTTGAAGTCGACGACGTAGGCGCGCCCTTCGTGGTCCGTCTCGACGCGGTCCATGGAGCCGCGGATGCGCACTTCGTAGTCGCCCGCTTCGAGGGTGACGTCGAAGTCGTGCTCGCTGGCGACCGGGGTGCGGCCGGCGCGGAGGCTGTTGGAGTCGACGTGCCACTTCAGGAAGCGTTCGAGCGCCACGCGCGCGTTGTCCTTCTCCTGCGCCGACTTCCAGGGCGCGTCGAAGGCGAGCGCGTTCCACACGGTGTCGAGGCGTTCCATGAGGACAGCAAGGTCGGCGGGGGTCCGTCCGGAGGCGACCTCGTCGGCGAGGACGTGCACCACGTTCCCGAAACCCTGGGCGGCGGTCGCGGGGGCGTCGGCCTTCACCTCGCGGCCCAGGAACCATTGCAGGGCGCAGGTGTTGGCGAGCTGGTCGAGGGCGCTTCCGGAGAGCACGACGGGCTGGTCGCGGTCGCGCAGCGGCACCTTGCTCTCGGTCGGCTCGAACATGCCCCACCAGCGGTACGGGTGCGCGGACGGGACCAGCGGGCGGCCGTCTTCGTCGGCGAGCGCGGCCAGCCGGGCCAGCCTCCGCGCGGCGGCTTCCCTGAGGGTGTCGGACACGCGCGGGTCGACGGTCGTGGCGCGCAGCTCGGCGACCAGTGCGGCGACGGACAGCGGGCGGCGCGGGCGGCCGGTGACGTCCTTGGGCTCGACGCCGAGTTCGGTGAGGAAGCGGGACGGCTGGTCGCCGTCGTCGGCGGGTGCCTTCACGGCGGTGACGACGAGGCGTTCGCGCGCGCGCGTGGCGGCGACGTAGAACAGGCGGCGTTCCTCGGCGAGCAGGGCCCCCGGGGTGAGTGGTTCGGCGAGTCCGTCGCGGCCGATGCGGTCCGCCTCCAGGAGCGAGCCGCGGCGGCGCAGGTCCGGCCACAGGCCCTCCTGGACACCGGCCACGACGACCACCCGCCACTCCAGGCCCTTGGAGCGGTGCGCGGTCATCAGGCGTACGGCGTCGGGGCGTACGGCACGCCGTGTGAGCGTGTCGGCGGCGATGTCCTCGGCATCGATCTCCTCCAGGAAGTTGAGGGCGCCGCGGCCCCCGGTGCGTTCCTCCGCGCGGGCCGCGGTCGCGAACAGCGCGCAGACGGCGTCCAGGTCCCGGTCCGCGTTGCGCCCGGCCGCGCCGCCACGCAGGGTGGCCCGCTCCAGCCGCCCGGGCCAGGGGGTGCCCTGCCAGAGATCCCACAGCGCCTCCTCGGCCGTACCGCCGCCCGCCAGGCGCTCCCGTGCCTTGCGCAGCAGCGCGCCCAGGCGCTGGGCACCACGCGCGTACGTGGGGTCGTGCGCGACCAGCCGCTCCGGCTCGGCGAGCGCCCGCGCGAGCAGCACGTCCGAGGGCGGCGGCACGGAGTTGCCCCCGGCCCGCTCCTCCTCGCGCAGCGCCCGGCCCAGGCGGCGCAGGTCGGCGGCGTCCATGGCGGCGAGGGGCGAGGCGAGCAGGGTGAGGGCGGTCTCGGTGTCGAGCCAGGAGGGGGCGGGCGGGTCTTCGGGATCGGCTTCCGGCACAGTGTCTACGTCGTCGGCCCCCTCCTCGGCCCGTACGGCATCGGTGTCGTCCTCGGGGCGTGCCGACGCCTCCGCCGTGGCGACCGCGCGCAGTGCCGTCAGCAGGGGGGCCACCGCCGGCTCGTGGCGCAGGGGCAGGTCGTCGCCGTCGATGTCCAGGGGAACGCCTGCCGCCGTGAGGGCGCGGCGGACCGTGGGGATCGTCCGGGAGCCGGCGCGCACCAGGACGGCCATGTCGGTCCAGGGGACGCCGTCCTCCAGGTGTGCCCTGCGGAGGATGTCGGCGATGTTGTCCAGCTCCGTGCCGGGAGTCGGGTACGTGTACACCTCGACGCGTCCACCGTCGCGCACCGGGGACAGCTCGCGGTGGGCGCGCACCTTCTGTGCCGGGAGACGGGTCAACGGCATGCGCTGGGTCAGCAGGCGGGTGGCGGTCAGCAGGGTGGCGCCGGAGCGGCGGGAGGTCCGGAGCACCTCTACGGGGGCGGGGCTGCCGTCCGCGCGCGGGAAGGCGCTCGGGAAGTCCAGGATGCCGTTCACGTCGGCTCCCCGGAACGTGTAGATCGACTGGTCGGGGTCGCCGAAGGCGACGAGGGTGCGGCCGCCGCCGGCGAGGGCGTGCAGCAGTCGCACCTGGGCCGGGTCGGTGTCCTGGTACTCGTCCACGAACACGGCGTCGTACTGCGCGGCGAGCCGCTCGGCGGCCTCGGGGCGGTGGGCGAGGAGCACCGCGCGGTGGACCAGTTCCGCGTAGTCGAGCACTCCTTGGAGGTCGAGTACGTCGAGGTACTCGGCGAGGAAGGCGGCGGCTGCCCGCCAGTCGGGGCGGCCGATGCGGTGGGCGAAGGCGTCCAGGGCCGCGGGGTCCAGGCCGAGTTCGCGGCTGCGGGCGAGGACCGCGCGGACCTCGTCGGCGAAGCCGCGGGTGGTCAGGCAGGCCCGCAGTTCGTCCGGCCAGCGCATGTGCGCGAGGCCGAGCCGCTCCAGGTCGGGCTGGCCGGCGAGCAGTTCGCGTACGGCGACGTCCTGCTCGGGGCCGGACAGCAGCCGTAGCGGCTCGACGAACAGTTCGCTGTCCTGGTGGGCGCGGACCAGGGCGTAGCAGAACGAGTGGAAGGTGGTGGCCCGGGGCGCGCGGGCGGCGCCGATGCGCAGTGCCATGCGGTCGCGCAGTTCGACGGCGGCCTTGCGGCTGAACGTCAGCACGAGGATCCGCGCGGGGTCACCTCCCCGGGCGATGCGGGCCGCGACGGACTCCACGAGGGTGGTGGTCTTACCGGTGCCGGGACCTGCGAGGACGAGCAGTGGACCGGCCCGGTGGTCAACCACCGAGCGCTGTGGCGCGTCCAGGTGAGGGGGAGCCGGCCGGGTCGGCGGGGTACGCATCAGTCGGTAAGCGCCACGGTTCCCCTGTCGCACCTGGGGGTGCGACAGGCGCCTGGTGGAGGAAGAGGAGCTCACGTGGTTCGCCGGTCCTGGTGGGTGTACTGGTTGGCAGGCTGCCGCGCGTCGAGGTCGGTGGCAGCGGGGTGAGGGGGACGCGTGCAGCCGACGCTACGCCGACGGGTCGTACGGGAGCGGGACTTCTGCTTCTTCCCCCGCGGCTCTCACGACCCGTGCGTCCCTCGCCCCTCGAACGTACGGCATGCCACGGATGTGCCCCGGTTCCCCCGTACGGGCCACAGGCCGCACCGGGGCGGGTCCGATGGCGGAAGTTGTCAGGTGTGACCGTCCGCGCGCTCGCCGCCCTCCCATCGCGCCCGTTTCATGTCGACGCGTGGCAGGTGGCCCTCGGCGGCCCTGCTCGCCTCCTTCAGAGGGGTGCCCTCCGCGCGGTAGCGGGCGAGGGCCTCCAGTTCGTGGCCGGGAAGCAGCACGCCGTCCGCGCGGACGACCCGCCACCATTCGACGGCTCCTCCGTAGAGGGCCATCACCCGGCCGACCTGGCGCGGCCCGCCCTCCTCCAGCCATTCGGCGACGTCGCCGTACGTCATGACGCGCCCGGGCGGAATGCGTTCGGCGACGTCGAGGACCCGTTCCGCGTACTCGGGCAGCGCGTCCGCGTGCTCCGGGCCGGTGTCGTCCGGAAGGCTCTGCTCGCTCATCCGCCCCATCCTGCCGCACGCCACCGACAATGCGACGCGCTGGCGACTGTGCGTATCCCTCGCCCCGGAGCGGCGCTTGGGGCAGACTGTGCGCCCCCGCATTTGCACCCTGATGCCCCCGTGTGTCGGTGGGGCATGCCACCATCGTGCGGGCGGTGACAGGTGATACGAGATCAAGAAGAGACGATGAAGCAGCAGGGTGTGCACCCCGAAGACGCGGAGGGCACCTCTGGCGCTGCGTCGCGCCCGGACACCGCCGACGCGCCCGAGCAGGACCCCTCGGAGGGTCCCGCCGAGACGCCCGCGCCCAGCCCCACGCCCGGCCTCGAGGACTGCGACGGCGAGACGCATGCCGAAGAGGTCGAGGGCGACGAACCGCTCCTCCCCGCGCGCGTGCACCGTCCTTCCGATCTCATGCGCCTCCTGGTGGGCTTTCTCGCGATCGTCGTACTGCTCGCGATCGCCGCGTTCGCGCACGGCACGACCTCGGGGCTCGAACAGGACATCAACAAGGGCACCGGGCAGGCACCCGACCTACTGATCAAGATCGCGGGGCTGGCGTCGAGCATCGCCATCCTGTTGGTGCCGGTCGCCTTCGCGATCGAGCGGCTGATCAAGCGGGACGGGCTGCGCATCGCCGACGGCGTGCTCGCGGCGGTCCTCGCGCACGGGGTGACACTCGCCACAGACCTGTGGGTCGCCAAGGCCGCCCCGGGGTCCATCCAGGAGGCACTCACCCAGCCCTCCCCCGGTGACATCCACGCGCTCACCGACCCGGTGCACGGCTACCTGGCGCCCGTCATCGCCTACATGACGGCCGTCGGCATGTCCCGGAGGCCACGCTGGCGCTCCGTGCTGTGGATCGTGCTGCTGCTGGACGCCTTCTCGATGCTGGTCACCGGGTACACGACTCCGTTCTCGATCATCCTTACGGTGCTGATCGGCTGGACCGTGGCCTACGGGACGCTGTACGCGGTGGGTTCCCCGAACGTCCGTCCCACCGGGCGGACGCTGATGGCGGGCCTGCGGACGGTCGGCTTCCACCCCGTGGGCGCGGCCCGCGAGGAGGCCGTCGACACCGAGAACGGCGATCGCGGCCGACGCTACTTCGTCACCCTGGAGGACGGTCCGCCGCTGGACGTCACCGTGGTCGACCGGGAACAGCAGGCCCAGGGCTTCTTCTACCGCGCGTGGCGCAATCTGACGCTCCGGGGCTTCGCGACCCGCAGCAGCCTCCAGTCGCTGCGCCAGGCGCTGGAGCAGGAGGCTCTGCTCGCCTACGCGGCGATTGCGGCCGGGGCCAACGCCCCCAAGCTGATCGCGACCTCGGAACTCGGCCCCGACGCTGTCATGCTCGTCTACGAGCACACCGGCGGGCGCACTCTCGACTCGCTCGCGGACGAGGAGATCACCGACGATCTGCTGCGCCTGACCTGGCACCAGGTGCAGGCGTTGCAGTCACGGCGCATCGCCCACCGCAGGCTCGCCGGTGACGCGATTCTGGTGGATCGTTCCGGCACGGTGATCCTGACCGACCTGCGGGGCGGTGAGATCGCGGCCGGCGAACTGCTGCTGCGCATGGACGTCGCCCAGTTGGTGACGACGCTCGGGTTGCGGGTGGGCGCCGAGCGCGCGGTGGCGTCGGCGGTCGGTGTCCTCGGCCCCGACGCCGTGGCCGACTGTCTGCCGATGCTCCAGCCCATCGCGCTGTCGCGCTCCACGCGCGCGACGCTGCGCCGGCTGTCCCGGGAGCGGGCCCAGCGGGAGCGCGAGGCGATCCTCGAGGCGTCCCGGCAGACCAGGCTGGCGCACGCGGAGGCGAGCTCGGAGAGCGGCTCCGCGCCCGTACTCGAGAAGCCCGACAAGAAGGCCGTACGGGCGGAGCAGCGGGCCGAGAAGCGGGCCATCGACGATGCCCTGGACGAGGCGCGCGAGGAGGATCTGCTGACCCAGATCCGCCACCAGGTGCTGTTGATCAGGCCGCAGGCGCCGGTCGAGCCGGCTCGTCTGGAGCGGGTGCGGCCGCGCACGCTGATCAGTTTCATCGCCGGTGCGATCGGTGCGTACTTCCTGCTGACGCAGCTCACGCACATCGAGTTCGGGCCGCTCGTCGCCAACGCCCAGTGGGGCTGGGTGGCCGCGGCCGTGCTGTTCTCGGCGCTGAGCTACTTCGCGGCGGCGATGGCCCTCCTGGGGTTCGTGCCGGAGCGGGTGCCGTTCCTGCGGACCGTGGCGGCGCAGGTCGCCGGGTCGTTCGTGAAGATCGTGGCCCCGGCCGCGGTCGGCGGTGTCGCCCTGAACACACGCTTCCTGCAGCGTGCCGGGGTGCGGCCCGGGCTCGCGGTGGCGAGTGTCGGCGCGTCGCAGCTGTTCGGGCTGGGCTGCCACATCCTGATGCTGCTGTCGTTCGGCTATCTGACCGGCACCGAGAAGACGCCGTCGCTGTCGCCCTCCAGGACGGTGATCGCCGGGCTGTTGACGGTGGCGGTGCTCGTGCTCGTGGTGACGTCGGTGCCGTTCCTGCGGAAGTTCCTCGTCACGCGCGTGCGGTCGCTGTTCGCGGGTGTCATCCCGCGCATGCTCGACGTGCTGCAGCGGCCGCAGAAGCTGGTCACCGGCATCGGCGGCATGCTGCTGCTGACGGCCTGCTTCGTGATGTGCCTGGACGCGTCGATCCGGGCGTTCGGCGACCAGTCGACCTCGCTCAGCCTGGCCAGCGTCGCCGTCGTCTTCCTCGCGGGCAACGCGCTCGGTTCCGCGGCCCCCACGCCGGGCGGTGTGGGCGCGGTCGAGGCGAGCCTGACGCTCGGTCTGATCGCCGTCGGCCTGCCCAAGGAGGTCGCCGCTCCGGCGGTGCTGCTGTACCGGCTGCTGACGCTGTGGATTCCGGTGCTGCCGGGCTGGCTGTTCTTCAACCACCTGTCCCGCAAGGGCTCCCTGTAGAGCACGCACGCAGACGGACGTGGGGTACGCACGCGTGCGTACCTCGTACGGCCCGTGCCCCGAGCGCCCCGTCGTGTACGACCTCAGGATGGGATCATGCCGAACCCCTCCCGGCTGCGTGCCGCTGCCCTGACCACCACCGTCGTCCTGCTGTCCGCCACGCTGGCGGGCTGTGGCGGCGACTCCAAGGACAAGGATCCGACGGCCCAGAAGCTGAGCTGGAAGGACTGCCCGGCCCCGTCCGAGTCGGAGGGCGGCGGCGCCGCGCCGTCACCGCTGCCGAACGGCGACACGTGGCAGTGCGCCACCATGAACGCGCCTCTCGACTGGAGCAAGCCCAAGGGCGACACCATCGGGCTCGCGCTGATCCGGGCGAAGGCCAGTGGTGCCGCGAACAAGCGGATCGGGTCGCTCGTCTTCAACTTCGGCGGCCCCGGCGGCTCGGGCGTCACCACGCTGCCCGCGTTCGGCGAGGCCTACGCGGCCCTGCGCACCCGCTACGACCTGGTGAGCTTCGACCCGCGCGGAGTCGGCCGCAGCGCCGGCGTCAAGTGCGAGAGCGACTCCCAGCTCGACGAGTACTTCCAGCAGGACGCCACACCGGACAACGCGGCCGAGCGAACCAAGCTCCTGGCCAACACCAAGCAGTTCAACGCGGCCTGCGAGAAGAACTCCAAGAAGATGCTCCGCCAAGTGCGCACCACCGACGCGGCCCGCGACATGGACCTGATCCGCCATGTCCTCGGCGACGACAAGCTGCACTACTTCGGCATCTCCTACGGCACCGAACTCGGCGGCGTCTACGCCCACTTGTTCCCCAAGCACGTCGGCCGTGCGGTCTTCGACGCGGTCGTCGACCCCACCCAGAACTCCGAACAGGGCTCCCTGGGACAGGCCAAGGGCTTCCAACTGGCGCTCGACAACTTCGCCGACGACTGCACGTCGAAGACCACGGACTGCCCGATCGGCGACACCGCGCAGGACGTCAAGGACCGGATCGCCAAGCTGCTCAAGAGCCTCGACAGCAAGCCGATCCCGGGCATCTTCCCCCGTCAGCTGACCCAGACCGCCGCGACCAACGGCATAGCGCAGGCGCTGTACTCCAAGGACTTCTGGGAGTACCTCACCGAGGGGCTCGAACAGGCCTACAGCGGTGACGGCAAGGTCCTCATGGCTCTGTCCGACTCGATGAACGGGCGCAGCGAGAACGGCGAGTACAGCAACATCACCGCGGCGAACGTCGCCATCAACTGCGCGGACGACAAGCCTCGTTACACGACCGACTACGTGGAGCGGAAACTGTCCGAGTTCCGGGCCGCGTCCCCCCTGTTCGGGGACTTCCTGGCCTGGGGCATGGTCACCTGCACCGACTGGGCCGTGCCGGGCGCCGCCGACCATCCTGACGTGAGTGCGGCCGGTTCGGCGCCGATCCTAGTCGTGGGCAACACCGGCGACCCGGCCACGCCGTACGAGGGCGCGCGGAAGATGGTGGACGCGCTGGGCAAGGGCGTCGCGGTCGAGCTGACGTACAAGGGCCAGGGGCACGGGGCGTACGACAGCAAGAACAAGTGCGTGCAAGGCGCGGTGAACGGCTATCTGTTGAACGGAAAAGTGCCGGCTGCCGGCACCGTCTGCTCCTGACTCTCCCTCCGAAATCCCAGCAAAGGAGCAGGTCAAACGGTTATCCACAGGCCGTCACGGGCTCGGCTCGCGCCGCCTACTATGGCCTGACTGCCATCCGCGGCGTGACGCGGACGGCCTGCGAGGGGGGAATGCACATGGCGCGATTCGTACGGTGGACGGCCCTGATGGCCGCCGCCGCACTGCTGACGGCCGGCTGTAGCAGCGGCTCGTCGGACGACGGCAAGGACGGCGCGGGCGCGGGGGACGCCAAGCCGTCCGCGGCCGACTCGTCCTCTTCCACGTCCACCACGGCCGCGCTGCCCGTGTCACTGACCGCGCAGAAGCTCGACTGGGGGCGCTGCAAGGCCACCGGCGACTCGGCCGCGCCCAGCAGCGACTGGCAGTGCGCGACGCTCAAGGTGCCGCTGGACTGGACGAAACCGGACGGCTCCACGATCGGGCTCGCGCTGATCCGCTCGAAGGCGACCGGCGGTGACCGCATCGGCTCTCTGCTGTTCAACTTCGGCGGCCCCGGCGGCTCGGGCGTGGACTACATGCCGGCGTACTCCACCACCGTGTCCGCGCTGCACGAGCGCTACGACCTGGTGAGCTGGGACCCGCGCGGGGTCGCCGCCAGCGAGGGCGTCCGCTGCCGCAGCGACAAGGCGATCCAGGCCGCCGAGGACGTGGACGCCACACCGGACACACCGGCCGAGGAGAAGGCGTACTTCCAGGACGCCACCGACTTCGGCAAGGGCTGTGAGAAGGCCGCAGGAAAGCTGATGGCACACGTGTCGACGACCGACACGGCCCGCGACATGGACCTGATGCGCCAGGTCCTGGGTGACACGAAGATGCACTACTTCGGCATCTCGTACGGCACCGAACTCGGCGGTGTCTACGCCCACTTGTTCCCGACGAAGGTGGGGCGGCTGATCCTGGACGCGGTCGTCGACCCGAGCGCCGACTCGGTGGGCCACGCCCTGAACCAGACCCGGGGCTTCCAGCGCGCCCTGGACGACTACCTCAAGTCGACGGGACAGGACCCCGCGCAGGGCTCGAAGAAGATCGCGGCCCTGCTGAAGCAGATCGACGCCAAACCGCTGGCGACCTCGACGGGGCGGAAGCTGACGCAGACGCTCGCCCTGACCGGCATCGTCCTTCCGCTGTACAGCAAGCAGAGCTGGCCCACGCTGACCAGCGCCCTGGACTCCGCCAAGAAGGGCGACGGCTCGGAGCTGCTGGCGCTCGCCGACGGCTACAACGACCGTGACAGCGCGGGGCACTACGGCACGACGACGCATTCACAACGGGTCATATCGTGCTTGGACGACACGCAGCGGCCGACGCCCGAGCAGACGCAGAAGCTGCTGCCGGAGTTCGAGAAGATCTCCCCCGTGTTCGGCGACTTCCTGGGCTGGGACACGGCCGGGTGGTGTCACGACTGGCCGGTGGCCGGGCAGTACGACACCCCGGAGGTCAGCGCGCCCGGTGCGGCGCCGATCCTGGTGGTCGGCAACACCGGGGACCCGGCGACGCCGTACGAGGGCGCCCGCAAGATGGTCGACGAGCTGGGCAAGGGCGTCGGTGTGGAGCTCACCTGGAAGGGCGAGGGCCATGGTGCGTACGGCAGTGGGAGCGACTGTGTCGACTCGACGGTGGACGCGTATCTGTTGAAGGGGACGGTGCCCAAGGACGGCAAGGTCTGCGCCTCCTAGCCCGGGCGGCCGGAGCGAGCAGGGCAGCGGAAAGGGGCCCGGCACCTGTCGTGCCGAGCCCCTCCCGGGAGGGCGTGTGCCTAGTAGACCGGCTTGTCGGGCTCGATCTGGTTGACCCAGCCGATCACTCCGCCGCCGACGTGGACCGCGTCCGCGAAGCCGGCCGACTTCAGGACGGCGAGGACCTCCGCGCTGCGGACACCCGTCTTGCAGTGCAGGACGATCTTCTTGTCCTGCGGGAGGGTCTCCAGGGCGGTGCCCATGAGGAACTCGTTCTTGGGGATCAGCTTGGCGCCGGGGATCGAGACGATCTCGTACTCGTTGACCTCGCGGACATCGATGATCTCGATGTTCTCGCCGTCGTCGATCCACTCCTTGAGCTGCTTGGGAGTGATCGTCGAACCGGCGGCGGCCTGCTGAGCCTCCTCGGAGACGACGCCGCAGAAGGCCTCGTAGTCGATGAGCTCGGTGACGGTCGGGTTCTCGCCGCAGACCGCGCAGTTGGGGTCCTTGCGGACCTTGACCTGGCGGTACTGCATCTCCAGGGCGTCGTAGATCATCAGACGTCCGACGAGCGGGTCGCCGACACCGGTGAGGACCTTGATCGCCTCGGTGACCTGGATGGAGCCGATGGACGCGCACAGCACGCCCAGGACGCCGCCCTCGGCGCAGGAGGGGACCATGCCGGGGGGCGGGGGCTCCGGGTAGAGGCAGCGGTAGCAAGGGCCGTGCTCGGACCAGAAGACGGAGGCCTGGCCGTCGAAGCGGTAGATCGAACCCCACACGTACGGCTTGTTCAGCAGTACGGCGGCGTCGTTGACCAGGTAGCGGGTCGCGAAGTTGTCCGTGCCGTCGACGATCAGGTCGTACTGGCTGAAGATGTCCATCACGTTCTCGGCTTCAAGCCGCTCTTCGTGCAGGACCACGTTCACGTACGGGTTGATGCCCAGCACGGAGTCGCGCGCCGACTCCGCCTTGGAGCGGCCGATGTCGGCCTGGCTGTGGATGATCTGGCGCTGCAGGTTCGACTCGTCGACCTCGTCGAACTCCACGATGCCGAGCGTGCCCACGCCCGCCGCGGCCAGGTACATCAGCGCCGGCGAGCCCAGACCGCCGGCGCCCACACAGAGCACCTTGGCGTTCTTCAGCCGCTTCTGCCCGTCCATGCCCACGTCGGGGATGATCAGGTGGCGGGAGTACCTGCGGACCTCGTCTACGGTGAGCTCGGCAGCCGGCTCGACCAGGGGTGGCAGCGACACGGGGACTCCGTTGGTCGGTCAATCACTACAGTTGTTCTCCGCGTAACACTGCCATGCCCTTCTTCATTCCGAGACACCCGTTCCGATCCGCGAGACGATCTCGTCCCAGTAGCCGGGCATGGTCTCCCATGGGTCGGTGCGGCCGCGATCGGTGCGGTCGGTGAAGTAGATGGTCGAGGCGCCCTGCCAACGGGCGATGCGCAGCGCCTCGTCGAGATGGCCGCGCGGGACGCTGTGCACGAAGTGGCAGAAGCGTTCGGGCGGGTGGTCGGCGGTCCACTCGGCCACCTGCGACCAGCGGTAGTCGCTCCACGGGCCGGAGAAGGTCACCAACTGGTCGGCGAACTCGGCGTATCCGGGGTGCGGGTGGGTGCCGTGCCCCAGGACGACGTGAGCGCCGTCGCGGATCTCGCGGAGCGTGGTGACCGTGCGGCGGACCTCGGGAAGCGCCGTGCCTGCGGTGGGGCAGCGGTCCAGGAGGAAGCCGTCGGCCCGGTACCAGTCGAGATAGCGGTGCGCCTCGGAGATCAGCTCGCCGAAGGCACGGGCGCCGTACGCGGCGTCCAGGTGGCCGAGCACGCGGACGCCCATGTTGCGGAGCCGGCCGGCCGCTTCCAGGCAGTGCGGGTCGGGACGCGCTCCCGGACCGGAGGAGACGTTGAGGACGACCCAGTGCAAGGGGGTTCCGGGGCGGGTGAGTTCGCCCCACTCGGCCGGTGCGACGAGGGGGTGCGCGTAGCCGGGAATGCCGAAGCCGGTACGGACGCCGGTGCTGGCGGTGCCCGGGGTCGTGCTGGTCAGATGCGGCACGCCGCCTCCATCCAGATGTCGGCGAGGGACTCCTCCAGGTTGATCCGGGGCCGCCAGCCGAGCCGGTCGCGCGCGGTCCGCACATCGGCCTGCTGCCAGCTTCCGCAGCCGTCCGGGTACGGGTACGCGACCGGGGCCGCGTGGTCGGGGTCGGTGCGGGGGTGGCCGATGGCGGCCCGCAGCGGTCCGGGCGGGCCGTCGAGTTCGTGCAGTGCCCCGCCGTATCCGGCGACGCGGGCGAGGACGGAGGCGGCGTCGCGCAGCCGGACCGCGCGGCCCGAGCCGATGTTGATGACGCCCTGCGCGGCGGAGAGCGAGGCGGCGTGGACGGCGCGGGCCACGTCCCGTACGTCGACGAAGTCGCGTTGCGCGCCGAGGCCGCCGAGCTTGAGTTCACCGTCGCCGGACTGCATGGCCCGGCGCATGGCCTCGGCGAGCCGGCCGAGCGGGGAGCCGGCCGGGGTGCCCGGTCCGGCGGGCGAGAACACGCGCAGGACGACGGCGTCGAGACCGGAGCCCAGGACCAGTTCGGTGGCGGCGAGTTTGCTGACGCCGTACGGGCCGCCGGGGCGGGGGACTGCGTCCTCGGCCGTGGAGGAACCGAGCTGGCTGGGACCGTACTCGGCGCCGCAGCCGATCTGCACGAGCCGAGCTCCGCAGCCGCTGCGGCGCAGCGCCTCGCAGACGGTCGCGACGGCGACGGTGTTGTGCCGGGTGAGTTCGCGGGCGCCGCCTCTGGTGGCACCGGCGCAGTTGACGACGACTCCGGGATGGACGGCGTCGAGGAAGCGGGTGAGTGCTCCAGGACTGCCGGACGCGAGGTCGAAGCGGACGTCGGCGTCGTCGCCGCGGCCGAGCGCGGTGAGCTGGACGGCCGGGTCGGCGAGCAGGCGGTCGGCGACGAACCGGCCGAGATAGCCGTTGGCTCCGATCAGCAGGACCCTCATCGGACGGCTCCCGTGGCCGACTCTCCGGATCGGGAGGTGATCATCTGGCGTTCTCCTTCACAAGGTGATGCGGTTGCCTCCGGCTGTGGGGCCGGGCGCCTGCGGCTGGGTGACGGGGCCGGTTGGTTCGAGGTCATGGCGGCGTCACCGCGGCTCGTCCGCCGGCGCGTGCGCGGAGGCTCTGGTCAGCGTGCGGGTGGTGTGGAACAGGAGGGTCAGTGCGGCTGCTCCGCAGGCCAGGGCGGGGATGCCGCCCGGCCCCCAGGAGCCCAGGAGGGTTTCGACGGGGGTGGCCAGGAAGCCGCAGTCGGGGAGCCGGCCGATCAGGTCCAGGGCCAGGGCCGTGGCCTCCGTCGCGGCTGCCGCGCCCAGGGCGAAGGCCGGGGCACGGGTGAAACCGTGCACGAATTGAAGGCGGGCGAGCAGCAGGAGCGCGCCAAGCGTGACGGCCTGGGCGTACGCGGCGGGCTCACCCAGGACAGCTCCGCAGAGGGCGAGGAGGGCAGCGAGGGCACACAGGAAGAGGGCGAACGTGCCGAGCAGCAGCGGTTGCACGGAGTCGGTGAAGTCCTCCAGGCCGCGGCTGGTGGCGAGCTTGCGCCGGGCGCGTACGGCGAAGTGGTGGGCGCACCAGGCCGCTGGGACGCAGGCCAGCGTGAAGGCCAGGACGGGTGCGGTGGCCGTGGGCCAGGGTCCGCCGGCGATGCCGGTCGGCAGGTTGTCGGGGCCGCCGTCGTCCACGGCGCGGAGCAGACCGTCGCCGAGGAGGGCGTAGGCGAGCAGCCAGTACGTCCAGAGCCGCGTGCCGGGCGGGGTGCGCCATGCGGGGGTGCCGGGCGGGGTGCTCAGTGGGCCCCGACCGAGCGCCATGCGCACGCCGAACGCCACGGCGAGGACCCCGGTGACGGCCACCGCCGACCGCACCCGACCGTCCGTGAGCCGCAGGCCGGTCACGGCTGCGGCACAGAGGACTCCGGGCAGCAGAGCGCGTACGGCCCAGGCGGCGCGGGGCGCGGGCGTGGTGGCTACGTCGGTGTCGGAGTGCGGGGCCGCCGTGTCGGCGCGGGGCACGCGCGCGTACATCTCCTCGGCGAGCGAGAAGACGTCACGGTGCCGGAAGCGGGTCGCGGTCCGGTCGGTGACCCCGTGCGCCTCAAGGCCCGCCGCGATCTCCAGCGGGTCGACGGCCCGCTCGCACAGTTCGCGATGCCGGTGCATCAACGCCTTCACGGGGTCGGCGGCACCGCGCCGGGCGGGGGCGGGCTTGCGGCTGGTTGTGTGAGGGGGCTGTACGGGGGCGGGGCGGGCGGTCGGCGGATCGGTGTCGTCGTCGGCCCGCGCTTTCTCCGTCTCCGACTCGGGCTCCCCCCGTCCTCCGAGCCACTCCCCCGACCGCTCGTCCCACGCCTCCGCGCTGCCGGGCGTTCCGGGGCGGTCGAGTTCGCCGAGGCCGCTCATCGGGCCGCCTCCGTCGTCGGCAACGGAGTGGTGGCGTGTACCGGTGCTCCCGCCGCCCAGCGTGGGCCGCCGCGAGCCACGACACGGGCTGCGGGGGCGGTCGCCGGGCCTGCCGTAGAGCCGGTGGCCGAGCCCGCCGTGGAACCTGTCGCCGGGCCTGGTGTGGGGCGGCCGGTCCAGCGGCCGGGGACGTGGGACTCCGCGGGGGCGGCGAACGGGAGGGGTTCGCCGGTGTCGTCGAGGACGACGCGGTGGACCGGGGAGTGGGAGACGACCTCCAGGTAAATGCCGTGAAATGCCGTGATGTTCTGCTCGACGGTGAACAGTTCGAGTGCGCGGGCGCGCGCGGCGGCGCCCAAACGCTCACGGCGCTCGGGGTCGCGCAACAGGCTCACGCACGCCTCGGCGAGCGCCCGAGGATTGCGCGGGGGCACGACGAGTCCTGTGCCGCCGATGACCTCGACCACCGCGCCGACGTCCGTGGACACGGTCGCCCGGCCGCAGAACATGGCTTCGACCAGGCCGATCGGGAAGCCCTCGACGACGCTCGACAGGACGATCACCGTGCCGGACGCGTACGCCTCGGCGAGCGTGGGGGCTTCCGGGCCGCCGATCTCCTCGAAGGACACCGGGTTCTCGCCGACCGCGTGCACGCCCTCGGCCTCGTCCGGGAAGAGCTGTGCGGCCAGCGCCCGGCAGTGGCCCAGGTAGGCCGCGCCCTCGGCACCGGCGGGCGCACCGACGATCCGCAGGCGCGCCTTGGGCTCCTCCTTGCGGATCTCCGCGAAGGCGTGGAGCAGGGAGATCAGGTCCTTGGCGGGTTCGATACGGCCGACCCACACCAGCGTGTCCGCGTCGGCCCGGTCGGGCGCCTCGCCCACCTCCGCGAATCGGGACGCCTCCATGCCGGGGTGGACCGTGCGCAGCTTCCTACGGTCGGCGCCGCAGCGTTCCTGCCAGCGGCGGGTGTGGGTGTTGCCGGGGGTGATCAGCGCGGCCCGCCGGTACACCTCGGCGGTCAGCCTGCCGTGGAAGGCGGCGAGCAGGGCCCGTACGGCGGGCGGGGCGTCCGCGGAGGCCAGGTAGTACGTGCGCAGCTGGACGCCGTACTCGGTCACCAGCAGTGGTACTCCGGCGAAGTGCCGGGCGAGCAGCCCGGGCAGGGCCGCGGTGCCGCCGGCCGTCGCGTGGCAGAGGTCCACGGAGCCGAGGGCGTCGTCCTCGTACCAGTCGAGCGAGAGGGGGCGCAGGGCGCGTTCGACGTGCGCGGCGACGGTGAGGAGATCGGGTACGCGCGCCTCGCGTGCCGTGTGGAGTGCGCCGGGCGCACGACAGGCGCGTTCGAGAGCACGTACGGCGCTCTCGGAGCGCAGCGCGGACACGAGTCCGCCCTCGTCGCGGGCGAGTTCCGCGAGCCCGTACAACGCGTTGGCGAAACGGTCCGCCACAACGGCGGAGGCCTCCCCTGAGAGCACGGAAGGCCCTGCGGAAACAGGCCCCGAGGACTCCGCGGGCCTCACGGAGCCAGCCGACTCCGACACGGCCGACTCAGAGACCGCCGAGTCAGAAACGAACGACTGCGACTCCGCCGACACGGCCGGCCCCTGCACCGGCGCATCCCCTGCGCACAGCACCGCCGCCAACTCCTCGTAGTACTCGCGGAACCGCCGACGTGCGCGGCGGCCGAGCGCCGGTCCGTCGTCCTCGGGGCTCCACAGCGGCGCGGTACGCACTCGCCGGACCTGGGGCGGCAGTTCGAGCCAGCCCTCGTCCTCCTGGCGTTGGCTGCGGCTGAGCGCGTAGACGTCGAACTCGTGCTGCCCGAGCCCGCGCACGAGCCGGTCGCACCAGAGTCTGGCGTCACCGCTCACATACGGATAGCCACCCTCCGTAACCAGTCCGATGCGCACGACCACACCCCCGATCTCCCTTGTGGGGAGCCACCGTTGACCCGGCGGCTCGCAGCGGGACGAACGTATGCGGACATGACGGTGGCGCGACGGACGGTTGTCCATCGCGCCACCAAAAGGGGTGAACGGTCGTAACTTTCCCGTGCGGGTCGCGTTCGCTCGCGCTAAGGGATCACCCGGGGGCAGATCGTTCTACGATCCTCAGGTCGTCGCCAACTCCCGTCGAACCACCCTCCGCTGGGCCGCCACCTCCGGATCGAGGGCCGGTACGGCGGCCAACAGCTGCTTTGTGTACGGGTCCTGCGGGGAGTCGTAGACCTCGTCGGCGGGGCCTTGTTCAACGATCCTCCCGCGCCGCATCACCGCGACCCGGTCGCTGACCTGACGGACGACGGCGAGGTCGTGGGCCACGAACACGAGGGCGAGGCCGAGTTCGCGCTGGAGTTCACCGAGCAGGGCGACGACCTGGGCCTGTGTGGTGACGTCGAGCGCCGAGACGGGCTCGTCGCACACGATCACACGCGGGTCGGCCGCGAGCGCCCGCGCGATGCCCACGCGCTGGCGCTGGCCGCCGCTGAACTCGTGCGGATAGCGGTCGTAGTGCGCACCTTCGAGCCCAACGCGCTCCAGAAGTTCCCGGACGCGCCCCCGAATGCGCCCCTCGTCACGCTCGCCACGCGCGCGGAGCGGGTCGGCGATCGACTCGCCCACGCTGCGGCGGGGGTTGAGGGAGGAGACGGGGTCCTGGAAGACCATCTGGACGTCGGGACGTACGCCTCCGCCTGGCTTGATCTCGCCGGCCGTCGGCTTGAGCAGCCCGACCAGCATCCGGCCCAGCGTGGTCTTGCCGCTGCCGCTCTCGCCCACGATGCCGAGGGTCTCGCCCCGGTGGACGGTCAGCGACACGTCGTCCACGGCCGCGAACGCCCGCTTCCCGCGCCCGAATTCGCGCCGCAGGCCCGTGGCCTCCAGGACGACCTCCGGGGCCGCCGAGGGCGCCTCGGAGGACCCGTCGGAGCGAGCGCGCCGCGCGTCCACGCGCGGGACCGCGCCCAGCAGATCCCGGGTGTACGGCTCGGTCGGCGACCCGAGCACGGTGCCCACCGGCCCGTGCTCGACGGCCCGCCCGTGCCGCATGACCAGGATCTCGTCGACGCTCTCGGCGGCCACGCCCACGTCGTGCGTGACGAGCAGCAGCCCCAGGCCGGTCTCCTCGCGCAGCGTGTGCAGCAGGTCGAGGATCTGCGCCTGGACGGTCACGTCGAGCGCGGTCGTCGGCTCGTCGGCGATGAGCAGGTCCGGCTCGCAGGCCAACGCCATCGCGATGAGGGCGCGTTGCCGCATGCCGCCGCTGAACTCGTGCGGACGCGAACGAGATCGCCGCACCGCGTCCGGAATCCCCACCCGGTCCAGTACCTCGACGGCACGCGCGCGTGCCGCCCGGCGTGACACGCGCGTGTGCACGCGGTACACCTCGGCGATCTGGTCGCCGATCGCGTAGTACGGGTCCAGGGACGACAGCGGGTCCTGGAAGACCATCGCGGCCTTGCCACCGCGCAGCCGCCCCAGGTCCGCGTCGGATGCCTCCTGTACGTCGATGCCGGCCACGCGCACCGAGCCGCCGACGTCGGCTCCCGTGCCGCGGTGCAGCCCCAACAGGGCAGAGGCGACCGTGGACTTGCCGGAGCCGGACTCGCCGACCAGGCCTAGCGCGGCGCCCTTCTCCAGCCGGAAGGACAGGCCGTCGACGGCGCGCAGCGATCCGAACCCGACCGTCAGGTCGGTGACCTCCACCAGGACGTCCACCGAGACGTCCGCCGAAACGTCGACCGAACTCATGAGAGCACCACCCGTCGGTCGGCCACCGCGTACAGCACGTCCGCGACGGCGTTGGCGATGACCACGAAGAAGCCGATGACCAGGACCATGCCGACGACCACAGGGAGGTCGACGACATTGACGGCGTGGACGAGTTCCTGTCCGATGCCCGGCAGTCCGAAGAGGGTCTCGGTGAGCACCGCGCCGCCGACCGCCGAGCCGACGTTGTTGGCGTTGAGCGCGATGATCGGCGCGAACGCCCCGCGCAGCGCGTGCCGCCCGATGATCGACCGCTCCCCGACGCCGTATGCGCGGAACGTGCGGATGTGGTCCTCCGCGAGCGTCTCCAGCATCGACGCCCTGGTGAGCCGGGCGAACGCGGCGGCCTCTATGAGGGCCAGGGAGAACCAGGGCAGCAGCAGGTTCCAGGCCCACTGCTCGGGGTCGTCGGTGAGGCCGACGTACTGCGGGAAGGGCAGCAGTTGGAGCTGCCCGCAGACGACGATCATCAGGACCAGGCCGATCACGAAGACCGGGGTGGCGACGCCCGCGAGGGTGATGCCGGTCAGCAGGCGCTCGGTGAACCGGCCGCGCCGCCACGCAGACAGGACGCCGGTGCCGACGCCGAGGATCAGCCACAGCACCATCGCGCCGAACACGAGGGACAGGCTGACCGGCAGCTTGGTCAGGATCAGCTGGGTGACCTGCTGGTCGCCCTGGTACGACAGTCCCAGGCAGGGCGCCGAACAGTGCTCCACGGAGGTGCCCGTGGAGTAGTCCTGGCCGACGAGGATGCCCTGGAGGAAGTGCCAGTAGCGGAGGTACAGCGGGTCGTCGAGCCTCAACTGCTGGGCGACCTGGTGCACTTGCTCCGGGGAGCAGCGCGGGCCGCAGGTGATCTGGGCGACGTTGCCGGGGGTGACGAAGAAGACCACGTAGACGATCACCGAGATCGCGAGCAGGGTGATCACGGTGCCGATACCGCGGCGCAGGACGAATCCTCCGAAGCCGCTCATGACGTGGCCTCCTTGGAACCCGTGCTCTTCGTAGTCGCACCCTTGGTACCGGCGTCGCCCTTGGTGCCGGCGTCCTTGCCGCTCGTGCCCTTGGTGCCCGCGTCCGCCTTCGCCTCGCGCTTGCGGCCGGTGCCGATACGCAGGCGGGAGGCCGCGCGCGGGTCGAGGGCCGTGCGGATGCCGTCGCCGAGGATGGTCAGCGACAGGACGGTGACGAAGAGGGCGCCGGCGGGCAGCAGCAGGTACTGCGGGGCGGCCTGGTACCAGACGTCGGCGGCGGTGAGCATCTGTCCCCAGGAGGGCGTCGGGGGTTTCACGCCGACGCCCAGGAAGGACAGCGCGGCCTCGACGGTGATGTTCGTCGGGACGAGGAGCGCCGCGTATGTGATGACCGGTGCGGCGAGTCCCGGGAGCAGTTCGCGGCGGGCGATGCGCCAGGTGCCCCAGCCGCTGAGCCGGGCGGCGGAGACGTAGTCGAGTTGCTTCAGGGTGAGCGTCTGGGCGCGCACGATCTTCGCGACGGTGCCCCAGGCGATCAGGCCGATGACAAGGGCGACCAGCAGGGGCCGCGGGAAACTGCTGGGCACGATCGCCAGCAGCGCCAACGACATGATCATCAACGGCATCGCAATGATGATCTCGGTGAACCGGCTCAACAGTTGATCAATCCATCGACTGCCGAGCGCGGCAGCGACACCGACCACGACACCGATGAGGACCTGCACGACGGTCGCCCCCAGCGCGACACCGAGCGAGACCCGGGCGCCGTAGACGAGACGGGCGAACAGGTCGCGGCCGGTCTGCGGTTCGACGCCGAGCCAGTGGTCGCCGGTGATGCCCCCGAAGGAGCCGGTCGGCACACCTCCGCGCGCGGAGTCGATGAGCGACGGGTGGTAGGTGAAGGGGTCCTGGCCCTCGATCGCGGTGAGCAGTGGCGCGGCGAGCGCGACCAGGACGAGCAGGGCGACGACGGCCGCCGCGACGAGGGCGGCGCGCTGCGCGCGCAGCCGCCGCCAGAACTGACGGGCCCCCGAGCCCGCCGGGACGGTGACGTCCGTCCCGGCGGCCTGGGAGGCGACAAGTGCCTCGCTCATGGGGTTACTTGACCGCGACCTGGGAGATGTCCAGGACGCCGGTCCAGTCGCTGATCACGACGTTCTTGATGTCCTTGCCGACCAGTCGCTTGTAGACGGGGTGGAACAGCGGCACGGTCAGGGCCTGCTCGCCGATCTTCTTGTCCAGTGCACCCCACCTCTTGGCGGCCTCGTCAAGATTCGTCAACTTGTTGATCGCGTCAATCTCGGCATTGACCGACTTGTCATTGAGCAGGCCGGTGTTGAAGTTCGCGCCGTCCTTGACGATCTGGCGGCCGTCGAAGATCGGGGCGAGGAAGGGACCGCCGGAGGGCCAGTCGGCACCCCAGTGGGCGAGGAAGAAGCCCGGCTCGGTCTTGACGCTGTGGATCTTGTCCTTGTAGTCGTTGATCTCCAGGCCCTGCAGCTTGACGGTGATGCCGGCCTTCTTGAGCGCGTCCTGGATCGCGGTCGCGATCTCCGGGCTGGTCTCGAAGTCCTTGTCGTTGGAGTGCGTCAGGGTGACGGTGATCCCCTTCGGGTAACCGGCCTCCTTCAGCAGTTCCTTGGCCTTCGCCGCGTTGCCGGACGCGCCCGCCGGGAAGAGGTCGTAGGGGTCGTACCCGAAGGACTTCTGGTTCGGCAGGAAGGTGGTCGCGGCCTCGGCCAGCGACGAACCGCCCGCCGCGTTGACCACGGACGACCGGTCGACGGCGTAGGAGATCGCCTGGCGCACCTTGACGTTGTTGAACGGCGCGACCGTGGGGTTGAACGCGATGTAGTTCGTGTAGCCGAAGTGCCCGGTGCCGACGCGCGCCGCGAGTTCCTTGTCGCCGGTCACCTTGGCGAGTTCGGCGGGACCGAGGTTGGTGTCGGTGGTGACAGCGGCGGCGTCCGCACCCTGGGACGCGGACAACCGCTGGTTGATCACGGACGAGTCGAGCCCCGACTTCACGTCGATCTTGTCCGGGTACGCCTTGCGCTCGGCGTCCGTCGCCGTAGACCAGTACTTGTTGCGCTCCAGGACGAGCGTCTCACCGTCGTTCTGGTTGCTGACGACCTTGTACGGCCCCGACGAGATCGGGTGCTGCTCGTACTTGGTGCCCGTGTCCTTCCCCTGCGGGACGGGCGTGAACTGCGTCTGCGTCGCGAGGTAGGGGAACTCGCCCTCGGGCTTGTTGAGGTGGAAGACGATGGTCCGGCTGTCCGGCGTCTCGATCGCGGAGAGCCCCTTCTTGTCCTTGTAGGGCCCCTGGTAGTCGGCCGCGCCGACCAGCCAGTCCCGCAAGTAGGGCGCGCCGCCGGAGAGTTCGGGGGCGAAGGAGCGCTCGATGCCGTACTTGATGTCGGCCGAGGTGATCGCGGTGCCGTCCTCGTACTTGAGGCCCTTCTTCAGGGTGTACGTCCAGACGGTCGCGTCCTTGTTGGGGCGCCCGGTGTCGGTGGCGAGGTCCGGGACGACCTTGGCGCCGGCCGCGCCGTTCTCACGGTTGCGGGTGGTGAGCGTACGGAAGACGAGGGAGGGGACGTTGCCGCCGCCGGAGGTGTACAGGCGCGCCGGGTCGAAGTCCTCCTGGGGATTGGAGTTCAGGACCGTGAGCGTGCCGCCCTTGTGCGGCGTGGAGTCGCCACCGGAGCCCTTGGCATCGTTGTCCTTCGGCCCGCAGGCGGCGGCGCCCGCTGCCACGGCCAGGCTGACGGATGCCACGGCCACGCGCCGGGCTATGACGGACGGTTGACGCATCGGAATGACGACCTCTCGGGGGGATGCTCGGGAATTCTCATGGGGTTTCCCGAATAGCGAGACGGATGGACGAGGGGTGAGACGGAAATGAACAGGCGTCTGCCCCGGCGTCAGGTCGTCGGAAATGCCCTGCCATGGTCCATGGGCACGGGCGAGGTGGTGCGGGTCGCGACACGAACGCCAGGGGCGGTGTTCAGCGACAGAGAATGTCGGCCACGCAGAGCGGGGTCACGCCGATGAGCGCCAGCTCGATGGCGGCGCGATTCACGACATGACTAGACCACATGCCCAAAAATATGAAGGAAGCTGCGGCTCGTGTCAATGTGACATAAGCGTCGCCTGTCAACTGCCCGGGTACGGCCAGGGGTTCGCCAGACAGTGGATCCCGTCGTGGTCGAGGAACTTGGTCTGCTGCTGCATGACCGGCGCCAACTCGCCGTCCTTGTCGCAGGTGACGTGCCCGTAGCCAAGACGATGACCGACTTCATGGTTGATCAACATCTGTCGATACGCATACATCTTGTCCCCATATGTTGACGACCCCTGCGCCCATCGATACGCATTGATCAACACCCGTTCGGTGGCCGCCGAGTCGCAGGACACATTGTCCTCGGTGGTGTCGAGGCCGGACTTGGCGCACCACTTCGCGGTGGTACCAGGGCTCGCGAGAGTGATCACGAAGTCCGGTTTGCCGGAGTAGATGCGCTCGAAGGTACGAGCGCCGTTGTGGGCCCAACTCCGGTTGTCGTTGAGCGTCTTCTGCACGGCCTCCGCGAAGAGCGTGCCGTCAAGCCCGAGCCCCTGCTCCACGTCCACGCGGTACGTGTACTTGCGCCCCTTGCCGGGTGCCTTGTCGACGCCGGGCACCGCGTCGAACTTGTCCGGCCCCTTGAGCGTGGCGCCGAGCGGGTACTTCTTGTCCATCTTCTGGGCATACGTCAGGGTCGCCAGCCGCGGCGAGGCGGACGCGCTGGGCTGCGCCGAGGCGGTAGCGGTCCCCCGTACGTCCCGGGCCTGGTCGGTGGCCGCCTCCGACCGCACACCGCCCTTGTCACCGTCCCCGGCGACCTGTCCGGCGACGACGACGGCCAGCACGGTGGTGACGGCCGCGGCGGCGATGCCGGTGTAGGCGCGCCCCTTGCCACCCTTGGCGGGACCGGTGCCGACGCCGGGACGGCCCCGGTCGCCGGGCGGCGCGCCCGCACTCTCGACGTCGCCCTCGGTGCCGTTTTCGGCGTCGGTGCCGGCGTCGCTCTCGGACGGCCAGTCGGTGACGGCGGCGTACGGGTCGGAGCGGTGCGCGGCGACACCGGCCCCGGGCGCGAAGACGTCACCGTCACCGTCACCGGCGAAGGCGTCGACGTAGTCCTGCCGGGGACCACGACCACGCTGACCGCCTCGCCGAGCCCCGGCCTGCGGCGCCTGCCGCTGCCGGGGAATGGGAAGCACCGGGCCCGCCCCGGGGGGTACGGGTCCGCCGGCGACCGGGGCTTGAGGCACCCCGGCCCGCCCGTCCCGCCCCCTCAACTCGCCCCAACCACCACCGGATTCAGGTTGCTCGGGGTGGCCGGCCCGAGCCTGCGGGACACCGCGCGCGGGAGTGCCATCGGGGAAGCGGGGGGTGCCGTGCGCAGGCGTGCCGTCAGAAAAACGCGGCATGCCGTGCGCCGGAGTCCCGTCGGGAAAGCGGGGACTGCCGTGTGCGGGAGTCCCATCGGCCGGTCGCGGGACACCGCGCGCGGGAGTACCGTCCGGAAGCCCCGGAAAGCCATGGGCAGGAGTTCCGTCAGGAAGCCTCGGGAAGCCGTGCGCCGGGGTCCCGTCGACGTAACGCGGCCCTCCAGGGCCCGGGTTCCCGCCCCCGGAACGCGGCGCCCCCGGCCGATTCACTCCCGGCTGAGCCTCCTGACCCGCTGTGCCCGCCCGGTTCGCTTGACCCGGCTGGCCCGCCTGCCCCGGCCTGCCCGCCTGCCCCGGCTGAGGCCCCTGAGCCCGCTGACGCCCTTGAGCCGCCCAACTGCCCTTGCCAGTACCGGCGTTGGCGTCGGCACCGGCCTCCGCGCCTATGCCTCCGTCCGCGGAGTCACCCTTGGTGGTGGATTTACGGCGACTATGGCGTCCCACGTCGCCTCCTCAACTCCCCGCGTTCGTATCGTCGTCCTTGGCGGCACCCGCGGCACCGCCGCCCTCGCTCACCGTACTCACCGAACCGCCGTCACGGACCCCCCGCGCACCGCTCCGGCCCCCTCGGCCACCGCGGCCCACCGGTTCCGCGTCAACCGTCCGACGCCCCGTCACCGTACCCGCGCCCTCACCGGTACCAGAACGGGCACCGGTACCAATGTCCGACCCCAACTCCCCCGAATCCGCAAGCAATTCACGAAACGCCGTGGCCACGATCTCCGGGTACTCCATCATCGCGACATGCCCGGCGTCCGGCAGGGACAGCAGTCGGGAGTCGCGGAAGGCGCGGGCGGCCCGCTGGGCCATGCGGTAGCCGACCAGTTGGTCCCGGCGGCCGTAGACGAGGAGGGTCGGGGCGAGGACGCGCTCGGCCTGGCGCCAGAGGCCGTGCTGGCCGCCCAGGGTGTACGCGTTCACGACGCCCCGGGAGGAACGGGCCATCACGTCCCAGAAGTACGGCAGTTGGAGCCGCCGTTCCAGTTCCTCGACGGCGTGGCGGAACTCCTCCGCCGTCACCTGGCCGGGATCGGCATAGCAAAGGGCCATGACGCCGCGGACGCGCTGTTCGGCCGTCCATTCCCTGCTGACGCGGGTGAACAGCGAGGCCACGCCCGGTACGCCGAGCAGTGCCGTCGGAACGGCCGTGCGCTGGACGCGGAGTTCCGGGAGGGCCGGGGAGACCAGGGTGAGCGTGCGGACGAGGTCCGGGCGTACCGCGGCCACGCGGGTCGTGATCGCGCCGCCCAGGGAGTTGCCGACGAGGTGCACCGGGCCGCGTCCGGCCGCGTCGAGGTAACGGATGACCGCGCGCGCGTGGCCCGTGACGGAGTAGTCGCCGTCGTCCGGTGGCGGGGAGTCGCCGAAGCCCGGCAGGTCAAGGGCCTCGCTGTCGACCACGCCGTCGAGCTCGGCCATGAGCAGCGACCAGTTCTGCGAGGAACCGCCGAGCCCGTGGACGTACAGCGCGGGCGCGAGTCCTTCGCGCAGCGGTGGCCTCGACCGCACCGTGAGGGTGACCCCCGGCAGCCGGACCGATCTGAGCCGCTCGCCGTCGCCGACTCTGACGGGCGCCACTTTGGGGAGCACGGCGGCGACCGACACGGAGGGCAGCTCTGTCGAAGACATGCGGCAATGTTACGAGACGATCACGCTGTGGTTCATGTGTTCGCCGTCACAGACAGCGAACGGGATGGGGGCGGACGACGACGGACCATCGGCGGGCAGGCACCATGCGGGGCAACCGAAGGACTGCCCCGCCCATCGCATGGCGTCCGGATCGGGTGTCTCCTAGGCTCGTACACAGGGCACCCGCATGTGGCCCCCTGCTTCGTCAGGGACGTACTAGGAAGGGAGCCCCTCATGGCCGTCGATCCCACCGATCCCGAGACCTTCGAGGACGAGAGCGGTGACGCCGAACTCGGCGTCGAAGCTCCGGAGGACGACGCCGCCGAGCAGTTGGCCGAGGTGACGGCGGGCCGCGAGGACCCGCTGACCGAGGTGGACCCGGACTCAGCGAACGAGGCCGACGTCATCGAACAGGCCCGCGTCGTCTCCCTCGACGAGGACGACTATCGCTGACCGCCTCACGGTCACCACCGTCCCCTGCGTCCCCCGGGAGCGCGCACCGAACCGCGCCCTCTTGCCCGCTCCATCCCCTTTCGAAACACTTTGCATGACTTCCGTCACCGTCCGGTCCGTGAAATTCTGCGCTCGCAGCGCGCACACCAGGGTTACCGAAAAGTACGATGGCCGCGCGGCGCTCACCGCATGAGGACGACATTGGGAGGCGGCGTGACAGCCATAGAGCAGACAGAGGCGGCACGCCCGCGGGGCACCCGCCTGCCGCGCCGTGCCCGACGGAACCAGCTGTTGGGTGCCGCCCAGGAGGTTTTCGTCGCACAGGGGTACCACGCGGCCGCGATGGACGACATCGCCGAGCGCGCCGGCGTCAGCAAGCCGGTGCTCTACCAGCACTTCCCGGGCAAGCTCGACCTCTACCTGGCCCTCCTCGACCAGCACTGCGAGTCGCTGATCCAGGCGGTGCGGACCGCGCTCGCGTCGACGTCCGACAACAAGCAGCGCGTCCGGGCCACGATGGACGCGTACTTCGCCTACGTCGAGGACGACGGCGGCGCCTTCCGCCTGGTCTTCGAGTCGGACCTGACGAACGAGCCCGCCGTGCGCGAGCGTGTCGACAAGGTGACGAACGAGTGCGCCGTGGCGATCTGTGACGTCATCGCCGAGGACACCGGCCTGTCGCGGGCCGAGTCGATGCTCCTGGCCTCCGGTCTGGGCGGTCTCGCCCAGGTCGTCGCCCGCTCCTGGCTGCACAGCGACCGCAGCGTCCCGCGCGACCAGGCGGTCCAGCTGCTGGCCTCGCTGGCCTGGCGCGGCATTGCCGGTTTCCCGCTGCACGGGAGCGAACAGCACCACTGACCCGCTGGCCCCCCTTTTGTTCCCGTCCGGTGTTCGCTCCTGGCGTTCCCGGCGCGGAACATCTACGTCCTCTCACCGGGCTAGTGTGTGCTGCGTACGGCGCGGAAGATCGCGCACTTTGCTGACCGTCGGAGGGACATAGCGTGGAGGTCAAGATCGGCGTGCTGCACACGCCTCGCGAGATCGTTCTGGAGACCGGTCAGAGCGCCGAGGAGGTCGAGCAGGCCGTGGCCGAGGCACTGACCGGGAAGGCTCCGCTGCTGAGCCTCGTGGACGAGCACGGCCGCAAGGTCCTCGTCCCCGCCGACCGGCTCGCCTATGTCGAGCTCGGCGAGGCGGCCCCGCGCAAGGTGGGCTTCGGCGCGCTGTAGTCACGGACAGACGAGGGGGCCCGGTGACCGGAAAGGCCACCGGGCCCCCTCGCGTTTCCATCACAGACGGAGCACAAGTCGCCCACAGGGGAGGATTGCATTCCGCAGGTCACGGGTATGACCGGCTACGACAGCAGTACGCAGGCCGACCGTGGGAGGGACCCCCGTGATGATCCTGGAAGCGCTCGGCTCCGCTGTGCTGGGTCTGCTGCTCGCATGGGCGGCCACCCACCGGCTCGCGAACCGTCTTCCGGCCCGCACCCTGGTCTTCTCCACCGGTGTCGCCGGAGCGCTCTTCGGAGACTTCGTCACGCACAGCGCGCTGGGCCCCGGCAGTGGCCTGCCGAGCCTGCTCGGCGCGGCGGTCGTCTCGGCCGCCTCGCTCTCCCTGCTCGTTCGACCGTCAAGACGACTCCGGGGACGGTCCGCACCTGCGTGACTAGGGCCTGTCCGGCGGAACATGCCGCAGACGCGGGGTCTGGTGCGCCCTCCCCCACTGCCCTAAAGGCGTGGGGGGACCCCCAGCGGCGTTGTCGTCGGTTGTCGACGTCCCCCAGCCTTCGGCCGGGAGGTGCCCCCACCGCGTCGACGCCCTCCTCCGCCTTGCAACTGGACGCACCAGACCCCGCTCACCGGCGCTGACCAGTCACCGTTGCTTTCCTGCGACCTGCATCCGCCGGACAGGCCCTAGGCGGCGAGCCCCAGGGCCGCCATCCGCTTGGTGTGCGCCTCGGTGATCCGGGAGAACATCCGGCCCACCTCCGCGAGGTCGAACCCGTCCGCCACGCCGCCCACGAGCATCGTCGACAGCGCGTCCCGGTCGGCGACGACCCGCTGGGACTGCGACAGCGCCTCCCCCATCAACCGCCGTGCCCACAGGGCGAGTCGGCCCCCCACGCGCGGGTCCGCGTCGATTGCCGCGCGTACCTTTTCCACGGCGAAACTCGCGTGCCCGGTGTCGTCGAGGACGCCGAGCACCAGCGAGCGGGAGTCCTTGTCGAGGCGGGCCGCGACCTCGCGGTAGAAGTCGCTGGCGATCGAGTCGCCGACGTACGCCTTGACGAGCCCTTCCAGCCAGTCCGAGGGCGCCGTCTGCCTGTGGAAGCCGTCGAGCGCGGCGACGAACGGCTGCATCGCCTCGGTCGGCTCGGCCCCGATCTCCGTGAGCCGGTCCCTGAGCTGCTCGAAGTGGTGGAACTCGGCCGACGCCATCTTCGCCAGCTCCGCCTTGTCCGCGAGCGTCGGCGCCAGCTTGGCGTCCTCCGCGAGCCGCTCGAACGCCGCCAGCTCGCCGTACGCGAGCGCGCCGAGCAGGTCCACGACCGCGTTGCGGTACTGGGGGTCGGCGGCGGCCGTGGTCCAGTCCTGGGCGGCGACTCCGGTGGGTTCGGCGGGTGCGTCGGAGGCATTGTCAGCGGTCGTCATGAAGCGCACAATAGCCCGCTCACCGCACGGCGGAAGGCCCTGGTCAATCAGTGTGACGACGACTACGTGACCAAATCGGCCAACGCATGTGCGTGATTCCGGGGTATGGTGGTAATGCGCCCGCCGAGTATTCGCCGGGCCGCACGAATGAGGATGCCCGGTCGGTGGCCCGATCGGCTCCGACCCGACAGCCCTCCTCGCCCGTACGGCACTTTGCGTACGAAGTTCGGAGGGGGACCCTCAGCGGTTCGAGCGCTAGAGCGTCGGCAGTGGTCCCGTGCCTCACGGTTTGCCCTCACGGGTTGTCCGTAAGGCAGCCGACGTCCCCGGCACGGTCCTGACACGACCCCCGCGCTCGCCTCGCACCGCGCACACAGAAGAGGCAGCACCCTGACTACTTTCCGAGAGCTCGGAATCCTTCCCGAGACCGCTGAGGCCCTTGAGGCCGTCGGTATCGTCTCCCCCTTCCCGATCCAGGAGATGACGCTCCCCGTAGCCCTTTCCGGCACGGACGTCATCGGCCAGGCCAAGACCGGCACCGGCAAGACGCTGGGCTTCGGCCTCCCGCTCCTGGAGCGCGTCACCGTCCCCGCCGACGTCGAGGCCGGCCGCGCCAAGCCCGAGCAGCTGACCGACGCCCCGCAGGCGCTCGTCGTCGTCCCCACCCGCGAGCTGTGCACCCAGGTCACCAACGACCTGCTGACCGCCGGCAAGGTGCGCAACGTGCGCGTCCTCGCCATCTACGGCGGCCGGGCCTACGAGCCGCAGGTCGAGGCGCTCCGCAAGGGTGTCGACGTCGTCGTCGGCACCCCGGGCCGGCTGCTCGACCTCGCGGGCCAGAAGAAGCTCGACCTCAAGCACATCCGGTCGCTCGTCCTCGACGAGGCCGACGAGATGCTCGACCTGGGCTTCCTGCCCGACGTCGAGAAGATCATCAACTTCCTGCCGGCCCGCCGCCAGACGATGCTGTTCTCGGCGACCATGCCGGGCGCGGTCATCGGTCTCGCGCGCCGCTACATGTCGCAGCCCACGCACATCCGCGCCACCTCGCCGGACGACGAGGGCGCGACGGTCGCGAACACCAAGCAGTTCGTCTACCGCGCGCACAACATGGACAAGCCCGAGCTCGTCGCCCGCATCCTGCAGGCCGAGGGCCGGGGCCCGGTCATGGTCTTCTGCCGTACGAAGCGCACGGCGGCCGACCTCGCCGACCAGCTCCAGCAGCGCGGTTTCGCCTCCGGCGCGGTCCACGGCGACCTCGGCCAGGGCGCCCGCGAGCAGGCGCTGCGCGCGTTCCGCAACGGCAAGGTGGACGTGCTCGTCTGCACCGACGTCGCCGCCCGCGGTATCGACGTCGAGGGCGTCACGCACGTCATCAACTACCAGTCCCCCGAGGACGAGAAGACCTACCTGCACCGCATCGGCCGTACGGGCCGCGCGGGCGCCAAGGGCATCGCGGTCACCCTCGTCGACTGGGACGACATCCCGCGCTGGCAGCTCATCAACAAGGCGCTGGACCTGGGCTTCCCGAACCCGCCGGAGACGTACTCCACCTCCCCGCACTTCTTCGAGGAGATGAACATCCCCGCGGGCACCAAGGGTGTCCTGCCCCGCTCGGAGCGCACCCGCGCCGGGCTGGCCGCGGAGGAGGTCGAGGACCTCGGCGAGACCGGCGGTCGCGGCGGTCCGCGCGGCCGTGGCGGTCGCGACGGCGGCAGGGGCGGTCGTGACAGCGGCCGAGGCGGACGTGACGGCGGCCGGGACAACCGGAACGAGTCCCGCTCCGGTGCCAGTGCCGGTCCCGTCGACGCCGAGCGCCCGGCGCGCACCCCGCGCCGCCGCCGTCGTACGCGCAACGGCGCCCCGATGGAAGAGACTTCGGCCGCTACGGCCGTGACGTCCACGCCGGAGGAGACCGCACTGGCCGCCTCCGAGGAGACCGCGACCCGCACTCCGCGCCGCCGTCGCCGCACCCGCACCGGAGCGACGGGAGAGCAGCTGCCGGCCACGGCAGTCACCTCCGCGGTCGCACCCGAGGCCGCGGAGCACGCCGTGGCGACGGCCGAGGGCCCGGCCCTGGACGCCTCCGCGCCGACGCGCCGACGCCGTACCCGCAAGTCTGCGGAGCCGGCGATCGCGACGGCCGAGACCGTGGTCGCCGAGACGCCGGTGGCTGAGGCCCCGGTCGCCGAGGAGACGAAGCCGCGCCGCCGGACCCGTAAGGCCGTAGCTGCCACGGAGCCGGTCGAGACGGTCGCCGTGGCCACTCCGGAGGCCGCTGCCGTAGCCGCCGTCGACACGGCCGAGGCCGTCGAGACCAAGCCGCGTCGCACCCGGACCCGGAAGACCGCGGCTCCGGCCGAGGTCGTCGCCGTCGACACGGCCGAGGGCACGGAGGCCAAGCCGCGCCGTCGCGCCACGACCCGCAAGGCCGTCGCCGACATCCCGGCCCAGGTGGCCGACGAGCCGGAGGTCAAGCCCCGCCGCCGTACGACCCGCAAGACCGCCGAAGCCCCGGTCGCGGCGGAGCCGACGGTCACGGAGGAGGCCAAGCCTCGTCGGACCCGCAAGACCGCGGTTGCCGCGGAAGCCGTCGTCGACACGGTCGAGGCCGTCGAGACCAAGCCGCGCCGTACCCGCAAGGTCGCTGCCGCGCCGGTGGCCACCGAGGCGCCGGAAGCCGTAGCCGCCACGGCCACGGCCGAGGTCAAGCCGCGCCGTACGCGGAAGGCCGCGGTTGCCGCCGAAGCTGTCCTGGACACGGTCGAGGCCGTCGAGGCGAAGCCCCGTCGGACCCGCAAGGCGGCCGCCGCTCCGGTAGCCACCGAGGCGCCGGAGGCCGTCGAGGTCAAACCGCGCAGCACGCGGACCCGGAAGACCGCGGCTCCGGCCGAGGTCGTCGCCGTGGACACGGCCGAGGGCACGGAGGCCAAGCCGCGCCGCCGCGCCACGACCCGCAAGGCCGTCGCCGACATCCCGGCCCAGGTGGCCGAGGAGTCGGAGGCCAAGCCCCGCCGCCGTACGACCCGCAAGACCGCCGAAGCCCCGGTCGTCGCGGAGACGGAGGCAGCCGAGGCGAAGCCGAGGGTGCGCCGTCCCCGCAAGGCCCCGGCGACTGCGACAACGGCGGCGGAGGCCGGCGAGAGCTGACCGGCCCTGCCCCGAAGGCCATAACACCGAACGGCCCGGCCCACTCCACGTGGGCCGGGCCGTCGGCGTTCCCCCTCCGCTCGCCGCTCCCGCTCCCCCGTTAACCCCGGTTACACCCTCCCGTCCCCATCCCGCTCGGCTCCGCCGGATAACCTCGGGCCATGAGTAGGCCCCCTTCCTTCGTCCCGCCCCCCGGCGCTCGCGCGTACCCGCTGCGGACCGGTCGCGGTGAGTTCGCCGTCGTGGACGCGCCCGTGGCCGGCGGTGTCGAGCCGAAGGGAGTCGCCCTGCTGCTGCCGGGATTCACCGGGAGCAAGGAGGACTTCAACCCCCTGCATGTGCCGCTCGGCGCGCGCGGGTATCGGACGGTCGCCGTGGACGGGCGGGGGCAGTACGAGACGGACGGGCCCCGGGACGACGAATCCGCCTACGCCCAGGACGAGTTGGCGCGGGATGTGCTCGCGCTGGCCGAGGCGGTCGGCGCGCCGGTGCATCTGCTCGGGCACTCCCTCGGCGGACAGGTCGCGCGTGCCGCCGTACTCCTGGACCACGCGCCGTTCGTGTCGCTGACGCTCATGGCGTCGGGTCCTGCGCAGATCTCCGCGTCCCAGCAGGATCGGGTGAAGCTGTTGCGGGACGCGCTCACCGTGATGTCGATGGCCGAGGTGTGGGAGGCGATCCAGGCGATGGAGGCACCCGAGGAGACCGAGACCGGCGGTGCGCTGGACGAGGGGCTCGACGACCGGGCCGATCTGCGGCGCCGCTGGCTGGGCACCAAGCCGGCCCAACTCCTCGCCACGGGGCGCCAGTTGTGCGTCGAGCCGGACCGGGTCGCCGAACTGGCCGCCGTCCCGCTGCCGTTCCACGTCCTGTCGGGTTCACGCGACGACACCTGGCCGGTGCCGCTCCTCGACGACATGGCCGTACGGCTGAAGGCGCGGCGAACCGTCATCGCGCGGGCCGAGCACTCACCGAACACTGACCAGCCGGCCGCGACGGCCCGGGCCATCGCCGACTTCTGGGACACCGCAGGCCGGTAAAAGACGCTAGTACTGCGTCTGCAGGTGCTCCCAGAACCCGTCCCGCAGCGACCGCCGCAGATCGGACTGCCCGCGCAGGGAGTACTGCAGCAGCCCCTCCGCCTCCACCAGCAGATCCTGGTCGACCGAACCGGGCAGATACGGATGCCCGGGCAGCAGTTCCACCAGCGCCTCCCGTCCCCGCGCGGCGAGCCACTTCGCGGCGATCTGCGCGCCCACGAACCGGACGTCGTCGCGGGTGGGCCGGGTGGCGGCGGCCTCGTAGACGGCGGACGTGCGCCGGGAGACGTACGGCTTGAAGAAGTCGAGGTCGAAGGTGCGCTGGCTGTCGACCTCCCAGAGGAGCGGCTCGGCCTGGTTGCGGCCCTCGGGGGCCTCGATGCCCCACAAGTGGACGCGGGCGCCGTACCCTTGAGCCGCTTCGACCGCCGACACCAGGTCCTCGTCGCCGCCGATGAGGGCCGCGTCGCTGATGGCGCGGTGCCGGGCAAGGGACTCCAGGTCGGAGCGGATGAGTGAATCGACGCCCTTCTGCTGGTTGTTGGCGTTGAGATTGCCCAACCGGACCTTCACGTCCGGGAGTTCGGCGATGGCCTGCTGCTCGGCGGTGTGGATGCGGCGCCGGGCGCCGTCGTACCAGTAGACGCGCAGCAGCCGGCTGTCCGCGAAGATCGTGCGGGCCTTGTCGATGAGCGCCTCGATGAGGCCCTCGGTGTCGAGGTCGAAGGTGCGCCGGTCCTCGGTCCCGGAGACGAGCCGGCCCGCAGCTGCATACAAGTACCCGGCGTCGACGAAGATCGCATGCGTCGAGGGCGTCTTCGCCACTTCGGCGAGCATGCGCTGCAGCAGCTCGTTCGTGCGGTCGATGCGGGCGCTGAGGGCCGCGAGGTCGTCGTTCATCGCCTCCATTGTCCCGGCGGTCACGCTGCGAACACAACCGGTCCCGGTCAGTCTCGTGCCGATCTCTTACCGGTCAGTAATTAGGCGTTCGAAAAATTTCCTTAGCGTAGGGAATGTTTGTAACACGCATCCCGTTGACTACATCAGTACCCAAGTAGTTCTCCTCAGGAGGATGACCAGACGAAGGGAGAAGCCAATGCGCTTCGAAATCATGCGTCTTGACGAGGTCGACGGCACCACCGTGGACAGCACCGTCGTGGACGCCGCCTCCGTCAATCGGATCGTGCAACAGGCCGCCGCCATAGGACAGCGACTGTGGATCCGCCCCGCCGAGACCAAGGCCTCGTAACACTTACGACGCCGCGTAACACCTACGACATTCACGCGGATCTCCACCACACTTCAGAACCCCCGTACGGCACCGACGCCGTACGGGGGTTCTGCGTTCACGGGCCTCAGCCCGCCCGGACAACCTGGGTGATCCCGTTGATGATCTGCTGCACGGCGATGGCCGACAGCATCATCCCCGCGAGCCGCGTGACGAGGACGACCCCGCCGTCCTTGATGACCCGGATGATCAGCAGCGAGTACCGCATCACCACCCACAGCACGGCATGGATGGCGAGGATCGCCGCCCACACCGACACCTGCGTGGCCACACTGTCGGCCTTCTGCACGGCGAGGATGACGGACACGATCGCACCGGGCCCGGCGAGCAGCGGCATGCCCAGGGGTACGAGGGCGACGTTGACGTCCTTGGTCTGCTTCGGCTCGTCGGTCTTGCCGGTGAGCAGGTCGAGCGCGATCAGCAGGAGCAGCAGCCCGCCCGCGATCATCAGCGCGGGCACGGAGACATGCAGATAGTCGAGGATCTGATGCCCGAGCAGCCCGAAGACGGTGATGACCCCACCCGCCACACAGACGGCCTGGAACGCCATCCGCTTCTGCACCTTGGCCGGCCGTCCGGCGGTCAGCGCGAGAAAGATCGGGGTGATCCCTGGGGGATCCATGATGACAAAAAGGGTCAGGAAGAGAGAGCCGAAGACGGCGAGGTCGAACATGGGTGAGCCACAAGCCTTGCAGAGGAGAGGTGGGCGGGGAGGATGCGGGCGGGGTCAGACTCCGCCGGCCCCCGGCACCGGGAACGCCCCGGTCGCGCGCCGCGTGATCTCGCCGTAGACCTCGGGATCGGTCGTGTACTCACCGAGCTGCACGGACTTGCGGCTCCCGTGGTAGTCGCTGGACCCGGTGACGAGCAGCCCGAGCTCCTTCGCGAGCCCGCGCAACCGCACCCGCGTCTCGGCGTCGTGGTCCATGTGGTCGACCTCGATACCGTCGAGCCCGACCGCGGCCATCTCGGCGATGGCGGACTCGGGCACGGTGCGTCCGCGCTTGCTGGCCGCCGGATGCGCGAAGACGGTGACCCCGCCCGCGGCCTTGACCAGCCGGATCGCCTCGAACGGATCGGTCTCGTGCTTCGCCACATGGGCCCGGCCGCCGTCGCCCAGCCAGTCCGCGGTGAAGGCGTCGTTCACGGTCGGTACGACACCCAGCTCGACCAGCGCGGTGGCGACATGCGGCCGCCCGACCGACCCCTCACCGGCGATCCGCGCGACCTGCTCCCAGGTCACCGGCACACCCAGCCCCTGAAGCCGCTCCACCATGGCCCGGGCCCGCGGCACCCGGTCGTCCCGCACCAGCTCCCGCTCGGCGAGCAGCGCCGGTTCCTCGGGATCGAAGAGATAGGCCAGCATGTGCATCGAGATCCCGTCGGTCCGACAGGACATCTCGGCCCCGGTGACCAGCGTGATCCCGGCAGGCAGAGCGTCGATCGCCTCCGCGTACCCCCGGCTGGTGTCGTGATCGGTCAGCCCGACGACATCAAGCCCAGCAGCGGCAGCATTCCGCACCAGCTCAGCAGGCGAGTCCGTTCCGTCCGAGGCCGTGGAGTGGGTGTGCAGATCAATACGCACGACAAGACTCCAGGCGCTGGCAGGACGGGACCACACAAGGGTAACGGCATCCCCGGGACCTCTATGAACACAGCTGAGGCACACCCCCTAAGGGGCGCGGGGAACTGCGCGACAAGCCCCCACACGCCCGCACCCGCTCCACAACCGACCGAGGCGCCCCCTTAGGCGCTACGGCTCCAGCAAGCGCGGCGACAACGCCCCACACGGCACGAGATCCAGTTCCGCCCCCGCGTCCCGCAAATCCGTAAGCACCAACTCGTCATACATCAACAACCCCGACTGCTCAGGCCAGACAACGGCCCACAGCCACAACCCCAACGCCTCACCGGCGAAAACGGCCCGATCATCCGGCGCCGTAGCCACATGCCACAACGGCGTAGGCCGCCCGGCCGCCAACAGCTTCGCCTGCGGCGGCTTCTCGACGCTCATGTACGGCCCGGGATCCGGCCCGTCGATCCCGGCGTACCGCGCCCCGAGCCCGACCCCCAGCTCCTCCGCGACGAGGATCAGCTCACCCATCCCACCGAGCGGCCCGGGGCCCGAGCACGCCACAGCCGTCGCACGACCCCCGCTCCGGTCGTCCCCCGCGCACGCCACGCCCGTGAACAGCCAGCCGACCGGCAGGGGCCACGGCATCCACACGGGTACCTGCGTGCGATGCACGACGACGCTGAGGGCCTCGACGCTGGGCGGGATCACGGGCTGCAGCGGATGCACCGTGCCGTGGACATCGCACTGCCAGGAATCGGCGAAGAGTCCGGGAGCCCTGACCCGGCCACCACACTTCGGGCAACTGGGTTCGCCCCTCATAGGGCCCCACGGTCCTACCCTCGCACCCACACGTCAAGGACGATCACCCGTCCGGGCGGGGCCACTCACGGAACAAAACTAGATGCATCTTGCATTTATTACCTTGCCTAACTTACTATGTGCATACACCAACTACTTGGGAGGAAGCATGGACGGGATGGACGACCCCTTCGACGCGGGAGCCGGCACCGGCAGCCTGCTGCGGCAGCCGAAGGCCGTGTGGGCGACCGCCGGCGCCTCGGTCGTCGCCTTCATGGGCATCGGGCTCGTCGACCCGATCCTGCCGTCGATAGCCAAGGGCCTGGACGCCACCGCCGGCCAGGTCTCCCTGCTCTTCACCTCGTACTTCCTGATCACCGCCGTCGCGATGCTGGTGACCGGCTTCGTCTCCAGCCGCATCGGCGGCAAGAAGACCCTGCTGCTCGGCCTCGCCCTCGTCGTGGTCTTCGCCGGCCTCGCCGGCACCTCGGGCTCGGTCGGCGAACTCGTCGGCTTCCGGGCCGGCTGGGGCCTCGGCAACGCGCTCTTCGTCTCGACGGCCCTCGCGGTGATCGTCGGCGCGGCGGCCGGGGGCAGCGCCGCGGCGATCCTGCTCTACGAGTCCGCCCTCGGCCTCGGCATGGCCTGCGGCCCGCTGGTCGGCGCCCTGCTGGGCAACCAGAGCTGGCGCTACCCCTTCTTCGGCACCGCGTTCCTGATGGCGATCGGCTTCCTGTGCATCACGGCGTTCCTGAAGGAACAGCCGAAGCCCGCCCGCAAGACATCACTGCTGGACCCGCTCAAGGCGCTCGGCCACGGCGGCCTGGCCTCCGCCGCCGTGTCGTCCTTCTTCTACAACTACACGTTCTTCACCGTGCTGGCCTTCACCCCGTTCGTGCTGAACATGACCCCCTACAAGTCGGGTGCCGTGTTCTTCGCCTGGGGTGTGCTGCTCGCCGTCTTCTCGGTCTTCGTCGCCCCGCGCCTGCAGTCCCGCTTCGGCTCCCTGAAGGTGCTCGGCGGCTCACTGGTGCTGCTCGCCGTCGACGTGCTCGTCCTCGGCTACGGCAGCCACACCACCGCCGTCGTCTGCACGATCCTGTCCGGTGCCTTCATCGGCGTGAACAACACCGTCTACACCGAGCTGGCCCTCGGCGTGTCGGACGCGCCGCGCCCGGTGGCGAGCGCGGGCTACAACTTCGTCCGCTGGTTCGCCGCGGCCGCCGCGCCGTTCTTCGCGCCGAAGATCGAGGGCTGGACCAACATCCACATCCCGTTCGTGGTCGCGGCCGTCACCGCGGCGCTGGGCGCGCTGGTGGTCGTCGTACGACGGAACGCGCTCACGCACGACGCCGAGGTGCTGGAGCCGAAGCACGCGACTGAGGACAGTGTCGCGGTGTTCGCCAACTAGCCGATTCCCGGCCGTCGTTGGTGAGCTTGCTCACTCCGGCTGTCAGTCGAGCGGGACGGACCTGCGGGACGGATCCCGGAGGTCCGTCCCGTTCGTCAGCCAGCGTTCCTGGAGGGCCTGGGCGCCGTGGACGCGCTTCCAGGCGGCCTCGTTCGGGGTCATGGGGAGCAGGGGAAGGAAGCGGACCGGGTCGAGGGGCGCGTCGAGGTCCAGGTCCTCGACCAGACCGCCCGGCTCGGCGACCAGTACCGAGGTGAAGAGGGCGCCGGGCCACAGCGGCTCGCCCACGTCGAGCGAGGCGCCGGGGGCCACCACCACGCCCTCGACCTGCGGGGACGCGGCGAGGACGGCGAGCGGGCGGAGTACCTTGTCGGTGTCGGCGAGGCCGCCGCGCACGGACAGGACCAGCTCGGCGCGGGGGCCCGCGACCGGGTCGGCGAGCATCGCCGTGGGGTCGCTCATGGGCTGTGCGGACATGCCGAGCGTGGCGTAGCGGACGATGCCGCCCTCCTGGCCGGTGTCCTGGAAACGCAGTACCTCGACGCGGTCCGTGCCCAGGAAGGTGACCCCCGCGCGCGCGTCCGGTTCGCCCAGCGCGGTGCGCAACCGGGCCTCGACCAGAGCAAGAACATCAACCATGCGGGGAGCATAGAACTCGTCAGTACCGGGCAAAGCAGCGCCTTGACACTTCGGCCTGCTGATAGTCTGGGCCGGTCGTTCGGGCAGCACGCAGAAGCGTCGCGATCAAGTCCCGACGCCGTTGAGACTCCCCTACGGGGGACCGGCCGGAGGAGGTGGGGCTGCAATGGACCGAAGTCGGCCTGGCAGTACCACCCGCTCTTCCGACCGCTGATGTCGTCGCTCTGGCTCTAGCCCCTCCAGTCGGCTGCCGCCGCTCGCACTTCTTCACTGTCGCGGAAGAGCACTTCGTTTCCTTTTCCTGATCTGCCTGATCTGTTCGGTGTATCCGATCCGACCGATCTGTCTGTTCCGAAGTCAGTGCCTGTATCAGTAGCGAAACTCGCCACCGCGACGGTGCGGTGCTCCCCGCTTTGTGGACGTGCCAAACATCCGCACACAGGACGTCCCCATTCCGGGCAGTTCCAACCGTCGTTGGCGCCTTTCGTTGCTCGTCGCGAAGGAGCCCGCCATGTCGATGATCCGCGACCTGCGTGCCGTGGTCCGCCCGTCCCGCCCCTCCCTGCGCAAGGACGGCGGCGCGTACGACACCACGCGTGACCCCGGCACCCCGTCGGCCGTCGTCGACTGCGCCGTCTACCGCGACGGTGCCCGCGTCGACACCGGCAAGCCGCTGACCCCGCACGAGGCGATGCGCCAGGTGCGGCGCGACGGCGGCTTCGTGTGGATCGGGCTGCACGAGCCGACCGAGGCCGAATTCGCCGGTATCGCCGGGGAGTTCGGACTCCACCCGCTCGCCGTCGAGGACGCCGTGCAGGCCCATCAGCGGCCCAAGCTGGAGCGCTACGACGACTCCCTGTTCACCGTCTTCAAGACCATCCACTACGTCGAGCACGACCAACTCACCGCCAACAGCGAGGTGGTTGAGACCGGCGAGGTCATGTGCTTCACCGGCCGGGACTTCTTCATCACCGTCCGACACGGCGGCCAGGGCTCGCTGCGGGCGCTGCGGCACCGGCTGCAGGACGACCCCGAGCTGCTCGCGCGCGGCCCCTCGGCGGTGCTGCACGCGATCGCCGACCATGTCGTGGACGGCTATGTCGCGGTCGCGGACGCGGTGCAGGACGACATCGACGAGGTCGAGACCGAGGTGTTCACGCCGGGCCGCAAGGGCGGGGTCTCGCGCGGTGTCGACTCGGCGCGGATCTACCAACTCAAGCGCGAGGTACTGGAGTTCAAGCGCGCGGTGTCGCCGCTGCTGCGTCCCATGCAGCTGCTGAGCGAGCGGCCGATGCGGCTGATCGACCCCGACATCCAGAAGTACTTCCGGGACGTCGCCGACCACCTCGCCCGGGTCCACGAGCAGGTCATCGGCTTCGACGAGCTGCTGAACTCGATCCTCCAGGCCAACCTCGCGCAGGCGTCCGTCGCGCAGAACGAGGACATGCGGAAGATCACCGCGTGGGCCGCGATCATCGCCGTACCGACGATGGTGACGGGCGTGTACGGCATGAACTTCGAGCACATGCCGGAGCTGCACGCGCGGTACGGGTATCCGGTGGTGCTCGCCTTCACCGTGACGGTCTGTCTGGCGATCCACCGCACGCTGAAGCGCAACGGCTGGCTGTGAGCGGCCTGGATAGGCTGGGCGCCATGACTAGCAGCGAGCTGCTCGACCAGGCCCTCGTCGAGGAGGCCACGAAGAAGTCCGGCCTCGTCTGGGTCAACGGTCCGGGCGTCCCGGCCCGCGCCCTGTGGCACGTCTGGCACGAGGGCGCGGCCTGTCTGATCGGCGACGGTCCGGGCGAGCAGCCGCTGCCGGGGCTGACCGACGGCGGCACCGCCGAGGTCACGGTCCGCAGCAAGGACAAGGGCGGCCGGCTGGTCGTATGGACGGCGAAGGTCGTGGAACTGGCACCGGGCTCCGAAGCCTGGACCGCCACCGTCGGCGAGCTGAAGGGCAAGCGGCTCAACGCGCCCGACGGCGAGGCGATGACGGAGCGCTGGGCGCGCGAGTGCCGGGTGCTGCGGCTCGAACCGACGGGCGCCACGGCCGAGTTGCCGGAGGGGTCGCTCGCGGAGCCTCCGCTGCCTTCTCCCGCGACGACCCGTCAACCGGCCCCGGCCGCGCTGCCGCGCCTGCTGCTGAAGAAACGCAAACGGCGGTAAGTACCGCTAGGAAGACGGCAGTTGCTTGCCGTAGTCGACAGTGTCGTCGTCCGCAGGTTCCTTCACGGCGAAACTCTTGCCCCAGTCCGAGAAGGTCAGCGTGCCCGCGCCGCCCGCGCGGACCAGGCGGAGCGGATACGGCTTGCCCTCAAGGGAGACATCGAGGGTGCCGCCGGAGCCGTCGTCGCCGGTGATGCGGATCGTGCGGACGCCGTTCTGGTCGTGGTGTCCGTCCGTCGCGAGTGAACCGTGCAGGGTCAGCAGACTGGAGAGGAGGACGTCCTTGTCCGTGAAACCACTGAACTTCTTGTACGAGGGATCGTCCTGCGGCACCTTCACGTACTTGCCGTGCAGCGAGTCGCCGACGCCCGAGTCCCCGTTGCTGTTCCAGAAGTCCGCGTCGGCCTTCAGATACAGCTGCTCGCCGACCCGCAGCAGCCCGAACGTCGACCCCTTCGAGGTGACCGAGCCGCTGCCGCCGTCGGACTTCAGCCGCATGTCGAGCTTGTACGTGCGCCCGCTGGTGACGACGGTCCCGGACAGTCGTACCGCGTCGGCGGCGCCCGCGGCCGTCACCGACTTCGACTGGATCCTGTCGGCGGCCAGCTTGCCGACCCCGTTGGTCCCCGCGTCCGGATCCTCACTGCAGCCCGTCAGTCCCATGCCCGTCACGACCAGGGCACAGACCGCGCCGAGCAGCGCCGCACGACGGTTTCGGACCAGGGAAATCGCAGTCACAGGTGGGGGGCCTTTCGTGCGGGGGGCGGCGATGGCGTACGGCAGCGTACCGGGGGCGCCACCCAGCGGCGGAGCGGGTCCGTCCGGACCGCCCACCTGCGCGGATCGCATACGGACGGGCTAGCCTGAAGCCCGTCCGAGCGGGCAAATCGGAACATCCGGAAACCAGAAAAAGAAAGGGAGGTGCGGCCATGGCAGGGAGCGCCCCCAGGGTCTTCGTCTCGCACCTCTCCGGTGTCGCCGTCTTCGATCCCAACGGCGACCAGGTGGGCCGCGTCCGCGATCTCGTCGTCATGCTGCGCGTCGGCCGGCGGCCCCCGCGCCTGCTCGGCCTGGTCGTCGAACTCTCCACCCGGCGCCGCATCTTCCTCCCCATGACCCGGGTCACCGGCATCGAGTCCGGCCAGGTCGTGACCACCGGCGTGCTCAACGTCCGCCGCTTCGAGCAACGGCCCACCGAACGGCTGGTGTTCGGCGAACTCCTCGACCGGCGCGTCACCCTCGTGGAGACCGGCGAGGAGGTCACCGTCCTCGACCTGGCGGTGCAGCAGCTGCCGGCCCGCCGGGACTGGGAGATCGACCGGGTCTTCGTCCGCAAGGGCAGGACCGGCGGAGCCTTCAGAAGGGCCAAGGGGGAGACGCTGACCGTGGAGTGGTCCGCCGTCACCGGGTTCTCCCTTGAGGAGCAGGGACAGGGCGCGGAGAGCCTCCTGGCCACCTTCGAGCAGCTGCGCCCCGCCGACCTCGCCAACGTCCTGCACCACCTCTCCCCCAAGCGCCGCGCCGAGGTCGCCGCCGCCCTCGACGACGACCGCCTGGCCGACGTCCTCGAAGAACTCCCGGAGGACGACCAGATCGAGATCCTCGGCAAGCTGAAGGAGGAGCGCGCGGCGGACGTCCTGGAGGCGATGGACCCGGACGACGCGGCCGACCTGCTCGGCGAGCTGCCGGAGGAGGACCAGGAGCGGCTGCTGAACCTGATGGAGCCCTCCGAAGCGGCCGACGTACGCCGCCTGATGTCCTACGAGGAGCACACCGCGGGCGGCCTCATGACGACCGAGCCGATCGTCCTGCGACCGGACGCGACCGTCGCCGACGCGCTCGCCCGGGTCCGCAACGCCGACCTCTCCCCCGCCCTCGCCGCCCAGGTCTACGTCTGCCGCCCGCCCGACGACACCCCGACCGGCAAGTACCTCGGCACGGTCCACTTCCAGCGGCTGCTGCGCGACCCGCCGTACACCCTGGTCAGCGCGATCATCGACGGCGACCTGCAACCCCTGGACCCGGACGCCTCGTTGCAGCTCATCGCCGGGTTCTTCGCGACCTACGACATGGTCGCGGCGCCCGTGGTCGACGAGACCGGGTCGCTGCTCGGCGCGGTGACCGTGGACGACGTACTGGACCACATGCTGCCGGAGGACTGGCGGGAGACGGAATTCCATCTGGACGAGAACGAGAACGAGGCGGGGACAGAGGAGGTGGCGGCTCATGACTCCTGAGCGCGAGACCACGCGTGAGCGGACACCGGCGGGCGCGACCGCCACCACCCGGTCGCGGACCCGGCTCGACCAGCCGCGCCCGCCCCGGCGCCGACTGCTGCCCGAGTACGACCCGGAGGCCTTCGGGCGGCTGTCGGAACGGATCGCGCGGTTCCTGGGCACCGGGCGGTTCATCGTCTGGATGACGATCGTCATCATCGTGTGGGTGCTGTGGAACATCTTCGCCCCGCGCGATGTCCGCTTCGACAACTACCCGTTCATCTTCCTCACCCTGATGCTGTCGCTCCAGGCCTCCTACGCCGCCCCGCTGATCCTGCTCGCGCAGAACCGGCAGGACGACCGCGACCGGGTCAACCTCGAACAGGACCGCAAGCAGAACGAGCGGTCGATCGCCGACACCGAGTACCTCACCCGCGAGATCGCCGCCCTCCGCATCGGTCTCGGCGAGGTGGCGACCCGGGACTGGATCCGCTCCGAGCTGCAGGACCTGGTGAAGGAGCTGGACGTACGGCACGACGGGCATGTCGTATTCCCGGCAGAACGGTCTGCCGTGCGTGACGCAGACGACCGCTGAGGGGCTGGCCGAAGGGCCCACCCGGCGCCGTACCATCGACACATGGCTACGGAAGACGCGGTGCGTGAAGCACTGTCGACGGTGAACGACCCCGAGATCAACCGACCCATCACCGAACTGGGGATGGTCAAGTCGGTGGAGATCGGTGCGGACGGAGCGGTCGCGGTCACCGTGTACCTGACGGTCTCCGGCTGCCCCATGCGCGAGACGATCACGCAGCGCGTGACGGAGGCGGTCTCGCGCGTCGAGGGCGTCACCGGCGTCGACGTGACCCTCGACGTGATGAGCGACGAGCAGCGCAAGGAACTCGCGACCGCCCTGCGCGGTGGCACGGCCGAGCGCGAGGTCCCCTTCGCCAAGCCCGGCTCCCTCACCCGCGTCTACGCGGTCGCCTCCGGCAAGGGCGGCGTCGGCAAGTCCTCGGTGACGGTGAACCTCGCGGCGGCGATGGCGGCCGACGGTCTCAAGGTCGGGGTCGTCGACGCCGACATCTACGGCCACTCCGTGCCGCGCATGCTGGGCGCCGACGGCACTCCCACCCAGGTCGAGAACATGATCATGCCGCCGTCGGCGCACGGCGTGAAGGTCATCTCCATCGGCATGTTCACCCCGGGCAACGCGCCGGTGGTGTGGCGCGGCCCGATGCTCCACCGGGCACTCCAGCAGTTCCTGGCGGACGTGTACTGGGGCGACCTGGATGTACTTCTCCTCGACCTCCCGCCGGGCACGGGCGACATCGCGATCTCGGTCGCGCAGCTCGTCCCGAACGCGGAGATCCTCGTCGTGACGACCCCTCAGCAGGCGGCGGCCGAGGTCGCCGAGCGGGCCGGCTCCATCGCCGTACAGACCCACCAGAAGATCGTCGGCGTCGTCGAGAACATGGCGGGCCTTCCCTGCCCGCACTGCGGCGAGATGGTCGACGTCTTCGGCACGGGCGGCGGCCAGTCGGTCGCGGAAGGCCTGACCCGCACGACGGGCGCCTCGGTTCCAGTACTGGGAAGCATCCCGATCGACGTCCGCCTCCGCGAGGGCGGCGACGAGGGCAAACCGGTGGTGTTGAGCGACCCGGACTCCCCGGCGGGGGCGGCCCTGCTGGCGATCGCAGGCAAGCTCGGGGGACGGCAGCGGGGCCTTTCGGGACTGTCGCTCGGGATCACTCCCAAGAACAAGTTCTAGAGCTCTTCCTACGACGATGGGGGCGCCGTCCGGTGAGACGGCGCCCCCATCGTCGTAGCAGCTAGTGGGCGTACGCCGCGATGTCCTTGACCATGGCGAAGCCGAGCCCGTACGCGCTCATGCCCCTGCCGTACGCCCCCACGTGGACCCCCGCCTGGGTCGACCCGGCCAGTACCCAGCCGAACTCGGACTCGCGGTAGTGGAAGGGCGCCGGAACGCCGTCCACGGGCAGGGACAGGGTCGACCAGTCGTCGCCGGCGAGGTCGTCGGCCAGTACCCAGGCCGTCTCCGTCTGCTGCTCCAGCCAGTCGTCTCGCAGGGTGTGGTCCATCTGGCCGGGCCAGGTGAAGGACAGCAGTCCGACACCGGCGAGCCAGGCCGCCGAGGACACCGAGGTGGCCTCCAGGAGACCCGTGCCGTCGGCGCTGCGCCGCGCGGGGTTGCCCGCGACGGTGACGACCACCGCGAACTTCTCCTTGTCCTCCGTGCCCTCGTTGCGTACGGAGGGCTCGTCGCCGTGCCCGATCGAACCGTGCTCGACGGCACCGTCCGCCGCCATGCCCACCTGCATCAGCCAGCGCGGCCCCGTGAAGGCCTCGTCGAGGCCGTACCACGGGAAGGGCGCCAGCAGGTAGCCGTCGACCGTGCGCCAGGCGGAGGGGACCTGTTGTCCGCCCTCCGCGGCCGGCGCCTGCGCGCCTACCCGACTCGTCGTCTCCATGCCGGACGCCTCCTCGCTCTCGTCGGACCGGGGCGGCCCGCCCCCCTTCGGGCGACTCGCCCGGTCCGCACAACAACTCGGCAGCATAGCCACCTCGTGGGAGGCAGCCCGGAAAGCGCCCGGCGCGTGAGGCGTGCGGAGGCCGTGTTCAGGCCGTACGAGGGAGTGGCGAAGGTATGAAACGCGTCACGTGGGAAGCGCTGTGGGAGCCGCGCGGGAGGGTCAGGTGGCGTCCGCGTCGAAGGGCGGGCGCTCGTCCTTCCCGGGGTCCTCGGGCTTCTTGGTCATGTCGACACGACCACCGGAAGCGGACGGGGAACTCGGGGTGTCGGCGTTCTGCACCGCCTCCGTGACCTCGGCCATCTCCTTCTTCAGGTCGAAGCCGTTGCGGATCTCCTTGAGCCCCAGCTCGTCGTTGTCCAGCTGCTTGCGCAGGAACGTCTTGGGGTTGAGGTCCTCGAAGTCGAAGTCCTTGAAGTCCGGGCCCAGTTCCTCGCGGATGTCCGCCTTGGCGCTCTCCGAGAACTCTCGGATCTTCCGGATCGTCCGCATGACGTCCTGGATGACCTTCGGGAGCTTGTCCGGACCGAAGACGAGCACGGCGAGGACAATGATCGTCACCAGCTCTAGCGGTCCTATGTCATTGAACACCTGAAGCTCCTTGCGATGTCCTCGGTCCTCGGCCCTCGGTGGTCTGTGCGCGTCTTCCGTGGTCCGGGCCGGGTCCACGGTACCCGGCGATCCCACCCGACCGGTACTGTCCCGTGGGCTACGAGTGGGTGTACGGGACCGGTTTTCCGGGTTGTTTGCCTAGTGGGACGGGTCGCGGGGCTCTCACCTGTGACGTTTCTGTCAATCACCGGTCGAGGAGCCCAGAACGAGCGACACGGTCATGTCTTTGCCGCCCCGCCGGAGAGTCAGGCGCAAGTGGTCGCCGGGGCGGTGGGCGCGGGTCCTGACGATGAGTTCGTCGCCCGAGTGGACACGCTCGCCGTCGACCCCGGTGATGACGTCGCCCGCCTTGAGCCCGGCCCTGGCACCGGGGCCACCGGCGGTGACTGCGGGGTCGCCACCGCTGCCCTTCGTCGCGACGCGGGCTCCGTCCCCGGTGTAGCCCATGTCGAGGGTGACGCCGATAACCGGGTGGGTGGCCTTCCCGGTGTTGATCAGTTGCTCGGCGACGCGCTTGGCCTGGTTGACGGGGATGGCGAAGCCGAGCCCGATCGAACCGGCCTGACCGTCCCCCGTGTCGGTCCCGTCGTCGGCGGACCGGATCGCCGAGTTGATCCCCACGACCCGCCCCTGGGAGTCGAGCAGCGGCCCGCCGGAGTTCCCCGGGTTGATGGGCGCGTCGGTCTGCAGGGCGTCGACGTACGAGACATCGCTCCCGTCCGCCGCGTCGCCGCCGGCCGTGATGGGCCGGTCCTTGGCGCTGATGATCCCGGCGGTCACCGTGTTGTCGAGGTCGAAGGGCGCGCCGATCGCCACGACGGGGTCGCCGACCCGCACATTGTCGGAGTTGCCGAGGGGCATCGGCCTGAGCCCGCGCACACGGCTCACCTGCACTACGGCGAGGTCGTACCCGGTGTCGTGCCCGACGACCTTCGCCTTGGCGGTCTGTCCCCCGCTGAAGCTCACGGATATCTCGCCGTCGCCGCCCGCGGGCTGCACGACATGGTTGTTGGTGAGGATGTGCCCCCGCGTGTCCAGCACGATCCCGGTGCCGGTCCCCGATTCCTCGTCACCGCTCACACGCAGCGTCACCACACTGGGCAGCGCCCGAGCGGCGATCCCGGCCACACTCCCGGCCGCCCGCCCACCGTCCTCCGCACCCGCCTGCGGCAACACGACGTCCCCACCGCCGACACCGTCCCGCTCCAGATACGCCCCCACGACACCTCCGACGCCCCCGGAGACCAGGGCGAGCACCAGCCCGGAGACGATGAGGAGTTTCCGGGTGCGGTTGCGACGCTGCTGGTGGGTGGGGGGTGCGGCGCCGGTTTGCTGGAGAGGGGCGGGTAGTGGTGGGGGTGCCCAGGGGTCGTAGCGGTGCCAGGGGTCGGGAACGGGGTCGGGGGCGGGATCTAGTGGGGCAGGAGCGCCGGAGGCCGTTGTGGGGGCCTGTGGGGCGTCACCGGGCGCCTGCACGGGACGCCCCGGCTCGAAGTCGGCGTCGGCGGAAGCGACTTCAGCGCTCACAGCCACACCAGGCGTCACCGCGCGCCCTCGACCCCACCACTTCGGTTTCGGTGTCCCCTCGTTCATGTGCTCCCCACCGCCCGCCGTGCCACCCCGTACTCCCCGGATTCAACCAGGTCGGCGGGGTGCGGTGCAGGGGCCGGTCAGCGGAGGGGGCGGGAGGAGGCGGAGGGGGCGGGAGTGGGGGAAGAGGTGGCGTCGGGTGCGCGCAGCAGGCCGGGGGCCATGACATCGGGGGCCGTTGACCACGATGTGAGGGCGACCGGCGGGTTCGTGTTGAGCGGGCGTATCAGCGGGGACATGACCGCCGCACCGGCCACGACGGGCGCGGTCAGCGTGTGCATGACCTCGTCGTCGCCCCGGACGGCCGTCGGGGACGGCACCCCGGGCAGCAGCGGCGCGGAGACGGAGGTCGGGGCCATCGGGGTGTCGCCGAGCATCGACCGCTGGCTCGTGCCCTGGGCGATCAGGGGCCCGACGCCACGGCGGCGCCCGGAGTCGGCGGCCGCGGCGCCCGTGCCCTGCGTGCGCGCCGGGGTCACCCCCGCGCCGCCCCTTGCCTCGGCCGCGGTGTCGCCCGGCGTGACCGTCGCGACCCCGCCCAGGGCGATCGCGGCCAGTGAGACCGCGCCGGCGGCGACGAACGCGAACCGCATTCCGCGCGAGGCGGAGCGGTCGCTGTCGTGCCGGCTGACGTCATGGATACGGAAGCCTTCGCGGGCCGGTGCGGACGAAGAGGTCAGGGCTGTCGCGGCGTGCGGGCCCGCGGGGACGTAGCCGAACTCGAACGCGTCGAGCGGGCCGTCTCTTTTCACGCCGAAGAAGCCGGCTCCGGCGAAGAGTCCCCCGCCGGGTGGCTCCTCGGCGTCCGAGTCACCGTCTCCCCCGGGGAGTCCCTGGAGGCGGGCCAGAAAGCTTTCGGAGGGAGGCGGCGGGGCCATTTCCGCGAACACGTTCTTCAGTCGGCGCTGCGCGTCGGCCTCGGCCTTGCACTTCGTACAGGTGGCCAGGTGCGCCAGTACGCGATCGCGCGACTCATGACCGAGCTCCCCGTCCACCAGGGCGGAAAGTCGGTCTCCCAGGTGCTGCTCCGCAGGCGTAGGACGTGATCCACTCACGCGGACGCGCCCCCTCCCCCCAGCGCGGGCACACGCGCCACGAAGGAACGGCGCTCGGCCCGTGCTTCCGGCGAGCGGTGTGCGAGGGCCTTGCGCAGCTGGGAGCGGCCACGGTGGATCCGGGACCGGACCGTGCCGAGCTTGACGCCCAGGGTCGCGGCGATCTCCTCGTACGAGAGGCCCTCGATGTCGCACAGGACGACGGCCGCCCGGAACTCGGGGGCGAGGGTGTCCAGGGCCTGCTGGACGTCGGCGTCGAAGTGCGCGTCGTTGAAGACCTGCTGGGGCGACGGCTCGCGGCTGGGCAGGCGCTCGGCCGCGTCCTCCCCCAGCGCGTCGAAACGGATGCGCTGCTTGCGGCGGACCATGTCCAGGAAGAGGTTGGTGGTGATGCGGTGCAGCCAGCCCTCGAAGGTGCCGGGCGTGTAGGTCGACAGGGAACGGAAGACCCGGACGAAGACCTCCTGTGTGAGGTCCTCGGCGTCGTGCTGATTCCCCGTCAGGCGGTACGCGAGCCGGTACACACGGCCGCTGTGGGTGCTGACGATCTCCTCCCAGGTGGGCGGAGTCCACGCCTGCCCGTCCGCGTCGGTGGAGAAGGTCGCGGTCTGGGCATGGTCAGCGGCGTGGCTGTGGTCAGCAGCGGTGTCGTTCACGGATTTCGGCCTGCCCGCCGATCCGAGAAAGCGCCGGAGCACTCCTCCCCGATCCACAGGTACAGCCGCACCTCCCCTGTCGGCTCTGGTGGTGTCCAGTGGAGTCCCTACCATAGCCACCTCGCCCGTTAGCTCCGGATAAGGGGTTTTACGAGAATTTGATACACGCTCATACCGACCTCCCGGCGGTACGAGCCGATGCTCGGGCCCCTGCTCCCGCCGTTGCTCGACGTCCTGATCCATCCTCATCCCCCGCTCTCCCCTCCGGCCGCGTACCCCAGTGCATTCCTTCCCCTCTAAACGCCCGGTCCCATCAGCAGGTTCCCGGCACCAACGGATACAGTCACGCCCAGGCAACCACGGGGACAGGAGAGGGTCATTACCGGCAACCGGCAGACGAGCTGGGCGTTCGCCGACGCCTATGTCGCCGAGGACGAAGCACTGCGCTGGGCCCGGGACCGGGCCCGCGAGGCAGGGCTGCGCTCGGTGTCGCCCGGCACGGGCGCCGCGCTGCGGATGCTGGCCGCCACCGTGGACGCGAAGGCGGTGGCGGAGATCGGTACCGGGACCGGCGTGTCCGGGATGCATCTTCTCCACGGCATGCGGCCGGACGGGGTACTGACCACCGTCGACCAGGAGCCGGACCACCAGCAGTTCGCCCGCCAGGCCTTCCGCGCCTGCGGCTTCGCCAGCAACCGGGCCCGCTTCATCCCGGGCCGTGCCCTGGACGTGCTGCCCCGGCTCGCGGACGCCGGCTACGACCTCGTGTTCTGCGACGGCGACCGGCAGGAGTTCCTGGACTATCTCGCCGAATCGTTGCGCCTGCTGCGTCCTGGTGGCCTGGTGGTCTTCGAGGGCGTCTTCGCCAACGGCCGGACCGTGGACTCGGGCCCGCAGCCGACCGAGGTGCTGCGGCTGCGCGAGCTGCTGCGCGCGGTCCGCGAGATCCCGGAGCTGGTGCCGTCGCTGCTCCCGGTGGGCGACGGGCTGCTGTGCGCCGTCAAGCGGTAGGACGCCGTGGGAACGCGGGAAAGCAGCTGCCCCGGCACCATCTCGGATGCCGGGGCAGCTGAAGGGGTATGGTCGCGTTCCGCCGCGTCAGCCGACGACCTTCTTGAGGGCGTCGCCCAGCGCGTCGGCCTCGTCAGGGGTCAGCTCGACGACGAGCCGACCGCCGCCTTCGAGCGGAACGCGCATGACGATGCCCCGCCCCTCCTTGGTCACCTCGAGCGGGCCATCGCCCGTCCGCGGCTTCATGGCCGCCATGCTCGTTCCCCTTCCTGAAACCAGCTCATCGTCGCCGACGGCCCCATGGAGGGCACGCGCGGCCCCTAATGAGACACGCGTCACCGGCATCGAACACATTGCTTCCAAGCCATTATCCCGCATCTCAGGACCCGATGACCAACATCAGTCGGCATCGCTTGGGCAACGCGCGCGAGCAAAACCACTCAATTCGCCGATGTGACTGCGATACTCCGCCGCCGCGCGGACTCCCGCCGCCCGAATCGGGCCCGGAATTCTTTGACGCAGGTCACACGTCCGGTCCGGTGCGTGGACGGCGATCTCCGCCATGCTGTCCTACGGACACAGGGCGTACCGACCGGTACGCCGGAGCCGCCGCAGCGGAGGGGACACACCATGGCCGACACCGTGCTCTACGAGGTGAGCGACGGACTCGCGAAGATCACGCTGAACCGCCCGGAGGCGATGAACGCGCTGAACATCGCGACCAAGGTCGCCCTCCGGGAGGCGGTACAGGCCGCGGCGGGCGACGACGCCGTACGGGCCGTGCTGCTGACCGCGGCCGGCGAGCGGGCGTTCTGTGTGGGCCAGGACCTCAAGGAGCACATCACCCTGCTGGCCTCCGACCGCGAGGCCGGGACCGGGGCCACCATGACCACGGTCAAGGAGCACTACAACCCCATCGTGCGGGCGCTGGCCGGGATGGCGAAGCCCGTGGTGGCCGGGGTCAACGGGGTCGCGGCCGGGGCCGGCTTCGGGCTCGCGCTGGCCGCGGACTACCGCGTGGTGTCGGACAGGGCGGGCTTCAACACGTCCTTCGCGGGTGTGGCGCTGACCGCGGACTCCGGCATCTCCTGGACGCTGCCCAGGGTCGTCGGTCCCGGGCGCGCCTCCGACCTGCTGCTGTTCCCGCGCACGATCACGGCGCAGGACGCGTACGACCTCGGGATCGCCAACCGTCTCGTGCCCGCGGGCGAGCTGCACGCCGAGGCCGAGAAGGTGGCGCGGGCCCTGGCCGACGGGCCGACGGTGGCGTACGCGGCGCTCAAGGAGGCGGTGGCCTACGGCTTCTCGCACACCCTTGAGGAGACGCTGGAGAAGGAGGACGAACTCCAGTCCCGCGCGGGCGCGTCGGAGGACCACGCGATCGCCGTGCAGGCTTTCGTCGACAAGGAGACGCCGAAGTACCTGGGCCGCTGAGCCGACTCAGGGACGGCGGGCCACGCAGTCCACGAGGTGGTCGTCCACCAGCCCGCACGCCTGCATCAGGGCGTATGCCGTCGTCGGCCCGACGAATCTCAGGCCCCGCTTCTTCAGGGCCTTCGACAGGGCCGTCGACTCGTCCGTGACCGCCGGGACGTCCCCGAGTGCCTTCGGGGCCGGGCCCGGCTTCGGGGCGTGGGACCAGATGAACTCGTCCAGTTCGCCCGGCGCCCAGTCGGCCAGCACGCGCGCGTTGGCGATCGTCGCGTCGACCTTGGCGCGGTTGCGGATGATGCCCGCGTCGGCGAGGAGGCGTTCACGGTCGGCGTCCGTGAAGGTCGCGACCTCCGCGATCCTGAAGCCCGCGAAGGCGGCCCGGAATCCCTCGCGGCGGCGCAGGATCGTGATCCAGGAGAGGCCCGACTGGAAGGCCTCCAGGGAGAGCCGCTCGTAGAGGGCGTCGTCGCCGTGGACCGGGCGGCCCCACTCCTCGTCGTGGTACGTGATGTAGTCCTCGGTGGACAGCGCCCAGGGGCAGCGCAGGGCGCCGTCGGGACCGACCACGGCCTCGCTCACTGGTGGTCGCCTTCCGTGGGCTTCTCGATCGAGACGCGGTGGCTCTGCGCGCCCGCCAACGCGGACTCCAGGTCGGCGATCCGGGCGTCGCGCTCGGCGAGTTCGGCGGCGATGCGGCTCAGCGCGTCGTCCACCTCGGCCATGCGGTAGCCCCGCACGGCGAGCGGGAAGCGAATGCTCTCCACGTCGGCCTGGTCGACCGGCCGGTCCAGGGGCAGCGCGTCGTCGAGGCGCTCGGGCGCGACGTCGGGCAGCGGGGCGTTCTCGCCGCCGCCGATCACCGAGAGGGTCACAGCGCCGACCACGACGGCCAGCCCGACGACCAGGAACAGGAACATGAACATCGCTGGGGTCTCCACGGGCGTCGATGTCGGACGTGCCGAAGCCGAATGTGTCAGGGTCCGATCGTGCCATGCGACGCTGACAGTTAGGGTCACAGGCGGCTGAAGACGGGTCAGTACTAGGAGAGGTCACAGGGGATGCTCAGGCTGGGCAGGCGTGAATTCGACGCGCACGAGCCGGTGATCATGGCGATCGTGAACCGGACCCCGGACTCCTTCTACGACCAGGGGGCGACGTTCCGCGACGAGCCCGCCCTCGCGCGCGTGGAGCACGCGGTGGCCGAAGGCGCCGCAATCATCGACATCGGCGGGGTCAAGGCGGGCCCCGGCGAGGAGGTCACCGCCGAAGAGGAGGCGCGGCGCACGGTCGGTTTCGTGGCCGAGGTGCGGCGGCGCTTCCCGGACGTCATCATCAGCGTCGACACCTGGCGGCACGAGGTCGGCGAGGCCGTCTGCGAGGCCGGCGCGGATCTCCTGAACGACGCGTGGGGCGGCGTCGATCCCCGGCTCGCGGAGGTCGCCGCGCGGTATGGCGTGGGGCTGGTGTGCACGCACGCGGGCGGCGCCGAGCCCCGGACCCGGCCGCACCGGGTGACGTACGACGACGTCATGGCCGACATCCTGCGCGTGACCCTCGGGCTCGCCGAGCGGGCCGTTTCGCTGGGCGTGCCCAGGGAGTCGGTGCTGATCGATCCCGGGCACGACTTCGGGAAGAGCACGCGGCACAGCCTGGAGGCGACCCGGCGGCTCGGGGAGATGGTCGGGACGGGGTGGCCTGTGCTGGTGTCGCTGTCCAACAAGGACTTCGTGGGCGAGACGCTCGACAAGCCGGTCAAGGAGCGGGTCGTCGGCACGCTCGCGACCACTGCCGTGTCGGCGTGGCTGGGTGCCCAGGTGTACCGGGTGCACGAGGTCGCGGAGACGCGGCAGGTGCTGGACATGGTGGCGTCGATCGCTGGGCATCGGCCGCCGGCGGTGGGGCGGCGGGGGCTGGCGTAGGCCTGCGGCGGAGCCGCTGATGGATGCAGCGCCCCCGCCGCCCCTGCCCTCCCCCACTCTCGGCTTCGCTCGAGCGGGGGACCCCCATCGTCCCTGGGGGCTGCGCCCCCAGACCCCCGTTTCGGCCCCGAAAGGGCCTCGTCCTCAAACGCCGGACAGGCTGGAAGTGGACGGAGTTGCCGAAGCTACCGTCCCGCTTCCTTTGAGACCAGCGCTACCGCCTCGTCCACGTCGTCCGTCACGTGGAACAGCAGGAGGTCCTTCTCCGATGCCTTGCCCTGGGTGATCAGGGTGTTCTTCAGCCAGTCGACGAGGCCGCCCCAGTACTCGCTGCCGAACAGCACGATCGGGAAGCGGGTGACCTTCTGGGTCTGCACGAGGGTGAGCGCCTCGAAGAGTTCGTCGAGGGTGCCGAGGCCGCCGGGCAGGACCACGAAGCCCTGGGCGTACTTGACGAACATCATCTTGCGGACGAAGAAGTAACGGAAGTTCAGGCCGATGTCGACGTAGGCGTTGAGCCCCTGCTCGAAGGGCAGCTCGATGCCCAGGCCGACGGAGATGCCCTTGGCCTCCAGGGCGCCCTTGTTGGCCGCCTCCATGGCTCCGGGGCCGCCGCCGGTGATCACGGCCCACCCGGCCGCCACGAGGGCGTGTCCGAGCCGTACGCCCGCTTCGTACTCCGGTGAGTCCGGCTTGGTGCGGGCCGAGCCGAACACGCTGATCGCGGGCGGCAGTTCGGCCAGCGTGCCGAAGCCCTCGATGAACTCCGACTGGATGCGCAGAACGCGCCACGGGTCGGTGTGGACCCAGTCCGAGGGGCCGCCCGCGTCCAGGAGACGCTGGTCGGTCGTGCTCGCGGTCACCTGGCCGCGCCTCCGGAGGACCGGTCCCAGGCGCTGCTCCTCCGGTGGCTGCTGCTTGCCCTCGGGGTTGCCTGTAGCCATGTGCGCTCCCTCCACTTGCAGGTGTTTCGTACCTCAGCGTAGGTCTACGCGGGTTACGGAGGGGGGACATACGGATGTCAGGCGGTGAGCCAGTCCCGCAGCCGCCGCTCCGCCTCGGGGATGAGGGCCGCCTCGACCCTCTCGTCCACCTTGTGGGCGAGGAGTTGGGCACCGGGGCCGTAGTTCACCGCGGGCACTCCGAGGGCGCTGAAGCGGGCCACGTCCGTCCAGCCGAACTTGGGGCGGGCCTCGCCGCCGACGGCCGCCATGAAGGCCGCCGCGGCCGGGTGGTTGAGGCCGGGGCGGGCTCCTCCGGTGTGGTCGTCGACGACGAACTCGTCGACCCCGCAGTCGGCGAAGTACTCGCGCACAAAGGCCTCCGCCTCCGCCTCGCTGCGGTCGGGCGCGTAGCGGAAGTTGACGACCAGGGTGCACTCGTCGGGGATCACGTTGGTGGCCACGCCCCCTTCCACGCGCACCGCGTTGAGGCCCTCGTGGAACCGGAGGCCGTCCACGACCGGCGTACGGGCCTCGTAGGCGGCGAGCTTGGCCAGTGCCCTGGAGGCGGCGTGGATCGCGTTGGAGCCCATCCACGCGCGCGCGGAGTGTGCTCGTTCTCCCTTGAACTTCAGGAACACCCTGAGCGTGCCCTGGCAGCCGCCCTCGACCTGGCCGTCCGTCGGCTCCAGGAGGACCGCGAAGTCGCCCTCCAGCCACTCGGGATGGGCTTCGGAGACGTGCTTGAGGCCGTTGAGCGGAGCGGCGACCTCCTCGTTGTCGTAGAAGACGAACGTCAGGTCGCGGTTGGGGGTCGGGACCGTGGCCGCGAGGCGGAGTTGGACGGCGACGCCGGACTTCATGTCGCAGGTGCCGCAGCCCCACAGGACGCCGTTCTCGTCGAGGCGCGAGGGGACATTGCCGGCGATCGGGACCGTGTCGATGTGGCCGGCCAGAATGACGCGTTCCGTACGGCCGAGGTTGGTGCGCGCGACGATGTTGTTGCCGTACCGGTCGACCGTCAGGTGGGGCAGGGCGCGCAGCGCGGTCTCGATCGCGTCCGCGAGGGGCTTCTCGCTGCCGCTCTCCGAGGGGAGGTCGACGAGCTGCGCGGTGAGCCCTGCGGCGTCCAGCGTGAGGTCAAGTGGGGTATCGGCCATGCCGTCGACCCTAACGCGAACGATCGGGCCGCCGGTTGTCCACACCCGGCGCAGTGGTAACAGGAGCCTCCAGTACCTTGTGGAGATGCCTGAGCAGTCCCCCACCCCAAAGAAGCGTCGACGCGGCCGCCTCTTCAGGTTCTCGGCCGCCTTCGTGGTGCTGCTCGCGGTCGCGGGCTATCTGGTCGTCCAGTACGTCACCGGCGGCCGGGGCGGGCCCGGTTGCAAGGTGGTCTCCGGGAAGGGCGACGGCCAGGAGTTCGAGTTCACGCAGGAGCAGACCATGAACGCGGCGACGATCGCCGCCGTCGGCACCGGGCGCGGCATGCCCGCGCGGGCCGTGACGATCGCGCTGGCGACCGCGATCCAGGAGTCGCAGCTCGTCAACATCACGCACGGGGACCGGGATTCGCTCGGCCTGTTCCAGCAGCGGCCCTCACAGGGCTGGGGCACCGAGAAGCAGATCATGGACCCGACGTACGCGGCGGGCGTCTTCTACGAGCACCTCGCCAAGGTGGACCATTACCAGAAGCTCCCGCTCACCGTCGCCGCGCAGCGCGTGCAGCGCAGCGGTTACCCGGAGGCGTACGCCAAGCACGAGCCCGACGCCACGCTGCTGTCCGCCGCCCTCACCGGGCAGTCGGCCGCCACGCTGACCTGCCAGGGCCTCCCGAACACCACCGTGACCACCACCGGCCCTGACGCCGTACGGGCCGCGCTGGTGCGGGACTTCGGGCGCGAGGTGCTGAAGGAGACCGGCGCGGAGGTGACCGGCGGGGATGCCACATCCAAGGGCACGTCCAAGTCGAAGACGAAAGCCACGGCTGCGCCGTCTCCGAGCGCGGGTGCCACCGGTGGGAGCAGCACGGTGACCCTGCCGGTGCGGTCCGGCAGTACGACGACCGGCTGGCAGCTCGCGCACTGGGCGGTGGCCAACTCCTCGGCCCTGCACATCGACCGCGTGTCGTACGCCGGGCGCGAGTGGGCCGCCGGCAGCGCGAACGACCCGTGGCACTCGACCGGCACGAAGGCCGCGGGCGGGGTCCGCATCCAGACCGAGGGGCCGACCGGGCAGTAGCCGGACAGTAGTACGGGTCCTCACCCGTAGGGGTTATGCATGGTCGATCCGGGGCCGCGGGTGCTCAGGTTTTCGCTTGGTCACCCCCAGGTGCGCCGGAGTCCTTGAAAACAAAGGGCTGCAAGCATTCGACGGGCTCTCGGGCCGGGCGACCTTTGTCCGTTTTTATCCGTAGCTGATAATGCGATGCATTGCCAACTCTTTACGTTGGCGCTCCGCAACCTTCGCGCGCTTCGAGCGGTAGTCACTGCGTCCGAGCCCGGAGATCAACACAAGGAGCATCATGTCCCTCCCCCTGACCCGCCGGATCGCCCGTGCCGCGCTGCTCGTCGCAGCGGGAGCGGCAGCCGGGGTCGGTGCGGCCGGCTCCGCCAGCGCGGCCCCCTCCCTGCCGGCCACCCCGAACCTGGGCGCGCTGACCGCCCTGGACGGGGCGAGCGTCGGCAACACGGTCGACGGCGCGAGCCAGAACGTCACGGGGGTCGCCGGCAAGTCCGGTGGCCAGACGCTGGAGAAGGCGGTGCCGGCCGCAGGCAAGACCGGCGGAAAGGTTGCCAAGACGGTGGCTCCGGCTGCGCAGCACGTTGCCGGGGACACGGCCGGCCAGGCCGGAGGCCTGCTCGGTGACACCGCCAAGACCGCCCACGCGGGTGGCGGGCTGCCGACGGACGCGGTCACCAAGGGTGGGTTGCCGTCTGCGCAGGAACTGCCGCTCAAGGGGCTGCCGCTCGGCTGAGCGCGCCCTGCGTTGAAGGGGTCCAGGGAGTTCCCTGGACCCCTTTTCGCGTTGCTTTTCGGCGTACGGTCGGTGGGGGCTGGTCGCGCCCACGCGGCGGAGCCGCAAATGTCACAGCCCCGCGCCCCTAAAAGACAAAGGCCCTCAGCTGAGCCTGTTTACAGCTGCTCGTACTCGTTCGTCCGTCGCCGTCAACGCCACGCGTACGAAGTTCTCGCCCGCCTCACCGTAGAAGTCGCCCGGCGCCACCAAGATGCCCAGGTCGGCCAGGTGGGCCACCGTGTCCCAGCAGGACTCGTCCCGTGTTGCCCACAAGTAGAGGCTCGCCTCGCTGTGCACGATGCGGAAGCCGTGCTTCAGCAGCGCTTCGCGCAGCAGCGAGCGGCGGGCCTTGTAGCGCTCGCGTTGTTCCTGGACGTGGGTGTCGTCGCTCAGGGCCGCCACGACGGCCGCCTGGGTCGGGGCCGAGGTCATCATGCCGCCGTGCTTGCGGATCTCCAGGAGCGGGGCCAGGACCGCCGGGTCGCCGGCCAGGAAGGCGGCGCGGTAGCCGGCGAGGTTCGAGCGCTTGGAGAGGGAGTGGACGGCGACGATGCCGTCGTAGGAGCCGCCGTTGACGTCCGGGTGCAGGACCGAGACCGGGTCGGCCTCCCAGCCCAGTTCGAGGTAGCACTCGTCGGAGAAGATCAGGACGCCGTGCTCGCGGGCCCAGGCGACGGTCTCGGTGAGCTCCTGCTTCGAGAGGACCTTGCCGGTCGGGTTGGACGGGGAGTTCAGCCAGAGGAGCTTCAGGCCGGCCGGGTCCAGGTCGCGCGGGTCGTCGTAGACCTCGTAGTCGGCGCGGGCCAGGCGGGCGCCCACCTCGTACGTCGGGTAGGCGAGGCGGGGGTAGGCCACGCGGTCGCCGGGGCCCAGGCCCAGTTGGGTGGGGAGCCAGGCGACGAGTTCCTTGGAGCCGACGATGGGGAGGACGTGGCGGTGGGTGACGTCACGGGCGCCGAGGCGGCGCTCGACCCAGCCGGTGAGCGCGTCGCGCAGGGCCGGGGTGCCCCAGACCGTGGGGTAGCCGGGCGAGTCGGCCGCGTCGATCAGGGCCTTCTGGATCAGATCGGGGACCGGGTCCACCGGGGTGCCGACCGACAGGTCGACGATGCCGCCCGGGTGCGCCGTCGCCGTCTTCTTGTACGGCTCCAGCTTGTCCCAGGGGAAGGTGGGCAGACGGTCGGAGACTGCGGACACGGTTGCTCGCTCACTTTCTTCGGTACGGCCCGATGCGGCCGGCAGACCCGGTACGGCAAACGCCTCGGCCCCGTAGGGCGCTGACCGGGCGTGATCAGGCCGTACGGGACCGAGGCGGCGCGTCTGGGCGAGCCGCTCTTACTGGTTCTGCGGCGGCAGCGCGGCGACGAAGGGGTGGTCGCGCTCGATCAGGCCCAGCTTGCTGGCACCGCCCGGGGAACCGAGCTCATCGAAGAACTCGACGTTCGCCTTGTAGTAGTCCTTCCACTCCTCGGGAGTGTCGTCCTCGTAGAAGATCGCCTCGACCGGGCACACCGGCTCACAGGCTCCACAGTCGACGCATTCGTCCGGGTGGATGTACAAGGACCGTGAGCCCTCGTAGATGCAGTCGACCGGGCACTCCTCGATGCACGCCTTGTCCTTGACGTCGACACAAGGCTGCGCGATGACGTAGGTCACGCTGTCGTTCCTCCTCGATAGGGCGCTGGCGGGCCTCCGTAGGCTCCGCCGCCAGGCGCGCTGGAGCGCGGCGTCGTCCATGCCCGCACCTAGTATCTCCGTTCCGGGGCGTGATCCATACAGGAGGGGTGAACTGACCTGTGGAAATCTCTGCGGCCGGACGTCTCGAGGTCCGCATCACCGCTGCTGACGTGGGTAAACGGGTCTCCGTCCGGCGCTTGAACGACGGTGAAGACACGGCGGAGAAGTTCACCGACACGGTGGGTGTTCTCACATCATGGGACAGCGGTGTGCTGACGATCACACGAAAGGGTGGCGAGTCCGTCCGCATTCCGGAAACCTCGCTGGTGGCAGGCAAGGTCGTACCGGCCGCTCCGGCCCGTCGGCGGGGGCCCGCCGCCACCTACCGGGAGCTGGCGCAGGTCTCCGCGCGCGGCTGGCTGCCGGTGGAGAGCGAACGGCTCGGCGAGTGGGAGCTGCGCGCCGCCGCCGGATTCACCCGCCGCGCCAACTCCGTGCTCCCCCTCGGCGATCCCGGCCTGCCTCTCGACGCGGCCCTCACCGCCGTACGACGGTGGTACGGCGACCGCGGTCTGCCCGCCTACGTCCAGACCGCGACCGGTACCGAGGGCACGCAGGAGCTGCTCTGTGCCGAGCTGGAGCGGCGCGGCTGGACCCGTGAGGTGACGGCCGAGCTGTGGGTCGGGGCCCTGGCCCCGGTCGCCGACCTGGCCGACCCGGCCGGGGTCGTCCTCTCCAGGACGGCCGACGACGCGTGGCTGGCCCGCTATCAGCGCAAGGGGGTGAGCGAGGTGGCCCTGAAGGTGCTGGGCGGCGGCCCCTCGGTGTGGTTCGCGACGGTCCCCGGGGAGGGTGCCGAGCCCGCGGCCATCGGGCGGTGTGTCGTCGACGGGCGGTGGGCCGGCTTCGGCGCCGTCGAGGTAGATCCGGCGCTACGGCGGCGGGGGCTGGCCTCGCTCGTCATGGCCGCGCTGGCCTCGCGGGCGCTGGAGGAGGGGGCGTCGGCCGCGTGGTTGCAGGTCGAGACGGACAACGCGGGGGCGCGGGCGCTGTACACGGGGATGGGGTTCGCGGCGCATCACGCCTACCACCACTATCGCGAGCCGGCCTCGACCGATGACATCGCTGACATCGGTGACACCGGTCGCGACGGTTCGTCGTGAGGGGGTTCGAGTTCGCCATGCCCGTTCCCTGTCCCCCGTCGCCCGAGCGGTCGGCGGAGGTACGTGCCTGGTTCGCCGAGGAGGCTCGGTCCGAGCGGCCCGATCTGACCACGCTGTGCCTGCTGGTGGGGGCGACGGCCGACGGGGCGCTGGACGACGCCGGCATCGACGCGGCGCAGGTCGAACTGGACCGGCTGGCCGGGCAGTTGCCGTACCGCCCCGGCGGGCCGTTCGCCTGGGCGAACGCGCTGCGTCAACTCCTCGGTGTCCGCTTCGAGTTCCGGGGCACGCCCGGCGACTACCAGCGGCTGGGGTCCTCGCTGCTGCACGACGTACTGCGGCGGCGGCGCGGGCTGCCCATCCTGTTGTCCGTGGTGTGGATGGAGGTCGCCCGGCGGGCGGGGGCTCCCGTGTACGGGGTCGCGCTGCCGGGGCACTTCGTGGTGGGGTTCGGGCCGGCGGAGGAACAGGTACTGGCCGATCCGTTCGACGGGGGGCGGGTGTTGTCGGGCGGCGATGCGGAGTTGCTGGTCGCCGGGGCTACGGGGGCGGCGCTGCATCCCTCGATGCTTGTGCCTGCGGCGCCGCTGGAGGTTGTTTCGCGCATCCTGAACAACATCCGGGCGTGGGCCGCGGTGCGACCGGAGCGGTCGGATGTGGCTTTGTGGGCCGTCGAGTTGGCGTTGTTGCTGCCTTCGCATTCGGCTCGGTTGCGGTACGAGCGGGCTCAACTGCTGGTTGAGCGCGGGGATTTCCTCACGGGGGCGGCTGAGCTGGAGGCGTATGCGGAGGTGGTGGCGGTGGTGGATGAACCTGCTGCTGATCGGGTGCGGGGGCAGGCGCAGTCGGCTCGCGCCAGGCTGAACTGATGTGGCGGGTGCGTTGTGGCTGGGCGCGCCCACGCGGCGGAGCCGCAAATCGATACAGCCCCGCGCCCCTATCGGGGCGCTGATACTGGCCCGCGTTTTACAGCCAGCCCTTCTCCCTCGCGATCCGTACCGCCTCCGCCCTGTTGCGTACCGCCAACTTCTGGATGGCCGTCGAGAGGTAGTTGCGGACCGTGCCCTGCGACAAATGCAGGGCCGTGGCCAATTCGGCGTTCGTCGAACCGTCCGCCGCCGCCCTCAAGACCTCGCGCTCGCGGACGGTCAACGGGTTGGCGCCCTCTGCCAGCGCCGCTGCGGCCAGAGTCGGGTCGATGACCCGCTCCCCCGCGAGCACCTTCCGTACCGCTGCCGCGAGTTGGGCCGCCGGGGCGTCCTTCACCAAGAACGCGGCGGCGCCCGCCTCCATCGCGCTGCGCAGATAACCGGGGCGGCCGAAGGTCGTCAGGACCACCAGCTTCACCTCGGGCAGCGCCTTGTGGACCTGGGCCGCCGCCTCGATGCCGGTGCAGCCGGGCATCTCGATGTCGAGGAGGGCCACGTCGACGGCGTGTTCCCGGGCCGCCGCCAACACCTCGTCGCCGCGCGCGACTTGGGCGACGACCTCGATGTCGTCCTCCAGGCCGAGCAGTGCGGCCAGTGCCTCGCGGACCATCGACTGGTCCTCGGCGAGGAGGACCTTGATCGTACGGCTCATGCGGGGGATCCTACGTCCGCCGAAGAGACCGGAACGCCTGCGGGCACCCGTGCGACCAGCCGGAAGCCGTGTTTGAGGCGGGTCGCCTCCAGGGAGCCGCCGACCTTCGCGAGGCGCTCGCCGAGACCCGTCAGACCGTTGCCGGGGCCCTTGCCCGAGCCGGCCGAGCCGTTGTCCTCGACGGAGAGTTCGAGCATCGGGCCGTCCAAGGTCTGGCGCCGGACCACTTCGACCACACAGCGCTGGGCTCCGCTGTGCCGTACGACATTGGTGATCGCCTCGCGCAGGGCCCAGGCGAGGGCGGACTCACTGTCCTTTGGGACGTCGGTGAGGTCGGGTTCGGCGGGGAGGTCGGCAGTGACGCCTGCGGCCGTCAACGCGACCTGGGCGCCCGCGAGTTCGCCGGGGAGGCGGGGGCGGCGGTAACCGGTGACGGCCTCGCGGACGTCCACCAGGGCCTGGCGGCTGACCTGTTCGATGTCGGCGACCTGCTGGGCCGCCTTGTCGGGGTGGTCGGGGAGCATCCGGCCGGCCAACTCGCTCTTCAGCGTGATCAGGGAGAGGGAGTGGCCCAGCAGGTCGTGCAGGTCTCGGGCCAGCCTCAACCGCTCCTCGTTTGCGGCGAGTTGGGCGACGGTGGCACGGGCCTTGCGCAACTCGACCGTGGTGCGCACGAGTTGCCGTACTCCCGTCATGGAGTAGCCGATGAGCAGCACCACCAGGAACAGGCCCCAGGCGTCGTCCAGGTCGTGGGCGTGCCAGCCGGTCAGCATCATGGCCGCGGTGGTCAGCGGGATCGTCCAGTACGCGGCGCGCAGCGGGAGGGCCACCCCGCAGGAGACGGAGACGTAGACGAAGAGGCCGATCCAGGAGCCGCCGAGGGTGAGGGCCAGGGTGACGGCGAGTGCCCCGAGCAGGGCGACCAGCGCGGCGACGGTCCAACCGGCGTAGGGGCGGCCCATGGTGCGGAAGACGACGGCCAGGTAGGCCGCGACGAAGGCCGTCCAGCCCACCCAGCCGGCCGCCGTGGCCAGGGTGGTGTGGTGGCCGGACGTCAGGTCGTGCACCGGCGCGCTGAGGAAGACCAGCCACGGCACGACCCAGACCAGTTTGCGCATCGCCTCGGAACGGTTGCGGGGCGGCTGGCCGATCCGTACCAGCCGGTCGGCCCGGGCCTCCTCCTCGGACCGCAGGTCTTCCGTCATCGCGCTCACGCCTTCAGCGTGTCCTTCCGGTACAGCCAGGCCGCCCCGCCCGCGAAGAGTGCGAAGTAGACGACGAGGAGGGTGATGTCCTTTGCGTGCGGCGACTGGCTCTGCTCGATGGCCTGCCCCAGGGCAGCGTACGCGTGCGTGGGCAGCCACTTCGCGATGTCCTGGAGCCAGGCCGGGAAGGTTGTGGACGGGAACCAGAGGCCGCCGAGGATCGACAGGCCGAAGTAGACGATCATCGTGATCGGGCGGACCGCGTCCCCGGAGGCGAGGTAGCCGATGGCGACACCGAGCGCGGCGAAGACCAGGCTGCCGGCCCAGATCGCGCCGGTCAGCGCGAGCCACTGCCAGGCGTCCAGCCGTACATCCTTCAGCACGGCGGCGACGATGAACACGACCACGATGGACGGCAGGCTGACCACGGCGGCGCTGGCGGTCTTGGCCAGGACGTAGCCGTGCCCGGGCAGGGTGGTCAGCCGCAGCTGCCGTACCCAGCCGTTCTCGCGCTCCTTGGCGATGCGCTCGCTGTTGCCCATCAGGACGGCGGTCAGGGCGCCGAAGGAGGCCATGGAGACCATGACGTACTTGGCGACGCTCAGGCCGGTGCCGTCCACGTTGCCGGTCTGGTTGGAGACCAGCAGGAAGATCACGGACGGGTAGATCACCGAGAAGAACAGGAACTTGCGGTTGCGCAGGGCGCGGATGAGTTCCAGTTTGATCAGGCCCCGCGAAGCAAATGTATTCAGCATGACTGCTTGGCCTCCTCGGCAGTGGTGATGGCGACGAAGGCCTGCTCCAGGCCGAGTCCGGCGACTTCGAGGTTGCGGGGGTAGACGCCGAGGCCGTAGAGCGCGTGGACGGTCGCGTCGGCGTCGGTGGACTGGATGCGGATCGTGGAGCCGCTGCCCGCGGCGGAGCCGCTTTTGGACACAGTGACAGAGGTCAGGAAGGGGAGGGCGCGGATCGGTGCCTCGTCGACCTCGCCGTCCAGGTCGAAGGCGACTCTGCGGGCGCCCGCCTTCGCCTTGATCTCGGCGGAGGTGCCGTCGGCGAGCAGCCGGCCTCGGTGCAGGACCAGCACCCGGTCCGCGATGGCGTCGGCCTCTTCGAGGTAGTGGGTGGCGAAGAGGACCGTACGGCCCTGGTCGGCCTGTTCGCGCATGGTGGCCCAGAAGGCCTGCCGGGCGGAGACGTCCATGCCGGTGGTCGGTTCGTCGAGGACGATCAGATCGCTGTCGCCGGCGGTCGCGAGGGCGAAGCGGACGCGCTGCGCCTGGCCTCCGGAGAGCTTGTTGACCTTGCGGTCGGCGATCTGGGCGATGCCCGCGCGGGCGATCACGTCGGCGACCTTGTACGGCTTCGGGTGCAGGTCGCAGGCCAGCTTGGCCAGTTCACCGACCGTTACCTCGTCCATCAGCCCGCCGCTCTGCAGCATCGCGCCCACCCGGCCGGCGACGATCGCCTCGCGGGGGCTGGTGCCGAAGACGCTGACCATGCCGCTGTCGGCGTGCTTGAGGCCGAGCAGCAGATCGAGGGTGGTGGACTTGCCGGCCCCGTTCGGCCCCAGCAGGGCCACCGTCTCCCCCGGGTGCAGCGCGAGCGACAGCCCGTCGACGGCCCGGACCTCGCCGTAGCTCTTGCTCACCTGGTCGAACCCGACCACCGGGGTGGCGGTGGTCGCCGCTGTTGTCGTCATGCACCCATCGTGGCCGCCGGGGGCCGGTGCCCGGCAGTGTCGGCGGTCCGGTGTGGCGCATGACAGATGTCATGTCGTACGACCGAGGGGGCACCCGGCGTGGTGCCGGGTGCCCCCTCGTGCGGTCGGACTCGGTCTAGCTGGGGGTCGTGTCGATGATCCCCACCCGGTCGGTCTTGCTGACCAGTGCCCCGCGGAGGGCGATGTAGACCTCCTGGGGTGTGACGGCCGTCTTCTGGCCGGTGGCGCGAGTGATCTTGATGCCGTCGAAGAGGCTGCCGTAGAGCTCCTTGAGGGCGGCCAGGTCGGGGCTGTCGGTGAGCTTGCCGTTCACGGCCTTGACCTTGAGGAACTTCCACAGGGAGTTCTTCGGGCTCAGCAGCAGCGTGACACCCGTGTCCGTCTTGACCGTGGCGAGGCCGGACATCGCGGGTTCCGCGAAGGCCTTCATCTCGCGGTCGACCTCGGCGTTCGTGACCGTCGGCTGCCTGGTGGTGGTCGGGACCGTCACCGTGGTGGCCGTGTTGGTCTCCACTTCGGTGCGGTACGCATCCTCCACGGCGGTGACGGAGCCGGCCGCGTCGATGGCCTTGCCCGCCTTGCCGTAGACGGCGACCGCCTTGCCCGACTTGAACTGGATCGTGCCCTCGGTCACCGCACCGGCGCCGGAGCCGCCCCCGAGGTTCGCCAGGGCGGCCTGGAGCTTCTCCTCGTCGGTCGGCATCTCGGGCTGGACGATCCGCTCCTGGCCGAAGAGCGAGCCGATCACGGAGACCGGGTTGTAGTCGCTGGTGGCGGCCTTGCTGACGGTGGACGCGAAGTCGAACTGCAGCCCCGCCTGGTCCGGCTTCAGCGAGACCGTCCTGCCGCCCACCGACAGCTTCAGCGGCTTGTTCACCCGGTCGCCGAACGCGTCGTCGAGCTTCTTGACGGCGTCGTCACGGGTGCCACCGCCGATGTCGACGCCGAGCACGGTGGTGCCCTTGGGCACGTCGGTGTGGTTCATCAGCAGTCCGGCACCGTAGGCACCGCCCGCGATGACGAACACGCCGACGCCGAGCAGGACCAGCTTGCTGCGGCCCTTCTTCTTTTTCTTCGCGCTCTTGCCGGTGTTCTTGGCGGCGGGCGCGCTCTGCGCCGAGCCGGGGTCGGGCAGCTTCGGGGGCGTGTGCGGCAGCGGTCCGTCCGGATGGGTGCCCGTGCCGAACGGCGCGGTGCCGTTGCCCGGGACGACCGGCATACCGCTGGTGACGGTGTGTCCGGAGACCTGGTCGGCGGGGGCGCCGTAGCCGGGCATGCCGGGCTGGGCCAGCTTCTGCGGAGTGAGGATCGCGGTGTCGTCGCTGAGCCCGCCGCCGGGGATCGTGCCGGGGAGACTCGCACCGCCGGCCGTACCGGGGCCGCTGAGACCCATGGCGGGGCCGGCGCCGGGGCCACCGGGGCCCGCGCCAGGACCGCCGGGTCCCATGCCGGAACCACCGGAGCCCGCACCCGGACCTCCAGGACCGCCGGGACCACCCGGGCCCCTGCCGCGACCGCCGTGCCGGCCGGGAGTCGCACCACCGGGGCCGCCGGGGCCACCAGCCGCACCCGGGGCGCCCGGGCCGTCGACATAGCCGCTCAGCGCGCTGGGCGCGCCCGGTGCTCCGCCCATGGGGCCGGGCGGCAGCATCAGACCGTCGCCGGTGACCGGGCCGCCGGTCGGGCCCGCGGGACCCTCGGGGCCGCCCTGGCCGCCGCGCCCGTTCGGGCCGTTGAAACCGCTGGGTCCACCAGGACCGCCCGGGGTGCCGGGGTCGATGCCCTGGCCCTCGGGCGCGGGGAACTGCTCGATGCGCGCGCCGTGACCGCTGGTCCCGGCGAATCCCTGGCCGTTGGACCCGGGGTAGCCACCCTGGGCACCCTGACCGCCGGGCCCGGGGAAGCCGCCCTGCTCGCCGCCCTGGCCGTTGGCTCCGGGAAGGCCGCCCTGCTCGCCGCGCCCGTTCTCCGAGAAGTACGGCAGCTCGTCGCGGCGCGGTTCGCCGGGGCCGCCGTTGGGACGGGAGCCGTTGCCCGCCGAGCCCGCCGCCAGCGCCTCGGTCACGTCGAAGGAGCCGGTGCCGCCGCCGTGCCCGGGGGCCACAGGTCCGCCACCGGTGGCACCGGCGAACCCGGCACCGTTCGTACCGCCGTTCGCGCCGCCCGGCCGGGAAGCGCTCGGCAGGCCCATGGCGCCGACCACACCGCCGGGCCGGGCACCGGTCGGCCGCGCAGTCCCGGACGCACCCGGGGCACCCGCGCCAGGAGCATCCGCGCCCGGGGCGCTCGGGGTCCCTGCGGCCGAACCGCCCGGAATTCCCGCGCCGTTGGTGCCGCCACCGCCCTGACCGCCCTTCGCGGGACCGGACTTGCGTGGCGCGAACCAGTCGCTGGTCTTCTCCTCGGGCGTGGGCAGGGCGAGTTCGGCGGTCGGTTCGACGACGCCCGTGGGCAGCGCGGAACTCGGCAGCTGCGTCTCGGCGGTCGTGGACCCGTCGGCTGACTCGGTGTCCGCGACGGGCGTGCGCACGACGACCGGCGGAATGGGCCGCGATCCGGGGATGTTGATCCGAATCCGGGTCGTCAGCGTCGTCTCGGTCTTGCGTTCCTCCGGCTGCGCGGCCGAACGCCCCGCATCCGTACGGTCGTCGGAAGCCGCGGGCGTCCCGTACGGCGGGGTCCCCGAGGGATAAGCGGCTCCGCCGCGCCCGTCGGGCCCGGAGGACGGAGTGTCAGTTTCACGACTCAAGGCAGGTTCTCCCGGTTGGCTCCGCCGCCCGACACCCACGGGCGACTCGGCGGCGCGCACCACCATACTGGCCACTTCTTGGCGGTATCCCACGGCCGCTGGGGAAACCCACACCGGACTCGCACGCGCGCGTTACCGCGAAGTGGTACGTCACTTGCCAAGTCGGACGTCAGGGCCGCTTGGTTGCCGCCCCAAACCCAACGTGGCACAGATCACAGCAACGGCCATTCCGCCGAGCAGGAAGAGATAGGAACCGACTCCCGCGCCGAAGAGGAAGTCGCCCTCCGGACGGCTGGCGGTGAGCAGGACGACAGCCACCATCCAGCCGGCCGCGGGCGCCACGGCCCCGCCCCGCCCGCCGGCCGCTCTCGCTCCGCCGAGGAACAGTCCGCCCGCTCCGGCGAGCGCGAGCAGCAGCCCGGCGGGGAACCAGCCGCCCTGCACCAGAGCCCCGGCCGCCCCGACGACCGCGCCGAGCACGAAGAGCCCGAGGTAGGCCAACACCCGTAGCCCGGAAGGCCGTTGCAGTGGCTGGGCGAGCAGACTTCCGCCGCCCTGGTTGGCGCTCATCACAGGCCCAGCCCTTCGAAGAGGTCGGTCTCGGGCGCCGGGCCGTCGGCCTCGCCCTTGACCAACTCGTAGTACTCGGTGGTGAGGATCGGCTGCGCGAGGTAGTTGGAGAGCACGAAGTACGGCTCGTCCGGGGCGACTTCGATCTGGGTGGCGTGCGCGCGCATCGCGGCGGTCTTGGCGGCTGCGTATTCGGTGCCGTCGATCGCGGTGGTGATCCGTCCGTCGTCCACGACACCCGGTACGTCGTCCACGGCGGCCGTGGCGGCGAAGGGAAGCTCCGGCAGCGCGTCACGCAGCCGCTCGAAGCCCTCCTCGACGACGGTCCGGGGTACGCGGTTCCAGTAGACCTTGGCGATCGACTGCCCGGCGTCGGCGGCGAGTTCGGCAGCGCGCATGGCGACGCGGTGGGCCTGGATGTGGTCCGGGTGGCCGTAGCCGCCGTCGGGGTCGTAGGTGACGAGGACCTGGGGGCGCACCTCGCGGATCACCTCGACGAGGTGTCCGACGGCCTCGTCGACGTCGGCCTGCCAGAAGCAGTCGGGGTCGTCGTTGTCCGGGGTGCCCATCATCCCGGAGTCCTGGTAGCGGCCCGCGCCGCCGAGGAGACGGAAGTCACCGACCCCCAGCTCGTCCATCGCGGCCCCGAGCTCGCCCGCCCGGTGCTCCCCGAGCGCGGCACCCGTCAGATGCCGCGACGCGGGCGGAATGACCTCGCCGTGCTCACCGAGGGTGCAGGTGACCAGCGTCACCAGGGCACCCTCGGCCGCGTACTTGGCCATGGTCGCGCCGTTGTTGATCGACTCGTCGTCCGGATGCGCGTGCACCAGCAGCAGACGACGGGCGGGCAGTTCCGTCATGTACCCACCCTAAAGGCGGGCCGTCAGAACTTGATGCTGCCGATCATGCTCGCGATGTTCGTCGTGAGATCGCTGATCGTGGGCGCGATGGTCGAGGAGGCCAGATAGAACCCGAGGAGGACACAGACGACCGCGTGCCCGCCCTTCAGCCCTGATTTCTTGACCAGAAGGAAGACGACGATCGCCAGCAGCACCACCGCCGAAATCGAGAGTGCCACGGCGGCTCACCTCCAATGATCCCAGGGACTCGGGGGGTCGGACTATGGGGGCAATGGATCCATGGCGTGGATCCGTAGAGCAAATCCATACAGCAGCCAGCAGGTTCATACCCACGCAGCGCTAGTGATCATAACTATCCGCGCTCGCGCATCGCTCGGCGCACAGCCGCACAAGGGGGCGCATGGCCAATATGGTCGGGGCATGACGACCGAGGCTGACTCCTTCCCCCGACGGCACGCCCGTACCCAGCGGTTCACGCTCGGCGCGCCGCGCGCGTTCACCGTGGCGCCCGACGGTTCGCGGGTCGTGTTCCTGCGCTCCACCTCCGGCGACGACCGGGTGAACGCGCTGTGGGTCCTCGATCCGGCGGACGGCAGGGAGCGGGTGGCGGGCGACCCGCGCGCCCTCCTGGGCGGCGCCTCGGAGCACCTCTCGCCCGAGGAGCAGGCGCGCCGCGAGCGCACCCGTGAGGGCGGTGCGGGGATCGTCGGCTACGCCACCGACAGCGAGGTCGAGTTGGCGTCTTTCGCCTTGTCAGGGCGGCTTTTCACGGCCGAGCTGCGGGCCGGCACGGCACGTGAACTCACCGTCCCCGGGCCGGTGATCGACCCCCGCCCTGCCCCCGACGGACGACACATCGCCTACGTCACCGGTGGCGCCCTTCGTGTCGTGGGAGCCGAGGGCGAGGGCGACCGGGCGCTCGCCGGGCCGGAGTCGGAGCAAGTCACCTATGGACTGGCTGAGTTCATCGCGGCCGAGGAGATGAGCCGTACCCGCGGCTTCTGGTGGTCGCCGGACTCGGACCGGCTGCTGGTCGCCCGGGTGGACGACACGCCAGTGGAGCGCTGGTGGATCGCCGACCCGGCCCACCCGGAGCGCGAGCCGCGGCGGGTCGCGTATCCGGCGGCGGGGACGGCCAACGCGGAGGTACGGCTGTATGTGATCGCGTTGAACGGGGTGCGCACGGAGGTCGTCTGGGACCGCGCGCGGTACCCGTATCTGGCGCGAGTGCACTGGTCAGCGGCGGGTGCGCCACTGCTGCTCGTGCAGGCGCGGGACCAGCGCAGCCAGCTGTTCCTGGCCGTGGAACCGGACACCGGGGCGACCCGGATGGTGCACGCCGACGAAGATCCAATTTGGCTTGATCTTTTCCCTGGTGTGCCGTGCTGGAGCCCCTCCGGACGGCTCGTGCGGATCGCCGACGAGGGGGGTGCCCGAGTCCTCGCGGTCGGTGAACGCCCGCTCACCGGACCGCAGTTGCACGTCCGCGCGGTGCTGGACGTCTCGGACGACAACGTGCTGGTCGCGGCCTCGGCGGGCGAGGCCGCACCCGCCCCGGAGACCGGCGAGGTGCACGTCTACCGGGTCAATGAACTCGGCCTGGAGCGCGTCTCGCAGGAACCCGGCGTGCACTCGGCGGTGCGCGCCGAGGGCGTGACCGTACTGCTGTCGGCGGTGCCGGACCGGCCGGGTACGCGGGTACAGGTGCTGCGCGAGGGCAAGAAGACGGTGACGATCGCGTCGCACGCCGAAGACCCCGGTATGTCCCCGCGCATCACGTTCACCGAGGGGGGCGCACGCCGCGTCCCGTGCGCCCTGCTTATGCCACGGGACTACGACGGCAGCAGTCCGCTCCCGGTTTTGCTGGACCCGTACGGCGGTCCGCACGGCCCCCGGGTGGTCGCGGCGCACAACGCGCACCTCACGTCACAGTGGTTCGCCGACCAGGGTTTCGCGGTGCTCGTCGCCGACGGCCGGGGCACGCCGGGCCGCTCACCGGCCTGGGAGAAGGCCGTCCACCGCGACTTCACGGTCTCCCTGGACGACCAGATCGACGCCCTCCAGGACCTCGCGAAGTCCCACCCGCTCGACCTCTCCCGGGTCGCCATCAGGGGCTGGTCGTACGGCGGTTGGCTCGCCGGCCTCGCCGTGCTGCGCCGCCCGGACGTCTTCCACGCCGGCATCGCGGGCGCCCCGGTCACCGACTGGCGGCTCTACGACACCCACTACACGGAGCGGTACCTCGGCGACCCGGCCAAGGACCCGGAGTCGTACGCGAAGAGCAGTCTGGTGACGGACGACGGCCTGTCCTCGCCCGCCGAACCGCACCGCCCGCTGATGGTCGTCCATGGCCTCGCCGACGACAACGTGGTGGTCGCGCACGCCCTGCGGCTGTCCTCGGCACTGCTGGCCGCCGGCCGCCCGCACCAGGTGCTGCCACTGTCCGGGGTGACCCACATGACGCCCCAGGAACAGGTCGCGGAGAACCTGCTGCTGCTCCAAGTGGACTTCCTACGGCGCGCTCTCGGCCTGGCGTAGGTACGGCAACGGACCGGGGCGACATGGCGCGCCCCGGTCCGTTTACGGCACCCGCACGGCCGTACGTTGTTCAGGTTGACGTGTCCGTATATCGAGATCGGGTCGGCCGAGTTGCCTGTGTGTTAACGCGGTTGATGCCTGTTTGTGCGGTTATTCCGCACCGTTTCCAAGATCGCCCGGGGTCGCTTCCGGCGGTACGACCGTCTTCTCCTCCGCGAAGTGACAGGCCGAGTCGTGGGCGGCGGGCCCGCTCGCGAGCCGGAACTCGGCCGGTACCGCGAGCAGCGGCACCTCCAGCGAGCAGCGTTCCTGCGCCTTCCAGCAGCGGGTGCGGAAGCGGCAGCCGGACGGGATGTTCGTCGGGGACGGCACATCGCCGGACAGGATGATCCGCTCCCGGTGCTCGCGCGCGTCCGGGTCGGGCACGGGGACCGCGGACAGCAGCGCCTGGGTGTAGGGGTGCGTCGGGTGGTCGTAGATCTCCTCGTCCCTGCCGATCTCCACGATCCGTCCGAGGTACATCACCCCGACCCGGTCCGAGATGTGCCGGACGATCGACAGGTCATGGGCGATGAAGACGTACGACAGGTCGAACTCGTCCTGGAGCCGGTCGAGGAGGTTGATGACCTGGGCCTGTACGGAGACGTCGAGCGCGGAGACGGGTTCGTCGGCGACGATCACCTCGGGGCGCAGGGCCAACCCGCGTGCGATGCCGATGCGTTGGCGCTGGCCGCCGGAGAACTGGTGCGGATAGCGGTTGATGTACTCGGGGTTGAGCCCCACGACGTCCAGCAGATCCTGAACCCGCCTGCGCCGGTCGCCTTTTGGCGCCACCTCGGGATGGATCTCGTACGGTTCCCCGATGATGTCGCCGACCGTCATACGGGGGTTGAGGGAGGTGTACGGGTCCTGGAACACCATCTGGATGTTGCGGCGGGCGGCCTTCAGGGCGCGGCCGGACATCTTGCTGATGTCCTCGCCCTTGAACTTGATCGACCCCTCGGTCGGCCGCTCAAGATTGACCAGCATCTTGGCAACAGTTGACTTGCCGCAGCCGGACTCCCCGACGATGCCGAGGGTCTCTCCTCTGCCCAGCGTGAAGTCAACACCGTCAACAGCCTTGACGGCACCGACCTGTTTCTTGAACAGGATGCCCTGGGTCAACGGGTAGTGCTTGACCAGTCCACTCACTTCCAGGATCGGCTCAACCATTGAGGCACTCCCTCCAGAAGTGACAGGCGCTGCCCCGGTGTTGATCAACCTCGTACAGCTCGGGTTCATCGGTCCGGCACACGTCCTGGGCCATCGGACAGCGGGGGTTGAAGGCGCAGCCGGGCGGGATGTGCATCAGGTTCGGCGGGAGGCCCTTGATGGCGTAGAGCTCCTGGCCCTTCTGGTCGAGGCGCGGGATGGAGTCGAGCAGACCGCGGGTGTACGGGTGGGCGGGTGCCTTGTAGATGTCATGAACGGGGGCCGACTCGACGATCCGTCCGGCGTACATCACGGCGATCTTGTCGGCGACGTCCGCGACGACTCCGAGGTCGTGGGTGATGAGGATGAGCCCCATGTTGAGCTCGCGCTGCAACTCGGCAAGCAGGTCCATGACCTGGGCCTGGACGGTGACGTCGAGGGCGGTGGTGGGTTCGTCGGCGATGATGAGCGCGGGTTCGAGGGCCAGGGCCATCGCGATCATGATGCGCTGGCGCATACCGCCGGAGAACTGGTGGGGGTAGTCCCGGACACGCTCCTTGGCGGCCGGGATCCGCACCCGTTCCATGAGCTCGACGGCCTTGGTCCGAGCGTCCTTCCTCGACATCCCCTTGTGCACGACGAACATCTCGCCGAGCTGGTCGCCCACGGAGAGCACGGGGTTGAGCGAGGACAGCGCGTCCTGGAAGATCATCGCCATCTCGGCGCCGCGGACCTTGCGCCGCTCCTCTTCCTTGAACTTCAGCAGATCCTTGCCCCGGAACAGGATCTCGCCGCCGGTGATCTTCCCCGGCGGCACATCGAGAATCCCCATGACGGCCTGCGCGGTCACGGACTTCCCGGACCCCGACTCCCCCAGCACGGCGAGGGTCTCCCCCTCGTCCACGCTGTAGTTGACCCCGTTGACGGCCTTGGCGACCCCGTCCCTGGTCCTGAACTCCACATGCAGATCCCGCACTTCGAGCAGCATGACGCCGGTCACCTCACCTTCGGATCAGAAGCGCCGCACACCGCGCCGCCGAACACACCGAGCTCGGCCCCGACTTGGGCCGGTCCGACCGGAGCACACCGAGCGGCCGGCGCACCGCGGACCTCCCGCACCAGCACGCCATCACCGGCACAGCCGAGGCCCACCGAGCGATCGGAGGCGGACATCACGCCGACGCCCATCGCGCCGGCAACGGCCCATGGCCGACCACCCGCATCGAACCGATGCGACCGCGCCCCACACACCTCCAGCACCACCACGTCGTCTCCTCGCCCTCGGGCCGACGAGCGCCGCGGACCGCGTCGCCCGGCGGTGAAAAGCCGGCCCCGACGACCACCGGCACCATCGCGGCCCACCGACCGTCCGGGGGCCGAGAGCGCGCCCGTTGTACCGCCAACGGCCCACCCCCGCCCGCGACTTGCACGCCTCCCGCGCCCACGCGCCGTCACCTCGACCTCGGGCCGCCCGGCGTCGCAGATCGCATCGCCCCGCGAGGAACAGCCGGCCCCGGCGACCATCCGCGCAGCCGAGGCGCACCCGGCGGACAGCGCACCCACGCCCGTCGCCCCGTCAACAGCCCGCGCCCGACCCCCCACAGGGACCCGGCCCCGGCGACGGCTCGCACCCGGCGCTCCCGTGAGGGACCGGAACACCAGCCCCCGTAGACACGAAGCAACCGCCCCGACGCGAACCCCCCGCAGACCACACACCTCCAGCGCCACCACGCGCCCCCTCACCTCAACTTCGGGTCAAGGGCGTCGCGCACCGCGTCGCCGAGCATGATGAACGCGAGGACGGTGATCGCGAGGGCTCCGGCCGGCCAGAGGAGCATGTGGGGGGCGTTGCGGATGTAGGCGGAGGCCGAGGAGATGTCGATGCCCCAGCTGACCGTGGGCGGCTTCAGACCTACGCCGAGGTAGGACAGGGTCGCCTCCAGCGAGATGTAGGTGCCGAGCGCGATGGTGGCGACGACGATCACCGGGGCGACCGCGTTCGGGGTGATGTGCCGCAGCAGGAGGCGGGAGTTGGAGGCGCCCAGTGCCCGGGCGGCCTGGACGTAGTCGTTCTGTTTGGCGGTGATGACCGAGCCGCGGGCGATGCGGGAGATCTGCGGCCAGCCGAGCAGCACCATGAAGCCGATGACCGGCCAGACCGTGTTGCTGGTCACCACGGACAGGAGGACCAGACCGCCGAGGACCACCGGGATCGCGAAGAAGATGTCCGTCAGGCGGGACAGGATCGAGTCCCAGATTCCGCCGAAGAAGCCCGCCAGTCCGCCCAGCACCGAGCCGAAGATCGCGACGCCGAGTGTGGCGAGGACGCCTACCGTGACCGACGTACGGGTGCCGTAGACCGTGCGGGTGTAGACGTCGCAGCCCTGGCCGTCGTAGCCGAACGGATGGCCCGGCTGGGAGCCCTCCTGGGCCTTTGCGAGGTTGCACTTGAGGGGATTGCCGGAGGCGATCAGGGACGGCCAGAGGGAGATGACCACCAGGAAGAGGATGACGAGCGCGGAGATGATGAAGACGGGGTTGCGGCGGAGGTCGCGCCAGGCGTCGGACCAGAGGCTGCGGGGCTTCTCCTGGGGGCCCGTGCCCTCCGGGCCGCCCGGTGTCTTTTCGAGCGTCTCCGCCTCGCTCGTCGCGAGGTCCATCGCCCCGCCCATGCCGGTCCCGGCGATGGCGCGATCCGGCTCGAACGGCTGCTCAGGCATAGCGGATCCTCGGGTCGAGTACGGCGTACAGGAGGTCGACGAGCAGGTTGGCGACCAGGAAGACGAGGACGAGGATCGTCACGAAGCCGACCACGGTCTGCGTGTTCTGGTGCACGATCCCCTGGTAGAGCTGGAAGCCGACGCCGTGGATGTTGAAGATCCGCTCGGTGACGATCGCGCCGCCCATCAGGGCGCCGATGTCGGTGCCGATGAAGGTGACCACGGGGATGAGCGAGTTGCGCAGCAGGTGGCGGGTGATCACCCGGCGTCTTGGCAGGCCCTTCGCGACAGCTGTACGGACGTAGTCGGAGCGCCGGTTCTCCGCGATGGACGTCCGGGTCAGCCGGGTGACATAGGCGAGCGAGACCGAGGCCAGGACCAGGCCCGGCACGATCAGCTCGCCGAACGTCGCCTCCGTGGACACCGACGGTTTGATCCAGCCCCACTCCACGCCGAGCAGCAGTTGGAGCACCAGACCGGTGACGAAGATCGGGACGGAGATCACGACGAGGGTGAACAGCAGCACGCTGGTGTCGATCGGGCGGCCGCGCTTGAGGCCGGTGATCACGCCCAGCGTGATGCCGATGACGATCTCGAAGAAGATCGCCACGATGGTTAGCCGGATGGTGACCGGGAACGCGGTCGCCATCAGCTCGGTGACCTTCTGGCCGTTGAACGCCGTACCGAAGTCACCGGTGAAGATGTTCCCCAGGTAGGTCAGGTACTGCTGCCACACGGGCTTGTCGAGGCCGAACTCCTTCTCGAGCTGGGCGGCCGTCGCCGGGTCACACTGCCGGTCGCCGCACAGGCCCGCGATGGGGTCGCCCATCACGTCCACCATCAGGAAGATCAGCAGGGTGGCGCCGATGAAGACCGGGATCATCTGCAGCAGCCGCCGGACGACGTACCGTCCCATGCGGGCTCAGCCGACCTTGATCTCGTTGTACACGGGGACGCTGAACGGGTTGAGCGCCACGTTGGAGAGCCGGTCGGAGTAGCCCGCGCTGCCGTTCTGGTACCAGAGCGGGATGGCGGCCATGTTGTCCCGTACGACACCCTCGGCCTGCTGGAAGAGCTTGATCGCCTTGCCGGTGTCGGTCTCCGCGTTGGCCTCGTTCACGAGCTTGTCGAAGTCCTTGTTGGACCACTGGCCGTCGTTGGAGGAGGCGTTGGTGTAGTAGAGCGGCTGGAGGAAGTTCTGGATGAGCGGGTAGTCCATCTGCCAGCCGGCCCGGAACGGCCCGGTCATCTTGTGCTGGCCGATCTGGTTGCGGAAGTCGGCGAAGGTGCCGACCGGGTTGCCGACGCACGCCTTGTCGTTGCCGAGCGCGTTGTTGATGGAGTTGCACACGGCGTCCACCCACTCCTTGTGCGAGCCCGTGTCCGCGTTGTATGTGATCTTGACCTGGCCGCCGGGCAGCCCGCCGCCCTCCTGGACCAGCTTCTTGGCCTCGGTCGGGTTGTACTTGCAGGAGTCCCCGCACAGCCCGTCCTGGAAGCCGCCCTCGGTGCCGAGCACCGGGGAGGTCCAGTCGGTGGCCGGGGTGCGGGTCTTCTGGAAGATCGTGGTGGTGATCTGGTCCCGGTTGATGGCCATCGACAGCCCCTGGCGGACCTTCTCCGAGCCGCTCTTGTTCCAGTCCTTGTCGTAGTACGGGAACGCGAGCGTCTGGATGATCCCGGCGGGCGTGTTGATGTACCGGTCGCCGAGGTCGCTCTTGACGTTCTTGAGCTGCGAGGCCGGGATGTCGTCGACGAGGTCGAGGTTTCCGGCCATCAGGTCGGTGTAGGCGGTGTTGTTGTCGGTGTAGACCTTGAGGGTCACGCCACCGTTCTGCGCCTTGTCGGCGCCGGTGTAGCCGTCCCACTTCTTGAGCTCCATCTGCGAGCCCTTGGTGTAGGAGGAGATCGTGTACGGCCCGTTCCCGACCGGCTTCTTCACCCAGGCCGCGTGGTCCGAGAAGAACGTCGACGGCAGCGGCGAGTAGGCCGCGTAGCCGAGGGTGTCCGGGAAGGTGGAGAACTTCTGGGTGAGCTTGATGGTGAAAGTGTCGGTGCCGGTCACCTTGAGCCCGGAGAGTGCGGTCGCGGACTGCGAACCGCTGTCGGGGTGGACCTTGTCGTAGCCGTCGATGTACCCGAAGAAGTACGCGTTCTTCTGGTTGTTCTTGAGGCTGGCGCCGTAGTTCCACGCGTCGACGAAGGACTTCGCGGTGACGGCCTCGCCGTTGCTGAACTTCCAGCCGCTCTTGATGGTGACCGTGAAGTTCTGCGAGTCCGTGGTCTCGATCTTGTCGGCGAGCATGTCCTCGGCCTTGCCGGTCTTCGGGTCGTACCGCTTCAGGCCGCGGAAGACCATGTCGAGGACCTTGCCGCCCTGTACTTCGTTGGTGTTGGCCGGCTCCAGCGGGTTCTGCGGGTCTCCCCAGGAGGCACTGAGCACCGCGCTGCCGTCACCGCCGCCGCCACTGCTGCTGCCGCCGCTGCTCCCACAGGCGGTCGCCGCGAGGGCTGCCGCCGCCGCGCAAGCGGCCCATTTGGCGTGCGTGGCTCCACGCATCGAGTGCCTCCTCAGGAAAGCCGTCCCTATTGATCCGTTACCGGTCAATATCGACGCAAAGGACACGCGGCGCACACGCAGCCACCCGAATGCAGCACAGGCCGCTCGCACGAGGGGCGAGCGCACCCCGTCGGAGCCCGGCGAATTCCTCCTCGAAAATACGGTCGCACGGGACAGGGGATTCGCGGAGGGCGAATAGCCGAGCGGCAAAGGACGCCGGTAGCACCGGGACGGTTCCGGCCTTGAGGGGAATTTGAGCATTCCAAAAGAGCATGACGCACATCACATTACGTCGAGTGTATATCTGCATCAATCGGATGCAAATCAGCGAAAAAGAGGGCCGAACTTTCCGATATGCGGCCTTGGTCATCTTCCGGACCGTGACCGTGAACCGAGTGCTCCATTTCGGCCGACCGCATTTCGGTTGCCATCTCGACTGAGCACGGTCAAGCTCATGTCTGCGTCCTGGAAGGCCAGTTGACGTAACCACGGGGGGAGTCCGATGAATGCCGCACGACATTGCGAGCACGGCTCCCGGGTTTTTACCATTCGAAGGGAATTCAACTTCGTGAGGAAATTCGCGAGCTCCGCAGTCGCAGCCGCCGTCGTCGCGGGCGGCCTGGTGAGTGTGGCGGCCGCACCGGCCTCTGCCGCCTGCGCCCCGAGCCCGGGCACCGGCTACACCATCTACGACAAGCACACCGTTTATCCGGGGACCAACCTCGCCAGCACGTGGGTGTTCGACAACGACGACCCCACCGTCAGTTACAACCAGTCCTCGACGGGCACCCTGAGCGCCAGCGGCACCGCGGGCGTGACGGCCGAGACGAGCGCGATCTTCGCGAAGGCCAGCGTGTCGTTCAGCGTGACCGTGGGCAAGACGTGGTCGCACACCGAGAGTTGGAACTACTCCCTGCACGCCAAGAACAAGGCGGGCAAGGTAAAGGTCCGCATGCGGCTCTTCCACGAGGCCAAGAAGTTCAAGGTCCGTAAGTACACGTACTACTACGACGGCCACTGCAAGTTCCACAGCACGACCAAGTGGCGCAAGCAGTTCACCGCCCCGGTGAAGCGCGACAGCAACGACGTCTGGGGCCTGGAGTACAAGTAGGTCACGAGAACGACGGCCCGCCGGTTGACCCGGCGGGCCGTCTTTCGTGCGCGATCACACCGTCACGGCTCCACCAGGCAACCTTCAGTGGTGTGGACCAATAAACCTCCGATCGGTCCGTCAACTCACCGTTTCCGCAGGCCACATGGGCTTTCATGCGCCGTTGACGGGCGCCGACCGCCGCTGATAGACACACTCTTCAACCCAGCCCGGCGTCACCAGCGCGAGGTCAGGACCATGAGCACTCAGGACCGGAACGGCACAGAGCACTCACGCCCCAGAAGACCGCGGCCCCGCCGCTTACCCGGGCTGGTCGCCGCAGCGGTCGGCGCCCTGGCCCTCACGGCGGCTCTCGCCACCCCCCTCAACCCGGCACCGCAGCAGGCCGAGGCCAAGGCCAAGGCCGAGAAGAGCGACAAGGTCCTCACCGTCGCCGTCGCGCAGAGCGTGGACTCCCTGAGCCCGTTCCTGGCGACCCGCCTGGTCAGCACGAGCATCGGCCGGCTGATGTACGACTACCTCACCAACTACGACCCCAAGGACAACCACACCGTCCCGGGTCTCGCCACCAAGTGGACGTCGTCGCCGGACAAGCTGACCTGGACGTACACGATCCGCTCGGACTCCAAGTGGTCCGACGGGCAGCAGGCCACCGCCGAGGACGCGGCCTGGACGTTCAACAAGATGATGACCGACCCGGGCGCCGCCACCGCCAACGGCAGCTTCGTCACCAACTTCGCGAAGGTCACCGCCCCCAGCCCCACCCAGCTGGTCATCCAGCTCAAGAAGCCGCAGGCCACGATGACCGCGCTCGACGTGCCGATCGTGCCCGAGCACATCTGGTCGAAGGCCGGCGACCTCTCCAAGTTCAACAACGACAAGACCTTCCCGATCGTCGGCAACGGCCCGTTCGTCCTCACCGACTACAAGCCGGACAGCTACGTCCGCCTCAAGGCCAACAAGTCCTTCTGGCGCGGGGCACCGAAGTTCGACCAACTCGTCTTCCGCTACTACAAGGACCAGGACGCGGCGGTGGCCGCACTCCGCAAGGGCGAGGTCTCCTTCGTCGCCGGCTCCCCCTCCCTGACCCCCGCTCAGGCCGCCTCCCTCAAGGGCGAGCAGAACATCAAGGTCAACGACGCCCCCGGCCGCCGCTTCTACGCCCTCGCCACCAACCCCGGCGCCCAGGCGAAGAACGGCACCCACTTCGGCGACGGCGACCCCTCCCTGCTGAACGAGAACGTCCGGCACGCCCTGTTCATGGCGGTCGACCGCGAGACCCTCATCGACAAGGTGTTCCAGGGCCACGCCGTCGAGGGCCAGGGCTACATCCCGCCGCGCTTCTCGACGTACTTCTGGAAACCGTCGGCGAGCCAGGCGCTCTCCTACGATCCGGCCAAGGCGGCCCAACTCCTCGACCAGGCGGGCTACAAGAAGAACGGCGACGGCAAACGCGTCGGCAAGGACGGCAAGCCGATCACCTACCGCCTGCTGTGCCACGCCACCGACCCCAACGACAAGGCGGTCGGCCAGTACCTCAAGGAGTGGTGGGGCAAGCTCGGTATCGGCGTGACGCTCGACTGCCTCGACAACGTCACCGACCCCTGGCTCGCGGGCAAGTACGACCTCGCCTTCGACGGCTGGTCCGTCAACCCCGACCCGGACTTCGTGCTGTCCATCCACACCTGCGCGGCACTCCCGGCCACCCCCAAGGACATCGGCGCCACCGACAACTTCGTCTGCGACAAGACCTACGACAAGCTCTACGCCCAGCAGTTGGCCGAGTACGACCCGGCCAAGCGCGCGGACATCGTCAAGCAGATGGAGTCGCGGCTGTACGACCTCGGGTACATGAACGTCATGGCGTACCCGAACGCCGTCGAGGCCTACCGCACCGACCAGATCGAGTCCATCGAGACGATGCCCAGCGGCGGGGGCAACATCTACGGGCAGGACGGCTACTGGAGTTGGTGGTCGGCGGTGCCCGCGGCCTCGGACGGCTCGTCGTCCGGCGGTCTCTCGGGCGGGGCGATCACCGGGATCGTGGTCGGGGGTCTGGTGGTCGTCGGCGCGCTGGTCCTGTTCACCGTGCGGCGCCGGGCCACCGCCGAGGACCGGGAGTAGCCGATGCACCGACCCTCAACAGCGGTGTGCGGGACGGCCGTTCATGGCAGCTGACGTCACATCGGTACCGGTGGAGGAGACGGCCGGCACAGGAGAGCGCGTCCGGACCGGGTACGCCCGCTACGTGGCCGGCAAGCTGGGCGGTGCCGTCGTCTCGCTGCTGGCCGTGCTGGTCACCGGGTTCTTCCTGTTCCGGCTGATCCCGGGCGACCCGGTCAAGACCATGACCGGCGGCCGTCCGATCTCGATCGCCCAACTGGCCGAGTACCGGCGGGAGTTCGGGCTCGACCTGCCGCTGTGGGAGCAGTTCACGGACTACTGCGGCAAGGCGCTCACCGGCGACCTCGGCACGTCGTACCAGTTCCGGGCGCCCGTCATCGACAAGATCAGCGAAGCACTGCCCAACACCCTGCTGCTCACCGGCACCGCCTTCGTGCTGTACACCGCGCTCGGCATGTTCCTCGGCACCCGCTCGGCCTGGCGGCACGGCAGTCTGTCCGACCGGCTCAACACCGGCCTGGCGCTGACCCTTTACTCCGTTCCGTCGTTCTGGCTCGGCCTGCTGCTGATCATCGTGTTCTCCGTGGGCGTGGGTCCGATCCCCGGGCTCTTCCCGACCGGCGGCATGGAGTCGGGCGGCAAGGAGGGCTTCGCGTACGTGCTGGACGTGGCCCATCATCTGGTCCTGCCCGTGGTCACGTTGGTGGCGGTCGAGTACGGGCAGACCCTGCTGGTCACCCGCTCCGCGCTGCTCGACGAGATGGGCAGCGACTACCTGACGACCGCGCGGGCCAAGGGACTCCGGGACGACCTGGTCCGGCGCCGGCACGCCGTGCCGAACGCGCTGCTGCCCACCGTCACCCTCGTCTTCGTCAACCTCGGCCGTACGGTCGCGGGCGTGATCCTGGTGGAGACGGTCTTCTCCTGGCCCGGCCTGGGCGGGCTGTTCTACCAGGCGCTGAGCGTGCCCGATCTGCCCCTGGTCCAGGGCCTGTTCCTCTTCTTCGCCGCGGCGGTGATCGTCATGAACACACTGGCAGACCTCGTCTATCCGCTGCTCGACCCCCGGGTGGGCCGATGACCACTCCCCCCGTCGCACAGGCCGGCCCGCGAGCGCTCGCCCGGCAGCGCCGCCGCCGGTCCGCCGTACGGTTCTGGACGCGGTACCGCACCCACCGCACGGGACTGGTCGGCCTGGCCGCGCTCGGCCTGTTCGCGCTGGTCGCGCTCACCGCGCCGCTGACGGTCGGCTCCGACGTGTCGAGCGTCACCGACGCACCGGGACGGCCCCTGGAGAGTCCGAGCGCCCAGTTCCCGCTGGGCACCGACCAGTTCGGCCGGAACCTGCTGGGGCTCGTCATCTGGGGCGCGCGGGTCTCGCTGCTCGTCGGGCTGCTCGCGGCGGTGCTGTCGGTGGCGATCGGCGCGGTGGTCGGCATCACGGCCGGGCACTTCCGGGGCGCGTACGGGACCGTGCTGATGCGGACCACCGACTGGTTCCTGGTCATGCCGACGCTGGTGCTCGCCATCGCGCTGGCCACCGTCATGTCCCGCTCTCTCGGGACGGTGATCCTGGCGATCGGCGTGACCACCTGGCCGACCACGGCCCGGCTGGTGCGGGCGCAGACGCTGGCGGTGGAGTCACGGCCGTACATCGAACGGGCACGGGCGCTCGGCGGCGGCCACTGGCACGTGATGTCCCGGCACGTACTGCCCAACGTGATGCCGCTGGTCCTCGCGCAGACGACCCTGATGGTCTCCTCCTCGATCCTCGCCGAGGCGACCCTCGCCTTCCTGGGGCTCGGCGATCCGACGGTGGTGTCGTGGGGCGGGCTGCTCCAGGACGCCCGGGAGGCGGGTGCGGTCAGTGCCGGGGACTGGTGGTACCTGGTGCCGCCCGGCATCGCGATCGCCGTGGTCGCGCTGGCGTTCACGCTGTGCGGGCGCGCGGTGGAGTCCGTCCTCAACCCCCGGCTGGGGATGGCGGGTTGACCCTCCTGGAGGTCCGGAACCTGGAAGTGACGTACCCGGGCGGTGTCGCCGCGGTGCGGGACGTCGACCTGTCCCTGACGGCAGGTCAGAAAGTCGGTGTGGCGGGCGAGTCGGGCTCCGGCAAGTCCACCCTGGCGCTCGCGCTGCTACGGCTGCTGCCGCCGGGGACGCGGGTCTGCGGGGAGATCCTGCTGAACGGCGAGGACGTGCTGACGATGCGGTGGGGGCGGGTCCGGGCGGTCCGCTGGGCCGGTGCCTCGATCGTCTTCCAGGGCGCGATGCACTCTCTCAACCCCGTGCACCGCATCGGCGACCAGATCGCGGAACCCGTGCTGCTGCACCAGGGGGCGACGACGGCACAGGCCAGGCGCCGCGCCGGGGAGCTGCTGGAACAGGCCGGGCTGCCGGCCGCCCGCGCGACCGCGTACCCGCACGAACTCTCCGGCGGCCAGCGGCAACGCGTCATGATCGCCATGGCGCTCGCCTGTGACCCCCAGCTGATCATCGCCGACGAGCCCACCACGGCACTCGACGTGATGATCCAGGCCCAGATCCTCGGCCTGATCCAAGGCCTCGTCACCGACCAGGACGTGGGCCTGATCATGATCAGCCACGACCTCGCGGTCCTCGCGGACAGCTGCGACCGCCTCGTCGTCATGTACGCGGGCCGCGTCATCGAGGAGGGCCCCGCCCGGCAGGTCTACGAGAACGCCCTCCACCCCTACGGCAAGGCCCTGTCGGCCTCCTTCCCGCACATCGGCGACCCGGCGTCCCGCTTCGCCCCACGCGGCCTCGCGGGCGACCCGCCCGACCCCTCCGACCTGCCGTCCGGCTGCGCCTTCCATCCGCGCTGCGCGGAGGCGCTGGACGTGTGCGCGACCGAGGACCAGTTCCTGCGGGAGTCCGGTCAGGGTCGGCGAGCGGCCTGTGTGCATGTGCCGGTACCGGCCGGCGACAACGCCCGAGGCCACGACACGAGGAGCGCGTCATGACCACACCGGCGCCCCTGCTCAGCGCGCAAGGGCTGCACGTGGCCTTCCCGGGACGGCGCGGCGGTGCTCCCGCCCGGGCCGTCGACGGTGTCGACCTCGACATCCGGCCGGGGGAGGTCGTAGCCCTCGTCGGTGAATCCGGGTGCGGGAAGACGACGTTGGCCCGCTCGCTCCTCGGGCTGGTGCCGCCGACCGGGGGGCGGGTCACCTTCGACGGCAAGCCCCTGCGGTACTCCTCACGGGCCCTCAAGGCCTATCGCCGACGAGTGCAGCTCGTCCTCCAGGACCCGAGCGGGTCGCTCAATCCACGGCACACGGTGTACGACGCGGTGGCCGAGGGGCTGCGGATCCACGGGAGCGGCGGCGACGAACGGGCGGCGGTCGCGCAGGCCCTGTCCCGGGCCGGACTCCGGCCGCCCGAGCGGTTCTTCCTGCGCTATCCGCACGAGCTGTCCGGCGGGCAGCGGCAGCGCGTGGTGATCGCCGGTGCGCTCGTCCTGGAACCCGAACTCCTCGTCGCCGACGAGCCGGTGGCCTCCCTGGACGCCTCCGTGCGCGGCGAGATCCTCGCCCTGCTGCTGCGGCTGCGCACCGAACTCGGCCTGGCCGCGCTGGTGGTGACCCACGACCTGGGGCTGGCGTGGAACATCGCCGACCGGGTCGCGGTGATGTACCTGGGCCGGATCGTGGAGACGGGGGACGCCGAGCAGGTGCTGACGGCGCCCCAACACCCGTACACCCAGGCGTTGTTGTCGGTACTGCCCGAGGCGCCGGGCGATCCCGTGGTGCTGTCCGGCGAGCCCCCGGACCCGTCCCGTATTCCGACCGGCTGCCGGTTCCGGGTGCGCTGTCAGATCCTGGCGAGCGGGGAGGCGGAGCGGGCGGGGGTGGCACACCGGTGCCGGACCGAGGACCTGGAGGTGCTGGGCGGCGGCGGTGAGGCGCAGGTGGCCTGTCACTGGGCGCGGGTGCCCGACCCCGCCGTATGAGCCGTGGGAAAACGCAGGTTCCCGGCACCGTCGTACAGTGCCGGGAACCAGTGGTGACTGTAGGGATCAGGCCGCGTGGACCACGTCCTTGACCTCGGCGAAGTGGCACGCCGACTCGTGGGCCGCCGGGGTGTCGGAGCCCTTGAAGCGCTCCGGGATCGCGAGCAGCGGCTCCTCCTGGGCGCACTTGTCCTGGGCCTTCCAGCAGCGGGTGCGGAAGCGGCAGCCGGACGGCGGGTTGGCCGGGGAGGGCACGTCACCGGTGAGGATGATCCGGTCGCGGTGCTCGCGGGCCTCCGGGTCCGGCACGGGTACGGCCGACAGCAGCGCCTGGGTGTAGGGGTGCGTCGGGTACTCGTAGATCTGCTCGTCGGTGCCGACCTCGGCCATCTTGCCGAGGTACATCACGCCCACCCGGTCCGAGATGTGCCGGACGATGGACAGGTCGTGCGCGATGAAGATGTAGGAGAGGTTGAACTCGTCCTGCAGTCGCGCCATCAGGTTGATGACCTGTGCCTGCACCGACACGTCGAGCGCGGAGACCGGCTCGTCGCAGATGATGATCTCGGGGTTGAGCGCGAGGCCGCGGGCGATGCCGATGCGCTGGCGCTGGCCGCCCGAGAACTGGTGCGGGTAGCGGTTGATGTACTCCGGGTTGAGTCCTACGACGTCCAGGAGGTCCTTCACCTTGCGGCGACGGTCCCCTTTCGGTGCCACCTCGGGGTGGATGTCGAAGGGCTCACCGATGATGTCGCCCACCGTCATACGGGGGTTGAGCGAGGTGTACGGGTCCTGGAAGATCATCTGGATGTTCCGGCGGACGGCCTTGAGGGCCCTGCCGGACAGCCGGGTGATGTCCTGGCCCTTGTAGAAGACCTCGCCGGCCGTCGCCGTCTCCAGGCTCATCAGGAGCTTGGCGACCGTCGACTTGCCGCAGCCGGACTCGCCCACGATGCCCAGGGTCTCGCCCTGGTGCAGGTCGAAGGAGATGCCGTCGACGGCTTTCACCGCGCCGATCTGGCGTTTGATCACGATCCCCTGGGTCAGCGGGAAGTGTTTGACCAGGTTGCGCACCTGGAGGATCGGCTCGCCCCGCTCGACGTTCGCGTCGAGAGCGGCGACCGCCTCCTCCTCCGAGTGCACCTCCGCCACCTCGACGTCGGAGACGTTGGGCATCGCGTCCCGGGGCTCGTCGGCCTTGGTCGGGTCAGCCATGGATCGTCTCCTTCCAGAAGTGGCACGCGCTGGCGCGGCCGGGCAGTTCGGTTCCGTCCGCCTCGGTCACCGGGACCAGCGGCGGGAACTGCGTACGGCAGATGTCCTGCGCCTTGTCGCAGCGCGGGTTGAAGGCACAACCGGCCGGTACCTTCAGCAGGTTGGGCGGCAGGCCCTGGATCGCGTAGAGCTCCTGGCCCTTCTGGTCCAGGCGCGGGATGGAGTCCAGCAGACCCCGGGTGTAGGGGTGCGCCGGGCGCTTGTACAGCTCGTGCACCGGCGCCGTCTCCACGATGCGGCCCGCGTACATCACCGCGATCTTGTCGGCGACGTCCGCGACCACGCCGAGGTCGTGGGTGATGAGGATGAGCCCCATCCGGTACTCGCGCTGCAACTCCGCGAGCAGGTCCATGACCTGGGCCTGCACCGTCACGTCGAGGGCCGTGGTCGGCTCGTCGGCGATGATCAGGTCCGGCTCCAGGGCGAGCGCCATCGCGATCATGATGCGCTGGCGCATACCGCCGGAGAACTGGTGCGGGTAGTCGTTCACCCGCGCCGCGGCGGCCGGAATCTTCACCCGGTCCATCAGCTCGATGGACTTGGCCTTGGCCTGCTTGCGGGACATGCCCTGGTGGACGCGGAACATCTCGCCGAGCTGGAACCCCACGCTGAGCACGGGGTTGAGCGAGGAGAGCGCGTCCTGGAAGATCATCGCGATCCGGGCGCCGCGCAACTTGCGCCGCTCCTCGGCACCCATGGTCAGCATGTCCTGGCCGTAGAAGCGGATCTCGCCCTGCGGGATACGGGCGGGCGGCATGTCCAGGATGCCCATGATCGCCTGCGCGGTCACGGACTTGCCGGAGCCGGACTCGCCGAGCACGGCGAGCGTCTCTCCGGAGTTCACGGTGTAGTTGACGCCGTTGACGGCCCTGACCACACCCTCGCGGGTCTGGAACTCGACGTGCAGATCGCGCACTTCGAGCAGTGGGCCGGTGTCGTCGTGGTCGCCGGGGCGCTGGGCCGGAACGGCGTCCGTCGGGTCGATGATGGTCACGTACGCCTCCCTCAGCGCATCTTGGGATCGAAGGCGTCGCGAACCACGTCGCCGAGCATGATGAAGGCCAGGACCGTGATGCTCAGGGCACCGGCCGGGAACATCAGCGCGTGCGGCGAGGTCAGGAACCTGTCCTGGGCGTCACTGATCATCACGCCCCAGGAGATGTTGGGGTACTGGATGCCGATGCCCAGGTAGGACAGGGCGGCCTCGGCGCTGATGTACACACCGAGGTTCATGGTGGTGATGACGATGACGGGGGCGAGCGTGTTGGGCAGGATGTGCCGGAACGCTATTCGCCACGATCCCGCGCCCAGTGCCCGCGCGGCCGTCACGTAGTCGTTGTACTTGTTCGCGATGACCTCGCCGCGCATGATCCGGTAGACCTGCGGCCAGCCGAGGATCGCCATGATGAACGACACCGACCAGACGTCGCCGCCGCCCCAGATGGACATGATCAGCAGACCGCCGATGATCAGCGGCAGACCCGCGAACACCTCGGTGATACGGGACAGCAGCGCGTCGGCCCAGCCGCCGATGAGACCGGCGAGCATGCCCACCAGACCGCCGATCAGGGTGGTGGCGGTGGTGGTCACGACACCGACGACGACCGAGTTGCGGGTGCCGTAGACGGTCCGCGTGTAGATGTCGCAGCCCTGCACGTCGTAGCCGAACAGGTGCCCGGACGAGGGTCCGTTCATGGAGTTCTGCAGCTGGCAGAAGCCGTCGGAGAACGGGGAGCGCGCGGTGAACAGACTGGGTGCGATCGCCAGCGCGAGCAGGACCAGGATGATCAACGAGGTCACGATGAACATGGGCCGCTTGCGCAGGTCCGCCCAGCCGTCCCGCAGCAGGCTCGCCTGCCGCGCCGCCGCCTTCTCCTCCGCCTCGATCTCCTTGGCGATGGCGGCCTCGTCGGTGGTGGGCCTTTCTATCGTCTTCTCACTCATAGCGGATCCTCGGGTCGAGCACGGCGTACAGCAGGTCTACGAGGAGGTTGGCGACCAGGTAGATCAGTACCAGGAGGGTCACCAGACCGACCACGACGGGCCGCTCGCGCAGATAGACGGACTGGGCCAACTGACCGCCGATGCCGGGCATGTTGAACACGCGCTCGGTGATGATGGCGCCGCCCATGAGCGCGCCGAGGTCGAAGCCCAGGAAGGTGACGACCGGGATCAGGGAGTTGCGCATCGCGTGCACGCCGATGACCCGCCGCGTCGGAAGGCCCTTGGCGATCGCCGTACGGACGTAGTCGGCACGGACCGACTCCATCATGCTCGTACGGACGAGTCGGGCGATGTACGCCATAGACGTCGAGGCGAGTACGACGGACGGGAGGATGTAGCTCTGCGGCCAGCCGTGCTCGATGCCGGCGACCGGTGTGATCTTGAGGTTCACACCGAACTCCAGCTGCAGCACGGAGCCGAGCACGAAGACCGGGATCGAGATCAGGACCAGGGTCGAGACCAGCACGACGTTGTCGATGAACTTGCCCTTTTTCAGGGCGGAGAAGATGCCCGCGACGATGCCGATCACGGCTTCGAGCGCGAAGGACGTCAGGCCCAGCTTCACCGTGACGGGGAACCGCTCGGAGACGATGTCGGAGATGGCACGCCCGTTGTAGGTCTCACCGAGGTCACCGGTGAGGACACCGCTGATGTAGTGCCAGTACTGCTGGTACAGCGGCTCGTTGAGGTGGTAGTGCGCGCGGAGGATCGCCGCGATGTTGGGGTCGGCGCGCTTGTCGCCGGCCAGTGCCTGGATCGGATCGCCGGGCAGAGCGAAGACCAGGCAGAAAATGATGAACGTGACGCCTATCACCACAGGGATCACCTGTAGGAGACGGCGGGCGACGTATCGGCCCATGGGTGCTCCAGAGGGGGGTGCTCGACCCGACCGCGGCCGGGGGGAGGGCACGGTCGGACGGGAGACGGCAGCAAGAGTGAGCAGGGGAAGGCTATTCCTCCCCCTGCTCACCCCGTACTGCTGTGTCAGAACTGCTCGAACCAGGTCAGCTGAGCTTGACCGTGTCCCACAGGATCTGGTGACCGGCGACCTTCATGGACTTGATCTTGTCGCTGAAGCCGGCGTTCATCGTGTAGAAGTACACCGGGATGTACGGCAGATCCTTGAGCAGGATGTCGTCCGCCGCCTGGTACTTCTTGATGGCGTCCTCGTGCGTCGGGGCCTGGTCGCCCTCGACGAGGAGCTTCTCGAACGCCTCGTTCGTGTAGCCGGAGTAGTTGGAGCCGGTGGTGATGGCGTCCTTCGAGAAGATCGGACGGAGGTAGTCCTCCATGTCCGGGTAGTCCATGCTCCACGCCATACGGAACGCGCCCTGGTACTTCTTGGCGTCCAGGTCGTTCAGGATGGTCTGGAACTGCTCGAACGGCTTGGCCGTCACCTTGATGCCGAGAGCCTGCTGGATCTCGTTCGACACGGCCTCGACCCACTCCTTGTGGCCGCCGTCCGCGTTGTAGCCGATCTCCAGCGTGTTGCCCGGCAGACCGCCGCTCTGCTTGTAGAGCGCCTTGGCCTTGGTCGGGTTGTACGTGCAGGCCTCACCACAGGCGCCCTTGCGGTAGCCGTCGATGATCGGGCTGATGTAGTCGTCCGCGGGCGTACGGGCGCCGAGGAAGATCTTCGACGAGATCGTCTTGCGGTCGATCGACATCGAGATGGCCTTGCGGAGGTCCGCGTTCTGGAAGGCCTTGTTGTACTTGATCGGGAAGCCGATGTAACCGACGGCCGAGTCGGCCTCGTCGATGTAACGGCCGTTCAGGTCCTTGTGGTACGTCGGCAGACCCGAGGTCGGGATCGTCAGCAGGCTGTCGAGGTTGCCGGCGACGAGGTCCTTGTAGGCGGTGTCCTGGTTCGAGTAGATCTTGAAGTCGACACCCTTGACCTCGATCTTCGAGGCGTCCGGGTACTTGTCGTACTTGACGGTGTCGATTTCCTGGTTGTGCTTGAACGTACCGCTCATCTTGAACGGGCCGTTGCCGATCGGGGCCTCGCCGAAGGCCTTCGGGTCCTTGAAGAACGCCTTGGGCAGCGGCACGAAAGCGGTGAAGGAGAGCTGCGAGGGGAAGGCCGAGAACGCGCCGTTCAGGGTGACCTGGAGCGTGCTGTCGTCGACCACCTTCAGACCGGACAGCTTGTCGGTCGTGGGCTTCTTGCCCTCGCCCGGGTTGAGGTCCGCGTAGCCCGCGATGTGGCTGAACAGCGGGTTGGTCTGCTGGGCGTTGGTCTGGTTCGCGCCGTAGTTCCACGCGTCGGCGAAGGACTGGGCGGTCACCTTCTCCCCGTTGTGGAAGGTGTAGCCGGACTTCAGCTTGATCGTCCAGACCTTGTTGTCCTTGGACTCGATCGACTCCGCCATGGCGTTGACGACCTTGTTGTCGGCGTCAAGCTTGGTCAGCCCCGTGAAGAGGGCGTTGATGACCTGGCCGCCCTCGGTCTCGTACGTGTTGCTCGGAACCAGGCTGTTCTGCGGTTCGCCGATCTCCACCGAGACGACGCCGTTGCCCTTGCTGCCGCCGGAGCTGTTGTCGTCACCGCCGCCGCCACAGGCCGTTGCGCCCAGCGCCACAACTGCGGCTATCGCAACCCACTTGGCGCTCTTGGCACCACGCATGGGGGCTCCTCCTCATGAGTCCAATGGTTCATCACCTGGGAGAGCGCATGACACATCACCGTCACCGGTGCCTGAAATGGTCAAGTGCTCCCCGCGCTCGATGAGTCGCCGCCTACAGCGAGTGACCCGTGATCCGAGCTCTACGCGCCTAACTATCTGCCATGAGGCGGGACCGAGCCATATTCACAAGGTCTCGGTTCGATCACACCTGACGCGTACATCTTCCAAAATCCGGACAAAGGGTTTGGTGAAAGATCCCTGCGAAACGGACTTGTTACACACCTATCGGGCTTGAATGTCCGCATGCCGAACGCGGCTCGCGTGAAAATCCAGTTGCGGTTCAGCGACCGCTGTGCAATCAACACGCCCGCACGCCGGAGACCTTCAAGGACAGCCGACAGGGCATGGACAGGATCACGCCAACGGCAGAATAGTGCGGATCGGTCGGCCTGTACGGATTCCTGACCAGGACAAGGGATAACCCTTTATTCGGCCAAGCCTTGCGCAAAGCCCGGGTACCGCTTCCTCCACGGTTGAGAACCCGTCAAGAATGCGGGCAGCCCCGCCGTTCCGTCGCGGAGGGTGTGGCAGGCTGAATCGGTGGTGGATCGGTCATTCGGGGACATGTCGCTTGCCGAGTTGTACGACGGGCTCAATCCGTGGGGTGCGGGGGACGACTTCTGTCTGGACCTGGTGATGTCCGCGCGGGCCGTGCTCGATGTGGGCTGCGGCACCGGAAAGTTGCTGCACCGGGCCCGTCGTAAGGGACACAGTGGGCGGTTGACGGGGATCGATCCCGCCGCCGCCATGCTCGTTCAGGCCCGCCGGCGAGAACCCGGTGTCGAGTGGGTGCTCGGGGAACTGCGGACTGCGGCATGGCGCGGCGAGTTCGATCTCGTGGTGATGACCGGGCACGCCTTCCAAGTCCTGGTCCAGGACGAGGAGTTGCGCTTGGCGCTGCGTGCCGTACGGGATGCGCTGGCGCCCGGCGGGCGGTTCGTGTTCGAGACGCGGAACCCGGCGGCCCGTGCCTGGGAGACCTGGACGCCCGACCGGGCGCGCCGGTTCACCGGCCCGGACGGCGGTCTCGTACGGGTGTGGCACGAGGTCGAGGGCGTGCCGGTCGCGGACCGGGTGACGTTCACCGAGACCTTCGAGGGCGGGCGTTGGGCACAGCCTCAGGTCAGCCGGTCGACCTTGCGGTTCCTGGACTGTGCCGCCCTGTCGGGGTTCCTCGCCGAGGCCGGGCTGACGGTCGCCGAGCAGTACGGCGACTGGGAGCGGGGCCCGCTCACGCCCGCGAGTCCCGAGATCATCACCGTGGCGCGGCCGACGCACTGAGCCCGGGCACCCCAAGTAGGGGGCGCCCGGGCTCAGTTGAGCTGTACCGGTGTATCAGGCGTGCTTGGCGCGGCTCGCCGAGCGGCCGCGCTCCTTCTGGTCGAGGACGACCTTGCGGATGCGGACGGACTCCGGGGTCACCTCGACACACTCGTCGTCGCGGCAGAACTCCAGGGACTGCTCCAGGGAGAGCTTGCGCGGCGGCACGATCGCCTCGAACGAGTCGGCGGCGGCCGAGCGCATGTTGGTGAGCTTCTTCTCCTTGGTGATGTTCACGTCCATGTCGTCGGCGCGCGAGTTCTCGCCGACGATCATGCCCTCGTACACCTCGGTGCCGGGGTCGGTGAACAGCACACCGCGCTCCTGGAGGTTCGTCATCGCGAACGCGGTGACGGCGCCGGCGCGGTCGGCGACCAGCGAACCGTTGTTACGGGTCGTCAGCACACCGAACCACGGCTCGTGGCCCTCGTGGATGGAGTGGGCGATGCCCGTGCCGCGCGTACCGGTGAGGAACTCGGTACGGAAGCCGATGAGACCGCGGGAGGGGACGACGAACTCCAGCCGGACCCAGCCGGAGCCGTGGTTGGACATGTTGTCCATCCGGCCCTTGCGGACGCCCATGAGCTGCGTGACCGCGCCCATGTGCTCCTCGGGCACGTCGATCGTCATGCGCTCGACCGGCTCGTGCACCTTGCCGTCGATGATCTGGGTGACGACCTGCGGCTTGCCGATGGTCAGCTCGAAGCCCTCGCGGCGCATCTGCTCGACCAGGATGGCCAGCGCCAGCTCACCGCGGCCCTGCACCTCCCAGGTGTCGGGACGCTCGGTGTCGAGCACGCGCAGCGAGACGTTGCCGATCAGCTCGCGGTCGAGGCGGTCCTTGACCTGACGGGCGGTGACCTTGCGGTCCTTGACGGCCGCCTTCGCGGAGGCGCCCTTGCCGGTGCCGCCGCGGCCGACCAGCGGCGAGGTGTTCGTACCGATGGTCATGGAGATCGCCGGCTCGTCGACCGTGATGAGCGGCAGCGCGATCGGGTTCTCGGGGTCGGCGAGGGTCTCGCCGATCATGATGTCCGGGATACCGGCCACGGCGCAGATGTCACCGGGGCCCGCCATCTCGGCCGGCTTGCGGGTGAGCGCCTCGGTCATCAGCAGCTCGGTGATGCGCACGTTGGACATCGTGCCGTCGCGCTTGATCCACGTGACGGTCTGGCCCTTGCGCAGCTCGCCCTGCTCGACGCGGAGGAGCGCGATACGGCCGAGGAAGTTGTCGGCGTCCAGGTTGGTGACGTGCGCCTGGAGCGGGGCGGCCTCGTCGTACTGCGGGGCCGGGACGTGCGACAGGATCGTGGAGAAAAAGGGCTCCAGGTTGTCGCTGTCCTGCGGGACCGTGCCGTTCTCGGGCTTGGTCAGCGAGGCGACGCCGTCACGCGCACACGCGTAGACGATCGGGAACTCGATCTGCTCCTCGTCCGCGTCCAGGTCCAGGAAGAGGTCGTAGGTCTCGTTGACGACCTCGTCGATCCGGGAGTCCGGGCGGTCCGTCTTGTTGATGCAGAGGATGACGGGCAGGCGCTGCTGGAGCGCCTTGCGCAGCACGAAGCGGGTCTGCGGCAGCGGGCCCTCGGAGGCGTCGACGAGCAGCACCACCGCGTCCACCATCGACAGACCGCGCTCGACCTCGCCACCGAAGTCGGCGTGGCCCGGGGTGTCGATGATGTTGATGGTGATGACATCGCTGCCATCCTTCGGGTGGTACTTCACGGCCGTGTTCTTGGCCAGGATCGTGATGCCCTTCTCACGCTCCAGATCGTTCGAGTCCATCATGCGGTCGTCGAGCGATTCGGCGGCGTGCGCGGCGAAGGCACCGGCCTGCTTCAGCATGGCGTCGACGAGGGTCGTCTTCCCGTGGTCGACGTGGGCGACGATGGCGACGTTGCGGATGTCGTGGCGCGTGGCCATATTGCGGCGTACTCCCGGAGAGTGAGGAAGGCCTGCGCGTACGTCTGAGTTACGCGGACCCTGCCGGGCTGGACACGCCACGGCCTTACCCCATCGTACGTGGCGTATGGGGAAGGGGCCTCCGCAGGGCCCGGCGGACCCTGCGGAGCGGTGGGGTCAGGCAGCCTTCGCGGCGACCGAGTCCGCGCCGCAGGAGAGGCGGGCGGCCTCACGAGCTGTGGCGTTGCCGGTCTTGGTGTCGCATTCGAGGAGGCCGTCGACCGAGACGTTCCAGCTCTCCGCGTGCCCGATGGCGGTCCTGCCTCCGGGGCAGGTGTAACGGAAGTCCGCCTCTACGATCCGCACGGCGGCGTACTGCACGAACCGCCCGGCCCCTTCCGGCGCCATGCTGCCGTCGTTCAGTTCCGGTCCCGAGCCGCCGACCTCCGCGAACGCCCCCACATCGCTGTCGGGGTCGATCACACCGGTCTTCTCGCCCAGGGAGGTGAGGATCTCCTTCGCCGCCGGGGCACCGCTCCCGGCCTGCACCGCTATCCGGACCGTGGCCAGTCGCCGTACCTTGTGCTTCAGCGTGCCGCCGCCCTTGCCCAGTGTCTCCACGTCCGAGACCCCGAGCAGCCGCGTCGGCTTCTCGATGTTGATCCAGGTGTAGGTGCCGTTCACACACGCCTTGTCGGCGACCGCGGGCTGCGCCTCCTTGGTGCCGGCCGTCGCGCTGTCGCTCTTCTTCCCCGCGTCACCGGACCCGCTCGTACACCCCACGGCCCCGGCGAGCAGCGCCGCGAGCGCGAAACCCACGGCCGACATCCTTCGCGTTCCCCCGTACATGGTCACCCCGTTGTCCTGGTGAAAACCCGCTGTGATCAGGCAGGTGTCACCCTGACTGAGCACAACGGGCGAGGCAAGCGAGTTGAGGCGGTTCTGAGGCTTCCAGCCGGATCAGCTCCCGGACGACGGACTCGCCGACGCCTTCGCCCCCTTCTTCAGGAAGCCCATGTCCTCGTAGACCGGGGTCTGGAAGCCGAAGGAGCCCGCGTTGACGATGGTCTTGCGGGCGGCGGTGAGCTGGGGGCGCTGATAGAGGGGGATGGAGCCGGCCGCCGCCCAGATACGGGCGTCGGCCTTGCGGACCAGGGCGGCGGACTCGTCCTCGTCGAGGGTGGAGGCGGCCTGGTCGAAGAGCTGGTCGACCTGGTCGGTGCCGACGCGGGTGTAGTTCTGCTCGACGTTCAGGGAGCCGTCGGCGGCCGGGACCGGCTTGGCGAAGATCGGGCGGGCGTCGGTGGCGGGGAAGGCGGACGCGGGCCAGGAGTAGAGGGCGAGGTCGTACTGACCGGACGCGATGTGGTCCTTGAAGTAGCTGTCGTCGGAGACCTTGGTGATCTCCGTGCGGATGCCGACCTTCTCCAGCATGCGGGAGATGCTGTCGGCGACCGCGCTCAGCGACTCCGAGCCGGTCCCGGAGGGAAGCACGAAGCGCAGGGTGAGCGGCTTGCCGTCCTTGGCGAGCGTGCCGGTCATCGCGCCGGCCGGGGCGGCCGTGCCCTTCGGGGCGTACGCGCCGGGCGCCCCGCCCTGCTTCACCTTGCGGCCGTCGTACTGCTTGCCGTCGGCGAGGCGCTTGGACCCCTCGTCGCCGTGCCCGTGCTTGTCGGTGTGGTCCTGGGGGTCCTTGTTGTCCTCGCCGACGATGTACTGCCCGTCGGAGCCGCCCTCCGACTCGTCGTCCTTCTTGCCCTTCTTCCCCTCGGCGCCGGCCGCCTTCTCGCCCTTGTCCTTGACCGCTCCGCCGAGCACCCAGCCGGCGTCGGTGAGCAGCGCCTGCGCCTCCGCGGTGTCGTGGTCGCCGAGCGCGCCGCTGTTGTCGGCGTACGCGGCCTGCCCGGAGAGCGCGAGGTGGCTGCCGACCGGTACGGCGGGCAGGCCGAGCGGGGTGAGGACGACCTTGGCGAGCGCCTCCCGGTCGAGCGCGCGGGCCACCGCGCGCCGGACGCGTTCGTCGGCGAGGGGGCCCTCGGAGCCGTTGAGGGCGAGCTGCGTGTAGGCGGGTTCGAAGGAGCGGCGGACGGTGAAGGCCCGCAACTCGTCCTGCTGGCGCAGGTACTTGGCGAGCGCCTTGCGCTCCTTCTTGCTGAGCTTCTTCTTCTCCTTGGGGCTCTCGCCCTTGTTCTCGTCCTTGCTCTCCGTGTCGCCCGTGGCGCTCGCACTCGCGCCCTGGAGCGGGGTGCCGGTGCCCTTGGCGCGGCCGGCGAGCGCGATCCGGCTCGCGTCGGCGGGGTCGACGGCGGCGAGGTCGACCGTGCCGTCGGCGAGCGCGGCGGCCCGCTTGTCCAGCGGTACGGCGGCCAGCACGATCTGGGAGAGCTTCGCGGGCCTGCCCCACCAGTGCGGGTTGCGGGCGAGGACGATCTCCTTGTCCTTGCGGTCGACCTTCTGCAGCGCGAACGCGCCGGCGGTGACCTTCAGTTTGCTGCGCGCCCCGTCGTTGAAGGCGTCCGGGGTGCCCATGACGTCCTTGGGGTACAGCGGCGAGAACAGCGACTTCCAGTCGGCGTACGGCCTGCTGAAGGTGACCTTGACCTCGAGGTTGTTGGCGCCTCGCTCGATCTTCTCGATGCGGTCGTAGCCGGCGTTGCGCGCGGTCCAGTACGCGGAGTCCTTGCCGGACAGGGCGCGCCACTGGGCGGCGAAGTCGGCGGCGCCGATCTCCCGGCCGTCGCTCCACACGGCCTGCTGGTCGAGCTTGTAGAGGACGACCTGCTTGGGCGAGGTGTCGACGACCTTCGCGGACTCCAGGTAGTCGGCGTCACGCTGGGGGCGGCCCTGCGCGTCGAGCCGGAACATGGCGGGCAGGACAGCCTGGGCGACGCGGGTGGTGGCGTCGTCGGCGTCCGACTGGAAGGCGTTGAGGGTCTCGGGCACGTCGTCGACGGCCCAGCGCAGGGTGCCGCCGTCGGCGACCAGGTCACGCGCGACGGGCGCGATGTCCTGTGCGGCCAGTGGCTTGCCCGACTCGTCCTCGGAGCTGCACGCCGCGAGGGTGGGCACCGCGAGCGCGCCCGCGGTGAGGAAGGCGACCGAGCGCATGACCGCGCGCAGTCCGACGTCGTCGTGGGACATCACTGTTACCTCCGAAAGCCGCGGGGCTTATACTCACATTTAGTGGTATATGGAGCTGATCAGATCTATGCGGCCACTGAAGAGGAAACGGTTCGGCCGTGTGGGGCGACACGGCGGGGGCGCCGCAAAGCCCACCCGTGCGGCGCAACGTTCGAATCCGCCCCCGCACACGCCAACACACCCCAGCCAATCCGTGCACAGTGCTTCCCACCGGTAGGTGTGACGCGCAACACTCGCAGGCGCATGAACGTTGCCGTCCAGGGCCGACGCCCACGGAAGTGAGGTCACGTCATGTCCGTGCACGACGAACTGACGTCAGTCCAACGCTGTCTTGAAGACCTGTTCAGGTCGGTGGGACGGCTGGAACAGCAATTCGACAGCGGAGGCCTGGAGATGCGCAGGGTCAAGGCCGACGCGGACCGCCTGCGCGAGAGCGTCGCCCTGCTGCGCGACGCCGCACCAGGGATCGAGCGCCCCCGGCGCCCCGATCTCGTCTCCATCCCCGACACCCCCTACGACAACACCCTGTGGACGGACTCGGACGACGAAGGACTCGGCGCCCACGACCGCCACGCACCCTGAACCGACCGGAGTCCTGAGTTGGCCACTGGTACGGAACCCCATCCGAACAGCGGCGGCGTACGCACCGGTACGCGCGCCGCCATCGACGCCCCGCATCTGCGGACCGACCGCTGGTGGCTGGCCCCGGCCGTCACCGCCGCCGGACTGCTCGCCTTCGTCGTCTACTCGACCTGGCGGGCTTTCGCGGACTCGAACTACTACTCGGCGCCCTACGTGTCGCCGTTCTACTCGCCCTGTCTGGCCGAGCGGTGCAGCACCATGCACGCGGGCCCGAACGCCGACCTCTTCGGGAGCTGGTGGGGCATCTCGCCCGCCATCATCATCCTGATCTTCCCGCTCGGCTTCCGCCTGACCTGCTACTACTACCGCAAGGCCTACTACCGCGGCTTCTGGGCCTCTCCCCCGGCCTGCGCGGTGGCCGAGCCGCACAAGAAGTACTCCGGCGAGACCCGCTTCCCGCTGATCCTGCAGAACGTCCACCGGTACTTCTTCTACGCGGCGCTCCTGGTGGCGGGCACGCTCACCTATGACACCGTGCTGACCTTCCGCGACGAGCACTACCACTGGGGCCACATGGGCCTCGGCACCCTCGTCTTCCTGGCCAACATCGTGCTGATCTGGGCGTACACCCTCTCCTGCCACTCCTGCCGGCACATCGTCGGCGGCAAGCTCAAGCACTTCTCCAAGCATCCCGTGCGCTACAAGGCGTGGAAGTTCGTGGGACAGCTGAACAACCGTCACATGCAGCTCGCCTGGGCGTCGTTGATCAGCGTGGCAGCTGCCGATTTCTACGTGTACCTGGTCGCCTCCGGCGCTTTCAACGATCCGAGGTTCTTCTGATGTCCGTGGTCGAGCGACAGGAGTGGGACGTCGTCGTGGTCGGTGCCGGTGGCGCGGGCCTCCGGGCCGCCATCGAGGCGCGCGAGCGCGGTGCCCGTACGGCGGTGATCTGCAAGTCGCTGTTCGGCAAGGCCCACACGGTGATGGCCGAGGGCGGCATCGCGGCGGCGATGGGCAACGTGAACTCCGGCGACAACTGGCAGGTCCACTTCCGCGACACCCTGCGCGGCGGCAAGTTCCTCAACCAGTGGCGCATGTCCGAACTGCACGCGATGGAAGCCCCGGACCGGGTCTGGGAGTTGGAGACCTGGGGCGCCCTCTTCGACCGCACCCAGGACGGCCGGATCTCCCAGCGCAACTTCGGCGGCCACGAGTACCCGCGCCTGGCCCACGTCGGCGACCGTACGGGACTTGAGCTGATCCGCACGCTCCAGCAGAAGATCGTGTCGCTCCAGCAGGAGGACCACAAGGAGACCGGTGAGTACGAGTCGCGCCTGAAGGTCTATCAGGAGTGCACTGTCACACGGGTGTTGAAGGACGGGAGCCGGGTCTCCGGGGTCTTCGCCTATGAGCGCGAGACGGGCCGTTTCCTCGTCCTCGAAGCGCCCTCCGTGGTGATCGCGACCGGCGGCATCGGCAAGTCCTTCAAGGTGACGTCCAACTCGTGGGAGTACACGGGCGACGGCCACGCGCTGGCGCTGCTCGCCGGGGCGCCCCTCCTCAACATGGAGTTCGTGCAGTTCCACCCGACGGGCATGGTCTGGCCGCCGTCCGTGAAGGGCATCCTCGTCACCGAGTCGGTGCGCGGCGACGGCGGGGTGCTGAAGAACTCGGACGGCAAACGGTTCATGTTCGACTACATCCCCGACGTCTTCAAGGAGAAGTACGCCGAGTCGGAGGCGGAGGGCGACCGCTGGTACGAGGACCCCGACAACAACCGCCGTCCTCCCGAACTGCTCCCCCGCGACGAGGTCGCCCGCGCCATCAACTCCGAGGTGAAGGCGGGCCGCGGCTCACCGCACGGCGGGGTCTTCCTGGACGTGTCGACGCGCATGCCGGCGGAGGTGATCCGGCGCCGACTCCCGTCCATGTACCACCAGTTCAAGGAGCTGGCCGATGTCGACATCACGGCGGAGGCGATGGAGGTCGGGCCGACCTGCCACTACGTGATGGGCGGCATCGCGGTCGAGTCGGAGACGGCGGCGGCGCGCGGGGTGCCGGGACTGTTCGCGGCCGGTGAGGTGGCCGGCGGCATGCACGGCTCCAACCGGCTGGGCGGCAACTCCCTGTCCGACCTGCTGGTCTTCGGCCGCAGGGCGGGCTGGCACGCGGCGGACCACGCGGCCGACCTCGCGGACAGCCGCCCGCTCGTGGACGACACCGAGGTGGACCTGGCGGCGGCGGAGGCACTGCGCCCCTTCTCGGCGGAGGGCCCCGAACCCGGCAAGGAGAACGGACGTCCACCCGAGAACCCGTACACCCTCCACCAGGAACTCCAGCAGACCATGAACGACCTCGTCGGCATCATCCGCCGCGAGGGCGAGATGGAGCAGGCACTGGAGAAACTCGCCGACCTGCGGGTACGGGCACGGCGGGCCGGGGTCGAGGGACACCGGCAGTTCAACCCCGGCTGGCATCTCGCCCTGGACCTGCGGAACATGCTGCTGGTCAGCGAGTGCGTGGCCCGGGCCGCGCTGGAGCGCACCGAGTCGCGCGGCGGACACACCCGCGAGGACCACCCCGGCATGAACCGCGACTGGCGCCGCATCAACCTGATCTGCCAACTCACCGATCCCACAGGCGGGTTGGGCGCCACGGACCCGGTGTCCGCGCAGATCACCCTGACCCGCGAGACCACCGACCCCATCCGCGCGGACCTGCTCGCCCTCTTCGAGAAGGAAGAGCTGGTCAAGTACCTCGCCGAAGAGGAGCTTTACGAGTGAGCAGCTACGAGGCCCGCTTCAAGGTGTGGCGGGGGGACATCAAGGGCGGCGGCCTGGAGGACTTCAAGGTCGAGGTCAACGACGGCGAGGTGATCCTCGACATCATCCACCGCATCCAGGCCACCCAGGCATCCGACCTCGCCGTGCGCTGGAACTGCAAGGCGGGCAAGTGCGGTTCGTGCTCGGCGGAGATCAACGGGCGGCCCCGGCTGATGTGCATGACCCGCATGTCGGTGTTCACCCGCGAGGAGACGATCACCGTCACCCCGCTGCGCGCCTTCCCCGTCGTCCGCGACCTCGTCACGGACGTCGGCTTCAACTACCAGAAGGCCAGGGAGGTTCCGGCGTTCGTAGCACCGCAGGGGGTCGCTCCCGGCGAGTACCGGATGATGCAGGAGGACGTCGACCGCTCGCAGGAGTTCCGCAAGTGCATCGAGTGCTTCCTGTGCCAGGACACCTGCCATGTGGTCCGCGACCACGAGGAGAACAAGACGGCGTTCGCGGGACCCCGATTCCTCATGCGGGTCGCGGAGTTGGACATGCACCCGCTCGACGCGGCCGCCGAGAGCGGCCTGGACCGCAAGAAGACCGCCCAGGACGAACACGGCCTCGGCTACTGCAACATCACCAAGTGCTGCACCGAGGTCTGCCCCGAGGGCATCCACATCACGGACAACGCGCTGATTCCCTTGAAGGAACGGGCAGTTGACCGCAAGTACGACCCGCTGGTGTGGCTGGGGTCGAAGATCAGGAGGCGTTCTCCAGAAGGGTGAGGACCCGGCCGAGGTTGTGCTCGGCGATGCCCCGCATGAACTCCGGGTCGTCGAAGTCGCCGACGTCGAGGAGGCGCAGCGGGCCGGCCACCAGGGAGAGGTGCATCGCCAGGCGGTAGAGGCGCAGCCGGTCCTCGTCCAGGCCCTCGGTGCGCAGCGCGTCGTAGTGGCGGCCGAAGCGCAGGCGCAGGAAGACGTGCTCCCACTCGACGTCGAAGTACATCAGGCCTTCGATGTCGATGAGGGCGAGGTCGCCGTCGGCGGTCACGCGGACGTGGTCGCCGCCGAGTTCGCCGTGGATCAGGGCGGGGCGCTCGGTGCGAGGGCGGACCTGCGCGACCAACGCCCTTGTCCAGTCGGTCAGTCGGGTGTGGACGGCGGCGACCCGGGGCTCGCGTGCGGTGAGTTCGTCGAGGTCGCTCAGGGCGCGCTCGACGACAGTCTCCGCGCACGAACCGCCGTACGAGGAACCGCCGTTGTCGACCAGCGCGACCTTCCCGAAGCTCGGGCCCGTGCAGGTGTGCAGGGTGGTGAGGAGGGCCGCCATCCGTTCCAGCGCCTCCGGTGCGGCGGCCGGGTCGGCGGCCAGCAGGTCCTCCAGGGTGCCGCCCGGGAGGTCCTCGACGAGCGCCGCGTCCGCCGGGAGGTGGGTGTGCGTCGGGTCTGCGTGCAGGAGCCGGGGCGTGCGGACACCGGCCGCGGCGAGGCGGTCGGCCGCCGCCGTGAAGAGGGTGAGGCCGGAGGCGTGGGAGAAGGGGTCGCGGGGGTCGCCGGGTCCGGCGTCCCAGAGGTCCTCGTCCGGTGACCAGACGTAGGCCACCGCGGTCGTACCGTCCTCGAAGGCGAGGCGGTAGACGCCCTTCTTCGAACCGCCCCGGACACGGGTGACGGTGGTCGGGGTGCGGCCGAGGGCGGCACGGGACAGCGGGGTCAGGTCGGCGCGGGTGAGGGTCCTGCGGGTGACGGTCACCGGGGCGTGGGATGCCGGCGGGCGCGGGACTGGCACACGAAGCCGAGGACGATCAGGGCGAGGCCGAGGAGTCCGAAGAAGTCGATGGACGGCAGCCACAGCAGGGACCATTCCGTCCCCAGGCCCACGGCCGTCAGCAGTCCGCCGCATCCCCACAACCACGGTCGTACGACACTGCCCCGCAGCCCCGACGGGAGCCAACCCGTCGTCAGCGCGATCGCTCCGGGTATCGCCGCCGCCACACAGGCCAGCGCGCCGAGCACGGTCCACAGCATTGCCCACCCCCTTCAGGCTCGATGGATCATCGCACCCCGGGCTGTGAACAGCACCCGTTTTACAGCGAGCAGTCATCCGGTCTGGGAAGTGAGCAGTTCTCGGGGGGATGGTGTCGGTACGCGATTCGGACGGACGGGAGAAAGGGGGGCCTCGTGGCCGTCGTAGGCGTTCAGGGGCGGGTGAGAGGTTCTCCGTCGAGTTCGTGGCGCCACAGGATGTCGCTGACGCGTTCGACCGCCGAGGTGAGGTGGCGGCGGTAGGTGCTGAACGGCAGGCCCAGGCGCTCGGCCGCGGCCTCCTGCGTCGGCGCGGCCTTCAAGTAGGTGGTCGTGAGGGCACGGTGGCGTTTGTCGCCGCCGCGTTCCAGCAGCAGGGCGTCCACGGCGCGGGCGAGGACGTCGGCGAGACCGCCGCCGTTCGCCACGACGACCCGGCTGCGGTTGAGGGGATTCTCGGCGGGCCGCGCGGGGTGGCGCAGGGCGCGCAGCGCGTCCCGTACGGCCGCGTCGAACTCCGGGCGCGACAGCACGACGAGTTCGGTCGGCTCCGTCGGCTGTGGCGCCGTGCCCGCGGCGGCGGCAGGTTCGGGCTCGGGGCGGACGGTGCCGGACAGCGCGACGTCCGTCTTCGCCGCCAGCCAGGGGACGACGGGCTGGGCCCGCCAGTCGTGGGCGAAGAGACGGTAGGAGTGGTCGCCCACCACCGGATCGGTGTCGGTCGGGAGCATGTCGAAATGGCCCAGGTGCCCGTCCCAGAAGCCGTCGTTGCGCATCACGACGAACGACCAGGCGAGCCGGTCGGCGCGGAAGATCTCGCCCATCGCCCGCCACTGCGTCAGGGTCGTGGCCGGGCCGGGCCGCTGGTAGTGCGCGGGGTCGACGGTGAACCGGGCCAGGGCCAGGTGCTCCCCGGCGCGCAGGGGTTCGTTGGCGCGCGCGTGGGCCCAGGCCGCGGCCACCACGGGGTCGGCGTCCGCGCCCTCCAGCCCGGTCAGCCGCAGCCAGGCCGAGCAGGCCACGATCTCGCCGGTCTGCGCGGAGCGGTACACGCGGAACGCGGAGCGCTGCCGGTCGAGCCAGTACCGGGCCGTCCCGGCCGACTCGGGCCCCTCCGCCTCCTCGATCAGCTCCAGCACCCGGGCCTCGTCGGCGGCGGCGCACGGCTGGTCGTAGACATGGCCGGTACTGCGCCAGTCATGGAAGTGGGCCATGCGGCCGTCGGTGCGGTGCATGTGGAGCAGGGCTCCGGTCGCCGGGAGGATCTGCGTGGCCGGAGCGGCGCGCAACTGCTCGAACAGGTACTGGTGCAGCCGCTTGTGCAGGGCGACGAAGCCCTCGGGGTCGCGCCAGCGCAGGTCGGCCACCAGCGTCTCGCGCACCACGTCGTGCGGGAACAGCCCGGACGCCGTGGACTCCATGTACGGCTGCGCCCGCAGCCAGGCGAACAGTTCGGGTGCCCGCTCCCCCAGCAGGGCGCGCAGCAGCGCCTCCGAGGTGACGTAGGCGTACGCGCAGATCTCCAGCGCGGTGCGGTGCTCCACGCTGGGCAGATCCCCCACCAGCCGTGGCACCAGAGTGGCGATGACGTCATGGTTCGGCAGCCGGCCGGACGCCGGTCCGGGCGTCCGGCGGCAGTCCCGGACGGCCACCGCGGCGGCCAGCGCCAGGGCGAGCGGGTTGCCGCCGGTGAACGACAGCAGGGTGTGGTGCGCGCCCTCCGCCACACCCCGCGAACGCAGGAACGCCTGCGCGTCCTCGGGAGTGAGGTTGCGCAGCGGCATGACCCACAGGACGTCGGCCCAGCCCGGGTCGGAGACCCAGGCCGGGTCGGGTGCCTGCCGACCGCTGACCACCGCGACCGCGCCGAGCGGCAGCCGGGGCAGGAACTGCTCCCAGAGCCAGCCCTCCAGCCCCTGGCAGAGCTCGAAGGTGTCGACCAGCAGCACCGCCCCGGGCTCGGCGACCGCCTCGGCCGCGGCCGCCGTAAAACCCTCCGGCGTGGGCGACACCGTACGGCCGTCCACCTCGACGACCGGCCGGCCCGCCCCGCGCGCCTCCTGTGCGAACCGGCGCAGCAGCGCGGACTTGCCGATGCCGCCGGGCCCGTGCAGATAGAGGACCGGAGCGGCGCCGGGGTCACCCGCCAACGCGGAGCGGAACAGGGCCTGTTCGGCCGACCGGCCCACGAACGCCCGGTCCCGGGCCGCGATGAGTTGGCCGGCCAGCGAGCCGCCGTCTGCCGTGGACATGGGTTCCTTCCGTGCTGCCGGGCCGGTGGGGCCGTGGATGTGGGTCCGTAGATTACGTCGACTACGTCGTCAGACGCCTCGCACCGCGGTGAGCAGTGCGCGGCGGGTGGGGCCGGGTTCGGCGTACCGAGGAGTGCCCGGCGCGAGTGCGAGCACCTTCTCCACCAGCCCGGACTTCAGCAGAGCCTCCTCCGGAGTGGCCAGGAGGCAGGCCACCTCGGCGAGCCCGCGGAGCACGTCGGGATCCATCCAGCGGACGGCCTCGACGGCGACCTGCAGATTCCAGGCCTCGTCGGCGGACGTGTACGTCCCGCCCCGGATCTCGGCGTCGATCTCGGCCAGCCGGTGCCGGTCCCAGAGCGCGAAGTTGTCCCAGACCGGCGCGAGGAAGGTCTCGGTGACCCGGTCGAACCTCATGGCGAGGTCCGCGGGATCGTCGAGGCCCACCGCGCGCACGGCGTCACGCAGCAGCGCCGCGTGCCGGAATCCCATGGTCATGCCGGTGCCGAACTGCGGATTGACGGTGGCCCAGGCATCGCCGACCGGGACGATCCCGGCGACCGGCGGCCGGCCGTCGACCCCCGCGCGAAGCCGCCGACTCTCGGTTCCGCCCATCGCCAGTACGTCCGTGAGCGGCTCCGCCTCCCCCAGCGGCGCGAACCACGGGTACAGCTTCAGCGCCCGCTGCCAGGCGCCGGTGTCGGTCAGGGCGCGCAGTTCCTGGTCGCGCCCTGAGGTCACCAGCGTCACCGACCAGGTGCCGTTGTCACCCGGGGCGGAGAGGACGCTGACGCTGTCGTGGTGGCAGAGCGGCCACGGTGGCTGCGGTCCCGGTGTGCCGTCGGCCGAGCGGAAGAACCTGGTGTAGTAGCGGAACCCGGTCTCGGCGCGCTGCTCGTCGGGGGCCGCGCCGATCCGCGCGAGCAGCTCGGCGACCGGGGAGTTGCGGCCGCCCGCGTCGACCACGAGATCCGCGGTCAGGGACTCGCCGTCCTGGGTGAGGACGCCGGTCACCTGCGGGGATCCGGCGGTACGGGCGTCACCGGTGAGCAGTCCGGTCACCCGCACCCCGCGGCGCACGGTGACGCCGGGCGTCTGTTCCGCCTCGGCCAGCAGGGCCGCCTCCAGGACCGGGCGCCGGACCGCCACGGTCTCGTACCGGTCGTCCTCCGGGCGCCGGCCGCCGAGGCCCGGCAGGCCCCAGGTGCCGGCGATCATGTTGTGCCCCGGGCGCCCGCCCAAGGCAAGCAGCCGGTCGACCGCGCCCGGAAGCTCGTCCCGCAGTAGGCGCAGCCCGCCCGGCAGCAGACAGTGGGTCTGCCGGAACTGGTTGACCCCGGGCCGCCGCCACCCCTGCCAGACCGCCGCCGCGTCGCTCTCCGGCGGCCCGGGGTCACGGTCGACCACCGTGACCTCCGCACCCTCCGCGGCGAGCAGCATCGCGGTCACCAGGCCGGTCGGGCCCGCACCCACTACCAACGTACGCATCGTCGTCTCTCCTTCTCGATCAGGGCAAGGCGTCCAGATTCGGCAGTGGAACTGCTCACTTCCCAGACCGATTGGCTGATCAGAAACGGCGGGCGGGCAGGGGCGGGCGGCAGCCGTGGCTCGGTGGCTCAGCCGAAGAGCGCCTGGCCGATGCTGCTCTGCCAGTAGCCGACGGTGGCGGCGCTGTTGAAGTAGACCCCGTTGTGCGGCAGCTTCAGGGTCTTCTCCGGACCGACCGAGCCGTTCAGCGCCCGGTTGGAGAAGAGCACGCCGAGCGTCTTGGCCTTGTAGCCCTCCACGCCGTCGGGCGTGGAGGTGGTGATCCCCGCGTAGGCGGACTTGCCGGGCGCGAGGGTGACCACCGACTGCGGGACGGAGTCCTCGTCCCAGGCCAGCGCGGCCTGGGCATCGGCGCCGGCCCGCAGGAACGGGGCGCCGTAGGCGTAGCAGGCCTTGGTGCCGGTGTTGGTGGCCTTCAGCAGCAGGTGGTTGATCGGCCGGGTCACCGGGCTGACCGTCACCTTCATGTGGGCCGTGGTGCAGGCCGTGATCGCCGCGGCCCTCTTGGGAGCGGCGTCGGCCGACTGGGCCGCCGCCTGCACACCGGCCGCCGCGAGGACGGCGACGAGCACGGAGGGGGCGAGGGTACGAGCGCTGCGGCGGCTGAAGATACGCATGACGGACTGCCTTTTCTGTGGATACGGGTTCTGTGGATGCCCGGAGTACGGCGAGCGGCGGTTGCCGCAGTACGGCGAGTGCTGCCGGGTCGGACGGCCCAAGACTGTGGGCGCGGTCGTCCCGGACGCGAGACCGACGGCTCATTACGGGACGCTGGAACACCGGAATGGCGCCCGACCTGCGGATTCCCCCGGAGCCTGGAACACCGACTGGAATACCGGGTGCGGTACCGGCCGCGTGAGGGGCACATGAGGCCGTACGAGGGCCAAGTCCCGGTGCGCGAGGGTCGGTCAAGTGAGCGGCGAATGGTCTGGGAAGTGAGCAGTCGGCGCGGCGATGCTCGGCCTCCTGAAGGCGTCGAAAGGCCGACGCACGCACGCCGTGGTGTGCGGGCCCCCACCCACGCCCCCAGCCACCGCTCGACACCCGACAAGGTGCCCCACTCCATGAAACCCACCGCCCGCCCGGACAAAGAGGACTTCGTCCGCGCCGTCTACCACCACCACGGCTCCGCCCTGCTGCGCTACGCCGCCCGCCTGCTCAACGGCGACTGGCACACGGCCGAGGACGTCCTCCAGGAAGCCACCCTGCGCACCTGGACCCGCTACGACCACATCGACGGCCGGCCCGCCGAACTGCGCCCCTGGCTCTTCACGGTCGTACGCAACCTCGTCATCGACCACCACCGGGCATGCCGGATCCGCCCCCGGGAGACCGACAGCATCGACGACCTCAACCTGTCCGTGCAGGACGCGGCCGACCGCATCCTCGACACCCAGCTGGTCCTGGACGCGCTGCCCCGGCTGACCGTCCAGCAGCGGCAGATCCTCGCCCTGACCTACTACCGGGGCTGCCCCATAGCGGAGATCGCCGAGCTGCTCGGCATCCCCCCGGGCACGGTCAAGTCCCGTACGCACTACGCCCTGCGCGCCCTCAGAACCGCCCTGGCCGGCCGGGTGCGCCGCCGCTGAGCCCCTGTCATCCCCCGTCATCCCCGGTCATAGGCGGGACGGTCGGGCGTGGGCTCAGCGCACCCAACCCTCCCGGTACGCCGTCCAGTCCGCCTCCGTCGCCGCGAAGTCCACATACAGGGCGACACCGAAGTTCGCGCGGTCCGCGTCCGTGCGGGACAGGCCGAGGCGCACGCCCCGGACGGCGGCGGGGACGGTCTCGGCGGAGCCCCGGTGGCCGAAGCGGTTCTCGTGGTAGAAGGGCAGGCCCATGAGCAGATCGGTGGAGTCCGGGGTGACCTCCAGCGCGAGCGAGGTCTGCTGGGCGACATAGCCGCCGTAGAGGCTCTGCAGGGGCTGCATCGTGTCGTACGACATGACGGCGATCTGGTCGACCCGACGGGCGACCTGGCCGAAGTACGCCTGCGACCACCACTTGGGGTGGTTGGTGACGGTGCCCCAGAAGGAGTGGAAGGCGGGGAGCGGGTCGATCTGGTGGGCGGCGACGGAGAGTTGGGCGTTCCGGGACTCGGTGACGTCGTGCAGCCGGTCGAGCAGGTCGAGGTAGTCGCGGTCGCCGGAGTGCAGCGGTTCCAGATCGAAGTGGGCACCCTCGAAGCCGGCGTCGAGGATCTGACGGGTGGAGGCGACGATCGCGGTACGGGTCGCCGCGCGCTGCAGCCGCAGACCGTCCGGGCTCTCGGTCGCGAGCTTGTCCCCCAGCCAGGCCTGCACGCGTACGCCGGGCAGCACGCGGTGGACGGACTCGATCAGCCAGGTAGCTCTGGGGTAGTCCGCCTCAGGGAGGGTGCCGTCGTGCTCCAGGGGCCCCGAATGGACGTACAGATCACGAATTCCGGTGCCCTTCAGCCGACGGGCCAACGCGGTGACGTCCGCGTCGGTCTTCCGCCCGTCCACCCAGGCGTGGCCCAGCCAGATCGCGTCCTGGTTCCTGGTGTGGGTGCCGTCCACGAGGTCACCGGTGTAGTTCACGCGGAGGGCGATCTCGGCGGCGAGGGTGGGGAGGACCAGGAGGAGCACGAGCGCGAGGGCGGTACGGCGGGTCCAGCGGGCCCACTTCTTTCTCCCACCCGTACTACCCGTACCACCCGTACTGCTCTCGTCGCCGGGTGCGGGTGGCCCTTCTTCTGGAGGTACATCACCGTCGGCGACCTCAGGACCCTCGTCCCTCCCCGTGCCCGTACCCGTACCCGTACCCCCTGCATGCTCCGTCACGCGTCTCCCCTCCCGTTGCCGTACCCCACACCCCACCCGTCACCGGCACACCCCCACGTCCCGCCCCGGTCGCGCGTCCGTAATCCTGCTCCTACGCTCCGAAACGTGACGTCATCCTTGATACGCGGCCGGCCGCGATGCGCGGCCTCTCACATATCCGTGCGGGTGGCGCATGCCGTGCTGGGTGGGGCGGCCGGGGTCGTGTGGCTGGTGTTGCCGGTGATGACGATCAACGCGGAGGTTCCGGTTGCGGCCACCCGGGCCGGGCCCGCCGCGGAGCAGGACACCACCGCCGAGCAGGCGGCCGACGGGACGTCCGCTGCCGACCTCGTCCTGCCGCTCGTCGCCCTCGGCGGGGCGGGGGTACTCGCGGGGTACGGGTACGTGCGGCGCACCCGTAGGGCCCGTACCCGTACGACTCCCGGGGTGGTGTCACCCGGGGTACCGCCCATGGTGTCGCCCCGGCCCCCGGTGACCCCACTGCCCGTACTCGAACGGCAGGCCGGTGCCGCCCTCGTCCAGGCCGACGACTGCATACGCACCAGCCGGGCCGAACTCTCCTTCGCCGAGGCCCGGTTCGGGCCGGCGGCCGTCGAACCGTTCCATCGGGCCCTGCGGGAGGCCGAACGCGAACTCGCCGCCGCCTTCGCGATACACCTGCGCTATGGCCGAGGCGTCCCGGAGGACCGTGACGAGGAAGCGGCCCGGCGGCAAGCCCTCGCCGGCATCGTCGGACGGTGTGCCGAAGCCGGGCGGCGACTGGATGCCGCAGCCCCGGAGTTCGATCAACTCCGGGCGCTGGAGCGGGAGATGGGCGGGGCGCTGGAGGTCGCGGAGGGCCGGTTCCGTGAACTGACCGGCCGTACGGGGACCGTAGAAGCCACACTCGCCGACCTGCACGCGCGTTACCCGGCGTCGGCCACCGCCACTGTCACCGGATACGTCGAACAGGCCAAGGACCGCCTGGTGTTCGCCACGACCCATCTCAACCAGGCCCGCCAGGCAGCCGACTTGGGGCGGACCGGGCAGGCGGTGCGTGACCTGCGCGCCGCCGAGGGTGCCGTCGGTCAGGCCGACATCCTCCTGACCGGCGTCGACCGGCTCGCCGACTCCCTTGCCAGCGCCGCCGACTTGGTCCCGGCCGCGCTCACCGGCGCGGAGGCCGTGAGAGCGCGGGCGGCCACCGCGACAGCCGACGGTGTGTCCCGCTCCCTCCTGGGTGACACCGACGCCGCCCTCGCCGCCGTACGGGAGGAGTTGACGGGCGACCGTCCGTACGACCCCCTCGCCGCCCTGCGGAGCATCGTGCGGGCCGTATCGGCACTGGGCGGTGGGCAGGACGGGGTGCTTGGTGCCGCCGCATGGCTCGTCGGCCGGGGTGACGTCCGGGCGGCGGACGGATTCGTGGCGACGCACCGGGGTGCGGTGGGCGCCGGAGCGCGGACCCTGCTGGCGGAAGCGGAGCGGTTGCTCGACACCGACCCCGCCACGGCCGCCGAACCCGCGCTGGCGGCACGGGAGTTGGCCGAGCAGGACGTCCGCGTGCACGGCAACCCGTACTCCGGCGGCGCCGAGCACACGAGCGGAGCCGTCCTCGGCGGAGTGCTGCTCGGCGAGGATCCGGACGGCGGACCGCCGCTCGCCTTCGGCGGACCCGACACCCGAAAACGCGAGGGACCCGACCCGGGTGAGCCCGCCTCCAACTCCGCCAGAACAGACTGAGCAGCACCTCCGCCGACGCCGAACACACAGGCCGAGCCGTCCCCGGCGGGGTACTGCTCGACGAGGACACGGACGACGGCCCCCTCCCGCCTTCGGCGGACCCGACACCCGAAAACGCGGCAACCCCTACCCGGGGCAGGCCCGCCTCCGACTCCGTCAGAACAGGCTGAGCAGTGCCTCCGCCGGGTCCACCATCCCGGTTTCGCCGTCCGGGAGCGGGAGTTCGAACCAGACCGTCTTGCCGCGAGGAGTCCGGCGTGAGCCCCAGGCCGCCGACAGGAGGCCGACCAGTTGGAGGCCCCGGCCGCCCTCGTCCGTGTCGCGGGCGCGGCGGCGGCGCGGCTGGACCAGGCCCGCGTCCCAGACCTCGCACACCAGCGTGCGGTCCAGCAGCAGCCGTAGCCTGATCTCGCCCTCGCCGTACCGGAGCGCGTTCGTCACCAGTTCGCTGACCAGCAACTCGGTGGTGTCGATGAGGGGTTCGAGGTCCCAGGACTGGAGCCGGGCGCGCGCGTACTCGCGGGCGCGGCCCACGCTGCGGGGCTCGCGCGGCAGCGTCCAGTCGCCGACCGAGTCCTCGGGCAGGCCCTGGACGCGGGCCATCAGCAGCGCGATGTCGTCCTCGCCGTGATGGGTGTCGAGGGTGCTGAGGACGTGGTCGCAGACGTCCTCCAGGTCGCGGTGGGTCTCGGCGTTGAGTGCCGCCGCCGTGACCGGAGGGCCGTCGTCCGCCGGGCGGTTGGGGTCGGTCAGGGCGCCCACGAAGGCCTGGAGGCCCTCGTCGAGGGGGTGGTCGCGGGATTCGACCAGTCCATCCGTGTAGAGCGCCAACAGTGCGCCTTCGGGCAGTTCGACCTCCACCTCCTCGAAGGGCTCGCCGCCGACACCGAGCGGCATGCCGGGCGGGACGTCGAGCATCAGCGCCGCCTCGCCGGGTTCCACCAGGACCGGCGGGAGATGCCCCGCGTTGGCGAAGGTGCACCGCCTGGTCACCGAGTCGTAGACCGCGTAGATGCAGGTCGCGAGGTACACCTCGGAGAGGTCGGCCTCGCGGGGGCGGCGGGCGGCCCGGGTGGCCTGCTGGACACCGCCGGGGGTGCCGAGCCCGCGTGCGATCTCGTCCAACGCCGAGAGAACTTCGGCCGGTTCGAGGTCGAGGAGGGCCAAAGTGCGGACCGCTGTGCGCAGTTCGCCCATCGCGACCGCCGCGCGTAGACCGCGGCCCATCACGTCTCCCACCACCAACGCCGTGCGGTGTCCGGGGAGTTCGATGACGTCGAACCAGTCGCCGCCGACCTCCGTCGCCGCGTTCCCGGGCAGATAGCGGCAGGCGATGTCGAGGCCGGACGCCTCCGGGTCGCCGGGCGGGAGGAGCGACCGCTGCAGTATCAGCGCCCGCTCGTGCTCGCGCCGGTACAGCCGCGCGTTGTCGATGCAGACGGCGGCCCGCGCCGCCAGCTCCACCGCGAGATCCCGGTCCCGGTCCCCGAACGGCTCACTGCCCTTCGTCCGGGCGAACTGCACGAGTCCTACGACGGTGTCGTGGGCGACCATCGGCACGGCCAGCGTGGACTGGACGGGGCCGCCCTCCTCGGCGGGGACGTACTGCGGGCGGGCGGTGCGCAGGGCGTCCGCGCAGGGCGAGTTGAAGGGGTAGTGGTGGACCGCGCCGACGGCGACGGGTGCGCCGCCGCCCACGAAGGGGGCGTCGGAGACCGCGCTCGCGAAGGCCACCCTGCGCAGCTCCGCACTGCCGTCGGCCCGGCCCGGAGGGGTCTCGTCGCCGGCCAGGAGGCCCTGGTAGAGGTCGACGGTGGCGAGGTCGCAGAAGCCGGGGACGACCACGTCGAGGAGTTCGCGGGCCGTGGTCTCCAGGTCGAGGGAGTTCCCGATGCGGGCGCCGGCCTCGTTCAGAAGGGCGAGATTGCGCCGCGCGGAGGCGGCCTCCCGGGCGGCGGCGCGGCGGGCGGTCACGTCGGTGCCGAGCCAGGCGATGCCGATGGGGCGCCCGCTGCCGCTGTGCACGCGGTAGAGGTTGATGGACCAGTGCCGGCGCTCCTCGGAGCCGGGCACGAATCCGGTGACATGCATGTCCGTTATCGAGTTGCCGGTCTCCAGGACCCGGCGCAGGGTCGCGGTGACCCGCTCGGCCTCGGGGCTCTGCAGATAGTCCTGGACGCCGTTGCCGCGGTGGTCGTCGGGGGTGCCGCCGAAGGTGTTGGCGATCTGCTGGTTGGCGCGCCGGACCCGCAGGTCGGGGTCGATCAGCAGGAACCCGAACGGAGATTGACCGAATATCGACTGCGAGGCGGCGAGATCGGTCTCGATACGACGCAGGATGCGGACGTCGACGACGATGCAGACGGCGGCCCGCTCGCCCTCCTCGGTCCGGGTCGGCATCACATAGACCTCGGCGAGTCCCTCCTTGCCCGGATCCCCCTCGGCGGTCTCCGGCACCCGAAAGGGCACCACTCCGGTCCACTCCCGGCCGTCGAGGATCTCGGCCATCTTCCGCTGGCCGTGCTCGCGCAGTTCGGGGTCGACGAACGCCTCGATGGGGTCCATGCCGACGGCCTGCTCCGTGGGGATGCCGAAGAGCTGCTCGGCCCGCAGGCTCCACTGGTCGACGAGCCCGTCGGGGCCGATGGAGAAGGAGGCGACCTTGATGTAGTCGTAGATCGAGCCGGGCGGGCTGCTCTGCCACATGGCGTCGCCGACGGACATGGCGTCGGCGGAGGGCACGTCGGCGAAGCCCACGGCCTCAGCCCTCGCGCCGCCCGACGGGTCCTCGGACTCCGTGGCCTTCGCTGGTATCTCGCTCACGCGAACCGTCCCCTCCAGCTCACCGCGTCCGGCACCGGTCACCGGGGGCGGCTGCCCGCAGTATCCAGCACTACGGCGCCCCACAACACGGTGTTCACGATCACAGGACAATCCCGATGCATTTCGGACCGGCCCGCGACAACACTCCCAGTCTTCTAACCAGCGGACACGCAGTCGAACCACGCCGGTCGACAACCGTCACAGGCCTTGACCAATCGATGGACACCACTGTCCGGTTCGTACAGGAGCGTGCGCCCGCGCACCGGCCCCGGTTCATCCCGGCACCGCGAGTTCGAACCACACCGTCTTGCCCGTCTCCCCGGGCCGGGTGCCCCAGCGGACGCAGGCGCCGGCGAGCAGTTGGAGGCCGCGTCCGCTCTCGTCCTCGGGTCGGGCGACGCGCTCGCGGGGCGGGTCGGGGAGCGGATCCGAGACCTCGACCAGCAGGACGCCGTCCGGGCCGACGGGGCGGACCAGGCGGACGCCGACGGGGCCCGTGGCGTGCCGCAGCGCGTTGGTCACCAGCTCGCTGACCAGCAGCGCCGCGATGTCGGCGAGGGCGCCGAGATCCCAGTCGCGCAGCTGACCGCGGACGGCCGAGCGCGCGGTGCGGACGGCTCCGGGGTCGGCGGGAAAGGTCCACTCGGCGCAGTCGCCTTCGGTGTCGATCAAGCCGATCACATCCCGGGCCGGCCCAGCACACCCATGTCCGATTTCATGGGGTTAATGGGCACATACCCGATATCAAGAGCCCGGTACCGTCCCGGAGGGCGCACTGTGGCACGAACGGCGTACACCGACCCCGGCGCACTCCGGCGTCCCACCCCCCTTACGAATCCGGCGCGCCCGTCCGCCACGAACTACGGCGAGTTCCGCACACCCGGCTCGCCCCGGCCTACGACGTCAGCGCGCCCCGGCGTCGAGGAGCGCGAGCGTCTCCCGTACGGCGGAGACGTCCTGGTCGAGCCAGTCGACGGTCCAGATGTCCGCGGGGGCGAGCCAGCGCAGTTCGTCGTGGTCCTGCAGGGGGCGCGGGCGGGGCGAACCGGGAAGCAGGCGGGCCGTCCAGACCTGGAGGACGTACGGCGGCTTCAGCGGCCACTCGCCCGGGACACGGCCGACGGCCTCGGCGTCGACGCCGAGTTCCTCGCGGAGTTCGCGCACCAGCGCGGCGTCCGGGCGCTCGCCGGGCTCCACCTTGCCGCCCGGGAGTTCCCAGCGGCCGGCCAGCTCCGGGGGTGCGCTGCGGCGGGCGGCGAGCAGCCGGCCTGCACCGCCGACGCCGAAGTCGCCGTCGAACAGGGCGGCTCCGACCACCACGATCCGTGTCGTCATGCGCCGGAGCCTACGGGCTGCGTCAGTTGCGGGTGGCGTCCCCGTTCTGCCCGATCCGCTCGACCCAGTAGAGCTGCTTGTGCTTGCGGTCGTCGAGGCTGTCCGCGATCTTCTGGGCCTCGGCGCGGGTCGCGTACCTGCCCACGCGGTAGCGATTGCCGTTGTCGTCCTGCCGTATCACGAGCCAGGGAAGAGTGATCGTGCCGTCGTTCATCGCGCCCCTCCGCTTCCCGCTCGCGGTTCGTGCCGTGCCCCACCCCATAAGGAAACCGCAATCCGCATATGCCGGAGCCTACGCCCAACCTTCACGCAGCGAATACGGCTTTTCACAAAGAGGTACGCAACCAGCCATGACGGAGGGGGCGCACGACTACGAACGCGCCGTTGGCACACCTCGATGCATCCGGTCGGAGGCACGCTACAGGTCCCGTGAGCGACCTGCGAGAAAGACCGGAATCCAACGGCCGTCAAGGCAGGGCGGAGTGACCGGTTCCGGCGACAAGTGCCGGGAAAGTTGCGCTACTTCACCTGGAATGCACCCAACGCGCTACTCGGCGCGCTACTTCACGGGAAGTCGGTGCATTACCTCACGGGCAGGTGGTAGGCGATCCGGTAGCGGTCGGCCGGGACCACCACGTCGGCCGTCTCCACCGCACGCCCCGAGGCGTAGTACGTGCGCTGGATGACCAGGACCACATGCCCGGGGACGCCGCCCAGCGCGAGCAGTTCCTCGGAGAGGCCCGGCCGGGCGCCGACCTCCTCCGTGACGTTGTCCACGACGACGTCGATGGCCCGCATCCGCTCGACGACCCCCATACCGCCGAGCGGGCCCTCCTCGGGCAGCATCACGGGCGTACGGCCGGTCACCGCGAGGGGTTCCCAGGACGTGGAGAGCATCATCGTCTCGCCTGCGTCCCGGAACACGTACTTCGTGCGCATCACGCGCTCGCCGACCTGGAGGCCGAGCCGCTCGGCGATCGCGCCGCCGGCCTCGGTCTGCTCGCTGCTGGACTCCCAGGTGCCGCGCGCCTCACCGTCGGCCTGCTCCTGCCGGAACGGTGTCGCGCCGGCGGGCGGCCGGAACCCGGAGCGGGCGATACGGCGCGGCACCGGACGCTCACGCACATACGTCCCCGAGCCGGAGCGGCCCTCGACCAGCCCCTCGGCCATCAGCACCTTGCGCGCCTCCAGGGCGACCGTGTCCGAGACGCCGTACTCCTCGCGGATTCTGGCCTGCGAGGGCAGCCGGGTGTGCGGGGGCAGCCTGCCGTCGACGATCTTCTTGCGGAGATCACCCGCGACGCGCAGATACGCCGGCTGCTCACCGAATGTCACTGGCCGCTCCCATCAGGTTGTACAGACAGCAACAGCCTGGCAACCGTGGGTTGTGCCATGCAAGCAAAGGCCAGAGAATCACTCGATGTGATGACTTGTGCCTGGTGTGGGCTTTACCCAGGCAGTTTCTCCCCGCTATGGGAGCCGTCACACCTCCAGACCGGTATCGCCTCCCCCGCTGTCCCCGCCGCTGTCGCTCTCGTCGTACGGCGGCGGGGTCGTGGCGAGCCCCAGAGCCTTGCGGGCGGTGACCGACAGATGGGGGTCGATGAGCTCGGCGCCCTTGTCGTAGTACCCGTAGAACTCGTCGGCGTCGGCGGCCCCGGCCGCCTTCGCCCACTGCTTCTGCGCCGCCCGCAGGTCCTTGACCAGGTCCGCGACCGGCTTCGCGGCGGCACTCGGCCACTCGTGACCGTCCAACAGATCGGCCTGCTCGGTCAGCGCGGCCGAGACCCGGCCCGCCCAGGCCCTGTGCCCCGGCAGGTCGTCCTCGACGTACTGCGCGTCGGGTGCCGAGTCCAGCGCCGCGTTGAGGACGTGGGCCGCCTTCAGATACGCGACCTGGTCCGCGTCGAGGGTCGTGGCGTCGTTGCGCAGCGAACCGCCGGGCAGACTCGCCTCCTCGTCCTTGTTGCCGAACACACAGGTGATCTCGCGGTCGCCCAGGCTCCAGCTCTCCGCGGTCGGGGTGACGTAGTAGATGTCCACGTCGTCCGGTACGGCCCAGCCGTCCATCGCGTAGGAGTCCTGGAGCGCGTAGCACCTGTCGTCCGCGGTGGCAGTGACCTTCTTGTCCCCCGGGTACGAGCTGCCGCTCAACCGCACGACGGCGAACACCTCGCCGTCGTGCTCGCCCGCGCAGGACACCACGTCGAAGTCGTACGCCATGCCCTCCAGCGAACCGCTGGGCGCGTCGAAGCACTGGCCCTTCACGGGGGAGGCGCTCGCGTTGTTGCGCACGGTGTCCTTGACGTCGTCGAAGAAGCCGGTCGCGGCGCCGGCCACCCCGAGCGCCCACAGCACCAGCCCGAACGACGAGAGCACGATGCCGGTCACCGCCATGCTCCGGCCGCGCTCGCCCCGCTTCTTCGTCTGGTTCAGCCCGATCAGCCCGAGGACCAGTCCGACGCCCGGGACGCAGCAGAGGATGCCGAGCACCAGGGCGGCGACGGACACGCCGTTGAGGGGCGCGGGGTTGTTGTACGGGCTGTAGCCCTGGGACCAGGTCTGGTAGGGCTGGGGCCCGTAGGGGGCGTAGGGGGGCGGAGGACCTTGGGGGTACGGGGTGTACTGGGCGTACGGGGTCTGCGGCTGTGTCCCGTAAGGGGGTTGGGGCTGTGCCGTCCCGTGGGGGTCCTCCGACGGCGGGGCGTACGGGTTGTACGGGGCGGCGGGCGCCTGTGGGCGAGGAGCCGGGCCCGGAGGCTGGTCCTGGGGGCCTTCGGGGCCCGGGGTGGGCGGCCCTTGGGGTTCCGGCGGCGGGGGTATGGACACGGGTACCGTGCTCCTGGTTCAGGCGGGGGATCTTCGGCGGGAGGGCTTCACCCGCGGAGCCGGAGATCTTCAGGTGCGGAACTGACGTACGACTCGCGCATGTTAAGCACGAGGTGAGCGGGGGCGATGGGGGTCCCCCCGATTTGAGCGGAGTCGAAAATTGGGGGAGCGGGTTGCGAAGACGACGGTCCGGGCGGTGAACGCGCTCACCGCGCGCTGGGCCGGGGCTGCCTGCGGGGGCACGGTGTTCTCGGCGGCCGGGGTGTGGCCGCTGCTCGCCTTCCTCGCCGACGGGGCGTCGGGCGACGCGCGGGCGGAACTCGCGGACGCGGTGGGCCTGCCCGCCGACCACGCCGCCACCGCCGCACGGGAGTTGCTGGCCGCGACGGGGTCGATGCCCGGTCTGCGCTCCGCGCTCGGTCTGTGGACCCGGCACGAGTTGGCCGTGCGCGAGGAGTGGCGGGCCGGGCTGCCGGCGGGCACGCACGGGGTGCTCACCGATGTTCTCCCGGCCGGTCAGCGGGCGTTGGACGCGTGGGCGGCCGAGCGGACGGGCGGGCTGATCGAGCGGATGCCGGTCGCCCTGGACGCGGACGTGGTGATGGTGCCGGCGAGCGCGCTCGCGCTGCGCACCGAATGGCCGCGCCCCTTCGACGAGTTGATGCTCAGCCCGGACGCCGGACCCTGGCAGGGGCGGCGGCTGGCGGGCCTGCGCCGCACCGGCGTCCGCCTCGACCGGGCCGGCGTGACGAGCGGCCCGCACGGCTACGTCACCGAGCTGAAGGTCCCCGGCGACAACGGGATCGACGTCCATCTCCTGCTCGGCGAACAGCGGATGCCCCCCCCGGCCAGGTGCTGGGCACGGGTGTCGCCGCCCTGGGCCGCCGGGTCGCCGTGGTGCCCAGCGGCCAACTCCCGTACGGCGACGTGGGACCGGGCCTGCGGGTCGAGCAACAGCGGTGCGTCATACCGCGGCCGCCGGAGCTGTCCGTGACGGCGGTGGCGTACGACATGGGCGCCCGGCACGATCTCCTCGACCGGCACGGCCTGTTCGGGCTCACCACCGCCATGGACATCGACGACGGCCACTTCCCCGGCACCAGCCCCGACCCGCTGGCCGTCGACAAGGCCGAACAGTCGGCGGTCGGGCAGTTCGGCGCGAGTCGCGGCTCGTCCTGACGGCGGGCTGGGTCACCGAGCCGAAGCCGTACCAGTAGCAGGGGGCGGCAGGGCTCGGGGTCGGGTGCGCTCCGTACGTGGTAATCCCCCGCGCGCTTCCCGTCGCCGTCCCGCCGGGCACTCCATCGTCGAACGGTGACCAAGCCACCCCATCTGCTGCTCCCGCTCCTCGCCGCCGCCCTGCTCCTCCCTCTGCCCCCGGCGTCGGCCGCGCCCCTCCCCCGCGACGACTGCGGGGCGCGCGGCTGGGCGCCGTCGGCCACCCGGATCGACCCGGCCGACACCTACCACCCGTACGTCGGCAACGGCTACCTCGGCACCCGGGTCCCGCCCGCCGGCGCGGGCTACGCGGCGTCCGGCGAGAAGACCGGCTGGCCGCTCTACACCCCGCGCTACGACGGCGCGTTCGTCTCCGGCCTCTACGCCCGGGGCCCCGCGAACACCGCAGGCCGTGAGGCCCTCGCCGCGCTCCCGACCTGGACCGGTCTCGATGTGACGGCGGGCTCGGAGACGTACGGCAGCGGCAGCCGGATCAAGCGGTACCGCCAGACCCTGGACCTCCGCTGCGGCTACGTCCGCACGTCCCTCACCTGGACGACGAAGGACGGCCGCCGCACCGACCTGGTCTACGACGTCCTCACCTCCCGCGACAGCGAGCACACCGGCGCTGTGCACCTGCGCCTGACCCCGCACTGGGACGGCGAACTCACCCTCACCGACCGCCTCGACGGCCGCGGCGCCCGCCGTGTCGCACAGACGGCCGGCGGCCCGGTCGGCGCGCACACCATCGGCGTCGCGTTCCGGACGGACGGGACCGGGGTCGACGGCGCGCTGGCCTCCGTGCTGGACGCGCCCGGCCGACGCCAACGCGCCGTCCGGGACGGGAAGTTGAGCGCCAGTCAGACGGCCGTCCTGCCCGTCCGCTCCGGTCGTACCTACACCGCGACCAAGTTCGTCGGCGTCGACACCTCCCTCACCTCGCGCGACCCCCGGGCCGCCGCCCAGGACGCCGCCGGGCGGGCCGCGCGGCGCGGGTGGGACGCGCTGCTCGCCTCGCACAGTGCCGCGTGGCGGGCACTGTGGTCGTCCGACATCGAGGTGCCCGGCCATCCGGATCTGCAACTCTGGGCCCGTTCCGCCCAGTACGGGCTGCTGTCCGCGCTGCGCCCCGGCGCCCGGAACAGCATCGCGCCCGCCGGTCTGACCAGCGACAACTACGCGGGCATGGTCTTCTGGGACGCCGAGACCTGGATGTTCCCGTCGCTGCTCACCACCCATCCCGACCTCGCCCGCCCGGTCCTCGACTACCGCTACCGCACCCGCGCGGCCGCCGCCGAGAACGCGGCGAAGACCGCGGTGAAGGGCCTGTTCTTCCCGTGGACCAGCGCGAGCCACGGACTGCTGTGGAACGAGTGCCAGAGCTGGCAGCCACCGCACTGCCTCACCCAGAACCACCTCCAGGGCGACATCGCCCTCGCCGCCCGCCAGTACTACCTCGCCACCGGCGACCGCACCTGGCTCCGCACCGAGGGCCGGCCCCTCCTCAACGGCCTGGCCCAGTACTGGACTTCCCGGGTCACGAAGAACACCGACGGTTCCTACTCCATCAAGGAGGTGGCGGGCCCCGACGAGTACAGCAACGGCGTGAACGACGCCGTCTACACCAACGCCGTCGCCGCCACCGCCCTCCGCGCCGCCACCGAAGCGGCCCGCACTCTGGGCCGATCCGCCCCCGCCGACTGGCTCACCATCGCGAACCACCTGCGCATCCCGTACGACCCGAAACGCAGGATCTTCCTCCAGTACGACGGCTACGACGGCTCGCAGATCAAGCAGGCCGACACCGTGCTGCTGATCTACCCGCTGGAGTGGCCGATGCCGGCCGGCGCCGGGGCCGCCACCCTCGACTACTACGCCCAGCGCACGGACCCGGACGGCCCCGCCATGACCGACGCCGTCCACGCGATCGACGCGGCGGCCGTCGGCGAGCCGGGCTGTGCCGCGTACACCTATCTGCGGCGGGCCTACCAGCCCTTCGCGCGCGGCCCGTTCGCCCTCTTCTCGGAGTCGCGCGGCGACAAGGCGGGCGCCTCCGACCCTCTCGCCGGCTCCCCCGCGCAGGACTTCCTCACCGGCAAGGGCGGCTACCTCCAGGTCTTCACCCACGGCCTGACCGGCCTGCGGCTGCGCCCCGACGCCCTCCACCTCGACCCGAGCCTGCCGCCCCAACTCTCGGACGGGGTACGCCTGTCGGGCCTGCGCTGGCGCGGCCGTACGTACGACATCGCCATCGGTGGCAAGACGACGACCGTACGGCTGCGCTCCGGGGCGCCCTTCGTGCTGGACACCCCCGAGGGCCGCCGCACCCTCTCCGGCACGGTCACCCTGAAGACCCGGCGCCCCGACCTCACGCCCACCACCGACCTGGCCCGCTGCCGGCCGGCGACGGCGAGCTCCTCGGAGTCCGGCCGCTACCCGGAGGCCGCGGTGGACGGCAGCCCCGCGACCGCCTGGTCCCCGGGCGCCGACCGCGCCTCGCTCACCGTCGACCTGGGGCGCCCGGTGCGGGTCGGGACGGTCCGGCCCACGTGGACGAAGCGGCCGGGGTCTTACACCGTCGAGGTCTCGGCGGACGGCCGCGCGTGGCATGCCCCGAACGGGACGCCTGCCCGGTACGTCCGGGTCACCGTGCGAGGCGGCACGGGTGCCGCTCTCGCCGAGCTCGACGTGCGCTCGTGACGGCCACATACCGGTGACAGCCGACTGCCCTGACGGGCAGGGTCAGTTGGCCTCGGCCGCCAGCCGCTGCTGCTCCTCCTCGACTATGCGGCGGGCCAAGGTGGCGTCCGATATGTCGACCGCGTCCGGGGTGGCGTCCGCGAGGTCGCTGCGGCGGGCGAACCGGTCGAAGAGTCGGTCCTTGTTCTTGAGGATGGTCAGGAGCCGGTCGTCCACGCTGTCGGTGGCGAGCATGCGGTGCACCTGGACCGTGCGTATCTGGCCCATGCGGTGCACGCGGGCCACGGCCTGGTGCTCCACCGTCGGCTTCACCTGGGGTTCGCAGAGGATGACCAGGGAGGCGGCCTGGAGGTTGAGGCCGACCCCGCCCGCGCTGATCTGGGCGAGCAGCACGGCGTGGCCGCGGGCCTGGGTGAAGTCGTCGACCAGTTGCTGCCGGCGGAGGGCCGGGACGCTCCCGGAGATCGTCCCGGTCACCCGCATGCCGGGCCCGTCCAGTGCGCGCCGGACGGTGGTCAGCACATCTCGGAAGTACGAGAAGACCACCACCTTCACGCCGTTCTCCGCGGCCTCGGCGACCAGTTCCCGCAGGCGCTGCAGCTTCGCCGACTTCTCGGCGTCGGCGTAGGCGGCCCGGCGCATCGCCATGAAGTTCCCGGCGCCGACCGCGCGGTCGTAGGCCTCGCGGTCGGCGGCGCCGAGTTCCACCCACTCGTCGACCTGGACCAGGGCGGGCAGTTCGGTGAGGACGTCCACCTGGTTGCGGCGCAGATAGGCGGGGGCGACGGACTTGCGGAAGGCCTGCGGTCCGGCCGCCGCCGTGCCGTTGCGGACCGTCGGCAGCAGTTCGGGGCGGAGATGGCGGACGAGGGTGCGGAACTCGTCCACGTGGTTCTCCATCGGCGTGCCGGTCAGGAAGAGCACGCGGTCGCAGCGCTCGGTCCACAGGGCGACCGACTTGGTGCGGCGGGTGTCCGGGTTCTTCACGTAGTGGGCCTCGTCGACGACGAGCATGCCCGGGATGGGGCCGGGCGGTGCCTCGCCCTTGGGCCTCCAGCGCTTCAGCTTCCCGCTCTCGGGCGCGGGCAGGGTGTGCAGCGTGTCGAACGTCGTGATCGCGACTCCGCCGCGCTCGCGCCACTCGCCGTAGGCGTCCTGCCGGTCCGGGCCGTGCACGGGCAGGGCGCGCAGGGTGCTGCGGGCGCCGATCTCGCGGGTCCAGTTGATGAGCACGCCGGCCGGGCAGACCACCAGGAAGTGGCTGTGTCCCTCGGCCGCGAGATGGGCCAGGACGGCGATGGCCTGGATGGTCTTGCCGAGTCCCATCTCGTCCCCGAGGACGACCCGGCGCTGGGCGAGCGCGAACCGGGCGCCGAACGACTGGTACCCGCGCAGCGAGACCCGGCGGTGGGTGTCGTCCAGCTGCTGGGCGTGCACGCGCTCGGCCAGCTCCGAGGGCAGGAAGCCCTCGCTCGCCGCATGGTCCGGCCGCCGGCCGTCGACCTCGGCGAGCTGGCTGTAGTACTCGGCGGACCGCAGCTCGAAGTCGACCAGGGCCTCGATGTCGGAGACCGGCGGGCGCAGCAGATCGGTGGAGGCCTGGGCGATCAGCAGCGGTACGTCCCGGGCCGTCGCGTCGGCGACGAGTTCATGGAGTTCGGCGACCGCGGCGAGCGCGCCGGCCCTGCGGCGGCGGCCGGCGAGCGCCATCAGCAGCCTGCTGGTGGCGGGCCGGGCCACCGGCAGCAGCGCGCCGAGCCGCTCGTCGAGCCGGGTGGCCGCGTCCAGCGCGCGGCGCAACTCGGGGCCCGCCTCGACGAGCCGCTGCAGGGCGATCACCAGGGCGGTGGTGCGGGGTTCGGGCTCGTCCACGTCGATACGGACGGAGACGGTCTCCCCGACGGCCCGCGCGATCTGCCGGGCCGCGGCGAGCGCCCGGTCCGCGGTCTGCTGCCCCACTCCGGGCAGCTGCCGCACCTCGTACCGGCTCGCCTCGTGCACCGCGCGCACCGAGGTGAGCCCCGCCGCCTCCACGGCGCCGAGCCGCAGCCGCCCCTCGGTCACGTCCTTCAGCCTGCCGACCGGGATGGACTCCAGCTCCTGGGCGACGAGTTCGGCCCGCAGCGGCTCCAGTGCGGAGCTGACGGTGTCGAGGGCGCGGGTGTGGTCGGCCCGCAGGGCGCGCGCCACGTCGTACAACCGCGTCCCTCGCGAGCACAGCTCCCTGATCTGCCGCCCGCCGCGCGGAAACTCCCCCTCCATGTCACCCCCCGCTCGCATGCGTCCCGTCGTGCGTCCATCGTGGCACCCACCACTGACAACGGGGACGGGAGCGGGCGGGCCAAGGGTTCCCGGCCGTCCGTCGGGCACGGGGACTGGAGCCGGCGGGCCGGGCTTCCAGCCGTCCGTCAGGCGTCGAACCCGGTCGCGCGGGTCCGCTTCTCCCAGGCCGCGATGTCGCCACGCACCTGGTCGAGGTGGCCGAGGACCGCGTCGACGGCGTCGTCGCCCAGCGGCAGGTGCAGCGGGGTCTCCTCCACGTCGAGGGCGGCGAGGATGAGGGCCGCCGCCTTCGCGGGGTCGCCGGCCTGGCCGCCGTCGCCGCCGCCGCCGCCGGAGACGAAGCCGCGGGTCTGGGTCACCTTGGCGTACACACCGCTGTCGGCGCTGACCCCGGCCCGGCTCGTGTCCAAGAGGGCGGTCCGGAAGGCGCCCGGCTCGACGATCAGCACCTTGATGCCGAACTCGGCGACCTCGTCCGCGAGCGCCTCGGACAGTCCCTCCAGCGCGAACTTCGTTCCGCTGTACGCCGAGAAGCCCGCGAAGGACATCTGCCCGCCCATGCTGCTCATCTGCACGATCGCCCCCGAGCGCCGCTCCCGCATGCGCGGCAGCACCGCGCGCGTGAGCGCGGCCGGCCCGAAGACATGCAGGTCGAACAGGTCCCGCAGCTCCTGCTCGGTGGTCTCCTCGAAGGCCCCGACGTGGGTACGGCCCGCGTTGTTGACGAGGACGTCGATCCGCCCGTGCCGCGCCACCACGTCCCGTACGGCCGCCTCCGCCGCCCCCGTGTCGGTGACGTCCAGCCGCAGCGCCTCCAACTGGTCGGGGTGGGCGGCCACCAGGTCGTCCAGCGCCTCGGTCCGCCGGGCAGCGCCGACCACCACGTCACCGGCGGCGAGCGCGGCCTCGACGATCGCCCGCCCGAAGCCGCTGCTGGCGCCGGTCACGAGCCACACCTTGTTCATGACGTCTCCCCTTGAGATCCCTGTTTCCATCTGCGGACCAGCCTGCTCCGGCCCCCGGCGACGCGTCCAAGACCTAAGCTCATAACCGATGGCTATGACGAGAGACGTCCATGTACGGGACCTGCGCTACTTCGTCGCGGTCGCCGAGGAACTGCACTTCACGCGCGCGGCCGAGAAGCTGTACGTGTCGCAGCCCGCGCTGAGCAAGCAGATCCGGGCGCTGGAGCGGCAGTTGGGCGCCGAGCTGTTCCGCCGCGACCGGCAGGCCGTGACGCTCACCGCCGCCGGGACGGCCCTGCTGCCGTACGCCGAGCGGATGTTGGCCCTCTGGGCGGAGGGCGCGTCCGCGCTGGCGGAGGTCAGGGCGGCCGAACGCAGCACCCTGGTGGTCGGCATGAGTACCAGCCCCGGCCGGGGCGGCCTGCTGCCCGCGATCCGCTCCCGGTTCACGGCCGCGCGTCCGGAGGCGGTCGTACGGCTGCGGCAGGTGAGCTGGGACGATCCGACGGCGGGGCTCGCGGACGGCGGCGCGGACGTCGCCTTCGTCTGGCTGCCGCTGCCCGACGCGGAGCGCTACGACTGGACGGTGGTCGCCGAGGAGCCCCGCCTGGTCGCCCTCCCGGACGCCCATCCGCTGGCCGCCCGCGCCGAGGTCGACTTCGCGGACCTCGTCGACGAGCCGTTCCTCGCCCTGCCGCCCGACGCGGGTCCACTGCGCGACCACTGGCTCGCCCTCGCCGAACGCGGTGGCCGACCCCCTCGTATCGGCGCGGAGATCGCGAGCACGGAGGAGACGTACGAGGCGCTGGTCGCCGGTCTGGGCATCTGCCTGGTGGCCACGGGCAACGCGCATCTGATCACCCTCGGCGGTGTCACCACCCGCCCGGTGTACGGCGTTTCGCCGAGCCAGTACGCCCTCGCGTGGCGGCGCGAGAACGGCGGACAGCCGCTGGTGAGGGCGTATGCCGAGGCTTGCCGGGGGGTCAGGAGTGGAGGGTGAGGCGCGTGGCTACTATGAGTCGGCTTTGGGGAGTTCGGGTCACTAGGGGGTTGTCATAAGCCCGCTCCGGATCCGCCTGGAAGGCTGCGGTGCACAACCCGGCGTCCGGCGCGGTCGCCCTGCGCTCCCAGGTGACCGACTCCACGGGCGGCACGTCGACGGAGACGGTCTACCGCGCCTACGCGATCGGCTGATCCACCTCGGCCGCCCGGTCACAGGGGCGGTCACCACCGCCCGGGGTCTCAACAGGTGTGGGGGCGGGGGAAGTCGGAGGTTCCACGGAGGGTTCCGGTGACGGTACGGAAGGGGTCGTGGGTTCCGGAGTGGTGGGCTCCGGGCTCTCCTTCACGGGATCACTCGGAGCCGGGTATGTGGGCGTCGGATCCGGATCCGTGACCACCGGTGGCGTCGGAGTGGGCGTCGGCTCCGGAGTCTCCGGCGGCGTGGGTACAGGCGTAGGCGTAGGAGTCGGCGTCTCAACCGGGGCCGTGGGAACAGGTGTTGGGCTGCTGTCCCCCACCGGTATCGCGACCGTCCCGGGTCCGCTGTCACCAAGTACGGCCGGAGGCACGGCGGTTGCGGACCCGTCCGGTGCCGATGCGGTCGAACCACCGCCGCCCGGCGTCTTCGCGGGCTTCCCCGACCCCGCCCCCGGCTGCGATGCCACCGGCGCCTGGGAGACCGGGACTTCAGCCACCGGGCCCTTCGCCACCGGGACTTCGGCGGAGTCGCTGCCGCCCAGGACGACGATCACCGCGACGGCGCCCGCGACGGCCGCGCCGACCGCCGCCCCCACCTGTGTCTTGGAGGCGCCGGCCGCCGCGTGCCGTATCCCGTGCAGAATTCCGCCGCCGTGCCCGCCCACCGCGGTGACCGCGCCCGCGGACCCCGCACCGAAGGCCAGCAGGAACTTGCCCGCGCCGCCGAGCACGAACACCAGCAGCGCCGGTGCCACGAGCGCGGGCAGCCGGTCGTTGGCGCGCATCAGGGCGGCGAGCCGGGCCCGGCAGTCGGCGCACGCGTCGACATGGCCGAGGAGCCGTTCGGACTGCCGCTCGGTGGCGCCGCCGCGCACATACGCGGGCATCCGGGCCCAGTGCACCTGGCACGCGGGATCGTCCGGAGCGCCGGTCTGCGCGCGCAGGAACGCCTGCCGCATGCCCTCCCGCGCACGGTGCAGCAGTACGGCCGTGGCCCCCTGCTTGGTGCCGAGCTGGGGGCCTATCGCCGCCAGCGGCAGCCCCTCCGCCTCGGCCAGCCACAGCGCCTTCACCCAGCGCTCGGGCAACTGCTCAAGCACCCTCACCAGCAGGTCGGTCGAGGACACCTGCTCGGCTGGATCGTCCCCGTGGAGATGCGCGGAATCGGCAACGGTCCGCTCGTCGGCCTGCGGATCCCGCGGCGTCTCGCGTACGGCGGCTCCGGCGGCGCTCGCGAGATGCTTCACCGTGGTCATGAGGTACGCCGGTACGTTGTCGATCTCGTGCCCGGCGGACAGCCTGCGCCACACCCTGAAGTGCGCCTCGGCGACGAGGTCTTCGGCGACCCAGGTGTTACGGGTGAGCGAGCGGGCGTAGGCGACGAGGCGCGGCTGCTGCTCCTCGTAGATCCGGGCGTACGCCGCGGTGGGGCCGTCGTTCATGGCAGCAACGCTCCAGTTGCCAGTGGGGCGGGGACAAGGGTTTGTACCCTAGATGGCAAAACTTTCAATTAAAGTTGCAGCCGTTACCCAAGGTGATGCAGGTCACATAAATGCTTGGGGTGATGGCGTAATCAAAGCCCTCTCCGCGTGATCAAGGAGGGTGCGTCGGCACAACGGCCGCCGCCCCGCCCGAATCGGAGACCGCCCATGAGTCCCATCACCCTGGAACAGCCCACCGGCGCCCGCCTGATCGCCGACGACGACCAGGAGTTGGCCGTGACGGTCACGCTCCGCTACTCCTCCGGCGACCCCTTCGCCGTCCAACTCCTGTTCCCCGCCTGGATATCGCTCGACGGCAAGAAGGTGACCTGGACCTTCGCGCGGGCGCTGCTGGAGGAGGGTCTCGACACCCCCGCCGGGATGGGCAACGTGCACATCAGGCCGTACGGCCCCGCCCACACGGCAGTCGAGTTCCACTCGGCGGAGGGCATCGCGATGATCCGTTTCGACACGGTCGCCCTGCACCACTTCCTGCGCCGCACCTACCGGGTGGCCGAACCCGGCCGGGAGGCCGTGGGACCGTCCCTCGACCGAGGCCTCGCCTCGCTCCTCGACGGCGCGTGACGCGAGGGGGCCGGGCAGAGCTCCAACTGCCTTCTGTGGCAGGTGAATTGTGCTTGTTATCTTCGCCCCATGAGTGAATCGCCGCAGCGGCTTCCCCAGGTGTCCCGGACGTCAACCCGCGCCGTGGTCGTCGGAGGAAGTCTCGCCGGCATGCTCGCCGCAGCCGCCGTCAGGGACCACGTCGACAGCGTCGAGATCATCGAGGCACACGACCTGCCCGACGGGCCCGAGTCACGCCCGGGCGTACCCCAAGCAGCGCATTTCCACGTCCTGTTGTCGGGAGGAGCGGACGCGATGGACGACCTCTTGCCCGGCGCGATCACCGAACTGCTCGCCGCGGGCGCCAACCGCGTACCCATGACGACCAACATGGTGCTGTTCTCCCCCGAGGGCTGGTACCGCCGCTGGAAGCGCGACAGCCACTATCTGATCGCGGCGAGCCGGGACCTCATCGACTCCGTCATCCGCAGGCAGGTACTGAAGGACCCGCGGATCCGAGTACGCCCCCGCACCAAGGTCACCGCCCTGCTGGGAAGTTCGCGCCGGGTCACCGGGGTACGGCTGAGCGCGGCCGACGGCACCGAGAGCGAGCTGACCGCGGACCTGGTCGTCGACGCCTCCGGAAAGGCGGCGCGCACTCCGCGCTGGCTGGCCGAACTGGGCGTCCCCGCCCCGGCCGAGGCCCGCATCGACTCCGGAATGGCCTACGCCAGCCGCATCTACCGCGCCCCCGTCGCCACCCGGAACTGGCCCCTGATCAGCATCCAGGCCGACCCCCGGAGCGGCGGACCCGGCCGCGCGGGCGGCATCGTCCCGATCGAGGACGGCCGCTGGCACGTCAGCCTGATGGGCACCCCGGGCGGCCAACCCCCGCGCGACGCGGCCGAGTTCGAGAACTACGCGCGCACTCTCCGCCACCCGCTCGTCGCCGACCTCCTGGCACACGCGGAACCGCTCACCGACGTTGTCATGACTCACAGCACGGTCAACCGCCGCTACTACTACGAACGCCTCAAGTCCTGGCCCGAGGGCCTGGTCGCCCTCGGCGACTCGGTGGCCGCGTTCAACCCGGTGTACGGCCACGGCATGTCGGTGGCGGCCCTGGGCGCCGTGGCTCTGCGCACCAAGCTCTCTGCCCTGGGCCTCGGCAAGGGCCTGTCCCGCACGGCCCAGCGGGCCGTCGCCGGGCCCGTCGAACTCGCCTGGAGCCTCGCCGTGGGCCAGGACATCCACTACGCGACCACAACGGGCAAGAACGCGGGCCCGGCCGACCGACTCCTGCAGCACTACGTCAGCCGCCTCTCCCGCACCGCCACCGGCTCATACCACGTGGCAACGGCAATGACAGAGGTCCTGACCCTCCAGTCCCCGGGCACGGCGTTGCTCCGGCCGGGCGTCCTCACGGCGGCACTGCTGGGGCCGCTGCGGCCTCGACTTGGCGGGCCTACGTTCACTGCCGAGGAACGACGGCTTCTGTCGGACGCGGGTGTCGCACTGCCCGGGCTCACCTCATAGGCGGGGCACCGGATTGCCAGTGGCGGCTGCTAACCCGGGGCAACCGCCCGCCCCGTCTGCTGCGAGATCATCCCCGCGCACAGACCACGGGCGGCCAACCCCTGCGCGATGCGCGGGATCGCCGTGACCGTGTTGGCCGGCCAGTCGTGCATCAGGACGATCTGGCCGGCGGTGAGCCGGCCGGCCGCCGCGACGATCGCATCGGTGCTCGCGCCGTTCCAGTCCTGGGAGTCGACGTCCCAAATGATCTCTGTCAGACCGTACTTGGACTCTACGGCCTTCACCGTCGCGTTGGTCTCGCCGTACGGCGGGCGGAAGAGTCTGGGCGTGCCGCCGCCCGCTGCCGCGATGGCCTGTTGGGTCCGGGAGATCTCCGAGTCGATCGTCGCCTGGGTCTGCTGGGTGAGGTGTGGGTGGGTGTAGCTGTGGTTGCCGACCCACATGCCGGCGGCGACCTCCGCCTTGACCTGCGTCGGGTAAGAGGCCGCGTACTGGCCCTCGTTGAACATCGTGGCCCGAAGGCCGTTCTGCTTCAGCGCGTTGAGGAGTGCGGGGGTGTTGCCGGACGGGCCGTCGTCGAAGGTGAGACCGACGTAGCCGCTGCAAGTGGCGGCCCGCGCGGGGGTGTTGACGCCAACGGCCAGGGTGCCCGCGGCGATCAGGGCGGCGACGGCGAGCGTGGCGACCGGCGTGGCCGACCGGGATCGTAACGAGAAGTGCGGTGCGGACTTCATGTGAAGTGTCCTCCCGAACTGGTTCAGCCCACCGTGATGTTGGAGTTGCCGCTGCTCTGGTAGCCCTCGGTCGCGAGGATCATGTAGTAGCTGAAGCTGCCCAGCGGCATTCCCGCGCGGGCCCAGGCGTCGAAGTGGTTGCCGGTGGTGATGGTGCCGCCGGTGCGCTTCGTCTGCCGGACGCTCCAGTACTGGTCGAAGGTCTTCGTGCCCTCCACCGAGGGGGCGTTGTACCGGGTGGTCTTGTAGATGTCGTAGGTGCCGCCGTCACTGGTGACGGTGCCCTTGTACGTCCCCGTGGGCCGGTAGGTGCCCCAGTTGTCGACGATGTAGTACTCGACGAGCGGGTTCGACGTCCATCCGTAGAGCGACAGGTAGCCGTTGCCGGACGGGTTGAAGGTGCCCGAGTACGTCACGCTCCGGCGGGCGCCGGTGCTCCAGCCCTTGCCTGCCACGAAGTTGCCGGTGTTGCTCCACGTGGTGCTGTAGTTGCCCGCGGAGTTGAGGGTCATGGAGACCGTGCCCTGGGAGTCGGTCCAGAACGAGTAGTAGTAGCCGTTGTTGGTGCCGGTCTGGTTCGTGGTGATCACGGTGGCGGCACTGGCGGTGCCGGGCAGGGTCATCGCCGCGAGGAGGGCCAGCAGCAGGGTGCAGGCACCGCTGATTGACAGCCTTAAGCGCTTCGTCGAGCGTGCGGGTGTGTTGTCCATGCGGCGTCAGTGTTGGTACGTCCCTGCCGACTGTCAATGGTTTCGGTGTTGGGTACGAAATATTCGCTGGTGTATTGGCAGGTGAGATCACCGACAATGGGCAGCTCACACAGACCGCTGGTCCGCCATCGAATGTTTCGACCGAATGTTTCGAACAATCAGCACGAGCGTCGATTGCGCCACCGGGCGACCGCCCACAACCCCTCTGGCGGCGGCAGTCGTTGACAACGGCCACCCCGTGCCCGAACTCTGGCAAGAGCACGTCAATCCCGTGGCCGTGCGACAGCTCCCACCGGAAGGACACGACATGACGAACAAGATCGAGACCCGTCCGCCGGCCAAGAAGGAGACCACCGGCGACCATGGCCCGAGCGGCAACTGACCCGCCGCGCTCGATGGACCGCTACCCCACGGTCGCGGAGGTCACCGAGTCCGCTCGGCTGCTGGTCTCCCGGTTTCCGGGGAGCGCCCGGCTGCGCCGGATCGGGGCGTCCCGCGCGGGCCGGCCGATCCTGATGCTGTCCGTGGGGCACGGGCCGCGCCATGTCCTGGTGGTCGCCGGACCGCACCCCGACGAGCCGGTGGGCGGCGCGACCGCGCTCGCGCTGGCGGAGCGGGTCGCCCGCGGCGACCGGCTGTCGGCGGCGACCGACCCCGCCCTCGTCACCTGGGACATCGTGCTGTGCCTGGACCCGGACGGCGCGGCCCTGAGCAGCAACTCCGGTTCCACCCTGAAGAGTTACTACCGCACCGCCTTCCGCCCGGTCGCGGCGGAGCAGCCCGAGTGGGCCCCGATCGTCTCGCACCCGCTCCCGGAGAGCCGCGCGCTGTTCCAACTCATCGACGGGCTGCGGCCGTTCCTCCAGTGCTCGCTGCACAGCACCGATGTGGGCGGCAGCTGGGTCCAGTTGACCCGCGACCTGCCCGAACTGGCCGAGCCCTTCCGCACTTCCGCCGACGAGCTCGGCATCCCGCTCCAGTACGGCACGTACGACGCCCTGTACTGGGAGAACCCGAGCCCCGCCGTCTACGTCCTGCCCCCGCCGGACAGCACCGGCCGACTGGCGGCCGGATCGGAGAACATCGGGCTGTCCACCTGGTGCGCGCCCCTGCGCTACGGCGGCGTCACCGCGATCGTCGAAGTCCCCATGTGGGCAACGGACTTGGCCGCGGACACGACCCCGTACCCGGCGGCCGACCACGCCCTGCGCGAGCTGGCCGAACTGGTGCTGGACGGCGGACGGCAGGTGACCGCCGTACTCGACAAGGCACGCGGATTCCTGCCGCCGGCCCAGGGCGACCCGCTCAGACGCGTACTGGAGTGGATGGCCGACGGCCTCTACGACATGGTCGCCGACTCCTGGAAACCACTCGCCCGGCAGGCCGCCGCCGCGACCCACCCCGACGATCCGCGCCACCTGACGACCGCCCAGGTCTCGGCCCTGAACATCGTGGCCCGCCGCCAGCCCATCCGCGCGGCGGGCCTTCTGCTCCGACTCCTGGAGGCGGCGGAAGACCCCGCGGCGCCGAGGCTGCACCGCGAACTGGACGAGCTCTGCACCGCGTGGTGCACGGACTTCGAGCGGGCCCTCGGGGTGCGCTGGGTGCCGGTGCGCGACCAGGTGGAACACCAGACCCGCACGGTCCTGGCCGCCGCCGAGAGCGCGCTGAAGACCCTCCGCCGACCACGCTGACCAGCGCCCCGCGCCGTTCGGCTCCCGCCACCACCCCGCCCTCGCCCTCCGGCTCTCCTCACCGCCCCGCGAGAATCGCCGCCACCCCGAACTCGAACCGCTCGTCGAAGGACCCCGGCGCGAGATGTCCGGCCACGCGGTGCAGCGCGGGGTGAGTCGTCGCGGAGATCGCGCGGGCCAGGATGTCGCCCAGCGGACGGTGGTCGACGGCCTGTTCCTCCTGGGTGAGGCCGAGGGCGAAGTAGATGACCGCCCACGAGGTCCACGCGGCCTCACGGTCCTCCAGGCCGCACGCGAGCAGCGCCTCCACCAGGGCCTCCGCGAAGGCGAGAGTGCCCGGCTCGGCGGGGTAGGTGCCGACCACCAGGGCCGCGCCGTCGCGGTGGGACAGCAGGCCGCGGCGGAAGCGACGGGCCAGTTCGCGGGCCCGTTCGGCGGGTTCGGCCGGCAGGTCGGTGAGCGGGATCTCGCCGAGTACGGCGTCCGCCATCAGGTCCAGCATCCGGGCCTTGGTCTTCACATGCCACTGCACGGTGTTGATGCGTACGCCGAGCCGGTCGGCGACCGCGCGCGTGGACACCGCGTCGAGGCCCTTCTCGTCCAGGAGGTCCAGTCCCGCGCGAATCACCGTGGCCGGATCGAGTCGGTCGCTCTGTTGCCTATTGGTCACCGACCTAGTTTACTGCACGCACAAACATTGGTCAGCGACCAAGAAGTGGGTGGTCCCGTGGAAACACAGCAGGTCGTCATCGCCGGAGGCGGACCCGTCGGGCTCTGGCTCGCCGCCGAACTGCGGCTGAACAACATCTCCGTCACCGTCCTGGAAATGCGCACCGACATCGACCAGCGCTCCAAGGCGCTCACCGTGCACCCGCGCGGCATCGAGGTACTGGCCTCGCGCGGGATCCACCAGCGCTTCCTCGACGAGAGCCTGAAGATCTCCACCGGCCACTTCGCCAACCTCGCCAACCGGCTCGACTTCTCCGTCCTCGACACCCCCTTCCCCTACACCCTCTTCATTCCCCAGGCCCGCACCGAGGCGCTCTTCGAGGAGTACGCCCTCGGGCTCGGCGCGAGTATCCGGCGCGGCCACCGCGTCACAGGCCTCACCGAGCACCCGGACTCGGTGACCGTGCAGGTGGAGGGGCCGCAGGGGCCGTACGGGATCCGGACCGAATACCTGGCGGGCTGCGACGGCACCCGGAGCACCGTGCGCGAGGCGGCCGGGATCGGCTTCCCCGGCACGGACTCGCGTTACCTCGGGTGGCTCGGTGACGTCCTCTTCGACAACCCGCCGGCGCCCGGCTTCAACCGCTTCACCGAGCGCGGCGGCCTGATGATCGTGCCGCTGCCCGACAACCGGTGGCGCATCGCCGGCACCAGCCCCGACAGCGCGACCACCGAGTGGCCCGGCGACTTCACGCTGGAGGAACTGCGCCAGAAGGTCCACCACATCGCCGGCGACGACTTCGGCATGCACGACCCGTCCTGGCTCTCCCGCTACGGCAATGCCACCCGCCTCGCCACCCACTACCGGCGTGGCCGCGTCGTGCTCGCCGGCGACGCCGCCCACCAGCACTACCCCACCGGCGGTGTCGGCATGAACGTCGGTTTCCAGGACGCCTTCAACCTCGGCTGGAAGCTGGCCGCGACGATCGACGGCTGGGCCTCGGAGGGGCTGCTGGACAGCTACCACACCGACCGCCACCCGGTCGGCGAGCAGCTGATGGAGCACAGCCGCGCACAGACCTACCTGTTCCACGCCTTCACACCCGAGGGACTCGCCCTGCGCGACCTGCTGAGCCGAATGGTCCCGGAATCAAGGGAGTTCAGCGACGTACTGGCCGGCCGTCTCACCGCGCTCGACGTCGCCTACCCGAGCGCCGACCCCACCGCCCATCCGGTCACCGGCACCCGCACCCCCGACCTCGCCCTCCCCGGCACGGACAGCACCCTGTTCGGCGCGCTGCGGGCGGACTCGTACCTCCTGCTCGACCTCACCGCCGACGGCGCGCTCGCCGACCGCGCCGAGCAGCGGATCACCGTGCACGGCGGGGCGCCCGACCGGACCCGGGACGCCTGGGAGGACGTACGCGCCGCGCTGATCCGCCCCGACGGACATGTCGCGTGGGCCTGGACGGAACAGGACGACATCAAGCTGGCGGCACAGGTGGACACCGTCATCACCACCGCCCTCGGACGCTAGAAGGGGACCGGATTCATGGATCTCGGACTGAAGGACAGGGTGTACGTCGTCACCGGTGGCACGCGCGGTCTCGGCTACGCCGTCGCCCGTGAACTGGTCGCCGACGGCGCCAAAGTGGTCGTCACCGGCCGCGACGAGAAGCGCGCGGCGGAGGCGGCGGCGGAACTGGGCCCGAACGCGGCCGGAGTCGGCGTCGACAACGCCGACCCGCGGGCACCGCAGCAACTGGTCGCCACCGCGCGGGAGTTGTTCGGCGCGTTCGACGGCCTCCTCGTCAGCGTCGGCGGCCCGCCCGCGGGCAATGTCGCGGACAACACCGACGAACAGTGGCAGGAGGCCTTCGAGTCGGTGTTCCTGGGCGCGGTCCGCCTCGCCCGCGCAGCCGCCGCGGAACTGCGGGACGGCGGCGCGATCGGCCTCGTCCTGTCCATCACGGCACACGAACCGACCCCCGGCATGGCCATCTCCAACGGCCTGCGCCCCGGACTCGCCGGTTTCGCCAAGTCCCTCGCGGACGAACTGGGCCCCCGCGGAATCCGCGTCTTCGGCCTCCTCCCCGGCCGCATCGGCACGGACCGCATGCGCGACCTCGACGGCCTGGCACCTGACCCGGAGAGCAAACGGGCCGCCAACGAGGCCGCGATTCCGCTACGACGGTATGGGGCGCCGGAGGAGTTCGGGCGCGTGGGGGCGTTCGTGCTGTCGCCGGCGGCTTCGTACGTCACCGGGGTGATGGTGTCGGTGGACGGCGGGGTGCGGCGGGGGTTCTGAAGCCGTACGGCCAGGGGGCGCGGGGGAATCGCGGGATCCCCGGCGCCTCGTGGCCGTCCGGCGACCGCCCGGAGCGCGATGTCACAGACCGATGCGGTGGGGCATGGAATTGCCTCGCCTGCTGCTCGCCACTCAGAGCGGCCAGGCTGTCAGCAAGTTGCCGGGGCCGTAGGCGGCGTCGAGCCCCGGACAGTCGACTCCGCTGCGCGAGACCGCCACGACGGGAACAGGTTCGTCGGTGAGGGCGGCCCTGTGTCGAAGGAGGGCGGCCAGGTCGTGCCGGTCGAAGGGCGACTGCTCCAGCCACTTGACGGAGCCTACGAAAAGAAACTCCTTGGCAATGGGGGCGCGGTCCGCCCCGACGATGTCGATTTCGACGTCGTTGGTGCGGGTCCAGTAGCCGCCCACCGCGGGGGCTGCGGGCAGTTGGGCGTCGGGCAGTATCCGGGCAAGCGCCTCGCGGATGAGCGGCTCGATCGCCCGGCCGCGCCAGCTGGTCCAGTTCTCCCGGATGCGCGCGAGGGTCAGATCGCCTCGCCCCCGCTCGATCTCTTCCATGGACGGGCCGAGCAAGTGCAGCCAAAACCGCAGGTAGGGATCTGTCACCCGGTAGCGGCGGTCCTTCGACGGACGCAGCGAGACAGGCAGCTCCCCGGCGACGATCCGTTTGTCCGTCAGCAGTTCCAGAGCCCGCTGCAGTGGCGTGGCCCCGATCCCGCCGGCTGCGCGGGCGATGTTGGTAAAGGTCCGTTCGCCACTACCGATAGCAGCCAGCACCGTACGCGCCTGAGCCTGCGGGGGGAATTCGGCAGCCAGCGAGCGCTCGGCCGACACGAGCAGGGCCGAGACCGGATCGCTCAACGCCTCGCCGAGGAAGTCCCACAGCCCTGCGCCGCGCGGCCACTCGGCGCAGATCAGCGGCAGTCCGCCGGTGATCAGGGCAGCGTCGAAAGCCTCCGCCGGATCCAGCCCAAGCATCTGTCCCACCTCGGCGGGGTTGAGTGGTCCCAGCACCATCTCCCGGCCGCGCTGGTGGAAGGGTCGCCCGTAGCTGTTCAGTGCCTCCATCATCGACAGATCGGAGCCGATGAGGACGAGAAGCACCGGCTTGGTTTCCAGCACCCGATCCCAGGCCCGCTGCAGCACCCCCTCAAATGCGCCATCGGTATCCATCAGGTACGGCACTTCATCGATGACCAGCACGCTCTCCCGGTCAGCGGGCAGCGCCGCAGCCAGCACGTCGAACGCGGCATCCCAACTTCCCGGCCGCGCGGCGGCCACCAGCCCCGCCAACGGCAGCGTCGATGCCTGTGCGTCCCGGGCCAGCCGCGCCAGATCGTCCAAGGGGGACGCACCGGTCGCCGCGTAGAACAGGAACGGGGCTCCGGAGTGCTCCGCAAACCGCTCGACCAGTCGCGACTTGCCCACTCGGCGCCGCCCGCGCAACATCACACACCGACCGGGCCGCTCCCTGCCAACCCCGGCCGCCACCTTCTGCAGCTCTCGCTCCAGCGTCGCCAGCTCCTGGCGACGGCCTACGAAGTCCACCATGTCCGCCGACCTCCACCCATGAAACTAACGACGATGTTACTAACATAGACGTTAGTGGGGAGGAGGGGCGATCGACCGTGCGGAGGAAGCAGCGGTTTCGAAGTAGCCAGGTCACTCGCTCAGACGTTGAACCGGAACTCCACCACATCCCCGTCGTGCATCACATACTCCTTGCCCTCCATCCGCGCCTTCCCCTTGGCGCGGGCCTCCGCGACCGACCCCATCTCGACCAGGTCGGTGAAGGAGATGACCTCCGCCTTGATGAAGCCCTTCTGGAAGTCGGTGTGGATGACTCCGGCGGCCTCGGGGGCGGTGGCGCCCTTCTTGATGGTCCAGGCTCGGGATTCCTTGGGGCCGGCGGTGAGGTACGTCTGCAGGCCGAGGGTGTCGAAGCCGACGCGGGCGAGGGTGGCGAGGCCGGGCTCCTCCGCGCCGACCGACTCCAGGAGTTCCATCGCGTCCTCCTCGTCCAGCTCGGCGAGGTCCGCCTCCAGCTTGGCGTTGAGGAAGATCGCCTCGGCGGGGGCGACCAGGGCGCGCTGCTCGGTCTTGAAGTCCTCGTCGACCAGTTCGTCCTCGTCGACGTTGAAGACGTAGAGGAAGGGCTTGGTCGTCAACAGGTGCAAGTCGTGGAGGAGTTCCTCCTTGCCCGAGCCCTGGACGATGCCCTGGGAGAAGAGGGTGTCGCCCTTCTCCAGGATCTCCTTCGCCGCCTCGACCGCCGCGACCTTCGGGACGACGTCCTTCTTGATGCGCGAGTCCTTCTGGAGGCGCGGCAGGACCTTCTCGATGGTCTGGAGGTCGGCGAGGATCAGCTCGGTGTTGATCGTCTCGATGTCGTCCTTGGGCGAGACCTTGCCGTCGACGTGCACGACGTTCTCGTCCTTGAAGGCGCGGATGACCTGGCAGATCGCGTCGGACTCACGGATGTTGGCGAGGAACTTGTTGCCCAGGCCCTCGCCCTCGGAGGCGCCCTTGACGATGCCCGCGATGTCGACGAAGTCGACGGTCGCCGGGAGGATCTTCTGGGAGGAGAAGATCTCGGCCAGTTTCGTCAGGCGGGCGTCGGGGACGCCGACCACGCCGACGTTCGGCTCGATCGTGGCGAACGGGTAGTTGGCCGCCAGCACGTCGTTCTTGGTCAGGGCGTTGAACAGGGTCGACTTGCCGACATTCGGCAGACCGACGATTCCGATCGTGAGCGACACGTTGCGACTTCCCGTACGTGAGAGGCGTGAGAGCGATGGAGGGGGACTGCGGGCTGACGGGGACTGGGCCCGGGGCCGATCAACCAGTCTACGGCGTGAGCCGCCCCGCCCCGGCTCCGCGTCGAACACGTGGCCAAGGTCTGCCCATCGGCGTGTCTGAGGAGCTATTCGGCACATAAACCGACCTAAGTTGGTCCAGTGGAGCAACACAGGACGCGACCCCCACAGCCCGGCGCAAGACGCGGAGCCCCGCCGCTGCCTCCGCAGGCGGGCCGGGGCCCGAACGGCGGCCCGGCCCGGACGACCCGGCCCGGACCCCAGCCACGCGGTACCGCGCAGCGCCGTCCGGCCGCCGTACGACGCCCCGGCCCGGCGGCGCCCCAGTCCGTACGGCCGTTGCCCAACCCCCGGCTCACCGGGCTCGGCGGCGGCCTGTTCTGCGCGGCCGTGATGATCGTGCTCGGGTTCCTCGACCAGCTGCTGTTCGGGGCGTCGCTGACCGTGTACGGCGTGCTGTTCCTGCCGGTGTGCGTGCTGACGGCGGTCTGGATCCGACGCGGCGACCTGCTGACCGCGCCGGTCGTCGTGCCGATCGCCTTCGCAGTCGGCCTGTTCCCGGTGGCCGACGGCAGCGGCGGCCTCGGCAACCGCCTGATGGGCCTGGTCACCGCCCTCGCCACCCAGGCCGGCTGGCTCTACGGCGGAACACTCGTCGCGGGCCTCATCGCGACGGTCCGCAGAATCCAGCTGGTGAACCGCCGCCGACGCGGGTGATTCGGGGCGGCTGACGGGGGGCTAGTCGTCCCCCGCCGCATGCATCGCCGCCCCCACGATCCCCGCGTTGTTCTGCAGCTGCGCCGGGACGATCTCGGCCTTGATGTCCTCGATGAAGTGCAGGAACTTGTCGGCCTTGCGGCTGACTCCGCCGCCGATGATGAAGAGTTCGGGCGAGAACAGCATCTCGACATGGGCGAGGTACTTCTGGACGCGGTGGGCCCAGTGCTCCCAGGTCAGCTCGCCGTCCTCCTTGGCCTTGCTGGACGCCTTCTTCTCGGCGTCGTGGCCGCTCAGTTCGAGGTGGCCCAGCTCTGTGTTCGGCACCAGGACGCCGTTGACGAAGAGGGCGCTGCCGATGCCCGTGCCGAAGGTCAGCAGGATCACCGTGCCCTTACGGCCCTGGCCGGCGCCGAAGTGCATCTCGGCGACACCCGCCGCGTCCGCGTCGTTGACGACGGTCACGGGGAGGCCGCCGAGTCTGTCGCTGAACAGCGCGCCCGCGTCCGTGTCGATCCAGCTCTTGTCGACGTTCGCCGCCGTACGTATCGTGGCACCGCCGGTGACCACGCCCGGAAACGTGAGCCCGACCGGTCCCGTCCAGCCGAAGTGGTCGACGACTTCCTTCACGCCGTCGGCCACCCCGTCCGGCGTCGCCGGATGCGGGGTCAACACCTTGCACCGCTCTTGGGTCAAATCGCCCTTGTCCAGGTCCACAGGGGCGCCCTTGATCCCGGATCCACCGATGTCCACGCCGAAGATCTGCATGGATCCACGCTACGACGAACGACTGACAGTCACTGCCCCGAGGGGTTCGTACGGGCCGTACCGGTGCGCTCGGCGACCAGTGCCGCCGCCTCTTCGCGCAGGTCACGGCGGAGTTCCTTGGGCAGCGAGAACGTGATGGACTCCTCGGCCGCCTTGACCAGCTCGACGTCCTCGTAACCGCGCCCGGACAGCCACTCCAGGACCTGCTCCACCAGGATCTCCGGTACGGAGGCCCCGGAAGTGACGCCGACCGTGGTCACGCCCTCCAGCCAGGCCTCCTCGATCTCGTCGGCGAAGTCCACGAGATACGCGGCGCTGGCGCCCGCCAGCTTGGCGACCTCGACGAGCCGTACCGAGTTGGAGGAGTTCTTCGAGCCGACCACGATCACCAGGTCGGCCTCCTCGCCCATCTGCTTCACGGCGAGCTGACGGTTCTGCGTGGCGTAGCAGATGTCGTCGCTGGGCGGGGAGATGAGCTGCGGGAACTTCTCCTTCAGGGCGTCCACCGTCTCCATGGTCTCGTCCACGGAGAGGGTCGTCTGGGAAAGCCAGACCACCCGGGACGGGTCGCGCACCTCGACCTTGGCGACGTCGGACGGGCCGTCGACCAGGGTGATGTGGTCGGGGGCCTCCCCGGAGGTGCCGATGACCTCCTCGTGGCCCTCGTGCCCGATGAGGAGGATGTCGAAGTCGTCGTTGGCGAACCGGACGGCTTCCTTGTGGACCTTGGTCACCAGGGGGCAGGTCGCGTCGATGGTGGCGAGATTGCCCCGCTTGGCCTCGTCGTGGACGACGGGCGCGACGCCGTGTGCGGAGAACATCACGATGTTCCCCTCGGGGACCTCCTCGGTCCGCTCGACGAAGACGGCGCCCTTCTTCTCCAGGGTCTGGACGACGTACTTGTTGTGCACGATCTCGTGCCGGACGTAGATCGGAGCCCCGTACTGCTCAAGGGCTTTCTCGACGGCGATCACGGCGCGGTCCACACCCGCGCAGTAGCCCCGGGGGGCGGCGAGCAGGACACGGCGGCCAGACGAAGCAGTCATGCGTCCCATCGTAAGGCCGCGCTCGACGGGTCAAAGATCGCGCCGGTGGAGAGACTGGCGGTGGAGTGGGAGTGGTGGGGCCGGACACTACGTACGGGAGACGCGAGATGGCCGACACGGACAGGGATACGACGACCACTGCCGGCGAGGGACCTCAGCTGCGGCGCAGCCTCGGTTTCCGCGATCTCGTCGTCTACGGGCTCCTGTTCATCGCCCCGATGGCGCCGGTCGGCGTGTTCGGCACCCTGGACGCCAAGTCGCACGGCGCGGTCGCGCTCGTCTACATCGTGGCAACCGTCGCGATGGCGTTCACCGCTTTCAGCTACGCGCAGATGGTGCGGGTCGTCCCCCAGGCGGGCTCGGTGTTCGCCTACGCGCGCGTGGGGCTCGGCAGGGAGGCCGGGTTCATCGCCGGCTGGATGGCGATGCTGGACTACGTCCTGATCCCCGCCGTCGCCTATCTCTTCTCCGGGATCGCCATGAACGCGCTCGTCCCGGACGTCTCCCGGTGGGTGTGGACCGCGCTGGCGGTCGTCCTCACGACCTGCCTCAACCTCTGGGGCGTGCGGGCCGCCGCGCGCGTGGGCTTCCTGGTCCTCGCGATGGAGATCGTCGTACTCGCCGTCTTCGTCGTGTCGGCGATCGTCGTCCTCGCGCGCGACGGCGCCGAACGGGGCTGGCTGTCACCACTCTCCGGGGACGGCACCCAGGGGGCGTTCGCGCTGTCGGCGGTGATCGGCGCGGTCTCCGTCGCCGTGCTCTCCTACCTGGGCTTCGACGCGGTCGCCACCTTCGCGGAGGAGGTCACCGGCGGCTCCGAGAAGGTCGCCAGGGCACTGCTGTTCTGCCTCGCGCTGGCCGGTGTCCTCTTCATCGCCCAGACGTACCTGGTCGCCCTCCTGGAGCCGACGACCTCCGCACAGCTCGCCACCGACGCCGGAAAGCAGGGGTCGGCGTTCTACGACGCGGTCGACGTGTCGGTGGGCGGCTGGCTGCACAATCTGGTGGCCGTCAGCAAGGCGATCGGCGCGGCCTTCGCGGCGCTCGTCGGGCAGGCCGCGGCGGGGCGCCTGGTGTTCGCGATGGCCCGCGACCGACGGCTGCCCCGCGCCCTGTCGCAGACCGACGACGGCGTACCGCGGGTCGCGCTCCTGTCGGCGGCCCTCATCACCCTGATCGCGGCGGTCTGGGCGGCCCGCCGGGACGACGGTCTCGACCACCTGGTGTCGGTCGTCGACATCGGCGCGCTGACCGCCTTCACACTGCTGCACGCGAGCGTGGTGGGCTGGTTCGCGGTACGGCGCCGGGGCGGGCCTGTGGTGTGGTGGCGGCACATCCTGGTGCCGGTGCTGGGGGCGGCGATCACCGTCGCGGTGATCGTGGAGGCGTCCGGTACGGCACAGGTGGTGGGCGCGATCTGGTTGGCGGCGGGGCTGGCGGTGCTCGCGGTGCAGGGCAACCGGAACAAGGCCGACACGGAGACCGGTTGACGGTCGCACGCTCCTCACCTCGACCGCGTTGTCAGACGCGGCCGTTACTCTCGGGCGCATGGCTCTCAACACGGCTCCGGACGCCCCGCTCCCCGTCGGTGAGGTCTCCCGGCTGATCGGCGGGTGGATCGACCGGCTCGGCGCGGTGTGGGTCGAGGGGCAGATCACCCAGCTGTCGCGGCGCCCGGGTGCCGGTGTCGTGTTCCTGACGCTGCGCGACCCGTCGTACGACATCTCGGTGAGCGTGACCTGCTTCCGGCAGGTGTTCGACGAGATCGCCGATGTCGTCAGCGAGGGTGCGCGGGTGGTCGTACTCGCGAAGCCGGAGTGGTACGCCCCGCGCGGGCAGTTGTCGTTGCGGGCCACGGAGATAAGGCCGGTGGGGGTGGGTGAACTCCTCGCGCGGCTGGAGCAGTTGAAGAAGTCCCTCGCAGCGGAGGGGCTGTTCGCGGCCGACCGGAAGAAGCCGCTGCCCTTTCTGCCGCAGCTGATCGGGCTGGTCTGCGGGCGGGCCTCGGCGGCCGAGCGGGATGTGCTGGAGAACGCGCGGCACCGCTGGCCCGCCGTCCGCTTCGAGGTGCGCAACGTGCCCGTGCAGGGCGTGCACGCCGTGCCTCAGGTGGTGCAGGCCGTCAAGGAGCTGGACGCGCTCGACGGCGTGGACGTGATCATCGTGGCGCGGGGCGGCGGCAGCGTGGAGGACCTGCTGCCGTTCTCCGACGAGCAGCTCGTACGGGCCGTGTCGGAGTGCCGTACGCCCGTGGTGTCCGCGATCGGGCACGAGCCCGACAACCCGCTCCTGGACTACGTGGCCGACCTGCGCGCCTCCACCCCCACCGACGCGGCGAAGAAGGTCGTACCGGACGTCGGCGAGGAGTACGAGCGCGTACGGCAGCTGCGCGACCGGGCGCGGCGGTGTGTGGTGGCGTTCGTCGACCGGGAGGAGCGCGGGCTGGCGCAGGCGCTGGCACGGCCGTCGATAGAGGATCCGCACCGGATGATCGACGAGCGGGCGGATCATGTCGCCGCCCTCCTCGACCGCGGCCGGCGCACCCTCGGCCATCTCCTGGACCGCGCCGACTCGGAGCTGACCCACACGCACGCGCGCGTGGTGGCCCTCTCCCCCGCGGCGACCCTGAAGCGGGGGTACGCGGTGCTGCAGAAGGCCGACGGGCACGCCGTCCGGGACCCGGAGGAGGTGGCCGCCGACGAGGTGCTGCGGGCGCGGGTCTCCGAGGGCGAGTTCACAGTTCGAGTCGATACGGCACATGCATAGGGTGGGCGGATGACCAGCAAGGTTGACGAAGGTGCCGGGACGGCAGAGGCGCTCGGGTACGAGCAGGCGCGCGACGAGCTGATCGAGGTCGTACGGCGGCTGGAGGCGGGCGGTACGACGCTGGAGGAGTCGCTCGCGCTCTGGGAGCGGGGCGAGGAGCTGGCCAAGGTGTGCCGGCGCTGGCTGGACGGGGCCCGGGCGCGGCTGGACGCGGCGCTGGCGGAGGAAGAGGCCGTGGAGGGCGACGCCGGATAAAGGCGCCGAGTAGCGGCGGCCGGTAGCGGCAACAGTGGTTCGCTGTGAGGCGGATCACCATACTCCGTTTTTGGTTGAACATTGAACCTCCCGTCACGTACGGTCGGTCTCGTCAGCTTAACCGGACCGCGGTCCGGTAATCCGCTTCCGGCCCCCCGAGGAAGTTCTCGCATGTCTCTCGTTCTTGACTCCGCCGCCCAGGACCTGCTGTTCCGCGAGGCCCGCACCGCGAACACCTTCACCGACGAGCCCGTGACCGACGAGCAGGTCCAGGCGATCTACGACCTGGTCAAGTACGGCCCGACCTCGATGAACCAGTCGCCGCTGCGCGTCACCCTGGTCCGCTCCCCCGAGGCCCGCGAGCGCCTCGTGCAGCACCTCGCCGAGGGCAACCAGAAGAAGACCGCCGCCGCCCCGCTGGTCGCGATCCTCTCCGCGGACAACGAGTTCCACGAGGAACTCCCGCACCTCTTCCCGCACTTCCCGCAGGCCAAGGACGCCGTCTTCGGCGAGCGCGAGGTCCGCGAGGGCAACGCCGCGCTGAACGCCGCCCTCCAGGCCGCGTACTTCATCATCGGCATCCGCGCCGCCGGCCTCGCCGCCGGACCGATGACCGGTCTCGACTTCGCGGGTGTCCAGAAGGAGTTCCTGGACGACGACCACACCCCGTTCGTCGTCATCAACATCGGCAAGCCGGGCGAGGACGCCTGGTTCCCGCGCTCCCCGCGCCTGGCGTACGACGAGGTCGTCACCACCGTCTGATCCGCACGACACGCAGAAGGCCCCGGCACGGACAGTGTCCTGTCCGTGCCGGGGCCTTCGGTATTCGGCGTTGCCGTGACGCTCGGTGGGGCACTAGGGTCCGTCAGGTGACTGCCGGGTCGGCCATTGGCCATTCACGAGTGGGGCACCCGGCCTCGGCGTGAGCACGAGGCGGGCAAGAGCCCCGCCGTTCCTCCTTGTCTTCCCTCCTGGCGCCCGCACGTGGCGCTCTCGTCGGACCCAAGACTCGGAGACCCGCTCACACATGCCAGTGCCAACCACCGTCCAGCTGAACCACACCGCCGTCTACGCCACGGACCGGCAACTGTCGGCCGAGTTCCTCGCCGCGATCCTGGGTCTGGAGGTCGGCGCGCCCTTCGGGCCGTTCGTCCCGGTCGACCTGGGCAACGGCGTGACACTCGACTACTACGAGAAGCGCGACGAGCCGATCCAGCCGCAGCACTACGCGTTCCTCGTGCCCGACGACCAGTTCGACACCATGATCGATCGTCTGGAGGCGGTCGGCGTCACCTACTACGCCGACCCATACCACCAGGAGCCCGGCCGGACGAACCACCTCTTCGGCGGTCGCGGCGCCTACTTCGAGGACCCGAGCGGCCACAACATGGAGATCATGACCCGGCCGTACGTCCGGCCGTAGCGCGGGAACACCTGTCGGGCTACTTCGTCTTCAACGCCTGTGCCATCTCGGTCAGTTGGGCGAAGGAGCCCGTGCCCGCCACCACCGTCGTCGAGCCCTTGCCCGCGAGCACGAGGGCGTCATAGCGGCCGCCGGTGTAGCGGGTCCAGGTGTGGCCGTCGATGTTCTGGGTGGTCTTCGTCGCGGCGGCACCCTGGCTGGCGGTGTCGACGAAGTCGGACGGCTTCTGAGTCGACTGCTCTATCTGCACGTACTGACCGCCGGGGGCACTGAACCCGAGGTGCCAGGCGTCGAACGCGGCGCCGTCGTAGCGGACCGAGGTCGCCTTCCAGCTCTTGGACAGGCCCTCCGGCGCCGCCACCGGGTACGGCGCCGCGCGGCGTGCGGTGAGCAGCTCCACGCGGTAGTCGACCCGCTTGACGTCCGGAGCGTGGTCGCTGTGCGGGATGAAGATGTAGACGATCGCCGCCGCGATCCCGATCAGGCCCAGGGAGAGAATCATGTCCCGGACCGTCTTCTGCTTGCCGTTCGAACCTGCCACGTCCCTATCGTCGCAGGTGCCCTGGTCCGCTCATCCGTGGGGCCCCCTGCTCATTTTGTCCGCCTGGCGATAGAGTCGTGGCCATACCCTCATCCGGCCGTCGTCGTATCAGAAAGGTGCGCTCCGATGACCGAGCATCATCATCTGCCGTCCGAACTCGAAGTCCCCTCCGAGGCCCCCGACCGCAACCTCGCCCTGGAACTCGTCCGGGTGACCGAAGCCGCCGCGATGGCCGCGGGCCGCTGGGTCGGGCGCGGTGACAAGAACGGCGCCGACGGTGCCGCCGTGCGTGCCATGCGGACCCTCGTCTCCACCGTCTCGATGAACGGCGTCGTCGTCATCGGTGAGGGCGAGAAGGACGAGGCGCCGATGCTCTTCAACGGCGAGCGCGTCGGTGACGGGACCGGGCCCGAGTGCGACATCGCCGTCGACCCGATCGACGGGACCACCCTCAACGCGAAGGGCATGCCGAACGCGATCGCCGTGCTGGCCGCCGCGGACCGGGGTTCTATGTTCGACCCGTCCGCCGTGTTCTACATGGACAAGCTCGTCACCGGGCCCGAGGCCGCCGAGTTCGTCGACATCGAGGCTCCGATCTCGGTGAACGTCCGCCGGGTCGCCAAGGCCAAGCGGGTCACGCCCGAGGACGTCACCGTCGTCGTCCTGGACCGGCCGCGGCACGACGGGATCATCAAGGAGATCCGGGAGACCGGCGCGCGGATCAAGCTGATCTCCGACGGCGATGTCGCGGGCTCGATCCTGGCGCTGCGCGAGGGCACCGGCGTCGACCTGCTCCTCGGCATCGGCGGCACGCCCGAGGGCATCATCTCGGCCTGTGCCGTGAAGTGCCTCGGTGGTGTGATCCAGGGCAAGTTGTGGCCCAAGGACGACGCCGAGCGGCAGCGGGCGCTCGACGCGGGGCACGATCTGGACCGGGTGCTCACCACCGACGACCTGGTGTCCGGCGAGAACGTGTTCTTCGTCGCGACCGGGATCACGGACGGGGAGTTGCTGCGGGGGGTGCGGTACCGGTCGGAGACCGCGACCACCGACTCCATCGTGATGCGGTCGAAGTCCGGGACGGTGCGGCGGATCGACTCGGAGCACCGGCTGAGCAAGCTGCGGGCTTACAGCGCGATCGACTTTGATCGGGCCAAGTAGCGCGCCTAGGCCGTGTTTACCGGCCCCGCGTGAAAGAGGCGCCCCCGGTGCGGTGGGGGCGCCTCTTCTACGTCGGTCAGCCTGCCGCTGCTATTCGGCCCGCCGCCCTCGCCTTCTGGAGCTCCAGGTCGCGGCGGCGGCGCCTGGCCAGGACCACTCGGCGTTCGGCGGCGGTGAGGCCACCCCAGACTCCGTAGGGCTCGGGTTGGAGGAGGGCGTGTTCGCGGCACTCGACCATGACCGGACAGCGCGCGCAGACGCGCTTGGCGGCGTCCTCGCGGGAGAGCCGGGCGGCGGTGGGTTCCTTGGAGGGTGCGAAGAACAGGCCGGCCTCGTCGCGCCGGCACACCGCTTCGGTGTGCCATGGAGCGTCTTGGTCCCTGTCTCGCGCAGGCACCCGCTGGGCCGGAACAGCAGCTACCTGCAGGGACGAATGCGGCGGTTGCAGCACGGTCTACTCCTGACGACGGCTTCGCGAGCGAGAGACGATGCAGCAAGGCCTACCCGCTGTGCGCGCGCCTATGCACTGAGTTCCGAACCGCTGGTTTCCGTGTGCTTGTGCGCGATGTCAGGGGCGGACCGGCATGGACCGATCAGCTCCACATGTGTCCCGATTCACAACCGTCAACGGTCCAGGTGTTTGCGCAAACCCTTGTCGACCTTGCGCTGAACCCGATCGAGAATGTCCGCAACGAGCTTGCCGCGCTTGGGTTTTGCCTCGATGTTTCCGAGTACGGCCCACCCGTCGACGTAGATCACGGGCGCGTCCGGCTCCAGTGAGTCCAGCGTGTCCACCTCGAAGTTGCCGAGGACTCCGCCGCCGGTGCCGCGCAGCGACACGTTCTCCGGGACGCGGATCTCGACGTTGCCGAACACCGAGATCGCCTTGATGACGACCTGCTGGTACTCGAAGATCGCCTCGCTGAGGTCGATCTCGACACTGCCGAACACGGCGTACGCGTGCATGCGGCGGCCGGCGCGCCAGCGGCCCTTGCGCATGGCGGAGCTGAAGACCGCCACCACGTTCTCGTCGGCCTCGGCGGGGATCGCGCCCTCCGTCGGACGGTTCGGCGCGGGGCTGTACGAGGCGGCCGTCGCCCGGTGTCCATGGGCGGCCGGCAGATCCTGGATGAAGACCTCCAGCTCACCGACCGTCTTGGCGCTCAGCACCCCCTCGACCCGCTCGGCGTGCTCGTCGGCGCTCAGCCGCCCCTCGGCCAGGGCGTCACGCAGGATGTCGGCGATGCGGTCACGGTCGGCGTCCGAGGCGCGCAGCGCGGACGCGGCGGGCGCGGACTGCGGGGCCGTGGGCGCGGATGCGGGCTGCTTCTGAAGGTCCACGACAGCAGAGTACCGAAACGCGATAGATCGCGACTAGGGGTGTGGACAACGTTGGCGTGGCGCACCTCCTGGCGAACTGAGCCTTACCTCACAAGCCCGCTGTCAGCGGCAGGTTCTACGCTGGTGGACGCCCGCCAATGGAGGCTGGCTGCCGGCGAGTGGGCCGAACGGGCGCGCCTGTGTCGAGAGTCCGAGCGCGCGGAGGCCCGAAGGGTCGAGCACGGTCGGGGTCCCGACACAGGCTTTGGCACCCCGGAGGCGAACCGAGCCAAAGACACAGTCTGTCGAGTGAGGAATGGGCGACATGCCTGAGTTCGCGTACACCGATCTGCTCCCCATGGGAGAGGACACCACCCCGTACCGGCTGGTGACCTCCGAGGGTGTCTCCACCTTCGAGGCCGACGGGCGGACGTTCCTCAAGGTCGAGCCGGAGGCGCTGCGCAAGCTCGCGGCCGAGGCGATCCACGACATCCAGCACTATCTGCGGCCGGCCCACCTCGCTCAGCTGCGCCGGATCATCGACGACCCCGAGGCGTCGAACAACGACAAGTTCGTGGCGCTGGACCTCCTGAAGAACGCGAACATCGCGGCGGCCGGTGTGCTGCCCATGTGCCAGGACACCGGTACGGCGATCGTCATGGGCAAGCGCGGACAGAACGTCCTCACCGAAGGTGAGGACGAGAAGGCCCTGTCCCGCGGCATCTACGACGCGTACCTCAACCTCAACCTGCGGTACTCGCAGATGGCCCCGCTGACCATGTGGGACGAGAAGAACACCGGGTCGAACCTGCCCGCGCAGGTGGAGCTGTACGCGACCGACGGCGGCGCCTACAAGTTCCTGTTCATGGCGAAGGGCGGCGGCTCGGCCAACAAGAGCTTCCTCTACCAGGAGACGAAGGCGGTCCTCAACGAGGGCTCCATGATGAAGTTCCTGGAGGAGAAGATCCGTTCGCTGGGTACGGCGGCCTGCCCGCCGTACCACCTGGCGATCGTGGTCGGCGGTACGAGCGCCGAGTACGCGCTGAAGACCGCGAAGTACGCCTCCGCGCACTACCTGGACGAGATCCCGGCCGAGGGCTCGGAGCTGGGCCACGGCTTCCGGGACAAGGACCTGGAGCAGAAGGTCTTCGAGCTGACGCAGAAGATCGGGATCGGGGCGCAGTTCGGCGGCAAGTACTTCTGCCACGACGTGCGCGTGGTGCGGCTGCCCCGGCACGGCGCGTCCTGCCCGGTCGCCATCGCCGTCTCCTGCTCGGCCGACCGCCAGGCCGTCGCGAAGATCACCCCCGAGGGCGTCTTCCTGGAGCAGCTGGAGACCGACCCGGCGCGGTTCCTGCCGGAGACGACCGACGAGCACCTCGACTCGGCCGGGGAGGACGTCGTCCGCATCGACCTCAACCAGCCCATGGACGACATCCTCGCCGAGCTGACCAAGTACCCGGTCAAGACCCGGCTCTCGCTCTCCGGCCCGCTGGTCGTGGCCCGCGACATCGCGCACGCCAAGATCAAGGAGCGGCTGGACGCGGGCGAGGAGATGCCGCAGTACCTGAAGGACCACCCGGTGTACTACGCGGGCCCGGCGAAGACCCCCGAGGGCTACGCGTCCGGTTCCTTCGGTCCTACGACGGCCGGTCGCATGGACTCCTACGTCGAGCAGTTCCAGGCGGCGGGCGGCTCCAAGGTGATGCTCGCCAAGGGCAACCGCAGCAAACAGGTCACCGACGCGTGCGACGCGCACGGCGGTTTCTACCTCGGCTCCATCGGTGGCCCGGCGGCCCGGCTCGCCCAGGACTGCATCAAGAAGGTCGAGGTCGTCGAGTACGAGGAGCTCGGCATGGAGGCGGTCTGGAAGATCGAGGTCGAGGACTTCCCGGCGTTCGTCGTCGTCGACGACAAGGGCAACGACTTCTTCCAGAACCCGGCGCCGGAGCCGACGTTCACCCACATCCCGGTGCGGGGGCCCGGACTGGTGTAGTGCGTCCGGGGTGACAGGGGGCTCCGCCCCCTGGACCCCCGGTCGGCCTGGACGGCCTCGTCCTCGAACGCCGGACGGGCTGGTTGGTGCCGGCCCGGGCTCAGAAGCCGAACGGCTGAGTCGTGTCCCGGGACGCTCGGGATCCCGCCCCGTCCCAATTCATCCCAGGAACAAGCGGGACGGCATCTCTGCCCGCTTTGCCGGAAACGCTCCGTGCTGACTGGATCACAGCCCGTGGTCCCCGGTCGACTCGGAGGAACCCCCCATGATCCGACGCACTCTGCGCAACGGTCTCGTGGCCGCACTCGCAGCCGTCGCCCTCTTCCCCGCAGCAGCCGTCGCCGCCCCGGCCGGCCACTCGGCGCACCCCACCCGGCACCACATCGCCGCCCACACCTGGGGCACCGTCACGACCCGCCACTACACCCGTCTGAACGTCCGTTCCGGCCCCGGCACCGGCTACCTCATCGTCGGCACGCGCCCCGTCGGGCGGGTCCTGCCCATCGTCTGCAAGACGCACGGCTCCGGCGTCTTCGGCAACCACCGCTGGTACAAGCTCCCGCACCACGAGGGCTACGTCTCCGCCCACTACGTCCGCAACCACAGCGCCGTCCGCTGGTGCTGACACCCGGCTGAGCAGCGGCACCACCCGGCGGGACAGCGCAGTACGTCCCGTCGGGTGGTGTCAGGTCAACACCCCTTCATATTCCGGCGATCCGGGTGTGGCCCCGCACCGCCCCCGGGAACAGATCACGGCGGTCACCCCGGTACGGCGAGGCAGCAGGGAGCAGGATGGAAAGCCACTCGACGGTCGAGAGACAGCGCCTCCTGACGGAACGGCTCCGCCTCCTCAAGCAGCGGACCGGTCTGAGCCTGGCCGCGCTGGCCGCCGTCACCCCGTACAGCAAGTCGACCTGGCACCGCTATCTGCACGGCGACCAGTTCCCGCCCCGGGCCGCGGTCGAGGCGCTCGCCCGGCTCGCACACACCGACCCCGGCCCGCTGCTCTCCCTGTGGGACACGGCGGTTCAGGAGCAGCCCAGGCCCACCCCTCCTCCGCAGCTCCCGGTCCCGCCCGTACGCCCCCGCCGGCTGCGCATCCCCGCCCGCGCCCTCGTCGCCCTCGCCGCGATGGCCGCCACGGTCGCGGTCACCGCCGGTGCCGCCGACGTCCTCGACCGCGATGCCGGGGCGGCGCGGCAGGCCGCGGCCTCCTGCCGTGCCGGTGGCTGTCAGGGGGAACTGCCCTCCTCCGGGACGTGCGCCCGGAACGCCCGTACGGAGAGCGTCGTCGCGCGGGCCGCCCAGGTCGTACGGCTCCGCTACTCGCCGTCCTGCGCGACCGTCTGGTCCGAGCTGCGCACCCGGGTCGGCGGCGCGCGGGAGATCTCGATCAGGTCGGGCCGGGACGAACTGTCCGCCGAGTACCCGGGTGACCGCTCGGACGGCTACAGCAGCCCGATGCTGGCCGCCGCCGACCCGCGCGGGGCGCAGGCGTGCGCCGAGGTGGCCGGAAAGCCCGTCTGCACGGCCCCGGACCACTGACCCGGAACACTCCGTTTCCGTCGCCTGCGGTGGGAACACGGATGACGTCCGCGATGCTGTCCCCCACAGGAGGTGATCGGCGATGGCCGACGGTCAGGCAGAGGGCGCGTTCCGTATCGAGCACGATTCGATGGGGGAGGTGCGAGTCCCGGTCGACGCGAAGTGGCGCGCCCAGACCCAGCGGGCGGTGGAGAACTTCCCGATCTCGGGGCAGCGCATCGAGCGCGCCCACATCGAGGCGCTGGCCCGGATCAAGGGTGCCGCCGCCAAGGTGAACGCCGAACTGGGCGTGCTGGACAAGGACATCGCGGAGGCGATCCAGGAGGCGGCCGGTGAGGTGGCCGGCGGGGCCTGGGACGAGCACTTCCCGATCGACGTGTTCCAGACGGGGTCCGGCACCTCGTCGAACATGAACACCAACGAGGTGATCGCGACCCTGGCGACCGAGCGGCTCGGGCGCGATGTGCATCCGAACGACCACGTCAACGCCTCGCAGTCGTCCAACGACGTCTTCCCGTCCTCCATCCACATCGCGGCCACCGGTGCCGTGATCCACGATCTGATCCCGGCCCTGGAGCATCTCTCGGGCGCGCTGTCGCGCAAGTCCGTCGAGTTCGCCGATGTGGTGAAGTCGGGGCGGACCCACCTGATGGACGCGACGCCGGTGACGCTGGGGCAGGAGTTCGGCGGGTACGCGGCCCAAGTGCGGTACGGCGTCGAGCGGTTGCAGGCCTCGCTGCCCCGGCTGGCCGAGCTGCCGCTCGGCGGTACCGCGGTGGGCACCGGGATCAACACCCCGCCCGGTTTCTCCGCCGCCGTGATCGCGGAGGTCGCCCTGGTCACCGGGCTGCCGCTGACCGAGGCGCGGGACCACTTCGAGGCGCAGGGTGCCCGGGACGGGATCGTCGAGACCAGCGGGCAGTTGCGGACCATCGCCGTAGGACTGACGAAGATCGCCAACGATCTGCGGTGGATGGCGTCCGGGCCGCGCACCGGGCTGTCCGAGATCTCGCTGCCGGATCTGCAGCCGGGGTCCTCGATCATGCCCGGCAAGGTCAACCCGGTGATCCCGGAGGCCGTGCTGATGGTCGCCGCGCAGGTCGTCGGCAATGACGCGACCGTCGCCACCGCCGGGGCCGCAGGCAACTTCGAGCTCAATGTGATGCTGCCGGTGATCGCCAAGAACGTCCTCGAATCCATTCGGCTGCTCGCCAATGTGTCGCGGCTGCTCGCCGACCGGACCGTGGACGGGATCGTCGCGCACCGGGAGCGCGCGCGGGAGTACGCCGAGTCGTCGCCGTCCGTCGTCACCCCGCTGAACAAGTACATCGGGTACGAGGAGGCCGCCAAGGTGGCCAAGAAGGCACTGGCGGAGCGGAAGACGATCCGCCAAGTCGTGCTGGAGAACGGCTATGTGGAGCGCGGCGACCTGACCGTCGCGCAGCTCGACGAGGCCCTCGATGTCCTGCGGATGACGCGTCCGTAACCAATTGTCGCCATGGCGTGAACCGTGACGCGCGCCGCAGCGTCGTATGCCCGGGGCACCTAATATCTCTTCATGGCAGACGGTGGAGCGGTGAGAGCGGTGGAAGCGGGTACGTCTACGGCCTTCTGGGCGCCCGGGAGTCAGATCCTGTGGCGTTATCGGGAGAACGCCGGACCGCGCTTCCACATCGCCCGCCCCGTCACGGTCGTCCGCGACGACGAGGAGCTGCTCGCGGTCTGGATGGCGCCCGGCACCGAGTGTGTGAAGCCGGTGCTCGCGGACGGCACGTCCGTGCACGGGGAGCCACTGGAGACCCGGTACACCAAGGCGCGCACGGTGCAGTTGGACCGCTGGTTCGGTACGGGCGTGCTGAAGCTGGCGCGGCCGGGTGAGCCGTGGTCGGTGTGGCTGTTCTGGGAGCCGGGATGGCGGTTCAAGAACTGGTACGTGAACCTTGAGGAACCGCTGGCCCGTTGGGCCGGCGGGGTCGACTCCGAGGACCACTTCCTGGACATCACCGTGGAGCCGGACCGGAGTTGGCAGTGGCGTGACGAGGACGAGTTCGCGCAGGCCCAGCGGGACGGGCTGATGGATCCTCAACTCGCCGAGCGGGTACGGAAAGCGGGCTGGTCGGCGGTGGAAGTGATCCGTGCGTGGGGTTCGCCGTTCGCGGACGGCTGGCAGCACTGGCGCCCGGATCCGTCCTGGGCTGTACCTTCACTTCCGGAGGACTGGGACCGCACCCCCGCGCACATGTCCACATGAGACCCTTGATGCGCCCCCGGTGCGCAACCGTAGGATCGTCCTCCGCAAGGGCACCGCGACAACTCCCGGCGCATGCACCGGGACTGACCAGATGTCACCGAGGGGCGGCAGGACGTGAGCGAGGGGTACAAGGGCAACACCGGTGGCACAGGAACAGCCTCTGACCACGCGGGAATTCCGTTCCTGGGACACGTATTCCGGGTATCGGCATTTCGGCGGGACGAACCGTACGCATGGCGTGCGGTCCCGGACGGACGGATTCGACACGCGTGACGGAGCACCCCACCTCCTTCGAGCGCCCACAGGGCGCCGACCCCACGGACCCCCGTGGGGCGCTTCTGCGTACCTCGACGCCGCCGCCCAGGCCGTCCGGTGCCCCGGCCTTACCGGCTCAGGCACGCACCGGTGAGCCGTCCTCGGCGCCGGGTACGAGCACGTCCCGCGCCAAGGGGAAGGACCCGGCAGGTACCCCTGTGAAGCCCGACACCGCAGGCGGCTCCGAGCACTCCCAGCCCTCGGCCGCCGAACCCGACGCCCACCGCCCGCGTCCCGCGCCCGAGGGAATCCCGGCCCAGCCGGGGGTCGGCGAGGTCCCCGACGCCGCCGCCAAGGAGCGCCGTACGGGACAGGGGCTGCCCCCGGGCGGTCCCATGCCGATGCGGCGGGACGGGGACCGGCTGCGCTTCGTGGGCGCCGCGACCCGGCGGATCGCCCGCGGCATCGACCTGGACGAGATCGTGATGGGGCTGTGCCGGGCGACCGTGCCGACCTTCTCGGACGCGATTCTGGTCTATCTGCGCGACCCCCTGCCGGTGGGTGACGAGCGGCCCACGGGTCCCGTCGTGCTGCGGCTGCGCCGCACCGACCGGATCCCGGAGGAGCGGGACACGGAGAACGGCTTCATGCCCGCGCTCCAGCCCGAGCAGCCGTCCGAACTGTCGGCGGTCACCGCCGAGTTGTGCGAGGTCAGGCCCGGCGGCGCGCTGAACGAGGTGCTGCGGGGCGTACGTCCCGTCTTCGCCGACTCCCCGGCCGCCCGCGCCGCGCTGCCCGAACTGCTCGGCGAGGGCGGCGAGTTGATCGTCCCGGCCGGCCAGCGGGCGATCCTCGCGCCGCTGCGCGGCCGACGCCGGGTGATCGGTGCCGCGCTCTTCCTGCGCCGCCCCGAGCGCATGGCGTTCGAGGCCGACGACCTCCTGGTCGCCGCCCAACTCGCCACGCACAGCGCCCTGGGCATCGACAAGGCGGTGCTCTACGGCCGTGAGGCGTACATCGCCGACGAGCTGCAGCGCACCATGCTCCCCGAGACCCTCCCGCGCCCCACCGGCGTGCGGCTGGCCTCCCGCTATCTCCCGGCCGCCGAGACGGCCCGGGTCGGCGGCGACTGGTACGACGCGATCCCGCTGCCCGGCAGCCGGGTCGCCCTGGTCGTCGGCGACGTCATGGGCCACTCCATGACCTCGGCCGCGATCATGGGCCAACTCCGCACCACCGCACAGACGTTGGCGGGTCTCGACCTGCCCCCGCAGGAGGTCCTGCACCACCTCGACGAACAGGCCCAGCGCCTGGGCACCGACCGCATGGCGACCTGCCTCTACGCGGTCTACGACCCGGTCTCGCACCGCATCACCATCGCCAACGCGGGCCATCCCCCGCCCGTGCTGCTGCACCTGGGCGGCCGGGCCGAGGTCCTGCGGGTGCCGCCCGGCGCCCCGATCGGTGTCGGCGGGGTCGACTTCGAGGCCGTGGAACTGGACGCGCCCGCCGGAGCGACTCTGCTCCTCTACACGGACGGGCTGGTCGAGTCGCGGCTGCGGGACGTGTGGACCGGGATAGAGCAGCTGCGCGAGAAGCTGGCCGCGGTCGCGCAGCTCACCGGACCGGACCATCCGCCGCCCCTGGAAGCCCTGTGCGACGAGGTGCTCGACATGCTCGGCCCGGGCGACCGGGACGACGACATCGCGCTGCTCGCCGCCCGCTTCGACGGGATCGCGCCGAGCGACGTGGCGTACTGGTTCCTCGATCCGGAGGACTCGGCGCCCGGCCAGGCCCGTCGGCTGGCCCGGCGGGCGCTGGCCCGCTGGGGCATGGAGGACATGAGTGACTCGGTGGAGCTGCTGGTCAGCGAGGTGGTGACGAACGCCGTGCGGTACGCCTCGCGGCCGGTCACGCTACGGCTGCTGCGGACCGATGTGCTGCGCTGCGAGGTCGGCGACGACGTGCCCCAGCTGCCCAGGCTGCGGCAGGCGCGGGCCACGGACGAGGGCGGTCGCGGGCTCTACCTGGTCAACAAACTGGCCCGTCGGTGGGGAGCGACCCGGCTCAGCACCGGAAAGGTGGTCTGGTTCGAACTGAACCGGAATTAGACCCAGTCCAAAAGTTGCCGATGTCCCGGCTTGGGAGTTGACTGCTGGGGTACGCGAAGCGAAAGCGACCTACTTTCTTCCGAACAGGAGGACGCTCGTGACGCAGGCACCCCAGCACACTCCGTACACCACGAACAATGCCGGCATCCCGGTGGAGAGCGACGAACACTCGCTCACCGTCGGACCCGACGGCCCGATCCTGCTCCAGGACCACTACCTCATCGAGAAGATGGCCCAGTTCAACCGGGAACGGGTCCCCGAGCGGGTGGTGCACGCCAAGGGCAGCGGAGCGTACGGCTTCTTCGAAGTCACCAACGACGTCAGCCAGTTCACCCGCGCTGACCTCTTCCAGCCCGGCAAACGCACCGAGATGCTGGCCCGGTTCTCCACCGTGGCCGGCGAGCAGGGCTCGCCCGACACCTGGCGCGACCCGCGCGGCTTCGCCCTCAAGTTCTATACAGAGCAGGGCAATTACGACCTGGTGGGCAACAACACCCCGGTCTTCTTCGTCCGCGACACCATCAAGTTCCAGGACTTCATCCGCTCGCAGAAACGCCACCCGGTGACCGGGCTGCGCAGCAACGACATGCAGTGGGACTTCTGGACCCTCTCCCCCGAGTCGGCACACCAGGTGACCTGGCTGATGGGCGACCGGGGCATCCCGAAGACGTACCGCCACATGAACGGCTACAGCTCCCACACCTACATGTGGATCAACGGCGCCGGTGAGCGGTTCTGGGTGAAGTACCACTTCAAGACCGACCAGGGCATCGAGTACCTCACCCAGGCCGAGGCCGACGAGCTGGCCGGGTCCGACGGCGACAAGCACCGCCGGGACCTGTACGAGTCGATCGAGTCCGGGAACGCGCCGAGCTGGAGCCTGAAGGTCCAGATCATGCCGTTCGAGGACGCGGCGGACTACCGCTTCAACCCCTTCGACCTGACGAAGGTCTGGCCGCACGGGGACTATCCGCTGATCGACGTCGGCCGGATGACCCTGAACCGCAACCCGGACGACTACTTCGTCCACATCGAGCAGGCCGCCTTCGAGCCCTCGAACCTGGTCCCGGGCATCGGCCCCTCGCCGGACAAGATGCTGCTGGGCCGGCTGTTCTCCTACCCGGACACCCACCGGTACCGGATCGGCCCCAACTACGCCCAGCTGCCGCCGAATCGGCCGCACTCCCAGGTCAACTCGTACGCCAAGGACGGCCCGATGCGGTACGAGGCGTCCAGCGCGGCACGCCCGTACGCCCCGAACTCCTACGGCGGACCGGCGGCCGACTACGCGCGGTTCGGCGACCCGGCGAGCTGGCAGACCGCAGGTGAACTCGTGCGCGAGGCAACCAAGTTGCACCGCGAGGACGACGACTTCGGCCAGGCCGGCACGATGGTCCGCGAGGTCCTCGACGACGCGGCCCGCGACCGGCTGGTGTCGAACGTCACCGGCCACCTCAAGGCCGACGTGTCCCGCTCGGTCATCGACCGCGCCCTGCTCTACTGGCGACACGTGAACAAGGCACTCGGCGACCGGATCGCCGCGAACTTCGAGTAGCGGTACGCGAGAGGGCGCCCGGCGATGTGCCGGGCGCCCTCTCGCTCGTGTGACCCGACTACTGGCCGAACTGGTCGAGCGGCTGGTCGGTGATGCCGTCGCCCGGTGTCGTCGGCGAACTGGTCGTCGGCGTCGGGGTGGGTGTCGGGGTCGGAGTAGGGGTCGGGGTCGGCGTGGGTGACTCCGTCGTCGGGGTCGGCGAGGGACTCTTCGTCGTCGGCGTCTCGGACGGCGTCACCGACACGGTCGCGCTCGGGGTCGGCGTGAAGTCCGGCTCGACGGCCGCGCCCTGGTCGGTCTCCAGGTCGAACTTGCTGTTCGCCTTGGTCACTCCGAACATGTACGTCGCCCAGATCTGCGCCGGGTAGCCACCACCGTTGATACGGCCGCCGCCCGCGGTGATCAGGCCGGTCGCACCGGTCAGCGGGACCTGGGCGCCGCTGCCCTTCTTCTCGCCGAACAGGCCCACCGAGGTGACCAGGTCGGGTGTGTAGCCGGTGAACCAGGCCGACTTGTTGTTGTCTGACGTACCCGTCTTGCCCGCGACCTGCTGCCCGTCGCGCTTGCTGTTCTCGGCCACCGACACCTTCGCCGTACCGTCGTCGACCACACCGGTCAGCACCGAGGACACCGTGTCGGCGGCCTCACGCGGGATGACCTGGGCACCGATCGGGTTCGGCATGGTGACCGTGCGCGTGTTGTGCGCGACCGACTTGATGATCGCCGGGGTGACCTTCCGGCCGTGGTTGTCGAAGGTGGCGTAGACGCCGGCCATCTCCATCGGACTCGCGCCCATGGTGCCCAGGGTCTGCGCCGGTACGGCCTTCAGGTCGCCGGGGTCCATGCCCAGCTGCTCGGCGGTCTTCATCACCTTGTCCATGCCGACGTCGACACCGAGCTGCGCGAAGACCGAGTTGATCGACTTGTTCATCGCCGTCTGGACGGTGACCTTGCCGTAGTTCTGGTCGTCCTCGTTCTGCGGCGCGAAGGCGATGTCGCTGCCCACGACCGGGCGCTTGCTGGTGCCGTCGTAGAGCGTGTCGGTGGTGATCGTCTTGCCGGACTGCGTCTTGGCGTCGTCCGCGAGGGCCGCCGCCAGGATCACCGGCTTGAAGGTGGAGGCGGGCTGGTAGTCGGTGCGGGTGGCGTTGTTCGTGAAGTGCTCCGTGTAGCCCGCACCGCCGTACATCGCCACGACCGCGCCGGTCTTCGGGTCCACGGACACCGCGCCCGGCTGGACGTTCCCGTCGACCTTGCGCTTCTTGGCGTTGAGCTTGCTGGTCAGCTGGGACTTGACGGACTTCTCCAGCCGGGCCTGCTTCTTCTTGTCGATGTTGAGTGTGATCGTCCAGCCGCCCGCGTCGACCAGCGCCTCGGCCTCCTTGGTGTTGGCGGCCTGGCCACTGGAGACCAGCTGCTTCTCCAGCGCCGCGTTGGCCTCGGTCACCAGGTAGCCGTTCTGCCCCTCCATGCCGGCCTCGGCCTTGGGCGGCTTGGGGGTCGGGAACGTCATCTTCTGGCGCTCGGCGGAGCTCAGCCAGTTCTGCTCGACCATGTTGTCCAGTACGTAGTTCCAGCGCGCCTTCACCAGCTGCTTGCCGGTGTCGGTGGCTATCGCCCAGTCGTACTGGTTCGGCGCCTGCAGCAGCGCGGCGAGATAGGCGCCCTGCTGGACCGAGAGTTTCCTCGCGTCGACCTGGTAGTAGGCCTGCGCGGCGGCCTGGATGCCGTAGGCGCCGCGGCCGTAGTAACTGGTGTTGATGTATCCGGCGAGGATGTAGTCCTTGGACTTCTCGCGGTCCAGCTTCAGCGAGATGACCAGTTCCTTCAGCTTGCGCGTGACGGTCTGGTCCTGCGTCAGGTAGTAGTTCTTGACGTACTGCTGGGTGATCGTCGAACCGCCCTGCGCGCCCTTGCCGGACAGCGTGTTGAGCAGACCGCGCGCGGTGCCCTTGAGGTCGACGCCGGCGTCCTTGTAGAAGGTCTTGTTCTCGGCGGCGACGAACGTCTCCTGGACGGCCTTCGGGACCTGCGAGAGGTCCACGTTCTCCCGGTTGACCTGGCCCCTGCGGGTCAGGATCGAGCCGTCGCTGTACTTGTAGACGTTGCTCTGGAGCTTCGCGGTCGCGTTGCCCGCGGGGATGCTGATCATCATGTAGAGCACGATGAACGCGCCGATGCCGAGCAGACAGAGGCCGAGGAACGTGCCGAGGATCTTCTTCCAGGTGAAGAGTCTGCGTATGAAACTCTTACCGCCCTTGGCGTCCTTGCCACCCTTGGCATCCGCGCTGCCCGTGCCGGCCGAGGCGCTGCCGGCCGGCTTTGTGGCTGTGGCGGTGGCCCCCGACGAACGGCGGGTCTTGGGCGCAGCGCGGCGGCCACCGCGTTGTCGCGCTCGTCGCTCTTCCGCTCGTCCCATGAGTCCGTCTGCTCCGCTTCCGTCTCGGCCGTGTCTGCAAGTCAGCTCAGAAAGCTAACACCGCCAGTTGTGACAAAGGTCTGCCGATCCTGTCTTTTACGGACGTGAGAATCAGCACCTGTCTCAACGGAACCGACGTGCGAGAGGGGCTGAGGGTTGCCGTGCGGTGGTAAAGTGATATCACTTTGCTTCAACCGAGATATGGGGGAACACCATGGCCGCGGACTCACCCACAGCCGACGTACCCGAGATGCCCGCCCCGCGTGTGCGCGAGTTCGCTGCGCACAGCATCGGCGGCGCACTGGCCCTGATCCTCGGACTGGCCGGGCTGCTGCTCGCCGCCGGACTGCTCGCCGCCGCCACCGCGGTCACCGCGCCCGGCGGCAAGGCCGCGCTGATCGTCGGTGGCCTCCTCGTCTTCCTGGCCGCGGTCATCGCGATGCGCGGACTGAACACGGTGGCGCCGGGCGAGGCGCGGGTCGTGCAGCTCTTCGGGCGCTACCGGGGGACCATCCGCCAGGACGGGCTGCGCTGGGTGAACCCCTTCACCGCGCGCACCAAGATCTCCACCCGCGTCCGCAACCACGAGACCGCGGTCCTCAAGGTCAACGACGCCTACGGCAACCCGATCGAGCTGGCCGCGGTCATGGTGTGGAAGGTCCGCGACACCGCGCAGGCCACCTTCGAGGTGGACGACTACAGCGACTTCGTCGCCATCCAGACCGAGGCGGCCGTACGGCACATCGCCATCGAGTACCCCTACGACTCCCACGACGAGGGCGGGCTCTCGCTGCGCGGCAACGCCGAGGAGATCACCGAGAAGCTCGTCCTCGAACTGAGCGCGCGCGTCGAGGCGGCCGGTGTCCAGATCATCGAGTCCCGCTTCACGCACCTCGCCTACGCGCCCGAGATCGCCTCGGCGATGCTCCAGCGGCAGCAGGCCGGGGCGGTCGTCGCGGCCCGGCGGCAGATCGTGGACGGGGCGGTGGGCATGGTCGAGGCCGCGCTGGCCCGGATCACCGAGAGGGACATCGTGGAGCTGGACTCCGAGCGGAAGGCGGCGATGGTGTCCAACCTGCTGGTGGTGCTCTGCGGGGACCGGTCGCCGCAGCCCGTGCTGAACACGGGGACCCTGTACCAGTGACAGATTCCTCCGAGCCCTCCGGGGCGAAGCGCCGGCCGCAGCAGGAGCGCAAGCAGGTCCTGCTGCGGCTGGACCCCGCGGTGTACGAGGCCGTCGCCCGGTGGGCCGGGGACGAACTGCGGTCCGCCAACGCGCAGATCGAGTTCCTGCTGCGCCGCGCTCTCGCGGAGGCGGGGCGGCTTCCCGGCGAAGCCGGGCCACTGCCGCGTCGCGGCCGGCCGCCCCAGTGACAGAACCGTGACAATCAGCCCCCACCTGCGGGGCCGTACCCCCCGCCATGATCTACACACCGTGCGTATACACACCGGGTATACGCCGTGTGTAGAGTGCTCCGCATGTCCATCGGTCACACCCTTCTGGGGCTCCTTGAGTCCGGCCCGCGCCACGGTTACGACCTCAAGCGGGCCTTCGACGAGAAGTTCGGTCACGACCGGCCGCTGCACTACGGCCAGGTCTATTCGACGATGTCCCGCCTGCTGAAGAACGGCCTCGTCGAGGTCGACGGCATCGAGGCGGGCGGCGGTCCCGAGCGCAAGCGGTACGCGATCACCGACGCCGGGATCACCGACGTACAGAAATGGCTCGCGACGCCCGAGAAGCCCGAGCCGTATCTGCAGTCGACCCTCTACACCAAGGTCGTTCTCGCGCTGCTCACGCACCGCAACGCGGCGGAGATCCTCGATGTGCAGCGCTCCGAGCATCTGCGCGGCATGCGGATCCTGACCGACCGCAAGCGCAAGGGCGATCTCGCGGACCAGCTGATCTGCGACCACGCCCTCTTCCATCTGGAGGCCGACCTGCGGTGGCTGGAGCTCACCGCGGCGCGTCTCGAAAAGCTCGCCGAGGTGGTGGCCAAGTGACGACACATCCCGCCGGTTCCCTGCTCGCGGCCGAGGAGCTGCGCAAGGCCTACGGGCCGACGACCGCGCTCGACGGCGCCGAGTTCTCCATCCACCCCGGTGAGGTGGTCGCCGTGATGGGGCCCTCCGGGTCCGGGAAGTCGACGCTGCTGCACTGTCTCGCCGGGATCGTGCCGCCCGACTCGGGCTCGATCACGTACAACGGGCAGGAGATGGCGACGATGAGCGACGCCCAGCGCAGCGCGCTGCGCCGCTCGGAGTTCGGGTTCGTGTTCCAGTTCGGCCAGTTGGTGCCCGAGCTGACCTGTGTCGAGAACGTGGCGCTGCCGCTGCGGCTGAACGGCACCTCCCGCAAGGAGGCCGAGCGCGCCTCGCTCCTGTGGATGGAGCGGCTTGAGGTCGACGACCTCGCCAAGAAGCGGCCCGGAGAGGTCTCCGGCGGTCAGGGGCAGCGCGTCGCCGTGGCCCGCTCGCTGGTCACCAACCCGCGGGTGCTGTTCGCCGACGAGCCGACCGGCGCGCTCGACTCCCTCAACGGCGAGCGGGTGATGGAGCTGCTGACCGAGGCGGCCCGATCCACCAACGCGGCCGTCGTGCTGGTCACGCACGAGGCCCGGGTGGCCGCGTACTCGGACCGCGAGATCGTCGTACGGGACGGCAAGTCCAAGGACATGGAGCGGATCGTATGAACCTGCGTCAGTGGGTGGCCGATCTGGCCATGGGGGTGCGGTTCGCCTTCGCCGGCGGGCGTGAGGGCTGGGTGCGGGCCGTACTGACGGCGGTCGGCGTCGGGCTGGGGGTGGCGCTGCTGCTGCTCACCACCGCGCTGCCGAACGCGCTCTCGCAGCGCGACGACCGCGGCAACGCCCGGATGGACTTCACCTACAGCGGGAAGCAGCTGCCGAAGGCGGACAACACCCTCGTCATCGCCAACTCCGACACCACGTTCCGCACCAAGGACGTGCGCGGCCGGCTGCTGGAGCCGGACGGCACCAAGGCACCGCTGCCGCCGGGTCTCACGAAGTTCCCGGCGACGGGCGAGATGGTCGTCTCCCCCGCGCTCGACGAGCTCCTGAAGTCCGGCTCCGGGAAGCTGCTGCGTGAGCGGCTGCCCTACCGGATCACCGGCACCATCGCGCAGACCGGGCTCATCGGACCCGCCGAACTCGCCTACTACGCGGGCGGCAAGGACCTCTTGCAGCACCAGGACGGCAGCAATGTCGAGCGCATCAACTACTTCGGGCCCTCCCCCAACAGCACGCCGGACAAGCTCGACCCGATCCTGCTGCTGCTGATCCTGATCGTCTTCGTCGTCCTGCTGCTGCCGGTCGGCGTGTTCATCGCGGCGGCCGTACGCTTCGGCGGCGACCGCCGCGACCAGCGGCTCGCGGCGCTGCGCCTGGTCGGCGCGGACGGGCGGATGGCGCGCCGGATCGCGGGCGGCGAGGCGCTCGCGGGGGCGCTCCTCGGGCTCGTCCTCGGCACCGGATTCTTCCTGGCGGGGCGGCAGTTGGCCTCGCTCATCGAGGTGCGGGACATCAGCATGTTCCCCAGCGACCTCAACCCCTCGCCGCTGCTCGCCCTGGCCGTCGCCGTCGCCGTGCCGGCCGCGGCCGTGCTGGTGACGCTGTTCGCGTTGCGCGGGGTCGTCATCGAACCGCTCGGGGTGGTCCGCAAGGCGAAGCCGCCGCGGCGGCGGCTGTGGTGGCGACTGCTGATGCCGCTGGTCGGCCTCGCGATGCTCTACCCGATGATCGGCCAGGGCAACAGCAACGGGAACTTCAACCAGTGGCTGGTGATCGGCGGCACGGTCCTGCTGCTCGTCGGCATCACCGCCCTGCTGCCGTGGATCGTCGAGGCCACCGTGGCCCGGCTGAACTCCGGCTCGGTGTCCTGGCAACTCGCCGTCCGCAGACTCCAGTTGAGCAGCGGTACGGCGGCCCGCATGGTCAACGGCATCGCGGTCGCGGTGGCCGGTGCGATCGCGCTGCAGATGCTGTTCGCCGGCGTCGAGGGCGACTACACCAAGGAGACCGGCAACGACGTGAACCGGGCCCAGATCGAGGTCTCCGTCGACGGCGGCACCTCGCTGACCCAGGCCAACGGCCGGCTCGCCCGGACCAAGGGCGTGCGGCGGACGTCGCCCATCTCCCTCACCTCGGTCGGCGACCGGGCCAAGAACCCGGACGGCGAACTGGAAGTCGCCGTCGGCAGCTGTGCCGAGTTGCAGGAGGTGGCCCGTCTGACGGGCTGCCGCGACGGCGACATCTTCCGGATCACCGGCGGCGGCACCGACGCCGCCCTCCAGACGGCGCAGACGGCCAAGGCGGGCAGGACGGTGTTCTTCGACCCGTCGTACGACTCGTCACCGGCCCACACGGTGGCCTGGAAGGTGCCCGCGGGCCTGAAGACCGCGGCACACCGCGAGGACCCGACCGGCTACGCCCGCGACGGACTGCTGATCACCTCGGGCGCGCTGCCCGCGAACGCGGCGCAGAGCCTGAACCAGCATGTGTTCGTCACGCTCGACACCACGGTGCCGGACGCGACCGACTACGTGCGCAACACCGCCGCGAAACTCGACCCGCTGGCGGACGTGTTCACCCTGGCGGCCACCCGGCAGTCGGCGCAGTTCACGTCCATCCGCACCGGACTGCTGGTCGGCGCGACCTGTGTGCTCGTCCTGATCGGCGCCAGCCTGCTGGTGTCGCAGCTGGAGCAGTTGCGCGAGCGCAGGAAGCTGCTGTCGGCGCTGGTCGCCTTCGGCACCCGGCGGCGCACGCTGAGCCTGTCGGTGCTGTGGCAGACGGCGATCCCGATCGGCCTGGGCCTGGCCCTGGCCTCGACGGTGGGGCTGACCCTGGGCGCGGTGCTGCTGAAGATGACGGCCACGCCGGTGGTCGTCGACTGGGCGAGCGTGCTGATGATGACCGGCATCGGTGGGGCGGTCGTCCTGGCGGTGACCCTGCTCAGCCTGCCGCCGCTGCTGCGGATGATGCGGCCGGACGGGCTGCGCACGGAATAGCAGTTCCGCCCGCAGCCGTCCGCCCGCCGGTGTCTCAGAGCCCGTACTCCCGCACCACGCGCCGGACTTGGGCGAACAGCATGCCCACGTTCACCGACTTGCGGCAGACCACCACGGCGACGACGTCCTGTTGCTCGGTCATCCGCACGAACAGATGGGTGAGGTTCTCGCTGTTGACGAGGATCTCCTGGAAGAAGTGGTGGTCACTGGTGATCCCGCGACGCTCCTTGAAGACGTCCTCGATCATCACGACCGTCCGGCCCTGGAACAGATCGAGGGTCGCACCCGCCAGCAGGTCGAGGACCTCTGGCGGGTGGTTGTCGATGGTCTCGTACGACAGCAGCATGCCGGTGGACATGTCGACCACGCCCGAGGCCACACAGTCGGGGGCGTCGGTCCGGAGGGTTTTGACCAGGCCCATCACCTGGTCGGAGAATCCTGGGGTCATACGCTTCGTCGCCATCCCTTCACACTCCTTCTGATGCCTTCTCGGTGAGGATCGACTCGATCCGGTCGAGCGTCGGCCGGGCCGCCAGATGCAGCCGGTCCACGTCCATCCCCTCGTCGCCGAGCACCACCATCAGCGCGGTGTCGCCGACGGCGTAGGTCGCGGCGCAGCCGTGGCTGCCGTACGTCACCGTCTGGCGCAGCGTGCCGCGGTCGGTGGCCTCGGCGGTGCGCCGGGCCAGGCCGAGGCCGGCCGCGGCGAGCGCGGCGAGGGCCTCCGGGTCGATCGAGTCGGCGGTGTCCGCCGCGATGAGCAGTCCGTCGGCCGCCGTGAGTGCGGTGTCGGTGATTCCGGTCACCTGTTCCCGCAGTGTGCGCATTTCCAATGTCAGGGCTTTGTGATCCACTTACTCAACTCCCCTAAAACTGATCGCATTTGTCCGTCAGGGTCATTTCGAGGTTCCGTTCCGCAGGCGGAAGAACCCTTTCCAGCCCGCCCCGCTCTTTTCGGGGACGAGAGATTCGGTGATGCCGCTGGCCCCCGGATCCCGGCGGGGCAGCGCGGTGGGCGCGGTGAACCGCGGTGGCGCGGGCGCCGGTTCACGACGGCGTACGACGGGCCCCTCGGGCGGCACCCGGACCGGGATCGGCACCGGGGTGTCGGAGCACTCCAGCAGGCCTTCGGCGAGCATCCGAGCGACCTCGGCGGTGACCGGGTAGACCCCGCGCCCGGTACGGAAGGCGAGATCGCGGGCGGTACGGCGGCCGTCGACATGGTTGAGCAACTCCCGTTGCAGCATGCCGAGTCCGGCCTCGTCGAGACCGCCGGCCGGGGCCCGGGGGCGTTCCCGGTCGGGCCGTACGGGGTACGGGAGCGAGGCGATCGCGGCGAGTTTGCGAGCCCCGTCCTGGAGCAGCCGGATCGGGGGTTCGCCGATGCCGACGGGGGCCAACGGCCTTGCGTCCGGGGCGCGTTCGCAGTTGTCGACGTCTCCGGCGACGACCGCGAAGGCCGCGTCGTGCAGGGCCAGCACACATACGATCCGCAACTGGGCGGCGCCCGCGTACCCGTGGGCGATCAGTCCGGCCACCGGCCAGCGCGAGCCGCCCGACTCCCGTACCAGCTCGGCCCATTGCTCGCCGCTGACCCGGCCGGAGCGCAGCAGCAGTGCCTCGGGGCCCGGCGCGCCGGGACTCTCCACCGCGATGACGAGCCCGCCGCGCAGATGGAAGATGCCGCCGGGTCTGCCGGACACCCGCAGTCCCCCGGTGAACTCCTCGCGCCCGCAGGCCGAAAGAGCCGCCGCGAGCAGGTCGTGACCGACCCGGCCGAGGGAATCCCGAATGCCCGACATCACTCCCCTAGGCTTTTCGTACACGCAACTGACGTGTAGCGCTGAGGGGTGAAGGTGTATCAGTCCGTGCGCATATTCCGGACGGGTTCTTCCTACCTGCCTGCGGGTGACGGAAGTTGAGAATTCCCGCCGTTCGATTTCCTTTGTCCGACGCTCATTTGACCGAACGGGGGCGGGTCAGTTGCCGGTGCCCAGCACCCGTACCGGCAGCGGGCGCAGGGTCTCGCGGAGGGCGGCGGCCAGCTCCTGGTACTCGGCGCGGCGGGCGGCGCCGGTGCGCATCGCGAGGGCGATCCGGCGGGTCGGGGCGGGCTCGGTGAAGCAGCCGGTGAGGAGCTGGTCGCTGCGGGTGGTCTCGACCCGTACGGCGGTGCGCGGCAGCAGAGCGACCCCGAGCCCGCCGGCGACGAGCTGCACCAGCGTGGACAGCCCGGCCGCTGTCGTGGTGACGGGGGCGTCCGCCCGCCCCGCCTCCCGGCAGGTGTCGAGGGCCTGGTCGCGCAGACAGTGCCCCTCGTCCAGGAGCAGCGGGTTCAGCTCGCGCAGCGCCTCGCGCGGGATGCCGCTGCGCCCGCCGAGAGGATGGCCAAGAGGCGTGACGAGCACGAAGTCCTCGTCGAACAGCGGGAGTTCGACCACTCCGGGCACCCCGAGGGGCACCGCGAGCAGCAGCAGGTCGAGCCGTCCGGTGGCCAGTCCGTCGAGCAGGTTCGCGGTCTGCTCCTCGTGCACCTGGAGGTCGAGGTCCGGGTACCGGTCGTGCACCAGCCGCAGCACGGTCGGCAGCAGATACGGCGCGACGGTCGGGATGACCCCGAGGCGCAGCGCCCCGGTGAAGGGAGCCCGCACGGCCTACGCCTCCGCCAGCAGCGCCCCGACCTCCTCCAGCACCGCCTTCGCCCGTACGGCGAGCCGCTCGCCGGCGGGCGAGAGGAGCACCTTGCGGGTGGTGCACTCCAGGAGGGTGACGCCGAGGGTGTCCTCCAGGGCGGCGACGGCACCGGACAGGGCGGGCTGGCTCATGCCGATCGCGGCGGCGTCCCGGAAGTGGAGGTGTTCGGCGACCGCGGAGAAACCCATTCCCCTTGGGTGCTTTCCGCTGCAAGGAGAGCCAGTGCTCACTGTCGGTGACAAGTTCCCGTCGTTCGATCTGACCGGAAACTGAACGACGAGTTCGCCGACCGTGACGCGCAGGTGCTCGGCTTCTCCGGCGACTCCGAGTTCGTCCACCACGCCTGGCGCAAGGACCACGACGACCTGCGCGACCTGCCGTTCCCGATGCTGGCCGACTCCGGGCACGAGCTGATGGGAGCCGACATGTCGCTGGACACGCTGAAGTCCGCCATACCGGACTACGCCAAGGACCTGAAGCTCAACCTCGGTTCGGTCATCGGCAACTCCGAGCTGCCCGCGCAGCAGCTGTGGGGGACGGTCCTCGCCACGGCAATCGCCTCCCGATCGGCCGTCGTACTGCGGGAGTTGGCGCCGGAGGCGAAGACCCGCCTGTCGGCGGAGGCCTACACCGTGGCACCTCTCGACTGACGGTAAACGGGTGGGTGGGTGGGAAAGGTCGTTACGGGGCCTGGTCCGGCGGTGAGGGGGCAACCGGCGTCGATGACACCGCCGTAGCCCCCCTCGGCTTCGGCGACTGCCGAGGGGCCGGCTCCGTGCCCTGGGCGTACGCCTTCAGGTAGCTCACCACCGTGTTGGTGACTGCCACCAACGGGACTGCCACCACCGCTCCGCCGATCCCGGCGATCATGCCGCCCGCCGCGACAGACAGGACCACCGCGAGGGGGTGGACCCGGACCGCGCGGCCCAGGATGAAGGGCTGGAGGATGTGGCCCTCGATCTGCTGGACGGCGAGGACGACGCCCAGGGTGAACAGGGCCACGACGACGCCCTGGGTGACCAGCGCGACGACGACCGCCAGCGCGCCGGACGCCACCGCGCCCACCAGCGGGATGAACGAGAACAGGAAGATGAAGACGGCGAGCGGCACGGCCATCGGTACGCCGAGGAAGTAGATGCCGATGCCGATGCAGACGGCGTCGATGAGGGCGACTATCACCGTGCCGCGGACGTAGGCCGTCAGGGTGCGCCAGGCGCGCGGGCCCGCGCCCGCCATCGCCGGCCGGGCCGCCGCGGGCACCAGTTTCAGTGTCCACTGCCAGATGCGCGGGCCGTCGTAGAGGAGGAAGAGGGTCGAGAAGACCGTCAGGAGGATGCCGGTCAGGGCCTCGACGATTACCTGGACGCCCTCCAGGCCGGCCGAGGTGATCTGGTCGGTGTTGGCGCCGATGGCCTCGCGGAGGTTCTTGGCGATCTGGTTGATCTGCTTCTCGGTGACGTGGAACGGGCCCTTGAGCAGCCAGTTGCGCAGATCGTCGACGCCGTTCTGGACCTGGCCTGAGAGGTTGTCGATGTTGGCCATGACCTGCCAGGTCACGAACCAGCCGATCAGGCCCATCACGACGAAGCCGAGGATCGCGGTGAGGGCGGTGGCCACTCCGCGCGGGAAGCCGTAGCGGATCAGGCGGGTCACCGTCGGCTGGAGCAGTGCCGTGATCAGGAGTGCGGCGACGAAGGCGAGGACGACGAGTTGGACGGCGCTGATGACCCGCATCAGCACCCAGACCGTGCCGGCCAGGATCAGCAGCCGCCAGCCGGCCTCGGCGGCCACCCGCACACCCCAGGGCACGGCGAGCGCGGGGTCGGGGCGGTCACGGGCGATGGTGACGGGTACCGGGGCGGGCTCCGGGGGTTCGGGGTCGGCGGCCGGCAACTCGGGCCCGGCGTCGGTGTGTTCCTTCGCCACCTCGGCACGGCGCTCGTCCAAGCGCTCCCCCATCTCGCTCAGCCCGTTGCCGAGCCGGCCGAGCCACCCTGGTACTCGCGACATGATCCGCCCTCTTCCCCCGTCCGTCCCCACCCCACTCCCCCTTGGAGCCGTTGCGCGTCCGACCGTACAGGGCGAAGGCCCCTCCCCCTAGGACGGGGAGGGGCCTTGCAAGGTTGAGCGGCCCGGGGCGGGCGTCCGACCTAGTACCAGCTGTTCGCCTGCCAGAACGACCAGGCCTCGCACGGGCTGCCGTAGCGGCTGTCCATGTAGTTGAGGCCCCACTTGATCTGGGTGGCGGGGTTGGTCTGCCAGTCGGAGCCCGCGGAGGAGTACTTGGAGGCGGGCAGTGCCTGGAAGAGACCGTAGGCGCCGGAGGAGGCGTTGACGGCGTGGTAGTTCCAGCCGGACTCGTGGGACACGATGTTGCTGAAGCACTGGAACTGGCCGCTCGGCACCATCTGGGCTGCCATGGCCTGGATCTGCGAGGTCGTGTACGAGCTCTGCACGGGGAAGCTGGAGGAGGAACGGCTGGCCGCGGACTTCGCCGCGGCGCGCTCCTTGGCAGCCTTCTCCGCCTTCTCGGCTGCTGCCTTCTTGGCGACCGCGGTCTTGGCGGCGGCCAGGCGGGCCGACTCCTCGGCGTCCTTCTTGGCGCTCGCGTCGGCCTGGATCGCCTGGGCGTCGGCCTGCTGCGTCAAGGAGGCGGTCTGGACCTGGGCCTGCTGGCCCGTGGGGATGTCCGCCAGGAGCGTGGTGTCGGCTGCCGTCGTCTCGGCGTCATTGTTCTGCGCCTGAGCGACGCTGCCAGAGGCAACGCCCACGACGCTTCCGACGGCGGTGACCGCGGTGGCCGAGGCCACTGCGAATCCCCGGACCGAAATCCGGCTCACACGGTTTCCTTCCAGCATCGTCCGCTTCGGTGACCCTGGCGGACGCAATCGTGCCCCTGAACGCTGGCCTCCCAACTGCGGGGTCACGGGAGGCACGGGCCCGGTGGGCAACTCCCGCTCGGGGAGCGCCGCGTGAAGAGCGGGCGGCATACGACTTCGCTGTGGAGTTGGCTGTGATGCTCAAGTTGGTGCGTACCGCTGGGGGTACACGTGTGTCGTATGCGGGGCCTGACAGGAGTGAGACTCTGCCGTAACCGGACGCCGGGTGGCAATTCTGAGTTGCGTGTGAAAGCTCACATCCCGTTTGCCCCAGGGGATTTGGAGAAACAGCAGGACGCCAAAGCGCCGCCCCGCTAAGCTCTTTCGCTTCACGGGGCGGCGCCAACTGACCTGCAACTACCTCAGATTTGGCCGTCCTCCAGCATTTCGGTCACAAGCGCCGCGATCTGGGACCTCTCGGACCTGGTGAGGGTCACATGCGCGAAGAGCGAGTGACCCTTCAGCTTCTCCACCACGGCGACGACACCGTCGTAGCGGCCGACCCTCAGGTTGTCCCGCTGGGCCACGTCATGGGTGAGAACCACCCTTGAATTGGCACCAATTCGGGACAGGACGGTCAGCAGGACGTTCCGCTCCAGGGACTGCGCCTCGTCCACGATCACGAACGCGTCGTGCAGCGAGCGTCCGCGGATGTGGGTGAGCGGCAGGACCTCCAGCATCCCGCGGGCGGTGACCTCCTCGATGACCTCGCGGCTGGTGACCGCGGACAGCGTGTCGAAGACCGCCTGGGCCCACGGGCCCATCTTGTCGGCCTCGGAGCCGGGCAGATAGCCCAGTTCCTGTCCGCCCACCGCGTACAGCGGCCGGAAGACCATGACCTTCTTGTGCTGGCGGCGCTCCAGGACCGCCTCCAGACCCGCGCAGAGCGCGAGCGCGGACTTGCCGGTGCCGGCCCGGCCTCCCATGGACAGGATCCCGATGTCCGGGTCGAGCAGCAGATCCAGCGCGATGCGCTGCTCCGCGCTGCGGCCCTTGATGCCGAAGGCCTCGCGGTCGCCGCGCACCAGACGGACATTGCCGTCGGCGGTGACCCGGCCCAGCGCCTTGCCGCGCTCGGACTGGATGGTCAGCCCGGTGTGCACGGGCAGATCGGCCGCTTCCGGGACGTAGATGTGGCCCTCCTCGAAGAGGATGTCCACCTGTTCGCCCGGCAGGGTCAGTTCGGACATTCCGGTCCAGCCGGAGGAGCCCGTGATGGCCAGTTCCGCGCGGTACTCCTCGGCGAGGAGTCCGACGGACGAGGCCTTGATCCTGAGCGGAAGGTCCTTCGACACGACGGTGACGTCGTACCCCTCGGCCTGCAGATTGCGGGCGACCGCGAGGATGCGGGAGTCGTTGTCCCCCAGGCGGTACCCGCTGGGCAGCACGCTGGGGTCCGAGTGGTTGAGCTCGACCCTGACGGTGCCGCCGAGTTCCCCGATCGGGATGGGGGCGTCGAGGCGACCGTGCCGGACCCGGAACTCGTCGAGCAGGCGCAGGGCCTGCCGGGCGAAGTAGCCGAGTTCGGGATGGTGCCGCTTGGCCTCCAGCTCTGTGACCACGACGATCGGCAGCACGACTTCGTGCTCGTCGAAGCGGTTCAGTGCGTTCGGGTCGGCCAGCAGGACGCTGGTGTCGAGAACATAGGTGCGCCGGTCAGGCAGGCGGCGCTTTGTGCTGGTCACCACGGAAGGACGTACCCCCTCGGAAGAGGTCGGGGAGCGACGGAGAGGAGCTGGACCGGTCCGGACCGCAGTGCGCGGGCCGAGGACCGGCCCTCCGTCTCGCCCGTACTGACCGCACGGTCGAACTGGTGCAAAGGGCCTCCCGGGCGGACGGCCCCGTGCCGTCCGCTGAGATACGACACCCGTGGTTCGGGCGTCGACCTGCTTGGCTTATGCCCTCGAACATGCGCCGCCATGCCACGGCATATGACGACGCCCTGGTGAACTCCTTGTTACTTGTGCACCAAACGGGGTAGTCGCGGCAGCTTGTCCGTCATCCGCCGTAACGTCTGTGTCGCGCCGCGTAGTCGCGCATCGCGCGCAGGAAGTCGACCTTTCGGAAGGCCGGCCAGAAGACTTCACAGAAGTAGTACTCGGAGTGGGCCGTCTGCCAGAGCATGAATCCGGACAGCCGCTGCTCTCCGCTGGTACGGATCACCAGATCGGGGTCGGGCTGATCGCCCGTATAGAGGTGCTTGCCGATGAGTTCGACGTCCACGTGGTCGGCGAGCTCCTCCAAGGAGGTGCCCTTGTCGGCGGCGTCCAGGATCATCGAGCGGACCGCGTCGGCGATCTCCTGCCGGCCGCCGTAGCCGATGGCGACGTTGACGAGTATCCCGTCGATGTGCGCGGTGGACTCCTCCGCCTCCTTGAGGGCGGACTGCATCCCGGACGGCAGCAGGTCGAGGGTGCCGACGTGGTGGACGCGCCAACGGCCGTCCGCGGCAAGGGAACTGACGACGTTCTCGATGATGCCGAGCAGCGGGCCGAGCTCCTCCTGCGGGCGGTCGAAGTTGTCCGTCGACAGCAGCCAGAGGGTGACGACCTCGACGTCCGTCTCGCTGCACCAGCCGAGGAACTCCTCGATCTTGTCGCCGCCGGCCTGGTGCCCCTGGACGGTGGTGGAGCCCGCGGCCTTCGCCCAGCGCCGGTTGCCGTCCATGATGACGCCGATGTGCTTGGGCACCGACGCGTGGTCGAGATGGCCTCCCACCCTGCGTGCGTAGAACCTGACCAGCAGGCGGCGCAGGGTGTCGCGCACGTTCACGTGTTGTCAGCCCCTCCGTGGATGGCAGTCCCCGGCGTCGAAGCCTACCCCCGCTGGAGCCCGGTTCCCCCAAGGGATGTCTGGGCTCATCCCGGTTCGGCACGAAGGTCGGGCCCAGTTCGGCACGGGGGCGGTACGGGGTCGGTACGAGCGTCGGCCCCGGCCCCTCGCCGGCCCGCGCGGGGGTCGTCACCGCGGGGCACAAAAAATCGGGCCGGTCCGTGGGGGGGATACGGACCGGCCCGAGGGGGGGTTTCCACCATAACCCTTCGTAAGTGATGCTGCGTGCATCGGCGTGCCACAACTACTCTCCGAAGTCGGCCGACAACGCGTCGAGGGGTCCGGAAGCCCCGATTCCAGGCCTGATCATGGCCGGTTCACAGCGGATTCAGAGGAGAGCATGGAGGTTTTCCCCCACCCCCCGGCGTGTCGCTCGCAGGGGTGACACCGCCGGCGAACGTCCGCTTGACGGGGACAGTGCACCGCGCAGCCCCCTCCACCGCGCGGTGCCGACCGCGCAGCTTTGCTCACGCGAATTATCTTGGTCTGAACCTACGTGAGGAGATGGCCGGGACGCGAGTCGATCTCGATAACGATGTGGAAACCGCGTGGACGTATGGAGGACGTCCGGTGACCTAGTTCGGCTCTAGCGTCGCGGCATGACCGTGAAGATCACCTGGGACCGGGCGAGCGCCCGCCGCCTCGAACGGCAGTTCCTGGACACCCCGGCCGGGACCGGCACACCGGTCGCCGACGTGGTGGCGTCGATGCTCGCCGCCCACGCGCAGGTGCTGTCGGCGGCCGAGGTGTCGGTGGGGGTACGGGCCGCCGGGCGGACCCGGACGGACGTGCGAACGGCGTTGTGGCAGGCCGACGGCTCGCCCGCCTCCCTGCTCAAGACCCACGGCCCGCGCGGGACCGTCCATCTGCTGCCCACCGGCGAACTCCCGCTGTGGAGCGCCGCGTTGACCGCGATCCCGGGCACCGGCCGGTTCGCCCCCGACATCCGGCTCACCGACGCGCAGGCCACCGAGGTGGTCGCGGCCGTCGCCGACGCCCTGGACGGACGGACCCTGACCATCGACGAACTCGACGAGGCGGTCGTCGCCCGCACCGGTCCTTGGGCCGGGGACCGGGTGATGCCGGCCTTCCAGGACCTGTGGCCGCGCTGGCGCCAGGTCCTGCACCGGGCCGGCCAGTCCGGCGCCCTGTGCTTCGGCCCGAACCGCGGCCGCAAAGTCACCTACACCCGCCCGCCCCGCTTCACCCCGCTCGCCACGGCCGAGGCCCTGCGCACCCTCGTACGGCGATATCTGCGCGCCTATGGTCCGGCGACCCCACCGGATTTCGCCAAATGGCTCGCGGCGCCCGGAGGTTGGGCGACGGCGCTCTTCGAGACCTGTGCCGCCGAGGGCGGGATCGAGGAGGCCGACTTCGAGGGCACGCGCGCGTGGCTGGCGGCGGGCGACACGACATTCCCCGAGGAACCCGTCCGGGGCGTGCGCCTCCTCCCCTACTTCGACGCCTACGTCATCGCCGCCCAGCCCCGCGAGACGCTGTTCCCGGGGGCCGCGTACCGGCGGGCGCTGGCGGGCGGGCAGGCCGGCAACTACCCCGTGCTGCTGGTCGACGGGGTGGTGGCCGGGGTCTGGCACCAGCGCAGACGCGGACGGCGTACGACCGTCACGGTGGAGCCGCTGGGACGGCTGACGGCGCGGCAGGAACGGGAGTTGGGCGAGCGCGCGGAACGGGTGGGCGAAGTGCTGGAGGCGCAGGCGGAGTTGGTGATCGGGAAGGTGACCTCCGGACCGCATGCCTGAATCAGGCGGGCGTCACACGAGCGGCTTGCGTACGTCGAAGAGGTGCCGGGTGCTGTGGGTCACGAACGGGCCCGTGGCCTCGATCTGCTCGTGCAGGGAACGGAGTTGGGGCTCGTAGGCCTCGACCGTGAAGTCCGGGACCATCCAGATCACCTTGCGCAGGAAGTGCACGACGGCCGCGATGTCATGGAACTCCATGCGCAGCCGCTCGGCCCGCAGGCCGACGACCTCCAGCCCCGCGGCCTCCGCGCCGGCCCGCTCCCGCTCGGGGTCGCGGGCACCGCTCACGCCCTCCGGCTGGGGGCCGAGGAAGTGCTCGACGAGTTCGAAGGCGCTGCGGGGGCCCACGTGTTGGGCGAAGTAGGTACCGCCGGGGCGCAGGACGCGGGCGATCTCGGGCCAGTGGGCGCGGACCGGGTGGCGGCTCAGGACGAGATCGAAGGCGGCGTCGGCGAAGGGCAGCGGGGCGTCCTCGGCCGCCGCGACCACCACGGCCCCGCGCGAGCGGAGCCGGGCGGTGGCCTTGGCGACGTTCGGCGGCCAGCCCTCGGTGGCGGCGACCATCATCGGGGGCTGCGCGGCGGCCCGGCCCAGGGCGAAGTCGAAGACCTCCCCTCCCCCGGTCTGGACGTCCAGGGCGGTGGTCGCACGGGTGAGCCGGTCCCCGGCGGAGCGCGCGTACCCCCACGAAGGCCGTTCCTCGGTGGCCCGCCCCTCGAACCACGAGAAGTCCCAGCCCTCGGTGGGGACGGCGGCCCCTTCCGCGACAAGATCCTCAAAGCTCCTGCTGTTGCCCATGGGGCGATGGTCGCAGGGCGTTGTCAGTGGGCGCTGCTAATTTCCGAAGCATGGCCGATGACGGGGATGTGGGCATGCCGTACCACGGCGACGAGAAGGCGACGCTGCGCGCGAGCCTGGACCGGGTCCGGGACGCGGTGCTGTGGAAGCTGGACGGTCTTGACGAGGAGCAGGTCAGACGCCCGATGACACCCTCGGGCACGAGTCTGCTCGGGCTGGTGAAGCATCTGGCGTCCGTGGAGTACGGCTGGTTCGTGGAGAGCTTCGGCCGCGAGGTCGAGCCACTGTGGTTCGACCCGTACAAGGGCGAGGACATGAGCGCCGCCCCGGACGAGACGACCGAACAGATCGTCGCCTTCTACGGCCGTGCCCGCGCCGCCGCCGACCGGGTCATCACGGAACTGCCGCTGGACGCGGTCGGCCGCCCGGTGTGGCGCGAGCACTCCGTGTCGCTGCGCTGGGTGCTGGTCGATCTGATCGAGGAGACGGCGAGACACGCGGGGCACATGGACATCGTGCGGGAACTCGTCGACGGGGCGGCCGGGGATCACCGGCCTCCGGGGGCCTGAGGGGAGTCAGGGGACGAGTGCCCCGACCTCCTCCGCCGCGAACCGTACGAAGGCCTCCGGGTCGGGTTCGTCGCCCGTGGGCTGGAGGACGACCGTGTCGGCGCCGGCCTCGGCGAGGCGCTGGACGGCCTTCGCGACGGCGTCCGCGTCACCGGCGACACCGAGGTCGGGTACCGACTCCAGGCCCTCTTCGGCGAGTTCGGCGCGGAGTCGGGCGGCGGCGCCCGGTCCGGTCGCGGTGAGGAGATAGACGACGACCTTGTGCACTTCGGTACGACCCGCCGACTCCCGTCCCTCGTCGATGAGTTGGCGGGCCCGTCGGACGCCGTCCGGGGCGGTGGACGCGGTCAGGACCGTGCCGTCCGCCGCCGCGCCGGAGAGGCGGAGGGTGCGCGGGCCGCCGGCGCCGGCGAGGATCTCGACGGGACCCGCCGGCGGCCAGTCGAGGCCGACGTCGTCGAGCCTGACGTAGCGTCCCTGAGTCGTGAGCCGCTCCCCGCGCAACAGGGCGCGCAGCGCGTCGAGATGCTCGCGCAGCAGGGTCACCGGGGACTCGGCGCGTGCGCCGACCTGGCCCATCCAGTCCTGTACGCCGTGTCCGACGGCGAGGACCGGGCGCCCCGGGAACAGCCGGTACAGCGTGGCGGCTTCCATCGCGGTGATGGCCACGTTCCGCAGCGGGACCGGGAGCAGTCCGACCCCGATCCGCACCCGCTCGCTCCAGGCGAGCGCCGCCGCGGCGGCCGAGATCCCGCCCTCGCGGAAGCAGTCCTCCCACAGCCAGAGCTCTTCGAGCCCCGAGGCGTCGGCGAGTTCGACCACCGCACGGAGTCGCTCGGGGGGCAGTTGGGGACGGAACACCGCGCCGAGTCCAGTCATGGGTTCTTCCTATCCGGTGAGAGCACGGCGGACAACGGATTTACGGGGCGGCCCGCTCGTAGCGCAGCAGGACGACCCCGTTGCCGAAGGTGTGGGTCTCGACGAGGCGGAGCGCGGTGTGGGTGTCGGCCTCGGGGAACATGCGTTTGCCGCGGCCGATGAGGACCGGGTGGACGTACACCTTGATCTCGTCGACGAGGTCGAGCCGGAAGAAGGTGGCGGCGAGATCGGCGCCGCCGAGGCAGAGGTCGCCGCCGGGCTGTTCCTTGAGGGCGCGCAGCTCCTCGGGGACCACCTCGGACACGATGGTCGTGTTCCACTCGGCGGGACCGCCGGGCAGGGTCCGCGAGTACACGATCTTCGGCTTGTCCCGCCAGATGGCGGCGAACTCGGCGGTGACCGCGGAGGCGTCCGGGTCGGCGTCGGCGGTGGGCCAGAAGGCGGCCATCAGTTCGTGGGTGACCCGGCCGTCGACGAAGGCGCCCATGGGCCTGAGGGTGTCGTTCATGTGCTGGTGGAGTTCGTCGTCGACCAGATGCCAGCTGATGTCCCGGTCGGGGCCCTCCAGGAAACCGTCGAGAGACACGGACATCATGTAGGAGATCTTCCGCACGGGTACGTCACCTCGTTCGTCGCCGGCCCCCTGGCTCCCGGGTTCACCACCGTCTCACGCCACCGCGAACGCTCCCAGCACCACACCCGTGAACGCGCCGCCGAGCATGAACGGCCCCAGCGGAATCGCCGTCTTACGGCCCGCCCGGCGCAGCGCGACCATGCCGAGGCCGTACAGCGCGCCGTACAGCACCCCCGCGAAGGCCCCCGTGACGAGCACCGGCCAGCCGTACCAGCCGAGGGCCGCGCCGAGGGCGAGGGCGAGCTTCACATCGCCGAAGCCCATGCCGGCGGGGTTGATGAGATACAGCGCCAAGTACCCGGCGCCGAGGGCGAGTCCACCGAGCAGGGCGGTGAGCCAGGAGCCGGCGCCGGCGGGCAGCAGGGCCGCGACGCCGAGGAGAGCGAGGGTGGCGGCGCCGAGGGGGAGGGTGAGGACGTCGGGGAGGCGGTGCACCCGGTGGTCGACGAGCGCGAGCAGAACGGCCACGGGGGCGGCGAGCAGCCAGACGACGAGTTCGGGGTGGGGGCCGGTGGCCGCGGCGAGGGTCGCGCAGACGAGGGCGGTGGCGGTGGATACGGCGGGGGTGCTGGGGCCGTAGGGGCCGCACCGGCGTGAGCCGTTGATGTCGGTGTCGGTGTCGGCGGTCTCGGTGCAGCGGGCGCGGCCCAGCCAGCCGTCGGAAGGGCCCGTGATCGGGTGGCCGTCGGGGCAACGCCCGTTCCAGGGTTCCTCGGCCTCGACGGAGAGGCGGTGGGCGGCGCGGGGCACCAGCAGGCCCGACCACGCGCCCCACAGGGCACCTACGACGATCAGAATCAGGCGCACGCGGGGACGATATCCGGATGGCGGCGGGCGCGGCATGGGTCCGTGGGCCCATGTGGGGCCCAGTCCGGGGTGGATACGGTCGGTCGGCATCGGATCCGGAGTGGTGCAGGAGGGTGACCTGGCATGGGACGACGTTGGAGTGACGGGCGGGGGAAGCTGGTCGTGCGGGGGACCGCGGGCGCGGTCGCCGTTCCGCTGGAGTTCGCGACCTCCTACCGGGCGCGGACGAAGGGGCTGCTCGGCCGGGACGGGATCGACGGGGCGATGCTGCTCTCGCCGGCGAGCAGTGTGCACACGTTCCGGATGCGCTTCCCGATCGATGTGGCTTACCTGAACCGGAAGTTGGAGGTCGTCGCCGTCCACACGATGAAGCCGGGGCGGCTGGGCCTGCCGCGGATCCGGTCCCGGCATGTGCTGGAGGCGGAGGCGGGGGTCATGGCGGAGTGGGGGGTGGGGGTGGGGGTTCGGGTGACGCTGGAGACGGAGTAGCGGGAGCAAGGGAAGCAGGGGGCAGGTCCGGCAACGGGTGTTCTCCCGGCTCCTCCAACTTCCGCTTCCTTTCCCGGGTCAGGTCGTTCCGGGGTGGCGGGTCCCCGCGTTCCGGCCGGAGTGCTCCCCGTACTCCGACTCCCAGCGGCGCATGTCCTCGGCGTTGCCGACTCTGATGCCGAACGGCCACGTCGGATCGAAGAAGAGCCAGTAGCGGGACTCCAGTTCGAGGGCGAGGCACTTGACCACACCCGCCTCGGGGTTCGAGCCGGCGTCCGTGAAGGGGCGGACCGCCGTGCAGCGGAGGCGGTCCCAGCTGTCGCCGAAGAGCTGTTCGCCCTGGGAGGCCAGGGCGAGTTCGTCCCCTTCCTCCTCGATGGCCGCGAAGAGGTCGACGCCGGCCAGGGTGACCCTGTCCACCACCCGGACCTCCAACTGGCCGTAGCCGCCGACCGATTCCAGACGCAGGGCCCCGTCGTCGAGGAGGACGAAGACGACGAGCGGCTGGGGGACGAACCGGGACATCGTCTCGTCCCGGTCGATCCGGCCCGGCACCAGGACGTCCGTGACGCGGCGCCGGCGGAGCACGTCCTCCGCGGTGCTCCAGGGAGTCGGGCCCGAAGGGGACGGGCTTGCAGGCGGCACAGCTGCTCCTGTCATTCGGTCACTCGGCCTTCTTGGTGATCTGGAGGGACGTGTCCAGGCCCTCGCCGGACTTCAGGACGGTCCAGAAGTCGCCGTTCTCGTGCAGGACGACGGTCACGCCCTTGCCACGGTAGATGAGGCCCTCCGCCTCACCCTTCTTCAGCGTGCCCTTGCCGACGAGCTTGAACGTGCCGTTCTTGATGTTGGCCTCGATGTCCTGCAGGAAGCGCGGGCCGTCCTCCTTGAGCTTCTTGTACTTGGTGCCCAGCGCGTCCTCCAGCAGCTTCTTGTGGCGCAGGAAGTGGTCCTTGAACTTCTTTGGGTCGCCCTGCCGCACGGTCGGCTTCTTGGCCGCCTCCACCTCTTCCTTGGTCATCCGCCCGGCCGCCTCGTCGGCCTCGTCCGCCTGTTTCCGGGCCTCCTCGGCCTCCTTCTCGGCGTCCTCGTCGCAGTCCTCGCCCTGAGCGAGTACGACATACGGCGAGCTGCCGGCGGCCAGGACCGTGGTGCCGGTGCCGCTGCCTCCGAACGTGGGGCCACCGCTGTCGCCGTACGGGATGCGGCGGCCGGGCGCGCCGACCAGGCAGCCGGTCTGCCGGGCCTTCTTCTCCGTTGCCCCGGCCGCTTCGTCGGCCTCCTTGGCCGCCCTCTCGGCGCCTGCCACGTCCCCGGCCTTGGCCGCCTTCTTCGCGTCCTCCGCCGCCTTGGCCGCCTTTTCGGCGAGTTCGCCGAGCTTCCCCAGCTTGCCGATCTTGCCGAGGTCGCCGACCTTCTCGACGATCTTGGCGCCGTCGTAGCCCGGGATGAAGAGGGAGCCGACGTTCCACAGGACGTGGGTGACGGCGCGGGTCTTGTCGCCGTTGTTCCAGTCCTTGGCGACGTCATCGCCGATGAACAGGTCGTAGAGGACCGTGCCGCCCGTCTTGACGGAAGCGCCGGTCCAGTCCCACAGGGCGCCGCCGTAGTCGCCGTCGGACCACTTCTTTCCGGCGTCCTTGGAGTTCTTGGACCAGTCGTCGCCGAGCTGTTTGCCGTAGTCGCCGATGCCCTTCACGGTGTCGATGGGGTGGCGGACCATGCCGTAGATGCCGGTGAGGTCGCCCCAGACGCCGTCGACGAAGAGGCCCTGGCCGACCTGCTTGACCTGGTCACCGGCGCAGCCGAAGAAGGCGCCTACGCCGGAGAAGCAGCCGTCGTTGTCGCCTGCCTGGTCGTCTGTCTGGCCGTCCGTCTTGCCATTTGTCTTGTTGTCGGCGGGGGCGGGCTCGTTGTCGGCGGGGGTGGGCTTGTCGGCGCCCGTTGTGCCGGTCTCGGTGGTGGTAGTGGTCGTGCCGGTACCGCAGGCCATGCCGGTGACCTTGCAGACCTCCGACTGGATGCCGCCGAAGATCTGGGTGCCGAGGCCGGTGACCAGCAGGGCGGTGATGATGGCGGCGACGATGGCGATGAATCCGGCGTACTCGACCGCCGTCTGTCCCTCGTCCCGGCGCCAACGGATCAGCCGGGCAAGGGAGAACGGGCGGCGCTCGACGCGTTCCAGTCCGGCGAGGCCGTACCACTGACGGCTCTCCGGGCGGAACAGGAGGAAGAGGATGACGATCGGGAGGAAGAGCTGGAGGCCGCCGCGGGCGGACCCCGAGACGAGGTTGACGACACCGCCGAGGATCAACCAGCCCTGTACGGCGACGAGTCCGAGCCGGACCCGGGTCCCGCCCTCCCAGCTCCGCCGGGCCAGCCACCAGCCGAGGACGCCCGGCGCGGCGGCGTAGGCGACGAGGGCGACGACCTGGCCGTCGAGCGTGTCGTACGACGCGGCGGTCAACAGCACGCCGAGCCCGCCGACGACGGTGACCGCGAACAGGATGTGCACCAGCGTCAGTGCGGTGGCGAGCGGCACGGGCAGCTCCCGCCGCCCGCTCGGCCCGCTGCCTGGCCCACCAACTCCCCCGCCTGTTCCCCCGATCGAGGCCATGTTTCCCCGTCCCCCGCTGTCTGTCGCTCAACACCACTGGAGCTTCCAGAGGTTAGGGACGAGGCGGATGCCCGAGATGGGCCCGTGGGCCCAAATCGATACCCAGACTCCTGGTGGGCCCGGCTCAGTACGACGCTGTCGGCGGCCGAAGGGGCCCGGAGCCGCACGAGCGAGTGCGGCTCCGAGCCCCTTCCTGTCATCACCTCAGCGAGAGGCCACCTTGTGAGAGCCCGGTCGGCTCAGGTTCGGGTTCAGGCCGCGGTCTCCTGTTGGCGGCTCTCCAGTGCCTTCGCGGCCTTCCGCCTCCCGGAGGCCCGGACGTCGACCGGAGTGCCGGCGCCCTTGCCCGGGGTGTCCTTCCAGACACGGATCTTCTCGACGACCGCGGTGAGACGCGCGTCCCCGGGTTTCACGTCGATGGAGAACAGCGACTCGTCCGGCCTGCTGTCGTCGCCGCCCCATCGGACCACACCGTCGAGTTCGGCCAGGATGTCGCGGATCACCATGAGTTGGAGGGAGAAGAACCCGCCCTTCGACCCGGCCGGGTAGAAGCCCGGGCGGATCTGTACGGCCGTGCCCGAGGCCTGGTTGGACTCCGTCAGTCCCTTCTCGACCTCGCTCGGGGCGCGCCAGCCGATGACATCGCCCTTGCGCAACGCGTCGACCTCGTAGTGGAAGCGGCGGATCACGTGGACCAGGACCGCTTCCACGTCCCCGACGCAGACGTCGATGGAACATTCCGTGCCGGGGACCGGGCGCGTCCACACCGTGGAGATGTCGTTGGTCTTCTCCACCAGCTCCCACCCGTTGAGAGAGGTGGGCCGCGCGGTGTCCTCGGCGTCCGGGGCGGTCTCCTCGGCGGCGGCGGGCGCCGTCGGCAGGAGCCCGCCGGTGAAACCGGCCAGGCCCAGAACTGTCGTGCCCTTTACCGCCGTGCGTCTCGTGATGTGAGCCATCCCGCTGAATCTCCCTTTCGTTTCACTTGTTCTCGATGAAGAACATCAACGCCACCGTGGGAAGGAGGACCAGCAGTGAACTGGCCGTCCAGTAACGCCGTTTGGCGGCGTCCCGCTTTCGGCGCATCGCGAGGTTGACCGGAATCCACAGCCCCAGGAACGCCGCCCACACCGGTACCAGCACCAGCAGCCACGGCAGCATGCCGTCGTTCTCCGTGGGCTCCCGATGCGTGATTCCCAGGCCCGCGAGGGGGTAGTTCACCGCGAACAGCACGAGGGCCCAGACCGGGATCACGGCGACAATCCCCAGGAGGAGATTGACGACGACGGGGGCTGTCCAGGTCCGGCGGGCCGCAGGTGTTCGGGCGGAAGTTCCGGGAGCGGTGCGGGAGTTCATAGATTTCGCACGATCTTGTAGTACTTCTCCAGTACCTGGTACAGGCCGCCGACTTGTCTGCCGTACTCCTGGGCGGCGTCGTTGGTTCCGTTGTAGCGCGCCAGGATCGCCTGGGAATCGGCGTCGCTCGTGTCCAGGCCGGGCCGGGAGAGGCCGATCTGGTAGGCGTTGTAGATCGTCAGGTAGGCGGCCGTCTTCACGTTGTACACCGGATCGTCGTGCAGTTGGGTCCATACGTCCGTGAGGTTCCCCGCCGTTCCCGGGACCAGCAGCGTGCCGTTGATGATTCCCTGCTGAACGCAGTAGTTCCGCGCCTCGATGGCGACCCAGCCGAAGATCTGTCCCCACCCGGTGCTGCAGTCGTCCTTCAGCCCGTTCTGTACGGCGAGATCCGCGACGGGGTCCAACGGGTTGAACTTGCGCAGCTCCCAGAGCATCGGGGCCTGGATCAGTGCCTTGCGCAGTTTGAGCTGGCGGGCGAGTGAGGTGAAGAGCCAGTCCGTGCCGACGACCACATCGAACGCCTTGCTGTTGGATATTCCGCCCAGCGTCGCCCAGTCGCTGTCGGTCCAGCCGTCTCCGCCGGTTTCGGGGACCCCGATGGATTCCAGGTAACCGCGCACTTCCTGCAGCATGGCGTCGCGGTAGGTGTCGTCGAACTCGGTGTCCAGCCCGTCGGTGTACGAGCCGGGGTCGAAGGTGTTCTGGCCCGTGTCCCGGCCGGACGCGACGTTCTTGTCGATCTCGATATAGCCGGTTCCCGATCCGACGCCGACGGTGGCGATCTGGTCGAAAGCCCAGTTGTTGGACAAGGGGTAACCCAGGTTCCCCGAGAAACCGCTCGACATGTCCGAGACGAAGCTGGCGTCGGCGTAGCCCGCCACCATGGCTCGTGAACACACGTTCCGCGGACCGTAGATGCCGACCAGGTACCGGGAGTTCTCCTGGATCACCCGGTAGATCCCGCGGAAGTGCGGAAGGACGTAGTCGGTCACGTCGGCGTCGAGCGCGTCGTAGTCGACGGCGAAGTAGATGCGGGTCCCGTCCTTGAAGCCGTGGTACTTCGCCCACTCGATCGCGTCGTAGGCGTCGTACGTCCCCTGCGGATAGTTGAAGTACGCGTTGCTGCCGCCCCAGGTCTGGTAGATCGGGAAGCAGCTCAGCCCGGCGTCGGCGATGGTCGCCAGTTCGCCGGGCTTGATCACCTTGTCCACGGTCGTGTTGGGAACGTTGGACAGGTAACGGCCGACGTATGTGTAGCCGGCCGCTTTGAGCGCCGCCGCTCTCTCGGCGGTGACGGTGGTGATGCAGTCGCAGGCGGTGCCAGGACGGGACTGGTCACCGTAGGAGACCAGCAGGGACGCCCAGGTGGGGAAGTCGGCGTTTCCGGTCCGGGGAAGACCGACGTAGGCCTGGAAACTCGTCGACTCCGCCGCCAGCGCGGAGGTGTACGAACTTGAGAACACGACACTGGTGCGCTGGTTGAGGATCAGGGCGGCCGAATAGAGGGACACCCAGGCACCCGAGCTTCCCACCGTCAGTGTGTGGGTCTTGATACCCGCCTGGGTCGCCGGGCCGAAGACCCCGTTGGCCACTCCGTCCGCCAGGCCGATCTCGTACTGGATCGCGTACAGCATGGACTTCGCGACATCTCGGGAGTGATGGCCGTCGCAGGGGATGATGAAGAAGTCCGCGCGGTTGACGTAGCGCCCGTTCAGCCACTGCTGGATCGAACGGATACCGGCGCTGCCCACGCTGTCCCCGTAGTCCACCAGCACATAGGGGTCCATGTTGAGCAACGCCTTGAACACCTTCGGCGTCACGTCGCTTCCGGTGTAGACCCCGTCCACACCCATGTCGGCCTTCAGCTTCGTCACGGCGGCCTCGACGCGCGAGTTGTAGGTGCCGTCGATCTCACCGCCGTCGTAGCCCTTGCAGTAGAGGCCAGACTGGATGATCCGGCAGAAGTTGGCGGAAGGGACCGTCGAGGCGTTCAGTTTCGGATACTTCGACGTGAGCGTGCTCAGAGTGGTGGGACCGAAAGTGTCGGACAGTGCGGTGATTCCCAGCTCGTACTGGAGCGCCCGCGTGAGGGCGTACATCGTGTTCCAGCCGGTCTTGCCGTCCTCGTCGACCGTCATGCCGATGACGCTGCCGTACGTTTCGTTCACGAATCTCTGCGCGCGCTCCACTAATTCGTCAGCCATGAGTCCACTTCTCCTGTGGTCGCTTCTGCGATGGGGCAACAAAAGGAGAGGCGTAAGCCGCACGTTCGCTGTGGCCGTTCGACCGCTTTGAACGAGATCGGCTCACGCCTCGTTTCGGTACAGCCGGCGCTAGCAGCTGTAGCTTTCCTTGCCGTTGACGAGATAGCCGGTTTCGGCCTCGGTCTCCAGCAGATACGCCACGGTGAAGCACCCACCCGAGCCGGTCGTTATGTACACAGGGCCGGCATACGAGCTGAAGGTTCCGGAGTCATAGCCGCAGGCGGTGCTGGTCGTGGTGCCCGGACAGGCCTGCAGATACATCCAGTTGGCGCCGCCGGGAGTCTGGTTGTAGAAGACGATGCAGAGGTACCCGCCGCCCACGTAGGCGGCCATGCTGCCGCTGACCGCCCCCGTGTCGCCGGGCAGGGAGGCGTCGATGTAGGCCAGGGTGTTGTAACTCCCGCCGCACACCGTCGAAGCGGCGGCGACGGCCTGCGGGTTCGACGCGGCGGCCTCGGCGGTGGCGGTGTCGGCCCCCGCCGCCAGCCGGACCGCGACGCCGTCGCTGCGGGTCGCGACGGCGGAACCCGTCGGTCCGGGGCTCTGGGCCAGCGAAGCCTGAGTGGTCAGGCCCAAAAGAACCAGCACCGCGAAGGACACGGTCGCTAAACGCCGTATCATGAACAGGGAACGCACAGATTCCACTCCTGTCGTGTTCCACCGCGCGGCATCCCGGTTATACGGTTGGTAGCCTGGGCCGGGATGCCCGCAGTTGAGGTGATATCGCATTCGGAGATCTTGATGTCATCCGTGGGAGTACCGGCGGATGATTTTCTCAGGCGGTAAGGGAACGGACCAAGTCCGGTGCGCGCCGAAACATCCCGATTAGTTCGTTGCAAGCGGTTACTTGGAACGCACTCGTGATTGCATCGGTATGAAATTCGTGCACAACCAAAAGCGGCGTTCAAGCGTCTCGGGGCAGTTTCTTCGGCGGTGTACGCGCGCTGTCTACCAGAGCTGTTTCAAAGTCCGGTCGGTCAGGTGAAGTTCAGAACCGGAGCCTCGATGTGCCGTCAGCCTGTCACCCTCCGCCTCGTCAAGTCGCCTGTGCCGGCCGGGCGTTCGGGCTGTCGCCGGCGGAGAGGCCGGTCGGGCTGCCGGACCCGCGCCATCGCCGGAGCGTGCGTCACCCGCTCCTGGCTCCGCGTCCGGATCGTCAGCGGTTCAGATCCATGACACCCACTCCGAGCCCGTCATAGGCCTCGGGAGCGACAGTTGCCACCAATGCGCCCTCGGGCAGCGCCAGGTTCGGCCGCGCGACATGTATGGCTGCCGCGATGCCGAAGGCAACACCGTCGCGACAGAGTTCGGCGACCGTCCCGGGGCGCTCGCACTCGGCCTCCAAGGGCACAGGACAGGCACCCACAGACATACGTCGTCACCGGCCGCCGCCGCATGGATGAGCGCGGAAACCTGCTTGTTGCCGCACGCCGGGCACCTTCACCCGTACGTCCGCCCGCCCGCCGGATACGCACAGGCCCCCTCACGCGGCAGCATCGCCCACATCCGTGTTCCGCCACCGGGTTCGCGCGCGTCACCGAAGCCCCACTCGCCGACACAGGCCCGGACCACACAGGACAGGACCCGCAGGTTGGCGCGACGGCGGGTGTCGCAGGCGGCTGCGAGGCGGGGGTTGGTGTGGCGGGGGTGCGCGTCGTAAAGAATCACCCGGAGGGCGCCGTCGCGGTAGCGGAGCGATACGTAGACCTCGGCGGCGGGGGTGAAACGGCAGGCACAGGCGGCCAGTTCGCTCACTGTCTGCACGGCCGCGTCCGTCATGTCGGCGAGGCCGTGCGCCTGGAGGATCGTTCGGGTCGCCGCGCGGGCGACGGCTGGGCTCTGCGGGGCCGCGGGGAGGGTGAGGCTGTACGAGAGGGTTTCGGGGGCGGGGGGTACGGGTGGCGGGTCGGCGAGGGTCGGGGTCGAGCAGGTCATGGCAACTCCCTTGGTCAGAGGGCGAGTCGGGCTCCGCGCGGTGGCCTGTCCCACGCCGGGATGCACTTCCGCGGGGCGGAGGGGTCGTAGTCGATCCGTCACTGACGGTAGAGCAGAAAGTGACACTCGTGCCACCCAGTCATGAATATTGCCTCCGACGAGTTGGACCAGTGGGGCGAACGCGAGGCAGACTGATCCCGATCGAACGGGGAGGAAGGTGCGATGCCGACACGGCCCACGCCGACGGAGCGTCAGCAGCGCCTGGGTGCCGAGTTGCGGAAGATGCGGCTCGCAGCGGGCAGGACCACGGAGTACGCCGCTGGACTGCTCGGGCTGGACCGCACGAAGGTGTCGAACATGGAGTCGGGCATTCGCGCGACGTCACCCGAGCGCATCCGGATACTCGCCAGCAACTACGACTGCGCGGACCAGGCCTACGTCGAGGGACTGGTGGCCATGGCCGACTTCCGGAAGCGGGGCTGGTGGGAACAGTACCGAGGAAACCTTCCCCAACGGCTCCTGGATGTCGCCGAACTGGAGTGGTTCGCCACTCGGTTGCAGACACTGCAGACCGTGCATGTCCCCGGGCTGCTCCAGTTGAGCGGATACGCTCGCGCGATCTTCGACGCCGCGTTGCCCGCGCTGCCCAAGTCGGAGGTCGAGTTGCGGGTGGCCCAGCGCGCCCAGCGGCAACAGGTCCTGGAGCGCGAGAACCCCGTCGAGTACTTGGCATACGTCCACGAGCTGGCTCTGCGTATGCAGTTCGGCGGACCACGGGCGACCCGAGAGCAACTCCAGTACGTCTGCAAGATGTCCGAGCGCGAGAACATCGACGTCCGGGTCCTCACCGTCGAGGTCGGCGCCTTCCCGGGAGCGGGCCACGCCGTGATGTACGCCAACGGCGCCGTGGCCGAACTCGACACCGTGCAGTTGGACTCCGCCCACGGCGGCGAGTTCACTCACTCCGAGGCCCAACTCGCCAAGTACCGGGCGCATATGGACTGGTGGCACACCAAGTCGCTGGACTCGCACGCATCACGGGACTTCATCCAGTCCATCGCCCGTCAACTCTAGGGAGCCACCATGGCTGACATCACCTGGGAAGAGCCCTTCTGCGCCGAAGGCAACAACTGCTTCCGCATAGGCACCGATGACGACGGCAACGCCTACATCGCGGTCGCCGGACAGGAGCACCAGTACCTGACCGACAGCCGCGATGCGCTCCGTACCCTCATCCGGGACATCAAGGCGGGGAAAGCGGACCACCTGTTGTGAACGTGACTCAGCTCGACGTGCGCGGGAAGGTCACCTCGACCCTGCGGTTCTTCTTGCGGCCGGCCTCCGTGGAGTTGTCGGCGATCGGGTACTGCTCGCCGTAACCGCGTACTTCGAAGGTGATGTTCGGGTCGTTCAAGTCAGCGTCCAGGACGGCCTGTACAGCGTCGGCGCGCTGCTTGGAGAGGACGTCGCCGTGGGCGGAGGAGCCGAGGTTGTCGGTGAAGCCGAAGACGCGGACCGTGGTCGCGTTCTGCTTCTTGATCTCCGCGGCGATCGCGTCGATACGGGACTTCGACGCGGCGCTCAGCTTCGCGCTGTCCTTGCTGAAGAGGACCTCGGCCTGGAGGGCGAAGGTCACGTCCGAGTTGGTGTCCTCGCGGCGTTCCTCGCCGCCCTGGTCCTCCACGACGGACTTGATGTCCAGGACCTTGGGGGCGGCGAGCGTGGCGCCTTCGGGGAGCTTCAGGTCGGGGTCGTTCGGGTCGACCTGCACCGGGGCGGAGGCGGAGACCTCGGTGCCCGGGGGGACGCTGGGGCTCGGGGTGTCGTCGGCGTGGGCCGCGACGGCGCCGACGAGGTTCGCGGCGACCATGAGGGTGGCGGCGGTGACGACGAGGGGGAGGCGGAGAGTGGTGGTCACTGTGGCCTCACCCGGAGATCTTGATGGTGCCGCTGGCGAAGGTGGGCAGTTGCAGGGTGACTTCGGACGTGCTCGACGGCGGCGCCGGGAACTGCATGAAGACCGGAAGGGTCTGACCGGCGTTGAGGGTTCCGAAGTCCGTTGTCGTCAGTGGCCGTCCGTCCGTGTCGCGCAGCACGTAGTAGCGCTTCTTCGCCGTGGAGTCCACGAGGGTCGCGCCACCGAGCGACGTGCCGTGCCGCAGGATCTCGGTCTCGTCACCCCGCAACGCCACTGGAATCACGACGGACTTGTCGCCGTCGTTCTTCATGACGCCGTTCACGGTGAGGAAACCGCCCGCATCGCGATTGGCGGAGGTGATCTGGAGCGACAGCCCGTCCGGGCCGGTGAGTTCGGCCAGAGGTGCCTCGGACTGCCCCTCCTGGGCACTCGGCTGGGATCCACCGGTCTTCGAGGGGGACGCCGAAGTGTCGGGCTTCTTGGCGTCGTTCCCGCTCCCGCCGCAACCGGCCGCACCGAGGGCCAGACCCGCCGCAACGGTCAACGCCACCATCCCCCTGCGGGCCTGCGCAGTGAACCGAATGCTCATCACTCTGCTTCCTTCGTCACTCGTCGTTCGCTTGTCAGTCGGCCAGATGGACGTCGAAGAGGTCCTCGGGTCCCGGGAGACCGGTGGGGTCGGTCGGGTCGACGTCCCACTTCCTGCCGTCCTTGCAGGTGAGTTGCGGCAGCACGGTGTTCCCGGCACCCGCGCCGGGGAGTTCGAAGGTGCAGAGCGGCTCGATGACCGCCGCGGCGGAGGCCTTCGACCTCTTGCCCGCCGTGACGGGGACGATGGACTTACCCATCGTCTTCGTGGTCTGCACATTGACGTCGTAGCGCATGTCGAAGGCGTTCGGATTGCACCCCAGCACATTGGCGTCGTTCTGGGCCGCGAGCTGGTCGGCCCGTCCGCACCCGTCGAACTCCACGCCCTTGCCGTGGAAGACGTCCTGCCACTTGGTGGGGTCGAGTATGTCGGTCACCCACTCGTCGGCGAGTTGCTTACGGGTGTCCTGTGCCGCCGCGAGCGCCGCCGCGTCGGCGGCTGTCTGGGCGCCGCTCCGGTTCACCGTGGCCTGGCCGACCGCGAAGTACGCCAACGCAAGGAAGAGCAGACCCCCCACCACCGTGATGTAGATGGGGAAGGCCTGCCCTGCGTCTCCGTACCGGCTCGGTCGTGTCAACCGCCGACCTGGTTGATCAGACCGGTGATCTTTCCGAGGATCGTCGACCCGATGCTCGTACCCGTGATGGCCAGCACGATCGCCACGACCACCGCGATGATGCCCAGGTACTCCACCGCGGTCTGCCCCTCGTCGCCGGCGCGGCGCCGAACGGCCGCGACGGTCGTGTTCTTCCAACTGTTCACGCGGACCTTGGTCGCGACGGCGGTCTTCAGCATCAGGTCGCTCATGGTGTTCCCCTCCGAGTGACGCGTTACCGGCTTCCTCGTCGCCGGTGGCGCTTTCGACAGGAGAACGGTATGCCTCAACGGCCCCCGTGTCAGAGGGTCCCAGGGCCCAATCCCGGGCCCAATCGGAGTCCCAACCGTCGCACTGGGCCCGTTGGTTGTCTCGTCCGGCCCGCAGGCCCAAGACGTGGGTCCCCCGTCGCGTCGCCACAGCTCACCCCAGCCCTCGCGCTGAACCCGGCGCCGTACCAAGCCACTTGGCGGCGGCCTCGGAGCGGCTCGTGCTGTGGAGTTTGGCGAAGATGCGGTTGATGTGGTTCTTGACGGTCTTCTCGGAGATGAAGCAGGTGGCGGCGATCTGCTGATTGGTCATGCCGGACGCGATGTGGTCCATGATCTCCGCCTCCCTCGCGCTGAGTTGGAACCGTGACCTGTCCGACGCCAACTGTCGCACATTCGGTTGCAATTGCGAAAGCCCTTTGGATGAAGTCGGTGATGGCAAGGCCGTTGCGGGTTCCATCGCATGTGCATTTGCACTTAGTTGAGGCTCGTATGAGCCCAGGCCCTCGGGCAGTGCCGGGCCGGTCCGTTCCTGGCGCAGCTGGGCCAGGAGCGCGCCCGCAGCCGACGGCGTGAAGTGGGCCCTGCCCTGTTTGATGTCCCTTACGGCGGCCACCAGTTCGTCCGCCGTGAACTCGCCGTGAACCAGGTAGCCGCCCGCCCCTCGGCGCAGCGCCTCCTGGACGATCTCCGACTCCCTGCTGTACGTGAGCATCACGACCGGGGCGATCCCCACCAGGTACGGAAGCGCGGAGATGCCGTCCACGCCCGGCATGCGTACGTCCAGGAGGACCACGTCGGGGCGGTGCAGCCGGGCCGCCTCGTAGGCCTCGCGGCCGTCCGTCGCCTCTGCCACGACCGTGATGTCCGCGCGGCCCGACAGCAGTGCCGTGAGGCCGGCCCGGACCACCGGGTTGTCGTCGGCCACCACCACCCGAAGGGGTGAAGTCGGCGCGGGCTGCGGGAAGTTCGGGAACGGGTTCGGCTGCGGCGCGCCGGGGTGGGGCGTCGTGTGGTCCGGCATGGCTGCCTCCTCTCGGGTCGTAGTCGTAGTCGTAGTCGTGTGCGTGCGTTGTGGTTACGTCTTCGCCGTCAGGGCTTCCAGCGGGAGTTCCAGGCGGACTTCCGTGCCCTGGGGGTGGCCGCCCCGGCCGATGCGGATACGGGCGCCCACCGAGGCCGCCCGCTCCACCATGCCGACCAGGCCGAAGTGGCCCGCCCTGCGCAGCTGTTCGAGGGTCGTGCCGGGAGGGAGGCCGCGGCCGTCGTCGTAGACGCTGATGCGGAGCAGGCTGTCGTGGACTCCGGCCCGTACGTCGACCTTGGTCGGGGTCGCGTGGCGGTGGGCGTTCTCCATCGCCTCCGTCGCGATGGTGAGGAGTTGCCGCGCCACGGCGGGCGGGACCGGTGGTACGCCGTGTGCGCCGGTGGGGCGGTAGGTCGTGGGCAGTCCGGTTCTGGTGCTGAAGTCCCTTGTACGGGCGGCCAGTTCGACGAGTACGTCCGTGCCCTCGCCGGGGTCGGACTCGCGGCGCAGGTCCGCCAGGAGTTCGCGGGACTCCGCGGCGGCCCGGCGCGCCGAGCGGGCCACCAGTTCCGCCTGCTGTTTCACCAGGGCCGGGTCCATGCGGTCCGCGCCCGCCGAGCCGACCAGGCCGTCCGCCGCGAGTGCCACGCCGTGCAGGGTCTTCGCCACCGAGTCGTGCAACTCGCGGGCCAGGCGGGCCCGTTCGGCTCCTACCGCCTCTGTTACGGCGAGCCTCGCCTGGACCGTCGTCAACGCCGTCGTCGCTTCGCCGAAGCGGAGCATCAGGTTGCGCAGGGTCACTCCCACCGCGCCGGCGATCACGCACAGGCCGGGGAGGAGGGAGGCTTCCGCGACGCCCCGGTGGGCGTCGGCCGCGGCGGTCTGCGCCAGGAGCAGGATCACGGCCTGGAGACCGGCGAAGCAGCCGGCGCCGCGCCAGCCGTAGACGATGCCGGCGAGCAGGGGGGTGCAGACGCTGACGTAGGCGAGGGTGCTGGTGGGGCCGGCGGAGATGAGGAGCAGGGCGGCGAAGAGGGTGTCCAGGGCGAGGAGGGAGGGGTGGCGGAGGAGGAGGGGGCCGAAGCGTTCCCAGTCCCTGAACAGGACGTAGGAGGCCATGAAGGTGACGACTACGGCTGCGCCCACGAGGCGGGTGGCCACGCCGGGGTTGGCGTTGAGGAGGGCGGAGGGGGCGGCGAGGGCGATCATCGCGAGGCGGAAGCCGAAGACCTGCCGGCACATTGCCTGTAGGGCGCTGATCTGGATGGGGAGGGCCACTCCCCGGCCTTCGGCCGGGATCGTGCTCCCACCCGAACCACCCGCACTACCTTCGTCGTCAGGTGCGGCTGGCCCCTGCGGGGCGCCCCCGCCGTCGGCGGCCAGCCGTTCCGCCTCCGGCTGGGGTGCCGGAGCCGGCACCCCAGGCAGCCTCGCCCCCGGCTCCACCGGCGTCCACCCCGGCGGCAGAGCCGGCGTCACCGTCGTGACCGGTATGTCCGACGCCCCGGACCGGACATGGTCGGGCAGGACGGTTCCCGCCGGTGGGGTCGTGATCTCCGCCGGCTTCGGGCGTCGTCGTAGTCGTCCCGTTCGTTCCTCCGTCGTGGCCACCCGTCCCTCGCCCCCGTCCCCTACTTGCCCGTGATCGTGCTGAAGTCCGTGCCGGAGCCGAGGAGGAGGCCCGCACCGAGGAGCAGCATCGTGGCCGGGACCATGAACGTGGTGATCATCATGGTGGCCTTGGGGACCGCGCGAGCCGCCTTCCTCCGCGCGTTCTGCGCGTCCGTGCGGCGCATGTCCTTCGCCAGGGCGACCAGGGTGTCGACGATCGGCGCGCCCAGCTCCTCGCCCTGCTGCAACGCCGTGACGAACATGGCGACCTGCTCGCTGTCGTTGCGCCGGCGCAGTTCCGCGAAGGCCGCGCGGCGGCTCATGCCCAGGTCCATCTGCCTCAGCGTGATGCGGAGTTCGTCCGCCCACGGGCCCTCGTACTTCGACGCCACCCGGTCCAGCGCCTGGCGGAAGCCCAGTCCCGCGCTCACCACCACCGCCAGCACGTCCAGGAAGTCCGGCAGGGTCCGTTCGATCACGTCCCTGCGGATGCGGATCGCCGACCAGATGCCGACCTCCGTCCAGCCCGCGCCGAAGGCGAACAGGATCAGGGCGAGGAGGTAGTTGCCCTTGAGCAGGAAGATCAGGCCGCCGAAGCCGCCGAGGAAGCCGTAGACCGCCCGGCGGGCCGCGTAGCGGTCGATGGTCAGGCCGCCGGGGTTGCCCGCGAGGTCTATCTTGCGGCGGTACTTGGCGACCTGCTTGGGGCCCATCAGGCGCAGGACCGTCGGGGCGTAGCGCATGCCCAGGCGGTCCACGACGGAGTCGACCGCGCCGGTGCGGGTCGCGCCGACCTCCAGGGCGAGGACCAGGTCGGTGGGGAGTTTCGCGTCCGCGCGGTACATGCGGATGCCGGCGAAGATGCCCCACACGCTGAGGCCCATGACCAGTCCGAGGACGAGTGCCGTCATCAGGTTCCCCCCTCTCAGACGTCGATGCGGGACAGGCGGCGGATGAGGACGAAGCCGACCGCGTACAGCCCGAACGCGATGATCACGCAGGCCTGGCCGATCGGGGAGCCCGTCATCCGGTCCAGGGCGCCGGGTTTGACGCCGTTCATCAGGAAGAGGGCGCCCACGCCCATCACCGGAACGGCGTACGAGGTCATGTTGACCTGGGAGAGCTGGGTGCGGACCTCGCGGCGGGTCTCCTTGCGCTCCTCCAGGGTCTCGGTGAGGTTGCGCAGGGCGCTGACCACCTGGCCGCCGGCCCGGTTGGAGAGCACCAACGTGGTGACCAGGACGACGAGTTCGCGGGAGGGGAGCCGGTCGGCGAGTTCGCTCAGCGCTTCGTCCATCGAGGCGCCGACCGCCAACTGGTTGGCCACCTTGGCGAGTTCCTCCCCGGCCGGTGCCTCCAGCTCCTCCGCCGCCATGCTGATCGAGGTGCGCAGGGCGAGGCCGGCGTGGGTGGCGTTGGCCATGATGCGGGCCAGTTCGGGGAGTTGGTTGATGAACTTCTCGATGCGTTTCTGGCGCTGCCAGTTGAGGAACTGGATCGCCACCCCGATGCCCAACAGCCCCGCGATCGGGCCGAAGAAGGGCGCCAGGGATGCTTGGCCGATCAGCCAGAGCGCGGCCACCGTGGCCAGCATGTAGACGAAGAACTCGCCCGGAGTCATGTCCAACCCCGTTGCCGCCAGCCGCAGTTCGAGCTTGCGGCCGAGACGGGTGCGGCGCAGTCTGCGGTCCAGGCCGCGGAAGCGGCGGGCGCGGCCGAGCGGGATCTGTCCGGTCGACGACAGCCGGTCGACCAGGGCCGCGCGCTGCGCCCTGCCCGTGGCGTAGGCGTGCACGCCGGCCACACCCAGGACGCAGGTCAGCAGGGTGACGCCGGTGGTGAGCGTGACGATCGTCTGGAGATCCATGGGGTCGGTCCCTACCTACTGGCTTCTCTGAGGGCTAGGTGTTCCGTGCTCTGGGCGACGCCGAAGGCCTGCGGCAGGGGCTGGCTCGCCATGTAGAGGCGGTCGGCGGTGCGGCGCGAGAGCGGGAAGTACTCGAAGACGCCGTAGATCCGGCCGTCGGCCGCGATGGGCTGCGGGCTGAAGCGGGCGACCGTCGCCAGGCGGTACGGCTCGCTGCCGTGGCTGTCGAGGAGGGCGATCTCGGTGATCCGGCGGGCGCCGTCGGCGAAGCGGGTGAGCTGGATGATGACATCGATGGCGCTGTTGATCTGGTCGTGCAGCGCCTCGAAGGGGATCTCCACCTCGGACATGGACGCCAGGGTCTTGAGGCGCATCAGCGCGTCCTCCGCGCTGTTGGCGTGGACGGTGGCGAGGGAGCCGTCGTGGCCCGTGGACATCGCCTGGAGCATGTCGAGGGACTCGCCGCCGCGGACCTCTCCTACGACGATGCGGTCGGGGCGCATCCGCAGGGAGTTGCGGACGAGGTCGCGGATGGTGACCTGGCCCTTGCCCTCGACGTTCGGGGGGCGGGCCTCCAGCCGGATCACGTGCGACTGCTGGAGCTGGAGTTCGGCGGAGTCCTCGATGGTGATGATGCGTTCCGTCTCCGGGATCAGGCCGGAGAGGGCGTTGAGGAGGGTGGTCTTCCCGGTGCCGGTGGCGCCGGACACGATGATGTTGAACTTGGCGTGCACCAGGCCCGCGAGGAGATACAGCATGTGCTCGTCCAGCGAGCCGAAGCCGACCATCTCCTGGAGCGTGAAGGAGCGTGGGAAGCGGCGGATGGTGAGCGTGGCGCCGGTCAACGACAGGGGCGGAATGATGACGTTGACGCGTTCGCCGGACGGCAGTCGCGCGTCGACCATCGGATTCGACTCGTCCACGCGGCGGTTGACGGTCGACACGATCCGCTCGATCGTCTGCATCAGCTGGTCGTGGGAGGGGAAGCGCAGCGGCAACTGCTCGACGCGGCCGCCGCGTTCGACGAAGATCGCGTCCGGGCCGTTCACCATGATCTCGGTGATCGACGCGTCCTCCAGGAGCGGTTCGAGGATGCCGAGGCCGAGCGCCTCGTCGACGACCCGGCGGATCAGCTGCGAGCGCTCGACCGTCGAGAGAACCGGGCCCTCACGGCTGATGATGTGCCCGAGCACCCGCTCCAGGCGGGCCCGTCGCTCGGCGGCGGCCAGCGCGCTCATCTCCGCGAGGTCGATCTCCTCCAGGAGTTTGGCGCGGTACGAGGCGACCATGTGGCCTTCCTCGCCCCGATGGCCGTTCTCCTCGGGATGGTTGACGCGTTCCCGCAGACCCATGAGTGCTGTGCTCCTCGCTCCTTGTTCAGTCGAGCCCTGTTGTTCGGTGTCAGTGGTCGAGCGGCATGGTGGCGGTCTTGCTGGCGTTGCCGAAGCCGTCGTAGCCGGGGATGACGGACGGGATGTGGATGGAGGCGGTGACGGTGACCGTGTCGCCGCCGAACGTGGCCGGACAGCCGGTGACCGTGAGCCGGGCGCTGACCGCGTCGCTGCAGGCCGGCTGGGCACCCTGGCGGAGCGAGGCGCTGCGCGCGCCCGCCCGGGCCGCCGTCCCCGCCTGCTCCGCGGTGTAGGCGATCAGCCCGAGCTGTACGGCGGCCAGGGTGACGAGGATCAGGATCGGGATGAACCCGAGGTATTCGATGGCGACTTGACCGCGGTCGCGCGCTCTGTGGCCGTAGAACATCTCAGTTCGTCGCCTCCTCTACGGCGCCCGCGTGGGCGTGGACCGTGAAGGGGAAGGCGATCGAGCCGGGGAAGAGGATGGGCACGTCGAGCGTGACGTCGGCCGTGACGAACCCCGTGCCCCCACACCTCACTTCGGCCCCGTCCCTCCACGCGGCGGACAGCTTGCTGAGGCCCGCCTGCTCGCAGGCGGCCTGGCGTTCGCCCCGTGTGGCCGCCGTCCCCGCCCGTACCGCCTCGTCGGCAGCATTCCCCGCGAGCGTGTAGGTGTACCCCACCAGCACGAACTGCCACATCAGCACCAGCGTCAGAATGATCAGCGGGGTCATGCCGAGGAACTCGATGGTGACCTGGCCCCGGTCTCTCCTCAGGACGGACATACGCATCCCCCTCACTCCCTACGGCGCCGGAAGCTCACCGAGCCGCGATCGCCGCCGCCCCGCGACCGGCCGCCCTTCTGGGCGCCTTCGGGGACCTTGACCAGTCCGAGTTCGCCCGCGAGACCCCAGAGGGCCTGTTTGACCACGCTCTTGTTGTCGAGTTCGTGGAGGCGGCCGGCGTCCACCGCGCCCTGGAGTTCCCTGAAGTTGGCGGGGATCGCGGTGGCGGCGACCGCCGTGCCGGTGATCCGCTGGATGAGGGCGGGCTGTATCTCCGTACCGCGGGTGTGCCGGTTGACGACGATGGTCGTCTCCTCGGCCTTGCGGATCTGCAGCCGGTCCCACATGCGGACGGTGCGCTTCGCGGCGCGTACGGCGACCACGTCCGGGGTGGTGAACAGCAGTGCCGTGTCGGCCATTTCGACGGCCGCCGCGCTCGCGCCGCTCATCTGGGCGCCGCAGTCGATGACGACGACCTCGTAGCGGGAGCGCAGGGCGCTGACGATCTGGCGGGCGGCCCGGTCGGTGACCTCCTCGCCGCGTTCGCCCTCGCCGGGGGCGAGCAGCAGCGCCATCCCGGTGTCGTGCCGGAACACGGCGTCGGCCAGGACGCGCGGCGAGATGTCGGTGATCGCGGCGAGGTCGACGACCGAGCGCCGGAACTGGACGTCCAGGTAGGAGGCGACGTCGCCGGTCTGGAGGTCCATGTCGACGAGCGCGGTGGTACGGCCCGACGTCTGGGCGGCGAGGGCGAGTTGGATCGCGGCGAGGGTGGCGCCGACCCCGCCCTTGGCGCCGCTGACCGTGACGACGGTGCCGCCGACGCCGGTGAACACGTCGCCGCCGTGGCCCAGATGGCGGCGCACGCCCACGGACCAGGCGGCGACGGCCTGGACCCGGGTGGCCAGCTCCTCGTAGCTCAGCGGCAGGGCGATGAGGCCGCGGGCGCCGGAGTCCATGGCGGCCTGGAAGAGGCCGGGGCTGGCGTCCGTGGTGACGAGGATGACGCCCACCGCCGGGAAGCGCAGGGCGACTTCACGGACCAGCTCCAACGCCGGGACGGGACCTATGCGTTCATGCACCACCACGACCTCGGGCAGCTCGTCGACGGACTCGGCGGCGAGCCGGGCCAGGGTGTCGACGAGCTGCGTCGAGTCGGCCACCGGGGCCACCGGGTCGGCGTCCGGGAGCTGGCTGAGCAGGGTCGTGATGGCGCGGATGGCGTCCGCGTCACCGACCGCCGGAAGAATCCTGGTGGGCATGCGGGCCTCTCACTTGTCCTTCGCGAGTTCGTACGTCCGGTCCTGCTCGGGCACGGTCGTATCGGTGCCGGGCGCCACCAGGGCCAGCCGCACCCGCTCGGCGAACGACTCGGCGTAGGTGATGCGCTGGGCGTCCAGCGTGGAGAGCGCGAAGGTGATCGGGACGGCGTTGGTGGACTGCTGCTGGTTCTTGTCGCTGTTGCTGCCCGGGTCGAGGGCGGTGATGTGGCCGACGTCGATGACCTTCGCGTTGGTCACGATGATCTTCGACTGGTCGGGGTCGCCCTCTTTCGCGCCCGCGAAGGTGGCGTAGACGTTGACCGTGGAGCCCGGGTAGATCTTGCCGGCGACGCCGGTGGCCGCGTCGATCATGATGGCGACCTCCTGCTGCCCGGGCCGCAGGGCCGGCTGGTCGACGATCATGTCGGTCTGCAGCAGGGAGCCCCCGCGCAGGGTGGTCACCGCGATCTTGCCCTGGATCTGCCGGAGATCGGTCACGGCGTTGTCCGACAGCCACCGCTTGGGCATCTCGATCTTCTTGAACTGGGCGGCGGTGAGGGTCGTGTAGGGCGCCACGTCGTCCTTGACCTGGTAGGCGGCGACTTCGGGGCCGACCTTGGACTTCACGTCGCTGATGACGGAGAGGACGCCGGCGAACGCGCCGAGGGCGCAGAGGACCGACAGGAGCAGGAGTATCACGCCGCGGCGCTGACGGGAGTTCATGAACCGTACAACCTCATTGGGGATATCGGTCGAGCGGAAATGAGCGGATCGAGCCGGGTCGAGCGGGGTCGAGCGAGACCAGGTGCTGTAAGCGTGTCCTGTGAAGGGATGACTTATCCGCTGGGCGTTTGGTTCTCGTGAACGGGCGGTGTTGCCGAGCAGAAGACACAACGGTCGCCGATGACGTCGATACCGCACCAATGGCACACGGACTGCCGTACCGAAGTGACCAGTTGGTACAGCACCGACAGGTCGGGCAGATATGTACAGAACTCGATCAGCTTGCCCGTGCCCCACCAACTCGCCGACTCGGCGGGCAGGGTGGCCTCGCGGAGCCCCATCGCGTTCCAGGCCGGGGCGAGGGTGGTGCCGATCCAGTCGGACTGCAGCTGGCCCTTGGCGACCAGCATCCAGGTGCCGAACTCCGGCCCGGCGAGGGCGACTCCGGGGCCGACCCTGACGAGCTGCGGCTCGGGGTGGGCGATCACCGCGAACTGGCTGCCGGGCACCCAGGACTTGGCGTGCGACTTGAGGCCGACGGGGACCCGGTCCAGCCTGGCGACCGAGCCGAGGACGGCGCCGGCGTGAATGTAGTGGGTGAGCAGCCGGCCCGCCGAGGCGAGCACCCCGGGGCTCAGGTCGCAGGACGCGAGCTGCCTCAACTGGCGGGCCAGTACGGCGAGTCCGAGTGGGGGGAGATTCGGACGGAACAGGGCGATCCGGTCGGTCTCCAGGATGGACCGGATGGTGTGCAGCCGTCGGTCGACGCCCTCGGACACGGCCTGCGAGGACACGACGACGACATGCCCGTGCTGGTCGATGAGGGTCTGCATCTCCGACAGCGCCTGGTCCAGCGGTCGTTGATCCAGGTCCCGCAGCACGACGGCGGGCACGGTTCGTTCGTCCTGTGGCGGCAGCGCCATGTCGGCGCTGGTCACGGCAATGGCAGTTGGCACGCGCAGCTCCCCGTCTCACGCCTGTCGGCTTCCCGGTATTACTCCGGTACGCCGAGTCGACTTCACTGCGTGACTACCTCAGCACTGTATCCACGCCCCTGTGACCGGAGAACAGCGTTTCGGTAGCTGTGCCGCAACTGTCATTGCGCACAACACGCCAAAACGGGGCAGGTCGAGCAGCTGATCGCGGCCGGGGTGCCGAATCCGCCGCCGGAGAAGTTGGTCTGGACCTCTTGACAGCAGATTGGTCTGGACCAACTCTTGAACTCCAGCGGTGGCCACCGTCGTCACAGTCCCCTCCAACTCCCCCACCGGAGGCATCAGTGGACCGCGCACCAGGCATGCCCGTACTCAGGAACAGACGTCTGTGGGCCGGGGTCGCCATGGCCGCCCTGGCCCTCTCCTTCGCGGGCACCGGCCAGGCGTCCGCCGCCGACATCAACAACGCCAAGAACGCCGGCTTCGAATCGGGCCTCACCAACTGGACCTGTACGGCGGGCAGCGGCACGACCGTCTCCTCCCCGGTGCACAGCGGCGCGGCGGCCCTCAAGGCCACACCCGCCGGGCAGGACAACGCCCAGTGCAGCGAGTCGGTCGCGGTCAAGCCCAACTCGACGTACACGCTGAGCGCCTGGGTCCAGGGCGGCTACTCCTACCTCGGCGTGACGGGCACCGGCACCACGGACGTGTCGACCTGGACCCCGGACACGACGGCCTGGAAGCAGTTGTCGACGACGTTCACGACGGGCGCCTCGACCACCTCCGTCTCCGTGTACACCCACGGCTGGTACGGACAGGCCGCGTACTACGCGGACGACATCTCCGTCTACGGCCCCGACGGCGGCGGTGGCAGCGACCCGGCCCCGACGGTCCCGGCGACACCGACGGGCGTGACGGTCTCCTCGACGACCTCTTCAGCCGTCTCCCTCGCGTGGAGCGCGGTGTCGGGAGCCACGGGCTACAACGTCTACCAGAGCGGCACGAAGATCACGGCGGTGACGGGAACGTCCGCCACGGTGACGGGACTTGCGGCCTCCACGTCGTACTCCTTCCAGGTCACGGCGACCAACTCGGCCGGTGAGTCAGGGAAGTCGACAGCGGTGACGGGCACGACGACGGCGACCGGCGGAGGTGGCGGCGGCACCCTGCCCAAGCACGCGGTGACCGGCTACTGGCAGAACTTCAACAACGGCGCGACCGTCCAGAAGCTCTCGGCCGTCTCCTCCCAGTACGACATCATCGCGGTGGCCTTCGCGGACGCGACCTCGACTCCGGGCGCGGTCTCCTTCACGCTCGACTCGTCCGGCCTCGGCGGCTACACGGTCGACCAGTTCAAGGCGGACATCGCCGCCAAGCACGCGGCCGGCAAGAAGGTGATCATCTCGATCGGCGGCCAGAACGGCACGATCTCGGTCAGCGACTCGACGTCGGCGGCGAACTTCGCCAACTCGGTCTACTCCCTGATGCAGACGTACGGCTTCGACGGCGTCGACATCGACCTGGAGAACGGGATCAACGCGACCTACATGACACAGGCGTTGAGGTCGCTGTCGTCGAAGGCGGGCTCCTCGCTCGTCATCACGATGGCGCCGCAGACGATCGACATGCAGTCGACGTCGAACGCGTACTTCCAGACCGCGCTGAACGTGAAGGACATCCTCACGGTCGTCAACATGCAGTACTACAACAGCGGCACGATGCTGGGCTGCGACGGCAAGGTCTACGGCCAGGGCACGGTCGACTTCCTGACAGCCCTCGCCTGCATCCAGCTCCAGGGCGGCCTCTCCCCGTCCCAGGTGGGCCTGGGCCTCCCGGCCTCCACCAGCGCGGCCGGCAGCGGCTACGTCTCCCCCACCATCGTGAACAACGCCCTCGACTGCCTGACCGCCGGCACCAACTGCGGCACCTTCAAGCCGTCGAAGACCTACCCCGACCTCCGGGGCGCGATGACCTGGTCGACGAACTGGGACGCCGCGGCGGGCAGTTCATGGTCGAACTCGGTGGGAGCGCACGTACACGCGCTGCCGTAGCGGATCGTGTGGAACGAGGGGTGCGACCGGGCTGCCCGGTCGCACCCCTCCGCGTTGCGCCTACTCCGCCGGCCGCTCCTTGCCGTCGGCGTTCCCCGCACTCTCGGCGAGCCTGTCCAGCAGCCCCTGCGCCTTGTCGACCGCGCTGTCGATCTGCTCGCTGTGCTGGCCGCCCGTCTTCTCGTCGACGAGCTCACCGGCCTTCTCCAGCCCGTCGGAGATCGTGTCCCCATGCTCCTCACGACAGCCCCCACAGAACAAGGTGGCCCCAGCGCAACCGCCCCGGCGGGCGGGGGTGCGGGGCGGGAGTGTTCGGGGCGCACTCGTCCCGCGTCAGCGTTCCGTGCAGTACGGCCCGGCGGGCGCCTTCGGAAAGGCCGCGGTCCCGTCCAGCCACCCTTGAAGCCGTTCGGCCAGGGTGAGGTCTTCGGGGAACAGCGCCTCTCCGTGCACCGGGCACCGGGCGTTGGGGTCCCAGCCCCACATCCGGCCCTCGGGGGTGCTGAAGTCGACGAGGGACCAGATCGCACAGCCCCACGTCAACAGCGGCACGACGGAAGGCGGGTGGCCGGGTGCTCCACGCCGGCCCAGGTACTCCTCCACCAGCCGTTCGCCGTCGCTGTACCTGAACTCCGTTTCGGTGAGGGACAGAGCCTCGCCCCGGCGGCCGAACCCGCCGTCGGCGACTTCGAGATGGATCCGCTTGAGGAGCGGCGGCATGGGATACCCGACCACGGCCTCCAACTCGGCCACGGCCTCCGGCGGGGCGGTCGGCGGCCGTTCACCTGCCGGATACCGCTCTCGTACCGCCCGGATGATCTCGTCCTCCGTCATACCGGCATTCGTAGCAGCCGCCACTGACAATGAACGGCGAGCCGACCGTACGCGCAACCGACCGGCCCCACCTGAAACATTTCTGTGGGTCCGCCGCATCAATGAAGTGAGGGCGGTGCGGGCAACAGCCCGCGGGGGCAGGGGGAAACGGTATGAGACGACAGGGACGCGCCGACGAGTACGCGGAGTTCGCCGCCGCACGCGCCGGGCATCTCTATCGGTCCGCCTGTCTGCTGACCGCCGGGGACACGCATCTGGCCGAGGACCTGGTGCAGGAGACCCTGGGCAAGCTGTACGTCGGCTGGGGGCGGATGTCCCGGATCGGCAACCCCGCGGGGTACGCGCAGACCGTCCTCACCCGTACGTTCCTCGCACATCAGCGGCGCCGCAGCAGCACCGAACGCGCCACCGACGTACTGCCCGACCGGCCCGACCCCGGCGGCTCCGCCGGTGACACCCCCCTGCGGCTGACCCTGCTCCAGGCCCTGTCCCGGCTGCCCGCCAAGGACCGGGCCGTGGTCGTCCTGCGGTACTGGGAAGACCGGTCCGTCGAGGAGACCGCCGACGTCATGCACGTCAGCTCGGCCGCCGTACGCACCCGCTGCGTCCGCGCGCTGGGCCGGCTGCGGGAACTCCTCGGCGAGAACCTCGACGAGTACGCCCGCCCCTGATCGCCCCGCACACCCATCCCGCCAACTCCCCTATGCGAAACGGTGGTTCGCCATGCCCGACGCACACTCCAGCGACAGCGCCGACCCCTTCGAGACCCGGCTCGCCGCCGGCCTCCGGGACGCGGGCGACGCCTTCGAGACCGACCGGGCCGCGCTCGTCACCACGGGTGCCCTCAAGGGACGACGGCGGCTGCTACGACGCCGGAACGCGGCCGTCATGAGCGGCGCCGCCGGTATCGCCCTCGTCGGCGTCGGCACGGCACTGCTCCTGCCGAGCGGCTCCCCCGACGCGCAGGGTTCCCCGGCCACCTCCACCCACGCCTCCGCCACCTCCTCCGCCCCCGCTCCCGTCTCCCGCGAGGCCCTGCTCCGGACGCTCGCACGATCGCTGGGCAACGGCAGTTACTCCAAGGTCGAGGCCCGTGGCACGGACGAGGGACCGTCGCCGTACATCCATGTCGTCTTCGACGACGGCAAGGGCAAGTCGGCCGTCGAGCTCGGCCTGGGCCGGGTGGAGCCGGGGAGCGACGAGGCGCGGCAGGCCACCACGTGCCCGGCGAAGGTGTTCACGCACTACGACGCGTGCCGCACCAGCCGGCTGGCGGACGGGTCGGTGGTCATGGTCCTTCAGGGGTACGAGTATCCCGACCGCCGGGTGGACACCAAGTGGTGGAGCGCCGAACTCGTCACCCCGCAGGGGCAGCACGTGAGCGTGAGCGAGTGGAACGCAGCCGCCGAGAAGGACTCACCGATCACCAGGAGTCAACCGCCGCTGTCCCCCGCCCAGCTGACGAAACTCGTGGCTTCGGAAGTGTGGCGGAAGGCCATCGACGCGATTCCCGAGCAGACGCCGACAGCGACCCCGGCACCGAGCGACACCGCTTTCGGCGCCCCCGTCGCCCCGACCCTCAGGAGCCTGCTGCCGAAGGGACTCACTGTCTCCGACAGCAGCGGTGACGACACCGGGTTCGGCTATCTCGTCGTCGACGACGGCAAGGGCAGGAGCCTGGTCCAGGTGAACGTCCAGGCGAACATGTCGGACGTCGAGGGCGACCTCTTCGGCTCGGACGCCGAGGTCCTCTCCGACGGCACGAAGGTCGCCACACACCAGGGGCCGGGTGAGAAGGGCGGCGCGGGTGTCGTGATGTGGACCGTCGACACCATCCGCACCGACGGCACGCGCGTGGTGATCAGCGCCTTCAACTCCGGCGCCCAGGACACTCCTTCGACCCGCCCGACCCCGGCCCTGACGATGAAACAGCTCCGGGAGATCGCCCTGAGCCCGAAGTGGCGGTAATCCGGCCACCCACTTTGGACGCCCTTGACCTGACCATGCCAACACATCAACATAGGCGCCACACAGGAAAACCCATGGGAAGACCCGCGAGAACATCCGAGGGAACACCCCACCCGCACGTCATACTCCACGCACGTCGCACTGAAACACCCCCCAACTCCAGCAAGGAGATTTCATGCGACTTCGCACACGCGGCTCAGGCGCCCGAAGCGGCAGACGCACCGCCGCGCTCGCCGCCCTGATGGCCCTCGCCCTCGCCGCCCCCGTCGCGGAGACGGCCACCGCGGCGAAGGCCACCGCCGACAGCGCACGGCAGGCCTCCCCGGCCGCGGACGACATCCGCCAGTACGAGATCCACGTCGACCACAACACCCCGGTCACGCGTACCGCCATCGCGGCGGCCGGCGTCACCGTGGACGAGTCCGACGAGGAGACCGTGGTCGTCTCGGGCCGCGCCGCCCAGATCAAACAGTTGCGCCAACAGGGCTACGACGTCTCGCTGCTGGGCTCCGCCCCGGACCGTTCCTCGGCCGCGGACGGAGCACGGCTCCTCGACTTCCCCTCGGCCGACTCGAAGTACCACAACTACGCCGAGGCGAACACGGAGATCGACCAGCGGCTCGCCGCCTACCCGGGCATCATGAGCAAGAAGGTGATCGGCAAGTCGTACCAGGGCCGGGACATCGTCGCCATCAAGGTCAGCGACAACGTGGCCACCGACGAGAACGAGCCCGAGGTCCTCCTCACCTTCCACCAGCACGCGCGCGAACACCTCACGGTGGAGATGGCGTTGTACCTGCTGCGCGAGCTGGGCGCGGGCTACGGCACCGACTCCCGCGTCACGAACATCGTCAACAGCCGCGAGATCTGGATCGTGCCCGATCTCAACCCGGACGGCGGCGAGTACGACATCGCGACCGGCGCCTACCGGTCCTGGCGCAAGAACCGGCAGCCCAACTCCGGTTCCTCGTACGTCGGTACGGACCTCAACCGGAACTGGAACTACAAGTGGGGCTGCTGCGGCGGCTCTTCGGGCTCGACCTCGTCCGAGACCTACCGGGGCACGTCCGCCGAGTCGGCGCCCGAGGTGAAGGTGGTCGCGGACTTCGTGCGCGGCCGGGTCGTCGGCGGGAAGCAGCAGATCACCGCGGGCATCGACTTCCACACGTACAGCGAACTGGTGCTGTGGCCCTTCGGCTACACGTACTCCGACACCGCCACCGGGATGACCGCGGACGACGCCGCCGCGTTCAAGGCGGTCGGGCAGAAGATGGCCGCGAGCAACGGCTACACAGCCGAGCAGTCCAGCGACCTGTACATCACGGACGGTTCGATCGACGACTACCTCTGGGGCACTCAGAAGATCTTCGACTACACCTTCGAGATGTACCCGACGTCCAGTTCCGCGGGCGGGTTCTACCCGCCCGACGAGGTCATCGAGCGGGAGACCTCCCGGAACCGGGACGCGGTGCTCCAACTGCTGGAGAACGCGGACTGCATGTACCGGTCCATCGGCAAAGAGGCCCAGTACTGCGGCTAGTTGGCTAGTCCTTGCGGACCTCTGCCTCCGCCTCGGCGAGCGCGGCTTCGTCCACCTCGGCGGACTCGTCGTCCGCGTCCTCGTCGCCGTCCTCGAAGTAGGCGTCGAGAACCGCGTCGAGCTGCGTCTCCCACTCGGTGAACCGGCTCCTGGCCGCCGCCTCGATCTCGATCGGGTACCAGCGGCGGTCAGGAGTGTGCACCGTGATGGTGAACCGCTTGCCGAAGCGCGGGGTCTCGGTCTCGACGGCGCCGATCTCGTCCCAGCGGAACTCGCAGCTCTGGTCGTCCAGGCGCAGTCGTACGCCCTTCTCGTCCGCGACGATCTCCGCCCGCCGGTCGGAGGCCTCGAAGACGGGACCTTCGGACTCGTCGTCGGCGTCGGAGTCCGCGTCGCCGTCATCGTCGGCCGCGTCCTCCTCGGAGTCGTCCGCGGCGGAGTCATCGGCCTCGGCGACGGCCTTCTCGGCCTCCGCCTCCTCGGCCGGCGACTCCGCGGCCGACGGCTCCTCGACCTCCGGCTCCTCCGCCTCGGTCTCCACGTCCCCCGCCTTCTTGTCCTCCGGATCGTCGGAGGACACGGCGGGTGCGGTGAGCCCGGGAATGAAGGCCGGGTCGAATCCGGCGCCCGTCACGGGCTCGCCCTTCAGGGGCTGGCTGCTCGAACCTATGCGCTGCTCCACAGCGGGCAGTATGGTCGACGATCCTGTGTCGCACACAGCCACCCCCAACTTTGTTATCAGACGCCTACAAGCGGCTTACACGAACACACTGAGCACAGCGGCCACCGCGAACCCCGCGACCGACAACACCGACTCCAGCACCGTCCACGTCCTCAACGTGTCCCGCTCCGTGATCCCGAAGTACTTCGCCACCATCCAGCCGCATCCATCAGCGCGCTCCGCGCGCGGGCCCCGTCGTCGACGTGCGAGGCGAAGACCGAGCCCACCGAGACGAACCCGCCGACCAACACACCCCACACAACGGCAGCAACCGCCGACAGCCGACCAGAAACCGATCCGGCCGACCGCGACGATCACCACTGCCCAGCGCCTACACGAACAGGCTCAGCACAGCCGCCACCGCGAACCCAGCCACCGACAACACCGACTCCAGCACCGTCCACGTCCTCAACGTGTCCCGCTCCGTGATCCCGAAGTACTTCGCCACCATCCAGAAGCCGCCGTCGTTGACGTGCGAGGCGAAGATCGAGCCTGCCGAGATCGCCATGATGACGAGAGCGACGAAGGCCTGGGAGTGGTCGCCCTCGGCGAGGAGGGGGGCCACGATGCCTGCCGTCGTCACGATCGCGACCGTCGCCGAGCCCTGGGCCACGCGCAGGACCAGCGAGATCAGGTACGACAGCACGACCACCGGCAGGCCCACGTCGTGGAACGTGTCCGAGAGGGCCTGGGCGACGCCGCTCGCCTTGAGGACGGCGCCGAAGACCCCGCCCGCGCCGACGACCAGGATGATGTTGCCGACCGGCTTGAGGGACGCGGTGGAGACGGTCTCCAGGGACTTGCGGGACCAGCCCCGGCGTAGACCCAGGAGGTAGTACGCGAGGAGGAGCGCGATGGTCAGGGCCACGAAGGGGCTGCCGAAGAACTCGACCACCGAGCGGCCGGTGGACGGGTCGAAGGCGATCGACGAGAAGGTGGCCGCGAGGATGAGGACCAAGGGCGTGCCGATGATCGCCAGGACCGTGCCCAGCGCCACCGGCTTCTCCTGCGGTACGACACCGGACTCACGCTGTTCTTCGATGACCGCCTGCTTCGCCTCGGCCGCCGCCTCGACCATGTCCTGCGGTACGGCGACGAAGATCCGCTTGCCGATCCAGGCCGCGTAGGCCCATGCGGCGAGTACGGCGGGGATGCCGACGACGATGCCCATGAGGATGACCCAGCCGAGCTGGACGTGGAGGAGACCTGCGGCCGCCACCGGGCCGGGGTGCGGCGGGAGGAACGCGTGGGTCATCGACAGGCCCGCGAGCAGCGGCAGGCAGTAGAGCAGGATCGACTTGCCGCCGCGCTTGGCGGCTGCGTACACGATCGGCGCGAGCACGAAGATGCCGACGTCGAAGAAGACCGGGATGCCGAAGATCAGGCCGGTGAGGCCCATGGCGAGGGGGGCTCTCTTCTCGCCGAACAGATTCAGCAGCCTCGACGCCAACACCTCTGCGCCGCCGCTGACTTCGAGGATCGCGCCGAGCATCGTGCCGAGGCCGATGATGATCGCGACATGGCCGAGGATGCCGCCCATACCGGACTCGATGGTGGAGACGGCGTCGGAGCGCTGGACCGTGCCGAAGAGTTCGGTGACCGACAGACCGGACAACAGGCCGACGGTTATGGAGACGGCGAGGAGGGCCACGAAGGGCTGGAGTCTGACCTTGATGATCAGGAAGAGGAGGAGCGCGATCCCGAGGGCGGCGACCGTCAACAGGCCTGCTGTGCCGTCCAGTAGGAGGAGCAGGCCTCCGGTGTGGGGTGGGGGTGTGGGGGCGGTTGCGGCGAGCGGATAGGACATTTGGGGGTCCTCTACGTAAGTACATCGGGCTTTCGGGCAGGGGGAGATCGCGGCCCGGCGCCCCTGGAGGTGCCGAACCGTTTTACGGCGTGCGGGAGTTGAGGGTGCGTCAGCTCAGAACGGCCAGCGCGTCGATCTCGATGAGCAGTCCCGCGGGCAGGCCGACGTAGACAGTCGTGCGCGCAGCGGGGACCTCTACGCGGCCCTCGAAGAACTCGTTGTAGATCGCGTTCATCTCGGCGAAGTGGTCCACGTCCGTCAGATAGACACGGATCATCACCGCGTCCTCCCAGCTCGCGCCGCCCTCCTCCAGGATCGCCTGGACGTTGGCGAGGGTCTGGAGGGTCTGCTCGCGCAGGGTCGGCCCGGCCGGCGTCGGCGGCTTGCCCTCCTCGGCCGGGAGGAAGCCGACCTGGCCGGCGACCTGGAGGATGTTCCCCTTGCGGACGCCGTGCGAGAACTTGGCGGGCGGGGCGGTGTGGGTCTTGGGCGTGAGCGCGGTCTTCTCGGTCATACGAGGTCCTTCATACGGTGTCCTTCACGGGGGTTCTGCCGGAGTACTCACCACTGATGGCGTCCGCCGTACGACGGACCAGGGGGAGCAGGGTGAGGAGTTCGTCGGCCGTGACGACGACGTTGGGCGCGGAGACCGACATCGCGGCCACCACGCGTCCGTCGGCGCCCCGGATCGGCGCGGCGACGCAGTTGATGGACTCTTCGTGGCCGCCGAGGTCGGTGGCCCAGCCCTGTTCCCGCACCTTCTCCAACTCCCGTAGGAAAGCAGGGGCGTTGGGGGTGGAGCGGGCGGTGTACATGGGGTATTCGAGCTTGTCGGCGAGGGCCCGCCGCTCGGCCTCCGGGACGTCGGCCAGGAGCAGCTTGGCCACGCCCGCGACGGTGATGGCGACCGGCTTGCCGATCCGCGAGTACATGCGCACCGGGTAGCGGCTCTCCACCTTGTCGATGTAGAGGACCTCGTTCTCCTCGTACACCGCGAGGTGGACGGTATGACCGCACTGTTCGTTGAGCCGTACGAGATGGGGGTGGGCGATCTCGCGGATGTCGAGGTTCTCCATCGCCTCCTGGGCGAGGGCGATGAGGCGGGCGCCGAGGCGGTAGCGCTGGTCGGACTGGCGGTAGACGAGGCCGTGCTCGTGCAGGGTGCGCAGCAGCCGTAGCGCGGTGGACTTGTGCACTTCGAGGCGGTCGGCGACCTGGCCGAGGTCGGCGGGGCCCTCGGCGAGCAGCGGCAGGATGCTGAGCGCGCGGTCGACGGTCTGACTCATGGCGTACGTACCTCCTCGTCGGCCCAGTCGGCGGCGTCGGTCCAGCCGGGGCCGAGTCGAAGTCTCCCCCACGCGATGTCGTCGAGGGCGACCAGGCGGTCGGCGTGGTCGCGGACCGGCGGCGCAGCGAGGTCGCCGGGGACGGTGAGGGCGGCGGCGGCCGTGAGGTGGCCGTGCCGCAGCCGGTCCCGTACGGGCAGTCCCCTCAGGGTCGCGGAGAGGAACCCGGCGGCGAAGGCGTCCCCGGCACCGACCGCGGCCACGACGTCGACGTGCGGCGCGGGCACGAAGGTGACCTGCCGCTTGTGGAAGACGGTGGCCCCCCGCCCGCCCTGCTTGACGACGAGCGTCTCGGGGTCGGGGAACGCGCCCCGTACGGCGTCGGCCCCGACCAGCCCCCAGACCTCGGCGGCCTCGTCCTCGCCGACGAACACGAGGTCGGCGCCGCGCGCCAGCTCCAGCAGCACGCCCGGCCCGTCGGCCGAACGCCCCAGCGCGGGGCGGTGGTTGACGTCGAAGGAGATCAGCGGGCGGCGGGCGCGGAGCGCGGTCAGTTCACGGACCAGGCCGAGGCAGTCGGCGGAGAGCATCGGGGTGATCCCTGACAGGTGCAGCACCCGCCCGGCCCGTACGGCGGCCAGGTCCACGTTCGCCGCGGCCATCGCGGAGGCGGCGGATCCGGCCCGGTAGTACGCCACCTCGTGCGCGTCGGTGGCCCGGTCCCCGGCGGTACGGAAGTAGATGCCGGTGGGGCGCACGGGGTCACGCTCCACGGCGGACACATCCACCCCGTACCCGCCGATGGTCTCGACGAGATGGTCCCCGAAGCCGTCCGCCCCCACCCGGCTGACCCACCGGACGGTGTGCCCGGCCGCCGCCAGCACACAGGCGACGTTGGACTCGGCGCCGCCGATGGCGCGGTCGAAGGACGGTACGTCGGCGAGGCGGCCGGGGCGGCTGGGCAGGAAGGTGACCATGGACTCGCCCAGCGCTACGACGTCGACGACGTCACGGGCGGCGGTGGACTGTCCGTCGGCGGTCACGATGGTGATGGCTCCTCGTCGGTGCACCGGTTTGCGGCGGCTCCGTTGACCCGGTGTTGGGCGAGATGTTAGACAGCGGTAAGCGATATACGCAATGAAGGTTGCAGAGATTGCAACACTCCAGCTCAGGGAGGCCTCATGGTCCGCGACTCCGGTACCGAAGCGCTCGCCCGGCTCGCCGGGGAACGCGTCGACCACCGTTTCAAGGGCCTCCCCCCGGACGCGGACGGCCTGACGCTCGCCGAGCTGGCGACCGAGCGCCGCAACCTCTTCACCGGCGGCTTCACCACCCCCGTCCTCGCCCTCTCCGCCGAGCGCCTGGAGCACAACCTCCGCCTCATGGAGACCTACGCGACCCGCCACGGCCTCGCCTTCGCCCCGCACGGCAAGACCTCCATGGCCCCCCAGCTCTTCCACCGCCAACTCGCCCACGGCGCCTGGGGCATCACCCTCGCCGTCCCCCACCAGGTCCGCGTGGCAAGGGAGTTCGGGATCGAAAGGATCTTTCTGGCGAACGAACTGGTCGACCCGGCGGCCCTGAAGTGGATCTCCTGCGAACTCGACGCCGACTCCGCCTTCCGTTTCATCTGCTACGTCGACTCCGTGCGCGGGGTCGAGTTGATGGACGCGGCCCTGCGCGGCGCCGCCCGCCCGCTGGACGTAGTCGTCGAACTGGCCGCCGGCGAGGGCGCCCGCACCGGTGTGCGCACGGAGGCGGAGTGCGCGGCCGTCGCGGACGCGGTGGCCGGCGTGGACACACTGCGGCTGGTCGGGGTCGCCGGGTACGAGGGCGAGGTGCCGCAGGCCGACCCGGAGCGGGTGCACGCGTGGCTGCGCCGACTGACCGCGCTCGCCGTGGAGTTCGACAAGGCGGGGCGGTTCGCCGGCTCCGGGCTCGACGGGATCGTGGTCAGCGCGGGCGGCAGCGCCTGGTTCGACGCGGTGGCCGACGTCCTCGCCGAGCTGCCCGAACTCTCGCTCCCCGCCCTGAAGTTGCTGCGTTCGGGCGCCTACGTCTCGCACGACGACGGCCACTACCGCAAGCTGACCCCCTTCGCCCGCGTCCCCGAAGAGGGCGCCCTGGAGCCCGCGTTCCGGCTCTGGGCGCAGATCGTCTCCCGCCCCTCCCCCGAGCAGGCCTTCGCCAACGCGGGCAAGCGGGACGCAGCCTACGACCTCGACCTCCCGCTCGCCCAGGTCGTCCGCCGGGACGGCACCGAACGCCCGGCGACCGGCGTCGAGATCACCGGCCTGTCCGACCAGCACACCTGGCTGCGGACGACGGCCGGGGCGGACCTGGAGGTGGGCGACTGGATCGGCATGGGCCTGTCCCACCCCTGCACGTCCTTCGACAAGTGGCAGCTGATCCCGGTGGCGGAGACGGACGGGACGGTCGTCGACTACATCCGTACGTTCTTCTAGAAGGCCCCGGGAGGCATCGCATGGAAGAGCTCGTCATCCGGGACGCGGACGTCGTCGACGGCAGCGGAGACCCGTCGTACCGCGCCGATGTCGTCGTCGACGGCGGCCGGATCGTCTCGATCGTGCGGGAGGCGGCGCAGGCGGGCTGTCAACGCCCCAAGGCGCGGCGGGAGTTGGACGCGGAGGGGCTGGTCCTCTCCCCCGGCTTCATCGACATGCACGCCCACAGCGACCTCGCCCTGCTCCGTGACCCGGACCACAGCGCGAAGGCCGCGCAGGGGGTGACCCTCGAAGTCGTCGGCCAGGACGGGCTGTCGTACGCCCCCGTCGACGACCGCACACTCGCGGAGGTGCGCCGGGCGATCGCCGGGTGGAACGGGTACGGCGACGACATCGACTTCGACTGGCGTTCGGTGGGCGAGTACCTGGACCGGCTGGACTCCGCTTTCGACGGCCGTGGAATCGCGGTCAACGCGGCCTACTTGATCCCCCAGGGCACGGTCCGCATGCTCGCCGTCGGCTGGGAGGACCGGGAGGCGACGCCCCAGGAGCTGGACCGGATGCGGCGGTTGGTCGCCGAGGGCATGGAGCAGGGCGCGGTCGGCATGTCGTCCGGGCTCACCTACACGCCCGGCATGTACGCCAAGGACGCCGAACTCACCGAACTCTGCCGGGTGGTGGCGTCGTACGACGGCTACTACTGCCCGCACCACCGCTCGTACGGCGCGGGCGCGCTGGAGGCCTACGGGGAGATGGTGGAGCTGACGCGGGAGGCCGGCTGCTCTCTCCATCTCGCCCACGCCACCATGAACTTCGGCGTGAACGAGGGCCGGGCACCGGAGCTGCTGACCCTCCTGGACGAGGCCCTGGCCACCGGCGCGGACATCAGCCTCGACACCTACCCCTACACGCCCGGCTGCACAACTCTCGTGGCGATGCTGCCGAGTTGGGCGAGCGAGGGCGGCCCGGAGGCGATCCTGAAGCGGCTCGCGGACGACGGGACGGCCGACCGTATCCGCCACCACCTGGAGGTGGTCGGCTCGGACGGCTGCCACGGGGTGCCGATGGAGTGGGACACGATCGAGATCTCGGGGGTCGCGGATCCCGCGCTGGCGGAGTACGTGGGCCGCCGCTTGGACAGCTGGACCACCGCCCGCCACCTCCTCCTCGCCGACCGGCTCGCCCCGTCGATCCTCCAGCACGTGGGCCACGAGGAGAACGTCCGGCAGATCATGCGGCACCGCGTCCACACCGGCGGCTCGGACGGCATCCTCCAGGGCGCCAAGCCGCATCCGCGGGCGTACGGCACGTTCCCGCAGTATCTGGGGCGGTATACAAGGGAGTTGGGCGTGCTGTCCCTGGAGGAGTGCGTGGCCCATCTGACGTCCCGCCCGGCGGCCCGCCTGCGCCTGCCCGACCGGGGTCTGGTCCGCGAGGGCTACAAGGCGGACCTGGTCCTGTTCGACCCGGAGACGGTGGCGGCGGGTTCGACGTTCGAGGAGCCGCGCAGGCTGCCGACCGGCATCCCCCACGTCCTGATCGACGGCCGTTTCGTGATCGAGGACGGCCGGCGGACGGACGTGCTGGCGGGCCGGTCGATCCGTCGCAGTCCCGTGCGACGGAACGCCAACCCCCTTACGTGAGCTACGGCTTGGGCAGCGTGCAGCCGCTCGCGCTCAGGCTGAGCACGTTGGCCGAGGTGAAGCAGGCCGGGATGTTGTAGGTCTCCTCGGCGTAGTTGATGCCCTCGCGGACCGTCACCGTGCCGTTCTCGTCGACCTCGCAGGGGTTGTTGACGGTGCAGGTCTCGCCGTCCTCGTTGCCCGTGTTGTTGACGGCGACGACCTGGCCGGTGCTGGTGTCGATGACCGGGGAGCCGGAGGTGCCGCCGATGGTGTTGCAGGCGGAGGTGTAGCGGACCGAATCCTTCCAGGTCCAGGAGCCCTCCTTCAGCCGGTACACGAACCCGTCGATGTTGCAGCTGTAGATCGTCTTCCAGTAGCCGGAGACGACCTTGATGGCGGTGCCGGCGGTCGGGTGCGTGGCGCTCACGGTGAGCGGGCTGATGCCGTACGCGCTCTTGATGGCCGCGTACGTGGTGGTGGTGCGGTAGATCGTCACGTCCGTGTCGGTCATCGTCGAGTAGACGACCTGGTTGGCGCGGAGCGTGGCGACCTTGGTGCCGGCCGAGTTCAGCAGCCCGAAGGTACGGGTGGAGGACTGACCGGTGATGACCTGGCCGGCCGCCGGGAAGCCGGTCTCCAGGCAGTGGCCGTTGGTCAGCACGAGGGCCGGGGAGGTGTCGGTCGAGTTCGGGAAGCGGATGACCGAGCCGGAGCAGTTGCTCAGCGAGACGGTGCCGGCGAAGTCGACGGTCACGGCCGCCGCCTTCGGTGCCGCCTGCGGCGCGGCGACCGCGGGCACCACTCCGGTCCCGGCGATGGCCAGGCCGAAGAGTGCGGCAAGGAGAGGCTTGTTCATGTGGGGGTCCCCTCTGGAGACGTGAGCGAACGGAGATCTTCCGGTCGCTTCTTGTCTTGTCATGTGCATTGTGATGGCGTGGATGCACGAGGGGCAAGGAACTGTTTCCGGCCGCAGGTCACAGCCGCGCGCCCAACTCGGCGACGCGGCTTGGTAGATGACTTACTTGGGGTGCTTGGTTGCTCCGCGCCCGTGACCGGCGTTGCCACGCGCGGGGGTGGCCGTGGTGGCGGTCACGGAGGGCGCGGCCGGAGCGGTGGTCGTGGACCCCGCGGTCGTGGGGGTGGCCGCGGCGGAGGCCGAGGGCCGCGCGGACACCGGCGAACCGGCGGCGGGCGCACCGGTCACGGAACCCCCGGGCGAACCGGTGGCGGACTCCCCCGCCCTCGACGTACCGGCCGTCGAACCCGTCGTGGCACTCGTCCGGTCACCCCTGCCCGGCGATCCGTCCGAGGAGGTACCGGAGACGGCGAAGCCGACAACGAGGGCGGCGACGGCTACGACCCCCAGGGCGCCGACGGCGACCACGACCCGGCGCGACCGCCTGGCCCCCTGCCTCCGCAGCTCGGCCCGGCCCACGCCCGCACCCGCACCCGCACCCGCATCCGCGACGCCGTCGTCCCGTACCGGCGGCAGCTCGCGGGTCTCGTCGTACGCGTTCTGCCAGCCGTGGGCGGCCGCCGGATCGACGTACCCCTCGTACGACGGAACCGCCGCGCCGACGTGCGGGAGGTACACGTTCGGCGGGGCCTCGGACTCGCCTGACGCGCTGTTCTCGTCGTGGATCGGGCTGGACATGGCGGCAGATTGTAGGGATGGGACCCGCGCCGGCGACAGCTACCGGCGATAACAGCCCAAACCGACGCGTCTCACGTGGTGGAAAACACGGCCCGCACGGCGTTACCGGGCCGTAAGCTCACGGACATGCAGGTGATCCAGTCGACCAAGCTCTCCAACGTCTGTTACGAGATCCGGGGCCCGGTTCTCGAAGAGGCGATGCGTCTGGAAGCGGCCGGCCACCGCATCCTGAAGCTCAACACGGGCAACCCGGCCGCGTTCGGGTTCGAGTGCCCGCCCGAGATCCTGGAGGACATCCTCCGGAACGTGTCGTCGGCGCACGGGTACGGCGACGCGAAGGGCCTGCTGGCCGCCCGCCGCGCGGTCGTCATGCACAACCAGACCCTCGGCATCGAGACGGACGTCGAGCACGTCTTCATCGGCAACGGCGTCTCCGAGCTGATCGTCATGGCGATGCAGGGCCTTCTCGACGACGGCGACGAAGTCCTTGTGCCCTCGCCCGACTACCCGCTGTGGACCGCCGCCGTCTCGCTCTCCGGCGGCACCGCCGTCCACTACCGCTGCGACGAGCAGTCCGACTGGATGCCCGATCTCGCCGACGTGGAGCGGAAGATCACCGACCGCACCAAGGCGCTCGTCATCATCAACCCGAACAACCCGACGGGCGCCGTCTACGACGAGGCGATGCTGCGCGGGCTGACCGACATCGCCCGCCGCCACAACCTCCTCGTCTGCTCCGACGAGATCTACGACAAGATCCTCTACGACGGCGCCACGCACACCCCGACCGCGAAGATCGCCCCGGACCTGCTGACGCTCACGTTCAACGGGATGTCGAAGGCGTACCGGGTGGCCGGTTACCGCGTCGGGTGGATGTCGATCTCAGGGCCGCGCGCGCACGCGGAGTCCTACATCGAGGGTCTGACGATCCTGGCCAACATGCGGCTCTGCGCCAACATGCCCGGCCAGCACGGGGTGGTCGCCGCGCTCAGCGGGCGGCAGACCATCAACGACCTGGTGCTTCCCGGCGGGCGGCTCAAGGAGCAGCGGGATGTCGCCTACGACCTGCTGACCCAGATCCCGGGCGTGACCTGCGTGAAGCCGAAGGGTGCGCTGTATCTGTTCCCGCGGCTCGATCCGCAGGTCTTCAAGATCAAGGACGACCGGCAGATGGTGCTCGACCTGCTGCGCCGCGAGAAGATCATGGTCGTCCACGGCACCGGGTTCAACTGGTCCGAGCCCGACCACTTCCGGGTCGTGACGCTGCCGACGGTCGGGGATCTGCGGGACGCGGTGACCCGGATCGGGACCTTCCTGGACGGGTACAGCCAGCCGTAAACCTCGTGGACCTGGTTTCTTCCGGCGAATTTTTCGGCCAGCACAACTTTAGACGCAATCTAAGCTAGGATGGTTTCCTGTCTGAGCACAGGAGACCATGCCATGTACGAACCGATCCGCACGAAGTCAGTCCACAGCACGGTGGCCCGCCCTTCCTCCGACTTTCCTCATCGGTCGCGTGAGGAGGAACTGGATATTCAGCTTGCGGGGCACCTCGCCGCGCTGCTTGCGGTGACTGACGAACTGCGGGCGTTGGCGCCGTCGGATGAGCTGGATGTTGCTGCCGAGCGGCTTGCTGCACAGCTGAGCCGGTTGCGTGGTGGCGCCTCGCCCAGCCGGGCGGCTGCGGCTGCTTCTACGTCCCGTTTGGATGCCCTGCACCTGAAGGCCCATGCTCTTGCCGGGCGGGCGTTGGTTGTTGCGGCGTCCCGGGCGGATACTGCGGCGGCGATTCTGTCTGCCGAGCGGATGGATGCGCATGCGGTGACTGTGGTCGCCTGAGCTGTCGCGCCTCATCGCCGTTGGGGTTCCTGTTTGTAGTGCGAGTGCCAGCCCGCTGTGGCTGGTCGCGCCCACGCGGCGGAGCCGCATATCGATACAGCCCCGCGCCCCTAGCCTCGCGCTTTCACGAGCGTGCGTGTCCATGTCTTGATCAAATAAGCGGAGAGTGCTCCTGACCTGCAACGATGGGACTTGACTAGGGATACCGGCGCTCCACGAGGCATTTAGCGTCTCCGCCCGTCCGGCGGCGACGATACGGCGTCCTTCGAAGAGGACATTGCGAGCTGCGTTATAGTCCCGATCGTGCACAGTGCCGCACTCCCTGCATGTCCACTCCCGGACGTGCAGGGGCTTTGGGCCGTCCCGGAATCCGCAGGCCGAGCAGAGTTGTGAGGATGGGAAAGCACGGTCCACCTTGGCGAAGGTCCGGCCGTACTTGACCGCCTTGTACTCCAACATGCCGACGAACGCGGACCATCCCGCGTCATGCACGGACTTGGCAAGCCGGGTGCGAGCGAGGCCGGACACCGCGAGGTCTTCCACATACACCGCTTGGTTGTCGCGGATGATCTGTGTGGATGCCTTGTGGTGCCAGTCCCTGCGGCGGTCCGCCACCTTCGCGTACTGGTGCGCGACCTTGATGCGAGCCTTGGCCCGGTTCTTCGATCCCTTGGCCTTGCGGGACAGGTCCTGCTGGAGGCGCTTGAGTTTCTTCTCCGCCCGGCGCAAAAAGCGGGGACTGTCGATCTTCCGCCCGTCCGACAGGACGGCGAAGGAGGACAAACCGAGGTCGATACCGGACTCCGCCTCCAGCTCGGGGAGGATGTCCGGCTCGATGTCGACGACAAAGCTGAGGAAGTACCGGCCGGAGCTATCCTTGGTGACAGTCAGGGACGTTGGCGCCGCCGGCATCTGGCGGGACCAATTGACCTTCAGCTTGCCGGCCTTGGCCACATAAACCGTGCCGTTCCCCTGAAGGCAGAAGGCGTTGGTGTTGAGCCGGATCGACTGACGGGTGTCTTTCTTCGACTTGTACCGGGGCGGCCCGACCTTCCGGCCCTGACGCTCGCCGTTGACCGAATCGAAGAAGTTCTTGTAGGCGGTGTCCAGGTCTCGAAGTGACTGTTGCAGGACAACCGCTGACACATCGGCGAGCCAGGCGCGTTCCTCGGTCCGCTTGGCCTGAGTGATGCGAAGCCGGGACAACTCCGCCGACTTCACATACGGCAGCCCCGCTGCATGCGCTTCCTTCCGGTCACGCAGGCAGTCGTTCCACACAACTCGAGCACACCCGAACGCCCGCTCCAGCGCGCGGCGTTGGGTGTCATCCGGGTAGGCCCGATAGTTATAGCGGAGCTGCACAGCCAAGAGCCTCATACAGTTGATCTCATTGATCCGCAGAACGACAAAGGCTAGGAAGAAAGGCTGTATCGGCAACGCATGCGCACTGGGTCTTTGTGACGAAGTACCGGTGCGGAGTCTTCGACGACGCGATGATCACGTGCATCGAACTCCCGCCCGCCGCGGCCGGCCGGCTCACCGAGCTGAACCAACTCCTCGCCGGGCTGCTCGATCCGCAGGTCACACAGGATCTCGCACAGGATCCGGAGGGCGTGCACATCCTGTCGCGGGCGATCCGGCAGGACGTACCGGAGGCGGTCGACACGTTCGTACGGACGCGCTGGTGGACGCGGCTGACGCCGGGCACCGAGCCGCCGGAACGGCATCTGGAACGGCAGTTGACGGTGCTTCAGGAAGAGGCGCAGGGGCTGGCGGCGAATCTGCGTGAGGCGGAGGCGCGGCGGCAGGAGTCGCACACGCGGTATCTGGAGGACCGGGGGCGTTCCACCTGACGTGGATCAACGGTTGCCCAGCGAGATGAGCACGATGAGCACCAGGACGACGGCGAACAGCACGCCCGCCACCTTCAGCGGGCCGAACCGGTGGCTCTCCGGCGCGGCGACCGGCGGCACCGGGACCGGCACCGGCTGTCGTACCGGCGGATTGAACACGTCGTGTCCTGTCACCACGGCGCGGGTGCACCACGGGCAGGTCGGGAGGTGGGAGCCGTAGGTGTGCAGGGGGCGGGTCGGGCAGGCCTGGACGCGGGAGCGTTCCTGGTCGAGGGCGCGCAGCCAGACCTCGGCGGTGGGGCGGGCGGCGGGGGCGTGGACGCCCGGGCCGAAGGCGGTGTGGGCCAGGGTCAGGAGGCCGGGCGGGAGGACCGAGGGGTCCACGGTGCCGCGCGGGATGACGACCGCCGCGGGGCGGACGACGTAGGAGACGCTGGCGGCGATGTTGTCCTTGACCGTCGACTCGGAGGTGCTGTCGTGCGGGACGCCGCCGAAGGGGTGGTTGCCGGCCGTGAGGAGCTGGTAGATCAGCACCGCCAGCGCGAAGTTGTCGCTCTCCGGGGTGGCCGCCGCGCCCGACTGGCGTTCCGGTGAGGAGTAGTCGGTGGTGTGCATCAGGCACGGGAAGTGCTCGTCGGTGACCGGGTCGGTGAAGGCGATGGAGTCGCAGTCGAGGAACGTGACGAAGCCGTTGGCGTCGACGACGACGTTGCTCGACGAGAAGTCGCCGATGACGAGGCCGTCGTAGTGCATGCGGGCCGTCATGAAGGCGAGGTTCCAGGAGACGCCGAGCAGGAAGCGCCAGTCCGCGCGGTCCGGGAAGAGCCGCAGGCGCTGGGCGCGGGTGAACAGGCCGACCAGCTGGACGTGTTGGGGTTCGCCGAAGCGGCGCATGGCGTAGCCGAGGAAGGTGTCGTCGGGGCCGCGGGCGATGGCGGTGGGCCAGGCGAGTTCGGGCGGCTGATTGGCGTCGGTGGGGCGGGCGGCCAACGGTGACATGGTCAGCATGCGGGCCAGGCGGCGCTCCAGGTCCGGTCCCGGGCGGTCCCGGTAGAGCTTGACCACTGTCGTGTCGTCGCCCTCGACGGGGAAGACTGCCGCCTGGCCGCCGCCCTTGAGGGGGAGTTCGGCGAGGGTGACGGGCTTGCCGTCCAGGTGGACGGTGCGGCCGGTCACGGGGTCACCGCGCGCACGGCCCGCAGCAGGGTCTTGTCATCACCGTTGAGACTGGTCAGCCGGTCGGAGCGGAGGAGGGCGGCGATGTTCTCGTGCGCGCTGTCGGTCACCGGCCCCTGGGTGTCCAGGGAGCGCAACACGGCTTCCACGAAAGACGTGTTGGGCTGCGGCGGGCCGCCGCCGGGGGTGGAGAGCGCGGCCTGGGCGAGGCCGTCGGTGGACAGCAGCACCCCGTCGACGCGCGGGTCCGCCACACAGTCGGTGTGCAGTCGGCGGGGCGCGTCGGGTGAGGTGAGGAAGACGGTCTCGTTGCTGTACTCGCTGACGGCGGGCGGCTGCGGGAGGAGGTGAAACTGCCGTTCCCCGTCCTCGGTTCCGGCCCGTACGACGACGAAGCCGTCGCCGACGCTGAGATGGCCGAGCCAGCCGGGGGTGAGGACGACGACGGTGAGGGTGGTGGCGTAGTCGGGGGCGGCGGCGCCGTAGGTGTCCAGGAAGATCTTCGCCACGTCGTGGAAGGCGTCGGCGAGCAGGTCGTGGACCTCGGTGCCCGGCGGGCAGCCGGACGCGGCGGCGGCCCGGCGCCTGAAGTGTTCGGCCGCCAACTCTACGGCGTGCAGGGCGCCTTGGTCGGAGTGCGGGCGGCTGCCCGCGCCGTCCGCGACGGCGAGCACGGTCACCGATGCGGACGCCGCATAGGTGCAGGCGTCCTGGCAGGGGGTGCCGGTGCGGCGGTGGCGGTAGCCCTGGACGCTGAGGCCGTGGATGCGCCAGGGCGACGCGGCCACCGCTCAGCTCTCCCAGGCCGGGCGCTGGGTCTTGAACTGGCTGAAGATCTTCTCGAAGACCTCGTCGCCCGCGCCCTTCTGCTCGGCGTTCGCACTCGCCGACATCATCTGGAGCAGCTCGCGGAACGGGAAGCCCTGGATGCGCGCGTTGAACTTCGGCGCGAACGCCTGCAGCACCTGCTCGCCGCGGTCGGTGATGCCGCCGACGCCGATCGCGTAGAGCCGGAAGCGGCGGGCCTGTTGCTCCTCGGCGAGGACGGGCAGCAGCCGGTGCCAGGAGTCGGTCATATGGCCGGTGCCGTCGGTGGGGAGGCCGTCGGTGACCAGGCAGATCTGCGGGCGGTAGTACTGGAGTCCGGAGGCGCGCAGCTCCGCCTTGCGGGCCGCGACGACCTGCATGGCCAGCTCCAGCGCCTCCGTCATCAGGGTCACGCCGGACGCGGTGAAGCGGGGTGCCTGGAAGGCGTGCGCGGGCACGAAGGGGCTCATCGGGGTGCGCGGGTCGAGCAGTTGGGGTCCGCGCCAGGCGCCCACGCCCCGGCCGCCGAAGGTGATCACGGCGACCTCGACGCTGTAGCTGAGGGAGACGTCGTCGTGGAGTTCGCGGGTCCAGTCCGCGAGCGCGTCGTTGAGGGTCTGGATCGGCGCCCCCGCCATGGAACTCGACGTGTCGAGGCACAGCACCAGCGGCAGCCGTTGCGCGTTGTTCTCGAACTCGATGTCGGCGTACTCCGCCGGCAGCGTGGGCGGATATTCGCTGTGCATGACTTCTCCTGGCGGTAGTACGAGGGTCACGAGCTGCCGCGGGCGTGATGCCGGGCGGCGGGCGGGAAGGCGTACAGGACGTCGGAGTCGGGTTCGCGGGCGTCGGTGACCTCGACGTGCGCGCCGGGCTCGGGCGGGGTGCGGTCCGGTTCGGCCCACACCGCCCGGTACAGGACGTGGTCGAGTTCGACGTAGCCCTGTGGGTGAAGTGCCGTACGGACGACGGCCGTTCGGGACGGGCCGGTGCGGGGGCCGACCCGGCGGCCGGGGGACGGTGGCGGTGCGGGGGCGGGCGGGACGGGCCGGAGTCTGGCGGTGGTCTCCGCGGGTTCCGGGCCCACGTCCGCCGCGGCCGCGGCTGTGGCCGGGGCGCGGGAGCGGCGGACGGCGAGGAGGAGGCCGAGCAGCAGCAGGAGGAGTACGGCGGTCAGGGCGATGAAGAGGAGACGCAGGTGGTCCGTGGACTTGTGCGCGCCGAGTTCGGTGACGCCCAGCTTCTTGTCGATCAGTTGGCCGCCGGTGAGCGAGGACTTCCTGAGCAGCGTGCACAAGTCGCTTGTGCAGGTGCCGAGTTCGTTCAGCGTCCTGGTGTCCAGCCGGTCGATCCGGGCGTCCCGGTCGACGACTGCGTGGCCGGCCAGGACGATCAGCGCGGTGCCGCCCTGGCCGGTGCGCACGTCGGCCGGTACCTCCACCCGAAGGTTCTTGAGGTCCCGGCGGACGGTGGTCTGGTCGACCTTCCGACCGGCGTCGAAGGCCAGGGGCTTGTTCAGCGTGACCGTGACCTCGGCCCCGTCGTCGAGCGCGTCCTGCCAGCAGCCCAGTCGTGTCGGAAAGTTCCTGCCGCAGTCCGCGCCGGCGGCAGCCGCGGGCCCCGCCGGAATCACCGCGATCAACAAGCCGAACAGCAAGGCAGTGAACAACGTACGTCTCATGACGACCCCCCGTTGGCGCCCATAGTGGAGGCAACAGGGCCGTGGCCGAAAGGGGTTGAGTGAGAATGCTCAATTCATTTCTACAGCTGGAAAACCTGATGGCAGCGGGTGAACATCTCTCGCGCCCGTTCCACCCAATCACTGGCCAGAACATCGAAGTCGGCCTGCGAGATCCGGCAGGTCAGCGGGAGGTCGCAGACCCCGGCGAGACACGGTCCGGGTCCGCGTACGTCCCACACCGACAGCATGGGATTCAGCTGTTCGGTGTTCCACGCGTTGGACGCGGCGGCGGCGATCGCCAATTGATCCTTGCGCAGAGAATGACCGTCGGTGACAAAGGCGACGAGAAGTCTTTTCGTGGTCATGAAACGCACGGTGAGCGTGCGCCCCGATCCCTCTAGATCGAATTGCAGGGAGAGGGAATCGACCTCGCTCTCGACGTGGTAATTCCGGCGGGCGCCCCAGGTGTGCGTCAACTGCCGCCAGGACGAGGCGATGTCGTAGTCCCGGCCGGGCGGGATCGAGGCCTCAGGCGTCGCCACGGACCACCGCCCGCGTGACCATGTCGTCGGTGAGGCCCGCGTCCAGCAGGGCCTGCGCGTGCAGCAGCAGACAGGACGGCACCGGCAGACTCGTACCGCCCCCGCGCCGGGCCGCCAGCTCACTGCGGCGGACCTCGATCGTGCGGGCCACGGCCGGCGGCGGCCAGACCGCGGTGCGCGGCTGCGCCAGCAACTCCCCCAGCAGGACGTCCAGTCGGGGCCGGTCCGCGGGCCGCTTGGCCAGACACCGCGCGAGCAGCGGCCGCAGCCCCGCCGGTACGCCGTCCAGGTCGGGTTCGCGGTGCACCACCCGCAGGCTCACCGCCTCGCCCGAGCCGAACGGCGGACGGCCGGTCAGCGCGTAGACGAGGACACCGCCGAGGGAGAACACATCGGTGGGCGGGCCGACCGGCGCCGCCGTCATCTGCTCCGGCGACATGAACGGCGGGGTGCCCACCACGATTCCGGCCTGGGTGAGGCTCGGGGCGCCCTCGACGCGGGAGATGCCGAAGTCGATGACGCGGGGGCCGTCCGAGGCGAGCAGCACGTTGGCCGGCTTGAGGTCGCGGTGGACCAGGTTGGCCGCGTGGATCGCCTGCAGCGCCTCGACGAGGAACGCGCCGAGCCTGCGGACCTGGGCCTCGGGCAGCGGTCCGTCGGCGCGGACGGCCTCGGCGAGGGAGGGCCCGGGCACGTACATCGTTGCCAGCCAGGGGAGTTCGGCCTCGGTGTCCGCGTCGACGACGGCGGCCGTGTAGGCACCGCTGACCAGCCGGGCGGCGGCGACCTCGCGGGCGAAGCGCTCGCGGAACTCCGACTCCGCGGCCAGTTCGGGCCGTACGACCTTCACCGCCACCTCGCGGCCGGCCGGGGAACGGCCGAGATACACCCATCCCATACCGCCGGAGCCGAGCCGCCCGGCGATCCGGTAGGGCCCCACGCTCAGCGGATCGCTGACCGGAGTGCGCACCCCGCTCACCTCACTTCGGGGTTCGTTGCAGGTTGTCCCGAGTGTCCCCCGAAATACCGGTCTGGGCAGAGGTGATGGGAGAAATAGCGGCCAACGGGTAAGGGCCCGCACGCCGTTGTGCGGGCCCCTGCCCGTTGTGCCGTCACCGCGGCCGGCCGTGACGATCTGCTGGTCAGGGCACATTCGGTGTAACCGGCCGCGGAGCCTTACGAGGGACTAGCCCAGGCGCTCCACCAGCGCGCGGTACTCGTCCCACAGTTCCTTCGGGGTGTGGTCGCCGAAGGTGTTGAGGTGGTCGGGGACCAGGGCCGCTTCCTCGCGCCACACGTCCTTGTCGACGGTGAGCAGGAAGTCGAGGTCCGCCTCGGACAGGTCGAGGCCCTTGGTGTCGAGGGCGCCCTTGGCCGGCAGCACGCCGATCGGGGTCTCGACGCCCTCGGCGCGGCCGTCGAGACGGTCCACGATCCACTTCAGGACACGGCTGTTCTCGCCGAAGCCGGGCCACACGAACTTGCCCGCGTCGTTCTTGCGGAACCAGTTCACGTAGTAGATCTTCGGCAGCTTCGCCTGGTCGCGGCCCTTGGCCACATCGACCCAGTGGCCCATGTAGTCACCCATGTTGTAGCCGCAGAACGGCAGCATGGCGAAGGGGTCACGGCGCAGCTCGCCGACCTTGCCCTCGGCGGCGGCGGTCTTCTCGGAGGCCACGTTGGCGCCGAGGAAGACGCCGTGGTTCCAGTCGAAGGACTCCGTCACCAGTGGTACGGCGGTGGCGCGCCGGCCGCCGAACAGGATCGCCGAGATCGGCACGCCCTTGGGGTCCTCCCACTCGGGCGCGATGATCGGGCACTGCGAAGCCGGCACCGTGAAGCGGGCGTTGGGGTGCGCGGCGGGCGAAGTGGACTCCGGCGTCCAGGAGTTGCCCTTCCAGTCGGTGAGGTGGGCCGGAGTCTCCTCCGTCATGCCCTCCCACCAGATGTCGTTGTCGTCGGTCAACGCCACGTTGGTGAAGACGGAGTTGCCCCACAGCGTCTTCATCGCGTTGGCGTTGGTGTGCTCACCGGTACCGGGCGCGACGCCGAAGAAACCGGCCTCGGGGTTGATCGCGTAGAGCCGGCCGTCCTCCCCGAACCGCATCCAGGCGATGTCGTCACCGATGGTCTCGACGGTCCAGCCGGAGACGGTGGGCTCCAGCATGGCGAGGTTGGTCTTGCCGCAGGCCGAAGGGAAGGCCGCCGCCACGTACTTGGACTCCCCCTGCGGCGGGGTGAGTTTGAGGATCAGCATGTGCTCGGCGAGCCAGCCCTCGTCCCGCGCCATCACGGAGGCGATGCGCAGGGCGTAGCACTTCTTGCCGAGCAGCGCGTTGCCGCCGTAGCCGGAGCCGTAGGACCAGATCTCGCGGCTCTCGGGGAAGTGCGAGATGTACTTGGTGGAGTTGCACGGCCACGGCACGTCCGCCTCGCCCTCGGCCAGCGGTGCTCCGAGCGTGTGCACGGCACGCACGAAGAAGCCGTCGGTTCCGAGTTCGTCGAGGACGGGCTGTCCCATGCGGGTCATGGTGCGCATGGAGACGGCGACGTAGGCGGAGTCGGTGATCTCGACGCCGATCGCGGAGAGGTCCGAGCCGAGGGGGCCCATGCAGAACGGGACGACGTACATCGTCCGGCCCTTCATGGAGCCGCGGAAGATGCCCTTTTCTCCCGCGGAACCGTTTCCTTCTCCCGTAAAGATGGCCCGCATTTCCGCGGGAGCCTTCCAGTGGTTGGTCGGCCCCGCGTCCTGCTCCTGCTCGGAGCAGATGAACGTCCTGTCCTCGACCCGGGCGACATCGGTCGGGTCGGAGGCGGCGTAGTAGGAGTTGGGGCGCTTGATCGGGTCGAGCTTCTTGAAGGTGCCCTTTCGGACGAGCTCCTCGCTCAGCCGCTCGTACTCCGCTTCGGATCCGTCACACCAGACCACGCTGTCCGGCTGGGTCAGTTCTGCGATCTCGTTCACCCACGAGACCAGTTCTTTGTGCTGGGTGGGGATGACGGGGGGAGCCGCGATGTCGCGCGCCACGATTGCTCCTATGGTGAGGGATTTTGTCCTTGTTGCCCCATGGGGGCCGCGACCCGGATGCTTCACGATGGTCGATCTTGGCGCTCATCCGGTGCCGACCGCACTCATTTGATCATCCGACTAGTCCGCCCATCTGTCCAGAGGGCCTCACAGACGAGCGACGTGAGGATCGCCACGTATCGAGATGTTTTCCGTGCGTCACAGTCGCTTCACCCCGGGTACCCGCACGTCGGCTACGGATGAGAGAGTGGCCACTTCCAGCCCCTCATCCCGCCGCACTGACACGTAACTTACGGTTCCGTAGGTACGCTTGCGCGTATGACTGCGTCCGTCCCCGACGCGCCCACGGACACGCCGATCGCCGGCCACGGTCCCTCCGCGCTCTCCCTCCCCGACCATGTGAAGCCGAAGCTGCGCGGCTGGCTGCACCTCGGCATGTTCCCGGCCGTTCTCATCTCCGGTCTGGTGCTCACCGCTCTCGCCGACTCGGCCCGGGGCCGTATCGCCTGCGGGATCTTCGCCCTGACGGCCTGCCTGCTCTTCGGGGTCAGCGCGCTGTACCACCGGGGCAACTGGAGCCCGCGCATGGACGGCATCCTGCGCAGACTCGACCACGCCAACATCTTCCTGATCATCGCGGGCACCTACACACCCCTGACGATGCTGCTGCTCCCGGGCGCCAAGGGCGAGTGGCTGCTGTGGGGCATCTGGGGCGCGGCCCTGGCGGGCATCGCCTTCCGGGTCTTCTGGGTCGGCGCCCCGCGCTGGCTCTACACCCCCTGCTACATCGCGATGGGCTGGGCGGCCGTCTTCTTCCTGCCGGACTTCATGCGCACCGGCGGCATCGCCGTCCTGGTCCTGGTCGTCGTAGGCGGACTGCTCTACAGCGCGGGCGGCGTGATCTACGGCATAAAGCGCCCGAACCCGTCACCGCGCTGGTTCGGCTTCCACGAGGTCTTCCACTCCCTGACGGTGGCGGCCTTCCTCGTGCACTACGTGGGGATCTCCCTGGTGGCGTACCAGCACGGGTAGCGCCTGAGACACCTCCTGTTCATGGCCACGGCTCACAAGCCGTGGCCATTTTTCATGCCTTGAGAGTCCATCCCCATTGACATCAGCCACCTTTTGACAGTTACTCTCATTTCATGGCTACTGTCACTGTCCCGCAGAACAACGAAGTGCGGCGCGATCCGCGCCGCTGGTGGGCCCTCGGGGCCCTGGTCGCGAGCATGCTCACGCTCGGCTTCGACACGACGATCCTCAACGTCGCCCTGCCCACGATGGCGGGCGACCTCGGCGCCACCACCGGCCAGCAGCAGTGGATGGCGGACTCCTACGTCATCGTCTTCGCGGCCCTGATGCTCCCCGCCGGACTCCTCGGCGACCGCTTCGGACGGCGCCGGATGCTGATCGTGGGGCTGGGGATCTTCCTCGCCGGTTCCGTGGCCGGCGTCATGGCGAACGATGTGAACTGGGTCATCGCCGCCCGCACGGTGATGGGCGTCGGCGCGGCCCTGATCACCCCGCTCGCCCTGTCCGTGCTGCCCTCGCTCTTCGGCCCCGACGAGCGGACCAAGGCCGTCGGCATCATCTCCGCGGCCTCCTCGCTCGGCCTGCCGCTCGGCCCGATCATCGGCGGCTGGCTGCTCAACCACTTCTGGTGGGGCTCGGTCTTCCTGGTCAACATCCCGATGGCCGGGATCGGCATCGCCGCCTGCGTCTTCCTGCTCCCCGAGACCCGCGACCCCGCCTCCCCCAAGGTCGACGCCCTCTCCACCGCGTTCACCGCGGCCGGCCTCGGCGCCCTCATCTACGCCATCATCGAGGCGCCCAGCCGCGGCTGGGGCGACCCGCTGATCGTGGGCATGCTCATCGGCGCCGCCGTTCTGATCGCCGCCCTGGTGCTGCGCGAACGGCGCATGGAACGGCCCATGCTCGACATGGAACTGCTCGCGCACCGCGGCTTCCTCTTCAACACCATGGCCGCGACCCTCGTGATGTTCGTCCTGTCCGGCCTGCTGTTCGTGCTGCCGCAGTACCTCCAGGCGGTCCTCGGCAACGACGCGCTGGGCACGGGCGTCCGCCTGCTGCCCATGATGGGCGGCCTGATCATCGCGGCCCGCGCCGCGCAACCGCTCGTCGCCAAGTTCGGCTCCCGTGCCGTGGTCACCGCGGGCCTGGTGGTCCTCGCCTTCGCCGCGGTGCTCGGCAGCCGTACGACGGTCGACTCCGGGTACGGCTTCACCGCGCTGTGGCTGTCCGTCACCGGCTTCGGCTTCGGCTTCTCGATCGTCCCCGCGATGGACGGCGCCCTCGGCGCGCTGCCCCGCGACCGGGCCGGCAGCGGCGCCGGGCTCCTGATGACCATGCGCCAGGTCGGCGCCGCGATCGGCATCGCCCTGCTGGGCAGTCTGCTCGCGAGCACCTTCCGGGACCGCCTCGACGTCACCGGCCTGCCCGCGAAGGCGGCCGACACGGCCGGGGAGTCCGTGGTCGCGGCTCACATCGTCGGACGGCGGACCGGCTCGGCGGACCTGATCGCCTCGGCGAACAGCGCATACGTCCACGGGATGGGCCTGGTCCTGCTGGTGTGCGGCGCCGCGGCCCTCGTCACCGCCCTGCTGGCGGCGGCGTTCCTGCCGAACACCCCGGCCGCGCCCGCGGCGAAGGAGGAGGAAGACCCCGCCACAGCCGTGGCCGTCGCCCTGGCGGATGCCGGACAATGAACACCATGACGGCCGCACCCTCCCCCTTCAGCCCCGCCGACCGCCCCCAGCTGGGACTCCGCGAGCGCAAGAAGATCAAGACCCGCGAAGCGATCCGCACCGCGACGTACGCGCTCGTCAAGGAGCAGGGCTACGACGCGACCACGATCGAGCAGATCGCCGAGCGCGCCGAGGTGTCGCCGTCGACCGTCTTCCGCTACTTCCCGACCAAGGAAGACATCGTCATCACGGACGAGTTCGACCCGATCATCATGGACGAACTCCGGGCCCGCCCGGCCGACGAACCCTGGATGGTCACCCTCCGCTACGTGATCCAGAAGGCCATCAAGTACGGCATGAAGGAGGACGAGGAGACCTCCCGCCTCCGCACCCACCTCATGGTCCAGGTCCCGGCGGTGCGCTCCCGCATGATGGAGAGCATGTCGGTCACCGGCAACATGCTCTGCGAGGCCATCGCCACCCGCACCGGCCGGGACCCGGAGAGCCTGGAGGTCCGCGTCTACGCCATGTCCCTCGTCGGCGGCCTGATGGAAACGTCCCTGTACTGGGCGGAGAACGGCCACCGCGACGACTTCTCGGGGCTGGTCGACCGCACGATGGATGTACTGGAGCACGGGCTCTCCGAGTGAGCCTAGATGTACATCTGATACATTCATGACATGAGCGAGCCGGTGATTGAACCCATGGCCGACGTCCGCAAACACCTGGCGGATGTCATCGACCGCGCCCGTCGTGACGAGACCCCGACGATCATCACCCGGCGTGGCAAGCAGGAGGCGGTGGTCATCGACATCGACGAGTACCGGCGGCTGCGCGAACTCGAAGAGCAGGCCGAGGATTCCTGGCTGAACCGCCTGGCGGACGAGGCCGAGGCCGAGGGGCGCGACGGCTCTGTCTCCCTTGAGGAGATGGCCGCCCTGCTCCGCTCCCACCACGCCTGATCCGATGGGATACGTCACCCGATTCACGCCGCCCGCCCAGCGGGACCTGCTCAAGATTCCCCGGACCGACGCCCTGCGCATCCTCCACCGGCTCACGGAGTTGCAGAGAGCCCTCGACGCGAACGACACCTCGGCCCTCGACATCAAGGCCCTCCAGGGGCACAACGCCCGCTGGCGCCTGCGCGTCGGAGACTTCCGCGTCGTGTACACCGTCGAGGACGGCCAACTTGTCGTGTGGGTACTGTCCGCCGGCCATCGCCGCGTCTATCGAAACCTGTGAACCCGGCGAGGGCGCACACCCCCAACAGGGTGGAGCCCTCGCCGAGTTCGTAGGCGACCGCTACCCCTTCTTCTTTACGGTCTTCACGTCACCCTTCCCGCAGGCCACCCCGTCCTTGTTCGGGTCGAGCCGCAGCGGATCGTCCTTGCCGTTGACCTTCAGGCGGCCGTAGGAGTTCTGCTGGAGCCAGGAACAGCGGGCCGCGGTCGTCGACTTGACCTCGGGCGGGAAGACCGTGGGCACGCAGACGTTGATCGTGCCGTAGTGGCGGTCGCAGCCGGAGATGGTCGCGGAGACCTTCTGCGAGGTCCGCTTCTTGCCGGGCTCGGTGACCTTGCCGGTCAGGGAGTCGGCGAAGGAGTGGACGTGGGCCGAGGCCGTGTCCGTCGTCAGGGCCGAAGGGCCTTGCAGGTGGACCCACTTGGCGACTGACGGAACGCCGTTGGCGTCGACCGCGAAGAGCATGTACCAGCCAGGCGGCGCCAGGCTGGGGTTGCTCGTCACGTTCAGGTCGACCGTGTTGCCGTTCACGGAGAGCGGCAGGTCCACGAACCGCTGGTTGGGGTCCGAGGAGTGTGTGACCGCCGCCGGGCGGATCAACTCCGCCTTGGCGATGGGCCGGTCGACGGTGATCGTCTGGGTGTCGCCGTACTCCCACTCGTTGTCGATCACCGAAGTGATCGTCGGCCGCGTGCCCTTGAGGAGATACGGCGGGGTGTAGATCGAGACGTTGTGGTTCCAGGTGCCATTGCCCGGGTTGTCACCGGTCGACATCACCCGGCCGTCCGGCAGCAGGAACGACGAGGAGTGGTAGCCGCGGGCCTCGGGGTCGGCGGCCACCGGGTCGAACGTCGTCGTCGCCGGATCGAAGATCGACGCCTCGTACACCGGGTTGGCCCTGTTGTGCAGCGCGCCGCCCGTCTCCAGCACCGTGCCGTCCGGCAGCAGTACGGCCGACACGTACATCTTGCCCTGCGCGCCGCTCTCGGCCACCGGACCGTTCCCCAAGTCGACCGTCCCCTGCGGGATCTGGGGGCCGACCGTGTAGGTCGGGCTGGCCGCCTTGAGGTCGATGATGTCGGTCAGCCGGTTGGCGTCCGGGTTGGAGTCGATGTTGCCGCCGCCGATGGTGAGGACCTTCTGGTCCTGCGCCGGAGGCAGCAACACGCTTGCCGACTGGTCGCGTTGGTCCTTGTTCTGGAGCCCCGGGACCGACGTGATCGTGTTCGCGTTGTAGTCGTAGATCGCCGAGCCCGTCCCCTGGATGTTGTTCCCGAAGACATGGCTGCCCGTGTAGAAGAGCCGGCCGTCCTGCATCAGGACCATCGACGGGTACAGCCCCCAGTACGACCAGGTCTGGTTGACCTGCGACAACGGCAGCCACTTCTGCTGCGCGTCCGACCAGTACTCGGCCGTCACCGACCCCGTCGAGTCCTCCCGCAGCCCGCCGAAGGAGACGACGTCACCGTTGCCCAGCTCGGTCGCCGACGGGTACCAGTGGCCGTCGTTGAGGTCGTTCGTCTTGCTGTATGTCTCGGTCGCCGGGTCGAAGATGTACGAGTCCTTGTAGCCCTCGTACCCGTGCCCGCCCACGACCGGGAACGCCTTGTTGCCGCTCAGCACCAGCACCCGGCCGTCCTGCAGCTGGATGTGCCCCGAGCAGAACATGTCCTTCGGGGTCGGAATCACCTTGTACGTCCCCGCGACCGGGTCGTACACCGCACTCGTGAACGTCCCCGCGTCGAACTGCTCCTCGCTGTTCCCGGAGCCCGCGATCAGCAGCACCTTGCCGTTGTCGAGCACGACGGAGTGCATCGAGCGGACGGGGTTCTGCGTCGGGAGCACGTCCCAACGCCCGTTCGCGCACTGCTCCGCGGTCGCCGTGCAGGTCGCGGGCGGGAGCGTGTCGGGGACCTGGTCCATCGTGTAGTCGTCGGTGGTCGCGGACCCGGTGCCGTAGACGGAGACACCCCAGGTGATCCGGTCGGTCCCGGCCGGGACTTCCGGCGTACGGACGCTCGCCTGGGTCCAACTGCCCTGCATCTCCAGGGTCTTGAGGTCCGTCCAGTACTGCCAGCCGGCGGTGGTGTCATGCCGGAAGAGGGTGATGTTCGCATCCGGCGTGGTCGTCCTGTACCAGAGTCCGAGGTCGTACTGCTTGCCCGCCGTCACCACCGGCGCGCACCCCGTCGACTCGGTGATCAGCGCCTTCCGGTCACCGTTCACCCGCCGCGTCACGGTGACCTTCATGGCCTTCGAACCGGAGTGCGCGTCCGAAGTCGTGGTGAAATCAAAGTCGTTGTCGCCCCAGCCGGACTTCTCCCAGCAGTACGGCATCCCGTCACCGCCCGCCGTCTCGAAGCCCGGGTTGAGGACGAGGTTCGCGGCCTCGGCGGACTGCGGCGAGGTCAGCAGCAGTCCGACGGTCAGCGTTCCCACCCCGAGGAACGCGGTTCTTCTGCGGTACTTGTTCACACGGCTCTCCTTGCGGCTGTACGACTCCCTTTGCGGCGCGGGAGGTAGACCAGTGCCTCGGTTCCGACAAAGCGCAGGACGAACGTCATGACCAGCGCGAACGCGGTCGCCGACACCGCGCCCATGCCGAACTTGTGGACGAACAGGGCGATCAGCGGGATGCGCAGCACCAGGTCGGCGTTGGCGAGCAGCGCGAACCGGCCCGCCCGGTCCCACCAGTTGCGGTGCATCCGGCGGTCGCGGAACAACAGGTGCTCGATGAGCAGGAAGTTCCAGGCCACGCCGAGCTGGTTGGCGAGGATCTCGGCGGGGACGTAGTGCATGCCCGACTTGGTCAGCGCCCACAGGCCGACCAGGTTCGGCAGGAAGCCGGTGGCGCCGATCAGGCCGAAGACCAGCATGCGGGCGACCGGCGAGGCGGTGCGCAGGCCGAGCAGATGGCGCAGGAAGCGAAAGCCTTCCCGCGCGGTCGACTTGGACTCGCCGGCGAAGCGGTCCTGGAAGACGAACGGCACCTCGGTGACCGTGGGCGGACGGCTGCGGACGGCGAGTTCGAGCAGGATCTTGTAGCCGAGCGGCTTGAGCGCCTCCGCAGTCACCGCGCTGCGGCGGATCGCGAAAAAGCCGCTCATCGGGTCGCTGATGCCCCGCAGTCTGCGCGGGAAGAGACCCTTGGTCAGCCAGGTCGCCCCACGGGAGACGGCGATGCGGTAGCCGCCGGCCAGTCCCTCGCGGCTGCCGCCCTTGATGTACCGGGAGGCGACGACGAGCCCGGCGTGCGCCCGCTCGCCCGTACCCACCAACTCCGGTACCAGGGACGGCGGATGCTGCAGATCGCCGTCCATGACGACGATCCAGTCCGACGACGCCCTCCTCATCCCCTCGACGACCGCGCCCCCCAGCCCGCCGACCGGTTCCTCCCGGTGCAGCACGGTCACCGGGAACGGGCAGTCCCGCGCGGCCTCGGAGATCACCTCGGGGGTGTCGTCGGTGGAGTCGTCGACGAAGACGACCTCGCAGGGCAGCCGGGTGGGCACGGACTCGGTGATCCGGTGCAGCAACTCCCGTATGTTCGCGGACTCGTTGAAGGTCGGTACGACGATGGTGACGGCACCCGGCTCGGCTATTTCCGCCGCGCGTACCGCGGGCTCGCCCAACTCCCCGGGGACTGTGGACTCTTGGCTCATCGCTGGGCTCCCACGGTCTCGGACTGGATCTGCCGGATCTCGATGCGGTCGTCGCCGGTGCCGAAGGTGGCGACCGGTGCGGAGTGCTCGATCGCCGCCTTGACGTTGGGCAGGTCGACCGCGTCGCGCCGTACCGTCGGGGAGGCCACCACGTAGTCGATGTCCCGCCAGCCGTGCGGCAGCGTCTTGGTGACGGCGGGGTCGAGGTCGGCCTTGTAGAACCAGATGGCCCCGAGCCCGGGCCGGTACCCGGCGTGCACCAGGTCCAGCCAGAGCGCGTCGTCGACGAGGACCCGGGTGTCCTTCGGGTCCTTCACCTCGGTGGACAGCCACTTGGAGGCTGCCCGGTAGGGGGCGTTGGCATCCGCGGTCACGGCGGTGCGGTCGCCGTCGTACCAGTGCGGTACGACGTAGGCGCCGGCGGCGAGCGCGAGGACGGCGGCGAGGGCGTACCGGCCGCCGGTGACGTACCGCTTCTCGCCCTCGCGCCGCCGTCTGCGCAGTACCGCGTGGGCGACCGAGGCGGTGCCACCGGCGAGGACCAGGGCGAGGAAGGGCAGCGCGCCGATGACGTACATGGCGGGCAGATAGCCGCCCGGGCGCAGGGCTACGGCGGCCAGGATCGCCACGGTCAGCGCCGGTCCGGCGAGCGAGCGGGCGGTGACCGACCAGCGCCAGGTGACCAGGAGCAGGAGCGCCCCGGCGAGGCCGCCCAGTGGCAGCACACGGTCGTAGTAGAGCCACGAGTGGAGGACACCGTAGGAGCCGGTCCCCCGGTCGAGGATGAAGCCCGAACCGGGCCTGGTCATCTGGTACTTGAGGCCGTCCCAGAGGGAGACATGGCCGCTGCCGGGCAGCAACTCGCCCTTGAGCAGGGCGAAGAGGGGGTACGCGAAGCCGATCAGGACGCAGGCGGTGATGGCGCCGGTGAGCGCGAATTTTCTGGTGTCGCGGTGTCCGTGCCGCCACATGGTGACCACCAGCGCGGGCAGGACGATCACCATCGTCTCCTTGGTGAGGACCGAGGCCGCGGCTGCCAGACCCGCCCCGAAGTGGTGCCAGAGATGGCGACTTGGGGACGCGGCCAGGCAGAAGGCGAGCAGCATCCACATCACGGCGATGTTGTCGAGGAAGATCTCCCGCTGGAGGATCACGGACAGCGGGGACAGCCCGAAGAGGACCATGCCGAGGCCGGCCGCCCAGCCGGGCAGAGACAGACGTCGGGCGAGGACGTAGACGAGGACCGCGCTGATCGCGCTGATCACCAGCATCGCCAGGCGCATGGTGCCGACGGTCATCGAGCCGGGGCTGAAGTGCGCGGGGATCCAGGTGAGCAGGGCGATCTGGATCCAGCCGAGCGGCGGGTGGTCGTACCAGTAGGTGTAGTGGGCGAGGCCGGTGCCCTGCTGGACGGCCCAGGCCTGGGCGAGGTAGGTGCCCTCGTCGTCGCTGAGCGTCGGGTAGTCGGCGATGTTCCAGCCCTGCACGACGAGGATCGCGGTGAGGAGCAGGCCGCAGAGGAGGAGGTCGGGGTGGGAGGAACGGAGTCTTGAGGGTGCCGTTCGACCTGTCGAACCGGTTTCAGGCGCAGGCTGCCGCTGCGCGGGGACCGTGGTGGTCGCCGCGGGAAGGGTGGAAGTCACGCAGGAACGTCCTCTCGGATCACTGCGGGTTCGGTGAGGTGCGCGCCGACATGGGAGGTCAACTCCCAGTCGTTTCGGCCACGTTGCTCACGCCACACTGCGCGGATCGCGGCTCCGGCCAGGAGAACCTGGTAGAAGGGGCCGCCCACGACGAGCTTCAGATAGTGGACGGCGCGGACACGGAGTCCGTACTGCTTGCCGAAGTCGTGCAGTCCGACGACCTCGAAGACGAAGGTGACCGCGGCGGTGACCAGCGGCAGGAAGGTGAGGAAGGCGATGCCGACCGGCACGTCCAGGAAGAGCGCGACCGCCGCGTTCAGCGGGATGATGACCCCGGAGAAGGCCTGCAGGAAGGGCGTCATCAGCGTGTAGCGGGCGAGCAACCGCTGCCCGAATCCCGGGAGTTGCTTCCAGTCCCTCTTCCGGTAGACCTGAAGGAAGCCCTGGTTCCAGCGAGTTCGCTGCTTGAGCAACGACATCAGCGAGCCCGGGGTCTCCTCCCGGGTCACCATGTCGGAGTCGTAGGCGACGACGACCTTCTTGCCGACACTGGACAGCCGCACGCCCAGGTCGCAGTCCTCGGCAAGGCAGTTGGGGTCCCAGCCGTCGGCCTCCCGCAGGGTGTCGGTCCGTACGAACACGGTGTTGCCGCCCAGCGGGATGAACCCCTTCTGCGCGTGCAGATGCAGCCGGGACCGGAACCAGAAGAAGTACTCCAGGCAGTTGCGCAGGCTGTACCAGCTGGAGTGGAAGTTGATGAGTTGCACCCCGCCCTGCACGACGTCCGCGCCGGTGGTGCGGAACGCGTGGTCGACATGGGCGAGCAGCTCCGGATGGACCTGGTCCTCGGCGTCGAAGACCCCGACGACATCGCCGCGGCAGTGCGGCAGCGCCGTGTTCATGGCCTTCGGCTTGTTCTTCTTCTCGTGCGTGTCGACGACGACCCGTACGCGCGGGTCGCGTTCGGCGGCACTGTCGGCCACCGCCGCGGTCTCGGGGTCGTCGTGCCCCACGATCACGATGATCTCGAAGTCGGTGTGGGTGGACTCCAGCAGCCGCTGGATGGTGTGGTCCAGCACGGCCTGTTCGTGCCGGGCCGGCAGCAGCAACGAGAACGAGACGTGCTCGTCCCCGTCCGGGCTGCTGAAGCGGGTGGAGGCGAGCACTTCGGGCGTACGCCACGCGTGCATCTGCCACCACAGAGTGAAGGCCGCCATCCAGAACAGGGCAAGCGAAACAGCAGCGACGAATACGGACGTCAGCACAGCAGATCCCCCCAGATCCCAATACCCCCGGCGCGACGGGGAGTTACCTCCGTCGCGTCACGGGGCCGAGACTATGGGCGACCTGTGAAGTGGACAGGTGATTTCGGTGAAGAGCATGTTTCTTCACAATGGGTCCCACACATGACCATTTCCCGCACTGGTCGCGTTTGGGATGGTTACAACTCTGTCGTTTCACCTGCTCAGCGCGGTGCGCAACTGCTCGGGATCGGTCGTCGGCGCGTCACAGGTGAAGTTACGGCAGACATACGCGGCCGGCCCACCACCCACCAACGGCCGGTCGGCGAGCAACGGCAGCTCCTCACTCTCCGCCACCCCGAAGGCGACCACCGCACCGGGCGCGGTACCCAGAAGTGCCGTACGGTGCAAGGCTTTCGCGGCTTCGTCAGAGAGCGAAGGTCCTACGACGGCCACCTCGCGCGGCCCGTCGAGGTACGCCTCGGCGACCGCGAGCCCCCACCCGATGAACCGCGGCACCCGCGGCCCGAGCGCCTTCACGACCCCCAACGCCCGCTCGGCGGCGCTGCGATGGGGCTCGGCACCGGTCTGGGCCGCATAGCTCAGCAGGGCGCCCGCCGCGGCGGTCCAGCCGGACGGGGTGGCGTTGTCGGTCGGATCCTGCGGCCGGCGAATAAGCCGCTCGGCGTCGGCGGCGGTGTCGTAGAGCGCACCCGACTCGTCGACGAACCCGGCGAGCACGTGGTCGAGCAGGAACCCGGCGAACTCCAGCCACACCCCCTCCCCCGTGACCGACGCCAGCGCGAGGAAGCCCTCCGCGACATCGGCGTAGTCCTCCAACACCCCAGCGTTCGCGCCGACTTGACCATCCTTGCTGGTGCGGGCGGGCTTGGCGTGCTCGTCGAGATGCAGCCGTACGAGGAGATCGGCGGCGGAGACGGCGGCCTCGACCAGGTCGGGCCGGTCGAAGTAGGCGCCGGTCTCGGCGAGCGCGGCGATCGCGAGCCCGTTCCAGGCGGCGACGACCTTGTCGTCCCGGCCGGGGGCGGGACGCTGTGAACGGGCCGCGAGGAGCCGCCTCCTGACCGACTCGATCTTCTCGGCGTCGAACACGCCCTCGTTCTGCGGCAGTTGGAGAACGGACTGCCCTTCCTCGAAGGTCCCTTCGTCCGTCACACCGAAGTACTGAGCGGCCAGCTCCGCGTCGGGCTCACCAAGCACCTCGGTGAGCTGCTCGGGCGTCCAGACGTAGTAGGCACCCTCGACGTGGCGGCCGGTCCCGGTCCCGTCGTCGCTGTCGGCGTCGAGCGCGGAGGCGAACCCGCCCTCGTTCGTGCGGAGTTCACGCACCATGAAGTCGGCGGTCTCCACGGCCACGCGACGCGCCAGCTCGGACCCGGTGCTGCGCCACAGGTGGGCGTAGACACGGCAGAGCAGGGCGTTGTCGTAGAGCATCTTCTCGAAGTGCGGAACCACCCACTCGCGGTCGACGGAATACCGCGCGAACCCGCCCCCGAGCTGGTCGTAGATACCACCGCGCGCCATCCGCTCACAGGTGTCCTGCGCCATCTCCAGCGCACCTTCGGAACCGGTGCGGGCATGGTGGCGCAGCAGGAACTCGACGACCATGGACGGCGGGAACTTGGGCGCACCGCCGAATCCCCCGCGCTGCGGGTCGTACTCACGGGTGAGCCCCAGCAGCGCCTGCGCCAGCTCCTCCTTGCCGGGTGCCTCGGTGCCGCCGTAGTCGATCTCCCGCTGGGCCAGATCCCGCGTGATCTTCCCGGCGACCTCGGCGACCTCGTCCCGCCGGTCGGTCCAGGCACTGCGCACACCGTCGAGCACCTGCCGGAAGGAGGGCATGCCGTGGCGGGGCGCGGGCGGGAAGTAGGTGCCGAAATAGAAGGGTTCGGCGTCCGGGGTGAGAAACACGGTCATCGGCCAGCCGCCCTGGCCGGTGGCCGCCTGCACGGCTTCCATGTAGACGGCGTCGACGTCGGGGCGTTCCTCACGGTCGACCTTGATGCTGACGAAGTGCTCGTTGAGGTAGTCGGCGGTGGGCTGGTCCTCGAAGGACTCGTGGGCCATGACGTGACACCAGTGGCAGCTGCTGTATCCGACGCTCAGCAGGACCGGTTTGTTCGCCCTCCTGGCCTCGGCGAATGCCTGTTCCGACCAGGGCCACCAGTCGACGGGGTTGTCGGCGTGCTGGAGCAGATAGGGGGAGGTCTCATGGGCCAGTCGGTTCGGCATGGACCCATCGTGCCCGACGGGCGGCACAGGTCGTAGAACGGCCCGCAGCTTCCGCGCAGCGAACGGGTGATCGTCGCCCTCTCGCGCTCACGCCTCCCCCGAAGGACACTCATAGGCCAGGGAGTTGCCGTCGGAGGGGGACGCGACATGCGGGACAGCCATCGGAGCGACGCCGAGCGGCTGTTGGCTCGGGCCGTGGAGGAGGAGGTTCGGCGCTCCGGCGGGCGCGTCGAGGGGCAGGTGCTGCTGGCGCGGTCCCGGGCCGCGCTGGATGCCATGGCGGAGACGGCGGCTGAGGAGTACGCGGCCTATACGGGCGCGCTCGACGAGGCGGCGGCCGGGCAGCTCACCTTCGGGCAGCGGTACGCCAGGGAGGGTGGTGGAACTCCCTTGCTGGTGGCGGGCGTTGCCGCCGTCGCGGCGATCGTGGCCGATCTGACACTGGGTACCGGCGCCGGTACCGCGCTCGGCGCCGGTGTGACGGTCGGTGTCGTCGGTGCGGCGGCGACCGTCGTGAAGGTGACCGCCTCGCATCTGCCGGCCGCGCATCACCGGGCCGGAGCCGCGAACCAGCCCGGTGGTCCGGAGCAGTTGCGGTTGCAGTGGCTGACGGCGCTGGAGGTGCGGGGCATCCGGCCGTTCCTGGACCAGCAGCGGGTGCTCGCCGCCTCCACCGGTCCGACCAAGAAGCCGGGGCCGCAGTTGCGCGGTACGGACAAGAGCGCGGCGGCCCGCAGACGGAGTGTGCTGGAGCAGTCGTTCGGTCAACTCCCGGAGCCGGTCGGGGCGTTCGCCGGTCGGCGGGCGGAGCTGGCGCGGATCCGGCAGCTGGTGCAGGCCGCCCGCGCGAGTACGGAGACCCGGCCGACGGTGGTCGTCCTGCACGGTGCGCCCGGCTCGGGCCGCACCACCCTCGCGGTGCGCGCCGCGCACGATCTGCGCGACCAGTTCCGCGGAGCGTGCGTGGTGGATCTGCGCGGCGACAGCCCGGGCGAGTCCCCCCTGCCCACCCGTGACGCCCTGCTGCATCTGCTGAACCGGCTCGGCGCGCCCCGCGAACAACTCCTCTTCCGTGAACGCTCCTCCCCCGACCAACAGGTCAAGCGGCTGGGCGAGTTGTACCACCAGCACCTGACCGGCCTGCCGGTGACGATCGTCCTGGACGACGCCTCCGACCCCGGGCAGGTGGCCACCCTGGTCCCCGAGCGCTCCGACAGCCTGGTCGTGGTGACCGCCCGCAAGCCTCTCGATCTGCCGGCCGAACTGGCCGCCTGGGTGCACCAGTTGCCGGTGGACGCGCTGGACGCGGCCGGCGCGGAGGAACTGCTCGGCGCGGCGGCGCAGGACGGTTCGGGGCCGTACGACGCCGAATCCGAGGACCGGATCAGGGAGTTGTGCGGCGGGCTGCCGCTGGCGCTGCGGATCGCGGGCTCCTCCCTCGGCCCGCGCTCGCCCCGCCAACTGGCCACGGACCTCGGCGCGTACGGCCCGGTCGAACCGGTCGAACGGGCGCTGTGGCTGCGCTACACCGACCAGTCCGACCCGGCCCGCACACTTCTCCGCCGGCTGGCGCTGGCCGGCCGGGCCTCGCTCGGCGCCGCGGCAGCCGCCTCCCTGCTGGCCACGGACGAGACGGAGGCCACCCGCCAGCTGGTGGCGCTCTCCCGCGCGGGCCTCATCGACCACGTCCGCGGCACCCGCTACCGCCTGCACGACCTGGTCCGCGCCTTCGCCCAGGCCCGCCTCCTCGACGAGGAGGAGTCCTCGGAACGTACGGCCGCGCAGGAACGGCTGATCGTCAACTACGCCGAACTCGCCGACTCCGTACTGCGGTTGGTCGACGGCAACATGTCCACGCGCTCGGACCGCTTCGGCCCGCACGGCTTCACCTCGCTCGACGAGGCGCTGCGCTGGCTGGACGACGAGTCCAGCTTCATCACCTCGACGCTGCGGCACGCGGAGGGCGTCGACCAGGGCGCCGTACTCAATCTGCTCGGCGCGCTGTGCGACTACTGCCTGCTGCGCGGCGACCTCTACCGCCTGGGCGAGATCAGCGAACTGGCGCAGGCCGTCGACCAGGGCCTCCTTGTCCGGTCGGTGCAGTGGCGCACGGGTATCGCGGCCCGGCAGCTCGGCGAACTCGACAAGGCGCGCACCACCCTCACCTCCGTCGTCGACCTCTACATGGAGGCCCACCACGACGCCGGCGCCGCCCGCGCCCTCTGCTCCCTCGGCATCACCCTCCACCACCAGGGCAACCTCACCGAGGCGGCGGCGAAACTCCGCGAGGCCCTCGACCTGCAGGCCGCCCCGCAACTGGCCACGGACCGCGCCTGGACCATGCACGCCCTGGCCGCCGTCGAGCGCGACCGCGCCCGACTCCCCGAAGCCATGCGGCTGTTGACCGAGTCGCTGGTCCTGCATCGCGCGGGCGAGTCCGTGCACGGTGAGGCCTGGGCCCACTTCCAGCTCGGCCAACTCGGCCTGCGCATGGGCGACATCCTGCGCGCCGAGTCCGAACTGACCACCGCCCTCGGCCTCTACGGCCGTACCCGCGACGCCCGCGGCGAGGCCTGGGCGCTGACCCAGCTGGCCCGGGCCCGGCTGGTCGCCGGCGACCCGTCCCCTGCGGTGGACGGCCTGCGTACGGCGGCCTCCCGGCACCGCGACAACGAGGACGCGCGCGGCGAGGCCTGGACGGTCTACTACCTCGGCCAGGCACTGGAGGAGACCGGCAACCTGGACCTGGCGGTACGGGAACTGGAACGGTCCCGCACCATGTTCTCCCGCATGCGGGACGTCTACGGCCTGGCCTGCGCCCGGCACCACTCGGCCCGCGTCACCCGCGACCAGCGCGCGGCCCAGACGGGTTCGTTGCGCAACTCCGGCTTCGCCCGCCAGCTCCTCGTCGACGCCCGCGCCGACTTCCAGCGCATCGGCGTCGCCCACGGCGAGGCGTGGACCTGCCTGGAACTCGCGGTCGTCGACGCGGGCAATGCCCGTACCGCACAGGCACTGACCCTGTGCGACGAGGCGCTCGGCCTGTTCACCTCGTACGGCGACCACCGCGGCGAGGACTGGGCCCGCTTCCTGCGCTCCACGCTCCTGCCGTACGCGGCCCCCGGCGGCGTCGAGGTCGGCACGGCGGTCGCGCAGGAGGAGCTGGCGCAGCTCGCCCGCACCCGGCACCCCTTCCGCGACGAGAAACTCGACGACTACGTGGAGGCGTACCAGCTACTGCTGGAGCGGGGCGTGAACCTGGAGGCGGGCTGGCAGGCGTGGCGGCTGGGCATGGTGCCGAGCCGGCACGCCCGTGAGGTGATGGGGGTGGCGGTGCCGGACCGGCCCTGAACACCCGCGCGGGCCCGCCCGGTCAGCCCTGCTTGGCCTTGGATTCGACGGCGGTGGCCTCGGACTCGGCCGTCGGATCCGGGGCCTCCTTGAAGTCGACCTTGTTCATCTGCTTGCTCATGGACTTCATCAGTCCCCATACGGCCAGGGCCATCACCGCGAAGACGATGAAACCGAGGACGCCGGGGGTGACCTTGTTCTCGTCGACCTCGGCGAGGGGGACCAGGTGCGTCATTGCCAGGGCTGCGCTTGAGCTCATATCAGGCATTGTCGCGGATGCCCGCAAAGAGGTCGTCCTCGGGGAGGGAGGTATCGACCAGAGACTTCGCGAGCTCGTACTCCTCGGTCGGCCAGACCTCCTTCTGGATCTCCATCGGGACCCGGAACCAGCCGCCGTCGGGGTCGATCTGCGTGGCGTGCGCGAGCAGCGCCTTGTCACGGATCTCGAAGAACTCGGCGCAGGGAATGTGGGTGGTGAGCGTGCGGTCCCGCATCATCCCGGACTCGTCCCAGCGCTTGAGCCAGTCCCCGTACGGCGACTCCATGCCCCGGTCGAGCAGCGCCTTGTGCAGTGCCTCGGTGCGCTGCCGGTTGAAGCCCTGGTTGTAGTACAGCTTCTGCGGCCGGTACGCCGGGCCGTACTCCCCCTCCGGGTACTTCTCGGTGTCCGTCGCCCCCTCGAACGCCACCATCGAGATCTTGTGGGTCATGATGTGGTCGGGGTGCGGGTAGCCGCCGTTCTCGTCGTAGGTGGTGATCACCTGCGGGCGGAAGGTGCGGATCTGCTTCACCAGCTCGCCGGCCGCCTTGTCGACGTCCTCCAGCGCGAAGCAGCCCTCGGGCAGCGGCGGCAGCGGGTCGCCCTCGGGCAGCCCCGAGTCGACGAAGCCGAGCCACTCCTGCTTGATGCCGAGGATCTCGCGGGCCTCGTCCATCTCCTTCTTGCGCACCTCGTGGATGTGCTCCTCGATGTACTTGTCGCCCTGGAGCTTCGGGTTGAGGATGGAGCCGCGCTCCCCGCCCGTGCAGGTCACGACCAGCACGTCCACCCCCTCGGACACGTACTTCGCCATGGTGGCCGCGCCCTTGCTCGACTCGTCGTCGGGGTGCGCGTGAACGGCCATCAGTCGCAGCTGGTCAGTCAAGACTCAATCCTCAGTAAGTCGGCGCCCCGGTGTCCTGGGGTGCAATTCAACAGGTGCCGTCCCGCAGGGACGTCGTTGAGGGGCGGTGGTCGGGCGGCGGGAGGGGGCTTCTATAGTGACCGAATCGAGGGGCGAATAATTCCGGGGGCCTGTTTCGGGAGCCCCTCGCCGGGAGGACGATCATGAGTACGGCGAGTACGCGACTGCCCGAGGGCCGCTACGGCCACTCGTCGGACGAGCGTGCCGACCACAAGCTCAAGGTCGCCGGTGCCGTCCTCGCGGCGGCCCTGCTCGTCCTCGTCGGGTACTTCGCCTACCACTATGTCGTCGAGGCCAGGATCAGCGCCGAAGTGATCACTTTCCAGGCCTCGGACAACGAGGTCAAGGTGCATCTGGAGGTCCACAAGGACTCGGGCACCAGCGGCTACTGCACCCTGCGCTCGCAGGCCGCCGACCAGTCCGAGGTGGGCCGCGCCGACTTCCGCTTCGGCGGCTCCGCGACCCGCATCGACAAGGTCGTCACCCTGCGTACGACGGCCAGGGGCACCACAGCCGAGCTGCTCGGCTGCCACTCCGACTGACATCACCCTCGTTGTATAGGCCTTGACCTGCGTTGACGTATTTCTGGTGCCTTATGTCCTCCCCCTGGCGCCGTTGAATTGTTAGGCTCGTGGTTTCGCCCTTCCATGAAGGAACATTCTTCTGGGTAGGGCGATGCTTTGTATTCCCAGTACCTACGAGGAGCACCTGTGACCCAGACCAGCGAAGACGTCACCTGGCTTACGCAGGAGGCGTACACCAAGCTCAAGGAAGAGCTGGCGTACCTGTCTGGTCCCGCGCGCGAGGAAGTCACCGCGAAGATCGCGGCTGCGCGCGAGGAGGGCGACCTGCGCGAGAACGGCGGGTACCACGCGGCCAAGGAGGAGCAGGGCAAGCAGGAGCTCCGCATCCGCCAGCTGGTCCAGCTCTTGGAGAAGGCCAAGGTCGGGGAGGCTCCGGCGTCGGCGGACGGCGCGGTCGCGCCCGGCATGGTCGTCACGATCGCCTTCGACGGCGACAAGGACGACACGATGACCTTCCTGCTCGCCTCGCGCGAGTACGCGAGCGCCGACATCGAGACCTACTCGCCGCAGTCCCCGCTGGGCTCCGGCGTGCTCGGCCACAAGGTCGGCGAGGACGCGCAGTACGAGCTGCCCAACGGCAAGAAGGCCTCGGTGACGATCCTCAAGGCCGAGCCGTACAACGGCTGACCTGCGGGACCTGACCCACGGGATTCCGGGCCTTCGCCTTCGACGAGCCCCCGGCGGCCTTGCGGCGCCGGGGGTTTCGCCATGCCCCCAGGGATTCCGTCGTCCCGCGTCCCCTCAGGCCGTCGCCGAGCGGTACTTCCGCACCGCCAGCGTCCGGAATATGAGGATGATCAGGAGCGAGTAGATCAGTGAGGCCCACACCGGGTGCACCATGGGCCAGGCGTCCGAGGGCGACTGTCCCGGGTTGGCGAAGAGCACCCGGCAGGCCTGCACGGTGGCGCTGAACGGGTTCCACTCGGCGATGTGGCGCAGCCACGGGGTCATGTTGCCGGTGTCGACGAACGCGTTCGAGATGAACGTCACCGGGAAGAGCCAGATCAGTCCGCCGGAGGTGGCCGCCTCGGGCGTGCGGACGCTGAGCCCGATCAGGGCGCCGATCCAGGTGAACGCGTACCCGAGCAGGAGCAGCAGGCCGAAGGCGCCGAGAACTTTGCCGGCGTTGGTGCCCCCGTCCGACCCGACGCGCCAGCCGACCAGCAGGGCGACTATCGCGAGGACCAGGAGGGTGAGCGCGGTCTGTACGAGGTCGGCGAGCGTCCGCCCGGTCAGCACCGCACCGCGCGCCATGGGCAGCGAGCGGAAGCGGTCGATGAGGCCCTTGTGCATGTCGTCGGCGATGCCGGCGCCGGAGCTGGCGGTGGCGAACGTGACGGTCTGCGCGAAGATGCCCGCCATCAGGAAGTTCTTGTAGTCGGTGGCGCTGGTGCTGCCGCCGATCTGCATGGAACCGCCGAAGACGTAGGTGAACAGCACCACGAACATGATGGGCTGGATGAGCCCGAAAACAACCATCTCGGGAATTCGGGACATTCGAATCAAATTACGCCTAGCGACGACCAGGGAGTCGTGCACGGACTGGCCCAGCGCGCTGCTCGGTGCCGCGACCGGCACGGCGTCGGTGACGGCACTCACTTCGCGGCCTCCTTCTTGTGCTTGTTGTCCTTGGTGTCCGGGTTGGTGTCCGCGCCGTTGTCCTCGGTCTTCTCCTCGGCCAGGTGGCCCGTCAGGGAGAGGAACACGTCGTCGAGGGTGGGGCGGCGCAGGCCGATGTCGTCGATCTCGATGCCCTCGGTGTCCAGTTCGCGGATGATTTCAGCGAGTAGCTTGGCTCCGCCGGAGACGGGCGTGGTGATCTTGCGGGTGTGCTCCTCGACGGTGGTGTCGCCCTTGCCGAAGCCGCGCAGACTGTATTTGTCCAAGAGGGCCGAGGCGATCTCGATGTGGTCGCGCTCGTGTACGACGACCTCCACGCGCTCGCCGCCGGTGCGGGCCTTGAGCTGGTCGGAGGTGCCGCGGGCGATGACCTTGCCGTGGTCGACGACCGCGATGTCGTGCGCTAGATGGTCGGCCTCTTCCAGGTACTGCGTGGTCAGCAGGAGTGTCGTGCCGCCGGAGACGAGCTGTTTGATGACCTCCCACAGCATCTGGCGGTTGCGCGGGTCGAGGCCGGTGGTCGGCTCGTCCATGAACATCACGGGCGGGGAGACGACCAGGGCCGCCGCGAGGTCGAGCCGGCGGCGCATGCCTCCGGAGTAGGTCTTGGCCGTGCGGTCGGCGGCGTCCGCGAGGTTGAACTGGTCGAGCAGTGCGTCGGCCCGGGCCTTCGCGGCCTTGGCCTTCATCTGGTAGAGCTGGCCGACCATCTGCAGGTTCTCCCTGCCGGTCAGGTACTCGTCGACCGCGGCGAACTGGCCGGACAGACCGATGGAACGCCGCACCTCGTTGGGCTGCTTGAGCACGTCGAGGCCGGCCACGGTCAACTTGCCGCTGTCGGGTCGCAGCAGGGTGGTCAGACAGCGGACGGCGGTCGTCTTGCCCGCGCCGTTGGGCCCGAGCAGGCCCAGCACGGTGCCCTCGGGGACATCGAGGTCGACGCCGTCCAGAGCTTTCACATCGCCGAAGGTTTTCACCAGGCCTTCGGCATAGATGGCGCCTGGCATATCAGCCTCCACGTCGTCGGGGATTCTTCGAAAAGCCTAGGTTTGCGCATGATGCTCCGTCTCCCGTTTTTCACAGGAACGGCGACACGAGACACACCATAACGCGATGTATCGCGTCTCTCAACGGATTTCTCGAACGAGTGACGGAACAGGTGACGAACGGGCCCTGACCTCAGTCGATGACCGTGTACCCCGCGTCGCGCAGGGCCTGGCCGACCTCGGCGCAGTGCACCGGCCCCTTCGTCTCCAGGTGCAGCTCGACCTCCACCTCGGTGAGCCCGAGCCGTGGGTCGGTCCGGACGTGGCTCACATCGAGGACGTTAGCGTCGACCACTGACAACACCCCGAGAAGCGTCGCGAGCGCCCCCGGCCGGTCCGTCAGCCGCAGCGTCACGGCCAGGTAGCGGCCCTGCGCGGACATGCCGTGGCGCAGGATGCGCTGGAGCAGCAGCGGGTCGACGTTCCCGCCGGACAGCAGCGCGACGACCGGTCCCTCGAAGGCACGCGGATCGCTCAGCAGCGCCGCGACCGGGCTGGCGCCGGCCGGTTCGACGACCAGCTTGGCCCGCTCCAGGCACAGCAGCAGCGCGGTGGACAGCTCGTCCTCGGTGACCGTGCGGACCTCGTCCACCAGATCGGCGACGATCCCGAACGGCACGTCGCCGGGCCTGCCGACCTTGATGCCGTCGGCCATCGTCGCCGGGTGCCGGATCGACACGGGGCGCCCGGCCGCCAGCGAGGGCGGAAACGCGGCGGCGCCGGCCGCCTGCACGCCCACGATCCGCACGTCGGGCCGCAGCGCCTTCACCGCGACCGCGACACCGGCCGCGAGCCCGCCGCCGCCGATCCCGACGACGATCGTGCGCACCTCGGGGCACTGGTCCAGGATCTCCAGGCCGACCGTGCCCTGGCCCGCGATGATGTCCGGGTGGTCGAAGGGGTGGATGAACACCGCGCCCGTCTCATGGGCGTACTCCTGCGCGGCGGCCAGCGTCTCGTCGACCACGTGGCCGTGCAGGCGCACCTCGGCGCCGTACTCCTTGGTGGCGCTGATCTTCGGCAGGGGTGCGCCCTTGGGCATGAAGACCGTGGAGCGCACGCCGAGGAGCGCGGAGGCGAGGGCGACGCCCTGGGCGTGGTTGCCGGCGCTCGCGGCGACGACACCTGCGGCGCGCTCCTCGGGGAGCAGTCCGGCGATACGGACGTAGGCGCCGCGCAGCTTGAAGGAGCCCGTGCGCTGGAGGTTCTCGCACTTGAAGTGCACCGGTGAGCCGACGAGCTGGGTCAGGTACCGGCTGCCCTCCATCCCGGTCACCCGTGCCACGCCCGTGAGCATCTTCTGGGCGCCGCGCACATCGTCGAGGGTGACGGGTCGCAGGGAGTCAGCCGTGCTGTAGCTCATGACTCAAGCATCGCAGTTCACAGGCGCGTGCCGCGCCTGTGACCAAGCTCCGAGACTGGTTTGCGCAGCGCAGGTACGGGCCGCCTTCCGGCCCGTTACCCTGTCCCCCAACCCAGCACCCCCTTCATGAAGCGAGCCCCCGGCCATGCCCACAACACCTGAAATGTCGATGGACATGACGACCGTCGGTGAATCCGGTCTCCTCGAGACGCTGCAGCACGAGGTGGCGGTCTTCGCGCGCCGTGCCGAACAGACCCGGCTCGGCGGAGTCGGACAGGTGCGCAACTCCATGGACCGCGCCGCGTATCTGCTGCTCAACCGCCTGGACAAGGAAGGCCCGATGGGCGTCAAGGCGCTCGCCGCGAGCATGGGGATCGACTCCTCGACGGTCACCCGGCAGGTGGCCCCGCTCGTCGACACGGGGCTCGTCAAGCGCACTTCGCACCCCGAGGACGGCCGCGCGGTGGTGCTGCAACTGTCCCCGCGCGGGCAGTCGCGACTGGAGGAAGTCCGCTCGTCCAGGCGTCAGTTGATGGACGAGTTGACACACGACTGGGCGCCTGAGGAGCGCGAGGCGTTCTGCACGCTCCTCACACGCTTCAACAGCGCCCTCTCCGCGCGGATGGCGATGCCGGGCAACGAGCCGTCGACCGCTTCCTGATCCCTCGGCGAGTCGGGCACACACGCGTGGTGCCCGACTCCCGCCCCTTCGTGCCGAACTCTTGACCTCACGACGGCCCTGGCCTCAGATGAGACCGGGGCCATCAGGGGGGAGGGTGTGGTGCGCGAACGGCAGGTGTCCCAGGGCGCCCGCCGGGCCCGGGAGTTCGAGGCGTTCGTCGCGGGCGCGGCAGGGCGGCTGCTGCATGCCGCCACACTGCTCACGGCGGAGGCCACGGACGACAACCCGCGCGCGCGACGTCTGCTGACGCTGTCGCTTGCCCACACGTACGCGTGCTGGGACCGGCTGCGCGGCGAGGACCCGTACGACCGTGCCCGGCAGTACCTGGCCAGCCGCTTCGCCCGCACGGCCTGGCACCAGTACGGCGGCCTCGGCCGGGGCCGCCCCCACCCCGACAGCCCACTGGGCGCCCTCGCGCCCCAGGAGCGGCTGATCGTGGTCCTCAGGCTGTACGAGGGGGTCGCCGAGGAACAGGCCGCCGCGCTGCTCGGGCTGCCCACGGAACGGGTCCGGACGATCTGCGAGCGGGCGACGGCGAGGCTGCTGCATCCGCCGCGCCCCCCGGTGCCGAAGGTGGCGGGGGCCAAGGTGGCGCCGTCATGAGGTCGCCGAAGGGGGGTACGCGCGCGTGAACAGGCCCGAGCGGGAGGCGGCCGTACGGCGGATCATGGAACGGACTCCGCCGCAGGTGCCGCCGGAGCTGTACGCGGAGGTGGTACGCCGCGGCGGCCGGATGCTGCGCCGTCGCAGGGCCGCCCGGCGGCTGATGTGGCTGCTGCTGTGCGCTGGGGTGGTCGCGTTCACCGTGTGGGCGCTGATGGTCCATCCCTGGGTGGAGCCGCCGTCGGAGACGACTCCACCGCTGACGGGCTGGTGAGAACAGGCGCTCTCGCCGTCGGCTAGCCCAGGGCCTGCTGCAGGTCCTCCAGGAGGTCCTGCACGTTCTCGATGCCCACGGAGAGGCGCACGAGGTCGCCGGGGACCTCCAGGGCCGAACCGGCGACGGACGCGTGCGTCATGCGCCCCGGGTGCTCGATCAGCGACTCGACGCCGCCCAGGGACTCGCCGAGCGTGAACACCTTGGCGCGGTTGCAGACCTCGACGGCCGCCTCCTCGCCGCCCTCGACCTGGAAGGAGACCATGCCGCCGAAGGCCCGCATCTGCTTGGCGGCGATCTCGTGACCGGGGTGCTCCGGGAGGCCCGGGTAGAGAACGCGCGTCACGCGTGCGTGCCGGGTGAGCATGTCGGCGACCTTGGTGGCGTTCTCGCTGTGCCGGTCCATGCGTACCGACAGCGTCTTGGCGCCGCGCAGCACCAGCCAGGAGTCGAAGGGCCCGGCGACCGCGCCCATCGCGTTCTGGTGGTACGCCAGTTCCTCGCCGAGCGCCTCGTCGGCCGCGATCAGCGCACCGCCGACCACGTCCGAGTGGCCGCCCATGTACTTGGTCAGGGAGTGCACGACGACGTCCGCGCCGAGGGCGAGCGGCTGCTGGAGGTAGGGCGTGGCGAAGGTGTTGTCGACGACGAGCCGCGCGCCCGCGTCCCGGGCGATCTGCGCGACGACCGCGATGTCGGTGATGCCGAGCAGCGGGTTGGAGGGGGTCTCCACCCAGACGACCTTGGTCTTCGGGGTGATGGCGGCCCGTACCGCCGCCGGGTCGCTGGTGTCGGCGACCGACCACTCGACGCCCCACCGGGAGACGACCTTCGCGAAGAGGCGGAACGTGCCGCCGTACGCGTCGTTCGGGATGACGACGTGGTCGCCGGGGCTGAGCAGCGTACGCAACAGGCAGTCCTCGGCCGCCAGTCCGGACGCGAACGCGAGACCTCGGCGACCGCCCTCCAGGGCGGCGAGGTTCTCTTCCAGGGCGGTCCTGGTGGGATTGGCGCTACGGCTGTACTCGTAGCCGCCGCGCAGACCTCCGACGCCGTCCTGCTTGTAGGTCGAGACCTGGTAGATCGGCGGGACGACCGCGCCGGTGAGGGGATCGGCGGTGTTGCCCGCGTGAATCGCGAGGGTCTCGAAGTGCTGACTGATGTGCCTGTCGCTCATGGGGCCGAGCGTAGTGCGCTCGCGGAGTGAACGACGATCCGGAGGTTTTCCACAGGGTGGCGGGACGGAGCGGCGGTCGTTTTCCACAGGGTGGTGGGCCGGGTTGGCCAATTGTCGGACCCGTCTGGTTCGCTTGAGGCATGGAGATTCTCTGGGTCCTGATGGCGCTGCTCATGATGGGCTTCGTGCTGCTCCCGTTCCTGCGGCGCAGGCGCGGAATGATCGAGCAGGTCTCGCCGGGCCACCCGGACGCCGCGGACCCGGCGACCTACGGCTTCGTGCGCGAGGAGGAGCTGGACATCCGCATGCCCGGCCCCGACCAGGACCTGCTGGACGTCCTCGACCTGGTGCAGCGCTCGCAGGACTACCGCGCGGCGATGCAGTTGCTGGCCGGCACCGAGATCACGGGCGAGCTGCGCTGGCAGCGGGTGCAGGCCTTCGCGGGCGCCGCCTCGCTGGAGCTGCAGCAGCGGCCCGGCGGGGTCAGCGAGACGCCGGGCGGGCAGTGGCTGCGGGTGTGGCGGGCCGAGCATCCGAAGGACGCGGGCGGCGCGGCCGTGCACGCGGAGTTCCTGGTGCAGCAGGCGTGGCGTACCTCGACGCGGGGGACGGACGAGTTCCGGATCATCATGGAGGAGGCGAAGGACGCCTGCGGGCAGGCGGCGCTGCTCTCCCCCGGTGACCCGGTCCCGTACATCGTCGAGTTGTCGGTGGCCCGTGGACTGGCGTATCCGCAGCCGGAGTTCGAGCAGCTGTGGCTGAAGATCCTGGACCGTGCGCCCGCCCACATGGGGGCGCATCTGGCGGCGCTGCACTACTGGTGCGAGAAGTGGCACGGCTCGCGTGAGCTGGCGAACTCGTTCGCGGAATCCGCCGCCGCGCGGGCGCCGCAGGGCTCGCTGCTCGCCGCGATGCCGCTGTTCGCGGTCTTCGAGCACCTCCCCGAGGTGAATCTGGTCAGCAGCTTCTACCGGAGCGAGGTCGTGGAGAAGGCGATCCACGGCGCGCTGTTCGCCGTGCACGCGGCCCGCCCCGACGACCCGATGCTGGCGCACGTCCGCCATCTGCTGGTCTTCTTCCTGGTCCGCGCGGAGCGCTGGTCCGAGGCGATGAACCAGCTCATACACATCGACGGCCATGTCGGAGCCCTCCCCTGGACGCTGTCGCCCGACCCGGCGGCGGAGTTCGCGGTGTACCGGGCGCTGGCGGTGGCGGGCTACGAGGCGAACGGCGGAAGTCCGGCGAGCCTGCCGCACTGACGGCTGGGGGGCACGGGGGCGGCAGGGGGCCGGCGGGGGCTTCAGGACCGCCGTATGCGAAGACGGGACCGGAATTCTCGAAGCCCCTCGCCCGTTGACGCTTCGGCCTCGGACTCACCCCGGGGCCCGTTGGGAGAGCGCATGTTCCTGTACAGCCGTACGCCCCAGCTGCCGACCCCTGAGCACGCTCTGCAGGGTAGGCCGGAGCGGGTGTTCGCGGTCCCCGACCGCCACATCGTCCTCGGTACACCGTTGCTCGGTCCCTACCCCGGGCACCTGGAGGTCGCCGACTTCGGGCTGGGCTGCTTCTGGGGTGCCGAGCGCAAGTTCTGGCAGCTCCCGGTGGGGGTGTGGACGACCCTGGTCGGCTATCAGGGCGGCTACACGGAGAACCCGCACTACGAGGAGGTCTGCTCGGGCCTGACCGGCCACACGGAGGCGGTCCGTGTGGTCTACGACCCGGCGCTGATCTCGTACGAGAAGCTGCTGAAGACGTTCTGGGAGTCCCACAACCCGACGCAGGGCTTCCGCCAGGGCAACGACGTGGGCACGCAGTACCGCTCCGCGATCTACCCCCACACCCCGGCACAGGCAGCCGCGGCGGAAACCTCCCGCAGGGCCTACCAACAGGTCCTCACGGGTTCGGGCTTCGGGACGATCACCACGGAGATCCTGCCGGCGGAGGGGCGGGTGTTCTACCCGGCCGAGGGATACCACCAGCAGTACCTGGCCAAGAATCCGGCGGGGTACTGCGGGATCGGCGGGACCGGGGTGTCCTGCCCGACGGGTTTCGCTCCTGCGCCGGAAGCCATGGACAAGTAGGACCGAGGTGCTGAAGAGCCGTGGGACCGGCCATGCGCACGGCGCTGCGGCCGATGCTCCCCGTCACATCGAACGGCAGTAGAAATTCAGTGGCCGCCTGAACCGGCCGACCCCACGCTGTACGCCATGGACCAACCGCAACACACGATCCGTGCGGCCTACTCGGAATCCGCGATCACCGTCTACCAGGCGTACTCGCCCGAGATCGGCCTGGCCGCCGTCCGCGACGGCCGTTTCCCCGCCGCGTGGAAGCGGGACAGGATGACGTGGATCAAGCCGTCGTTCCTGTGGATGATGTACCGCTGCGGCTGGGGCGCCAAGACAGGGCAGGAGACCGTCCTCGCCATCGACATCAGCCGTGACGGCTTCGAGTGGGCGCTGCGCAATGCGTGTCTGTCGAGTTACGTCCGCGGGGTGCACCCCGACCGAGCCACCTGGCAGCGTCAGTTGAAGCGCGCGCCCACCCGCGTTCAGTGGGACCCCGAGCGGGACCTGCACCTCCAGCCCCTGCCGTACCGATCCCTGCAACTGGGCCTCTCCGGCGAGGCTGCACGGCGCTACGCGGACGAGTGGACGGTCGCCATCCGCGACGTGACCCCGCTCGCCCACAATCTCCACGCGCTCGTCAGCCGTGGCGAGTTGGACTCCGCCACGCGGCTGCTGCCCCAGGAACTCCCTTATCCCGCTTATCCCGCTGGAGAGGAATCACTTGCCCACCTCCTGGAATGACGGGCCGGCTCACCCGACAGACGACCGCGGCCGACGGGTCACACGGCAGCACAGGCTCGCCGGGACCGAGGTGTCCTGCCCGATCGGTGCGCAGCTGGCCGACGGATGAGCGGCGACCTCGACAGAGAGGGTCAGCCCTCCGTGCGTGCCGGCAGGCGCCAGCCCGGGCGGGGGAAGTGGCAGGTGTAGCCGTCCGGGTAACGCTGCAGGTAGTCCTGGTGCTCGGGCTCGGCCTGCCAGAAGGGGCCGACCGGCTCCACCTCGGTGACGACCTTGCCGGGCCACAGGCCGGAGGCGTCCACGTCGGCGATCGTGTCCTCGGCGATCCGCTTCTGCTCGTCGTCCGCGTAGTAGATCGCGGAGCGGTAGCTGAGGCCGATGTCGTTGCCCTGGCGGTTCTTGGTGCTCGGGTCGTGGATCTGGAAGAAGAACTCCAGGAGCGCGCGGTAGTCGGTCTTCTCGGGGTCGTAGAGGATCTCTATGGCCTCCGCGTGCGTGCCGTGGTTGCGATAGGTCGCGTTCTCCACGTCACCGCCGGTGTATCCGACGCGGGTCGCCGTCACTCCGGGGAGCCGGCGGATCAGCTCCTCCATCCCCCAGAAACATCCGCCCGCCAGTACGGCCCTCTGCGTCTGCGCAGCCATCGCGATCCCTCCACTTTCTGTCGGCTCGGTCACCCACAGTCCACAACGCGCGAGGACGCCCGGCGATTCCGTACCCGTACGACCGGGCGGCCCGGAAAGTCGGTTGCTTCCGACGGCTCCGAGAGCGCTGAATGCCGGGTATAGCCGATATTCAGGGATCGTACGACGACCTGTTCGACGCGGTACCCCGTGCGCTGGCCGGAATGCTGGACTCCGGGGACGCGGGGCCTCGGTCGCGGTGTTCGTGGACGGTGAGCCGGTGGTGGACGTGTGGGGCGGGTTCGCCGACACGGACCGCACCACCCCATGGCAGCGGGACACGATCACCAATGTCTGGTCCGTCACCAAGACCATGACGGCGCTGTGCGCGCTGATCCTGGCCGACCGCGGCGAACTCGACCCGGACGCGCCGGTCGGCCGTCACTGGCCGGAGTTCGCCGCGGCGGGCAAGGAGAAGGTCCTCGTACGGCACCTGCTCTCGCACACCGCGGGACTGCCCGACTGGGACGGGCCGGTCGAGGAGCTGTACGACTGGACGTCCGCCACGGCACGCCTGGCGGCCCTGGCTCCGCAGTGGGAACCGGGCAGTGCCGCCGGATACCACTCCCTCACCCAGGGGTTCCTGGTGGGCGAGGTCGTACGCCGGATCACCGGCCGCAGCGTGGGCGAGTTCTTCGCGGCGGAGGTGGCCGGCCCGCTGGGCGCGCAGATCCCCGCGGCGAGCGGATTCGGCAACGCCCGCTCGGTCGCGCTGGTGCAGTCGGTGCCGGCCTGTGGCGGAGCGGTGGGCGGGGTGCGGCTGCTGTCGGCGGCGGGGTGTGACCGTGCGCGGGAGGAGCAGTTCGCCGGCGAGGACCGCAGGCTGGGCATGCCGGTCCGGTGGGGGCTGGGCTACGGGTTGTTCGGCGGCGCCTTCGGGTGGGGCGGCTGGGGCGGTTCGCTCGTCGTGATCGATCCCGAGAGCCGGATGGCGGTCGCCTACGTGACCGACCAGATGCGCGATCCGGCGGACGACACCCGGGGGATGGAGCTGGTGACGGCCGCCTACGACGGGCTCAAGGGGCTGCGGGCCTGATCGGAGCGGCAGTCCGGCCCGGCGGCAAAAGCGTGTGACAGGGGTCGGGGGACGGGATGTAATGCGCTGGTGAACGAGCCGAGTGAGCCCGCCGGACCCAGCACCTTTCTGATCGGCGGCGGCTGGGACACTCCCGCCGTCCATGCTCCCTTCCTGCGCGCCGCTGCGGCCTCCGCCGGGGCCGTGCCCCGCGTCGGCTGTGTGATCGTCGACGAGGGCGAGGGCGAAGGAGACCGTCAATTCGCCCGCTACGACGCCGCGTTGAGGGCCGCCGCCGACTGCACACCCGTACCGTCGCTCGTGCCGATCGGTGAGCGCTACGACATCAGAGCGGCCTCGGACGTGGACGGGCTGCTGGTGTGCGGCGGGCTGACCCCCGCCTATCAGGACGCCTTCGCCGGCTGTCTCGACCTGTTGCCCGGCCTTCTCGCCGAGCGGCGCATCCCGTACGCCGGGTTCTCCGCCGGAGCGGCCCTCGCCGCACGGTCGGCTGTCGTCGGCGGGTGGCTGCTCGACGGCGTTCCGGTGTGTCCGGAGGACACTGCGGAGGACCTCGAAGAGATCGCCGTACGGCCGGGGTTCGGGCTCGTGCCCTTCGCCGTGGACGCGCACGCGGCGCAGTGGGGGACGCTGCCGCGGCTGATCGCGGCCGTCACCCGACACCGGCTCCCGCACGGCGTCGCCGTCGACGAGAACACGCTGGTCGAGGTGGCGGCGGACGGCCGTGCGCGCGTCTCCGGGCTGGGGCGGGCGCACTCGGTGCGGCCGTCGGCGGACGGTGGTGTGCTCGTGCGCTCCTATGGAGCCGGCGAGTCGTTTCTCACCCACTGAGCCCCCTGGCCGACCCACTCCGACGGCAAGCTAAGGTAAGCCTTACCTGGCCAGTTTCGATCGGAGTGACAGTGACAGTGCGTGCGTTCAAGAGGAAGGCTGTCACGGCGGTGGCCGCCGTGACCGTCGTCGGGGGGCTGCTGGCCGGGTGCTCGTCCTCCTCCGCCGACAACGATGCCGGGAAGACGACCGAGGGCTCGCAGAACAAGGTGATCGGCGCCTCGGAGGGGCCGTCCGCCGCGCCGAGCACCCTCGCGACCGGCATGGGCGCGGACACCGACACCGATGGGACCTTCCCCCGGACCGTCACGCACTTCGAGGGCAGGACGACGATCAAGGCGAAGCCCAGGAAGATCGCCGTGCTGAGCACCGGGCAGCTCGACGACCTGCTCTCCCTCGGCACCGTCCCGACGGCCACCACCCGCGCCGACAACGCCGGGCTCGTCCCCGACTATCTCGCGGACGCCTTCCCGGCCGACAAGTCGAAGCTGGCCGCGATGACGGACGCGGGCACGCGCCAGGCGCCCAATCTGGAGACACTGGCCGCCGCGAAGCCCGATCTGATCCTCGCCAACGACTCGCTCGGCGACCTCTACCCCAAGCTGTCGAAGATCGCGCCGACCGTCATCACGGCCGGCAACGGCATCAACTGGAAGCGCGACCTGCTGCTCGTCGGCGACGCGATCGGCAAGGGGCAGCAGGCGCAGCAGCTGCTCGACGGGATCGTCGAGGACGCGCACGAGAAGGGGGAGGCGCTGTCGAAGACCTCCGTGTCGATGCTGCGGTTCACGGCCGGCCGGACCCGGATGTTCGGCGTCTCCTCCTTCACCGGTTCGATCGCCGTCGACATGGGGCTCGACCGGCCCAAGTCGCAGCAGTTCAAGGCGATTTCGCAGGACATCGGCGCGGAGAGCATCGACTCGGCCGACGGTGACTGGATCTTCTACTCGGTGCAGGGCGACGCTGGCAGGACCGACGCGGTGAGCGTGGTGGCCGGGCCGCTGTGGAAGTCGATGAAGGCCGTGAAGGCCGGGCACGCGGTGAAGGTCGACGACGACCCCTGGTACCTCAACGCGGGCCCGACCGCGGCCCGCCTCGTCGTCCTCCAACTCGCCGAGGACATCAGCAAGTAGAGACAAGTAGAGAGACGAGCAGCGGAAGAGAAGTGAGCCTCAAACGCCTCGCCTGGCCGGCGGCCGCCCTCGCGGTGGCCGCCGCCGTGCTGCTCAGCCTCGCCGTCGGTACCCGCCCGGTCCCGCCCTCCGCCGTACTCGACGCCCTTCTGCACGGCGGGAGTTCACCGGACGCGCTGGTCGTACGGTCGCTGCGGCTGCCCCGCACCGAGATCGGGCTGACGGCGGGCGCGGCGCTCGGCGTGGCGGGCGCGGCACTTCAGGCGATCACTCGTAATCCGCTCGCCGACCCGGGCATCCTCGGCCTCAGCCAGGGCGCGGCGGCCGGTGTCGTCCTCGCCATCGCGACCGGCCTGGCGAGCGGCTTCGAGGGCTACGTCTGGTACGCCTTCGCCGGTGCCGTCCTCGCCGCCTGTCTGGTCTACGGCATCGCCGCGCGCGGACGCGGTGGGGCGTCCCCGGTGAAACTCGCCCTCGCCGGTACGGCGTTGTCCGCGATGACCGCCGGTGGTACGACCGTCGTCCTGACCTCCGGTTCGGCCACCCTGGACCAGTTCCGGTTCTGGCAGGTCGGCTCGCTGAGCGGGCGGGACGCCGACACCGTCGTACGGATGCTGCCGTTCCTGGCGGCGGGCGCGGTGCTGGTGCTCGCCTGTGCGCGCGGGCTGGACGCGCTGGCGCTCGGGGACGAGACGGCGCGGGCGCTGGGGCATCGGGTGGGGGTCGTACGGGTGTGTGCGGCGCTCGGCGCGACCCTGCTGGTGGCGTCGGCGGTGGCCGCCGCCGGTCCGATCGCCTTCGTCGGGCTCGCCGTCCCGCATCTGGCCCGTCGGCTCACCTCGGGCGGTCATCGCGGTCTGCTCCCGCTGTCCGCGCTGCTCGGTGCGGCACTGCTGGTCGCGGCGGACGCGGCTGGCCGGGTGGTGCGGGCACCGGCGGAGGTGCCGGCCGGGGTGATGACGGCGTTGGTGGGGGTGCCGGTGCTGGTGGTGCTGGTGCGGCGTCGGGGAACCGCGCTGTGAGCACCACCGGCGTCACCGTCCTGCGCCCGCGCCCCACCATCTCCCTTCTGCTGCACCGCCGTTCGGCCGCCGTGGCCGTAACTCTCGTACTGCTGCTGGCCGTTGCGATGGGCGCGGCGGCCTGTCTCGGGCAGACCTATATCTCACCTGCCGAGGTGTGGCACACGCTGCGTACCGGTTCCGGGCAGTACGACCTTGTCGTCAACGAGTTGCGGGTGCCGCGGATCGTGCTGGGGGCGCTGGTCGGGGTGGCGCTGGGGCTGGCGGGGGCGCTGGTGCAGACCGTCACGCGGAATCCGCTGGCCAGCCCGGATGTGATCGGGGTCGGGCACGGTGCCGCCGCCGCGACCGTGCTCGCGCTGTCCACCGGGCTGGTCGCCTCGCCGGGTGCGATGCCCGTCGTCTCCGTGGTGGGCGGACTCGCCGCCGCCGCGCTCGTGTACGTGCTGGCGTGGCGGCACGGGATGCAGCCGAGTCGGTTCGTGCTCACGGGAGTTGGTATCGGGGTCGCGCTGTCGGCCGTCGTGCAGCTGTATCTCGCCGACAGCGAACTGGAGGCCGCCGAGCAGGTGAAGCTGTGGCTGACCGGGTCGCTCAACGGGCGCGGCTGGGAGCAGGCGGGGCCGCTGGCCGGCGTACTGCTGGTGTGTCTGCCCGCGCTGGTGTGGGCGAGCCGGGCCGTACGGCCGCTCGGGCTCGACGCCGATACGGCGGCCTCGCTGGGGGTGCGGGTGGACCGGGCGCGGCTCGCGCTGACCGTGCTCGGGGTGGTGCTGGCCGCGACGGCGACCGGGGCGGCCGGGCCGATCGGGTTTGTCGCGCTGACCGCCCCGCAGTTGGCCCGCCGGCTCACGCGTACGCCTCAACTTCCGCTGCTGTGCTCGGCGTTGACGGGTGCGGTGATTCTGGTGACGGCCGATCTCGCGGCGCGGACGATCCTGCCTCCGCTGGAGGTGCCGGTCGGCGCGCTGACCTCGCTGGTCGGTGGGCCGTATCTGCTGTGGCTGCTGGGGCGGAGCCGGGCGGAACGCTGAGGGCCGAGAAGGGGGGTGGGGTACCTGTCCCAGAAAAGTGTGACGTTTTCGGGCGGAAGTGTCACACTTTTTTGAAGTAGGTACCCCACCCCCCTGCCCGTCAGATGGTGGCGGTGTCGATCACGAAGCGGTAGCGGACATCGCTCGCGAGGACTCGCTCATAGGCCTCGTTGATCTGGTCGGCGGAGATCAGCTCGATCTCGGCGCCGAAGCCGTGCTCGGCGCAGAAGTCCAGCATCTCCTGGGTCTCCTGGATGCCGCCGATACCGGAACCGGCGAGGGTCTTGCGGCCGCCGATCACGGAGAACAGGTTGAGGGAGACGGGCTCCTCGGGGGCGCCCACGTTGACCAGCGCGCCGTCCGTCTTCAGCAGCGAGAGGTACGCGCCGAGGTTGAGCGGGGCCGACACGGTGGAGATGATCAGGTCGAGTGTGCCGCGCAGTTCCTCGAAGGTCTTCGGGTCGCTGGTCGCGTAGTAGTGGTCGGCGCCGAGCTTCAGGCCGTCCTCCTTCTTGCGCAGGGACTGCGAGAGGACGGTGACCTCCGCACCGAGCGCGTGCGCGATCTTGACGCCCATGTGACCGAGGCCGCCCATGCCGATGATCGCGACCTTCTTGCCGGGGCCGGCGTTCCAGTGCTTCAGCGGCGAGTAGGTGGTGATGCCGGCGCAGAGCAGCGGGGCGGCCACATCGAGGGAAATGCCCTCGGGAATGCCGAGGACGAAGTTCTCGTCGACGACGATCTTCTCGGCGTAGCCGCCATAGGTGGGCTCGCCGTCCTTGTCGAGCGCGTTGTACGTGCCGACGTTGCCGCCGGTGCAGTACTGCTCCAGGCCGGCCTTGCAGTTGTCGCACTCGCGGCAGGAGTCGACCATGCAGCCGACGCCCACCCGGTCGCCCACCCGGAACTTGGTGACACCCGGGCCGACCTCGGAGACGATGCCGGCGATCTCGTGGCCGGGCACCATCGGGAAGATGGCCTCGCCCCAGCCCTCGCGGGCCTGGTGGATGTCCGAGTGGCAGATGCCGGCGAACTTGATGTCGATCAGGACGTCGAACTCGCGGACCGCCCGGCGCTCGATCGTGGTGCGCTCCAGGGGAGCCTTGGCGGCGGGGGCTGCGTAAGCGGCGACTGTGGTCATGCCGGAACACTCCTAGGGGGGATGTGCGCCCGGCTGCCTTCCGGCCGGGCACGCTGAACAGCCTGCCCGAACGCCCGACGGCTACCCAGGCCACGCTTCTGCGTACGTCCGCTGTGCCTACCACCAGCGAGGTCAGGCTCATGGACGTACGACCGGGAATACTGGAACGCATGGACGAACAGCCCGAATCCGCCACCGAGCCCCTGGACCCCGGCCGGCCGCTGGACCAGCGTGCCGAGCTCAGCGAGTTCCTGCGCAGCCGGCGGGCCCGGCTGAAGCCGGAGGACGTCGGGCTGCCGGACTTCGGGCGGCACCGCCGGGTGCCCGGGCTGCGGCGCGAGGAGCTGGCGCAGCTGGCCGGGGTGTCGGTGGCGTACTACACCCGGCTTGAGCAGGGCAACGGGCGGAACGTGTCGGCGGAGGTCCTCGACGCGATCGCCCGCGCGCTGCGCCTCTCGGACGCCGAGTCCTCGCACCTCACCCACCTGGCGAAGCCGAAGCAGCACAAGAAGAAGTCGTCGGCCCCGGCCCAGCATGTGCGGGCGCCGCTGCGGCAGCTGCTCGACACGATCGACACGGTCCCTGCGTACATCACGGGCCGCCGCACGGACATCCTGGTGTGGAACCGGATGGCCGCGGCGGTCTTCGGCGACTGGTCCGAGCTGCCGCCGCAGGAGCGGAACTGGGCGCGGCTGGTGTTCCTGCGGCCCGAGTACCGGGACCTGTTCGTGGAGTGGGAGCAGAAGGCGACGGACATCGTCAGCATGCTGCGGATGGACGCGGGCTACTGCCCGGACGACCCGCGGCTGTCCGCGCTGGTGGGCGAACTCTCCGTGAAGAGCGAGGAGTTCAGGCGGCTGTGGGCGACCCACGACGTCAAGGAGAAGACCTACGGCGTCAAGCGCCTCCTCCATCCGCTGGTCGGTGACCTCACCCTGCACTTCGAGGGTTTCCGCCTGTCGGACGGCTCCGAGCAGATCCTCGTCACCTACCACGCTGAACCGGGCTCCCCGTCCGCCGACGCCCTTCGCCTGCTGGCGAGCTGGGGCGCGGACGCGACCCGCGCGGGGGCGTCGGCCGACCGTCCCGGACTCACTCCGTGACGCCGAGGTCGGCCCGCATCAGCCGCCGCATCGCGGTCAGCCGGGGCTCTGCCTCCTTCAGGTCGAGCATGACCTGCTCGGCGTTCTCGCCGTCCCGCGTCAGCCCCCGGTCGAGCCGTTTCACGGCGGCGTCGGCGGCCACGAGGACCTCGTTCACCGCACGTGACGCGTCCAGGACGCGTTCGGGTACGACCATCTGCGCCTCGGCGTAGCGGTCCCGGTGCTCACGGCGCGCCTCTTCCAGCTGGTCGCGTTCCCGCTCGGTGTAGACGCCGTCGCGGATGCGGTGCAGGGCGTCCTTGAGGAGCGTATGGAAGTGCCGCGAGGAACGGTTCATGGCCGTGTACGCGTCCCGCCGCTCCTCGAACAGCCGCCTGCGCTCGGCGACTTGGGCGTCCTCGGCACGCTGCCGGGCGGTGAGGCGCTGACTGAGAACGGGCGCGAAGAGCGTACCGAGCACACCGACGACGGCGGTGATCATGGCGGTGACGGCGGCGGTCATGGCGTGACCTTATGGCACCCCTGGTACGGCGGCATCGATCCCCAGCTCCACCGCGGTACCGGCTGTTCCGCCGGTGGCTGGGCGTCCGGGGCGGAGAAGTACACGGCCAGGCGCGTGCCCCATTCCACGTATGCGACGAACGCCGAGCGGAGCTCCGCGTCCGTCGGCAGGCCGGCGTCGTCCGCCGCCGCGGGTCGGTGGGGGCTGGTCGCGCACTTCCCCGCGCCCCTTACGGGGCGCTGTACCAGCGCCGGACTTCAACGAAGCTGGAGCCAGAAGGCGTCCTGGGGCATTCCTTCGCCAACCCGGTAACAGGGAGAATGCCTCGGCTCCGTTGCCCAGTTCTACCTGGTGGGGACGGTCGGGGCTGTCATGGGGCCACAGAAACACGAAGGGCCCGCCGGAAGCCGCACTTCCGGCGGGCCGTTCGCTGTCGGCCTACTCAGGTGCTAGTGGCTCACTTGGCGTAGTACGCGTTGTAGATCGAGATCGTCGACTTGTTGCCCTTCTTGTCGGCGATCTTGGCGTGGAAGGAGATGGCCTTGCCCTTGGCGGGGTTGGTGACCGTGATCTTGCCGTTGACGACAGTGACCTTCTTCCAGGTCTGGCCGTAGTCGTACGACACCCACACGCCGAGCGACTTGAGGTTGCGGCCGGCCGCCGCGCCCTCGACGGTGACCGGGAAGGTCACCTTCTTGCCGGCCTCGACGCGGCTGTCCGGGCCGGTGACCGCGTGGAAACGGGCCGTGGAGACCGGGAGTTGGGCGACGGTGTCACCGGACGGCTTCTTCGAGGAGAACGTCCAGCTCGCGTCGATCCGGGTGGAGGCGGCGGCGACCTTGACGCTGCGGATGACCGAAGTGGTCAGTTTGTACGAGGCATTGGCGGCCGGGACCTTGAACGTGTCCCCGCCGAACAGCGGGTCCTTGTTGGAGCCGACCTTGGTGCCGTTGCGGTACAGGCTCGTGTTGACCGAGGTGAACGTCGACGAGCCCGGGTTGCCCTGGGAGTCGGCGAACAGCGGCACCCGCCCGGCAATGTCGTTGCCGATGCGGAACACGCCGTAGGCGGCGGTGAGATGGGGGCCGAAGACTGCCGTGTTGAAGGTCTTGGAGTAGGTCTGGCCCGCCTTGAAGGTCTGCAGGTCGTTCAGGGTGTAGTAGGCCTCCGTGATCGGGAAGCCGTCCGCGTCGAGCCCGCCGTCCTGCTCGAACTCCAGCCCCCACTGCACTCCGTTGATGGTGGAGACGTGCAGGGTGCGGGTGCCGGGCAGCTTCTGCTGGACGCCGGTGGCGGAGCCGCCGAGGCCGTTGGGCACATAGCCGAAGGCGGCCACCTGACCCGTCTTGCCGCTCGCCGCGGCGCCCATGTGGGCCTTCACCGTGGCGAGTTCGGTCGCCTTGTAGTGCCTGGTGTAGCCGGTGGCGAGCTGCTTGACCTTGGCCGCGGTCGTGGTGTCGTACTGCTCGTCGGCGCCCTTGATGAAGTGGGCGTCCCACTGCTCGGTCAGCGAACCGTCGGTGATCTGCGGACCGAGGTGCGCGGTACGGAAGTTGGCGTACGTCTCCAGGAACCAGCCGAAGGAGATGTCCCCGTCGCCGGTCTCGAGCAGGTAGGCCGGTGACGCGAAGACCGACTTGGCGCCGGTGTCGGGCACCGTGATGTCGACCGGCTTCGTCGTGCGGGCGTCGAGGGTCAGCGTGGTGTCCTTGCTGATGTCCAGCTTGGGCCGGGCGAGCCAGTCGGCACCCTTGGCCGCGTCCTCCGGGTCCACGAAGATCGCGCCGTCGAGGACGTAACCGCCCTTGGGGACCCGGACCTTGACGGTGCCCGAGGCGTCGTAGGGGCTGAAGAACTGGCCGTTGCCGAGCCCGGAGACACCCGCCACCGAGGCGCTGTAGTAGGTGGCGGGGGTGCCGTCACGGTTGACGAACTTCAGTGTCAGGTCGTACGACTGCACCTCGCGCACCACGGCCGCGGCCGTACGGACGTTCTGTCCGCCGCCGGTCGCCGTCACATACGCGGAGTAGGCGCCGTCGAGCGTGCCGCCGAGCTTGGTGTTGACGGTCAGGGCGACCGAGGCCTTGCCACCGGCCGGGACGGTCACCTTCGTGGCGCCCAGCTTGAAGAAGCCCGCGGGGGCCGTGCGGCCCTTGGGGTCGGTGGCCGCCGCCGTGAGGCCGAGGGTGACGGCCGTGGTGCCGAGGTTGCGGTAGGTGAGTTCCTTGCTGACCGGGGTGTCGTCGGTGTGCGGCCACTGCTGCACGCCGAAGCTCACCGACACCGGGTCGGCGATGACGCTCTGCTTGATGGCCTTGTCGACGGCGATACGGCCCGAACCCTGCTGGAACGGCGTGTACTTGCCGCCCTTCGCGGACCCGGTCAGCGCGCCCTTCAGCTCGGCGTAGCCCCACGTGGGGTGCTCCTGCTTGAGGAGGGCGGCGGCGCCCGCGACGTGCGGGGTCGCCATCGACGTACCCGAAATGGTCAGGTAGCCGGGCGGGTTCTCGCCGACCTCCTGGTCGATGAGGCTGCCGGGTGCGGCGGCTGCCGTGATGTCGACGCCGGGCGCGGTGACGTCCGGCTTGATGGCGCCGTCGCCGAGGCGCGGGCCGGTGGAGGAGAAGTCGGCGAGCTTGTCGTTGCCGTCGACGGCGCCGACGGTGATGGCCGCGTCGGCGCTGCCGGGCGAACCGATCGACTCCGGGCCCTCGTTGCCCGCCGCGATGGCGAACAGGATGCCCTTCTCGACGGAGAGCTTGTTGACCTCCGCCTCCAACGGGTCGATCCCCGGGGTGTCTTGACCGCCGAGGCTCAAGTTGACGATGTCGGCGCCCTGTTGGGCCGCCCACTCCATGCCGGCGAGGATGCCGGAGTCGTCGCCGGAGCCGGTGTCGTCGAGGACCTTGCCGCTGAGGATCTTCGCGTCGGGCGCGACGCCCTTGTACTTTCCGTGCGACTTCGCGCCGGTGCCCGCCGCGATGGACGCGACATGGGTGCCATGTCCGACGCGGTCCTTGGTGTCGGCGGAGGTGGAGAAGTTCTTGGCCTCGATCACCTGCGTCTTCAGGTCCGGGTGGTCGGCGTCGACTCCGGTGTCCAGTACGGCGATCTTGACGCCCTTGCCGGTGTAGCCGGCGGCCCATGCCTTGGGGGCGCCGATCTGCGGCACGGACTTGTCGAGGCTGGCCCTGCGGACGCCGTCGAGCCAGACGTGCGCGATGCCGGAGGCCGTACGGTCGCCGTTGGTGACGGCGTCCCACAGTTCGGGGGCGTCCTGCTGCGGGGTCTGGACGGCGTCGGCGTTCAGCGTCTTCAGGGACCGGCGCAGCGTGCCCGCGTCGCGGACGTCGGCTCGGGTGGCGGCCGCGGCGCCCTGGTAGCCGACGATGACCTTCAGGCCGGCCTTCTGGGAGGCGCGCTCGGCGGACTTGTCGAGTTCGGTGATGTCGAAGAGCCGCTGGTCGAGCTTGCCGCTCGCGACCAGGCGGGCCGCGTCGGCGGGTATGACGAGCGTGTGCCCGGCGATCTTCCGCACCTGAACCGGTATGTGCTGACGGCCCTTTGCCGGCTCGAGGCCCACGACCCGGCCCTTGGCGTCGACGGTGACGCGGTCGCCGGTGATCAGCGTCAGATGATGCTCGCCGGCCAGCCGGGCCTGCGCGGCACCAGCCGTACGCAGCGCGGAGCCGGTCGAACTCCCCCCGCCCTGTTCGGACTTCGCCGACGCCGGGCTGGTCATGCCGGCGGCGAGGGCGACGGCGGCGGCCGTGGCGACACCGGCCGCGCACGCTCTCTTCACTTGTCTGCGCAAGACTCCCCCTGGAGCTCAGGTACCGGGCGAATTTCCCCATTCACCCGGCCGGGGGAAAGTTCGCACACCTGCGCGCACACCCCCCGGAACACGAAGTATGCCGAGGGGTGATCAACCGCTCAAGAGATGAGAGGAGGGTAAGAGAGCACGGCCGGAGAATGTTACGGACCCGCGCGAACTCCGTTACCCAGTCGCCGGGTTCAGCCCGCGAGAACTCCGCTAAGGAAACCCCTCCCGCCGAACTCCCTTGCACAGCACCGGAGTTACTTGGACCCCGCGTTCTCCTTCACCGTGATCTTGCCCTTGCGGATGGTGGCGAGACGCGGCGCCTTCTTCGCGATGGCGGAGTCGTGGGTGACCATGATGAAGGTCAGCCCGTGCTCCTTCCACATGCGCTCCAGTACGTCCATGATCTCGTCGCGCATCGACTCGTCGAGATTGCCGGTCGGCTCGTCGGCCAGCAGCACCTTGGGCTGCTTGACGAGCGCGCGGGCGATGGCGACACGCTGCTGCTGTCCGCCGGACAGCTCGCCGGGGAGGTGGTTGGCCCGCTCGCCCAGGCCGACCGAGACCAGCGCCTCGGCGGCCCGTTCACGCCGGACCTTCGCCTTGATGCCGAGCGGTACGAGGGCGGTCTCGACGTTCTCCTGCGCGGTGAGCGTCGGGATCAGGTTGAAGGACTGGAACACGAAGCCGATGTTCTCGCTGCGGACCTTGGTGAGCTTGGCCTCCGACAGCTTCGCCAAGTCGACGCCGTCCAGGACGATTTCGCCTGCGGTGGGGCGGTCGAGGGCGCCGATCATCTGGAGCAGCGTCGACTTGCCGCCGCCTGTGGGGCCCTGGATGACGAGGCGGTCGCCGTCGCCGATGGTCAGGTCGATGCCGTCGAGGGCGTGGACGGTTTCCTTGCCACGTGAGTAGAGCTTGGTGACGCCTCTGAGTTCGTACATCGTGCAGCTCCTGGGGAAGTAAAGGGGGTTGGGGCCCGTCGTGGGACGGGCCCCAAGGCCGGGCGGTGACTGCCGTACCGGTGCGGGCTACTCGACTCGGCGCAGGGCGTCCGCCGGGCGGAGGCGGGAGGCGCGCCAGCCGCCGAAGGCGCCGGCGATCAGGCCGCCGGCGACGGCGAGGCCGACCGCGAGCCCGATGGTGGTGGCGTTGACGGGCGCGGTGAGCGCGACGTCGAGGGTCTTGGCCGCGGCCTGCCGGCCACCGCCGAAGCCACCGCCACCGCCGGGTCCGCCGCCCGGACGGGCGGCGCCGCCGGCCGAGTTGCCGAGGGAGGCGGACAGGGTCGGGCTGATCGCGGTCACGACGTACGCGCCCGCCAGGCCGAGCGCGATACCGAGGGCGCCGCCGACCAGACCGTTGACGATGGCCTCGCCGACCACCTGCCGGGTCACCCGGCCCGACTTCCAGCCGAGCGCCTTCAGCGTGCCGAACTCACGCACCCGGCGGGAGACCGCCGAGGAGGTGAGCAGACCGGCGACCAGGAACGCGGCGATCAGCACCGCGATCGACAGCCACTTGCCGACGCTGGTGGCGAGGGAGGAGGCGGTGGACAGGGACCCGGAGACGGTGTCGGCGAGATCGGCGGACGTGGTGACCGTCGTACCCGAGACATTGCTCGTGATGGTCTTCTTGACGGCCGAGATCTGCTTGGAGTCGGTCGCCTTGACGTAGATCGTGGTGACCTTGTTCTTGTCACCGCTCAGGGTCTGCGCCTGCGTCAGCGGGATGTACAGGTTGGCCGCGGCGTCCCCGCTGGTCGCGGTGGCGATCCCGATGACCTTGTACTTGACGCTCTTGATCGTGACGGTCGAACCGACCTTGAGCTTCTTCGTCTTGGCGTACGCCGAGTCGGCGACGACGACCTTGGAGTTGGCCTCGGCGGTGGTGAAGGTACGGCCGCTGGTGATCTTCGAGGAGGTCAGCGGGCCGAGCGCGGGCTTGGTGACGTCCGTGCCGTAGACCGAGTACGAGTTGATGTTGAAGTTGGCGCCGCCACCGGTGACTTCGCCCTGCGGCGCGCCGGTGGCGCCACCGCGGTTGCCGCCGCCTCCGGTGCCGCTGCTCTGGTTCTGCTGGAACTGGCCGCGGGTGAACTGGCCGTCGACCTTGACGACGTTGAGGCTGAGCCCGCCGACGGCGTCGGACACCCCCTTCTGTCCCGCGACCTTGGTGACGGTGGTGGAGGCCAGCGTCGTGAAGCCCTGGACCATGACGCGGTCACTGCTCTGCGTCTTGCTGTCGTCGTTGTTGTTGGCGTCGAACTGGAACCGCGGCTGCTGCGAGCTGCTCGCGCTGGCCGTGGCCGCCTTGGTGACGGTCATGTCCGTGCCGAGTCCGTACAGCGACTGGAGGACCTTGTCCTGCGCCTTCCCCATGCCGGAGGACACGGAGTTGACCACGATGACCAGCGCAATGCCCAGTGCGAGGCCGGAGGCGACGACGAGGGCCGCTTTTCTGCGGCGGCGCAACTCGCGCCTCAGGTAGGTGAAGAACATGGCCCGCAAGCTAGGTACGGCGCGTGATGATGCCATAAGGCCGACATAAGAGAACGATGAGAAGGCTGTCCGTGGGCAAAGAATGAACCTCTGCGGGGCTGTCAACGGGGGTGCGGGACCCGTGTGACCCCGCGGACGTCTCAGCCCGGCCCTCAGCCTCCGACGGGTCCGGTGTACGTGCCGGGATGCGTGGCGCCGTCCTGGAGCAGGACGCTGCCGCCGGGCCAGGCCAGGGTGGCGGAGGTGGTCTCGTTCGGCGGGGTGACGACGACGGAGGTGGCCTTGAACTCGGTGCCGCTGCCCTGGGTCCAGGGCAGGAAGCTGATGGTGAACGTCGCGGTGCTGCCGGCGGCCAGGGTGACCTTCTTGGGCGTCGCACCGCTGCGGGTCAGTGACCAGCTTCCTCCGGAGGACTTCAGGTCGACCCCGGGGAAGCCCTGGACGGTGCACGCGACGGACGTCTTGTTCTTCAGCACCACGGCCAGTTGCTGCTGGTCGTCCGAGCTGCTGACCTTGCCGTCGCCGGAGCCGAACGAGAAGCCCAGCCCGGCGGTGTGGCAGCGGCCCGCGCCGGTGCCGTCACCGCTGCCGGTGCCCGTACCGCCACCGGTGCTGCTGTCACTTCCACTGGTGCCGCTGCCCGCGTCCTCGGTGGCACCCGCGTTCTCGGCCGTGGCCGTGGCGCCGGCGGCCGCGGTGGCCGAGGACGAGGACGCCGGTGCGGACGACTGGTCGCCCGAGGCGTCGTCGCCACTGCCGTTCCCGCAGGCGGTGAGCGCCAAGGCGAGCGCGGACGTGGCGGCGAGTGCCGTGGCGGCGTGGAGCAGTCGCATCGTGGTACTTCTCCGTTGGATAAGGGGCGCTGACGTGCGCCGTGTTGATCACCACAGTATGGGTGAATCCTCAACAGATCTGTAACCAAGGTGTTCTGACGTTGTATCCGGCAAAAGGGGTGACCTCGACTCGTGTGGCCGTCGTCGGTGCCGAGAACGCGGACGCGGACGGTCACCGGAGTCCCCTCCCCCCACGTGGTCGATCACGTTGGTCACCAACTCCGTTGCGCAGAGGCGGACGACTTCGTCTGCGTTTTCTGCGGCGGCGATCTGCCTGCGGCGTGGAACGTGGATCCCACCGGTTGAGGGACGGCTCCGTCATGAAAGGACGAAGAGGCGGTCACCCCCAACCAGGGGCAACCGCCTTCAAGCGAACCGGAGTTGGCAGGTCGGTCGGGTCAGACCGCCGAGCCCGCCTTCCACTGCGCCCAGTCCATGTTCCAGCCGTTGAGGCCGTTGTCCGGCGCCACCGTCTTGTCGCCGGTGTTGGAGATGACGACCACGTCACCCACGATCGAGTTGTTGTAGAACCACGCCGCCGGCATGTTCTTGTCGCCCGCGCCCTTCACGTCCTGCAGGCCCACGCAGCCGTGGCTGGTGTTGACGCTGCCGAAGACGGACGGCGAACCCCAGTAGTTGCCGTGGATGAACGTGCCGGAGCTGGTGAGGCGGATGGCGTGGGGGACGTCCTTGATGTCGTACTCGCCCTTGCCGTCGTCGTCGGTGAAGCCGACCGTCGCACCGTTCATCCGGGTCTGGACGAACTTCTCGGACATCACCATCTGGCCGTTGTACGTGGTGTGCTCGGGGGAACCGGCCGAGATCGGGATGGTCTTGACGACCTTGCCGTCCTGCTCGACCTTCATCTGCTTCGACTTCGCGTCCACGTACGAGACCTGGTTGCGGCCGATGTGGAAGGTGACCGTCTTCTGCTGCACGCCGTAGACCCCGGAGGCGCCCTCGACGCCGTCGAGCGCGAGCTTCAGCGTGACGGTGGAGTTCTCCTTCCAGTAGTCCTCGGGGCGGCAGTCCATGCGCTGGGTGTTGAACCAGTGGCAGACGACCTCCTGGCCGCTGCTGGAGGTGACGGTGACGCCCTTCTGGACGGCGGCCTTGTTGGTGATCGCCTTGTTGAAGTTGATCGAGACCGGCATGCCGACGCCGACCGTGGAGCCGTCCTCGGGAGTGAAGTTCCCTATGAAGCTGTTGGCCGGGGAGACCGTGGTGAAGGAGGCGTTCTCGTGGGCGGCGAGGCCGGCGGAGTCCTTGGCGGTCGCGGCGACCTTGTACGTCGTGGAGCGCTCCAGCTGGGCGCTGGGCTTCCAGCTGAGCTTGTCGGCGGAGATGGTGCCCGCGACGGCCGTACCGTCCGCGGTCGTCATCGTCACGGCCGTGAGCGTGCCCTTGCTGACCGTGACGGCGGCCGAGTTGTTGATGGAGGCGTTGTCCGAACCGTCCGCCGGTGTGATCTTGATCTGGGCCTCGGACGACTTCTTCGCCGCCGCCTCGTCGGCCTTCGACTGTGAGCTCTGGCTCGAGTCGCTTCCGGACGACTTGTCGTCGCTGCTGGAACACGCCGTGAGCACGAGCACACCGCCGAGCAGTGCGGACGCGGCCACAAGACCCCTGCGCCGCTTACTGTCCGTCATCACACGCTTCTCCATCGTTGCCGAATCACCAAAAACCCGAGCGCCCCGTTAAACAGTTCTTAAGAATCCAACGCTACGACTGGTGCGTCCCGTTCCGCTTACCCACCATGTGTGGGGCACACCACGTCCACCGTGACGCCCGGAACGGCTGAGACGACGAAACCCCGGACAGCGGTTGCCGCCCGGGGTCACACGCTCCCGCACGGTTCAGCCGACCAGTGCCGTCCCGTCTGCTTCCTCATCGCCGTCGACATCATCCTCGTCGAGGTCCCAATCCGGCGAATCCGGGTCGTAGTCGATCTCCTCACTGCTCCATGAGGCCTGGGCCAGTCCGACCCCGGGCATCTCGCCGACCAGGTCGAACGGGTCCACGAGATAGGCGAGGGCCTCGGCGGTGTCTTCCGTCACAGCGCTCTCGGCGTGCACCCGTTCGTCACCGGGTAGTTCCGGATCGTCGGCGATCTTGGCCAGCGCGGCCTTGGTCACGGCGTCCTCGTTCTCGACTTCAAGAACGAGTTCGACACGAAGGCGTACAAAACGTGATGTCTCTGGAGTGGTCATGCCGGGAGCGTACGGCCCACAGCTCCCGCGACTTTCCCACGACCCGCAGAGTTCATTAGCATCGCTCCACACGGCCAATTCGCCAGCGCCACAAGGGGATCGATATTCCGTGTCAACCGCTCGCCGAACGATGCTGACCGCCACCGCCGCGGGCACCCTGCTGGGCGCCCTGTGGTTCGTCCCCTCCGCCAACGCGACGGTGACCGACCAGGTGAGAGTGGAGACTTCGGCGACGCCAACCTCCCAGGTAACCCAGCAGGCCAGGGTGACCTCGTCGGCCGTCACCACCTACTCGGACGACACCCAACTCGCCGACACCGGAAGCCCGGACACCACGCCGTACATCATCGGCGGCACCGTGTTCCTCGGCCTCGGCGCCGGTTTCGTGGCGTATTCGGTGCGGCGGGAGCGGCTCGGGTTTTAAGTTGCTTGACTCTTGCTTGACTCAAGCTTCATAGTCCGCTCATGAAGAGATCATCGGGCATACGGCTGCGCGTCACCGTCGCGGTGGGCGCACTGTCGCTGGCCCTCATCACCGGCTGCTCCGACGGCGGTTCGGACAACGCGAAGAGCGACGACGCCAAGAGCGACGCCGCGAGCACCACCAAGAACTCCTCGAAGGCGCTCACCGCCGCCGAGTTGCAGAAGCTGGCCCTCGCGAAGGGCGATGCCGTCGGCTACGAGGTCGGGGCGGTCGGCAAGACGTACCCCGCGACCAAGAGCGCTGTCACCGTCGACAAGGCGCAGTGCCGTCCGCTGGCCTGGGCCATGGCCGGGCAGGCGCCGGGAGACGCCGCCTCGGCGACGAACCGGCTGGTCACCGAGGCGAAGAAGCCCTCCGCCGCCGCCTCCAAGTCCGTGGAGGACCTGAGCGAGGAGGAGTTCGACGACGCGTTCGGTGCCGCGCTGGACCGCACGACCACCGTCGTCGGGCTGTCGTCGTACGACGGCGACGGCGCCGAGAAGACGTTCAAGGCCGTCTCCGACGCGGTCAAGAGCTGCGCCGGCGGCTTCACCCTGGTCCCGGGTTCCGACGGCACGAAGTACACCGGGGTCGCGGCCGAGAAGGCCTCGGACACCGGCGACGAGTCGGTGGCGTTCGGCGCGAGCGCCGTAATGGAGGACTCCGGCGGCAAGACGGGCACCGTACACACCGAGGTGGTGCGGCACGGCAGCACCCTCGTCACGTACTACACGGTCAACCTCGGCGCCCTGATGTCGCAGAAGGCCTACGACGTGCCGGACGCGCTGATCACCGCGCAGTCCGCCAAGCTGAAGTGACGTACGGGGCCCGGCCGTTGCCACGGCCGGGCCCCAACAGCCGTCTGAAGACGGCCCGTTGACCAACTGCCCTACCGCAGCGGCCCGGTGACCTTCTCCACGGCCTCGACCACGTGCCCGTCGCGCACGAACGCCTCCGCCGCGGCCAGGTCGGGAGACAGGAAGCGGTCCGGCCCCGGGCCCTCGACCCCCGCCGCGCGTACGGCGTCGATGACCGCCCGGGAGGCCGGTGCCGGGGACAGACCGGAGCGCAACTCCACGGCCCGCGTGGCCGCGTACAGCTCCACCGCGATGATCCGGGTGAGGTTGCCGACAGCGGTGCGCAGCTTGCGCGCGGCCGACCAGCCCATGGAGACGTGGTCCTCCTGCATCGCGGAGGACGGGATCGAGTCGGCGGAGGACGGTACGGCCAGCCGCTTCATCTCGCTGACCAGCGCGGCCTGCGTGTACTGGGCGATCATCAGCCCGGAGTCGACACCGGCGTCGTCGGCGAGGAACGGCGGCAGCCCGTGCGAGCGGTTCTTGTCGAGCAACCGGTCGGTACGGCGCTCGGCGATCGAACCGAGGTCGGCGGCGGCGATGGCGAGGAAGTCGAGGACGTAGGCCACCGGCGCGCCATGGAAGTTGCCGTTGGACTCCACCCGGCCGTCGGGCAGCACAACGGGATTGTCGACGGCGGACGCCAACTCCCGTTCCGCGACCAGGCGGGCGTGCGCGATCGTGTCCCGTCCGGCCCCGGCGACCTGCGGGGCGCAGCGCACGGAGTAGGCGTCCTGGACGCGGGGCGCGTCGTCCTGGTGGTGCCCGGTGAGTTCCGAACCGGCAAGCACGGCAAGCATGTTGGCGGCACTGGCGGCCTGCCCGGGGTGCGGGCGGATGGCGTGCAGCTCGGGCGCGAGCACCTTGTCGGTGCCGAGCAGCGCCTCCAGCGAGAGCGCGGCGGTGACGTCGGCGGACTTGTAGAGCATGTCGAGGTCGGCGAGGGCCATGACCAGCATGCCGAGCATGCCGTCGGTGCCGTTGAGGAGGGCGAGGCCCTCCTTCTCGCGGAGTTCGACGGGCGCGATGCCGTGCTCGGCGAGCAGCTCGCCCGCGGGCCGTACGACGCCGTCGGGGCCCTCCGCGTCGCCCTCGCCCATGAGGGTCAGGGCGCAGTGCGAGAGCGGGGCGAGGTCGCCGGAGCAGCCGAGGGAGCCGTACTCGTGGACGACGGGGGTGATCCCGGCGTTGAGGACGTCGGCCATGGTCTGGGCGACCTCGGGGCGGACGCCGGTGTGTCCGGAGCAGACGGTCTTCAGGCGCAGGAACATCAGCGCGCGGACGACCTCGCGCTCGACGTGCGGGCCCATGCCGGCGGCGTGCGAGCGGACGATGTTGCGCTGCAGCTGGGCGCGGAGTTCCGGGCTGATGTGCCGGGACGCGAGGGCCCCGAAGCCGGTGCTCACGCCGTACACGGGTTCCGGTTTGGCCGCGAGCGCGTCCACGATCTCGCGCGCCGCGGCGAGCGCCGCGACGGCCTCGGCCGAAAGCTCGATCCGGGCGCCCCCGCGCGCCACGGCGAGGACGTCGGACGCGGTGACCCCGAACGTCCCCACCACCACAGTGTGCATATCCATATTCAGGAGCGTACGCATTGAATGCGGCAGTGTCACTACCGGGGTGCCGGTTGAACCCTTACAGGTAGGTCACGTCCGACGGCCCCGGAAGCGGCGCCGCTCGGCCGGCGTCTCCGGTGTCGGGGAGTCGGCGAGGCGCACCACCGGATCGTCCGGGCCGGCACGTCCGGCGACCACCGGCCGGTCCGCGCGCAGCGCCTTCGCACGGTACTGGGCCGCGTCCGCCAGCCGGAACAGCCGGCGGCCGGACCGTACCGCCCCGATCGGGTCCTCGGTCGACGCGACCCCGCAGGCGGCCCCCTCGCCGAGCTCCAACTCGGCGGCGCGGCGGCACAGTTCACCCGCCGCGTCGACCACCTCGTCGGCGGGCGGCCCGACCGCGAGCAGACAGAACTCGTCCCCGCCGAGTCGCGCGGCGAGCGCCCCCGGCAGCATCGCCCCGCACAGCGACAGCACCGACCCGAAGCGTTCGAGCAGCCGGTCACCGACCGCGTGCCCCTGGGTGTCGTTGACGCGCTTGAGCCCGTTGAGATCGCAGACGACGAGGCTGACCACGACCCCGTCGCGCCGGTGCCGCTCGACCGCCTCGTCGAGCCGTACGTCCACCGCACGGCGGTTGGCGAGACCCGTGAGCGCGTCCGTGAACGCCAGCCGCCGCGCCTCCTCCAGCCGCTCGGTCTGCGCGATCCCGGCCGCGACCACGGAGGCCAGCACGGTCGCGAAGTCGGCGTCGGCACGGTCGAACACGGGCGCGCCGACCGACCGTGCCACATACAGCTCGCCCCAGGCCCGCCCGTGCAGCACGATCGGGGCGACCACACAGCATCCGCGCCTACGACGCCGTAGCGCCGCCACACGCTGGTGGCAGTAGCCGGGACTGCCCGCGGCCGGGCCCTCGGCGGTCTCGACCCAGGCGTTGGGCTCGCCGCCGCCGGCCCAGCGCTCGTGCAGGAACTCGGTGATCTCGGGGAACTGGTGCACCGGATAGGTCTCGCCGTCCGGGAACTCCTCCTCGCCCGCCGCCCGCTCCCCCACGTTGGCGAGGACCCGCAGCCGCCCCAGCTCCCGCTCCCACACCGACAGCGCGGCGAAACTCCCGTCCAGCGCCCGGCACGCCCCGGCCGCCGCCGCCCGCCAGGACTCGCGCGGGGTGTGCGCCGCCGCCATCCCCTGCGCCAGCTCCACCACGGCAGCCAGCCGCCTGTCCTCACCCATCACTCCAGGCTAGGGAGGTTCGCGACATATCGGGACGTTGATGCGGCGAACAGGTGGGTGCGGACAGCTCGCCCGAGGCCTCGGGGCAGCTCGGGCCTCAGGTCGACAGGGGCTGACTCCCTATGACCGAAAGCAGCTGAAGTCTGTCGTGGTCCTTCGTGCCGGGCGTCGCCGTGAACACCAGCAGTGACTGCGACTGGTCGGGGTCGACGAGCGTCTGGCAGTGCAGGGAGACCGTCCCGACCTCGGGGTGGATGATCCGCTTGCGGTTGGTGTAGGTGACGCCGACCTCGTGGTCGGCCCACAACGCCGCGAACTCGGGGTTCTCGGCCCGCAGTCTCCTTGCGAGGGCGGCGGCGCGCGAGCCGCTGCCCTCCCGGGCGGCGACGGACCTGAGCTGCGCCACGTACACCCGGCCGTGCGTCGCGTGGTCCCCCGGCGCATAGCGCGCCCGCTCGTCCGGATCGGTGAACCAGCGGTGGACGATGCTGCGCGCGGGCCCGGTGAAGCCCGTCTGGTCACCGAGCAGGGCCACCGCCAGCCGGGTCTGCACGAGCGTCTCGCCGAGCGCGGTGACGACCTGTGCCGGGGTGTCCTCCAACCGGTCGAGGATCCGCATCATGCCCGCGTTGACATGGTCGCCCCGGCTCACCCGGGCCGGCGCGTTGTGCCCGGCGAGTACGAACAGGTGGTCCCGCTCGTCGAGGGTGAGGCGCAGCCCGCGGGCGATCGCGGTCAGCATCTGCTCGGACGGCTGGGGTCCGCGCCCGCGTTCGAGGCGGCTGTAGTAGTCGGTCGACATCCCGCACAGCGCGGCCACCTCCTCGCGCCGCAGCCCGGGCGTACGGCGCCGCTGCCCCGGCGGAAAGCCGACGTCGGAGGGTTGCAGCGCCTCCCGGCGGGTGCGCAGGAACGTCGCCATCGCGGTCTGGTCCATGGCTCCACTGTGCCGCGCCCGACGGGCGGCAACCACTGTCTGCCGATCCCAGGATGAGCGGCACTCCCCGCAACCTGGGACCGCCGGGCAGAGGACGAACAGGCACTGGTTATGCGTTCCGCGGGCGTCTCAACTGGTCAGGGCTGCACCCCTCGCACCACCCCCCTCGCAGCCCCTCCCGAACGAGAAACCCTCAAGGAGTCACCATGAGCACCGACCAGAAGATCGCCGTCATCACCGGGGCCAACCGCGGCCTCGGGCGTGCGCACGCGCTGCACCTCGCCGAGACCGGCGTCGACGTCGTCGTCACCTACCGCGCCAACCGGGCCGAGGCGGAGGACGTCGTGGCCGCCGTCACCGCACGCGGCCGGTCCGCGGTGGCGCTGCGCCTCGACGCCGGCGATGTCGGCTCGTTCGCCGGTTTCGCCGAGCGGCTGGGCAGTGAGCTGACGGCCCGCTGGGACCGGCCGGCCTTCGACTTCCTGGTCAACAACGCCGGCACCGATCTGACCGCGCCGTTCGCCGAGACCACCGAGAAGGACTTCGACGACCTGGTGAACGTCCACCTCAAGGGCGTCTTCTTCCTCACCCAGGCCCTGCTGCCGCTGCTCGCCGACGGCGGCGCCGTCGTGAACGTCTCCAGCGGTCTGACCCGCTTCGCGGTCCCGGGCCACGCCGCCTACGGCGCGGTCAAGGGCGCGGTCGAGATCCTCACCCGCTACCAGGCCAGGGAACTCGGGGCACGCGGCATCCGCGTCAACACCATCGCCCCCGGAGCGACCGCGACCGACTTCGGCGGCGGCATGATGCACGACGAGCAGGTGCGGGCGTACCTCACCTCGCAGGTCGCGCTGGGCCGCGTCGGCGAGCCCGACGACATCGGCGCGGCCCTCGCCGCACTCCTCTCGGACGCGAACCGGTGGGTGACGGGACAGCGCATCGAGATCTCCGGCGGCCAGAGCCTGTGAGCCCGGCGAGGAACGAAGGGAGAGGACGCTTCCGATGACCGACCTCACCGGAAAGACCGCCGTGATCACCGGCTCCGCACGGGGCATCGGCAGGGCGATCGCCCTGCGCTACGCGAGCCTCGGCGCGAACATCGTGGTCAACTACTCCGCCGACGAGGAACGGGCGGCTGCCACCGCCGCCGAGATCGAACGCCTCGGCGGCCAGGCGATCACGGTCCGGGCCGACGTGTCCGTCCTCGCCGGCATAGACCGCCTCTTCGCCGCGGCCGCCGCACGGTTCGGGCAGATCGACATCGTCGTCGCCAACGCGGGCGTCGAGCTGATCGGCATCGACTTCGTCGACATCACGGAGGCGCAGTTCGACCAGCTGTTCGCGATCAACACCAAGGGCACCTTCTTCGCGCTCCAGGCGGCCGCCCGCCACGTCGTGGACAAGGGCAGGATCATTTACGTCGGTTCGAGCACGACGACCGTGCCCGTGCCCGGAGAGGGCCTGTACGGGTCGAGCAAGACGGCGCCGCGCTACGCCGTGCAGGTCCTGGCGCAGGAACTCGCGGACCGGGGCGTGACCGTCAACACGATCCTCCCGACCGCCATCGAGGGCGCGGGCGTCTTCACCGAGCCCGATCCCGCCCACCCGGTACGGCAGTTCGTCGCCCGGCCCGGGCGCATCGGCCGTCGGATGGGCACCGTGGACGACGTAGCGGACGCCGCCGAGTACCTCGTCTCGGAGCTGGCCGCGTGGGTCAGCGGCCAGAGCCTGCTGGTCAGCGGGGGCGCACTTCAGTAGTCACGCGTGGCCGTCACGAACGCCGACCGACCGCCCGTCAGAGGGGCTTCTGACGGGCGGTCGGTCGGCGTTCGTGCGCGGAGCCCTCGCTCAGAGCTGGGTCTGGCCGCCGTTGGCCTCGTACACCGATCCGGTGACGAAGGCCGCCTCGTCGGAGAGGAGGAAGTGCACCACGCCCGCGACCTCCTCCATGGTGCCGGGCCGGTTCATCGCGGTCTTGGCCGCGATCTGGGCGCGTATCTCGGGAGGCAGCCCCTGTGCGGAGGGTGCGTCGATCGGGCCGGGGGCGACGGCGTTGATCCGGATACCGCGCCGGGCGTACTCGACGGCGGCCGACCGGGTCAGTCCGACGATGCCGTGCTTGGAGGCCGAGTACGCGGCCCGTCCGGCGTGGGCCATCACCCCTGCCGTGGAAGCCATGTTGACGATCGCGCCGCCGCCGTGGTCCACGAAGTGGGACAGCTCCGCCTTCATGCAGAAGAAGACGCCGGTGAGGTTGACCCGGATGACGTCCAGCCAGTCCTGCGGCTCGATCTCGTGGACGTCGACGAGCCGCGGAGTGATGCCCGCGTTGTTGAACGCGAGGTCGAGTCCGCCGTAGCTGGAGACCGCGAACTCCACCAGTTCCCGGGCCTGTTCGAACACCGAGATGTCGGCGACGAACGGCACGGCCTCGTGGCCTGCGGCTCTGATCTCCTTGGCCACCCGCTCCACGGCGTCCGGGTTCCGGTCGGCCACGACGAGCCGCGCGCCTTCGCCGGCGAGGCGTCTGGCAGCCGCCTCACCGAGTCCGGAACCGGCTCCGGTGACGATGGCTGTCCTTCCGTTGACGGACATGGTGCTGTTCCTCTCTCACTTCTCGGGCGCGACGACGGTAAAGACCGCGCCGGCCGGGTCGGCGAAGACGGCGATCGTGCCGTGCTCGACCGGGGTGGCACCCATGAGCACCGTTCCACCGAGGGCCGGAACTGCGCCTACGGCCGACTCCGCATCGGCGACGGTGAAGTAGACGTCCCAGTACGGAGGGATCCCGGCCGGCATCGCCGCGGGCCTGGGCAGCAGTTCGGTGACGGCACGCCCGTTCAACCGCAACTCCCGCCGCCCCAGGGGGCCTTGCGGATCGCCGAGGGTCCAGCCGAACACCGCGCGGTAGAAGGCCGCCGATGCCTCGACGTCGTCGGTGATCAGTTCGCCCCGGCTGAAGGCGCCGGGCTCGTCGACCACCCCGGCGCCGCCGTGACCGCCGGCCTGCCACACCGCGAACGTGGTCCCGCTGTGGTCCGCGAACCCGGCCGCCCGCCCGGCCCCTTCGAGGTCGTACGGCGGTGTCGTCACGCGGCCTCCCGCGGCGACGACCGTCTCGGCCGTCTTGTCGGCGTCGGAAACGCCGACGTGCATCGACCACGTGGCCTGCCCCGCGCCCTCCGCCGACACGACCGAGGCCACGGGACGGCCCCGCAGCAGCGCCGTCCAGGACGTGCCCGGGTCACCGAAACCGTCCTCGTAGGCCCAGCCGAACAGCGAGCCGTAGAAGCGGGTGCTCGTGGCGGCGTCCGGTGTGGTCAGGGTGACCCACGACGGGGCGCCACCCTCATGGCTGTTGATGTCCACCACTGCTCTCCTTGCGTGCCGGGCACCCCCGGCGCCGCTCTGGCGCACCGCTCCGGCCTGTCAACCATAGACATGTCTGTCAGTGAGTGACAATACAAGCATTGGGTGACAGTTTCGTCTTGCTATGATGGATTGCGTGACCGAGACTGCGAACGCCCGGCGATCGGGGCTGCGGGAAGCCACTCGACGGGCGGTGCGCGCCGAGATCGCGGACACCGCGATGACCCTGTTCATGGAGCGGGGCTTCGAGGAGACCACCGTCGAACAGATCGCCAACGCCGTGGGCATGTCGGGCCGGAGCGTGTTCCGCTACTTCGACACCAAAGAGGACATGGTCGTCGGGTCCATGGAGCAGCTCGGCCACGACCTGGCCGCCGCCCTGAGGGCACGGCCGGCACAGGAATCGGCGTGGGAGGCCCTGCGGCGGGCGTTCGACGAACCGCTCCGCACGCTCAGGCAGGACGGCGGGATCGCCCTGGCCCGGTCCACCCTGCTGGCCACCACGCCCTCATTGCGGGCCGCCCAGCAGCAGAAGCACGCGCAGTGGAACGCCCTCCTCGCACCCGCCGTCGCCGACCGGCTCACCGGCCCGGCGGCCACCCGCGACTACCAGGCGCGCGCCGTCGTCGCCGCCGCGCTCGCCTGCATGGACGCCGCCGTGGAGGAGTGGACCGCGTCCAAGGGCAGAAAGCCCCTGGACAGACTGCTGGACACGGCGATCGCGGCAGTCCGGGAGTAGCACTCCAGGGGCAACCAGAAAACGGGCGAAGCTACTCGCCGGGCCACTCCGGCTTCCGCTTCTCGTTGAACGCCGCCACACCCTCCGCCCGGTCCCCCGAGAACGCCACCGACCGCCACGCCGCGTCCTCGACCTCCAGCCCGGCCCGCAGGTCCAGGCCGTGCCCGAGCCGCAGCGCCCGCTTGGCCGCGCGCAGGCCGACCGGCGAGTTCGCGGCGATGCGCGCGCCCAGCGCCAGGGCCTCCTCGCGGTCGCGGCCGGTCTCCACCAGGAGATCCACCAGGCCCAGCTCCGCCGCCTCGGGCGCCTCCAACCGCCGTGCGGTGAAGATCAGTTCGGCCGCCCGGGCCGCGCCCACCCGGCGGGGCAGCAGCTGCGAACCGCCGCCGCCCGGGATGACGCCCACGGACACCTCCGGCAGCCCCACCACGGCCGTGGCGTCGGCCACGATCAGATCGCAGGACAGCGCGAGTTCGAAGCCGCCGCCGAGTGCGAAGCCGTGCACGGCGGCGATCGTCGGCATCGGGAGTTCCAGGACGCCGGTGTACGCGCCCCGGGCGAGCGGGCGCTGCCGTACGAGCTCCGCGTCGGTGAGCGAGTTGCGCTCCTTCAGGTCGGCGCCGACGCAGAAGGCCCGCTCGTGCGAGGAGGTCAGCACGGTGACACGGACGTCCCGGTCCGCCGCCAGTGCCGTACAGGCCGCGGCGATGGAGCCGGCCATCGCGGTGGAGACGGCGTTCATGGCCTTGGGCCGGTCCAGGACGAGTTCCGCGACGTGGTCGTGCCGCCGCACCAGCACGAACTCCCCGAACCGTTCCTCGCTCATGACACCCTCCTGGTTAACGTGGGTTAACGGAACTCGCCCCGATCATCGCACGGGCCTTCCCCGTTCGGGTGACATCCCGCCCAACTCCCGCCGCACCGCCCGGAGAAGCGCATAACGTGCGTCCGCCACACGACAGGGGAGGGATCGTGACGACGACCACGAAGGCGGAGCGGGCCGAGGGCACCGCGGACGTAGAGCCACCCGTCCTCCCCCGGGGGCGGCACCGGCGCCCGCGGCCCCGGAAGGTCCTGCTCGCCGCCGGCGGGCTCGCCGTGGCCGCCGGGGTGCTGAGCCTCGTACGGCTGACGCCCGAGTCGGGGGTCGGCGGGGTGGGCACGGCGGAGGCGGAGCCGAGCCCGGACGTGGACGCGGAGCAGAGCGCCGGGCACCCGGCCAACGCCGCCACGATCCGCGGCGATCCGACGGCGATCCCCTCCGCGACCTCGGTGATGGGCGGCGCGAGCGCGACGCCGGCCACCGCCTCCGGCGTCGTACCGACTCCGTACGCGACGACGGCACCCACGACCGTCCCGGAGACGGGGACCGGGACGGGGGCAGAGACGACGACGGCGCCCGGCACCCCACAGCCCCAGGCACCGGTCACCGCGCCGGGCCCCCTGGCTCCCGCGACGAGCGCGGCCCCGGAGCCGACATCCACGCCGCCCCCGAGCCGGACCGCCAACTCCCCTGCCCCGGCGCCGAGTCGGCCGGGTCTGTGCGTGCCGATCATCGGGCTCTGCGTGGACCCGCCGGCCCACCGTGATTGAGCAGAGAGCTGCCGGTTCATGCCGGTTCCGGGAGGCGTGTCGGCATCCTGCGCCGGCTGGGGATCGCCCCCTGGCGGAGACTCCCAGCGCTACGCCGGGGCCGAGTCCCGGCGGGTGAGCAGCCAGGGTTCGACCACGCCGAGGCCGCGCACCGGGCGCTGCCACATCGGCTGGAGCGCGAAGCGGTACGTCGGGGGCTCCTCGCCCTCCTTCTCGGCGGTGGCCGCGGCCTCGGCCGCCTCCGCCTCGGAGGCGGGGGCCTCGCCGCTGCGGATGAGCTCCTCGGCGAAGGCGCTGTCGACGAGGACGGCGTCGCGGGGAGCTATCGAGGTCAGCCGGGAGGCGAGGTTGACGGTCGTGCCGAAGACGTCGCCCATGCGGGTCGTGACGGTGCCGAAGGCGATGCCGACGCGGAGTTCGGGCATGGTCTCGTCGTGGGCCATGGTCTCGATCAGGCGCAGCGCGATCTCGGCGGCGACCCCGGCGTCGTCCGCGGAGAACAGGACCTCGTCGCCGAGGGTCTTGATGAGCCGGCCGCCGCGCGCGGCCACCAGGTCGGCGGCGGTGGTCTCGAAGGCCTCGACGAGTTCGCCGAGTTCTTCTTCCTCCATGCGGCGGGTCAGCCGTGTGAAGCCCACCAGGTCGGCGAAGCCGACGGCGAGACGCCGGTCGACCATCTCCTCGTCGTCACTGGCCTGGACGACCCGGCCCGCCGAGGCGGCGAGCTGGCGCCGCCACACGTAGACGAGGAACTCCTCCAGCTCGGGCAGCAGCAGCTCGATGATCGGATACGTCACCTCGGTGCGGGACATACCGGGCTCGGGCGGCTCGGTCAGGCCCTCCAGGAACGAGTCCATCTGCCAGCCGGCCAGCCGCGCGGTGGTCTGCCCGGTGGAGCGGGCCACCTGCACGGCCATCGCCTCGCTCAGCAGCCCCGCCTCGACCAGACCGGCGAGACGGCGCAGCGCGAGGACGTCCGCCTCCGTGAACGCCTTGGCCTGGCCGACGTCGGCGAAGCCCATGGCCCGCCAGAAGCGGGTGGCCAGCTCCATGGAGACACCGGCGGTACGGGCCGCCTGGAACGGCGTGTAGCGGCGCTCCGCGCCCAGGATGAGCCCTTCGAGGCGCAGCGCGAGGGGGTCTTCGCCGGGATCGGCGGCATAGGGGTCGGCCCGGCCACCGGCGGCATCGGGGTCCACCCGGCCGTCCGCGTCCGCGCCGGAGCCCGTGTCGTCGACGGTCACGCCTGCTGCCCTTCCGATCTGCCACGGTCAGGTATCGACCAGGCCCAATGCTACGGCAGGTGTGGGCCAGCTCACTCCGTGAGTCACGCGGACAAAGCTGTCACAAGAGCGGTCGGGGTCACGCGGGACGCAGGTGCACGATGTCGCCCGCCCCCACGGGCTCCTGCACTCCGTCCTCCGTGGCGAGGACCAGCCGCCCGTCCCCGTCGATCGCGACGGCCTCCCCGGTGATCGACCGGTCCCCGGGCAGCTCGGCCCGTACGACCCGGCCGAGCGTGGCGCAGCCGGCCGCGTACGTCTCCTGGAGGCCGCTTTCCACCGGGTCGCCGCCCGCCGCGCGCCACTTGTCGTACCAGTGCTCCAGGGAGCGCAGGACCGCCCGCAGCAGGGGATCGCGGTCCGTGGCGACGGCCCCGGCCAAGGCAAGAGAAGCCGCCTGGGGCACGGGGAGCTCGTCCTCGCGCAGGGTGACGTTGATGCCGACACCGACGATCACGGCGTCGTCCCCGGCACGCTCGGCGAGGATGCCGCCGGCCTTGCGTTCCTCGCCACCGACAGTCACCAGCAGGTCGTTGGGCCACTTGAGTGCCGTGTCGACGCCGGCCGAGCGGGACAGGCCCGTGGCGACGGCGACACCGGTGAGCAGCGGGAGCCAGCCCCAGCGGGCCACGGGGACGTCGGCGGGCTTCAGGAGGACGGAGAAGAAGAGCCCGGAGCGGGCCGGTGCCGTCCACTGCCGGTCGAGGCGCCCGCGCCCGGCGGTCTGTTCCTCGGCGACCAGCACCGCACCCTCGTCGGCGTCCCCCGCGAGTGCCAGGGCGATGAGGTCCGCGTTGGTGGATCCGGTGCGCTGCACGACCTCGATGTCGCAGTAGAGGCCCCCGTGGCCGCCGTCCCGTACCAGGCCCTTACGCAGCGCCGCGCCGTTGAGCGGTGGACGGTCCAGGTCGGACCAACGGCTGCTGTTCTCGTCTGAGGCATCTCGCGGCGTCATGCAAGCCACCCTAGGTGTGTTGTACGCCGCACTGCCGATCGGTAGGCCCGCCACTACTCTACGAATGAGTAACCGTCCCCCCTTTTGAGCAGGCAGGGAGCCGTAATCCCGATGTCCGAGCCGGAAGCGCCTCAAGAGATCGACATCCACACCACCGCCGGGAAGATCGCGGATCTTCGGCGCCGCACCCAGGAGGCGACGCACGCGGGCTCGGAGCGCGCGGTCGAAAAACAGCACGCCAAGGGCAAGTTGACGGCCCGTGAGCGGATCGACCTGCTCCTCGACGAGGACTCCTTCGTCGAGTTCGACGAGTTCACCCGGCACCGGTCCACGGACTTCGGCCTGGAGAAGAACCGCCCCTACGGCGACGGTGTCGTCTCCGGCTACGGCACGGTCGACGGCCGCCCCATCGCCGTGTTCTCCCAGGACTTCACGGTCTTCGGCGGCGCCCTCGGCGAGGTCTACGGCCAGAAGATCGTCAAGGTGATGGACTTCGCGCTGAAGACCGGCTGTCCGGTCATCGGCATCAACGACTCCGGCGGCGCCCGCATCCAGGAGGGCGTGGCCTCGCTCGGCGCGTACGGCGAGATCTTCCGCCGCAACACCCACGCGAGCGGTGTCATCCCGCAGATCAGCCTGGTCGTGGGCCCGTGCGCGGGCGGCGCGGTGTACTCCCCCGCGATCACCGACTTCACGGTGATGGTCGACCAGACCTCGCACATGTTCATCACCGGACCGGACGTCATCAAGACGGTCACCGGCGAGGACGTGGGCTTCGAGGAGCTGGGCGGCGCGCGCACCCACAACTCCGTGTCCGGCGTGGCCCATCACATGGCGGGCGACGAGAAGGACGCGATCGAGTACGTCAAGCAGCTGCTGTCGTACCTGCCCTCCAACAACCTGTCCGAGCCCCCGGCGTTCCCCGAGGAGGCGGACCTCGCCGTCACGGACGAGGACCGCGAGCTGGACACCCTGGTCCCGGACAGCGCGAACCAGCCGTACGACATGCACACGGTGATCGAACACGTCCTGGACGACGCCGAGTTCTTCGAGACGCAGCCGCTGTTCGCGCCGAACATCCTCACCGGTTTCGGCCGGGTCGAGGGCCGACCGGTAGGCGTGGTGGCCAACCAGCCCATGCAGTTCGCGGGTTGCCTGGACATCGACGCGTCCGAGAAGGCGGCGCGCTTCGTCCGCACCTGCGACGCGTTCAACGTCCCGGTCCTCACCTTCGTGGACGTCCCCGGCTTCCTCCCGGGCGTCGACCAGGAGCACTACGGCATCATCCGCAGAGGCGCGAAACTGATCTACGCGTACGCCGAGGCGACCGTGCCCCTGATCACGGTCATCACCCGCAAGGCCTTCGGCGGCGCCTACGACGTCATGGGCTCCAAGCACCTGGGCGCCGACCTCAACCTCGCCTGGCCGACCGCCCAGATCGCCGTCATGGGCGCCCAGGGCGCGGTCAACATCCTGCACCGGCGCACGATCGCCGAGGCGGAGGCGGCCGGCGAGGACCTGGACGCGGTGCGCGCCCGCCTCATCCAGGAGTACGAGGACACCCTCCTCAACCCCTACATCGCGGCCGAGCGCGGCTACATCGACGCGGTCGTCCTCCCCTCCGACACCCGCCGCCAAGTGGTCCGGGGCCTGCGCCAACTCCGCACCAAGCGCGAGTCGTTGCCCCCGAAGAAGCACGGCAACATCCCCCTGTAAGGAGCCGCTGTGACGATCAAAGTCGTAAGGGGCAACCCGACCCCCGAGGAGCTGGCCGCCGCCCTGGCAGTGGTCAGGGCCCGCGCCGCGGCGGCAACATCAACACCGCCCGGCGCACCGAGGCAGCGGGACGCCTGGTCCGACCCGTCCCGAATCGCGGGCGCGAGGCTGCCCATCCCCGGGCCAAGCGCATGGACCCGCACATTCTGGCCCGGCTGAGGGGATTCACTTAAGGGGCGCGGGGCTGTATCGATTTGCGGCTCCGCCGCGTGGGCGCACAGAGGAACAATCCCGGGCAAGAATTTAAGTACCCGTACTCAGGCGCCCGCCCCCACCCAAGCCGCACGCTGGTGCCATGTTGTGGTCCGACCCCGATGACGAGCCTCCCGAGGAACTGCGGGAGATGCAGGTCATGTTGCGGCGGCTCGGAATACTCATGGCACTCGCGATGGTGCTGGCGATGATCGTGATCGGACTGTCGGGCTGAGGCGAGCGCCGGTGGCGCCGCCGATACCCTGGCCGTATGACAGATCAGCCGCGCCGCCGACTCGTGCTCGCCTCCCAGTCCCCCGCCCGGCTGGGCCTCCTGCGCCAGGCGGGACTGGACCCCGAGGTGATCGTGAGCGGGGTCGACGAGGACGCCGTCTCAGCCCTCACCCCGGCCGACCTCGCCCTCGCCCTCGCCGAGGCAAAGGCCTCTGTCGTGGCCTCCCGACCGGAGGTGCACGGCGCGCTGGTGATCGGCTGCGACTCGGTGCTCGACCTGGACGGCGAGGCCCTGGGCAAGCCCGCCGACGCCGAGGAGGCCACCGCCCGCTGGAAGTCGATGCGCGGCCGGGCCGGCACGCTCCAGACCGGCCACTGCGTCTACGACACGACGAGCGGCCGGTACGTGTCGGCGATCGCGTCCACCGTGGTCCGCTTCGGCGAGCCGACCGACGCCGAGATCGCCGCGTACGTCGCCTCGGGCGAACCCCTCTACGTCGCCGGGGCGTTCACGCTCGACGGCCGTTCGGCGCCGTTCATCGAGGGCATCGACGGCGACCACGGCAATGTGATCGGCATCAGCCTGCCGCTCGTTCGCCGGCTGCTGGGCCAACTGGGCGTCGGCATCACGGAGTTGTGGACGCCTCGGGAGGCGTGATCAGGAGGGGCTGGGGGCCGGCGGCGGGGTGATCGGCGCCGGGTCCCTGTCTGGCCGCTCGGGGTCCTTCGGGTCCTTGGGGCCCTCCGATGCCGGTACGGCGTCCGAGGGGCCCTCCAGGCGGTCGTAGGTCATCAGGAGCAGGACGACGAGGCCGAGCACCACCACCATGAACGCGAACGCGGCCTTGCTCAGCATGGCCCACGCGAACGCGCCCAGCAGTCCGTGCACCACGGCGACGCTGATCAGCAGGATGCGGCCGAGGCCGGCCGGGGCCCGGTCGCGGACCGCGACCAGCAGGGCGACGAGGGCGCATAGGAGGAAGTAGAGGCCGAAGAGGACTCCGCCGACCTTCGAGGAGACGGACATCGCGTCCGGGTCGATACCGGCCAGAGACATGTTCTGGCGGTCGGCGACGATCCCCAGGAACCAGTTCAGCGCCGCTACGCCGAAGGCCTCCACGAAGAGGACGACCGCCAGGATCCATGCCACCGGCCTGCGTACCACCGGCCCCCACCCACTCTCGACCACCGCTCGACCAATGTTGTCGTTACCCCAAGTACGTTCGAGGCACAGTGAACGCTACTAACGGGTAAACCGCGGGACAAGGGTTGCGGCAGGGGCAAAGAATCATTGGGCCATTCGTAGGGACTCCACAAAGAAACCGCGTGGCGCGCGGCACGCTCTCACAGAGACCTTGACCACACCGGAGGGCTAGGGTTTCACGGAGGAGTCCTGCGTACCGAGGTGCGACAAGGGATTTCACGGGTCGAGCGGGCCTCGTATCACGCTCCGTGTGGGCAAGCTCACCACAGGGGACGGGTCGATGCGCCGTGTCGGCAGTCCCTAAACTCGGCTTGTTTCAAGGAGGGAGCCTCAATCGTGCGCAAGGTGCTCATCGCCAATCGTGGCGAAATCGCTGTCCGCGTTGCCCGGGCCTGCCGGGATGCCGGGATCGCGAGCGTGGCCGTATACGCCGACCCGGACCGGGACGCTCTGCATGTCCGCGCCGCGGATGAGGCGTTCGCCCTGGGCGGTGACACACCGGCGAGCAGCTACCTGGACATCGGCAAGGTCCTGAACGCGGCCCGTGAGTCCGGTGCCGACGCCGTCCACCCCGGCTACGGCTTCCTGTCGGAGAACGCCGAGTTCGCGCAGGCGGTCCTCGACGCGGACCTGATCTGGATCGGCCCGCCGCCGCAGGCGATCCGGGACCTCGGTGACAAGGTCGCCGCCCGGCATATCGCGCAGCGCGCCGGCGCCCCCCTGGTGGCCGGCACCCCCGACCCCGTCTCCGGCTCGGACGAGGTCGTCGCGTTCGCCGAGCAGCACGGGCTGCCCATCGCGATCAAGGCCGCCTTCGGTGGCGGCGGCCGCGGTCTGAAGGTGGCCCGCACGCTCGAAGAGGTTCCCGAGCTGTACGACTCCGCGGTGCGCGAGGCCGTCGCCGCCTTCGGCCGCGGCGAGTGCTTCGTCGAGCGCTACCTCGACAAGCCCCGGCACGTGGAGACCCAGTGCCTGGCCGACACCCACGGCAACGTGGTCGTCGTCTCCACCCGTGACTGCTCCCTCCAGCGCCGGCACCAGAAGCTGGTCGAGGAGGCGCCCGCGCCCTTCCTCTCCGACGAGCAGGTCGCCGAGCTGTACGCCTCCTCCAAGGCCATCCTCAAGGAGGCCGGCTACGTCGGCGCCGGGACCGTCGAGTTCCTCGTCGGCCAGGACGGCACGATCTCCTTCCTGGAGGTCAACACCCGCCTCCAGGTGGAGCACCCGGTCACCGAGGAGGTCGCCGGCATCGACCTCGTCCGCGAGATGTTCCGCATCGCCGACGGCGAGGAACTCGGCTACGGCGACCCCGAACTGCGCGGCCACTCCTTCGAGTTCCGCATCAACGGCGAGGACCCGGGCCGCGGCTTCCTGCCCGCGCCCGGCACCGTCACCACGTTCGCCCCGCCGTCCGGCCCGGGTGTCCGGCTGGACGCCGGTGTCGAGACGGGCAGCGTCATCGGCCCGGCGTGGGACTCACTGCTCGCCAAGCTGATCGTCACCGGCGCGACCCGCGAGCAGGCGCTCCAGCGCGCGGCGCGGGCGCTGGAGGAGTTCCGGGTCGAGGGCATGGCCACCGCGATCCCCTTCCACCGCGCGGTCGTCAAGGACCCGGCGTTCGCCCCCGAACTCACCGGCTCCACCGACCCGTTCACGGTCCACACCCGCTGGATCGAGACCGAGTTCGTCAACGACATCAAGCCCTTCGCGGCTCCCGCGGACGCCGAGGCGGACGAGGACACCGACCGCGAGACGATCGTCGTCGAGGTCGGCGGCAAGCGCCTGGAGGTCTCCCTCCCGGTCTCGCTCGGCATGTCGCTGGCCCGCACCGGCCTCGCCGCCGGCGCCAAGCCCAAGCGCCGGGCGGCCAAGAAGTCCGGCCCCGTCGCCTCCGGCGACACCCTCGCCTCGCCGATGCAGGGCACGATCGTCAAGGTCGCGGTCGAGGAGGGCCAGGAGGTCAAGGAGGGCGACCTCATCGTCGTACTCGAAGCGATGAAGATGGAACAGCCGCTGAACGCGCACAAGTCCGGCACCATCAAGGGCCTCGGTGCGGAGGTCGGTGCGTCCATCACCTCCGGCGCCGCGATCTGCGAGATCAAGGACTGATCCGACCGCACGTCCAGAGGTGCCCGGCCGACAGGAACAGCCTGTCCGCCGGGCACCTCTGTAATGTGACGGGACAACGCCGAGGAGGGCAGGTGGGACCCATGGCCAGCACAGCCGGGCCGCCGGCGGGTCTGCGTGCCGACGCCCGCCGCAACTACGAGCGGCTGCTCGCCGAGGCCCGGGTGTCCTTCGCCGCGCACGGCACGGACGCGTCCCTGGAGGACGTGGCCCGGCGCGCGGGCGTCGGCATCGGCACGCTGTACCGGCACTTCCCCAACCGGCAGTCCCTGATGAGCGCGGTCTTCGAGGACGCGGTGGGTGAACTCCTCGCGCGCTCAAGGGAGTTGCTGTCCGCGCCGCAGCCGTGTGCGGCCCTGGTGACCTGGCTGCGGGAGATGGTGACCCACGCGAGCGAGTACCGGGGGCTTTCACGGGCGCTGATGGCGGTGGCCGACGACGACACGTCGGCGCTGGGCCGGTGCAGCGCGCCCATCCGGGAGGCCGGGGGTGCGTTGCTCTGCCGAGCGCAGGACGCCGGTGACGTGCGTGGTGACGTCGAGATCGGTGATCTGCTTCAGCTGACGCATGCGATTGCGTTGGCGGCGGAGGGGAACCCTGGGGATCCTGAACTGGCTGACAGGTTGCTGACGTTGACCTTGCGCGGGTTGAAGCCGTAGTGATTCGGGTGCGGCGCCGTCGTGGCTGGTCGCGCCCACGCGGCGGAGCCGCATATCGATACAGCCCCGCGCCCCTAAAAGCGGCCTGCGTTTTAGGGGCGCGGGGAACTGCGCGACCAGCCCCCACCGGCCCGCAGCCGAAATCCGCACCGATCAACGCCTGCGCAGATCCGCCACCCTGGCTGCCCGCTCCCGCTCCGGTGACTCCCCGCCCAGTACGCCCGCCGAGCGCAGCCCCGGTACTTGACCCCGTCGCGGAGCCGGAAGGGGTACGTCCCGGCGTCGTTGTTCCCGCGCCGGGGTCTGATCACCCCCCTGGCTGCCCGCCGCGCCGGCCACGGCGATCTGCACCCCCTGGTCGGCGAGGGCCTGCAACTCCGTGGCGGCGCGGTCGTCGTGGCCCGGGGGCTCATCGGTGACGAGGCGGGTGATCACGTCCGTGGGCACGGTCTGGAACATGGTGTCCGTACCGAGCTTGGTGTGGTCGGCGAGGACGACGACCTCGGCCGCCGCCTGCACGAGGGCCCGGTCGACGGACGCCGAGAGCATGTTGGACGTGGAGAGACCGCGTTCGGCGGTGAGGCCGCTTCCGGAGAGGAAGGCCCGGGAGACGCGGAGCCCCTGGAGGGACTGCTCGGCCCCGCTGCCCACCAGCGCGTAGTTGGAACCGCGCAGGGTGCCACCGGTCATCACGACCTCCACGCGGTTGGCATGGGCCAACGCCTGGGCCACCAGCAGGGAGTTGGTGACTACGGTCAGTCCGGGCACCCGGGCGAGCCGGCGGGCCAGCTCCTGTGTGGTGGTACCCGCCCCTACCACGATCGCTTCGCCCTCTTCGACGAAGCTCGCGGCGAGATCGGCGATTGCCGTCTTCTCGGCGGTCGCGAGATGTGATTTCTGCGGAAAGCCGGACTCCCGCGTGAACCCGCCCGGCAATACCGCACCGCCGTGCCGGCGGTCGAGGAGTCCTTCTGCCTCCAGTGCGCGCACGTCCCGCCGTACGGTCACTTCGGAGGTCTGGACGACGCGGGCGAGCTCACGGAGCGATACAGCCCCATTCGCTCGCACCATTTCGAGGATCAATTGGCGACGTTCTGCAGCGAACACGAAACTGACAGTAACCCCAACGACCGTCTGCTTTCAGCTGTTTGCGGTGAATAGCAGAAGTTGTTCGCACAGGAGGGCGAGAAGTGGTATAGGGGGTAGTCCCAGCGCCTATGCCGTACGAATGGGCGGCAACTCCCCGTGACCAACGGGGAGTCGGTGCGGCCTCAGACTTCGCCCGTCGCCTTGCGGGTGTGCAGCTGTCGGGCCACCTCGGCGATCGAGCCCGAAAGGGACGGGTACACGGTGAAGGCGTTCGCGATCTGTTCGACCGTCAGATTGTTGTCGACGGCGATCGAGATCGGATGGATCAGCTCCGAGGCGCGGGGCGCCACGACCACACCGCCGACGATGATCCCGGTGCCCGGACGGCAGAAGATCTTGACGAAGCCGTCCCGGATGCCCTGCATCTTCGCGCGCGGGTTGCGCAGGAGCGGGAGCTTCACGACCCGGGCGTCGATCTTGCCCGCGTCGACGTCGGCCTGGCTGTAGCCGACGGTCGCGATCTCGGGGTCGGTGAAGACGTTCGAGGAGACCGTCTTGAGGTTGAGCGGGGCCACCGCGTCGCCGAGGAAGTGGTACATGGCGATACGGCCCTGCATCGCGGCCACCGAGGCGAGCGCGAAGACACCGGTGACGTCACCGGCCGCGTACACGCCCGGAGCTGTCGTACGGGAGACCTTGTCGGTCCAGATGTGGCCCGAGTCGCGCAGCCTGACGCCCGCCTCCTCCAGGCCCATGCCCGCGGAGTTCGGGATGGCGCCGACGGCCATGAGGCAGTGGGAGCCGGCGATGACGCGGCCGTCGGCGAGGGTGACCTCGACCTTGTCGCCGACGCGCTTGGCGGACTCGGCACGGGAGCGGGCCATGACGTTCATGCCGCGGCGCCGGAAGACGTCTTCGAGTACGGCGGCTGCGTCCGGGTCCTCGCCCGGCAGGACGCGGTCGCGGGAGGAGACGAGGGTGACCTTGGAGCCGAGGGCCTGGTAGGCGCCGGCGAACTCGGCACCGGTGACACCGGAGCCGACCACGATCAGCTCTTCGGGGAGTTCGGTGAGGTCGTAGACCTGGGTCCAGTTCAGGATGCGCTCGCCGTCCGGGCGGGCGTCGTCCAGCTCGCGGGGGTGACCGCCGGTCGCGATGAGGACGGCGTCCGCGACGAGCGTCTCCTCGGTGCCGTCGGCCGCCTTCACGATGACCTTGCGGGAACCGTCGATCGCCTGCATGCCGTCGAGCCGGCCCCGGCCGCGCATCACGCGGGCGCCGGCCCGGGTCACGGACGCGGTGATGTCGTGCGACTGTGCGAGTGCGAGGCGCTTCACACGGCGGTTGACCTTGCCGAGGTCCACGCCGACGACCCTTGCCGCCTGTTCCAGCGGTGGAGTGTCGTCGGCGACGATGATGCCGAGTTCCTCGTACGACGAGTCGAAGGTGGTCATCACCTCGGCCGTCGCGATAAGGGTCTTCGACGGCACGCAGTCGGTCAGCACCGACGCCCCGCCCAGACCGTCGCAGTCGACGACGGTCACCTCCGCGCCGAGCTGCGCTGCCACCAGCGCCGCTTCATAGCCGCCGGGTCCGCCACCGATGATCACGATCCGAGTCACGTAGTCCATTGTCCCGCACGCTTCAAGGTGCTTCCGCCCGGGTGCGGGTGCGGTGGGTGGTTCGCCTGTGGTTCGGTCTGGGTCGGTGCCGTGTCGGGGGGTGTCCGTCCTCTGAACGGCGTGGAATCGGTCACTCGAGAATCTGGCGGTGTTGACGCGCCAACGGCTGCGGGCGGACACCCCCCGACACGTCACCTTCTCGCCGTACGCGGCCCCGAATACCGACGGTTACGGGAGTGGCGGGTGTGTCGGCTGCCGTACTCTCGGAGCATGTCGCTCTACGCCGCGTACGCCGGCAATCTCGACGCGCGGCTGATGACCCGCCGCGCCCCGCACTCGCCGCTGCGCGCCACGGGCTGGCTGAACGGGTGGCGGCTGACCTTCGGCGGTGAGCACATGGGCTGGGAGGGCGCGCTCGCGACGATCGTGGAGGCGCCGCGCTCCCAGGTCTTCGTCGCGCTGTACGAGATCGCGCCGCCCGACGAGGACTCCATGGACCGCTGGGAGGGCGTCGGCCTCGACGTCTACCGGCGCATGCGGGTCCGCGTGCACACGCTGGACGGCGAGGAACCCGCCTGGGTGTACGTCCTCAACGGATATGAGGGTGGGCTGCCGTCGGCGCGGTATCTCGGTGAGCTCGCCGACGCCGCGGAGTCGGCGGGCGCGCCGCACGACTATGTGATGGAGCTGCGGAAGCGCCCCTGCTGATGATTCGCGCGGCTTACTGAGGGCTTCCCACACACCACGCCCGTCACGGGTCTCGTTGGAAACGACAAGACAACGATCGCAATCCCGTGAGCTCTGTCATCTACGCGCGTAGGCCCAGACCAGCTACCCTCAACCGCGTGAACGCATCTCTTCTTCCGGACGACATCCAGGGCGACCCCCACGCCGCCGCTGACGCCGCCGCCACGCGCCTGCGCGAACTGACGGGCGCCGAGACCCACGACGTCGCTCTTGTGATGGGCTCCGGCTGGGGGCCGGCCGTCGACGCCCTCGGCGTACCCGAGGCCGACTTCCCCGTCACCGAGCTGCCCGGATTCCCGCCGCCGGCCGTCGAGGGCCACGGCGGCCGGGTCCGCTCGTACGCGATCGGTGACAAGCGCGCGCTGGTCTTCCTCGGCCGCACCCACTACTACGAGGGCCGCGGTGTCGCCGCCGTCGCGCACGGGGTGCGTACCGCCGTCGCCGCCGGCTGCAAGACCATCGTGCTGACCAACGGCTGCGGGGGGCTCCGCGAGGGCATGCGGCCCGGCCAGCCGGTGCTGATCAGCGACCACATCAACCTCACGGCGGCCTCCCCCATCATCGGCGCGAACTTCGTCGACCTGACGGACCTGTACTCCCCCCGGCTGCGGACGCTCTGCAAGGAGATCGACCCCGCTCTGGAGGAGGGTGTCTACGCCCAGTTCCCCGGCCCGCACTACGAGACTCCCGCCGAGATCCGCATGGCCAGGGTGATCGGGGCGGACCTGGTGGGCATGTCGACGGTGCTGGAGGCGATCGCGGCGCGTGAGGCGGGTGCGGAGGTGCTGGGTATCTCCCTGGTGACGAACCTCGCCGCGGGGATGACGGGGGAACCGCTGAACCACGAGGAGGTTCTGCAGGCGGGCCGGGACTCCGCCACGCAGATGGGGTCGCTGCTGGCCCAGGTGCTGGGCCGGCTGTAGGCAACCAGCCGTACCTTCGCCCACCCACCACACGAGAGGTTGACCGGACGTGCACGACGATCTCATCGCGCGGGCCAGGACCTGGCTCGCCGAGGACCCCGACGCGGACACCCGCGAGGAGCTGGGGAAGCTCATCGACGCCGGGGACGTCACGGAACTCGCGGAGCGCTTCGGCGGCACCCTCCAGTTCGGCACCGCCGGCCTCCGCGGCGAACTCGGTGCCGGACCCATGCGGATGAACCGCGCCGTCGTCATCCGCGCCGCCGCCGGCCTCGCCGCGTACCTCAAGCACAACGGCCACACCGACGGAGTCGTCGTCATCGGCTACGACGCCCGGCACAAGTCCGCGGACTTCGCCCGCGACACCGCCGCCGTGATGACCGGCGCGGGACTCCGGGCGGCCGTACTCCCGCGCCCGCTCCCCACCCCCGTACTCGCCTTCGCCATAAGGCACTTGGGCGCGATCGCGGGCGTGGAGGTCACCGCCAGCCACAACCCGCCCCGGGACAACGGCTACAAGGTCTACCTCGGCGACGGCTCCCAGATCGTGCCCCCGGCCGACGCGGACATCGCCGCCGAGATCGAGGCGATCAGCTCCCTGCACGACGTACCCCGCCCCACGGACGGCTGGGAAACACTCGACGACAGCGTCCTGGACGCCTACCTGGCCCGCGCCGACGCCGTTCTGGCCCCGGGCTCCCCCCGCACCGCCCGTACCGTCTACACGGCGATGCACGGCGTCGGCAAGGACGTCCTGCTGGCCGCGTTCGCCCGCGCCGGGTTCCCGGAGCCGGTGCTCGTCGCCGAACAGGCCGAGCCCGACCCGGACTTCCCGACCGTCGCGTTCCCCAACCCGGAGGAGCCGGGCGCGATGGACCTCGCCTTCGCCCGGGCCCGCGCCACGGACCCCGACCTGATCATCGCCAACGACCCCGACGCCGACCGCTGCGCCGTGGCCGTGAAAGCCGACGGCGACTGGCGCATGCTGCGCGGCGACGAGGTCGGCTCCCTGCTCGCCGCACACCTCGTGCGACGCGGCGCGCAGGGCACCTTCGCCGAGTCGATCGTCTCCTCGTCCCTCCTCGGCCGTATCGCCGAGAAGGCGGGCCTGCCCTACGAAGAGACCCTCACCGGCTTCAAGTGGATCGCCCGGGTCGACGGTCTGCGCTACGGCTATGAGGAGGCCCTCGGCTACTGCGTGGACCCGGACGGTGTGCGCGACAAGGACGGCATCACCGCCGCCCTGCTGATCACCGAGCTGGCGTCCGAGCTGAAGGAGGAGGGCCGCGATCTGCTCGACCTCCTCGACGATCTCGCCGTGACGCACGGACTGCACGCCACCGACCAACTCTCCGTGCGCGTCGAGGACTTGACCGTCATCGCGGACGCCATGCGGCGGCTCCGCGAGCAGCCGCCGACCGAGCTGGCCGGACTGGCCGTCACCAGGGCCGAGGACCTGACCGAGGGCACGGAGCTGCTCCCGCCCACGGACGGCCTGCGCTACACGCTCGACGGTGCCCGCGTCATCGTCCGGCCCAGCGGCACCGAGCCCAAACTGAAGTGCTATCTGGAGGTCGTGGTCCCCGTGGCCGCGCACTCCGACCTACCGGCGGCCCGCGCGCAGGCGGCCGGGACGCTGGCGACGATCAAGCGGGACCTGTCGGCGGCGGCCGGTATCTGAGCCGTCGCCCGCGGCCCAGCCGTCACCCGCGGTCGGACGGGGTGTCCCTGCCCGGGACACCCCGTCTTCGGTTCTGCCGCGCCACAGGACCTACAGCCAGCCCTGACGAACCGCCACCAGCACTGCCCACACGACCGCGAGCAGCGCGGCGTACGGCCACAGCGGACGCCCGCGCTCCTTCTCCCCACTCCCGCCGGTGGGCCGCAGGGCGGGCTCGGCGATCATCGCGGAGAGTTCGGCGGCCAGGGCGTCGTAGGGGTGGATCCGGCCGCGTGCGCGTTGCAGTCGGGCCGAGTGCGGGGCGGCGACCACCCAGGAATCGCCGCCGCGCCGGCGGAGCTTCAGGTCGAACCCCTCCCGGCGGGCCGAGCGGAGGTCGTCCCAGGGGATGTGCCGGGGCCAGAGCAGACCGTTCAACCAGATGCCGGTGCGGTCGGCGGTGATGCGCCAGGACAGCTTCACGGGGATACGGGTGGCGCCCCGGAGACCTATGAGGAACAGCAGGGCGCGATGCCAGAGGCTCTCGTCGGTCGCGATCCAGTACAGCCAGACGCCGCATTGCGCCATCAGGAAAGCCGCCAGCCAGTCCACCGGGCCCGCCCGCCAGCGCCGTACCGGCACGGGTTCGGCGCTCTCCGCCCGCACGGCCGCGACCAGTTCCTCGTGCCGCGCGTCGTTGCGGGCCGCCCGGACGGCCGCCCGCTTCTCCCGCACGAGCCGCCGCCGCACCCCGGACTCCGACAACGGCCTCACGGGTCCGGTCGACCACTGCGTCACCGGCCGGCCGCCCGGCTTCGGGGCGGCGCTGACGATGAGGATCTCCGCGCCGTCGTAGGGCGTGCCGTAGAGGACGGCCTCGCGGAGGGGGCCGGACCGCTCGGCGGGGAGACCGTCGGAAAGGGCGTCGTCGAGCGCGTCGAGGAGGCCGTCGACGTCGTCGGGATCCTCCGGGTCCTTGTCGGCGCGGTCGGCGCTGTCCTCCTGTTCCGAGACGGCGACCCGGAACAGGGGCCGTAGCGCGGCCGGGTCGTCGGCGGCGAGGATCTCTGTGTCGCCGTGTGCGCTCTCCCGGACCAGCACGCGCAGGACGGGTGCCGGAGCCTGCCGCAGCGCGCGGGCCCGTCGCCTGCCCTGTACGCCGGACAGCAGGACGGTGAGGCCGAGTCCGATGACGTAGACGCCGGTCATCGCGGCGGCCCGCTGGTCCTCGGCGTGGGGGACGAGCGGCGCCAGGGCGGTCAGTACGGCGCCGGGTACGAGAAGGAGCGCTCCGGCGCGGATGAGGAAACGGCCGCGGCGGACCGGCCGGCCGGCGTCGGGGAGACGGGCTGTGACGCCCTCTGACGCGGCGAGGGCCGCCTCCTGTTGCCGGGCACTCGCGCGTGTCCGGTATTCGGCGGGCGGCACGGAGAGCACCAGCGCCGGCAGGACGACACCGCCGAGCACCCACCAGGACGCGTGCGGCGGCCACGACGCGTACCCGACCACCGCGACGAACAGGACCGATGCCGAGTACCAGACGATCTCGGGCCGCCACAGCACCCAGATCAGCTGGAGCGGCAGCACCGCCGCGAGATACGGGGGCAGACCGCCGTAGTACAGCAGCGCCGCCGCCGACAGCCAGCCGGACAGCACCGCGAGCTTCACATGGACCAGTCGCAACCGCACCGACATCCGGCGCGGCGGCAACGCCAGCGTCCACCGGCGCGGGTGCTCCCCGCGCCAGGAAACGCAGCCGTCGGGTAGGGCGGAGGCGGGCAGCCGCGACAGCTCCCGGACGTTCGTGTCCATGACTTCCCAGAGACTCGGACCACGGGTGTGGTCGGCGTTGCTCGGCTTCGCCTCCGGGTGGGGGACCGCCGCCGCGGCCGAGTTCGGGTCGAATGATGACCCGGAAAGCTGTGAGAGCGGGGGCGGTCCGGTCAGCCCGTGGCCAGCAGGATCGCCAGTACTACGGCACCCGCGAGCGCCGGGGCGATCACCTCGTACGCCCAGCGCACCGTGACCTCTCCCTGCGCCGACTCCGCCTGCTCCCGGTTCTCCAGCAGCTCGTTCAGGTCGCTCATGATCTGGTCGGACTCCGCGCGCGTGGACTCACCGGCCGCGGAACCGCCGCCCAGGCCCCCGCCGAAGCCCCCGAACCCGCCGGCCCTGCCGCCCCGGCCGGCCTGGCCGCCCGCCTCCGCCTTGGACCGTGCCTCGCGACGCGCGGCCCGCTTGCGGCTGCGCAGCGAGACCGGGATCGCCCACAGCTGGAACTTGGTGCCGGACTTGGCGATGACCTCGTTCGAGAGCCCGGACCGCAGCGCGGCCACCTCGCCCCACGGCACGACGACGAGCCGGAACGGGTTGCGCACGCGCAGCCGGTCGTCGTTGGCGTACACGGCCGGGCGGAACGTGAAGGCGACCACCAGCGGCACGACGAGGATCAGCCCCGCGAGCGCCAGCCACGGCGTGCGGCCGTTTCCCCGTACGAGCGCGTCGATGCCGAGCCAGAGCCCGATGGCGAGCAGCAGGACGCCGCCCACGATGCCCATGGACGACCTGTAGATGCGGTCGGGGGGCTGCGGTGCGGGGGGCTCGTGGTGCGGGGTCGTCATGGGCCGATTGTGCCTCAGGGGTTCGCCTCATCGCCGTCGGGGACCTGTTCGTTTGCGAGTGCGGGTGCGTTGTGGCTTGTCGCGCCCACGCGGCGGCGCACTTGGATACAGCCCCGCGCCCCTTAGGTGTGACCAGGAGCCCGGGGTGTACAGCCGCTACGCGCGTAGATATGCTCGTCTGGTGACCATGCCCACCACTGCACCCACAGCACCCGCTCTCGGTGACGTCACCGCGTCCGACAGCACGCTGCGCCGCTTCCTCCACGGGCTGCCCGGCGTCGACGCGGTCGGCCTGGAGGCGCGTGCCGCCTCGCTCGGGACCCGTTCCATCAAGACCACCGCGAAGGCGTACGCCATCGACCTGGCCATCTCGATGGTCGACCTGACGACCCTGGAAGGCGCGGACACCCCCGGCAAGGTCCGGGCGCTCGGCGCCAAGGCGGTCCGCCCCGACCCGACCGACCGGACGAGCCCCTCGACCGCGGCCGTCTGTGTCTATCCCGACATGGTGGCCGTCGCCAAGGAGGCCGTCGCCGGCTCCTCCGTGAAGGTCGCCTCCGTCGCCACCGCCTTCCCGGCCGGCCGTGCCGCGCTCCCCGTGAAGCTGGCCGACGTGCGCGACGCGGTCGCCGCGGGCGCCGACGAGATCGACATGGTCATCGACCGCGGGGCGTTCCTCGCGGGCAACTACATGAAGGTCCACGACGAGATCGTCGCCGTGAAGGAGGCCTCGGGCGCCGCCCGTCTGAAGGTCATCTTCGAGACCGGCGAGCTGTCGACGTACGACAACATCCGCCGCGCGAGCTGGCTCGGCATGCTGGCCGGCGCGGACTTCATCAAGACGTCGACGGGCAAGGTCGCCGTCAACGCGACGCCCGCGAACACCCTGTTGATGCTGGAGGCAGTGCGCGACTTCCGCGCCCAGACCGGCATCCAGGTCGGGGTGAAGCCCGCGGGCGGTATCCGCACCTCCAAGGACGCCGTCAAGTTCCTGGTCATCGTCAACGAGACGGCGGGCGAGGACTGGCTGGACAACCACTGGTTCCGCTTCGGCGCGTCCTCGCTCCTGAACGACCTGCTGATGCAGCGTCAGAAGCTGGCCACCGGCCGCTACTCCGGCCCCGACTACGTGACGGTGGACTGATCCAACATGGCATCCGCATCCGCTTTTGAGTACGCACCGGCCCCCGAGTCCCGCTCGGTCGTCGACATCGCGCCCTCCTACGGCCTGTTCATCGACGGCGAGTTCACCGAGGCGGCCGACGGCAAGGTCTTCAAGACCGTCTCCCCCTCCACCGAAGAGGTCCTCTCCGAGATCGCCCAGGCGGGCGAGGCGGACGTCGACCGCGCGGTGAAGGCCGCCCGCAAGGCCTTCGAGAAGTGGTCGGCTCTGCCCGGCTCCGAGCGCGCCAAGTACCTGTTCCGCATCGCCCGGATCATCCAGGAGCGCAGCCGCGAACTGGCCGTCCTGGAAACCCTGGACAACGGCAAGCCCATCAAGGAGACGAGGGACGCCGACCTCCCCCTCGTAGCCGCGCACTTCTTCTACTACGCGGGCTGGGCCGACAAACTCGACCACGCCGGCTTCGGTGCGAACCCGCAGCCGCTGGGCGTCGCCGGCCAGGTCATCCCGTGGAACTTCCCGCTCCTGATGCTGGCGTGGAAGATCGCCCCGGCGCTCGCCACCGGCAACACGGTGGTGTTGAAGCCCGCCGAGACCACCCCCCTCTCCGCCCTGTTCTTCGCGGACATCTGCCGCCAGGCGGGCCTGCCCAAGGGTGTCGTCAACATCCTTCCGGGATACGGCGACACGGGCGCCGCGCTCGTCGCGCACCCGGACGTCAACAAGGTCGCGTTCACCGGCTCCACGGCCGTGGGCAAGGCGATCGCCCGCCAGGTGGCCGGCACGACCAAGAAGGTCACCCTCGAACTCGGCGGCAAGGGCGCGAACATCGTCTTCGACGACGCCCCCATCGACCAGGCGGTGGAGGGGATCGTCACCGGCATCTTCTTCAACCAGGGCCAGGTCTGCTGCGCGGGCAGCCGACTGCTCGTACAGGAGTCGATCCAGGACGAGTTGATGGATTCGCTCAAGCGGCGACTGTCGACCCTCCGCCTCGGCGACCCGCTCGACAAGAACACCGACATCGGCGCGATCAACTCCGCCGAGCAGCTCTCCCGGATCACCACGCTCGTCGAACAGGGCGAGGCGGAGGGCGCCGAGCGCTGGTCCCCGGCCTGCGAACTCCCGTCCTCCGGCTACTGGTTCGCCCCGACGCTCTTCACGAACGTCACCCAGGCGCACACCATCGCCCGCGACGAGATCTTCGGCCCGGTGCTGTCCGTGCTGACCTTCCGCACGCCCGAGGAGGCGGTCGCGAAGGCCAACAACAGCCAGTACGGCCTCTCCGCCGGCATCTGGACCGAGAAGGGCTCGCGCATCCTCGCGGTCGCGAGCAAGCTGCGCGCGGGCGTCATCTGGTCCAACACGTTCAACAAGTTCGACCCGACCTCGCCGTTCGGCGGTTACAAGGAGTCGGGCTTCGGCCGCGAGGGCGGTCGCCACGGCCTGGAGGCGTACCTCGATGTCTGACCGTTTGAGCGTCTTCAAGACCTACAAGCTGTACGTCGGCGGGAAGTTCCCGCGTTCCGAGAGCGGCCGGGTGTACGACGTGACGGACTCCAAGGGCAAGTGGCTCGCGAACGCGCCCCTTTCCTCCCGCAAGGACGCCCGTGACGCGGTCGTGGCCGCCCGCAAGGCGTTCGGCGGCTGGTCCGGCGCGACGGCTTACAACCGGGGCCAGATCCTCTACCGCATCGCCGAGATGCTGGAGGGCCGCAAGGACCAGTTCGTGCGCGAAGTCGCCGACGCGGAGGGCCTGTCGAAGTCGAAGGCTTCCGTGGTCGTGGACGCGGCGATCGACCGCTGGGTCTGGTACGCGGGCTGGACCGACAAGATCGCCCAGGTGGTCGGCGGCGGAAATCCGGTCGCGGGCCCCTACTTCAACCTCTCCTCCCCCGAGCCGACGGGTGTCGTCACCGTGCTCGCTCCGCAGGAGTCGTCGTTCCTGGGCCTGGTCTCGGTCATCGCCCCGGTGATCGCGACCGGCAACACGGTCGTCGTCATCGCGAGCGAGAAGTCCCCGCTCCCGGCACTGTCGTTGGGCGAGGTCCTGGCCACCTCCGACCTGCCCGGCGGAGTCGTCAACGTCCTCTCCGGCAGGACGGCGGAGATCGCGGCGCCCCTCGCCGCGCACCAGGACGTCAACGCGATCGACCTGGCCGGCGCGGACGACGTACTGGCGAAGGAGTTGGAGATCGCGGCGGCCGACAACCTCAAGCGCGTCCTTCGTCCACAGCCTGTGGATTACGCGGAGACTCCCGGGACCGAGCGCCTGACGGCCTTCCTGGAGACGAAGACGGTCTGGCACCCGACGGGTTCACTGGGAGCAGGCGGCTCCTCGTACTGAGCGGCCGAAGGCCCGCTCACCAGGGGCGCGGGGAACTGCGCGACCAGCCACACGGACTCGCACCCGGCAACGAGACCGCAGCTCCCCGAACCGCTCCCGCGATCGCTCAGCCCCCCAGCAAGCCAGTCACCTGTCCCACCACCGGCATGCTCCCGATCGACTCCGCCTCAGCCACCGGCCCCGTCAGCGCCTGCGAGGCCAACGGCTGAAAGTCGGCGAGCCGCGTGGCAACCCCGTTGTCGAGCGGGTCAACCCCCGTCCCCGCGAGCGGGTTGGGCTTGAGACCGGCAACGGGCCCGGTGACGTAGCCGACGGTGCCGGTGAGGGCGCCCAGACCCGCCGCAGGGTCGATCTTGCCCAGCGAGGTGGGCCGCGTCCGCATCACGTCCACCACCGGGGCGGTGTCCGCGGAGGCCGTCGCCGCACCCGCGCCCAGGGCGCCTGAGGCGATCGCGAGGGCGACCAGGGCGCGCTGGGCGGTCGGGTGCTGGGGGGACGTGTGTCGTGCCATTACTGGTGCCACCTTCTGGCGCGCAGGGTAATCAGGTCAGCACGAAGGGTAGTTGACGTGTGATGCGCGTTCCAATGCCGACCCGCGGGGTCGGCAGGACGTACGGAATACGTCAAACTGGTGTCCCGTGAGCATCCTTTCCCCGTCACCGGCCCGTGTCGTGCTGCTGTGCGGCCCCTCGGGTTCCGGCAAGTCCCTCGTCTCGGCCCGCTCCGGTCTTCCCGTGCTGCGGCTCGACGACTTCTACAAGGAGGGCGACGACCCGACGCTGCCACTGGTGGCGGGGAGTTCGGACATCGACTGGGACCATCCCGACTCCTGGGACGCGGAGGTCGCGGTCGCCGCGATCGTCGAGCTGTGCCGCACGGGTCGTACGGATGTGCCGGTCTACGACATCTCGCTGAGCGCCCGCACGGGCACCGAGGCTGTCGATGTGGGCCGGACCCCGCTCTTCATAGCGGAGGGCATCTTCGCGGCCGAGGTCATCACCCGGTGCCGGGAGCTGGGTGTCCTCGCGGACGCGCTGTGCCTGAGCCGGGGTCCCGTGCGCACCTTCCGGCGGCGTTTTCTGCGGGATCTCAGGGAGGGCCGTAAGTCCGTGCCGTTCCTGTTGCGGCGCGGCTGGCGGCTGATGCGGCTGGAGCGCTCGATCGTGGCCCGGCAGACGGCACTCGGCGCGTACGCCTGCGACAAGGACGAGGCGCTGGGCCGGCTGGCCGCGGCGGCGGTCGGACGGCGGCCGGTACGCACGACTCCGGCGCCCTCCCCCTCGTAGACAACAAAGAGCGGGACTGGACGGACCCCCCGGCCCTCCAGTCCCGCTCCCTCATTCCCCCGTGGTACTTCCCCCGTGATCCCCCCAGGACCCCGTCGGCACCCCCCAGCGCCGATCCCCCGTGGTCCCCTTCGTGCTCCCCCGTTACCTACTTCCCCCCCAACCCTCAGGCGACGAGCTCCCCGAAGGCGTCCTCCTCGTCACGGCCGAAGCTGAGGACCTCGTCCTCGCGCATGCGGCGGAGCGACCGCCAGATGCTGGACTTCACCGTGCCGACACTGATGTCGAGGATCTCCGCGATCTCCGGGTCCGTGCGGCCCTCGTAGTAACGGAGGACCAGCATGGTGCGCTGGAGTTCGGGCAGCCGGGCCAGCGCCTGCCACAGGACCGCGCGCAGTTCGGTGCCGCGCATCGCGTCCGTGTCGCCGGGCGTCTCCGGCAGTTCCTCGGTCGGGTACTCGTTCAGCTTGCGGCGGCGCCACGCGCTGATGTGCAGGTTCGTCATGGTGCGGCGGAGGTAGCCCCCGACCGCGGCCTTGTCGCTGATCCGGTCCCATGCCTTGTACGTCGAGAACAGCGCGCTCTGCAGCAGGTCCTCGGCCTCGAAGCGGTCGCCGGTCAGGTGGTAGGCGGTCGCGTACAGGGAGGCGCGGCGCTCCTGGACGTAGGCGGTGAACTCCGCTTCCGACAGCGAACGACGCTCCCCCGTGTCCTCCCTGTACCCGCTTCCCCCATGCGCTTCCCCCGTGTGCGCGTCAACCACCGTCATGTAACCGGTGTGCTGACGCCCGGCACCGCGAACGCACCCCCGCCCGCTCACGGCACCGGACTTCTCGGAACCCCGGGTGACGTCGTGCAGACGCGTGATGACTGCGTTGTTGCTGGTGCTGTGCAGCGTGCTCATCTCGCGCCCCCCGTAGTGGACTTGCCCGGTGTTCGGATGTTCCGGCTTGGTTCCTTCGTGGTTCCTTGCCTGTGCCGAAAATCCTGCCCGGGGCACTTCATGGACGTGTCCCCCGACTGTCACAGACCTGTCACAGGGGTGGGTCCCTGCGGCTGCCCTCAGAAAACGGACAGTCCGGTCACAGAAAGGAGCGCTACGGGCGTGTACCCGTGCAGGTGTCGAAACACCGCCCCCACATGGGCCAGAATGAGCCCCGTGCCTTCCCTGTTGCTGATCGAGGACGACGACGCCATCCGGACGGCCCTGGAGCTCTCGCTGACGCGCCAGGGACACCGGGTAGCCACCGCTGCCAGCGGCGAGGACGGTCTGAAGCTGCTGCGTGAGCAGCGGCCGGACCTGATCGTGCTGGATGTGATGCTGCCCGGCATCGACGGTTTCGAGGTGTGCCGTCGTATCCGGCGCACGGACACGCTGCCGATCATTCTGCTCACCGCGCGCAGCGACGACATCGACATCGTCGTCGGACTGGAGTCCGGCGCCGACGACTACGTGGTCAAACCCGTGCAGGGGCGGGTGCTGGATGCCCGCATCCGGGCCGTGCTGCGGCGCGGGGAGCGGGAGTCCAACGACGCGGCCTCGTTCGGTTCGCTGGTCATCGACCGGGCCGCGATGACCGTCACGAAGAACGGCGAGGACCTCCAACTCACGCCCACCGAGCTGCGGTTGCTCCTCGAACTGAGCCGGCGGCCCGGACAGGCCCTGTCCCGGCAGCAGTTGCTGCGCCTGGTGTGGGAGCACGACTACCTCGGTGACTCGCGGCTGGTGGACGCCTGTGTCCAGCGGCTGCGCGCCAAGGTCGAGGACGTGCCCTCGTCCCCGACGCTCATCCGTACCGTGCGCGGCGTCGGTTACCGCCTGGACTCGCCTCAGTGACCGACGCACCAGGGGGGATCCGCGGCTGGCGCCCGGGTCGTAAGGGAGTTCTGTGGCGGCTGCGGTTCACCAGCCTGCGCCTCAGGCTGGTGGTCGTCTTCGGTCTGGTCGCGCTGACCGCCGCCGTGTCCGCGTCCGGCATCGCCTACTGGCTCAACCGCGAGGCCGTCCTCACCCGCGCCCAGGACGCGGTACTGCGCGACTTCCGGCAGGAGATGCAGAACCACGCCGGCGCCCTGCCCTTGCACCCCACGCAGGACGAACTCATGCGCACGGCCGGTCAGATGGCCAACAGCAGCCAGCGCTTCAGCGTCCTGCTGGTCGCCCAGGACTCCAACGCCAAGACGGTCTACGGCAACTCGGGCGGCCTGAACGGGTTTTCGCTGGAGGACGTGCCCAAGTCGCTGCGCACGGCGGTGAACAAGCAGCAGTCGGTGACCGACGGCAACAAGGAGCCGTACCACCTGTACTGGCAGCGGGTCACCGAGCACGGCACGCCGTTCCTGGTGGCCGGTACGAGGATGATCGGCGGCGGTCCAACGGGCTACATGCTCAAGTCACTTGAGCCGGAGGCGAAGGATCTCAACTCCCTCGCCTGGTCGCTGGGGATCGCCACCGGGCTCGCGCTGATCGGTTCCGCGCTGCTCGCGCAGGCCGCCGCGACGACCGTCCTCAAGCCCGTGCACCGGCTCGGCATCGCCGCCCGCCGGCTCGGCGAGGGCAAGCTCGACACCCGACTGCGCGTGTCCGGGACGGACGAACTCGCCGAACTCTCAAGGACGTTCAACCAGACCGCCGAGGCGCTGGAGAAGCGGGTCGCCGACATGGCCGCCCGGGACGACGCCTCGCGCCGCTTCGTCGCCGACATGTCCCACGAGCTGCGGACTCCACTCACCGCCATCACCGCCGTGGTCGAGGTCCTGGAGGAGGAACTCGACGCCGAGACCGGCAGCGTGGACCCGATGATCGAGCCCGCCGTACGGCTCGTCGTCAGCGAGACCAAGCGGCTCGGCGACCTCGTCGAGAACCTGATGGAGGTCACCCGCTTCGACGCGGGCACCGCCCGCCTCGTCCTGGACGACGTCGACCTCGCCGACCAGATCACCGCCTGCATCGACGCCCGCGCCTGGCTGGACGCCGTAGACCTCGACGCCGAACGCGGCATCCACTCCCGGCTCGACCCGCGCCGCCTCGACGTCATCCTCGCCAACCTCATCGGCAACGCCCTCAAGCACGGCGGCTCCCCGGTCCGGGTGTCGGTCCGCCTGGAGGACGACGACCTCGTCATCGCGGTCCGCGACCACGGCCCCGGCATCCCCGAGGACGTCCTCCCGCACGTCTTCGACCGCTTCTACAAGGCGAGCGCCTCCCGCCCCCGCTCCGAGGGCAGCGGCCTCGGCCTCTCCATCGCCCTGGAGAACGCCCACATCCACGGCGGCGGCATCAGCGCCGCCAACTCCCCCGACGGCGGCGCGGTGTTCACCCTGCGGCTGCCGAGGGACGCCTCCGTACTCACGGAGGAGACCGACAAGGGCGAGGGCGAAGGGGACAGTTCGAAGGGGAACCCCTCATGACGGTACGCCGGTTGATGGCTCTCCCACTGCTCGGACTGCTGCTCGCCGGCTGCGGGATCCGGGCCACGGAGGTGCCGACCGACTTCGGGCCCGCGCCCTCGATGGTGCCCTGCACGCTCACCGAGCCGGACGTGTCGACGCAGGCCGCGCGCGGGGTGCCCGTGCAGGTGTTCCTGCTGTGCGGGTCGTCGCTGGTGACCGTCGACCGGACCGTACAGGTGCCGGACGGCACCGCGGACGTGCAGCGGCGCGTGATCGTGGCGCAGGGGCTGCTGGACCAGCTCGCACAGTCGCCGTCGCCGGGCGAGAAGGACGCCCGGTACACGACCGACGTGCGGGGCGGCATGACGGTCAGCGGGCCGCGCGCCAAGGACCCCAAGGACGCGTTGCGGCTGAGCAATTCACCGGCCGACCTGACGTCGTACGCGCTCGCCCAGATCGTCTGTACGTTCTCCGACTCGGCCGCGGCCGAGGGCGACGGCTCCGTCATCCTCGGCGGCCCCGACGACACCCCGCTGCGCCGCTACGAATGCACGGACGACGTCCGCTCCGCCCCCGGCACGAAGGCTCCGCCCTCCACCGAGGTGACGGACGGCTGACGGGGCGGGTGGGCCGACGGGACGCGCCGGTGCCGAGGACGGCACGGGGTGCCTGATCGAGATGCCCCGTGAAACAAAGTCCGTGTCCACCACGTCGTAGCTTCCGCAGGGAGTCCGTGCAGCTCTGACGGTCTCGCCCTCGTGGCCCTTGTACGAAACCTTGGCGGTGCGCGCGTTCGTGGTGTTCTGCACGGGGCCGCTGCACACGGTGCAGGAGCCGCCCTTCCCACCCTCCTTCTGGTGGCACTCCGCGAGCCGGACCTCCACTTGCCGCCCGGCGCCCCGGAGGTGAACAAGCCGGAAAGGAGGGGTGTGGCGGAAGCCTCAGCTTGGTGCTTGGGCCCTACCCGGAACCGATCGTGCCGGAGGGGGCGTCTAGTGGGGCGTGCAGCGTCAAGGCTCCATCGGCGGCAGTGCCGCGATTCGCGTCCGTGTGACAGGGGGTGTCCTCCTCGTCGCACATCTCGTGCTCGTCGCCTGGGTCACGCTGCGCCCGCGGGACGTCCCCTGGGTGATGCCGCCGAACCTGCACCCGCTGGCCAGCATCCGGGCCGATCTGGCGCTGGGCTGGCCGGAGGCGACGAAGCGGATCGGTGAGGGCCTCGCACTGCTGGCTCCGCTCGGCGTCCTGCTCCCGATGGTGAGCGGCCGGCTGCATGTCTCCCCGCTCGCGTCCCTGATCCGTACGGTCGCTGCGGGCGCCTTGATCTCACTCGGCATCGAACTGCTGCAGACCGGCGTGCCGGGCCAGGTCGTGGACGTCGACTCGCTGCTCATGAACACGGTGGGCGTGGCCCTCGCGCACGCCGCCATCGTCCCCGCCGCCCGCGCCTGGCTCCGCCGCAGGGGCGAGAGCCCCCTCCCCGCGCCCCTCCTCCAGGAGGAAGCGACTCAGGGACGGACCCCGACGATTCCCAGGGTCGGCATCGCACCGTAGAGCGACGCCCGCAGGCCTCCGCCTCCGTACCGTTGAGGGCAGTTGGGCAACCCGCCCACAACAACGAACGCCCAGGGCCCACCAAGGGCCAGTGTCCCCACGCGTCGGCCGGGAGAGAGCCGCAGGGGGCGCGCCGGTGTCGAGAGCGTGAACGCGCGGAGGCGCGCAGCGTCGAGCGCGTTCACGCTCTCGACACCGGCTGAGGCGCCCCCGAAGGCGAACGACCCAAAAAAGGAGTGTGCGCAACATGACCGCCATTGCCCGCCCCACCCAAGGCCGCATGATCGGCGGAGTGTGCGCAGCGCTGGCGCGGCGCTTCGGTACCTCCGCGACCACGATGCGGGTGATCTTCCTGCTCTCGTGTCTGCTGCCCGGGCCGCAGTTCCTGCTCTACATCGCGCTGTGGATCCTGTTCCCGTCAGAGGACAAGGTGCGCACCGAGGCCTGGTGACCCACCGAAGCCTGCCAAGACACCGGCGCACGTACGCCGATGGGGCGCACCCCTCGTCCGGGGGCGCGCCCCATCGGCGCGTTCGGGGGCGGGCTCGGCCCAACGGACCTCAGCCCAGCGGACCTCAGCCCAGCGGAACGCCGTTCAGCGGCAGGCCGTGCGTGGGCAGGCCCGTCCGCGACAGCGGGAGGCCGCCCAACAGTCGGGCGACGGGCGCGGTCGGGCCGTCGGAGAGGACCTTCTCGGCGGCCGGCTGCACGGCGGAGAGACCGCCCGCGAGCGCGGGCTGCGCCTGGCTCAGCGCCTCGCCGGCACCCGGCAGCGCCTTGGTGACGTTCTCCGCGGGCAGCGTGTGGGTCACGGCGCCCAGTACCTGGGTGGTGTCCGGGACCGCCGGAGCCGCGCTCGCGGCACCCGCGCCGACGGCGGCGAAGGCGGCACCGAGGGCGGCGACACCGAGGGTCTTGGCAGCAGACTGCTTCATGGTGAATGCGTCCTTGAATGGATGACGGGGAGCGGTCCAAGACCGTAAACACGCGAAGCCGCCCGCCGCAAACATCGAAATGCGGACGGATTGTGAACACCCGCCCGCATTCCCTGCCCTCCACTCAGTCCCGTTCATCCCTCTTCGGACACAGAACCGCTGGTGGAAGCCGTCTGCCGGAACAGCCATTCGGATTTCAGCTCGGCATAACCCGGCTTGATCACGTCATTGATCATCGCGAGTCGTTCATCGAAAGGAATGAATGCTGACTTCATAGCATTGACGGAGAACCATTGCATGTCGTCGAGCGAATAACCGAACGCCTCGACAAGGTGCTCGAATTCGCTGCTCATGCTGGTGTGGGACATCAGCCGGTTGTCGGTGTTGACCGTAGCCCGGAAGTGGAGCCGGCGCAGCAACCCGATCGGGTGCTCGGCGTAGGAGTCGGCGGCGCCGGTCTGGAGGTTGGAGCTGGGGCACAGTTCCAGCGGGATGCGCTTGTCCCGGACGTAGGAGGCGAGCCGGCCGAGCTTGACCGTGCCGTCGTCCTGGAGCTGGATGTCGTCGATGATGCGCACGCCGTGCCCGAGCCGGTCGGCGCCGCACCACTGCAGCGCCTGCCAGATGGACGGCAGTCCGAAGGCCTCGCCGGCGTGGATGGTGAAGTGGTTGTTCTCGCGCTTCAGGTACTCGAAGGCGTCGAGGTGCCGGGTGGGCGGGAACCCGGCCTCGGCGCCCGCGATGTCGAAGCCGACGACGCCCAGGTCGCGGTAGCGGTTGGCGAGTTCGGCGATCTCCAGGGCGCGGGCGGCGTGCCGCATGGCGGTGAGCAGGGCGCCGACGCGGATCCGGCGGCCGTTCTCGCGGGCCAGCGACTCCCCTTGCCGGAAGCCCTCGTTGACTGCCTCGACGACCTCTTCGAGGCTGAGCCCGCCGTCGAGGTGCTGCTCGGGCGCGTACCGCACCTCGGCGTATACGACACCGTCCTCGGCGAGGTCCTCCGCGCACTCGCGGGCGATCCGGATCAGCGCGTCCTGGGTCTGCATCACGGCGACGGTGTGCGAGAAGGTCTCCAAGTACCGTTCCAGGGAACCGGAGTCGGCGGCCTCGGCGAACCACACGCCGAGTTTGTCCGGGTCGGTCTCGGGGAGCCCGGTGTACCCGGCGTCCCTCGCGAGTTCGACGATCGTCCCCGGGCGGAGGCCGCCGTCGAGGTGGTCGTGCAGCAGAACCTTCGGCGCCCGGCGGATCTGGTCCGACGTCGGGGTGTTCGGGGTGCTCTGGCTCGTCATTTCCGCACTCTAACTCCTACGCGCGTAGATCGCCCGTTGTACGAATCCGTCGATACGTAACGGTGACCGCACGGAAGGATGGCGTACACGCTCACTTCTGACACTGTTCTGTCATGGCACAGCAAGCGACGCCGGTTCGGACGGCCCGGCTGGGGAGAGCGCTCGGTCCCGAACCGACCTCGGTGAGCGGCGTGGTACTGCTGCTCCCCGGCGGCGATGAGGTCTCCGCCCGCAGGCCCTCCCCTCTCCTGGCGACGGCCTCCGTACGGACGTTGGGGCGCCGGCTGTCCCGGGCGGGCGCCACGGAGGGGCTGGCCGCGCATGTCGTCCACTACCGCTGCCGCGGCTGGAACGGCAGCGAGGCGTATCTCGCGCACGACACCACCTGGGCGGTGGACGAGGCCGTACGACGCTACGGCGACGTGCCTGTGTGTCTCGCCGGGGTCGACATGGGCGGGCGGGCCGCGCTGCGCTCCGCCGGGCACGAGGCGGTCAACTCCGTTGTGGCGCTGGCTCCTTGGCTGCCCGAACAGGATGTGGCCGCGCCACCCGAACCGGTGAAGCAGCTGGTGGGCCGGCGGGTGCTGATCGTGCACGGCACGAACGACGAACGTGCCGATCCCGAACTGTCGTTCCGCCTGGCGGCCCGGGCGAAGAAGGCGAACCGTGACGTGTGCCGCTTCGAAGTGCACTCCGACGGCCACGCGTTGCACCAGCACCGCCAGGAAGTACACGCACTGACCGAGGACTTCGTACTGGGCGCGCTGTTCGGACGGGCGTTCGCCCGCCCGGTGGAGGACGCGCTGCAGGCTCCGCCGCCGCTGGGACTGCGGATGCCGCTGGCGGCGGGGTTCGGGCGTTCGTTGCGGAAGTGAGCCGGGCGCGGCGGCCGACTGGCGCAAACCCGGGTGGCGGGCAGGCAATGCAGGCGCGCCGCTACTGCGGGCGCAGCGGCCAACTGGCCCGCGCCCGGGGCGAGTCGGCAATGCGGTGGCGGCGGGCTTCAGGCGTTCCCTGCGCAAGTGAGCCCGGCACGAGCGCGCGGCGCGGCGGCCGGCCGGCGCCCACGGCCAGCCGGACAGGCGGTCGCGCCGCCACCGCACGGCAAAGCGGCCAACCGGCCCGCGTCCGGGGCGAGTCGGGACAGGCGCTCGCGCCACCGTCGCGTGGCACCCGGCCAACCGGCCTGCGTCCGGGGCGAGTCGGGAATGCACCGACGGCAGGCTTCAGACGCTCCCTGCGCAAGTGAGCCCGGCACGAGCGCGCGGCGCGGCGGCCGGCCGGCGCCCACGGCCAGCCGGACATGCGATCGCGCCGCCACCGCACGGCAAAGCGGCCAACCGGCCCGCGCCCGGGGCGAGTCGGGACAGGCGCTCGCGCCACCGTCGCGTGGCACCCGGCCAACCGGCCTGCATCCGGGGCGAGTCGGGAATGCACCGACGGCAGGCTTCAGGCACTCCCTGCGCAAGTGAACCGGACGCGACCGCACGACAGGGCGGCCGACCGGCCAGGACCCAGAGCCGGCCGGGGCATGCGGTCGCGCCGCCACCGCACGGCACAGCGGCCAACCGGCCTGCGTCCGGGGCGAGTCGGGAGCGCCGACGGCAGGCTTCAGGCACTCCCTGCGCAAGTGATCCGGTCGCGCCCGCCCGGCGCGGCGACCGACCGGCCAGCGTCCCGAGCCAGCCCGGACATACGCCCGCGCCGCCACCGCGCGGCACAGCGGCCAACTGGCCGGTGTCCGGGGCGAGTCGGGAATGAAGCCCAGGCCACCGGACGTTGATGCCCGCCGACCGACTCTCCTCCTCGCCCGGGAAGAAGGCAGGCCCATGACGACGTCCTCGCCGACCACCATGCGTGCCGTACGGCTCTCCGGCCCCGGCCCCGTACACAACCTGCGACTGACCACGCTTCCCCTCCCGCCCGAGCTGGACGGCTGGGTGCGGATCCGGGTCGAGGCGTTCGGGCTCAACCGGTCGGAGCTGAAGCTGCGGCTGGGGGTGAGCGAGGGCGTCAGCTTTCCGCGGGTGCCGGGTATCGAGGCGGCCGGTACCGTCGACGCGGCCCCGGCCGGCAGCGGGCTGGTGCCCGGGCAGAAGGTCGTCGCGATGATGGGGGACATGGGGCGTACCTACGACGGCGGCTATGCCGAGTACACGTCGGTGCCACTGGCTCAAGTGATCGCCGTCGACACCGAGTTGCCCTGGGAGGTGCTGGGCTCCCTGCCCGAGATGGTGCAGACCGCCTACGGCTCCCTCACCGTCGGCCTCGACCTGCGCCCCGGCCAGACCGTGCTGATCCGCGGCGGCACCTCCTCGGTGGGCCTGGCCGCCGCCGCGCTCGCCCGCCGGCGCGGCGCCACGGTGCTGTCCACCACCCGGCGCCCCGACCGGCTACCGCTGCTGAAGGAGCACGGTGTCGACCACCCCGTGCTCGACACCGGCGAAGTAGCCCCTGCCGTACGCGAGTTGTACCCGGACGGCGTCGACACCGCCCTCGACCTGGTCGGCACCCCGACCCTCTCCGACACCCTGCGCGCGGTACGCGTCCACGGCACGGCCTGCTTCGGCGGCAGCCTCTCCAACCAGTGGACCGTCCGTGACTTCTCCCCCAACGAGTACCTGCCCAGGGGCGTACGCCTCGCGGGCTACTTCGGCGACGCCTCCGACCTCCCCCAAGAGACCTTCCAGGAAATCCTGGACGCGATCGCCGGCGGCCAACTGGCCTTCCCCGTGGACCGCGTGTACGACGGCCTGGAGCAAGTCCCGCAGGCCCACGACGACATGGAGCACAACCGCGCCACCGGGAAGCTGGTCGTGCGGGTCCGGCACCTGAACTTCCCTATTCGGGCAGCAGGTTGCCCCTCCTCGACAGCAGGAACTTCTTGAAGGCGGCCACCGGGGGTGTGTCCGGGCGGCCGTCCAGCCAGGCCACGCCGATCTCCCGTACCGCCTTCGGGGCCGTGACCGTCAGCTCCGCAACTCCCGGGCGGGGTACGGCCGGTGGGGGGAGCAGGGCCACTCCCAGCCCCGCCGCCACCAGGCCCCGTAGCGTCTCCGCCTCCTCCCCCTCGAAGGCGATCTTCGGGCGGAAGCCGGCCTCCGCGCAGACGTCGTCGGTGATGCGGCGCAGGCCGTAGCCCGGTTCCAGGGTCACGAAGGTCTCGTCGGCCGCCTCCGCGAGGCGGATCCGCCTGCGGGACGCCAGGCGGTGGTCGGCCGGGACGACGAGGCGGAGTTTCTGCACGTCGAGGCGGTGGGCCACGACGTCGGGGGCGTCGAGGGTCGGGGCGGTCAGGAGGCACAGGTCCAGCTCGCCCGCGCGCAGCCGCTCCAGCATGGCCTCGCCGTAGTTCTGGACGAGGCTGAAGCGGACGCGGGGGTGGTCGGCGCGGAAGGCGCGGATGAGTTCGGGGACGGTCTCCGAGCCGAGGGTGTGGAGGAAGCCGAAGGCGACCTTGCCGGTGGTGGGGTCGGCGTCGGCGCGGACCTCGTCGGCGGCCTTCCCGATCTCGGCAAGGGCACGCTCGACCGAGGTGAGGAAGGTGCGGCCGGCGGGGGTCAACGACACCGTGCGGCCTCTGCGGGCGAACAGGTCGACGCCCAGGTCCTGTTCGAGGCGGACCATGGCCCGCGACAGGGTGGACTGCGGGACCTGCATCTCCTGCGCGGCCCGGGTGACGTGCTCGGTGCGGGCGACACCGGCGAAGTACGCGAGCCGGGGCGCGAGCAGCGCGACGATGTCTTCTGTGTCACCGGACGGTGACAGGTGAGCCTGTGAGCTGTACTGATGCTCCATGGGAACGATTATGGCGTTTCCGTGCATTGGACGGATGAGCGGGAGCGTACGTAGCTTCGAAGCATGTCTCCCGCCGATACCGGGGCGTCCACCGCCGTGGCCGCCACGCCCCCCGCCCCCGCCGCCACCACTTCCCCTTCCCCCGACTCACGGCTGACGCCGGGTGGTCCCGGCTATCGCCGGATGAGCTTCGCGCTCTTCCTCGCGGGTGTGGCGACCTTCGCGCTGCTGTACTCCACGCAGGCCCTGCTGCCGCTGATCTCCGGCGAGTTCGGGGTGGCGGCGAGCGCGGCCAGCTGGACGGTGGCGGCGGCGACCGGCGGACTCGCGCTGTTCGTCCTGCCGATGAGCGCGTTGTCGGAACGTTTTGGACGCCGTACGGTCATGACCGCGTCGCTGGTGGTCGCGGTGAGCATCGGGGTCCTGGTGCCGTTCGCGCCGTCGCTGGGCGCGCTGGTGGTGTTGCGGTTCCTCCAGGGGGCCGCGCTGGCCGGGCTGCCCGCGTCGGCGACGGCGTATCTGGCGGAGGAGGTCCGGCCGAAGGCGCTGGTCACGGCGATCGGCCTGTTCGTGGCGGGCAACAGCGTCGGCGGGATGAGCGGCCGGGTCATCACCGGGTGGGTCGCGCAGGAGTGGGGCTGGCGGGTCGCCGTAGGGGTGATCGGTCTGATCGCGGTCGGCTGCGCGGTCGCCTTCCGCCTCCTTCTCCCCGCGCCGCAGCACTTCACGCCGGGCTCGCTGCGCCCGCGTGTCCTGGCCCGCACGGTCCGCGCCCACCTCGCGAACCCGCTGCTGTGCCGGCTGTACGCGATCGGCGCCCTGTTCATGACGGTCTTCGGCGGCGTCTACACGGTGATCGGCTACCGCCTCACCGAGGCCCCCTTCTCCCTCCCCCAGGGCATCGTCGGCTCGATCTTCCTGGTGTATCTGGTGGGGACTGTGTCGGCGTCCACGGCCGGCCGCCTGGTCGGCCGGCTCGGGCGTCGGGGAGCCTTGTATCTGGCGGGCGGTACGACGGCCACGGGTCTGCTGGTCTCCCTCGCCGACTCGCTGCCCCTGGTCCTGCTCGGCCTGGTGCTGATCACGGCGGGCTTCTTCGCGGGGCACGCGGTCGCGTCCTCGGCGGTCAGCAAGACAGCGACCACCGGGCGCGCCCAGGCCTCCGCCCTCTACCAGTCCGCGTACTACATCGGCTCCAGCACCGGCAGTACGGTCGGCGCGCTGGCGTTCCACGCGGGCGGCTGGGCGGGCACGGTCGGCGTGGGCGTCCTGGCGGTGCTGGGCGTCGTGACGATCACGGTGCTCGGGTCGCGGGCGGCGCGGGTGGAGCGGGGACTCGCCGCCGCCTGAGCGGTCACATTCGCCCAACCCTGTAGTGAAACCTTCCTGACCTGCACGTTCAGCCACTCCGGACGCCATTGTCAGTGGGCTGCGCTACGTTTCGGGGTAAGGGAAGAACGGCCACAGGGGTGGGTGGGCGAGACCATGAGTGACAGCGCTGTGACTACGACGGACCTCGACATCAGGCTGGAGAAACACCGCGTCGAGCTGACCGGGTACTGCTACCGCATGCTCGGCTCCTCCTTCGAGGCCGAGGACGCGGTGCAGGACACGATGGTCCGCGCCTGGCGGAGTTACGACAAGTTCGAGGGGCGCTCCAGTCTGCGGTCCTGGCTGTACCGGATCGCGACCAACGTCTGCCTGGACATGCTGTCCGCGGGCAACAAACGGGCGCGGCCCGTCGACCTCAGCGACTCCACCCCGCTCGCCCAGGCCGCCCTGTCGCCCCGCCCGGACAACACCTGGCTGGAGCCGATGCCGGACGCGCGCGTGCTGCCCACTGTCGTCGACCCGGCGGAGGCCGCCGTCGCCAAGGAGTCGGTGCGGCTCGCGTTCATGGCCGCCCTGCAGCAACTGCCGCCCAAACAAAGGGCGGTGCTGATCCTGCGCGAGGTGCTGGCCTGGCGGGCCAACGAGGTCGCCGAGCTGCTTGGCACCTCGGTCGCGTCGGTCAACAGCGCGCTGCAGCGGGCCCGCGCCACCCTCGCCGAGCGGGACGAGAAGGCGGCCGACGCGACTGTCTCCGACCCGCTCGACGACGAGCAGAAGAAACTCCTGGAGCGGTATGTCGCGGCCTTCGAGGGCTACGACATGGCGGCCCTGACGGCGCTGCTGCACGAGGACGCCATCATGACGATGCCGCCGTTCGACCTGTGGCTGACCGGCCACGACGACATCACGGGCTTCATGACGACGATCGGCGCCGCCTGCGAGGGCTCCCGCCTGATCCCGGTGGAGGTGAACGGCCTGCCGGGCTTCGCCCAGTACAAGCCGGACCCGGAGGCGGGCGGCTTCAGCCCCTGGTCGGTGCAGGTCCTGGAGATCTCAGACGGCAGGCTCACCGGGTTCCACTTCTTCCTGGACACCGAGCGCTGGTTCCCGCTGTTCGACCTGCCCCTCCATCTCGAAGCGGAGCCCGACCAGATCGAGGAGGGCGCGTAGTCCGGGGCTGGGCCCGCGGAGCCTGATCCGGCCACCGGCCCGCCGCGCGGTCAGTTCAAGGCGGGCCAGGAGATCGACGGTACCGAGCCCCGGCGGCCCCGGCCCCACGGTCTCGACCGCGACGAGGACGACCCCGGCGCCGGTCGCCTCCAGCAGCCGCCGCACCTCGTCGCAGAGCCGCATCACCTCGTCACGGGTGACGGGGCGGTTCGGCACGAGTACAGCGGGTGTCATGGCGTCCACGATCGGTAGACCGGGTGGGCGGTCGTAACTCATCGGGAGCGACCGCCTAGGTTTGCTGTATGCCCCACGGATCAGCCCCGCCCTGGATACCCGACGCCCTCCCGCGCGCCGCAGCCGCCGAGGAGGCGCCGTGCAGGGGGTGTTGACCGGGTTCGCGGTCATCGGCGTCGTCATCGCCGTCGGCTATCTGCTCGGCCTGCGCGGCTCCCTCGGCGAGAACGGCCGTGACGTACTGACCAAGCTGGCCTTCAACGTGGCGTCCCCGGCCCTGCTGTTCACCACCCTCGCGCGGGCCGACCTCTCGGTGGTCTTCTCCAGCTGGCTGCTCGTGACGGTGCTGAGCACGGCGGCGGTGGCGGGTGTGTTCGTAGCGGTGGGGGTGGCACGCGGCTGGGGTGTGGGCCGTACGACGATCGGCGCGCTCTGTTCCAGCTACGTCAACTCCGGCAACCTCGGCATCCCGATCTCGGTGTACGTCCTGGGCAACGCCTCGCTGGTGGCACCGGTGATGCTGTTCCAGCTCGTGGTGGTCAGCCCCCTCGCCCTCACGGTCCTCGACCTGTCGGACCGGGGCGAGAAGGATCCCTGGTGGCTACGGCTGCTCACGCCCGTGCGCAACCCGGTCGCGGTCGGCTCCCTCACCGGGGTCGCGGTGGCGGCGTCCGGCGTGCACGTCCCGGGCCCGGTGATGGATCCGCTCACTCTGATCGGCAACATGGCGGTACCGGCCGTCCTCCTCGGCTTCGGCATCTCGCTGCGCGGAAGCGCGATGCCGGCGCGCGGTGTCGAGCGGTGGCCGGTGCTGCTGTCGGTCGCCCTGAAGTCGGTGGGGCAGCCGGCGATCGCCTGGGCGCTGGCGGTGGGGGTGTTCGGCCTGCACGGGTCGGCGCTGCTCGACGTGGTGGTGACATCGGCGCTGCCCGGTGCGCAGAACCTGTACACGTACGCGAGCCGCTATCGCGTGGGTGAGGGACTGGCCCGGGACTCGATCCTGCTGTCGACGATTCTGTCGGTGCCGGTACTGGTGGTGATCGCGGCGCTGCTCGGGTGAGCCGGGGCCCGTCTCAGGGCCGCCGTAAAACCCGTTGGCCGACCATGGCGGCCACTGCTACCTTTCCGCAGGCCGTGCGAGAGAACGAGGAGGCGGTACCCGTGAACACATCAACGACATGGGTGCTCTCCTCCGGGGTCACGGTCGGGCGATAGGTCGTCCGGGAGCGCCGTTCTGAGCTCTCCCGAAAGGCACGACCATGCAGCTCACTTCCGAGCAGCGCCTCGACGACGGCGTCCTCGAACGCGAATTCACCCTCGGCGAGATCCCCGGCACCCTGTGGACGCCCGACTCCACCGCACCGGCTCCGCTGATCGTCGTCGCCCACAACAACGGCCTGCCCAAGGCAGAGCCCCGGCTGGTGGCCCGGGCCAGGGCCACCGCGGCGGCCGGCTACGCGGCGGTCACCATCGACGCCGCGGGCTGCGGCGACCGTCCCCGTTCCGCTGCCGACGTACAGCTCCGCGCCGACCTCGGCCGGGCGATGCGGGCCGGTGAGCCGACCGACGAGATCTTCGAGTCCCTGGTCGGCCCGCTGGTCGAGAACGCGGCCCCGGAATGGCTGACCACCCTGGACGCCGTCCTCGCACTGCCCGAGGTCGGCGGCCCGGTCGGCTACTCGGGCTGGACCGCCCTCGGCATCCGCCTCGCGGTGACCGAGCCGCGCATCACGGCAGCCGGCTTCTTCGCCGGGGGCTATGTCCCCCGCGCTCAGCGCGAGGAGGCCAAGCAGGTCACCATCCCGCTGCTGCTCCTGCTCCAGTGGGACGACGAGGGCAACCCCCGGCAGCGGGCCCTGGATCTGTTCGACTCCTTCGGCACCGAGGAGAAGACCCTGCACGCCAACATGGGCGGCCACACGGGCACTCCGTGGTTCGAGTCGGAGGACGCGTTCCGGTTCTACGCCCGGCATCTGATGTAGGACCGGGCCCCAAGTAGGCAGGAGGGGCCGGGACTTGAAAGCCCGGCTCCTCTCCCACTCCCCCGACGACCGATCAGGCGATGCGCTCCAGCACCACCGGCGAAGCCGTGAACGCGGTGCCCTCCGCGCCGATGTCGTACGAGCCCTCGACCGCCTCCAGGGCGTACGCGAAGCGCTCCGGAGTGTCGGTGTGCAGGGTCAGCAGAGGCTGGCCCGCTGTCACCACGTCGCCCGGCTTGGCGTGCATCTCCACTCCCGCGCCCGCCTGGACCGGGTCCTCCTTGCGGGCGCGGCCCGCGCCCAGGCGCCAGGCGGCGATACCGATGTCGTAGGCGTCGAGGCGGGTGAGAACACCGGAGGCCGGGGCCGTCACCACCTGGCGCTCGCGGGCCACCGGCAGTTCCGCGTCCGGGTCGCCGCCCTGGGCCGCGATCATCCGGCGCCAGACGTCCATCGCCGAACCGTCGGCCAGGGCCTTCGCCGGGTCGGCGTCCTTGATGCCGGCCGCGTCGAGCATCTCGCGGGCCAGCGCGATGGTCAGTTCGACGACGTCGGAGGGGCCGCCGCCCGCCAACACCTCGACGGATTCCCGGACTTCGAGGGCGTTGCCCGCCGTCAGGCCCAGGGGGGTCGACATGTCCGTCAGCAGCGCGACCGTCTTCACGCCGTGGTCGGTGCCCAACCCCACCATCGTGGACGCCAGTTCACGCGCGTCCTCGATCGTCTTCATGAACGCGCCCGTGCCGACCTTCACGTCCAGGACCAGGGAGCCCGTGCCCTCGGCGATCTTCTTCGACATGATGGACGAGGCGATCAGGGGGATCGCCTCCACCGTGCCCGTGACATCACGCAGGGCGTACAGCTTCTTGTCGGCGGGAGCCAGGCCGTCGCCCGCCGCGCAGATGACAGCGCCGGTTCCCTCCAGTACGGAGAGCATCTCCTCGTTGGAGAGCAGCGCGCGCCAGCCGGGGATCGACTCCAGCTTGTCGAGGGTGCCGCCGGTGTGGCCGAGGCCGCGGCCGGAGAGCTGCGGGACGGCCGCGCCGCAGGCGGCGACGAGGGGGGCCAGGGGAAGCGTGATCTTGTCGCCGACGCCGCCCGTGGAGTGCTTGTCGGCGGTCGGGCGGGAGAGGGACGAGAAGTCCATGCGCTCGCCGGAGGCGATCATCGCGGCGGTCCAGCGGGCGATCTCGGAACGGTTCATGCCGTTGAGGAGGATCGCCATGTTGAGGGCGGCCATCTGGTAGTCGGCCACCTCCCCGCGGGTGTACGCGTCGATGACCCAGTCGATCTGCTCGTCGCTCAGTTCACCGCGGTCCCGCTTGGTACGGATGACGGAGATGGCATCCATCGACACTTGCGTCATGGCTTGGCTTTCCTTCCGGGCGTTCGGAAAAATGCGCGGCCCCGCTGAGCCGGATGGTCCAACTCAGCGGGGCCGCACGGGAGTTACCTGGTGAGATGGTCCGGCCCGAAGGCCTGCGGGAGCATCTCCGAGAGCGGCAGGATGCCCGCCGGTGTCTCCACCAGCAGACCGGGACCGCCGAACTCGTACAGCAGTTGTCGGCAGCGACCGCACGGGACGAGGATGTCGCCCTTGCCGTCGACACACGTGAAGTGCGTCAGCCGGCCGCCGCCGGTGCGCTGGAGGTCGGACACGAGCCCGCACTCCGCGCACAGGCCGAGGCCGTACGACGCGTTCTCCACGTTGCAGCCGGAGACCGTGCGGCCGTCGTCGACCCGGGCGGCGACCCCGACCGGGTAGCCCGAGTACGGCGCGTAGGCGTGGGACATCGCCTCCCGCGCCTCGGCGCGCAGTTCGTCCCAGTCCACGGCCAACTCGGCGGCGGGCGAGGTCACTTGCCCTGTCCCTTCCGGTACGGCAGGCCGTCCGCCTTCGGCATCCGCAGATGCTGCGCGGACAGCGAGAGGACCAGCAGGGTGACGATGTACGGGCTGGCGCCGACCAGTTGGGTCGGGACCTGGTCGGTGGTGGCGTACCAGACGAACATCAGGGCCGCGATGGCGGCGGTGACGCCGGCGGGGACGTACCGCTTCTTCCAGACCAGGTAGCCGACGCCGGCGACCAGCAGGAAGCCGAGGAGCAGGATCAGGGCGTGGACGTTGGTGGCGCCGCCGCGCAGGTTGAGGCTGTCGGTGTAGCCGAACAGGCCCGCGCCGAGGGCGAGTCCGCCCGGCATCCAGTTACCGAAGATCATCGAGGCGAGGCCGATGTAGCCGCGACCGCCGGTCTGGCCGTCGAGGTAGACGTTCGAGGCGACGATCGACAGAAAGGCGCCGCCGAGGCCGGCGAAGCCGCCGGAGATGATCACGGCGAGGTACTTGTACTTGTAGACGTTGACGCCGAGGGACTCGGCGGCCACCGGGTTCTCGCCGCAGGAGCGCAGGCGCAGGCCGAAGGCGGTGCGCCACAGGATCCACCAGGTGGCGGGGACGAGGGCGACCGCGATGACGGTGAGCGGCGACAGGTTGGTGACCAGACCGCCGACGAGACCGGCGATGTCGGAGATCAGGAACCAGTGCTTCTCGTTGAGCGTGTTGAGCCAGCTGGAGAGGCCGGGGATGTCGAAGTTGCCGAGCGAGTCGATCGGTGGGGACTGCTTGGCGGAGCCCTCGGAGGTGTCGGCGAAGGTGAACTTCGACAGATAGCGGGTGATGCCCAGCGCCAGGATGTTGATGGCGACACCGGAGACGATGTGGTTGACGTTGAACGTCACGGTGGCGACGGCGTGCAGGACGGCGCCGAGGCAGCCGCCGAGGATGCCGACCACGACACCGGTCCAGGGTCCCCACTGGTAGCCGGCCCAGGCGCCGAACCAGGTGCCGAGGATCATCATGCCTTCGAGGCCGATGTTGACGACGCCCGCGCGCTCGGCCCACAGACCGCCGAGACCGGCGAGCCCGATCGGTACGGCGGCGCGCAGGGCCGTGGACATCTGGCCGGTGGAGGTGATGCCGTCCGCGCCGGTGATGAGGCGGACGATCGAGGTGAGGATCAGCGCGCCCGCGATGATCAGCAGGAGCACGGGGAGGGAGAATCGGCGTCCGCCCTTGCCGGGCTGCTTCGCCTGCGGCTTGGCGATGGTCGCGGTACTCATCGGGCCGCCACCTCCTTCTTCTCGGAGTTGTTCCGGGCGGCGGCGGCGAGTTCCGCACCGACGCGGCTCTGCTGGCGGCGCAGGCCCCAGGTGCGGACGACCTCGTAGGAGATGACGACCGCGAACACGATCAGGCCCTGCATGATCGTCGCGATCTCCTTCTCGTACGCCACCGGGGTCGCGTAGTCGAGGGCGGGCGACGCCTTGTCGAGGAAGGCCCACAGGAGGGCGGCGAGGGCGATGCCGCCGGGGTTGTTGCGGCCCAGCAGGGCGATGCCGATGGCGGTGAAGCCGAGGCCCTCGGGGAAGGTGAGGCTGTAGGTGTGGCTGTCGCCGAGCAGCAGCGGCAGTCCGGCGAGGCCGGCGACACCGCCGGAGATCAGCATCGCGGTGAGCGTCATGCGCTTGGCGTCGACGCCGGAGGCCGCGGCGGCGGTCTCGGACTCGCCGGTGGCGCGCAGGTCGAAGCCGAAGCGGGTGCGGTTGAGGACCAGCCAGTACAGGACACCCATGATCACGGCGAGGAAGACCAGGCCGTAGATCTCGCCGGTGTCCGCGCCCATGTCGATGCCGGGGATCCAGCCGGACTTCTTCATGATGCCGGTCGTCATGTTGTTGCCGACCTGGACGCCCCACGTGTTGGTCTGCGTGAGGTAGAGGATCAGGCTGGTGGCGATCGCGTTCAGCATGATCGTGGCGACGACCTCGCTGACCCCTCGGGTGACCTTGAGGACGCCCGCGATTCCGGCCCAGAAGGCGCCGGTGAGGATCGCGACCAGGAGCAGCAGCGGGACCTGGAGCGCGGCGGGCAGCGCCACGTGCGCGCCGACGACCGCGGTCATCACGGCGCCGAGGCGGTACTGGCCGTCGACGCCGATGTTGAACAGGTTCATCCGGAAGCCGAGGGCGACCGCCAGGGCGGCGATGTAGTACATCGACGCCTGGTTGATGATCAGCACCTGGACGTCCGAGTACCCGATCTGCTGGAGCATCAGGTGGTACGGCTCGATCGGGTTCTTGCCCGAGGCGAGCAGCACGACCGAGGTCAGCAGGATCGCCGCGACAAGCGCCATGACCGGGCCGGCCACGGCGAGGAGCAGCCGCTCCTTGTCGAACTTCTTCATCGGGCCTCGTCCTCCGGGGCGGCGGTTTCGTCCGTGTTCTCTACGGTGCTCTCCGCGCCGTCCGCTTCTTCCTCGACGTGTTCGAGGTGACCGGACGCGGCGCCGGTCATGGCCGAGCCGAGTTCCTCGGGTGTGACGGTGGCCGGGTCGGCGTCGGCGACCAGCCTGCCGTCGTAGATCACGCGCAGGGTGTCCGACAGGCCGATCAGCTCGTCCAGGTCGGCGGAGATCAGCAGTACGGCCAGGCCCTCGCGGCGGGCCTCGCGGATCTGGTCCCAGATCGCGGCCTGCGCGCCGACGTCCACACCGCGGGTGGGGTGGGCGGCGATCAGGAACTTCGGCTTGTGGCTCATCTCGCGGCCGACGATCAGCTTCTGCTGGTTGCCGCCGGAGAGGGAGGCGGCGGTGACGTCGATGCCGGGGGTGCGGACGTCGTACTCCTCGACGATCCGGCGGGTGTCCTCCTGGGCGCCCTTGATGTCGAGCCAGACGCCCTTCGCGTTGGGCTTCTCGGTGACGTGGCCGAGGATACGGTTCTCCCACAGCGGGGCTTCCAGGAGGAGGCCGTGGCGGTGGCGGTCCTCGGGGATGTAGCCGATGCCGTGCTCGCGGCGCCTGCGGGTGGCCCAGGGGGTGATGTCGTCGCCGAGGAAGCCGATGGTGCCGGAGTCGGCGTTCTTCAGGCCGATCAGCGCGTCGATCAGCTCGGTCTGACCGTTGCCCTCGACGCCGGCGATGCCCATGACCTCCCCGGCGTGGATGGTGAAGGTGACATCGTCGAGGACGCGCTTGACGGCATCGCCCGCGACGGCCACGTCGCCGAGCAGTCCCCCGGCGGTGGGCTCCGACTCGGCGCCGAGGGAGGCGCCGGCGGCGTAGACGGTGAGGCTCCTGACCTCGATGACGGGCTGGTCGGTGACGGTCGACTCGGCCGTCTCGGGGGTGGGGAGTTCGCTGCCGACCATCATCTCGGCGAGCTGGCGGGAGGTCGTCTCGGCGGGGACGGCCGTGCCGACCGTGGTGCCGCGCCGGATGACGGTGATCTCGTCGGCGACCGACAGCACCTCGCCCAGCTTGTGCGAGATGAAGATGACGGCGAGGCCCTCGGACTTCAGCTCGCGCAGGTTGCTGAAGAGGGCGTCGACCTCCTGCGGGACCAGGACGGCGGTGGGCTCGTCGAGGATGAGGGTGCGGGCGCCGCGGTAGAGGACCTTGAGGATCTCGACGCGCTGGCGCTCGGCGACACCGAGGCTCTCGACGAGGACGTCCGGGCGGACGTTCAGGCCGTAGCGGTCGGAGATCTCCTTGATCTTCTTGCGGGCGCCGCCGCCGATGCCGTAGAGCTTCTCGCTGCCCAGGACGACATTCTCCAGGACGGTGAGGTTGTCGGCGAGCATGAAGTGCTGGTGGACCATGCCGATGCCGCGGGCGATGGCGTCGGCGGGCGACGAGAAGGTGGCCTGCTCGCCGTCGACGGCGATGGTGCCCTCGTCCGGCTTCTGCATGCCGTAGAGGATCTTCATCAGGGTCGACTTGCCGGCGCCGTTCTCGCCGACAAGGGCGTGCACGGTGCCTTTTCGGACAGTGAGATGGATGTCGTGGTTGGCCACGACACCGGGGAAACGCTTGGTGATCCCGGCCAGCTCGACCGCGGTCGACTGTGCGGTGAGCGGAGGGCTGCTGGACGCGTCGATGGCGAACTCTCCTCGTGGAAAGGGGCCTCTCTACGCGCGTAGCGCCCCTGCTTTAAATAGTGCCCGGACCTGACCGGCTTTGTTTGACATCCGATCCGTTCCGAGCATTCTGCCGCGCGAACGGGGTGCGGCGAGCCATCCTCCCCACACCCCGTTCCGTGGCCGTAACGCTGCCATTACAGCGCTCTTTTGGCCATGGTCGTAACTGGCCTACGCCCCTCGGATCAAGAGGTCTTGACCGTGATCGAGCCGTCCTTGATGCCGGCCTCGGCCTTCGTGAGGGCGGCCTGGAGGGTGGCGTTGTTCTTGAAGACCGGGTTGGAGTCGGCCAGGCCGACGCCGCCGTTGCTCAGCGAGCCGCGGATCTCGCCCTTGAGCGGCTTCTTGTCCTTGATGACGGACTTGGCGAGGTCGTAGACCGCGCCCTGCACGTTCTTCAGCGCCGAGGTGAGGATGTACGGCTTGTAGGCCGCCAGCGCCTTCTGGCTGTACTGGTCGGAGTCGACACCGATCGCCCACACCTTGTGCGCGGCGGCGGCCTTGATGACGCCCTGGCCGGAGAGACCCGCGGCGGCGTAGACGACGTCCGCACCGGCCTCGATCTGGCCCTCGGCCGCGCTCTCGCCCTTGTCGGGGCTGGAGAAGCCGCCCTCGGCAGCGGTCTGCGTCAGGTACTGCGACTTGACCTTCACGCCCTTCTTGGTGTCCGCGACACCCTGCGCGAAGCCCGCTTCGAACTTGTGGATCAGCGGGACGTCCACGCCGCCGACGAAGCCGACGGTGTTGGTCTTCGTGGTGAGCGCGGCGGTGACGCCGGCCAGGTAGGAGGACTGCTCCTCGTGGAAGACCATGTCGGCGACGTTGTCGGCATTGATGGTGTTGTCGTCGATGATGCCGAAGGTGATCTTCGGGAACTTCGCGGCGGCCTCCTTGACGGCGGGCGCGTAGGCGAAGCCGACACCGATCACCGGGTTGTACCCGGAGCGGGCCAGCGTCTCCAGGCGCTGCACCTTGTCCGCGTCGGACTCGCCGTCCTGCGGCTCCACGTCCCGGCCGCTGACGCCGAAGTCCTTCTGGGCCTTGGTGAAGCCCGCGTACGCGGCGTCGTTGAAGGACTGGTCGCCCTTGCCGCCGACGTCGTAGGCGAGGCCAATACCCTTGGAGGAGCCACTGCTGCTACTGCTGCTGGTGGACTCGCTGGACGAGCTGCCACAGGCGGAGACGGTGACGGCAAGAGCTGCGGTTGCAACGCCTGCAACGGCGATACGGGACACCCGGCGCATGGAACGAGACTCCTTCGTGCAAGCGCCCCAACCAGGCGCTGGTTCCGTCGCAGAGTAACGCGCGTAGACATGGTGGAGAACCCCAACTTGCCAGAGCGTTATCCGACCGTTTTGAACCCTTGCCAAACGCCAAGCACCCGGAGGGCGGACACGGAGAACACCGGGGAGCCCCGGGACCGTTTCGGTCCCGGGGCTCCCCGGTGTCGGCGTCAGGAAGGTGCTGTCACCCTCACTTGGTCGTGGTGGCGACCGTGACCTTGCCGTCGATGATGTCCTGCTTGGCCTTGTCCACCGCGGCCACCGCGGCGGTCATGGCCTTGTACTTCGGGTTGGTGTCGGAGAAACCGACGCCGTCGTTGTCGAGGCCGTAGCGGATCACGCCGGTCTTGGGCTTGCCCTCGTGCACGGACTTCACCAGGTCGTAGACCGCGCCGCCGACGTTCTTCAGCGCCGAGCCGAGGATGGAGTCCTTGTACTTGGCGAGCGCCTTCTGCTCGTACTGGTCGGAGTCCACTCCGATGGCCCACACACCCTTGGCGGAGGCCTCGGAGATGACGCCCTGGCCGGAGAGACCGGCGGCGGCGTAGATGACGTCCGCGCCCGCCTCGATCTGGCCGCTGGCCGCGTCCTTGCCCTTGTCGGGGCTGGAGAAGCCGCCCTCGGCAGCGGTCTGCGTCAGGTACTGCGACTCGATCTTGATGCTGGGGTTGACGGACTTGGCGCCCTGGTCGAACCCGGCCTCGAACTTGTGGATCAGCGGGACGTCGACGCCGCCGACGAAGCCGATGTGGTTCTTCTTGGTCGCCTTGGCCGCGGCCACGCCCGCCAGGTACGAGGACTGCTCCTCGTGGAAGACGAGGTCGGCCACGTTGGCGGCCTTGTCCTGCTCGTCGTCGATGATGCCGAAGGTGATGTTCGGGAACTTCGCGGCGGCTTCCTTGACGGCGGGCGCGTAGGCGAAGCCGACACCGATCACCGGGTTGTAGCCGGCCGTGGCGAGGCTCTCCAGGCGCTGCACCTTGTCCGCGTCGGACTCGCCGTCCTGCGGCTCGATGTCGCGGCCGGTGAGGCCGAAGTCCTTCTCGGCCTTCTGGAAACCGGCGTAGGCCGCGTCGTTGAAGGACTGGTCGCCCTTGCCGCCGACGTCGTAGGCGAGGCCGATGCCCTTGCCGGTGTACTTGCCGGACGAGGACGACGAACTGCCGCTGGCCTTGTTGGCATCCTTGCTGGAGCTACCGCAGGCGGTAGCCGCGAGGGCGATGACCGTGACGGCCACCGCGGCTTGGGAGAACTTCGTCCTCCGAGATGTATGACGCACAGCAAGCACTCCTTCGTCCTCACGGCACCGTCACCGGACCGCTTCCCCAACGCGCCGCCTCTGGTGGCGATTTCCGCGCACAGTAACGCGCGTAGACGAGGAGGGGAACGGGGTTTCTCCTTGCCGTTACCGGATCGTGCCGCCGTCGCGTTACGTTCACGCGCCGGTGGTTACACCCGGGTGACACAAGGGGACGTAGGGGTACCGAACGGGCACCTCTACGCCCCCGTACCGGTCAGAGCGCCGCGTCGATCAACGCGGCGGCGGTGAACAACTCCACGCCGACCGTGATCGCGGACTCGTCGGCGTCGAAGTCGCCCTGGTGGAGATCCCGTACGGTCCGCTCCCCCGGTGTGCGCACGCCCAGCCGGGCCATGGCGCCCGGCACATGCTCCAGATACCAGGAGAAGTCCTCGCCGCCCAGGCTCTGCTCGGTGTCCTCGACGGAGAGCGGCCCGCGGCGCGCGACCATGGCGTCCCGCAGCAGCTCGGTCACGAGCACGTCGTTGACCACGGGCGGCACCCCCCGCACGTAGTCGATCACCGTCTTGGCCCGGTACAGCCCGGCGACCTCGTCGATCGCCGCGTGCACGATGTCGGGCGCCCGCCGCCAGGCGTCGAGATCGAGACACCGTACGGTGCCCGACAGCTCGGCGTGCTGCGGAATGACGTTGGGGGCATGACCCGACTCGATCCTGCCCCAGGTCACGGAGACCCCGCTCCGCGCGTCCATACGGCGGGCGACGAGCGCGGGGACATCGGTGGCGACCCGGGCGGCGGCGGTGACCAGGTCGGTGGTGAGGTGCGGCCGGGCCGTGTGCCCGCCCGGCCCGTCGAGGGAGACCTCCAGCCGGTCGCAGGCAGAGGTGATCGGACCCACCCGCAGCCCGATCCTCCCACTGTCCACCTTGGGGTCGCAGTGCACGGCGATGATCCGCCCGACCCCCTCCAGCACCCCGCACTCGACGGCGTCGGCGGCACCGCCCGGCAGGATCTCCTCGGCGGGCTGGAAGAGCAGCCGCACCGGCCGGGGCAGCAGCCCCTGCTCGTGCAGCCGGGCCAGCACGAGGCCTGCGCCCAGCACCACGGTCGTGTGCACGTCGTGGCCGCAGGCGTGGGCACGGTCGGGCACGGTGGAGCGGTACGCGCAGTCACTCTTCGTGTCCGGGATGGGCAGGGCGTCGATGTCGGCGCGCAGCGCGAGCATGGGTACGCCGCTGTCGCGCGGCCCGATGTCACAGACGAGGCCGGTCCCGATGGCGAGAACACGCGGTTCGAGACCTGCCTGCTCCAGCCGGGCCTTGATCGCGGCGGTGGTCCGGAACTCCTGATTGCCCAGCTCGGGATGCATGTGCAAGTCCCGGCGGAACGCGACGAGTTCGGCCCGCAGGGCCTCCGGCAGGGTGCCCGGAAGCACATTCCCGACGGATTCGGCCCCGGACTCCGCCTCGGATTCCTCGGACTCTGGTGACATCAATTGCTTCACCCTCTGAAGGGTAGGGCGCCCGGGTGGTCAACTGACCCTCGATCAACAAAAAGTTCAACCCGTTAGACGAAGAAAATCTGACCGCCGACCGCTTAGCCGCTCGCGGGGATGGGTATGCTTCCCGCTTCTTCTGGGATACCACGTCCCACCGAGCCCCAGCCTGTCCCGTCCGTATCCCGGAATCCTCACGGCCACGCGACGTTGCGGCTACACAGCGTGGCGGTGCCAGGGGTGGCGGGAAAAGGATCTCCCGGATCTCCGGGCCGCGGGCCCTTGCTAGGGTCCGCCGACGTGACCGACGACTCCCACGCGGACCTCACAGGGGCCACCCGCTCCTCCTACGACGCGATCGCCCCCGCGTACAGCGCGGAACACCCCGACGGCCTGGGCGACGGCCCCCTCGAAACGGCCCTGCTGACCGCCTTCGCCGACCTCGTCCGTACGACGGCGCCCGAGGCACCGGTGGCCGACGCGGGCAGCGGCCCCGGCTATGTGACAGCACGCCTGAACGCCCTCGGCATCCCGGCCTTCGGCATCGACATCTCCCCGCACATGGTGGCGCTGGCCCGCGAGGCGCATCCCCAACTCCGGTTCGAGGTCGGCTCGATGACGTCCCTGGACGTACCCGACGCCACCCTGGGCGGCATCATCGCCCTCTACTCCACGATCCACGTCCCGGACCCCGAACTGCCGGGCGTCTTCAGGGAGTTCCGCCGGGCCCTACGCCCCGGCGGCCACGTACTCCTCGCCTTCCAGGCCTCGGAGGGCGAACACATCCACATGACGGAGCGCTACGGCCTGGACATCTCGCTCGACTACTACTTCCGAACGCCGGCCGAGGTCGCCGCACACCTCGCCGGGGCGGGCCTGACCCTTGACGCACAGGTGCGGGTGGAGCCACGGGGGGCGCAGAGGTGGGGGCGGGCTTTCGCGCTGGCTCACAAGCCGGTGGCGGCGGCTGGGTAGCGGTCGCCGTTGAGGTGACTCCCACTCCGGCGGCGTGAACGTTTCCGCGCAACTCGAAAGGGTGAACGCATCCCGATCGCCCGGACGCCCCGCCCCTTGATCAACCTAGGTTGCGCACATGGTCACATCAACCCACGAGGGCATGCACCGGATCTTCCAGGAGCGGCCCGAGATCCTGGCGCCCGTGTTCAAGGTTCTGGAGGTTCCGTTATCCGCCAAGGCGACCGTGGACGCCGTCACCACGGACGTGACGGAGACCCGGCCGCTGGAACGGCGCGTGGACACGGTCCTGCGCATCGGCCAGTCCGACGGCGAGGACTTCCTGCTCGCCATCGAGGCCCAGTCGGACAAGAAGGAGGCGAAAGCGGCGAGTTGGGCGTACTACATCGCCTACCTCCAGGCCAAGTACCGGCTGCCCGTGCTGCTTCTCGTGGTCTGTCAGGACCGGGCCACGGCCAGGTGGGCGGTCGGTCCCTTCGAATGCGGCACGAGCGAATGGACGGCGCTGCGGACGTATCCGCTCGTCGCCGGGCCGGACAACCTGCCGGTGATCACCGACACCAGGACCGTGGCGAAGAAGCTCGCGCTGGCCGTCCTCTCCGCGGTGGCCCACGCCCGCAACCCCGAGTGCGGCGCCATACTGGAGGCGATCGGCAACGTCCTCCAAGAACTCCAGGAAACGGACCCCGAGACGGTCGGGTACTTCGCCGAGTTCCTGGAAATCAACCTGGGTAACACCCCCGCCGGAATGCAGTGGAAGGAAATCATGTCGTTCGTCAGCTACTTCCCCGGCCGGGGGACGGTCCGTGAGACGGCCTACTTTGAGGGCAGGGCCGAAGGCAAAGCCGAAGGCGAGGCCAAGGGGATTCTGTTCGTACTGGAGGCGCGCGGCATCCCCGTACCGGACAGCGTGCGTGAGCGCATCACCACCTGCACCGATCTCGACCGTATGGACGCCTGGTTGGAGCGTTCCCGCACGGTCGAGCGGGCGGAGGACCTGTTCGCCGAGGACCCGGAGACTCCAGGGAGCGGGCCCGAGGCGGCCTGACCCCCTGCACCGCTCAAGCGTGCCCTACGCCGCCGTAACCGCCGACAACCGATGCACATCCTTCGCCGTCCCCGTAACCCCCGACAGGAACCCCTGCGCCCGAGGTGAGGCGTTCTCCGTCAGCCAAGCGGGGTCGATGTCACACACGGCGACCCGCACCTCCGTGCCCACCAGCGCCAGCGGCAAGGTGTGGACCACCGTCGACGGGAAGCTGAGGATCGTACGGCCGATGGGACCCCGGCGGGCGATCACCTCCAGCGGGAGGTCCGGGCGGACGATCTCCAGGCCCGTTTCGACCGCCAGCCGGTGCAGCTTCTCGGTGCTTTCCCTCCGATGGGCGAAGTACCGCGTCGCGCCGTGGGTCTTGGCCAGGGCGGTGACCGCCTCCACGTAGCGGTCGGCGTCGACCACGCCCGTTTCGACGAGGGACGTGCCGACCATGTCGGCGCCCTTCGTGATGCGGGGCGGGCCGAAGGTGGCGCGGGTCCAGGCGAACTCGTTCGCCGTGATCGTGACGCCCTCCGGGGTCTCCTCGATCGGCATCGAGGAGAAGATCTCCACCTTGCGGCGGGTGCTGGGGGTCAGGCGGCGGCGGGCCGAGGACGACACCGGGGCGAAGATCAGGTCGCGGGGGCCGGGGCGGCCCCCCTTCCGGTGCCAGCGCACCAGGCGTTCGCCGCTGGCGAGTTGCGCGACGAACTCCATCGTGGCCGTGCCGTCGTCCACCACCACCAGGTCGCGTGCCCTGGTGATCGTCAGCAACAACTGCACATACCGCGAGAACGGGTCGCCCATGACGATCCGGTCCGCCCTGCGCAGCAGCCGGGTGAGGCCGCCGATGGTCTGGAAGGGGGCCGCGGGTCCGCCCCGGGCCTCCTCCCAGCGCACGGTGTGGCCCTCGTCGCGGGCGAGGTCGGCCATGCGGCGCAGCTGGCCGCGGGTCATCGGGTCGGTCGGCGACAGGACCACGAGGGTGAGCCCCCCGCCGGGTGCCTCCTCGGCCCGGGGCGCACGGAGGTGCGCCCACTCCAGCACGTTCAGAAGCTGTACCGGACTCTCCACGAACGCGAGAGTGTGGGGGGTGAGGCCGGCGGTGCCGGCGTGGGGGCTCATTGTCGTACGACCGTCCCGTGACCGTAAGTGACGCTGGCGCTTGATGGTTCAGACTCAGACCGAGACCGGCTCGCCCGCAGCCGCGGCGATCTCCGCCTCGGCGACGACGCCGTTGACGCGGCGCAGCTTCTTCATCGGGCCGAGCTCCGAGTCGTAGACCTTCTTGACGCCGTCGCCGAGGGAAGCCTCGATGGTGCGGATGTCGCGGACGAGGCGGGTCAGGCCCTGCGGCTCGACCGACGCGGCCTGGTCCGAGCCCCACATGGCGCGGTCGAGGGTGATGTGACGCTCGACGAAGGTGGCGCCGAGCGCGACCGCGGCGAGGGTGGTCTGCAGGCCCGTCTCGTGGCCGGAGTAGCCGATCGGGACGTTGGGGTACTCGGCCTGGAGGGTGTTGATGACGCGGAGGTTGAGCTCCTCGGCCTGCGCGGGGTAGGTCGAAGTGGCGTGGCACATCAGGATGTTGTCGCTGCCGAGGACCTCGACCGCGTGGCGGATCTGCTTCGGCGTCGACATGCCGGTGGAGAGGATGACCGTGCGGCCGGTGGCGCGGAGGGAGCGCAGGAGCTCGTCGTCCGTGAGGGAGGCGGAGGCGACCTTGTGGGCGGGGACGTCGAACTTCTCCAGGAAGGCGACGGCCTCGGTGTCCCACGGGGAGGCGAACCAGTCGATGTTCTTGCTCTTGGCGTAGTCGTCGATCTGGCGGTACTCGTCCTCGCCGAACTCCACGCGGTGGCGGTAGTCGATGTAGGTCATACGGCCCCAGGGAGTGTCGCGCTCGATGTCCCACTGGTCGCGCGGGGTGCAGATCTCCGGGGTGCGCTTCTGGAACTTGACGGCGTCGCAGCCGGCTTCGGCGGCGGCGTCGATCAGCTTGAAGGCGTTCTCCAGCTCACCGTTGTGGTTGATGCCGATCTCGCCGACGACGTAGACCGGGTGGCCGGGGCCTGCGGACTTCGAACCGAACTGGCGCAGACGGGAGTTGTTGCTCATGACAGCGGGTTTCCTTACTTGGTGAGGGAATCGAGAGAGGGGCCGAGGATCCAGCTGGCGATCTCTCGGACAGCGCCGTCGCCACCGGGCACGGTGGTGACCGCGCGTGCGGCGCCGCGTACGACGTCGTGGGCGCTCGCGACCGCCACGGGCCAGCCCACGAGGGCGAAGCACGGGAGGTCGTTGACGTCGTTGCCGACGTAGAGCACGCGCTCCGGCGCGATGCCCTGCTCCTCGCACCACTGCTTCAGTGCGAGGTCCTTCCGGTCGATGCCGTGCAGGACCGGGAGCTGGAGCTTCCGGGCCCGGGCGGCGACGACCGGGTTCTGCTCCGAGGACAGGATCAGCATCTTCAGGCCGCTCTTGCGCAGCGCCGCGATACCGAGGCCGTCTCCACGGTGCACGGAGACGAACTCCCGTCCGTCGGAATCGATCAGCACCCTGTCGTCGGTCTGGGTGCCGTCGAAGTCGAGTACGACCGCGTCGATGTCGTCGGCGGTCGGCAGTGAGCCGGGGCGGTCCGCGTCGAAGAGCGGGGCCAACGCCCGTGCCCTGGCCAGCTCGTGGGGATCGTCGATCTCCAGCACCCGGGCGGGGTCGGTCCGTACGAGTTCCGTGCGGCCGAAGAAGCGGTGGCCGGCCTTGCGGAAGCCGGCCGCGTCCATGCCGTAGACGGCACCGGTCTCCAGGAAGTCCTGGGGGCGGTCCTGGCGGCGCGGGCGGAAGGACTTGTCGTGGTTGACGCCGTAACCGCCGCTGGTGACAGGGGGGGTGGCGACCTTCGTGGCGCCACCCAGCTCGCCCGCCCGCGTCGGCTCGACGACCGTGGTCGCCTCGTCGTCGGCGTCGCGCCACACGAAGCCGTGGAAGGGGGCGACGGTGTGCGCGGTGTCGGCGCCGTTCGCGACGATCGCGTCGACGATGCCGTCGACGTCCTCGCGGACGATGAACGGGCTGGTGCACTGCACCAGCAGGACCACGTCGACGGCCGCGCCGTGCAGCGCCTCGTGGGCGTCCATGGCGTGCAGGACGGCGGCCTCGGAGGTCGCCGTGTCGCCGGCGATGGCGGCGGGCCGCAGCACGACCTCGGCGCCGGCCTGTCGGGCGGCGGCGGCGATGGCCTGGTCGTCGGTGGAGACGACCACGTCCGTCACCAGCCGCGAGGCACGGCACTCGCGGACGGCGCGGGCCACCAGCGGCACTCCGCCGACGGGCGCGAGGTTCTTGGCGGGGACGCCCTTGGAGCCGCCGCGCGCGGGGATCACCGCGAGCACCCGGCGCATCGAAACGCCTTGGCCCGCTTGCGGGTTGGACATGGGCTCTACTCCTTGAGCGGGACTGTCGGCGTTCACAGCTCCCCCATCCGGCGGATGACGGGCGCCACGCGCTGCACGCCGTGGCGGTAGGCGCCGCGCGCGGCCCGGCGCACGATCTGCCGGACGGGTCCCGGCTCCTTGTCGGCGGCCGGGGCGCCGGGCAGCGGGGTGCCGTCCGGGCCGAGGTGGTGGCGGGCGAGGATGCCGGGCAGATAGCCGGGGGCTGTCTCGGGTGTGTAGTACGGCGTCAGGGCGGGCATGTCGCCGCCGGCCAGCAGCCTGGCGATGCGCTCCCGGGCCGCGTCGAAGGCCGTCTCGTACGACCCCTCGGCGGCGACGCCCTGCCGGGCCACCCACTCCGTGTCCGGCACCGGCTCGTACCCGGCGTCCAGTTGCTCCCAGGAGGCGAGGCACCCGGAGCCCACGAAGTGGTGGTTGCCGAGCCCCTCGCGGATGCCGAGGTCGGTCAGCACGACGGTGGGGATCCGGCGGTGCAGGGACTCCAGGGCGGCCGTCGAGCTGATGGTCACCAGGAGGTCGGTGCGGTCGAGCACCTCGCCCATGTGCCCGTACACCAGGCGGAAGTTGGCGGGCAGGTCCTTGCCCTGGACCAGCTTCTGGTAGGGCAACTCCTCGATGTGCGTGGTGTGTTCGCCGGGCTTGGAGCGCAGCTTGAGGAGGACCTCGCGGTTCGGGTGGAACCGTGCGTGCTGGATCGCCCTGTCGAGCAGGTAGTCGCGGTCCCTGCGGTTGTCGGGCACCGAGGGCTGTACGGCGAAGACGACCGTGTACGGGTCGCGCTCCCCCGTGTAGGCGTCCCCGCCGAGGAACGGCAGGGCGACCTCGGTCACCGCCGAGGAGTCGGCGCCGACCCCGTCGTAGACCTCCCGGAAACGGTCCGCGTCCTGGCGGGAGTTGGCGAGGACGAGGTCCGCGCCGTGCCGCAGCAGCAGGCCGTCCGCGAGCTTCTCGTAGACGACTCCGACATAGCCGGTGACGACGACGGGCCGCTCGGCGCGCCCGCGCCAGGCCCGTGCCAGACCGTGCAGCATCGCCTGGACCCCGCCGCCTACGAGGGAGAGGACGAGGATGTCGTACTGGTCCTCGGGGCCTCGCTGCATGGCGCGCAGGAACTCGACGGCGGTCACCTCGCGGAGGGAGTCCGCGGTGACGCCGACTTCCTTCAGCTGGCGGGCTGTTGGGGTGGCACGACCCCGCAGGAGGTATCCGTCCAAAGAGATGTCCGAATTCGGCGGAGCAATGCGATTCGCGGTGAGCGAACCCCATTTCCACCGGGTGTCGGAATCCGCGAGGACGGCTACTCGCAGGGTCTGCGTTGTACTTGCTGGCACACGGAAGACGCTAGGAAGCGATTCCGTTGTTCGGCCCAACCCGAAGGCAACAGACGGTTAACAGCACACCGCCGAATGGCGAATCAGGGCGCTTGCAGCGCGAAAACCTGGCCGCTTCATAGGTTCGCCACGCGCCGTTCATCCAATATCAAGGTGAAGGTAAAGACGGATGACGGGCCGCCGCCTAACGTCGTCTGCGTGGTCAAGCTCTCCGTCATCGTGCCGTTCTACAACGTGCAGCAATACGCGCCCGACACGCTCAGGAGCCTGCGGGCGAACGCGCGCGCGGACTTCGAATTCATTCTCGTCGACGACTGCTCGCGCGACGGGACACCCGACATTCTCGCGCGCGCGGAGCGCGAGTTGCCAGGCGCGGTGTATGTCAGACACGAGAAGAACGGAGGACTGGCGACCGCGCGCAACACCGGGATCGACAAGGCCCGGGGGGAGTATCTGACGTTCCTCGACGGGGACGACTGGCTCGCTCCCGGCTACTACCCCCAACTGGTGGACGCCATCGAGGAGTTGGGCTGCGACTTCGTGCGCACGGACCATGTCCAGTGCACCGCGCGGGCCCGCACCATCCAGCGGCTGCCGCACGGCAGACGCGGGGTCGTGATGAATCCGCGCGAGGCGATCCTGCCCGCCGACCGGTCCACCTCCGTCGACTACGCGTACGCCTGGGCGGGGGTCTACCACCGCCGGCTGGTCGACCGCGGCCTGCTCCACTTCACCGACGGGCTGCGCACGGCCGAGGACCGGCCGTGGATCTGGAAGCTACACCGGGAGGCGGAATCCTTCGCCGCGGTGAGCCTGCTCGGCGTTTTCTACCGGCGCGGGGTCGCCTCCTCCCTGACCCAGATCGGGGATGTCCGCCAACTCGATTTCATTCGCGCGTTCGACCAGGTCATCGAGGAAACCGCACAGGACCGGGACGCGGACAAACTGCTCCCCAAGGCCGTCCGTACTTATTGCGCAATCATTTCCCATCATCTGGGATCCATCGAAAGGTTCGAGCCGGCGGTGGCGAGAAAACTGAAGTCGATGAGCGCCGTCGCCCTGCGACGTATGCCACAGGACGTGGTGGACGAGGCGCTCGACTCCATGGACATCCAGCGCGCGACGAGGCTGCGCCGACTGCGCCGCCGTCCCGCCGCCGCGGGGGCCGCCGCGTGAGGACCCAGATCTTCCTGGCGTCGACGCTGTACGGCACGGCCACGCTGGCCGCCGCCCTCGACTCCGACTCCTTCCGCCCCGCCGACCGGCGCATCCTCCTGGTCTGCAACAACGCGGCGACCCCCGAGACCACACCCGGCCTCGACGAGGCCCCCGGCTTCGAGCAGCTGCGCGAGCGCTTCGACGAAGTGCTGTCGTGGAACGAGACCATCTCCCCCTTCCACCCCGGCGGCTGGTCCCCCCGCCTCGACGACGTCCCGCTGTGGGAGCGCCATCTGCGGCTCCTGTGGAACCTCGGCGACGACGAGGTGGAACTGGTTGTCGAGTCGATCCAGGTCAACCCGGCGCTCGGCGTCTGCCAGATCTTCACCGGCGCCCCCGTCACCGTCTACGCCGACGGCCTGATGAGCTACGGCCCGACCCGCAACAAGATCGACCCGCTGGTCGGCACCCGGGTGGACCGGCTGCTCCACCTGGACCTGGTCCCGGGCCTCACCCCGCTGCTGCTCACCGAGTTCGGCGTCGAGCCGGAGATCGTGCCGACCGACGCCTTCGTCAAGGTGCTGGCCGAACTCGGCGACACCGCCGACGAGTTGCCCCCGCTGCCCGACGAACCCGCCCTGCTGCTGGGCCAGTACCTCTCCGCGCTCGACATCCTCACCGCCGAGGAGGAGGAGGACCTGCACGTCCGGATGCTCAGGGGCGTGGTCCAACTCGGCCACACGCGTGTGGTGTTCAAGCCACACCCCTCGGCGCCGGCCCGCTGGTCGCGCGCGCTGGAGCAGGAGGCGGAGAAGCTCGGCGCCGACCTCACGGTCCTCGACACCCCGGTCCTCGCCGAGGTCCTTTACCAGCGGCTGAGACCCGTCCTGGTCGTCGGCTGCTTCTCCACCGCACTGCTCACCGCGAGCGCGCTGTACGGCCTGCCGGTCGCCCGCATCGGCACGTCCACGCTGCTGGACCGGCTGACGCCGTACGAGAACAGCAACCGGGTGCCGGTGACCATCGTCGACGCGCTGGTGCCCGAGCTGACGAACCGCGCGGCGGTCACCGACCAGCGCGAGGGCATGGCCGTGGCGGTGCTCAACGAGCTTGTCCAGGCCGTCGGTTACGCGATGCAGCCGAAGATCTACCCGAACCTGCGCCCGGCCGCCGAGGCCTATCTGACCCGGCGGCTCGACGGACACAGCTGGCGCTACTTCAAGCGCAAGCGCCTCACCTCGCTGGCGCTGCCCGGCGCGGTACCGGCCCAGCTCGCGTTCATCCCGCGCAACGCGACCGTGCGCCGGGTGGCCCGGCGGGCCCGGCTGCTGAAGCGGACCGTGAGCCGCTGACGCGGGGCCCACGGCACACCGGCGGGCCGGCTCCCCAGGGGCCGGCCCGCCGCCTTGTCCGGGCGCCGTACAGGCGGGTCGTGACGGTGGCCCCACAAGGTTGGGTACGCGCAGGCGAAACCTGGGTGAACGGACGCGGACGGGGTGACGAAGGGTCGCGGCGAGAGCGTAAACCCGGCCGGATGTCGTTCTAGTGTGCTGAGACCCAGCCAAGTCCCATCGAGGGGAAACCTGTGATCGACACGCCCGCGGACACCCGGGAGAACCCGACGGGCACCGTGGTCCGCGCCGTCCTGCCGCCGGCCGCCGACGAGCTGCCCCCGGCCGGTCCGCCGCGGCCGCCCAAACGCCGGGAGACCCGCCTGCGCGCCCTGGACGGGCTGCGCCTGGTCGCCGCGCTGATGGTGGCGGCCTACCACTACGGCGGCCGCGACGGCGACGTCGTCAAGGCGTGGGGCACCTCGCCCAGGCACCAGTTCCCCACGCTGCACACGCTGTTCTCCTACGGCTGCCTGGGCGTGCAGGTCTTCTTCGTGATCAGCGGCTTCGTCATCTGCATGAGCGGCTGGGGCCGACCGCTGCGCTCCTTCTTCGCCTCCCGTGCCTCCCGGCTGCTGCCCGCGTACTGGGCGGCGATCCTCGTCATCACCGGCGTCTTCGCGCTGCCGATGGTGGCGTACAAGGCCGCCGCGCCGAGCGACGTCCTGGTCAACCTGACCATGCTGCAGATGCCGTTGGGCGTCGACCGGGTGCTCGGCGTGTGCTGGACGCTGTGGGCGGAGATCCGCTTCTACGCCCTGTTCGCCCTGTGCGTCGTGCTGCCCGGCGCGAACCGGCGGCGCGTGATCATGTTCTGCGCCGGCTGGACGCTCGCGGCGGCGATCACCCAGGGCGCCAAGTCACCACTGCTCGACATCATTCTGATGCCCGAGTACGCGCCGTACTTCATCGGCGGCGTCGGCCTCTACCTCGTGCACCGCGACCGCAAGGACGCCTACGCGTGGGGCATCGTCGCCGTCAGCTGGCTGATCGGCCAGCACTACGCGGTGGCGAAGCTGTGGCACGCGCCCAACGACACGGCCTTCTCCAACCGCTCCGCCTGGGGCATCATCCTGGTCGTCACCTTCGGCTATGTCGCGGTCGCCGCGATCGCCCTCGGCTGGCTGCGCTGGGCGAACTGGCACTGGCTGACGGTCGCCGGCGCGCTGACGTACCCCTTCTACCTCGTCCACGAACACCTGGGCTGGGTCGTCATCAAGGCCTACCACCGGACCCTGGGCATCCCGTCGTACGCGACCGTCGTGCTCACCGTCCTCACCATGCTGCTGCTGGCATACGCGCTGAACCGCGTCGTCGAGAACCGGCTGACACCGAAGCTGCGCTCACTGCTGTCGACACCACGCAGCTGACCGCAGCCGGAAAACCCTCGACCCGGACGCCCGCTCCGCACCCCCGCACAACAGACGCACAGGAATTGGTCCGCCGTTCACCTGAGAGCCCGTTTGGCAGGACGCCGTTGGGCAGATGCTGGGGTGTCCCGCACGGGCTCAAACAGGCGAGCCCGTCCCTGTCAGGGAGCGTTCTCCACGATGACCCTCGCACCACGCACGATACGACCGCCCCACCGGCTCGACGACGTTCCCGGCTGGTTTCCCGTGCTCGACCAGGTGCTCTTCGAATGGTTCCTGGACCGGCAGGAGGCCACGGGAACGCGGGGCGATCTGCTGGAGGTCGGGGTGTACATGGGGAAGAGCGCGATCTGTCTCGGCCGGCACAGCCAGGACGGTGAGAACTTCACGGTCTGCGACCTCTTCGAGGGCGACGCCCTGGACGACGCCAACCAGGCGGAGTCGACGAAGTCGTACAGCGCGCTCACCCAGCAGGTCTTCGAGGAGAACTACCTCGCCTTCCACGACACCCTGCCCCGGGTCCTGAAGGGCCCCAGCAGCATCGTGCCGGCCGAGGTCGCCCCGGCCAGCTGCCGCTTCGTCCACATAGACGCCTCGCACCTGTACGAGCACGTCCGCGACGACATCGGCGCGGCCCGCGAGGCGCTGCTGCCCGGCGGGATCGTGGTCCTGGACGACTTCCGCTCGGAACACACGCCCGGCGTCTCCGTGGCCGTCTGGGAGGCGGTGCTCACCAGGGGCCTGCGCCCGATCTGCCTGAGCAGCCAGAAGCTCTACGGCACCTGGGAGGACCCGGGCCCCGTCCAGGACGAGCTGCTGGCGATGGTGCGCGGGCGCGAGGACTGCAACCTCAGCGTCCAGCAGGCCGCGGGGCACCGCATCGTCCGTCTGAAGTCCAAGAAGGGCATGCAGGCCCCGCCCTTCCCGCCGTCCCGGTTCGCGCACCGCAGGGAAGAGGTCGCGCCGGGGTCCGCGACGGCCAAGGCCCCGCTCCGCGGCCGTAGCACGGCCCGGGCCCGCCGCTTCGCGGCAGACGTGCTGCCGCCGATCCTGACCCGCGCGATCCGCAACGGCCTCAGCCGGTCCTGAACCGGGCCTCGATGCCCGCGATCACCAGGTCGAGCCCTTCCTCGAAGTGCCGGCCGTAGTCCTGGAAGATCTCCGCGCCCGCCGCGGCCGACATCGGGAAGTCGGCCATCAGGCGGGCGCGTTCGTCCATGTCGTAGCCCTCGCGGCGCTCGTCCGGCAGTGGCTGGACGCCCTGTTCCTCGCTGACGAAACCGATCGTGTAGAGGTACGACGTCGAGGTCGCGCGGACCGCCTGGGCGAGGGTGAAGCCGGCCTCTGTGAACAGCCGCAGGGTGTCTTCCATGTGCACGGCGTGCAGGGTGCCGGTGAAGCGTGAGCCGCTGAAGACCTTGGCGCCGTCGCGGTAGCCGAGCAGTGCGGAGCGCAGGCCCCGGTTGGATTTCAGCAGCCGCTGCTGCCAGGTGTCCTCGCGCGCGAGCGGGGCGTCGGCGACCATCCGCCGGTACATCTCGGTCGCCATCTCGTCGAGCAGCGCCTGTTTGTCCTTGAAGTGCCAGTACAGGGCGGGCGCCTTGACGTCCAGCTCCTTGGCGATGGCTCTCAGGGACAGCCGGTCGAAGCCGACCTCGTTCAGCACCTTCAGGGCGGTGTCCGCGACCCGTTTGCGGTCGAGGGGGATGCGTCGTTCCGTACTCACGCTCGACAGCTTGACAGCTTAACGGCGTTAAGGGCACCCTGATGCCCCTAGTCACTTAACAGCGTTAAGGGGATGGGGATCGTGACGGAACACGTGGATGTACTGGTGGATGCGCTGATCGTCGGCGCCGGCCCGACCGGCCTCGCCCTCGGCATCGACCTGGCCCGGCGCGGGGTGGACGCGCTGGTCGTGGAGAAGGCGGACGCACTGTTCCCCGGCTCGCGCGGCAAGGGGATCCAGCCGCGCACGATGGAGGTCTTCGACGACCTCGGAGTGATCGACGCGATCCTCGCGCAGGGCGGCACCTACCCGACCGGCGCGATCTGGCAGGACGGCCGGAAGGTCGGCGAGCACCGGATGTTCGAGCCCTCCGAGACGGACCCCGACACCCCGTACGGCACCCCGTGGATGGTGCCGCAGTGGCGCACCCAGGAGATCCTGTTCGCGCGGCTGACCGAGCTGGGCGGGACGGTGGCCTTCGGACGGGAGGTCACCGGCTTCACCCAGGACGAGACGGGTGTGACGGTCGGGTTCGCCTCCGGTACGGCGGTCCGCGCCCGGTACCTCGTGGCCGCCGACGGCGGTCGCTCGCTCGTCCGCCGGACCCTGGGCATCGGCATGACCGGCGAGACCGTCGACCCGAACCCGATGCTGGTCGCGGACGTCCGCATCAGTGGCCTGGACCGCGACAGCGTGCACGTCTTCCCGCCGCACGGCGACGTCGGCTTCCTCGCGGTCTTCCCGCTGGCCGGCACCGAGGACTTCCAGGTCGTCGCCCAGTTCCCGGAAGGCACCGCCATCGACCTCTCGCTCGACGGCATCCGCGAGACCGTGGCCGTCCGCACCCACCTCGCCCCCGAGGACGTGACCGAACTCCGCTGGGCCTCCGACTTCCGGCCGCGCGCCGCACTCGCCGACCGCTTCCGCGCCGGGCGGGTCTTCCTCGCCGGGGACGCGGCCCACGTCCACTCGCCGGCCGGCGGACAGGGCCTCAACACGAGCGTCCAGGACGCCTACAACCTCGGCTGGAAGCTCGGCGCGGTGCTGCGCGACGGCGCCCCCGAGTCCCTGCTCGACACCTATGAGGAGGAGCGGCTGCCCAACGCCGCCGACATGCTCGGCATCTCGACCCAGGTCCACCGCGGCGAGGTGCAACGCGGCAAGGCCACCCACCAACTCGGCCTCGGCTACCGCAGCCGCTCACTCGCGGTGGACACCCGCACCGACCTGCCCGAGGACACACTGCGGGCGGGCGACCGCGCCCCGGACCGCACGATCGACGGCGTCCGCCTCTTCGACACCTTCCGCGGCCCGCACTGGACCCTGCTGGCCCTGGACACGAAGCCCCCGACGGCCGTCGGCCATGCGGTGCGCGTCGTGGAGGGCCCCGCCGTCGAGACGTACGGCACAGGCCTCTTCCTGGTCCGCCCCGACGGCTACGTCGGCTGGGCGGGCACAACGGAGGACGGCCTCGCGGAATACGCGGACCGCTACGGCCTCCGCTAGACGGAACTGGCGAGCGACAACTTCACCGCGAACCCCAGGAACAGCGCGCCCGCCGCCGAGGTCGCCCCCGCCGCGAGCCGCCTGCGCCGCCGGAAGGCCGTCGCCAGCCGGGTCCCGCCGAAGATCAGCGCACTGAGGTAGAGGAAGCTCGCCAGCTGCGCGAAGGCGCCGAGCACGACGAACGACAGGGCGGGATAGGCGTAGCCCGGGTCGACAAACTGCACGAAGAAGGCGACGAAGAAGAGAATCGCCTTCGGGTTGAAGAGACTGACGACGAAGGCACGCCGGTACGGCCGCTCGTCGGCGGCCTCCGCGGCGGGAGCCGACTCCATGGCCGCCCGCTCCTTCCGGGTCCGCCACATCGCCCAAGCGGCCCGCAGCATCCCGAACGCGAGCCAGGTCAGATACCCGGCCCCCGCGTACTTCACGATCCCGAACAGCACGGCGTTGGCCTGCAGCAGCGAGGCGACCCCGGCCGCGGAGAGCGTCATCAGCACGGTGTCCCCGCACCAGACACCGGCGGCAGCCGTGTATCCGGCCCGGGTCCCGCGCCGGGCGGCGACCGAGACGACGTACAGCGAGTTGGGGCCGGGCAGCAGGACGATCAGGACCAGGCCGGCGAGGTAGGTGGGGAGGTCTATGACACCGAACATGAACACGAGTGTGTCATGGGGGTACGACAATCAGCCCTCGCCGTCGAGGAGGACGTCCACGGAGAGGTCGAGGGCGACGCCGACAGACTCCGGAACGGGCACGCTCTGGCCCCGCTTGTAGCGCTCGGGGTCGGGGTACTTGCCGTCGGCCGGGTCGGTGTAGAGAAGCACCTCGTCGTGCTTGCGGTCGACAACGAAGTACACGGGGACGTCAGCCCGCGCGCAGACATCGACCTTGGTGGCTGTGTCATTCGTCCAGGTACTGGAGGTCACCTCCAGTACCAAGCGGAAGACGTGCGGCGCGTAGCAGTTCTTCTCAATGAGTTCGTCTCCGTAATCGGCATCGACGACTGAGAAGTCCGGCACTGCATAGTCGTCCGGCCCGGTCGGCAGCCAGAGGCCGATGCCCTGAAGCCACTCAGCACCGCTTCCATCGATGCCTGCGCGTTCGAACGCCCTGGCAAGCTTGGTCAGCGTCTGCTGATGCGGGCCATCCGGCGGTGGTGTCACGACGGTACTCCCGTTGAGGATTTCCACCCGGTGCCCGGGCAGCTCCTCCCAGAGCCAGTCGGCAGCGTCAGCGAGCGACGACTCGTGCAGCATCACAGCCACGGCACCCTCCTTTCGGGAACACCCTCCGCGAGCGTAACCGGCTGCGTGCGCCTTCCGCCCTCGATCACCCATTCGGAGCAACCCCCAGATCAAAAGGCATCCGCCGGCACATAACTCCCCCACACGTCCCGCAGGGCCCCGCACACCTCCCCCACGGTCCCCCGAGCCCGCAACGCCTCCTTCATCGGATACAGCACGTTGTCCGTACCCTCCGCCGCCCTCCGCAGCGCGCCCAGCGCCGACTCCACCGCCCCCCGGTCCCGTTCGGCGCGCAGCCGCGTGAGGCGTGCGGCCTGCTGCGCCTCGATGGCCGGGTCGACACGCAGCGGCTCGTACGGTTCCTCCGTGTCGAGGCGGAAGCGGTTGACGCCGACGACGACCCGCTCGCCGGAGTCGGTCTCCTGGGCGACGCGGTAGGCGCTGCGCTCGATCTCGCCCTTCTGGAAGCCGTGTTCGATGGCACCGACCGCACCGCCCAACTCCTCGACGCGCCGCATCAGTTCGACGGCGGCCCCTTCCACGTCGTCCGTCATGCTCTCCACGGCGTACGAGCCCGCGAAGGGGTCCACGGTGGCGGTCACGTCCGTCTCGTACGCCAGGACCTGCTGGGTGCGCAGGGCTAGGCGGGCGCTCTTGTCGGTCGGCAGCGCGATCGCCTCGTCGAAGGAGTTCGTGTGCAGGGACTGCGTCCCGCCGAGGACCGCGGCCAGTCCCTGGACGGCGACGCGGACGAGGTTCACCTCCGGCTGCTGGGCGGTGAGTTGGACACCCGCGGTCTGCGTGTGGAAGCGCAGCATCAGAGATTTCGGGTTCCGCGCGCCGAACTCCTCCCGCATCACCCGGGCCCAGATCCTGCGCGCCGCACGGAACTTGGCGACCTCTTCGAGCAGCGTCGTACGGGCCACGAAGAAGAACGACAGCCGGGGCGCGAAGTCGTCGACGTCCATGCCGGCCGCGATCGCGGTACGGACGTACTCGATGCCGTCGGCGAGAGTGAAGGCGATCTCCTGCGCGGGCGAGGCGCCGGCCTCGGCCATGTGGTAGCCGGAGATCGAGATGGTGTTCCACTTCGGGATCTCGGCCCCGCAGTACCGGAAGATGTCCGCGGTCAGACGGAGGGACGGCTTCGGCGGGAAGATGTACGTCCCCCGCGCGATGTACTCCTTCAGTACGTCGTTCTGGATCGTGCCCGTCAACTGCCCTGCCGCCACGCCCTGTTCCTCGCCGACCAGTTGGTACATCAGCAGCAGGAGGGCCGCGGGGGCGTTGATCGTCATCGACGTCGACACCTTGTCCAGCGGGATGCCGTCGAACAGCACCCGCATGTCGTCCACCGAGTCGATCGCGACGCCGACCTTGCCGACCTCGCCCTGTGCGAGGGGCGCGTCGGAGTCGTGGCCCATCTGGGTGGGCAGGTCGAAGGCGACGGACAGGCCTGTGGTGCCGTGGGCGATCAGCTGCCGGTAGCGGGCGTTGGACTCCGCGGCCGTGCCGAAACCGGCGTACTGGCGCATCGTCCACGGGCGGCCCGTGTACATGGACGGGTACACCCCCCGTGTGAAGGGGTACTCCCCCGGCTCGCCCAGCCGCTCGGCCGGGTCCCAGCCGGCGAGTGCCTCCGGGCCGTAGACGGGTTGGACGGGCAGGCCTGACTCCGACTCGCGCACCATGGTGTGCACCTCCGGACACCACGATGCCGCGCCGTTCGCGGCCCGTCATCCGGGGGTACGTGTCCGGGTGACACCGGTGAGACGGCGGGGGTCCGGGATGCGTACTACGGGTATGGGGAGAGCGATCGTCGCCACGGCGGCCCTGTCGGCGCTGCTGGCGGTGTGCGGCTGCACGGTGCAGGGCACGGACGCGGACGGCAAGCACCACTTGCCGGTGCGCATCAAACTGCCGGGAGCCGATGCCGGCCCCTCGGCCACGGCGAGCGCCCCGAGCACGCCCGGCGCCACGCCCGCCGCGAACGTCCTGTGGTCGCGCGGCGACAGCGGCTCCGGAGTGCGCGAGCTGCAGGCGCGGCTACAGCAGGTCGACTGGCTCTTCGACGGGCCGACCGGGACCTACGACGACCTCACCGAGCAGGCCGTCGCCGGTTTCCAGGGCAAGCGGGGGCTGCCGAAGACCGGCGAGACCGACAAGGTCACCTGGCAGCGGCTGCTGGCGATGACGCACGAGCCGGGCAAGTGGGACCTGTATCTGATGGGCGGCCAGCCGGCCGGCGCACCCGACCCGCGCTGTCTGACCGGCCGGGTCCTGTGCATCGACAAGACGACCCGCACCCTGCGCTGGATGATCGACGGACGGACGGTGTCGACGATGTCGGTGCGCTTCGGCGCGCAGTACACCCCGACCCGGGACGGTGTGTTCCACGTCTACTGGAAGGCCCGGAACTGGGTGTCCACCCTCTACCACTCCCCCATGCCGTACGCGATGTTCTTCAGCGGCGGCCAGGCGGTGCACTACTCCTACGACTTCTCGGCCCGGGGTTACGCGGGCGGCTCGCACGGCTGCGTCAACGTACGGGACGAGGCGGCGATCGCGAGTCTGTTCGCGCAGGTGCGGACCGGCGACAAGGTCGTCGTCTACTGGTGAGGCGCGAGAGAAGTCGTGCGGGGCGCGGGCGGGACCGGGGGAACGTGTCCCGCCCGCGCCGAGTGCACGAGCCGTAGGTACGGGGGGAACCCCCGGCTCTGTGCGATGGCCGATGACCAGTCGGCTCACTCAGTACTGCGCCACGGGGCCCGAAAACGTCACACCCCGCGCGAAAAAAGTTCCGCGCGTCACGAAGTCGCAGGTCAGAGGGCGCTGTACGTCGGGCCCGGCGCCGGTGTCCGCGAGGCGCCGGTGGTGTACGACGCGGCCGGGGTGGACGGCGTCTGCCGGGCCGGCGGGGTGAAGGCGGAGGGGAGCGGGGTGGCGACCACGCCGTTGCCCTTGTGGCCACCGGCGCTCCCGCCACTGCCATTGCCGCCGCCCGGGGCGATCGGGGCTATGTTCCCGGTGCCCTCGTCGTCACCGCCCAGGCCGCCGCTCTGGTCGCCGCCCTGGGAGCCGCCGTTCTTGCCGTCGCCGCTGCCGCTGCCGCTGCCCTGGTCGTCCGAGCCGCCGCCGGTGTTCTTGAGCAGGCCCTTGCAGTACGTCCACACATGGGAGGTGCCGCCCGCCACGCCCTCCAGGGTGCGCTTGCGGCCGGGCTCCAGGAACTTGCCGTCGCGCACGGCACGGCAGGACGAGGCGACGGCGCTCCACCAACTGCCCGAGTGGGCGGAATTGTCCTCACCGGTGCCCGCGGCGGGGGTGCGGTCCGTGCCGCCGCCGACCGCCTCGCCGGAGGAGTCGTCGGAGCCGTCCGTGCCGCCGCCCGCCGAGGGCGTACCCGAGCCGAAGGTGCCGCGGGGCGAGGGCGAGACGAGCGGGCGGTCCGGGGTCGCGGCGGCGGAGACGGAGGCGGCGGGCGTCGGGTCGTCGAACGGCGACGGCAGGACTCCCGTACCGACCGCCGCCGCGACCCCGCCGGCCAGCCCGACGGCGAGCGCGGCGGTCAGCCCGAACCGCGCGGGTCTGCCCAGGCGCGGTCCCCGCACGGTCTCCACGGGCCGCCCGAGCCGGACGAGCCCGGCGTCGGAGGAGTGCGCGCGGCCGGGCCCGCCGAGGGCGGCCCGCTCGACATCGTTGCCGGTGCGTGCTGCCCGGAAGGCGGCCAACGCGGCTTCCTCGCCCGGGAGTTCGGCCTTGCCCGAGGTGGGTTCCACGGCCAGCGCGCCAAGGGTCCTGGCGAGCCGTTCGGCCTGGTCGCGGGCGGCCGGGTCGACGGCTTCGAGGGACTCACCGCGCAGCAGGAGTTCAGCGGTTTCGCGGTCCAGCCATCGGCCGGGGGTCCGGGGGGTGCCTCCTGGCACAGCAGAGCGCTCGTCGGCCATCACATGTCCTTCTGCGTCCGCGCGCGTGTATGCGTCACAGTGGCGGACGTCACCCCGCGGTCGCGCGGGTCTCGCTGGGGTGGCAGGGCGCCGAGGGCCGCGGCCGATTCGGGGTCGCCGCCCAGCAGTTCCGCGAGCCGTTTCAGACCGCGGTGCGCGGCCGTGCGGACGGCGCCGGGCCGCTTGCCGAGGGTCTGCGCGGCGGTCTTGGCGTCGAGGCCCATCACCACCCGCAGGACGACGGCCTCGGCCTGGTCCTGCGGCAGTTGGGCGATGAGGGAGAGGGTGCGGTCGGTGGCCAGCGCCTCGATGGCCTCGCCCGCCGTGTCGGACTCGGCGGCACGGCCGGCCAGCTCGGTCTCGTCGGCGACAGTCGCGGGGCGGCGGCCACGCATCCGTATGTGGTCCAGGGCGCGGTTGCGGGCGATCCGGGCCGCCCATCCCCTGAACCGGTCCGCGTCCCCGCTGAAGCGGTCCAGGTCCCGGGCGATCTGCAGCCAGGCCTCGGACGCGACGTCCTCGGCGTCGGGTTCGCCGACCAGCGTCCGTACGTATCCGAGCAGCCGTGGGTGCACCGTGCGGTACACAGTCCGGAACGCCGTCTCGTCCCCGTCCTGTGCCGCAAGCACCGCGGCGGTCAGCTCCGCGTCGTCCCCCAGCACGTGGTCCCTCGAATTTGTCGGTCGCGGCCGCACTCCGGCGCGAAAGGCACGTTACGACCTGAAACTGCTCCTCGTCCATGTCCGTACAACCCGCAACTACTTGCTTCGGGCGCGCGGTGTGACAGAAAACGCACTCCTGACGCTGTAGAGAGTACGGGCCGCCGCGCGGCCCGTGCCGCGCGACGGCCGGGGCCTCTCCTGTGGGGGGTGGCGGCCCCGGCCGTTGCCGCGACGGGGGCGACCGTGGGCGACACAGCACCAGCTGACGGCTCGTGGCCGAGTTCGGGGGGCGCGACCGTCTACCGCTACGACCGCGAAGGCACCGTTCTCCTGGCCTCGCCCGCGACGACAAGGCGCGCTGGGGCGCCAGCCCGCCCATCCGCGCCCCGTCCGATACCGCCAGTTCGCTCAGCACCGTGAGCCCTTTCAGCGTGGCTGCTGATCGGGGGGGGTGACACGGGCGTCCGCAACGGCCCCATCGACAAGATTCGCCCTACTGGATTTACCCACGAGCCGGGCACCTGGTGTCATCACCGTCGCGGCGGAGGCGGTCCCGGAGCGGGGCCCGATAACGATCCGGTCGCCGGTCGACGAGGCCTCGGGAGAGCGGCGACCCGGTGGAATCCGGCAGCGGCGGGGGCTTCTGGGGGCCCAGCCTGCGGCGCTGGGGACGCCGGTCGCTCGGTACGGTCAACACCCCTTACGCAGCAGGCGTGTTAACTCCGTGAAACCCGACGGAGTGACCTCCGATACGCACGGTTGACGGTGATAGCATTCCGCCGTCTGCGACCTTGATCCACTTTTGTTCAGGCCCCGAGTCTGAGCGCGCTTGTCTCTCCGCGTAGATCAGTCATGCAGTCCCCTGGACGGGTTGCGGATCCTTGCAAGGCGTACCCCCGATGACGCCTGCGTGCCACGCGCCGGGAAAGGTTTCCATGACTCAAGACGTGCTTCTTTGGTGCCTGGTTGCGATAGCGGTGACAGCCGTAGCCGCAGTCGTGGCGCTCGTGCTCCGCAGCAGAGCCCTGGGGAGGAGGAAGAGGGAGTCCGAGGCCGCGCTGGAGGCGCGGCTGCGGTACGCGCAGGGTGAACTCGACCGCGCCCAGGCCGCCTTGACCTCGCTGCGGGACGAGCAGGACGGTGTCATCCGCGAGGCGGAACAGGCCGCCGAGGAGAACACCAAGTCGGTCCTCAAGGGCGCCGCCCGTTTCCTGCAGAGCCTCGCGGCCGAGCAGACCACGCTGCTGGACGGGGTCCAGCGCGAGTACGGCGGCCACGCGGTCCTCTCCGACCTGATGGACATCACCCACGCCAACGCCCAGATGGCCCGCAAGGCGCAGGGCATCGCCGTGATGTGCGGTGCGCCGCTGGGCCGCCGCAGCCAGCCCGCCAGCGTCTACGACGTCGTCCGCAGCGCGCAGAGCCAGATCCGCAACTTCCAGCGGGTCGAGATCATGCAGCCCAGCGGTATCGCGCTGAAGGCCTCGGCCGTCGCGCCGGTCGCCCTGGCCGTGGCCGAGCTCCTCGACAACGCGGCCAGTTTCTCCCAGGCGGACGCCCCGATCGAGGTCACCTTCCGCCAGGTGCAGAAGAACCTGTGCATCGTCATCGACGACGCCGGCGTCGGCATGGGCGACGAGGACCGGCAGCGGGCCAGCGCGCTGCTGTCCGGCGAGGGTCTGCCCCGGCTGTCACAGCTGGGCACCCAGCCGAAGTTCGGTTTCCCCGTCATCGGTCTGATCGCCCGTCAGCACGGCTTCACGGTGGATGTCACCGGTGTCTCCCGGTACGGCGGCGTGCGGGCCGTCGTACTCCTTCCCGAGGAGCTGTGGACCATGGAGGAGGCCCTGCCGCCGGCCACCGAGGCGCCCGTGAGCAGCATCCGGCCGATGGAGACGGGACGGTCGGCGCGTACGGCGGGCGGTCTGCCGAAGCGTGGTTCCCGTATCTCGCCCACCGGTGTCACCACCGGCGGGGAGCAGGCGCCCCGGCGCAGTGCCCGGCGCGGCACCGGCAGCCTGGCGGCCCTGCAGCGCGGTACGCAGTCCGCGCGCGACACGGCCTCCTTCGACACCCCGACGCCCGGAGGGTCCGAAAACGCATGAGTACAGCAGACCTGTCCTGGATGGTCCAGGACATCGTGGACAACGTGCCCAGAGCACGGCACGCCGTGGTGCTGTCCGCGGACGGTGTCCCGCGCGGGTCCACGGACGACCTGACCGGCCAGGACGTGCGGACCATCTCGGCGGCCATGGCGGGGATGCAGTCGCTCAGCCGGGCCACCGCCCACTTCGCCGGGCTGGCCCGGGACCGGAACTGGATCCAGACGGTCATCGAGTTCCAGCACGGCTGGGTGTTCCTGATCGGGGCCGGGCAGGGTGCTTACCTGGCCGCCGCCGCGGAGCCCGACGTGGACATGGAGCAGCTGTCGTTCCGGATGAACCGGCTGGTCTCCCGGCTGGGCAACAACCTCACCGTCCCGGCGCGGGTGACCGGAAGTGAGCCGGCCCATCCCGGGGACGGCGCCGGGGCACCGCTGGACGGCGGGGGCGGCGGGGTCTTCCTGCTCGCGGAGCTGGACAAGGCGGTGGCGTCGGTGCCGGGCGCGCTGCACGCGCTGCTGCTGGGCGCGGACGGTCTGCCGCGCGGGGCGAGTTCGGGGATCGGCAGGAATCTCGCGGACACGATCTCGGCGGCCATGACCGGCATCCACGCCTACAGCCGGGCGACCGCTCCGTTCGCGGGCGGGCAGCAGGACGACGAATGGATGCAGACGGTCATCGAGTTCGAGCACGGCTGGGTGTTCCTGATCGCGGCCGGCGAGGGAGCGTTCCTCGCGGCAGCCGCCGAACACGGCTGTGACATCGAGGAGTTCACCGTACGGCTGGGCGACACGATGCCGGCGCTGACCGCCGGGTCGGCGGCCCGGGGAGGAAGGACGGGCGATGAGTGACGAACTGGACGGCGAGCTGGAGCTGACGGCTCCATTAGTCCCACTCTTCGTCATCGCGCAGGGTCGCGCGCTGCCACGGGAGAGCGAGTACGAGCACACCACGATCATCACGGCCCAGGACGGTGCCGTGGCGGCGGCCCGGACGCTGTCCCCCGAGGCCCGTACGGTCATGGATCTGATCGCGGACGGCTTCCTCTCGGTGGCCGAGGTCGCGGCCCACACCCGGCTGCCCCTGGGCATCGTCCGCATTCTGCTGGCGCAGATGGCCGAGGACGGCCTGATCCATGTGCGCAATCCGGTGCCCCATGCCGAACGCCATGATCCCGTCCTGCTGACCGCCGTGCTCGACGGCCTGATGCGAATTCGAACCGGAGCGTAGTCCCGTGTATCTGGATCCCGACGTCTCCCGCTCCGTGAAGATCCTGGTCGTGGGCCACTTCGCGGTCGGGAAGACCACGTACATCGGAAGCGTCTCCGAGATAGAGCCGCTACAGACCGAGGAGGAGATCACCGAAGCCAGCGAGGGGCTCGACGATCTCTCCGAGACCCCGGACAAGACGACCACGACCGTGGCGATGGACTTCGGGCGTCTCACCCTCGGCGAGGACCTGGTCCTCTACATCTTCGGAACCCCCGGGCAGGAACGGTTCAAGCAGATGTGGGAGGGGCTGTCCCGGGGAGCGCTGGGAGCGCTGGTCCTGGCGGACCCCGAGCGGCTGGAGGAGACGTTCCCCGTCCTCGACCTGGTCGAGGCGTTCGGTCTGCCCTATGTCATCGGCGTCAACACGTTCGAGGGGAAGCACGAGTTCCCGCTGTCGGAAGTGTGCGAGGCGCTCAACATCTCCGAGGAGACCCCGGTCATCCACTGCGACGTGCGTGACCAGGACTCCTCGATGCAGGCACTCATCACGCTCGTGAAGCACCTCTTGTCCTCACTCGGCTAGGAGCCAGCATGCAACAGCCCTTCGACACGTCCGGGGCGCCGGCCGGCTGCCCCGCGCACGGCAACGTCCCGCTGTACGGGTCCGACTTCGGCTCCGACCCCGAGAACATGTACGCCCAGCTGCGCACGCTGGGGCCCAGCGCCCCGGTCGACATCGCGCCGGACGTCGAGGTCGAGCTGGTGACCAGTTACGACGCCAGTCTCTACATCCTGCAGAACCCGACCCTGTTCGTGCGGGACTCGCGGCGCTGGAACGCCCTCAACCACGGGGAGATACCGGCGGACAGCCCGGCGCTGCCGATGATGGGCTACCGGCCCAACGCCCTGTTCAGCGACGGCGCGGCGCACGCCCGGCTGCGGCAGGCGGTCACGGACAGTCTCGCGACCGTCGACCAGAGCCGGATCGTCCGGCTGACGCAGCAGTCGGCCGACTACCTGATCAGCCAGTTCAGCTCCGAGGCCCTCGGCCAGGCGGAGCTGATGTCCGCCTATGCCCAGCCGCTGCCGCTGCTGGTCTTCGGTGAGCTGTTCGGCTGCCCGCCCGAGCTCGGCGACCGTGTGATCGCCGGGATCACCGGCATCTTCCAGGGCACCCCGGGCGCCGACGAGACCCTGGGCGGCGCGCTCGCCGAGCTGATCGCGCTGAAGCGCCGGCAGCCCGGCGAGGACCTCACCACCCGCCTGATGGTGCACTCCTCCCGGCTGACCGACGAGGAGGTGCTGCACCAGCTGGTGACCCTGCTCTCCGGCGGAACCGCGCCCCTGACGGCCTCGATCGGCACCAGCGCCGCGCTGTACCTCAGCGACGACTGGCCGAGCGGTCTGCCGGTCGAGGACGCGGTCGTCAAGACGCTGTGGAACTACGCGCCGATCGCCAACTACGCGGCCCACTACCCCACCCAGGACGTCGAGTTGGGCGAGCGGACGCTGCACGCGGGCGACCCGGTCCTGATTTCCTTCGCCGCCGCCAACACCGACCCCAAGCTGACCGCGCACCGCGAACAGCTCAGCTCCAAGGCCCATCTGGCCTTCGGCGCGGGCCCGCACGCCTGCCCGGCGAAGGACCCGGCGTTCATGATCGCGGCCACGGCCGTCGAGTCCCTGCTCAACCGGCTGCCCGACGTCGAGATGCGCGTCCCCTTCAAGGAACTCGCCTGGGTGCCGGCGCCGTGGAGCCGCCAGCTGGTGACCGTGCCGATCCGGTACACCCCCCGTACGGTGCCGTCCGCGGCCAAGCCCCGCCCGCCGCGGCCGGCCTCCGCCCAGGTCGCGCCGTCGGCCGCCGCCATGCCGCAGCCAGCCGGGTTCAGCCGGCCGTCGCACGCCGCTCCGAAGCCCAAGGGCGGGATGTTCAGCCGCTTCCGGGCCTGGGTGAATGGCGAGTGATGTAAGTAACCCTACGAAAGCACTGTGTTATTGGATGATTCAAACATCCCACGGGTACGGATGGCGGCTGGCAGAGAGGAGCCACCATCGTGGGAAGCGTCACGACTCCGTCATCGGACCGTCGGGCCACCGTCTCCCTGTTCTCCCGTCTTCGGACGGCTGACGGACAGGCCGATCCCTTCCCCATCTACGCAGAGCTCAGGGCGCGCGGCTCGGTCAGCCCCGCGCCCTGGGGCGGTCACCTCGTGACCAGCTACGGCACCTGCGACCAGGTACTGCGCAACGGCGTATGGCTCGAACCGGACACCGACTGGCGGGCGCGGCAAGGCGCCCGCACCCGCTGGAGCGCCCCCTCCGCACGGGAGATCAGCCGGACCATGCCGGCGCTCAACCCTCCGGAGCACACCAAGGTGCGCCGGTCGGCCGGTTCCTTCGACCGCTCCACCATCGAACAGATCGGCCGCCGGGTGAGCCAGGTCGTCGACCGGCTGCTCGGCACTCTGCACGAGCGCCTGCACGCGGGAGAGGCCGACTTCTCGGCACTGGTCAGCGAGGAACTCCCGGTCGCCACCATCGGCGACTGGCTCGGACTGCCCAGCGCGGACTGGCCCCGGCTGCGTGAACTGACCCACGACCAGGTCTTCACCCAGGAGCTGCTCCCGAACGCCAGCCAGCTGGCCCGTTCCGACGCCGCCATGGTGGAGCTGCGCGCCTACTTCCTGGAGCTGATCCGCGACCGGCGCGAACACCCCGGGGACGATCCCGTCTCCCGGTGGATCAGCGCTTGGGACGAGCTCGAACCGGACCGGGACAAGGCCGACGAAGCCGTCTACTTCCTCGCCCTGTTCGTCCTGCTGGCCGCCCTGGAGACGACGTCGACACTGCTGTCGACCATGACGCTCCTGCTGGTCGAGGACCCCGACCGCTGGAGTCTGCTCGCCGAACACCCGGACCTGGTCCCCGCGTTCGTGGAGGAGACCCTTCGCTACGACTCCCCCACCCACGTCATCAGCCGGGTCGCCTCCGAGGACTGCCTCCTGGAGGGCACCGAGGTCCAGGCCGGGGAGATGATCCACCTCATGGTGGGCGCCGCCCATCACGACCCCGCCCGGTTCACCGACCCCGGCTCCTTCGCCCCCCGGCGCAAGCCGACCCATCTGGCCTTCAGCGGAGGCATCCACTACTGCCTGGGCGCACCCCTGGCCCGGCTGGAGGCACAGACCCTGCTCAGCCGCATGATCGCCCGCCTGCCGAGACTCACCCTGGTCCGCCGCCCCGTGCAGGCACCCCGGGTGGCGTTCAGGCGACTTCTGAACCTGGACGTTTCACTGACATGAACCCGCCAATAACCTCCTCCAGCGCCGCCGCGCACGCCCCCGTTTCGGAGCCCGTGGACACCGCGGAGACCCCACCTCCCGCTGCCCCCATAAGCCTCGCCCGGACCGGGTCCGTCCTCCACGTACGGCTCAACCCGTCAGCTCAGGACGACGACGTCCTGAGCTCCGCCGTCCTGGACGCGCTCATCGCGGTCCTCGACGGCCTCCACGAACAGCCCGACATCCAGATCCTGGTGCTCTCCTCCCTCGGCGAGGACTTCTGTCTGGGAGCGGACCGCCGGGAGTACCAGGAGGCGCTGGCCGGCGATCCGACCGGGACCACGCTGCGGCGGATCGCGGACAAGGCCCACCGGCTGTGCCAGGCGCTGGAGAACACCCACGCCGTCACCATCGCCCGGCTCCACGGCAGGGTCATCGGAGCCGGCCTCGCGCTCGCCGCCCACTGCGATCTGCGCGCGGGGGCGGACACCTGCCGCTTCCGCATGCCGGAGATCGGCCTAGGACTCGCCCCCGCGTGGGGCGGCGCCATGGGACGTCTGATCACGGAGGCCGGTGCCGCCCGGATCCGTGAACTCATGCTCACCTGCGACGAGTTCGACGCCCCCACCGCCCACCACCTCGGGCTCCTCCACAAGGTCGCACCCCTCGACCAGCTGGACGACGCCGTCACAGCCTGGACCAGACCCCTCGCCCGGCGCTCCCCACAGGCACTCGTCCTGACCAAACGCATGCTCGCCGGCTACGCGAAAGCCGCCCGCACCAGCGACACCGCCCTGCTCGACTCCCACCTCCTCGCCGCTCAGCTCGCCCAGCCCCGCTGAGTGTCACGCCCGTGCCGTCCGGGGGTGGGTCCACCCCCGGACGGCACGGGCCTCCGTGTCCTCGGCCCGGTGTCCCGGCCACCGGACCAGTGCGCGTGCCGGGTGCGGTCGGTGCGGGATACACGTGGGTCATGCCTGACAACAGTGAACGTCGCTCGTCGGCCCCTGTCGTGTTCACCGGAGTCCGTCTGGTCGACGGCACCGGAGGCCCGCCCGTCGAGTCGGCGGCCGTGGTCGTGGAGGACGGCAGATTCACCTACGCCGGGCCGGAGCACGCGAGGCCGCAGATCCGCGAGGCGACCGTCGTGGACTGCGGCGGACGCACCCTGCTGCCCGGGTTCTTCGACTGCCACCTGCACTTCCTCATGGACAGCAACGCCGACTTCACCGGACGGCTGCTCACCAACCGGCCCACGGTCACCGTCTTCGAACGGGCCCGCCGCATGCGCGAGACCCTGCACGCAGGCATCACGACGGCCCGCGATCTCGGCGGCATCGACGCCGGTTACCGCGACGCCGTGGCGCTCGGCCTGATCGAGGGACCCCGGCTGCATGTCGCGCTGCGGCTGATGAGCCACACCGGCGGACACGCCGACTTCAGCATGCCCAGCGGCTACGACCCCTCGGCCCTCCTCGAGCCGTTCAGCGAGCTGGCCGACGATCCCGGCCAAGTCCGGCTGGCGACACGGCGGTTGCTGCGCGACGGCGCGGACGTCATCAAGGTCTGCGCGACCGGGGGCGTCAACAGCCCGAGCGACCAGCCCGAGGACGAGGGCCTGACCGTGGAAGAGATCGCGACGGTCGTGGACGAGACCCGCCGGCACCGCGGCCGGCCGGTCGCCGCGCACGCGCAGGGGACGGTGGGCATCAAGAACGCCCTGCGCGGCGGGGTGACCAGCGTCGAACACGGTTACCTCATCGACGACGAAGGCATCGATCTGATGCTGGAGAAGGGCGCGTTCCTGGTCCCGACGCTGTCGACCTTCCATGTCGAGCGCGACCGCTTCACGGCCGCCGCCCACGAGAAGAAGGCCCGTCTGGCGGAGGCGGCGACGAACCGGCTGAGCGAGGCGGTGCGGCGCGGCGTGAAGGTGGCGCTCGGCACGGACGCGGGCGCCGTTCCGCACGGGCGGAACCTCCAGGAACTCGGCCACCTGGTGCGGTTGGGCCTGTCACCACTGGACGCCGTCCGCGCGGGGACGCTGAACGCCGCCCAGCTCCTGGGCCTGGACGAGTCGTTGGGCACGGTCGAGGTCGGCAAGATCGCCGACGCAGTGGTGTGCGAGGGCGATCCGGTCGCCGACATCGGTCTGCTCGGGGATCCGGAGAACGTCGTACTGGTCATGCAGGAGGGCCGGATCGTCAAGCGGGGCAGGCCAGTTGGAGGCGCCGGGTAGTCGCGGGTCCGCGTGGGCCGGGGGGGCTCAGGCGGACCCGGGGCGCCAGTCGTCCTCGCGCCGGGGGCTGGTCGCGCGGTCGCCGGAATCCCTGGCCAGCCGGAACGCGGCCACCGCCCGCCGCTCCGCCTCGTCGTCCACGCCGACATCGCGTAACGCGGCGCCCAGCCGAGCCGGGAAGCCGTCGCCGTTCCGCTGCTCAGTCATGTCCGTGTCCATCCGTCGCCGAACCGTCGTCCGACTCCCCCAGCGTCCTGGTGCCGGCATCCGTCACACCCTCCGCGGCGAGTTCGCGGGCCAGCCGCTTCAGCCCCCGGTAGGCCGCCGTACGCACCGCACCGGGCCGTTTCCCCAGCACCCGCGCAGCGGCCGGCCCGTCGAGGCCCACGACGACGCGGAGCAGGACCGCCTCCGCCTGGTCGCGGGGCAGGCCGCGCACCAGGTCGAGGGCGTGTTCGGTGGAGAGGGACTCCAGTGCCTGGTCATGGGTGCTGTGCGGACCGGGGAGTTCGAATACGTCCTGTTCCAGCGCCGCCGGCCTGGGCCGCACCCGCTGTCTGCGCAGATGGTCCAGCGCCCGGTGCCGGGCGATGGTCGCCGTCCAGCCGCGGAAGCCGGCCCCGTCGCCCCGGAAGCGGCCGAGATCGCGGGCGATCTCCAGCCAGGCGTCGGCCGCCACGTCCTCCGCCTCGTCGCCGACCAGCCCGCGCAGATAGCCGAGCAGCCCGGGCTGCACGATCCGGTACGCGACCGCGAAAGCGTTGTCGTCGCCCTCCTGGGCGCGCGCGACAGCGGCACCCAGTTCCCCGTCGTGCGCGTGCCCGCGGCGGGGCTCGCCTGTCTGGCCCAAGGACTGTCCTCGTCCGTGCGTACCGAGTTCGCGAAGAATCCGTACCGGGCGCGGCGGTCCCCCGCACCCCCCATCGCCATCAGCGCCGGGCCTCACGGAATTGTCACAGCGTCAGCGGCCGGGGACTTCCGGGCGGTACGACAACTGCCGTGCACCGTACGGTCATTGACGCCCAGCGATCGGCACCGTGAAGACGGCGCGGGTACGGCACTTCGTACCGGCCGACAGGCGGATACACCCGCCGAGTCCCGGCGTTCGGCGACCTCTTGGTGTACGGCGGCCTTCCGCACCGGCGCGCACGCGGCGGGCGCTCAACCCGGTCATCGGTGCCGTCCCCCGATCCGGAGCCGGTCGCCTGCTTCGAGCGGGGCCGGCAGTCCTAAAGGGTGGTTTCCACGGGCTGTTGGGGTGTCTCCGCCGGGGCGGCGCCCGGTGACGGCACCCGGTCCGTGTTCACCAGGACGCCCGCGATGAGCGCGGCGAGCAGGAGCGAGCCCATCGCCCACCAGGTGGCGACGTTGAAGCCGTGCACCGCGGCCTTCGCCTCAAGGAGCCGCTTGTTCACTCCGGGGCCCGCGTGGGCGGTGGCGTAGCGCGCGGTGACCGTGGCGGCGATCGTGTTGAGGAGGGCCGTACCGATCGAACCGCCCACCTGCTGGGCGGTGTTGAAGGTGGCGGAGGCGGCGCCGGAGTCGCGCGGGGCGACGCCTCCGGTGGCCAGGGACACCGAGGTCATCATCGCCGTACCCATGCCGAGGCCGAGCATCAGCATGCCGGGCAGGATGTACGTGGCGTACGCGGGCTCCACCCCGACCTGGGCGATCAGCGCGAGCGCGCCCGCCGCGATCAGCAGGCCCGGGACCATCAGGGTGCGCGGCGGGACCCGGTACACCAGCCGGGCCGCGACCTGCGTGGAGCCGGTGATCATGCCGACGGTGATGGGGAGGTAGGCGACGCCCGTCTTGACCGGCGAATAGCCGAGGACGCGCTGCATGTAGTAGGTGAGGAAGAGGAACACGCCGAACATGCCGATGGTGACGAACAGGATGGTGAGGAACGCCCCGATCCGCTGACGGTCCTTCACCACCGTCGTCGGCAGCAGCGGAACCCGGGCCCGGGTCTGCCAGAACCCGAACGCGAGGAGCAGGACGACACCGGCGGCGAGCAGGCCCAGGACGAGTCCGTCGCCCCAGCTCCTCGACTCCGCCTCGGAGAAGCCGTAGACGAGGGTGAGCATGCCGCCCGAGCCGAGGAGGGCGCCGGGGATGTCGAGGTGGGCCTCCGGGTGCCGGGAGCTGCCGCTGAGCAGCACCCAGGCGCCGGCGAACGCGACCAGCGCGATGGGCACGTTGACGTAGAGGCACCAGCGCCAGTCCAGGTACTGGGTGAGGAAACCGCCGGCGAGCAGACCCACTGCCGCACCCGCGCCGACGATCGCGCCGAACACGCCGAAGGCCTTGCCGCGGTCCTTCGGGTCGGTGAACGTCGTCGTGAGCAGCGACAGCGCGGAGGGTGCCAGCAGCGCGGCGAAGACTCCTTGCAGCGCCCGGGCGCCGAACAGCATGCCCTGGTTGGCGGCGGCACCGCCGAGCGCGGACGCGGCGGCGAAGCCGATCAGGCCGATCATGAACGTGTTCTTGCGTCCGGCGAGGTCCGCGATCCGGCCGCCGAGCAGCAGCAGTCCGCCGAAGGCGAGGGTGTAGGCGGTGATGACCCACTGCCGGTTCCCGTCCGACATCCCCAGGTCGGTCTGGGCGGACGGCAGTGCGATGTTGACGATGGTCATGTCGAGGACGACCATCAACTGCGCGAGCGCGATGACGACCAGCGCCCACCAACGACGGTTTTCGGCCATGCGCCCTCCCCGGTCCGGCAGTTGCCCTCATCGTCCTCCCGGACCTCCCCCTGGGGGAACGCCAGCGTCTCTTATTGCGGCGATTTTGCCGTGTGCGGCACCCCGGGACGTCCGCCGAACTCCCTTACCTCTGTACGCCGTTGATCGCGTCCCGGCACAGCAGCCGCAGCGACCCGTCTCCGCCGAAACACCGCCGCGCCTCGTCGACGGGGTCCCACAGGCGCCCGTCCGGAGTACGCAGCCAGTGCTCACCGCCGGTCGCCCACCACTCGGCACCGGTCTGCCGCGCGATCACCTCGCCGGCGTACGCCCCGAATCCGCGCAACTCGCTCTCCACGGCGGCGTACGGCGCGCCCTCCCGCCGTATCTCCTCGATCATCCGGTCGACGCGCCACAGGCTCCGCGCCGAGTAGTCGAGGCGCACCCGCGCACCCTCGCGCATCATCGCCACCGCGTCCGCGGCCCACCGCACGGGCTGCGCGGCGGCCCTGGGCCGCGACCGCTCTCTCATCCGCTCTGTCACCACACCAGGAGAAGCACGGCCGGGCGGTCTTCCGGCACCACGATCCGGACATTCCCCCGGACCGGCGCAGGACCACCCCATCCTCACCGCACGACGATCACAGACTTCGCCGAATACGGAGTCCTGGCCCCGCTCACGCCCGTCCGCGTGCCCGGCGTGACACCACCGCGCGCAGTACCCGGCGGCCCTCCGTCGACACGGCCAGGACCTGGCGGAGTCCGCCCGGGGCGGGGCCGGAGAGGAGTTCGAGCACGGTGATCTGGCGGCGCAGTTCGGCGGCGACGAGCGGCGACAACCCGTCCGTACGGCCGGCCCGGCGGGCGTCGACCGGGGAGCCGTCGTCGGCGGGGTCGAGGAGCTGGTGGATCCGCAGCGAGGCGACGGAGCAGGCGTCGGCCCACTCCCGTACCGAGGGGTCGGCCGGCACGTCCGGGGCGGTGTCGAGCATCTGCCGGGCGAGCGGCGCGGCCAGGTCCTCACCGGGTTCCTCGAAGAGGGCGGGCAGTTCACCGCGCGCCTTCTCCAGCCGCTCGCCCCACTCCTCTCCCACCGCACCGTCCGCGAGGCCGGCCCACAACGGCCGCAGCACCTCGTCACCACCGCCCAGCAGTGGCACACACCGATCCAAACAAGCCAGCCCGCTGACGGCCAGCGCGCGTTCGTCGGCCTGAGCGATCAGTTCCACCAGACTCATCCGAACCTCCCTCGGCGGGGCCCCTCCCCTGCGAGGCCCGCGTTTCCCCTGACTGCGTGCCGCACCCCGGGAGTGTCACACGGGACGACCTCACGCAGGTCAAGAAAAGGGAACAAGAGGTTTTCAGCCAACAGGAGGCAACCCGTCGGCCGCCGGGCAGCGCCCCGCCCTCCCCGCTCAACCCACCTTGCCCGCAAGGGACTTGAACTGGGTCCAGGTCAGCTTCGGGGTTCCCGGGTCCCACAGTTTCTGAACGGTGGCTCGTAGCGGCATGCGGATGCCGGCCGCGACCTGGGCCTGGGTCTGGGAGTTGGCCAGGTCGCACCAGACCGCGAAGGAGCCGCCGAGGATCTGGCCGTCGTACTTCGCGGGGACGGCCTGCGTGCCGCGCAGCACGCGCGGGGTCCACTGTTCGTAGATCCGCCGCCCCGTCGGATAGACGAAGGTCTGCGGTTCGCCGAGGACGTAATACAGGTACTCGTCGTTGTAGTTGAGGACCTTGCGGCCCGCGCTCAGATAGGCGACGGGCTGCCGGGCGCCGATCTCCTTGCCCGTCCAGTACGCGACCTGGAGGTCCTTGGCGGCCTGTACGGACGTACCCGCGAAGAAGCCGTCGTTCCACACCCGCATCGTCCGGTCGTGGTTGCGGACCGTGTCGGCGCGGTCGTTGAGCCAGCCGGTGGTGAGGTCGGCGACGGTGCCGCCGGAGCCGTAGGCCTTCGTCGCGGCGGCGGCCAACTGCGGGAAGGACGCCTGGGGGTTGGCGACCGTCAGCGCCTGGTACTCGTCGCCGCCGAGGTGCCACTGGTCGCCGGGGAAGAGCCCGGCGTACTCGTCGAGGAGCTCGTCGACGATCGCGGCGGACGCGTCCTTGGAGATGTCGATCGCACCGCGCGTGGCGACGCCCGACGCGTTGCGGAGTTGCAGATCCGGGTGAGCGGCGAGCACCGCGCCGAGATGTCCCGGCGAGTCGATCTCGGGCACGACGGTGATGTGCCGGGCGGCGGCGAGATCGACGATCTGCTTCACCTGGGCCTTCGTCAGATGGTCCTTCGACACGACCTCGGGATGGGTCGTCGACTCGATCCGGAAGCCCTGGTCGTCGGAGAAGTGGAGGCCCAGCTCGTTGAACTTCAGGTCGCCCAACTCCCGTACCCGGTCCTCGATCCAGGACGCGGTGAACGGCTTGCGCGCGATGTCCAGCATGAACCCGCGCCGCGGCTTGGCCGGTTGGTCGTGCACGACACCCTCCGGCGCCGAACCGCCGCCGTGCACCTCCTGCTTGAGCGTGCGGGTGCCGTAGAACACCCCCGCGTCCGAGGGCCCGCTGATGGTGACCCGCCCGCCGCGCACGGTCATCGCGTACGACTCCGGGTTCGCGCCCTCGTCGTCGTTCAGCGCCAGTCGTACGTCCCCGGCGCGCACGTCACTCGCCTCGCCCGCGTACGTCAGCCCCAGCTCACCGGCGATCAGCCGCCCCTCGTCGACGAGGTCGGCGTCGTCGACGACGACCCGTTCCCCCTTGGCGGGGCGCCAGCCGGGGCCGCGCGCGGGGGTGTGCGAGCGCACGGCGGGAATCGTGCGGGGCGTCTGCGACAGCGGATAGACGCGGGTGGGGCTCGGGGTGGGAGTGGGCGTCGGGGTGCGCGAGTGGGCGGCCCGCGAGGAGGTGGAGGTGCCCTCGGAGGGACTCAGCGCGGCTCCGACCGGGCTCCCGTCGTCCCCGGACGACGCCCACAGCCCGAGGCCGACCCCGCCCCCGACCACCGCCGTGGCCACGGCGACGGCGATCAGCCCCCGCCGCTGCTTCAACGGCTTCAACGGCTTCAACGGCTTCGCCGACGAGCGGCGCCTGTGCTGGCTCACGGCGCCAACCTACGGCCCCGGGCGGACCGCGAGTGTCCACCACACGTTCCGAAACTCTCCCGTCCGGGTGAAACTCGGGCATCCAACGGACACGTCATGACCACTCCCGATAACGTGGTGACGCACCTCTCACTGCATCCCCTGCCGCACCATCCGTGACGCGAGGATCCACACTGCCTTCGCACCGCCTTCCCCACTTTCCCGGCCGACTGGCCATACCCGCGCTGCCCGAGCAGTCCCGCACCTCGCCGTCCCCGAAATCGCTGGAGACGTTCAACACAGCGCCTCCCGAGGACGCCCGGCACACCCTCCTCACCTGCCTCCACAGCCATCGCTGGTCCCGCCGCCTCACAGACCACCGCCCCTACCCCGACCTCGACGCCCTACTCGCCGCGTCCGACGAGGCGGCGTACGACCTCACCGTGGGGGACCTGGCGGAGGCGCTGGCGGGAGAATCACTGCCGGTCCTCCCGGACGACACGTACGAGGCCGCCCACATGGCCTTGGGGGCGGCCCGCGCGACGTACGAGGCGAGGTTCGGCCACGTGTTCGTCATCTGCGTCGACGACCTCCCCCCATACGAAGTCCTGGACCACGTGTTGGCAGGCATCCGGTCACGTTTGACGAACGATCCGGAGGAGGAACGGGTGGTCGTTGCGGAGGAGCTACGGCGCCTCGCAAGAGGGCGTTTGCTGGATACCCTCAGGGGCGCGGGGAACAGCGCGACCAGCCACGACGGCGCCGCACCCGGCAATCCAGACAAACACCCACTCCGCTAGCCCGTACGTGCACCTTTCCGTGCCAGTTTGATCACACCAGCAGGCCCGCCGTAAGACCCGCGTCAACGGCTGGATACGATGCTGAGGGCCGGTGGACCGTACCCGGCCGGGCCCGACCGACAGAGAAGCCGGCGCGGCCCTAAATCCCCGCTCCCGGAGGGTTCTTCCGTGCCGGCTGGAACGCTGTACCGCGGCCGGGAAGGAATGTGGTCCTGGGTGGCTCATCGAGTCACCGGCGTCCTCATCTTCTTCTTCCTGTTCGTACACGTGCTGGACACCGCTCTTGTGCGTGTCTCCCCCGAGGACTACGACAAGGTCGTAGCCACCTACAAGACGCCGATCGTGGGACTGCTGGAGTACGGCCTCGTCGCCGCGATCCTCTTCCACGCCCTCAACGGCCTGCGCGTCATCGCCGTCGACTTCTGGTCGAAGGGCCCGCGCTACCAGAAGCAGATGCTCTGGTCGGTCGTGGGCCTGTGGGTCGTGCTCATGCTCGGGGCGATCTACCCCGTGCTCGGCCACGCCGCTCGTGTTCTCTTCGGGAGCTGACACAGATGTCTACGACTGAAACCGCAGCGTCGGGCATCGGCCCCGTGGAGAGCGCGTCCGTCTACACCGTGGACAACCCCGCGCCCCTCATCGAAGCCCCCCGCAAGCGCACCAGGAAGACCCCGAAGTCGACCCGGGGCAATTTCGAGATGTACGGCTGGCTCTTCATGCGCCTGTCCGGCGTCGTGCTGGTCGTCCTGGTCCTCGGCCACCTGCTGATCCAGCTCGTGCTGGACGGCGGTGTCTCCAAGATCGGCTTCGCCTTCGTGGCGGGCCGCTGGGCCTCGCCGTTCTGGCAGGTCTGGGACCTGCTGATGCTCTGGCTGGCGATGCTGCACGGCGCCAACGGCCTGCGCACGGTCATCAACGACTACGCGGAGCGCGCGAACACCCGGCTGTGGCTCAAGGGCCTGCTCTACACCGCCACGGTGTTCACCATCCTGCTGGGCACGCTGGTGATCTTCACCTTCGACCCGAACATCCGCTAGGCCACCGGGCTGAGGGACTGAGGAATTCTGATGAAGATCCACAAATACGACACCGTCATCGTCGGCGCCGGCGGCGCCGGTATGCGCGCCGCGATCGAGTCGACGAAGCGCAGCCGCACCGCGGTCCTGACGAAGCTCTACCCCACCCGCTCCCACACGGGCGCCGCGCAGGGCGGTATGGCCGCCGCGCTCGCCAACGTGGAGGAGGACAACTGGGAGTGGCACACCTTCGACACGATCAAGGGCGGTGACTACCTGGTCGACCAGGACGCCGCCGAGATCCTGGCGAAGGAGGCCATCGACTCGGTCCTCGACCTGGAGAAGATGGGCCTGCCGTTCAACCGCACGCCGAACGGCACGATCGACCAGCGCCGGTTCGGCGGTCACAGCCGCAACCACGGCGAGGCCCCGGTCCGCCGCTCCTGCTACGCGGCCGACCGCACCGGCCACATGATCCTCCAGACGCTGTACCAGAACTGCGTGAAGGAGGGCGTGGAGTTCTTCAACGAGTTCTACGTCCTCGACCAGCTGATCGCCGACGTCGACGGCGTGAAGACCTCGGTCGGCGTGGTCGCGTACGAGCTGGCGACCGGCGAGATCCACGTCTTCCAGGCGAAGGCCGTGATCTACGCGTCCGGCGGCTGCGGCAAGTTCTTCAAGGTGACGTCGAACGCGCACACCCTGACCGGTGACGGCCAGGCGGCCGTGTACCGGCGCGGTCTGCCGCTGGAGGACATGGAGTTCTTCCAGTTCCACCCGACCGGCATCTGGCGCATGGGCATCCTGCTGACGGAGGGCGCCCGCGGTGAGGGCGGCATCCTCCGCAACAAGGACGGCGAGCGCTTCATGGAGAAGTACGCGCCGGTCATGAAGGACCTCGCGTCCCGTGACGTCGTGTCGCGGTCGATCTACACCGAGATCCGGGAAGGGCGCGGCTGCGGTCCCGAGGGCGACCACGTCTACCTCGACCTGACGCACCTTCCGCCGGAGCAGCTCGACGCCAAGCTCCCGGACATCACGGAGTTCGCGCGCACCTACCTCGGCATCGAGCCGTACACGGACCCGATCCCGATCCAGCCCACCGCGCACTACGCCATGGGCGGCATCCCCACGAACGTCGAGGGTGAGGTCCTCACCGACAACACCACCGTCGTCCCCGGGCTGTACGCGGCCGGCGAGGTCGCCTGCGTGTCCGTCCACGGCGCCAACCGCCTCGGCACCAACTCCCTCCTGGACATCAACGTGTTCGGGCGCCGGGCAGGCATCGCGGCGGCGGAGTACAGCCAGAAGGCGTCGTACGTCGAGCTGCCGGAGGACCCGGCGCAGCAGGTCATCGACCAGGTCGAGCACCTGCGCAACTCCACGGGCACCGAGCGCGTGGCGGTCATCCGCCGCGAGCTGCAGGAGACCATGGACGCGAACGTCATGGTGTTCCGCACCGAGCAGACGATCAAGACGGCGGTCGAGAAGATCGCGGAGCTGCGCGAGCGCTACCGCAACGTCTCGATCCAGGACAAGGGCCGCCGGTTCAACACGGACCTCCTTGAGGCCATCGAGCTGGGCAACCTGCTCGACCTCGCCGAGGTCATGGCGGTCTCGGCGCTCGCCCGCAAGGAGTCCCGCGGCGGTCACTACCGCGAGGACTACCCCAACCGCGACGACGTCAACTTCATGCGCCACACCATGGCGTACCGCGAGGTCGGCGACGACGGCACCGAGTCCATCCGTCTCGACTACAAGCCGGTCGTCCAGACCCGCTACCAGCCGATGGAGCGTAAGTACTGATGGCTACCCCTGTTCTGGACAAGGCGGAAGCGGCCGGCCAGCCCGAGCCCGGCTTCGCCGACTCCCCCTACATCACGGTCACCTTCCGGGTCCGCCGCTTCAACTCCGAGGTCTCGGCGGAAGCGGTCTGGGAGGACTTCCAGCTGGAGATCGACCCCAAGGAACGCGTCCTCGACGGTCTCCACAAGATCAAGTGGGACATCGACGGCACGCTGACCTTCCGCCGCTCGTGCGCGCACGGCATCTGTGGTTCGGACGCGATGCGGATCAACGGCAAGAACCGTCTCGCCTGCAAGACCCTGATCAAGGACCTCAACCCCGAGAAGCCGATCACGGTCGAGCCGATCAAGGGTCTGACGGTCCTGAAGGACCTGGTCGTCGACATGGACCCGTTCTTCCAGGCGTACCGCGACGTCATGCCCTTCCTCATCACGAAGGACACGAACGAGCCGACGCGTGAGCGTCTGCAGTCGGCGGAGGACCGCGAGCGCTTCGACGACACCACGAAGTGCATCCTGTGCGCCGCGTGCACATCCTCGTGCCCGGTCTTCTGGAACGACGGCCAGTACTTCGGCCCGGCCGCCATCGTCAACGCCCACCGCTTCATCTTCGACTCGCGCGACGAGGCGGGCGAGCAGCGCCTGGAGATCCTCAACGACCGTGACGGCGTGTGGCGTTGCCGCACGACCTTCAACTGCACGGACGCCTGCCCGCGCGGCATCGAGGTCACGAAGGCGATCCAGGAAGTGAAGCGGGCACTGATCACGCGCCGCTTCTGAGGTTCCTTCCGCTACGTCCATGAGGGCCCCGTTCCCGGGTTGGGAACGGGGCCCTCGGTCGTACCCGTCCCCAGGGACCCTGGGGAGAGCCGGGTCCAGGGTCTTCCCCAGTCCCCTCCCTGGCGACGCCGTACCCGGCGCGCTGCCAACGTTGCGGTTCCAGGCCCTGGTTCGGGGGTCTGGACAGGTCGCGTCGGCTCACTGCCGGGAGGGGCTGGTCTCATGCAGCCGTACGAAGAGGAATACGGAAGGCGTTACCGGGAGGAGGAAGAGGAGTTCGGTGCCGAGGGACGCCGCGAGGAGCGGGTGTCCGAGTCGCTGGAGAGCCCCTTCGACGAGGAGGAGGAAGTCCAGCTGGCCACCGAGCTGTTGGGGGTCACCTCCGAGGAGGAGCTGGAGGAGTTCCTGGGGAAATGGCTGAGGGCGGCCGCGCGGAAGGCCGGGGGCTTCCTGGGGTCCGCGACCGGCAAGGCGGTCGGCGGCATCCTCAAGAACGTCGCCAAGCAGGCGCTGCCCGCCATCGGAGGCGCCTTGGGGACGGCGATCGGCGGACCCGGTATCGGCACCGCGTTCGGCGCCAAGGCGGGCGACTTCGTGAGCAATCTGTTCGAGGTCGAGGGCGAGGGCATCGACCACGAGGAGTACGAGTTCGAGACCGCCCGGCGTTTCGTCGCCCTGAGCGGTGCCGCCGCGCGGAACGCGGCGTCCGGCTCGCGCCGGATAGCTCCGCGGGCTCTGGCGCAGCAGGCCGTCCACTCGGCTGCCCGCCGCTACGCACCGGGTGTGGCCCGGCGCTTCAGGACCTTCGCCGTGCCGGCGGCCTGGTTCTGGCCGGGGCCGCCCGTATCCGTGCCCGTCGAGGAGCCGGCCGGGGCACCGGCCGCCCCCGCCGCCAAGGAGGAGTGGGGCGCGTCCCCGGCGCTGGAGGAATGGCGGCACGGCGAGGAGCGGCGTGAGGAGGGGCGCCGCGAGGAACAGCGCGAGGAGTGGGGGAACGGCGAGGAACGGCGCGAGGAGCGGCGCGAGTTCGGTGAGGAGCGGCGCGAGGCCACGCGTGAGTTCGGTGAGGAGCGCGGCTGGGAGCACGCCGAGGAGGAAGAGGAGGAACGGGGCCGCGCCGAGGAGGAGCGGCGCGCCCGGGAGGAGGGCTGGGGGCACGAGGAGCGGACGCACCACGAAGGCCACCACGAGGGCCACCACAACGGCCGTGCCCGGTCGGGTCGTTGGGTCCGGCAGGGCCGCAAGATCGTCATCATGGGGGCCTGACCGCCATGGACCTGCGGCCGGCAGCCACCGCGCTGCTCGAAGGCGAGGCCCGCGCTCTGCTGACCCGTCTGAACCGGGTCAGGCCGTTCGCGCTGCACGAGACCATGGTGCCTGCCGCCGCACCGTCCGCCGCCGCCCAGAGCGCGATCGAGCGTTTCCTCATGGAGGGGCGGAGCAGGCTCCGGGGTCGGGTCGGCGCGTATCTGGAGTGGCTGGAAGGGCCGGGCGGCGACCGGGACCCCGAGTGGCAGCAGCACCAGTTCTCTTTGCTGCGCTGGGAGTTCAACTCCGTACTGAGCCACTTCGACGTCTTCTCGGAAGCCGTCACCCAGCGCAGCGAGCACGACGTCGGGGTGCAGCTCGCCGGGCTGGACGTCGCGGCGGTCGACGCGCTCGTCACGCCGGGCACCCCGCTCGCCGACCCGCCGCCCATCATCTGCTACCTCGCCCGAGGTCCGGGCGGCGCGATCCGCCGGGTACACACCCGCATCCCCGGCGGCGGGCGCAGCCCGGTCTCACTGATCCGGATCCCCCGCGAACGCATGGTGGGGTACGGGATCGGCTCGTCCCTGGTCCACGAGGTCGGCCATCAGGCGGTCGCCCAGCTCGGGCTCCTCGGATCGCTGCGGCCCGTCCTCTACGACATCGAGCGGCACGCGGGCACGGCGGCCGAGCGGTCGGCCTTCCGCTACTGGGGGCTGACCCTCTCCGAGGTGCTCGCGGATCTCTTCGCCGTGGGGAAGCTCGGCATCGGCGGCACCCTGGGTCTGATGGCCGTGGTGAGCCTGCCGCGCCGGCTGGTGCTCGCGCCGGCTCTCGACGACCCCCATCCGTTCCCCTACATCAGGGTCCGGCTCAGCTGCGCCGTGGGCGACGCCCTGTACCCGCATCCGCAGTGGCGGCAGCTGAGCACGCTGTGGGCCACGCTCTATCCGCCGCACCGCGCCCCGCGCGAACTGCGCGAGCTGACCGGCGTCCTCGAACGGTCCATGCCCCGCTTCGTCCGGCTGCTGGTGGGTCACCGTCCGCCCGCGCTGAGCGGTGCCCGGCTGGCCGACCTGATGCCCCGCTCCAGCCGTACCCCCGCGCTGCTGCTGGCCCGCTACCGGCGCTGGGTACGGCAGCCCGAGCTGCTGCGCACCGCACCGCCCACGCTCGTCCTCGCGGTTCTCGGCCAGGCCAGGGCCGCATCGCTGATCACACCGGAGGAGGAGAGCCGCCTGCTGGGGGAGTTGATCACCCACTGGGCACTCTCCAGCACGCTCGACGCCCTGGACGGGGCCGCAGAACACCGACAACCCATAGCCGCACACCCCGCGGAGCTCTCCGCGTACGACAGCCGTTGAGGAGGCCGTCATGGCCACGATCGAAGTACGGCCCCAGCAGATCCAACAGGGCGGACGCGTCTCACTGTTCGCCACATCCAGCCAGTCGGACCCCATCGTCACCTGGGAAGTCCTCGGCTTCGGCCCGCTGCCGAGCGACCCGCAGGACCCCGCCCGCGCCGTCTGGGACGTGCCCGACGACCAGCGGCCCGGCGCGTACACCGCCCGGGTGACGTTCCGCAGCCCGGGTGTCGCGGACGACGTGGCCACGGCCGACCTCACCGTGCAGGTGCGGCCGATCGCCGCCGGCGACAGCATCAATGTCCAGCTGCGCAGGGCGGGTTCGGACCCGACCGACGACCAGGCCCTGTGGACGGCGATCCGCCGCTCCACCGACCGGATCTCGTTCAACGAGTACAGCGCCTTCATCGACCCGCTGATGTCCGGCACCGGACTGCCCGACCCCAGCGAGCCGCGCAAGAAGACAGGGCCGCGCGCCCTGCCGTTCCCCGGCGTGGACGCGTACCGGCTGCTGAAGGTCGCCACCGAGGTGTTCCTCCTCGTGCGCTGCGGGGTCCACGTCGACAGCGACGACCTGACGTCCCCGTTCGACGGGGTCGACCTGGAGGAGGAGCGGCGCCGCTACGGCGAGTCGGGCGACGTGGACGGCGACGCCTTCGCGCGGGCCATCCAGCAGCGCTGGCTGCGCTACATCTCGGCCCACTCAGGGGGTGAACGCCGCCCGGACGAACAGGACTTGGCGCTGCTGCCCTACCTCGGGGTGATCCGGCTGAAGCTGGGCGAGCTGGCGATCACGGAGGCGGACAAGTTCGGTGTGGAGGCCTTCGGCATCCTGCGCGACAAGCTGACCTTCCCCTGCTTCCTCGAACTGATCTGGTCGTACTGGCACGAGGAGGGCATGCTGGTCCAGTCGGCCGAGGCGATCGCCGCGCGCTTCCAGAACGTGCACGGCCCCGGCGACTACGACCCGCTGGCCCATGTCGACATCGATCCGCTGCGTGCCCTCAGCCAGCTGATGTGGGGCTATGTGCAGGACGAGCAGAACCGGCTGTCGCCGCTGCGCCGGGCCTACGAGTACGACCACCACTACGGGGTCACCCAACTGGCGCCGGGCGCACCGCCGATCAGGCCGGTGGACAGCCGGCCGCGGTTCCTTGAGGCCTTCCACACCCTGCTGAGTCTGACGTCCGTGTTCTTCCGCGAGGACGACGACACCACGATCATCGCTGACGGCTTCCCGGTCCTCAACGCGCTCAAGGACGTCCATCTGCTGCTGACCGAGGGCCAGCACAACCAGTACGGCGACCTGCCCTGGACCGCCCGCCAGGAGATGCTGATGGAGGAGTGGCTGCTGGCCCGCCCGGAGATGCGCGAGTTCCTGCCCGGCCGCACGATGGTCGCCTACCCCGAGCAGTGGATGGACCGCGTCGACACCATGAAGCGGCTCCAGGGCTGGACCCCGGACACCGTCATCCACTTCCGCGACCTCGGCCGGTTCGGCGAGCAACTGCTCCTTTCGATCCGCTACGGCAACTGGAACGCGGTCAACGACCGTACCCAGGCGGCGAACTGGGGCCGCTACTGGCGTTCGGAGATCCAGGGGTACCTGCACTCGTACCGCTCGGTGACCGGGGTCGACCTCGGTCTGGAGCGCACGGACGGGCGCGTCGACGCCACCATGCCCGCCGTACATCTGCGCCGCAGGCTGCTGGAGCAGCAGGGCCGGCACGCCGTCGGCGCGGGCTCCGACCAGCGGGGCGCGCGACAGCTCGGCCGGGCCGAGCCGAGGGCACAACTGCCCCGGTCCGCCGGCGCACCGAGGGAACTGCCCCGCGGCAGGCAGCCCGAGCGGCGGCCCGCCGGGCTCCCGCCGGGGCGTTCCGCCGCGGCCCGGCGTGGCCGCCCGGAAGGGGAGTGAGGTCATGCCGACGACCTCGACCGCCGTACGGAAGGGGACGGAGCGCCCGCCCCCGACCCGGGCCGGGCACCTGCCCGGCACCACCGCCCGCAACCGCGCCTACGCCCGTTCGCTCGGCTGGGATGCCCATCTCCCGGCCGTCCGGCGGGTGTTGGACCGGCACCGCACGGACTGGGACTGGACCGTGCTCGGCGCCGAGACGCTGAAGTGGCAGACGGCGCAGGGCATTTCACCGGCGGACGGCCTCATCGGACCCGCCACCTGGGCGCTGCTGCGCACCGCCGCGGGAGTGGCCGGGGACCCCGCGATCAGCTGTCAACTCCCGGAGTACGGACCCGGTTTCCGGGCGACGGGCCGGCCCACGCACCGGTTCGGGCGGCCGGAGACCGCCCGTGCCCTGCTGGCCGTCGCCGCCGCCTGGCACCGGGCCCATCCCCAGGGGCCCGTGCTCCACATCCGGGATGTCGGCCGCAAAGGCGGCGGCCCGCTGACCGGGCGCGCCGCGCACCGGCTCGGCCTCGAAGCGGACCTCTACCCGGTGAAGTCCGACCGCCGCCAGGGACCGACGAACTGGCGCCACGCCTCCTACTCGCGGGCGCTCACCCAGGAACTCGTCGACCTGCTGCGGAACAACGACGTGCTGCCGGTCCACGCGATCTTCTTCAACGACCCGGAGATACGCGGCGTACGCCCCTTGGAGAACCACGACAACCATCTGCACGTGCGCTTCGCGCCGCCGCCCTCGCCTTCCTCACCGGCACCGTCGTCCGCCGCGCGCCGAAGTTCCGCCCCTGCGCTGGAGGTCGCCACGCCCCCGCGGCTCGGCGTCCTGAGCGCTCAGGGCAAGGCGCCCTATCAGTTCACCGCCGAGGACGCCGAGTGGACCGCGCGGTTCGTCATCGGGGAGTCGGGCGGCCGGGACGACGCCGACAGCCATGCGGTCATCTGGGCGATGTTCAACCGGTACGCGCTGCTCACCCGCCCCTACTACCGGACGTTCAACGCCTTTCTGCGGGCCTACTCGACCCCGCTGCAACCGGTCCTCAAGAGCTGGGGGGCGAGCAAACGGAACATGGCCCGCGCCGACTTCGTCCGCACGGGCGGTACCTTCGGACCGCCCGCGCCGCCCGGCATCCCGCGCGGTCAGCGCCGCGCCTATCTGGACCTCCAGCAACGGCCGTGGGCCCAACTGCCGTCCGCGGCACGGTCGGTGGCCGTGCGGGCGCTCGGCGGGGCGATCGCGAACCCGATCGGCAACGCCACGGAGTTCGGTTCCACGTACGTCTACTTCCACGACGCGAACCGCAGGTACCCGAACCCCGACGAGTGGCGGCGCTTCACCGAGCGGTACGCCGCCGGGATGGGCTGGCGGTGGATCGGCCCCGTGCCGGGCCTGGACCAGAACAAGAACACCTTCTTCGTCCAGCGCAGGCTCGCGGCACTGCCCGTCCCCGCGGTACGCGTCCTGGCGGGGTGAGCCGCGGAATCCGGCCGACCGGACCGCTCAACGGCACGCGCGTTGAACCGTCATGACAGGGCGAGCACCATGGCCCCGGGAACACCGACGCAACTACGGGGGTAGACGTCGACATGCCGGTGAACACACTGCTGCACCACGCGCACCGACCGGCCGAGGCCGGAGAACCGTCGTTCTACGGCCGGGAGCCGCAGCTCGGGGAAATGGAGAACAGGTTGCGCGAGGCCCGCGCCGGGGCATCGCGTCTGATGGTCGTCGAGGGTCCGCCCGGCATCGGGAAGACCGCCCTGGTCCGCCGCTTCCTGCGCACGGCGGACCGGGTACGCGTGCTGGAGGCCAGCGGCGCCGAGAACGAGACGGCACTGGCCTACGGCGTCCTCACCCAACTCCTCAGTCAGACCTCGGTGGGCGAGGACGCGCCGGGGCCGCGGGACGAGCCCGGCGCGGTCGGCGCGCGGCTGCTCGCCCTCGCCCACCGGATCCCGGCGGACACCGTCGTCGTGCTCGTCATCGACGACGCCCACTGGGCGGACGCGCCGTCGCTGGACGCCCTCACCTTCGTCCTGCGCCGTCTGCTGTCCGCGGCGGTCCTCACCGTGCTGGCCGTCCACGCGCCGGCCGATGCCCAACTCCCCAAGGGACTGGGGAGGTTGCTGGCGGACGACGAGACCCTCCGCCTCGCGCTCGACGGCCTGACCGCCGAGCAGACCGGCGCGCTGTGCGACCGGCTGCTGCCCACGGGCCTGCCGCCGCACGCCGTCGGCAGACTGCACGCCCACACCCGGGGCAATCCGCTGCATCTGCGCGCGCTGCTCCGGGAGGTGGAGCCGGAGGTCCTGGCCGCTTCCGACTCCCCGCTGCCCGCGCCCCGTTCGTACCAGTTCCTGGTCCGGGACCGGCTCGCACACTGCGACACGCCGGCCCGGGACCTGGTGGCCGCGGCCAGTGTGCTCGGGCCGCGCGCGCCGCTGCACCGGGTGGCGCAGCTGGCCGGTCTGGAGAACCCGCTGCCCGCCGTCGAACAGGCCGTGGGACAAGGGCTGTTGGAGGAGTGTCCGGCGGGCGGCCCGCCCGAGCTGGCCTTCCCGCACCCGCTGGTCCAGGCCGCCGTCTACCACCAGTTGGGGCCGGCCCGCCGGGCCGCGCTGCACACCGGGGCGGTGCAGGCCAGCAAGGACGCCGCCAGCCGTACCTGGCACCAGCTGCTCGCGGGCCGCAGCCCGGATCCGGCCCTCGTCGCCGACCTCGCCACGGGCGCCCGCCGGCAGGCCGCCGCCGGTGACTGGTCACGGGCCGCGTCGATGGCCGCGCACGCCTCCCGGCTGGCGGCGACCCGGCCCGAACGTGAGCGGCTGACCGTGGAGGCGGCGGACGCGCTGCTCTGCGAGGGGCGGGTGGAGGAGGCCGCCGACCTGGCGCGTGCGCTGCCGGGCGACAGCGCACGGGCGGCCCATCGCTATGTGCACGGCCATCTCGCGTTCGTCCGGGGCGAGACGCCCGGTGCCCGGCTGCTCCTGGACGACGCGTGGCGGCACTGCGACCCCGCCCTGGACCCGGCGCTGGCCCGGCGCATCGCGGAACGGCTCTCCCTCGTCGGCCTCGTCCAGGGCGAGGCGGCAGCCGCCGTACGGTGGGCGCAGCGGGCCGGGGCTCTGCCGCCCGTGCCGTTCACCGGCGCAATGCTGCGCTACGCCCAACTGGCCGCCCTGGGCCTGACGGACGCCGTGGAGGAGGGCATCGAGCGGGCGGCCGGGCTGCCGGAGTCGGTGCTCGTCCAGTCCGGCGACGTGGACCTGCTGCTGGGCCGCAGTGCGCTCAGGCTCGGCTTCGACGACCTGGAGGGCAGCCGGGCGGACCTGCGCTCGGCCGCGCCGCTGTGCCGGAGCGGTCCGGCGCCCCTGCGCGCGACGGCCCAACTCCTCCTGGGCGAGACCGAACTCCGCCTCGGGAACTGGGACGTGGCCCTGCGCGAACTCGAAGCGGCGGCGCAGACCGCTGTCACCCGCGGCCTCGGCTGGCTGGAGCCGGTCGCCTGCGCGGACGCGGCGGGGGCGCTCGCGCTGAGGGGGCGGACCGAGCGGGCCGCCGAGTACCTCGCGAAGGCCCTGGGCAGCGGCGGATACGGCCACGGAGCCGCGGGCTTCGCCCATGTGGCAAGGGCGCGGGCCCAGTTGGCGGCGGCCCGGGGAGCGCACGACGAGGTGGCGGGCGCGCTGCTGCCCCTGCTGGAGCGGGAGCCGGTGGCGCGGACGGTCGTGGCACCCTGGCGTGATCTGCTGGTGGACGCGCTCACCGCGCTCGGGGAACACCGGCAGGCCGAGCGGATCCTGGACGGCCTCGACGCGCCCTCCGCCCACCGGGGCCGGCACTCCCGGCTGGCGGCCGCGGCCCGGGCGCGCGGCACCCTGCTGGCGGCACGCCGGTCGCCGGATGCGGCGGAGCTGTCGTTCCGCACGGCACTGGGCCACGCGGAACAGGTGCCGGACCCCTTCGACCGGGCCCGCGTCCAGCTCGCCTACGGCGCGTTCCTGCGCCGCGCGGGCCGGCGGACCGACGCGACCGGGCAGCTGCGCCGGGCGCTGCGCACCTTCACCGAGCTGGGTGCCGCCCCGAGCGCGGCCCTCTGCGAACGTGAACTGGCCGCCAGTGGCGGGGCGGCCGCGTCCGACTCCCCTCTCACCCCACAGGAACTGGTGATCGGCCGCCTGGCCACGTCAGGACTGACCAACCGCCAGATCGCCCGCCAACTGGTACTCAGCGTCAAGACGGTCGAGTTCCACCTCAGCCACGCCTACACCAAGCTGGGCATCACGTCCCGCATGGGCCTGCTGGACAAACTGCCGGCCGGCCCCTGACTGGGTCCCGGCCGATTCACGCGCACCTGGTTCCACGATCGTCGCTGCTTCTAGAATCAACGTCGGAGGCGGCGGACGTGGAGGGGGCTCTGGTGGCAACTCTCGTGTCACCGGAGGTTGTTGCCGCCTATGTCGGCGCCGTCGCCGCCACGTTCGTGGGTGCCGTGGCCTACGCGCAGACGCGCAGTACCGCGCGCGACGGCCGGGATCACGACCAACGCCAGGCGAACCTGCGGGAGTTGCGCGCAGCCACCGACACCACGATCTCGCTCAGGACGTTCATCGTGCAGGAACTGCGCACGCTGGAGTACTACGTCGACGTGGCCCGCTCCGGGCAGGCGCTGCCTCCGCTGCGGGTGGCCCTGTCCTCGCGGCTGGAGGGCATGTACGGCGAGAGGATGCGGTCGCTGCCCTCGGTGTTCGAGCATGTGCAGGCGGCGTACGAGGGAGTGCTCGGCCAGATTCTGCGGGTCGACCAGATCCTGGACGAGTACGGAGCCTCCGGCATGCTGCCGAGCGGATCCGTCGTGGCCGACCACTTGTTCACCCTGCGCAGCCGGGTCGACAGTCTCGACGGCCTGATCGAGGCCGCCCGCTACGACTTCAGCACGATCGCCCCGCTCCCGGCCGGCTGGGACTCGTCCTTCACGGTGCCACCGGGCCGAGGCCGAGCTCGGCGCCGCCTCGGCCGGTGAGGCCGCGCCGGTCAGGGGCGCCGTCGGTTGATCGCCGTCAGGTCGATCTCGATGTCGAAGGGCACGGAGAGCTTGAGCCGGTCGTGGAAGATACCGGCGAGACCGTAGGACCTGGTGGCGGGGTCGAGTTCGTAGACGTAGACGACGGGGAGGCCCTTGTTCTCGTCCTGCTCGACCCGCCAGTAGTGGCGTACGCCTGCCGCCGCGTACTTGCGGGGCTTGGTCTCCCGGTCACGTTCGAGAGAGTCGACGGAGACCACTTCAACAGCCAGCAGGATGTCCTCTGGCTTGTACCAGGTCTGCCCCGGTCCTGTGTTCGCCTCCACCGGGAACACCAGGACATCGGGCTCGGGCCGATTCCTGTTGTCCAGCTTGATCGTCATTTCTCGCATGACGTCGATGTGGTCCGGTGCCTGCTCCAGGAGGCTGTTCTCCAGCAGACGCATGCAGCGTCCGTGAAAAGCGGTCTGCGGGCTCATGAAGACAAGGCTCCCGTCGATCAACTCCGTGTGCGGCGGGAGGCCCGGAATCCGGTCGAGGTCGTCCGCGGTCCAGCCCTCGGCGGGCGGGATCGGCCAGCGGTACGCCGGCTCGTCGTCCAGTCCGTTCTCAGATGCGGCGCTCATCAGTGCTCCCATAGGACGGAGTCTCGCCTGTCCATTCAGCCTACCCAGGCGGGATCAGGACTGCTTCACCTCAACGAGTGATCACATGGTCAGCCTGCGGTCGCCTCCCGACGGCACCCGCCTCCATCCACCTAATCTGACGGGATGTCAGATGAAGAGTCGTACGAACTGCTCGGCTTCGACAACCTCCTCCTCCCCGTGGGGGACCTCGCCGAGGCCGTCCCCTTCTACGAACGTGCCGGATTCACCGTGGGGTTCCGGCTGGACGAGGCCGGTATCGCGATCCTGAAGGTCGGCGGCGAGACGCCGGGGGTGCTCCTGCGACTGGAGGACGGGCTGGGACACAGACCACCCCCCTGGCCCGCGCCCCGCGTGTGGCTGGAGGTCCCGGACGCGCGGAAGGCCGCGCAGCGCCTCACCGGCGCCGGTGTCGCGCTGCTCGGCGCACCCTTCTCCGTGGCCACCGGGTGGACCGTCGAGATCGCCGACCCCTGGGGCAACGTCATCGGGTTCACGGACTACACGAAGCGGCCGGAGCTGGCGCGGCGGGTGTGACACAGGTCCCAGTCCGAGCAAGTTGAACGTGTTCAAAAGTGCGTCTACATTCTCCTTGTCAGCGTTTTTGAACGCGTTCAAGAAGGGGGAGGCGCATGGACCGCACGGTCGTCGCCTACGTCATCTATCTGATCGTCAGCATCGGACTCACCGTCTGGGTGGCCCGCACGCTCAGCCGCAACGGGCGGATCTTCCTCGCCGACGTCCTACGGGGGAACGAAAAACTCGCGGAGGCCGTCAACCACCTCCTCGTAGTGGGCTTCTACCTCGTGAACCTCGGGTTCGTCGCCCTGTACCTCAGCGGGGACGGCACCATCGAGGACACCCGGGGCATCTTCGAGGCCCTGTCGACCAAGGTGGGTGTGGTGCTGCTGGTGCTCGGGGTGATGCACCTGGGCAACGTGTACGTGCTCAACAAGATCCGGCGGCGCGGGGTCATGGAGCGGGAGCAGGTGCCGCCCGTCGCGCCGCAGGACTGGGTCGGGGCGTGAGCGCGGTGCCAGCCGCCCCGGCGGACCGGGCGACCCCGGTCCGCCGGCTCACCGTCCTGTACGACGCCGACTGCTCCCTGTGTACCTTCCTGCGCGACTGGCTCGTACGGCAGTCGCAGCTGGTGCCCCTGGAGCTGGTACCGGCGTCCTCCGAAGAGGCCCGGCGGCGCTTTCCCGGGCTCGACCATCGGGCCACCCTCGACGAGATCACCGTCGTCGGCGACTCCGGGCAGGTCTACCGGGGCGCCGCCGCCTGGATCGTCACCCTGTGGGCGCTGCGCGAACAGCGGCCGCTGGCCCACCGGTTGAGCACCCCGGCCGGCGCCCGGCTCGCCAAGGGCGCCGTGCTCGCCGCCGCGAAGTGGCTCGGGGCGCAGTGGGGGCCCGGGCGGCGGGGCGGCGGTGTGTACCGGCAGAGCGACGGCTGGACGTACGACCCGAGCCGCGGGTGGTCGTACACCGGGCCGGGCTGCGTCGGCGGTTCCTGCCCCACTGGATAGGCTCTCTTTCCGTGCCCGCGAAGAACGACAGCCCCGAAGTGGACGGCGGTACGCCCGCCAGGTCCGCGAAGTCCGAGCAGACCCGCGCGCTCATCCTGGAGACGGCCATGCGGCTGTTCCAGGAGCACGGCTACGACAGGACGACGATGCGGGCGATCGCCAAGGAGGCGGGCGTCTCGGTCGGCAACGCCTACTACTACTTCGCCGGCAAGGAGCACCTGATCCAGGGCTTCTACGACCGGATCGCCGAGGAGCACCGGCTCGCGGTCCGCGAGGTGCTGGACCGGGAGACCGATCTGGAGGCGCGGCTCGCGGGCGTGCTCCGGGTGTGGCTCGATATCGCGACGCCCTACCACGAGTTCGCGGTGCAGTTCTTCAAGAACGCCGCCGACCCGGACAGTCCGCTCAGCCCGTTCTCCCCGGAGAGCGAGCACGCGCGCGTGCAGGCCATCGACGTCCACAAGGAGGTGCTGTTCGGCGCGAAGACCAAGGTGGCGCCGGAACTGCGGGACGTGCTCCCGGAGTTGATGTGGCTCTCCCAGATGGGCCTGGTGCTGTACTGGGTGTTCGACCGGACCGAGGGGCGCGAGCGGAGCTACCGGCTCGCCGAGCGCGGCGCCCGGCTCACCGCGCGCGGTGTCTCCCTCGCCCGCTTCCGGGTGCTGCGGCCCCTCGTTCTGGAGGTGCACGAGCTGTTCACGGACTTCCTGCCGGGCATGACGCACGCGCTGCCCGACCCGGCGAAGAAGAAGCGCGGGGCGCCCGCCGACGTGCCTGACGACGACGGGCGCCCCTGAGCGCTCAGGTCAGTTGACGGCGTCGACCTCGCCCTCGGCCAGCTCGACGTCGTAGACCAGCGGATCGTCCGTGACCGCCACGTGCCGGGCGATCGAGCCGTACGACGGTGCCGTCGTCGCCAGGAGGTAGGTCCCCGGGCCGGGCACCGACACGATGTACGAGCCGTCGGCCAGGGACTCGACGCGGTCCAGCTGGCGTCCGCCCGCCGACAGCAGCGTGACGGCGGCGCCCTCCACGGCCTCCCCGTCGGTCGTACGGACGAAGCCGTGGACGGCCGAGGACGGGCCGTCGGGGACGGCGGGCGCGGGCTCCTCCGCGGGTTCCACCGCGAGGTGCGGCAGGCTCTTGTCGAGCCAGGCCGGGAGCCACCAGTTGGAGTTGCCCAGGAGGTGCATCGCGGCCGGCACCAGGGCCGTACGCAGGATGAAGGCGTCGAGGGCGACCGCGGCGGCCAGGCCGACGCCTGCCGTCGCCGCGCCCGTGTTGCCGCTCAGGACGAAGGCCAGGAAGACGCAGACCATGATCAGGGCGGCGGAGTTGATGACGCGGCTGGTCTCCGCGAGGCCGACGCGGACCGCGCGGGCGTTGTCCTTGGTGTGGACCCACTCCTCGTGCATACGGCTCACCAGGAACACCTGGTAGTCCATGGAGAGGCCGAAGAGCAGGGACAGCATGATGACCGGCAGGAAGGCGTTGATCGGGCCCTCCTTGCCGAGGCCCAGCAGGCTCAGGCCCCAGCCCCACTGGAAGATCGCCACCAGGACACCGAAGGAGGCCGCCGCCGCGATGAGGTTCATCAGGGCGGCCGTCAGCGGGACCACGAGCGAGCGGAACGCGAGCAGGAGCAGCAGGAAGCTCAGGCCGATGATCGTCGCGACGAAGAGCGGGAGACGGTCGCCGGTGACGGACGCGAAGTCCTTGGAGATCGCGGTCACCCCGCCGACGTGACCGGTCGCGCCGGCTTCGGGGATGACCTTGTCGCGCAGGGTGTCGATCAGGTCGTCGGTCTCCACCGACTGCGGTGAGGTCTTCGGGACGACCTGGATCACCGTCACCCCGCCCGTGGGCGGCAGCGCGGCGACCCGGGCCACGTCCTTCGTGGCCTCGATGTCCTTGACCAGGGTGGCCGTGTCACCGCCCGAAGTGACCACCTGGAGCGGGCCGTTGAAGCCGGGCCCGAAACCGTCGGCCAGGAGGTCGTACGCCTTCCTGGTGGTCGTCGAGGCGTTGTCGTTGCCCTGGTCGGTGGCGCCGAGGCGCAACGACAGTACGGGGAAGGCGAGTACGGCCATGACGACGAGGGCGAAGACGGCGATCCGGCGCGGACGCTTCTGCACGGCGGCCGACCAGCGGACCGCCAGGTTGTCGGTGCGCTCCGGCTCGGGTCCGGTCGCGGCCAGCTTGCGGCGCTGCTTGCGGCTGAGCACGCGCGGGCCCAGGAAGCCGAGCAGCGCGGGCAGCAGGGTCGTGGCCGCGAGGACGCTCAGGACGACCGTGAGCGAGGTGCCGATGACCACGCCGTCCAGGAAGCGCAGGTTCGTCACCAGCATGCCGGCGAGCGCGATGCACACCGTGCCGCCCGCGAACAGCACCGCGCGGCCCGAGGTGTTGAGGGCGACGACCGCCGACTCCTCGGGATCCAGGCCGCGTTGGAGGCCGCGCCGATGCCGGGTGACGATGAACAGGGCGTAGTCGATGCCCACACCGAGGCCGATCAGGGTGGCCAGGAGGGGCGCCAGGTCGGGGATGGCGGTGGCGTGGCTCAGGAGCTGGGTCGAGAACAGGCCCGTGCCGACGCCGAAGATCGCGATGCCGATCGGGAGCAGAGCGGCGTAGAACGAGCCGAAGGCCAGGAACAGCACGATCGCCGCCGCGAGGATGCCGACGCCCTCGGCTATGCCGCCCGGCGGTTCCTCCACGCGCTGGACGGCCTGGCCGCCCAGCTCGACGTGGAGGCCGTCGCGCCTGGCGCCCTGCGCGGTGTCGACGACCTTCTGGACGAGCTCCTTGGGGACGGCGTTCGCCTGCTCGGCGAAGGTGATCTGCGCGTAGGCGATCGTCCCGTCGGAGCTGATCTGGGCCGCGCCCCGGGCGCCGGAGTAGGGGCCGGTGACCTCGCCGACGCCCTTCATGCCCGCGATCTTGTCGAGGGCGGGCTGAATGCGGGTCTGTACGGACTGGTCCTTGACCGAGCCCGAGTCGACCTTCCAGACCACCGTGTCGGTGTCGCCCGAACTGTTCGGGAACGCCTTCTGCATCAGGTCGTACGCGCTCTTGGAGTCCGTGTCCGGGAGGGAGAAGACGTTCGCGTAGTCCGTCCCCGCCGTCGTCGCCGAGAAGCCCAGGCCGAACAGTGCCCCCACCCACAGCAACAGGACCACCAGCCGGTGCCGATAGCACCACCGTGCCAATGCCGCCACGCTCAACGCTCCTTATTCGAAACCGAGTTGCCTCGGTCGATCGGTCGGTTGGTCCCCCAGGTCCTGGGCAACAGAATTGGCGGTTGCACGCGCGCGTGGACACGTCCTGGCCATGACTCTCAAGGAACTCCAAAGACCGGACGGCCCCGATGTCAGTGGTGCGGCCGATACTGGGGGCATGACGGCTCCAGGAACCGTGCTGGTGGTGGAGGACGAACCGAGCATCGCCGACGTCCTCGCCATCGCGCTGCGCTACCACCGCTTCGAGGTCATGACCGCGGGCACCGTCCGCGAGGCGCTCGCGCTGGCCGAGCGCACCCGCCCGGACTGCGCGCTGCTGGACGTGATGCTCCCGGACGGCGACGGCCGCGCGCTCGGGCGGGAACTGCGCGCCCGCAGGCCCGACCTGGCGCTCGTCTTCCTCACCGCGCGGGACGCGCCGGCCGAGATCGTCGGCGCCCTCGGCTTCGGCGACGACTACATCACCAAGCCCTTCGACATCGACGTGGTCGTCGCCCGCATCACCGCCGTCCTGCGCCGCACCCGCCCCGCCGACGTCCTCCCCCAGCGCCCGCCGCTGCGCTACGGCGACCTGGAGCTGGACGAGACGACGTACTCGGTGCACCGCGAGGGCCGCTCGGTCGAGCTGACCCCCACCGAGTACGCCCTGCTGCGCTTCCTGGTGCGCAACGGCGGCCGGATCGTGCCCAAGGAGCAACTGCTGCGCCATGTCTGGCAGTACGAGCACACCCCGCCGGAGTCGACCGTCGTCGAGACCTACATCAGCTATCTGCGGCGCAAGCTGGAGACTCTCGGACCGCCCGTGATCACCACGCGGCGGGGCGTCGGATACGGGCTCGCATGAAATTCCGCCTGCCGAACTGCGAGCGCGGCGCCCACTCGCTGCGCGCCAAGCTGACCCTGGCCAACCTCGCGCTGCTCTCCCTCGGCATCGTCATGGCCACCGCCGTCAGCCTGATGGGCATGCGGCACTACCTGCTCGCCCAGGTCGACGCGGAGCTCACCAAGTCCCGTGACTCGCTGAGCAGTTCGCAGCTCACCATGCGGCAGATCAACGTCCTGAGCTCACTGGCCGGCATCGGCGACCGGCTGGTGCCCCAGCAGCAGCCCGGCTCCCCGAAACCGGACACCGTGTTCGCGGCGGTCGACCGCCAGGGCAAGGTGCTCACCATCGCCGGGTACGCCCCGACCGCCGCACAGCGGGCCCTCGCCGACGCCTTCCACGACCCGGCCAGGCTCACCAAGGACCGCACACCGCGCGACATCTCACTGCGCGGCGACTCCTACCGGGCGACCGGGACCCGGCTCACCGACGGCACGTACATCCTGATCGCCGCCTCCACCGGCGGCCTCCACCACGGCATGGCCAAGGCCCTCAAGCTGGACCTCACCTTCGGCAGCCTGCTGCTGGTGCTGCTCGCCACGCTCACCATGGTCAGCGTGCGGCGGCGGCTGCGGCCCCTGGAGGCCATGGTGGAGACCTCGACGGCGATCGCCGAGGGCGACCTGACCCGGCGCGTGCCCTCCAGCCACCATCCGACCCAGGAGGTCGAGCAGCTGCGGCTCGCCCTCAACTCCATGCTCCACCAGGTGGAGTCGGCGTACCGCACACGCGAGCGCACGGCGGCCCAGCTCCGCCGCTTCGTCGCCGACGCCTCGCACGAACTGCGCACCCCGCTGTCGGCGATACGCGGCTACCTCCAGCTCTACGACAAGGGCATGCTGACCGAGCCCGACGAGCGCAGACGCGCCTGGGACCGGATGAACGCGGAGGCCGACCGCATGGGCCGCCTCGTCGACGAACTCCTCACCCTGGCCCGCCTGGACCAGCGGCCCGAACTGCGCTTCAAGAACGTCGACCTGAGCCGCCTGGTGCGCGACGCCGCCGAGGACCTGCGGGTGCAGCAGCCGGAGCGGCCGGTCACGGTCGGCGCCGACGGCTCCCTGCTGGTGCGCGCCGACGAGTCGGGCCTGCGCCAGATACTCGGCAACCTGGTGACCAACGTCCGCACCCACACGCCCGCCGACGTGCCCGTGCGGCTCGGTCTGGAGCGCGAGGACGGGGTCGTACGTCTGTGTGTCGCGGACGAGGGCCCGGGACTGGAACAGGACGACGCGGCCCGTATGTTCGACCGCTTCTTCCGGGCGGGCGGCGGTGCGGGCAGCGGACTGGGGCTGGCGATCGTGCAGGGCGTCGTCCAGGCGCACGGCGGGGACGTGGCGGTACGGACGGCACCGGGCGAGGGGCTCGCGGTGACGGTGACACTGCCGACGCGGGCGCCCGTGGCGTCGTAGAACACCGGGCAGTTCAGGGGGTGTCGGTCTGGACGAGGGCCCACACCGTCTTGCCGTGCGCGCCGCGGTTCCAGACGCCCCAGGCCGCCGCGACGCCCTCCACGAGATGCAGACCGCGGCCGGCCTCCTCGACGTCCGTCACGACCCGCAGCCGGGGTTCGACCCGGCCCTCGTCCGACACCTCGATGAGGCAGGAGCCGTCCGCGAGGGCCGTCACCGCGACCTCGAACTCCCGCTCAAGGAGCGGCCCGTGGCGTACCACGTTGGTGGCCGGCTCGGACACCAGGAGCACCGCGTCCTGGAGCGCCGGATCGTCGCTCGCGTGCCCCCAGTCGGCCAGATGGTCCCGGACCCGGCGCCGGGCGAGCCCCACCGAGGCAGGGTGTCGGGGCAGCCGGAAGGAGTTGCGTCTGACCACGTCGGCTCCTCACCCCGCGCACACCTCCGTCACATGGTGCTGCGTGCGCGGGCCGTCCGGCGTCACTCGGCCGAAGCCGGCCCTGCGGGCGGGGGTCAGATCCAGTCCAGCGCCCACAGCCGGAACACGCCGGTGCCGTCCGTGAGGTAGGAGATGCCGCCGATGTCCTCGCTGCTCACGACGTACTCCTTGCGCTGCCACAGCGGGATCAGCGGCACGTCCTGGGCCACATCCGTCTGGAGGTCGCGGAAGTCGTCCGCGACGCGGCTGCGGTCGGCGAACTTCTGGCTGTTGAGGATGAGCTGGTCGACGAGCTTGTTGCTGTAGCCGGTGTTCATGGTGGAGCCGGTGCCGACGAGCGGGGAGCCGAAGGTGTCCGGATCGGGGTAGTCCGCGACCCAGCCGACCGCGTACGCGTCCAGCTTGCCGGTGGCCCAGCGCTTCTGGAAGTCGGTCCACTCGTAGCCCTTGACGTCCACCTTGAACAGGCCGCCCGCCTCCAGCTGCTTCTTCAGCTCGGCGGCCTCCTCGGCGCCGGAACCGTGCCCGATGCCGTAGCCGTAGGTGAAGCGCACCGGGACGGAGACACCGGCCTCTTCGAGGAGTGCCTTCGCCTTGCTGACGCTCTCGGCGGGGTACGCGTCGAAGAAGGACGTCGTGTGGCCGACGATGCCGGCCGGGATCAGCGAGTACAGCGGGTCGACCGTGCCGTCGTACACCGTGGCGGCCAGCTCGTCGCGGTTGATCAGCCAGGCCATGGCCCGCCGGACGAGGACGTCGTGCAGGGGCGTGCCCTTACGGGTGTTGAGGTACAGGTTGCGGGTGTCGGAGCTGTCGGCCTCCGACACCCGCTGGTTCGGGTCGCTGGCGGAGAGCCCGGAGAGCATCTTCGGCGGCAGCTGCCGGGTGGCGACCTGGACCTGCTTCGCCTTGTACGCCTTCTGCAGCGCGTCCGAGTCGGCGTAGTACCGCAGCTCGATCGGGCTCCCGGTGCTCTTGACCGCGCCCTTGTAGTGGCTGTTGGGCTTGAGGACGGCCTTCTTGTCCTTCGTATACGTCGACAGGGTGTACGGCCCGGTGCCGTCGACCTGGAATCCGTTGCGCGGGGCGTCCTTCGGGTACTTGCTGCTGTCGACGATCGCACCGGCGCCGGTGGCCACCTTGAACGGGAACGTGGCGTCCGGCGACGACAGATGGAAGGTGACGGTCATCCCGGAGGCGGTGACCGAGCCGAGCGTGGAGAGCAGGGACGACGGGCCGACATCCGAGTTGATCTTCTTGACCCGGTCGAAGGAGTACTTCACGTCCTGGGCGGTCATCTTGCGCCCGCTCGGGAAGGTGAGCCCGTCGCGCACCACACAGCGGTACGTCGTCAGCCCGCTGCCCACGAAGCCGCAGCTCTTGGCCGCGTCCGGGACGGGCGCCGTACCGCCCGAGTCGAACGTCATCAGCGACTGGAAGACATTGCTGTACAACGCCCAGGAACCCACGTCGTACGCGGCGGCCGGGTCGAGCGACGTGACGGCGTCCGTCGTCCCCACCGTGATCGTCTTGTCCTTGTTCCCGTCCGACGGCAGCAACTGCCAGCCGCCCACTCCCACGGCCGCCAGAACCAGCAGCGTCGCGAGAATCCGTATGCGAACCGACCGCATCGGTGTGCCCTCCCCAGAACCCTCCCGGGTTCCTGCGCATATGCCACTCCCCTAGTGGCGCGGATCACCTAACCACAGGAGTTTCGTCCGGGGGAAGAGGGTTCTGCCGAGATGAGAAAGAACTTACCGACGAGTGTTAATCGCCCGTTTCACAGGCGCCTCATAGCCATGTGACGGGGGCACCCCTAGCCGGCAACTGGGCCTGTTTCGAAGCCAGTTCGACGACCGTCGTCGCGGACCAAGTACGGGATCTTGAGACCACGAACAGCCCATGGCAGGCTCATGCCGCATGATCGATGAATTCGCGAAGGAAAGCCTGCACGGCAGACTGCGGCGGGACCGCGAGGCGCTGCTCTGGAAACTCGACGGCTTGTCCGAATACGACGCCCGCCGGCCTTTGACGGCGACCGGGACCAATCTCCTCGGCCTCGTCAAACACGTGGCCACCGTCGAGGCCAGGTACTTCGGCGAAGTCTTCGACCGCCCTTCCCCGGAACCGCTGCCCCGGTGGCAGGACTCCGACGGCAGCGATCTGTGGGCGACCGAGGACGAGACCCGCGATCAGATCACCGGGTTCTACCGGCGCACGTGGGAACACTCGGACGCGACGGTCAACGAGCTTCCCCTCGACGCCCCCGGCCACGTGCCGTGGTGGCCGGAACCGTATTCGAACACGAACCTGTTCGCCATCCTGGTCCATGTCCTCGGCGAGACCAACCGGCACACCGGGCACGCCGACATCCTGCGCGAGGGCCTCGACGGCCGGACCGGGATGCGCCCCGAACACGAGCAGCCGATCGACGAGGAAGCCCGTACGGCCTACCGCGCGAAGATCGAGCAGGCCGCCAGGCCGGCCGCACCCGTCAAGGCTCGGATCGCGCACCGATGAGTTTCCCGCGCCGTGCGGGTCTGTACGAGTGAGACCGACTCACGGAAGGCCGGCACACCATGCGGAAACTGATCTACGGCATGAACCTTTCCCTGGACGGCTACATCGCCGCGCCCGGCGACGACATCGGCTGGAGCGGACCGCCGAGCGACGAGCTGTTCCAGTTCTGGTCCGACCAGTTGCGGGCGACCGACCTGTCGCTGTACGGGCGCAAGCTGTGGCAGACGATGAGCTCCTACTGGCCGACCGGCGACCAGCAGCCCAATGCCACCCCGGCGGAGATCGAGTTCGCGCGGAACTGGCGGGACATGTCGAAGGTGGTGTTCTCCTCGACGATCGACAAGGTCGACTGGAACACCCGCCTGGTCACCGGCGACGCGGTCGCCGAGATCACCCGGCTCAAGGCCGGGGACGGCGGCCCGATGGACATCGGCGGCGCGACGCTCGCCGGGGCGGCCATGCGGGCCGGGCTGGTCGACGAGTACGTGCTGGCCACCGCGCCGGTCCTGGTGGGCGGCGGCACGCCGTTCTTCACCGCGCTGGACAACTGGGTGAACCTGAACCTGGTGGAGACGCGGACGCTTGCCGGCGGCGTGATCCTTACCAGGTACGAGACGAGGCGGTGACCCGGACCACCGCCCGAGCCACCCCAACACGACAACTAGGCCTGTTTCGACGCCAGTTCGACGATCGTGATGTCCGACGGCGCCCCCACGCGGGTCGGCGGTCCCCAGGCACCCGCGCCCCTGCTGACGTACAACTCGGTGTCCCCGTAACGCTCCAGGCCCGCGACCGTCGGATTGGCCGCCGCCGCGATGAAATTGCCGGGCCACAACTGGCCGCCGTGCGTGTGCCCGGAGAGCTGGAGGTCGACGCCGTGCTTCACGGCCTCGTGGATCTGCACGGGCTGGTGCGCGAGCAGCACGCACGCGCGCGTGACGTCACGATCCCCGAGCGCCTTCCCGAAGTCGGGCCCCTGTCCCTCGCTCTCGCCCTGGAGGTCGTTGACCCCGGCGAGGTCGAAACCGGGGAGTTCGGTGCGGGCGTTCTCCAGGGTGTGGATACCGAGCCTGCGGACCTCTTCCAGCCACTGTTCGGCACCGGAGAAGTACTCGTGGTTGCCCGTGACGAAGAACGACCCGTGCCGCGCCCGCAGCCCGGCCAGCGGTGCCGCCGCCGGCCCCAGGTTCTTGACGCTGCCGTCCACCAGGTCGCCCACGACCGCGATCAGATCGGGCTGCGTCGAGTTGATCGTGTCGACGACCTTCTGCGCGAAACCCCGCCCCAGGACCGGCCCCAGATGGATGTCGCTGACGACCGCGATCCTGAACCCGTGCGCGGACCGCGGCAGTTTGGCCAGCGGCACGGTGACCCGCTTGACGCCCGGCCCGCGCAGAACCCCGTAGGTGCCGTATCCGACGGTCCCCACGGCGGCAGCGGCAGCCGCACCCCCGACGACCCGGGAGACGAAGAGCCGACGGGAGGGGGCCGCTTCGGGGGCTGCGGATTCGGTCTCCTCTACGACCGCCCCGGCCCGCCCGCGCCGTCCGACGAACCGGCGCAGCAGCGGCCGTAGGACCTCTCCCGCGAGGACGGCCAGCAGCAGGTAGATCGCCAGGGCCATCCACAGGAAGCCGGGCCAGCCCAGGACGCGCTGGAGCCAGAGGGGGGCGCCGCCGCGCTCGGCGGCCAGGGCCGCGATCATCAGTACCGGGCCGGCCACGAACACGGCCGTGCCGGTGATTCGGGCCGGTCCCCACGCGCGCGTGGTGTCGCGGACCAGGCGGCGCCAGGCGTACCAGTGCGCCCCGCCCAGGACGGCTGCCGCGACCAGGACGACGAGAACGATGACGCCGATGGCCACTTCTTTATGACGTCTCGCGCAGTGCGCGCAGTCCACGCAACCCGAGGCCCCCGATGACCGTCCCCAATACGAAGGACACGACGGCCAGGGTCAGATGCACCCAGAAGTAGGCCGTCGGCCGGCCGTCGTCGAAGGCCAGTCCGCTGCCGTCCGCGACGAGATTCTTGACGAAAGTGATCCAGATGATCCAGCTCCACACCCCGAAGGCGAGCAGGAACCAGGAGACGGGGCGGCTGAGCTTCATGAGTCCAGTATCGCCGTCGTCCTCCGGGGCCGGTGGCCGGGGTGGGGCCGGTGACGGGACTTCGGGTCCCCGGGCATGTACGTTCACGTGCGTGCCCGCTCCACTGAAGACCGTCAGGCGATCCCTGCTGGTCCTTTCCGCCGCCCTGTCGTCCCTCGCGCTCACCGCGCCGCTCGCCCTCGCGGCTCCGAGTGCGACTCCCACTCCGAGCGCCGCCACAAGTGCATCGGCGAGTCCTACGGCCACTCCCCCGGCGACCATGTCGTCGGTGGGCGGCACCAGGCTCGCGCAGGCGGGGACGCAGGTCAATCAGGCGGCCGGTGTCCCCGTGCTGCCGAAGGACCTGACCGCGCGGTCGTGGATCGTGACGGACGCCGAGTCCGGTGATGTGCTGGCCGCGCACAACGCGCACTGGCGGCTGCCTCCGGCGAGCACCCTGAAGATGCTGTTCGCGGACACCGTGCTGCCGAAGTTCCCGAGGACGACCGAGCACAAGGTGATCGCGTCCGACCTGGCCGGCATGGGCGCCGGCTCCAGCGTGGTCCCGATAAAGGAGGGCGAGAGCTACACGGTCCGCGACCTGTGGCTCGGGGTCTTCCTGCGCTCCGGCAACGACGCCGTGCACGTCCTGTCCCACATGAACGGCGGCGTCGACCAGACCGTCGCCGACATGAACGCGCACGCCCAGGACCTCCAGGCGCTGGACACGCACGTGGTGACGCCGGACGGCTTCGACGAGCCGGGGCAGGTCTCGTCGGCGTACGACCTGACGCTGTTCGCGCGTTCCGGGCTGCAGAAGAAGGACTTCCGCGAGTACTGCTCGACGGTGAGCGTGAAGTTCCCTGGCGAGACCACGAAGGTGAAGGGCAAGTCGGTCCGCGGGACCTTCGAGATCCGCAACACCAACCGGCTGCTGAGCGGCGACTCGGACGTGTCGGTGTATCCGGGCATCGCCGGGGTCAAGAACGGCAACACCACCAACGCGGGCGCCACCTTCACCGGGGTCGCCGAACGCGGCGGCAAGGTGCTGCTGGTGACGGTCATGAACCCGGAGAAGGACGAGCACAACGAGGTCTACAAGGAGGCCGCGAAGATCCTCGACTGGGGCTTCCAGGCGGACGGCAAGGTGCAGCCGGTGGGTGAGCTGGTCGCGCCGAAGAACGCGGCGCAGGCGAGCGCCCAGCCGGGTGCGACGGCCAGCGGGGAGGCGGGCGGCGACACGGCGGGCACGAAGCCGTCCGCGTCCGCCACCCCTGTGGCCGCCGAGGAGGACGGTTCGAGCGGGGTCGGGATCGCGCTCGCGATCGTCGGCGGGCTGCTGGTGCTGCTGGCCGGCGGTGTCTTCCTGGTCAACCGGCGCTGGCCGCTGCCGGATCTGGTCCGTCGTCGCCCGCGTCCCTGACCTTGGGGTCCCCGGCGTCGTCGGCCGGGACGTAGTCGTCGTCCTCGTCCGGGCTGCTCGGGGTCGCCGTCCAGGCGGCGCAGAACAGGACGAGTTTCGAGGTGAAGTTCATCCACAGCAACAGCGCTACGGGGACGCCGAACGCGCCGTACATGCTCTTCGCGGCCACGCCCTGGATGTAGCCGCTGAGCAGCAGCTTCAGCAGTTCGAAGCCGACCGCGCCGATCAGCGCGGCCACGAGGAGCCGGCGGCGCGGGGGCTCGACACCGGGCAGCAGGGTCAGGACGTACAGCAGGAGCAGGAAGTCGGCGAGTACGGCGACGGCGAACGCGGCGATCCGCAGCAGGATGCCGCCCCAGCCGCCCTGGGCGATGCCCAGTTGGCCGTTGATCCAGTCGACCAGTGCGGAGGCGACGGTGGAGACGGCGATCGTCGCGAGAACGGCGCCGCCCAGGCCGACCAGCACCCCGGCGTCGATGAGCTTGCGCAGCAGCGGGTTCTCGTCGCGGTCGGGCAGCTCCCACACCGCGCGCAGGCACTCCCGCATCGAGCCGACCCAGCCGATACCGGTGATCAGCAGAACGACACCGGCGATGAGGCCGATGGTGCCCGCGTTGTCCACCAGGGAACCGATGTTGAGCTGGTCGGAGATGCCGGGGACCTGCTCGGCGATCTTGTCCTGGAGTTCGTGCTGCTGGTCGGTGCTGAGGGTGGCGGCGGCGATCGCGGCGGCCACGGTCAGCAGCGGGAACAGCGCGATGAAGCTGATGAAGGTCATGGCGGCGGCGAGCTGCGACCACTTCACCCGGTCGAGGCGCTCGTACGACCGCCACGCGTGCGTGGCCGTCAGGCGCGCCACCAGCGGCCCGACGAGGGGGAGCTTCTTCAGCCAGTCCATGATCCGATTCTGCCCCCGTCCACCGACACCGATGTGCGAGTACCCCACAAACACGGGTGCGTGGCGCCCTATTGAACGGCATCCGATTAATCGCCCATTTCAGGGAGGCCGCCGATGCCATACGACCAACCTCCCATAAGTGGGCGATACGGTCACGGGCATGCGTCCTCCACAGTCCCTCCTCGTTCTCGGCGGTACGTCCCGGATCGCACTGGCCACCGCCCGCAGACTCGTCGCCCGCCGCACCCGCAGGGTGTGGCTCGCGGGCCGCCCCTCGCCCGCCCTGGAGAGTGCCGCTTCACAACTGCGCTCCCTGGGGGCCGAGGTCCGCACCGTCGCCTTCGACGCGCTCGACCCCGACTCCCACGAGACCGTGCTCGGCAAGGTCTTCGCGGAGGGCGCCGTCGACCTGGTACTGCTCGCCTTCGGCACCCTCGGCGACCAGGCCCGCGACGAGCGCGATCCGGCCGCCGCGGTGCGGGTCGCGCACACCAACTACACCGGCGCCGTCTCGTCCGGCCTGATCAGCGCCCGGGCCCTGCAGGCCCAGGGCCACGGCTCCCTGGTGGTGCTCTCCTCGGTGGCCGGCGAACGGGCCCGCCGCTCGAACTTCATCTACGGCTCCAGCAAGGCCGGCCTCGACACCTTCGCGCAGGGCCTGGGCGACGCGCTGCACGGCACGGGCGTGCACGTCATGGTCGTACGACCGGGGCTCGTACGGTCACGGACCATGGCCGACCCGAGGGCTGCCTCGCTCACGACCACCCCCGAAGCGGTCGCCACAGCCATCGAACTCGGCCTGCGCCGCGGCTCGGAGACGGTGTGGGTGCCGGGAACGCTGCGCGTGGTGACGTCGGTGCTACGGCACCTCCCGCGGGGGCTGTTCAGACGACTGGCGGTCTGATCGCGCTCAATGGCTGGGGATCGTGCCGCGGTCGGTGCGGGCCGCCTGGGGTGGTACGACGGCGCCGCCGAAGGTGAACTCGCGGAGTTTGCGCCAGACGTCGTCGGCGCCCTGTTCGTAGAGCGCGAAACCGGTGCAGGGCCACTCGGCGCAGTAGTCGGCGAGCGCCTCGAAGGCGCGGTCCATCGACTCGTCGTCGATGCCGTGGGCCACGGTGACGTGCGGGTGGTACGGGAAGTGCAGCTCGCGCGCCACCGGGCCGGAGGCGGCGCGGATCTGCTTCTGCAGCCAGGTGCAGGCGGCGGCGCCCTCGGCCACCTGGACGTAGACGACCGGGGACAGCGGCCGGAACGTGCCGGTGCCGGAGAGCCGCATCGGGAAGGGGCGGCCGGCGGCGGCGACCGAGACGAGATGGTCCTCGACCTCGGACAGCTGCGCGGCGTCCACCTCGGTGGGCGGCAACAGCGTGACGTGCGTGGGGATGCCGTGCGCAGCGGCGTCACCGAAGCCCGCGCGCCGCTCCTGGAGCAGGCTGCCGTGAGGCTCCGGGACCGCGATCGACACGCCGATCGTTACGGTCCCCACGTCGTCTCCTGTCGTCCTGTCGGTGGTCGTGATGGTGCTGTCCGGTGGTCCTGATGCCGAGGGGGGCGGCCACGCGCGCGGCCACCCGGCTATCGACTGTACGGCCACACCTGAGTTGTGGGCAGGCGCAACCGTAGTGATGTGCAGCGCTCTGTCCAGTGGTACGCGGTCGGTACCGGGTGCGGTCGTGCGCCTCAGTGCTTGGCGGGCAGGAAGCCGACCCGGTCGTACGCCTGGGCGAGGGTCTCGGCCGCGACGGCCCGCGCCTTCTCCGCGCCCTTGGCCAGGATCGCGTCGAGCGTCTCCGGGTCGTCCAGATACTGGTGGGTGCGCTCCCGGAACGGCGTCACGAACTCGACCATGGCCTCGGCGAGGTCCGTCTTGAGCGCGCCGTACATCTTGCCCTCGTACTCGCGCTCCAGATCGGCGATCGACCTGCCGGTGAGGGTCGACTGGATGGTGAGGAGGTTGCTGACGCCCGGCTTGTTCTCGGCGTCGTAGCGGATCACGGTCTCCGTGTCGGTGACCGCGCTCTTGACCTTCTTCGCGGTCGCCTTCGGGTCGTCGAGGAGGTTGATCAGGCCCTTCGGGGTGGACGCCGACTTGCTCATCTTGATCGACGGGTCCTGAAGGTCGTAGATCTTCGCCGTCTCCTTGAGGATGTACGGCTTCGGGATCGTGAAGGTCTCGCCGAAGCGGCCGTTGAAGCGCTCGGCGAGGTCGCGGGTGAGCTCCACGTGCTGGCGCTGGTCCTCGCCGACCGGGACCTCGTTCGCCTGGTAGAGCAGGATGTCGGCGACCTGGAGGATCGGGTACGTGAACAGGCCGACGGACGCGCGGTCCGAGCCCTGCTTGGCGGACTTGTCCTTGAACTGCGTCATGCGGGCGGCCTCGCCGAAGCCGGTCAGGCAGTTCATGACCCAGGCGAGCTGGGCGTGCTCGGGGACATGGCTCTGGACGAAGAGCGTGCAGCGCTCCGGTTCGAGTCCGGCGGCCAACAGCTGCGCGACGGCCAGCCGGGTGTTGGCGCGCAGGTCCGCCGGGTCCTGCGGGACCGTGATCGCGTGCAGGTCCACGACCATGTAGAACGCGTCGTGGGACTCCTGGAGGGCCACCCACTGGCGGACGGCGCCGAGGTAGTTGCCGAGGTGGAACGAGCCTGCGGTGGGCTGGATTCCGGAGAGCACGCGGGGTCGGTCTGAGGCCATGCCTCTTATTGTCTCAGAGGTGTGGGGGTGGTTTCGGAGCGTGGGGAACCGACGGCCGGTGGGGGCTGGTCGCGCCCACGCGGCGGAGTCGCGTATTGACACCGCCGCGCGCCCGTGAAAGCAGGTCGGCTCAGCCCAGGTCGATTTCCGGGTACAAGGGGAATCCCGCTACCAGGTCCGCTGCCCGCTGGGCGATCTCCTCCGACACCTTCTCGTCCAGGACATGGGAGGCCTTGCTCGGGGTGCCCGACTTCGTCGTGCCCGGTTCGGTGCTGGTGAGGACTCGGTCGATCAGGGACGCGACCTCGTCCATCTCGGCGGTGCCCAGGCCGCGGGTGGTCAGCGCGGGGGTGCCGATGCGGATGCCGGAGGTGTACCAGGCGCCGTTCGGGTCGGCGGGGATCGCGTTGCGGTTGGTGACGATGCCGGAGTCGAGGAGGGCGGCCTCGGCCTGGCGGCCGGTGAGGCCGTAGGCGGAGGCGACGTCGATCAGGTTGAGGTGGTTGTCGGTGCCGCCGGTGACGAGGGTGGCGCCCCGGCGCATCAGGCCGTCCGCCAGCGCGCGGGAGTTGTCGACGATGCGCTGGGCGTAGTCCTGGAAGGAGGGCTGCCGGGCCTCGGCGAGGGCGACGGCCTTGGCGGCCATGACATGCGGGAGCGGGCCGCCGAGGACCATCGGGCAGCCGCGGTCGACCTGGTCCTTGAGGGAGTCGTCGCACAGGACCATGCCGCCGCGCGGGCCGCGCAGCGACTTGTGGGTGGTGGTGGTGACGATCTGGGCGTGCGGGACCGGGTCGAAGTCGCCGGTCAGGACCTTGCCCGCGACCAGGCCCGCGAAGTGCGCCATGTCGACCATGAGGGTCGCGCCGACCTCGTCGGCGATCTCGCGCATGATGCGGAAGTTCACCAGGCGGGGGTAGGCGGAGTAGCCGGCGACGATGATCAGCGGCTTGAAGTCGCGGGCCGACGCGCGCAGGGCGTCGTAGTCGATGAGGCCGGTCGCCGGGTCGGTGCCGTAGGAGCGCTGGTCGAACATCTTGCCGGAGATGTTCGGGCGGAAGCCGTGGGTGAGGTGGCCGCCGGCGTCCAGGGACATGCCGAGCATGCGCTGGTTGCCGAAGGCGTGGCGGAGTTCGGCCCAGTCGGCGTCGGAGAGGTCGTTGACCTGGCGGACGCCCGCCTTCGCGAGGGCGGGGACCTCGACGCGGTCGGCGAGGACCGACCAGAAGGCGACGAGGTTGGCGTCGATGCCGGAGTGCGGCTGGACGTAGGCGTGGCGGGCGCCGAAGAGTTCGCGCGCGTGCTCGGCGGCGAGGGACTCCACGGTGTCGACGTTGCGGCAGCCGGCGTAGAAGCGGCGGCCGATGGTGCCCTCGGCGTACTTGTCGCTGAACCAGTTGCCCATGGCCAGCAGGGTGGCCGGGGAGGCGTAGTTCTCGGAGGCGATCAGCTTGAGCATCTCGCGCTGGTCGGCGACTTCCTGGCCGATGGCGTCGGCGACGCGCGGCTCGACGGCACGGATCACATCGAGGGCGGCGCGGAAGGCGGTGGACTCGTTGGAGAGGGGCGCGGAATTGTCGGGCATGGGGACCTCCGGACGTGGCGTTCGGCGTTCTCGGTACGGCCCAGGCGCACGGCACACATTGCAGCTCGGGCCGCTCCCCGATGGTCGGTCCCATCCCAGCGCGCCAGTCACGGCCCGCCGGTCAGCCTACCGGGCGGGCCCGACGGTGCGGCTCCCGCGTCCACCATGCGGGCGAGGGTAGGAAAGGGGCACCCTCACCCCCGGGAGACGCCGTGACCAGTACGGAAGCCCTCATCGCCGCCGCCGAGGCGCACACCCCGCACACCTATCACCCGCTGCCGGTGGTGATCGCCACCGCCGAGGGCGCGTGGATGACGGACGTGGCGGGGCGGCGCTGTCTGGACCTGCTCGCCGGGTACTCGGCGCTGAACTTCGGACACGGCAACCCGCGGCTGATCGCGGCGGCGAAGGCCCAGTTGGAGCGGGTGACGCTGACATCGCGAGCGTTCCACCACGACCGGTTCGGCGCGTTCTGCGAGCAGTTGGCCGAGCTGTGCGGCATGGAGCTGGTGCTGCCGATGAACACGGGCACGGAGGCGGTGGAGACCGCGCTGAAGACGGCCCGGAAGTGGGGGTACCGGGTCAAGGGAGTGCCCGACGGGCGAGCGAAGATCGTGGTGGCGGGCAACAACTTCCACGGCCGTACGACGACGATCGTCGGCTTCTCGACCGACCCGGAGGCGCGGGCGGACTTCGGGCCTTACACGCCGGGCTTCGAGATCGTGCCGTACGGGGACCTCACCGCGATGCGGGCCGCCGTCAGCGAGAACACGGTGGCCGTGCTGTTGGAGCCGATCCAGGGCGAGGCGGGGGTGCTGGTGCCGCCGGCCGGATATCTGCCGGGGGTGCGGGAGTTGACGCGGGAACGGAACGTGCTCTTCATCGCCGACGAGATCCAGTCGGGGCTCGGGCGGACGGGGCGGACGTTCGCGTGCGAGCACGAGGGCGTGGTGCCCGACGTGTATGTGCTGGGCAAGGCGCTGGGCGGCGGGGTGGTGCCGGTGTCGGCGGTGGTGTCGAGCGCGGAGGTGCTGGGGGTGTTCCGGCCCGGGGAGCACGGGTCGACGTTCGGCGGGAATCCGCTGGCGTGCGCGGTGGCGCTGGAGGTGATCGCGATGCTGCGGACGGGCGAGTACCAGGCGCGGGCGGCGCAGCTCGGGGAGCATCTGCACGGAGAGCTGCAGCAGTTGAAGGACACCGGGCGGGTGACGGCGGTGCGGGGGCGGGGGCTGTGGGCCGGGGTCGACATCTCTCCGGCGGTCGGGACGGGCCGGGAGGTCTCGGAGCGGCTGATGGAGCGGGGCGTCCTGGTGAAGGACACCCACGGGTCGACGATCCGGATCGCGCCACCGCTGATGATCAGCGAGGAGGACCTGGACTGGGGACTGGCCGGACTGCGGGCGGTGTTGGGGGTCTAGAGATGGGTGAGAGGGCCGGCACGGGAGGCCGGTGGCGATCTCCCCTCCCCTAGAGTCCCTCTGTGCTCTTTGGAATGGTGTGCGCGCTCGGCGCGGCGATCTGCTTCGGTACGGCGACGGTCCTGCAGGCGGTTGCCACGCGGGCGGCGACGACGGGTGGGGGCGGGGACGCGGCGCTGTTGCTGCGGGCGCTGCGCCAGTGGCGGTACATGGCGGGGCTCGGGCTGGACGGGCTCGGGTTCGTGTTCCAGATCGCGGCGCTGCGGTCGCTGCCCATCTACGCGGTCGGGGCGGCCCTGGCGTCGAGCCTCGCGGTGACGGCGGTGGTGGCCGCGCGGCTGCTGAAGGTGCGGCTCAGCGGGGTGGAGTGGGCGGCCGTCGGTGTGGTGTGCGCGGGCCTCGCGATGCTGGGGCTGGCGTCCGGGGCGGAGGGGGACCGGGCCGGGTCCACGGCGTTGAAGTGGGCGATGCTGGGGACGGCCGGTGCGGTGCTGCTGCTCGGGCTGGTCGGTGGGCGACTGCCGGAGCGGGGGCGGGCGTTGACGCTCGGCCTGGGGGCCGGGTTCGGGTTCGGGGTCGTCGAGGTGGCGGTGCGGTTGATCGACTCTCTGGAGCCCTCGACGCTGGTGGCGAATCCGGCGACGTACGCGCTGCTCGTTGGTGGGGGCGCCGGGTTTCTGCTGCTGACGACGGCTCTGCAGCGGGGGTCGGTGACGACGGCCACGGCGGGGCTGGTGATCGGGGAGACGATCGGGCCGGCGGCGGTGGGGGTGGTGTGGCTCGGGGACCGTACGCGGGAGGGGTTGGAGTGGCTGGCGGTGCTGGGGTTTGCGGTGGCGGTGGTGGGGGCGTTGGCGTTGGCACGGTTCGGTGAGGCGCCGGAGGAAGCATCCGACCAGGCCTCCGTAGAGACCGTGTAGATCACGGCAGCACCCTGCACAGCGCCTCCACCGCTCCCGCCCACGCATGGTCCGGGGGTGTGCCGTAGCCCACCACCAGGGCGTCCAGGGGGTCGGCCTGGGCGTGTTCGTGGCGGTAGGAGGAGAGCGGGTGCAGGGCCAGGCCCTGCCAGGCGGCGGCCTGGACCACGGACTGTTCGGTGCTGGGTGGGAGGCTGAGGACGGCGTGGAAGCCGGCGGCGATGCCGGTGACGTGGACGTCGGGGGCGTGCTGGGCCAGGGCCTCGACGAGGTTGTCGCGGCGGCGGCGGTAGCGCAGGCGGGCGGCGCGGACGTGGCGGTCGTGGGCGCCGGAGGTGATGAACTCGGCGAGGGTCAGTTGGTCCAGGACGCCGCAGGTGTCGACGCCGCCCTTCGCCTTCACGACCTCGTCGGCGAGTGACGGCGGCAGGACCAGCCAGGCCAGGCGGAGGCCCGGGGCGAGGGACTTGCTGGCGGTGCCGAGGTAGACGACGTGGTCGGGGTCGAGGCCCTGGAGCGCGCCGATCGGCTGGCGGTCGTAGCGGAACTCGCCGTCGTAGTCGTCCTCCAGGACCAGGCCGCCGGTGCGCCGGGCCCAGTCGACGACGGCGGAGCGGCGGTCGTGACGGAGCGGGACGCCCATGGGGAACTGGTGGGCCGGGGTGAGCAGGACAGCCGGCTCGTCCGTCAACTGCCCCGGGTTCGTGCCCAGTTCGTCGAAGGGGAGCGGGCGGGTGCGCAGGCCGGCCCCGTCGAGGATCTGCCAGTGCGCGGGCAGGCCGTAGGACTCCACCGCGATGGTGTGGGCGCCGCGGGCCCGTAGTGCGGTGCCGATCAGCCGCAGGCCGTTGGAGATGCCCGCGCTGATCACGATGTGCTCGGGGTCTGCGCGGACGCCGCGGGCTCGGGCGAGGTAGGCGGCGAGGGCGGTGCGCAGGTCGGCACGGCCGCGGGGGTCGCCGTAGCCGAGGGCCTGGTACGGGGCGGAGGTGAAGGCGCGGCGGGCGGCCTTGAGCCACTCGGCGCGGGGGAAGGAGGCGAGGTCGGGGGTACCGGGGACGAGATCGTAGGCGGGGCGCGTGTGGAGGCGGCGGGGCGGGGTCGTGTCGGCGGGCGGGACGACCGCGCGGTCGGCGACGCGGGTGCCGGAGCCCTGGCGGGCGGTGAGCCAGCCCTCGGCGACCAGGTCGGCGTAGGCGTCGGCGACGGTGTTGCGCGCCACGCCCAGGTCGGCGGCGAGGGAGCGGGAGGAGGGGAGCCGGGTGCCGGGGGCGAGGCGGCCGGTGCGGACGGCGTCGCGCAGCGCGTCCGTCAGGCCCCGGCGGACGCCGGTGCCGGTGCCGGTACCAGTGCTGGTGCCGGTCGGTTCGAGATGGAGGTCTACGCCCAAAGTGGCCCACGTTTTCACCATGGAAATGGACCATACTCCTGGGCTGCCTGGCTTCTAGGGTCGAAACATGACCACAGCACAGGAAGCTCCTTACGCCCCCGAACACAGCCCCCGTCTCAACTGGGCCGAGCACGCCCCTGAGGTCTACAAGGCGATGGTCCGCCTCGACGCGGCGGCCCGTCGGGGGCTCGACCCGAAGCTGCTGGAGCTGGTGAAGATCCGTGCCTCGCAGCTCAACCACTGCGCGTTCTGCCTCGACATGCACACCAAGGACGCGCTGGCGGCGGGCGAGAGCGTGGAGCGGATCATCCAGCTGGGGGCGTGGGAGGAGTCGCGGCACTTCTACACCGAGAAGGAGCTCGCGGCGATCGAACTGACCGAGGCGGTCACCGTGATCACGGACGGCTTCGTGCCGGACGAGGTGTACGAGCGGGCGGCCGAGCGGTTCGAAGAGGCCGAGCTGGCGCAGCTGATCGCCGCAATCACGGTGATCAACGCCTGGAACCGGTTGGGGGTCAGCACGCGGATGGTGCCGGGGCACTACAAGGCGGGACAGCACAAGTGACCTTGCGGACGCGGGTGTTGGACCGGGAGGTCGGGCGGGCCTTGGCCACGGTGAGCGCCGCGGCGAAGAAGGGGCTGGGCGATCCCGGCCTCGCCGAGCTCGTCGTGATCCGGGCTTCGCAGCTCAACCACTGCGCGTTCTGCCTGGACATGCATCTCGCCGCCGCCCGTGAACTCGGGGTGAGTGAGCGGCAGTTGGACATGGCGGCTGCCTGGGAGGAGGCCGAGGGTGTCTTCGACGAGCGGGAGCGGGCCGCGCTCGCGCTGACCGAGGCGGTGACCGTGCTGACGGAGGGATTTGTGCCGGATCAGGTGTATGCGAGAGCCGCCGCGCATTTCGACGAGGGCCAACTCGCCCATCTCATCGGGCTGATCACCGCCATCAACAACTGGAACCGGGTGATGGTCAGCCGTCGTATCGAGCCCGGGGGTTATCCGTCTTGAGTGGAGTCGAGGTCTTTCGGAGTCTGCATCGGCGGCGGCTCCCCGGTGATCCGCTCGTGCTGCCCGGGCCCTGGGATGCCGTGAGTGCGCGGGTGTTCGTCGACGCCGGGTTCCCGGCGCTCGCCACGCCCAGTGCCGGGGTCGCCGCCTCGCTGGGGTATGCGGACGGGGCGACTCCGGTGGACGAGATGTTCGCGGCGGTCGCGCGGATCGTGCGGGCGGTGGACGTGCCGGTGTCGGCCGATGTCGAGGGCGGGTACGGGCTCGCGCCCAAGGAGTTGGTGGAGCGGCTGCTGGAGGCGGGTGCCGTGGGGTGCAATCTTGAGGACTCCAACGGGGGTGTCCTCAAGGACCCGCGGCAGCACGCCGAATGGCTCGCCGAGGTGCGGGCGGTGGCGGCGGACCAGTTGTTCGTCAACGCCCGCGTCGACACCTTCCTGCACGGCGACGGCAATCCCGAACGGGCCATCGAGCGGGCCGCGTTGTATGTCGCGGCGGGTGCGGACTGCGTCTATCCGATCGCCGCGCCCACCGATGTGCTGCCGCTGCTGCGCTCCGGCGTCCAGGGGCCGGTCAACGTGTTCGCGCGGGCGGACGGCGAGGGCCCCTCGCCCGCCGAACTCGGTGAACTCGGGGCCACTCGCGTCACGTTCGGGCCGGGGCTGCAGCGCCGGGCGGCACGCGCGCTGCAGGGAATGGCCGCCGAGCTGAAGCGTGGTGAGCTGCGGGGGCGGCGGGCCGGCTGAGGCCGTGAGCGGGGTCAGGACAGCCATGCCTTCCAGGTGGCGGGGTGGCTGTCCACCCACTTCTTCGCCGCGTCCGCCGGGGACAGCTTCTGGTCGGCGATCATCAGGGAGACCTCGTTCTGGTCCTCGGTCGTCCACTTGAACCTCTTCAGGAAGGCCGCCGCCTTGCCGCCCTTCTTCGCGAAGTCCGTGTTGAGGTACTTCTGGAGCGGGGTGTGCGGGTAGGCGCAGGCGACCTTGGCCGCGTCGGCGTCGCAGCCCTCCTTGTAGGCGGGGAGTTCGACCTCTGTCATGGGGACCTTCTTGAACAGCCACTGGGGTGCGTACCAGTAGGTGAGGAAGGGCTTCTTCTCCTTGGCGAACTGCTTCATCTGGGTGATCTGCGCGGCCTCCGAACCGGCGAACACCACCTGGTAGTTGAGCTTCAGGTTGGCCACCAGCGCCTTGTCGTTGGTGACGTATGAGGGCGAACCGTCCATCAGCTGGCCCTTGTTGCCGCTCTCGGCGGTGCGGAACAGCGAGGAGTACTTGTCGAGGTTCTTCCAGTCGGTGATGTCCGGGTGCTGCTTGACGAGATACGTCGGGACGTACCAGCCGATGTGCCCGGTCACCCCGAGACCGCCCGCGCGCGTGATCGTCTTCTTGTCGTCGACGTAGCGCTTCTCCTGGTCGGGGTGGCCCCAGTCCTCCAGGATCGCGTCGACCCGGCCCTGGCTGAGCGCGTCCCACGCGGGGACCTCGTCGACCTGGACGGTGTCGACGCGGTAGCCGAGCTTGTGCTCCAACAGGTACTGCGCGACGGCCACGTTGGCCTGCGCGCCCACCCAGGACTGGACGGAGAGGGTCACGGTCTTGGCGCCCTGCGCGTTGGCGAAGGGCGAGGCCTGCTTGGTCATGTCGGCGGCGCCGCAGCCCGAAAGCAGGGCGAGGGACATCACCGCGGCCACCGAATGAACCGAACGAACTCGCATGTCACGCTCCCTTCTTGGTGCGGCGTTCCGTCGGCTGGGTCACCCGGTCGAGCATCAGGCCGAGGCAGACGATCGCGGCGCCCGCGACCAGGCCGGTCGCCAAATCGCCCTGGGCCAGGCCGAACACGGCGTCGTAGCCGAGCGCGCCACCGCCGACCAGGCCGCCGATGATGACGACGGCGAGGACGAGGACCACACCCTGGTTGACGGCGAGCAGCAACGCCGGGCGGGCCAGCGGGAGTTGGATCTGCCGCAGCTGCTGGGTGCTGGTCGCGCCGAGCGAGCGAGCAGATTCCAGGGCGGCCGGGTCGACCTGGCGCAGGCCCTGGGTGGTGATGCGGACGACGGCGGGGAGGGCGTAGACGACGGCCGCCGCTACGGCGGGGGCGCGGCCCACGCCGAAGAGGGCGACGACCGGGATCAGGTACACGAACTGCGGCATCGTCTGGCAGACGTCGAGGACGGGGCGCAGGGCGCGTTCGAAGCGGTCGCTGCGGGCGGCGGCGATGCCGGTCGCGAAGCCGAGGACGAGGGTGACGGCCACGGCGGCGAGCACCTGCGACAGCGTGTCGAGCGACGGCTTCCACACGCCGAGCACACCGATCGCGGCCATGGCGAGGACGGCGGTGAGCGCGGTGCGCCAGGTGCCGATCACCCAGGCGAGGGCGGCGACGATCAGCAGCACCGACCACCAGGGCAGCCACTGCAGTCCGTCGCGTACGGGGTCCAGGACCCAGGTGGTGAAGTGGCCGGCCCAGTCGGCGGTGCCGCCGAGGTAGGGGACGCCGGAGTAGAGGTGGGCGGTCATCCAGTCGACGACGCGGTTCACCGGTTCGGCGATGTCCAGGCTCCAGCCGGAGGGCCAGTCGAGAGCGCCGGCGAGACGGGCGGCGACCGCTACGACGACGGTGGCGCCGAGGGCGTACAGCCACGGGCGGAGGCCCGATCCCGGCTCCCCCACCGGCTCGTCGGTCTGTTCGCCCGCCGCCGCCGTGACGCGGTCCAGTACGACGGCCAGGAGCACGATCGGGATACCGGCGGCCAGCGCCGCGCCCACGTCCACGGAGGCGAGGGCCTGGTAGACGCGGTCGCCGAGGCCTCCGGCGCCGATCACGGAGGCGATGACGGCCATGGAGAGGGCCATCATGATCGTCTGATTGAGGCCGAGGAGGAGCTGCTTGCGGGCCAGCGGGAGCCGCGCGGTCAACAGGCGTTGGCGTCCGGTGGCGCCGAGGGACTCGACGGCCTCCAGGACCTCCGGGTCGGCCTCGCGCAGGCCGAGCGCGGTGAGGCGGGCCATGGGCGGGGCGGCGTAGACGACGGTGGCGAGGACGGCGGCGGGGACGCCGATGCCGAAGACGAGGACGACGGGGAGGAGGTAGGCGAAGGCCGGGAGCACCTGCATGGTGTCCAGGACCGGGCGCAGTGCGCGGTCCGTCCGCTCGGAGAGGCCGCCGGCCAGGCCGAGCAGCGCGCCCACGACGACCGAGGTGAGCACCGCGACCACCATGAGCGCGAGCGTCTGCATGGTCGGCACCCACATACCGAGCAGCCCGCAGACGAGGAAGGCGACGCCGGTCCCGACCGCGAGCCGGACACCGGCCACCCGCCAGGCGACGAGCGCGCCGAACGCGGTGACGCCCGCCCAGCCCGCGGCGAGCAGCACCAGGTACACGGCGCGTACGGACAGGACGACGGCGTTGCTGATGTAGCCGAAGAAGTAGAGGAACAGCGGGGAGCTGTCGCGGTTGTCGATGATCCAGTCGTTGGCCCGGCCCAGCGGTCCGGACAGGTCGACGGTGAGGGCGCCCGGCCAACTGCCGCTGGACCAGTGGGCGTTGGCGAGCGGTACGAGGACGGCCGCGGCGAGCGCGAGCAACAGCAGCTTGTGCGCGGCCCGGTGCCGGAGGACGCCGGGGAGGGCGAGGCGCGGGGCGGGTGCGGTGACCGTGGCCATCAGACCGCCTCCTTGCCGATACCGGCGAGCTCCGCCCCTGCCACGACGTCCAGCAGCCGGGCCTGGTCGACCACGCCCAGACAGCGGCCGTCCTCCACGACACAGGCGGGCTTTCCGCTGCGGGACACGACCTTGATCGCCTCGGCGACGACCGTGTCGGCCGCGAGCGCACCGGGGTGCTCCGCTCCCCCGCAGTCCCCGGCCCGCATCGCCGTACGGACCGTCATGACGTCCGCTCGCGGTACGTCCCGTACGAACTCGCGGACGTAGTCGTCGGCCGGGGAGCCCACGATCTCCTCGGGGGTGCCGAGCTGGACGATCCGGCCGTCGCGCATCAGGGCGATGCGGTCGCCGAGCTTCAGCGCCTCGTTCAGGTCGTGGGTGATGAAGACCATCGTGCGGCCCTCCTCGCGGTGCAGCCGGACGACCTCCTCCTGCATGTCGCGCCGGATCAGCGGGTCGAGCGCGCTGAACGGCTCGTCGAAGAGGAGGACTTGGGGATCGACCGCCAACGCCCGGGCCAGGCCCACGCGTTGGCGCTGGCCCCCGGAGAGCTGGCCGGGGCGGCGCTGCTCCATCCCCTCCAGGCCGACCTTGGTGACGACCTCGGCGGCCCGGCGGCGGCGCTTCGCCTTGCCGATGCCCTGGATCTCCAGGCCGTAGGCGACGTTGTCCAGGACCGTGCGGTGCGGGAGGAGGCCGAAGTGCTGGAAGACCATCGCGGCGCGGTGGCGGCGGAGTTCGCGCAGCCGGGACCTGTCCATGGCGCGGACGTCCTCGCCGTCGATGGCGATCGAGCCCGCGGTCGGTTCGATGAGGCGGGTGAGGCAGCGGACCAGGGTGGACTTGCCGGAGCCGGACAGGCCCATCACCACGAAGACCTCGCCCTTGCGGACGTCGAAGGAGACGTCGCGGACGGCGGCGGTGCAGCCGGTACGGGTGCGCAGGTCGGCGGCGTCGAGGGCGGCGAGTTCCGGATCGGCCGGGATCTGCTCGGACTTGGGGCCGAAGACCTTCCAGAGGCCGTCCACGGAAAACACGGGACTGTTCACGGCAGTTGAGGTACTCATCACGCACCGCCCCCGATCAGGTCCACGGCCCGTTCGCCGACCATGAGCACCCCGATCATCGGGTTCACGGCGGGCATGGTCGGGAAGACGGAGGCGTCGGCGATACGGAGGCCGTCCAGGCCGCGGACCCTCAACTCGTGGTCCACCACGGCCAGTTCATCGGTCTCGGCGCCCATACGGCAGGTGCCCGCCGGGTGGTAGACGGTGTGGGCGACCTTGCGGGCGTACTCGCTCAGTTCGGCGTCGCCGAGGATCTCCGGGCCGGGGGCCACTTCCCGCTTGAGCCAGCCCGCGAGGGGCTCGGTGCGGGCGATCTCGCGGGCGATGCGGATGCCGTCGACGAGGGTGCGGGCGTCGTAGTCGTTCTCGTCGGTGAAGTAGCGGAAGTCCAGGGCGGGTTTGACGGCCGGGTCGGCGCTCTCCAGATACAGGCGCCCCCGGCTCTTCGGCTTGGGGATGTTCGGGGTCATCGAGACGCCGAACTCGGGGCGTTCGTAGCCGAGTCGCTCGGGATGGTCGGTGAAGGGGACCTGGTAGAAGTGGAACATCAGGTCGGGGCCCGGGTGCCCGGGGTCGCGGCGCACGAACAGGCCCGCGTCGGAGTCCATCGCGGAGTTCTCCGGGATCGGCCCGTTGGTCTCCCAGACGATCACCGACTCGGGGTGGTCGAGGAGGTTCTCGCCGACGCCGGGCAGGTCGAGCGCGACGGGGATGCCGAGTGCTTCGAGGTCCGCGCGGGGGCCGATGCCCGAGTGCAGGAGCAGACGCGGGGAGTCGACGGCGCCCGCGCAGAGGACGACCTCGCGGCGGGCCCGTACGAGGAGCTCCTCGCCGTCCTTGGTGCGGACGTGGACACCCTCGGCGCGGGTGCCGTCCAGCTCCAGGCGGTGGGCCCAAGTCTCAAGGAAAATGGTCAGGTTGGGGCGCTCGTCCATCACCGGGTGGAGATACGCGACGGACGCGCTGGACCGCTTGTTGTTCTCGGGGTGGTAGGCGAGGTCGAAGAAGCCGACGCCGTCCGTGAAGGGGGCCTTGTTGAAACCCTCGACGCGCGGGACACCGAGCGCCTCCTGGGCCGCGTCGACGAAGTCGCGGGCGATGGCGTTCCGGTCCTTCTCGTCGACGGGGACGATGTTGTTGAGGAGGCGGGCGTAGTACGCCTCCATCGATATCGCGCCCCAGCCCTTGGCGCCGGCCGCCTCCCACTCGTCCCAGTCGGACGGCAGCGGCTTGAAGGCGATGAGGGTGTTGTGCGAGGAGCAGCCGCCGAGGACGCGGGCGCGGCTGTGCCGGATGTGGGAGTTGCCGCGTGGCTGCTCGGTGGTGGGGTAGTCGTAGTCCAGCTCGCCGCCGAGCAGACCCATCCAGCGGCGCAGGGTCAGTACGTCCTCGCGGCCGACGTCGCTGGGGCCGCCCTCGATGACGGCGACGGTGACATCGGGGTTCTCGGTGAGGCGGGAGGCGATGACGGAGCCTGCGGTGCCGCCGCCGATGACGACGTAGTCGTACGAGTACGAGCTCTCGTGCTCGGGCATGGGGGTACTCACTCCAGTGGGGGCTGGGGGGTTGAAGGGGACGTGGGGGCGCGGCTCAGCCCGCGAACCAGCGCACCGGCCCCGGTGCCAGGTTCTGGTAGACGTGCTTGGCCTCGCGGTACTCGGCGAGTCCGGCGGGGCCCAGCTCCCGGCCCACACCGCTCTTTCCGAAGCCGCCCCACTCCGCCTGCGGGAGGTAGGGGTGGAAGTCGTTGATCCAGACCGTGCCGTGCCGCAGCCGTCCGGCGACGCGGCGCGCGCGGCCCGCGTCGGTGGTCCAGACGGCGCCCGCGAGGCCGTACTCGGTGTCGTTGGCGAGCGCGACGGCCTCGTCCTCGGTGCGGAAGGTCTCGACGGTGAGGACCGGTCCGAAGACCTCTTCGCGTACGACGGTCATCTCGCGGTGGCACTGGTCGAGGACGGTCGGCTCGTAGAAGTAGCCGGTGGCGGGGCGGGTCGCGGAGGCCTCGGGGCGCTTGCCGCCGGAGCGGAGCACCGCGCCCTCGGCGAGGGCACCGGCGACGTACGACTCGGTCTTGGCGCGCTGCTGTTCGGAGACGAGCGGGCCGCACTCGACGCCGTCCTCGGTGCCGCGGCCGAGGCGGATCCTGGCGGCGCGGCGGGCGAGTTCGGCGACGAAGCGTTCCCGGACGGTCTCCTCGACGATGAGCCGGGCGCCCGCCGAGCAGACCTGGCCGCTGTGGATGAAGGCGGCGTTGAGGGCCTGGTCGACGGCGGTGTCGAAGCCCTCCTCGGTGGCGCAGGCGTCGGCGAAGACGACGTTGGGGTTCTTGCCGCCGAGTTCGAGGGCGACCTTCTTCACGGTCACGGCGGCGGCCTGTGCGACCTTCGTGCCGCTGACGAGGCCGCCGGTGAAGGAGACGAGGTCGACGTCGGGGTGCTCGGCCAGCCGGGCGCCGACCGTGTGGCCGGGGCCCGTGACGAGGTTGGCCACACCGCTCGGCAGTCCCGCCTCGACGAGCAGGCCGACGAGGGCGATCGTCGTCAGCGGGGTGATCTCGCTGGGCTTGACGACGAAGGTGTTGCCGACCGCGAGGGCGGGCGCGATCTTCCAACTCGCCTGGAGCAGCGGGTAGTTCCAGGGGGTGATCAGCGCGCAGACGCCGACGGGCTCGTACACGACGACGCTGTGGACGTCGGGCGTGCCCGCGTCGACGACCCGGCCGGGGGCCTCGGCGGCGACGAGGTCGGCGAAGTAGCGGAAGGCGTCGGCGACGCAGTCGATGTCGACCCGGCCCTCTTCCACGGTCTTGCCCGCGTCCCGGCTCTCCAGCAGGCCGAGTTGTTCGCGGTCGCGCACCAGCAGGTCGGCGACGCGGCGGAGCAGGGCGGCGCGCTCGGCGACAGGCGTGCGCGGCCAGGCGCCCTCGCCCCCGTCGAAGGCGGCACGGGCGGCGGCGACGGCTATGTCGGTGTCCTTCTCGTCGCCCTCCGCGACCATGGCGAACGGCAGCGCGTCCGCGGGGGCGATGATCTCGCGGGTGGCACCGGAGACCGCTTCCAGCCACTCCCCGCCCACGTGAATGGTCTTCCCCGCCCGCTGTTCCGCCTTGTCGGCCATGATCGGCATTGCCTTCCGTTCCTGTTCAGCGTCCCGGAGTCACCTAACTGTCACTCTCGGGGACTGCGAGCGCCTGCCCGGGACGTCCGTATGCATGCGCAATCCATGGCCGAAAGTGGGCCGAGTCACTGAACAGGGGCACAAATGCCGCAGCACCATGGACTCCGGCGACTCCTTTGACTAAAGTCAAAGAAGTATGGAGCCAGTAACGGAACCCGCGCCGGTACGGCCGGAGGCCATCGCCGCCGTCCGCCGTTTCAACCGCTACTTCACCCGCCGTATCGGCGCCCTCGACGACCACTATCTCGGCCAGGACCGCCCGCTCGGCGAGGCACGGTTGCTCTTCGAGATCGGCGACGGCGTCTCCCTGCGGGAGCTGCGCGGCCGACTCGCCCTGGACGCGGGCTACTTGAGCCGGATGGCGAAATCCCTTGAGGCCCATGGCCTGGTCCGGCTGACCGTGCCCCCGCACGACACCCGACTGCGCCTGATCGAGCTGACCCCGGCCGGCCGTGTCGAGGTCAAGGAACAGAACCGCCGCGCCGACGCGCTCACCGCCGGCCTCCTCGGCACCCTCACCGCACCCCAACGCACCGAGCTGACCCGGGCGTTGGCGACCGCACAACGCCTCCTCCGGCTGGCCGGCAGCACGGTCGCCCTGGTCGACGGCGCCACCGAGGACGCCCGCGCCTGCCTCGATGCCTACGCCGCCGACCTCGACGCCCGCTTCCCCGAGGGCTTCGACAAGACCGATCTCGTACGGCCGGAGGAGGTCACCGGTCAGGCGGGCGCGTTCTTCGTCGCGTACGAGGAGGGACGGCCGGTCGCGTGCGGGGCGCTACGGACCCTGGAGCCCGGGGTCGGCGAGATCCGGCACGTCTGGGTCCACCCCGACGCCCGCCGCCTGGGCCTCGCCCGCCGCATCCTGACCGAACTCGAACTCGCCGCCGTGGCGCACGACTTCGCCGTCGTACGACTCGACACGCACGCGACGCTCACGGAGGCGCAGGCGATGTACCGGGCGTGCGGATACACGGAGATCCCGGCCTACGTCGACCATGTCTACGCGGACCACTGGTTCGAGAAGCGGCTGGCGCCTGGACGGCCGCGTGAACAGGACGGGCGTGGCGCCCGCTGAGAAACCGTCGGCAACGAACCGCCGCCGTCAGTCCCTCGGCTCGGACTGTCGCTCCTCGACGAGTTCGAACGTGATCCCGGCGGTGACCAGGCGGTCGATCAGCGCGTCGCCCATGGCAGCGGCCGGCGTGACCGGACCGGCCGTCCGCGGCAGGTCGTCGAAGGCGAGGCTCATCGCGGCTTCGCCGAGGATCTTGGCCGTCTCGGTGTAGCCGGGGTCGCCGCCGGACACCCGGCAGACCACGTGCCGGTCGCCACCGGTGCCGTGGAAGGTGACGGTGAACGTGCTCCTGGCGCGGACCTCCGCCGTCGGCCCCGCACCCGGGTCCCGCAACTTGAGCAGTACCGACCGCAGCGGCTTGATCTGCGCACCGACCAGCAGTGCGGCGACCAGACCGATGATCCCGGCCGCGGCCGGGAAGCGGCGGGTTCCGATCCAGTGGCGGTAGGTGAAGTCCGGTCCGTACCGGTCGAGCAGCCTGCCCGAGTACGCGATGTTCTGACCGTCGACACCGGGAAACGGCACGAGCCAGAGTCCGAAGCGGCGCGTCGGCCGCCCGCCCGGGTTCCGCGAGACGCGCCCCGCCGGTTGACCTTCGACGGCGGCACGGGCCCGGGCCGCGGTACGCCACTGGCGCAGCCGCGAAAGGTAGTTGACGACCGTGTGGTAGGTGCCGCCGGAGATGTCCGCCGAGGTCTGGACGACTCCGTCGACGGTGATCGGCAGGTCCTCAGGTCGGCCTCGCCCGCGAACCGCTCGGGCGTCAACTCCCCCTCCAGCAGCGGGTGTCCGGCCCTGACGACGCCGACCTCGCCCACCGCATGGGCCCGGCGCTGCGCACGGTGGCCCTGATCGTCCTCGCGGCAACGGCACTTGTGGTCCTCGGACACCGCGACCGACCCACGACACGCACTATCGCGTCCGGCGGGAAACGCGTAATATCGCGTCGCGTCCGAACATCAACTCCCCTCACGCACCGCCCAGTTGAGGAGCCCCCGTGCCCACCGCCCTCCTGAACCCCGTCCTCGACCTGCTGACCCTTCGCGCCACCGTCACCGCGGCCGAACCCGTCACCGCCCGGATGCGCCGACTGCGCGTCGAGGGCGACCCGCTCGCCGGCCTCGACGTCCGCCCCGGCCAGCAGGTACGCGTCCTGGTCGGCGGCCTGACCCTTCGTACGTACTCGGTGTGGCGCTACGACCCGTCCGGCGCCGTCGAGTTGTGCGTGCTGGACCACTCCGAAGGAGGGCCCGGGGCCCGCTGGGGGAAGAGCGTCGGCGTCGGTGAGCAGGTGCGGCTGCGGAAGCCCGAGGGCACCTTCACCCTCCGCCCCGACGCCGCCCACCACGTCTTCGTCGGCGAGGAGACGGCCTCCGTCGCCTTCGGCGCGATGCTGGCCGCGCTGCCCGAGGGGGCGCGAGTCTCCGGCGCCTTGGAGACGGAGTCGGACGCGGACCGGCTGCCGCTGGCCCACTCCGACCGCCTCAACTGGCTGGCCAGGGGCGGGACTTCACTCCCGGACGCGGTGCAGGACCTCGCCCCCGAGCCGGGCGGGATCGCCTACGTCGCCGGGGAGGCCCGGACCGTGCAGGCCGTACGGCAGGTGCTGGTAACGGAGTTGGGCTGGGACCGGAGGTCGGTCCTCACCAAGCCGTTCTGGGCGCCGGGTAAGCGGGGGCTGGAGTAGGGGCAGCAGGTCGGCAAGTCGCCCCCGCCGGTCAGCAGTTCGCGCCCGCCGGGCAGAAGGAAGCCACCGCCTCGGTGAGCGGGTCCCTGACCAGAGCCGGAGACAGCGACTCTGGGCCGCTGACGTGGATCGCGTAGAGCGAGCCGTCCGCCGCCTCGAAGCGGTGGTCGATCACGCGGCGGGCGCCCTGGTCCGGGTCGTCGTAGCGGTAGGCGAGTTCGGCCCAGGTGGGGCCCGAGGTGCGGTCGAGGAGCTGGTAGCCGGGCTGTCGGGCGAAGCCGTAGCCGGGGGCGCGCTCGGCGAGGTCCAGGGACTCGGCCGGGGAGGGCTCGGAGACGCGGAAGATCTGGAGGCGGCGGGTGCCGTCCGGGGAGTCGTAGGAGATCACCGGGGCCTTGGCGCCCTGCCGTTGGGCGCGGGTCCAGCCCCGGGGGATCTCGACGGTGTAGCCGGTGGGGTCCTGGGCGGTGCGGTACGACGATCCGGGCCCGGTCGTGCCCGTACTCGTGCCGCCCGTGCTCGTGCCGGCGCTCGCGTCCACGTGGTCATGGGCGACGCGGTCGTGCGTGACGTACCAGAAGCCGCCACCCGCGCCCGCGCCCAGCACGACCGCGGCGACGACCGCGAGGACCACCCGCCGGACCCGACGGTCGGGAGCGGGTGCGGGAGCCGGAACCGGGACGGGAGCCGGCGGCGAGACCCACGCCGGCGGGGTCAGCGAGGTCTGGGTCTCCGCCGTCGACCACACCGACCAGGGCGCCTGCCCTCTCTCCTCGCTCGGTCCTCGCTCCGCCCCGAAGCCGTTCCAGTCGCTCATCACGAACCCCCCGAATCACCCCACCGCGTACCTCTTCGTACACCTTCCGAAGTTAGCGGCGGAAACAGGGAACGGGCCCTGTTCCGGCCGTAACCGGAACAGGGCCCGTGCAAGCCCGTGACAGAGCCGTCGAGAAGGCTTGGCCAAGGGTCAGATCAGGCCGAGCGACCGAACCGCGTCGCGCTCCTCCTCCAGCTCCTTCACCGACGCGTCGATGCGGGCGCGGGAGAACTCGTTGATGTCCAGGCCCTGGACGATCTCGTAGACGCCGTCCTTCGTGGTGACCGGGAAGGAGGAGATGAGGCCCTCGGGGACGCCGTAGGAGCCGTCGGACGGGATGCCCATGGAGGTCCAGTCGCCGTCCGCGGTGCCGTTGACCCAGGTGTGGACGTGGTCGATGGCGGCGTTCGCGGCGGAGGCCGCCGAGGACGCGCCGCGCGCCTCGATGATCGCGGCGCCGCGCTTGGCGACGGTCGGGATGAACTCCTCGGCCAGCCACTTCTCGTCGTTCACGGTCTCGGCGGCGTTCTTGCCGGCGACCGTGGCGTGGAAGATGTCGGGGTACTGGGTGGCGGAGTGGTTGCCCCAGATGGTCAGCCGCTTGATGTCGGCGACCGTGGTGCCCGTCTTCTTCGCGAGCTGGGTCAGCGCGCGGTTGTGGTCCAGGCGGGTCATCGCGGTGAAGCGCTCGGCCGGTACGTCCGGGGCGGCGGCCTGCGCGATGAGCGCGTTGGTGTTGGCCGGGTTGCCGACGACGAGGACCTTGATGTCGTCCGCGGCGTTGTCGTTGATGGCCTTGCCCTGCGGCTTGAAGATGCCGCCGTTGGCGGAGAGCAGGTCGCCGCGCTCCATGCCCTTGGTGCGGGGGCGGGCGCCGACGAGGAGGGCGACGTTGGTGCCGTCGAAGGCGACGTTCGGGTCGTCCGTGATGTCGATGCCCTGAAGGAGCGGGAAGGCGGAGTCGTCGAGCTCCATCGCCGTGCCCTCGGCGGCCTTGAGCGCCGGGGTGATCTCCAGGAGACGCAGCCGGACCGGCACGTCCGCGCCGAGCAGCTGGCCGGAGGCGATGCGGAAGAGCAGGGCGTAACCGATCTGGCCGGCCGCGCCGGTGACGGTGACGTTCACGGGAGTGCGGGTCATGGCGTTCTCCGTTATGACAGCTGGCGGTGGGGCGGCACTGCCCCGGGGTGCGGGACGTACAAATGATCGATCTCTTGGCGTCAAGAGATCCACCGGTCAGGCTATCGCGCATCCGGGATCGCGGACTGCCGGGTCCGTGTGGCCCACCCCACAGCGCCCGGTTCGGGGCACGGAAAAGGCGGCCGTCCGGCTCGGGAGAGGAACACCGGACGACCGCCGTGGGGGTACCGGGGGTCCGGACTCCCGTGGGGGTACGGACCGCCTGCCCCCATCGGGGGCAAACATTCCCCACGTTCACCGAATCCCCACACACGTGCGCTAGGTCGTGCACCCCTTCTGGCCCGACGCGAGCGTCACGCAGGCCTTCGCCTCACCGGCGTCCTTCACCGCCACCATCGGGGTGTAGGCGATGTTGTCGCCGGCCGCCGTGATGCTGTCGCTCTCCTTGACGGTGCCCGCGCTCACCTGGACGGAGTCCCCCTGTGCTCCGGCGGTGATACGGCCCCAGGCGGCGGCGCAGGTCTTGCTGTAGCGGACCTCGACGACGGTCGTGCCGACGGTCGCGGTCTTGGCGGTCGTCGCCGCGCCCGCGTCCGTGGTGCAGCCCATGGCCTCGGCGTCCTTGCCGGTGCAGCCGGCGCCCGCGCACTTCACTCCGGTCGGCAGGTCGGGGTTCGTGCTGACGGACGGCGAGGCCGAGGTGTGCGTGGCGCTCGTCTTCTTGCCCCCGCCGCCGTGGTTGGTGGACAGGAACACGGCCGCGATCACGACCAGCACCCCGACGACTCCGGCACTGAACATGAGCAACCGCCGCCTGGCACCGGCCAGTCCGTCCGGCGGTCCCGGCCGGGGCGCCCGCGGCAGCTCGCCGTGCGGCACCGGAGCCTCCGGCGCCCGCCCGGCTCCCGGCCGCACAGCCGCGCCACCCGACTGCCCCGGCCCGGACCCGGACACCGGCCCCGCGTACCCGGCCAGCCCCCACGAGTTGCCGACCTGCGAGGCACCTTCCCGTACGTCGCTCTCGGGCGCCGCAGGCTGCGGCGGCACCGTCGGGGACACCCCCGCCGGGCCCGCGATCCCCGGGGTCGCGGTGGCACTGCCGCCCTTGCGGGACGACTTGCCGCCCTCAGCCTTACCGCCCTCGGTCTTACCGCTCGGCGCGTTCGCCGGAGGCGCCCCGAACTCGCCGAGCGCGGCCCGCGCCTGGGAGATCCGCATCGCCTCCATGGTCATGTCGTGCCGCATCTCCGAACGGCTCCAGGCCCGCTCGGCCAGCTCCCACATCGTGGTCAGATGGACGGGATGGGTGCCGGTGACCTCCGCGAGGGCGACGATCGCACCCTTCGGCGCGAGGAGCCGGCCATTGAGATAGCGGTCCCAGGACGTCTTGCTGTAACCCGTGCGGTCGGCCACCGCCGCGACGCTCAGGCCGCTGCGGTCCACGAGCCGGCGCAGCTGACCCGCGAACTCCTTGACCTGCGGATCGAGTTCATCCGGCAAGGCCCTCCAACGAGGCATTGCTTTCCCCCCTCTGCCCTGAATTGCCCACGCTAACGCGGTTGTCGGTCGAGTTCGTTGCAAATCCGCAAACTTGTCAATACATCGACACACTGGGCACATACCGGTGTTCACCCGAGCACGACGGCTCCCACGACAGCCGTGAGAAGCATCAGGACCAGCAGCACCAACGCGTACCGGAGCAGCCGTCCATCGGGTGCGCTCTCCCCCTTCTCAGGTGGTGTGTCCCACCAGGGGAGGGTCGGATCGTCCCGGTACTCGTCCCCGCCCGCCCCCTTCTCCGGGACGGTGACCGGGCGCGGCCAGGCCTGGACGGCCAACTCCCAGCGCACACCGATGCGTTCGGGGTCGGTGCCGGCCACCCGGCACAGCGCGACGACCGCCTGCCGGGGCGGGGGCTGGCCCGCGTTGAGATAGCGGTGCCAGGAGGACTTGCTGTACGCGGTGCGGGCGCCGAGCGCGGCCAGGCTCAGCCCGGTGCGGTCCTTGAGGAGGCGCAGGTGTTCCACGAAGTGCCGTACCTCCGCCGGCAGTTCGTCCGGCAGCGGCTGCCAGCCGCTCATCGCACCTCCACCGCCCGCCCGCTCGCCCGTCCCACTTGCCCGTTCCGAGCGAAATGACGACGCCGGAAGGGGAACGGTTCCCTCGTCGCGGCGGGGTGCGGACCGCGTAGCGAAACGGTCACCTCCCTGCCACAGCGCGCTGACAGCCGTTGAACAGCCCGCTCAAGGCGCGGCACGCTGAAACGCAGACGGCGGCGCGTCCTTGCTCGGGGGAGGGGACGGGCCGCCGTCGTGTGTCGTGAACCGACCGGCTGTCAGCTGGTGTTGACCGTGTAGTGCAGCGTGTCCTTGAGGAACGGGATGACCAGCCACGGCTTCGGCTGCGCCATCATCGCCAGCAGGACGATCGCGAGGCCGAGCACGCAGTAGGTGACGACATCGGTGAAGCGGGAGCGTACGGCGAGCATGCCGACGTCCGGCATGACCCAGCGCAGGACGGCGCCGGCCAGCAGTGCGGCGCCGATGAGCAGGGTGCCGTAGCGGAAGACGTCGAAGGCGGTCAGCAGGAGGCCGAGGCCGACCGTGCCGAGCACCGCGAGGATCGGCCACTGGCGGGCCGGGGCCGGGGCGGCACCGGACGCCGCCCGGCCGCCGCCCTCGGGGCGCGCGGTGTCGCGGGTGAAGAGGGGGAAGCGGCGGGTGGTGCGGCGCGGGGTGCCGTCGGCGTCGGGGGCGCTGACGGGGTCCGTCGCCTCGATGTCGTCCACGGCGTCCGTCCTCCCGCCGGCCGGTTCCTTGTTGTCAGGCGACACTGCGCTCCGCCGCCTCGACCACGTTGACGAGCAGCTGGGCGCGGGTCATCGGGCCGACTCCGCCGGGGTTCGGGGAGATCCAGGCGGCGACCTCGGCGACGCCGGGGTGGACGTCGCCCACGATCTTGCCGTCGGCGTTCCGGGAGACCCCGACGTCGAGGACGGCGGCGCCCGGCTTCACGTCCTCGGGCCGGATCAGATGGGCGGAACCCGCGGCGGCGACGATGATGTCGGCGCGCTTGAGGTGGGAGGAGAGGTCGCGGGTGCCGGTGTGGCACTGGGTCACCGTGGCGTTCTCGCTGCGGCGGGTGAGCAGGAGCGGCATCGGGCGGCCGATGGTGACCCCGCGTCCGACGACCACGACCTCGGCGCCCTTGATCTCCACGCCGTAGCGGCGCAGGAGGGTCAGCACGCCGTTCGGGGTGCAGGGCAGCGGGGCGGGCTCGTTGAGGACGAGGCGGCCGAGGTTCATCGGGTGGAGGCCGTCGGCGTCCTTGTCCGGGTCCATGAGTTCCAGGATGCGGTTCTCGTCGATGCCCTTGGGGAGCGGGAGTTGGACGATGTAGCCGGTGCAGGCCGGGTCCTCGTTGAGTTCCCGGACGACCGCCTCGATCTCCTCCTGCGTTGCGGTGGCGGGCAGTTCGCGCTGGATGGAGGCGATGCCCACCTGGGCGCAGTCGCGGTGCTTGCCCGCGACGTACTTCTGGCTGCCGGGGTCGTCCCCGACCAGGATCGTGCCGAGGCCGGGCGTGACGCCCTTCTCCTTCAGCGCCGCCACGCGGGCGGTCAGATCGGACTTGATCGCGGCTGCGGTGGCCTTGCCATCGAGAATCTGGGCGGTCATGACCCCATCCTCGCGGATGACCGGGCCCCGATTCCAATCAGGCGTCTCCACAACCCATACGCAAGATGCGGAATATACGCAATATACGGAATTCCGCTGGACGGGGGCAGCCGCCTCCAGAACCATGGGGACACAGTGCCGCGTGCAGTACCGGGGGAACGCAGCGCGTCCGTACCATCCGCACCATCCGCTTGATCCACAGGGCTTTCCTCCAGTCGGTGCCGCACGCCGTCCCCGCACTCGTCCGAGGCAGACGGAGGAGAGACGCCATGAGTTACGGCGACCCGAACAACCCGTATGGGCAGCCGCCCCAGCCGTCGCAGCCGCCCCCACCACCCCAGCAGCCCCCCACCGCTCCCGGCTACACCTACGGCTATCCCCAGCAGCAGCCGTATTCCGGCTATGGCTACGGCTACCCGGGCGGCGCGACGATGCCCGCGCAGTCGATGCCCGGGCTGCTCATGACCGCCCGCGTCTTCCTGTTCATCATCTCCGCGACGCAGATCATCGGCGGTCTGGCCTGGCTCTACTTCGGGGCCTTCGTCAGCGATGTGACGGACGACGCCACCTCCGTGGTCCCGATGAAGTCGCTCGACGACGCCGGTCACGCGGTGGCCGGAATACTGGTGTTCATCGGGCTCGTCAGCCTCGGCCTCGCCGCCCTGTCCATCACACTGGGCGTCAAGTTCAGCCGCGGCGGCCAGGGCGTCCGCGTGACCACGGTGGTCTACGGCGCGCTCGGCACGCTCGTCGGCTTCATCGTCCTGATCGTCGCCCTCGACAACGGACCGGCCGCGGCGGTCCTCTACTCGCTGCTGTGGGTCGGTTTCGGCGCGGTCATCACGGCGGCCCCGATGGTCGCCGGCGGTACGGCCTGGTTCGCGCGCCCGCGCTACTGAAAAGGGACCGAAAACAACAAGCGAACACATTCGGTCGCCGAACAATCCTGATGTTGCGCTTACACAACACATGAGGATTCCAACTGGACAAAAAGTGATCACCCCCACGAACATGAGCGGCGCAGTACCGCGGTTCATGTTCGGGGGGAAAACCGCTCAAGCAACGACGTTCCTCCGCACAACCCGCATCGTCCCCACCTGAGACAGTGCAGACGGAGGAACCTCGCCATGAGCTTCGGCGATCCCAACAACCCTTACGGGCAGCCCCAGAACGCCCCGCAGGGCCAGCCCGGTTACGGCTATCCCCAGCAGCCCCCGCAGCAGGGCTACGGGTATCCCCAGGGCGGCCAGCCCGGCTACGGCTACCCCCAGCAGCCCGGCTACCCGGGCGGCCCCGGCATGCCCGGCGCCCCGCGCATAGCCTCGATGGGCCGGCGTTTCGGCGCCCGCCTGATCGACGGCGTGATCCTCACGGTCATCTACTTCGTGCTCTCCTTCGCGGGCGTCGCCGGCTCGATCAGCGCGATCAGCGACTGCGACCCGAACGCCTCCGACTACCAGTCCTGCGTCGACGACGCGGCCGGCCACATGGTGGCCGCGGTCGGCGCGATCGTCGGGGCCCTGATGATCTGCAGCCTGCTCTACGAGTGGCTGATGATCGGTCTGGTGGGCGCGACCCTGGGCAAGATGGCCGTCGGCCTCCGCGTGGTGAAGGCCGACACCGGCCAGAAGCCGGGCCTGGGCTCGTCGATCATCCGCTGGGTCATCCCGCTGGTCGGCAGCCTCGCCTGCGGCATCGGCCAGCTCGTCGTCTACCTGTCCCCGTTCTGGGACAAGTCCGGCCGCCAGCAGGGCTGGCACGACAAGGCCGCGAGCACGATGGTCATCCAGAACTGACGGTCCCCATACGGCTCAGGGCCGTGCCACCCGATTCCTCGGGGGCACGGCCCTGAGCCGTATACAAGGCCGCAGCGGCGGACCTCAGTGGAAGAAGTGCCGCGTCCCCGTGAAGTACATCGTGACGCCGGCCTTCTTCGCGGCCTCGACCACCAACTCGTCACGGACCGAACCGCCGGGCTGGACAACGGCCTTGACGCCGGCCTCGGTGAGGATCTCCAGCCCGTCCGGGAACGGGAAGAACGCGTCCGAGGCGGCGAACGAACCCTGGGCACGCTCGGCACCCGCCCGCTCGACCGCGAGCTTCGCCGAGTCGACGCGGTTGACCTGGCCCATGCCGACGCCGACCGAGGCACCGTCCTTGGCCAGCAGGATCGCGTTGGACTTCACCGCGCGGCAGGCCTTCCAGGCGAAGGCGAGGTCGGCGAGGTCGGCCGGGGACAGCGCCTCGCCCGTCGCCAGCGTCCAGTTGGCCGGGTCGTCGCCGTCGGCCTGGAGCCGGTCGGTGACCTGGAGCAGCGCCCCGCCGTCGATCGCCTTGAACTCGACCGCGTTCGACGGGCCGCCCGGGGCCTTCAGCACCCGGATGTTCTTCTTCTTGGCGAGGGCCTCCAGCGCGCCCTCCTCGTAGTCCGGCGCGACGATGACCTCGGTGAAGATCTCGGCGACCTGCTCGGCCAGCTCCTTGCTGACCGGCCGGTTGACGGCGATCACCCCGCCGAACGCCGACAGCGGGTCACAGGCGTGCGCCTTGCGGTGCGCCTCGGCGACGTCCGAACCGACCGCGATACCGCAGGGGTTGGCGTGCTTGATGATCGCGACACAGGGCTCGGCGTGGTCGTAGGCGGCCCGGCGCGCGGCATCCGTGTCGGTGTAGTTGTTGTACGACATCTCCTTGCCGTGCAGCTGCTCGGCCTTCGCGAGACCGCCGCCCGAGGCGTCGACGTAGAGCGCGGCCGGCTGGTGCGGGTTCTCGCCGTAGCGCAGGGTGTTCTCGCGCTCCCAGGTGCCGCCCAGGAAGTCGGGGAACTGCGACTCGTCGAGGGGCGCGTACGAGGACGCGAACCAGCTCGCCACCGCCACGTCGTACGCGGCCGTGTGCTGGAAGGCCTCCGCGGCGAGCCGCTTGCGGGTGGTGAGGTCGAAGCCGCCCTCGGTGACGGCCTTGAGGACGTCGGCGTACCGCGCGGGGCTGGTGACGATCGCGACGGAGGGGTGGTTCTTGGCGGCGGCCCGGACCATGGAGGGGCCGCCGATGTCGATCTGCTCGACGCACTCGTCGGGCGTGGCACCGGAGGCGACGGTCTCGCGGAACGGATAGAGGTTGCTGACCACGAGGTCGAACGGCTCCACACCGAGCTCTTCGAGCTGCTGCCGGTGGTCTTCGAGACGCAGGTCGGCGAGGATGCCGGCGTGCACCTTCGGGTGCAGGGTCTTGACCCGGCCGTCCAGGCACTCGGGGAAGCCGGTCAGCTCCTCGACCTTGGTGACGGGGACGCCGGCGGCGGCGATACGGGCGGCCGTGGAGCCCGTGGAGACGAGTTCGACGCCCGCCTCGTGCAGGCCGCGCGCCAGCTCCTCGAGGCCGGTCTTGTCGTAGACGCTGACGAGCGCCCGTCGGATGGCTCGCTTGTTGCTCTCGGCGGTCACTGGATAACTACCTTTCGTCCCTCGATGCGATAGCCGTTGCGGGCCAGCCGCCCCACGACATCGACGAGCAGCCTTCGCTCGACTTCCTTGATGCGCTCGTGCAGAGCGCTCTCGTCGTCCTCGTCCCGGATCTCGACCACGCCCTGAGCGATGATCGGTCCGGTGTCGACGCCGTCGTCGACGAAGTGGACGGTGCAGCCGGTGACCCGGGCGCCGTACGCGAGCGCGTCCCGTACGCCGTGGGCCCCCGGAAAACTGGGCAGCAGGGCGGGGTGCGTGTTCACGACCCGGCCGCCGAAACGGGCGAGGAACTCCTTGCCCACGATCTTCATGAACCCGGCCGACACGATCAGATCGGGCTCGTACGCCTCGGTCGCCGCCGCGAGAGCCGCGTCCCACTCCTCGCGGGTCGCGAAGTCCTTCACCCTGCACACGAAGGTGGGCAGCCCGGCGCGCTCGGCGCGGGCCAGGCCCTCGATGCCCTCGCGGTCCGCGCCCACGGCCACGATCTCGGCTCCGTACGCCTCGTCGCCCTCGGCAGCGATGGCGTCGAGCAGCGCCTGCAGATTCGTACCGGAACCGGAGACCAGCACGACAAGGCGCTTGGCCACGGGTTTGGCGGCCACGGCGGGGCCCTTTCTCGGGGGAGCGGGGTGCGTCCGGCCGGCCCGTTCGTGCATTCATACGAATGCTTCGCGCCCCGGGATACGGGGAAGTCTACGAAGCGGCCGACCGTCAGCAACGATACCGGCACACCGGACAGCCCCCACGGGACGGGGGCGTGGCCGGAAGGTAGCGTCTGGGGAGAGCGGGTTCGGGAACGCGGTGGTCGTGCGACGCGTTCACGAAGTGACAGCTCATGTCGGAGAGACGTATTCAACAAGGGGAAGACGCTCACTTGATGCCGGACCGCAGTCTGCGACTCCTCACGTTCCCCCCGCAGTCGTTGCAGGGAGGGGAGCGCGGCACCGTGCTGCTCCGGGAGCGGCCCTCTTCGCCGCCCGACGCGCCCTCGGAGGAGCAGAGCGGTGCGGGGCAGGACGACAATCCGTTCGCCCCGCCGCCCGAGGGCACCCCGGACCGGCCGTGGCAGCCGCGGCGCCCGGAGGGTCGTGACAGCGGTGACGACGCCCCGCAGAGCGACGGCGGTCGTTCGCCGTGGGGCAGTCAGTGGAGCGACCGGCAGCCCGGGCGTTCCCAGGGCGGCTTCGGCGACCGGCCCGGCGGACAGGGGGGACCCAGCGGCGGCCCCGAGGGCCCGAGCGGGCCCGGCCCCGGCCAGGGCATGCGCTGGGACCCGACGGACCCGGCCCAGCGCCGCGCCCGCTACGCCCTGCTGAGCGGCATGTGGGCCTTCTTCTTCGCCCTCTTCAGCTGGCCGTACGTGGCCCTGCTGCTCGGCGCGCTGGCCCTCTACTGGGGCGGCAGCGCGCTGCGCGCCAAGCCCCGCACCACCGACCCGGACACCCCGGCCGCACCCGAGGCACCGGGCCGCCCCCAGACGACGGCTGCGGTGAGCGGCCTGGTCACCGCGTCCCTCGCCATCGCCCTGGTCGCCGCGATGTTCGTCGCGCAGCTGGCCTACAAGGACTTCTACACCTGCACGAACGACGCCCTCACGAACGAGGCGAAGCAGTCCTGCAACCAGCTGCTGCCGAAGGATCTGCGGGGCTTGCTGGGGACCACCAACTGACGGACGACGCCGGTCAGTTGGGCTCGGGCTCGTCCGCGGGTTCCGGGTGTTCCGGGTGTTCCGGTGGAGTCGACGCCTCCCTCAGGGCCGCCCAGCGGGCCTCGCGGGAGGCGTCGTCGTACCAGGGGGTGGGCGAGGGCGCCGACGGGACGTCGACGGGCAGGAAGTCGTACGGGTCGAACGTCGGGTCGTGGTCGTAGGCGATGTACGGCTCGTCGACGGGGGCCTGGACCGGTACAGGTACCGGTGTCTCCTTCGGTTTACGGGTGAACCAGCGTCGGCCGACCGTGAACGGCCTCCGGAACCGGCGTCCCGGCGGAGCATCCGGCGCCTTCTCGGCCGCGCCCTCCCGCGGCTTCCCGATCGTCGGCTTCGGCGCCCTGGGTTCCCGCAGTCGCCATGCCCGCAGCCCCATCGCCGTGGGTACCGCGACCACCGCGAGCCATCCCAGCGCCGCGCCCCCGGTCTGCCACCACACCGGCCCGAACCGCGCGAGCGCGGCACCCCCGAGCGGACCGCCCGACAGCTCCGCGAACAGCGCCAGCGCTACGGCGCACAGGGCGGCGGCGAGCAGTGCGGTGGCGGCGGTGCGGCCCTGCGGCCAGGGTGCCGACGCCCGGGTGACCGCCCCTCGTGAGCCGCCCGCTTCCACCACCTCGCCCTCGCCGTCGCCCTGTTGGCCCACCGCGACCCGTGCCACGAACCAGCCCACCGTCAGCCCGGCGGCCACCGGCAGCAGTACCGCCAGCCAGTTCAGCGGGGTTCCGGTGCCCGCGTCCGGGACCGCCGCGAGGAGTGGGAACGGGGGGAGCAGGGGGGCCGGGGCTGAGGAGAGGGGGTCCACCGTGTGGTGGGTGCCGAGCGCGAAGCCGGGGCCGAGGGCGTAGGCCGCCGACCAGACCGCCGCGTTCGGGATCAGCGCCAAACAGAGCAACAGCACGGCGAACCGGCCCGACAGAGCCTCCGTCAGCCGCAGGAACGACGTCTGCGCCGCGCCGCCGTGCCAGACCAGGGAAGCCGTGAGCAGCAGCGCACCGCCCCCGACGAACACCGCCGTGCCGATCCCGGCGGCGCGCGCGGCGGTGCCGATCCGGGCCCTGGACTCGCGGGCCTCCGGACCGAGGACGAGCCGCCGCAGCCCGGCCGGCAACAGCACCAGCACGCTCAACACGGGTTCACGCGGGCGCCCGTACGCCGTCCACACACCGGAACCGGCCGCGCCCGCCGCGAGCAGCGGCAGGCACACCACCGTCCAGCTCCAGGAAGGGGACAGCTGACCTCCGGACGCGTAGAGCGCGGCGGCGGTGCCGACGGCGAGGTAGCCGAGGGCGACGCCGGCCCAGGCGGTGCGGGCCGGGACCGGCGGGATGTCGGTGTCCTCGTCCGCCCCGCCCAGCACCGCGTCCCGGGCCGCCCGGTGCAGCAGCCAGACCGGCAGGACGAGGAGAAGCAGCGGGGTCACGCCTACGGGGGCCGGGATTCCGGAGAGGGTGTCGGTGCGGACCAGTTCGACGCCGTGCGCGAGGAGCCAGAGCGCGGCGGCCATGTGCAGGGCGCCGTCGGGTCCGCTGTCCGGGTACGGCGAACTGATCCAGAGCACCATCACGAGCACGGCGAACGAACCGAGTCCGAGCCCCGCCGCGACCGCGCCACCCAAGAGGCTGGCGGCCAGTCCGGAGGATCGGTCGCGCATCCGGGTGAGGAGGGACGACAGCGACGGTCGGCGGTGGGTCATCGGCATCACGACCGCCATGCTCCCAACGACACGCGCTTTCTCGTCGTAACAGGCGAACCTCCGAAGTGTCGCTCAATATAAATATATGTACCTTTTCGTACGAAGGGGCATCCGGTGACGCAGACCCCTGCAACCCCGCTCCCGCCGCCCGAGGAACGCCGACGGCTGCGCGAGGCCGCGTCCCTGACGCAGGCTCAGCTCGCCACGCGGGTGGGCGTCAGCCGCGAGACGGTGCGCGCGTGGGAGACCGGCCGCACCACACCACGCGGCCGGAAACGGGAGGCGTACGCGAAATTGCTCGACGACCTGGCCGAGGACATCCCCGCAGTGGAAGAGACGGAGGCAGCGGTGGAAGCCGTCGCGGCAGTGGTGCCGGAGGCTCAACCGGAGCCGGAGCACGCCGACATCGTCGTGGTCGAGATCCCCGTACCGCACACCGCTCCGGCGCCCGCCCCCCTGACACCCGCTCAGGCCTTCGACGCGCTCTACGCGTTCTGCGCGCCCTCCCTCGTACGGCAGACCTATCTGCTGACCGGGCGGCGCGAGTTGGCGCGGGAGTCCGTGGAACGGGCCTTCCAGACCGCGTGGCAGCGCTGGCCCGAGGTGGCGGTCGACCGCGACCCGGCCGGCTGGGTGCGCTCGGTCGCGTACGAGTACGCGCTCTCCCCCTGGCACCGCTTCCGCCCCAGATACCGCCACCCGGAACCCCCACCCCCGGCCCCCGCCGACCGCGCCCTGCTCACCGCACTCCTCGGACTCCCGCCGTCGTACCGCCGCACGCTTCTCCTCTACGACGGTGTCGGGCTCGGTCTCGCGGAGATGGCGGCGGAGACGGAGGCGAGCACGCCGGCCGCGGCGAACCGGCTGCTGCACGCGCGCGAGGCCGTCGCCGCGCGGCTCCCGGAGCTCTCGGACCCGGCCGAGCTGCACCGGCGGCTGACCGAACTGGCCTCCACGGGACGGTTGCACGCGGCCAAGCCGCCGACGGTGCGGTTCGTCGGCGAACGCCGCACCCTGTTCTGGACCCGGGCGGCGATCGCGTTCACCGTCACCATCATTGGCGCGACGACGCTGACGTTGCGGACGGCTCCGACGCACTATGAGCCGCCGGTGCCGTTGGGGCAGCGGGTGGAGGGGGTGCCGCCGCGGGCTGTGCAGGGGGCGTTGTCGGAGGAGGAGGTGCAGCTCCGGGACCGGTTGCGGAACGGGATGACTGTTGGACGCGAAAGGCTGCTTCCGTTGAGTCGTTAGGTGCGGGCCGGCGGGGGCCGGTCGCGCAGTTCCCCGCGCCCCTAAAAGAAACAGCGGGCCGGTGTCTTCAGGGGCGCGGGGCTGTATCAATTTGCGGCTCCGCCGCGTGGGCGCGACCGGCCACGACGCACCCGCAGCCGCCGAACAACCCGACCCGGCACCCCATGACGCGCGATGGGCCCGCCCCCACACAGGGGGCGGGCCCATCGACGCTCAGCTGAGAAACTCAGCCGGCCAGGATCTCGCGGGCCAGCTTCGCCGTCTCGGTCGGCGTCTTGCCGACCTTGACGCCGGCGGCCTCGAGGGCCTCCTTCTTCGCGGCGGCCGTGCCGGAGGAACCGGAGACGATGGCGCCGGCGTGGCCCATCGTCTTGCCCTCGGGCGCGGTGAAGCCGGCGACGTAACCGACGACAGGCTTCGTGACGTTCTTCGCGATGAAGTCCGCCGCACGCTCCTCCGCGTCGCCACCGATCTCACCGATCATCACGATCAGGTCGGTGTCGGGGTCGGCCTCGAACGCGGCGAGCGCGTCGATGTGCGTCGTACCGATGACCGGGTCGCCACCGATGCCGACGGCGGACGAGAAGCCGATGTCACGCAGCTCGTACATCATCTGGTACGTCAGCGTGCCGGACTTCGAGACCAGGCCGATACGGCCCGGCTTGGTGATGTCGCCCGGGATGATGCCGGCGTTCGACTGGCCCGGGGTGATGAGACCGGGGCAGTTCGGGCCGATGATCCGGGTCTTGTTGCCCTTGGCCACGGCGTACGCGTAGAACGCGGCCGAGTCGTGGACGGCGATGCCCTCGGTGATGACGACCGCGAGCGGGATCTCGGCGTCGATCGCCTCGACGACGGCGGCCTTGGAGAAGGCCGGCGGTACGAAGAGGACGGATACGTTCGCGCCCGTCTTCTCGATCGCCTCGGCGACCGTGCCGAAGACCGGGATCTCGGTGCCGTCGACGTCGACGGACGTGCCGGCCTTACGGGGGTTGACGCCACCGACGATGTTGGTGCCGTCGGCCAGCATGAGCTTGGTGTGCTTCATGCCCGTGGAGCCGGTCATGCCCTGGACGATGACCTTGCTGTCCTTGGTGAGGAAGATAGCCATGGCTGTTTTGTCCCTCGTCCCTTACTTCGCAGCCGCGAGCTCGGCGGCCTTGTCGGCCGCGCCGTCCATGGTGTCCACGCGCTGGACCAGCGGGTGGTTGGCGTCGGAGAGGATCTTGCGACCCAGCTCGGCGTTGTTGCCGTCGAGGCGGACGACGAGGGGCTTGGTGACTTCCTCGCCCTTGTCCGCGAGCAGCTGCAGCGCCTGCACGATGCCGTTGGCGACCTCGTCGCACGCGGTGATGCCGCCGAAGACGTTGACGAAGACCGACTTGACGTCGGGGTCGCCCAGGATGATCTCCAGGCCGTTCGCCATCACGGCCGCGGACGCGCCGCCGCCGATGTCGAGGAAGTTGGCGGGCTTGACCCCACCGTGGTTCTCACCGGCGTACGCGACGACGTCGAGGGTGCTCATGACGAGACCCGCGCCGTTGCCGATGATGCCGACCTCGCCGTCGAGCTTGACGTAGTTGAGGTTCTTCTCCTTGGCGGCCGCCTCAAGCGGGTTCGCCGAGTCCTTGTCCTCAAGCGCCGCGTGGTCCGCCTGGCGGAACTCGGCGTTCTCGTCCAGCGAGACCTTGCCGTCGAGGGCGATGACGCGGCCGTCGGCGACCTTCGCGAGGGGGTTGACCTCGACGAGGAGGGCGTCCTCCTTGACGAAGGTGTCCCACAGGGTCACCAGGATCTCGGCGACCTGCTCGGCGACGTCGGCCGGGAACTTCGCCTGCGCGACGATCTCGCGGGCCTTCTCGATGCTCACGCCCTCGTTGGCGTTGACCGGGACCTTCGCGAGCGCCTCGGGGTTCTCCTCCGCGACGACCTCGATCTCCACGCCGCCCTGGACGGACGCCATGGCGAGGAAGGTGCGGTTGGTGCGGTCGAGGAGGTACGAGACGTAGTACTCCTCGACGATCTCGGGCGCGGTCTCGGCGATCATCACCTTGTGGACCGTGTGGCCCTTGATGTCCATGCCGAGGATGTCCGTCGCACGCGCGACGGCCTCGTCCGGGGTGGCGGCGAGCTTCACGCCACCCGCCTTGCCACGGCCGCCGACCTTCACCTGGGCCTTGACGACGGACTTGCCGCCGAGCCGCTCCGTGGCTGCGCGGGCCGCCTCAGGCGTGTCGATGACTTCACCGGCCAGCACCGGTACATCGTGCTTGGCGAAGAGGTCCCTCGCCTGATACTCGAACAGGTCCACGCGCTTCCGTCCTCAGTGATCTCGCGGTTCGTTGGATGCGTGGGCGTGCCGCGAAGGGCAACGTGACGTCCGCTGTCACAAGGGAGGCGCACACGGTGACCGAGCGCGCGGCATGTCCGTCTCGCAGGTTATCGCTGCTTGCGGAGGGCCCCTAAATCGAGGGTCACACCTGAGCGGTGATACCTGTCACATGATGCCGGAGTCCGTGACACGGAGTGCCGCGGACGGGTCGTGCGGGCGGGGCCTCACCGGGTTGGGGTTGGCCCGGTGAGGCCCCTTGTACGCCCCCTTAGGGGTGCAGGGCGGCTGATTCCCACCCCAATGAGAATCTCTCCGCCCGTACCGTGAGATTCGCCCCGGACACACCGATGGCTTTCGACCGTCCGGGGGCTGTCACCTCACGGAGTCGGTTACTGCCGCTCCGGCACGGGGCTGCCGCTCCGGGCGCAGACATTGCGTGCGGCCTGGGCACCCTGGATGGCCGCGGCGGCCCGGACCCTGGACGCCCTCGGGACGGAGACCTCGGCGTCGACGAGGCGTCGGCGGATGTCGGCCGGGGTGTTGTCGGTGCTCATGGTCGTGTTCTTGCTCATGCGTGCGTCGGTTCCTCAGGCGTCACAGAAATCGGGACATGGCGACATTCCAGGCAGCTCATCTGCCGGAAGGGCCTGCCTAGCCTGGGAAAACGGGAACGTCCCGGTACCTGTCCCGGGTCTCTACGACGTCCGCACGCGCGGCGACACCGGGCACGAACCGCACGGGCACCCGGCTGTGCGAGGTCACGGCGTGCGCGTCACAGTGCCGCGAGGTACCGCCGTCCACGGCCGACTGGTTGCGCGGCGCACCGTCGGGGTCGCCGTTCGGCGCCTGATGGGCCGGCGCGGGTCCGGCGGCGGGCCGCGCACGGTAAAGGGTGTCGGAGGGGGTCACGGCGGCAGCGTCGGCCACCGAAGGCGGCCCGTACGTGACTCCTACGCCTACCTCCGGGTCGGCCGACCTCGCCTGCGAACCGTGTCCACCGCCCGAGGGCTGCGAGGCCGACCGGACGGGCACCGGCACCGTGTGCGCCGACGGCACCCGCACCGGAATCACCGGCCGGCTCGGCTGACTCGGCAATCCGGGAAGTGTGGGCAGCGTAGGCAACTCGGGCAACGAAGGTGCCTCGGCCAACACCGCGGTCACCGTCTTCGTCACCACGTCACTCACGGGCCGCACGACCCGCTCCACGGTGTCCGAGACCGGAGCAAGCACCGGAGCGACAACAGGAACCTGAACCGAAACCGGCTTCACCACCGAGGCCACCGAAGCCGCCACCGGGATCCCCGGCTTGCCGAGACTCACCGGCTTGCCCAGAACTCCGTCCGCCGCCTGCGCCTGTCCTCCGCACACGAGGCCGAACACGAACAACCCGCCCACCAGCAGGGCCAGTTGGAGCACACGCCGCCCCGCCGCCGTACGCGTCACGCGCAGGGCGGCACCGGACAGTGCGGCGGGCCAGATCATGAGGCGACGATCCTCGCACGGTCCTCCCGAGGACGCGCAACCCCCCTGTCCCCCGAGCCCGTTCGTCAGGCCGTGTCGGGTATCGGCAACGGCCGCTTCTCGATCGCCGCCGCCATCACCTCCGGGAACAGATCGGGCGTACAGGCGAAGGCCGGCGCCCCCAACGCGGCGAGCGCTGCGGCGTGTTCGCGGTCGTAGGCGGGCGCCCCCTCGTCGGACAACGCGAGCAGCGTCACGAACTGCACCCCCGACGCCTTCATCGCCGCGACCCGCTTGAGCATCTCGTTCCGTATCCCCCCTTCGTAGAGGTCGCTGATCAGCACGACCACCGTCTCCGCGGGCCGGGTGATCTGCGACTGGCAGTACGCGAGCGCCCTGTTGATGTCCGTACCGCCGCCGAGCTGTGTCCCGAAGAGGACGTCCACCGGGTCGTCGAGCTGGTCGGTGAGGTCGACGACCGCCGTGTCGAAGACGACGAGCCGGGTGTTGATCGACCGCATGGACGCCAGCACCGCCCCGAACACGGAGGCGTAGACGACGGACGCGGCCATCGACCCGGACTGGTCGATGCAGAGGACGACCTCCTTCTTCACGGACTGGGACGCCCGCCCGTATCCGATCAGCCGCTCGGGCACGATCGTCCGGTACTCCGGCAGGTAGTGCTTGAGGTTGGCCGCGATCGTGCGGTTCCAGTCGATGTCGTGGTGGCGCGGCCGGTTGATACGGGCGCTGCGGTCGAGGGCGCCGGTGAGGGTGGCCCGGGTGCGGGTGGCGAGCCGCTTCTCCAGGTCCTCGACGACCTTGCGCACCACCGCCCGCGCCGTCTCCTTCGTGGTCTCCGGCATCGCCTTGTTGAGGGAGAGCAGCGTGCCGACCAGGTGCACGTCGGCCTCCACCGCTTCCAGCATCTCCGGTTCGAGCAGCAGCGCGGACAGCCCGAGCCGGTCGATGGCGTCGCGCTGCATGACCTGGACGACCGAGGAGGGGAAGTACGTCCGGATGTCCCCGAGCCAGCGGGCGACGGACGGCGCCGACGCCCCGAGCCCCGCCGAACGGTCCTTCCCCGCCCGCTCGTTGTCCCCCCTGCCGTACAGCGCGGCCAGCGCGCCGTCCATCGCGGCGTCCTGCCCGGACAGCGCGCACCCGGTGCCATCGGCCGCGTCGCCCCCGAGCACCAGCCGCCACCGCCGCAACCGCTCCTGCCCCGGGTCCGCGACCACGCCGACGTCGCCGGTCCCAGCCACCCCGTTCGCCGTCATCGCCGTCGTCCCCGTCGCACCGTTCACCGTCATCCGCGCACCCCCGTACGCAGCCCTTCCCACAACGGCACGACCCGCACGGCAGTCGCCGGACGATCCTCGGTCCGACGCCCAGCGCCCACCGCCTGAGCCCTCTCCCCCGGCCTCCTCGTGCCCTGCCTACCGCTGCTCGCCGTCATCCCGCCACCCCCACAAGCTCGTTGTCGCTGTTCCCCACCAAGTCGTCCAGTCCCAGCATCAGCCGCAGCACCGGCACCACCGCATCCGCCCGCCCGGTATCCAACTCCGCGCCGAACCCGGATATCCCGACCGCCGTCGCCACCGCCCCCACCTGCTTCCCGGGCCCGCGCCGCACCAGCTCGCCGAGCGTTCTGCGCACCCCCGGCTCGTACGCCGAGAACGTGCGCCGCAGCAACGGCAGTACGTCCGTGAACGCCTCCGCCGGCACCCCGGTCAGCCATGCGTCCACCAGCCCGAGCAGCCGCTCGTCGTGCACGAGGAGCAGCCCGCCCCCGCCGCCGACGAAGCCCTCGATCCACGTCGCCGCGTCCGCCGGCGGTGTCCCGGGCGAGAGCACCAGCCCCATCAGCCGGGCCGCCTCGTCCGGCCCCAACTCCCCGCCGTCCAGCAGGAGTCGTACGGCACGTCCCCGGATGACGCCCGGCACGGTGTCCCGCGCGGAGAGCGTCCGAAGCACCGTGCGCCAGCGACGGCGCAGGTCGCCGTGGCCGAGGGCGGGAGCATCGCCGTGACCGGGCACGGAGGCATCTCCACTCCCGGCCTTCGAGGCCCTACCCCGCTCGGCCCCGAGGGCTGCATCCCGCCCAGCCCCACCAACATCCCCCAGCAGTGCCACCGCCCCGTGCACCGCGTCCACATGACGTCGCATCTCCTCCGCCGCGTCCGCGTCGAGAGCCGTGCAGGCCGGGGGCAGGCCGACGAAGATCCGCTCGGCGAGGCCCGCGGCGACCTCCGTCAGCGCGCCGGTGTCGGTGCCGCGCACGTCGCCGTAGCGCAGCGAACGGACCAGGGCGGGCAGCGCCTGGGCGAGGTGGCCGACGTCGGTGTCGAGGGCGGCGCGGTCGGCGAGGATCCGCATCACCACGGGGAGCGCGTCCGGGAGTTCGGCCAGCAGGCAGTGCTCGGCGAGGGCGGTGACGTCGGCGAGGCTCTGTGCCACGACGGCGTCCGTCTCCGCCTTGGCGTTCGCCGCGGCGAGCACGGTGGTGCCCCAGACGCCCGCCTCGGCGACCCGTACCGCCAACTCCGGTTCCCAGCGCAGCCGCCACGTCTCCCGGAACGTACCCGTGCTCCCCCGCGAGGCGACCGGCTCGCCCCACTCGATGCCCAGCAGCCGCAGCCGGTGCAGCAGTCTGCTGCGCGCGGCGTCGGTTTCCTTGCGCAGGTCGAGCTCCAACTCCCGCTCCAGCGCCTCCGGTTTGATCCGCAGCCTGCGCTGCTGCCGGTCGAGGTCGCGCTGCAGCGGCACGGCGGGAGCGCCCGGCGGCACCTCGCCCAGCACATCCCCTACGACGAGCCGGTCACGCACCAGGGACAGCGGGACGTCCGAGCCCTCGCACATCACCGCGCGCACCGCGTCGGTGGTCTCGCCGAGCCCCGGCAACGGCCGGCCGCGCATCACGGCTAGCGTCTCCGCCAGCCGTACCGCCTCGATGACATGGGCCGGGGAGACGATCCGGTCCTCCTCCCGCAGCAGCCCCGCGACCTTGGTCATCCACCGCTCGACCGGCCGGTCAGGCGCGGCGAACAGATGGCCGTACCAGCCCGGCGAGTCGATGCCCGCGCCGTAGCCGCCGGCCCGGGACAGCCTGCGGTGTGTCCACGGCACCCAGGTCAGCTCGGCCTTGACCTTGGGCAGCCCCTTCAGCAGTGCGCGGTCCGCTGCGACGGCGGTCCGCTGCCGCAGTGCGGGCACATGCCAGGCCCCGCACACCACGGCCACGCCGTCCTCGAACTCCCGTTGCGCCGCGCGTACTTGCAGCCGCATGTACGCCTCACGCACCAGGTCCCGGTCGTGCCCGCCGACCCCGTAGGTCTCGCGCAGCGCCCCCATGGCCTCCTCCAGCGCGCTGAACGGCGCGAACGGGTCCCGCTCCCCCACACCCCGGTGCTCGACGACGTCCTCCCACCAGCGCTCGGGGTCGTCGTACCCCGCGGTCTCGGCGAGCACGGCGAGGGGGTCGACGCGGATGTCGGGGCCGGAGGGCGTGTCGGGGGCGGGCGGGTCCGGCCGCCGCTCCTCTCCCGTGGGCTCGTCCTCGGCGTCCGGGGTGTCCTTCCCCTCCCTCTCCCACGCCAGCGTGTGCGCGGCCGGAAGGTCGATGAAACGGGCCGGCACCCCGTGCTCCAGGGCCCACCGAATCGCGACCCATTCCGGGGAGAACTCGGCCAGCGGCCAGAAGGCCGAACGGCCGGGCTCGTCCACGGCGTGGGCGAGGAGCGCGACCGGCGGTCGCATGTCCTCTTCGGCGGCCAGCGGAATCAGCGCGTCGGCCTCGGGCGGCCCCTCGATCAGTACGACCCGCGGCCGGGCCGCCGCCAGCGCGGCCCGCACGGCCCGCGCCGATCCGGGCCCGTGATGCCGCACCCCGAGCAGCAGCGGTCCGGCGCCCGGACCACCGGCCCCCTCAGTACCCGTCACTTCGTCCCCCTCGCCTCCGGGTCGGACTCCAAGCGGAGTCGTCGACCAGCCCCCTCGACCCGCTCACGCGCTCACCTCCCGGCAGGCCCGGTAGAAGTCCTTCCAGCCGTCGCGCTCCCGGACGACCGCTTCCAGGTACTCCTGCCAGATGACGCGGTCGGCCGCCGGGTCGCGGACGACGGCGCCGAGGATGCCCGCGGCGACGTCGCTCGGCCGCAGCAGCCCGTCGCCGAAGTGGGCTGCCAGGGCAAGTCCGTTGGTGACGACGGAGATCGCCTCGGCCGTCGACAGCGTGCCGCTGGGCGACTTCAGCTTCGTCCGCCCGTCCGCCGTGATCCCGTCGCGCAGCTCACGGAAGACGGTGACCACCCGGCGGATCTCGTCGACCCCCTCGGGCACCGCCGGCAGGTCGAGCGAGCGGCCGATCTGGTCGACGCGGCGGGCGACGATGTCGACCTCGGCGTCCGCGCTCTCCGGCAACGGCAGCACCACTGTGTTGAATCGGCGGCGCAGGGCGCTGGAGAGGTCGTTGACACCGCGGTCGCGGTCGTTCGCCGTGGCGATCAGGTTGAAGCCACGGACGGCCTGCACCTCCTGCCCCAACTCCGGTATGGGCAGCGTCTTCTCCGACAGGATCGTGATCAGCGAGTCCTGTACGTCGGCGGGGATCCGGGTCAGTTCCTCGACCCGTGCCGTCATCCCCTCCGCCATGGCCCGCATGACGGGGCTGGGCACCAGGGCGTCGCGGCTGGGGCCGTTGGCGAGCAGCTGCGCGTAGTTCCAGCCGTAGCGGATCGCCTCCTCCGGGGTGCCGGCGGTGCCCTGGACGAGCAGGGTCGAGTCGCCGCTGACCGCCGCCGCGAGGTGTTCGGAGACCCAGGTCTTGGCGGTGCCGGGCACGCCGAGCAGGAGCAGGGCGCGGTCGGTCGCGAGGGTGGTGACGGCGACCTCGACGATGCGGCGCGGGCCGACGTACTTCGGCGTGATCACCGTGCCGTCCGGCAGGATGCCTCCGAGGAGGTAGGTGGCGACCGCCCACGGCGACATCTTCCAGCGGACCGGGCGCGGCCGGTCGTCCTGTGCGGCGAGCGCGGCGAGCTCGTCGGCGAAGGCGTCCTCGGCGTGCGGACGCAGTGCCTCCGGCCGCTCGGCCGTCTGCTTCTCACTCGCCTGCGCGTTCATGGGTTCTGCGGACACAGTCATGGCTGAGGCCCCCTCCAGCTCGGCCGGTTCGGATCTGGTGTCCACCGTGCACCACGCCACTGACAATGCGATCTGACCTGCGGAAATGCTCGCGCCGGGCCGATTGTCAGTGCCGGGATCTACCTTCGATGTCATGACTCAGCAGGGGGTGCGCTGGACGGCTGACCAGGTGCTGGCACTGGCGCCTGACGCAGCGTCACGCAAGGCGGGAAGCAAGCTCGGGGCGGCGGGGCCGTGGTCCGAGGCGGGGAGTTCTGACGAGGGGACGGTGTGGGGGCTGTGCAAGGGCAGCGGCAGCAAGCCGTATCAGACGGTCGTCGACATCGCGGACACCGCGGGGCCGGCGTACAAGTGCAGTTGTCCGAGCCGCAAGTTCCCGTGCAAACACGCGCTGGGACTGCTGCTGTTGTGGGCGGGCGAGGACGGCGCGGTGCCGGCGGGGCAGGCGCCGGACTGGGCCGAGCAGTGGCTGGCGGGGCGGCGGAAGCGGACGGAGGAGAAACGGGCGGCGGACGCGCCGGGTTCCCCGGCCGCCGCTGATCCGGAGGCGGCGCGGCGCAGGGCGGAGCGCCGGGCCGAGCGGATCACCGCGGGCGCGGGCGAGTTGGAGCAGCGGCTGACGGACCTGCTGCGCACCGGGCTGGCCTCGGCGGAGCAGGCGGGGTACGGGGTGTGGGAGGAGACCGCGGCCCGCATGGTCGACGCGCAGGCGCCCGGACTGGCCGCGCGGGCAAGGGAGTTGGGGGCGATTCCGTCCTCGGGACCCGGCTGGCCGGTACGGCTGCTGGAGGAGTGCGCGCTGCTCCACCTCCTCGACCAGGCCTGGCTGCGCCGCGAGCGGCTGCCCGACGGTCTGGCGGCGACGGTCCGTTCCCGTATCGGCCTGCCCGGTTCGGCGGACGGCCCGCCGTTGCGCGACAGTTGGCTGGTTTTGGCTCAGTACGACACGGGGGAGCCGAAACTGACGACGCGCCGGATATGGCTGCACGGCACGGCGTCGGACCGTACGAGCCTACTTCTCTCGTACGGTGCGGCGGGCCGCGCCCCGGAACTCGCGCTGCCCGTCGGGCTGGCCCTGGAGGCGGAGGTGTCCGCGTTCCCCGGTGCCGGGCAGCTCCGGGCGGCCCTGGGCGAGCAGTTCGCGCCGCCCGGGCCGACGACGGCACGGCCGCGAGGCGTGACGACGGCTCAGGCCGCCGTCCGTTACGGGGAGGCGCTGCGGGACGACCCGTGGCTGGACGCGGTCCCGGTGACCTTGGACCGGGTCGTGCCGACCCCGGACGGCGACTCCTGGCAACTGGCCGACGCCGACACGGAGTCGGCACTCCCTCTCACCCCGACCGCCCGCTCCCGGCCCGGCCTGTGGCGACTCGTCGCGCTCTCCGGCGGCGCCCCGGTCAAGGTCTTCGGCGAGCTGGGCCACCGGGGCTTCACCCCGCTGACGGCCTGGCCGGAGGCGGCGGGAGAGCCAGTGTCCCTGTGCTGAGCGCACCCACCAACCCGACGGAAAGGCACCGCATGAACAGCCCCTCTGCCCCGGGCGACTGGGAGGACCTCGTCACCACTGCGCTCCTCGGCACGGACCGCCGTACGCCTCCGTGGTGCGCGCCGGGCCAGGACGCGCCCGTGGCGCTGCTGGACGCGGCGGCCGTGGAGACCGTACGACGGCGGGCGGGGCTGCGTCCGGCGCGGGCGGCCGAACTGCCGGAGCCGGCCGTGCCCGACACGCGTCCGGCGCTGCCCGTGGCGGCGGCCCGCAGACTGGTGATGCTCCTGACCGACCGTCCCGGTACGGGCGGCGGGGGACGCCGGGGCAGCTCGCCCGATCTCATGGAGTTGCTGCCCCAGTGGCTCGCGGCGGCCAACGCGCGCGGTTTCGGCGCGCCCGTCCAGGTGCTGCCCGCGCTGCTGGACGCGGCCCGGGGGCGTACGGATCTGCGGCCGGCGGCGCTGGAGTTCGCGGGCCCGCGCGCGTTGTGGCTGGCCCGGCTGAACCCGGACTGGCGGTTCGCCCTGCGCGCCACCCCGGGCGGCGGCACGGCCCTGCCGGACCTCGACGACCCGGGCCAGGTCCAACAGTTGTGGCAGGAAGGGCTGTTCGCCGAACGCGTCGGCCTGCTCGCGGCGATACGCGCGCAACGACCGGCGGTCGCACGGGAATTGCTCGTCACCACGTGGGCGACGGAGCGGGCGGAGGACCGGCTGATGTTCCTCGACTCGCTGCGTACGGGGCTCACGGCCGAGGACGAACCCTTCCTGGAGCAGGCGTTGGCCGACCGGAGCCGCAACGTACGAGCTACGGCGGCGGAGTTGCTGTCCGCGCTCCCGGACTCGGCGCTCGCCGCGCGGATGGCGGTCCGGGCCACGGTCTGCGTGGCGGTGGACCGTACGCGCGAGGAACCCGGCCTGATCGTCGAGGCGCCGCACGAGTGCGACCCGGGCATGGAGCGGGACGGTGTGGTCGCCAAGGCTCCGGCGGGGCGCGGTGAACGCTCGTGGTGGCTGGGCCAGTTGGTGGAGGCGACCCCGCTCGGGACCTGGGAGCGGCGGCTGGGCGGCCGTACGCCCCGGCAGATCGTGGCGCTGGCGGTGGCGGACGACTGGCGGGGCGAGCTGCACGCCGCGTGGTGCCGGGCGGCGGTGCGGCAGCGGAACGCCGAGTGGTCCCGGGCGCTGCTCGGGTCGCCGTCGGCACCCGAGGCGGGCGGGCCGGGGGCAGTGTCGCTGGCCGAGCGCGCCAAGCTGCTCGGCACGCTGGGCGGGGGCGAACGGGCCGAGTGGGTGGCCGGGTTCATCGCGGCGCAGGGGCTGTCCGAGGCGTTTCAGCTGCTCGGGGTGTGCGCGGTGCCGTGGGCCGCGCCGCTGGGGCGGGCCGTGGTGGACGCGCTCAACATCGCGCGGGACGCGGGGAGTTACCCATGGAGTTTCAGCGGGGTGATGGGACTGGCCGAGCGGTGTCTCGACCCGGCCGAGGCGAGCCGGCTCGACGGGTTGCTTGCGGTGCCGGACGAGGCGGAGGACGCGGCGCCGGGAGCGGGAGGTTATTGGGCGGAGGCGTTCCAGCGACTGGTGACGACGTTGCGGCTGCGTGCGGCGATGGCGCGGGAGTTGGAGGGGCCGTAGCAGCTCGGGGCTGGAGGCGCCGTAGCAGCTCGGGGGCTGAGAAATGACCGGCGCCGGGCAGCGAACCCCCGCTCGCCGCAGGCCCTACGCCCCGGCCGGCTGGCGCACGTTCTCCCGCACCCAGTCGACGATGGACTGCGTGGTCGCCCCGGGGGTGAAGATCTCCGCGACGCCCTTCTCCTTGAGGGGGGCGATGTCCGCCTCGGGGATGATCCCGCCGCCGAACACGAGGATGTCCTCCGCCTCGCGCTGCTTCAGCAGGTCGATCACGGCGGCGAAGAGCGTGTTGTGGGCGCCGGAGAGGATGGAGAGGCCGATCGCGTCGGCGTCCTCCTGGATCGCGGTGTCGACGATCTGCTCGGGGGTCTGGTGGAGGCCGGTGTAGACGACCTCCATACCGGCGTCGCGCAGCGCCCGCGCGATCACCTTGGCGCCCCGGTCGTGGCCGTCGAGCCCCGGCTTGGCCACCACCACGCGGATCGGACCGGCTGCCACACCCATCACTGCCTCCATGAAGCGACTGCGTTCATCCCTACCGACGGGTACCGCGGCACCCGCTCCGGCGCGGGGAGTGAACGAACGTTATCTCCAGCATCCCGCAACCGGCAGTTTCGCGGTGGATACCGAGGGGGAAATCACACGATGGGACACGTTCACCGCGCAGCGTTCCAGCGGGAACAAGCGCAACGGGAGCCGCAACGAGGTCGCCGCACCACCGCGCCGCAGGCCGCGCGCCGTGGTGGTGCGGCGCATCGGCGCAGGCACGAAGGGCACGCAGGGCAGGTGCGCCACGCCCGCCCCGCGCTGACCCTCGCGCACCGTCGGTGATCCTCGCGGTGGCCTCCCACGAGGGCACACGGGGGACGGAGCTGTCGATCCGTGTGCCGACAGGAGGTCGGCCATGAAGGTCACCAGGGCGGTGCAGCCCTTTCTCCCCCTCTGTCAGCGCCTTCTGCCCAGCAGGCTGGCGGGGCTCTCCATGACCCTCCTGAAAGCGACCGCCCTGGAGATCGCGATCCTCGCGGGCCACCTTCTCCTCTATCCGTCCGGCATCACCCAGGAACGCAGGCTGCCGCTTCCTCCGGCCCCCTCCCCAGAGGACGCGGCACAGCTGCCGACCGAGGCGAAACCCCCTGTGGTGCTGTTGCACGGGTTCATCGACAACCGCTCGGTGTTCGTGCTGCTGCGCCGGTCCCTGGCCCAGCACGGCCGCCGGCCGGTCGAATCGCTCAACTACTCGCCGCTGACCTGCGACATCCGTACCGCGGCCGAGCTGCTCGGCCGGCACATCGAGGAGATCTGCGAGCGCACGGGCAGTGAGCAGGTGGACATCGTCGGGCACAGTCTGGGCGGCCTGATCGCCCGCTATTACGCGCAGCGGCTCGGCGGTGACCTGCGGGTCCGCACGCTGGTGACGCTCGGGACCCCGCACTCCGGCACCGCCGTGGTCCCGCTGGCCAACGCCCATCCGATCGTCCGCCAGATGCGGCCCGGCTCGGCGGTGATCGAGGAACTGGGCCTGCCCGCCCCCGGCTGCCGCACGCATTTCGTCAGTTTCTGGAGCGACCTCGACCACCTGATGGAGCCACTGGAGACCGCCCGCATCGACCATCCCGACCTGATCACACAGAACGTGCAGGTCAGCGGCATCGGCCATCTCGCACTGCCGGTACACCCGGCCGTCGCGTCGGGCATCCGCCAGGCTCTCGACACCCCGAGGACACAGGCGCCGGCCACGACCAGCCGTACGGGCGGCCTGACGGTGGCCTGACAGCGGCCCGCCCACCGGCGCCCCGGGCGTTTCACACAGGGCGCCTACAGCGGCTGAACAGCCTCCAGCCTCGAACGCTATTCGAACGCAAGGCCAAACCCGTGCCCGCCGTCCCCCGAAACACGGCCGAATGCCCGTTTCCGGCTGACGCGAAACCAGAGGAAGATTGTCGGGCCCGCTTACTGCCGGGTACAGTCACCGCACTGCTCTGGCAGCCCCTGTTGTCGAGGCGAAAGAGAAGTTGGTGAACGACCGTCACCCGTCGGGGATCATGACCACCCCGGCTCCGGCCTCCGATGCCACCTCGGCGCAGTACGCGTCATACGGCGGACAGGACGCTCAGTACGGTGACTTCACCACGTACGGCGACCACTCCGCCACGGGTTTTCACCCCGGCGCGGACAGCGGCCAGACCACTTCGAGCTTCGCCACCGACCCCCTCTTCGGCGACATGCAGAGCCACGACGTCGGCTCGCACGCAACCGGCGCCTACAACTCCTCGGCCTGGTCCACGGGTGCTCAACACACCCTGAACTACGACCCGTACGCGGCCCAGCACCACGCCGCCTACGACACGGGCGCCTACGAGACCACCGCCTGGTCGGCCGACCACCAGCAGCTGTCCGCCATCCCGCCGCAGGCCACCAGCCCCGACATCAGCGGCCAGTGGGATGCCAACGCCTGGCTCCAGCCGGACCAGTCGGCCCATTCCGCCGCCCCCGCCAACCAGACCCAGCAATGGGAATGGGGCACGCAGGCCTTCGACACCGGCGCCTACGACGCCACGCAGTGGAACGCCGACGGCAGCCCCGCCGACGCGACCACCGCCTTCAAGCAGCCGTCGTACGACGGGACGCACGAGGGCACGTACGACGAACCCGCCCCGGAAGACGGCGAGTTGACCGCGACCGGCGAGCTGCCCGCCCTCGACCAGGCCAGGCAGGACCGGGACGGGACCGAGCCGCACCCCGAACTCCTGGAAGACCAGGAGGAGTTCACCCCGGCCCCGGCGACCGCCTCCCGGGCCGCGGGCCGCAACGGGAGCCGCTCCCGGCGCCGTACGCCTCCGAAGCGGTCCGCGCTGATGACGATCGCCGTGCCGTCCGCGTGTGTGATGGGGGTCGCGGGGATCGCCGCCGCGTCCGTCGGCACACTGACCGGCGGCAGCGACTCGACGGCGTCCGCCTCCGACGCGACCTCGGTGAAGCCGTCCGTCGCGAACAACAAGCTGGACGCGCAGATCAAGAGCCTCTCGGCCGGCGCCGACGACTTCGCCGACCGGGCCAGCCGTACGCAAGAACGTATCGACCTCAAGGCCCAGCAGGAGACCGAGAAGAAGAAGGCCGCGGCCGAGGCGGCCCGCAAGGAGCGGCTGCGCCCCAAGTACGTGCTGCCGGTGACGCAGAAGGGCCTCAGCGCCTACTTCGGCCAGGCCGGCGTCAACTGGATGTCCGTGCACACCGGCATCGACTTCCCCGTCTCGTACGGCACGACGGTGATGGCCGCGACCGACGGCGTCGTCAGTACGAAGTGGAACAGTGCCTACGGCAACATGCTGATCCTGACCGCGAAGGACGGCACACAGACCTGGTACTGCCACCTCTCCAGCTACCGCGTCCCCTCGGGGACGACGGTGAGGGCCGGCGATCCGATCGCGTACTCCGGGAACTCCGGCAACTCCACCGGCCCGCACCTGCACTTCGAGGTGCGCCCCGCGGGCGGCGCGGCGATCGACCCGCTCCCGTGGCTTCGCAGCCACGGGCTCAACCCGACGTAACTCCCGCTCCCCCTAAAGCTTTTCCACCGGCGCGTACCGCAGCAGCAGCCGCTTCGGCTTGTCCTCTCCGAAGTCGACCGTCGCCTCCGCGTTCGCTCCCGTGCCCTTCACACCGACGACCGTGCCGAGGCCGAACTGGTCGTGGGTGACCCGGTCGCCGACGGCCAGGGACACGACCGGCTTCTCCGAGGCCCTGCGGGTGGCGAAGCCCGAGGCGCCTGACGCCGACGAGCGCGAACGGGTCGAGGACAGCGAGGCCGCGATGCCCGAGGCCGGGCCCGTGGACGGCGGGGCCGCCATGGCGCCGGTCCGCTTCCACTCCACGTGTGCCGCCGGGATCTCCTCCAGGAAGCGGGAGGGCGGGTTGTACGACGGCTGTCCCCAGGCGCTGCGCAGTGAGGACCGGGTCAGATACAGGCGTTCACGCGCGCGCGTGATGCCGACGTAGGCGAGGCGCCGCTCCTCCTCCAGTTCCTTGGTCTGGCCGAGGGCGCGCATGTGCGGGAAGACGCCGTCCTCCATGCCGGTGAGGAAGACGACCGGGAACTCGAGTCCCTTGGCGGTGTGCAGGGTCATCAGGGTGATGACTCCGGAGCCGTCCTCGTCCTCGTCGGGGATCTGGTCCGAGTCGGCGACCAGGGCCACCCGCTCCAGGAAGGCGGCGAGCCCGACGGGCGTCTCGCTCTCGCCGTCCTCCGCGCTGTTCTCCTGTTCGAACTCCAGGGCCACGGCGGCGAGTTCCTGGAGGTTCTCGATGCGGGTCTCGTCCTGCGGGTCGGTGGAGGCCTGCAACTCGGCGAGATAGCCGGTGCGTTCGAGGATCGCCTCCAGGACCGTCGCCGGGCCCGCGCCGGACTCGACGATCGTACGGAGGTCCTCCATCAGCGTGTTGAACTTCTTGACCGCGTTCGTCGACCGCGCGGCCATGCCGTAGGCCTCGTCGACGCGCTTCAACGCCTGCGGGAAGCTGATCTTCTCGCGCTGCGAGAGGGCGTCGATCATCGCCTCGGCGCGCTCGCCGATGCCGCGCTTGGGAACGTTGAGGATGCGGCGCAGCGGGACCGTGTCCTCCGGGTTGGCCAGGACGCGGAGGTAGGCCAGGACGTCCCGGACCTCCTTGCGCTCGTAGAAGCGGACGCCGCCGACGACCTTGTAGGGCAGGCCGACGCGGATGAAGATCTCCTCGAAGACACGGGACTGGGCGTTCGTCCGGTAGAAGACGGCGACGTCTCCGGCCTTGGCCTCGCCCGCGTCGGTGAGACGGTCTATCTCCTCGGCGACGAACTGCGCCTCGTCGTGCTCGGTGTCGGCGACATAGCCGGTGATCTGCGCGCCCGCGCCCGCGTTGGTCCACAGGTTCTTGGGGCGGCGGGACTCGTTGCGCTCGATGACCGCGTTGGCGGCGGAGAGGATCGTCTGTGTGGAGCGGTAGTTCTGCTCCAGGAGGATCGTCGTCGCGTTCGGGTAGTCCTCCTCGAACTGGAGGATGTTGCGGATCGTCGCGCCCCGGAAGGCGTAGATCGACTGGTCGGCGTCGCCCACGACGCACAACTCGGCGGGCGGCAGGTCGTGTTCGCTCGGCGGTACGTCCTCGTCGCGCGTGCCGGTGCCGACGAGTTCCCGTACGAGCGCGTACTGCGCGTGGTTGGTGTCCTGGTACTCGTCGACCATGACGTGCCGGAAGCGGCGGCGGTAGTGCTCGGCAACGTCGGGGAAGGCGCGCAGCAGGTTGACCGTGGTCATGATCAGGTCGTCGAAGTCGAGGGCGTTGGCCTCGCGCAGCCGCGACTGGTACATGGCGTAGGCCTGGGCGAGGGTCTTCTCAAAACCGTCGGCCGCGCGGGCGGCGAAGTCCTCCTCGTCGACCAGTTCGTTCTTCAGGTTGGAGATCTGGGCGCTGAACGACTTGGGCGGGTAGCGCTTGGGGTCGAGGTCCAGGTCGCGGCAGACCAGGGCCATCAGGCGCTTGGAGTCGGCAGCGTCGTAGATCGAGAACGAGGAGGTGAAGCCGAGCTTCTTCGACTCGCGGCGCAGGATGCGCACGCAGGCGCTGTGGAAGGTCATCACCCACATCGCGTTGGCGCGCGGGCCGACGAGCTGTTCGACGCGCTCCTTCATCTCGCCCGCGGCCTTGTTGGTGAAGGTGATCGCGAGGATCTGGCCCGGATGCACATGGCGCTCGCCGAGGAGGTGGGCGATGCGGTGGGTGAGCACGCGGGTCTTGCCGGAGCCCGCGCCGGCCACGATGAGCAGCGGGGTGCCCGAGTGGACGACTGCCGCGCGCTGGTTCTCGTTCAGCCCGTCCAGGAGGGCGGCCGGGTCGACCGCCGGGCGCGGGGCGCCGTCCCGGTAGTAGGCGTCCCTGCTCGCGGGCACGTCGAACTTCCCGCCGAACAGGTCGTCCGGAACCGGCTCCGGTCCGTGCTCGTCCTCGGGCGGTGGCGGGGGCTCTTCATCGTGGGCCCGAGGGGCCTTGAGATCCGCCAGGAAGCTGTCGTCAAAGAGGCTGCTCATCGCCTTCCGAGTTTAGGGCGCCCCACTGACAACCGGCCGCCACCCCGGGAACTCGGGAAAATTCACGGTCCAGAACCGGTCGATAACGATCAGCGACGGCCAGACGCACGCATGACCGAGGTCACGCAAACGTATCGGGCATATCGGCCATCGACCTTCACACAAGCCACACAAATTGGTTAGCGTTCGATCAAGCTCCACGGCCCCACCGACCTCGGAAGGAGTCGCCTCCTTGGCGTCGTCGCACCGCAAGCCGCGTTCCGCGGGCTCGCGCATCGCAGGCATATGGACACCCGCCGACGACGGCGGTCCGCGCCTCGGAGAGGTCGAGAAGAAGATCGACGACCTCTACCGGCGGGTGGATTCGACGACCGAGAGGCCCGACGCGGCCAAGCGCACGCAGAAGATCGACTCCGTGCGGAAACAGCCGGGTTCCTTCACCGCCACCCCGCACGACCACTACGACCAGGCCCAGTTGATGAGCCGGCTGACCGCCCGCCGGAAGGGCGCGGTCGCCGCACACCTCACGGAGCGGTCCACGACGGCGGGGAAGCGTCAGGAGGCGGCCGTGAGCCTCCAGACCCCCGCCTGGACGCAGAGCGACCCGAGGACGGCCAAGGCCACCGTCCAGAAGAAGCTCTCCACCGCACGCGCGCTGTTGTCGCAGTCGGCCGCGCGGGAGCGGCGGCAAGAGGCGGCGGCACTCGCGAGGCAGGCCGTCGCCTTCGCCCGCGCCCAGATCGGCAAGCCGTACGTCGTGGGCGCCGCGGGCCCCGGCTCGTACGACTGCTCGGGCCTCGCCCAGGCCGCCTGGAAGGCCGCCGGAGTCACCCTCCCGCGCGCGACCACCGCCCAGGCGAACGCCGGCACAACGGTCCCCCTGGCCGACGCACAACCCGGCGACCTGGTCTTCTTCCACGACGACAGCAGTCACGTCGGTGTCTACGTGGGCGACGGCGTGATGATCCACGCCCCGAAGCCCGGCACCTGCGTCCGCGAGGAATCGATCCACTACGGGGGCACGTCGGCCATCCACAGCGTGGTGCGGCCGGCCTGAGCGGAATCCGTGGGCACGCGCGCGTGCGGCAGTTTTTGACGGCCACGCACGCGTGCAGGTGCTTCTGAGGTCCACGCGCGCGTGGCCCACTGTCGGCACCGGGGCGGCTCCCTAGCATCGGACCCATGTCCGGTACCGGTACCTCCCGCTTCCGCGCCTGGTGGGCGCAGCGTCCGCCGGCGGCCGGGGCCGTCGTGATGGCGACCGGCATCGTGTCGGTCGGGCTGCATCTCACCGGGTACGCGGTGCTCTCCCGTATCGCCTTCGCGCTGGCCTGTGCCTTCTGGCTGGGACTGGCCGCGGACTTCGCCATACGGCTGCTGCGGGACCGGCGGAGGTGGCTCACGGAGGCGGGGACGCCCGGTGCGGTGACCGCCGTCGCCGCAACCGCCGTACTCGGAACGCGGTTCTCGATCGCGGGCCGGCAGACCGTGGCGGAGGCGCTGCTCGCACTGGCCGTGGTGCTGTGGCCGGGGCTGCTCGTGCGGGTCCTGGGGAACTGGCGGGGGCGGATGCCCGGGACGGTGTTCCTCGGCTGTGTGGCCACGCAGTCGCTGGCCGTGCTGGGCGCCACGATCGCCGCGGCCGAATCGGTGGCCTGGCTCGCGCACACGGCGCTGGCGCTGTTCTGGTTCGGGCTGGCCCTCTACGGGTTCGCGCTGGCCCGTTTCGATTGGCGGCAGGTGATCATCGGGGCCGGTGACCACTGGCTCGTCGGCGGCGCACTCGCCGTCTCGGCACTGGCCGGGTCGAAGCTGATCGCCGCCGACAGCGCCCGCCTGTATCTGTGGAACTCCGACGACCGGGGCGTCCTGCGGGCCGTGACCGTGGCGCTGCTGGTGCTGGACGTGGCCTGGTGCGTGGTCCTGCTGGCCGCCGAGATCGTCTGGCCCAGGCCGCGCTACGACGTGCGCCGCTGGTCGACGGTGTTCCCGCTCGGGATGACGGCGGCGACCACGCTGTCCGTGGGCACCGCTGTGGACGTCCCGTGGCTCAGGACACCGGGGCAGGTGGTGCTGTGGATCGCGGTGGCGGCCTGGCTGGTGGTGGCCGCGGGGACGGTCCGGTTCTACCTCGCCGCCACGTCCGGGGTCACGTCCACAGGACCGCGATGAAGATGTTGACCATGGTGAGGCCGCCGACCAGCGCGAACTGGTTCTTGTCGACCGTCTCCTCGTCCCTCTTCACATAGACGAGTCCCAGGATCACGACCAGCAGCGCGAGCTTGATGCCGATCTTGATGTTGTTGACGTGCTGATCGTCGGCCTGGTTGAGGCCGACCAGGATCGCGCCGGTGACCAGCATGGTCAGCGCGCCGTGCAGCATGCCGGGGACGAAGCGGGCCGTCCCCTGGCCCATCGCCTTCATCTGGGTGAGGAAACCGCCGAGCAGCGCGGCGATGCCGATGATGTGCAGGCCGACGAAGAGATGGATGAGTACGTCCATGGGTCCGGAGCCTATTCAGGGGCCCGGGGCCGACCGACACCGGGCTGCCCTGTCGCTCACCGGATCTTGCATATATGCGGCCCATAGCACCGTGCCGCCCACCGCCGCGCCGGAACCGCTGCATCGGTCAGCGCGCCGCGTGAAGGCGGTGGCCCCGGACCGGAATGACAGTCACTTGACGTTAAAAGACGATCACCTCACATCATTTCCGTACATGCGTTACCGGGCCGTCATCTTCAGGTTTAGCGTCCTCCACCAGGTGACCGGCTCCCCACCGCCGCCCGGACCAGGGGCGGCCGTCGGACACCACCGCCGAGAAGGTCCGGCGGCGGCCCGCTCCCCCTGTGCGGGCCGCCGCCGGACGCGCAAACCGCCCGCTCCCCCGGCGGTCGTACGAAAGGACGTGCAGTCCACGTGGCAGCGCACCGCAAGCCCCGACAGCGCTCGCTCAGCGGCCATACGGCCCGCACCGCCGCCACGATCGCCCTCGCGGGCGCGGCGACGGCGACCGGCTTCGACGGGACCTCGCACGCCGAGCCGCAGCTGACACCGGCACAGGTCAAGGCCAAGGTGGACAAGCTGTACCAGGAGGCGGAGGTCGCCACGGAGAAGTACGACGGCGCGAAGGAGAAGGCGGACGCGGCCGAGAAGCAGCTCAACACCCTGCGGGACGAGGCGGCCCGCAAGACCGAGAAGCTCAACTCGGCGCGCGACGCGCTGGGTTACGTCGCCGCGGCCCAGTACCGCAGCGGCGGACTCGACCCCGCGGTGCAGGTCATGCTCTCGGACGACCCCGAACAGTATCTGGGCGGCGCCGAGTTCGCCGACCGGGCGGGCCACCGGCAGACGGCGGCCGTCGCTCTCGTACGGCAACAGCTGCGGGAGATCGAGCAGTTGCGCGGGGCCGCGCACATCGAACTGACCTCGCTGAAGTCGCGGCAGGCGGAGCTCGGCAGGCAGAAGAAGACCATCAACGGGAAGCTGGACCAGGCGCGGCGGCTGCTCTCCGCAGTGCCTCCGCAGCAGCGGGCCCAGGTCGAGCAGACCGCCGGCACCACGGGGCGCGCGTCACGGTCGGCAACCACGTCACGGGACGGGCTGCACGCGCCCGGCTCCTCCGCCGCCACGGCCGACGCCCCCAACTCCCGTGCTGCGGCGGCCGTTTCCTACGCCTACCAGAAGCTCGGCAGCCCCTACGTCTGGGGGGCGACCGGGCCCAACGCCTTCGACTGCTCGGGTCTCGTCCAGGCCGCCTACAACTCCGCCGGAGTCTCCCTGCCCCGCACGACCTACGCCCAGATCAACGCCGGCCAGCGGGTCTCCCGGGACGAACTGCGCCCCGGCGACCTGGTGTTCTTCTACTCGGGCATCAGCCACGTCGGCATCTACGTCGGCGACGGCCAGATGATCCACGCCCCGAACCCGTCGGCTCCGGTGCGGCTGGCGCCGATCGACCAGATGCCGTTCGCGGGGGCGACGCGGGTGGTGTGAAGCCCCGCCCGACGAACCCCCGGTGAACTCCCTTGCGGGTCACACCAGTCGGCGTGCCGTCGCCCACCGCGTCAGCTCGTGCCGGTTCGACAGTTGGAGCTTGCGCAGCACCGCCGAGACATGGGACTCGACCGTCTTCACCGAGATGAACAGTTGCTTGGCGATCTCCTTGTAGGCGTAGCCGCGGGCGATCAGGCGCAGGACCTCGCGCTCGCGCTGGGTGAGGCGGTCGAGGTCCTCGTCGACCGGCGGGGCGTCGGTCGACGCGAAGGCGTCGAGGACGAAGCCGGCCAGCCGCGGGGAGAAGACCGCGTCGCCCTCCTGGACCCGGAAGACGGAGTTGACGAGGTCCGTACCGGTGATCGTCTTGGTGACATAGCCGCGCGCACCGCCTCGGATCACCCCGATCACGTCCTCCGCCGCGTCCGACACGGACAGCGCGAGGAAGCGGACGGGCTGCTCGGCGTCGCTCATCAACGGGGCGCAGCGGCGCAGGACTTCGACCCCGCCGCCGCCCGGCAGGTGGACGTCGAGGAGGACCACCTCGGGGCGGGTCGCGGTGATGACCGTGACCGCCTGGTCGACGTCCGCGGCCTCGCCGACCACCTCGACGCCGGTCTCCTCGGTCCGGCCGATCTCCGCCTGGACCCCCGTACGGAACATGCGGTGGTCGTCGACGAGGACCACGCGCACGTGACGCCCGCCCGCGCTCCCGCCGGTCGGCTCCAGAGGCTCGTTCGTCTCGGTCGCGTCGCTCATGACGTCTTCTCCGCCCTCTCCATCTCCAGCTCGACCTCGGTACCGCCGTCCGGCACCGCGCGCAGCCGTGCCGTGCCGCCGTGTCGCTCCATACGGCCGATGATCGATTCTCTGACGCCCATGCGGTCGGCGGGTATCGAGTCGAGGTCGAAGCCCGGTCCGCGGTCACGGACGGACACGAAGACCTTCTTCCCCTCCACCTCGGCGTAGACCTGCACGGCGCCACCCTCGCCACCGTACTTGGCCGCGTTCACCATCGCCTCGCGCGCGGCCTGCATCTGGGCACCGATTCTCTCGTCGAGCGGGCAGTCCCCGACGATGACGACCTCGATGGGGACGCCGTGCTTGTCCTCGACCTCGGCCGCGCTGCGCCGCACCGCCTCGGCGAGGGTGTCGGGTTCGTCGGCCTCTTCCTTGCCGGTGCCCTCCGGTTTGTAGAGCCAGGCGCGCAGATCGCGCTCCTGGGCACGGGCCAGGCGGCGTACCTCGCTCGGGCTCTCCGCGTTGCGCTGGATCAGGGTCAGGGTGTGCAGCACGGAGTCGTGGACATGGGCGGCGACCTCGGCGCGCTCCTGGGCGCGGATGCGCATCAGGCGCTCCTCGGAGAGGTCCTGGGTCATCCGCACGAGGTACGGGCCGGCGAGCAGGGTGATGCCGACGAGGACCGCGAGGGCGGCCTGGAGCACCGAACCGAGGTGGGCGGCGGAGCCCTGCAGCACGAAGATCGCGGTGGCGCCTGCGGTGACCAGCAGGACGCCGCCGCCCGCGCGCAGCAGGCTGAGCGTACGGCGACGGCCGCCGACCTCGGCCCAGCGGGCGCGGCGGGCGTTGTCCGCCTGACGCCAGACGAGGGCCACGCCCGCGCCGACGAGGACGACCGGGAAGAGATAGGCCTTGGCGCCGTCGCCCAGATTCACATTGCCGACGAAGACCAGCGCCACGACGACCATGAGGAGCAGGGCGACGATCTGGCCCTTGTCCGGCTTGCGGGCGACGAGTCTGCGGCGGCCGTCCGCCGAGGTCTCGGTGGAGACGAGCGACGGGGGCCGCTGGCCGGCGACGCCGCCGACGCCGAGCGGCACGAAGAACCAGAACGAGGCGTACAGCAGCGCGCCGAGTCCGTCCGCGAGGAACAGGCCCACGAACACCAGCCGCACCCAGATCACCGGCAGGCCGAGATGCCCGGCGAGCCCCCGCGCCACACCACCGAGCCAGCGTCCGTCGCTGCTGCGGTAGAGCTTGCGCGGCGGCCGCGGGTCCTCGACTGACACTGCTGCGGCTTCCGGCATGCCACCGATGTTCACACGCCCCGCCGCCCGGAGCATCAGGGTCGGCCCCCGAGACTCCCCTGATCTTCGGAAACGACGCGGCTCAGGGGCCTTTCGCGGTGTCGGGGTCGGTGTCGAACACTCCCCCGGTCCCTGTCAGGGCGGATTTCAGGGTTCGGCCAGGGTCGTCCCGACTGCCATCGGCGCCTCGCGGCGGGCAGCATGGACGCATGACAGATCACGAGCACGCCGCGACGGGTCCGGGACCCGGCTCCGGCCCCGGCCCGGCAGCGGGCGGCGGGCCGCAGGACGCCGTGCCCGCCGCGGGTGCCGCGTCGTCGCCGGGCGCCGCGCCGTCGGGTGCCGCGCCTGGTGACACGATCACGGCCGCGCCTCCGCACCGGTTCCGGCGGGACCGGCGGTCCAAGGTGCTCGCGGGGGTGTGCGCGGGGCTCGGGCGGCAGTGCGACATGGACCCGGTGATCTTCCGGATCACCCTCGCGGTGCTCTCGGCGACGGGCGGCATCGGCCTCATCTTCTACGGCTTCGCCTGGCTCTTCGTCCCGTACGACGACGAGGAGGAGAACGAGGTCCGCAAGCTCTTCACCGGCCGCGTCGACGGCCAGGCCCTGGCGGCGGTGCTGTTCGCGCTGGTCGGCTGCGGTGTGTTCCTGTCGATGCTGAGCAACGCCAGCGTGCTCACCTTCGCCGTCGTCCTCTCCCTCCTGCTGGCGGGCGCGGGGTACTGGTCGCAGCAGCGCGGCGCCCCCGACCCCGACCCGCTGGCCGCGCAGGCCGTCGCCGACGCCCCGCCGGAGGCCCAGGCACCGCCGGTGCCCGCCGCCTACCCCTCCTGGTGGCGCGACCCGATCGTCAAGGACGGCACCCACGTCGGTGGCACCGGCTATCTCTGGGGCCCCGGGGACTCCCGCACCCGCGACATCACGGACGCGGTCCACATCAGCCTCGGCCCTTCGTACCCGCACTGGCCCCAGGATCTGCGGCCCCCGCGTCCGCCCGCCCCGAAGCCGCGCGGTCCGCGCTGGATCGGCGGCTGGGTCTTCCTGCTGGCCCTGCTCGCGGGCGCCCTCGGCACCGCCGCGCGATGGGACGACCAGGCGCTCGGCACCAGCCTGCAGATGGGTCTGGCCTGCGCGCTCGTCGTGTTCGGCCTGGGGATGGCGGTCAGCTCGTTCCTGGGGCGTACGGGGGCGGGCTCGGTGTTCCTCGCGATCGTCACGGCCGGCCTGCTCGCCGCCTCGGCGGCCCTGCCCAAGGACCTCACCACCCACTGGGAACGCCTCACCTGGCAGCCCACGGCGGTGGCCCAGGTGCAGCAGAACTACGACCTGGGGAACGGCGTGGGCACGCTCGACCTGACCCGGCTGCGGCTGGCCAAGGGGCAGACGGTGACAACGTACGCCCAGGTGGGCATCGGGCAGTTGAAGGTGATCGTGCCGTCGGACGTGACGGTGAAGCTGAGTGTGGACGTGGGCGTCGGGGACATCCAGTTGCCCGGTGACGGCAAGAAGGACGTGGACGTGGAACCGGGCAAGCACAAGCAGGTCACCCTGACCCCGGCGACGGGCGTGAAGAGCACCGGCACGCTGGACCTGGACCTCCGGGTCGACGTCGGACAGGCGGAGGTCAGCCGTGCTGCGTCATGAGTTCCAGCCCGGAAAGCTGGTCGTCGGTCTCTTCCTCGTCGCCGCGGGCGTGGCCTACGCCGGGGACGCGGGCGGGCTGTGGGTGACCGAGTGGTTCGCGGCGATCCCCCTGGTCGTCGTCGGCCTGTTGCTGGCCGGCGTGGTGGCCGGCGTCAACGGGGCGATCCGCAGACGACGCAGGGCCGGCCGTACGAGCACGGCCGACCCCGGTCCTGAGATATCGGGCTGACTAGCGGTAGCCACCCGCCCGCTGCCTTCGCCTCGCGCGTAGTGCCGCGTCCAGGGAGAACACGGAGGCGCCCGCGAGGACGAGGGGCAGCCAGGCCATCAGATAGGCGAGGTCGTTGCCGTAGTAGTACGGGTCCGACTGCCAGCTGATGGTCAGCCACAGGCTGAGGGAGATCAGCGCGCCGCCGAGTGCGGCGATGCGGGCCAGCAGGCCGATCAACGTGCCGATGCCGACGGCGAGTTCACCGAAGGCGATGGCGTAGCCGAAGCCGACGGGGCTCTTCAGGGACAGGTCGACCAGGGCCGGGATGGCGGACGAGTCGCGGACCGCGCGCATCGTCTCGCCGACCGACCCGGCGCCGGAGGCCTTCATGAAGGCGCTGTCGGTGAGTTTGTCCAGGCCCGCGTAGATGAAGGTGACGCCCAGGAAGACACGTAGTGGGAGGAGGGCGTACCGGGTGGCGGTGTCGCGCCAGCTCCGGTCGCCGTCGAGGTACGGGGTTTGCGTATCCATTCGAGTGCCGTGAGTCATCGCCCTTAGCCGCCTCTCGCCCGCCGTTGACCCCTCAACAGACCATACGTACGAAAAGGGGGACCCGCTCAACCATGCTTCGGACAGTTTTTCGCACTTCGGCCGAGTTCGGGCGGCAGTCGGCCGCGTTCTCTGGATATTCAGCTGTGGGCCCGGATCTGCCGCACACCCATATGGACGTCCTCGCCCATCGGCCGTCTCAGTCCGTCACGTCGACGACACAGGCATTCGTCTCCACGCCCGCCGCGGTCACGACCTGTACTTCCACGCGTCCGGGCTCGACGTCCACAGGGACCGGGACGGTGAGGAGGGTGTCCGTCGGGTTGGAGAACCCGCCGGTGACCGGGACCAGGGGTACGTGGACGTTGACCGGGCCGATGCGGACGACCATGCGGGAGAGGCGGTCCGCGGTCTGGGCGCCCGGGGGGACGAAGCCGGCGCCGCGGATCTCGATGTCGTCACCGGTGCGGATCGGGGCGTCGAGGTCGCCCGCCTCGCGGGAACGCACCACCGAGAGGATGACCGGACGGCCGCCTTCCGCGTACTTGCCGGCCAGGTATGTCGCGGCGGAGATGAGGACCACCACCGCCAAGCCCCAGGGCAGGTCCGGCAGTTGGTCGGGGCGGCGGGCGAGTCTCACGGCCGCGAAGACGAGGGCGACGGCGCTGATCGCGACGTACTGGATGTCGGCGAAGGTGCCGCGGCCGGCGTCGTCGGTGAGGAGGTCGGCCGCACGCGGGCGGTCGGCGGGGATCTTCTGGAGGCGCTGGCCGAGGACCCGCAGGCCGACGACCCGGCGCACGAGCACGGCGATCGCGCAGACCACGGCGAGGACGGTCACCACACCGGCGCCGCGGGCGAGTTCGAGGCCGGAGATGAGGGCGTCGCGTTCGGCGTGGTCGGAGGCGGCGGCGAGGCGGCCGGCCAGGACCAGCACTGCGTACGCCACGAACAGCACCCAGGAGACGGCCACCGCGCGGGAGGTCGACAGCCGGTTGTCCTCACCGATGACCGGGGCCAGCGCCCCGCCGCGCGCCCGGTGGAACCAGGAGGCGGCACTCAGCGCGCCGGCGACCACGAGCGCGGCCAGCAGTCCGGCCGTACGGGCCGCCGTCCAGCCCGCGCCGATCGCGGTGAGCGCCTGCACCAGGAGCAGGACGACGAAGCCGCCCCACACGGCGAAGGCCGTGCGGTGCCACAGGCGCGCCAGCCAGGCTCCGCCCTCGGCCCGGCCGCGTTCGGCGACGGCGTCGGCGGACTGGGTCAGTTCGTCGGAGACCCACTGCCGGGAGGCGGACGCCGAGTGCGCCACCGCCGCGGGCAGCCCCTCGCCGGCCGCGAAGCCGTCCCGCTTGACGAGGAACGCGGCGACCGCGCGCCGATGCCCCTCGCGTGCTCCGTGCGGGCAGTCCCCGCAGGTGCAGCCACCTCCGTGGGCACCCACCTGCTCGCCGCCCTGTCTCGCCTCCTGCACCGCCACGCCCGACGCCTGCCTTCCCCACGACCCTCATGGACCTCGGCCCTCGAAACCGGGCCCTCACATTCGGCGACCGGCTCCGAAGCCTTTGGCCACCGCCTTGCAACTCCCGCACGACAACAGCGGATTGTGCCCTACGGGACACGGCCCGCGTCCGGCAGGTCTGGTCAGCGCGGGTGAAGTGAGCGCCGCCGTGTTGACCCGGCTGCGAGAATTTCCGTATGGCCGAGATCATCCAGCGCGACGGGACCTGGGCCTTCGACGGCACAACGGTCAGGATCACACCGGGACTTCACCGCTCCGTGCCACTGTTCCGGCAGACGTACGGCGAGATCGCGGTGCCCCTCGAAGCCGTCGCGGGCGTCGTCTACGAACCCGAACGCAAGCGTGGCCGACTGCGGCTGAGGCTGCGCGAGGGGGCCGATCCGCTGTTGCAGGCGACCGGTGGGCGGCTGCCGGACGCGGCGGATCCGTACCGGCTGATCGTGGACATCGACCGGTCCGGGGTCGCCGAGTACGTGGCGGAGGAGATTCGGCACGCACTGCTCCTGGACCAGATCCCCAAGGAACCCACCAAGGCCTATCTGCTGCCGGGTCCGCCGGTCCCGGTCTCGGTCCGGTCCTCCGACGGCACGGTGTCATTCGACGGCGCCCAGGTGCGGATCGACTGGGCGGACACCTCCGAGCGCGTCAAGCGGGCCACCGGGCCGCGGATAGTCGCCGTGGGCGATCTGGTGCAGGTGGAGTGGTTGCCCAACTCCGGTTACGAGGACGGGTTCATGCGGTTCGTGACCCGGGAGACGGTGTTCTCCAAACTGCCGCCGGAGAAGGACCCGTACGCGCTCGACCTGTGGGGCAGCACCCGCCGTGATCTGCTCACCGCGCTGGTGGCGACGGCGGTGACCGCGCGGCTGCCCCATCCGTCGGTCCGTGAGCGGGAGAACGGCGAGTTCACGGACCGGCCCCCGCGTGCGGCCACCGTCCCGCCCCCGGCCGACCATCACGACGTACTCCTGCGCAGGCTGCGGGAGTTGGGCGAGTTGCACCGGGAAGGGGTGCTCACGGACGAGGAGTTCACGATGACCAAGGCGGCGGTGCTGCGCGGTTTCAGATAGAGGGGCCTCAGCTGAGGAGGTCCGGTTCGCTGCGGCTGATGTCCTGCCACAGGGGCTGGTAGTTGATCCATGCGACGAGGTCACCGCCGGTCTGTTCGCGGGTGGCGACGGCGAGTTTGTGGTCGATGAGGAGGGGTCTGCCTGCCGCCTTGGCGAGGAGCTGGACCTGGCAGGAGCGTTCCATGGACAGGAACCACCAGGCCGCCGCGTCCACCGAGTCGCCGACCGTCAGCAGGCCGTGGTTGCGGAGTACGAGCGCCTTGCGGGAGCCCAGCCCGGCGGCGATCCGCTTGCCTTCCTCTGCGTCGACGGAGACGCCGCTGAAGGCGTCGTAGAGCGCGTGGTCCTCGTAGAAGGCGCAGCTCTCCTGGCTGATCGGGTCGAGGAAGTCGCCGAGGGCGGAGAGGGCGCGGCCGTGCACGGAGTGGCAGTGGGCGACGGCGACGACGTCCGGGCGGGCGGCGTGGACCTGGGAGTGCACGGTGAAGGCGGCCTGGTTCACATGGTGGCCGCCCTGGAGCACCTGGCCCTCGGAGTTGGCGAGCACCAGGTCGCTGACGGTGACGTGCCGGAAGGGCATCCCGAAAGGGTTGACCCAGAAGCAGTCGGTGAACTCGGGGTCGCGGGCGGTGATGTGCCCCGAGACCCCGTCCTCGAAGCCGAGCCGGCCGAACAGGCGCAGGGCGCCCGCGAGCCGTTCCTTGCGGTGCCGGCGTTCGTCCTCGACCGACTCGTGCATCGGCGGCATGGCGAACCGCAGCCGGTCGGTGGGCAGGGGGGAGGGCGGCGTCGGCCCGTGCATCGGTCCTCCAGCACTGGGTTTGTTGTAAGGGCGAGAAGTTACCGCCGGTCGGTCGAAAAGGGCAGTGCAGGTCTGTAAAGAGGACAGAGGTTGTCGGTTATCGGCGGAACACTCGCCGTATGACAGCGAACTGGGCCACCTTCACCGCCGCCGAACCGGATCTCGCCGCGACCGTCGAGGAGCGTTTCGGTACCTTCACGCATCACGTCCTCGCGACCCTGCGCAAGGACGGGTCACCGCGTACGACCGGGCTCGAAGTGCGGTTCCTGGACGGCGAGTTGTGGCTCGGGATGATGCCCGACTCGCTGAAGGCGCTGGATCTGCGGCGCGATCCGCGCTTCGCGCTGCAGGCGAACCCGGGGCCGGGTACGGACACCCACGGCGGGGACGTACGGGTGAGCGGGCGGGCGGTGGAGGTGACGGATGCCGGGGTGAAGGGGGCGTACATGAAGGAGGTGGAACCGCCGGAGCCGTTCCACCTCTTCCGCACCGAGTTGACGGAGGTCGTGCGGACCTACGTCGAGGACGAGAAATATCTCGTCGTGCAGGTCTGGAAGCCCGGAGGGCCGGTGCGGACCCTCAAGCGGACCTGAGCCCCCGGAAGGCTCACTCCCACTCGATGGTCCCCGGGGGCTTCGAGGTGATGTCGAGGACGACTCGGTTGACGTCGGCGACCTCGTTGGTGATGCGGGTGGAGATCTTCGCGAGGACGTCGTACGGCAGGCGGGACCAGTCGGCGGTCATGGCGTCCTCGGAGGAGACCGGGCGCAGGACGATCGGGTGGCCGTAGGTGCGGCCGTCGCCCTGGACACCGACGCTGCGGACGTCGGCGAGGAGGACCACCGGGCACTGCCAGATGTCGCGGTCGAGGCCGGCCGCGGTCAGTTCCTCGCGGGCGATGGCGTCGGCGTCGCGGAGCAGGTCGAGGCGGTCCTTGGTGACCTCGCCGACGATGCGGATGCCGAGGCCGGGGCCCGGGAAGGGCTGGCGCTGGACGATCTCGTCCGGCAGGCCGAGCTCCTGGCCGACCATCCGGACCTCGTCCTTGAACAGCTTGCGCAGCGGTTCGACGAGCTTGAACTCTAGGTCCTCCGGCAGGCCGCCGACGTTGTGGTGGGACTTGATGTTCGCGGTGCCGGTACCGCCGCCGGACTCGACGACGTCCGGATACAGCGTGCCCTGCACCAGGAACGCGACCTCGGGGCCCTCGTCCGCGATGATCTCGGCCTGCGCCTGCTCGAAGACACGGATGAACTCGCGGCCGATGATCTTCCGCTTCTGCTCCGGGTCGGAGACCCCGGCGAGCGCGGTGAGGAAGCGCTCCTCCGCGTCGACGACGACGAGCTTGACGCCGGTCGCGGCCACGAAGTCCTTCTCGACCTGCTCGGTCTCGCCCTTGCGCATCAGACCGTGGTCGACGTAGACGCAGGTCAGCTGGTCGCCGATGGCGCGTGCGACAAGGGCAGCGGCTACGGCGGAGTCGACACCGCCGGACAGACCGCAGATGGCGCGCTTGTCGCCGACCTGCTCGCGGATCGCCGCGACCTGCTCGTCGATCACATTGCCGGTGGTCCAGGACGGGGTGAGGCCCGCGCCCCGGTACAGGAAGTGCTCCAGGACCTGCTGGCCGTGCGTGGAGTGCATGACCTCGGGGTGGTACTGGACGCCGTAGAGCTTCTTCTCGTCGTTCTCGAAGGCGGCGACCGGGACGACGTCCGTGGACGCGGTGACCGTGAAGCCCTCGGGGGCGGCGGAGCAGGCGTCGCCGTGCGACATCCAGACGGACTGCTCGTCGGGAGTGCCTTCGAAAAGGGTGGAGGACGACCGCGAGACATGCAGGGGCGTACGGCCGTACTCGCGGGCACCGGTGTTGTCGACGGTGCCGCCGAGGGTGGTCGCCATCAGCTGGAAGCCGTAGCACATGCCGAAGATCGGGACGCCGGCCTCGAAGAGTTCGCGGTCCAGGCGGGGGGCGCTCTCCGCGTACACGGAGGAGGGGCCGCCGGAGAGGATGATCGCCGCCGGGTTCTTGGCGAGCATCTCGGCGACCGGCATGGTGCTCGGCACGATCTCGCTGTAGACCCGGGCCTCGCGGACGCGGCGGGCGATGAGCTGGGCGTACTGCGCGCCGAAGTCGACGACCAGGACGGTGTCGGGGGCGGGGGTCGCTGACACGGGAGCGTGGCCTTCCGGCGGTGGGGCGGGGGTCTGGGTACCGATTCTAACGGGGGTCGCGTGGGACACCTCGCCGTCTCCCGGGGGCTCCGCCCCCAGACCCCCCGGACCTATGCCCGCCCACCACCCGTCTCGGCCGGCTCGATCGGCATCGTCAAGGCAAAAAGACAGCGGGCACCGTCAAAAGACTCTGTGGCATACTCGCCCCCATGCTCACGCACCCGACCTTCCTCTTTACCTATGGCAACCGGCCCGCCGGCTGCCATGGTCGAGCTGCTTGAGTTACTGACAAGCGACTTTCCAGGCGCCCCGGGCCGACAAGGCCCGGGGCGCCTGTCGTTTTCCGGGTCGTGTCGATCCGGGGCCGCCCTTCCGACCAGGAGCCCCTTATGACCGCCACCACGCCCGCCACCACCCCCGAGCAGACCATCGCCGACGCCCGTGAGCGGATCGACGCTCTCGACGACCGGATCATCGGGCTGATCCAGGAACGGGTCGCCGTGTCCGCCGTCGTGCAGGAGACGCGGATCGCCTCCGGCGGCCGGCGTGTGCACCTGTCGCGGGAGAACGAGATCCTGGGCCGCTACAGGGACGCGCTCGGCAAGCCCGGCACCTCGCTCGCGATGACGCTGCTCGAACTGTCGCGGGGGCGGATCTGAGTTCGAGCCCCGTCTCACCCGTACGGCGCGTGACCGCCCCGGGAACCGCTTCGTTGGTGGGGGTGTCCGTGCCAGCCAGGGGCGGGCCCGAAAGAACCACGCGTGGCTCGCTGGGGCGATGAGACGTACGGATCGTGCCGTACGTCGTGGGACCTCGCTCCAGGGTCGTGACCGGACGGCAGGGGACAGCAGCCCGGTCACCCAAGAGAACGGTCGGCTCCGGGGACGCCCGGGGCCGCCCGGCGGAACTGCAAAATGCACAAAGCCGGATCGAACGGTTGCGGTCGTCGTCTCCATCCAGCACGATGCGTAGAAGCCCCCCGAGCTCCCCTCTGAGCCCCAAGTCCCATAGCAGCCAACCGCATTGCGGTGCACCGTCCCACTGCCAAAGGTCGAGACCAAGTGCGCGCCCCGTGTGCGCCGGGGCGCCGACCCGGGGCACTTGAGACAACTTGAGACCAGCGGCGCAACCCCCCGGCGCCGCTCCCAGGCACCGGCGCCGCCCTGACGTCGGTGCTGACGGAGAAGGGCCCCGCGGCTCCGTCCCGCGGGGCCCTTCGCTTGCGTTCCTGCGGGTCCTCGCGCGCTCCTAGGTCCGGCTCACCGTCCCGCAGTTTCCCTCGCCCTTGCCGATGTCGCGGCTGCGGTCGTACGGGTCCGTCGTCGGGCCCGTGGGTGTCGCGCCCGTGGGGGACGACGTGGCGTCGGAGTCGAACTGCGGGTGCAGAAAGCCGTCGTAGACGTCGCAGGCCGAGTTGCCGAAGTCCGCGTTGTTGAGGGTGAGGGTCAGCAGGCCGGGGGTGACCTGGTAGCGGGCGGGGTCGAGGACCTCGGTGTCGATCACCCGGCGGACGATGGTGCGGGCGACCTCGGTGGAGCCGTCGGTCCGGACCAGCGGGTAGACGAAGGTGTAGTCGGCGTGGACGGTGACGCCCCCGCTGGAGTCCTTCGCGAAGGTGATGCGGCCACGGGTCTTCACCACCTTGCCGACCAGTCGTACGTCCTTGGGGTCGAAACGGCTGAACAGCAGCGTGGGGTCGTCGGCCTTGGTCGGGGCGGCCAGGGAGGTCTTCAACTGGTCGAGCACCTTGGGCTGCTTCGGGTCGAGGACGGCGAGCGCGGCGGACGGGCGGGCGCCGCCGATCGTCTTCGGGTCGAGGTTGGCTGCGACGAGCAGGATCTTCGTCTGCTGGAGGGCCAGTTCGACCCGGTCCTTCGAGAAGGTGCCCACGGCGGTCGCCTTCGGCAGGATGATGCCGGCCGCGCCGTCGGCCCAGTTCAGGGCGGGTGAACCGGCGAACGGCCGGTCCAGGGTGGGTATGTGGGGATCCGCGGTGGAGGGCGCGGCGGTCGGGGCGGCGGTCTCCGCGGCGAGCGGGGACGCGGCGTCCGAGTCCGCCTTGGCGCCGAAGGGGTCGCCGGGCAGCAGCGAGGGTCTCATCGCGACCACGACGACGACCACGGCGAGCGGGACGCCGAGTACGGCCCACAGGCGACGCCTGCGCCGGGCCCGCCCGTTCATCTCCTGCCAGGCCGGGCCGGTACGCCAGCCCTCGGGCTGCTCGGCCTTCTTCAGCCGCTCGGTCACCTGGCGGGCGCGCGCGGACGGTTCCTTCTGTGCGGAGGCCCGGATGTCACGCTCCGTGTCACGGGCGAACTTGTCCCAGACGTCGTCGGGGATCTCCGGGGTCGAGGACGGTTCCTCGGACGGTTTGTCAGACACCAGGTAGTTGTAGGCGCCCGAAAGCGTGTTCGCAAGCAGAACCTGGGTGTGACACAGCCCACATAAGAATCAGGTGAGGATTGACACAACCATTCACAGGTTTCCCGGGTCACACCTGCAGAACAAGGGCCACACCCGCGCCCCACACGCGGAGCCCTCCGCCCAGCGTGCTGCACTGTCGCAGCACTCCGGACTTCTTGAGGACTTCATGAAGCTTCGCCGTGTCATGGCCACGGTCGCCGCGACGGCCGCCATCGCCCCCCTCGCCCTGCTGTCGGCACCGGCCGCGTTCGCCGACGGCGGCTCGCCGGACACGTCGTCCAGCAGCCCCGCGGTCGAGGACAGCACCCCGGCGGCCGACGCGAGCACCCCCGCGGCCGACGACAGCACTCCCGCCTCGGACGCGAGCAGCCCGGCGGCGGACACCAGCACCCCCGCCTCGGACACCAGCTCCCCGGCGGCGGACACGAGCAGCCCCGCCGCGTCGGACTCCCCGAGCGGAAGCGCGTCGCCGAGCCCGTCCGCGTCGCCGAGCAAGCCGTCCGACGACTTCGACCCGTACGCGGACTGCAAGACGTTCGACCTGGACGAGAAGCTCTCCGCGTCGATCACCGGGCTGCCGAACAAGATCGTCGCCGGCTCCGGCTGGCACACCTTCAAGTTCGTGGTGAAGAACGCCTCGGACAAGGACCTGCAGAACGTCTGGATCAACGCGCTCACCGAGTACAGCGACGACGTGAACGAGGACTCCTCGCTCATGCTGGACCTGGCCGAGATCCAGCTGAAGCAGGACGGCAAGTGGACCGACTCCTACCAGGAGACCGTCGGCACCGGCAGCGACGAGACCACGCTGTCCGGCAGCATCGTCGCGGTGCTGCCCACCCTGGAGAAGAAGTCCTCGACCACGCTCGACCTGCGCGTGAAGATCAAGTCCTCGGCCCCCGCGGGCTCGTCGTTCGCGCTGAGCCAGGCGGTGTACGCGGGCAAGGGTGAGTCCTGCTACGTCAACGGCGACTACTACGAGTTCTCCGTGCTCGCCGCCGGCAGCAGCGACCCGGGCGACGTCGGCGAGGCCAAGCCGACCGGCCAGAAGCCGACCGGGACCAACGACGACCTGAAGCCGCAGGGCGGGGTCAACGAGGCCACCGGCAACCTCGCCGAGACCGGCTCCAGCTCCGCGCTGCCGGTGATCGGCCTCGTGGGCGGCGCGGCGGTCGTCGCGGGTGCCGCAGCGGTGGTCATGGTGCGCCGCCGCAAGACCGGAGAGAGCGCGTAACACGTAGCTCGCTCGACAAAGGACCTGCGCTCGGAGGGGGGCGCAGGTCCTTCTGTTTGTACGGCAACTGCCGCTTGTCTTCTACGGCTTACGACTTCGGCGGCACCGTCGGCATCCCCAGGAACGGCAGCTTCAGCGCGCCGAACGCCCCCTCGGGGACCGCCGGTTGACGCGGCTCCACCGGCTTCAGCCGTTCGTACGACGCCCCTTGGCGCGGACGCGGGTCCGGCTCGCCCTTGTTGGGCCAGTACGACATCGCGCGCTCGGCCTGCGCGGTGATGGTGAGCGACGGGTTGACGCCGAGGTTCGCCGAGACGGCCGCGCCGTCGACGACCGAGATGCCCGCGTGGCCGTAGAGGCGGTGGTACGGGTCGATCACACCGGTCTCGCGGGAGGCGCCGATGGGACAGCCGCCGAGGAAGTGGGCGGTGAGCGGGGTGCCCATGAGTTCGCCGACGTTGGAGCCCGCGAAGCCGTTGATCTCGGCGGCGATGGCCGCCGCGGCCTCCGAAGCCGCCCTGATCTGCTTGGGGTTGGGGGCGCCGTGCCCCTGACGTGCCGTCAACAGCCCTTTGCCTACGCCGTCCTGCTTCAGATACGTCGTCAGGGAGTTGTCCAGCGACTGCATCACCAGGCCGATGATGGTCCGCTCCGACCAGCGGCGGTTGGAGAGGGAGCGAAGGACCAGGAGCGGGTGGCGGGCCGCGTTCGCCAGCCAGGCCAGCACCCTCGACGAGCCCTCGGCGTACGGGACCTGGAGGATGGAGAGGCCGCCCATCGAGTTGGAGCCCTTGCCGTAGCGGACCGGTTCGATGTGGGTGTTCCCGTCGGGGTGGATCGAGGAGGTGATGGCGACTCCGCGGGTGAAGTCGGCCTTCGGGGTGCCGGTCGCTCTGCGGTAGCGGCGGTCGTTCGTCTGGGCGCCGACCAGCGCCTCCGAGTTGGTGCGGGTGAGTTCGCCCAACTTCTCGGAGAGGTACGGCAGTTGGCCGCCCGCCTTCATACGGTGCAGGAGGGTCTGGGTGCCGTAGGTGCCGGCGGCGAGGACGACCCTGCGGGCCTTGAAGGTACGGCCCTTCGACGACTTCCTCGCGTCCGTGGGCAGGGTCGCCACCGCGTAGCCGCCCTGTGAGTCGTCCGTGACGGACACGACCGTCGTCATCGGGTGGACCTCGGCGCCCGCCTTCTCGGCGAGGTGGAGGTAGTTCTCGTTGAGGGTGTTCTTGGCACCGTGCCGGCAGCCCGTCATGCACTCGCCACACTCCGTGCAGGCCTTGCGGGCCGGGCCCGCGCCGCCGAAGTACGGGTCCGCCACCTGCTCGCCGGGCCTGGCCTTCGCGGTGCCGTCGGCGTCCTCGCCGTCGCCGAAGAAGACACCGACCGGGGCCATGTGGAAGGTGTCGCCCACGCCCATCCGCTGGGCCGCCGCCTTCAGATGGACGTCGGACGGGGTCATCGTCGGGTTGAGCCGTACGCCGAGCATGCGGCGGGCCTGGTCGTAGTACGGGGCCAACTCCTCCTGCCAGTCCGTGATGTCGCGCCACTGGGGGTCTTCGAAGAACGGCTCGGGCGGTACGTACAGGGTGTTGGCGTAGTTCAGGGAGCCGCCGCCCACGCCCGCGCCGGCGAGAACCATGACGTTGCCGAGCAGGTGGATGCGCTGGAGGCCGTAGAGGTTGAGCCTGGGGGCCCAGAGGTAGTTCTTGAGGTCCCACGAGTTCTTGGGGAGGGATTCCCGGGTGAAGCGTCGGCCGGCTTCCAGGACACCTACGCGGTAGCCCTTCTCCGTCAGGCGCAGGGCGGTTACGGAACCACCGAAGCCCGAGCCGACGACGATGACGTCGTAGTCGTAGGTGTCCTGTGACACATGCTCTCCTCGTTGAGAACCAGGGACTGCTACTTGAGACGCAAGGCCTTCATGACCCGGAGACTGCGGCTCATGAACTGGGCGTATGCCTCGTCGGTCATGCCCAGTGACGGGGCCATCGGCAACAGTCGCTGCTGCGCGACCGTTTGGGCCTCCGTGTACTTGAGGATGCCCTCGGAGCCGTGGCGGCGGCCGAGGCCGGAGTCCTTCATGCCGCCCATGGGGGACTGGACGCTGCCGTAGGCGGAGGCGTAGCCCTCGTTGACGTTGACCGTGCCGGTGCGGAGGCGGGCGGCGACGGCCCGGCCGCGGCGGCCGTCCTTCGTCCAGACCGAGGAATTGAGGCCGTAGGAGGTGGAGTTGGCCGCTTCCACCGCCTCGTCCTCCGTCGTGAAGCGGTAGATGGAGACGACCGGGCCGAAGGTCTCCTCGCCGCACACCGACATCGGGGCTTCCACGCCGTCGAGGATGGTCGGTTCGAAGAAGTACGGGCCGATGTCCGGGCGGGCGACTCCGCCCGCGATCACCTTGGCGCCCTTGGCGACGGCCTCCTCCACGTGTCGCGTCACCGTCTCCAACTGGCGCTCCCCCACCAGCGATCCCATGTCGGCGCCGTAGGCGAGGGAGGTGCCGAGGCGCATGGCCTTGGTGCGGGCGGCGAAGCGTTCCAGGAAGGCGTCGGCGATCGACTCGTGGACGTACAACCGCTCGATGGAGATGCAGAGTTGGCCGGCGGAGGAGAAGCAGGCGCGGACCGCGCCCGCCGCCGCCTTGTCGAGGTCGGCGTCCTCCAGGACCAACATGGCGTTCTTTCCGCCGAGTTCGAGGGAGACGCCGACCAGCCGGGCCGCCGCGCCCTGCGCGACCTCGCGCCCGGTGCGGGTGGAGCCGGTGAAGGAGACGTAGTCGGCGCGCTTGACGACCTCGGGGCCGACGACCGGGCCCTCGCCGAGGACGACCTGGAAGACGTCAGCGGGCAGGCCGGCCTCGATGAGGAGGTCGCGGGCCCAGAGGGCGGTCAGGCAGGTCTCGGTGTCCGGCTTCATGACGACCGCGTTGCCCGCCACGAAGGCCGGGAGGGCGTCGCCGACGGAGAGTTCGAGCGGGTAGTTCCAGGGGGCGATCTGACCGACTACCCCGCGCGGGTGGCGGAGTTCGGTGACCTTGGTGAGGGTCGGGACGGCGCCGGTGTGCCGCTTCGGGCGGAGGTAGGCGGGGGCCTTGCGGCCGTAGTGGCGGGCCGCGACGGCGACGGCCTGCACCTCCTCGTGCGCGTGCAGCCGCGCCTTGCCGGTCTCCAGCTGGATCAGGTCGAGGACCTCGGCCTGGCGGGCGAGGACGAGATCGTGAAAGCGGAGCAGGACGGCCGCGCGCTGCCTTACCGGCGTCTGTACCCACAGGGCCTGTGCCGAGCGGGCCGCGTCGAAGGCCTTCGCCACGTCCTCGGGGGTGGACTCGGGCAGGTCGGCGAGCTTCTCACCGGTGAACGGCGTGTGGTTGGCGGTCCGGCCGGAGCCGACCACACCCTTCGTGAGCTGGGCAACCAGCTCCGGGGTGACCACATCGGCGGCGGTACGGGCGCCTGTGGGGGCCGGCGCGAGGGGGTTTGTGCCGGTCGTCGTTTCCGTACCGGTCTTTTCCGGGGCCTGCGAGTCCGTCATGTGCGGCAGGGTATGCCGCCACGAGGGGTTTGGGTACCCGTCGGTAATCGGGATTCACCAGGCGCTCACACCACGCCAGCGATCACTGGCAACGAATGCGCTGATCAGGGTGTTGTGCGGGGATGATCATCACTGGATCCCCTCCGGTTCACTTTTCCGGGAGGGTGAGCCGGGCTCGGGCGCCCTTGAAGAGCGCGGTGCCCTTCTTCTCCGCGGGAATGCCCTTGAGCATGTCCACGCGCAGTTCGTACATGCGGTGGTCCGCCGTGCGGACGATCAGGGCCATGGCGCGGGTGGGGACACCGGACTGTCCGTAGGTGGTGTCGGCCAGGACGGCGTCCTTGTTCCCGCGGAAGCTGGTGCGGGTGTACTGCGGGTTCGCCGTGCCCCGGCCCAGGGCGTGCGCTTCGGCGAGGGGCGAGTCGGTGGCCTTGTCCCATTCGGTGAGGCGGACGCGGAGGGCGCCGGCGCCGTAGGTGACGGTGCGGCTGCCGGCTGCCGCCTGCGTCTCTTGAAGCCGGTACTGGGACGGGAGGAAAAGAACCGCGTTCATACCGTCCCGCTGGTGAGCGGTCCAGGAGTCCGAGTCCTTGCCGAGGACTCTCTCCAGGACGGTGCCGAGGACGAGGCCCGCCACGAGGAGTACCCCGAGGGTGATGAGAAGGGTGCGGCGGGGACGGGACTTGGGCTTGGGGTCGGGCTTGGGCCTGGGCTCAGATTCGGCTTCGGGTTCGGGTTCCGGTACGGCGACGGGGACGGTGGCCGCCTCCTCGGGCTCCGCGTCGGGCTCCGCGTCCTGGACGGCGACCGCCGGCTCCGGTATGTCCTTGCCCGCGGCCACTGCCTCCAGTACCGCGCCCACCTCCTCCGCCCCCGGCCGCTCCTCCGGGTCCCGGGCCAGCATCCGTACGATCAGCGGTCCGAGGGGGCCCGCACGGGTCGGCTCGGGCGGTTCGCCGGACAGGATCGCGCCGAGGGTGGACTCCACGGTCGTACGGCGGAAGGGGGACGCCCCTTCGACGGCCGCGTACAGGAGTACGCCGAGGGACCACAGGTCGGAGGCCGGTCCGGCGCCGGTGCCCGACATGCGCTCGGGGGCGATGAATTCGAGTGAGCCGACGAACTCGCCGCTGGCGGTGAGGGATTCCTCGCCCTGGATGTGCGCGATGCCGAAGTCGGTGAGGACGACCCGGTCGTGGGGGCCGAGCAGGACGTTGGCGGGCTTCACGTCACGGTGCACTATCCCCACGGCGTGCGCGGCGCTCAGGGCGCCGAGGACGGCGCGGCCGATGCGCGCGGACTCGGCGGGGGCGAGGCGTCCGCGCTTGAGCAGTTCGTGCAGGGACTCTCCGCGCACCAACTCCATGACGATCCACGGGAGTTCTTCCTCGATGACGACATCGTGGATGGCGACGGCGGAGGGGTGGTCGACCCGGGCGGCGGCGCGGGCCTCGCGGTAGAGGCGGTGGGCGGCGCGCTGGAACTCCTCGTCCTCGGGGTCGCCGGGCAACCTCGGCTGTTTGACGGCGACTTCGCGGTCCACGAGTTCGTCGAAGGCCCGCCATACGGTGCCCATGCCGCCGGAACCGATCCGTTCGAGCAGCCGGTAGCGACCGCCGACCAGCCGTCCGTCGCGCACCTGTTCGCCGACTTCGCTCATGCCCCATCAGTACCGTGCCGGATACGGCCTTGTCGACGCGCGTCCTACTTCCCGAGCACCAGCGTGTCGCCCGCCCGCCGCACCTCCGCGACACCGCTCCCGGCGAAGTGCGCCGGAATCACCAACTCCCCTTCGTCCGCCGCCCGTTCGAGCACGCGCCGTCGACTCCGGGCGGCCTGCCGGGGATCGAGGCAGAAGCAGCTGCTGCACTCGGGGTGCGCGATCTGGACCGGGCTGTGCAGCAAGTCCCCGACGAACACGGCCCGTTCGCCGCCGGAGGCGACCCGCAGGACGGAGGAACCGGGGGTGTGTCCGGGCGCGGACTCCAGCGTGAGGTGCTCGTCGACGCGATGGGTGCCGTCCCACAGGGTGGCCAGCCCGGCGCGGTGTACGGGCGCGACGCTGTCCTCGTAGGTCAGGCGGTCGTCGGGCCGCACCCCGCCGCCGTAGTGGTTCCGGGGGCCGAAGTGGAAGTCGTCGGCGGCGGGGAGGAGATAGCGCGCGTTGGGGAACAGCGGCTCCCAACTCCCGTCCACGTCATGGGTGTTCCAGCCGACGTGGTCGCCGTGGATGTGGGTGTTGACGACGACGTCGACCTCCTCCGGTCGTACGCCGGCCCGCGCCAGCCGCCCCGGCAGGTCGCCCTGGCTCATGTGGAACAGCGGATTGCCGGGCCGCTCCCGGCCGTTGCCGACGCCGGTGTCCACGAGCACGGTCCGGCCGGCGCTGCGCAGCACCCAGGTCTGGAGCGCCACGACCGCCTGGTCGCTGTCGGGGTCCCAGTGGTCGGGGGCGAGCACGTCACGGTTGTCCTGCCACGCCTCGGGCGCCAGGTCCGGGACGAGGGTGCGGGCGGGGACGTAGGGCTGGTGCCACTCGACGACTCGGACGACTTCGACGTCGCCGATCCTCAGGGTCTGTGTGTTGTCCTCGGTCATGGAAACGAGCCTAGGGAGCTGTCGGCGAGTGTCTCAATGCGTGAATTGCTCATCCGGATACGCACACGGCTCACTGATGCCCCGTGGGCGTAGTGTGCCCGTATGGACGTGGTGAGCGACGCGATCTCCGCCGTACGGACCGGGCGGGCCTCCTCCAACCGACTGCGGGTGGGCGGGAGTTGGTGCACGCGGCTGGCGCCGTACGAGGGTGCGGGGTTCCATGTCGTGCTCGCGGGCGGCTGTCGGCTGGTGCCCGACAAGGGCGGTGAGCCCGTGGCGCTGGGCGCCGGAGATGTCGTCCTGCTGCCGCACGGTGCGGGACATGTGCTGGCGGACTCGTCCGGCGATACGGCACCGGCGGTGCCGTTCGAGGAGATGCGCCGGCCGGTCGGGGACGGGCCCGAGGTGGAGCTGCTGTGCGGGAAGTACCGGCTGGACCGGAGCCGTACGCATCCGCTGATGGCGGAGCTGCCGGAAGTGGTCCATCTGCCGAACCGGGTCGGCCGCCATCCCGAACTCCGGGCTGCGGTGGACCTGTTGGCGCGGGAGCTGGACGAACGGCGGCCGGGGGCCTGCCTGGCACTGCCGAGCCTGCTCGACCTGCTGCTGATCTACATGGTGCGGGCGTGGATGAGCGAGGCGGAGACGGGCAGTTGGCCGTCCGTGCTGAGCGATCCGGTGACCACGGCCGCGCTACGGGCGCTGCACTCCGACCCGGCCGCCCCCTGGACCAACGACCGGCTGGCCGCGGCGGCGGGCGTGTCCCGGGCGACGCTGGCCCGCCGGTTCACCGCGCTGGTGGGGCGGGCGCCGATGGCGTATCTGACGTGGTGGCGGCTGACGTTGGCGGCGACCCGCCTGCGGGACACGGACGCCTCGCTGGCAACTGTGGCCCGCGAGGCGGGATATGGGAGCCCGTACGCCCTGTCGCATGCGTTCAGCCGGGAGTTCGGGGTGACGCCGGGAAGGTATCGCGCATCGGGGGAAGTTCAGTGAGACGTCAGGTCCTGGTCGCCCTGGTCGCCATCGGGATCGTCGTACTCCTCCGCCAGCCGTAGCCCCAGGTCGGCCTCCCAGTCCAGGGCCCACCGCCGCAGTTCCGCGGTCTCCCGCGCGTCGAGTCCGTGCGCCGCGAACTCCTCGTCGCTCACCCAGACCACGCCCTCCAGCCGGTCCCGCAGGCCGGAGAGGTCGAACTCCGGCCCGGCGTCCCGCAGTCCGAGCTGTTCGAGTTCGACGACGGAGAAGTGGCGGCAGGCCGCGTGCACGGCGAGCACGTCCTGCGGCAGACCGCGGTCGGCGAGCGCGCGCACGCTCGTGACCGCCAGGTCCTCGTGACTCGCCGTCTCCGCCGTCCGCACCGCCAACTCCCCTTACCCCAGCGCCCGGTCAGGCATCCGAGCCGCCCAGTCGCAGCATCGCCAGCCGGGTCTGGTCGAGCACTCCGGCGTAGGTGTGGACCTCGTCGAGCTCACCGGTCAGGTAGTCCGTCCCGATGCCCGCCGTGACGCTCCGGCCGATCTGGAGGTCGCCGGTGGGTGTCCAGGTGTCCTTGTCCGTGACGCTCGCGGTGTCGACGGCGTAGATGTCACCGACGTACAGGCGCAGTTGGTCGGTCTTCTCGTCGTAGACCACCGCGAGGAACTCGTCCTCGCCCGCCCCGAACGGCGAGACGGGCGCGCTGACCGTGGTGGTCGGCGCGTCGGCGCTGTCCTCGTGGGCGACCACGGCCTGCCAGGACCTGGACGCGGCGACATAGCGCAGCGTGAACAGATCGGTGTGCTCGCCGGGCTGGGAGAGCACGGTCATGTCGTGCGTCGCCGTGTCCACGTCGATGCGCGCATGGGCCGTCACCGAGAAGCCCGCGTCGGTCGGGCGGACCGCGTCCGGTGTGGTGGCGTAGTCGCCGTCGCCGTCCAGGAGGAGGTCGCCGTAGCCCACCATGGGGTACCGCGCCGGGGTGCAGTCGGGGTTCACGTCGCAGTCGTCGGTGCCCGTGTTGATCGACGCGTCGCCCGCCAGGGTCAGCGGTTCACCGCCCGCGTACTCGGGGCTGCTGCCGCCGGTCGCCGTCTCCAGGTCCCAGTAGCCCTGGCGCTGCGGGGTGCGCGCGGCGGCGGCCGTGATCTCCTCGGGGACGTAGACGCGGTCCCAGACGTTCACGTCGGTGAGCAGACCGTGCCAGTGCGCGGTGTCCCCGGTGTCCCGTTCGGAGCCGAGCCGCAGGGGGCCTGCGCCGCCGGCCGCGACGGTGTTCCCGTCCGTCGCGACGAGGTCTCCGTCGACGTAGAAGCGGGCCGTGTGCTGCTCGGCGTCGTACACGCCGACGAGATGGGCCCACTCGCCCCGCTCGGGGGAGCCGCCGCTGAGGTGTACGGAACCGCCGCTCGCGGTGGGGAGCGCGAAGGACCAAGTGGGCGCGCTGTCCGAGGAGTTCGTCGCCAGGCCGAGGGTGAAGCCGGTCCGGCTGACGGCCGTCGTGTCGCCGTCGAGGGCGTCCGGGCGGACCCATGCGCCGACCGAGAAGATCTTCGCCGTGTCCACCGACGAGTCGAGCGTGCCGTACGCCTCGTCCGTGCCGTCGAACCGGGCGGCGGAGGCGACGCCCGTCCCGGTGGGGCCCTGCGCGTCGGGGGTGACGCCGGTGCCGGTGTCCGCGCCGGAGTCGCGCTGCGGGTCCCAGTGGGTGACCGCCGCCCGTCCCGTCCTGACCCGGACGAAGTAGGTCGTCCTGGCGCTGACGTTCCCCGCGGCGTCGATGGCCTGGGCGTAGAGGTACGTCGGCCCGTTCGTCTGCGGCAGCCAGCGCAGGGAGACCGGGGCGCCGGGCTCGGCCGCCGTGAGGGTCCGCGGAAGGCCGCCCATCCATTCGTAGCGGTACGACACCACGTCGTCGGACGCCGAGTCGAATACGAAGGTGCCGTAACTGCCCACGCCGTCATGCTCGTTCGTGTCGTCCGGGTACTCCGCCGACGAGACGACCGGTGCCTGTGGCGCCTCGGTGTCGCCGGCCGCCGTCGCGACTCCGGTCATGGCGGCGGTGGTCAGTGCCACGGCCGCGCAGGCCACCCCGGCGCGTCTCCACTCGGACGTCCTCAAGGTCAATCCCCTCCCAAGATCCGGTAAAGAGAGAATGACCTTAACTGCCGCCACTGACAACGCGATTGAGCGCAGTGAGCCCACGCTCACAGGCTGTCGACGTCCAGGTTGGCGATCGCCGCCCTCGCCACCTCGCGGCCACGGGCCGTGAAGTCGCCCTTGCCCGGATAGCTGACGGTGAGCCGGTACATGTCCCCGGCGGAGGTCTTGTAGTAGAGGATCCGCAGTTCGCGGGGAAGGGGGTTCTGGGTGTCGTCGGAGTCGTACACGACCGTGTTCTCGGCGGACGGTTCGCCCCGGTAGGTGCCGGTCGGCTTCGGGACGGTCTCCTTGGCCTTCCCCATGTCGAGGTCGACGCTGCCGCTGGTCTTGAAGTCGCCGTTGTCCGAGTACATTTCGGCCGCCGCCGAGTCCTTGATGTACCCGTTGGGGTCCTCGGACTTCTTGTCGAGGCTCAGGAAGACCCAGATACTGCCGCTCGGGTCGGTGTACGTGACCCAGTGACTCTTGTCCGAAGCGCGGTCGGGGGTGGTCCGCTTGTACGCGGCCGGGACGGCGAGCGTCGCGGCCACATCGGACTCGTGGTGCTTCTTCCAGCCGTGCGGCAGCGGCCCCGCGAACGGGTTCGCGATCACCAGGTACGCGGCTGCCACCGCGGCCGCGACGACCACGGCACCGAGCCCGAACCACGTCCTGCGGCCCAACCGGCGTCCCCCTGCGGCTCTTTGGACGTACCGCACCTCCTGCGTCGACGCCGGAGCCGGCGGGTTCGCCACCGACTCGAGTACGGCGCGCACCCGGGCCGCGTCCGGGCGGCTCGACGGGTCCTTGGCCAGCAGACCGGTGATGAGCTCGGCGAGCGGGCCCGGCGCCGAAACCGGCGGCGCGGGCACGGAGTTGAGGACCGACTGCAGGGTGGCGGGGGTGTTGCTGCGGCGGAACGGCGAGACGCCCTCCGTCGCCGCGTACAGGACCACGCCGAGCGACCACAGGTCGGAGGCGGGGCCGGGGCGCTGGCCCAACACCCGTTCCGGCGCGATGTATTCGGGCGAGCCGACGAAGCCACCGGTGTCGGTCAGGTTCGTCTCGCCCTCTATCTGGGCTATCCCGAAGTCGGTCAGAACGACCCGGTCGTGGCGGCCGAGCAGGACGTTGTCCGGCTTGACGTCACGGTGCAGGACGCCCGCCGCGTGCGCGGCCTCCAGGGCGCCCAGCACCTGGAGGCCGATACGGGCCGCGTCGCGCGCGCCGAGGGTGCCCTCCTGCAGCACCTCGCCCAGCGAGCGGCCGGTCACCAGCTCCATCACGATCCACGGCCGGCCGTCGACGACGGCCACGTCGTGCACGGTCACGACGGCAGGATGGTCGAGCCGGGCCGCCGCGCGTGCCTCGCGGCGCATCCGTTCGAACGCGTTGTCACGTTCGCGTTCGGGAAGATTATCCGGAACACGGGGTTCCTTGACGGCGACCTCGCGGTCCATCGTCTCGTCCCGGGCCCGCCACACCGTACCCATACCGCCATGCCCGAGCTTGCCGAGCAGCCGGTAGCGCCCGGCGATCAGACGTCCGGTGCCACTGTCCCGCGAGGGCTGCGGCACCTTCGGTCTGGGCGGTTGCAGAACAAAACTCGTCGTCTCGTCGGACCCGCCGCCCTGTCCCCCGTCGCTGCTCATGGGTCCATCCATATCGCGGCGACCGCTCCCGTATCCACAGGGAACGCTTTCCGGTCACACACCCGTGACTCGAACGGTCACCTATCTCCCTTTTGCTCCGGTACGAACGTGTCGAGTCACGCCGGTACGAACGTGTCCAGCGCCACGTCGAAGTACTCCTTCGCCTCCCGCACCTTCCCGACCGGCGCCGACACCCACACGTCGTACATCCGGCCGCCCTCCTCCCAGCACAGGTCGTAGGTGTGCCGGGGCCCCTCCGCCGCACTGAAGCCGTTCCAGGTGAACTCCCAGAGCGCGGCGGGGTGTCCGTAGTGGGTGGTGTCGGTGACCTTCCCGTCGTGGTAACCGGGGTTCGTGTCCGCGCCCCTGGCCGCCGCGCTCTTCATCACCGCGAGCGGGCCGCCCGCGTCGGGGTCGGACATCCTGATGCCGAGCCGGAAGGTCTCGCCCGGCGACATGTAGAAGATCCGCTCGCCCTGCGGGACGCGCACGAAGTCCTCCGGTACGGCGAGCGCGAAGCCGTCGGGGTCGTGGGCGACGCGGTAACCGGAGGGCGCGGTGGGCGAGTTGGCGGTCTTCGAAGGCGAGGGCGTGGCCGAGCGGGTGGGTGACGGTGACGTCGTACCGGCGCTCATGGAGGTCAACGATGCCGAACTCACCGGCGGGGAGGCCCCCTTGTCGTCCCCGCGCATCAACAGCGCCGCCGCCGACACCCCCGCCCCTGCCGTCGCCGCGACCAGCAGCGCGGCCACCAGGACACCGCGGGTGGAGCGCCGAGGGGGCGGCACTTCCGTGACGGGGGGTGTGGGTGACGGTATCGACGGCTTGGGCGGCGCCAACTCCCGCAGCGGAACGTCCTGTTGGGTCGGCGTGTAACCGGGCGTCGGGTGCGCGGCACGCCCGGCCGCCGCCTTCGGTGTGCGCCCCGTCTTCAGGAAGGCACGCAGCATCCGCTCGGCCTCCGCCGCCCCCAGCCGCCGTTCCGGATCGCGTTCGAGCAGGCCCCGTACGACGGGCAGCAGCGGCCGGGCCTCTTCGGGTGGCCGGATCTCGTCGAAGACGACGGCGTGCAGGATGCCGCCCAACGAGTCGCGCCGAAACGGCGATTCACCGCTCAGCACCGTGCACAGCAGCGCGCCCAGGGACCACAGGTCGGACGCGGGGCCGGTCCGCAGGCCGGACATCCGCTCCGGCGCGGTGTACTCGGGCGAGCCGACGAACGCGCCGTTCTCGGTGAGCGTCGTGGCACCCGCGACCTGCGCGATACCGAAGTCGGTCAGGACGACCCGGGCGAAGGCGGCCGGGTCCGGGTCCGGCTCCGGGTGCACCCGGCCGGAAGCGGTCCGGTCGGGCTCCGGCCCCTCGGCCGTGGTGTCCAGCAGCACGTTCGCCGGTTTGATGTCCCGGTGCAGGACGCCCGCCGCGTGCGCCGTGCGCAGCGCGCCGAGCAGGGCGACACCGATCCGGGCGGCCTCGGCGGCGTCGACCGGGCCGTGCGTGGAGACCCGGTCGGCGAGCGAGCCGCCGTCGATCAACTCCATGACGATGTACGGCCGTTCGTCCTGCTCCACGACGTCGTGCACGACGATGATGTGCGGATGCCGCAGCTGCGCGACCGCACGCGCCTCGCGCAGCGTCCGGTCGCGGTGCTGCCGGGCCTCCTCATCGGAGAGCGAGTCGTCCTGCGCGATCTCCTTGACGGCGACCTGCCGGCCCAGCAGTTGGTCGGTCGCCCGCCACACGACGCCCATGCCACCGCGCCCGAGCCGCTTCTCCAGTCGGTAACGCCCGGCGATCACCCGGACGTTGTCCCCCTCGGTCCCCATGCGCACCATCATGACGCAACCGGAAGCGGTCAGCCCGCGTCGGGACTCCAGCTCTGCAGGACCGACTTGAACTGTTTGCTCGTCGTCGCCCAGTCCGCGGCCGGCGCGGACATGTAGATCGCGTACTCGATCCCGTCACGGGACGTGTACGTCTCCTCGATGGCGCGCCGCGGCCCCGGGAAGGGCGTGTCCTTCGCCTGCGCGGTCCAGGTGTAGTCCCACAGGGATCCGGGGCGGTCGCGGTAGGTGTTCGCCTCCAGGGTCACCCGCTGGTAGTCGACCAGCCGTTGGAGCTGTACTTCCAGGTCCAGCTGGTGGGCGTTCGCGGTGGGGAAGTCCGGAGAGGGGTCGATGGCGATACGGACGAAGTGCTCGCCGCTGTCGGGCGTGTAGTCGACCTGCTTGATGCCGCCGGAGTCGCTGTAGACCTTCCGCACCCAGCCCTTGGGGAGCGATATGTCGAAGCCCCAAGGGTCGTGGTAGACCTCCCAGTTGGCGGGATCCGAGCTCTGCGGCGAGGTCGGCGTGGAACTCTGCGAGACCGACGCGCCCGGGGTGCCGCCCTGGTCCCGGCCCTGGTCCTGGTGCCACTTCTGCAGCCCCAGCGCCGTACCGCCGCCGACGACCGCGGCGAGGACGACCACCAGGACGACCGAACGGAACCGGCGGCGCTTCGGCGGAGCGGGCGCGGCACCGCCGGGCCCCACGAGGGAGACGGGGGGCGTCTGGTGGTGGTGCGTGGCCCCCGTCGCCGACGGATACGGCGTGCCGCCGGTGCCCGCGTACGGCGTCGGGCCAGTGCCGGGGTACGGCGTCGCGCCCGTGCCTGGGTACGGCGTCGCGCCCGTGCCGGGCGTGTCCGTGAAACTCTCCGCCCGTGAGCCCACCCGCTGCGTCGGCAGCCACTCCTCCGCCGACCGCGGCCGTCGTCCCTCGGCGGCCTCCGCGAGCATCTGCTCGGTCTGGTCCGCGTCCGGCCGCAGGTCGGGGTCCTTGTTCAGCAGCGCGGCGATGACGGGCGCGAGCGGACCGGCGTAGCGCAGTTCGCCGGCCTCCTCCTCGACGACGGCCTGCATGGTGGACAGCGGCGAGGTGCGGCGGAACGGCGACCGGCCCTCAACTGCCGTATAGAGCGTGGCGCCCAGCGCCCACAGGTCGGAGGACGGTCCCGGGTCGGCGCCGCGGACGCGCTCGGGGGCGAGGTAGTCGACGGAGCCGACGACCTCTCCGGTCCGCGTGATGGTGCTGTCGCCCTCGATCTGCGCGATACCGAAGTCGGTGAGCAGCACCCGCCCGTCCTGCCCGAGCAGCACATTTCCGGGCTTGACGTCACGGTGCAGGACGCCGGCGGCGTGCGCGGCGCGCAGGGCCCGCAGCACCCACATGCCGATGCGCGCGACCTCGGCCGGTTCGATGCGGCCCTGCTCCTTGACCTCGTCGGCCAGCGAGTTGCCCTCGACCAGCTCCATGACGATCCACGGGCGGCCGTCGTGTTCGAGGACGTCGTGCACGGTGACGACGGCGGAGTGGTTGATGCGCGCGGCGGCGCGCGCCTCGGCGCGGGTGCGCGCCAGCAGTCTCGGCTGGTCGCTCTCGGACACGTAGAGCGCGGCCGTCAACTCCTTGATGGCGACGGCCCGGTGCAGCACCTCATCGTGCGCACGCCACACCCGGCCCATGCCGCCGCTGCCGATCGATTCGGCGAGCCGATAGCGCCCCGCGAGGAGCAGGCCCTGCATCTGATTCACGTTGCCCCGCAATGCTCTTGACAGGCTCAGCGTAAAGACCGGCCCTCCGACAGGGAACCAGCGGGGTACCAAGGAGACCGCACTGTGACGGTTGTCGCTTCTGCGCCCGGACGGGAACCATTTGGCTCCGGCGCGCCGCCTCCGCGGGTCAGCCGGTGTACTGGTAGGTCGACGACGCCTGCTCGTACAGCCGTGTCACCTCGTCCCGTTGGGCCTCCGGGCCGCGTATCTGCACGATGTGGTAGCGGCCGTCGATGAGGAACACCATGTTGCGTACGAACAGGTCGCCGCTCTGGCTGTCCGTCCAGGTGAACTGCCCCTCGGCCATGGTCTTCCCGCCGACCGTGATGGTCCGCAGCCCGGTCGCCGTGGCCCAACTGGAGTCGCGGTAGGGCTGCAACTCCCGCTCGTTGTCCCGCTGGTACACCATCGGGTCGCTGCCGTACGTCGAAGCGCTGTCCCGCCCGGCTACGACGATCAGCTCGAAGTCGCCGTGGGAGTAGACCACTTGGCCGCTGCCGTTCTTCGGCGTACGGGTCCAGCCCTTGGCGACGGCGACCTGGAACCCCACGGAGTCCTTGCGCAGCACGAAGCCGTCGGCGACGTTCGAGCCGGTCTGCGTCTCGGTCGAACCGGCGGACTGGGAAGGGGTGTTGGAGGCAGAGCCGGAGGCTTCGGGCGAGGTCTGGTCGGGCTGCGGCTGACTGCTGGCCGCGGCCGACGACTGACTCGGCGCCGCACTCACGTCCCCCGCCGCTCCCGTCCTGTCCCCCTGCCCGGCGCCGGTGTTCTCCCCGGACTTGGGAAGGAAGAGCATGGCGTAGGCGATCGCACCGGCCAGCAGCAGGAAGATGAGCACCAGCAGGGTCCGGCCGAGGCGCCGGGGCGACCCGGTGACCTCCTGCTTGGCCCGCTTGTGCCGCCCGTGCGGGCTGGTCGCGGGCAGTCCGGCCCGCCGCCTGCGCACCAGCTCACCGCGCCGGCGCACGATCGGCAGCCGCCGCGGGTCGGTCGGCGGAGTGGCGACGACATGGGCACCGGCCTCGGGCTCGGGCGCGGAGCGCACCAACGACCGCAGCCAGCCCCGCAGTTCCTCGAAGTCCAGCCGCTCCGTCGGGTCCTGTCGCAGCAGTGACTCCACGACCGGCCGCAGCGGCCCGCACTCCTCCGCGAAGGCGGGCGGCTCCGCGCACACGAGCTGCACCAGCTCGGCGGTCGCCTCCTCCGGATAGGGAGCGTGCCCCTGCACGGCCCGGAAGAGCAGCGCGCCGAGCGCCCACAGGTCGGTGGCCGGCCCGATCGGCGCGGCCAACTGCCAGTTCTCATGCACCGGAACGGCCTGCTCCGGTGCCCACCGCTCGGTGACGGGCCCCACGACGGTCATCCGCACCTGCCGGGCCCGCTCGGCCGCCAACGCGGTCGCGGGACCACGCCGGACGGGAGCCCCGGCGGCAGCCAACTCGTCCCAGCGGGCGGGGGTTTGGGACTGGGAGTAGGGGTGGGGCTGGGGGGAGTTGCCGGGGACGGGGGTTGTAGTGGGAGGGGCGGGTTTGTTCAGGCTGGGAGCCGATGCTCCCGCACCGGCGAACGTGTCCGTCGGGGACGGCGCGCCGGGGCGTGGCGCGGCGCCCTGCCATGAGGCGGTGTTGCGGACGCCGTAGGGGTCGGCGATCTGCCCCGGCGGCGTGCTGCCGCCCGTGTGCTCCACTCCATGGCCACCGGCATACGGCAGTGGCGCCGACGGCAGAGCGGCCGAACCGCCCGTCTGTGCACCGCCGTTCTCGCCCTCGGGGGCGGGCCGGGCGCCGGGCAACGCCGGCCGTCCCGGCTGCTGGGCATCCTGCACCCGGGCGGCGGCACGCGCTCCCGCCCGGTATGCGGCGATGGCCCCGGCCCGCGCGGCCCGGACGTCACCGCCGGTGTCCACTTCCCTGCGGGCCAGCGCGGCCGACGCCCCGCTCCCGCCACCGCCCTCCACCCCGACTCCGGGCAGCCCTCCGGCAGCCCTGGCCTCGATGGCGGCCCGCCGAGCGGCCTCGGGGTCCACACCAGCGGGGCTCACGGCACGACTTGGGGCACCGGGGCCATCACTGTGGCGCGCGGCACCGGGTCCGCCGACCGCACCCCCGAATCCGATCGCGCCGCCACTGGCAGCTCCGGCGGCTCCGGTTCCGGCTCCGCGGAAGTCACCGGGGAGCGCAGGGGCCGTAGAAGCAGCGGCGGGTGCCGTAGAACCCGTAGAAACTCGGGGAGTTGGCGGAACCGTGGGGCCGCCGTGCTGTCCGGTGTGTTCGGGGTGGCCGCTGCCGCCCTCGGCCTCGCCGTCCTGCGGTGGCACCGGGTCGTAGCCGCACAGTGCCTCCTCCGCCGCGCCGACCGCGAGGCCGGTCAGCATCACGCGGCCGTCGTCGCAGACGAGCACCGTGCGCGCGGTGATGTTCCGGTGCACCCAGCCGTGCGCGTGCAGCACTCGCAGCGCCATCAGCACGTCGGAGGCGACCTCGGCCGCCCGGTACGGCGACAGCGGCTTCTCGGCGAGCAGCGCGGCAAGGGGCTGGGCGGACACCAGTTCGCTCACTATCCACAGCGAACCGCCTTCGGCGAACACGTCGAAGACCTGGTCCAGCCGGGGGTGGTCGGGGATCCGCGCCGCGGCCTGCGCGGCCTCGACCGCACGTCGTACCGCCGGATCGGTCGGCCGCCGTGTGGCGGTACGCGCCGCGGCCGGCCGCCGTGCGCCCCCGTCGCGGGCCGTGAACCCGTCGGGCAGCCCGTCCTCGCCGAGCACCTCCGCCTCGACGACCTCCGGCAACGGCACCTGGCGTACCAGGACTTCCTGCCCGCTGTAGGTGTCGAAGGCCCGGGTCTCGGTGAGTTCGTACTCGTCGGAGGGCGGCAGCGGCAGGCGGTAGCGGTCGGCGAGCACCCGACCCGCATAGTCGTCCACGTTGCCTCCCCCGGCCGCCCGGTTGGTCAATTCCGTTCGCCTTGCGCCCCGTTCCGCCTACTTACCTGGATGCGTACGGTCCGCAACCACTCACGATACGTGCCGGAGGCAACCCACAAAGAGGGGTTGACGGATCTGGCGCGCCAAACCCGGACCCACCCGCCTCACGACTTCGGTTCGAACGTCTTCGTCAGTGTCGTCCAGGTGTCCTTACGCAGCTCGCTGTCCCAATTGGCGGCTTTCGCGGTGTACATGAGCGCATAACCGAGATGGCTGTTGACGACGAATCCGCGGTCGATGGTCCGGTACTTCGTCCCGCCGTCCGTATAGGTGAACTCCCAGTCGGCCGTGTTCCAGCTCCGGTAGTCCACCTTCTCTATTCGGATCCGCGTGTACCCGGAGCGCGTCATGTACTGCTCCTGGTTCTCCCAGTCCGCCACCGGATTGTTCTTCGGCGTACTGGTCCAGGCGATCAGCAGCTTCTGCCCGTCGGGGCCGGCCAGCCGGACTCCGGCGGAGTCCGTCGACTGGTACGACCATCCGGCGGGCAGGCCTATGGAGAACCCCTGGCTTCCCTTGTACGTCTTCACGACAGCGGCGCCGCCCGAGGAGCCGCCGGTCTCGTCACCGCTCCCGCCGGACGCGTTCGTACCGGTGGACGTCGACGTGCCGCCCGAAGCCGACGCCGTCGACGAGGAGTCGGCCTGCGCGCCGCCCGTGCTCGCCGTGTCGCTGCCGTCCTTCTTGGTGCCGGTTCCGCCGCTCGCACTCGCACTCGCGCTCGCGCCGGCAACCGCCTTGCCACCGCTGTTCTTCTTCGACCCCTTCGAGCCGCTGCCGTCACCGCCGCCGAGCGTGAGCGCCAGCACGACACCGATCACCGCGAGCACGACGACCACCGCGATGATGACCAACGTCCGCTTCGGCACCACATCAGTGAGCGGCGCCCTCGGCACGGGCCGCGGCGGCAGATCCGGCGGCGTCATCACGGGCCACCCGGAACTCCGCCCACCCGAACCCGAGTTGGCCGCACGCGCGCCCACCTCGTGCGTCGCACCCGGGTCCTTGGCACCGGAGTCCCGCAGACCGGTCTCCCGCAGACCCGACGCCTGCACACCCAGGTCACGCGTACCCGGGTCACTCGTCCCCGGGTCCGCCGCACCGGCCTTCGCCGCCGGACCGGCCGCGGCACCCGAACCGGCGGTCACCGCACCGGAAGCACCCCCCGACCGAGCCGAAGGCACCCCGGGAGTCCGAGGCCCAGCAGCAACAGGCCCTGAGCCAGCCGCCGTTGCGCCCTTCGTGCCGCTGGAGTCACCGGCCTCCGAAGTACCCGAGCCACTCTTACCCGAAGCGCTGCCCGAGCCGGCCGCACCGGTCCCGGCAGCACCCGCGCCACCCGGCTTGCCGGCAACGGAAGTTGAAGCCGCGCCTTCAGCGGAATCCACACTCGTAGCCGAACCCGCGGCCGCACTCGAACCCGCGGCCGCCGAAGTCGCCGCCCCGGCCCCCGCCGAACCCCCCGCGGACTTCCGCATGGACCGCAACGCCCCACGCAACCGCTCGGCCCCCGCCGAAGCCCCCCCAGCGCTCTTCTTGCCGCCGGACTCGGCGGGCCCCGGCTGCGCGGGCAACGGCACCACCGTCGTCGCGTCCACCGGCGGCACCGGCTCGGCCTTGGGCTCGGGCGCGTGGATCACCGCGTTGAGCATCGCCCGGGCACCGGCGTCGTCGAGACGCTGGGCGGGGTCCTTGTTCAGCAGGCCGTAGATGACGTCCTTCAACGGCCCGGCGTTCTTCGGCTCCTCCAGCGGCTCGGTCATCACCGCGGTGAGCGTGGCGATCGCGGAACCCTTGTCGTACGGCGGTGCGCCCTCGACCGCCGCGTACAGCAGGCCGCCGAGCGACCACATGTCGGCCGCCGGACCCGGCTTGTGCCCGCGGGCCCGCTCCGGGGAGATGTACGAGGGCGCGCCGACGAGCATGCCGGTGGAGGTGATCGACGGGTCGCCCTCGACCTGCGCGATGCCGAAGTCGGTGAGCACGACCCGGCCGTCCTCGGCTATCAGCACGTTCGACGGCTTCACGTCGCGGTGCAGGATGCCCTCGCGGTGCGCGGACCGCAGGACGTCGAGTATCGCGAGCCCGACCTCCGCGGCGCGCCGCGGCTCCAGCAGGCCGTCCTCCCGGATGGCCTCGGCGAGCGACTTGCCCTCGACCAACTCCATGACGATCCAGGGCCGGTCGTCCTCGTCGACCACGTCGAAGACCGTCACCGCGCTGGTGTTGCGGATCCGCGCGATGGCCTTGGCCTCGCGCAACGTCCGTGTGATCAGCCGCCGTTTCTCGTCCTCGTCGATGCTGGACGGGAACCGCAGCTCCTTGACGGCGACCGTCCGGCCCAGGGTTTCGTCCTCGGCACGCCACACCGTGCCCATGCCTCCGCGGCCGAGCACTTCTCCCAACCGGTACCGCCCGGCGAGAAGACGCTCGTTCTTGTCCCGACGAGTGTCCTGACGGGATGTCTCCGCCCGCTCCGCCTCCGACATGCGTCCCCTCATGCAACCCGCCCTGACAGAGCCTCCATTGTCCCCCACCGAACAAGTGCCCAACGCCCAGGGGGCCTCTCGTCGCGCACCCCCCGCACATCCCGTCGGATATCCGGCGCAGGTCACACAGCCAAGCCGGGCAGGATGACCGCCGAGAACGGAGGTTCGCGATGCCCATCCCTCGGACACTGCTGGCCATTCCGGTGTCTCTGGCACTCCTCTGCCTGTCCACAGCCGCTTCGCAGGCAGGGCCGACGCCGGCCACGAACGCCCTGGTCCGACTGCTGGTCACCCGGGGCAGAGCCCCCGCCGCGGCACTACTGGCCGACGACGGGACGGAGTTCCGCTACACACAGGCCGGAACCGGCATCAGCCGTGCCGACCACTTCCGCGCCGGCAGCATCACGAAGACCTTCATCGCGACGGTGGTCCTCCAACTGGCCGCCGAACACCGGCTTTCCCTGTCCGACACGGTGGAGCAACACCTGCCGGGCCTGGTGCGCCGAGCGGGCAACGACGGGCGCGCGCTGACCCTGCGTTCCCTGCTCACCCACACCAGCGGCCTGTACGACTTCACCGCGACCACCGGGGGCACGGTCCCCGTGTCACCTCTTGCGGCCGTCCGTATCGCGCTCACCCACCCTCCGGCCGATCGAGGCCGCTTCTCCTACTCGAACACCAACTACGTTCTGCTCGGCCTGGTCGTCCGGCAGGTCACCGGCCACTCGTACGCCACCGAGGCCGAGCGCCGCATCATCGCTCCGCTGGGTCTGACGGGCACCTCCTTCCCGGGCTCCCGCACCGCTCTTCCCGCGCCACACAGCCGCGCCTACGAGGCCGACGGCTCCGACGTCACCGATCTCGACCCGCGGGTGGCCGGCGCCGCGGGCGAGCTGGTGACCACGCTCGCCGACCTGGACCGCTTCTACTCGGCCCTGCTCGGCGGCGGACTACTGCCCTCGCACTGGCTGCGCGAGATGCTCGACACCCGTACCGCACACGGCTCGTACGGCATGGGGCTGTTTCCGGTGAGGCTCCCGTGCGGCACCACGGTGTGGGGACACAACGGCCGGATCTCGGGCAGCTACGTGCGCACCGCAGCCACCGTCGACGGCCGTCATGTCCTCACCTTCCGGGTGAACACGAGCGAGATCGCAGACCCCGGCCTCGAACCGGCCCTGCTCGCCGCCGAGTTCTGCCCGCGCACCTCGTAGAACGGCCGGGTTCCGGACAAAGATCCCAGCTCACGACACTCGTTCGAGTGAAGCCGACGGCACCCCGCGGAGTTCCAGTCGGCTAAAGCGGCGCGATGTCCGGCGCCCCCAACCGTGCCGCGTCCGCAGTCAGGTCGTCGGGCTGGCGTTGCGACTCGCGCTCGGCCTCCACCCGCTTCTCGTAGTGCTCGACCTCGCGCTCGATCTGGTCCTTGTCCCAGCCGAGCACCGGTGCCATCAGCTCGGCGGCCTCACGGGCGCTGCGCGTGCCCCGGTCGAAGGTCTCGATCGAGATGCGGGTGCGGCGGGTCAGCACGTCGTCCAGGTGCCGTGCGCCCTCGTGCGAGGCGGCGTAGACGACCTCGGCGCGCAGATAGTCGTCGGCGGCCTGGAGGGGTTCGCCCAGCGTCGGGTCCTTGGCGATGAGGTCGAGGACCTCCTCCGCCATCGCACCGAAACGGTTCAGCAGGTGCTCCACGCGCACCACATGGATGCCGGTCTGTGCGGCGATCCGCGCTCGCGCGTTCCACAGCGCGCGATACCCCTCCGCGCCGAGCAGCGGCACGTCCTCGGTGACGCACTCGGCGACCCGCATGTCGAGCCCGTGCACCGCCTCGTCCACGGCGTCCTTGGCCATCACCCGGTACGTCGTGTACTTGCCGCCCGCCACGACGACGAGCCCCGGCACCGGATGCGCCACGGTGTGCTCGCGCGACAGCTTGCTGGTGGCGTCCGACTCGCCGGCCAGCAGGGGCCGCAGCCCCGCGTACACGCCCTGGACGTCGTCTCTGGTCAGCGGTACCGCGAGGACCGAGTTCACATGCTCCAGGAGGTAGTCGATGTCGGCGCTGGACGCGGCCGGGTGGGCCTTGTCGAGGTCCCAGTCGGTGTCGGTGGTGCCGACGATCCAGTGCCGGCCCCAGGGGATGACGAACAGCACGGACTTCTCGGTGCGCAGGATCAGTCCGCTGCTGGAGTTGATGCGGTCCTTGGGGACGACCAGGTGGATGCCCTTGGAGGCGCGGACGTGGAATTGTCCGCGCTCGCCGACCATGGCCTGGGTGTCGTCGGTCCACACACCCGTGGCGTTCACGATCTGCTTGGCGCGGATCTCGTACTCGCCGCCCGCCTCGACGTCCTCCACCTTGGCGCCGACCACCCGCTCGCCCTCGCGCAGGAACCCGGTCACGCGCGCGCGGTTGGCGACCTTCGCGCCGTACGACGACGCCGTGCGCACCAGGGTGGCCACATAGCGGGCGTCGTCCATCTGGGCGTCGTAGTACTGAAGGGCCCCCACCAGGGCGTCCTTCTTCAGCGCCGGTGCCACGCGGAGGGCGTGACGGCGGCTCAGGTGGCGATGGGTGGGCAGACCGCGGCCGTGCGCGCGGGCCATCGACATCGCGTCGTAGAGCGCGACGCCCGAGCCGGCGTAGAGGCGCTCCCAGCCCTTGTGCTGGAGCGGGTACAGGAACGCCACGGGCTTCACCAGGTGCGGGGCCAGCCGCTCCAGCAGCAGTCCGCGTTCCTTGAGCGCCTCGCGGACGAGGGCGAAGTCGAGCATCTCCAGATAGCGCAGGCCGCCGTGGATGAGCTTGCTCGACCTGCTCGATGTGCCGGACGCCCAGTCGCGCGCCTCGACCAGTCCCGTGGACAGGCCGCGTGTCACGGCGTCCAGGGCGGTGCCCGCGCCGACCACGCCGCCGCCCACCACGAGCACGTCCAGTTCGCGCTCGGCCATTCCCGCCAGTGCCTCGGCCCGCTGCGCCGGACCCAGTGTCGCTGTCCTCACCGCTGCCTCCCGCTATCGGTAGCGCCGGCCGCACCCGTTCGGCGAAGCCCGGTTCGTATCCCTCCTGCCCAAATTCTGACCGGGTTGCCCGACTTCAGCCACCACTCGCCCCCAGCCTGTGGACAACAATCACAGGACTGCCGAAAAACACAGCCACCCAATCCCACATAACGGTCATATTTACTCCTAGTCTGACATTGCGCTCGCTCGTTCTGTCCACAGGGCTTGCGCACCTGTCCCGCTTCGGTTATTGGGAAGGACGGCCCACGCCATGCCCGCAGATCTCGCCGTCATCGGACTCGGTCCTCTCGGCCTGCCCCTGGCCCAGGCCGCTGTCGCCGCCGGTATCGCCACGGTCGGCTTCAAGACCGGCCCCGAGGCCGGCTCCCTCAGCCCCGCCGAACTGCGCCGGATGCTCTCGGGGGGCTTCCGGCCGGCCACCGACCCCGCCGAGCTCGGCCGCGTACGCACCGCCGTGATCTGCGCGCCGACACCTCCGGACGCGGACGGTGGCCTCGACCTCAGCCAGGTGGAGACGGCCGCCCGCGCCCTCGCCGCCCACCTGCGCCCGCACACCACGGTGATCCTGGAGTCACCGGTGCACCCCGGCACCACCGAGAACTTCCTGCGCCCCCTCCTCGAAGAGGGATCAGGCCTCCGCGCGGGCCGCGACTTCCACCTCGCCTACTCCCCCAGCCGCGTGGACCCCGGCAACCGCGACTTCACCCCGGCCAACACCCCCAAGGTGATCGGCGGCCTGACCCCGGCCTGCACCGAGTCGGCAGCCGCCTTCTACGGCCGGCTCACCGACAAGGTGGTACGCGCGCGTGGCCTGCGCGAAGCGGAAACCGTGCAGCTACTGGAGACCAACTTCCGGCACGTCAACATCGCCCTCGTCAACGAAATGGCCGTCCTGTGCCACGACTTGGGCGTCGACCTCTGGGACGTCATCCGCTGCGCCGAGACGAAACCATTCGGCTTCCAGGCCTTCCGCCCCGGCCCCGGCGTCGGCGGCCACGCCGTCCCCCAGGACCTGACGGCACACGGCGGTCGCCCGCTCCGCATGGTCGAACTCGCCCAGCAGGTCAACAACCAGATGCCGCGTTACGTCATCCAGCGCGCCGCCGCGCTCCTCAACGAGCACGGCAAGTCCGCGCGCGGGGCCCGCGTCCTCCTCCTCGGCGTCACCTACAAGGCCGACCTCGCCGACCAACAGGCCACCCCCGCCCAGGAGATCGCGATCCGCCTCATGGAACTCGGCGCCTCCGTCAGCTACCACGACCCCCACATCCCCTCCTGGAGCGTCCTGGACCGCCCGGTCCCCCGCGCGGACTCCCTCTACGAGGCGGCGGCCGACGCCGACCTGACGATCCTGCTCCAGCAGCACCGGACGTACGACCTCCAAGGCCTGTCCGTGAAGGCGCAGTTGCTGCTGGACACGCGCGGGGCCACACCGACGGGCGCGGCACACCGGCTCTGAGCACGAAAACGACTGGTCACAGGGCCACTTCGACCTGCTAATCTCCCCTCACTCGTCGCACAGCTGTCGCATATCCGTGCGCGCGCATCTCTGCTTCACCTTTCCTGTCTTCACATCCCGTGGGGGGATCTCTGTCATGAGCGAGTCAGTCACACCACCACAGCCACCTGCCCAGCCGCAGCCGGTCGACGGCAACCCGTACGCCCAGCAGCCCGGCGCCGTACCGCCGCCTCCGGCACCGAGCGCGCCGTACGCCCCGCCGACCCCGTCGGCTCCCCTGCTGAACAACATCGCGCTCGGCCTGGTGACCGCCGTCGTCGCCGCGCTGATCGCCGCCGGTGTCTACGGCTTCGTCATCGGCACCACCAAGCACGAGATCGGCTGGGCGGCGGTCGGCGTCGGCTTCGGCATCGGCCTCGCGGCGGGCAGGCTCGGTGGGCGCAACCCCGCGCTTCCCGTGGTCAGCGCCGTCCTGGCCCTCGGCGCGGTCTACCTCGGCCAGTTGGTCGGCGAGGCGATGATCGGCGCGGACGAGCTGGGCGTGAGTTTCAGCAAGGTGTTCTTCGACCACTTCGACGTCGTCCAGGACGCCTGGAAGGCCGACGCCGACCCGCTCACCTTCGTCTTCTTCGCCATCGCCGCGTTCGCCGCGTTCTCCGGCGCCAAGAAGGCGGCGCTCTGACCCCGGCGCGCGGGGAGTGCAGGGGCGGCGCTTGAGGCGGGGTGTGCGTCGGGGGTTGGTGGCGTGTGACTCGGGGCGCCGGTAACGTAAGAAACAGGTGGAGCCCACCGCAGTGGCTGCTGCGGTGAGCTCCTGAAAAGTGAACGGAGTGTCCACCCCTAGTTGTCGTGGGGGTGGCCGCTCACTTTCCGCCGTACATCCACAAGATCCACCTCCTCCGTTGCTTCACCATCCGAAGACGGATCCGGTCCCAGCGGGTGGGCTTGCGGTGGCGACCCATGGGCGCCCCCTTCCACGAGGCCGCCCATTAGCCCGGTAGGCGGTTCGTCTGGAATTCGGGCCTGGCCCCGAGAGCCCGGGTCCGGAACGATTTCCGTCGAAGGGAGCACCCCAGACAACTGGGGCGCCGATCACGGACGCTACCGCCCCGACACGCCCCACCAGCGAACTTTCGCCCCGAACGCAACCGTGCGCCCCCCTAATCCCAACACGCGCCCCACCACCCCCACTTGGGCACACAAAAGGGCCCGGACCACCCAGCCCGGGCCCTTCGAGGCGTCGTAGAACCGCCTACCGCCTACCGCTTGTGCTGTGAGTCCGCGACCGTCACCTCGACGCGCTGGAACTCCTTCAGTTCGCTGTAGCCGGTGGTCGCCATCGCCCGCCGCAGCGCGCCGAAGATGTTCATCGAGCCGTCGGGGACGTGGGACGGGCCGGTGAGGATCTCCTCGATCGTGCCGACCGTGCCGAGGTCGACCTTCTTGCCGCGCGGGAGTTCCTCGTTGACCGCTTCCATGCCCCAGTGGTGGCCCTTGCCGGGGCCGTCCGTGGCGCGGGCCAGCGGGGAGCCCATCATGACCGCGTCGGCGCCGCAGGCGATCGCCTTGGGTAGGTCGCCGGACCAGCCGACACCGCCGTCCGCGATGACGTGCACGTACCGGCCGCCGGACTCGTCCATGTAGTCGCGGCGGGCAGCCGCCACGTCCGCGACCGCTGTCGCCATCGGGACCTGGATGCCCAGGACGTTGCGCGTGGTGTGCGCGGCGCCGCCGCCGAAGCCGACCAGGACGCCCGCCGCGCCCGTGCGCATCAGGTGCAGGGCCGCCGTGTACGTGGCGCAGCCGCCGACGATCACCGGGACGTCCAGCTCGTAGATGAACTGCTTCAGGTTCAGCGGCTCGTGCGAACCCGACACGTGCTCCGCCGAGACCGTCGTACCGCGGATGACGAAGATGTCCACGCCCGCGTCGACGACGGCCTTGGAGAACTGGGCCGTGCGCTGCGGGGAGAGCGCGGCGGCGGTGACCACGCCCGAGTCGCGCACCTCCTTGATGCGCTGCCCGATCAGCTCCTCCTTGATGGGAGCCGCGTAGATCTCCTGGAGACGGCGGGTCGCGGCGTCCGCGTCCAGCTCGGTGATCTCGTCGAGGAGCGATTGCGGGTCCTCGTACCGGGTCCAGAGGCCTTCGAGGTTCAGCACGCCGAGGCCGCCGAGCTCGCCGATGCGGATCGCGGTGGCCGGGGAGACGACCGAGTCCATGGGGGCGGCCAGGAACGGCAGTTCGAAGCGGTAGGCGTCGATCTGCCAGGCGATCGAGACCTCCTTCGGGTCCCGCGTACGGCGGCTGGGGACGACGGCGATGTCGTCGAAGGCGTACGCCCGGCGGCCGCGCTTGCCGCGCCCGATCTCGATCTCAGTCACGTGTGTGGCCTTTCCTTCTTGCGTCTCAGCGTCTTCCAGTATCGCCGACGGGTACGACAAGGGCGGCCCCGGATGCTCCGGAGCCGCCCTCGACTCACTTCACGCGCGCGTGGCGATCACTTGTTGCGGCTGTAGTTCGGTGCCTCGACCGTCATCTGGATGTCGTGCGGGTGGCTCTCCTTGAGGCCCGCCGAGGTGATCCGGACGAAGCGGCCCTTGGTCTCCATCTCCCCGATGGTGGCCGCACCGACATAGCCCATGGTCTGGCGCAGCCCGCCGACGAGCTGGTGCAGCACGTTGGCCAGCGGGCCGCGGTAGGGCACCTGGCCCTCGATGCCCTCGGGCACGAGCTTGTCGTCGGAGGCGACCTCGGCCTGGAAGTAGCGGTCCTTGGAGTACGACCGGCCCTGGCCGCGGGACTGCATCGCGCCGAGCGAGCCCATGCCGCGGTACGACTTGAACTGCTTGCCGTTGATGAACTGCAGCTCGCCCGGGGACTCCTCGCAGCCCGCGAGGAGGCTGCCGAGCATCACCGTGTCGGCGCCGGCGGCGAGCGCCTTGCCGATGTCGCCGGAGTACTGGAGGCCGCCGTCGCCGATGAGCGGAACGCCGGCCGCGCGGGCGGCGAGGGAGGCTTCGTAGATGGCGGTGACCTGCGGGACGCCGATGCCGGCGACGACGCGGGTGGTGCAGATGGAGCCGGGGCCGACACCGACCTTGATGCCGTCGACACCGGCGTCGACCAGGGCCTGGGCGCCGTCGCGGGTGGCTACGTTGCCGCCGATCACGTCGACGCCGACGCTCGACTTGATCTTCGACATCCAGCTGAGGGCGTTGCTGTTGTGGCCGTGCGAGGTGTCGACGACCAGGAAGTCCACACCGGCCTCGGCGAGGGCCTGGGCGCGCTCCAGCGCCTCGGGGCTGGCGCCCACGGCAGCGCCGACGATGAGGCGGCCCTCGGCGTCCTTGGCGGCGTGCGGGTACTGCTCGGCCTTGACGAAGTCCTTGACCGTGATGAGGCCCTTGAGGATGCCCGCCTCGTCCACGAGGGGAAGCTTCTCGATCTTGTGGCGGCGCAGCAGCTGCATGGCGTCGGCGCCGGTGATGCCGACCTGGCCGGTCACCAGGGGCATCGGGGTCATGACCTCGCGCACCTGACGGGACCGGTCGGTCTCGAAGGCCATGTCGCGGTTGGTGACGATACCGAGCAGCTTCTTGTTGCCGTCGGTCACCGGGACGCCGCTGATACGGAACTTGGCGCACAGGGCGTCGGCCTCGGCGAGCGTGGCGTCCGGGTGCACGGTGATCGGGTCGGTGACCATGCCGGACTCGGAGCGCTTCACGAGGTCGACCTGGTTGACCTGGTCCTCGACGGACAGGTTGCGGTGCAGGACGCCGACGCCGCCCTGGCGGGCCATCGCGATGGCCATCCTGGACTCGGTCACCTTGTCCATCGCCGCGGAGAGCAGCGGGATGTTGACCCGGACGTTGCGCGAGATGCGGGACGAGGTGTCGACCGCGTTCGGGAGCACCTCGGATGCGCCCGGCAGCAGCAGCACGTCGTCGTAGGTCAGCCCCAGTGTCGCGAATTTGGCGGGCACTCCGTCGACGTTGGCAGTCATGACACCTTCCCCAATGGCCTTGATCGGTGCGGATGTCCATGCTAACGGGAAGCACGGTCCCCGAATTCCACGATTCCACGGCTACGGCTCACTCCGGGCTTCGTATGTTCGTACGTGTGCCGTCGGCCGACTGTTCAAGAAGGGCGCCACCGCCAAAGGCAGCAGCCGCACAGGCCCTACTGCTCGGCCAGCGCCCGCAACCGGCTCAGCGCGCGGTGCTGCGCAACCCGGACGGCGCCGGGTGACATTCCCAACATCTGGCCGGTCTCCTCGGCCGTAAGGCCTACGGCGATGCGCAGCAGGAGCAGTTCGCGCTGGTTCTCCGGGAGGTTGGCCATGAGTTTCTTGGCCCATTCGGCGTCGCTGCTGAGCAGGGCGCGCTCCTCGGGTCCGAGGGAGTCGTCCGGCCGCTCGGGCATCTCGTCGGACGGCACCGCCGTGGAACCGGGGTGGCGCATCGCGGCCCGCTGAAGGTCGGCGACCTTGTGGGCGGCGATGGCGAAGACGAAGGCCTCGAAGGGGCGGCCGGTGTCCTTGTAGCGCGGGAGTGCGAGGAGGACCGCTACGCAGACCTCCTGGGCGAGGTCCTCCACGAAGTGCCGTGCGTCGCCCGGGAGTCGGGACAGACGGGTGCGGCAGTAACGCAAGGCCAGTGGGTGTACGTGTGCGAGCAGATCGTGGGTGGCCTGCTCGTCTCCGTCGACCGCGCGAAGGACGAGCCCACCAATCGCCCCTTGGGCACTGGCCCCCTCGTCGTCACGCATCGGTCCATGGTGCCTTGCGGCCGTGTGGTCCGTGGCACCGCGTCCGTTGTTGTGCACCGAAGCGTTATGAGCAGGTGCGCCGGAACTCATCTCCTGCGCCCTCCCCTCCCGCTCGACCGACTCGTCCCCGAGGAACTCCACACCTCAAGGATGCGGCATCCGCGGCGAAACGAGCAGCGGGCGCCCGCCGGGCCCCGTCACCCTCCCCGCCCGCCCTGAGGCAGGCGGGGATTCCCGTACCCCCGCTACGACCCACTGACCTGGCCCTAACGGACCAGACCCCAGCGGAAACCGAGCGCCACGGCGTGCGCCCGGTCCGAGGCGCCGAGTTTCTTGAAGAGCCGTCGGGCGTGGGTCTTGACGGTGTCCTCGGAGAGGAAGAGTTCGCGACCGATCTCCGCGTTGGAGCGGCCGTGGCTCATCCCTTCGAGGACCTGGATCTCGCGCGCGGTGAGCGTCGGCGCGGCGCCCATCTCGGCGGACCGCAGCCGGCGCGGGGCCAGTCGCCAGGTCGGGTCGGCGAGGGCCTGGGTGACCGTGGCCCGCAGTTCGGCGCGTGAGGCGTCCTTGTGCAGATAGCCGCGGGCGCCGGCCGCGACCGCGAGGGCCACGCCGTCCAGGTCTTCGGCGACGGTGAGCATGATGATGCGTGCGCCCGGGTCGGCGGACAGCAGCCGCCGCACGGTCTCGACACCGCCGAGTCCCGGCATGCGTACGTCCATCAGAATGAGGTCCGAGCGGTCGGCGCCCCAGCGGCGGAGGACTTCCTCCCCGTTGGCCGCGGTCGTCACGCGCTCGACACCGGGCACGGTCGCGACCGCCCGGCGGAGCGCCTCTCGGGCAAGCGGGGAGTCGTCACAGACGAGGACGGATGTCATGGCCGCCCTCCGCAGCTGATGCGCGTCACCTTGAGCCTCCAGGCTGGTACGAAATCGTCACCTGTGCGGTCGACCGTCTCGGACGCCTGCCCGAGCACTTGTGTTTGCAACCGCCTCGCACTCTCAACGACGGTCACTCGAAAGAGTTACGGGGCCGTGTGTCGTCTTCGGCACTCTACGTGAGGGTGCGGACACGGCGGAGGCGTGCGCGGCCGACCCTCAAGCTTTCATCACAACCGGTGCCCCATTCAGCCCTATTTCTTCCCTTTTACTGGTGTCTGAGGCTAGATTCGCAATGAGTCATATTTTCATCTCCTTAGATCGTAGTTGTACGGTCGTGGACACTGTATCCGCCCATAACGGCTGCAAGGGGTCACGCAATGGCAGATTTCTCCCGCCTTCCCGGACCGAACGCGGACCTGTGGGACTGGCAGCTCCTGGCTGCCTGCCGAGGGGTCGACAGCTCGCTCTTCTTTCATCCCGAGGGCGAGCGCGGTGCGGCACGAAGCGCTCGTGAGAACTCGGCCAAAGAGGTCTGCATGAGGTGCCCGGTCCGCGCACAGTGCGCGGCGCACGCGCTGACGGTGCGCGAGCCGTACGGCGTCTGGGGCGGCCTCACCGAGGACGAGCGCGAAGAACTGATGGGGCGGGCCCGTAACCGGCTGGTGTCGGCCTCGACCGCCGGGGACATGGCTTCGAACAACTGAAGGAACGTTTCTCCAACAGGGACCTCAGCAAGGTCTCCCACAAGCTCTCCGACAGGGGCACGCGTGCGCGTGCCCCCTACTTTTGGCGTGCCGCCCGCGCCAGCTGGTCCAGCGTCGCCGCCACCGCGGGCACCTGCGCCAGGTCGGGCAGGGTCAGCGCGACGATCTCCCGCCGCACCGCCGGTTCCAGGGTCACCGTCCGCGCGCCCCGGGGCCGTACGGACTCGATGGCGAGCTGGGGCAGTACGGCGACGCCCAGGCCCGCGCTCACCAGGCCGACGACCGCCGGATAGTCGTCGGTCGCGAAGTCGATGCGCGGGGTGAAGCCCGCGGTCTCGCAGGCCTCGACCAACTGGCCGCGGCAGCGCGGGCAGCCGGCGATCCAGGGTTCCCCGGCGAGTTCGCCGATGGCGACGGAGCCCGCGCGCGCGAGCCGGTGTTTCTCCGGGACCAGGGCGACCAGGCGGTCGCGGAGCAGGGGTCGTACGACCAGGTCGGACCAGTCCTCGGCGCCCGTCGCGGTCTCGTAGCGGAAGGCGAGTGCGATGTCGCAGTCGCCCTCGCGGAGCAGTTCGACGGAGTTCGGCGGCTCGGCCTCCTCCAGGAAGACGCGGGTGCCGGGGTGGGCGGCGCGCAGGGCGGCGAGGGCGGTGGGGACGAGGGTCGAGCTGCCGCTCGGGAAGGAGACCAGGCGGACCCGGCCGGCGCGCAGGCCCGCGATCGCGGCGACCTCCTCCTCGGCGGCGGTCAGACCGGCGAGGATGCCGGCCGCGTGCCGGACCAGGGCCTCGCCCGCCTGGGTCAGGCGCATCTCGCGGCCGGTGCGGATCAGCAGCGGGGTGCCGACCGAGGTCTCCAGGGCCTTCATCTGCTGGCTGACGGCGGGCTGGGTGCAGCCCAGCGCGCGCCCGGCCGCCGAGAAGGAGCCGGTGGCGGCGACGGCGCGCAGCACACGGAGATGTCGGGCCTCGATCATGCGCCGAGCATAAGCCGACCTTGGGTGTCCGGGTGAATAATGCGCCACACCTTTGGGGCACTCTCGCCTACCGTGACGTCATGAAGCTTCTCTCGCTGAATCTGGGCCGGGCCACGGCCGTGCCGTACACGGACCAGCCGGACGGCGTGACGGGGATCGACAAGCAGCCGACCGACGGGCCCGTCCGGGTGAGCGCGCCCGGCCCCAAGGGGATCGCCGGGAGCGGTCTCGCCGGGGACACGGTGTGTCATCTGCGCCACCACGGCGGCGACGACCAGGCGGTGTACGCGGTCGCGCGCGAGGATCTCGACGACTGGGAGCGGGAGTTGGGGCGCCCGCTGGCCGGCGGTTCCTTCGGGGAGAACCTGACGACACTGGGGCTCGACGTGTCCGGCGCGCTGATCGGCGAGCGCTGGCGCATCGGTTCCGAGGTGGTCCTTGAGGTCACCTGCGGACGCATTCCGTGCCGCACCTTCCAGGACCACCTGGGCGAGCGGGGGTGGGTGAAGCGGTTCACCCGGAAGGGCGCGCCGGGGGCCTATCTGCGGGTGATCGAGCCCGGTGAGATCCGGGCGGGGGACGCGATCGAGGTCGTGCACCGGCCCGGCCACGGGGTGACGGTGGCCCTGCAGTTCCGGGCCGTGACGACCGAGCGGGCGCTGCTGCCGCGGCTGCTCCCGGCGGGCGAGGCACTGCATCCGGAGGCTCTCGCGCAGGCCCGGAAATATGTCGCGGAGCACGCGGGCTGACCTACCGTCACGGCCCGTTCGACGCCTGGTTCGACACGTGTTCGTCACGGATCGGGAGGGCCTGTGCAGAGATCCGGCCCGGTCGCCCCGGGTCACTAATCTTGCGCCATGACAACGGCATTGATTACGGGATCGACCGCGGGGATCGGTGCCGCGTTCGCGCGGCGGCTCGCGGCGGACGGACACAACCTCGTGCTGGTGGCGCGGAACACCGAGCGGCTCGGCGAACAGGCGACCGAACTGCACGACCGGCACGGCATCGAGGCGGAGGTGCTGACCGCCGACCTCGCCACGGACGAGGGTATCGAGACGGTGGCCGCCCGGCTGGCGGACCGCAAGAACCCGGTCGACCTGCTGGTCAACAACGCGGGCTTCGGCAACAAGGGCCGCTACCTCGACGTACCGATGGCGGACGAGCTGAAGATGCTCAAGGTGCACTGCGAGGCGGTGCTGCGGCTGACCAGCGCGGCGACCGAGGCGATGCGGGAGCGCGGGCGGGGCGGGGTGGTCAACGTGGCGTCGGTGGCGGCCTTCGTGCCGCGCGGGACGTACGGCGCGTCGAAGGCGTGGGTGGTGCAGTTCACCCAGGGGGCGGCGAAGGACCTGGCCGGGACAGGCGTACGGCTGATGGCGCTGGCGCCCGGTTTCGTGCGGACCGAGTTCCACGAGCGGGCCGGGATGGGCACGGACAACATCCCGAACTGGATGTGGCTGGACGCGGACAAGCTGGTCGCGGCGGCACTCGCGGATCTGGCGCGCGGCAAGTCGCTGTCGATCCCGGACCCGCGCTACAAGGCGCTGATGGGCCTGGTGAAGATCACTCCGCAGGCGGTGCTCGGCGGGATCACGTCGAGGACCGGGCGGAAGTACGGGCCGCAGTGACGGCAGCCGCCCCGCTGACAGTGGCACGAAGGCCCGGCTCCCCCAGAGGGGTGCCGGGCCTTCGGTGTACTACGGGTTCACCGACCTGCGTCAGTGGGAGTGGCCGTGGCTGTGACCACCGGCGGCCGGCTCCTCCTCTTCCTTCTTCTCGACGACCAGGGTCTCGGTCGTGAGGAGGAGGGAGGCGATGGAGGCGGCGTTCTCCAGGGCGGAGCGGGTGACCTTGACCGGGTCGATGACGCCGGCCTTGACCAGGTCGCCGTACTCGCCGGTCGCGGCGTTGAAGCCCTGGCCGGGCTCCAGGTCGGCGACCTTGGAGGTGATGACGTAGCCCTCCAGGCCGGCGTTCTCGGCGATCCAGCGCAGCGGCTCGACGACCGCGCGGCGCACGACCGCGACACCGGTGGCCTCGTCGCCGGTCTTGCCGAGGTTGCCCTCGAGGACCTTGGCGGCGTGGACCAGAGCGGAGCCACCGCCAGAGACGATGCCCTCCTCGACCGCGGCGCGGGTCGCGGAGATGGCGTCCTCCAGACGGTGCTTCTTCTCCTTGAGCTCCACCTCGGTGGCGGCGCCGACCTTGATCACGCACACGCCGCCGGCCAGCTTCGCGAGGCGCTCCTGGAGCTTCTCGCGGTCCCAGTCGGAGTCGGTGTTCTCGATCTCGGCCTTGATCTGGTTGACGCGGCCCGCGACCTCGGAGGAGTCACCGGCACCGTCGACGACGGTCGTGTCGTCCTTGGTGACCGTCACGCGACGGGCGGAGCCGAGCACGTCCAGGCCGACCTGGTCGAGCTTGAGGCCGACCTCCTCGGCGATGACCTGACCGCCGGTGAGGGTGGCGAGGTCGCCGAGCATCGCCTTGCGGCGGTCGCCGAAGCCGGGGGCCTTGACCGCGACCGCGTTGAACGTGCCGCGGATCTTGTTCACGACCAGGGTCGACAGGGCCTCGCCCTCGACGTCCTCGGCGATGATCAGCAGCGGCTTGGAGGCGTTGGCCTGGATGACCTTCTCCAGCAGCGGCAGCAGGTCCTGGATGGAGCTGATCTTGCCCTGGTGGATGAGGATGTACGGGTCCTCCAGGACCGCTTCCATCCGCTCCTGGTCCGTCACGAAGTACGGCGACAGGTAGCCCTTGTCGAAGGCCATGCCCTCGGTGAAGTCCAGCTCCAGACCGAAGGTGTTGGACTCCTCGACGGTGATGACACCGTCCTTGCCGACCTTGTCCATCGCCTCGGCGATGAGCTCGCCGACCTGGCTGTCCTGCGCGGACAGACCGGCGACGGCCGCGATGTCGGCCTTGTCGTCGATGGGCCGCGCGGTGGCGAGCAGCTCGTCGGAGACGGCCTTGACGGCGGCGTCGATGCCCTTCTTCAGGGCGGCCGGGGAGGCACCCGCGGCGACGTTGCGCAGGCCCTCGCGCACGAGCGCCTGGGCGAGCACGGTGGCGGTGGTGGTGCCGTCACCCGCGATGTCGTTGGTCTTGGTCGCCACCTCCTTCACCAGCTGGGCACCGAGGTTCTCGTACGGGTCGTCGAGCTCGACCTCGCGGGCGATGGTGACGCCGTCGTTGGTGATGGTGGGAGCGCCGAACTTCTTGTCGATGACGACGTTGCGGCCCTTGGGGCCGATCGTCACCTTGACCGTGTCGGCAAGCTTGTTGACGCCGCGCTCGAGGGCGCGACGGGCGTCCTCGTCGAACTTCAGGATCTTCGCCATGGGAGCGGTTCAGCCCTCTCGGAAAACGTGGGTGAAACGAACCGCGCCCCTGACGCCCGGCTTCATAAGGTCGCGGGGGCCAGGGGCGCAGCTCACAAACTGAATGTGCGTGAAGCGAATTACTTCTCGATGATCGCGAGCACGTCGCGGGCCGAGAGGACGAGGTATTCCTCGCCGCTGTACTTCACTTCGGTGCCGCCGTACTTGCTGTACAGCACGATGTCGCCGGTCTTCACGTCGAGCGGAAGACGCTCGCCGTTCTCGAAGCGGCCCGGGCCCACGGCCAGGACGACGCCCTCCTGGGGCTTCTCCTTGGCCGTGTCCGGGATGACCAGGCCAGAGGCCGTGGTCTGCTCGGCGTCGAGCGGCTGGACCACAATGCGGTCCTCAAGCGGCTTGATGGCAACCTTGGAGCTGGTGGTCGTCACGATCCGACCTCCCCCTTCGGAGATCTCACGGGGTTAACTGTCTGAGGTGGCGACCAGGTGGATCCGTCGTCGCGGGTGCCGGACCTGCCCGTCGCTATTGGCACTCTCCAGGGGGGAGTGCCAGACCTGAGACTATGACTGCGATTAGCACTCGGTCAAGCGGAGTGCCAATGCCGGCGGCACTTGGGCAGATTTTTTGGTGACCGTCGGCCGGAGTGGGCGCCCCTGGGGGCCGCGCCCCCAGACCCCCGCCATCGGCCTTCGGCCTCGTCCTCAGACGCCGGACGGGCTGATTGACGACCGGCGTTGGACAGTTCCCGCATCATGGCGAAGTCGTCCCCGGACCAGATCGACGATGTCCCGCCCCGGGAACCCGTGGTCGTCCTCGGCCGGTTCCCGTTCCTGCGCCTGCCGGAACACCGACTCAAGATCCTTCCGGTACGGCGGATCAGGTCGCAGGTAGACATCGGTGCCTCATCAGCCCCCGCGTCCGCGACAGGATCCGCCGGACAGGCCCTAGAGGTAGTCCTCCAGCCGGCCCACCGTCAGGCCCTGTTCCTGGATGCCGCGCAGCAGTCCGGCCGTGCTGTCGGCCGGGGCGACGCGGACGATGTCGCCCGGGGCGAGGTGGTGGTCGCCGCGCGTGTAGGTGAGCGTTCCGGTGGTCGTCGCGGCCCGCCACAGGACCAGCGCGGAGATGCCGCAGTCGGCGGCGGCGCGGAGGGTCGTCGTGTCGTACGTGCCGTGGGGCGGCCGGAGCAGACGGGGTGCGGGCCGGGTCCGGTGGCCGCAGATCTCGGTGCGCTGGGCCGTGTAGGGCAGGCCCGCGAAGTGGCCGTGCCCGGGTTCGGCCGCGGTGCGGAACACCGTGACCGGGAGCCGGAGTTCACGGACCATGTCGGCGAACCCCGGGTCCGGCCTCCCGCTCTCGTCACGGTCGCCGCCACGGGTGTCGTAGGTCAGGAAGACGACCTTGTCGCGGGTGCGGACGTGGTCCACGACGGGTGGGAGGCCCGGGCCCGCCGAGCGGGCGGGGGGCCCGGGGGACGGTTTCGGAGCGGGGGCCAGGGGGGCCGTCAAACCCCAGTGGCGGTACGGCTGTTCGCGAGCCGTGCCGTGCGGGCGCACGCGCTGGGCGGCCTTCTTGCCGAGCCGTTCGATGGGGTCGACGGACTGGGCGCAGCCGGTGAGGAGGGTGGCCGCCAGGGCGACGGCCACCGGTACCCGGACCCTCACAGGTAGTCCTCGAGGCGCGCCACCGCGTACCCCTCGGCAGTGACCTTGCCGAGGAAGCGGCGCATGTCGTCGACCATCGTGCCCTTCCAGTCCGCACGGCCCCGGAAGTGGGTCAGGACGATGTCGCCGGGGTGCAGCTGCAGGTCGTCCTCGCGGTACTCCCAGTGGTCGACGAAGACCTCCTCGTCCCAGATCGGGGCGTACTTGATGCCGCAGGACTTGGCGGCGACGAGGGTGTCGTGGTTGTAGTTCCCGTACGGCGGCCGGAAGACCGTCGGCGCCTTGCCGAACTGCTTCTTCATGATGTCCTGCATGCCGCAGATCTCATGCTTCTGCTCGGCGTAGGACAGGTCGGGCAGGTACGGGTGCGTGAGGGTGTGGTTGTTGAGCGTGTGGCCCTCGGCCTGCATCTTCTTGAAGTAGCCGTAGTCGTCCTTGACCAGGTAGTTGCTGAGGAAGGCCGTGTACGGGATCTTCAGGTCGCTCATCATCCGCAGGAACGCGGGGTCCTTGTTCTCGCCGTCGTCGATGGTCAGGAAGACGATCTTCTGCTTCGTGGGGATCGTCGTGAAGACCGGCGGGAGGTTCAACTCCTCCTGGTCGTCCACCTCGAAGCCCTTGCGCGCGGTGATCTCCGGCTTGTGCGCGGGCGCCGGCGGAGCCTGGAGCGGCACCTTCGCCAGCCCCCAGCGCTTCGCGGCGGCGACCCGGGCGGCGTAGGCGGCGCGCAGCCTGGAGGCGTAGGAGTCGAGCGCGCGGGCCGGGGGCGCGTGGAGGGGCTGCGCGCCGTGTGCCGGAGGCGCGGCCTTGTCGGCGCCGGGCTGGGTGCAGCCGGAGACGACGGCGGCGAGCGCGAGGGCGGCGAGCGCACCACGGACGCCCGCCCTCCGACGCCGAGTCGCCCGGTTCCCGTACGCCCGATTAATGTCATTTTGTACGACTACTCGCATGACGTCGGATCCTTTCAGGCCCCGGCCCCGATCCCGTGCCGACACCGCCAACACACCGCCACCGGAGGCACACCGTCCACCGACTGGCCCACAATGTCCCGGTGAACGACCCCGTACTCGCCTTCGCCGCCCTGCTCACCCCCGAGGGCCGTGCCCTCCTCGACGAGGTCCGCGGCACCGACCCGGCCAAGGAACTCGCCGTCGCGACCCGGCTGCGCCGCGAGCACCCCGCCGACCTCGTCTCGGCGGCCCTCGGCCAGGCCCGGCTGCGACAGCGGGCGGCGGTGGCGAAGTTCGCGCCTGAGGACGCCGACCGGATGTTCTTCACCCCGAACGGTTTCGAACAGTCCACCCGGGCGACGGTCGCCACCTACCGCGCGGGGCGCCTTCGCGAACTGGGCGTGACCTCCGTCGCCGACCTGTGCTGCGGAATCGGCGGCGACGCGATCGCGCTGGCACGGGCGGGGGTGCGCGTGCTGGCCGTGGACCGCGACCCGCTGACGGCCGCCGTGGCCCGGGCGAACGCGGAGGCGCTGGGCCTGGCCGACCTGATCGAGGTGCGCGAGGCGGATGTCACGGACGTGGACACCTCCGCGTACGACGCCGTGTTCGTCGACCCCGCGCGCCGGGGCGGCCGGGGCCGCATCTTCGACCCCGAGGCGTACTCGCCCCCGCTGTCCTGGGCCGTCGGCGCCGCTACGACGGCCCCGCTCGCCGCGCTGAAGATCGCGCCCGGAGTGCCGCACGAGGCGATCCCGGCGACGGCCGAGGCGGAGTGGATCTCGGACGGCGGGGATGTGAAGGAGGCGGTGCTGTGGTTCGGGGCGGGGGTGCGGCCGGGTGCCGTACGGGCAACTCTCCTCCCCGGCCCACGAGTTCTGCACGGCCGCGGACTGCCCGACCCCGAAGTCCGTTCCGTGGGGCGGTACTTGTACGAGCCCGACGGCGCCGTCATCCGCGCCCACCTCGTCGCCGAGGTCGCGGAGAAGGTGGGGGGTGGCCTCGTCGACGCGACCATCGCGTACGTAACGGCGGATGAGCTACGGCCGACCCCGTACGCCTCCGCCTACGAGATCACCGATCAACTCCCCTTCGGAGTCAAGAAGTTGAAGGCACTGCTGCGGGAACGGGAGGTCGGCGTACTCACCGTGAAGAAGCGGGGGTCGGCCGTCGAGCCGGAGGAGTTGCGGCGGAAGGTGAAGCCTCAGGGGCCCAACTCGGCGACGGTGTTTCTGACTCGGGTGGCGGGGGCGCCGACGATGCTGATCGGACGGCCGGTCTAGTGCGCATCAGGCAACGTTCACCTCGCTGTTGGAGCACGGGGTACGGAGCACCGCGCAGTAAATCGGTGGGGTGACGCAGAGGGATCTGCCACGCTCGTCGGATGGGTGCATTGGACGCAGTGGCAGGCAGGGTCGCCGGTGGGGCCACCGTGACGTTCCGGCCCAGCGGCTCCTCGATGGTCCCGCTGATACGCAGTCGGCAGCGGGTGGTCGTCGCTCCGGTCGACCCGTCGAAGCTGGAGGTCGGAGACATCGTCCTCGCCCGTGTCGCAGGGACGGTCTACCTGCACCTGGTGTCGTCGGTGGACCTCGCCGGCAAGCGGGTGCAGATCAGCAACAACCGTGGCCGCGTCAACGGCTGGACCGGCCACGACCGCGTCTTCGGCATCTGTGTGGCGGTCGACGACGTCACCCGGTCAGGAGCCGCGGGCAAGACCGTCGCGGCCGACTCCGACCAGTCCACCCGGACCTGAGCAGGCCCTAATCCGCCTCTTCGGCCCTGCGCAGCAGGAGTTGGCGTTCGCGTTCGTTGCGTGCCAGTGAAGCCGCCCGTACGAACTCCGCCTTCGCCTCCGTCGTACGACCGAGGCGCAACAGCAGGTCGCCGCGGACGCTGGGCAGCAAGTGGTAGTCGCGCAGGGCGGGTTCGGCGGCGAGGGTGTCGATGATCTCCAGGGCGGGGGCCGGGCCGTCCGCCATCGAGACGGCCACCGCCCGGTTCAACTCGACCACGGGGGACGGGGATCGGGTGGCGAGGAGGCCGTAGAGGGTCGCGATCGTCGGCCAGTCGGTCTCGTCGTAGGTGTACGCGTGGGCGTGGCAGGCGGCGATGGCGGCCTGGAGGGCGTAGCGGCCGGGGGCGCCGGTGGACACGGCGTCGGCGCGGCCGAGGGCGGTGATGCCGCGGGCGATGAGCAGGCGGTTCCAGCGGCGGCGGTTCTGGTCCCTGAGGAGGACGGGGTCGCCGTTCGGGGCGGTGCGGGCGGCCGAGCGGGAGGCCTGGAACTCCAACAGGGCGGCCAGGGCGTGCACTTCGGGTTCCTTCGGCATCAGGCCGGAGAGGAGGCGGGCGAGGCGGAGTGCGTCCTCGCACAGGCCGGGGCGGAGCCAGTCGTCGCCCGCCGTAGCCGCGTAGCCCTCGTTGAAGATGAGGTAGATGACGTCGAGGACGGAGCCGACGCGGGCCTCGCGGTCGGGGCCGTAGGGGACCTCGAAGGCCACGTTCTTCGTCGCCAGGGTGCGTTTGGCGCGGACGATGCGCTGGGCGATCGTCGGTTCGGGGGCGAGGAACGCGCGGGCGATCTCGGGGGTGGTCAGACCGCCGAGGAGGCGCAGGGTGAGGGCGGTGCGGGCCTCCGGGGACAGGACCGGGTGGCAGGTGGTGAAGACCAGGCGCAGGAGGTCGTCGTCGATGTCGTCGGGGGCCGACGGTTCCTCGGGCGGGGCCGTCGTCTCCAGGGTGCGGCCGATCTCCTGGAGCTTGCGGGCGTAGTTCTCCCGGCGCCGGACCAGGTCGACGGCGCGGTGCCTGGCGGTGGCCATGAGCCAGGCGCCCGGGTTGTCGGGCACGCCGTCCCTCGGCCACTGCTCAAGGGCGGCGACCAGGGCATCCTGGGCCAGTTCCTCGGCGATGCCGACGTCGCGGACCGTGCGGGCGACGGCGGCGATGATCCGCGGGGACTCGATACGGAAGACGGTCTCGATGGCGGTGTGCGGGTCGGTGGTGGGCTGCGATTCGGAGTTCACCTGAAAACCGTAGGACGCCCCGGCCTTCAGGCCTGGGGAGAATCCGGCTTCCCGCCTCGTGGGGCAGGGTTGGCCGGATCGCCGCCGGGCGATCCGGCGTCCGCCGAGACGGCGGTGAGGCCGACCTCGATCAGATACAGGATCTCGGAGTTGATGGACCGCCGGTCCGCAGCCGCCTGGGCGCGCACACGGCCGTGGAGTTCTTCCGGGAATCGGACGTTAAAGTTGACCATGTAGCCATCCTATAGCTACTGTGTAGCCATGACGGCATCGCAGATGACGGAAGACACTCGGCACGCCCGGTGGACCTTCCGGCTGCGCGTGTCGTCGACCGCTGGCACGCAGCTGTGCGCGGAATGGGATCGGTGCAGGTGGGTGTGGAACGAGTGCGTGGCCAAGTCCAAGGCCGTGCACGCGTACAACAAGGCCAGCAGGGAAAAGGTGACCTGCGGTCCGGCCCAGCTCGACAAGATGCTGACCGAGGCCAGGAAGGCAACGCCGTGGCTTCGCGAGGGCAGCTCGGTGCCGCAGCAGCAGATCATCCGCAACTTCGGCAGGTCCCGCTCGAAGGCGCAGAAGGACATCAGGGACCGTCTGCCGCAGAGGCGGCGGGCCGGGATGCCGAAGCACAAGAAGAAACGCGAAGTCCTCCCGAGCCTGAACTACACCCAACGCGGCTTCCGGCTGAAGGACGGGCGCCTACACCTGGCGGGCGGGATCGCACTGAACGTGGTGTGGTCGCGGGACCTGCCCGCTGACCCGTCCTCGGTACGGATCTGCCAAGACAGTCTCGGCCACTGGTATGCCTCCTTCGTCGTCCCTGCCCAGGCCGAACCCCTGCCCACCACCGGCGCGGCGATCGGTATCGATTGGGGCGTGAAGGAGACCGCGACCACCACATCCGACGCCCACGACCTGCCCCATGCCCAGCACGGCCAAAAGGCCCAAGCGAAGCTGTCGCGCTACGACCGGATGATGGCCCGCAGGAAGCCCAAGAAGGGCCAATCCGGCTCGAAGGGCTACCGCGAAGCGAAGAAGCTGCGGGCGAAGGCATACAGGAAGGTGGCCCGTCAGCGGCAGGACACCGCCCGTAAGTGGGCCAAGGGCGTCGTGACCAACCACGACGTGATCGCGGTCGAGGATTTCCGGCCAAAGTTCCTCGCCAGAACCAGCATGGCCCGCAAAGCCGCCGACGCGGCGATCGGTGCCACCAAGGCGGCCTTGTTGGAGATGGGCCGTAAGCACGGGCGGGACGTCCGTCTCGTGAACCCCGCGCACACCACCATGGACTGCGCGCAGTGCGGAGCGAGAACCAAGCACGCACTTCCTCTTTCGGAACGTACCTACACCTGCACCGTGTGCGGAGCCATGTCCCCCAGGGACAAGAACTCCGCGCGCGTGATGCTCGTCCGGGCTGGTCTCAACCCGGCTGGTGTCGAGGGCGCAAGACCTCCTGGAGCGCTGCTCCAGGAGGCAGCCTGAGCCAGGAATGCCCCGCGTTGGCGGGGGAGGTTTCAAAGCCCACCATGCAACATCACCTCACCTGTGCGACCTCAGGCAAAAGAAAGCCCAGGAATCCTCAGCCCTCCGCGATCTCCCGCACCTCGCACGTGACCGTCCAGAACTCCTCGTGCACCTTCAGGAACCGCTTGGTCCACTCGATCGCCTCGGCCATGTCCTTGCACTGCATGAGGGCGTAGCCGCCGACGACCTCCTTGGACTCGGTGAAGGGGCCGTCGGTGACGGAGATCTTCCCGCCCTCCCAGTGGACCCGCGCGCCCTGCGCGGTCGGCGTGAGGCCGGCGGTGTCGAGCATCACTCCGGCCTTGGTGATCTCCTCGATCAACTCGCCCATCCGCTGCATCAGTTCGGGGCTCGGGCCCTCGGCGGGGGCGGTCTTCTCGTCGATCTGCACGAGGGAGAGATAGCGGGGCATGGTGACTCCTCGGGACTGATGGTGACCGGGTCCTTCCCGGCCTTTCAACCATGCGTCGAACGAGGGGCCGCCGCATCGACACACTCGCCGGAATTCCCCGAAGAATTTTTCCGGCACTCTGTTTCCGCAGGTCAGCTCGCATTTCGCACGCGCACTGTCCAGGCTGCCCGGCTCTGGGTACGTTCGAGTAACCGGGTGTCGCTCGAAGGGGGAGTCCACGATGGTCTCAGCCAGTCCGGATTCGTCCGGCACCGGCGCGACGCTTGCGGAGCCGATCCGACGGCTGAGGCTCTCCGTCAAGGAGGCCACCGATTCCCGGGACGACTCCGAGGCGCTGCCCGTCAAGGTCCGCGAGGTCCTTGAGAACCTCGTGCGGGTCGCCGACGCGGCACGGGGCGACGGGGTCGGCACGGGCACCACGAGACCCTCTGTCACGTACACGAAGCGATCCGTCGACAGGAACCCGCGCCGGAGGGCGCTGAGGTCGGCCGCGCAGGACGCCATCCGGAACTGGCTGCTCACGGAGGTCCACGCCCTGACGGTGGAGCTGCGTTCGCAGCACTTCGCCCCCGAAACTCTCCAAGAGGTCTTCAGCGGGCCCCCGGGGCAGAGCGAAACCCCTCCCGGCGCGAGCAGAGTCCACGCCGGCGAGAAGGCCGTAGCCCTCGCCTTCGAGGTCGCCTCATATGTCTCCTTGCGGGAGGCGGGCCCCGAGGCATGGGCGCGCAAGGGAGCCAGTGTCACGGCCCGCGGCAGCGGCAAGGACATCGAGGCTGCCGTCAAGATCGCTCAGTATCTGCTGGGACCGTCACCCGTCTCCATGGCGAACGACGTCACCAAGATGCTCGGCGAGGCGGTGGCGAACATCAACAAGCAGCGGCTGCAACGATGTGCGGCCGAAGTCGCCCGGGCCGTCGCGGCCTACGAGTCCTCCCTCAAACCTGGGGCGGCCCCACCGCTCAGAGATCTCCAGGAGAGCCCCTCCGCTCACGTCTCTCCACTCGAGGACAGGCCGTCTGTCACCCCGGATCAGCCGTCACATCGCCCCGCCCGTCCCTCGTCCAGGCCTCCACACCCGAAGAACGGCCATCCGGCCCCCGGATCCCTCTGACGCCCACCCCTCAACCCAACGACTCCCACAACTCGCTCGCCGCCGGCTCCTTGGCGATCACCCGGTTCGGATCGGACGGGGCCGTGACCACCGGCATCGTGATCGTCTTGACCGCGTCCGCCGACAGGCCCTTCAGGCTCTGGCCGAGGCTGATCAGTTCGCTCAGGGAGTCGAGGCCGGTGTCGGTGGTGAGGCTGTCGGTGATCGCGTCGGTGACCTCGTAGAGCTTGGTGGGGTCGGTGAGGAGGTCGTGGGAGGAGATCTGGGTCAACAGCGCCTTCACCAGCATCTGTTGGAGGCCTATTCGGCCGAGGTCGCTGCCGTCGCCTATGCCGTGCCGGGTGCGGGCGAGGGCCAGCGCCTGCTTGCCGTTGAGGTGGTGGGTGCCCTTCTTCAGGTGCAGGTGGCTGTAGTCGTCGTCGATGTCCTCGGTGGTCGTCACAGTGACGCCGCCCAGCGCGTTGACCAGCTTCGCGAAGCCCGCGAAGTCGATCTCTATGTAGTGGTCCATCCGGACGTCCGTGATCGACTCGACCGTCTTGACCGCGCAGACCGGGCCGCCCACCGAGTACGCGCTGTTGAACATCGCGTGGTACGCCACGGAGGTCGAGCCTCCCGACTTCAGCGGGCAGGACGGGCGGGTGACGAGGGTGTCGCGCGGGATGCTGACGATCGTGGCCTTCTTACGGCCCGCGTCGATGTGGACGACCATCGCCGTGTCGGAGCGGGCGCCGGAGCTGTCGCCGCCGCCGAGCGACTGGTTCGCCTTGCCGCTGCGCGAGTCCGAGCCGAGGACCAGGATGTTCACCGAGCCGGTCGGCACGGGGGCGGCGGACGCGGAGGCGGACGCCGAGGGTGTGGTCACCGCCTTCGCGGGGCGGTTGGCGCCGAGCGCGCTGTCGATGTCGACGCTCTTGATGTTGTTGTTGAGGTGCCAGTAGGCCCAGCCCGCCGTGGCGACGCCCAGGACGAGGGCGCCCGCCAGAGTGAGGCCGGCGATCTTCAGCGCCCTCGACCGCCGGCCCACTCGTCTGTCCCCGTCGGCGTTCTCGTTGTCCGTCACGGGGAGGAACGTAAGTCCGAATTATTAGGAGAAAGTTAGGGGAAGCGTCCCGGGACGGTTTTCTGCGGAAAATCTCACGGTTCTCAGTCCCGCTTCACGCTCCCCGCCTCCCTCATCCCAGGGTCACCACCGGTACCGGGTTGCTTCCGCTCCAGGACGCGTTGAACCCGAACGTCACCGAACCGCCGTCCGGGACCGTGCCGTTGTAGCTCGCGTTCGTGCAGGTCACGGCCGCCCCCGACTGGGTGCACGTGGCGTTCCAGGCCTGCGTGAGCTGCTGGCCGGCGCCGTACGTCCAGCTCGCTCTCCAGGACGACAGCGCGGTGCCGGTGCAGGCGATCGTCACCTGCCCGGTGAATCCGGTGTTCCACTGGCTGGTCACGCCGTACGTCGCCGAGCACGCGCCGGTCGGCGGGGTCGTGGTCGTACCGCCGAGTGCCTCCGCGACGCCGTAGTACGCCGGTTTCGGCGCGTAGTTCTCGTCGTACGGTGTCGCCGCCCCGTAGCCCGGGAAGGTGCCCGGCACCCAGGAGTCGGCGTCGGTGAAGCCCCAGACGGTGACGTTCACGCAGCGCGTGACGGCGACGCAGGCGGCGACCACGCTCTTGAAGTCGGCCTTCTGCTGGGCGAGTTTGGTGGCGTCCGCCGGGAGTGCCATGCGTACGTCGAGTTCGGTGATCGCCACGTCCACGCCCAGGTCGGCGAAGCGCTGGATGTTCTGCTGGAGAGTGGCCGGGACCTGGCCGAGGATCAGGTGGGCCTGGAGGCCGACGCCGTCGATCGGAACGCCCGCCGCCCTAAGGGACTTGACCAGGTTGTAGAGAGCGGTGGACTTCGCGTTGACGCCCTCGACGTTGTAGTCGTTGATGTACAGCTTGGCCGCCGGGTCGGCCGCGTGGGCCCAAGTCAGCGCCTGCGCTATGTAGTTGGCGCCGAGGCCGGTGTACCAGAGCGTCGAGCGGTAGGTGCCGTCCTCGTTGAAGGGTTCGTTGACCACGTCCCAGGCGGCGATCTCGCCCTTGTAGCGGCCGACTTCGGTGCTGATGTGGTTCTGCAGCAGGCTGCCGAGCTGGGCGGAGGTCCAGGTGCCGTTGGTCAGCCAGCTCGGGTTCTGGCTGTGCCAGACCAGGGTGTGGCCGCGCACCTGCTGGTTGTGGGCCTGCGCGAAGGCGACGATCTGGTCGGCCTCGGTCCAGTCGAAGCTGCCCTGCGTGGGCTCTACGGTTCCCCACTTCATGGCGTTGCCGGGGGTGAGCGAACTGAACTGCGCGCCCGCGATGTCGCCGTAGCCGCCGGTGAGTTCGGAGCCGGTGACCGCGGTGCCGACGACTTTGCCCTTCGCGGCGGCGAGGTCGCGCAGCGGGGTGTCGGCGGCGTGCGCGGCGGGTGCGCTGAGGAGCAGGGCGGCGCCGGTGACCAGGGCCGCCAGGGGCAAGCCGGTTCTCAGAGATCTCATGCGGGTGCCTCCGAAAGTTTCGGTTGTGCAACCGATTGGCTTCGGAGGAGTGTGGGGCGGCTCACCCCACTCGTCAATACGTCACCTTCCGGCCACGCGGGTCACCGCTCACGCGGGTCACCGCTCCGAGGCCGCGGGCGCCGCCGTACTGCTGCGCACCACCAGGCTCGTGGCCAGTTCCACCCGCCGCGCCGCCGAGGACTCCGGCTCGCGCGCGAGGTCGAGCACCAGCTTCGCCGCCGCCTCGGCCATCTCGGTGAGGGGCTGTCGTACGGTCGTCAGCGGCGGGCCGACCCAGCGGGCGACCGGGAGGTCGTCGAAGCCGACCACGCTCAGGTCCTCCGGGATGCGCAGCCCCAGTTCACGCGCGGCCTCGTACAGGCCGAGGGCCTGGAGGTCGTTGCCGGCGAAGACGGCGGTGGGCCGGTCGGGGCGGCGCAGCAGGTCGAGGCCCAGGCGGTAGCCGGCCTCGTGGTGGAAGTCGCCGGTGACGATCAGCGAGCCGTCGACCGGCAGCCCGGCCGTCTCCAGCGCGGCCCGGTATCCGTCGACGCGGGCGCGGCTGCACATCATCCGGGAGGGTCCGCTGATCGCGCCGATCCGGGTGTGGCCGAGTTCGACGAGGTGCCGGGTGGCGGCGAGCCCGCCCTGCCAGTTCGTCGCGCCGATCGACGGCACGTCGGCGCCTGGGTCCCCGGCCGGGTCCATCACCACGAACGGGATGGAACGGCTGGTCAGCAGCGCCCGCTGGGACTCGTCGAGCCCGGACAGGACGAGGACCACGCCGTGCGGGCGGCGGGCGGCGACCTGGTCGGCCCAGGTCCGGCCGGGTGTCAGTCGCCCCGCGCTCTCGCTCAGCACCACGCTCAGCCCGGCGTCCCGCGCCACGTTCTCCACGCCCCGGATGACCTCCAGCGCCCAGGCGCTCTCCAACTCGTGGAAGACCAGGTCGATCAGCGGGGAGCGGGTCGCCTCGGCGCGGCGGCGCCGGTAGCCGTAGACGCGGAGCAGGTCCTCGACGCGGGTGCGGGTCGCGGGGGCGACATCGGCACGGCCGTTGAGGACCTTCGAAACAGTCGGAGCCGAGACTCCGGCCTCGCGGGCGATCTCGGCGAGCGTCGCGGTCTGCGTTTCTACGGCTTTCGAAGGTTTCATGTCCGCGATCGTATCCCTGCGCGACCTCTTGACGAAGCTTCTGTCTCGCCATACGTTCCCGGAACATTCGTAGCCCTTACCGAAACATTCGTGAAAGGCCGTCCTATGGAGTCCTACAGCAGGCGCTGGTTCCTCGGCGCCGGTGCCACCACCCTGCTCACCACCGGACTCACGGCCTGCGGCTCCAGTGACAGCACCGGCAGCAGCAGTACGGTCACCGCCTTCGTCTACGGGGACGACGCGACGAAGGTGCAGGTCAAGGCGGTCACCCGGTTCAACGCGTCGGCGGCGGCGAAGAAGGCCAAGGGCAAGATCAAGCTGGAGAAGGTGCCCGGCACCGACTACCCGGCCAAGCTGCGCACCGCGATGGGCTCGCCGAACGCGCCCGACGTCTTCTTCAACTGGGGCGGCGGCTCCATCAAGGCCTACCAGGAGGCCAACCAGCTGGTCGACCTCACCGACACCATCAAGTCCGACCCTGTCCTGAGCAGCGGCTTCCTGCCCTCGGTACTCGCGGCGGGCGCGCTCAAGGGCAAGAACTACGGCATACCGATGCGCGGCATGCAGCCGGTGATCCTCTTCTACAACAAGTCGGTCTTCGCCGCGCAGAAACTCCAACCGCCCACCACCTGGGCCGAGTTGCTCGACATCAACAAGAAGCTGAAGGCGGCGAACATCACGCCGTTCGCGCTCGGCGGCGCCGACATCTGGCCCGAGCTGATGTGGCTGGAGTATCTGGTCGACCGGATCGGCGGACCCGAAGTCTTCGACCGCATCAAGAACGGCGACGCCTCCGGCTGGGGCGACCCCGCCGTCCTCAAGGCCGCCGAGACAGTGAAGCAACTCATCGACGACGGCGCCTTCGGCAAGGGGTTCAGCTCCGTGTCGTACGTCAACGGCGGCGCGCCCGCGGTCTTCGCCAAGGGCAAGGCGGCGATGCATCTGATGGGCTCGTGGGAGTACTCGACGCAGCTCGGCAAGTTCCCCGACTTCGCCAAGACGAACCTGGGGTGGTCCGCGTTCCCGAAGTACGAGGGCGGGGCGGGCGACATCCGCAACGTCGTCGGCAACCCCACCAACTACTGGTCCGTGAACGCCCGTACGGGCAACAAGGACGCGGCGATCGCGTTTCTGCGGGACTGCGCGTCGGAGGCGTACGCGAAGGACCTCGTCGCCAACGGGGACATCCCGACCACATCGAACGCGGAGAAGCTCCTCGACTCCTCCCCCAACCCCGAGTTCGCCAAGTTCCAGTACCAACTGGTGCAGCAAGCACCGGCGTTCACGTTGAGCTGGGATCAGGCGGTGGATCCGGATGTGTCCACCCCGATGCTGACGGAGATCAACAAGCTGTTCGTGGGGAAGAGTTCGCCGGCTGAGTTCGTGTCCGCGCTGAAGGGGCTGAAGTGAGTAGTCGCTCCGCGGCGGGGGTGGTTCGTCGGGTGCCGGTGCGTCGTGGCTGGTCGCGCAGTTCCCCGCGCCCCTACAGGGGCGCTTCACCTCACGGCGTCTGGGCTGTGCCCGGGGTTTTGTTCTTCGTTTTCTTCGCTGTCGCCCCTATGGTCCTCGCCGTCTATCTCTCCTTCACCACCTGGAACGGGCTCGGCGACCCGAAGCCCGTCGGGCTCGCCAACTGGCAGAAGCTGCTGCACGACGACCGGCTCACCCAATCCCTCACCGTCACCGTCCTGTTGACGGTGACCAGCTGGGCCTTCCAGACGGTCGTGTCGCTCCTGCTCGGCGTGTGGGCGGCGGGGCGGCAGCGCAACCGGGCAGTCCTCTCCGCGATCTTCTTCGTGCCGTTCCTGCTGTCCTCGACGGCGATCGCGCTGCTCTTCTACGCGTTGCTCGACCCGAACTTCGGCGTCATCCACCAGGACACGCTGGGCTCGACCAGTGGCGCGTTCCTCGCGATCGTGTTCGTCGGGGGCTGGCAGTTCATCCCCTTCCACACGCTGATCTACCAGGGCGGGGCCCGCCAGATCCCCGAAGTCCTCTACCAGGCGGCGGCAATCGACGGTGCCGGGCGCTACCGCCAGTTCTTCTCGATCACGCTGCCCCAGCTCCGCAACACGGCCACGACCTCCGGCGTGCTGATGATCGTCGGCTCGCTCACCTACTTCGAGACCGTCCTGATCCTCACCCAGGGCGGCCCCGGCACGGACACGGCGATCCTGCCGTACCTGATGTACGAGGCCGGCTTCAAGAGCTACGACTTCGGCTACGCGAGCGCGATCGCGACCTTCCTGGTCGTGGCCGCCACCGCGCTGTCCCTCGTCCTGGTCCGGCTCACCGGTTTCGGCGCCATGCGCAGTACCCGCGAAGGGATGTGACGGAGTGTCACACGACACCTTGCCGCGTCCGGTGAAGACGACAGAGGAACCCGTGGAAGAGCAGCGGCCCCGAAGGCGCCGGCACTGGACCCGACGCCCCAACCCCCTCGCCGGCCTCGGCTCCCTCCTCTGGCTCGCGGTCGTCATCGTCCCCATCTACGCGATGATCTCGGCCTCGCTCACCCGCCAGGACAAGGCCCTCGGCAACAACGCGCTGAAGCCGCCCACCGATCCGACCCTCGCCAACTACAACACCGTCCTGCACAACGGCTTCGGCCACTTCCTCGCCAACACGGCGCTGGTGGCGGCGGCGGTCGTATGCATCGTCCTGGTCCTGTGCGTGCCGCTCGCCTACGTGGCCGTACGCACCCGCACGGTCTGGTCGAGCGCGGCCTTCCGCCTGTTCCTGCTCGGAGTGGCGATCCCGGCCCAAGCCGTCGTGGTCCCCCTGTACCTGATGATCGCCAAACTCAACCTCTACGACAGCCTGTTGGCGGTGATCCTCCCCACCGCGGCCTTCGCGATGCCGGTCTCCGTGCTGGTGCTGACCGGCACCCTGCGGGACATCTCGGAGGACCTGTACGAGGCGATGGCGCTCGACGGCGCCTCGGCGACCCGGATGCTGTTCCAGCTGGTCATCCCGCTGACCAAGGGCGGTATCAGCACCGTCGTCATCTACACGGCGCTCCAGGCCTGGAACGGCTTCCTCTTCCCGCTGATCTTCACCCAGTCCGACGGGCCCCGGGTCCTCACCCTCGGACTCTTCAACTACGTAAGCCAGTTCGGCGTGAACATCCCCGCACTGCTCGCCTCGGTCGTCCTCTCCGGCATCCCGATCTTTGCTGTCTACCTGGTGGCCCGGCGCGCCCTGGTCGGCGGCCTGATGGGCGTGGGCGGCAAGTGAATCTCCCCAACTCACCTTTTCCGACAGGAGTTTCATGACCACCGCCCCCTGGCGCGACCCCGCACTGCCCGCCGCCGCCCGCGTCGACGACCTGCTCGCCCGGATGACCCTGGAGGAGAAGTCCGCCCAGCTGTACGGCGTTTGGGTGGGTGCCGACACGGACGGCGACGGAGTCGCCCCGCTGCAGCGGGAGATGACCTCCGACTACGACTGGGGCGAGCTGATCACCCAGGGCCTGGGACAGCTCACCCGTTCCTTCGGTACGGCCCCGGTGGACCCGGAGTTGGGTGCGCAGGCGCTGGCCCGCGCGCAGCGCCGGATCGCCGCGGCCGGCCGCTTCGGCATTCCGGCCGTCGCCCACGAGGAGTGCCTCGCCGGGTTCACGGCCTGGGGTGCGACGGCGTACCCGGTGCCGCTGGCCTGGGGCGCGAGCTTCGACCCGGCGCTGGTCGAGGAGATGGCCCGGCACATCGGCGCCGACCTGCGCGCGGCCGGCGTCCACCAGGGACTCGCCCCGGTCCTGGACGTCGTACGGGATCCGCGGTGGGGGCGGGTGGAGGAGACGATCGGGGAGGACCCGTATCTGGTGGGGACCATCGGTGCCGCCTATGTGCGGGGTCTCGAGTCGGCCGGGGTGGTCGCGACGCTGAAGCACTTCGCGGGGTACGCGTCCTCGGTGGGGGCGCGGAATCTGGCGCCGGTGCGGGCAGGGGTGCGGGAGTTCGCGGACGTGGTACTGCCGCCGTTCGAGATGGCGCTGCGGGAGGGCGGCGCGCGGTCGGTGATGGCGGCGTACAACGAGACGGACGGCGTACCGGCGTCGGCGGACCCGGCGCTGTTGACCCAACTCCTGCGGGAGGACTGGCAGTTCACGGGGACGGTGGTCGCCGACTACTTCGGCATCGGTTTCCTGGAGACGCTGCACCGGGTGGCGGGCAGCCCGGCGGAGGCGGCCCACGCGGCGCTGGCGGCGGGGATCGACGTGGAGCTGCCGACGCTGAAGTGCTACGGGAAGCCGTTGGTGGAGGCGGTGCGGGCGGGGGACGTACCGGAGTCGCTGATCGAGCGGGCGGCGCGCCGAGTGCTGCTGCAGAAGTGCGAGTTGGGGCTGCTGGACGAGGACTGGGCGCCGGAGCCGACCGGCCGGATCGACCTCGACTCGGTGGCGAACCGCGCGCTGGCCCGCCAACTGGCGGAGAAGTCAGTGGTGTTGCTGGACAACCCGGACGGTCTGCTGCCGCTCGCCCCGGATGCCCGGATCGCGGTGGTGGGCCCCAGGGCGGCAGACGCGCTGGCGATGCTCGGCTGCTACTCCTTCCCGTCCCACGTGGGTGTCCACCATCCCGAGGTGCCGATGGGCATCGAGATCCCCACTCTGCTGGAGTCGCTGCGGGCCGAACTCCCGGTCGCCAAGGTGACGTTCGCGGAGGGGTGTGATGTGTCCGGGCCGGACACGACCGGTTTCGAGGAGGCGGTCGCGCGAGCGTCCGAGGCGGATGTGTGCGTGGCGGTGCTGGGCGACCGGGCCGGCCTGTTCGGGCGCGGCACGTCGGGTGAGGGCTGCGATGTCGCGGACCTCCGACTGCCCGGCGTCCAGGCCGACTTGCTGGACGCGCTCGTGTCGACGGGCGTCCCGGTGGTACTGGTCCTGCTCACCGGCCGCCCGTACGCGCTGGGCCGTTGGCACGGCCGGCTGGGTGCGGTGGTCCAGGCGTTCTTCCCGGGGGAGGAGGGCGGCCCGGCGGTGGCGGGAGTGCTGTCGGGCCGCGTCAACCCGTCCGGCCGCCTCCCGGTGAGCGTCCCGCACGTGCCGGGCGGCCAGCCGTGGACGTATCTGCAACCCCCCTTGGGCCTGGCCGACGAGGTCAGCAGCCTCGACCCGACCCCGCTGTACGCCTTCGGCCACGGCCGCTCCTACACGACGTTCGCGTGGGAGCCCGCCGAACCAAGGGAGTCGGAGATCGACACGAACGGCTCCTACGACCTGACACTCACCGTCCGCAACACCGGCGACCGGGCGGGTGCCGAGATCGTCCAGCTGTACCTGCACGACCCGGTGGCTTCGGTGACCCGCCCGGACGTCCGCCTGATCGGTTACCAGCGGCTGGAGTTGGGCCCGGGAGAGGCGTCCCGGGTGACCTTCCACTTCCACCCGGACCTGTCGGCGTTCACCGACCGCTCGGGGCGCCGGGTGGTTGAACCGGGCGCGCTGGAACTGAGGTTGGCTGCGTCCAGCGCGGAGGTACGGCATACGGCACGAGTGACGCTGACGGGGCCGGAACGCGTACTGGGCACGGACCGGCGGCTGTTGTGCGAGACGGAGGTACAGGCCCAGGGATGAGGACCGGGTGCGGTTCAGACCGGCCGAGGCGAGGAGCTTGCCCGCCCGACAAGCTCCACCGACTCGAACCGCCACCGGTGCACCGCCCGCATGACCAACTCCCCCTCCGGCTCGGGAAGTTCGGGCAACTCGGTGTCGTAGTCCGCGTCCCACCACGTGATGACGAGGACGCGGTCCTGGGGGGCGCGGAGGAACTCCCGGCGCAGAGGCTCGGCCGGCAACCGTTGCGCCCGCGCCCAGGCGAGCAGTTCGGCCCCCCGCCCCTCGGCCGCCCGCGCCTCCCACATCAGTGCGACCGTCACGAGTACAGGTTCTCCTTGCTGACCTCGTGCACATGATCGTGACCACGCCCCGGCACATGGGGATCGGTCACCGGGAGGGACGAGTCCGCCGAGAGGTCCCAGTCCGAGGGGGCCCGGTCACGGGCCACCATCTCCGCGCCGAGGGCGGCGACCATCGCGCCGTTGTCCGTGCACAGCTTCGGGCGCGGGACGCGGAGGCTGATGCCGGCCGCCTCGCAGCGCTCCGCCGCCAGGGCCCGCAGGCGGGAGTTCGCGGCGACTCCGCCGCCGATCATCAGGTGGTCGACGCCCTCGTCCTTGCAGGCCCGTACGGCCTTGCGGGTGAGCACGTCGACGACCGCCTCCTGGAAGGACGCCGACACATCGCGCACCGGCACGTCCTCCCCGGCCGCCCGCTTCGCCTCGATCCAGCGGGCCACGGACGTCTTCAGCCCGGAGAAGGAGAAGTCGTACGCCGGGTCGCGCGGCCCGGTCAGTCCGCGCGGGAACGTGATCGCCGTGGGGTCACCCTCCTTCGCGTACCGGTCGATGACCGGCCCGCCCGGGAAGCCGAGGTTCAGCACGCGGGCGATCTTGTCGAAGGCCTCGCCCGCCGCGTCGTCGATCGTCGCGCCCAGCGGCCGTACGTCCGAGGTGATGTCCGAGGAGAGGAGGAGGGAGGAGTGGCCGCCGGACACCAGCAGGGCCATGGTCGGTTCCGGCAGCGCGCCGTGTTCGAGCTGGTCGACGCAGATGTGCGAGGCCAAGTGGTTTACGCCGTAAAGAGGCTTGCCCAGCGCGTAGGCGTACGCCTTGGCCGCCGAGACGCCTACCAGGAGCGCGCCCGCGAGTCCGGGGCCCGCCGTGACCGCGATGCCGTCGAGGTCGCTCGCGCTGACGCCCGCGTCCTTCAGGGCGCGCTGGATCGTGGGGACCATCGCCTCCAGGTGGGCGCGGGAGGCCACCTCCGGTACGACCCCGCCGAAGCGGGCGTGTTCGTCGACGCTGGACGCGACCGCGTCCGCGAGCAGGGTGTGGCCGCGGACGATGCCGACGCCGGTCTCGTCGCAGGAGGTCTCGATGCCGAGGACGAGGGGTTCGTCAGCCATTGATCTCGGTTCCTTGTACGGAAGTTGAGGGGTCGGTCAGGCGCATCACCAGGGCGTCGACGTTGCCCGGCTGGTAGTAGCCGCGCCGGAAGCCGATGGGCGCGAAGCCGAAGCGCTCGTAGAGTTTCTGCGCGCGGACGTTGTCGACGCGGCATTCGAGCATGACCTCGGCGCACTCGAACTCGCTTGCCGCGCTGAGGAGTTCGGTGAGGAGGGTGGCGCCGAGGCCGGTTCCCCAGTGGTCGCGGGCTACGGCGATGGTCTGGATGTCGGCCTGGTCGCCGGTGGTGGCGACGCCCGCGTAGCCGATGACCCGGACACCGCCCTCGTACTGTTCACCGGTCACCTCGGCCACCAGGTACCGGCGGGTCGCCTCGGCGCCGCGCGCGTGTGCCAGTTCGGACCAGAACATGCCCCGGGACCAGGCGTCCTCGGGGAAGAGGTCCTTCTCCAGTTCGAGCACGGGGTCGATGTCCCACCAGCGCATCTCGCGCAGTCGAAGGCTCGTGGATTCGGTCACTTGGGGGTGACCACCTTGTAGTTCTTGGGGACCTGGGCGTCGGGGCGGCGCAGGTAGAGCGGCCGGGGCGCGGGGAGTTCGACGCCCGCCGCCAGTCTCTCGGCGGCCAGCGAGGCGAGTGCGGCGGCGGACACGTGCTCGGGCTCGTGGGCGGACGGGAAGGTGTCCGGGTAGAGCAGGGCGCCCGCGCCGACGGCGGGCAGTCCCACGACCTGGTCGGCGAGGTCGGCGGGCCGGTCCACGGCCGGGTCGGTGACCCGGGTGCGGGAGTCGGCGTAGCGGGCCCAGTAGACCTCCTTGCGACGCGCGTCGGTGGCCACGACGAAGGGGCCGTCGAGGTCGGCGGCGTAGGCGAGGCCGTCCAGCGTGCACACACCGTGCACGGGCACGCCGAGCGCGAGCCCGAAGGTGTCGGCGGTCATCAGGCCGACGCGCAGTCCGGTGTAGGGGCCGGGGCCGATGCCCACGACGATTCCCGTGACGGCGTCGAGCTTGAGCCCCGCGCCGGCGAGCACACGGTCGACGGCCGGGAGCAGCAGCTCACCGTGGCGGCGCGCGTCCACCTGACTCGACGAGGCGATGACGGCCTCGCCGTCGTGCAGGGCGACGGTGACTGCGGGGGTGGCGGTATCCAGAGCGAGCAAGAGCACGCAAACAGCCTACGGCTCCGGCGCCCCGGGCACGGCCGCCCCGGTCGGCCCGGCCCGACTGCTACCGTCACCTACAGTCACCACACTTACTGGACATACAAGACACGGAGGTGGGCGCCGATGGCCGGCAGCAGCTCGGGAATCGTGGCCGGGCTCACTGTGGCGGCCGTCGCCACGGTCGGTTTCCTCACCTATCAGGCGTCGGCGAGCGTCCCGGCCGGGCTGGGCAGTACGGCCCGTGCGAGCGCCCCGCCGGCGGTGGCCACCTCGAAGGCGCCCCGCGACCGGAAGAACCCCGCCGCGCTGCCCGCGGGCTCCGGCAAGGGCGAGCGGGTCGTGTACTCGCTGGACGACGACCGGGTATGGCTGGTCGCCGAGAACAACAAGGTCAACCGGACGTTCAAGGTCACCCCCGGGACGGTGGATCCGACCCTGGGCTCCTACTGGGTCACGTCCCGCTCGAAGGCGGTCACCGGCACCGACGGCACCCCCGTCCAGCACGTCGTCCGCTTCGCCGGCACGGGCGGGATCGCGATCGGCTTCAGCGCGGCGGTCAGCGGCGCGACCCAGGAACCCGACCCCACCGTGAAGTCCGGCGGCATCCGCGAGTCGGTCGAGGACGGCACGGCGATGTGGGAGTTCGCGACGATCGGGCAGTCGGTCGTGGTGATCCGCTAGACGTCTGTATCCGCTGGTTGGGGTCGCGCCCCCGCAGGGGCGCGGGGCTGTATCGATTTGCGGCTCCGCCGCGCGGGCGCGACCAGCCCCCACCGGCCCGCAGACGAAGGACTACGCGGCTTTGCGCTGCTCGGTCGTGGTCTCCACCGGCTCCGGGGCGCGCGGTGGGGTCGAGATCGCCTTCGCCGCCTCACCGGCCGCCAGCAGCTCGCGCATGGACACCCCGGCGAACGCGTACGGCTGCGGGCGGTCCTGGTTCTCTGAAGCCGACGAAGCCGACATGGACGCCTCCTGGGACCTGGGGGCAGACGTAGTTAGGTAGACCTAACTATGAACTGGATACCATGTGACCACGCGCGAGACCCCGAACGCAACATCTTGCCGACACCTTGTCGGAACCCACACGCCCCGCACCGCCCGTTCAGGCGCCGAGCACTCCCAGTTCGACCGCGGCCCAGCGCTCGCCGAGCCCGGTGACGGTGACGTGCCGTACCTCGTCCGTGGTGTCTCCGACCGCCCGGTGGATGACGACCGACAGCCGGTCGTCGGTCAGCTCCTCGACCTTGCCCTCGCCCCACTCCACGACGATCACCGATTCGGGCAGCGAGACGTCGAGGTCGAGGTCCTCCATGTCGTCGAGCCCGCCGCTCAGGCGATACGCGTCGACGTGGACCAGCGGCGGCCCGTCGCCGAGCGAGGGGTGCACGCGGGCGATGACGAACGTCGGCGAGGTGACCGCGCCGCGCACGCCGAGCCCCTCCCCCAGTCCCCGGGTCAGTGTCGTCTTGCCGGCGCCGAGCTCCCCGGTGAGCATCACGAGGTCGCCCGCGCGCAGCAGCTTGGCCAGGCGGCGTCCCAACTCCCGCATCTGCTCGGGGGAGTTGACGGTGATCGAGACGGACAGGGGCTCAGCCGCGTCGTGCGGTGCTGCTGGTGCTTCCATAGCCACTTACGGTAGCCCCTGCGGGCACGGCACCCGCGCGGGTGAGCAGGTCGGCGAGGCGGTCGGTGACCACTTCCGGGTGCTCCAGCATGACCAGGTGCCCGGCGTCCGGCACGAGCACCAGCTCGGCGTCCGGCAGCAGGTCGGCGATGGCCTCGCTGTGCTCACTGGGCGTGACGAGGTCGCCGATCCCGGCGAGCACGAGCACCGGCATGTCCTTGAAGTGGGTGAGGGCCGCGGTCTTGTCGTGGTCGGTGAAGGCCGGGTAGAACTCGGCGACGACGTCGATGGGCGTGCCCTCGATCATCCGCTCGGCGAACCGCGCGACCGCCGGATCGACGTCCCGCGAGGCGAACGAGTACCGCTTGATGATCCCGGCGAACAGATCGGCGGTGGCCCGCCGCCCCCGCTCCACCAGCGCGGCCTGCTGACCGAGCGCCTTCAGCACGCCGGGCAGCACTCGCCGTACCGCGTTGACGCCGGCGACGGGCAGGCCGAAGTTGACCTCGCCGAGCCGCCCGGAGGACGTACCGACGAAGGCGGTGGCGACGACCCGGTCGCGGATCAGCTCCGGGTACTGGTCGGCCAGTGCCATCATCGTCATGCCGCCCATGGAGTGCCCGACGAGCACGATCGACCCCTCGGGCACGGCCGCGTCGAGCACGGCCTTCAGGTCGCGGCCCAACTGGTCGATGGTGAGCGGCATGTCGTCTTCCAGCTGCGCGACCCCGCGCGCGGAACGGCCGTGGCTGCGCTGGTCCCAGTGCACCGTCCGCACGACCCCGCGCAGAGCCGCCCGCTGGAAGTGCCAGGAGTCCTGGTTGAGGCAGTAGCCGTGACTGAAGACGACGGTGACGGGAGCGGGTGCCTTGCGCCCGAAGAGCCGCCGCCGCTTGGGCGTGACGACGACGTCCGGCTCGATGTCGTCGACCTCGTAGTACAGCTCTGTGCCGTCGTCGGCCTGGACCGTGCCGGGGGTGCCGCGCAGCGAGCCGTACGGCCCGGTGGAGTCGAGCGCCAGCCGGGCCCGCTCGCGCATCCCACGCCCGACGGTCATCCGCTCTATGGCGACACCGGCCGCGGCACCGGCGGCGATCACACCTATCGCGGCGCCCGCGATGCCGGTCACCTTGCGCCAGTTGCCGGCCGCCCCCGTGGCGGCGGAGGCGACCGCGGCGACCGCCTCCGCACTGCTCTCGCTCACGTCCCGCTCCTCTTCCCGTCCCGGACCTGCGCTGCGTCGTCTGCCTCATACCCGGGGACGACCCCATCGACGAGGGCGACCTCGTCCTCCACGGGGACATCCTCATTGACGTAGACGCGGGGAACGCGCGATCCGATGCGGGTGACGATCTCGTAGGCGATGGTGCCGGCTGCCTGTGCCCAGTCCTCGGCGGTGGGCTCGCCGCGGTCGCCGGGGCCGAAGAGGACCGCCTCCGCCCCGGGCTCCGGCTCGTCCCCTCCAAGGTCCACGACGAACTGGTCCATGGCGACCCGGCCCGCGACCGTGCGCCATTTGCCGCCGACCAGCACCGGGCCGGTGCCGGAGGCGTGCCGGGGGATGCCGTCCGCGTAGCCGACGGGGATGAGGCCGAGGGTCGTCGTGCCCGGAGTGACGTAGTGATGGCCATAGCTGACGCCGTGCCCGCCCGGTACCTGCTTCACCAGGGCGACCGACGCCTTCAGGGTCATCACCGGCCGCAGCCCGAAGTCGGCCGAGGAGCCCTGCTCGGGGATGGGCGAGACGCCGTAGACGGCGATGCCGGTGCGGACGAGGTCGAAGTGGGAGTCGGGGCGGGTGAGGGTGGCGGGCGAGTTGGCGATATGGCGGACCTCGGGCCGTACGCCCTGGCCCTCCGCGTACGCAACCATGACGCGGAAGAGGGCGAGTTGGGCGTCGACGGAGGGGTGCCCGGGTTCGTCGGCGCAGGCGAAGTGCGACCAGAGGCCGGTGACGCGGAGCAGCCCCTCGGCCTCCGCGCGCAGGGCCTCGCCGACGAGCTCGGCCCAGTCGTCGCCGGGCTGGCAGCCGTTGCGCCCGAGTCCGGTGTCGGCCTTGAGCTGCACGCGCGCGGGGAGACCGGCTTCGCGGGCGGCCGCCACGACCTCCCGCAGCGCCCACATGTCGCTGAGCGACATGTCGAGGTCGGCCTCGATGGCGTCGCGCCACGGCCCGCCGGGCGTCCACAGCCAGCACATGATCCGCACTCCGTCCGGCAGCCCGGCGCGGGCCCGCAGGTCGAGGGCCTCCTCGGGGGTGGCCGTACCGAGCCAGGTCGCCCCCGCCTCGACGGCCGCGCGGGCGCAGGGCACGGCGCCGTGGCCGTACGCGTCGGACTTCACGACGGCCATGAGGGCGGCGCCCGGCGCGAGGGCGCGCAGGGTCCGCACATTGGCCCGCAGGGCGCCCAGGTCGATCTCGGCGCGGGCACGCAGGGGCGCGGTCGGCGCAGGTGCTGTCTCGTTCATGACGCCCCCAGTCTCTCAGAGGCGACTGACAAGCCCGCAGGCCCGCCTAGTTTCCGGGCCGGTGGCCCCACACATACACGCGGTCGCCCTTCTTGAGGACGTTCCACAGTTTGCGGGCGTCGGACAGCCGGAGGTTGACACAGCCCCAGGAGCCGGTGGTGGTGTAGATGCTGCCGTAGACGGCGTGGAAGGCGATGCCGCCGTCGAAGAACTGGGCATACGGCATCGGGCTGTTGTAGAGCGTCGACCAGTGGTTCTTGTGCTTCCAGTAGATCTTGTGCCAGCCGCCCCGGGTGACGTTCCCGGTGCGTCCGCTGCGCATCGGCACCGGTCCGAAGACGACCTTCTTGCCCTTCTGCACCCAGGTGAGCTGCCGGTCGAGATCGACACAGGCGACGCGGTACGAGCGGACGGGGCACTTCCGGGCCGCGTTCGGGTTCTTCTTCGCGGCGAGGAGTTGCATGCGCGCCCAGGTCACGGGTCCGGCGAAGCCGATCGCGGGCTTGATGCCCTGCTTCTTCTGGAAGGTCTTGATGGCCTTGCAGTCGGCGGCCGACTGCCGACCGTCCACCTTCAGTCTCAACCACCGCTCCACGCCCCGCTGGTAGGGCCCGGTCTGCTTGCTGCAGGAGACCTTCGCCACGGCGTCCCCGATCGGCACGTACTCGACGAGCGCGTACGTCCCCGCCGCCGGGTCCCTCGGCTCGACCCGGTCCTCCTCTGCGGTCGGCGGGTACACCTTCGGTACGAGGGCCTGGTCGGGCGTGTCGATCTGCCAGGGCTGATACGGCCCCGGGGGCACGCCCGGCACGAGCTCGGTCTCGCCGGGCCCGGGCGCAGGCACCGGCCCGTCGGCCCAGGCGGTACCGGTCCCTACGGGGAGGGCGATCACCGCGGTGAGCAGCACCGCGATGCTTCTGTGCGCGATTCGTGTACTGATCATGCGATCAGAGAAACGCGGCACTCCGGCGGGGAGCGGGTGCCGCGCGGAGGGGTCACCCTTATTGACGAGCGGGGCGCCGCAGGTGCGGGAACGTGTCAGTCCTGTACGTCCCGCCACGCAGTCCGGACCGCCTCCGCCACGTCGTGCGCCCCCACCGGCGCCCCGTCCGCCGCCAGCCGCCCCGCAAGACCGTGCAGATACGCCCCCACGCTGCCCGCGTCGAACGCCGGCAGCCCCGCCGCCAGCAACGAGCCCGCGAGCCCCGACAGCACGTCCCCGCTGCCCGCCGTGGCCAGCCAGCCCGTGCCCGTCGGATTGACCCGCACCGCACCGCCCCCGGAGTCGGCGACCAACGTCGTCGAGCCCTTGAGCAGCACGGTCGCCCCGTACCGCCGCGCCAACTCCCGCACCGACGTGAGCCGGGCCGCCTCGACCTCCGCGCGCGGTACCCCGAGCAGCGCGGCGGCCTCCCCCGCGTGGGGGGTCATCAGCGTCGGCGCCATACGCGCCCGTACGGCGTCCGGATCCGCCAGCCGCAGCCCGTCCGCGTCGATGAGCACCGGCACGTCGGACGTCACCACCTCCGCCACGGTCGCCGCGTCGTCGCCCGCCCCCGGCCCGACGACCCACGCCTGCACCCGCCCCGCCTTGTACGGCCCCCGGTCCGACACCAGGACCTCCGGGAACCGCGCGATCACCGCGTCCGCGGCCGGACCGACGTACCGTACGGCCCCCGCGCCGCCCCGCAGCGCCCCGGCGACGGCGAGCACGGCCGCGCCCGGGTAGCGCCCGGACCCGGCGGCGATGCCCACCACCCCACGCCGGTACTTGTCGCTCTCGGCGTCCGGCACGGGCAGCAGCGCCGCCACGTCCGCGTGCTGCAGGGCCTCCAGCTCGGGTTCGGCGGGCAGTTCGGCGCCGAGTCCGATGTCGACGAGCCGTACGGAACCGGCGTACTCGCGCGCGGGGTCGATCAGCAGCCCCGGCTTGTGCGTGCCGAAGGTGACGGTGAGGTCGGCCCGGACCGCGGCGCCCCGCACCTCGCCCGTGTCCGCCTCGACACCGCTCGGGAGATCTACGGCGACGACGACACCCCGGGAGTCCCCGGCGAGGGTCGCGAGCCGCGCGGCGTCCGGCCGCAGGCCGCCACGGCCGCCGATCCCGACGATCCCGTCGAGGACGAGATCGGCGCGCAGGACCGGCTCCTCGGCGGCGTCCGGCGACACGGTACGACCGCCCGCGCGGAGCAGCGCCGCGAGCCCGCGCGCGTGGGTGCGGTCGGGCGCGAGCAGCACCGCCGTGACGGCCGCCCCGCGCCGGGCCAGCCGTGCCCCGGCGTAGAGCGCGTCACCGCCGTTGTCCCCGCTGCCGACCAGCAGCGCGACCCGGCTGCCGTAGACCCGGCCCGTCAACTGGGCGCAGGCGACGGCCAGTCCGGCCGCGGCGCGCTGCATCAGCGCGCCCTCGGGAAGTCTTGCCATCAGCCGCCGTTCGGCCGCCCTTACCGTCTCCACGCTGTACGCAGTACGCATGCGGTCGAGTCTGCCCCGGGAGGGGCACGGAACGCACCCGGGCGGACCGGGCTCCCCGTCACCCCTCCGCGATCACCACCGCCGAAGCCACCCCCGCGTCATGGCTCAACGACACGTGCCAGGAGCGGACGCCCAGTTCGGCCGCCCGCGCGGCGACCGTGCCCGTCACCCGGAGCCGAGGCTGCCCGCTGTCCTCGACGTAGACCTCGGCATCCGTCCAGTGCAGCCCGGCCGGTGCGCCCAGCGCCTTCGCCAGGGCCTCCTTCGCGGCGAAGCGGGCGGCGAGGGAGGCGGTCCCCCGGCGCTCACCGCTCGGCAGCAGCAACTCGCTGTCCAGGAAGAGGCGTCGGGCCATCCCGGGCGTACGCGCCAGCGACACCGCGAACCGGTCGATCTCGGCCACGTCGATACCAACCCCGATGATGCTCATGCCGAGCACCCTACGGCCGCCTCCGCACGGACCACGGTCGCCGCCCGTCGGCACCCGTCCTGCCCCTGTGGGCAGGTGGAGCGGTTTCCCGGCGCGGATCCGCTGCCCCCGAGGACCTCGCGGGGGCGTCCGGTCAGCCTGTAGACGACGAAGATCGCGACTCCAGGCCAGAGGTGAGGCCGACGCGACGGAGCGGTGAGTCCCGCCGTCGTCAGACGACCCGCGTTCCCCGCCGCCACACCCCGCTGACCAGCGGCACGCCCGGCCGGTAGGCCAAATGCACATGGCTGGGCGCGTCCAGCAGGATCAGGTCGGCGCGGGCGCCCGGTGCGATCCGCCCCACGTCGTCCCGGCGCAACGCCGCCGCTCCGCCCGCCGTGGCCGACCACACCGCCTCGTCCGGGGTCATCCCCATGTCCCGCACCGCCACCGCGACGCAGAACGGCACGGAGGACGTGAAGGACGAGCCGGGGTTGCAGTCCGTGGACAGCGCGACGGTGACCCCGGCGTCCAGCAGACGGCGCGCGTCCGGCCACTGGGCCCGCGTCGAGAACTCGGCACCGGGCAGCAGGGTCGCGACGGTACGGCCGCTCGCCAGCGCGTCCACGTCCGCGTCGGTCAGATGCGTGCAGTGGTCCACGCTCGCCGCGTCCAGTTCGACGGCGAGCTGGACGCCGGGGCCGTAGGAGAGCTGGTTGGCGTGGATGCGCGGGTGCAGGCCCTTCGCCTTGCCGGCGCTCAGGATCGTGCGCGCCTGGTCGCCGTCGAAGGCGCCCTTCTCGCAGAAGACGTCGATCCAACGGGCGTACGGGGCACAGGCGTCGAGCATCTCGCCGGTCACCAGTGCCACGTACGCGGCGGGGTCGCCTGCGTAGTCGGGCGAGACGATGTGCGCGCCGAGATACGTCACCTCGTCGGTGTGCGCGGCGGCGATCCGCAGGGCGCGGGACTCGTCGGCGACCGTCAGGCCGTAGCCGGACTTCGTCTCGAAGGTGGTCGTGCCCTGGCGAAGCGCCTCGTCGAGGTAATGGGTGAGGTTCGCCTCCAGTTCCGCGTCGCTCGCCGCACGCGTCGCCGCGACCGTCGTACGGATGCCGCCCGCGCTGTACGCCCGCCCGGACATCCGGGCGTTGAACTCCTGCGTGCGGTCGCCGGCGAAGACGAGGTGCGAGTGGGAGTCCACGAAGCCGGGCAGGACCGCCCTCCCACCGGCGTCGACCCGATTGTCAGTGGCGGGTGCTTTGCTTGATTCACCGGTCCACGCGACGCGGTCGCCGTCGATGACCACGGCCGCGTCCTGGATCAGACCGAGAGGGGAACTGTCAGCGAGGGAGGGGTCGTTGGTGACCAGCGTGGCGATGTTGGTGATGACAGTGCTGCTGCTCATCGTGTCCTCGTGGGTGGTTGTCAGGCGCGCAGGGCTTCGACGGCCTGCGCGAGCGCTTGCGGCACGTCCGGTACGAAAGCGTGCGCTCCGTCGCGTACGACGTGCCGGCCGCCCACGACGGTGTGCCGTACGTCCGCTGCCGTCGCCGCGAATACGGCCGTCTCGGCGCCGAGCCTGGGCACCGGCCCCGCTGTCCTGACCGAGTCGAGCGCGATCGTCGTGAAGTCGGCGAGGGCGCCTGCCGTGAGGCTGCCCGCCTCGTCCCAGCCGAGGGCCGCGTGGCCGTCGGCGGAGGCCGCGCGGAGCAGGGCCGCGGCCGTCCAGTGACCCCGGGTGCGGGTGCGCAGGCGCTCGTTCAGCTCCATCGCGCGGGCTTCTTCGAGCAGGTCGATGACGGCGTGGCTGTCGGAGCCGAGGGAGAGCGGTGAGCCGGCTCGCTGGAGGGCCACGGCGGGGCCGATGCCGTCGGCGAGGTCGCGTTCAGTCGTCGGGCACATGCAGGTGCCCGTGCCGGTCGAGCCGAGCAGCGCGATGTCCTCGTCCGTGAGGTGCGTGTTGTGGACGCCCGTGGTGCGGGGGCCCAACACGCCGTGATCGGCGAGGAGTCGGGTCGGCGTGCAGTCGTGGGCGGTGCGGCAGGCGTCGTTCTCAGCGGTCTGCTCGGAGAGATGCACATGGAGCGGCGCCCGCCGCTCCTCGGCCCAGCGGGCCACGGTCGCCAACTCCCGTGCGGGCACGGCCCGTACGGAGTGGATGGCGGCACCGATCCGCGCGTGATCCCGTTCCTTGAGAAGTGAACAGCGTTCCGCCCAGGCGTCCGCGCTTCCGTCCGAGAAGCGGAGCTGGTGGTGGTTGGGGGGCTGCCCGAAGCCGGAGGAGAGGTAGGCGGTGTCGAGGAGGGTGATGCGGATGCCGGCTTCGGAGGCGGCGGCGACGAGGGCCTCGCCCATGGCGTTGGGGTCGGCGTACGGGGTGCCGCCGTGGGCGTGGTGCACGTAGTGGAACTCGCCGACCGCCGTGATCCCGGCCAGCGCCATCTCGGCGTACACCGCGCGGGCCAGTGCGTGGTAGGTGTCCGGGGTCAGCTGGTCGGCGAAGGAGTACATGAACTCCCGCCAGGTCCAGAAGGTGCCGGAGCCGACCTGGACGGTGCCGCGCAGGGCGCGGTGGAAGGCGTGGCTGTGGGCGTTGGCGAGCCCGGGGAGGGTGAGTCCGCGCAGGATCTCGGCGCCGGGAGGCGGGGGGTCGACGTCGGTGCGGACGGCCGCGATCCGTCCGTCGCTCACCTCCAGGGCGACGCCCGGCTCGACGTTGGTGTCGAGCCAGGCGTGTTCCAGCCAGTACGTCCGCGTGGTGGGGTGCGTCACCTGCAGGCCAGCCCTTCCAGTACGTCGGCGAGTGCGGTCACCCCGGCCACGCAGTCGTCCTCGGCCGCGAACTCGGCCGGGGAGTGCGAGACGCCCGTGGGGTTGCGCACGAACAGCATGGCGGTCGGGATGCTCCCGGAGAGGATTCCGGCGTCGTGTCCGGCACCGGTGCCCAGGACGGGGACCTTGAGGCCGGTGTCCTTGCCCAGGACGCGGGCGAGTTCGTCGCGCAGGGCATGGTCGAACTCGACGACGGGGGTGAAGGACTCCCGGACGACGTCGAGGTCGACGCCGTGCGCCTCCGCGTACTCACGGGCCGCCTTCTCGACGCCGGTGACCACGGTGTCCAGGGTGTCCTGGTCGGCGGCGCGGGAGTCGAGCCAGCCGCGCACCAGGGAGGGGATGGCGTTGACGCCGTTCGGCTCGACCGCGATCTTCCCGAACGTGGCGACGGCACCGGCGAGTTGGGCCTCGCGGCGGGCGGCGAGCACGGTCTCGGCGTACGACAGCATGGGGTCCCGCCGGTCCACCAGCCTCGTCGTACCGGCATGGTTGGCCTCACCCCGGAAGTCGAACCGCCACCGCCCGTGCGGCCAGATGGCGCTGGCGATGCCGACCCGGTCGCCGGACAGGTCCAGCGCGCGACCCTGTTCGACGTGGAGTTCGACGAACGCGCCGATACGGGCGAGCCGTTCGGGGTCGGGGCCGATGGCGTCGGCGTCGTAGCCCGCCGCCACCATGGCCTGCGGCAGCGTGACCCCGTCCCCGTCGGTCAGCCGGTGCGCCTGCTCGACGGTCAGCTGCCCGGCGGCGAGCCGCGACCCGACACAGGCGAGCCCGAAGCGGGCGCCTTCCTCGTCCCCGAAGTTGACGATGGCAAGCGGCTTCGTGAACTCCGCGCCCCTGCCCCGCAGTTCATCGAGCGCGGCGAAGGACGAGACGACGCCGAGGGGCCCGTCGAAGGCTCCGCCGTCGGGTACCGAGTCGAGGTGCGACCCGGTGACCACGGCATCCCCGGCGGTGGGGTCGCCGAGCCAGGCCCACTGGTTGCCGTTGCGGTCGAGTTCGTAGGTCAGGCCGCGCGCTTTGGCCTGCTCCTCGAACCAGGCCCGGCATTCGGCGTCGGCGCCGGTCCAGGCGAAACGGCGATAGCCGCCTGAGTCAGGGTGCCGGCCGATGGGGAGCAACTCGCTCCACATCGAGTGGAAGGAGTCACCGCCGACCGCCACCACCGCACCGGCGCGAGCACCGATGCCGGCGCTCGCACCCGCCTCCGCGCTCGCGCCCGGCGATGGGAGACCCGCCCCCGTCGAGGAGTTGCCGCCCCGCTGCTCTCCCGGAAGGATCACGCGTCGTCACCCTCGCGCATCGGCACCCGCACACCCCGCTCGTCGGCGACCCGCTCCGCGATGTCGTACCCGGCGTCGACGTGCCGGATGACGCCCATGCCGGGGTCGTTCGTCAGCACGCGGCGGATCTTCTCGCCGGCAAGCTTCGTGCCATCGGCCACCGAGACCTGGCCCGCGTGGATGGAACGGCCCATGCCGACACCGCCCCCGTGGTGGATGGAGACCCAGGACGCGCCGGAGGCGACGTTGACCATCGCGTTCAGCAGCGGCCAGTCGGCGATCGCGTCGGAGCCGTCGAGCATGGCCTCGGTCTCGCGGTACGGGGAGGCGACGGAGCCGCAGTCGAGGTGGTCGCGGCCGATGGCCAGGGGCGCTGCCAACTCGCCGCTCGCGACCATGTCGTTGAAGCGCTCACCGGCCTTGTCGCGCTCGCCGTAGCCGAGCCAGCAGATGCGGGCCGGCAGGCCCTGGAAGTGGACGCGTTCGCCGGCCAGCTTGATCCAGCGGTGCAGGGACTCGTTCTCCGGGAAGAGGTCGAGGATCGCCTTGTCCGTCTTGTGGATGTCGGAGGCCTCGCCGGACAGGGCGGCCCAGCGGAAGGGGCCCTTGCCCTCGGAGAACAGGGGGCGGATGTAGGCGGGGACGAAGCCGGGGAAGGCGAACGCCCGCTCGTACCCGGCGAGCTGGGCCTCGCCGCGGATCGAGTTGCCGTAGTCGAAGACCTCGGCGCCTGCGTCCATGAAGCCGACCATCGCCTCGACGTGCTTGGCCATGGACTCACGGGCGCGGACGGTGAAGCCCGCCGGGTCCTTGGCGGCGGCGTCGGCCATGTCCTCGAAGGCGATGCCGATCGGCAGGTAGGCGAGGGGGTCGTGGGCCGAGGTCTGGTCGGTCACGATGTCGATGGGGGCGCCCTCGGCGAGCATCTGCGGGAGCAGTTCGGCCGCGTTGCCGAGGAGGCCGATGGAGAGCGGGCGGCGGGCGTCGCGGGCCTCGACGGCGAGCTGGAGGGCGTGCGCGAGCGAGTCCGCGCGGACGTCGAGGTAGCGGTGTTCGATGCGGCGCTCGATGGCGCGCGGGTCGACGTCGATACAGATCGCGACGCCGTCGTTCATGGTCACGGCGAGCGGCTGGGCGCCGCCCATGCCGCCGAGTCCGGCGGTGAGGGTGATGGTCCCGGCGAGGGTGCCGTTGAACTTCTTCGCGGCGACGGCGGCGAAGGTCTCGTAGGTGCCCTGGAGGATGCCCTGGGTGCCGATGTAGATCCAGGAACCGGCGGTCATCTGCCCGTACATGGTGAGGCCGAGGGCCTCAAGGCGCCGGAACTCCTCCCAGTTGGCCCAGTCGCCGACGAGGTTGGAGTTGGCGATGAGGACGCGCGGCGCCCACTCGTGGGTCTGCATCACGCCGACCGGGCGGCCGGACTGGACGAGCATCGTCTCGTCCTGCTTGAGGGTGCGCAGGGTGCGGACCATGGCGTCGAAGGAGCGCCAGTCGCGGGCGGCCTTGCCGGTGCCGCCGTAGACGACGAGCTTGTCGGGGTGTTCGGCGACCTCGGGGTCCAGGTTGTTCTGCAGCATCCGCAGGGCGGCTTCCTGCTGCCATCCCAGGGCGCTCAGTTCCGTACCGCGCGGTGCTCGTACGGGGCGGGGTCCTGACATGGTCTGCCTCCTAGCGGACTGCTCTCAGCGGATCTGCGTACGCATCTTTACTGCGGTTATTCACATCCTGGCGTTCTGAATAGAACTAGTCAATACATGGCGGCGCCGATGTGGGCAGGCTCTGGATGTTTGGCTGGATGTAACGACCACGGGCAACGACACGACGGGGGACGCAGTGAACGACGTACACCAGGGTCACACGGACGGCGCCGAGCGGACCGCGCGCCGGGACCAGGCGGTGCGGGCCGCCGTCGAACAGGGGCTGCTGGGGCCGGACTCCCCCATCGTCGCGCTGCTGGACGTCACCGGGATCCGGGAGTCTGCGGCGGCGCTGCGGGCGGCGTTCGACGAGGTGACGGCGCCCGGGACACCGGTGCTGCACGCGTTCGCCGTCAAAGCGAGCCCCCTCGTGCCGGTGCTGCGGCTGCTGCGCGAGGAGGGCATCGGCGCGGAAGTGGCGAGCCCCGGTGAGCTGGCCCTCGCACGGGCGGCCGGTGTCCGGCCGGAGCGGACCGTGCTCGACGCGCCCGCGAAGACGCCGGCCGAGCTGCGGGAGGCGCTGGCACTGGGGATCGCCGTGAACGTCGACAACCCGCAGGAGCTGGCGCGGATCGACGGGCTGATGAGGTCGGCGAGCAGTCGTTCGCCGCTCGGGATCCGGGTCAATCCGCAGATCGGCGCGGGTTCCATCGCGGCGCTCTCCACCGCGACGGCGACCTCGAAGTTCGGGGTGGCGCTGCGGGACGAGGGGGCGCGCGAGTGGGTGGTGCGGGCGTTCGCCGAGCGGCCGTGGCTGACCCGGCTGCACGCGCACACCGGGTCGCAGGGCATCCCGCTGGAACTGCTGGCGCGGGGCGTCGCGGAGACGTACGAGCTGGCGGAGGAGATCAACGCGCGGCTCGGGCGGCCGCAGATCGACACGCTCGACATCGGCGGCGGGCTGGGGGTCAACTTCGGCTCGGACGCGACGAGTCCGACGTACGCGGAGTACGCGCGGCTGCTGAGGGAGACGGTGCCGGGGCTGTTCGACGGGCGGTACGGGCTGGTGACCGAGTTCGGGCGGTCGATGCTGGCCAAGCAGGGGACGGTGGTGGCCCGGGTCGAGTACGCGAAGACCGCCGGCGGGCGGCCGATCGCGGTCACGCACGCGGGGGTGCAGGTGGCGACGCGGACGGTGTACGCGCCGCAGTCGTGGCCGCTGCGGATCGCCGCCTACGACGGGAAGGGGCGGCCCAAGTCGGGCCCCGCGGTGGTGCAGGACGTCGCCGGTCCGGCCTGCTTCGCGGGTGATCTGCTGGCCGAGGGGCAGGCACTGCCGCTGCTTGAGCAGGGTGACCACGCGGCGGCGCTGGACACCGGGGCGTACTACTTCGCGGCCCACTACGCCTACAACTCCCTTGCCCGGCCCGGCATTTACGGCTTCGTCCCGGACGGTTCCGGCGGTGTGGCGTTCGCGACCGTGCGGAGGCCCCAGACGATGGCGGAGATCGTGGCCGAATCCGGAGGGGCGCACGCCACCGCGCTCACCACCTTGCGCGAACCCGGGCGCCGTTGACGCACGCCGGTGGGCGCACGGTTCAACTGGCTCACGCAACTGGTGCGAAAACAGGGTCAGTTGACCCACCTTAGTCACTCCGGGCATGTCCCACTGGAAAATGCCAGATCCCTCACCCCTCGGCCACACGGTGCGTAGCTTCGTCGTCACTCAGCCGAACCGCAGGCGGGAGGGGAGCCACGGTGCCCGGAATCGACGAGTGCTTACTGGAGGCCATGCGACTGCCCGGTGCCCGGGGCGCCGCGCTGGTCGACTGGACCAGCGGGCTGGCCCTGGGCGTCGTAGGAGAGTCGCCCGGGGGTGACCAGGAGGCCAGTGCGGCCGAGGCCGCGGAGCTGGCGCGGCTGGCGGCCGAGCACCGGGCGTTCGCGTCCGACGCGGAGGACGGAAAGGAGGCCGACGATCCTCCGCTGGAGGATCTGATCGTCAGCAACCGGGACAGCTATCACGTGCTGCGGTTCGTGCGGACGTCGTTCGACAGCAGTGTGTTCCTGCATCTGTGGCTGGCCCGCGCGGAGGGCAATCTCGCGCTGGCCCGGATCCGGCTCGGCGAGATGGCGGGTCGGCTGGTGCTGGGATGACCGCTCTCAGGACCACGCCGACCACCCCGCCGCCCCGGCTGCCGGTGCGGGACAAGGCCGCCGCCGTCGACCGGGCCTGGGGCGGGGTGTCGCCGATGCTGACCAGGCTCGCGGCGGAGAAGGCCACCGGTGTTCTCGTCCGCGAGCGCGGCAGTCTTCATCTCGTCGCGGGCCATGTGGTGCACGCCGAGAGCCCGTCCGCCCCCGGTCTCGACCTGCTCCTCACCGCGCACGGCACCCTGCGCGCCGAGGCCTGGGAGGCGGCCGCCAACGCGACGGACGACCGGCACGCCACCACCCGGCTACTGCTGGACGGCGGCCTGCTCAGCCCGGGCGCGCTGGAACTGTGCCAGCTCGGGGCGCTGTACGACGCGGCGTACTTCGTGCTCGCGCCGAGCAGCACCCCGGGGCGTTTCCGGTACGGGGTCACGCATCCACTGGGCTCCGTGCGGCCGGTTCCGGTGGCCGCCCTGGAGCGCGAGACGCTGCGCCGCCGCGAACTGCTGCACCGCGTCTGGCCGGACGCGGCGACGGACGGCGCGCCGCTGGTGCGGGCCGAACCCGTCGCGCCCCCGCCGATCACACCCCGGCAGGCCGCCGTACTGGCGCGGGTGGACGGGGTGCGGACGGCGCCGGAGATCGCGCGGCTGCTGGGCCGGCGGGCGTACCCCACGCTGCTGGACGTCCGGCGGCTGGTGTCGGCGGGGCTCGTCTCGCCCCGGCCGCCCGCACCGCCCGCCGTCCTGCCCCCGCCCGACGTCACCGACCCCGACATCACATTGCTGAAGAGGCTCAGGGATGCGCTGGAGGCCCTTTGAGTGGCAGCGAGCACGCGCCGAGAGGAGAGAGCCGATGGCCTCCGAGGCCGAAATCCTGGACGAGCTGCGCCGGTTGAGAGCCCGGGTGCCGCAGCTGACGGGGGCGCTGACGGCGGGTGTCGACGGTCTCGTGCTGGCGCAGGACACCCCGGGCATCGAACCGGAGCGGGTCGCGGCGCTCACCGTGACGGCGCTGGGCGTGGCCGTACGGATGGCGGACGCGACCGGGCAGGGCGACTTCCGCGAGCTGCTGGTGCGCGGGGTCTACGGCTATGTCGCGACCTACGCGGCGGGCCGGGGCGCAGTGCTGACCGTGCTCGCCCAGGACCGCGTCAACGTCGGCCGGCTGCTGCTGGAGGGCCGCCGCACGGGGGCCCGGATCGGGGAACTGGTCGACGCCGAGGCGGCGGCGCCGGCCGAGGCCGCCGAGCGGGCCGACGCGGCGCCCGTCAAGGCGCCCGCAAAAGCCACCACCGCACGAACGAGAACGGCGCGCGCACCACGCACCACCGCAACGACCAACGCGCGCACCACCACGGAAAGTTGAACGGACCCAAGGGAGCACTGTCATGGCCAACACCGAAACCTCGCTCAAAGAGGCGCTGACCTCCATCGAGGGCGCGACCGGAGTCGCGCTCGTCGACTACACCAGCGGTATGGCGCTCGGCACGATGGGCGGCAGCAAGACCTTCGACCTCGGCGTCGCCGCGGCCGGCAACACCGACGTGGTGCGCGCCAAGATGCGCACCATGGAGCACCTCGGCCTGAAGGGCGACATCGAGGACATCCTGATCACCCTGTCGAGCCAGTACCACCTGATCCGGCTGATCAAGGGCCGCGGCGGCAACGGTCTGTTCCTCTACCTGGTGCTGGACGCCAGCCGCAGCAACCTGGCGATGGCCCGCCACCAGCTGAAGAAGATCGAGGCGGACCTGGAGGTCTGAAAACCGGGTCCGGAGCCCGGCTACGCGTACACGTCGCCGCGGCGGCGCGCCCCGCCCGGGGTGGCGTCGCCCGCGGCGATGCCGGTGGAGCGGTAGCCCTTGACGGATTTCCCGGCGGGGGCGCCGCCCCGCTTGTCCAGCCAGTCCACGCGGATCCACAGCAGTACGTCGTCGGCCCGTTCCCGGCGCCCCAGCCAGGCGGCCTTCAGCCGCAGGCCCGTGCCGGCCCCGGCGAGCAGCATGCCGCCCGCCGCCGGCACGGCGAACCCGCTGCCCAGCGCGAGCGCGAAGGCGAGCACGATCCACCAGCGGTGGGCGCGGCGCCAGTTCCGTACGGACACCGCGCGGTCCTGGAGCACATCGTGCTTGCCGGCCCGGGCGGCGCCACGGGCGAGGGCGGTGTAGCGCCTGCGGCGCGCGTACGTCACGACGGCCGCCGTGACGATGAACAGGGCCGCCCCTGCCATCACCCCGATCCGGCGCCCGGTGATGCCGGGCAGCAGCACTCCGACACCCGCCGCCAGCACCCCGCACCACCACAGCGGGGCGGCTCCGGCCCGTACGACGACGGCCACTCGGGCCAGCCCCTGGACTCTGCGATCTCCGCGTGCCACGTCCTGCCTCCTGGTCGTCCCGGCACAGTTCCGTCGGGCCGCGAGACTAGTGAGCGAACGTGAGACGAGTCTGAGAACGGGCTTGTTCGCCCTTTCCCCGAGTCAGGGGCCCTTGCCCAGGGTCAGGAGGGCGTGTCCAGGCGCTCGGTGAGCTCCCCCGCGGCCCAGCGGGCCCACTGCTCGGCGGTCTCGGAACCCCGCAGGCCGTATTCGAGCATGAGCCAGCCGCAGACCTGGACGGGGTCGCCCACCCACTTCGCGTTGTCGTGGATGGCCTGCAGCGCCGTGAGCCGCGCGTGGTTGTGGTCGGCGAACTTCTCCAGATACGCGGCGCCTTCGCCGCTGTTGAGGGTCCACAGGAAGAAGACGCGGAGGAGTGCGGCGCTGCGGAAGGCGAGGTCGAGGTCGGGTTCGGTGAGCCAGCGGCGCAGTTCGGCGCGGCCCGCGTCGGTGATGCCGTACTCGCGGCGCTGGCGGGCGCCCGTGCCGGTGATCTCGATCAGACCGTTCTCGTCGAGCTTGGCCAGTTCGCTGTAGACCTGGCTCTTCTGGGCGGGCCACACGGCCGACAGCCCCTCGTCGAACCGCTTGAGCAAGTCGTAGCCGCTGGCGGGCTGTTCGGAGAGGAGCCCGAGGAGGGCGTGGGGCAGGCTCATGAACTCACCCTACCTTTCCGGTATTTCATTAATCCTGACTGGACGGTCGAGAGTTGGACGGTCATAATCTTACCGTCCAACATTGGACTCCCCGGTTTGGCTCTTGGACTCGTGGAGGAAGACACCGGTGAACTATGTCCGCGGTTTCGCACCCTGGCTGTGTTACGCGGCCCTGAGCCCGGTCGACTGGCGACTGGGCACGGGCGCCGCCGCACTGGCCGCGCTCTGGTTACTCGCCGGGCAGCTCCGCGCCCGCGGTGTCGACCTGCTGGGCGCCGCCACCTGCGCCTTCTTCGTGGTCATGGCCGTCGTCGCGCTGGCGGACCCGTCGTCGGGGCTGCGGAACTGGATCTGCGCGCTGGCGAACGCCACCCTGGCGGCCACGGCCCTGGCCTCCCTCGCCGTGCGCCGCCCCTTCACCCTGACCTTCGCCCGGGCCGAGGTGCCGCAGGAGTTCTGGCACGCGCCCCGGTTCATCCGGGTCAACATGGTCCTGACGTCGATATGGGCAGCCGCGTTCACCCTCGGCGCGCTCGCCTGCGCCTTGGTGGTCGGCTACGACCACTCCGCGACCGCGCCGCTGGTCACCGTCCAAGTCCTGGCGTTCGTCGTCCCGTTCGTCCTCTCCGGCCGTTACGCCGCCCGAGCCAAGGCCGCGGCCGGACAGGCGATCGCATGAGCACGCACGACGGAACGACCGGGCCCGCCGAGCGGATCGCACCGGCGAGTCCGGAGCGGCTGATCTACTTCTCGGACGCGGTGGTGGCCATCGCCATCACCCTGCTGGCCCTCGAACTGCCGGTCCCCGGCGCGGATGCGCACGGCGACGCGGGCGTGCAGCACTTCCTGCGCGAACACCTGACGGAGTACTTCGCGTTCCTCGTCAGCTTCGCGGCCATCGCCATGCAGTGGATGCTCCACCAGCGCCTCTTCCGGTACGTGACCGGTCTCTCCGGCGGGGCCATCCGCTGGAACCTGCTGTGGCTGCTGCTGATCGTCGTCACGCCGTTCACGACGAAACTGCTGACCAGCGAGGCGGACGCGTTCCGGATCCAGTTCATCGTGTACGCGGCCGGCCAGGCCCTGACCAGCCTGTCCTTCAGACTGGCCGTCGCGGATCTGCGCAGGTCCGGGCTGCTGCGCCCGGACGCCCCGCGCGCGGTGATCGCGGAGACCCTGGCATGGGTGGACGCGACGATCGTGACCTTCGCCGTCTCGATCCCCGTCGCCCTGGTCACACACTGGGCGTCCCTGTGCTGGGCACTGCTGCCGGTGACACAGAAGATCCTGCGCCGCGTCACCTGACGGGAAGGGGCCGCCCGGCAACCACAACCCGGACGGCCCCGACGCAGAACCACACACGCACACACGGCACTTGACGCCCAATCACTCCACGAACAGCCCCCGCGCCGCCGCCCGCGCGTCGAACTCCTCCAGCCGGGCCTGCGCGTCCGGCAGGTCGTCGCACATCGCCTCCAGCAGCACCCGGCCCAGCAGCATCGGCGCGCACGCCGTGTCGAAGGCGAGCCCGGTGCCGACGGCGGCCGGGATCAGCAGGTCGGACACCTTGGCGACCGGCGCGAACGCCGAGTCCGCGACGGTGACGACGGTCAGGCCCGCCTCCCGCGCGTAGGCCAGCGTGTCCACGACCTCGCGCGGATGCCGGGGCAGCGCGAAGCACAGCAGGGCGGTGGCCCCGGCCCGGACGGCCGCGTCGATCCGGTCGTGGATCATCGTGCCGCCCTCGTTGAGCAGCCGTACGTCCGGATGGACCTTGGCGGCGAAGTACGCGAAGCCGTACGCCTGGGAGGCAGCCGCGCGCAGCCCGAGCACCGGCAGCGGGCGGGAGGCGGCGAGGAGACGGCCGGCCTTGGCGACCGGGCGGGGGTCGGCCAGTATCTCGGCGAGGTGCTTGAGGTTCTCGATCTCGGCCTCTACGGCCTGCTGGTACTCGTTGTACGACGCCGTGTCGGTGACGGACTCGGCGGGCGCGACCTCGCGGAGGTGTTTGCGCAGCGCCGGGTAGCCGTCGAAGCCGAGGGCGACCGCGAAGCGGGTCACGGAGGGCTGGCTGACCCCGGCGAGTTCGGCGAGTTCCACGCTGGACAGGAACGGCACCTCGGCGGCGCGGCGCACCATGCTGTGCGCGATGCGCCGCTGGGTCGGCGTGAGCCGGTGCCCCTCGAAGAGCGTCTGCAGCCGTGCGGCCGGGCTGTCGGTCACACCCGTACTCCTGTCCAAGGTTCCCTCCAGGCTCCCGTCCACCGTCTCGTCCAGGCTCCCATCCACGGTCATGACGTGTTCCCCCTCCAGATCTCGGTGAACCGGTCCAGCAGTCCGGCCGCCGCCGTCACATCGTCCGTGAGCGGCCGGTCCGCCGGGTCGTCGGCGAGCACCGCCTCGGCGAGCTCCAGCGCGCGGCCGACCGGCAGTTCCGGGTCGGGCCGCAGGTCGCGCTGGCGCAACGCCCGTACGGCGGCGACGAGTTCGCAGCCCACGACGAGACGGTACGCGCGGCAGGCGCGCAGTGTCTGACGGGCGGCGAGCGAGGCGAAGCTGGCCTGTTCCTCGACGCCCCGGGAGAGTACAGCGTGCCCGAGCGAGGCGGGAGCCGAGAACGCGCGCAGATCGCCGAGGGCGGCAGCGGCGGCGTACTCCAGGATCATCACGCCGGAGGAGGCGGGTTCGTTGTCGGCGAGGAAGGGCTTGAGGCGGGTGAACGCGGGCTCGTTGAGGGAGGAGAGCCGGGACGTCGACAGCCGGGCCACCTGGGTGAGCGCGAGCCTGAAGTGGTCCAGGGCGAGGGCGAGTTGGGCCTGGTAGAAGCCGCCGTGGTGGTAGGCGGTCATGTCCTCGGCGGAGATGAAGGGGTTCTCGGCGGCCGCGTTGATCTCGATCGCGAGGACCTCCTCCAGCGCGTCCGCCGCATCGTGCGCGGGCCCGTGGATCTGCGGCAGACACCGGAAGCCGTACGGGTCCTGGATCCGCCCGAGGGGAGGGGTGGGCCGGTCGGCGGCACCGATCAACTCCCGCATCCGGCGGGCGACTTCGGTCGATCCCCGGTGCGGACGGGCCGCGTGCACGGGCGCGGCGAACGGCTCGTGCGACCCGTCGACGGCGAGCAGTGAGAGCGCCCCGACGACCTGGGTGGCACCGATGAGCCCGCGCAACTCGTACAGCGCGAGGGCGGACTGCCCGAGGGTGAGGGCGTTGCTGCTGATGAGGGCCAACGCGTCGTTGTTGTCGAGGGGTTGGGGCTCGGGGACGCCGGATAGACCGTTTTCGGCACCTCGCCAGGGCCGCTCCCCCACCAACGCCAGCCCCACCTGGGCCAGCGCGGCGATGTCCCCGGTCCCCACCGAGCCGAACTCGTTGACGACCGGATGCACCCCGCTCTCCAGCGCCTCGCACAGCGCGGTGACGACCGTCGGCCGCAGTCCCGCGCCGCCCGCGAGCAGCTGGTTGGCACGGACGGCGAGCATGGCCCGCACCTCCCGGGCCGGGAGTTCGTCGCCGATCGCGCCGGCGTGGCTGCGCAGGAGCCGCAGGCCGTGTTCGGCGGCGGCCTCGGTGGGCACGTCCTCGTTCCGGTTGGCGCCGACGCCGGTCGAGCGGCCGTAGACGCGGCCGGTCGCGGCGATCTGGCGGGCCGCGTCCCAGGACTCGGTCGCGCGCTTCATCGCGTCGGTACCGGGGACCGGCCGGGCGTCCCCGTCGGCGAGCCGGACGACATCGGCGACCCCGAAGCCGACCCCGTCGAGGACGACGAGGTCGGAGCTCCCGGACACCATCGCATCGGCGGCGTCCACGATACGAGACGGCATAAGGCCCCAAACTCCCCTCAATCAGGACACTCGATCTTGCCAGCCGGGCATCCGTTACCTCGGATTAACGCGGAGACATTGACAAACTATTCAGACACCGAGAACTCTGCATGACGTTATACAGCCGGGCAAGGGACAACTCATGATCCAGTTCGACGCGGTCCACAAGCGCTTCCCCAACGGCACGACAGCAGTTCACGATCTCTCCCTGGAGATGCCGGAAGGCGGGGTCACCGTACTGGTCGGATCCTCCGGTTGCGGCAAGACGACCACCCTTCGGATGATCAACCGGATGATCGACCCGACCTCGGGCGTCATCAAGGTCGGCGGCAAGGACGTCACCCAGCAGGACGCCGCCGAGCTGCGCCGCTCCATCGGGTACGTCATCCAGCAGTCGGGGCTCTTCCCGCACCGCACGGTCCTCGACAACATCGCCACCGTGCCGCTCCTGCTGGGCCACGGCCGGAAGAAGGCACGCGCCCGTGCCGCCGAACTCCTTGAGACGGTCGGTCTCGCCGCCGACGCCGGCAAGCGGTACCCGCACCAGCTCTCCGGCGGCCAGCAGCAGCGCGTCGGCGTGGCCCGCGCGCTCGCCGCCGACCCGCCGGTGCTGCTGATGGACGAGCCCTTCGGCGCCGTCGACCCAGTGGTCCGCACCCAGCTCCAGGACGAACTGCTGCGCCTGCAGAAGGAGTTGAACAAGACCATCGTCTTCGTCACGCACGACATCGACGAGGCCGTACGACTCGGCGACCGCATCGCGATCTTCCGCACCGGCGGCCACCTCGTCCAGTGCGCGGCCCCCGCCGAACTCCTCGCCCGCCCGGCCGACGACTTCGTGGCCGACTTCCTCGGCGCCGAGCGCGGCCTCAAGCTGCTCTCGCTGAAGACCCTCGCCGACGTCCCGCAGGGCCCGGCTCCCGAGGGCGGCACCTGGACCCTCGTCCTCGACGAGGCCCGCAAGCCCCTCCACTGGGCCGCCAAGGACGCCGAGATCCCCGTACGACCGCTCCGCGACGGCGACTCGCTGCTGGCCGCGCTCGACGAGTCCGTGGCCTCGCCCACCGGCCTGATCGCCCGCGTCGACGCCGACGGCGTCCTCACCGGCGTCTCGTCCCGCGACGACATCCACACCTACGCGGGCCAGGCGCACGCCGAAGCGCGGGTAGCGGCGTGAGCGTCGACTGGTCGTGGATAGGCGACCACACCGACGACCTGACCAGCCTCACGTTCTCGCACCTCCAGGCCGCGATGACCGCCGTCTTCTTCGGCCTGCTGATCTCGCTCCCGCTGGCCGTGGTCGCCCACCGGGTCCGCCCGCTCCGGGGCTTCCTGCTCGGCCTGTCGAACGTGCTCTTCACGATCCCGTCGATCGCGATCTTCGTACTCCTGCTCCCGATCAGCGGCCTGACCCGCACCACCACGGTCATCGGCCTGACGGTCTACACGCTGGTCGTGCTGCTGCGGAACACGGTCGAGGGTCTGGACTCCGTCCCCGCGAAGACGAAGGAAGCCGCGAAGGCGATGGGCACGCGCCCCCTGCGCACGCTCCTCACCGTCGAACTCCCCCTCGCGCTCCCGGTCATCATGGCGGGCGTCCGCATCGCCACGGTCATGTCGATCTCGCTCGTCTCGGTCGCGACCTACATCGGTGACGGCGGCCTCGGCCAGCTCTTCACCGACGGTTTCCAGCGCGACTTCCCGACGCCCGTGATCGTGGGCGTGGTCCTCACCCTGCTGCTCGCGGTGGTCGCGGACGCGGCCCTGGTCGGCCTCCAGTACGTACTCACCCCGTGGAAGAGGCGGCGAGCCTGATGTACGAACTCTTCAAGAACCTCGCCAAGTGGCTGACCAGCGGCTCCCAGTGGGCCGGTACGGACGGCATCGCGCACCGCCTCGCCGAGCACCTCCAGTACTCGCTGCTGGCAACCCTCATCGCGGCCGCGATCGGCCTCCCGCTCGGCCTGCTGATCGGCCACACCGGCAAGGGCGCGTTCCTCGCGATCAACCTCGCCTCCTTCGGCCGCGCCCTGCCGACCGTGGGCCTGGTCGTCCTGGTCTTCCTGGCCAGCGGCCTGTCGATGTGGCCGGTGTACATCGCGCTGGTCGCCCTCGCGGTCCCGTCGATCGTGACGAACACCTACGCCGGCATGACGGCCGTCGACCCGGACGTGAAGGACGCGGCACGCGGGCAAGGCATGCGCGGCCACCAAGTCCTCTTCCAGGTCGAGTTGCCCCTCGCGCTCCCCCTGATCATGACCGGCCTGCGGCTCGCCCTCATCCAGGTGGTCTCCACGGCAACCGTCGCCGCGTACGTCTCCTTCGGCGGCCTGGGCCGCTTCGTCTTCGACGGACTCGCCCAGCGCGACCTCGTGCAGGTGCTCGGCGGGGCGGTGCTCGTCGCCGTCGTCGCCATCGTCCTCGACCTCGGGCTCTCCGCCCTCCAGCGCTTCCTCTTCCGCCACCGCACGGCGGCGCTTCGCTGACTGTGCCGTCTATCGTCTGCGGCTTCGTCGTGGCTGGTCGCGCCCACCCGGCGGTAGCCGGACATCGGCACGGCCCCGCGCCCCTTTGGGGCGCGCCGAACCTGAAGGAACCTGAAATGAACCGTCGTACCCTCCTCGGCGCCCTCGCCGGAACGGCCGTCGCCGTCCCCGTCCTGTCCTCCTGCGCGAGCGGCGTCACCTCCCTCGACGGCGGGGGCTCCGCCGGCGGTGGCAGCGCCTCCAGCAAGAACGGCGTCACCATCGGCACCGCCAACTTCACCGAGAACCAGGTCCTCGGCTACCTCTACGCCGCCGCCCTCGAAGCGGCCGGAGTGAAGGTCAAGGTCCGCCCCAACCTCGGCACCCGCGAGATCGTCTTCCCCGCCCTCAAGAGCGGCGACATCGACCTCCTCCCCGAGTACCAGGGCTCTTTGCTCACCTACCTCCAGCCCAAGTCCAAGGTCGCGGAGGCGGGCGAGATGCAGAACGCCCTCACCCTCGCCCTCCCCTCCGGCCTCCAGGTCCTGGCCTACGGCATCGCCGAGGACGCGGACTGCTTCGTCGTCACCCGCGAGACCGCCAGGAAGTACGGCCTCGCCACGCTGGCCGACCTCGCGAAGCACAACGGCAAGCTCGTCATCGGCGCCTCCGCCGAGGTGAAGACCCGTCAGGTGGGCGTCGTAGGGCTGAAGGACGTCTACGGCATCGAGTTCAAGGAGTTCAAGTCCCTTGATTCCGACGGACCGTTGGTGAAGGGCGCGCTGAAGAAGGGCGATGTGGACGTGGCGAACCTGTTCACCACCGACACCGACATCAAGGCCAACGACTGGGTCGTCCTGACCGACCCCAAGACCCTGATCCCCAGTCAGCACATCGTCCCGCTCATCGCCGACCGGGTGGCCGACCCCACGGTCCGCAAGGCCCTGGCGAGCCTCGGCAATCTGCTCACCACGGCCCAACTCACCGAGCTGAACCGCCAGGTGGACAAGGACAAGAAGGACCCGGAGGACGTGGCGAACGCGTACGCGAAGCAGCACGGCATCACGAAGCAATGACGTGTCGATGATCTGACGAGGAATCAGCCAAGTGTCGTTAAACGCACACTTAGGGTGACTGATCGCATGCGTAGGGTGGTTGAGCGCTACAGCACAACGTGCTGAACAAGCACACCACCTGAGGAAACGCATGGCCTCGAACCGCAGGGCCTTTCTGACGGCCACCGCCGTCGGCGCGCTGGCCACCGCCCCCACGACCGCCACCGCCGCCGTCGGCACCCGGCTCCACCCGACCACCGCCCCCGCAGCCCTCGCCGAACTCCTCGACGGCAACCGCCGTTACGCCGGCGGCCACTCCCGCCACCCCGACGAGAGCCGCCCGCTGCGCCACCAACTGGCCACCGCACAGCACCCGTTCGCGGTGATCGTCGGCTGTATCGACTCCCGGGTGCCGCCCGAGCTGGTCTTCGACCAGGGCCTCGGCGACCTGCTGTGCATAAGGACAGCGGGCGAGGTCCTGGACGAGGCGGTGCTCGCGTCCATCCAGTACGGCGTCGAGGAACTGCGCATCCCCCTGGTGCTGGTGCTCGGCCACGAGCGCTGCGGGGCGGTGGCGGCGACGCTCGCGCACCTGGAGAGCGGCGCCCCCGTTCCCGGCCATCTCGCGCTCCTCGTGGACGAGATCGCCCCGGCCGCGCGCCGCACCCGGGCACTGCCCGGCGACTGGGCCGAGCACACGATGACCGCCCACACGGCCTGGGTCAGGGACGCGATCCGCGCCGACCCCGCCTTCGCTCCGGCGCACGTCGTGGCGGGGCGCTTCGACCTCGACACGGGCGCCGTGTCCCTGCTGCCGTAACCCTCCCTTCCCCCCACGCAACTCACGCGAAGAAGCCCATGACCATGAACGGCGTGCTCTCCGTCCTGCCCTCCCCCGCCGACTTCCGCACGATGACCCGCGCCCCGCGCCGCGACCTGCTGTGCGGCCTCACGGTCGCCGTCGTGGCGCTCCCGCTCGCCCTCGGTTTCGGGGTGACGTCCGGTCTCGGCGCGGCCTCCGGCCTGATCACCGCGATCGTGGCGGGCTCGCTCGCCGCGCTGTTCGGTGGCTCCGCGCGCCAGGTCAGCGGCCCGACCGGCGCGATGACGGTCGTCCTCGTCCCGATCGTCCACGAGTACGGCGCGAACGGCGTCCTCACGGTCGGGCTGATCTCCGGCTTCATGCTCCTCGTGCTCGCCTTCGCCCGCGCGGGAACGGCGATGGCGTACGTCCCCGCGCCGGTGATCGCCGGCTTCACCATCGGCATCGCGTGTGTCATCGGACTCCAGCAGGTGCCGTCGGCGCTGGGTGTGCCCACTCCGGCCGGCAACCAGGTGGCGGTGGTGGCGGCGCGCGCGGCCGAGGAGTTCGCCGCGACCCCGCACTGGGCTGCCCTCCTCCTCGCCCTGGGCTCGGCCGCGCTGATGCCGGCCGGGGCGCGCTGGAAACCGACGGTTCCCTTCTCCCTGGCGGCAGTTGGCGTGGCGACGGTCGTGGCCGAGGCCCTGCACCTGCACGTGACCCGCCTGGGCAGCCTCCCGTCCTCACTCCCCGCGCCTTCCCTCGCCTTCCTGGACGTGTCCCGAGTCCCGACGCTGCTCCTCCCGGCCGCAGCGGTGGCGGCACTGGCCGCCCTGGAATCCCTCCTCTCCGCCTCGGTCGCGGACGCGATGCGCCCGGGCGAGCGCCACGACCCCGGCAAGGAACTCTTCGGCCAGGGCATCGCCAACCTCGCGGCCCCGCTCTTCGGCGGTGTCCCGGCAACGGGCGCGATCGCGCGTACGGCGGTCAACGTCCGCACCGGCGCCACCTCCCGTCTGGCCGCGCTCGCGCACGCCGTGATCCTCGCCGGGATCGTCGCGGTCGCGGCCCCGCTGGTGGGCCGTATCCCTCTTTCCGCACTGGCCGGAGTGCTGCTGGCGACGGCGGTCCGCATGGTGGAGACGGACGCGGTCCGCGCGATGGCCCGCTCGACGCACGGGGACGCCCTGGTCCTGGTTCTCACCGCGGCCGGCACCCTCGCCCTCGACCTGGTGCGCGCGGTCCTGATCGGCCTGGGCGTCTCGGTCCTGCTGGCCCTGCGCGCGGCGATGCGAGGCACCCGCCTCACCCCCGCCACGACCGACGAACTCCCCGACACCTCCGGCACGGTGACCTACCGCTTCGACGGCCCCCTCCTCTTCGCCGCCGCCCACCGCTTCCGCCGCAGCCTGGCCGGCGTGCACGATGTGACGGCCGTGGATCTACGGCTCTCCGGCCTCACAGCGGTGGACGCGACGGGCGCGCTGGCGCTGAAGGAGGCGGTGGGCGAGCTGCGCGACCGGGGTATCGAGGTCCGGATCACGGGTGTGGAGCACGGTCACCGCAAGGTGCTGGAGTCGCTCGGAGTACTCCCGGTGAACCCGAATTCCAACAGGGGGGCTATCCCCAGTGCAGCGGGCGCGACCGCTCCCTAATCTGAGTCGCATGACGGGAATGGACTCGCACGACGCCGAACTCAAGAAGGAACTCAACGCCACCCTGCAGGCGCGCAGGGAGCTGGGTGACGAGTACGAGTCGGCGCTGGTCGACTCGTTCCTGGAGAAGGTCGACCAGCGCATCGACGGCGCGGTGGAGCGCCGGGTGCGCCGGCAGCTGGCCGAGCAGCAGATGGTGGTCGCCCGCGGCTCGCGCGGCGGGCCGAAGCCGACCGACTCCTGGGGCGAGCGCTTCGGCTTCGGCATCGTCTCGATGGTCCTGGCGATCCCGCTCTCCGCGATCGGCGGCGGCATCGCCCACCTCCCCGGCCTCCTGGTGGCCTGGGCCGGCATCGTCGGCGTCAACGCCGTCCAGGCCGCCCGCACCAACCCGGGGTTGTTCGGCGGCCGGCGCCGCAAGTCCTCCCAGGACAGCGAGTGGGAGGACTGACCACCCCGGTCACGCCTGGCGGGTCGGCAGCACCATGATCTGCCGCAGGTCGACGTGCCGGGCCCGGCTCGCCGCGTAGGCCACGACATCGGCGACCTCCTCGGCGGACAGTCCGCCCAGCGCCCCGAACATCTCGTCCAGCTGGCGGGTCGTTTCCTCGCTGCCGAGATGTGTCCCCAACTCGGTGTCGGTCAGGCCCGGTTCGATGTTGGTGACCCGTAGGTCGCGGTGCCCGAGCTCGGTGCGCAGCGACTGGGAGAGATAGGTGTCGAGCATCCGCCGCCACTCGTCGAACCGCCCGTCGTCGACGGCGTGCGGCAGCATGAGCCGGCGGCGTTGACGACGAGGTCGACGGGCCCGTACGTGTCGTGGACGCGCTGGGCGGCGGCCTCCACGGACGCGTCGTCGGTGACATCGGCGACGACCGCGAGGGCCTGTCCCCCCTCGGCCCGGATCTTCCCGGCGAGCGCGTCCAGCCGCTCCCGCGCCGGGCCAGCAGTGCCACCCGCGCCCCGTTCGCGGCCAGTTGAACGGCGATCGCCTGACCGATCCCGCGAAGAGCTCCGCAGGCCAACGGAGGCTTCGTGGTACCGGTGAGGGTAACTTCAGCCGGTCCGGCGTCTGAGGACGAGGCCGTTCAGGCCGATGTGGGGGTTTGGGGGCGCAGCCCCCAAGGCGGCGACACCAGTGCCGGGTGCGCTGCAGGGGCGCGGCACGAGCGTCTCGGACGCGGTGCTCGACGCGGTCGCCCGCGTGCTGCGCCTGGACGAGACGGAGCACGCCTATCTGCGTACGGTGGCCCGGCCCCACCGCGCGAAGAAGGACCGGACGCCAACTCCCCGCATCCGCCCCGGTGTTCAGGTACTGCTCGACGGCATGGACCGCATGCCCGCCGCCGTCCGCAACATCCCGCGCCATGTCTTCCTCGACCCGGCCTCGCGCGACCTCTGCCCCGACGGAGTGCGCCTACGGTGTGAAGCGCGTGCGGCACAGACGGCGGAGAGGCTTGCGCTGCTGGGGAGTTGGGCAACGACAGCGTCGTAGACGATGTGCCCGCGGAAAAAAGCTATGCGCGGGGACCGCCGCACCCCCCGTTGCCGGGAGGGCGGGACGACGGCGGTCCCCGCGAGGGACGCGTGCCGGGTCAGGGCCGGGCGTGCGCGTCCTAGGCGTCGGTGGAGGTCCGGGAGCCGCTCCGGAGGTCCGTGACGCCGTTTTTGTGTCGGCGAGGCGGGGAGCCGCTCCCGCCCTGCCGACATCCACTAATCTGCCGTACCCGTGTTAAGCGGGTGCTGCGTGGACGTGACGCGCTCGTACCACTTCAACGAAGTCCACCGTTTGGGTAGGCAACCGCAAAGTCGCCGCCGTCACGGCCCGTTCACCGGACGTTTCCTACTGCTTCCCGCCCTTGGCGAGGAAGGACAGCAGGTCCTGCCGGCTGATGACACCGGTCGGTTTGCCCTCGACCAGGACGATCGCCGCGTCGGCCGCGCCCAGCACGGTCATCAGGTCGCCCACCGGCTCACCGGAACCGACCTGCGGCAGCGGCGCCGACATGTGCTTCTCCAGCGGGTCGGAGAGGGAGGCGCGCTGGGTGAACAGGGCGTCCAACAGCTCGCGTTCGACGACCGAACCGACGACCTCGGCCGCCATGACGTCCGGGTGGCCGGCGCCCGGCTTCACGATCGGCATCTGCGAGACGCCGTACTCCCGCAGCACCTCGATGGCCTCGCCGACCGTCTCGTCCGGGTGCATGTGCACGAGGGACGGGATGGCGCCGTGCACCTTGTCGTTCAGGACGTCGGCGACGCGGGCGCTGGGGCCCTCGTCCTCCAGGAAGCCGTAGTCGGCCATCCATTCGTCGTTGAAGATCTTGGAGAGGTAGCCACGACCACTGTCGGGGAGCAGGACCACGACCACGTCGTCCGGGCCGAGCCGCTCCGCGACCCGCAGCGCGGCCACGACCGCCATCCCGCAGGAGCCGCCGACGAGCAGCCCCTCCTCCTTCGCGAGCCGGCGGGTCATCTGGAAGGAGTCCTTGTCGGACACGGCGACGATCTCGTCCGCGACGGTCCGGTCATAGGCGGTCGGCCAGAAGTCCTCACCGACGCCCTCGACGAGATACGGCCGTCCGGAGCCGCCGGAGTAGACGGACCCCTCGGGGTCGGCACCGACGACCTGGACCTTCCCGTCGCTGGCGTCCTTGAGGTAGCGCCCGGTGCCGGAGATGGTGCCGCCGGTCCCCACGCCCGCCACGAAGTGGGTGATCCTCCCCTCGGTCTGCTCCCAGAGCTCGGGGCCGGTCGAGTGGTAGTGGGAGAGCGGGTTGTTGGGGTTGGAGTACTGGTCGGGCTTCCAGGCGCCCGGCGTCTCGCGGACCAGGCGGTCGGAGACGTTGTAGTACGAGTCCGGGTGCTCGGGGTCCACGGCGGTCGGGCACACGACCACTTCGGCGCCGTACGCGCGCAGCACGTTGATCTTGTCGGTGGACACCTTGTCGGGGCACACGAAGATGCAGTGGTACCCCTTCTGCTGGGCCACGATGGCCAGGCCGACACCGGTGTTGCCGCTGGTCGGCTCGACGATGGTGCCGCCGGGCTTGAGCGCGCCGCTCTGCTCCGCCGCCTCGATCATGCGCAGGGCGATGCGGTCCTTCACACTCCCGCCGGGGTTGAAGTACTCCACCTTGGCCAGAACGGTCGCCTGGATGCCCGCGGTCACGCTGTTGAGCCTCACCAGCGGGGTGTTGCCGACGAGGCTGATCATCGAGTCGTGGAATTGCACCGTTGTCTCCGGTTGCTGCAAAAGAAGTGGTCGTGATTGGTCCCGCCAGCCTAAGGCCCATAAATGGCGTTCACCGCCTCTTGAGATTGGGCCACGTGCTGTTCGGGGCAAGGAGTGGATGACGGCTACGAGGAGGTGGCGGCGGCGTATGACGAAGATGTCGAGGGCGCGGGTGGCCCGGCGGATCGCGGCCGGTGCGGCGTACGGCGGCGGCGGGGCCGGACTGGTGGGCGCGGCGGCCATCGGCCTGGTGCTGGCCGAGGTGCGCTTCGTGAAACGGCATGTGGGCAACGGCCATGCGCCGGGCAGCAACCATGTGCCCAGCGCCGACGGCCGCTACGGCCATGTCTACGACACCCCGGGTGAACCGCCGCTGCGGCTGACCATGCTCGGCGACTCCACGGCAGCCGGGCAGGGCGTCCACCGGGCGGCCCAGACCCCGGGCGCGCTGCTGGCCTCGGGCCTGGCCGCGGTCGCGGAACGCCCGGTCGAGCTGCGCAACGTGGCCCTCCCGGGCGCCCAGTCCGACGACCTGGACCGCCAGGTCGCCCTCGCCCTCGCGGACACCTCCCGTGTGCCCGACGTCTGCGTGATCATGATCGGCGCGAACGACGTCACCCACCGCATGCACCCGACCACATCGGTCCGGCACCTCTCGGCGACGGTACGGCGGCTGCGCACGGCCGGTGCCGAGGTGGTCGTCGGCACCTGTCCCGACCTGGGGACGGTGGAGCAGGTCCAGCAGCCGTTGCGCTGGCTGGCCCGCCGGGCCTCCCGGCAACTGGCGGCGGCCCAGACGATCGGCACGGTCGAACAGGGCGGGCGCACGGTGTCGCTGGGCGACCTGCTGGGCCCCGAGTTCGCGGCGAACCCGCGCGAGCTGTTCGGCCCGGACAACTTCCACCCCTCCACGGAGGGCTACGCGACGGCGGCGATGGCGGTCCTGCCGACCGTCTGCGCGGCCCTGGGCCTCTGGCCGGCGGAAGAGGACCGCCCGGACGTGTCCCGCCGCGAGGGCTTCCTGCCGGTGGCACGAGCGGCGGCGGAGGCGGCCTCGGAGCCGGGCACGGAGGTCACCGCGGCGATGCCGACCGGGCCTCGGGGGCCGTGGGCGTTGCTGAAACGGCGGAAGAGGAGGCGGGTACCCGAGCCTGAGGTCACTCCGGTACGGACCACCCACCCCTGACCTGAGGAAAGCAAGCGCTTAGAAAACTGCGGTCAGGGTCACACAGCAATCCCCGTGACCTGTGCCATACGTGCGGGTAACTTCCCAAGAAAGCCGTGCCAGTTCCCCGCACATACGCCAATGGAGCCGTGATGCCCGAAGCCGTCATCGTCTCGACCGCCCGCTCCCCCATCGGCCGCGCCGTCAAGGGCTCCCTCAAGGACCTGCGCCCCGACGACCTCACCGCCACGATCATCCAGGCCGCCCTGGCGAAGATCCCCGAACTGGACCCCGCGCTCATCGAGGACCTGATGCTCGGCTGCGGCCTCCCCGGCGGCGAGCAGGGTTACAACCTCGGCCGGATCGTCGCCGTACAGATGGGCATGGACCACCTGCCGGGCTGCACGATCACCCGTTACTGTTCCTCGTCGCTGCAGACCAGCCGTATGGCCCTGCACGCCATCAAGGCCGGCGAGGGCGACGTCTTCATCTCGGCCGGTGTCGAGATGGTCTCCCGCTACGCCAAGGGCAGCTCGGACGGCCTCCCGGACACCACCAACCCGATCTTCGCCGAGGCGCAGGCCCGCACCGCCGCCACCGCCGCGTCCGAGGGTTCCACCTGGCACGACCCGCGTCAGGACGGCCTGCTCCCCGACCCGTACATCGCGATGGGGCAGACCGCCGAGAACCTGGCCCGGATCAAGGGCGTCACCCGCCAGGACATGGACGAGTTCGGTGTCCGCTCGCAGAACCTCGCCGAGGAAGCCATCAAGAACGGCTTCTGGGAGCGGGAGATCACCCCGGTGACGCTGCCGGACGGCACGGTCGTCAGCAAGGACGACGGCCCGCGTGCCGGCGTCACCCTGGAGGGCGTCTCCGGTCTCAAGCCGGTGTTCCGCCCCGACGGCCTGGTCACGGCCGGCAACTGCTGCCCGCTGAACGACGGCGCCGCCGCGGTCGTCATCATGAGCGACACCAAGGCCCGCGAGCTGGGCCTGACCCCGCTGGCGCGAATCGTGTCGACCGGCGTCTCCGGCCTCTCCCCCGAGATCATGGGCCTCGGCCCGGTCGAGGCGTCCAGGCAGGCGCTGGGCCGTGCCGGTCTCACCGTCGACGACATCGACCTGTTCGAGATCAACGAGGCGTTCGCCGCCCAGGTGATCCCGTCCTACCGCGACCTGAACATCCCGCTGGAGAAGCTGAACGTGAACGGCGGCGCGATCGCCGTGGGCCACCCCTTCGGCATGACCGGCGCCCGCATCACCGGCACACTGATCAACTCCCTCCAGTTCCACGACAAGCAGTTCGGTCTGGAGACGATGTGCGTCGGCGGCGGCCAGGGTATGGCGATGGTCATCGAGCGCCTCAGCTGACCAACTCCCCGTAGCCGTACGGGAACTTTGTGTCACCATCAGACCCGGAACCCAGTAACCACCTGGGTTCCGGGCCGATTTGTGATCCAATCTCCCCCAGGATGTGACCTATCTCCCATCGAAGAGGGATTTCCCCAGGTCAGAACCGTTTCACCACCAAACATCGGGCCCAAAGTCCTGCCCGATTCGTGACGTTACGCACTGACAGTTGGTTAGTCCGCCCTTCAAGCTGATGTAGGAAGTCGGGGGTCGACTTTGAACCGGGAGTACGTCAGTGAGCGCCATGCCGATCGCTTTGCTGCTCACCACGGCCGCCACAGGCGCCGTGGGCGTCGCCGTCCTGCGCACCCTCTTGGTGCTCCGTCGACAGGTGGCGGACCTGCACACCGAACTGGCCGAGGGCCGGGCCGCCGCCGTACGGGCGCTCGTGCCCGCCGCCCGCAACCCTGCCGACGCGGACGAGATACGCGCCGCCGTGGCCGAGGCACTGGCCGAGGAGCGGGAGCGGGAACTGGCCGAGGCGCGCGCCTTCTGGGCCGCCCAGGAAGCCCGCGACACCGAGGTGCCGACCCTGCTGGGTCTGCCCGACAGCGAGCTGTTCATGCCCCGCCAGAGCGACTTCGTGGGCCTCGAACCGCTGGAGCCGGTGACCGAGCCGTTCACCGAACCCGACGAGTTCGCTGGGGGCACCCCCTCTGGGGGAGACTCCCCCGAACTGGCCGCCGCCCGCCGCCGCCACCCGTCCCACCCGGACTTCGTACCGGCCCAGTCACCCGTCGCGAACGACCACGAACGCACGGTCGCGACGCTGGAGGAACTGGCCGAGTCCGCCGTAGAACTGGCCGACGTCCGCCCCGGCCCGCTCGGCACGCTCGACGTCTACGTCTTCGTCGACGGCACCACCCTCTGCATGACCCCCGGCCACCGCGAAACCGCCGAACGCCTCGCCGCAGCTCTCCGCGCCGGCGAAACCCCGTTCCTCCTGGGCGGCTCGGGTGTCTCCGGCGCCTACACGCTGACGTTCGCGTGCGGCGAGGAGAACGTGTACATCCTGGCGGACAGGGTCATAGCGTCGCTTTGATTTCGAGTGCGGGCCGGTGGGGGCTGGTCGCGCAGTTCCCCGCGCCCCTAAAAACCGTACGCTCGCCGTGTCTTTCAGGGGCCCAGGGAGTTGCGCGCCTAAAACGCGGGCCCGCCGTGTTCTTTTAGGGGCGCGGGGAACTGCGCGACCAGCCACGACGGAGCCGCACCCGCCAACGCACCTCAGACACCCGCCCTCTTCTGCGCCTCCGCAACCAACCCGAGCGCCTCATCAACCTCGGCGTCATTCACCAGCACAACCGCCAAGTCATGCACAGCAACGGTGATTTGATCCGCCGCAGCGAACATCCCCGCATCCGGCATCTCCCGAGCATCAACGCCCGGCTCCTCGACGGCCTGCGCCCACCGAGCCATTTGCCTGGCCAGCGCCAGCGCCTCCGCCGCAGCGCCCCGCTGCAAACGGCTCTGCGGCGCAGCCCTGAGCCGGTCCGCGAAGTGATCCACCGCTTGAGTCAACCGCGTCGTATCCACCACGCCGCGAGACTACGCGTCGCACCGGGACTGTTGCCAACGGGCGAACGCTCAGGCACGGTGACTTGAAGGACCGGCTTACACCCCATGCGTCCGGAGGCGCCGATGTCCCAAGTGTTCTCCCAGGAGACCCATCGCAACCTGCTCGCCCGCATCCCCCACTGCACCGGTCGTGAAGTGTCCGACTGGCTGCGCACCGTCGACGAAGGCCCCGCCCTCTTCCGTTTCGAGGAGAAGGTCAGCTGGCTCCGCGCCGAGCACGACCTCGCGTACGGCCACGCCAAGGCGATCATTCACGAGTACGACCTGAGGAGGGCCGCGCGCAAACTGCTCTAGGCGCGCACCACAGACCGATCCACCACGGACATGACGAAGGGCCCCGGGAACGAACCCGGGGCCCTTTCGCGCGGTCAGCCTGCCGTCGGCTAGTCGTTGCTGTTGAGGATCGCGATGATCCGCAGGAACTCCATGTAGATCCACACCAGCGTCAGCGTGAGCCCGAAGGCCGCGAGCCACGCCTCTTCCTTCGGGGCGCCGTACGCGATGCCGTCCTCGACCTGCTTGAAGTCCAGGGCGAGGAAGCAGGCACCGAGGATGATGCCGACGATTCCGAAGAAGATGCCGAGCGGGCCGCTGCGGAAGCCGAGGCCGTCACCGCCGCCGAACACCGCGAACAGCAGGTTCACGGCCATCAGCAGGATGAAGCCGAGCGCGGCGGCCATCACGAAGCCGTAGAAGCGGCGGTTGACGCGGATCCAGCCCGCGCGGTACGCGATGAGCACACCGGCGAAGACCGCCATCGTGCCGATCACGGCCTGCATGGCCGCGCCGCTCGCGATGCGGTTGTCGACGACGCTGGAGACGACGCCGAGGAAGACGCCTTCCAGGGCGGCGTACGACAGGATCAGCGCGGGGGCGGGCTTGCGCTTGAAGGACTGGATGAACGCCAGCACCATCGCGACCAGCGCGGCGCCGATCCCGATGCCGTAGGAACGGCCGATGTGGGCGTCGTCGACCGGGAGCAGTACCCAGGCGAGCGCGGCCGTGACGATCAGCGTGCCGAGGGTGGTGCCGGTGCGCTGGACGACGTCGTCCATGGTCATCCGGCCGGTGGTGGCCGGGGCCTGGGGCGGTGCGCCCTGCTGCAGGTCCTGCTGGGCGTAGGGGTTCTGCGCGTACGGGTTGCCCTGGGCGTACGGGTTGCCCTGCGTGCCCACGGCGGGGCCCCCGGCCTGCGGCGCGGTGTTGAAGCCCGCGTAGCCGTTGTCGCGGCTGAACCCCCGTCGCGAGAAGACCGGGTTTCTGCTCCTCATTTCACTCCTCCATGGCCGCCTCGCGCGGCCTTGGCCTCAAGAGTAATAGGTAGGCAAAAGTTTGACCCTACCTCTTGGGGAGGATCTTCCCCTCGTCCTGACAAGGTACGCGGTGGACCGCATCCCCCGTGAACACTGGTACCAACCCGTGACGCCCGCCTTGGAAGGCCCTTATCCCTGTTCATCCGGTTCATCCAGGGGGAACCCGGTGTACGCCTCCGCGAGATCCGTCTCGGCCGCCCGCGAGGACGCGATCCGCTCCAGACGGGCCAGCTGGAGCCGCCCCTCGAAGGGCGTCGCGTCGGGCGCGCGGTGCAGGAGGCTCGTCATGTCGTAGGAGAACCGTTCGGCCTGCCACACCCGCCGCAGGCAGGTCGCGGAGTACGCGTCGAGCCGCTCCTCGCTCCCCGTCTTCTTCTTGTACGTCAGTGCCCGCGCGAAGGTGACGACGTCGCCGACGGCGAGGTTGAGGCCCTTGGCTCCGGTGGGCGGCACGATGTGTGCGGCGTCGCCTGCGAGGAAGAGCCGGCCGTGCCGCATCGGTTCGTGGACGTAGGAGCGCATGGGGGTGACCGACTTCTGGGTGATGGGCCCGCGGTCGAGTGTCCAGCCATCCTCCGTCTCGAACCGGCGCTCCAGTTCGTCCCAGATCGCGTCGTCGCTCCAGCTCTCGGCCTCCGCGTTCTCCTCCACCTGGAGGTAGAGACGGGAGACGGAGGGGGATCGCATGGAGAGGAGGGCGAAGCCGCGGTCGTGGCGGGCGTAGACGAGTTCGTCGTGCGAGGGCGCGACATCGGCGAGGATGCCGAGCCAGGCGTAGGGGTACGACCGTTCGAAGACGCGGGTCAGCTCGGCGGGGATCGCGTTGCGGGCGATGCCCCAGAAGCCGTCGCAGCCGACGACGTAGTCGCAGTCGAGGACGTCCTCGCGGCCGTGCTGCCGGAAGCGGACGCGCGGGCTGTCGGTCTCCGCGCCCTCCACCGCGAGCGCCTCCGCTTCGAACAACAGCGGTCCGCCGTCCGCGAGTTGAAGGGCGATCAGGTCCTTGCACACCTCGGTCTGCGCGTAGACGGTCACGCTACGGCCGCCGGTGAGGGCCGGGAAGTCCACTCGGTGCCGCTTCCGGTCGAACCGCAGCTCGATCCCGTCGTGCCGCAGCCCCTCCCGGTCCATCCGCTCCCCGGCCCCGGCCGCGCGCAGCACGTCGACGGTCCCCTGTTCCAGGATCCCGGCCCGCTGCCGGTGCTCGACGTACTCCCGGTCCCGGCTCTCCAGGACGACCGAGTCGATACCGGCGTTGTGCAGCAGCCGGGCGAGGAGAAGTCCGGCGGGGCCGGCTCCGATGATGCCGACGGTGGTACGCATCGGGGGTCCCTTCGAGTGCGGGTCGTTCACTGACGTGTGTTCACATAGTGGCGTGTTCGCATAGTGAAATTTACTTCACCTATCTGGCCGCCTCAGTCTCCGACCGGCCAGGCCGGACTGTCAACGGTTCGCGGGGGAGCCCTTTCGGGTGGTGTCGAGCTGGAAGTGCCAGACGACGGCGAGCGGGGAATCATCGAGGGCCGCGGCCGACGCCTCCGGGCACCAGTGGTGCAGGTCCCAGGACGGGTGGGTCGGGAGCGGGTCCGGGGCGGTGCCGGGGGTGAGGGAGCCGAGAGGGCGGCGGGGTTCCTCGCAGTGCCGGACCTGGAAGCCCAGCGGGAGGGCCGCGGTGAGGTAGGCGCTGAGCGGGCGGTGGTACTCGTCGAGGAGGGACGGGCGGCCGTCCGGGCCGGGGCGACGGGGCAGGGTCGGCCGGAGGTAGGACGCCAGGAGGTGGGCGTCCGAGATGACGAGGTGTCCGCCGGGACGCAGGACGCGCGCGAACTCCCGTAATACCGGGGCAAGTTCGGGTACGTGAGTCAGGGCGAGCGCGCACACGACGGTGTCGACCGCGCCGTCCGGAAGCGGGAGCCGGTGCAGGTCGGCCTCGCGGAAGTCGACGTCCGGCAGGCGCTCGCGGGCCCGGGCGAGCATGTCCGGCGAGGCGTCGACGCCGATGACCTGGTGGCCGAGTTCGTGCAGGTAGGCGGTGTGGCGGCCGGTGCCGCAGGCCGCGTCCAACGCCGTGCCGACGGGCAGGCCGTCCAGGACGCGCCGGACAACGGGCTGCTCGACGTCGATCATCTGGTTGCCGGGGGCGTCGTAGTGCGGTGCCCAGTCCTGGTAGACCTCGGCCGTGCCGACCGTGCCCGGTTCCGCCGTGACCCCCTCGGCGTGCGCAAGGGCGGGTGTGTCCAACAGGGTGCGGATCTCGGCGATCCGCGCCTCGACGAACGCCCGGTCGGCGCCGCCCTCGCGGAAACCGCGGAGCAGGGCGGCACCCTCGACGCCCAGCAGGTATCCCAGGGGGCTCAGATACGTCACGGCAACACACCGTTCCCGCAGGTCACAGTCAGTGACCACGATAGTGCCCGGAGCCGGACTTGAACCGGCACGCCCGCGAAGGGGCAGCGAGGTTTAAGCTCGCCGTGTCTGCATTCCACCATCCGGGCAGGCCGTGGGCTCCGCATCGAGGTTCCGAGCCTATCGGGGCGCGTCTCCCCAACAGCGGGCGGGCGTACCGATGTTGTCTTATTTTATTGATGTCTGAGGGTTCATCAGACCGTGGAAAGAGCCATCAGCACTTGCCAATAGCCTTGCGTGCGGTGTGGGGGCGTGTATGCGGAATGACGGAATTTCACCGCCCGAACGAGGGTGCTCCACCGGTTCTTGACCTGGGCCTGACTCAGGGGTCGTAGCGGTGCTGTCCTCGGGGCTCGCCTCGGGGGCGGTCCTCATCCCCAGGTATGACAGCGCCGCGTGCTGTCCGACTGAAGGCTGCCCCCGGAACCGGAACAGCGGGTGACTACACGGCGGGATACGGCCGGAAGGATGGGACGCGTCCCCAGCAACACCGTCGTCCCGACAGGAGTGCCTTCCGTGACCACCACCCCCATCGCCGACCGGACCACCTCAGTGGCCGCGCGCGCCACGGATCTTTCCAAGATCTACGGACAGGGCGAGACCCAGGTGGTCGCCCTCGACCAGGTCTCGATCTCCTTCCGGCAGGCCGAGTTCACAGCGATCATGGGCCCCTCGGGGTCCGGCAAGTCCACCCTCATGCACTGCGTGGCCGGCCTGGACACGTTCTCGTCCGGCTCCGTCCGCATCGGTGACACGGAGCTGGGCTCCCTGAAGGACAAGCAGCTCACGAAGTTGCGCCGGGACAAGATCGGTTTCATCTTCCAGGCGTTCAACCTGCTGCCGACGCTGACGGCCCTGGAGAACATCACGCTCCCCATGGACATCGCGGGCCGCAAGCCCGACAAGGAGTGGCTGGACTCGGTGATCCGGATGATCGGTCTCTCCGACCGGCTCAAGCACCGGCCCTCCCAGCTCTCCGGCGGCCAGCAGCAACGCGTCGCCGTGGCAAGGGCGTTGGCCTCCCGCCCCGACATCATCTTCGGCGACGAGCCGACCGGAAACCTCGACTCCCGCTCCGGCGCCGAGGTGCTGGGCTTCCTGCGCAACTCCGTACGGGAGCTGGGGCAGACGGTCGTCATGGTCACCCACGACCCGGTGGCCGCGGCCTACGCCGACCGGGTGGTCTTCCTCGCGGACGGGCGCATCGTCGACGAGGTCTTCGAGCCCACGGCGGACTCGGTGCTCGACCGAATGAAGCGTTTCGACGCCAAGGGCCGTACCAGCTGAGCCCGAGCCCGAGTCTCCTGACGCTCCCTCACCTCTCGTACACCTGGACTGAGTAGACCCATGTTCCGAACCGCCTTGCGCAACGTACTCGCGCACAAGGCCCGGCTCCTCATGACCGTGCTCGCCGTGATGCTCGGCGTCGCGTTCGTGTCGGGGACCCTGGTCTTCACCAACACCATCTCGAACGCCTTCCAGAACAGCTCGGCCAAGGGCTTCGACCAGGTCGACGTCGCCGTCCAGGCCAAGCACCAGGACAGCGAGGGCGACGCGGTCGGCAAGACGCCCGAGCTGACCCAGGCCATGCTCGACACCAGCGCGAAGGTGCCGGGCGCCGCGTCCGCGACCGGTGTCGTCAACGGCTTCACCGCCATCGCCGACAAGAAGGGCAAGCTCATCGGCGGCGGCTTCCAGTCCGAGGGCGGCAACTACTGGGGGGACAAGGACGCCCGCTATCCCCTCAAGTCCGGTGCCGCGCCCCATGGTTCGGGTGAAGTCGCCATCGACTCCGAGACCGCGAAGCGCGCCGGATACAAGGTCGGCGACACCGTCCGCATCTCGGTCGACGGCCCGGTGCTGACGCCCAGGATCACCGGCATCTTCACCACCGACGACGGCAATGTCGCCGCCGGCGGCAGCCTCGCCCTCTTCGACACGGCCACCGCGCAGAAGCTGTTCGGCAAGGCGGGGACGTACGACGAGATCGATGTGAAGGCCGCGGCCGGGACGAGCCAGGCGGCGCTGAAGTCCGCGCTGGACCAGGCCCTCCCCAAGGGGCAGACGGAGACCACCACCGCCCAGAAGCTCGCCGACGACCAGGCCAAGACGATCGCCTCCTCGATGAGCGGCCTGAAGTCGGGGCTGCTGGTCTTCGCGGGCATCGCGCTCTTCGTCGGCACGTTCATCATCGCCAACACCTTCACCATGCTGGTCGCCCAGCGCACCAAGGAACTGGCCCTGCTGCGCGCGGTCGGCGCCTCCCGCCGGCAGGTCACGCGGTCGGTGCTGCTGGAGGCGTTCGTGGTCGGCGCGGTCGCCGCCGTGGCCGGTCTGGTGGCCGGTATCGGCATCGGCGCCGGGCTGCGCGCGCTGATGGGCACGATCGGCGCGACCGTCCCGGACGGCCCGCTGATCATCACCTCGGGCACGGTGCTGAGCGCCCTCGCGGTCGGCATCCTCATCACCATGCTCGCCGCCTGGCTGCCAGGGCGCCGGGCCGCGAAGATCCCGCCGGTAGCCGCGATGAGCAGCGTGCACGCGACGGCCACCACCAAGTCCCTGGTGCTGCGCAACACGCTCGGCGCGCTGTTCTCCGGCGCGGGCATCGCGGTCGTCATCGCCGCCACGTCGATGAACGGCTCGGACGGCCAGGCACCCATGGGGATCGGCGCCGTCCTGCTGATCATCGGGGTGTTCATCCTGACCCCGCTGCTGTCCCGCCCGCTGATCGCGGCGGCGGCCCCGGTCCTGCGGATCTTCGGGATCTCTGGCAAGCTGGCCCGCCAGAACTCGGTGCGCAACCCGCGCCGCACGGCCGCCACCGCCTCCGCGCTGATGATCGGCCTCACCCTCATCACCGGTATGACCGTGATGGCGGGCAGCCTCCAGCAGGCGATCGACAAGATGGCCTCGTCCGCGATCAGCGCCGACTACATCGTCTCGATGGCGAACGGCAACGAACTCTCCGCCGACGTGGACAAGACCCTCACCACCACCTCCGGCGTCACCGCCACCAGCCCGCTGCGCAACTCCCCCTCGCGCATCGACGGCGAGACCGAGTTCCTCACCGGGGTCAACGGCTCGGCGATCGGCAGGCTCACCGACCTCAAGGTCGACAGCGGCACCTTCAAGGTCGCCGGCACTCAGGTGGTCGTGGACGACGACACGGCCAAGTCCCATGGCTGGAAGGCGGGTTCGACCTTCACCACGCACTACGAGGACGGCAAGGCACAGCAGCTGACCGTCTCCGCGGTCTATGAGGGCAACGCGCTGATCCGCGGCATCATGCTCGACAACGCAATGCTCTCCCCGCACCAGACCGACCCGGCCGACATGCAGATCCTCGTCAAGACCGCGGACGGCGCGTCGAGTTCGACGAAGGACAGGCTGGAGAAGGCCCTCGGCTCCAACCCGGCCGTCAAGGTCGAGGACAAGAAGGACCTCTCGAACAGCATCGCGCAGGTCTTCACCCTGATCCTCAACATGGTCTACGGCCTGCTCGCCATGGCGGTGATCGTCGCGGTCCTCGGGGTCATCAACACCCTTGCCATGTCGGTCTTCGAGCGCTCGCAGGAGATCGGGATGCTGCGCGCGATCGGCCTGGACCGCAAGGGCATCAAGCGGATGGTCCGCCTGGAGTCCCTGGTCATCTCGCTCTTCGGCGGGGTGCTCGGCCTCGGCCTGGGCGTCTTCTTCGGCTGGGCGGCCGGTGAGTTGATCGGCGCGAAGATGTCGACGTACGAACTGGTCGTCCCCTGGGCCCGGATGGCGCTCTTCCTGCTCCTGGCGGGCACGGTAGGCGTCCTGGCGGCGCTGTGGCCGGCCCGGCGGGCGGCGAAGCTGAACATGCTGTCGGCCATCAAGTCCGAGTAGCCGCACATGAGTTGGGGCCCCGTTCCGATGCGGAACGGGGCCCCTTGCCGTTGGCTCAGTTCCAGGTGCGGGCGCGCAACGGCATTCCGGAGCCGCCCGGTTCGGGGGTCCGGACGGCCAACACCTGGTTGACTCCTATGCGGTTGCGCTCGAAGCCGAGCGCGGAGGCCGCCATGTAGAGGCGCCACACCCGGGCCCGCCCGGCGCCGACGAGCCCGACCGCGCGCCGCCACTCGGCCTCCAGGTTGGCGACCCAGCGGCGCAGGGTGAGCGCGTAGTGCTCGCGGATCGCCTCGACGTCCCGCACCTCGAACCCGGCGCTCTCCAGCTGGGTCACGGTGGTGCCGATCGGGGCGAGTTCGCCGTCGGGGAAGACGTACGCGTCGATGAACTCGTCGATGTCATATGCCGATTCGTCCTGCCACGGGCGGCGGGCGATCTGGTGGTTGAGCAGCCGCCCGCCCGGTCTGAGCAGTGCGAAGAGGACCCTCGCGTACTCCAGGTACCGTGCGGAGCCCACGTGTTCGGCCATGCCGACGGAGGAGACGGCGTCGTAGGGCCCGTCGGCGACGTCGCGGTAGTCCTGGACGCGGATCTCGACCTTGTCGGTGAGCCCCTCCTCGGCGACGCGCTTACGGGCGTAGGCCGCCTGTTCCTGCGAGAGGGTCACGCCGACCACGCTCACGCCGTACTCGCGGGCCGCGTGGATCGCCATCGAACCCCAGCCGCAGCCGACGTCCAGCAGTCGCTGACCGGGCGTCAACTCCAGCTTGCGGCAGATGAGTTCGAGCTTGTCGCGCTGTGCGTCCTCCAACGTGCCGTCCGGGGACTCCCAGTAGGCACACGAGTAGACCATGGACGGCCCGAGGACGATCTCGTAGAAGTCGTTGCCGACGTCGTAGTGGTGGCTGATGGCGCGTTTGTCGGTGCGCTTGGTGTGGAGGTGGGCGCGGCTGCGGCGGACCTCCTCCGGGGGCGGGGCGGGCGGCAGCGGGAGTCCGGCGAGCTTCACCAGTCCGCGGGCGGCGGACCGGACCTCGGGGTCGCGCAGGGCCTGGGCGAGGCCGCGGGCGTCGGCACCGCGCTCCCACACCAGCGAGGACATCACGTCCAGGGCCGCGTACAGGTCGCCCTCGATGTCCAGGTCCCCGGCGACCCAGGCACGCGCCATGCCCAGTTCGCCGGGCTTCCACAGGAGTCGGCGCAGGGCGCGGCGATTGCGTACGACCAGGGCCGGCGCATCGGGCGGCCCGGCCTCGGAACCGTCCCAGGCGCGGATGCGCACCGGGATGGGGGTTCCCAGTAGCTGTTCGAAGAGGGATTTGAGCCGCAGCGCGGCATCAGCCATGGCGCACACCTCCGTGACGCGGATCCCGGAATTGTCCATCACTACGTAAACACCGACCAGGCCCGATCGCAGTCCGGCTTGAGCATTACGAGTAGGCAAAACAGATGTAGAGGACATGTAGACGCGGGGCGCCGGGAACGCCGAAGGGGCCGCCCGCACCACGGATGGCGGACGGCCCCTTCGGGCGTGCTTCAGGGGTGACCGGAGGGGGTCAGGAGGCCTTGGCCTTCTCCTCGGTCTTCGCGGCGGCGGCCGGGGCCGGCGCCGGCTTGGCGGCCTCGTAGAACTCCTCGCGGGGGTTCTCCATGGCGCCGAGGGACACGACCTCGCGCTTGAGGAACATCGCGAGCGTCCAGTCGGCGAAGACGCGGATCTTGCGGTTCCAGGTCGGCATCGCCAGACCGTGGTAGCCACGGTGCATGTACCAGGCGAGGCGGCCCTTGACCTTGATCTTCACCTTGCCCATGACGATCATCGCGACGCCCTTGTGGAGGCCGAGGCCGGCCACGGCGCCCTTGTTGGCGTGCGAGTACTCCTTCTGCGGGAAGCCCCGCATACCGGAGATCACGTTGTCGCCGAGGACCTTCGCCTGGCGCAGCGCGTGCTGGGCGTTCGGCGGGCACCAGGCGTTCTCGACACCGGCCTTGCGGGCGGCGATGTCGGGCACCTGGGCGTTGTCGCCGGCGGCCCAGATGTAGTCGGTGCCGGTGACCTGGAGGGTCGGCTGCGCGTCGACGTGACCGCGCGGGCCGAGCGGGAGGCCGAAGCGGGAGAGCACGGGGTTCGGCTTGACGCCGGCCGTCCAGACGATCGTGTTGGAGTCGACCTCAAGGCCGTTCTTGAGAACGACGTGACCGTCCACGCACGAATCCATGGAGGTCGAGAGGTAGATCTCGATCCCGCGGCTCTCCAGGTGCTCCTTGCCGTAGAGGCCGAGCTTGGGGCCGACCTCCGGGAGGATCTTGTCGGCGGCGTCGACGAGGACGAAGCGCATGTCCTCGCGGGAGACGTTGGTGTAGTACTTGGCCGCGTCCCGGGCCATGTCCTCGACCTCACCGATGGTCTCCGCACCGGCGAAACCGCCGCCGATGAAGACGAAGGTGAGCGCCTTGCGGCGGATCTCCTCGTCGGTGGTGGAGTCGGCCTTGTCGAGCTGCTCAAGAACGTGGTTGCGCAGGCCGATGGACTCCTCGATGCCCTTCATGCCGATGCCCTGTTCGGCGAGGCCGGGGATCGGGAAGGTGCGGGAGACCGCGCCCATCGCGATGACCAGGTAGTCGAAAGGCAGCTCGTACGCCTCGCCCACGAGGGGGGCGATCGTGGCGACCTTGCGGTCCTGGTCGATGGTGGTGACCCGGCCGGTGAGGACCTCCGCCTTCGGCAGCACGCGTCGCAGCGGGACGACGACGTGCCGAGGGGAGATGCTGCCGGCGGCGGCTTCGGGGAGGAAGGGCTGGTAGGTCATGTACGACCGGGGGTCGACGACCGTGACGGTCGCCTCGCCGTAGCGCATCTTCTTGAGAATGCGCCGAGCTGCGTACAGGCCTACGTACCCACCGCCTACTACGAGGATCCTGGGACGCTCCGTGGTGCTCATGCCATCGAGTATCCACCTGCCCCTGGGGGGTCGCTCGTGCGCCCCTTCACAAGCTTCCACAGGGGCTGTGTTATCCTCCGCGACTCGCATGATCCAGGTCACCTCGCGCGAGGGGAACCACGGTGCGGTTCGCCCCGTTGTCAAGGCCGCGTGAGCTGCTCCTCTGTCCCACCGAACCCCCTGGACCACACCTCCGCGACACCCTCCCGAAACTCCCCCGAATCACTCCCGTACCGGCCCACTGAACACGCTCCCGAGCCCGCCGGGGCCCCGGACGGGCCAACCGGGGCCCTTTCCTCGTCCAACAGGGCCGAATTCCTTGTGAAGAACTTCACGAACTTTTCCGCGGGCGTGTCATCGAGGGGCTCACGAGGCCCCCTCGGACCCGCTCATACGTTGTCCGACCTGCTCAGCCGTAGCCTACTGGACAGTAACATGTGGCGGTCGGACGAGACCGCTCACACCAGGGGCCACAGCTGCGTCCTCCGCCGACCGCCCGGCCATACGCCCAAGGCGACGCCGTCGAGGACCGCCGCCTATCGCGACTCGGCCGCCGTAGAGAAAGCGATCCCGTCAAGAATGTCGTGCTCGCTCACCACGACCTCCGTCGCGCCCGTTCGCTCCATGATCGAGAGGAGTACGAGGGCGCCCGCGCCGATGACGTCGACACGGCCCGGGTGCATGGAGGGGATCGCGGCGCGTTCGGCGTGGGTGGAGTGGAGGAGGGAGTCCGTGATCTCTCGGACTCGGTCGTAGGAGACGCGGGAGTGGTGGATGGCCTCCGTGTCGTACTCGGGGAGGTTCTGGGCGATTGCCGAGACCGTGGTGACCGAGCCGGCCAGGCCGACCAGGGTGCGGGCCTCGCGCAGCGGGACGGTCTTCCCGGCGAGGTCGAGGGCCTCCTCGATGTCCGCGCGCATCGCCGCCACCTGCTCCGGGGTCGGCGGGTCCGTGACCTTGCCGTCGCGGACGAGGTGGCGCTCGGTCATGCGGACGCAGCCGATGTCCACGGAGCGGGCCGCGCGGACCTGGTCGTCGCCGACCACGAACTCCGTGGAGCCGCCGCCGATGTCCACGACGAGGTAGGGCTTGGCCAGGTCGTCGCGGCCCCTCAGTTCCTTGGTCGCGCCGGTGAAGGAGAGTTCCGCCTCCTCGTCGCCGGTGATCACTTCCGGTTCGACGCCCAGGATGTCCAGGACGCCCCGGACGAAGTCCTCGCGGTTCGAGGCGTCCCGGGAGGCCGACGTGGCCACGAAGCGGACCTTGTCGGCGCCCTTCTCCCGGATCACCTCCGCGTACTCACGGCAGGCCGCGAACGTCCGCTCCAGCGCCTCCGGGGCCAGCCGGCCGGTCTTGTCGACGCCCTGGCCGAGCCGCACGATCGTCATCCGGCGGTCCAGCTCCCGCAGTTCACCCGTGGCCGGGTTCACGTCCGCGACGAGCAGCCGGATGGAGTTCGTACCGCAGTCGACCGCCGCGACACGGCTGAAACCCTCGGCGAGCAGCGGGACGTAGGAGTGGAAGGTGCTGCGGATCGCGGTGGGGTCGGCGGCCTCGGCGGGCAGTTCGTCGGCGGGGTCGGGGGCCGCCAGCGGCTGTACGCACGGGCCCTTCGCCCACCACTCCGGCAGCATCGCGAGCGCCTCGTCGCCGAGCGGGTTGACTCCCGGGCCCGCGGCCAGGGAGTGGCCCACGAGGACGTGCAGGCACTTCACGCGGTCCGGCATGCCGCCCGCGCTCGGGAAGCCCTCCAGGACCTCGATGGCGTCGCGGCGCGCGATGTAGTCCTCGTGCGCGGCACGGTACGCGGCGGCCAGTTCGGGGTCCGTCTGCAGCCGGGCCGTCATCTCCTTCATGACGCCGTTCGCCTCAAGCGTGCCGATCGCCGAGGCGGCCTTCGGGCACGTCAGGTAGTACGTCGTCGGGAAGGGCGTGCCGTCGGGGAGGCGGGGGGCCGTCTCCACCACGTCGGGCTGTCCGCACGGGCAGCGGTGCGCGATCGCGCGCAGGCCGCGCGGCGGGCGCCCGAGCTGCTGCTTGAAGGCCTCGACATCCGCGTCGGTGGGCTCGGTGCGCGGAGTGGACGGCGGGGGCGTTTCCATGACTGTCTTCAGGACGTCTTTCTATGGGTCAGTTCTCACTGGTGGTTCTCAACCGGTGGTTCTCACTGGTCGGAGGCGTCGGACTTGTCGACGCCGTCCCAGACGTTCGAGTACCAGGGACGGTCGGCCGCCCCCAGCTCGGCGCGCGACTGCTTGGCCGCGTCCGGGTCGATCACGATGTAGCCCGTCTCCCCGGGCATCACATAGTGCAGCCGCTGCCGGATCTGCTGTTCCGCGTACGAGTCGTCCTGCCAGCGTGCCTTGAGGTCGCGGAGCTGCTCGACGCGCTGCCGGGCCTGCTCCTGCTGCCGCTGGAGGTTGGAGATCTCGGCGCGCTGGGAGACGTACTGCCTTATCGGGTACGCCAGCGCCACGATCAGCGAGCACAGCACCAGGGCGAGGAGGGCCGCCCGGCCGGTGAGCCGGGAGCGGCGGGCCTGCCGTTTGGTCTGGGAGCGGTAGACACGGGCCGCCGTCTGCTCGCCGAGCAGCTTGAGCCTGGTCGTGGTGGAGAACCGGTCCCGGTCCTTCACGGCCATGTCCCGCCTCCCCTTCACACGTGCGTACGTCCCCGCACACGGTACGGGACCGGGTGCGGGGACGTACGTACGACTGGCTAAGGATTGACCCGGTGGGCTCCTGGCGTGGTCAGCCCGTTACCGGTCTCAGCCCTTGAAGCGCGGGAAGGCGCTGCGGCCCGCGTACTCCGCCGCGTCGTCGAGGATCTCCTCGATGCGGAGCAGCTGGTTGTACTTGGCGACGCGGTCCGAGCGGGCCGGGGCGCCGGTCTTGATCTGGCCGCAGTTCACCGCGACGGCGAGGTCGGCGATGGTGGTGTCCTCGGTCTCGCCGGAGCGGTGGGACATCATGCACTTGAAGCCGTTGCGCTGGGCCATCTCGACGGCGTCCAGGGTCTCGGTCAGCGAGCCGATCTGGTTCACCTTGACGAGCAGGGCGTTGGCGGTGCCCTCCTCGATGCCGCGGGCGAGACGCTCGGGGTTGGTGACGAAGAGGTCGTCGCCGACGATCTGGACCTTGTCGCCGATGCGGTCGGTGATGACCTTCCAGCCGGCCCAGTCGTCCTCGTACAGCGGGTCCTCGATGGAGACGAGCGGGTACGCGGAGACGAGCTCCTCGTAGTACTCGGTCATCTCGGCGGCCGAGCGGGACTTGCCCTCGAACTCGTACTTGCCGTCCTTGTAGAACTCGGACGCGGCGACGTCGAGCGCCAGCCCGATCTGCTCGCCGGGGATGTAACCGGCCTGCTTGATGGCCTCGATGATGAGGTCGAGGGCGGCGCGGTTGGACTCCAGGTTCGGGGCAAAGCCGCCCTCGTCGCCGAGGCCGGTGGACAGGCCCTTGGTCTTCAGCACCTTCTTGAGGGTGTGGTAGACCTCGGCGCCCCAGCGCAGCGCCTCGGAGAAGGACTCCGCGCCGATCGGGGCGATCATGAACTCCTGGATGTCCACGTTCGAGTCGGCGTGCGAGCCGCCGTTGAGGATGTTCATCATCGGAACGGGCAGCAGGTGCGCGTTCGGGCCGCCCAGGTAGCGGAAGAGGGGCAGGTCGCTGGCCTCGGACGCGGCGTGCGCCACGGCGAGGGAGACGCCGAGGATGGCGTTGGCGCCGAGCGAGCCCTTGTTGTCGGTGGCGTCCAGGTCGAACATCGCCTGGTCGATCAGGCGCTGCTCGGTGGCGTCGTAGCCGACGAGCTCCGGGCCGATCTGCTCGATGACGGCGAGAACGGCCTTCTCGACACCCTTGCCGCCGTAGCGGTTGGGGTCACCGTCACGCAGCTCGATGGCCTCGAAGGCACCCGTGGAGGCGCCGGACGGAACGGCGGCACGACCCGTGCTGCCGTCGTCGAGGCCGACCTCGACCTCGACCGTGGGGTTGCCTCGGGAGTCCAGGATTTCCCGGGCTACGACGACGTCGATGGACGGCACGAGCATCTCCTTCTTGGGGTCTGACGCGGCTACGGCAACACCGCAGCGGCTCTGCGAGACGAGCCTAACCGGCTCGGGGCGATTGGCCATCCGGTCGGCCGCCTGATGGACAGAACCGAGAGTAAATTGTTTCCGAACGGAACAAAAAGGTTCCCTGAAGCGGAAACAAAAAAGCCCCGCCCCGGTGCGTACGGGGGAACACGCACCGGAGCGGGGAGCCCGTGGGGGACGGGGGTGACCCTCACGAGGTCTCCATGATGGAGTCCACGGTTGTGAGGGCGCTGTGGTTCAGCTGAGAGGCCTGTATGTCACTTCAGGTGAAGCTGCTGGCCCGGGTAGATGAAGTCGGCGTCGTCGATGATGCTCTTGTTCAGCTTGAACAGCTGCTGCCAGCCGCCCTTGACCTTGTGCTTCTCGGCGATGGAGCTGAGGGTGTCGCCCTTGACGACCTTGTACTCGCCGTCACCCTTCTTGACCTTCTTGCCGGTCGGGGTGGAGACGGTCTTCTTGGCGGCCGGGCGCTCGGCGGAGCGGGAGGCGGTCGTGCTGGACGTGGAGCGCTCGGTGGTGCTCTTGGAGGAGCTGTTCGAGCTGCTCGACGAGCTGGAGCTGCCGCCGGAGTAGGTGGCGCTCGACAGGCCGGTGCCGCAGACGGGCCAGGCGCCCTTGCCCTGGGAGGCGAGAACCTTCTCCGCCACGGCTATCTGCTGGGACTTGGAGGCCTGGTTCGCGGTGGAGGCGTAGGCGGTGCCGCCGTACGCGGCCCACGTCGAGGCGGAGAACTGCAGGCCGCCGTAGTAGCCGTTGCCGGTGTTGATGGACCAGTTGCCGCCGGACTCGCACTGGGCGACGGTGTCCCACTCCGAGGCGGTGGCGGCGGAGGCGTTGCCGGCCGCCATGAGCGGGGCGGCGATGGCGACGCCGGTCACGCCGGCGAGCGTGGCGACGCGGGTGGCCTTGGACGGACGGCGGTGCTTGCCCTTGCTGGAAAACAGCATGGAAAATCCCAATCCCCTCACCGACGCCTGCGAGGTGAGCTGTCGGGTTCGGGCCGTGTGAGTTGCCCGGCCGCGCACCTCACGGTGCGCGACTTAACCCCAAGCCGGTTCCGGTCGTCTCTCAACTCCCGGGCCCGGCACTTACCTTGGGTCCCCCGCTCCTGCCTACGGCGCTTGACGCGACGAATGTTCCCGGAGGCCGCTGGCAGGACTCGGCGTGTGCGGCAGCCGGGGCTCGTGGTGACGAGCGGCCTTGACCGTAGACAGGGAAACCACGGAATTTCAAAGACGATCAGGGCTTCTGAGACTCATCCCACACTTTCACCAAAGCGGACATTCGGCGCGAAGTATGACGTGAACTCCCGCTGTTTTGCTGCTACTTTCCGCCCGTTTCAGCACTGACGTCCAAGGTCTGACCGGCGACAATCGCGGTCGGATCGGCGCCTATCACCTTTTTGTTCTCGGCATAGAGCGCGCGCCATCCGCCGCCGAAGTCAAGGGAGTCGGCGATCGACGCGAGGGAGTCGCCGGCGCGGACGGTGTAGGTCTGCGGCACCGCACCCTCCTCGGCACTCGCTCCGCGGTGCTTGCCGGTGGTCTGCTGCTCGACCCCTTGGTCGGCGGCGCCGTCGAGCGCGCCGGTGTCGACGAGGCTCCACTTACCCACCGCCTGCTCCGAATTGTCCGATTCATCGAGTTTCGGAGATGCGGTGGTCGAGCTGTCGTCCGCCGAAGGGGTGGTGGACTTGTCGGACTTAGTGGGATTGTCCGTTGCGGAGGGAGTGGGGCTCTGCGAGTCGCTGCCGGACGAGTCGGAGGGAGTCGGTTCCGTGTTGCCGGAGTCGGACAGCCCGAACGATCCGGAGGCACCGGAAGAGTCGGAGGAGTCCGAAGAACCCGAGGAGCCTGACGAGCTGGTCGACGGCGAGTCGCTCGCGACGCCGGTGTCGACGTTCGCCGAGCCCGAGGTCGCGGTGAGGCCGGAGAGCAGCGCGCAGGTGATCCACGCGGAGGTGCCCTTGGCGTCGAGGATCTTCTCGGCGACGGCTATCTGCTGGGAACGGCTGGCGAGGTCGGCGGTCGGGGCGTAGTCCTCGCCGCCGTACTTGTTCCAGTCGTCCTGGGTTATCTGGAGCCCGCCGTAGTGGCCGTTGCCGCTGTTCTCGCTCCAGGAGCCGCCGGTCTCGCATTCGGCCACCTTGTCCCAGGTGGTGCCGTCGGCGGCGTTCGCGGCGGCGGCGCCGAGGAGGGGGATGGCGATGGCGGAGCCGGTCACGCCGGCCGCGACGAGGATTGCCGGAGCCTGACGGGGGCGACGGTGACGACCGTTCCCGGAGAGCATGCGGAGGCCTTTCGCGTGACGACTGGGAGAGCACGCGGCGGGTGCTGCGGGGCGCCGCGCTGGTACGTGAACGTAGCCGCAGTCGATCACTTGTCACAAGTTAATGCCACGTAGATCACGTGAAGATCACAGAGTTGAGGAACTGTCATCTTCGGGTTTACAGGGCGAGATGGCCTGTTCGGTCGGGTTCGGTCCGGGATTACGGGGTTGGTGTGCCCTCCCGTGGGGTGAACTCCACAGGCAGGGTGCGCAGTCCGCGCATGATGAGGCCACCGCGCCAGCGCAAGTCGGCCGGATCCGCCGCGAGTTGGAGGTCGGGCAGGCGGGTGAGGAGGGTGGCGAGCGCGGTCTGCCCCTCCAGGCGGGCGAGCGGGGCGCCGAGGCAGTAGTGGATGCCGTGGCCGTAACCGAGGTGTTGATTGTCACGCCGTCCGAGATCGAGGACATCGGGATCGGCGAACCGTTCCGGATCGCGGTCCGCGGCGGCCAGTACGACGAGTACGGGGTCGCCGGCCGCGATGTCCTGCCCGCCGAGGGTGAGGGGGCGGGTGGCGAAGCGCCAGGTCGCCAGCTCCACCGGGCCGTCGTAGCGCAGGAGTTCCTCGACGCCGGTTTCGAGGAGGTCGTGTTCACCGGCGGCCAGGGACTTCTCCAGGCGGACGCGCTGCTCGGGGTGGGTGAGGAGGGCGTACGTACCGTTGCCGATGAGGTTGACGGTCGTCTCGAAGCCGGCGAAGAGCAGGATGAAGGCCATCGCCGCGGCTTCGTTCTCGGTGAGGTGCTCGCCTTGGTCGGAGGCGCGGATGAGGGCGGAGATGAGGTCTTCGCCGGGGAGTGGATCCGGGCTGTCGGAAAGGGCCGCGCGCTTGCGGTGGATGAGGTCGGCGAGATAGCCGCGCATCTTCTTCACGGACCGCGCGACGCCACCCCTCGGTCCGCCCCCGTGCCGGATCATCATGCCCGCCCAGTCCCGGAAGTCGTCCTGGTCCTCGCGGGGGACGCCGAGCAGGTCGCAGATGGCGTAGATGGGGAGCGGGAAGGCGAAGTCGTGGATGAGGTCGGCGGAGCCGCTCCCCGCGAACTGGTCGATGAGATGGTCCGTCAACTCCTGCACCCGGGGTGCGAATTCGGCCACCCGGCGGGGTGTGAACGCCTTGCTGACCAACCGTCGGAGCCGGGTGTGGTCCGGCGGGTCGATGTTGAGGAGATGCGTCATCAACTCGGCCTTGCGCTCGCCCGGGATACCGGTCTTGCCCTTGGCGTGGGCCGGTTCGTCGTGATGCGCGGGGTTCTTGGACAGCCGCGGGTCGGCGAGCGCCTGCTTGGCATCGACGTACCGGGTGACCAGCCAGGCCTCCACACCGCTGGGGAGCCGTGTCTTGTGCACGGGGGCGTGCTCACGGAGCCAGGCGTAGGCGGGGTAGGGGTTGGTGGCGAACTCCCAGGTGAAGAGTTCGGGGGCGGGGGCGGAGGGGTGGGGGTGCGGCTGGGCTGGCTGGTCTGTCACTCCTTGACGGTATCTGGGGTGGGGGCGCGCTCCGCGAGAGCCTTCAGGGCGGCGGGGTGTCCCATGTCGGCGGCTTTGCGGTACCAGGTTGCGGCTTCGTCGGGCTTGTCCTGCTTCTCGAGAAGGGTGGCGAGAAGGTAGGCGCCGTAGGAGTCGCCGGACTCGAAGGCCTTCTCGTATTGGGCGCGGGCTTTGTCGGGGTGGCCCTGTTTTTCCAGTACGACGCCGTGGTGGGCGATGTCTAGGGGCCAGCCGTCGGTGTCCGCGAAAAACTCCACGGCGTCCGCCAAGGACTCCGGCTCACACTTCAGCAGCCACTGCAGGTGTCCTGCCCGCTCATTGCCGTCGCTCGCCGCGCGCGCCAGCCATACCTCGGCTTTCTCGGGGTCGTTGCACAGGAGATACCTCAAGCCCGCACTCAGGGCGACCCCGGTGTATGCCGTGCTCGCCAAGTCGGCATAGTTGGCGCCCGCGGCTTCGACGTCCCCCTTCCCGAGCAGCACATCGCCCAACCGCTGCGCCGCCTCCGGGTTCCCCTGCTCAGCCCCGGCCCTCAGCCATCCTTCCGCCCGCTCCAACAAGAGTTTGGCAAGCAGCGTCGCCGCGTCACCGTCCCCGGCTTCGGCGGCCGACTCCAGGAAGGGTTCCGCCGCCCTGTGCTCACCGCGCTCCGCAAGCAGCCGCCCAAGGTGCCCGGCAGCCCCGGCCCGCCCCGCTTCCGCGGCCCGCCGGAGCCAGGACTCTGCCTTCTCTCCCTCCCCGAGGCTCTCTTCGAGCAAGCCGAGGGCGTGCATGGCCGGCGCGTCCCCCGCCTCGGCCGCGCGCAGATACGCCGTCCGCGCCCCGGCGGCAACGCTCTCGACGTCGTACGCCGCCGAGTTCGCCCGCGCCTCCTCCAACGCATGGCCCCACACCCAACCGGTGACGGGCGGGAACATCTCGTCCTGTTCCGCCGTGTGCACGAAATACGGCAACACGTCCGCGAACGGCCTGTTCTCCCGTTCGCTGCATCTCAGCGTGCTCAGCACCCCGTACCGCCTCTGCCCGGCCCACTCCCAGGCGTCGCCCAGGGACTCCCGCTCCAGCCCCTCGATGCCGTACTCCTCGTGCACCGTCACCAACAGGTCCTGCGGCAAAGGCCCCTTCAGTCCGCACCGGGCCAGATCAATCGCCGCTCGCACCAGCGCGTACGCGCGGGGGTGCCGTTCGCGGTTCGGGGCGAGCTGCCAGTCGTTCCAAAGGCGGGGGCCGATGGCCAGATAGGTAGCGACGCCCACCGCGCCGCACTCGCGGGCCGCCTCAGCAAGCCGGGGATCCTCCGTCTCCCCCGCCCGCTTCAGTTCAGCGGGCCCCCAGCCGCGAGGAAGTTCAACAAGTTGCGCCTGGCTCAGCAGCCGGCCCTTCGCGGACGTCCCGACATACTTCTCGTACGCCTCCTCCCGCATCGTCGCCAGTACGACCGCCTCCAGGCCGGTCAGTTGGGACAGCAACCGCGGCTCCAGGCCACCGGTCCCCAGATGGTCGTCGAGGTCGTCCAGCCAGACGACACACCGTTCCGTCCGGCCCCGCAGCAGCGCGGGCAGCTTCCGCAGTTCCTCGTGCTGGGCGGGCGCGAACACCCTGTGGTCGGGGAGCACTTGAGCCATGGCAGCCAGCGCGGTACGCGACTTGCCCGCGTACGCCGGCCCGAGGACGACCACCAACCCGCCTTCCGAACCCGCCTGCTCCAACGCCGAGTTGACCGTCCCGTCCTGGTCCCTGGGCACATACGGCGGCAGCGCGGGCAGCCCCTTCACTCTCCGGGTCGGCCGGACCCCGTGCGTCCGCGGCTCGATGTCCTTCGCCAATGGCCAGTCCAGCGGGCCTGGTTGGGCATCCCCCGGGGGCGGGGCCCCGTACGTGTTGCTCACGTGCTGGACGCCGACGAACTGTCCGTTGAAGGTACCGCTGCGGAAATCGAGGAGGTCTCCGCCGGTGGGCTCGGGCAACGGGGGCAGGCTCGTCGATTGGCCGGTGTCGAGAAGGGTGCCGTCTTTGGGCACGAGGAGCGCGTTCGGGCCGAACCGATCGATGAGGGCGCGGAGTTCGTCGGTCGCCATGGGGTTGGACGACCGCCGGATTCCCTCAAGTAGTTGACGACGCCACAGTGCCATCTGCGCAATGCTCGGTGACGTTCCCCTCCCCCCGTTGACAGTGGCGAGGTCCTGCCCATACGTATCCAGTCCGCGCCGGGCGAACCAGACGACGAACTCGGCCCGGACCGCCACCCAGTCCGTCCAGCTGGGCGATCCCAAACCCCACACCAACACATCGACCGCCTCATCGGCCAGCCGCTCCAACTCCCCGTCGTCCACGCGCTCCCCCACACCCGAAACCGTCCCTGAGCCAACGGTACTGAGCCCAAGCCCCCTCCCCCGCACAACCCGTTACATCACACCCCGGCTCCGCCCCCCTCAGCCTCCCTGATCGCATCCCGATAAGCCCGCCCCGCCGCCCGCAAGGCCGCCTCCGGATCCACGCCGTCCGCCTCGGCACGCACCGCCAGCGCGAGCAGCTCGTAACCGATGCCGTCCCCCTCCGGCAGAGGCAGCGGCACCTCAAGTCCCGCCGTACGCACACGCGATGCCAGCTTCGCCGCGAGCGCCAGACCGGGCTGGCCCATCGGGATTCCCTCGGTGATGGAGGTTCGGCGCTTCTCCTCGGCCTTCGTGCGCAGCCAATGTGCCTTGACCTCCTCGGGAGTTGACGCGGTCTCGTCGCCGAAGACGTGCGGGTGGCGGTGGATCAGCTTGGTGACGATGCCGCCGGCCACGTCGTCGATCGAGAAGGGGGTGTCGGGGTCCTCCTCCGCGATGCGGGCGTGGAAGACGACCTGGAGGAGGACGTCGCCCAGTTCCTCGCGCAGTTCGTCGCGGTCGCCCTCCTCGATCGCCTCGACGAGTTCGTACGCCTCCTCGATGCCGTACTTCGCCAGGCCCTTGTGGGTCTGCTGGGAGGACCACGGGCACTCGGCGCGGATGCGGTCCATGACCTGGACGAGGTCGAGGAGGCGGGCGCCCGGCAGGTCGTAGGAGGCGGGGAGGAGTTCCAGCTCGGGCATGTGGACGCGGCCGGAGCCGGCGAGGCGGGCCAGGCCGTCGGTCAGCGCCGGTTCGCCCTCGCCCGTGGCCACGATCACCACCGTGTGGCCGCCGTCGCAGGCGGCGACCAGTTCCTCGGCGGTCGGGGACGCCTCGACGACGGTTATGCCGGCCTCGCTCAGATACGGCAGCTGCGGATGCGCAGCGTCCGCGCACAGCACGCGGTCGGCGGTGCGCAGCGCCTCCCAGGCGGGCCAGGACAGCAGGCCGGGGGCGACCCGGTGGCTGGTGGTGAGCAGGACGATGCGGCCAGGAGCGGGGGTGGGCGCGGGAGCGGGGGTGCTCTCGGGACCAGGCGTGGTTGCGTTCACACATCGAACGTAACCCACGCCGCCGACAGTCCCACGAGTTGTCCACAGGCCGGTGGGCAGCCCTGCGGATGCCGTTGTCCGCCGTACCCGGACCGGCCCCTCCGGAGAAGGCGCCGTACCGTTACGCCGACTCCTGCGTCTGCGCCGCCGTGACCTCGCGTACCCACGGCGTCTTCGCGTCGACGCGGCTGCTCTTCTCCACGTCCCAGGTGCCGAAGCGCGGGTTGAGGTCGACGTGGAGTTCCTTGGAGGCGGTCGACAGGGCCTTCCAGAAGGCGGGCTGGCTGGTGTCGGTGCCGAGTTTCGCGGCGAGTTTGCGGCCCTCGACCTGGAGGCGGAGGTTCTCGTCGAGGCGCTGCGGCGCGACGGCGTACTGTGCGAGCCAGGTCGCCTCCAGGGCCTTGGAGCCGCCCGCCTGCTGGGCGAGGGCGGCCCGCATGTCCTGGATGTCCTTGCGGGTGACCGTGACGTCGGCGTCCTGGGCGGCGCGGTGCACGACCTGGTCGAAGACCATGCCGTAGAGCGTCTCGCGGGTGAGGCCGCCGGTGGTGGCGATGGCCCGCACGTACTGTGCCTGGTCCTGGACGGCCGCCCGCTGTGCCACGCGCACCTCGTTGACCCGGCTCTGCAACTGCGCGACGGTGATGCGCTGCCCGCCGACGACGGCCGCCGCGCCGGGATGCGCTTCGCTTCCGCAGGCGGTCAGGGCGGGGGCCGCGGCGGCGATCACGGCGGTGAGGACGAGCGCGGTGCGACGGCGGCGGTGCAAGGGAGCCTCCCGTTGGAGATTGTGCGACGGTGCACAAAGTCTTGCGGTGATCGATGTTAGGCAGTGGGTCGCCTGTGGCCAACCCATTCGACCAACGATTCACCAGGACTTCGGGCACCGGCACGCACCGGCACGCACGCGTGCGCTAGTTCCGCGCGTCCACCGCTCGTTCCACGGCCGCGGTGACTGCCGCGCGGAGCCCGTCGCCGGTGGGTACCCAGGACACGTTCGTGGCGGTCTTGTCCGCGCTGCCGCTGCCGCCGCCCACGAGCACGAAACCGACCTTCGCGTAGCGCCCCGTCGTCTCCTGCGCCGCCTTCACCTCGACGCCGCCCACCGCGAGGACGACCTCGCAGGAACTCTGGAGCATGGCGTTGAGGAAGGGGCGCGCGTTCGCGGTGCTCTGTTCGCCGGTCACCGAGGAGTAACTCACGCGCGTGTGCGTCCTGAGTGAGGCGTCCTGCATGCCCCGCCAGACCGTGGCGGCGGTGGTGCCGTTGATGCCCTGGTGGTCGGTGAGCAGGCAGGCGTCGGTGTCGGTGTAGTGCCGGGCCCGGGTGGCGGGGATCGGCGGGCGGCTGTCGTGCCTGGAGAGGACGATTCCGGTCACGATCACCGCGAGGACGACGGCGAGCGCTGTCGCGATCATGGCGATGGTGCGACCGCCGAGCGCGCGCAGCCCGGCCACCGTGACACGCCCCACGCGCGTGAGCCGTCGCTGTCTCTCCGCCGGGACCGGACGCGCCTGCGTGACCTGCCGGACCTGCTTGCTCATGTACCGCTACTCCTCAGCCCGTTCGACCACCGGGCCTGCTGTCTGCTCGACCACCGGGCTGCCTGTCCGATCGACCACCAGGTCGCCTGCCGCCCGATCAGCCGCAAGGTCCCGCACCGGGTCGATCGCGAGGTCCTCCGCGCGGTCGACGGCCAGGCCTGCCGCCTCGTCGGCCACCGGGCCACCCGCGCGGCCGGCCGCAAGGTCCCCCGCCCGCCGCGGCCACGCCCGCCACGCGTGCGCCGAGGCGCCCGCCATGGACAGCGTGACCAGCAGCAGGTCCACGCCGAACAGCGCGCCGTGCGTGTCGACGGGCGTCAGCGCGAGTTCGGTGATCCAGGCCGCGAGGACCGCGGTGAACCCGGCGAAGGCCAGCCAGTCGGCGCGGGTGCGGCGGCGCAGGGCGAGGACGAGGGACGGGACGGGACAGAGCAGGCCCAGGCTGACGACCGGCAGCGCGGCGAACCCCACGCGCACGGCCGGCGTCCGCAGCACCGGAGCGGCAGACGCCCTCAGCACCCTCAACATCCTCATCGTCGCCCTCACCCCTCGCCCTTCAACACCCGGCGCTCAGCAGGTTCTCCGTGCTTCTGCTCAGCCGGTGATGGCCACCGGCGCGTCCCACGCGTCGCGGTCCACGGTGATCGTGTAACCGCCGCGGGTCTCCTTGCTGTTGACGAGGTACTGGTGGGCGCGGCTGTGGTTGGTGAACTGGGTGGAGCCCCACGGCCAGTCCGAGGTGGTCGTGTAGACCTTGTCCCACAGCGCGTACCAGAGGTTGCCCGGCAGGTCCGTCTTGTTGGTCGCCGTCGCGATCGCCTTGGCGCTGGAGCTGGAGAAGCCGTAGAGGCCGGTGCGGTAGATCTTGACGTGCAGTTCCTTGTCGAAGGCGCGCACGTAGGTCAGCACGGCGTTGTTGCACGACGTGTTCGTGATGTCGTACGACTCCATATCCAGGTAGATCGGGCTGCCGGCCTTGAAGCCGAGCGCCGAGGCCTTGGCGACCGCGTCGTCCGCCTCGCTCTTGCCGACGGCCGCGGCGGTGGTGGCGCTGATCTTCACCGAACCGCCGGAGCCGCAGGACGGCTGGGAGCCGACGTAGAGCGGGATGAACTTCCAGCCGACCGTGCTGAGGGACTTGACCCAGGAGGCGGTGAGGTTGGGCTGGCTGCAGCCGCGGTTCTTGCCGCCGATGTAGACGGCGGCGCCGCCGTAGAAGCCGTCGGTGTGCCAGGCCTTCATCGCCGCGAGGGAGGGGGCGGCGCAGGTGTCGAAGGCGTGGCCCGTGTAGGTCTTCTGCGCGGGCCAGGTGGTGGCGGCCATCGAGGTCTGCGCGGCGATACCGCCTCCGGCGACGACGGCGGCACCCGCGACGCCCCAAGCGATGTATCTGCGCTTCTTCGACTGCCGATGCTCGGACACGAAAAACCCCACCCCTGTTCATGACAAGCGGACGTGTACGACGTCCGCCGGAAAGTTGTCGGCCCCCTGAGGGCCCCGGAAGCTGCGCGGGTCCGGCGCGGCGACGCCGTAGGACTACGGTCGTACGGCCCTGGTACGGAACTGTCCGTGCGCGCGCGGGATTTGGGACCCCAGCGAATCGCACGATAATCGACGGTGTCCTTCGGCCTGGAAAACGGATCCTCTCGATCGCCACAAGATTCCCTCACGACACGGCAAAAACTCCCGTACCGGGGAACGCGGACCGGACAAACGCCGTACCAGTGCGCGGACATGGCGGGCGTCCGCCGGGTCGCGGGACGGTTCACATGGCCGTTCGTCCCCCGGGCGGCGCCCCGTGCCATAACCTTGGCCCGACCTTGGGGGGTTGACATGGCAAAACGGCTCGAAGCCGGCTGGGGACAGCGGATCGCCTGGGTGTTCCTCGCCTGGGGGTCGTGCGGCCTCCTGATGTGGGTGCCCTTCCTGTACGCGGCGATCCGTCGCGGGCGGGGTTCGGACTGGGGCGCGTTCGCGTCCTTCCTGCTCTACGAGGGCGTCACTCTGCCGTGGGCGGCATCCGGCGGCAGTTCCAGCGGCGACCCGTTCCTCGGCCTGGCGGTCGTACTGACCATGCTGATGGCCGCCGGACTGCTGCTGTTCGGGATGTTCGACACCCCGCCCCCGAAGCAGCAGCTGTATGTGGGCATGCCGGTGCCCCCGCAGCAGGGGAACCCGTACCTGAGGTAGATCCCGGACCTCCTGAGTCACGCCCGCCGGGTGCGCCGCAGGATCCGTACCGCGGGCCAGACGATCAGTCCGGTGACGGCCCACAGGAAGCCCGAGAGGCCGAGCCATTCGCCGGTGCTGCTGTCGGGGTCGTGGCCGAAGACTGTCGTCGCGAGCGCGATGAAGGCGAACAGCCCGCCCAGCAGGAAGAGGACGACCAGCGCGGCGGTCTGTCCGCCGGTGCGCCGGGCGGACGCGGCACCACCGCTCTCGGCGGCCGGCGCCGCCGCGGGCGCCTCCGCGCGCGGGGCAGTCTGCCGCGGCGGCAACTGCACGCGCGCGTGCGGCGGTACGGCCGCGTCGAGGACCGCCATCGTGTGCGCGTCGACTCCGTAGAGGCCGGGTTCTACGGCGACGGCGAGACCGTCGGTCCCGATGAGCCGCCGCCCGCCGTCGGGCCAGCTCAGCACGGCGGCGCAGGAACGGTACGGCACGGTCACCGCGAGGTCGCCGCCGTCGCGCCCGCGCACGGTCACGCTGACCCCGTCGTCCCCGACCACCAGCGCGGACCCGTCCTTGGCCACCGCCTCGAAGCGCCGCCCGGTGACGGCGTACGTCGAACGGACCGGCGCCTCCGCGTACCCCGCCCAGCTCGCACTGTGCCCCGAGGGCACCTGCAACAGCGCGGTCCCGGCGGCCTCCAGGGCCACCGCGTGCAGATGACCGGGCGTCACCGACCACAGCTCGTGCCGCAGTTCGTCGAGCCCGCGCGGCGCCCGTCCGGCGAGCAGGTCCTCCGCCGCCCCGGGCAGCCGCCGTACGGCCGCGTCGGCCGCCGTCAGTCCCGCGTCGGCCCGCGTGCGTACGGCCTCCAGGTCGGCCTGCGCGATACGGCCCGCCTGGAGCGCGGCGAGGACGTCGACGAAGCCGCCGAGCACCGCGTCCTGTTTGGCGGGCAGGGAGTCCGCGAAGGCGGTGAGGAGGGCGTGGCCGTCGCGGCGGGAGGCGTAGTCGGTGGCGGCGGTGTAGGAGTTGCCGTCCTCCTGACGCAGGGCGCGGGAGAGTTCGCGTTCCAGGACCCCGGCGTAGAGGCGGGCGGCGGCGGTGTCGGTGACGACGGCGTCGAGCAGGACTCCGCCCTGGCCGTCGGCGAAGTGGGCGGGTGTGGTGGGGAGCGCGGAGGTGACGGCGGGGAGCGGGTGGCGGGCGCCCGGGGGCAGCTTGAGCGCGAGTCCGGCGGGGAATCGCTCGCCGGCGATCCACAGCACGGCGTTGCCGCCGGTGAACCAGGTCTGCGTCCAGTGCCGCACGTCCTCCGGGCGCAGGTTCCTGACCCCCCACTCGGGGTAGCTGACCAGGCCGTAGCCCTGGGCGCCGTAGCGCCACAAGGGGAGTTGGCCGGGATCACGGCGGGACTCCTCCGTCCGGAGGATCTCCTTCTCCGTCTCCAGGCGCTCCATGGGGAGGTCGGCGAGGGAGGCGCAGACGCCGTGGAGGTAGTCGACGATCTCGTGTTCGGCGCCCTCCACGTGGAAGTGGGTGAAGGCGGCCTTGGTCGCGCCGTTGTAGTGGTAGTCGGCGAGGCCGTGGCGGTACAGGGCGAGGTGTTCGACGAGGTGGGTGACGCCGGCGCGGGCGAGGGTCTCGTCGGCGGTGCCGACGCGGAAGACGAGTCCGGCACGGAGGGGGCCCGGGGCGTAGGCGAAGAGGGTTGGTATGCCGTCGACTTCGGTGAGGTGGATGGCGTTCATGGTGGGGTCGGCGGCGGCGAACCGGCCGTCCTGGGAGGCCCGGTGGTCCTGGTGGTCCTGGGGGTTCATCTTCGGCCTCTCAGGGCGGTGTCGCGGTGCTGGACGTACATCTCGGCGGGCTTGCCGAGGTAACTCCACGGATATTCGGAGGCGAGATTGCCGAGGGCCTGGAAGTGCGCTGCGGCCTGCGCGGTGTCGCCGATCAGGGAGAACAGCGCGGCGAAACTCCCCTGGCCGGTGACCCAGCCGTACGGCCGCGCGAACTGCGGGTGGAACACGGACCGTTGGGCCGCCTCGACGAGCTCGGCGTGGACGTGGGGCTGCCGCAGATACTCGGAGCGCTTGTCATCGTCTCCTAGGTCGAGCCAGTGCTCGATGTGCGCCTCGGCAACGAGTCCGCCGTTCAACGCCCCCTGGGGCGCGGTGAGTAGACACTCCCGCGCGAACCCGTGGGCCTCCTCCCAGGTGCCGCCCCACTTGGGGCAGAGCTTCTGGAGGAGACGGGCCTGTCCGGTGAAGTGGTGCGGGTGGTAGCGGGCGAGGCGGTTGTAGCGGCGCCTGGACTCGTTCTGTCCGAGGGACAGGCCGCGGGCGGTGTTGAGACGGGCAGCCCAGGCGGCGTCGTAGGAAGGGTCCAAAGCCGTTGCCCGGATGAGGAGTTGCTCCGCCTCCCGCAGGTGTTCGTGGAACGCCTTGAACTGCTCACGGCTGACGTTCTTGGCCCGCGCGCCGGTCCGTATCTCCCACCCGACCTCGATGAGCCGGGTCCCGAGCACGGTGAGCGCGAGAACGTCGTGCGGTACGGCGGCCAGTTGCCGCCGCAGCGCGTGCTCGAAACCGTCGTCCTCGGCCAACACGCCCACGACGAAGGCCCGGTCGGTACCGGGCGGCAGACTGTCGTGGTACTGCCGGACGGCGGCCCAGTCGGCCGCGGCGGCGGCCTGACGCAACCAGGTGACCTCCGGGAAGGCGGAGGCGAGTTCGAAATCGGGGCCGGGATCGGCTCCCGGGGCGGATGACATGCGGCGGATCCTAGGCGAGGCCTGTGACATCGCGGGTGGCGGGGAATCGGCAGGTCAGAGATGGGGTGAGCGTGGGTTTGACTTGACCGTCGGCGAACCTTCCGTCCAACTCCCGTTCACCCGGGCCTCATAATGTCCGCACTTTTCCGTACGTACGTCCCTTAGGAGATCGCCATGTCCCTGAACGCCCGCCGCAACCGCCAACTACTCGAAGCGGCAGCCCCGTTGCTCCTCCAGGGCGAAGTCGTCGAGTTCACTTCCCTGGCCGCGATCGGCTCGGTCTCCGTCCGCAGGCAGGCCCTGACGGCTGCTGTGGTGGGGGTGTTGAGCGCGGGGACGGTGATGGCCACGGTCACGCCACGTCCCATGTACATAGCGCTCACCGACCAGAGAGTCCTGTTCTTCGACGGCAACAGAGGTGGAAAGCCAGGCAAGTTGGTGCTGAACCTGCCGCGTCCGTACATCTCGGCGGGCGGTTCGAAGAAGGCGTTCCTGGGGCTGCAGTTCACCACGAGGCTGTCGGTGGCGGGGCAGGAACAGGGGTTGAAGGTGACGTTTCCGGTGCAGCATCGGGGCGACGGGCCGAAGTTCGTGGGGGCGTTGCCGGTCACGCGGTGAGCAGTTCGCACCAGACGTATTTGCCGCGCGTGCCGTGTCTGGCCAACGGCTGCCAGCCCCAGAGGTCGGCGCAGGCGCGGACCAGTGCTAGCCCCCGACCGCCCTCGGCGTCCGTGACCAGCTCCAACGGCCGTGACGGGGGCGGGGGTTCAGGGTCGGCATCCCAGGCGCCGATCCGCAGCACTCCCGCCTCCCAGCGGACGCGCAGGTCAGCGGGCCCTTTCGTGTGCCGTACGGCGTTGGAGACCAGCTCGGCGGCGAGGAGTTCGGCGGTGTCGACGAGGCCGATGAGGCCGTGGACGGTGAGAATGAGACGGAGGGTGCGGCGGCTTACGGTGACGGCTCGGGGGTCGTTGGGGATGGAGAGGGAGTACTCCCAGGGGGCGGGGGGTTCGGTCTGGGATTGGACTGGGGCTTCGGTTTCGGGCATGGGTCAACTCCGTTCAGGTGAAGGGGAGTTCGCGCGGTGGCTCTGCCACGGCCGTCACGGCATGACGGAGTGGTGCACTTCCGCAGCGTGTGCGTTGCATCACCGACGGTAGGGGTAACCTGTAACCCCACGCAAGCCGATTGCGTAATCACCGCCGAACGAGGAGCAAGTGATGGTCCAGAGGCGCGAACCAACCGCACGTCAGATGCGCCTGGGGATTGAACTGCGCAGGCTCCGCGAGGCGGCAGGGCTCACCGCCGTCGAGGCAGCAGCACTGCTGGGGGCAAACCGCGTCCAGATGAGCCATATCGAATCCGGACTCGTGGGCGTGAGCGAGGAACGAGTACGCCGACTCGCATCCCACTACGCCTGTACGGACAAGGAGTTCATCGACGCGCTGGTCGCGATGGCAACCGATCGGACGCGGGGCTGGTGGGAGGAGTACCGGGGCCTACTGCCCACGTCGTTCCTGGACCTGTCCGAACTGAACCACCACGCCACGTTCCGGCGCGACGTCGCGATCCTGTACGTGCCCGGTCTGCTCCAGACGGAGGATTACGCCCGGGCGGTCTTCTCCGCGAGGGTGCCCGAACTGACGGATGACGAGCTTGAGTTGCGAGTCAGCCACCGACTGGCAGGCCAGAAGATCTCCATTCCCTACGAGTTGGTGATCCACGAGTCGGCCCTACGGATCAGAGTCAGCGACCGAGTCGCCTCCCGAGCCCAACTCACCAGGCTTCTGGAGCTCTCCGAGGCGAACAACATCACCGTACGTGTCATCCCCTACGACTTGGATGGCTTCGCCACAGCCGCCAGCACCATGACGTACGTGGGTGGACTCGTCCCCAAGCTGGACACGGTGGTACGTGACGTACCCCATGGCTCGGCCTTCATCGACTCCGAAGCACAGCTCGGCGCCTTTCGAACCCGTTTTCGTAAGGTAGAAGCCGCGTCACTCGACCCCGAACGGTCACGCGACTTCATCCACCGGCTGACGAAAGAGCTGTGAGGCACCCCATGGACAACTGGCGGAAGTCGTCCCACTCCGGCCCCGACGACGGCAACGAGTGCGTGGAGATCGCGACTTCCCCCACGCGCACACACATCTCCATACGCGACTCGAAGGCGCCGGCCCGCGCCATGCTCACCTTCCCCGGCGGAACCTTCCACGCCTTCATCGAGAGCCTCAAGACGGACACCGTGCAGGAGCACGTCACCCGAACCCGAACGATCGCGTGACTTCATCCGCGAACTGGCTCAGGAACTGTGAGGTACTCCGATGGACAACTGGCGGAAGTCGTCCTACTCGGGCCCGGACGACGGCAACAACTGCGTGGAGATCGCGACCTCCCCCACATGCACGCACGTGTCCGCACGCGATTCGAAGACGCCGGCCGGGGCCATGCTCACCTTCCCTGCGGGAGCCTTCGCCACCTTCTTGACGATCGCAGAGATCGACGGCCCGGCATGAACAGTCAACGGCGTGATCGAACTGTTCGGCCACAGTCACCCGCCTGGGAAGGGATGTCATGATCACCCATGCAGACCTTGCAGCTTGGGCTGGTCCGGGCAATGTCCACCGCGCGACGCGGCAGACCGTCGCCGAGTGGGACATCCCAGCCGAGGCGAAGCACATGCTGACCGGCGTCGGAATCCCGATCACCGAGCAGATCATCACCCACGTCCCCTACCAGAGCGAGCTGTCTCCGCAGCTGGTGGCCTCCGACGGTCGACGGTTCTACAAGCTCACGATCTCCCAGATACCCGGCTTGGACCACTGGCAGGCCTTCGGTGTCCAGCCGGTCACAGGCGAGGTCCACCGCATCGAGTGGACCGGTGAAGCCCGGTACACCAACGGTTCGGTCGAGCGGTGGCTCTTGTCTCTCCACCACTTCGGGCGTCACCTCAGCCAGTCCCAGGTGCTTGAGGATCCATTCGAGGACGAAGATGCCGCACTGAATGAGCTGAAGGCTCTGGCCGACGATCTCAAGGAGATCGATCCTGCGGCATTCGAGGGCTACGAGGCCTTCACCTGGCCGGCGTTCCTCGACCGGTGGCTTTGGTGATGCCGACTGCCCTCGTCGCACACGACCCAGGGGACACGACATGACCAAGCACTACTTTTAGCGGCAGTCCGATGAATCCACTTGGATTAGTCGAATCTTCCGAAGCCAGCACCACACCCTCCTCGTTCACCACATGACTTCCCTCTAGAGCGACCCTTCATAATAGTCGCCAATCGACACATCGTGAACGAATGACGGCCAGAATCCATCCGAAAACTCTAGGCACATGGGGTCAATTTTTCTGATCGAGTCAGCAACCATCTGACCAGCCTTGCGCTTTACCTCAATGGCGTCATCGAAGAAGTAGAATGGAAACTTCTCCTGAATCCACAAGATGCAAGCGACGAAAGACGTCAGGTTCTCGTTCGAAAAAACCGGACACTCGTCAGAATCGAGCCCAAAGAACACCGATCCCGTATCGATATCGACAAAGAATTGGAAATCTTCATCGAAGGCGCCGATCGAAATCAGACTCTGCCCAGAACCAGTCACAAATGGCCCAGTTCGAACCAGGTCAGCCTCAAACAGCAGAGTCTCCACAGGGAGGCCCTGGGTCATGAGATACGTCCTGGCATCACCGTTCACGACCGTCCGAGCTCGATCTTCATCCCATCGAATCGTCTCGATCATTTCCACGCTTTCTCATCTGAAAAGACCGTTGACGGCTGCATCCCTAGCTGCGGTTGAAGCTATCGCCAATGGCGTTCCCGACTTGTCCCAATCCCAACTCCATGACCTTCCCCGGAGATTTGGTAGATTATTAAGAATCTTGGAACACCGGGATATGCAGGGTTTAAATTCTGAGTACATCTCCGTTATATAGGTCTCGTCAACCCCAGGGAGCATACCGCCTCTGAGTGCCTGAACGATCCCCTGCTCCGCATGGGTCTTGCCCACGGATCGGCCTACGACAATGCCCATATCTTCGCCGGTTACCGGGTGGGTCAGTTGAGCGGCCGCATAGTTGTTACCTGTGTTCCCTTGGGCAACTCGCGCCCTTTGAACAGCCTGACTCAACTTGGTCGAACCGTAGTCGACCTGCCCACAATCAATGTTGTGTACGAGCACCGATGTGGTGCCAGCGAGAACATAGTAAGTGTGAAGGCTACCGATGGTCAGGTCGTACGTCGTGGTGTTCGCGTGGTACAGCCGAACCCCGGTGACCTCGGCCGTCCCGGTCGGAGTCTGGAGGACGTCGCCGGCCTTCAGGTCCTTGCCCTCGACGAACGCCGACTGGGTCTCGTCGTAGAAGGGGTGGTGGAAGGTCGTCGTCAGGTGCGCGCCCTGCGCATCTGACGTGGCCCCGGCGGGCTTGGCGCTCTGCTCGGGCGTTGCCGAGGAGACCGCCGCGACCGTCTTGGTCGCCGGCTCTTGCGCCGTGCCGTGGCCGTGGCTCGCACCCAGCGCTCCCAGTACCGCCGCCGACGCCGCCAGCCCGAACGCCGCCTTGCGGGCAACCTTCTTGGCCAGGGACTTTGCGCCGTCCTTCACTCCCTGCTTCGCAGCGGCTTCACCCGTTGCCTTGACTGTCAGGTCCACGAAGTCATGGTCCGTGTGCGTCACGATCACCGCGGTGACCTCGTGCGCCTGCGTACCCGCCACGCCCGGCACCGAGTTGGCGATCGTGTCACCCACCCGTACTCGGTCGATCGCCTTCGTAGAACCGTCGGCCATCAACACCCGCGTCGAACCAGTGAAACTGTGTGTCTCAGGTTTGCCGGTCTTGCAGGACGAGCCCGACTCGCTCTCGCCGGCTTCCTCCGACTGGGATTGCGACTTAGTCCCCGCCCCCTCGGACTCCGCCGCCGAAGCCGCCTCATCCGTAGCGTCCGCCGCCCCGGCCTCCCCGGCTTCACTCGCCCCCTTGCCGAACAGCCCCCCGACGACCTCCATCGCCTTCGGAGCCGCCTTGGCAAGGAGTTTTCCGCCCAGGGAACCGAGCGCACCGCCCAGCGCCCCAGTCACCGCACCCTCGACCGCCGACCCCGCGAACGCTCCCGCGCTGCAGTCCCCGCCGCCGTTCTGGGCGCACTTGAAGCCCTGCTCGACCAGTGAACCCGCCGCGCCCGCCAGCGCCGCGCAGCCGATCGTGCCCACGCCCCACGTCGCTGCCTCGCAGCCGGCGAAGACCGCCGTGGAGACCACGATGGACGTGATCGCCGCCGCGTGGTTCTTGATGAACTTGCCAGTCGTCTTCACCGCCTTGACCGTGGCGTGGTACGCGGTGCGGGTCGCATGCGCGACCGCCTTGGCCGCCTTCTTCACCGTGTGCGCGACCTTGTGCGCCGCCTTCTTCACCGCGTGGACGACGCGATGCGCGACCCTTGATGCCTTGTGATACGCCGTATGCACCGCATGGACCGCCGCGTGGTACACGCGTTTCACATGTCTGACTGTGTAGTGGTAGACGCGCCTTGTTACTCGTACCGTCGCCCGGTACACGTCCCGCACCTTGTGCACGACCTTGCGGGCCGCGTGCTTCACGGCGTGAACTACCTTGCGGGCCACGTGCTTTGCCGCGTGGTAGACCTTGTGGACCACGTGCTTGGCCTTCTTGGCCACGTGCTTGGCGGCCTTCACCTCGCACGAACCCGTCCACCAGGAACAGTGACCCGACTCGTCCGTGCCCACCATCGGGTTGTCGTCGACGTACGCGAAGGGGTTCGCCGCCACCGAGTCCGGGCTCGGGTCCAGGGACACGCTGTCCTTGTTCAGGAACTCGCCCGTGTTCGGGTTGTACCAGCGGGAAGCCGTGCCGACGTCGCCGGTGCCCGGTTCCGTCCAGCCCGACTGGAAGCCCAGGTGACCTATCAGCGACAGCGTCGCCGTCACCTTGCCGAGGGGGTCGTACGTCGCCGAGCCCGACAGGGACGTAGCACCCGACGTGAACGTGCCGACCACGTCGTCGTGCAGGTCTGTCAGGGCCAGGGCCCCGGCAGACGCGCCTGTTTGTTTGATACCTACCAGGCCGCCGCCCGGGTCGTATGTGTAAGCGTCGTCCCCGTCCGTCGCGATCGTGTTGTCCGCGCCCGAGTAGGCGAACGTACGGGTCGATGACGCGGCCGTGTTGGTGTCCGTGATGTTCCGGCCCAGGGCGTCCAGCGTGTAGGACTGCGGGCCGGCGACTATCTGGCCGCCGAAGGCGTCCGTCTTGAACGCGGCCGTGCCGTTCGCCGTCGACGACTCCTGGGTCATCGTGCCGCGGGCCGAGTAGGAGTACGAGTTGGTGCCGTCCGAGGTCAGCTGGTCGCGGGCGTCGTACGTGTAGACGTCCGCGCCGACCCGGACCCGGTTGCCCGAGGCGTCGTACTGGTACGCCGTCGTGGCCGTGCCGTTGTTCCAGGACGTCAGGCGGTCCGACCAGTCGTAGGTGTACGTGTTCGTCGACGCGCCCGTCACGCCCGCCGTCGTCTTCGACGTCAGGTTGCCGTTGTTGTCGTAGCCGTAGGTGAAGTTCGACAGCGTGGTCGCGCCCTGGACCATGACGTCGTTCGAGAGTTCGTGGGCGCTGTTGTAGGTGAACGTTCGCGTCTGGCCCGTGCTGCCGTACTTGATCGTCTTCAGGTCGTTCAACTGGTCGTACGTGTACGAGAGATGGGTGCCGGTCGCCGCGTCGTCCAGCGTGGACAGGCGGCCCGCCGTGTCGTAGCCGTAGGACTGGGTGCCTGCCGCGTCCGTGCGACTCAGCATCGAGCCGTCGTCGTTGTACGTGAAGCTCGACGCGCCCGCCGAACCCGAGGCTGACAGGACGTCGCCCCGGTCGTCGTACGTGAACGCGTCGTGTGTGGACGCCTGGTGGTCCGCGGCGCCGACCGTGCCTGCCTCGTCCGTGTCCGCCGAGGTGACTCGGCCGTCGGCGTCGTAGGAGAAGCTGTGCTTCGCCGAGGCCGCCTCCGCACCCGTGCCCGTCATCGTCTTGAGCTGGTTGTTGGAGTCGTACGTCATCGACGTCGTGACGCCGCCGGGGGCGGTGGCCGAGGTGACGTTGCCGTCCGCGTCGTAGGCGAAGGTCGTCGTGGAGTCGGCGGCCGAGGTGTATTGGCTCGTCGTCGGCTCGGTCACCGTCGCCTGCTGGCCCCAGGGGGTGTAGCCGTAGCGCCAGGAGTTGCCGCGGCCGTCGGTGAAGCGGGTGCGGTTGCCGGCCGCGTCGTAGCCGAAGGACGTGGTGATCGACGTTGTCGCGTCTACCGGCTCCACCTGCTGGGTGATCGTGCCGGCCGCGTCGTAGGTCCAGCGGGTGGTGTGCTGGTTGGCGTCGGTGGCCGCGGTCAGGTTGCCGTTGCCGTCGTACTGCTGCGAAGTGCCGTACAGATACGCGCCGATGGCGTCGTAGCTGCGGGTCGCCGTCGGGTCGTCGTTGACGTTGTAGTCGGTGGTCGTGTAACTGCCGTCCGCCAGCGTCGTCTTGGTGGGGTTGTCCTCGAAGTCGTAGGCGTACGAAGTGGAGTTGCCCGCGCCGTCCGTCGTTTTCGTGACGTCGCCCGCACGGTTGTAGGCGTACGTCGAGGTCACGCCGCCCGGGGTCGTCGTCGAGGAGACGTGGGCGCCGTAGGGGTTGCCGGTGGTGACGGCGTAGGAGTTCGTCGTGGTCAGCGTGCGGGTGGAGGGGTAGCGCTCCAGGGTGGTGGAGGTGACCTGGCGGCCCAGGTAGTCGAAGGTCGCCTGCGCCTGCGCGCCTGTGCCGTCGGTCGCCGTGCGCTGTTCGCCGTTGGTGTCGTAGGTGGCGTGCGTTTTCGTGCCGTCGGGCTCGGTTATCTGGGCCAGGTCGCCCAACTGGTCGTAGAGGTACGACGTCGTCCTGCCGCCCGGTGTGGTCTCGCCGGTCTGGTTGCCCTCGCTGTCGTAGGTCCAGACTGTCGTGCCCGCGTTGGGAGTTGAGGCTCCGGCGGGGGTGTACGACGGGAGGGTTTCGCTGACCTTGTTGCCCACGGCGTCGTAGGCGGTGGTGGTGACCAGGCCGGTCGGGTCCTTCTCCGCGACGGCCTCGCCGAAGGTGTTGAAGCCGCTGGCGGTGACCGGGTTGACGGGCGCGGCGTTCGCGGCGGTACCGTCCGGCTCCGACTGGACCGTCGGTGCGGTGGTGAGCGCGAGGTTGCCGGCCTGGTCGTAGGCGTAGTTGGTGGTGTGCTGTTCGGGGTCCGTCGTGGAGGTGGGCAGACCGCGCTTGTCGTACGTGTACTTGGTGGTCTGCTGGTCGGAGGAGCCGACCGTGCCGCCCGAACGGCCCTTGCCGTACAGGGAGGTGATCTCGCTCGTCGACAGGGCCCGCTGGTAGGTCTGGACGTTGCTGACCGCGCCGTTCACGGCGTTGCTGACCGCGCCCGAGGCGGTCTTCGCGCCGCCGATGGACAGCGGGCCCGCGCCGGTCCAGGGGGCGGGGTTGCTGGCGGTGCCCGCGAGGGTGCCGTTGACGTACAGGTTCATGGTGCCGGTCGACGCGTCGAAGGAGCCGACCAGTTGGGTCCACGTGTTGAGCGCGGGGGTGCTGGAGGCGTAGGCGTTGTAGTACGCCGACGGGGTGCCGGAGGAGTCCGTGCTCGGGGAGATGAGACGGAAGACGCCCTGGCTGGAGGCGTACTGGAGGTAGAAGGAGGAGCGGTTGGTGCCGCCCTGCGCGACGAAGGTGCGGAACGTCGAGGTGTCCGACAGCTTCACCCACGCCGAGACGGTGTAGGAGGAACTGGTGTCCAGGACCGGTCCGTTGGTGGCGGCGATGTCGCCGTTGCCGGAGGTGTCGCCGCTGAACTGGGCCGCGTCGTCCGACCAGGTCACGCCGGATCCGGCGGTGACGGTGTTGCCGGTGCCGGAGGCGTCGGTGACGGACCGGCCGGAGGTCTGGTTCAGCTTCCACCAGCCCGACGGGTGCCCTGAGGCGTCGCCGTACAGCGTCTCGCTGAGCAGGTTGCCCATGTCGTCGTAGGTGTCGGTGGTGGTGCGGTCGTAACCGGTCGCGTCGTGGTCGTTCTCCGACGCGACCTGGTCGTCCGGGGTGTACGAGACGGACGTGACCCGGTCGACACCGGTCGGGTCGACGGTCGTGGACGTGGTGCGGCTGGAGGCGTCGACCGTGAACTGGGTGACGTTCTCGCCGTTGTCGGTCGTCTGGGTCAGCAGGTTGCCGGCCGCGTCGTAGGCGTCCGACTCCAGGACATAGCTGCTGGTGCCGTCGGAGCTGGTCTTCTTCACCGTCGCGGTGAGGCCGTCGTCGGTGTAGGTGTACGACGTCGTGTTGCCCATCGCGTCGGTGACCGAGGCCAGCCGTCCGGCCGGGTCGTAGGCCCGCGAGGACTCGACCAGTTTCGCCGCGGTCTGCGGGGAGACCGGGTCGCCGGTGTACATCAGGCTCTGCGTGAGCAGGTTGCCGTTGTCGTCGTAGGTGTAGTCGGTCTCGTTGCCGGCGCTCGTCACCTCCTTGGTCTTGTTGCCGGAGGTGTCGTAGGTGTAGGTCGTCGTATTTCCGTAGGACGTGCCGGCCGCGACGTTGGCGTCGGACTCGGTCAGCAGCCGGTCGTAGGCGTCGTAGGTCTGGGTCTCGGTGCGCGGGGCGTCGCCGCCCTGGGCGTCGGAGACGGTCTGGGAGAGGACGTCGCCGTCGTCGTCGTAGACCGTGCTGGAGACAGCGGCGTGGTCGGCGCCCTGCACGCGGTCGGTGATCTTCGGGTCGTGCTCGGTGATCACCTGGCCGTTCTTGTCGTACTCGTAGCTCGTGGTCAGACCGGCCGGGTAGGTGTCGGAGACGACGTTCTGGCCCAGGACCTGGCCGACGTTGTCGTAGGTGTACGACGTGACCAGGCCGATGGCGTCGGTGGTGGAGGCGACGTCGCCGTTGGTGAAGTACGACACGGAGTTGACCGCGCCGCCGGGGCTGACCGTCTTGACCGGGAGGCCCTTGGGCACGACTCCGCCGTTGGCGGACGGGTAGGTGCTGGTGCCGTCGCTGTAGACGGTGGTCGTGGCGCGGCCGGCCGGGAAGCCGGCCACGGCCGGGCCGGTGACGGTGGTCTGGTTGCCCGCCGTGTCGTAGGTGTACGACGTCAGATAGGTGTTGTCCGTCGCGGACGTGGAACGGCCGTCGCGCTCGGTCAGCAGCTGGTCGTTGCGCGGGTCGGCGGTGGTCAGCTGGGCGGTCGTGTCGTCCGGGTAGTACGTGTAGTACTCGGTGTTGCACTTGTTGGCGACCTGGTCCTGGCAGGACGTGGACGAGACGATGTTGCCGCGGACGTCGTGACCGGTGGTGGTGACCGCGCCGTTGGGGTCGGTGACCGTGTGCTCGAAGCCGGCCGTGTCGTAGCCGAAGCTGGTCTTGTTGCCGAGGCCGTCGGTCTCGGTCAGGGCCCGGTTGCCGTTGTCGACGTCGTAGGTGTACGTCAGCGTGGACGTGGTCGGCGAGGTCACCTTGACCGTCTCGACCGGGAGCAGACCGCTGGAGTTCTTGCCCGCCTCGACATGTGCGGCGACGTCGGCCGCGCTGAGCGCCGTGTGGTAGAAGGCCGCGTCGGCGATCGAACCGGTGAAGTGGCTGACGTCTGCCGGGGAGTCGAGCCAGCTCTTGGCGAAACCGGCGCCGAGGTAGAGGTGGTTGTAGGTCTGGTCGGCCGGGGTGCCGGTGTAGCTGGACTGCTGGACACCGTCCAGGTACAGGGTCTGGGTGGCGCCGGAGGCCGTGAGGGCCACGTGGTGCCAGGTGTTGTCGGTGACCGTGCCGGTCGAGCCGAACGCCGTCGATGCGGAACCGCTGCCCGAGTAGTAGTGGCCGTGCAGTTTGTTGTCGCTGCCGACGTACAGCAGGGGCGCATAGGTGCCGGACACGGTGGTCGCGCCGGAGATCGCCGCCGACTGGGCGCCGGCGATGACGCCCTGCGAGGCGGTCTTGAACCAGAGTTCGAGGCTGCGGTCGCTGGTGCCGAACTGCACGGACGTCGGCAGTTCGACATACGAGGAACTGCCGTTGAAGGTCGCGGCCTTGGCGTCGCTGAACGGGCCGGTGGCGCCGAGCGTCACCCCGCTGTACGTGCCGTTGCCTCCGTGTACCTCGTTGAGGGCCGCGGTCGCGCCGGCCGCCTCGCCGAGCCGGTAGTAGCCGGCCGGTCCGCCGCCGAGGACCGCGCCCCGGTAGGTCTGGCTGGAGCCGGTGACGGTGGGCGCGGCGAGCTTCCAGACGCCGCCGTTCTCGTCGGTGAGCTGGGTGAGCGCCGTCGTCGCCGGGTCGTACGTCATCGTCGCGAAGGACTTGCCCGAGGGGCGCTTGATCGAGGTGAGCAGGGACGCCGAGTGAGTGCCGTACTGGTAGAGGGCGTTGACGTCGGCGGCGACCAACGGCCGTCCGTACCAGGCCGCGTCGGCGATCGAGCCGTTGAAGTACGTCGCGTACCCGGTGCCGTCGCTGGTGCTGCTGTTCGCCTCGTCGGGCCAACTGCCGCCCAGGAAGCCGGTGCCGAGGTAGTTGAAGACCTGGTTCTTGCCGAAGGCCACCGCGCTCTTGATGGAGACGGTGCCGGTGCGCGAGCCGACCTTCGTGTTGTCCAGGAACAGCGTCTGCGAGTTGCCCGCGGCGCTCAGCACCACGTGGTGCCACTTGCCGTCGGCCACGGACGCCGAGGACACGATCGGGTTGATACCGCCGCTGTACCAGAACTCGGCGTTCAGTTTGCCGTCCGAACCCACGTACACCGACGGCGTGTAGAAGCCGGCGGCCTTCCCCGAACCGATCGGCTGGGAGGCGTACGAGTAGAGCACGCCCGGTCCGGCCGAGGTCTTGAACCACAGGGACAGGGCGCCCGAGTCGGTGTCGTTGCCGGTGTTCTTCGGCAGGGCGACGTCGGAGGTGGTGCCGTTGAAGGAGGCCGCGGTGGAGGAGGAACCGGTGAGCGGGCCGGCCGCGCCCAGCGTCACGTTCTCGTAAGTCGCGTTCTTGGTGCCCTCGTTGGCGAGGACCGCGTCCTTGGCGGTGGTGCCCGAGCTCTCCGTGAGCGGCCAGGCCGCGCTCGGGTCGAGGTCGAGGGAGGCGTTCTGGTACTGCGAGCCCGTCGTGTAGCCGTACGTCGTGCACTTCGTCGTCGACAGCGGCGCGCACACGGTCGTCAACTGGTCGCCGGTGTAACCGTAGTTCCAGGTCAGTGCGGTCGTCGCGACGCCGGCGGTGACCGGGTCGGTGGTGACGGTCGCGACATGGGCGCCGAGGGCGCCGGACGGGGTGGACCAGGTGAGGGTCAGGGTGCGGCCGGACACGTTGGACTTCATCTGCGTGACGTGAGTGCCGGTCCAAGTGAGCGATATGGAGCGGCCGTTGGCGTCCGTGACGGAGGTGAGTCCGTAGTTGCCCGTGGTCAGCGGGGTGGTGAAGGCGTAGACCGTGTCGTCCTTGTCGGTCAGGCTGTAGCCGCCCGCGCTGACCGTGGTGAAGGTGGCCCAGCGGCCGGTGCCGGGCGCGAAGGTGCCGTCGCTGTTCTTGCCGTAGCCGACCTGTGAGCCGTCCGGATAGGTGACGTTGACGCTGGTGACCGCGCCGGCCGCGCTGTACTGCTCGGTGGCGCGCGCGTCGAAGATGGACGACCAGCCGGAACCGAAGGCTCCGGTCCAGCGCGGGTCACGGGAGTTGTAGTCGCGCTCGACGTCGAGGGACGGGCCGACGGTGGAGATCGAGGCGTCCGTGTCGGAGGTGGTGTAGTTGCCGATGGACGCGTCGAAGCCGTGGTCGCTGCTGTTCTGCGACAGCCCCGAGGTGATGACGGGCTGGGGCACCTGGACGGACAACTCGTAGGGATCGGCGGGCGAGTAGAGCCCGGTCGTCGCGTCGTACGCCTGCACTTCCCAGTTGTAGTTCTTGCCCCAGGCCAGCTTTCCGGTGGGGACCGTCCAGTCGCCGGTGGCGACCAGGCCGGAGTCGACGACCAGGGCGTTGTTCGCGTCGTAGACCTTGAACTGGTACTTGTTCGCGCTGCCGCTGGTGGAGTTGGCGCCGCCCGCCCAGGCGGTGAGCTCCGGGGTGGTGGTGCCGACGACCGCGTTGTCCGCGGGGAACTGCTCGTAGAGCTGCGGGGCGGTGTTCCCGGTGTAGGTGACGCTGAGCACCGGGCCGAGTCCCGGGTCGTTGAAGGAGCCGAACTGCTTCCAGTGCAGGGCGTCGGTCGTCGAGGCGTAGAGCGCGAGGCCGTAGTCGGCCGTCGTCCCGCTGAACCAGCCCTGGATCGCCGAGGTCGACAGCGTCACGGTCACCGTGTCGCCGACGGACCGGTCGGCCGCTTTGTTCGCGCAGGCGTTCGGCACGGTCGGGGTCGAGTTGCCGATGGAGGTGGTGCCGTAGGTCGGCCCGGGGTAGCTGGTGACCCCCTCGGGCGTCCAGGCCTGGGTGACGAGGGCGACGTCGAAACGCTCGGCGGTGCAGGTCGCGGCCCAGGTGTCGAACAGCTTCAACGAGGCCGCGGTGACCGTCAGACCGGTGTCGTCCCAGGCGGTGTCCCAGTGGTTGATGTAGCTCGCCGCGGAGTGCGTGCCCGAGTCGTACGAACCGACCTTGATCGTCTGCTCGTAGGAGTGGTCGCCCGTCGAGTCCGAGCCCGACTCGGCGTAGGTGGTGGTCCAGCCGTCGGTGACGGTCGGGTCGACGGTGACGGGGAAGACGCGGTGCGTGTCCTTCAGCCAGGTGTCGTCGAGGGTGATCCTCAGCGCGTAGCCGCTGCCGTCCCGCACGAGAGTGGTGGTGACGTCGTGGGTGGTGGTCGGGTCACCGGAGCGCGGATCGACCTTCGAGTCGTAGGCGTACGACGGAGGGACGCGCTCTACGGTCTTCCCGGCGGCGTCGCGCAGAACGATCGAGCCGTCCTTGTTCTGGACGGGGGTGAGTCCCTTGAGCTGGAGCGGGAAGGTCCAGGAGTTGCCGGCGTCCGCGGAGTGCAGGACGACCGCTTCCTTCACCCCGGTGGCGGTGGGGGCGACCTGGAGGTCGGTGTCGGTGAGGACACCCGGGTAGGTGACGCGTGAGCCGCCGTCGACCGTGCCCTTGACGGCCTGGGCGTCCTTCAGCCCGTAGGAGACGGTGTGCTGTGCGTCGGGGGCGAGGGAGACGAGCGCGGAGTCGTCAGCCTTGGGCGCGAAGTCGACGCCGACGGAGTTGGCCTTCTCGTGCCAGCGCCCGTCGGGTCCGGCCCGCACGTCCACGTCGATGGGCGCCCATGTGCCCTTGCCGACCTGGTAGTTGACGGGTGTCGGGGAGAGCTGTCTGGTGATCGACCCGTCGGCGTTGTCGAAGACGGTGTCGGTCCGCGAGGACTTGCCCGCGTCGCGCTTGCTCGTCTTGACGTCGAAACCGGCCTTGCCTGCGGCGCTCTTTCCCCGCTTCACGGACGCCGAGTGGGCGTGGTAGGCGGCGAGTTCGCCCTTGCCCTTCCCCGGCTTACGGCCCGCGCCCTGGTGTGCCTCGGTGGCGGCGGCGGAGACCCGGTGCCGCTTGCCGGCGGCCGTGCCGGACTTCTCCGACGGCAGCCGGCCCCAGTGCGGGTCCTTCAGCCAGGCGGTGAGCGAGGACAGGCTCGGCAACGAGACGTCCACGGCGTGCAGTTCGACCCCGTCGGCCATCGCCTGCTGCGTCGTCCACATCAGGGCGAGCGCGGTCAGCAGGAGCAGGGCGACACCACGGCGGGCGCGCCGCGTACGGCGGGGTGGGCGAACACGGCGAGCGAGCCGGATACGCACGACGAGGACTCCAACGGTCGACGGGCACGAAGCAGCCGTCGTCAGCCGATGCTTGACCGGGTCCTGACAGAACAGCCACAGAAACGCACAGATCTTGCCCATCACCAACAAAGACCGAACAGACCCTAGGAGAGATCATCGCCCGATCTTGACCATTACCCGGTGAACGCACCCGGAGTCACCCCGCATGCCCCTTTGTTCCTTGTGAACTCCTTTACCATTACAACGACTTGACCAGAACAGATCGTCATCTCCCGTGTATGTACTTCACGGGAAAGGGCTTGCCCTGACGGGCACTCAACTCACTTCGCGTGGAACCTGCTCGGCGCGCTCGTCGGGTTCCCGCCGGAGGGGAGCTTCTGGCCCGGACAGGTGGAGAGGACCTTCTTCATCGCGGCCTTCTCGGCGGCGGTGACCCACAGCCCGTACTTCTTCTTCACGGCGACCTGCGCGGCGACATACGTGCAGCGGTACGCCTTGTCGGGCGGCACCCAGGTCGCCGTGTCGCCGTCGCCCTTGCTGCGGTTGGCGCTCGCGCCGACGGTGAGGAGGTTGAGCGGATCGTTGGCGAGGGCTATTCGCTTGCCGGCGTCCCAGTACTTGGCGCCCTTCTGCCAGGCGTCGGAGAGGGCGACGAGGTGGTCTATGTCGACGAGGCTGGCTCCGCGACGGTAGGTCACCTCCTTGCCGGAGTACGGGTCGGATTCGAGGACGCCGTAGGACACCTTGCAGGTGCCGCCGGTGAACTTCACCTGCTTCAGGTCCCGTTTGAGGATGTCGTCCCTGGTGTCACAGCTGTTGGAGTCGGTGTCGGCCCAGGCGGTGCCGAACCGCTCGCGGGAGTAACCGGTCTTCGGCGCCCGCCCCTTGACGGTCAGGGACTCGGCGGCGGTGAGAGCCGCGCCCCCGCCGGTGCCTCCGCCGGTGCCTCCGCCGGAGTTCCCGCCGGAGTCACCGCCGGTCGTCGCTTCGGGCCCGGAGGCCCCTGTGGTGTCCTTGCATCCGGCGACGGACAACATGATCAGGACGGCTACGGCCGCCCCACCCCTCAGACGCATCACAGTGCGCCCCTCCCCTAGCTCACCCGGCCCCGCCCCTGCGGGGGCGGATATTGACCTGGTGCCCACGTTAGCGGCGGAGATGTCGCGAACATATGGGGCCCGGTGGCGCATGACGCGCAACTCGGGTGTATCGATACGACCTGGTCGGCGCGGGCGCCCTCACCTCGCACTCCCTCCCCACACTCTCTCCCCAAGCTCCTCTCAGACCTTGCCGATGCCCAGCGTCGACTCCGAGGGCAGCAGCCCGGAACCGAGCACGGCGACCCAGAACTCCCCCAGCAGATCGGCGAGTCGGCCGGTGTCGGCCCTGCCGAGGAACTGCCAGGGCTCGGCGGCCAGCCGGCCGGTGTGGCGCTCCACCTCCTGGCGCAGCTCGCGGCCCGCCCTCGTCGCCGTACCGAGGTCGTCCAACAGGCCGCGGGCGACCAGGCGTTCGCGGGCCGCCGCCCATTCCCGCGGGCTCCAGCCCCGGCTTTCGAAGCGTTCGACGGAGGCGGCTCCTATCGCGGCGAAGGAGACCAGGGACTCGACCGGGTCCAGGCCGGCGACGAGGAGGGCTGCGAGGTGGCCGTCGCCGCGGTGTTCGCGCAGGATCGTCGCCGCCTGCCACAGCTGGAGGTGGGGCTCCTCGGGCCAAGCCGACTCGGCGTTGGCAGCGGCGAGGGGGCGGCCGGCCGTGGTGACCGACTCGGCGGCGCGGCGGGCGAGGGCGGCGGCCTCCGCGAGTTCGGGGCTGTCGACACGGTCGCCGAATATCGCGCGGTAGGCCCGGTCCATTCCGCGCAGCCTCGCCTTCAGTACGGCGTCCGGGCTCGCGATGCGCCACGCGGGGTCGATGTGCTCGGCGACCATGCGGGGGTTGAAACTGTAGAAGGCGGAGGTCACCCGCTCGGCGCCGGCCGGTCCCAACGGGGCGGCGCGCAGCGGGAAGTAGCTCGGCCAGCGCTCCTCCGTGTCGTATCCGAGCGCGGCGGCCTCCTCGAAGACCTCCGGCGCGTAGTACAGCACCGCGTGGAGGGGTTCGAGCAGGTGCCAGAGCTGGCGCACCCGGCCCGGCTCAACGGTGGCGGGGTAGTTCGGGGTCTCCACTCCACGTACGTCTTCGGACATGGCGTAACTCCTCGTCGCGTCCCGGTCGTTCCACAACTTGACACTGACAAGATTGCCCCAGCCGCTCAAACTTGTCAATGCCTAGATTCGGCGTACGCTGCTGAGCATGAGTGCGACCAAGCCGACCAAGCCGACCAAGCCCGCCAAGCCGGCCAAGCCGGCCAAGAGCCCGTACCACCACGGCGATCTGCGCCGTGCCGTCCTCACCGCCGCGCTCGACGTCATCGCCGCCGACGGCCCGTCCGGGCTGAGCCTGCGGGACCTCGCCCGCCGTGCCGGTGTCTCGCATGCGGCGCCGGCGCATCACTTCAAGGACCGCACGGGCCTGTTGACGGCCATCGCGGCCGAGGGGTTCGGGCTGCTGGCCGCCACGATCGGGGAGGCGGCCGATCTCAAGGACGCGGGAGTGCGGTACGTGCGCTTCGCGCGCGAGCATCCGGCGCACTTCCAGGTGATGTTCGCGCCCGAGCTGCTGCGCGAGGGCGACCTCGAACTCGCCACGGCCCGCGCCCTCGCGAGCGACGCGCTGAGCGGCGCCGTCTCCGCCGTACCTCCCGAGGGCCGCGGCCCCGACGCCCGGCTCGCCGGAGTCGCCGCGTGGTCCTTGGCGCACGGCTTCGCGACGCTGCTGCTCGGCCACAATCTGGACGGGGCGGTGGGTGAGCGGGAGCCGGAGGAGGTGTTCCGGGTGCTGGCGGGGATGCTGTTCCGCGGCGCGGCCGGCTGATGCCGTGCGCGGTTGCCCCGCGCGATGGCCGGGCCGACCGCGCCGGGGCCACCCGGGCGGGGGGGGCGACCCGGGCGGGGGGCCACCTGGGCGGGGGCGACCTGGGCGGGCTCGCTGTCGCCGCTCAACTCGCCGTACGCGAAAGGCCGGTGGGCGCCTTCAGGCGGGCAGGCCCGAGCCCGCTCCGGACGTCAGGCCCGAGCCCGCTCCGGACATCAAGCCCGGGCCCGCCCCGGACATGCCGCCGGCCGATCCCGTCGGCGGACCGGGCGGCTGTACGCAACTGGAGAAGCGTGACACCTTCCCAAGAAGTGCCACGCTCTTCCCGAAGGGTGCCCCCGCCGCGCCGGACTCGCCAAGAGCGCGCCAGGCCTCCACACCGCCGCTACGACCCCAGGATCGTCGCCAGGAACTCTCCCACCCAACCCAGCAACTCCCGCCCCACCAACGGCTTTCCGCCCACCCTGGACGTCTTCGGGCGGGGGACGAGGATCTGGTGGGCGGCCGGCTTGATGACGGTGCCGGGGTAGAGGCGCTTGAGGCGCAGTTCCTGGGACTCACGCAACTCCACCGGTGCGAAGCGGATGTTGGTGCCCTGGAGGACGATGTCGGCGACGCCGCACGCGCGCGCGAGCATGCGCAGGCCCGCCACCAGGAGCAGGTTCTCCACCGGCTCGGGCAACTTGCCGTAGCGGTCCACGAGTTCCTCGCGTACGGCCTTGATGTCCTCCTCCGTGTTGGCGGAGGCGATGGAGCGGTAGGCCGACAGGCGCAGGCGCTCGCCGGGGGCGTAGTCGTGCGGGACGTGGGCGTCGACCGGGAGCTCGATCCTGACCTCCAGGGGCGGCTCCTCCTCGACCCCGCCCTCCAGAGAGGCGCGGTAGTCGGCGACGGCCTCGCCGACCATGCGGACGTACAGGTCGAAGCCGACGCCCGCGATGTGGCCGGACTGTTCGCCGCCCAGGAGGTTTCCGGCTCCGCGGATCTCCAGGTCCTTCATCGCCACATACATGCCCGCGCCCATCTCCGTGTGCTGGGCGATGGTGGCGAGGCGCTCGTGGGCCGTCTCCGTGAGGGGCTTCTCCGGGGGGTACAGGAAGTAGGCGTAGCCGCGTTCGCGGCCTCGGCCGACCCGGCCGCGGAGCTGGTGGAGCTGGGACAGGCCGAAGTTGTCGCCTCGTTCAACGATCAGCGTGTTCGCGTTGGAGATGTCGATGCCGGACTCGACGATCGTGGTCGACACCAGGACGTCGAACTTCTTCTCCCAGAAGTCGACGACGACCTGCTCCAGGGCCTGTTCCGACATCTGGCCGTGGGCGGTGGCGATGCGCGCCTCCGGGACGATCTCGCGCAGTCGCGCCGCCGCGCGGTCGATCGATTCCACCCGGTTGTGGATGTAGAAGACCTGGCCCTCGCGCAGGAGTTCGCGGCGGATCGCGGCGCCGATCTGCTTCTCCTCGTAGGGGCCGACGAACGTCAGCACGGGGTGACGCTCCTCCGGGGGCGTCGTGATCGTCGACATCTCGCGGATGCCGGTGACCGCCATCTCCAGGGTTCTGGGGATCGGGGTGGCGGACATCGTCAGTACGTCGACGTTGGCGCGCAGCTTCTTCAGCTGCTCCTTGTGCTCGACGCCGAAGCGCTGCTCCTCGTCGACGATGACCAGGCCGAGGTCCTTGAACTTGGTCTCGGAGGAGAACAGGCGGTGGGTGCCGATGACGAGGTCCACGGAGCCCTCGCGCAGGCCCTCCAGGGTCGCCTTCGCCTCCGTGTCGGTCTGGAAGCGGCTCAGCGCCCGTACGTTGACCGGGAATTGCGAGTACCGCTCGGTGAACGTCCCGATGTGCTGCTGCACAAGCAGCGTCGTCGGGACGAGGACGGCGACCTGCTTGCCGTCCTGGACGGCCTTGAAGGCGGCCCGTACCGCGATCTCGGTCTTGCCGTAGCCGACGTCGCCGCAGACCAGCCGGTCCATGGGGACCGACTTCTCCATGTCGTCCTTGACCTCGGCGATGGTGGTCAGCTGGTCGGGGGTCTCCGCGTACGGGAAGGCGTCCTCCAGCTCGCGCTGCCAGGGCGTGTCCGCGCCGAACGCGTGCCCCGGGGCCGCCATCCGGGCCGAGTACAGCTTGATGAGGTCGGCCGCGATCTCCTTGACGGCCTTCTTGGCGCGCGCCTTGGTCTTCGTCCAGTCGGCGCCGCCCAGGCGGTGGAGGGTGGGGGCCTCGCCGCCGACGTACTTGGTGATCTGTTCCAGCTGGTCGGTGGGGATGTAGAGGCGGTCGCCGGGCTGGCCGCGCTTGGCGGGGGCGTACTCGACGACCAGGTACTCGCGCGTGGCGCCCTGCACCGTGCGCTGCACCATCTCGATGTAGCGACCCACGCCGTGTTGCTCGTGGACGATGTAGTCACCCGTCTCCAGGGTGAGCGGGTCGATGGTCTTGCGGCGGCGGGCCGGCATGCGGGCGCCGTCCTTGCCGGCGGCCTTCTGCCCGGAGAGGTCGGTCTCGGTGAGGACGGCGAGCCTGAGCGCCGTATCGACGAAGCCGTAGTCGATCGAGCCGGTCGCCACGTGCACCACGGAGGGGGCGATTTCCCCGAGGTCGGTCTCCAGGCGGGCCGCGACGCCCTCGCTGCCGAGGACCTCGACGGTGCGGGCGGCGGGGCCGTGGGCCTCGGTGACGAAGACCGTGCGCCAGCCGTCGGCGAGCCAGCCCTTGGTGTCGGCGAGGGCCTTCGCGGTGTCGCCGCGGTAGGTCTCGGGGGCGTGCATGCCGAGCTTGAGAGTGTCCGCGTCCAGTTCTTCATCAGCGGCGAACGGCGAGACGGACCACCACATCATGTCCAGCTCGCGCGCCCGGTCCCGTACGTCCGCGATGGACCACAGGGAGGCCGCGTCGACGTCGATGGGCGCCTCGCCGCCGCCCGCGGTGGCCGCCCAGGAGGCCTGCAGGAACTCCTGTGAAGTGGCTACGAGATCGGCGGCACGCGTGCGTACCCGCTCCGGATCGCATACGACGGCCATCGCGCCCTTGGGCAGCACGTCGAGCAGCAGCTCCATGTCGTCGACGAGCACCGGGGCCAGCGACTCCATGCCTTCTACGGCGATGCCCTCGGCGATCTTGCCGAGCAGCTCGCCCAGTTCGGGGTGGGCCTCGGCGAGGGCACGCGCGCGCGTGCGGACGTCTTCCGTCAACAGGAGTTCACGGCAGGGGGGTGCCCACAGGCCGTGGTCGGCGACCTCCAGGGAGCGCTGGTCGGCGACCTTGAAGTAGCGGATCTCCTCGACGTCGTCGCCCCAGAACTCGACGCGCAGGGGGTGTTCCTCGGTGGGCGGGAACACGTCCAGGATGCCGCCGCGTACGGCGAACTCGCCGCGCCGCTCGACGAGCTCCACGCGCGCGTAGGCGGCGGCGCCGAGCGCGTCCACGACCGCGTTCAGGTCGGCGGACTGGCCGGACCTCAGGGCGACCGGCTCCAGGTCTCCGAGACCCTTGACCTGCGGCTGCAGCACGGACCGCACGGGCGCTACGACGACGGAGACCGGGCCCGTCTCCGGGTCGTCGTCCCTCGGGTGGGCCAGGCGGCGCAGCACGGCGAGGCGACGGCCCACGGTGTCGCTGCGCGGGCTCAGCCGCTCGTGCGGGAGGGTCTCCCAGGAGGGGTACTCCACGACGCCGTCCGCCGGGAGCAGCGAGCGCAGGGCTGCGGCCAGGTCCTCCGCCTCACGCCCTGTCGCGGTCACGGCGAGGACGGTGCGGCCGGCCTCACGCGCGAGTGCGGCGACGGCGAAGGGGCGGGTCGCCGGGGGGCCGACCAGGTCGACGTGCATGCGGTTGCCGTCGGCCGCCGCCCTGGTCGCTTCCGCGAGGGCGGGGTCCTTGACTACGGCGTCGAGCAGACCGTGCAGACTCATGGAGGGGCGCTTCCGTCCGGGGGGTGGGCAACACGAAGGGCCCGACGCGCGGTGTGGGGCCGGGGGGTTCCAGCGTACGACGACGGTGGCGTGGCCGGGGTTGGTGCTCGCGTACCAGGGGGCTCCGCCCCCTGGACCCCCGGAAAGCCTTTGCCCACCCACCACCCGTTTACCGCCAACCGAAAAGTCACCCTCAACAGACAACGAACAAACCCGGCGCCGAGAAGTCCCCCGTGACTTCTCGGCGCCGGGTTCCCCCGTGGGCGGTGGCTATTCGGTGGCGATCGCGTTGAGGACGTTCATCCGGCCCGCCCGGAACGCCGGGATCAGGGCGGCGAACAGGCCCACGAAGGCCGAGCCGACGAAGACGGCGATGATCGTGCCCCAGGGGATCTCCAGGACCTTCAGGCCCTCCAGGGCGAGGAGCTGCTGGGCGGTCGCGCCCCAGCCCATCCCCAGGCCCAGGCCGAGCAGCGCTCCGAAGAGGGCGATCACGACCGACTCCATGCGGATCATGCGGCGGAGCTGGCGGCGGGACATGCCGATCGCTCGCATGAGGCCGATCTCGCGGGTCCGCTCGACGACCGACAGGGCGAGGGTGTTCACCACACCCAGGACGGCCACGATGATCGCGAGGGCGAGCAAGCCGTAGACCATGTTCAGGAGCTGGCCGATCTGGTCCTTCAGTTCCTGCTTGTAGTCGGTCTGGTCGCGCACCTGGTACTGCGGATAAGGCTCCATGGCCTTCTTCAGGGCCGCGTACGCCTGCTTCTCCTGGCCGTCCTTGGCCTTGGCGAACATGATCTCGTTCGGCGGGATCTTGTTCGCGGGGAGGTACTTCTGCATCGTCGCGATGCTGGTGTAGCGGGCGCCCTGGTCGATGGCGACGTCGTCGTCCGTGATGGCCGCGACCTTGAGCTTCGCCGTGGAGCCGCCCTTGAAGGCGACGCCGATGGTGTCGCCGACGTGGACGCCGTGCTTCTTGGCGTACTTGGAGCCGACCGACATCGCGTTGGTGCCGTAGGCGGCGGACAGTTCGCCGGCCGTGGTGGCGCGGCGCAGGTCCTGGGCGTAGGACGGGTCGGCGGCGGTGATGCCGTCGGTGTCCTTCTGGCCGTCGGGCGAGGTGAGGGTGGCGTCGAGGTCCTTGTAGCGGGTGACGTGGACGAGGTCGGGTGCCTGTTCCATCGCCTTCTCCGCCTGCGGGACGATCCGCTGGTTGCCCTGGACGATGAAGTCGGCGCCGACGGACTTGTCCAACTCACTTGTCGCCGAGGCGACCATCGAGGAGCCGACCACCGAGAGGCAGGCGACCAGCGCGAGGCCGATCATCAGGGCCGCACCCGTAGCACCCGTACGCCTCGGGTTGCGGAGCGCGTTGCGCTCGGCCAGGCGCCCCACGGGCCCGAAGGCCCGCAGCAGGACCACGCTGATCACCCGGACGACACCGTTGGCCAGCAGCGGGCCGATGATGACGAAGCCGATCAGTGAGAGCACGACACCCGCGCCGAGGACCAGCGAACCGTCCGTCGCCTTCTTCGCGGTGGCCGCCGCGAACAGCGCGGCGACACCGGCGCCCGTCAGCACCAGGCCGATCAGGCCGCGTACCCAGCCGGCCTTGCCGTCGGCCGGCGTACCGGCGTCGCGCAGCGCGGCCATCGGGGAGACCTTGCCGGCCCGGCGGGCCGGGAGATAGGCGGCGAGGATGGTGACGATCACGCCGAGAAGCAGGCCGAGCACCGGGGTGGTCCACTTCACCGTCAGGTCCCGGGTCGACAGGTCCATGCCCGCCGCGCTCATCAGCTTCATCAGGCCCACGGCGATGCCGACTCCGGCGCCGACACCGAGGACCGAGCCGACGATCCCGAGCAGGGTCGCCTCGACCAGCACCGAACGGTTGACCTGGCCACGGGACGAACCGACCGCCCGCATCAGGCCGATCTCGCGGGTCCGTTGGGCGACCAGCATCGAGAAGGTGTTGATGATCAGGAAGATGCCCACCAGGAACGCGATCCCGGCGAAGCCGAGCATGGCGTACTTGATGACGTTCATGAACTGGCCGACGCCCTGACGGTTCTCGTCGGCGTTCTCCTTGGCCGTCTGGATCTTGTACGTCCCCGTCGACGCGAGGGTCTGCGCCACGTTCTGCTTGAGCCGCGCGTCGGTCACACCGCTCGCGGCGGTGACGCCGATCTGGGTGAACCGGCCGGTGGCGCCCAGGAGTTCGCGCTGCGCGGTGGCGGTGTCGAAGTAGACGACGGCCGCACCGGGGTTGGTCACCTTGAAGGTGGCGATGCCGACGATCCTCGCGGTGAAGTCGCCGGACTGCGAGATGGTGCGCAGCGAGTCGCCCAGCTTCAGGTGGTGCTTGTCGGCGGTGTCGGCGTCGACCATGGTCTCGGTCGGTCCGCGCGGGGCGTGTCCGGAGGTGATCTCCATCGAACGCAGGTCGTTCTTCGTCCAGTTGCCCGCGATGGTGGGCGCGCCGGTCGACGATCCCATGTTCTTGTTGGCGCTGTTGACGACGGTCACGTTCATCGAACTGACGGCGCCCTCAACAGACTTGACGCCCTGGGCCTTCGCGGTCAGCGCCAGCACCGAGGCCGGCAGCGACTCGGGCAGTCCGTTCTGCGGGGTGCCGCCGTCGGCCTTGGCCGCCTTCGGCAGGACCGTCACGTCGGACGCGGTGGCCGCGAAGAGTTTGTCGAACGTCGTGTTCATCGTGTCGGTGAACACCAGCGTGCCGCAGACGAACGCCACCGACAGCAGCACGGCTATCGCGGAGAGCGCCATCCGCCCTTTGTGCGCGAAGAAGTTGCGCATCGAGGTCTTGAGGACGGTCATGACGTGCGCCCCCGCGCGTCGAAGTCCTTCATGCGGTCGAGGACGGTGTCGGCGGTCGGCTTGAACATCTCGTCGACGATCCGGCCGTCCGCGAGATACAGCACACGGTCCGCGTACGAGGCGGCCACCGGGTCGTGCGTGACCATCACGATGGTCTGGCCGAGGTCGTCGACGGAGCGGCGCAGGAAGCCCAACACCTCTGCTCCCGCACGGGAGTCGAGGTTTCCGGTCGGCTCGTCACCGAAGATGATCTCGGGCCGGGCCGCCAACGCCCGTGCCACGGCGACGCGTTGCTGCTGGCCGCCGGAGAGCTGGTTGGGCCGGTGCTTGAGCCGGCTCGACAGCCCGACGGTCTCCACGACCTGCGCCAGCCACCCCTTGTCGGGCTTGCGGCCGGCTATGTCCATGGGGAGGGTGATGTTCTCCAGCGCGTTCAGCGTCGGCAGCAGGTTGTACGCCTGGAAGATGAACCCGATCCGGTCCCGGCGCAGTTGGGTGAGCTTCTTGTCCTTGAGGCCGGTGATCTCGGTCTCGTCCAGGTAGATCTGCCCGGAGGTCACGGTGTCGAGCCCGGCGAGGCAGTGCATGAGCGTGGACTTGCCGGAACCCGAGGGGCCCATGATCGCGGTGAACTGGCCGCGGGCGATGTCCACGTCGACATGGTCGAGGGCGACGACGCGGGTCTCCCCGGCCCCGTACGCCTTGACGACCTGCCGCGCTCGCGCGGCAACGGCCGTACGCCCTCCAGTGCCCCCGTGCCTGGGAATGGTCACAGCCGATGTCACGGTATGTCTCCTAAGTCGGTCGGCGAACGAGCGTGCCGGTGTCCGGTCGATGTGTTTCAACTGGTTACGACGATGAGTCTGGCTGCGGGAGGGGGTCCGGCGCGCTGGTGCTCAGCGCAGTCTTTCCCGGGGGAAAACCCCACCCTCCGCGGTTCGGTCTGCCGCCCCCCAGCGGCATAAAGCCAGGTTAAGGACGACCCCGGGCCCTTCTCCTCCTCCGCCGGGACGAACCGTCCCCGGGCCGTAGTGGGGAGGCACCCCTAGGGGCTCTCCACCGTCGGGTGGAGTCGATCTCGGGGTCCGGTCCACCCACCGGCCCGCTCAGCTTCCACCCTGCCGCTACGTGAGGCTCAAGTGGGAAGCTGGTGCGCGGCAGATAGGTGCAAGGGGAAAGGAATCCTGTGGACCAGGGGGACAGGGACACCGACAGCGACACCGAGATACGACCCGAGGCGGCCGAGCAGCCCACGCCGGCCCCTCCCGACCGGCGCCGGGGCGCCGTCGTAGCGGCCCTCATGCTCGCGATGGCGCTGGCCGCCCTCGACTCCACCATCGTCTCCACGGCCGTACCGCAGATCGTCGGCGACCTCGGCGGCTTCTCCGTCTTCTCCTGGCTGTTCTCCGGCTATCTGCTGGCCGTGACGGTCACCCTGCCCGTCTACGGCAAGCTCTCCGACACCTTCGGCCGCAAGCCGGTGCTGATCACGGGCGCGGCGGTCTTCCTCGCCGGTTCGCTGCTGTGCTCGGTGGCCTGGAGCATGGGCGCGCTGATCGCGTTCCGCGTCGTACAGGGCCTGGGCGGCGGGGCGTTGCAGGGCACGGTCCAGACGCTGGCCGCCGACCTGTACCCGCTCAAGGAACGCCCGAAGATCCAGTCCAAGCTCTCCACGGTGTGGGCGGTGTCGGCGGTCGCGGGTCCCGGTGTGGGCGGACTGCTCGCCGCGTACGCCGGCTGGCGCTGGATCTTCCTCGTCAACCTCCCTGTCGGAGCAGTGGCGTTGTGGCTGATCGTCCGCCACCTCCACGAGCCGCAACGCGCCCGCACCTCCCGCCCGCGCGTCGACTGGGCGGGCGCGCTGGCCGTGTTCGCCTGCGGAGGTGTCCTGATCACGGCACTCGTGCAGGGCGGGGTGGCCTGGCCCTGGCTGTCGGCCCCCTCAATCGCCTTGTTCGGCACGGGACTTGCGCTGGCCGGAGTCGTCGTCGCGATCGAACGCCGGGCGGCGGAACCGATCATCCCCGGGTGGGTGTGGCGGCGCCGTACGATCGCGGCCGTCAACCTGGCTCTGGGCGCACTGGGGTTGCTCATGGTGGCGCCGAGCGTGTTCCTGCCGACGTACGCCCAGTCGGTGCTGGGCCTGGCCCCGGTGGCGGCCGGATTCGTGCTCTCCGTATGGACGTTGAGCTGGCCGGTGTCGGCGGCACTCAGCCAGCACGTGTACCGGCGGATCGGTTTCCGCAACACCGCGATGCTCGGGATCGGGACGGCGACGCTGATCCTGTTCGCGTTCCCGTTCCTGCCGTATCCGGGCGCGGCCTGGCAGCCGATGGCGCTGATGCTGCTGCTCGGCGCGGCCCTGGGACTCTTCCAACTGCCGCTGATCGTAGGGGTGCAGTCCACGGTCGGGTGGGAGGAGCGGGGCGTGACGACCGCGTCCGTCCTGTTCTGCCGCCAGACCGGGCAGACGATCGGGGCGTCAGTGTTCGGGGCCGTGGCCAACGGCGTGTTGGCGTCCCGGTTGGGCGGGGCGAGCGATCTGGACTCGGTGACGCGGGGGTTGGACGGGGGTGCGGTGCCGGAAGCCACGCGGCGGGCGATCGCGGATGCGGTGCATGCGGTGTATGTCGGGGCGGGGTGTGCGGCGGGGGTGGCGTTTCTGGTGCTGCTGTTCTTGGCGCCTCGGCGGTTTCCGGTGCTCAAGGAGCAGTGAGGGCCGCCGGCCCGGCACGGCTCAGGAGACCGTGGCGGCGGGTGGGGTCCAACGGCCCTTCCGGGTAACCGTGTTGGAGACGCCGTAGTCCTTCTTGAGCTGTTCGGGGATGGCGTAGTGCATGACGCGTCCGCGGGTGAGGGAGGACAGTTCCAGGACGCTGGTGAGGTGGCCGAGGCGGTCCAGGGCCCAGGCGCCGAGCGGGGAGTGGTCCTCGATGGTCTCCAGGACGCCGAGGAGGTGTGGCACGGACTTGACGACGGTGTCCCACGGCGTGCGCGGCACCTGGAGCCAGTCTGCGCAGGTGTCGCCGACGAGATGGCGGATGAGGGCGGAGACGATCGGGTCGAAGAAGGTGCCGGGCACGACCTCCTCGTAGAGGTCGATGAGTTGGCGGGTCAGTAGCGCGCCCTCCTCGGACGGCCCCATGTGCCGGACCATGTACAGGTCGAGGAACTGGCGTGCCTCCTCAAGCGACTTGGGGACGGCGTCCTGGTCGACGCCGAGCATGGCGCCGACCACGCGCCAGGCGTAGTAGTAGGCCTCCGCGCCCTCCGTCGACATGTGGATGCCAAGGCGGTGCAGGCTGTCCAGCACGAGCAGCGAGAAGAACATCTGCCCGCCGATCATGTCCTCCTGGCAGATCGGTGTCCCCAACTCTCCCGCGTCCCAACGGTTTTCGCGGGCCAGGTGGTGGCGGATCGAGGCGTGCAGGAGGCGGACCTTCTGTGCGGCGGGGATGAAGCGGCTGCCGGCCTCGAAGGCGTCGGGCCGCATCAGGTAGACGGTGAACTGGCCCGTCTCCGCCATCCGTTTGGAGGGGTACTTCAGTCCGTGGGCGGCCGACAGGAGCTTCGCCACGGGAGGGACGACGTAGCAGGCGGGCATGGAGGCGAAGGACAGGGCGGTGGAGATGTGCACGTTGTTGTCGATGAAGAACAGCCGGGCCTTCTCCATCTCGCTCCAGTCGACCCAACTCGGCGGCGCGCTCGTGGCGTTGAGGTAGTCCCGGGCCACATCGGGCAGGCTGTCCGGCAGCGGGGCGCCCGCGACGGAGACGTAGCGCATGAGGGTGTTGAACTGGCCCACCTCCCCGCGGTCGAACAGGGCGGCGACGGTGGCGTCGGCGAGTTCGTCACCGGCTTCGCGCAGGCCGTCCATCGATGTCTCGGTGTACGTCACAGGGGGCTCCTCGTCGTTCACGGGTCAGGGCGTTCACGGGTCAGGAGTGGCGGACCGCCGCCGTGTGCGCCAGCGCGACCAGCGCTGCTTCGGCGGGGGCGGGAACATCCAGCTCGTGGAGAGCGTCGAGCGCCTCCTCCACCCGGGCGGTGATCATGCCCTCGACGCGGTCTGGCGCCTTCAGCCGGCGCATCACCTCACGCACCGCGTGCAGTCCCGCCCCGTCCGGGTCGCGGCGGCCCAGCAGGGCCCGCAGTTGCTCCCGGTCCTCGGCACCGGCTACCCGCCAGGTCTCGGCCAGGAGGGCCGTGGGGCGGTGGCCGCGCAGGTCGTCGGCGTTGGCCTTGCCGGTGTGTTCCTGGTTCCCGAACAGTCCGAGGACGTCGTCCCGCAACTGGAACGCCTCGCCCAGCGGCAGCCCGTACGCCGAGTAGCCCTCGCGCAGCCGTCCGCCGGCCCCGGCGAGGGCGCCACCGATCAACAGGGGTTGTTCCACCGTGTACTTGGCGGTCTTGTAGCGGATCACCTTCAGGGACGCGGCGGTGTCCGGCTCGGTCCCGGTCCGCAGGATCTCCAGGCACTCGCCCGCGATCAACTCCCTTGCCAGCACCGACCACAGCGGTCGGGCACGGGCGAGATAGGCCGCCGGCAGACCGCTGGTGGTGAACAGCTGCCCGGCCATGCCCATCAGCAGGTCTCCCACCAGCATGGCGAGGGACCTGGCCGCCGCGACGGCCCGCGGACGGCGGCGTACGGCACCGCGCAGCGCGATGTGCGCGGTGGGCCGCCCGTGCCGGAGCGGGCTGTCGTCGATGAGATCGTCGTGTACGACGGCTGCGGCATGCACCAGCTCCATCGAGGCCGCCGCCCGCACCAGCGCGTCGCTGTCGGGCTGCCCCACCGCGCGCCAGCCCCAGTAACAGAACGCCGCCCGCAGCCGCTTGCCGTCCGCGACCGCGGCCTCCAGCTGCCCGGCGACCGGCCCCAGCACCGGGTCGATCTCCGCGAACCGCTGGGCCTCCTCCGCCACGAACCGCTGGAGCACCCGGTCCACGCGGTCCTTGAAGACGGCCGGCTCCCACCGGTCAGACGTCATCGGTGGCGGCCTGCCGGGCGAGGGCGTGCCGGGCGAGGGTCTCCAGATGCGCCGGAGGCAGGGCCGTGTACCGGTCCAGCACCAGACGCCCGCGCGCCGTCAGATCCCGCTCGACGTCCGCCGCCAGCTCCGCGGCGTCCGAACGGCGCAGCAGCCCCCGTAACGCCCCCCATGCCGAACCCACGGCCGACCCCACCGTGGTCACCGCCAGCTCGGCCAGACCGGCCGCCAGCAGGACCGCCCGCTCGTCCAGGCCTTCGTACCGGCCGTCTTGTCGTTCCGCCGCTCGCGTCATACCGCTCCCCACCCACAGTGCGTCCGGGCGGCGCCGGTCACCCGCCCTCCTGTCAGGATCGCGACAGATCAGGCACGGAAGAGGCGGAACTCACGATCGGGTGATCACTTCGCTCGACCGTGCGGATCACGGTCGCCACCGGGGGAGTCTCGGGTCGCCGCGACGATCAGGTGCGCGATCCGGCGGACCGCGCGGTGGGGGTCCGCGTCTCCCGGCCAACACCCGAGGTCAGCCCCCCGTTGACACCGCAAGCGCATACCAACCGCCCAGTTCGGCGAAAAGCACCCACACCCCCCAACCGGCGAGTAACATACGTGACCCGCTCCGCCCAACTCCCTGCGGTCCGCCGCCACGGACCCGAGCCACGCAAGGAGCACGGGATGTCCTACGACCCGTACCCTCCGCATGATTCATCCGCCCCGCACGACCCGTACGACCCGTACCCCCCTCGTAGTTCGCACGCCCCGCACGACCCGTCCCCGCCCCGCCTCACCTACCCCTGGCAGCCACCCCCGCCCCCACCCGAACGCCGCCGTCCGCCCCGTCGTCCCGCCCTCGGCAACCACCGTGATCTGCGCGTCCTGCGCGGTGCGTACCGGCGGCAGCGGCGCGTGGCGTCGCTCACCGCACTCGGCTACTTCTGCCTGTTCCTGACCCTGTCCGCGTTCGCGCCCCCGCTGATGTCGAGCACCGTCGTCGCAGGCGTGCCCACCGGGCTGCTGCTCGCGCTGGCCCAACTGCCCGTCACCTGGCTGGCGATAGCGCTCTACGAGCACACGGCCCGGCGGCGCGTGGACCCTCTCGCGGACCGCATCCGCAAGCAGGCCGAACTGGACGCCAGACGGGAGGCGGCACGATGACCGGGTTCCGCGACTCCGCGTCGCAGACCATGTCGCTCGTCGCCTTCACCACCGTCGCCACCCTCACGCTCCTGCTGTGCGTGATGACCGGGCCCGACCGCGACGACCTCGACGAGTTCTACACGGGGTACGGCTCCCTCTCGCCACTGCGCAACGGCCTTGCCATAGCGGGTGATTACATCTCCGCGGCGAGTGTGCTGGGCACGGGCGGGGTGATCGCCCTGTACGGCTACGACGGGGTGGTGCTGGCGCTGAGCACGGCGCTGTCGCTGATGCTGCTGATGTTCCTGCTGGCCGAACCGCTGCGCAACGCGGGGCGGTTCACGATGGGCGACGCGTTCGCCCGCAGGATGCCGGGGCGGGCCGTGCGGATGGTCACGTGCGCGGTGACCATCACGGCGCTGATGCCGCTGATGCTGGTCCAACTCGCCGGCGCGGGGCAGTTGTTGGCGTTCATCCTCGGGTTCTCCGGCGAGTCCCTGCAGACCGGCTGCATCATCGGCCTGGGGATGCTGATGATCAGCTACGCGGCGATCGGCGGTATGAAGGGCACCGCCCTCATCCAGATCCTGAAGATCGTGATGCTGATCGGGTCGGGGGCCGTGATCGCCGTACTCGTACTGCACCGTTTTCACTGGGACTTGGGGCTGTTCTTCGATACGGCCGCGCGGCGGAGCGGGGTCGGAACGGCCTTTCTGCACTCGGGACTTGAGTTCGCGGGCGGGCCGAGTCCCCGGCTGGACATGATCAGTTCGCAGTTGACCGTCGTCCTCGGGGGCGCCTGCCTCCCGCACATCACGATGCGCATGTACACCGCGTCGAGCGCCCGGCAGGTGCGGCGGTCGATGTCGTGGGCGGTGTCGAGCGTGGCGCTGTTCGTGGTGATCGTGACGGTGGTCGGGTTCGGTGCCACGGCGCTGCTCGGGCGGGCGGCGATCGCGCGGGCCGACCCGCAGGGCAACACGGCGTATCTGCTGGGCTCGCGGGCGGTGTTCGGGGCGGACGTGTCGACGGCGGAGACTCTGCTGTTCACCGCCGTCACCACGGCCGTGTTCCTGACCCTGCTCGCCTCGGTCGCCGGGATGATCCTCGCCTGCGCCAACTCCCTTGCCCACGACGTCTTCGCGGCCCGCGTGGAGGAGATGCCGGTCCGCCGGGAGATGACGCTGGCCCGCTACTCGGCGCTGGCGGTGGGCGTTCCGGCGATCGTGCTGGCGACGCTGGTCCAGCACCGGGGCCTGCAGCCCCTGGTCACCCTGTCTTTCTGCCTGGGCGCCTCGGCCATAGCGCCCGCCCTCGTCTACAGCCTCTTCTGGCGCCGCTACACGCGAACGGGCCTGCTCGGCACGCTCATTGGCGGCACGCTCGGCGTGCTGCTGCTGATGCCGGGCACCAATCTGGTCTCCGGCTCGCCGGCCGCCGCCTTCCCGGGCGCCGACTTCAACTGGTTCCCGTTCACGACCACCGGGCTCGTCACCATCCCGCTCGGCTTCGCCTGCGGCTGGCTCGGCACGGTCGCCTCGGGACGGAAGAAGGAGGAGGAACAGCGCAGGCGGTACGAGGCGATGGAGGGCTGGATCCTGGCGGGCGCGGTACGCAGGGGCGAAGGATGACCAGTACGCGGGGGCGAAGGATGACCGACGGAAAAGACCCGCATGACCGGTGTCATAGCCGTGCATGACTCGTTCTTTGCCACACCACCACCTCGACTCCCGCTGTTCACCGCTCCTTTCCAGACTCTGCACGTCCGAGCGTGAAGGTCCCTGCATTTCAGCGGGAGTTGAACATGAGCCACGGCCACAGTCACGGCGACCACGGTCACCACCACCATCACCACCAGGGGGACGGGGACGCCACCTCGCTGCCGCCCGCCCTCGACACCTCTGTCCCCGACGAGGAGTTGACGCCCAGTCAGCTGTCGCGGCGGGGCATGCTGCGCCGAACCGGACTGCTGGGCGCTGGACTCGCGGCGGGCAGCGTGCTCGCCGGCGCGGGGGAGGCAGCCGCGTCGGTGCAGCAGAGCACGGCCAAGTCGTCGAAGGGCAACGGCGGTTACCTGTGGCTGGCCGGTGACCACCACATCCACACGCAGTACAGCAGCGACGCCAAGTACCGCGTCATCGACCACGTACGCCAGGCCAACGCGCACGGCCTGGACTGGATGGTCATCACCGACCACGGCAGCGTCACGCACGCCAAGATCGGTGTGGAGAAGGTCAATCCGGACATCGTCGACGCCCGCGACAAGACCGACGACACCCTCGTCTTCCAGGGCCTGGAGTGGAACATCCCGGGCGCCGAGCACGGCACGGTGTTCGTGCACCCCGGCTCCAACGAGGTCGCCGTACTGAAGGAGTTCGAGAACTCCTTCGACGGCAGCGTGAAGAACGCGAGCGGCAACTCCCCCGCCAACGAGGCCCTCGCCATCGCGGGCGTCAACTTCCTCGCCGACCAGGTCCGCCGCCGCAAGGTCAAGGACGCGCTCTTCCTCGCCAACCACCCGGCGCGCAAGGGCATCGACTCCCCGCACGAGATCCGCGGCTGGCGCGACGCGCAGCCCTCGATCGCGGTCGGCATGGAGGGCGCCCCCGGTCACCAGGCGGGCGGCATCCCGAAGCCGAACGGCCCGGGCGGCGGACGCGGCATCTACGACGGCAGCCCGAGCGCCGACTCCTTCCCCGGTTACCCGCTGGAGAGTTACCGCACCTGGGGCGGGTTCGACTGGATGACGGCCACGGTGGGCGGCCTGTGGGACAGCCTCCTCGCCGAGGGCAAGCCCTGGTGGATCACCGCCAACTCCGACTCCCACAACGTGTACGCGGACACCGCCGTACGCGGCCCGGGGGGCGACTTCAACGCCAACGGCCGCTACGAGGACCCCGTTTACGGCACCGGCATCAGCCTCACCGACACCGACTTCTGGCCCGGCCAGTACTCCCGCACGCACGTCGGCGCGGCCTCCTTCTCGTACAAGGCGGTCATGGACGGCATCCGCGCGGGCCGCGTCTGGGTCGACCACGGCGGCCTGATCAGCGGCCTCGACGCCCGTCTCTCGTCCGGTGGCCGCGAGGTCACCCTCGGCGGGGCGCTGCACGTCCGCCGCGGCGCCCAGGTCGACCTGGTCATCCGCATCAGCCTGTCCAACGGCCCCAACTGGGCGCAGTTCCAGCCCTCGTTGGCCCGCGTCGACGTCATCCAGGGCGATGTGAGCGGCCCGGCCAAGGACAAGGACGTGTTCTCCACCCCGGCGACGAAGGTCGTCAAGTCCTTCGAGGTGGACAAGTCCACCGGCACCGTCCGTCTCACGTACTCCCTCGGCCGCCTCGACAAGCCGGTCTACGTCCGCCTCCGCGGCACCGACGGCAACCGCTCCGCCGTGGGCGTGGGCGGCGCGGCCGTAGACCCCGTAGGCCCCGCGATGGACGTCCTCGGCGACGCCGACCCGTGGAAGGACCTCTGGTTCTACTCCAACCCGATGTGGGTCCTCCCCGCATGAGCACGTCCTACGACCCGTCCGGCGTCCACCCCGTCCTCGGGGTGGACGCCGGCACGACGACCCTCCGCGAGGCCGACCACCTGATCCGCGACCTGACGACCACCCTCGCGCTTCCGCCGGGGACGGTCGCCTGCACCCACCTGATCCGGACGGAGGCGCGCCGGGGGACGGCCGTGTCCCTGGAGTTGCCGGACGGCGCGTCGGCAGCGGACGCCTGGCGGCACCTCACGGAGTCCGAGGCTCCCCAGGGCGACCAGGAAGCCGCCGCCCAGGCAGCCGCCGAACACACCGCCCGTCGCTCGGGCCGGGCGGTCCTGTTCCCCGGCGCGGAACGCCTCACGGGGACGATCCCCCTGTCCGACCTCCTCACACTGTCGGCCATAGACCGGGTGATCGTGGTGGGCGCCACGTCGGGCGAGCCCCCGGCCCTCACAACACCCGTACACACTCAGGACCACGTACGACCCGAGTGGCGCGGGGGCGAGTTGGTACTGGCCTTGGTCCCGGCGGTGGGCAACACCCTGGCTCCGTTCGAGGTCCCCAACCCGACACCGTGCTGCGCAGACCATCCGTAACTTGGAACGCCGGGCAACTGTCCCCACTCAGGGGCGCGGAGCAGTGTCGATATGCGGCTCCGCCGCGTGGGCGCGACAAGCCCCCACCGGCCCGCGCACGACCACAACCGCGCCCCCCGTCACTCAGCCGTCGCCCGCCCGGTCAGCGCGGTCAAACTGCTCCGCACGTGATCCATATGCGCCTGCACGTCGTCCCACGTCTCTCCGTGCTCGCGCAGCACCCGTTCGGTATCCCGAGCGATGAGCTCCGCCCGCACCCGTGCATCCGCGATCACCTCGGCCGCCCGCTCCGCGGCCTCCTTCTGCCAGCGCCGGTCCGACAACTCGGCCTCGGCGTAAGCCTGTTCAGCCTCGGCCAGCGCGGCCTCCGCACGGGCCGCCCGCTCGGCGCACCGCGCGTCCACCGCGGCCAGCCGTTCCTCCGCGAAGCGCTCCGCCTCGGCCCACCGCTCGGCGTGCTCCCTGGCCTGCTCGCCCAGCATCCCGGCGGTGCGCTGCCGTACCTCGCGCAACGCGGCGAGCGCCTCCGTGCGCCCCTCCTTCACCTCGCGCCGGGCGCCGATCCGGAGGTCGTCGGCCTCGGCGCGGGCGACGAGGAGCCGCTGCCGGGCGCGTTCCTCCACCTCCGCGCGGAGCGCGTCCGCCTGTTCCCGTGCTTCTTGGAGTACGCCGGCGGCGCGTGCCTCGGCCCGCGCGACCTGTTCGCGCGCCGAACTCCGCGCGGACTCCCGTACGGCGGCGGCCTCCTCCTCGCCCAGCTGGAACAGCCGGCGCGCCCGCTCGCCGAGCGTCTCGTACGTCTGCGGGGCGAGCCGCGCCACTGTCTCCCGCAGCCGCTCGGCCTCCGCCTCCATGTCCCTGGCCAGTACGGTCAGCCGCGCGGCCCGCTCCCACGCGGCGTCCCGGTGCCGTGACAGCGCCGCCTCGTACGCGTCCACCTGGGCGGGGCGGTAGCCGCGCCCCCGTACTGCCACGAAGCCACGTGGCGACACCGATGCGCTGCTCATCCTGGAACCCCTCTCCACCCGACGGACACGAAATGATGATTTCGCGCACATCCTGATGTATCGGGCGTAAGGGTTCATAACGCGACACTCCGTGTGCAGGTCACGGGCATCACTCACGCAATAGGGGGCGGCCCCGGTCGTCCGACCGGGGCCGCCCCCTATCACTTCGCTCAGCGACCGGCTCCTACAGCAGCCCGTCCCACATCTGCTCCAGCAGCACCGACCACCAGCTCTCCGGCGAACCGAGCGCCGCCGGGTCCAGCGAGGCCAGCTGTGCCTGGAAGTCGACGGTCCAGCGGCCCGCCTGCTCCTGGTTGAGCCCGTACCGCAGTCGCCACATCCGGCCGAGCAGCGCCAGACAGCGCGCGAACTCGGGCAGCCCCGTGTTCACGAACTGCGGCGGTACGGAAGCACCGCCCGGCCCCGCCTCCACGGGCACCGCGACGATGTTCGCCGTGCCGTACTGGACGCAGATCGCCTTGCCGAAGTCGCTGCCCATGACGAGGTAGGAGCCCGCGTCGGCGGACGGCCGTACCCCGCGCTCCTGCGCGAGTTCGGCCAACGTCGGTACCGGGCGGCCCGGTTGGGCCTGCGCCCAGAAGAACGGGCCCATGTCCATCGGCAGCCCTGCCGCGACCAGCGTGTGCGCCACGACCGGCGGCACACCCTGCCGGGACACCGCCGCCTGCTCGAACCGGAACACTCCCGGCCCGAACGCGCCCGCCAGCTCCTGCGCGATCGCCTCCGGCGGGATCGGCGGCGTCGGCTGCACCGGCGGCAACGGCGCCCGCACCGGGGCGAGTCGGGCCGGTCCGTCCGCCACCTGGTGCAACTCGCCCTGGTGGGCGAGGAGTTCGCGCATCCCCTGCTGCCGGCTCGCGTGATCCGTGCCGTACGGCGCGATGCTGGCTATGCGGGCCTGGGGCCACTGTTCGCGGATCATCCGCGCGCAGTACGCGCCCGGCAGCTCGCAGGACTCCAACTCCGTGTGCAGTTCGAGGACTTGGTCCGGCGGGATGTTCATGCCGCGCAGCTCGTGGAAGATCTGCCACTCCGGGTGCGGCGTCCCCGGCGCGGACCGCCGGATCAGCTGCTGCTCGGAACCGTCCGGCGCGCGGTACCGCAACACGGCCTGATAGCCCGGTCCCACGGTCGGCTGCCCCTGCTGCGGATAGCCGTAGGCGGGCTGCTGCTGACCGGGGAACGGCTGACCGGGCCCGGGAGGCACGGGCGCCTGCTGCCCCGGGGGCGGCATCGCGCCGGGCGGCACGGCACCCGGCGGCATCAGCTGCGGCGGAGCCCCCGGAGGCATACCCGGGGCACCCAACGCACCGGGCGCGCCCGGGAATTGGGGCGCCGGAGGAGCGCCGGGTCCACCCGCCGGAGGCCCGGCAAGCATCGTCTCCGCGTGATGCACGGCACCGGGAGCACCGCCCTGGGAGGCGGAAGCGCCGGGGGTACCGGGGGTGTACGGCGGCGGTGGCGTGCCGGGGGCGCCAGGAGCACCCGGCGGCTGCGGGGCACCCGGCCCCGCGGGCCCACCCTGACCGGGGTCGGCGAACATCGTCGCGGCATGGTGAACCCCACCCGGAGGCGGACCCCCGGGAGTATTCGGCGCACCCGGCGCACCCGGAGCACCCGGACCGGCCAGCCCCTCCGGACCGAGCCCCGAAACCATCTGCGTCGGCACATACCCGCCCGCGGGCGGCGGAGGCGGCGGCCCGGCAGGCGCAGCGCCCGGTCGCGCGCCCGGCGTCCCCGGGGCACCCGGCGGAGGCGGCGGGTTCGAACCACCGCTCCGCGCCCGGCGCGGCGGAGGCGCCGCCTTGCTGGTGGCCGCGTCGGCGATGTCCCCGGCGTTGGGCGCGAGCGCCCGCCCCGGCGCACCGGGACTCCCAGGAGCGTGCGGCAGGTTGGCGGCACCGCCCGGCCCCTGGGGATACCCGTAGGCCGACGGGTCGGCCCCGGGCCCACCCTGCGGACCACCGGAGGGCGACGCGCCGGGAGCGCCAGGAGCACCCGGAGCACCGGGGCCACCCGCCCCCTGCGGGTACCCGTAAGCAGACGGACCCGCCCCGGGCCCACCCTGCGGACCACCGGGAGGCGGCGTACCGGGACCAATCGGAGCACCCGGCCCCTGCGGATACCCGTACGACGACGGAGGCGGCGCACCGCCGGAGCCACCGGAGCCACCGGAGCCGCCGGGTCCGCCGGGTCCGCCCCCCTGTCCCCGCGAACTCGCCGCTCCCCCACGGGCGTTGGCGTCCCCCAGCGCCGGTGCGACTGCCGTGGGCGGGAGTTGGCTGCCGCTGGACATCAACGCGGTCTCGGCGTCGGCCGGGGTCTCGTCCTCGCGCCGCTCACTCAGCGGCGGTGCGAACACGGTCGCGGGCAGCGGTACCGAACGGTCCTCGCCGGCGTCCGCGTTGGTGTCGGTCCCCGCCCACGGCGTCGCCCCGGCCGGCACACCGGGCGCACCCGGCGTCTCGGCGCCCCCACCGGCATCCGGCCAGGCGGAAGCGGCCGGCACCCCGGCCTGAGTCTCCGGCAGCGCACCCGAACGCGAACCCACCATCGGACCCGACGGCGAAGGCGGAGGCGAGCCCGAAGGTCCAACACCCGCGCCCGCAGCCGGAGTTCCAACCCCCGCACCGGAACTGGCCCCCGCCCCCCGCCGATCCTGAATCCCGATCTTGTCCGCCGCCTCCTGCAACCACTCCGGCGGACTCAGCAGGAACGACGTCTGGTTGAGGTCCACCCGGGCGGGAGCCGCCGGTACCGCGTCGGCGACCTCCTCGGGGCGGCCGTACTCCTCCTCGTAGCGTCGGATGACCTCGCCCACCGGCAGCGCGGGCCACAGCGTGGCCTCGCCGCTGTCGCGGGCGAGTACCAGCCGCTGCCCGCCGCCGTCGGAGCGCGGGCCGTCGGCGCGGTCCTCGGCCCAGGCCACGAAGCCGAGTTCGAACTCCCGCACCCGCACCTCGCGGTGCTGGTACGCGGGCACGTCCCCGTTGATCCATTCCTCGGCGCGCTCCTGCGCCTGTGCGAAGGTCACCATCGTTCCGCTCACTCCCCCACCGCGGCCGTCGAAGGCACCGGCACCGATCGTGCGAACCCGCCGTCCACCATCAGGTTCGCCACCGTCTCCAACTCCGGCGGATTTCCCGCGAGTCGGCCCAGGAACTGGTCGAAGTCGCCCCCGGCGGGCAGCAGCAGCCGCTCCACCCGGGTGGCCGGCGCCCAGGACGGGTCGACGTCGCGGGCGTCGTCGTAGGCGCAGAACCAGACCGAACCGAGCGCCTGGCCCTTCACCTTCACCGTGAGCAGGCCGCCCTGGACGAAGCCGACGGCCAGGTAGTCCTTGGTGAGGTGGTCGCGCAGGCATTTGTTGACGTAGACGAGGTCGTTGACGGCCGCCTCGTCGCGGACCGTGAAGAACGGCTGGTCGATCAGGAGGCCCAGCTCGGCGTCGAGCGCGGTGCCGATGGGCGCGCTCCCGCCGGCCGCCTTGAGGAACGAACGGTAGGCGCCCGGGAGTCGGTAGCCGAGGTCCTCCTCGACGCCCTGCACCTGCGCCTCGGTCACCGCGAGCGAGGACTTCGGCAGGCCGAAGTGCGCGGGGCGGGTCTCCTGGAGCGGGCGGGTGCCGCGCTTGTTGTGGTCGACGGCCGCCGTGGCGATCCCGCCGTGGTGGCGCAGCAGCGCCTTGACCTCGACGGGGACGAGTTCGAGGCGCCGGGTGCCGACCACGTGGTGCCAGGTCCAGCCGTGCGGGGTGGCGACCGCGGGCACGGTGTCCCACAGTTGGTGCCCGGCCGCCGCCAGTGCCGCGTTCGCCGACACGTAGTCGGTCAGGCGCAGTTCGTCGACCCCGAAGCCCTCCGGGGGATCGGCGATCTCCGCGGCCGCGCGCGCGTACGGCGAGAAGTCGGGGTAGCCGCGCTCGTCCATCCGCACCCCTCTCGGGTGACGGGCCGCCCGGACCGGGTCCGGGAAGTGCACGACCTGCCCGGCGTAGGCCGCGTTCGGTGGCGCGGCTTGTTGCCCGAGCCGACCTGTCGTCATGGCGGTTGCCCCCTGCGGCATTCAGTACGATTCACAGCAGGCGAATGTCCAACTCGCCCCACTGTGCCCCGTATCGACTGTCTCGTCTTCTTGACGTCTTCGTTCGACTGTCTCCACGCGTCGACCGCGTGGATCGCGGTGCGGACAGCCTATGCGGTATGGCGGCACGGGTCACCGGCAGCGGTCGTCGGCGCCCCTCACCGGACCTTCACTTCCGTGACCTGCCGTCACCCCGCCGTGACAGCCCGCCGAAGCCCTGGCGTGTCGGACCGCCCCAGCTTCCGCACCAGCCACGGCATTTGGCACTCTGAGACCCGCCGGGGGATGCTCGGGAGGGAATGACGATCATGAACGCGACGCAGACGGGACCGCACACCGGGGGGCACACCGGGCCTTCGGGCGACCCCAGGGTCGGCTGGAGCGCCGCCGAGGGACGGCACGCGCCGGTCCTCAGCCACCGCCGTGACGGCATACTTCCGACCGTCGCCGCCGCCCTCTCCGTACGCGGCGCGACCACCCTCACCGGCACCGCCGCCCGCGGTGACCAGCCACCCGCCCTGCACCCGCTCGTGCAGGACTTCCTGGACACCCTCACCAGCGCCCAGCGCGACCGGTTCACCGGCCGCTGCGCCGAGGCGATCCTCATCTCCCGCCACATCGCCGCCGCCGACGCCGAGCGCAGCAGGCGCGCCGCGCGCAAGCCGATGACCAACGGCGAGGCCCGCAAGACCCTCAAGCAGGCCAAGCTCACCGCCCGCCGCATCCGCGAGGACGGCGACCCCCTGCACGGCAGCTTCGCCGCCCCCTGCCGGGCCTGCGCGGCCCTCAGCGCCCACTTCGGCGTCCGCGTCGTGGACCCCGCGACGGAGAACGGCTGACACCCATCCCCCGCAGCACGGATCAGCACCACCGCACCTCAGCACCACCGTCCCTGACGCCGACGATCGAAGGGCAGATGCACGCCGACCGCCACTCCTCCACGCGCTTCTCCGTACCTGTGGACGCCGCCCTGCGCGCCGCCGGCTGGCAGCCCGGCCACTGGGACATAAAGCAGGCCGAGATCTGGGCGGACACCCTGCGCGAACACACCTCGCCCGCCGGCCACCGGCACGCCGTGTTCCCGGCGGCGGTCGAGGCCTGGGCCGAGTTCGGCGGCCTGCGTATCGCACCCACCGGCCCCGGCCGCCAGATCGCCCCCGCCGCACTGCACCTGGACCCGCTGCACGGCCTGCACATGGCCCGCACCCTCGGCGACCTGGGCCGCGCCCTGGACACCGACGTCAGCCCCCTCGGCGAGGAACCCGACACCCAGTCCCTGCTGGCCATCGATGCCGAGGGCCGCGTCTACTCCCTCGACCACACCGGCGACTGGTACTTGGGCCCCGACATCGACCAGGCCCTGACCGCCCTCGTCTCGGGCATAGAGCCGGTTCGGCTCACGGCGGGCTGACCCGCGACAAGCAGGCGGCAACCGGCTTCCACCACTGAGCCGAGCGGACGGCCAGGGGACCGGTGCCCACCCCAGGGCTGCCGCCACCCGCGTACGGCGCGAAGGTGACGTGTCGGGGGGTGTCCGCCCGCAGCGGTTGGCGCGTCAACACCACCGCATTCTCGAGTGACCGATTCCGCGCCGTTCCGAGGACGGACACCCCCCGACGCGGCACCGACCCACCACGACGGACCGGCGAACCACGCACCTCAAGCCGCCGGAATAACCGCCGAAACCCGAAACCCACCCGCATCCGTGGGCCCCGAAACAAACACCCCGCCCAGCGCGAGGACCCGCTCCCGCATGCCGACCAGGCCGTTGCCCCCGGACGGCAGACGTGCCGCCGAGGCGGACGCGGGCTCGGGCGGCGGTTCGTTCTCGACCTGCATCGCGATCTCCGACACCCGGTGCGCGAGCCGTACGTGCGTCTTCGCGCCGGCCGCGTGCTTGTGGACGTTCGTCAACGCCTCCTGCACCACCCGGTACGCGGTCTGCTCGATCTCCGCCGCGTACGACCGGGTCTCGCCCTCCACCGACAGGTCGACGGCCATTCCGGCCGCCGAGGACTGCCCGAGCAGCTCGTCCACGTCCGACAGACACGGCCCCTCGGCCCCGCCCTCGTCGTCCACGACCCGCGAGGCCGCCGCGGCGGCGGCCACCCCCACCGCGACCAGCGGCACGGCGGCCCGCTCCCGCGCACCCGTCCCGTCCCCGCTCCGCAGCACCCCGAGCATCTCCCGCAGCTCGGTGAGCGCCTGCCGCCCCATGTCCCCCACGAGCGCGGCGTTCTTGACGGCCTTCTCCGGATCCTTGCGCGCGACCGCCTGCAGGGCCGCCGCGTGCACGACCATCAGGCTCACCCGGTGCGCCACGACGTCGTGCATCTCCCGCGCGATCCGGGTCCGCTCCTCGCCCCGCGCCCACTCGGCCCGCTCCTCGGCCCGCTCCGCGAGGAGCTGCAACTCCCGCTCCAGGCTGTCCGCGCGCTCCCTGAGGCTCTCCATCAGGCGGCGCCGGGCGCCCACGTACATCCCGAGCAGCACGGGCGGCGCGGTCATCCCGACCGCGGTGGTGATGGAGGCGAACGGCACGAACCAGTCGCCGAGTTCCCAGGTGGTCCCGCGCTGCGTGTCCTGCCGTACCCGCACGAACATGACGATCAGCATGCCGAGGAAGGACATCCCGGCCAGCGACCCGATGATCCGGCGCGGCAGTTCGGACGCGGCGAGGGTGTAGAGGCCGACGATGCCCATCAGGTAGCCCATCTGGGCCGGAGTAATAGCTATGGACACCAGTACGACGGCGATCGGCCACTTCCGCCGCACGACCAACGTCGACCCGGCCAGCACGCCGAACACGACACCCACGGCCGCCGGAACCCCCGCGTCGTGCGCGAACCGGATCCCCTCCGCCCCGCACTCCGCCGCGGAGCCGGCGGCGAGCCCCACGTCCAGCACCGCACTACGCCACCTGGTCCACCACCACGGCCCTCCCCGGCCCGTGGTGTGCTCTTCCCCCGTCGTGGTCATGCCTCCAGCCTACGGGCGCCGGGGCCCGCTTTTCCGTCGAGTTTCGACGAGTTGCCTACACCACTGCGCGTAATCGAACAATGACGAAACCGATCACCGGCGAGAAGTACCGTCGCACGGAGGGCATCGGGTACGGCATAGTGTTGATTGCCCACTCGGCGACCAGGCTAAATGTCCGGTTCAAACGAGTTTGATCCCCCGTGGTGTAATTGGCAGCACCGTGGCTTTTGGTGCCATTTGTCCGGGTTCGAGTCCTGGCGGGGGAGCAACAACCTCTTCCAGCAACCCACTTCGGGCCCTGACAGCACTGTCAGGGCCCACTCTCATGTCCCCCATGAAACGCCCCGGTATCCTGCGAATGTCCACCCCCCAGCATTCCGAAGCCGAAGGGCATACCCGTGAGCGCCATTCGCCCGGCAGCCGTCGTCGTACTCGCAGCGGGTGAGGGCACCCGTATGAAGTCGGCCACACCGAAGGTCCTGCACCAGATCTGTGGCCGCACCCTCGTCGGTCATGTGCTGGCCGCCGCCCGCGAGTTGGAGCCGGAGAACCTGGTCGTCGTCGTGGGGCACGCCCGCGAGAAGGTGACCGCCCACCTCGGCGAGACCGACCCCGGGGTACGGACCGCAGTGCAGGCCGAGCAGAACGGCACGGGGCACGCCGTACGGATGGCGCTGGAGGAACTCGGCAACGTCGACGGGACCGTTGTCGTCGTCTGCGGCGACACCCCCCTGCTCCGCGGCGCGACCCTGCGCGAACTCACCGCCGACCACGCCGCCGACGGCAACGCCGTGACCGTGCTCACCGCCGAGGTGCCGGACGCGACCGGTTACGGGCGGATCGTGCGCGACGGCGCCTCCCGCGCGGTGACCGCGATCGTCGAGCACAAGGACGCCTCCGAGTCGCAGCGGGCGATCCGGGAGATCAACTCCGGGGTCTTCGCGTTCGACGGGCAGTTGCTCGCCGACGCGCTGGGGAAGGTGCGGACGGACAACAGCCAGGGCGAGGAGTACCTCACCGACGTCCTCGGCATCCTGCGCGAGGCCGGGCACCGGGTCGGCGCCTCCGTCGCGGGCGACCACCGCGAGATCGCCGGCATCAACAACCGCGTGCAGCTCTCCGAGGCGCGCCGCATCCTCAACGACCGGCTGCTGACCGAGGCCATGCTCGGCGGGGTCACCGTCGTCGACCCGGCGACGACCTGGATCGACGTCACCGTCACCTTCGGCCAGGACGCGACCGTCCAGCCGGGCACCCAGTTGCACGGCACCACGCACATCGGCGAGGGCGCCGAGGTCGGCCCCAACAGCCGGCTGACGGACACCGTCGTCGAGGCCGGCGCCCGCGTCGACAACACCGTGGCCGTCAGCTCGCACATCGGTCCGGGGGCGAGCGTCGGGCCGTACGCCTATCTCCGTCCCGGCACCCGGCTGGGCGCGAAGGGCAAGATCGGGACATACGTCGAGACGAAGAACGCGACGATCGGGGAGGGGACGAAGATCCCGCATCTCTCCTATGTCGGGGACGCGACGATCGGCGAGTACAGCAATATCGGGGCCGCCAGCGTCTTCGTCAACTACGACGGACAGGCCAAACATCACACCACCGTCGGGTCGCACTGCCGTACAGGGTCGGACAATATGTTTGTGGCACCTGTCACGGTCGGGGACGGCGCATACACCGCCGCCGGCTCCGTGATCACGAAGGACGTACCGCCCGGTTCGCTGGCCGTGGCCCGTGGCCAGCAGCGGAATATCGAGGGCTGGGTGGCCCGCAAGCGTCCGGGAAGCGCGGCGGCGAAGGCTGCGGAAACCGCTTCCCGTCAGGACGCGAACGAAGACTGACCGGAAACGGGTGCGTTCAGGACGGCGTACCGTGATAAACGCACACCCAGTTGAATGACCTCTGAGGAGACAGTGCTGTGACCGGGATCAAGACGACCGGCGAGAAGAAGATGATGTTCTTCTCCGGCCGCGCCCACCCCGAGCTTGCCAAGGAGGTCGCCCACCAGCTGGGTGTCGGGGTCGTCCCGACCAAGGCCTTCGACTTCGCGAACGGCGAGATCTACGTCCGCTTCGAGGAGTCGGTGCGCGGCGCGGACTGTTTCGTGATCCAGAGCCACACGGCCCCGATCAACCAGTGGGTCATGGAGCAGCTGATCATGATCGACGCCCTGAAGCGCGCCTCGGCCCGCTCCATCACGGTGATCGTGCCGTTCTACGGCTACGCCCGGCAGGACAAGAAACACCGCGGTCGCGAGCCGATCTCGGCCCGCCTCATCGCGGACCTGATGAAGACGGCGGGCGCGCACCGCATCCTCACCGTCGACCTGCACACCGACCAGATCCAGGGCTTCTTCGACGGCCCGGTGGACCACCTCTTCGCCCTCCCCCTTCTCGCGGACTACGTGGGCGGCAAGGTCGACCGCAGCAAGCTGACCGTCGTCTCCCCGGACGCCGGCCGCGTGCGCGTCGCCGACCGCTGGTGCGACCGCCTCGGCGCGCCCCTGGCGATCGTGCACAAGCGGCGCGACAAGGACGTGGCGAACCAGGTCACCGTCCACGAGGTCGTCGGCGAGGTCAAGGGCCGCGTCTGCGTCCTGGTCGACGACATGATCGACACCGGCGGCACGATCTGCGCCGCCGCCGACGCCCTGTTCGCGCACGGCGCCGAGGACGTCATCGTGACGGCCACCCACGGCGTCCTCTCCGGCCCCGCCGCCGACCGCCTGAAGAACTCCCGCGTCAGCGAGTTCGTCCTCACCGACACCCTCCCCACCCCGGGTGAACTCGGCGCCGACCTCGACAAGATCACGGTCCTGTCGATCGCCCCGACCATCGCCAGCGCGGTCCGCGAGGTCTTCGAGGACGGCTCGGTCACGAGCCTCTTCGACGAACACTGACCCCCGCGGTCGTAGATCGATTTCTTGTACGGCCTCCCCGCCGAGTAAGCTGCCCAAGTTGCTCGGCGAGGGAGGCCGTACCGATATCCAGGTACGGCGGTCCGTTATCGACGCGCTCTTCGTAGCAGGCCGATGTTCGGCCGGGTGACCACCTTCCCCCGTCTGTTCTACGAGGAGTGACCATGGCCGACGTCAAGCTCACCGCCGAGACCCGCACCGAGTTCGGCAAGGGTGCCGCCCGCCGTATCCGCCGTGACAAGAAGGTTCCCGCCGTGGTCTACGGCCACGGTGTGGACCCGCTGCACGTCACGCTGCCGGGCCACGAGCTGCAGCTCGCCCTGCGTACCCCGAACGTCCTGCTCACCCTGGACATCGAGGGCAAGACCCAGCTCGCCATCCCGAAGGCCGTCCAGCGTGACGCCATCAAGGGCTTCCTCGAGCACGTCGACCTGCTCACCGTGAAGAGCGGCGAGAAGGTCACCGTCGAGGTCTACGTCCACACCGAGGGCGAGCTCGCCCCGGGCTCCTTCCTGCTGGAGCACGTGCTGAGCACGATCACCGTCGAGGCCGAGGCCACGCACATCCCCGAGTCGGTCACCGTGTCCATCGCGGGCCTGGAGGCCGGTGCCTCCATCGCCGCCAAGGACATCCCGCTGCCCAAGGGCACCACGCTGGCCATCGACGAGGACGCGGTCGTCCTCCAGGTGCTGGCCGCCCAGGCGGAAGAGGCGCCCGCCGACGGCGAGGCCGAGGCCACCGAGGCCTGATCCTCACCTTCACCGCTGCTGTCAGCCGCTGTTCCCACCGGGAGCAGCGGCTGGCTGCTGGGGTCCGGGGGACCGCCCCGGGAGAACACAGCAAGGAGACGTGGACGTGACGACCGACGCGAATGCCCCCTGGCTGATCGTGGGCCTCGGGAATCCGGGCCCCGAGTACGCCGCCAACCGGCACAACGTGGGCTTCATGGTGGCCGACCTGCTCGCGGAGCGGATCGGCGGCAAGTTCAAGCGGGCCGGGAAGGCACAGGCGCAGGTCCTGGAGGGCCGCATCGGCGCACCGGGTCCGGCGAGCCGCCGGGTCGTGCTGGTGAAGCCGATGTCGTACATGAACCTGTCGGGCGGCCCGGTCAACGCGCTGCGCGACTTCTACAAGGTGCCCGTCGCGAACATCGTCGCGGTCCACGACGAGCTGGACATCGACTACGGCACCCTCCGTCTCAAGCTCGGCGGCGGCGACAACGGCCACAACGGGCTGAAGTCGATGACGAAGGCGATGGGCCCGGACTACCACCGGGTGCGGTTCGGGATCGGGCGCCCGCCGGGCCGGATGCAGGTGGCGGACTTCGTGCTGAAGGACTTCTCGTCCACGGAGCGCAAGGAACTGGACTTCCTCGTCGACCGCGCCACCGACTCGGTGGAGTGTCTGGTGAGCGAGGGCCTGGAGCGGGCGCAGAGCGCGTACAACTCCTGAGCCATCCGGCTTGCCCGGCTTATCGGGCCTATCCGTCCTATCCGGCTTATCGGCGGCGGGAGTTGACCGGGCGTGCGGGTATGGCCAATGATCCCGGCCATGTCTCCCGCCGCTTCCGCGTCCCCCGGCGCCTTCGCCGCACTGAACTTCGGACGGCTCGCGGCGATGGGCACGGTCGCCGTGCTGATCCTGATCGCCGGGGTGTGGGGCTCCTGGCCCACCGCCCACAACGTGATGCTGACCAAGGGCCGCGAGAGCGGCACCATCGAGGTCACCGCGTGCGGCGACGACACCTGCACCGGGCCGTACACACCGGTCTCAGAGGGGTCCAGGGCCCGCGCCGAGGTCGTCATCGAGCACACGGTCGCGGTGAAGAAGGGCCAGACGTACGCGGTGGTCGTGAAGCCCGGCACCGACGAGGTCATGCGCTCCGGCCCCGCCGGCATCCTCTACGCCTGGGTCCCCCTCGGCGGCGCCCTCCTGCTGGCCTCGGTGGTGGTCGCCGGCGGCCTGCGGCTGACCCGGGCCGCGTGGGTACTGGCCGGGTCGGGGATCGCCCTGCTGACGGCGGCGTTCGTCGCCCTCTGATCGCTTGAAAAGGCGGGTGCCCCCGAGCTTCTACGACAGCTCGGGGGCACCCACTTGCGTCTTGCTCAACCGGTGTTGCGCAGGCCCGCCGCCACACCGTTGACGGTGAGGAGGAGGGCGCGGCTCAGCAGCGGGTCGGGTTCGGCGCCGGCCGCCGCCTCGTCGCGCTGGCGCTTGAGGAGGGCGACCTGGAGGTACGAGATCGGGTCGAGGTAGGCGTCGCGGATGGTGAAGGTCTGCTTCAACACCGGGGTGGCGTCGAGGAGTTCGGCCTCACCGGTGACGCGGAGCACCTCGACGACGGTCAGTTCGTGCTCGGCCCTGATGATGTCGAACACGTGCTTGAGGTGGTCGGGGACGAGGGTGTCGACGTAGTGCTGGGCGATCCGCAGATCCGTCTTGGCGAGGGTCATCTCGACGTTGGAGATGAAGTTGCGGAAGAAGTGCCACTGCTCGTGCATCTCGTCGAGCACGGTGTCGAGGCCCGCCTCGCGCAGCGCCTTCAACCCTGAACCCACGCCGAACCAGCCGGGCACGATCTGCCGGGACTGGGTCCAGCCGAACACCCACGGGATCGCGCGCAGTCCGTCGAGCGAGACGCCCGAGCCGGGCCGGCGGGAGGGCCGCGAGCCCAGGTGCAGATCGGCGAGCTGGTCCACGGGCGTGGAGGCGAGGAAGTACGTCGGAAGGTCCGGGTCCTCGACCAGCCTGCGGTAGGCGGCGTGGGCGGCGTCGCTGACCACGTCCATGGCCGCGTCCCAGCGGGCCAGCGCCTCGTCGGACTGGCGGGGCGAGGTGTGCAGGGCGGAGGCCTGGAGGGTGGCGGCGACCGTCAGTTCCAGGTTCTCGCGGGCCAGCGACGGCACCAGGTACTTGTCGGAGATGACCTCGCCCTGCTCGGTCACCTTGATCTCGCCCTCCAGGGTGCCCCAGGGCTGGGCGAGGATCGCGTCGTGGGACGGGCCGCCACCGCGGCCGACCGTGCCGCCACGGCCGTGGAACAGCCGCAGCCGCACCCCATACCGGTGCGCCACGTCACGCAGCCGCCGCTGCGCCCGGTGGATCTCCCACTGGCTGGTCGTGATGCCACCGAACTTCGACGAGTCCGAGTAGCCGAGCATGACCTCCTGGACATCGCCCCGCAGCGCGACCAGGCGCCGGTAGGACGGGTCCGAGAGCATGTCCTCAAGGATGGTGTCGGCGGCCTTCAGCTCGTCCGTGGTCTCCAGCAGCGGCACGATGCCGACCTTCGCCCAGCCGGCGTGCAGGTCGATCAGCCCGGCCTCGCGGGCGAGGACGGCGGCGGCGAACACGTCGTCGGCGCCCTGGCACATCGAGATGATGTACGACTCGATGACCTCGGGCCCGAAGACGGCGAGCGCCTTCTTGACCGTCTCGAACACCCCGAGGGTCTTCTCACCGGCCGCGTCGACGGGTGCCGGGGTGGGCGCGAGGGGCCTGCGCGATCGCAGCTCCTTGGCGAGCAGCTTGGCGCGGTACTCGCGGGGCATGTCCGAGTAGCGCCAGGACTCCTCGCCGAGCCGGTCGAAGAGCTGGCCGAGCGCGTGGTGGTGGGCGTCCGCGTGCTCGCGTACGTCCATGGTGGCGAGCTGGAGGCCGAACGCGCCGAGCGTGCGGATCGTACGGTCCATGCGGCCGTCGGCGAAGAGGCCGCCGCGGTGGGCGCGCAGGGAGGTCTGGATCAGGGTGAGGTCGTGCAGCAGCTCGGCGGTGCCGAGGTAGTCGCGGCCGGGCTGGTGCGGGGTGCCCTTGGCGAGGCGGCTCTTGGTGTTCTCCAGCTTCTGCCGGATGCAGGTGGCCTTGAGCCGGTAGGGCTCCTCGGCGTTGAGCCGCTTGTAGCGGGGGCTGATCCCGGGCAGCAGCTCCAGGTCGGCCTGGAGGGACTCCAGCAGCTCGTCCGTCGCGCCCGTGTAGCGGATGGAGTTGGAGAGGAAGCCGCGGAGCTCGTCGATCGTCTCCAGGGCGTCGTTGATGCCGTGCTCGTGCTGGAGGATCAGGACGTCCCAGGTGACCTGGGGGGTGACGTTCGGGTTGCCGTCGCGGTCGCCGCCGATCCAGGTGCCGAAGGTGAGCGGGCGGGTGTCGTCGGGCAGCTTGACGCCGACGCGCTCCAGCTCGGCGGTGAGGTCTTCGAGGACGTCACCGACCGCGCCCGCGTGCAGCTCGTCCAGGTAGTAGATGGCGTTACGGGCTTCGTCGGCGGGCTCCGGCCGTACGACCCTGAGCTCATCGGTCTGCCACACCAGGTCGATGTTCTCGGCCAGCCGGGTGTCGTAGCGGCGGCGGTCGGACTCGATGACCGGGGTCTCCAGGAGCGTGGCGATGCGCCGGAGCTTGTTGAGGACCGACCGGCGCGCGGCCTCGGTGGGGTGTGCGGTGAAGACCGGGCGGACGTTGAGGTTCTTGACCGTCTCGCGCAGGTGGTCGGGGTCGGCGTCCTTGAGGCGGTCGGCCGTGCGGGCCAGGAGACCGCCCTCGGCGGCCCGCCGGGCGCGCAGCTCACGGCCGCGGTGCACCTGCTCGGTGACGTTGGCCAGGTGGAAGTAGGTGGAGAAGGCGCGGACCAGCTTGGCGGCGGTCTCCAGCTCGGTGCCGCGCAGCAGCTCGGCGGCGGCCTCGCCGTCCTCCCGGGTGAGGCGGCGGACCTTCTCGACCAGTTCGAGCAGTTCGGGGCCCTCCTGGCGGACGAGGGTCTCGCCCAGCAGGTCGCCCAGTCGCCGGATGTCGGCGCGCAGCTCATTGTTGGTCGTAGTGGCCTGGTCGTCGGCACTGCTCACAGGTGCGGCTCCTTGCAGTGTTTGAAGCTCGTCTGGAGGGAACCCGGACGGCGGTCCCGCGGCGGCTGTCGCATAGGGGACGGACATCCGGGAAGAAAACAGAGCGGACCGCGCTGTCCGACCGACACCAAGGATAGGTGTCCACTCTGACGCGCGGTCTCACGGGCTTCGTCCACTGGTCGACGCACTGCCATACTTACGTCGCCGTAGGTTACGGAACCGTAGGGAAGTCCATGGTGAACTCATGCTCGGTTCCCGCCGTCCGACGCTCCGCCTCCACCTCCGAACCCCACAGGGGACGCCCATGACCACGAGCTCCGATGTGATCGACGACGCCCCGCGGGCGAACGACGACGGCACTCCGCTGCCCGCCGCCACCCTCGGCGGCGAGAAGAAGGGGTCGCTGGAACAGCTGACACTCCTCCTCTTCATCACCGTCCCCTTCCTGGCGCTGGTCGCGGCGGTGCCGCTGGCCTGGAGCTGGGGCGGGGTGAGCTGGCTGGATCTCGGCCTGCTGGTGTTCTTCTACTACCTGGGCTGCCACGGCGTGACGATCGGCTACCACCGGTACTTCACGCACGGCTCCTTCAAGGCGAAGCGGCCGCTGCGGATCGCCATCGCCATCGCCGGGTCCATGGCGGTCGAGGGCCCGCTGGTCCGCTGGGTGGCCGACCACCGCAAGCACCACAAGTTCTCGGACGCGGAGGGCGACCCGCATTCGCCGTGGCGCTACGGCGAGACCGTGCCCGCGCTGCTCAAGGGCCTGTGGTGGGCGCACATCGCATGGATGTTCGACGAGGAGCGCACCCCGCAGGACAAGTACGCGCCGGACCTGATCAAGGACCGGACGATCCGCGCGATCTCCCGCCAGTTCCTCTTCTGGACGGTGCTGTCGCTCGCGCTGCCGCCGCTGATCGGCGGTCTGGTGACGATGTCGTGGTGGGGCGCGTTCACGGCGTTCTTCTGGGGTTCGCTCGTCCGGGTGGCGCTGCTGCACCACGTCACCTGGTCGATCAACTCGATCTGCCACGCGGTCGGCAAGCGCCCCTTCAAGTCGCGTGACCGCTCGGGCAACGTGTGGTGGCTGGCGATCCTGTCCTGCGGCGAGTCCTGGCACAACCTGCACCATGCCGACCCGACGTCCGCGCGGCACGGTGTGATGCGCGGCCAGCTGGACTCCTCGGCGCGGATCATCCGCTGGTGCGAGCAGCTCGGCTGGGCCTATGACGTGCGCTGGCCGTCACGCTCGCGTATCGATTCGCGCCGTATCTCCGGAACGGAAGGCTCTCGGCCCCGGAAGGAGTCGGCGGAGGCGGCATGATTGACGCCGTGGCGACCGATCCCAGCAGCACCCCGAGCAACGAGAAGCCCCGGCGCGCGCGCCGCACCCGGATGACGGGAGCCGAACGCCGGGCCCAGTTGCTGGAAGTCGGTCGCACGCTCTTCGCGGCGAAAGGTTTCGAGGCCACGTCGGTGGAGGAGATCGCGGCGAAGGCCGGGGTCTCCAAGCCGGTGGTGTACGAGCACTTCGGCGGCAAGGAGGGCCTGTACGCGGTGGTCGTGGACCGCGAGATGCGCCGCTTGCTGGACATGGTGACCAGCTCCCTGACGGCCGGCCACCCCCGCGAACTCTGCGAACAGGCGGCCTTCGCCCTCCTCGACTACATCGAGGAGTACACGGACGGCTTCCGCATCCTGGTCCGCGACTCCCCCATCCCCCAGTCCACAGGTTCCTTCGCGTCCCTGATCTCGGACATCGCGACCCAGGTCGAGGACATCCTGGGCCGCGAGTTCAAGAGCCGCGGCTTCGACGCCAAACTCGCCCCCCTCTACGCCCAGGCCCTGGTCGGCATGGTCGCCCTGACCGGCCAGTGGTGGCTGGACGTCCGCCGCCCGAAGAAGGCGGAGGTGGCGGCGCACCTGGTCAACCTGGCGTGGCACGGGCTGGACGGGCTGGAGGCGAAGCCGCGGTTGATAGGCCACCGGAAGAGCTGAGCACACAGAGGGGCCCCTGCCGGACGGCAGGGGCCCTCATCGCTTCCGGCGCCGGCGTCAGCGCTTGAAGGCGTCCTTCGCCTTCTCCTTGGCCTGCCGCACGTCCCCCTTGGCCTTCTCGGCCTGCCCCTTCGCCTTCATGGTCTCGTTGCCGACGGCACGGCCCACGGTCTCCTTGGTCTTGCCCTTGACCTGTTCCTTCTTGGCCTTGGCCTTCTCGTCCTTTGCCACGGTTCATCACTCCCGGTCGGATAGGAACTCGGCACTCGGCGCCACCGGTCGGGTAGCCGCGATACCACCGGACAAACTCCGATCGGTCATGCGTCCGACGAACCACCGGAGAACGTGAACCAATAGATCAGTAAGTACATCTTGTGCAACAATTCAGCCATGACTGAGATCGCGATCAGCGCAGCCCGTTCCCAACTCGGCGACCTCGTCCGCCGCGCGGCCCACAGCCGCGAGACCATCGCCCTCACCGACCACGGGCACGTGGCCGCGCTGCTCGTCTCGCCGCAGGTAATAGAGGATCTTGAGGATGCACTCGCCGTCTCGGACTATCAGCGGCGCAAGGCGGAGGGCACGCTCGGCGAGGGCATCCCGCATGAGGAAGTCGGCCGGATTTTGGGGCTGCGCCCGTGACCTACCACATCATCTGGGAGCCGAGCGCCACGAGCACCGCGGTCCGGTTCCTCAAGGACGACCCGGCCGGACTGGCCGCGGTCTACGAGGCCGTCGACGCACTCGCCGAGACCCCTCGCCCCGTCAACTCCGTCGCCTACGGCGTCGACATCCGGCGCCTCCGCGTCGGCGGCTACCGCGTCCTGTACGTCATCGACGACGAAGTGATCCACATCCTCGTCACCCACCTGGGCCGGACCGCCTCAACACCGGTTCCAGGAACTCCAGCCGGTTCCCCACCGGATCCTCCGAGTAGAAGCGCCGGTGCCCCGGCAGGTCGTCGTCCCAAGTGACAGACGCCCCGCGGGCTTCCAGCCGGGCCGCATACGCCTCGATGTCGGCCACCCGAAGCCCGGGGTGCGCCTTCCTCGCGGGCCGGAAGTCCGCCTCGATACCCAGGTGCAGCTGGACGGCCCCCGCCCCGAACCAGCACCCGCCCCGCGCCGCCAGCACCGGCGGCTTGGGGATCTCGACCATCCCGAGGGTGTCGACGTAGTACGCCCGCAGCGCGTCCTCCGACCCCGGCGGGGCCGCCAGCTGCACATGGTCCACGGCCGCGATCACCGCTCACACCCCCTTACGGGCCACTGCGAACAACCGCCGGAAGGGGAGCACCGTGCCGTACTCCGCCGTCGGATACGCCTCGCGGAGCAGGCCGCGGTACTCGGTGACGAAGGCGTCCCGCGCCTCCGGGTCGTCGGCGAGGGCGGTGAGAGCGGGGCGCAGGCCGGTGCCCTTGACCCAGTCGAGGACGGGGTCGGGGCCGGGCAGGATGTGCTGGTACGTCGTCTGCCAGACGTCGGCCGTGCAGCCGAGGCGGGCCAGGCGGTCGAGGTAGACGCCGGGTGTGTGCACCGAGTCCTCGTGCCGGAGGACCTCCCCGAGCCGGCTCTTCCAGCGGGCGGTGGCGGCGAGTTCGCGCATCAGGGCGTGCAGGGGCGCGTCGATGTTGTCCGGCACCTGGAAGGCGAAGGTGCCCGAGGGTGTGAGCGCGGAGACCCAGTCGCCGAAGCGGTCCAGGTGTCCCGGCACCCACTGCAGCGCCGCGTTCGACACGATCAGGTCGTACGGCTCGGCCGGCGCCCAGGTCGTGGCGTCCGCGTGGGCGAAGTCCAGCCGGCCGCCACCGGCGGTGGGGCCGGCATAGGGCTCGGTCTTCGCCAGCATCTCGGGTGAGTTGTCGTAGCCGGTGATGTGCGCGGTGGGCCAGCGGTCGGCGAGGACGGTGGTCACGTTGCCGGGGCCGCAGCCGAGGTCGGCGATGCGGGGCGGGGTGCCGGGGACGTCGGTGACGCGGGCGAGGAGGTCGGTGAACGGGCGGGCGCGGTGGCCGGCGTGCCGCAGGTACTGGGCGGGGTCCCAAGTCGTCGTCATGTCTCCCACTCTCCCCGGCCGATTATCTCGATGTCAAGAGACTTCTAAGCAAGTTAGTTGATATCAAGAGACTTCATGTCGACACAACCACTACACTGATCGTCATGGAGGACGAGGTCGATCGGCTTGTCGCAGCGTGGCGCCGGGAGCGCCCGGACCTCGACGTGGAGCCACTTGAGGTGCTCAGCCGGGTGAGCAGACTGGCCCGGCACCTGGACCGGGCCCGCCGGCTGGCGTTCGCCGAGCACAGCCTGGAGCCCTGGGAGTTCGACGTGCTGACGGCGCTCAGGCGCGCGGGCAGCCCCTATCAGCTCTCCCCCGGCCAGCTGCTGACGCAGACCCTGGTCACGTCGGGCACGATGACGAACCGTATCGACCGGCTGGCGAAGAAGGGCCTGGTCGAACGGCTCCCCGACCCCAGCGACCGCCGGGGCGTGCTGGTCCGGCTCACCGAGGAGGGCCAGGACCGCGCGGACCAGGCCCTGGCCGGACTGCTGGCGCAGGAGCGCGCGATCCTCGCGGAACTCTCCCGCGCCCAGCGGGGCGAACTGGCCGGACTGCTACGCCAGTTGACCGCCCCGTTCGACAACATCCCCGGCTAGGTCGACGGGTCCCACCCCCGCGCGCCTCGCCAGCGCCACCGCCGCGAGAGTCGAGTGGACCCCCAACTTGCCGAGCACGTTTTGCATATGCGTCCGGACTGTGTGCGGGGAGAGGAACAACCGCTCGGCAACGGCTTTGCGCCCCAACCCGGCCACCATGCAGCGCAGCACCTCGCGCTCCCGCGGAGTCAGCGACTCCACCAGGCGCTCGCTCTCGGTGCGGTGCTTGCGCGCGGCCGTCAACTCGCGCAGGACCCCGGTCAGCAGGGCGGGTGGCAGGTGCGTCTCGTCGCGAAGCACCCCTCGGATGACGGTTAAAAGCCTGGACAGCGAGCAGTCCTTGGCGACCCAGCCGGAGGCTCCGGCCTGCAGGGCCAGCGCGGCCCGGCGCGGATCGTCCTTCTCCGCCAGTACGACCATCCGTACGCTCGGCTGGGCGGAACGGACCCCGGCGACCAGGGAGATCCCGTCCACCAGCCCGTCCTCGTTGCCCGCCTGCACGGGCACTGCGGGCCGGATGCCCTGCACATTGCCGCCCAGGTCGGCGTCCACCAGCAGGACGTCGAATCTGCGGCCCTCGGCGTTCGCGCGCTCCATGCTGCGCAGCGCGGCGGGACCACTGCCGGCCGCGGACACGTCGACATCGGGCTCGGCCGCCAGTGCCGCGGCGAGCGACTCGGCGAAGATGCGATGGTCGTCGACGACCAGGACTCGGATGCGAACCACGAAACCCCCTTCCCCAGGCTCCTGGTGGAGCAGGGGATACCTCATCGTCGGGAGACGAAACGTTGGTTGCGGGTACGACGCCCGGGAGCGGCCGAAGCCGCACGGCCGCCGCCGTGCAGAGACTGCTACCCCCACATCGGGCGTCGTACCCGACTTGTCTCGCCCCCTGATCAGCACCGGCCCCCACCGGTGCTGTTCACAGAGTACGGCCGGGCCGCAGCAGCGGAACCCAATTTGCAGAACTGACTGTCCAGCCCGTTTATGGTGAGCCGCATGTTTCGTATTGAGACGGAAGTCGACAGAGAGCGACGCGATCTGCTCCGCGCCCGGCTGCTCGAAACCAACACGGCCGCGTCCCCGGTGCTGCGGGCCCTGCGCGGAACCCCTCGCGAACGTGAAGTTCCGCTTCACGTCTGGGCGTTGGACACCACGGGCGCCCTCGCGGCCGGGGCCATCTGCCACACCTGGGCGGACTGGCTCCACGTGACATACCTCTGGGTGGACGCCCGCCACCGGGGAGCAGGACTCGGCTCCCGACTGCTCGCGGAGGCCGAGCGCATCGCCCGCGAGGAGCGTGCCTGTGTGGCGGCCCGCCTGGAGACATGGGACTTCCAGGCACCGGACTTCTACAAGAAGCATGGCTACGAGGTGGTGTGCGTGATCCCGGACTATCCGCCGGGGGTCACGGAGTACACGCTGACAAAGCGGCTGGGGTGAGTCATGACCCGCGCTCTGTCGACGCCGCCCGTCATCGTCTCCGGCCTGCTCGGCGGCTCCCCCCAACCCGAACTTCCCGTCGCCGGGGGCCTGTTGCTGCGCCCTTGGGAGGAATGGGATGCACCGGCATTCCTGTCCGCCTACCAGGACGGTGAGATCCGCCGGTGGCACACGCGTCGGCCGACCTCGGAGACCCAGGTCCGGGAATGGTTCGACACGTACCGCCAGGACTGGAAACGAGAGCAGGGCGGCCACTGGGCGATCACCCGCGGCGGGGACGAGGTGCTCGGCCGGACAGTGCTGCGCGGTCTGGACTTCGACGACGGCACGGCCGTCGTCGCCTACTGGGTCCTCCCGGCCGCCCGCGATGCCGGTGTCGCTTCACGCGGCCTTGCGGCACTCAGCACCTGGGCCCTGGACGAAATCGGCTTCCACCGGCTGGAGTTGGACCACTCCACCCGCAACCACGCCTCATGCAGGGTCGCCACCAAGTCCGGCTACCTCCTGGAAGGCACCAAGCGCAGCGCCGCCGTGCATGACGACGGCCGCCACGACATGCATCTGCACGCGCGCATCCGAGAAGACTGAGCGGAATGTCTTCAGCGTGCGAGGCCGGCTTCGACGGGATTGGTGTGGTCGCGGACATCGCTCCCTGGGCCGGCCAGTCCGTCCGGGCCTGACGCCTGCCACCGGTGCAGAATGTCGCGCACCTTGGCCGCGCTGGGAAGATCTCGCAGACCAAGAGGCTCCGCGCCGGCTTGGAGCGCGTGCCGCACGGCCGACTCGGCGTCATGCAGGAGGTCGTCCGGCGTGCGTTCCCGCTGCGGACCTTGCCGCAGCGATCGCGCGGCTCTTATGACATCGGGGAAGACCGACTGGGCCCGCTCGAACGCGAGGTAGTGCGGCAGGTCTCTGTCCATGCCTTTGGTCGCGGCCGGCACGGTCGACTCCATGGCTTTGGCCCATGCGGTGATCACGGTCTTGTGCTGGGTCTCCGGGTAGCGCATGCGGACCAGGTGGGTGGCGAGGTCGAACAGCGGGTCCCCGTACGTTGCCAGCTCCCAGTCGACGGCGATCATGCGGGGATCGCCGTGGTCCGTGAGGACGACATTGTCGCGGTGCAGGTCTCCGTGGAGCAGGCCGCAGGGACGGTCGGTCATGACCGGTACGTTCTCGGCCATTTGGGTCAGCGCGTTTTCCGGAACGCCCAGCGCGTTGAACAGGCCCCCGTACACCGACCAACTGGGCTTGCGGATCTGCTCGTCGGCCAACTGCGTCAGGGCGCCCAGGTAACCCCGGCTGTCCTGGCCGTCATGAGGCCAGCCGTCGGGCGGCGCCGGCAGCTCCTCCCGGCCTACCGCGGCTGTCTGGGCAAGGAGTTGGGCCATGTCCGAGATCCACAATCGGTCCACGGGTTCCCCGTCCGGGCACTCACGGGACAGCGGGACGCCCTCCACGTAACTGAGCACAGTCGCCGTCGCCGTGCTGGCCAGGCACCGCGGTACGTGGGGCGGCGGGTGTTCGAACGAGCGCAGCAGCTGCGCCTCGGACCAGGTTCTGATCACTACCGGGACAGCATCCGGCCGCGGAACGCGCACGAGCACACGGGTACCGGGTTCACCCCCGCAGAGTCGGGCCATGTCTTCGGTAAGGGGCAGCACATAGTTGTGATTGTGGTGACCACCGCTGCCAGTGCCGATCTTCTGGGCCAGTCGCACGAACTCTTCGCCGACATCGACTGCGTTGGACACTTCACTCCTGGGAGACACCTAGCGAGCAGGGGGTGCTTCCGCAGGCCGCTCGACTCGGAGGCGACCTGGAGCATAGTGCCGAAGCGGGCCTCGTGAGTGCATTTCAGCCACTGAGGCCACTGGAGTCATGCCGTCACGTGGCGAGGTGCTCCCAGAGCGAATCGAACCAGTCCTGCTGGTCCTTCACCCAGGCAGCCTGTGCGTCGTCCTCGTCATCGGTTTTGTCGAAGTAGGTGCCAGTGGCGCCGACGCTGAGGATGTCAATCGCCTCCACCTCTTCCGTCCCGCCCAGTGCGATGCGCCGCCGGGCCAGCTTGTACATGGTCTGGAAGGCCTCCGTCCCGTTGAGCAGGAACAACTTGGACACCGGCACTAAAGGAACACGCTTGACCTCGAAGTCGACCTCCTGGACCGGGCCATTCGCCCGGAGATTCCGGAGTGTGTCCTCCAGCGACGACAGACAGCGGTCGGAGATCGCCAACAGGCGCTCGACCACTCTCTTGTCATCCGGTGCATCGATGTTGCGCGGAACTGGCAGCAGCATCTCCCTGTCCGGAAGCAGCATCCGCAGTCTGATCTTTTCCGGCGCGGTGGCCGAACGGTCCAGAATGCGTTCCGCCTGGACACGGAGATGTGCGTCGAGCGATTCGGACGTCAAGCAGAAGACGTCGAGCCTGACCTCTGCCCGCGCAAAGGCCCGCTCGACGAACCAGGCCATCCTCGCCCTCCGTATCCGGGCGGCGTCATCCGCTGGAGGAGTGGGCTGGGAGGCCTTGATGACGACACGCGAACCGCTGCCCTGGCGGGACTTGATCCAGTGATCCTCACTCAGCTCCCGCAGGGCGCGCTGCACGGTGTCCCGGGAGACACCGAACGCGGTGGCCAGTTCTCGCTGGGAGGGCAGCATGCTGCCCTCCGGGTACTCCTGGGCGACGATGCGGCGACGCAGTTCCGTCAGAACACTCTCGACCGCTCCGCCGACCTCGTCGCGTCCGTCGTCACTCACACAACGACCGTACCTCGCAAGGGCGGTGGGGAAAACCAGTTTCGGTCAGGTTGGCAGACCGATTGAACTGGTGGTTACGGGATCAAGTAGTCCGGGGATATCAACCGTGAGCCAGTTTGGTCCAATTGGCCGACTTCACTGAATCGGACGGGGGTCCTGAATGATCGCCCCGGATTTTGCGTGGTTCATAGTCCGGACTGTTGTCGAGCAGCAGATCCGGACATCGTATGGAGCCCTTGGTGCAGCACTTCTGATCCTGGTCTCCGTTCTGATCGCCTCACCCAAGACGCCGAAGAAAGAGAAGGCATCCAAAGGAGCGAAGGGGAAGAAGCTTCCCAAGGATGCAAGAGGTCGGCAGACATGGCTCCTGTGGTGGGTGGCACTGCTGCTCTTCCTGCTGGTGGTTCAGCCCTGAGACTTGAGCACGTCCCAGACCTCCTTGAGGGAGGGCACAATCCGCGACGGTTCCACTCCCGCCCGCCGAAATGCCCGAACCTTGAGGGGGTCACACGCATATCCCAGAAAGGCGACTCCGGCGGTCCGTGCCGCGTCGTAATCCGTTGTCGCGTCACCGAGCATCAGCGCCTCCGACGGGTCGGCACCCATCGCATGGAGTGCCAGCTTCAAGGAGTGGGGGTGCGGCTTCATCAGGTGGAGGTCACGCGTACGCCCGTAGACGTGCGGGAAGAAGCCGTCGAGTCCCTTGGCCGCAAGGTAAGCGGTGGCAGCCCGGGCCGAGTTGTTGGTACTGACGGCCAACCGGACGCCCAGTCCCGCCCACACCTGGATCACGTCCCCGGCATGGGGGGTCGCAACGGCGGAACCGACGGCTTTCAGTTCCTCCCCGGTCAGCCACTCCTCCAGTTTTGCGATCTGGCCGGTGTCCGGATGCCGCTGGCTGATGGTGACCAGCATGCCGTGCGGGTCCTTGCTTAAACGTTCCTCCATGGGCAGCAGCTTGAACTGCTCGTCCGGCCCGAGCGAGCTGACCAGTTCGCGGGCTATTTCGGACGCGGAGTGCCCCGCGAACAGCTGGCAGATCGGACCGTCGAGGTCCCATAAGACGTACCGAACCGAGGACATCAGCTTCCGGAGATCTTCAGCCGACGCTGTCTCCGGCTCAGTCGTGGGCGTGTCAGGGGTCATCAGGAGAGTGTCAGGTTCGCGGCGACGCTTTCCCAGAGGGCAGGGACCCGGGCCGACCCGAGTCCGCCCCGCATGCCCCGCGAACGTCCCCCGGCGTCGCCGCCCGCCCTCCGACAAGCGGGGAGGCGACGAACCCCGGATCAGCTCACCCGCCGCGCCCCCGCCGAAGGCACCGCCGGAAACACCCGAGGTGCCGTATAGCCGGCCCCCGCGAAGGCCTCCTCGATCGCCTTCGTGACCGTGTCCGTGTCCGTGGCCTCGACCAGGACGATCGCCGAGCCGCCGAAGCCGCCGCCCGTCATGCGGGCGCCGAGGGCACCCGCGCCGACCGCTGTGTCGACCACGAGGTCCAACTCGGGGCAGGAGATGCGGAGATCGTCGCGGAGGGAGGCGTGGCCCTCGGTCAGGACCGGGCCGATCGCTCGGACCTCGCCGGCGTCGAGAAGTGAGATCACCTGGTCCACCCGGTGGTCGTCGGAGACCACGTGGCGGACGTAGCGGCGGATTCGTTCGTCGGTCAGGCGGGCCAGGGACGCGTCCAGGTCCTCGTACGCCACGTCCCGCAGGAAGGGGACGCCGAGTCGGCGGGCGCCCTCCTCGCAGCCCTCGCGGCGTTCCGCGTACTCGCCGTCGCCCAGCGCGTGCTTCACGCGGGAGTCGACCACCAGGAGCGAGAGGCCCTCGGACGCCAGGTCGAAGGGGATCTGGCGGATGGACAGGTCTCGGCAGTCGAGGTGGAGCGCGTGGCCCTCCTCGGCGCAGGCCGAGGCCGTCTGGTCCATGATGCCGCAGGGGACGCCGACGAAGTCGTTCTCCGCGCGCTGCGAGAAGCGGGCCAACTCCGGTCCGGACAGGCCCAGTTCGAAGAGGTCGTTCAGGGCCAGGGCCGTGACGACCTCCAGCGCCGCCGAGGACGACAGGCCCGCGCCCGTCGGGACCGTGGACGACAAGTGGATGTCCGCGCCGGTGACTTGATGGCCCGCCTCGCGCAACACCCAGACCACGCCCGCCGGATACGCGGCCCAGCTCGTGTTGGTGCGCGGGGCCAGTTCGTCGACGTGCAGTTCTACGACCGGGCCCTCGATGTCCGCCGAGTGCAGGCGCAGTACGCCGTCCGTACGGCGGGACACCGCCGCCACCGCCGTGTGCGGCAGGGCGAGCGGCATCACGAAGCCCTCGTTGAAGTCGGTGTACTCGCCGATCAGGTTGACCCGGCCCGGCGCGGCCCAGACGCCCTCGGGAGCGGTGCCGTACAGCTCCTCGAAGCCCTCAAGTACACCCACGTGTTCTCTCCTAACCCTTCGATACGTTCTGCGCGAACGCCCACGCGTCCGCGACGATGCCCGCGAGATCCGCGCGGGTCGGGTTCCAGCCGAGGCGCTCCTTGGCGCGGGCCGCCGAGGCGACCAGGGCCGCCGGGTCGCCGCCGCGGCGGGGGGCGACGACCTCGGGGATCGGGTGCCCGGTGACCTGGCGGACCGTCTCGATGACCTGGCGGACCGAGAAGCCCTCGCCGTTGCCCAGATTGCAGATCAGGTGCTCGCCGGGAGTGGCCGCCTTGAGCGCCAGCAGGTGCGCGTCGGCCAGGTCCGCCACGTGGATGTAGTCACGGACGCAGGTGCCGTCCGGCGTCGGGTAGTCGTCGCCGTAGACGGAGATCGCGTCCCGCTTGCCCTGGGCGACCTGGAGGACCAGGGGGATGAGGTGCGACTCCGGGTTGTGCCGCTCGCCGCAACTGCCGTACGCGCCCGCCACGTTGAAGTAGCGGAGGGACACGGCTCCCAGTCCGTGGGCCTGCGCCTCGCTCGTGATCATGAAGTCGACCGACAGCTTCGACGCACCGTAGGGGTTGGTCGGGGAGGTGCGGGCGGTCTCGACGATCGGGACCTCCTCCGGCTCGCCGTACGTGGCCGCCGTTGAGGAGAAGACGAGCTTGCGGACGCCGGCCTCGCGCATCGCGGCCAGCAGGGCCATCGAGCCGCCGACGTTGTTCTCCCAGTACTTCTCCGGCTTGACGACGGACTCGCCGACCTGGGAGAACGCGGCGAAGTGGAGCACGGCGTCGTACGAGGAGTCGAGCCACTTGGCCGCGTCCCTGATGTCGCCCTCCACGAACGTGGCACCCGCGGGCACGCCCTCACGGAAGCCCGTCGAGAGGTTGTCCAGGACCGTGACCTCGTGGCCCGCCTCCAGCAGGTGCTGGGCGACCACGCTGCCGACGTAACCCGCCCCGCCCGTGACCAGGTACTTACCGCTCATCAACTCGCTACCTCTCGCAGTCGCTCGGCCGCGCGCTCCGGCGGCACGTCGTTGATGAACACGCTCATGCCGGACTCGGAACCCGCGAGAAACTTCAGCTTGCCGGAAGTGCGGCGAATGGTGAAAAGCTCAAGGTGGAGCGCGAAGTCGTCCCTGCTCACACCCTCGAACTCCTCCAGTGTGCCGAACGGCGCCTGGTGCCAGGCGGAGATGTACGGCGTCGGAGGCTCGTCCTCACCGAAGATCCGGTCGAAGCGCCTCAAGAGTTCCAGATAGACCTTGGGGAACTCTGTGCGGGCCGCCTCGTCCAGACCGAGCAGATCGGGCACGCGCCGCTTGGGATACAGGTGGACCTCGTAGGGCCAGTGCGCCGCGTACGGCACGAAGGCGACCCAGTGTTCACCCTCAAGGACGACCCGCTCACCGGCGAGTTCACGCTCCAGGACGGCGTCGAAGAGGTTCTCCCCGCCGGTCGCCTCCTTATGAGTCGCGAGTGAACGCAGCATCAGCGCGGTGCGCGGGGTGGTGAACGGGTAGGCGTAGATCTGGCCGTGGGGATGACCGAGGGTCACACCGATCTCTTCGCCGCGGTTCTCGAAACAGAAGACCTGCTCGACGGAGGGAAGATGCGACAGCTCCGACGTCCGGTCCGTCCACGCGTCGAGGACGAGGGCCGCCTGCTCCTCGGTCAGCGAGGCGAAGGACGCGTCGTGGTCGGAGGTGAAACAGACCACCTCGCAGCGGCCGGAGTCCCCGGCCAGCGAGGGGAAACGGTTCTCGAACACGACGACGTCGTACGAGGAGTCCGGGATCTCGCTCAGCCGGTCGCCCGTCGTCGGGCAGAGCGGGCACTGGTCGACCGGCGGGTGGTAGATGCGGCCCTGGCGGTGCGAGGCGATCGCCACCGAGTCGCCGAGCAGCACGTCCCGCCGTACCTCCGAAGTGGTGACCGTGCGCTCCAGCGGGCGGCGGTCCACCGCGTCGCGCACGGTGTCGTCCCGCAGGTCGTAGTAGATGAGCTCACGACCGTCGGCCAACCGGGTCGAGGTCTTCTTCACGCCGGGACTCCATCCATACGTACGTCCACGCTTCACACAGAACCAAACACATCAAACCACCGATCCCCCCAGCCGTCACCATCAAAATCAAACAAAGAACACCAAACGAAGAACACAAACAAGGTGAGCGCTTGATGCAGACTCTGCAGCCCCCCACCTCCCTCGCCGCCGGGCTCCGGCTGCCCACCAACGGGCTCGACTACACGATCCTGGCGATCTACTTCGTCGTCGTCCTCGGCATCGGTCTGGCCGCCCGCAGATCGGTGAAGACGAGCCTCGACTTCTTCCTCTCCGGGCGTTCCCTGCCCGCGTGGATCACCGGTCTCGCCTTCATCTCGGCCAACCTGGCCGCCACCGAGATCCTGGGCATGGCCGCCAACAGCGCGCAGTACGGCGCGTACACCGTGCACTGGTACTGGATCGGCGCCATCCCCGCCATGGTCTTCCTCGGCCTGGTGATGATGCCCTTCTACTACGGCTCGAAGGTGCGCTCGGTCCCCGAGTTCCTGCTGCTGCGCTTCGACAAGTGGGCACACCTGCTGAGTTCGATCCTGTTCGCCTTCGCCGCCATCCTGATCGCCGGTGTGAACCTGTACGCCCTCGCGATCGTCGTCGAGGCGCTGCTGGGCTGGCCGCAGTGGGTGGCGATCGTGGTCGCCGGCGCCTTCGTGCTCGCGTACATCACCCTCGGCGGGCTGTCGTCCGCGATCTACAACGAAGTGCTCCAGTTCTTCGTGATCCTCGCGGCCCTCATCCCCATCTCCTACCTCGGCCTGAAGAAGGTCGGCGGCTGGGACGGCCTGACCCACAAGCTGGACGCGACCCACGGCCACAACTTCACCACGGCGTGGGGCGGCACCGGCATCGGCAGCGTCAACCCGCTCGGCGCGAACTGGCTGACCATCGTGCTCGGCCTCGGCTTCGTGCTGTCCTTCGGCTACTGGACGACCAACTTCGCCGAGGTGCAGCGTGCCCTCTCCGCGAAGAACCTGTCCGCCGCCCAGCGCACCCCGCTCATCGCCGCGTACCCCAAGGTCTTCATCGTCTTCCTGGTGATGATCCCGGGCCTGGTCGCCGCCGCGCTCGTCCCGAAGATCGGCACCAGCGGCTCGGACCTCCAGTACAACGACGCGATCCCGTACCTGATGGAACAGCTGCTGCCCAACGGCGTCCTCGGCATCGCGGTGACGGGGCTCCTCGCGGCGTTCATGGCGGGCATGGCGGCCAACGTGTCGTCCTTCAACACGGTCTTCACCAACGACATCTGGGCGAAGTACGTCGTGAAGGACCGCGAGGACGAGTACTACGTCCGCTTCGGCCGCCTGATCACGGTGATCGGCGTGGCGGCGTCGGTGGGCACGGCGTTCCTGGCCTCCTCCTTCTCCAACATCATGAGCTACCTCCAGACCCTGTTCTCCTTCTTCAACGTGCCGATGTTCGTCGTCTTCATCGTCGGCATGTTCTGGAAGAGGGCCACCCCGAAGTCCGGCTTCTGGGGGCTGCTCGCGGGCACGGTCACCGCGATGGTCAACTACTTCTGGATCTACAAGCGGGGGATCATCTCCATCCCCTCCGACCAGGGCGCCAACTTCGTCTCCGCGATCGCCGGCTTCGTCGCCGGTGCGGTGGTCATGTTCGCCGTCTCCCTCTTCACCCGGCCCAAGCCGGCCGAACAGCTCCAGGGCCTGGTCTACGGCACGACGTCCCCCGGCATGACCGAGGCGCCCGCCGCGGGCGACGACGCGTGGTACCGCCGGCCGGCCCTGCTCGGCTGGGGCGCGGTGGTCCTGGCCGCCCTCTGCTACATCCCGTTCTCGTTCTAGTCGCGGGAGGATTGAGAGACCATGTCTGAACACTCCGGACACTCAGAGCCCTCAGAGCACGATCTCCAGCGCGAAGTCAGCGAGCTGGAGGGCAAGTCGACGACCGCGTCCCGGCTGTTCGATCTGCGGCTGATCATCGGGGGGTTGTTCGTCGTCTACGGCGTGATCGTCACGATCGCCGGGATCAACCCGTCGGACTCGTCGCTGGACAAGTCCGAGGGCGTCAACATCAACCTGTGGACCGGGATCGCGATGCTGCTGCTCGGGATCTTCTTCCTGGGGTGGCTCAAGTTGCGGCCGACGCCTCCGGTGGAATTGGCGGACGTCGCGGAGGAGGAAGAGGGGGCCTAGGCCGTCTGCCGGGTGCGGGTGGACTGTGGCTGGTCGCGCAGTTCCCCGCGCCCCTAGGGGGTAGGTGCCGGCCGCGCTGGACAGGTCGCGCCCGCGCGGCGGAGCCGCACTCGACACAGCCCGCGCCCCTTTAGGTGTCGGTGAGGAAAGCGGCGGGCCTGACATCCAGGAAGGCGTCTCCCCAGGGGTAGCGCCTGCGTGCGGGACTCCTCGCGCACCCATCGCTGGTCCGACACCAGAACTCGCCTACGCCTCCGGCCCCGCCGAATGGTTCAGTGGGCCTGCCCTGTCCAGCAGCCCCGTCCTCGCCGCCAGCGCTGCCGCCTCCAGCCGTGAGCCCACCCCCAGCTTCATCAGGACTCGCTGCACATGCGTGCGCGCCGTCGACGGGGCTATGCCCATGCCCGCTGCGATCAGCCGGGTGTCCTCGCCGTCGGCCACCCGGACCAGGACCTCTACCTCCCGTGGCGTGAGCATCTGCAACAGCCGTTGGCCCTCGTCGTCGGGCTGGGCCGCCGGGTTGAGGAGTTCGCTGAAGGCGCCTTGCAGGAGTTGTGGGGCTACGGCTGCCTCGCCCGCCCTTGCCTTCATGATGGCGCGCTCCACGCCCTCTATGCGCTCGTCGTGGCGGACGTAGCCCGAGGCGCCTGCCGCGAAGGCCGCCGCGATGCCGCGGGGGCTCGGGACCGGGCCGAGGACCAGGACCGCTACCTGCGGGCGTTCCCGCTTGATCTTCACCACCGGGTCGAAGATGCCCGGCTCGGCCGGTGTCGCCGTGCCGAGCAGGCACACCTCGGGTGCGCGGGTGATCACCAGTTCCGCCGCGCCCGCCGCGGGCGCCGCCGCGGCCAGCACCCGGTGTCCCCGCAGCTTCAGTGCCGAGGCCAGCGCCTCCGCGAGCAATCGGTGGTCGTCGACCACCATCAGCCGCACTCCCATCGAGCAACCCCCCAGTCCCCCCAATGGATGCCCACTATGGATGCCCACCGGTCCCCAAGAACAGAGGGCCCCCACCACCCCCGTCCTTCATGCCCCCGGAAGCTACACGCTTGTTCGACGTTGCGCTGCCCCTACTGGAGAGAAGTGCCCCGGATCGACGGACTTTTTCGCATTCCGGGGCATTCACGGGTGATGGGGGTGATGAAGGAGAGGGTGAATGGGGGTGGTGGTTCAGCCTGTTGTGCCGAAGGCGATCGCCAGGTCCTTGTCGTCCGTGGAGGACGACGAGGGCTTGTCCGCGTAGACACCCGACATGTACAGGTGGCCCTCCGAGTAGAGGATCTCCGCGTAGTCCGGCAGGAAGCTGGTCTCCGTGTCCCGTACCGTCTCGGTGCTCGGGTTCTCCAGCAGCGTCGTCTCCTTGAAGGAGTTGCCGTCGATGCTGACGATCTGGCCGCCCTTGTCGTACGGCGGGGACTTGTAGGCGAGCAGGTTGGTGCCGTCCATGCGCAGCGGGGTGATGGTGTAGCCGTCGCCCGCGTCCGCGCGCTGGCCGGTCTGCTTGCCGGAGGCGAGGTCGAAGGCGACGATCTCGTTGGTACGGCTGTAGGAGTCGCCGGAGCCGTCGTGCTCCTCGGTGGGGACGTACAACCGGTCGTTTCCTACGGCGAGTTCGGTGCAGTACTCGACGCGGGTGATGCCGTCGCAGCGGCCCGCGTACTGCTTGCCCGGGGCCGGGATGTGGGCGCGCAGGGCGCCGGTCTTGCCGTCGATGGAGAAGAAGTCGGAGACGCCGCTGCCGTCGCCCGCGCTGTCGCCGACGTCGGCCGCGACGACCAGCGGGGCGGTCGACACGATGCTGGCGTACTCGATGCCCTGGGCCATCTTGTAGTCCGAGAGCACCTTCCCGGAGACCGGGTCGATGGTCTGGATGTGCAGGGTGGGCGAGTCGTACGTTCCGCACCGGCGCACCGCGACCAGTTTGGCGCCGCCGCCGTAGCCGGCGTCGTAGCAGTCGGCGACCTTGGGGCTCCACAGGACCTTGCCGGTGGCGATGTCGAAGGCGGCGCCGCCGTCGGTGCTGCCGACGGCGACCGTGTTGGCGCTGACGGTGACGTTCTCGAAACTGATCGGCTGGTCACCGGAGTTGGCGGTCTTCGTCCACAGCTTGGTGCCCGCGTTCAGGTCGAGCGCGGCGATCTGGCTGCAGCCGTTCGAGGGCTTGGCCTTGGTCGGCATGGCGGGCTCGTAGATGATCGCCGTTTTGCCGTCGGTCGTGGTGTTCTTCGTGGCCTGGCAGACCGGGCCGGGAAGCTTGATCGTCCACAGCTTGGCGCCGGAGTCACGGTCGTAGCCGTCGACCTCGGCGGCCCCGCTCTTGGCGTACACCTTGTCGGTGAGCCAGGAGCCGGAGGTCACCATGGTGTCGCTGACCTTGGGCATCGGGACCTGGAAGAGGACCTTGGAGGCGGTGTCGGCGGGCACCTTCTCCTTGCCGCCCGAGGTGGTACCGCCCTTGCTGTCGGAGGGAGTTGAGTCCGCGGTGGTCTTCTTGTCGTCGGCCTTGTTGTCCTTGCCGGACGAGGACGAGTACCAGATCCCACCGCCGACGATCAGCGCGATCGCCACGACCGCCGCCGTGATGATCACCGCGGACGCCCCGAACTTCCGTCCGCCGCCGCCCGGTTGGCCCGGCTGCGGGTGCAAGGGCATGGTCGGCTGACCGGGTTGGCCCGGCCCCGGGTAGCCGTAACCGGGCTGCTGGCCATAGGGGTTGGGCTGCTGCCCGTACGGCTGCTGCGGGGGCTGGGCGTACGGGTTGGGCTGCTGGCCGGGGTAGCCGTAGCCCGGCTGCTGGGGCGGTGGCGGGGGCGGTGCCTGCGGGTAGCCGTAGCCCGGTGGGGGCGGTGGCTGCTGCGGGGGCTGGTCCTGGGGCGGGCCGAAGCCGCCCTGCTGCGGGGGCTGGTTCGGCGGGGGCGGCTGGGTCATGACGAGTACCTCGGGGACGGGTCGACGGAAGCGCAGGAAAGGGTCACTTGCCGTAGGCGAGCATCAACTTCTCCTTCGTGTCGTCATTGCCGTTCAGCCGGGTCGACGAGATGTAGAAGCGCCCGTCGACGTAGTCGACGTCCCGGGAGAAGAAGCTCGACTCGATCCGCGCGGTGCCCGCCGGCAGCTGCAGCAGCTTCGTCGTGGTGTGCGAGGAGCCGGTCGTCGGGACGGAGACGACCTGGCCGCCCGCGTCGTAGGCGGCCTCGACATAGGCGATCAGCTTTCCGCCCTCGACCTTGACCGGCAGCATCGACTCGTCCGCGGGGGACTTGACGCGCCACATCTCCTTGCCGGTGGCCAGGTCGATCGCGACGATCTGGTTGGGACCGGTCGTCGCGTCGGTCGGGAGGTAGAGGGTGTTCGCGTCGACCGCGACGTCCTCGCAGCCCTGCAGATCGTCGTTGAAGGTGCCGCAGCCGGGTGCGAAGGACGCCTTGGAGTCGACCTGCGAGCGGACGGAACCGTCGCTCTTCAGCGTCGAGATGTTCCAGTGCTTGTTGTCCGAGTCGGTCATGTAGAGGACGACCGGGTCCACGGAGTACACATGGGAGACCGTCCAGCCCTTGGGGATCGCCTTCGTCCACTTGGTCTTGCCGGTCGCCGGGTCGAGTTCCTGCACCTCGTCGTGCTCGGTGGCGGAGCCCGCCCCGCAGGACGAGACCACGAGCAGCTTGCCGCCGCCCGCGAACGCGGACGGGAAGCAGGCCGCGCCGTACTTCTTCTTCTCGTAGAGCTGTTTGCCGGTGGCGAGGTCGTAGGCGACACCCGACTGCGAGCGGCCCACCATCAGGGTCTTGCCGGTGATGGTCAGCCCGATGCTGAGCGCGCTGTCGAACAGGTCGCCGTCCGCGACGGTCGCGGCCCAGCCCTTCGCCCCCGTGTTCAGGTCGAGCTGCTGGAGGTGGTTGCACTTGGCGTTGTCGCTGACACCGCTCTCGTACGCCACCACGATCTTGTCGTCGGCCGATTTCTCGGGGGTGACCGCGCAGATCTTCTGCGGGAAGGTGATCGTGGCCCACGTCGGGTTGCCGTTGCCCACGTTGTAGGCGACGACCTCCTTGTACGCGGCCTTCACCGCGGTCCTGCCGGTGATCCACATGCCGGGGGCGTCGGCGCCGGAACCGGGCGCGTCCGGCGCCTCCTTGTACCAGAGCACCTTCGCCTCGCCGGACTTGCGGCCTTCGTTGAGGTTCTCGGGGTCCTTGCCGCCGTCGCCGCTGCCGTCACCGGGGTTGGCGGGGTCGTCGGCGCCGCTCGTGCCGGAGGCCGAGGGGCTGCCGCTCTGCTGCGCCACCGGCTTCTTGTCGTCACCGCCGCCGGTGACCGCCCACACCGTGCCGCCGACGACCAGCAGACCGGCGACCGCCGCCGCGATCAGGAGGGCGGGCCTGCCCTTGAAGGGGCCGCGGCCGGAGGGGGGTTGGGGCGGGGTGAACTGCGGTGGCGGGGGCGGCGGGTAGCCGTAGCCGCCGTAGGGGGGCTGCTGGCCGTAGGGGCCGGGCTGCTGCGGCTGGCCGTACGGACCTGGTTGTTGCGGCTGGGCGTAGGGACCCGGCTGCCCGCCGTACTGACCGGGTTGCGGCTGCTGGCCGTACTGACCCGGCTGCTGCTGTTGCGGGTAGCCGTAGCCGGGCGTCGGCGGGACGGGAGCGCCGAAGCCGCCGGACGGTGGCTGTGGCGGTTGGTTCGGCGGCGCTCCGTAACCGCCGGACGGCGGCTGTTCGGGCGGCTGAGTCATCAGCGGCTCCCCCTCGTTCACTGATTTTTAGCCACGCCCCGAGCTTCGCGAAGGACCCGGAGGCGCATTCAAGCAGGTCTCAGACGGCCCTTTCTATCACCCGGCTGTCCATGAACAACGGGCCGGTTCACCCCTGTACCCAAGGGAGAACCGGCCCGTGACAGCCCCGTTATGCGCCTTCACTCACCCTTCACGCGTCCTCGGCGAGTTCCAGCCACCGCAGCTCCAGCTCGTCCCGCTCGCCGCCCAAGTCCCGCAGCTGGGCGTCCAGTTCGGCCACCTTCGCGAAGTCCGTGGCGTTGTCGGCGATCTGGGCGTGCAGCTTGGCCTCCTTCTCGGAGACCTTGTCCAACTGCCGCTCGATCTTCTGGAGTTCCTTCTTCGCGGCCCGCTGGTCGGCGGCGCTCACGGCGGGCGCGGCCTTCTCCACGACGAGGACGGCAGCGGCGGCGACTTCCTCCATACGGTGGCGCCGCTCCAGGTACTCGTCGATGCCGCGCGGCAGCATCCGCAGGGTCGCGTCGCCGAGGAGGGCGTACACCTTGTCGGTGGTGCGCTCGACGAAGAACCGGTCGTGCGAGATCACGATCATCGAACCGGGCCAGCCGTCGAGGACGTCCTCCAGCTGGGTCAGCGTCTCGATGTCGAGGTCGTTCGTGGGCTCGTCGAGGAAGAGGACGTTGGGCTCGTCCATGAGGAGCCGGAGGAGTTGCAGCCTGCGTCGCTCACCACCCGAGAGGTCCCCGACCGGCGTCCACTGCTTCTCCTTGTTGAAGCCGAACGTCTCGCACAGCTGCCCGGCGGTCATCTCCCGCCCCTTGCCGAGGTCGACCCGCTCCCGCACCTGCTGCACGGCCTCCAACACCCGCAGCGTGGGCTTGAGTTCGGCGACCTCCTGCGAGAGATAGGCCAGCTTCACCGTCTTTCCCACGACGACCTTGCCGGCCACGGGCTGGGTCTCGCCGTCGCTGCGGGCGGCGTCCGCGAGGGCCCGCAGCAGGGAGGTCTTCCCGGCGCCGTTGACCCCGACCAGGCCGACGCGGTCGCCGGGGCCGAGGTGCCAGGTGATGTGCTTCAGCAGCACCTTGGGACCGGCCTGGACGGTCACGTCCTCCAGGTCGAAGACGGTCCGGCCAAGGCGCGAGGAGGCGAACTTCATCAGCTCGCCGGTGTCGCGCGGCGGCGGCACGTCGGCGATCAGTTCGTTGGCGGCCTCGACGCGGAAACGCGGCTTCGACGTACGGGCCGGGGCGCCCCGGCGCAGCCAGGCCAGCTCCTTGCGGACCAGGTTCTGCCGCTTGGTCTCCTCGGTGGCGGCGATGCGCTCGCGCTCGGCGCGGGCGAAGACGTAGTCGGTGTAGCCGCCCTCGTACTCGTAGACGTCGCCCTTCTGCACATCCCACATCTGTGTGCAGACCTGGTCCAGGAACCACCGGTCGTGGGTCACGCAGACCAGCGCGGAGCGCCGCTCGCGCAGGTGCTGGGCGAGCCAGGCGATGCCCTCGACGTCGAGGTGGTTCGTCGGCTCGTCGAGGACGACCAGGTCCTGGTCCTCGATGAGCAGCTTGGCGAGCGCGATACGGCGGCGCTCGCCGCCGGAGAGCGGGCCGATCACGGTGTCGAGTCCCTGCGGGAAGCCCGGCAGGTCGAGCCCGCCGAACAGTCCCGTCAGCACGTCGCGGATCTTGGCGTTGCCCGCCCACTCGTGGTCGGCCATGTCCCGGATGACCTCGTGGCGGACGGTCGCCTCGGGGTCGAGGGAGTCGTGCTGGGTGAGGACGCCGAGGCGGAGTCCGCCGGAGTGGGTGACGCGGCCGGTGTCGGACTCCTCCAGCTTGGCGAGCATCCGGATCAGGGTGGTCTTGCCGTCTCCGTTGCGGCCCACGACCCCGATCCGGTCCCCTTCGGAGACACCGAGCGAGACACCGTCGAGCAGGGCACGGGTGCCGTACACCTTGCTGACGTTCTCGACATTGACCAGGTTGACGGCCATTTCTCTCCTGACAGGGGGGACGGTCAGCCTCCCAGAGTAATGCGCGGCGGGAGGCCGACGATCCGTGCAGGTCAGTGGGGTGCCGTCGGTCGCCTGCGGCGCCGTTGCGGCTGGTCGCGCCCGTGGGGCGAGTGCCGATGAAGGGACAGGATGAAGATCCGTAGGCGGTGGTCAGGCTGTGCGCAGGGCGTCGAACGCGGCCCCCACGCGGGAAGGTCCGTATGCGGCGAGTGCCCAGAGGGCGGTGATCCTCGCGGCTCCGGTCCACAGGTCTTCGGCGGCCGTGGGCGGGCGGAAGGCGTGGACGTTGAGCTGTCGCTCCGCGAAGGGGCGGTGGTCGAGGTGGCGCATGCCGCCGGTGCCACAGAGATGGGTGTCGGCGCCCGGTTCCGGTCGCCCTCATCCCCCGCGTGACGCGCAGCCGCTCCTCCGCGCGGGTCAACGGGCCGCCGCTGCCCGTACCTCGCTCAGCAGGTCGTACATCGTCTGGCCCGGGCAGTCCGTCTGGAGCCAGTCCCGGTGGCCGCTGATCGTCTCGTTGTCCTTCTTCACGCCGTTCACCGGGTTGGTGTAGGTGATCTTGGCCTGGGGGTCGAGGCCCTTGAAGCGGGTGATGACCTTGATCAGGCGGATCAGGGAGGCCTTTGCCTCGTCCGTGGGGGCCTGGGACACGAGGTTGCCGATGAGGGCGATGCCCAGGTTGCCCGAGTTGAAGCCCGCCGTGTGGAAGGCGGTGACCAGGTTGCCGTCGGGGTTGAAGGCCGGGACGAGATCGTCGCCGGAGTAGCGGCCCTCGTAGACGACGCCCGTCTCGTCGATGAGGAAGTGGTAGCCGATGTCGCCCCAGTCGAGGGTGACCGCGTGGTACTCGTAGATGCCCCGGACGGTCGCGGCCGGGTCCGGGTCGGCGTTCGGGGTGTCCGTGTGGTGGACCGTGATCGACTGCAACGGGTAGTACACCTCGGGCGAGTTGACCTTGCCGTCCTTGTACCGCTTCGACTCGTCGGCGCCCCAGGCCGGGCGCGAGAGGTAGCGGACACCGCGGACCCGGGTCGGCTCGGACGGTACGTGGAAGGTGCGGCCGGGGCCTCGGGTGCAGTCGATGGCCACGGAGCGTACGTCCGTCGCGCCTGCCGGTGTCTTCACCTCGTAGGCGGTGGCCTCGTCGGCCGCGATCAGGGCCGTACCGCCGCCGTCGACGGTCGCGCAGCCGGTGCCGGTGGGCTGCCAGGGGCCGTCCGCGAGGCGGATGCCGGCGCCGTCCTGCTCGCCGGTCCAGCGGAGGCCGACGTAGGACGCGGCGAAGGCCGTGGTGGCGGGGGCGGTGCCGGTGGCGGTCTCGGTGCGGGTGGCCGGGAAGGTCTCCGGCTTCGTGCCCGACGGGGTCGTGTCGGGGGTTGAGTCCGAGTCCGAGTCCGAGTCGGTGGCCGCGAACACCACCGGGGTGAGGGCGGCCCCGGCGGCTACGGCTCCGGCGGCCCCTATCGCACCGCGACGCGAGAGGGACCGCCTTCTGCGGTGGGACGGTGTGGGGGAGGGCGATGTGGGGGTGTCGGACACGGAACTGACCCTTCCAGCAGTGCACTTGAAGTATCAAACGAACCTATCCGTCCCATCCGCCCCACCTGTACAGCGATTGCGGTACATCTGTGTGGAGATCGTGCGAAGAGCGTGGGCTCAGGCGCCGGCGCCGCGCAGTCGCTGCTGCGGGACCAGGGCCGACGCAGGTGCCAACCCCCGCCCGCCGGACGCCTGTTGCTGTTCGCCCACCGGCATGTCGTCGCGCATCAGGCCCTCGGGGATGAGCACGGCGGCCGTGACGCCGCCGCTGCGCGAGTGCCGTATCTCCACGCGCAGGCCCTGGCGTTCGCGCAGCCGGTTGACCACGAAGAGGCCGATCTGCTTGGCGTCGAGGAGGTCGACCTTCTCGGACTGGATCTTGCGGTTGGCGTCGGCCATCGCGTCGTCCTTCATGCCGAAGCCGCTGTCCTCGATCTCGATGAGGACGCCCTCCCGCAGCCGGGCCGCGCGCAGCTGTACCTGGGTACTGGGCGGGGAGAACGCCGTCGCGTTCTCGACGAGTTCGGCGAGCAGATGGATCACGTCGGCGACGGAACCGCCGGTCAGCGACACCTTCGGTACGGCCCAGATCTGCACCCGGGACGAGTTCTCGATCTCGGCGACGGCCGCGCGCAGGATGTCGGTCAGCGGGATCGGGTCGCGCCAGCCGCGGCCGGGCGCGATGCCGGACAGGATGAGCAGGCTCTCGGAGTGCCGGCGCATGCGGGTGGCGAGGTAGTCGACGCGGTAGAGCTCCTGGAGTTCGGCCGGGTCGCGCTGGCGGCGCACCATCCCGTCGAGCAGGTCGAGTTGGCGGTGCAGGAGGACCTGGCTGCGGCGGGCGAGGCTGACGTAGACGCCGGAGATGCCGCTGAGGAGTTCGGCGCGTTCGGAGGCGGCCCTGAGGGCGGCGCGCTGGACGGCGGTCAACGCGGTGCCGACCTGGGCCAGTTCGTCACCGGCGAGGCGTCGAATGGGGGCCTCGGCGTCGATGTCGACGCCCTGGCCGGCGTGCAGTCGGCGCATGGCCCGCGGGAGGCTGCGGCCGGCCACTTCGAGGGCGGAGTTGCGCAGGTCGAGGAGTTCGACGATGAGGCCGCGGCCGACGAGCACGGAGACGAGCAGCGACAGCAGCACGCCGACCAGGCCGAGGACCACGGCGATCCCGGAGGCGCCGAGCGTGTCCCAGCCGAAGGGGTCGGCGGCGGCCGTGGCTCCCGTACCGGCCTTGGTCTCGGCCGCGTCGAGCCCGGTGAGCACTCCGCTCGTGGCGGAGTCCCAGCCGCGCAGCAGTCCGGCGGACACGGCGGAGGTGCCGGGGCCCGCGCTGCGCACCCGGTTCTCGACGGCCTGGAACTGGGCGTAGCCGGTGCCGTCCAGGATCTTTCGGTACGCCGTCCGGTGCTCGGCCTTGAGGTCGGCGACCGCGGGTTCGAGCAGGGCGTGCCGGGTGGCGACGGCGCCGACGAACAGCGCGTACTGGTCCTGCGTCAGCTGGCCCCCGGTGCGGGCGGCGCCGACCAGTGCCTGTTCCTGGGCGACCGCCTCGCGGGCCCGGGACAGTTCGAGCACCACGCGTGCCTCGGAGGCGTCGGCGGCGGTCTTGTCGCCGGTGAGGGCACCGGTGACGGAGAATCCGTGCCCGACCATCGCCGAGTAACTGGCGTAGGTGGCCGTCGACTTGGCACCCTTGGCGGTGGCGCTCACGCGCAGCGCCGCGAGACCGTCGGCGTCGGCCTCCAGTTTGTCGATCCGGCCCGGCAGCGAGGAGTCGATGAGTGCCGCGTCGGAGCTGGAGTCGTTGACGCCGCCGCGCAGCGCTGCGGCGGCCGTGTCGGTGGCCTTGGCGGCGGCCTTGAAGGCGCGCGGGGCGTCCGCGTAACGCAGGGCGGCGGTCCGCTCGCCCTGCACGGCGGTGATGAACTCCGCCACGGGGGTGAGGAGTTCGGAGTTGACGTCCTTGGCGGTCTCGGTGTCGGCGATGCTCGACGCGGTCGTCACCGCGGCGAAGCCCCACAGGGCCATCAGGGACACGACGGGCAGCATCAGCAGGGCAACGATCTTCGCGCGGACAGATCTGGGGCGCAGTCGGGCCGGCGCGCGGAGGACACGCATGGGGGACCTCGTTCGGGGAAGTGCGGGGTGGTTCGTAACGCGGCTGCGGCCTGTGCGGTCGGCGGCCGTGCCGTGCGGGGAGAGCCGAAGTCGGCTCAGACCGTGGCGAGTTGGATCTCGCGCAGCAACTCGGTGGCGGCGGCCCGGGGAGTGGGACCGCCGCCGCGTGGGGAGCCGGGGTCGGCTCGGGCCGGGGTGTGTTCGACGCCGATCGGCGGCTGGCATCGGCGCCCCGGAAAGTGGGGGCCGTTGCCGTAGGGGCAGTTGAAGGCGGATCGGACCATGACGTGTTCGATATATCGATCAGCGGCCGACGCCAACACCCCAGGAGAGTGCGGGCCGTTGCCGTGAGGGCAGTTGAAATCGGGGCGGACCGCGGTCGGTTCGAAGCTCGCGCGGCGACCGGCGCCGGCAGCCCGGGGGAATCGGCGTCGAGGCGGTCGAAGTCGGTTCAGACCGTGGCGAGTTCGACCTCACGCAGCAACTCGGCCGCGAAGGCCGACTCGTGGCGCTTGCCGGTCGGGGAGAGGGCGACGTAGGCGGAGGCCAGGAAGAGGAAGGAGCCGAGGACTACGGCGAGCGGGAAGATGAACTCCGTGGCGGTGACGCCGGAGAGGCTCGCACCGCTGGGGGCGAGGGTGACGCTCACGGCGTACATCCCGGTGTAGTGCATGGTGCTGACCGCGAGTCCCATGACGAGGGCGGCGAGCGTGGCGAGGACCGGGCCCCGGACGATCAGGGTGAGGGTGAGGGCGGCGGTCGCGGCGACGACGGCGATCACGACGGAGGCGATGACGAGCCGGGGGTCGTAGTCGATCTCGCCGTGCAGGTCGAGCGCGGCCATGCCGGTGTAGTGCATGGCGGCGACGCCGAGGCCGGTGCCGAGTCCGCCGAAGGCGACCGAGGTGACGCGGGAGCGGCCGTATCCGGCGGTGAAGACGCCGGCGGCGACCACGCCGATCGACATCAGCAGGCTGAGGACGGTGAGCGGGACGTCGTAGCGGATGGGGGTGCCTTCGACGCTGAAGCCGAGCATGGCCACGAAGTGCATGGTCCAGATGCCGGAGCCGATGGCGACGGAGGCGAGGGTCAGCCAGTTCCGTTTGGAGGCACCGTCGGTCTCAAGTGCCCTTACGGTGCAGCGCAGTCCGAGCGCGGCGCCGACGCAGGCCATCGCGTAGGACAGGACCGGGGTGACCCAGCCGGCGCTGAAATGGTCCATGTGGCCCATAGGGGGGTTCCTCTCGGGCGTGGCGCGGCGAGACCGCGCGCGCAGGGAGTACCGCCGGTAACGAGGACCGGGGGTTGGCTGATCATGCCAGCCACACCTGCGGGGCATACGCCACGAAAGGGACCAGAGGGTTGATTGGCGAACATTAAATCAATGTGGTTTCGATAACACCGCACATGCGCATTTTCGCAGTTCAGGCGGGGTTTTCGTGTGCCCCATGTGAAGGTCGGGCGATCACGGTCGCGCCGGCCGCCGGACCCGCCGCCGTACGTACCGTCCGGCATGTTCCCGAGGCCGCCAGCGCCCCGGCCACCTTCGCCGCCGACCCGGGGTCGCGGGCGAGGAACGCCGTCGTCGGGCCCGAGCCGGAGACCAGCGCGGCGAGGGCGCCCGCGGCGCGGCCCGCGGCGAGGGTGTCGGCCAGTTCCGGGAAGAGCGAAAGGGCGGCCGGCTGAAGGTCGTTGGAGACGGCGGCGGCCAGCGCCTCCGGGTCGCCCTTCGCGAGCGCGTCGAGAAGCGGCTGCGAGGCGACCGGCTCGGGGATGTCGGTCCCCTCCCCCAGCCGGTCGAACTCCCGGAACACCGCCGGGGTCGACAGCCCCCGCGCGGCCATCGCGAACACCCAGTGGAAGGTGCCCCCGACCTCCAGGACCGTCAGCTTCTCCCCGCGCCCGACGCCCAACGCCGCCCCGCCCACCAGGCTGAACGGCACATCGCTGCCCAACTCGGCGCAGATGTCCAGCAGTTCGGCCCGCGAGGCACCGGTGCCCCACAGCGCGTCGCACGCCACCAGCGCGCCCGCGCCGTCCGCACTGCCGCCCGCCATACCGCCGGCGACGGGGATGTCCTTGGCGATGTGGATGTGCACGGCGTCGCTGCGGCCGTACCGCGCGGCGAGTGCCGTTGCCGCCCGTGCCGCCAAGTTCGTGCGGTCCAGGGGGACTTGGGCCGCGTCCGGGCCCGAGCAGGTGACCCGGAGTTCGTCGGCCGGGGTCACGGTGACCTCGTCGTACAGGCCGACCGCGAGAAAGACGTTGGCCAGGTCGTGGAAGCCGTCGGGGCGCGCGGCGCCGACTGCCAGTTGGACGTTGACCTTGGCGGGGACCCGTACCGTGACGCTCACTTACTCGGACTCTCCCTTGTGCTCCGCGATGCGCGCGAACTCCTCGACCGTCAACGACTCACCCCGCGCCTGCGGGGACACCCCGGCCGCGACAAGCGCCGCCTCGGCCGCCGCCGCCGAACCCGCCCAGCCGGCCAGTGCGGCCCGCAGCGTCTTGCGGCGCTGCGCGAAGGCCGCGTCGACCACGGCGAATACCTCGCGGCGGTCGGCGGTCGTCTTCGGCGGCTCCGCCCTGCGGGTGAGCGCCACGAGTCCGCTGTCCACGTTCGGTGCCGGCCAGAAGACGGTACGGCCGATGGAGCCGGCCCGCTTGACCTCGGCGTACCAGTTCGCCTTCACGGACGGGACGCCGTACACCTTCGAACCGGGCGGCGCGGCAAGGCGGTCGGCGACCTCCGCCTGGACCATCACCAGGGTGCGCTCGATGGTCGGGAAGTGCTCCAGCATGTGCAGCAGGACCGGTACGGCCACGTTGTACGGGAGGTTGGCGACCAGAGCGGTGGGGGGTGGACCGGGGAGTTCGGTCACCTGCATCGCGTCCGAGTGGACCAGCGCGAAGTGGTCCGCCCGCTCCGGCAGGCGGGCGGTCACGGTCGCCGGCAGCGCGCTCGCCAGGACGTCGTCGATCTCTACGGCGGTCACGTGGTCGGCCGCTTCGAGCAGGGCGAGGGTGAGTGAGCCGAGGCCCGGGCCTACCTCCACGACCACGTCGTCGGGGCGGACGTCCGCGGTGCGGACGATGCGGCGGACCGTGTTCGCGTCGATCACGAAGTTCTGGCCGCGTTGTTTGGTGGGGCGTACGCCCAGGGCTGCCGCGAGTTCACGGACTTCGGCGGGGCCCAGGAGGGCGTCGGGGTTGCTGCTCACGGTGACTAGGTTACGGGGCCGTTCTTCGTCTGCCGGTCCGCTGTGGCTGGGCGCGCAGTTCCCCGCGCCCCTGAGGGATGGGGGCTGCGCCCCCGATATCCCTCAGCCGTACAGCCTCGTCCCGCAGTGTGGCCATGGGCTCGAACCCCGCCGTACATACAGCCTCTTCGCTCGGAAGGTCTGTTCCTCTGCGCTCGCGTCCTGCGGGCGGCCCGAGCCGCCGAGGCTGTGCCAGGTGTGGATGTCGAACTGGTAGAGGCCGCCGTAGGTGCCGGAGGGGTCGACCGCGCCGGGGCGGCCGCCGGACTCGCAGATGGCGAGGGAGTGCCAGTTGAGCTGGTCGGCGCCCTGTACCGAGGTGGGCATTGGTCTGGTGCCGACCTTGACCAGCTGGGAGCGTGGCTCTCGGACCAGTTCCTCGTCGATGCGGCGGGGCTTCTCCTTGACGCCGTTGACCGTCCGGAGGGCGTAGGTGGCGCGGCGCAGGCCCGGGCGGCCGGCCCGTTCGACGACCTCCGTGCCCTTGAAGAGGGCGGGGTCGTCGGTGCGTTCCACCTTGAAGGGGATCGCCTCCTCGCGGACCTCGCGGGTGCCGGTGATCCGCAGGACCGTGATCGTCTGGCCGTCGCGCGGGAAGCTCTCGGGCGGGACCGAGGTGGTGTCCTCGCCGTGCAGGCCGATGCCGGCCTCGCCGACCGCCTCGCCGACCGTCGCCGCGTTGGTGCGGATCGTGCGGGCGCGGCCGTCGGCCATGATCGTGACGGTGCGCTCGGTGCGCACGTCGAGGGCGAGTCCGGCGCGGCCGATGGGCTGGGAGCGGGAGGTCGAGAGGTAGGCGCCCTCCGCGCGGACGCCGAGTTGTTCGAGGGCGCCGTCGACCGTCCGGGCCGTGGTCCACACCTCGCGCCGGTGCCCGTCGATGGTGAGGCGCACGGGTCGGCCGTAGCGGACCACGACCTCGTCGCCGCTGGCGAGGTCCGCGTCCCGGCCGGGGGCCACCACGTCGTGCTCGCCGACCTCGACGCCCTGCTGGGCGAGGAGTTCGGTGACGTCGTCGGCGAAGGTGTGCAGCTTGCGCGGGTTGCCGTCGACGCTCAGCTCGATCGCCTTGTCCTTGGCGACGAACGCGGTGGTGCCGCCGGCGAGGAAGGCGACGACCAGCGCCTGCGGCACCAGCCGGCGCACGGTCGCGGCCGTGGAGCCGGAGCGGTCGGCTCTTCGTCTGCGGTCCGCGCGCCCCGGCGCCGCGCTCGGCACGCTGGCCGTCTGGCGGGGGAAGACCGGTTCGGGCGCCTCGTAGGCGGGCCGGTACGTGTCCTCGTACACCTGGGTCGCGTCGGTGTACACATCGGCGCGCACACCGCGGTCGTACGTCTCGTAGGTCTCGTAGTTGCTCACGCCGACACGCTCCAGAAGGCCAGAAGGGTCCGGATCGGGCCAACAGAACCTAGCGGAGCGACCGTCACTCTCCAAAGCGACGCGACTACTCAGGGTTGTGTTCGAAAAGGGTCCGGACGCCTCAGCAGCCGAAGGCGCGGGCCGTGTTCCCCGCGAGTGCCGACGCCAGCGCGTCCTCGTCGATGCCCCGGACCGCCGCCATGGCGCGGACCGTGACCGGAATGAGATAGGGCGCGTTCGGCCGTCCGCGGTAGGGGGCGGGCGTGAGGAACGGGGCGTCGGTCTCCACGAGGACGAGCTCCAGCGGCGCCACGGCGAGCGCGTCCCGCAGGTTCTGGGCGTTCTTGAAGGTGACGGTGCCGGCGAACGACATGAAGTACCCGGCGCTCGCGCAGAGTTCGGCCATCTCGGCGTCGCCGGAGTAGCAGTGGAAGACGGTCCGCTCGGGAGCGCCCTCCTCCTTGAGGACGCGCAGCACGTCGGCATGGGCGTCGCGGTCGTGGATGACCAGGACCTTGCCGTGCCGCTTGGCGATCTCGATGTGGGCCCGGAAGGACCTCTCCTGCGCGGCCTTGCCCTCGGGGCCGGTGCGGAAGTAATCGAGGCCGGTCTCGCCGACGCCCTTGACGTGGGGCAGTCCGGCCAGCCGGTCGATCTCCGCGAGGGCCTCGTCCAGGGCCGTGTCGCCGCCGGGGGTCCGCGCGCCCTGCCTCGACCAGCCGTCGGGGTCGCCGTGCACGATGCGCGGGGCCTCGTTCGGATGCAGGGCGACCGTCGCGTGGATCGCGTCGTACCGGGCGGCCGTCTCGGCGGCCCAGCGGGAGCCCTTCACATCGCAGCCGACCTGCACGAGCGTCGTGACACCGACCGAGGCCGCCTTGGCGAGCGCCTCCTCCACCGTGCCGGACTGCATGTCGAGGTGGGTGTGGGAGTCGGCGACGGGCACCCGGAGGGGCTCCGGGAGCGGAGGCGCTGTCTTCTCGACGGTCTTCTCGCTGGAGGCAGGCATGCCCCGATCCTACGAAAGGGGCATGCCCGCCCGGTCGCCGGATGCGGTCAGCTCGCCTTGCGGTGGTGGAAGGGGTGCAGCAGGTCGGACAGGTGCCAGTGGTGTTCCCCGGGCTCCGGCAGCGGGGTCACGGTCTCGTCCGTGGCGTCCTCCGCTGCCGCTGCCGCGCGGGGCCGGGGCGCCTGGTACCGCTGCTGCGCCGCGTCCCGTACCGACGACACCTGGCCCGCCCGCATGATGCGCACGACATGCCCGTCGCAGTTGTGGCACGCGGGGCGGCTCAGGGGCGACGGCACGACCTGGCCGTCCGCCACGTACATCACGAACTGGTGGCCGTCGGTGTCGACGTGGTGCTCTATCTCGTATGCCTGCTCCCAGCCGTGCCCGCACCGCATGCAGGCGAAGGAGTACGACTCGTTCACCACGGCGGTGGCAGCGCCCCGGAGGCCGGTCTGCCCTGCGATCTCACTCATGCCAGCTCCTGCTTGCTTTCCGCTGGACCAGGTCCTGTCGTCACATTCCCGTCGTCCGCCCGGAGGGCGACAGGGCCTAGGCGCCCCCGCTAGGGGATTCCCCCCGGAATCCCGTTGGAGGCGAGGGACGGGTGCGTCCCTCAGTCCAGTGGACGCCTCCGGCAGGGCGAACGCACCAGTCCTGTCGACTGTTGGAGGCGATTTGGACTTTCCTTGTCGAATCACCCCTGCGACCCGGTCGGGACTTTGCATTCGGCGACCGCGCTTTGCCCCGCCATGGGGCGCCCGCTCATGGGAGGAGCGCCCTGCTCAGAGGGGATTCCGCCCCAGCTCAGAGGGGTTTTTGCGCAGTCTTCGCCGCCACCACGGCATCGAACACCTCGCGCTTGGGAACGCCTGCTTCGACCGCGACCGCGGCGATCGCTTCCTTTCGCCGCTCCCCCGCCTCCTCGCGCACCCGGACCCGCCGTACCAGCTCGTCCGCGCCGAGTTCCTCGGCCTGCTCCGGCGCCCCCTCCACCACGACGGTGATCTCGCCGCGCACGCCCTCCGCCGCCCATGCGGCCAGCTCGCCGACCGGGCCGCGCTTGATCTCCTCGTACGTCTTGGTCAGCTCCCGGCACACGGCGGCCCGCCGCTCGGCGCCGAACGCCTCGGCCATCGCGGCGAGGGTGTCGTCGAGCCGGTGCGGCGCCTCGAAGTAGACGAGGGTGCGCCGCTCACCGGCCACCTCCCGCAGCCGCGACAGCCGCTCGCCCGCCTTCCGCGGCAGGAACCCCTCGAAGCAGAACCGGTCCACCGGCAGCCCCGACAGCGCGAGCGCGGTGAGCACGGCGGACGGTCCCGGTACGGCGGTCACCCTGATGTCCTTCTCCACGGCGGCGGCGACCAGCCGGTACCCCGGGTCGGACACGGACGGCATCCCCGCGTCCGTCACCAGCAGTACCCGCGCGCCGCCCACCAGGGCCTCGACCAGCTCCGGGGTCCGCGCCGACTCGTTGCCGTCGAAGTACGACACGACCCGCCCCTTGGGCTGCACCCCGAGGGCCTGGGTCAGCCGGCGCAGCCGCCGGGTGTCCTCGGCGGCGACCAAGTCGGCCCCGGCCAGCTCCTCCGCGAGCCGGGGAGGAGCGTCCTGAATGTCGCCGATGGGGGTGCCCGCCAAAACAAGGGTTCCAGTCACGTTCCCATCCTCGCAGGGCCGACAGATCCGGACGCATCCGGACCGAGACCGCCCATGCACGGGACTCACACAGCGCTGTTCCCTACGATGGCGCGGTGACCAGTACCGCGTCCTCCACGGACACCCGGCAGGGCCAGGCCCCTCAAGAGCAGCGGCCGTCGTGGCAGCAGCGGCTGCGCCGTTTCGGCTACACGGCGGGGCCCAGAAGCGACGTACGGGACCGGCTGACGCCGCCGTACGCGGAGCCCAACCCCCGACTGTGGGCGGCGCTCGGCTTCTCGCCGACGCTCGTCGACCGCCTCACCCGCTGGTCGGGCTGGGGCGGCCCGCTGCTGGTCACGCTGATGGCCGGCGTGATGCGCTTCTACCACCTGGGCAGTCCGAAGGCGGTGATATTCGACGAGACGTACTACGCCAAGGACGCGTGGGCGCTGGTCCACCGCGGCTTCGAGGTCAATTGGGACAAGAACGCCAACGACCTCATCCTCAAGACCGGCGGGCACGTCGGCATCCCGACGGACGCGGCCTACGTCGTGCATCCCCCGGTCGGCAAGTACGTCATCGGCATCGGCGAGCTGATCTTCGGCTTCAACCCGTTCGGCTGGCGCTTCATGACGGCCCTGCTCGGCACGCTGGCCGTGCTGATGCTGTGCCGCATCGGCCGCCGGCTGTTCCGCTCCACCTTCCTGGGCTGCGTCGCGGGCGTCCTGATGTCGCTGGACGGCCTGGCCTTCGTGATGGCCCGCACCTCGCTGCTCGACGGCGTGCTGATGTTCTTCGTGGTGGCCGCGTTCGGCTGCCTGCTGATCGACCGCGACAGGGCCAGGGAGAAACTCGCGGCGGCGCTGCCGGTCGACACCGACGGCCGGGTCCGCCCCGACGCGCACACCGCCGACACCCTGTTCCTGGGCCGGCGTCCCTGGCGCTGGATGGCGGGCCTGCTGCTCGGCCTCGCGATCGGCACCAAGTGGAACGGCCTCTACATCACGGCCGCCTTCGTGGTGCTGATGCTGATGTGGGACGTCGGCTCCCGCAAGGTCGCGGGCGCCCGCAACGCGTACGTGGCCGTCCTCAAGTACGACCTCGGGCTGGGCTTCCTGGCCACCGTCCCGGTCGCCGTCGCCGTCTACCTGACCTCCTGGATCGGCTGGATCCTCTCCCCCGCGAACGGCACCGGCGGCTACTTCCGCAACTGGGCCGCGACCGACGGCAAGGGCGGCACCTGGAGCCATGTCCTGCCGGACTGGCTGCGCAGCCTGTGGCACTACGAGCACGAGGTCTACGAGTTCAACGTCGGCCTGCACTCGCCGCACACGTACATGTCCAACCCCTGGAGCTGGCTGGTCGACGGCCGCCCGGTCTCCTACTTCTACGAGTCCCCCTCGCCCGGCGCGGACGGCTGCCCGGTGAACGCCGGCGACAAGTGCGCCCGCGAAGTCCTCGCCATCGGCACCCCGCTGCTGTGGTGGGCCGCCTGCTTCGCGATCCTCTACGTCCTGTGGCGCTGGGCGTTCCGCCGCGACTGGCGGGCGGGCGCGATCGCCTGCGGGGTCGCGGCCGGCTACCTCCCCTGGTTCCTGTACCAGGACCGCACGATCTTCTTCTTCTACTCCATCGTCTTCCTCCCGTTCCTGTGCCTGGCGGTCGCGATGCTGATCGGCGCGATCATCGGCCCACCGGGCTCCAGCGACACCCGCCGCGTCACGGGCGCGGTCGGCGCGGGCGTCCTGGTCCTGCTGATCACCTGGAACTTCATCTACTTCTGGCCGCTCTACACGGGGACGTCGATCCCGATTGATCAGTGGCGGTCTCGGATGTGGCTGGACACCTGGGTCTAGGCGAGGCGGGGGGAAAGAACGACATGGACGATCACCTCGACGCCGCGCTCAGAGCGCTGTCCTGGAACGCGGCCACACCGGGCAGCGTGCTGCTGCGACTGCTCAAACTTGACCACCAGGACGTGCGGAGGGCCGTCACCCAGCGCGCCGGCCTGCCGCCGGAGGTGGTCGACGCGATCCTGGCGGACCCCGATCACAGGCTCCGGCAGGACTTCGCCGACAGTGCCGCCGCCGACCCGGCCCAGCGCGCCCGGCTCGTCGACGATCCGCACCCGAAGGTCCTTCTCGCCCTCACCATCGGTCCGACGCCGTACCGGGGCCGGGTGGAGCCGCTGCCCGACTGGGCGTACGAGCGGCTGCTGAAGAACCCGGACGAGCGCATCCGCCGCGAGACCGTCGTGTCGTACCTCGTCCCCGCCCGTGTCCTGGCCGGCCTGGCGAACCATCCCGACAGCGCCCTTCGCACGGCGGCCTGCCGCGCCTGGGAGGAACTGCCGGACACCACACGCGAGTTGCTGCTCCGGGACGACGACCTGAAGGTACGGCAGGCCGCCGCCGGGCAGGTCTGCCGCGAGGACGCGGAGCGGACGGCGTGGCTGGTCGAAAGCCTCGGCGGCTCCTACCTGGTGAACGACGTACTGCGGACCGGGCGACTGAGCCGCGAGCTCGCCGAGCAGCTGGTGGCCCAGCCACGCCCGGTCCCGGTGGCGGCAAACCCCTCCCTCCCACCGGATCTCGTACGCCGGCTGGCCGTCGACCCGGACCCGTACATCCGGCTCGTCGTCTCCGCCCGGCCGGAACTGACGGAGGCGGAACGCGCGGCCATCGACTACACCGTGGAGCCCGAGGCACGCCTGAACACGCTGGACTGGGTGCGGGACGCTTGCGAGGACGTCGAGGTGCTGCGTCGGTGTGCGACGTCCGCGCACACCTGGCTGCGCCGCAGCGCCGCGGTGTGCCCGGCCCTGCCACCGGACATGGTCGAACTCCTCGCCCAGGACGAGGACTTCGCCGTACGGCTGCTCCTGTGCGAGTTCCATCCCGAACCGCCGCCGGAGCTGCTGCTCGATCTGTATCTGCACGGCACTCACCGCGCCGTGGCGATGCTGATCGCCAAGCCCGGGTTCCCGTCGGCGGGAATGGCGGCCCGCTTCCTGGACTCCCCGGATCCGGACCACCGCCGGCTGGCGCTGCGTGATCCAGCGCTGACCCCGGAGGACCTGGACCGGCTCAGCCGTGACGGCGGGCCGCGCGGGCTTGCCGCCCGGGACCCGCGCCTGCCACTGGCCCGGATCCGTGAACTGCTCGCCGACCCCGACCTGGTCGGCTCCGTCGCCTGCAACCCCGCACTCCCGGCCGAGGAGATGCACCGACTCCTCGACACCGCCGGGGTGCCCGCCTGATCGGCCATTCACCGGTCTCCGTTAAGACAACAAAAGGCAACACCCCTCACAGCTTTCCCCCACGCCACTTACAGTTCGAAGGACTGTTAACGGGGAGGGGACCGCGCAATGCGCAAGGGGGTAAAAGCCACCGTCATCGGCAGTGTGTTCGCCGTGATGGTGTCGGGGGCGGGGTACGGGGCGTACAACCTCGTGTCCGCGCTGGGCGGGAGTTCGGGTGTGGGGGGTTCCGGCGGGCCCGCGCCCGTGAAGACCGGGCCGCCGAGCGCGTCGGAGGTCAAGGAGACGACGGCGAAGTTCCTCGCGGCCTGGGAGAAGGGGCAGGCGGTGACGGCGGCGTCGTACACGAACAACGACGCGGCGGCCGACCCCGTGCTGGAGTCCTACAGCGGGGCCGGGCACATCACCGGGGTGAAGATCACCCCCGGTACGACGACCGGGGCCACTGTGCCGTTCACGGTGAAGGCGACGGTGTCGTACGACGGGAAGTCCAAGCCGCTGACGTACGGCAGCCGGCTGACGGTGGTGCGCGGGAAGACCACCGGGCGGGCGCTGGTCGACTGGCAACCGTCCGTCGTGCACCCGGAGTTGAAGACCGGCGACACCTTCGTCACCGGTGAGTCCGCGAGCCCGGCGATCGAGGCCGTGGACCGGAACGGGACCGTGCTGACCAAGGAGAAGTATCCGTCGCTCGGGCCGATACTCGACGAGCTGCGCTCCAAGTACGGTGACAAGGCGGGCGGTTCGCCCGGTATCGAGCTGGCGATCAAGCACCAGGCCGAGGGGTCTGCCGACACCACGCTGCTGACCCTGGAGAAGGGAAAGACCGGCAAGGTGCGTACGACGCTCAGCGCGAGCGCGCAGGCCGCCGCCGAGAAGGCCGTGACGAAGTACTCGGAGTCGTCGATCGTGGCCCTGCAGCCGAGCACTGGGCAGGTGCTTGCGGTCGCCAACAACCGCAACGACGGCTTCAACGCCGCGTTCCTGGGGCAGTTGGCGCCCGGCTCGACCATGAAGATCATCAGCGCTGCCACGCTCATCGACACCGGGCTGACGACGATGAACGGCCCGGCGCCCTGTCCGCCCTCCGCGGTGTCGGAGAGTCAGACCTTCCACAACCTCACCGGTCTCAAGCCGGACGAGGGCGCGACGCTCGCCGACAGTTTCGCCCGCTCCTGCAACACGGCGTTCGTGAAGTTCGCCGACTCGGTCAAGGTGGACTCCCTGACCCGGGAGGCCGAGGACCACTTCGGGCTCGGCCGGGACAACTGGAAGACCGGCATCCCGTCCTTCGACGGCTCGGTGCCCGCCTCGGGCGGCCCGGACACCGCGGCCAACCTGATCGGCCAGGGCCAGGTGCAGTTGAGCCCGCTGAACATGGCGTCGGTGACGGCGACCGCGAAGACGGGCACGTTCCGCCAGCCGGTGCTCGTCGCGCAGAGCCTCGACGACCGCCAACTGGCCACCGCGACGGGCCTGTCGGCGAGTACGTCGGCCCAGCTGCGGGCGATGATGTACCGCACCGCGACCAGCGGCACCGCCGCCGGCATCATGGCCGGGCTCGGCCCGAACATCGGCGCCAAGACGGGTTCCGCCGAGGTGGACGGGCAGTCGAAGTCCAACAGCTGGTTCACCGGCTACCGGGGCGATGTCGCCGCGGCGGCCATGACACAGGACGGCGGCCACGGCATCGACGCCGCCGGCCCGATCGTCCGGGCGGTACTGGCGGCGAGTGGCTGAACTCACTCCGCGGGGAAAGTGGACTCACCCGCACAGGACGGGACTCTAGGGTGGGCGTGGTCGTTGGGGTGTGAGAGAGCCGAGGGCGACGGGGGCCCAAAGGGATTCGCGGAGGATCGGGAACTGTGGGCACGAGGGGCAAGAAGAAGGTCGCCGCCGAGCGACGGAAGGCGAGACCCGCCATGGTCGGCGGGGTGATCGCCGTGGCCGTCGTCGGCGCGGGCGTCGGCGCCTACGCGCTGTACGACGGCGGGGCGTCGGCCGAGGCGCGCACGTCGACCACCGCGGACCACAAGGCCATCAAGAAGGGCCCGTTGTCGGCGACGGAGGTGCAGACGACCGCGAAGCGGTTCCTGGCCGACTGGCAGCAGGGCAAGGTCGCCCTGGCCGCCGCCGCGACCGACAAGTCGACGGCGGCCGCCGCGCTGCTCACCGGCTACACGAAGAACGCCCACATGACGGGCATCACCGTCACCGAGGGCGCCCGCACGGGCACCAAGGTCCCCTTCTCCGTGAAGTGCACGGTGTCGTACAAGGGCCTCACCAAGCCGATGTCGTACGCCACTTCGCTCACCGTCGTACGCAGCGCGAAGGACGGCAAGCCGTACGTGCAGTGGCACGCCTCCGTCGTCCACCCGGATCTCGCGGACGGCGACACCCTGGTGACGGGTGAGTCGGGCACCCCGCCGATCAAGGCCTACGACCGGGACGGCGGCGAGCTGACGACGGCCAAGTACCCGTCGCTGGGGCCGGTGCTGGACGGGCTGCGGGAGAAGTTCGGCAAGAAGGCCGGCGGCAAGGCGGGCATCGAGCTGCGGGTGGTCCGGGGCAAGAAGTCCAAGGAGTCCGACAAGACGCTCGTCGAGCTGAGCAAGGGCACACCGGGCAAGGTGAAGACGACGCTCAGCCCGACCCTCCAGGCGGCGGCCGAGACACAGGTCAGCAAGCAGAAGAACTCCTCGGTCGTGATGATGCGCCCGTCGACCGGCGAGATCCTGGCCGTCGCGAACGCCTCGCACGGCTTCAACGTGGCCTTCCAGGGCTCGCTGGCCCCCGGCTCCACGATGAAGATCGTGACGTCGACGATGCTCTTCGAGAAGAACCTCATCACCCCGGACGCGTCGCACCCCTGCCCCAAGACGTACAAGCTGGCGGGCTGGACCTTCCACAACGACGACGACTCGGAGATCAAGCAGGGCACGTTCAAGCTGGCCTTCGGGGCCTCCTGCAACAACGCCTTCATCAACTTCGCGCCCAAGCTGTCCAACAGCGACCTGACGACGGAGGCCCAGCAGGTCTACGGCCTCGGTCTGAACAACTGGGCCATCGGCGTCCCCACCTTCGACGGTTCGGTCCCGGTGCAGAGCGGCGCGCAGATGGGCGCCTCGCTGATCGGCCAGGGCGGGGTCCGCATGAACCCGCTGAACATGGCGTCGGTCGCCTCGACGGTCGACACGGGCACCTTCCACCAGCCGTACCTGGTCTCCCCGACGGTCGACAACCGCACGATCGCGAAGGCCTCGCGCACGATGTCGTCGACGACGCAGTCGGAGCTGAAGGAGGTCATGAAGTACACGGCTGACTACGGCACGGCGGCGAAGGCGATGGCCGGGCTCGGTCCCGACTACGGCGCGAAGACCGGCTCGGCCGAGGTCGACGGCCAGAAGAAGCCCAACGGCTGGTTCACCGCGTACAAGGGCGACCTCGTGGCCGCCGGCGTGGTCCAGGCGGGCGGCCACGGCGGCGACACGGCGGGTCCGATCGTGGCGGCGCTGCTCAAGCTGGGCAGCAGCCTCGGCGGCTGAACCTCAGCGCCTCTGGGAGTTCAGCTCGCGATGGGTGCGGTGGCCATATAGGTCCGCCGCAGAAAGCGCAGGATCGTCTTCGTCTCGAACTGGACGACGGAGACGCCCTGTTCGGAGTGGAACTCGACCACGGCCTGCACCCGCCCGCACGGCCACACGCGCACCTCGCCGCTGCCGGCGGGGGCGCGCAGCCCCTGTTCCAGCAGCGCCCGGTCGAAGGTCCATTCATGCGGTCCGGGCAGGCCGATACGGACGGCTCGCGGATCGGAATCGGGGTCGTACCGCAGGACGACGGGCACGGCGGCGGGGTCCAGCCGGTCCACGTCCTCGTCGGTGACGATATGGGCTCGCGCGTACTGTTCGACTACGGACATCGGGCGGCCCCTTACGCTGAGTGACCTATGTGAAAGCTGTGCATCCGCTCCCACTACCCCAATGTCGCATATTTTCTCGGGAGCGCCCCTCGGGGCGACAGATCTCACATATCGGCAAGAGACTTCCTCGCTCTTGCAAAGGACTCGCAACAAGCATCTAAAATCGTCCCGTGCATGTGCCTGACGGATTCATCGACGCCCCTATATCCGCCGCGACCGGAGCGGTCGCCGCCGGCGCCATCGCCGTGAGCCTGCGCGGTGCCCGCCGCGAGCTGGACGAAAGGACGGCGCCGCTGGCGGGCCTGGTCGCCGCGTTCATCTTCGCCGTGCAGATGCTCAACTTCCCCGTCGCGGCCGGCACCAGCGGCCACCTCCTGGGCGGCGCGCTGGCCGCGATCCTCGTCGGCCCCTACACGGGCGTCCTCTGTGTCTCGGTCGTCCTGCTCATGCAGGGCATCCTCTTCGCGGACGGCGGGCTGACCGCGCTCGGCGTGAACATCACCGACATGGCGATCACCACGACGGTCGTCGCGTACGCCGTCTTCCGCGCCCTGGTCAAGATCCTCCCGCGCAACCGCCGCTCGATCACGGCCGCGTCCTTCACCGCCGCCCTGCTCTCCGTCCCCGCCGCCGCCCTCGTCTTCACCCTCCTCTACGCCCTCGGCGGCACCACCGACGTCTCCCTCGGCAAGGTCGCCACCGCGATGATCGGCGTGCACGTCCTCATCGGCATCGGCGAGGCCGCGATCACCGCGCTGACGGTCGGCGCGGTGATCGCCGTACGCCCGGATCTCGTGTACGGCGCACGCGGCCTGGAGCAGCGGCTGAAGCTGCGCGTGAACGGCGAACTCGTCGACGCCGCGCCCCAGTTGGCCCCCGTAGCCACCGCGCCTACCTCGCACCGCAAGGTGTGGCTCACCGGCCTCGCCGTCTCCCTCCTCCTCGCCGGTTTCGTCAGCTTCTACGCCTCCTCGAACCCCGACGGCCTGGAGAAGGTCGCCGCCGACCAAGGCATCGACCGGGCGGCGAAGGAGCACGCCTCGGCCGACTCCCCGCTCGCCGACTACGGCGTACGCGATGTCGAGGACGCCCGGCTCTCCGGCGGTCTCGCGGGCGTGATCGGGGTCGGCGGCACGGTCGTCGCGGGTACCGGGGTCTTCTGGGCGGTCCGCAGGCATCGCAGCACCTCGCAGGCGGCCTGACGTGGGCGCGGATGGGGGTACCTCCCGCTCGAGCGGAGCCGAGAGTGGGGGAGCCCACCGGCTCTACCGGCAGGGCCACTCGCGGGTCCACGCGTTGCCGCCGCACACGAAGCTGGCCGCCGTGTTCGCGTTCGTGGTGGTCGTGGTGTCGACCCCGCGCGAGGCGATGTGGGCGTTCGGTCTGTACGCCGTGCTGCTCGCGTGCGTCGCGTACGCGGCCCGCGTGCCGGCGGCTTTCCTGCTCCGCCGCCTGCTGATCGAGGTGCCCTTCGTCGCGTTCGCGGTGCTGATGCCGTTCGTGGCGGAGGGTGAGCAAGTGACCGTCCTGGGCCTGGAGTTGAGCGTGAACGGCCTCTGGGGCGCCTGGAACGTCCTTGCCAAGGGCACCCTGGGCGTCGCCGCCTCCGTCCTCCTCGCCGCCACCACCGAACTCCGCGAACTCCTCCTGGGACTACAGCGGTTGAAGCTCCCGCCGCTCCTCGTCCAGATCGCGTCCTTCATGATCCGCTACGGCGATGTCATCACGGACGAGATGCGGCGGATGCGGATCGCCCGCGAGTCACGGGGTTTCGAGGCCCGGGGTGTCCGGCACTGGGGTGTGCTCGCGAAGTCGGCGGGCGCGTTGTTCATCCGCTCCTACGAACGCGGGGAGCGGGTCCATCTGGCCATGGTGAGCCGGGGTTACGCGGGCTCGATGCCGGTGATCGACGAGGTGACCGCCGACCGGGCGCAGTGGTCGTACGCCCTCGCACTGCCCTGTGCCGCCCTTGTCGTATGTCTGTTGGGATGGACGCTGTGACCGATTCCCTTTCGCTGGAGGTCTCCGGGCTGGCCTTCGCCTACCCCGACGGCCATCAGGCCCTGTTCGGCGTGGACTTCACCGTCGCGCGCGGCGAACGCGTCGCCCTGCTCGGCCCGAACGGCGCCGGCAAGACCACCCTCGTCCTGCATCTCAACGGCATCCTCACCGGCGGCGCCGGGACGGTGACGGTGGCCGGACTCCCGGTCGGCAAGCGGCACATGGCGGAGATCCGGCGCCGGGTCGGGATCGTCTTCCAGGACCCCGACGACCAGCTCTTCATGCCGACGGTCCGCGAGGACGTGGCGTTCGGCCCGGCGGCGGCCGGGATGAAGGGCGCCGAGCTGGAGCAACGGGTGTGCACGGCACTGGAGTTGGTGGGGATGGCGGACTTCGCGGACCGCCCTCCGCACCATCTCTCCTTCGGGCAGCGGCGCAGGGTGGCCGTGGCAACCGTGCTGGCGATGGAACCGGAGATCCTCGTCCTCGACGAGCCGTCCTCCAACCTCGACCCCGCCTCCCGGCGCGAACTGGCCGACATCCTGCGGTCGTTGGACGTGACCGTCCTCATGGTCACGCACGACCTGCCGTACGCCATGGAGCTGTGCCCGCGCTCGCTGATCCTCAGCGACGGGGTGATCGCGGCGGACGGGAAGACCGGCGAACTCCTCGCCGACGACGCGCTGATGCGGGCCCATCGTCTGGAGTTGCCCTTCGGGTTCGACCCGCGGTCCGTGACAATGGGCGCGTGACGAACGAGGACCATACGGTTGCCGCGTCGCTGCTCCTCGACGAGCAGCTGTGCTTCGCGCTGTACGCGGCCCAGCGCGCGCTGACGGCCGCGTACCGCCCGCTCCTTGAGGAGTTGGAGCTGACCTACCCGCAGTACCTCGTCCTCCTCGTGCTGTGGGAGCGCGGCGAGAGCACGGTCAAGGACCTCTCGAACGCCCTGCGCCTCGACTACGGCACGCTGTCGCCGCTCCTGAAGCGCCTGGAGGCGGCCGGACTCGTCCACCGCGAGCGCGCCGCGCACGACGAGCGCTCGGTGCTGGTCGCCTGCACGGAGCGCGGCAGTGCGTTGAGGGAACGCGCGGCCCGGGTGCCGGGCGCGCTGCTGGCGGCGACGGAGCTGGAGATGCCGGAGGTGGTCCGCCTGCGCGCGGAGCTGCGGCGGCTGGCGGAGCGCGCGGAGGCGGCGGCGGAACGGGCCCGCTGACCTCGGGTTACCGGCGGTTGCTACCCCCTGGTGGCCATCGGCGCCCTACCGGTCAGTATCTTGTGCACGATGTAGTTGCACACTCTCGTATTTCCGTCTTGTGTTTCCGTTCTGGGGGAGGTCCCGCCATGGCCGACGACACCGCCGTCGACACCCGCCCGACGAAGATCATGTACGTCGCCGAGGCCACCGCCCACGGCGGCCGGGACGGCTATGTCAGCAGCCTGGACGGCCAGCTCGCCCTCCAGGTCGCGATGCCCCCGGCGCTGGGCGGCGACGGCAACGGCACCAACCCCGAGCAGCTCTTCGCGGCCGGCTACAGCTCCTGCTTCCACAACGCGCTGGTCCTGGTCGGCCGTAGGGCCGGCTTCGACCTGACCGGTTCCACCGTCGCCGCGAAGGTCGGCATCGGCCCCAACAAGCAGCGCGGCTACGGCCTCGCGGTCGCCCTGAGCGTCTCGCTCCCGGTGCTCGACCCGGACATCGCGGCGAAGCTGGTGGACGCGGCCCACGAGATCTGCCCGTACTCCAACGCGACGCGCGGGAACATCGACGTCACGATCCTGCTTGGTTGAGGTAGGACAGCGGATCGGCAGGATCAGGAGTGCGGACGTGGACGTGAACGGCGTGGTGGCCGAGGGCTTCGAGCCGGTCAGGGAGGCGTTCGCGGCCAACTTCGACGTACGCGGGGACCGGGGCGCGGCCGTGACGGTGTACCGGGACGGCCACCGGGTCGTGGATCTGTGGGCCGGCACGAAGGACGTCGACGGCACCGCACCCTGGCAGCGGGACACGGCCCAGATCGTCCGCTCGGCGACGAAGGGCGTGGCCGCCGCGGCGCTGCTCCTGCTCGCGCAGCGCGGGGAACTGGACCTAGACGCTCCGGTGGGCGAGTACTGGCCCGAGTACAAGACGGCCGGCAAGGAACGCACCCTGGTGTGGCACCTGCTCGCGCACCGCGCGGGCGTGCCGGTGCTGGACCACCCGCTGACCCCGGCGCAGGCCGCAGACCCGGTGCAGGGCGCCGCGGCGGTGGCGGCGCAGGCGCCGGTGTGGGAGCCGGGCACGGACCACGGATATCACGCGCAGACGTACAGCTGGCTGACCGGTGAACTCGTCCGGCGGGTGACGGGCCGGTCGATCGGTGAGTGGATCGCGGACGAGATCGCGGGCCCGGTCGGGGCGGACCTGTGGGTGGGCCTGCCGCCGGGCGAGACGGGCCGGGTGGGCCGGGTGGCGCAGACCGAGGCGGCCCCGGCGGACGCGCACGCACTCCGCCTCCGCCCCAAGCGCTCGGTCTCCGAGGCGTACGCGAACCCCGACTCCCTCACCCGGCGCGCGTTCGGGGCGATCACCCCGATGCCGGACGAGAACGACCCGGCGTACCGGGCCGCCGTACTCCCCGCGTCGAACGGCATCGCGACGGCGGACGGCCTCGCCCGCGTCTACGCCTCGCTGATCGGCGAACTGGACGGCGGGACACGGCTGTTCACCCCGGAGACGGTCCAGCTGGCCCGCACGGAACGCTCGTCGGGCCCCGACCGCGTCCTGGTGGTGGGCACCCGTTTCGGCCTGGGCTACATGCTGCACGGCGGCGCGTCCCCGCTCCTGTCGGACGGCTCCTTCGGCCACCCGGGCCGGGGCGGCGCCCTGGGCTTCGCCGACCCGGAGTCGGGCATCGCGTTCGGGTATGTGACGAATTCGTTCCGCAAGAGCGTGACGGCTGATCCACGGGCGCAGGCGCTGGTCAGGGCGGTGCGCACCGCCCTGTCGTAGCGCACTGGTACGGCTACGGCTGTCGGCGCCACGGCCGGCGTTCACGACCCTGGGGCAACAATGGGGTATGCGCTGCTGCTTCTCGGCTCCCCTCGCGGCCCTCGCCGCGCTCCCCACCCCCTACGACGTCCTGCGCTCCGGCGCGCTCCTCGCCCCGGCGCTGGTGCGTGCCGCCCACGGCCGGTCCCCGCGCGGCGGATACCGCCAACTGGCCGCCGTCCACCTGGAGTTGGTCACCCTCACCGAGGACAGCGCCATCCTCACCTGGCACACCCGGATACCCGGCACCGACGACGGCTTCGGCCACCCGCTCCCCGCGGTCACCGAGGGCGAGGTCATCTACGGCACCCACCCGGCCCGGCTCAACCGCGTCGCGGCCGAGGACCGGCCCACCGCGCACCACCAGGTGGAGCTGACCGGCCTGGAACCCGGGCAGACGTACTACTACCGGGCGCGTTCCCGGGGCGTGACCGCCGTACCGACGCCGTTGCAGCACGTGCGCGGGAACGCCGTCGGCACCTCGCGGCACGGCCTCGGCTCCCTGACCGGCACGTACTCCTTCACCACGCCCCAGCCCCCGCCCGGCAGGCACCTGTTGTCCATCGCCCTCTGCAACGACCTGCACCTCGGCGAGACCACCGCGGGCCGCATGGCGGGCTTCCCGCTGCTGCGCGGGGTGTCGCAGGCGGCGGGCCTCGCCGCCTATCCGGAGATCATGACCCGGGCCCTGGTCGAGGAGGCCAAGCGGCGCGGGGCGGACGTCCTGCTCGCCGCCGGGGACATCTCGGCGGGCGGATCGCCGCGGGACCTGGCCGAGGCCAGACGCATCCTGGACGGCTTCGGCACGCTCGGCCGGGACTACCTCGTCGTACGCGGCAACCACGACCGTGCGGGGAGCTCCGCCGACACGTTCCACGAGGGTTTCCGGGAGGGCTTCGGCGACGGGCCCGGGTACTTCGCGCACGATCTCGGCGGGCTGCGGATCATCGGGCTCGACACGTATGCCAAGGCCGGCAACGGCGGTGACGCGGGTGGGCTCGGTGAGGAGCAGTTGTCCTGGTTCCGGGGCCGGCTCAGCGCCGAGCCGGACCGGCCGACCGTCGTCTTCGGCCACCATCCGCTGACGGTACGGGACTCCGTGTTTCCGGTGACCCGGGGGCAGCAACTCGATCGGCGGCAGGCGCGGGCGATCGTCGACGCGTATGCCTCGGCGCCGGGGGTCTTTCTTCATCACGCGGGGCACACCCACCGCAACAAGAGGACGACCCTGGTGCGGGCGCCGCATGTCGTGCAGCAGGAGGTCACCGCTGCGAAGGACTATCCCGGGGGGTTTCTGCTGCTGCGCGTGCACTCCGGGGGGTATGCGCTCAACCACTACAAGGCGGGTGGTGTTGAGGCGCGTGAGTGGGGTGAACGGTCGCGGCGGGTGGCTGGGGGGTTGTGGCCGCATCATGCGCTGGGGCGGGCGGCGACGGACCGTAACAGCGTTCGGGCCCATGACCTGTCCGGTGTGGGCTCGTTGGGCGTGTCTGTTGCCTGAGGGATGGGTCGTCGGTTGGGTGCTGCGCCGTTGGGGCTGGGCGCGCAGTTCCCCGCGCCCCTAAAGGCAGGCCCTGCGGGCCGCCTTTAGGGGCGGCGTTTGTCAGCCGTCGTTTTCCGGGGACGGGAGGTAGGCGCCGGGGACGTCATCCGGCGTGTAGAGCTTCTTGTCGCCGGGGTAGGGCTTGGTCCAGTTGTGGGTCTGGTACCAGGTGTAGCGGTTCATCTGGGTGGGGTTGGCGTAGTCGGGGACCGCGTTCGGGCCCGTGAGGCGCTGGTGGGAGGCCCATGTCTTCCACTGGGCCGCGAGCGTTTTCTCGGCCGCCGGGACCGAGACCGTCGTCGGTGCGGGTGCGGCCAGGGTGTTCTGGGCCGCAGGGGTGTCCGGGCCGCAGGACGGCTGGGGGCTCACGCCGAGGGTGAGGGATGTGCGGTTGGGGACCGCGGTGAACGGGGTGTCGTCGGCCTTGCTCGTGAACGCGCCGTACATCGGGGTGGCCGCGCTGTCGAGCTGGTTCATCGGGTGGATGCCGAGGATCTGCTCGATCGTGCGGACCATCGTGATCTGCGAGTAGTAGTGGTCGTCGACCGTGCTGTGGTTGGCGTAGGGGCTGATGACCTGGACCGGGGCGCGGTGGCCGTCGACGTGATCAAGGCCTGCCTGGGAGTCGTCCTCGACGACGAAGATCGCCGAGTCCTTCCAGTACTTGCTGTGGGTGATCTGGTCGACCATCCTGCCGACCGCGAGGTCGTTGTCGGCGACCTCGGCCGCCGCGTTGGCCGGGCCTCCGGTGTGGTCGTTGGAGAACCAGAACATGTTCAGGTTCGCCGGGCCGTTCTTGTCGAAGTCCTGCTGCCAGATCTGCTCTTTGTAGATGTCCGGGACGCCGAGGTCGAAGAGTGGGAAGCCCTGCACCGACACGTCGTTGAGGGAGGGGATCGCCGAGCCCGTCTTGATGGGGTAGGCGGTCTGCGCTCCGGTGGCGGCCATGTTCTTGCTGTCGCAGTACAGGTTCTGCCAGGTCGCGCCGGCCGGCTTGGTCTCCAGCGACTGGAACTCGCCGAAGTCCTTGACGGACTTGCCGACCGCCTGCGCGCCGGTCCAGATGAACCCGGACTTCTGGTGGCCCAGGACGTCGTTCTCGGTGTCGTAGCTGCGCGTGTACTCGCCGGCCGAGGACTCGGTGTACTCCGGGTTGTCCGACTGCATCAGCCAGTTGTGGCCCTCGGCGGAGTTGGTGCCGATGTCGTAGAAGTTGTCGTAGAGCCCGAACTGCTGGGCCAGCGCGTGCTGGTTGGGCGTCACGTTCTCGCCGAACTGGGTGAGCGAGGCGTTGCCGTTGCCCTGCGGGAGGTCGCCGAAGACCTGGTCGTAGGTGCGGTTCTCCTTGACGAGCAGGAAGACGTGCTTGATCGTCGAGGGGTCGCCGAGCCGGGCGGGGACCGGGACGGCCTTCGCGTAGCTCCTGCCCTTGGCCGTGGTGACCGAGCCGGGCGTCCAGCCGTTCTGCTTGAAGACCTTGGCCGTCTGGGACCTGACGACGAGGTCGCTGGGCAGCGTGAACTGCGTCAGGCTCGACGTCGTGTCGTGCGTGTTGTGGCCGGCGGCGTCGGGACGGAGCGCGTCCACGCCACGGGTGTTGGCGACGACGACCTGCTTGCCGATGGCCGTGATTCCCGAGGGGAAGTAGTCGGTGGGGAGCAGGCCGACGTAGCGGGCGGGCTGCTGCGGGGAGCTGTAGTGGTAGACGGCGACCGCGTTGGCGCGGCCGAGCGTGACCAGCAGCCGGCCGTCGTCGGTGAGCGTCACCGCGTTCGGCTCGTAGCCGACGGACGCCTCGGGCCACGGCTGGGTGGCGATGGTCTGGACGACCTTGTCCTTGCCGGTGTCGATGACCGACACGCTGTTGTCGGCGGTGTTGGTGACGAACACCGCGCCCTTCTTGGCGTACACGGCGGTCGGGTGCAGTCCTACGGCGATGGTGCCGACGGCGGCGGACGGGTCCGCGGTGTCGATGACGCTGACCGTGCCGGTGGTGCTGGCGCCCGTCTTCGGGTTCGCGGGCACGTCGGTGCCGTAGGAGTTGATGGTGGTGTCGCCGGCCTTCGCCGGGCGCCCGCCCTCGTTGCTGACGTACAACGTGCCGCCGACCAGGGCGATTCCGCGCGGGGCGGTGCCGACTGCCCAGCTCTGCTTGATGGTTCCGGTCGCCGCGTCGATGGCGACGACCTTGTTCTGGCCGTTGACCGCCGAGTAGACGGTGGAGCCGTCGGCGGAGAACACGGCCGCGCCCACGAGAGCCTGCTTGGCACCGTCGGCCGCGATCGGGACGGCGGTGGGGCTCGCGAGGGTGCCGTCGGCGTTGACGGTGAACTTGGTGTAGCCGCCTGCCTGCCCGAGCCACAGCTGCTTGCCGTCGGGCGAGTAGGTCGGGCCCTCCTGGCCGACGGCACCGCTGCTGATGCGCAGGTCGTCCGCCGTACTGGTGCCGATCTTCTGCTTGATCTGACCGGTAGTCAGGTCCATGACCACCAGAGAGGCGTCGCCGTCGGCGACCGAGGCCGCGAGCCGGGTGCCGTCCGGGCTGACCGTCGACGACATGATCTTGCCGTCGTTGATGACGGTGCGGCTGCCGTACGGCTTGATGTACTGGTCGCTGGAGATGACTTGGCCGTTGGCCGTGGTCTGGCCGACCTGCTGGGTGCCGAACTGGTATGTCGAGGCGACCGCCGTGCCCGTGACACCGAGGGCGACGGCGATACCCGTCGTCACCAGCAGTGCCCGGCGGCCGACGTGTCTGCCGAAGAGGTTGACCTGTTTCTTCTCGATGATCCGACGTCGACGGATTACCTGCACGGAACTGTTCCCTTCACTGGGTGTCGAGCAGCTCGACGATGCCGTCGAACTGCCACAGCGGATTCGGGGCGTCACCGGTCGAAGTCCGCACCAGGAAGTAGCCGTTGACTTCCTTGGGACCGTCACCGTCCGCCACGAACCGCCCGTCAGAGGTGATGTCGAGCTGGTAGATCGCCGACCCCGTGACCGCGACCCCGGGGAGATGCCAGCTCACGACGCAGCGCCAGTCGTTGCCCGCGCCCTCCTGGGCGGCCTGGCCGTCGCTCTTGGTGCACGCCGCCGAGGTCCGCAACTGGGCCTCGGTGACGGCGGGCCGGTGCAGCTGCCCGGTCTGCAGGCGATAGAGGTGGGCGAACACCGTCGCGAGGGACTTCTGCACCTTCCCCTGCTCGATCCCGGAGCCCGTCGACGGTGTCGCCACGGCGACCGCCCCCACGGTGACGGCGGTCAGCGCGGCCAGCGGCAGCACGCCGAAGGTGAACGCGCGGCGCCCGGAGCCGTCGTCGGCCGGGTTGGTGAAGTCCCGCCGTACGAACAGGAGATGGGCGAGGACGGTGGCGAGCACCGTCCACGCCAGGCTGACCGCGACGGCGATCAGCAGCGGGGTGAGCTGGGCCGGGCTGGTGAACAGGCCGTTCCAGGCGATGAAGGCATAGCAGGGCAGGGCGAGACGCACGGCGACGGGCAGCGGCAGCATCTGGGCGACCTGCATCGCGAGCGCGACCAGCACCGGCAGCAGCAGCCCCATCGAGGACCGCCCCAGCGCGACCGACCCGAGGAGGCCGATCGCGGCCAGCGCCAGGGTCGGGGCGAGGGCACAGAGCCAGGCGAGCAGGACCCGGCCGGCCGCGTCACCCGGCGCGAGCAGGTGGCCGTCGAGACCGACCAGCGGCTGGTTGCCGACGGCCAGGAGCCCGCCGACCGTACTGGAGACGGCCAGCCCCGCCACCAGCGCCAGGATGACCGTGACACTGGCCAGGGCCTTCGCCACGAAGATCCGCGCGGGCGAACGGACCGCCACCAGCAGATGCCGCCAGGTGCCGAGCCGGTCCTCGGCCGCGAACACATCGCCCGCGACGAGCGAGGTCAGCAGCGGGAGCGCCCAACTGCCCGCGAACCCCAGCATGACCAGCGGCCCGGCCCACCCCGTGGCGTGCATCCAGCGGCCGAAGAGAGTGTCGGAGGGGAGGGTGCTCTGCCCGCTCACCCCGGCGACGAAGAGCGCGGGCGCGACCCAGCAGGCAAGCACCAGCAGCCGGATCCGCCACTGCGAGACCAGCTTGACGAGTTCGAAACGGTAGCCGCGCGCGACCGAGACACGGCGGGCCACGACGACGGGTTCGACGACGGCGGTCACGGTCACCGGCCGACCTCCTGCTGCTGTTCCTGCCGCTGTTCTTGTTCGGTGAGCGCGAGGAACGCGGCCTCCAACGGCGATACCACGGGGGCGAGTTCACGCACGGCGATGCCCGACCGCACGAGCTGGGCCACCAGTTCGTCGAGGGCGGGTGTCAGCGCGCGTACGACAAACACGTCGGCGTCCTGCCGTACGACGCTGTCGTCGACGATCCGGATGCCGGCGGTGTCGGCGGCGAGCCGGCGCGCGGCCCCGGGGTCGGACGTCCGCAACCGGTAGTCCAGTTCACGGCTCTCGGCGGCCAGCTTGCTCAACGGGCCGGAGAACACGACCCGTCCGGTGGCGAGGATGGTGACCTCCGAGCACAGCGCCTCCAGATCGTCCATACGGTGGCTGGAGAGCACCACGCCGGTTCCCTCGGCGGCGAGTCTGCTGAGCACCCCGTGCACATGTCTCTTGCCCGCCGGATCAAGGCCGTTGGACGGTTCGTCGAGGACGAGCAGCCGGGGTCTGGTGAGCAGTGCGGCGGCGAGCCCGAGGCGCTGGCGCATCCCGAGCGAGAAGCCGCGGGCCCGGTCGTCGGCGACATCGGTGAGCCCGACCTGGTCGAGCACGTCGTCGATCCCCGCCGTCCGCGCGTCATGGCCGCGCAGTGCGGCCAGCGCGGCGAGGTTCTGCCGGGCGGTGAGCGAAGGGTAGAGGCCGGGCCCGTCCACGAAACCGGCCACACCGTCGGGGGCGGCGAACGCCCGCCCGACCTGCTGACCGAGGATCTCCAGCCGCCCGCTGTCGGCGACGGCCAGCCCCAGCAGCAGACCGAGCAAGGTGGTCTTGCCCGCCCCGTTCGGCCCGACCAGACCATGGATCTGGCCCTGCGTCACATCCAGATCGACACCGTCGAGCGCGACGACATCGCCGAAGCACTTGGTGATCCCGCCGGCCCGGACCGCGTGGAGTGTCTCCATGAGCCCCTTCTTTCGAATCCTCAGGGACCCTAGGGGCACCACACATCACACACACAGACAGCCGTCTGAACGCCCATGGAACGGATCGTCAAGTCGTCGACAAGCCCGGTGAAGAAACGGTCAACCCGCCCGCAGCATCAGCCCGATCCCGGCCACCAGCAGCACGGCGGCGGCGATACGCGGCGCCCCGAACCGCTCCTTGAAGAAGACCGCCCCGATGGCCGCCCCGACGATGATCGACGACTCGCGCAGGGCGGCGATGGGTGCGAGGTCCGCGCGGGTCTGGGCCCACAGGACGAGTCCGTACGCCAGCACGGACAAGACGGCACCGAGAAACCCGACGGCGGCGAACGGCCGTAGCTCCGAGAGGAGTTGACCGCGCCGAAGGTAGAAGGCGTAGGCCGGGATCATCCACCCCTCCGCCGCCATCAACCAGGCGATGTACCCCAGCGACGACCCCGAGGCGCGCACACCCAGCCCGTCCAGGACGGTGTACGTGGCGATCGACAGCCCCGTCGCCAACGCGGCCCCGATCGCCGCCCAGTTGGGCCGCCGCCCGCGCATCCCCCACAGCGCGACACCGGTCAGCCCCGTGCACGACAGCGCGATACCCGCCGCCGCCCACCCGTCGGGCACCTCGTGTGCGAAGAGGGCGGCGAAAACGGTGACGACAAGGGGCGCGGTGCCGCGCGCGATCGGATAGGCCTGCCCGAAGTCCCCGAGCCGGAACGACTTCATCAACAGGAGTGTGTAGGCGAGATGAATGAGCGCGGAGGCCCCGATATACGGCCACGCGCCGGCTTCCGGAAAGGCCGTGAACGGCACGAGCGCCAGCCCGATGACCGTGCCGCCGCCCGTGATGAGCGTGAACCCGACCAGCTTGTCGGTGATTTGGTGCGCGAGGGCGTTCCAGCAGGCGTGCGTGACGGCGGCGAGCAGGACGGCGGCGGCGACCAGTGGCGTCACAAGGTCTGCTCGCGCACGTCCACCAAGGTGGCACCGGCGTACGCGACAAGTTCCTTCGGTTCCATGGGAAACACAGCATGCGGATTGCCGGCGGCGGCCCACACGACATCGTGCGCGAGCAGCGAACGATCGGCGAGCACACGAGTCTTCGTACGGTGCCCAAAGGGCGGCACGCCTCCGATGGCATACCCCGTCGTCTCCCGTACGACATCTGCCTTGGCCCGCGTGACCTTCTCGACGCCGAGCTCCTCCCGAACCCGCTCCACGTCCACTCGCGATGCCCCGTCCATCAGCACCAGAACCGGTACCCCGTCCGCCGCGAAGATCAGGGACTTGCAGATCTCACTCAACTCGCACCCGATCGCGGCGGCGGCCTCCGCGGCGGTACGCGTCGCGTCCGGAAAGCGCCGGATGCTGCTGAGGAGTTCCCCGAGTCCCAACTCCCGCAAGGCTTCGGCGAATCGGGGGTTGGCGCCGGAGTCTGAGTCCTGGGTGTTTTCGCTGCCGTTCGTGGTCATGTACCGCACGCTAGCGGGGGGTGTACTGGGCCTGCGACTGGGTTCTTGCCGTTGGGCCACTCGCTTCTTTGCCAGTGTCGGGCCTCCACGGACCGAGTAAAGGGCGCTCCCTGCGGTCGCGTCGGCTTCGCCGATGACCCTGCGGGCCACCCTTGACTCGCTCCGCTCCAGCCCGTTGAAGAAGCGAGCGAGCGGCCGGGAAGAATGGGGGGCCGAGGTCCGCCAGCCCCTCACGTCGGCTACGTCCGCAACCGGCGGAGAGGGACGCATCCGCGCCTCGCCAGCACGCCGGGCCGGCTTAGCGGCCAACCGCGAGTGGGTGGACCCCAGGGACAGGGCCGGGGGTGGGGGGGTGGGGTAGGGGGTCTGAAAAAGTGTGTCACTTTCCATCCAAAGCGTCACACTTTTTCAGACCCACCACCCCACCCCCCTCTCCCCACCACCGTCTTCATTGGTCATTGGCTTCGCAATGGGGGTCCCTGGCCTTTTCGCCATGCCCCAGTCACCTGGCCTGCGGGTCTGCAAGGAGAACGACTCGATCAGCCTCGACGTCGAAGCCGAGCACCGGATGGCCGTACTCACCCTCCGGGTCCATGAGTACCGGCTTGCCCAAACGGCGGTCCTGGCCTTGCAACTCCCGCAGGTCGACGTCGAAGTCGACTTCGTCGCCGGCATGGAAACGGAAGATCGCCAACACATCGGCCGTCGGCCAGACCCGCAGCTCCGGGCACTCGGCATCCGCCGCACGGGACAGCACGGCCTCCGCCCGGGGCACTGGAAGCACCCCCTCCCCCTCGGAGTACTGGCACTTCCAGCCCTTCTCCGCCACAAGGTCGAGGACCGCCTGCCAGTCCTCCACCGAGGCATTCGGGACACGCGCATCCGGCAACGACCCCACCAAGTCCAGGTCGAAGAAACACTTCACGTCATCCCACAGCACCGCGAGCACCCCCCCACCGGCCGTTGGCCGCAAGCCCACCCGGCGTGCTGGCGAGACGCTGACGCGCCCCGCTCCGCCGGTTGCGGACGAAGCCGACGTGCGGGGCCGGCAGACCTGGGCCCCCCATTCCTCCGGGCCGCTCGCTCGCTTCTCAAACGGGCTGGAGCGGGCCGGGTCAAGGGTGGCCCGCAGGGCCATCGGCGAAGCCGACGCGTAGCGCCCTTGACGCGGCCCGTGGAAGCCCGACACTGCCAAAGAAGCGAGTGGCCCAACGCTCACTTCGAAACGAACGCGACGAACTCGCCCCAAACGGGAGCGGAGAGAGCGAGCTCCATAGCCAGCTTGTTCTTGGAGTCGCGAACGTGGATCGCGGTGGCGGTGGTGGCCACTTCAACGCAGTCGCCGGGTTCGTTGTCGTCGCTGTAACTGCTCTTGAACCAGTGGAGTTGCGTGGTGCTCATAGACGCCCCAGTACTCGTTCGATGAACTCTCTTGATTCTTTGGGTGTGAGAGCCTGCGCCCGGATCATTCCATAGCGCAGCTCAAGAATCCGAAGGTCCCTGGGGTGCTCAACCGAACGTCCGTTGAACGCCCCGCAGAACGCCCGATCGCCGTGCCGTCAGCGAACTTCAGCACCTGGATCCGGCCCGATCCGCCGGCATGCTCCTCAAGGTCGGTCGGCATGACCTGAAGTGAGACCTGCCTCAACTGCGATACCTCCAAGAGGTGTTCGAGTTGTCGCCGCAGAACTTCCCTTCCTCCGATGGGGCGTTCGAGTGATACGGGCGGCTGTTTCCCGCTCCACGACCTCTTCGCTGTGTGGGGGCTGCCTCATCGCGAAAAGGTTCCGCATGTACTCCGGCGCCTGCAGCAACCCGTTGATGTTGTGGCTGCTGTAGAACATCAACTCAACGGCCCGCTCCTCCAGGTGCACCCACTCCCGGGGCTTCTTCGTGCCCCGGATCGCTCCGGAACCCGTTCCGGACGACGCGGAGTCGGGGCGGGGGCTGTTGTTGGTGGAATGCGCTGGCCGACCGTTGGGGCGTGGCCGAGGGCGCGCGTCCGCGCAAGACGGTCTGGGCCGAGGTCAGGTTGTGAGGGCGACGTCCTTCGTCGGCTCGACTCCCGCCGTGCGGCCGGGGCCGGTGTGGTACTTCCAGTAGAGGTTCGTGTGGGCGATGACCTGCTCCGGCGGCGGCGCACCCCACTTGCTCAGGTCCGTGGTGGTGTGGGCGTCGCCGACGAGTGTCACGTCGTAGCCGCGGGTGAACGCGCTGTGGAGTGTGGAGCGGATGCACGCGTCGGTGGACGCGCCTGCCACGACCAGGCGTCCGACCTGGGCGGCGGCCAGTACCTCCTCCAGGGTGGTGTCGTCGAAGGAGTCCGGGTAGCGCTTGTGGATCAGGGGTTCCTGGTCGCGGAGGGTCAGTTCGGGGACGTACTGCCAGCCCTCGCTGCCCTTCGGCACGTTCTCGTCGGAGTGCTGGACCCAGATGACCGGGACGTCTTCCTCGCGTGCCCGGTCGGCGAGTGCGGCGATGTTGGCGACGACCGCGTCACGCTCGTACGCGTCGGCCACGACGGCGACCTGGACGTCGATCAGCAGGAGTGCGGTGTGGGGCCGTTCTGCGAGTGTGGTCATGTCCGACACGCTAGTCCGGCCCACTGACATCGGCCCGGTTCAGATCGGTCTGAAGCTCGGTTCCACGGATTCCGGTTCATCCAGTTCGTCGAGTTCATCCAGGTCATCCAGATCGAACTCGCCGTCCGGGTCCACGTCCCGCAGTCGCTCGATGAAGTCGAGGACGAACGCGGTGAACGGCCCCTCAAAGACCTCCAGTTCCAGGCCGTGGCTGTCGGTGACGACCTTCCACTGGTCGGGGTCCGGGTCGCAGGGCCAGAAGAAGTGCTCGTTGCCGGAGTGGTCGTAGCCCCAGGAGATCAGGCCACCGGGTTCCGGGTGGACGGGGAAGGAGTGCAGGTCCGGTGCGCGGCGCCGGGCCGCGGCGCGTCTCTCGTGGACCTGGCGCATCCGGTCCAGGAGCGGGCTGTCGCCGCGCGGGTGGAAGACCACCAGCTCGTCGCAGATCACGCCCGTGCCGTAGGTGTCGAGGAGCGTCGTGAAGTCGGTGGGCAGTGGCGAGGCGACGTACGCCTCGATCTCGGTCCAGTCGTCGGGGGACGGGGGCCTTGCCTCGGTCGACGGGCCGAGCAGCCGTACCAGATCGTCCAGTGCTGTCACGGCCGTAACCCTGTCACCGACGCGATCTGCCGCGCCATCCGAACTCGGTGGCGCGGCAGATCAGTTGTCCGGTGCCTCAGTGCCTCGCGGCAGCCGCCTCAGGCCCGGACCAACTCCCGGTCCTCGTCGGGATCCGAGTCCTTGGAGTCGAGGTCGCGCAGGCCTTCGCCCTCGACGTCGACGTTGGGCAGTACCCGGTTCAGCCACTTCGGCAGCCACCAGGCCTTGTCGCCCAGCAGGGCGAGGACGGCCGGGACGATCGCCATGCGGACGACGAACGCGTCGAAGAAGACGGCGATCGCGAGGCCGAAGCCGATCATCTTGATCATGGATTCGCTGGAGCTGATGAAGCCGGAGAACACCGCGATCATGATGACGGCCGCCGCCGTCACCACCCGGGCGCTGTGCTTGAAGCCGGTGACGATCGCCTGGCGCGGCTTCTCGCCGTGGACGTGGGCCTCGCGCATCCGGGTCACGAGGAACACCTCGTAGTCCATGGCCAGTCCGAAGACCACGCCGACCATGAAGATCGGCATCATCGACATGACGGGGCCGGTCTCCTCGACACCCAGCAGGCCGGACAGCCAGCCCCACTGGAAGACCGCGACGACCGCGCCGAGGGCCGCCATGACGGAGAGGAGGAAGCCGAGGGCCGCCTTCAGCGGGACCAGGATCGAGCGGAAGACCACGATCAACAACAAGAACGCCAGGCCCACTACCAGGATCAGGTACGGAATCAGGGCGTCGTTCAGCTTCTGCGAGACGTCGATGTTCATCGCGGTGGTGCCGGTGACCAGGACCGTCGAGTCGGTGTCCGTCCTGATCCGGGTGCCCGCGTCCCGGATGCCGTGGACGAGGTCCTCGGTCGTGACGGAAGACGGTTTGGAGTCCGGGATGACGGTGATCGTCGCGGTGTCGCCGTCCTTGTTGAAGGTCGCCGGGGTGACGCTGGTGACGTCCTTCAGGGACTTGATCTTGTCGGTCACCGTGGTGACGTCGGCCTTGGGGGTCTTGCTGTCCTTCGCGTCGACTACGACCATCAGCGGGCCGTTGAAGCCGGGGCCGAAGCCGTCGGACAAGAGGTCGTAGGCCCTGCGCTGGGTGGTGGAGGTGGGCTGCGAGCCGTCGTCGCCCAGGCCCAGTTCGAGGGAGGCCGCGGGGATGGCCGCCGCGCCGAGTCCGATCACGCCGAGGAGCAGGACGGCCAGCGGGCGTCGTACGACGAAGCTCGCCCAGCGGGTGCCCATGTTCGGGCGGGACGCCTTCTGCGCGGAGGCGGCGCGTCCGCCGCCCAGGAGCTTGCTCTTCTGGCCGGTCGGCTTGATCTTCCGGCCGGCGTAGCCGAGCAGGGCCGGGATCATGGTCAGTGCGATGAGGACCGCGATCGCGACTGTGCCGGCCGCCGCGACGCCCATCTTCGTCAGCATCGGGATGTTGACCACGGACAGGCCGACCAAAGCGATCACGACCGTCAGGCCCGCGAAGACGACCGCCGAGCCCGCCGTGCCGACGGCCCGTCCGGCCGCGTCCTCGCGTTCGCGGCCCTCGGCCAGTTCGGCCCGGTAGCGGGAGACGATGAACAGGGCGTAGTCGATGCCGACCGCGAGGCCGATCATCATCGCGAGGGTGGAGGTGGTGGTGCCCAGGTCGAGGGCGCCGGCCAGGGCCGTGATCGCCGAGACGCCGATGCCGACCCCGATCAGGGCGGTGAGCAGCGGGAATCCGGCCGCGAGGAGTGAGCCGAAGGTGATGACCAGGACGACTGCGGCCACCGCTATGCCGATGATCTCCGTGGAGCCCGTCTCGGGGGTCGCGGTGAGCGCGTCACCGCCGACCTCGACGGTCAGTCCCGCGTCACGTGCCTGTTGCGCGGTCTCCTTCAGGGCGTCCTTGGAGGCGTCTTTCAGCTCCATGCCGGAGACCTTGTACTTCACGGACGCGTAGGCGATCGTGCCGTCCTTGCTGACGGCCTTGCCCTTGAAGGGGTCGGCGACCGAGACGACCTCGGAGCCGTCGCCGAGGCCCTTGACGGTCTTCTCGATCGTGGCCTTGTTGGCGCCGGTGTCGAGCTTCTCGCCGGCCGGGGCCTTGAAGACGACCCGGGCGGTGGCGCCGTCGGCGCTCATCCCGGGGAAGCGCTGTTCCAGCAGGTCGAAGGCCTTCTGGGCCTCGGTTCCCGGTACGGAGAAGGAGGTGGATCCGGCTGCGGGCGCGCTGGCCGCGCCCACTCCCGCGAGGGTCAGCAGCGCTATCCAGAGGAGGGCGACGTAGTGCCGTCGCCTGAAGGCGAGCCGGCCGGCTTTGTAGAGGAACGTGGCCACGAGGGCGTACTCCCGGTCAGGTCGTGGGGTTCTTCGGGGCAGGTGTGACCGGCCGGTTGGGGACACGGCTGATCGGCCCGACGACGTGAGCGGTTACGTCAGGTGGGCTTGCTGGGTGTTGTGGGGTCGGTCAGGTGGTGGGTGCGCCCAGTGCGGGGAGCACTACGGCGTCGATGTACGAGGTCAGATAGGCCTTGGTCGGCGGCAGGTCCTCGATCACCGTGCGGGTGGCGAAGGCGCCGATCATCATGTGCACCACGAACTCCAGCGCGGGGCAGTCCGCACGGACCTCGCCCCGGTCGACTGCGCGCTGCATGACGACGCGGAACTCTTCCATCTCCGGTTCGACGAGGAGCTCCCGGAATGCCTGCAGCAGGTCCGGGTTGTTGTGCGTCGCCATGGCCAGACCCCGCATCAGCGCGGAGTTCTGCTCGATCCGGCAGTCGTCCTCGCGGGCCACCATGGCGTGCATGTCGCCCCGGAGTGTTCCGGTGTCGACGTCGGTGGGCCGGCCCGGCTTGTTGTGCCGCACCGCTTTGGCCACCAGCTCGGCCTTGCCGCCCCACTGGCGGTAGAGGGTCGCCTTGCTGGAGCGGGTGCGGGCGGCGACGGCGTCCATGGTGAGGGCGTCGTAGCCGACTTCGCGGAGCAGGTCGAGCACGGCCGCGTAGAGCTCGGCCTCGCGCTCGGGTGTGATGCGACTGCGACGCGCCGTTGCGACTTCAGTCATGCGACTCACCTTCCAGCTCCGAACGACACGGTTTCGTACATGACGAATGTAGCGCACCCTTCTACGAAACGAAACCGTTTCGTACGTGTGCCGGGTCACCAGTCGAGTCCCCTCGGTGATTTTTCATAAGTTGCTCCGGTCCGTCCCGCGGAAAAGCATAGGGACGTGAGCTATCTGCGCCTGCCGCACCTCAACGGAGACCTCCTGAGCTTCGTGGCCGAGGACGACCTCTGGCTGGCCCCCCTCGACGGCGGGGGCCGCGCCTGGCGCCTCACCGTCGACCGCACCAAGGTCGGCCACCCCCGCTTCTCCCCCGACGGCCACCACCTCGCGTACACGACCTGGCGGAGCCTGGTCCCGGAGATCCACCTCGTCCCGGTCGACGGCGGACCCGGCCGCAGACTCACCTACTGGGGCAGCGCCGACACCCAGGTCTGCGGCTGGACGCCCCCCGACGGGGAGGGAAACTCCGACATCCTCGCGGTGGCCTCGCACGGCGAGCCGTTCTCCTACTTCACCTGGGCCCACAAGGTCCCCACCGACGGCGACCCCGGCGGCCGGCTCCCCTGGGGCCCGGTCTCCGACATCCAGCTCGCCGACATCGACGGCGAGCACCGGACCCTTCTCCTCACCGGCACCCCACCGCACGAACCGGCCGCCTGGAAGCGCTACCGCGGCGGCGCCACGGGCCGCCTCTGGCTGCACGGCCGCCGCCTCCTCGCCGGCCTCGAAGGCCATCTGCACTCCCCGATGTTCGTCGACGGCCGCATCGCCTTCCTCTCCGACCACGAGGGCATCGGCAACCTCTACTCCTGTTCCTACGACGGCTCCGACCTGCGCCGCCACACCGACCACGACGCCTTCTACGCCCGGCACGCGGCGAGCGACGGCACCCGGGTCGTGTACCAGTGCGCCGGTGACCTGTGGATCGTCGACGACCTGTCGCCGGCCTCGGTCCCGCGCAGGCTCGACGTCCGCCTGAGCGGCCCGCGCCCCGGCCGTCGTACGTACCAGGTCCCCGCCGCCCAGCACGTCGACGGCATCTCGGTCGACGAGACGGGCCGGGCGAGCGCCGTAGTCGTCCGCGGCAGCCTGTACTGGCTGACCCACCGCGACGGCCCAGCCCGCACCATCACCGACACCCCGGGCGTACGGGTCCGGCTCCCCGAGATGCTCGGCTCGGGCGGACAGGTCGCCTACGTCACCGACGCGGACGGCGAGGACGCGATCGAGATCGTCTACCTCCCCCGCGCCACCGGCGACCGCGCCCCCCGCCGGCTCGCCTCCGGCGAGCTGGGCCGCGTACTGGAGCTGGTGTCGGACCCGGCGGGCGAGCGCCTCGCGGTCGCCGCGCACGACGGACGGCTGCTCCTGCTGGACGCGACCGAGGGCTCTGGGGGCACCCCCCGGACGGACTCTGGGGAAGGCGAGGTGACGGAGCTGATCTGCTCGATCAACGGGCCGGTCCGGGACCTCGCCTTCTCCCCCGACGGCAGCTGGCTGACCTGGTCCCACCCTGGCATCGGCCGCTCCCTCCGCCAGATCAAGATGGCCCGGATAAAGGACCGTCTGATCGTCGACGTCACCAACGGCCGCTTCGAGGACGAGAATCCGGTCTTCACCAGGGACGGCCGCTACCTCGCCTTCCTCTCCTGGCGCGGCTTCGACCCGGTCTACGACGTCCACACCGGCGACCTGTCCTTCCCGCTGGGCTGCCGCCCCTACCTCGTCCCCCTCTCCTCGGCCACCCCCTCCCCCTTCGCCCTGACCCCGGAGGGCCGCCCGGCCGCCGGGGGCCTCGACGCGGCGGAGGACGACGAGGGCGCGGACGGCGCGGTGACGGTGGAGGTCGAGGGCCTGGAGAGCAGGGTCACCCCCTTCCCGGTCTCGGCCTCCAAGTACTCGGCGCTGTACCCGGTTTCGGGCGGCGGCCTGGTCTGGCTGCGCTGGCCGATCTCGGGCGCGCTGGGCGAGACCTTCGCCAACCCGGACGACACCAGCGGCCGGCCGACCCTCGAGTACTTCAACATCAACAAGGCGAAGAAGTCCGAACTCGTGGACCACCTCGACTGGTTCGCGGTGAGCGGCGACGGCTCACGGCTGGTGGTGGTCGACGAGGACGAGCTACGAGCGGTCCCCTCGACGGAGTCCGGCGACGGAGATTCGACCGTCTGGATCGACCTGCGCCGCATCCTGCACGAGGTCGACCCGCCCGCCGAATGGCGCCAGTCCTACGAGGAGGCGGGCCGCCTGATCCGCGCCTACTACTGGGACCCGCAGATGTGCGGCATCGACTGGAACGGAGTCCTGGACCAGTACCGCCCCCTGGTGGAACGCGTCGCGACCCCCGACGACTTCGCGGACCTGCTCCGCGAAGTCCTGGGCGAGTTGGGCACCTCGCACGCCTACGTCACCCCGTCCCGCCGCAACGAGGGCCCTCCCCACTACCAGCGCCGCCAGGGCCTGCTGGGCGCCAACCTGGTCCGCAGGGAGGGAGGTTGGACGGTGACCCGCATCCTCCCCGGCGAGTCCTCCGACTCCAAGGCCCGCTCCCCGCTGGCCGGCACGGGCATCCGCGAGGGCGCGGTCCTGACCCACGTCGACGGCCGCCCGGTGGACCAACTCACGGGCCCCTACCCCCTGTTGGCGGGCGCGGGCGGCACAACGGTGGAGCTGACGTTCACCCCGGCGGAGGGCGAAGGCAGAGCACGCCGTGTAGCCGTGGTCCCCCTCATCGACGAACGCCCCCTCCGCTACCAGGACTGGGTGGCCAAACGCCGGGCGGTGGTACGGGAGTTGAGCGGCGGTCACTGCGGCTACCTCCACATCCCCGACATGGGCGGCTCCGGCTGGGCCCAGTTCAACCGCGACCTGCGCCTTGAGGTCTCCCGCCCCGCCCTCATCGTCGACGTACGCGGCAACGCGGGCGGCCACATCAGCGAGTTGGTCGTCGAGAAACTCACCCGCACCATCCTCGGCTGGGATCTGACCCGCAACGCCCAGCCGGTGTCGTACGCCTCAAATGCCCCCAGGGGCCCGGTGGTTGCGCTGGCGGACGAGGCGACCTCGTCGGACGGCGACATGATCACGGCGGCCTTCAAGCTGCTGAAGCTGGGTCCGGTGGTCGGCCAACGCACCTGGGGCGGAGTGGTCGGCATGACCGGCCGCCACCAACTCGGCGACGGCACGGTGATCACCGTGCCGATGAACGCGGCCTGGTTCGACGCCTACGGCTGGTCGGTGGAAAACAGGGGCGTAACCCCGGACTTGGAGATCCTCCGCACGCCATTGGACTGGGCGGAGGGCAGACACGCCCAGTTGGACGACGCGATCAGGCTGGCGCTGGATCTGCTGGCGATCCACCCGGCGGCAACACCGCCGAACTACAACGACGTACCGGACCGCTCGAGACCCAAACTCCCGCCACGTTCTTGAGAAACCGGCGGGCAACTCACCTAGGAGCGCGGGGCTGTATCTATTGCGGCTCCGCCGCGTGTGCGCGCCCGGCCCCTACCGGCCCCGCACCCAACAACGAAACGTGGGACGCCCCAATAACCCAGGGCGCCCCACGCAATCAGACTCCGACTAAACGTCGTAGTCCTGGTCCATCCGGTCCTCTTCACGCTGCATGCGCTCGGAGGTCTCGTCCCGCTGCTGCCCGCGCTGACGCGCCGCCTCGTCCGGGCGACCCTGGCCGCGCTCGCGCGCCTCTTCCGGGCGGCCCTGGCCGCGCTCGCGCGCCTCGTCCCGCCCCTGGCCCGCCTTCTCCTTGGCCTTGTTTGCGAGCTCTTCGGCCTTGTCCTGGAACTTGTCCTTCTTACCCATGTGGGTTCACTCCCGTAGTGGGGGGAAACGGCCCTTGACCGGGCCTCGACCAGATTCACACGCCCGATCACCCCCCGCATCTCGATCAGTCACCCTCCGTAGCACGCGCGGCCTCGTCGGCCGCCCCACCCGCGCCGACGAGCCCGGACCGCATCCCGTCGAGCCGCGCCCCGAACCGCCGCATCTCCCGCTGCCCCACCGCCCCGATGATCCCCGGCAGATACCCGCGCACGCCCTGCGTCCCCCGCAGCCACCCCTGCCCGTACACATGACTCGCCCGGCGCTCGATCCCGGCGACGATCCGGTCCACGGCCGGCCCCAGTGGATACGTCTTGTTGGCCGGCCACGGCAACCGCTGCCGCAGCTCCCGCATGACGTCGTCCTGATCGGCCCCGCGCACCATGTCCGTGTCGGTCCACGACAGATACCCGACGCCGACCCGCACGCCCTTGTAGCCGACCTCGGCGCGCAGGCTGTGCGCGTACGCCTCGACGCCCGCCTTGGACGCGCAGTACGCGGTCATCATCGGCGCGGGCGTGATCGCGGCGAGGGACGCGATCTGCAGCAGATACCCGCGGCTCTCCATCAGCACCGGCAGGAACGCCCGCGCGGTCACGGCGGACCCGATCAGATTGACCTCGATCACCCGCCGCCACGCGACCGGATCGGAGTCGACGAAGGGCCCGCCGCCGGCGACCCCCGCGTTGGCGACGACGATGTCGACCTTCCCGAACCGCTCCTTGACCTCCCCGGCCACCCGCGCCATCGCCTCGTGGTCCGTCACGTCCGCGTACCAGTGGCCGCTGTCGGTGTGCAGCCGCTCGGCGACCTGCTTGAGCGCGTCCGGCTCCAGCCCGACCAGCGCCACCTTCGCGCCCCGCGCGGAGAGCTTGCGGGCGAGCAGTTCGCCGACGCCCCGCGCGGCCCCGGTCACGACCGCGACCTGACCCTCCAGGCTCACCTTGTTGCTCATGCGCCCTCCTTGATCTGATCGCTCGGGTCCAACTCGATGTAGGTGGCGGCCAGTTCGCGGATCTTCCCGCTGACCAGCTCCGGCGCCTCGACGGGGGTCATGTGCCCGAGCCCCGTCAGCTCGGTGCTCCCGACGCACTGCGGCAGCGCGGCGACCAGCGCCCGCGCGTGCACCGGCGGCGTCATCCGGTCCGCCGTACCGACGACGACGGCCGTGGGCACCGCCAACTCCCGTACGCCGTGGTCGAGATCGAGGGAGTCGAGGACCTGCGACCACGCGTGCCGCACCGTCCTCGGACACGCGTGCACGATCCGCGCGCACGCCTCGACCATGTGCGGCGCGGAACCGGGTCCCATCGTCCCGTACTTCAGGATCCGGCGCGCGGCGGGCGTGACCGGCCCGAGCGGCGCCCGCGTGCCGAGGACCTTCCGGGTCAGCCAGGTCCGCGTCCGCCCGGCCCGCACCGGCACCACGAGCGACTCGTCGACCAGCCGCGAACTGCCCGTACTGCACAGCAGTACGGCCACCGCGTGCTCCCGGAACCGGGCCCGCCCGGCCGCCGCCAGCACGGTCATCCCGCCCATGGAGTGCCCCACGATCACGGCCTTCTCGCCAGGGGTGAGGGTCGCTTCGAGTACGGCTTCCAGGTCGTCGGCGAGCGCGCCGGTGCTGTAGGTGAGGGCCGCCGGACTGCGCCCGTGCCCCCGCTGGTCGTAGACGACGACCCGGTGGTCGACCGCCAAGTCCCTTGTCTGCGCGGCCCAGAAGGCCGTGGAGCAGGACCAGCCGTGCGCGAGGACGACGGCCGGCGCGCCCTCGGGGCCGTGCACCTCGACATGCAGCCGGGAGCCGTCGGCCGAGGTGACGGTCAGTTCACGGACGGGGACGGGCGGGGCGTAGGGCCCGGAGACGACATGCATGAGACGGCTCATACGGCGGCCTCGGCCTTCTTCTCGGCGGGCGCCCGTACGACCTCGTACTCGGCGAGGTGCACGCGCCGCGTGGCCGTGCGGAACTCGGCGGTCGTGCCGGGCCAGATGGTGGTGTTGCGGCCGTTGGCGTCGAGGTACCAGCTGGTGCAGCCGCCGGTGTTCCACACGGTCCGCTTCATGCGTTCCTGCACGCGCCGGTTCCAGGCGTCCACGGCGGCGGGCCGCGCGTCGAGGGCGACGCGTCCGCCGAGGACGTCCAACTGCCGTACGTAGTCGGCCATGTAGTTCAACTGGGACTCGATCATGAGGATCATGGAGGAGTTCCCGAGGCCGGTGTTGGGCCCGATGATGGTCATCCAGTTGGGGAACCCGGCCGCCGAGGCGCCGCGCAGCGCCTGCATTCCGCCCTGCCAGGCCTCGGCCAGCGTCCGCCGGTCCGCGCCGACGACCCGGTCGGCGATCGGCATGTCCGTGACGTGGAAGCCGGTGCCGAAGACGATCGCGTCGACCTCGGCCGTACTGCCGTCGGCACCGACGACGGTCGAGCCTCGCACCTCGCTCAGCCCGCTGGTGACGACGTCGACATTGGGCTGGGCGAGGGCCGGATAGTAGGCGCTGGAGAGCAGGATGCGTTTGCACCCGATGCGGTAGTCGGGGGTGAGCTTGGCGCGCAGGGCCGGGTCCTTGATGGAGCGGGCCATGTTCCGCTTGGCCAACTGCTCGACCATTCCCAGCTCGTTGGGCCGCTTGGTGAACGCCTGGACCTGCAACTCCCGCAGGCCCCACAGGAGTCCGCGGCGGGCCTGGGTGGTGAAGGGCAGCGCGCGGTGCAGGGCGCGTTCGGCGCCGCTGATGGCGCGGTCGACGCGGGGCATGACCCAGGGCGGGGTGCGCTGGAAGAGGGTGAGGCGTTCCACGTCGGGCTGGATCGACGGCACGATCTGGATCGCGGAGGCGCCGGTGCCGACCATGGCGACACGTTTGCCGCGCAGGTCGTAGTCGTGGTCCCAGCGGGCGGAGTGGAAGACCTTGCCGGGGAAGGAGTCGAGCCCCGGGATGTCCGGGATCTTGGGGTCGGAGAGCGGTCCGGTCGCGGAGACGACGAGGTCGGCGGAGTAGGAACCGCTGCTGGTCTCGATGTCCCAGCGCAGCCGCTCCGCGTCCCAAGTCATCATCTTCACTTCGGAGTTGAAGCGGATGTGGGGGCGGAGCCGGAAGACGTCCGTGACGTGCTCCAGGTAGCCGCGGATGTGCTCCTGCCCGGAGAAGGTGCGCGGCCAGTCGGGGTTGGGCGCGAAGGAGAACGAGTACAGATGGGACGGTACGTCGCAGGCGCACCCGGGGTAGCTGTTGTCCCGCCAGGTCCCGCCGACGCTGTCGGCGCGCTCCAGGACGACGAAGTCGGTGACGCCCTCGCGCCGCAGCCGCACCGCGGCCCCCAGCCCGCCGAACCCGGACCCGATCACCGCCACCCGCACATGCTCGTGTTCGGTCATCCCGTGCCCTCCCATACGACCGTGCAACCGCGCCAGTGAACGCTGGCGCAATCGGAGCGTAGAGCAGCTCCGTACTCATGGGTAGGGGGCGGTACGAGGACGTTTACATCAGCGGCTGCCGCCGCGGGTACCTGGGGTACGACGTAGGGTGCGTGCGTGGCGGAGAAGGCAGACCAGAAGCGCGAGTACCGCATGGAGGAACTGGCCGAGCGGGCCGGCATCACGGTGCGCACCCTGCGCTTCTACCGCGAGCGCAAACTCATCCCCCCGCCGCGCCGGGAGGGCCGTATCGCCTGGTACGACGAGACGCACCTGGCCCGCCTGCGCACGATCTCGGCGCTCCTCGAACGCGGCCACACCCTCAACGGCATCGCGGAACTCGCCGAGGCCTTCGACCACGGCCGCAACGTCGGCGAGCTGCTGGGCCTGGGCGCGCCCACCGAGGAGACCCCGGTCCGGCTCACCCCCGAGGCCCTCGCCGACTACTTCGGCGACCAGGCCACCCCGGAGAACTTCGCCGCCTCACTCGAACTCGGCTACCTCGGCACCGACGGCAGCGAGATCGTCCACATCAGCCGCCGCCTCCTCGACGTCACGGCCGCCCTGGTCCGCGAGGGCATCCCCCTCGCCGACGTCCTCGACGCGGGCCGCCGCGTCCGCGAACACACGGAGTCCCTCGCCGAACTCTTCGCCGACCTGGTCCTCGCCCAGGGCGGCACGACGGAGGACCTGCAACGGCTGCGGCCGCTGGCGAAGAGCGTGGTGGAGGCGGAGCTGTCGATGGCGATGGACCGGCGGCTGCAACAGGGCGGCCAGGGCCCTCAGAGGCCGTAGCCGACCGTCACACCGTCAGAGGTCGTAGACCACGGTCACCGGCGCGTGGTCCGACCACCGCTCGTCATGCGTGGCCGCCCGCTCGACATACCCCTTGACCGCCTTGGCGGCGAGCCCCGGCGTCGTCACGTGGTAGTCGATGCGCCATCCGCTGTCGTTGTCGAAGGCCCGCCCCCGGTACGACCACCACGAGTACGGCCCCTCCACGTCCGGATGCAGCGCCCGTACGACATCGACGTACGCCCCGTCCGCCGCGTCGAAGACCCGGGTCAGCCACTCGCGCTCCTCCGGCAGGAAGCCGGAGTTCTTCTGGTTGGCGCGCCAGTTCTTGAGGTCGGCCGGCTGGTGGGCGATGTTCCAGTCGCCGCAGACGACGACCTCGCGTCCGTCGGCAGCCGCACGCTCGCGCAGTTCCTTCAGATAGGCGAGGAACTCGTCCATGAACCGGATCTTCTCGTCCTGCCGCTCGGTGCCGACCTCGCCGGAGGGCAGGTAGAGGCTCGCGACCGTGACGCCGGGGAGGTCGGCCTCGACGTACCGGCCGCTTCCGTCGAACTCGGCCGACCCGAAGCCGACCCGGACGCGGTCCGGCTCGCGGCGGGTGTAGAGGGAGACGCCCGCGCGCCCCTTGGCGGCGGCCGGCGCGTGCACGACGTGCCAGCCCTCGGGGGTGCGGACGTGCTCCGGCAGCTGCTGCGGCTCGGCTCGCACCTCCTGGAGGCAGAGCACATCGGCGGAGGTCCCGGCGAGCCACTCCACGAAGCCCTTCTTCGCGGCGGCCCGCAGTCCGTTGACATTTGCTGAGGTCACAGTGAGCACTCCGGCACGATACCGGCACACTGGACGGAGTCCGGATCCTCCTTTCGAGCAGGTATACGATTTTCGGCGTGAATATTCGCACTGTTCCCTTCGACCACCCCGACGCCGTGAAGCTGAACGACGAGGTCCAGGCGGAGTACCACGTCCGCTACGGCGACGGCGGCGACTCCACCCCGCTCGCCCCGACGGACTTCGAACCGCCGCACGGCGTGTACTTCGTCGCGTACGACGACAACGACGACCCCATCGCCACGGGCGGCTGGCGCTCCCAGAACGCCAACGGGGAGGGCAACGAGGACGGCGACGCCGAGCTCAAGCGGATGTTCGTGATCGAGCAGGCGCGCGGCCTGGGTCTCGCCCGCCGCATGCTGGCCGCCCTGGAGGAGAACGCCCGCGCCGCCGGTCGCACCCGCATGGTCCTGGAGACCGGCACCAAGCAGCCCGAGGCCATCGCCCTCTACACGTCCAGCGGCTACGAGCCCTGCGTGAAGTTCGGCTACTACCGCCTCTTCGACGACAGCCGGTGCTTCGCCAAGGCACTGTGACCGCGGGCGCCGGTCGGCTCTCCGGTCAGGTGAGCACCAGCTCGCGGGCTGTCGCACCGCTGGGCCGGCCGTGCGCGACCAGCCCCAGCACCTCCCGCTCACACGCGTACTGGCTGAGCACCAGCACCAGCAGTCCCGGCCGCTCCGCCCGCGGCCGCCCGGGCAGCTCCAGCTCCGTCAGACAGCTGTCCCCGTTGTCCGCGTCGACCGCCAACCGTGAAATCCCGTACTCCTACGGCCCGTTGGGCGCGCCCGGACCGACCCGTCGCGTCTCTGTCACGCGGGGTCTCGGCGTCCGTCCCGAGGCCGTTCCTCACTGGGTGGGACGGGACTACGGCCGGCTCCCGGTGAGCGGCAGTGCGAGAACTCCGCGGCCGTGTCCGACGATCAGGTCCGAACCCGCGGCGGCCAGCGAGGTGAGCGCCACCTCCAGGGCGATGTGCCGCACTGTTCCGGTCTCCGGTTCCCACACCCGCAGGCCACGCAGGAGTCTGCTGCCGGTGACCAGGACCGAGCGCCCGCCGTCCAGCGTGGTGGCGGCGATGAGCGGGAGGCCGGCGGTACCCGTCGAGGACGGCAGGGCGTCGCCGACCGGATCACCGGTCGCGAGGTCCCACAGCATGACCACACCGCGGTCGTCCCCGGTGGCCAGCACGGTACGGCCGTGTGCGGCCACGGCCGCCACCGTCACCGCCCGGTGGTCGGCGTCGCTGAGGGCGTGTTTGCTCAACTGCACGGCCGCGCCCCGTTCCCAGGGGTCGTCGACGGCCGGATCCCACACGTGCACGCGGCCCCCGGTGTCCGCGGCGGCGATCAGCGTATGGCCCTCGGAGATCGGGAGGGCGGCGATCGAACGGATCGGACTGCCATAGGGGTTGAGGCTCCCGACGGACTCGCCAGTGGAGGGGTCCCACAGGCGGACCGCGCCCCGGGAGGTGGCGGTGACGAGCAGGGTCCGGCCGTCGGGGACGGTCGCGGCACACATCCCGATCACCTCGCCGCGCCGGTCGCCGGGGCCGGCGAGTTCACGGCGCTGCCGACCGGTGGTGGCCGGATCCCACAGGGTGATCGCCCCTGTCTCGCCTCCGGTCGCCAGAAGGACACGGCCGTCGGGCAGGGGCAGAGCCGTCATCGACCGGACGCGGTCAGGGTGGGCCGGCAGCGGGTCGTGGACGAGTCGGCCGTCGGCCGGATTCCAGAGGCAGACCACACCCTGTTCACCGGCACCGGCACCGGCACCGGCACCCGCGACGAGCGTCGGCCGACCGGGGCCGGCCACGACCGCAAGTGAGTTGACGCCCCCGATGGAAAGGGGCGCGGAATCAGAGAACTCGGTATCAGAGAACACCACCAGCCGGCCCCACCGTGTGCCGTCGGCCGTGAGCAGGGCACTTCCGTCCTGCCGGAGCCGGGCCGGCACTTCACCGGTGCGGCCTGCCGCCGCCGACGTCACCGTGGAAGCCGGTCCGTCGGCAGCCGTCGACTCCCCGCTCGGCTGGTTCTCAGGCTGCGCGCCGTTCGGGTTCTCCGCCAGGCCGTCGGCGATCGTCCAGGTCCGCTCGCAGTTCCAGCAGCGGAACTGCCCGGTGAGCAGCATCAGTTGACGGGCCCATTCCGCCCCGGCCCGCTGCGGGGTGCCCGTGGCCGCGACCAGGCCGGCGACCAGGGACAGGACGGCGGGCCATGGAGTCTCGGCGGATACCCCGGCCGCCGCGACGTCACGTGCCACCCGCAGAAAGGGCTCCCACCCCTCCCCCAGGGCCTCCTCGCGCAATGCCGCGGCGACCTCGCCCCAGGGGTGTTCCCCCGCTCGGACACGGACCGGATCGGGCAGCCCCGGTGCCTCAAGAGGCGGACGCACCGGGTCCACGAAGAACTCGGGGATCTCGGTATCGCTGCCGCACCCGGGACACAACACACCGAGGTGCCCTTCCTGCGGCTCAAGAGACCACAGTGCTGCGCCGACGCGGTGACCGGCGAAGGCGACACACGACAGCGCGAGGAAGACGCAGACCTCCGCCGGAGCACCGACGGCGAGGAGGCTCCGTACGGCCGACTCCTCGGCCAGCCGGAGCGCGGCGCCGAACCCCTCTTCCAGATCGGCCGGGACCGGGGGCCGGTCCTCCGCGGTCACGATGTATCCCAGGTCCACCCAGAAATCCGCGGTCTGTCCCGGCTGCAGGGCCGCTGCCGCCTCGACGAGATACGGCAGGGCCGCATAGGCCCCGTTGGAGACGGTCCCGTCGTCCAGCAGCCCTCCGGCCAGGTCGGTCCAGGTCTGCCGCCATGCATCGCCGGTCCCGGTGGCAGAAGAGATGGAGACAGCGCTGGAGGCAGCGGCTGAGACGGTGCTGGAGGTCATCTGCTGCAGGAGTACCTCCACCTCCTCGGCTGTCACACCGTCGAGGTCACGCCAACGAGGGCTGTGCAAAGGCAGTTTGGGAATCATGGAGTGAGGCTCGCAATCAGCGCCGGCGGTAGGGGTCGAGGGTCTGGCAGCCGCCGCTTCCGGCAACCCGGTCGGTGCGCACGTCAGTTGGGATGCCGTGGCCCGGCGGACGAGGTGGCAGGTGGTTCGGCAGGACGTCACACCCCGTCCCGATTCGTCATCTGATCGACGACAACTGCCACTGAACGGGGCACGATCGGCTCCAGCACCGGCAGCACAGCGGCCCAGCCGTCGAGAACCACGGCCTGTGCGGCAAGCCTGCGAGCGCGGGACGGCTCGGCCACCTCCGCGAGTGCGGCGAGTGCGCGGGCTCGTGTCGCGCGGTAGGCGATCGAGTGGGCCAGTACCTCGGCCCGGCCCGGGTCACCGCGCCGGGCCAACTCCTGGACGACCGCCACCAGAGCCTCGCCTCGCGCCCAGCGGTCGGTGATCACACGGGCAAGGGCCTCAGCCGCGTCCGTGTCGCCGCGCCGGGCCAACTCCCGGACCACCTCGATCAGTGCCCTGGCCTGTGCCCGGCTGTCGGTGATCGTGTGGGCGAGGACCTCGGCCGCGTCCGTGTCGCCGTAGCGGGCCAGCTCGCCCACGATCTCGGCCTGCCGCCCCGCGCGCAGTTCGGGATCGATCCGGTCGGCGAGGGCCATGGCACGCTCGACCTGCCCGCGCCGGGCCAGCAGGAGTGTCAGGGCCCTCAGCAGGATGTCGTGATCACGCCCGTCGCCGGTGTCGAGCAGAGCCTCAGCCCGGTCGGCCAGGGCGAGGGCCACGTCCTGGCCGGCGGTTTCCGCGACGGCGTCCAGCACACACGCCAGGTCCCGGGCGCCGAGGAAGGATCGGGGTGGGAGCGGGCGGGCGTCGCTCTCATCCAGGTCTCCGTCCAGGGGCACGTCCTGGTCGGCGGTTCCGGTGAGCGCCCACCCGCACACTCCGCCCCCGGCGCCGACGGGAGGTCTGGGCGGGGGACGCAGCAGGGCGTCGACCCGGTCCAGGTCTCCTCCCAGGGCCTCCCGGGCCAGTACCGCCGCCAGGGGCCCGGGCCCGGACCATGGTGACCGGTCGCGGAACTGAGATCGGGTGAAGTCCTCCACGCGGTCGGCGAGTGCGGCGGCCCGGCCGTGATCGCCGGTGGCGACGGCCACTTCCATGAGAAGGACGAGCACCTGTCCCGTCCCGTCGAAGACGAACGCGTTCACCTCGTCATCAGCGCGAGCGGCGAACCCGAGCGCCTCACGGGTGTCGCCGTCGTCCGCCACCGCTTTCGCCAGTACGGCCCAGGCCCTCGCCCAGTTGTGCGGGTAGCGAATCGTTTCCGCCAACGCTGCGGCCCGGTCACGTTCACCCGCAACGGCCCACGCCGATACGAGGGCGACCAGCGCTTCGTCCCGCAGCTGCCGCAGGGGAATCGACTCGGCCAGCGCCTGGGCACCGCACAGGTCTCCCGCGCCGACCGCGGCCTTCACCAGCGTCAACAGCTCCTCGCCCTGCTGGAGTTCGTCGCCGATCGTGTACGCCGGCTCGGCCGCGCGGACGAGATGGCCGGTGCGGGCGAGCGCCCCCGGGAACCACCCCCTGGTGAGTCCGGTCCCGGCGTCCCTGCCCACCGACAACCGGAGCAGGGCCAGCAGGCACGGCTCGAACCCCCTTCGTACGACGCCCTGTCCCGCGTGGCTCTCCGGCACCAGGCCTCGACGCCGCTCCCGTTCGCGCCTCAGGAACAGTTCTTGCCCCCACGGGGCCAACCCCTCCAGCATGCCCGCACCACTCCCTCGGTGAAGCCATCCCCCCGGCGTAGCATCCCCCACCGGCCTCCGACGCGATGCCCCGACCCGCCCTCCAACTCCCCCCGGACAGGCTCGAACGGCCCCGGAAAACGACAAAGATCCCGCCCGATCTTCCGACCGGACGGGATCTTGTTACTGTGTCGTGTGGACCTGTGGGGATTTGAACCCCAGACCCCCTCGATGCGAACGAGGTGCGCTACCAGACTGCGCCACAGGCCCTTGCAACGAGTGAAACTCTAGCATCCCCCTCAGGGTGCTTGGAAATCCGTTCCTTGCCTGGTCACTCGTTGGCCGCTCGGGGCCGCTCGCCGTCCTCGTACTGGTCGAACAGCGGGGTCCGACCGCGCTCACGGGCGCGGCGGGCGGAGGCGGCGCGGCGGGCGTCGGTGCGGCCGTCCGCCGTCGTCTTGTCGTCGTCCGACAGGTCCTCCGCCTCCTCCTCGTCCCGGGCCGCCGACCGCGCTTCCTGCTCCGGCGCCACCGAACTGGAGCGCGCGGAGCTCCACGCGTCGGGCGCCCCGAGGTCCACGTCGGAGGTGGCGCGCGGGGCGACCGGCGCGGTGACGTACGTCGGCAGCGGTACGGGTACGGGGTCCCAGCTGTCGCCCTGGCCCGGCCGGCGCTGCCGTTCGCGCTGCTGGTCGACCCACTCGGCGTGGTCGGTCTGTTCGACGAGGGCCCGGCGGTCGGCGGCGAGGGCGGACATCCCGGGGTCCGTCTCCGGTTCGGGTCCCTCCTCGGCGTCGTCGATCCCGGCGTCGACGGACGCGCGCCGGCGCGGCTGACGCTCCCGCAGTCGCTGCGCGGCGGCCTCGGCCTGGCGGCGGTCCATCTGGTAGGCGAAGCGGCGGCGTTCCTGGGAGCGCAGGTAGGCGATGTATCCGCTGAGCAGTATCGCCGGTACGCCGGGTGCCCACAGGAGAGTGAGTCCACCGACGGCGGCGACGACCGCGCCGAGCGTGAAGGCGAGGAACAGCATCACGGTGGTGCGTCTGCGCCGCGCGAGCACCTTCACGCGCCGGGCGCGCGCCGCGGCGGCCTCCTCGGCGGGGGTGCGGCGCGCGATCGGGACGTGCCTACGGGCGGGCGCGGGCTTCGCCTTGGGCGCGGACTTGGGCGTCTGGGCGGGGACGGGGGCCTGTTGGGCCGCCGGTTTGGCCGCTTGTTCGCGCGCCGGTTCGCGAACCGGCTCACGCACGGGCTCGCGCGCCGATTCGCGCACATGCTCGCGCTCCGGTTCCCGCGCCGCTTCCGGCCGGTCCGGGCCCGGCCGGCGGACCTGAGCGTGCACCTGGGGACGGGCCGGGGGCATGGCGAAGGCCCGGACGTCCACCGAGTCGGTGACGGCGTCCGGCACGACGGCGCTGGGCTCCCCCTCCTCGGTGGAGCGCGCCCGCAGGTCCTTGGCGTACCGGCGCTCCATTCCCGCCCGTCCGGACAGCAGCCGGATGGCGGTACTGAAGCGTTCCGTCGGACGGGCCTCGTTCAGCTCGTCCTGCCTACGGAGCCACATCGGCACCAAGTAGGCGGCCCAGGCCCCGACAATGACTGCGTAGATGAGGCCGCTGCTGCTCACGCCTCACACGGTAGAGGGGTTTGCGTGAGGCCATCTGCCAATTGAGCCGGTGTGTCGCACGATCTGGCTGATATTTCGAGCTTTTTTTGTGACCGATGCGATCAACAGGCCGCGGAGTTGGCAAATTCATTGCCCCAAGGCGGTCATCCGTCGATCACTTTCGAACACTTATTCCATTTCCGAGGATCCGTGCTTCCGGGCCCAACAGGCTCCCCGCTACGCGGGATTGTCGTGCGGTGTGCTCCGGGAGCGTGCCCGCTGCCAGCGGGCCAGCAACCCTTCGGGGACCTCTTCCGCGGTGAGCGCGAAGACGAGATGGTCGCGCCAGGCGCCGTCGATGTGGAGATAACGGGGCCTGAGCCCCTCCTCACGGAATCCGAGTTTCTCGACGACCCGGCGGCTGGGGCCGTTCTCCGGGCGAATGCAGACCTCGATGCGGTGCAGTCCCACGGCCCGGAAACAGTGGTCGACGACGAGTGCCACGGACGTCGGCATCACTCCGCGCCCGGCCACCGACTCGTCCACCCAGTAGCCGACGTGACCCGAGCACATCGAGCCCCAGGTGATCCCGGCGACCGTCAACTGCCCGACCAGGCGCCCCTGGTACTCGATGACGAACGGCAGCATCCGGCCCGCGTTCGCCTCGGAACGCAGGTGCCTGACCATCTGCCGATAGGTCGGCCGGTGCGCGACCGGCCCGCTGGGCGTGGGAGGCGGAATCGTCGCCTCCCAGGGGCGCAGCCAGTCCCGGTTGCGCCGGTTGACCTCGCGCCAGTCCCGCTGGTCGCGGAGTTTTATCGGCCTCAGGACGATGTCGCCGTCCGCCAGTACGGCGGGCCAGGATGGGCTGTTCAGCTCGCACCCCCACTGGTGTCGGCGGGTCTGGGGTGATCGCCGCCTCGGATCTGGTCGACGGCGTGCGCCAGCAGGGGTTCCAGGACGGCGAGGCCGTCCTTCACCCCGCCGGTGGAACCCGGCAGGTTGACGATCAGTGTGCGCCCGGCGACCCCGGCCAGGCCACGGGAGAGCGCCGCGGTCGGCACCTTCTCCCGGCCGAACGCGCGGATGGCCTCGGCGATGCCCGGCACCTCGTAGTCGATGACCGCGCGGGTGGCCTCGGGGGTGCGGTCGGTGGGCGAGACGCCGGTGCCGCCGGTGGTGACGACAGCGTCGTAACCGGCCGCTACGGCGGCTCGCAGGGCGGCCTCCACCGGGTCGCCGTCGGGGACCACCCGGGGGCCCTCGACCGCGAAGCCGAAGCCCTTGAGGCCGGCAGCGATCAAGGGGCCGCCCCTGTCCTCGTAGACGCCGGAGGCAGCGCGGTTGGAGGCGGTGACCACCAGTGCCCGGTACGGCGCGGGCAGCGCGCCGCCGGCCGGATCGTCGGGGTTCATGTCCGGCTCCAGTCCCCCGACTTGCCGCCCGTCTTCTCCTCCACGCGTACGTCCGTGATGACCGCTCCCTTGTCGACCGCCTTGACCATGTCGATCACGGTGAGCGCGGCGACGGAGACCGCGGTGAGGGCCTCCATCTCGACGCCCGTGCGGTCCGTCGTCTTCACGGTGGCCCGGATCCGTACGGCGTCGTCCGCGACCGACAGATCCAGTTTCACACCCGACACCGACAACGGGTGACAGAGCGGGATCAGATCGGGAGTGCGTTTGGCGCCCATGATCCCCGCGATGCGCGCGGTGGCCAGGGCGTCGCCCTTGGGGACCCCCTCGCCGCGCAGGAGTTCGACCACACGGGGCGAGACAAGGACACGTCCGCTGGCGGTGGCGGTGCGCGCGGTCACGTCCTTGCCGGACACGTCGACCATCCGGGCGGCGCCCGCGTCGTCGATGTGCGTGAGGCGGTCTTGCTCAAGGGGTCCGGGGGTGTCCCCCCGGAAAGGCTCAGTCATGCTGTGTGGCGCTCCCGGTCCGGGCGTGTTGTGCGCGACACGGTACCGCCAACCAGGAGTGCTCAGCCGAGCAGGACCACCTCGACCTCGGTGCCGGGCTCGACGGTCACGACGTCCTCGGGGACGACGATCAGCGCGTCGGCCAGCGCGAGGGCCGCGACCAGGTGCGATCCGGCGCCACCGACGGGGGTCACTTCGCCGTCGGCGTACGTCCCGCGGAGGAACTGCCGGCGGCCCTTGGGCGAGCTCAGCGCCTTGTCGGTGGTGAGGGTGGCGCGGGCCCTCGGGCGGTGGACGTCGTCGAGGCCCATCAGGGCGCGGATCGCGGGGCGGGCGAACAGCTCGAAGGAGACGTACGACGACACCGGGTTGCCGGGGAGGGCGAGCAGCGGGATGTGGTCGGGGCCGATGGAGCCGAAGCCCTGGGGTTTGCCGGGCTGCATGGCGAGCTTGCGGAAGTCGATCCCGGCGCCCTCCTCGTCCTCGTCGCCGACGGGGGACAGGGCTTCCTTGACGACGTCGTACGCCCCGACGCTCACGCCGCCGGTGGTGACCAGAAGGTCGGCGCGGACGAGCTGGTCCTCGATGGTGGAGCGGAGGGTGTCGGCGTCGTCGGCGACGGCGCCGACCCGGTAGGCGATGGCGCCGGCGTCGCGGGCGGCGGCGGTGAGGGCGAAGCTGTTGGAGTCGTAGATCTGGCCGGGGCCCAACTGCTCGTCGGGCTGGACGAGTTCACTGCCGGTGGACATGACGACCACGCGCGGGCGGGGGCGGACGCGGACCGTGCCGCGGCCGATGGCGGCGAGCAGGGCGATCTGCGGCGGGCCGAGGATCGTGCCGGCGTCCAGGGCGCGGTCGCCGGCCTTCACGTCGCTGCCCTTCGCGCGTACGTGCGCGCGTGCCTCGGCCGAGCGGTACACGTGCACCTGTCCGCCGGCCGCCTCGGGGGCCTGGCTGCGGGCGCGCATGCCCGTGACCGGTCCTTCGCCGAGGCCTCCGTCGGTCCACTCCACGGGGACGACGGCCTCCGCGCCGGGCGGCAGCGGGGCGCCGGTCATGATGCGGGCGGCCTGGCCGGGGCCCACGTGGAGGGGTTCTGCCTGGCCCGCCGCGACGTCGCCGACGACCGTGAGGACGGCCGGGTACTCCTCGCTCGCGCCCGTGACGTCCGTGACCCGCACCGCGTAGCCGTCCATCGAGCTGTTGTCGAAGGGCGGGAGCGAGACCGGCACCGTGATGTCCTCGACCAGGACGCAGCCCTGGGCGTCGAGCAGTTGCAGCTCGATGGGTTCCAGGGGGCGGACGGTCGCGAGGATGTCCTCCAGGTGCTCGTCCACCGTCCAGAGATGGTCGGGTCCTGTGGTACGGGTCGCGGCGGTGCTCAACGTTGCTACATCTCCTCGGCTACGTAACTGCGAAGCCAGGCGCGGAAGTCCGGGCCCAGGTCTTCACGTTCGCACGCGAGTCTGACAATGGCACGCAGATAGTCGCCCCGGTCGCCGGTGTCATAGCGGCGGCCCTTGAAGACGACGCCGTGCACGGGGCCGCCTATCTTCTCGTCGGTGGCCAACTGCTGGAGGGCGTCGGTGAGTTGGATCTCGCCGCCGCGGCCGGGCTCGGTCTTGCGCAGTATGCCGAAGATGTGGGGGTCGAGGACGTAGCGGCCGATGATCGCGTAGTTCGACGGGGCGTCGGCCGCCTCCGGCTTCTCCACCAGGCCGGTGACCTTGACGACGTCGTCGTCCGCGGTGGCCTCCACGGCCGCGCAGCCGTAGAGGTGGATCTGCTCGGGTGCGACCTCCATGAGGGCGACGACGCTGCCGCCGTGCTGCTCCTGGACCTCGACCATGCGCGCGAGGAGGGGGTCCCGGGGGTCGATCAGGTCGTCCCCGAGGAGGACGGCGAAGGGCTCGTGTCCGACGTGCGGGGCCGCGCACAGGACGGCGTGGCCGAGGCCCTTGGGGTCGCCCTGGCGGACGTAGTGCATGGTCGCGAGGTCGCTGGACTCCTGGACCTTGGCCAGCCGGCTCGCGTCGCCCTTCTTCTGGAGGGCCGATTCGAGTTCGTAGTTGCGGTCGAAGTGGTCCTCGAGAGGGCGCTTGTTGCGTCCGGTGATCATGAGTACGTCGTCGAGCCCCGCCGACACGGCCTCTTCGACCACGTACTGGATCGCGGGCTTGTCCACGACCGGCAGCATCTCCTTGGGAGTTGCTTTCGTGGCCGGCAGGAACCGGGTGCCGAGACCGGCTGCGGGAATGACAGCCTTGCTGATCCTGGGGTGCGACTGAGTCATGGCCGAACCTTATCCGGTGCCTTTGTGCTGAATCTGTGGCTCCGGTTAATACGCTCTCATATGAGCACATTGGAAAGGATACGGGTGGGACCTGTGCGTCACCTAGGACATGAACCCGAGCCTGACAAGCGAATGTTGCGACGAGAGCTCCTCACGGTGAGGAACAGGTTGACGGCCGATGACGTGCGGGAAGCCGCCGCCGCGCTCGCCGGCCGCGCGCTGGAGCTGCCCGAGCTGGCGCACGCGCGCACGGTGGCGGCGTACGTCTCCGTGGGCGGCGAACCGGGAACGCTCGCCCTGCTGGACGCACTCCGCGCGCGGGACGTCGACATCCTGCTCCCCGCACTCCTCCCGGACAACGACCTGGACTGGGGTGCCTACGACGGCGAGGACTCGCTCGCCCGGGTCCAACACGGCGGAAAGATGGCCCTGTTCGAGCCGTCCGGGAAACGGCTCGGCCCGGCCGCCGTGACGGCCGCCGACGTCGTCCTGCTGCCCGGTCTGGCGGTCGACGCGCGCGGGATGCGGCTGGGGCGCGGCGGGGGGTCGTACGACCGGGTGCTGGCGCGACTGGAGCGGGCGGGCGCGCATCCCGCGCTGGTGGTGCTGCTGTACGACTCCGAAGTCGTCGCGCACGTCCCCGCGGAGGCGCACGACCGGCCGGTGCGCGCGGCGGTGACACCGAGCGGCGTGCGCAGGTTCCCCGGGAACTGAAATGGCCCTCCACGCGCGCGTGGAGGGCCATTTCGGATGTCAGCTGCTCACGGTTTCAGCACCAGGGTGTCGCTCGTGCTGTTGTCGACCGACTTGGACGAGAAGGACCACGGCAGCAGTTCGCCGTTGACCCACTTGCCGGTCTGGTCGGTGTAGTGCGCGCTGAAGGCGTGCCCGGAGGCTCCGGTGAGGTTGATCCACTTGGACTTGTCGAAGTTGTCCAGGTTGACCACCATGCGCATCGACGGCACCCAGACCACTCCGTAGCCGCCGGCCGCGTTCCAGCCGGTGGCGTTGACCGTGGCCTCGCCGCCGCTGAGCTTCCAAGGGCCGCGGTTGAGGATGTACTGGACGATGGCGGGGCCCTCGGTGCCCAGGGTCTGGTTCTTCAGGAACAGGCGGTGCAGCCGGCCCCAGCTCCAGGTGTCGATGTCCTTGCCGAGCTTGGCGGTCAGCTCCCAGCGGGCGTCGATCATGGCGCGCTTGAACAGCTGGTTCATGTTGCTCGCGCCCGGACGGGTGCCCGACTTGGGGGTCGTCCACCAGTCGCTGGTGGGGTCGTCCATGAGCTTGCGGACGACCTCGAACCAGCGGTCGCCGCCGTCCGGCTGCGCCTGGTCCGCGTCGCGCTCGCCGCACTCGCGCACCTTCTGGTTGGCCTCGTCGGCGGGACCGGTCGTGTCGACCGGCGAGACGAAGAGGCACTGGCCCTTGACCCGCAGTTCCTTGGGCAGTTTGTTGCCGAAGGCGAGCTTGAGGATGTTGCGCCAGACCGAGTTGAAGTAGGCGGCAGCCGCCGAGTCGGCGTCCTGGGTGTAGTCCCAGCCCTCCAGGAGCTTCTGCGCCTGGCGCACGTCCGGGTCGGGCTCGTCGATCTTCAGCAGCTTGGGCACCAGCAGCTTGGCGATCTCGCTGCTGTCGTCGAGCTGCATCTGCCGCATGTCGTCGGTGGAGATCTTGCCGCCGCCGTCGATCTTCGACTGGATCAGATCGGTGATGCGCTGACTACGGGTGCCGTATCCCCAGTCCGTGGTGAGCGTGTACGGGTACTTGTCCTTGTCGATCACCGCCTGGTTGGCGGTGACGATGTAGCCGCGCTTCGGGTTGTACTCGTACGGCAGGGCGGCCTGCGGGATGTAGCCGGTCCAGTCGTACGTGGAGTCCCAGCCGGGCACCGGCAGCGAGCCGTCGCCCTTGCCGCGCACGGGGATCTTTCCGGGCAGCGTGTAGCCGATGTTGTTCTTGGTGTCGGCGTAGACGAGGTTCTGCGAGGGCACGTCGAACTTCGTGGACGCCGCGCGGAACTCGCTCCAGTCGGACGCCTTGTCGAGGGCGAAGACGGCGTCCATGGTGGTGCCCGGGTCCTCGGCGGTCCAGCGCAGGGCGATCGCGTAGCCGTCGCCTCTGTCTGGGGCCGCGGTGTCGACGGTGGCCTTCTTCCCGACCTTGACGAGTTCGTCGTTGCGGTCGGACAGCAGCGGGCCGTTGTTGGTCTCCCGGACGACGATCTTCTTGGACGCGCCGCCGGCGACCTTGATGGTCTCCGTGCGGCTCGTGAAGGGCCTCGTCGTGCCGTCGTACAGGTAGCCGTCGCCGGAGAGTTTCTCCAGGTAGAGGTCGGTGGTGTCGACCCCGGAGTTGGTCATGCCCCAGGCGATGTCCTGGTTGTGGCCTATGACGACGCCGGGCATGCCCGCGAAGGTGTAGCCGGTGACGTCGTACTGGCACTTGCTGGAGACCGTGCGGCAGTGCAGGCCCATCTGGTACCAGACGGACGGCAGCGACGCCTCCAGGTGCGGGTCGTTGGCCAGGAGGGGCTTGCCGGTGATGGTGTGCTCCCCGCCGACGACCCACGAGTTGGAGCCGATGCCCTGGCCGTTCACGCCGACGGCCGTCGGGAGGTCGTCCAGGACGTTCGAGAGGCCCGCGAGCTGGCTCGTGAGAGCCGAACCCGACGAGGACGACGTGGAGCCCGTCGTGCCGCTCGTGGACGAGCCGGTGGAGCCGTCACCGCCGTCGAACGTCTTGGTGTACTCGTCGTACTCGCCCTGGGTGACGATCGGCTGGTTGCGGCTGTACGGATAATCCGGGTACAGGTCCGCGATCTGCTGGGGGCCGAGGCGGGTGGTCATCAGCGCGCGGTCGATCTCGTCCTGCATGTTGCCGCGCAGGTCCCAGGCCATCGCCTTGAGCCACGAGACGGAGTCGACCGGGGTCCACTTCTCGGGCTTGTAGTCGTTGGTGAAACCGAGGGCCGCGTACTCCAGGGAGATGTCTTTCCCGTCCTTGCCCTGGAGGTAGGCGTTGACCCCCTTGGCGTAGGCCTGGAGGTACTTCTTCGTGGAGGCCGACAGCGTGGTGTCGTACTCCTTCTTGGCGACCCGGTCCCAGCCCAGGGTGCGCAGGAACTCGTCGTCCTTGACCTGGCTCTTGCCGAACATCTCGGACAGCCGCCCGGACGTCATGTGGCGGCGTACGTCCATCTCGTAGAACCGGTCCTGCGCCTGGACGTAGCCCTGTGCCATGAACAGGTCCGCGTCGGAGGACGCGTAGACCTGCGGGATGCCGTAGCTGTCGCGCTTGACGTCGACGGGCCCCGACAGGCCGTCGAGGGTGATCGAGCCCGTGGTCTGCGGGAGGGAGGCCCGGACCGTACTGACGGACCAGTAGGCGCCGTAGGCGATGCCCCCGATGATGGCCATTACCAGGACGAGAACCAATAGACGGGCTTTGCGCCCCTTTTTCCTGCCGGACTTGCCGGGCTTATGACCCGATGAGGCGGTGGTATTGGGGGGCATCGCTGTCCTTGCTGTCCTAACGCGAGCGGCAGGGCGGGCTGTGCTTTTGACTGAGCGCTGGAGCAACCATAGGCGCAGGCTTCCGAGCGACTTGACGCGGAGTCGGGTACCGGCGCGGACGGGCGTTCGATCTTGCCTCGGGAAGCGTCAAGAAAGCGTCAAGAGTTAGGTAAGGTAACGAAGTACTTGGATGCGTGGCGCCGCAGTCTCGCGTCCCCTGTACATGTGCTGCCGCCCCGGACGCGCGTCAGCCGAGGAAGGGAAGCCTTCTGACTGTCCACCACCTCGACCAGCTCCTGCTCGTCTGCTCGCTCGTCCTGCTCGTCGCCGTCGCGGCGGTCCGGATCTCCTCGCGCAGCGGGCTCCCCAGCCTGCTCGTCTACCTGGGGATCGGCATCGCCATGGGCCAGGACGGCATCGGCGACATCCACTTCGACAACGCCGAGCTGACCCAGGTCATCGGATACGCGGCCCTGGTCGTGATCCTGGCCGAGGGCGGCCTCGGCACGAAGTGGGCAGAGGTCAGGCCGGTGCTGTCGTCGGCCGCCACGCTGGCGCTGGCAGGGGTGGCGGTGAGCGTCGGCGTCACGGCCGCGGGCGCGCACTATCTGGTCGGACTGGAGTGGCGGCAGGCGTTCATCGTCGGGGCGGTGGTGTCCTCGACGGACGCGGCGGCGGTCTTCTCCGTGCTGCGCAGAATCCCCCTCCCCGCGCGCGTGACGGGCACTTTGGAGGCCGAGTCCGGCTTCAACGACGCCCCGGTGGTCATCCTGGTCGTCGCCTTCTCCACGGCGGGCCCGGTCGAGCACTGGTACGCGCTGGTGGGCGAGATAGCCCTGGAACTGGCCATCGGCGCGGCCATCGGCCTCGCGGTGGGCTGGCTCGGCTCCTGGGGGCTGCGGCACGTGGCGCTGCCCGCCTCCGGCCTCTACCCGATCGCCGTGCTGGCGATCGCGGTCACCGCGTACGCCGCGGGCGCCCTGGCGCACGGCAGCGGCTTCCTGGCGGTCTATCTCGCCGCGATGATGCTCGGCAACGCCAAGCTGCCCCACTGGCCCGCGACGCGCGGTTTCGCCGACGGGCTCGGCTGGATCGCCCAGATCGGCATGTTCGTCCTGCTCGGCCTGTTGGTCACCCCGCACGAGCTGGGGGACGACGTCTGGCCGGCGCTGATCATCGGCCTGGTGCTGACGATGGTGGCCCGGCCGCTCAGTGTCGTGCTCAGCCTCACGCCGTTCCGGGTGCCCTGGCAGGAGCAGACGCTGATGTCCTGGGCCGGGCTGCGCGGCGCCGTGCCCATCATCCTGGCGACCATCCCCATGGTGAACGGCGTCACCGGCAGCCGTCGCGTCTTCAACATCGTCTTCGTCCTGGTCGTCGTCTATACCCTCGTCCAGGGGCCGACGCTGCCCTGGCTGGCGCGCAAGCTGAAGCTGGGCGAGGGGCCGGAGGCCGCCGACCTCGGCATCGAATCGGCGCCCCTGGAGCGGCTGCGCGGGCATCTGCTGTCCGTCGCGATCCCCGCGGAGTCGAAGATGCACGGCGTCGAGGTCAACGAGCTCAGGCTGCCGGCCGGGGCCGCGGTCACCCTTGTCGTACGCGATGGAAAATCGTTTGTTCCGCTGCCCTCGACGGTCCTGCGACGCGGCGACGAACTCCTGGTCGTGGCGACGGATCCGGTCCGGGACGCGGCCGAGCGGCGGCTGCGGGCAGTGGGCCGCGGCGGGAAGCTGGCGGGGTGGCTGGGCACGGACAACGCCACGGCCGGTCATTAAGGGCATGTTTCGTACGGTTCACACGTTCACCAATCGCAGGTGAACGCGCGCGTGGTGCCCGTTTTCACAGGTCCACCGGGCTTCACTCCCTGTACGATGAAGGCACATTCTGATCGAACCAACTCTGCCTGACGCAGTGCTGGCGCGACCGTATGGCGGCCGAATCCCTCCTCCGCAGTGGGCACCGGTATCTACCGCAGTTCCGCGCAAGAGGACAGTGCTCGGCGCCGCCTCGACAAAGAGGTGCCGCGCTACCAGGTGGCAGAAAGGCACGGGCCGTGGCATCCACGGTCACCTCCCGTCCTGGATACGGGCAGCTGCTGCGTACGCGCGGCGCCTGGACGTTCCTGCTTCCCGGCTTCGCGGCGCGTCAGCCGTTCGCGATGCTCACCATCTCCATCGTGCTGCTCGTGCAACACACCACCGGCTCCTACGGCGCTGCGGGCGCCGCCGCGGCCGTCACCGGCGTCTCCATGGCCCTGTTCGCGCCCTACAGCGGACGCCTGGCCGACCGGCACGGGCAGCGGGCCGTACTGATCCCCGGCGTCCTGGTGCACTCCCTGTCGGGCCTGACGTTCACCGCGCTCGCGCTCGGCCACGCTCCCCTGTGGGCGCTGTTCGTGGCCGCCGTGCCGACCGGCGCCTCGGTGCCGCAGATCGGGCCCATGGTGCGCGCCCGCTGGGGCGTGAAGCTCCAGGACTCGCCCCTCATGACGACCGCCGCGGCCTTCGAGTCCGTCACCGACGAACTGACCTTCGTCTTCGGCCCGTTGCTCGCGACCGCGCTGTCCACCACCGTGAACCCGGCGGCCGGCCTGGTCACGGAGGCCGGGCTCACCCTGGTCGGCGGCCTGGTCTTCGCCGCCCAGAACGGAACCCAGCCCACGGTGACCGCCGACGGGCACGCGCGCGTGAAGCACGTTTCCGCGCTGCGCGTCCCCGGAGTGCGCGTACTGATCGCGACCTTCCTGGGCATCGGTTCCGTCTTCGGCGGCATGCAGGTCTCCCTGACCGCCTTCACCGAGTCGATCGGCGAACCCGGCCTGAACGGCGTCCTCTACGGCGCGTTCGCCGCCGGCAACATGCTCTCCGGAGTCGTCTGCGGTGCCGTCGCCTGGAAGATCGCCCCGCAGCGCCGCCTCCTGGTCGGCTACGTGGCCCTCGCGCTGACCGCGTCCGCCCTGTGGACCGCCCACTCGGTGCTGCTCCTGGCCGCCCTCGGTCTTCTGGTCGGCATGTGTATCGCGCCCGCCCTGATCACCGGCTACACCCTGGTCGAGGGGCTCGTCCCGGCCGGCGCCCGCACCGAGGCCTTCACCTGGCTGACCGGCGCGGTCGCCCTCGGCCAGGCCGCCGCCGTCACCGTCGCCGGACAACTGGAGGACCGCCTGTGGGGCGGCGCCGGTTTCCTGGTGCCGATGGCCGGCACGGTGCTCGCCCTGGGGACCCTGATCGCGCTCCGGTCCCGCCTCACGACCCGGCCCCACAGCCGCACCGTGGCACGTGGCGTCGGTCACCGCGTGCCGGTGGCAGTGGACTGATCCCCGGGAATAGGTCAGTATGGACGCTCGTTAGCACTCATTGAGTGAGAGTGCCAGGAGGAAGACACAGTGCCGACCTACCAGTACCAGTGCACCGAGTGCGGCGAGGGCCTTGAAGCGGTCCAGAAGTTCACCGACGACGCGCTGACCGAGTGCCCCAATTGCGGTGGCCGCCTGAAGAAGGTGTTCTCCGCGGTCGGCATTGTCTTCAAGGGCTCCGGCTTCTACCGGAACGACAGCCGCGGCTCCTCGTCGAGCAGCTCGCCGGCCACCTCGAAGCCGTCGACGTCCTCGGACGCCAAGCCGTCCACCCCGTCGACCTCTTCCCCGTCCTCGGACTCCAAGTCGAAGTCGTCGAGCTCGGGCTCCTCCACCGGCAGCAGCAGCTCCGCCGCGTAGACCGCCCAGGCCGCGCAGGACTTCTCGACCGCGGGACCCTGTCGTCGTACGACGACAGGGTCTTCGGTGTTTTCCGAGCCGGTTTCCACGGCGGTTCCCGGGCCGGATTCTGCGCCTTTTCGGCGGCGGCTAGTGTGCTGCTCATGGCGAACGCAGAGATCGGCGTAATCGGCGGCTCCGGCTTCTACTCGTTCCTGGACGACGTGACCGAGATCCAGGTGGACACGCCCTACGGGCCGCCCAGTGACTCCCTCTTCCTCGGCGAGATCGCCGGCCGGCGGGTCGCGTTCCTGCCCCGGCACGGACGCGGCCACCATCTGCCGCCCCACCGCATCAACTACCAGGCAAACCTCTGGGCGTTGCGCTCCGTTGGCGTGCGCCAGGTCCTCGGTCCGTGCGCGGTGGGCGGGCTGCGCCCCGAGTACGGGCCGGGCACGCTGCTGGTGCCGGACCAGCTGGTGGACCGTACGAAGTCCCGGGCGGCGACGTACTTCGACGGACTGCCGCTGCCCGGCGGCACGGTGCCGAACGTGGTGCACGTGTCCCTGGCCGACCCCTACTGCCCGACCGGCCGGGCGGCGGCGCTGAAGTCCGCGCGCGGTCGGGACTGGGAAGCGGTCGACGGCGGCACGCTCGTGGTGGTCGAGGGGCCGCGCTTTTCGACCCGCGCCGAATCCCTCTGGCACCAGGCCCAGGGCTGGTCCGTGGTCGGCATGACCGGCCACCCCGAGGCCACGCTCGCCCGTGAACTGGAGCTCTGCTACTCCTCGTTGACCCTGGTCACCGACCTCGACGCGGGCGCCGAGACCGGTGAGGGCGTCTCCCACGACGAGGTATTGCGGGTGTTCGAGGCCAACGTGGACCGGCTGCGGGGCGTGCTGTTCGACACGGTGGCCGCGCTGCCGGAGAACGGGGCACGGGACTGCCTGTGCGCGAACGCGCTGGGCGGGATGGATCCGGGGTTCGAGCTGCCGTAGCCGGGCGGAGTCCGAGGACTCGGGAGGTGCGGAACTTCCCGTTCGGGTGAGGGAGTTGTCCACAACCGGCCGGTGGCACACGGGCTCCGACGGCCCGCGACGAATTCCCGCATCGTGGGACCGCAAACCGATCCCTCGTCGCAGGTGGTGGTCCGCATGTCCCTGTCCTCTCCCGGTTCCCCTCCCATCTCCCCTTCCTTTCCGCGCCCGTTGGGCACCGACGCTCCGGCCACGTGCGAGGTGCCGCACTTCGCGCCGGTGCGGGTGCGCGGCGGGTGGTACCAACTGCGCCGGCTGCTACGGCACCGGAGGCGGGCCGTGGCCGCCGGACTCGCGGTGACGGCGGTCGCGCTCATCGCGGCGGGCCCGCGTGATATGGCGGAGGCGCGGCACGGCGAACGGCCCCACGGGCATCCGGTGGCCGATCCGGTACGGCAGCAGCGCCGGGCGGTCGAGTGGGTGTCGGCGGCGGTGCGGATCGCCGACGCCGGCACCGTCCGGCTGCTGCGGTCCGGCGACCGGGTCGATGTGATCGCGGCACAGGACACGGCGGCGGGCGGTGACGCCGAGGTGGTCGCGCGCGGGGCGCGGGTGACGAATGTGCCCGAGCCGCTCGACGAGGCAGCCGGCAGCGGTGCGTTGGTGGTGCTCTCGGTGCCGCGCGCCACGGCGGCACGGCTGGCCGGTGCGAGTGCCACGGCCCGGCTGGCGGTGACGATGTGTTGAGCCGTGCTCTCCGTATCGTGAGCCGCGCCTTCCGGCGCATGTGCGAATTCGTGTCAAGTCTCTCGTTCGAGCTACCGAATTGGACACGGCGGCCACGCCTTGACGTAGGTTGCGGAGCTGTTCGTTCCACACCGTGCGCGTGCGAGAAGAGGCTCCGAGTTGAGCGAGAAGAAGAAGGAACCGGGCGTCTGGCAGGGGTTCAAGACCTTCCTGATGCGCGGGAACGTCGTCGATCTGGCAGTCGCGGTGGTCATCGGCGCCGCCTTCACGAACATCGTCAACTCGGTGGTGAAGGGGCTCATCAACCCGCTCGTCGGCGCGATCGGCACGCAGAACCTCGACAGCTACAGCTCGTGCCTGAGCGACAGTTGCTCGGGCGACAAGGGCATCCAGCTGATGTGGGGCTCGGTCCTGGGCGCCACCCTCAGCTTCGTGATCACCGCGGCGGTGGTCTACTTCCTGATGGTCCTGCCGATGTCGAAGTACCTGGCCCGGGTGGAGGCCCAGCGCAAGGCCAAGGAGGGCACCCACGAGGTCATCGAGATCACCGAGCTGGAGGTCCTCAAGGAGATCCGCGACGCGCTCGTCGCCCAGCGCGGCAACGGACACCGGGAGCCATAGCAGACGGCTCGGATGTGCCGACAGCTGAAGCCGACGGCTCAGATGTGGTGGGGCGGCTTCTCGTCGAGGAAACGCTTGAGGTCGGCGGCACCGCCCTCACCTTCGGCCCGCTCGCCCCACCCGCGATCAGTGTCGTCCGAGGAGGGCCGGCTCAACGGGTCGTCGAAGACCAGCGCGGGCTTCGGCTCGATCGGATCGCGCGGCTCGGGGGCGGGGGCGGTACTCATACCTCCAGGGTACGGCCGAAGGGGCGCCTGACGGCGCCGCGGGCCGACCGGTCGGTCTCGGTCGACCCGGCCGCCTCTGAAATCCCCGCCGTTATCTGCTGTGCTTGTCCGCATGACGTCCGAGATTCCGAGACCCCTGCGCCCGCTCACCGCCCGCGGCCGGGACGAACCGCACCGGGTCGCCTCGCCGCTGGAGCTCTTCTTCGACCTGTGCTTCGTCGTGGCCATCGCGCAGGCGGGCGTCCAGCTGGCGCACGCCGTGGCCGAGGGGCACGCGGGGCAGGGCGTCCTCAGCTACGCGATGCAGTTCTTCGCGATCTGGTGGGCCTGGATGAACTTCTCCTGGTTCGCCTCGGCGTACGACAACGACGACGTGCTCTACCGGGTCATGACCCTGGTGCAGATCTCCGGCGTCCTGGTCCTCGCGGCCGGGGTCTCACGGGCCTTCGAACACCACGACTACCTGGTCGTCTGGCTCGGCTACGTGATCATGCGGCTGGCGATGGCCACGCAATGGCTGCGGGCGGCACGGGCCGCCACCGGGCCGGAGCGGACGATGGCATTGCGGTACGCGGGCGGCGTGCTGCTCTGCATGGTCGGCTGGACGGGCCTGGTAGTCCTGCCGGAACCGGCCCGGGGCTGGGTGTTCCTCGTGATGGTGATCGCCGAGCTGTCCGTACCGCGCTACGCGGAGAAAGACTTCCCTACGCCGTGGCATCCGCACCACATCTCGGAACGGTACGGGCTGTTCACGATCATCGTGCTCGGCGAGACGATCGCGGCGGCCACGGTGGCCGTGAAGTCGGGGGTGGACGAGCACGACGCGCTGGGCGAGCTGCTGCCCATCGCGGCGGGTGGGCTGCTGATCGTGTTCGCCGCCTGGTGGATCTACTTCGTGGTGCCGATCCACGGCCATCTCCGGTCCAACCGGCAGGCGTTCCTGTGGGGTTACGGCCACTATCTGATCTTCGCCTCGGCGGCCACGATCGGCGCCGGCCTGGAGGTGGCGGTCACGGAGGCCATCGGCAAGGCGCACATCTCCACACTGGCCGCGTCCGCCGCGGTGACCGTGCCGACGGCGCTGTATCTGCTCAGCGTGTGGGCGCTGCACGCCCGTCACTACAAGGTGGGTGCCGCCCAGCAACTGGTGCTTCCCGTGGCCGCGTTGCTGGTCGTCTGCTGCACCTTCCTGGGCTCCTGGGCGGTGCTCGCGGCGGGCCTGGTCTCGGCGCTGACGGTGGCGGTCGGCACGACCCTGACCACACTCACGGCCGGCGCGGAAAGCAGGGCCGAGGCGACGGCGCCGGTGGGCTGACCGACACCCAGAACCGGCCGAGCACCAGCGGAACAACCTCCGACGCCCAGCCGACCAGCACCCCAACAACCACCCCCACCGCGCCGCCGGTCCCCGAATCCGCCGCGCGCTGCGTGAGACTGAGCTCCATGACAGTTGACGCATTGACGGACGTGGCCGGCGTGCGGGTTGGCCATGCGACGCGGTCGGGGGACGGTTGGCTCACCGGTACGACCGTGGTGCTCGCGCCGGAGGGCGGGGCGGTGGCCGCAGTGGACGTGCGCGGTGGCGGGCCCGGCACCAAGGAAACCGACGCGCTCGATCCGCGCAACGTGGTGCAGCGGGTGGAGGCGATCGTGCTGACCGGCGGCAGCGCGTACGGACTCGACGCCGCGTCCGGGGTGATGGCCTGGCTGGAGGAGCAGGGCCGCGGGGTGCGGGTGGGCGCGGAACCGACGCATGTCGTGCCGGTGGTGCCCGCGGCCTGTGTCTTCGACCTGGGACGTGGTGGCGACTTCAGGGCCAGGCCGGACGCGGCCACCGGGCGGGCCGCGGTGGAGGCCGCCGCGATCAGCGGGCCGGGAGTGCGGGTGCGCGAGGGGTGCGTGGGCGCCGGTACGGGCGCCGCGGTCGGACCGATGAAGGGCGGCGTCGGGACCGCGAGCATCGTGCTGGAGTCGGGGATCACAGTGGCCGCGCTGGTGGTGGCCAACGCGGCGGGGTCGGTGACGGATCCCGAAACGGGCGTCCTGTACGGGGAGTTGTTCCAGGGGCGCGTGACGTATCCGGAAGCGCACGTCCACGAGGCCGCGCGCCGGCGCCTCGCCGAGACCGCCGCGAAGCACACGCCTCCTCCGCTGAACACCACGCTCGCGGTGGTCGCCACCGACGCGGACCTGTCCAAGGCGCAGGCGCAGAAGCTGGCCGGCACGGCGCACGACGGCATCGCGCGTGCCGTACGGCCGGTGCATCTGCTGCACGACGGGGACACGGTGTTCGCGCTGGCCACCGGGGCCCGCCCGCTCGACGCCGAAAACCCCCTCGCCCTCAATGACATCCTCGCGGCCGGAGCGGACGTGGTGACCCGGGCGATCGTGCGCGCGGTGCGTGCCGCAGAGTCGGTGGACGGGCCGGGCGGGGCGTGGCCGTCGTACGAGGAGCTGTACGGGAGGCGATAGGCGCCCTGTGGCGGTGGGCATCCCGTGTTTCCGGGGATCCGTCCCGGTGTTTGTCGCGGTTCTGTCACCGGATGGCGTTCGTGGGGAACGGCGGGAACCCGTGCGGGGGCGGGGGCCCTCTTTGTCCACGCATCGCAGCGGATCACGCACATCACACGAACCTGGAGCAGCCCGTGACAACGCCGGACATAGCAGCGCGGCGCGTACTGGGGGCCATCGCCGCCCTGGTGGTCGGCACCCTCACCCTCAGCGCGTGCGGCGGCAACGCCAGCGCGGATTCCGACACCAACAGCAAGGGTGGCGGCGGGACGTCCACCAAGACGTCCACCGCGAAGATCGTCATCTCGGCGAAGGACGGTTCGACGAACGCGTCCATCAACGCGACCGGCGTGCAGGTCAGCGACGGCAGGCTGACCGACGTGAAGATGACGGTGGCCGGGTCGGGGCAGGCCGTGGAGGGCGTGGTCTCCGCGAACGGCGCGAGCTGGAAGCCGAAGGAGCAGTTGGAGCGCGGCACGAAGTACCAGATCTCGGCGACCGCGAAGGATGCGGGCGGCAAGACCTCCGCGGCCAACTCCATCTTCACCACGGTCAGTTCGAGCAACAGCTTCATAGGGACGTACACGCCGGACAACGGGACGACGGTCGGTGTGGGGATGCCGGTGTCGTTCACCTTCGACAAGGTGATCGGCGACAAGAAGGCCGTGCAGTCGCACATCACGGTCACGTCCAGCAGCGGGCAGCAGGTCGTGGGGCACTGGTTCGGGGCGCAGCGGCTCGACTTCCGGCCGCAGGAGTACTGGAAGGCCGGTTCCAAGGTCACGATGAAGATCGACCTGGACGGCGTGGAGGGCGCGAACGGCGTCTACGGCGTGCAGAAGAAGACCGTGACCTTCACCGTCGGCCGCTCGCAGGTCTCCACGGTCGACGTGAACACGCAGACCATGACGGTGGTACGGGACGGCCAGACCCTCAAGTCGCTGCCGATCTCCTCGGGCAGCCCGGAACACACCACGTACAACGGGCAGATGGTGATCTCCGAGAAGTTCACGCAGACGCGGATGAACAGCCGGACGGTCGGGCTGGGCGGGGAGTACGACATCCCGGACGTGCCGCACGCGATGCGGCTGACCTCGTCGGGGACGTTCATCCACGGCAACTACTGGTACAACAAGGCCAATCCGCCCTTCGGTCAGACCGGCACCAGTCACGGCTGCGTGGGCCTCCCGGACGTGCAGGGCGCGCAGGGCGCGACGAACGCCAAGTGGTTCTACGACAACTCGCTGATCGGGGACGTCGTGATCGTGAAGAACTCCCCCGACAAGACGGTCGCCCCGGACAACGGGCTCAACGGCTGGAACCTGGCGTGGAGCGAGTGGACCGCCGGAAGTGCCGCCTGACCGGCAGGTTTTGACGGATCTTCGGGCCGCGCGGGAACATCTCGCGCGGCCCGCGCGTTTTCCGGGCATACGTTTTCTCGGTTCACAGGAATGATGTCGGACCGAGGGGCTACGGTATGCACCCACAAGGTGACATGCAGCAACGCCGGGAGAAGCCTTGAGCGTTCCGTACGACACGGCAGCGTACGAACCACCCGAGTCGCACGAGTCTCCGGAGGAGCACCTCGCGCGACTGCTCGGCCGTGCCCTGAACTCCTTCGAGCTGCCGGACGAGACGATACGGCTGATCCTGGACTGCGCGCTGGCGTACGACAGTTCGCTGCACTCGGCGCACCACAGCGCGGGCCTGCACCGGGAGACGTACCGGCACACGTGGCTGCTCACCGACGGTTCGGCGCTGACCCTGTGGGAGCTCGTCCACAACACCGTGCTGGGCCGTGAGGCGCAGCACGAGGTGTACGTCGACGAGGAGGATCTGCGGACGGCGACCGCGCGGCTGCCGATGCCGCCGGACACGACGGACTTCGAACTCCCGGTGCTGGTGCACCTGTCACCGATCCCCGAGCCCCGGCACTCGTATCGGGCGGACAACTCGGCGGACCACGCGCGCCGTCTATTGCGCCGCGCGGAGAACGCGGACCAGCCGGACGAGGAGACGGCGGCGCTGCTGGCGACGGCGTTCGCGCACCAGATCATCCAGGCCTTCGGCCGCCCGTACCGAGCGGGTCGCGCGGCGGTGTGCTTCTCGCTCTACGAGCACGCGTTCCTGCTGCCCGACGGCGCGGAGATCTCCCTGTGGGAGGTCGAGCACACGGCCACGCCCGACGGCCGTCACATGTGCGAGGTGTACATCAGCGAGGACGCGGCCCGGGACGCGATGGAGCGGCGGGCGGCGCAGGTCTCGTAAGACCCCGGGTCCGGCTCAGCGCCCGTCGCCGAGCTGTCGTACGAGACCCGCGAAGGCGTCGCGCTCGGCCGGGGTCAGTTCGACGGACTCCAGGTGGGGGGCCGTGTCGCGCTGGTTCGGGAGGCCGTAGAGCGGGTGGGCCGCGTGCCAGACGGTGGGTTCGGCGAGGGCGCGGCGCAGGATGCGCGTCAGGCCGAGCACCCAGGCGACGGTCGCCAGGGCGAGAACGGCCACACCGGTCAGCTGGAGGATCGAGACGTGCTCAGGCATGCGTTCCAGTAGACACCACGGTCCGGGACCGTGGTCCCGGACCGTGACGAATCTCGCAGTTGCCGTGAACACCTCACGGCGGGCCAAAAGCGGCTACGCGGCGACCGGTTGCTTGGCGTCCGCCGCAGGGGCGGATATGTCCTCCGGCGCTCCGGGGGCAGTGGCCCCGGCGGCCGGCTTGCGCATGCCCTTCAGTACGACGACCAGCGTGGTGGTGACGCACATCCCGACCGCGATGGCGATCAGGTAGAGGAACGGGCTGCCGATCAGCGGGACCACGAAGATGCCGCCGTGCGGGGCGCGCAGGGTCGCGCCGAAGGCCATCGACAGGGCGCCGGTGATCGCGCCGCCCACCATCGAGGACGGGATGACCCGCAGCGGGTCGGCCGCCGCGAACGGGATGGCGCCCTCGGAGATGAAGGAGGCGCCCAGGACCCAGGCGGCCTTGCCGTTCTCGCGCTCGGTCTCGGTGAAGAGCCTGCCGCGCACGGTGGTGGCCAGGGCCATCGCCAGCGGCGGGACCATGCCGGCCGCCATGACCGCGGCCATGATCTTCATCGCCGAGTCGCTGGGGTTCGACACCGCGATACCCGCCGTGGCGAAGGTGTACGCGACCTTGTTGACCGGGCCGCCGAGGTCGAAGCACATCATCAGGCCGAGCAGGGCGCCCAGCAGGACGGCGTTCGAGCCGCTGAGGCCGTTGAGCCAGTCGGTCATGCCCTTCTGCGCGGAGGCGATCGGTTTGCCGATGACGACGAACATCAGGAACCCGACGATCGCCGAGGAGATCAGTGGGATCACCACCACCGGCATGATCCCGCGCACCGCCTTCGGGATCTTCACCTTCTGGATCGCGAGCACCACACCACCGGCGATCAGACCGGCCGCCAGACCGCCGAGGAAGCCGGCGTTGATGGTGGAGGCGATCATGCCGCCGACGAAGCCGGGCACCAGACCCGGCCGGTCGGCCATGCCGTAGGCGATGTAGCCGGCCAGCACCGGGACCAGGAAGCCGAAGGCGACGGCGCCGATCTGGAACATCAGCGCGGCCCAGCTGTCGATCTGCGTCCACGCGAAGTGCTGCATGACCGAGGGCGCGGACTTGATCTCGTAGCCGCCGATCGCGAAGCCGAGGGCGATCAGCAGACCGCCGGCCGCGACGAACGGGACCATGTAACTGACGCCGGACATCAGCCACTTGCGGAGCATCGTGCCGTAGCCCTCGCCCGGCTCACCGCCGCGCTCGACGGGGGTGGCGGCGCCCGAACCGGCGGTCACCTCGCCCCGTTCCGCCTTGCCGCGGACCTCGGTGATGAGTTCGGCGGGGCGGTTGATGCCCGCCTTCACACCGACGTCGACGGTCGGCTTGCCGGCGAAGCGGGCCTTGTCGCGTACGGGCACGTCGTGGGCGAAGATCACGCCGTCCGCCGCCGCGATCACCGCCGGGTCGAGCCGGGTGAAACCGGCCGAGCCCTGCGTCTCCACGACGAGTTCGACACCGGCCTCCCGGCCCGCGTTCTCCAGCGACTCGGCCGCCATGTAGGTGTGCGCGATACCGGTCGGGCAGGAGGTGACGGCGACGATCCGGAACGGACGGTCGTCGTCCTCCGCCGTGTCCGTGCTGCCCGCCGCGGCGCCGGCGGAGGCCGCCGCCGGCGTCGCGGCGGAGTCTGTGGAGGCCGCGGGCTCGTCGCCGCGGATCAGCGCCGCCGCGCTCTCCGCGTCGCCCACCGACCGCAGCGCGGAGGTGAACTCGGCGTTCATCAGCTGCCGGGCGAGCGCCGACAGGATGGTGAGGTGGGCGTCGTCGGCGCCGGCGGGCGCGGCGATCAGGAAGATCAGGTCGGCGGGGCCGTCCGGGGCGCCGAAGTCGACGCCCTCGGCGCTGCGCCCGAAGGCGAGCGACGGCTCGGTGACGTACTCGCTGCGGCAGTGCGGGATGCCGATGCCGCCGTCGAGGCCGGTCGGCATCTGCGCCTCGCGGGCGGCCACGTCGGCGAGGAAGCCGTCCAGGTCGGTGACCCGGCCCTGGGCGACCATGCGCTCGGCGAGGGCACGTGCCGCCGCCTCTTTGGTATCGGCGGACAGGTCGAGGTCGACCAGGTCCGCGGTGATCATCTCGCTCATCGCGGGCTCCTTCGCACGCGTATCGCCCGGGGAGTGTTGTGGGCGGGGGTGGGGACGGGGGTACAGCGGTGGGTCGCGGTGGGGGTGGCGGCGGCGGTTAACAGCGGGGAGTGCCGCCGCCCGGTGGCCGGTTCGAGGGGCGCCCTGGAGGCCGTGGAAACGTTCATGCGACGGGCTCCGTCAGTACGAGGTCCACCGGGACGTCGGCCGTGACCGTCACCGCGGCCGAGTCGAGGTCGGCCGGGGTGGGCATCACGCTGCCGGGGAGCTGGACGGCTGCCGCGCCGTGGGCGACGGCCGAGGCGAGGGCCTCCGGGCCGTGGCCGCCGGCGATGAGGAAACCGGCCAGCGAGGAGTCCCCCGCGCCGACATTGCTGCGTACGACGTCGACGCGCGCGCTGCCGTACCAGGCACCCGAGGCGTCCACCAGCAGCTGCCCGTCCGCGCCCAGGCTCGCGAGGACCGCGCCCGCGCCCAACTCCCGCAGTTCCTCGGCCGCCTTGACCGCGTCGCCGACGGTGGCGAGGGGGCGGGAGACGGCCTCCGCGAGTTCCTCGGCGTTGGGCTTGACGACGTCCGGGCGTTCGCGCAGGGCCTCGATGAGCGCCGGGCCCGAGGTGTCCAGGGCGATACGGACACCGACCGCGTGCGCGCGGGCGACCAACTCGGCGTACCAGGACGGCGCGAGGCCGCGCGGGAGGCTGCCGCAGCAGGCGATCCAGTCGGCGTCACGGGACTGCCGGCGGACCGTCTCCAGGAGCAACTCCTGTTCGGCGGCGGTCAGTTCGGGGCCGGGTGCGTTGATCTTCGTGAGGACGCCGTCCGCCTCGGCGAGGGCGATGTTCGAGCGGGTGGCCCCGGCGACCGGGACCGGCGCGACCTCGATGCCCTGCGCGTCCAGCAGGCTGGCGACCAGCGCGCCCGGAGCGCCGCCGAGCGGCAGGACGGCGACCGTACGGCGCCCTGCGGCGGCGACAGCGCGGGAGACGTTGACGCCCTTGCCGCCCGGGTCCATGCGCTCGCCGGTGGCCCGTATGACCTCACCGCGGTCGAGGGAGGGGACCTCGTAGGTGCGGTCCAGCGACGGGTTCGGGGTGACCGTGAGGATCATGCGCGCACTACTTCCATGCCGCCGCGCTCCATGGCGGTGGCGTCTTCTGGGCTCAGCCCGCTGTCGGTGATCAGCAGGTCCACGTCGCTCAGGGCGCCGAAGCGGGCGAAGTGCTCCTGGCCGTGCTTGGCGGAGTCGGCGAGCAGCACGACGCGGCGGGCGGCGCCCATCGCCGCGTGCTTGACCGCGGCTTCGGCGAGGTCGGGCGTGGTCAGCCCGTGCTCGGCGGAGAAGCCGTTGGCCGCCACGAACACGACGTCGGCGCGGATCTCGCCGTACGCCCGCAGCGCCCAGGCGTCCACGGCGGCGCGCGTACGGTGCCGCACGCGCCCCCCGACGAGGTGGAGCTGCATGCCCGGGTGGTCCGCGAGGCGGGCCGCGATGGGCAGCGAGTGGGTGACGACGGTGAGCTCGGCCTCCAGCGGGACGATGCCCGCGAGGCGGGCCACCGTCGTACCGGCGTCGAGGATCACCGTGCCCTGCATGGGCAGCTCGGCGAGGGCCGCCTTGGCGATGCGGTCCTTCTCGTCGGCCGCCGTGGACTCGCGTTCGGCGAGGTCCGGCTCGAAGTCGAGCCGTCCGGCCGGTATGGCCCCGCCGTGCACCCGGCGGAGCAGGCCCGCGCGGTCGAGGGCCTTCAGGTCGCGGCGGATCGTCTCCGCCGTGACCTGGAACTCCTCGGCCAGCGAGACCACGTCCACCCGGCCGCCGTCACGGGCCAGCCGGAGGATCTCCTGCTGCCGCTCCGGTGCGTACATGTCCGTTCGCCTCCGACCAGTGCCCGAACTTGTGGTTTCGCCTGGGAGGCTACGCCCATATTTCCGGAAAGTAAACAGGTTCGGGCATGAGGCAGACATGAACGGGCACTGGTCGCTCGATCAGCCGTACCGTTCCGTCTTGATCCTCTTCTCGGCGGCGAGGATGGCGTGCACCAACTCGTTGCGGGCGGCCTCCTGTCGCATGGCCATGACGAGCTGGGCGCGGTGGTGGAGGACGGTGACCTTCACGGCCGGACCGGGGTCCGGCAGGGCGGTGGCGACATAGGCGCCGACCCGTTCGACGACCTCGGTCAGCTCGGGGCGGAGCGCCTCCACATGGCCGACGATCCCTTTGATCATGTTGCCGGCCTGCCGGATGTCCCCGAAGTCGGCGTCGGCGCAGGGCTTCTGGGCGAGCCGGCACTGGGCCTTGTAGAGATCGCCGAGCCACTCGGCGGGCTTGTCGAAGTCGGTGTTCGCCTGGTCCCTGCGACGGATCCTCTGCGTCCAGGCGAAGACCCGCCTGTGGTGCACGAGGGTGTACGTGCCGAGGACACCCATGAAGAGAGCGGAGGCGGCGGTCAGCGCGAGAGAACCCGCGCCGGTGCCGATCGCCAGCGTGGTGGTGGTCATCATGCTGTGATCCGTTCGGGGGTGGAGCGCGAGCGGTACGGGGTCCGGTGCGCCGGGGCCGTGTCAGATCCCGGCGGCGAAGTGACGCAGTGCGTCGACGTCGTGGACGACGAACTGGCGGTACCTGGCTTCGATCACGCCGTGGTAGCGCAGGGTCCGGATCGCGTTCTCCACAGTGGAGATGGCGACCTGGAGCGAGGCGGCGATGTCCTTCTGGCCCGGGCCGGTGATGACGGTCGAGCCCGTCCGCGGGTCGGGGACACCCGCGGTGTCGGCGAGGTGTGCCAGCAGCCTGCCGACGCGCTCGACGGGTGGCCGGGTGGCCATGGTGTAGAGGAGTTCGTCGCTGCGGTTGCGGTCCTCGAGGCTGCACAGGAGGGCGTCCTGGATGGTGTGCCGCCGGCGCAGCAGGACGTTGAGGTTGCGGGCCGGGCAGGGGACGGCCACGGTCGGGGTCAGGCACTTGGTGAGGACGCCGGAGTCGGGGGTGATGAGCTTGGCCTCGCCGACCAGCTGGCCCCTGCCCCGGAACCGCGTGACGGTGGGGACGTTCTCCCCGTCGCCCAGCGGGAAGCGGTCCTGCCGTACGACGCCTTCCCAGATGATGTACACGTCCGGGCCGTCCGGGCCCAGCGGCAGCAACGCGTCCCGGACGAAGGTGCTGCCCCGCAGTCCGGCCTGTAACAGGACCTGCCAGTCCTCGGCCGACAGGCGTTGCAGGAAGCTTCCCTCAGGCTGGTTCTCGTGGCCCAGGAGAAGCTCGGCCGACCGGGAGGTGTCGACGGTCGAGGGCATGTTCACTCCCCCGCTCCGGCGGCAGCGGTGGCGCGTGTCCCGGCGTACGCGCCCCGAGGGGCGTGATGGTGACGATGTGTCACGGGCGAGGTACCGCGGGGTCCGCGGCACGACGGCGGAATGACGCCGTCGTCGTTGACGGTGCGCATTGACCTGATCCCTTGCTCTGTCAGTGCTCTGGAACCCCACTGGTCAGCGGGGTTCCGGGTGGTGGGTCCTGCTCCCTCTCCGGGAGGTGCGACAGCGCCCGGGTGGTGAGGCCGGGCGGGTGGAGACAGTTGAGCGATGGAAACCGTACCGCTCGCCGTGAGTGAAGAGCCAGTCGCCTTTTCGAAGGCGGCGCGAGGAATAGCGATCATGAACCAGAACCCCTTACCGTGGGGTTTTGTTACAGAAGATCGCGCGTAATCCTGAAGTGAATACCACTGCACCCTATACGGATTTACCGATCCTGATTATTCACATGACCCCGCAGAGGGCGAGAGGCCCCTTCTCGGGTGAGCAACATATGACGCCCGCACAAACCGGCGGCAAAAACGAGAGGCCCCGGGGCACCACCCCCAGGACCTCCCGGAAAGGTCCGGACCCACCAGGGATCAGACCGGTGCCCAGTAAACACCACGGATGGCCTTTAGGTCACTCCCCGTCAGGCAACAAGGAGCCCTGAGTGCCCGGGGGCCAGCCGAAACCCCGGCCATGGGGGATGCACGGCGGGCAGCGCACCACCCCGCGCGCGCCTCCGGAACACCCCTCCGGGCGGCACGTTTTACCCCCTTTATGCACGCAGGGGCGAGACGACCCCGACTCCACCGGGCACTGACAGCGTTATCAAATGGAGGCCATCGATCAAGAGTCAACAGATCCGGCCAATACGGCTCAGCCCGAACGGCTGCCACCGCGACCGGAAGCACACACACCGGAACCGGCCGGGCGGGCCGCCCCTGCCCCCCGAATTAGTCCGCCACGACTTCCGCAATTTCTTTTCGAGAGGCAATCGAAGCCGACAGGAAATGCGGTTCTTCCGGGCGGGCGACGGAATCCCGTACGGGAATCCACAGTTCACCGCCGCACATCACCAAATATCGACTAATGGATAAGGGAACCACTCCCGGCCCACCCCTCCCGCCATCATCTTTCGCCCAGTCAGTTTTCTTACGGAACAGGGGAGTTGGACACGCGAGACATCCAAAGCCGGAGTGTTCACCACATAAGCACTGATTCTGGCACGTAATACTGCGTTCGGCATCGAGTGCGCCGCCGGACCTGCCCGGTGTACGCCCCCGTCCGACCACCGGCGTACGCCATCGTCCGGCCGGTTGCGCCGAGCGCCCCGCCCCCGGTACGGGGCGGGGCGCTCGACTGCGGTGCGTCAGCGGATGGCATCAACTCCCGTCGGAGACAGCCCCCTTGGCCACCCTCTTCGCCGCCGCCCTCCCCGGCAGCGCGAACATCAGCAGGAAGATCAGGCCCATCACCGCGGCCACCCAACCCAGCGCGTTCTGGAAGGCGTTGACGAACGCCGGGCCCACCTGGTCCGGGGCCAGCCGGTCGCCGATCGAGCCGAAGAAGACCACGGACACCAGCCCGAGCCCCAGCGCGTTGCCCATCTGCTGCACGGTGTTGATGAGTCCGGACGCGGAACCGGCGTACTCGCGCGGCACCTCGGAGAGGATCGTGTCGGTCAGCGGGGCGAAGATCAGGCCCATGCCTGCGCCCATCACCACCAGCGGGAGCGCCATCTGCCAGGAGGCGATGGCCAGTTGGTACCGGTCGGACTCCCAGAGGTAGAGCAGCACGCCCGCCACCATCACCAGCGCGCCGGCCTGCAGGACGTTGCGTCCACCGACGCGCGGCACCAGCTTCTGCACGGACATCCCGGCCGCCGCCGAGCAGGCGATCGAGAACGGTACGCCGGTCAGCCCCGCCCGCAGCGGGCTCCAGCCGAGGCCGGTCTGCATGTACAGCGTCCAGACGAGGAAGAAGATGCCGATTCCGACGCCGAAGACGGTCTGCACGGCGATGCCGGCGGCGAAGCTCTTCACCTTGAACAGGGAGAGTTCGACCAGCGGGGAACCGTCCCGCGCGGCTTTCCGCTTCTCGTACGCCACCAGTGCGCAGAAGACACCGACCGAACCGGACATCGACACGAACCCCCAGGCGGGCCAGCCCAGTTCGTCGCCCCGGGTGAGGGGATACAGCAGCATCAGCAACCCGAGGGTGACCAGGACGACGCCGACGAGGTCCAGCTTCAGGGCGCGCGGGGCCTTCGACTCGGTGATGAAGCGGCTGCCGAGGACCAGGCCCGCGATGCCGACGGGCAGGTTGATCAGGAAGATCGGGCGCCATTCGAGGCCGAAGAGGTTCCACTCGGTGAGCAGGGCGCCGAGCAGCGGTCCGGAGACCGCGCCGAGGCCCACGATCGCGCCGAACAGGCCGAAGACCTTGCCGCGTTCGTGCGCCGGGAAGGTGGCGTGCACGATCGACAGCACCTGCGGCACCATCATCGCGGCCATCCCGCCCTGCAGGATGCGCGAGGCGACCAGCATCTCCGGGTTCGCGGCGAAGCCGCACAGCGCGGAGGCGAGCGTGAAGCCGCCGATCCCGAGCAGGAACAGCCGCTTGCGGCCGTGGATGTCGCCGAGCCGTCCGCCAGTGATGAGTCCGGCGGCGAAGGCGAGCGCGTAACCGGCCGTTATCCACTGGATCTGGCTGAAGGAGGCGCCCGCGTCCCGCTTGATCGACGGGATCGCGACATTGACGATCGTGACGTCGACGAGGTCCATGAAGGCCGCGGTCATCACGATCGCGAGGGCGAACCAGCGCCGCCGGTCGGCCGTACGTGCCGGTTCCGTCGAGACGGCTGGGCTGTCCACAAGGAGTTCGGTGGAGGTCATGGCTCGAAGCTATGACCCCATTAGGTCAGATCGTGTCCTAGTTCTACGGCATCCTCGAATCCATGACGACGGTGACGACGACGGAGGACTCATGACCACGGACACTCCGGCCCGGCTCCTCCAGCTCCTCTCCCTCCTCCAGACGCCCCGCGAGTGGCCCGGCGGCGAGCTGGCCGACCGGCTCGGGGTCTCCCGCCGCACGGTCCGCCGGGACATCGACCGGCTGCGCGAACTGGGCTACCCGGTGCAGGCGACCCTGGGCGCCGACGGCGGCTACCGGCTGGTCGCGGGCAAGGCGATGCCACCACTCGTCCTCGACGACGAGGAGGCGGTGGCCATCGCGGTCGGACTGCGTGCGGGCGCCGGGCACGCGGTCGAGGGCGTGGACGAGGCGTCCGTACGGGCGCTGGCCAAGCTGGAACAGGTCCTCCCCTCGCGGCTGCGGCACCGGGTCGCCACCCTCCAGGCCGCCACCACCCCGCTGACCAGTGGCGACGGGGCGAGCATCGCGCCCGAGACGCTGACCGTGATGGCCTCGACGGTGGCCGGCCAGGAGCGGCTGCGGTTCGCCTACCGCGCGGGCGACGGCACGGAGTCGCGCCGCGTGACGGAGCCGTACCGACTCGTCTCGACCGGCCGGCGCTGGTACCTCGTGGCGTACGACCTCGACCGCAAGGACTGGCGGACGTTCCGGGTCGACCGGGTCAGCGAGCCGTTCGCGACGGGGGCGCGGTTCGCGCCACGCGAGCTGCCGACGGGGAGTGCGGCGGAGTATCTGCGGCAGTCGATGTACCGGCAGCAGGAGTCCTACGAGTACACCGTGACGTTCGCCGCGCCCGCCGACGTCGTCGCCGCGCGCGTCCCGGCCTGGATGGGCACGCCCGAGCCGCTCGACGAGCACAGCTGCCGCCTGCGCGCCACGACCGGCGACGAGGTCCGCTGGCTGGCCGCCCGGCTGGCCCTGCTGGAGTACGAGTTCACGGTGCAGGAACCGGAGGAACTGGTGCGCTGCGTAAGGGAGTTGGGGGAACGGCTGAGCAGGGCGGCAGGGGGCGGGCCGGTACGGCGTGAGTGAGGCGGCCTCACCCCCGCTCCATTGCGCCTCACCCCGCTCCGCTACGGCTTACCCCACCCCCCGCGCCGTCCCGATCTCCCCCCAGGGAAAGTCCCGCAGCGCCCGCAGGTTCCGCAGTGCCGACTCCGCCGGGCCGGCGAGCGTGCCCGGGTGTTCCTTTCCGGACGCCCAGCCCTCGACCGCGGTCCGGACGGCGGCGCTCGCGACGGCGGCGGCGAAGCGCAGCTCCGGGGAGGTCACGCCGGGGGCGCCGGCGGCGAGAGCGGGGTCGCCGTGGGTGACACGTTCCAACAGGACCTCGCCCAGGGTCCGTTCCGAGGCCTGGCAGACCTCCGCCCACACCCTGCGCAGGCCGGGGCTTGACTCGGCCATGCCGATCAGGGTGCGCACCCAGGTCCAGGAGGTCGTGGAGACGCCCACCCCGGGGGTCAGCGTGTGGCGCACCCCGTGTTCCAGGGCCTCCGGCACCGACAGCGCGGGCGGGGCCGCGCGCACCGCGTCCGCCCAGCGCTGGGCGCCGGCCGCGTAGAGCGGGGCGACGGCCTCTTCCTTGGTGGCGAAGTACCGGTAGAAGGTGCGCGGGGCGATACCGGCGCTCTGGGCGATGTCCTCGGCGCGGGTGGCCCGTAGCCCGTGTCTGGCGAAGAGCCCGGCCGCCGCCCGGGCGATCTGCATCCGGGTCTCGGCCTTGCGCCGCTCGGTCAGCGAGAGCGGTGTGGAGGGAGAGGCGGGACGGGAATCAGGGGCTGGGGTGGGGCTGCTCACACCGGCAGGCTATGCCGCTGTGGCACAATCTGCCATTCGGCGGGCCACCCCGGTGTTCAGGTACGGGGTGCCCCGCCATCCAGGCATGTCCGCACCTCACCCCGCCCTGCCGCGCGCGTCAAAAAGAGCCGGGCCCCGGCGCCTGGGGGGACAGGTGCCGAAGCCCGGCTCGGGAGAGTCCCGGCGCCGGGGGGGGATTGCGTCGGGACTTGGCTCAGTGGGTCACGGGGCAACGCCCGTGGCCCCAACTCCTGGGCTCTGAAGTCTTGTTCCCAGAGCCCCGCACGTTGAAGCGGCGTTGCGCAGCCATGTTTGCGCGGTCTCCCGCCACCCGGCGTACGCGGCCGGGCGTGCACCCGGACTCGTACGCGCCCCCGTGGTGCCGGGCCGCCTGACGGGGAACCGGGGAGCCATGCCCCCGGCAACCCCTCCGGCGCCCCCGCCGGAGGGGTTGCTGCTCAGGACCTGTCCTACGCCGCCGCGTCGAAACCGGTCTGGCTGGCCAGCTTCTTCAGTTCCAGCAGGGCGTGCTTCTCGATCTGGCGGATGCGCTCGCGGGTCAGGCCGTGCTCCTTGCCGACCTCGGTGAGCGTGCGCTCCCGGCCGTCCTCCATGCCGTACCGCATCTTGATGATGGAGGCCGTGCGCTGGTCGAGGCGGCCGATCAGGTCGTCCAGTTCCTCGCTGCGCAGCAGGGTCATGACGGACTGCTCGGGCGAGACCGCGGAGGTGTCCTCCAGGAGGTCGCCGAACTGCGTGTCGCCGTCGTCGTCCACCGACATGTTCAGCGAGACCGGATCGCGCGCCCAGTCCAGGACGTTCGTCACGCGCTCCGGGGTCGTGTCCAGTTCGGCGGCGATCTCCTCGTGCTCGGGCTCCCGCCCGTTCTTGCGGTTGAACTCGCGCTGCACGCGCCGGATCCGGCCCAGCTCCTCCACGAGGTGGACGGGAAGCCGGATGGTCCGGGACTGGTCGGCGATCGAGCGGGTGATGGCCTGACGGATCCACCAGGTCGCGTACGTCGAGAACTTGAAGCCCTTGCGGTAGTCGAACTTCTCGACCGCGCGGACCAGACCCGCGTTGCCCTCCTGGATCAGGTCGAGCAGGGGCAGGCCGCTACGGGGGTAACGGCGGGCCACGGCCACGACCAGACGGAGGTTCGACCGGATGAAGACGTCCTTGGCACGCTCCCCTTCGGCGACCAGGGCCTCCAGCTCCTCGCGGGTGGCGTCCGCCTGGGACTCCTCCTCGCCGTCGAGGACCTGGCGCGCGAACACGCCCGCTTCGATGGTCTGCGAAAGCTCGACTTCCTTGGCGGCGTCGAGCAGTGGTGTGCGCGCGATTTCGTCGAGATACATGCCGACCAGGTCGCGGTCGGCGATCTCGCCGCCATGGGCGCGAACACTGCGTGCCACGCCGGAGGTCTCGCCGGAGGCGGACTTACGACGGGCGACGGCACGGGTTGCCATGCGTGCTCCCTTGCGATGGTAGGTCAGCAGGTGTTCGTCAGGTGTTCCTGTGATGCCTCGGCACTCTTCTCGTGTGCCCTGCATCTGATGGAAACAACGACTGGAATCCGGACAGAATTCCCGACCCACTCCCCTATTTTTCTGATCTTGCAGTACCCTGTCCGGCCACAAGGGAGGTCCGATGCCGTCGGAACGTACAGAGGTGCAGGTCAGGCCGGGAGTCGAGAGCGACCTCGATGCCCTCACCGACATCTACAACCACTACGTACGCGAGACCCCGATCACCTTCGACACCGCCGCCTGCACGCCGGAGGAGCGCCGTCCTTGGCTGCTCTCCCACCCTGAAGACGGCCCATACCGGCTGAAGGTTGCCGTCGACGGGACCTTCCAAGGAAACTCACAGCGAATCCTCGGCTACGCCACATCCAGCCCTTACCGGGCGAAGCCCGCCTACTCGACCTCGGTCGAGGTCACCATCTACCTCGCCCCCGACGTCGGCGGGCGCGGCATCGGAACGCTGCTCTACAAGGCCCTGTTCGCGGACCTGGCGACCGAGGACGTCCACCGGGCGTACGCGGGCATCGCACAGCCCAACGAAGCGTCCACGCGGCTGCATGAACGCTTCGGTTTCCGGCCTGTGGGCACCTACCGGGAAGTGGGCCGCAAGTTCGGCCGCTACTGGGATGTCGCCTGGTACGAGAAGGAGTTGTAGCCCTTCCCGAAGGGAAGGGCAGTCCGAGGGAAGGGCCTTGTCGACGCGGGCTCAGCCGAACTGCACCGACCGCTTCGCCATCCCCATCCAGAACCCGTCGATCACCGAGTGCTGCGTGTCCAGCTCGCCGCCAGCCTCCGCCGCGCCCATGGTGACGAACAGCGGGGCGAAGTGCTCGGTGCGCGGATGGGCGTAGCGCCCGGCCGGTGCCTTGTGCAGGAAGTCGAGCAGGCCGTCCCAGTCGCGGGCCTCCAGCGCGCGCCTGCCCCAGTCGTCGAACTCGGAGGACCAGGTGGGCACTCCGCCGCCGGTGTGGCGCAGGGCGGCCAGGTTGTGGGTGAAGAAGCCGGAGCCGACGATCAGGACGCCCTCGTCGCGCAGGGGCGCCAGCCTGCGGCCGATCTCCATCAGCTTCACCGGGTCGAGGGTCGGCATCGACACCTGGAGGACCGGGATGTCGGCGGCCGGGAACATCTCGACGAGCGGGACGTACGCCCCGTGGTCGAGGCCGCGGTCCGGGACGTCCTGCACGGGGATGCCCGGGGCGCGCAGCAACTTCCGTACGGATTCGGCGAGTTCGGGGGCGCCCGGGGCGTCGTAGCGGACCTGGTAGTAGTGCTCGGGGAAGCCCCAGAAGTCGTAGACCAGGGGGACCGGGGCGGTGGCGCCGAGGGCGAGGGGGGCCTCCTCCCAGTGGGCGGAGACCATGAGGATCGCCTTGGGGCGGGGGAGGTCGGCGGACCAGGCGGCCAGCTCGCCGGGCCAGATGGGGTCGTCCGCGAGGGGCGGCGCGCCGTGGCTGAGATAGAGGGCGGGCATGCGCTCCGGTGCGGCGGTGGACATGACGGTCACTCCCCATGCTTGAACTCTCAACATCTATGGATGTGAGCGTACGCCGCATTTGTTTAACCTTCAAGGAGAGCTCTCGTACAGTGGAGTGCATGAACACGGCACCCGCATCCGCAGAACCCCGCTGGCTCACCGCCGAGGAGCAGCGTGTCTGGCGCTTCTACATGCACGCCAGCACCCTTCTGGAGGACCATCTGGACCGCCAGCTCCAGCGGGACGCGGGCATGCCGCACATCTACTACGGCCTCCTCGTCCAGCTCGCCGAGGCGCCGGGCCGCCGGCTGCGGATGACCGAGCTGGCCATGAACGCGAAGATCACCCGCTCCCGGCTCTCGCACGCGATCGCGCGGCTGGAGAAGAACGGGTGGGTGCGCCGCGAGGACTGCCCCTCCGACAAGCGCGGCCAGTTCGCGGTGCTGACCGACGCGGGGTACGAGGTGCTCAGCCGTACCGCGCCGGGCCATGTGACCGCCGTACGGCAGGCGTTGTTCGAGCGGCTGAGCCCGGAACAGCAGAAGTCCCTCGGCGAGATCATGGAGATCGTCGCCGAGGGACTTCAGCCCGACGAAGCGGGCGCGGATCTGCCCTGGCTCCGCTGAGCCGCTCAACTCGGCGGAGAACCAGGGCAGTTCCTGGGAGTCGTACGTACGGGGCGTCCCCTTCCCCGTACGTACGGATGGTGCGAAGGGGGTACGACCGGGTCGGGCGTCGTCAGTGGGCGACGACCGGGACCTTGAACTCGTCCTCGACTCCGTCACCGGAGGCGACCGGGTCGGAACCCTGCTTGCCCGCGTTGACGAGGACCGAGACGATGACCGCGGCCGTCACCAGCATGCCGACGGCGAACCAGATGGCGTTGGTGTAACCGTGCACCTGACCCTGGAGCGCGACCAGCTGCTGCTGGGTCTTGGAGGTACCCGCGCCGGCGATGTGGTCCTTGATGTACGCGGTCGTCGCGGAGGCGGCGATCGTGTTCAGCAGGGCCGTACCGATGGCGCCGCCCACCTGCTGCGAGGTGTTGACCATCGCGGAGGCGACACCCGCGTCCCGGGGCTCGACGCCCAGGGTGGCCAGCGACATGGCCGGCATGAACGCCGTACCCATGCCGAGGCCGAGCAGCAGCATCGCGGGCAGGATGATCGAGGCGTACGACGAACCGATCTCCAGCTGCGTCATCAGCAGCATGCCGACCGCGGCGACCAGGAAGCCGGGGCCCATGAGCAGGCGGGCCGGCAGGCGGGTCATCAGGCGGGTGCCGATCTGGGTCGAGCCGACCATCATGCCGACGATCATCGGCATGAAGGCGAAGCCGGTCTTGATGGGCGAGAAGCCCTTCACGACCTGGAGGTAGTAGGTGAGGAACAGGAAGGTGCCGAACATCGCGATGATCGCGATACCGAGCGAGAGGTAGATACCGCCGCGGTTGCGGTCGGTGATCACGCGCAGGGGCAGCAGCGGGGCCTTGACCTTGGACTCGACGATCACGAACGAGACCAGCAGGACGGCCGACGCGATGAAGAGCGCGATGGTCGAGGAGTCGCCCCAGCCGTCGGTCTCGGCGCGGGTGAAGCCGTAGACGAGCGAGACCAGGCCGAGGGTGGAGAGCAGGACACCCGGGATGTCGAGCGGGTTGCGGTTGCGGCCGCCCTCCGGCTCGCGGATGACGAAGTAGGCGCCGAGCGCGGCGACGATGGCGAACGGGATGTTCACGAAGAACGTCCAGCGCCAGTCCAGGTACTCGGTCAGCACACCGCCGAGGATGAAGCCGACGGCGCCGCCGCCACCGGCGATCGCGCCGTAGATGCCGAACGCCTTGGCACGCTCCTTGGCGTCCGTGAACATCACGGCGAGCAGGGAGAGCGCGGCGGGCGCGAGCAGTGCGCCGAAGGCGCCCTGGAGCGCGCGGGCGCCGAACATCATGGCGCCGGTGGTGGCGATTCCGCCGAGCGCGGACGCGGCGGCGAAGCCGGTCAGACCGACGACGAAGGCGCGCTTGCGCCCCCACAGGTCGGCTATGCGGCCGCCGAAGAGGAGGAGTCCGCCGAAGGCGAGGGCGTAGGCCGTGACGACCCACTGCCGGTTGCCGTCGGAGATGCCCAGGTCGGTCTGGGCGGACGGGAGGGCGATGTTCACGATGGTCGCGTCGAGCACGACCATCAGCTGGGCGAGCGCGATGAACGCGAGCGCTTTCCAGCGGTTGGCATGGGCTTCGTGCTCGGCGGCCTCGGAGGCCTTGTCGAGAGCGCCTGGGGCGCTTCGAGCTGTTTCAGACATGGTGGTACCCACTTCGGGACTTCGTGACGGAAAAATACGGAAGAAGGACGTGATCGGGGACGGCTCGTCCGCGAGGACGAGAGCCGGTGCTTGTTGTTGAGACGGGCGTGACGCTCTGAACTAATCGGTCAGGGCTGCCGGAGATCCTCCATGGTCGCGGCGGTGCCGGGCAGGACCGAGCGGGCCGGGGCCCGCAGTCCGTCCAGGAACAGCTGCAGGTGTCGGTGTACGAAGCGGTCGGCGCTGAGGCAACCGGTGCCGGCCGGGGGCCTGCTGAGCTGGGCCACGGCGACCATCACATCGCCGACACCCACGTCCGTGCGGAGCTGTCCGGACCGCCGGGCGCGGTCCATGACCTCGTCGATGAGCTGCTCGACCCGCTCCCGCGCGGCTTCCAGGTCCGGGTGGAACTGGTCGAACGTGCTGGAGATCATCGGGCACAACGCGCTGATCCGTTCGTCGGCGGACACGTGCACGAAGCGCTCCAGAGCGGCGAAGGCGTCGCCGGTCTCGTTGAGCGCCTGCTCGGCGGCCTCCGACGTACGGTCCATGACCGAGACCACTACCTCGCGGACGAGGGCGTCGCGGTCGGGGAAGTTGCGGTAGAGCGTGGCGTTGCCGACGCCGGCCCGGCGGGCGATCTCGTCGAGCGGCACATCGGGGCCGAACTCGACGAACATCTCGCGGGCGGCGGTGACGATCCGCTCCCGGTTGCGCAAAGCGTCGGCGCGCGGCCGGGTCACCTTTCGCTGTACGGGGGTCGCGGTCGTCACGGCGTACTCCTGAGGCTCGGAAGGTCTTGGACTGCTGACGCGATCCGGGGATCCACTCCCCGTTTCGCTCGGACACATGGCTAAACGGGGAAACGCTCCCCGGTTATTTCCCACTCAGCGGGACATTTGATGTGACCTGGGTCACATTTCGTTTGGTCCCTTTTCTCGCTCGACCACACGGTCGGTCTCCTCCAGCGCGCGCCCTCGCACCGCACGACACAGGGTGATCGAAAGGGTGCAGCCGGGGACCGGCGGCTGCCGTGGCGCGAAGGGTCCATGCATGCAGCCCAGCCGTCGGATACGCCCGCGCCGCGTGGCAGCCCTCGTGTCCGTGACCGTCCTGACCCTCGCGGTCAGCACCTCGGCCGGTACCGGACACCTCACCCCGGGCGCCACGACGGCGGCGGGCCCGATCGCGCTCGCCCGCACCTCCGTGCTCGGCGCCTGCATGATCAACGGCCCCCTCGACACCGAGATGTCCGAGGGCATCCCCACCCCGGGCGGCTACTCCCGCTCCACCGGCACGGTCCACGCCCTGACCCTGATGGTCGACTTCTCCGACGCCCCCGGCCAGGGCACCGCCATGGACCGCTACCACGAGTTCTTCCCGCAGACCCAGGAGTGGTTCCGCACCAGTTCCTACGGCCGCCTCGACTACCGCCCCGAGACCCCGATCAACCACTGGCTCCGCATGCCCAAGCCCTTCAAGTCCTACGGCATAGAGCGCGGCGCGCCCTTCGACCCCGGGTACCAGCAGCTCGTCCAGGACATCGTGGCCGCCGCCGACCCGACCGTGGACTTCCGGACGTACAACCTCCTGAACGTCCTCGTCACCCCGAACGCGGGCCCCTCCGCCCTGGACACCGTCCTCTCGGTGACGTTCGCCGGCAACACGGAGGCCCCTGTCGCAGACGGCGTCCCCGTCTCCAACGCCTCCTTCGTCTACTCCCGCCAGGACGACGGCTCCGGCTCCTACGCCCGCACCGGCTACCGCGTCCTCCCCCACGAGAACGGCCATGTCTTCGGCCTGCCCGACCTCTACACCCAGGAGGGCGGGGGCGCGGTCGGGCACTGGGACATCATGAGCGAGGACTGGGGCGCCGACAACGACCTCCTGGGCTGGCACAAGTGGAAGCTCGGCTGGCTCGACCCGTCCCAGGTCAACTGCGCGATGACCAGAGGCACTTCGGAGTACACCCTGACCCCACTGGAACGGCCGGGCGGCGACGGCACCCGCCTGGTCTTCGTCCCGCTCTCCCGACGGACGGGCTACGCCCTGGAGCTGCGCACGCGCGAGGGCAACGACGAGGCGGTGTGCCGCACCGGTGTCCTCATCTACAAGGTGGAGGCGGACGTCGACACCGGGATGGGGCCGGTGAAGGTGTACGACGCGCACCGGGACAGCGGGGGCTGCACGCGGAGTCCCAATGTGCACGCCGAGCTGTCGGACGCGCCGTTCACGGCGGGCGAGACGTTCAACGATCCGCGCCGGGGGATTCGGGTCGCGGTGACGGGGGCCGATGCGGAGGGGAAGTACCGGGTGACGGTTACGCGGACGCGGTAGGGGACGGGGGACTTGGGTTGGGACTGGGCTCCGGCCCCTGCAGGCTTACCGTAGGGGCTGCCGAGATCGCCGTACCGGAGAGCCGATGCCCGCTGAGACCACGTTGGACGACCGTGCCGGAGCCGTGCCCGCCGAGGCGGTCGCCCCGTTGATCCGCGGGGTCGCCGTGGTGCGTCAACTCACCGAGGCGGGCGGCACGTTGAGCCTCAGCGGGCTGGAACGGGCCACCGGCCTGGCCCGTTCCACGGTCGACCGGATCACCGCGACGCTGGGCCGCATGGGATACGTCCGTCTCGACGGCCGGGACACGGTTCTCACCCCTCGGATCATGGAACTGGGCAACGCCTACCTGGCCGCCCTGCGGCTCCCGTCCCTCCTGGACGCCCGCGCGGACGCCCTCGCCGACGAACTGGACGAGTCGGTGTCCCTCGCCGTAGCCGACCGGGACGGCATCCGCTTCATCCACCAGGCGACCCGCCGCCGCGCGATGTCCCTGAGCTTCCGCATCGGCGACCTGCTGCCGGCCGAACGCACCGCGCCGGGACCGCTGTTCGCGACCGAGTGGACGGAGCGCGACTGGGCGCGCTGGCGCGAGCGCCGGGCGGCGGACCCGGAGGACCGCGGGTTTCCCGCCGTACCCCCGCGTTCGCCGTCGTCCCCGGCACCCGACTTCGAACGGTCGGCCGCACAGGCCCGCGAGGACGGCTGGGCACTGGACGACCAGTTGATCGAACCGGGCCTGATGGCGGTGTCCGTACCGGTACGGGACCCCCGCACCGGCAGGATCGCCTGCGTGGCGAGCGTGGTGAGCCACACCAGCCGGCATACGGCGGCGGATCTGCGGAACACGCTGCTGCCGCGGTTGCGTGCGGCGGTCGAGGCGATGGAGGAGGACCTGCGCGCGGCACCCCAGCCGGACCCGGTGGCCGCGCCCTCGGGCCTGGCGACCTGGACGGGCGCGTCCAAGCAGGAACTGGGGCGGGAGTTCGTCGAATCCCTGGCCCGCGGACTGACGGTCCTGACGGCCTTCGGCGAGGGCCGCGCCGAACTGACCCTGACGGAGGTCTCCCAGGCGACGGGCCTGGCCCGCGCGACCGCCCGCCGCGCACTGATCACCTACGAGCACCTGGGCCTGGTCGCCGCGTCCGGCGACCGCCGCTTCACCCTGACACCCCGGGTCCTGTCGCTCGGCTTCCCGCCCCTCTCCCGTACGACCCTCCCCGACCTCGCGCTCCCTCACCTCACCGCCCTCGCCGCCCGTATCCACGAGTCGGCGTCCCTGGCGATCCTCGTGGGAGCCGACATCCAGTACACGGCCCGGGTCGCCACCAGCCGCGTGATGAGCGTGAACATCGCGGTCGGCACCCGTTTCCCGGCGTATGCGACGGCACTGGGTCGCGTCCTCCTGTCCGACGCCCCGCCGGCGACGCTACGGCAGGCCCTGGCCGACCTACGTCCCCTGACCCCGCACACCCTGACCGATCCCGGGGCGCTCTCGGCCGCCCTGGAACGGGTCCGGTCCCAGGGATACGCCCTGGTCGACGAGGAGTTGGAGGCGGGCCTGCGCTCACTCGCCGTACCGGTCCGCGACCGCACCGGCAGGGTCGTCGCCGCGCTCAACACGGCGACCCATGTGGCACGCCGGCCGGCCGAGAAGTACGTCGCGGACATCCTGCCCGAGCTGCTGGCGACGGCGGGGCGGATCGAGGCGGATCTGCGGGTGGCGGGGCGGTTCACTCGGGTGGCGAGGTCCTGACCCGGGAGAGAACTCGCCTGATGGCTATGCCTCGGCGGCCGGTTCCGGCAGACCGCGCAGCCGCACCACCCAGACGACGATCGCGGCCAGGGTGATCGAGGCGACCGCGATGGCCATGCCGGCCCGGATGCCGGCGGACACCGTGAGGCCGCTCGCGACCAGGGCGCCGAGCGGGACGCCCAGGCCGGAGGAGAGCATCCGGCGGGTGGTGTTGACCCGGCCCTGGAGCCCGGCCGGGGTCACCTCCTGGGAGTAGGTCACCGTGTTCACCAGCACGACCAGATAGGCGGTTCCCCAGGCGGCCAGCGCGACCAGCGCGATCCGCCAGTCGGTGGTGAGCACGACCACGAGTCCGAGCAGCGCGCCGACCGGCAGCACGATCAGCAGCAGCGGCAAGGCGTCGTAGCGGCGCCGCAGCCGGGGCAGCAGCAGGGAGCCGCCGATGCCGCCGGCGCTCCACGCCATGTAGAGTAGGCCGATACGGCCGTCGGTGCCGTGGACGCCGAGGACGCGGTCGGCGAAGACGACGAGCTGACCGACGATGGCTCCGCCGGAGAACGACTGCAGGGTGCCGACCACGGTCATGACCCGCAAGGTCGGATGCCCGGCCAGGAAGCGCAGCCCCTCACCGACGGACTCCCGGAACCCCGGTCGCGGACCCGGAGAACCGGCAGTGCGGGCAGGGGAGTTGGCGACGGCCCGGAGGAACAGCGCGGAGCCGGCGAAGCTCAGGGCGTCGAGCGTGAGCGTGCCCACGGGGTGGATGAGGGCTATAAGGACGCCCGCGACGCCGTTGCCGATGACGCGGACGACGGTCTCGGCGCCGTAGAGCGCGCTGTTGGCGTCGGGGAGCCCGTCCTTGCCGACGAGGGCGGGGACGAAGCCGTATCCGCCCGCGTCGAAGAAGAGGGAGAGGCTGGAGCAGAGGAACGCGACCACGACGACGTGTCCGACGGTCAGCGTGTGCAGGGCCTGGGCGACCGGCACGGAGGCGAGACACAGGGCGCTGAGGCAGTCGGTCACGATCATCAGGGTGCGCCGGTCGACGCGGTCGGCGACCGCGCCCGCGATCAGGCCGAACGCGAGGTAGGGCAGCGTGCCGGCAGCCGCGACCAGGGAGACCAGCAGCGGCGACCGGCTCTGCTGGAACACCAGGACGGGCAGCGCGACCGTGGTGACCGCGGATCCGAGGCCGGAGACGGCACGGGAGAGCCAGAAGTTCCGGAACGCCGGGCTCCGTCGGAGGGGCGGGACTTGCGGACCCCCTTGCGGGCCTTGCGGGGTCGGCGTGGTGGTGTCTCTGTCGTGTCTGGCATAAGTCATAAAAAAGGGTCGCCACCCGGCCCGGTCGGTTGGTGACCGGAGGTGTCGACCCGAAAGATGAACTGGGCCAATTATAGCAGGAGTTGGGGTTTCAGTGCGGGGAGAGCGTGCGCTCGGTGGTGACCACCGGCGGGGGCGGGGCGCTCTCGGCGATGGCACGCCACACCTCCGCGCTGAGGTCGGGCATCCGCGCCGCCTGCACCTGGGCGGCCAGTTCGCGCAGCCGGAGGTCCGCGCCGGGGTCGCCGCCGCAGCCGGCGAGCATCTCGCGCAGCAGCCGGAAGCGGATCTGGTCCCGGTAGGTCAGCAGATGCACATCGCTCTCGGCAGCCGCCACGAGCTCGGCGACGCGCTCCAGGTCGCCCTGGCGGTAGGCGAGTTGGGCCTTGAGGAGGAGCAACTCCTGTACGTTCCTGGGCGGACCGGCGAGCTTGAGCGCGGGCTCCGCCTCGGTGAGCAGGGCCTCGGCCCGGTCGAGGCGGGGCGGCAGGGCCTGGAGCGACAGACTCGCCGCGGCCAGCCTGAGGCGCATCCAGAGGGTGAGTTCCTCACGGCTGTCCAGCGCCGCGAGCGCCCGCTCGATGAACTCGAAGGCCTGGCCGAAGTTGCCTTGCCTGGCCCGGACGGTGGACGCGGTCCAGTAGGCCTCGGCGACGAGCGCGCCCTCGCCGTGCGGCAGGCTCTCGCACACTTCGGTGCTGAGGGCGGCCGCTTCCGCGAGGTTGCCGAGTTCCGCCTCGGCGGAGATGAGCAGGAGCTTGGCGCGGACCAGGTCCGCGGTCAGTACACGCAGTTGGTGCCGCCGGGTGAGCTCCAGCGCTTCCTGGGCCGAGCGCCGGGCACCCTCCATGTCGCCGAGGTTGCGACAACATCGGGCGATGCGCTGCAGGATGTAGACGTGCAGGGCCGGGCGGTTCAGCTCACGGCTCATCACGTCCAGGTTCTCCAGGACGGCGCGCTCCTCCTGGAACTCGCCGAGTGCCGAGTGCTGGCGGGCGAAGAGGTCGAGGGCCTCCCAGCGCGTGGTGGCGTCCACGTCGATGGCGGTGCTGAGCGCGTCGTTGAGAAGGTCCCGGATCTCGCCGTCCCGCTCGCCCTGCGGGCGGGAGGAGAGGGTCATGACCAGGTCGGCGAGATCGTTCTCGGAGTACTGGGCGAAGCTCTCGACGGGCACGGCCAGTTGCTCGGACAGGTACGCCACGGCGCGGTCGGTCGGGGGGCGGGCCCCGGATTCGAGCCTCGACAGGTAGGCGGCCGACATTCCGGGTCCGGTCAGTTCCGACTGCGACTTGCCCTGCTGCAGTCGCAACTGACGCAGGCGTCGGCCGAAGCTCGGCTGCTCCAGCATGAGTGAGATCCGTCCTTGAGGGTGATGACCACGTCAAGCCAGTGGCGCCCCGCACAGGCACGCACGGCCTAGAAGGCACTCAAGGGGGAGCCGCCTCAGCGACTCCCCCTGTCCAGGAGTATGGCAAACCTTGTCCATATTTGGCAAGGCTGCTTTTTTCTGGATCCTGACGCGTCAGGGCCAGTCTATGAGATCGGTGGTCTGCGCGGATGAGGCGCTCACCGACGCCCGTTCGGAGGACTGGACCGGTGCGTGTCCCGCAGCCAGGGACAGGGCTAGCGCCAGGGCGGCCAGTCCGCCGATGAGAACCTTCACGATGATCGATCCTTTGCCTTGTTTCCAGGTCGAGTGGGATAGGCGCGATCACCTTTGACCGCGGACAAGGCGCACTCCAGAGGTAGCCATCTCCCCCGTGCGGCCCGCCTGATTCCCTCAAGCTAGTCCCGACCCCTCGGTTTGGCAAGCGTTGACAAGAGTTGGCAATTACGGACTGTTCACTTCGCCATCGTGTTGACACCCCCCGGCATCCATGTGTTCTTCACCGGAGCGTTCGGCCCGCCGGTCACGGGTACAGGCGGCGCTCGTAGGCGGCCCCGTAACGCTCTTCGAGCACGTCAAGCGGTACGTCCTTCCACTCCGTGCGCTTGGCGATCCGCGCTCTCGACGGTGCCGCGTCCGGTGTCCACGAGCCGGGGTCCCAGACACCGCCCCGCATGAACGACTTCGCACAGTGGAAATAGGCCTCCTCCACGTCCACCAGAAGCGCCAGTTTCGGCCGATTGCCCCTGACCACCATCGAGTCCAGCAGCTCCGGCGAACGGACCAGCCGCGCCCGGCCGTTGACCCGCAGGGTGTCGCCCCGCCCCGGAATCACGAAGATCATCCCGGCATGCGGGTTCTGCAGGACGTTGAACCAGCTGTCGAGCCGCCGGTTGCCCGGCCGGTCCGGCACCGCCAGCGTCGTGTCGTCCAGGACCCGCACGAAACCCGCCGGATCGCCCTTCGGGGACACGTCACAGGTACCGTCCAGCGCCGCCGTCGCGATCAGCACCAGCGGGGTGTGCCGGATCCACGCCCGCTCGAACTCGCCGAGCCGCCCGCCCGCCTTGCCGTAGACGACCGGATTCGCCTCACCGATCAGATCGCGAAGCTCCTCCTCGGACGTGATCTCGACATGGCCGGAATCTGCCAGGACGTCACGGTCCCCGTCGACCCGATCCGGTCGGAGTGCGGGCCGCACCCGATCACCCTGGCCAGGATCTGCCGGAACGCCGGCGTCCCCGTCCGCCGGACCCCGATGCAGCTGGGGAACCGGCCGGTCACTCGGTGGCATCGGCCCAGGTCTCCGTGTGGACGGTGATGGCCGCGGCTGTCTTCTCGCACAGGGCGAGGGCGGTGTCCGCGTCAGGGCCTACCGCGACGACCTGGCCGATCCGGTCCCAGCTGGAGCGGAGGGGCCGTACCGTGTCGCCGACCGCGATGTCGAGGGCGACGGTCAGAACGTCCGGGTGTTCGGCGGCCGTCTCCGCGCCCTCCACCGCCGTCACCGTGCCCGGTTCCGCGCTCAGGAAGCGGGTCGCCGCGGCCTGTCGCAGCGGGGGCCGGGACGCCGGCTCCGGCAGGGTGCCGCCCGCCCAGGCGACGGTGTAGCGCTCGATGTCGAAGCCGTACGCCGCCTCCACCAGGTCCCGGATGCGGTCGCCGCCCGGCCGGTTGTGCGACTCGATCACCCGGGGTCCCCGGTCCGAGAGCCGTACCTCCGTGTGGCTCGGGCCCTCCTGAAGTCCGATCGCGTCGAGGAAGGTGTGCACACAGCGCTCGATCGCGTCGGCCGAGTCCGGATCCACCCGGGCGGGGACGACATGGCCGAGTTCCACGAAGTTGTCGGAGGTCAGCTTCTCGGTGATCGCCACGATCACATGCCGGCCGGCGAAGGTGAACGCCTCGACGCTGAACTCCGGCCCGTCGACGTACTCCTCCATGATGAACCGCTCGATGGGGAACGCCGACGCGAACTGGTGCTCCACACCGCGCAGTTCACGGGCGGTCTCCCAGACGCCGTCGAGTTCCGCCCCGGACCTGACCAGTTGGAGGCCGAGGCTGGCGATACCGTCCACCGGCTTCACGATGAACGGGTACCCGTGGGCCGCCGCGAACCGGTCGAGGCTCTCCCTGCCGTCGAGTTCCTCGGCGGCGACGGTGATCTCCGGTGCCACGGCGGCGAGATGACGGCGCATCAGGAGTTTGTCCCGCAGCAGCAGGACCACCTCGTGGGAGACACCGCCGAGGCCCAGCAGGTCGTTGATGCGGGCGGCGGGTTCCACCCCGGCCTCGCTCGTCGTCACGGCGGCCGTGAAGCCGTACACCTGATGGACCGCCGTGATCAGGGGCGCGAGCGCGTCCCAGTCCCGGTAGTCGACCAGCAGCGCGGCATCCACCACCTCGGCGTGGTCCGCGAGGAACAGCTCGGGGCGCTGCAGGAAGACGACCTCGTGTCCCTGCTCCTTGGCTTTGCGGACGTTCTCGATCCGTCCGCCGACGATCAGCACGCGCTGCTTGGACATCGAACTCCTCGCTGGGATGGGGGTGTTGAGGGGGCTTGGCCGGTGCGGGGCGGTCACGCGCCGGGGGCGGGCGCGTCCGTCTCCGCTGCGGCCGGGTCGATGTCCACCACGGCCTCGGTGACCAACCGCTCGGCCAGCAGGCGCAGTTCCGGCCCGGTCGGGCAGGTGAGCACCGCCCACGCGAGGCGGTCGCCCGAGTTCCGCGCGGGGCGCACCGGTACGCCGGGTGCGAGGCGGGCGTCGTGTTTGACGACCTCGGGCCTGGCCGCCCAGGCGGCAAGGTCCAGCGCGGTCAGCCGGCCCGGTTCCGGTGCCGACAGGAAGAGGCTGCCCGCGGCGCGCACCGGGGCTGTGGGAGTGTCCGGCACCTGGCCGAGGGCGAGCCGCAGACAGGCGGCGAAGACGTCGAAGTCGTGGGCGCGGGCGACGAGTTCGAGGATGTGGTCGCCCGGGGTGCGGACGGCCACCTCCATGATCACCGGATCGTGGTCGGCGCGCGCCCGGAACTCCAGGTGGACGATGCCGGTGCCGAAGTTCAGCGCCGTCACGACGCCCGCGCACAGGTCGTCCGCGGCCTTGCGCAGCAGCGGGCGGTCGGCGCCGTAGCCCGCTTCGTGGAACAGTTCGACGAAGTACGGCGGGCCGGTGGTCTCCTTGCGGGTCAGGTTGGTGAACAGGACCCGGCCCCGGTGCACCAGCGCCTCCACGCTGTACTCCTGGCCCGCCACGTACTCCTCGACCAGCAGCGGCCCTTCGTCGTCGCGCCGGGTCACCGCGTCGTCCCACTCCTGCGCGCTCGCGATCCGCTCCACGCCCTGACTGCCCTGCAGCGACACCGGTTTCACCACGACGGGCAGCCGGGCGAGGGCCCACTCCCGCTGGTCCGACAGCCGTGGCGTGTGCCGGTGGGCGGGCTGCGGCAGGCCCGCGCGGTGGAACTCGGCGCGCTGGAACGCCTTGTTACGGGAGACGGTGGCGGCGTCGAGACCGGGGCCCGGCAGCCCCAGGCGGTGCTGGACCATGGCGGCGGCCATGACGTGGGCCTCCGCGAACGCCCACACGGCGTCCGGGGCGAGCCGGCCGGCCAGGGTCATGGCCGGGGAGAGCCAGCTCTCGTCCCGGGCCGCGATCACCTCCGGCACCGGTTCGAAGTCCACGACACACGGGAAACGCCCCGTCAGGGCCGCGTACCGGGCGGGTGTCTCGACGACACCGACACGCAGGCCCGCCTGCTGGGCCGCGTGCAGATAGCCCTCGGCCATGACACCGGCGCCGATCAGGAGGACGGTCTGCTGCTGTCGCGGGTCTGTCATAGGGCTCTCCGGATCCGTGTCTTTCCTGCTTGTCTTCCGTGTCTGGCGAGGGGTGCCCGGCGCCGGGGGTCAGCCGCGTCCTGCGGGTGTACCGGTCGTACGGTCCGTGGTGGCGTCCGTCGCGGCGGCGCACAGCAGGTCCTCCAGGTCGGCCAGCCGGCGTTCGGCCCACCCCGGGGACCGGACGTCCGTGTCGATCTGCAGGAGCAGCCGGACGCCGGAGCCGTCGACGTCGGCGCTGAGGTAGTGGGCGGACCGCCAGAGCATCGCGCTGTCCACCCACTCGGTCTCGGCGTGGGCCGCGGCTCTGCGCAGCTCTTCGGCGTCGGTCTCGCGGACGGGCAACGCGGTCGCCCGGGGGCGGTAGTTGAGGGTGGGGACGCCGTCCAGCCGTACGCCCCGCTCCCGCTCCACCGTGGCGCGCAGTTCCGCCAGGGCGGCGGGCGGGCAGGGGCCGGCCGCGTAGGCGCGCAGCGAGGCGGCGGCGGTCCGGCGTACCAGTTCCGCGAAGGACGCGTCCTCGGTGTCCGCGCAGCACAGCACCGGCTGGGAGCAGGGGACGACCGCGTCCACCGTCTCCGGGCGCAGCCGGTTCGCGGAGATCAGCTGGACGGCGCCGTACCGCTCACCGGTTTCCACGGCGTCGAGTGCGAGGCCGGCCGCGGCGAGTACGGCGGCGGGGCTCGCGCCGGTGCGGGCCGCCAGCGCGCCCACGGCGAGGTCGAGCGCGGCCGATCTCAGGCGCAGGAAGCGGAACCGCTCACCGGTACCCGGCCGACCGGCACCGGCGGGCGCCGCGGGCATGCGGCGCAGCACCCGCTCGGCGTGGAGCAGGGCCCGGCGGGCGGCCCGGTCCCCCGCCTCGGACGCCTCGGCCTCGGCCAGCTCGCGCGGTCGCAACCCCACGACCCCGGCCCCGGGCGCCGTCCGCGCGACCGGGTCCGCCCGCGCACACCGCTCGACCAGAAACGCGCTGACCGGCACCAGCGCGTAGGCATCCACGGCGACATGGCTGAAGGCCAGCGCGAGATGGCGGGGCTGCCCCCCGGCCGCGACCAGGGCGGCCCGCAACGGCCACTCCTCGGCGACGTCGAAGGGGCGGCGGGCCAGCTCCGCGAGCACGGTGTCGGCCACGGCCCGGATGTCGTGGGGCGCCACGACCGCCGACGGCGCCGCCGCATCATGCACCGTCACCATCAACTCGCCCTGGCTGTACGCCTGTTGGGTGGGAGGGTCGGTCCGGGTCAGTCGGCTGCGCAGGGTCTCGTAGCGCTCCATGAGGGCGCGCAGCGCGGCCGTCGCCTGTTCCTCGCTCACCCCGGGGCGGAGGGGGTAGAGGCGGGTGATGGCCAGGCTTCGGCCGTGCGGGCGGGCCGCGTCCGTTTCCGCCAGGTAGTACTGCTGGCTCCAGGTCAGGGGGGCCGGGCCGGTGCCGCCCGCCTCGAAGGGGACGGCCACCGTGCGTGGGGGGACCGGTGCCGCCGGGCCGGGCTCGGGTGTCATGCGGGCCGGTCCCCCGCGCCGGCCGGGGACCAGACGAAGGTGAGTTCGTCGCCCGCCGCGTGCGCCCGGCCGAGTGCCTCGTCCCGGTCGGCTCCCTCGGCGATGATCCAGGCCGCGCGGTCCCGGTTGGAGCCGTTGGCCTCGTACGTGATGCCCGCCTGTACGCCCGGGCGGAGGTGCACCTCGTGGACGCCCTTGAGCGCCTTGGCCCGCGGTATGCCCTCGACGGCGTCGAGACGGCCGCTGCGCCGCAGCATCAGGAAGTGGATCGCGGCCGTACGGTCGCAGCGCAGGGTCAGGTCGGGGGTGTCGCCGAGCAGCGCGATCATGTGGAGTCGGCACATGTCGACGCCGCTGGCGATGCGGACCGCCTCGGGGATGCGGTCGCCCGCGATCCGGCCGTTGACCTCGATGACGCGGGCGTCCGTGCCGTCGGCGGTGAGCTTGAGTTCCACGTGCGCGGGACCCCAGGTGACCCCGATCGCCCGTACCGCCTGCTCGGCCTTCTCGACCAGGAGCCGTTCGCGCTCGGGCGGCAGGGCCGCCGGGAAGACGTGCCCCATCTCCAGGAACAGCGGCGGCTCGCTGCCGATCTTCTCGGTGAGGCCGAGGACCTTGCCGTGCACGATCTCGGCCGAGTACTCGGCGCCGGGCACGCACTCCTCCACGACCACCTTGGGTGTCACCGTGTGGCCGAGGTACTCGCCCAGTTCCATGACCTGCGTGGTGATCGCGGCGACGGCGTCGGCGGAGTCGCAGCGGCGGACGAAGAGACTGCCCGTCAGGTCCAGCGGCTTGACGACCACGGGGTAGCCGATGCTCTCGGCGGCGGCCACGGCCCGGGCGGGGGACTCGGCGACCCGGAAGAGCGGGTTGAGACCGGGTGTGTCCGCCATGGCCTCGCGCATCGCCGCCTTGGAGCGGCAGATCGCCACCGCTTTCGGGTCGGGGCCGGCCAGGCCGAGGCGGGCGGCGGCCTCCGCGCCGATGTCGCAGTAGTACTCGTACACGGAGGTCACGCCGATCACCTCGCCCCGCGTGCCGAGTTCGCGGCAGAAGTCCACGACGGCGTCGACGGAGTCCACGTCGCAGGCCTGGATGTCCACGCCGAGTTCGGCGTAGTCGTGCAGCAGGGAGGGGTGCAGCGCGGCCGGGTCGGCGGCGACGATGATCGGGGTGACGCCCTGTTCCAGCAGGTAGCGGGCACAGTCCTGGCCCGCGCCGGTCCACGGCGAGTCGACGAAGACCACGAAACGGGTAGACATGATTGCTCCATTCACTTGCTCAGGGGGCGGTGGGCGTCACTTGCCCAGGGGGGCGGTGTGCGCCAAGGGGAAGTCCTCGGGCGCGGGCAGGTCGCGCATGGTCCGCAGCCGGGAGCAGACCAGCCACAGTCCGCCGGCGCTCATCCCGGCCCCGGCGATGAACAGGGCGGTCCGTACGCCGGCCCACTCGCCCAGCGCGCCGCCCGCGAGGGAGCCGAGCGGCAGGATCCCCCAGACGAGGAAGCGCACGCTGGCGTTCATCCGGCCCAGCAGATCGGGCGGGCACAGCGCCTGGCGGATGCTGGCCTGGCCGACGTTGTAGACGATGATTCCGAAGGCGGTGGCGAACCAGGGGCCGGCGAACAGCAGCGCGGCCCAGCCGTCGCCGGCGAACGGGATCAGCAGGGTGGTGGGCACCGTCGCGAGGTAGCCGAGCCGCATCGCGCGGACCTGGCCGAGCCGGAGCGCGAGCCGGCCGGAGAGGGCCGCGCCGAGCACTCCGCCGACCCCGCCGATGGTCATGAGGACGCCGACGAGGGTGCCCGAGAAACCGATCTCGTCCACCAGCAGCAGCGTCACCAGCGGCAGGGTCATGGCGTAGAAGAAGTTGTAGGTGGCGGCCGAGCCGGTGAGGGCGCGGAACACCGGGTGGCGCAGCACGAAGCTCAGGCCGGCCCGGATCTCGGCGCCCATGCGCCGGTCGGGGCGGGCTTCGGGGGCCGCTTCGGCGGTGCGGATGCGGGAGAGCAGGAACACCGACAGCAGGTGCGCGGCGGACTGGGCGCACTGGGTGGCGGTGGCGCCGGCGAGTTCCACGAGGGAGCCGCCGAGGGTGGGGCCGACCGTCCGGGAGACCGAATTGGTGCTCTCCAGCCGGGCGTTGCCCTCGACGAGCCTCTCGCGGCCCACCACGACGGGGATGTACGACTGGTAGGCGATCTCGAAGAACACGGTGGCGAACCCGATCAGCAGCATGCCCGCGAGCAGGACCGGGAAAGAGATCCGGTCCAGGTAGAAGCCCACGCCGATGAGGATCATCAGGGCGGCCCGCAGCAGGTCGCAGACGATGAGTACGGGACGTCGTCTGACCCGGTCGACCAGGACTCCGGCGGGCAGTCCGACGAGCAGGAAGGCGAAGGTCTGTGCCGCCTGCAGCACGCCCATCTGCATCGGGGTCGCGGCCAGTGTGGTGGCGGCGAGCAGCGGGATGGCGGTCCTGCTCGTGTTCGTCCCGATCATGCTGGCCGTCTGGGCGCCCCAGAAGAGCCGGAACTCGGGGTTCTTCAGCAGTGACATCTGGGCTCCCCGTGGCCTAGCGGCCGGTCGTGAGGCTGGTGGTCCATACCCCGGGGCCGGCGACGAAGGAGTTGTGGGCGCGGTTGACCCGGGTTCGGCCGTCGTGTCCGTCGAGGTTCCGCAGCAGCTCGAAGACGTTGCCGGCGAGGGTGATGTTGCCCGCGTTGGCGCGACTGCCGTCGGGCCCTACGACGACCGCGTTGGCGCCGATGGAGAACTCGCCGGTGATGGGGTTGGAGGTGTGGGCCCCGTTGGCCTGCACGACGTGCAGGACGGTGCGGCCGGGCCGGAACTCGGTGCCGAGGTCGGTGGTGTGACGCAGCCGCAGATATCCGGGCTGGACGGTGACCATCTCGCCGTCGGGGCCGCGCTGTCCGGAGCCGGTGCCGGTGGTGCCTGCCTCGGCCGCCGTGCGGCGGGCGCTGAGGAAGCCGCGCAGGGTTCCGTCCTCGATCAGCGTGGTGGGTCCGCAGGCGGTTCCCTCGCCGTCCCAGGGGACGGGGAGCGGGCTGTCGGGTGCGGTCGGATCGTCCACCAGGGTGACACCGGGTGAGGCGACCGCTTGGCCGGGGCGGTCGGCGAGCGGGGAGCGTCCTTCGAGGACGGAGTCCAGCTGGAAGGCGGGGACGACCAGTGAGAGCAGCTTGACCAGGACCCGGCCGTCGACCAGGAGGTCGTCGTAGGCGAGTCGTGGCACGGGTTTGGTGGCCAGCAGGCGGGCCAGGCCGATGAGTTCGGGCAGTTCCTCGGTGGCCAGCCGGTCGAGGAGGCCGGGCACGGAGCGGCCGTAGGACTGGTGGCCGATGTGGCCGATGCCGTCGCCGCGGGCGGTGATCCGGGTGTGCAGCTGGACGACGCCGGTGTCGTAGCCGATGGGCGGGGTTCCGGCGCGGTGCAGGCGGATGCGGGAGCGGTCGGCGCGGGCGCGGAGTTCGACCTCCAGGCCCCCGTCGCCCGTGCTGAGCCTCCGGAGCCGTTCGGCGGTCTCGGTGTCCAGGTGCGGTGGCGGGGTGTCGGGGGTCCGGTGCGGCGGGCCCGGGGCGGGCGGGGGCGGCGGGACCGCGCCGGTGTCGGACAGCGCCCGGCCCACCGCGAGGGCGGCGGTGACCAGGGCGGGGTCGTGGGAGTCGGGGACGTTCTGGACGGCGTAGCCCTCGGTGCCGTCGGCCCACACGGTGAGGGCGGTGGCACCGGTGGCCACCTCGCTGCGGCGTTCGACCGTGCCCCGGCGGCAGACCAGTTCGTCGGTGCGCCGGCGCAGTGTCCACACCTCGGCGTCGGCGCCGTGCCGTGCCGCTTCCTCGATCAGGGTCTCGCTCATCGTTCGGTACCGCCCACCAGGAGCGAACCGACCCGGAGGGTGGGGCCGACCACGCCGACCGTCACCCACTGTCCGAACTTGCCGCACTTGGCGGCGCCCACCGTGCTGTCGTCGGCCACGGCGTCGATGTCCCGGAGCACCTGCGTTCCCGTTCCCGTGATGGTGGTCTCTTCTATCGGGTCGGTGACCCGCCCGTTCTCGATGAGGAAGCCGTTGGTCACCCGGAAGGTGAACTCGCCGGTGGACTCGATGACTTCGCCACCGCCGACGTGCTGGGCGTAGATGCCGTGCTCGGTGGAGGCGATGAGGTCGGCGACGCTGGAGGTGCCGGCCGCCAGGCAGGTGTTGCTCATCCTGGGCTGGGGCGGCTGGAGTGCCGTGGTGCAGCGGCCGTTGCCGCTGGAGGCGCGGCCGAGGCGGGCCGCGGACTCCTGGTCGGTCAGGTAGCCGGTGAGGACGCCGTTGTCGATGAGGGTGGTCGGGCCGCCCGCGGTGCCCTCGTCGTCGTAGGTGTAACTGCCCACCGCCAGCGGCACCGTGGGGTCGTCGGTGAGGGTGACGAGGGGGGAGGCGATGTGCTCGCCGAGCCGGCCGGCGTAGACGGAGCCGCGCAGTACCTCGTCGCCCTCCAGCGGGTGGCAGCAGGCCTCGTGCAGCAGGACCATGCCCCGGCCGCCCGCGACGACGACGGGGAGCCGGCCGACCGGCGCGGGTCTGGCGTCGAGCCCGGTCACCGCGCGGCGGGCCACTTCCTGTCCGGCCGCGCGGACGTCGATGCCGCTCAGCGGGCCGCTGACGCCGGGGGTGTAGAAGCCGGTGGCGACGCGGCCGGCGCGGCGGGCTATGACCCGGATCGTGAGGTAGCTCAGCAGGCGGTGTTCGTCGTACAGCCCGGTGTCGTCGGCGAGCACCAGGTCCTGGTCGCCGAGTTCGAAGTCCACCACGACCTGGGCGACCGAGGGGTCGAACTTCCGGGCGGCTTCCTCCAGTTCGGCCAGGGCGCCGAGGGCGGCGGACAGCTCCATCCACTCCGGCACGGGACCGGAGTCCGGCGCGCGGTGGCGGACCGGGGCCCGGGTGTCGTCGGCGGCGAGCCGGGCCACGGCCGGGTCGAGGCCGGAAACGGCACGGTGCAGGTAGGAGTCGCGCAGCACATAGCGGGCGGCGGTGGCCTGGCCGCGCTGCACGCTGATGTCACGGATCCGGCCTTCGGCGTAGCGGCCGCCGACGCGGTGCCAGGACTGCGCCGCGGCCGAGGTCGCGACGCAGTCGTGCGGGCGCCGCCGGCGTATCTCGGCGGCCAGGTCGTGGCCCACCGTGCGGAGGGAGTCACTGGGCATGGGTGTTCTCCTCGGCTGGACGTGCCGCGCCGCGCGCCGGCGGGCGGCGCGGGGCTACTTGCTCGACCACATGCGGAACATGTAGCGGTTGACCTGGTCCGGGCTGTCGGTGTCCAGGTCGATTCCCCGGGGCGCGAACCGGTCGTAGAAGGCGGTGCGGGTGTGCAGGAACCGGTCGTCGGCGGAGACCAGGGTCTGGCCGCGTTCGAGCCGGATGCGGTACTGCACGGACGACTGGTCGAGCACGGCGTCGAAGAAGTCGAGGGCGGCGCGCTGTTCGTCGGTGATCGGCTCGCCCTTCTTCTCGTGGGCGACCTCGATGTACGTCCGGAAGTAGCGGACGAGCGGTTCGCCCCCGGCGGTGTAGCGGATGATCGGGGAGCGGAAGAAGCCGGTCTCCGCGCTCAGGGACATGCCGCGCTTCTCGAACCAGAAGTCCTGGGTGAGGATCTTGAGGACGTCGGGGTGCTGCGCGAGGACGTCGTGGACGGGCTTCGCGTCGACGAGGATGCTCTCGCCGCCGATGTACGCCGACTGGCCGCAGGAGAGCAGCAGGTAGTCGATGGGGTCGACGTCGTTGACGGCGTCGTTGTGCATGTACGAGCCCTGCTTGGTCTGGTGGTAGCGGGCGCCGTCCGCGATGGTCTTGCGGACGCCCCGGTCATACACCTCGATCAGCCGCCAGCCGTCGGTGTTCTGCACCATGGGCCGGCCCAGCGCGGTGCCCAGCACCCAGGCGTACAGGGCCTGTTGGCGCAGTGAGCGGACGCCCGCCACACGGTCGTAGACGATGAAGTGGGCGCGGGAGTCGATGACGTCCCGGCTGCCGTCGACCTCCGCGGCGAAGCGCGGTACGGCGGCGAGGTCGGCCTCGACGGCGTCGACGCGGCCCTGCGGGTGCTGCCGGTCGAGTGCGGCCACATAGCCGGCCAGTTCGCTCTGAGCCTGCTCCGAGAAGGTGTGGAACGCCTCGGCGGGGACTTCCAGAGTGCGTGGATGAGTAGGCACGAGCGCGGTGCTCATTCTCTGCTGTTCCTCTCTGTTTCCCGTCGGCCCGAGCGCCGGGCCAGAACGATTGGAGCACGTTGGCAATTAGTTGACAAGTCATTGACAATGCTTGCCAACCGCTCTAGATTTTTACACCGTGCCGATCGATCAAACGCCTCAACGGCTGGATCTCGGCAGTTCACAGCAGCGCAGCGCACAGCTCAGCGCTTTGGCAAGGATTGCCATCCCACTGTCAAAAGACCAGGAGTTTCAGGCGTGCAGCGACCCATATACCCCTCATTCCGCTCCGTCCTGGCGGACAACGACGTCGTCCGGGTCGCGGGAGCGAACCACGCACTGGGCGGACTGCTGGCCGAGGAGGCCGGCTTCCAGGCCGTGTGGTCGTCGAGCCTTGAGGTCTCCGCGTCCCGCGGCCTGCCCGACGCCAGCATCCTGAGCATGACCGAGTACCTCGAAGCCGCCGCGAACATCCAGAAGGTGCTGCGCATCCCGGTCGTCGCCGACTGCGACACCGGCTACGGCGGCAATCTCAACGTCGGGCACATGGTCCACGAATTCGAGGCGGCCGGCATCACCGGGCTCTGCCTGGAGGACAAGCTGTTCCCCAAGATGAACAGCTTCGTGGCGGGCGGTCAGACTCTGCTGGGCACCAAGGAGTTCGCCAAGAAGATCAAGATCGCCAAGGAGGCGCAGGCCTCCACGGACACCTTCGTCATCGCCCGCACCGAGGCGCTCATCAGCGGCCTGGACGTGGCCGAGGCCCTGGACCGCTGCCGCACCTACGCCGACTCCGGTGCGGACGCCGTCCTCGTCCACTCCAAGGCGAAGACCCGCGACCAGGTCGTCGCCTTCCTCGACGGCTGGGACTTCCGGATCCCGGTGGTCATCGTCCCGACCACCTACCCCGACTGGCACATCGACGACATCCGGCAGGCGGGCGTCTCCGTCGTCATCTACGCCAACCATGGTCTGCGCGCCACCGTCAGCGCCCTGCGCGACACCTACCGCTCCGTGTACGAGAACGGCGACACCACGGCCCTCGAGGGGTCCATCGCCTCGGTCAAGGACATCTTCGCGCTCCAGGGCCTCGACACCTGGCAGAAGCTCGACAGCTGATCGTCAGGACGGCCGCGCGGCGCGCGGGACGAGCGGACGGCGGCCGTGAGCGGGCCGGCGCACAGAAGCGGACAGGACCCTTGGCAATCATCTCCACTGCGGACGACCTGCTCGACAGCGACGTCTACATCGACCTGGACCACACGCTCGGCATCCCGCTGCACCTCAAGTGCGAGGGCTTCAACTTCGCAGGATCCGTGAAACTCAGGGCCGCCACGTCCATGGTCGTCACCGGTCTGAGGAACGGTCTGATCGGCGACGGCTCCACCCTCGTCGAATCCTCCTCGGGCAACCTCGGCGTGGCCCTCAGCGTCGTCACGGCGGCCCGGTCGATCCCCTTCGTCTGTGTCACAGACCCCAAGTGCAACCCGGCGACGGTCAAACTGATGCGGGCTCTCGGCAGCGAGGTCGTGGTGGTGGACCGGCCCGACGCGAGCGGCGGCTACCTCTCCGCCCGCAAGGCCCTCGTACGGGAGCTGTGCGAGAGCAACACCGGCTATGTGTGGCTCAACCAGTACGAGAACCCGGCCAACTGGCTCGCCCACTACGAGAACACCGCGCCCCTGATCGCCAAGCAGTTCCCCGACCTCGACGTGCTCTTCGTCGGCACGGGGACCGGCGGCACGCTCAACGGCTGCGCCCAGTACTTCCGGGAGAACCGGCCCGGGGTGCGCATCGTCGCGGTGGACACCGTCGGCTCGGTCAACTTCGGCCTGGCCGCGGGCCCCCGCCATCTGCCCGGGCTCGGCGCCGGCGAACCCATGCCCTTCGTACGGCGGGACCTGGTCCACGACGTGGTCCCGGTGCCGGAACGGGACGCCGTGCGGATGTGCCGGCGCCTGGCCCGGCACGGATTCCTCCTCGGCGGCTCCACCGGGACCGTCGTCAGCGGTGCCGCCGGCTGGCTGGCCGAGCACGACCCGGGCCGGTCGCTGAACGCGGTGGCCATCTCGGCGGACCTCGGCGACCGCTACATCGAAACGGTTTACGACGACTCGTGGGTCCAGCACACCTACGGCGACCTCCACACGGAACGGGAAGGCAGCAATGGCTGAGCAACAGGCCGGACCGCCGGGATTCTCCGTCGTCCCCGGCGCGGCCGTCCACCGGAGTCTGGCGGGACGCCGCGCGGAGATCATCGACCTGGTCGAGGACGCCTACCGGCTCCACGGCGAGGGACGGACCGTGAACCCGCCGTCCTACTTCCTCCGGTTCCCCGACCGGCCCACCGCACGCATCATCGCGCTGCCCGCGTCGGTCGGCGGCGGGGTCGGCGCGGCCGGCGGGGCGGGAGCGGACGGCGAGGTCCGCGCGGCCGGCGGGACAGGCGTCGACGGCATCAAGTGGATCTCCAGCTTCCCCACCAACCTCGGCCTGGGCATCCCGCGCGCCTCCGCGCTGCTGCTGCTCAACGACCCGCGCACCGGCTACCCGTACGCCTGTCTCGAAGGGTCGATCATCAGCGCGGTGCGCACCGCCGCCTCGGCCGCCTCCGCCGCCCGCAGGCTGGCGGAGCAGCGCGGCACCCCACGCCGGATCGGCTTCTTCGGCACCGGACTCATCGCCCGGTACATCCACGACTACCTGTCCGAACCGGGCTGGCACATCGACGAGTTCGGGGTGTACGACCTCAGCGCCGAGTACGCCGCCTCCTTCGCCGAGCAGGTCCTCGGACCGACCGGCGCACCGGTGCGGGTGCACCCGGACGCCGAGTCACTGGTCCGCTCCTCGGACCTGATCGTGTTCGCGACCACCGCGGCCACCCCGCACGTGGTCGACCCCTCGTGGTTCGACCACAACCCCCTGGTGCTGCATGTGTCGCTGCGCGACCTGGGCACCGACATCGTGCTGCGCAGCGCCAACGTCGTCGACGACGTCGAGCACGTGCTGAAGGCCGACACCTCCGTGCACCTGGCCGAACAGCGCACCGGCGACCGCGACTTCCTGGACGCCACGCTGTACGACGTCCTCACCGGCAAGTACACCGCCCCTGCCGACCGGCCCGTGGTCTTCTCCCCGTTCGGCCTGGGCGTGCTGGACCTTGTCGTCGGCGCCCACGTGCACCGGCTGGCCACCGCGGCCGGCGACACCGTCCCGATCGACGGCTTCTTCCACGAGCTGGACCGCCACCAGAGCGCGGGCACCTCATGACCGCGCCCCTCACGCCGGCAGAGCTGCCGCTCGCCCCCGGCGCCGCCGACCGCGCCCGCGAACTGGGCCTGGGCCGGGAGAGCGGCCCGACCGACACCGCGTCCGGCGTGCTGGCCCGAGTGGCCGGCACCGCGGCACGGACACCGGAGCGCACCGCGGTCACCGACGGCGAGTCCACTCTGTCGTACGCCGGACTGCTCGCCCGCGTGGGCCGGTTCCGCGCGGTGCTGAGCGCGGCCGGCTGCGCGGCCGGCACCGTTGTCGCGGCCGTCGGCGACCGCTCGGCCGACACCGTCGCCGCGTTCCTCGCCCTCGAAAGCCTCGGCGCCGTCTATCTGCCGATCGCCCCCGACTGGCCGGCCCAGCGGGTCGCCGAGGTGCTGGCGCGCAGCGGGGCCGGCCTGCTGCTCGACTACTCCGGCGCCCCGGGAGGCGGCGGCCCGCGCGGCCGTACGGCCGTGACCGCCGCCGCCGGGCTGGGGACGGCCACGGTCGCGGCACCCGGCGGCGACGGCCCGGTGGTGCCCGGCGCGTTCGCCGACGAGGACCCGGACCGCTCCCTGGAACCCCGCTACTGCATCTTCACCTCCGGGACCACCGGGCGGCCCAAGGGTGCCTCGGTGGAGCACCGCGGCATGATGAACCACCTCTGGGCCAAGGTCGAGGACCTCGGTCTGACCGGGGCGGACCGGCTGGCCTTCACCGCTCCGCTGGTGTTCGACATCTCCATCTGGCAGATGCTCGCCCCGCTCCTGGTCGGCGGCGCCGTCGTCGTGGTGCGCGAGCCGGAACTCGCCTTCCCCCGGCGGCTGACGAACGTCCTGGAGCAGTCCGGCGTCACCGTCGTCGAACTGGTGCCGACCGTCGTCGGCTGGATCACCGAGCAGGCCGAGCGGCGCACCGGTACGACCCTGCCCGCGCTGCGCTGGCTGATCTCCACCGGCGAGGAACTGCACACCGGCCTCGCCGCCCGGTTCCTGGCCGCCGCGCCCCATGTCCGGCTGCTCAACGCCTACGGCCCCACGGAGTGTTCGGACGACATCACCCACCACGAGGTGACCGCGCCCGACACCGCCCGCGCCCGGCTGCCGGTCGGCGCACCGGTCGGCGGGGCCCGGCTCTACCTCCTCGCCCGCGAGGACGACGGACGGTGGCGGGCGGTCGACGCAGGCGAGAGCGGTGAGCTGTTCGTCGGCGGAGTGGTCGTCGGACTCGGCTACCTCAACGACCCCGACAACAACGCGGCGGCGTTCTTCACCGACCCCTTCGACCCCGGCTCCCCCACCGGGCGCGTGTACCGCACCGGCGATCTGGCCCGGTTCGAGGACGGCGTCGTCCACTACCTGGGACGGGTGGACCGGCAGGTCAAGGTCGCCGGGGTGCGCATGGAGCTGGACGAGATCGAGGTCGTCCTGCGCCGTCACCCGGCGGTCGACGAGTGCGCCGTCGTGGTGCCCGTCGTCGACGGGCGGCCCGAACTCGCCGCCTACTACACGCTGCTCGGACCCGTCCCCGCCGAGGAGTTGAGGGCCGCTCTGGCCGAGGCGCTCCCCGAGGCCATGGTGCCGCGCCGGCTCACCGAACTCCGAGCGCTGCCGCTGACCCAGAACGGCAAGACCGACCACCGTGCGCTGCGCCAGCTGACGCAGGACGGCTCGACCCCGGCAAAGGTGTGACATGGCACGCGAGAACACGACCCGAGTACCGGCCGCCGACGCTCCCGCCGCCCGCGAGGTGACCGTCGACGACCTCCCCACCCACGCCCGGCTGCTGCTGACGCTCGCCCGGCCGCGGCCGAGCGCGGCCGACGTCACCCGGATCCGTGCCCTGGCGGCCCGGCCCGACCACGACTGGGGCGCCTTCCTGGAGGCCGCCGCCTGGCACAAGCTGCTGCCCCTGGTCGGCCGGCACGTCGACCGGTACCGCCTGGACCGCAAGGCGGGCGAGTCCCCCGGCTTCCCCTACTCCTGGGTGTTCATCGGCGCCTATCTCGCCAACCGCGCCCGCAACCAGGCGCTCGCCGACGAGTTCGGCCGCGTCTTCGCCGAACTCACCGCCGCCGGGCTGCGGTTCGCGGTCCGCAAGGGCTTCTCGCTCGGCGAGGGCGAGTACCACGACCCGGCGCTGCGCCGCATCGCCGACCTCGACGTCCTGCTGGCCCGCGACGACGCCCCCGCCGCCCACGAGGTGCTCGCCCGGCTCGGCTATCTCCAGGGCCAGGTCGCCGAGGACGGCGAGCGCATCGAGCCGTACAGCCGCCAGACCCAGCTGTTCTGGAAGCTGAACCTCAGCAACCAGCTGCCGTACCGCAAACCCGGTGGCCGCCCCGACATCACCGACTTCAACGTCGACATCTGCCACGACATCTTCCAGAAGAAGTCCGGAGTCTCCCTCGCCGCCGAGGAGTTGCTCGACCGGGCCGTGCCCGTGGTGCTGTGCGGGGTGCCCGCCTGGGTGCCGGCCCCCGACGACCGGCTGCTCGACCTGTGCTCGCACCTCCACAAGGAGGCGGTGAGCCTGCACTTCTTCGAGAACAAGCAGGACCTTCAGCTCAGCAAGTTCCTCGACCTGAGCCTGGTGGCCGAGGCCACCGACGACGACGCCTGGCAGCGGTTCCTGGAGCGGGTCCGCGAGGTCGGTGCCGAGGCGATCGTCTACTACGCCCTGCACTTCACCGCCGTGCTGTACCCGCACTCGGTGCCCGTATGGGTGCTCGACAAGGTACGCCCCGACGACACCGACTACCTGGAGCAGTACGGCTCCCTCGACGGGCGGACCGCGCGCTGGCAGCAGAGCTTCCTCGCCCGGCTCTTCGACCCCGGCCGGCACACCGCGGGCACCGCCTCGAATGTGCCGCTCCAGTGACCGGCCCCGGCGCGCGGGCCGGTGAGCCGGGGCTGCTCGTCCTGAAGGTCGGCGGCAGCCTCCTCTCCGACAAGCGGGACACCGGCGAGACCGACTGGACGGCGATCGACGACTACGCGGGGCTGCTCGCGGACCTGGTCGCCGCCTTCCCCGGCCGGGTGGTCCTGGTGACCGGGGGCGGCGCGCTCTGCCACCCGGTCGGACTGCGGATCAAGGCGGCGAAGGACGACCCGTACGCCGCCGTGGCCCTGACCGAACCGGCGTTCCGGATGCGCTGGGCCTGGACGACCCGGCTGCGCGCCAGGGGCGTACGGGCCGTCCCGCTCCAGGTCACCGCCATGTTCGAGGAGCGCCCCGACGGCAGCCGGGTCTCCCACGGCGCGGTCGTCGGCCGGCTGCTCGCCGAGGGCGCGCTGCCCGTGCTGTCCAGCGACTGCTACCTCACCGCCGAGGGCACCCTGCGCATCCTCAGCAGCGACGACGTTCCCGCCACCCTGCTGGACCTCGGCCTCGGCCCGGTCCGGGTGGTGGCCCTCACCGACGTCGACGGCATCCACACCGGGGGCCCCGGCTCCCCGGTGCTCGCCCACCTCGACCCCGACGAACCGGCCGCCGCCCGCGGCCTGTTCTGGACGGACGCGTGGGACGCCACCGGTGCCATGGAGGGCAAGGTCGCGGCGCTGGCCGACTCCGCCCGGCGCGGCGCCGAGTGCGTCATCACCCGCGGCGACCGCACGGCGGCGGACCTCAGACATCTCTTCGCCCCGCTCCCGGACTGGCCGCGCGACACCCCGCGCACGCTGATCGCGCGCCGCGCCCCCGGCGGCACCACTCCCCCGCCCGCCCTCTTCCTGGAGAACGCCCCATGACCACCGCGTCCGACCGCCGGGACCGGGTCGTCCTGCTGAACCCCGGTCCGGTCAATGTGCACGACCGGGTCCGCGCCGCCCTCGCCTCGCCCGACGAATGCCACCGCGAACCGGAGGCCCAGGAACTCCTGGTCGGCGTGGCCGGCAAGATCGCCGAGGTGTGCGGCGGCGGGGACTCGCACACCGCCGTACTGCTCACCGGCTCGGGCACGGCGGCCCTGGAGGCGGTCGTCAGCTCCGTCGTACCGCCCGACGGGCGGCTCCTCGTCCTCGACAACGGGCACTACGGCGAACGGCTGCTGCGCATCGCCCGCGTCCACGGCATCGGCGTGGACCACCTGGAGTTCGGGTGGGCGAACCCGATCCCGCCGGAGGAGGTCGACCGCTTCCTGGGCGAGCACCCCGGCATCACCCATGTCGCCGTGGTCCACCACGAGACCAGCACCGGCATGCTCAACCCGCTGCGGGAGCTGGGCGCCGTCGTGGCCCGGCACGGCCGGTCGCTGATCGTCGACGCCATCAGCAGCCTGGGCGCCGAGGAACTCGACGTCGTCGCCGACCACGTCGACTGGTGCGTCGGCACCGCGAACAAGTGCCTGGAGGGACTGCCCGGGATCAGTTTCGTCTGCGCCCCCCGGGAACGGTTCGCCGCGCTGGAACCGCTGCCCGCCCGCACCTTCTATCTCGACCTGTTCGCCGGCTACCGCGCCCAAGTCCTCGACCGCAGCCCCCAGTTCACCCCCGCCCTGCAGGTCCTGCGCGCCCTCGACACCGCCCTGGACCTCACCCTGGAGGAGGGCGTGGCCGCCCGCGGCCGCCGCTACACCGACCGGGCCCGGGAGATCCGCGAAGGCCTGGAGCGACGCGGCATCGAACTGCTGCTGCCCCCGCACCGGCGGGCCGCCTCGATCACCAACGCCCATCTGTCCAACGGCCTGACGTACGACGAACTCCACGACGGGCTCAAGGAGCGCGGCTACGTCATCTACGCCACCCAGGCGAAGTCCGCCGGGGTGTTCCGGCTGGCCAACATGGGCCAGCTCACCGCGCCCGACATCGCCGGCCTGTTCGCCGCGTTCGACGACGTCCTGAGCAAGCACGAGACCGAGAAGAAGGAGTGGTGAACCGGTGACGACCGACAACTCCCGTGCCGCTGCGCCGATTCGCCTGGCCATCGTGGGCGGCGGACCCACCTGCACCTACGTACTGGAGCGGCTCGCCGCCCTGGTGCGCGCGGACGACCGGCCCGTACCCCTGGAGATCGTGATCTACGACCTCTCGGGCGAGTTCGGTCCCGGGCAGGTGCACAGCCCCGACCAGACCAGGACCAGTTATCTCAACCGGGTCGTGGGCCAGGTGGCGTTCGCCGCCGACGAGAGCGTCGTGGCGGCCGGCCCGCTGCTCACGGCCGGCGAGCGGCCCACCTTCCTGCAGTGGTGCCGCAGGAAGTTCCAGGAGACCGGCGACAAGCGCTTCGACCTGGTCGCCGAGGACTGGCCCAAGCGCTATCTGCACGGCCTCGCCCTGAAGGACCAGTTCACCCAGTACGTCGAGATCCTGCGCGCGGCCGAGGGCGTCTCGGTGACGCTGCGGCGGTCCGAGGTGGTGGACCTGGAGGAGCGCGGCGAACGGTTCGGGATCCTCACCGCCGACGGGGCGACGCCGTACGAGGCGGACTACGTCCTGATGCTCACCGGGCACTCCTCCAACCGGCCCGAGCTCGACCCCCGCCAAGCGGCCTGGGCGGACTTCGCCGACCGGCACCGGGCCCATCTGATCCCGAACGCCTACCCGTTGGAGCGGTCCCTCGACCCCGCGTTCACCGGCCCCGGGACCACGGTGGCCTGTCTCGGCATGGGGCTCACCGGTATCGACGTGCTGCTGTATCTCACCGAGGGCCGGGGCGGCACCTTCGAACGCGGCGCGGACGGCCGGCTGGAGTACCGGCCGTGCGGACGCGAGCCAGACTCCGTCGTCGCCTTCAGCCGCTCCGGACTGTTCACCTTCGCGCGCCCCTACAACGAGAAGGAACGCGACATCGCGGCCCTGGAGTACAAGGGCCCCTTCCTCACCACGGACGCCGTGGCCCGGCTGCGCGCCACCGTGGGCGTGCCCAACATCATCGGCGGCCAGGAGAAACGCCAACTCGACTTCGAGGCACACGTCTTCCCGCTGATCCTGCTGGAGATGTCGCTGATCCACTACGGCACCCTGTACGGCGCCGAGTTCCGGGCGGCGGCGATCCGGGCGGCCCGGCCCGGGTACGAGAAGTTCCTCGCGGACGCCGACGCGTTCGCCGGCCACCAGGAGGCGGCCTCGTTCCTGCTGGCCCCGCTGGAGGAGCTGGCACGGTCCGCCGCCGCCCGGGTCGACGAGGCGCTGGCGGGCCGCGCGGCAGCACAGGACGGGCAGCCGTCCCTCACCGCTCTGCTCAGCTCCTTCCTCACCGTGGTCCACGGCGCCGACCAGGCCGCGAAACTGCTCGAACTGGCCGACGCCCCCGAGGAGTTCGCGACCGCCGTGGCCGCCGCCGAGTCCCCGTGGCGGCACCCCCGGCGCGCCGCCGAACACCGCTTCTCCTGGGAGCGCACGATCGCCCCGGTCCCCCGCGACGGCTACCCGGACGCGGAGGCGTACGTCGAGACCTTCCTCGACTTCCTCGACAGGGACATCCGCTGGGCGGCCCAGGGCAACCTGAGCAACCCCGCGAAGGCCGCCGCCGACGCGGCCTGGCGCGACCTGCGCGGGGTGGTGATCGACGCGGTCGACTTCGGCGGGCTGCGCGCCTCCTCGCACCGCACCTTCCTCGGCGTGTACACCCCGCACCACAACCGGCTCTGCCAGGGCGCCTCGGTCGAGGCCATGGAGAAGGTGACCGCGCTCATCCGCTCCGGCCACGTCGACATCTCGGCAGGACCCGGCGCCCGCGTGGAGACCGACGAGGACACCGGCCGGTTCCGGGTCGGCGGGCCGGTGACCGGCACCGTACGGCAGGCCGACGTACTGGTCGACGCCCGGGTGCACTCCTTCGACGCCGAGCGCGACGTGATGCCGGTCTACCCCAATCTGCTGCGCCGCGGGCTGGTGCGGAAGTGGACCAACCCCGGTGTCGGAGAAGGGGACTTCGTCCCCGGTGGCCTGGACCTGACCCCCGAATTCCATCCGGTGCGCGCGGATGGCACGGTCGAGTCACGGATCACCTTCCTGGGCCCGCCCAGCGAAGGGGTGATGTACCACCAGATCGGCGCGCTCCGTCCGAACAAGGACCACCACGTCATCCGGGACATCCTGTGCTGGATCAACGCGTTCATGCCACAGGGGGCCCCGGCCGGCACGGAGCCGAAGGACATCGAAAGGACCCCGGCATGAGCAACACCCCCTACAACGCCCCGGAGTACGGCGGCATCGAGATCCCGGAGCGGCTGAAGGAGATCACGGCGGCCCACGAACGGCTGCGCGCCGAGGCGGCCGGACTCACCGAGCAGGACGCGCGGGCCGCGATCGAACTGCCCGGCTGGACCCGCGGCCACGTCCTGATCCACCTCGCGGACCTCTCCCGGGCCTTCGCCCGGCAGGCCCGGTACGCCGTCGAGGACCGGACCGTCGAGGTGTACGACGGCGGCCGGCCCACCCGCGACCGGCGCATCGAAGAGCTGCACGACCGCCCCGTGGAATGGCTGCGCGAGCAGCTGAAGGAGGGCCTGACCGCCCTGGAGGAGGCATGGGCGGCGCTCGGTCCCGACGACTGGGACCTGCCCTGCGCCTACCGCAACTCCCCCTTGTTCGCGACCCAGTTGGCGTGGTGGCGGGAGACCGCTCTGCACGGCGTCGACCTCGGCGCGGGCGACCGCTCCGAGGACTGGAGCGCCGCGCTCTCGGCCCATGTCGTCACCTTCCTCCAGGTCCGGCTGCCCGAGGGCACCTCCCTCGTCGCCGAGGACACCGGCCAGGAATGGCACAAGGGCACCGGCGACGGCGCCGAGGTCCGCGGCTCCCTGCGCTCGCTGGCCGCCTGGATCTCGGGCCGCCCGCACCCCGCGGCACCCACCACGACAGCCGCCGCCCTCCCCGAACTGACCGCCTGGCCCTGACCGGCCCGTGCCGCGCGTCCGACGGGCGCGCGGCACCCGTACCCCGGAAGTGAGTTCACGTCATGACCGTCACCCAGACCGACCCGGCACCGGCCGGGCAGCTGGAAACCCCGGCCCAGCAGCTCGTCCGGGCCTTCGCCGAGCGGGGGTTCACCCACTTCACCGGGGTGCCCTGTTCCCTGCTCAAGGGAGTGTTCAAGGTCCTCGAAGGCACGGAGACCCCGCTCGCCGAAGGGCTGTCGTACTTCCCGGCACCGCGCGAGGACTCCGCGCTCGGCGTCGCCTCGGGCCTGGCCGCCGCCGGAGCCCGGCCGGTGGTCCTCATGCAGAACTCCGGCCTCGGCTACTCCCTCAACGTACTGACCTCACTGAACCTGATCTACGACCTGCATGTGCCGCTGATCGTCAGCTGGCGCGGTCACGACGGCAACGACGCGGTGGAGCACGACGTGATCGGCCGTGAACTGACCCGTCTCCTGGACGTGTTCGACCTGAAGCACACGGTCTTCGACCCGGAGCAGCCCTACGCCTCCGTCGACCGCTGCCTGGCGAAGGCCGAGGACGGCCGCTTCACCCCCGTCCTCATCGTGAAGGAAGGCATCTGAGCATGTTCGGCATCCAGGACGCGATCCGCGCGGTCACCGAGAAATACCCCACCTCGCTGTACGTGTCGACCTGCGGGTTCATCACCCGCGACCTCTACAACATCGCCGACCGGCCGCAGAACCTCTATCTGGTCGGCTCCATGGGCATGGCCGCCCCGGTGGGTCTCGGCGTGGCCCTGGCCCGCCCCGACAAGCACGTCGTGGTCCTCGACGGCGACGGTTCCTTCGCGATGAACCTCAGCGTGCTGCCGATGATCGCCGAACACGCCCCCGACCTGGTGCACGTGGTGCTCGACAACGGTCTGCACGAGAGCACCGGCGGCCAGCGCCCGGTCCGTATCGGCGACCCCGCCGCGCTGGCCCGCGCCGCCGGCTACCCGGCCGCGTACACCGTCGACTCGGCGGAGGGCCTGGCCGCCGCGCGGCCCGAACGGGGTGTCACGTCCCTGCTGCACATCAGCTGCGCCCCGCGCGGCGGACACGCGGGCGCGCGCGTGCACTGGACCCCGCAGCAGGTGGTCGAGCGCTTCCGCGCGCAAGCGGTCGCCTGAGCCCCGGCCGGACAAGGAACACACCTCATGGGCCGGAAACGAACACCGCTCATGGACCGGAAAGGAACACCGCTCATGGAAGAGACGACCGCGGTCCTGGAGCCGGCCGTCCGGGAGATCCTGCTGCCCCTCCTCGGACCGTCCACCGACCCCGCCGCCATCGGTCCCGACACCGACCTGTGGCAGGCCGGCCTGGACTCACTGGGCAGCGTGTCCCTGATGGCGGGCCTTGAGGACACCTTCGGCATCGAGTTCCCCGACGCCCTGCTCACCCGCGAGACCTTCTCGACCTTGGGCCGGATCGTCACGGCGCTCGACGGCCTGGTGCGCTCATGACCCTCGACCTGCGGCAGCTGCCCCGGCGTTCGTCGAGACTGGTCGACCTGAACCTGCTGAAGATCAGGATCTCCTCGAACCTGCCGGAGTTCGACGCGTACGCGTACTTCTCCCGTTTCTCCGGTGAGGGACCGTCCGGTGAAGGACCGTCCGCGGAACCGGCCGACTACGAGATCCACTGCATCGATCTCGACCTCGACCTGGACCGGGACGCCTTCGACACCGAGGAACTGCGGGCCCGCGCCGACCGCACCCTGCGCGCCAAGCGCTTCCGGGCCGGCTACTACCTGAACCACATCTTCGGCGCCCCCGCGTACCTGATCACCGAGGGCCACCGGTCGTACGTCTTCGGGCACCGGCTGGAGCGTACGGTCTGGCCCTATTTCGTCAAGCGGATCCTGACCGACTTCGCCGTCGACCACGGCTATCTCCACCTCAAGGCGGGCGGGTTCACCTTCGACGACGGCAGCGCCACGCTCCTCGTCGGCCCCAACGGCGGCGGCAAGACGGTCTTCCTGACGCAGGCGTGCCGCGCCGGGGCCAGGTTCCTGACGAACACCCACGTCCTGGTGCGGGACGGCGTGGCCTTCGCCGTCCCCTCCGCGGTCCGCATCCGGCGCGACCCACAGTTCGACGACCTCATCGAACGACACCGGCTCACGCCCCATGTGGAGAGCGGCGACCACCTCGCCGCTCCGGAACTGCTCTTCCCGGGCACCCCCGCGGACACCGGCCGCATACGCAACATCGTGATCACCGACCACGACCCGACCGGCCACCGCGGCTTCGAACCCATCTCCGCCGAGCAAACCACCCTGTTCCTCGACCAGTTCGCCTCCGCGGTCACCAACTACGGCCTCAAGGACGACCTCCTCGCCCACTTCGGCGGCGACTTCGAGAAGTTCACCGCCGCGCTGGCCACGACCAGAACCCAACTGACCGAACTGGTCGCACACGCCCGCTGCTTCCGGGCCAACGTCGACATGCTCGACGCCGGCTGCAGGACGGAGGTGCTGGGGGAGCTTGCCGGTGGGGTGGTGGCCGGGTCGGCCGCGGCGGTGGGGCCGGCCGGGTGACGCCGCTGGTCGCGCTGGTGGTGTTGCTGGCGGCGGTCACCCACGCCAGCTGGAACGCGATCACGCACCGGATCAAGGACGAACTGGGCGGTCTGACCCTGGTCGGCATCGGTCGCGCGGCCTCGGGTGCGCTGCTCGCCGCCGCGGCCCCGCTCCCCGCGGCGGACGTCTGGCCCTTCCTGATCGCCTCCGGCGTCCTGCACGTCGGCTACCAGGTGGCGCTGATCACCTCCTTCCGGCTCGGCGACTTCGGCCAGGTGTATCCGATCGCGCGCGGGGTCTCCCCGACCGTGGTCACCCTGTTCGCGATCTTCGTCCTGGGCGAACGGATGGGCACCGCGGCCACCGTGGGCATGGTCCTGGTGACGTCGAGCCTCGTCGGCCTCGCCCTGTGGGGCGTCCGCGGCCGGTCGCGACACCGCCCGCAGTGGCCGGCGATCGCCATGGCCGCCACCACCGGACTGACCATCGCCGCCTACACCCTCGTCGACGGCGTGGGCATCCGCACCGCCGGCGCGGCCCTCGGCTACATCGGCTGGCTGATGGTGCTCGACGGCACGGCGATCCCCACCTACGCCGCGCTGCGCCTGCGCGGCAGACTCGCCGCACGACTGCGCCCCATCGCGGCGCCCGGACTGCTCGGCGGCGTGCTGTCGGTCGTGTCGTACGGCCTCGTGCTGTGGGCCCAGACCCGGGCCCCGCTCGCACCGGTCGCGGTGCTGCGGGAGTCCAGCGTGATCGTCGGCGCGGCCATCTCCGTGTTCCTGTTCAAGGAGCGGTTCGGCGGAGCCAGGATCGTCGCGGCGAGCGTCATGATGACGGGCATCGCCCTGATGCTCGCCACCACCTGAGAGGAGCGGCATGGGCCAGGAGATAGAACGGAAGTTCCTGCTGAAAGGCGACGACTGGCGCACCCTCGTCACCGGAACCACGCTGCTGCGTCAGGGCTACCTCTCCACGGACCCCCGGCGCGAGGTACGAGTCCGGACGACGGACGACACGGAGGCCTTCCTCACCGTCAAGGCCAAACAAGTCGGCCCGGCCCGCGCCGAGTTCGAATACGCGATCCCGGTCGAGGACGCACAGGAACTACTCACCCACCGCACCGGCGGACTCGTGGAAAAACACCGCCACCACCTCACGACACCCGCCGCCGGCCAATGGATCGTCGACGAATACATCGGAGCCCACACGGGCCTGATCGTCCTGGAGATCGAATGGGAGCACGCGGAGGACACCTCCCTGGTCCTCCCGCCCTGGGTGGGCACCGACGTCACCGGCAACCCCGCCTACTCCAACGCGACCCTGGCGTCGGCCGCCAAGGCCCGCACGGCCCCCACGGCCCCCACGGAACAACTCGGCACCCCCTGAAACACCCCCACTGACCACCGCCGCCCGCCCCCGTGCCACCGGAACGCCCCACATCGCGTACGTCGATCGCCTCCTGGAGGACCGGGCGGGCGTGGAAGCCGTGGTGCGCGGCGCCCCCGTGCTGTCCGGCTGCCCCGCCCGGCTGGTCGACGAGGAGCGCGGGGTGCGGGTCCGGGGGGATACCGGCGGGCGGCGCGACGCCTTTGCGGACCCGGCCGACCTGGCCTGGACGTGCGCACCGCTGGTACCGGCCGACGTCACGGACAGGCAGCCCCTGAATACCGACACGGCGCCCACGGGTTCAGGGGACGTCCGGCACACCTCCGCCCCCCTCTGGCTGAAACACCCCGGGCCTCACAACGGGGTCCACGCCATGGTGCTGGAGCGTGCCGCGGCCGCCGTACGGCTGGTCATGGAGCGGACCCGGGGGCGGGCGCCCACCAATGACCGGCGTGCGGCGGACGTCAAAGAGCGCGTTCGGCCGCACTTCCGGTCCATGGCGCCGGTCACCTGCCTGACTCGGGCGCCGCAACGCCCGCCGGGTTGGCGCGGAGCATGGCTTTGTAGAGGGCGTCGTGCTCGGGCGAGGCGGGCAGGGGGCCGCGGGCCGGGGCCTCGAAGGACTGGATCATGAGGGCTACGACACGTCGCCAGGCGTCGGGAGCGGCGTCGCCGCAGGCGTTGACGACGCCGAGGTTGGCCATGTGCAGCAGCACCAGATCCGAAGGGTCGAAGTCCTCGCGCAGCCGGCCCGTGGCCTTGGCGCGGCCGATGAGCTCCACCATGCCCTCGTACGCCTCGTTGCGGCGCTTCTCCATAGCCCTGGCGGTGGGGAAGGTCATGGTCAGTACGTCGGCGAAGCCGTTGTCGGCGGCCTGCATCGCGCAGGCGGCCTCGATGTAGCCGGTGAAGCCGTGCCAGGGGTCCCGGTCGTCGAGGGCGGTGGCGACCGCGTCGGCGTAGGCGTCCATGCGGTCGGCGAAGACGGCTGCGACCAGCGCCTCCTTCGTGGGGAAGTGACGGAAGACGGTGGCGATCCCGACACCTGTCTCGCGGGCCACGGAGGCCATGGAGGCACCCAGACCGTCGCGTCCGAACACGGTGCGCGCGGCGGCGAGGATCCGGCCGCGGTTGCGCTCGACGTCACTGCGCACAGGCTGGGCGGTGGGGGCGTCGGAGTGCTGGTCGCCGGGGGTCATGAAGGCAGTCTAGCAATCGGAAAGCCCTATCCATTTCGTGTGCTACGGTGCTCGCAGTGAACCGGAAAGGGCTATCCGGATCCCAAAATGGATAGCCCTTTCCGTATTCCTCACCCCTCCACGTCGTCCGCCACCACGACGGCATTCCACGAAAGGATCACTGTGACCAGCATCGCCATCGTCGGAGCCGGCCCCCAGCTGGGTCTGGCCATCGCCCGTACCTTCGGCTCCCAGGGCTTCGATGTCGCCCTGATCTCCCGCGACCGCGAGAAGCTCGACAACCTCGCGGGCAAACTCACCGCGGAGGGCATCACCGCCGCCGCGTTCGCCGCGGACGTGCTCGACCGCGACGCGCTCAGCCAGGCCCTCAAGGACGCCGCAGCGAAGTTCGGCGGGATCGATGTCCTGGAGTTCTCCCCGGTGGGGACCTTCGGCTCCACCGTCCTGGCCACGCCCGTCGAGACCGAACCCGCGAACGTTCAGCACGAGATCGAATTCCAGCTCTACGGCGCGATCGCCGCCACCAGGGCGGTGCTGCCGGCGATGCGGGAGGCCGGCTCGGGCACGTTGCTCTACACCACCGGAGCGGGCTCCATCGACCCCGTGCCGCAGGTCGCCAACGTGAACGCCGCCGCCGCGGCACTGCGCAACTGGGTGATCAACCTGCACAAGGAACTGGACGGCACCGGCATCCAGGCCGCCCATGTCGGCATCGACGTGTCGATCGGCACGCCGGCCGTCCCCGGATTCCCGACGGCCCAGCCCGAGGAGATCTCCCCCGTCTACTGGGACCTGCACACCACCAAGCGCGACCAGGCCGAACTCGTCTTCAGCCGCTGAGCCCGCGCCAAGGGCCGAGTCCCGCCAGCAGCTCTTCCATCCTGGCAACGGGCGCCCGCCACATCGGTGAACTCACCGGCCACCCATGGCGCCCAACGGGCACTGGAACGTCACGAGCAGTACCCAGAGAGTAGCCGTGCTCCCTGACCTGAACGGCGCACTCGTCAGCCGGCAGCCCGGCTTCGTCGGCGTCGGCGGACAGGTACCCGCACAGGTTGTACCTGGGTACCTACGGCGGGAGAGGCGAGATGAGGCGTCACCACTGTGGGTGTGTCGGTGAGCGGCGTGCGCAGGCGATCAGGAACGTCGGTGCGAGCAGGACTGCTCAGCCGTGTCGCGGCCCCCGGGGCATGCCGAAAGCGGATGCCCGGCAGGCGTGTGGACCAGTCGTGGGCGGCGTGGACGGCGGGAGCGGCGCAGCCGTCCGGGCCACAGATCGCCGCGTCGTCGCCGGCGACGAGAACCGTGGGGTGGGTCTCCTCCCAGACCTGGCGCAGGACGCCGAGGAGGGTGTCGGTACGCTCCAGTCGCCCCGGGTGGCGACGGCGAAGGCCGCGGTGGTGACTGCTCGTGCAGACTGGCGGGGGGTGGCTCCTCCGCAGTTCGGCCACGCGGCGGCGACCTCCCACCTCGCGCTGTTCCAACGGCCCAACCACCGGCGGATCCGCGATGTCCCGGGGAGCGACAAACGCGACAGGCCACTACTTCCACGAGCCACCGCCCTACACCCGACCAGTGGAAACGCACCCCTCAAGCCCGGAAGGACGACAGCTGCCAAGCGCCGCCCTGAACGGGCACTCGACGCCGGCTTCCCGCCCACAACGCCCATGTACAAGGTGGTCGTCACCCAATCCCCGATGACCGTATGACGGCGGGAGCCCGGGCACACCGAGCCATCTTCGTATGCCCGGGCTCCCGGCTGGGGAATCGGTTCCTGGGGCGCGCTACGGGTGCACGACGATCTTTCCTTGTACGTGCCCGGTTTCGCTCTGAGCCATGGCCATGGCGGCGTCCGCAAGCGGAAGGTCGGTCGTGATCACGATCTTCAGCTTGCCGTCGATCGCCATCTGTGCCGCCTCGGCGAGGATTCGGTCGCCATCGGTGGCCCTGGCCGTCGACAGCGGGATGCCCAGACCGGCACCGGCGGGGTCGGCGATCGTGACAATGCGGTCGGTGGTGCCGCCACGCAGTTCGATGGAGTCAGGCAGCGCCCCCTGACCGGCGATGTCGTAGACCGCGTCCACGCCGTGCGGCGCGATGTCACGAACCCGGCTCACCAGGCCCTCACCGTAGGCAAGGGGAACGGCGCCGAGGGAACGCAGATACTCGTGATTGGCGGCGGAGGCCGTGCCGATGACCGTCGCTCCCCGAGCCACCCCCATCTGAACGGCAACCGTTCCGACGCCACCGGCCGCTCCATGGATCAGCAGAGTGTCGTCGGCGGTGACGCCCAGCAGGTCGAGATCGCGTGCAGCGGTGAGAGCGGCCACGGGAAGCGCGGCGGCCTCCGCCCAGCCCAGACCGGAAGGCTTGCGGGCGAACACGGAGGCGATGGCCTGTTCCGCGTACGCTCCACCGGCGATCAGCCCGAAGACCTCGTCACCGACGGCGACGCCGGTCACGCCCTCCCCCACCTCGTCGACGACTCCGGACGCCTCGTTGCCGGGGATCGCGGGGAATGTCGTGGGGAAAACCTCCGCCAACCACCCGTTGCGGATCTTGTGGTCCATCGGGTTCACCCCGGCCGCACGCACCTGAATCCGGACCTGTCCAGGACCGGCGTGGGGTTCGTCGACCTGAGCCAACCGCAGGACCTCGGGTCCGCCGAACTTCTCGTAGGTGATCGCTTTCATCTCAGCATCCCTATCTGTCGTGGGGCGGCGTCCGGATGCCGGTCAGCGACGAGGCGCTCTGTGCGCCAGGTCGCGGAAGCCTGGAAGTCATCCGGTCCACCTCGATGCGTACGTTGTGCGCGCAGCACCATGTTGAGCTGCAAAGGCAGCGCGCACAAAAGGAACAAACTTGTGCGTGCCCGGGGGTCGTCGAAAAGACAGAGCGCGAGTTCCGAACGGCAACTCAGCCGACGGAGACCGACGGGATCGTCAGCCATTCGGGGACGCAGCCATCCGGTCGGCACTGTGACCCACAGGCCGGAAGCGCAGGTCGCCGCCGACCGCGTAGCCTGCACCGCCGGTGGGAACGTTGCGCAAGACGCCGGTGTCACCGGCGCCTGATGCTGAGTCTGTTCGTGCGCGTCGGCCAGGGATGCCCGTGCAGCGGGATGAGGGGAGCCAGGCCAAGGGCCCGCCCCGTGCCATTACGGCGACCCCGCTACGAGAGGGTGATTGTCTGGTTTGGAGCCTCGATGTACCAGGACTCAGTGGTCCAGTCCCGGCCGTTCCGCGTGTAGTGGACGTCAACCACGCGAGCAGCGCAGCTTCCTCAAAATCGGCGGCTGCGAGGAGGCCATGTCCTCCGCCTCTTTTCTCGCTACGGTTTCGTCGCCACTTCGGCGCGGATCTGGGGGAGGACTTTCGTGCCGAGCAGTTCGATGCCGCGCAGGAAGTCGCGCTGTGGCATACCGCCGACGTCCATCTGAAGGATCTGGCGGGCGTGGCCGAGCAGGCCGTGCAGATGGAGGATGCGGTCGGCGATCTCGTCGGGGCCGCCGACGAAGACCATGCCGTCGGGGCCGTATTGCGCGGCGCGGTCGGCTCGCGAGGGGGCGGGGCACCCCAGTTCGGCCAGGCCCTCGGCCATCATGCGGTGCTCGTGTTCCAGGTAGGTCGTCCGGGCCTGGGCGTCGGACTCGGCGACGAACCCGTGCACGGCGACAGCGATGTCGGCCCGCTCGGCGGGGTGGCCGGCCTGGGCCCAGGCGGTGCGGAAGGCGTGCCCGTAGCGCGCCCAGTGCTCGGGGGTGCCGCCGAGGATGCCGAGGAACATCGGCATCCCCGACTCGACGGCTCGGGACACCGAGTCGGGGCTGCCTCCGGTGCCCAGCCAGATCCTCAGCGGCTGCTCGGGGCGGGGAAAGACGGTGACATCTTCCAACGACCGTCTGCGGTGCGGGCCTTGCCAGGTGACGTTCTCGCCGGCGTTGACGGCCATCAGTAGGGCCAGTTTGGAGGCGTACAGCATGTCGTAGTCCTCCTCGTCGTGGTCGAAGAGCGGGAACGTGATCGTCGACGAGCCGCGTCAGGCGACCAGCTCGATGCGTCCGGGAGCCGGCGACGCGGCGGTCGCGAGCTGCTGGAACACCCGGATCGGGTCGTCGGTCGACAGGACGGTGACCGCGGTGCTGAGCTTGATCCGGTGGGTTGCGGCTGCGGCGGCGTCGACCACCGAGGTGGGTGAGGACAGCGGCATCGCCCGCATGTGGTGCTCGCCCACCCCGAAGAAGTCCAGTCCCACCTCGTCGGCGAGCTTGATGGCCTCCAGCACATCGCGGAGAGCCTGGGCGGTGGGGCCGTGGCTGCCGTCGGGCAGCCGCGGGGTGTTGCCGAAGGAGTAGACACCGAGTTCGAAGGTCATGGCGGGGTCCTGGCCTCAGTTGCTGATGGCGGGCATGGTCCGCAGGTAGCGGGCGTCGGTGAGCTGGGAGACGAGGAACGCGGCGATGTCGGCGCGGCTCATGGCGGAGGCGACCTTGTTGTGGCCGAGGAAGCCGGAACGGATGCGGCCGGTGGCGGGCTTGTTCGTCGGGTTGGTGATGCGGGCGATGGTGTAGTCGAGACCCGAGCCGGTGACGGCCGCGGTCATGCCCTTCAGTTCGGCCAGCGCGTTGGGGATCGTCAGCCCGGCCATGACGGGCAGCACCTTGTGCTTCCAGTGCGGCTTGTCCTGCGGATCGGCCAGGGACGGCGTGGCCAGTCCGATGAACCGGTCCACCTTCTTGGCCTCCATGGCCTGCACGATGGTGCGGGTTCCGTCGGTCACCGGTGTGCCGGTCGCAGACCGTTTCAGGGACGGGCCGAGCGCGCTGATCACCGCGTCGGTGCCGCTGAGGGCCTGCTCGACGGCGTCCCGGTCGGACAACTGGCCGGTGACAACGGCGAGTTGGGAGTGGGTGAGGGTGAGCTTGGCAGGGTGCGGACCAGGGCGGTGACCTGGTGGCCGTCGTCCAGAAGTTGTTGGACGACCAGGCTGCCGATGGCGCCGGTCGCGCCGAAGACGGTGACACGCATCAGGAATGGTTCCTTGCGGTGAGGGTCAGAAACTGAAGGGGGTCAGAAGCTGTAGGGGCCGAAGCGTCCCCAGGCCACCAGAGCGGCCAGGATCAGCAGGGCGGCGTTGAAGGCGATCGCGCCGGGTTACCTGCGGCGGGCGTGGGTGATCGCGGCCAGGGCCATCACCACGATCAGTCCGGTCGCGGGCCGGCGGGGTCAGCGCGGGGGCGATATCGGTGGCCGCGAGCAGGATCAGCCCATGGCAGCGGCCAGCTCCATGAAGCCGATGAAGCGGATGAAGCGGAGGGTGGCCGACGAGTAGCCGACCGTCTCGTGCACCCTGTCCTTGGGCTGGGTGGACTTCACGAAGCCGGCCATGGCGAAGAGGGCGGGCGATCAGCACGGCCTGCACGCCCTCCATGATCAAGGGGCGACCTGCCATGCCGGCCGCCGGCGAGACAGCGCCCCGTGGCCCCACAAACCGACGCAGGGAGCAGAACGGTCCAACCGCCCTCGCCCCCGCCTTCTCAACGCCCACCAATCATTCGCCACCAGCCGCAGAAACGGCAGCTCAGAGGGTCTCTAGCTCGCCGCCCCGCTCCCCTGTCCCTATACAGAGGACAGCCGCCGACGCGTATCCGCTACGCTGTCCTTGGTCGGTCGTTGGTACGTCGCGTTGTCTGCTCAGGTGACAGTGCGGAGAGCGTCGCACTACGTTTGACCAGCGGGCTTGTGCTCCTTGTCGAAGATCCGCAGCCTGGGTTTTCAACGAGGTTCTCTACAAGCCCCCGCCTTCGTAGCTCAGGGGATAGAGCACCGCTCTCCTAAAGCGGGTGTCGCAGGTTCGAATCCTGCCGGGGGCACCATGTAATACCGCTCTGACCTGGGGTTTATCCCCCAGGGAGGGCTACTACTCGGCCTCGGACTCCTCGTCCGGGGCCGTTTACGTGAGCGGTGCGTGAGCGGACGGAGAGTTGATCTCCGGAATTCTCCCAACGGATCAGCATCATCCGGCACGGACTCCGGGCCGGGATGCTCCGCGTCGTCGGGCTCGGCCTCCGCTTCGGGGACCGGGTTTTCGGAGGTGGCGCGGGCGCGCGGGACGAGCCGGGCTGCGGCCTCGGCGATCGCCAGGTCCGTTTCAGGGAGCAGGCTCGTGTACGTGTCGGCCGTGATGGTGATCGATGAGTGGCCGAGCATCTCCTGGATGTCCTTCAGGTCGGCCCCGGCCGGTCTCCACCCAGGCGTTCTCCCACTCCTTACGGTCCTTGTCCTGCTGGGCGCGGTGCCGCTCGAGGGCCTGGACCGTATCGGAGTCGAGCGCGATGGTCCGCGCGCCGGTGTCCGTCTTGGGGTCGTCCTCGTACACCTCCCAGCCGTCCACGACGAGTTGCTTGACGACGGTGATGAGCCCGGCGTCCAGGTTGGTGTCGGTCCACTTCTGCCCGCACGCCTCGCCCCGTCGCAGTCCACGGAACGCGATCAGGTGGAACAGCGCGTACAGGCGGTCCTCCGCGACGTGGTCGAGGAAGAGGCCGGTGTGTGTTCCGGCGTCCAGACCATCACTGACGACGGCTTCTCGCCGGTGCGCTTCCAGTGAAGGACGCGCTCCTCGGTCCATACGAGGGCCTTGGGTCGTTTGCCCGCCTCCAACTCGACGTGGGCGGCCGGGTTGAAGGTGATGAGCTGCTGGGCGATCGCGGCGTTCAGTGCGGCCCGTAGGGTGGAGCGGACCCGCTGGCGTGTAGCCGGACCGACGATTCGGCGGTAGGGCTCCATCTCGGCGATGGCTGCCTTCATCGCCTTGCGGCGGGCGCGGGGCTCGCGGCCCTTCCAGGGGGGCTGGGCGAGGTCCTCGAACGCCTTGTGGCGGGCCGCGTTGCCTTCGGCGATCTCAACGTTGGCCTCGGCAATGGCCTCGAACATCTCCGACAGGTGGGCGACCCGGAGGCGGTCCAGCCGGTAGTGCCCGATCCTGGGTTTGAGGTGCACCCTGATGTTGCTCTTGTCGCGGCTGATGGCGCTCTGCCGCCCCTTCTTGCCCGCCAGCCACATGTCCAGCCACTCGCCGACCGTGAGCCTGCTCGTCAGGTCCAGGCCGTGGCTGAGGCGCTTTCGGGTCGCCTCGATGTTCGGCAGCGGGGCCTTCTCGTCGGCCACCTTCTCCAGCAACTCGGCTATCTGGGCCAGGCCCTCGGCGTCGTCGGCGTCGGCGAGGCCGACGAGCGCGCGGACATGGTCGAGGTCCGCCTGGGCGGCCTTGAGGGAGTCGTAGCCGGCGCGGCTGAAGGAGCGACGGGTGCCGTCTTCGCGGGGCGGGAGTTCCTGGCGTATGGAGTACGAGCCGTGCTTGCGGCTGGAGAGCTTGGGGCATTTCTTGCCGAGCGGCTTGGCGGTGTGGGGGTCACGGCAGTAGCAGCGGCGGTGGGTGGAGCCCTTCAAAGATCGTTCTCCTCGGTGGTGTCGGTATCGGGTGGGTCGACGTCGGCGAGCTGCGGGGGCAGGTGGGGTGCCGCCGCCTTCGCGGATGGCGTCGCGGTGGCTGCTGCTCGCAGCTTCAGTGAGTCCCTCACGAGAGAACCGACTCGCTCTACTTCACACTCACCGTGTTCAGCACGGTCGGCTTCGGCGACATCACCGCCGTCACGCAAACGGCCCGCGTCCTCACGATGGCTCAGATGACCGGCAACATCCTGCTCGTCGGCGTGGCGCCCGTGTGGTGGCCGGTGCGGTGCAGGCCGGTCTGCACCGGAAGGAGGAGAGGGACAGGTAGCGGGGAGGGGAGGCCGGTGCGCGGAGACAGGGCCTCGGCGATCACGACGGCGGGCGGACGTCAGGCGACCACGCGGTCTGCGCATCGGCGTCGCGCCAAATCAGCGAAGTGATCTTTGACCTGCGGGAGGTGTGCGAGGGGGCATTGGGTGCACGCGTTCTCCGGATGTCCGAGCCTGGAGGACCAGCAGCGCATCGGGCAGGAGGAAGCTCCAGGGACTGTGGTGCTGTGTGAGCCGCCCGGTGAGCTGGAGGTCGTCGACGGGCGGCGACGTGCGGCAGGGGGCGGGCGGCGGAGGGATCGACGCCGTCGTGCTGAAACCAGGTAGCCGTCGAACACTCACATCGCCGCGCAGTCAGGAGTCCGACTGCCTGTTCACGCACGCGAGGCGGCTGCCTCCATTGCCCGTCCTCACCTCGTCGCCGCCAAGCGGCTGACCGCCGCGGCAGGTCGCGTGGCCTACCGCGGAACAATTGCCACTATTCACCCATGGCACCCCTTGCAGATGCTGCTGTGAAGCCGGCGACAGGGCGCCTCGTCCTGATGACGCTCGCGGCAGGTCAGTTCCTGATGGCCCTCGACAGCTCTGTCATGAACGTGTCGATCGCGACCGTGGCCGAGGACGTGGACACGACGGTGACCGGGATCCAAGGGGCCATTACGGCCTACACCCTCGTGATGGCAATGTTCATGATCCCCGGCGGCAAGGTCGGTGCCCTGATCGGCCGCAGACGTGCCTTCATGATCGGCTGCGCTGTCTACGGCTGCGGCTCCCTGGCCACGGCGCTCGCACCGAACCTGACGGTCCTGTTGATCGGCTGGGCGTTCCTTGAAGGGATCGGAGCCTCGCTCATTCTGCCCGCGATCGTGACACTCGTGGCGAGCAACTTCGCCGTCGAACGCCGTCCCGCCGCCTACGGACTCGTCGCGGCCGCAGGCGCAGTGGCCATCGCACTGGGGCCACTCATCGGGGGTCTCGCGACCACGTACTTCTCCTGGCGCTGGGTGTTCGCCGGTGAGGTCGTCATGGTGCTCGGCATCCTGCTGCTCGCCCGCCGCATCACCGAGGCGCCGATCGGCGAACGCGCGCGGATCGATGTCATCGGCGCCGTGCTCAGCGCCCTCGGGCTCGGGATCTTCGTCTACGGGGTGCTCCGCTCGGACGAATGGGGCTGGTTCCAGCCGAAACCCGACGCGCCTTCGTGGCTCGGGGTTTCGCTGGTCGTGTGGTTGATGCTGGCCGGTCTGCTGCTGATCTGGCTCTTCCTCCGCTGGGAGGCCCGCGTCGTGCAGCAGCGCAAGGAGCCACTCGTCGCCCCGGCCATGCTGCAGAACAAGCAGCTCACCGGCGGCCTGACGATGTTCTTCTTCCAGTACCTTGTGCAGATGGGCGTGTTCTTCGTCGTACCGCTCTATCTGTCGGTCGCCCTGGGCCTGTCCGCGCTCCAGACCGGCGCCCGCATCCTGCCCCTCTCACTGACACTGCTGGCGGCCGCGATCCTGATCCCGCGCCTCCTCCCCGACGTCTCGCCGCGTCGGGTGGTCCGGCTCGGGGTCCTCGCGCTGCTCGCGGGCGCCGTGGTCCTCATGGCCGCGCTCGACACCGACGCCGGCGGGGAGATCGTCACCATCCCCCTCCTGCTCATCGGGCTCGGCATGGGCTCGCTGGCGTCCCAGCTCGGTTCGGTCACCGTCTCCGCAGTCCCGGAGGCCCAGAGCGCGGACGTCGGCGGAGTCCAGAACGCCGTCACCAACCTCGGCGCCTCGATCGGCACGGCACTCGCCGGGTCGATCATGATCGCCGCGCTCGCGTCGTCGTTCCTGACCAGTGTCGAGCAGAACCCGGCGGTCCCGGACCAGGTCAAGAGCCAAGCCTCCGTCGAACTCCAAAGCGGTGTGCCCTTCCTGTCGGACGCTCAGCTGAAGGGAGCTCTCGACGACGCCGGCTTGAGCGCGCAGACATCCCAGGAAGTGCTCGACGCGAACACCGAAGCAAGGCTCGACGGCCTGCGCGCCGCACTCGCCGCACTCGCCCTCGCCGCTCTCCTCGCCTTGTTCTTCACCTCACGGATCCCGACGACCCAGCCTCGCGCGACGAGGTCGTAGACCCCAGCGGAGGAAGCGAACATCAACCTGAAGGGTCAGGTGACCAACCGCTGATCGCCGATCGGCCCGATCCGGCGTATGCACCTCACTGGGCCTCCACCAACCTTGAGTCGCAGGTCAAAGGGCTGGCGTGACCGATGTTCGGGGTGCTCACGCTGGTCGTGGGCGACAGTCTGAGCAGTAGATCGTCACGTCGCGGAAGAGTTCGCCGCCATCGAGGAGCAACGACCATCCACTTGTGTCTGAAGGGGACTTACTTGTTGCGACGCCTGCTCGCGCCGCAGTCGACGCCGCCAGCGACGCTTGCACGGCACACTGGGCGCCAACCTGGCGGCCGACCACAGGACGAGGAGAGCACTCTGGTACCGGCTGCGCGAGTGCATCGCAGGGCCCCGAACGGGCGACAAGGCCCTTGCCCCGGAATGCGAACGTCCTGGCCCGGCCCTTCACTGGAGAGGCGGCCACCAGCCGCGCGCGGCACCCGCCCGGGCATCCGGGAGACACCCCACTGCTTTCGCCGCCCGGGCGGAGCGTCCCGACCCCGCTGGAGACGACATGTCCGCACACCGCACGCGCTGGGCCGCGGGCGTGCTGATCACGGCGCTCACCGCCACCGCGCTAACCGCCTGCTCCAACGGCGGGAGTCCCTCGTCCACCGCCAGCAAGGCCGCATCCGCCGCCTCCTCGGCCGCTGCGTCCCTCGCCTCCCAGGGCTCCGACGCGCTGGCCTCCGCGACCGCCGCGGCGGGCAAGAAGCTGGACGAGATCAAGAACGGGACCGACGTCAAGAACGACGTGACACTGGGAACGCCGGACACCTCCTCAGGGCGTGCCACGGTCAAGGTCACCGCACGCAACACGGCCGACTCGACCAAGTCCTTCGCCGTCCAGGTCAACTTCCGTGACACCGGGGGCAATCTGCTCGACACGGCCGTCGTCACCCTCTCGGACGTGGCGGCACGCAAGGACGGAACCGGCTCCGCGAGCAGCAACCGTTCACTCTCCGGCGAAGTGCGCGCCGAAGTCGGGCGGGCCCTGCGCTACTAAGTGCGTTGTGGCAAAGGGAGTCCCTGTTCGATGAGCAGGGGTTTCTTCGTGTGCGGGGCATGGGCGCGGAGGGGTAGGGGCAGGCAGCGGGCGGCTTGTTGTTGATCGAGGAGAGTGTGCGATGCCGTCGGTGCTGGGGTTGATGGAACGGCGTGAGGCGCGGGCGAGGCAGGAGCTGGAGTCCTGGACGGAGGTCCTGGAGCAGGCTCAGGCGGAGGTGGATGCCGCGCGGGAGCGAGTTGAGCGGGCCAGGGTGGGGCGTGAGGAGCTCGTGTCGGTGCTGGCCGAGGAGAGCACGGTGAGTTCGCCGGTTTCCGTGCCGTCCGGTGGTGCGGTGGTTACCGCTGTGGGATCGAGTGGCTCCGGCGCGGGGTACGGCGAGCAGCCGCCGGTGTGGCGGTCGGGCATGGGTGAGGAGGTGCTCAGCGGCCTGTATCGGGAGGTGTTCGCCGCGGTGGTGGCCGCTTCGGAGCCGGTGAGTGGGGCGGAGCTGGCGCGGGCGGTGGGCCGGGAGGCGGAGATCAAGAACGAGGTGGAGAAGATCCGTCACCGTGCCTACGTGCTGGAGAGGCGGGGCTGGCTGGTGCGGGAGAAGGACGGACGGTTCACGCCCGCGCCCGCAGCAGTCGGTCGGGACGCTTCTCCGGCCAGTGCGGAGCGTCCCCGGCCAGGCGCCGGGACAGCCTGATCGTGGCGGCCCACCACACCATCTGCTGGTGGTGATCGGCACGGCGTTCGTGGTCGCGGTTGAGGCGGCGTGAGCGGGAGAGCCAGCTCAGCGTTCGCTCCACCACCCACCTGCGGGCCAGTACAACAAATCCGCGCTGCCCGTCGGATCGGCGCACGACCTCGGCCCGGACCCCGTGGCGGGCGAACGCCTTCGCCAGCGCCGGACCCTGGTAGGCGCTGTCGACCCACAGCAGTTTCAGCAGCCGGCCCGGCTGCTCCATGAATGTCTCCAGCAGCGCGGGGGCGGCCTTGGAGTCGTGGACGTCCGCGGTGGTCACGGTGACCTCCAGGAGCAGGCCCTCGGTGTCGGTCAGGACGTGGCGCTTGCGCCCGTCGCGTGATTTACCGCCGTCGTATCCGCGACTGTCCTCGCCGACGGTCTCGGAGGCGTCCACCGACTGGCTGTCGATGATCCCGGCACTGGGCTCGGCATTGCGGCCCGTGCGCTCCCTCGCCGTCCGGCGCAGGCGCTCGTAGAGTTCCCGTACGTAGTTGTTGGTCCGCCAGCGGCGGAAGAAGTCGTAGACCGCCCGCCAGTACGGGAAGTCGACCGGGACGGCCATCCACTTCACGCCGTTGTCGACGAGGTAGCGCACAGCGTCGAGCATCTCGCGGTGGCAGTGCGCCTCCGGGCGCCCACCTCGTTTGAGCAGCCAGGCCGGTACCGGCATCGCGGAGCGGACCTCGGCCCATTCCCCGTCCGTCATGTCACTCGGATAGCACCGCGCCCGCCGCCCCGGAGCGATCGAACCGAACCTGTGCACGTAGCAGTCACACTCCGGAGTGGCCGTGATGGACGCGGGCGCAGCGGAAATGGTCAACTGTCCGGACAACGGGTCTCCTTGACCGTGACGGGCTTCAACAACCACGTCACTACCGGGAGGCCCGTTTCTTCATGCCCGCGACCCCACCGGCACCTCTGTCCGAATGATCACCCGCGCCGCACACATCGAACAGGGACTCCCTTTGCCACAACGCACTCAGCGGTGAAGGTGTAGAGGGCGGCCCAGGGCTCGTGGGGAACGCGTCCCGCAGGTCACGTTCCGGCGGGGTCAACTCGTCGTAGGAGAGCGCCTGTTCAGGATAGTGATCTCCTCTCGCCCTCTCCTGGGAGGGCCAAGGTTCTGGGGTGGTCAGAAGTGATCCTCTCTGCCAGGCTGGGCGGCTCGCGCGTCGAGAACGTGGAAACGGGGAGCGGCAACGGGTCGGACCCCGGGTGGCGTGCAAAGGAATCAGAGGGAGCGCAGCAGTGAGCGGTATGAGTTCTGAGAGCGAACAGCGGCAGCAGCCGAGCAGACGTGGAATTCTGCGAACTGGGGCGGGGATCGCGGCCGTTGCGGCGACGGGTTCAGCGTTTTCGCTCGGGGCGGCGGGGTCGGCGGCGGCGTCCGTGCCTTCCTCCAAGCATTTCCTGCTGTCCGGCGCCGGAGGGAATCCGGTCTGGCGGGCACCGCTGCACCAGCCGACCTGGGCCATGCAGTCGTTCGCCTTCGACAGTGTCAACAGCCACATCTACTTCGCGCAGCACCGGATCGGGGACAGCACGGGTCACAACGGAGATCTGTGGATCTCCAAGACCGATCTCTCGGGGAACGTGCTGGACATCATGGCGCTGCACGGATTCGGCCACGGTTCGTCGATGGGCGTGGAGTCGACAGGGTCGGGATCGGAACCGTATCTCTGGATCGAAGGCTCCGACTCCGACGACAACGGGGCCGGGGAGAAGCTGTCCCGTTTCCGGTTCGTCGCCGGGCTGACCCTTGACTACTCGGACCATCCGGCAGTCACCATCTACGACCGCACCCCGACGATTTCCAGCTTCGTCAAGCTCCCCCGGCCGGCGATCGACACGTACAGCAACCGACTCCTGATCCGTTACGCGACGGACGCGACCGCCAAGCGTCTCTGGCGACTCGCGGTGTTCGACATGGACGACGCGGTAGCCGGACGGCTCAGCGACGGCTACCGGCTCGTAGAACGGGCGATCCCGAACAACGGCGAGATCCCCGGACTCGAAGACACCGACTACTTCCAGGGCATCGTCTCCTGCGGGGAGTACGCCTACCTGACCTACGGCCGCGCGAACAACACCTCGTACCTTGTCACTCTCGACCTGAACGACTCGGGGGCTTCGGTCTACGACGTCTTCGAGACGAGCGCCGGGGCGTCGCTGCCCGGCCGCGAACCGCAGGGCATTGCGACCTGGATGGTCTCGGGCCAGCCGCGACTGGCCTTCGGCTTCTCGTCGAAGACCGCAGCGAGCCCCGACGACCTTCTCGACGCCAGCGTCTTCTACAAGAGCGACTTCATCAGCTGACGAGCGCCACCGGCCAGGACAGTAGGCGGCTCGTCTTTCACTCGCCTTGGGGGACGGGCCGCGTACATCACGGTCAGGCCGAAAGGGGCCCGTTGTGTCCCAGAAGCCAGAGACCCCCCGCAGGTCGAATGCGGGGGGTCTCTGCTTTTCCGGCCTGCCTAGACGGCGAGAGGCAACCTGCTTGCCGTCGACTGCTCAGCAGGCGGGTAACGGGAAGGTCGTGCCATGACTCGATCCTTTCACGAAATCGAGTCTCCATTCGAACCGGGGCGGTTCACACACCTCGAACGAAATCCGGTTAGCCACAACGCACTAACCGAGGCGCATCGGCCGTCGTGCCCCAGGAAGGTACGCCTGGACAGCACATCACCCGATCGCAGGCAGATCGCCAGCAGCATCCCAAAAGGAGATCAGAGCCGCATCCAGTGGCGGCCCTCATTGAGCACTGTGCATCGTGACGTTGCAGGTCATGGGTCTGGCGTGTGCTGTCTTCGGCGTGCTTGTGCTTGCTGGTCGTGAGCGGCAGTCTCGGACGTAGATCGTCTGGCAAGGGTGGGTTTGCGGTTCCCGCCCGCCGTCACGGGTTGCGTCCCTACGCTCCGGCGTATGACGGACCCCGAGGTGCTGGAGCGGATCACCGTGTGACGCGCGGAATTTGACGGACTCGGAGAGCAGCTGGTCAAGCAGCTGTCCCAGGTACGGGCCGAGCGGGAGGAGCTCGCCGTGGCGGTGTCCCGGACCGTGCGCCGGGGGTGGACGAGTCCGCGCTGCCGGTGCACTACCAGCAGTTTGGCAGCCGGGCACGGCTGCCCCAGGAGCAGTGTCGCCAGGACCATCGCCGCGATCGGGAGGCGTAGTACCGCCGCGAGTCAACGACGAGGACGGGCATCTGCCCCACTGCATCAGGCCGCGCCGTGACGGCAGGCAACCTGGTTCTGGGGACTGGAGCGCGCCGAGCGGCTCAGTTCCTCCATACGCTACCGCTGGGGAGGCCAGGGCGCGTCGGCTCCGGAGTGGGCGTAGGCCAGGTTGAGTGCGGCCGAGATGACGCCGAGATGGCTGAATCCCTGAGGGAAGTTGCCGAGCAGCTCCCCGGTGTCGGGGTCGATCTCCTCCGCCAGCAGACCGAGGTCGTTGGCGCAGTCCAGGACGCCGACGAGGTACTTCTCTGCCTTTTCGATGCGACCGGCACGCGCCAGGGCGGACGCCAGCCACAGGTGCAGAAGACGAACGTGCCCTCCTCGCCGGGCAGGCCGTCCGACGAAAGGTAGCGGTAGACGTGGCCGTTGCGGGTCAACTCGGCTTCCGTCCGGTCGATCGTGGCGAGGATCCTGGGGTCGTCCGGTGGCAGGAAGCCCCGCAGGCTCACCTGGAGCGAGGATGCGTCGAGGTCGTCGTGGTCGAACGCCTGGAGGAACGCACCGGTTTTGGGGTCAACTCCCTTGGTCTCGAGAGTCGTCCGAATCTCCTGGCGGGCTTGCTCCCAGTGTTCCCGCAACCCCGGCTCCTGAGCCAGCTCGGGGGCCATGTCGAGGAGGCGGATGCCGCAGTCCACAGCGGCCCATGCCATCAGTTTGGAGAAGACGAAATGCCGGCTCCGGCCGCGGATCTCCCAGATGCCCTCATCGGGCTCCTGCCAGCGTTTGATGTTGAGGTCCACCACGTCGCGCAGGAACCGCGCGCCGCGCGGGGCGATGATCTGCTGGCCGCGCAGCTTCAGGAGGAGCAGCGTCGCCTCCAGCAGTTCGCCGTACGTGTCCAGCTGGAACTGGTCCCATGCGCCGTTTCCCACGCGGACCGGGCGAGAGGCGCGGTAGCCCTGCAGGTGGTCCAGATCGATCTCGTGCAGCAGTCGTTCACCGCGGATGCCGTACATGATCTGCAGGTCCTCGGCCCGGCCTGCGGTCGTGCGCAGCAGCCATTGACCGAACCCCTCGGCTTCCTCCAGACCGGTACCCGTCGACGAGACCGTCCAAGGCCGTGGCTTCCATGCGGCCACGGCCTTCCCGTGTGCTGTACCTCTTCAGGCCGCGTCGGCGGTCAGTTGCCCGCTGCTGATGGCGTCGACGAGTGTCTGGTGGTCCTGTTCGTTCTGGTCGGCGTAGCGCTCGGCGAACGTCACCAACGCCCGGTCGAAGGAGTCGCTGCCTCCCAGGTAGGCGGCGATGGCGATGCGGTCGCCGGACCTCGCATGGGCGCGGGCCAGGGTCGCGCCGCAGAGTGCGCCGAAGGTACGCATGCCTCGCGGCACCATGTCCTCGGCCACCGCGACCCCCTTCCAGTCCCGCAACTGCCGTACGTAGAAGTCCCGCCGCCGGCCATCGAGCCCTTCGACCCGCTCCCAGCCCAGGAAGATGTCGCTGGTGGCCTGCATCAGCCGCTGCCCGGAGACGACCCGCTCGCCCTGCGTCCGGAAACGGGGGCCCCCGATGTGGCGTGCCAGCACCGACTCGTCGGCCTCCTTGGCCTGGAGGAACAGTGGATCCTCGTCATCCCTGCCCAGCAGGAGCACGATCCAGCAGCGGGTGCCCACACTGCCGACCCCGACCACCTTGCGGGCCATGTCGGCCACCCGGTACTGCTCCAGAAGGAAGCGCCGGTCCGACTGCAGGGTCGTGCTATAGCGCTCGATGAGCTGGCGGATCTGCTGCTCCAGACTGCCGCGCTGAGCATCCGGCAGCAGGTCATGGAGGGGGGTGATCAGCGGCGGATCGGGAGCGATACGGCGCTTGCCGTCGGTGACATGGGTCAGTTTGCCGAAGACCTGAAGGGTGTCGCGGGAGCGCGCCTTCGCCGTAGCCTTCGCCCAGCGGTCACGGCCACGCGCGGACAAGTCCGCCCCGAACCGCTCACGCACCCAGTCCACGTCGAACTGGGCGTACCAGACGCTCAGATTGCCCATCCCGGCGAAGTCGCGCATGTGCTCGCGGTAGGACCGAACCGTCGCCTGCACGATCGCTGCCCGCTCCCTGCCGCTGAAACCGTTCAGCCGACCGGCGATGACGAGGCTGGCGGCCAGGCGTTTGACGTCCCACTCCCAGGGACCCGGCAGCGTCTCGTCGAAGTCGTTGATGTCGAACATGAGGCGGCGCTCGGGCGAGGCCAGCAGCCGGAAGTTCAGCATGTGCGCGTCGCCGCACAGTTGCGTCGTGAATCCCGACCTCGGCGTGTCCGCGAGATCCGCGGCCATGACGGCGGCGGCCCCCCGGTAGAAGCGGAAGGGCGACTCGGCCATCCTGCCGTAGCGAATCGGTACGAGTTCGGGCACCCGTGTCGCCGACTGCTTCTCGATGATCTCCAGCGGATCCGGCCGCTTCGGCCCGGGTGCGAACTCGGCGTGGCTGCTGCGGGGTACGGCGGCCCGCGCCGCCTTGCCGAGTGCGGCCCGCTCCTGCGGGGTGCGGTGCCGTAGCGCGTGTCCGTCCAGCCTGTTCTCCGTCATGGCAGCGGCTCCAAGAGGTGGATTTCCGACGCGCAGGCGATGCCGATGGCGATGACGATGGGCGTCGGGGGGAGGATTGACCGCTCTGATGCGTGCAGGCCGTGCCTGAGGCGTCGCTGCGCCCAGGGCACACGGGCCACTGCTTCGGGGCGTGCTCCGACCCGGGTCGTGCCAGAGGGGCATACAAGCTTCCCCAACTCAACGTATCCCTGAAGGCGGTTTCCGGCGAGCCGAGGCGATACGGGCCTCGTACGGGCTCTCTGTCCGACTACGCGTCAGTGAGCAGCCGCGCCGGCCGCCGAGTCAGGAGGCTCGGCGGAGCCGCTGTCCAGGAATTCGCGGATCAGGAAGCCCACCAGCACGATCACCGTGGTCCACACCACAACCATCGTGGTCGGGTAACTCCAGGTGAACAGGACGACCGCGGCGACCACCAGGATCGCGACCCCGATCCACCACTTGAAGCGGTGCACGAACCGCCCGACCGCACCCAGGCGAAGCCCTCCCGACTCCGCCACGTCGCGCAGGGCGCCGATGCTCCCGCGGCAGCCCCTGCGAACGAACACGGCGACCCGGGACGGCCCGCTGAGAAAGGCGCCGAGCGCGGTGATGAGGGCGACGGCACCGAGCGCCCGTACACCCGCGCGCAGGAATCTGATCAGCGCGTCGTACACCGCTCCGGCGGCGGCCGGGGACGCACCGGAGGGTAGATGGTCGAGGTAGACGTCACGGAAGACGGTGAGTGTGATCCCCAGGAACAGCATGGCCGCGAACACCGCCAACGCGGCCCCGATCAGCGCGTGCCGGCGGTTGAACGCGGTGTACACACCCGCCGCGGCCACCAGCAGGGCGATGACGGGCAGCCAGCTGCCCATGATCTCCAGGACCCTCATATAGGTCTTGATCCTGCCGATGTCCTTCGACTGGACCACCACGAAGTCCGTGTGGACATCCGGGATCTTCGCAGCCACTCCCAGGCCGGCACTGACAAGCCGCTCCTTGACCTGGGCCACCAGCGGTGCCACGTCGATGGCCACCTGGTCGTTCTTCAGCGAGACCGCACCGCCGCCCTCGCCCGTCAGCGCCTTGTCGACGGCCGAGTGCACCCTGCGGTTGCCCTCCACCCAGACCGTCTCGAAGGCACTGCTGGCGACCACCCGCTGCACCGTGCCGCTGACCAACTGCTTCAGACCGCTCGTGATCGGCCCGTCCAGGCTGCCGACCAGCTGGGCCGCCCTCGGCGGCACGCCCTTCGCCGACACGGCGTCCGTCAGCTGCTTGACCAGCGCGTTCACGTCGATCTGTGCCAGCACCACGTTGGTGACCCGGTTGGTGACCGCCTGCTGCACATCCGGATCGGAGGCCAGCGGACCCACGGTGGCGACGTAGCGGTCCGTGTCCCGCACGATGCTGTTCGCCCAGACCGCGACGACGGACAGCAACGACAGCAGGGCGGCAAAGAGGATCAGCAGGACCGAGCCCGTGGACCGTAGCCGGTGATGCCGCGCCGCCTCCGGGCGAGCGGCACTCTCCAGGGCGCCCACCCGGTGCCGCAGTTCATCGAGTTCGCTGCGCTCGCGGGCCGAGAGTTGCTCGTCGCCATCGTTGCTCATGGGCACAAGAAGATCCGCACGGTGCAGCACACGCGACCCGGGTGGGCCCGACGGGTGAGTCCGCCACGAGGTGCGACCGCCGTGGTCCGGTGATGCAATGGCATGGGGGAAGACAGTCAGAGCCCAGAGGTGACGCCGTGAGCGACGCATTCAATGAAGTCGACACATCCGGCGAGATGGGACCGATCGACTACCTGGTCGTCGAGTTTCCCGGTAACCGAATGACCGGCGAGGGCCTCCCCCTCCTGGTCGACCTGGTGGACCGTGGCCTCATCCGCATCCTCGACCTGACGTTCATCCGGAAGGACGCCGACGGATCCGTGGCCGTTCTGGAAATCGGCGATCTCACCGGCGACGGTGCACTCGACCTGGCCGTCTTCGAGGGAGCGTCCTCCGGGCTGCTGGGCCAGGACGACCTCGATGAAGCAGCCGCCGCCCTGGAGCCCGGCAACTCCGCGGGCGTCCTGGTCTACGAGAACCTGTGGGCCGCGCCGTTCGCCGCCGCCCTGCATCGCGGCGGTGCCGAACTGGTCGCCTCCGGAAGAATCCCGGCGTCGGTCGTCATGGCCGCGCTCGACTCGACCGAAGCCACTTCCTGAAAAGCAAGGGAGTGAGAAGGGAGACCATCATGCCGGGTCTCATCCGAGGAGTCGCCCGCACGGCCGTCGTCGCCGGGACGGCCACCGCCGTATCGAACCGCGTGTCCCGCCGCCAGCAGGGGCGATGGGCCGCCCAGCAGGGATACGAGGAGCCCGCGCCGCACCCGGCATACCCTGCTGAGTCGCCCGCGGCTCCGGCGGCCTCCGACATGACCAGCAAGATCGAACAGCTGAAGCAGCTGGGCGAGCTCAAGACCCAGGGCGTCCTCACGGAAGCGGAGTTCGAGGACCAGAAGCGCAAGCTCCTCGGCTCCTGACCGCGCCACGGCGCGGGCTGGGTCGAACGCCGCCGCTCCCGGTCCCTTTCCAACAACTCCCTGCCTCATCGGCGTTGGCGTGTTGCCGGCACGCATCGCGGCTCTGGTGGCCATGGATGCCTCCGCCCCCTCGTACCTGCTCAACGTCGGCAGAAGCCGGCGTACCGCTGGAGAAGATCCAGGGGAATGCTCCTGGCGATCGCCCGTGGTGGGCAGCGCCTGGGTGGTTTTCCGTCGCCCGCGCCATCGGCGAAGCCTTCGGGCTGGAACTCCCCGCCGATGAGGAGCAGTGACGACCGGTCCGGCCGGGGCGACAGACCCCGGCCGGGCTCAGCGAGGATCCGCCGGACCTTCCCCCGCACGCGACGGAACCTCGACACGGACGAAACCAACAGGAGAAGCAATGGACAGTTACGTGAACCTGGCCTACGACTACCCGGTCCTCGGAGCCTTCTGGACGGTCATGTGGATCTTCCTGTGGGTCATGTGGATCTTCCTGCTCTTCCGCGTCGTCTTCGACGTCTTCCGCGACGACTCCATGAACGGATGGGCCAAGACGGGATGGCTGGTCTTCACGATCGTCCTCCCCTTCCTGGGCGTCTTCGTCTACGTCATCGCCCGGGGCAAGGACATGGGCAGGCGTGAACAGGAGCACGCCAGAGCCAAGTTGGAAGCAACGGACCGCTACATCCGCGAGACCGTCGGCACCACCGGTCCGGCCAGCGAGGCGGACCAACTCGCCAAGCTCTCGGACATCCGCGCCCGCGGCGACATCTCCGACGAGGAGTTCCGCCAGGCCAAGGAGAAGGTCCTCCACCCGTAACCGCACGCTACATAAGCAACATCAGAAGGGAAGAGCCCGGAGCTGCCCAGCCATCTGCCCGCGGGGTCGACGGTGCGGTCGCCGCTGTTCCGTGCAAGGCGCGCCCATCGGTCCGAGAATGACGAGACAGGGCGCCGGCTGTGGAAGGGGCCGGGTCGGCGGTAGGGCCCAGGGGCGGCAAAGAGCCCACGCAGCTGCGACGGCAGCGCACTCGCGCGCCAACGGCCGGCATGGGGAGCGGAGTGGTCTCTGGCGCCGCTCGCACGGTCCGCGTCGTCCAGGACATGGTCAACCCACCCGGTCGTGTAAGGCGTCCTGAGCCTTGGTCGGGATGCGAGCTGGCTCCCCCCGTTGGATGGTGGAGTCATGAACCAACAGCACCACCGCTCCCATCGGACGATCGACATCGACACACGGCTCGTCGCGACCGGTGCCGTGCTCACCGCGGCCGGTGCCGTGGTGGCGTGCGCCGGCCTGGCCATCGGGGCCTTCGCCGTGTTCACGGCAGGTCGGCGCATGATCCGCGACATGGACGTGCCCCCGGCCCAGCAGGCGGCCGCGAAGTGGCAGCAGGCCAAGGAGGCGTCCCGAGCGGGTATGACGGCGTGGCAGTCCGCGTCTGACGCCCAGAACGGGTCGCTCGCCCGCTAGTGCGGCGAAGCCACTCCATCCACCGGGTCCCGAGCCCGGTGTCGGTGGAGCGATGTCTCCTGTCGGGGCTACACGGGGTCTCCGGACCGCCTCCGTAGGCGAGTGAATCGAGGCTCCCCCTGTGGACCAGGTGGGCGCGCGACCGGCTCAACGTGGCCGCGCCGGCGAAGACTCACTGGTCAGGCCGATGCAATGCGTGCGCGATGCGTGAGCCGACGGTAGAGCAACGGCCATCACGAGCAGGACCAAGCAACATCACGGATTCCGTCCCACTCCTAAAGCGGTGTCGCAGGTTCGAATCCTGCCAGGGGCGCCAGTCACACTGCGTATTCCCGCAGGTCAGGGCCATCAACGGCCCTACCTACGGAACTACCTCTGGTGCACAGCGAGTCAGCCACCGAGGAAGATCACCTCTCTTGTGCGGCATGCTCAAAAGTGGCATTGCCGTAGGTGGGGGGCGCGCCTTAGCGGTTTTGGGACCCCCTGGCGAGGTGCGCAGGTTCGAACCATACGGGGTAGCTGGCAGCAAGCACTTCCGTCACGCTCTGCCATACCGGCTGTTCAGGGATGCGTACCGACGCCGGACCGAGCCCCACAGCTGTGGCGGTGCCGCACGCGCAGACTTCGGAGATGGAGCCGTCTTCGGTGCCGCGCCGCCACTCGTCCACGGAGATCCGGTCCTCCGCCACGCCGTAGCCGTGGTCCGCGGTCAGCTGCAGGAGCGAGGCACGGGTGACTCCGGGAAGCAGCGAGCCGGTCAGGGACGGCGTGACGACGATGGCGCCCTTGCCGGTGCCGCGTACGAAGAACAGGTTCATGCCGCCCATCTCCTCGACCCGGCGGCGCTCCCAGGCTGTCCTCTATTCGGCTTCAAGGTCGTCCGCTGCCCGGCGGGCGAGGTGGTTCCGGATGAGCGCCCCTTCCTAGGTGCGTGGGATGCCGAAGCGGCGGGGCGAATATGGGGCGACAGCTTTCCACCTCGAGTCCTCCAGGGGAGTCCACTCCTATGGATGTCAAGCGGCTTCAGTGAGGTCGCTTTGAGCGGTATGCCGGGTGACGGTGCGGTGGTCGAGGAAGCGAATGAGGACGCGGTAGATCTCGCGGGCGACGTGGCGCTTGAGGCAGCGCATGATGTCCTTCTTCGACAGTCCCTGCTGGGTGCGCCGTTCCACTCCCATCCCTGTCTCCTCGAGTGCAAGGCGGGCTGCCCGTGATCCTCATCGGTATCGACCCCCACAAAGTCCTCCCACACCGCCGGCACCTTCCGCCAGCTGATGCGCTGGTGCGAGCAGTGGCCCGAACGCCGCTTCGCCATTGAAGGCGCCCGCGGCCTGGGCCGCACACTCGCCCAGCAGCTGGCCGCCGCGGGCGAGAACGTGGTGGACGTGCCCTCCACACTGTCGGCCCGAGCCCGGCTGCTGGCCACCGGCGGCGACCTAATGGCAGACCTGCGCCGCCTGGACCGGCAGGTCAAGGACAACGAAGCCTAGATGCGTGACGCTCTCGCCGCGACCCGCACCACGCTGACGGCCCTGCCGGGCCTGGGCACCGTGCTGGCCGCCAAGGTCATCGGCCACGTTGGCGACATCAGCCGCTTCCCCACCGAGCATCACTTCGCCGGCTGCACCGGCAGCGCACCCTTGGACGCCTCCAGCGGCAACAATGTCCGCCACCGGCTCAATACCGGCGGCAACCGCGCGCTGAACTCGGTGCTGCACGTCATTGCCATCTGCCAGATCCGCGACGGCGGTCGCGGACAGGACTACTACCAGCGCAAGATCGCCGAAGGAAAGACACCGCTGAAGCCCGCCGGGCCCTCAAACGGCTGCTGTCCAACGTGGTCTACCGGATCATGAAACGAGACCAACGGGACCACCTCGCTCAGGCCGCTTGACACACAGAGGCGCTATAAGGTCACGAGCGCCCGTCCGGACACGTGCGAAGCAGCTCCTCCGAGCGGATCGACAAATCCCGAACATGACAGTCGAGACGTCGGTCAGTCCGTGAGTCAGACCCGCCGGAGAAGCCATGTCACATCCTCACTGTCAGTCCTCGTTGGGGTCGAGGACGCGGCCCTTGAGCCTGACGGGGCTGGCGGCGCCCACCCGGAGCTCGCCGTCGGTGTAGCGGCCCGGCGTCGCGCCGTCGATGGCGGTGACCTGGGCCCCGTAGCCGAGGCACTCCTGGTTGGTGGACAGGTACGGGTTGTGGGTGAAGGTCAGCGTGCGGCCTCCGTCAGCGAGAGTGCCCTGGGTGGTCTTGAGATTGCCCTTCGCCTGGAGCGTGTTGACGTCGTGGTAGGCCCAGGAGAGCCAGCCGGTGAACACGAAGCCCGTGGGTGCCTTGAGGGTGAAGGTGATGTCGCCGGGGTTCACCGGGTCCGGGACGGTGTTGAGGATGCCGAAGCTGAGGTGGGCAGGCACCCCTCCCGGTGCGTCCTCGACGATGCCCTGCTGGAGGATGTACAGCTTGTTCTCGGCTCCCGGCTTGACGGGTGCCTGGGTCTGCGTGGCCATGATTTTCCTTCCGTAGGTGAGTGGTTTCCGCATGGGCGGATCCGCCGGTGGCGGGCTTGGGGGGGTGGGCTCGCTCATGGGCCGTCGGGACCGGAGACGGACGCCTTGAGCTAGGTGGGGGGCGTGGTGGCGGTGGGCGCGTTGTCGGCCAAGAGAGGGCCGAGGACGACGAGGGCACCGAGGGCGATGTCCTCGTAGAGGTAGAACCCCGCTTCCAGGGGCGGCAGTTCGTCATCGGCGCCCTCGCCGTCGGCGTCCGGGGCGGTGTCGTGTCCGGTGCCGTTGCCGGTCTCGCCCTGGGGTGCGGGCGTGCCGAGCAGGTCGGTGAAGTCCTGCGTGGCGCCCTGGAGGGCGGCGCGGGCGGTGGTGGCCAGCAGGCGCAGGGGGAGGTCGAAGGCGACGGCGGTGCGCTGGCCGGGGATCGGTTTCGCCGCGGCGGAGTCCTCGGCGGTGGCGGCGGCGACCCACTGCACGGGCAGGGTGCAGGCGGAGATGATCCGCTCGGCGGACATCAGGGGCGGGGGGTCGCCGTGGACCATGAGGTCTTCCCACTCCATGAGGTCGAAGAGGAACTGGCCGCCCTTGTAGAGGGGCCAGGGCCGGACCGTGTCGAGCAGGACGCGGGCACGTGCGGGTTCGCGTTGGCGCAGGGACAGACCGTGCCGGGCCAGGGTGCACAGGCACTGGCGCAGACAGCTGTTGACCTGGCCGAGGAATCCGAACGCCCGGTGGTCGGTCGGGGTCAGCGGGCCGGTGGCGGTGGGATCGGCCGGCGGGGGTGCGGTGGTGGTCACAGTGGCCTTGAGGTGACGTAGTGGGCGATCTGCCGCAGGACGGCTTTGCCTTCGTTTTCGGGGATGACGCGCAGGTCTTCTTCGAAGCGTGCGATGCCTTCGGCGGCGAGCCGGTCGGCGAGGTCGGTGGCGTACTCGATGGATCCGTGCCGCCGCATGGCGGCGAGGAGTTCCTCGGCGTGTTGCTGGGTCTTGTCGACGCGGCGTTGGCGCAGGACGTCGAAGAGGCGGGGGCGCTCGTGGGTGTAAGCGGTGCGGAAGAGGTGGATCAGCATCACCGTGCGCTTGCCTTCGAGCAGGTCCCCCAGGGGTTCCTTGCCGTAGAGGGCCTCCTCGCCGACCAGGTTCAGGATGTCGTCCTGGATCTGGAAGGCGATGCCGATGAGGCGGAACGCCTCGTCGAACCGGCCCAGTACGGCCGGGTCGGTGACGCCGGCGCAGACGGCGCCGATGCGGCACGGGCTGATGCAGGTGTACCAGCCGGTCTTCTTGGTGCTCATCGTGAAGTAGGCGTCGTCGGCGTCGGGGACGACGTCATGACGGATCCAGCCCAGCTCCATGGCCTGGCCCTCGATGGACTCCCGGCACATGTGCACCGCCTCGTGGATGAGGCCGAGGGTGCGGACCAGGCCGAGTGTTTCGAGGTTGGACAGGACGGCGTCGACGGCGAGCAGGTTCAGCCCGTCGCCGACGTTGACGGCCAGGCCCAGGCCGTGTTCCTCGTGCATGGTCGGCAGGCCGCGCCGGTGCGTGGACTCGTCGGCGATGTCGTCGTGGACGAGGAAGCCGTTGTGGAACAGCTCCAGCGCGGCAGCGGCGCGTACGGCGTCGTCGGGGCGACCGCCGAAGGCGGCGCAGGCCGCGATGGTCAGGGTGGGCCGCAGTCCCTTGCCCTGCCGCGCGGGATAGGAGCGCATGAGGTCGTACAGCTCGGCGCGCGGCTCGCGGTCCGGCAGCAGCCGTTCGATCTCCTCGTTGGTGCGCGCCCGACACCGGCGCATGGTCTCCATCAGGTCCGCGTCACGGACGGTGTCCTCCAGTGACCAGCTGGTGCTGGTGTGTCCGTCCCAGAGCAGGCGCGGGGCCCTGACGGTGGTGTCGCCGATCAGTGCGGGCGGTGCGGGCGCGTCCTCGGGGGAGCGCCGGGCGAGGAAGTCCAGCGCCGTCCAGTCGACCGGCTCGGCGGCCGGCTCCAGGGCGGCGGGTGCCGCACTTCCCCACAGCTGGGGGGCCTGTTCTCGGTAGGCACCCCAGAGTTCCTGCATGCTGCGCAGGCCCGCCGCGCGCTGGGACAGCAGCGTGAAGGCCCGCCACACGGCGAGGGTGTCCTCCTGGGAGCCGCGGACGTCGAGGCTGTCGGGAAGGACCTGGTCGACGGGTGGGCGCTGGAGGTCGAACAGCAGGTTCATGGCGCGGTTGTCGAAGGCGACCTCGACGTCGGGATCCGGGCAGCGGTCCTGGCGTACGACGATACGGCTGTGCCGCGCGGTGAGCGTGGCGTGGCTGCCGTCGTTGAAGTGCAGGCCGAGCCGGATGCCGTGCAACTGGTCGGCGGCTGCGGCGAGGATGGCCGGCGCCCGGTCGGACAGGGCGGCGACGGTCTCGTCCAGCAGCCCGGCACCCGTGAACGCGGGCATGGTCTCAGTCATGGGCGCCACCGGCGAACTCCACGATGCCCTTCGTGTGAAAGCCGATACGGCGTCCGCCGACCCGGCCCTCCACCGTGCACGGGCCGAGGGTCTCGTGCACGCTGAACGGGTGCAGGCTCGTCTCGGACGGGTTGGCGATCCGGCCCGCCGTGTGCGAGCGGAAGTCGAGGACGAGACGGTCGTCGCCGAGCCGGGCGGTGATCAGCAGCCGGCCGGGCACCTCGGCCATCGGCGGGGTACCCAGCACGTCCGCCAGCGGCGGTACCAACGCCACCCGGTCCCGGTCCAGGCTGCCGCTGACCGCGACCCGCAGGTTGCGGCGCGGAAAGTGACGGATCATGCGTCCGTCGCGCCACAGCATCACCGACCCGTTGGCCGCATCCGCCGGACGCGCGGGCTGGATCAGGGTGAAGACCACGGCCGAGGGCGGAGCGGCATCGGCCGGGCCCGAAGGGTCGTTGACGAACCCGAACACCCAGCCCCCGAGCGTGGGCCAGGCCCACCGGCCGCGTACCCGTTCGTGGTAGCCCAGCAGGGACGTCTCCGTGGCCGTGCCGTCGCCGTGCCGCAGGGTGCCGGTGCCCAGGACGCCGGGTTCCGACTGCCACCGCAGGTGCTCGTCCTCGCCGAAGGGCGCGCACTGCGAGGTGCAGGGCCTGCTGGTCCGGGTCAGCCGTACGTCGGCCGCCGGTGTCTCCGACCGGGCCGCCACCCGGAACGTGCCGGACTCGCCGTGCGGATGCGGTAACCGGAATGCCGACCAGGGCAGTTCGGGCTGTTCGGCGTTGAACTGCGTCGCGCTCCAGCCGTGCCCCTCCTCGTGGAGGAGAAGGATCGCCATGTGCTGTCCCTCGGCTGCCGTTCCGGTGCCGCTGCGCCGTCCGGTGGCCGGGGCGCCCGGATCCGCGAAGAACGTGCCGGTGGAGGACCCCAGGACGGACAGGTTGGCGATCAGAGCCTGCCGGCCGCACCGGGACAGGAACGCGTAGTGCAGCCACTTGCGGTCGAGCGGATGAGCGAGCGGGGCATGCGGGAAGGGGCCCGGAGGCCCGAGCCTCGGGAGGGTGGGAGTGGACACGTTTCGAAAGCTAACCCACCGTGGCGAATATGTCACACGCAGTAACGTTCACGCGGGTGACCCGAACACACAAAAACGTTTACTTGCACACGGGGGGTTTGAAATCGCAAAGAGCCGCCTGTGGCGGAATGTCCGCCACAGGCGACTCAAGGGCTCGCGCCGGCTCTCGCCTCGGTTCTCGCTAATCCTCGTCGTCGCCGAGAACGCTCGCTTTCAGGCGCACTTCCGGCTGGCCCGCGATCACCGCTCGTCCGTCGGTGTAGCGTCCGGGCTCGGCGTCCGTCCGGGCCCGGACGCCGAGGGTGTAGACCAGAGCCGCCGCCGGATTGCCGGGGGTGTTCAACCGGGGTTCGTCCGTCACGGACAGCAGCTTGCCGTCCTCCCGCACCGTTGCCGTCGGCTCCGGGGCGGCGACCACGGAGCCATCCACGCGGTAGTACGCGCACGTCACCCGGCCGTCGAAGACGAGACCCGTCGGAGCGGTGAAGCGGTGCTCCACGCGCTCGGGGGCCCAGGGGTCGATGGATGAGACCCGCACGTGGATCAACTCGCTGCCGCCGCGCGGGATTTCCACTCCGACTTCCTGACGGACCAGCAGCCGCGCGGTGGCGGCGGCCCCGTCTCCGTCCTGAGCACGGCCGGCTTCGCGGTCCGGCCCAGGTTTCCCTTCCGGCTCCGGCTTCTCGTCCGGCTCCGGCTCCAACTCCGGCTTCCGGTCCAGCTCCGGCTCCGGCTTCCGGTCCGGTTCCGGCTTCTCGTCCGGCTCCGGCTCCAACTCCGGCTTCCGGTCCAGCTCCGGCTCCGGCTTCCGGTCCGGTTCCGGCTTCTCGTCCGGCTCCGGCTCCGGCTTCTCGTCCGGCTCCGACTCCGGCTTCCGGTCCGGCTCCGGCTCCGGCTCCAACTCCGGCTTCCGGTCCAGCTCCGACTCCGACTCCGACTCCGGCTCCGGCTCCGGCTCCGGCTCCGGCTCCGGCTTCTCGTCCGGTTCCGGCTCGGTGGCCTGGGCGGGGGCGGCGGTGAGGGGCAGAGCCGCGATGCGGTGGTGGAAGTTGTCCGCGACGAGCAGCCGCCCGGCCGGGTCCACGGCGAGACCGCACGGATAGGCCAGCGAGGCGCCGACGACGGTATCCGCCGTATCACCGATCTCGGCCGCCTCACCGGCCGCTGGATCCGGCCCCGCGACGACGCGAGCCGCTCCGTCGGCCAGCCTCCACACGCAGTGTCCGTTCATATCGGCGACGTAGACGGCTCCCTGGGCGTCGACCGCCACCGCGCACGGGGCACTCCAGTCGACCGCCGTGGCGCCGGCGCTCGCGTCCGGCGGTCCCGCCAACACCCGAAGAATCCCGTCCGAGCCCAGCAGCAGCAATCGACGGCCCACCGGGTCGGCGATGTACAACTGCCCCGCCGCGTCGGCCGCGAGACCGGCGGGCAGGAACGCCTCGCCGGCGTCGGCCGCACCGGAGCCCCCGGACCCTCTGGATGCCGCAACGACCGTGCTGATGACTCCGTCGCCGCCAATCCTGCGCACCCTGGGGCTGCCCGCTTCGCCGACGTACAGCGATCCGGCGCCGTCCACGGCCAGGGCGCACGGGGCGTCCAGCCGGGCGCGGTCGGCGGGGCCGCCATCGCCGTCGCCGCCGCGGGAGCCGTCTCCCGCGACGGTGTCGATGACGCCCGAGGGGTCGATCCGGCGGATCCGGTGATTCATCTCGTCGGCGATGAGCACAGCCCCGTCCGCGTCGACCGCGAGGGCGGCCGGAAAGCCCAGGCGGGCCCGCACCGCCTCCGTGCCGTCCCCGGCGAAGCCCCGCAGCCCGTCCCCGGCGACCGTCGTCACCACGTCGGAGCCGTCGATCCGGCGGACCCGGTGGTTGGCATGGTCGGCGATGAAGACAGCCCCCTGCCCCACGGCCACATCCGCGGGGAAGGCCAACTGCGCTTGCGGAGCCGGCCGCTCGTCGCCGGAGAATCCGGAGGTGCCGTTTCCCGCCACGGTGACCAGCAGGTCGCGCTCGTCCGGCGAGACCGTATCCCGCCTCCGAGCCGCGGCCTTCGCCGTCACGCCGTCACCATCCGGCATCGTCGCAGTGGGGCATCGGCGGCGTCCGTCACCTTCTGCTTCCACGGCCTCGTCTCCCGCATGTCCGTCTCCTTCCGAGCCGTCGTTGACATCCCCCTGCATACCGGCCGGGTCAGCCCCGCAGGAGCAGCGCACCGAGCGCTCCACCCACACGAGGGAGGACCCGCTGGAGACGGGCGGCGGGTCCGGCCGTGCAAACGGCCGCGGGCACCTACGGCTTCGGCGGGCGCGGGGCTGCTGTGCTCCGCATTCGTGCGCCCCCGCGTGCCTCAGCTCCACTCGAACAAGTGACGCGGAATCGATCCTGCATTCCAAACGGGGGAACGACGGCATACCGCTCGCGGGCCCGGGCTAACGATGAACGCGGATGACGGCCCGGTGCGTGCCGTCATGACTGCGCAGCGCCCCGGCCGAAGCCGCCGACGGCGTCCCGCGTTCTGTCTCTCGGACACCACTCTCATGGCGTCCCGTGCTCCGTGAGCAGCGCGGCGTGCCGTGCCGTGCCAGGCCCTGCCCGTCGCCTGCGGGCCGGGGTGATCCGCGCCAGGACGTCCCTTTTCACCGCATGCTTCGATCACAGCCCCAGGAGGACTCGGAGATGGCCACTGAAGTGCAGTCCGCGAAGAAGGAAGCCTACAAACGGGGAGAGGAACAGGGGCGGGCCGACGCGCTCGCCGGACGCCCGCACTCCGACCCGCCGCGCGACGGCACCCGCGGGGAGAAGGACCATTACGCGAACGGCTATGACTGGGGCTACGAACAGGGCCGTGCGCAGAAGCTGGACCTCGTGGTGTGGCAGGAAGGCGGAGTCGAGGACGCCCCCGGTGGCCTCGGCACCACCATCAACATCTGCGTCCGTACGCCGAACTGGAGCGAAACCGTCGACGCCGGTGAACGGGAGCACGTCTTCACCGCCCCCACCGGATTCCGCTGGAACGGCATGGTGGGCGCCCAGTACAAGCGCATGGACCAGACCACAGGCGGCAGCCTGCCGCCCGTCCAGGCCAAGGTGAGCGAGGACGGGCGCACGCTGACCTTCACCTACCACGTGCACTTGAACACGGCCGACCAGGACAAGGACTGCATCGTCTACACCTGCGGTCTCGAAGCCGTCGACGGCGCCAGGATCGGCCGCTTCACCGACGGCGTCGCCCAGATCGCCACCGCGCCTCCGGCCAAGCTCAAGGCCGAGGTCATCCAGGACGAGGACTGAGAGAGCAGGAGTCAGACACCATGACCACAGTCGTCACCTCCGGCGTCTTCCCGTCCACCACCCCGGCCATCTCCCCGGTCGACGGGCTCGGCACCGCCGACGTCAGGTGGGGCAGCAGCGGCTCCCAGAGCGGGTACCAGTTCCGCGGTTCGGCCGCGGACGTCCAGCTCGACGGCACCGAGTTCGTCGTCGGTACCTTCGTGCACCGCAATCTCCCCACCAACGTCAGCCCGAGCCAGTTCAACGTCATGCTCGCCGTCAACGTCATGTTCGAGGACGGCAGCACGACCGATCTGAACTTCGCCTTCCATCACAACGAGACACCCAACAGCACCGGCAGCAGTCCCGTGGACGACGACCTGGTCGACCTGCAGGAGTTCATCCACCCTCAGCCGGTCACGATCGACGGGAAGCAGTACAGGGCGGTCCTGAGCGGGTTCAAGCGGGGCGGCCAGATCGTCCGGCAGTTCCGCAGCCCCGAGGGCGGAGTCAACTTCGCCGAGGTCGTCTGCATGTTCGCCTTCGACGAGCCGGACGTGATCATCTCCGACTTGCGCTACCTGGGCAACGGCACGGGCCAGCCCGACGAATACATCGAGATCTTCAACAAGGGCGGCGCGCCCCAGGACCTGACCGGCTGGGTCGTGGAGTGCAAGCCCACCGGGCACGCCTACGCCTTCCCCCCGGGGACAATCATCCAGCCCGGTCAGCGCTACCGGGTCTACACCGACGAGGTCCGCCAGGAGTCCGGAGGATTCTCCTTCGGCTCCTCCGAGCAGGTCTGGCGTGATGAGGGCGGCATCGGCCGCCTGGTCCACGACGGCTTCGTCGTGGACCAGTACGCCTACCTCGACAAGGGCTTCAACAAGACCGCGGCGCCGTAGCGGGTCCCCGCCGACCCTGCAGTGACCGGTGAGGCCGAAGCCGGCCTCACCGGTCATCCGGTCGTGTACCGACTTGCCCGGCCGGTGACTTGCACGTGCGCAAGCACCAGCGCCGCGTCAGAGAGGCGCCGGGCAGAACGGATCCGGCACACATGACGCCGGGAAACCCCGTGAACACGTGAGAACTACGGAGGGATGTTTTCCCAGGCCAAGCGCACCACAGTCGGCATTTCCACAGGTCACAGCCCTGCCCTAGGGAAACCCCTAAAGCGGGTGTCGCAGGTTCGAATCCTGCCCGTCCGTCGCCACTGTCTGAGAACAGCCCGACGGTCGCGTCCGCCGAGGTGGTGTATTGACGGCCACTCGGTGATCTCGTTTTGAGGCTATGCGGTGAGTTCGGTCGGGACGACGGTCTCGTCGGTTTGTGACTCGATCGGGTGGAGGCGGGTCTTGGCGAGCAGGTCGAGGCCCATGTAGCGGCGGGCCTCGGTCCACTCGTCGTTCTGCTCGGCCAGCACCGCGCCGACCAGGCAGATCAGGGCGGTGCGGTCGGGGAAGATGCCGACCACGTCGGTGCGGCGGCGGATCTCCTTGTTGAGGCGTTCCTGCGGGTTGTTGGACCAGATCCGCCGCCAGATCTCGCGCGGGAACGCGGACAGACCGAGACCGCCCACGCCATTGGCCTGAGCGACCGGCAGACGATCAGGCCCATCGTGCTGCCCAAGATGATCCGCAACCTGCTGCCCGTCCTGGTGACCCAGCTCATCAGCAACCTGGAAGAGTCGGCCGGCACCGGCGGGCGGTGGGCATTGTCCAGACGCTGGGCAGGCGGAAGTGTCCATGGTCATGCCGGTACTGCGGGCCTCAGGTGAAGTGGAAGAAGCGGACTGCTGCGGTTCCGAGACCAGGTCCGCCCATTGACCGTGGGCTGATCGACCTCCGTCATGTCGACGCAGAGGCCGTCCTCACCATCGGCGACGGGTTTCTTGTAGGCGTCGCCGATGGCGAGAAGTTCGTGCGTCACGGTTGGCATCCTGCGGATGCGCGGCTACTTCGAAGCGTCTTCGACCGTCTCGAAGATGTCGGCGTCGGTCTCCTTCTGCCAGTCGGGCAGGTCGGCGACGTGGCCGGCTTGGGGTCTTCGAAGTGCTTGTACATACAAACCACGCACGTCGAAGGGCCCCACCGTGAACGGTGGGGCCCTTCGACATCGTGCCCGGTGAGGCACTGGCGGAGGATACGAGATTCGTACTCGTGGGGAGGTGCCCCCAATAGGCTTTCCACCTGTTCGTCCGGGAGGCCGGAGGGGTTCAGCACTGTCCTGACCTGCGGCGGAACATATCCAGTCGGCCCAAGTGGACCCGCGCGAACGCAGCCGAGTGCAGCCTGAACTGCAACCCTCCCGCTCCCCGTCCAACCTCTCTCGTCATCAGCCTCACGGCCGATCCGGTCATCCGATCGCTGCAGCGGCCTTCTTGATCAGGTCGGCGACGACGTCCGGCCGCGATACGTAGATCGCGTGGCTGCCGGGTGTCTCGGCGACGGTGGCGCCGATGCGCTGGGCCATCGAGGCCTGCGCGGCAGGCGGGATCATCCGGTCCTCGGTGACGTGCAGGTACCAGCTGGGCTTCGCGTGCCAGGCGGCCTTCGTCACCGTGCCGCCGAGCGCGTCCAGCCCCCAGGGCACCTGCGAGTCGGCCATGAACGCCGCCTCCTGTGCGGAGACGTCGGCGGCGAACGCTTCGGCGAACTTGGCGCGGTCGAGGAAGAGGTAGCCGTTGACCGGCGGCAGGATGGGCGGCTGCGGCCCGTCTGCCGGGAACGTGCCCAGGAGTGTGTTGACCGACTCGCCCTGGTCTGGCGCGAACGCCGTGACATAGACGAGCGCCGCGACCTTGTCGTGGTTGCCCGCCTCGGTGATCACTGCACCGCCGTACGAGTGACCGACGAGCACGACCGGGCCGGCGGCGCGGTCAAGGACGTCGAGGGTGACCGCGACGTCGTCGGCGAGCGACTTCGTCGGGTTCTGCACGATCTGCACGTTGAAGCCGTCGGTGGTCAGTGCGTCGTAGACTCCGCGCCATCCGGCGCCGTCGACAAAGCCGCCGTGCACCAGGACGATGGTTGCACTCATGATGTCTCCTTCCGGGTCTGGTGGACGACTGCGAACCTACGAACGTGAGGGACGCGGCGAATCAGTCAGATGACGGTCCTCGGCGGCCCGGACCGGTTCCCGCTCCGGGCCTTCGCCCGACGTCGGCGCTGTACAGTCTCAACATGCCGGGGTGGAGGTCGAGCAGACGGCTGGTGGGGCGTGCGCGCGAGGTGGGCATGCTGCAGGCCTTCGTCGACGCCGTGGCGACGGATGGCGGCTCGCTGCTCGTCGTCGGCGAGGCCGGCCTGGGCAAGACCTCACTCGTCGATGCCGCGGCTGCCCACGCCGCGGAGCTCGGCACCCGTGTCCTGCGCGCGTCCGGCGTCGAGTTCGAGGCCGAGGTGAGCTTCGCCGGGCTCCATCAGCTGGTCGCTCCGCTTGCCGCCGAACTGGCCGCGCTCCCACCCGGTTCCCGGCGCGCGATCGGCGTCGCCGTGGGCCTCCTGGAGGGGTCCGCGCCCGACCGGCTCACGCTGACGAACGCGCTGCTCACCCTGCTGGCCCGTGCCGCCGACGAGACCGCCTTGCTGATGGTGGTCGACGACCTGCAGTGGCTCGACCGGGCGAGCGCCACCCTGTTCGGCTCCCTCGCACGGCGGCTGGGCGGCACGGGTATCGGCCTGCTCGGCGTCGTACGGACAGGCGAGGGCAGCGTGTTCGAGGATGCCGGACTACCGGAGATCGCCATCGGACCGCTCGACGACGACGCCGCGACGGTCCTTCTCACCGAGGCGTTCCCCGAGCTGCCGCCACGGGCGGCCCGGCAGGTGCTGACCGAGGCCCAGGGCAACCCGCTGGCGCTGATCGAGCTTCCGGCGCACGTGGGCCCGAGCGCCGCCGAACCTCCGCTCGGCCGCACGCCCGTCGGCCGACGGCTGCAGCTCACCTTTGCCCGGCGGATCGACGCTCTCCCCGCCGGGACACGCGACCAACTGCTGCTCGCGGCACTCGACGGGACCGGCGAGCTGTTCCCGGCGATCTCGGTCGCCGAGCTCGAACCGGCCGAGCGCGCCCGGCTGATACGCATTCATCCGGTCACCCGCGGCGTCCGGTTCCGGCATCCGCTCACCCGTTCCGCAGTCGTCGCGCTGTCGACCGGGGAAGAGCGGCGCGAGGCGCATCGGCGGCTGGCGGGACGGCATCCGGTCGGCTCCGAGCGGCGCGCATGGCATCTCGCGGAGGCCGCGTCAGGGCCGGACGAGCAGACCGCGCAGCTGCTCGAAGAGGCGGCGCTGAAGACGAAGGGGCGCGGCGACCCGGTGGGCGCCATCGGTCTGTTGCTGCGCGCGGCCGAGCTGAGCCCGGGGCCCGACGAACATCACCGCCGCGTCATGTTCGCGACCTACCTCGGCGCCGACGTCACCGGGGATCTCACCGACCCGCGGGCCCGCGTCACCGAACGCGGTGGACACGGCCGAACGGTGGCAGCCGCCGTCGCCGCTGCGGCCTACCTGGTGAACAGCGGGGGCGACATCGACACCGTCCACCGGCTGCTGCTCGGTGCGCTGCGCAACGTCGGCCTGCCGATCACGGCGTGGGATGCGCCGCTCGGCGAGATCGTCTACGTCCTGCAGGCGAACTGCTCCTTCGGGTCCCGTGCCGAGTTGGCGGACGACTACTGGGCGGCCCTCGACCGGCTCGGCCCGGAGGCCCCGGAGATCCTGGCCCTGCTCGGCAACACCTTCTTCGAACCCGCGCGAAGGGCAGGGCCGTCGCTCCCGCTGCTCGACGAGGCGATCGCCGGCATCGACGAGCAGGCCGATCACGCCCACGCGGTGCGGCTGGGGATTGCGGCGCTGTACGTGGACCGGATCGCCGGATGCCGCAGCGCACTGTGGCGGGTGGTCGAGCACGGCCGCGGGGGCGGCGCGATCGCATCGGCGATCAAGGCGCTCGTGCTCCTGGGGTTCGACGGCGTGCTGAGCGGCGACTGGGACGGCGCCCTGGAGCTGGCCGACGAGGGGCTCGCCTTCACGACCCGGCATCACTACCGGCTGCTCGGCGGCTTCCTGCAGTACGACCGGGCGATGGTCGCCGCCGCCCGCGGCGATCGGGAGACCGTCCGGCGACTCACCGACGACCTGGTGGCCTGGGGCGCGCCGAACCGCATCGGCTTCGTGCTGCAGCTCGCCGCGCACGCGAGGGCCGTCGACGCGCTGGGCAACGGGGAGTTCGAGACCGCCTACCGTCACGCGGTCGAGATCTGCTCTCCAGAGACAGTGCCTGCCTACAAACCTGCGGCGCTATGGGTGCTGCTCGACCTCGTCGAGGCCGCCGTCCGGGCGGGGCGGACGGCACAGGGACGGGCGCACGTCGCCGACATCCAGCGATCAGGAGTCGCCGACCTCTCGCCCCGGCTCGCCCTGATCGTGGCGGGCGCGACGGGCATGACCGCCCCGGCTTCGTCATTCCGCGAGGCGTTCGACTCCGCCCTCGCGACCCCGGGAGCGAGCCGCTGGCCGTTCGCACAGGCACGGATCCGGCTCGCCTACGCCGAACGGCTCCGCAGGGCGAAGTTCACCACCGAGGCCAGACACCAGCTGACGAACGCACTGGACACGTTCGAGCGACTCGGCGCCGTCCCGTGGGCGGAGCGGGCGCGCGCCGAACTCCGGGCAAGCGGGATGCCCACCGCCCGTCCGGCCGTCAGGCCGAGCGTCCCGCTGACCCCCCAGGAGCGCGAGATCGCCGAGCTCGCCGCCGCCGGCCTCACGAACAAGCAGATCGGCGAACGGCTCTACCTCTCCCCACGGACCGTGAGCTCCCACCTGTACCACCTGTTCCCCAAGCTCGGCATCGGGTCGCGCGCAGCGCTGCGGGACGCGCTCGGACAACTGCCGTCCACGAGCGCCTGAGCAGGCGCCACAGCCCGCAGGGAAATGCCACGTGGCCCGGGCGGCCGGAGCAGCACCTCCGCCGGCGCGCGGGAACGGCGTCGGCCCCGGCGCCCGGATCCGGCGGCGACCTCCGCTGGCATCCTGCCGCAGCAGGTTCGGGTGGCTGCAGCCCTACGCACACACTTTCACAGATGCAAGGCCGCGGACCGGGGCGGTGGCGGCCGACCGGTGGTGTCGATGGCGTCCAGCAGCGGCCTGAAGGCCGTGGTCTCGTTGGTCTTCACGCCAGCCGCCCGTTGCCCGGGCACCGTTCCGGTGTCGTGGACGGGTGGACGTGCGCGTGGACGCCAATGCACATCGTGATCTCGTCAAATCAGTGAGTTCGGCTCGGTGCGGAGAGCGCCCCGGTCCGTGGTGGTGGACCGGGGCACTTGCCGCGAGCGTCAGCCGACCGCCTCGGCGGCATCCCGGATGAGATCGGCGACGATCCCGGGGTGACTGAGCATCACGACGTGGGACGAGTTCGGCACTTCGACGACCTTGCGCGCGTTGGCACGGCTGTACATCCAGCGCTCGCAGGCCGGCGGGATCGCCTTGTCCTGGCCGGCGACCAGCCCCCACACCGGGATCGTCTTCCAGGCCGCGGCCGTGGTCGGGTAGATGAAGGAATCGGCGTCGAACGGCCGCTGCGTGGCCTGCAGCACCCGGAAGTCGGCGGCGGAGATGTCGGCCGCGAAGGCCGTATGGCCGTCCTTGCTCAGATACAGATCGGTCCCGGTCGTGCCGTCGGCCTTCGTGTACGGCACCGGCACGCTCACCGGACCGACCTCGCTGCCCGGGAACTTGGTGATGAGCTCGCCCTGCGTCTCGCCGACGTCGGGCACGAACGCGGCGACGTAGACCAGCGCCTTGACGTTGCTCTTCCCGGCGGCGGCGTTCGTGATGACCGTCCCGCCCATGGAGTGCGCGACCAGCACGACCGGTCCGCTGACGGAGTCCAGCAGGCTCGCGATGTAGGGGGCGTCGGTCGGAATGCCCCGCAGCGGGTTCGACCCGGAGATCGTGGTGTAGCCCTTGTACTGCAGCTCCTTGATGGTGGCGTTCCAGCAGGAGGAATCGGCGTAACCGCCGTGCACCAACACGATCGTCGGCTTCACCTTCGGTCTCTCCTCACCGGTACCGGTTGCGGCCGCCGCCGCGTCGGCCGTTCCTTCTGAGCCGGCTATCAGCGCCGCCGACCCGGCCAGCGCCGCTCCGGCGGCCAGTATCTGACGGCGGGAAACCTCGGTACTCATGGGACTCCTCAAGCATTGGGGTTGGGGGAACGGGTCTGATGGAGACCTCGCCGCTGAGCTGCCACGCGAGGGCGGCGGCCTTATGGATCTTCCGGTCCGTTGGCGCGGGCCTTCGGGATGCTCGGCGCCTGCCGTCCCCCTTTGACCGAGGGCGGCGGGCGCCACCTGAACGGGGGGCCGTCAGGAGTTCGGCCCGGTCGGCTGGCTCAACCGCGCATGGCCGAATTTGATCGGTGCGGCATGCCATGGACCCTATGAACAGCGCTTTTGCCGTGGCATCAGTCATGTGACCTAGATTCCGGGGCCGGCGGCCCGGCAGCCGCCTTCAGCTCTTGACTTGAAGCTTGTGGACGTTCACGTATTACGTAATTCCCCAGCTCCGGGCGCCGGTGGCGTCTACTCGACCGGCGGTTCGGCGGGCTTGTAAGTGGGGTTCTTGGGGCGCTTCGGGCGGTAGCCGGAGCTCGGCAGCGACGAGGCCCGCATCCTCCTTCAGCCGCACCTCACGGAAGATCTGCGGCAGGCCCGCCAGAGTCCCCGACGCGTCGGGAGGTCAGGCCGGGAGGGCCAGGTTGCGGTGGCGGGATGTGACGATGCCGACCACCGCGAGGGCGGTGAAGGCCACGAGGAGGGTGAGGACGGGGGCCATGGTGATCGCGGCGGCCGGTGCCTTGGGGGTATGGGTGAACGGCGAGAGGTCCTGGGCCCACTGGGGCCATTTCAGGCTCGGGCCGAACAGCGGGCCCAGCAGGACGGACGCCATGACCACGGTCCAGGAGACCGGGCCGGCCCACCGGGGCAGCAGCCCGACCACCGCGACCACGACACCGCCCAGCACCAGGATCCCCGGCAGCTGCGCGAGCGCGGCCGTCGTCAGGTCGCCCAGCTGGGCGGCGACACCTCCGCCCAGCGTCCGGCCTGCCGTTACTCCCATGCCGACCGCGAAGAGCAGGAGGAGCCCGGCGGCGCCGAGTACGGCGTTCATGATGTGGCCCGTCACCCACCGTGCCCTGCTCACCGCGGTCGCCAGGACGGGCTCCAGATGGCCCTCGGTCTCCTCGGCATGCATACGCAGCAGGATCTGCACCGTGTAGATCGCGGCGGCCATGCCGGCCATCCCGATGATCGAGGTGCGGTAGGCGTCGACGATCCGGTCCGTGCCGCCCACACGCGTGTACCAGTCGCGGGCAGAGCCGTCCATGTCCGCGACCTCGCCGCCGATGGCGCCGAGGACCAGGCCGAAACCGAGCATGCCGACCGCCCAGGCGAGCAGCGCGCCGCGCTGCAGCCGCCAGACCAGCCCGAACGGGCTGAGCAGCCCGGGCGCGGCTTCGGTGCGGCCGCGCCGCTCGGTGAGCATGCCCCTGCCGACATCACGTCGGCGCACGAGCGCGCCGGCCACGGCGAGCAGGACGGTGAAAAGGACGGCGAACAGCGCGAGCGGCCACCAGTGGTCGCCGCCGAACGGCCGCATCTGCTGGCCCCAGCCGATCGGGGACCCCCAGGACGGCCAGGCACTGACCACCCGCAGCCCGCTCGCGTCGGCCCGGCCGAGCATGTTCCCGACGCCGCTGAGCAGGAAGGCGAGCCCGAGGACCGCCGAGGCGATACCACTCGCCCCGCGCGTGGTGGACAACAGCTGTACAGCGATCGCGGCAACACCGGCGAACACGATGCCCACTGCGCCGACCGACGCGCCGGCCGTGACCGAGCCCGCCATCGGCTGACCGTTCACGATCATCGTCAGGCCCAGCAGTGCCGACAGCGCGATGTTCGCCCCGACCGTGACGACGACTCCCGCGGCGAGCCCCGCGTACCGCCCCACGACTGTCGCGCCGAGCAGATCGGCGCGCCCGGTCTCCTCGTTCTGGCGGGTGTGCCGCACCACGGCGAATGTGCTCATCAGCGCCGTGAGCACCGCCAGCGTGAGATAGCCGCGGACCAGCGTGTAACCGCCGACACTGGCGCCGGAGGCCAGGCCGAGCATGCGCATCGCCGCGTTGCCCGCCATGAGCTCGGTCTGTTCGATCACGTCCTGACGCGTGGGGAGACCGCTGACGCTCATGGCCGTGATACCGGCCATGAAGGCGCTCAGCCCGAGAATCCAGGCAGAGAGGGTGAACCGGTCGCGCCGCAGCGCGAGCCGGGTGAGCGCGACCGTGCCGGTCAGCCCGGCCGCCCGCCCGGTCATCGCGGACTCCCCCGGCCCGCTTCGGAGTCCGAGAGGCCCGCTGCGGCGTCCGGGACGCGGGTGTCGTCCCCGTAGTGGTGCAGGAACAACTCCTCGAGCGTAGGTGGCGAGCTGGTCAGAGTACGGACGTCGAACGTCACCAAACGCCGCAGCACCTCACCCAGTTCACCGGGGTCCACACTGAACCGCGCACGGGTGTGGTCCCTGCTCAGGTCGTGCACCCCGGGCACCTGGCCCAGCGCGTCGATCGGCTCGGCGGTCTCGACGGTCACCGTCGTACGGGTCAGATGGCGCAGCTCGTCGAAGGTGCCCGACTCGGCGGTCCGGCCCGCGCGGATGATGGTGACGCGGTCGCACAGCGCCTCCACCTCGGACAGGATGTGGCTGGACAGCAGCACGCTCCGGCCGGCCCCGCGCAGTTCCCGGACCACCTCCTGGAAGACCGCCTCCATCAGCGGGTCGAGGCCGGAGGTCGGCTCGTCCAGGAGATACAGCTCGACATCGGAGGCGAGGGCCGCCACGAGGGCCACCTTCTGCCGGTTGCCCTTGGAGTAGGCGCGACACCGCTTACCCGGGTCGAGCTGGAACCGCTCCAGCAGGTCGGCCCGGCGCTTGCGGTCGAGGCCCCCGCGCAACGTGCCCAACAGGTCGATCACCTCGCCCCCGGTGAGGTTCGGCCACAGATTCACCTCCCCCGGCACGAACGCCAGCCGGCGGTGGAGCGAGACCGCGTCCCGCCACGGATCCCCGTCCAGCACGGAAACCGCCCCGGCGTCCCTGCGCAGCAGTCCCAGCAGGACCCGGAGCGTGGTGGTCTTGCCGGCGCCGTTCGGCCCCAGGAAGCCGTGCACCTCCCCGGTCCCAACCATCAGGTCGAGACCGTCGAGGGCCCGGGTCGCGCCGAACTCCTTGACCAGTCCGGAAACCGAGATCGTCGCATTCACGGCCGCTCACCTCATGGCGAGCATGCACACACAAAGCGGCCTCGGGGTAGGGCCGAACCGTCCCGGGTCCCGGGCCCATCGTCCTGAGTGGCGGGCAGGCGGCATGTGGGGACAACCGTCCCGAGCGGCAGGACTCACGGTACTTGTCCGCCAAGTCCCCCAAGGCGTCGCATGGAGGTGGTGCCGCGCACGGCGGCACCACGCCAGAGAGCCAGGGCCGATGATCAGTACACGCGCAGGAACAGGCCTCGGGAGTCCGGGCGAGAACCCGCCCCGGCCGAAAGACCGCCTCTACGACCGGCTGATGGCAGACGTCGCCGCCGCCGGCCTGCGGTCCGGTCGCCCCGAAGGTGTGGTGACCGACGCCGACCTGGCCGGGCTGCCGGACGCCGTGCAGCGCTACATGCGGTTCATGGGCGTCGTCGGCAGGCCCCGCGACTGGTCGTTCCTAGCCCGCTTCGTCGGCCGTTTCCGCATGCGGCCTGACGCCGACTGGGCAACGGCGGAGGCATGGCAGTACAACTCCGCCGTCGAGATCGCCCGCGTCTTCGTCCTGCGGATCCGCCTCGCACACCTGGTACCGGTCGTCGGCCGGGACACGTACGTCCACGGACGCGGGCGGATGCTCGTCAAGCTGATGAACCTCGTCCCCGTGGCCGACGGCAAGGGCGAGGAGTTCGACCACAGCGAGCTGATCACCTATCTCAACGACGCCATCCTGCTCGCACCGTCGATGCTCCTCGGCCCTGCCGCATCGTGGACAGCGGTCGACGACCGCGCGTTCGACGTAACACTCGCCGATGCGGCGCAGTCCGTGACAGCACGGGTGTTCCTCGACGAGCGCGGCGCTCCCGTCGACTTCCACGCCGACCGCTACGCCACGCTGCCAAGCGGCCTGACCCTGGCTCGCTGGAGGACCCCGGTCACGACCTGGGACACCGCCCCATCGCCGCGGCCACTGCCCGGCCCGGCCATGGCCATCTACGACCTGCCCGACGGGCCGTTCCCCTACATCGAGGGCCGGTTCGTGCCCGGCACGGTGGCCTACAACGTCGCACCCGGCTGAGGCGGCGGCCGCCCGCCGATAGGCCGACAGGGACCCGACGCTGCACCACGCCGTGCGGCAGCCCCGTGAGACGGAGCCCTACCTCCTCGGCCGGTGGGCCGCTCAGGACGTGAGGTGGTCAGCTGTGGATACGGCTCGCTCGTCGCCGCTCGCCAGGCGCGGCGGACGCGGCGCGGGTGTCGGGCGTCGAGGTCTCGCAGGACGTCGACGACGACGTCCACGAGCGCTTCGTCCTCGGCGGAGAGTGCCGCATGCCAGGCCCGGACCAGGTCCGCGACGGCGGATCCGACCGCCGACTTGTCATCCTCGGCCCGTACGGTCGCCCGCGTCGCGAGTGGGCCCCGGCAGCTCGTACGGCGCTGCCGTCGCCGCCCAGTAGCGCCGTTCGTGGTCGAGGACACGCAGCAGCGGATCGCGCCGGGCGGGCACGGTGTCCGGTGCGGCGTCCACTACGGCGTCCGGCACGGGCTCGTCGAGGAGTGCCGCCAGCGCCGCGGCGTGCACATCCAGCACCCGGTCGTACCGTGCCGAGCCGAGCGCGTCCGGCGCGGCGGTCACCGGTACGGGCCGCCCCAGCCGGGCCGCGAAGGCGTGCAGGGCCCGGCCGTACTCGGCGGGGCGGTCGTCCGGCGCGGCGACGACCGAGGGCAGCGGGTGCTCGGCCAGGTCGGTGAAGAGGAGCGAGACACGGTCGTCGCGGTGGCGGCGCAGCAGATGCGGCCACACCCCGGAGGACCGGGCGAGCAGCAGCAGCCGTGCCGGTCCCTGCTCGACGGGCCGGGCGATCAACTCCGAGGCGGCGGCGGCGATTTGCCCGGTGCGGCCTTCGGCGTAGTCGACGACGAGCAGGGGACCGCGGAACGCGTGAATGCGGTCGAGCACCGGCTCGGGCACCTGTTCGGCGAGCAGACCCGCCGTCCAGCCCTCCGCCCCGGCCTGTTCGACGAGCCGGATCGCCAGTCGGGTCTTGCCCTGGCCGCCCGGACCGGTCAGCAGCCGCGCGGCGAGATGGTCCGGCGCCGCCAACCAGTCGGCCAGGCGCGGCAGTTCGTCGTCGGCCCGCGCAAAGGGGACCACGCCGTAGTCGGCCTGCAGCAACATGCTGGGCAGCGGCTCGGCGGGCAACTCCCGCCGGGGAGGGAACAGATCGGGGAGCAGCAGCTCCGGCACCAGTTCGGTGATCCCGTCCGCCAGCCGCCGTACATCGTGCCCGAGGGCCCCGGTGGGTGATGTGCACCGCCTGGCAGTGCGCCAACCGTGCGATGTCCGGCGGGAGTTCGTCCGCTACGACGAGAGGAGCGCCGTCGAGCGCCACCTGCACCACGGGGATGTCCCATTCGAAGGAGCGGCGGATCTCCCGGCGTACCCAGTCGTCCTCCCGGTACACAAGCCGTAGGCCGCTGTCCGGGTCCTCGGCGAACCAGTCGGGCCCGATGAGCACCAGCACGATCCGGGTCTCCTCCAGGGCCTGCCGAATCGCCTGCGGGTAGAGCTCGCCGGGCCGCATCGACACACAGTCGCGGAAGACCCGCCCGGGACCGAAGGCGCGTGCCAGCGACTCGTAGCACGCCGCCGCTTCGTATCCGGTGTCGGCCGTACGGTAGTTGACGAAGACATCGACGGTGCCATGACTCACCGGGGTGCGACTCCGTTCGCGGAGAGGTCGAGGTCCGCCTGCTCGTGCAGTGTGCCCCATCGGCCGGGCCCGGAAGCGAGTCCGCTCAAGTCCTGCCCGGCAACGGTGTACTTGTTGTTCGGAAGTTGCCGGAGATGGCCCTGGCGGATCAGCAGCGACAGGGCTGATTCGTCGATCGTTCCGAACCTCCCCAGGGAGCGGGCGATCTGGGTCCGGGACACCACCCCGTGCGGTGCGTGTGTGACCACTTCGAGGATCTTCAGGGCTTCCCGGGTCGCGTCCGGGGCATAGGAGACCGGCCGGCCGGTGCCCACCAGGCCGCGCCGGTTGAGCATGAGGTCCATTCCCGTGAATTCGGTGAGGACGGCGGCTGTCCGTTCGGGCGCCCACGGCACTCCGTCGGGATGGTCCGCCGGGCTCCAGGAGCCGGTCCGTCCACGCGCCCTGCCGTGCCGGACCAGACCGAGGTCCTCGACGGTCACGACACGGCCGAGACGCTCGGTGAACAGGTCCGCCAGCACCCGTGGCACCGGATCGCGCGGAATCTCGCCCGAGTCGATCCAGCGCCGTACCCGCGAGGTGTCGGTCGACAGCTGGGGGCGTCCCATGGCCGCCGCCTGCCGGTTGACCAGCCGAGCGAGTTCGCCCTTGGACCAGCCGGCCAGACCGAAGAGGTCTTGCAGGCGGGTGTTCGCGCCGGGAGCGGCGTGCCGCGGGTCGGGCGGCTCCGGGCGCTCGGCCTGACCCCGTTCACGCTCGCCCTGGCCCCCCTTTCGCTCGCCGCGCGGAGAGCCCTGTTCCCTGCCCTTCAAATCCCCGGCCTCCGAAGCGACACCGGAAGTGGTGCCTCGCGTGGTGAACGACCGTACGAAGCGGCTCATCGCACGCGACCAGAACCGCGCCCTCCCGCAAGCGTCCAGCAGCCTCCTGAGACGCGCGCCGGAGCTGCCGTCCGGAGTGGGGCGGCAGACCCACCAGACGACCGCGCACCCGGTCAGGGAGGCCAGGGACGCCAGGAGCACGACCCCTGGCGAACGCTCGTACACCGCAACGAGCACGGCCCGTCCTTGGCGCCACCACCGTCCCGCCGACACCCCCGGCCCCCCACCGGGTTGCCCGGCGGGGTCGGTGCGCCGCAGCCGGCCACCTAGGCCGCCGCCCGCCGCCATGAATCCGATGGCGGCGACCACCGCCGCGGCGAGGGCCGCGCGCAGCAGCACCATGCCACGCGAGACATGCGTGGCGACGGTGCCCGGGGCTCTGTCCATGAGGGTCGCGGCCTCTGCCAGCGTGTGGTCCAGCGCCTTCGTCGTCCATACGGCGGTGCGCTGCGGGAGCGTCAGGCCGGCCAGGGCCTGTTCGACGGCCCGGCGGTTGCCGACCAGTGTGGTGAAGTCCGGGCAGCACGCGGGGTCGAAGCGCAGCGGGTCGGCCGTACGAAGGGTCTCCAGCCGACGGTGTTCGGCACACCGCCGGGCCTGGTTGGCCGCTTCGGTGCGGATCACGACCCGTAGGTAGCCGACCGGATGTTCGATGGCTGCCGGATCGCGCAGCGCCTTGGTGAAGGCGGTCTGCACGATGTCCTCCGGCGAGACGACCGACTCCGGTACGCCACGGGCACGGAGCGCCTGCCGGGCGGTCGCCGTCAGACTGGTCCGGTGGTTCCGGTACAGCGCGCCCAGTTCCTCGGCGGTCACCGGCTTCCGCTCAGTCATCGTCGTCCTCCCGCCGCGGGCGCGCGCCGCACGCGTCGCAGAGACCGCGGTTGCGACGGGCCACGCTGTCGAGCCAGCCCTTGACGGCGGGGGCCAGCGGGGCGAGCACGGACAACAGTGCAGCAGCGAGCTCCACTGCCCAACCTCCCTTGCGATGCGGGCCGTTGGCGCTCAGGGGGCGCGGTGGCCGTTCAGGGAGGAGAGGTGTGGGCCCGCCGTTCTCATGACGTGCCGTGCAAGATTTTTTCCCGGCTACGGCACCCTCGCCGCATCCGCGTCCTCAGCCGCCGCCGTCTCCCCCGCCTCCCCGAGCTCCCGGTTCCGGCGCACCGACGACCAGAACGACCAGCCGATCAGGAGGACGCCGACCAGGCCGGTGATGACCTCGTTGATCTGGTACTGGATGGTGATCATGAGGATCACGGCCAGGGCACCGATCGCGTAGTGGGCGCCGTGCTCCAGGTAGACGTAGTCGTCCAACGTGCCCTGGCGGACCAGGTACACCGTCAGCGAGCGGACGTACATCGCGCCGATACCGAGGCCGAGGGCCATCAGGACGATGTCGTTGGTGATGGCGAAGGCGCCGATCACACCGTCGAACGAGAACGACGCGTCCAGGACTTCGAGGTACAGGAACATGAAGAACGCGGCCTGGCCGGCGAGGACCACCGCCGAGCGGTCGCTCTCCCGCTCGCGTTCCTCCTCCGCCTCCAGGCGGTCTTCGAAGTAGCCCGAGAGGCCGCCGACGATCATGTACGTGATCAGGCCCGCGATGCCGGAGACGAGAACCGTCTGTGCCTTGTCCGCGTGGGCGCCGCCGTGCTGGTGGGCGTGCGTCGCGAAGGTGAAGGACGTGATCAGCAGGACGATCAGGGCGAGGCAGACCGAGAGCATGTCGACCTTGCCGAGCCTGGCGAGGGGGCGTTCCAGCCAGCCCAGCCACTTGATGTCCCGGTCCTCGAAGATGAAGTCCAGGAAGATCATCAGCAGGAACATGCCGCCGAAGGCCGCGATCGCCGGGTGGGCGTCGGTGACCAGCTGTTCGTAGCGGTCCTTGTCGGTCAGGGCGAGGTTGACCGCGTCGATCGGGTTCTTCTTCGCCGTGACGGCGACGATGACCACCGGGAACGCCAGCCGCATGCCGAACACCGCGATCAGGACGCCCACCGTGAGGAAGATCTTCTGCCAGAAGGCGGACATCTTCTTCAGGATCCCGGCGTTGACCACCGCGTTGTCGAAGGACAGCGAGATCTCCAGGACGGCCAGGATCGCGATGACGCCGAACGCCGTCCAGCCGCCGTACCAGACTCCCAGGGCCAGGCCGATCGCGGTGACCGCGAACGACCAGCGGAAGGTCTTCAGAAGCACGGGTTGCCCCCTCCTGTTGTCGCGCGGTCGCCCGCGGGCCGGGCATCCGTCAACAGCCCCGACCATCATCGGCGTTGTCTACCACGGCCGCCTGTCGTACGGGTGACGGGGCGGACCCCGGGCACGAAAAAGGGGCCCTCGACGTCAGCGGTCCAGGGCCCCTCCCGGAGTTGATGTCGCCGCGTCGTCACTTCTTGAGTGCCGCCCGGCCCGACGTGCGCAGCGCGCCCACCGTCTTCAGGAGGCGGTCCGCGGGGTCGCGCAGGGACTGGTGGGCCAGGACCGTGTTGCGCAGGCCGCGGACCGGGCGGCGCCACAGGCGGTGGGCCGTGGCCACCGGGTGGGGGCGGGTGGCGAAACCTTCCCCCACGCGCAGCTCGCGGGTCTTGAGCCAGTCCTTCCACTCCTTGTCGCCGCGCCCCAGGTCCATGAGCCGCACGCCGTGCCGGCCCGCCTCCTCAGCCATCCTGAGGTGCATGATCAACCCGGGCGAGTAGTAACGGAGTTCGGGGTCGTACGCCGTGAACCAGGCCGCGAACAGGGTGCGGGACGTCGGCCCGAAGTGGGCGGCGACCGGGCGGTCCCCGGCGTAGAGGACCGACAGGATGCCGGTGAAGTGCTCCTCGCGGACCCGGAAGAGATGGTCCACCAGGTCCACGATCCAGGGGCGGGCGAAGCGGTCCATACGGCCGGTCCTGCGGTACTGGGCGGACTTCCACCGCATCAGCGTGTGCAGCACCTCGGGGTCCCGGTCGTCGTAGACGAACCGCATCTCGCCGAGGTCGCGGCCGAGCCGGCGTTCCTTCTTCAGCGTCGTCTTGGCGATGCCGGGGTACGCGCCGCGCAGCCACTCGGCGTAGGGGACCTCGCCGTCGCCGTCCTTGAGGTCGATCACCGGGGAGGCGAAGGTGCCGGTGACATGGCGGCCGAACGGCTGCTGTTCCTCGACCAGATGGTCGAACTCGAAGACCGACAGGCCGCAGGCGCGCAGGAGTTGCTGGACGTCCCAGGTGACACCGGGCCGGTGCACCAGGGCCTGGCAGTCGGAGAGCCCGAGGCCGATGGCCCGGCCGACGCCGACGGGGTTGCGCTCGTACGGGAAGAAGCCGACCGGCTCCCCGCCCTCGTGCAGCACCGCCACCTGCGCACCGCCGCGGTGGCGGCCGACGCCGTCCGCGAACTCCGGTGCCAGGAAAGGGTTCGCGTAGTCCGGCGACTCGTCCATCGCCTTGTGCCAGGCCTGGCGGAGCGAGGTGCTCAACTCCTCCGGTCTGTGGATCGTGATGTCCGCCTTGCCATTGGATCGCATGGATCGCATGGGCGACCGTCCCCCCACATTTCCCCCACGACGCGTCGTCCGCGCCCTTGCCTACACGTCCCACGGTACGACGAGACACGAACAGTTCGGCAGGTCTCAAACGTCGCGAAACAGTACGGACGCTGTCAAGGATGCCTGTGGTCACGGAAAAGCACGGATCGCCCGCCCGGGAACGATCAGGACACGCCGGCGGAGGCGGTCACCGGCCGGTCCTGCCGGGCGCATGCCGCCAACCCCCCTGTCACCGCTGCCGATCCGGCCGCCATCAGGGTCATCGCCGTTCCAGGGGAGGTCAGTTGGGCCGCCGTGCCCGCGAGGGCCGCGCCTACGCCCTGCATGGTGAGCAGGCCCGCGGAGCGCAACCCGAGGGCGTGGCCCGCGAGTTCGTCGGGCGTGAGCTCCATCAGACGCTCCTGGAGGACCAGGCTCGCGCCGTAGCCGACGGAGCCGACGCATACGGCGATCGCCGCCCACGGCATGCCCGGCCGCAGCGCGAAGAACAGGTACGGCGCCGCCAGCAGGAGGCGCAGCGGGATGTCGAGGCGGGCGCGCAGGGCGGCCGGTACGAAGCGGCCGAGGGCCAGGTCGCCGGCGAACATGCCCAGCGCCGCGCTCGCGAACAGCGTGCCCGCGGACCCGGGGTCGTAGGGGACGTAGAGGGATTCGCAGCCGACCACCAGGCCGTTGGGGACCCACAGGCCCAGGTAGGTGAGGCGGCGGGGGCGGGAGGACCACAGGAGGGCGTTGGTGCGCCAGGTCGCCGTGACGGACGGGCGGCCCACGGCGCGGGGTGGGCGGGCGGTCAGGCAGAGGCGGGTGATGAGGGCCGTGGTGGCGTAGAGGGCCGCCGCCAGGAGCAGACAGACGCGCGGGGAGAGCAGGGCCAGCAGGGCGCCGCCCGTCGCGAAGCCGGTGACCTGCATCAGACCCGTGGCCATGTTGAACACCGAACGCCCCAGCAGGAAGCCGTTCTTGGGCAGGATCTCGTTCAGCAGGCCTCCGCTCACTCCCCCGCCCAGCGAGGCGATCAGGCCCTGCGCGAACACGATGCCGAAGGCCGCCCCGATCGGCAGGCCGGGCAGTGCCAGCAGTGCCGTGCAGACGGCGAAGGCGGAGTTGATGCCGGCCAGGGTGGCGCGCGGGGGCAGCCGGTCGGAGCCCGAGAGGAAGAAGGTCGCGCCGAGCATCTGGGCGAGCTGCGGCCCGAACATGCTCACCGCCGACAGCAGCGGCGAGTTCGTCGCCCGGTACACCAGCGTGGCGAGCGCCAGCCCGCTGATCGTCTGGGCCGCGTTCTGGACGGCGTAGGAGAGGAAGAACGGCGTGTACTCGGGGGTGCGGAAGAGCTCACGGTAGCTGCGCATGCGAGGAGTCTGCGAGGGTGCGCGCGGGGGTCGTATTCTTTCGCGCGGACGCGAAACACCGGGGGGTGCCGATGGGTTGGTGGCAGGTCAACGCCGACACCCTCGCCCGGAGCCGGTTCGTGCTGTCGTCGTTCACCGAGACCTTCGCCTCGCTGAGACTGCTGCACACCGGTATGGCCGCGCACCCCGGCGAGCAGGTGTGGCTGCGGGACCATCTGCCGGGCTACCGGCGGCTGTTGGCGGCCGAACCGGTCACCGGGCTGCTGGTGCGGGCGGGCCTCGGACGGGTCTGGACCGCCGACTTCCTCGCGCCCACGCCGAGGGACCGGGAGCCGTTCGAGGCGGCCGTCGCACGGGTACGTACGGCGCCTCCCGCCGCCGCACGGGCGAACCTCACGGTCTCCCTCGCCGGCCCGCTCCCCGCCGCCCTGGAGCGCGACGATCTGCCCGAGCGGGCGGCCCGGCTCCTGGAGTACGTCTGGGAGGAGACCGTACGGCCGTCCTGGGAGCGGCGCCGGCGCGTCCTGGAGGCCGATGTGATCGCGCGCACCGCGCAGGTGAGCCAGGGCGGCTGGGCGGCCGTACTGGACGCGCTGCGGCCCGGGCGGACGCGGTGGCTCGGGGAGAACCGGCTCCAGGTCAATCTGCACGAGTATCCGCCGCGCGAGATCTCCGGCGCGGAGCTGGTCTTCGTGCCGGTGACGTCGAACGGGTCGAACGGCGGGTGGGTGTCCTGGGAGGAGCCCGACCGGTACGCCATCGTCTACCCCTGCGCGGGCGCGCTCGCCGACCATCGCGGGCGGCCTGTGCCCGCGGCCCTCGGCGCGCTGCTGGGGACTGCCCGGGCCGGGGTGCTGGTGCTGCTCTCCTCGCCGATGAGCACCAGCCAGCTGACCGCCGTGACCGGCCAGGGGCTCGGCTCGGTGGGCCGGCATCTGAAGGTGCTGCTGGACGCGGGCCTGGTGGAGCGGCGGAGGGCGGGGCGCTCGGTGCTGTATTCGCGGACGGCGGCGGGAGAGGTCGTAGTGGAGGCTGCCGGTGTGTAGGTCCGGAGGCGCACGGGCCGCCGACGAGAACGACATTTACCGGAGTTAGCATCCGGTTATGACGACTACAGACAACACGGGTCCCCTCGCCGTCGAGATCGGGTCGCTCAAGGGCGGCTCGGCGGACCTCTCGCAGTACGCCGGCCAGGCCGTCCTCGTGGTGAACGTGGCCTCCAAGTGCGGGCTGACCCCCCAGTACACGGGCCTCGAACGGCTCCAGGAGCGGTACGCGGCACAGGGCTTCACCGTGCTCGGCGTGCCCTGCAACCAGTTCCTCGGGCAGGAGCCCGGCAGCGCCGAGGAGATCGCCGAGTTCTGCTCGGCGACCTACGGCGTGACCTTCCCGCTGACCGAGAAGGTCGAGGTCAACGGGGACGGCCGGCACGAGCTGTACGAGCGCCTCGTCGGCTTCGCGGACGCGGAGGGTCACACCGGCGACATCCGCTGGAACTTCGAGAAGTTCCTCATCGGCCGCGACGGCACGGTCGTCGCCCGCTTCTCCCCGCAGACCGAGCCGGAGTCGGCGGAGATCGTGGCGGCGGTGGAGGGTTCCCTCGCCTGAGAAGGTGTTGACCTTGCCCCTGGGGCAGGGCTGAGCGTCCTTGTCGCCGGGCGGACGGAAACCGCCCGGTGACGGAGGATGGCTGGGGTGGACGACGAACTGCTCACCATCGGCGCGTTCGCGGCCAAGGCACGGCTTTCGGCCAAAGCGCTGCGGCTGTACGACCGGCTCGGGCTGCTGTCCCCGGCCCGGGTCGACGAGGTCAGCGGCTACCGCTACTACCGCGCCGACCAGGTCGAGCGGGCCCGGCTCGTGGCGCTGCTACGGCAGTTGGACATGCCGCTGGCCCGGATCGCCGTGCTGGTCGAGGCGGACGGAACGGACGCGGCCGAACTCCTCGCCGCGTACTGGACGGATGTCGAGACCCGGATCGCCGGGCAGCGCACGCTCGCCGAGTACCTCCGTGCACGCCTTTCGGGGAGGAGCTCCGAGATGTACGGAAAGTTCGTGGTCGAGACGGTCGAGGTGCCGGAACAGGTGCTGATCACCGAGACCAGGCACACCCTCGCGGACGAGTTGCCGGCCTGGATCGGGGCCTCGCTGGGACGCCTGGAGGCGGCGGCGGAGGAATGCGGGGGCGTGAGTGCCGCGCCCTTCGTCGTCTACCACTCCGAGGTGTCGATGGAGAGCGACGGCCCTGCCGAGTCCTGCGTACCGGTCGCGGACGAGGCGGCGGCCCGGGCGTGGGCCGCGCGACAGGGCCGGACCCGGCAGACGGCGGTCCGGGTGGAACCGGCCCGGCGGCTGGCGTACACCCGCATCACCAAGTCGCAGGTGGCGCACCCGCAGATCATGGCCGCTTTCGAGGCGGTGGAGCAGTGGGTCGCCACGGAGGGGCTGCGGTACGCCGGTCCGTGCCGCGAGGTGTACTTCGCGGACTGGTCGGCTGCGGGGCCCGGGGACGCGGTGTGCGACGTGGCGTTTCCGGTGGAACGCGATCCGTCCCAGTAGCCGTTGCACGGGCTCAGCAGCCGTAGAACCGGCGCCCGTTGGCCGTGGCATGGGCTCGGCAGCCGTCGCCGCGTGGCCATGGCCGAGCCCCCTCGGCCGGGACGGCGGGCCAGTCGAGAGGGCTCTTTCGGTGTACCTATGAAATTGGAGTGATCATCCGTCACGCGAGGCCGACAGCCCCCCTGCCGACCTCGGCCACGAACGCGTTCCACGCGTCGACGGGGAACGCCAGCGTGGGGCCGTCGAGGGTCTTGGAGTCCCGTACGGCCAACGCCGCGAGAGCTGGGGACTTGACCTCGACACACGCGCCGTTTCCGGCCGAGTACGAGGACTTGATCCAGTTGTCGTTGGCGCCTTGCTGAATTGCCATTTTTGCTCCGGTTACGCCAGTTGATGAGTCGCTGTCACCGCGCGTCCCGTCCGGCCACGAACACTCCGGACGTACAACACGGTTTGCGCCAACGCCTGTTGCTCGATGGCGTGATCGACGCTACTCGCCAACATCGGTAGGCGAAGCGGCCATTCACTCGACCGGGTGGCATATTCCCCTGGTGCTTCCATCCTGGCTGGCGGAAGGTGTAAGGTGCGGCACCTTCCGCCGGACGGGCCACTCAGCGGGCGTACTCCTTCGCGATGTCCGCGATGAACTGGTGCGACTGGTCCACGTTCAGGGCCTGGGCGCGCAGATGCTCGTACATGACGCTGTACTTCTGTACGTCGGCCGCCTTCTCCAGGTACAGGTCGCTGGTGACACCCTCGATGTACACGACGCTGGAGTCCGCCGCGTCGGGGAACTCCAGGATGGCGTACTGGCCGTTGAGGCCGGGGTGCGCGCCCACCTCGTACGGCAGCACCTGCACGGTGACGTGCGGGAGTTGGGACATCTCGGCGAGATTCTCCAACTGCTCGCGCATCACCTGGCGGCCCCCGACGACCCGGCGCAGGGCCGCCTCGTCCAGCACCGTCCACAGGCGCAGCGGGGATTCCGCGGCGGAGACACGTTCCTGCCGGCGCAGCCGCACCTCCACCCGCTTCTGGATGTCGCTCGGCGAAGTCTCGGGCAGCGCACCCCGGATCAGCGCCTCGGCGTAGGGCCGGGTCTGCAACAGGCCCGGGATGATCTGGGGTTCGTAGGCCCGCAGTGACGCCGCGTCCGTCTCCAGGCCGATGTAGACGCTGTACGGGATGTCGCCGAAGGAGTGCCACCAGCCCTGCTGGCGCGAGTCCTTGGCCATCTGCATCAGCGAGTCGACGATCCGGACGTCCTCGACCTCGTAGACCCCGCACAGATCGCGGACGTCACGCTGACTGATGCTGCGCCGGCCGTTCTCCAGCCGGCTGATCTTCGACTGCGACACCAGCAGCCGCTCGGCGACCTCTTCGGCCGTCATGCCCTTGAGCTCTCGGAGCCGACGCAACTCCTGGCCCAACCGGCGTCGCCTGACGGTGGGATTGACACTTGACGCCACGGGAACGTGCACCTCCGGCTGCATGCCTCTGCTTGCCACTGCTTGCTGCTACTTGCCGCTACTTGCTGCTCACTGCTTGGCACTTTGCGTATCTGCTGTTGAGCAGACTGCCACCAAGGTGGTTTCTACCGCTGGGAAACGGTCGATATGCGGCAGGTACGAGCCAGGTTCCGGTTGCCCACGGCGTCCGTAGATGCGGCCGAGCGGGGTGGAGTGACGTTACGTCTACTCCACCCCGCTCGGACCAGCGGCTCCCGAACCGGGTCTTGGGGACTGACGGTGCGGCGGTACTGCGTGTACTGCGGTCGTGCGGTCCTGTCGTGACTGATGCGGGCGTGTGCCGTGGAACTGCGGCTCAGTGAGCCACGGCGCGCGCCATGGTGCCGCGGTGCGGCTGCATCGGAACACCACGAGCCGGTTCCGGTGGCCTTGATCCGGGCGCGGCCTGACGGCCGGCCGGGGCCGGGCTGCGGCGCGGCTGTGCGGCCACGCCGTTCTGGACGTCCATCACGGCGTGCGCCACGAGTCCGCCCATGGGGTCGTGCCTGATCAGGTCCCGCAGCCGGGAGCGGGACGAACGTCCCTCGTTACCCGGATACAGGTGCTTGCCCAGACCCACCGCGTGCGCCAGTGCGGCGAGCGCGGCGGTCCGCGGGTCCGGCGGTACGCCGGTGCGGATCGCGGAATCGAGTCGGCCCCTGATCTCACGGCTGATCTCGTTGTCCGTCGCCTGATAGCGAGTCGTGGGCAACACCCCGCACATCTGTCCCGCCACGGCATGCACCATGCCGCACCGCTCCAGATGCGAGAGGTAGGTCTGGCGAAGTCCCAGTCGGGGCCCGCCAATCCAGTTCACTGCACGCACGGGAGCGCCACGCCTTCGCAGCAACTCCAACGCGCAGTCCAAAGTCGGATCTCCGGTCGGCCGTGGTACCACCACGGCGATACGATCCCCGTCTGGGGCTATCCGTCCGGCCAGCGCCAGCTCCACTAGCTGCGCTCCGGCCAGACCGAGGTCGAGCGACTGCGGCTGTGCAGTGGTGCCCGTGGCCGGGTCCAATGCCAGCAGTAGAAGCTCTTCCGGAAGAGTTCTGCGGCTCCTGCCCATCCATGCCTCCCCGCGTGGATGAATGACAGGGTGACCCCTCTCACATTGGTCTGTCGAGGGTGCGTGACCGCTTCGTGATGGAACCGGCAGGTATGTCGTTCTCGTCTACCGCAGGGGTTAAGCCCGCACACAGGACACTGGTACATGGTTCGGACAACGGTGTTTGATGCGTTGTCCGGGCTGCGGGTAAGAGATTTACCAGCTGTTTTCAGCTGTTTTTGTGGCTGTCTCGGCTATCTCGGTCGGTTCGGTTGACGCACGGTGGGCGTGCGTCTCATGGAGGAGGCATCGGTGGCGGGCGAGTCCCCCGACAGGTCGAAGCAGCGCGAGTCGTCGGCAGAACCGACGCCGGGGAGCGCGAGTCCGGTTCCCGAGGCGAGGTCCGAACGCGACCCGCGCCTGGCGGTGGCCCGGGAGGCCACGGCGACGTCGCCCCAGCGCGGGGGTGTGGACACCGCGACGAAGATCTTCTCGATCCGGGAACTGCGGCCGGGGGCGGCTGAGGACGGGGGGACGGGCGAGGCGTCGGGGACGTCCGGCTCGGGCGGCGGTTCCGGCAGTGCGGGAAGTGCGTCCGGTGCGGGAAGTGGCTCGGGCAGTGCGTCCGGCTCGGGCGGTGGCTCGGATGCGGCCGGTGGCTCAGGCGAGGCCGACGGCTCAGGCGAGGCCGGTGGGTCGGGCACGGCCGACGGGGCAGGTGGAACCGGCAAGTCGGGTGGGGCCGGCGGGTCGAATGACGCCGGTGAGGCCGACGAGTCTGGTGATGCTGGTGAGTCCGGCGGGGCGCGTGAGGCGGCTGGCGTCGGCGAAGCCGGTGGCTCCGGTGGTACCGGGTCCGCCGAGGGTGGCGAGGGTTCCGAGGACGTCGAGTCCGCCGAGGGCGCCGAAGTCTCCGAGGACGTTGAGGGCGCGGAATCCGCCGGAGCCGTCGATGCGCAGAACCCTTCCGCCAAGGGCGGCCCGGCGGGCGATGCCCGGCTGCGGGCGGCTGTGGCGGCTTGGGTGGTGGGGTCGGACGAGCCCGAGGGCTCGGACGGTTCCGACGGTTCGGAGGGTTCGGAGGGTTCGGACGGCCGGGAACCTGCCGGGGTCGAGGTGACCGACGACGCGGCCGACGACGCGGGCGAGGCTTCTACGGCCGAGGACGCGGCGAAGTCCGCCGAGAGCGCGGAGACCGTGGTCGTGGCGGCTCGCCCCGCGAAGGGGCGCCCCGAGGACGCGGAGAGCGCTGGGGAGGCCGAAGAGGGCTCCGTGAGTGCCGTAGCGGCCGAGGCGGCCAACGCTGGGCAGGATGCCGAGTCCGAGGACGGTCCTCAGGACGCGGTTCCTGAGACCGCCGAAGCCGACGAGGCCGAGGTCGACGACGAGATCACGGACGCCCGCCCGGAGGCCACCGGCACTCCCGAGGACGCGGTTCCCGACCCGGACGAGACTCCGGAGGCCGACGGGGACGCGGGCGAGGAACCACGGGACGCCGCCCCCAACGCGTCCGAGGACGAGCCGGAGGACACCGCACCCGACTCCTCCGCAGCCGAACCGGAAGACACCACACCCGGCGCAGCCGAAGCCGAACCGGAAGACGCAGTACCCGGCGCATCCAAAGCTGAGCCGGAGGACGCGGCACCCCGCACATCCGAAGCCGAACCGGAAGACGCTTCAGCCGAGCCGCAAGACGCCCCTCCGGCCCCCGAAACCCCCACCAGCCCCGAGCCGGAAGCCGCCGACGGCGCTGCCGCACCACAGGCTCCACCCGCACCCGACGACGCGACCCGCACGGGTGGTGCGGGTGGGAAAACCAAGGCGGACGACGGCGCAGCCGAGGCGGTGGATCAGCCCACCGCCATCTTCAAGGCCGTACGGCCGCCCAAGCCCGCGGTGGACCAGCCGACGACCACCCTCAAGGCCCCGCCCGCCCCCGAGGCCCCCGCCGAGCGCACCAGCAAGTTCGTCGCGCTGAAGCCCCTCGACGAGCCCCGGGCGCCCCGCACGCCCCGCCCGGACGCCACCCGCCCCGTCGCCCAGGTCGGCCCCGAGCGCACCACCCAGCAGCCGCTTCCCCCGAAGCCCCCGCTGGACCTCCTCGCCGAGCTGACCAACACTCCGCCACCCCCGGAGACCCCGGTCCGCACGGCGATCCGCAGGGTCAAGATCTGGACCCCGCTGGTCATCCTCCTGGCGATCGTGTTTGCAGTAGTGCAGGCCCTGAGGCCGCTGCCGACGCCCTCCCTCACGCTCACCGCCGACGACTCGTACACCTTCGACGGCAGCAAGTTGAACCTCCCGTGGCCGAGCGAGGGCCAGGGCTGGATGGACGTCAACGGCATCGGCACCATGGGCAGCTTCGGCAAGCAGACGCCGGTCGCCATCGGCTCGGTGGCCAAGGCGATGACGGCGTACATCGTCCTCAAGGACCACCCGCTGAAGGCGGGCGCGGAGGGCGAGAAGATCACCGTGGACGCGACCGCCGAGAAGGAGGGCGGCTACGACAAGGACGGCGAGTCCACCCTCAACACCGTCAAGGCGGGCGACGTCCTCACCGAGAAGCAGGCGCTGTCGGCGATCATGATTCCGTCGGCGAACAACATCGCGCGGCTGCTGGCCCGTTGGGACGCGGGCTCCGAGGCGGCGTTCATCAAGAAGATGAACGACACCGCCAAGTCCCTGGGGATGACGAACACGACGTACACCGACGCCTCGGGCCTGAAGGAGACCACGGTCTCCACCGCCGAGGACCAGGTGAAGCTGGGCAACCAACTGGTAAAGATCCAGGCCCTGATGGACATCACCAAGCTGCCGAGCTGGGTCGACCCGTCCGGCAAGAAGTGGACCAACTACAACCGTCTGGTGCCGTACAACAACTCGCTCGGCATCAAGACCGGCACCACCACCGCGGCCGGCGGCAACCTGCTCTTCGCCGCCACCAAGGAGGTCGGCGGCGAGACGGCCGTCGTCGTCGGCGCGATCCTCGGCCAGCACACCGCGCCGATCATCGACACCGTCAACGCGGTCAGCAAGACGGCGATGCTCGCGGCGCAGGACGCCATGACCTCGGCGAAGATCCTCAAGAAGGGTGACGTCGTCGGGTACGTCGACGACCAGCTCGGCGGTCACACCCCGGTCGTCGTCACCAAGGACGTCGCCGCGGTCGGCTGGGCCGGACTCAAGGTGAAGCTGTCCTTCGCCCCCGACTCCGTACCGCACACCGCGAAGGCCGGCACCACGGTGGGCACGCTCACCGTGGGCGACGGTTCGGGCGGCGCGGTCAAGGTGCCGGTCGCCCTGCAGAAGGATCTCGCGGAACCGGCCCTGACCGCGAAGCTGACGCGTCTCGGCTGACCCACGAGGCGTTGTACGTCACCGCACCTCGCCGGCCGGCCACCCGCACGGGAGCCGACCGGCGGGGTGCGTGCTAGCGTCGCGAATCGGGGCACGTCGCCGGTCGATCCGGACGCGGCGTCGAACAGGCCGGGAACGGGACGGGACGCGGCCGGGAACAGAAGACGGGACACGGGGAGTGCCTTCAGGTGGCCACAGCGGAGCCGACACGCGCCGACGATGCCGATCCGGGCCCGGGAGCCGGCCCGCGAATACACCCGCCCGCGCACCACACGGACCACGACGGGACACGTAGCGGAAGCACCCGGTGGGCGGCCCTGATCGACCGCCTCCGCGCCCCCTTCCTCCGCCACCCGGTGATCGGCTTCACGCTGCTCTCCGGGGTCCTGCACATCATCTGGTTCTTCACGTTCGCGAACAGTGGCGGCGATCTCGCGGCGCAGGACGCCTGGGCGGAGTTCGTCGGCCGGCACCCGGACTCGGCGTACAACCTCGCCTGGTACGGCGGCATGCACCCCGTGTCGTACAGCGTGGTCTCGCCGTATCTGATGTCGGTCCTCGGTGTCCGTACGACGATGATGATCGCCGGGACGATCTCGGCGGGCCTGCTCACCCTGATCCTGATCCGCAGCCGCCCCCACTCTCGACTTCGCTCGAGCGGGGGGACCCCCATGGTGAAGAACCCCCTGTGGGCCTCGCTCGCGGGTGTCTTCGCGCTGCTGTGCAACGCGGCGTCGGGCCGGGTGACGTACGGCCTGGGCATGGTGTTCGGGCTCGGGGCGGTGGCCGTCGTCTTCTGCTGGCCCTACCGCTGGCGCTACAAACGCTGGGCGAAGGCCCTGTGCGCGGCCCCGCTGGCCGCGCTCGCGACGATGTCCTCACCGGTGGCCGGACTGTTCGTGGGCCTGGTCGCCGTAGCCCTCTTCCTCCAGAAGCGGCGGCCCGGCGCCTGGGCGCTCGGGCTCGCGCCCGCGGCCGTCGTGGCGGTGTCGGCGTGGCTGTTCCCGTTCTCCGGCACCCAGCCGATGCTGTTCGGCTCGATGATCCTGCCGCTGGTGTCCGGGGTCCTCGTCTACTTCCTGGTGCCGCACGAGTGGACGACCGTGCGGATCACGGCGGCCGTGTACAGCGTCGGCGTCATCCTGGTCTGGCTGGTCAGTTCGCAGATCGGCTCGAACATCAGCCGGCTGTCGATGCTGTTCGCCGGTGTGGCCCTGATCTCCGCGCTGCCGTTCGCGGTGCCGCGCTCGCGCAAGTGGTACGCGATCGTGCTGGCCTTCGTCGGCTTCACCGGCTGGATCGGCTTCAAGTCGGTCGACGACGTCGTCAACACCGCCCCCGCCGCGTCCTGGTCACACGAACTCGCGCCCCTGGTCAACGAGCTCCAGGAGGTCGGCGCCGAACGCGGCCGCGTCGAGGTCGTCCCGGCCCGCTCCCACATCGAGGCCTCCGCGCTCGCGCCGTACGTCAACCTGGCCCGCGGCTGGAACCGCCAGGCCGACATGGAGCGCAACCCCCTCTTCTACGACGACACCCTCAACTCGGCGAACTACCACGAGTGGCTCCAGCGCTGGGCCGTCCACTACGTCGTCCTGCCGAAGGACAAGCCGGACGGCGACGGCGGCGAGCGCGAACGGGCCCTGGTCCAGCGCGGGATGCCGTATCTGAAGCAGGTCTGGGGCGACACGAACTGGCAGCTGTTCCAGGTCACCGACCCGACGCCGCTCGCCGAGCCGAACGCGGTCGTCGACCGGGCCGAGCAGGGCGAGCTGACCATCGAGGTGAAGAAGAAGGGCCGGATCCTCATCCGGATCCCGTACTCGCCGTGGCTGAGCGTCGTCGACGCGAAGGGCAAGAGCCTCAAGCCACCGCAGGAGACCGAGGCGTCCAAGCATCGGGCCGAGGGCACCCCGAAGACGTACGACAACCTCAACGGCTGCCTGATGGAGACCGAGGAGGACTCCAAGGGCGACAAGTGGACCGTGCTCCTCGCTCCGCGGGCCGGCACGTATCGACTCGCGGCGCCATACCAGTTGCCCCGAGGTACTCCATGCCCGGACGAGTTGAAGTGAGCCGTTTGTCGGCCTGAACGGCCTCGTCCTCAAACGCCGGACGGGCTGATGGATGCACGCCGGAGTTGAGTAGTTACCGAAGCCGGTCCACGTATCTGTCGGTGCCCGGCACCGTCGGAATGAACGGCGCCACCAACTCCACCCTCCCCAGGCCCGATTCGGCCACGGCCGTGTCCAGCCCCGTGAAGTACTCCTCCCAGCAGTCCCGCGGGTCGGCCTCCAGGAACCACAGGAGGGTGAGCCTCGTATCCACGCCCTCGACCTGCTTGACGTAGGTCATACGGTCGCCCGGCAGCGGGGTCGGGCGGAACACGGTCACCATCGCGGCCGGGGAGCCCGCGAGCCGCTTCGGGAGGTGCCGGGAGCGCAGCCACTCCAGCAACTCGGCGCGCTGCTCGGCCGATTCACTGTCGACGACCTCCAACACCAGCCCGGCGTAAGGGTGGTCGAGGGCGTGGAAGTCCCTCGGTCCGGCCGCGCCGTCGCGGTACACGGTCGCCTCGTGGTCCTGGAACGCGGTGAAGACGTGCGTACGGTCCTGGTAGACCCGGCCGTCGCGATTGAGCCGTTTGTTGATGCCGACGGTCCACTTCATGTGGTCGTCGTAGCGGCCCTCGGTGACCCAGTACGTGGAGAGGTAGCAGCCCGCGGTGACGGGCTGGGCGATCGCCGACTTCTCTGGATGGCGCAGGAGTTGGAGGTCTCGGGTGGCGACCCAGCGGCGGCCCGCGTACATCCAGGGCATGGCCATCGCGCCGGCGTAGTAGTGGTCGTCCTCGTACCACCGGTTGTACGCGTACTCGTGGCCGGGATGCGGTTCGACCATGGTGATGAGCGCGTGGCCGGGCCGGACTCCGTACGGTCCTACGGCGGCCAGTTCGGCGTACACGTCGCTCCGGGTGTCCTCGCTCACGTCGCTCCCCTTCCGTCCTCCGCCGGTCGCCCATACTCTGACGCCCCGTCAGATAAACCGCCAGACCCCGGGAGGGATCGGATGTCGCTGCTCGCGGGCAAGACCGTCGTCGTCTCGGGGGTCGGGGCCGGACTCGGCCATCAGGTCGCCGCGGCCGTCGTACGGGACGGAGGGAACGCCGTGCTCGGCGCGCGCACGGAGTCGCATCTCGCCAAGTCGGCCGCCGAGATCGATCCGGACGGGTCGCACACGGCGTACCGGTCGACCGACATCACGGACGAGGGACAGTGCGAGGCGCTCGCGGAGGCGGCGCGGGAGCGGTTCGGGCGGATCGACGCGGTGGTCCATGTGGCCGCGTGGGACAGCTACTTCGGCGGGCTGGAGGACGCGGACTTCGCCACCTGGCAGTCGGTGCTCGACGTGAACCTGCTGGGGACGCTGCGGATGACCCGGGCATGCCTGCCGGCCCTGAAGGAGGCGGGCGGCGGTTCGGTCGTCATCATCGGGACGCAGTCGGCGGTGGCCGCTCCCTCGCAGGTGCGGCAGGCGGCGTACGCGGCGTCGAAGGGCGCGCTGACGAGCGCGATGTACTCGCTGGCAAGGGAGTTGGGGCCGTACCGGATCCGGGTGAACACCGTGCTGCCGGGGTGGATGTGGGGGCCGCCGGTGGAGGCGTACGTGCAGTTCACCGCACACACCGAGAAGGTCCCGGAGGCGGAGGTGCTCAAACGGCTGTCCGACCGGATGGCGCTGCCCGAGCTCGCGACGGACGGGGATGTGGCGGACGCGGCGGTGTTCCTGGCGTCGGAACGGGCACGGGCGATCACGGGTCAGTCGTTGCTGGTCAACGCCGGGGAGCTGATGCGGTGAGTTCATGTAGGTGAACGCGGAACATCAATCCGAACGATTTTACTCCCCCTTGACCGTGCGCTTACTTGTCGTGCTCACGCGCGACCGCCCACGATGAGCCCCGGGCTGAACCGGCTCAATCGTGGGAGGGCGCATATGAACGGGCTCGACTGGGCCGTGCTCATCGGCTATTTCGGCGTGATGGTGGCCATCGGCGTGTGGTCGCACAAGCGCGTCGACAACGTGAGCGACTTCTTCACCGCCGGCGGCAAGATGCCCTGGTGGCTCTCCGGCATCTCGCACCACATGTCGGGCTACAGCGCGGTCATGTTCACCGGCTACGCGGGCATCGCCTACACCTACGGCGTCACGTCCTTCATCACCTGGTCGTTCCCGATCGCGCTGGGCATCGCCGTCGGCTCCAAGCTGTTCGCGCCACGCATCAACCGGCTGCGCTCCCGGCTCCATGTGGCGTCCCCCCTCGAGTACTTGAAGAACCGCTACAACCTGCGGACCCAACAGGCGCTCGCCTGGTCCGGGATGCTGCTGAAGATCGTGGACGTGGCCGCGAAGTGGGCCGCGATCGCGACCCTGCTCTCCGTGTTCACAGGTGTGTCCCTGAACCAGGGCATCCTCATCACCGGCGCGATCACGGCGGTCTACTGCACGATCGGCGGCCTGTGGGCCGACGCGCTGACCGAACTCGGCCAGTTCGTCATCCAGTTGCTCGCCGGCGTCTCCATGTTCGTGGCCGTCGTACTGAAGTTGAACGACAAGGGCATCGGATTCCTCGGCGCCTGGGACGAACCGGCGCTCCAGGGCCACGGCAAACCCCTCGTCGGCCCCTACGGCACGGTGTTCCTCCTCGCCTTCCTCTTCATCAAGCTCTTCGAGTACAACGGCGGCATGCTCAACCAGGCCCAGCGCTACATGGCCACCAAGAGCCCCTACGAGGCCGAGCGTTCGGCCCGGCTGTCGGCGGCACTGTGGCTGATCTGGCCGACGGTCCTGTTCTTCCCCATGTGGATGTCACCGCTGCTCGTCCACGCACAGAAGCCGGACGGCTCCGACTCCTACGGTCTGATGACCGAACAGCTGCTCCCCCACGGCCTGTTGGGCCTGGTCGTCGTCGGCTTCTTCTCCCACACGATGGCGATGTGCTCCTCCGACGCGAACGCCATCGCCGCCGTCTTCACCAGGGACGTGGCACCGGTCGTATCGGCCAAGGCCCGCGCCTGGAACGACCGTTCGGGCCTGATCGCGGCCCGCGTGACCACGGTCGTCTTCCTCGGCCTGTCGATGGCGGTGGCGACGCAGGTCAACTCGCCCACGTTCAAGGACATCATCACCGTCGTCATCAAATGGGTCGCGGGCTTGATGGGCCCGATCGCGATCCCGATGATGCTCGGCCTGCTCCGCCCCTTCCGCAAGTCCGGCCCCACGGCGGCCCTGACGAGCTGGGCGGCGGGCCTGTTCGCCTTCTGGCTGGTCAACTACCCGATCAACTGGCAGGTCGACGGCGGGGTCCCACTCCAGTACCAGGTGTCGATACCCCTCGCGGTCTCCCTGATCCTCTACATCCTCATCGGCTACGTGAAGCCCGAGGACACCCCGGAGCGGGACGCACTGATCGAACGGATCAACGGCGGCGGGGACGACGACGGGGACGCGGTCGCAGTGGCCGTACCGGCACAGACAGGAGCGGGGGACGACGTGGTGGGCAGCAGCAAGCCGTAGCGGCTACACCCCTCTCGGATACCGGGCGATCCAGCCCGGAGAGGCCCCGGCGGGCCCGTGCAACGCGGGCCCCTGGGTCATCTCCACGGCGAAGTCGTCCGCGAGCACGAGCAGCGTGGGACGGCCCTCCAACTCGGCCAGCCAGGCCGGCGGGAGGGCCGTCTCGCCGTACAACGCCCCGAGCAGCCCACCGGTGAGCGCCCCGGCCACCCCGGACGGCCCACCGTGATTCACGGCAAGACACAACGCGTGCCGTACGTCCTCCCCGACGAGCGCGCAGTAAACAGCCCCCGAGAGCACCCCCTCCGCGCTCCCCTCCCCCACGAGCTCCTCGACCCGCCCCGAGGTCGGCATCCCCTGCCGTACGGCACCAAGGGCACGCTGCAGCCCATCGGAGACAGCCTGATGCCCGGGCCGAGCGGCCAGCAGCGCAAGCGCCCGCTGCACAGCCGCATCGAGACTCTCCCCCCGCGCGAGCCCATGCACGACGACGGCATAAGCACCGGCCGCCAGATACCCGACCGGATGCCCATGGGTCTGCGCCGCACACTCCACCGCAAGCTGCATCACGAGCTGCGGCTCCCACCCGACGAGCAACCCGAAGGGCGCGGAACGGGCAGCCGCCTCGCCCCCCACCTCACCAGGATTCTTGGGCGCGTCGAGCGTCCCCATCCGCTCGTCCCCAAACCCCAGCAAACAGGCCCGAGTTGGATCCCGCCGAGCGTAGAGCCACTCCTCCCGCGCGAGCCACCCGTCATCCTTACGACGTTCATCAGGCCCCCAGTCGTGCTGGGTGGCGGCCCACCGCAGATACGCCCGGTGCAGATCGGTCGGCGGATGCCAGGCCCCGGTGTCACGCCTCACCTGCGCCCGGATAAGCCCGTCGACGGTGAACAGGCTGAGCTGCGTGAGATGTGTGACGGCACCGCGCCGCCCGTACCCGAACGCGAGATCTACGAGGCCCTCCGCACCGTAGGCCTCCCGGATCTCGTCCATCGCCAACAGATCGACGGGCGAACCGAGCGCGTCCCCCACGGCGGCCCCCAGCAACGTCCCTCGCACCCGGCTCCGAAAGTCCTGCTGCTCCCCCCGCCCCCAGACGGCCCCGGCTGCGGTTGCGGTTGCGGTTGCGGCACTCACCAAGACCTCCTCAGGCGCCGTCCGTACGTACGAGTCAGCTCAGCACTGTAATCGAACGGGGACGGTGAGTTGAGGGGGCTGATCGGTATACGGGGAGTTGAACCGGCCTGCGATGACAGAGTGATCGTTGGGCCACTCGCTTCTCTGCCAGTGTCGGGCTTCCACGGACCGAGTAAAGGGCGCTCCCTGCGGTCGCGTCGGCTTCGCCGATGACCCTGCGGGCCACCCTTGACTCGCTCCGCTCCAACCCGTTTCAGAAGCGAGCGAGCGGCCCGGAAGAATGGGGGGCCGAGGTCCGCCAACCCCTCACGCCAGCTACGCCCGCAACCGGCGGAGCGGGACGCGCATCCGCGTCTCGCCAGCACGCCACGCCGGCTCAGCGGCCAACCCTGAGCGGGGGGACCCCTTCATGTTCATGTCGGGGGGGCAGGCTGCGCACGCCGGGTCTCCAGGACGTCGCGGATCAGACGGCTTCAAGCAGGCAGGAGTGGCGGGCGAGGCACGACCGCCCGTGGGGGGTGGGGTAGGGGTCCCAAAAAAGTGTGTCACTTTCCGCCGGAAGTGTCACACTTTTTCAGACCCACCCCCACCCCCCCACACCCCTCCTCCTTCTCCCCACCGGCGGTTGGCCGCTAAGCACACCCGGCGTGCCGGCGAGACGCCGACGCGCCCCGTAGTACCGGCCCGCAACGCAGCACAGGCAAGGGGCTGGTATGCCTCGGCCCCCCATTCCTCCCGGCCGCTCGCTCGCTTCTCAAACGGGCTGGAGCGGAGCGAGTCAAGGGTGGAGCGCAGCGGAATCGCCGAAGGCGACGCGACCGCAGGGAGCGCCCTTTACTCGCTCCGCGGAAGCCCGACACTGACAAAGAAGCGAGTGGCCCAACGATCACCACCCAGAAACCTCATGACCAACACCCCAACTCGCCTTCTACATCACGGTCGACGGTGAGTGGTTCCCGATGTGGCAGCCGAAGGACTGGAACGGGCTGGAGGGGGCCACTTGAAACCGCACGACTACTTGACCACGATCACCTTCGTGCTCGTCGTCCCGAACGTCCACAGTGCCGCGCCGTCCGCCTTGCCCATGCGTACGCCGCCCGTTTCCTTGCCCGCGGCCGGTGGCGGGGACGAGCCGTCGACGGCGTTGGAGAAGGCGATGTTGAGGCCGGACTTCGTGGCGAAGTAGACGATGTTCTCGATCTGGACGCCGTCGGAGCCGGTCGTGGCGTCCTTACGGACCGACACCGTGTAGGTGCCGGGGTCGGGGCTGACCGTGCCGGGCCAGACCGGGAACGTACGGCCGGCCTTGTCGCTCGCGTCGACCAGCCAGACCCGTTTCTGGCCGACGGAGTAGACGATGCGCCGCCCGGTGCCGGAGGAGGCGGGTACCGCGGCGGCCGTGACGTGCGGCGTGGGGGACTTGGACGCGTGCGCGGACGCCGAGGCGCTGGGGCGGGCGGCGGACGCCTTCGGGTGCGGCCCCTTGTCGGCCTGCACGGCCAGGACCGTGACCGCGGCGATCGCTCCCACCGTCAGACCGGTCACCCAGACCTTCGAGGCAGGCACGGGCACGCATCTCCTCAGCTACTCACAGCCCCCGCATCCCGATCGAACAGGGGTCGGATCATCGTACCGGCCCCCGTCCGACCACCCAGACGCTCAGTCCAGCACCGGCAGCAGCTCCGGCAGGTGCCCGTCCGAGGCGGACGCGGCCCGCTGCCGCTCCTCCGGCACCTCCCCGTACAGCGTGGTGCGCGGTCGCGCCGGCCGGCCCGCCAGTTCCGCTACGGCGACCAGATCACGTACCGACTTGTACGAGCCGTACGACGAACCCGCCATCCGCGAGATCGTCTCCTCCATCAGCGTGCCGCCGAGGTCGTTCGCCCCGGAGCGCAGCATCTCCGCGGCGCCCTCCGAACCCAGCTTCACCCAGCTCGTCTGGATGTTGGGGATCCAGGGGTGGAGCAGCAGTCTCGCCATCGCCACCACCGCCCTGTTGTCCCGCATCGTCGGTCCCGGGCGCGCGATGCCCGCCAGGTACACCGGCGCGTTGGTGTGGATGAACGGGAGCGTCACGAACTCCGTGAAGCCGCCCGTGCGTTGCTGGATTCCGGCCAGGGTCCGCAGGTGACCCAGCCAGTGCCTGGGCTGGTCCACATGGCCGTACATCATCGTGGAGCTGGACCGGATGCCCAACTCGTGTGCCGTCGTGACGACTTCGATCCAAGTCGCCGTCGGCAGCTTGCCCTTCGTCAGGACCCAGCGGACCTCGTCGTCGAGGATCTCCGCCGCCGTACCGGGGATCGTGTCGAGTCCCGCTTCCTTGGCTGCCGTCAGCCATTCGCGGATCGAAAGGCCGGTGCGTGTCGCGCCGTTGACGACCTCCATGGGGGAGAAGGCGTGGACGTGCATGCCGGGGACGCGTTCCTTGACCGCCTTCGCGATGTCGAAGTACGCCGTGCCGGGCAGGTCGGGGTGGATGCCGCCCTGCATGCAGACCTCGACCGCCCCCACTTCCCAGGCCTGTTGGGCGCGGTCCGCCACCTGGTCCAGCGACAAGGTGTACGCGTCCGCGTCCGTGCGGCGTTGCGCGAAGGCGCAGAAGCGGCAGCCCGTGTAGCAGACGTTCGTGAAGTTGATGTTCCGCGTGACGATGTAGGTCACCTCGTCACCGACCACCGACTTCCGCACGTCGTCCGCGATCCGCGTCAGCGCGTCCAGCGCCGGGCCGTCCGCGTGCAGCAGGGCGAGCGCCTCCGCGTCGGTGAGCCGGGTGGGGTCGTCGGCCGCCGTCGCCAGTGCCTGCCGTACGTCGGTGTCGATGCGCTCGGGCACCATGCCGGGCGCCGCGGCCTCGCGCAGGGCGGCCCAGTCGCCGTAGACCTCGTCGAAGTCGTCACGGCGGTCGGACGTACGGCCCTGCGTGTCGATCGACACGTGCAGATCCGTACGGCCGGAGGACACGAACGCCTCCTCGGGCTCCTGCCAGGCGTGGCCCTCCACGACGGCGTCGGGAAGGGCCAGTCCCGTCTCCGGGTCCGCCAGTGCCCGTACGTGCGGCAGCAGGCGCGGGTCCAGCCAGGGTTCGCCGCGGCCTACGAACTCGGGGTAGACGCAGAGCCGTTCGCGGAGTTCGAAGCCCGCCTCCGCCGACTGTTCACGCAGCAACTCGATCTGCGGCCAGGGGCGTTCGGGGTTCACGTGGTCGATCGTCAGGGGCGAGACCCCGCCCCAGTCGTCGATGCCGGCGCCGATCAGGCGCTTGTACTCGGAGTCGACGAGGTTGGGCGGCGCCTGGAGGCAGGCGGAGGGGCCCATGATGTGGCGCGCGACCGCGACGGTCGCCACCAGTTCGTCGAGTTCCGCGTCCGGCATGCCGCGCATCGCCGTGTCCGGCTTGGCACGGAAGTTCTGGATGATGAGTTCCTGGATGCCGTGGTAGGCCCTCGACACCTTCCGCAGCGCGAACAGGGATTCCGCGCGTTCCTCGTAGGTCTCGCCGATGCCGATCAGGATGCCGGAGGTGAAGGGGACGGAGGAGCGGCCCGCGTCCTCCAACACCCGTAGGCGTACGGCGGGTTCCTTGTCCGGGGAGCCGTAGTGCGGGGCGCCGGGCTCGGACCAGAGGCGGGTCGCCGTGGTTTCGAGCATCATGCCCATGCTCGGGGCGACCGGCTTGAGGCGCTGGAAGTCCGTCCAGGTCATCACGCCGGGGTTGAGGTGGGGCAGCAGGCCCGTCTCCTCCAGGATGCGGATGGAGATGGCGCGGACGTAGGCGATCGTGTCGTCGTAGCCGTGCGCGTCGAGCCACTCGCGCGCCTCCGGCCAGCGGTCCTCGGGCTTGTCGCCGAGGGTGATGAGGGCTTCCTTGCAGCCGAGGGCCGCGCCCTTGCGGGCGATGTCGAGGACCTCGTCCGGGGACATGAACATGCCGTGGCCGGCGCGGCGGAGCTTGCCGGGGACGGTGACGAAGGTGCAGTAGTGGCACTTGTCGCGGCACAGGCGGGTGAGGGGGATGAAGACGCTCTTCGAGTACGTGATCACGCCGGGGCGGCCGGCCGCCGCGAGGCCCGCGTCGCGCACCCGGGCGGCGGACGCGGTGAGGTCGCCCAGGGCCTCGCCGCGGGCCTGGAGCAGCACCGCCGCTTCCGTCACGTCGAGGGCGACGCCGTCACGGGCGCGTTTGAGGGCGCGACGCATGGAGTTCTCGGTCGGGCCGGTTCCGGAGCTCGCGGGTGTCGTCATCCTTCGAGCATACGATCGGTCTGATCAGGCCAAAGAGGGGCGCCCGATTCGTTCCGGCCGGGCAGGTCGTTACACGGTGTCACTGGCAGTGGGAGCACTCCGCCCTCCCCCGTACCGGCTCCGGTTTCCCGACACCCGCCGATTCCCTTTCCTTGCACGGGAGTTCACAGCCGACTATCAGAGTCGTACGGGTCACCTCCGCACCGTCCCTGTCACCGACGACACCCCGGGAGCAGCAGCATGTGCGACGACGATCATGGAAACGGCTTCGACCGGCGCGCGCTGTTCGTGACGGGCGCCGCCGCCGCGCTTACGTTGGGAAGCGTGAGCTTCGCGAGCGGCGCCGAGGCCGCGGCAGACGGCGACCAGGAGAGCCGGACGGTACGGGGCGTCCTCCCGACCGGCTCGCCCGACTACGTGTACGTCCCCGTCGAGGTCCCGTCGGGGGTCCGCGAGTTCAAGGTGGCGTACACCTACGACAGACCGTCCGTCCCGGTCGGCACCCAGGGCAACGCCCTCGACATCGGCGTCTTCGACCAGCACGGCACCGGCCTCGGCGGCCGGGGCTTCCGGGGCTGGTCGGGCGGGGCGCGCACGGAGTTCTTCATCCGCGCCGACGACGCGACGCCCGGCTACCTCCCCGGCCCGGTGCACGCCGGCACCTGGCACATCGCGCTGGGCCCCTACACGGTGTCCCCGCAGGGACTGTCGTACGAGCTCACGATCACACTCGGCTACGGCGAACCGGGCGCCGCCCCGCGACCGGTGTATCCGCCGGAGCGGGCGAAGGGGCGGGGCCGGGACTGGTACCGGGGTGACTGCCATCTGCACTCCTGGTACTCGGACGGGCGCCGCACCCCCGCCGAGATCGCGGCGCTGGCGCGGGCGGCGGGCCTGGACTTCATCAACACGTCAGAGCACAACACCCATTCCTCGCATCCCCATTGGGCCTCGGAGGCGGGCGACGACCTGCTCGTCCTGCTCGGCGAGGAGGTCACGACCCGCAACGGTCACGTGGTCGCCCTCGGCACCGAGCCCGGCACGTTCGTCGACTGGCGGTACCGGGCCCGCGACAACCGTTTCGGCCGGTTCGCCCGCGAGATCCGCCGCTCCGGCGGCCTGGTCGTACCCGCGCATCCGCACGCCACCTGCATCGGCTGCGCCTGGAAGTTCGGCTTCGGGGAGGCGGACGCGGTCGAGGTGTGGAACGGCCCCTACACGCCCGACGACGAGCTGGCCCTGGCCTCCTGGGACGCGACCCTCGTGGCCTCCGTCCGGGAGAACCGGGAGTGGCTCCCGGCGATGGGCAACAGCGACGCCCACCGCGCCCCGGACGCGGTCGGCCTGCCCCAGACCGTCGTTCTGGCCGACGACTTGACGAGGGAGGCGATCCAGGACGGTATTCGGGCGGGGCGTTCCTATGTCGCCGAGTCGAAGAACGTCTCGCTGGCCTTCACTGCGACGGGGACGAAGGGCGAACACGCCGGTATCGGCGAGCGGTTGGAGGTGGCCGCCGAAACCCCGGTCACGGTACGGCTGGAAGTCACCGGCGCCCCACGCTGCACCGTCCGCCTCGTGACCGACCAAGGCGTGCTGTTCACCAGCGATCCACTGCCGGTCGCGGGCGCGGGCACCGTGGAATGGCGGACGACTCCGGCCTACGCGGCTTACGTACGGGCCGAGTTGAGGCATGAGACGGCGGCGGGGGTGGTACCGGGGGCGCTGGCGGCGTTCACGAATCCGATCTTCCTGGGCGACGCCGGACAGTGAGCCAGGGGCTCAGCGAGCGGGCGGCTCCTGGTCCGGTGGTCGGCTGAGGAGCCGCCTGGACAGCCGACTCGTCGCTCCGGGTCTCGGCACACGGGGGACGAGCGCGACCCAGGCCATGCCGACGATCTCGGATCGGCGGAGTCGGGCCACGAACGCCAGGTGCCGGCGGTGTCGTACCCGTGCGCCTGGCTGATCCTCACGAGGTGAGCCGGTCGCTCAGGTCGACGACAACGGCCGCGTGATCCGTCGGCCACACCCCGTCGACCGGCCCGTCCCCCGCCCGCCGTACGCCCCGCACATGCCCGGGCCCGCCCTTCCCCGTCGGCACCACGAAGACGTAGTCGATACGGACGCTGGGCCCGAACGTGCCCGCCACGTAGGGATTCGCGAGGTCCCAGGTGGCGGAGGGAGCACCCGGCTCCGCGAAGTCCCAGGCGTCGATGAGGACTTGGCCGGGCACGGGCGGTGCCGCCCTGTAGCCGCCGAAGAGGCGGACCTCGTCGGAGTCCGGCCAGGCGTTGAAGTCGCCGGTGACGACGGGCGGGAACGGGCCGTCGCCGGTGTGCGCGGCGACGAACTCGGCGAGTGCGGTGACCTGTCGGCACCGTACGGCCGAGGCCTCGGTGGCGGAGGAGAGATGGACGGTGAAGAAGGGCACGCGGTGGCCCGGCGCGTCCAGTGCCGCGTACAGCGCGAGCCGGCCGCCGTCCCCGTCGCCCGGCGGCAGCGGCAGTACGGCCCGCTCGGCGACGGGCCAGCGGCTGAGGATCGCGTTGCCGATGCCGACGGTGGGGTCGCCGAGGCGCCGCTGCCAGAACCCGGGGTCGTGAGAGGCTCCCCAGGTCCAGTGCATACCGAGCTCACCGGCGAGCCACGCGGCGAGATTCGTACCCTCGGCGTCCCACACCTCCTGCAACCCGACGACATCGGGCCGCAGTTCACGCAACACGGCGAGAATCGCCTTCTGCCGGGCCTCCCAGGGCCCGTACCGCCACCACAGATTCCATGTCACCACGCGCACGGGATCAGTCAACTTGACCTGGCCCTGAAGAGCCAGGCTTGGAGGCAGTGCCCAACTGGCTGCTGGGTTGGCTCCTCCGTCCAGACACCCTATGGGGTGGCAGGGACGCGTGACTCACGCCCCGCGTTCCACACGATCTCGCCGCGTTGGCCGATTACGTGGGAAGCATTCCGGTCGGCGTGGGCAACGACCCCGCACCTCCGGCAGACAAAGAGGGCCTGGTCGACCCGGTTCTTCTTCTCGATGTGATGGCACTCAGCGCATTCCTGGACGAGGTGCGTTCAGCCTCGGTCACGATCTTCTTCGAGATAATGTGGTTGACGTTCGAAGCGTGCCGCTGTTCCTTGCGGCGCCGGTTCTTGAGCCGCCTTTTGGCGGACTTGGTGCCCTTGGCCTGGAGTTTGCGGCGCAGATCACGGTGTCGCTTGCGGCGCCTGTTCAGATCCCGCCCGGCCGCTCGGTAGCCGGTGCTGGTGGTGGCGATGTTGGCAATACCGAGGTCCACGCCGATAAAACCATCAGGCTCATACCGCTCGGCCTCGGGTACCTCGCAGGTGGCGATCAGCAACCACACGCCGTTACGGTGGACGAGATCACTCTCGCCCTTGCGGTGCTCGGCGATGAGCTTGAGGGCCTGGCCGGAGCAGGCGAACCGCACACCCCGGATACGTCCGGCGGTGGTCCAGATGCTTACGGTCTGCTCGTCGATCTGCCAGCTGAGACAGCGATCGTCGTACGGCTGCCCCGCATCCGGTCGGAAGGTGACGGGCTTCGATCCGGCCTTGTGGCGGCGCTTGGAGCCTTCCTTGCCAAGGTTCCCGTTGCGGATGTTCGCCTTCAACGTCGTATAGGCGTCGGCGACCTTCCGCACCACATGGAGCGCCGGTTGCGCCGACAGTCCCCGGCCTTTCAGGTCCCGGTAGGCAAAGCCCTGCAACGCCTTGCGCGAGGTCTCACCCCGCTCGTGGGCCTGGCCGGAGAGCCAGTTCGCCGCGTCGTTGCAGGCGTGCAGGGTGCACCCCAGTGCCGACGCCACTTCCGGCGTCGGCAGGAGGCGAACCTGCACGACGATCTTCACACAAGCCACCATAGCATCGTGTCTATGTCACCACGATGGGAACCAAACCCTGATATCCGCAGGGGCCGTAGCGTCATCTACACCCTCCACGTGCATCTGGTCTTCGTACCGAAACACCGGAGTGGCATCTTCACCGCTGAGATCCTGACGCGCTGCGAGGAGATCATGCGGGAGGTCTGCGCCAAGGCGAACGCCGAGCTGCGCGAGTTCAACGGCGAACGCGATCACGTGCACCTACTCATCCACTACCCGCCGCAGGTCAAACTGTCCGCCCTGGTCGGCTCACTCAAAGGCGTCTCCGCGCACTACCTGCGCAAGGAGTACGCCGATCACATCCGCAAGTACCTGTGGGGCGCGCACTTCTGGTCACCCTCGTACTTCGCAGCGTCTGCCGGCGGCGCACCCCTCGCTGTGGTGAAGGAGTACATCGAGAGCCAGAAGCGCCCCGATTGACGCAGACAGTGCGGACCCGTACCTCCAGCACGGGTCAGAGCCGCCGAGACAAGCCATTCCTCCCGAGCCCTGGCAGGCCGGGATTCCTGGCTAGATCATGTTGAAGTCCACGGACACAGCCAGCCGACAGGAGATCCGGAAACCGATGCCGAGCACCCCCGAGTCCAAGTACCGCAATATCACGAGATTCCAGCGCCTGCTGAACTCCCTCACCCGCCGTCTCCCCACCCAGACCGTCCTGGAGACCACCGGTCGCGTCTCCGGCCAGCCGCGCCGCACCCCGCTCGGCGGCCGCCGCATCGGCGACACGTTCTGGCTGGTATCGGAGTTCGGCGAGCTCTCCCAGTACGTCCGCAACATCAAGGCGAACCCGGAGGTCCGGGTCCGCATCATGGGCCGCTGGCACACCGGCACGGCCCACCTCCTCCCCGCCGACGACCCCCAGGCCCGCCTGCGCAGCCTGCCCCGCTTCAACAGCGCGGCGGTGAAGGCGATGGGGTCGAGTCTGCTGACGGTGCGGGTGGATCTGGACAGGTGACAGTGGGCGGGGGATTCGGCCCGGCGGGCGGGGGGCCTGGCGTCACCCCGGCCACACGATCGCCTGTACCTCGCTGTACGCGTGCAGCGCGTACGAGCCGACGTCCCGGCCGACGCCGCTCTTCTTGAAGCCTCCGAACGGTGCCTCCATGTTGCGGCCGACCGTGTTGACGCCCACCCCGCCGGCCCGCAGCAGCCGCGCCACCCGGAACGCCCGGGCCACGTCCCCCGACCACACATAGTCGATGAGGCCGTAGTCGCTGTCGTTGGCGAGGGCGATCCCTTCCTCCTCGGAGTCGAAGGGGACGACCACGACGACCGGGCCGAAGATCTCCTCGCGGACCACTCTCATCTCGGGCCCGCAGTCGGCCAGGACGGTGGGGGCGACCAGGAATCCCGGTCCGGTGGACGGGCGTTCGCCGCCCGCGACGACCACCGCGCCTTCCTTGCGGCCCAGTTCGACGTACGACTCGACGCGCTCCCGATGCGCCGCCGAGATCACCGGTCCGACCACCGTGTCCGGCGAGCGCGGGTCCCCGACCTTCAACCGACCCGCGTAAGCAGCCAGTTGCTCAACAACCCTGTCGTACACGCCCCGTTGGGCCAGCACCCGTGTCGGCGCCGTACAGATCTGCCCGCTGTAGAAGGAGAAGGTCGTGCCGATACCGGAGACGGCGGAGGCGAGGTCGGCGTCGTCGAAGACGACCGCCGCGCCCTTGCCCCCCAGCTCCATCAACTGCCGCTTCATGCCCCGCCCGCACACCTCGGCGATCCGCTGCCCGACCGCCGTGGAACCAGTGAAGCTGACCATGTCGACGTCACCGGACTCGACCGCGGCCTCCCCCACCTCCACCGACTGCCCGTTGACGACGTTCACGACCCCGCGCGGCACCCCGGCCGCCTCCAGCGCCTCGGCCATCCGGTAAACGGACAAGGGGTCCTGCGGCGCCGGTTTCACGACGACCGTGTTGCCCATGGCGAGAGCGGGGGCGATCTTCCCGGCAGGGTTGGCCCACGGATTGTTGTACGACGTGATGCAGGCAACAACACCCACCGGCTGCCGCACGGCGAGCGCGCCCATGACAGCCGCCCGTCCGAACGGCCCCGCCTCGTTGACCTGCGGCGCGATCGCCCACTCGGCCGGCTCCACGGTCGCGTACCGCCGGAACCGGGCGGCGGCCACCCCCACCTGCATGCCCCGCGCGGTCCCGGTCGTGGCGCCGGTCTCCGCCTGGGCGAGTTCGGCGTACGACACGAGCCCGCCCCGGATGATGTCCGCGGCCCGCCCGAGAATCGCCGCACGCTCCCCGGCCGGCGTACGCGACCACGGCCCGAAGGCTTCCCGGGCAGCGGCGGCAGCGGCGAACACCTGCCCCCGCGAGGCCTCGGGCGCCCACCCCACGGTCTCCTCGGTGGCCGGATCGACCACGGCGTAATGCCCGCCGTCCGGCTCGACCCACTCCCCCCCGACGAACAACCGCTGCCCGTCGGCGACTTGAGAACCGGCTTCGGAACTCACTTGGTGCTCACCGTCCTGGTGTCCCGCCCCGACCGCAGGACCCGCCCCGGCACGTTCCCGCTCACCACCTCGTCCCGGATGGCCTCAACTCCGTTGACCCACACGGCCCGTATCCCGATCGCCTTGGAGTCGAGACGCGGACTGTCGCCCGGCAGGTCGTGCACCAGGGTGGCCTTGCCGGCGTCGATCCGTTCCGGGTCGAAGAGCACCAGGTCCGCATGCCAGCCCTCCCGCACCTGCCCCCGCTCCCGCAGCCCGAACAACCGAGCCGGATCATCGGTGAGCATCTTCACCGCCTGCTCCAGCCCCACCAGCTTCCGCCCCCGCACACAGTCCCCGATGAACCGGGTCGTGTACGGCGCCCCGCACATCCGATCCAGATGCGCCCCGGCATCGGACCCACCGAGCAACACGTCCTCGTGCTGCCAGGTCTCGGCGCGCAGGGCCCAGGAGGCCGGGTCGTTGTCGGAGGGCATCGGCCACAACACGGTCCGCAGCTCGTCGGCCGCACAGATCTCGACCAGACACTCGAAGGGCTCCTGCCCCCGTTCCGCGGCGATGTCCTTGACCACCCGCCCGGTCAGCCCCTCGTTGGCCTCGCTGTACGTGTCCCCGATCACATACCGTCCGAAGTTCGCGAGCCGCCGGAAGACCCCGGCCTCCTTGCTGTTCGCCCGCAGCAACATCTGGGCCCGTACGCCGGGTTCGCGCAGCGTGGCGATCCGCTCCGGCACGGGCAGGCTCAGGATCGGCCCCCACCCGGGTATCAGGTTCAGCGCGCAGAAGGTGCCGAGGGACATGTTCATCGGCGTGAGGATCGGCATCGTCAAGGCGACGACCCGCCCCCCGGCCTTCCGAGCCCGCTCACTCGCGAACAACTGCCGTGGCACCCGCTCGGGCACTGCCGCGTCCACGGTCAGCACGTTCCAGTTCAGCGGCCGTCCCGCCACCGCGCTCATCTCGACGAACAGATCGATCTCCGCGTCACTGAACTGATCCAGACACCCGGCGACGATCGCCTCGATCTGCGTCCCCTCGTGCTCCCCGACGGCCCGTGAGAGGGCCAGCAGTTCCTCCGGGCGGGCGTGCCGGGAGGCGACCGGCTGTCCGTCGCCGTCCGAGTGGGTAGTGGACTGGGTGGTGGAGAAACCCCAGGCGCCCGCGTCCATGGCCTCGTGCAACAGCCGTACGATCTCGGCGAGTTGCTCCTCACTGGGCTGCCCGCCGACCGCGTCCGGCCCCATCACGTACCGGCGCAGGGCGCAATGCCCCACCATGAACCCGGCGTTGACCGCGATCCGCCCTTCGAGCGCGTCCAGATACTCCCCGAACCCACGCCAGCTCCAGGGCGCCCCCTCCTCCAGCGCGACCAGCGACATCCCCTCGACCTTGGACATCATGCGGCGCGTGTAGTCGGCGTCCTCCGGTTTCAGTGGCGCGAGGGTGAACCCGCAGTTCCCGGCGGCGACCGTCGTCACCCCATGGTTGAGGGAGGGCGTCGCGTACGGGTCCCAGAAGAGCTGGGCGTCGTAGTGGGTGTGGGGGTCGACGAAGCCGGGTGCGAGCACGAGACCGTACGCGTCCTCGGCGGTACGGGACTCCTCGGTGATCGTGCCGATCGCAGCGATACAACCGTCACGTATCCCGACGTCGGCGACGAATGCGGGCGAGCCGGTCCCGTCAACAACCGTCGCCCCTTTGATGACGTGATCGAGCACAGCCTTGCCTCCTCAAGCATGCGATGCGCTGACCGACCTGCTTTTAGGGGCGCAGGGAACTGCGCGACCAGGCACAACGCACCCGCACCCCGCAACGAGACCTCAAGCCGCCTGACGGAACCGCGTAGTCCGGTGAACAGGATCCGTATCGATCTTCGGAATCACGTGCTCCCCGATCAACCGAATCGTCTGCAACGTCTCCTCCTTCGGCACCCCCACCGGCAACCCGAAGCTCAACTGATCCGCCCCGGCCTGCTCCCACCGCTTGCACTGCGTGAGCACCTCGTCCGGGTCACCGCAGATCAACAGCTCCTCCTCCACGAGGAGTTCGACGAACTCCGGCGTGTACTCCGGCAACGTCTCCGGCCACACAGGGAACCCCTCGGGCCGAGGGAACGTGTCGTGGTACCGGAACACCAGCGAGGGCAGATAGTGCAACCCCCCACTCGTGGCGATCCGGATCGCCTCGTCGTGCGTGGGCGCACAGATCGCCGTAGTCGTCACCATCACGTTGTCGTTGACGAACGCCCCTACCGGCTCGGCGTTCACGATCGCCGTCTTGTACTGCTCCAGCACCCACTCCATGTCGGAGACCTTCTGGATGCTGAACCCGAGGACGCCCAGCCCCTTCCGCGCGGCCATGGCGTACGACGGAGGCGACCCGGCGGCGTACCACATCGCGGGATGCGCCTTCCCGTACGGCTTGGGGAGGATCTTGCGCGGCGGCAGCTGCCAGTGCTTGCCCTGGAAGCCGACGTACTCGTCCTGGAGCCACATCTTGGGGAACTCGGCGATGGTCTCTTCCCAGATCTCCTTGGTGTAGTTCATGTCGGTTACACCAGGTATGAACCCGAGAATCTCATGGCTGCCCGCACCCCGCCCGCTGCCGAACTCGAAGCGGTTGTTGGAGAGATGGTCGAGCATGGCGACCTTCTCGGCGACCTTCACCGGGTGGTTGACCTGGGCGAGAGGGTTGAAGATCCCCGACCCCAGGTGGATGCGTTCCGTCGCGTGGGCGAGGTAGCCGAGGAAGACGTCGTTCGCCGAGAGGTGCGAGTACTCCTCCAGGAAGTGGTGCTCGGACGCCCAGGCGTACTTGAAACCGGACTTGTCCGCCTGGATGACGTACTCGGTCTCCTCCATCAGCGCCTTGTGCTCGGCCAGCGGGTCCGTTTCGGCACGCTTGCCCACGTATCCCTGTACAAAGAGCCCGAATTCCAAGGAGGTTCACCGTCCCAAGTCCAGGTGGTCCCTATGAGTGCTACGACTTTCTGACGTAGCGTCAGATTCGTCAATAGATGACGCCCCGTCAGATACCTCGGATGCTGCCGTCAGATGACACTGACCCCCGCCAGCCAGCCCCCGTCGATCACGAACGGCTGCCCGGTGATGTACGACGAGTCGTCCGATGTCAGAAACAGCGCGAGGCGGGCGACCTCCGCCGGCTTCCCGATCCGGCCGAGCGGCACGAGCTTGCGGTACAGCTCGTCGAGGGCCCGGGACATCTCCTCCGCGTCGGCGTCCGGGTCGAGTTGGGCCGGGTTGGACATCGCGGTGTCGATGGCGCCGGGACACATCGCGTTGACCCGTATCCGCCGGCTCGCCAACTCCAGCGCGGCAACCCGGGTGAGCCCGAGGATCGCGTGCTTGGTCGCCGCGTACGTCCCCACTGCCGCCATCCCCGTCACCGCCGTGTACGAGGCCGTGTTGACGATCGTGCCGCCGTCCTCCATCGCCGCCGCCACGGTCTTGATCCCGAGGAAGCAGCCCACCTGATTGACCCGCACGACCTGCATGAACTCCTCAAGCGGCGTGTCCACAAGGGAGTTGAACCGCAGGATCCCCGCGTTGTTGACCAGCCCGTCGATCCGCCCGTACGCCTCTTTCGCGGCCCCCACGGCGGCCCCCCAGTCCGCCTCCTCGCCGACATCGAGATGCACATAGGACGCGCCCAACTCCTTCGCCAGCGCCTCCCCTTGCTCATCCAGCACATCCGCTACGACGACGCTCGCACCCTCCGCCGCGAACAGCCGCGCCTCCTGCTCCCCCTGCCCGCGCGCCGCTCCGGTGACCAGAACGACACGCCCGTCCAGCTTGCCCATGCGGGCCTCCTCGGGATCGGTGGATGCGGGCATCGTAGCGCCGTATCTGACGAAGCGTCAGATGGAGGGAAGGGCGCCTTGCACAACAGAGTGGCCTTGCACAAGCACACTTGAAGTGACCGCGGAGTAGGGACATTTGACCCTGGCCATACCTCGGCTTGACTCCAACAATTCCGGGTATGGCAAAGCGGAGATTGCGCAACAGGAAAGTCAGGTATGTCGCGATCGGCGCGGCACTCGCCACCGGCGGAGTGGTCGTCGCCCTGCTTCCGTCGGCGAACGCGGCCGACGCGAAGACACCGGACCAGATCATGACCATGTGCGAGAGGTCGGCGGTGGTCAACGGCGAGAAACGGTCGGTGGAGGATTTCGGCGGCGCCTTCGCGGACGGTTTCCAGGCCGACAACTGCGATTACGTCGAGACGAACTTCGAGACCTTCGACGGACCCACCGAAAAGGCGTCCATCGACTTCCCGAACTGCGAGCCGAACGCCACCGATCCGGCCAAGGTCTCCATCACCTGGTCGTCGACATCGGCTCAGGGCCAGGGCAAGTACGTCTCCACCCAACAGGGCGCAGCGGGCGGCCTCTTCGGATTCCTCAGCGGGTCCTGGAGCAAGCACAAAGGCACCCTCGACATGACGGTGAAGTCGGCGACGGCCGGTGACACGGAGGCGCGGGACGTGCCGGTCGGCAAGGTGCTCCACATGGAGTTCACGCCGAAGCTGCAGCGCATGACCGGCGAATGGCGGGTGCGCATCGACGCCCGGGAACAGACCACCGTCCTGCCCGCCAGCCCGGAGCAGAACTTCGTGGCACCGGACGTCGTCGAGGGACCGGTCATCCTGCCGGGCGCCGCAGGAGCGCCCGGGGTCGTGGACGGCACCTCCAAGGCGGTCCTGGAGGACTGCTGAGCCACCGGCCGACCCTCACGAACCCGCAGCTCAACTCCCTTACACCCCACAGGAGATACCCATGTCCCGGACCGGCCGCAGCAGAAGCCACCGGAGCAAGAAGAAGCGCGTCACCCTGATGCTGGCCCCGGTGGCGGCGCTCGCGGTGATCGTCCCGCTGATGAACCAGGCGAACGCCGCCACTCCGTCCGAAGTGACCGCCGACTGTTCCGCGGACTCCGACAAGCTGGCCGACTGCCAGTTCGTCGACGTCCAGTTCAAGGCGAACAGCCTCGGACCCAACGAACGCGTCTCCCCGGTGAGCGACAACTGCGGTTCCACGAGCACCGCGACGAAGACCTTCAACGTCAGCACGTCGGTGACGCGCACCCTCCAGGTGGAGGAGGGAACCGTCACCGAGGCCGGCACGAAACTCGGGAACTCGCTCTTCGAAATCGGCCTGGAATTCAGCACGTCGACCATCAACATCACGCGTGACGACAAGACGACCACGCTGGCGTTCAGCCGGACCGACACCGTGCAGGCGGACAGCACCGCCTTCTTCATGTGGTCCGCCAAACGCACCGATGTCAGCGGATTCCTGAAGGCCACGTACAAGGAGGCGCAGGACGGCCAGACGGTGTTCTTCGCGCCGAGCGAGGGCGCCGCGACCGTGCACGTCTTCTATCCGCAGATCCTGAACAACGGAACGCCCGACGGGCGGCTCTGGCTGCGGAACGTGAAATGCGGCACCGCCGAGGCCGACAGCGCGCTGAATTCGACGAAGGCCCTCCAGGACGAGGAACCCGGATTCGGTGAGGGCGGCGCCAATGTCACCGACGTGGAAATACCGCTGACGGAGGTCCCGGCACCCTGATCCGGCGCCTCCGGATGGTTCTCAGGTGCGAAGCACGGGCGTGGCTCCCAGCCACCGCAGGACCGCGTCCGTGCCGCTCCTGGCGTCCAACTTGGCATAGATGTTGCTGAGGTTGTTGCGCACGGTCTTCTCGCTCAGCCGTAATCGCTGCCCGATCTGCTGTGCGCCCAGGCCGGTCGACAACAGCTCCATGATCTGCTGCTCGCGCGGTGAGAGCAGCGCCCGAAGCCGCTCCATGGCGTCGTCGGTCGCGGCCATCCGCCGGGCGCCCTCGCGCAGGGCGGCGGTCGCCGACGGAGAGAGGTAGGTGTGCCCGACGGTGGCCGCCACCATCGCCGAGGACATCATCTCGGGGCAGTGGTCGCCCTCGACCAGATAGCCCGCTCCGGCCCGGAACACCTCGACCACCGCTTCGGTGTCCTGGCGCGGACTGACCACGAGCGCCGGGACACTCCGGGTGCGGAGAACCTCCAGCAGCCCCGGAAAGGACGCCGCCGGGTCCTCGCAGTGCAGCACGACGACGTCCGCCGCGGTCTCCGCCAGCCCGTGGAAAGGCGGGGCGACATGCACCACACGGTCCACGTACGGATCGTCCGGGGCCGGCCAGTCCTCGTGCGGCCAGGTGACCCCCGCTGAGGCCACGGCAACTACGAGTCGCTCGGAGGATCGCACTTCGGGGGTCCTTCCGCCGGAGCCATGACGTCCGTACGTCCATACATACGCGGCTCGGCGTGACCGTGTTCAAACAGGTTGTGATCACAGGGACAGGCCGTGGTCAGAGCAGGGGCCCCACCTCGGTGCCGAACTCCGTTATCTGGTCGGTGAGTTCGGCGCGGTCGCGGCAGCGGAACCGGACCTGGATCCGGTCCACGCCCATCGCCCGGTAGGCGCGCAGCGACTCGGCGAGCGCTTCGGGGGTTCCGGTGAGCGTGCGCCGCCCGACCTCCCACCCCGGATCGCCGACGTACAGCGGCTCGGTGATGGCCCCGAACATGAACGGCCCCTGGAGGGCGGCCTCTTCGCGCAGTCGCCGTATCCGCTCGATCTGCGCGGGCAGCCGGTCGCGCGGATCGCCCTGCGGCAGCCAGCCGTCCGCCTTGAGGGCGGCCCGGCGTACGGCGGCGGGTGAGGAGCCGCCGACCCAGAGGGGGATGTGTTCCTGGGCCGGGCGGGGCCGCTGTCCCAGCCCCTCGAAGTCGTACAACTTGCCGTGGTGCTCGGGGAATTCGTCCGGGCCGAGAGCGGCGCGCAAGGCGTCGATCGACTCGTCGAGGACGGGCCCGCGCCGGTCGAAGTCGACGCCCAGCGCCTCGAACTCCTCCCGTACGTGCCCGGCGCCGACCCCGAGGAGCAGCCGGCCGCCGCTGAGGTGGTCGAGGGTGGCGTACTGCTTGGCGGTGATCAGCGGGTGCCGCAGACCGACGACCGCCACGTGGCTGAGCAGTTGGACCCGCTCGGTCACGCCCGCCAGGAAGGCGAGGGTGGCGACGGGGTCGTACCAGATGGTGCTCATGGCGGCGGCGAGGCGGCGCGGGACGCCGACGTGGTCGCAGCCCGCGATGTAGTCGAAGCCGGAGCGGTCGGCGGCGCGGGCGATCTCGACGAGGTCGGCGGGGCCGGCGTCGGCCTCCCAGGGTTCGGCGTAGATGGTGCTCTGGGACTGGACGGGCAGCTGGATGCCGTAGGCGAGGCCGCTCATTGGGGCCCGCCCCACAGACCGTCCGGCGTCAGGCCCAGCAGGTCGATCGCGTTGCCCCGGACGATCCGCTCGACCACGTCGGGTGCCAGGTGCCCCATCTGTGCCTCGCCGACCTCGCGGGACTTGGGCCAAGTGGAGTCGGAGTGGGGGTAGTCGGTCTCGTACAGCACATTCCCGACGCCTATGGAGTCGAGGTTCTTCAGGCCGAAGGCGTCGTCGAAGAAGCAGCCGTAGACGTGCTCGGTGAAGAGTTCGGACGGCGGGCGGTGGACCTTGTCGGCGACGCCGCCCCAGGCGCGGTTCTCCTCCCAGACCACGTCGGCGCGCTCCAGGATGTAGGGGATCCAGCCGATCTGGCCCTCGGCGTACATGACCTTGAGGTCGGGGAAGCGTTCGAACTTGCCGCTCATCAGCCAATCCACCATGGAGTAGCAGCAGTTGGCGAAGGTGATGGTGGAGCCGACGGCCGGCGGGGCGTCGGCGGAGGTGGAGGGCATACGGCTGCTGGAGCCGATGTGCATGGCGATGACCGTGCGGGTCTCGGCGCAGGCCTGGAGGAACGGGTCCCAGTCGTCGGTGTGGATCGAGGGCAGGCCGAGGTGCGGGGGTATCTCGGAGAAGGCGACGGCGTGGACGCCGCGGGCCGCGTTGCGGCGGACCTCGGCGGCGGCCAACTCCGGGTCCCAGAGCGGGATCAGAGGGAGGGGGATCAAGCGGCCCTGCGCCGCCGGGCCGCACCACTCCTCCACCATCCAGTCGTTGTAGGCGCGGACGCAGAGCAGTCCCAGCTCGCGGTCGGCCGCCTCGGTGAACGTCTGGCCGCAGAAGCGCGGGAAGGTGGGGAAACACAGCGCGGACTGGACGTGGTTGACGTCCATGTCGGCGAGCCGGGACGGCACGTCGTAGGAGCCGGGACGCATCTGCTCGTAAGTGATGACTTCGAGCTTGATCTCGTCCCTGCTGTAGCCGACGGCGGTGTCGAGGCGGGTGAGCGGGCGGTGCAGATCCTCGTACACCCACCAGTCGCCGATCGGTCCGTCGTCGCCCGGTTCGCCCATGACGGGCTTGAACCGGCCGCCGAGGAACGTCATTTCCTTCAGCGGCGCGCGGACTACGCGCGGGCCGGTGTCCAGGTACTTCTTGGGCAGCCGGTGCTGCCAGACGTCGGCGGGCTCCACGGTGTGGTCGTCGACGGAGATGATCAGAGGGAGGGTCGCCTGGTCGGTGTTCTGGGTGTCCATGGCGCCACGGTAGCGCCGATCTGACGACCCGTCAGCTAGCTGGATCCGGGTTCGGGGTGCTCGGTTCTGTGCGGAACTGTGCGTGAGCCGTGTGAGGGCCTTGTGATATCCCGCGCGGCGACCTGTGAGCGCTGTCTCCGAGTGCTGACGCGACCGCCGCCGACAAGGCAAACTGTCGTAGTTATCAGGCATGCCTAGGGGGAACGGCGATGGACGGTGGACCGCGAGTACCGGAGCAGCGGCGCCCCGACTCCGACTCGGAAGAGTCGACGGCGCTGCGCTTCAGCGTGCTCGGTCCGGTACGTGCCTGGCGGGGCCCCGATTCCCTCGCCACCGGCTCGCCGCAGCAACGCGCCCTGCTGGCCGCGCTGTTGCTGCGCGAGGGCCGGACGGCGACCGCCGCCGAGCTGATCGACGCCCTGTGGGGGGAGGAACCGCCCTCGCAGGCGCTGGCCGCGGTGCGTACGTACGCGTCCCGGCTGCGCAAGGCGCTGGACGCCGGGGTGCTGGTCAGCGAGTCGGGCGGGTACGCCGTACGGGGCCTGCCCGAGGGCGCGTTGGACGCGGCGGTGGCGCAGGACCTGGCGACGGAGGCGGAGAAGGCGAAGTCGGCGGGCGACCTGTGCCACGCACGGGACCTGCTGGGCCGCGCGCTCGCCCTGTGGGACGGGGAGGCGCTGGCCGGCGTACCCGGCCCCTACGCGGAGGCGCAGCGCGTCCGGTTGGAGGAGTGGCGCCTCCAACTCCTCGAATCCCGGCTGGACATGGACCTGGAGCAGGGCTGCCACGCGGAGGCGGTCAGCGAGCTGACGGCCCTCACGGCGGCCCACCCGCTGCGCGAACGCCTCCGTGAGCTGCTGATGCTCGCGCTGTACCGCTCCGGCCGCCAGGCCGAGGCCCTCGCGGTGTACGCCGACACCCGGCGCCTGCTCGCCGACGAACTGGGCGTGGACCCGCGTCCCGGCCTGCGCGAACTACAGCAGCGCATTCTTCAGGCCGACCCCGGCCTCGCGGAACCGTCCGCACCGGCGGCGGAGACCGCGCCCGCACCGGTCCGCCCGCACCAACTCCCGGCGACGGTCCCTGACTTCACCGGCCGCGCCGCCTTCGTATCCGAACTGAGCGAGGTCCTGGCCTCGGCCGAGGGCCGCGTCATGGCGGTCTCGGCGCTGGCCGGTATCGGCGGCGTCGGCAAGACGACCCTCGCGGTGCACGTCGCCCACCAGGCCCGATCCGCCTTCCCCGACGGCCAGTTGTACGTCGACCTCCAGGGAGCGCGCTCCCGCTCCGCCGAACCGGAGACCGTACTCGGCGCGTTCCTGCGGGCGTTGGGCACCGCGGACTCCGCGATACCGGACTCGCTGGAGGAACGGTCGGCGCTGTACCGGTCGGTGCTGGACGGCCGCCGGGTGCTGGTGCTGCTGGACAACGCGCGGGACGCGGCCCAGGTGAGGCCGTTGCTGCCGGGGACGGAGGGCTGCGCGGCGCTGGTGACTTCGCGGGTACGGATGGTGGACCTGGCGGGTGCCCATCTCATCGACCTCGATGTGATGTCCCCCGAGGAGGCGTTGCAGCTCTTCACGAAGATCGTGGGCAGTGAACGGGTCGCGGCCGAGCGGGAATCGGCCCTTGACGTGGTCGCGGCGTGCGGCTTCCTGCCGCTGGCGATCCGCATCGCGGCCTCCCGGCTCGCGGCCCGCCGCACCTGGACGGTCTCGGTCCTCGCGGCAAAACTCGCCGACGAGCGGCGGAGGTTGGACGAACTCCAGGCCGGCGACCTCGCCGTGAAGGCCACCTTCGAGCTGGGCTACGGCCAGTTGGAGCCGGCGCAGGCGCGGGCGTTCCGCCTGCTGGGCCTCGCCGACGGCCCCGACATCTCCCTCGCCGCGGCAGCGGCCGTACTGGACCTGCCCGTCGAGGCGACCGAGGACCTGCTGGAGTCCCTCGTCGACACGTCGCTGGTGGAGTCGGCGGCTCCGGGGCGATACCGGTACCACGACCTGGTGCGGCTCTACGCGCGTGCGTGCGCCGAGCGGGACGAGTGGCCGCCCAGCGAGCGGGATGCGGCGATCTCTCGGTTGCTGGACTTCTACTTGGCGACGGCGGCGGGGGTCTACTCGATCGAGCGTCCGGGCGACCGGCTGGTGAACCACCTTGAGGCCACCCAGCATCCCGGACTGACCTTCACCGAGGGCAAGACCGCCGTCGACTGGCTCTACTCCGAGGCCAACTGCCTGCTGGCCTGCGTACGTCAGAGTGCCGGAAGCGGAATGCTCCGGCGGGCGGTCGACCTGCTGTGGGTCGCCAAGGACCTCGCGGAGTCCGGCGCCAACTCCTACCAGTACGAGACGATCGCCGTGGCACTGCGGGACCTGGCCCGGGAGACCGGTGACCGCCGGGCCGAGGGGCGTGCGCGTACGGCGCTGACCAACGCCCTCATGGTCTCCGACAAGTTCGCGCAGGCCGATGAGGAAGCCCGGCTCGCCATCCTGCTGGCCCAGGAGACGGGAGACCTCGCCCCGTGCTGCTGGGCGCCGAACGACCGGGGAATCATCGCCTTCTACCAGGGGCGCAACGCCGACGGCGAGAAGTACCTCCAGGAGGCGATAGACAACTACCGGGCCGACGGGAATCTGCCGGGCGAAGGCAGCGCCCTGTGCAATCTCTCGCGGATCCGCGTACGGCTGGGTCGTACGAGAAGCGCCATCGAACTCGCCCGGCGCGGAGTCGCCATCTACGACCAGCTGGGCATGACCGTCCGCCTCGCCAACAGCCGGCTCGCGCTCGGCATCGCCCTCAGCGCGGCCGGTCAGCACAGCGAGGCCCTGGAGGAACTCCACGAGGCGCTGCGGCTCTTCCGGACCAACCGCCAGCGGCTCTGGGAGGGCTCCGCGAACTTCCGTATCTCCGAGGCCCATCTCGCCGACGGCCACCCGGCGCTCGCCGCACAGCACGCGGAGCAGGCGCTGGCCCTGCGCGTCATCGGGGGCGACTGGATGCGCGCCAACGTCCTCACCACGCTGGGGCTGGCGCTCAACCAGCTCGGGCAGACGGACCGGGCCAGGGCCTGCTGGACCGAGGCACTCAGCATCCACGAGGAGCACGGCGCTTCCGAGGCCGAGCAGGTGAGGGCGCTGCTCATCCCGGCCGCGGCCGCCTGATCCGGGCGCCGGGCCGCCGTTCATTGTTTGTTTATCGCAGGCCGCCATGCTCATGAGTGCTGATCCGCCGCCTCGGGGGGCAAGCGGCTCAGCGCCTGGCCCCACCATTAAGGTGAACGGCCTTGTAGTGCCCGCCCGGCGGCCCTCGGGGGAGTCTCCGGGCGGGCCTCATCATCAGGACGTTCGACAGGAAGTTGCCGACGATGAGCGATAGCTCGAAGAAGCAGAAGATAACGACGCTGGAGAACCACGCCGGGAGCCCGGACGACGGGTCGACTGTCGAGCCGCTGGAGAACCACGCGGGCAGCGTCACCGAGAGCGAGATCATCAAGCCGCTCGAAAACCACGCCGGCCTCATCGAAGAAGCGGTCCTCAAGCCTCAGGAGAACCACGCCGGTTCCGAAGAGGCATAGCAGGCATCGCCCGACACGGGGGATCGGCCGCGGCGGCACCGAGGGGGAGCCGTCGCGGCCGAGGTGTGTCCGGGGGCCGGCAGCCGGTCTATGCAGGTCAGCACCCTTCCGCCAGTTCGCACCAGACGGTCTTGCCCGCCACCGCCTGCTCCACTCCCCACCGCAACGCCATCGCGTCCAGCAGGGCGAGGCCGCGCCCGGACTCGGCGTCGCCCGTGGCGCGGACGAGCACGGGAAGAGCCCGCGGATCGGGGTCGGTGACCTCCACCCGCGTACGGCCGTCCACGCGAGCCACCCGCACTCGGACAGGCGTGCCCTCGCCCAGATGCCGGATGACATTGCCGACCAGTTCCGTCACACAGAGCTGGACGTCGGCGCAGGGGGCGTCCAAGTACTGGCGCACGGTCCGCCGAAGCTCGGGGACGGCCTTGGGGAGGGCCAGCAGAGCGAGTTCGAGATGTCCGGGAAGTTCGGCGGGACGTTCGGGGTGAAGGGTGTTCACCGTACGGCCGCCTTCTGGAGTACGGCCGTGAGCCTGCGCGCGGTGGCGGCGTTGCAGTTGCCGAGTGCGACCAGCCCCGCCGGCGGCGCGTACGTCCCCGCGAACCCCGGCAGGTCGGTGCGGAGGGAGGGCAGGGTGATGCCGTGGGCCGCGAGGGCGGTGCGGAGTTCGCCGACACAGCTATCCAAGTCGGCGGCGGTGGGGGGCTGGTGGTCGGGCATGAGGTACGCCTTCCGTCTTCGGGTTTCTTCACTCGTCGATGCTTTCCGTGACGATTCAGTCACACGGTGACGTGAAGCCGCGTACCGTAAAAGAGGTTTGAGTTGCGCCCGGTAACTGGCAAATGGCGGTGGTGAGTTGTGCCCCCTCGTAAGGATCCCGACGCGTCGGCGAACGTCCCCTCCTTCTACGGCGCCGAGTTGCGCTTCAAGAGGGAAGAGGCCGGCCTCACGCTCGAACAGCTGGCGGAGGGAAGCTTCCGGGGCATCCCGTTCCTGAGTCAGATCGAGCGGGGCGAGCGGCGCATGCCGTTGGATCTGGCCCAGCACGTCGACAAGGTGCTCGGTACGGACGGGTTTTTCGAGCGGCGCTGTGAAGACGCCCGCAAGGCGAAGCAGTCGGGGCACGCGGAGTATTTCGCGGATGTCGCGGAGATGGAGAAGCACGCGGAGTCGATCGAGGACTGGGCGCCGGCGCTGCTTCCGGGGCTGTTGCAGACGGAGGCGTATGCCCGGCGGGTCATTCAGAGCGGAGCCCCGTGGTTTCCTCCGGAGGACGTAGAAAAGCAGTTGAAGGCTCGTATGGAACGCGCGAAGCTTTGGGGGCGGGGCGACCGTCCAGCGTTCTGGGCGGTCCTGCGCGAGGAACTGATCCGAAAGCCCCTGCTGCCGTCCGAGGAGATGGCGACCCAGTTGGAGCACATCGCGCACACGATCCGCTCCACGCAGGGCGTTCTGCAGATCCTCCCGGAAACGGCCGTGGCCTACCCGCTCATGATGGGCATGATCCGGGTCATGACCTTCCCGGACGCGCCGCCCGTGGTGTACACGGAGGGCCTCCACAGCGGCCAACTGATCGACTATCCGGCCCTCGTGAAGGACTACCGCAGGTCGTACGATCTGCTCAGGGCCGCGGCGCTACCGCCGGACACGTCCCTGGCCATGATCGAGCAAGCGGCGGAGGATCACAGAAATGGCAAGCACAGGGCCTGACTTGAGCACCGCGGTGTGGCGCAAGAGCAGCTACAGCAACAGCAGCGGCGGCGACTGCGTCGAGGTCGCCACGCTGTGGCGTGCCAGCAGCTACAGCAACGCTACCGGCGGCGAATGCCTCGAAGTCCGCGACGACCTCCCCGACGCCGTCCCCGTCCGCGACTCGAAGGCCGCCGAGGAAGGCCCCGTGCTCCTCTTCCAGGCCCCGGTCTGGACCGCCTTCCTCACCTCCCTGAAGCGCTGAACGCCCCACTCCAGGTCCCAGACGCACCCCTGCTCCTGCCCGAACACTCTGCGTAGTCACGCGACCCTGTCGTACCGTGGCCGAAGCACGCACGGTCCGTGGACGGAGCAGGATGACCGCACACCACATCGAGCCCGGGGAGCCGCTCATTCCCCGGCCCGAGCGGACGCCCGCCGCCCTTCGAGTGGCACTGGCTCAGGTGGCCCCTCACCGGCTGCCCGACATGGAGCGGCAGAAGGACGAGGCCATCGCCCTGGCCGCACGCGCCGGCAGCCTCGGCCCCATCACCCAGTTCCTCGAAACGTGGGCCGAGGCGATCGAGATCGCGAGGATCCCCCCTGCAGCCGCGCGGCTGCGGTCGGCGGAGTACACGGCGCAGAGCGTCGACCGCGACAACCCGGCCTGGCGTGACGCCATGAACGAGATCCACACCCTCCACGCCAGGGCCCGGGAATCACTCGTCCGTGAGTAACTGGCACTGGGAGCCGACGAGATCGTACGAGCGACCGAAGCCCCGTCCCCCGGCACGAGTGCGTCTACGTTCTCCAGGTCACCATGTGGCCCGCGTAATCCCTCACCGCCCCTGCGGGTCCTCCTTCACCGCCTTCCCGCTCGGGTTCCGCGTCCCGAAGGCGTCGGCCACGTCGTCCGGCAGGTCGTCGAAGTCGTCGGCCAGCTGAATCCGCCCGCGAAGCGAGCCCCGGCCCGTCCGTCTGGCCTTGGGCCGCAGGGGGGCCACCTTGGCCACCGGCTCACCGGCTTCGCTGATCGCCACGTCCAGCTCGCCTCCCTGGCTCACTCCACACTGTCCTGCTACGGCTGTCTGCCACAGGTCACGCGACCGTGTACTGGGTATCTCCGAAGTCCGCCACCACACGCAGCCGACCACCCAGCGCCTCGACATAGGACCGCAGGGTGGACACCTCCGTGCGGTCGATCTCACCGTGCTCGATCGCCGAGATCCGGGGTGTGGAGACACCCATGGAGTCCGCGATGTCGCGCTGGGTGAGGTCCTGCTCGCGGCGGATCTCCGCCAGCTTGTAGGCGCGGACCTCGGCAAGGAGGCGGTCCATGTCGGCCCGCTTCTCCTCGGGAGTCCGTACCGGCAGCCCAGCGGCTCTCCGGCGCTCGTCGGCCCGGCGCTTGGCTTCCTCCCAGCTGACAGTGCTCATTCGTACTCCCTCGTGTCCAACTCGGTGATGTGGTTCCGGTAGTGCTTCTCGGCGATGGGGATGTTGGTGTCGTACCAGCCGCTCCAGTTTCCCGCCTTGTCACCAGCGACGAGCAGGACAGCCCGGCGTACCGGGTCGAAGGCGAACAGGATCCTGACTTCACTGCTCCCCGATGATCCGGGTCTCAGTTCCTTCAGGTGGTGCTGTTCGGCACCCTTGATCCGGTCGACGAGCGGTCGACCGAGCGCGGGGCCGCAGTACGCCAGTGCGTCGATGGCATCTTCCACTCGATCCGCGCTGTCAGGGTCAGCTGCCGTCAGCTCCCCGAACCACGTCGCCACTTCCGCGACGAGAACCACTTCCCATTGAGCTATGCAGCGGAAATTAACGCAAGCGTTAACCCGTGTGGCGAAATCGCCACTCCGTCACCCGAAAGTGGTGGGGCCGTGCCCCCGCAGCTCCCCCTTGACCACCTTCCCGCTAGCGTTCCGAGGCAGCTCCCCCACGAACTCCACCACCCTCGGCACCTTGTAGTTCGCCATCTCCCGCCGGGCCCAGGCGATCAGGTCGTCGCCCGTCAGGGTCACTCCCGGCCGCCGTACGACGTACGCCTTCCCGACCTCCCCGAGCCGCGCGTCCGGTACGCCGATCACCGCGACGTCGGCCACATCGGGATGCAGGCCCAGCAGCTGCTCTATCTCCGCCGGGTACGCGTTGAAGCCGCCGACGATGAACATGTCCTTGATCCGGTCGGTGATCCGGAGGTTGCCCGCCTCGTCCAGCACCCCGACATCCCCCGTGCGCAGCCAGCCGTCCTCGCCCAGGACCTCCGCCGTGGCCGCCGGGTCCTCGTAGTAGCCCCGCATGACATTGAAGCCGCGCACCAGCACCTCGCCCGGGGAGCCGGGAGGGGCCTCCACCCGGACCTCGGTCCCCGGGATCGCGCGCCCCGACGTGGACGCGATGACCACCGGATCGTCCCCCCGCCGGCACATCGTCACGATGCCGCTGGCCTCCGAGAGGCCGTACGCCGTCAGGACCGTGCCCACGCCCAGTTCGCCCCGCAACCGCTCCACCAGCCGCAGCGGCACCACCGCCGCACCCGTGACCACGAGCCGCAGCGCGGAGAGGTCGTGCGTGTCCCGGGCCGGGTGGTCGAGGAGGGACTGGTGGAGGGTGGGCGGGCCGGGGAGGACGGAGACCCGTTCCGCGGCGATGTTCGCCAGCACCGTGTCCACGTTGAACACCGGCTGCGGGATCATCGTCGCGCCCCGCATCAGACAGGCGATCACGCCCGCCTTGTAGCCGAAGGTGTGGAAGAGCGGGTTCACGATCAGATAGCGGTCGCCCTGCCGCAGCCCGGCCAGGTCGCTCCAGATCTCGTAACCGCGGAGTGTCTGCGCGTGCGTGATCACCGCGCCCTTGGGGCGGCCCGTCGTGCCCGACGTGAAGATGATGTCCGAGACCGTCGAGCCGTCCAACTCCCGTTCCCGTTCCCGTACTTCCGCCTCGCCCACACCCTCCCCGCCCGCCAGGAAGTCCTTCCAGGTGCGGAAGTCGGCCGGCGCGTCGTCGGCGAGGACCACGACCTGCTCCAGTGCCGGGAGTCCGGGCAACGGGCCGTCGCCCGCCCCCTCCCCCGCCGCCCGGCGCAGCGAGGCCACGTACGACGTCCCCAGGAACGTCCCGGTCACGAACAGCAGTCGGGCCCCGCTGCCGCGCAGCACATACGCCGCCTCGGTCCCCTTGAAGCGCGTGTTCAGCGGCACCAGTACCGCGCCCGCCGACACCGCGCCCAGTGCCGAGACGATCCAGTCCAGCGAGTTCGGCGCCCAGATGCCGACCCGGTCGCCGACCTCGACACCGGCGGCGAGGCAGGCCGCCGCCGCGCGTTCCACCCGGGCGCCCAGTTCGGCGTACGAGATCCGTGTACGGCCCTCCACCACCGCCTCGGCGTCCGCGTACCGTTCCGCGGCCGACCGGACCAGGCCCGGGATGCTGCCCCACTCCTCGTCTCCGCGCATGAACGGCCTCCCTGTACCCGGTAGCTGACTGCCCGTCAGATTAGCTGTAGCCTGACGCCCTGTCAGCTGCCCCGGTGTCACGCGGAGGTGCACGGAGAATGGCCGGACAGCGCATGGCCGGACTGAAGGACGCAACCGCGATCGTCGGCATCGGACAGACCTCCTTCGCCAGGCAACTCCCCGAGGACGAACGGACCTTGGCCTGTCGTGTCGTACTCGACGCCCTCGACGACGCGGGCATCGCCCCGGGCGAGGTCGACGCCCTCGCCTCCTACACGATGGAGGAGACCGACGAGGTCGAGCTCGCGAAGGCGGTCGGCTTCGGGGACCTGACCTTCTTCAGCAAGGTCGGATACGGGGGCGGTGGTTCATGTGCGACCGTCGCCCACCTCGCCACCGCCATCGCCGCCGGGCAGGCGACCGTGGGGGTGGCGTGGCGGTCGCGGAAGCGGGGCAGCGGGGCGAGACCCTGGACCAACACCACCCGCCAACTCCCCACCCCCGCCCAGTGGACCCGCCCTTTCGGACTTCTCCGGCCGGCGGATGAAATAGCCATGCTCACGCGCCGCTACATGTACGAGTACGGCGCCACCCGGGACCACTTGTTCAACGTCGCCCTCGCCTGCCGGAACCGCGCCAACCAGAACCCGGCCGCGATCATGTACGACCGCCCGCTCACCCGCGAGATGTACATGACCTCCCGCTGGATCAGCGAACCCCTCTGCCTCTTCGACAACTGCCTTGAGACGGACGGGGCGTTGGCCTGTGTCGTCGTCTCGCGCGAGCGGGCCCGGGACTGCCGGCGCACCCCCGTCCACATCCACTCCGCCGCCCAGGGCCTCCCCGCCCAGCACCACGGGATGGTCAACTACTGGAACGACGACCCCCTCACCGGCCCCGCCTGGACCGCCGCCCGACACCTGTGGAAACACGCCGACTTCACCCCGCAGGACGTCGATGTCGCCCAGATCTACGACGCGTTCACCGCCCTCGTCCCGCTCTCCCTGGAGGGCTACGGCTTCTGCGGGCGCGGCGAGGGGGGCGCCTTCACGGAGGGGGGTGCTCTTGAGATCGGCGGGCAGCTCCCCCTCAACACCAGCGGCGGCGGGCTCTCCGAGGCCTACGTCCACGGCTTCAACCTGATCAACGAGGGCGTACGGCAGCTGCGCGGCACCAGCACCGCCCAGGTCCCGGATGCCGCCACCTGCCTGGTGACGGCGGGCGAGGGCGTCCCCACCTCCGCCCTGCTGCTCACGAAGTGAATTGAAACGAGGAGTTGACCGCCATGCTCGCTCCCCTCACCGACACCGACGGCGCCCCCTTCTGGCAGTACGCCCGTGCCGGCGAGCTCCGCGTCCAGACCTGCGCCGACTGCGACGAACCCCGCTTCCCGCCCCGCCCCTGCTGCCCCCACTGCCAGTCCTTCGCGAGCGAGTGGCGGCAGGTGAGCGGGCGGGGGAGGGTCTGGTCGTACGTCTTCCCGCATCCGCCGCTGCTGCCCGACTACGCCGCCGTCGCGCCGTACAACGTGATCGTCGTCGAACTGGTCGACGTCCCGCGGATCCGGCTGGTCGGGAATCTCGTCAGTGAGGCCGGGGCCGCGCTCAACTCCCTTCCCCCGGGCCGGATCCGGATCGGGGCGCGGGTGCAGGTCGTGTTCGACGCGGACGGGCTTCCGCAGTGGGTTCTGGAGCGGTCATGACGCTCAAGATCGCCGCCGACAAGGACACCGGTGTCGCCGTCGTCACCCTCGACCGGCCGCACAGGCTCAACGCCGTCGACCTCGCCACGGCCGCCGAACTGGCCGCCGTATGGCGGGAGTTGCGGTTCGACGACACCGTACGGGCCGTCGTTCTCACCGGGGCCGGAGAGCGCGCCTTCTGCACCGGACTCGACCGGGACGCGGTCGTGCCGCAGCCCAACTCGCCCTATATGCAGGACGATCCGCTGCTGCGCATCGGGCCGAAGGCCAACGACCTGTGGAAGCCGGTGATCTCCGCCGTGTCCGGGATGGCGTGCGGCGGGGCCTTCTATCTGCTGGGCGAGAGCGAGTTCGTCGTCGCCGATCCCACCGCCGTGTTCTTCGATCCCCACACCACCTACGGCATGGTCAGCGCCTACGAGTCGGTGCTGATGGCGCACCGGATGCCGTACGGCGAGGTGGCGCGGATGATGCTCATGGGGACGGCCGAGCGGATCTCCGCGCAGCGCGCGTACGACATCGGCCTCGTGTCCGAACTCGCGCCGCCCGGCGGAGCGTTGGAGGCCGCCGTGGCCTGTGCCGCCGTCATCGCCGGGTATCCGACCGAGGGGGTTCAGGGCACCGTACGGGCGCTGTGGGCGGCGAAGGAGGCGGCGCAGGCGCAGGCCTATGCGCAGGCGCCGCCGCTCATCGCCCTTGGGAATCTGCCCGACGAACGGCAGGCGGAGCTGTTCGCCGGGCGGCGGAGCGGTGAATTCCGGACCCGGTGAGGGTCAGGTCCCCGGGGTTGCCCTGGGGTCGACCTCGCAGTGGTCGACCGGGGTGGAGGTGCCGAGCACGCGCACCCGGACGGTCGCCTTGCCGTTCGCCGGGACCTTGACGTCCACGTAGTTGAAGTCGACCTCGTTGTCCTGGGCGTCCTTGAAGGTGACGTCGACGGAGAAGGTCGCCTTGCGGCTGTTCGGGTTGCTGACCTCGACCGTCGCGTACTGCTTGGTCGCCGTCGCGCAGCTCACCAGCTTCGCCGTACCGTCCTGGAGGCTGCTGGTGCCGCTGCCCGAGGTGGCCGTAGAGGTGGGTGTGGAGCGGTAGTTGGGCCGGTGGGTGTACGAACTGCCGCCCGACGAACCGCCCGTTGTGCTGGTCGAGGTGTCGTGATCCTGGCTGGAGCTGCTGCACCCGCCCCCACCCCCGCTGCTCCCATGGCGGCTGCTGTGGTGCCGTCCGGTGGAGAAGCCGGTGAGGGTGAGAACCGTCAGTGCCAGTACTGCCGTGAATTTGAGCCTGCGCCCCCGCGTTTGCATCCGATCATGGTACCCACCTGGGCCAACGGGCGCCGTTCACGCGGTCTTTGCGGTGCCCGTCCCCTTCTCCGCGTCGAGGGCGTACACGCAGCGGTCCTTGCTGCACGCGTACACGACGCCGTCCCTGACGACGGGTGCGCCGGTGATCTCGCCGCCGGTCGCGAGCTTCCAGCGGAGCCGGCCGTCGTCGGCCTTGAGGGTGTAGAGGAGGTGGTCGGTGGAGCCGAAGTGGATCCGGCCCTCGGCGACGGCGGGGGCCCCCACGATGTCGCCGCCCGCCTGGAAGCGCCATTTGGGGGTGCCGGTGACCGCGTCGAGCGTATAGAGGCCCTTGCCGCTGCCGACGTGGACGTGTCCGGCGGCGACCAGGACCGGTTCGATGGAGGCGCGCGGTTCGGTCGCGATACGCCAGCGGTCGCGGCCGTCGGCGGCGTCGAGGGCGTAGACCGTGCCGAGGTAGTCGGCGAGGTAGATGCCGCCGCCGGTGACCGCCGGGCCGACGGCGAAGGTCGGGGCGCAGAGGAAGACCGCGGGGGCCTCGAAGTGCCAGCGGACCCGGCCGCTCGCCACCTCGACGGACAGGACGCGGGTGCCGGCGGCGACGTAGACCTGACCGTCCGGGGCGGCGGTGACCCGTACGGGTACGCCCCCGCAGGAGGCCGCGTCGCCGATCGGGTACGACCAGCGCTCGTCGCCCGTCCGGGCGTCCAGGGCGCGCAGCCGGGCGTCCTGCCACACGTAGACCGTGCCGTCGTGCAGCGCGGGGCCCGCCTCCGGGGACTCGAAGTCGGTCTGCGAGCCGGTCAGCTGCCACAGCTGCTGTCCGGTGGCCGCCTCCCAGGCCTGCACTCCGCCGCCGCGCGTACCGGTGACGACGGTGCCGCGCTCGGCCTTGAGGGAGTACACCCAGGCCTCGGTGGACAGCCGCCACAGGTCACCGCCCTCGCGGGCGTCCAGGGCGAAGAGGGTGGGGCCGTCCGAGGCGTGGATACGGCCGTCCGCGACCGCCATCGACCAGGCGACGTCCCTGGTCTTGAAGGAGCGGCGGCCGGTCTGCACATCGAGGGCGTGCACCTCGAAGGAGGTGACGTAGACGAGGTCGCCGGCGACGGTCGGGGTGCCCCAGACGTCGTTCGACATCCGGAACCGCCAGGGGCGCCAGCCGGACGCGGTCTCCGGGGGCAGCGGCGGCGGTGCGGGTACGGCGGGTCCTACGGCGGCGTCGGTGCCGTTGACACCAGGGCGCGGCCGGGACCAGGAGGCGACGAGCCCGGCCTCCGGAGGGGGTGCCTTCACGGCGGCGGCGCGGGCGTCGGCGACCCGGGGGCCGGGGCCGATCGGCACGGGGGCGCCGGCCAGCCGTACGGGCCCGGTGTCGGGGGCGCCGACCGGGACGGGCACGACGGGGTCGTGGGAGGGCGGCGGCGGTACGGCGACTCGGCCACCGCCGCTGCGGCCGGCCGTGGGCGTCGGTTTCACGGGCGGGCGGCCACCGCGCCGGGTCTCGATCAGGGTCACCGCGCGCTCGGGCAGCCAGGCCGAGGCCGTACCGCTGTCGTCGGAGCCGGAGCCGAAGAGGTGGGGGGCCAGCTGGGCCTGGAGGTCGGCCGGATTCGGCCGACCGGTGGCCTCCATCTGCATACAGGACTCGATGAGGGGGCGGAGTTCGTCCGGGAGGCCGGCGAGGTCGGGGCCCTCGCGCAGCAGCATGAAGACGGTCTCGACCGGGTTGGCGCCATGGAACGGGGGGTGTCCGGTGGCGGCGAACACGAGCATCGAGCCGAGCGAGAACACATCACTCGCACCGGTGACGCTGCGGGAGTCCTTGGCCTGCTCCGGGGACATGTAGGCGGGCGTACCCACCGCCACGTTCGTCATCGTCAAACGGGTGTTCGACACACCGGAGGCGATACCGAAGTCGATGACCCGGGGTCCGTCCTCGACCACGAGCACATTGGACGGCTTGAGGTCACGGTGAACGAGACCCGCCCCGTGAATGGACTGCAGCGCCTCCGCGACCCCCGCCGCGAGCCAGCGCACCGCCTGGGCCGGCATCGGCCCGCACTCGTTCACTATCTCTTCGAGGGAGGGTGCGGGCACGTACGCGGTGGCCAGCCACGGCACGGCCGCCCGCGGATCGGCGTCGACCACGGCAGCCGTATAGAAACCGGAGACGGCCCGCGCGGCTTCCACCTCGCGCGTGAAACGGACCCGGAACAGCTGGTCCTCGGCGAGTTCCGTCCGCACGGTCTTGATCGCCACGCGCCGGCCGGACGCCGAGCGCGCGAGATAGACCAGCCCCATGCCGCCCGCGCCAAGCCGTCCCAGCACCTCGAACGGCCCGATCCGCCGCGGATCGTGCTGCGTCAGCTGATCCACCACTTGCCTGCCACCTCCCCGTACGGGCCACGCCACCCACATATGTACGCGACCCCGTGCAGCGTCTCACCACCGCACCGCCATGGCGGCACGCACCCTGATTCTTCCTGGCCGGGCCACAGGTTGCGAACCCGGCGACTAATCGGGGTGTCTCAGCACATTTTCGGACAAATGTCCAGGTGTCAACGTTGCTGCAGCGCGAACGACGCCCCTTGATTGTCGGTGACGACGGCCACTTTTCCGTACGACGTCTCGAAGGGCGGGACCTGAACCCGTCCGCCGAGCCGCTGCACGGCCCCCAGAACAGCGGTGATGTCCTCGACCCGGAAGTGAACGAGGAAATGCGGCGGCATCTCCACCGGGAAGACGTCGGAGACGGGCGCCCGCCCGAAGTCGGAAGCGGCCTCCGGTCCGAACAGGGCGTCTGTGAAAAGTCCGCCGTAGAAAGTGTTCGCGGCCTCCGTGTCGCGGGCGTACAGCTCGGCCCAGCCGAAGGTGCCCGCCTTGTGCCGGACGCCGAAACCGGGGTGCCGGGCCGCCTGCCACAGCCCGAAGACGGCGCCCTCCGGATCGGCGGCGAGGGCCGCGGTCCCCAGCTCCCCCACCGGCATCGGCGCCATGAACACCTGCCCGCCGGCGTCCCGGATCCGCCCGGTCAGCCGCACCACGTCCGGCGTCGCGAAGTACACCGTCCACACGGTCGGCATCCGCCCGTCCGCCTTGTGGGCGAGCGCCGCGACCGGCTCACCCTCCTTGCGGGCCCATACGGAGCCGCCGTACGCCTCCTCGAAGGTCCACCCGAAGAGCTCACCGTAGAACCGCCTGCCCGCAGCGAGGTCCGGCAGCTGCGCGTCCACCCAGCAGGGGACGCCCTCTCCGTAGGTCTCTTCCTTCGCGGATGCCCTGTTTTCGGCCATACCGTCAAAGTAACGGCGTCGCACGCACCCCGCAGACCAGGCACACCACCCTCTGGACCCTCGTGCACCCCATTTGCAGTCGGCCGAATCGCGCTCCGATCACCCCTCGGTAAGCTGACGGCATGACAGGACAAGTGCGTACCGTCGACGGCCGCGTGGCCGGCCGGCGTGGGCAGGCGACCCGGCAGAAGCTGCTCGACTGCCTAAGCGAGATGCTCAGCTCCTCCCCCTACCGGGACGTCAAAGTCATCGATGTCGCCCGGAAGGCGGGGACTTCACCCGCGACCTTCTACCAGTACTTCCCGGACGTCGAAGGCGCCGTCCTGGAAATCGCCGAGCAAATGGCCACGGAGGGCGGGCAGTTGACCGAACTGCTCGCCGGCCGGTCATGGGTCGGCAAGGCCGGCTGGCAGACCTCGCAGGAACTCGTTGACGGATTCCTGGAGTTCTGGCGCAGGAACGACGCGATCCTGCGGGTCGTCGACCTCGGAGCGGCCGAGGGCGACAAACGCTTCTACAAGATCCGCATGAAAATCCTCAACTCCGTGAACAACTCCCTCTCGGACGCGGTCGCCGAACTGCAGTCCAAGGGCAGGGTCGACAAGGACGTGAACCCGGCGGCGGTCGCCGGTTCACTGGTCGCGATGCTCGCGGCGGTCGCCTCGCACCAGAAGGGTTTCCAGACGTGGGGCGTCAAGCAGGCTGAACTCAAGCCGAACCTGGCGCTGTTGGTCCACCTGGGCGTGACCGGCAAGAAGCCGACGAGGTAGCGGTTCCTGCTTCCAGGTCCCAAGTCCTGTCTCGCGGGCGGCGGTTCACCCAGGTGGACCGTCGCCTGCCCTGCGTGTGATCCGGAACAGCCGGATCTCCCGCTCCACCCGCGCCTGATACGTGGCATACGGCGGCCAGAAGACGAGGGCCGCCTGCCAGACCTCCGCCCGCTCCTCCCCCTCCAACAACCGTGCGGTGACCGGGATTTCCGCACCCTTCCAACTGATCTCCGCGTCGGGATGGACCATCAGGTTGCGCGTCCAGGCCGGATGGCCCGTGCGCCCGAAGTTGGACCCGATCAGAATCCACCCGTCCTCAACCGGCATACAGGCCAGCGGAGTACTGCGCCGCTGCCCGCTCCGCGCACCCCTCGCGGTCAGAATCACCCCCGGCAGCATCTGGGCGCTGAGCAGCACCTTCCCGCGCGTCAACCGGTGCACGGCCCGGTCGAGGGCGGGCACGACATGTGGGGCGACGCGCGCGAACACGGGCGTCGAGGACACCTTCTGCACCAGCCGCACACCGATCACACCGTCACCTCACGGCTCTCGAAGAGACGCGCACCCTCGGCGGCGTACGCCCGCAGCCGGTGCACCGGCCCGAAGAGCAGTTCGTCACCGGCGGCACGCTTGAAATAGAGATGGGCCTCGTGCTCCCAGGTGAACCCGATCCCCCCGTGCAGCTGGATCCCTTCGGCGGCGGCCCCGCGCAGGGCCTCCAGCGCCTGCGCGAGGGCGAGCCCGCCCACCCGCTCCCCGTGGACGGTCCCCCAAGCCGCGTAGTAGGCAGCCGACTTGGCCGCCTGCACCTGCACATACACATCGGCCAACCGGTGCTTCACCGCCTGGAACGACCCGATCGCCCGCCCGAACTGCTCACGCTGCCTGACGTGATGAACGGTCCGCTCCACCACACGGTCGGCGGCCCCGACGGCCTCGGCCGCCAGCACGGTGGCGGCGGTGTCACCGAGCGCGGAAAGCTCTCGTAGCAGCCGCGGGCTGTCATCGACGCCCAGCAACTCCCCTGCCACATCCCGCAGTTCGATGCGCGCCAGCGGCCTGGTCGCGTCGAGCGCGGTCTGCCGGGTCCGTACAAGCCCTTCAGCGTCCCCCGCCACGAGAAACAGCAAGGTCCGCGACCGGGCGAACCCCCCGGCATGAGCGGCGACAAGCAGCAGCTGGGCACTGTGCCCGTCGAGAACCTGCGCGACCTGCCCGTACAACCGCCACCCGCCGTCCCCCTGTTGTCTGGCCTGCACCCCGCCCGCACGCCCGCCGCCGGCCCACTCGCCGTCGTTGGGGCCGGTGAGGGCGAGGGCGGTGGTGAGGGCGGTACCGGGAACGGCAAGGGCGGCGGTCAGGGAACCGGCGGCGATGCGGGGCAGCAGCGTGGCGCGCTGGGTCTCGCTCCCGAGGGCGAGGACGAGAGGAGCGGCGAGCACGGCGGTGGCGAGCAGCGGGGAGGGGGCGAGAAAACGGCCCGTCTCCTCGCAGGCGAGAGCGAGTTCGGTGGTCGTACAGCCGACACCGTCGTACGACTCCGGGAGCGCGAGCCCCGGCAGCCCCAACTGTTCGGCGAGAGCGGCCCACAGAGCGGGATCGTGCCCGGCCGGACTGTCGATGGCGGCCCGGAGCCGGTCCGGCCCGCAGCGCTTGGTGAGGAGTTCGCGGAGGGTACGGCGGATCTCGTCCTGCTCGGCGGTGAAGCTGGCGTCCATGACACTTCCCTCCAGATCTGACGGTCCGTCATATTAGGAGTCCGGGCACGATATGCACAGAGGGAGGAGGCCCCTCATGACACCGGGGAGCCGCAAGGTCGCCGTGGTGGGCGTGGCACTGTCCGACTGCGGGCGGGTCGACGACACGACCCCCTACGCCCTGCACGCCCAGGCGGCCCGCCGCGCACTGGCGGACGCGGGCCTGGACCGGTCCGCGGTGGACGGCTTCGCGTCGGCGGGCCTGGGCACGCTGCCACCGGTGGAGGTGGCCGAATACCTGGGCCTGCGCCCCACCTGGGTCGACTCGACGGCGGTAGGCGGCTCGACCTGGGAGGTCATGACGGCACACGCGGCGGACGCGATAGCGGCCGGCCACGCGAACGCCGTACTCCTCGTCTACGGCTCCACGGCCCGCGCCGACATCAAGGCGGGCCGCAGAACCGGCAACCTCTCCTTCGGCGCACGGGGCCCGCTCCAGTTCGAGGTCCCCTACGGCCACACACTGATCGCCAAGTACGCGATGGCCGCGCGCCGCCACATGCTCGAATTCGGCACGACCATCGAGCAGTTGGCGGAGGTGGCGGTACAGGCCCGCGCCAACGCCGCGCTGAACCCGGAGGCGATGTTCCGCGACCCGATCACCGTGGACGACGTCCTCTCCGGCCCGATGATCGCGGACCCCTTCACCAAACTGCACTGCTGCATACGGTCCGACGGCGGAGCGGCGATACTGCTGACCGCCGAGGAGTACGTACGCGACTGCCGTACGGCACCGGTCTGGATACTCGGCACCGGAGAACACGTCTCGCACGCCGCGATGTCCGAGTGGCCCGACTTCACGGTGTCCCCGGCGGCGGTGAGCGGCCGACTGGCCTTCGAACGAGCCGGGGTCCGCCCCGAGGAGATCGACTTCGCGGAGATCTACGACGCGTTCACCTACATGACGCTGGTGACGCTGGAGGATCTGGGCTTCTGTGCGAAGGGTGAAGGTGGCGCCTTCGTGGAGAAGGGACGGCTGCGGGTGGCGGGCGGCGAACTCCCCGTGAACACGGACGGCGGCGGCCTGTCGGCCCAACACCCCGGGATGCGGGGGCTGTTCCTGCTGGTGGAGGCGGTCCGACAACTACGAGGAGAGGTCGGCGCCCGTCAAGTCACCGGCAGGGACGGGGAGTTGCCACGCCTCGGGGTTGCCTCTGGGACGGGGGGATGGTTCTGCTCTTCGGGGACGGTGGTGTTGGGGCGGGGGTGACGGTGTTGGTCGCGAGGCTTCTGGGTGGTGGGCGTTGGGCCACTCGCTTCTTTGTCAGTGTCGGGCTTCCACGGACCGAGTAAAGGGCGCTCCCTGCGGTCGCGTCGCCTTCGGCGATGACCCTTCGGGCCACCCTTGACTCGCTCCGCTCCAACCCGTTTCAGAAGCGAGCGAGCGGCCGGGAAGAATGGGGGGCCGAGGTCCGCCAACCCCTCACGCCGGCTGCGCCCGCAACCGGCGGAGCGGAAGCGCATCCGCGTCTCGCCAGCACGCCGCGCCGGCTCAGCGGCCAACCGCGAGTGGGGGGACCCCTTCATGTTCATGGCCGGGGGGCAGGCTGCGCACGCCCGGTCTCCAGGACGTCGCGGATCAGGACGGCTTCGAGCAGGCAGGAGTGGCGGGCGAGGCACGACCGCCCGTGGGGGGGGTAGGGGTCCCAAAAAAGTGTGTCACTTTCCACCCGAAGTGTCACACTTTTTCAGACCCACCCCCCCACCCCCCTCCTCCTTCTCCCCGCCGGCGGTTGGCCGCTGAGCGGGCCCGGCGTGCCGGCGAGACGCCGACGCGCCCCGTAGTACCGGCCCGCAACGCGGCACAGGCAAGGGGCTGGTACGCCTCGGCCCCCCATTCCTCCCGGCCGCTCGCTCGCTTCTCAAACGGGCTGGAGCGGAGCGAGTCAAGGGTGACCCGAAGGGTCATCGCCGCAGGCGACGCGACCACAGGGAGCGCCCTTTACTCGCTCCGCGGAAGCCCGACACTGACAAAGAAGCGAGTGGCCCAACGGCAACTTCTAGCAACTCACGGCCACAGCAACACCTTCGCCCAGCCCCGCTCCTCACGGACGTAACTCAGGCGAACGTGCCGTCGTAGTGAATCTCCCTGGAAAAACTCAGCCTCGTCAGGGAAGACGCGGTACAAGGTCCAGGACGGAACCGGTGTCTGCGGCTCGCGTTGGGCGAGTTCCCAGGCTGCTTCAGAGGTTTGCGTCAACTCCTCCAAGGACGAGAGGACTTCGCTCTGGTGGCCGGTCAGTGCTGCTGCCAGGGCTCCTGTCGAGCGGGCGTGCAGGTCGGCCTGGGATTCGGAGGAGGTCGCCGGGAGGACCGGGCCGCGCAGGCGGATCTGGCGGCCCAGGCGGGGCCAGTAGAAGGAGAGGGCGGCGTACGCGAAGTGTGTCAACTGGTGGCCCTTGCGGCTCGTGGCGTGGGTCGCGAAGGACCAGCCCTCCGTGTCCGCGCCGTGCAGCATCACCATTCGTACGTCGGGGAGCCCCTCGTCGTCCCTCGTCGCCAGTGACATCACGTGCGGCTCGGTCTCTCCCGCCGCCACCGCCTCCACGAACCACGTGGTGAAGAGGGCGAGGGGGGTGTCCGGTGCCGTCGTCGGGTCGAAGGCCCGTAGTTCGGTCGTCTCGGGGGCCCATACCCGTAGGGACTTCAGCAGGTCGTGGAGATCCGGTCCCGTTTCCGTTGCCATGGGTCGAGTATCACCTTTGCCGGGTGCCGGGTCGGAAGTCGTATGCGGTGAAGTCCGCGACCGGGCGGTACCCGATCCGTTGGTAGAGGGCGTTGCTGGTCGGGTTCGCGAGGTCGGTGAAGAGGAGTATCTCGGCCGCGCCCGCCGCGCGCGCGGCCCGGCTGACCTCCGCCGTGGCGGCGCCGGCGTAGCCGCGGCCCCGCAGGTCCGCCGGGGTGTAGACGGGGGCGACGCGGATCTGGCCGGCCACCTTCGCCGTGACTCCGGCCATCGACACCGGTGTTCCGTCGGGGGTCTCCCAGAGCGTGACGCCTCCGTAGGAGATCCGTGCGTCGGCCCATTCGGCCGAGCCGATCACGGCGCCGTGCTCTCCGATCGCCGCCACGAACTCGCCGTGCCAGCGCATGAGTTGTTCGCGGTCCTTTGCCACCGCGACTCTTGGGCGGCCCGGAGGGGCAGGGGTCGGGATCATCAACTCGGCGAGGCGGTAAAGGCGTTGGCGGACATTGATTTCGGGTTCGGCTCCGGTTCGTCGTCGCCATGATTCCGCGAAGGCCGTCGCGGTGTCCTGTTCGGCCATGATGCCGGGCAACTCGGCACCACGGTCGGCGAGTTGGGCTGCCAGTGCTTCGGCCTCGCCGGGGGTGAGGCGGGTCGACATCAGGCGGCCGGGGGGTGTGCGGAAGTAGGCGGCCGTGACAGTGCCGTCGCGTTCCAGGACGCCGAACTCCGGGTCGCCGTCGCCGTAGATGTGCCGCCCGCGTCTGCGCAGGGTGTCGGTCACCGTCAGTTGAATCGTGTGGTGTGCTGGGCGGGACTGGAGGAAGTCCCCTGCCAGGCCCAGGAATTGGTCCAGGTCCGCGGTGATGTGCCAGGTGGGGATCGTCGTCACAGTTCTACCTCCGGGTCGGTCGCCAGGCGGCCGTGCAGGTGGACGTCGCGGAACGCGTCGCGTCGGCCCGCCTCGAACATCGCCCCGCGCAGTGTTCCTTCGGCGGGGAAGCCGCAGCGTTCGGCGATGTGGCAGGAGGCGTGGTGGCCGAGGGCGTGGCCGAGTTCGAGGCGGTGCAGGCCCAGGTCGGTCAGGGCCCAGCGGGCGGCGAGGGTGAGGGCGCGGATCGCGACGTGCCGGCCGCGCGCCTCGGGGAGGGTCCAGTAGCCGACGCGGGCGACGCTGATGATGTGGTCGATGTCGTTGACGCCGATGTGTCCGAGGGTCGTACCGTCGGCGGCGTCCATGACGCGGAACGAGGCGCTGACGCCGTCCTCGGCGCCCTCGGCGCGGGAGCGGAGCGAGTTGCGGGCGCCGGTGAGGTCCGTGATCGGGCGGAGTGGGGTGTTCCAGCGCTGGAAGTCGGGGTCGGACACTCCGCGCAGCCAGTCCGCGACATCGGTGTCGTCGTCGGGGTCCCAGGGGCGCAGCCGCAGTCCGTGGCCGTTCAGCTCGGGCAGCGGGTGCTGAACGGACCGCTCGCGTATGTGGGCCATCGCGCCATTGAATCAAGTGCCTCGTGCACGGGGTGTGTCATTTTTCCCGGGGCGGAAGCCTGAACACCGGTACTCCCTCCCGGAACACCGCCTCGACCGGCGTCCCGGCCCGCAGGGCGGCCGGGTCGGAGTCCACCAGTTCCGTCATCATGCGCGGGCCCTCGGCGAGATCGACGACGGCGGCGACGTACGGCACCCGTTGTCCGAAGGGAGGCAGGTCGTTGCGGTGGACGACGGACCAGGTGTAGAGGGTGGCGTGGCCGCTCGCGGTCTCCCAGGTGACGTTCTCGCTCCAGCAGTGGGGGCAGAACTCGCGCGGGTAGTGGTGGGCCCGGCCGCAGTCGGCGCAGCGGCGGATCAGCAGTCTGCCCTGGCCGGCCGCGTCCCAGTAGGTGCGGGTGAACGCGTCGGTCTCGGGGAGGTCGAAGCGGGGGGCACCGGTCATCGGAACCATCCGACCGCGTCGTCCAGGGACCACACCTGCCAGGACATCGCGAACAGGGCCACGACCGAGATGAGTGCCATCATCGCGTTCTGCCCCTGCTCCGCCCAGTCGTGGATCATGAGGGTGAAGTAGAGGACGTTGAGGAGCAGGCCCCCGACGAGGGCGACCGGGGTGAGGAACCCGGCGACCAGGCCGAGGCCGACGGCGAGTTCGGCGTAGACGACGACGTACGCCATCGTGCGCGGGCGTGGGGCGACCATCACGTCGAAGCCCGAACGGACCGCGGTCCAGCGGTGTTTGGCGGCGATGTCGGCGGCCCAGGCGATGCCGGTGCCGCGTTCGAACCAGGCTTTCTTGTCCTTGTGCCGCCAGCTCTCCAGCCACCACAGGCCGAGTCCTATGCGGAGGACCGCGAGCCATTCCGCTCCGTCGAGCCAGATCGCATCCATGAATCTGACGGTACGTCAGAAGCTGAGGAAATCCGAGGGGTGGCCATGAAAATCCTATGCTCCGGCCGTGCCGCTGTGGGTCCCCCATGAATCCCCGCAGATTGTTGACGATTTTGTTCAGCGCCGATTATGTTCGCAAGCGCAAGGTCAAGGAGCGGTCAGGAAGACGAGAGGCAGCAGGCAACGGGCAACACACCCGCTGGCGGCGGCCGGGGGGTGAAGCACAGGGCATTGAATCCTCCCCCTCCCTAACGGATGGGGATTCCTGGCTCACATTGGCTGCGGACCGGCGGTCCGTCAGCTCTTACACGATCAGCACCAGCCGGGTTGAGACCAGCCCGGACCAACATCACGCGGGCGGAGTTCTTGTCCCTGGGGGACACGGCTCCGCACACAGTGCAGGCGTAGGTTCGTTCCGAGAGAGGCGGCAAGTAGCCCGCCCGACCCCAAGAACGCGGTACCGGTTTCCCGTCATACATTCCGGTCACCGCCCCACGACGCCGAGCCCCTCCGCGCACGTTGCGGGCTCGGCGTCGCGGCATGTCCGGCCCCTCACCTGCTACGCACAAACCAGAGCTTCTACGCCACTGACCTCACCCGGTCCTCCACACCCGTGATCAATCCGCAACCAATTCCGGTCTTGACCGAGACCCATCAACGTGGGAGGTGATTACGCTCGCGCTCATGGCCGACTCCACAGTGTCCCCGACCCCGGTGCCGCAGAACCACGCAGACCGCCCCGTGTACGTCGTCGGCGGCGGCCCCGGCGGACTCGCCGCCGCGTACGCACTGCGCGCGCGGGGCATCCGTGCCGTCGTACTGGAGCGGTCGGACCGGGTCGGGGCGTCCTGGCGCGGCCACTACGACCGCCTCCATCTGCACACCACCCGGCGGCTCTCGGGCCTGCCGGGCCTCGCGATGCCGCGCCGGTTCGGGCGCTGGGTATCGCGGGACGACGTGGTGCGCTATCTGGAGAAGTACGCGGAGGTCCACGAGCTGGAGATCGTCACCGGTGTCGAGGTCTCCCGTATCGAGCGCTCGGCCGACGGCACCGGCTGGCTGCTGCACGCCACCGGCGGCCGTGAGCTGACTGGCCGCGCGGTCGTCGTCGCCACCGGCACCAACCACACCCCCCGGCTGCCCGACTGGCCCGGCCGCGACTCCTACACCGGCGAGCTGCTGCACGCCGCCGACTACCGCAACCCGCAGCCGTACGCGGGCCGGGACGTCCTGGTCGTCGGCGTCGGCAACACGGGTGCGGAGATCGCGGTCGACCTGGTGGAGGGCGGCGCATCGCGCGTACGGCTCTCCGTGCGCACCACCCCGCACATCGTGCGCCGCTCGACCGCGGGCTGGGCGGCCCAGTACACGGGCATCGTCGTACGACGGCTGCCGGTGCGCCTCGTCGACCGGCTCGCGGGGCCGATGGCCAAGCTCAGCGTGCCGGACCTGTCGGAGCGGGGGCTGGCGCGGCCCGACACCGGGCTGTACAGCCGGGTCAAGGACGGGTCGATCCCGGTGCAGGACGTCGGTCTGATCGACGCCGTGCGCAAGGGGCGGGTGGAGGTCGTGGCCGCCGTGGAGTCGTTCGAGGACGGCAAGGTGGTGCTGGCCGACGGTGAGCGGATCGAGCCGGACGCCGTCGTCGCGGCCACGGGTTACGTCCGCTCGCTGGAGGGTCTCGTCGGCCATCTCGGCGTGCTGGACGCGCGCGGCAGGCCGGTCGTGCACGGCGTCCGCTCCCCGAAGGACGCGCCCGGCCTGTACTTCACCGGCTTCACCAACCCCATCAGCGGCATGCTCCGCGAGCTGGCGATCGACGCGGAGAAGATCGCGAAGGCCCTCGCCAAGTCCGTCCGCAAAAATGCCGTGAGCTAGAGCCCGTCCGTTCTTTGCGTGCACGACAGTTCCTGACGCAGTGTCAGTTCAGTAATCTGACAGTGCGTCAGTTAATTGTGCTGTCACGACTGTCACACAGGAGCGGGCGGACCGATGCTTGGATCAACCCACGGCACCCTCACCACCGACTCCCGCCGGGCCCGGGTCATCGCCTGCGGTGAGCAACCCGGCCCCGCCGTCCACGGAAGGCCCGCCGACGTCGACGATCTCGATGTCGGCGGACGGCCGTTGTACGCCGGCGTACCCGACCTGGACCGTTTCTTCCGCCCCGAGTCGGTCGCCGTGATCGGCGCCTCGGACGCGGAGGGACGCCCGAACACGGGCATCACCCGCCAACTCATGGCCTGGGCCGACCGGGTGGGGGCGCGCCTGCATCCGGTGCACCCCACTCGTACGACGGTCTTCGGCGTCCCCTGCCTCCCCTCCGTCCCCGACCTCCCCGAACAGGTCGATCTGGCCGTGGTGCTGGTGGCCGACCCGCTCCCGGTGATCGAGCAACTGGCCGAGGCGAAGGTGAAGTTCGCGGTCGCCTTCGCGTCCGGCTTCGCGGAGACGGGCGAGGAGGGAGCAGTGGCGCAGGAGCAGCTGGCCGCTGCTGTCGGCCGGTCCGGTCTCCGCCTGCTCGGCCCGAACACCAACCTCAACGCCTTCGAGAACTTCCGCGAGGACCTGGACGGCCCCGCGATCGCCCTCATCACCCAGTCCGGCCACCAGGGCCGCCCGGTCTTCGCCCTGCAGGAACTCGGCATCCGCCTCTCCCACTGGGCACCCACCGGCAACGAGGCCGACCTGGAGACGGCCGACTTCATCTCCTACTTCGCCGAACGCCCCGAAGTCGGCGCCATTGCCTGCTACTTGGAGGGCCTCAAGGACGGCCGCGCCTTCCTCCTCGCCGCCGACCGCGCCGCCCGCCGCAAGGTGCCCGTCGTCGCGGTGAAGGTCGGCCGCACCGAGACCGGCGCCCGCACCGCCGCCTCCCACACCGGCAAACTCACCGGCGCGGACACGGTGGTGGACGCGGCGATGCGCCAGTACGGCGTGCTCCGCGTCGACGGCCTCGACGAACTCCAGGACACGGCAAGCCTGTTGGCGCGGGCGAAGCCCCCGGTCGCCGACGGGGTCGTCGTGTACTCGATCTCCGGCGGCACGGGCGCCCACTTCGCCGACCTGGCGAGCGAGGCGGGGCTGCACCTGCCACAGCTGTCCACGGCCAAGCAGGACGAGCTGCACGAGTGGATACCGCCGTACCTGAGCGTGGCCAACCCGGTGGACAACGGCGGTCACCCGGTGGGCGACTGGCGCGGCCGGAAGATCATCGACGCGATCCTCGACGACCCGGAGGTGGGCGTACTGGTGTGCCCGATCACGGGCCCCTTCCCGCCGCTGAGCGACAAGCTGGTCGAGGACCTGGTCGCCGCGGCCGAACGCACGGACAAGCTGGTGTGTGTGGTGTGGGGTTCACCGGTCGGCACCGAACCGGCGTACCGGGACGTCCTGTTGGGCTCCTCGCGGGTGGCCACCTTCCGGACGGTCGGCAACTGCATCACGGCACTGCGCGCCTACTTCTCCCACCACCGCTTCGTCCACGCCTACCGGTCCCCCTTCGACGAGGCCCCCCGCGCCCTCTCCCCCTCCTTCCGCAAGGCCCAGGCCCTGATGCGCCCAGGCCAGCAACTGAGCGAACACGCGGCGAAACAACTGCTGCGGGCCTACGGCATCCGGGTGCCCCGCGAGCAGCTGGTGACCAGCGCGGCGGCGGCCGTACGGGCGGCGGGGCTGGTGGGCTACCCGGTGGTGATGAAGGCGTCGGGCGGCCAGATCGCGCACAAGACGGAACTGGGCCTGGTGAAGGTCGGCCTGACGTCCGCGAGCCAAGTCCGTGATGCCTACCGCGAGTTGACGGACATCGCCCGCTACGAGGACGTGACCCTGGACGGTGTCCTGGTCTGCCAGATGGTCGAGCGGGGTGTCGAGATGGTGGTGGGCGTCACCCAGGACGACCTGTTCGGGCCGACGGTGACGGTGGGGCTGGGCGGGGTGCTGGTCGAGGTGCTGCGGGACGTGGCGGTAAGAGTGCCGCCGTTCGGCGAGGACCAGGCGGCCGACATGCTCGGCGAGTTGCGCGGCCGTCCCCTGCTCGACGGGGTGCGGGGGCGACCGCCGGCGGACCTGGACGCGCTGGTGGAGGTGATCCTTCGGGTGCAGCGCATGGCCCTCGAACTGGGCGATGTGCTCTCCGAGTTGGACATCAACCCGCTGATGGTGTTGCCGCGGGGCCAGGGCGCGGTGGCCCTGGACGCGCTGGCGGTGTGCCGATGACCAGGCCGACGGCTGATGTCGTCCACACCGTCACGGACCAGGTCGCGTACCTCACCCTGAACCGCCCCGAGACCCTGAACGCGATCACGCCTACCCAACGGGACCACCTGATCGCCCTGTTGGCGGAGGCGTCGGCCGACCGGACCGTTCGGGCGGTGGTCCTCACCGGCAGCGGACGCGGCTTCTGCGCTGGCGCGGACCTGAGGGGAGGCGGGACGACGACCGGCGAACGGGTGGCCGGAGATGTGGCCCGCACGATCCGCCTGGGCGCGCAACGCCTGATCGCCGCCGTCCTGGACTGCGAGAAACCGGTGATCGCCGCGGTGAACGGCACCGCGGCGGGCCTGGGCGCGCACCTGGCGCTCGCCTGCGACCTCGTCCTGGCCGCGGAGTCGGCGCGGTTCATCGAGGTGTTCGTACGACGCGGCCTGGTCCCGGACGGCGGCGGCGCCTACCTGCTCCCCCGCCTGATCGGCCCGCAACGGGCGAAGGAGCTGATGTTCTTCGGCGACGCCCTGACCGCCCCGGACGCGGAACGCCTCGGTCTCGTCAACCGGGTAGTGCCGGACGGGGAGTTGGAGAAGACGGCCCGCGAGTGGGCACAACGCCTGTCCACCGGCCCGACCCGCGCCCTCGCCCTCACCAAACAGCTCGTCAACGCCTCCCTGGACAGCGACCGAACGACCGCGTTCGCGGCGGAGGCGGCGGCCCAGGAGATCAACATGACGACGGAGGACGCGCGGGAGGGCGTGGCCGGCTTCGTGGAGCGGCGGAGTCCGGAGTACCGGGGACGCTGATGCCCGCGCGGCGGCCCTTGCTCTCTACGCTGTGTCGATGCTGTCGTACGAGGAAATGACCCCGCCCGAGCGGGAGTTGTGGAACGCCTTCCCCGAAGGCCGCCTGGTGGACCTGCGCGTGGGCGCACTGGACGAGGACGATCCGGCGGAGGGGGCGGGCTGGGGGCCCGAGCGCACGCTTCGGGCGGCCGTCGTGACGGCTCTGGCGCGGGGAGCCAACGCGGCACCGCCCGGGGCGGTGACCGCTCTGCGGGTCACCGGCGCGCGGATCACCGGCCAACTCGACCTGGCCGGGGCCGAGATCGGGCACCTGCTGCGGTTCGAGGGCTGCTGGTTCGAGGAGGGTCCGAGTCTTTACGGAGCCACCACCCGGACGATCGGGATCGTCGGCTGCCAAGTTCCCGGCATGGACGCCTCGTTGGCCTCCGTCGAGGGCACCCTCGACCTGAGGCGTTCGGTTCTCCACGGCAGGCTTTCGCTCATGAGGGCGCGCATCGCGGGCGAACTGCAGCTGGGCAACACGAAGTTGTCGGACCCGAACGGCTGGTCGTTGTTCGCCGGCGGTCTGGTCATGGAAGGCGGGGTCTTCTGCCGTTGGGGATTCACCGCCCACGGGGGGATACGGCTGCTGGGGGCCCACCTGCCCGGCGGCCTGTTCATGGAGGGGGCCCGACTCGACAATCCCGACGGCCCGGCGCTCGTCGCGGACAACGCCGTGGCCCAGACCCTGGTCCTCTCCCAGGGATTCACCGCCGCGGGGACCGTCCAGCTGCGCGGCGCGCAGATATCCGATCAACTCACCTTTGACGGCGCCTTCCTGAACGGCGCGGACGTGGCCCTGGACTGCTCACGGATGCAGGCGGGGGAGCTCCACTTCACACCCGCCGTACCCCCTTCCGGTGCGGTGGACCTGCGCGGGGCCCACGTCTCGGTCCTGCACGACGGCGAGGAGAGTTGGCCGGGCATCGTACGACTCCAGGGGTTCGACTACGCCTCCATCCAGTCCGAGGACGGTCTTCGGGGGTACGACGTGACCCGCCGCGTCGAGTGGGTCCGACGCGAGCCTGGGTACGCCCCGCAGCCCTATGAGCAGTTGGCGAGTTGGTACCGGCAGGTCGGCCACGAGGACGACGCCCGCAAGGTGCTGCTGGCCAAGCAGCGCCATCGCCGCAGCACCCTGCATCCGGCCGGCCGGGCGTGGGGGCACGTGCTCGATGCCCTGGTCGGCTACGGCTACCGGCCCTGGCTGGCCGGAGTGTGGATCGTGGCCCTGGCCGTCCTCGGCACGGTCGTCTTCGGCCACCAGGCGCCGATCCGGGTTCAGGCCGGGCAAGGACCGCCGTTCAACGCCCTCGTCTACACCCTCGACCTGCTGATCCCGTTCGGCGGCCTCGGCCAGCGCACCACCTGGTACTGGGCGGAGGGAAGCTCCGCGCAATGGCTCTCCTATGCCCTGATCGCGGCGGGCTGGCTGCTGACGACCGCCGTGGTCGCGGGCGTGACACGGTCGCTGAACAAGAGCTGAGACCCCCGCCGACGTGCTCGGCGGGGGTCCGCGTGTGTCGGGTGTGCGGCGCTCGTCAGTCCAACAGGCCGTCGTAGTCCGGGAGTTTGTACGTCGCGTCGGCGTAACCGCCCGTCAGGTCGGTCGTGTTGTTGCCGATGTTGGCGATGATGTCGTAGCCGTTCGCCTCGATCGCCTTGCGCTGGGAGGTCTTGAAGTCGGCGACGCTTTCGCTCGCGATGTCGATGAGCGTGCGGGTGTAGAGGCCGTCGACGGTGTAACCGACGTTCGTCAGGTTGTACTTGGTGGCCACGTCGATCAGGTTGGTACGGGCGCTGACGAAGAAGACACTGACGCCCTTGGCGTGCGCGTCCTTGGCCAGGGCGAGTACCGGTGCGGCGGCCGGGGTGGGGTAGCCGCCCTCGAAGTAGGACGCCAGCGAGGTGTTGTCGATGTCGAGGACGATCGCCTGCTTGGCGCCCGAGGTGTTGGCGGCGGCACGGGAGTCGACGTAGGTCTGCGCGGGGCCGGTGACGGCGGCGACGTCGGACAGCCACTGGGACTCGGTGACGGTCGAGTCGGCGGCCTGCGCGGGCAGGGCTGCGGCGAGGGTCAGGGCGAGGCCGGCCACGGCGGCAACTGCGGTGCCGCGTGCGGTGAGACGGTTCATCGGGTGGATGCTCCTCGGGGTCGCGGCGGCCACCGGTTCCGTACCGGCGGCGGTCGTTGCGGAACTCTGCTGCGGGCGGGTGTGCGGGGAGTGACTCAGGGAGGTCCGTGCGGCGTCGTAACTCCCATGTTCTTCCCGGGAGTCTGTGAACCGGCCGTCAGAACCCCCACCGCCCGCGCCCCTTCCTATCTGATGACCCGTCAGCTTCAATGGGTGGTGTGATGGGACACGCAGGAGCGGCTGCCGCCGCCGTCCGCTACCTCAGGTCGTCCGGAAGCGCTCCGGCCGCGCAGCCTGTCGAGGCGCTGCCGCGGCCGGAGCTCCGGTGCGTCGCGGACGACGAGCGCGCACCGGTCGACCAGGGCGAATTCCGGCGCGTACTGGGCCACTTCGCGACCGGCGTGACGGTGATCACCGCCCCCGCGGCGGTCGGCGAACCCGGCCCCGCCGGCTTCGCCTGCCAGTCGTTCTCCGCGCTCTCCCTCGACCCGCCGCTCGTCGTCTTCATGGTCGGCCGTACGTCGACGACCTGGCCCCGCATCGCCCGCGCCGGCGTCTTCTGCGTCAACGTACTCGGCGCCCACCAGGGCGAGTTGTGCCGCGGCTTCGCGATCAGCGGCACCGACAAGTTCGCGGGCGTGCCGTACGACGCGTCCCCGGTCTCCGGCTCCCCCCGGCTCACCGGCGCCGCCGCCTGGATCGACTGCACGATCCACGCGGTGCACACCGGGGGCGACCACCTGATCGTGGTGGGGCGGGTGGACGCGCTGGGCACCGAGGACCCGGACGAAGCACCGCTGTTGTTCCATCGGGGCCGGTTCCGCTGATTGCTCCTCAGTCTCCCTGAGTAACCCGCGCTCCGGTTCTGAGCCCACGTACTCATGAAGGTCCGGCGCTCCTCCGACAGCCTTGCTCTCAGACCGATTCGAGCACCTGACCGGGGGACCTCAACCATGAGCAAGCACACGCGAGTCGCCGTTCTCGCTTCCGTCCTGATCTCCACCGCCGGGCTGCTGTCCGCCTGCTCGTTCTCCGTGGCGGACGCCATGTGCGGCTCCGGCGAGTACCCGGTCCTGGCCGTGGGCAGCACCTCGGGCGGCGCCTGCGTGAAGAACGGCGACACCCCGCCCAGCGGCTACGCGCGCTACCCGAAGGGGAAGGTGCCGCAGCACGTCGGGGACAAGTGGGACACCTACTGGGAGACCCACACCGTGGACGCGAAGGGGAACGTCACCTCGGCGCCGTAGCCGTCACGCCACCGCCAGCGGCCGCATCCCCACCACCGGCCGCCGCCGGATGACCAGCGCCATCAGCGCCGCCACCGCGCACAGCGCCCCGGACACGTACCAGACCATGTCGTACGAGCCGAACGCGTCCCGTGCGACCCCGCCCAGGAAGGCGACGAGCGCCGCGCCGATCTGGTGCGAGGCGAGGACCCAGCCGAAGACGATCGCGCTGTCCTCGCCGTACTGCTCGCGGCACAGGGCGAGGGTCGGGGGGACCGTGGCGACCCAGTCGAGGCCGTAGAAGACGATGAAGAAGAGCATGGGCGGGTGGACCGTCGGGGCCAGGAGCATGGGGAGGAAGAGGAGGGAGATGCCGCGCAGGGCGTAGTAGACGGCGAGCAGGCGGCGGGGTTCGAAGCGGTCGGTGAACCAGCCGGAGGCGATCGTGCCGACGACGTCGAAGACGCCGATCACCGCGAGCAGCGAGGCCGCGGCCGTGATGGGCATGCCGTGGTCGTGGGCGGCGGGCACGAAGTGGGTCTGGATCAGGCCGTTGGTGGAGGCGCCGCAGATCGCGAAGGTGCCGGCCAGCAGCCAGAAGGGGCCGGTGCGGACCGCCTTGAACAGGACGCCGATCGTGCGGCGGGCCGCGCCCGGCACGGGTTCCGGCTTCGGTACGAACTCGGTCGCGCCGTACGGCTTCGCGCCCACGTCCGCCGGGTGGTCGCGCAGCAGCAGCCACACGAAGGGGACGACCGCGAGCGCCGCGAGGGACACGGTCACGGCCGCCGGGCGCCAGCTGTGCTCCTCGACTATCCAGGACAGCAGCGGCAGGAAGATCAGCTGGCCGGACGCCGAGGCGGCGGTGAGGATGCCGGTGACCAGGCCCTTGCGTTCGGTGAACCAGCGGTTGGTGACGGTCGCGGCGAACGCCAGCGCCATCGAACCGCTGCCCAGACCCACCAACAGGCCCCAGCACAGCAGGAGTTGCCAGGGCGCGGTCATCCACACCGTCAGGCCGGAGCCGAGCGCGATCACGGTCAGCGCGACGGCGACGACGCGCCGGATGCCGAAGCGGTCCATCAGCGCCGCCGCGAAGGGGGCCGTCAGCCCGTACAGCGCGAGGTTGATGGAGGCCGCGGCCCCGATCGTGCCGCGCGACCAGCCGAACTCCTGGTGCAGCGGATCGATCAGCAGCCCCGGCAGCGAACGGAAGGCCGCCGCGCCGATGATCGTCACGAAGGTGACGGCCGCGACGAACCAAGCTCGGTGGATGCGGGTGCGCCGGGCGGGGCGAGCTTCGTTCACGACTGTGCTCGGTTCGGTTGTCTGGGTCACGCCATACAGCTTCCGGCCTGCGGCGGATCCGATCCATTGGCCGGGAGGACAGCATTCGCTAGGATCGAGCCATACAATGGGGTCATGGCCATAGCCACCGCCACCGACGGTTTCCGCCCGCACCGTGTCGTCGTGCTCGCCCTCGACGGGCTGCTCCCCTTCGAGCTGGGCATCCCGCACCGGATCTTCGGCCGCCCCAGGGACGCCGAGGGGCGGTTGCTCTACGAGGTCGTCACCTGCTCGGTCCGGCCGCCGGGCCCCGTCGACACCGACGCCGACTTCGCCATCCAGGTCCCGAACGGGCCGGAGGCGCTGGCCACCGCCGACACCGTCATCGTCCCGGCGTCGTACGAACTCGGCCCGGTCTTCGAGGAGGGCGTCCTCACCCCCGAACTGGCCGCCGCCTTCGCCCGGATCCGCCCGGGCACCCGCCTCGCGTCGATCTGCACGGGCGTCTACGTCCTCGCCGCCGCCGGTCTCCTCGACGGGCGCCCGGCGACCACGCACTGGGCGGACGCCGAGCGCTTCCAGCAGCTCTTCCCGCGGATCGAGGTCGACGCGGACGTGCTGTTCATCGACGACGGCGACGTGCTGACCTCGGCGGGTGTCGCGGCCGGGATCGATCTGTGCCTGCACATGGTGCGCCGCGACCACGGCACGGCGGTCGCCAACGACGTGGCCCGCCGCACGGTCGTACCGCCGCACCGCGACGGCGGGCAGGCGCAGTACATCCACCGCCCGGTCCCCGACCCGCAGTTGGCGACCACGACCGCCGCCCGCGCCTGGGCGCTGGGCCGGCTGCACGAGCCGATCCAGCTGCGCGACATGGCGGAGCAGGAGGCGATGTCCGTGCGCACCTTCACCCGCCGCTTCCGCGAGGAGGTCGGGGTCAGCCCCGGCCAGTGGCTCACCCAGCAGCGCGTCGAACGCGCCCGGCACCTCCTGGAGTCCACCGACCTGTCCATGGACCAGGTGGCCACGGACGCGGGCTTCGGCACCGCCCAGTCGATGCGCCAGCATCTGCAGGCGGCACTTGGTGTCACTCCGACGACGTACCGCCGGACGTTCCGCACCGGCGGCGGTGGCGGCACCGGGTCCGAGGGCGACAGGTCCAAGAGTTACGGCGGTGTCGGCGCCGCTCCCTGAACCCGTGCCCCCGCACGTCTCGCCCGTACTGGTCAGCCCGCGACGATGCCCTCCCCGCCGACGGCACCCGGCACCACGACCGAACCGATCTCGGTGAGGGACCCGTTCTTGTCGACCCGGAACTCGTCCACGATGCCCTTGATTCCGGTCTGGACGTACAGGTACCGGCCGTCGGAGGAGGCCGCCGCGTCCACCGTGCCGGCGTCGGTGGCCGTGTTGCCCAGCGCGGTCAACTTGCCCTGGGAGCCCACCCGGTAGCCGGACACCGTGCCGCTGGCGGCGTTGGAGACGTACACGTTGCCTGCGGCGGTGACCGCCCAGCAGGTCGCGGTCTGGCCGGTCGCGACGGTGCCCTTCGCGGTCAGTCTGCCGTCACGGGCGACGCCGAACGTGCCCACCGAGTTCGTCCCGGCCTCCGTCACATGGATCCGTCCGGCGGAGTCGAAGTCGAAACCGAACGGCACGGCCCCCGGGAGCGAGGTCACCACGGGCCGCGCGGACGGACCGCCGTACCGGCCGACCGGGAAGACATCGATGCTCTGCCCGGCGGCCTTGGTGGTGACCACGAGCTTGGAACCGTCGGGCGTGAAGGAGATCTGTCCCACGGCCGAAGCAGTTGCGCCCAGGCCGAGCTCACGATGCCAGGAGGGGACCTTGACCAGCCGCTCGCCGGTCCGCACGAAGCCCTGCACGGAACCGCCGCCGAGCGCGTTGGCGACGTAGACCCGGTCGCCGTGGAAGGTGACGCTGACCGGGAACTGCCCGCCGCTGGATATCTCCTGGACACGGCTCAGCTGGGTGCCGTGCACGGCGAAGACGGTCACGGTGTCGCTGCCCGCGTTGACGGCGTAGAGCAGCTGGTTGTGCCGGTCGTAGGCGAGCGACCCCTGCGAGGCCAGATGGTCGGCGACGGTGCCGGCCAGGACACCGCCCTTGCCCCCGGTGCGGTAGACGCCCTTCTGCCCGAGGGTGCCGTCGGCGGCGCGCTCGTAGGCGACCACGGAGTTGGCGGTCGTGTCGTCGGTCTGCACGAACACCGTCGAACTGCCGTGGCGCGCACGGGAGTCGGAGCCGCGGTGCGCGTCGGCGGCACTGGCGGCGGGAGCGGCGAAGAGGGCCGCGGCGGCGAGCGCGACGGCGCCCGTACCCGCCGTGCGGGCGATCCGGACGGCGCGGGAGGTGCGGGAGGCACGGGCCTTGGCGAGAGCCATGTGTGGGTACTCCTCTTGCGGAAAACGGCACGGAAAACGGCACGGAAAACGGAACACGGAACGCGGGACCAGGAGCCGGCGGAGCAACTCGCGCTCACTGCCGGACGGCTGCAACGCTAGCCCGCGACCGCGGTACATAAGCCCACAAAAGGCACGCCAGGGTCCGACGTCCGAGCTTCGTAAGAATCACCGCCAACTCCGCTTCGAGGCTCCTGACTTCGCCGACCGCACTACGGCGACATCGACACCCCGCGCCGCCCGCTCCACCCGGCCCGCGCGCCGCACCTCGCCCCACCACCCGGTCACGGTCAGCAGCCCGGTGAGGCCCACGCCCGCCAGGATCGCCGTCGACGGCGCCGTCACCTTGAGCAGGGCACCGGCCAGCGACCCCGTCGCCGCGTAACCCACGCCCGCCGCCGCGTACATGACCGAGTAACCGGCGGCCAGGGCCCCGGGCGGCAGCACCTCGCGCAGGGACAGATTGCGGGTGACCATCGCGCCCGACTGGAGCGTGCCGCCCAGAACGAGCGCGACCGCGATCCCGGGCGTGCTCGGTATCAGCGCGGCGAGCGCCACGCAGGCCGAGGTCCCGGCCATCAACACCACGCTGCGGGTGCGCAGCAGCCCCGGCCAGCCGCGCAGGCCGTGGACGAACGCGCCGAGGCCGCCGCCCACCGCCATCCCGGCCAGCAGCGGACCGGACCAGCCGACACCGATGCCGCGCTGCTCAAGCAGGGCGGGCAGGACGAGTTCGGACAGGCCGAGCAGGGTCATGCTGGCCGCGCCCGTGACATAGACCGGCCAGGCACCGACCAGCACCCGGAGCAGCGGAGCGCCGGTCCCGCCCGCTCCGCCCGCGTCCCACGCCGCCGGCAGCAGCCACAACCCCCCGACCGAGGACGCCATCAGACCGGCCGCGAGCAGGAGCGGAACGCGCGGCGCGACGCCCAGCGCCAGCCCGGCCACCGCGGCCGGGGAGAGCGCCCAGACCCCCGCCGTGAGTATCGACTCGGCGGACAGCGCCTGTGCCACGGACCGCTCCGGCACCAGGGAGCTGAGCAGGGTGCGCAGCGCACCGGTCGCCGCGGACGGTGCGGCCCCGGCGAGACAGGCGAACCCCGCGAGGACGACGGGATGCGCGCCCGGAAACAACCCGAGCCCCAGGAAACCCGCCGCGCCGAGCCCGAGCCCGACCGCCAGTTGCCCCCGGGCCCGCTCGGGCCGCAGTCGCATCCCGAGCACCGGTGCGCCGACGATCTCCCCGAGGACGTACGCCGCCGCGATGACCGCGCCCAGCGAGTAGCCCCCGGGCCGTTCGCGCACCAGGAAGACCAGGGCGAGCGGAGCCATGGCCACGGGCATACGGGCCCCGATGGCGGTGCAGGACCAGGTCAGGACCTGTCGGGAGACGACATCGCGGTAGGTCATGCCAGCACGCTACGGGCCGTCACCGACAACACCCCACGGGATTTTCCCCACCTGTGGACAACTCCCGTCATGCCACGGTCACGCACCCGCCGTACGGCCGCCGGACGCCCTCGTCAGAACCTCAGAACGTCAGAACGCCCCGAGCCACCCGCCCCGCCTCCGCGTCCGCCGCCGCCTTCTCGAAGTCCTCGACGGGATAGGTCTCGGTGACCAACTCGTCGAGCAGCAGCCGCCCTTCGCGGTACAGCCGGGCGTACAGGGCGATGTCCCGCTGCGGCCGGGAGGACCCGTACCGGCATCCGAGGATGGACTTGTCCAGGTACATGGACGAGACGAGGAAGGAGGCCTCGGCGGTGGCCGCAGGCACCCCCAGCAGAATGGCCTGCCCGTGCCGGTCCAGCAGATCCACGGCCTGCCGGATCAGCTCCACCCGCCCCACGCACTCAAACGCGTGATCGGCCCCGTTCGGCAGAATCTCCCGCACACCTTCCGTCGAGGTGAGGAAGTGCGTGGCCCCGAACTGCCGTGCCACGCCCTCCTTCGCGGGGTTCGCGTCGACGGCGACGATCGTCAACGCGCCCGCGATCCGCGCCCCTTGAATGACATTGAGCCCGATCCCCCCGGTCCCGATGACGACGACGCTCTCCCCCCGGTCGACCCGCGCCCGGTTCAGCACGGCGCCGACCCCCGTCAGCACCCCGCACCCGATGAGCGCGGCGGACGGCATCGGGATGTCCTTCGGTATCCGCACGGCCTGCACGGCCTTGACCACGGTCCGTTCGGCGAAGGCGGAGTTGGAGGCGAACTGGTAGACCGGCTGCCCGCCCCTCGTGAACGGCTTCCCCGGCCGCCCGATGGCCTGCCGGCACATGGTCGGCCGCCCCCGGTCGCACTCGGCGCAGGTCCCGCAGTTGGCGAGCGTGGACAGAGCCACATGATCTCCGGGCGCCACATGGGTGACGCCCGCACCCACGGCCTCCACCACTCCCGCTCCCTCATGCCCCAACACCACAGGAACGGGAAAAGGTATGGTCCCGTCCACCACGGACAGATCGCTGTGACACAGCCCGGCCGCAGAAATGGCGACCAACACTTCCCCCGCCCCAGGCTCCCGCACCTCCAAATCGTCCACGACCTGGATCTGCTTGCCGTCGAAGACCACACCGCGCATCAGACGACCCCCTTGGGTTCCCTGGGCAGACCGAGCACCCGCTCGGCGATGATCGTGCGCTGAACCTGGTCCGAGCCGCCGTAGATCGTGTCGGCCCGCGAGAAGAGGAACTGGTGCTGGAACAGGTCGAGTTCGTACGACAGCGACGGCGACCAGTCCACCGGCCCCACCGCCGCCGCGGCCCCCCGCACCGACATCGCCAGCTCCCCGAGCCGCTGATGCCACCCGCCCCACAACAGCTTGGCCACACTGGGCGCCCCCGCGTCCCCGGCCCGCCCCAGCGTCCGCAGGGCGTTCCACCGCATGGTCCGCAACTCGGCCCACTGCCGCACGAGTCGATCACGTACGACGGGATCAAGCACGGCACCGGAAGCGACAGCGGCCTCGACAACCCGCCCCAACTCCCGTGCGAACCCCACCTGTTGGGCAAGGGTGGACACCCCCCGCTCAAACCCGAGCAGACTCATGGCGACACCCCAACCGCCCCCCTCACTCCCCACAAGATGCTCGCCCCGCGCCGACGCCCCGTCGAAGAACACCTCGTTGAACTCACTGGTCCCGGTCAACTGCCGGATGGGCCGCACCTCGATACGCCCCGGCTGATCCATGGGCACCAGCAGAAAACTCAGCCCGTGATGCCGCCGCGACCCCGCCTCGGTCCGCGCCAGCACAAAACACCAGTCGGCCTCATGCGCGAGCGAGGTCCAGATCTTCTGCCCGCTGATCCGATACCCGTCCGCCTCCCGCACGGCCACGGTCCGCACCCCGGCCAGATCGGACCCCGCCCCGGGCTCGCTGTACCCCTGACACCACAACTCGTCCCCCGCGGCAACGGCAGGCAGGAAGCGGGACTTCTGCGCGTCGGTGCCGTGTGCGATGAGGGTGGGGGCGAGCAGATTCTCCCCGATGTGCCCGGACCGAGGAGGCGCCGACGACCGCGCATATTCCTCGGCCCAGGCGACCTGTTGAGTGAGAGTCGCGCTGCGATTCCCGTATCCGGATTCGGGCCAACCCAGCCCTATCCAGCCGCTCTTGCCGAGTGTGCGTTCCCAAGCCCGACGGTCCTGACCACTTTCGGCATGCGCAGAAAGCCAGGCCCGAGCTTCCACCCGAAACTCTTCGTCCTCGCCAGCGAATCCAAAATCCACAGGGGGCTCCTCAAAACACCGCTCAGACCAGCTCCGTCAGGGGCGCGGGGAACTGCGCGACCAGCCCCAACGCACCCGCACCCGCCCAACAACCCAACGCCCCCCGAGCTATTAGGCGTTGGGCCGACTCCCATCCCGCGCAGCCCGCTCCATCTCCTGCAACCGCCCAAGCATCGGCATCGGATCCACCCCCACAGACCCCGGCAAAAACTCCGCGATCTTTTCAGCCGTCCACCCGCCGGAGGCATACCCCGCCCGCAACTCCCGAGGCTGAGCCCACACCGCGATCTTCGGCCCCGCAACGGTATAGACCTGCCCGGTGATCCCGACCTCCCGAGCCGAATCCGACAGCAGATAAACGACCATCGCCGCCACATCCTCCGGCGACCCGATCTCCGCCAGCTCCATGGGAACGTTCGCCGACATCCGTGTACGAGCAACAGGCGCCACCGCATTGGCAGTCACCCCGTACTTGTTCAAACCCAGCGCAGCGCTCCGCACCAGCGAGATGATCCCGCCCTTCGCCGCGCTGTAATTGGCCTGCGAAACCGACCCTTGATGATTCCCGCTGGTGAACCCGATCAGCGTCCCGGCCCGCTGCTTCCGCATCACCGCGGAAGCCGCCCGGAAAACGGTGAACGTCCCCTTCAGATGCGTGGCGAGAACGGGATCCCACTCCTCCTCGGACATGTTGAAGAGCATCCGCTCCCGCAGAATCCCGGCAACACACACCACACCGTCGAGCCGCCCGTACGAGGACAGCGCGACATCCACAACGCGCTGCCCACCCGCCATCGTAGAAATGTCGTCGGCGACGGCGACGGCCTCGCCTCCCGCCGCCTCGATCTCCTTGACCACGCCCTCGGCTATCTCGCTCGTCGGCGACGCGCCGTCCATCGAGACGCCGTAGTCGTTGACGACGACCCGCGCCCCCTCGGCCGCCGCGGCGAGCGCGACCGCCCGGCCGATGCCCCGGCCCGCGCCCGTGACGGCGACGGCCTTGCCTGCCAAGAAGTTCCCCATGTCCGGCCCCTCCCGCAGTTTCTGACGGTCCGTTAGATTTGACTCAGATTCTACGACCCGTCAGATGCCTGAGGACAAGCCCCGGGGAGGCCCCGATGTCACTGCCGACGTCACCGCCGTCACTTGGTCCGGAGTTCCACGACATCGCCAAGCGCGTGAACAACTGGGGCCGTTGGGGACCGGACGACGAGATCGGCACGCTGAACCTGATCACCGACGAGGTGGTCCGAGAGGCCGCGTCCGAGATCCGGACCGGCCGCCGCATCCCGCTCGCCCTCCCCCTCCGGCACGACGGCGTCCAGACGGGGATGATCCCGGGCCGGGTCAACCCGCTGCACGCGATGGTGCAGATCAACCAGGAGCTCTTCGGCCCGGGGACGGTGGCGTGCAGCGACGACGCGGTGACCATGGGGCTGCAGGCGGGCACGCACTGGGACGCGCTGACCCATGTCTCGCACTCGGGGAAGCTGTACAACGGCCGCCCGGCCGGCACCGTGACCCCGCACGGCGGCGCCGAGTTCAGCGGTATCGACAAGGCCCGGCACATCGTCTCGCGCGGGGTGCTGCTCGACGTGGCACGCGCGCGTGGCGTCGACCGTCTCGAAGGCGGTCACGCGGTGACCCCGGAGGACTTGGAGGCCGCCGAGCAACTCACCGGCACCCAGGTCCGATCGGGAGACGTCGTGCTCGTACGGACCGGGCAGGTGCAGGTGTATCTGGCGGGTGACAAGCAGGGGTACGGCTATCCGTCGCCCGGTCTTTCGGTCCGTACGCCGGAGTGGTTCCATGCGCGGGATGTCGCGGCGGTCGCCAACGACACCCTCACGTTCGAGATATTTCCGCCGGAGATCGAGGACTTGTGGCTGCCGGTGCACGCCCTCGACCTGGTCGAGATGGGGATGCTGCAGGGGCAGAACTGGAATCTCGAAGAGTTGTCCACAGCTTGTGGACAAGAGAACCGCTTCACGTTCTTCCTGTCGGCGATGCCCGAACCTTTCGTGGGCGCAACGGGAACCCCGGTGGCCCCCATCGCCATCCTCTAAGGCAGTCCGGTTTTGACGAGGGCCGGACCTACGGTCGGATGGCGGCGCGCTGCTGCCCGCCCCGAGCACGGCACCGCGCTGCCGCCATCCGACTCCGGCGCACCCGTCCCGGCCCCCGGCCCCGAGGGAACCCACGCCGAACACGACCCACACTCGCCGAGGGCTCCCGTCACCGAAGCCCCCGTCGTCCCCTCGCGGCGAATCGCTGCTCACAAGCGTGACCAAACGGTCACGTCGCGTCAACGCCCATCCGGGGATTTATTCCTTAAGCACCACTTTGCCGCAGGGCGCGCACGGAAGCACGGCCCGGCGCATCTCCGCCCGGCACTTGCAGACAGCACCTACACGGCTTCGTACGCGAAGCCCTCGAACCCCCCGTACGCCGTGACACCGCTCCCGAACGCGGCGGCGGCATCACGGGGTTGGCTGCCCCGGTCCAGCTCGCACCAGATGCGCTTGCCGACGCCCTCGGCGCTCCAGCCCCAGCGGTCGGCGAGGCCGTCCACCAGGGCCAGTCCGCGACCGCCGGTCTCGTCACCGTCCGCGCAACGCAGCACGGGAGCCGTACAGCTGGTGTCGGCGACCTCCAGGCGGACCGTGGCCGACTCGGTCGCCTCGTCCGGCAGGGAGAGCCGCAGCACGGCCGGACAGCCGGTGTGCACCACCGCGTTGGTGACGAGCTCGGAGACCAGCAGGATCAGCGTCTCCGCGAGCGGTTCGTCCGCTTCTATCCCGGACCCGGCGAGCCGGGAGCGCGCCCATCTCCTGGCCCGCCCTACCTCTGCGGGGTCGGGCCGGATCTCCAGCTGCACTTGAAGCACCTGCACCGCTCACACCATCCGAACCGGCGGACACATAGCCTCGCGCCTCACGAGGGCCACGATCGTAGCCATTTTCTGCATGGCCAGAACAACGACCGGAGCCAGGGTCACGGAACGTGAATCCCTTGCGAGACAGCATGATTGACGTTCCGTCACCCCAACAAGCGCTTCGGGCATATTCCAGCGCGAAGGAGTACGCGTGCGGGATACTGTGCGACGCTCATTGCGGGGAGTCGAACAGGCAGGGGTGAAAGCCCGTTCTGCCATACGAACTGCGGAGCGCACCGCCCGATCCGGAGCCGCCTCACAGGCAACACCGGCATGGCTCGTACCTTGAACCACTCGCATCCCACACAAGCTACCGGAGCCCCGAGGCGACTCCGGACCGTGACGAGTCACGCATAGGACACAACCCGATATCAACGCTGCGTGATTCCGCTGTGCCACGATCCGCGACACCGTTGTCGGAGCCGTTCCGGTCACCGCAGGCAGGCGCCCCACTACACCGCTCCGCCCACCAGATCGGCCGCGAGCAGCTCCTCACTCTCCATGCTCCCGCCACCACGCTGGGCCCGCACCCACGCCCGTTTCAAGTGCAGATGGACCTCGGACTCCCAGGTGAAGCCCATCCCGCCATGCACCTGCAGACAGTCCCGGGCCCCGCGCACGGCAGCCTCGTCGGCCAGCAGCCGGGCTGCCGCGATGTCCACCGGGTCCCCGGTCACGGCCGCCGCGTACACGGCGGCCCGCGCCACCTCCACCCGCACCAGCGACCGCGCGCACAGCTGCTTCACGGCCTGGAACGCCCCGATCGGCTGCCCGAACTGCTCACGCGTCCGGGCGTGTTGCACCGCGAGCCCACACACCCGCCCGGCCGTACCGAGCTGCTCGGCAGCGGTGAGAAGAACAGCGGCGGAATCGGTACGCGCCGGAGCCGGCACCCGATGCAACGGCGTCAACGGATCCACCGACCGCAGCGCTACGGCCCCCTCGGCCCCCGGCAACACGACATCGGCCTCGTCCAGCCACTCCACGAGCCTGCCATCGGCAGCGGCGACAACCGTCTCCCCACTGGCCGCCCCCGGCACCACCCCGGCAGCAAGATGCGTAGCCACCAACGGCCCCGGCACCAACGCCGACCCGACCTCCTCAAACACCAACACGGCTTCGGGCAGCCCGAGTCCGGCTCCTCCATCAGCTTCGGGCAACCGGAGGGAGAACAGCCCGAGGTCTCCGAGGGCCCGCCACAATCCCCGGTCGAGCCGAGGAGTGCCCCGTAGGGGCGCGGGGCTGTATACATCAGCGGCTACGCCGCGGGGCGCGACAAGCCACGACGAACCCGCACCCGACCGACCACCGACCACGGCTCGCACCGCATCCCGCAACGCCTTCTGATCATCGGTCAGTTGAAAACGCATGGCTCACCTCCCCTTCGGCAACCCCAGAATCCGCTCGGCCACGATGTTCTGCTGAATCTGCGAGGTACCCGCAGCGATGGTGTACGACAGCGACGACAGCCGATCGAGCACCCAAGGCCGCTCCAGATCCAGCGACTCCACCCCCAGAACCTCCGCCGCCGCGTCATACAGCTCCTGACGGGCGTGCGAGTAGCGGAGTTTGAAGACCGAGCCGCCCACACCCGGGACGCCGCCGGAGGCTTCCGCCTCGCTCACATTCCACTGCGTGAGCCGCCACAACGCCCGGAACTCGGCGTTCAACCGCCCCAGTTGCCGCCGGAGCACGGGATCGTCCCACCGCCCGTTCCTCCGCGCCTCGTGAGCCAACTCGCCCAACACCCGCCGACAGGCAACGACCTCCCCCACGAAGGCCGTACCGCGCTCAAAGGACAGCGTCACCATGGTCACCCGCCACCCGTCGTTCTCGTCCCCCACCCGGTTGCCGACAGGCACCCGTACCTCGTCGAGGAACACCTCGGCGAACTCGGCGGACCCGGCGAGCGTCCGCAGCGGCCGTACGGTGATCCCCGGCGCGTCCATCGGCATCGCGAGCCAGCTGATCCCCCGGTGCTTCGGCGCGGAGGGGTCCGTGCGGACCAACAACTCGCACCAGTCGGCGACTTCGGCGTGCGAGGTCCAGATCTTGGAACCGGTCACCACGTAGTCGTCGCCGTCCCGCCACGCGCGCGTGCGCAACGACGCGAGGTCGGAACCGGCCTCGGGTTCGCTGAAGCCCTGGCACCACACCTCGTCGCCGCGCAGCACGGGCGGCAGCCAGCGCTCCCGCTGCTCGGCGGTGCCCTCGGCGGCGATCGTCGGCCCTGCGTGCAACAGCCCCACGAAATTGGCCCCTACGTAGGGCGCGCCCGCCTTCTCGGTCTCCTCCAGGAAGATGAGGCGGGTGGTCGGGGACGCGTCCCAGTGCACATCGCCGTACCCGGCGTCGTACAACATCCGCTGCCAGCCGAGGTCGTGGACGCGTCTGCCCGGCCAGTCGTCCGGGGACGGCTTCGCAGGGAGAGTGGGAAGCACCTTGGCGAGCCACTCCCGCAAACGGGCCCGGTACTCGTCCTCCTCAGCCGTGTACGAGAGGTCCATTACCGGTCGAGGTCCAGGCCCAGCATGCGGATCGCGTTGCCCCGCATGAGCTTGTAGACGGTCTCGTCGTCGAGGCCCTTGACGTGGTCGAGTGCGACTTCCTTGGTGTGCGGGAAGGTCGAGTCGACGTGCGGGTAGTCGGTCTCGAAGGTGGCGTTGTCCCGTCCCACCACGTCCAGCGAGGCGACCCCGTGCTTGTCGCGGAAGAAGCAGCAGAACATCTGGCGGTAGTAGTACGTGGACGGCGGGTCCGGGATCAGATCCCGCACCCCGCCCCACGCGCGGTGTTCCTCCCAGACGTCGTCGGCACGTTCCAGGGCGTACGGGATCCAGCCCATCTGGCCCTCGGAGTAGGCGAGTTTGAGGGTCGGGAACTTCACCAGGACCCCGCTGAAGAGGAAGTCCATCATCGAGGCCATGGCGTTGTTGAAGGAGAGGGAGGCCTGTACGGCGGGGGGTGCGTCCGGGGAGGCGGCGGGCATCTGGGAGCTGCTGCCGATGTGCATGTTGACAACCGTGCCGGTCTCCTGGCAGACGGCGAAGAACGGGTCCCAGTAGCCGGAGTGGATGGACGGCAGTCCGAGGTAGGTGGGGATCTCGGAGAAGGTCACCGCGCGGACGCCGCGGGCCGCGTTGCGCCGGATCTCCTCGACCGCCAACTCGATGTCCCACAAAGGGATCAGGCAGAGCGGGATGAGCCGGCCGCCGCTGTCGCCGCACCACTCCTCGACCATCCAGTCGTTGTAGGCGCGGACGCAGGCGAGCGCGACCTCCTTGTCGTGCGCCTCGGCGAAGGTCTGGCCGCAGAAGCGCGGGAAGGTCGGGAAGCAGAGCGAGCCCTCGACATGGTTGAGGTCCATGTCCGCGAGCCGTGCCTTGGGGTCCCAGCAGCCGGGGCGCATCTGTTCGCGGGTGATGCCCTCCAGGGTCATCTCGTCGCGGTCGAAGCCGACGGCGGCGATGTTGCGCTTGTACGGGAACTTGAGGTCCTCGTAGATCCACCAGTCGGTGGGCGGGCCGTCCGGGTCCATCGTGATCTGGTATTTGCCCGCCACGTAGGCGAGTTCGCCGATTCCGGCGGTGAGGGGCTGGGGGCCGCGCTCGCGGTATTTCGCCGGCAGCCAGGTCTCGAAGAGGTGCGCGGGTTCGATCACGTGGTCGTCGACGCTGATGATGCGGGGCAGTTCGGTGGTCATGGGTTCCCCTCCGCCGGACGGTACTTATCTGATGACCCGTCAGATAGCATGTCACCTGACGGGTCGTCAGCCAAGGCGGGGGCACCATGAACGAGACGCCGCACTCCCTGAGTTCCGCCCGCACGCTGTGGGAACTGGTCGTCCGTCGCGCCGATTCGACCCCCGACCGGCCGGTCTTCCTCCAGGACGACCGCGCCCTCAGCTTCGGCGAGTTGCGGGACCGGTCGGAGCGGGTGGCGGCCGGCCTGTACGGCATGGGCGTAAGGCCCGGCACGGTCGTCGCCTGGCAGCTGCCCACCCGGATCGAGACCGCCCTGCTCTCCTTCGCGCTGGCCCGCCTGGGCGCCGTGCAGACACCGGTGATCCCCTTCTACCGCGACCGCGAAGTCGGCTTCGCGCTGCGGGAGTCGAAGGCGGAGTACTTCGCGGTGCCGGGCACCTGGCGCGGCTTCGACCACACGGAGATGGCCCGGCGGCTCGGTGCGCGGGGGATCTTCGAGGCGTACGACGGCGCCCAACTCCCGGACGGAGAACCGTCCTTGCTCCCCGCTCCGCCCGCCGACGGCACCTCCGTGCGCTGGATCTACTGGACCTCCGGCACCACTTCCGACCCCAAGGGCGTGCTGCACACGGACCGTTCGCTGATCGCGGGCGGCTCGTGCCTCGCGCACGCGCTGCGGCTGACGGCGGACGACGTGGGGTCGATGGCCTTCCCGTACGCGCACATCGCGGGGCCCGACTACACGGTGATGCTGCTGCTGTACGGCTTCCCGGCGGTGATGTTCGAGCAGTTCGCGCTGCCGGACGCGCTGGAGGGCTATCGCAAGCACGGGGTGACGGTGGCCGGCGGCTCGACCGCCTTCTATTCCATGTTCCTTGCCGAGCAGCGCAAGCAGCCCGGGACGAAGGTCATTCCCTCGCTACGGCTGCTCGCGGGCGGCGGGGCGCCCAAACCACCGGAGGTCTACCACTCCGTCGTACGGGAGATGGGGGTCCAGCTCACCCACGGATACGGCATGACCGAGGTGCCGATGATCACCATGGGCGATCCGGAGGACACGACCGAGAACCTCGCCACCACCGAGGGACGGCCGCCGGAGGGGATGGAGATACGCATCGCGGAGGGCGGGGAGGTGCGGCTGCGCGGGGAGGCCGTGTGCCAGGGGTACTTGGACCCGGCGCAGACCGCCGGGGCCTTCGACGCGGACGGGTTTCTGCGCACCGGGGACCTGGGGACCGTGACCGACAGCGGGCATCTCGTCCTCACCGGGCGGCTGAAGGACGTGATCATCCGCAAGGGCGAGAACATCTCCGCGAAGGAGATCGAGGATCTGCTCGCCGCGCATCCGGACGTCGATGACGTGGCCGTCGTAGGGCTGCCGGACGCCGAGCGCGGGGAGCGGGTGTGCGCGGTGGTCGAACAGCCGTTGGGGGCCGGGGAGTTGACCCTCGATGCCGTGACGGACTATCTGCGCGCGGAAGGGCTGTCCGTGCACAAGCTGCCGGAGCAGCTGGAGATCGTGGACGCCCTTCCGCGCAACGAGACGCTGCGCAAGGTGCTCAAGTACAAGCTGCGGGAGCGTTATTCGGGGACGGTGAAGTAGCGGGCGAAGGCGGAGACGACCTCCGCCTCGCCGACCTTGCCGTCGCTGTCCGTGTCGAGGGCCTCGGCCGCCATGGCGGCGATGTCGTCGGGCACCCCGAGGGCCTTGAGAACGCGCACGGTGTCCGCGATGGTGGCCGAGCCGTCGCCGTCCGGGTCCGCGACGTCGAGGGCCGCGTGCAGGAAGGGGCGGCCGATCTCGGCGAAGCGCTCCGGGTTGTCGCGCAGCCGCTTGACCGCGCCGCCCACGAACTCCTCACGGCTGACGCGCTGGTCGCCGTCCCGGTCGGCGATGCCCGCCATGCCCTGCCAGAACGCCTCGGCGCCGATGTACAGGGCCTGGCCCTTGTCGGAGCGGGCCGCCGTACCGAACTCCGCGAGCAGCGCCTTGGCCGCCGAGTTGAAGTCCTCGCGGTCGATGAAGCCGTTGCCGTCCTGGTCGAAGGTGGCGAACCGGGCGGCGATGCGTCGCTCGTACTCGGTGCTGACCATGTGTTTCGGGCCGCCTTACTCATGTGGGTGCACTTGGCAGGGAGCGTACGACGCCGGGGCGGGTCCGGGAGCGGGAAAACGTCGCTTGTACCAAGACCGGGGAAATTCCGAAACAACGGCGTCACGCCGAGAGGGGGTCCGCCTCTTCCTCGGGCTCCTCTTCCGTGGCCGCCATCACATCGGGGTAGACGTCGAAGAGGCGGCGCACGCCGAGGGCGCCGAGCACCCGGTTGACGTGCGAGCCGTCGACCGCGCCCTGGGCGGGCAATATCAGCCGCAGATGCCCCTGGCAGGACCGGATCAGACGGCGGGCTGCGATCAGCACTCCGACGCCGCTGGAGTCGCAGAACAGCACCTCGGAGAGGTCCACGACCAGGCTGTGGTGACCGTCCGCCACCACGTCGTGCACCCGCTGGCGCAGCACCGGCGAGGTCACCAGGTCCAGTTCGCCGGACACGAGGAGCACGGACCAGCCGCCGCGCTCGCCATCGTTCACTTTGAAGGCCACCATCGCGCCTTTCGCTAGCCGGAACTCCCGGAAACCGTCCGGAAACGGAAGCCGTACCTACGCTTCCTTGCAGCGCGGCTGCCCAGCGGCCGTTCCCTGAAACGCGGCAACAGAAACGGAAACCCGTCCGAAGAGGCTTGTTTTAGTCGCCTTCGATCCTGTTCGATCAGTTGTGGACCGGGTAGGCACACGTCCGCTACCATCCGCGCCCCTTCGGGGGCGTGCGATTGCACGAAGGGGCGTGCGCTGTCCGAGGTGCCGACTACATTCGAAGAGACGGTGAGCGCACGCTTGACTCGGGCACGGACACGGTGAGGGGGCCGCATGGCGACAACGGACGCACCGCCCCGATGGGACCGCAAGATGCAGCAGCGGCTGGCCCGCGGCGAGGCGGCGGCCCTCGGTGAGCTCTACGACCGCTTCGCCTCCCTCGTGCACGCCCTCGCCCACCGCGTCCTCGGCGACGAGCGCGCCGCCGACACCATCACCCGCGAGGTCTTCACCCACGTCTGGGAACACCCCGACACCTACGACCCCAAGCAGGGCCCGCTGCGCTCCTGGGTGGCCGCGCTGACCGCCCGCCTCGCCGTGCAGCGGCTGCGCGCCACCGAGACCGCCGCCCTCGCCCGGGGCGGCCAGGGCTCCACCGAGGAACTGGAGCGCAAGGTCCGCCGCGCCTCCGTCGCCGCCCGCGCCGACTACATCGTCACGTCCATGCCCGCCCCGCTGCGGGCCGCCCTGGAACTGGCCTACTTCCAGCGCCGCGACTACCGCCAGACCGCCGTCGACCTCGGCGTCACCGAGGACGAGGCCCGCCGCCGACTGCGCCTGGGCCTCCAACTCCTGTCCACCGCCCACGACGTCGGCGCACCGCCAGAACCAGCGGGACCAGGGGGTGCGGTGTGAGCGACGCGAACGACGAGCACGACGAGCACGAGGCGTACGACGGGAGTCCGCCCGGGGAGAGCGAGGGCCGGGGTTCCGTGCCGCCGCGCATCCCCATGCCCCGGGCCTCCGTGGAGGACGGTGGGCGGCCGTTGCCCGAGCTCGACGAGTCCGCGTCCCGGCCCGCGCCGCTGATACTGGAGCACCCGGTGCTGAAGGCGCTGCTCGGCGCGTGGGCGCTGGCCGCGTGCTCCGCGGCGGAGACGGCCGCCGTGGAGGAACACCTCGGCGAGTGCGGCTCCTGCGCGGACGAGGCGCTGCGGCTGCGCGGCGCGGTCGGCCTGCTCCACCCCGTCGAACCCCTCGACCTCGACCCCGGCCTGCGCACCCGCGTCCTCACCGGCTCCTTCGACCGCCGGCCGCCGCGCATCCCGGTCCCCGAGTGGGCGACGCCGTACGACGCCGAGACCGCGCGCCTGGACGCCCTGCTGCAGGACATAGGCGACGCCGAATGGCACACGCCCGTGCGGCTGCGCTGGTTCGACGGCCAGGCCCCGACGAGCCGTCGTACGACCGTCGCCGGAGTCATCGCGCATCTGCTGACCGTCGACGGCCTGGTCGCGACGGCGCTGGGCCTGGACGACCCTCCCCCACTCTCGGCTGCGCTCGAGCGGGGGGACCCCCACGCCGGGGAGGCGGCCGACAAGGCCGCGAACCCCACCGCGCGCACCGAGGCGTACTGGCAGGCGTCGTACTTCCCGCCCACCCGCACCATCCGCGCACCCTGGCGCGAACAGAGCCACACCATCGTCCGTACGGTGTCGTTCACCGGCACCACCACCGGCAAACGGGCCGTGTCCTACGGCGACTTCGAGCTGCCGCTGCACGACGCGATGCTCGACCGGGCCTTCGAGTGCTGGGTCCACGCGGGGGACATCGCGGACGCGGTGGACTATCCCTACGAGCCGCCGTCACCGCGCAGCCTGAACCAGATGATCGACCTCGCGGCCCGCATGCTGCCCGTGGTGCTGGCCGAGCGGCGCCGGCACGGGTTGGCTGCGCCGGCTGAGGGGCGGCACCTGGTCCCGGCCGGGGATCCCGGGCGCAGCCTGCGGCTGGAGATCGAGGGGCACGGCGGGGGCGAGTGGTTGATTCCGCTCGACTCACCCGGCGCGGTGGGGTCGGCCGAGCGGGAGGTGGCTCATATCGCCCTGGATGGCGTGGAGTTCTGTCATCTGGCGGCTGGGCATGTGTCGCCGGAGGACGCGGCGGCTGGGCAGTTGGGGGATCGGACAGCGATCAGGGATGTGTTGTTCGCGACGGCGTCGTTGAGCCGGATGTAGCGGGGCGACTGCGGGTGCGTTGTGGCTGGTCGCGCGGTTCCCCGCGCCCCTTGGATCGGAAACGCAGGCCCACTTTCAGGGGCGCGGGGAACTGCGCGAACGGCCCCCACCGGCCCGCAGCCGCCCACGCACCCGAACCCCCGAGCTCCTAGGCGAACACCACAGTCCGGCGCCCGTTGAGCAGAATCCGCCGCTCCGCGTGCCACTTGACAGCCCGCGCCAGCGCCTGGCACTCCACGTCCCGGCCGATCGCCACCAGCTGGTCCGGGGTCACGTCATGGCCGACCCGCTCGACCTCCTGCTCGATGATCGGGCCCTCGTCGAGGTCGGCGGTCACATAGTGGGCCGTGGCGCCGATCAGCTTGACGCCCCGCGCGTGCGCCTGGTGATACGGCTTCGCGCCCTTGAAGCTCGGCAGGAACGAGTGGTGGATGTTGATGATCCGGCCGCTGAGCGCCTTGCAGAGGTCATCGGAAAGGACCTGCATGTAACGGGCGAGGACGACGAGTTCGACGTTCTCCTCGCGGACCAGGTCCAGGACCCGCGCCTCGGCCTCGGCCTTGTTGTCCTTCGTCACCGGGATGTGGTGGAAGGGGATGTGGTACGACTCCACCAGCTCGGCGAAGTCGGTGTGGTTGGACACCACGGCCGCGATCTCCACGGGGAGCGCGCCGATACGGGCGCGGAACAGCAGGTCGTTCAGGCAGTGGCCGAACTTGCTGACCATGAGGACGATGCGCATCTTCTCGTCGGCCCGGCTGATCTGCCAGTCCATGTGGAAGGCGTCACCGATCGCCGCGAAGCTCGCGCGCAGCTTGTCCACGGTCACCGGAGGCTCCGCCGAGAAGTGGACGCGCATGAAGAACAGTCCCGTGTCGTGGTCGCCGAACTGCTGGCTGTCCTCGATGTTGCAGCCGGTCATGAAGAGGTAGCTCGACACGGCGTGCACGATGCCCTGCTTGTCGGGGCAGGACAGGGTCAGGACGTACTGGTCGGCGGGCGCCGCGGCTCGGGTGGACTGCGCGTTCATGCGGGACAGGGTCCCATATCCCCCTGAGCAGGGAGACCGGCGTCCGCCACCCGGACCGGGGGCCCACGGAAACCTGCGGCCTACGCCGACCGCGTCATGATCTGCAGCACCTCGAGCGTGCGCGGCGGCGCGTCCGGGTCCTCCTCGTCGCTGGACGCCATCCGCACGTGCGCGTCGCGGGCCGCCCGCACCGCCTCCGGCCACGCCTGGTGGTCGACGTACGCGGAGACGGGGGCGTCGGGCCCGACCTGGTGCATGATCCGCAGCACGCGCAGGACGGCGGAGTCGACGAGCGCCGCCTCCTGGGAGTCGCGGAAGATCGTGCCGACGTATTTCTCGGCGGACCAGTTGTCCAGCCAGGTGTCCTCGACGAGGCGGTAGACGGCGTCGGTGACGTCCCCGTACCCGTCGACACCGGCCAGCCAGACGTTCTGCTGGAACACCGGATCGGAGAGCATGTGCAGCGCGGAACGCACGTTGCTGCGCCAGCGCCACCACGGCATGTCGTTCAGTGGCATGCCGCCCATGGTGGAGGAGCGACGGGGGCGACGGGAAGAGTTCTCCGGAGCTTGCACGGTCATCGATCGTACGTTCCTTGTCACACCCACAGGAACGCCCCCCGTAATTCACCTCCGCGTCACCACTTGTTGACCATGAGTAACTCGCGGGTTAGCGGTGTGGCGGAAGCGTGTGTGTACATGACCGGCAGGCGGCGCAACCACAGCACCTTCCTCCCCACGATCACCCGGCCCGTCAGAGCCACCGTCATGTCGGCGGCGGCCCTGGTGGCATCTGCGTCGCTCGCGGCCGGCTGCGGGGTCATCCCCGGCACCGCGGGCTCCGCGGACGCCCCGATCACCGTCATGACCTGGGCGCCCTGGGACACCAACGCGACCAACAAGCCCGGCATGCCCGCCATGGCGACGGCGTACGCGAAGTGGATCAACAAGCACGGCGGTCTCAACGGCCGCAAGCTCAAGGTCCTGACCTGCAACGACCACAACACCAGCGTCTCCGCGGCACAGTGCGCCCGGCAGGCCGTCAAGGAGAACGTCGTCGCGGTCGTCGGCTCCTACAGCGAGTTCAGCGACTCGTTCTTCGCCCCGCTGGAGGGCGCAGGCATCCCGTACATCGGCGGCTACGGCGTGACCAGCGAGGAGTTCACCCGCGCCCTGTCCTACCCCGTCAACGGCGGCCAGCCCGCGCTGCTGGCCGGTCTCGGCAAGGAACTCGCCCCCGGCTGCGGCACGGTCACCCTGGTCCGGCCCGACTCCATCGCCGGCGACGACCTGCCCCCGCTGCTGAACGCGGGGCTCTCGGCGGGCGGACACGCACCGGCCACCGACCAGCTCGCCGCCGACAACGCCACCGAGTACGCCGGCCAGTCGACACGCGCGCTGGAGAGCGCGTCCAGCGGCACCTCGTCGAAGGAGGGGTGTGTGGTGCCCTCGCTCGGGGACCGCACCGACACCTTCATGGACTCCTTCCGGCGTGCCCGCGCGGACTATCCCGCCGTGCGCACCGCGACCGTGCTGGGCAGCGTCGACCAGACCGAGATCAACGCGACGGGCGGGCAGTCCGGGCCGTACGAGGGGTCGTACATCACCGGCTGGTACCCGGTCGCGGGCGACCCGCGCTGGGACCCGATGAAGAAGGCCGTCAACGAGGTGGCCTTCGGCGACAACCGCATCGACCCGGCGGACGCGGGAGTGGAGACGACCTGGATCGCGTACACCGCGTTCAAGACCGTCGTGAACTCGCTCGGCAACGGCGAGGTGACCGCCGACACCGTACGGCGCGCCCTCGACGACGGCGTCAAGGTCACCACGGGCGGGCTCACGCCGACGCTCCAGTGGAGCTCCACCGACGACGACGATCTCGCCTCCGTCGGACTGTCCCGCCTGGTCAACGCCTCGGTGACCCTTCAGGTCGTACGCAAGGGCGTTCTGGTGTCGGCGAAGAAAGGCTTCGTCGATATGACGGAGACGCTGGAGAGCGCGAACCTCGACTGAGGTCCGCGCCGTCCGTTCCTGTTCCTCAGAGCTGGGTCGGCTGCCGCTGGGTCAGACCGTAGGTCTTCGCGATCGTGTTCCAGAGCGCGGCGGCCTTGGTCTTCTGGTTGCTGGCGACACCGCTCGCCGCGTTGCCGGCCGCGGTCTGGCCGGTGGTGCGGGCCTGGCCCTTCTTGCAGCCGTGCTTGCCGGCGGCCTGGTCCGCCCAGGCCGCGTAGTGGTTGTCGGCGGACGCGGACGCCTTCCACGCGTTGGTGAGTGCGGTCGTCAGGGCCGCGTTGTCCGGCAGCTTGTCCACCGTCAACTGCGAGAGTTTCGTGACCAGTTCGGTGCGCTGCTGGGCCGCGTCCCGCAGGGCGGAGGCGGAGTCGCCGAGGCTGTTGCATGCCTTCACATTGCCCACGGCACGGATCACCGAGGCGCGGCTGCTGCCGCTGTCGGCCAGCAACTTGTCCAGGGCGACGGCCTGTTCCTTGGCCGCGTCACCGCCCGCCGCCGAGGAACCCCCGGTCGCGGGCGACGTCGCGGCGACCGTCTTGTTGCCGTCGCTCTTGCTCCCGCCACCGCTGAGCAGCGCCCCGGCACCGACCCCGAGGATCGCGATGACGATCCCGACCCCGGCGATCAACGGCACCCGCGAACGGCGCCCGCCCCGGCCGCCGTCGTCGTCCTGCCCGGGCGGGGCGTAGGACGGTGCGGCATAGGCGGGCTGGGCGTACGGCGGCTGCGCGTAGCCCTGTTGTCCGTGGCCCTGTTGCCCGTAGCCCGGCTGCTCGGCCCGCGGCGGCTGCTGGAAGCGCGGCAGCTGCTGCGTGGCCCCGGCCGGTGCCTCCCCGCTGCGGAAGAGGTTGTCGAACTCTGCGGGCGGCTGCCGGTCCTCCGCCCCGCCCGGCAGCCCCCCGTACCCAGGAGCGCCGCCCTGCGCGGGCACCGGCGGGAGGAACTGCGTGGGCTGCGCGTCGGGATGCGCGGCCGGCGGCATCGGCCCGGCCCCGCCGGACACCTCGGGCGGCAGCGCCCCGGGCAGCACCGGCGGGATGTACTGCGTCGCCCCCTCGTCCACCGGCGCGGCCGGGACCGGAGGCAGGAACTGGGTGGCACCCTCGTCGCCGGGAATGTTGACCACCGGCGGGATGTACTGCGTCGCACCCTCGTCGGCGGGCGGCAGCGGGGCGCTCGGGAACGCGGACGAGGAAGACGAGGAAGGGGACGCGGAGGCGGCGGGGGGCAGGGGCGCGCCGCCCGAACCGGAAGCGCCGTATCCGTATCCGTAGTCCTGTGCGCCCGATCCGTAGCCCTGTGCGCCCGCCGCGTACCCGGCGGACTGCTCCGGGGCGTATCCCGGTCCCGGCGAGTACTCCTGGGCGTACGACTGCTGCTGCACGCCGTAGGCCGCGTGCTGGGCGCTCTCCTGCGGCAGCGCCCCCGGCTGGCTCGGGATGCCCTCCTGGGCGCCCCATGGGGACGGCTGCTCGGGGGCGGCGCCCCACTGCTGCTGCTGCGCGTCGCCCCAGCCCTGGCCCGGCGGCGGGGCCGGGGTCCGGTGCTGCGGGTCGTGCTGCTGGTCCGGGCCCCACGACCCGCCCCAGGCCTGGCCACCCGGGGGCGTGCTCGGCTGCCCTGCCGACTGCTGGTTACCGCGTCCGCCCGTCATACCCGGAAGGAGGGGTTCACCTCCGTCGGAGGGCAGCACGATGCCTTCGCGCGCGGGCCGCGCCGAGGGCTCCTCGCCCTGTCCACTCTGCGTCACCGGGACTCCTACGAATGGGGGACCTTCGGGATCGTCGGTTCACGCTACCGGGTACCCCGAGCCCGGTGCCACGCAGCACTGGACGGGACCTCTCCACTTGTGACCCCGGTAACAGTTCCGGCCCCTCATCCGCGCCAAATCCCGCTCTGCGCCCTCCTTTCACCACCGGATCGCCACCGGAAGCTTCCTTCACTCCCCGTTCACGCGGCGGCCTGCAACTCCATCCGCGCCCCGAACTCCCGCACCACCGGCTCGTCCCGGTACGGCTCCAGGCGCTGCTGGAAGTCCTCCAGGTACTCGGCACCCCGGTTGGACCGCAGCGAACCGAGCAACTCCACCGCTTTCAGGCCCGTGTTGCAGGCCTGCTCGACCTCGCGCTGCTGCACCTGCGCGCTCGCCAGCAGTACGTACCCGATGGCCCGGCGGCGCGCCCGCGACTCCGGGTGCCCGTCCAGGGACTCCTGCGCACACCTGGCCGCCGCCTCGGCCTGCCCGAGATCGCGGTGGCAGTGCGCCAACTCGTCGGCGAGATACGCCTCGTCGAAGTGCCCGATCCACGCCGGGTCGTCCCCGGACGACGGATCCGCCGCGTCCAGCGCGCTCACCGCGCGCCCCGACGCCAGCTGCGCCGACCGCGCCTCACCCATCAGGGCGTGCCCGCGCGCCTCCGCGGCGTGGAACATCGCCTCCGCCCGCGGGGTCACCCGACCGCGCGCCCCCTCCTGCGCCGCCCGCGCCAACTGCGCGATCTCACGCGGGTTCCCGAGCTGCGCGGCGAGGTGACTCATGGAGGCGGCGAGGACGTACCCGCCGTATCCCCGGTCCCCGGCCGCCTGCGCGAGGCGCAGCGCCTGGATGTAGTACCGCTGCGCCAGGCCGGGTTGACCGGTGTCGACGGCCATGTAGCCGGCGAGTTCCGTCAACCGGGCGACGGCGGCGAACAGTTCACGCCCCACGGCCTCCCGGTACGACCCCGCCAGCAGCCCGGAGACGACACTGTTGAGGTAGTGCACGACGACCGGGCGGACATGCCCGCTGCCGTACTGGTGGTCCAGCTCGCTGAGCGCCTGCGTCATCGCGCGCACGGCCGCCACGTCGGACTGGCCCACCCGGGGCCCCGCCGCGCGCGCGACCTGCGAGTCCGGCGAGGAGATCAGCCAGTCACGGCTCGGCTCGACCAGCGCGGACGCGGCGACCGACGAACCGGACAGGAAGTCCCGCCGTCCCACGTCACTGCGCCACAGCTCACACACCTGCTCGATGGCTCCGAGCACGGTCGGCGAGAACTGCAGGCCCACACCCGACGCGAGGTTCTTGCCGTTGGCCATGCCGATCTCGTCGATCGTGACCGTACGGCCCAGCTTGCGGCCCAGTGCCTCGGCGATGATCGCCGGAGCCCGCCCGCGCGGCTGCTGTCCCCGCAGCCAGCGGGCCACGGACGTCTTGTCGTAGCGCAGGTCGAGACCGTGCTCGGCGCCGCACATGTTGACCCGGCGGGCCAGCCCGGCGTTCGAGCACCCCGCCTCCTGGATGAGCGCCTGCAGCCGTTCGTTCGGCTGCCGCGCGACAAGTGGCCTTGCGGCCATGGCGTACCCCCTGGGAACAACCCCTGAAGCGAAAAGATCCGGCCGAGAAGATCAATGCCCACCGAACATGGCGAAAATGCGAAGCATGCGAGGAATGCGAGGAATACCGGGGTAAAAGCTCGTGCCCGCCCCTCACGTGGTTACCCCGATCCCGCCCTCGGTCCTCCCGCGCGCCCCCGCACATGCATCCATGCGCCCCAGTTGCGGAATCGATGCTCCTCCCCCGCGCGCGTTACAGCCGTAACCCGAGGTGGGTGCGGGAGTTGTGTTGGGCGTGGAAGAGACGATCGCGGGCACCGAAGCCGCTCAGATTCCGAAGCAGCGCGGGGAATCGCTGCTGGAGACAGCCGTACGCTACGCCGAGGAGCGCCACTGGGATGTCTTCCCCGGCACCTGGCTGGAAGCCGTCGACGGGGTGCAGCACTGCTCGTGCGCGGACCCCGCGTGCGCCGCACCCGGCGCACATCCGGCGCGTGAGGACTGGGCAACCCAGGCGACGGGCAGTGCGACGGTCGCGCGGCGGATGTGGCAGAAGCAGCCGGGGGCGTCGATTCTGCTGCCGACCGGGCGCACGTTCGACGCGATCTCCGTTCCGGAGACCGCGGGGTTCCTGGCGCTGGCGCGGATGGAGCGCATGGAGTTGACGCTGGGTCCCGTCACCTTGACGCCGTCGCGGCGGATGGAGTTCTTCGCGCTGCCGGGCGCGTCGGTGAAGGTGCCGGATCTGGTGCGGAACATCGGCTGGTCGCCGTCGTCACTGGATCTTGTGGTGCTGGGTGAGGGTGGGTATGTGGCCGCGCCTCCTACGCGGTTCGGGTCTCGGGGGGCTGTGCAGTGGGCTTGTCGGCCTACCGCTGCCAACCGTTGGCTGCCGGACGCGGAGGAGTTGATCTCGCCGCTCGCCTATGCGTGTGGGCGGGATCGGTAGTTCCGCGGCCTCCGGCCGGTGGGGGCTGGTCGCGCAGTTCCCCGCGCCCCTTAGGTGGGACACCTGACCGTAGGGTGCAAGGTATGACGTCTGCTGCCGTGAGTGTGCGTGGGCTCTGGAAGCGGTTCGGACAGCAGGTTGCTGTTGCCGGGATCGATCTGGAGTTGCCTGCTGGGAAGTTCATCGGGCTGGTCGGGCCGAACGGGGCCGGGAAGACCACCACCCTCTCGATGGTGACCGGGTTGCTGCGGCCCGATCAGGGCAGCGTTGAGGTCGTGGGCCACGACGTCTGGCGTGACCCCGTGGCCGTGAAGGCGCGGATCGGGGTGCTGCCGGAGGGACTTCGCCTCTTCGAACGGCTCTCGGGGCGTGAACTCCTCGGCTACAGCGGGCGGTTGCGGGGGCTGCCCGGGGCCGAGGTCGACAAGCGGGCCACGCAGTTGCTGGACGTGCTCGACCTGGCCGGTGCCCAGCACAAGCTCGTCGTCGACTACTCCACCGGTATGCGCAAGAAGATCGGGCTCGCCACCGCTCTCCTCCACAATCCCGAAGTCCTTTTCCTGGACGAGCCGTTCGAGGGCGTCGACCCGGTCTCCGCGCAGACCATCCGGGGTGTCCTGGAGCGCTACACCGCCTCCGGCGCCACCGTCGTCTTCTCCTCCCACGTCATGGAACTCGTCGAGTCGCTCTGCGACTGGGTGGCCGTGATGGCCGCCGGCCGCATCCGCGCCCAGGGCACGCTGGCCGAGGTCCGCGGCGAAGCCCCCACGCTCCAGCAGGCGTTCCTCGAACTCGTCGGCGCGGGCGCCCGCGACCACGGCTCCGACCTCGACTGGCTGGGCGGCGGCACCCGATGACCGACACCACGCCCCCGGCCTCGATCACTCCCGTCGTCGTCCGCCTGAAGCTGTCGCTGTTGCGCAACGGTCTACGGCAGTCAGGTGGCCGACGGGCCGCATATGTCGCGTCGGCGGTCGTGGCGCTGCTGTTCGCGGCGCTGCAGCTGCTCGGGCTGATCGCGTTGCGCGGGGACTCGCACGCCGACTCCGTGGTGGTCGTCCTGGTGTCGGTGCTGGGGCTGGGCTGGGCGGTGATGCCGCTGTTCTTCCCGACCGGCGACGAGACCCTCGACCCGACCCGCCTGGTGATGCTGCCGCTGCGGCCCCAGCCGCTCGTACGGGCGCTGCTGGCGGCCTCGTTGGTCGGCATCGGCCCGCTGTTCACGCTGGCGCTGCTGCTCGGTTCGGTGATCGCGGTCGCGCACGGCGCCGCCGCCTACGTCACGGCGGTCCTGGCGCTCCCGCTCTCCCTGCTGGTCTGTGTGGCCCTCGCGCGGGCCGTCGCCGCCGCCAACATCCGCCTGCTGACCAGCCGGAAGGGCCGGGACCTCGCGGTGCTGAGCGGGCTGGTGATCGCGGTCGGGGCGCAGTTGGTCAACTTCGGTGCGCAGCGCCTGGGTTCGTCCGGGCTGTCCCAACTCGACCCGGCGGCCGAGGTGTTGCGCTGGGTGCCGCCCGCGTCGGCGGTCGGCGCGGTGGACTCCGTGAGCAAGGGCTCGTACGGCCTCGCCGTCACCCAACTCGCCCTGTCCGCAGGCGCTTTGGCGGCCCTTCTCTTCCTCTGGTCGCGCAGCCTCACCAAGTTGATGACCTCCCCCGACGGCTCCACCCTCCAGTCCGCCGAACCGGCCGCGAAGGACAAGGCGTCCGCCGGCGGCCTGGCCCGTCTCCTCCCGGCCGGCCGCACCGGCACGGTCATGGAGCGCAGCCTGCGCTATGTCTGGCGCGACCCCAAGACCAAGGCGGCGTGGGTGACTTCACTGGCGATCGGTCTGATCGTTCCGGTGTTCAACGCGCTGCAGGGCACCGGCTCGGTCTACTTCGCGTGCTTCGCCGCCGGGATGCTCGGCATCCAGATGTACAACCAGTTCGGGCAGGACACCTCCGCGTTCTGGATGGTCGCGATGACGATCTCCACGACGAGGGACGCCTACGTCGAACTCCGCGCCCGCGCCCTCGCGCTGCTCCTCATCACCGTCCCGTACGCGGCGCTCGTGACCGTCCTCACGACGGCGCTGCTCGGCGACTGGCACCGGCTCCCCGAGGTCCTCGGCCTCTCGTTCGCCCTCCTCGGCGCGATGCTCGCGACCGGCGCCTGGACCTCGGCCCGCTTCCCCTACTCCATCCCCCAGGGCGGCCACAAGAACGTCGCCCCAGGCCAGGCCGGACTGGCCTGGATCTCCATCTTCGGCGGCATGATCGCGGCGGCCCTGCTCTGCTCCCCCGTCATCACCCTCACCATCTGGTCCAACGTGAGCGCGAACGGCGACCAGTGGAGCTGGCTGCTGCTGCCGGTGGGGGCGGGGTACGGGGCGGCGATCACTTACGCGGGGCTGCGGCTGGCGGCACCGGGAACGGCGAGGCGGCTGCCGGAGATCCTGGCGGCGGTAAGCAAGGGGTAACTTTTCAGCTCAGGGCCGGGCGATCCCCCAAGGGGCGCGGGGAACTGCGCGAGCAACCACGACGCACCCGCACCCGCCCCACAACCGCACCCCCCACCCCCGTAGGCGCTCTCACACCAGCACCCCATCAAGAAACGGCTCAATAGCCGCCCGCCAAGCCGACGGCTGGTCGTAGTGCACCAGATGCCCGGCGTCGGCAACCTCCGCATACTCCCCTCGCGGCAGCACCCGCACCATCTCCTGTGCCTCGGCCCGCCCCAACTCCCCGTCCAGCCCCCGCACAACAAGCGCGGGACACTGAACCTGGGCCAGCTCCTCCCAGTGCGCGTCATACACCCACGTCTCCCGCGACTTCAGCATCTGCTCCGGCTCGAACACCGGCCGCCACCCGTCGGGAGACTCGTGCATGACCTCGGCGTAGAACTCCCCCCGGGACGGATTGGGCCGTTCCACCCACGGATCGTCCTCGCCGAACCACTTGCGGACATCGGCGAGCGTGGCGAAGGGCACGGGCCAGGACTTGAACCAGTCGGACCACTCCCGCTGCGAGGCCGCCCCCAGCGCGGACGCCCGCATATCGCAGATGATCAAGCCCCGCACCAGATCGGGCCGCTTCGCGGCGAGCTGCCACGCGGTCAGCGCGCCCATCGCGTGGCCGATGAGGACGACCGGGGCGAGCTCCAGCTGTTCCAGCGCGGCCTCCGCGTCCTCGACGTAGGCCTCACGGGTGAAGGCCGCCTGCGGCGGCTTGTCGCTCTGGCCGTGGCCGCGCTGGTCGAGTGCGACCGCGCGGTGCCGTTCGGAGAGCCACCGGGCGGTGGACGCCCAGTGCGAGGCGCGGCCCATCAGGCCGTGCAGTAAGAGAACTCCGGGTGCCCGCTCGATCTCCCCCGATTTGGGCGGGTCCGCGAACTCCCATGCGGCCAGGCGTACGCCGCCTGCTCCGGTCACGTCGATGCGCCGCGCCATTGGTCCTGGCACCCCCCCTAGCCACGCTCTGCCGCTTGTGCCGTTCGTTCTTGCTGCTGTCTCTTCTCTTGCTCGTCTCTTCCTACAGGTCACGCCCCGCGCGTTTCATCACCCAGAGGTTATCGAATACAGATTCGAAAATGCGGTCTCCGGCCACAACACCCCTCGTTCGAGTGACCCGGCTCAAGGAATGATCGCCGCCACCGGGGGGAGATCTTCACCGGGAGGCGGACCGCTCGGGGAAACCGGTCCGAAGGGGATGACCTTGAGAGCTCGGGGCTCCGGGTCAGCAAAGGGGAGGACAGGCCCCGGCGCCGCACGGCGTCGGGGCCCTCCCCATGTTTGCGGCACATCCTCCCGCCCCCTCACGGTCATATGCCTCACGCGACAGCCTGGCACGCCAAGCGTCCCCGCGCTGCAATTCAGCGCACTGAATCTTGGAATCTCCGCGACCGGCGGAACGCCACAACTACCTGTCCAGCCCCACGAGTTGACGGCCCCGCCGGGCGAAGGGCGTGGTCAGCGCTTGGCGACGAACACATGCGAGGCGATGTCCGAGGCCAGCTCGGCCGCCTCGCCACCGCTGCCCACCAGCACCCCGCCCGCCGACTCCGTCACACTCACCACCGAGCCGGGCTGCACACCCGCGCGGCGCAGCGTGTACATCAGCTGCGCGTCCGTCTGGATGGGCTCGCCGATCCGGCGCACCACGACCGTCTTGCCGTCCAGGCCCGGATCCAGCTCGGCCAGCGACACCATGCCCTCGTCGAGGAACGGGTCGGCCCCGTCCTTCTCGCCCAGCTCCTCGAGACCGGGGATCGGATTGCCGTACGGCGACTCCGTGGGGTGGCGCAGCAGCTCGAGGACCCGCCGCTCCACGGCCTCGCTCATCACGTGCTCCCAGCGGCAGGCCTCGGCGTGCACCTGCTCCCACTCCAGGCCGATCACGTCGACGAGCAGACACTCGGCGAGCCGGTGCTTGCGCATCACACGCGTGGCCAGGCGGCGGCCCTCGTCGGTCAGCTCCAGATGGCGGTCGCTCGCGACGGCCACCAGGCCGTCGCGCTCCATGCGCGCCACCGTCTGGCTCACCGTCGGGCCGCTCTGGTCGAGCCGCTCGGCGATGCGGGCGCGCATGGGGACCACACCTTCCTCCTCCAGCTCGAGGATGGTGCGGAGATACATCTCCGTGGTGTCGATCAGTCCGGACATACGTGCCCCTCGATTACCTCTGCCCGAAGCTCGGCGGCTCCGCGGCGCGTGCGCTGGCCCTGGACTCAATTCTGACGCATCGCACTGACAACCGTGCCGCGCCGTTGAAACCAGCCGGTTACGGCGGTCCGTGCAGCCCCCCTCCGCCCGCTCCGCGGCGGACCCGATCGCCCTCGACGCCGTATTGACATCCACTTGGTCCAGACCGCACGGTGATCCGCGACACAAACTCACCGAGGGGGCTCCCGCATGAGCGACCGTACGCCGGCCGGCCAGTTCTTCGACGCCGCGATCACCCTGCTCCAGCGGGTCAGCGACGAAGAGGCCGACTCCGTCGGGGCGGCCGGCACGCTCCTCGCGGACACCGTGGCCGACGGCGGGCGCCTCTTCGCCTTCGGCGCAGGGCACTCCTCGCTCGCCGCGCAGGACCTGGTCTACCGCGCGGGCGGACTCGCCCTGATGAACCTGCTCGTGGTGCCCGGAGTCCTCGGCGTCGACGTCATGCCGGCCACGCTGGGCTCCGCCCTGGAGCGCGTCGACGGCCTCGCGGGCGTGGTCCTGGAGACGTCACCGCTGCGCTCCGGCGACGCCCTGGTGATCATCTCGCTGTCCGGGCGCAACGCCCTGCCCGTGGAGATGGCCATGAAGGCCCGCGCCCTCGGCGTCCGCGTCATCGGCGTGACCTCGGTGGCGTACGCCTCGGAGACGACGTCACGGCACACCTCGGGGACGTATCTCAAGGACCACTGCGACGTCGTACTCGACTCGAAGATCGCGATCGGCGACGCGGAACTCACCCACGACGCCATCCCGGCCCCCTTCGCCCCCGCCTCCACGGTCGTCACCACGGCCCTCCTCCAGGCCGTCATGGCGACGGCGGCGGCGACCCTGGCCGACCGCGGCATCGAGCCGCCGCTGCTGCGCTCCGGGAACGTGGACGGCGGCCACGAGTGGAACGGCCGGGTGTTCGAGGAGTACCGGGACCGGATCTTCTACCAGTACTGAGACCGGTTCCGGGCCGCCGCTACTTCTCCCCCGTGGCCCCCGCCAGATCCAGCGCCGCCGCGATCCGTACGGCCACGTCCTCGGCGTAGATCGAGTCGGACCGTTCGAACTGGCTGCGGCCCGCCCCGCGCAGGAACGTCACCACTCCCAGCGTCCGGCCCCGGCTGCGCAGTACCGCGCACAGCGCGTGCACGGCGTCCTGGGGCCACTGGCGGGCCCGGGCCCACTCCCGGGCCTGTTCGGGCGGGGCGGCGCCGATGCTGGCCCGCACGGAGCCGACGCGTTCGACGCACTGCAGGGCGGGATGCCCCTCTCCGTAGCGCACGGGCAGCCCAGCCGCGCCGGTGAGCAGACTGGGCCCCGGCGCCCCCGTGGGCGTGGCGGCGACCCGGACGAGCCGTACGGCCGCTGCCGACGCGCCGTCAGTATCGTTCAACGATCCGCCCACGACTCGGTCCACGAGCGCGTGGTCGGCGAAGCCGGCGAGGGCGAAGTCAAGGTGGACGGTGGCCGCGTCGCGCGGATCCTCGCACTCGGCGGCGGCGCGCGCGGCCCGGTGCAGCTGCTGAGCGCGGAAGCGCAGCAGCGAGGCCTCCTGCTCGATCTGCTTGGCCTCGGTGACGTCCTGGAACAACCAGCCGACGCCGAGCGGCACCGGTTCCTCGGTGAGCGGCGAGGCCAGCCGCAGGAACCCGCTCCGCCAGCAGCGCCGCAGATGCCCCTCGGCCGTCCGTACGCTCACCCAGATCTCGGCCGGCGCGGGCGGCGCGCCCTCGGCCAGCACATGCGCGAGCGCGGCCTCCAACTCCTCGACGCCCTGGACCAGCAGCTCGCCGAGAGGCCGCCCGAGGACGGAGGTGCGCCCGGTGCCGAGCGCCCGCGCGGCATGCGCGTTGACGACGGCGAGCCGCAGATCGGCGTCGACGAGCACGACCCCCCAGGAGGCGTCCTCAAAGAGGGCCTCACTCAACGCGATCGACCGCTCGAGGTCGATCTGGGCATGTACCTCACTGAAGGCGCAGTAGACACCGGCGGGCTTCCCGTCGGGCCCGCGCACGGCGGCGGACTGCGTCCGCACGAGCACCCGCCCACCGTCCTTGGTCAGCAGGGCGAATTCATTCACCTGCCGTCCTGGGGCCTGCATCGCGGACATCAGCCGCGCCTCGACCTCCTCGGCGTCCGCACTCCGTACGGCCCACCCGGCCAGCCCGTGCCGTCCGACGGCCTCGGCCGCGGTCCAGCCGAGGATGCGTTCGGCCTCGCGGTTCCAGTGGGTCAGCACGCCGTCGGCGTCGAAGGCACACAGTGCCGCGTCCATCCCGTCCAGCAACGCGGCGAGCAGATCGGACCCGCCGGGCCCCTCGGGACCACCGTCCCGCTCGGGCTCGTCGGGACCCAACTCGTCGGTGGTCCCACTATGCCGGGAAGCACTCACCTGGACCCCCTGCTGCAGGCTGCGTCCGCGGACACGGAGCGTCGGTTCACTCACTCACCATCATTCAACTCGAACGTGACGCAGCACACACCGCGTTCCCAAAGATTGAGCGAATCGTTGTACGGCACCGCTTCCGGCACCGGCACACTCGCCCGATGCCCGCCCGCCTCCCCCTCGACGAACAGCTCACCGCGCTGCGGACGACGCTGTCCCGCAACCAGACCCTCCTGGAAGTCCTCGACCGCACCGCGGCCCTCGGCCTCCCCGACTGGTACCTGACCGCGGGCTGCCTCTTCCAAACGATCTGGAACACGGTCACCGGCCGTCCCCCGACCCACGGCATCAGGGACTACGACGTCTTCTACTACGACGCCACCGACCTCTCCTGGGAGGCGGAGGACACGGCGATCCGCGCGGGCCGTAGGGCCTTCGCCGGCCTCCCCGCAGAGGTGGAGATCCGCAACGAGGCCCGAGTCCACCTCTGGTACGAGCAGAAATTCGGCACCCCGTGCCCGCCGTACGACTCCGTGGAGTCCGCGATCGACTCCTTCGCGTCGACCACCTGCTGCCTCGCCGTACGCCTCAAGGAGGACGGCGACTGGCGCGTCTACGCCCCGCACGGCCTCTCCGACATCTACAACCTCGTCGTACGCCCGAACCCGGTTCAGGCACCACAAGAGGTCTACGAGACGAAGGCGGCCCGCTGGCGGGAGTCCTGGCCGGAGCTGACGGTGCTGCCGTGGCCTATGCCGTTCGCGAAAAGCGGTTGATCCGTCGGCAGGGGGTTCTTAGGGTGGCGAGTACTTCGGAAAGGAGGTGGTTCGGCAGATGTATGGATACCGGACGGAAGAGGTGGCTGCGGGCTAGTGGCCCGCCGTCGTACTCGGTTCGGCGCCGGGCCCGCGTGTGTGAGTCGCACGCAACCGGCCTAACCCAACGCAGTCACCCGACCCGCGAGCTCGCCGGTACGTCCGGCCGGCTCCCCCGCTGCGAGGCGGAGGGACCTGAGCTCGCGGGTCGTCTGCGTGTCCGGCGCGCGACGACCGTTGCGATCACGACCGTCGCCAGGCCGATGCCCCGGAACGTGCGCGGTGTGCCGTGTGCCGGGGTGAACTCGACGACCGGGTATGCCACGGGGCCGCTGTTCGTGCGGCTCTTGCGGGAAGTTCCGGTGCTGTGGCCGGCCCGCCAGTCCAGGGACACGACCGTGCCCGGGGCGCGCTCCGCGCTCGTCAGCAACGAGACCGACACCCCGGCCAGAATCAGCCCGACGGTCAGGAACAGCGACCCGAACGTGATCACTCCGACGAGGATCCATCGGCGGGCACCCAGCCCGTCCGACTGAAACCGAAACCGCACGTCATCCCTCTCCCTCGGCCGGAGTCAGGGACCTTGTCCCAGGTCCAGGGCCAGGAGAGTTCAGGGGCTCAGGCGCTCCACCCGCCAGCTGCCGTCCTGTTCGGCGGTGTAGCGGAGGCGGTCGTGGAGGCGGTTCTCGCGGCCCTGCCAGAACTCGACAGTCTGCGGCGCGATGCGGAAGCCGCCCCAGTGGGGCGGGACCGGGACCTGTTCCCCCTCGGGGTAGCGGGCGAGCAACTCCTCGTACGACGACTCCAGTTCGGCCCGGGAGGCGATCACCGAGGACTGGGCGCTGGCCCACGCGCCGAGCTGGGAGCCGTGCGGGCGGGTGCGGAAGTACGCGGCGGTCTCGTCGCGGCCGGTGCGGCGGGCGGTGCCGGTCACCAGGACCTGGCGGGCCATCGGGTGCCAGGGGAAGAGCAGGGAGACGTACGGGTTGGCGGCGAGTTCGCGGGCCTTGCGGGAGTCGTAGTTCGTGTAGAAGACGAAGCCCTGGTCGTCGTAGTCCTTGAGGAGGACCGTGCGGGAGCTGGGGCGGCCCTCGGGGTCGGCGGTGGAGACGACCATGGCGTTGGGCTCGTAGACGAGGTCCTGGAATGCCGCCTCCTCGAACCAGCGGCCGAACTGTGTCATGGGGCCGGGCGCCAGGTCCTTCCCGTCGAGGCCCGCCGCCCGGTACTGCTTGCGCATCGCGGCGGGGTCGAGGCGGGGATCACGGGCGGCGGTATCGCGGGCGGTGGGATCGCGGTCAGTCACGGCGGTCATCTTGCCGTACGGCGGGTGCGGCCACGAGTTCGGGTGGCACTCAGTGCCACCCGACCCTCCCCATGGGTGGCACCCGGCGTTATGGTGCTGCTGTCTCTATCTTCGGCCCGCGAGTCCCCGGTGACCGTGGAGCCACAGCATGAGGAGCCGCCCGATGTCCGACCCCGGCTTTGTACCTGGACTCGAAGGAGTCGTCGCGTTCGAGACGGAGATCGCCGAACCGGACAAGGAAGGCGGCGCCCTGCGGTACAGGGGCGTCGACATCGAGGACCTGGTCGGTCATGTCTCGTTCGGCAACGTCTGGGGGCTGCTCGTCGACGGCGCCTTCAACCCCGGACTGCCGCCCGCCGAGCCGTTCCCGATCCCGGTGCACTCCGGTGACATCCGCGTCGACGTACAGTCCGCGCTGGCCATGCTCGCGCCCGTGTGGGGCCTCAAGCCGCTCCTCGACATCGACGCGGAGCGGGCCCGCGACGACCTCGCCCGCGCGGCCGTCATGGCCCTGTCCTACGTCGCCCAGTCCGCGCGCGGGCAGGGCAACGCGATGGTGCCGCAGCGCGAGATCGACAAGGCGCAGTCCGTTGTCGAGCGGTTCATGATCCGGTGGCGGGGCGAGCCCGATCCGAAGCATGTGGCCGCCGTGGACGCCTATTGGACGTCCGCCGCGGAGCACGGCATGAACGCGTCGACGTTCACGGCTCGGGTGATCGCGTCGACCGGGGCGGATGTCGCCGCCGCGCTGTCGGGGGCCGTGGGGGCCATGTCCGGACCGTTGCACGGTGGTGCGCCGTCTCGGGTACTCGGGATGATCGAGGAGATCGAGCGGACCGGGGATGCCGAGGCGTATGTGCGGCAGGCGCTGGACAAGGGTGAGCGGTTGATGGGGTTCGGGCACCGGGTGTATCGGGCCGAGGATCCTCGGGCGCGTGTACTGCGGCGTACGGCGCGGGAGTTGGGGGCGCCGCGGTTCGAGATCGCGGAGGCGTTGGAGAAGGCCGCGCTCGCGGAGTTGCACGCTCGGCGTCCCGACCGGGTGCTCGCGACCAACGTCGAGTTCTGGGCGGCGATCGTGCTCGACTTCGCCGAGGTGCCGGCGCACATGTTCACGTCGATGTTCACGTGTGCGCGGACCGCGGGGTGGTCGGCGCACATTCTTGAGCAGAAGCGGACGGGGCGGTTGGTGCGGCCTTCTGCTCGGTATGTGGGGCCCGCCTCTCGGGGGCCTCAGGCGATCGAGGGGTTTGGGGATATCGCCCACTGAAGAGATGCCTGAGGTGCGTGGGCGAGTGCGGGTCCGTCGGGGCTGGTCGCGCAGTTCCCCGCGCCCCTAAAGGGCGCCCTCCAGCAGGTGGGTCCATTGGGCGACGACCCTCTCCCTTCGTCCCCTGTCGTCCGTGAGCAGGTTTGCCAGGCCGAGGCCCCTCGCCATGTCCAAGAGGCCCTGGACCGTTTCTCGTACGCCCGGCTTGGACTCGTCCGCGCGCAGGAGGTCTACGGCGATGCGGTGGGTCTCGCGGCCCACTTTGGCCTCCAACTCTGTTACTCGGGGCCTGAGTTGGTCCTCGTTCGAGGCTGCTACCCACAAATGCAGGGCTGCTCGGAACAGCGGGCCCGTGTAGAGGTCGACCAGGGCCTCGACCACTACTCGGCGGTCTTCCGCGCCCTCCGGGAACAGGGCCCGGAGGGCCGTGGAGCGTTCTTCCGCCACGTACTCCACCGCCGCCGTGAAGAGGTCCTCGCGGGTGGGGAAGTGGTGTTGGGCGGCACCTCGGGAGACGCCGGCGCGTTCGGCCACGACGGCTACCGTGGAGCCCGCCCAGCCGTGTTCGGCGAGGCAGGACACGGCGGCTTCCAGGAGGCGCTGCCGGGTGGCCCGGCTGCGGTCCTGCTTGGGTCTGCGGTCGACCGTGCCCGGCGCGGGCGCCGCGCTCACACCAGCCATACGGGATCCCGTCGTTCGAGGAAGGCCGTCATTCCCTCGCGGGCCTGCGCGGAGGCGAACAGCCGTGCCGAGAGCGCGGTCAGGCCGGCCGTGTCCCGGTCGAAGGTTTCCAGCACCCTAGCCGTGAGCAGCCGTTTCGTCTCGGCCAGGGCCTCGGGGGCGGAGCGGCGCAGGCCGTCGAGGATGGGGGCGAGGGACTCGTCCACGTCCTCTCCCGCTGTCGTCAGCAGACCGATGCGGGCCGCTTCCGGCGCGTCGAAGCGTTCGCCGGTGAGGTAGTAGCGGGCCAGGGCGCGGGGGTCCGTGCGGGGCAGGAGCGGGAGGGAGATCACCGCCGGGGCTACCCCGATCCGTACCTCCGTGAAGGCGAAGGTGGCCTCCCCGGATGCCGCCGCGATGTCGCAGGCCGCGAGGAGGCCCAGGCCGCCCGCCCTTACGTGACCCGTCACGCGGGCGACGACCGGTTTGGGTGCCTCCACGATCTGGCGGAGCAGGGTCACCAACGCGTCCGGGGGCGGTGGGTTCCGTAGGTCCGCGCCCGCGCAGAACGTGTTCCCCGTGTGGGTCAGGACGATCGCCCGTACGTCCGTGTCCTTGGCGCACTCGGTGAGGCCGTCGGCCAACTCGGCCACCAGGGGCGCCGACAGCGCGTTGCGGGTGTCTCGTGAGTCCAGGCTCAGGGTCTCGATGCCACGTTCGCGTGTCCGGCCGATCAGGGTCACGAGCGGCCTCGGAGTTCGCGGCGCAGGATCTTGCCGGAGGCGGCGCGCGGGACGGCGTCGATGAAGGTGACCCGGCGGACCCGCTTGTAGGGGGCGACGCGTTCGGCGACGTACATCATGACCTCGCCTTCGGAGAGTTCGGAGGGGTCTACGGCCGCCCTCTGGCGGACCACGTACGCGTGCGGGACCTCGTTGTTGTCCTCGTTGTACTCGCCCACCACGGCCGCGTCGGCGATGCCGGGGTGGGTGAGCAGGAGGGCCTCCAGTTCGGCGGGGGCCACCTGGAAGCCCTTGTACTTGATGAGTTCCTTGACCCGGTCGACTATGAAGGTCCAGCCGCCGGCGTCCACATGGCCGACGTCCCCGGTGTGCAGCCAGCCGTCCTCGTCGATCATCGCGGCGGTGTCGTCGGGGCGGCCCAGGTAGCCCTTCATCACCTGGGGGCCGCGGATGAAAAGTTCGCCGGCCTCTCCGATGCCGAGGTCCTTGTCGGGGTCGTCGAGGGAGACGATCCGCATCTCGGTGCCCGCGATGAGTTTGCCGACCGTGCCGGGGGGTGCCGTGGGCATGTCCCGTACGGGGACCACATGGGTGCCCGGGGACAGTTCCGTCATGCCGTACGCCTGGCCCACGGGCGGCAGGCCGAGGCGCCTGGAGCAGGCGGCGGCGAGGTTCGCGTCCAGGGGGGCGGCGGCGCTGATGATGTACTTCAGGGACGAGAGGTCGTACTGCGCGACCGCCGGGTGTTTGGCCAGCGCCAGGACGATCGGCGGGGCGACGTAGAGGCCGGTGATGCGGTGGTTCTCGATGGCCGCGAGGAAGGTTTCGAGGTCGAAGCGCGGGAGGACGACGACCGCGGCGCCCTTCCGCAGGGGTGCGTTCATCAGGGCCGTGAGGCCGTAGATGTGGAAGAACGGCAGGACGGCGAGGATGCGGTCGCCGGGGCCGGTGGGGACCGCGGGCTCCAACTGGGCCAGGTTCGTGGCTATTTGACTGTGCGTCAGCATCACGCCCTTGGGGACGCCGGTCGTTCCGGAGGAGTACGGGAGGGCCGCGACGTCTTCCACGGGGTCGATGTCGACCACCGGCTCGGGGGCCGTCGAGGCGAGCATGTCGGCCAGCGAGCGGTGCCCGGGCGCGCTGTCGCAGACGAATATCTCCTCGACGCCGCCCGCGAGTTCGGCCGCGCGGCGGGCCGCCTCCAGGAGCGGTGACACGGTGACGATCCAGCGGGCCGCCGAGTCCCGCAGCTGCTTGGCGAACTCCTCCGGCGTGGCGAGCGGATGCACCGTCGTGACGGAGGCACCCGCGCGCGTGGCGGCGTAGAAGGCCAGCGGGAAGGCGACCGTGTTCGGGCTGTGCAGCGCGAGGACGTCCCCTTTGCGCACGCCCGCCTCCGCGAGCCCCGCCGCGACACTGCGGTGGAACCGGTCCACCTGGGCGTACGTGAGGGTGGTGCCGTCCGTGCCGTCGATCAGCGCGGGCTCGTCCGCGAACTCCGCGGCCCCGGCCAACACCGCGTCATGGATGGGGAGTTCTACAGCCGGAACGTCTGCGTACTCGCTGCGGAACATGGTTCCTCCTGGCATGGGCCCTGAGTGGCTAGTACGACTTGGGCAGGCCCAGGGTCTGGTGGGAGACGTAGTTGAGAATCATCTCCCGGCTCACCGGAGCAATACGAGCCACGCGCGCGGCAGTTATCAACGACGCGAGCCCGAACTCGCGCGTGAGGCCGTTCCCGCCGAGCGTGTGCACCGACTGGTCCACTGCCCGCACGCACGCCTCCCCCGCCGCGTACTTGGCCATGTTCGCCGCCTCGCCCGCGCCTACGTCGTCCCCCGCGTCGTACAGATACGCCGCCTTCTGCATCATCAGCCGGGCCAGTTCGAGGTCGATGTGCGCCTGTGCGAGCGGGTGCGCGATGGCCTGGTGGGCGCCGATGGGGGCGTCCCACACGGTGCGGTCGCGCGCGTACTCGACGGCGCGGGCGAGCGCGTAGCGGCCCATGCCGATCGCGAAGGCGGCCGTCATGATGCGTTCCGGGTTGAGGCCGGCGAAGAGCTGCAGCAGGCCCGCGTCCTCGTCCCCGACGAGTGCCTCGGCGGGCAGTCGTACGTCGTCCAACGTCAGCTCGAACTGCTTCTCCGCCGCCTGGAGTTCCATGTCTATCTGGCGGCGCGTGAAGCCGTCCGCGTCGCGCGGGACGATGAACAGGCAGGGCTTGAGGCGGCCCGTGCGGGCGTCCTCCGTACGGCCGACGATCAGGGTCGCGTCCGCCAGGTCCACGCCGGAGATGAAGACCTTGCGGCCGGTGAGCAGCCAGTCCGTGCCGTCCTTGCGGGCGGTGGTGGTGATGCGGTGGCTGTTGGAGCCGGCGTCCGGCTCTGTGATACCGAAGGCCATGGTGCGGGTGCCGTCGGCGAGGGCGGGGAGCCAGGTCTGCTTCTGTTCTTCCGTGCCGAAGCGGGCGATCACCGTGCCGCAGATCGCCGGTGACACGACCATCATCAGCAGGGGGCAGCCTGCTGCTCCCAACTCCTCCAGGACTATGGAGAGTTCGGAGATGCCGCCGCCTCCGCCACCGTATGCCTCCGGCAGGTTGACGCCCAGGTAGCCGAGCTTGGCTGCCTCGGACCAGAGTTGCTCTCGGTCGTAGTCGCGGCCGTGGCGTTTGCCGAGGGCGGATACGGCCTGGCGGAGTGCCTTGTGTTCTTCGGTTTCGGTGGTAGGCATGTGACTCCTTCGTCGTGGCTGGTCGCGCAGTTCCCCGCGCCCCTAAGTTGGCTCTACTACCGCCAGTAGAGAGGCGACCTGTACCTGTTGGCCCAGTACGGCGTGCAGGGCCGTCAGCTTGCCTGTCGCCGGGGCTGTGATCTTGTGTTCCATCTTCATCGCCTCCAGCCACAACAGGGGCTCGCCGGCTGTCACTTCGGCTCCTACGGTCACGCCGTCCGCGACTCTCACCACCGTGCCCGGCATGGGTGCCAGGAGGGAGCCGGGGGCCAGTTGGGCGGTGGGGTCGGGGAAGCGAGGTAGGGCCGTCAGGGTCGTCGCGTTCACGTACACCTGGTCGGAGTCGTACCTCGCGACCTCGAACTTCCTTCGTACGCCGTCCACTTCGAGTACGACCAGGCCCGCGTCCGCATGGATGACGCGTACCCCTTCCGCGGTCAGGCCGTCCCTCGTGTGGTGGTAGTGGACCTCATGCTCCTCGCCTGCCATGGCGTAGCGCTTGGTCTGCGGCTGGGACGGGAGGTTGCGCCAACCGGTGGCGAAGCGGGAGCGGCCGTGGGTGTCGGCGAGGGCGGCCGCAAGGGGGGCGTATGGCTCCGGGGTCGGCTCGGTGAGGTCGGGGAGGTGGCGGTCGTAGAAGCCGGTGTCCATCGTGCCGGTCGTGAACTCCTTGTGGCGCAGGGAGCGTACGAGGAGGTCGCGGTTGGTGAGGGGGCCGTGGAGCGTCGCCCGGTCGAGGGCTCCGGCGAGTTTGCGGACGGCTTCGGCGCGGGTGGGGGCGTGGGCCACGACCTTGGCGAGCATCGGGTCGTAGTGGACGCCGATGCCGTCGCCGTCGGTGTAGCCGGTGTCGAGGCGGACGCCGTCCGGGACGGCTATGCGGTGCAGGGTGCCGGTCTGGGGGGTCCAGTCGTGGGACGGGTCCTCGGCGTAGAGGCGGGCCTCCACGGCGTGGCCGTGGGGGTGGGGAGGGGCGGTCTCCAGGGGCTCGCCCTCCGCGATCCGTAGTTGCAGGGCCACCAGGTCGATGCCGAACACGGCCTCCGTGACGGGGTGTTCGACCTGGAGGCGGGTGTTCATTTCGAGGAAGTGGGGCCTGCCGTCGGGGGAGATGAGGAACTCGACCGTCCCTGCGCCCTCGTAGGCGACCGCGCGGGCGGCGCGTACGGCCAACTCGCCGAGTTCCTGCGTGAGTTCCTCGCTGAGGCCCGGCGCCGGGGACTCCTCGATCACCTTCTGGTGGCGGCGTTGGAGGGAGCAGTCCCGGGTGCCGAGGGCCCAGACCGTCCCGTGGGTGTCGGCGAGGATCTGTACCTCGACGTGCCGGCCGCCCTCCACGTAGGGCTCGACGAAGACCTCGCCGTCGCCGAAGGCGCTGGTGGCCTCGGCTCGGGCGGCCGTCAACTCGGCTTCCAGATCGGCGAGTTGGCGTACTACGCGCATGCCGCGTCCGCCGCCGCCCGCCGCCGCCTTCACCAGGGCGGGGAGGTCGGCCTCGGTGACGTGGTCCAGGGAGGCGATGCCCATGAGTTCCTTGGCGCGGGTCTTGGAGGCCATCGCCTCGATCGCCTCGGGGGGCGGTCCGATCCACACCAGGCCGGCGTCCAGGACGGCGCGGGCGAAGTCGGCGTTCTCGGACAGGAAGCCGTAGCCGGGGTGCACCGCGTCCGCGCCCGCCGCGACGGCCGCCTTCACGATCAACTCGCCGCGCAGATACGTCTCTTGGGGCGTCGCTCCGGGCAGCCGTACCGTCGCGTCGGCCACGCGTGCGTGGAGTGCGTGCTCGTCGGCGTCCGAGTGCACGGCGACGGTCCGGATGCCCAGCTCGCGGCAGGTGCGGAAGACCCGGCAGGCGATCTCGCCCCGGTTGGCGACCAGTACTGTCGAAATCACGTGATCCCTCACATCCGGAAGACGCCGAAGCCACCGCGCGCGCCCTCGAAGGGCGCCGTGTGGAGGGCGGACAGGCACAGGCCGAGGACGGTACGGGTGTCGCGCGGGTCGATGACACCGTCGTCGTACAGCCGCCCCGACAGGAACATCGGCAGGGACTCGGACTCGATCTGCTGCTCCACCATGGCGCGCAGCGCCGCGTCCGCCTCCTCGTCGTAGGGCTGCCCCTTGGCCACGGCCGACTGGCGGGCGACGATCGACAGAACGCCGGCGAGCTGCTGGGGGCCCATGACGGCGGACTTGGCGCTGGGCCAGGCGAAGAGGAAGCGGGGGTCGTAGGCGCGGCCGCACATGCCGTAGTGGCCGGCGCCGTACGAGGCGCCCATGAGCACGGACAGGTGCGGTACGCGGCTGTTGCTGACGGCGTTGATCATCATCGCGCCGTGTTTGATGATGCCGCCCTGCTCGTACTCCTTGCCGACCATGTAGCCGGTGGTGTTGTGCAGGAAGAGCAGCGGGATGTCGCGCTGATTGGCCAACTGGATGAACTGGGCGGCCTTTTGGGACTCCTGGCTGAAGAGGACCCCTTGGGCGTTCGCCAGAATGCCGACCGGGTAGCCGTGCAGGGTGGCCCAACCCGTCACCAGGCTGGTGCCGTAGAGGGGCTTGAACTCGTCGAAGTCGGAGGCGTCGACGAGGCGGGCGACGACCTCGCGCGGATCGAAGGGGGTTTTGAGATCCCCCGGGACGATACCCAGCAGCTCGTCCTCGTCGTACTTGGGGGGTGCGGCCGGGCCCGGATCGCCGTACGCCTTGCGGTGGTTGAGGCGGGCGACGACGCGGCGCGCCTGCCGGAGCGCGTCCTGTTCGTCCACGGCGAAGTGGTCGGCAAGTCCCGACACGCGCGCGTGCATCTCGGCGCCGCCGAGCGACTCGTCGTCGCTCTCCTCGCCGGTCGCCATCTTCACGAGCGGCGGCCCGCCGAGGAACACCTTGGCGCGCTCCTTGACCATGATCACGTGGTCGGACATGCCCGGGATGTAGGCGCCGCCGGCGGTCGAGTTCCCGAAGACGACCGCGATGGTGGGGATACCGGCGGCCGAAAGCCGGGTCAGGTCGCGGAAGATGGCGCCGCCGGGGATGAAGATCTCCTTCTGGGACGGGAGATCGGCGCCGCCGGACTCGACGAGGCTGATGCAGGGGAGCCGGTTGGCGAACGCGATGTCGTTCGCGCGCAGGGCCTTCTTCAGCGACCAGGGATTGCTCGCGCCCCCGCGCACGGTGGGGTCGTTGGCGGTGATCAGACACTCCACGCCCTCGACGGCCCCGATGCCGGTGACGAGCGCGGCGCCGACCGCGTAGTCGCTGCCCCAGGCGGCGAGCGGCGACAGTTCGAGGAAGGGGGTGTCGGGGTCGAGCAGCAGCTCGATGCGCTCGCGGGCGAGCAACTTGCCGCGTCTACGGTGCCGTTCGACGTACTTCGGCCCGCCGCCCGCGAGCGCCTTCGCGTGCTCCGCATCCAGCTCGGTGAGCTTGGCGAGCATGGCCTCGCGGTTGGCCCGGTAGTCGGGACCGTTGATGTCCAGGGCGGACGGAAGGACGGTCACAGCAGGGCCTCCGGAATGTCCAGTCGACGGGAACGCAGCCACTCGCCCAGGGCCTTGGCCTGCGGATCGAAACGGTGCTGGGCGGCGACACCCTCGCCGAGAATGCCCTCGACGACGAAGTTGAGAGCACGAAGGTTGGGCAGCACATGCCGGACGACAGTGAACTCCTCCGTCTCCGGCAGGAGTTGACGGAACCGCTCGACGGTCAGCGCATGGGCGAGCCAGCGCCACGCCTCATCCGTACGCGCCCACACCCCCACGTTGGCGTTCCCTCCCTTGTCACCGCTACGGGCCCCGGCGACCAGACCAAGGGCCGCCCGCGCCGTGGGCCCGTCCGGCGGAGGCTCGGGGAGGGCAGGCTGTGGAACGTCTTCCAGTACGAGGGTGACGTGGGCCGGGGCCACAGGAACCCGGCGCCCGTCGTGGAGGACGGCCACATGGTCGACGGCGCCATGGGGGACATACACATCATCGAAGACGCCATAGGGCGCTCCCTTTCCAGGTGGGGTCAGCACATGGAAGCCCGGGTAACTGGCCAACGCGAGCTCGACGGCAGCCGCACTCAGCGCCCGCCCGACAACCTCCTGATCGGCATCCCGGACGACAAGCCGAAGCAGCGCACTGGCGGTCTCCTCGGTCGGCGCGTCGGCGTGATCTGTACGGGCGAGATCCCAACGAAGTTCACCGGGCCGGGACTTGGCCGCATTGAACGCGAGGTCCATCTGCTCCCGGACGAGAGCTGCCTTGCGCTCGATGTCGAGCCCGGTGAGCACGAAGGCGACCTCGTTGCGGAAGCCCCCCAGCCGATTGAGACCGACCTTGAGCGCCGGCGGCGGGGCCTCCCCCCGCACCCCCTCGATCCGCACCCGGTCTGGGCCGTCCTCGCCCAGCCGAACGGTGTCGAGGCGGGCGGTGACATCGGGACCGGCATACCGCGCCCCCTGCGTCTCGTAGAGAAGCTGAGCGGTGACGGTACCGACGTCGACGACTCCGCCCGTGCCGGGGTGCTTGGTGATGACCGAGGAACCGTCCTCGTGGATCTCGGCGAGCGGGAAGCCGGGGCGGCGAAGCCTTTCCGCCGTGTGTTCGGTGAAGAAGGCGTAGTTGCCGCCGGTGGCCTGGGTCCCGCACTCCAGCACATGTCCGGCGACCACAGCACCCGCGAGCCGGTCGTAGTCGCCGGCCCCCCACCCGAAGTGGGCGACGGCGGGACCGGCCACCAGGGCCGCGTCGGTGACCCGCCCGGTCACCACGACATCGGCCCCCGCGCCGAGACAGGCGGCAATGCCGAACCCGCCGAGATAGGCGTGAGCGGCGAGAGACCCCGGATACCGAGCGACGAGATCGTCCCCCTCGACATGCGCGACCCGCACGGATATCCCCAGCCGGTCGGCCAACTTCCTTACGGCATCGGCGAGTCCGGCCGGATTGAGCCCACCGGCGTTGGTGACGATCCGCACCCCGCGCTCATGGGCGAGGCCGAGGCTCTCCTCCAACTGCTTCAAGAAGGTACGGGCGTACCCGGCGCTCGGGTCCTTGAGCCGGTCCCGCCCCAGGATGAGCATGGTGAGCTCGGCGAGATAGTCACCGGTGAGAACGTCGAGCTGTCCATCGGTGAGCATCTCGCGCAGGGCGTCGAAGCGGTCGCCGTAGAAACCGGAGGCATTGCCTATTCGGAGGGGGGCGGGGCGGGGGCTCACTGGTCGGCCCCCTTCGACTTCAACTTCGGCTGTCGCCCGGCACCGGGTGGTCCCGCGAAGGCCTGGGCGATGTCGAGCCATCGACCCGCATCGGGACCTACGGCCTCCACCGCGAGGTCGGCGCGGTGGGCTCGCTGGGTGACGAGAAGACAGAAGTCGAGGGCGGGGCCGGTGACGCGCTGCGGGGCGTCGTCGGGACCGTAGGTCCACAACTCACCGGAGGGAGCGACGAGTTCGACCCGGAACTCCTCACTCGGCGGGGTGAGCCCATGCACACCGAAGGCGAAGTCGCGCGCCCGTACACCGATGCGCACCACATTCCGGAGCCGGTCCGTAGGTGTCCTGACCACACCCACCGCGTCCGCCACGTCCTGCCCATGGGCCCAGGTCTCCATGAGGCGACCGGTGGCCATGGAGGCGGCCGACATGGGTGGGCCGTACCAGGGGAAGCGGGTCTTTGTGGGGGCGGCGTACAGGGCAGCCAACAGGGCCGTCCGCCCGGCCCGCCAGTCGGCAAGAAGCTGAGCGGGAGGCTTCGCGGCGCCCTCCTCCGCGCCCTCGTCCACGAACGACTCGGGGGCGGCGAGCGCCTTCTCGACCAGCGCACCGAACGCGTCCTCGTCCGTCACGGCGAGCAACGCCGAGTGGTCGGTCCAGGCCAGGTGGGCGATCTGGTGGGCGACGGTCCAGCGGGCGGCGGGAGTCGCGACCGCCCAGCCCTCCGGGCTCAACTCGGCAACTAGCCGGTCGAGTTCCTCGCTCTCCTCACGCAGGTCGTCGAACACGTGCGTTGGGTCGGACATGAGGGGAGCATGGCAGGGGTGTCAGAAACAATCAAGCGTGCTTGCATTATTTGGGTGGGGTGGTGTTTGCGTGTGTCGTGAAGTGCTGGTTGGCCACTCGCTTCTTTGTCAGTGTCGGGCTTCCGCGGAGCGAGTAAAGGGCGCTCCCTGTGGTCGCGTCGGCTTCGCCGATGACCCTTCGGGTCACCCTTGACTCGCTCCGCTCCAGCCCGTTTGAGAAGCGAGCGAGCGGCCGGGAGGAATGGGGGCCGAGGCATACCAGCCCCTTGCCTGTGCTGCGTTGCGGGCCGGTACTACGGGGCGCGTCGGCGTCTCGCCGGCACGCCGGGTGTGCTTAGCGGCCAACCGCCGGTGGGGAGAAGGAGGAGGTGTGTGGGGGGGTGGGGGTGGGTCTGAAAAAGTGTGACACTTCCGGCGGAAAGTGACACACTTTTTTGGGACCCCTACCCCACCCCCCACGGGCGGTCGTGCCTCGCCCGCCACTCCTGCCTGCTTGAAGCCGTCTGATCCGCGACGTCCTGGGGGCCCGGCGTGCGCAGCCTGCCCGCCCCCGACATGAAGGGGTCCCCCTACTCGGGGTTGGCCGCTGAGCCGGCGTGGCGTGCTGGCGAGGCGCGGATGCGCTTCCCGTTCCGCCGGTTGCGGGCGCAGCCGGCGTGAGGGGTGGGCGGACCTCGGCCCCCCATTCTTCCCGGCCGCTCGCTCGCTTCTGAAACGGGTTGGAGCGGAGCGAGTCAAGGGTGGAGCGCAGCGGAATCGCCGAAGGCGACGCGACCGCAGGGAGCGCCCTTTACTCGGTCCGTGGAAGCCCGACACTGACAAAGAAGCGAGTGGCCCAACGCCCACCTACGCCTGAGGAGCAACCCCAGCAGCCTCATCAGCCGCCTCCCGCTTCACCTTCCCCCGCCCCACCTGAGTCCGCACAGCCCCCATACTCGCCCCGATAACCAGCCCAATGGCCAAGGCTTCGGTGACAGACAGCGCCTGGTGAAGGATCAGGAAGCCCGCCGTCGCAGCGATGGCAGGCTCCAGGCTCATCAGGATGGCGAAGGTGGAAGCAGGCAGCCGTCGCAACGCCAGAAGTTCGAGCGTGTAGGGAAGAACGGACGAAAGAACCGCCACCGCCGACCCGAGGGCGATGGTCACAGGGTTCAGCAGCCTCGTACCCGACTCCGCAATACCGAGCGGCAGAAACGCCACCGCCGCCACGACCATCGCCAGCGCCAACCCGTCGGCCTGCGGAAAGCGGCGACCCGTACGCGCACTGAAGACGATGTACGTCGCCCACATGGCGCCGGCACCCAGCGCGAAGGCCACACCTACCGGGTCCAGGCTGCTGAAGCCTCCCCCGCCGAGCAGGAACACACCAGCCAGGGCGAGTCCCGCCCACACCGCGTTCAGCGCACGCCGAGAAGTCAGCACCGACAGGGCGAGTGGGCCCAGTACCTCCAGGGTCACCGCCGGTCCCAGCGGGATGCGGGCCAGTGACTGGTAGAAGAGCCCGTTCATCGCGGCCATCGTGACGCCGAAGACGACGACCGTGCCCCAGTCCGTACGCGAGTGACCGCGCAGACTCGGGCGGCAGACCACGAGCAGAACCACCGCCGCCACCAGCAGGCGGAGCGTGACAACGCCCAGCGATCCCGCCCGCGGAATCATCGTCACCGCCAGCGCCCCACCGAACTGCACCGAGATCCCACCGGCCAGCACGAGCCCCACAGGACCGAACCGACGAGGGGTGGCAACCGGGGTCGTCGCCACGGGGGCGGTCGTCGATGTACTGGGGATGCTCACGGCGCTTCCAGGGGATCAGCTTGGGATTCGTCCATCACGGTGCACTGCTCAGTCCATGGTAATGGACCGAGACAGGTGTGAGAACCCTTTATGCAACTGTCCCCGAGCTGTCCCGAAGCTGTCCCGCCGGATGATCAGTGGCTCAGATGCCGCTCCAGGGAACCTCGTCGCGGAACAGCGGCCGACCGTCGGGGAGGGTGGTGGGCAGAGGCCCGAAGAGCGGGTCGGAGGCGTACTCGGCCTCGACGTACGCAGGTTGATACATCTGCTGCACTTGCTGCACTTGCTGCACCTGGTGCACCTGGTGCACCTGCTGTGCCTGCGGCGCCCAGCTCTCGACGAAGACCGGAGGCGCGGCGTACTGAACCCCCGCTGCCACACCCGCCCCCGCCCCTGCCCCTGCCTCGGCGAACAGCGGCAACCGCAGCTCCCCGGTGTCCATCACCACGTTGTTCTGCGAGCGGTGCAGCCGGGAGTACGCGCCGCCCCGCGCCATCAGTTCGTCGTGGCGTCCGGTCTCCACGATCCGGCCCCGGTCCACCACCAGGATCCGGTCGGCGTCGGGGGCGAGGTTGAGATCATGGGTGATCATGATCGTCGTACGGCCTGCCATCAGTCGCCGCAGCGGCTTCACGACCCGTCGGGCCGCCATCGAGTCCAGTCCGGTCGTCGGTTCGTCGAGGACGAGGACCGGGGCGTCGCGCAGGATCGCCCGCGCGATCGCCAGCCGCTGGAGCTGACCGCCGGACAGGCGGGCCGAGTTGGGGTCGACCCTCGTGTCGTAGCCGTCGGGGAGGCGGAGGATGAACTCGTGGGCGTCGGCCGCGATCGCCGCGTCCATGATCGCCTGTTCGCTCGCGCCGGGCCGGCCGCAGGCGATGTTCGCGCGGACGGTGTCGTGCAGGACGAGCGTCTCCTGCGGGAGCAGGGTGACGTACTCGCGCAGGCGGGCGAGCGGGAGGTCCCGCAGGGGGACGCCGTCGAGGAGGACTTCGCCGGCGTCGGGGTCGTAGAAGCGGAGCAGCATCTTGGAGACCGTGGACTTGCCGGCACCGCTGGGGCCGGTGACGATCACCAGTTCGCCGGGGTTGACGGTGAAGGAGAGGCCTTCCAGGGCGGGGCGGTCCGCGCCCGGGTAACTGAAGGAGATGTCGCGGAGTTCGACCGTGCCGTCGGGGCGGCCGAACTCCGTGCCGTGGCTGGGGTCGGCGACGGACGGTCGTACGTCGAGGATCTCGATCAGGCGCTCGGCGCCGGCGGTGGCGGCGGTGATGGTGAGGCCGAGTTGGGCCAGGCCGCGGACGGGCGGGTAGAGATAGCCCAAGAAGGCGGAGAAGGCGAGGAGTTGGCCGAGGGTCATGCGGCCGGTGGAGATCTCCCAGGCGCCGATGCCGATGACGGCGAGCACGCACACGGTCTCGATGACGCTGACGAGTTGCTCGTAGGCCTCGTTGAGGCGGGTCGAGCGGACGGAGGCGCGGAACCAGGCGCTCGCCTCCTCGTTCAGGCGTCGGCGTTCGGCGTCGCGGCGGCCGTAGGCCTGGGTGAGCACGATGTTGCCGAGGGACTCCTCGACGACGGAGGTGATCGCGCCGTCGGCGACCCGGCCCTCGCGCGAGACGTCCTTGATGGAGCCGGAGAAGCGGCGGGCCGCCAGCCAGAAGAGGGGGGCGAGGACGAAGGTGGCCGCGGCGAGGTCCCAGCGCAGCCAGAACGCGGCGGCGGCGTAGAAGAGGGCGGAGAAGACGGCCGAGGCGGTGCCTATGACGCCGGACACCACGAGCGTCTCGATCGCCTCGACGTCACTGGTGAGGCGGGACAACAGGTCGCCCTGGCGGTGCCGTTGGAAGAAGTGCGGGGGCAACTGCTGTACGTGGTCGAAGACATGCTCGCGCAGTCTCATCACGAAGCGTTCGGTGGCCCAGGCGGCGAGGGAGTTGCCGGCGTAGGCGACGACCGCGCCGACGAGCGCGACGCCCAGCCATTTGACGGCCGGGCTCCAGAACGCGGCGAGCGATCCCTTCGCCAGGGCGCGGTCGGTGAGGTCGCTGAAGAGGAGGATCGACTCGGTCTCGGCGAGTGCGGCGACGACCGTGCACACCCAGACAAGGATCAGCCAGCGTCTGAGACCGACCGTGAGCGGCCAGAAACGACGGAAAGCCGTGCGGGCGGGAATGGCGGGAGTTTCGTCGCCCTCATATTCGAGGTCTTCCTCTTCCATATCCATGTCCACAACGCCCTCCACTTTCCGTCATCAGAATTCTTTGGATTTTCGAATTCAGGAAAGAAAAGAGGGCCGACTGCGTGGGTCGGCCCTCCTTCTACTGCCGGATCAGCTGTCCTGGCCGGGCAGCGGCTTCGGCAGCGGCTTCGGCTCGTGCTTCTTGCGGGGCTTCGGGGGCGGGGGCGGCGGCAGCTGCTGCTTCTTGGGCTTGGGCAGCGGGGCGAGCTTGTTGAGGCCCATTCCGAACTCCTAGGTTGTGCAGAGGAATTTGTGCGTCAAAGTCGAGCGTTTTATCGCCCGGGGAATTCCCGACACCGAGAAACTTACACGCCCCCGACGCCAAGAAGCAGCAAAGTCGGCAAGCGAACGGCAAGCAGGTGCTGTGAATACCTATGCGAATCCTGAGCGACGTCCGCCAACCTGAGAGTTCTCTAATAAACCTGAGAACAGCCTTAACGAACCTGTGCTTCCGCCCTCAGACGAGCCTCTCAGCGGCGCGCCATGTAGAGGTCCAGCGCCTTGTGCAGCAGCCGGTTGAGGGGCCCCAGCAGGTGGTCGGGCTCCTCCAGGGTGTCGGTGATGCCCCTGAAGTCGTATACGGCGGCGGGGAGTACGTCGTAGCCTTGCCGTCCTGTCGATGGTCCACTGTGTGGTTTTGGCATCGTCGACGTGCGGGGGATCTATGAAGCGGATGCTGCAGGTGCTGCGGAAGGCGGAGATGTCGCTGCTGACGGCGGTACTGAAAGCCGAACGGTCTCTCGGTATGGGCGGGAGGTTCCGGCCTCCGGCGCCCATCGCGGTTCGCGTCACCAGCCGCCCACTGCGCTCCGCGGCTGTGCTGGCCGTGCCGCTCGCGGCGCTGGGCGGCTCGACCTTCGGGGCGTTCACCGATGGGACGCGTTTCTTGCAGGCGGTCTTGCTGGGCGCTGGGATGACGCTGTTCTTCGCACTGCTCCTGCGGCTGGAGCGCCTGAGTCAACTGCACTACGAGCGCGTCGGCTACGACCCCGCCGCCCGGCCGTTCGTGCACCGTCCACGCACCGGCGGCCCCGGACGGACCCTTGCACGCCTCTCTGTCCGCTGGGGCGTGCTGACGGTGGTCTTCTGGGGTGTGGAAAGAGCCAAGGGTGCTCCGGTCAGTTGGCTCTTCAGCGGGGTTGCCATGGCGCTGGTGCTACTGGTCATAGTCGCGATCAGCTACCTGGCGGAGCGGAGAAGGCGGCGGTCGCGCCCGCCGACCGGCTAGGGATCGTCCACCGTCATCGCCCGTCCCGGGGTCCGAACGTCTCCAGTGCCTCCGTGTCCGAGGCCCGTGCGTTGAGGAAGTAGTCCGCCCAGTCGGCGATCTCCGGGTAGGCGGACTCCCGAATGAGGCGGGTGATCGCTGTCGGGATGTCGTACGGCGTGACGCGCAGGTCTGTGCCGGGGCCCAGTAGGCACCAGTGGGCGCCGGTGCGGCCGTAGGGCATGCCGACGCTGCCGGGGTTGACGATCAGGCGGCCGTGGGCGAGGCGGACGTACGGCATGTGGGTGTGGCCGCAGACCACTGTGCGGATGTCTTCGCCGAGGTCGGCCAGGACCTCCGCCCAGCGGGACAGGCGGGAGTCGACCAGGACAACTTCCTCGTCGTCCCGGGGAGTTGCGTGGCAGAAGAAGACCTTGCCCAGGCCGCGGACCGAGAGGGTCAGGGTTTTGGGGAGGGTGGCGAAGAAGTCGATCTGGTCGGGGCGGAGGGCCGTTGCCGCGTAGGGGGCGATCGGGTCGGGGATTTCGGTGCGTTCGCCTCTGCGGTACTCGACCAGTTCGCGGTCCGCGTTGCCCGAGATCCACAGCACGCGCTCGCCCTGCTCGTGCAACAGGTCGACGACTTCCGCCGGTTGGGGGCCCGCCGTGATGTCGCCGGTGAGGACGATGCGGTCGGCGGCGGCCACCTCCGGTTCGGCGAGGACCGCTTCCAGGGCGGGGAGCACGCCGTGGATGTCGGAGAGGACCGCGACCCGGTCGAGTTCGTCCATCAATTTGCTTCTGCCTCCAACGCCTCCGCCAGGACCTCGGCCAAGTGCCTGCCCCGTACCCCTGCCAGCTGCTCCAATTGCGTACGGCACGAGAAGCCGTCCGCCAGGACCACCGCGTCCTCCGGTGCCTCCCGTACGGAGGGGAGGAGTTGTTCCTCCGCGCAGGTCGCCGACACCTCGTAGTGCCCCTTCTCGAAGCCGAAGTTGCCCGCCAACCCGCAGCAGCCGCCGGACAGTTCACCCGTGAGGCCGGCGGCGGAGCGCAGCCTGCGGTCCGCGGTGTCGCCGAGTACCGCGTGCTGGTGGCAGTGGGTCTGGCCGACGGCGGGGCGGTCGACGCGGGGCGGGGTCCAGTCGGGGGCGAGGCGTTCCAATGCCTCGGCGAAAGTGAGGACAGACGCGGCGAGACGGGCCGCCCGGGGGTCGTCAGGGAGGAGTTCGGGGAGGTCGGTGCGGAGGGCTGCCGCGCAGCTCGGCTCCAGGACGACGACGGGCGCGCGGTCGTCGTCCAACTCCGGGACGAGGTGGACGTCCAGCAGATCGAGAGTGTTGCGCAGCACCGCGCGGGCGCGGTCGAGCTGCCCCGTCGAGGTGTAGGTCAGGCCGCAGCAGACCCGGCCGCGACGGGACAGCCATAGATTCCCGCCGACCCCCGAGATGGCGCCCTCGGCTGTCCTCCTCACCGTCATGCGCACGTGCGGCGTCAGCATCACCCCCACCCCCGCAGCCTCCAGCACCCGCACAGCCGCCTTCCCCACGGACGGCGCGAAGTGTTCCGTGAAGGTGTCCGGCCAGAGCTGGACGACAGGTCGGGGTCCCGCGGTCCGCTCGCCGGCCTTCCACGCGGCGACCGACTGTCGCAGTTGTTTCCTGAACCCTCGCGACCACCACCTGGTGAACGTCTCCCCCGCCACCCGCGGAATCCTCCGCTCGGGCGCGATCCCGCCCAGCCTCTTGGCCAGCCATGCCAACGGCCGTACCGAAGCAAGGGAGTTGACCAGCCACGCCGTGCGCGTCCGCGCCACCAGCCGCAGCCAGCGCGGCAGCCGGCCCATCGTGTAGTGGGACGCGGGCCGGCGTCGGCCCTCGTAGTGGTGGTGCAGGAACTCCGCCTTGTACGTGGCCATGTCGACCCCGACGGGGCAGTCCGTGCGGCAGCCCTTGCAGGACAGGCACAGGTCCAGCGCGTCCCGGACCTCCGTCGACTGCCAGCCGTCGGTGACCAGTTCGCCCGCGAGCATCTCGTGCAGCAGCCGGGCCCGCCCGCGCGTGGAGTGCGCCTCCTCGCCGGTGGCCCGGAACGACGGGCACATCACGGAGGGGCCGGACACCTCTGTCGTACGGCACTTGGCGACCCCGACGCAGCGCCGTACCGCCGCCGCGAAGTCGCCGCCGTCGGACGGGTAGCCGAAGACCACGTCCACCGGTTCGCTGGGCAGGACGGAGAAGCGGAGGTTCGTGTCAAGGGGGGCCGGGCGGACCAGCATCCCGGGGTTGAGGAGGTCGTCCGGGTCCCAGACCGCCTTCGCGCGCTCGAAGAGGGCGACCGTCCCGGCGCCGTACATCTTCGGCAGGAGTTCGGCGCGGGCCTGGCCGTCGCCGTGTTCGCCGGAGAGGGAGCCGCCGTGGGCCACCACCAGGTCGGCCAGGTCCTCGGAGAAGCGGCGGAAGCGGCCGACGCCCGGCTCGGTCAGCAGGTCGAAGTCGATGCGGACGTGGATGCAGCCGTCCCCGAAGTGGCCGTAGGGCGTGCCGCGCAGGCCGTACGTCCCCAACAACCCCCTGAAGTCCCTCAGATACGCGCCCAGTTGTGCCGGTGGTACCGCGCAGTCCTCCCAGCCGGGCCACGCCTCGGAGCCGTCCGGCATGCGCGTCGCCGTACCGCTGGCGTCCTCGCGGATGCGCCACAGCGCGCGCTGGCCCGCCGGGTCCGTCACCACGAGGGAGTCGACGACATCGGCCGCGCGGACGATCGTCTCGGCACGCGCGTGTGCCTCCGCCGCCGTGTCGCCGCCGGTCTCCACGAACAGCCAGGCGCCGCCCCGGGGGAGGTCCGCCGTGGACCGCACCAGGTCGGCGGCCATCCCCTCGACGGTGAGCGGCGCGAAGGGCAGCAGGCCCGCCGCCGCCTCCGCCGCCGCGCTCTCGTCGGCGTACGCCAGCACGGCGAGGGCACGCGCGCGGGGTGCCTCGACGAGTCGTACGACCGCTTCCGTGAGGATGCCCAGCGTGCCCTCGCTGCCGCAGAACGAGCGGGCGACGTCGGCGCCCTTCTCGGGGAGGAGGGCGTCCAGGGCGTAGCCCGAGATACGGCGGGGGAGGTCGGGGAAGCCGGTGCGCAGGCGGGCCAACTCGCCCTCCACGAGGGGGCGCAGGCCCTCCGGGGCGCCCGCCCAGTCGCGGCCGGGGCGCAAGGAGTCGCCGCGTGCGGTGAGCACCGACAGCTCGCTCACGTTGTCCGCCGTCGTGCCCCAGGCGACCGAGTGGGAGCCGCAGGCGTTGTTGCCGATCATGCCGCCGAGGGTGCAGCGGCTGTGGGTCGAGGGGTCGGGGCCGAAGCGCAACCCGTGGGGGGCGGCGGCCTGTTGGAGGCGGTCGAGGACCAGGCCGGGCTGGACGACGGCGGTGCGGGAGGCGGGGTCCAGGGACAGCAGGCCGTTCATGTGGCGGGTGAAGTCGAGGACCACGCCGGTGCCGGTCGCCTGGCCGGCGATGGAGGTGCCGCCGCCGCGTGCCACGACCGGCACTCCGTGCGCTCGGCAGGCGGCGAGGGTCGCCGCCACGTCGTCGGCGTCACGGGGCGCGACGACGCCCAGGGGGACGCGTCGGTAGTTGGACGCGTCCATCGTCGTCAGTGCCCGGGACGTGATGTCGAAGCCGACCTCGCCCCGGACGGTCCTCGTCAGTTCCGCCTGAAGATCCGCCATGCCCCCAGCATGAAGGGATTCTGTAAACGCATCCAGAACCTCCCCAGTTCGATCACTAACTCTCATATAGTGACCGACAGTTGAGCACCCGTGTCGCTTCTCGCCCCCAGGAACCCGACGAGCACCCCCCGAGGACACGACCGAGGACGACAGAGGACCCCGACCAAAGACGCCCGAGGACCGACCGAGGACCCCCTTCATGACCGCCCCCATGCTTCCCGGCGAACGACCCACCTTCCGCACCCTCGCCCCCGCCCCGCTGCTCACCGCCGTCCTGGCCGGACTCGCGGTCGCCGGGGCGGTCTCCGTGGCACCCGGCTCGCAGCGCCTCGCGGTCGCCTGCGCGGCGGGCGCCGGCGCGCTGCTGCTGTGCGCGGCCGTCGCGGCGGCGGCGCACGCCTACCAGACCGCCCGTGTCACCCGCCGCCGGCTGGAGGCCGTCACCCTGGACGCGGGCCGGCTGCTGCAGGAACGGGCCAGGCTGAGCACGGAGTTGGACCGCGAGCGCGTTCAGCTGACCGAGGAGCTGACCCACGAGCGGGCCCGGCTGACCGCGGAACTCACCCAGGAACGCGCCCGGTTGACCTCCGAGTTCTCCCAGGAGCGGATGCGGCTCACCACGTCCTTCGCGGAGGAGCGCGGCCGCCTCACGGAGGAATCCACGCTGGAGCGGGCCCGGCTGACCGCCGAGAACAAGCAGTTGGCCGAGCGGGCCCGCCGGGACTCCCACGAGCGTGCCGCCGCGCTCTCCGCGACCGCCAACGCGGCGGGCCGTATGCAGGCGCTGGCCACCGGCATGCTCGCCGACCTGCGCGCGATGGAGGAGCGGCACTCCGACGAGGACGTCCTCGCCGACCTGCTGCACCTGGACCACCGCACCGCGCAGGCGGGCCGGCTCGCCGACTCCGTCGCCGTCCTCACCGGCGCCCGCTCCGGCCGCCGTTGGGCCCGGCCGATCGCCATGGAGTCGATCCTGCGCGGCGCGATGGGCCGGATCAGCGGCTACCAGCGGGTGCGGGTGCACTCCGCGAGCGACGCCGCCGTCGCCGGGCACGCGGCCGAGGGCGTGATGCACGCGCTCGCCGAACTCCTCGACAACGCCGCGAACTTCTCGCCGCCGACCGCCGAGGTGCATGTGTACGTCGAGGAGGTGCCGGCCGGGGTCATCGTGTCCGTCGAGGACAGCGGTCTGGTCATGGGCGACATCCAACTCCGGCGCGCCGAACGGGCCGTGGCCGGTGACTCCGCCGAACTGGGCGGCCTGACCGGCACCCGCCTCGGCCTCGCGGTCGTCGGCCGGCTGGCCCGCAAGTACGGGCTGAAGGTGTCGTACCGGCCCTCCGCGCGCGGCGGCACGGGCGTCCTGATGCTCGTACCGCAGGACATCCTGGTGCCGCAGGACACCCCGGCGGCTCCGCAGGAGGTCGTCGCGCTTCCCGAGCCGGTCACTGTGTCGCGCCCGGAGCCGGAGACCGCGCCGGAACCGGTCGTCCTGGGACAGCTGCGGGTGTCGTACTCCTCCGCGCGCGCCGGCTCCGACCTGGACCCGGACCCGGTCCCCACGCACGAGTCACCGGACCGCGACGAGTTGTCCGACGCCTTGTCCGAGGTCCTGGCCGAGTCGCGGCCGGACGTCCCGGGCAGCCTCCCCGAAAGCCTGCCCAAGCGGCGCCGGGGCCAGGCGCTGGCTGCGGCCGAGCGTGCACGCGCGCGTGCGGAGGCCGCGGCGGCCGTGTCGCGCCCCGCGCCCACGGCCGACGACACCCTGGCCCGGGCCGCCCGCTTCAACAGCTTCCGCCAGGCCGTACGCGGTGCGATGACCGAACAGCTGCCGCCCGTACCGGAGTCCGGCGCGACGGCCGAACGATCGACACCCGTAAGGGAGTTCGGCGCGATGACGGCCGAACAGCCCGCGCCCGTACCGGAGTCGGAGCCGGAGCGCTCCGAACACGCCACGTCCCTCACCCACCCGCGCCCGGAAGGCAACCCCACCTCATGACCGGCACGACCACCGCCGACGAGAAGCTCACCTGGCTCATCGAGGGCCTACTGGAGCGCACCCCGGGCGCGCGACACGCGCTGGTGCTGTCCCGGGACGGCCTGAAGCTGTGCCGGACGCCCGAGCTCTCCGTCGACCAGGCCGACCAGCTCGCCGCGATCGCCGCCGGAATCCAGTCGCTGTCGCACGGCGCGTCGGTGGAGTTCGGGGACGGCAGCGGGGGTGTGCGCTCCGCGATGACGGAGTTCTACGGCGGGGTGCTGTTCATCGTCGAGGCGGGCGAGGGCGCGCATCTGGCGCTCGTCACCACGGAGGACGCGGACGCGGGGCTGATCGGGCACAACATGAGCGAGCTGGTCGAGCAGCTCGGCGAGCACCTGCGCGCGGAACCCCGTTCGTGATGAGCCGCCCCGGCAGGGACGACTCACCCGACCGCCTCTACACGCTCACCGGAGGCCGCACCCGTTCCGCACCGGACAACCCGTTCGACCTGGTGACCCTCGTGGTCGCCGAGTGCGATCCGGTGACCGGCATGCAGTCGGAACACGCGGCGATCCTGCGGCTCACCGAACACCCCACCGCGGTGGTGGAGTTGGCGGCCGAGCTGAAGCTCCCGGTGAGCATCACCAAGATCCTCCTCTCCGACCTTCTCGCGGCCGGCCGGGTCAGTGCCCGGCATCCGCGGGGGGCCGTGTCCGATCCCGACGTCCTGGAACAGGTGCTCGTTGGACTCCGCAACCTCTGACGCGCGCACCCCCTTGGGTGCGTCCACCGACAACGGCCTCAAAATCGTGGTCGTCGGCGGCTTCGGCGTCGGCAAGTCCACTCTGGTCCGTTCGGTCAGCGAGATCCGTCCCCTCAACACCGAGGAGACGATGACGAAGGCCGGTGAGGCCGTCGACGACATCAGCGAGGTGCGCGGCAAGTCCGCGACGACCGTCGCCTTCGACTTCGGCCGCATCACGCTCGACGCCCGCAATGTGCTGTACCTGTTCGGCGCCCCCGGCCAGGAGCGGTTCTGGTTCCTCTGGGACCGGCTGTTCTCCGGGACGCTCGGCGCGGTCGTCCTCGTCGACACCCGCCGCATCGGCGACTCCTGGTACGCCATCGACCGCCTCGAACACCACGGCACCCCCTTCATCGTGGCCTGCAACGACTTCGGCGGCCCTGCCTACGCCCCGCAGCAGATCCGCGAGGCCCTCGACCTCGACCCGCACGTCCCCCTCCTGGACTGCGACGCCCGCTCCCGCGCGTCCGCGAAGCAGGTCCTGATCACCCTGGTCGAGCACGTCATGAGTTCCTACGGCACCCAGGGCCCCGCCCGCCTCCAAGCCCCCGTCCCCCACCAGGAGTTGGCCCTGTGACCGCGCCCGTACCGCTGAGTGGACCCAGGTTCCAGACCGAACCGGCGCAGCTGTACCGGGAGATGCGGCGCGAGCACGGCTCCGTGACGCCCGTGGTGCTGGACGGCGACATCCCGGCCTGGCTGGTGCTCGGCTACCGCGAACTGCACCAGGTCACCGGCGATCCGGTCCTGTTCAGCCGCGACTCGGACCTGTGGAGCCAGTGGGACCACATCCCCGACGACTGGCCGCTGCTGCCGATGATCGGCCGCAAGCAGCCGTCGATCCTCTACACGGTCGGCGAACGGCACCGCGAGCGCGTCCGCATGATCAGTGACGCGCTGGAGGCCGTGGACCCGTCCGAACTGCGGTCGTACGCCGAGAAGTTCGCGGACGAGCTGATCGACGGGATCTGTGCCAAGGGCGAGACGGACATCGTCGGCGACTACGCGATGCTGCTGCCGGTGCGGGTTCTGGCCCGGCTCTACGGCTTCCGGGACGAGCAGGGTCCGGGTCTGGTCACCGCGCTCAACGACATGATCGACGGACGTGAGCGGGCGATCGCCGGGCAGACCCATCTCGCCACGTCCATGGGGCGGTTGCTGGCCGACCGGAAGGACGAGCCGGCCGACGACGTCGTATCGCGGATGCTGGCGCACGAGTCCGGCTTCGACGACGTGGAGATCGCGCAGGACCTGATGGTGATGATGGCGGCGGGCCACCAGCCGACCGCCGACTGGATCGGCAACTCGCTGCGGCTGATGCTGACCGACGACCGGTTCGCGGCCTCCCTCTTCGGTGGCCGCAACAGTGTCGCCGAGGCGATGAACGAGGTCCTTTGGGAGGACACCCCGACCCAGAACGTGGCCGGGCGCTGGGCCTCCCGTGACACCCAGCTCGGCGGCCGTCGCATCCGCACCGGCGACCTGCTGCTGCTCGGCCTCCAGGGCGCCAACTCCGACCCGCAGGTCCGCACCGACGGCTCCGCGCTCACCGGCGGCAACAACGCGCACTTCTCCTTCGGGCACGGGGAGCACCGGTGTCCCTTCCCCGCGCAGGAGGTCGCCGAGGTCATCGCGCGGACGGGCATCGAGGTCGTACTGGACCGCCTTCCCGACATCGATCTGGCGGTGCCCGCCGAGTCCCTGACGCGCCGGCCCTCGCCGTGGCTGCGGGGACTGACCGCGCTGCCGGTGCGGTTCACGCCCGTACCCGCGCTCTGAGTTCCGAGTTCCGACTTCCGAGTCCCGATCTTTGAGCCCTGCCCTTGGAGGCACGCCCGTATGAGCACGCGCATCGTTCTCGACCCCTTCGTCGGCGACCTGGACGGCGAGAGCGCCAGGCTTCGTGCGGCCGGTCCGCTGGCCGCCGTAGAACTCCCCGGTGGGGTGCCCGTATGGGCCGTGACCCATCACGCCGAGGCGAAACAGCTGCTCACGGATCCGCGGCTGGTGAAGGACATCAACGTGTGGGGGGCCTGGCAGCGCGGGGAGATCCCCGCGGACTGGCCGCTGATCGGGCTGGCGAACCCGGGCCGTTCCATGCTGACCGTGGACGGCGCCGACCACCGCAGGATGCGGACGCTGGTCGCGCAGGCGCTCACCCCGCGCCGGGTGGAGCAGATGCGGGAGCGGATCGCGAAGCTGACGGAGGGGCTGCTCAACGGAGTTGAGGCGGCCGAGGGTGAAGTCGTGGACCTGAAGGCGGAGTTCGCGTACCCGCTGCCCATGTACGTCATCGCCGACCTCATGGGCATAGCGGAGTCCCAACTCCCGCGCCTGAAGGAGCTGTTCGAGAAGTTCTTCTCGACGCAGACCCCGCCTGCCGAAGTGATCGCGACGCTGACGGAACTCGCGGGCATCATGGCGCAGACGGTCGCGGCGAAGCGCGCGGAGCCGGGCGACGACCTGACGTCGGCCCTCATCGCGGCCTCCGAGGACGGCGACCACCTCACCGACGAGGAGATCGTCTCCACGCTGCAGCTGATGGTCGCGGCGGGCCACGAGACGACGATCTCGCTGATCGTCAACGCGGTCGTCAACCTCTCGACGCACCCCGTACAGCGGGCCCTGGTGCTGGCCGGCGAGGCCGACTGGTCCTCGGTGGTCGAGGAGACCCTGCGCCACTCCACACCCACCTCGCACGTCCTGATCCGCTTCGCCACGGAGGACGTCCAGGTCGGCGACACGGTCCTCCCGGCCGGGGACGCGCTGATCGTGTCGTACGCCGCGATCGGCCGCGACGAGCAGGCCCACGGCCCGACGGCCGGCGAGTTCGACATCACCCGCACCAGCGAGAACCGGCACATCTCCTTCGGCCACGGCCCGCACGTCTGCCCCGGCGCGGCCCTGTCCCGGCTGGAGGCGGACGTAGCCCTCCCGGCCCTCTACGAGCGCTTCCCGCAGCTGGACCTGGCGGTCCCGGCGTCCGAGCTCCGCAACAAGCCGGTGGTGACGCAGAACGACATCTTCGAGCTGCCGGTGCGGCTGACGCCGTAGCTCACCGTCCGTGCACGGGCCGGAGCGGTCGTCTCATCGAACGGACGCGTTTCCGTCCGGTTTCACCGAGGGGATACGCTCCGGCTCGTGGCTGATATCGAGATTCCCGCTGACATCAAGCCCGCCGACGGACGGTTCGGCGCTGGCCCCTCCAAGGTGCGGACGGAGGCGCTGGACGCGCTGGCCGCCACCGGTACGTCTCTGCTGGGCACCTCCCACCGCCAGGCCCCGGTCAAGAACCTGGTCGGCAAGGTACGCGAGGGCGTCTCCGCGCTCTTCTCCCTCCCCGAGGGCTACGAGGTCGTCCTCGGCAACGGCGGCTCGACGGCCTTCTGGGACATCGCGACCCACGGCCTCATCGAGAACAAGTCGCAGCACCTGACCTTCGGCGAGTTCAGCTCCAAGTTCGCCAAGGCGGCCAAACTGGCCCCGTGGCTGGCCGAGCCGACGGTGATCGCGAGCGACCCCGGTACGCACCCGGAGCCGGCCGCCGAGGCAGGCGTGGACGTGTACGCGTTCACGCACAACGAGACGTCGACGGGTGTGGCCGCGCCCATCAAGCGCGTCGCGGGCGCCGACGAAGGCGCACTGGTCCTGGTGGACGCGACGTCGGGCGCCGGCGGCCTCCCGGTGGATGTGTCGGAGACGGACGTCTACTACTTCGCCCCGCAGAAGTCCTTCGCCTCCGACGGCGGCCTGTGGATCGGCGTGTTCTCGCCCGCCGCGATCGAGCGCGCGGAGCGTATCCACGCGTCCGGCCGCCACGTCCCGGAGTTCTTCTCGCTCCCGACGGCGATCGACAACTCCCGCAAGAACCAGACGTACAACACCCCGGCCCTGTCCACCCTGTTCCTCCTCAACGAGCAGCTGGGGTGGATCAACGGCCAGGGCGGCCTGGCCTGGTCGACGGCCCGCACGAAGGACTCGTCCAGCCGCCTCTACAGCTGGGCCGAGGGCTCCAAGTACGCGACCCCCTTCGTCGCGGACGCCACCAAGCGCTCGCAGGTCATCGGCACCATCGACTTCGCCGACGAGATCGACGCGGCGGCCATCGCCAAGGTCCTGCGCGCCAACGGCATCGTCGACACCGAGCCCTACCGCAAGCTCGGCCGCAACCAGCTCCGCGTGGCAATGTTCCCGGCGATCGACCCGGCGGACGTCGAGGCGCTGACGAAGTGCATCGACTATGTGATCGAGAAGCTCTGACTTTCTGACTTTCGGCTACGACGCGAAGGGCGCCCCGCAGAGTTGGTTGCGGGGCGCCTTTTGTCGTCGTAGAAGACTGCGAGCGGCCTACGGCCGACATCGAGGTGAACCCATAACCGGGGCAAATCAACCCCCCGCCACAGCCGCGTAACAGTGGCAGCACAGGGAACAACTCCCGCCCCGCGCCACCGGTCGAACCTGCTGCGTCGCACCTTCGCGGCGCAACTCCTCCACTCCCGACCGAAGTTGGAGCTGCCCCATGCCCAGGAAGTCTCTGCCGACGCGGCTCGCCGCCACCGCCGCGCTGCTGCTCGCCGCCGGCGCCCTGTCCGCGCCCGCCGCCTCCGCGAAGCCCTCGGACGCGTCCCCCGGCGACGCCTACGTCCTGAAGGTGACCACCAACCCGGCCGCCACCAGCTACGGCAACCGCCGCGTCGACGTCACCGGCACGGTCACCAAGGCCGACGGCACGCCCGCGCCGAACATCCCCGTCACGGTCCAGGAAGTCGTCGAGTTCACCACCTGGAACCCGTGGGGCGACCCGATCGACCCCACCTACTACGAGCCGCGCGACCTGGGCACACCGGTCACCGACGCGAACGGGAAGTTCACCATTCCCGGCGTCGACATCGACCACACGGGCGGCAGCAGCCTGCTCAACGTCCAGCAGGGTGTGGAGATCACGGCCCTCTACGACGTGGACGGCAACCTCAACACCCCGCAGGACGGCTACTACGCGGACACCACCGTGAACGCCAACGCCCTTGCCAGCTCGGTCAGTTACCGGGTCAGCAAGAAGAAGGTGAAGTCCGGCGACATCCTCACCATCACCGGCCGGGTCACCCTCCCCAAGGGGGTCCAGCCCGCAGGCACCGAGGTCTTCCTGCAGACCTACTGGGAGCAGGAGTACGACGTGAGGACGATCGCCACGTACGACGGCTCCTTCGTCCTGTCGGTCCGCGTCACGGGCTACGACGACACGTTTACGCTGCGCTCGGCTCCGCGGGATTTGTATGTGGCGGGGGCGACGCAGCAACTCCCCATCATGAACACGTCGTTGCCGCGCGGGTAGGCGTCAGAACTGCTGGAGGAAGTCTCGCCAGCTCTCGGCGGAGACGGTGAGGAGTGGGCCGTGTTCCGAGTGCTTGCTGTCGCGGACAGCTCGGCCGTGGTCCGTGGTGTCCGCGACCTCGACGCAGGCGTTCTCCTGCCCGGAGTACGACGACTTCCAGAAGGGGCTTACAACCTTGGTCACGATGTGTCTTCCTTCAAGCTCCGCAGTACGCCCCGGATGAGCTTCGCGCTCGCGTCCGGCGCCAACGCTGACGATCGTAGTAGGTCGTATGCATTGGCGTAAGCGGCAAGATCCTCGGCTCCTTCAAGGACCGAGGTGCCTCGCAGGTTGTCCATGGCGACGGCTTCGACCGTCGGTTCCTCGTCGAAGCTGAAGGAGTAGAAGGCGGAGGAGTAGCCGGCAAGGACTCCCGCACTGAACGGCAGCACCTGCACAGTGACGTTCTTCCGCTTTCCGATCTCAAGAATCGCGGACAACTGCTCCTGGTGAATCCCTACGCTCACGAGCGGGTGCACGACGACGCCCTCCCAGAGAATGACCGTGTACGACGCCCCGCCCTCGTCGATCTTCGCCTGCCGCCCCATCCGCACCTTCACCAGCTGGGCGACCCTTTCCGGCTCAAGGTAGTGGGGACCGCCCGCGATAACCGACTCCGCATAGGCCGGAGTTTGCAGGAGCCCTGGCACCGTGACCGGCTGCCACTCGCGGATGTAGGTCGCGTCATCCTCCAACGCGATGTGGTCGACATAGTCCGGCCGGAGATGTGCGGCGTGCTCCAGCCACCAGCCCCGGTTCTTCGAGTTCTTGGCCAACTCCTCCAGCTTGACGCGCACTTCCGGGTCCGTGACCCCGTACGCATCCAGCAGCAAGCGCACCTCGATCACGCGTGGGGTGGCGTGACCACTCTCAACGCGGCTGATCCTGGCCTGACTTGACGCGATCACATCGGCAGCCTGCGGTTGGTCGAACTTGGCAGCCAGCCTGTACTGCCTGAGCGCCGTACCCAAGCGCCTACTGCGCACCGTCGGCCGTCCACCTGCGGGCATGGGCCCTCCCCTCTTCTGCGGCCACGATGCCACACCGAGCGTCAACCTCAGGGCTGCATCACTCGATCGAGTGACACCCATGAATATATTCGCCGATTCACATTGCGCGGATCGCGTATCCAGATCTAGCTTCTTGAACGCGCCGCAGCGCAGGCCACCTTGACGGCACGTCAGGACGGAGTTCCCCCATGCCCGCGTCCGAGAGCTTCCGCATCCCCAAGCATCGCCGACATGTCCCCACCGCCCGCCAACGGCTCCGAAAGACCCTCGCCGACTGGGGCATCACCGACGAACTCGCCGACGCCGTAACCCTGTTGGCGAACGAACTCGTCACCAACGCCGTGACCCACTGCCGGGTCTCCCACTCCCAGGTCAAGGTCGAACTCACCCTCAAAGACACGGAGTTGATCCTTGAGGTCTCCGACCCGGACCGGAACAGACTCCCCCGACCGCACGACTCGACCCCGGAGGAGGAAGGCGGACGCGGCCTCGCGCTCGTCGCCGCGCTCGCCGACAACTGGGGATGCCGGCAGGAGCCGTACGCGAAATGCGTGTGGGCAAGGTTCGACCTGGAGGGAGTTCAGGCTCATGTTCCGGCGACTTTATGAGGCGACGGCCCGCCTGCCCACTCGCCCAACTCCCCTGAGCGACACCGAGCTTGCACAAGAAGTCCGGACGCCCGACCCCTACGTATGGCGACTCCCGCCCGTCACACTTCGGTAAGACGGTCATCGCTCACATCCCTGGACGTGTCTGTTAGCGTCCGCGCGACCCCTCAGAGATCCACAACAGGAGACGCAGATGGGTATCTCCCTCATCCTCGCGAGCGGTATCGCCTGGACGATCGTGTACGTCGAAGCGATCCGGGTCGGGTTCCGCGAGCGTACCTACGCCATGCCGGCCGTGGCACTGGGCCTGAACTTCGCGTGGGAGTGGACGTACGCGGTGCACAACCTGGCCTTCGACCCGTCGGTGCAGGGCGGCATCAACCTGGTGTGGGGCATCGCCGACGCGGTCATCGTGTACACGTTCTTCCGGTACGGCCGCGCCGAGTTCCCGTCGTTCGTCACAGCGCGGATGTTCGCAGGCCTGAGCGTGCCGCTGTTCGGGATGTCGTTCGCGGTGCAGTGGCTGTTCCTGGCGAAGTTCGGTGCGGAGGACGCGGCCGGCTACTCGGCGTTTCTCCAGAACCTGCTGATGTCCGCCCTGTTCATCGCGATGTTCGTCGCGCGGCGCGGACTGCGCGGGCAGTCGGTGACGATCGCGGTGGCCAAGTGGCTCGGCACGCTCGCGCCCACGATCCTGTTCGGCGCCATTCAGCACGACGGGTTCCTGCTCGGCCTCGGCATCATGTGCAGCGTGCTCGACCTCGTCTACATCTGGTTGTGCGTGGGGGCGAAGCGGGGCGGTGGGGTGTTCGACCCGGAGATCCGCGCCGAGGACCGAGAGCGGGGGCTTGCACCTCACACGGCGTCAGGGACCATCGTCGACGCATGAGCATCGACCAGACATGGAAGGTCGGAGCGCTCGCCGAGGCGAGTGGGCTGACTGTTCGTACGTTGCACCACTGGGACCGGATCGGGCTGCTCAGTCCCTCCAGGCGTACGGCCGCCGGGCACCGCGAGTACACCGAGCAGGATGTGATCCGCCTGTATGAGGTACTCGCGCTGCGCCGTCTGGGGCTGGGGCTGGAGACCATCGCGACGTGCCTGGACATCGGGGTCGACCCGGTCCGGCTGGTGAGCGAGCAGCTGGCCGGCGTCGAGGCGTCCATCGCGTCCCTGGAAGCCCTGAGGCAACAACTGGCCTACGTCCACGGTGAGTTGGCCTCCGATCGGGCGCCGGACGTCTCCGCGTTGATCGGTGCGCTCCGGACGATGGGCGGCGCGGGACCGGAGAGCGGGCAGGCGCTGCGGCGTCATCTCGACGACGACCAGATACAGACGCTGCACGACCGGGCGGTCGTACTCGGCCCTGGCGCCCACTATCTGCTGGAGGTCGAGTGGCCGGAGCTGTACCGCAGGGCCGAGGCGCTGCGGACCGCCGGGGTGGAGCCGACGGCACCTCAGGTGAGGAAGCTGGTGGCACGCATGGACGAGCTGAGCTCGCTGTTCACTGGGGGTGACAGCGGCATCTCGGCCGCGGTGCGCTCCGCCTGGCAGCACGAGCCGGCCGCGATGTCCGGCGACCCGAAGGCTCCGGCCGACGTGTGGCACGACCTGACCGCCTACCTCGACCGTGTCCGCGCCCACGCCCGCTCCACCGCATGACCGCTCCTGCGGGTGGTCGAGGTCGCCTCCCCCTGCGCCGGAGAACCGCCGTCGGTGAGGTGGGCTGCGGCCGGCATGGTTGCACCACTGCCTACAGAGTGATCCAGTAGCGGCGCTTGATGCCCGCGTCGGTGGTGCGGACGTCCTCCAAGATGCCACCGTTGCGCTCGATGCTGCGCGCCGATCCGACGTTGTCGTCGTCGCAGGTGACGAGGACCCGGCCCAGACCGAACGCAGGGGCCTTGAGGAGAACCGCCCCGAGGGCCCACGTGGCCAGGCCGCCTCGCCGGGCGGAGGGCCGGATGCTGTAGCCGATGTGGCCGCCGACATCGAGCAGGAAAGCGTTCAGATAGTGCCGCAGATCGATGGCTCCCAGATAGCTGTCGTCCTCGACGATCCACCAGTGGGTGGCGTGGACGCGCCCCTCTCCCACGGCAACCGACCTGTCCGACTGCTGATGCAGTTGCTCGACCCACGCCGAGAAAACCTCGGGGCTGTCGAGGTCGGCTTCAGGTGCGAGACGCAAGCCGCTCCCGTCCTGGTGGGCACCTGAGGGCCACTCGTCACGCGCCGCGAGCCATGAAGACTGGAGTCGACCTGTGGGTCTGATCAGTTCAGGCATGCGGGCGACAATAACACTCGCCACCCCATCTGACCAGGCATTTTGCGCTGGTCCGGGCCCACGACTGCTCACCCGTCACACCTGGATGGCGCGTGACCAACCATGAGCAGGATCCACTTTCACAACAGGTCCTGGCCCTCCACACCCGCGTTGGTCAGCGCGTCCACGATCATGCGGGTGGCGAAGTCGGGGTTGTCGGCGATGCGATTGATGTGTTCCGCGAGCAGGAGCGCCGTGGCTTCCAGCGGAGTCATCTCCTCCTTGGTCCAGTCGCCGTACTGCTGACGCCACAGGTTGGGGCTCAGTTCGGAAGCCGCGGCGATCACCAGGCCGGCCATCATCGGGACGGCCTCGGGGGGACAACTCCTGGGCATCATCCGCATCGTGGCCACGAGGGTGGGCACCACGTACTCGATGACGTCCTTGTCCTCGCTCTCGTGGGCCTTCCTCACCAGGTCATGAACATGTAGATGAGCGTGCACGCGCCGTCCAGCAGATCGTCGAGCCCGCCGGGACCCAGCGACGCGAGGTACTGCTCCATCAGCGCCTGCTGTTCGCGGTCGGTCGCGGACTCTCCGGCGCGGACGGTCTTCAGCCGGGAGTCGACCATCATGAGTACGGCGCCCACATCGCCGGCGGGGGCGTACTTGGGGTCGCAGGACGATGACACGGGGTTCCCCCTCCGGTGGCCGCGGTAGGTAACGCGTCATGGTTTACGGCAACTGAGCGAGGAGTTGCATCAACCGCTCTGCGCGCCATGGCCGTTCGGCTGGTTGGATCCGCACTCCAGTTGGCAGCCATGACCTCCGGCGAACCGAGCCGGCCGCACAACGCCCCCTCCCAGACCAACTGGTGCAACTCCTTACCGGGGACGCGCAACCACTCCTGCGGCCACAACACCCGTTGTGTGACCCAGGTCTCAAAGAGCTGGTGCAGCAGAAAGGGCCGCTCCGCGCTCATAGGGGGGACAGGAAGGGAGGAGCGGTGTGGCTCTGGCAGCGAAGTGGAATGCACTGCTTTCCGAGGCGGGGCGAAACGGTCGGTCCGGGCGCCGCGGCCGGGCCGAATCGGCGTCGGCCCGCATGGACCCGGCGAAGGATTTCGACTCCTTCGTGGCGACCCGCTCGGGGACGTTGTTCCGAGGCGCCCTGGTCCTGACCGGAAGCCGTGAGGCCGCCGAGGACCTGGTCCAGGAGACCCTGGAGCGCGCCTGCGGCCGCTGGCGCGCCATCGCCGCCATGGACGCGCCGGACGCCTATGTGCGCCGCATCATGGTCAACCTGGCCAACAACCGGTGGAAGCGATTCCGCCGGGTCGTCCCCCAGCACGACGCCGGTGACGACCGGCCCGCCCCGGGGGACGACTACGGACGCGTCGACAGCCGGGACCAACTGGTCCGCGCCCTGCAGCGGTTGCCGATCGGCATGCGCACCGTCGTGGTGCTGCGCTACTTCCACGACCTCTCGGATGCCGAGATCGCCGAGGACCTGCGGATCTCACCGAGCGCCGTACGGTCCCAGCTCACCCGCGGCCTCGAAAAGCTCCGCGCCCAGATACCCGCACTCTCCGAACCTCCGTCATCAGCGCGGCCCCGGAAAGGAACCCAGACCCGATGACCGGCTACGTGTCGCCGCCCTCGGACGGCCGCGACGGTGACATCCACCTCGAATTCCTCGAACAGGAACTGGTAACCGTCTTGAACGACTTCGCCAACACCTCCCCCACACCGCACTTCGACGCCCCCGGCATCAGGCGGCACACCCGTCGCAGGCGCGCCGGTTTCGTCGCCGCCGTCGCCGCGGTCGTCGTCGCTGCCGGCGTCGGCAGCGCCCTGGCCGCCGCCGGCAGCGGTTCACACACCGCGCGGCCCGCGGCCCAGACCACCACGAGCACGACCCCGACCACGAGCACGGAAAAGGGCGACGTCACCACCGTGCCGTACGTCAAACCGTTCGACCTGAAGGGCGTGCCCCTGGCGGCGGCCGAGAAGGCACTGGCGGGTGCCCGCCTCAAGGTCGGCACGGTCACACACGGAGTGGTCGACAACTGCAAGCCGGGGTCCGTCATCGCGGTCTCGCCCCTCGCCCCGACGGTCCTGCACGGCGGCGAGACGGTCGACCTGGCCGTCTGCGGCTGACCCGACGCGTCTAGCGACTGAGCCTGCGGAATCTCCGTACTGCCAGCGGCAGGAACAGCAGCGTCAACGCGGCCGGCCACGCCCCGGCCAGCAGCAGCGCGTGCTGTTCCGGCCAGGACGTGCCCTGCCCCGTCGGGGCGCCGAACAGCGCTCGCGCGGCGCCCGCCGTGGACGAGAGGGGGTTCCAGAGCGCGGCCTGGCCGAGCCAGTGGGGCATCTGGGTCGGGGAGACGTAGATGCTGGAGATCATCGTCAGGGGGAAGACGATCGCGAACAGGCCGCCCACCTGTTCCGGGCCCGGGAGCAGCAACCCCAGCCACACACCCACCCAAATCAGCGCGAAGCGGAGCGCCAGGAGCAGGGCCACCGCCTTCACGAAGTCCAGGCCGAGGCCGATGTCGATGCCGAGGCCGGTGCCCAGGTGGGGGCCCGCGCCGAACTCCGGGCGCCAGCCCATGCCGTACGCGGTGGCCATCATGATGCCCAACTCCGCGCAGGCGACGATGAGATCGGTCGCGCCGCGCCCCGCCACCACCGCCGACGGCGCCATCGGCATGGAACGGAAACGGTCGATGACGCCCTTCTTCGCGTCGTTGACGAAGATCGTCGCCGTGGAGACGAACCCCATGGCGACGGTCATCACGAACATCCCCGGCATCAGGAACGCCTTGTAGTCACCGCCGCCCGGCACCTGGATGGCCTTGCCGAAGACGTACCCGTACAGCAGCACGGACAGGATCGGGAAGCCCAACTGCCAGAGGATGCTGACCGGTTGACGCCGGTAGTGGGTCAGACCGCGCCGCACGACGTTCCAGCAGTCGGCGACCGTCCAGAAGAGGCGGCCGTGCTGCGGCCGTCTGCGGTACGTCCGTCCGGTGCCGTCGGACGCCGTCGACACACCGCCGCTCATACCGCCGCCCCCTCGATCTCCGGTTCCGGCGCCGGTTCTTCTTCGGTACGGCGGCCCGTCAGCCGGAGGAACACGTCGTCCAGGCTGGGGCGGCGCAGGCCGATGTCCTCGACCGGGATGCCGAAGTGCTGGAGGAAGCGGGCGACTTCGGTGAGGGAGCCCACCCGGTCGGCGACGGGCGCGTGGACGCGCAACTCCGCGATGTCCGCCTCCGGTTGGCCGCCGTGGGCGACCCGGGCGACTGCCTGCAACGCGTAGGGGATGTGGGCGGGTTCGCGGACCACGACCTCGACGCGGTCGCCGCCGACGCGGTTCTTCAGGCCGTCGAGGGTGTCGTCGGCGATGGCCCGGCCCTGGTCGATGACGGTGATGCGGGAGGCCAGCCGGTCGGCCTCCTCCAGGTACTGGGTGGTGAGGAGGACGGTGGTGCCGTCCGCCACCAACTCCCGTACGGCTTCCCAGACTTCGCCGCGGCTGCGCGGGTCGAGGCCGGTGGTCGGTTCGTCCAGGAAGAGGACGGCCGGCGCGAGGATCATCGACGCGGCCAGGTCCAGCCTGCGCCGCATGCCACCGCTGTAGCCGCCCGCGCCCTTGTCGGCGGCGGCCTCCAGGTCGAACTGGCGCAGGAGTTGGGTCGCCCTCAACTTGGCCCGTCTGCGGCCGAGATGGAAGAGGCGGCCGAACATCTCCAGGTTCTGCCGGCCGGTGAGGATCTCGTCGATCGCCGCGTACTGGCCGGTGAGCCCGATCCGGGAGCGCACCTGGCGCGGCTGCCGGGCCACGTCGAGTCCGGCGACGGTCGCCCTGCCGCCGTCGAGCCGGACGAGGGTGGAGAGGATGCGTACGGCGGTGGTCTTGCCGGCGCCGTTCGGGCCGAGCAGTCCGTGCACGGTGCCCTCGCGGACGGCGAGGTCGAAGCCGTCGAGGGCGCGCTTGTCGCCGTAGCGCTTCTCCAGCCCTTCGGCCTCCACGACGTATCCGCCAGTGCCCTCACTCATGGATCCGATTCCCTCCCTCCCGAACTGCGTGCACCGTATCTGATTACGCGTACGGTGTACTCGGTTTTCGTCCCGGACCTACACTCCCCCCATGACGAGCAGGCCGGCGAGCGGCGGTCAGGAATCCAGCGGCAGCGGTGACATCGGCCGCACCCTCGAACTGCTGTGGGACACCGGCCCCCGCCCCAGCCGCGGCCCGAAGCCGGGCCTGAGCGTCGACCGGATCGTGGACGCGGCCATCCGCATCGCGGACGAGGAGGGGCTCGACGCGGTCTCCATGCGGCGCGTGGCCACCGACCTGGGCACGGGCGCGATGTCGCTGTACCGGTACGTCCCCGGCAAGGCCGAACTCCTCGACCTGATGCTGGACCGCGTCCGCTTCCCGGACCGCCCGAACACCCAAGCCACGGCCGCCGGTTGGCGAGCGGCCCTGGAGACCGCCGCCCGCGACGCGCTCGCCGTCCACCGCCGGCACCCCTGGCTGCTGCGCGTCAACCAGTCCCGCCCGCTGCTCGGCCCCCGCGCCCTCGCCACCCTGGAACACCTGCTCGGCCGGATCCGCCCCATGGGCCTGACCGACCCGGAACTCGTTTCGACGGTCGTCATGATCGACGGCTACGTCGTGGGCGCCGCCCGCACCCAGGTCCACCAGGAGGAGGCGGCCCGCTCCACCGGCCTGACCGACGCGGAGTTCTACGGCGCCCAGGTCCGGGCCCTGGAGAAGGCCATGGCCACCGGCGCCTACCCGACCCTCGCGTCCCTCACCCCCGACACCTTCACCGCCGGTTTCGACCACTTCGAGTTCGGGCTCGGCCGAATCCTGGACGGACTGGAGGTCCTCGTCGAACAGCGTCGCGGGACGTGACAAACGGGGCGGCCGGTGGCTCCATGGAGGTATGGCCAATCCGACAACGAACCCGGAATTCGTCCCCTTCGTCAAGCAGTACGCGGTCCTCCTCACGACACACAAGAAGGACGGCACAGGCGTCGGCACCCCGATGAGCATCGCCGTCGAGGGCGACCACGCGTACTTCCGCACACCGGGCACGGCCTGGAAGGTCAAACGGCTCCGCAACCGCCCGGAAGTGGAGCTGGCCCCCTCCACCGTCCGCGGCAGGCCCACCGGCCCGGAGATCCACGCGCGCACCCGCCTGCTGGACCACGGCAGCCCGGAGGAGAAGCACGCGGCACTGCTGCTGCGGCGCAAGTACCCCGTCCTGCAGGGCCTGCTCGTACCGCTCACCCACAAGCTCATGCGAACGCGGACGATGCACTACGAGGTGCGGCCGGTGGAGTCGACGCCCGGCGAGCGTGCACCGGAGTAGCGCCACGTCCTCAGCTGCGGCGGGTCAGCCGCCGCAGCCCGATCACGGCCCCGAAGACGACCAGGACGGCGACGGCGCCCACCTTCAGGTTCTTCCCCGAGCTGCCACCGCTGTCGTCGCCGCTCGCCGAACTCCCGCCCTCCGAGGGGGACTTGGACGCGGACGAGGCGCCCCCGGGCGCGTCCTCGGCCTGCACCGGGCTGTCGGTGCCCTCGCTGCCGTACATCAGCTTGGTCCCGTCGGCGGAGTAGCTGACGGACTCGCCCTGTCCCTGCAAGGGCACGTCGAGGCGGCCCTTGCGCTTGATCTTGCCGCCGTTCCAGTCGTAGTAGATACCGCCGAAGTAGCCGCGTACGGCAAGCTGTTGGCCGTTGGGCGAGAAGGCGGCGTCGGTGGCCCAGAGGTCGACGGAGGCGATGGGCTTGAAGTAGTTGGTGCCGGAGGAGGAGAGCTTGGCCGGGCCTTCGAAGAGATGCCCGCCGTCCTCCTTCTTGTCGATGATGTAGACGCGCCCGGTCTTGGGGTGCACGACCAGCGACTCGGCGTTGCGTGCCCCGTCCGAGTACTTCACGACGTACTGCGTGGCCCGGATCGTCTGGTCCTTGAGCACCTTCGGCTCGGGCAGCTTGTAGATCCAGACGTAGGCCCAGGTCCCGTCGAGGTTGTCGCCGATGTCACCGACGTAGATCTGGTTGCCCGGCCCGATGGAGATGGCCTCGACGTCACGCGGCTTGCCGACGCCGCTGAAGGTGACGGTCGCGACCGTCTTGCCGGTGCTGCTGTCGACGGCGTAGATGTACGGGCCGTCGTCGCTGTCGTTGTGCGTCCAGTAGATGCCCGGGTGGAGGTGGGAGGCGGCGAGGCCGCTGGACTCGGTGATCCGGGAGTCCGTGATCGTGAACCCCTTGTCGCCCTTGCCACCGTCGTCGGCGACGGCCGGTGCTGCTGCGGTTGCGGGCAGGGCGAGCGCGCCGACGAGGAAGCCGGCGCCGAGGAACGCGAGGAAGCGACGCATGCCCCCAAGCCTGCCATCGTGGCAGGCCTCACACCCCACCGGCTCCAGCGATCGGCCACTGATCGTCCATCATGAGCGGATGCTCAGGTTCATGCCCGTAGGCGACTCCATGACGATCGGGAGCGCGGGCGAACACACATGGCGCTACCGGATCTGGCAGCACCTGCGCGCGACCTACGGCGGCCCGTTCGCCGTGGTCGGCCCGCGCGAGACGCTGTACGACAAGGCGACGGACACACCCACGTCGTACGAGTACGCCGACCCCGACTTCCCCCACTTCCACCTCGCCGGGTGGGGCGAGGGCTGGCTGCACATGGCCCCGCTCATCGGCGAGGCGGTGCGCGCACACCGGGCGGACGTCCTGCTGGTCTCCCTCGGCCTGATCGACCTGGGCTTCTACACGAACGCGGCACAGACGGCGGACAACCTGCGCGCCTTCGTGGCGGAGGCCCGCGCCGCGAAGCCGTCCGTCCGCATGGTCTTCCTCCCGGTCATCCCGAACGTCCGCGCCCAGACGGACGCCCCCTTCGCCGCCGAGGTCACCCTCTTCAACGAACTCCAGGCCAAGGCGGTCGCCGACCTCGACGACCCGCGCTCACCCCTCCTCCTGGCCTCCCTCCCGGAGTCGTACGACATCAACCACGACACGTACGACGGCACCCACCCGAACGCGTCCGGCGAGCACCGGATCGCGGGGGCGTTCGCGGGGGCGATGCATCAGGCGTGGGGGGTGGGTGGGGAGTACGACGTGGACGGCTCGGACGCCTCGTCCACCACACCTGACGATCAGACGACAGGGGGCCGCAGCCGATACCGGGCGGCCCACTCCTCATTGAGGCGATCAGCCTGGCGCTGATGACTGGGGGTGATGTGCCGTCCGGCAGGGAGCGCGAGGCCGAGATGATCGAGGACGCGGAGGGTGACGGCTTCCGGGGCGGCGGAGAGCTCCTCGTAGCGGATGCGGTGCGGCTCGATGCCGTAGCCCTCGAACCACCGCTCCCAGCCGGCGTTGTGCTCCTCGATCGTCCGCATGGTACGGGTGATGGCGTCGCGGTCGTAGGCGGGCCGACCGCCGCCGGGGGCGGCCCGGCCTCCGCCGATCTCGCCCTTCCCGCCGATGAACCAGACACCGGTCTGCTCGGCGCGCAGCCATGAGACGGCTTGGGCGAGTACGTCGTCCCGCCGCAGCCAGACGAACCTGACCCGGCCGAACTCCCGCTCCAGCAGGCCCAGTTCGTCCCCGGCGAGGTCAGGGTGCAGGCGAGCGAGCCGAGTCGTGAGTTCGGCGTGCGTCCCCCACATGAGCTTGGCCCCGAAGACCCCGTTGCCGGTCCGGCCCGCCGCGAGCGCGGCCCGCACGAAGTCGCCGTAGTCCAGGGCGTGTTGGGATGTGCGGGCGACTCCCCACCGCTCGGCCCACGCCACCTCGTCCGGCGACCGGAAGTAGGCCTGGGGGTGCCCGGCGACTCCGGTGGAGTCGAGCAGGCCCAGGAGGAGGGAGCTGCCGGTTCGGGGGGTGGCGCAGATGAAGTAGGTGTCCGTGTCCGGGGGGTGGGTCACGGGGAGCAGGGTCGGGGGTGGAGGTCGGGGTGGCAACCGAATTACGGCGGTCGATGGCGTGATCACTGCGTATCCCGGTCACCGTGCGTATCGTTGTACCGCGCGGCTGCACCCGTCCGTGGGGCAGCCGGGGAGGAGCGCCACGATGACCGTCCTGGAAGACAGGATCGAGATGGCCGACGCCGACGCCAACACCCAGCGCTTGGACGAGTGGTTCGAGCGGCTTGAGCGTATGCCCGTCCCCGAAGGATTCAGGGTCGAGATCGTCGAGGGCAACGTTCACATGACGCCGCAGCGGAACACGCATTGGCAGATCATTCGCCAGATCCTTTGGGCCGTCGAAGACAGGTTCGGCAGGGACGTCCTGGTCTTCACCGACGTCCGTGTCGATTTCCCTGGCTTCGAGAACGGCTTCTGCCCGGACATCGCCATGCTCAAGGACGGAGCGAAGCCCGACGACACGGGCCACTGGCGTTACCAGGACGTGGAGTTCGTCGCCGAGGTGATCTCCAAGGGCACGGCCGCCAACGACTACGGCCCGAAGAGGACCGCGTACGCGGAGGCCGAGGTCCCCGTCTATGTCATCGCCGACCCCTACCAGGGCCGCTGCCACGTGTACACCGCCCCCAAGGACGGTGATTACGCCGATCCCGTACGAGTGGACTTCGGCACCGACGTCGACCTGACCGGCACGGTGGTCGACCTCGTCCTCAAGACCGACAAGTTCCCCCGCGACTGATTCCCCTTGCATCGAGCGCACTCGAAGTCGTTGGCTAAGTACCCATGAAGTACACGCAGCTCGGACGCACAGGCCTCAAGGTCAGCCGACTGGTCCTCGGCACGATGAACTTCGGTCCGCAGACGGACGAGGCGGACAGTCACGCGATCATGGACGCGGCGCTGGACGCCGGTATCAACTTCTTCGACACCGCCAATGTGTATGGGTGGGGTGAGAACAAGGGGCGCACCGAGGAGATCATCGGCAACTGGTTCGCCAAGAGCCCCGATCACCGCGACAAGACGGTCCTCGCCACCAAGGTGTACGGCAACATGGCCGTGGACGGCGACGCCTGGCCCAACCACGACAAGCTCTCCGCCGTGAACATCCGGCGCGCCGTGGACGCCAGCCTCAAGCGGCTGCAGACGGACTACATCGACGTCTACCAGTTCCACCACGTCGACCGTGCCACCCCCTTCGAGGAGATCTGGCAGGCGATCGACACCCTGATCCAGCAGGGCAAGATCCTCTACGTCGGTTCCTCCAACTTCCCCGGCTACAAGATCGCCCAGGCGAACGAGATCGCCGCCCGGCGCGGTGGCACCATCGGGCTCGTCAGCGAGCAGTGCCTCTACAACCTCGCCGAGCGGCGCGCCGAGATGGAGGTCATCCCGGCCGCGCAGGAGTACGGCCTCGGGGTCATCCCCTGGTCGCCGCTCCAGGGCGGACTGCTGGGCGGGGTCATCAAGAAGGAGATCTCGGGCGGGCGCCGGGCGAGCGGCCGGGCCGCGGACACCCTCGCCAACCCGGCCTCACGCGCCCAGATCCAGGCCTACGAGGACCTCCTCGACAAGCACGGCATCGAGCCCGGAGAAGCCGCCCTGGCCTGGCTCCTCACCCGCCCCGGCGTCACCGGCCCGATCGTCGGCCCGCGCACGGCCGAACAGCTCGACTCCGCCCTGCGGGCCGTAGAGCTGGAACTGAGCGAGGAGATCCTCACCTCACTGGACGAGATCTTCCCGGGCCCGGGCCCGTCTCCGGAGGCCTTCGCCTGGTAGCACGCTGAGGGCAAGCGCCCCGTCAGGGGCGCGGGGAACTGCGCGACCAGCCACATCCGGCCCGCAGCCGAACGTCGACCCGCAGTTCCCCAGCCCTCACTTGCCGAGGGCAGCTGCAAGCCCCACGACAACGAACAACAGCACAAGCACACCGGCCATGATCCGGTTCCGGAATTTCGGGTCCACGTACCCGAGCCTAACCGCCCGCTCCCAGCCCCCAGCGGGCGACCGCCTCATACCGCGGCTGCTCCCCCGGGACGCCCGACCTCGGCAGGCTGCTCCGGACGAGCGCCAGCTCGTCCGCCGTCCACGGGCGCCCCGCGAAGTCGTCGAGGCGGTCGAGATATGGCCGTACGTCCGCCGCTTCGCGGCTGCGGGCCAGGGTGAGGTGGGCGCGGTAGCGCCGGTGGTCCGCCATCTCCACGCCCGCCTTCCGGGCCGCCGCCTCGCAGCGGTCCGCCAGCAGCCGCAGGGCCGCGAGGTCCCCCTCCGCCCCGGCCCACAGGGCCCGCCCCTGGCCGAACTGCCCGCCCCCGCGCACGGCCAGCCCGAACGGCTCGGTCCGCCTCGCCGCCCGCTCAAGCCGGGCCGACAGTTCGGGTACGACGTCCTCGCCGACCTCGCCGTAGAACGCGAGCGTGAAGTGCCAACCCGGGCGGCCGGTCCAGCGGAGCGCGTCCGCGTCCGGCAGCAGCCTCAACTCGTCGACGACCGCACCGAGTTCGGCCAGCACACGCTCTGGTGGCAACAGCGCCGCGAAGAGTCTCATGGCGTCACCCTTCCAGGGAATGGATCACCCGGCCAGTGTCCCCCACGATGGAGGTACGCGCCGTCGACCGGGGGACCATCCAGATGCCGGTGCTCGGAATCGTGCTGCTCCTGGCCGGGTCGGCCGCCGCCGCGGGGCTGCTGCCGGCCGTCTCCCGCGCGGTGCCGCTCGCCAGACGGAAGCCGAACAACGACGTGCTCGGGTTCGTGTACGCGCAGGTCGGGGTGGTCTACGCCGTCGTACTTGCGATGGTCGTCGTGGGGGTGTGGGACGCCCGGTCGCGAGCCCACGAGAACACGTACACGGAGACGAACGCGCTGCTGCAGATCGCCTGGTACAGCCGTACGCTCCCGCAGCCCGACCGCGGGCGGCTCGGCGCACTGGCCGAGCAGTACACCCGCACGGTGATCCACACGGAGTGGCCACTGCTGGGCGAGCAGCGGGACGACCCGGGGGCCTGGCGGCAGTTCACCGGGATCCGGGAGACCATCAACACACAGCAGCCGACGACCGGTGCCGATCAGGCCCGCTATCAGGGGGCGTTGGAGGCCGTGGCCCAGCTCGGGGACGCGCGGCGGGAGAGAGTCAACTAGGCGGCCACCGCCGGGGTGCCCGAACTGCTGTGGGTGGCGCTGCTGTTGGGCGCGTTCGTCACCATCGGGTTCGTCTGTCTCTTCGGCATGGACAGCCTGCGCGCCCACGCGGGCGTCGTCTTCTCGCCGGCGTTCACCGTGGGTGTGATGCTGCTCATCGTCTATGGGTTCAACTACCCGTTCAGCGGGCCCCTGAAGGTCGCCCCGACCGCCTTCCAACTCGCTCTGGAGCGGATGAGAGCGGTCACCTAGCCTGCCCCCATGACGACGAACCGGGAGATCACCATCAGGGGCGGCGGGACCGGCGACATCCCCGCGATACTCGGCATGTTCGACAGCGCCGTGGCGTGGCTCGCCGCGCAGGGGCGGACCGGGCAGTGGGGCAGTACGCCGTGGTCGGAGAATCCGAAGGCCGTGGCGATGGTGGAGCGGTATGTGGCGGAGGGGTCGCCGTTCGTCGCCGAGGTGGATGGTGTGCCGGCCGGCACGCTCACCCTCACCGACTCCCCCGGGTCGTACATCGAAGCCGTCGACGAGCCCGAGCAGTACATCCACATCCTCGCTTCCGACCGCCGGTTCAAGGGGTACGGCGTCGGCAGCGCGCTGCTCGCGCACGCGGCGGAGGTGACCCGGGAGGCCGGGATCTCGCTGCTGCGGGTGGACTGTTACGCGGGGGACGACCGCAAGCTCGTCGCCTACTACGAGGCCAACGGGTTCACCGCGACCGAGGCATTCGTGGTCGGTGAGAACAACTGGCCGGGGCAGGTGCTGGCCCGGAGGGTGTAGCACCTGCCCCAAATGTCAGGCCACCGTGGCCAGTTGCTCCCGCTCTCTCGGGACGAAGGCCACGCTCGGGTGGCCGTGGTTCCAGCCGACGGACAGGCGCAGGTCGCCGATGCGGGCCAGGACCAGGCCGATCGTGGCGGCGGCCAGGGCCGCGATGGCACCGCCGAGGGCGAAGCTCACACGGGGGCCGTAGGCGTCCGTGATCCAGCCGACGATCGGTGCGCCCACCGGCGTACCGCCCATGAAGACCATCATGAACAGGGCCATGACCCGGCCGCGCATGGCCGGGTCGGTGCCCATCTGGACGGCGGTGTTGGCCGTGACGTTGACGGTCAGTCCTGCGATGCCGATCGGGATCATGAGCAGGGCGAACAGCCAGTAGGAGGGGGCCACCGCGGCCACTATCTCCAGCAGGCCGAAGGCCGCCGCCGCCGCGATCAGGACGCGGAGGCGGGTGGTGCCGCGGCGGGCGGCGAGCAGGGCGCCGACCAGGGAGCCGACCGCCATGAGGGTGTTGAAGAGGCTGTAGGCGCCGGCGCCCGCGTGGAAGATGTCGTCGGCGTAGGCCGACAGCCACACCGGGAAGTTGAACCCGAAGGTGCCGATGAAGCCGACGAGGACGATCGGCCAGATCAGGTCGGGGCGCTTGGCCACGTACTGGAGGCCCTCGCGGAGCTGGCCCTTGCCGCGCGGGGTGCGCTTGACGACCTTCAGGTCGCGGTTGCGCATGAGCAGCAGGCTGGCCAGTGGGGCGACGAAGGACAGGCCGTTGAAGAGGAACGCCCAGCCGGTGCCGACGCCGGTGATCAGGACGCCCGCGACGGCGGGGCCGACCAGGCGGGCGGACTGGAAGTTCGCGGAGTTGAGGCTGACCGCGTTCTGCAGCTGCTCGGGGCCGACCATCTCGGAGACGAAGGACTGGCGGGCCGGGTTGTCGACGACCGTGGCGAGGCCGACGGCGAAGGCGGCGACGTAGACGTGCCAGACCTGGACGTGGCCGGAGATCGTGAGGAAGGCGAGGGCGAGGCCGGTGAGGGCCATCGCGGACTGCGTGACGAGGAGGGTGGGGCGCTTGGGCAGCCGGTCGACGAGGACACCGCCGTAGAGCCCGAAGAGGAGCATCGGCAGGAACTGGAGGGCGGTCGTGATGCCCACGGCGGCGGAGGAGCCGGTGAGGCTGAGGACCAGCCAGTCCTGGGCGATGCGCTGCATCCAGGTGCCGGTGTTGGAGACGACCTGGCCGATGAAGAAGAGGCGGTAGTTCCGGATCCTCAGCGAGCTGAACATCGAGGACTTGCCTGGGGGTACGGGCGGGGAGTCGGGGGTGGCTGGCGCGGGGGCGGAGTCTGCTCCGGGTCCCGAACTCAAAAGGTCGCCTCCTACATAGAGCGGTTACAGGTGTGCGAGTTTCTCCAGTACGGGGGCGGCGGCGACGATCTTCGCCCACTCGTCCTCGTCGAGGCCGTCGACCAGGCCGGCCAGGAACGCGTTGCGCTTGCGGCGGCTCTCTTCGAGCATCGCCTCGGCCTGGGGGGTCTTGGTGACGACCTTCTGGCGCCGGTCCTCGGGGTGCGGCTCCAGCTGCACCAGGCCCTTGGCTTCGAGCAGCGCGACGATGCGGGTCATCGAGGGCGGCTGCACATGCTCCTTGCGAGCGAGCTCGCCAGGGGTCGCGCTGCCGCAGTTGGACAGGGTGCCCAGCACCGACATCTCGGTGGGGCTCAGTGACTCGTCGACCCGCTGGTGCTTGAGTCGACGGGACAACCGCATCACGGCTGATCGCAGGGAGTTCACGGCGGCAGCGTCGTCGCCATGGGTTAGGTCCGGCATGTTCTTTAGCGTAACTCATTACTCTCGCTAAAGACCAACTGAATGCGCATGGGACACGCCGGGATGCCCGTGACCCTGGCCACTGAACCCTTCCGTCACCCATATGAGTGATCCAGGAGCGGAACGTGACACGGTGGCCGGAGCCGCCCCGGACCCTCGTCCGTATGGGGACCAGTGTGCTCAGCCTGCGGATGGACGGGGAGCTGCTCGAGCGGCTCCGGCACCATGCGGCGAAAAGAGGAATGAGCGTCCAGGACTATGTGGTCCAGACGCTCATCCGGGACGACTTCGACGAGCGGTTCCAGACCGCCGTGGAGGAGACCGAGAAGTTCTACGGGGTCAACGGGGTCACGTGAGACCCAGGGCCGGCATCAGGTAGTAGAAGCCGAACACGGCCGCCACGACGTACATCGGCACCGGGACCTCCCGGCCCCGGCCCGCCACCAGGCGCAGCACCACGAAGGTGATGAAGCCCATGCCGATGCCGTTGGTGATCGAGTAGGTGAACGGCATCATCACCATCGTGATGAAGGCCGGGATGGCGATGGTGTAGTCGGCCCAGTCGATCTCCTTGACGGAGCCCGCCAGGATCAGGAAGCCCACCGCGAGCAGGGCCGGGGTGGCCGCCTGGGACGGGACCATCGTGGCGACGGGCGTGAGGAACAGTGCTACGGCGAAGAGGGCGCCCGTGACGACGTTCGCGAAGCCGGTGCGGGCGCCCTCGCCGACGCCGGCCGTGGACTCCACGAAGCAGGTGGTGGCCGACGAGGAGCTGGCGCCGCCGGCCGCGACCGCGATGCCGTCGACGAAGAGGACCTTGTTGATGCCGGGCATGTTGCCCTCGCCGTCGGTCAGCTTCGCCTCGTCGCTGATGCCCATGATCGTGCCCATCGCGTCGAAGAAGCACGACAGCAGGACCGTGAACACGAAGAGGACGCCGGTCAGTACGCCGACCTTGCCGAAGCCGCCGAAGAGGCTGAACTTGCCGATCAGGCCGAAGTCGGGGGTGGCGACCGGGTTTCCGGGCCACTTCGGGGTGGTCAGGCCCCAGGAGGGGATCGTCGCGACCGCGTTCACGATCACCGCGAGGACGGTCATCGTGACGATGGAGATCAGGATCGCGCCGGACACCTTGCGGACGATCAGCCCGAGGGTGAGCAGCACGCCGAGGATGAAGATCAGCACCGGCCAGCCGTTGAGGTGACCGTCGGCGCCCAGCTGGAGCGGGACGGTGGTCTGGGCGGCGTCCGGGATGCGGGAGATGAACCCGGAGTCCACGAGCCCGATCAGCATGATGAACAGGCCGATACCGATCGAGATCGCCTTGCGCAGGCCGTAGGGCACGGCGTTCATGACGCGCTCGCGCAGCCCGGTGGCGACCAGCAGCATCACGACCAGACCGGCCAGTACGACCATGCCCATCGCGTCCGGCCACGTCATGCGGGGCGCGAGCTGGAGGGCGACGACGGAGTTCACCCCGAGTCCGGCGGCCAGCGCGATCGGCACGTTGCCGATGACGCCCATGAGGAGAGTGGTGAACGCGGCGGTGACGGCGGTGGCGGTGACCAGCTGGCCGTTGTCGAGGTGGTGCCCGTACATGTCCTTCGCGCTGCCGAGGATGATCGGGTTCAGCACGATGATGTACGCCATCGCGAAGAAGGTGGCGAGCCCGCCCCGGATCTCGCGGGGGAGGCTGCTGCCCCGTTCGGAGATCTTGAAGTAGCGGTCGAGGGCGGTCTGCATTGGATGTTCCTACGAGCAGAAGTGGACAGACGGAAACCGTTTCAGTATGAACATATCAAGACGTCAGGCGCTATCTCCGCGCGTAGACCCAGGAGTGTTGCGCCGCCTCGTAAGCTGTGGGCATGGCGAAGTGGACACCGACACACGAGGCACCGGAGCCCCTGGAGGGCCCGATCGTCCCGACCATCATCGGCGGCACGATCCTCTGGTTCGTCCTCTTCCTGGTACAGCTCCCCTTCTACGGCTGGTTCGACGACCACGGTCATCTGTGGTGGCTGTGGACCTGCCTGGCCGGGGGCGGGCTCGGCCTGATCGGCGTCTGGTACGTCCGGGGGCGGGACGCGGCGCTCAAGCGGCTGGCGGCCGGGGCGGCGGCCGAGGGTCCCTCTCCTGCTGCGGAATGAGGAGCTCCCCTACAACCCAGGCATCACCCCACCCCGCCCACCGTCCTCCCCTGGTCGGATCTTCCGGGCACTCGGCGGGTGAAGCCGTAAATCCGCACGTACCGTCGACTGCATGACGCACACCGACGCGGGCGCCGAACTCGACCCGGTGCACCCCGTGCCCATTCCGGCACGGCGGGCCCATGGACTCAGCACCGCCGAGGTCGCCGAACGGGTGGCGCGCGGGGAGGTCAACGACGTCCCGGTGCGCAGCAGCCGGTCCCTCGGCGAGATCGTGCGCGCCAACGTCTTCACCCGGTTCAACGCGATCATCGGTGTGCTCTGGCTGATCATGCTGTTCGTGGCGCCGTTGCAGGACAGCCTGTTCGGGTACGTGATCCTCGCCAACACCGGGATCGGGGTCTTCCAGGAGTGGCGGGCGAAGCAGACCCTCGACTCCCTCGCGGTGATCGGCGAGGCGAAGCCGACGGTACGGCGGGACGGGGCCGCTGGGGAGGTGAGCACCTCCGAGATCGTGCTGGGCGACCTCATCGAGATCGGGCCCGGGGACAAGGTCGTGGTCGACGGGGAGTGCGTCGAGGCCGACGGCCTGGAGATCGACGAGTCGCTGCTCACCGGTGAGGCCGACCCCGTCGTCAAGCGGCCGGGGGACGCGGTCATGTCCGGGAGTTTCGTGGTCGCCGGCGGTGGCGCGTTCGAGGCGACGAAGGTGGGGCGTGAGGCCTACGCCGCCCAACTCGCCGAAGAAGCCTCGCGGTTCACGCTCGTCCACTCCGAGCTGCGTACCGGCATCTCCACGATCCTCAAGTACGTGACGTGGATGATGATCCCGACCGCGATCGGCCTGGTCATCAGCCAACTCGTCGTCAAACAGCACGGGTTCAAGGACTCGATCGCGCGGACCGTGGGCGGGATCGTCCCCATGGTCCCGGAGGGGCTGGTCCTCCTCACCTCGGTGGCCTTCGCGATCGGGGTCATCCGGCTTGGCCGGAAACAGTGCCTCGTCCAGGAGCTTCCGGCCATCGAGGGCCTCGCCCGCGTCGACACGGTCTGCCTCGACAAGACGGGCACGCTCACCGAGGGCGGCATGGACGTCACCGAGCTGCGCCCGCTCGGCGGGGCCGACGAAACGTACGTACGCAAAGTCCTCGGCGCGCTGGGCGAGTCGGACCCGCGGCCGAACGCGTCGCTGCAGGCGATCATCGCCGCCTACCCGGACAGCGAGGAGTGGCGGTGTGTCGAGTCGCTGCCCTTCTCGTCCGCGCGCAAGTACAGCGGGGCCTCCTTCAGCGAGGGCGACGGGGAGTCCAGCACGTGGCTGCTCGGGGCGCCGGATGTGCTGCTGGGCGCCGACGATCCCGCGCTGGCCGAGACCGGGCGGCTCAACGAGCAGGGGCTACGGGTGCTGCTGCTGGCCCGTGTCGCCGGTGAGCTCGACGATCCCGAGGTGGCGCGGGGCGCCCGGCCGACCGCGCTGGTCGTCCTGGAGCAGCGGCTGCGGCCCGACGCGGCGGAGACGCTGCGCTACTTCGCCGAGCAGGATGTGCGGGCCAAGGTCATCTCCGGGGACAACGCGGTGTCCGTGGGGGCGGTGGCCGGGAAGCTGGGGCTCAGCGGGCAGGTGGTCGATGCCCGTCAACTGCCTTCGGATCAGGAGGAGATGGCGAAGTTCCTGGACGAGGGCACGGTGTTCGGGCGGGTCACTCCGCAGCAGAAGCGGGACATGGTGGGGGCGTTGCAGTCGCGCGGGCACACGGTCGCGATGACCGGGGACGGCGTCAACGACGTACTCGCCCTCAAGGACGCCGACATCGGGGTGTCGATGGGCTCGGGGTCCGAGGCCACCCGGGCGGTCGCGCAGATCGTGCTGCTCAACAACAGCTTCGCGACGCTGCCTTCGGTCGTCGCCGAGGGGCGGCGGGTCATCGGGAACATCACCCGGGTGGCGACGCTGTTCCTGGTGAAGACGGTGTACTCGGTGCTGCTGGCGGTGCTGGTGGTGTGCTGGCGGGTGGAATATCCCTTCCTGCCGCGGCACTTGACGCTGCTCTCGACGCTGACGATCGGCGTCCCCGCGTTCTTCCTGGCGCTGGCGCCCAACACGGAGCGTGCGCAGCCCCACTTCGTGCGGCGGGTGATGCGGTACTCGATCCCGGGTGGGGTGATCGCCGGGGCGGCGACCTTCGTGACGTATCTGATCGCCCGTCACTACTACACGGGGAAGGGGTCGTTGGGGGCAGAGACCAGTGCGGCGACCCTGACGTTGTTCCTGATCTCGATGTGGGTGCTGGCGATCATCGCCCGACCGTACACGTGGTGGCGGGTGACGCTGGTGGCGTCGATGGGGGCGGCGTTCGTGGTCGTGCTGATCGTGCCTTGGCTTCAGCACTTCTTCGCGTTGAAGTTGGTGGGGGTGACCATGCCGTGGGTCGCGGTGGGGGTTGCGGGGGTGGCGGGGGTTTTGCTGGAGGTGGTGTGGCGGGTGGTCGATCGGCGGGGTGCGGCGGCGTAAAGGGTCGTATGTCGACTGCGGGTGCGTCGTGGCTGGTCGCGCCCACGCGGCGGAGCCGCATATCGATACAGACCCGCGCCCCTAAAGGGCGCGGGTCGCTGCGGAGCTGGTTACTTGACGTCGATGAAGTCACCGGCGGCGTTGACCGCCGAGGTGCTGGACGTGCCCGCGAAGCTGTAGCGGAAGTAGCCGTTGACCGTTGCCGTGACCGTGGTCTTCAGGGTGCCCGTGGAGCTGGTCTTGATGGTCTTGACCGTGGTGTAGGTGCTGGAGCCGTTCTTGCGGAACTGGAGCTTGACCGGCTGGGTCGAGTAACCGGAGTACGTGCCGGTGTCCCAGTTCGCGCGGGTCAGCTTGCCGGTGACCGTGATGGTCTTGCCCTTCTTCACGGGCTCCGGGGTGGCGTTGGCCGTGAGCTTCGACAGGCGCTGGACCTGGAAGCTCTTCGCGTTGTCCTTCTGGACGTAGTCGTTGTCCTTGCCCGTGGCGATCGCCCAGACCTTCCAGCCGCCGGCGGCGAAGCTGAACACCTCGGTGCCCGGCTCCAGGTCGTAGGTCGCCTTGCAGGTCGACGTCGTGGCGTTGACCGCGGTGCAGGTGGAGCGGTGGTTGCTGCTGGTGGCGACGGCACCGGTGTCGGAGGACTCGATGTCGGAACCGTGGTACAGGATGGCCTGCGCCCAGCCGACGCCCGAGGCGTCCTTCACGGTGAAGCTGACAGTGATGGTCTTCTTCGCGGTCGCGCCGACGACGACCGGCTTCCCGCCGTTCACCACGACGCCCGAGATCGTGGTGTCCCCCTGGACCTCGTCCGCCTGCGCGGCAGGAACGGCGAGGACCGAGAGGGCCAGGGCGCCGGTGACGACGCCGAGGGTGGCACGAATGCGCGTGGATTCCCCAGTTACAGAAGTGATCGTGGGGCCAGTTGGCCCAGCAGGTCAGACGTGCGACGGAAGGGAGATCACGCCCCCGCTCAGTCGAACCAGCGGTCCCGGGCCAGTTCCTCCGTCCGGGACGGGTCCTCCAGCAGTGCGGCGACCTCGAAGCGCCGGGGCCACTGTCCCGCCGCCCAGGCGAGGCCTGCGGCGACGCCCTCCAGGGTCGAGGCGTGCAGCACGCCGTCGCGGGTGCGGCGCCAGTCGATCTCCACTCCGTCCACGACGAGTTCCTCGTGTTCGACGTAGGTCGCGGGGGTGAGGGGGCCGAGGAGGACGCGGACGGAGTCCGGTACGTCGTGTTCGGTGCCCTCGGAGGTGACCTCTCCGGTGATGGACTCGCTGAGGCGCCGGACCTGGAAGAGTTCGGCCAACTCGGCGGCCCGGGACGGGCGTACGGGGAGCAAGGGGATGCCGGCTGTGAACGGGAGCAGGTCGGGTGAGTCGACCACCACCGCGTCGGCCGCGTCCACGACCGTCACTTCGCCGTCGACCACGGCCCTCAAGTCGTCCGGCAGGGTGACCTGTTCGGGGTCCAGGTCGGCCAATGCGCCGTACAGGGCGTGCAGTTGGGCGCCGGTGACCTCGCGGTCCGGGTCGGCGAGGCGGTCGAGGAGTTCGGCGGCGCCGCCGGGCTCGTCGAGGAGGGCGGCGACCGAGGTGCGGACGCCGAGTGCGCGGAGTACCTGTTCGTCGTCGAAGCCGGTCGCGTCGGCCTCGTCGTAGAGGCCGCGGAGGAGCGGGTCGCCGCCGGACGCCAGCAGGCCGGCCGGGCGGCGGCCGTCGAGCACCGGGTGGCCGCGCAGCCACCAGGCCGTGTAGGGCCGTACGACCTCGTAGGAGCCGTCGGGGAGCAGGATGCGGATCTGTTGGGTGATCGCGTCGCGGAGGGGCGGCTGGGCGAGAAGGGCGAGGGCTTGCGGCCAGCGGTCGTCGTCGACGAGGTCCAGGTCGCGGACCGCTACGAGTTCGGTGGCCACGGGCGGGACGGGGGTGTCGGGGAAGCGGTCGAGCACGTCCTCCGACCACACGTCCACCGAGTCCAGCAGGCCGGGGTCGTCCGGTTCCGCGAAGTCGCTGTCCCGGGGCTCCAGTTCGTCCGGGTCGAGGACTACGTCGGTGGCGCGGACGAGGGCGAAGTTGGCGAGGACTCCGCAGGCGGCGAGGGGTTGTTCGCCCCAGCGTTCTGCCAATTCCGCGTCCACGAAGGCGAGTTCGTCCTCGCGGATCACCTGGGCGAACGGGCTGCCGGGGAGGACGAGTTCACCTGCGGGTGCGAGTTCGCCGTCCTCGTCGGGCAGGGCGAGCGCGCCCAGCCAGGGTTCGTCGCCGGGTTCCAGGCCCGCGTCCCGGACGAGGGCGAGCACCGTGTCGGCCAACTCCTCGGCGTCCGGGGTGGGTTCGTCCCATACGGCGCCGCCCTCGTCGTCGAGGGAGGCGGCCACCGCGGCCCGTACCTGGGGTGTGGTGAGAACCGCGCGGGGCGTGGCGGGCAGCGCGCCGAGCTTCTCCAGGAGGGGGTGTGCGGCGTCCGGGTGGGCGACCTTGAGGCCGAGCCGGGCGAGGACTTCGGGTTCGACGTGCGCGGAGTCGGGGGTGGGGAGGAGGACTTGGCGGGGCCCGATGGTCGTCCGCCCGTCGGCGAGCGGTACCGGCAGTCCCGACAGCCGGTCGGGGTCGACGCCCGCGAGGCTGTCGTAGAGCCGCCGCCACCAGGCGGGGTCCTTCTCCAGGCCGGCCAGCCGGTCGACGGCGTCGGTGAGCGGGACCCGGGCGACGCCCAACGTCCGTAGTTCCACGCGGCGTTCGAGGCCGGCGGGGAGGAGGGTGGGGAGCACCTCGGCGAGGACGCGCACGGTGTCGGCGCCGGCGCCCTCGACGACCTCGGCGTCCCGGGGCCGTAGCGACTCGGGCAACTCCGAGTCGTCGGTGGGGGGTTCGACGGCGGGCGGCAGGAAGGAGGTGCGCGGCAGCCGCTCCAGGATGGCCTGGCGCAGGGTGCCGTCCAGCTCACCCTTGCCCAGGGGGCCGGGCACGAGGTCGATGATGCCGGCGGTCACCGGCCGCCAGGCGGCGAGGAGTTCGACGTAGGCGTCCGCCGCGCGCTCCACCACGAAGTCGGTCAGCGGGCCGGGGGCGGCGTGGCGGCGGGTGGTGTCGAGCGGGAGGGAGGCGATGAGCAGCGCGGGTACGCCGAGGGGTTCGTCGCTGGGTGTGGGCGCGTGCACGACGGGGCTGGTGCGGGGGCGGGCCGGGGTGCCGTCGGCGTCGACGGGCACGGCCCAGGTGACGGACCAGTAGGGCCGCTGCCGCTCCTCGACGGGACGGTCTGCAAGGAGTTCCTTGGCGAGTTCGCCGTGTGCGGAGACCGTGCGCCAGCGGGTGGTGCCGTCCCGGCTGTCGTCCACGACGGTGTCGGCGCGGTCGCCGCGGCGGGTGAGGGTGCGGGGCGCGGCGTCGCCGACCTCGATCACGACCTCCGCAAGCCCCGGCAGGGCGAGCAGCAGGGCGTCGTCGACGGCGTTCAGGAGGCGCTCGGCGAGGTCCTCGGCGGCGCTGTCGCGCAGCGGGAGGATGACGACCGTGTCGTAGGAGTCGGGGGCGCTGCCCACGGCGGCGAACGGGAGGCGGAGGAGGGGGATGTGACCGTCTCGGCGGCGGATCTCGGTGCCGAGGCCCGGGCTGTGCCGGGCGGTCTCGTCGGCGAGTTCGCGGGCCTCGGCGAGGGACCAGCGGACACCGCCGTGGCGTCCTACGAGGGCGGGTTCGTCGGTCACGGCGACGACGGCGGCGAAGCCGACGCCGAACCGGCCTACGGCGCTGTCACCCGCGTCGCGTTTCGCGGACGCGCGGAGGGTGGAGAGCGACTCGACGCCGGCCGCGTCGAGGGGGGCGCCGGTGTTGGCGGCGCACAGGACGCCGTCGCGGAGGGTGAGCCGGAGGCGGCCGGCCACGCCTGCGCGGGCGGCGGCGTCGGCGGCGTTCTGCGCGAGCTCGACGACGAGCCGGTCCCGGTAGCCGCCGAGGACGAGGTCCTCCTCGGCGTTGGCGTCCTCCCGGAACCGGGCCGGGCTGGTCGCCCAGGCGTCGAGCACCCCACGCCGCAGACGGGCGGTCCCGAACGGGTCGGCACCCTCGGCAGCGGGCCGCACGAACTTACTCACGTACGTTCACTCTCCTCATCGACGTCGCGATGAAGGTACCGCGCGTAGGGGGTTGCTGTGTTTTCGCCCGCGGGTGGTGGGGGGGCGGGGTCGGGGCGGTACGGCGCAGCCCGCCGCCGGTTGCGCCCCTCTGCTTGTTGCCACAGTCGACGGCGTGGGGACCAGCTAAGGCGGCGGGCTGCGCCGTACCGCCACGACCCGCTCCCGCTCGTTGGCGGCTGCGGGTGCCTGGTGCTTCTCGCCTCGCGTGGCTACGGGTGGAATCGCCACCGCCCTTCGGTGACTACGTCCACCTCGCCGTCCCTGACGCGGAGGGCCGTGTCGTCGTCGATGAAGTAGATCGGGAAGTCCGCGCGTGCGGTGATGCGGTCGGCCCAGGTGTCGTCTCGTTCGCTGAAGTCCGGCGAGTACAGGTGGGGTTTGAGGTACCAGTCGAAGAGGGCGAACGGCGGTTCCACGGTCGTCGCGCCGAGGAGGTGGAGGTCGGCCGTGTCCCCGATGACGTCGGCGGAGTGCGCGGTGAGGTTTTGGCTGAAGATCATCGATCCGGCGCTGACCCCTACGTAGACCCGGTTCTCCAGCGCCTCCAGGAAGCCGTCGGCGAGGCCGTTGCCGGTGATGCTGCGCGCGAGGTGGTAGTGGTTGCCGCCCTCGACGTAGATGACGTCGGCGCGGAGCAGCCGGTCTAGCACCAGTTGCCGGGGCAGGCCGTTCAGCTCCAGGACGTCGAACTCCCGCCAGCCGAGGCCGTGCAGCCGGTTCAGGTCCGCGACGAGCCATGTGTGGTCCCCGGGCTCGGCGAGGGATGCGGTAGGAACGAACACGACGTTCGCCGACCCGAACGGCTTGCCCAGCATGTCCCGGAGCGCTTCCCGCAGCGTCTCGTTGCGCAGGCCACTCGCCGTCAAGAGAAGATTCATCGGGCGAGCCAAGCACGGGAGATGGGCGGGGGCAACGAACCCGGTACCTATGGTTGGCGCTCCGCCTGCCTTCGCCTACCAGCTTCGATGGTGCTCAAAGACTGCTGGTCGCACGCGGGCGGGCCGTTCAGGAGCCGGCTGCCGAGCGGAGTGGAGAGGTGATGGGCGCTGGTGCCGGTGCGGTGGGTGGTGATGAGCCCGGCGTCAGGCAGCACGGTGGTGTGGTGGCAGACGGTGGCCGATGAGATGCCGATGCGGCGGGTGAGGTGCAGGCCGCGCCCGAGACGATGAAGGCTGTTCGCGGGTGAGCTGGAAAGGGGAGTACGCCTTCGGTGCCGAAGAAGCCGCCCGAACGGCTTCCGCAGAATTCCTCGCCGCCGTGGAACGCAAAGCCGCTGAACTGGTCAGGGCCGCCGAGGCATTCCACATCCACGGCCGCGCCCACGAGGGGATCGATCCGAAGGGGAGCGACGTCATCGTCCCCGATGGGATGTTCACGTACCAGGTCGTGGTACGCAGCGAACGCGTCTACGTCGTCCAGATCACGTCTCCCGCCCCGCACTCCCAACCCTACGAGTGCCCCAACTCCGCCGATTCCGCGTCTGTGCCCACCGGCACCGACCCCGAGTCCGCCGCGGGCCGCAGCGGGAACGGGTCGACCATCGTCTCGTCGATCACCGGGGCGGGGGGCTGGGGCGGTTTGGGCATGACGGCTGCTTCCGAGTGGCCGCCGCAGCCGTAGGACAAAGACACCACGTGGCCGTCGGCCGGGGAGAACTCGTTGGCGCAGACGCCGAAGGCCTGGCCGAGGGAGCCGCCGATGGCGACCAGGAAGCCGCAGCTGACGCAGGCCGCCGGGGCCGCCTGGGCCATGGGGGTCTTGGGGCCGTAGCCGTCCTCCCAGCGGTCGGCGGCGACGTGCAGGCCGTAGCGGGAGAGGACCCGGGCGCGGCGGATGCCGAGTTCCTCCGCCACCGAGGCGATCGAGCCGCGCGTCGGCGCGAACGGGAGCGCCGCGGGCACCCCGGCCGTCACCTCCGCGTCCTCCGCCTCGACCAGTTCCGCCATCTCCTCGGAGACCGCCGAGTTCGGCGGGGGCTCGTCCTCGCCGGTGTAGCCGGGCTCCAGGCGCAGGTCCTCGGCGTCGGTGGGGAGCAGGTCGCCGGGGCCCATGTCGCCGGGGCGCAGGCGTTCGCTCCACGGCACCCATTCGGGGGCGAGGAGGGAATCCGGGCCGGGGAGCAGGACTACCTCGTCCAGAGTGACCAGCTTCGCGCGGGACGCCCTCGCGACAGTCACCGCCCAGCGCCAGCCCCGGTAGCCGAACTCCTTGCACTCGAAGAAGTGCGTGACCACACGGTCGCCCTCGGATTCGAAGCCCGCGTGCTCGCCGACCACGCCGGGCGCGGCGGCCTCCTCGGCTGCGGCACGGGCGAGGTCGACGGCCTCGGCGCACAGGCGGTCGGGGGTGCGGCTTCGCGTGGTCGCTGCGCTCACAGGTATCGCTTCTCTCCTACGCCGTCTCACGGGTGCGCCTGTTGCGGCGAAGGGAGCGGACGGAGCGGCTGAAAGACATGTACCAGGCCCTTGGGGGCACTGGTGGAGGGCCGCGTCGACGTCCGCGCCCGATCGCGCTCGGGCGCGCCTACGCCATCCATTGTGCGGGATGGCCGAGAGGCGCGCGGCCGAGAACAATCGCCACGGCGCGCTACGCACGCTACCTTCTCCCGGGCCATGCGCCCACACCGACGGTCCCTTGGGCGGTGCGCGGCGGTCGAAGAGAGACCTGACAGAGACCTGCGGGACCGTCACCGAAGACCTGTGCAACGACACTGAATCCACCCCGGCAGGCCGCCATACGTGCGGTAACGCCACTACTCGCACCGTTCTCGGGGCACTATGACGGGGTGGCAGCCGCGAGGTCGCCCCAAGGTGCCACCGGTGTCGGTGGAGCCAAGGGGAACATCCGAGGTGGCGGTTCGGGCCGGGTCGGCGGTTCCGTCCGCGCGATGGGTCGTGCCCTGCACTTCCCCGTCACCGGTACCGCCCGGGGCATCCGCAAGGCGACCCACGCGCACGGCGCGGGCGAGTCGGGCCTCGGCCGGCTGATCGAGCTGCACGCGGTGAACGGCGCCGGCGATGTCATGATCACCGTCGCCCTCGCGTCGACCGTCTTCTTCTCCGTACCGACCGATGAGGCGCGGGGGCGGGTCGCCCTGTATCTCGCGATCACGATGGCGCCTTTCACTGTTCTCGCGCCGGTGATCGGGCCCCTCCTCGACAAGCTCCCGCACGGCCGCCGCGCCGCGATGGCCGCCGCGATGCTGGCCCGCGCGCTCCTCGCGCTGATCATCTCCGGCGCGGTCGCCAGCGGCAGCCTGGAGCTGTATCCGGCGGCCCTGGGCGCCCTGGTGGCCTCGAAGGCGTACGGCGTCGTCAGAAGCGCCGTGGTGCCCCGGCTGCTGCCGCCCCGCATTTCCCTGGTGAAGGCCAACTCCAGAGTCACCCTCGCCGGGCTCCTCGCCACCGGCGTCGCCGCCCCGATCGCGGGCGGCCTGCACGCCATCGGCGACCCCTGGCCGCTCTACGGCGCCTTCGTGATCTTCGTGGCGGGCACGGTCCTGTGCTTCTTCCTGGACCCCAAGGTCGACTCCGCCAAGGGCGAGGACACGGCGCTGCTCGCGGCCGACGAGAACCATCTGCACGGCCCGCACCCCAAGGAGGTCAAGCGTCCGGGGCTGCGCACGGTCGGCATCGCCGTCACCCACGCGCTGGGCGCCAACGCGGCGCTGCGCTGGCTGTCCGGCTTCCTGACCTTCTTCCTCGCGTTCCTGCTGCGCGAGCACCCGATGACCGGGCAGAGCGCGGCCGTGTCGCTGGGCATAGTCGCGGTCTCGGCGGGCGTGGGCAACGCGCTCGGTACGGCGGTCGGGTCCTGGCTGCGGCAGCGGGCGCCGGAGATCATCATCGTGACGGTGATGGCGGTCGTGCTGGGCGCGGCGATCACGGCGGCGATCTTCTTCGGGGCTGTGCTGGTCGCCTGCCTCGCGGCCACGGCGGGGTTCTGCCAGGCGCTGGCCAAGCTGTCCCTGGACGCGCTGATCCAGCGGGACGTGCCCGAGCTGGTGCGTACGTCGGCGTTCGCGCGCTCGGAGACGATGCTCCAGATGGCCTGGGTGCTGGGCGGCGCGATCGGCATCGTGATGCCGCTGAACGGCGCCCTCGGCTTCACGCTGGCCGCCGCGGTCATCGCCCTGGGCTGGCTGACCACCCTGCGCGGCCTGCTCGCCTCGGCCCGGCACGGGGGTACCGGACGCCCGCGAGTGGCCTAACCCTCGGTGCCCGGCCCGGCACGCCGCACCCCACGTGGGGGGAGGACTGGACGGGCCCGATAACCTTCGCCCCATGACCATGCAATCCGCTGTGCGACGCCGCCGCGCCGTCGCCGCCGCCGGCGCCGTTTCCGCCGGACTGCTCGTCCTGTCGGCATGCGACAAGCCGACGCCGATCTCGACGATCACCGTCGGGAGGAACTCGGTCCACACGGAGGCCACCTGCTACAACGACGGCGACGCGGTGAAGACCGCGGAGCTGGCGAAGTGCCTGAAGGCCTCCACGTCGATCTCGGTCGACCCGGACGAGACCGTGCGCTTCGGTGTCGACCCGAAGATCGCCGACAACGGCTGGACGATCCTGATGAACGGTCAGCCGCTGACCGACTCCAGCAAGAAGACCTACCGGACGATCCCGGGCAGCGTGTTCTTCAACACCCAGTACGGCGCGACCGGCAACTCCACCGTCGTCTCCATCAAGGAGGGCGACAAGACGGTCAAGGGCATCTGGTCCTTCAAGTTCAAGAAGGACTCCTGACCACGTCGTCCCCACGCGTCCTCGTCGCCACCGCCGTCCCGGCCGAACGGGACGCGGTGGCACGGGCGTTGACCGGTAACCGGATCAGTGTCATCGCCGTCGGGGTGGGCCCGGCCGCCGCGGCCGCCGCCACCGCCACGGCCCTCGCCCGCGCCCGCTACGACCTCGTCGTCTCCGCCGGGATCGGCGGCGGTTTCCAGCCCGAGGCGCCCGTCGGCTCCCTGGTGGTCGCCGACGAGATCACCGTCGCCGACCTGGGCGCGGAGACCCCCGACGGGTTCCTCCCGGTCACCGAACTCGGCTTCGGCACCGTCACCCACCGTCCGCCGGCCGCACTCGTACGAGCGCTGGCGACCGCGACCGGCGCCCGCCCCGGAACCGTACTGACCGTGTCCACGGTGACCGGAACGGCGGCCCGCGCCGCGGAACTCCGCGCCCGCCACCCCCGGGCCCTCGCGGAGGCGATGGAGGGCTTCGGCGTGGCCGAGGCGGCCGTCGCCCACGGCGTGCCCGTCCTGGAACTGCGCGCGGTCTCCAACCCCGTCGGCCCGCGCGACCGCGCCGCCTGGCGCATCGGCGACGCGCTCGCGGCCCTGACCGAGGGATTCGGGAAGTGCGCGCCCGTACTGGAGAGTTGGAACCCGTATGACCAGTGAGCAGCGTCTGCAGATCGCCTACTCCCCCTGCCCGAACGACACCTTCGTCTTCGACGCGTGGGCGCACGGCCGGGTGCCGGGCGCGCCCGTGCTCGACGTGACCTTCGCGGACATCGACATCACCAACGGCATGGCCGAGCGCGGTGAGTTGGATGTGCTGAAGGTGTCGTACGCCGTGCTGCCGTACGTTCTCGACGAGTACGCGCTGCTGCCCTGCGGGGGCGCGCTGGGGCGGGGCTGCGGGCCGCTGGTCCTCACCCGTGGGCCCGGGGACCTGACGGGTCGTACGGTCGCGGTGCCGAGCGAGCGGTCGACGGCGTATCTGCTGTTCCGGCTCTGGGCGGCGGACACGATTCCGGGCGGGGTGGGCGAGATCGTCGTCATGCCGTTCCACGAGATCATGCCGGCCGTGCGGGACGGGAAGGTCGACGCGGGGCTCGTCATCCACGAGGCGCGCTTCACGTACCAGAACTACGGCCTGCACAAGCTCGCGGACATGGGCGAGCACTGGGAGGACACGACGGGGCTGCCGATCCCGTTGGGCGCGATCATCGCCAGACGGTCCCTGGGCGCGGACGCGTTGACGCTGCTCGCCGACTCGATCCGGCTGTCCGTGCGCGCCGCCTGGGACGACCCCGAGGCCTCCCGCCCGTACGTCATGGCACACGCCCAGGAGATGGACCCGTCCGTCGCCGACCAGCACATCGGCCTGTACGTCAACGAGTTCACCGCCGACCTCGGCGAGGACGGCTATGCCGCGGTCCGGGGGCTGTTGACGCGTGCGGCGGCCGAGGGGCTGGTGCCGCCCCTCGGGCCGAACGCGCTCGAATTTCCGTAGATCGGGCTGTGTAGCGGCTATACGTCCAACTGGTCGGCCACCGCACGCAGCAGGCCCGCGATCTTCGCGCCCGCGGGCTTGTCGGGATAGCGGCCGCGTTCCAGCATTGGCGTGATGTTTTCGAGGAGGGTCGTCAGGTCCTGGACGATGGAGGCCAGTTCGTCCGGCTTCTTGCGCTGGGCCGCCGCGACCGAGGGGGTCGGGTCGAGCAGCGTGACCGAGAGTGCCTGGTCGCCGCGCTGACCGGCGACGACCCCGAACTCCACGCGCTGTCCGGGCTTCAGGGCGTCAACTCCGGCGGGCAGTACCGAGGAATGGACGAAGACGTCGCCGCCGTCGTCGCGGGAGAGAAAGCCGAAGCCCTTCTCACTGTTGAACCACTTGACCTTGCCGGTGGGCACGTCTGTCCTCGTCCTCGTACTCGTCGGAAAACTGCTCGGAAAACGCTGGGGAACTGCCGGTACCAAGGCTAATGGTCTTCAGGCCGGTGACAAGACGTCGCCGGACTGTTCCTGTGCGCAGGGAACTACCCTGGTCGAGTGCGTGACAAAACCCAAACGAATTCCGCCGTGGCCGGTGACCGACTGATCCGTGCCGGTGCCATCGTCTTCTTCGTCGGTGCGGTGGCCACACTCGTCACCGTGGTACCGCTGCTGCTCCACACGACGCCTTTTCCGACGTACATGTACCTCTTGAGCATGCTCATGGGCGTCGGATTTCTGCTCGCGGCCGCCGGCGTACTCCGGTCCGTCGCCGCCGGGCGGCGTCAGGCGCGCGTCACGAGGTAGTCCGAAAGCCATCGCGGGAACTCGGTGAGATCGCCGAGCACGACATCCGCACCGGCCGTCCGCAACTCCTCCGCATCGCACGGCCCGGTCGTGACCGCGACCGACAGCGCCTGGGCGCCGCGGGCACCGCGCACGTCCCCGACGTGGTCGCCGACGTAGACGCTCGCGCCCTCCTCGCGCAGCGCCTCCGCCTTCCGCTCGGCCCACAGGTCGCCGATCACGGCGTCGGCGTCGATGCCGAGATGAGCGAGGTGCAGCTTCGCGTTGGGCTCGTACTTCGCGGTGACGACGACCGCCCGCCCACCGGCCGCCCGCACGGCCGCTATCGCCTCGCGGGCGCCGGGCATCGCGGGGGTCGCGGCGATGGCGATCGAGGGGTACATCTCGCGGTACAGGTCGGACATGGCGGGCACCTGGTCCGCCGGGAACCAGTTGACCAACTCGTCGGCGAGCGGCGGGCCGAGCCGGGTGATCGCCAGTTCGGCGTCGATGTACGTCCCCGTCCGCTCCGCCAGCGCCAGATAGCAGGCGTGGATACCGGGCCGGGAGTCGATGAGGGTCATGTCCAGGTCGAAGCCGACGGTCGGGGCGGGCGGGGCGGAGTGCTGGGCGCGCGAGGTCATATGGGCCATTGTGCCCAGTGCCCGTGAAGGACCTGCGGTCGTGCCCCCGTCCTGCCTCCTACCTCTGCCGCTGCGAGCGCCACACCAGGAACAGCGCCGACGCGACGGCCGCGCCCCGCACCACCCACGGCCAGGTCTCGGAGATGGCGTCGTTCATGTGGCCCTGCGCGATGGGGATGCCCCAGCGGCCGGTGTTCCTGCCCCACAGCCAGACGATGCCGGCCACGACGGCCGCCGTCGGCATGCCGATCACCGCCCACTTCGTCTCCGCGTCGGTCAGCCGCCGGGAGGCGTACGCGATGAGCCAACCGAGCAGCAGCGCGAACCAGTTGCCGAGTACGGCGCCCACGACGAGCAGCGCGGCGGCGATCAGGAGGAGCGGGTTGGACCAGCCCCCGGTGGGCAGGCGGGGGACGACTCGGCGCCGGCGGGCGGGGGCTTCCGGTGCCTGCTCGACGGCCGGTGCGACCACCGGCTCCGGTTCCTTCTGGAGCGCCTTCGGGGGCTCTTTCGGCGGCGGGGGCTTGAGCAGTTCCGGGATCTCCACCCCGCCGGTGAACCCGGGGACGCTGTCGCCGAGCGCGAAGCCGTTGCCCTCCGTCCGCCACCAGTCGGGCTGCAGCACGCTGTCGCCGAGCTCGGCCGCGCTCGCGAGATGCGGCGGGGCGGCGGCGTTGTCGGGTTCCGGTGCGGGCGCGGCCTTGGTGAGGCGTGGGCGCGGTACGACCCGGCGCAGGCCCTTGGGCCGCAGATCGTCCTCGTGGTCGCGCTGTACGGGTACGGAGGTGGACGGTGCCCGGGGGACACCGGCGCCGGTGCCGGCCGCGGCGACGACCTCTTCCGGGCTGCCGAGGCCCTTCAGGATGCGCTGGACGGCGGCGGGAGTGTCGGCGGTGGCTCCGGCGCGCCGTCGGTCGATCTCGTTGCGCAGCTCGGACACCAGCCGCATCCGGGTGACCGAGGGCAGCTGGCGTTGCTGCGCGACGTCACCGACGCGGCTCAGATACTCGTAGACGACCTGGTCGCTCTCGATACCCACGAAGTCCCCTCCGGGGCGGGTGCGTTGGATACCCCGTGGTGACAGACGTTACCGCCAGCGGGCCCGGTGCCGGGAACCTCACGTCGTGCGCGCTCCCCCACGGTCGCACCCACCCGCTACCGTGGGTCGGATGAGCACTCCGGCCACGCCGCCCCGTTCGCTCGCGGAGGCACTCCGAACCAGGCACGACGCCTCCCTGGCCGCGCTGCTGCGCAGCCGCCCCGACCTCATCACGCCCGTGCCCACCGATCTCACCCAGCTCGCGACCAGGGCCGGAACGCGCGCCTCGGTGGTGCGGGCGCTGGAGCGGCTGGACCGTTTCACGCTGCAGACGGCCCAGGCGCTGGCCGTGGCGGCGGACCCGGCGCCGTACGACGAGTTGCTCGGGCTGATGGCGGGCGACGCGCGCGATCCGGCGGTGGTGAACGCGCTGCCGCGCGCCGTCGCGGCGCTGCGCGAGCAGGCGCTGGTGTGGGGTGCGGACGACCGGCTGCGGCTGGTGCGGACGGCGCGTGAGCTGCTGGCGCCGGCGCCGCAGCATCCGTCGCCGACCGGGCTCGGTCCTACGGTCGCGGAGGCCACGGCGGGCATGTCGCCGGGCCGGATCCAGGAGATCGTGACGGCGGCGGGCCTGCCCTCCACGCATGACCCGGTGTCCGCGGTGGCCACGCTCACCAAGCTGTTCACGTCCCGGAGACACATGAAGGCGCTGCTGGCCGGTGCCCCCGAGGAGTCCCTGGAGGTGCTGAGCCGGCTGGTCTGGGGGCCGCCGTACGGGCAGGTGACGGCCGACCCGGCGGCCCGGCTGCGCTGGCTCATCGACCGGGGGCTGCTGCTGCCGACGGCGCCCGGCACGGTCGTACTGCCGCGTGAGGTGGCCCTGCATCTGCGGGCCGGGCGGGCGCACCGGGAGACGGAGCCGGTGGCGCCGCCGGTGGAGGCGAAGGCGACGCACCGTCCACAGGTTGTGGACGCGGCGGCGGCCGGGCAGGCGTACACGGCGCTGGCGACGGTCGAGGAGCTGCTGAAGGACTGGGACGAGGGCGGGCCGACGGTGCTGCGGGCCGGTGGTCTCAGCATCCGCGATCTGAAGCGGACCGCCGTCGCGCTGGACCTGGCGGAGCCGGTCGCCGCGTTCTGGGTCGAACTCGCCTATGCCGCGGGCCTGTTGGCGTCCGACGGCGAGGCGGACGAACGGTATGCGGCGACCCCGGCCTACGACGAGTGGCTGCAACAGCCCGCCGCGCAGCGCTGGACGCACCTCGCGGAGACCTGGTTGACGGCGACCCGGACGTCCGGGCTGGTCGGCGGGCGGGACGCGAAGGAGCGCACGCTGTCGGCGCTTGGCCCCGGCCTGGACCGCTCGGCCGCCCCGGAGGTACGGCACCGGGTGCTCACGCTGCTCGCCGCGCTCCCCGAGGGCACCTCGCCGTCCACGGAGTCGGTGCTGGCCCGGCTGCGCTGGGAACGTCCCCCGCGGGGGACGGGGGGTGCGGCGCCGCAGTCCGACGACGACCTGCGCAGCCGCCTGGCCCGCTGGACCCTGAACGAGGCCGAGCTGCTGGGGGTGACGGGGCGGGGCGCCTTGTCGGGGCAGGGGCGGGCGTTGCTGGGGGCGGCGGCGGGTGGCGCGGCGGCGAAGGGCACACCTTCCGGTCCCGGCGACAAGCTGCCCGTCCACCACCGCACGCCCACGCTCCCCGAACCCCTCTCCCCCGCCGAGCAGGCCGTGGCGAGTGCCGCTGCCGCTCGGCTGCTCGCCCCGTTGCTGCCCGAGCCGTTGGACCATGTCCTGCTGCAGGCGGATCTGACGGCGGTGGCCCCGGGCCCGTTGGAACGGCCGTTGGCCGATGTGCTGGACGTGCTCGCGGACGTGGAGTCGAAGGGCGGTGCCACGGTGTACCGCTTCACTCCGGGCTCGGTGCGCCGTGCCCTGGACGCCGGCCGCTCGGCCTCCGATCTGCACGACTTCCTCACCGCGCACTCCCGTACGCCCGTTCCGCAGCCTCTCGCCTATCTGATCGACGACGTGGCCCGCAGACACGGCCATCTGCGGATCGGCGCGGCCTCGGCGTATGTGCGCTGCGACGACGACGCGGTGCTCAGCGAGATCCTCGCGGACAAGCGGTCGGCGGGTCTGCGTCTGCGCCGCCTGGCGCCGACCGTGCTGGCGGCGCAGGCCGATCCGGCGGCGCTCCTGGACGGGCTGCGCGCGATGGGCTTCGCGCCGGCCGCCGAGTCCGCCGACGGCGATGTCGTCATCACCCGCGCCCATGCCCACCGCACCCCGCCCCGCACGGCTCCGGAACCGGTACCGGACGGCCCGCCGACCCCGGACACGACCCTCCTGTCGGCGGCGATCCGCGCGATCAGGGCGGGCGACCGCGCCTCCACGACGCCCCTGAAGCCGTCGACGACCCCGGCCCCGGCCGGTGAACTCCCGCGCACCGGCTCCGCCGAGACCCTCGCCACCATGCAGGCCGCCGTCCTCACCGGCAGCACCCTCTGGATCGGCTACGTCAACGCCGAGGGCGCCGCCAGCCAGCGCGTCATCGCGCCCATCCGCGTGGAGGGCGGCTTCGTCACGGCGTACGACCACACGGCGGACGAGGTCCGGACGTATCCGTTGCACCGGGTGACGGGGGTCGCGGAGCTGGCGGAGGGGTAGGTCTGAAAAAGTGTGTCACTTTTCGCCATGAGTGTCACACTTTTTACGGACAGGTGTCCCCCCGGACTGCCCGGCCCCGGCTCAGATAACGGTCCAGCGTCTCGACGGAGTCCGCCACGAACGTCGGGCGCCGGGCCATCTCCCGCAGCTCGTCCTCCGTGACCCACGCGTGCCAGGCGATCTCGGCCGGGTCGGGGGTGATGTCCGTGCGGACGACCGCTTCGTGGACGCCCATCCAGTACGGGCTGATCTCGCCCCGGCACAGGTACTTGAAGGCGAACCGGACCGGCACCACCACCCCGAGTTCCTCGGTGAGTTCACGGGCCGCCGCCTCTTCGTAGGACTCCCCGACCTCCGCGGCGCCGCCGACCAGGAAGTTGTACTGCCCGGGGAACCGGGACATGTCCGCCGCCCGCCGGTGCACCAGGACGCGGCCCTCCCCGTCCCGGCAGACGGTCGTCGCGACGCGGTGCAGCCAGTGGTGCGCGATGGCCTCACCCCGGTCCACCGTCCCGACTGTCCGGTCCTGTTCGTCCACCCGTTCCACCAGTTCTCCCATGGCCCCCACCCTCGCAGAGCCGCCTGTGATCATCGGCCGGTAGTGCACACTGGACGTTTGGCCGTGCGGAAGGGATGTGTACGTACGTGAATGGCCCCCTCATCGTCCAGTCCGACAAGACCCTGCTCCTCGAGGTCGATCACGAGCGAGCCGGCGACTGCCGGCGCGCCATCGCGCCGTTCGCCGAGCTGGAGCGGGCGCCCGAGCACATCCACACCTACCGGGTGACACCGCTCGGGCTGTGGAACGCGCGGGCCGCCGGGCACGACGCCGAGCAGGTCGTGGACGCGCTGGTCGAGTACAGCCGGTATCCCGTGCCGCACGCGCTGCTGGTCGACATCGCCGAGACCATGGACCGCTACGGCCGGCTCACCCTCTCCAAGCACCCGGCGCACGGGCTCGTCCTCACCACCACCGACCGGCCGGTGCTGGAGGAGATCCTGCGCTCGAAGCGGATCGCCCCGCTGGTCGGCAACCGGCTCGACCCCGACACCGTCGCCGTTCACCCCTCCGAGCGCGGGCAGATCAAGCAGGTGCTGCTGAAGCTGGGCTGGCCGGCCGAGGACCTCGCCGGGTACGTCGACGGCGAGGCGCACGCGATCGAGCTGGACGAGAACGGCTGGGCGCTGCGGCCGTACCAGAAGCAGGCCGTGGAGAACTTCTGGCACGGCGGCAGCGGTGTCGTCGTACTGCCCTGTGGAGCCGGCAAGACCCTCGTCGGCGCGGGGGCCATGGCGCAGGCCAAGTCGACCACGCTCATCCTCGTCACCAACACCGTCTCCGCCCGGCAGTGGAAGCACGAGCTGATCAAGCGGACCTCCCTGACCGAGGAGGAGATCGGCGAGTACAGCGGGACCCGGAAGGAGATCCGGCCCGTCACCATCGCCACCTACCAGGTGCTCACGACCAGGCGGAAGGGGATCTACCCCCACCTGGAACTCTTCGACTCCCGTGACTGGGGCCTGATCCTCTACGACGAGGTGCACCTCCTGCCCGCGCCCGTCTTCAAGTTCACCGCCGACCTCCAGGCCCGGCGCCGCCTCGGTCTGACGGCGACCCTCGTCCGCGAGGACGGCCGGGAGTCGGACGTGTTCTCCCTCATCGGGCCGAAGCGGTTCGACGCGCCCTGGAAGGAGATCGAGGCGCAGGGCTACATCGCGCCCGCCGACTGTGTCGAGGTGCGCGTCAACCTCACGGACTCCGAACGGCTCGCGTATGCCACCGCCGAGACCGAGGAGAAGTACCGCTTCTGTGCTACGACCGCGACGAAGCGGAAGGTCACGGAGGCGATCGTGCGGCGCTTCGCGGGCCAGCAGATCCTCGTCATCGGCCAGTACATCGACCAACTCGACGAGCTGGGCGAGCACTTGAACGCGCCGGTGATCAAGGGCGAGACGTCCAACGCCCAGCGGGAGAAGCTCTTCGGCGCCTTCCGCGAGGGCGAGATCAGCGTCCTCGTCGTCTCCAAGGTCGCCAACTTCTCCATCGACCTGCCCGAGGCGACCGTGGCCATCCAGGTCTCCGGCACCTTCGGCTCCCGCCAGGAGGAGGCCCAGCGCCTCGGCCGGGTCCTGCGCCCCAAGGCCGACGGCCATCAGGCCCACTTCTACTCGGTCGTCGCCCGCGACACGATCGACCAGGACTTCGCCGCCCACCGCCAGCGCTTCCTGGCCGAACAGGGCTACGCGTACCGGATCATGGACGCGGACGAACTCCTCACGGAGAGCTGAGCTCGGCAGGGCAGCCGTGGGTGACCTCTGCGGTCACTTACGGCGTATGCCCGCTTCCTCGCCGTACTCTCCGAGGACGACCACGCTGAACGCGGCGCCCGCGAACACTTTTATGGCGCGCAGGGCATTGCCCAGGCGATGGGGGTGGCTGCCGCCGGTGGCCGGTGTGGCACCGGACGGGCGGACGGGGACCGGGTGGATGGTTGCTGCGCTCATGAATCCATGGTGCGTCTTGGGACATAAGGTCGGCATCGGTCCAGAGAGCCAACCTCGAAGCCGCCCGAGTACGCCTCCGGGCTGACCCGTTCCCCCGTCGGGTGGAGGGGGCGTCCCCTAGGGGACGAAAAACGATTGGCCCTCACCAGGCCCGCGTCACTAAACTCTCCGCTCTTGCCCGCCTCCCCGCAGGGAGTGCCGCCGCCCGGACGGAAACCGGTCGGCACCACCCGCCCAGCAGCGACAGCAGGTCCTCCGGAGGCACTCCCTTGTCCACGCCCGCCGCCGACCCCCTCGGCGATCCCCTCGACGACCCCCTCGACGACCCCCTCGCCCGCGAACGCTCCCACCTCGCCTCCTCCCGTTCCGCACTGCGTGCCATGCGCGAGGACGTCGAGTCCCTCGACATCAAGGACGTCACGGCGAACTGGGTCAACGCCGAGGTCCTGGCCCGCCAGATCGACGAGCGCATCAAGGCGCTGGCCGACCTCAGCGACACCCCGCTGTTCTTCGGCCGCCTCAACTACCTGCACGCACCCGGCGCCGAGCAGGCGGAGGGCGCGGAGGGCGAGCAGTTCTACATCGGGCGCCGGCATGTGCACGACGGCGACGGCGACCCGATGGTGATCGACTGGCGGGCGCCGGTCTCGCAGCCGTTCTACCGGGCGTCGAAGAAGGACCCGCAGGACATCTCGCTGCGCCGCCGCTTCGGGTACACGGGCGGCGAGCTCACGGCGTACGAGGACGAGCACCTCATGGACCCGGCCGAGGCCGCCGCCACCAGCAAGCTGCTCCAGCAGGAGATCGAACGGCCCCGCGTCGGCCCGATGCGCGACATCGTCGCCACCATCCAGCCCGAGCAGGACGAGATCGTGCGGTCCGGACTCGGCGGGACCGTCTGCGTCCAGGGCGGGCCGGGCACCGGGAAGACCGCCGTCGGCCTGCACCGCGTCGCCTACCTCCTCTACGCCCACCGCGAGCGGCTGGCCCGCACCGGCACTCTGGTCATCGGGCCGAACAAGTCCTTCCTCCACTACATCGAGCAAGTCCTGCCCGCACTGGGCGAGTTGACGGTCCGTCAGGGCACGGTCGACGACCTGGTCGCGCATGTCGAGGTGCGCGGGACGGACGAGGCACCGGCCGCCGTCATCAAGGGCGACGCGCGGATGGCGGAGGTCCTGCGGAGGGCGATCTACTCGCACGTGACCCTGCCGACCGAGCCGGTGATGGTGGTGCGCGGCTCGCGCCGCTGGCGGGTCCCGGCGTACGAACTCGAAGCCATCGTACGGGAGTTGCTCGACCGCGACATCCGCTACCGCGCCGCTCGCGAGGCCCTGCCGCAGCGCATCGCGCATGCCGTGCTGGTGCAGATGGAGCGGTCGGGGGAGGCGCCGGACGACCGGGTGCAGGACGCCGTGGCGCGCAACGCGGCGGTGAAGGCGGCTGTCAAGGCGGTGTGGCCGCCGGTCGAGCCGGAGAAGCTGGTGCTGCGGCTGCTCACGGACGCGGACTTCCTCGCCGTCCACGCGGACGGGATCCTCGACGAGGACGAGCAGAAGACGATCCTGTGGGTACAGCCTGGATCTGGAAAACGGGCGGTGCGGAGCGTGAAGGCCGCCAAGTGGGCCGCCGCGGACGCCGTGTTGATCGACGAGGCGACCGACATCGTCCAGCGGACGCACTCGCTCGGACATGTGGTGCTCGACGAGGCGCAGGACCTCTCCCCGATGCAGTACCGCGCGGTGGGCCGCCGCTGCACCACCGGTTCCGCGACCGTCCTCGGCGACCTGGCGCAGGGCACCACGCCCTGGGCGACGCGGAGTTGGGACGAGGCAATGGCCCATCTCGGCAAGTCGGACGGTGTGATCGAGGAGTTGACGGCCGGTTTCCGCGTACCGACGGACGTCATCACCTACGCCTCCCGGCTGCTCCCCCACATCGCGCCGGGCCTGACCCCGGTCGCCTCGGTCCGTGAGAACCCGGGCTTCTTCGACCTCCGGGAGACGACCGGGACGGCCGAAGTGGTCGCCGCCTGCGAGGAGTTGCTGCGCAACGAGGGTTCGACGGGCCTGATCGCGGCGGATGCCAGGATTCCCGCGCTGGCGGAAGCCCTGATGGCGGCGGGCATCGGCTACATCGACCCGGGCGAGGAGACCACCGCGGACACTCGTCTGACGCTGGTCCCGGCCTCGCTCGCGAAGGGCCTGGAGTACGACTACGTGGTCCTCGACGAGCCGCGGGCCGTGGTCGACGGCGAACCGGACGAACGCACCGGCCTGCGCCGCCTGTACGTCGCCCTGACCCGAGCGGTCTCGGGCCTGATCGTGACGCACGCGGCCCCGCTGCCGGCCCAACTCGCCTAATCAGGCAGTGATTTGATCAGGGAGTCCAGGAGGCCGGGGAACCTCGCGTCCAGGTCGTCCCGCCGCAGCTGCACATAGCGGTTGCGGCCGGCGGCCCGGGTCGACGTGAGCCCGGCCTCTCGCATGATCTTCAAGTGGTGCGAGACGGTCGACTTGTGCAGATGGGCGACGCCCAGCGCCTCGGGCGCACAGCTGAACTGCTTCCCCGTCGAGTACACCTTCAGCAGCGACAGCCGCACCGGGTCACCGAGCGCCTGCAACACCTTGACCAGCTCGATGTCCTCGACGTCCGGCTGCGGCAGCCACTCGTTCTCCGCCTCGCTCACGCGCGCACCCCTTTCCATACCGTTTGACAATCATCCAACAGTCTCTATTGTTTGACCAACGTCAAACCGTTGCGCAGTCCTGCGCCGGACGCACCTGGGGGACCCGTGCGCCTACGCCTGCTCCTGCTCGCCCTCGGAACCTTCGCCGTCGGAACCGACGGCATGGTGACGGCCGGCATCCTGCCGCTCGTCGCCCGCGATCTGGACGTCTCCATCTCGGTCGCCGGACAGATGGTCACCGTCTTCGCCCTCTCCTACGGCGTCCTCGCCCCCGTCCTGGCGACGGTCACCGCGCGCTGGCCGCGCCGCCGCGCCCTCCTCACGGCGCTCGCCGTCTTCAGCGCCGCCAACGCCCTTACGGCGCTTGCCCCTTCGTACGACGCCCTGCTCGCCACCCGCGTGCTGGCCGCCGTAGGAGCCGCCCTCTACACCCCCACCGCGAACGCCGTGGCGACGACCCTGGTGCCCGCCGAGCGGCGCGGGCGGGCGATCGCGGTCGTGATGGGCGGGCTGACCGTCGCGACCGCGCTCGGGGTGCCGCTGGGCACCTGGATCGGCCGTACGGACTGGCGGCTCACGATGTGGCTGGTGACCGGGCTCGGAGTGGCCGCGTTCGCGGGTCTGGCGGCGCTGCTGCCCGAACTCCCCCAGCCGGCGGCCGCGTTGAGCCTGCGCGCGCGGTTCGCCCCGCTCGCCGACCGCCGGGTGCTTGGCGCGGCCGGCACCACCTTCCTGGTCTTCCTGGCCTTCCAGACGACGTTCATCTACTACACGGTGGCCACCCGGCACGCGACCCACGGCTCCCAGGACCGGCTGACCCTGCTGCTCCTGGTGTCCGGCTGCGCGGCGGTCGCGGGCTCATCGCTGGGCGGGCGGTTGATCGACCGGTGGGGACCCCGGGTGGTGATCCTGTCCGGGAGCACCGCCTACGTGGCACTGGCGGCCGCCGCTCCATGGACGCTGCGCACCATGCCGACCGCGCTCGCCGCCGCCGCGCTCGCCCCGGTGTCCGGCTGGTCCATCATGGTCGCCCAGATCACCCGCGTCACCTCGCTCGACCCCGCCAACGCACCCGTGCTGATCTCCCTCAACAGCAGCGCCCTCTACCTCGGCATGGCCGCGGCCGGCGGCACCGGCAGCCTGGCGCTGAGCCTCTTCGGCGACCGCTGGTTCCTGCTGGCGGGAACGGGACTCGCCCTGCTGGCGACGGTCGTGGCCGCCCTGACGACACGGCCGGTACCGCAGCCGCACGCGTCCACCAAGACCCCGGAACCGGCGCGCACTTGAGGGCGTGCACGGCGCGTGGCGGACGACAGGGTGCGCTGGCCCGCGCTGCCTTCAGCCCGAAGGGACACACCCTGGCGGTCGCGGGGCAGGACCGCCGTGTCCGGCTCCTCGATCTCACCGTCCCCGACCGTCCCGAACCCCTCACCACCCCGTTCACCGCAGTCGGGATCGCGCGCCAGGTGAACGGGCTCGCCTTCAGCCCCGACGGCCGCACACCCGCCGCCGGGGGCAGCGACAACAAGGCCCACCTGTGGAACGTCACCGACCCGGCCCGACCGAACCACCGCGCTGGCGGGCCAGTGCCGAGCGGCTGGACTCGATCGTGTTCAGCGCTCTGGCACACGTACATCCCGCAACTGCCCTACGACTCCCCGTGCGCCCCGCACGGCTGACCGCACCTCAGCCGTCGAGCGCCGCCCGCCACTCCCCCACCGCCGCCGCCGACACCGGCCGCTCCCAGCCCTCCGGCCGGGCGGCGCCGCCGATGTGGAAGGCGTCGACTCCGGCGGCGCGGAGGGTGGGGACGTGGTCCAGGCGGAGGCCGCCGCCGACCAGGATGCGCTGTTCGTAGCCGGGTTCGCCGTGCAGGGCCGCCTCGCGGAGCAGTGCGGGGAGGCCGTCGTCGACGCCGTCGGCCGAGCCGGCGGTGAGGTAGGTGTCGAGGCCGGGCAGGTCCGCGAGCTGCTTGCGCAGGGCGTCGCGGTCGGCGGCGCGGTCGATCGCGCGGTGGAACGTCCAGGCGCAGCCGTCGAGTTCGGCGACGACGCGTTCCACCGCGTCCAGGTCGACCCCGCCGTCCGGGTCGAGGAACCCGAGCACGAACTGGTCGGCGCCGGCGGTCCGCAGCTCCCCGGCGACCCGTACCAGCCGGTGCACGTCGCCCGCGGCGAAACCGTCCGCGAGGCGGATCATCACGCGCAGGTCGATGTCCACGGCGGCGCGGATCGCGGCGAAGGTCTCGACCGGCGGGGTCAGCCCGTCGGCCGCGATGTCGGTGACCACTTCGAGGCGGTCCGCGCCTCCGGCCTGGGCGGCGATCGCGTCCTCGGCGCCGAGGGCGATCACCTCCAGGACTGCACGCGTGCTCATAGGACCCCTTCCGTCGTGTTCCCTGGAGCGGCTACAGGTCTAGTCCAATCTCAGGGTACGCGGGCGGGACGGGGGCCGCGAGATCACCCCCGCGAACGGCGAACGGAGAACGGAGGCCTACGGCCATGAGCCGAAGATGTTCAGCTCCGCCGGCTCCGCCCCCGCCAGCTCGTACGCCGTCCCCTCCGGCACCGGACGGCCCGAGTACAGCCGTACGAGCGTGGCCGCGTCGCCGATGTACCGGGCCGGGGTCCGCTCGCCCGACACATCGCCCAGCCGCAGCGGATCGTCCAGGTCGTCGAGGTCGGCGTGGAGAGGCAGGTGGCCTCGCTGACGGGTCACAAGGCCGAGAAGGGTCAGCGCGGACCCCAGCCTTTCGCCCCCGTAGGCCCCGGGCTCGCCGAGCGTGTCCCGTACGTCGCCGGCGTGCACCCACTCGCCGAACGCGACCGCGTCCAGCGCACCGCCCGCGCGGGCGATCACCGCACCGGCCTCGGTCATCCCGCGCTCCAGTTCGTCGACGACCCGCGCGTTGCTCCAGTCGGCCCGCTCTGCGATGTCCCGGTCGTTGGACTGCGGCGAGAACGCCCCCTCCTCGAACCGGCGCTCCACCACCCGGGTCAGCGCGGACGAGCAGTGCGCGAGCACGTCCCGCACGGTCCAGCCCGGACACGCGGCGGTCGCCAGCGCGAAGTCCTCCTCGGAGCGGGAACGCAGCAGCGGGATCAGCGCGTCGCGCTCGCCGGCGAGGAGCCGTCCGGGCAGTTCGGGGTCACGTACGTCGTGTGTCGTGTCGGCATAAGTCATGGGTTCCACGCTAGGGGCGGGGCCACGGGAGGAAAATAAGGACCATGGCCGATCTCGACGCCCTTCGCGCCCGCTGGACCCGTGCTCTCGAAGGAGCCCGGGCACCCGGCGGCGGACCGGATCCCGCGCCGTACGCGGAGAATCTCCTCGCCCGCTGGCAGGAGCCACAACGCCGCTACCACACGCTCACCCACCTCACGGCGGTCCTGGACCACATCGACGTGCTGGCGGAGTACGCCGACGACCCGGACGTCGTACGGCTCGCGGCCTGGTTCCACGACGCGGTCTATCTCCCCGACCGGTCCGAGAACGAGGAGCGGTCGGCACGGCTGGCCGAACGGGCGCTGCCCGAGGCCGGGGTGCCGGACGCGAAGACGGCCGAGGTCGCCCGCCTGGTCCGGCTCACCGTCACCCACGCCCCCGCCGACGACGACCGCGACGGCGTGGTCCTGTGCGACGCGGACCTCGCGATCCTGGCCGCACCACCGTCGGCGTACGCCGCGTACACGGCCGCCGTCCGCGAGGAGTACCACTTCGTCCCCAACGACGCCTTCCGGGAGGGCCGTTCGGCGATCCTGCGCCAACTCCTCTCCCTGCCACAGCTGTTCAGGACTCCGCACGGGCTGGCGGAGTGGGAGGCGACGGCGCGGTACAACCTGACGGGGGAACTGGCCCTGCTGGGCTCGGCAGACCCGAGTGCCGGGTGAGGAAGGCGAGTGGTGAAAGTGTTAATCACGGCGGGCCGGTGGTGGCCGCCCGTATGCTCCCCGGCATGGGGACCACGGGCGCACCACAGGTGGAAGAGGCCGTAGCGAGCTGTCTCGCGCTGCTGGGCACGGCGACGGACCGGGACTGGGACGGCGTGAAGGCCGACCGCCTGGAGTGGAGCTGCCGCTACACCGCCGAGCACATCGCCAGTGATCTCATCTCGTACGCGGGCCAGTTGGCCGGGCGCGCACAGCACGCGTACTTCCCCTTCGACATCGCTCTCGACGACGGCACCGACAACTCCGGTGTCCTGGAGGTGATCGGGGCGACCGGCGCCCTGTTGTCGGCCGCCGTCCGCACCACCCCGCGCGAGGTGCGCGCCTTCCACCCCTACCCGTTCCGCAGCGCCAACCGCGAGGGCTTCGCCGCGATGGGCACCGCCGAGGTGCTGCTGCACACCCACGACATCGCCGAGGGCCTGGGGCTGACTTACCAACCGGCCCGGAAACTCGCCGAGTTCGTCCTCACCCGGATCTTCCCGCAGGTCCGCTCCGGCGCCGACCCCTGGCGCACCCTGCTGTGGGCGACCGGCCGCGGCGAACTCCCCGGCCGCACCCCCGTCACCGAGTGGCGCTGGCACAACACCCTCGTCCTCCCCGCTGAACGCCTCACCCTGGAGGGCGTCCACCCGGCAGCCGCCGCCGACCTCGCCGCCGGCGGCGACGGCGGCTTCGAGTGGATCGACGGCGGCCCCTTCCAGGGCACCCGGGAGGCCGCGACCTTCATGACGAAGGCGCACCAAGCAGGCCTGCACCGCCCGGAGTTCGGCGTGTTCGCCCTGGTCCGCCACGAGGACGGCCGCGCGATCGGCGGCATGGGCTTCCACGGCACACCCGACGAGGAGGGCCGCGCGGAGGTCGGCTACGACCTGGTGGAGGGCGCGCGCGGCCAGGGCTACGCCACGGAGGCACTGCGCGCGCTGACCGGCTGGGCCCTGGCACGGGACGACGTACGCACCGTCCTCGCGACCGTCGAACGCGACAACCTCGCCTCCCAGGCGGTGGTTTCACGCGTGGGCTTCAAGCAGGTGGGCGAGGACGCCGACGAGCTGGCCTATGAACTCGGCGGCTGACCGGCCCCAACTGGCTTACCGGGCCCGCCCCTTGCTTACCGCTCCCGTCCCTTGGGCCGGCGCAGCCCCGCCGCCGTCAGCAGCCGCACCACCTCCCGGCTCCTGACCTCCACCGCCCCGGCGGCCACCGCGTCGGCATAACGATGCGACGGGATGTCGTAGTGATCCCGCTCGAAGGCCCGGCGCGGCACGCCCAACTCCTCGGCGAACAGGTGGAGTTCGTCGTAGGAGACATCGCTGACGAGGTGCGACCACAGGCGGCCGTGCCCCGGCCAGGTCGGTGGGTCGATGTACACGGTCACAGGGAACCCAGGTTTCCCACCGCTGCGACCTTCACGCCCGCCTGGTGGCAGACCCAGTGCGGATCGGGTCCGAGCTCCGGTTCGACCTCCAGGGCGTGCGGGTCCCCGGCCGAGCAGACCGGGCAGAGCGGCCAGCGGCCGTACGCCTCCAGCAGCGCGTCCTGCACGTCCTGCGCGACCAGGCCGGCCACGTAGTCGACGCCTTCCGGCCACTGCTCCACCCACCACCGCCGCTGCACGACGGACTCCTCCACCATCGACACCACGTCCGCCGCCGCGACCTCGCGCGCGGCCAGGTCGGCGAGCACGAGCGCGCGAGCGGCGTGCAGCGCCTGCTCCAGGGGACTGATGGGGTCGCCGGTGGGTTCCATGCACCCATTGTGCGCACTCTTGACCACAACCCGGATTCGAAAATATCTTTCAAGGGTGACCCAGGACGTGAAGGAAATTTTCGGAAACGGTTCCGGGAGCACGCCACCCGCGGCCCTGGCCGCCAAGGTGCGCACCCTCGCCCCCTCCATGACCCGCTCCATGCAGCGCGTCGCCGAGACCGTCGCCGCCGACCCGGCCGGCTGCGCGGCCCTCACCGTCACCGGCCTCGCCGAACTCACCGGCACCAGCGAGGCCACCGTCGTCCGCACCGCCCGCATCCTCGGCTACCCCGGCTACCGCGACCTGCGCCTGGCCCTCGCCGGGCTCGCCGCGCAGCAGCAGTCCGGGCGGGCGCCCGCCCTCACCACCGACATCGCAGTCGACGACCCGATCGCCGACGTCGTCGCGAAACTCGCCTACGACGAGCAGCAGACCCTCGCCGACACGGCCGCCGGCCTCGACACCGCGCAGCTCGGCGCGGCCGTCACCGCGCTCGCGGCGGCCCGCCGTACCGACATCTACGGCGTCGGCGCGTCCGGGCTCGTCGCCCAGGACCTCGCCCAGAAACTCCTGCGCATAGGACTCATAGCCCACGCCCACAGCGACCCGCACCTCGCCGTCACCAACGCCGTGCAGCTCAAGGCCGGGGACGTGGCGATCGCGATCACCCACTCCGGGTCCACCGGTGACGTCATCGAGCCGCTGAGAGTGGCCTTCGAGCACGGGGCCACGACCGTGGCGATCACCGGGCGGCCGGACGGGGCGGTGACGCAGTACGCCGATCACATTCTTACGACGTCCACGGCTCGGGAGAGTGAGCTGCGGCCGGCAGCGATGTCGTCGCGTACGAGTCAGTTGCTGGTGGTGGACTGTTTGTTCATCGGGGTCGCACAGCGGACGTACGAGCAGGCCGCGCCGGCGTTGTCGGCGTCGTACGAGGCACTGGCGCATCGGCACCGCCGGTAGCCGGGCCAGACGAGCACGACCTCACACCGCACACGTGAAAGAGCCGCTGATCCATGACCTCTACGTCCAACCCCCGTGATCTCCGTACCGAGTTGGAGTCACTCACCACGGAAGCCTTCCGGCCGGAACTCGCCGGGATCGATCAACTGCCCACCCTCGACATCGCCCGGCTCATGAACGCCGAGGACGCCACGGTGGCTGCCTCGGTCGCTCGCCGTCTCCCTGAAATCTCCGCCGCGATCGACGCCGTGGCCGACCGGATGGGGCGTGGCGGCCGGCTGATCTACATGGGTGCCGGTACCGCCGGACGGCTCGGCGTGCTGGACGCGTCCGAGTGTCCGCCGACCTTCAACACCGACCCCTCCCAGGTGGTCGGACTGATCGCGGGGGGCCCGGCCGCCATGGTCACGTCCGTCGAAGGGGCGGAGGACTCCCGCGAGTTGGCGGAGGCCGACCTCGACGCGCTCTCGCTCACCGCCGACGACACGGTGGTCGGCGTCTCCGCCTCCGGCCGCACCCCGTACGCGATCGCCGCCGTCGAGCACGCGCGCGGCCTCGGCGCGCTGACCATCGGCCTGTCCTGCAACGAGCACAGCGCGCTGGCCGCAGCCGCCGAGCACGGCATCGAGGTCGTCGTAGGACCCGAACTCCTCACCGGATCAACGAGGTTGAAGGCGGGCACGGCCCAGAAACTGGTCCTCAACATGCTGTCCACGATCACGATGATCCGGCTCGGCAAGACGTACGGGAACCTCATGGTCGACGTCCGCGCCTCCAACGAGAAGCTGCGCGCCCGCTCCCGCCGTATCGTCGCGCTCGCCACCGGCGCCGACGACACGGAGATCGAGCGGGCCCTCGCGGCGACCGACGGCGAGGTGAAGAACGCGATCCTGGTGGTCCTCGCCGGGGTCGACGGCCCGACGGCCGCCCGCCTTCTGGAGGAGTCCGGGGGCCGGTTGCGCGCGGCGCTGACCGCTGCGGGCGGCTGACCAGCACGCTCAGGGGGTGGATACTCCGTACGACATCGCCGCCGCGCTCCTCCCCCTGATCGGCGGCCCCGCGAACGTCACCTCCGTGGCCCACTGCATGACCCGCCTCCGGCTCGGCCTGGCCGACCGGTCACGGGTGGACGAGGACGGGCTGCGGGCGCTGCCGGCCGTGCTCGGGATCGTGGACGACGGCACGTACCAGATCGTGCTGGGGCCGGGGGTGGTGGCCCGAGTGACCCCGGAGTTCGAGAAGTTGGCGGGTACGGGCGGCGAACTGGCAGCGCAAGGCGCGGAGTTGAAAGAGGCGCGACGGGTACGCAACGCGACCCCCGCCAGACTCCTCCTGCGCCGGATCGCGAACATCTTCGTCCCCCTCATCCCCGCCCTGATCGGCTGCGGGATCCTGGCCGGTCTCAACGGCCTCCTGATCAACATGAGTTGGCTACCGGGCCTGACCCCCGCCCTCTCCGCCATCGCCTCCGCGTTCCTCGCCCTCATCTCGGTCTTCGTCGGCTACAACACGGCGAAGGAGTTCGGCGGGACGCCGGTGCTGGGCGGGGCGGTGGCGGCGGTCGTCGTGTACCCCGGGGTGGCGAAGGTGACGGCGTTCGGAGTCGCCCTCTCCCCCGGCCAGGGCGGAGTGCTGGGCGCGCTGGCCGCCGCGCTGCTCGGCACATACGTCGAGAAGTGGTGCCGCACCTGGGTCCCCGCGACCCTCGACGTCCTCGTCACCCCCACCCTGACGGTCCTGGTCGCGGGCCTGGCGACGCTCTACGGCCTCATGTACGCGGCCGGCGAGATCTCCACGGCGATCGGCATGGCGGCGAACTGGCTCCTCTCCACCACGGGCCCCTTCGCGGGCCTGATCCTGGGCGGCCTCTTCCTCCCCCTGGTGATGCTGGGCCTCCACCAGGCCCTCATCCCCATCCACACCACCCTCATCGAACAGCAGGGCTACACCGTCCTGTTGCCCATCCTGGCGATGGCGGGCGCGGGCCAGGTAGGTGCGGCGGTCGCGGTCTACTTCCGCCTGCGCCACGACACTTCACTCCGCACGACCATCAAGTCAGCACTCCCCGCAGGCCTGTTGGGCATCGGCGAACCCCTCGTCTACGGCGTCTCGCTCCCCCTCGGCCGCCCGTTCCTGACCGCCTGCGCGGGCGGCGCGGCGGGCGGCGCGTTCGTCGGCTTCTTCGCGACCCTCGGCGACAAGGTGGGCGCGACGGCGATCGGCCCTTCGGGTTGGGCCCTGTTCCCGCTGCTGGCGGGGAACAGAGGGCTGGGGACGACGGCGGCGATCTACGGGGGCGGCTTGCTGACGGGGTACGCGGTGGGCTTCGCGGCGACGTACTTGGTGGGGCTGAGCGGGGTAATGCCTGGCGACGCATCCCGGGCGTGACCGTTCCCCCGGTCATGAAGAAGACACAACCACTGCACGAACGGCAACGTCCTCGACCACTCCTGAAGCAGAGCTCACAGGTCCATCGAGCGGCCGATGATCTCCTTCATGATCTCGGACGTGCCGCCGTAGATACGCTGGATGCGGGCGTCGGCGTACCGGCGGCAGATCGGGGACTCCCACAGATAGCCGGAGCCACCGAACATCTGCAGGCAGTCGTCGACGACCTGGCCCTGCAGTTCGGTGGTGACGAGCTTCGCCTCGGCGGCCTGGTCGGCGGTGAGGGTGCCCTGGTTGTGGGCGAGGACGCAGGTGTCGACGAAGGCCTGGGCGGAGGTGATCCTTGCCCGCATCGCAGCCAGCCGGAAACGGGTGTCCTGGAATCGCGCCAACGGCCGCCCGAATGCGGTGCGTTGCTTGGTGTAGGCGACCGTCTCCCGCAGCGCGGCCCCGGCGTGAGCCACCGCGCCCATGGCGACGCCCAGTCGTTCCAGGGCGAACTGCCGCATCAGCAGGGCGAATCCCTGGTCGGGCCGCCCGAGCACATCGGCGTCCGGGACATGGACGTCGTCGAAGAACAACTCGGTGGTGTCCCAGGTCCGCAGGCCGAGCTTGTCCAGTTTGCGGCCCCGGGTGAAGCCAGGGGTACCGGCGGCCACGAGGAACAGGCCGATCGTGTGGTCCTCACCGGTGCGGGCGGCGACGATGACGAGATCGGCGTTGAGGCCGCTGGAGATGAAGGTCTTGGCGCCGTTGAGCAGCCAGCCGTTCCCGTCCGGGGCGCGCACCGCGTGCGTGCGGATGGCGGCCACGTCCGAGCCGGCACCAGGCTCTGTGATCGCGATGGCGAGCACCGTCTCGCCGGAGACCGCGCGGGTGAGGTGGCGGGTCTTCTGGTCCTCGGTGCCGAACTCGGCCAGGTACGGGGCGACGACGCCGGAGTGCAACGGGACCGCGAAGCCGGACTCGGCGGCGTCCGCCAGTTCCTCGATCACGATCTGCTCGTACCGCAGGTCGGCCAGCCCCAGGCCGCCGTAGGCGGGATCGGCCCACGGGCAGAGCAGGTTCTGTTCACCCGCGAGCCGCCAGACGTCCTTGCCCACGATCCCCTCGCGCTCCCAGTCGGCCTGCCTCGGCACGATCTCGTGCTCGATGAAGCCGCGCCATGCGGTCCGGTACGCCTCGTGGGCCTCGTCGAAATACCCGTTTCTGATCACGGTCCGACGGTAGGCGCGCGGCACCGTGGGCCGTCATGACCGCAGCGCTCACGGCCATTGACCTCCGCGTCCCGTACGATCGGCGGCCATGCCCGCACCTCCCGAGGACGACGCACCTCCCGCGTACGGCGCGCCGACCCGCTCGGTCGCCATCCACCACGTACGGGCCGCGCTGCGCGGAGCCGAGCGGCACGGTGTGGACATCACCCCGCTCCTCGAACAGGCCGCCATCCCACCGCAGTTGCTGGAGGTCCCGCTCGCCCGGGTGTCGCCCCGGCAGTTCGCCCGGCTCACCAAAGCCGTGTGGCAGGCACTCGACGACGAGTTCCAGGGCCTCGGACCACAGCCCCTCAAGGTGGGCACCTTCGCGATGATGTGCCACGCCGTGGTGCATTGCAGCCCCGATCTGCGGACCGCGATCAACCGCAGCAGCACCTTCTACCGACTGTTCCCCGGCGGACCCCGGTTCCACGTGGAGGAGAAGCCCGCGGAGGAGACGAACGAGGCGCAGGTGGTCTTCGACCTCAGCGCCTTCGACGATCCCGATCACTACCTCGCCGAGTCCGCCACCGTCGTCGCCCACCGTTTCACGGGCTGGCTGATCCGCCGCCGGATCAGCCTCACCCGGGTCGAGTTCAGCCACCCGGCACCGCCGCACGCGCTCGAATACGACCTCCTCTACGGCGCCCCGTGCACCTTCCGGGCCCCGCGCACCGCCCTGGTCTTCGACCGCTCCGTGCTCGAACTGCCCGTGCTCCAGGACGAGTCGGGGCTGCGCACCTTCCTGCGCCGCGCCCCGGACGACGTACTCGCCCGCCTGGACTACGGCAGCACCGCCGCCGCCCAGGTCCGCCGGCTGCTCGGGCAGTCGCTGCCGGACCGGATGCCCGACCCGCAGGACATCGCGGCCCGGCTGGCGGTGAGCGCGCAGACCCTGCGCCGCCGACTGGCCGCCGAGGGAACCTCGTTCCAGCAAATCCGGGATCAGCTGCGGCGCGATGTGGCCATCGTGGCACTGGCCGCGGGCACCACCTCCATCGAGGACATCTCACATCAGCTGGGGTTCTCCGAACCGAGCGCCTTCCACCGCGCCTTCAAACGGTGGACCGGCTCCGCGCCCCGCTCCTACCAGCCCGGCGCCTGAACGAACACCCCGGTCAAGGACCGTGAGCGGCACGGTCACGGCCTCCGACCGACCCCAGCCCCTACTGTCCCGGCATGACAGTGAGGGAAGAAGCGGGGCTCGGCCGCGTGGGGATCTGGACCGCGAGCCTGGACGCGGTGCCTCCGGCGGCGGCCGGACAGATCGCCGCCGAGCTGGAGGAACAGGGCTGGGGAACACTGTGGTTCGGCGAGGCCTACGGCAGGGAGGCCTTCAGCCAGGCGGCACTGCTGCTCGCCGCCACCGGGCGCATGCGCGTGGCGACCGGCATCGCCAACATCTGGGCGCGGGACGCGGTAGCGGCCAACGCGGCGTCCCGCACGCTGTCCGCCGCCTACGGCGGCCGGTTCGTGCTCGGGCTCGGCGTCAGCCACCGGCCGCTGGTCGAGCGGGTGCGCGGCGGTAGTTACGGCAGACCCGTCGCCGCCATGCGCGAGTACCTCACGGCGATGGAGGGAGCGACCTTCTACGCCGCCGAGGCCGACGCGCCCCGCCCGCCCGTCCTCGTCGCCGCCCTCGGCCCCCGGATGCTGGAGGTGACCCGCGAACTCGCCGACGGCAGCCACCCCTACCTGGTGACACCGGCCCAGACCGCCGAGGTCCGTGCGGCCCTGGGCCGGGACAAGATCGTGGCCGTCGAGCTGGGCGCCGTACTCACCAAGGACCGCGAGACCGCGCTGCGCCGGGCCCATGCCCACCTGGACATCTACACCGGTCTGCCGAACTACCGCAACAACTGGCTGCGGGGCGGCTTCGGCGAGACGGACCTGGTGCGCGGCGGCTCCGACAAGCTGGCCGAGGCGCTGGTCGTGTGGGTCGACGAGGCGGCGATCCTCGACCGGGTACGCGAGCATCTGGACGCGGGCGCCGACCATGTCTGCGTGCAGGTCCTGATGGAGTCGCCGTTCGAGGTACCGACCGAGCCGTGGCGCGAGCTCGCACCCGCGCTGGTGGGCGCGTAGCGACGGCGCATGACGGTCGGTGAACGTGGAGTCCCCCTTCCGCGTCGTAGGTGCGGACAGGCGCTGGTGGCCGGAGTCGAAGAGCCTCCGCGTCATCCGCTCAGCTGGGAATCCGTCGTCGGCAACGCCCAAGGGGACTCCATGAACACGCAAGCGAACCACCTCGTGGGGCTGGTGCTCGCACCGCTCCTGGGTGCCTGTCTCCTTGCCGGTTGCGGCGATGACCGGAGCGCGGGCGACGGGCGGACGAAAAGCCAGTCGCTCAAAACGCAGGAGAAGCGCGCTCGTGAAGTGGCCGACGCCTGGCCGGGGTCCGCGGCCGCCGCGGCCTGGAGCCGGGGCTACTACCCGATGGCCGACACGACGCAGCCCCCGGAATCGGGCTGGCACAACGAGGCGGACAAGCGGGCCTTCGAGAGCGGGACCATCGTCCGGAGCGGCAAGCTGCCGACCACCGCGATCACGCAGGGGAAGGTGGCGTGGAGAAGCGGAAGCACGCTGAGCCGTCCGCTGATGGAGCCGAAGGCTTGTCCCGTAACGCATGTGGCGGGGTGAAACAGCCGTTGCGTGTAGGTCAGTTAGGGGCTTTGGCCAAGTTCAGGAGGTGCTGGTGGAGGCCGGGCTTGGCGAACAGGGCTGCGCCTGTGTCGGTTCGCCGCTGGCCGGAGAGGTCGCTGAAGGTGCCGCCGGCCTCTTCGACGATCGGGATCACTGCGGCAATGTCCCAGGGCCCGGCGCCCAGCAGGAGGAAGGCGTCGAGCTTTCCTGTCGCGACCAGGAGGGCTCCGTGGCAAGTACCGGATCTGGTGGACGGTTTGCTGGGTGGCGGCGTGAGGTGGTCTGGCGTTGACCAGTCGAGCGGGGGGAGCACGGTTGCAGTGCCTGCCGCCAGTCGCGCGGCAGCGGCGCGTTCGGATTCGCTCAGCCGGGACGGCGGAGGCCAGATTCCGATGGCAGCGTCCTTGGCGCTTCCGCCTGCCGTGAGCGTGAGACGGCTCGGCGGTGCTGACGGATCGGAGGGGCATGGCCCTGTCCAGGTGCCAGTGCCTGGTGTTGCCCACCAGCGCCGCCCGAGTGCGGGGGCGGAGACCATGCCCAGGGTCACGGCGCCGTGTGCTTCAAGGGCGATGAGGGTGCTCCATTCCGGATCGCCCGCGATGAAGCTCGCCGTGCCGTCAATAGCGTCGATGATCCATCGGCGGCTGCTGCGACCATGGGCACCGAACTCCTCTCCGATGAACGCGTCGCCGGGATGTTCGGCGCGGATCGACGCACGCAGGGCACGTTCGATCTCCCGATCGGCCTTGGTAACCGGACTTCCATCGCTCTTGCCCTCGGCACACAGGCCGGGTGCACGGAAGTGGTGCCGGGCGATCTCATCTGCCTGATCTGCCAGGCGGTGCGCCAGCGCCAGGTCTGCTGAGTCCGTCATGCCGCTCACTCTTCCCGCCGCCACTCTCGTGATCAAGTCCTGGTCCAGCCGCACCACCGCGGTGAGACGATCACCGCATGGCTGGTGTGATCACGGCGTCTGAGCCGTCCTGGATAACCCCGTTCACCGGCGTGAATCCGCGCCAGTTCCACAAGACAGTGACCGCGCTTCGGCGCGAGGGGGCCGATCTTGTCCGGCGCGGACGGCCCTGGGGCCTGTCGTTGGAGGATCGCGTGCTGCTCGTTGCGGCCTACTGGCGCACGAACTTGACGATGCGCCAGCTCGCCCTGCTATCTGGCATTTCGAAGTCCGCAACCGATCGGATCATCGACTAGATCGGCCCACTCCTCGCGTTGAAGCCCCGGGAACGCTTCGCGAAGGACACGGTGCTCATCGTGGACGGCACCTTGGTGCCCACCCGAGACCACACGGTCGCCGAGCAGTCCAAGAACTATCGCTATTCCACCAATCATCAGGTCGTCATCGACGCCGACACCCGCTTGGTCGTCGTGGTCGGCCAGCCGGTGCCCGGCAACCGGAACGACTGCAAGGCATGGGCGGAATCCAGGGCCAAAGGCGCCGTCGGCAAGGCGATGACCATCGCCGACGGCGGCTATCCCGGCACCGGACTCGTGATGCCGCACCGCCGCCGGCCCGGCGAGGAACTGCCCGACTGGAAGCGGGAGCACAACCGCTCGCACAAACAGGTTCGTGCCCGCGTCGAGCACGTCTTCGCCCGGATGAAGACCTGGAAGATCCTCCGCGACTGCCGACTGAAGGGTGAGGGCGTCCACCACGCCATGCTCGGCATCGCCCGGCTGCACAACCTCAACCTCGCCGGATAGGGCGGCCGCCGACCGAGCAGCCATTCTCCATCGACTCGAAGATCGTTTACGGGACAAGCCTGAACACGGCGTATCAGTCGTTCGCCCACTACAGCGGTAAGGGAGCCAGGCTCACCGTGACGGGAGTGAAGCTCGGCGAAACGACGATCACCACGAACCGGGGAACGGCGACTGTTCCCGCCTGGCTGTTCACTCTCGACGGCTACGACGCCCCGCTCAAACAGGTCGCCGTCACCCCGTCGAAGCTGCCCGAGCCGCCGATCGGACGGGCTCCGCAAGGATCCGCCGGCGGCCTCTGGAGTATCGCCCGGCTCGCCGGGACGGCGGCGGACGGCCGCTCCCTCACGGTGCGGGCCACCCACGGAGCCTGCGACGACGGCCCCGTCGTCAACGTGCTGGAGACGGACGAGAGCATCGTGCTGTACGCCTCCGTCACGGGAGCGCGAAGCGGCCCCTGCACCGCCCAACTGATCGAACAGAACGTGCGGGTGGAGTTGCGGCAGCCGCTCGCCGACCGTGTCGTCCTGGACGCCCTGACCGCTCGTCCGGTGCCGTACGAAGACTGAACGATGTCTCATCGCGGGGGCGAAGGTGCGTCACAGGCCAGACCCGAGAGACAGGCATCCCGGTAGGAGGACTCGTAAATGCGTTCACCAGCGACCTTCGCGCTGGTCAGGGCCGCGCAAATGGCGAGGACCATGACAAGTTGGGTGACGGCAACCACAGGTATCCGGCGGACTCCGGCTACAACAGCTGCAACCAGGGCGGCTGCCGCCACGAACATGGCTTTCTGCAGGTAGGGACCCGGCGGTGCTCCGTAGTCCTGCGCGTCAAAGGCCGACCAGTAGGACGAAATCCAGAACAACCAGATCAGGCCTAGAACCAACAGCTCAAAAACAGCCAAGCCCACGGCCACGGCCACGGCCACGGCCCGACCAATACGTTCAGGATCTGTACTCACCCGGCCAGAATCCATCCGACAGGCACGCGGTGTCATGAGCGTCCGTACTTAATGGAACGACGCCATGGCGGGCTTGGGTGATTCGGCGTCCGCCTGGGAGCGTCCGTTTTCCACGATGCCGTTCACATCAAGGGAGCCGAGCCTCCCGGTTCCGCTCCCGTACCCGGGCCCGCAGCACCTCCTCCTGTGCCGCGGGCCCCGTCGACTCCGGTGGGCAGTCCCACTCCCGGCCGCCGCAGACCGGCCGCAACTGCACGTTCCCGCCCACGTGCCCCATCACCTCGCCGATCCGCCCGTCCCGCACGTCCACGGCGTGCGCCCCGACCGGCGGCCGTTCACCGCGCAGTACGGACGCCAGCTTCTCGGCGGTACGTACGTTGCAACGCCCCAGCACCACCAACGCGAACGGTTCCTCGCCCGCACCCGTCACCGGGTCCACACCCAGGGACGGCAGGGCGACACCTACGCCGGTGAGCGCCTCCCGGAGCGAAGCGACGACTTCTTCCGTCGACCGCAGCATTCCTTACACCTCCACACAGAGTTCACTGTTCGCAACACAGCGTGGCTGTCGCATGTCTAACCTGGCCAGACAGGGCGGCCCAACAACATCGGGTGTCGGACAGGGAGTTGCCGTGGCAGGACAGAAGGACCTCGACCCGTCGTCGTCACCGCGCGCCTTGCTCGGCGCCGAACTCCGTCACGCCCGCGAGAAGGCGGGCCTCAGCCAGGAGGAGTTGGGGCAGCGGCTGTTCGTGAGCGGTTCGTTCATCGGGCAGTTGGAGGCGGGGACGCGGCGGATGCTGCCGGAGTACGCGCGGATGTTGGACGGCGAGTTGGGGACGGAGGATTTCTTCACCCGGAACTGCGGGGCTGCGGCCAAGTCGAGGTATCCGGAGCACTTCGCCGAGGCGGCGGAGGCCGAAGCGAGGGCTGCAGCGATCCGTGAGTACGCACCGATGCTGATCCCCGGACTGCTCCAGACACCGGCGTACGCACGAGCCGTGAACCGTGCGTACGACCCGACGGCGCCCGAGGAGACGATCGACGAGTGGGTGGACGGTCGGATCGCACGGACCCGCCTGCTCGGCCACCCAACAAAGCCATTGTTGTGGGCCGTGCTTGACGAGGCTGCGCTACGCCGGGAAATCGGTGGCCGGTCGGTAATGGCGGAGGCTCTGCGCCACATCGCGGACCTGAGCAACCGGGGCCGGGTCATCACACAGGTACTGCCCTTCAGCGCGGGAGCGCACACGGCGACGGAGGGCTCCCTGAAGCTCATGGACTTCGAGGACGCCCCTCCGCTCGTCTACTTTCAGGGAGTTCGCACCGGACGGTTGGAGGACGACCCCGCCACCATCACCCAACTGAGGCTGACCTTCGAACTCCTGGCGGCTGTCTCGCTCTCGCCAGAGAAGTCCCTGGCCATGATCGAGGCGTTGGCGCAGGATTACACCCATGAGGATCCTTCCTGACTACGACCTGAGCACGGCCACCTGGCACAAGTCGAGCTACAGCGGCGGGGGCGGCGGCGACTGCCTCGAAGTAGCCCGCTGGCGCAAGTCAACGCACAGCGGCGGCGATGGCGGTGACTGCGTGGAAGTAGCCGACGGCCACCCCACCATCGTCCCCGTCCGCGACTCCAAGAACCCCCTCGGCCCGAAACTCGTCTTCCGGGCCGACGCATGGTCCGCGTTCGTCGACAGCCTGACGAACTGAGTCCTTCCGCCCCTCTCCCATGGGTACCCGTACTCATGCCTGGGCGCGCCCCTCGGTCCACCGTTGTGACACCAACCCGGACCGACCTGAAGGACGCCTCGATGCCGCATCCCTCCCGTCCGCGCCGCCTCCTCGCGCTCGCCACGGACAACTGGCCGGCCCGGGCCTACCTGGGCGTCGTAGGCGTCTCGGTCGCGGCGATGTTCCTCTCCCCGGAGAGTCCCGTCGCCCTGGCCCCCTCGGTACTCACCGCGCCCCTCTCCCTGCTGGGCATCGTCCTCCCCTTCGGTCCCGGCGCCGAAGGGGACGGGACGGCACAGGTGTCGGCCATCGGCGCCTGGACGGTGTGGGTCGTGCTGTGCGCGCTGGTGAACGCGGCCGTGATCGGCGCCCTGGTGACGAAATCCGCGGCGCCCCCCACAGCACCCCCTGCGGCGCGTCCCGCCCGCCTCCGTGCCCTGCTCGCGCCCGCCGTCGACAACTGGCCCGCGCGGGTCTACCTCGCCGCGGTCACCGCCTCGGTGGTGTTCTTCCTCGGCGCCGCGTACGTCCTGCCGGACCCGGGTTTCGCCGGTGTCTGGCCGCTCATCACCACCGCGCCGCTCAGTTTCGTCCCCCTTGCGGTGTCGATACCGGCCGAACTCCCCGATCTCTCCTGGCTGAGCCCGCCGCTCTTCGCCGCCGGCTGCGCCCTGTGCGGGCTGGTCAACGCCGTACTGCTCGGCCACCTCGCGCACCGTGTCCGGGCACGTGAAGCGCACCCGGCCATCTGAGCGGAGACCGGGCGCTCCCGCCAAGGGAACCAGCCCGCGCCAAAGCCGACTATCGTCGACAGGACCATGAACCACGCCCAGCAGACCGCCCTAGGTCGCGCCCTCCGTCTCCTCGGCGAGCACGGTGAGGCGCTGACGTCCGACACCCCCGACGCCCGGCTGCACGAGGTCAAGGCGGATCTCAAGCGCGCCCTGGACCTGCTGGACGACACCGTCAGCGGCGGCGCGCCGACCACCCGCTGCCCGGAACACCCCAACGGCCCGGTCGACGCCGACGCCCCCGACCTGTGCCTGCTCTGCGAGACCCGGCGCCGCGCGGCCCGCCGCTCCGAGATCAACGGCCCCGGAGCGCCCCGGCCCACCGACACCACACCGTCCCGCTACGGCGTGCGCGAGGACCGCCCGCAGGCGCAGCAGCGCTGGCTGCCCGAGCTGTGGAACGGCCAGGCCTGGCAGCTGTGCGGCACCCCGCGCCGCGACCGGCACGAGGCCGAGCTGTATCTCGCGGCCCAGCGCCGGGGTTCGCGGCCCGCGATGGCGTACCGGCTGGTGCACGAGTTCACGGACTACGAGGTGCTGCGGGTGTGGGGTACGCCGGTGCACGTGGACATCGAGCCGCTGGGGAACCTTTGAGCACATTCAAGGGGTTGAACTGGTGGCAGCGGGTGGTGCTCGTCGCGTGTCTGTGCGCGCTCGCGCTGCCGTTGTGGTTCGCCGCGAGGAACGTCCACCGGTTCGTCGACGGCGACCGGACGATCACCGAGGGGTACGTCCACTGCGAGTCGAACGACCGCTGCACGGGCACCTGGCGGCTGCCCGACGGACACCAAGGGCGGGGAAAGATAGCGGGGTTGGCCTTCGAGTACGACGAGGAACAGGTGACGGGCATCCCGCTCTACGCCGGCCGGGACTGGGCCGTGACCGAACGCTCCGACCTGGCGTACCACGCGGCCTACGAGTTCGCCGGTGCCGCGATCGGCGCGGCGCTGATCGTCTCGGTCGCCTGGTTCAAGTCCCGCTAGTGTGATGCGCCAGAAATCCTGAAGGTTAGTTACTACCCTGTTGGCATGTCGCATCCGGGGCCTTCTGCTGTGGATATCACGTTGTCCGAGGCCGAGCGTGCTGAGTTGGTGCGCCGGACGGAATTGCCGCACCGGCGCTCGGCCGAGAAGGCCCGCATCATCCTGGCGTGTGCTGACGGCACGTCAAACGCGGCTGTGGCGCGGATCGTTGGTGTTCAGGCCAAGACGGTGGGCAAGTGGCGGCGGGCTTTCGCCGCGGAGCGGGTGGCCGGCCTTGAGGACGCCGGCTGGATCGGCCGGCCGAAGGCCGACCTGGTCCTGGACGATGCTGAGCGCAGGCAGTTGACGCAGTGGGCGCGGCAGGCGAAGACCGCCCAGTTCCTCGCGTTACGGGCCAAGATCGTGCTGCGCTGCGCGGAGGGCGGGACGAACCAGCAGGCCGCAGCCGACCTCGGCATCGACAGGTCGACCGTGGACCGCTGGCGGGCCCGGTTCATCGCGAAACGCCTCGACGGCCTGCACGACGAGCCCCGCTCGGGCCGCCCGCCCTCGATCCTCCTCGACCAGGTCGAGGAGGTCGTCGTGGCCACCCTGGAGTCGGTCCCGGGCCAGGACACGCACTGGTCACGGGCCTCGATGGCCCAGCGCACCGGCCTGTCGAAATCGACCATCGGCCGGATCTGGAAGAAGTTCGACCTCAAGCCCCACCTGCAGGACTCCTTCAAACTGTCCACCGACCCGCAGTTCGTCGCCAAGGTCGTCGACGTCGTCGGCCTGTACCACCACCCGCCAGAGAAAGCGGTCGTGCTCTGCGTGGACGAGAAGAGCCAGATCCAGGCACTGGACAGGTCCCAGCCAGTCCTGCCGATGATGCCGGGCATGCCCGAACGCCGGACCCACGACTATCTGCGGCACGGCATCACCAGCCTGTTCGCCGCCTTCAACATCGCTGACGGCACCGTCATATCGGCACTGCACCGCCGCCACCGTGCGATCGAGTTCAAGAAGTTCCTGGTCCGGATCGACAAGGCAGTACCCGCCGGCCTCGACGTCCACCTCGTCTGCGACAACTACGCCACCCACAACACCGCCGAGATCAGGATGTGGCTGGGCAGACACCCCCGCTTCCACGTCCACTTCACCCCCACCGGCTCCTCCTGGATGAACCAGGTGGAGCGGTGGTTCGGTCTGCTGACCGACAAGCTCATCCGCCGCGGCGTCCACACCTCCGTGAAGGCACTGGAGGACGACATCACCGCATGGATCGACACCTGGAACAAGAACCCGCGGCCCTTCACCTGGACCAAGACCGCCGACGAAATCCTCAACTCCCTCGCCGACTACCTCACCAAAGTCGGAACCGACAGCCAGAAGACAGAGCAGAACTAACCTTCAGGATTTCTGGCGCATCACACTAGTGCTGTGACCCGGAAGGTTTGCCGGGTCGGTCAGGCGGCGGCGGTGAGTGAGCGTCCGCCCGCAGCGCCCCCTCTCCCTTGCAGCCCCTCTCGCCTGCGGGCGCGCTCGCTGCGTTGAGCTGCGAGGGCGTCGGGGTGGCGGGCGTTGGCGCAGCGCTATCGAACGAGGTCGGGGCGAGTGCCGAGCACGGCGGCCAGCAGGCCGGGGAAACAGGCGTCGAGATCCTCGGTCCGCAGGCTGACGATCCGGTGCGCGCCCTGCACGCGTTCGCGCAGCACGCCTGCCTGCCGCAGCACGCGCTGGTGGTGCGAGAAGGTCGGCTGGCTGATCGTCAGACCCGCGGCGTGATGGAGATCCACGCAGGGCGACTCGCCGAGCCTGGCGAGAGTGCGGACGATGCTGACGCGCGCCGGGTCGGCGAGCGCGGCCAGCACCTTGACCAGCCGGAGGTCCTGCGCGGCGGGGTGGCGGTCGGCGGTTGCCATCATGCGCTCAGGATATCGACAGTCACCGATCGCATCGACTATCGTCAAAGACATTGATGGATGTCGATTAATTGGGGGATGTCCTCGTGACCTGGACCACCGCCTACCTCGCCGCACTCGCGGATCCGGCCGGAACACCGCCGTTCATGCCGCAGCCGCGCACGTTCGCGACGGCGGAGACCGTGCGGCAGCGTGTCCGCGTCCTGCGCGGGGGCACCACGCTGCGACTGGTGCTCAGCAACGAGTTCGGCCGCACGCCACTGGTCTTCGACACGGTCACGATCGCGGACGCCGACCTGCCGGTGACCTGCGAGGGCCGGACATCCTGGGAGGTCCCGCCCGGAGGGACCGCGACCAGCGATCCGGTCCTGCTGATGTTCGACGCCGGGCACGAGCTGACGGTCGACTTCACACTCGGCGACAACGCCGAGGCCGGTGCCTACCTGCACTCCGCACAGCGGACCGGCGAGGTGCTCGGCTCCGGCGAGCGCTTCACATCGCTCTACTGGATCACCCGGGTCCTGACAAACGCCCCCGCGAACGGGCCGGTCATCGTCGCCTTCGGCGACTCGATCACGCGCGGCGACGGCACCTCGGCCGATCTCGACCAGCGCTACCCCGACCACCTCCAGCGGAGGATCGGCTCAGTCGGAACCGTTCTCAACGCTGGAATCGGTGGCAACCGCCTCCTGGGCCCACTGTTCGGCCCCACCCTCCCCGACCGCTTCTCCCGCGACGTGCTGGGCACCCGGGAGGCCACCCACCTGTTGCTCCTGGCCGGCCTCAACGACGTCGGCCTCGGCGCCACGGCCGCGCAGATCACCGACGCACTGTTCGCACTGGCCCGCCGCGCGGACGAGCACCGCATCCGCCCGATCATCGGCACCCTGACGCCGATGATGGGCAGCGTCTACGAGACCTTCCGCGCGGCGGGCGCCGAGACGACGAGGGCCGCCGTGAACGAGGCGCTTCGCGCCCAGTCCGACTGGCCTCTGGTCGACTTCGCGTCCGAGGTGTCCGATCCGCGGGATGCTTCCCGACTCGCCCCCGTCTTCGACTCCGGCGACGGCGTCCACCCGAGCGACTCCGGCGCGGCGGCGCTCGCGGCGGCGGTGGACCTGAAGCTTTTCAAAGGCACGGGAGTTACGGCGACCTGCTAGGGCCTGTCCGGCGGATCAGGTCGCAGGAAAGTGACAGTGGGTAACGCACCGAACCGGTGCTGCCCCGGCGAACCTACGCGGTCACAGCACCATCCGCGCCACCGTTCTCCCGCTCCCGCTCCCGTTCGATGACCGACCGGGTCTGTTCCGCGTCCAGTTGGTACACCGTCTCGTGCGCCCGTGGATCGCGCGCGTGGAGGGTGTGGAACATCGGCCCGGTGTCACCGCCAAGTTCCACCCGCGAGGCCGAGGCGCCGCGCACCGCCCGCTCGGTGCCGTACGCGGTCGTCAGGTCGATCCGGTTGACGACACCCGGCGTGACCCACACCGGCGTCGCCTCCAGGAAGCCGAAGAGCTGGAGGTGGAAGTGCCCGGTGAGGACGACCCGTACGTCACTCCCCCGGATCGCGTCCGCCAGCTCCCCGGGATTCCGCAGCCCGAAGGCCTGTTGGGTCGGTACGTCGAGGGCGATCGGCGGGTGGTGGAAGGCGAGGACGGTGCCGTTCCCGAACGGCGTGCTCAACTCCTCCTTCAGCCAGTCCAGTTGGGCCGCGCTCAGCCGCCCGTACACCTTCCCCGGCACCAGGGAGTCGAGCGTGATGAACCGGTATCCGCCCACGTCACTCACGGCCGCGCACGCGAACTCCACGGGAAACACAGCCGATACGACCCGATCCGTGCCGTCCGCCGCCAGGTGCCCGCTCCCCAACACCTTCCCGAACGCCTCGCGTTCGTCGTGGTTCCCGGTCGTGTAGAAGACCGGCACCCCGCCCATCCTCCGCGCGAACCCGCCCACCAGCTCCCGTACGGCCGAATACGCCTCCACCGCCCCGTCGTTGGCGAGGTCCCCGGTGACGACGATCGCGTCCACCCCGCGCTGGTGCCGCAGTTCGGCGAGCATCAGCCGTAGCGAGTCGGTCGCGTCGACACCGTGCCGGTTGGGGGCGTCGGTGCGCTCCAGGTGGGTGTCGGACAGGTGGAGAATCTTCATGTTCCGGCACGCTAGCCCGAGTCGGGACCCCTCACCAATAGCCACGGCTCAACGGGTGGCCGGACGCCACATGGTCGTAACGACCTGGCCACCTGAGGTGACGATCTCGTCCCGGGCCTCGAAACCGACGCTCTCGTACCGCCTGTTGTTGACCGGGTTGGTCGACTCCAGATACACGGGAGCGCCAAGCTCGCCGAGCGCGTCGATCCGGGCGAGCCCGTCGGCCACCAGCCCCATGCCCAGCCCCTTGCCCCGGTGGTCGGCATGCGTGCCCAGGATGGTCAGGTAGAAGAACGGCTGGGCAGGATGCGCCGCCTCGAACTGCTCCCCAACAACCATGATCGCGCGAGCGGTCTCCGCATCCGTCACCGCGGCCAGCCGCCCCTCCAGCCCACCGGCCTCCTCCTCGGTCAACTCGACCCCACCCGGCGGAATGAAGATCGCCGCAGCCTCGACGCCCGGCGTCACCAGCGTCCACGGATACCGCAGCGCGGAGCCGGCATAGACCCGCCACATCACGGCCGCCTGCCCGGCCCGCCGCCGCTCGTCCGGGAACGCGGGCCCCCAGACCGGGTCATGGAGAAAAGCACTGGTGAAGGTGGCGACGACGGCATCGAGATCGGCGACCGTGGCCACCCGGCTGACGGAAGTCATACGATCACCGTACGCACGCCCACGGAGCTTCGTGCACGAGGGGACGACGGCCGGAGCGGCAGGGCGGAGAAGACATCATGGGGTTCACGAGAGACCCGGACACCGGTGCCATGTGGGCCGTACTGCTGGTGGCGGCGGGTCTGCCCGCGCTGCTGTACGCGGGCATCGCCCGGTTCACCGGACACGGGCGCAAAGGGGGCGCGGTCTGGCGCCCGTTGCACGACCGGCTCAACATGGTCTGCGCCCTGCTCGCCGTCGTCGGCCACGCGGGCGCCTCGGTCGTGATCGAGGGCTGGGGGGACGTGTTCGGGTTCACCCCGAGCGCGGCCATGAGCGGCAGCTTCTCCAGCGCCCTCGCCTACGCCGTCGGCGGCGACCAAGAGGGCCGTGCCCTCCGCCCCATGCTCCTGCTGCTGGCGCCGTACGCACTAGCCCTCGGGTTCTTCGCCCGCATCGCGGGCTGACCGCCCGGGATAACCCACCCCGGCCGGCACCATTTCGACACAGGCTCACAAAATCAGCCCGTCCGGCGTTTGAGGACGAGGCCGTTCAGGCCGAAGCGGGGGTCTGGGGGCGCAGCCCCCAGGGACGGGACGGGCAGGGGCGGCGGGGGCGAGAAACCCTCCGGCGCACCCCCACCGGCCGCACAACAAAAGCCCAACTCAGCCCAGCTCAGCTCAGCGAGCGCAGCGCCGCCGCGTCGTAAGGCGCCAGCTCCTCCACCCGGCCGGCCAGGACCTTCGCCGCCCACTCCGGATCCTGAAGCAGCGCCCGCCCCACCGCGACCATGTCGAACTCGTCGCGCTCCAGGCTGTCGAGGAGATCGTCGATGCCCTTGACCGGGGCGCCCTCGCCGCGGAAACCCTTGAGGAAGTCCCCGTCGAGGCCGACCGAGCCGACGGTGATGGTCTGCTTGCCGGTGAGCTTCTTCGTCCAGCCCGCGAGGTTGAGGTCGGACCCGGTCTCCTCGAACTCGGGGAGCCAGTAACGGCGGGTGGAGGCGTGGAAGACGTCGACGCCGGCCGCGGCGATCGGCGCGAGGATCGCCTCCAGCTCCTCCGGGGTCTCGGCGAGCCGGGCACCGTAGACGTCCTGCTTCCACTGCGAGTAGCGGAAGATGATCGGGAATTCGGGGGACACGGTCTCGCGGACCGCGGCCACGATCTCCGCCGCGAACTTGGTACGGGCGACCGGGTCGCCGCCGTAGGCGTCCGTACGGCGGTTGGTGCCCGCGTACAGGAACTGGTCCAGAAGGTAGCCGTGGGCGCCGTGCAGTTCGACGCCGTCGAAGCCGATGCGCTCGGCGGCGGCAGCGGCCTCGGCGAAGGCGCGGATGACGTCGTCCAGGTCCCGCTGCGTCATGGCCGTACCGGTGACCTCGTCACTGCCGATGCGCAGCCCGGACGGGCCGACCGCGGGGGCGTCGGCGTAGGGCGGCTGGCCCTGCTCGCGGACCATGCCGATGTGCCACAGCTGCGGCACGATCGTGCCGCCCGCCGCGTGCACGCCCTCGGCGACCTTCGCCCAGCCCGCGAGCTGCTCCGCGCCGTGGAAGCGCGGGACGCGGTCGCTCTGCCCGGCCGACTCGTGACCGACGTACGTCCCCTCGGTGACGATGAGACCGACGCCCGCGGCGGCCCGGCGGGAGTAGTACCCGACCACGTCCTCACCGGGAATGCCGCCCGGCGAGAACTGCCGGGTCATCGGCGCCATGACGATCCGGTTGGGGACGGTCAGGCCGTTGAGGGTGATCGGACGGGCGAGGACTTCGGCCGCTCGGGAGGCGGGGGCGGTCGTAGACACGTGTGGGGGCTCCTCGGGACTACCAGGTACCGGACGGTATGTGCGTATGCATCGATCATGCGTCAACAACAACCTCCGGGCCAAGCCCGTCATTCCGACCGTCCCACCCCTCGGCCTGTGATCCCGGACACGCCCGAGGGCGGTACCCCCCGCCAGAAGCAGGAAGTACCGCCCTCGGTAAGACCGTTGATCAACCGGAAGGGGTCGATCAGAAGTCCATGTCACCGCCCGGCATGCCGCCACCGGCGCCCGCGCCGGCACCGGCCTTCTCCGGCTTGTCGGCGATGACGGCCTCGGTGGTGAGGAAGAGCGCGGCGATGGACGCGGCGTTCTGCAGGGCAGAGCGCGTGACCTTCGCCGGGTCGATGATGCCCTCGGCGATCATGTCCACGTACTCACCGGACGCGGCGTTGAGGCCGTGACCGATGGGCAGGTTGCGGACCTTCTCGACGACGACTCCGCCTTCGAGACCACCGTTGACGGCGATCTGCTTCAGCGGGGCCTCGAGGGCCAGCTTCACGATCGCCGCACCGGTGGCCTCGTCACCTTCGAGCTCGAGCTTCTCGAAGACGTGGCCCGCCTGGATGAGCGCGACGCCGCCACCGGCGACGATGCCCTCCTCGACGGCCGCCTTCGCGTTGCGAACGGCGTCCTCGATACGGTGCTTGCGCTCCTTGAGCTCGACCTCGGTGGCCGCGCCCGCCTTGATGACGGCGACGCCGCCGGCGAGCTTGGCGAGGCGCTCCTGGAGCTTCTCGCGGTCGTAGTCCGAGTCGCTGTTCTCGATCTCGGCGCGGATCTGGTTGACCCGGCCGGCGACCTGGTCGGCGGAGCCGGAGCCGTCGACGATGGTGGTCTCGTCCTTGGTGATGACGACCTTGCGGGCGCGGCCGAGGAGGTCCACGGTCGCGTTCTCCAGCTTGAGGCCGACCTCCTCGGAGATGACCTCGCCGCCCGTGAGGATGGCGATGTCGCCGAGCATGGCCTTGCGGCGGTCGCCGAAGCCCGGGGCCTTGACGGCGACGGACTTGAAGGTGCCGCGGATCTTGTTGACGACCAGCGTGGACAGGGCCTCGCCCTCGACGTCCTCGGCGATGATCAGCAGCGGCTTGCCCGACTGCATGACCTTCTCCAGGAGCGGGAGCAGGTCCTTGACGTTGGCGATCTTCGAGTTGGCGATCAGGATGTACGGGTCGTCGAGGACGGCCTCCATACGCTCCATGTCGGTGGCGAAGTACGCCGAGATGTAGCCCTTGTCGAAGCGCATGCCCTCGGTGAGCTCGAGCTCGAGCCCGAAGGTCTGCGACTCCTCGACGGTGATGACGCCTTCCTTGCCGACCTTGTCCATCGCCTCGGCGATGAGCTCGCCGATCTGGGTGTCGGCGGCGGAGATGGAGGCCGTAGAAGCGATCTGCTCCTTGGTCTCCACGTCCTTGGCCTGCTCAAGGAGGGCACCGGAGACGGCCTCGACGGCCTTCTCGATACCGCGCTTGAGGGCCATCGGGTTGGCGCCGGCGGCTACGTTGCGCAGACCCTCCTTGACGAGGGCCTGGGCGAGGACGGTCGCGGTGGTCGTACCGTCACCGGCGACGTCGTCCGTCTTCTTGGCGACTTCCTTGACCAGCTCGGCGCCGATCTTCTCGTACGGGTCCTCGAGCTCGATCTCCTTGGCGATGGAAACACCATCGTTGGTGATCGTGGGGGCGCCCCACTTCTTCTCGAGGACGACGTTGCGGCCCTTGGGGCCGAGGGTGACCTTGACGGCGTCGGCGAGCTGGTTCATCCCGCGCTCGAGACCGCGCCGTGCCTCCTCGTCGAACGCGATGATCTTGGCCATGTGAAGTGGTCCTCCCGGACTGGGGTGGATTGCTCCGGACCGCGCTGGCGCCCGCGACGGACGGCCTGCCTGCCCCGTGGTTCCTTGCACCACCTGGCCTGCGGGCCTCACCGACCCGGTCCTTCGTTATCACTCTCACCTTCAGAGTGCTAACGCCAATGATTAGCACTCGGCATGCCCGAGTGCAAGGTGCGCCCGCGAAGCGGGCTCGTTGAGGGGTGGTGGTCGGGCGACGGGTGGGCGCAAGCGGCTGCCAGGTTCTGACCTCCCTGGCACGGGCCCGGCACCGGCCCGGACGCGTCCCGACTCCGGGCATGCCGAAGGGCCCGTACCCCAGGAGGTGACCCCCCAGGAGTACGAGCCCTTCGGTGAAGAACGAAGAACGTCGCTGCTGTTCGTCGGCGCGTGCTTCAGCCGGTCGCGAGCCGGACCATGTCCGCCTGCGGCCCCTTCTGACCCTGCGAGATCTCGAAATCGACCCGCTGACCCTCTTCCAGGGTGCGGTAGCCGTCCATCTGAATCGCGCTGTAGTGGACGAAAACATCCGCACCACCGTCGACCGCGATGAAGCCGTACCCCTTCTCCGCGTTGAACCATTTGACGGTGCCCTGAGCCATGCCTAACTCCCCTATTACTGGCCCTTGCACGGATCCGCACTTCGCGGATCCGGGTCAGACCTCACCCCCCACAGGATTGGGGGCGTGCGCCGGAACGCGTCGACCGCGGCCGAATGTATCCGTCCAACTGCCGTCTGCAACAGGTCAATCCGACGAGAATTCCGGGCAGGACCGGTCGGGAATTTACGGAGAATTCGTCCGACTTCAGGGCAAGTCGGGCCCGATAAAGGCAATATAAGGCGCAAAAGACCTGCACACTTTGGCTACTTCTCATCGCACGCGGAGCCGGTACTCATATGCGTTCGGCATGCGGAGTGGAGCGCGTTCCCCAACTGTACCCCGCTCAACCATAGAGAATTGCCCCCTCCGCTTCTCTCACGGAGGGGGCAATTCGATGAACTCTTGGTAATCGACGTTACCTAGGGTAACGATCAGCCGCCGGCGACGGCCGGAATGATCGAGACGCCGGCCCCGTCCGGGGTGGCCGTCTCCAGCCCCTGCTCGAAGCGGACGTCGTCGTCGTTGACGTAGACGTTGACGAACCGGCGCAGCTTCCCCTGGTCGTCGAGGACGCGGGCGGAGATCCCGGTGTGGTTCTTCTCCAGGTCCGAGATGACCTCGGCGAGGGTCGCACCTTCGGCGGTTACTTCGGCCTGCCCGCCGGTGTAGGTGCGCAGGATGGTGGGGATGCGGACACTAACGCTCACGATGAAACCTCCGGTCAGCTTCTTTTTAGGGGCGCGGGGCACTGCGCGACCAGCCCCCACCGGCCCGCAGACGAACAACGACGCTAGGACGCGAGCCCAGCTTCCCTGAAGGACTCAAGACTCGGGCGGATCGTCGCGGTGAGCCCGGTACCGGCAACCGCGTCCAGCGTCTTCAGACCGTCCCCGGTGTTCAGCACGACAGTCGTCAGCGTCGGGTCCAGCAATCCGTTGTCGATCAGCTTCTTCGCCACGCCCACGGTCACCCCGCCCGCCGTCTCCGCGAAGATCCCCTCGGTCCGGGCCAGCAGCTTGATCGCGTCGACGACCTGCTCGTCGTTGACGTCCTCCACCGCTCCGCCCGTACGCCGGGCGATGTCCAGCACGTACGGCCCGTCCGCCGGGTTCCCGATGGCGAGGGACTTCGCGATGGTGTTCGGCTTCTGCGGGCGTACGACGTCGTGCCCGGCCTTGTAGGCGACGGACACCGGCGAGCAGCCCTCCGCCTGGGCGCCGAAGATCTTGTACGGCTTGTCCTCGACGAGCCCGAGCTTGATCAGCTCCTGCAGACCCTTGTCGATCTTCGTGAGCTGGGAGCCCGAGGCGATCGGCACGACCAGCTGGTCGGGAAGCTTCCACCCGAGCTGCTCGCAGATCTCGTACGCCAGGGTCTTGGAGCCCTCCGCGTAGTACGGCCGCAGGTTGACGTTGACGAAGCCCCAGCCCTCGCCGGCCGGGTCGCCGATCAGCTCGGAGCAGAAGCGGTTCACGTCGTCGTAGTTGCCCTCGATGCCGACGAGCTCGCCGCCGTAGATCGCGGCCATGACGATCTTGCCCTCTTCCAGGTCGTGCGGGATGAACACGCAGGAGCGGAAGCCGGCCCGGGCGGCGGCGGCACCGACCGCGCCGGCGAGGTTGCCGGTGGAGGAGCAGGAGAGGGTGGTGAAGTCGAACGCGCGGGCGGCCTCGATGGCCTGGGCGACGACGCGGTCCTTGAAGGAGTGCGTCGGGTTGCCGGAGTCGTCCTTGACGAACAACTTGCCCGCGTCGACGCCCAGTTCGCGGGCGAGGTTGTCGGCCTGGACGAGCTTGGTCCAGCCGGGGTTGATGTTCGGCTTGGTCGCCACGTCGGCGGGGACGGGCAGCAGGGGCGCGTAACGCCAGATGTTCGCGGGGCCCGCTTCGATCTGCTTGCGGAGCTCTTCGGTGTCGTAGGCCGAGAAGTCGTAGGCGATCTCCAGCGGGCCGAAACACTCCTCGCAGGCGAAGACCGGGCCGAGCGGGACGCGGTGGCCGCACTCGCGGCAGGACAGCGCGGCGGCGGGGCCGAGATCAACGGTGCTCGTGGGGTTCGGATCCGCGGCGGTCGTGTCCGTCTTCGCGGAGTTCGTGGTGCTTGCAACAGTCTGCGCAGCCATGGAGGCGAGGCCCTTTCTCCTCATCTTCCTCACGACGCATCTCGCCGTGAGACGGATTTGGCACCTTCCCGAGCCGGGAGCCTCACCACGTCAGCGTGTACCTGCGTGACAAGACCGGCTGGAGGGTTGCCGGGGCTTCATCGGGCCGTATCCCTCTGCCCCTCTGGATGAGCGGTGTTCAGTTGTGTATGCGATTGTCCCGCCGACGGCCCCCGACATGCGATGGTCATCAGCGTTGTTCAAGACTGTAACCGAAGGCCAGGACAGTTGAGTGAGCCGTCCGAACCGCGAGATGGATCACAGACTCACTGTCTGTGACCAGCCCTCGCCGAGAGAACGCAGAGGAGCCGCGCAACGTGCTGAAGGAAGTCGAGCACTGGCTGAGCACCCGCTCCTGGTCCCTGACCGATCGGCCGCTCCACAAGATTCTGGCCGCGAAGCACCGCACGGGCCAGTCGGTCTCCGTCGTGCTGCCCGCACTGAACGAGGAAGCGACGGTCGGTGACATCGTCGCGATCATCCGTCACGACCTCATGCAGCAGGTCCCGCTCGTCGACGAGATAGTCGTCGTCGACTCCGGGTCCACCGACCGCACCTCCGAGGTGGCCGCCGCGGCGGGCGCCCGGGTCGTGCACCGGGACGACATCCTGCCCCGCATCCCCGCCGTGCCCGGCAAGGGCGAGGTGCTGTGGCGCTCGCTGCTGGTCACCAGCGGCGACATCGTCTGCTTCATCGACGCGGACCTGAAGGAGTTCTCCTCCGACTTCGTCACCGGGATCGTGGGCCCGCTGCTCACCGACCCCGGCGTCGACCTCGTCAAGGCGATGTACGACCGCCCGCTGGGCGGCGCGGCCGGCCAGGGCGGACGCGTCACCGAGCTGATGGCCCGCCCGCTGCTGAACATGCACTGGCCTCAACTGGCCGGATTCGTGCAGCCGTTGGGCGGCGAGTACGCTGCCCGCCGCTCGCTGCTGGAACAGCTCCCGTTCCCCGTCGGCTACGGCGTCGAGCTGGGCATGCTCGTCGACGCGCTGCACCTGGTGGGCCTGGACGCCCTCGCCCAGGTCGACGTGGGCGTGCGCAAGCACCGGCACCAGGACGGGCAGGCGCTGGGCCGCATGGCCGCGCAGATCTACCGCACGGCACAGCTGAGGCTGGCCCGCGGGCATCTCATCCGGCCGTCCCTCACCCAGTTCGAGCGGGGACCGGAGGGTTTCGAGCCGCGCACGTACTCCGTGGACACGGAGGAACGGCCGCCGATGGCCGACATCACCGAGTACCAGTCGCGCAAGGTGGCGTAGCCGGCGCGGGGGCGGACGGCCGTATACGGACCCGTCCGGTCCGTTGTGACCCGTCCCTACGTTTGAGTGTTTCCGGGCCGGGCTAGGTTGTGCCGTATGGCTTCTACGTCGTCCACGTCGTCCGCGTCCGGTGCAGCTCAGGTGCTCGTCGCGTCCAATCGCGGTCCGGTCTCGTACGAGGTGGGCGACGACGGTTCGCTGCGCGCCCGGCGCGGCGGCGGCGGGCTGGTGTCCGGGCTGTCGGCGATCGGGCCGGACGCGGGGGCGCTGTGGGTGTGCTCGGCGCTGTCCGACGGCGACCGGGAGGCGGTCCGGCGGGGCGTCGGCGAGGACGGAGTGCGGATGCTCGCCATTCCGGCCGACGTGCACGCCGACGCGTACAACGGGATCGCCAACTCCGTGCTGTGGTTCGTCCACCACATGCTGTACCAGACCCCGCTGGAGCCGGTCTTCGACGCGGAGTTCCGGCGCCAGTGGGCGTCGTACGAGACGTACAACCGGGCGTTCGCCGAGGCGCTGGCGGAGGAGGCGGCCGAGGGCGCGGCGGTGCTGGTGCAGGACTACCACCTGTGTCTGGTGCCCGGGATGCTCCGTGAGCTCCGTCCCGACCTGCGGATCGGGCACTTCTCGCACACGCCGTGGGCGCCGGTGGAGTACTTCGCGATGCTTCCGGACGACATCCAGGTGCGGCTGATGGAGGGCCTGCTCGGGGCGGACCGGGTCGCGTTCCTGACCTGGCGGTGGGCTACGGCGTTCGAGAACTGCGTGCAGGGGCTCGACCCGTACAGGTGGCTCCCCCAGTGGCCGTCGGGTGCGCCGCGTTCGATCGAGCACCTGGAGAAGGAGCGCATCACCCGCAGGACGCTCATCGGTGTCCACGGGCTCGGCGCCGACGCCGAGTTCCTGCACGCGCGCTCGCACCAGGCGGACGTCGAGGAGCGGATGGCCGCGCTGCGCGAGGAGATCGGCGAGGGCCGCAGAACCATCGTCCGGGTGGACCGGACCGAGCTGTCGAAGAACATCGTGCGCGGGCTGCTGGCGTACCGGCAGCTGCTCGACGACCACCCCGAGTGGCGGGAGCGGGTCGTGCACGTGGCCTTCGCCTACCCGTCCCGGCAGGACCTCGCCGTGTACCGGGACTACACGGCCGAGGTGCAACGGGTCGCGGACGAGATCAACTCCCTTTACGGGACGCCCGGTTGGACCCCGGTCGTCCTCCACGTCAAGGACGACTTCGCCCGCTCGCTGGCCGCGTACCGGCTCGCCGACGTGGCCCTCGTCAACCCCATCCGCGACGGCATGAACCTCGTCGCCAAGGAGGTCCCGGTCGTCTCCGACGAGGGCTGCGCGCTGGTCCTCTCCCGCGAGGCGGGCGCCTTCCAGGAACTGGGCAAGGACGCGATCGCCGTCAACCCGTACGACGTGATCGGCACGGCCAACGCCCTCCACGAGGCGCTCATCATGCCCGCCGAGGAACGCGCCGAGCGGACAAAGAGGCTGGCCGCGGCGGCGACGGCGCTGCCGCCGGCCCAGTGGTTCCTGGACCAGCTGAACGCACTGCGGGATCAGGCGAGTTGAGCGGCCGCCGCCGACAGCGAGGCTACGGTCCCGCCGGGCAGCGTCCGCCGCGTCGCTACGGTGGGCCCGGCCCCCTCCACCGACATCGGCCCCGATCAGCGCAGTTGATCACGACGCACGGGCGGCGGAGCGTCGAGGCCGTCGGCCGGGGACACCCGGGCCGCCGCGACAACCCGGCCCAGCGCCCGCCAACACCCGCGCACGATCAGCGAAGTTGAGCATCGAGCCCCGAAGCGCCGACAGCGGGGCTACGGTCCCGCCGGGCGGCGTCCGCCGCGTCGTTGCGGTTGGCCCGGCTCGTCGCCGCCGACGCGGGCCGCAGGGCCGGACGCCCTGCCCGACCTCCTCCGCCAACACCCGCCCCGATCAGCCCAGTTGATCACGACGCACGGGCGGCGGAGCGTCGAGGCCGTCGGCCGGGGACACCCGGGGCGCCGCGACAACCTGGCCCAGCCGCCACCAACACCCCGGCGCGATCAGCCCAGTTGAGCGGCGGGCACCGACAGCGGGCCTACGGCTCCGTCGGCCGACGACCGCCATCTCGCGCCGACGCCCCGGCCCAGCCCCCGCCAACACCCCCGCGTGATCAGCCGAGTTGAGCCGCCAGCGCCGACAGCAGCGCCACGACCCCCGCCGCGCCGTCCACCACCAGGTCCGCGCGTTCGCGTAGTTCTGTCACCTCGTCGTTGCCGCTGCACACGAGGAGGCCGGGGAGGCCGTCGGAGCGGAGCTTTTCGACGGCGGCGAAGGCGGGGAGGTCGCCGAGGTCGTCGCCGGCGTAGAGGACGGACTCGGCGCCCGTCTCGCGGAGGTAGTCGGCGAGTGCGACGCCCTTGTCCATGCCGGGTGGGCGCAACTCCAGGACCAGGCGGCCGGGTTCGACGATCAGGCCGTGGCGGGTGGCGAGGTCGGTAAGGGGGGCGCGGAGGGCCTCGAAGGCGGCCTGGGGGTCGGTGGCGCGGCGGGTGTGGACGGCGACGGCACGGCCCTTCTCCTCGATCCAGGTGCCCTGCCAGGCGCCGATCCGGTCGAGGAAGCCCGGGAGTTCGGCGCGGACGGCCGCGACGCCCGGGTGCGGGGCGGGGGCGCTGACCGTACTGCTCACCGCGTCCCAGCGTTCCGTGCCGTAGTGGCCGAGGACTACCAGGTGTTCCAGACCCCGGACGCCCGCGAAGCCGCCGTTGCGCACCGCCACGCCCGCCGGCCGGCCGGTGATCACGGCGACGGAGGCGACCTTCGGGGCGAGGGCGGCCAGCGCGGGCACCGCGCCCGGGTGCGCACGGGCCTGCTCGGGGTCCGCGACGATCGGTGCGAGCGTGCCGTCGAAGTCGAGCCCGATCACCGCGGCGGAGGGGCGCGCGAGGATCGCTTCCAGGCCCTCACGCCCGGCGCCGGTGCGAGGGGTCGGCAGTACGTCCGGGGGATGGACGGGATCGGTGGGGTGCTTAGGGCTGCCCATACAGGGACCCTATCCGGGCGGAGCCGACCGCACCCCTCGCCCACCACCGCTCGGCCGGACCCTCACCGCTCCGAACGCCGCGTCTCACGGACCCGTCTCAGCCTGTTCACCGTCACCGGGTCGTGGGCGAGCGCCCGCTCGTCGTCCAGCAGGGCGTTGAGCAGCTGGTAGTAGCGCACGGGGGCCAGGCCCAGCTCCTCGCGTATCGCGCGCTCCTTCGCGCCGGGGCCCGGGAAGCCGCGGCGCTCCAGCGCGAGGATGTCCTGTTCCCTCCGGTGCAGCGGGGGAAGCCGCGAGGGCCGGTCCTTGTCCATGCCCTGCACCGTAACCCCCGCCACTGACAGCGGCCCCGGTCTCCTACTTGCCGCTCTCCGCCAGCGTCGCCGCCGCCTGCAGCTGCCCCAGCACCGCGCCCGGGCTGCCGTTCGCGGCGACCGCCTGCCCTATGCGCTTCTTGATGCCGGCGCTGACCGTGGCCCAGGAGGTGTTGCCGACCGGGTAGAGCGTGGAGAGGGGAAGCTCCTCCAGGAAGGGCCGGAGGGCCTGGTCCTCCTTCGCGCTCTCCATCACCTTCGACGCGGAGTTGGTCACCGGCAGCAGGTCGTACTCGCGGGAGAAGGCGAGGACGTTCTTCTCGCTGTAGACGTAGTCGAGGAAGTCGCCGATCTGGTCGCGGTGGCCGTTCTGCTTGAAGGCGGTCATCCAGTCGGCGACACCCATCGTGGTCTTGGCCTTGCCGGTGCGTCCCGGCATCGCGACCGTGCCGAACTTGACGCCCTTCCTGGCCGCCTGCTGGATGAGCGTCGGGTGGCCGTTGAGCATGCCTACGTCGCCGTTGGCGAAGGCGGCGAACGCGTCCGCGCGGTTCAGCTCGGCGGGTGCGACGGGACCGGTCAGCCCCTTGCCGACGAGGTTGTCGCGCAGCCAGGTGAAGGTGGAGATGTTCTCCGCGGAGTCCAGGGTGTAGGTGCTGCCGAGGTCGTCGGTGTAGCCGCCGCCCCCGCCCAGCAGCCACTGCATGGTCTCGGCCTGCGCCTCCTCGGAGCCGAGCGGCAGCGCGAACGGGTACTTCACGCCCCGCTCCTTGAGCGCCTCAGCGTCAGCGGCCAGCTCACTCCAGTCCTTGGGCGGGGTCAGACCGGCCCGGACGAAGAGGGTCTTGTTGTAGAAGAGGACGCGCGTAGACGCGGCGAAGGGCATGCCGTACTGGACGTGGTTCACCTGCCCCGCGTCCGCGAGCGGCTCCAGGAAGTCGGCCTCCACGGGGATGGAGAGCAGGTCGGCGGTGGAGTACAGCCTGCCCTCGTCGGCGTAGTCGGCGTACGCGCCGATCTGCGCCATGTCCGGAGCCTTCCCCGCGTCGACCATGGCCCTGACCTTGGCGTCGACCTCGTTCCACGAGTACACGCCGACGTCGACCTTCACACCGGGGTGCTCGGCCTCGTACGCCTTGACGAGCGCGTCCCAGTACTTCCGCGAACTGTTGGACGCCGAGTCGCCGTAGTCGGCGGCGACGAGTCTCAGGGTGACATCACCGGAGTCACCGCCGAGGCCGCAGCCGCCGAGGACCGCCGTCATGCCCAGTACGGACATCGCCGCGATCATTCCTGTCCTGCGCCGCTGCACTACCGACTCCCAAACCTTTGCTGTCGTGACGTTCACTCCGCGAACCCATAAGGTCTACACCACGTAAGTGGACTAGACCTCTCGCGGGTAGACGGGCCACACTGTCCCCCGTGAGACATGTCATCGCCCTCGACGTGGGCGGCACCGGGATGAAGGCCGCCCTAGTGGGGGCCCACGGCGAGCTGCTGCACCGGGCCCGCCGGGCGACCGGCCGCGAGCGCGGACCGGACGCGGTCGTCGAGCACATCCTCGGCTTCGCCGCCGAGCTGCGCGCGTACGGCGAGGAGCGCTACGGCGAGCCCGCGTCCGCCGCCGGAGTCGCCGTCCCCGGCATCGTCGACGCCGAGCGGGGCATCGCCGCCTACTCGGCCAACCTCGGCTGGCGCGACGTACCCCTCCGTGACCTGCTCGCCGCCCGGCTCGGCGGCGTCCCGGTCGCCCTCGGCCACGACGTGCGCACCGGCGGCCTCGCCGAGGGCCGGATCGGCGCGGGCAAGGGCGCCGACCGCTTCCTGTTCGTGCCGCTGGGCACCGGCATAGCGGGCGCCATCGGCATCGACGGCCGGGTGGAGGCGGGCGCGCACGGCTTCGCGGGCGAGATCGGCCACATCGTCGTACGACCCGGCGGCGCCCCCTGCCCCTGCGGCCAGACCGGCTGCCTGGAGCGGTACGCGTCCGCGGCGGCGGTGACGGAGGCGTGGGCGGCCGTTTCCGGCGACCCGGAGGCCGACGCGGCCGGCTGTGCCAAGGCCGTCGACTCCGGCGACCCCCGGGCCGAGACCGTCTGGCAGGAGGCCGTGGACGCCCTCGCCGACGGCCTGCTCACCGCCCTCACCCTCCTGGACCCCCGCACGATCATCATCGGTGGCGGCCTGGCCGAGGCGGGGGAAACGTTGTTCACACCACTGCGGGACGCCGTCCGGCAAAGGGTCACTTTCCAGAAGCTGCCGTCGATCGTCCCGGCGGCGCTGGGGGACACGGCCGGATGTCTCGGTGCCGGCCTCCTGGCCTGGGATCTCCTCACTTCAACCGACCGTACGGAGGTAGCACCCTGATGGCACCCAACCCAGGGGCGCGGGGAACTGCGCGACCAGCCACAACGCACCCGCAGCCCGCAACGGCCAATGCGCCCCTGATCCTGTCCGGTGCCAACCTGGTCCTGCCCACCGGGACACTCGAAAACGGCCGGCTCATCATCGACGGCACCCGCATCGCCGGTGCCGCCCCCGAGAACGCCCAGGTCGTCGACGTCACCGGCCACTGGCTCGTACCGGGATTCGTCGACATCCACAACCACGGCGGCGGCGGAGCCTCCTTCACCTCCGGCACCGTCGACGACGTCCTCAAGGGCATCCACACCCACCGCCTGCACGGCACCACGACCCTCGTCGCCTCCACAGTCACCGGCGAGATGGACTTCCTGACCCACCGCGCCGGTCTCCTCTCCGAACTCGCCGAACAGGGCGACCTCGCCGGCATCCACTTCGAGGGCCCGTTCATCTCGCCGTGCCGCAAGGGCGCGCACTCCGAGGCGCTGCTGCGGGAGCCGGACCCGGCGGACGTGCGCAAGCTGGTCGACGCGGCGCGCGGCAGCGCGAAGATGGTCACCCTGGCGACCGAACTGCCGGGCGGGCTCGACTCCGTACGGCTGCTCGTCGAACACGGCGTCATCGCGGCGATCGGGCACACGGACGCGTCGTACGAGCAGACGGTGGAGGCGATCGACGCGGGCGCGACCGTGGCCACGCACCTGTTCAACGCGATGCCGCAGCTCGGTCACCGCGAGCCCGGTCCGATCGCGGCGCTGCTCGAAGACGAGCGCATCACCGTCGAGTTGATCAACGACGGTACGCATCTCCACCCGGCGTCCCTGGAGTTGGCGTTCCATCACGCGCGCGCGGGCCGGGTGGCGTTGATCACGGACGCGATGGACGCGGCGGGCTTCGGCGACGGCCGGTACATGCTCGGCCCGTTGGAGGTCGAGGTCAGTGAGGGGGTGGCGCGGCTGGTGGAGGGCGGTTCGATCGCGGGCTCGACGCTGACCCTGGACCGGGCCTTCAAGCGTTCGGTGACGGTCGACCGGCTGCCGGTCGAGGACGTGGTCGCCGCGATCTCGGCCAACCCGGCCAGGCTGCTGGGGAGTTACGACGAGATCGGCTCGCTGGAGCCGGGCAAGTACGCCGACCTGGTGCTGCTGGACTCCGAGTTCGATCTCAAGGGCGTGATGCGGCGCGGTACTTGGGTGGTCGAGCCCCAACTGGGGTGATATGCGCCACTGTTGAGGGAGGCGGTTGTCCGGGGGGACTGGGAGGACCGCCTCCCGTTTGACATCATCGAGCCTCCGGAACACAGAGCAAGCGCATTCATGCGGTCTTCGGGGGAGGTCGCCCGGTGATTCTCACGGTCACACTGAACACCGCGCTCGACATCACCTATCGGGTACGGGAGTTGCGGCCGCACGGCACGCACCGCGTCTCCGAGGTGACCGAGCGGCCCGGCGGCAAGGGGCTCAACGTGGCCCGGGTGCTGGCCGCCCTCGGCCACGAGGTGACGGTCACCGGGTTCACGGGCGGCGCCACCGGACGTGTCGTACAGGAGCAACTCGCCGGTACACCGGGTGTGTTGGACGCGCTGGTCCCGGTCTCCGGGGCCACCCGGCGCACGACGGCCGTCGTGGACGAGCTGACCGGTGACACGACTCAACTCAACGAGCCGGGTCCGACGGTCACTTCGGCGGAGTGGTCGGCGTTCCAGGACGCGTACGAGGGTCTGCTGGGCGGGGTGTCGGCGGTGGCCCTGTGCGGGAGTCTGCCGCCGGGGGTGCCGGTGGGCGCGTACGCGGGCCTGATCCGGACGGCACGGGCGGCCGGCGTCCCCGTGCTCCTGGACACCAGCGGCGAACCCCTCCGCCGCGGGGTCGCCGCCCGCCCCGACATCGTCAAGCCCAACGCCGACGAACTGGCCGAACTCACCGGCTCCCACGACCCGTTGCGGGCCACGCAGGACGCGCGTCGCCGGGGTGCCCGTACGGTGGTCGCCTCACTGGGTGCGCGGGGTCTGCTGGCGGCGACCCCGGAGGGCACCTGGCACGCGACGCCTCCGGCACGGGTGCAAGGCAACCCGACCGGCGCGGGCGACTCGGCGGTCGCGGGCCTGCTGTCGGGACTGGTCGACCGCCTGCCCTGGCCGGCCCGGCTGGCCCGCGCGGTGGCACTGTCGGCGGCGACCGTACTGGCGCCGGTGGCGGGCGAGTTCGACCGGGCGGCGTACGAGGAGCTGCTGGAGCGGGTCGCGGTGACGGGGGACGCCACGGCGGCCTAGGTCAGCCGTTCACCAGGTACAGCTGGTCGAAGTTGACGTCGCACTGGTCGCCCTGCTCGCAGGAGATCTTGATGGTGTTGGTGCCCTTGTTCAGCTGGACGGACGCCCAGGTTTCCGTCCAGCCCTTCTCGTAGTTGCCCTCGGGGGCCTTCGCGAAGTTGCTCAGGTTGAGTGGGCGGGACTGGGCCGTGCCGTTGATCGTGAGGGTGGCGGTGGCGTCCTTGCCGGGTACGCCGTAGTTGACGTACAGGCGATAGCCGCCGCTCTTCGCGATGCCGCTCACATTCCAGGTCACGGTCGCGCCGACCGCGTTGAAGCCCGTCACATAGACACCGCCTTCGGCCTTGGCGCCGTCGATGTCGGATGCCGTGGTGGCGCCGCCGCCCAGCAGAAGGGCCTTGGCGTCGATCTTCGGCAGTTCCGCCGCGTCCGACGCGCTGCTGCTCGGCGACGGACTCGACGAGGCGCTCTGCGAAGCCGACGGCGTGCTGCCCGCCTGGTCGCCCGTCTTGGTGTCGCCGTTGCCGTTCATCATCGCCACGCTGATGCCGATGACCACCGCGGCGACCACCGCGATCGCGCCGATCAGCAGGCCCTTGGTGTTGGGGCCGCGGCCCCGGCCGCCGCCCCGGCCGCCGTCGTAGGACGGGGGCTGCTGGGTGGGCGGGGCGCCGAAGGACTCCGGGGCCTGGTAGCTCGCGTTCGGCTGGGCGCCGTAGGCCTGCTGCTGCGGGACGGTCTGGCCGTACGGCTGCTGGTACTGGGCGGTGGGGGCGGCGGCGGGCTGGCCGCCGTACTGGCGCTCGCCGACCGCGCGCACCCGGTTGACGGAGCCCGGGTAGCCGTAGCCACCACCGCCGGTCGGCGGCTGGGCGCCGTTGGCCTGGCCATCGGCGTACAGGTAGCCGAACGGGTCGTCGTCCTCGGGCGTGCTCGCGCCGTTGTTGCCGGGCGTCATCCCTAGGTACTCCTCAACAGGTGCGGGTGCAGGTACGTCAGCTTCAGATGCGTCTTCGATTGGGGCTTCGATACGTCTGGAGAACTGCGAGCCTACCCGCTCCGCGTGGTCCAAACCGGTGACTCGGACGGCATCACAACGCTGACCTGGAGATCATCCCGCGCGTCTGTGCTGTTTGGGACGAGATCGTTTCTCGATGTACATCCGTTCGTCGGCGGACTTCAACACCTCGTCCGCCGTCATGCCGCAGTGGGCCCACCCGATGCCGAAACTGGCCCCGACCCGCATGGCCCGGCCGTCGACCCGGATGGGCTGGATGATCTCGTTCCGCAGGCGTACGGCGAGGTCGGCGGCGTCGGCCTTGCCGAGGCCGTCGGCGAGGACGACGAACTCGTCGCCGCCGAGCCGGGCCACCGTGTCGCCGTCGCGCACGGCCCGCCCGAGCCGCCGGGCGACCTCGATGAGGACCGCGTCGCCCGCGTTGTGCCCGAACCGGTCGTTGATCGACTTGAAGCCGTCGAGGTCGCAGAAGAGGACCGCGAGCCCCTTGGTGCCGTCGTCGCGCTCGCCCTCGGGGGCGATGGTGTGGACGTGGTGGTCGTAGGCGTCGAGGAGGTCGGCGCCGGGGGGGTAGTCGAAGCCGTGGCCGTTCGCGTCGTAGGCCGGGTGTCCGTAGGCGGCGTCGAGGGACTCGACCTCGCCGGGGAACGCGGAGGTCGGGCGCTGGCAGAGGCGGGCGGAGAGGCGGGTGCGCAGCTCGGCCGAGTTCGGCAGGCCGGTGAGCGCGTCGTGCGCGGCGCGGTGGGCGAGCTGCAGCTCGCGGCGCTTGCGGTCCTCTATGTCCTCGACGTGGGAGAGGAGGAAGCGCGGCCCGTCGGCGGCGTCGGCGACGACGGAGTTGCGGAGGGAGACCCAGACGTAGGTGCCGTCCCGGCGGCCGAGGCGGAGTTCCGCGCGTCCGCCCTCCGCCGAGGTTCTCAGCAGGGTGCCTACGTCCTCGGGGTGGACGAGGTCCGAGAAGGAGTAGCGGCGCATCGCGGAGGCGGGGCGGCCCAGGAGGCGGCACAGGGCGTCGTTGCTGCGGAGTATTCGGCCGTGCTGGTCGCCGCCCATCTCGGCTATCGCCATGCCGGAGGGGGCGTACTCGAAGGCCTGCCGGAAGCTCTCCTCGCTTGCGCGCAGGGCCTGTTGCTCGCGTTCGAGTCTGACAAGTGCGCGTTGCATATTCGCACGTAGACGCGCGTTGCTGATCGCGATGGCGGCCTGGAACGCGTACATCTGGAGCGCTTCGCGCCCCCACGCGCCGGGTCGGCGGCCGTTGCGCGGCCGGTCCACGGACAGGACGCCGATCAGTTCGCCGCACGAGCCGCCGGAGACGCCGGGCGTGTACATGGGCGCGAACAGCCGGTCGGAGGGGTGCCATTCGTCCTCGAAGCGGGGGGCGGGGCCGTCGGTGTACCACTGCGGTACGTCGTCCTCGTCGAGGACCCAGCCCTCGGTGTGCGGTATGAACCGCAGGTCGCCCCAGTCCTCGCCCATGCCGAGGCGGCGCTCCCAGGAGGCGCGGGAGCCGACCCGGCCGGTGATGAGTGCCTCGGCGGCGGAGTTGCCGGAGAAGGCGGCGACCACGAGGTCGCCGTCGGGGCGGACGAGGTTGACGCATGCCAGCTCGTACCCGAGGCCCTTGACCACGCCGTCGGCGACGGTCTGCAGGGTGTCCGCCAGGCTGCGGGCGGTGTTCATGTCCGCCATGACCGTATGCAGTTGCCGCAGGTTCTCAAGACGGACGTAGGGTTCCGACTCGGTCTCCATACTCGCCCTCCCCCCGAGACCTCGCAGCGAATCAAGGGTCTTCTTCCCCGCCACTGAATCACAGCGCGCTGCCCACTCGGTACACAGGGTCAACAATTACTACCCCTTGTGACTCAAGTCACAGCAGAAGATGAACAATTGAGTGGAGTTTCTGCATTTTCCCTGTGCGTTTACTGAACGCAAACTTTGTGGGTGTGGGGACATGATGCACGAGGATGTTCCGTCGCGTGGGTCATTGGTCCTAGGACTCTGTGGGGATCCTGTCGGGACCGAAGTCCGATGCGGTGCGCGGCACTCGGAGATTAGCGTTCCCGGCGTGCTGAACACCGCGTCGATCACCGAGTCCGTTCCCTCCGGGCATGCTGTGGGGGTGAGCAAAGACGAGTTCCGCGCCGCCCTCGCCCGGCTGGCCGCGGGCGTGGTCCTGGTGACCGCGCACGAGGAGCCGTACGACCCGGACGACCCGCAGGCCCCGGTCGGCGAGGACGTCGGCATGACCGCGACCGCCTTCATGTCGGTCTCCCTGGACCCGCCGCTGGTCCTGGTCAGCCTCCGCAACGGCTCCCGCATGGACGACCTCCTCGACGAACAGCCCCTGTGGGCCGTCTCCGTCCTCTCCGAGAGCCAGCGCCACATCGCCGGCCGCTTCGCGATGAAGGGCCGCATCAGCGACCGCCTCCTCTTCGACGACATCCCCTACGTCCACGGCGCGGCCTCCGGCGCTCCCCTGGTGCGCGGCGCCCTCGCCACCCTCGAATGCCGCACGGAACAGCGGATTCCGGCCGGGGACCACACGCTGGTCATCGGCCGCGTACTGACGGCGGAGGTGACGAGCACGGACGGCGGCCCGCTGGCCTATTTCCGGGGCAAATACCGGCAGTTGGGGTGATGGTGAATTCGGTCGCCCACCGGTGAGCGGTCCGCCTACCGTGCACCCATGACGACGATCACCACCGAGTCCGGGCCCCGCCTCGAAGAGATCACCCGCGGCAACATCGACGCCGCCCTGGGCATTCGGGTCCGCCCCGACCAGGAATTCGCGGTCTCCCCCGTCGTGAAATCCCTCGCCGAGGCCTACGTCCACCCCGGCACCGCCTGGCCCCGCCTGATCGTCGACGAGGACCGCCCCGTCGGCTTCCTCATGGCCTTCTTCGACATCGACTGGAACCTGGATGGCACCGTCATCCGTTCCGGCCTGTGGCGCCTGAACATCGCGGCGGACCAACAGGGGCGCGGCTACGGCCGGTTCGCCGTGGAGTCCGTCGCCGCCGAGATCCGCCGCCGGGGCGGCAAGGAGCTCTACGTCACCTGGCACGAGGGCCCGTCCGGACCCGCCGGGTTCTACACGGGGCTGGGTTTCCGGCCCAACGGCGAGCTGAGCGAGGGCGAGACGGTCGGCGTGCTGGAGCTGCCGTAGCCGCGCCTCACACCAGCCGTACGTCCAGCAGCGCCACCCTCTCCGCCTCCGTCACGATGTCGATCGCGGCGATGCGGTCGCCGACGAAGGTGAAGGCGAGGGTGCGTACGGGGCGGCCGTCGACGACGAGGGCGATGGCCGTGGCGCCGTCGACCAGGGCGGGCCGGGCGAAGGCCGCGAAGTGGGCGAAGGAGGTCGCGCCGGTCGCCACGGCGGCGGCACCCGCGGTCACCGTGTCCCCGGAGCGCGCGACCACGTCCGGATCGAGCACCTTCACCAGCGCCTCGAAATCGCCCTCCCGCACGGCGGCGAGAAAGGCGTCGGCAACCACCCGCTGCCGCGCCGGATCCCCGTCCGGCGCGGGCGCCCCCCGCACCCGCCGCCGGGCCCGGCTCGCCAACTGCCGTGCCGCCGTGGGCGTACGCCCGACGATGGACGCGATCTCCTCGAACGGCACCGCGAACAGGTCGTGCAGCACGAACGCGAGCCGCTCGGCGGGCGTCAGGGTCTCCAGTACGACGAGGAGCGCGGCCCCGACCGAGTCGGCGAGGAGGGCGTCCTGTTCGGGGCCGGGCGCGGCGGCCGGGACCGGGGCGCCGAGGTCGAGGGGTTCCTCGGCGCGGGAGGTGCGGGAGCGGAGCATGTCGAGGCAGACCCGGCCGACGACGGTGGTGAGCCAGCCCGCGAGGTTCTCCACCTTTTCCGAGTCCGTCCGGCTCAGCCGGACCCAGGCCTCCTGCACGGCGTCGTCGGCCTCGGCGGACGAACCGAGCATGCGGTGCGCCACGGCGTGCAGGCGGGGGCGGTGGGATTCGAACCGGGCGGCGAGAAATTCACCGTCCTGCCGTCGGGGAAATTGTCGGGGGAATTCGAAGTCGCCCACGGGTGAACACTCCTCGTCGCGGTCCGTCGTCACTGCTACGACGGAGCACGGGCCGAGGATGTGACAACCGGTGCCGGGATTACCCCCAGTCCCGCCCGGTCCGCCCCCGCTTGGTGTCGGAGCGCGCCTTCTTCTCGCGCAGCCGGCGCTCGTTGATGCCCCGGGGAATCCGGGTGGGCCTGCGCGGCTTCGGCGGCGGCGCGGTGGCCTCGGCGAGCAGCGCGGCGAGGCGTACGGCGGCGGTCTCGCGGTTGCGCCACTGGGAGCGGTGCTCGGAGGACCGTACGGTCACGACGCCGTCGACGAGCCGGGAGGCGAGGCGCTCCAGCGCGCGGGCCTTCCACACCTCGGGCAGGGCCTCGGTCTTCGCCAGGTCGAAGCGCAGCTCCACCTGGGAGTCGCTGGTGTTGACGTGCTGCCCGCCCGGCCCCGACGACCGCGAGAAACGCCACATGAGCTCGGCCTCGGGCAGGGAGACGGAGCCGCGGATGAGATAAGGACCGGACATGCCTCCATGGTCGCCTGCCTGTCCGGTCCACGTCACGCCAATTACCCCGGACGTTCCGGAAGGGGCGGGTAAAGAAAGTAAAGCCACGTGGAACCTTCGATACCCCTCTTGGCGTTCATAGAGGTACCGGTAGCTTCGTCCTCAGTACGAAGCCCGCACCGCAACGAGGGAAGGACTCCCAACAATGGCTGTAAGCCTGTCCAAGGGTGGCAACGTCTCGCTCACCAAGGAGGCCCCGGGCCTGACCGCCGTCACCGTAGGCCTCGGCTGGGACGTCCGCACCACCACCGGCACGGACTTCGACCTCGACGCCTCGGCGATTGCGGTCAACCCCGAGGGCAAGGTCTACTCGGAGGGCCACTTCATCTTCTTCAACAACAAGTCGACCCCGGACCAGACCATCGTCCACACCGGCGACAACCGCACGGGCGAGGGCGCGGGCGACGACGAGGCGATCAACGTCAACCTGGCCGGCCTCCCGGCCGACGTCGACAAGATCGTCTTCCCGGTCTCGATCTACGACGCGGAGACCCGCTCGCAGAACTTCGGCCAGGTCCGCAACGCGTACATCCGCATCGTGAACCAGGCGGGCGGCGCGGAGATCGCCCGCTACGACCTCTCCGAGGACGCGGCGACGGAGACGGCGATGGTCTTCGGCGAGCTGTACCGCAACGGCGCGGAGTGGAAGTTCCGCGCGGTGGGCCAGGGTTACGCCTCGGGCCTGGTCGGTATCGCCCAGGACTTCGGCGTCAACGTCTGACGGACGACCCGCCCGCAGTGCACTGTGCGAGGCCCCTGACCGCGTCACCGCGGCCGGGGGCCTCGGGCATGTGAGGGGCGTGCACGGGGGCTGGGGGGTCCACAGGGGTGTCTCAGACCCGTGTGGGAGTGTGCCGGGGTCAGCAGCGGCTGGACCCTGGAAGGACAGAGCACCCATGTCGTTCGGACCGCCCTCCGCCGGTTTCGGGCCTCCCCCGCCCGCCGGTCCGCCCGCCTGGACCCCGCCGACCGAGACCGAGCGGGCCCTCGCCGGGGCCAGGGCGCGCGGCGACCGGTCCGCGTACTACGACGTACTCGCCCGGACCCACCTCTACTACGAGATGTCCCGCGAGGCCTACGACGCCCAACCCGACCGTGTGCACCGCGTGTTCATCCGCGATGTCCGACGCGGCACCAGGCACTGGGAACTGTTCACCGACGGCATGCTCCCCGCACCGCGCCCCGACATGGTCTACTCGCGCGCCTCGCTGCGCTGGATAGCCGACGCCTGGAACCCGCAGTGCCCGCCCACCCTGGTCATCAACCCCGGCACCCCCTGCGAACTGGCCCTCCCCTACGGCCCCCCGGGCACGACGGACTGGTCACGCGCGGCCGAACACACAGGCACACCCGCCAGGGGCATGCGCCTGCGCGCACTCCACGTCGGCGGCGCGCTGCACGGCCCCGTCGCCCACGGCCTGGCCTGCGGAGCCCTCCTCTGCGTCAGCAACGGCTCCCTCTGGAACGCGCCGGCCTGGCACGGCAGCGGCTACGACGGCGAGCGCCGGCGGCTGCGCGAATGGTGGGGCATCACCACCCGCGCCGAGTGGCAGCGCCATCTGCGCAACCTGCTGGCCCGCGAAGCCTCCAGCTCCGTATGGGAGTTCGCGCTGAGCCTGCGCCGCACCATCGCCCGCGACTTCGGCGGCCACGTCGACACCGGCTACTGGCGCGAGGCCGTCGCCACCGTCATCCGCGCCGACTCCGAGGGCTCCACGGTCATCACGGAGGACGGCGTGACGAAGACCGACCCGCGCCCCGCCTCCGAGACCGAGGCCCGCATCGAGGGCGTACAACGCCTCATCGGCCGCATCACCCGCTACGAGGCCCGGATGCGGGCCGACGGCATCCTCGACGAGAACCGCCATGTCACCTCCGTCGAGGCCTGGGACCTGGGCCGCGCCTCGAAGATGGCCCGCTGGGGACTCGGCGCCCGCTTCTGCACCCTGGCGGAGACCGAGTCGGCCCTGGTCCGCGCGGGCCGCGCCGCCACCCTCGCCCACCGCTCCTGGCCGGACTTCTCGGCCGGCTACATCCTCGGCCGGTGCCTCCACTTCGACGAGGAGGAGTTCGGCCCCTGGTACCAGGACATGGTCACCGCGCACCGGATCCTGATGTCCGATCCGGGGAGCCCTTGGCTGAACATTCCGTTCCGGTAGCGGGCGGGGTGGTCAGCGCAGGTCGGCCGCGGCTCTGTCTCTCGCGTCCCTCGCGTCCCTCGCGTCGAGGGTTCGCCGCGCCTCCGCCGCGCGGGCCGTGCGCACGAACGCGGTGACGGCCGGGCGGGAGGTTCCCTCGGGCCAGGCGAGCGCGAGGCGGGTGGGCGGGAGGTCCGACACCGGTACCGCGGTCACCTCGGGGGAGATCCGTTCGGCGGCGCCCGAGCCCACGACGGTGACCAGGCGGCCGAGTGCGACCCGGTCGATGATCTCGTCCAGCCCGACCGGCGGGCACTCGGGGGCGAAGTGCGGATCCCGGCCCAGTTCCGCGACCGTCACCGCGGGGCGGCGGGCCACTGGATGGCCGCGCGGGACGAGGGCGAAGGGCGCCTCCTCGGTGAGGTCGGCGGTGCGCAGCCCGGTGAGGTCGTCGCTGCCGACGCACAGCAGCGCGATGTCGGCCCGGCCGTCCCTGAGGGCGGCCGGGCGGTCATGGGTGAAGACGATGTCGTGGCCACCGACCTCGGAGGAGCGGAGCAGCTCGGCGATCAGCCCGGATGCGGTGCCGGGCCGTACCGCCATCACCAGCCGGCCGGGCTGCCGTACCCGCCGCGTCCGCCGTACGGCCGCGTCGAGCGAGTCGAGCAGCCGCCGGCTCTCGTCCAGGAACACGGCACCGGCATCGGTGAGCGCGACCCGGCGGCTGGTGCGCTCCAGCAGCCGTACGCCTATCCGCCGTTCCAGCCGGCTGATCGCGCGGGACAGCGGGGGCTGGGCCATGCCCAGGCGCTCGGCGGCGCGGCCGAAGTGCAGTTCCTCGGCGACCGCGACGAAATAGGCGAGTTCGCGGGTCTCCAGACGATCCATACCTCAAGGGTATCGACCCTTGCCGGAACCCTCATGGCTCCGCCCCGTTCCCGATGGTCGACTCGGAGGAGTGAGCGAGACCCCGCTTCAGACACACGAGAGGAACATGCGAACCATGAGCGACGAGCGCAAGGTCCAGGAGGTCCTGGCCCGCTATGTCCGTGCCGCCGACCGGCGGGACGGCAAGAGCCAGGGCGCCCTGTTCACCGACGACGCGATCGTGGACGTCTTCGTCAAGACCGGCCCCGACGCCTACCAGCAGATCGGCGAGCCCATCATCGGCGGTGCGGGGGTGGCGTACGCGGTCGACAACTTCATGGCACCGCACCCCGAGGGCGGCTCCAGTCACCACGTCACGGCCGACCACCTCATCGAGATCGACGGCGACCGGGCGCACATGAACGCCCACTTCGTGGTCTTCGAGGTCCGCGCCCTGTCCCGCCCGGCGGCCGGCTGGCCCGCGGACGCCTTCGGCGCCCAGGGCACCATCCGTCCCATCGAGTCCGGTTACTACGACACCGACCTGCGCCGCATCGACGGCGAGTGGAAGATCGTCCAGCACCGTGTGCTGCATGACATGCCGTATGCGGGGCTGGAGGCCTGACCGTTGAAGGCCGTTATGCGCTGAGGAGTTCGGCGACCGGTACCAGGACATGGTCTCGGCAGCGGGGCTACTCCCCGACGGGGCAAGGCAGTTCGGGTGCCGCAGTGTTCGGAGAACAGGTGACGAGGGCGAGGGACAGGTACGAGGGCCGTTCGAGATAGAAGCCGTACGACACATCGCCCCCGGCCGCCAAGAACTCAGCAGCCGAGTCGACGAGCCGCGTGAGGCGAGCGACGTCCCGCTCCGCCTCGAAGGCGAACCGGGGCGCGTGCAGGGCGAGTTGCTCCCCGAGCAACGGAGCCCCACATGGACCCCACCCACACCCCCCACAGATCTACCGCCTCCGCACCCCCAACTCCCCCACCAGCCCCAAGATCTGCCGAGATCTCGTCGCCCTCCTCCTCCAGGTCACCGGCCACCACCAACACGCCGACACCGCCAGACTCCTGGTCTCCGAGATCGTCACGAACGTCAATCTCCACACCGACTCCCTGGCCGTACGCCTCGAAGTCGTCCTGCGCCACGACCGCTTACGCGTCTCCGTCTACGACGACGCCCTCGACGCCGACCCCCGCCAGAAGCCCGGCGACGCGTACGACGAGAACGGCCGAGGCCTGCTCCTGCTCACCGGCCTCGCCCGGGATTGGGGCGTACAGCGGAGCGCCTCCGCACATGGCACCCCCGCCAAACAGATCTGGTTCGAGCTCGGCGGAGCCCCCTGCCGCTAGCGTGCCCCCATGTTCCTCGAACCGCTCACGTCGACCGAGGCCGGTGCGCTGCCCGGTGAGCTGCTTACCGAACTCGCCGCCCTCTACGCCTCCCACCACGCGTTCCACGCCCTCAGCGGCGACTTCCCGGACCCGGAGAACATCCGGCCCGAGCAGGTGGCAACGGCGTTGGCCGACGAGCTGGCCGACCCGGAGGTGGAGGTACTGCTCGCCCGCAGTGCGGGGCGGCTCGTCGGGATCGCCATCACCCTCGGAACGCATCCCGACCCGGCCGACGAAGACCCCTGGATCGGCCTGCTGATGATCGACGCCGCACAGCAACGGCAGGGCTACGGACGGCAGTTGGCATCCCTCGTCGAGGACCGCTTCCGCACGGCCGGCCGAAGCGCCGTGCGCCTGGCCGTCCTTGACAACAACCCCCAGGCCCTCGCCTTCTGGACCACCCTCGGCTACGAGGTCATCGACCACCGCCCGGACCGCCAACTCGGCCGCCCCTGCACGGTATTGCGCAAACAGCTCCGCAGAACCCGCCACTCCGCCCGCATCGCGGTACTCGACCCCACCGGCGCCGTCTTCCTCTTCCGCTACGACGACGCCGAGACCGGCGGCGCCTTCTGGGCCCTCCCCGGCGGCGGCCTCGAAGCCGACGAGACCCCACGCGAGGCCGCCCTGCGCGAACTGCAGGAGGAGACCGGCTGGACCGACCTGGAGCCCGGCTCCCTGCTGTCCACCAGAGAGGTCGACCTCACCTTCGCCGGCACCCCGACCCACCAGCACGAACGCATCTACGTCACCCACGGCCCCCACCGCGAACCCACCGGCGCCCACCTCGCCGCCACCCACGCCCAGGACGGCATCCTCGGCTGGCGGTGGTGGACCAGAAAAGAACTCCGCGAGACGACGGAAACCGTCTGGCCGGCCGAACTCACCCGATTGCTCGACGAGTTGGAGGGCTGACCCACCTCACGGCCAACAGCCGGGACCGGCCCCAGCGCTTATCTACGGACGGCGACGACGAACAGCCGGTCGGCGGTCTTCCGGCCGACTCCGGGCCCGATCCCGACGTCGTGGAAGCCCGCCGCGGACAGACGTTGCCGTAGCTCCGCCTCGCTCCAGGGACGCATCGTGAAGTCGTAGCCCGACCTTTGCCGGGGCTCGTCCCTCGCAAGCAGGTCGTACTGCTCGTGAACCCGCAGCAGTCCCGCCTGCCAAGTGACGGTGCTGGTGAAGATCAGCTGCTTCCCCGAGCCGAGTTCCACCGTGCGTTCACGGGGCGCCCCGTCCGCGCGTTCCCGGGACCCGCGCTCGTCGCGGACGTCGAGAATCAGCAGACCGCCTTCCCGCAGACTGCCCGCGAGCGAGACCAGCACCGCGTCGCGTTCGGCATCGGTGATCATGTCGTTGAGCACACCGCGGCAGGTCACCGCCTGGTACGCCGGTCCGACGTCGAGAGAGCACAGGTCGGCCTGGTGGCGCCGTGCTTCGGGACACCGTTTCGCCGCCTGGTCCAGGAGTGGGCCGGCCGCGTCGACGAGGTCGACGTGGTGGCCCTTGGCCGTGAGGGCGGCGGCGTGCCGGCCGGTTCCGCAGCCCGCGTCCAGAACCGACGCCGTATGACGGCCTGACCGCACGAGCACGTCGTGGACGGCGTCGACCCAGGGCTCCACCGGATCCGTGATGAGCAGGTCGTAGGCCGCGGCGTGATCGGCGTAGAACGGTCGGGACCGGCTCACCCGCGCGGAGTGTGACGTCACGGCAGACATCCTGCCCCGCTACCCGTTCGAGGACGCGCCGGTTCCCGCAGATCTCGCGGATCGCGTGGGCGATCAGCGGGGCGACGGACAGGACCTCGACCTTGTCCAGGCCGGTCGCCGCGGCGGTCGGCAGGGTGTCGGTGAAGACGAAGCGGGTGACCCGGGAGTTCTTCAGGCGGTCCACGGCGGGGCCGGACAGGATGCCGTGGGTGGCCGCCACGATGACGTCCTCGGCGCCGCTCGCGTACAGCGCGTCGGCCGCGGCGCAGATCGTGCCCGCCGTGTCGACCATGGATGACCCGGGACACAGTGGCGTGATCCGTCGCGAGCGACGCCACAGACATGAGCAAGTCCTTCGACGTCGAACTATCTGACATCGAGAGGTTATGTGAGCGATGCCGTCACCCGTGACGCAGTCGACGACTTCATGGGCCAGTGGGCCGCCCAGCGCACTGACCTGGACCTCGACGCCATGGGCACCATCGACCGCGTCCTGCGGCTTTCACGGCTGGTGAACACCCGACTGAAGGAGTACTTCGCCCAGTACGACATGGAGACCTGGGAGTTCGACGTCCTCGTCACCCGCGACTCCGTCCCCGGCGACCGCCGCAGCCTGCACATCGCGCTCACCGACGCCGGGCGCGACCTCGTCGACCGCGTGGTGGAAGGCCACGTACAGAACCAGATCCAGATCCTCTCGGCCCTGGAGGGCACCGACCGCGACGAACTGACCCGGATGCTGCGCACCCTGCTGATCTCCCTGGGGGACACCCGCTGAACGGCCTCGGCTAAGGCCGGTTCAAACGTGCGCCGGCTTCCTGTCCCCGTACAGCCAGTCCTTCCAGATCCCCCCGAAGTCCTTCCCCGGCGCCATCCGCTCCACGTACGCCGTGAACTCCGCGGTGTCCGCGTTGCCGTGGCGGTGGGCGGCCGCCCAGCCCTGAACGATGTCGTAGAACCGCGCGTCGCCGACCGTCTGCCGGATCTTGTGCAGGACCATCGCGCCGCGTTCGTAGACGGGGCTGTCGGAGATGTGGGCGGCGGAGGTGGGGCGGGCCGGAGGGAAGGCCCAGATCGCCTCGCTGTCGGCCTTGTTGTCGTAGTAGTCGCCCTTGTAGAGCGCGTCGAAGGTCTGTTGCGCGGTGTCGCCGTCGTGGTCCTCGTCCCAGAGCCACTCCGCGTACGTCGCGAAGCCCTCGTTGAGCCACATGTCGCGCCAGGTCCTCGGGGTGACGGAGTCGCCGTACCACTGGTGGGCGAGTTCGTGGACGAGGGTGGCGGTGTCGGGGGCGCCGGCGAAGAAGGGGCGGTTCTGGGTCTCCAGCGCGTAACCCGCGTCGCCACGCCTGTCGACGATCGCACCGGTCGAGGAGAAGGGATACGGCCCGAAGTTGTACTCCTCCCACTCCATGATCTCGGGGATCTTCGCCAGCACCTTGCTGCTCGCTGCCGCTTCCTCCGGGTCGACCGCCACGTACACGGGGAGACCGCTCTCCGTCGTCGTGCGGGTGATGTCGTAGTGGCCGATCGCGACCGTGGCCAGGTATGTCGCCATGGGCTGGGCGGTACGCCAGCGGTAAGTCGTCCTGGTACCGGCGGTGTTCGTCGTCTCCGCTCTCAACTCCCCGTTGGAGACCGCCTGCAGACCATTGGGGACGGTGATCGCGATGTCGTACGTCGCCTTGTCGGAGGGGTGGTCGTTGCCGGGGAACCACGCCATCGAGCCGACCGGTTCACCCAGCGCCAGCGCGCCGTCCACGGTGCGCAGCCAGCCCTCCTCCGAACCGTCCGGGTCGGTGAGCGTCTCCGGGGCGCCGGAGTAGCGGACGGTCGTCTCGAACGTCCCGCCCTTGCGAAGGGCGGAGGACGGACGGACCGTCAGTTCCTGACCGCTGCGGGTCCAGCGGGCGTTCCGTCCCCCCACCGTCAGCGACTCGACCGTCATGCCCTTGAAGTCCAGGTGAAAGGACGAGAGGTCGGCGGTGGCCCGGGCCGTGATCGTCGCCGTACCGGTCAGTTCAGGTGCGTCGGGGGTGTAGGCGAGGGTCAGGTCGTAGTGGGTCACGTCGTAGCCGCCATTGCCCGCCCGCGGGAAGTACGGGTCCCCCAGGCCGGAACCGCCGCTCGTGCTCCGGGCACCCGACCCCGTACACGCGGTCGGGGCGAGGGCCAGCACGCAGGCGATGGCCATGGGAACAAGCCGTACGGATCGGGGCACGTCCGCGATCCTATGAGTCCGGAGCTCGTACGCTGGGCTCCATGCCCCGCTCCTCCAGGAAGCCCCGCCGACTCGTCGCCGACGGACGCACATACCTCTGGAGCCTGCGCCACAGCCACACCGACAGTCAGCCTGTGGGCTGCGTCCACACCCTCACCCTGCGCCCTCAGCCGGCCGGCACCGGTGGGCCACTGCGCATCGTCTTCGTCGCGGGGCCGGGGCGGTACGTCCCGGGCGGCGCCCCCTTGGGCTCCGGGGACGTGGGATACGTCCGGGGCGCCTCGCTCAACCTGCACGAACCCGGCGCCGTACGTGCCCTGCTCGACGCGGCATCGGCTCAGGGGTGGCTGCCACGACCGGAAGAACCGCAGGCCGTGGAGGTCGACGGCTGGCCCCTCCTGGAGGTGGCCGCCGCCGCACAGAACAAGGACGAGGACCGTCCCACCGGGCCGGCGTGAGTGATCGCTCCGGCTGCCGTCCGCCCTTCCGAACCGTGACACCATCTCCTACGTGCTCGACATCGGCTACGCCCTCTCCAACCGCTTCCCGGACCCCCCGCAGACCGACTACCGGCGCGCCGACGTCCACGCGCTGCGGCACGACCTGTTCTGCGGTGACGTGTATCTCGCCGACACCAAGGCGGACCGGGAGGTGGCCACGGCCTGGGGCTGGGTGCCGGTGCTCGACTTCGCGTGGGCGCTGTGCGACATCGTGGAGCGGATCGACCAGGACCCGGCGGGTTCGCGGGCGTCCCGCCCGCAGCGGGCGGAACTGGACTTCACCGAGTCCACGGACCGGATGCTCTTCGAGCGCCGCTTCGGCTGGGTGGACGTGGAGGCCGACTGGATGCGGCGCGACGAGGAGCCGCTGACCTTCTCGCACACCGAACTCCGCCGCGAGGCACGGGACTTCCTGCACGATCTGATCGCCGACCTGGTCGACATGCACGACGACCTCGGCGAGAACCCGGCGATCTGGACGCTGCAGGCGCGCTTCCCCAGGGTGTCCTGAACCACCGGACGAGCCGGAGGGTACCTCTGATGGTTCACCCCTCCACCCGAATCCCCATCTGCACCGCCAACACCGGCGCCAGATCCAGCAGTTGCCCCATGCTGATCACGGCCCCCGAAAGCCGATCCACTCCCCGCGCGATCTCCAGCTCGGCCGCCCCGCGCAGATCCACGTCCGTGAACGTCACCCCCGTGAAGTCCACCCCTTTCAGCGCGCAGTCCACGAACTCGACCCGCTCCAGCCGGGCATCGAGGAAGTCCGGCTCCACGAGCACACACCCCTCGAAGACGACGTCCCGGAGCCGCGCCTTGCGCAGATTCAGATAGTCGATCTTCCCGCCCCGAATCACCACCCGCTCCAGCACGGCACCGTGCAACTGCACACCCCCCATCCTGGCGTCGATCACCTCGACATCGCGCAGGGTCGACTCCGCGAGGTCGGTGCCGACACCCCGTACGCCGGTGAGGACCGAGTCCAGTACGCGGGCGTGATGCAGCCGCGTCTCGTCCAGCGCGCAGCCCGTCAGCGCGCAGTCCATGAAACGGGCGCCCCCGCCGTCCTGCCCGGCGAAGTCCGCGTCCCTGATCTCCAGCCCGTCGTAGTCCCCGTCCGGCTCCAACTCCCCACCGCTGTAAGCCTCCAGCGTCGGCAACCGCACCTCCGGCCGCCGCGCCCCCTTCACTCCACCCGTCCCACCAGCCGCTCTCCTCGCCATGCCCCCATCCTGCACCCCACCACTGACAACGAGGCCGCCGGACACTTGACCTCAAGCACGCTTGAGGTCGAAGAGTGACCCACATGCATGCCATACGACTCCACACCTTCGGCCCCGCCGACAACCTCACCTACGAATCCGTCGACGCCCCCTCCCCACGATTCCCGGCCGCGAGGTCGCCGGAGTGGTCGAGTCGGCCGTGGTCGATGTCGACCGGGTGCACGAGATCCCCGCGAACCTGGACTTCGCACAGGCCGCGGCCATGATCGGAACGGGCCGTACGGTGATGGGAATCGTGCAGTTCAGCGAGCTGAGCACAGACTCCGTGGCCATCGTCCCGGCCGCCGCCGGAGGCCTGGGCACCCTCCTCGTCCAGTACGCCAAACGCGCCGGTGCCACCGTGATCGGCCTCGCGGGCGGCCCCGAGAAGACAGCCCTCGCACGGGCGAACGGCGCCGACCTGGCCGTCGACTACACAGCCCCGGAGTGGCCGGAGAAGGTGCGGGCCTGGCTGGGCGGCCGGCACACGACGGTCGTATTCGACGGCGTCGGCGGAGCCATCGCCCGAGAGGCCGTGGCGTTGCTCGGGTCCGGCGGTCAGCACATCGTCTTCGGATGGTCGAGCGGAGAACCGTACGAAGTCGAACGAATATCCGAACGAGTACTGGGCCCCGCGATGACGCAGAAGGCCGGCGGACCGAGCCCCGTCCGAACCCTCGAACTGCGGGCACTCACCGAGGCCGCCGAGGGCCGACTCGTACCGGCCGTACAGCGCTTCCCGCTGTCCGCAGCGGCGGACGCGCACCGGGCGCTGGAAATGCGACGGACAACCGGAAAGGTGGTGCTGGAGCCATGAGCACGTCGAAGCAATCACCCAGGGATGCGATACATGCTGATTCATGGTCTTCTGAGCAGATGAGCGTCGCTCGAACAGGTGAATCAACGGCCGCGGAACCCGACCCCCGGCGCTGGTGGGGCCTGGTGATCATCGCTCTCGCCCAGCTGATGGTCGTCCTCGACGCGACGATCGTGAACATCGCGCTCCCCTCCGCACAGCACGACCTGGGCATGTCCGACGGCGACCGCCAATGGGTCATCACCGCCTACACCCTCGCCTTCGGCGGCCTGCTCCTGCTGGGCGGCCGGATCGCCGACCTGGTGGGCCGCAAACGGACCTTCATCATCGGCCTGATCGGCTTCGCCGGCGCCTCCGCACTGGGCGGCGCGGCCACCACCTCGGGCATGCTCTTCGGCGCCCGAGCCCTCCAGGGCGCCTTCGCCGCCGTACTGGCCCCCTCCGCGCTCTCCCTCCTCACCACGACCTTCACCGACCCGAAGGAACGCGGAAAGGCCTTCGGGATCTACGGCGCGCTCGCGGGCAGCGGTTCGGCGATCGGCTTCATCGCGGGCGGCCTGCTCACCGAGTACCTGAACTGGCGCTGGTGCCTCTACGTCAACATCCCCATCGCGGTCATCGCCGTCTTCGGCGCCTTCGCCCTCCTCCACGACCGCCCCGGCCACACCGGCGCCCGCCTCGACGTACCCGGCGCACTGCTCGGCTGCGGCGGCCTGGTCGCGATCGTCTACGGCTTCAGCGAGGCGGAATCACGAGGCTGGACGGACTCACTGGTACTGGCCCTGTTCGCCGCAGGCGCGCTACTCCTCACGACCTTCGTCTGGTGGCAGACGAGGGCACCCAGCCCCCTCCTCCCCCTCCACATCGTCAAGGACCGCAACCGGGCCGGCTGCTTCCTCACCATGGGCCTGGCAGTCATCGGCATGTTCGGCATGTTCCTCTTCATGACCTACTACCTCCAGGTCATCCTCGACTACTCCCCCGTAAAAACCGGCATGGCCTTCCTCCCCCTCACGGTCGCGATCATCATCGGCTCAACCCAGATCTCGGCCCGCCTGATGCACCACGTTCCACCCCGCACCCTGATGGTGCCGGGCGCGGTCCTCGCCGCAGCGGGCATGTCCTTCTTCACCCGCCTGACCGTCCACTCCTCCTACACCACCGAACTCCTCCCCGGCCTGATCCTGATGGGCCTCGGCATGGGCCTGATCTTCATGCCGGTCTTCGCCACAGCCACCGCCGGCGTAGCCCCCCAGGACTCGGGCGTGACGTCCGCAACGGTCAACACCTCCCAGCAAGTGGGCGGTTCGATCGGCACGGCCCTCCTCAACACGATCGCCACCACCAGCAGCACGGCCTACATCACCGCCCACCTCCACAACCCGGCCCAGAAAGCCCTGATCACCAGCAAGGGCATCGTCCACGGCTACACGGTCGCCATCTGGTGGGCCGTAGCCGTAATGCTCCTGGCAGGCCTGGTAGCGGGCCTGATGGTGACAGCACGAGCACCGAAGCACAACGCACCGGCACAGGCACCGGTGAACGCGGAGTCGGTGAACTGATCAGCCGCGTACGGCGCGAAGGTGACGTGTCGGGGGGTGTCCGCCCGCAGCGGTTGGCGCGTCAACACCGCCACACTCTTGAGACACCGATTCCGCGCCGTTCCGAGGACGGACACCCCCCGACACGGCACCGACCCACCACAAACCGCAGGCGAACCACGCACCGCACCCGCAGGACTCAGTGGCGCCCGGCCACCCGATCCGCGAACTGCGCCAACCGCGACGACTCCGCACTGTGCCCGGTAAGTTCACGCCGGTCAGCCGCGCGATAGGTCGCGTACATCCCCTGCACCCCCAGCCAACGGAACGGCTCCGGCTCCCACTTGCGCACCTTGTGGCCGACCCACGGAAGGCCGGTGAGATCAGTAGCGCCACCCTGCCCGGAGTCCAGCCGGACCAGATCCCGCAACGTCCGCGCGGCGAGGTTGGTCGTAGCAACCCCCGAGCCGACGTAACCCCCCGCCCACCCCAGCCCCGTAGACCGATCCAGCGTCACCGTCGCACACCAATCCCGAGGCACCCCGAGCACCCCCGACCACGCATGCTCCACCCGCACCCCGACCAGCGACGGAAAGAACCGCACGAGAATCTCCCGCAACGCCTCGATCGTCGCAGCCTGCGTCCGCCCGTCGTTGTCGGTCTTGGACCCGAACCGATACGGCACCCCACGCCCACCCAACGCGATCCGCCCATCGGCAGTCCGCTGCGCGTACATGTACGCGTGGGCCATATCGCCCAGCGTCTCCAGCCCACCCCACCCCACCGAAGCCCACTGCTCTTCACTGAGCGGCTCGGTAGCGATCATCGAGGAGTTCATCGGCAGCCAGGTCCGCCGCTGCCCCTTGAGACTCGCGGTGAAGCCCTCGGTGCACCGCAGGACATAGGGCGCACGCACACTGCCGTAAGGCGTGACAGCGCACCGGGGCCGAATCTCGGTCACAGGCGTCGACTCATAAATGACAACCCCCAACGCCTCGGCTGCCGCCGCCAGCCCCTTCACCAGCTTCACCGGATGCAGCCGAGCCCCGTGCGGCGTCCACGTGGACCCGACCGCGTCCGCAACGCGAATCCGCTCGGCGGTCTCGCGGGCGCCGTACAACTCCCGGTCCTTCTCGCCGTACGACAGCTCGTGCTCGTGAAATGCCTTCAGCCGAGCCAACTGCGCAGGCGTACAAGCGACTTCGAGCACGCCACCCCGATGGATGTCGGCCTGGATCCGTTCCGCCTCGGCAACCTTCACGACCTCGGCAACGGTGTCGTTCATGGCCTTCTGCAACCGTACGGCGGCTTCCTGACCATGGAGTTTCGCGTACCGGTCCCGCCCCGCGATCCCGTTGTACAGCCACCCGCCGTTCCGCCCCGAGGCACCGTAGCCGCAGAACTTCTGCTCCAGAACGGTGACTCGAAGAGAAGGATCGGCCTTCTTCAAGTAATAGGCGGTCCACAGCCCCGTGTACCCACCGCCGACGATCACGACGTCGGCGGAGGCGTCACCGGCGAGGGGTTCCCGCCGCGAGGGAAGCCCATCGTCCGCGTACCAGAAGGAGACCCCACCGTTCACGACACCGCTTGCCGAGCTGCTCATATCCGCACGCTAACCCCTGAAGGCGGCCACTGTCTCCTTCGGATTCCATGCTTTTCCGCAGCCCCTGACCAGCGGATAACACGCCAGACCGATCGCCATGGAGGTGAAATGCCCGAGATCGGCGAGCGTCCGATGGGTCGCCAAGGGCACCCCATAAACCACGAGCACAACCACCAGATACAGATACCGCCAAGGCACGGCGATCCGATACACCAGCACCCCCACCACCCCCGCCAGCGCGTAACTCACCCCGATATCAAGGGTGTCAAGAGACGACTGCGGCGCCATCCCATTCTCCACGGCCCACAACAGCGCCCCCTCGCTGATCAGCGAGGCAAGCACATGCGCGGCCACACACACCATCAGCCACCGCGCCGTCCCCAGCCACCGCTCCGCCTGCGCGTGGAACACCGTGTAGAGCACGGCGTACGGCAGCCAGCGCCCCCCGGCGATCCACATCGCGCTCGCGAACAGCACCCGCACCGGGTTGTTGGACAACTCGTGGATGTTGGTGGACCGCTGCCGCAGGAACTCCTGCTCGAACTCGGGCGACATGTGGTGCATCGCGACGGTGGTGACAAAGAGAATCCCCAGCCAGACGTAGGTGCCGGGGGCGCTGCGGACGTATGTCCACACCCTGTGGAGGCCCCGGATAATTCGCATGAGCCGATTCACGCACGCAAGTATCGTCCGAGACGTGATCGACATTCCGGCCGGACTAGCCGCCTCCCAGGAGAGATTCAACGGCGAGGCCGGACGAGCCTTCGTAGCCGCGCTCCCGTACCGCACGGCCGACTTCATGTCCCGCTGGTCGCTACGGCTGGACGGCCCCTCCCGCCACGGCATGTGCGCCCTGGTCCTGCCCGTACTGCGCGCCGACAACACCCGGGCCGCGCTGAAACTCCAGTACCTCGACGAGGAGACGGCCGGCGAACCGATCGCACTGCGCACCTGGGCCGGCGAAGGCGCCGTAAAACTTCTGAAGCACGACACCGAAACCGGCACCCTGCTCCTGCAACGTCTGGATGCGACCCGCGCCCTCACCCATGAACCGGACACCCGCGCAGCGACCCTCGTCATCGCCCGCCTCCTGGCCCGCCTGACGACGGTATCCGCACCGCCGGAGCTGCACCGACGCCTCGGCGAAGTGGCTGCGGCCATGCTTGAACGGACCCCCGCCGCCCTCCCCCGCATCCCGGACCCGTCCGACCGCCGCCTGATCGAGGACTGCGCGGCTGCGGTACGCGAGGTGGCGACGGAACCGGGCGACAGGCTGCTGCACTGGGACCTGCACCACGACAACGTCCTGGGTGTAGGCGATGGGGACCGCGGCCCCTGGCTGGCGATCGACCCCAAACCTTTGGCGGGCGACCCCGGTTTCGAACTCTTCCCGGCCCTGGACAACCGTTTCGACCCCGACGAAATCCGTTGGCGTTTCGACGCGATGACCGACGTGATCGGTGTCGACCGCGCACGGGCACGGGCCTGGACACTGGGCCGGGTACTGCAGAACACACTGTGGTCGCTCGAGTCCGACAGACCACCGGCACCGCACCACCTGGAGATCGCACGCCGCCTGCGCACCCCACGCTGACAGCCGGTACAACCACCGATTGTGCCTTCACGGCGTGTCGGTTGTTTGCCGTCACCGTCCCCCACTCGCTTGGATACCGACGACGGTCGGCCAACGGGTGTCCAAAAGGAGCGGAATGACGGGCAGGCGCACGCTGGGTCGGCAGTTCGGTTGGCTCTGGGCGGCGTTCGCCGTCAGTTCGTACGGCACCGGCCTCGGCTTCGGCGCCTTCTCCGTGCTGGCGATCCTCGTACTGCACTCCGGCCCGACCCAGGTGGCGGTACTGGCCGCCTCGGGCCGGGCGGTGGGCTCACTGATCGCGGTGCCGCTCGGCCCCTGGGTGGAGTTCCGCCGCAAGCGACCGGTGATGATCGCGATGGACCTGACCCGTTTCGCGGCCCTGCTGAGCATCCCCGTCGCGTACGCGCTCGGCGGGCTCACCTTCGCCCAACTCCTCCTCGTCTCCATCACCGTCGCCGCCGCGAACATCGCGTTCAACGCGGCGAGCGGCGCGTACCTGAAATCCCTCGTCCCGCCCGAGGACCTGCTCGTGGCGAACGCCCGCTTCGAGTCCACGACCTGGACCTCCACCATGCTCGGGCCGCCGCTCGGCGGAGCCGCGATCGGCCTGCTCGGCCCGGTGACGACCGTGGTGGCCGATGCCACGAGCTATCTGCTCTCGGCCCTCGGCATCCGTGCCATCGGCGGAACGGAACCACACCCCGAGCGAACCGGCGCACCGAGACTGCGAGCCGGTGACCTGCTCGACGGATGGCGCTACATCCTCGCCCACCCCACCCTGCGCCCGCTGCTCCTCAATGCGATGACGGTCAACGGCCTGATCATGGCCTCCGAGCCCTTGCTCGCCGTACTCCTGCTGGGCCGTCTCGGATTCGCGCCCTGGCAGTTCGCGCTCGCGCTCGCGGCCTCCTCCGGCGCCGGCGGCTTCGTCGGCTCACGCCTCGCGCGCCCGCTCGCGGCCCGGTTCGGACAGCACAGGGTGCTGCTGACCTCCGGGACGCTGCGCGCGTGCTGGCCGGTCGGACTGGCGTTCGTCGGGCCCGGGGTCCCCGGGATGCTCCTCGTCGCCGCCCTCCAACTCTCCATGGTGACCTGCATCGGCGTCTTCAACCCCCTCCTCGCCACCGCCCGCCTCACCCGCACCGCCCCCGATCGCGTGGCCCGCACGCTCACCGCATGGTCGGTCAGCACCAGCGCGGCGATCGCGCTGACGACGGCCGCATGGGGATGGGTGGCCGCGGCCACGACCCCCCGCACCGCGATCGCACTCGCCGGGGTCCTCCTCCTGGCCAGCCCGCTCCTCCTCCCCCGGCGCGAGCCCGCCGAGCGGGGCATGGACCCGAGCCCGTCTACCCTCTCCGCATGATCCGCACCGCGAACCCCACCGACATCCCCGTCATCCACGCCCTGATCCGCGAACTCGCCGCCTACGAAAAGGAACCCCAGGAGGCGAGGGCCACCCCGGAACAGCTCCACGAAGCCCTCTTCGGCGAACAGCCCGGCGCCTACGCCCACATCGCGACCGACGACACCACCGGCGAACCGGTCGGCTTCGCGCTGTGGTTCCTCAACTTCTCGACCTGGCGCGGAGTCCACGGCATCTACCTGGAGGACCTGTACGTCCGCCCGACCGCCCGCGGCACCGGTCACGGCAAGGCCCTCCTCACCGAACTCGCCCGCATCTGCGTGGCCCGCGGCTACGAACGCCTGGAGTGGTCCGTCCTCGACTGGAACCGCCCCGCGATCGACTTCTACGAGTCACTGGGCGCCCGCCCCCAGGACGAATGGACGGTGTACCGGCTGACGGACGGAGCACTGAACACACTGGCCGAGAGCTGACCGCACTGGCCGGAACCTGACCGCTCCGGCCGGGAGTTGAGGAATGGCTGCGTAAATTCGCACACACGATCATGCCCGGACTGGGCAGGGTCCCCGCATGAGCTTCACGAATATGCCAACTTTCTTACCGGGCCTCGAACTCTCCCGCCGTTTCTACACAGAAACCGTCCGTCCCCTCCTCGAAGAGACCGCCCCCGACCTCCCTCACTCCGCCGCCCGCATCGGCGGCGGCTCCGAGGTCCTCGGCTACGACACCCCCCGCTCGCGGGACCACACCTGGGGCCCGCGCCTCCAGCTCTTCCTCCGCGCCCGGGACGTCCCCCGGCACGCGGGCCGTATCAGACACCACCTCGCCGAACACCTCCCGAGAACCTTCCACGGCCACCCCACCCACCACTGCGTCGAAGTCACCCACACCACCGCCTGGTTCACCGACACCCTCGGCTTCGACCCGACACACGGCATAGCCTCCGCCGACTGGCTGGCCACCCCCACCCACCTCCTCACGGAGGTCACGGCGGGCGCGGTGTTCCACGACGGCCTCCACCAGCTCGGCCCCCTGCGCCACACCCTGCGCTGGTACCCCCACGACATCTGGCTGCACGTCCTGGCCCGCCAGTGGCAGCACATCACCGAACGCGAAGCCTTCGTCGGCCGCTGCGGCGAGGTGGGCGACGAACTGGGCTCCGCCATGAACGCGGCCCACCTGACCCGCCACCTGATGCGCCTCTGCCTCCTCATGGACCGCCGCTACCCGCCGTACGACAAATGGCTGGGCACCGCCTTCGCCCGCACGACGGCCGGCCACCGCCTCACCCCGGTCCTCACCGCCGCCCTGGCCGCCACGGACTGGCAGACCCGCGAGAAACACCTCTCCTACGCCTACGAAGCCGTGGCGGGCATCCACAACGAACTGAACCTGACCGACCGCGTCGACCCGACCACCCGCCCGCACAGCTCCGGCCCGTTCCGCGTCCTCCACGCAGAGCGCTTCACCACCGCCCTCCTCGCCCGCATCACGGACCCGGCGTTGAGGGAACTACCCGACTACAGGCACCCTGGCCGACCCCGCTGATCACGCTCCACCGCTCGTCGATGGCGGTGTCGCCGTACAGGGCGGGCAGGTCGGTGCGGTGGAAGACGAACGGCGGTTCCACGCAGTGGCAGGCGCCGAGCGCGCCGCCGAAGGCGGGCGAGCGCCAGGCGAACTCACCGGGAAGTCACGTCGAGACTGCCGTCGGGGTGTCGATGTCCAGCAGGGCCGGAGCCGGGATGTCGGACCGGGCGAGCAGGGAGAGCGCCGCCGCGGACGCGGTGTCGGCGCCCGCCGTGGCCACGACGATGCGCTGCCCGTCCTCCTGGGGGACGGGCAGGGACTGCAGGTTGAGCTCCATGCGGCCGACGACCGGATGGTGTATGCGGTACGTCGCGAGGGCCCACTTCCTGACCCCGTGCTCGGCCCACATCGTGGCGAACTCCGGGCTGTTCATGGTCAGTTCGCCGATGAGCGAGGCCAGCCGGGGATCGTCGGGGTGCTGCCCGGCCGCGAGCCGGAGCTTGCCGACCACGTTCCTGGCCTTCTTCGGCCAGTCCAAGAACAGGTCCCGGGTGTGCGCGTCCAGGAACACCAGCCGCGCCATGTTCGGCCGCAGGTCGGGCTGTTCGGGGATCAGCGCGTCCAAGTGCCCGGCGAACAGGGCGTGTCCGGTGCGGTTCCAGGCCAGTACGTCGCTACGGCGGCCGAGCACGAGCGCGGGTGCGTCACCGAGGGCGGCGAGGAGCTGCCGGGTGGCGTCGCCGACCCGCTCCGGCGCGGGCCTGCGCCGGGTGGTGACGCGACGTGCCGCGCCGGCCAGATCATGCAGATGGGCGCGCTCCACCTCGTCGAGACCGAGGGCGCGGGCCAGCGCGTCCAGGACCTCGGGCGACGCGTTGAGCGAGCTGCCCTGTTCAAGTCGCGTGTAGTAGGACAGCCCCACCCCGGCGAGCCGCGCCAACTCGTCCCGGCGCAGCCCGGGCACCCGCCTGCGCTCCCCGAAATCAGGGATCCCCACATCGGCCGGCCGCAACTGGGCCCGACGTGTCCTGAGGAACTCCCCCAACCGCGGCTTCCTGTTCATGGCCCCGAGTATCGGGCAACGGAATGCCGCACAGCCTGCCCCTGCCAGGGGCAGGCAACGGGACGTCGGCCCCGACTCGGCTCACCCGGGGACGGGGAAGTCGTTCACGGCGGTCGCGGCGGCGCCGTCCCGGCCCTCGTCCCGGCCCTCGTCCGCGGCGATGAACGCGCTCGCGGTCAGCGGCGGGCCGTCGTTGCCGGACGCGGCGGCCATCAGGCGGGCCGCCGACTCCGCCCCGGTCTCCGGCGGGATGATCAGCAGGTCCCGGCGACCGTTGTCGTAGGAGAGCAGCAGGAGCTTGTGCGGGTCGAACTCCGTGAACCAGCCGGCCTTGACGACGTGACCGTCCACGGGAACCTTGCGGGGGATGTCCGGCCAGTACGTCGGGTTGACGGCGATGCGGGTGATGCGGCCCCACAAGGGGTCCAACACGGCGGCCAGGGAGGGCAGTTCGCTCAGCAGATCCCGGGAGCGGGGCCACCACGCACCGTCCAGGAGGCCGGGGGCGGCACCGTCGCTCTTCAGGGCGAGCCGGGCGGCCGGGGCCGCGCCGGGCCGGGGTCGCGGGAGGGTGGGTTGCACGGTCGCCGACATGATGCGTACCCGTCTCCGGGCCGCCTCGGCGGCAGCACGGGTTTCGTCTCTCGCCGAGGACGACCCGGTGCGGAGGCCGGTGTGCGAAGTGCCCTCAGTACTGTCCACGGTACTCCGCGCTCCGGGGCCGGCCCGTTCCGGAGCGTACGGGAGTACGGTGGAGCAACCGAGGGCTCTTGACGTGCCGGTGTCCGGTCCGGCGTCCTGTCCTCGCGTTCCCTTCCCAGGGGCAGCCCGTGACCCCGGCCGCGCCATCCGCACCGACGGCCGAGGAGCCCCGCCATGTCGATCCTTTCCACCCCGTCCACGACGGACGTCCCGACGGGCACCGACCCGCCGCCCCCGGCGTACGACGGCACCTCTCCCTTCCCGGACGACGGCCCGCCGCCCGTGCGCGACGGCGCCGCGCGGATATACGTGAGCATCACGGCGGTGATCGTCGTGCTGCCGTTCGTGGGGCTCGGCCTGGCCGGCTGGCTGCTGTGGGGGCGGCTCGTCCACCCCGTCGACATCGTGCTCGCGGCCGTCCTCTACACGATCACCGGCCTCGGCGTCACGGTCGGCTTCCACCGCGGGCTCACCCACGGCTCGTACCGGGCCGACCGTCCCCTGCGCATCGCGCTCGCGGTGGCCGGGTCGATGAGCTTCCAGGGCGACGTCATCGGCTGGGTCGCCACCCACCGCCGCCATCACGCCTTCACCGACCGGCCCGGCGACCCGCACTCGCCGTACCGCTACGGCACCCATCTGTGGGGCCAGTTGCACGGGCTGGCGGACGCCCACGTCGGCTGGCTGTTCCGCAACGAGCAGACACCGCCCGAGCGTTACGCCCCCGACCTCCTCGCCGACCCCGGCATCCGGGCCGTCTCCCGCGCCTTCCCATGGCTGTGCCTGCTCACCCTCGCCCTGCCGTTCGGCCTCGGCTGGGCGATCGGCGGCAGCTGGCTGTACGGCGTAACCGGCCTGCTATGGGCGGGACTTGTGCGGATCGCGCTGCTCCACCACGTCACCTGGAGCGTCAACTCGCTGTGCCACATGATCGGTGACCGCCCCTTCCGCACCCGCCGCCACGACCGCGCCACCAACCTGTGGCCGCTGGCCCTGCTCTCCTTCGGCGAGAGCTGGCACAACCTCCACCACGCCGAGCCCACCAGCGCCCGCCACGGCGTCGACCGCGGCCAGATCGACCCGTCGGCCGCCGTCATCCGCCTCTTCGAACGCGCCGGCTGGGTCCACGACGTGCGCTGGCCGACCCCGGACCGGGTCGCGGCCCGCCGCGCCTGACGTCGAACCACTCGTCCACGCAAGGCAGTTGGCAGGAGCCTCATGACCACCGTGCTGCAGCCCCCGCTTCCCTCCCATCCCGTCCTGCGCCTGCGCCTGGCCCCCCACGGGAATCTGCCGCGGGCCATCGACGGCGCGTGGTGGCCCCGTTCGTACGGCCTGCCGGCCGAACTCCCGGGACTGCTGGCCGGGTTGCCGCGCCAGTGGGGCCACATCACCAGTGCCACGGTCAACGGGGCGGCGTGGTCCGCCGTGCCCGGCCGGCTGCTCGTCTCCCACGAGGTCGTACGACTGCGCAGGACCCGGGGGGAATCCACCCCGCACACCATCGTCCTGCTCGCGCCCGGCCGGGGCCGCTGGGATCTGCTGGTCGTGCCGCCGGACACGAGCGAGCAGGCGGCCGAAGCGCTCATGGCGGCCGCCGTGGCCGGTCAGCCGTCGTGGTCGCCGGGCGGGGCCGTCGCGGGTGCCGGAATGACCGAGGTGTCGAAGTCGCCGGAGACGATCTGCGCGGCGAGGTCCGAGAGGCGCAGATGACGGGCGCGGGCGTAGCTCCGGAACGCGGCGAAGGCGTCGTCGACGGAGGTGTTCCAGCGCTCCGCCAGGAAGCCCTTGACCTGCTCGATCAGGATGCGGCTGGTCAGCGCGTTCTCCAGCTGGCTGTTCTCGACGTGGGACTGCTCCAGGGTGCGCTGCTGCAGGATCGCGATGGTGGCCACGTCGGCGAGGGCCTGGGCGAGCGCGATGTCGTCGTCGCCGAGACGGTGCGGGGTGGCCTGGAAGAGGTTGAGGGCGCCGACGACGCGGTTGCGCAGACGCAGCGGGATGGCGTGCGTGGTCACGTACCCGGTCGCGCGGGCCTGCTCGGCGAAGTGCGGCCAGGCGGCGATCGTCTCCGCCCGGGTCAGGTCGATGTTGGTGCGGGCGGCGCCGGTGCGGTAGCACTCGACGCACGGGCCCTGGTCGTGCTGGAGCGCGAAGAGTTCCAGCAGGCGGGTGTGCTCGTCCGAGGCGGCGATGATCTGCAGTTCGCCGTGCGCGTCCACGAGCAGGATCCCGGCCGCCGACACGTCAAGGAGCTCCACGCAGCGCGCGGAGAGGCGGTGCAGCAGGTCGATGACGTCGAAGTCCTCGACGAGTGAGTCCGCAACCTCAACGAAGATCTCGGCCAGACGTCGTTCGCGGGCCATGGCTATCATCCCTTTCCACCGTCGGGCGAGTACGGCCCGCTCACATCGTCGTCGAAGTCGTCGTTGAAGCGCAGCCTGCGGGCCACCACATCCGCCGCGATCTCGCCAAGGGGCCGCTCACTGCTGTACGCGTGGGCGCGCAGGCGCAGCAGGGCCTCCTGAATGGACACATCCAGCTGGGCGCTGATCATCCCCGTGGCCTGGTGCACGACCGCACGGCTCAGCACCGAGGGAGACTCCAGGGCCGCGCCGAGCCCCGGCCCGCCCCCGTCGCTTCGGTCGCCGTTCAGGAGAACGCCGGTCAGTACGGCGGTCAGGGCGGCGGCGTCCGTGTACTGCTGCGGGCTCAGCCACCGCTCGCCGTCGCACAGGAGGGTCAGTACGCCGACCCGGATGGCCCCGATGCCCAGCGGGAAACAGCACACCCCGTGTACGCCCAGTGCGCGCGCGGCCGGCAGCAGCGCGGGCCAGCGCTCGGGGCGTACCCGCACCAGGTCCGGCTCCAGCACCGGCGAACCGGTGCGGACCGCGTCCGGCCCCGGGCCCTCCCCCAGCGTGAACTGCAGTTCCTCGAACCGGGCACTCAGGTCCGGGTGGTACCACAGCGGCTCGGCCGTCCGCTCGGCGCCGACCAGCAGCGACAGTGCGACGCCCGCGGCTCCCAGCGCCCGCGCACACGCCTGGGCCGGATCCCCGACCTCGCCCAGCCGCAGCGACCGCAGGACCTCCGCCATGCCGTCACTGATCACCCGTCTCCGTCCCGCGCGGGCCTGGGCGCTTCGAGGTGAGGCGTCGCCCGGCCTGCGCCGAACACTACGTGGCCCGGCCTGCCGTCGCACGGTTCGCGGGTATGTCCTGCCAGGCATCCTGGAGGAGTTCGACGCCCTGATCGCCGCGGACGGCGTCGACTCCGCCGTACGCCGGCAGTACCTGCCGCACGCCCGGATCATGGACGGCGGAGTCCGCCACATCTGCGGCAAGGTCCCGCTCGACGACCACACCCGCGGCCGGGGCCCGAGGGTCGTCCCGTTCGTTTCACTGCTTGACCGGGGTGTGGCCGTTCATGGTGAAGCGGGCGGAGCACTGCTCGTCGGAGCGGTCGCTCGCGTTCCAGACGCAGATCCACATGGTGTGGCCGACGTCCGAGATGAAGTTTGTCTTCGCGGCGCCCAGGGAGGCATGGAACGTGTACGCGATGCCGTCGCTGCGGTAGAGCTCGGCGCCGCAGCTTTGGGCCAGGGAGGTGTTGAGGACGCCCGCGAGTTCGCCGGAGCCGTTGTCGTCCAGCCAGGCGGAGCAGGCGGCGTCGTTGCCCACCCAGGAGGTGTCCGCCTCGGAGCCCTTGACCTGTGCCGGGTCTTCGTTGCCGCTGATGCCGCTGATCGACGACGAGGTGACGCGGGTGGCGGCTGCTGAGGACGCGGCGGTCGTCGCCACGGGGCCGGAGGGCGAACGCGGGCCGGCCGTGCTCGGCGGGACGGTCGTGTGCGTGCCGGCCGGGACGACCGGGCTCGGGTGCCCGGACTCCGCGGTGGGTGAGGCCGAACGGCTTGGGCTCGCGGAGGACGTCCGGGTCGTCCCGGCCACGGGCTCGCCGCTGATCGACGCGCTGCCGGAGGGATGCGCGGCGCCGTTGTGCCGGGAAGGGGACGGTACGAGTACGAACGCCGCGACGGCGCCGAGGGCGATCACCGCGGCGGCCGAGAGCAGGAGCGGGCGTTTGTGCGGGGGGCGGGGTAACTCGGTGGACGGGTGCGCGGTTTCCGGCGTCGGATCCGCCTCGGGGTTCGGCGTCCGGTCCGCGTCCGCGTCCAGGTCCGGCGGCGGGACCGTCTCCAGTTTGCCGACCGGCGTCGCCGCGAAGGCGCGCCGCGAGGCGATGCGTGACATGACCTCGGAAGGCCAGGAGGGAGGAGGGACGGGCAGGTGTGCGCGGGCCGCGTCCGCCACCTCGGCGGCGGTGGGGCGGGCTCCGGGGCCGGTCGCGAGACAGGGCCCGATGACGGCGGCGAGGTCGGGGTCCACGGCACGCAGCGGCTCGGCGTCTGGGACGACACCGGGCGTACGGCCCGAAGCCGCGTAGAGCACGAGCGCCCCGAGCGAGTAGACGTCCGCGGGCGCGTCCACGTCCTCGTCCCCGGCCTGCTGTTCCGGTGCCGAGAATCCCTGAGTGCCGTAGCCGCCACCGCTCTTGGTGAGCCTGGCCTGGTCCGCGGCGCGGGCGATGCCGAAGTCGATGAGCTTCACGCCGTCCCGTACCAGCATGACGTTGCCGGGCTTGACGTCACGGTGCACGATCTCGGCGGCGTGCACGGCCGACAGATGAGTGGCGGCCTCGGCCAGCAGCAGCCACAGTGCCTCGGCGGGCAGCGGGCCGCGCAGCCGGACCGCCTCGTCCACGGTGAGTCCGGGCACGTATTCGGTGGCGAACCAGGGGCGTTCGGCGGTGCCGTCGCTCGCCAGCACCCGCGGCCCGACCCCGGCCGGCACCCGGTAGAGGAGGCCGACCTCGCGTTCGAAGCGCTCGCCGGCGACCAGCCGCGGCCGGACGCGCTTGACGGCGGCGTAGCCCTTGTCGGACGCCCCGAGGTAGACCTCGCCCATGCCGCCGACACCGAGCAGACCGATGATGTTGAAGCTGCCGATCTCCTGCGGATCGTCCGCGCCCAGCGGTTCGGCGATCGTGCCATCCATCATCAGCAGTTCCCCGACCGCTCGCGTTCACGGGCGGGCAGGTTATCGAGCAAGTCGGGGCGAGGCAAAACGAGTTGGCGGCCGGCGCGCCCCTGCCCGCCGTACGCGCCCGGGGGAGGACCGGTCCCCGCGGTGCGTTCGTACACTGACGCGAGCCGAGCGGAGGTATGCGACATGGCGTACGGAAACTTCCCACCCCAGATGCTGCCGCCGGGCAGTCCCTCCGACCGGGTGCCCTCGGCGCCGCCGGGGACGATCTTCGTGCTGGGCCCGGAGGGCGGGTACGCGGTGCCGCCGCGCCGGTACACGCTGCTGTTCGGGCGCGACCGCGAGGACGTGCATGTGCCGGTCGGTGTCGACGACCCGACCGTCAGCCGTCGGCACGGCGTGTTCACCTGCACGGCCGCGGACGGCGACTGGTGGCTCGTCAACACCGGCAATCTGCCGATCGAACTGCCCGACGGCGTACTGATGCTCTCCGGCCACAAGCGGCTCATCGCCTCCGGGTACACCCCACTGGTCATCAACTCGTCCAAACGGCGTTCCCACCTGGTGGAGGTCCGTGTCACGGACGAGGACGACCAGAATCCCCGCTCCACGAGCGGCGCGGAGACCGTGGATCCCGAGACGGTCTACGAACTCTCCCCGCAGGAAAGGCTGGTGCTCACCGCGCTCGCCCGGCGCTACCTGGAGGGCCACGACGCCTTCCCGCTCCCGCTGGCCTGGGAGGACACGGCCCGTCTGGTCAACGCCTCCCCCTACGCGACCAAGTCCTGGACCCACAAGTCGGTCGCGAACACGGTCGAGGACGTCCGCGAACGGCTGCACCGCCGGGGCGTGCGCGGACTGCTGCGCGACGAGGTCGGCGAGCCGGTCGGCTCCACCCTCAGCGTCAACCTGATCAGGGAACTGCTGAAGACGGCGACGCTGAGCGCTCAGGACATGGAGTTGCTGGCCGACAGGGACTGAGCGGATCGCAGGGCGAGTGCCCCGGCCGGACGTCGGCCGGGGCACCCGGCGTTCCTCAGCCTTCCGCCTCCCGCCCGGCCGCCGCGTTGTACGTGACGTGCATGGTGCCGTCCTGGACGGCGAAGACGGCCGCCTGGTCCTCCGCGGAGCTGTGCTGGTGTGGTTGCGGCTGCTCAGGGTCATACGTCGTGTTCGTCACGCGGTTGTTGTCGCCCACGACGAAGGTGCCGGAGACGTCACCGGTGTGGATGTCTCCGTGGGGGGATTCAGCGGGCATGGCCGGCCTTTCTTTCGGTGGGTTCCGGGGGAGGTCAGGCGCCGCAGTCGGTCTGCAGGGCGGCTGCGGCCGAGCTCAGCGCCGAGGCCTGAGTCGATGTGTCGATCTCGCTGCCGCCTCCCGGATCGCTCTCGAGATCGTTCTCGAACGACTGATACAGGCCCTGGATCTCCTGAATGGCGGTCAGCATGTCGTCGAGGTCTGATTCCACGGAGCTGTCCTGGGCTTGCGAGATGGCTCCCTGCAACGTGGACTCGACGGAATCCAGGTCGCTGATGACGGTGCCGATGCCGGAGAGAAGCGTGCTGTCGTCGGGAGTTGTGGACGCCTCGCCCGAGTTGTAGGCGGCCATGTCACTGTTGTACGAGTCGACCGCAGCGGACACGATGTCCGCGTCGGCGCCGAACTGCCGCATCCCCGGCATCAGTTCGGGGATCCCACTCGCGCACACGGGATCGACGCTGGGCGAGGTGTCGGCGGTCGAGGTGTCGTAGGCGGGCACGGTGTCGTCGCTCAGGTTCGGTGTACTGACGGAGCTCGATACGACGGCCGGAGACGAGTTCGACTGATCGTTCGCCTGGACCACGGCACCCACGCCCACCACGGCCGCGAGGCCGAGCGCGCAGGCGAGGGCCAGTCCCGTTGCTCCGCCCTTGGTAACCGCCACACCGCCGGCGGCGCTCCCCGCGTGGCCTGTGCTCCCCACGGACGTCGTGGTGCCCCCGTGCCCCGTCGAGAGGTCGATCCGCGGAGGAGTCGGCGCGGCCGGGTGTGTGCCGGCCACGTTGACGGCGACATGCGGCTGCGCGGAGCCGCCCGAGAGGTCGACCACCGGCCTCGCCACGTGCGCCGAAGCCTGCGTGGTGGACGTGGCCGACGTAGCCGACGTAGCAGTCGAGTGGGCGACAGGCTGCGCGTGGACCGCACCGTGCGCCGAAGCACCCGGCGCGACCGTTTGGACCGGCGCCGTGGCGACCGGAGGGGCGACGGCGGTCGCCGCCCCGCCGGCGACCTGGTGGGCCACCGCATGCCCGGCGACCTGATGAGCCGCCGACTGCGCGTGCAGCGCGGTGAGTTCGTGCCACAGCACCTCCGCCTCCAGCACCAGGGCCGTCGTCTGGGCGACCCGCCCGATCGCCCTCCGGCGGGTGCGGGCCTCGCGCTGGAAGAACTCCTCGCTCTCCTCGTCCCCCGCGGTCCTCGCCGCCGCCCAGCCGACACCGAGCAGGCTGCCCCACGCGTCGAACTGCCGGGACAGCGCCAGCTTCGGGGAGGCGACACGGGCCAACTCCACGCCGAGCTGGGCGTGTCCGCTCCGCTCGGCTCGCAGCACCGCGACGTCCAGGGCCCGGAAGTGCGCCGCGACGTCGTCCGGAGTGGTGTCCCCCGCCTCGACCCAGACGGTGAACGCCCGGCAGAGCTGATCGGCGGGAAACTCCGTCCTCCGGCTGTTCAGCACGGCCTCGGCGACATCCGGCGGACAGCTGTAGCCGGTCTCCGAGGAGAGCAGCAGACCGTGCCGCACCAGACCTTCGGCGATCGTGTCGATGTCCGGCCCGCCGAGCAGATCATGGAGGTGCCGGGCGGCCAGCTCGGCGCCGGACAGCGAACCGAGCAGGTGCAGCAGGTCGCGCTCCCGCGGCCGGAGCCTGTTCAGCAGCGCGGGAAGCAGTTCGGGGAGGTCGTCGATGCCCGGCAGGCCCTTGCCGGTCGAGGCCGACAGGGCGATGCGCCGCAGCCGGAGCGGGTTGCCGTCCACCGCGTCGCACAGCGCGGCCACGGTCGTCGCCTCGCCGGGCCGCAGTTCGCGGGCGAGCAGCGCCGTCACCAGTTCCGCCGCCGCCGGGGCCGTCAGCCCTTCGAGCCGGATCGCGTGCACGCCGTCGACCGCGGAGCGCGCTTGCGAGGTGAAGACGAACGTGGACTGCGACGCCATGTCGAAGAGCCGGCGCAGGTCCTTCTCGTCGAGTCCCGCGTCGTCCAGGTAGATCCGCAGCCGCAGGGTCTTCAGATGCTCCTTCAGCACCTCCGGCGACGGCTTGTAGTTCGGCGCGTCGAAGCTGATGTCGAAGATCGCCTGCGCGAGGTCGTCGGCCGTGCGTCCGCCGGCCTCGACGTGGGCCACGCCTTCGGGCCCGCGCGGCAGTTCGCAGGCGAGGTGGCGCAGCAGCGCGCTCTTGCCGACCCCGGCCGCGCCCCAGATCTGCACCAACTGCCGTGTTTCGATGGCATCTTGGAGTACGACCACGTCGCGGGCCCGGCCGATCAGCGGCTCGGCGGCGGACCGCGGCAGGTGGGAGATCGGCCGGCGCATGACCGGAGCCGGCAGCGGTCCCCGCTCCACGGTGACGGTCGATCCGTACTCGGCGGTGATCCTCAGGTTGTTCACGGTGTTGCCGCTGCCTACGACCATCGTTCCGGACATGTCGCCGGTCCGGATCCGTCCGGAAGCCTCCGGAGCACCGTCGTTGTCTGTCATCTGTTTCCCCCGTCTTCTCCGAGGCCCGGGTCCCGGCACTCGGTCATGCTGGCGCCGACCTGTCGTGCGAACCCGGTGCTTTTACGTGTTCGGCGAGATCGCCGGCGATCCGGCGGGCCCGGCCGCGAGGGCGATCCGGGCGAGGTGGTCCAGGTCGAGGATCGTGATCCTGCGGTAGCCGGTCACGACCGCGCCCGAGTCCCGCAGGGCGCGCAGGGCCTTGTGGACCGAGGACTCCGCCGCGCCGACCAGGGTGGCCATCTCCGGCTGTGACAGCGGGAGTTGGGCTTCGTTTCGGCCGGGAGGCCCATAGGTGACGGCCAGGTGGTGCAGGATCCTGGCCAGCCGCCCGAGCACGTCGCAACCGGTGAAGTCGACGATCCGGCCGGTCGCCGTGCGCATCTTGGCCACCACGCTCGCGCTGACCGCGAGCCCTATGGAGGGGTGCTGTTTCGCGCACTCCAGCAGTTCGGAGCGCAGGATGTAGCGGGCCAGCACCCTGCCGCAGGCGGTCACGGTGCCGACGCGCGGCTGGCCGTCGATCCCGGCGAACTCCCCGACCAGGTCCCCGGCCATCCGTACGGCCAGCAGCGCCTCGCGGCCGTCCTGCGCGTGCGCGGTGACCTTCACCATGCCGCCGAGCAGGAGCAGCGCGAAGTCCGAGGTGTCGGCCTCGCGGATGGTGATCTGACCGGCCGGGTAGGCCACGCGGTGGCCGAGTCCCATGAGGATCGCGCGGTCGGCCTCGTCGACGCGGCCGAGCAGCCCGGCCGGCGGCCAGTAGGCCGCGGCCCCGCGCACCCGTGTGTTGTTCATCGGCCACACCTCTCTTCCCTCGTGCAGCCGAAACCGCACAAGCCGTATTAGTAGCCGTTCTACCCGGGGACCCCTCCTCTACGGTCACGTCCATCATCTTGTCGACACCGAATAACAGGGACGACGGCACATCGATCTTCGAATTGCCGGTCCCCGTCGTGATCGCATCGCGGAGGAATGGTGAATCCGAGGTACGAATACCGAGCCCTGCTGGCGTGCGACATCGCGGGCTCCGCGGGCCGCGGCGAGCAGCGGCTGCAGGAGATCCGCAGAGTTCTGCGCTCCACGCTGTTCGACGCCCTGAGCATCGCGGATCTGGACCCGCGGAACTTCTTGTACGTCGACACCGGCGACGGCTGCCAACTGGTCGCCCCGGCCGCGCTGCCCAAGGCCGGACTGCTGTTCCCGCTGCTCCCGGAGCTGAACTCGCGGATCCACAGGCACAACCGGAACACCTGCGCGGACACCCGGCTGCGGGTGCGGGCGGCGGTGCACGCGGGAGAGATCCGGCTCGATCCGGACGGCACCGTCTCGGGCGCCCCGTTCGAGGCGCTGGCCCGGCTGCTCGACTCGGCCCCGCTGCGGCACGCGACCCTGGCCGGTACCGGCGGCACCCCGGTGGCCGCGATCCTCTCGCACCACTTCTACGAGGAGACGGTCGGCCACGGCTACGAGGGACTCGACACCGACGCCTTCACCGCGGCCGACGTCCGGGTCAAGGAGTACGCCGCGAAGGCCTGGCTGTGGTACCCCGGCAGCCCCGTCGGGCCACGCGTCGATCCCGGCCGGGACACCGACTCCGGCGGGCAGTCCGTGCGGTCCGGGCCGGGAACGGTGGAGCAGCTCGTCCGGGCCACGGGAAACGGCACGGCCTTCGCCGTGCACCGGGGCAACCAGTACATCCGCCACCACGACCGGGGTTGATACGCGCCGATGAACGAGGAACTCGCCGAGCTGGCCGTGAGCGGCGCCACCGCTCTGGTCTCCGCAATGGGCACCGATCTCTGGCAGGAGGCTAAGACGCTGATGGGCCGCGTCCTCACCCAGGCGCGCGGCAGCCGCCGCGAGGAGCTGTCCGCCGCACTGCACCGGCAGTCGACCGCCGCGAGGGGAGCGGTCGACTCCGGTGCGGTGGACTACTGGGCCGAGGCCCTGTCCCAGCTGCTCGACCGGAATCCGGATCTCGCCCAGGACGTCATGGCCCTGGCTTCGCTACGGACTCCGGAAAGGCCGGACATCGCGATCCAGCTCAATTCCGCCACCCATTCCGGTGAGGTATTCGCGGTGCAGCGCGGCATTCAGCATTTTGCCTCCGGGCCGAATTCCGGCGATTCCGGGGAACGGCCGTGATGCGGGGCGACGGCCGGGACGACAGCCGGCGGGACGGCCTCATGGACGGACGGCTGCGGGCGGTGCTGTTCGTGGCCGTCGTCATCGGGGCCTTCATCGAGGTCAGCACACCGCATCGGCGGTACGGCCCGCTGGTGGACATGTTCGCCCTCGCGGCGGTGGGTGTCGTCGGCGCAGCGGCCGTATGGGGGTCCGAGTCCGCCGCGACGCCGGCCCGACAGCGGGACCTGCCCGGACCGGAACACCAACCCGGCACTACGGCTCCGATCTGCCGCTACGTCACCGGACCTGCGGCGCCGCAGTCCCAGCCCCCGAGGCCCCGGCCGTTCCTGCGTGAGCGGCCGACCGACCTGGGCGTCCCCCGCTTCGGCGACGGCGCCCGCGCCCAGGGCTACCCCTGGCTGCTGCCGGAGCGCACGGTACAGAACGGGATCGCCGCCGACGAGGCCACGGTCGGTGCCTTCACCGTCCGCGCGGCCTCCGTCATCGGGCCCGGCCACCGCTGCGGCGAGCCCGCCGAGCCGCGCCAGGACTCGTACCGGATCGGGCGCAGCCGGGACAGCCGGCACGCGATCGTGGCCGTGGCCGACGGTCTGTCCAGCGCGGCCTGGTCCGACGCCGGGGCCACCACGGCCTCCAGCCAGGCCGTCACCCTGTTGCGCGAGCAGATCGAGTCCGTGGGCTTCGGCGGGCTCGACGTCAAGGAGCTGTACGGGCGGATCGCGGCATCGATCGCCGGGCACGCGGCCGGCCGTGGCGTCGACACCTCGCACCTGGCCACGGTCCTGATCACCGCGGTGCTCGCCGAGCCGGACGCGAACGGCGTCGCGAGGGCCTGGGTCGCGTGGCTCGGCGACAGTTCGGCCTGGACGCTCGACCCGCACGTCCCGCTGTGGCGGTTCCTGTCCGGCGAGACCAAGGACCGTACGGCCGCGGTGGTCTCGAACGAGGTCGCCGGGCGGCTGCCGGACACCCCGCACCTGGCCAGGGACCATTACGTCACGCTGGCTCCCGGCGCCGCCCTCGCCCTGGTCACGGACGGGATCGGCGACGCGTGGGCGGACCCGGCGGGCAACGTCAACACGTACTTCGCGAACGCCTGGCGCTCGCCCGTCCCGGCCACGCGGTTCATCGCCGACGTCGGCTTCGACGCACCGCAGTGCCTCGACGACCGGACCGCGGTCGTGCTGTGGAACGGTGGCCGGGCATGACAGAACCCCGTCCCCTCGACGGCGCGGACGACAGTGCCGTCGACGACTGCCCGGCGGCCGATCCGCGTGGCTGGACGCTGCCCCGGACCGTGAGCGTCGGCGACCTCGGACCACTGGCCGAGCCGGTCTCCGAACACAACGGCCAGGCCATCGCCGTCACGCCGCTGAAGAACCATCCGGGCTGGCTGGCGAAGCTCTACCGGCCGGACCAGCATCCGGAGGACGCCGACCGGCTCGACCTGTTGATCTCGGCGCCGGACACGCTGCCGGCGGCGGATCGCGCGCTCCTGTACTCCGGCACGTGCTGGCCCGCGGCCCGGATCCACGGGACCGGCAACCCGGCCGTGGGCTGTGTGATTCCGATGGCGCCCGAGCAGTACCGTGCCGAGCTGCGGCGCGGCGACTTCGGCGAGCGGCGCTTCGTGGAGATCGACTGGCTGGCGAAGTCCGACGAGTCGATCCTGGGCATCGGACTGACGCCTCCCGGCTTCGCGGGCAGGCTGGCCGCCTGTCGCCGACTCACCGAGCTCGCCGCGGTGTTGGAGAGCCTGGGCCTGGTCTATTCGGACTGGTCGTTCTCCAACGCCTTCTGGAGCCCGGACCAGAGCTCGGTCTATCTCATCGACGTCGACGGCTGTCAGCCGGAGAAGATGTCCGACCTCCACCAGCCGAACTGGGCCGACCCGCTCACGCCGCCGGGCACCGACGCGGACACGTACACCGACCGCTACCGGGTCGGACTGCTCGTCGCCAAATGCCTGACGGGCCGGCGTGACGCGCACGCCTTCCACACCGTCGCCGCGTCCCCCTGGCCGAACCAGCCCGCGGTCTCCGAAGTACTGCTCGACATGCTGCTCGCGACCGACCGCGAGCGACGGCCCTCGGCCGCTCAGCTCGGTCAGGCCCTGGACAGCGGCCCCTACCTCAGGACCGCACCACGTCCGACCCGCACGGAGCTGCCCCCGCTGCCCCCGCCGCCGGTCACGATCCCGCAGCCCCGCACCGACACACCCGTGCCGAAGCCCCCGCCACCGCCCCGGCCGGATCTGCGGGCCGGCTGGATTCTCGTACTCGCCATAGCCGTGATCGTGCTGTTCGTCATGGCCGCCAACCACTAGCTCAGAGGTGCACCATGTCACTCTGCCTGCCCACCTACGTGGTGATCGACGCGTCCTCGTCGATGAAGCCGCACGAGAAGGTGCTCAACGCGACCCTCTCCCGCCTGCACTACAACCTGGCGACGAATCCCCGCGTCTCGGAGTTCGCCCGGGTCAGCGTGGTCGCCTTCTCCACCGATGTGCACGTGGTGATCCCGATGTCGGACATGGAGCAGGTGCCGGCCATGCCCGAGGTCATCTGCGGCGGACGCACGGAATACGGCAAGACCTTCGACCGGGTGCGGGAGTGCATCGAACAGGACGTCAGCGATCTGCGCACCCAGCACTTCAGCGTGCTGCGGCCGACGGTCTTCTTCCTGACCGACGGCGCTCCGACCGACGCGCACTGGCAGAACTCCTTCCGCACGCTGGTGAACCGGGACTGGCCGCGCCACCCGCACGTGATCGCCTACGGCTTCGGCGGCGCCAAGCGCGACGTACTCCAACAGGTGGCGACCAAGGCGCTGTTCATCGCCGACGGTTCGGACACCGAGTCGGCGCTGAGCGGGGCGATCACCGGCCTGCTCAACACCCTGATCGCCTCGTCGAAGACCGGTCAGATGCAGATCGCCACCGACGTCAAGGGCTTCGAGTACGTCCAGGTCGCCCAGGAATACGTGGACTGATGCCGGACATCGACCCGCGTTCCACGACCTCCCGGGCGCGACGCGCCTCCGCCGGCCTGACCGCGCTGGCCGTAGCACTGCTCACCTGCGGCGCAGCGGTCGAAGTGACGGGCAATGTCCTCGCCTCCTCGGCGAACGGCAGCGGAAAGGGCTCGCACCCCACGAAGACCGTGCAGCCGACCCACACCCGCTCCCGCACCTCCGAAGCACCGTCACCACACCCCCCGCCCCCGACCTCACCCGCCTACCTGCCCAGCCCAACAACCTCGGCCACGACCACCGCCACGACCACCGGTAGTTCGCCAAGCACCACACCGGTGAACTGACCATCCCCGGCCTGCCGGCCGGAGCCAGACCGCACACATCCGAGCGGGAGACGTACATGGGAATGCTGCACGCGATCCGGATGCAGAAACTCCTCACGGACGCCAGGCGCGCACACGCACAGGGCGACCACACCTTCGAAGCGTCCATCGACATCGACCCCCGGGGCCTGGCCCGGGTCAGGAACCCCATGAAGAAGATCCGCAAGGAGATCGACCTGGTCGTACGCTCCGTCGAAGCCGTCGGCTGGGAGTGCGTGAGCGTCGGCCAGTTCATGTACTCGATCAACATGGAGTTCGTCCGCACGGGGTGACAGAGCTCTCCGAAAAGCCCCCAGCCGGATTCGAACCGACGACCTACGCATCACAAGTCCGGGCGGGATCCTGCCGGATGATTCCGGGCGCTCAGGCAGGGGGCCGCGGGCGGGGGCTCGCCGGCGAGTGCCCCGGAGGCGGTCACCGGCCGTGGTCACCGGGCCGCCCGCGTGCTGGTGCCGTAGGTGTGCGAGTCGACGGGCTGCTCGGCCTTGGGCAGGTGGGAGACGACGAGCGGGTAGGAGACGGTGACGAGTTCCCTGACGAGCTTGTCGTCGACGCCTGGGCCTCGCCGGGGTCCGCCCTGAGGATCACTACGGGGCGCCCGGGGACCTCGGTCATCGGCATGAAGACCTTGCCGCGTACTTCTCGGGTATTCGCGCAAGCGTGGCAAGACCATCGGCGGCCCAGGTGTCACCGACGAGTCCATGCTGTCCATGGCCCTTCACCTACGCGACCAGGAGATGAGCCTGCGCGACATCACCAAACGGCTCGTCATCACGACCGGCGCGAAGAAGGGTCAACACCCCTCACCCACCACCACCATGCGGATGCTCCGCGAACACGACGAACACGACGAACAGGCCACCACGGCGGCGGGCACGTGATCACCCGGCTGGTTTGCAGCTGGTGTCCGAGCCAGGACTCCGGGGCCGACGGCCATGCCTCGGTCGCCGGGCTTGAGGTGCCGTTTGCCGTGGGTGACGACCAAGTCCCCTTCCGCGGCGGCCCGTTTGATGTCCAGGCGCAGGTCCGGGAACTGGCGGCGCAGCCAGTGGACGTAGCCGACGAACGCCTGCGGGCTGTCCTGCGCCTCCGGGTTGTGCTGGGTGTAGCTCTCGCCGAGATGCGCGGCGGCGGCCTGCTCCGGCTGGTAGTCGTTGAACGCCTGCGCGCAGAACGCGATGACGAGCGCCTTGTTGCCGGCAGCGGACACGAGCTTCTCCTGCCGCCTGGGTGCTGGGTCGTGCGTCAGACGGTCATGGCGTCGCGGACGAGCGCCGTGTCGACGAACTGCTCGAAGCGGACGATGCGTCCTGCGCGTACGACGAAGTGGTGGGCGACGCGGACGGCGATCGGCTTCCCGGTCGCCTTGTTGGTCGCGGTGTAGCGGGCGAGGACGACGACGTTCTCGCCGTCCACGACGTAGGTGTCGTCGTGAGCGGTCCAGCCGTCCCAGTCCTGGCCCAACCTCTCCATCACGCCGGCGGTGACGCCGTCGGGGGTGCGGTAGGTGCCGGCGAGGGGGAAGCCGGCCATCTCCGTCCACTCCACGTCGGGGGCGAGGGTGGCCCGAAGGGCCTCCAGGTCACCTGTCGCGGAGGCGAGGTACTGACGGCGTACGACATCGGCGGGTGCGGTGGAGGTCGCGAACTCGCTCATGGTCAGCCCCACGTCATTTCGCCCTTGGCGACCTTCGCACCGATCTGGGCGGCGATCAGCATGCCGTTGTCGGGGTAGCGCTTGACCAGCTCCTCGGTCAGCGTGGCGCCGTCGGCGGCCTTGCCGAGCTCCTCCTCGAAGGCGAGGAGGTAGTCGCGGGTGGCGGTGATCGCGGACGCGTCCGCCGCCGTGCCGGGCAGACGGTGGCCCGGCACGACCAACTCCGGCTGCAGGGAGGCCATTTCGTCGAGCAGGTCGATCCACGCGGCACGGTCGCCGGGGGTGGGGGTGTCGGCGACCCAGACGTGCTCCTGCTGGAAGAGCAGGACGCCGCCGAGGAGGGCACGGTGCTCGGCCTGCCACAGGTAGTGGCGGTCGGGCAGCGCGGCCGGGCCGCCCTTGAGCTCGAAGCGGTGGCCCTCCAGGGTCAGGGCGTCGCCGGTCAGCGCGGTCAGGTCGACCAGGCGGGTGGGCAGGTTCGGGCCGAGCGCGGCCCACGCCTTGAGCTTGCCCTCGTAGGAGTGCTGGATGTGCTCGATGACGAGCGGGGTGGCCACGAAGGTCGCGTCGGGGAAGGCGTCGGCGATCACCTCGGCGCCGAAGTAGAAGTCGGGGTCGGCGTGGCTGACGAAGACGGTCGTCAGTTGCTTGCCGGAGTCGAGGATCTCGGCGGCGAGGCGGTGGCCGTCGGCGCGGGTGAAGGCGGCGTCGACCAGCAGGGCGTCGTTCTCGCCGGTGACGAGGGTGGCGGTCTTGTTCTTGCTGCCGGCCGGGAAGTCGAGGTCGAGGACCTTGAAGGAGAGGGTGCTCATGCGGGGGCTCCTATTGCGCAGAGGGGGGATGGGGCAGGGGAAGATCAGTGGGCGGCGAAGCGTGCGTCGACCTCGTCGGCGGTGGCTTGGCCATAGGCCAGCGGGGTGACCAAGTCGCCGTCGACGGCCAGGAGGGTGGGGAAGCCGGTGACGCCGAGCTGGACCGCGCGGCGGAAGTCGGCGCGGGCCGCGGTCTGTGCGTCGGGTGCTTCGAAGGCGGCGACGACGGCATCCGCGTCGAGCCCGGCGGCCTGGGCGACCTTCCGGTAGGTGGCCGCCTCGGACAGGCTGCGTCCGTCGACATAGAAGGCGGCCTGCAGGGCCGCGGCCAGCTCCGCCGCGTGGTCGGGGGCGACCTGGCGCAGGGCTGCGACGCCGCGGGCGGCGGCCTCGGAGTCCATCACGAAGGAGCCGTCGGCGATCAGCTGCTCGTAGGCCGCGCCGAACTCGGCGCCGGTCAGCTCGGCGATCTTGGCGTTCGCGCCCTGGACGTAGCCGAACTGGCGGATGGGTACCCGCCGCGATCCGGTGAACAGCCCGCCGGAGACGACCTCGACCGGCAGTTCGGGGTGACGGGCGGCGACCTCGCTCAGCGTTCCGGAGAACCCGTGCGACCAGCCGCAGTAGGCGTCGAAGACGTAGACGAGCTTCATCGAAGACCTCGGCAGAGATGTGCGCCCGCGGGGTGCGAGCGATTCACCTGACAGAACAGTAACTGACGCGTCAGATATTTCAAGGTTCGTGTGAGGTGGGGCACATAGGTGTGGCTGACCGCGTCATCACACCAGCGGGGTTGCTGGTCCGCAGGTCAGGGCAGTCGGGGCAGCAGGTCCCGGGCCGTGTGGCTGAGGATGCGGAGATCCTCCGCGAACCGCTTCCGGTCCGCCGCGGGCAGCGGGTCCACGAGGTACCGCTTGATGTTCTCCAGGTGGACCCGGGACGCGCGTACGACCGTCTCCTCGCCCAGCGGCGTCAGCCGCACCAGCTTTCCGCGCCGGTCGTCGGGAGAGTCCGCGCGCGTCACGAAACCCGCCGCCTCCATGCGATCCACCAGCCGGGTGGCCCCACCGGTGGTCAGCACCTGCTCCTGGGCAATGGCGCGCATGGAAAGCCCCGGCTCGCCCGCGCGCCCGAGGATCAACAGCACCTCGAAGACCAAATGACTGATGCCGCACTCCACCTCCAGCGCCCGGCCGAGGATGTACTCCAGCCGGTTCGCCGCCCCCTGCAGCCTCCCGAACGCCAAGATGAGCTCGTGATCCGCAGCCTCCTTGGCCGTCCTGATCTCCGCTTCCTCGCCCACGGCAGCGCCGCCCCTCTCGTCGTCCCGGTGCCACCGTACCGATCACATAGGGACAGGCAGGACAGCCGAGTCCGCTGGACCGGTCGCGCGACAGCAGCCCCGCTCCTGCGCGAAGTTTCGGTGTTCCTATTGCCAGCCGTCGACAGAGACACCGTCGCATCGAGGCCATCAAGGCCCACGCCGCCCTCGGCGGACGGCTCGTGCACGGCTGCCAGTCCGTGCCCGACCAGTCCGGTGGCGTCGTGGCGCCCTACGGCGCCTCGATGAACGCCTTCCGCGACGACCTCGCCGCCTTCAAGTCCGGCTGGGTCGACCAGGTCTACGCCCACCGCGCAGCCCCGACCGCGTAGCACCACCGCCCTGGCGTCCGGGGCGGACCGGCCCCTGTCACCCGCCTCGGACGCGACCAACCCCCTTGGAGCCCCCACGTGACCGCGAACCCCAGCACCGAACTCCTCGACAACCTGCTCACCCTGGCCAGCCACACCACCGCCGTACGCGAGGAGGTGCGCGCGTGGTCCATGTCCGGCGTCGAACGTCTGACCTTCCCCGACAGCCTCTACGGCCGGTTGCCGTATGCCGGCTCGTGTGACGTTGTCCAAAGGCGTCCGGCCACCGGGCGGCCACCCGCAGGGTCACCAATGACGACAAGAAGTGAGGCAGCCGGGGTTGCGGGGCTCCCACATCTCGGCGCCCTTTCGGCCGGTCCATCCCATGCGGACCGACGTCAAGGAGCCGCTTCCAAGGCAGAGGTACGGACTCCTCAGTGGCGCACTGCCCGCACGTTCATACCGCCCGCTGTCCAGCCCCGCGGAGCTCTGTCCCAACGAGCGCATCCGCGTCGTCGTGGTCGTACGTGTTGATCATGTCGATCACGATCAGAGCGGTCTTTTCCGTGTCTTCCACCCGGCACCGTCGACGACCGTTCCCGGCCGGTGGTCACAGGTCGCTGCGCCATCTCCGCCAAAGGTCGGTTGAGGAACAGCCGCCCGGCACTCTACTCACGGGACCGTCCGGCCCACCCCACGCTGCCGGAGGACCGGCCGCGCGAGGGCAAACCCAAGGCTCCCGTGAAGCACCGCAGTCCTTGGCTGGTCGCGGCGTTCGTCATCGGCGTCATCGTGCTGATCGTCGTCGGCATCGCCTTGTTTCCCTGACGGGAAGACCCGGGGGCAGGCAGGCCCTCTCGGTGACCGCCTCGTGGGTCACGCGCGAGTACCGCGTCCGGCGCAGCCTCACGCCGGACGCGGTACGCGCGGAGGACAAGGTCCTGTTCAGGCTCCGTCCAGGCGCGAACGCAGCAGCCGCTTGCCGATGTCGGCACCCTTGCGGCTGTCGGCCTGGGCCTTGCGGAAGAGATCCGCAATCTCGGTGTCCTTCTCGCGCTCCGCGTCCGCGATGTACGTCTCCAGACGCAGCGCGTTGTTCAAGCACGCTTCCACGTACCAGATCAGGTTGTAGTCCTTGTCCGGCGTGCCCGTGGCGCCGCCGGTCTCCGTGCCGCTGGTCATACGGGCCTCCTTCAGGTTCCGGGGTCTTGTCCCTCCAGCCCGGCGCGGGTACCCGCCCCGCCCCGGCGCACACTCCGGCCGGACCCGCGTGTGGACGGTGCCGACCTGGATACGCGGACCGAAGGCACACCTGAATCCAGACGGAAGGCACACGCACCATGGGCAGCCAGAACCAGGACGACGTCATGGGTGACGAGGTCTACCAGCCCTACGGGCCCGACGGCCGTGAGGACGAGGGTGTCCTCGATCCGGAGGACACCCTCAACGACCGGGGCAGCGATCCTTACGAGGAGGGCTGGTCGCCGCCCGAGCGTCCGCTCGCCGTGGAGCACGAGGGCACGACGGCGCGGGAGCAGCGGGAGGGCGAGAGCCTGGACCGGAGGCTGGCCGAGGAGCGCACCGATCCGGCGCTCGAGGAGCCCGGTACGACGGCCTGGGGGATCTCGCGGGCGGGGAGGGTGAGCCGCTGGACGACGAGGTGGGCACGGACCGGGCCGGCCGCCTGGTGGCTCCGGACGAGGGCGCGCACGGCGACACCGAGAAGGACATGCTCGCCCAGGACGTGGGCATCGACGGTGGCGCGGCCTCCGCGGAAGAGGCCGCCGTCCACCGGATCCCGGACGAGGACGACGACCTCCCGTAGTCACGCACGGGAGGAGCGCGTCCGTCGGCTCCGGCGCGCCCGCCACAGCTCCGTCCCACTCTGCTGTGGGGCCCGTTCCGTTCAAGGGTCGGCATGTCGGGTACGCGTGAGTCGGTCCGAAAACGGCAGCGGGAGGTCAGCGGGATGGTGGCCCAGCAGAAGGCCGGTGGCACGGTGGCGCACCGGCTCATCGAGGAGCACCTGGTGACGGGGCACATGGTTCCCGGCGAGGAGATCGGTCTGCGGATCGACCAGACGCTCACCCAGGACGCCACCGGAACCCTGGTGATGCAGGAGCTGGAGGCCCTCGGCCTGGACCGGGTGCGCACCGAGGTCAGCGTGCAGTACGTCGACCACAACATCCTCCAGGCGGACGAGCGCAACGCCGAGGACCACGTCTTCCTCCGGTCCGCGGCCCGCCGCTTCGGCCTGTGGTACTCGAAACCCGGCAACGGCGTCTCGCACCCCACCCACATGCAGCACTTCGGGGTGCCGGGCCGGAGCCTGGCCGGGTCGGACTCCCACACGTGCGCGGCCGGTTCGCTGGGCATGCTGGCCATCGGCGTCGGCGGCCTTGAGGTGGCGCTGGCGATCGCCGGGCAGCCGCTGTACGTACGGATGCCGCAGATCTGGGGCATCCGGCTCACCGGCGCCCTGCCCGACTGGGTCAGCGCCAAGGACGTGATCCTCGAACTGCTGCGCCGCCACGGGGTCAAGGGCGGGGTCGGCCGCGCCCTGGAGTACCACGGGCCGGGCCTGGACCGCCTGACCGCGATGGACCGGCACGTCATCGCCAACATGGGCGCCGAACTCGGCGCCACCACCTCGGTCTTCCCCGCCGACGACGCCGTACGGTCCTTCCTGCGGGCCGAGGACCGCGAGCGGGACTTCCGCGAGCTCACCGCCGAGCCCGACGCGCGGTACGACCTGGAGGAGGAGATCGACCTCTCCGCCCTCCAGCCGCTGATCGCCAAACCCACCTCACCGGGCAACGTCGTACCGGTACGGGAGGTGGCGGGCGAGCCGGTCGAGCAGGCCGTCATCGGCTCCTCCGCCAATCCGGGGCTGCGTGACTTCATGGTGCCCGCGGCCATGGTCCGTGGCCGTCAGACCGCCCCGGGCGTGAGCTTCGACGTCAACCCCACCTCCCGCGAGATCCTCCAGGACCTCACCCGCGCCGGGGCCACCTTCCACCTGGTGGCGGCCGGTGCGCGGCTGCACCAGGCCGGCTGCCTGGGCTGCATCGGCATGGGGCAGGCCCCGACCAGCGGGCGCAACTCACTGCGTACGTTCCCGCGCAACTTCCCCGGCCGCTCCGGCACCGAGGACGACGCGGTCTGGCTCTGCTCCCCCGAGACCGCGACCGCGTCCGCACTCACCGGGACGATCACCGACCCGCGCGACTGGGCCGCCGACTGCGATGTGCCGTACCCGGCGGTGGAGTTGCCCGAGCGGGCCACGGTCAACGCGGCCATGCTGGAACCGCCCCTGCCTCCGGACGAGGCCGGCGGGATACAGCTCGTACGCGGGCCGAACATCTCCGCCCTGCCCGACCTCGACCCGCTGCCCGACACCATCGACGCACCCGTCCTGATCAAGGCGGGCGACGACGTCTCCACCGACGAGATCTCCCCGGCCGGCGCCAAGGCCCTGCCGTACCGCTCCAACGTCCCCAAGCTCGCCGAGTTCACGCTCACCCGGCTCGACGCCGACTACCCCCACCGCGCCGCCGAACTCCGCGACCACGGCGGACACGTGATCGTCGCCGGCGAGAACTGGGGCCAGGGCTCCTCCCGCGAACACGCCGCGATCACCCTGCGCCACCTCGGACTGCGCGCCGTCCTCGCCCAGTCCTACGCCCGCATCCACTGGCAGAACCTCGCCAACTTCGGTGTCCTGCCTGCCGAGTTCGACGACGCCGGCGACCGCGACCGTATCGAGCGGGGCGACCGACTCCGCATCGAGGGACTGCACCGGGCCCTCGCCCCCGACGGCCCGTCCACTCTGACCGTCCACAACACCACCCGTGACGAGACCTACGGGCTTCACCACCACCTCTCGCCCCGACAACGCGAGGCGATCCTCGCCGGCGGGATCATCCCCGCGCTGGCCCGGAGCGCAGCTTGAGTCGTGGTGGTCACCTCGGCCGCAGGACGGGGCGCTCCAAGGGGGGCACACGGCCCGGGGCCTGGCGGAGCTGGACCTCTTCGTTCACGCCGCCCGGGTTCGTTCACGTGGTGCGAGACAGCCGGGCCGAGGGGTCTCGGATCTTCGGGGTTTCCGGTTGGGCAGAGCTCAAACGGCAGTCCCGCGACCGCGTCTGTCACTGTCGCGGGCAAACAGCCCGCCGCACAGTTGCCCGGCCTGGACGACGCCCGCCGCAGGCGGACTTCACCGACCTGTTCGGCCACGGCACCCCGGTCGTCCTCGCCTTCCACGGCTATCCGTCCGCCGTCCACAACCCGACGCGAACTGCGCCGCACCGGCACCCACCCGTCCTCGGTCACCGAATGGACCTGGCAGACGTTGGGGCCTCAAGGCGTTCACTCGTGCGCGTCCACCAAGGCGGCCGTCCTGCGCAGTTCGGCGCGTTCCCGCTCGCTCGTTCCGCCCCAGACGCCGTGCGCCTGGCCGCTGTCCATCGCCCAGTCGAGGCATTGGCGGATCACTGGGCAGAGGAAGCAGACCCGCTTGGCGGCGAGTTCCTGCCGTAGCGCCGGCCCTATGGAACTGAGGGGAAAGAACAGCTCCGGGTCCTCATGAGCGCAGGCAGCCCGCTGAGCCCATTCCATGAACGCCTCCTCAATGACCTGTCCCGAATTCGGCTCGTCCGTCCGGATCTCGGCCCGAGTGCCCGTGCCGGGCGGCCGGAAACGGAAGCGCACTGGCGGGAAGGTCAACGGCGTGGTGGAAAAGGCCTGTTGAGGTTCAGGCTTCGCCGGCTTCCGCCTCCGGTGCCGCCGACGGAGTCCGCGGCAGCGCGGCGACCGTCGCGGCCAGTTGCTGCTGGACGACTTCTGAGAGCGGGGGTCCGGTGACGGCGCCGACGATCTCTTCGGCCACGTGGTGCAGTTTGGTGTTCGTGTTCTGGGAGACCGTGACGAGGACCTCCCAGGCCTGCTCGGGGGAGAGCCCGAAGGACGCCATCAGCGCTCCGCGGGCGAGATCGATCACGGGCCGTGTCTGCATGGCCCGTCGCAGCTGAACGAGTTCGATGCGCGGATCGTGGTGCGCTTCGCCGAGGGACACGGATTCCTTCCAGCGGTGGGGTATTGGGCCGGACGACGCGTCCGGCAGTTGTCGGGTGCTCAAGTGGTTCTCGTCCACAACGGTGAAGAGGGGGCGCGTGCGGGTGACCGAGAGCAGGCGGTGCACCACCGCGCTCGCGTTCCGGACGGCGACGGTTCTGTCCTCGTCGCGGGCCTGTCGACGCACGCGCAGCAACGCGTTGAGGCCGGCGCAGTCGCAGAAGTCGATCCCGCTCAGATCGAGGTCGATTCCGCGTACCGATCGGCCGAGGACTTCGTGCAGAGCGTCGTACAGGGCTTGTTCGGTGAGGAGGTCGAGTGCGCCCGACACCGCCACGAGCGTCCCGTCGCCCGCGGGATGCGCTTCGATTCCCGGCAGAGACCGCTCGGGGCCGCCCCATGGCGGGACGGGCTCTGGGAAGGCGGTCCCGTATCCGGCCGCGGGGTGCGTCGTAGATGCAGGTTCTGACATGGCAGCCACTCCATTGGCATCCGTACGTGTCCACCTCGCGCCCGTCGGGGCTCCGTTCGAACACAATCGCCTGTCAAATCATACACGAATTCTGTTTCAGTCTTCTGAATGCGTGAATCAAGGGGCGTAGGCTGTGAGCATGCACGAAGCCCCGGAACCGCATACCGGTTGGACGTTCCTGACCAACCACGCACGAGTGCTGGCCGCGATCTCGGAGGATCCCACCACCCGCATCCGTGACATCGCCGCGCGTTGCCGCCTCACCGAACGGGCGGTCCAGAAGATCGTGTCCGATCTGGAGGAGAGCGGCTTTCTCACCCATACGCGTCAGGGCCGCTCCAACGCCTACCGCGTCGAGGAAGGGACCATCCTGCGCCACCCCGCCGAGGCGGGACTGACGGTGGCCGACCTGCTGTCCCTGCTGGCCCGGCACGACGCCGAACACGACGACGGACGACCGGAACTCCAGGAAGCCGTACCCCCGCAGGCGCGGAACGCGGAAGCCGACCTGTGACGTCCGCGCCCGCCTTCGGATCGGGAAGGGCAGGGGCGACATAGGCTCGGGCGACGATGCCGACCGGGTTCCTTCCCGTCGATGACGGGAAACCGCCGGACCCGGTGTTCCGGCACGGTGCGGAGGGCGCCCTCGGCGTCTTCGTCCGCGCCGACGCACTCGGCACCGGGTGTCATGATCTCTCGCGCCTTCGTCATGGATCCGCTTCCTCCTCGTGCTGAGAGCCCCGGCGGGGCTCGGTGGACACGCTTCGGATTCCCGGCGCGCGGATCGTGTAACGCGCACCGGGGCATCGGCGAGGGCGGTTCGAGGAGCGCCGGACCCCCGTTCGGGCGCGCAGGGATGTCGCTCGGCGTGACCGGAGGGAGAGGGTGGGAGTATCCGGTGGCTCCGTCTCCGGAGAGACCCGGTACGTGTCCCTCTGCACCCGGCACGGACCGGTTCGGCCGCCGCGCGACTGTTCCGCGCAGTCGGGGTACTCGCCCGCCGCGATCTGCCGGCACGGCACGAGCACGAGCGCGCCGCGAGTGCGTGCGGAGGGAGGCGTCCGTGAGGGACGAGCGGTGCGGGGAACTCCACGGGCATGGGCCGGGGGCGACATGAGGGCGGCGCGACCCGACCGGGACGAGGGGGCGTCGGGGACCGAGTCACCCCGTTCGCCCGGCGAGCGTTTCGCGGACGCGGTCGATGCCCGGCTGCCGACGACGGACGGCGGCGGGCGGCTGCTCCGCAAGGCCTTTCCCGACCACTGGTCGTTCCTGCTGGGCGAGTTGGCGCTGTACAACCTGCTCGTGCTGGTCCTGACCGGGGTGTGGCTCACGCTGTTCTTCAAGCCGGAGATGCGCGAGGTGACGTACGGCGGCGGATATGTGCCGCTGCGAGGGGTGCGGGTGTCGGAGGCGTTCGACTCCACCCTGCACATCAGCTTCGACATCCGGGGCGGGCTCCTGGTCCGGCAGATGCACCACTGGGCGGCCCTGGTCTTCGTCGGGGCGATCGGTGTGCACCTGCTGCGGATCTTCTTCACCGGCGCCTTCCGCAGACCACGCGAGGTCAACTGGCTGATCGGTGTCACCCTGTTCACGCTCGCGCTCGCCGAGGGCTTCGCCGGCTACTCGCTCCCGGACGACCTGCTCTCCGGGACGGGGCTGCGTATCGCGCAGGGCATCATGCTGTCGATCCCGGTGGTCGGCACGTATGTGAGCATGTTCGCGTTCGGGGGCGAGTTCCCCGGCCACGACATGATCTCCAGGCTCTACGGCCTGCACATCCTGGTGCTGCCCGGCGCGCTGATCGCTCTGGTCACCGTCCATCTGATCCTGGTCGTCTACCTGAAGCACACCCAGTGGCGCGGACCGGGAAAGACGAACCGGAACGCCGTCGGCAAACCGTTCTTCCCCCAGTTCATCGCCTCCTCCGGCGGTCTGTCCCTCATGGTCTTCGGTGTGCTCGCCCTGCTCGGCGGGATCGCCCAGATCAACCCGGTGTGGGTGTACGGGCCCTACCGCCCGGACCAGGTGTCGACCGGCTCCCAGCCCGACTGGTACGTCGGTTTCCTGGAGGGCGCGCTACGGCTCGTACCGCCGTGGGAGACGAACATCGCCGGGCACACCATCATGTGGAACGTGCTGCTCCCGGCCGTCGTACTGCCCCTGCTGCTCTTCCTCGTCCTGTACCTGTACCCCTTCGTCGAACAGCGGGTGACGGGCGAGTGGGACCAGGAGCAGCACCTCTGCGACCGGCCGCGTGAACGCCCCGTCCGCACCGGACTCGGCGTCGCAGGCATCATCTTCTTCGGCGTACTGCTGCTGGCCGGCGGCAACGACGTGGTGGCCCAGACGTTCCGGATCTCGGTCAACGCGCTGACCTGGATCCTGCGCATCGCCCTCGTGGTGGCCCCCGTCGTGGCGTTCGTGGTGACGCGGTGGCTGTGCCACGCCTTGCTGCGGACGGAGCAGGAGGCCCTGGAGGAGGGCCAGGAGACGGGGGAGGTTCGGCAGTCCGTCACAGGGGGCTACGAGAGCGAGCACCGCCCGGTCGAGACGTTCCGTCCCGGAGCGCCCAGGGCGCCGCTCAGCCCTCCTGACGGTCACCCCGGTCCGCGTACTGGAACACCATCCCCAGAACACCGCGAGCCAGCACCCCGAACCCGATGAGGAAGAGCCACAGCCCGAAGACGACCCCGGTGCTCAGCACGGCGAAACCGAAGGCGGTGACGACGGGCCACGGGCTCTTGGCCGGGAAGAACTCCAACGGCCCCGCGCCGTCCGCCACTTCGGCGTCGCCGCGGTCCTGCGGGCGGCGCCCCTTGCGCCGGTAGTTCATCCCGCAGAAGAACGCGATCACGGCGGCCATCAGGAACGCCACCACCAGCGCCGCCGTGCCGGGCGGGTCCCAGTGCGACCAGTAGCCGTAGAGGACGGCGGAGCCCGCGAAGAACACCGCGACGCCGCCGAACAGGAACGCTTCGACCTTCATCGTTGGCCCTCCTCTTTCGCCAGCCGGACGATGTCGGGGTGGTGCAGGTCGAAGGCGGGGGACTCCGAGCGCACCCGCGGCAGCGCCACGAAGTTGTGGCGGGGCGGCGGGCAGGAGGTCGCCCATTCCAGCCCCCGTCCGAAGCCCCAGGGATCGTTCTCGGGGACCTGCTTGCCGTACCTGGCCGTGTGCCACACGTTGTAGAGGAACGGCAGGGTCGAGACGCCGAGCAGGAAGGCCCCGGTCGACGACAGCGTGTTGAGGAGCGTGAAGCCGTCGGCGGGCAGATAGTCCGCGTACCGGCGTGGCATGCCCTCCTCGCCGAGCCAGTGCTGCACCAGGAACGTGAGCTGGAAGCTGGGGAAGAGCAGCCAGAAGTGCACTCTGCCGAGGCGCTCGTCGAGCATTTTCCCGGTGAACTTGGGCCACCAGAAGTAGAAGCCGCCGAACATGGCGAAGACGACGGTGCCGAACAGGACGTAGTGCAGATGCGCCACGATGAAGTACGAGTCGGTGACGTGGAAGTCGAGCGGCGGCGAGGCGATGAGCACCCCGCTCAGGCCGCCCAGCAGGAACGACGTCAGGAAGCCCATCGCCCACAGCATCGGGGTCTCGAACGACAGTGATCCTCTGCGCATGGTGCCGATCCAGGCGAAGAACTTGATGCCGGTGGGCACGGCGATCAGGAACGACATGAGGGAGAAGAACGGCAGGAGCACCGCGCCGGTGGCGAACATGTGGTGTGCCCAGACGACGGCGGACAGCATGGTGATCGCGATCGTCGCCCCGATCAACGGAACGTATCCGAAGAGCGGTTTGCGGGAGAACACCGGAATGATCTCCGAGACGATCCCGAAGAACGGCAGGGCGACGATGTAGACCTCCGGGTGGCCGAAGAACCAGAACAGGTGCTGCCACAGCAGGGCACCGCCGTTGGCCGCGTCGAAGACGTGCGCCCCGAACTTCCGGTCCGCCTCAAGGGCGAGCAGGGCCGCGGTGAGGACCGGGAAGGCGGGCAGCACCAGGACCGACGTGAAGAGGATGTTCCAGGTGAAGATCGGCATCCGGAACATCGTCATCCCCGGGGCGCGCAGGCACAGGATCGTGGTGATGAAGTTGACGGCGCCGAGCGTCGTCGACACACCGGCCACCACCAGACCCATCACCCACAGGTCGCCGCCCGCGCCGGGCGAGTTGTACGCACTGTTGAGGGGTGCGTACGCGAACCAGCCGAAGGCGGCGGCGCCGCCGGGGATCACGAAGCCCGAGACGACCATCAGGCCGCCGAAGAGATACATCCAGTACGACAGGGCGTTCAGGCGGGGGAAGGCCACATCGGGAGCGCCGATCTGCAACGGCATCACCGCGTTCGCGAACCCCGCGAACATCGGCGTCGCGAAGAGCAGCATCATGATGGTGCCGTGGATCGTGAACAGCTGGTTGTAGGTGTGCTCGTTCATGAACTGCAGCCCGGGGCGGGCGAGTTCGGCCCGCATGCCCATGGCGAGCAGACCGGCGAGGAGGAAGAAACAGAAAGCCGTGACCATGTACATCTTGCCGATCACCTTGTGATCGGTCGTGGTGGTCCAGCGCAGCAGCGCCCGCCCCGGAGAGGCTGTGGACGCGGTCCGCACGGCTGCGGCGCCACGTTCTGACAGTTCGGTCATGGTCCTCCTCCGTGGGCTGCCCAGGGCCGGCGGCGCGGCGGGAGACGCGCGGACCGGGGAGCAGAAAAGCGACTCGCGGGTGCCCCTGCCATCCCGGCGGAAACCGCGGACGCGCGCGAACTCCGTACGGAGGGGCTCACCCGATGCCTCGGTTCCGGGCGGCGACGCCACTGGCCACGCCGTCGTGTGATCGTCCGGGGCGAGACGTTATCCGCGCCCTCTCGTCAGGTGTGGACGCCACGCCTTGGTATCTCGCGGCGAAGACACAGATGAGTCCGGGATACCCGGGAACCCGGCACCGGACAGGCCCAACGCCAGTGAACAGCGCGTCAGGAAGATGATCATGGCTTCATCGCGTCACGCCCGCGGTACCGACCGGGCCGAACTGCCTGTCCCCGACTACGAAGGACTGCCGCTGGGCGAGATCGAGCACCGCGTCCGCACCCTCGACGAGGCCGAGCTGCGGGAACTGCTCCGGTACGAGATCGAGCACGGCGCCCGCAGGCCCGTCGTCGAGGTACTCGCCTCGCGGCTGCACCAGCTGGCGGCGAGCGCCGAGCCGGCCTCGGGATCCCCGGCGGCATCCCGTCCTGGAGCGGCGCCCACGACGGGGGGTTCCCCCGTCTCCCCCGAGACGTCACCGGAACCGATCAGCCCGCCGCCCCACGGCACGCCCGACCAGCCCGCCAAGCCCAAGGCGAACCGGGTGCGATAGGGCCCACGGCAGGAACACGGTCCCAGGTCTTCGATTCAGGAGTGGGGGTACTCGGCCATCATGAACGCGACATACTGGGAAATCGCCCTTGCGAACGCCGCGTACGGCACGATCGGCGCCTTCGTGGGCGGCCTCGTCATCGTCGGAGTGCTGGTGTGGGCCGTCCGGCTCGGGATCCGGGTGCGTCGGCGCGAGCCGGGCCCGCCCAAGCCCCACGAGCAGCCCACGCCGCCGGAATCCGGGCCCATGTACGAAACCAGGGAGGTCCGGGAGCCGAACGAGGTGCCTCGGGCGGAAGACGAGAGCGAGCGCCTCACACCGCACCAACTCGGCCGCTCCGGCACCAAACGCAGTGAGAAGCAGGAGCGCCCGCGTTGGGGCTCCGGGTCCAGCGGCTCGTTCGGCAGCGGCGGCCCCGGCACCACCTGAGATCCCGGCGGCGGGAGCTGAATCGGTCCGATCGGCTGCTCGCCGACCCGGGCACGCCTTTGCCACGGCCGGCCCTCCGAGCCCGGGTACCGCCGCAGACGATGTCGTCGAGGTCCTTCGGACCCGCCGACGGGCCGGGGCCCCGGTCCCGCAGGTGTCCCTCGACGACCTCCTGTACGTCGGCGACCGCCGTACGGCTGCTCGATCTCGGGTTCTTCCGCATCGGCAGCGGCCCCTACACGGAGCAGAACAGCACCTACGGCCTCAGCAGGCTGCTGCGCGAACACTCCCGCTGCCGGGCAGGGGCCGTCCTGTTCACCTGCACCGGCAAGGCGGGCAAGGAGCTCACCCAGGCCATCGCGGAACCGGCCGCCTGCCGCAGCCCGACGGCACTGCTCCGGCGTCGCAACGGCGGCGACCGGCTGCTCGCCCACTGGAGGCGCGCGCCTGGCACGCGACAACACGTCGGCGGTCTGCCGGGCCTCCTACCTCAACCCGCGGGCGATCGAGCTCCACGAAGAAGGGGTCACGATCGCCGCCGTCCGGCGCATGCTCCGCGACGGCACGCCTTCCGCGAGCGGGAAGGCCGCACCGGCCGACAGCACGCTCGCCCGACGGGTTCCGCCACCGCGATCACTGCGCCGGGTTCACCTCTGGGGCTGCGGATCGACGACGACGGCCGGCAGCAGGTCCCGGTTGACGAGAGCGCGGGCGGTCTCGGTGAGCCGGACCTGGTGCCCGCTGGCGTAGGCGCTGAGCAGCCGGGCCGCCTCGCCGATGGTGGCGCCCGTGGGCTGCGCGACCATGCCCTTGGCGATCTCCAGGGTGGCCTTGGCCGCGATCATGCTCTGCACCCGGGTGATGACCTCGTCGATGTGTTCCGGCTCGGCGGACCAGTGCATCAGGGCCAGCGCCGCGGAGTCCGCGAGGGCCTGCGCGAGATGTACGTCGTCCTCAGCCAGCGGGCGTCCTCGTCGGTCGTCGCCATGGTCCGCAGGCTGCCATGGGCGTCGGCGATCATCACGGCCGCCGCGTCCACGTCCAGCAGATCCCGGCAGGCATGAACCAGGCAGTGGAAAAGACGCAGGGGGGTCGAACCCCGCGGCATAGTGTCCGCCAGGACGACGAAAGCCTGCGCCAGCTGTCGCTCGCGGTTCATGCTCGCCTCTCCGGCGCTGTGGTTGCCAGTCTGGGCACGTGCACCGGCCGGTCAGTCAGCACCGAGGTCCAGACTGCGGTCGATGACGGCCCGTGCGACATCCGTGGAGGTCCGCCCCTGGGCGAAGGCACGCGCCCGCAGGCGCAGCAGCGCTTCCGAAGCGCTCACTCCCAGCTGAACCATGATCATCCCAGTGGCCTGATGGACCTCCTCCCGGTCCGACTCCGCTCCTGCCAGCCACGTTACGACTCCATCGGGGTGCGGGGAAGCGTGATCGAGGGCGATGACGGCCAGGGTGACCGCGTCGGCGACCAGCAGGGCTGTGCGGATATCGCCCCGGCTCAACGCACCGGGCGTCTCCCGGTACAGGTCAAGGGTGCCGAGCGCGCTTCCGGCCCCCATCAACGGCAGGGAGAAGGCGGCCCGCACGCCGGCCTTGACCGCCTGCACCGAGTACAGCGGCCAGCGGCGCCGCTCACGGGACAGGTCCGTACCGAACACCGGCGCCCGCAGCCGGACCGCCTCCCGGCACGGGCCTTCGCCGAGGGTGTACTGGATCTCCGCCAGCCGGGCCGCGACATCGTCGCTGGCGAACAGCACGACGCCCATGTCCGAACCGTCCGCCAGCATCGAGGCCGACAGCCCCGACGCCGCCGGAAGCAGCGTCGCACAACTGCGGCACAGCGCGTGGGGCACATCGGACGGAGACAGCCCGCTCACTCCGGCGATGAGTCCATGGGCGATACGGGCACGCTCGATGTCCGCCTCCTGTTCGGCGTCCCCGCCGCCCAGCAGGTCGTCCCCCGCCATGACCATCACCTCCCGCGACCGCTCCGTCCCACGGTTCCACCCGATCTTGGCACAGGCAAGGAGCCGTGCCCCGAGTCGGCGCATGCGCCGCGGCGCCGCGGTGCGTCTTCCTTCCGTACCCGGGCCGTTGTCGTCCCGTTGTCCGGACCAGGGCGGTCGCGTGCGGTCACCGTGCCTCGTGGTCGGCGAGGGCCGTGCTCGACGGGAACCGTGTTCGCTCCGTGTCCGGGTGCCCCAAGGGCGGACGCCTACGCCGTGGTCCGGCTGTTTCGGGTGGTACGGACGGGGCACACGGGAGCCCAGTCAAGTGCTTCGGCCCGGCAGGCACGCTTCTTTCGCCCTTGAGGAGTGTCATCGTGCCCTCCCCCTCTCGTCACGACTTCGACCCGTCGAGCCCGGGCCCCCCGCCGCGAAGGCGGAGGTCTCACGTGATGGTCCCGGACCCGGCAGTGCTGGAACAGGCTGTCGACCACTACCTGGCACGAGCGGCCGACGGGGACGCGGCCGTCGCCGTCGCCGTCGCCGTGCGGAACGCCGCCTACACCCTGTGCGTCCTGACCGGCACCCGCACTGTGGAGGAAGCCATGTCGGCGGTGCGGGAGCTGAGCCCGGGATCCACGCCGCCCAGAGCTTCGCGGCAGCCGACGGTGATCATCCCTACGGCCGAGAGCGGATCCGGGCAGCCGGAGGCCGTGTCGTGACCCAGCTCCCGGACGACCCGCAACTGACGGTCGGCACGACCGGATTCGTGGTCGTCGCGGACGACGAAGGGGCCATCATCGCCACGGAGTTGGTCTACCGGCCGGACGACTGCCTGGCCGCGCGGCTGGTGCTGCTGGGCCCCGACGGAATAGAAGTCCGCTGGACCTTCGCCTGGGACCTGCTCGCCAGGGGCCTGATGTCCCCGGCCGGGGACGGGGACATCACCGTGCGACCCGCGCGAGGGCCGATCGACGGCATCGAGGTGAGCCTCGTGTCCCCGTCCACCGCACGGGTGTGGCTGCCCGGGGACGGCGTCGCCGAATTCGTACGGAAGGTGCGCGGGAGGGTCGGCGTCGACGCTCGTGGTATCGCTCCGGCGCTCGACAAGGAACTTGCCGCGATCACCGACGGAACGTAACCGGGGGCACGTGCCGCTCCCGGGCGAAGTGCCGGCGCGGCCCTCCCTTTCGCACGTGGTCATCCGGGTACTCGAAACACCGTACGCAGTCTTCGGAGGTGAGACGGATGGCCACGACCACCCAACCCGCGGTAATGCGGGCGCTGTTGGACGCCCACGGCCGCACCTATGCCGACGAGGCGGGCATCCCGCTCAAGAACACTCCTCAGCCGCTGTACCGGCTGCTCGTGCTGGCCTGCCTGCTCAGTGCGCGTATCCGCGCCGATATCGCGGTCGCCGCCGCCAAGGAGCTGGCCGCCGCCGGGATGCGTGATCCACGCCGGATGGCCGAGGCCACCTGGCAGCAGCGGGTCGACGCACTTGGCCGCGGCGGCTACCGCCGCTACGACGAGCGCACCGCCACCCAGCTCGGTGACGGCGCGACGCTGGCCATCGAACGTTACGGAGGCGACCTGCGGCAGTTGCGGGATCAGGCCGACGGCGACACGGCGACGATACGGCGCCTCCTCCAGGAGTTCCCCGGAGTGGGACCAACCGGCGCCGACATCTTCCTGCGCGAGGCACAGGCGGTCTGGCCCGGTACGGCGCCGTACCTCGACGCCAAAGCCCTCCAGGGCGCCCAAGCCCTGGACCTGCCCACCGCGCCCGCCGCCCTGCTCCGCCTGGCGGACGGCGCGGAGCCCGCCGTACTGGCGGCGGCCCTGGTCCGCGTCGCCCTCGACAAAAAGGCTCCTCAGGCCGTGCGCGAAGCCGCCGACACCTGAGCCCGCTCCGCGATCCCCGTCCGAGCGATCAGCGGCCGAGGGCCTGCGGAAGAGTGAGGTAGCAGTCCACGAGTGCGTCGACGCCGACGAGTTGGATGGTGCGCAGCACGGACGGGACAGCTCCGGCCGGCCGCAGCCAGCCGTCCGCTTCGGCTGCCCCGCTTGTCGGGTGTCCACCATCTGTCCTCATCCACCTCCGTGCGCGTCGGAGTTCGGGATTCTCCTCACCCGGAGGAGTGCCCCCTGTCGCACGGTTGATGCCCGAAGAGGAAGGGGTGGGCCGGAGCGGCTGCTCCGGCCCACCCCGCGCGCACCCCGGCTCAGATCTCACGCACGGTGGCTCTCGTAGTAACTGATGAGTTGCTCGTGGTAGCCCGCGTCACCGGTGTGCTTGTCCTTGTCGAACTCGGGAGCGTTCTTGATCTCCTCCTTCGTCCGGCCGACGTAGACCCTCTTCTCCGCCGTGTCGACGCCGATGACCAGGCCGGCGGGGATCAGGACGTGCCTGCCGAAGATCCACGCCCCGGTGTCGACCACGAGGTGAGAGGCTCCGACGTCGTCGGAGTGCTTGTCGACCTTGCCGACAGTGCCGTCGGTCGCCTCGACCTGGTAGCCGATCAGACTGGTGCCGGCCGTGTAACCCACCGCCGGCTGGTAGCCCCACATGTCCGTGCTCACGAATACATCTCCTTGATCGACGTCAGAGGGACGTGCCGGGGTCCTCGGGCCGGATACGTCCGCGCCAGCCGCCACTCTCGCCGCCGCGGTCCTCGATGTAGTCCTTGAACCGCCGCAGGTCCCCCTTGACCCGCCGGTCGATCACGCCCAGCACGTCCGCGCTCCTCTCGGCGACGCCGGCCGGCTCGACCTCCATGGTGAGTTCCACCCGGGTGTGCGCGTCGTCCAGGGGCTCGAAACGCACCGAGCCCCGCTGCCGCGTGTCGCCGTCCACGGTGCGCCAGGTGATCCGCTCGTCCGGCGCCTGGTCGACGATCTCGGTGTCGAACTCCCGCCGCACCCCGCCGATGCTGGTGATCCAGTGGTTGTGCCGGTCGTCGAGCTGCCGCACTTCCTCCACGCCTTCCATGAAGTGGGGGAAGTGCTCGAACTGGGTCCACTGGTTGTAGGCCGTGTGGACCGGGACACCGACCTCCACGGCTTCCTTGACGGTGCTCGTGCTCATTTCGCTCCTCCTTCGATAAGGGGGGTCGTCCGCGCCGCATCGGCGGACCGGCGCGGGTCCGGAACGCCCCGGGTACCCAGGGAGAGGACATGAAGACATCCAGGCGGCCGACCGGGCGGTCAGTCCATGCCCCTGATGATGTTCGCCTCGGTATCGGACTGCGCCACTGCCGGCGCGCTCTCGTCCGCGACGGCGGCGACGCAGGTGCGCACGCCCTTCCCCCGGCGGTGACGGGCCTTCGACCAGCCCGTCTCGGCGACGCGGATCGACGATTTCGGCGTGGTGCGCGGGAGTTGAGTGGTCACGGTCGTTCATCTTCCTTCTGTGCCTCGGCACCCTGCCCCTCGGATCGGGACAGAGGCTTATGGGCGCGATGTCCTGATGGTCGAGTTGCCCGCCGCGTCGCCCGCAAACCACTCCCCTCCACACCCCCGGCTCGTCCGGGCGCCGTCGTTTCCCTCGGCACACCGGGGTACCCGGTCACCGGGACCGACGGACGCCCGTACGGGCACCTCGGTCAGGGATGCCTCCGCACCCGCATTCCGTCCCAGCTGATCACTGCCGGGGGTGTGGCGGACCCAGACAGCCAGGAGTGTGCCGGTGAGCGCGGAGGAGACCGGCCCGGACAGCGGCCGGAGCCATGCGGCTTCGCCCCCGCCCGTGCCCGAAAACAGCACGCGCCGTCCCGGGCCGGAGCGGCGGCCGTCACGGTCCTGGTTCTCCATCGGATTCCGGGTCGGCCTGGGGGCGCTGACGGCGTATTGGCTGGTGCGGTCCGTCCAGCACATGGAGAGCGTCCTGATGCTGGTGCTGCTCTCCCTGGTGATCGCGATCAGCGCGGACCCGCTCGTGAGCCGGCTCACCGAACGGGGGTGGGGCCGCGCCTGGGCAGTGGCCACGGTGATCGTGGGGCTGTTCCTCGTCCTGGGCGGTCTCTCCGCGCTGTTCATCGTGCCCGCCACCCACGAGATCACCGCCGTGGTCCACCAAGTACCCACCTGGCTGCAGCAGTTGCACGACCACCACTCCTTCCTGGGCCGGATGGAGGACCGCTACCAGATCATCGAGAAGGCCAAGAAGCAACTGGGCACCGACACCAGCAGCCTGGCCGGCGGCGTGATGGGCGCCGGCCAACTGCTGATCACCACCGTGACCGGCCTGTTCCTGGTCATCGTCCTGACCATCTACTTCCTGGCCGGACTGCCCGCTCTCAAGCATTTCTGCCTGCGCTTCGTGCCCGGCAGCCGACGCGAGCACACAACGGCCCTGGTCGACGAGATCCTGCTGCGCACCGGACGCTACATGCTGGCCAACGTCGCCACATCGCTCATCGCCGGGCTGGCCACGTTCATCTGGCTGGTGATCTGGGATGTCCCCTATCCGGCGGCACTGGGGGTGTTCGTCGCCCTGATGGACCTGATCCCGGTGGTCGGCTCCACCATCGGCGGCATCGTCGTCTCCCTGGTGGCCCTGGTCGTCTCCCTGCCGGTGGCGATCGCGACCGCCGTGTTCTACGTCGTCTTCCGGCTCGCCGAGGACTACCTGATCCTGCCCCGCGCCATGAAGTTCGCCGTCCAGGTCCACCCCCTGGTCACCATCCTCGCCGTGCTGGCCGGCGGCACCCTCGAAGGCATCATCGGCGCGCTGCTCGCGATCCCCGTAGCGGTGGCCGTCGGCCTGGTCCTCGACGACGCCGTCTTCCCCCGGATCACCCGACGCTGACTGCTCGGCGACCAGGGGCAGCGTCGTCGACGGCGGCACTGACGGTGTGGCCGGCCGGACCGGCCGGCTTTCCGCCACGGCCCGGCGCAGGGCGAACGCGCGCAGCGGCGCCCCTCCTTGTACAGGCCTGGAAGGCGCCGTGCCGGGCACCTGGACCGGATGGGCGCACTTCTCGCACTGGCCTCGGCGGTCTGCTACGGCATCGTCGACTTCGCCGGTGGCCTGCTGTCCCGCCGGGCACACTTCACCGTGGTCACGTTCCTCGGGCAGATCGGCGGTCTGCTGCTCGCGCTGACGGCCGCGGCCCTGGTGTCCGCCGAGGCCGTCCGCTCCCCGGACCTGCTGTGGGGAGCGCTGTCCGGAGCCGGAAGCGGGTGCGCCATGCACTTCCTCAACCGCGGCCTGGCGCGCGGGGCCATGAGCGTCGTGGTCCCGGTGAGTGCGGTCACCGGAGTCGCCCTGTCCGTGATGTGCGGCGTGTTCTTCCTGGGCGATCAGCCCACGCCCTCGTCCTGGCTGGGCATCTGCCTCACCGTGCCCGCCCTGTGGCTCGTCTCGCGGAGCGCCGGCCCGCACGAGGCCGGGCACCCGGCACGGGAGCAGCGGGCGTCGGCGGACGGCCTGCTCGCGAGCGCCGGGTGGCCCTGCAGTACGTCGCACTCGGCCAGGTGGAGCCGACGAGCGGTCTGTGGCCCGTGGCGGCCGGTCGGCTGGCCGCCGTCATACTCCTGCTGCCGAGTGCCTTGCGACAGGCTCCCCGCTTTCGGCAGCCCTTGCCGCTGCTGGGCGAAGCGCTGGTGACCGGAGCGGGCGCGGCCTTCGCGCTCATCCTCTACCTCCGAGCCGCCCAACAGCAGATGCTGGCCATCGCTGTCGTGCTGGCGTCCCTGTACCCGGTGGTTCCCACCGTCCTCGGCCTCGCGGTGTTGCGCGAGAAGGTCACCCGGACGCAGGTGACCGGTCTGGTGGGCGCCGCCGCAGCCATCGTTCTGCTGACACTGGGATGAGCGGCCGGTCCCCCGGCGGCTGGCCATCGTTCCCGTTCGTCGGCGAGGCGGTGAGCCTTACGTCCGGCTGCCCCGCTCTCGCCGCAGCCGGCCCGCCACCACCCCCAGGTCGACCGCGGTCGTCAGGGCGAGCACCGCGCACACGACGGCGAGAACGGTCAGGGCACCGCGGCCCGGCGAGTCACCGAAGCCGGACCTCGCGGCTCCCACCGCGAACAGGGCGGCGGCCGGTCCCGCCCGATCGGGTCCGCGGCGCATCGCGCATGGGCCGGTTCATGGTCACCTCCCGGGTGCCGGACGGGTCGTTCGGCCGGATACGGGTCCTTCGGGACTCCTCAGGCGGGGTCGATCAGGGCGAGGCCCAGGTCGGGCTGGTATCGCTTCGTCAGGGCCGTCGGGCTGTCCCGTACGACGACCTCCAGCGTCGGCCACACCCGGATGCGGCCGGGTCGGGGCAACCGACTCCGCGGCGCGTACGGCACGGGCCGGGGTCTCCAGCTTCCCCCGGTCGGCGGCCGTCCTGAAGTGGGCGAACTCGTACCGCTCCTCGGCCTCGGCGTGGGCGAGGACGTCCTGCCGCAGGGCGGCGAAGCGTTCGAGGAACTCGGCGGAGTCGACGTCCATGTCCTCCAGCCTCGACAGCACCTCCTTGGCGCTCTCCACATCTCCCAGGCGGAGCCTGACGATCTCCTCGCCGCCGGCCACGTTCTTGCGAGCGTAGGGGTGGACCACCTCTTCCTCGGCGGTCTCGTGCACCGCCAACAGGACGACGTCCAGTCGGCTGTCCATCGGATACGTCCTTCGGCTTGTCGACCCGGCGACGGCTGCCGCCGAGCCCGCCGTGTACCCGGGCGACCGGACGTGAACCAGGCTGAGGCTCTTCCCTCGGCCGTGCCCGCGGAGCGGTACGAGAGGAGGAGGTGACACCGGCGTGTGTTCACCGCCGGAGCGGCCGTCTCCCGCGGCGGACCCCCTCAGCCGTCGAGCCCTGCCGTGCTGCTCGCGGCTTGCGGCTCGGGGAGGTGCGCGGTGAGCCGGCCGGCCAGGCGGTGGGCCTGGGTCAGCAGGGTGCCGTAGGTGGCGAACTCGCCGGGGCTGCCCGGCCCCGCCTGGGTCACGTGGTGGCGCAGGGCGTCGAGCGTGCGGTGCAGTTCCCGTACGGCCTGACGGAGTTCGCGGTCGCCCTGGTGGCCGAAGCGACTCTGGTCGTAGAGGCGGAGGGTGTCGGCGGTGCGGCGCAGGAACACGGCGTAGCGGCGGGCGAGGGCGGGGTGGGGGCATGCGGCCGGACCGACTTCGGCGGCGGCCTCAAGGACGGTGCGGGTCACGTCGGCGGTGTGGAGCGCGGCGTAGTCGAGGACCACCACCGCGTCGTCGTAGTCCCCGCCGTGAAGGGGTGTCGGGCCGGTGCGGCGGAGGTTGACGCGCAGGCTTTCCCGGCTGGTGCTCAGGGTGCTGCGTGCGTGGCCGACCAGGCGTTGCAGACACAGGGCGCGCTCGTGGCAGGTGCCGGCCTCCTGGGCGTCCCACTTCCCTTGGTCGAGGCCGTCGGCCACGGCGTGCAGGATGTCGTGCGTCTCGCGGAGGGCGTCCCGCAGGGCGATGCGGGTGTCACGCAGGTAGAGCGGGGGGCGGATCAGCGCGTTGACGGCGATACCGACCACCGCACCGAAGACGGCCTCGCCGATACGGGCAGCGGCGGCGGGGATGCCGACGGATCCGCCGGTGAGGACGAACAGGGCGCCGGTGGCGGCGTAGATGCCCTGGCTGCCCAGGCGCCGCCACTGCCCCAGCAGCACGGTCGCGGGCAGGACCAGCGCCATCGCCGTCATCGTGTCGTGCAGCAGCAGTGCCGCGGCGGTGGCCACGACCGTCCCGGTGGTGATCGCCGCGAGTTGCTGCAGCCCGTACGCGATGGACCGGTAGACGGTGGATTCCACCAGCACGATCGCCACCCAGGGGGCGACGAACGCCATGGGCGCGTCCAGCCACCGGCCGACCACCGCCCAGGCGATCCAGGCGGCCAGGGCCGCCTTGCCCGCCTGCACGGCCAGGTCCCGTTCCCGGCCCGGCCCCGACCACACCCGCCCGACCGCCTGCCCGGCGGCCCGCGTCCGGCGCCTCGCCCTTCGCGCCGCGGCTCGTATCGCATGCATGGAGATCCAGGTGCCACCGATCGGCGGCACCTATGCCGGGCACTCGGCTGTCACAGCCAGCCGTTGCGGCGGAACGCCCGGTACAGCAGTCCGGCTCCGAGGGCCATCACGGCGAGCGCGCACGGGTAGCCGTAGCGCCAGTCCAGTTCGGGCATGTGGGCGAAGTTCATGCCGTAGATCCCGGCGACCAGGGTGGGGACGGCGAAGAGGGCCGCCCAGGCGCTGATGCGGCGCATGTCGTCGTTCTGCCAGGTGCCCACCTTCGCGAGATGGGCGTCGAGGACGGAGCCGAGCAGGTCGTCCAGGGCGCGGACCTCGGTGTCGGTACGGGTGAGGTGGTCGGTGACGTCACGGAAGTACGGCGCGGCCTCGCGCGGCCAGTCGTCCCGCTCCTGGCTGAAGGGCCGTATGACCGGGACCAGCGGCCCGATGGCGTCCCGGAACTCCACCACCTCGCGTTTGAGCGAGTAGATCCGCTCGGTGAGGTCGTCCCGGGCGGGTGAGAACACGCATCGCTCCAGGTCCGTCAGGTCGGTCCGTGCCTGGGCGGCGGCCCGCGCGTAGTCGTCGACGATCACATCCTGCACCACGTGCAGGACGCTGACCGGTCCCAGCCGTGTCATGTGCGGCTCCCGCGCGAGCCGGCGCGCGGCCTCGACGGTGGGATCGTTCGCGCCGTGCCGTACGGTCAGCGCGAAGGACGGCCCGAGGAAGATCATCACCTCGCCGGTCTCCACGTCCGCGCTCTCCTCGACGAACCACACCGTCTTCACCGCGATGGCGAGCACGTCGCCGTAGCGCTCCTGCTTCGGCCGCTGGTGTGCGTGGACCGCGTCCTCGACGGCCAGCGGATGCAGCTGCAGGTACTCGCCGAGTTGCCGCAGTTGTTCCTCGCCGGGCTCGTCCACGCGGATCCAGGCGAACTCGTCGGGCTTCAGCGCGGTCAGCCGGTCCAGCGTGGCCTTGCACCCCCCGGCCTCCTGCCGGCAGTCGACCTGCTCGCACTCACCGGTCCGCTCCTGGTAGATCAAGCACTCCATGCACTCCGAGTGCTTCCGTCGCCCCGTTCCATGCTCCGGAAGGTGCAAAAGATGTCCGGCGCCATCGGCGTCAGCAACGGTGGTGGCGTAGGCAGGGCCCCACGGGTTACCCGAGCGGCATGGCGAGACTGCGTCCTCCGGGACGGAAAGCGCATCACGGCAGCGACGGGACACGGGAACCCGGGGTGCCGGGGCCGCAAGAAGTCGGTCCCGGCCCGGAGGTGGAGCGGGAGGCACCGGACCGGCCTTCGAAACTGCCCCTGCGGGCCTGGGGTGCCGTGATCAAGGGCACCCTGCGGGAGTTCCAGGCGGACGAGCTGAGCGACCGCGCGGCGGCTCTGACGTACTACGGAGTCCTGTCGCTGTTCCCCGCGCTGCTGGTCCTGGTCTCCCTGGTGGGCATCGCCGGGAAGTCGGTCACCGGCACGCTCCTCGACAACCTCCGGCAGCTCGCTCCGGGCTCCGCGAGGGACATCATCACCCAGGCCGTACAGCAGTTGCAGCGCGACGCCGGCGTCGGCTCCGTCATGGCGATCGCCGGCATCGCGCTGGCGGTGTGGTCGGCCTCCGGCTACGTGGCGGCGTTCATCCGCGCGGCCAACGCCGTCTACGACATGCCCGAAGGCCGCCCGGTGTGGAAGATCCTCCCCATCCGCGTCGCCCTGACGGTCGTACTGCTGGTCCTCGCGGTGATCAGCGCGTTGATCGTGGTCCTCACCGGGGGTGTGGCCCGGGAGGCCGGCACAGCCCTCGGGGTCGGTGACGCCGCGCTGACGGTGTGGTCGATCGCCAAATGGCCCGTGCTGGTCGTCCTCGTCACGGTGATGATCGCGATCCTCTACTGGGCCAGCCCCAACGCGAAGGTGAAGGGCTTCCGGTGGATCACGCCCGGCAGCTTCACCGCCCTGGTGATCTGGCTGGCCGCCTCCGCCGGATTCGCGTTCTACGTCGCCAACTTCGCCTCCTACAACAGGACTTACGGCGCGATGGCCGGCGTCATCGTCTTCCTCGTCTGGCTGTGGATCACCAACCTCGCGCTCCTGCTGGGCCTTGAGATCGATGCCGAGACGATGCGTCAGCGGGCCGTCGCGGGCGGCCTGCCGCCGGAGGCCGAGCCGTACACGCAGCCCCGCTCCACGCAGACGTGGGACGAGGCGGACGTACGCAGGCTGGATGAGGAATGACGCGTCGTGAGCGGAGCCCGATCGCCGTGGGGGGCCGACACCCAGGGCGCGGAAATGTGACACTCGGGGGCCCGAGTGTCACATTTCCCAGACAAACCCCCTCCGTCGGGGCGCTGTCGGTACCGACCAGAGGCCGCGCCGGTCGACTTCTCTGCTCTGAACTCGCCCGTTCGGGGTACTCGCGCAGTCATCGGACAGTCGGGAGCATGACGCGGCCCGGCCCGCGGACACCCACATGGAGGGGAGATGACCGCTGTGTCGAACACACAGCCGCACATCGCGGACTCCGACCGCATCACAAGCCGCTCAGGCCAGGAACCCGTGAGCGAGTTGGTGCAACGGGCTTCACACCAGCTGACCGAGCTGGTGCGGGGCGAACTGCGGCTGGCGCAGGCCGAGATGAAGGAGAAGGGCGAGCGCTACGGCAAAGGCGGCGGTCTGTTCGGCGGAGCGGGCGTCGTCGGCTTCCTGATGCTCCAGGCGCTGGTCGCCACCGCGATCGCCGCGCTGGCGGTGCCCCTGCCGGTGTGGGCGGCGGCACTGATCGTCGCGGCGGTGCTGGGTGTGATCGCCGGTGTGCTGGCCCTGAGCGGGAAGAAGCAGGTCGGCCGGGCCGCGCCACCCGTGCCCGAGCAGACGATCGACAGTGTGAAGGCCGACGTGGCCGAGATCAAGGAGAGTGCCCAGCGATGACCAAGCCGTCTCCCAACGAACCCACCCCCGCCGGCTCCGAGGAACTGCGGGAGCAGGTCGAACAGGTCCGGACCGAGCTCGGGCAGACGGTCGAGGCGCTGGCCGCCAAGGCCGACGTCAAGGCGCGCGCCAAGGCAGAGGTCGCCGAGGCGAAGGAACAGGCCGCCGCGAAGGCCGGCGAGCTCAAGGAGCAGGCCGCCGTCAAGGCCGACGAGATCAAGGGCCAGGCCGCCGTCAAGGCCAGGGAACTGAAGGCGAAGAGCGCCGACCTGGCCCACCAGGCGCAGGACAGGCTCCCTGACCCGGTCAAGGAAAAAGCCGCCCAGGCTTCCGGGCGGGCCCGCGCCGCCGCGGCCCAGGCCGGTCGCGTATGGCAGGAGAAGGCACCCGAACCGGTACGGCAGAAGACGGCCCAGGGCGCACGGCTGGCGCGGGACAACCGCACCGCACTGCTGGCCGCGGCCGGCGTCGCCGTAGCGGTGTGGCTGTCCTACCGCCGGAGGGGGTGAACCGCGGTGAAGGCATCGAAGATCGCCTACAAGCCGGTCGGCCTGGCCCTCGGCGCCGTCAGCGGTATGGCCGCCGGAGCCGCGTTCAAGCAGGCGTGGAAAATACTCGGCCACGACACCGACGCCCCGGACGCCACCGACGAGGAACGCTCCTGGGGCGAGGTGCTGCTCGCCGCCGCGCTGCAAGGCGCGATCTTCGCCGCGGTCAAGGCATCCGTCGACCGCGCCGGCGCCGCCACCACCCGCCGCCTGACCGGAACCTGGCCCGGCTGACGCCCGACAGAGCCCGGCAGAGGGGGCGGGAGGGCAGTACGACACGGCGATCGCACGGGGGCCGAACGCATCGCAAGCCTGCCGCATTCCCGGCGGGCTTCTTCGCGGGCTTCTTCGCGGACGAGTCCGAGTGTGAACCGGAGTTCTCGCTCAGGAGTCCCCGCTCATGCACCGGCCCGGTGGGACAACGCGGAGAGGTGGTCCCCGAAGCCGCCTCGGGCCCGGGCGGGCAATCTCGCCGAGGTGAGAACCCTCCCGCGTCCAGGTAGGCGGCGGCGCTCACGCCCAGGTTGGCGCCGTGGACATGGGGTGGTGCCAGACCACCCCGTGAGCGGGCCGGGTCGCCTCGTACAGAGCCCGGTGCCGCGCGGCCAGAGGTGAAGCCGGCAGGACGACCGTGCCGACCACGGCCTCCCACCCCTCGCGGGCGCGGGCGAGTTGGCGGGCGGCCCGGTCTCGCGGCGGCCTCGGCGAACAGGCTCTGTCGAGCGCGGCGTTGACGTGTCGGTCGCGCTACTCGGGCGACCGTGAGGCCCAAGCGGGTCAACCGCTCAACGGTTGAGCGCCTTGCGCAGCTTGCGGCGCGACGCCTCGGCCCACACGGGCGGCAGTTCCCGTTCGTCCCGGTCGGCCGCGGCCTGCTCCTGGCCGTACAACAGGCCCCAGGTGAAGCTCGGTTCACCGGCCGCGTGTGCCGCCAAGGTCACCTTCCGCAGGGCGTCGCGGGCCACGACGCTGTCCTGGTGGTCGCCGAGCACCTGCTGGACGGCCTTGACGCGCTTGCCCAGCCGCTTGGCGGGTTTGCCGAGTGAACCGCGCGCCGGCTCCGTGGCGTACCGCGTCTTCTTGGCCGCCTTGCGGGCCTCGTGGAGGGCCTTGTCGCGTTCCGTTCCCGGCGGAAGTTCCAGCGCGTGGGCCATGCGGCCGGACAGGCGGCCGTACACCTTGAGGATGGCCTTGCCCATGACCTTCCCCGGCTGCCGGGCGGCCTTGCCGCGCAGCGGGGGCCGTTCCGTCAGCGATGCCAGGCTGTTCAGAAGGGCGAGGTAGCGGGGCGAGTCCAGGGCGGCGATCGTGCGCAGCCGGGCCTCGGAGGTGTCGCCGACGTCCCACACCTGAAGGCGTGCGGAGACGGCCCCGAAGACGAGTTCCGGGGGCAGTGCCTCGATCCTCGCGCCCAGTCGCTCGCGAAGGACCTCCTGGTCGCGTTCCGCGCCCAGTTCGGTGCTCAGCCACTTGAGTTCGTCGCGGACGGGATCGGTGACCTTCCGGTCCAGGACCGACCGGTAGGACCGCAGGACGCTGCGCAGCCGGCGGCAGGTGGTGCGCATCTGGTGCACGGCGTCGGGCAGGTCACGGCGGACCGCGGGATCCAGGTTCACGAGGGCGTGGATCCGTTCGTCCACATACCGCAGGATCTCCTCGCCCGCAGATCCGGGCACTACGGCCTCGCCACGCGCGTCCGGCATCCGGGGCGCTCCGACGTCCGTCTCCTCCAGGGCACGGGCCAGCTTGGAGGGGCTGTGCGCGCGGCCGATGCCGTTCGCGGCCAGGGCCTTCTCCACGGCGTCCAGCAGCGCCGGGTCGGTGTCCGAGGCGAGTTCGACCTCCATCTCGGTCCATGCGGCCCGCGACCCCGTGCCGAGCAGGGACTCGGCACGGACCGCGTCGACGCTCAGCTCGGCGAGGGCCCTTCCGCCGGAGCCGACGAGCTGCCGTAGGCCACGGGTGGAACGGATACGGACCACCGGCCGCAGCTCCGCACCACGGGTACGGGAGAGCGCCAGCTCCCGCAAGGTGTCCGGGACGGTCTCGGACAGCGGGGCCCGCACCTCCTCCCGGCTGTCACCGGACAGCGGCAGCTTGAGGTGCCAGCCCGCGTCACTCCCACCCGTCCTCCGCCGGAGGGTGGCCGAGGTGCGGGCCAGCCGCAGGTCGTCGGTGTCGTAGTACACGGCGTCCAGTTCCGCGGTGCCCTCGTCCACGACGGACGCGATCCCGTCCGTGCCGGTGAGGTCGGGCAGCCACGCGGTGTCGTCGGCCGAAGGGGCTTCGTACTTCCGCTCTGTCTCTCGTTGCGACTCGGTCATGACGTTCGCGTACACGTCTGAGCCTCGGACAAACACCGGCGGCCCGTATTCACGCCGTGTGGGGCCTCCGATTTCCGCCCGGACCATGCGCCTGCTCCGCAAGTACGAGAGCGCTGTGTGGCCCCACCGGTACCTCCGGACGTCGACGTCGCCCTCGTCGCCGTCCGGCACCGACTGCCCGGCGCCCGGCGCCCGGCGCCAGGGCAACGCCCCCGCTCTCCGCACGGAGGCTCGCGGCGTTACCGGTCGGCGAAGACGCTCGTGTCGAGGCGTTCGAGGAGGTCGGCGGGGTCCCCGTACACCGCGTGGGGGCCGGCCGCCTCCAGGTCCGCGCGGGGGATCCCGCCGGACAGCACCGCCACCGGGACCACTCCGTCCCGTACGGCGGCCTTCATGTCCCAGACGGTGTCGCCGACGAACACGGCCCGTTCGCTCGGAACGTCCGCGAGTTCCCTGGCCTGTTGGACGGGGTCGGGGGCGGGTTTGCCGTCGGCGACGTCGTCCGCGCTGGCCGCCCCGAGGATGACGCCGTCCGCGTCGATCGCGCGGCGCAGCGCGGCCAGTTCCGGGCCGCTCGCCGAGGTCGCCAGGACGATCGTCCAGCCCCGCCCGGCCAGGGCGCGCAGCAGGTCGCCCGCCGCGTCCAGCGCCGGCAGCCGGTCGAAGTAGGTGGCGTAGAGGGCGTGATGGGCGGCGTCGAGCTGCTCGTCGTCCTCACGGTCGCGGTCCTTGCCGAGCAGGTGCTCGATCAGGTCGTCGCTGCCGAGGCCCACGGCCCGGTGGATGTCCCGCATGGGAACGCGGTGGCCGCCCTGTCTGAACGCCTCCCACCAGGTGACGACATGGAGGTGGTTGGTGTCGACGAGGGTTCCGTCGACGTCGAAGATCGCGGCGCGTCTCGTGCTCATCCCGGCGTCCTCTCCCGCTCGCAGTTCACAGTTCCCGCAGGGCCGGCAGCAGCTTCTGCTCGGCCCATTCCAGGTACGGCTCCTGCTGGTCACCGCCGATCTGGACAAGTGCGACCTCGGTGAACCCCGCGTCCACGTAAGGCCGTACGGCCTCGACGACCGCCTCCACGTCGTCGCCGCAGGGGATGGACTCGGCCACGTCCTCGGGTCGTACGAACTGGGTGGCGCCCTCGAAGGCGGCGGGTCCGGGGAGTTCGGAGTTGACCGGCCAGCCGCCGCCGAACCAGCGGAACTGGTCGTGGGCGCGGGCGATCGCCGCGTCGCGGTCGGTGTCGTAACAGATGGGCAGCTGGCCGACCTTGGGCTTGCCCGCGCCCCCGTACCGGTCGAACGCGGAGGTCAGCTCCGGCCTGGGTTCGGTGGCGATCAGCAAGTCGGCGAGACGGCCCGCGAGTTCGCACGAGCTGTCGCCGGAGACAGCGACACCGATCGGCAGGGGTGTGTCGGGGAGGTCCCACAGCTTGGCGTTCTCCACGTCGAAGTGGGCGCCGTGGTGGTTGACGTTCTCCCCCGCGAAGAGCGCGCGGATGATCTCCACGGCCTCCTCCAGCCTCGCAAGACGGACATGCGCGGCGGGCCAACCGCCGGCCACCACATGCTCGTTGAGGTTCTCCCCGGAGCCGAGACCGAGACGGAACCGTCCCTGGGACAGGAGGTGGAGCGTGGCGGCCTTCTGGGCGACGACCGCCGGGTGGTAGCGGGTCGTCGGGCAGGTCACGTACGTCATCAGCGGAATGCGTTCGGTGGCCTGCGCGGCGGCGCCGAGCACGCTCCACGCGTAGGGGGCGTGGCCCTGGGACTCCAGCCAGGGGAAGTAGTGGTCGGACGTGACCGAGAAGTCGAAGCCGGCGCGCTCGGCGCCGACGACATGGCCCACCAGCTCCCGTGGACCGGCCTGCTCGGTCATCATCGTGTACCCGATCCTGCTGGTCGGGCATGTCCCTCGGCACGGGCTTGGTCTCCCGCCCCACGCCGTCCCCGTGACCGGGCTGCACCCGGCGAAGCTGCTGTTCATGTACACCCCGGGAGGAGCCGAGGGCCTGTTCGTCGAAGGCGGCGACGAGCCCCGGCCGGGCATGCAGGTGCAGCCGTGGGGGCCCGAGCGCATCGACGAGCGGATGCTGGGCCTGCCGGCCAAGTACGACACGGGCCTGCCTGCCGCGCCGTAGCGTCGCCCAACGGCAAGGAGCCCGGCAGCGCACCAGCGCGCTGCCGGGCTCCTTGCCGTTGGGTCAGGCCTCGATGTCGACGACGATCTTGGCGTGGGCCGAGCCGTCCTCGACGTCCGCGTGGGCCTGGGCGACCGCGTCCAGGGTGTAGCGGCGGGGGTCCAGCAGCGGCTTGAGCAGACCCGCGTCGGCCAGGGCGGCGGCTTCGCGCAGGATTTCGCCGTGGTGCTCGCGGCCCTTGCCGGTGAGCATGGGCAGCAGGGTGAAGACCCCGGAGTAGGTGGCACCGCGGAAGGAGAGCGGGGCCAGGCTGTGGCTGCCCCAGCCCAGGGCGCTCAGGACGTGCCCGGTGTAGTGGCGTACCGCGGCGAAGGAGTTGTCCAGTACGGTGCCTCCGACGGTGTCGAAGACGATGTCGAAGCCCTCGCCGCCGGTGTGGGCGGCGACGTACTCCTCCACCTCGGTGGTGGCGTAGTCGATCGCGGTGGCGCCGAGCCGTCGGACGGTCTCGGCGTCGGCGGCCGAGGCGGTGGCGAAGACCTCGGCGCCACGGGCGCGGGCGATCTGCACCGCGACATGCCCGATGCCGCCCGCACCCCCGTGCACCAGGACCTTGTGCCCGGCGCCGACCCCGGCCCGGTCCACCAGCCCCTCCCATGCGGTGACGACCGACAACGGCAGCGCAGCGGCCTGGCGCATGGTCAAAGAGGCGGGCTTGTGGGCCAGCAGGCGGGCATCGGCGGCGGCGTACTGGGCCAGTGACCCCTGCAGGTCGCCGACGCCGCCGCTCAGCCCGTACACCTCGTCGCCGACGGCGAAGCCGGTCACCTGCGGCCCGACCTCCTCGACAGTGCCGGCCAGGTCCAGGCCCAGCACCGCGGGCAGGACAGCACGGGCATGTGCGGCCAGACCGGCGCGAATCTTGGTGTCCAGGGGGTTCACACCGCTGGCTGCGATCCTGACCAGGACCTGGCCGGCGCCGGGCACCGGTGTGGCGATGTCGGCGAGTTCCAGCGGGGTGGCGAATTGTCTGAGCACGGCTGCGCGCATGGTCACTGTCTTTCGGTGGGTCGGGGTGGTGGCCGCCGTCATGAGGGGCGGTGGAGCTGGGGTTGGGCCGCTCGCGCGGGGATCGACAGATCGAGGACCGCTGCCGTGAAGGCGGCGGGGTTCTCCTGGGGAAGGTTGTGCCCTGCGTGCGGCACCCGGCGGTGGGTGCGCGGACCGGTGAAGTGCGCCGCCGACGCGGAGCCGTCGGTGGCGGGGAAGTTGCCGTCCGCCTCTCCGTCGAGCGTGATGCTCGGGACGGGGATGCCGGGTTGGCAAGCGAGTTGTCGCTCGATCGCCCCGTAGGAGGGGGCACCAGGTGCGAGGCCGAGGCGGTGCCGGTAGGAGTGGATGACCACGTCCACATAGTCCTCATTGCGGAACGCCTCGGCGGTGCGGTCCAGGAGCGTGTCGCCGAAGTCCCATTCGGGTGAGTTGCGCCGCCAGATCACCTCGGCGATGTCCCGGCGGTTGGCGGTCAGGCCGCGCCTGCCGCGTTCGGTGGCGAAGTAGTGGAAGTACCAGAACCCGGCTTCGAGGTCGGGGCGCAGGGGTTGGGCGGCGGCGGTGATGTCCTGGATGAGGTAGCTGTTCACCGACACCAGCCCGGCGCAGCGCTCGGGCCACAGCGCCGCGACGACGTTGGCGGCCCGTGCGCCCCAGTCGTAGCCGGCCAGCACGGCACGCGGCAGTTCCAGCGCGTCCATGAGCGCGACGACGTCGGCCCCCAACGCCGCCTGCTGCCCCGACCGTGGGGTGGTGGCGTCCAGGAAACGGGTGGGACCGTGGCCCCGGAGGTAGGGGACGATCACTCGCATCCCGGCGGCGGCCAGCTGCGGGGCGGCATCGACGTAGCTGTGTACGTCGTAGGGGAATCCGTGCAGCAGCAGGACGGCGGGGCCTTCGGCCGGGCCCGTCTCGAAGTAGGCGATGTCCAGAACACCGGCCCGCACGGTGTGCGGGGTGCCGAGCCCGGTAGATCCTACGGACGGCGTCGTCGCTGCGGGGATCACGGGCGCAGCAGCCACTGGGCGTCGGCGCTCGCGCGTGAGGGGCGCCAGTCGATGACCGTGTGCGTGGCCACCTTGGCGATGCCGAACGGGTCGAGGGCCAGGATGCGGTCCAATGCCTCGCGGTCGGCGGCCCGGGCCAGGATGAGACCTCCCACCCTGGGGTCCTGTCGGCCCGAGGCGAGGAAGTGGCCGGCCGCGTAGTTCTCCTCCAGCCAGGCGTTGTGGGCTTCCAGGTGGCGGTCGATCTCTTCGAGCGGCGCGGTGTAGTTCAGGATCACAACGAACATGGCGTGCACTTCCGATCTTCAGGTGGGACGGTCAAGGGGGTGCGGCGGCAGGGGTCAGGCGGGCTGGACCCGGGCCCAGAAGTCGTTGAACTCGACGCTGTCGAAGAACGCGACAACGCTCACGATCCGCTGGTCACGCATCGTCAGGAACCAGGCGTAGGTGTTGTCGTAGCGCGAGCCGTCCCGCACCGTGGCGCTCGCGTCGAACAGGGCGACCACGGTGTCCCCGTCGGCGTACAGCGCGCGGACGGACGGCACCAGCGGGCTGCTCATCCTGGCGTTGAACGGGGCGATGACCGTGCTGATGAACGCCTCGCGGGTGGGGTAGGTGCCGGAGGCGACGCTGTTGCCGACGATGGTCCAGTCGGCGTCCTCGGCCAGCAGGTCGAACACCCCACCGGTGCCGGCGGCCCAGGCGTCGAACGCCTCCGCGACCAGCTGCTTGTTGGATTTCCCGGACATGGGGTTTCTCGTTTCATCGGTGGGGGATTTCGGCGGCTGCGCCGTCCCTTCCCAGGGTCGTCGCCGCCCCACGGCCGGGCATGAGTCATCCGACCCGGGTTTCCCCGCCCCGAGCCCGTCCGGGCCGATACGGCGCCGTCCCGATGCGCTCGTCACAGGCACCCGACCCACCTGGTGCGGTGGTGTCACCGCGGGCCGCACGGCTCCGGTGCGAGGGCGGCGCCAGACAAAAACCCCCGGCAGTCAGGTCGGATGACCGGTGCGGTCCGGATGCCCCCGGGGCGACGCTTCAGTTGTCCCCGCCACTCGGCAGGGACAACGCATCCCGACCCAAGGAGCACCCCATGCCGTTCGTCAACGTCAAGCTCGTCGACGGAGTGTTCACCACCCAGGAGAAGCACGACATGGCCGCCGCCCTCACCGAGGTCATGGTCAAGTTCGAGGGATCCGAGGCCTTCCGCGAGATCGTCTGGGTCCTCATCGAGGAACTCCACACCGACGGCTGGCACATCGGCGGCAAGCCCTTCGCCGGCCCCGCCACCCTCCTCGACACCCTCGGCCGCTCCGCCGCCACCTACCAGACCATCGACGGCCACCCCGTCACCCGCCCCGACCTCGCCAAGGCCGCCCCCTACCAGGAGAAGTGACACCACCCGGCACGACCTCCGGCACGACCCGAAGAGGAACGGCCATGCCCATCACGCAGATCTCGCCCGTCATCCTCACCCTGGACGACGCGGCCACGGCCACCGCCGCAGGCGTCCACAAGGCCACTGAGCTCGGGGTTCCGTACACCTTCACGGTCCTCGACGGCGGCGGCAACACCGTGCTGGTGACCCGGATGGACGGCGCGGCGCTCGCCTCCATCGACACCTCCCGGGCCAAGGCCCGCACCGCGGTGTACTTCGGCGCCGCGACCGCGGATCTGGCCCCCGCGGTGCAGTCCGGCGCCCCGCTGTCCTCGATCCAGACCGCCACCACGCTCCCCCTGGCCTTCGTCGCCGGCGGCGTCCCGATCACCGACGCCCGCGGGGTCGTCGTCGGGGCGCTGGGGGCCGGCGGCGGATCACCCGCGCAGGACCACGAGGTCGCCGTCTTCGCGGTCCAGGCCCTGCGCCGCCGCTGAACCGGCACCCCTCCCCTCCCCTTTCCCCACCCACTCAGGAAGCGAAGCCATGCCCTACATCACCGTCGCCAAGGAAAACACCACCGACGTCGACCTGTACTACGAGGACCACGGCGAGGGCTCGCCCGTCGTGCTGATCCACGGCTACCCGCTGGACGGCAAGTCCTGGGAGCTGCAGATCCCGGCGCTCCTCAAGGCCGGACACCGTGTCATCACCTACGACCGCCGGGGCTTCGGCCAGTCCAGCCAGCCCACCACCGGCTACGACTTCGACACCTTCGCCAACGATCTCGACGTACTGCTCGACGTACTGCGCCTCAAGGATGTCGCCTTGGTCGGCTTCTCCATGGGTACCGGCGAGATCGGCCGCTACATCGGCACCCACGGCACCGACAACCTGCGCAAGGTCGCGTTCCTGGCACCCATCGAACCGTTCCTGCTGCAGACCCCCGACAACCCCACCGGCCTCCCGGCCGACGTGTTCGACGGGATCATCTCGGCCGCGGAGTCGGACCGGTACGCCTGGTTCACCAGCTTCTTCAACGACTTCTACAACCTCGACGTGAACCTGGGCACCCGCATCAGCGAGGAGGCGGTGCGCGGCAGTTGGGGCACCGCCACGCGCATGTCCCCGTTCGCGTCCTCGGCCGTGGTGCCCAGCTGGCACACCGACATGCGCGCCGACATCGCGAAGATCGACGTGCCGACGCTCATCCTGCAGGGAACCGCCGACCGGATCCTGCCGATCGACGCCACCGGGCGGCAGTTCACCAAGGCGGTGCCGGCCGCGCGGTACATCGAGATCGACGACGCCCCCCACGGGCTGCTGTGGACCCACGCGGACCAGGTCAACACCGCACTCGTCGACTTCCTCGCCTCCTAGTCGGCACGCGGGCGGGCGGGAGCCCGGCAACTGCCGCCTCCTGCCCGCCCGTACACCGCCCGCCCCCTCCTTCTACTTCCGCGGAGAAGAAATCAACCATGAACGCCAGTCCCCTCGCCCCCCTGCTCGACGCCTGGCAATGGCAGGCAGACGCCGCCTGCCGGGGCATGGCATCGGCCGTGTTCTTCTCGCCTCCCGACGAACGCGGCCACCGCCGCCGCAGGCGCGAACAGCGCGCCGTTGAAGTCTGCCGGGCCTGCCCGGTCCTCGACAGGTGCGCCGCGTTCGCGCTGAGCACCCGTCAGCCGTACGGAATCTGGGGCGGCCTGACCGAACACCAGCGTGACATCCCACGCCCCAGGCCGAGGGCCGCGTGAACGCGGCCGGCCTGCCCCATCCCCAGGACGCACCCCCTCGCCCCGTCCCGGGACTGTGCATCACCGCGCAGCGCACCCCGGACAGCTGGACCCTGCACGTGAGCGGCGAGATCGACCTGGCGACCGCACCGGCCTGGAAAACGAGATCCGCGCCCACCTGAGCTGCGGGCCGACATCGGTCACCGTGGACCTCAGCGCGGTGACCTTCGTCGACTGCTCCGGACTCGGCGCCCTGCTGCGCTGCCACGCACGCACCGTCCGCGAGGGCACCACGGTCCGTATCGGACCCGTCAGCGCCTCGGTCGCCCGCCTCTTCGCGCTGGTGCGTGCCTTGCACCCACTGCCCGACGGTCTGGTCCAGGACCAGGGGCGGCCCGTACCTGCACCAACCCCTGGACGCCTGGTCCTCAGCGCCGCCTGACCCGCTCGCCCCACCACCTTCCAAGGAGATCCACCATGTCCATCCCCCGCCCCCGGCTGCGTACTCTGCTCATCACCGCCGCCGTCACGGCTTCGGCCAGCCTGTCCCTGATCCCGTTGGCCTCCGCCCACACCACCCCCGCCGCCCCCAAGCCCACGGTGGTACTGGTGCACGGCGCCTTCGCCGACGCTTCGAGCTGGAACGGCGTGGTCGAGCGCCTGCAGCGCGACGGCTACCCGGTCATCGCTCCGGCCAACCCCTTGCGCGGCCTGGCCGAGGACTCCACGTACGTCGCCAGCGTCCTGGCCAGTGTCAAGGGGCCGGTCATCCTGGTGGGCCACTCCTACGGAGGCGCCGTCATCTCCCAGGCCGCCGCCGGCGACCGCCAGGTGAAGGCCCTGGTCTACATCGCCGCGCTCGTCCCGGACAAGGGCGAGAAACTGAGCGCGCTGTCCAACAAGTTCCCCGGCACCAACGAACTGGCCCCCGCCCTGCGCCCGGTGCCCTTCAGCAACTCCGACGGCACCGGCGGCTCGGACCTGTACGTCGACCCCGCCCGCTTCCGGGCCGTGTTCGCGGCCGACCTGCCCGCCTCCCAGACCGTCGTGATGGGCGCCGAACAGCGCCCCGTCGCCGCCGCCGCGTTCGCCTCCTCGGCCACGGCCGCCGCCTGGCGCACCATCCCCTCCTGGGCCCTGGTCGCCCGGCAGGACGAGGCGCTGGGCGCACCGCTGGAGCGGTTCGAGGCCCGGCGCGCCCACTCGCACACCATCGAGATCAACAGCTCCCACGTCGCGATGATCTCCCACCCCGGCACCGTCACCCACCTCATCGAGGACGCCGCCACCAGCACGGCCCCCTAGAGAATCAGTCCCCTGGAGAAGAGACCGACGCAGTGCGGTGCGGCGTCGAATAGAGTCGGGACAGACAGGGGAAAGAGGCGCCTCCTCATGAGCGCAGAGCACCTGGGCACCGAGGGCCAGGGCGTCGGGACCGGCCTGACCGGCCGGTCCAGCGAACTGGACCTCATCCGAGCAGTGATCGACGACACCGCCCGGCTCGGCGGCTCGCTGACCCTGTTCGGTGATCCCGGTGTGGGAAAGTCCGCCCTGCTCGACGCCGCCGCCGATCTCGCCGACGCCCGGGGTATGAGGACGCTGCGGGCGGCCGGCGTCCAGTTCGAGGCCAATATCGCGTTCGCAGGCCTCAACCAGCTGCTGGTGCCACTGGTCCCGCTGTTCGCGGAACTCGGCCCGGACCACGAGAGCGCTCTACGAGTGGCACTGGGCTTCGGCGAGGGCGCGACCCCCTCACGCATCCTCATCTCGACCGCCGCGCTGTCCCTGCTCCTGCTCGCCGCACGAGAACAGCCACTGGTCGCCATCATCGACGACGCACAGTGGCTCGACGACGCCAGCGCAGACGTCCTGTCCTTCGTGGCCCGGCGGGTCGCCGGAACTCGTGTGCGGGTGCTCTCGACAGTCCGTACGACCGGGGAGCCCCTCCGCGCTCGCGGCGACGTCAACAGCCTCACCATGCGTTCCCTGGACGACTCGGAGTCCGAGGCCCTCCTGCTCGCCCGCTACCCGGACCTGGCCGAGCACGTGCGCCGGCGCATCGTCTCCGAGGCCCAGGGGAACCCGCTCGCCCTCGTCGAACTGCCCGCGACGCTGGCCTCGGACCGGTACCCCACGGCGGACATGCTTCCCACCGTGCTGCCGCTGACCGAACGGCTCACCCGGATCTTCACCGCCCGGATCGCCGCGCTCGCACCGGAGACCCGGGACCTGCTCCTGCTGCTCGCCCTGGACGGTTCGGGCCAGGCGCTGTCCGCCGAGAGCGTGGTGGGACCCGATGCCGCCGACCACCTCGACATCGCCGAACGCGAGCGCATCATCGTCGTCGACAGCCGCCACTCCGTCGTCTTCCGCCACCCGCTGGTGCGCTCCGCAGTCGTAGAACTGGCCCGTCCCGAGCAGCGGCGCAGGGCCCACCGGGCACTCGCCGGCTGCCGACGCGCCGATCCGGGACGCCGTGCCTGGCACCTCGCCGACGCGTCCTACGGCCCCGACGAGGAGGTGGCCACCCTCCTTCAGCACGAGTCGATCCAGGCACTCAAACGCGGGGACCCCTCCGCGGCGGTGGCGGCGATGACACGGTCGGCCGATCTGAGCCCGGATCCCGAGCACCGGTCACAACGCCTGGCCGGGGCCGCGTACTTCGCGGCCGAGGTGATGGGAGACCTCCAGTCGGTCTCACAACTCCTCGCCGACGCGCGCCGTCTGGACGCCGACGTCGGCTCGCTGGCGACCGCCTCGGCCGCGGCCTCGCTCATGCTGTACTCCGACGCGGACGTCGTCTCGGCCTTCCGGGTGCTCACCACCGCTCTACGGGCTCCCGGGACGGAGCCGACCGCGGAGGAGATCAACGCCGCGATCTGGGTCCTTTCGGTGATCGCCTCGCTCAACGGACGCAAGGAGATGTGGGACCCGTACCTCGAACTCGTCGACAAATACCGCTACTTGCTGCCGGAGGGCCTGCTCGTCCGCTCCGAGGTCGTGTCCAACCCGGCCCTCGTCTCCCCGGAGGCACTGCACACCCTGGACCAGGAGATCGCGACACTCGCGACGGAGCTCGACCCCGGGCAGATCATCCGCGTCGGCTATGTCGCCAACGACGTCGACCGCCTCGCCGACCTGCGGGAACCGTTGCTGCGCGTCTGGCAGGACGCCGCACGCACAGGGGCTGTCGCCTCCGTCACCAACGCACTCATGCTGCTGTGCGCGGAGAGCTACCTCGCCGGCCGGTGGGACGACACCCAGCGCTTCGCGGAGGAGGGACTGGAGCGCGCCGAGTCCTACGGGTACGTCAACTTCGTCTGGTTCCTGCACTACAGCAAGGCGCTCGCCGCAGCCGCGCTCGGTCAGCAGGACGAGGCGGAAGAACCGCTGGAGGCAATGCTGGCCTGGTCGATTCCGCGCCAGGCCTTCATCGTGCCGCAGCACGTGTACCGCGTACGGACCCTCGCGGCGATCGGCCGCGGCGACTTCGAGACGGCGTACACAGAGGCGACCAAGATCAGCCCACACGGACTGGAACCCGGCACCGCCCGACAACTCCAACTCTTCGTCGCCTACGACCTCGTAGAGGCAGCCGTCCGAACCGGCCGGTCGGACCAGGCGCGCGAATACGTCGAAGCGATGCTGCGGATGGACATCACCAAGATCTCCACCCGCTGGGCAATGCTCGTGGCCGCGGCACAGGGGCTGGTGTCCGAGGGAGAGGTGGCGAACGTCCAGTTCGAGCGGGCCCTCGCAGCGGCGCCCGAGAACCTGTGGCCCTTCGAACGCGGACGCGTACTGCTGGCCTACGGCGAACACCTGCGCAGGGAGCGGGCCACCGTCGAATCACGCATCCACATCAACGCCGCGCTGACGATCTTCGACCGGCTGCGGGCCGCACCATGGGCCGAGCGCGCGAGGACCGAACTGAGAGCAACCGGCGTATCCCGACGCCAGACAGGCTCGACGGACACCCGGCTCACTCCCCAGGAGTTGCAGATCGCCACGCTCGCGGCCTCAGGGCTGACGAACAAAGCGATCGGCGAACGGCTGCACCTGTCCGCCCGCACGGTCAGCGGACACCTCTACAACGTGTTCCCGAAACTCGGCGTCACCGCCCGCGCCGGCCTGCGCGACGCACTCACCGCTCTCACAGCACAGGAAGACCTGCCGCCGGGTGCGGTGGTACGCCAGACCACCGACGGCCGGTGAGCTCTCAGGGCCTGGCGTTTCGTCTGGTCAGCGGCCGACGGCAAACCCGGCTCGGGCGGAGCCGTCCTTGGAGCGGATTGTCGATCGCGCCCCAGGCGGAGCGCATTGATCGCGGCATTGTCCGGACGCCACAACCCTGCGGCCCCAAGCACGCCTGCGAGCGCACGGCAGATCGGGCTCCGTCCGCACAACCGCTGCACGCTCGGCCACCGCATGGCCACCACGTCGAACCCGACAGACCGAAGCGGACCGGCAGTACGGAGCAAAAGACCAGTTCACAGCCCTGCGAGCCGAAACGCCCACCGGCGGAGTTCTCGCCAAGCCGTCCGTGACACTGCTGTCGCACTGCCAGAGATACTGCGACCGGCCGGAGAGACAGACGAAGGCCCCTGTGGAACTCCTACAAGCCATCGGGTTCCCCACGGACACGTTCCACCTGACTCGTCATCCTGGCCGCCGATGTCGAGTCGGTGACAGGCGCGGCGCCTCGTTCGTCGACAAAGCGTCAGGACAGCGCTCAACCGTGCCGTATCACCTGCTCAATGAACCGAAGCAGCGTAGACTACGAGACTTTCTTCGGGTCCGCTTTGGAATCTATTCATCACTTTACGAACCGGCCACAAAACGGTCCCGTCAGGAAGGAGCAAGGAAGCGTTTACCTCCCCACTCGAATCCGCATCGTCGACATTCCAGGATCCCCCGGCAGGTCGTCTGATCACTTCACCCACGTAGGCGCCGAGGGCGAAGAGCCTCCCGCCGGTTTCCTCAGCCAAGAGTCCACCAGGCTTTACTTTTCCTCGGACTACCGAATCAGACATGAAGCGCTCAATCTCACGCACGCTCGACGGACTGAAATCAGCTTCATACCCAGAGCTCTTCAGAGCTTTCGAGATCCATTCGGAATAGATTCGAATGTCATCCAGGAGACCGTTCTTCCCCATTGCAAGCCGCCCGATCGATTACGGTGAATTATGGACCATTACACAGGCTGGTGGATGCCGCCCTGCCCACCAGCCCGGTCAGGCCCTAATGGAACCTACGTATGCCCACTTCCACGCCTTGCTGCGTACCATACTCAATAATATCCTTCAGCACCCCTTCCTGGGTATCCGACAAGCCACTGCCCGGCACACCGATCTCCAGTCTCCGCACTTTAATTTCATTCTGTGCAATCTTTACACCTCCATCTTCAGGCCCAGTGAATCCAGCCATAAGGCGGACAAGCTTGCGGCCAGCACCTCTAATCCCGGCCGCCGCCTGATAGGACTTAAGACTGGCATCAATGGACTTAACGCTCGTCGCCGCACCTGTTGTGCTATCTCATTTATCAATGGTTTTGAAATTATTCGACAGGTTCCCACCGAGCATTTCTTCGATCTTGAATCCGCGCGGAGAGGCCGGCAAGGACCATACTGATTCCTCAGGGACAGTTCCGCCAGCCTTTGCCAGCCCATAGAAGCCAAAGCTTCCGCCCAGCATCCCCGATATTACGGCGGTCCTGTAGAGAGAGTTGCGCATTTCGCAAACCCAGTCGCCGTCTTCACAGCTGACCAAGTCGGGGATCTGCGACAGGCCTTCCGTATTCGCAGACGTGTCGACCACGCCATCGGCCTTGCCAACGGCCCCGGCACATGCGTCCTTGACCATGTATCCGTAACTGGCGCAGTCGACCGTCCCCGGGGTGGAACTGTCCGATGACGTCGAGCTCGTGGTCGTAGTTGTAGTAGTCGTCTTTTTCTTCTTCGGGCAGGGCAACGAAATATCGTAGAGGCAGGTGCCTCGCGTACCGCCTGGGTCAAGTCCCGTTGCATCGCTGAAGTTCGTCGGGTTGTTGCCGGAGTAGGCGTAGGCGTTGAGCCCCTGCGGGTCGTACGGCGAGGTCAGCGGATCCGTGCTCAGAAAACGGCCCAGCGTCGGGTCGTAGGCTCGGGCTCCGAGGACGGAGAGCCCAGTCGAGTCGTCCTCCGTCTTCCCCAGGAAACCGCGGTCGATATTGCTGGACAACGAGCCGGTGCGCTGACCGCCGAAGGGGAGGTACCGGCGGCGGGCAGAAGTACCGGTGGCCGTATCGATGCTGAGCTGAGTGGAATTCTGCCCGTCTGACATCAACCAGGTGAGTGCGCTGGTACCGGTACCAGCGACGCGCGCGGCACAGGTGGAGGTCCCGTCGCTGTAATAGCGGGTGGCAACTGGGCTGGCAGTGCCGGTCTTGTGGATTTCCTGGCCGCTGAGGTAAAGGACGGTTTCGGTCGGGGCCACCCTTTCCAGCAGGTTGCCGTCGGCGTCGTAGAGGTAGCTGGTGCTCTTGTCGCCGCCCGTGGCGTGGATGGTGGTCTGGGTGAGCTGACTGAGGGCGTTCCAGGCGTAGTCGGTGCTGATGCCGGACTCTGTGCGGGACTTCATCCGGCCGGCGGCGTCATAGCTGTAGGCGTCAGTGCCACTGGATGTGTTGATGCTGGTGACACCGTGCGGCTGGGCGGCTCCCGCGGTGTAGGTCGACTGATCGGCGGAGTAGCCGGGGTAGACGTAGTCACGGACACTGGCACCGGCGGAGGTGGTCGTGGTGACCTTCTGCAGGTTGCCGATGCCGTCGTAGGTGTAGTCCAACTGGTACGGCGACAGAGTGGTACTGGTCAGGTCCGGGGTGAAGGCTCCAGCGCAACCCGTGGAAGCTTCGGTAGTCCATGCTCTGGTGATGCGGTTCAGTTCGTCGTAGGTGAAGCACTCATTTTGGGTGGTGAGGTTGTCCTTCAACGCCGTGGTCTGACCGGCTGCGTCTCGGGTGTAGGTGTCGTTCTGGACCGTGCCCTTGGTGCTGGTGATCGTGGTGATGTTGCTCAGCAGGCCGGTGCCGGTGGCATCGTCGTAGGAGTAGCTGCGCTGTGCCGTCGTCGTGGTCGTCGCGGTGGTGCCGTATGTACGTCCAGAGAGCCGACCCACCGTGTCGAAGTCGGTGGCATCGACATACGTGGCACCGAGTGAGCTGGTGACTCGGTCGGGCATGCCCAGGCCGTCGTAGGAGGTCGTAACGGTTTCCTCGGCGAGACCGCCGGCGGCCGGGTACTTGACGCTCGTCTGGTGATCAGCGGCGTGGGTTTACTCCGTTGTTCGAGGTCTGCATGGCCCCAGGCAGCTGCCCATCCGCGTCGTAGCTGGGGATGCCGATCTGGTTCCAGGAGGCGGTGGCCGGGCCTGTCGGGGGTCAAGGAGCCCAGACACCGGGAAGTTTGCAGACGATGCTGGTGACGACGGTGCCACCATCCATCGTCAACGTCGGGCCCACCTGCAGGGTCGCGCGGGTGCGGACAGCACCCTGCCGTCACCCACGTCGGCATTCGATCCGACCGTGCCGTAGGCGAAGGTCCACGGCAGCTGACCCGGGTGGGTCTCGGCGGCTACATGGTCGGCGCTGTCGTAGGTGCGGGAGGTCTTGGACGTCATCTCATTTGGTGATTCTGCGGTAGCAGATGAGGGTGCAGGCGCCGCATGGCCCGCACCGAACCCGCAGTGCGCCGCAAGGTCCGTGAGCTGGAGAAGCTCCGAGACAAGGGACGCGCCCCGGTGGCCGGCCGCAAGCCGACCGTAGAGCAGTAGATGACCACGTACCTGACCGACATCGCGAGCCTGAAGCTGAAGCCGCGTTCGCTCGATGACTACCGGTCCAAGACCCGCAACGACATCGTCCCCGGTGTCGGGAAGCACCGCATCGACAAGCTCGCCCCAGAGCACCTTGAGCAGATGTACCGGGCCATGCTCGACGCCGGGCACGCAACATCCCATGTGGTGAAGGTGCACCGCATCCTGTCGCAGGCCCTGAAGATTGCCCACCGCCGCCGGATGATCGGCGAGAACGTCGCCACGCTGGACGACCCGCCCTCGATCGACGAGACCGAGGCGAACCCATTCAGCCAGGAAGAGGTCAAGGCGTTCCTGGAGGCGGCGGCCAAGCGACCCACGTTCATGCGGTGGATCGTCGGGGTCGGCATGGGGTTCCGGCAGGGCGAGACCCTGGGACTGCGCTGGCCGTACGTCGACCTCGCGGCCGAACTGTTCCACCCCAAGCGGCAGCTACAGCGCCTGACTTGGCGGCACGGCTGCGGTGACGCGCGTGCTTGTGGGACACGTCTTCACCGCTTCGAGCCCTGCCCGCCGAACTGCGCCAGGCACAAGAACTACAAGCGCGGCTGCCCGAAGCCGTGCACCGCGACGTGCGTCAAGCACGCGAGCATCTGCCCCGACCGCAAGGGCGGAGGACTGGCCGTCACCCGCCCGAAGACCAAGAAGAGCACGAACCCCGTACCGATCCCGCCCCGCCTTCATCCCCTACCTGATCGCCCACAAGGCGCAGCAGGACGAACTACGCGAGGCGGCCGGCGAACTCTGGCAGGAACACCACCTCGTGTTCACCCGACCCGATGGCCGACCCATCGACCCCCGAGACGACTGGGAGGAATCCAAGGAACTGCTGACGGAGGCGGGCATCGGCGACCGTCGCCTCTACGACGGGAGCCGCCACACGGCCGGCACGATCCTGAACGAACTCGGGGTCGACATGCCGACGATCATGGAGATCCTCCGCCACACCCAGATCAGCCAGACCCGCCGCTACGTCAAGGGCCGCTCGCACCTCTCGAAGGACGCCATGCGCCGCATGGGAGACACCTTCCTGCCCGCCCAGGAACCGGCCCCGGAACCCCCAACTGAGACTGGAACTGAGACTAAGGACCGCCGAGCCGCCCGCGCTCAGCGCCGCCGCCGCGTCCGCTAAACACGAAAGCCCAGCTCAGACACTGTCTGGGCTGGGCTTCGGAGGGAGCCCCCTGTCGGATTCGAACCGACGACCTACGCATTACAAGACCGGGCAGGATCTTGCTGGGTGGTTCCGGACGCTGACTCGGTGTCCGGAACCACCAGGTCAGGACAGGTGCCGCTCCGCGCTCAGTCCACGCAGTGATGGCCTCTGCCACCTCATCCGCTCACGCATCGCTCACGCAGAAGGGGGCGCTGACCAGCGTGTTCGCCCCTTCTCCAACCCCTGCTTCCATCCCCAGCCAGCCCCGGGCCTTTCTGAACTGGACGTGGATGCTGCGTCTGTCGGATCGGGGGTGTCAGCGTTCTCACGGTTGTTGCCCGGCTCGTGGGCCGCTGTCCGCCCCTCGAATGCGGTCAGCGCGATGAGCGTCACGCTGACGACAGCGAGTGCTGCCAGCGCGGGCAGGTATCGGGCTACGGGGAGCAGAATCAGTAGCGCCGCGGCGGCAGCCAGTTGCGCGGGCGGCACCTGTCGGACGGTCAGCCTGGTGAAGGCCGCGCGACCTGCCAGGTATACGGCGGTTCCTGCACACAGGGCGGTTGACGCGGGCCAGGTCAGCGGTGCGCCGAGGTTCGATGCGCTGCTGTCGGTGATGGCCGTGAGTACTTCTCGGGCGCCGAGCGCCAGGTAGAGGACGCCGGCGATCAGCAGGAAGTGGACCATGGTGTAGGCGTCGCGGGCGATCCGGGCTCGACGTGCCGGGGGTGCGTGCTCCAGCGTGTCCTCGGCGGCGGCGGCGAGGTGCTCGAAGTAGAGCCGCCACAGGCAGACGACGGCCGCGAAGCCGAGTGCCGCGGCGAGGAGCACCATGGTGCGGGACACCGAGTCCCCTGCCCCCGCTCCGGCGGAGATCAGAGATTCGCCCAGCACGATGATCAGGACCATGCGGTGGCGTTCGGTGAAGTGGCCGGGGCTGCGCACCTGCCACCCGCCCACCCGGGAGGCGATCCAGCCCCCGCCGAAGTCGATGGCGAACGCGACGGACCACAAAGCGGTCTGCCACGTGCCCGCGAGCACGGCCCCGGCGATCAGGGGGGCCAGCGAGAGGGTCTGCGGGATCGCGTCGGCCAGCAGTTGGACGCGCAGCCTGCTGTCTTCGGCGGCGGCGGTCAGATACAGGCCGAAGTAGACCAGTCGCACGACGATGAAGGCCGCGGCCAGGATCAGCGGCGCGTCCACCGTACCGGTGCGCCGGCTCCACGCGTCCGGCATCACCAGGGCGGCGATGAACAGCGCGGCCATGACCACCAGCATCCCGGCCCGGACCACGCCTTGGTCGGTGCGCACCCGGTTGCCCAGCCAGACGTAGGCCGCCCAGGACCACCACAGCAGCAACAGCAGGATCAGGCCCTGGGCCAGGGTGGTGGCCGTAAGCGACCGGGCCATGAACGAGACGACCCGCGTGATCGCGAAGACGAAGACCAGGTCGAAGAAGATCTCGAAGGAGGTCACCCGGTGGGACTCGCCGGCCATCGCCGGGCGGCGCCACGAGTCGTCCACCACCGGCCCGGCGGAGTCGCCCTCGCCGGCACCGACGCCGGTGCTCACGAGTGGTCCTGGGTGCGATACGGCCGGCCAGGAAGCTGATTCTCCGCCGCCACAGGGTCTTGAGCGCCCATCACGGTGACCCAACTCGCCGCGGGCAGGGGGGCACCGACCCCGCGCATCAGCGTGTCGACCACCACATCGGCGGCCTGCGCGGGACTGAGGTCGGGCAGGTCCTCGGCGGCGTGCCGCATCAGCGGCGGAAGGAGCGCGGCCACCCAGCCGGGCGGCAGGTCGGAGCGCAGCAGTCCCTCGTCGGTCGCACGCCGCAGGAAGGCGTCGACCTGGTCGATCAGGCGTTGGCGGCGCTCGCGGATCGTCTCCTCGGCGTGCAGACGGCTGGTTTCCACCGGCCATTTCCGGTTGGCCGCGATGATCCCCTCGACGTAGCGGTGCAGCGCCACCGCGACCGGGGCCTGATCGAGCCTGGCGGCGTCAACGGCCTGCTCGACCGCGTCGTACCGGGCCTGGTAGACGGCGGCCAGGAGTTCTTCGCGGGAGGCGAAGCGCCGGTAGACGGTGCGCCGATCCACGCCCGCCTCGGCTGCGATGGCGGCGATGCTCGCCGAGGCATCGTCGGCGAGCATCCGCGCCCCGGTGCTCACGACAAGTTCGAGGTTGCGCGCTGCGTCGGCTCTCATGGTCGCGAGTATACACACTTACGAGGTAGATAGACCAATTACTGTCCCGCTCTTGCGTCATGTCTAAATCTAAGTGCTACATTGATGTGGCGGTTGGCGAGAGCCCGTCACCCCGGGACCGAGAGGACGATCATGATCACCTACGACAAGCTCTTCATCGGCGGCACGTGGACCGAGCCGAGCGGCCCGGACCTGCTCGACATCCTGTCCCCGCACGACGAGTCGCTCGTCGGGCGCGCCGCCCAGGCTCGTCCGGCCGACGTGGACCGTGCGGTGGCCGTCGCCCGCGCGGCCTTCGACGAGGGGACCTGGCCGAACACTCCGCCGGCCGAGCGGATCGCGGTGCTGCGCCGCCTGAACGCCCTACGCGAGGCCCGCGCCGAGCAGATCGCGGCCGTGATCACCGCGGAGAACGGGTCCGCCGCCTGGTTCACCCGCGCCGGGCAGCCGAGCCTGACCCGGCAGGCCAACGCCTATCTGAAGGCGGCCGAGGACCTGGCGTGGGAGGAGACCCTCACTTCCACCGACCCCGCGGCCACCGTGCGCAGCGTGGTGCGCCGCGAGGCGATCGGCGTCGTGGCCGCCGTCATCCCGTGGAACTCGCCGTTCTCCGCCTCCCTGGCGAAGATCATTCCGGCGCTGCTGGCCGGCAACGCGGTCATCCTGAAGGTCTCACCGGAGAACTCCCTGAGCATGGGCCTGCTCGCCGACCTGCTGGCCGAGTGCGGGCTGCCCGCAGGCACGATCAGCGTGCTGCCGGCCGACCGCGAGACCAGCGAGCACCTGGTGTCCCACCCCGACGTCGACAAGATCGCGTTCACCGGTTCGACCGGCGCCGGGCGCCGGATCGCCTCTATCGCCGGCCAGCAGCTCAAGCGCGTCAGCCTGGAACTCGGCGGCAAGTCCGCCGCCATCGTCCTGCCCGACGCCGACCTGGCGAAGTTCACGGCCGGCCTGGCCTTCTCCTGCCTGCTCAACAACGGCGAGGCATGCATCGCGCAGACCCGCATCCTCGCCCCGCGCAGCCGCTACGAGGAGGTCGTCGACGCCGTCAAGCAGGTCGTCGAGTCACTGAAGGTCGGCGACCCGCAGGACCCGGACACCTTCATCGGCCCGATGATCCGCCGCGACCAGCAACAGCGGGTGCGCGACTACATCGAGACCGGCATCAAGGAAGGCGCACGCCTGGTCACCGGAGGCCCGCAGGTGCCGGCCGGCCTGGAACAGGGCCACTACGTCACCCCGACCGTCTTCGCCGACGTCGACAACGCCATGCGGATCGCCCAGGAGGAGATCTTCGGCCCGGTCCTCGTCGTCATCGCCTACGAGGACGAGGACGACGCCGTGCGCATCGCCAACGACTCCGAGTACGGCCTGTCCGGCGGCGTGTGGTCCGCCGACGAGCAGCACGCCCTGGCCATCGCCCGCCGCATCCGCACCGGCACCGTCACGATCAACGGCGCCCCCATCGGCTTCGACGGCCCGTTCGGCGGCTTCAAGGCCAGCGGCCTGGGCCGCGAGTACGGCTTCGCCGGCCTGAACACCTACCTCGAATACAAGACCGTCACCATCTGATCACCCGTCGAACAGGGGGCCGCGGGCACGCGGCCCCCGACTGAAGGAGCGCCTCACCATGTCCACCGCCCTTGCCCCCGAGCCCGCAGCAGCGCCGCACACTCCCCTCGAACACGACAGGCGCCCCGGCGTCACCGCGGCCATGAGCGCTCTGGTCCTCGCCGTGCTGCTGGCCGCCCTCGATCAGACCATCGTCTCCACCGCGCTGCCGCGCATCGCCTCCGACCTCAACGGCTTCGCGAACATCGCCTGGGTCAGCGCCGCCTACCTGCTGGCCTCGACCGCCGTCACCCCGCTGTGGGGCAAGCTCGGCGACATGCTCGGCCGCAAACGCCTCTACCTGTCGGCGACGGCGCTGTTCCTGGTTGCCTCGGCCGCTTGCGGCCTGGCACAGAACCTCCCCCAGCTCATCGCGGCCCGCGCGGTGCAGGGCATGGGCGGCGGCGGCATGATCGTGCTGACCTTCGCCCTCGTCGGCGACATCGTCGCCCCCGCCGAACGCGGCCGCTACCAGGGCATGTTCGGCTCCGTCTACGGCGTGGCCAGCATCATCGGCCCGCTACTCGGCGGCGTCTTCACCGACGATCTGTCCTGGCGCTGGGCGTTCCTGATCAACCTGCCCGTCGGCGCCGTCGCCCTGCTGCTGGCGGCCCGGGTACTGCCGGACGCGGCACGCGCCGCCGTCGCTCGCATCGACTACGCCGGCGCGACCCTCCTGGCCTCCATCGCCACCGCCCTCGTCCTGGCCACCTCCTTCGGCGAACGCTGGGGCTGGGGCTCGCCGCGAATAGCCGGGCTGGTATTCGCCGCCGTTGCGCTGAGCGCGCTGCTGGTGCCGGTGGAGCGGCGCGCGTCCGCCCCCATCCTGCCGCCGGCCATGCTGCGCTCGCGCACCGTGGTCCTCGGCTCGCTGATCGGCTTCACGGCGAACGTCGCCATGTTCAGTGTGCTGATTTACCTGCCCACCTACCTTCAAGTAGTACACGGGGTGTCGGCCACCCTCTCCGGCGTGCACCTGCTGCCGCTGGTCGGCGGCCTGGTCGTCAGCCAGACACTCGCCGGACGCCAGACCGCCCGCCCCGACCGGGTCGGGGTGATCCTGATCGTCGGCATGGCCCTCAACGTCGTCGGACTGCTCCTGCTCGCCACCATCGGCGCCGGCACGAACGCCCTTGTGCTCAGCGCCTACTTCCTGGTCACCGGCGTCGGCATCGGCATGGTGCCCATGGTCGTCCTGACCGCAGTACAGAACTCGGTCCCCGCCGCGGACATCGGCGCCGCCAGCGCCGCGGTCACCTTCGCCCGCTCCACCGGCGCGGCCTTCGGCGTCGCGATCTTCGGCACCCTGCTGAACACGGGCCTGTCCGAGCGACTGCACGACGCGGCGCACCGAGGCATCCACGTGCCGAGCGGAATCGACCCGACCCAGACCGACGCGGTCGATTCACTCCCGCCCACCACCCGCCAGGCCGTCCTCGACGCCTTCGCCCACGCCACCGCCACCGGCTTCCTGTGGATCACTGCGTTCGCCATCGTCGGCACCCTGCTGGCCGCGTTCCTTACCGCGCGCCCCCGCCAGTCGAACTGAGCAAGCACCTGGGCCGACCCGACATATACGCATCAGAACTTCCAGGAAGTGGGCCGTACATCTCTGAAGAGGCGCGGCAGGCTCATCCTCGTGACATACCTGCGCAATTACGTAACTACACAGGAGTCGCTTTACGAGCAGGTTGTCGATCGCGCCCCAGGCAGAGCGCATTGATCGCGGGATTGTCCGGACGGCACAATCCTGCGGCCCCAAGTACACCTGTGACCGCACGGCAGATCGGGACCCATCTGCACGACCGCTGCCCGCATGGCCACCACGCCGAACCCGACAGACCGAAGCCGACCGGCGGTACGGAGCAAAAAGCCAGTTCACAGCTCTGCGAGCCGAAACGCCTACCCGCAGTCGACCTCCGACCTACGCATTGCGATGCCGTAGCCCGCAGATGCCCGATCAGCCCGGATTCCAAGGTCAGTAGAAACGAGAAACCCCAGGTCAGAGTCCTGACCTGAGGTCTTCCCTGGAGCCCCCTGTCGGATTCGAACCGACGACCTACGCATTACAAGACCATGAGCGATCAAGGTGCGTAGTGCCTCGTCGTGCTGCCCGGTGACGTTCTGCCTGATCCGAGCTCATGCAACAGGCTGACCTGTGCCACCCCGTGACGCACCGTCCAAAGGCGTCCGTCCACCGGCTGTCCACCGGAGGGGCTGTGACCCGGCCCACCAGCGGGACTGCCCGGGCTGCCGACGGTGCTGTCGATCGGACGGAGAGGCGAGCGGAGGTCGCTGTGGGACCTCTACAAGCCATCCGCCAGCGGTTACTCCACGGATGCGTCACCGGGAGCACCCCTCCTTGCCGCCACCTGCTCGGTCCTGGCACGAGGGAGCCGGGTCTCGCCATTATCGAGGCACCGACCGGCTCACCCGCAGCCTCACCACCGACGCCCCCAGCAGCGTCCAGGACTGGCACGCCGACCGCCGGAATTCCGGGGTCCGCGTCCACTGCGAGGAGGCGGAGGAGGCGCAGGTCGTCGTCCCGATACTGCTCGTAGAGCGCAGCACATGCGTCCCTGGACGCAACGATGCCCCGCCGAACGGCACTTGGTCGACGGGGCATCACTGGTGTGGCGTCGGAATGCGTCAGCCGATGTAGCCGGCGACGTCCGCGATCACGCTGGTCGTGCTGTTGGTGTAGAAGTCCACCTTGCCGTCGGAGCCGACCGGCGCGATCACCTGGTTGGAGATCGTCTTGCCCTGCACCCAGTTCAGGTTGGAGGCCGTCGGGCGACTGCCGCCGTCGGCGAAGGCGGTGAGGTAGCCGCTGCCTGTGGTACCGGTGACGGTGACGGTGAGTACGACTGCCTTGACGCCGGCCGGGATGCCGTCGGCGCCGGAGATCTGCAGGGCCAGGGTCTTGCCCGAGCCCAGGGCGGCCGTCTTGCGGGTGTCCAGGAGGCGCAGCGGTGTGACCGTGTCGAAGGTCGAGCCGCTGGTAGAGAAGTAGCCGGAGACATCGGCGATGACGTGGCTGGTGCCGTGGACATAGATGCTGACGTTGCCGTCGCTGGCGATCGGCACGACCACGAGGTTGGGGATGGTGGTCCCGGTGGCCGACCAGTTGACGTTGGAGGCGGTCGGGCGGGTGGCGCCTTCGGGGTAGGCCTCCAGGTAACCGCCACCGACGGTCTGGGTCGCCGTCAGGTTGAGCACCACGGAGGTGGCGCCGGTCGGTACACCGCCGTGACCGCGGACCTTGAGGCTGACCACCGCGTTGGAGATCTTGGTGCTGGTGGAGATGCCGACCTTGGAGCGGGTGTCCAGCAGGCGGGCCGGGGCCAGCGCTGTGTACTTCGAGCCGGTGGTGCCGCTGGTGTAGTAGCCCTGGACATCGGCGATCAAGTGGGTGGTGCTGTTGGTGGAGAGGTCCACCACTCCGTCACCGGCCACCTTGACGGTCGCCGAGGCCGCGACGGTCTGGCTCGCGCCGGTCCAGTTGAGGTTGCTGGTCGACGGCTTGGCGGTGCCGTCGGCCCAGGCCGTCACCGAACCCGCGCCGGTGGTGCCGGTGACCGTGAGGTTGAGCACGACACCGGTGACGCCGCTGCTCGGGATCCCTCCGACGCCCTCGACCTTGACCGGGGCGGTGCCGCCCGCGACCAGGGGCTTGGTGGTCGGGATGGAACTGAGGCCCCAGCCGGTGCCGTTGCGGGTGTCCAGCAGGCGCTTGGGGCTGCTGAGCGGGTGGAAGGTGGAGGTGCCCGTGGCCGCCGTCCCCTTGGCCGCACACAGTCCGGTGGTCAGGCCGGCCTCCTTGGGCGAGCCCAGTCCGGTGACCTCGTCGTAGCCGGCCGCAGACGTGAAGCCGGTGGCGTACGTGGAGTTGTTGCCGCTGGTGACGTCCCAGAAGTTCGTCGGGTAGCCGCTCCGGGCGGCCTTGTAGAGGGCGTTGTTGAGGAAGCCGACCTGGCCGTTGGCCTGGCAGGCCGTGCCGGCGTTGGCCTGGACGATCGCGGCGGCCCAGGTCGGGGCCGCGCCGCTGGTGCCGCCGATGATGGCAGGGAGGGGGCTGGAGGACTGGCTGTTGTCCTGGAGGTAGATCGGGTAGCCGGTGTGCGGGTCCGCCAGGGCGGAGACATCCGGAACGGCGCGCTTGCCGGTGGTGGCGACACCGCCCTGGTAGACGACGGGAGCCCAGCGCGTGGAGATGCCGCCACCGGTACCGCCGGTGTCGTTGTTCCACGTCGTCTGGGTCGCACTGCTGCCCGAACCGGTCATCGTCGTACCGCCGACGCCGGTGACATAGGGCTGGCTCGCAGGGTCGTCGACGGCCTTGGCGGTGGAGCCGGTGGCGCGGTAGCAGTCGCTGGAGCCGTCGTCGCCCGAGGCGGCGACCACGCTCTGGCCCTGCGTGGCGGCCTCCGCGAAGATGGTGTTCTCGGCGTTCGCGGTCGCGCTGCTCTCGACCGCCTCGCACTCACCCCAACTGGTGGAGATGACCTGCGCCTGGTCGTCGGTGACCATCCGCTGGTAGACGTCGAGCACGTTCTGGTCGGTCGCGGACGTGGCGTCCGGGCCCTGGTAGTCGATGATGCTCGCGCCGGGCACCAGACCGATCAGGTCGTCGATGTCGAGCGCCGACTCCACGCCGACCGATCCGTCGGTGGCCGGTGCGCCGGCGCCTGACGTCGTATCGACGTACACGGTGGAGACGGAGGTGCTGGTGCCGACGCAGGACTGGTACGCGGCGATACTGCCGGCGTCGACGTTCTCCAGCTCGAACACGGCCACGGTCTGCCCCGCACCCACGGTGGCGGAGCTGGTCATCCCGTAGGTACCGGCCAGCTTGCCGGGGCTGTAGTAGTCGGTGCCGTCGGCGAGGCCCGAGCCGGTGAAGTCGGCGCAGAGCGCCGGGCTGTACGCGTTGGCGGTCACCGTGCGCGAGCTGCGTCCGGAGACAGTGGCGGAGCCGGTCCTGCTCGCGCGACGCGCCGCAGTGTGGTGGCCGGCGACGGTGTTGACGCTGCTCAGGCCGACGACCCCGGTCACCGACGCCGCTACGTCCGCGGGCAAGGAGGGGGCCGACGTGTTGAGGTAGTCGGTGGTGCCGTCCTTGAGCCGGACGTTCCGGAAGCCGGTGGCGAAAGCGTGGGACGCCTGTGCGGCAGTGGCGGTGACCGGTATGGACAGGCCGTCCGGGCTGACCTCGCCGGGAGTGAGACCGGCCGCCCTCAACGCCCGTGAGACCCCGGCGATGGTGGCCCGCGTAGGACCGAAGACCGAGGCGAAGTGCCCCTTGGCCAGGTAGTGGTGGTACTGGGCGTTCCCTGGTGTGGACACCGCGGTGACGAAGTCCGCCAACGACTGCGGGTCACGCGGGGCCAGGTTCACACTGAGGTGCAGCGTGGTTCCCGACGCGGTCGCGCCGGTCACCGTCGCACCCGCCGGAACACGCGGCGCGGTCCCTATTCGCTTGAGTGCGTCCGATCCGGGCGTTCCCCCTTGTGCGACCGCGCCGTTGGCGGTCGCGGTGACAACGGTGAGGGCGACGGCAGCGGTGGACGCCGCCATGATCACCCTGGCCCGTCTGCCGGTCTTGACTGCCGCCTGTCCGGGACGTCCCGGCGCGGCGTGGGCCTTCTTGGCCATGCAGAAATCTCCTAGAAACTGACGCACCATCACATCTGTGGCCGTGACGATGGTCGAAGCGTCACTCGGCCCGGCGGGCGCATCCGTGTCACCAGGCGCGCAGGAGCTATCCCTCTTAACCGAAGTGTGCGCATTTCTTATCAGGACACGACAGTTACTGTCTCTGTTCGCCCAGGAACCATGAGCGGATCTTTACGCCACCACCGCAGGGCGAGCGCGCGCCACGTCGTCGAATGCCGTCCGCGCTCCCCCGCCCTCGTGTCAGTCCGCCGGACGAGCAGCGGTTCCAGCCAGCCAGCGACTGTGCCGAGTTGGCCGAGAGCAGGAAACAGCCGCTGAGGACCCATTGCGGAACGCCTCTTTCGGGACGCTGCTTTGCGCGGCCGAGGCGGGCCTTCCAGCGCCATGTGCGCATTGGGGCCCCGATGACGTCCCGCCAGGTGGTGTATCGAATCAAGGCACCGGAATCCGCAGGCCAGGGACGGTTGCTGCGCCCGATCGGTTGTCCAACTCGCGCTACCGGGACGCTTCGTGGGCTGACGCCCCCACGCAGATCGGCATGGGTCTCGAACCGGAACGCGTAGCGCTTGATCCCCTGCACCACGTCGCGGGACAGGCCTTGGCTCCCGCTCACACCGTACGAACACACAGCGGCAAGGCAGCCGTTGTCCGGTACCGGCCACGGGCTCGGTCGGCACGGACAACCACGACTTCTCGCCTCGGTCGATTTCCGGGTTCCACGCCTGGAAGTTCTGGTTCGGCCGGACGCTGGCACGCCGGGGGCATCCCGCCGTTTCGACGAGGCGGCAACGCCCCAGGCGGACTCCGCCGCTGGCTGCCATCGTGGCGGCTGCTGCTCGGGGACTTTCCGCTGTCCGTCGGCAGCCTGTGCGGGCTCTTCGCCTACGTGTACGTCCAGGTCGGCGCGGCCACCGTCCGGCCGCGGGACGGTGCCGTCCTCACCCTGTACGGCGGCTCGGACGCCACGAAGCACTTCGCCAACAACGCCGACACCTCCGGCGTCGCGGCCGGGTCGGTGTTCAAGCCCTTCGCATACGCCACCCTCCTGGACGGCGAAATGAGAGGCGAGCCCATACGCTCACCTCTCCCCGATATCTCGGACATGCAAAGCGCTCTGGTGACCTCGGCCCACGCATCCTTCGTTCAACTGGGCAAAGCCATGGGCTGGGTGCCGATCCGAAACGCGGCCGTCAAGGCAGGGCTGCTGCAAAGCAGCATGGCCCCCCTGGAGCAGACCTTCCCGATAGGCACCTCGACACCCAGCACCATCCGATTGGCCGACGCCTACTCGACCTTCGCCAACGGAAGCGAGCAGAACGATCCGTACTCGGTGTCCCGGATCCTCAGACACGGCAAGCCGGTCGGCGGTCTCGATCGCCCGCAATCCCGCGCCGCGTTCGATCCGACGGTGGCCGAGGGCGTCAACAAAGTGCTGCAGGTCGTGGCCCACCAGAACCGCACCCAGTCCATCGTCCCCGGCTCCGCGTCCGTCGCCACCGGCGCCGACGACCTGACCAAGTCGGCCTGGTTCGTGGGCTACACCAAGGACCAGTCCACCGCGATCACCCTCTTCCGCAACAAGCCCGGCCAGCCCAAGCTCCTCCCCCTCACGGACGTGGGCGGCACCGGTTCCATCCGCGGCAACGTCTTCCCGCCTCGGATCTGGGCCCGTTTCATGGGCTTCACCGGCAACTTCGACCTGAACCGCACGATGCCCGCGGAACGAAACCCGGCCACAGAGGCCGGAACGACGACGCAGCCGTCCGATCCGTCCGAGGACCGGATCACGACGGAGCAGAAGAGCGAACCGGGCGAGCGGGCGTCATCAACACCGAAAGCCACTCCCACAGCGTTGGACCGGTCCGGGCCGACCAGCAAGCCGCTGGCCGGCGGTTCGCCCTCGTCGGCCACTTCGAGCGACCGGCAGAAGGCCGCGCAGTACAGGGCAGCGACCAGTAGAGCCTGGTCGCGTTCACTCGCCGGTGGCGTGTTCCCTTGGTCGTATGTGCTGTTGAGCAGGTGTGACAGCTGAGGACCTGGCTGCGGTCCGGTGTGATCCTGAGGACTTCGCGGCGAAGTGTCCGAGCCGTTCGCGAGGCCGGATCAGCGGCGGTGGGGCGGGGCCTGTCCGCAGGGACTGCGTGCTCGCGCCCGTGATCAACGCCGAAACCGATCGGTAGCGGCCTGACGGGCGCATTTCAGCCGCCGACCAAGGGAAAGCGACAGGAACCTGATGGAGTGTCACGCACGCCTGTCCACCGGTTGTCCACCGAAACCGACTGCGCATGCCTGGTTCGCCCCTCCCAGAGGAGCAAAAGCCCAGCTCAGAGACTCAGGCCGCCCATGCGGTCACGGAAACCACACCGCCGACCTACGCATTACGATGCACAGACCGACAGTGCCCGATTTGCCAAGATTCCAAGGACATCCGAAACAAGAAACCCCAGGTCAGATGCCTGACCCGGGGTTTGCCAGGGAGCCCCCTGTCGGATTCGAACCGACGACCTACGCATTACAAGTGCGTTGCTCTGGCCAACTGAGCTAAGGAGGCCTGCACGGGTGCGAGACGTGCGCGATCACGTGCCTGGTGCAGTGTACCCAGGTCCCCGCCGCACCCTGTCGAAAATTTCCGCGAAGTTCACATGCCCTCGGGTACTGACAGACCGGGCAAACGCCAGGTACCGTCCGTACCCAGTTCACTCGTGTGGACTACACCACCACCTTCCTACAACGGATCGTCCGGCACGTTCCTGCCGGTAGAAGGGGGCCTTCACCATGGCCACTGTTTCGTTCGACAAGGCGACCCGGATCTACCCGGGCACCGAGAAGCCCGCCGTCGATGGTCTGGAGATCGAGGTCGGGGACGGCGAGTTCCTCGTCCTCGTCGGTCCGTCCGGCTGTGGCAAGTCCACCTCGCTCCGCATGCTCGCGGGGCTCGAGGACGTCAACGCGGGCGCCATCCGCATCGGTGACCGCGACGTCACGCACCTGCCGCCGAAGGACCGGGACATCGCCATGGTGTTCCAGAACTACGCGCTGTACCCGCACATGACCGTCGCCGACAACATGGGCTTCGCGCTCAAGATCGCCGGCGTCAACAAGGCCGAGATCCGCCAGAAGGTCGAGGACGCGGCGAAGATCCTCGACCTCACGGACTACCTCGGCCGCAAGCCGAAGGCGCTCTCCGGCGGTCAGCGCCAGCGTGTCGCGATGGGCCGCGCCATCGTGCGTGAGCCCCAGGTCTTCCTCATGGACGAGCCGCTGTCGAACCTCGACGCCAAGCTCCGTGTCTCGACCCGTACGCAGATCGCCTCGCTGCAGCGCCGTCTCGGCATCACCACCGTCTACGTCACCCACGACCAGGTCGAGGCCATGACGATGGGCGACCGGGTGGCCGTACTGAAGGACGGTCTGCTCCAGCAGGTCGACAGCCCCCGCAACATGTACGACCGCCCCAAGAACCTGTTCGTGGCCGGCTTCATCGGATCCCCCGCCATGAACCTGATCGAGGTCCCGATCACCGACGGCGGTGTGAAGTTCGGCAACTCGGTCGTCCCCGTCAACCGCGAGGCGCTCAAGGCCGCCACCGACAAGGGTGACCGCACGGTCACCGTCGGCGTGCGCCCCGAGCACTTCGACATCGACGAGCACAACGGCGAGGCCGCGAAGTCCCTCACCAAGGACTCCGAGGACGCCCCGGCCGGTCTCGCCGTCTCCGTGAACGTCGTCGAGGAGCTGGGCGCCGACGGTTACGTCTACGGCAGCGCCAAGGTCGACGACAACCTCAAGGACCTGGTCGTCCGCGTCAGCGGCCGCTCGGTGCCGGAGAAGGGCTCCACGCTCCACGTGGTCCCCCGTCCGGGCGAGATCCACGTGTTCTCGACCTCCACGGGCGAGCGCCTCACCGACTGATCAGACGTTCAGACGTTCAGACGTTCACGGGAAAGGGCCTCGCGGTGATCCGCGGGGCCCTTTCCCGTTTCCGATTCACGTCGGCCGACCGATATGACAAATACCCCGGCAGACCCGTCATTTCGAGCAGTGTTCGTCAACGCCCTATCCAATTCGAGGCACCAATCCATCCCCCGAATTAGTGACTAAATGTCGCCAAATCATTACCGGGCGCTACCCTCACACGCGTGAAGCACTCCAATAACCAACAGCCGCGACGCGGCCGGGGCCCCGCCCGCCGGGTCGGCCGCACCCTCGCCCTCGTCCTGCCCGTCATGATGGTGCTCTCCGGGACCCTCGCGGTCACCCGGGTCAACTGGTCGGGGAGCCCCTCCAGTTCGATGCTCACCGCGACGGACGTCACGGCGGCCGGAGCCTCCTCGCGGGCCGCCGCGCGCGCCCCGCAGGACGTCCTGCGCGACCAGCTCATGACCGAGCTCCAGGACAAGAACCCAGGCGTCGTCCTGACCCACCTCCAGGAGGCGGTGAACGGCCACCCGTCGCTCGCCACGCACTGCACCTCCATCGCCCGCGCACTGGGCCGCGCAGCGGTCCGTATCTATGGCGCCGCACGCGCCCAGTCCTACGCCCGCCCCGTGTGCGACACCGCGTTCGCCTCCGGGGTCATGGCCGCGCACAGCTGACCGGGGCCGGCGCCCGGAGTAGGAGGTCGGTAACGGCTGATTAAGGAACGGTTGCAGCCGAAAGATGCGGTGGGGCCGCCACGTACAGTTCGGGTCATGACCGATCCGAACGCCGCGTCGCGCCCCACCCAAGCCGTGATCCTGGCCGGTGGCCAGGGATCCCGGCTGCGCCCCTACACCGACGACCGGCCCAAGCCGATGGTCGAGATCCCGGGCACCGGGACGCCGATCATCGGCCATCAGCTCGTCTGGCTCGCCGAGGAGGGCGTGACCGACGTCGTCGTCAGCTGCGGGCACCTCGCCGAGGTGCTGCAGGCCTGGCTGAAGACGGCCGACCTGCCGGTCGAGGTGACCACGGTCGTCGAGACGGAGCCCCTGGGCCGCGGCGGCGGCCTCAAGTACGCCGCCGCGCACCTGCCCCGCCCGGACAGCCCCTGGTACGCCACCAACGGCGACATCTGGACCCGCTTCTCGCTGCGTGACATGGCGGACTTCCACACCGAGCGCGACGCCGTCGCCACGATCGCGCTGGCCCGGCCGCGGATCCCCTGGGGGGCCGTGCAGACGGACGACTTCGGGCGTGTCACGGACTTCATCGAGTCGCCGCCGACGCAGTACGCGATCAATGCGGGGGTGTACGTCTTCTCGCCCGAGTTCGCGGGGTTGTTGCCGGAGCGGGGGGACCACGAGCGGACGACGTTCCCGCACCTCGCGCGTGAGTTGCGGCTGGCCGGGTTCCCGATTCCGCAGGGGGCTTACTGGCGGGCCATCGACACCGCGAAGGATCTGCGGGAAGCCGCCAAGGAGCTTGCTGCGCTTGGTCGTTGAGACAAAGCCGAGGAGGGCCCGCACCGGAAAGTGCGGGCCCTCCTCCTATGTGTCAGCCGGTGGGCGGTGACTGCTGCAACAAGCCGCCCACCGGCCCAGCTACCCCAACAGGCCGCCCACCAGGCCCGGCTGGCCGGAGGAGGACGAACCCCCGGTGCTGGAGCCGCCGCTTGAGCCGGTGCCGCCGGTCGTACCGCCGCCCGACGTCGGGCCGGAGGTCGTGCTGGGGGCCTGGCCGGCCGGGGAGGACCGCTGGGGCTGGGTGCGGCCCGCGGTGCCCTGGGTCTGGCTGGGGGCGCCGCCGGTGGCCGTACCGGTCGACGAGTGGGTCGCGCCCGGGCTCGTCGCGGCGCGCGACGGGCTGGCCGAAGTGGCCTTCCGGGACGGCGAGTCGACCGCCGAGGGGCTGCTGCTGCGGCTCTTGGTCGGTTCACCGGGGAGCGGGGCGCCGGGCAGTTCGTTGCGCGGGGCCTCGCCGGGGCCGGGGACGACCACACGGCTGGAGTCGCGGACCGCGCCGCCCAGCAGCGAGCCGATGAGCAGGGTGAGGCCGATGGAGACCGCCGTGACCAGGGCGCCGCGGCGCAGCACGTAGCGGCGCAGTTCCCAGATGTCGGCGCGGGGTCCGAGGCGGCGCCAGGCGCTGCCCGCGAGGCGGCCGTCGATGGAGTAGACGGGGGCGCCGGCGATGATCAGCGGGGACCAGGCGGCGAGGTAGATGATGTCGGGGGCGTCGTAGGCGGGAACGGTCTTCCAGCTGACGGTGACGATGAGCGCGGCGGAGAGCAGCGCGCCGCCGACCGCCGCGACCCGCTGCCAGAGGCCGAGAATCGTCAGGACGCCCACGATGACCTGGGCGAAGGCGATGACGAGCCCGGAGCCGACCGGGTGCTGGAGGGCGAACTGCCGTAGTGGCTCGGCGACTTCCCAGGGGTGCAGGGTGTTGAGCCACTTGACCATGGAGCCGCGTTTGCCGCCGTCGAAGTAGACGGGGTCGCACAGCTTGCCCATGCCGGCGTAGATGGAGATGAAACCGAGGAAGATGCGCAGGGGGAGCAGGACGACGCCGAGGTTCATCCGGCGGCCCGGGTAATAGGCGTGCCGTACCGGGTCGTTGGAGTGCCGTCCGGTGCGCCGCTCGCGCTCGCCGTCCGCCTCGAAGTCCTCGAACTCCCCGTCTCCGTAGGCGGGTTCGTCGTAGGCGCTGCCCACGGTCCGCATCTGCGGCAGGAGTCGGTTCTCGCCGGTGTCGTGGGCGTGGCCCCGCTGGGCGCCGACGACGGGGGTTTCGAGGGTCTGCGCGGTCAGGCCGCCGCCGTAACCGCCGTCCGCGATACGGGGGATGACCTGCGTGGCGCCGGCGCCGGCGGCCGGCTGCTCGCCGTGGCGGACGCCGCTGCCCCGCACGGCCTGGAGGAGCCGGTGGGCGCCGGTGTCGTCCGGGGCGGACCTGCCGCTCCAGACGACGGGCCTACGGCGCGCGGCACCGGCCGCGGGCATCCGGCCGGTGTCCTCGGCGGTGCTCAACTGCCGTGCGAGGCGCGGGTTTCGGGTGCGCGTCGAGGCGCCCAGCTGCACGCGGAAACTCGCATGGTTGACGATGACCTGGGCCGGATCGCTCGGCACCTTCACCATGCTCAGCGCGGGAGCGTCGTCCAATCCGGACTGGAATCCGGACGAGCGGTCCCCCGTGGGTGTGCGGGGTGTTCTGGTGTCCACACTCATCTAACCGAGTGACGTGTGTTTAGGACACTGCTCCGACTTGCCGGATGTGTCCGGACAGCGTCAAGCTCGCCCTCGACCGCCAGATTGCCCCGAGTGGGTGACTGCGCCGAACATCCGTACAGCTACGACTCAGTTACGGCGACGGGCCGCCTCGTAGAGCACGATCCCGGCCGCCACACCCGCGTTCAGCGACTCCGCGCCACCCGGCATCGGAATCCGCACCCGGTAGTCGCAGGTCTCGCCGACGAGGCGGGACAGGCCCTTGCCCTCGCTGCCCACGACGATGACCACCGGGCCTTCCAGGGCGGGGAGTTCGCCGATCTCGGCCTCTCCGTCGGCGGCCAGGCCGACGACCGCGATACCGGCCTTCTTGTACGCCTCCAGCGCGCGCGTCAGGTTCGTGGCGCGGGCGACGGGCGTACGGGCCGCAGTACCGGCCGACGTCTTCCAGGCACCCGCGGTCATGCCGGCCGCGCGCCGCTCGGGCACGAGGACGCCGTGGCCGCCGAACGCGGAGACGGAGCGGACGATCGCGCCGAGGTTGCGCGGGTCGGTCACCCCGTCGAGGGCGACGATCAGCGGGTCCTCGCCCTTGTCGTAGGCCGCGTTGGCGAGGTCCTCGGCGTGCGCGTACTCGTACGGCGGGACCTGGAGGACCAGGCCCTGGTGGTTGAGGCCGTTGGTCATGCGGTCCAGCTCGGGGCGCGGGGCCTCCATGAGGTGGACGCCACCGCGCTCGGCGACCAGCTGGAGCGCCTCGCGCACCCGCTCGTCGTTGTCGATGAACTGCTGGACGTAGAGCGTGACCGCCGGGACGCCCTCGCGCAGCGCCTCGACGACCGGGTTGCGGCCGACGACCATCTCGGACGTGCCCTTGCCGCCACGCCCGCGCGCGACCGGGCGGCGCTGGACCTGCTTGGCCTTGGCGTTGGCGACGCGGTTCTTCTTGTGCCCCTTGCGCGCCTCGGCGGGCGGGGTGGGGCCCTTGCCTTCCAGGCCCCGGCGCCGCTGGCCGCCACTGCCGACCTGCGCGCCCTTCTTGCCGGACATGCGGCGGTTGTTGGCTGCCATGACCTACCTGTCTGTTCAGAGTCGTATCAAAAGTCTGTGGACGTACGTCTATGCAGTGTGCCGCCCGGAGGGCCGGGCGGCACAGTCGATCTTCGTTGACCGGGGTGGGTTCAGCGTGGGCCGAGGGTCCAGCGGGGGCCCTGCGGGCCGTCCTCGATGACCAGGCCGGACTGGTTGAGCTGGTCGCGGATGGCGTCCGCGGTGCCCCAGTCCTTACGGCCCCGGGCGGCCTCGCGCTGGTCGAGGACCATGCGGACCAGGGTGTCGACGACGCCGTGGAGGTCCTCGCCGCGGTCGGTCTCGCCGGCCCACTGCGGGTCCAGCGGGTCCAGGCCGAGGACGCCGAGCATGGCGCGCACCTCGGCGAGACGCGCGACGGCGGCTTCCTTGTCGTCGGCGGCCAGCGCGCTGTTGCCCTGCCGGACCGTGGTGTGCACGACGGCGAGCGCCTGCGGCACGCCCAGGTCGTCGTCCATCGCCTCGGCGAACGCCGGCGGCACCTCGGCCGCGGGCTCGACGACTCCCCCGGCCTTCTCCACGACCCGCTGCACGAAGCCCTCGATCCGCGCGAACGCGGACTCGGCCTCGCGCAGGGCCTCCTCGCTGTACTCGATCATCGAGCGGTAGTGCGGGGTGCCGAGGTAGTAGCGCAGCACGATCGGCCGCCACACCTTGACCATCTCGCTGACCAGCACGCTGTTGCCGAGCGACTTCGACATCTTCTCGCCGCTCATGGTGACCCAGGCGTTGTGCACCCAGTACTGCGCGAAGTCGTCGCCGTAGGCCTTGGCCTGGGCGATCTCGTTCTCGTGGTGCGGGAAGATCAGGTCGAGGCCGCCGCCGTGGATGTCGAAGGCGGGGCCCAGGTACTTGTGCGCCATCGCCGAGCACTCCAGGTGCCAGCCCGGCCGGCCGCGGCCCCACGGGGTCTCCCAGTCGGGCTCGCCCGGCTTGGTCGCCTTCCACATGGCGAAGTCGCGCGGGTCGCGTTTGCCGGTGATGCCTTCCTCGGAGGGCTGGCGCAGGTCGTCGATGTCCTGGTTCGACAGCTGCAGATAGTCCGGGTACGAGCGCACGTCGAAGTAGACGCTGCCGTCGGCCTCGTAGGCGTGCCCGCGCTCGATGAGCCCGCGCATCATCTCGATCATCTCGGGCACATGGCCGGTCGCGCGCGGTTCGTACGTCGGCGGGAGGCAGCCGAGTGCCTGGTAGCCGTCGTTGAACGCGCGCTCGTTCTCGTAGCCGATCGCCCACCAAGGGCGGCCCTGGTCACGGGACTTGGCGATGATCTTGTCGTCGATGTCGGTGACGTTGCGGATGAACGTGACGTCGTAGCCGCGGTGTTCGAACCAGCGGCGCAGGATGTCGAAGTTCAGGCCCGAGCGGATGTGGCCGATGTGCGGGGCGGCCTGCACGGTGGCACCACACAGGTAGATCGAGACACAGCCCGCTGTGAGCGGGGTGAAGTCGCGAATCTGCCGGGTGCTGGTGTCGTACAGGCGAATGGTCACGGTACAAGGGTAGTGGGCGGTACAGGGTGCGCGGGACCGTATGTCGGGTACCGGCCGGTGGGGGCTGGTCGCGCAGTTCCCCGCGCCCCTGAAAACCAAAGGTTGGGCCGCTCAACCGTGTTTGACCACCAGCGCCGTTGCCACCGCCATCAAGCCCTCGTCGCGCCCCGGGAAGCCCAAGCCGTCCGTTGTCGCCCCGGACACGGACACCGGAGCACCCGCCGCCTCCGACAGCAGCTTCTGTGCCTCGTCCCGGCGCTTGCCGATCTTCGGGCGCGGCCCTACGACCTGTACGGCGACGTTGCCAATGGTGAAGCCCGCCTCGCGGACGATTCTCGCGGCCTCCGTCAGCAGGGTGACGCCGGATGCGCCCGACCACTCGGGGCGGCCGGTACCGAAGTGCTGGCCCAGATCACCGAGCCCCGCCGCCGAGAACAGCGCGTTGCAGGCCGCGTGGGCGACGACGTCCGCGTCGGAGTGGCCGGCCAGGCCCGGGCCCTCGCCTTCCCACTTGAGACCGGCGCACCACAGGTCGCGGCCCTCCTCGAAGGCGTGGATGTCGGTGCCGATGCCGACCTGCGGCAGTGGGTACGGGTCAGAAGCCATCGTTGAGCCTCCTGCGGGCGAGGACCGCCTCCGCGAGGACCAGGTCCAGGGGGCGGGTGACCTTGAAGGCCTCCTCGTGGCCGGGGACGACCACGACCGTCAGGCCGAGCTGCTCGACCATGCTCGCGTCGTCGGTGACGTTGTCCGTGACCTTCTCGTGGGCGCGGACGAGCGTGGCGCGGTCGAAGCCCTGCGGGGTCTGTACGGCGCGGAGGCGGGCCCGCTCGGGGGTGGCGACCACCGGCTCCGGGTCGCCGGGGTGCGCGGCCGGCTCGACTTCCTTGACGGTGTCGGCGAGGGGCAGCGCCGGTACTACGGCGGGAGCCCCGTCCCGTACGGCCTCGATGACCGCGTCGACCGTGTCGACCGGGACGAGGGGCCGGGCCGCGTCGTGGACGAGGACGACGTCGTAGCCGGGGGGCAGCGCGTCCAGGCCGAGCTTCACGGACTCCTGGCGGGTCTCGCCGCCGGGGACGACCAGGAAGTCGGTGCGCTCGGGCAGCGCGTGCGCGTCGAGGAGGGTCTTGACCTCGGGGGCGCCGTCGGGCGGGGCCACGACGACGACCAGGGAGACCGCGCGGGACGCGGCGAGTGCGCGGATCGCGTGGATGAGCATGGGGGTGCCGTTCAGCGCGCGTAGCGCTTTGGGGGCGCCCGGGCCGAGGCGTACGCCCCGTCCGGCGGCCGGGATCACGGCGGCGACGGAGGACTGCGCTTGCGAAGAGCGCGAATCGTCAGACATCGGTTCCTGTCAGGTTTGTGTGCTCGACCTACGTGGGTATGGCCTGAGGAGTGCCGGGCACGACGCCTTGACCGGACCCTTCCGTGACACCGGTCGAGCCTGCTGCCCGGGCCCGGCACACCATTATCGGGGGACGTTTCTCCGGCGTTCGACGAAGCCGCGAATTTCCCCCGAACATGCCGAAGCGCCCGGCGACAGGCGGGCTGTCATCGGGCACCACGGCATTTCAGTGTGCTGAGCAGGGCGTACCAGTCGCCTGCGTCAGGACGCGAGAACCTCGTCGAGCAGAGCCTCGGCCTTGTCCTCGTTCGTGTTCTCCGCGAGCGCGAGCTCACTCACCAGGATCTGGCGAGCCTTGGCGAGCATGCGCTTCTCACCTGCGGAGAGTCCGCGCTCGCGCTCACGACGCCACAGGTCACGGACGACTTCCGCGACCTTGATGACATCGCCGGAGGCGAGCTTCTCCAGATTTGCCTTGTAACGACGCGACCAGTTCGTGGGCTCCTCGGCGTACGGAGCGCGCAGCACCTCGAAGACCCGGTCCAGCCCGTCCTGACCGACCACATCACGTACGCCGACGAACTCCGCATTGTCCGCTGGCACACGCACCGTCAGGTCACCCTGGGCGACCTTCAGCACCAAGTAGGTCTTGTCCACGCCTTTGATCTGGCGAGTTTCGATAGCCTCGATCAGCGCGGCCCCGTGATGGGGATAGACCACGGTGTCGCCAACCTTGAACGTCATGTGACAGGTACCCCTTCCGTGGCTATCCAGGGTAACACGGAAACTGCGTGTTCTGAATGGCGTTTTCGCAGGTCAGGGCATATCTCGGGGCTTGACAACAGCAACAGGAACGTGCTGCGGAGGCCGAGCGGAAGAGGGTATTCGCAGGTCGGAGCGGCTCTCCGGGCGAGGTGAAACGCGTACGTTACACACATCCGGAGGCGCCTCCAAGTGGACGAACGTCCCCAAATGTCTGGTTCCAAGTGCTCGACTTCCGCTACTCCGTTCGGCGCGCGGAGCCCGGTGCGAGGCGAATCCGGAATTGATCACCGAGGTGGCATGGAACGGCCGGTGATCAATTCTTCGAGGTGTCCTGCATTCTTCACGGAAAATCCGCCGACGGACGGCTGAGCTGCTTATGTGAATGCCGGACGAGTGCCGGGCACAAGTGACCCGCGAGTCACTTGTGGCACACGGGTACCCGGTTGGGGGAGGGTCGGGTGCGGTGGCGCGGGAACGGCTCGGTAACCTAAGGCCGCTGACAGACACTTAGGGCGGCTTTATTCGGGAGTCGCCCTGCTCCGCCCACGTTCAAGGAGTAGCCGCCGCCGTGAGCAGCAGCCTTCGACGCGGCGCCCTCGCCGCCGCCGCCATCGCGTTCTCGATCGCCTCGCTCGCCGCGTGCGGTGCCGGCAACGACGCCCAGACGCTTGAGGTCAAGCCGGACAACGCGGCCGTCTCCGTCGGCGTCATCAAGGTGCAGAACGCACTCGTCATCACCCAGCCCATCACCGACTCCAGCCCCCAGCCCTCGGGCCCGGCGGTGATCTCCGCGACCCTGTTCAACACCGGCAAGGACCCCCAGACCCTGGACTCGGTCAGCGTCGACGGCGTCGGCACGGCCACGCTCACCCCCGCCAAGGGCAAGGGCAAGCTGGTCGTCCCCGCCTTCGGCTCGCTCGTCCTGGGCGGCAAGGGCAACGCCTCCGCCGCGCTGACCGACGCCGGCACCGGCCTGGAGGACGGCAACGCCCAGAAGGTCACCTTCACCCTCAGCACGACCGGCGCGGTGAGCCTGAGCGCGTTCGTCGTCCCGGCCGACAGCTACTTCACCAAGTGGGGCCCGACCGCGATCCCCACCGCGACCACCTCCGCCTCGCCGAAGCCCGGCAAGAGCACGTCGGTCACGCCGTCCGACTCCGCCTCCGAGAGCACCACGGCGACGGCTACGGCCTCCGCCGGCTGAGCAGCGGCCGTAGCAACAGTCGTATCGCTACGACGAAGGGCGGGACCTCTCCGTGAGGTCCCGCCCTTCGTCGTAGCGCCGATAAGAAGGTGATCGCGGTTTACGGCTCAAACTTGTAGCCGAGGCCGCGCACCGTCACCAGGTAGCGCGGCGCGCCCGGGTCCGGCTCGATCTTGGCGCGGAGGCGCTTGACGTGGACGTCGAGGGTCTTGGTGTCGCCCACGTAGTCGGCGCCCCAGACGCGGTCGATGAGCTGCATGCGGGTCAGTACGCGGCCCGCGTTGCGCAGGAGCATCTCCAGCAGGTCGAACTCCTTGAGCGGCAGGTCGACCTTGGAGCCGGAGACCGTGACCACGTGGCGATCCACGTCCATGCGGACCGGACCTGCCTCGAGGGCGGCCGGGGTGACCTCCTCGGGCTCGCCGCGGCGGCGCAGGACGGCCCGGATACGGGCGACCAGTTCACGGGACGAGAAGGGCTTGGTGACGTAGTCATCGGCTCCTATTTCCAGGCCTACGACCTTGTCGATCTCGCTGTCCTTGGCCGTCACCATGATCACGGGGACGTTGGAGCGGCCGCGCAGCTGGCGGCAGACCTCCGTGCCGGGCAGCCCCGGCAGCATCAGATCGAGCAGGACGAGATCGGCGCCGTTGCGCTCGAACTCGTCGAGTCCGTCGGGCCCGGTGGTCGCAATGGCGACCTCGAAGCCCTCCTTGCGGAGCATGTACGACAGGGCGTCGGAGAAGGACTCCTCGTCCTCGACGACGAGCACTCGGGTCACGGAAGGACCTCCGGGGCGGGAAGCGGTTCGTACGGGGATGGATAAGGGGACGCCTCGGCCTCGTCGTCGAGGTCGGGGTGCTGGTGGGCACGGTCGCGGGCCGCACCCGCCTCCGGCAGCCGCAGGGTGAACGTGGAGCCCTGTCCCTCGGAGCTCCACACCGTGACCTCCCCGCCGTGCGAGGCGGCCACGTGCTTGACGATCGCCAGCCCGAGACCCGTACCGCCGGTGGCCCGCGAGCGGGCCGGGTCGACACGGTAGAAGCGCTCGAACACGCGCTCCTTGTCCTTCTCGGATATCCCGATGCCCTGGTCGGTGACGGCGACCTCGATGTGGTCGCCGCCGGGCGCGGTCACCCGGCGGGCGGCTATGCCGACACGGGTGCGGGCGGGCGAGTAGTTGACGGCGTTCTCGACCAGGTTGCCGAGGGCGGCGGCCAACTGGCCGCGGTTGCCCCAGACGTGCAGGTCGGCGGTGCCGCCCGCCCGTCTCCCGCCACCACCCTGATCGAGCCCTTCGGGCGCCCCCACACTCGCAGCCATGGTGATCTGCTTGGTGCCGGCCTGGTGCCGGCAGCGGTCGATGGCCTCGGCGACGAGTTCGTCGACGCGCACCGGTTCGGCGTCTTCGAGGGGGTCGTCGTTCTGGACCCGTGACAGGTCGATGAGCTCCTGCACGAGATTGGTCAGGCGCGTGGCCTCGATCTGCATCCGGCCGGCGAAGCGCTCCACCGCCTCAGGATCGTCGGAGGCGTCCATGACCGCCTCGGAAAGGAGGGAGAGGGCCCCGACCGGAGTCTTCAACTCATGGCTGACATTCGCCACGAAGTCACGTCGTACGGCCTCGATACGGCGGGCCTCGGTGAGGTCCTCCACGAGGAGCAGGACGAGCCGGGAGCCGAGCGGGGCCACACGTGCGGACACGGCGAGTGCCTCGCCGCGTCCGGTGCCCCGCCGGGGCAGATCCAGTTCGACCTGGCGTATCTCGCCGTCGCGCCGGGTGTCCCGGGCCATCTTGAGCATCGGGTCGACGGACAGTTTCCCGCCACGGACCAGTCCGAGGGCGTACGCCGCCGAGCTGGCCTTGACCACGGCGTCCGCTTCGTCGAGGACGACGGCCGAGGAACGGAGCACCGAGAGGACGGTGTCCACGCCCGGCGGAAGCACCGGGTCCGTGTGCAGGGAGGTCCTGGTCGGCCGTTTCTGGTCGCGTTCGCTCCAGCGGAACGCCAGCATGGCGATGACACCGGTGAGCACCCCGGCGATCGCTGCCGCTGCGGCGACCGCCGCGTTCACGTCCATGCCCCCAGGTTAGGCATGGGATACCTCCTGGCCACAGCCATCGGAGTGCGACCTCGAACACTCGTCGCCCAGAGTTCACCTTGGAGCCAGTATTGGTTCATTCGGGGTGGCGGAAACCGTCGCGTAGGAGCGGGAACGTGGGAGCGTGGGGTGGAAGGGCCGGTTTTTAGTCACACCGACGGGCCCGGGGCCCCTGAGCCCCCGAAGCGAACGTAGGAGAGGGAACCCTGATGCGGGACGCGTACCACGAGGAACTTGACTCGATCGGTGACGGTCTGGTGGAGATGGCCCGGCTGACCGGGTCGGCGATCGGGCGCGCCACGACGGCGATCCTGGACTCCGACCTGAAGCTGGCCGAGAGCGTCATCGAGGCCGACAAGAAGGTCGACGACCTCCAGCACGACCTGGAAGCACGGGCCATAGCCCTGCTGGCCCGGCAGCAGCCGGTGGCGACGGACCTGCGGATCGTCGTCACGTCCCTGCGTATGTCGGCCGACCTGGAGCGCTCCGGCGACCTCGCCCAGCACGTGGCGAAGCTGGCCCGGCTGCGCTTCCCGGACCGCGCGGTGCCGCACGACCTGCACGCGACCATCCTGGAGATGGGCCAGCTCGCCCAGCGCCTGATGGCCAAGGCGGCCGAGGTCATCATCACGAAGGACGTCGACCTGGCCCTCCAGCTGGAGCAGGACGACGACGCGATGGACCTGCTGCACCGCACCCTCTTCCAGCACCTGCTGGACGACAAGTGGAAGCACGGCATCGAGACCGCGGTCGACGTGACGCTGCTCGGCCGCTACTACGAGCGCTTCGCCGACCACGCGGTGTCGGTGGCGAAGCGCGTGGTGTTCCTGGTCACGGGTGAGCACGCGGACGAACTCCAGCCCGACATCCAGCCGGCGACGGGGGCCGAGGGGGCGTAGGCCCAGGTCGGGGGGCTCGCGGGGGAAGCCTCAATGCGCCGTTGATGCGCCCGCCGGAACGGGCATCCAATGGGCAGCATCCGATGGGCACAGGCACGAGCCTCCAGGAGGACCCATGGCCGAATCCCCCGCTACGACGACGCCGGACCCGACGCAGGAGCGCGAGACGCAGCAGCCCGCCGAGATCAAGAGCCTTCCGCTCTTCGGCGCCTGCGGCTGCGGCTCGGGCTGCGGATGCGGGTGCCAGTCGGGCAATCCCTGCCAGTGCGGCTGACCGCCGCCTGCTCCCGCCCGGAGGGGCCTCGGTGCTACGGCGCCGGGGCCCTCCGGCGTGCCCAGGGGTTGTTCCCGGCCACGGTGAGCAGGACGTCTGTGGTGGCCGGGAGGCTGTGGTAGCCGTCGGGCAGAGCCCGGGCGTCCCCGAACGGATGCCCCTCACCCTCCCCGTGCTCGTTCCGCACGGTAGCCCCGGCGGCCGTGGAAGCGCAGCATGGGGAGGGGGGAACAGCACAAGGAGGTGCGAAGCCATGGCTCAGTACATGGACGTACATCACGGAATGAAGGGCATCACGGCCGACCAGTTGATGGCGGCCCACAAGGCGGATCTCGCCGTGGAGAAGGGCGAGGGCGTCCACTTCGAGCGGGCCTGGGCGGATCCGGAGTCCGGGACCGTGTACTGCCTGTCGGAGGCCCCGTCGCCCGAGGCGGTCCAGCGTGTTCACGAGCGCGCGGGGCACCGGGCGGACGAGGTGCATCCGGTGCCGTACTCGATCTGACGCCGTACCCGGGGATGTTGGGGGGTGCCCCGGGGTGCGGTCAGCCCCACCCCCAACCGGGTGGGGCGCTCCATGGTGGGTGCGGGCGGACGAAGGCATCGTAGAAGCCAGTTGGCCACCCGGCCGATCTCCACGGATCGCCCGCCCGGAAGGAACGTCCCATGGAATCAAGGCAGTTCACCGACCCGGCCGAGGTCCCCGGCGAGAGCGCGCTCGCTCCGCTGCTGGCCGCGTGGGACCTGGCGCACCCCGCCGAGGGTGATCCCGAGTGGCGGCACCTGCTGGACGAGATCGCGCATCCCCGCACCACGGAGGCGTTCCGGCGGCTGGCCGGGGCCGCGGCCTGAGTAGACCCGTGCGCCCGGCAGAACCGTTCGGGCATTGGGTGCTGTTTGGGCAAAGGCTTCGGCATCGGCAGTTCAACTGACTTGTCCTGTGCATGTCTCACTGGATGAGATGCACGCAGACTATCGCGTGCAACTCACAATCATCCAGGGGGCATTCATGCACATAGCCCGCAACAGACGTGGCCTCGCGGCTTCCACGGCCGCCACCGCCACTCTCGCCGTAGCCGCACTGGCAACCGCCCCGCTGGCCGGCGTCAGCAGCGCCGCACCCGCCGCCGCACCGCAGACGAAGGCGATCCCGGCCATCACCGGACACACCCTCGCGCGCGACGTGCCGAGCCCGCTCTCCAGCGAGGAGTGCGAGGCCAAGTGGCAGATCGCCTGCTACAACCCGCTGCAGTACCGCACCGCGTACAACCTCAACTCCCTTTACAAGAAGGGCATCACGGGCAAGGGACGCACGATCGTCATCGTCGACTCGTTCGGGTCGCCGACGATCCAGCACGATCTCGACGTCTACAGCAAGCAGTTCGGCCTCCGCAGCACCAAGGTCAATGTGGTCAAGTGGGGCAAGGTCCCGGTCTTCGACCCGAAGAACGCCGACATGACCGGGTGGGCCGGCGAGAGCACCCTGGACGTCGAGATGGCCCACGCGGTCGCGCCCGACGCGAAGATCGTGCTCGTGGAAACGGCGGTCGCCGAGACCGAGGGCGTCACCGGTCTGCCCGAAATGATGGACGCCGAGAAGTACTTGATCGACCACGGCGTCGGCGACGTCATCACGCAGAGCTTCGGCGCCACCGAGAACACCTTCCCCGGCTTCGACCAGGGCGACTTCTCCAGCATCAAGAAGCTGCGCTACGCCTTCCAGGACGCCAACCGCAAGCACGTGACCGTCCTCGCCTCCTCCGGCGACGGCGGCGCCACCGACTACAACCTGGACGGCTCGGCCTTCTACGACAAGCCCGTCAACTCCTGGCCTTCCTCAGACCCGTTGGTCACGTCGATCGGCGGTACGCAGCTCCACCTGAACGACAAGGGCGAGCGCGTCACCCCGGACAGCGTCTACAACGACTACGGCGCGAGCGGCGGCGGCCAGTCCCACGTGTTCTCCCGCCCGTCCTTCCAGAACGGCGTGAAGAGCGTCGTCGGCACCCAGCGCGCCACGCCCGACGTGTCGATGGCCGCGGCGGTCAACGGCGGCGCCTGGGTCTACTCCAGCTACGACCCGACCGCGATCGGCTGGGACGTCTACGGCGGTACCAGCGAGGCCGGACCGCTCTTCTCGGGCATCGTCGCCCTCGCCGACCAGGCGGCCGGGCACCGCGTCGGCAACATCAACGAGGCGCTGTACGCGCTCGCGAAGCACGGCGCCAAGAGCAACGGCATCGTCGACGTGAACGACGGCACGAACAACACGTACGCGGGCGTGACCGGTTACACGGCCGGCAACGGCTACGACATGGCGACGGGCGTGGGCACGGTGGACGCGCTGCGCTTCGTTCCGGCGCTGGCGAAGGCGAGCCGGCGGCGCTGAGGCGCTGCGGGGTCTCCTGAACTCCCTTACGAGCGGCCCGGGTTCGCATCGGATGCGAACCCGGGCCGTCCGCGTCCCCGGGCGGGGGGTGTTCATTCGAGGGTGCGAAGAGCTCGTCGTCGGTGGGAGTGACGTGCGACCCGGAGGACCAGGACCACCGTCGTGACCGCCAGTACGAGGTTGAGGGTGTCCATGGTCATGACGACGGCGTGGGACGCGTGCAGCAGCGCCGGCAGGTTGGAGGCGATCATTCCCAACCCCAGCAGCAAGGGGAGCCACGCCCAGAAAAAGCGCGTGCCCCGAACAGGCCCGGCTCCCTTGAGCGCCTTGGCCCGCTCCCACCACCGACCGCCTAGTGCCATCAGGACCAGCAGGCATCCCATGGCGACTACAGACCAGTCCATGAACTGCTGCATCGCCGCTCCCCCAAATCGCTTGTTTTCGAGTGTAGTTGGGGGGCTCTACTTCTTCTTGCCCTGGTTCTTGACCGCCTCGATCGCGGCCGCGGCCGCGTCCGGGTCGAGGTACGTGCCGCCGGGGTTGAGCGGCTTGAAGGATGCGTCGAGTTCGTACGACAGCGGGATGCCCGTCGGGATGTTCAGGCCCGAGATGTCGGCGTCGGAGATGCCGTCGAGGTGCTTGACCAGGGCGCGGAGGGAGTTGCCGTGGGCGGCGACCAGGACCGTGCGGCCGGCCAGGAGGTCGGGGACGATGCCGTCGTACCAGTAGGGGAGCATGCGGACGACGACGTCCTTCAGGCACTCCGTGCGGGGGCGCAGCTCCGGGGGGATGGAGGCGTAGCGCGGGTCCGCGGACTGGGAGAACTCCGTGCCGTCCTCGAGGGGCGGGGGCGGGGTGTCGTAGGAACGGCGCCACAGCATGAACTGCTCCTCGCCGAACTCCGCGAGGGTCTGCGCCTTGTCCTTGCCCTGGAGGGCGCCGTAGTGGCGCTCGTTCAGGCGCCAGCTGCGGTGGACCGGGATCCAGTGGCGGTCCGCGGCCTCCAGCGAAAGCTGGGCCGTGCGGATCGCCCGCTTCTGGAGGGACGTGTGAACGACGTCGGGGAGGAGGTCGGCGTCCTTCAGGAGTTCGCCACCGCGGACCGCCTCCTTCTCGCCCTTCTCGTTCAGATTGACGTCCACCCAGCCGGTGAACAGGTTCTTCGCGTTCCACTCGCTCTCGCCGTGGCGGAGGAGGATCAGCTTGTACGGTGCGTCGGCCATGCCTCAGAGCGTAATCCACGCATTCGGGCCACGGTCGGGTGCCCGCCTCCCCGTCCGACAGTTGACGGCTTCTGTTAATTGAGTGGCTCGCACGAGAGCCCCCTTCGTAAGTTGTGAGTGGCGCATGAGCCGCTTACACACCCGTCCGACCGTGGGGGATCCACCATGTCACTCGCCGCCCTGAGACGCGCCGCCCGGGAAACCGTCTCCGGTCTGCCCCGCGAGTTCTGGTGGCTGTGGACCAGCACCCTCGTCAACAGGCTCGGGGCGTTCGTCGCGACCTTCATGGCCCTGTACCTGACGCTCGACCGCGGCTACTCCGCCACCTACGCCGGTCTCGTCGCCTCGCTGCACGGGCTCGGCGGGGTCGTCTCGTCCATCGGCGCGGGCGTGATGACCGACCGGCTGGGACGCCGCCCGACCCTCCTCATCGCCCAGTCCGCGACCGCCCTCTCCGTCGCCGTCCTCGGCTTCGTGCACGACCCGGTCTCCATCGCCGGCGTCGCCTTCCTCGTCGGCATGGCGAGCAACGCCTCCCGCCCGGCCGTCCAGGCGATGATGGCCGACATCGTCCGCCCCGAGGACCGCGTCCGCGCGTTCTCGCTCAACTACTGGGCCATCAACCTCGGCTTCGCCGTCTCCTCCATGGCCGCGGGATTCATCGCCGAGTTCAGCTACCGCGCCGGGTTCCTGATCGAGGCGGGGATGACGGCGCTGTGTGCGGTCGTCGTCTTCCTCAAGCTGCCCGAGTCACGGCCGGTCGCCACGGGTGCCGAGAAGGCCGCGGACGACGCCGTCGGGCTCGGGACCGTACTGCGCGACGGGCGGTTCATGAGCGTCGTAGGACTGTCCTTCCTCGTCGCGCTCGTCTTCCAGCAGGGCTCGGTCGGACTGCCGGTCGCGATGGGCGAGGCCGGGTTCACCCCCGCCGACTACGGCACCGCGATCGCCGTCAACGGCTTCCTCATCGTCGCCCTCCAGATCCCGGTCACCCGGCTCATCGAACACCGCGACGCCAAGCGGCTGTTGGTCGTCTCCTCGCTCCTCGCGGGCTACGGCTTCGGGCTCACCGCGTTCGCCGGCTCGGTCGGCGTCTTCGCGCTCACGGTGTGCGGGTGGACCCTGGGTGAGATGATCAACGCCCCGACCCAGACGGGGCTCGTCGTCCGGCTCTCGCCGGTCCAGGGACGTGGGCGCTACCAGGGCATGTACACCCTGTCCTGGGCCGTGGCCGCCCTCGTCGCACCGCTGATGTCCGGCTTCGTCATCGATCGGTTCGGAGCGGAGTGGCTGTGGGGGATGTGCGCGGTCGTCGGGACGGGGGCCGCGGTGGGGTACGGCGCACTGATGCGACGGCTGCCGGCGAGCGGGGCAGCAGCCGTCGGGCCCTCTGCCGCCGCCGCGAAACCGGAGGTCAGCGCGGCCTGACGGCCCTCCGATGGCACGCCTACGCCAACGACGAGCCCCCACCTGCACTTCTTCTGCCGGTAGGGGGCTCGTCGTGGTGACCGGCGATGACCGCCGATGGGCGTCGGTCAGTAGCCGACGTTCACGCCGACGTTGTGGGGGAGCGCAGAGAGGGTGCCGCCGAGGCTGCCCAGGGCAGTCGCCTTGACCGAGTCGACCTCGGCGAGGAGGTCCGCGCTGCTGAGGGTCGTCGAGCCGACGGTGACGCCGATCTGCGGGCTCACGCCGCCGGAGACGGTGTCGAGCTCGGCGTCGGAGATCTCGAGGGTCTGAACCTGGGGAGCGGAGTTCATGGGGTAACTGCCCTTCGCATGGTGATCCACAATGGGGATGCGGTCCCGCTGGGGGACAGACTGCGGGCCGCGATGCGCAGGATCAAACCACGCGAGGTGAGGGGCATCCAGTCCGAACCCGTTCGCGGCGGGGCAGTTGAATGCGGCGGTGACCGAACCGTGTGAGTGTGCACACGAGTTGGGTCCGGGTTCTCTACACGCGGCGGCGCACAGCGGGCTTACAGACAGTGCGGCGGCCGGCTCGAACCGGACAACTCCGCCCCAACGGGCCCCGCCCGCCTCGCGGTTGCGCACACCCTGTGCAGATTCGGTCATGGATGGCGTCACGGATGCATCCGCGCCCCCCTCACCACCTTGTCCACCCCGTTCCGCGGCCCGTACACCGCCAGCCCCACCACATCCAGGTCGGCCGTGGCGACGGCCCGTACCGCCGCCCGGTTGTCCCGGTCGTTGCCGGTGCCGAAGAGGTCGGACGTGAAGACCGCGCGCGGCAGGGCCCGGGACAGGACCCGGCCGTGGGCCGCCACCAGGACCTCCTTCGTGGCCTCGAAGACCATCACCGGCTGCCGGAACATCGGCAGATAACCGACCCCGTCGGCGTCCTCGTACGGCTCCCCGATCACCTCGGGGAGCTGCGTACCCAGGCCGCTGACCAGGAAGGACGTGACGTTCAGCCGCTGCCACGGTTCCAGGTCGTCGCGCAGCAGCACAGCGATCTTCGTGTCGAAGCGGATCGGTTCACCAGCGATGTCAGTGCTCATGCACTGAGACTGCCGACCGCCCCACGCCCCCGTCTTGTACGTTCTTTGCATGGCCCCGCACCACGGCCCCGCCCGCCCCGAGCAGGAAGTCTCCGCGTGGCGGCCCCGCATCCCCGGTGTCGTCGAGGTCTTCCACGCCCACTTCACCGAGTACGCGTACCCGATGCACGTGCACGACGCGTGGACGCTGCTGATCGTGGACGACGGCGCCGTACGGTACGACCTCGACCGGCACGAGCACGGCACCCCGCACGACACGGTGTCGCTGCTCCCGCCGCACGTCCCGCACAACGGCTCCCCCGCCACCCCGCACGGCTTCCGCAAACGCGTCCTCTATCTCGACGGCACGCATCTGCCGGACGACCTGATCGGTTCCGCCGTCGACCGGCCCGACCTCCGCGACCCCCAACTCCGGCTGCGTGTAGGTCAGTTGCACACCGCGCTCGACCACCCCGGCGACGAGCTGGAGGCGGCGAGCCGGCTGACGCTCATCGCCGAACGGCTGCACGCCCACCTACGGCCGTCCGCCCCCGCCCCCACCGAGGACCCCGCCCTCGCCCGCACCCTGCGCGAGCTCCTCGACGAGCGCGTCACCGAGGGCATCGCGCTCGACGAGGCGGCGCGGCTCGTGCATGCCCATCCCGCCCATCTGGTACGGGCGTTCAGCGGGGCGTACGGCATCGCACCGCACCAGTACCTGATGTCCCGCCGCGTCGACCGCGCCCGCCGGCTCCTCCTCGACGGGCGCCCGCCGGGCGAGGTGGCGGCGGCGACCGGCTTCTACGACCAGTCCCATCTCACCCGCCATTTCCGGAAGTTGGTGGGGGTCACGCCGGGACGTTATTCACGCGACAGGGATCAGCACCGCGGTTAGGTTCCCGGAATGGACTGGCACGAGTGGCACGACGCCTACGACTCCCCCGACTCCTACCTCAGCGAGCGCCTCGCCCTCGTCCAGGAACGCGTCCGGTACGCCCTCGACGCCGCCCCGGCGGACCCGCTCACCGCGATCAGCCTCTGCGCCGGACAGGGCCGTGACCTGATCGGCGTACTGGCAGACCATCCGCGCAAAGACGAAGTCCGGGCCCGGCTGGTCGAGTTGGACGAACGCAACGTCGCCGACGCGACCGAGGCCGCCCGGGCCGCGGGCCTCTCCGGGGTCGAAGTCGTCGCCGGGGACGCCTCGTTGACGGATCAGTACGCCGACCTCGCACCCGCCGACCTCGTCCTCCTGTGCGGTGTCCTCGGCAACATCACCGACCCGGACGTCGAACGTCTCCTGGATCACTGCACCCAGCTCTGCCGCACCGGCGGCACGGTGATCTGGACCCGCAACCGCAAGGCCCCGGACCTCGTCCCGCAGATCTGCGCCTGGCTGGAGGAGCGCGGCTTCGAGCGGCTGTGGGTCTCCGACCCCGCGCTCACCGCGTCCGTCGGCGCCCACCGCTTCACCGGCGAGAACCGCCAACTCCCGCCCGGACAGCGCATGTTCGACTTCATCGGCTACGACACCCTGTGGCGCACCTGAGTCACAGCTCCCGCTGCGCCTCGTACAGGTTCCGCGGCCGTACGGCGTCCGTCGTGCCGTAGAGCTCCAGGCGTGAGTGCAGGTCGCCGGTGAAGTCGGGGACGTCGGTCTGGTCGAACTCGGTGACCGTGTTCAGGCCCACCGTGGCGCTGTACGGGGCGAGTTGGTCGATCTTCATCAGGCCCGCGCGGCCGTTGGTGACGCGGATGTTCCAGTGGGTGAAGCGGGCGCCGAAGAGCGGGCCGGCGTTCGCGTCGCCGCCGTGGCGGCCGTTGTTGTTCACCGTGATGTCGGTGCGGACGTTGGCGAAGGGCAAGCCGCGGTGGCTGTCGAAGGTGCCCATGCGCATGTCGCCGCGGGACCAGACGTTGTAGGAGGACAGGCCCTCGACGTTGATGCCGTGGAGCTGGGTGTTGGGCGACGCCGGGACGGTGCGCTCCTCGATCGTGAAGTCCTCGATGAGGTTGTCGTGCGAGCCCTCGCGGCAGAAGTAGGGGTGGTGGGAGCCGCGGCCCGCCACCGTCGTACCGCGCAGGGTGCACGCCGAGGCCGCCACCAGGCCGAAACCGTTGTCCACATGACGGACCGTCACGTCGTCCACCCAGCAGTCGTAGGCGCATTGGAGGACGACCCCGTTGTAGCCCTTGTCGAGGAGGTGCGGCTGCTGCGGGGTCTCGACCGCCTCCAGGGTGAGGCCCTCGACGCCCGAGCCCGTCAACTCCTCTATGTGAGTGGTGAATTGGGGGTTCCACTCGGGGCGGAGGTCGAGGGGCAGTGGGCGTTCGAGAGTCACCCTGCGGCCGTGGACGTGGGCGATGCGGACGGGCCATTCGTAGGGGACGTAGGACAGAAGCTTGGTCTTGTCGTCCCAGTAGTACGCCTCGGGGCCGGGGCCGCCGCCCGCCATGTGCTGGAGGAGGGTGTGGGCGGTGTCGTCGGCGAGGCGGAGCAACACCAGTTCGCCCGGCCTCAGTTGGGAGGCGTCCGCGACCGTCACCGTCCAGGAGCCCTGCCGGGCCGGTTCGACGGTCGTCAACTGCCGCCATTCGTCACGCCTGTTGCCGGTCCAGCCCTCGAAGGGCCAGGCCTTCGCCCTGATCGCGACGACCAGTGAGTCCCAACGGGCGGTCGGGGCAAGCCAGATGAGGCCGCCGGCCCAGGACCAGGACGACTTGTCGCCGCCGTAGCGGGAGCCGTAGACGCCGATGAGTTCGGTGAGGTTCTTGGTGGCGTAGAGCTTTGTACGGTCGCTGCCCGCGCCTCTGACCACGACGTTCGAGTGGCCCACGCGGATCACGTCGTCGATGCGGAAGGTGCCGGGCGGGATGTGGACCGTGCCACCGCCGGCCCGGCCGGCAGCGGCGATGGCACGGTTGATCGCGGGGGCGGAGTCGGTGGTGCCGTCCTCGACGGCGCCGTAGCGGACGACGTCGAACGCCCGGGTGGGGCGGGGGTGGCGCCGGGCGCCCGCGCCGCCGATGTAGGGGATCTGGGGGTGAGTGAAGGGGGTGCGGGTGAACTCCCGCCAGAGGGACGGGACTTCGCCCCTGGGGCCCGTCGGCCCCGGTTTCGGCAGGGGGACCGCCAAAGCCAGCGTGCTTCCGAGCAGGGTTCGTCTGGTGAGACGGGTGTGGCTCATGTACGTACGTCCTCCCACGCGGCTCTTCATGGATGTGAACGTCGTTCAGAAATGTGCTGGCGGCGAGCATGCCATGAAGCCCCGTCGGCGGGGAAGGGGTCGGGGTGCGATCAGTCTGTCGGCCGATGGGTCAGATGGGTGAACGCGTCCAGATTCCGCGTGGACTCCCCGCGCGACACCCGCCACGCGTACTCCTTGCGGATCGCGGAGGAGAAGCCCAGTTCCAGGAGGGTGTTGAAGCTGCCGTCGGCGGCCTCCAGGACCTGGCCGAGGAGGCGGTCGATCTCCGCCTCGGTGACGGCGGACAGCGGGAGGCGGCCGGTGACGTACACGTCACCGAGCTGATCGACGGCGTAACTCACGCCGTACAGCTTGAGGTTGCGCTCCAGTAGCCAGCGGTGGACGCCCGTCTCGTTCTCGTCCGGGTGGCGGACGACGAAGGCGTTGAGCGAGAGGGAGTGGCGGCCGACGAGAAGGGAGACGGTCGTCGACAGCTTGCGGGTGCCCGGGAGTTGGACCACGAACGCGCCCGACTCCGGGCTCTCCCAGTCGAGTTCGGCGCCCTTGAGGAAACCCTCGATGACCTGCGCCGCCCGGTCCTGGTCCGCTTTCTCACCCATGGTGCGAGCGTACGTGACGGCGGTGGGCCTGGGCCGCCGCCGCGTAGACGTCGGCCGTGGCGGCGGCGGCCGTGTCCCAGCCGAAGCACTGCGCGTGCCGGGCGGCGGCCTCGCCCATGCGGGGCGCGAGGTGCGGGTCGTCGGCGAGGGTGCGCAGGACGCGCGCGTAGGCGGTGGGGTCGTGCCCCTGGACCAGGAAGCCGGTCTCCCCGTCGCGCACGGCCACCGGGAGGCCGCCGACCGAGGCCGCGAGCACCGGCGTACCGGCCGCCTGCGCCTCTATGGCGACCAGCCCGAAGGACTCGCTGTACGAGGGCATGACCAGCACGGACGCGGCCCGGAACCAGTCGGCGAGCTGCTCCTGCCCGACCGGCGGCCGGAACCGTACGACATCCGCGATGCCCAGCCGCGCGGCCAGCTTCTGCAGCCCCTCCGGCTTGGCGAGGCCGCTGCCGCTGGGCCCGCCGACGACGGGGACGACGATGTTCGAGCGCAGTTCGGGCCGCTCGTCGAGCAGCACGGCGACGGCGCGCAGGAGTACGTCCGGCGCCTTCAGGGGCTGGATGCGCCCGGCGAAGAGCGGGATCAGGGCGTCCTGGGGCAGCCCGAGGCGGGCGCGGGCCGCCGCTCGGCCGTCCGCAGGGCGGAAGCGTTCGAGGTTCACGCCCGGGTGGACTACGGCGACCTTGGCGGGGTCGGCCGCGTAGTGCCGTACGAGTTCGTCGGCCTCCTCCGCCGTGTTGGCGATGAGGCGGTCGGCGGCGGCGACGATCTGGGTCTCGCCGATGACACGGGCGGCGGGCTCGGGGGTGTCGCCGTCGGCCAGGTTGGCGTTCTTGACCTTCGCCATGGTGTGCATCGCGTGTACAAGGGGCACACCCCAGCGCTGCGCGGCGAGCCAGCCGACGTGGCCGGAGAGCCAGTAGTGCGAGTGGACGAGGTCGTAGTAGCCGGGGCGGTGACCGGCCCACGCCTGCATCACTCCGTGCGTGAACGCGCAGAGCTGGGCGGGGAGTTCCTCCTTGGCGAGACCTTCGTAGGGGCCCGCGTCCACGTGCCGGACGAGGACGCCCGGGGCCAGCTCGACGGTCGGGGGGAGGGCGGCGGTGGTCGCGCGCGTGAAGATCTCCACCTCGATGTTGATCGCGGCGAGGCGCTGCGCGAGCTCCACGATGTAGACGTTCATGCCGCCCGCGTCGCCCGTGCCGGGCTGGTGCAGCGGCGAGGTGTGCACGGAGAGCATGGCGACCCGGCGGGGTTTCCGATGCAGCCGCAGCCGGGCCGACGACGCCTGGGAACGCCGCCCGAGCCTGCTGACGTACTGGCTCACGTGGCGTTCCTCCTCGCTGCGGGCATGCCTGAGGGAGGGTGTGCGGTTCCCTCCAAGGGGGTGCAACGCCGGGGGGCGGGATTCTCATTCCGGCGCATGGGGATTTTGCCTGGACATTACCCCTTGTCGCTCAACCGTTCGAGGTGACGGTGCGTCGGCCGTGCCCGCTCAGCGCATCAGCCCACGGGCGCCGTGGCGAAGGCATGCCAGTACGCGGCCGCGCCGCCGGTCTGCTTGAGCAGCCGGGCCGGCTCGGGCGCGGCAGGCCATATCTGCAGCAGATACCGGTCGTCGGTCGCGGGCTCGTCGTCCTCCCGCACGTTCTTGCTCCGGCCGGCGTCCATGGCGATGGCCGAGTAGCGCACGCGGTAGTCGCGCTCCTCCAGTCCCAGCTCCCACGAGTTCTTCCAGTTCCACTGCCGCAGCTTCGTCTCCTGCGACACAGGCCGGAACGGGACCTCGACGATCTCCTCCCACGTCTCGTCCAGATCGGGCCGACTGTCGTGCAGCTCGGCGGTGAAGTCGACGCCGCCGATGCGCAGACCGGTCAGAAGTAACAGCATCCCCGCCTGCCCGCCCCCGCAGAGCCCGACGCCCTCCTGCCCGGCGAAGGCGTCGTACAGGTCGCATTCGTCCCCGCCGCTCTCCACGAATATCTGGCCGTAGTCAACGTGGACTTCGTCCGTGACGAGCACCTTCATCGGTCCCACCTTCACCTCGGCAACTTGATCTCCGATCCTGCCAGGCGGCACTGACAACGGGACAGGAAGCGACAGCTTCGGCCCATGCCCGGTGCGGCGCCCCTCGTCCCGCGCCGCCTACCCTCGTACATATGACAGCCCGCGCAGCCGCCCGCCCCCTAGGAACAGTCACGCGCGGGACGACCAACCCCAACCGGCTGCGCCGTATGGACCGCTGGATCGTGGCGACGCACGGGGCGGAGCTGCGGCGGGCCGACGAGCCCCTCGCCGTCGATCTCGGGTACGGCGCCGCACCCTGGACAGCAGTGGAACTGCTGCAGCGGCTCCGTTCCGTCGCCCCGCACGCGCGCGTGGTCGGGGTCGAGATCGAACCGGCGCGGGTCACGGCGGCCCGGCCGTACGAGCGGGAGGGGCTGGTGTTCCGGCACGGCGGGTTCGAGATCCCGGTACCGCAGCGGCCGTCGCTGATCCGCGCGGCGAACGTGCTGCGGCAGTACGACGAGGCGCAGGTCGCCGAGGTCTGGGCGCGGCTGTGCGGGCGGCTCGCACCGGCGGGCGGGGGCTCCCGGGGCGGGCTGTTGGTCGAGGGGACGTGTGACGAGATCGGGCGGCGGCACGTGTGGGTCGCGCTCGGTCCTGAGGGGCCGCGGACGGTCACCTTCGCGGCGCGGCTCGGTTCCCTGGAGCGGCCGTCCGACCTCGCCGAACGCCTCCCCAAGGCCCTCATCCACCGCAATGTGCCCGGCGAACCGGTGCACGCCTTCCTCCGCGACTTCGACCGCGCCTGGGCCGCCGCCGCGCCCTACGCCTCCTACGGCGCCCGTCAGCGCTGGATCCGCGCGGTGCGGGACCTCACCGCCGACTGGCCGGTGGTAGACGGTCCGGTGCGGTGGCGGCAGGGCGAAGTGACCGTGGGATGGGGGGCCTTGGCCCCGCTGGGGTGAATCGCGGCGGGCGGGTGAGCGGGTGGCCCGCAGGGGGAACGATCTCCGTCGGCCGTTCGTCACATGGGCGGGGAGATCGCCGCGACAGGTCGTGCCAGGTCACGACAGGTCATGAGCTGGAAGGAAAGGGGAGAAGTACGGGAAGTGCTGCCTCTGTCGTTTTCTGTTCGGGCATGGCACGATCCCCCAGGCGTCCGTAAGTTACTGACGGTCAATCAGATACGGGATGTGGGGGCAGGGGTATGGGAGCGGGCAGGCGAGCCCTGATCACGACGGCCGTCACGGTCGTCTGCGCGGTCACCGTGCTGGCGGCACCCGGTATCGCCTTCGCGAGCCCGTCGCCCACGCCGACCCCTTCGTCTTCGTCGACCGCTACCGCGTCCCCAACCCCCGTAACCAACAAGGACCTTGAGGCCGTACGCACGAAGCTCGACGACCTCTATCACGATGCCGCCGTCGCCACCGACGCCTACAACGCGGCCGAGGAGCAGGCGCAGAAGCAGTCCGCGCAGATCGTCGAGCTGGCCAAGAAGATCGTCAAGGGCCAGGAGAAACTGGACGAGTTGAAGGACCGCGCCGGTGCCGCGGCCCGCTCCCAGTACCGCACGGGCGGGCTCCCGGACGAGGCGCAGCTGATCCTGAGCGACAACCCGCAGGCCTTCCTGGACGGTGCCGGTCGGATACTCCAGGGCCAGCGCGCCACCAAGGGCCTGATCGCCGAACTGACCCGCACCCAGCAGGACTTGAAGCAGTACACCGCCGACGCCTCCACCCAGTGGCAGCAGTTGGAGAAGAACCGCCAGGCGAAGGCCGCCGCCAAGAAGGAGATCACGGCCCGGATCGCGGCGGCCGAGAAGCTGGAGTCCCAACTGGAGAAGCAGGAGAAGGAACGCCTGGCCAAGCTGGAGCAGCAGGCCGCGCTGAAGGCACAGACCGCCTGGCTCGACTCCGGTGTCCTCAAGGAGATCAGCGGCAAGGCGTCCGCCGGGGGCAAGGCGGCGGTGGCGTACGCGACGGCCCAGCTCGGCAAGCCGTACGAGTGGGGTGCGGAGGGCCCGAAGTCGTACGACTGCTCGGGGCTGACCTCACAGGCCTGGGCGAGCGCGGGCGACCCGATCCCGCGCACCTCGCAGGAGCAGTGGAAGCAGCTGCCGCATGTGGACGTCAAGGACATGCGCCCGGGCGACCTGATCATCTACTTCGACGACGCCAGCCATGTCGCGATGTACATCGGGGACGGCGCGATCATCCATGCCCCACGACCGGGGCGTACGGTGACGATCGCGGGGGCCGGCTCGATGCCGATATTGGGCGTTGTGCGACCGGATGCGTGATTCGCCCGTCCGGTAGGCATGGTTGCGACCGGTGACCCTGGCCACGTGACCCAGCACACGCATCACCCGCCCCAAACCCCGGCCCGGCGTGACCTTCGTCATCCCGGCCCCACCGCCGTCCTGCCCAACTGCGGTACGGAACACGGCATATGACTGTGGCCGCCTGCCGGGCGACCTGCCTCACACCATTCCTTTCCGGCGCCCACTACCGCTATGGTCCCGGTCGGTGGGTCGAGGTCCCTCGCCCCACCGCGCCCTCGGGGGGAGGGAAGGAAACAGGACGATGCCCGCACCCATACCGCGGCAGAGAGCGATCCCGGCCGTGGAAAGTGGTCAGGCGCCGGCCGCACCCACGATCGGCGACACCTCGGAAGACACCTCCGGGGCCACCTCCAGCGAGACGCCGGGGAGCGCTTCCGAAGGCATGGAAGCCCCGCGCCCGGAGACCCCGCGCACGCCGGACGCCGTCAACGACGGCACGGCCACCGATGCCGACGCCGCGCACCGCGCCGCCCACGGCACCCACGCCGGTCCCGGCGGTCCTGCCGGTCACCTCACCCTGCTGATGATCGAGGACGACCCCGGCGGCTCGCCGATCGTGCCCGAGCTGGTCGACCCGACCGGCAAGCCGATCCGGGTCCGTACCGCCCGCAACCTCACCGAGGCCGAGCGGCTGCTCACCGACGACGTGCACTGCATCCTGCTCGACCTCGCGCTGCCCGCCCCCGGCCGGGCCGCGGACGGCGCCGACGACGAGCTGGCCGTACTCAAGCACGTGCTGAGGATCGCGCCCCGCCACGCCGTCCTCGCCCTCACCGCGTCCGGCGACACCGAGCGCGGTGCCGAGGCGGTCCGGGTGGGCGCGCAGGACTATCTCTTCCGGGACGAGCTGGACGGCCGGCTGCTGAGCCGCGCGATCCGGTACGCGGTGGAGCGGAAACGTTCCGACAGGGCCGAGCGCAAGCTCACCGAGTCCAAGCTGCGCGCCCAGGAGAACGCCCGCCTCGAACGCGGCCTGCTGCCCACCCCCCTCCTCGACGGCTCCCAGCTGCACTTCGCCGCCCGCTACCGCCCCGGCCGCTCCCGCGCACTGCTCGGCGGCGACTTCTACGACACCGTGCGCACCCCCGACGGCACCGTGCACGCGATGATCGGCGACGTCTGCGGCCACGGCCCCGACGAGGCCGCGCTCGGCGTGGAACTCCGTATCGCCTGGCGCGCGCTCACCCTGGCCGGCCTCTGCGGCGACCAGCTCCTCGGCACGCTGCAACAGGTCCTGGAGCACGAGCGCTCCGACGACGAGATCTTCGCGACGCTCTGCACGGTCGACATCGCCCCCGACGGCCGCCGCGCGGGCCTGTGCCTGGCCGGCCACCCGTCCCCGCTGCTGGCCCGCCCCGGCCGCCCGGCCGAACTCCTCCCCTACGACAACAACGGCCCCGCCCTCGGCCTGCTCCCCGGCGCCCGCTGGCCGCGGATGCAGGTGGAGCTGGGCGCCGAGTGGAGCCTGATGCTCTACACCGACGGTCTGATCGAGGGCCGGATCGGCGAGGGCCGCCGCGAACGGCTCGGCCAGGACGGCATGGTGGCCATGGTCCGCCGCCAGCTCGCGGAGGGCCTGCGCGGCGAGGAACTGCTCCGGGCGGCGGTGAACGAGGTCCGCGACCTCAACGGCGGCGAGCTGACGGACGACGTGGCGGTGGTACTGCTGGACCGGGCGCCGTAACCCCGGCTACCTGGCCGTAGGACTTCAGCGTCCGCCGTTGTACGGGCCGTAGGGGCCGTCGCTGCTGGAGCCGCCTCTGCGGCTGCGGCCGCCGCCGGGGAGGCCGCGGAGGGCCGGGCGGACGTCGACCATGTACACGATCGTCGCGACGAGGCCGATGATCGGCAGGAACGACAGGATGTTGAAGATGAGGTTCACCACGAAGGCGAGCCCGAGGATGATCAGCCAGAACGGCTTCGTCTTCTTGTCCGCCGCGCGATAGGCGTCCTCGCGGCGCGTCGCGGCGTCGACGAGCGCGAAGCCGCTGAACACGATCAGGGCGGTGCTCAACAGCCACATGAACCCTGTGAAGCCCTGCATCAGCACTACGTCCACCACCAGACTCGGCTAGTCATTACGCGGTCACCGTACCCGCAACCGGATTGCCGCTGAAGGAAGAACGGGCCGGGCACTCATCGAGTGCCCGACCCGTTACCGATCACCCGTTCGTGTCACTTCGCGGGCGGCGTGGTCTTCTTCGCGGTGGTCTTGCGGGCCGGGGCCTTCTTGGCCGCGGGCTTCTTCGCCGGGGCGGCGGCGGTCGGGGCCGGAGCGGGGGCCGGAGCGGGGGCCGGAGCGGGCTCCTCGGTCTTCACGACGACCGGCTCGGGGTCGGGCTCGACCGCGACGGCCAGCTCCTCGATCTCGTCGGCGGCCTCGCCGCGCCAGGTCTTCACGGCCTGCTCGCCGTGCTCGGCGACCTTCTCGTACGCCTCACGGGCCTTGACGGCGTACTCGGCGGCGACGCCGACCCCGCGCAGCGCGAAGTCCTGGGCGGACTCGCCGAACTTCTTCAGGTCGGCGTCGAGCGTGCTGCCGAACTTCTTCAGGTCGGCGTCGAGCGTGCTGCCGAACTTCTTGAGGTCGCCGTCGAGGCTGGTGAGGAACTCGTTGACCTTGGTCTGGAGGGTCTCCTGCGCCTCCTTGGCCTTGGCGCTCGCCTCCTTGGCACGGGCGGCGGCCTTCTCCTGCACGGCCTTCGGGTCGGTGCCGCGCACGGCGTCGATCCGGGCCGGGGCCTCGGCACGCAGCTGCTCGACCAGGCCGGGAACCTTCTTGGCCTGCTGGAGGGCGAGGTCGGCGGTGCCGGCGGCGAAGTAGAGCGGGGTGGGGTCGCTCAGGGTCTTGCGCAGGTCATCGGTGATGGCCATGGTGATGGTCCTCCCGGTTGCTATCAGCTGAGGGTTTTGGGTTGCTTCCGCGCTCGGCGGACGGGCCGTGTCGTCATCAACCGGCCGTCTGCTCCCGCGGGTCGGCGTCGCTGCCGTCTGCACCGTCGCTCACGCCGGGACCGTTCTCCACGCCTTCGTCCCCGTCGGCGATCTCGAACCCGTTCTCCTTGCGGAAGGACTCGTAGATCTGAAGCAGCACCTGCTTCTGCCGTTCGGTGAGCGTGGGATCGGCGAGGATGACCGCACGTGTCTCGACCTCGTCCCGGTCCCGCTCGGCGTCGAGGATGCCGGCCCGCACGTACAGCGTCTCGGCGGATATCCGCAGCGCCTTGGCGACCTGCTGCAACACCTCCGCGCTCGGCTTGCGCAGCCCGCGCTCGATCTGGCTCAGATACGGATTGGACACCCCGGCGGCATCGGCGAGCTGCCGCAGGGACAGCTGCGCGGTGCGCCGCTGTTCCCGCAGATACTCACCAAGATTGCCGACGTTGAGCGATGCCATGCCTTCACCATGCACCATCTCTGCTAACTATTGCAAGCACACGCTTGCAAAAGTGCGTCACGCCACTCGCCCATCCGTGCCAGGATGCGCGGATGGAGACGACCGACGTCACGCGAGCGATCGCGGCTGCGACCTCGGCCGCCGTATCGGTCGGCCTGGCGGCCGACGGCGCGGTCGTTCTGCACAACTCGAACAAGCTGGCACTGCGGCTGACGCCGTGCGATGTCTTTGCCCGGGTCGCCCATGTGGGAGAAGAGGTCGCACAGTTCGAGGTCGAGCTCGCTCAGCGGCTCGCCGAAGTCGGCTGCCCGGTGTGTCCCTTGGAGCCCCGGGCGGACCCGCGTGTGTACACGCGCGACGGCTTCGCGGTGACGCTGTGGACCTACTACGAGCCCATGACACCCCACACCGCACCGGTCGACTACGCCAAGGCGCTGGAGCAGTTGCACGCCGGCATGCGCGAGGTCGATGTGCCGAGCCCGAGGTTCACGGACCGGATCACGGAGGCGGAAGAAGTCGTCGCCGACCCGGATCGCTCGCCGGAACTCGCCGACGCGGAACGCGTGTTCCTCGGCGGCAGGCTGGCGAGCCTGCGGCGAGCGATCGACGACCGCGGCGCCGTGGAACAGCTGCTCCACGGCGAGCCACATCCGGGCAATGTGCTCAGCACGACGAACGGCCCGTTGTTCATCGACCTCGAGACGTGCTGCCGCGGACCCGTCGAGTTCGACCTCGCCCATGTTCCCGAGGCGGTCCGGGAGCACTACCCGAACGTCTGCCAAGGGCTGCTGGACGAGTGCCGGCAGGTCGTCCTCGCGATGGTCGCCGCGTGGCGTTGGGAGCTCGGCGACCAGTTTCCGAACGGAAGGCGATTCGGAGAGGAACTCCTGCGCGCACTGCACGACGGTCCGCCTTGGCCGACACTCGACACGCTGAACAGGCGACTGGGCGGCCTGTAGGGACCCTTGGGGGTCACGACGGCTGCACCTCGTCGAAGACCGCGATCGCTTCGGCGGGGTCCGGGCTCACCAGGCGTTCCAGGCCGGCTGTTGTGATCTGCGCCCACTTTCCGGCCCGGGCCCACATCCGTTCCTCGAAGACGCGGACGGTCTCGTCCGGATCCCGGGTACCGGGGGCGGTGGCGATGGACTCGGCGAGTTCGGCGCCGTCCAGCATCGCGAGGTTCGCACCGACTCCGAGTGGGGGCATCAGGTGGGCGGCGTCGCCCAGGAGTGTCACCCCGGGGGCGTGGGGCCAGGTGTGGGAGACGGGGAGGACGTAGAAGGGGCGGTGGGCGAAAGCGGTGCCGCGGCGGAGGAGGTCGAGGACGGGGGCGGACCAGCCGTCGAACAGGGTCAGCAGGCCCGATCGCACAGCTTCGGCGTCGGCCAGGTCCAGGTCCTTGTGCCAGTCCAGCGGTGCGCGGAACTTGCTGTACACCTTCACGTGGCCGCCGCTGTTGCGCTGCGCGACGAGGCTCCGGTTCGCGCCGTACACGGCCACGGAACCCTCGCCGATCAGCCGGGCGAGGTCGGGGTGGCGGGCGTCGACGTCGTCGAGGGAGGTCTCCAGCGAGGTGACGCCGGTGTAGTGCGGCGTCACCGGCGAGAGGGCCGGGCGGACCCGGGACCAGGCGCCGTCCGCGCCGACCACGAGGTCATACGTCTCCTGTAGCCCGTCCGCGAAATCGACGAGTACGCCGTCCTGGCCCCCGGGCACCACCCGCGTCACGCCCCGCCCCCACCGGACGTCGAGCGGGCCGAGCAGCAGGTCACGGAGTTGCCCGCGGTCGATCTCGGGATTGGCCAGGTCGTCCGGGCGGGGCCGCCAGTCGCGCAGGACGGTCCCGTCCGGGGCCAGGATGCGCATGGCCTGTCCCTCGGGACGCGAGAGCGCCTGGAACTCCGCCAGTAACCCCGCCTTCTCCAGTGCGAGTTGGCCCAGCCTTTCGTGCAGGTCCAGCGTGCCGCCCGGGGGACGGGCGTCGGGGGCGGGATCGCGTTCGAGGACGGTGACGGGGTGGCCGTAGCGGTGCAGTACTCGGGCGAAGGTGAGGCCGGCGGGGCCGCTCCCGATCACGGCGATGCGATGTCTCATGCCGATACACTGTATTGACTCATGGCGATGTATCGCAACAGTACGATGCGTCCATGACTGTGTGGGACCGTCCGGAGCCGCCGACCCGACCCGTGCCGCTCGACCGGGAGCGGATCGTCGCCGCCGCCGTCGCGCTGGCTGACGAGGGCGGGCTGGAGGCGGTGTCGTTGCGCAAGGTCGCCGCCCGGCTGAACGCCGGCCCGATGCGGCTGTACGGCTTCATCTCCACCAAGGAGGAACTGTTCGACCTCATGGTGGACGAGGTCCAGGCCGAGATCCTCCCCGAGGAGCGGCCCGGTGACTGGCGGGAGTCGCTGCGCGTCCTCGCCCACCGCACCAGGCGGGCCGCCCTCCGCCACGAATGGCTGGCCGACCTGCTCGGCGGCCGTCCGAGCCTGGGCCCGAACGGCCTCGCCGTGACCGAGGCCACGCTGGCCGCCCTCGACGGTCTCGCCGACATCGACACCGTCATGCGCGCCGTGGAGACCGTCAGCGCCTACTTCACCGGCGCGATCAGACGCGAGATCGCGAACCTGCGGGCCGAGCGCGCCACGGGCCTGTCCAAACGCGACTGGCAGCGCGCCTCCGGCCCGCACGTGACGAGAATGCTGGCCACGGGCCGCTTCCCCACGCTGGCCAAGGCCGTGCACGACGGCACGGACGTGGACGCCGAGACCTCCTTCGCGACCGGCCTGGACTGGGTCCTCGACGCGGTGGCCGCCAGACTCACCCAGCGGCCTACGTGACCGGCGGACCGGCTGTCCCGCTCCCCGCTAGCGTCGAGCCCATGATCGTATGGCTCAACGGCACCCATGGCTCGGGCAAGACGACGACGAGTCCGCTCGTGCAGCAACTCATCCCGGATTCACGGGTGTTCGACGCCGAGAAGGTCGGCGAGACGCTCATGGACATCTCGCCGGGGCTGCCCGCGACGGACAACTTCCAGCACTGGCCGCCCTGGCGGCAGCTCGTCGTGGAGACCGCCCGGCGCGTACTCGAATACACCGGCGGCACCTTGGTCGTTCCGATGACCGTCCTGGTCGAGCAGTACTGGCGCGAGATCAGCGCGGGCCTGGCCCAACACGCCATTCCGGTACGGCACTTCGTCCTCCACGCCGACCAGGAAACTCTTCGCGGCCGCATCGCGGGCGACACCGTCCTCGGCCCCGACTCCCCGTTCCGGCTCCGCTACCTCGAGCCCTACGCCGAGGCGGCCCGCACCTGGCTGCACCGCGAGGCGCACGTCGTCGACACCACCCACCTCACGCCCGCCCAGGCCGCCCTGCGGATCGCGGAGTCCGTCACGGCGTGAGGTTCATCTGGCAGTCCGCCCGGGCGGGATGGCTCAGCAGGGGCTTGAACCGGGTGAAGAGGGCGAGGAGTTGAGGTCCCCAGCGCTCGCGGAAGGCGAAGTCGTGGCGGGCCAGGTCGAGTTCGTTGGCGACGGTGAGTTCGGCGAGGTCCCGGCGGAGTTGCGGACCAGGCGTGTGGAGAGCGCCGGTGAAACGGTCCCGGAAGACCCCGTCGGCCTCCGCGAGCCCGGGATAGGTGGCCTTCCTGTCGCACGCCCCGTAGAGATACACGATCCCTTCCGCCTCCGCGCCGATCACCTCGGCGAGTTCGGCGCGGCCCGTGTCCACCGGCAACAAGGCGGTGCGGAAACCGTCGGTGCCGTAGCAGGCGTGGCACAGGCCCGCGAGTTGGAGGGCCGGGCGGGCGCCCCACGCGGCGAGGCGGTCCCGGACGCGTTGGAGGTGGGCGACGAGAGTGCCGCCAGGGTGCGCGATGTCCGCGGCGCCGAGCCGGAGCAGCAGCGCTACGGCCCGGTCGGCACCGGCCGTGTCAACAGCACGGGGGGAGTGACCGGTTGACGTAGGAGAGTCGGACACGACCCGGCGTCCTTCCGTCGTTCTTCGGAGGTCGGCACCCGTCCGTGTCTTCGCCCTGGTCCGGACCCGGCGAAGGCGTCGGACGGGTTGCCGCCTGGGCCCTGCACTGAGGATGGTCGAGTCCGCGACCCCGGTCAATCCTATGGATTTCCGCCAACACCCAAGCTGTAGCTTGGAGTTGTGACTCTGGAGGATCTGCGTGTCTTCGTGGCCGTGTGCCGGGCGGGAAGTCTCAGCGCCGTCGCCCGCGAACTGGGCCGCACCCAGTCGGCGGTGAGCCAGCATGTGAAGCGGCTGGAGCGGGAGGCCGGCATGAGCCTTCTGGAGCGCCGGCCGCGAGGTGTCGTACCCACTCAGGCGGGGCTGCTGCTGTGCGAGGCCGCCTCGGAGAGTGTGGCCGGGCTGGAGCTGGCCATGCGGCGGCTCGGGGATCTCGTCAACGGCGACAGCGGCTCGGTGCGGGTCACGACGGGCGGGACCACCGTGCGGCACTTCATGTCGGAGGCGGTCGTCGCCTTCCGGCAGCGCTATCCGAGGGTGGGTCTTGAGTTCCGGACGGAGACCTCCAGCCGCAACTGCTTCGAGGCTCTCGCGGCCGGCCACCTGGACCTCGCGTGGGTCACGATCGACGGGCCGGTGCGCGGCATCGAGCAGCGTCCCGTCGTAGACCTGTCCTGGGTGCTGGCCGTCCGCGCCGACGATCCGCTCGCGGCCAGGTCCCGCGTCGACGCCGCCGAACTCGGCGGCATCAGCCTCATCCGCCTGCCCCCGAACTCCACCTCGGGCGCCCGTCTCGACGCCGCGTTCGCCGAACTCGGCGTCCGGAGCAGCTCCGACACCGGTGTCGCCGACTGGGACACCGCCCTTCTGCTGGCCGAACTCGGCCTCGGTCACGCCGTCGTCCCCCTCCTGCCCGGCTGGGAGGTACCCGGTACCGGCCCGCTCCGCCTCGTCCCCCTCCCCGGTCTGCCCCCGCTCCCGGTCGGCTGGGCCGTCCGCCGCTGGGACGCCCTCACCCCGCTCGCCCGCGCCTTCGCCGACACGGTCGCCCGCAGCTGCACGGAGAGGGCCAGGGGCAGCGACACGGGAGAGGGATCGTGACAGGGCGGACGCCCGCCCCCCAGCCGTCAGGGCAGCTGTCGGAGCCGAGGCCGGCCGGGCGCCTCCCGCACCATGAACACGTCCACCGGATCCTCGTAGTCCCCGGTCTCCACGGTGAACCCGTGCCGCGCGTACAGCCGCCGGGCCGGGCTCCCCCGCAGCACATTCAGCCGCACGAAGGGGACACCGTCACGGTCGCACCCGTCCAACAGCTCGCCGAGCACACCGGACCCGATCCCGCCGCCCTGGAACCCCGGCGCGAGATAGAAATGCTCCAGCCAGTGGCAGCGGGCGTCCGCGTCCGGCCGTAGCGCCACGCAGCCGGCGAACGCGCCGCCCACCTCGATCACCCAGGTGTGCCCCGGCTCGAACCCGTCCCGCAGCCGCTGCCGCACGCGCCGGGCGTCGTAGCGCCCGAGCCGTTCCAGATCCGCCCGCATCACGACCGCACGCAGCTCGGCCACCGTCTCGACGTCCGCCCGCGCCGCAGGCCGTATCCCCCAGTCCGCCATGATCACCACGGTAGCGCGGGCCGGTAAATCGTTGGAGCGCCCGTCGGCCCGGATGCTGGAATGACGCGATGCACGAGGACGACACGTCGCAGGTCATCGACCGCGGACAGCACGAGAACGCCAAGACGCCCTGGGATCAGGAGACTTGGCGGAACGCGGCCCTCGGCTGGGCCCGGCGCGAACTCGCGGCGCGGGGGCTGCGCGAGGCGGGGCGGCAGGGTGTGCGGCTGCGGCCCTGGTCCGTGCTGGTCCGAATCCCCGTCGAGGGCCCGGGCGCCTCCACCGCCCGAACTGCCGTATGGCTGAAGGCAAATCCTCCCGCCAGCGCCTTCGAGGCGCCGCTCACCGCCGCGCTGGCCCGCTGGGTCCCGGAGTACGTCCTGGAACCCCTCGCCGTCGACGCCGACCGCGGCTGGTCCCTGCTCCCCCACGGCGGCGAACTCTTCTGGCAGGTCCTCGACCGCACCCCCGCCGACCCCCGCGCCTGGGAGGAACCGCTCCGCCAGTACGCGACCATGCAGCGCGCCCTGATCCCGCACACCAAGGACCTCGAACAACTCGGCGTCCCCAGCGCCCGGGCGACGGCCCTCCCCGAAGTCTTCGACCGGGTGGTGCAGTTCATCGAGACCACCACCGAACCGGACATCGCCCCCGCCCAACTGCATGCCCTACGGCCGCTGCTGCTCGAACTGTGCGCCGAACTGGCCGAGTTGGGCATCCCGGACTCGCTCGACCACTCCGACCTGCACGACGGCCAGCTCTTCCACCCGGCCCCCGGCCGCTACACCTTCTTCGACTGGGGTGACGCCGCCGTCTCGCACCCCTTCTGCAGTTTCCTGGTCCCGGCCGGGCGAGTCCGCAAACGGTACGGCCCCGAGGCACTGCCCCGGCTGCGGGACGCCTACCTGGAGCCCTGGGCGGGAAACGGCCGCACCACCACGGAACTCCGCCGCGCCCTGACCCTCGCGACCCGCCTCGGCGTCATCGGACGCGCGGCATCCTGGAACCGCCACTTCCCCGGCGCCTCCGCGGCGACCCGCACGGCGGGTGCGACGGAGAGCGGCAAGTCACTGCTGAAGCTGTCGCCGGACGAGCCGCTGTTCTAGAAACCCCGTCACCGATTGGCCGCCAACCACGCCTCCATCGCCGCGAGATCGGCGTCCGTGATCCCGTACCGATGGTCGACGCGCTGCAGCAGGGCCCGTTCGGGGTGGTGGGCGCTCACCCAGTCGCGGTCGGCGGGGCCGATCTCGTCGTCCACCCACACGAAGGGGCGCCCGGCGGCCCAGGCGACCAGCGGCCGGGTCTTCCAGTGCAGCCGGCCGCCCGTGCCGTCCCCGACCCCGTCCTCGGCCGGGTCGGGCCAGTCCACCAGTGGCAGTTGGGGCAGACCGAGCCAGGGCGCGACGCACACATTCGCGTCGTCCATCCAGGTCGTCGCCCAGACCAGTTCGCACCGCAAGGCCGCGAGCCGTGGCCCGAGCGAGGGGTCGATGCGGGTCAGCAGCGGAGGGGCGTCGGACGCGGGCGGCGCGAAGCCGGAGTCGTACACCGGGTACGGCCGGGACGCGCCGAACGGCAGCAACGTCCCGTCGACATCGAGGAAGAGAAGCATCAGAAGACCCCTCTCACATCACCCCTCGAAGCCGCCCGCGCGCAACAGCTCGTCGACTCGCGCCCGATGCGCCTTCTCCCAGTCGTCGAGGGTCTCGGCGGACTCCTTCTCCAGACGGGCCCGTGCCCCGGTGAGGATCTCCGCCCGGCGTGCGGCCGGTACGACGACAACCCCCTCCTCGTCGGCCACCACGATGTCCCCGGCGTCGACGGCGGCTCCCCCGCAGCGCACGCGCTCGTTCAACGGCAGTACGGCCTTCTTGCCGCCCGGGATCGGGATGACACCGCGGGCGAAGACGGGGAAGCCCGCCGCCCGTACCTCGCCAAGGTCACGGATCACCCCGTCGACGACGAAGCCGGCGATGCCTCGCCGCTGGGCGATGGCGCAGACGTTCCCGCCGGCGAGGGCGTAGTCCAGGTCGCCCGACTCCACCACGACGATCGAGTCCGGCTCGGCGCGGTAGATGGCCGCGTGCAGCATGAGGTTGTCGCCGGGCGGGCACCGCACGGTGAAGGCCGGCCCGGCGAGACGCGGCAGCGGACCCCACAGGGGCCGGATGCCGATGTCCATGACCCGCTCGCGGCCGAGCAGTTCGGCGAGAGTGGTGGTGGGGATGTCCTCGAAGTCGGTGGCATCAGTCATGCCCCGGACGCTACCGCTCCGTCCATGACAGCCGGGTCGGCCTTGTTGACCCAGCGCGCGAGTGCCGCGGCAAGCCGGGGCCTGCTCGGAATCTCGGCCAGGCCCAAGGGGCCCGCCGCGGCCGTCATGATCGCCTGCAGTTTCCGTACCGCCGACGGGAGCCGGGCCCATTTGACGTTCGGTCCGTCGCGCAGGGACAGCGACAGCCGGATGACGTCGGTGAACACCGACTGCGCTCGCTTGAAGGCGAGGATGCGGTCCAGGTCCTCCGCCCAGCCCCGCGCACTGCTGGGCCGTACTCCACGGACGGATCGCGCCCAGTCCTCGGCCATCCGGCGTTCCTGGTCCGCCGGGTAGGACATCAGGTAGAGGTGGGTGGCGAGGTCGTAGAGCGGGTCTCCCAGCATCGCCAACTCCCAGTCGATGGACCAGAGTTGGTTGAGCGGGTCGAGGACGAAGTTCTCCCGGTGCAGGTCCGCGTGGAGCAGGCAGAAGTCACGCCGGGTCAGGCCGGAAACGTTCTTTCTGAGCTGGACGAACGCATCGAGGTGGAGGCCGAGTTCCGTGAAGAGCCGCCCGAAGTCCGGGGAGTTCTTCTCGTAGACCTGTTCTTCCACGAAGACGACGAGGCGTTCCAGGAAGCCGTCGCAGTCGCCGTCGTCCGCGCGGTCCTTGGCCTCGCAGCTGCGCTCCACCTCAAGGGTGTCGGGTGTGACGTGCGCCAACTCCCGGAACAGGTCGACGATCTGGCCGTGGACCCCCTCCGGGATCCGCCGGTCGCCCCACGGGCGGGACTTGAGGGTGCGGCCCTCGATGAAGACCTGCAGTGCCATGCCCTCCACGTCGTGGATGACGGGGATACGGCTGATCCGGCCGTCCAGTTCGCGGAGCAGGGCCTCTTCCGACCGGAAGCACCTGCGGTCGAACCACAGGATCCGTTCGCGCGGTTCGCGGAGCTTCACGATCCGCGTCTCGCCCGGCATGGCCAGCACATACGTCTCGTGGTGGTAGCCCTTGAGGGGCCCGGTCACCACACCGCTTTCGCCGACCAGTTCGTCGGCGCGCTGCCGAACACCGGTGAGTTGGGGTGTCATTCGCTGCGTTCAGCCCGTTCCGGTTGAGCCGATGAGTAAGGGATGAGGCACGTTACTCCAGAGGCGTCAAGCAACGCCGGAGAACCCGCCCATTGAACCGCCGCGAGCCACGAGACGCTCGTCCGACCGAGGTCAGCGGCGCGACTGTGCCGCTACACCCGCCGTACCAAGTCGAGTAGCGGCCGCAACGAACCCACCACGGCGTCGGCGCCCGCCCGGCGCAGCAACGTTTCCTTGAATTCGTTACGCGCGTAGCCGAGGAACGGGATGCCCGCCCTGCGGGCCGCTTCGAAGTCCGAGGGGGTGTCGCCGATCATCAGGGCGTCGGCGGGGGCGGCGCCCATCGCGCGCAGGGCGCGGTTCAGGCAGTGGGGGTTCGGCTTCAGGAGGTCGAGGTCGTTGGTGCGGCCGTAGACGTGCGGGGTGAAGCACTCCAGGAGGCCCCGGCCGTGGAGGTATTCCGTCACCGTGCGCGGGGAGTTGTTGGTGGCGACGGCGAGATGGATGCCGACGGCGTTCCAGGTGCGTATCAGCGGGTCCGCATACGGGGTGGGGTACGCCGAGTCGACGGCCTTGAGTTCGTGCTGGGTGAGCAACTCCTCCAGTTCGTCGACCAGATCGCTGCGCGGGTGCCGCTTGTTGACCGCGTTCAGGACGACGTGCGGATCGGGGTGCACCCGCTCACTCTCCGTCAGCAGTTCCTTCAGCCCCTGCCGTTCCAGCCAGGACACCAGGTCCTTCGCCACGCCCTCCGCCGAGAGTCCCGCGAACAGCCGGCAGATCGGGCCGTCGAAGTCGAAAAGGACGAAGCGAGCGCCGGTGATCAATTCTCGTACGTTGCCTGTCTCTTCTGTCACCGGAACAGTCTGCGCCGTATCAGGAGTCACTAGGAGAGTGTCAGGTCCGTCGTGATGGTTTCCCAGAGGGCGTCGAACCACTTCTGCGATTCCTCCACGAACGCGGCGTCGCGCTGACCGGCCTGGTTGAGGAAGGCGAACAGGACGGACTGGGAGCCGACGGCGTCGTACATCTCCAGGGTCTGGCTCTTGTACTCCTCCTCCCGCTCGTTGAGGACGTAGTAACCGAGCAGCGCCTCCTCGCCGTTGAGCAGGTAGAGCTTGATCGGCGGGGTGAAGGGCAGGGCGCGGAAGGTGACGTGGACGTCGATGCCGTGGGTGGCTCTCAGGGCCATCAGGTTGTGCTGGAGGACCTGGGCCTGGGCGTTGCGCATGGTCAGCCAGCGCTGGTGGACCGGGTCGTCGTCGCCGCGGCCCTCGACCGGGACGGGGAAGGCCAGGGCGATGTCCCGGGAGGGCAGCAGCACCCGGACGTCGATCGAGGTGGGGCGGACCTGGCCCCCGTGGATCAGCCGGACCGATTCGCTCACCGCCAGCATGAGGCTCTCGGCGGTCAGGCAGGCCGCATCGATCTTGACGTGGGGCTCAGCGAACGCGTCGGACAGGCGGGGCGCCAGCGCCACCATGGTCGGCTGGGGCCCGTCAGGCCCGGGCGCCTGTTCCGCGATCGTGGGCGGACTCCCCTTGCTGACGTTGGTGAGCAGTCCGGCCTCCTGAAGGACCCGCAGCGCCTGTCGTACGGCTCCCCGCTCCACGCCGAACTCCTCCGCCAGGGCGGTCTGGGTGGGCAGGCGGTCTCCCGCCTTGAGGTCACCGGCACGGATACGGTCCCGTAGGGCGTCGGCGATCTCCTGGGGCGAGAAGCTTCTGCTGCCGTTCACTGCCACGTTCTCCTGGGTCACGACCAAACGGTATAACTCTGCCCCATCTAAGGGGAGTTGTTTGGAACTTGATTGCGAGTAGGTGTGAGTAGGTACCAAACGGGAACAACTTAAGCAGAGTTGGCTGCCAACTTATCCAAGTTGGTGGAAGTTTTGCTTCCGCAGCCCGAAGGGGGAACCACCGTGCCTGCCATCGCCCTCCTGTCCGCCGTCTTCGTCGTCGGCTTCGAACAGATCGTCCAGTGGAAGTTCGGCGCCACCGGCATCATCGGCCTGCTCCTGATCTCCATCGGCATCAAGGCCAAGAGTCCGGCCATCAGTTCCATCGGGGCCGTCGTCCTGGCCCTGCTGTTCACCGGACCCGCCCTGTGATCCGTAAACCGCCCTCCGGATCAGCCACCGCGGGAGGCGATCAGCTCGTCAGCCTCAGCTCCGAACTGATCGTCTCCCACAGTGCGTTGAACCACAGCTGGGACTGTTCCACGAACGTCGTGTCCCGCAGCCCCGCGCCCTGCTCGAACGCGAAGAGCATCGACTGGGTGCCCTCGGCGTCGTACATCTCCACCTGCTCCTGACCGATCTCCTCCTCGCGCTGGCTCAGCGTGTAGTACGCGAAGAGCGCCTCCGAGCCGTTGAGCAGGTACAGCTTCACCGGAGGCGTGAACGGCAGCGCGCGGAACGTGATGTGTACGTCGATGCCGTGCGTCGCGCGCAGGGCCAGCAGGTTGTGGCTCAACACCTGGCCCTGCGCGTTGCGTTGGGCCAGCCAGCGCCGCTGCGGCCGGCTGTCCTCCGGGGAGTCCACCAGTGATGGGAACGCGAGTTCGATGTCACTGCTCGGCAGCAGCACCCGCACATCGACCTTGGCCGGATTCAGCTCCCCGGCGTGGATCTGGCGCAGCGGCTCGCCGATGGCCAGCGTGAGCGAGACCGCCGTCAGACACAGCGCCTCGATCTCCACGTGCGGCTGCGCGAAGGCCTCCGCGATGCGCGGGGCCAGGCCCACCATCGTGGGCTGCGGCGGGGCTCCGGGGCCGGTCAGGGCCGGTCCGAGGGCGGGGGCGACGGTCGCCGGGCTCCCCTTGGACACATTGGTGAGCAGTCGCTCGGACTGCAGGATGCGCAGCGCCTGCCGCACGGCCCCGCGCTCGACGCCGAACTCGTCCGCCAGCTTGGCCTGGGTGGGCATGCGCTGGCCGGGCCGCAGGACACCGGACCTGATCCTGGTGCGCAGCTCGTCGGCCAGTTCGTGGTGTGACCACTGTGGCCGTGGTGACCTCAACCGTCCATTGACGGTGGCGTATTCGGGCTCCACGACCAAACCCTACAACTTCTCGCCATCTTTAGGCAGTTCATGGAAAGGTGGTTATGAGACGCATCCAAGAGGAGATAACTAGAGAAGAGTTGGTTACCAACTTAGGTAACTTGGCCGACCGGACCTCTCTCCTGGAGGGGAGCCGAGAGCCCGGTCGGCCGGCTCGACCGCACGACAACCACAACTGAACAGCTACGGATGAGTCCACCCACCCGCCGCCAACCGGCCGCACAGCAAGGAGCGTTCAGAAGATGTCCGGGCACCAAGGCCGCCTGGACGTACGCAGCAGGGCGTCGGCCACTCGGGCGGCGCCCGCTCGTTCTTCCCGCACCCGCCCCAGCGCCGCGAGCCGCGGCACCGACACGTCACCGAGCCACAGCGCCCCCAGCTCCCGGACGTCCAGCGTGAGTTCCGCGCTCTCCGTGGTCGGCGCACAGGACGCCCCCTGCGCCGAGGCCGTCAACCGGTAGCGCCCGCCCGCCAGTCCGGCCCCGTCGGTCACCTCGAAGACCAACGTCCCCTCCCCCTCGTACGACCGCGCCTCCATGGCCCGTACGACATCCAGGATCCGCACCCACAGCCAGTCCGCCTGGGTCGTGATCGTGGCCGCGCGCGGGTCCGGCAGGAAGTGGGGCAGCAGGTCGTCGGGGGAACGCCAGCCCGACTTCACCTTCGTCACCCAGTCCAGCGAGCAGACGTGCTGCCACAGGGCGCGTTCGGCGGCCGGGGTGGTCGCGATCAGCCCCTTCACCGTGGCCGTGTCGCCCGGCTGCTTGGCGTCGGTCCAGGTGTCGTCGCAGTAGTACGCGGCCAGGCCCGCCACCTCGCCGCCCGCCGCGCGGTAGACGGCGTGGAACGGCTCGGTCCACGACACCCGCCCCGGCTGCACGGCACCCGTGGTGACCTGCCACCAGCGGTCGTCCCGGTTGATCGCGCCCGGCTGGAGGCGGCGCAGCCGCTCGTGGAGTTCGGGGCCGAGCTTGCGTACGTCCTCGGCGTCCACCAGGTCGATACGGGCGCCGTCCTCCGGAGCCGACCAGCGGGGGTCCAGGCCGGTGCGCTGGACATCGATGTCCCACTGGGTCGCCGACGTGGCGGGGCCGAAGCCGTAGCGGCCGTAGATCCGGTACTCGGCGGCGATGAGTGTCGCTACGACGTCGCCGCGCTCCTTCGCCGCGGCGAGGTCCTGGGTCATCATCCGGGTGAGCAGGCCTCGGCGGCGGTGGGTGGCCGTGACGGTGACGTTCGTGATGGCGTTGGCGGGGACGAGCGCGCCGCCCACGGCCGTGATCTCCTGCGGGAACGAACGGAAGGTCGCGACGCAGCGGCCGTTGTCGAAGGCGCCGAGGGTGCGGGGCGGGTCGATGTAGCTGCTGCGGTCGGTGAGTTCCGTCTCGTGGACGGTGGGTGTGCGCAGGAAACCGGTGTTCAGGGCGCGGATCCAGTCGGGGATCTCGGGCTCGGTGACGGGGCGGACGGCGAGGTCGTGTGCGGGGCTGGTCATGGGGTCACGGTAGGTCGGTGGAGGTTGGTGTTGCGGGATTTTTTTCGCCCCCGCCGCCCCTGCCCGTCCCGTCACCACGGGCTGCCGCCCCTTCGACCCCGCCTGGGGGCTGCGCCCCCAGACCCCCATCGGCCCTGAAGGGGCCTCGTCCTCGAAAAGTGATCGCTAGAACGCCGCCCGAATCTCCCCCACCTCACGCCCCCCGCCCAGCACCGCGGCCTTCCCGAATTCAGGCACCCGTGCGCCCATCAGGTCCAGCGCCCGCCCCAGCACGGGCCCCAGGGCCCGCCCCGCCCCGTCCTCCACCTTGAACGCCACGGCACGCCCGTCCGGCAGGGCCACCGCCTGTACGGCCTCGGCGCCCATCTTCGACAGCAGGCCCGGTACCGCGCGCATCAGGAGGGTGTCGGGGCGGCGCGTGCCCGCGACGTACTCGGGGTGGGCGCGCATCGCGTCGGCGACTCGGCGTTCCGGGGTGCCGGGGGTGGCGAGGACGAAGGAGCGGTAGGCGCGGGCGAGGCCGGTGAGGGTGATGGCCAGGAGTGGGGCGCCGCAGCCGTCCGTGCCCACGGCGGTGACCGGCTCGCCCGCCGCTTCTTCCACAACCCTGTGGATAACTTTCTGGAGCGGGTGCCCGGGGTCCAGGTAGGAGTCCAGCGGCCAGCCGCGCAGCGCGCTCGCCGCGAGCATCGCGGTGTGTTTGCCGGAGCAGTTCATGGCGACCCGGTCGCGTACGGCGCCCGACGCGAGGTACGTCTCCTGCTCGACCGGGTCCAGCGGAAGGTCCGGCGGGCACTGCAACTGCCCCGCGTCCAGGCCGTGTTCGGCGAGAAGCTGTCGTACGAGATCTCGGTGGAAGAGTTCGCCGGAGTGGCTCGCGGCGGCGAGGGCGAGGCGTTCGCCGGTGAGGTCGAGGCCCGCGTGGAGGACGCCGGCCGCCTGCATGGGCTTGTTGGAGGAGCGGGGGAAGACCGGGGTGGTCGTATCGCCCAGGGCCAGTTCCACGGAACCGTCCGACGCCAGTACCACCAGGCTGCCCCGATGGCGGCTCTCGACGAAGCCGGAGCGGACGACCTCGGCGAGCACCGGAGGTGCGATGAAGGAATCCTCGGCCGTCACGCGCACCCCTCACACAAGTCACACGAGCAGGTCGTCCACCTGCGCCTCACCCTCACGGTACCTGCGGGCGATCTCCGCGCTGCAGCCGTCGGCCGTGTGCTGGAGGACCTGACGGCGCCGGGACACCTGCTGTTCGTACCGTACGAGCCGGCCCATCGCGGTGGTCAGCTCCAGGTCGGTGCGCGCCTCCAGGTCCGAGAGCTCGACCTCGGCGAGCATCTCGGCGGCCAGCAGCCGGTACTCCTCGCTGTGCGGGGTGCCGAGTGTGACGTGCCGGGCCGAGGAACGGTGCCGGGCGGGCGCGTCGGCGAGGATCTCCGAGAGACGGTCCACCACCGAGGCCGCGCCTGCCGGGGAGCGCCGGGCCAGTTCGGCCCGCAGGATGTCGATACGGCCCTGGAGGAGCCGTCGTACGTAACTCAGGTCGGCCTCGTCGCGCTGGGCGTCGCGGCGCAGCGCGCGCAGCTCCGTGAGGCGCAGTGCGGTCAGGTCGGGTGCGGCCGGTTCGGCGGGCAGCAGCGGGCTGTCGACGCGCTGCACGGGCGGGCGGCGCGTGGCCGCTCCTCCCGCGCGGATCAGCGAGACAGTCCCGGGGGACTGCCCGGTACTCGGTGTGCTCATGTGCCTCTACCCGTCCCCTCGACCGGCGTGTGGACAGCATCGTGCCACCCCAACTGGCCGCTATGTGACCGAGTGCCCCCGAACGGCCCCAGATGGGGGGGTTAAGGAACAAAATAGACCCGCCCGGAGTTGTTCTCGTCCGCACGGCATCATGGGACCCATGCGAGCAGTGGTGCAACGGGTGGACGGCGCGAGCGTCGTCGTGGGCGGCGAGACGGTCGGGGCGATCGAGGGCGAGGGCCTGTGCGTCCTCGTCGGCGTCACACACGAGGACACCAAGGAGAAGGCGGCCCAACTGGCCCGCAAACTCTGGTCGATCCGCATGCTGCACGACGAGAAGTCGTGCAGCGACATCGATGCCCCGCTTCTCGTCATCAGCCAGTTCACCCTCTACGGCGACGCCCGCAAGGGCCGCCGGCCCACCTGGAACGCCGCCGCCCCCGGCGACGTCGCCGAGCCGCTGGTCGACGAGGTCGTCGCCCAACTCCGCGCCCTGGGCGCCACGGTGGCGACGGGCCGCTTCGGCGCCCGGATGCGCGTCGCGCTGACGAACGACGGCCCGTTCACGGTCGTGGTCGACCTCTAGGGCTCTACGACGACTTCCTGGGCCGCGGCCGTCGAGTCGGCCAGCAGGGGCGCGTCCACCGGCACATTCCGCTTCACCAGCGCCAGGGCGATCGGCCCGAGTTCATGGTGCCGTACGGAGGTGGTGATGAAGCCGATCTTCCGGCCTTCCTCGCCCTCCTCCGCGAGCCGCAACTCCGTGCCGTGGCCCGGGAGATGGACCTCGCTGCCGTCGAGGTGGAGGAAGACGAGGCGGCGCGGGGGCTTGCCGAGGTTCTGCACCCGCGCGACCGTCTCCTGGCCCCGGTAGCAGCCCTTCTGCAGATGAACCGCCGTACCGATCCAGCCCAGTTCGTGCGGGATGGTGCGGTGGTCGGTCTCGAAGCCGAGGCGGGGGCGGTGGTGTTCGACGCGCAGCGCCTCGTAGGCCAGGAGCCCGGCCGGCGGGCCCGCCTTCTCGGCGTACGACTCCAGGTCGGCGCGCGGGAGGAAGAGATCACGGCCGTACGGCGTCTCGCGTACGACGACGCCGACGGGGACCGGGGCGATGGAGCCGGCGGGAAGATGCACGACCGCGAACTCCCCCGTCCTGTCGGCGACTTCGACCCGATAGAAGAACTTCATCGACTCCAGGTAGGCGATCAGCGCCTCCTGGGTGTCGGGTTCGGTGTGCATCCAGACCGTGGCGCCGTCGTCGACGAGGTACAGGGCGTGCTCGATGTGGCCGTGCGCGGAGAGGATCAGCGCCTCGGTGGCGACGCCCACGGGGAGGTCGGTGACGTGCTGGGTGAGCAGGAGGTGCAGCCAGCTCAGCCGGTCGTCGCCGGTGACGGCGACCACACCGCGGTGCGAGAGGTCCACGAAACCGGTGCCGTCGGCGAGGGCGCGCTGCTCGCGGAACAGGTCGCCGTAGTGGGCGGCGACGCCTTCGTCCACTCCTTCGGCGGAGACGGCGCCGGGCAGGGACAGCAGGGGACTCTTCATACGGGCAAGCCTACGACTCGGTAGTTGAAGTCTTCATGGAACAGTCCCTGCATCTGCCGAAGATCGCGAAGTGCTTCATGTCGGTCTCGAAGCCGAAGGTGTCCCGCAGCTTGGCCCGGAACTCGGCGGCGACCTCGACATCGGCCTCGATGACGTTCGTGCAGTCACGGCAGACGAGGTGTATGTGGTGGTGCCGGTCGGCGAGGTGGTACGTCGGCGCCCCGTGCCCGAGGTGGGCATGGCTGACCAGCTGAAGCTCCTCCAGGAGCTCCAGCGTCCGGTACACCGTGGAGATGTTGACCCCCGACGCGGTCTTCCGCACCTCGATGAGGATGTCGTCGGGGGTCGCGTGCTCCAGGGTGTCCACGGCTTCGAGCACGAGCTGCCGCTGCGGGGTCAGCCGGTAACCGCGCTGCCGCAGATCACTCTTCCAGTCGGTGCCTGGGTCCATGCCTTGGGTGCTCACCACACGCCCAGTCTAGAGCGGGGCGGACGGAGTCACGGCTCGGCGGACAGAACGCCGTTCATCAGAGCATCGGCGAGCGCACTGCGGTAGGCGCGGGTCGCACGAGCCGACTCGTCATGTGCCCGGATCTTGTCGTCGAGGGCGGCGAGTGCCGCGCCGATCGCCTCCTGTTCGGCCTCCGGCGGCAGGAACACGGGCAGCTCACCCAGGGTGCGGATACTCAGTGACGGGATGACCGCACCGGCCGTGCGTGTCCTGATCCAGTCCTGTGCGACCGCCGCGCTCAGACAGGCGGCGAGATAGGCGGCTCCGACGGGCCCTTCCTCGTCCAGTCTCAGCCGTACCAGATTGGGGTGGAACAGCCACCCCGCGTGCTCCCCGGTCACCAGTGCGCAGCGGCCCACGGTGCCGGTCCGGGTGACGAGCACGTCTCCTTGGGCCAACTCGTACTTCACCAGTGTCCGGGCCCGTTCCCAGGAGATCGCGGGTACGGCGGCGGCTTCCTGGGGAACGATCCGACGGCTGCGGAGGTCTCGCGGCAGTACGACCGGCGTCCCGCCGTCCGCCCAGGTACGGCCCTTGTCCTCGGGCCTGCCGCCGCCCGGACCCACCTGGATGGAGGTGCACAGTTCCCGCAGGGGGCGACAGGACCAGCCCTCCGGTGGCACCACCCCGTCGGTCACCGTCATAGTCCATACCTCCTGAGCCACCGTCTCACCTCCGCGTCGGCCACCCCCACGCGCGCCTGCTGCGCCTCCATCTCCTCGGCCAGCCTCGCCAGTTGGTCCAGGATCTCGGCAGTGTCGGCCGCCGTGGCGTCCGGCGCCCGGCCGGCGATGGGGACATGGCGCGCCGGGTCCAGATTGTGACCGCGTTGAACCGTTTCCCGCAGTGGCACGGCTCGGCTCAGGCCGGGGGTACCCGCGAAGACCCGCCCTGTCTCCCCGGCTCTGCGCCAGGACACGTATTCCCCGACCAGCCGACCGATGTCGTCGTCGGACAGGGCCTTCTGTGTTCTGGTGACGTTGTGTCCGAGGTGCGCGCCGGCCACGAACAGCACCTCGCCGTTCGCCACCCCGTTGGAACCGGGGGCACGCAGGAACCAGATGTGGGTCTTGACGCCGGTGAGTGCGAAGAGCCCGGCCGGGAGTTCGATCACGCACTCCACGACCCCGGCCTCGACAAGCCCATCCCGGACGGTTTCGGCGGCGCCCGCGTTGAACGCCGCTCCGGCCGGCATCAACACCGCGGCCCGACCGTCGGGCGAAAGCCGTGAGACGGCGTACTGAAGCCAGTCGAACTCGGTCCGGCGGGCAGCTCCATAGACCCAGTACGGCGGCGGGGGCACGTCGTCGTGGAGACGTCCGAAGGGGGGGTTGGTCAGGAGCACGTCGAAGACACCGGGGGGATCGGCGGGGTCGAGCGCGGGAGTGACCGGTCCTTCTCCGAACCGTACGGAACGCTCATGGTGCACCCGTAGGTTCATGCCCGCTACCTGTTGTTCCCGAGGCCCCGCCACCCGGCCGCTGACGTGAACCGGCGCATCGCCGCCGTGCTCGACGACGGCGTCCAGGTAGGCGACGAGCAGTTCTCCGGTACGGGCACAGGGGTCGTGGACGCTCAACGCTTCCGGCTGTACGGCGGCCAGTGCCCCGGCCATGACGCGGCTCACCGACGGCGGGGTGAAGAACACGCCGCCCTCACGGGCGTGAGCATCGACCCACTGCACGAGCACACGGTCGAACGCCTCCCGGGCCTCCCGCTGGGAGCGTGCGGTGCTTCTGCCGAGGACGCGGGAGAGACCGTGCAGCAGATGGCCGGGCACGTTCCCTTCCGGTAGGTGATGTGTACGGGCCGCCTCGCCGAAGTCCTCCACGGTCTGGAGCACGCGGTCAGGTTCCACGATGCGGAGCAGCACGAAGTACAGCAGCCATTCGAGATAGTGGTCCAGCGGCATCGGCCCCCGCAGCCGGTCCGCCTCCGGTCCCGCCAGTTGCTCGATCGCCCGGAGCAGTCCACCGGCCGTCCCTCCGGACAGACTCCTGCGGAACCGGTCGCCGTAGGTCGTGCCCACCGGTTCGCCCGGGCGCAGGGCGTTCGCGGGGACGGTCCGGCCGGACAACCAGGCCAGCACCTCGACGGCGCGGAACTGCTCGACCGCAGAGTCTGTGCTCACGGGTGCGGGGAAGTCTTCGTGCCGCCGCTCCCAGTTGGTGACGGCGGGGCGCTGCACCCCTGCGAGGCGGGCGATGTCGGGCCGGGAGACGAGCACATCGGTGAACTCGACGTCGGTCACAGCGCCTTCCTCCATCAGAACCTCGGCGGTCTGCTGCCGCCCAGGGCGTCCACCCGTCCCGCGAGCACGGCGGGGAATCGATCCATGGCCACTGCTTCCTTGGCCAGCTCAGGGCTGACATAGCCGAGCACGCGGTAGATGGTGTCATGGTCGGCGGCGAGGTGCCGGTGATGGACCGGCTCGTGGTGCATGACCCGGTTGCGCAGCAGGACCAGCGAGGTCAGGTCGCGGTAGAGACGGTCGCGGCGCCCTCGGTAGTGCGGAAACGCCGAGTGCAGTACCGGCACCCAGAACATCCGGTCGTAGCCCGAACCATGGCTGATCAATGAGACCCAGAAGCCGAAGGACAGTTCCGCCACCACGTCGTCCGGCCTCGTGGGGCGCGGGCGCCGCCCGCAGGTGCGATGGGCGTCATCCACAAGCCTGCGTCCGCGCTCGTTCAAGGGCGCCACCGCCCACCAGTCCGGCCTGCCGTGGTGTCGGACGAGCGCACTGTGCAGGGCGTTGCGAAGGGCCAGCTCCAGGCAGTGAAGAGGACCGAGCAGGGTGGCCGACACTTCGACGTTCCACCAGTACAACCGCTCCGCGGCCCGGGCGTCACCATGCGCCGCACGGATGTAGCGCTTCAGGCGCGGTAAGGACAGGTCTCGCAGTATCCATTCGGGCAGGCGATTTGCCATGATTCCCCCCAGCGTCCCCGGACGCGCTGTGCTACCGTCAAAAGTGAATGTTCTGGGCTCGCCTCTGCACTGCAAGCCACCCAGAGCACAGCCTCCGGAGCCCCGGTCGCAGGCATATTGCGACCGGGGCTCCGCGCTTGCGCGAGGTCTGGATACTCGCTCCACGAAGACGGCATCACTGTAGTCTCGGGCCCACCCGCGCCGCAACTGCATTGTCATGCTGCGAATTCTGTTAACCCTCAGAGGAATCCGGCCTGCCGTGACCGGCCCGACCAGTGGGTCGCCCTGGACGCCGAGACGGGGGCGGTCATCGCACAGGCGGATCTGCGGACCGTCGGGCACGGCGGACAGCACCTGCTGCATCCGGCGAGCGATCAGGTCCTCCTCGATGTGGGTGAAGGACAGGACGGTTCGGTCATCTACCGCGCGTCGCTGGCCGGGACCCGGATGGATCTCATCAGCTATCCATGGGACGACCGGTGCCTCATCGACCTGTCGCCCGACGGACGCGAGTTCATGACCGTCCACCACGAGCAGGCCGATGTCGCCCTCCACGCCTACCCCGAGGGCGAGGTGAGGTTCGTGCTCTCCGTCGACGCCTTCGGACACGACCCCGACGAGAGCTACGTGGAATGGAGCGGCGGCTACCTGAGCCCGGACACCGCCGTCGTCACACTCGTCGGCGAAACCGAGGACGAGCAGGAGTGGTTCCGCCACTACCGCGTAGATGTACGCTCCGGCCAGGTCCGAACCGAGTTCGACGCCCGTACGGACAATCCCTACGACATCCGGCCTCTCGGAGACGGATCCTGGCTCACCAGGAGTGTGTCCGGTCACCCGATCCGCTGGACCGACTCATAGAGGCTCCACACCCGACCTGAGGGAGAGCAGGCGGGCGGCTGCGGCTACTTGAAGAAAGCGATCCCGTCGTCCGGCATGTCGTCCGGGAGGGCCTTCGCCCAGCGTTCGACGTCGTCCGGGGTGACGATCTTCTTCAGGTGGGCGGACATGTAGGGGCGGAGTTCGACCTCGGGGGTCTGCTTCTCGCCGACCCACATGAGGTCGCTCTTGACGTAGCCGTAGAGGCGCTTGCCGCCGGTGTAGGGGCCGGAGGCGGCGGTGCGGGCGACGGCGTCCGTGACCAGGTCGATCTGGGGCTTCTGCTTCGCCAGCTCGCCGTACCAGATCTCGACGACTCCGTCGTCGCGGGTCATCGTGACCTCTACCTTGCGGTCCGCGTCGATGCGCCAGAAGCCGGACTCGGTCTCCAGGGGGCGGACCTTGTTGCCGTCGTTGTCCAGGACCCAGGTGTGGGAGCGGTACTCCAGGAAGTCACGGCCGTCGTGGCTGAAGGAGACCTCCTGGCCGAAGTTGCACTTCTCGGAGCCCGGGAAGTCGTGCACGCCCGCGCCGGCCCAGTCGCCGAGCAGGAAGACGAGGGGGACCAGGTCCTTGTGGAGGTCGGACGGGATCTCGATCATGACGTCAGCAGTTCCTCGGTGGGGGTCAGCGCTGGCCCTGGTACAGCTTCTTCACGGTCAGCCCGGCGAAGGCGAGAACGCCGACGCAGACCAGGACCAGCAGGGTTTCGAAGAAGATCTCCACGGGTGCTCCTTGAGCGGTACGAGCGGTGCGTGTACACGGGCCGGGCCCCAGCTTAGTCGGCCGGGGCCCGGTGCTCTCTGCGAGGTACGGCTAGCCGAGCAGCTCGCTCTGCAACGTCACCGTCTGCTGGAACGGGACGGCCTCGGCCTGCCCCTTCCTCGACTGCACGATCATCGCGAAGGTGTCGCCGGCCGTGACGAAGCCCAGGCGGACCTGTTCGGCGCCGTACGGCTTCGTCTCGACGTACGGCTGGAGCGAGACGTTCGTGATCTTGGCCGCGTCCGGGAAGTCGTCGTCCGGCTCGTAGCCGTCGGCGCCGCGTACCGGGTAGGTGGGGGCCGCGTACCCGGCCAGGCCCTTGGAGATCTCGTCGGCGACCGTCGCCGTGTCGAACTGGAGCAGGTAGATCCGGGTGTGGGTGCCGTCCGGGGTGGTCCAGCCGCGCGCGGCGATGTGCCGCAGACCCTCGTCGGTCAGCTTCTGCGCGATCTCGGTGCGGTCGTCGGCGGCTGAGAACTCGGCGAGGAACACCTTCGTCGCCAGCCAGCCGTCGGTGCCGTCGAGGGCCTTGTCCCCTACGGCTCCCTTCGGCGCCGGCAGCACCAGCGCCCGCAGGTCGGCGAAGTGGGCCCCCGCCGCGTTCGCCGTGGCGAACGGCCCCGGGCTGCCCGTCGGCAACGGCGGCTTGCTGACCGTGGGAAACGTCCACCGCCCGTCCGACACCGTCCCGAGCCCCGGCACGTCCGACCGCTTCATCCCGGCGATCCCATAGGCCGTCCCGGCCCCGACCACCGCGAACACGACGACGGCGGCCCCCCACCGAACCACGGCACGGAGGACCCGACGGTCCTTGCGGGGGGCGGTGGGCTGGGCTTCCGGGGCCGGCGCGGAGGGGAGCGGGGGTTCAGTGGGTACCGGGGGTACCGGGACGGCCGGAGCCTCGGCGACGACGGCCGGAGCGGCCGAAGGCTCGGAGCCGGCCGGGGACTCCGCGACCGCAGGGACAGCCGGAGGCTCGGCATCGACCGAAGCGGCCGGGACCTCGGAAGCAACCGGAGCGACCGGAGCGACCTCAGGCTCCACGTCCGCCGCGGCCTCCGACGACCCGGAGACGCCCGGGACGACCAAGGCTTCCGTGACTGCCGGAGCAGCCGAAGACTCGGATGCAGGCGGGACGACCGGAGACTCCGTAGCCGCCGGGACAGCCGGAGCTTCAGCAGCGACCGGCACGACCGGGACCTCAGTGGCGTCGATCGCAGGCTCCGAGGACGGCGCAGGGATCGTCGGCGTAGGAGCCGGTGGTGTGTCCGTCGGTGTCGGTGTCTCGTGCTGTTGGTCGGTCATACCGCCTCCCCCGGGTCCTTGATGCGGTCGAGTTGTTCCTGCAGCAGGCGGCCGATGGCGTACGTCTGCATCGGGCGGGCGGATTTCGCGGTGAGGGTGACGAGGATTTCGCCCTGGTAGGCGGAGCAGTAGATCGTGTCGAGCTTTTCGTCGGCGTCCTTCGGGGAGAGGAAGCACTCGGCGTTCTTGTAGCCGTTGATCGATGGGCCGGGGCGGAAGACACCCAGGGAGTCGAAGAGCTCGTTCTGGAAGCGGGACGCGTTCCGTACCGCCGTCTTGTCCGCGATCTGGGCCAGCACGATGCTCACCGTCGACGCCTTGTCCGTGTAGACGGACGCCTGCTCGTCGGTGCTGACGTAGCTGCGCATCGCCAGGCCCTTGGTGTGCTGCTTGTCGATCTCCTTCTCCAGCGGCTTGCGCTGCTTGGCCGGCAGTTCCTTCAGCGACTCCTTGCGCAGCGCCGCCGCCTGCGCCCCCGTGAAGTCCACGTCGTGCCCGTACTCCGCGATGTCGGGTCCCTGGCTCCACCCGTCCGGCCCGTACGGCACGAGCGCCGCCGCGAGCGTGCTCGGTCTGCCGCCCACCGCCTTCTCCGACGACACCTTCGGGAGCGTCCATACGGCGTCCCCCGCGTCCCGGTCCGCGCCGTTCACGGTCACGACGGTGTACCCGACACCGCCGATCACGGCGACGGCGAGCAGCGCGGCTCCGGCGATCGCCGCGATACGGCCCCTGCGCACCGGTTTCCCGACCGCCTCGGCGGTCAACTCCTCGGAGCTGCCGACGAGTTCGGGAACGAGTACGTCCGTCTCCGGCTCTGTCTCCGACTCTGTCCCCGGCTCTGTCCCCGGCTTCTGTTCCGGCTGGTTCTCGGTGGTCACAGCCGCTCCATCTGCCGCTCGGCCAGATCCATGATTTTCTTCTTCGGGACGGGCTTCGCCGAGGAGACCCAGATGTCCATCTCGACGTCACCGCGCCAGGCGTGCGCCTCGGCGTTGTAGACGTCCGTGTAACCGGCCTCGCGGTCCGGCGAGTTGTGGACGTACGCCATCCCGTCGCCCGTGCCCGGGATGGGCCAGCTGTCGGTGTGGGACTCCTTCTCGGCCCAGTAGTAGGCATCGTCCGAGTCGGAAGCGGTCACGAGCTCGTCCTCCTGGCGGAACTGCACGAGCCGGATCTCGACGAACAGCGAGCTGCCCTCACGCCAGTTGGCGACGGCCGCGCGGCGGAACTCGCTCGCGACGAGGTCGCTGAACGCGCCGGCCGGCTTGTCGAACGTCTCCGCGTACTCGGCGAGGTCCATCCACCCGTCCACACCGACTTCGTAGCCCGCGTCCCGCGCCCCGCTCGGCCTCTTCAGCAGCAGCTTGCGCAGGTCGCCGTCCACCTTGACCCTGCGGTCCTGGGCGGCGGACAGGGGCTCCGGAGCGGGGCCCTTCGCCTGCGTCAGCGTCGCCTGCGACAGCGAGGGCAGCTTGTCGGGTGCGCGGTCCGCCTGGACCACGAAACCCGTGCAGGTACCGGCGACGACACCGAGCACTGCGGCGACTGCGATCAGGAGTGTGGTGCGGCCACGGCGGCGCGGTAGCCGGGGCGGGCTGGGCACCTCGCCAGCTGCTTCTTTTTCGGTTGGTTCTTCGGGTATTTCTGGTACTTCCACAACGTCCCCCACGGAACATGGCATGCGCATTCCATATGCGCGCACAGGAGACTCGTGGCCGTTGCAGGGAGTTGTAAGGAAGTTGATTACGATTCGGTCATGGCGAAGAAGCTCGTGATCAAGGTGACCGCGGGGGCCGACGCCCCCGAACGCTGCTCACAGGCGTTCACGGTGGCGGCGGTGGCCGTTGCCAGCGGGGTCGATGTCTCCCTGTGGCTGACCGGCGAGTCGGCGTGGTTCGCGCTGCCGGGCCGGGCCGCCGAGTTCCAACTCCCGCACGCCGCACCGCTGCCCGACCTGATCGACTCGATCCTCGCCGCCGGCCGCGTCACGTTGTGCACGCAGTGCGCGGCCCGGCGGGACATCACGGAGAAGGACGTCATCGGGGGCGTACGGATCGCCGGGGCGCAGGTGTTCGTACAGGAAGCGATGGCCGACGAGACGCAGGCCCTCGTCTACTGAGCCTGCCCCTTCACCGAGCCGACGAACTCCGCCCAGGCCTCGACACCGAAGAGGAGGGTGCCGTGGGCGGGGTTTTTGGTGTCGCGGACGGGGACGAGGGTGGGGATGTTGGGAGCGAACTCGATGCAGTTGCCGCCGTCCGTGTTGCTGTAACTGCTCTTCCGCCACGTCGCGTTGCTCAGGTCGATGACTCGCACGGCACTTCCTCCAACATCCGCAGGACGAACATCCGCGACTCGGCCGGGGACAGCGCCTGGTCGCGTACCGCATCATATGCACGCTGTAGCTGCTCAACCCGCTCGGTTTCCTCGATCAGTTCGCCACGTACGTCGTTCTCTGCGTAGGCCACGCCACGGCCATCCAGCAGCCTCAGGAACATGGTGTCGGTGCTCGTCAGGCCATGCACTCCAGTGCCGAACGGGAGGACGTGGATCGTAATGTTCGAGCGCTCGGCCGCCTCCACCAGGAACTCCAATTGCTGCCGCCACGCTCGCCGGTCGCGCATTCCCATGCGCACCACAGCCTCGGAGAGGATGGCGCGGAATGGGGGCGCATCATCCCCCTCCAGCAACTTCCGTCGCCGTACGCGCGCTTCGACCTGCTGCTCCAGCTCCTCACCCCTGGCGCCACCCGCCATGAGGGCCTCGCGTACATAGCCGTCCGTCTGGAGCAGACCCGGCGGCGCACTTACGGAGTACTGCCACAGACTGACCGCCTCAGCCTCCAACATCATGTACCGGCGATACTGCTCCTTGAACTGCGTCGGATCCCCCAACGCCAGCTCCCACAAGGTCAGTAGGAACAACCCGGTCCCGTAGTACTGGTCCAGCGCCTGCACGACCTCTGGCCCACCCAGCGTGCTCCCGCTCTCCATCTTGCCGAACTGCGAGGCGTCCCACCCCACCTCCCTCGACAAGTCCCGCAGTGTCAGGCCCCGTTCGGCCCTCAACCGCCGTAGTTCCTCGGCAAACCGCTTCCTGGGCTCATGGCTCATCTCCGTGACCACCAGCCGTTGCGGCATCTCGACCTCCTGTGGAATTTGTGGAATTTGGCGCGCCCCGTGCGGAAGTTGAGCCCGTTGGCGCTGCATTCGCCTCCGACCTGGGTCATCCTCGTAACACCCAGGAATGCACAGAGTAGTTCAACTGTCGCATTCTGTATGGAAGTTGCACAAAAAGGAGGAGGAGCCGATGGAAACCGGAGCGCTGCTGTACGACCCGGCCACGGACAAGGTCGGCGAGTACCAGGACAGGTCGGGCCCCTACGCCCTGCTGCGCCCCGTCGGCGGCGGCCGCGAATGGCAGGCCGACCCCGCCTCACTGCGACCGGCGACGGACCAGGAGCGCCTGAGTGCCGGGGTCCGCGCCGCCAACGCCCGTGCGCGGACCGACGCCCCGTTCCTCGTCACGCCCCCGCCCCGGCCCGTCGACGACTGCCCCACCTGCACGGAACTCGACGGCCTCCGCGCCATCGCCCGCACGGAACACGACTACAGCACCGAGACCGACGCGAACGTCCTGCTCCGCAAACACCGCAGTGAGGCCCACCCCGTATGAACCGCCCGCAGCCCCATCAACTGATCCAGGTACTCCCGGTCCAGACGCTCCCGCCCCCGCTCATGCCAGTCGTACGACCGCCGGAACCACCACCAGCCGCACCCACGCCCGCCCGCCGCCGACGACGGTTCCGGACCCCCCGTGCCCTGCGCGACGACGCCTTCTGGACCGGGGCGCTCACCGCGCTCTGCATCGGCGGCCTGCTGATGGCGATCATCGCGACGACTTGATCCGCACGTACGCTCCCGCACGCGCCGCAGCCGCGGCGGCCTCGGCGGCCCGGTCCGCGGCGGCTTCGTCGAGGCGGTCGCCGGTGGTCAGCAGGCGGTAGTAGAGGGGGGCGGAGACAGCGCGGACGACCTCGTGGACATCGGTACCCTCGGGCAACTCGCCCCGGTCGACGGCCTGTTGGACGCAGGGTGCCCACTCCTCGACGCGGATGTCGTAGAAGCGGTGCAGGGCCTCGGCCGTCTTCGCCTCGCAGGTGGCGGCGGCGATCACCGCCTTGAACAGGGCTCCTTGCCGCGGGTCGGCCAGGGTGCGCTGCACGAGCCGGGCGTTGGCTTTGAGGTCACCGAGCAGCGAGCCGGTCTCGGTACGCGGCAGTGACTGCTCGGCCATGTCCAGCAGCAGATCGGCCACCAAGCCGGTCACGGTTCCCCAGCGGCGGTAGACGGTGGTCTTGCCCACCTCGGCACGGCGCGCGACGTCGGCGAGGTCCAGGTGGGCAAAGCCGTGCTCCGCCAAGGCGTCCCCGGCCGCCCGCAGCACCGCCGCACGCACCCGTGCCGTGCGCCCTCCGGGACGAACGGTCCCTGGATCCGCACTCTCAAACCCCATAACGGGACTCCAGTTTTGTTAATCGCTCACGCCTGCTACGTTGAGACCCATACTAATGGAACTCCAGGTCCATTAGCCAAGTCGGGCGGCGAGAGAGGAACAGCCATGGAGTACAGGCGGCTGGGTGCATCCGGCCTCAAGGTCCCCGCACTGAGCTTCGGCGCCGGCACCTTCGGCGGCCGGGGGCCGCTGTTCGGCGCCTGGGGCAGCACCGACGCACAAGAAGCACGCCGGCTCGTGGACATCTGCCTCGACGCGGGGGTCACGATGTTCGACACCGCCGACGTCTATTCCGGCGGCGCCTCCGAGGAGGTGCTGGGCGCGGCGATCAAAGGCCGCAGGGACCAGGTGATCGTGTCCACCAAGGTCGGCCTGCCGATGGGCGACGGCCCGGGCGATGCGGGCTCCTCCCGTTCGCGCCTGATCACCGCGTGCGAGGACGCCCTGCGCCGACTCGGCACCGATCACATCGACCTGTTCCAGCTGCACGCCTTCGACGCCGGCACGCCGATCGAGGAGGTCCTGTCCGCACTCGACGACCTCGTACGAGCGGGGAAGGTCCGCTACCTCGGCATCTCCAACTTCTCCGGCTGGCAGGTGATGAAGTCTCTCTCGATCGCGGAGAGGTACGGCCACCCGCGCTACGCGGCACATCAGGTCTACTACTCCCTCGTCGGCCGCGACTACGAATGGGAGCTGATGCCCCTCGGGCTCGATCAGGGCCTCGGAGCCCTCGTCTGGAGCCCGCTCGGCTGGGGACGGCTCACCGGAAAAGTCCGCCGCGGCCGACCGCTGCCGGCCGGCAGCCGACTGCACCGCACTGCGGACTACGGCCCGCCGGTCGAGAACGAACACCTCTACCGCGTGGTCGACACCCTCGACGAGATCGCGCGGGAGACCGGCAAGAGCATTCCGCAGATCGCCATCAACTGGCTGCTGCGGCGGCCGACCGTCTCCTCCGTCATCATCGGCGCCCGCGACGAGGAGCAGCTGCGCCAGAACCTCGGTGCCGTCGGCTGGACGCTCACGCCCGACCAGATGGCGAGACTCGATGCGGCGAGCGGCAGGACAGCGCCCTACCCGTACTTCCCCTACCAGCGCCAGGAAGGCTTCGCCCGCCTCAGCCCACCGGTTGTGTAGGTCGCCACAGGCAGAACGGGTGCCCCGCAGGGTCCAGCAGGACCCGTACATCGTCCTGCGGCTGGTGGTCGTGGAGCGTGGCTCCCAAGCCCACGGCCCGCTCGACCTCGCCCTCCAGGTCGTCGACCTCGATGTCCAGGTGCAGCATCATCTGCTGCTCGCCGGGCCTGCGGGTGGGCCACACGGGCGGGACGTACTCCGGCTCGGTCTGGAAGGAGAGGCCGGTGCCGCCGTCGGGTGGGCCGATGAGGACCCAGTCGGGTTCCTCGGCCCGGACGACGTAGCCGAGGAGGCGGAGATAGAAGCCGGCCAGCTCGTGCGCGTCCTGCGCGTCGAGCACCACGGTGGACAGTCTCGTAGGCGACATGCCCGCCTTCCTACTGGTGCCGCTTCTTGCCGTCCAGCTCGTCCCACCACTCGTCGGACTTGGGGTCGCCGGAGGGGTCGTCCCACCAGCGGTCGTCGGGGCCCCGGCGGTTGGCGACCATGGCGGCGACGGGGGGGATCACCATCGCGACCACGCACATGCCGACGGCCGCGGGCACCGACCAGATCCGCACGACCCCCCAGGCCAGGACGAACAGCCCGATGCAGATGCCCATCATGACGAAGTACGTGCGACGGCGGCGTGCCAGCATGTTTCCAGGGTAGGCCTGGGCACGCCAAAGGGCCGCACCGAGGAAAAGGTGCGGCCCTTCAGCGGTAAACAGGCGATCAGACGGTGATCGCCACCTCCGCCAGCCCGCCCGTCTGGGCGACGACCGTGCGGTCGGCGGTGGCGCCCGGAACGAGGGCGCGGACGGTCCAGGTGCCTTCGGCCGCGTAGAAGCGGAACTGGCCCGTGGCGGAGGTCGGGACCTCCGCGGTGAACTCGCCGGTCGAGTCCAGGAGACGGACGTAGCCCGTCACCGGCTCGCCGTTGCGCGTCACCTGGCCCTGGATGGTGGTCTCACCGGGCTTGATCGTCGAGGCGTCGGGGCCGCCGGCCTTCGCTCCACACATGGTCTGTCCTTACGGGGTTGGGGCTGGTCGGGGGCTTACTTGTTGGCGCCGAGCTCGATCGGGACGCCGACCAGGGAGCCGTACTCGGTCCAGGAGCCGTCGTAGTTCTTGACGTTCTCGACACCGAGCAGCTCGTGCAGCACGAACCAGGTCAGGGCCGAGCGCTCGCCGATACGGCAGTACGCGATGGTGTCCTTGGCGAGGTCGACCTGCTCCTCGGCGTAGAGCTCCTTGAGCTCGTCGTCCGACTTGAAGGTGCCGTCGTCGTTGGCGTTCTTCGACCACGGGATGTTGCGGGCCGAAGGCACGTGGCCCGGGCGCTGCGACTGCTCCTGCGGAAGGTGGGCCGGCGCGAGCAGCTTGCCGCTGAACTCGTCGGGCGACCGGACGTCGACCAGGTTCTGCGAGCCGATGGCGGCCACGACGTCGTCGCGGAACGCGCGGATCGCCTTGTTCTGCGGCTTGGCCTTGTAGACGGTGGTGGCCCGCGCGGGGACCTCCTCGACCAGCTCGCGGGCGTCCAGCTCCCACTTCTTGCGGCCGCCGTCGAGCAGCTTGACGCTGTCGTGGCCGTACAGCTTGAAGTACCAGTAGGCGTACGAGGCGAACCAGTTGTTGTTGCCGCCGTAGAGGATCACCAGCGTGTCGTTGGCGATGCCCTTGGCCGAGAGGAGCTTCTCGAAGCCCTCCTCGTCGATGAAGTCACGGCGTACCGGGTCCTGGAGGTCCTTGGTCCAGTCGATCCGGATGGCGTTGCGGATGTGGTTCTTCTCGTACGCGGACGTGTCCTCGTCGACCTCGACGATGGCGATGTCCGCGCTGTCGAGGTTTGCCTCGACCCAGTCGGCGTCGACCAGGACGTCACTGCGGCTCATGCTGTTTCTCCTCCGGGGCAGTTACGGCGGTGCGGTGCGTGAGAGGGGGTGCGCGCTCGCGCGGGTGCCCTGAGATCAAGGGCACGGGGGAAGACGGAAGCCTGCGCTTCCGCTCAGAAAGTGCGACAGAGCATGGCGGCGACGCGGCACAGGTCCACTGCCCGCCGCTTCGTGAGATCCGCCTGTTGCCTCATAGGGTCGATCGTAGGGACGGACGGCGGGACATGTCACCGGTGTGTCGTATTTTGAGACGCGATCGTCCGTGATGTGAGATCAGCGGGCCGGTAGCGGCCCCGTCGCCGGTTGTCCGCGCGCCCCTCGCCGTCCTCACAACTGCCGTACGGACACTGCCGTCTCGCCCCTCGGACAGCCGCCGCCCACCGGACCTCGTCCTACCCGGCCAGCCTGACGTTCGAACCCTTCACCTTGATCTCCACACCGTTCTTCGCGGCCTGCACACTGGCCAGCTTCACCCCGCCCGGCAGCTGGTCGATCGTCTGCTGGAAGTCGGTGATCGAGCGGATCCGGGAGTCGGCGAGGTCGACGACCAGCTTGGGCAGGTTGTCGGCGTGCACCTTCACGGTGTCGCCGTCGACGGTGACCGTGCTGAGCACCGGATACGTCGTCTCCTGGCCGCCGACCGAGATCTTGACGTCGACCTTGATCTTGCCGTCGCCGCCGTCGGAGAGGTTGACGACCTGGGCCTTGACCCCGGTGAAGATGTCCGTCGGTTCGGACTTGGCGGCCTTGAGCAGCTGGTCGTAGGCAATGCTCGCGGAGCCGGTCGCGCTGGCCGCGGTCGCGGAGCTGTAGCCGTTGGAGAACTTGACGTCCTTCATGTCGGCCTTGAGATCGTCGATCCGGATCGTGGAGGTGCCGCTGCCGCTGGTGTTCGGGGTGGTCGCCTCGTAGGTCTTGATGCCGAGCTCGACGTCGTCCAGCTCACCGGAGGCGACCTGGGTGAGGAAGGGGAAGCCCTTGATGGAGACGTCGGGGGCGGAGGCGAGGTTCTCGCTCGTCTGCACCTTGCCCGCCGCCTCGTTCTGCGCGAAGTAGACCGCGACCCGGTCCACGACCACGAACAGGACGCCCAGAATCACCACGACGGTCAGAAGTATTCGTAGCCCACGCATTTACGGTGTTCCCCCACCTGGCGGTCGTCGACGAAAGCGGTGCAACGACCGTGTGGCCGCAAATCGCGAGCGTAGTCCCGCGAGATGCGTGCAGCAGGAAATTGTCGATCACCTGTGACAGGCGGCGTGACTACGCCAGCGCGCGCCCCAGTACGTAGGCCGCCGGGGCCGCCGCGGCGAGCGGGAGGGCCACACCGGCCGTGAAGTGGACGAAGCGGGACGGGTAGTCGTAGCTCGCCACCCGGTGGCCGATCAGCGCGCAGACCGCCGCGCCCGCGCCGAGCAGCGCGCCCTTCGCGCCGAGGCCGGTCATCCCGCCGACCGCGATGCCCGCACCGGCGGCGGCGAGGAGGGAGACGACGACCGAGGCCACGGTCGGCAGCGGGAGCGCGCGGGCCAGGATCGCGACCGCGACCGCCGCCGCGCCGACGGTGACCGCGTCCGGGTCGGCCGCGAGGTGGCCGGTCGCGACGATGGCCAGGGCCGCCGAGGCGACCGTCGCCATCAGGCTCTGGATCCGGGTGTCCGGGTCGGCGTGCGAGCGCAGCTGCATCACGAGGGAGAGCAGGACCCAGACGCCGAGGGTGCCGAGGATCGCGGCGGGGCCGTTGTCCCGGCCGGCCGCCAGCAGGGCAACGTCCGCGACGAGCGCGCCCGCGAAGGCCAGCGCGATGCCCTGCCGGGCGGGCCACATCCCGTTCAGCCGGAACCAGCCCGCCGCCGTGACCGCCTGGAGCACGACCAACGGCACGACGAGGGCGTACGACCCGATCTGCGCGGTGACGGAGAGGAGCAGCGCCAGGAGGGCGGTGAGGCCGGCGGGCTGCATCCCGGGTTCGATGATCGGCGAGCGGCCCTCAAGCCGGGCCCGCTGGGCGTCGGTGACGCGGGCGTTGCCGGCGAGGGTCGAGGGGCCGTAGCCGCTCTCCTCCGCCGCGGACGCCGGCGGCGCGGGCACGGGGGCCTGCGCGTGGGCGTCGTAACTCGGCGTCGGCGCCTGGTAGTTCTGCGGCGGGAAGTACGCCAGGTCGGACGCGGAGGGTCTCGACTGCTGGACCTGCGTGTCCCAGGTCTGGCCCTGCCACTGCTGGGTGTACTGCTGCGCGGCCTGCGGGTCGTCGTACGCCTGCTGCTGCCCGTGCCAGGCCTGCGCCTGCTGTTGCTGTGCCTGCTGTGCCTGCTGTGCCTGCTGTGCTTGCTGGGCCTGCTGCGGCTGTTGCGGCTGTTGCTGCTGGGCGTAGGGGTCGTAGCCCTCGCCATAGCCCTCGTACGGCTGGTTGCTCATCGCTTCGCTCATCCTCCTGCGAACGGCGGGAGCACCTCGACCGTGCCGCCCTCGGCCAGCCGTACCGTCTCATGTCCGCGGGTGCCCACGGGGTCACCGTCGACGAGGAAGGAGCATCGCAGCAGTACGCGGGCGAGTTCCCCGGGGTGTCGCTCGCGCACCTCGGCGAGGGCCTCGGCGAGGGTGGCCGCGTCGAACGGCTCCTCGGCGATCCCGGCCGCGGCCTTCGCGGCGGCCCAGTAGCGCACCGTGACCTTTGGCATCCGCTTCCTCAATCGATCGGGGGCTGCAACGGCCAGGCTAGTCCTCCTGTGAACCGGCCCAGCGACCGATCCGGGCCAGCAGGTCGTCGCCGGCCGCGTGCTCGGCGTGGCCCATGCCGGGCTCCAGCCAGAGTTCGGCGTGGTCACCCGCGGCGTCGGCCAGCATGCGGGGGTGGTCGAGGGGGAAGTAGCCGTCGATCTCGCCGTGCACGACGAGGAGCGGGGTCGGCGCGATGCGCGGGACCGCCTCGACCGGGGAGAGCGGGACCGGGTCCCAACCGCTGCGCTCGATACGGGTCTTGAGGCCGAGGCGGCCGACGAGACGCCCCTCGGGGCGGGTCACCAGCCAGTGGAGTTTCCGCATGGGGGCGGTGCCCCGGTAGTACCAGCGGGCCGGCGCACTCACCGAAACCACCGCGTCCGTGTGCGCTTCTGTGCGCCCCCTGCGCCCCTGACCGTCCGCGTCACCCTCCGGGCCGTAGAGCGCCGCGTGCCGCAGCACCACCGAACCGCCCATCGAGAAGCCGACGGTGACCACGCGCGCGTGCCCCTGCTCGCGGGCCCAGACGACCGCCGCCGCCAGATCGAGCACCTCGCGGTCGCCGACGGTGGACCGTCCGCCGGACCTTCCGTGGCCCCGGAACGAGAACGTGACCACGGCCCCGTACTGGGCGAACGCCTCGGCCACCCGGCGCACATGCGGCTTGTCCACATCGCCCGTGAAACCGTGCGCCACGACGAACACCAGATCACCGGAAGGTGGCGGGGAGACGTCGTATACGGCCACTGCCGGGTCGTATACGGAATCGATCGTCACCCCGTCGTCGGTGTGCAGAAACGTCCGCAAAGGTGTGCGTCTGATCGTCTCAGAGTTCGGACGAACGGTGGATCGCGCCACATGACCTGCCGTATCAGCGCTCATGTGGGCTATTCTGCTGGACAGAGGACTCGGGCAGCGAAGCCCCCGGGTCCTTTTGTGCTTCCGGGAGCGTTGTATACGAAGCGGGAAACCGCGGGAAACCACAGGTGGACGCCAGTGATACAGGGCCCCCGGGATCACAGTGCAGTGCCGCAATGCCGCAGTGCCGCAAACGTCCTCGCAGGGACCGAGGAGGAACCAGACATATGAGTTCTCTGCTGCTCCTGACCAATGCCCTCCAGCCGTCTACGGAGGTGCTTCCGGCCCTTGGCCTGCTGCTGCACAACGTGCGCGTGGCACCGGCGGAAGGCCCCGCTCTCGTCGACACCCCCGGTGCCGACGTCATCCTCATCGACGGCCGCCGGGATCTGCCTCAGGTGCGCAGCCTGTGTCAGCTCCTCCGCTCCACCGGACCGGGATGCCCGCTCATCCTCGTCGTCACCGAGGGCGGCCTCGCCGCCGTCACCGCGGACTGGGGCATCGACGACGTGCTCCTCGACACGGCCGGCCCGGCCGAGGTCGAGGCACGGCTGCGGCTCGCCATGGGCCGCCAGCAGATCGTCAACGACGACTCCCCCATGGAGATCCGCAACGGCGATCTCTCCGTGGACGAGGCGACGTACTCCGCCAAGCTCAAGGGCCGGGTCCTCGACCTGACCTTCAAGGAGTTCGAGCTCCTCAAGTACCTCGCCCAGCACCCGGGCCGCGTCTTCACGCGCGCCCAGCTGCTGCAGGAGGTCTGGGGCTACGACTACTTCGGCGGTACGCGGACGGTCGACGTCCATGTACGGCGCCTGCGCGCGAAGCTCGGAGTCGAGCACGAGTCGCTGATCGGGACCGTCCGGAACGTCGGTTATCGATTCGTTACCCCGGAGAAGGGTGACCGGGGCGGCGAGGAGGCGAAGCTCAAGGCGAGCGCCGCTCTCGCAGGTGCAAAGCCGGAGGATGCGGACGAGACGGCCGACACGGCCGCCCTGGACGCGGCCGAGATCCCGGCCCAGGCTTGACCCGCGTCGGGGCAGGGCATCGCTTCCGCACGGCTTCTCGTCGCTTCCGCGCGGCGATGCTGTGCGGAAGCGACGAGAAGCTTCGAAACGCCCTGCCCAGAGCGGGTCAATCCGCGTAGACTCCGCGCGTGGCCAAGGTGACTCGGGATGATGTGGCGCGGCTGGCGGGTACTTCGACCGCCGTTGTCAGCTATGTCATCAACAACGGACCCCGGCCGGTTGCCCCGGCCACGCGCGAGCGTGTCCTCGCCGCGATCAAGGAACTGGGGTACCGACCTGACCGGGTGGCCCAGGCCATGGCGTCGCGGCGCACGGACCTCATAGGCCTGATCGTGCCGGACGCGCGCCAGCCCTTCTTCGGGGAGATGGCGCACGCGGTCGAACAGGCCGCGTCCGAGCGCGGAAAGATGGTGCTGGTCGGCAACTCCGACTACGTCGCCGAGCGCGAGGTCCACTACCTGCGCGCCTTCCTCGGCATGCGCGTCTCCGGCCTGATCCTCGTCAGCCACGCGCTGAACGACCTCGCCGCCGCCGAGATCGAGGCCTGGGACGCCCGCGTGGTCCTTCTCCACGAACGCCCCGAGGCCATCGACGACGTCGCCGTCGTCACGGACGACCTCGGCGGCGCCCAGCTCGCCGTCCGGCACCTCCTGGAGCACGGCTACGACTACGTCGCCTGTATGGGCGGTACGGCGGAGACACCGGCCGTCGGCGACCCGGTCTCCGACCACGTCGAGGGCTGGCGGCGCGCGATGACCGAGGCCGGTCTGCCGACCGAGGGACGGCTCTTCGAGGCGCCGTACAACCGCTACGACGCCTACCAGGTCGCCCTGGGGATCCTCTCCGGGCCCCGGCGGCCACCCGCGATCTTCTGCTCCACCGACGACCAGGCGATCGGCCTGCTGCGGGCCGCCCGCGAGCTGCGGATCGACGTACCGCGCGAACTCGGCGTGATCGGCTTCGACGACATCAAGGAAGCCGCCCTCGCCGATCCGCCGATGACCACGATCGCGTCGGACCGTCCGGCGATGGCCAGGGCGGCCGTGGACCTCGTGCTCGACGACGGCCTGCGGGTGGCGGGCTCCCGTCGTGAGCGGCTGAAGGTGTTCCCCTCCCGCCTGGTGACCCGGCGGTCCTGCGGCTGCGAAGCCTGACCACCTGCGTGCCCGCGTAGAGGTACAGGACACCGGGGGAGTTGCGGACCAGGAGGTCGGCGCGGCCGTCGCCGGGGATCGCCTGTCACCTCGCACACGTGTCGCACAGGGGTCACGCAAGTGTTCGTCCGGCCCGTGCCGTGCCCCAACTCCCCCGCGACCTCCCGTTTCCCCGAGTTTCCGGGCCTCGGGCGTCTTTATATCGGGCATACGAGGTTCTGTCGGGCTTCTCAGCGGGGACTCAGGTACCTCTCATGATCGCGCGACAGTCTCTTTTCCATGACCGAGAGCTTCCGCCGCAGCGGCGAGTACGAGACCCCCCAGGGCGACCAGCCGCAGGCGTACCCCCAGCAGCAGCACGCCTCTTCCCCCGTGAACCCGGAGTGGCCGCCCCCGCCGGCCCACCAGCCGCAGCCGGCCCAGCAGGCGCAGCCCTTCGACCCGGCCCAGCAGCCGGTCACCGTAGAGCCGGGTACGACGGTGTGGCCGGGCGGCCAGACGCCCGCTCCCTCGCCCGCCCCGCAGGCCGCGTTCGGCGCGGACGGTTACGGCGGTTCCGGTGGTGGCGGCGGTGGCGACACGGCTCTCCTCACTCCCGTCCAGGCGGAAGCACCCAAGCCCAAGAAGCGGACCCGCGGTCCGATCGCGCTGCTCGCGGCCGTGGCGATCGTCGCCGCGGCCGTCGGCGGCGGTACCGCGTACGCCTTCCAGCAGCTGACCGGCAAGGACACCGTCGCCACCACCAGCACCACCACAGCGGTCGTGCCCTCCAGCAAGAAGGGCGACGTCGCCACCATCGCCGCGACCGTCAGCCCGAGCGTGGTCGAGGTCGAGGCCACCCTGAGCAACGGCACCTCCACCGGTGCGGGCGTGATCATCACCACCGACGGCCAGATCGTCACCAACAACCACGTGATCTCCGGCGCCACCTCGGTCAAGGTCAAGACGAGCAACGGCAAGTCGTACACCGCGAAGGTCGTCGGCACCGACAGCAAGAAGGACCTCGCACTCCTCCAGTTGGAGAACGCCTCCGGACTGAAGGCGGCCACCCTCGGCAATTCCGCCGGCATCCAGATCGGCGACACGGTCGTCGCGATCGGCTCCCCCGAGGGGCTGACCGGCACGGTCACCAGCGGCATCGTCTCCGCCCTGAACCGTGACGTGACCGTCTCGACCGACGAGAGCCAGAGCCAGGGTTCGGGTTCGGGCGGCAGCGGCCAGTGGCCGTTCCAGTTCGGCGGCCAGCAGTTCAACGGCGACACCGGTTCGTCCACCACGACGTACAAGGCCATCCAGACCGACGCGTCCCTCAACCCCGGCAACTCCGGCGGTGCCCTGATCGACGCGAACGGCGACATCATCGGCATCAACTCCGCGATGTACTCGTCGAGTTCGTCCTCGTCCTCGTCGTCCGACGCCGGAAGCATCGGCATCGGCTTCGCCATCCCGATCGACACCGTCAAGGCGGACCTGGCTTCGCTGCGGGCGGGCGGTTCCGACAGCTGAGCACGGCTCTTCCAGCAACCAGTAGGGAGTACGTCATGATCAAGCAGGTTTCGCACACGGTGACCGACGCCGGAGCGGCCGGTCTCGGCCTGGCCCTCGGGGTGGCGTACGAACTGCACGCGCCGGCGGCACGGGCACCGGAACTGGCGCCCGCCCCGGAGCTGATGGGGCTCCGCACCAGCGCGGCCCACCCGCACCACCGGAAGGTGCCGCTGAACCGGCTCGCCACGATGCGAGCCTGATCTCAGCCCATTTCTCCCCTCCCCTCCTCTTTACGCGCCAGCCGGGAAACATGCGAGGCTGATTGCGACCAGCCGATCGTTGTCTCCCCGTCCCACCGCACCCGAGGAATCCAGCCCATGAGCCCCGCCGAAGGCGACCGTGACACCCAGCGCATCCTGATCGTCGACGACGAGCCGGCGGTGCGTGAAGCACTCCAGCGCAGTCTGGCCTTCGAGGGGTACGACACCGAGGTCGCCGTCGACGGCGCGGACGCGCTGGAGAAGGCGACCGCCTACCAGCCCGACCTGGTCGTCCTCGACATCCAGATGCCGCGCATGGACGGCCTCACGGCCGCGCGCCGTATGCGCGGGGCGGGCACGACGACGCCGATCCTGATGCTCACGGCCCGCGACACGGTCGGCGACCGGGTGACCGGTCTGGACGCGGGCGCCGACGACTACCTCGTCAAGCCCTTCGAACTCGACGAACTCTTCGCGCGGGTACGGGCGTTGCTGCGGCGCAGCTCGTACGCGGCGGCCGCGGCGGCCGGTACCGCCCCCGAGGACGACTCCCTGACCTTCGCCGACCTCCGCATGGACCTCGCGACGCGCGAGGTGACGCGGAACGGGCGCCAGGTCGAGCTGACCCGCACCGAGTTCACGTTGCTGGAGATGTTCCTCGCCCACCCCCGCCAGGTCCTCACCCGTGAGCAGATCCTGAAGGCGGTCTGGGGCTTCGACTTCGAGCCGTCCTCCAACTCTCTCGATGTGTACGTGATGTACCTGCGCCGCAAGACCGAGGCGGGCGGCGAGCCGCGGCTCGTGCACACGGTTCGGGGCGTGGGCTATGTGTTGCGACAGGGTGGAGCGGAGTGAAGAACGTCCTCAACCGTTTCCTGCACCGGTTCCGGACCCTGCCGATCCGGTCCCGGCTGGCGATGCTGGTCGCGGCGGCGGTGGCGTTCGGGGTGGCGGCGGTTTCGGTCACCTGTTGGTTCATCGTGCAGGGGAAGTTGTACGAGCAGGTCGACGCTGATCTACGGCAGATGGCACAGCCGCAGCGGACCGGTGATGTTGTGCAGTTCCTCCAGACCTGCCCGCAGACCGTCGACAGCACGCAGAGCGACACCACCGACCCCAGCGGCTTCGACGGGATCCGGACGCAGACCACTTATCTCCAACTGCTCAAGTCCAGCGGGAAGTTCTGTGTTTCCTCCGGTTCGGCGGGCGTCGTCAAGGTCACCGGTGCCGACAAGGACGTGATCAAGGACGCGAGTAACCTCACGTCGCTTCCGTCCACCCTAAAGGGGGTGTCCCGCAATGGCGTCGACTCGAAGGGCAACGCCGTACGCGTGCTGACCACGCCTCTGCTCGTCAGGCAGGGCCCGACCCTCCCTCAGCTGTACCCCGACACCGCACTCGTCGTCGCGGTCCCTCTGAAGAGCACCCAGAACACCCTGAACGAACTCGCCCTCGTTCTCCTCCTCGTCTCCGGTATCGGAGTGATCGGCGCCGGTGCGGCCGGACTGGCAGTGGCCCGCGCCGGTCTCCGTCCCGTCGACAAGCTCACCGAGGCAGTCGAGCACGTGGCCCGCACCGAGGACCTGGCCATCCGCATCCCCGTGGACGAGGACAGCGACGACGAGGTCGCCCGTCTCTCCCGCTCCTTCAACTCGATGACGACGTCCCTCGCCAACTCCCGCGAGCTGCAACAACAACTCATCGCAGACGCAGGTCACGAGCTCCGCACCCCCCTCACCTCCCTCCGCACCAACGTCGAACTCCTCACCCGCAGCGAGGAGACCGGCCGCCCGATCCCCCCGGCGGACCGCAAGGCACTGCTCGCCTCGGTGAAGGCGCAGATGACCGAACTGGCGTCCCTGATCGGCGACTTGCAGGAACTGTCCCGTTCGGAGGGGCAGCGAGGTGAACGCGTCCAGATCGTCTCGCTCCAGGACACCGTCGAAGCGGCCCTGCGCCGAGCCCGCCTGCGCGGCCCGGAGTTGACGATCACGGCGGACGTACAGCCCTGGTACGTCCAGTCGGAGCCCTCGGCGCTCGAACGCGCCGTGGTCAACATCCTCGACAACGCCGTGAAGTTCAGCCCCGAGGGCGGCACGATCGAGGTCCAGCTCACGCGCGGCGTCCTCACGGTCCGCGACCACGGCCCCGGCATTCCCGCCGATGAACTCCCCCACGTCTTCGACCGGTTCTGGCGCTCCCCGTCGGCCCGCGCCCTCCCCGGTTCCGGCCTGGGCCTGTCGATCGTCGCCCGCACGGTCCAGCAGGCCGGCGGCGAGGTGACGTTGTCCCGCGCAACGGGCGGCGGCACGGTGGCGACCGTACGGCTGCCGGGGGCGCCGACTCCACCGCCGGAGGGCTCCGCCACCCAGTAGCCCAGTTGAAAAAGTGTGTCACTTCTGCGGAAAGTGACACACTTTTTCGGGGGAGGGGTCAGGGGGAGGCGGCACGGAATCACACGCTCCGGGGTCTCTCCACCCCTACGGGGCCGGCGACAAGGCCGTTCACGGCCACACCGACCGGAACCGGATCCGCCGATCACGCCGCGATAGGTTGCCCACCATGAACGCACGGCACCTGAGGTACCCGGGCGGCGCGCCGGATTCTTCGTGATCGAAATCGACGGGTCGATGATCGGCATCGTCGAGCTGAACCGGCGCGACGCGGAGCGCCGGAGTCAAGTCCGTCCGGACGCCGGGGAGGCCGAACTCGGCTATCTGTTCCTGCCGGAGGCGTGGGGACACGGATACGCCGCCGAGGCGTGCGCGGCGGCTCGCGACAACGCTGGGGTTCACCGAGGTGCAGCGGTTCGAGGAATGGGGCGCCGAGCAGTGGTTCGGCGTACGGTCATCGATCACGCCGTCCGGTTGAGTCGGGACGCGTTCGCTGACGCCCACAGCCCCCCGCCACTACCATCGCCCCAACCCAGGCTCCAGAGAGGGTCGATGAGCGGGGGCGGCGGCGGTGACGTCGGCGGTGGGCGTGGGATCGAGCGGGAGTACCGCGGGTGGGGGAAGCAGTCGCGGAAGCGGTTGGTCTTCATGGGGATCCTGCTGGAGAATCCCGCCTCCAGCTGGCGCGGCCGGGCGGCATCTCCCTCCGGGTCGGCCCAACGCGGCGCCGGCCAACCTGCGCGCCGCGTCCGGGACGGTGTACGTCTTCTTCGCCGCCTTCGTCCCCTTCGCGGCCCTGTTCCACTGGCTCCGCGCCCGCACCCCGGCGGCCCACGCATAACCCGCTGCCAACTCCCTGCCAGCTCCCGCACAGCCGCCCGTCACACCGTGTTCGAATGGCGCTGGCGCGGAAGATCCTGCTGGCCGACGACGACGCGGACGTACGCGAAGGGCTCGGCCGGGTGCTCAGATTCGAGGGGTACGAGACCGTCCTCGTGGGAGACGGGCGTACCGCCATCGATCTCCTCGGTGTACCGGACGATGCCGCCGCGCCCGACCTCGTGCTGATGGACGTCACCATGCCCGAGTTGGACGGGCTGGCCGCGACCCGCCGTATCCGCGCCTCCGGGTCCACCGTGCCGATCCTGATGCTCACCGGGCGGACCGCCGTCGGCGACCGTATCGTCGCCCTCGACAACGGCGCCGACGACTACCTCAGCAAACCGTTCGCGGTGGACGAACTCCTCGCGCGGGTACGGGCGTTGTTGCGCCGCAGCACCCGCGAGGAGGTCTACGGCAGTCCCCCGGCCGAGCTCGAACAGCTCGTCTTTCATGATCTCGTCATGGACCCGCGCACCCGTACCGTCACCCGCGGCGGCCGGCCGCTCGAACTCACGCGGACCGAATTCCTGTTGCTGGAGTACCTGTTGAGGCATCCGGCGACCGTGCTCACCCGGTCCCGGCTCCACCGGCACGTCTGGGGCTTCGACTTCGAGCCCGCGTCCAACACCCTCGACGTCTACGTCATGTATCTGCGCCGGAAACTGGAGAGCCGCGGCGAACCGCGGCTCATCCACACCGTACGGGGGCTCGGGTACACCCTCCGGGCAACACCCACCGGTTGACGACTACTTGAGCGGCAGCCTCAGGATCATCGTCTCGTCAGCGGACGCCGGTGCCTGCGGCGGGAGCGGACGCAGGAGCATCGTGTCGTCCGCACGGTGCCGTCCCGTTCCCGTTCCCGTGATCGCCATTTCGGGGAGCGGACCCGCAAGTCGCGCGTACGCGCCGCCCCTTGCCACCAGCTCCGCGTGCGTTCCCGTCTCCACCAGGCGTCCGCCCTCCACGACCAGGATGCGGTCGGCGTCGGGGGCGAGGCTCAGGTCGTGGGTGATCATGATGGTCGTACGGCCGGACATCAGGCGGCGGAGGGGCTGGATCACCTGGCGGGCGGCCACCGAGTCGAGGCCGGCCGTCGGTTCGTCCAGGACCAGGACCGGGGCCTGGCGCAGCATCGCCCTCGCGATCGCGATCCGTTGCAGCTGGCCGCCGGAGAGTGCCGCCGTGCCGGGGGCGATCTCGGTGTCGTAGGCCTGGGGCAGGGCCGTGATGAAGTCGTGGGCCGCCGCCGCGCGTGCCGCCCGCTCGATCTCCTCGTCCGTCGCGCCGGGGCGGCCGCACTCGATGTTCTCGCGGATCGTGCCGTTGAGGATCAGGGTCTGCTGGGGCAGCAACGCCACGTTCTCGCGCAGGAATTCGAGCGGTACGTCACGGAGGGGGACGCCGTCCAGGCAGATCACGCCCTCGGAGGGATCGTAGAAGCGAGTGAGCAACTTCGACAGGGTCGACTTGCCTGCTCCGCTCTCGCCAGTGACGATCACCAGCTCGCCGGGGTCCGCCCTGAACGTGACGTTGTCGACCGTGTCGCGGGCCGCGCCGGGGTAGCGGAAGGTCACGCCGTGGAAGCTGACCCAGCCGTGGACGGGCCAGGCGGGGACGGGTTCGCGGGGGTCGCCGACGGACGGGGTGGCGTCCAGGATCTCGTTGATGCGGGCGGCGCCGGCCGTGGCCGCGGTGAGGGTGAGGCCGAGCTGGCCGAGGTTGCGGACCGGGGGGTAGAGGTAGCCGATGAAGGCGGCGAAGGCGAGGAGTGCGCCCAGAGTCATGCGGTCGGCGGAGATTTCCCAGACGCCGAGGCCGATGACCGCGAGGACGCAGAGGGTTTCCACCACCTCCACGAACTGCTCGTACATCTCGCTGAGGCGGGCGCCTCGTACCGATGCCTTCATCCACGCGCGGGCCTCGATGTCGAGGCGCTTCTCCTCGTCCCGGCGGCGGTTGTACGCCTGGGTCAGCACGACGTTGCCGAGGGACTCCTCCACCACCGAGGTGATCGCGCCGTCCGCGGTCCGCTCGTCCTGCGAGGCCTGCTTGATGCGGCCGGAGAAGCGGCGGGCGGCCAGGAGGAAGAGGGGGGCCAGGACGAACGTGGCCAGGGCCAGGTCCCAGCGGAGGTACAGGGCCGCGCAGGCGTAGAAGACCGCCGAGAAGGCTGCCGAGATGGTGCCGACCACGCCGGACACGACCATCTGCTCGATGGCCTCCACGTCTCCGGTGAGGCGTTCGACCAGGTCGCCCTGGCGGTGCTTCTGGAAGAAGTGGGGCGGGAGGTCCTGGACGTGGCGGAAGACGTTCGCGCGCAGGCGCAGGACGAAGCGTTCGGCGGTCCAGGTGGCGAGGGAGTTGCCGAAGTAGCCGACGAGCGCGCCGAGTACGGCGACGCCGAGCCAGGCGGCGGCCGGGCCCCAGAACGCGGACAGCGAACCGGCCTTGAGGGCGTTGTCGGTGAGCTCCGCGAAGAGCAGGATCGCGGCGGTCTCGGCGAGCGCCGACACGATGACGCACGTGATGATCACCGCGAGCCACTTGCGGTCACCGCGGGTCAGCGGCCAGAAACGGCGGAAGGCCTCACGGGCTTCCCTCATGGTCAACAACTCCCTTCGGACTAGGGCCTGTCCGGCGGATCAGGTCGCAGGAAAGCGACGGCGCCTGATCGGCACCGGTGAGCGGGATCTGGTGCGTCCAACTGCAAGGCGGAGGAGGGCGGCGACGCGGTGGGGGCACCTCCCGGCCGAAGGCTGGGGGACGTCGGCAACCGACGACAACGCCGCTGGGGGTCCCCCCACGCCTTTAGGGCAGTGGGGGAGGGCGTGCCAGACCCCGCGTCTGCGACAGGATCCGCCGGACAGGCCCTGAGGATTGCGGCCTGGACGTGGCCGAGGCGGGGCCACCGGAGCGAGCGAACTCGCTAACCGGCGGCCCCGCCTCACTGGGCGCTGGCTCAGCCCTTGTGCCCGACGGGACGCTTCGGCGCCGGCTTCTTGGGCGCGGGCTTCTTCGGGACCGGGGCGGGCTTGCGGTGCTTCTTGACCGGGACGATCTTGTGGAAGCTCATGGCGGGTTCCCTTTCCGGGGGTTCGGCCCTGCGGCCGGGTGGGGGGTGGTGCGGGTCTTCTTCTGCGGCTCGCGGGACTGCTTACTTGTGTCCGACCGGACGCTTCGGCGCCGGCTTCTTCGGCGCGGGCTTCTTCGGGGCCGGGGCCGGCTTGCGGTGCTTCTTGACCGGGACGATCTTGTGGAAGCTCATGACGGGTTCCCTCTCTGGTACGGCTGTCGCGGTGTCTGCTGCGGTTCTGCAACAGTTCCTCTACCGATCTGCTGCAACTGCCTTTGAATTACGCCTGTAAATTCTTTGTCAGCCCTTGTGTGCGATCGGGCGACGCTTCGGGGCGGGCTTCTTCGGCGCCGGCTTCTTGGGGGCCGGGGCGGGCTTGCGGGTCTGCTTGATGGGGTGAATCTTGTTGAAGCTCATGATTAATTCCCTCCCTGTTACGAACTCTTATGGGCTGTTTACTTGTGGCCGACCGGGCGGCGCTTCGGGGCCGGAGCAGGCTTCTTCGTGGCCTTCTTGGGCGCCGGGGCGGGCTTGTGGTGCTTCTTGACCGGGGCGATCTTGTGGAAGCTCATCGTGCTCTCCTTCGTCTTCTGTCGTTTGCGCCGTTCGCTTTCGACATGGAAAACACTACTGGACTTCCGACGCAGGAAAAGCGATTTTCGCTTAGACCTTCCTGAGCGATTGCTGTGAATGATTCTTATGGAATTCGCGGAACTGAACCCGCCCTTACACAGAATTTAGAACGGGAAAACGGAAGGGGCCCGGCGCCGACCTGCGGCACCGGGCCCCCTGGGGGTCGGCTGCTACTGCACGACAGTGATCCGGTTCGCCGCCGGAGGCGTGAGCGGGCTCGCCGCCGACGAGTGGGCCGTCAGGTACTGCGCCAGCGCGCTCAGATCGTCCGTGCCGACCAGGTCACCGGTGCCCTGCCCCAGCGTCGGGAAGCCGTCACCGCCGCCCGCGAGGAAGCTGTTCGTCGCGACGCGGTAGGTGGCCGCCGGGTCGATCGCGGCGCCGTCGAGGCGGATGGAGTCGGTGACCACGCGGTCCGCGCCGGTCTTCGTCAGGTCCAGCGTGTACGTCAGTCCGGACGAGGGCTGGAGCACCTTCGGTGCCGCCGCGTTCGTGCCGCTCACCTGTTCCTTGAGTACCTGGACCAGCTGCGCGCCCGTGAAGTCCTGGAGGTTCACGGTGTTCGCGAACGGCTGCACCGTGAAGCCCTCGGCATACGTCACCACACCGTCGCCCTCACTCCCCTTCGCCGCGTAGGTGAGCCCGGCGCGCACCCCGCCCGGGTTCATCAGCGCGAGGTCGGTCTCCGGGTCCAGCTCCTTGCCGTAGGCGAGCTGGGCGTCGGCGATGAGGTCGCCCATCGGGGACTCGGTGCCGGTGTTGTTGACGTCGGCGGAGATGTAGCCGATGGCGCGCTTGCCGATGGGGGCCGCGAGGGTGTTCCACTTGCTGATCAGGGCGGTCAGGTCGGCGGCCTTGGGCACGGTCCGGGTGACCACGTGGTTCGCGGACTTGACCGCCGTACGGGCGATGTCGCCGGTGACGCGGTCGTACGTCAGCGTGGTGTCCGTGTACAGGCGGCCGAAGGACGCAGCCGAAGTGACCATGCGGGGCCGGCCACTTGGGTCGTCGATCGTGCAGACGTAGGCGTTGTGGGTGTGGCCGGTGACGAGGGCGTCGACGGCCGGGGTGACGTTCTTCGCGATGTCGACGATCGGGCCGGAGATGCCGGAGCCGCCGCCGGACGCGTCGCAGTCGTAGTTGTAGGACGCGGAGGCAGGGAAGCCGCCCTCGTGGATCAGCGCGACGATCGACTTGACGCCCTGCTTCTGCAGTTCCTTGGCGTACTTGTTGATCGTCTCTACCTCGTCCTTGAACTGCAGGCCCTTGACGCCGTCCGCGGAGACGATGCCCGGGGTGCCCTCCAGTGTGACGCCGATGAAGCCGACCTTGACGCCGTTCTTCTTCCACACCCAGTACGGCTTGAGGATCGGCTTCTTCGTCTTCTCGTCGAGGACGTTGGCCGCGAGGTAGGGGAAGTCGGCACCCTTGAACTTCTTGTCCGTGTAGCAGCCGTCGGTGGGGTGGCAGCCGCCGTTCTGCAGGCGGGCCAGCTCCCTGGCGCCCTCGTCGAACTCGTGGTTGCCGACCGAAGTGACGTCCAGGTCGAGCTTGTTGAGGGCCTCGATGGTCGGCTCGTCGTGGAACAGACCCGAGATCAGCGGGGAGGCGCCGACCATGTCGCCGCCGGCCGCGGTGATCGAGTACGGGTTGCCCTCGCGGGCCTCGCGCAGATGCGTCGCGAGGTACTCGACACCGCCCGCGTCGATCGTCTTCGTCGTGCCGTCCGCCTGGAGCTCGGTGACCCGGCCGGAGGAACCGGACGGGGGCTCCAGGTTGCCGTGCAGGTCGTTGAAGGACAGGAGCTGTACGTCCTGGTAGCGGCTGGGCGTGGACCCGTGGCCGTACCCGTGACCGCTTCCGCCTCCGGTCGGGATTCCGTGCGCGTCGGCGGGCAGCGCGGCGGCCAGCGCACCGGCCGTGGCCAGGCTCGCGGCGGCGGCGAGCAGGCCTGCGACACGGCGTCTGCGCGGGCGGAACGGCTGGGAAGTGGCTGGCATGAGCCCCCCTGTGTGTCGGCTGAGAAGTCACCACGTTCCGGCGCAGCCTAGGGTCAACGCGCGTAGCGCGACAGGGGGTTCTTGGTTACATCCTGGTTTCTTCTTTGCCGCCACTTTGCCGGTACGTCCGCTTACCCTGAGGCCATGACCAGCGACGACACCGCACGGCCCGCGCCCATCTCCCGCTCCATCGAGACCTATTCCGAGCTCCCTCCGGACCAGGCCGGGGCCGTCCTCGCGCTGATCGCCGAGGCCGCCAGGACCGACGGGCAGCCCGCGGTGTCCGAGCAGGGGCGGCTGCAGCTGCGCGGCGGGGCGCGGCCCGGGGTCTCGCATCTGCTGCTGACGCTGGGCGAAGAGCTCGTCGGCTACGGGCAGTTGGAGGACACCGACCCGGTGGAGGCACCGGCCGCCGAACTCCTCGTCCACCCCTCGCACCGGGGGCACGGGCACGGGCGGGCGCTCGGCGCTGCGCTGCTGGCCGCGTCCGGGAAGCGGCTGCGGGTGTGGGCGCACGGCGGGCATCCCGCCGCGCGCCATCTCGCGCAGGTCCTTGGGCTCGCCCTGTTCCGCGAACTGCGCCAGCTGCGGCGGTCGTTGGCGGATCTGGAGCTGCCCGAGCCGGTCCTTCCGCAGGGCGTGACCGTACGGACCTTCGTGCCCGGCGCCGACGACGCGGCCTGGCTCGCCGTCAACGCCGCCGCCTTCGCCCACCACCCCGAGCAGGGCTCCCTCACCCAGCGGGACCTGGACGACCGCAAGGCCGAGGCATGGTTCGACCCCGAGGGATTCTTCCTCGCCGAACGCGACGGCGAACTGATCGGCTTCCACTGGACGAAGGTCCACGCGGAGGAACAGCGGGGCGAGGTCTACGTCGTCGGGGTCCTGCCCGGCGCGCAGGGCGGCGGGCTGGGCAAGGCCCTGACGACGATCGGCCTGCGGCACCTGGCGCGGCAGGGGCTGCCGACGGCGATGCTGTACGTCGACGCGGACAACAAGGCGGCGGTGTCGGTGTACGAGCGGCTTGGGTTCACGACGTACGAGACGGACTTGATGTACCGCTCGGAGTCGTGAACGGCCGAGTCATGAGGGGCCCGGTCAGGAAGGGGTGAGCCTCAGGCGCCTGCGCCGCACCGGCTCCGGCCCGCATGCCGTCCACACGAGTGCCGCCCCCGCCAGGACGAACGCCCAGTGGTCGTGACCCACCGTCCACCACTTCTCCTTCGGGGCGGCGAACAGGCCCCAGTGCTCCGGGAACAGGAGGGCCGCCGCCATGGCGGTGGCGAGGAGGGCGATGGCCACGCGCTGGCCCGGTTCGGACTCGTCGGTGAGGCGGACCGCCGTGGCCGACGCGGCCAGGGCGACGACCGCCGCCGCGGCCGCCTCCAGGGTGAGGGCGCCGACCGGAGGGCGTATCTGCGCCGGGATCAGCAGGACGACCGCCGTCCACCACAGGGCGGCCAGGGGGGCGACCAGCGCGGTGCGCAGTGCGGCGCGGAGCATGCGGCGGGTCGGGACCGCCACCGTCACCTGGCGGGCCGGATCGTCCAGGAGGAACGTCAGGCCCAGGGCGAAGGCGAGCGCCGCGCCGCGCAGCAGGAGCAGGGCCGTCCAGGGGTCGGGGTCGTCGGAGAGCAGTCTCGGCAGCGCGGCCAGCAGCAGCCCCGCAGCGGCGCCCGCGCCGAGGGCCCGCCAGGGCAGGGCGCGCAGCACCGGGCGCGCCAACTGCCCCAACACCCGTGTGGTTACTCGCACTTGTCCGCTCCCGCCGGTGCCTTGACGCCGAGCAGCTCGGCCACCTTCGCCGTGGTCACCTTGGGTGCCGTCAGCTCCGCCCAGTGCGCCTTCACCTTGGGGGCGACCGTGGTCTTGCCGGCCGTGAGCAACTCCCTTACGACCGTGGTCTGTTCGGCCGTCATCGACATGGGGTTGGTCGGCGAGAGCACGATCGCGGAGCCGCTCACGCTGTCGTCGAGCCGGACCGCGCGCAGCTGGGTCAGCGGGTCGGACTGCCAGCCGAGTGCCAGCCACATGATGGTGACCATGCGGCCGTCGCAGAGCGAGCCGGTCGCCTTCTCGCTGCCCATGACCAGCACGGAGGAGACCGCCGCGGCGAACTCCGGTACGCGGGGGCCGCCCCAGCGCGTGCCGACGGTCACCTGGTAGGGCACGGTGGACGGTTCGATCGCGCCGTCGCCGTCCATGCCGTAGCGGGCCTCGACGCGCTGCCGTACGAGGAGCTTCTCCTGGGCGGCGGTGCCGCCCGTCAGGGACTGGACGTGGTCGGCGACCTTCGCCCAGGTGCCGGTGCGGGGCATCCATTCGGGGAACGCGCAGTACGTGGAGTTGCCGTGCCGGGCGCAGGACTGGACCTTCGCCGGGTTGAGGGTGGCCAGCACGCGGGCGTCGGTCGTCGCCTTGGACACCTTGGCCGCCTGGCCCACCGCGCCCCATGTGCCCAGGCCGACCGCCACGACCAGCGCGGCGGCGACGGTCTTCGTACGGCCGCCGTTGACCAGTACTGCCGCCAGCGCCAGGGTCAGCGCGAGTCCGAACAGGTAGAGGGCGTGCCAGACGGCCGGGCGGCCCAGCAGGTCGGAGGGGAGGGTCTTGCTGCTCGCGTCGCCGATGACCGGTACCAGCCACCTCGTCGCGCTGCCGTTGGAGTCGCCCGGGACCGCCCCCAGGAAGAGGGTCGAGAAGAACGCCAGCACCAGGAGCATCGGTGCCGCGAACGGCGACCGCACCACCCGGGCCAGCAGTACTCCGGCCGTTCCGGCGAGCAGCACCGTGAGCGGTCCGACGAGCAGTTCGCCCACCGAGCCGTGGCCGACCGAGCCGGGCGCGAGCACGCCCCAGGTGAACTGCGCGGCCACCAGCAGCGCGGTGAGCGCGGCGGCCGGTACGACGGACAGGGCGAACGCGACCGTACGGCGCCAGGGTTCGAGGACCAGCACGTCGAAGTGCCGGTCGGTGTCCTGGCGTCGGGAGCGCAGCACGGCCTGGTTGGCGCAGAGCAGGACGGCCAGGGCGGGCAGCAGCGGGCCGGTCTGGGTGGCGCGGTCGACGTCCTGGAGGGCCGGGTAGCCGGTCCACGCGTCGCGCATGGTCCAGCCGATCCAGGCGGCGTAGAGGACGAACATGAGCAACACGGGGAGGCGGAGGAGGAGTTTGCGGGCCTCGAAGAGGGCCAGCGCCAACACCGCTGCCCAGGAACGGCGTCGCTCGTCGGCGCGTTCGGCCGGGGGTGCCTTCTCCAGTACGGCGCTCATGCCGCCACCTCCGCGGCGATGCCGTCGAGGGTGATCAAGTAGCCGTCCTCCAGGGTGGGTTCGACGAGTTCCGCGCCGGGGGGCGGGTCGCCGACGTTGCGGAAGGCGCCGAGGCCGGTGCGCCAGCCGGCCATCGCGGCCGGGTCGCGTTCCGTGCCGCTCCACACCCGGCCGGCGGCCCGTGCGGTGAGTTCGGCCGGGGTGCCCTCGAAGCGGACGGTGCCGCCGGCCATGACGACGACCCGGTTGCAGAGCATCGCGACGTCCTCGGTCTGGTGGGTGGAGAGGAGGACCGTGCGGCCCTCACCCGCCCTCGCGATCAACTCCCGGAAGCGCATGCGCTGTTCGGGGTCGAGGCCGACGGTCGGCTCGTCGAGGACGAGGAAACCGGGGTCACCGACGAGGGCCGCCGCGAGCGCGACGCGCTGCCGCATTCCGCCGGACAGCTTCTTGATGCGCTTGCCGCGCACGTCGGAGAGGTCGACCTCGGCCAGCACCCGCCGCACCTCGCGGTGGCGTCCCTCGCGGTCGGTGAGTTCCTTGAGGATCGCGACGTAGTCGACGAACTCGAAGGCGGTGAAGTCCGGGTGGAAGCCCGGCGTCTGCGGCAGATAGCCGAGGACGCGCCGCACCTCCTGGCGTCCGCCGGTGGTGCTCGGGTCGTGGCCGAGCACGGTGAACGTGCCCGAGTCGGCGGGCAGCGCGGTGGCGAGCACCCTCAACAGGGTGGTCTTTCCAGCCCCGTTGGGGCCGAGCAGCCCGGTGACGCCCTCGCCGAGCCGTAGCGACACGTCGTCGAGGGCGTGCGTCGAGCCGTAGCGCAGGCTGAGCCCGGCCGCGGAGACGGTGGTGGTCATGTACGGAACTCCAGTCAGAGGTGGGAGGTTCACGCGGCGGGCCCGAAGGCGCCGGTGGCGAAGGAGAGTTGGGGGAACGGGGCGTCGGACGAGGCCCCGGGAGGCCGACCGGGTCGCGCGGCGGAACCGGCGCGAGCGAGCCGAGAGCCCGGCGGCCGTGGACAGTTACCCGGCGGTCCAGGAAGGCCGGTTGAGCGATTCGCGCAGCACGCGAGGCCTCGAAGCCGGCCGTACCGCGCACCGCACCCCACACGGGCGGGTCACGGCGACCGGCCACCGCCGCCGGACAGACGAGCCGGGCGGCGCGGGCGTCACGCCGCCCCCCACGGGCCGGCCGGGCGCGCGTCGAAGCGGTCCCGCAGCAGGTACAGGAGCCCGGCCGCCAAGGCGGCCACCGCCGCGGCCACCCCCTGTCCGGCCGGGGTGAAGGGGGCGAGCGTTCCGGAGTGCCGCTCGTGGGCGGCCAGCAGGAACAGCACCCAGCCGCCGCCGACCAGGGACGGCGCGAGGACCGGGCCGAGGCGGGGGGTCAGGGCCAGACCGGTCGTCGTCAGGGCGAGGGCGGGCAGCAGCCAGCCGAGCGCGGCCAGGCCGTATCCGGGCAGGGCCAGGGAGGCGAGGCCGTTGAGGCCGAGGCCGGCGGCCAGGACGGCGACCGTGCGGATCATCAGGAGGCGGAAGCCGTGCATCGGGGCGACGACGGTCATCTCGTACGTCGGGTCGAACTTCGGCCCGAACGACAGCGCGACGCCCGCGAGCGGCAGCAGCGGGGCGAGACCGAGGAAGAGGGTCGGGGACTGGGCGGTCTTCAGCGCGTTGGTGACCAGGACGGTCATCACGAGCAGCGCGACCACCGCGCCGAGCCACGAGCGGCGCAGCACCGGCGTCGCCGCCAGCAGCCTTGCCGTGTGGTCGGCGACACCGATCCGCACGAGCAGCGACTCCACCAACCCCCTTTTGGGGGCGTCGAGTTCGGCGTCGAGGCGCTCCCAGCCCGCGTCGAGCGCGACGGGGTCGGTGACGGACGCCAACAGGGCCCGGCAGTCCGCGCAGTTGGCGATATGGGTGTCGGCGGACCAGAGCATGGGCGGTGCCAACTCGCCCCGCGCATAGGCGCGTACGTCGTCTTCGGCCACATGCCAGGTCATGCCAGCTCCTCCCGCAGTTGCTTACGGGCCCGCATGGCCCGTGTCTTGACCGTGCCGGCCGGGATGCCCAGCAGGACGGCCGCCTCCCGGGTGGTCAGCCCGTCGATCACGGTGGCCTGGAGGACCGCCCGCAGCTCGGGCGAGAGCCGGACCAGGGCACCTGCGAGGTCCCCGTGTTCCACCCCCGCGAGCACGCGCTCCTCCGCCGACGCCTCGTCCCGGTGCCGCAGCCGCGCCAGCGCCTGCCGCATCCGGCCGCGCGCGCCGTCGCTGCGCAGCACGTCGATCAGCCGCCGCGACCCGATCCGCCACAGCCACCCGGCCACATCGCCGTCCTCCCGGTAGCGGGCACTGCCCCGCCACACCGCGAGAAACGTCTCCTGTACGACGTCGTCGACCATCCCGGCGTCGGCGCACCGGCCGCGCAGCCGCGCGGTCAGCCACGGCGCGTACCGCCGGTACAGCTCCTCGAACGCGCGCCGGTCGCCGTCCGCCGCGATGGCCCGCAGCAGCTCCCCGTCGCTTCCCGTATCGCTCACATCTCCTCATCGCACGAGCCCCGCCGACCGGTTCACGGATCGGCGCACAGATCTCTCTTGACTTTCTCAGCCCTCCTGCACCACCCTTTCACTACTCAATTAGTGAAAGGGTGGTGGAACCCCAGTGGTCGAGTACCGCATCGACCGGCACAGCGGCGTGGCCACCTATGTCCAGATCGTCCAGCAGACCAAGCAGGCGCTGCGCCTGGGCATGCTGGAGCCCGGCGACAAGCTGCCCACGGCCCGCGAGGTCGTCGAGGCCACCGCCATCAACCCGAACACCGTCCTCAAGGCCTACCGCGAGCTGGAGCGCGAGGGACTGGTCGAGGCCCGCCGCGGTCTCGGCACCTTCGTCCGCAAGGGGCTGAGCACCACGCCCGCCGACTCGCCGCTCCGTTCAGAACTCGACGACTGGGCCGAGCGGGCCCGGGCCGCCGGCCTGGACCGCGACGACATCGCCGCGCTCTTCACCGCCGTACTCGAAAAGCACTTCCAAGGAGAACCTTCATGACAGGCACCGCCGCGATAGAGGCCGCCGCGCTCGGCAAGCGGTTCGGCCGGCGGGGAGGCTGGGCGTTGCGGGACTGCTCGTTCCGGCTGCCCGCCGGGCGCGTCTGCGCGGTCGTCGGCCCCAACGGCGCGGGCAAGTCCACGCTCCTCGCCCTGGCCGCCGGACTGCTGGCCCCCAGCGAGGGCGAGATCACCGTCCTCGGCGGACGTCCGGGCGCCGCCCGCGAGCGGGTCTCCTACGTCGCCCAGGACAAGCCCCTCTACCCGCAGCTCACGGTCGCCGAGACGCTGCGCATGGGCGCCGACCTCAACACCGACCGCTGGGACACCTCCGTCGCCGAGCGGGTCGTCACGGACGGCGACCTCAACCCGAAGTCGGGCATCCGGGACCTCTCCGGCGGCCAGCGCACCCGGGTCGCGCTCGCCCTCGCGCTGGCCAAGCGGCCCGAACTGCTGCTCCTGGACGAGCCGATGGCCGACCTGGACCCGCTGGCCCGGCACCAGATGATGGGCCTCCTCATGGCGCAGGCCGCCGAGTCCGGCACCACGATCGTGATGTCCTCGCACGTGCTGGCCGAGCTGGAGGGCTCCTGCGACCACCTGCTGCTGATCGACGGCGGCCAGGTCCGGATCGCCGGTGAGATCGACGAGCTGCTGGCCGCGCACCGGCGCGTGTCCGCTCCCGCCGACACCGTCCTCGACGCGCACACGGTCGTCGAGTCCCGCACCACCGGCCGCCAACTCACCGCCCTGATCCGCCCCTTGGCCCCGCTCGCCGCCGACTGGCAGACCGGCACACCCACCCTGGAGGAGCTGGTCCTCTCCTACCTCCGCAACCCTCAGGCCCCCACCACCAAGACCCCGGAGACCGCCGTATGACCGCCCTCGCCACACCGTCGGCGCTCACCTCGCGCCCGGCCGGGTCACCGCATCTGCTGCGCTGGCTGATCCGGCTGCACCGGCCGGCCCTGCTCTCCTGGGCCGCCTTCGTGCTCGTCGTCGGCGCGCTCCTGCTGTGGGTGGGCGGCCCGCTGACCGACGCGTCGGCCGAGGCCTGGAAGCAGTACCGCGCCTGCCGGACGGACAGCTGCGCGTACGACGCGGGCGCGATCGGCCGATACAAGGACTGGTACAACTACACGACCATCGCCGTCGTCGCCGCCCCGTTCCTGGTCACCGCCTGGTCCGGTGCCGCGCTGGTCAGCCGCGAACTGGAAAGCGGCACCGCGCAGTTGGCCTGGACCCAGGCGGTCTCCCCGGCCCGCTGGCTGGCCGCCAAGCTCGCCGTCCCGGCGGTGCTGATCGCCGTAGGATCCGGCCTCCTCGCGGGACTGCACCACTGGGCCTGGTCGACCGGGCAGGGCCGGATCGACACCGTCAAGGGCTGGCACGACCTCGGCACCTACGCCGCCAACGGCACGGCCACCGCCGCGATGGCCCTGGCGGGCCTGGCGAGCGGCGTCTTCTGGGGGCTGTACAAGCGCAACTCCCTTGGCGCGCTGGTCGGTTCACTGGCGAGCACCGGCTTCCTGTGGAGCGTCGTCGCCATCGCGACACCCCACCTCTGGCCCACCGTCACCACGGTCAGCAGCCTCAAGGACAGCGTCCCGGCCGGCTCCGGCATCGTCGTCGACCAGGGCCTGGTCACCTCCACCGGCAAGCACCTCTCCGGCCACCTGTGCGGCAGCACCACCTACCAGCCCTGCCGGACCGCCTACGCCAAGCTCGACGCGGTCAGCTACTACAACGACTACCACCCCCAATCCCACTACTGGCCACTCCAGTTGACCGCGACCGCGATCATCCTCGCCGTCACCGCCGCCCTCACCGTCGCCGCCTTCCACCTCCTCAAGCGCCGCACCGGTTCGGCGCCCGCACGCAAGGCCGCCGCCGTATGACCGCCCTGGCCATGAGCCCCACCACCGCCCGACCACGGCGCGCCGTACTGCGGCTGCACCGGCCGGCGCTGATCGTCTGGGGCGCGTACGTGCTGCTCGCCGTGGGCGCGCTGCTGTGGGTGCATCTGTTCCGGGCACCCTCCCTACGGCACTCCGTCGACCCGTACTTCGTCATGACCGACGTCAACAACGTCATGAACTTCCTTGGCGAGACGCTCAGTTACACCTCCGTGGCCGTTGCCGCCTGGGCGGGCGCGGCCGTGCCGTTGACCGCAGGAACCACCCTGCTGGGCCTGGTCTACGCCTGGGTCCGGACCGGTGACCAGGACGTCCTGGTCACCAACTGGTCCTACGACCGCGTCCTCGTCCCGTCCGGCCCGCTCTCCGTAGCCCTCGTCCTCCTCGCCCTGGCCGCCGGCACCCTCGCCGGAGCCGCCCTCGCCCTCGTGGCCGCGTTCGCGCTGCACGGCCGCCGTACGAACATCAAGGGGACCGCCGTATGACCACCCGGGCCGTCGCCCCCACCGCCCGGCCACGACCGGCCCGGGCGGGCCGTGCCGTCCTACGTCTGCACCGCCCCGCACTGATCGCCTGGGGAGTCTTCGTCGCCGTCATCTCGGCGGTGCTCCTGTGGGCGTACGGCCCGGGAGGGAGCGCGGCCAGTGCCGCGTGGCAGCGGAAGTGCTCCGTCGACCTCTGTGACGTGGGCTACGCGGTCGACACGTACCACCTCGCCTACCGGTTCAGCGAGGCCGCGATCGGCTTCCTGCCGGTCCTCGCCGCCCTCTGGGCGGGCGGCCTGCTGATCGGCCGCGAACTGGAGAACGGCACCGCGGAGCTCGCCTGGACCCAGTCGGTCGGACCGGCCCGCTGGCTGGCGGCCAAGCTCGCCGTCCCGGCCGCACTGCTCACCGCGGGCACCACCCTGCTCGTCCTGCTGCACCGCCTGCTCTTCGACGCGCACCAGGTACCGAAGGGCTGGAACTGGTCCGACAACGGCACCTTCGAGAACAACGGGCCGATCGCCGTCGCGTTCCCGCTGCTCGGCCTCGCCCTCGGCGCCCTCGCGGGTCTCGTCGTACACCGTGCCGTGGCCGGCCTCGCCGTCGCCGCCGTGGCGACCGTGATCACGAGGAGCCTCGTCCTCCGGACGAGCCCCCACCTCTGGCCGTGGAAGTCCGACACCAGCTCCCTGCTCCACGGCTACCCCACGAAGAAGGCCGCCATCTACGGCGGCAAGGGCGCCGTCACCTCCACCGGCGCCCACATCCCCGACCCGTGCGCCGGAGCCGCGAAGACATGTCCGGCCGCCCACGACCTCGTCGGTTACTACCGGGACTACCACCCCTCCTCCCAGTTCTGGCCGCTCCAGCTGACCGAAACCGCCCTGATCCTCGCCGTCGCCGCGCTGGCCACCACCGCCGCCTTCACCCTGCTGCGCCGCCGCACCTCCTGACCGGGTCCCGCCTCGCGGTGGCTCCCAGGCATCCGTTACGTTCGTTTCCGTGCCGTAGACGTCCGGGAGCCGCCCCCCGATATCCCGCACGCCATGTCGCCGTAACCATTGGTTCAGACGGGCTTGCGACGCTCGGCGAATGAAGCCCGTCGTGCCAGAGCCTTCGCCACCTCCCGGGGTGAACGGGAGCAACGGGGCCGTCCTCCCGCTCCTTCCGGCGCTGTCCGACGCGCCCGTATCGCTGGTGGCGCGGAACAATGGGCACATGAGCAGCCAGCCCAACGCCCAGGCACAGGTCCAGCACGCGCAGCCCTCCGTGGGCTCCATAGCCGCGCACCGCCCGCACACCGTGTCGGCGGCGGTCTCCGATCTGGAACCCGACATCGACGCCGACCTCGACGAGTACGAGGAGTCGCCGTACGACGGGCCCCAGCTCCCGCAGGGCCGCTTCCTGGACCGGGAGCGGAGCTGGCTCGCGTTCAACGAGAGAGTCCTGGAGCTCGCCGAGGACCCGAACACCCCTCTTCTGGAGCGGGCGAACTTCCTCGCGATCTTCGCCAGCAACCTGGACGAGTTCTTCATGGTCCGGGTGGCCGGCCTGAAGCGCCGTATCGCCACCGGTGTCGCCACCCGCTCCGCGTCCGGCCTGCAGCCGCGCGAGGTGCTGGAGATGATCTGGGCCCGCTCGCGCGAGCTGATGGCCCGGCACGCCGCCTGCTACCACGAGGACGTCGCCCCCGCGCTCGCGGAGGAGGGCATCCACCTGGTCCGCTGGAACGAGCTGACCGAGAAGGAACAGGCGCGCCTCTTCACCCTGTTCCGGCACCAGATCTTCCCCGTGCTGACCCCGCTGGCCGTCGACCCCGCGCACCCCTTCCCGTACATCTCGGGCCTCTCGCTGAACCTCGCGGTCGTCGTACGCAACCCCGTCACCGGCCACCGCCACTTCGCGCGCGTCAAGGTGCCGCCGCTGCTCTCCCGCTTCCTGGAGTCCTCGCCGGGCCGGTACGTCCCGCTGGAGGACGTGATCGCCGCCCACCTGGAGGAACTCTTCCCGGGCATGGAGATCCTGGAGCACCACGCGTTCCGGCTGACCCGCAACGAGGACCTCGAAGTCGAGGAGGACGACGCCGAGAACCTGCTCCAGGCCCTGGAGAAGGAGCTCATGCGGCGCCGCTTCGGGCCGCCGGTGCGCCTGGAGGTCGAGGAGTCCATCGACCGCGAGGTGCTCGACCTGCTGGTGCGCGAGCTGAAGATCAGCGAGGCCGAGGTGTACCCGCTGCCGGGACCGCTGGACCTCACCGGCCTGTTCCGCATCGGCTCGCTCGACCGGCCCGAGCTGAAGTACCCCAAGTTCATCGCGGGCACCCACCGCGACCTCGCCGAGGTCGAATCCGCGTCCGCGCCCGACATCTTCGCCGCCCTGCGCAACCGGGACGTGCTGCTGCACCACCCGTACGACTCCTTCTCCACCTCCGTGCAGCGCTTCCTGGAGCAGGCGGCAGGCGACGACGACGTCCTCGCCATCAAGCAGACCCTGTACCGCACCTCGGGCGACTCCCCGATCGTGGACGCGCTCATAGAGGCCGCCGAGGCCGGCAAGCAGGTCCTCGTCCTGGTCGAGATCAAGGCCCGCTTCGACGAGCACGCCAACATCAAGTGGGCGCGCAAGCTGGAGGAGGCGGGCTGCCATGTCGTCTACGGCCTGGTCGGACTCAAGACCCACTGCAAGCTGTCGCTCGTCGTCCGCCAGGAAGGCGACCTGCTCCGCCGCTACAGCCATGTCGGCACCGGCAACTACCACCCGAAGACGGCCCGCCTCTACGAGGACCTCGGCCTGCTGACCGCGGACCCCCAGGTCGGCGCCGACCTCTCGGACCTCTTCAACCGGCTGTCCGGATACTCGCGCCGCGAGACCTACCGCCGCCTGCTGGTCGCCCCCAAGTCCCTGCGCGACGGCCTGATCGCCCGGATCAACAAGGAGGTCCAGCACCACCGTGCCGGACGCCCCGCGTTCATCCGCATCAAGGTCAACTCGATGGTGGACGAGGCGATCATCGACTCGCTCTACCGCGCGTCCCAGGCGGGCGTCCCGGTCGACGTATGGGTGCGCGGCATCTGCGCGGTGCGGCCCGGCGTCCCCGGCCTGTCCGAGAACATCCGCGTACGGTCCATCCTCGGCCGCTTCCTCGAACACTCCCGCGTCTTCGGCTTCGGCAACGGAGGCGAGCCCGAGGTGTGGATCGGCAGCGCCGACATGATGCACCGCAACCTCGACCGACGGATCGAGGCCCTGGTCAGGGTCACCGACCCGGCCCACCGCGCCACGATCAGCCGGCTCCTGGAGACCGGCATGTCGGACACGACCTCCTCCTGGCACCTGGGCCCGGACGGCGAGTGGACCCGGCACGCGACCGACGCGGAAGGCCAACCCCTGCGCAACGTCCAGGAGATGCTCATAGACGCCCGGAGGCGCCGGCGTGGCACAGCAACACCTTGACCCGACGGATCCCACGGCCAGGGCCGTGACAGGTGACGCCCTCGCGGGCTACCTGCGCGGCCAGGCCACGGAGTTCCTCCGGGCACTGCGACTGCACCGGGAGACCGGCGGCGGCCAGAACGGCACGGAGGAGTCCGTCGACGCGGCGCGCGCCCTGCGCCACTCGGCCCGCCGGATCAGCGGCAGCCTGCACACCTTCCGGCCGCTGCTCGACGCCGACTGGTCCGAGGCGATGCGCCCCGAACTGGCGTGGCTGTCGGGCACGTTGGCGCTGGAGCACGCGTGCGCGGCCCGGCTGGAGCGGCTGCTGCTCGCCCTGCACCGGCTCTCGGGCTCGGCCGCGCTGCCCGCGCAGTCGGCGGCCTCGGCCGTGGGCGGCCGGGTCACCGGCGCGGGCCGGGGCGTCCCGGCCCCCGCGAGCGGCCGGGGCACCGGACCTGCCGCACCGTCCACCGCCACCGCCGAGCGCGGCAACCTCACCGTGGGCGCGGCCAAGGCGGGCGCCCTGCTGGAGCGCCAGCTCACCCTGGCCCGGACCCGGGCCCACTCCACCGCCCTGCAGGCCCTCGGCTCCTCCCGCTTCCACGCGGTCGCCGACAGGGTCGCCGTACTGGCCAGCGAGGTCCCCCTCACCCCGGCCGCCGCCAGCGCAGACCTGCGCCCGCTGGCCGCCGCCGCCGGGGAGCGCCTGAACGACGCGGTCACCGCGCTGCCCCTGGTCACCGCCGGGCACCCGTACAACGCGGAGGCCCTCATCCACGGCCTCTCCCCCGACCCGGCCCCGCACCCCCAGGACGGCCCCTGGCACCAGGTCCGCCTGCTGCTGCGCCTGCACCGCTACGCCGGCGAGGTCCTGCACGGGGACGACCCGCCCCTGGACGTACGTCTGCTGACGGCCGGCCAGGCCCTCAATCTGCACCGGGACGCCTCGGAGGCCGCCGCGGCGGCGGCTTCGGCGGCCCGGACCCCGCGCATCGCCCCGGCGACCGCGTACGCGCTCGGGGTGCTGCACGCCGACCAGCGCCACGAGGTGGAGGCAGCCCGCTTCGCGTTCCAGCAGTCGTGGCAGAAGCGTGCGGTGGGCACGCCCTGACCGAGTCTTTTGGCACGTCACCGAAATGGAACTATTCCGCGCGTGGTCCGGTTGTTAGGTTGATCGCGATCAATCAAATCCACCGAGCAACCGATAGGTGACGCACTTGAGCAAAACAACTCAAAGCGGCGGAGAATATGCCATAAGTCGTCGCACACTCCTCAGAGCCGGTACAGGAATGGCGGCCGTCGCTGCGAGCGGCGGCCTTTCCCTGTTCTCGGCCGAAACGGCGAACGCCGTCGTCCCCACGTCACAGCACTTCGTATTCGGCGGGGACGGCGACAACCCCGTCTGGCGGAAAACACTTCACCAGCCCTACTGGGCAATGCAGTCCTTCGCCTACGACCACGTCTACGGGCACATCTACTTCGTGCAGACCAAGGTCGGGAGCACGAACGGCGACCTCTGGATGACCAGAACAGACCTGTCGGGCAATGTTCTGGGAGCCATGGCGATCCACAAATTCGACCACGGTTCGTCGATGGGCATCGAGCCGGACGAGTACGGATCTCCGTACGTGTGGCTCGCAGGCGACTGGGAGAGCCCGAACGCCGACGGTTCGGACCCGAACAGCCACAGGATCGCCCGCTTCAAATACAGCGACGGCGGCGACCTCGACTACTTCGATCACCCAGGGCAATACCTGCGGGAATTCTCGATCGGAATCTCCGACTTCGTGGACTGCCCGAGGCCGGCGATCGATCCCTACACGAACCGGCTGCTGCTCCGGTACATGGGTACCACGAGTCCGTGGCGCATCGCGCTCTTCGACCTCGCCGCCGTCCTCAGTTCCGGCATCAGCGACGACACCCCCATTCTCGCCAAACGCGCACTGCCCACCAACACCCAACTCGGTATCGCCGACTCCGCAGCCTTTCAGGGCATCACCTCGTACGGCCAGTACGCCTACCTTTCCTACGGTGCTCCGCCCTCGGACGCGGACCCCGACCCGGATTCGTATCTCGTCCGCCTCGACATGAACAAGAGCGGGGGTTCGTACGAGGAGAAATTCGCGACGACGGCGGGAGCCTCTCTGCCCGGCCGCGAACCTCAGGGAATGGCGATCTGGCGATCGTCGAGCGGTCCGCGGCTCGCATTCGGTTTCTCCAGCAAGATCAGTGGCAGTCCTGCCGAGTTCGAGGCGAGCGTCTTCTACAAGAGCCAGCTCACCGGGTGAGTCACGGAAGCCCTGGACCCTGATCCTCGGCGGCGCACCTGCCCGCTCAGCGACGATCCGGCCCCCTCTCGGCACACCGGGGCGGGGGCCGGATCGCCCCGACATCACAGCCCTCTCCCGCTCCCGTCCGTACCGACGGCGATGAGCGCGAGGGAAATCATGCTCCGGTCCGTCTCCCGGGTGAGGAGATCACCGGCCTCGTCCGGCGGGAGCCAGCGGAGAACGCTGACTTCGGCGTTGGGCTCGAAGACTCCCCCGGTAGCCTCCGCCGCCCAGTAGCGGACCTCTTTGGGGCGGCCCTGATGGTCGACGTACCCGACCGAAGGGAGCTCCGTCCCCAAGCGGCACGTCTGTCCGGTCTCCTCCAGCACCTCGCGCCGGGCCGCCTCTTCGGAGGTCTCGCCCCGCTTGAGCTTCCCCTTGGGCCAGGACCAGTCGGCCCACTTGGGCCGGTAGACCAACGCGAGTTCCACCCGGCCGGCGGACGAGCGGCGCCACAGCACACAGCCCGCCGCGCGGACCGGAGATTCACATCCCATGTCCCCTATGTGCCCGCTCCGCCGCTGATCGATCTCTGACCTGCCGGTTCTTTCACCGTGCGTTACCTTGCGGAGGGGTGATCCGGCCTCACCCGGCCGAGGGAACGCCCGGTCATGGACGCGTTTCCGGGCCCTTCGCACCTGGCATAGTCCGGAATCGGCTCGTGTCCTCGACGTGAGCGTTCCGTGACCTAACCGCACCGCCCACAGGGGTTCACCCTCCGTTCACTTATGCCCATAGGCGCCTTCACCTGTTCTGCCTAATTTCGGCCTTACGCGATGCGAGCCGCGACCTGGGGGTCGCTACCCGCGTCACCCACGTCTTCGCACGCCGCCGGAATTCAGGACGGCGGCTCCTGGAAGGAACTCCCTCAAGTGAAGCTTCAGCGCATGAACCGGCGGGCCATCACCCTCGGTGCTCTCGCGGTCTCCGGCGCCCTGGCCCTCACGGCGTGCGGCTCGGACGACAACGGCGGCGGCTCGGGCAGCAGCAGCTCGTCGACGACCAACGCCAGCTCGGCCGTCTGCGGTGACGCGAAGAAGGGTCAGCAGCTGCTCGCCGACGGCTCGTCCGCGCAGAAGAACGCGATCGACGCGTGGGTCAAGGCGTTCAGCCAGGCCTGTGGCGTCCAGATCAACTACAAGGGCGGCGGCTCCGGCGCCGGTGTCACCTCCTTCAACCAGGGTCAGCTGGCGTTCGCCGGTTCCGACTCCGCGCTGAAGCCCGAAGAGGTCACCGCCTCCAAGCAGGTCTGCTCCGGCGGCCAGGGCATCGACCTCCCGATGGTCGGCGGCCCGATCGCGCTCGGCTACAACGTCCCGGGTGTCGACAACCTGGTACTGGACGCCCCGACGCTCGCCAAGATCTTCGACAGCAAGATCACCAAGTGGAACGACGCGGCGATCAAGAAGCTGAACCCGTCCGCCACGCTGCCCGACCTCAAGATCCAGGCGTTCCACCGCTCGGACGAGTCCGGCACCACGGACAACTTCACCAAGTACCTGATCGCCGCCACCCCGGACAACTGGAAGTACTCCGGCGGCAAGGCCTGGCAGGCCAAGGGCGGCCAGTCCGCGGCCGGCTCCGCGGGCGTGGCCGCCGGGGTCAAGCAGACCTCCGGCGCCATCGGCTACTTCGAGCTCTCCTACGTCGCCGACGGCGTCAAGGCCGTCAGCATCGACACCGGCGCCTCGGCCCCGGTCGCGCCCAGCACCGACAGCGCCACCAAGGACATCGCCGCCGCCCAGGTCGTCGGCACCGGCAACGACCTGACGCTGAAGCTGGACTACAACACCAAGGCCGAGGGCGCGTACCCGATCACCCTGGTGACGTACGAGATCATCTGCGACAAGGGCAACAAGGCCGACACGCTGCCCGCGACGAAGGCGTTCCTCTCCTACATCGCCAGCGCGGACGGCCAGAAGGTCCTCTCCACCATCGACTACGCGCCGATCCCCGACGCGATCATCGCCAAGGTTCGCAGCACCATCGCGAGCATCAGCTAGTCCGAGTGTGCGGCCGGGTCCCGTTCCAGGGGCCCGGCCGCACCGTCCGGTGCACCGCCGCCACGGACCGCACACCGCACGTGTGGACCCGCAGACCGGAGAATCCCGATGGATATATCGACAAAGAACCCTGAAGAAGCACCTCCTCCCACCCCTGAGCCCTCCGCCGCCGCGCAGAAGCGTGTCGCCCGAGGTGCCACCCGACCCGGTGACCGGATCTTCCTCGGTCTCTCCCGCGGGTCGGGCATCCTGCTGTTGGTGATCATGGCCGCCATCGCGGCCTTCCTCACCTATCGCGCTTCCCTCGCGATCAGCAAGGACCACGCGAACTTCCTCACCACCTTCGAGTGGAACACCAGCCTGGTCCCGCCGAAGTTCGGCATCGCCGTCCTGGCGTTCGGCACGGTGGTGTCCTCGGTCATCGCCATGGTCATCGCGGTCCCGATCGCGGTCGCCATCGCCCTGTTCACCACGCACTACGCCCCGCGCAAGCTCCGCGGCCCGGTCTCCTACGTGATCGACCTGCTGGCGGCCGTACCGTCCATCGTGTACGGCCTGTGGGGCGCCCTGATCCTGGTCCCGCACATGATCGGCCTCTTCGGCTGGCTCAACGACTACTTCGGCTGGACCGGGATCTTCTCCTGGGAGGAGGGTGCCCCCCGCTCGATGCTCACCGTCGGCATCCTGCTCGCGATCATGATCCTGCCGATCATCACCAACGTCAGCCGTGAGGTCTTCCGCCAGGCCCCGCAGATGATCGAGGAAGCGGCCCTCGCCCTCGGCGCCACCCGCTGGGAGGTCATCCGCATGGCGGTGATCCCCTTCGGCCGCTCCGGCGTGATCTCCGCCTCGATGCTCGGCCTCGGCCGCGCGCTCGGCGAGACGATGGCCGTCGCCACCGTGCTCTCCCCGGACTTCATCATCCACGCCAGCCTGCTCAACCCGGGCGGCGGAACCTTCGCCCAGAACATCGCCAGCAAGTTCAGCGAGGCGACGCAGGACGGCCGGGACGCGCTCATCGCCTCCGGTCTGGTCCTGTTCGTCATCACCCTGCTGGTCAACGGTGCGGCCCGGCTCATCATCGCCCGCCGCGCGGAGTACTCGGGGGCCAACGCATGAGCAACGCAGCCGTAGTCGACAAGCCCGCGAGCACCCTGCAGGGCGCGACGCTCCCCAAGTGGTCGCCGTACGCGATCGCCGGCGGCTCCATCGTGCTGGCCGTCCTCATCGGTCTGGTCGGCAGCCTGGACAGCAAGATCCAGTGGGGCCTGATCGCGGCGATCCTCTTCGTCGTCGGTACGTACGTCATCGCCGCCCGCGTCGAGGGCCCGCGCCAGGCCAAGGACCGCATCGCGACCAGCCTCGTCTGGGTCGCCTTCCTCCTCGCCGTCGTGCCGCTCGTCTCCCTCCTGTGGACGACGATCTCGCGCGGTGTGAAGGTCCTCAACGTCTACTTCCTGACCCACTCGATGGGTGTGGTCGCCGACACCGAGCCCGGCGGCGGTATCTACCACGCCATCATCGGCAGCCTGGAGCAGGTCGGCCTCGCCACTCTGATCGGCGCCCCGATCGGTGTGCTCACCGCGATCTACCTCGTCGAGTACGGACAGGGCAAGCTCTCCAAGGCGATCACGTTCTTCGTCGACGTCATGACGGGCATCCCGTCGATCGTCGCGGGTCTGTTCATCCTGTCCCTCATGATCATGTGGGACATGCAGCCCTTCGGCTTCGCCGGTTCCTGCGCCCTGGCCATCCTGATGATGCCGGTCGTGGTCCGCTCCACCGAGGAGATGCTGAAGCTCGTCCCGAACGAGCTGCGCGAGGCCTCCCTCGCACTCGGCATCCCGAAGTGGCGCACGATCCTGAAGGTGGTCCTTCCGACGGCCATCGGCGGCATCACCACCGGCATCATGCTGTCGGTGGCACGCATCGCCGGCGAGACCGCGCCCGTCCTGCTGCTGGTGTTCGGCAACCCGTTCATCAACAACGACCCGTTCCACGGGGCGCAGGCGTCGCTGCCGCTGTATATCTATCAGCAGTTCGCGCAGAGCGCGGGCGCCGGTGCGGCCTACGACCGCGCCTGGGCCGCGTCCCTCACGCTGATCGCCTTCGTGATGATCCTCAATCTGGTGGCCCGCGGCATCGCCCGCTGGAAGGCCCCCAAGACCGGTCGCTGACCGCGACCTCCTCAGCGACCGTTCTGAACCCCCCTGGAAGTGAAGCAGTCATGGCCAAGCGAATCGACGTAAGTGGGCTCACCGCCTACTACGGCTCCCACAAGGCAATCGAAGACATCTCGATGACGGTCGAGCCCCGCACGGTGACGGCCTTCATCGGCCCCTCCGGCTGCGGCAAGTCGACCTTCCTGCGCACGCTCAACCGTATGCACGAGGTCACGCCCGGCGGCCGGGTCGAGGGCAAGGTGCTCCTGGACGACGAGGACCTCTACGGCCACGCCATCGACCCGGTGTCCGTGCGCCGCGAGATCGGCATGGTCTTCCAGCGCCCGAACCCCTTCCCCACCATGTCGATCTTCGACAACGTGGCGGCGGGCCTGCGCCTCGCCGGCTCGTACAAGAAGAGCGAGCTGACGGACGTCGTGGAGAAGTCCCTCAAGGGCGCGAATCTCTGGAACGAGGTCAAGGACCGCCTGAACAAGCCCGGTTCGGGCCTGTCGGGTGGTCAGCAGCAGCGCCTCTGCATCGCCCGGGCGATCGCGGTGGAACCGAAGGTCCTGCTGATGGACGAGCCCTGCTCGGCCCTCGACCCCATCTCCACCCTCGCGATCGAGGACCTGATCGGCGAGCTGAAGGAACGCTTCACGATCGTCATCGTGACGCACAACATGCAGCAGGCGGCCCGTGTCTCGGACCGTACGGCCTTCTTCAACCTCGCGGCGGTCGGCCAGCCCGGCAAGCTCATCGAGATCGACGACACGGAGCGCATCTTCTCCAACCCGTCGGTCCAGGCCACGGAGGACTACATCTCGGGCCGCTTCGGCTAAACCGGGAGTTCCTCTTCCAGAACCCCTCGCGGTGCTGCATGGCGGTGCCACCGCGAGGACGAAAAGGGCCCGCCCCTGGCTCCCGGGGGCGGGCCCGTTCGCATGTCCGGCCGAGCAGTCCTACAGGGGGCTACCGGCGTACTGATGCTCCCAGTCGCCGCACGTGGCCGTTTGCACGACACCGTTGTCCCAGAGACAGACCCTGATGTACACGGTCGAGGTCTCGGAGACGTTGTGGTCCTCGTACACGCAGTTGCCGGCACCGTTGCCGTCGTAGATCGGGTGCTGGGTGCCGCCGCTGCCGACCTTCCAGTAGCCGATGGCGCCGGCGCCGTCCGCCTTGTTGTCGCAGACCCCGAAGTGGTCGCCGTAGCTCTCGAAGTACATGGAGCCGGCCTGGTAGACGTAGTCGGCCGTCTCATCCGTGACGGCCTCGGCCCGCTGGGCCGACGCGGGAGAGGCCGCGTAGAGGAGCAGGCCCGTGAGAGCCGACGCCACCCCCGCCCCGGACATGAGGTGACGACGAAGTTTGGACATAGGGATCCCCCACCCTCGCATGGCGCGTTCTATTCGAACGCTTGAGCCCCAGAAGCTAGCAGCGATCCCGACGACACCACCGGGTTTTCGGGAAAGCGGTTTCACCTTCACAGGAATGGCCCGCTCCGGAAGCCGGAGCGGGCCACTGACCAGAGTGAAGGGAGGGCTACAGGAACGCGAGGTTCACGACCCAGAACGCAGACGCGGCCACCACCGCGGCAGCCGGCATCGTGATGAACCACCCCATCACGATGTTCTTGGCGACACCCCACCGCACCGCGTTCACCCGCTTCGTCGCGCCCACACCCATGATCGCCGAGGTGATGACATGCGTCGTCGACACCGGCGCCTTGAAGAGATACGCCGTGGTGAACATGATCGCCGCCCCGGTCGTCTCGGCCGCGAACCCCTGCGGCGGATCCAGCTCGATGATCTTCCGCCCCAGCGTCCGCATGATCCGCCAACCGCCCGCGTACGTCCCCAGCGACAGCATCAGCGCGCAGACGATCTTCACCCACACCGGGATCGGATCGCCGTAGGTCGAATGCCCGGAGATCACCAGGGCCATCACCACGACACCCATGGTCTTCTGCGCGTCCTGGAGGCCGTGCCCGAGGGCCATGCCCGCCGCGGAGACGGTCTGCGCGATCCGGAACCCGCGCTTGGCCTTGTGCGGATTGGCCTTCCGGAAGATCCACATGATCGCCGTCATGACCAGATAACCGGCGACGAGACCGACGACCGGCGACACGAACATCGGCACGATGACCTTGTCGACGACACCGTGCCAGATGACATCGGTACCGCCGGCCAGCGCGGCTCCCACCATCCCGCCGAACAGCGCGTGCGAGGACGACGACGGCAGGCCGAAGTACCAGGTGACCAGGTTCCAGGTGATCGCGCCGGTCAGCGCCGCGAAGAGGATCCCCATCCCCTTCGACCCCTGGGGCGTCTCGATCAGCCCCTCGCTGACGGTCTTGGCGACCCCGGAACCGAGAAACGCGCCGGCGAGATTCATCACCGCGGCCATCGCCAGCGCCGCGCGCGGAGTCAGCGCCCGCGTCGAGACGGATGTGGCGATCGCGTTCGCGGAGTCGTGAAAACCGTTCGTGTACGTGAAAAAAAGCGCGACCAGAATGGTCACGACCAGAGCGAAGGTGTCCATGAAGAGGTCAGGACTCCTTGACGGCGATGGTCTCCACCGTGTTCGCCACGTGCTCGAACGCGTCCGCCGCCTCCTCCAGCACATCCACGATCTGCTTGAGCTTGAGCACCTCGATGGCCTCGTACTTGCCGTTGAAGAGCATGGCCAGCAGCTTGCGGTGGATCTGGTCGGCCTGGTTCTCCAGCCGGTTGACCTCGATCCAGTACTCGGTGAGGTTGTCCATCGTGCGCAGGTTCGGCATGGCCTCGGCAGTGAGCTCCGCCGCCCGCGCCAGTACCTCGATCTGCTGCTCGACGCCCTTGGGCAGTTCCTCCACGTTGTAGAGGACGACCAGGTCGACGGCCTCCTCCATGAAGTCCATGATGTCGTCGAGGCAGGAAGCGAGGTTGTAGATGTCCTCGCGGTCGAAGGGCGTGATGAAGGAGGAGTTCAACTGGTGGAAGATCGCGTGCGTGGCATCGTCACCGGCATGTTCAGCGGCCCGCATACGCTCTGCGATCTCGGCCCGGCCGGCGGTGTCCGCCCCGAGCAGTTCCATGAGGAGTTTCGAGCCCGTGACGATGTTGTCCGCGGACGCGGCGAACATGTCGTAGAAGCTCGTCTCCCTGGGGGTCAGACGAAAGCGCACAAGGGGTCCTCGGGATGCATCGGTTTCGGTCAGGCTGATGCTAAGTGCATCATCCGGCCACGGCTAATGGGCCGTCCCCCAGTGTCGCCCATCGGAAACCGTGATCCGCACGGGGGCGTACCAAGGGCCCTATACCCAGCAAAGTTCGTTACGATATACCCACTAGGGGTATATGTCTGGAGGACGCCATGGACGCGATGACGACCACCGAGGCCGGCGCGGCGGCAGCGCCCTCCGAACCGGCCCAGGAACCGGTGACGCACGGTTACCACCACCAGAAGGACGAGCACCTCAAGCGGCTGCGCCGGATCGAGGGCCAGATCCGCGGCCTGCAGCGCATGGTCGACGAGGACGTCTACTGCATCGACATACTCACCCAGGTGTCCGCCTCCACGAAGGCCCTGCAGTCGTTCGCGCTGCAGCTCCTGGAGGAGCACCTGCGGCACTGCGTCGCCACTGCAGCCATTGAGAGCTCCGCTCTGGGGGCCGTCAAGGGCGGCGCGGAGATCGACGCGAAGGTCGAAGAGGCGACGAAGGCGATCGCCCGGCTCCTGCGTACCTAAGGCCTGTTGGAGGCGTCCCGTTCCTCGGCCACTTTCAGCACCTCGTCGATGCTCTCCAGGCTGAGCCGGTCCTGGGCGGCCGAGGCCGCGATGATCAGGTCTCCGCACAGCTCGATCTCGGCGAGTGCCACGTGGTCCTGAACTGCCGTACCGCCGACCGGAGCCACGTGCGTCACCTCTTCTCTGCCGTTACCGACTTCCTAGAGTAGGGAGCGGTCTACACACCGCGCATGGCACGGACGGGCTAGTTCTCACACAGACTCATCACCGATCGGTTCAGGTCACTTCTCGGCGATCTGCCCGGCGTAGATGTCCTTCGACGCCGGAAGCCGTACGTCCACGGGAGCCCCGAAGTCGTACAGCAGCGTGGTCGAGGCGACCGCCACGGTGCTGCGGCGCTGCCCGTTGACGAAGCTGAACCGCTGCCGGACCTTGCGGACGCGCCCCCGGTCGTCGAGGTAGACGTCGAAGGGCACCCGGGCGGTGGCGAACCCTTTCGCCGCCGACCTCAGAGCCGCCTCGTTCCCCGCCGAAGCACTCCTCGCGGCGACGGAGAGATCGGCGACCCCCCGATAGTGACGCACGGAGGCCCCGGCCACCTCCGTCTTCCCCAGATACGTCGCCGTAGTCGTCCCGCGCAGCACCTCGGCGGCGGCGTAGGGGTCGGTGGCCCCGCCGGTCACGAGGTTGCCGTCGGACAGCGTCCCGGTGTCGACCCGTACCCACTTGTCGGCGGGCACCCCGGCGCCCCGGTTCTTCATGAACAGGGCGCCCGGCGCGAGGAGTTCGGTGATCGGCAGGTGCTCACTGGCACCGGCCGGGTCCTGCGGCAACTGCACGGTGAGTCGGCCGAGCTGTCGCCGGAAGTCGTAGCCGCCCGCGCCGCGGATGGTCACGCGGGTGCCGCCGGTGGCCATCTCCATGGACGTACGGGCCTGTGAACTCCCCGCCGCGACAAGGGTGTCGGCCGCGCGCCGCACGACCACGACCGCGTCCCCGCCACCGCGCGCGTCCGCCGTGTCCGCCCCGCCGCCACCGCCGCACCCGCCGGCCCCGGCACAGACCCCGACCACGAGCCCCGCCGCGACGACCACCCCACCGGTGCGCCTGCGCTGCCGCTCCTCCATCGCTGCCGTACCCCCGGTACGTCGTCACGGGCCCCCTGTCGTTCGCCTAACGAGCGGGCAGGTGGCCCCGTCACGCGTATCCGGGCCGGGTACAAGGACATACGGCCGCCATACGAACCCTTTACGGAACCTCGGTAACGTTGTCGAGGTGGCGCAGCAGGACGGCCGAGAGGCTCCCCCCGTACATCCGGAACATGGCACGACACTCGTCGAGCAGGGTCCTTTCTGCTTCGGCCGGTGCGTGTGCGGCTGGCGCGGACCGGCGAGACGGGCGAGAAGCCAGGCCAGAACGGACGCCGCGGGGCATCTGTCTGTTCCGAACCCGTGACATGAGCGCGAGAACTTGTGGGGCGCCGGACGTATCTCATCTCACGGAATCCCCACAGGAGGCGAAATGGAACGGCGTACGTTCATAGGCGGCGGCGCGGCCGCGATAGCGGCGGTGGCCGCGTCCGGGTGCAGCGGCGGCAGCCTGGGCATCGGCAGTGGTGACACGTCCACCGTGGCCAACGCCGCCAAGGCGACCGGCACCGGCAAGCTGCCCGCCGCCGCAGCCAACTGGGCCGCCCTCGCCCGGGATCTGGACGGCACCCTGGTCCGCCCCGGTGACGCCTCCTGGAAGACGGCCCACCAGCTCTACAACACCCGCTTCGACAACCTGAAGCCGGCCGCGGTGGCCTATGTCGCGAACCCCGACGACATCCGCTCCGTCCTCTCCTACGCCCGCGCCCACAGCATCAAGGTCTCGATCCGCAACGGCGGGCACTCCTACGCCGGCTGGTCCTCCGGCGACAACCGGCTGATCGTCGACGTGTCGAAGCTGAACAAGATCCGGGCGAGCGGCTCCTCCGCGGTCGTCGGCGCCGGCGCCAAGCTGATCGACGTCTACCGGGGCCTCGCCGCGAAGGGCGTGACGATACCCGCCGGCTCCTGCCCCACGGTCGGCGTCTCCGGCCTCACCCTCGGCGGCGGTCACGGCGTGGTCTCCCGGGCGTACGGCCTGACCTGCGACAGCCTCACCCAGGCCACGCTGATCACCGCCGACGGCAAGCAGCTGGTCGCCAACGCGAGCGAGAACAAGGAACTGTTCTGGGCGCTGCGCGGCGCGGGCAACGGCAACTTCGGCGTCGTCACCGAGCTGCAGTTCAGGACGCACCCCGCACCCCAGGCCGTATCGGGCTATCTGACCTGGCCGTCGTCGATGGCCGCGGCCGTGGTGAAGGCCTGGCAGGAGTGGGGCCCGGACCAGCCCGACGAGATCTGGTCGTCCTGCCATCTGTCGAACACCCCCGGCGGCATCCCCAAGGTCTCCGTCGCCGCCTTCTCCCTGGGCACCTACAACGAACTGCAGAACGCGGTCGACAAGCTGGCCCACCTCGTCGGCGGCAACGCGTCGAGCGTCTCGCTCAGGCGGCACACGTACGAGGAGTCGATGAACGCCTACGCGGGCTGCTCGTCGTTCTCGACGGACGCCCAGTGCCATCTGCCGGGTACGACCCCGGGCCGTAACCCGCAGGGCGCCCTGGCCAGGGAGACCTACACGGGCCGCTCCGACTTCTTCGACCGCTCGATCTCGGACGCGGGCATCCAGACGATGCTGGCGCAGATGCGGTCGGTCAGCGGCAACGGCGACATCGCGCTGACGGCCCTGGGCGGCGCGGTCAACCGGGTCTCCCCCACGGCGACGGCCTTCGTGCACCGCCGCTCCCGCATGCTGGCCCAGTACCTCGTGTCCTGGCCGGCCGGCACCGCGGGCGCCGCGGCCCAGTCCTGGCTGACAAGGTTCCACACCGCGATGAAGCCGTACGCCTCCGGCGCCGCCTACCAGAACTACACGGACCCCACCCTCACCGACTGGCGCAAGGCGTACTACGGCGACGCGGCAACCCGCCTGACAACCTTGAAGAAGCAGTACGACCCGAACCGCTTCTTCAGCTATCCGCAGGGGCTGTAGGACTCCCTAGGCCGCCAGGTCCCGTTCCTCAGTCCCCGAAGCCTCCGTCCGCGCACCCGGAATCACCGCATCCCGGGCCATTCGGCGGGCGTCGGCGGAGCGGACCAACCACCCGCCCCACATCGAGCTCTCGACAGCCTTGAGCACCGGCGTGAGCAGAGCCATCGCGAGCGGAGACAGAAGGAGAGCGACAGCCGTGCCGAGCGCGAACCCGCCGATCACGTCGGTCGGATAGTGCACGCCCAGGTAGACCCGGCAGAACCCCTCCACCAGCGCGAGCCCGATCCCCAGCAGCCCGAACCGCCGGTTCGCGACGAACAGCGCGACGCCCATCGCCATGGTGATCGTGGCGTGATCGCTCACGAAGGAGTAGTCGGTCTTCCCGGAGACGAGGACATCGATGCCGGTGTGGTCGAGGAAGGGGCGGGGCCGCTCCACGAACCCGCGGATGGGCACGTTCACAAGAACGGCGATCGCCGCGGCCAGCGGAGTCCAGACGAGCGCCGCGACGGACTGGGCGGAGTCCTCGCCCCCGCGCCGCCGCACGGACCACCAGCACCACACCACCAGCAGCACCATGGCGACCAGCAGTCCGTACTCACCGACGAACTCCACGACCCGGTCGAACCAGTGCGGTGCGTCCTTGGCGAGTCCATTGATGTCGTAGAGCAGATCGACGTCGGGGTTCGACCCGGATTCGGCGAGTACAGCCATGGTGCTGCGGCTCCTTCGTCGTAGTTCCGGGCGCACCTCTCGTGCGCATTACTGAACAGGAACGCATGGCCCCGCTTCATACGTTCCACACTCCACCGAATGATCACTCAGACGTTATCGAAGAGAGACCCATCGCCGCAGCTCAGGGGGTGGGTTCACGCTCGGTCACACCGTCGTGGGGAGCGCTTTCGCGCCATCTTCGGTGACCCGGGTGGCGCCGAAGTAATCAGGGGTGTCAATGGGGTCGAACCGGATCACAGCACCCGTCCGGGGCGCGTCGATCATGTATCCGCCGCCGACATAAATCCCCACATGCCGGATGGCACGGGAATTGGTGAGGTCGTCCGAGAAGAACACCAGATCTCCCGGCAGCAATTCGGCCCGCTGCGGATGCGGTCCCGCGTTGTACTGGTCGTTCGCAACGCGCGGCAGCGTGATCCCCGCGCTCTCGAACGCGGCTTTGGTCAGCCCCGAGCAGTCGAAGCGCCCGCCCTGGTCGGCGGTGCCGTTCCCGCCCCACAGATAGGGGGTGCCGAGCTTGTTCTGGGCGTAGGTGATGGCGGTGGCGGCCTGTTCGGAGGGGTCGACCCGGCTGACGGGGGCGGCGAAGCTCTGCTCCAGGGACGTGATCGTCTTCACGTAGTTCTTGGTCTCGGCGTACGGCGGCACGCCCTGGTACTTGATGACCGCGTACGCGCCGGCGTTGTACGAGGCGAGCATGTTCTCGCTCTGGTTGCCGGGCACGTCCTTCACATAGGTGGCGAGCTGGCAGTCGTAGGTCGCGGCCGACGGAATCGCGTCGTTCGGGTCCCATACGTTGCGGACGCCGTCCCCGTTGCCGTCGATCCCGTGCGTGGCCCAGGTCCCGGGGATGAACTGCGCTATCCCCTCGGCCTTCGCGGGGCTCTTCGCGTTCGGGTTGAAGCCGCTCTCCTGGTAGAGCTGGGCGGCGAGCAGTGCGGGGTTGAGGGCGGAGCAGAGGTTGCCCCATTTCTGCACGAGTGACGAATAGGCCGCCGGCACCGCGCCCTTGGCGAGCGAGACGCTGCCTCCGCCGGCTCCGTTGACGAGGTTCCCGGCGACGAGGTACACCCCGACGACGAGCAGCATCACGAAACTGAGCCCGAGCCCGGCCGCGACCCCACCGATCACCCATACTTTTCGCACGGCTCAACCCTCCCCCATGTCAGCCCTGTTCAAGGCCATTTCGGGGCAGGGTGGCGGCATTTCGCTGTGTTTCCGCCGGATGTGACGCGTATTCAGCGAGTGGAACGGGTGGTGCGGCGGCCCTTATTCCGGGTTCCTCGTGGCGTCCTTGTACAACTCGGCCGCTTCTTTCCCGAGCACGACACTGTAGGAGATATCGGGCGTCAGTCCGCCCTGTTCGTGTCCGCCGATGACGCCCACGACCTGCTGGTCCCCGTTCACCCAGGGGCTGCCACTGGTGCCGCCGGTGAAGCCCGGGCAGTCGATGCGCTGCTGGGTGGCGCTGTGCTGGACGGGCTTGTTGGTGCAGCTGATGGGCTGGTCGGTGGCGGAGGGGTAGCCGGTGATGGTCACGGCGGTGGACCCGGTGGCCATCCCGGTGGCGAACCGGTCGGCGCCGACCACGTCCTCGATGTTCCTGCCGTCCACCTCGGCGACCGTGGCGAAGCCGATGTCGCTGTCCTCGCCCTGGCCCTGGGACCAACCGTCCGGCAGGAACCGCTGCACGACCTTCCACACCCCGTACGGCGCCCTGCCGTCGCGGTAGCCGGGTACGAACACGTCGCCGGGGTCGCCGTCCAGGCAGTGGGCCGCGCTGACGATGAGGTTGTGCCCCGCGCTGTGCACCACGGACGCGGTGCAGTGGTGGCCGCCGGCCAGGCTGGCGGCGTGGGCCGACCCGAAGAGGGCTCCGACGCGCACGCTCTGTTTGTTCACCTCGGTCACGGTGGTCACCCCGAAGGGCCCCGGGCCGTCGTCGGCGGTCGCCACAGAAGCCGAGGTCAGGGCCAGCGTCACCACGGTGACGAACAGCGCGTACCGGCGGTTGCCCGCGAGGCGAGCGGAACGGGAGATGCGTGAGCTGCGCTTCATCGGCCCCCACTTTGTCCCACGAAGGTGAGAAAGGACGTCGACGTTTGCTGAGATTTCGCTGTGAAGGGCTCGTGCAATGACTCGTTCGGCGGCCTGTCCACCGTACTGTTCTCCCGCCTCTTCTGCCCCCTGAGCGATACTCGATGCCGTCCCGGCACCAGAAAGAGGTAGATCCCCGTGTCCGACATCCCCTCCGACCTCACCTGGGAACGCGCCGCCCCACCGGACGCGACGGGCCCGGGCCCCTGGATCGAAATCGCCTTCGGCGAGGGAGACGACGGCGAGGCCCCCGTCTACATCCGCGAGACCAGCGACCCCGAGAACGTGGTCACCACCAACCGCCGCAAGTGGGACGCCTTCGTACTGGGCGTCCAGGCAGGCGAGTTCGACCACTTCGTGGAGGGTGTGGAAGACGCGGCGGACGCAACAGCCCCGGAAAACGGGCCGCATGCATAGAAGCCGCGTCTTCGCCCTCCTGATCGACACCCCCGGGCCGGAGGCCGCCGCCGCTGCAGCCTTCTGGTCCGCGGCCCTCGGCGCCCCCGCCGAGCCGGTCCCCTCGGAGGCGCAGTTCACCACCCTCCACGAGGCAATCCCCGGTCTGGTCACGGCTGTTCAGGCGGTCGACGATCCCAACCCCCGCTTCCACATCGACATCGAGACCGACGACGTGGAGGCGGAGACCGCCCGCCTGCTCACCCTGGGCGCGACCCCGGTCTCCCGCTGGCTGGAGTGCCGCACCCTGCGCGCCCCCGGCGGCCACCTGCTCTGCGTCCTGCCGGTGCACAGCGACGCCGACGTCTTCAACGCCGAGGCACGCAGCTGGAGTTGACGGGGCCGGTACCGCTCAGAACGTTGTCGTCATCCCGCCGTCCACCGCGATCGTCTGCCCCGTGATGAACGACGCCGTGTCGCCCGCCAGGAACACCACGATCCCCGCGATCTCGGCCGGCCGCCCCCAACGCCCCAGGGCGGTACGGGTCTTGAGCCACCGACCCCACTCGGGGTCGTCCGCGAGACCGGCGTTGACCTCGGTCGCGAACGTCCCCGGAGCCACCGAGTTGACGGTCGTGCCGCTGGGCCCCAGGTCCGCGGCGAGTGCCCGGGTCAGCCCGTCGAGGCCGGCTTTGACCGTGGCGTAGGCGATGTCCCCGGTGCGGCCCAACTGGCCCATGACGGAGGAGACGTTGATGATGCGGCCGGGAGTGCGACGGGCGGCCAGGCCCTCGGCGACGGTCCGGCTCAGCGCGTACGCCGAGGTGAGGTGGATGTCCAGCATGTGCGCCAGCGCGTCCGGGGTCATGTCGTACAGCCCTCGCCGGTCTCGTTGGCCGACGTTGTTGACCAGGACGTCGATGTTCCCGAGCCCGCTCACCGCCTCCCGCGCCGCCGCACGCTCGGTGACGTCGAAGACCGCGGCCGAAGCATCCAGCCCGTCGTCACGCAGCGCCCGCACGGTCGCGCCGACGGTGGCCTGGTCCCGCCCGTTGATCAGTACCCGTGCGCCCGCCCGGGCCAGCCCCCGGGCCATCTCCAGGCCCAGCCCGCGCACCGAGCCGGTCACCAGGGCCGTACGCCCACCGAGCGAGAAGGCGTCGTGACCACCCATGCCGCGACCTCCACCGGAGCTGGCACTGAAACACTCGTTTCAGTTACGGTAGCGCAGTGGGCACGACACCGTCATCAGCGCCTTCTCCCCGGCGCACCGAACTCCTCGACGCCTGCTACGCCTACCTCCTCGAACACGGCCTCACCGGCCTGTCCCTGCGCCCCCTCGCCACCGCCACGGGCACCAGCCCGCGCGTCCTGCTCTACCTGTTCGGCAGCAAGGACGAGCTGCTGCGACAGCTGCTCGCCAGGGCCCGCCACGAGCAGGTCGGGATGATGGCCGCGATCCTGACGGAGCCGGACCGGGCGGACAGCGGGGCCCGTGCGGCCGGTGAAAGCTTCGACGACCTGGTCGAGCGCCTGTGGACCTTCCTCTCCGCGCCGGAGCAGCGCCCCATGGTGCGGCTGACGTACGAGGCCTTCCTGATGTCCCTAAGTCACGACCCCGGCCCGTGGGCGGGCTTCGCCGGCGAGGCGGCCCGGGAGTGGCTCGACCTCCTCGCGCGCGCCCAGCCGCCCGGCACCCCGCCCGCCCTCGCGCAGGCCCGGGCCACGCGGGCCCTGGCACTGGTCCGGGGCCTCCTGCTGGATCTCCTGGCCTGCGAGGAACCAAGACGGGTGCAGTCGGCGCTCACCGTCGGAACCCGGGAGCCGGTACCCGTTACGCCACCGCCCCCACCTGGAACCGCACCCCGGTGAGCTCCTCCGAAGCCGTCCACAGCCGCCCGGCCGCCACCACGTCACTCGCCTCCGCGCTGCGCCCCACCAGCGTCGGCGCCCCGCGCATCTCGCCCATCCCGCTCGGGCCGACGTAACTCGCGCCCGGCAGGTCCTGGGTCGCCGCGTACAGCGTCGGCAGGGCGCCGCCCTTGTCGTCCTGGGCCAGGACCCTGTTGCCCACGGCCATCAGCGCGCGGCCGACCGGGTTCGCCGTGTGGCTCTGGAGGTTGGTCGCCGCCCAGCCCGGGTGGGCCGCCAGCGCGCGGACGCGTGAGCCCGACTCGGCCAGCCTGCGCTGGAGTTCGAGCGTGAACAGCAGGTTGGCCAGCTTGGACTGGGAGTAGGCGCGCTGCGGGCCGTAGATGCCGTCCAGGTTCAGGTTCTCGAAGTGGATGTAGCCGTCGCCCATCCTGTGCGCGCCGGAGGAGACGGTCACCACGCGGTCGGTGATGTGCGGGAGCAGCAGGTTCGTGAGGGCGAAGTGGCCCAGGTGGTTGGTGCCGAACTGCGTCTCGAAGCCGTCCCGGGTGCGCCCCTCGGGGAGCATCATCACGCCCGCGTTGTTGATGAGCAGGTCCAGCGGGCCGTCCCAGCCCGCGGCGAACTCCCGCACGGACGCCAGGTCCGCGAGGTCCAGTCGGCGCACCTCGGTGCTGCCGCCCGCCTTCGCCGCCGCGGCCCGCCCGCGCTCCAGGTCCCGTACGGCGAACACGACGTGCGCGCCCGCGCGGGCCAGCTCTGCGGCGGCGGCGAAGCCGATACCGCTGTTGGCGCCGGTGACGACCGCCGTCCGGCCGGAGAGGTCGGGGATCCGGCTCGCGTCCCACTTGGGCGCCTTGCCGCTGTTCTTGTCACTGATGGTCTTGTCCGTCTTGTCCATGCCCTCCAATGTAGGCAACGACTACAATGCTGTCAACGACAACAATGATGTCGGCAGCAACAATGCTGGCGCCGACTACATCGGGATACGATGGTTCGCATGCCTGTACGCCCCTATCACCACGGAGACCTGCGCTCCGCCCTGCTCGCGAGCGCGGAGCGCACCCTGCTGGAGAAGGGCGTCGCGGCCCTGTCCCTGCGTGAGCTCGCCCGGGACATCGGGGTCAGCCATGCCGCCCCCGGCCGCCACTTCAAGGACAAGCAGGCCCTCGTCGACGCGCTGGCCCTGTCCGGCTTCGAGCGCATGGCCCAGGTGCTGAACGGCGCCGACGACGCGAAGGCACCGCTGGAGGAGCGCCTCATCGCGCTGGCGAAGGCCTATGTGCACTTCGCCGCGTCCAACGCCGAGCTGCTCGAAGTCATGTACACCCGCAAGCACGACCCGGACATCTCCGAGCAGCTGAGCGCGGCCGTCGAGAGCACGACGGTCCCCTTCGTGCGGATCATCTCCGACGCCCAGGAGCGCGGCGAGATCGTCGCCGGCGACACCTGGACCGTCAGCCTGGTGGTCGGCGCCGCACTGCACGGCACGGCCTCCTTCGCGGCCCAGAGCACACTCACCCCGGAGGCCGCGGTCGCCGACGTCCCGGCCCTGATCCACCATCTGCTGAACGGCCTCAAGCCCCGCGAGAACGAGCAGTGAGCGACAACTACTCGACGGTGATTCCGACCGACCCGCACGGGCAACCCGACCGGGCTGCCGCGAACCACGCCAAGCCGACGGGTTTCGCGAGCTTCAGGATCCAGGCCCTGCACCCGAACCGGGGGTGGCTCACCGAGGAGGAGCCGGCCTCCGTCACAGCCGCGCTCGGACATCCCCTGCGCCAGATCCTCGCGCACTTCCAGCGCACTTCCAGCGTCCCCCGCCGACCCTTGTCAACGCGCGTCACGCTGTGGATTTTCCGTGGAGAGAGTCAAGCCCGGGCCATTGCCACGCCATCCCGGCGCCATTGATCAGCAATCCCCCAACCCCCTTGAGTAACGCGGAAGTCAGAACTCCAGAACCCTTCTTGTTGTCACGTACTCAACAAGAGAAGGTCGTCACGGGCCGCCGCCCCCACCGGGAACCTCACCGGTGGATCCCCCACCCGCAGGCCTCTGCCCACCTCTCTCTGGAGGCTGTACGTTGCGTACGTCACCCCCCAACTCCCCCCACATACGCGGCAACTGGCGCAGAATCAGTTCTGCCGCCGCCGCGACCGCCGCGCTCCTGATCGCCGGACTCGGCACCGCGGCCCACGCGAGCGCCGCCGCGGACACCACGGCGAGCACCAAGAAGGTCAGCGCCAAGGCCGTCGCCGCGCAGGTCGCCAAGGCCCATGTGCAGTACGAGAAGGCCGCCTGCGGCGCCACCCCGAAGAAGGGGTTCGCCGCCTGTAACGCCCTCCGTGTCACCGGCGGCACCACCGCCTTCATGGAGAAGCAGGCCGCGCTGAAGGGCGTCACGCCGAAGACCATCTCCCCGAAGGCCGCCTCCGCCGACCCCACCGGCTACGGCCCCTCGGACATCCAGTCCGCCTACGGCCTCGCCGACGCGGCCGCCGACAACGGCTCCGGCGAGACCGTCGCGATCGTCGACGCCTACGACGACCCGAACGCCGCCGCCGACCTCGCGACCTACCGCTCGTACTACGGCCTCTCGGCCTGCACGGTCGCCAACGGCTGCTTCAAGAAGGTCAGCCAGACCGGCTCGACGACCTCCCTGCCGACGGCCGACAGCGGCTGGGCCGGTGAGGAGTCCCTCGACCTCGACATGGTCAGCGCGACCTGCCCGAACTGCAACATCCTCCTGGTCGAGGCCAAGTCCGCGAGCGACGCCAACCTGGGCACCGCGGTGAACGAGGCCGTCAAGCTGGGCGCCAAGTTCGTCTCGAACTCCTACGGCGGCTCGGAGTCCTCCTCCGACTCGACGTACGACACCTCGTACTACAAGCACCCGGGCGTCGCCATCACGGCCAGCGCGGGCGACGAGGGCTACGGCGCCGAGTACCCGGCCGGTTCGCAGTACGTCACCGCGGTCGGCGGCACCGCGCTCTCCACCTCCTCCAACTCCCGCGGCTGGACCGAGAGCGTCTGGAAGACCAGCAGCACCGAGGGCACCGGCTCCGGCTGCTCGGCGTACGACGCGAAGCCGTCCTGGCAGACCGACGCCACCTGCGCCAAGCGCATGATCTCCGACGTCTCCGCGGTCGCCGACCCGGCCACGGGCGTCTCGGTCTACGACACCTACGGCGCCGACGGCACCGGCTGGGGCACCTACGGCGGCACCAGCGCCTCGTCCCCGATCATCGCCTCGGTCTACGCGCTGGCCGGCACCCCCGGCAGCAGCGACTACCCGGCCTCCTACCCCTACGCCGCGGCCGGCACCTCGGCCCTGAACGACGTGACCAGCGGCAACAACGGCACCTGCTCCACCTCGTACTACTGCACCGCGAAGTCGGGCTACGACGGCCCGACCGGCTGGGGCACCCCGGAGGGCATCTCGGCCTTCACCGGCTGAGGCACTCCCGCAGAGCCTCCCCGTCGGGTCACGGGGAGCCGCCGGCAGAGGGGACGTGGGGTCCCCTCGGCGGAGCAAATGGCAACGGGCCGCGGCAACCAGCCGCGGCCCGTTCGCCGTGCCCCGGGCCTCTGACGGCCCCCAACTCCCATGAAAAACCTGTGGGTTTGGTAAAGAGCCAGACCCTGTTCGGTAAGCCGGAAGTCAGGATTCCAGCAGCCTCTTGTTGTCGCGTACTCAACAAGAGATGGTCATCGCGGGCCGCCCCCCACCGCCGGGGAAACCGCACCGGCGAGACGCACCCGCACCGCCCCTGTTCCACCGACTCAGGAGGCTGCACCTTGCGTACCACGACCCCCAACTCCCCCCACATGCACGGTAGATGGCGCCGCATAGGTTCCGCGGCCGTCGCCACGGCCGCACTCGTCTTCACCGGCCTCGGCACCGCCGTGCAGGCCGACGCCGTGCAGAGCGCCACCACCTCCACCACGGTGACCTACGCCGCCACCCCCTGTGCGACCCCCAAGCACGCCGGCGACCTCACCTGCAAGTCCTACCGCGTCACCGGCGGCCTCACCGCCTTCCAGAAGATGCAGGCCGCGAAGACCGGCATCACCCCCAAGGCCGCCGACGCGTCGACCCCCTCCGGCTACAGCCCGGCCAACCTCCGGTCCGCCTACGGCCTGACCTCCGCCGCCGCCTCCAACGGCTCCGGCGAGACCATCGCGATCGTCGACGCGTACAACGACCCGAACGCCGAGGCCGACCTCGCCACCTACCGTTCGTACTACGGCCTCTCGGCCTGCACGACGGCCAACGGCTGCTTCAAGAAGGTCAGCCAGACCGGCTCCACGACCTCCCTCCCCACCAGTGACGCCGGCTGGTCCGAGGAGATCTCCCTCGACCTCGACATGGCGAGCGCGATCTGCCCGCTGTGCAACATCACCCTCGTCGAGGCCACCAGCGCCAGCTACGCCAACCTCGGCACCGCCGAGAACGAGGCCGTCGCCCTCGGCGCCAAGTTCGTCTCCAACTCCTACGGCGGCTCCGAGTCCTCCTCGCAGACGACGTACGACACCTCGTACTACAACCACGCGGGCGTGGCCATCACCGTCTCCTCCGGCGACAGCGCCTACGGCGCCGAGTACCCGGCGACCTCCCGGTACGTGACGGCCGTCGGCGGCACCAAGCTGTCCACCTCCTCCACCACCCGCGGCTGGACCGAGACCGTCTGGAAGACGTCCAGCACCGAGGGCACCGGCTCCGGCTGCTCCTCCTACGACGCCAAGCCCACCTGGCAGACCGACACCGGCTGCACCAAGCGCATGGAGTCCGACGTCTCCGCCGTCGCCGACCCCGCCACCGGCGTCTCCGTCTACGACTCCTACGGCGTCACCGCCGGCTGGTACACCTTCGGCGGCACCAGCGTCTCCGCCCCGATCATCGCCGGTGTCTACGCCCTCGCCGGCACCCCGGCCAGCGGCACCTACCCCGCGCAGTACCCCTACGACTACGCGGGCACCTCGTCCCTCAACGACGTGACGAGCGGCAACAACGGCACCTGCACCACGTCGTACTTCTGCACCGCCACGACCGGCTACGACGGCCCCACCGGCTGGGGCACCCCGGAGGGCATCTCGGCCTTCGCCAACTGAGGCCGACCGGACCCCCACCCTGATCTGATCCACAGTCACATGTCATGCCACCGTGGGTCGTGGGGGCCACACGTGGCATGAGGGAACGGGCCGCGGCATCCAGCCGCGGCCCGTTCATCATGAGAACATCAGCACGAGCAACTCGATAATCAGGGGCTAACGACCGAACCACGCACAGGTTCCGCCCAGACCTCGTTGCCCGGCGTTACCTACCGTGATACACAGAGTGACCGTACGTAGTATTCGTACGAAACTCGCCAACCAATGACGCCAAGTCGACATACGTCGGCGCCATTGTCGGCGACAATGATGCCTGACCTCTGCGCACCAGCAGGGGATGCGGAACTACCCACCAGGGGCGGTGACTTACATGCTCTTTGCGGCCGACAAGGGAGACATCAACACCATCATCGGCGGGATCGCTCCGGACTGGGGCCCCTTCGGCAGCCTGGGCAACGAGGCCAAGGTGATGATCGAGGTCGTGATGGCGGTCGCCATCCTCCTCTGTCTCGGAATCGCCGTATGGGGTGCCGCCAAACAGCGCATCGGCGCGACGGCGCTCCGCGACACGTTCAGCGCGGAACAGGGCAAGGGCCTCATCATCGCCGGGCTGACCGGGGTCTTCATCATCGGCTCCCTGGGCACCCTCTTCACGATCGTGTACGGCATGGCCGTATAGCCGCCGGACCCGACCGCCCGCCCTCCCCACCCCACCCGCCCGTCGCGCCCACCGGCTGAGGTTGCGTTTCCCTGATGTCGAGTCACCACACCGCGCCCGCGCGGGAACCAGCACGGCTACCGTCGTACTTCCAGATGTTTCTGGACGACGGCGAAGGGGCGTACCCGGCATGAGTTCCGGAGACGAGCACGAGACCTCCGGCGGTTACGGCGGCACCGGCCAGACCCGCACCCGCTACCCCCAGGGCGACGGCGGCGACGTCTACGGCGGCGCCCGCAAAGGCACCCGGTCCTCCTCCAGAAGCCTCGTCACGGTCGTCGGAGTGGTCGTCCTGCTCATCGCCGCCATCGCCTTCGCGAACCGCGGCGGCAACGACTCCTCCTCCAACGACACGACCGTGTCCGGCGGTTCGAAACCGGACGCGAGTTCCACGGCGGCGAGCGGGACGAAGCCGGTGCAGACGAAGGCGGGCGGGATTCCCGCCGGGTTCGCGCACGACCAGCAGGGCGCGGAGAGCGCGGCGACCAACTACGCGACGGTGCTCGTCTCGGCGGACATCCTCAAGCCGGCCCGGCGGACGGAGATCGTGCGGCAGGTCTTCGTCGCCGACCAGCAGACCGCGCTGCAGAACAGCCTCGACCAGGCCTACTCCAAGGAGTTCCTGAGCAAGCTCGGCCTGGACGCGAACGGCAACGCGAGCACGGGCAACACCTACGTCTCCCGCACCGTGCCCATCGGCACCAAGGTCACCAGCTACTCGGACACCGCGGCCACGGTGGAAGTCTGGTGCACCGGGCTGTACGGCACGGCAGGCACGGTCTCGACCAACCCGGTGACCAGCGACTGGTTCACCCTGACGCTCCACCTGCGCTGGGCGGACAGCGACTGGAAGGCCGACAGCTTCTCCCAGAAGGACGGCCCGGCCCCTGTCCCCGGCGACAACAAGGCATCGACTGCCGACGAGATGGCCAAGGCCGTCCAGGAGTACGGAGGGTTCACCTATGCCCGGTAGCTCACATCTCGTACTCAAGGCCGCGGCCGCCTTCACCGCCGTACAGACCGCTGCCGTGCTGCTGGCCACCCATGCCGTCGCGGCCCCCTCCCCCACCCCGACACCGACGGGGTCGTCGTCGACGGCTCAGCAGTGCAAGCTCCTGGTCGGCGAGGCCAAGGACATCTGCGAGAACGGCAAGAAGGGTTCGGGCTCCACCACCCCCAGCACCACCGACACCCTCGACCCCCTCTCCTCCCTCGCCAAGGGCTGCGCCGAAGCCGCCTCCTGGACCATCGACAAGCTCAGCGTCGCCGTCAAGGACACCGCCAACGTCGACTTCACGAACTCCAGGTTCCTTCAGCAGTACGCGGTCGTCTTCGCCGCGTCGACGATCCTCACCCTCCTCCTGTGGCTCCTCGCGGTGGCCAAGCGCGCGGTCCGAGGCGTCCCCCTCACCACCGCGATCTCCGAGGCCGTCGGCTTCCTCTGGCTCACGGTCATCGCCTCCGCGTTCACACCCCTGATCCTGTACACAGTCGTCTCCGCCACGGACGGCATCTCGGACGTCCTCGCGAAGACGACCGGCAACCAGGACACCTTCTTCGGCAACTTCTCCAACGCCCTGGCCAAGGGAAACAACATCGGTGGCGGCCCGATCATGCTGATCGTCGTCTCCCTGGTCAGCATCCTCGCCGCCGGCGTCCTCTGGCTGGAGCTCGTCATCCGCGCCGCCCTCCTCTACGTCGGCGCCCTCCTCGGCACCGTCGTCTACGCGGGCCTCGTCGACAAGAACCTGTGGGGCCACGTCCGCCGCTGGGCGGGCATCATGATCGCGGTGATCCTGGTGAAACCGGTCATCGTCATCGTGCTCGGCCTGGCCGGCGCGCTGTCCTCCGCCGACGGCCCGGACTCGTTCTCCGCCGTCGTCTCCGGCCTCGCCATCATCCTGCTGGCCATCTTCGCCAGCGCGATGATCTACCGCTTCGTCCCCGGCTTCGGCGACGACATCGCCAACGGCCGCAACAACCGCATCATGCAGGGCGCCGAGGGCAAGGCCGCCGCGGTCATCAGCTCCCCGGCCACCATGGTCGCCCAGGGCATCAAGACCCACAGCGCCCGCTCGAACGACGGCGGAGGCGGCGGCCAGTCCTCCGGCGGCGCCCGCCCGTCCAACCCGGTCTCCGGCGGCGTCGCCGCCCACAGCACCCGCCCCTCCTCGGGCGGCGGCGGAGCAGTCCCCGCTTCCGCGCCCCCGCCCCGCCAGAGCCCGGCGAACACCCCGCACGCCAGCAACGCCCGCAACAACCGCACGGGAGGTGAAGGGCGTTGACGACAGAGTCCCACCTGTCCCATCCGATCACGCCCCGCCGGACATATCTGATCGGCCGGGCCCGGCCGAACGCGATCGTCGGCAAGAACCGGGAGACCGGCGAGATCGCGCTCATCATCGTGGGCGCGTTCCTCGGCATGATGTGCGGGCTCCTCGTCCCGGTCCTGTCCCTGCGGATCGTGCTACTGACGGGCTTCCCGATGCTGGCGCTGATGGCGGTCTACGTGCCGTACAAGCGCCGCACGTTCTACAAGTGGTTCGAGATCAACCGCAGTTACAAGCGGACCCTGCGCAACGGCACGACGTACCGCTCCTCCGTCATGGAGGCCGGCGTCCACCTCGACGGGCGTGAGGTCGAGATCGGACCGCCGCCCGGGATCGGCCGCATCAACTGGCTGGCCGCCCCCTTCGGCCCGGACGAGATCGCCGTACTGCTGCACGCCGACCGCCGTACGGTCACCGCGGCGATCGAGATCGAGGGCCCGGGTGTCGGCCTGCGCGACAGCGAGGACCAGGAGGCCCTCGTCGACCGCTTCGGCACGCTCCTCAAGCACGTGGCGAACGGCGACGGCTTCGTCACCCGCATCCAGATGCTCGCCCGCACGCTCCCCGCCGATCCGGACGCGCACGCCAAGGACGTCGCCCAGCGCGGCGACGAGAAGGCACTGACGTGGCTCCAGCAGTCGTACGACCAGCTGCAGTCGATGGTGTCCACCAGCAGCGAGCAGCACCGCGCCTATCTCGTGGCGTGCATGCACTTCAACCGCGAACTCTCCGCCGAGGCCCACGCGATGGCCCGCGCGTCCCGCCCCCAGGCGGGCCGCAAGCTCGACCGGGACGCGGGGCTCGCGGTCGTCATGGCGCGTGAACTCACCGACATCTGCTCGCGGCTGCAGGAGGCGGACATCCGCGTACGGCAGCCGCTCGGGCAGGGCAGGCTCGCCTCGCTCATCCACTCCATGTACGACCCGGACCACCCCATCGACCACATCCAGGCGATGACGAAGCGCAACGCCTGGCCGGCCGAACTCGACGCCATGGAACCGACGTTCCTCCAGGCGAAGACCCGAGAGTCGTCTACCCGCGAACCGTGGTGCCACGCCACGGCCTGGGTGAAGGAGTGGCCGATGACCCCGGTGGGCGTCAACTTCCTTGCCCCGCTGCTGGTTCACACCCCGGACGTGATCCGCACGGTCGCCGTCACGATGGACCTCGAACCCACCGAGGTCGCCATCGAGCGCATGCTGACCGAGAAGACCAACGACGAGGCCGACGCCTCCCGCGCCGCCAAGATGAACCGCACCGTCGACCCCCGCGACGTCGCCGCCCACGGCCGCATGGACCAGCGCGGCGAAGACCTCGCGAGCGGCGCGGCCGGCGTCAACCTCGTCGGCTACATCACCGTCTCCTCCCGCAACCCCGAGGCCCTCGCGCGCGACAAGCGCACGATAAGGGCCTCCGCCGGCAAGTCGTATCTGAAGCTGGAGTGGTGCGACCGCGAGCACCACCGCGCGTTTGTGAACACACTGCCGTTCGCCACCGGCATCCGGAGGTAGGGCTCAGATGCGGGATCCGCTGTCCGTCCTCACCGACGCCTTCACGTCCTTCCTCTTCGGAAAGATCGAGTCCACCCGCCTCCCCGTCCGCACCTCGACAGGCCAGGCCCAGGCGGTCTATCTGCCCACGGCCGCCCCCGGGTTGGGCGACTCGGGCGTCATCATCGGCCGCGAGGTCTACTCCGGCAAGGGCTACATCTACGACCCCTTCCAGCTCTACGGCCAGCAACTCCCCGCCCCCCACTGGCTGGTGCTCGGCGAGTCCGGCAACGGCAAGTCGGCGCTGGAGAAGACGTACGTCCTACGGCAACTCCGCTTCCGCGACCGCCAGGTCGTCGTCCTGGACGCCCAGGGCGAGGACGGGGTCGGTGAATGGAACCTGATCGCGGAGGAGTTGGGGATAACTCCCATCCGCCTGGATCCAACCGCCGCCCTGGACATGGGGATTCGCCTCAACCCCCTCGACCCGGCGATCACCACCACCGGCCAACTCGCCCTGCTCCGCACCATCATCGAGGTGGCGATGGGCCACGGCCTCGACGAACGCTCCGGCTTCGCGCTGAAGGTCGCGCACGCCTACGTCAACGAGACGATCGTCGACCGGCAGCCCGTCCTCATGGACATCGTCGAGCAACTACGGCATCCCGAACCGGAGTCGGCCGAGGCGATGAACGTCGCCGTAGACGACGTACGGGCGTGGGGCCTGGACGTGGCCCTAGTCATCGACCGCCTGGTCGACGGCGACCTCCGCGGCATGTTCGACGGCCCGACGACGGTGGGCATCGACCTCGACGCCCCCCTCATCGTCTTCGACCTGTCCCACATCGACCGCAACTCCATCGCCATGCCCATCCTGATGGCGATCGTCGGCGTCTGGCTGGAGCACACCTGGATCCGCCCCGACCGGAAGAAGCGCATCTTCCTGGTCGAGGAGGCCTGGCACATCATCAACAGCCCCTTCGTGGCCCAACTCTTCCAACGCCTCCTGAAGTTCGGCCGACGGCTGGGCCTGTCGTTCGTGGCGGTGGTCCACCACCTGTCGGACGTGGTGGACGGAGCGGCGGCGAAGGAGGCGGCGGCGATTCTCAAGATGGCCTCGACACGGACGATCTACGCCCAGAAGGCGGACGAAGCCCGAGCAACCGGGCGGGTGTTGGGGCTACCGCGCTGGGCGGTGGAGATCATCCCGACCCTCACCCCCGGCATCGCGGTCTGGGACGTCAACGGCAATGTCCAGGTGGTCAAACACCTCATCACCGAGACGGAACGCCCGCTCGTCTTCACCGACCGCGCGATGACCCAGTCCTCCCGCGACCACGACCAAGAACTCACCGACGACGCCCTGCGCGCCGCCGAGTTGGAGGCGGAGGAACGCGCTGCGGCCTTCATGGAACAGCATTTGAGCGATCTCGACGGCTCCTCCGAGTCCACGGTGGCGTGAGAGGCGAAGAGGCGAGATGAGACCGAACGACGAACGGGAACGCCAAGGAGGCATCCCCGACGGCCTGTTGATCGGCCTGCTCGCCTTCCTCCTCGGCATGACCCTGCTGGTGTGGTCGGCCGCGGGCCTGGCGGCCTGGTTCTCCCACGGCGCCTGGCCCGACGGCGTGACCTTCGCCCGCACCCCCTTGGCCATGCGCCACCTGATCGGCCGGCCCCACGACCTGACCGGCGCCTGGCCCGGCACCCCACCGGCCCAGCTCTCCGGCTACGGCCTCTTCTGGGGCCTGTTCATCGGCCAGCTGATGGTCCTGTTCGTCCTGACTGTGTTCACGATGGGCACGGTGGCGAGATGGCGAGCGGTACGGGCCCGGAACCGAACAGAGCGGCAGGCACCGGAAGTTCACGAGGTACCGGCACAGAGACCAGAGCCGCAACCTCAGCCGACGGCCCTCCTCGAACAGCCGCCGAGCGCACCGCCGCTCGCCTCAGCCTCAGCCTCAGCCTCAGCCTCTCCAATTAACGGTGAACGGGTGGCTGGGTGGGAAAAGGTCTTTCTTGCGACAGCAGAAAGCCGCCAAGCAACCGCAACCCAGGCAGTACGGGACGCGGAAGGCCCAGCCCTGGTAGTCACGTCGAACCCCACCATCTGGCAGGACACCAAGGACGCCCGAGCCAAACTGGGCCCGGTCCTCCTCTACGACCCCACCCACCTCTGCGACACCCCGGCCCGCCTCCACTGGTCCCCCACCACAGGCTGCGAGGACAAACAGACCGCGGTAAAACGAGCCGCCGCCCTCCTCGCCCCCGTAAAACCCACCGCGAAGATGGACCAGGCGGTGGCGGACACGGCCGAAACACTCCTCCGCAGCTACCTGCACGCCGCCGCGATCGACGGCCGTACCATCCGCCACGTCCACCGCTGGTCCCAGGGCACCCAGATCCAGGACGCCGTACGGACCCTCCGTACCAACCCCAAGGCGGCCCCCGGCGCGGCAGGCGAACTCGAAGCCGCACTCACTTCGCACCCCGAACGCCGGGACATCGCCCAGGAGTTGACGAGCCGCGCACTGTCCTCCCTCTTCACGGTCAACATCCGCGAAGCCTGCACACCCAACAGAACTGACGCGCTCTCCTTGGATTCCTTCGCGAACGAAGGGGGCACGCTTTATCTGGTAGGTGAATCCATCGAGGACCCCCGTACGAACCCGGGTGCGATGCCTCTCCTCACCGCCCTCGCATCAAGCGTGGTCGAGCGCGGCCGGCACATGGCCGAACGGTCATCGGCCGGTCGCCTCGACCCACCAATGACGCTCGTCCTGGACGACATCGCCGCGGTCGCCCCGCTCCCCCAACTCCCCGAGCTCCTGTCCACCGGAGCAGACCGAGGCCTCCCCACCCTGGCCCTCCTCCGCTCCCAGGAACAGGCCAGAGCCCGCTGGCCGCACCACGAACTCCCGGTCTAGGAACCGCAGTTCTTCCGGTACGAGCCCGTCGGCGCCGAAATTGACGGGTGACCAGCCTCTTCGCCCCCGTAGGGTCTGCCGCATGACTCTTGCTCACGACACGACCGGCGACGGTCCCGCCCTCGTACTGCTCCACTCCGCCGTCTGCGACCGCCGCATGTGGGACCCGCAGTGGCAGGCCCTGGCCGACGCCGGATACCGGCTGCTGCGCTGCGACTTCCGCGGCTTCGGCCAGACCCCCCTGCCGGACCACCGCCACAACGACGCGGAGGACGTACTCGACCTCCTCGACACCCTCGGCATCGAACAGGCGACCCTGATCGCCTCCTCCTACGGCGGCCAGGTCGCCCTGGAGCTCGCCGCCCGCCAACCGGACCGCGTATCCGCGATGGCACTGCTCTGCTCCGGCCTCCCGGGCCATCAACCCACCGACGAACTGCGCGCGTTCGGCGAGCGGGAGGACGAGCTGCTGGAGGCGGGCGATGTCGAGGGAGCCGTAGAACTGAACGTGGACACCTGGCTGGGCCCCGACGCCGACGAATCGGTCCGGGCGAAGGTACGCGGAATGCAACGGCAGGCCTTCGACATCCAACTGGCCGCCCCCGACGGCGCCGGACGGAACAAGGTCGACTTCGACCTCGCCGCGATCAAGTCACCCGGCCTCACCGTCTCGGGCGGCCACGACCTGCCGGACTTCCAGCACATCGCGACCCAGCTCCCGAGCCTGCTCCCCCACACCCGCCACCTCGAACTGCCTTGGGCGGGCCACCTCCCCAACCTGGAACGCCCCACCGCGGTGACAGCCCTGCTGACCGGCTTCCTGCACGAAACGGTCCCCGCTCACTGAGCCGACCAGGCAGCCAGGCAGCCAGGCCCACGGCGTCTACGGCCGCTCGAACGCCATCTCCAGCTCGCGCTCGGCCGGGTGCCCGGACAGCGGCACGACGACCCCCGTGGGCACGAAGCCGACCTTGCCGTAGAACCGCCGGGCCCGTTCGTTGTCCTCGTGCACAATGAGCCGCACCCGCTCGACACCGCGCCCCCAGGCCCACTCCAGGGCCGCGTCGAAGAGCACCTCGGTCAGTCCGATGCCCCGGACCTCCGGGCGCACGAACACCCCGACGATGTGCCCCTGCTTCCGCTCGACCGCGAAGCCGGCCCAGTCGACGGTCCCGGCCTCCTCAAGAAGCACGGTCAACGTCCCGACCCACTCGCCGTCCGGCCCCTCGGCAATGATCTGCTGAGCCTTTTCGGCGCCTTCGGCGGCCCCTACGGCCCGCTCCTGGTAGAAGGAGTCCGGCTGGGCCTTCGCCGCTTCATAGGTCTCCAAGAAGGCGAGATGCGCGACGGGATCCTGCAGGGCGACCAGCCGCAGTTCCTTCGCCGCGGCCCACTCGTCGGCGCGTATCGAACGGATCTTGTAGTTCATGCCAACAACGGTAGCCCAAACGCAGAAAACCCCCGTACCGAATAAACGGTACAGGGGTTTTCGCAATATTTGTTCGGCGGTGTCCTACTCTCCCACAGGGTCCCCCCTGCAGTACCATCGGCGCTGTAAGGCTTAGCTTCCGGGTTCGGAATGTAACCGGGCGTTTCCCTCACGCTATGACCACCGAAACACTATGAAACACATCAACCGCACCACACCCGTGACCATGGGCATGGGGTTGTTCGTGGTTTCAGAACCAACACAGTGGACGCGAGCAACTGAGGACAAGCCCTCGGCCTATTAGTACCGGTCACCTCCAGCGGTTACCCGCCTTCCAGATCCGGCCTATCAACCCAGTCGTCTACTGGGAGCCTTAACCCATCTAGTGGGTGGGAACACTCATCTCGAAGCAGGCTTCCCGCTTAGATGCTTTCAGCGGTTATCCCTCCCGAACGTAGCCAACCAGCCATGCCCTTGGCAGAACAACTGGCACACCAGAGGTTCGTCCGTCCCGGTCCTCTCGTACTAGGGACAGCCCTTCTCAATGTTCCTGCGCGCGCAGCGGATAGGGACCGAACTGTCTCACGACGTTCTAAACCCAGCTCGCGTACCGCTTTAATGGGCGAACAGCCCAACCCTTGGGACCGACTCCAGCCCCAGGATGCGACGAGCCGACATCGAGGTGCCAAACCATCCCGTCGATATGGACTCTTGGGGAAGATCAGCCTGTTATCCCCGGGGTACCTTTTATCCGTTGAGCGACGGCGCTTCCACAAGCCACCGCCGGATCACTAGTCCCGACTTTCGTCCCTGCTCGACCCGTCGGTCTCACAGTCAAGCTCCCTTGTGCACTTACACTCAACACCTGATTGCCAACCAGGCTGAGGGAACCTTTGGGCGCCTCCGTTACTCTTTAGGAGGCAACCGCCCCAGTTAAACTACCCATCAGACACTGTCCCTGATCCGGATCACGGACCCAGGTTAGACATCCAGCACGACCAGACTGGTATTTCAACGACGACTCCACCTGAACTGGCGTCCAAGCTTCACAGTCTCCCAGCTATCCTACACAAGCCGAACCGAACACCAATATCAAACTGTAGTAAAGGTCCCGGGGTCTTTCCGTCCTGCTGCGCGAAACGAGCATCTTTACTCGTAGTGCAATTTCACCGGGCCTATGGTTGAGACAGTCGAGAAGTCGTTACGCCATTCGTGCAGGTCGGAACTTACCCGACAAGGAATTTCGCTACCTTAGGATGGTTATAGTTACCACCGCCGTTTACTGGCGCTTAAGTTCTCAGCTTCGCCCAACCGAAGTCGGACTAACCGGTCCCCTTAACGTTCCAGCACCGGGCAGGCGTCAGTCCGTATACATCGCCTTACGGCTTCGCACGGACCTGTGTTTTTAGTAAACAGTCGCTTCTCGCTGGTCTCTGCGGCCACCCCCAGCTCAAGGAGCACGTCCTCTCACCGGTGATGGCCCCCCTTCTCCCGAAGTTACGGGGGCATTTTGCCGAGTTCCTTAACCATAGTTCACCCGAACGCCTCGGTATTCTCTACCTGACCACCTGAGTCGGTTTAGGGTACGGGCCGCCATGAAACTCGCTAGAGGCTTTTCTCGACAGCATAGGATCATCCACTTCACCACAATCGGCTCGGCATCAGGTCTCACCCTCGTGTCATCCGGATTTGCCTGGATGACGGGCTACACCCTTACCCCGGGACAACCACCGCCCGGGCTGGACTACCTTCCTGCGTCACCCCATCACTCACCTACTACCGTCTTGGGCCGGCGGCTCCACCACTTTCCCTTCCCCGAAGGGTCCGGAACGGCTTCACGGCCTTAGCATCAACGGGCTCGATGTTTGACGCTTCACAGCGGGTACCGGAATATCAACCGGTTATCCATCGACTACGCCTGTCGGCCTCGCCTTAGGTCCCGACTTACCCTGGGCAGATCAGCTTGACCCAGGAACCCTTAGTCAATCGGCGCACACGTTTCTCACGTGTGTATCGCTACTCATGCCTGCATTCTCACTCGTGAACCGTCCACCACTAGCTTCCGCTGCGGCTTCACCCGGCACACGACGCTCCCCTACCCATCCCAGCACCCGTTGGGGCTTAATTGCTGGAATGACACGACTTCGGCGGTACGCTTGAGCCCCGCTACATTGTCGGCGCGGAATCACTAGACCAGTGAGCTATTACGCACTCTTTCAAGGGTGGCTGCTTCTAAGCCAACCTCCTGGTTGTCTCTGCGACTCCACATCCTTTCCCACTTAGCGTACGCTTAGGGGCCTTAGTCGATGCTCTGGGCTGTTTCCCTCTCGACCATGGAGCTTATCCCCCACAGTCTCACTGCCGCGCTCTCACTTACCGGCATTCGGAGTTTGGCTAAGGTCAGTAACCCGGTAGGGCCCATCGCCTATCCAGTGCTCTACCTCCGGCAAGAAACACACGACGCTGCACCTAAATGCATTTCGGGGAGAACCAGCTATCACGGAGTTTGATTGGCCTTTCACCCCTAACCACAGGTCATCCCCCAGGTTTTCAACCCTGGTGGGTTCGGTCCTCCACGACCTCTTACAGCCGCTTCAACCTGCCCATGGCTAGATCACTCCGCTTCGGGTCTTGAGCGCGCTACTATACCGCCCTGTTCGGACTCGCTTTCGCTACGGCTTCCCCACACGGGTTAACCTCGCAACACACCGCAAACTCGCAGGCTCATTCTTCAAAAGGCACGCAGTCACGACGCACCGAGTAAACTCGATGCGCGACGCTCCCACGGCTTGTAGGCACACGGTTTCAGGTACTATTTCACTCCGCTCCCGCGGTACTTTTCACCATTCCCTCACGGTACTATCCGCTATCGGTCACCAGGGAATATTTAGGCTTAGCGGGTGGTCCCGCCAGATTCACACGGGATTTCTCGGGCCCCGTGCTACTTGGGTGTCTCTCAAACGAGCCGTCAATGTTTCGGCTACGGGGGTCTTACCCTCTACGCCGGACCTTTCGCATGTCCTTCGCCTACATCAACGGTTTCTGACTCGTCCTGTCGCCGGCAGACGACAGAAGAGAGATCCCACAACCCCGCATACGCAACCCCTGCCGGGTCTCACACGCATACGGTTTGGCCTCATCCGGTTTCGCTCGCCACTACTCCCGGAATCACGGTTGTTTTCTCTTCCTGCGGGTACTGAGATGTTTCACTTCCCCGCGTTCCCTCCACACTGCCTATGTGTTCAGCAGTGGGTGACAGCCCATGACGACTGCCGGGTTTCCCCATTCGGAAACCCCCGGATCAAAGCCTGGTTGACGACTCCCCGGGGACTATCGTGGCCTCCCACGTCCTTCATCGGTTCCTGGTGCCAAGGCATCCACCGTGCGCCCTTAAAAACTTGGCCACAGATGCTCGCGTCCACTGTGCAGTTCTCAAACAACGACCAACCACCCGTCACAACCCACCGAAGCGGATTTTTACCGGGGTCGGCACTGAAGGCGGCCTCACGGCCGTACCCTCAGACACCCAACAGCGTGCCCGGCACCACCGCCACTCATGATCAGCTTTCCACACTCCGAAGAGCAGTACTCGCAGCCCGAGATGACGGACAGTGCCGAATAATCAACGTTCCACCCTTGAGCAACCAGCACCGGACATTCGCCGATGTACTGGCCTCTGACCTCACCCCGGAGGGATCGGTAAGAAGTGCTCCTTAGAAAGGAGGTGATCCAGCCGCACCTTCCGGTACGGCTACCTTGTTACGACTTCGTCCCAATCGCCAGTCCCACCTTCGACAGCTCCCTCCCCACAAGGGGGTTGGGCCACCGGCTTCGGGTGTTACCGACTTTCGTGACGTGACGGGCGGTGTGTACAAGGCCCGGGAACGTATTCACCGCAGCAATGCTGATCTGCGATTACTAGCAACTCCGACTTCATGGGGTCGAGTTGCAGACCCCAATCCGAACTGAGACCGGCTTTTTGAGATTCGCTCCACCTCACGGTATCGCAGCTCATTGTACCGGCCATTGTAGCACGTGTGCAGCCCAAGACATAAGGGGCATGATGACTTGACGTCGTCCCCACCTTCCTCCGAGTTGACCCCGGCGGTCTCCTGTGAGTCCCCGTCACCCCAAAGGGCACGCTGGCAACACAGGACAAGGGTTGCGCTCGTTGCGGGACTTAACCCAACATCTCACGACACGAGCTGACGACAGCCATGCACCACCTGTACACCGACCACAAGGGGGGCACTATCTCTAATGCTTTCCGGTGTATGTCAAGCCTTGGTAAGGTTCTTCGCGTTGCGTCGAATTAAGCCACATGCTCCGCTGCTTGTGCGGGCCCCCGTCAATTCCTTTGAGTTTTAGCCTTGCGGCCGTACTCCCCAGGCGGGGAACTTAATGCGTTAGCTGCGGCACCGACGACGTGGAATGTCGCCAACACCTAGTTCCCACCGTTTACGGCGTGGACTACCAGGGTATCTAATCCTGTTCGCTCCCCACGCTTTCGCTCCTCAGCGTCAGTAATGGCCCAGAGATCCGCCTTCGCCACCGGTGTTCCTCCTGATATCTGCGCATTTCACCGCTACACCAGGAATTCCGATCTCCCCTACCACACTCTAGCTAGCCCGTATCGAATGCAGACCCGGGGTTAAGCCCCGGGCTTTCACACCCGACGTGACAAGCCGCCTACGAGCTCTTTACGCCCAATAATTCCGGACAACGCTTGCGCCCTACGTATTACCGCGGCTGCTGGCACGTAGTTAGCCGGCGCTTCTTCTGCAGGTACCGTCACTTGCGCTTCTTCCCTGCTGAAAGAGGTTTACAACCCGAAGGCCGTCATCCCTCACGCGGCGTCGCTGCATCAGGCTTTCGCCCATTGTGCAATATTCCCCACTGCTGCCTCCCGTAGGAGTCTGGGCCGTGTCTCAGTCCCAGTGTGGCCGGTCGCCCTCTCAGGCCGGCTACCCGTCGTCGCCTTGGTGAGCCATTACCTCACCAACAAGCTGATAGGCCGCGGGCTCATCCTGCACCGCCGGAGCTTTCAACACCCACACATGAGTGCGGGAGTATCATCCGGTATTAGACCCCGTTTCCAGGGCTTGTCCCAGAGTGCAGGGCAGATTGCCCACGTGTTACTCACCCGTTCGCCACTAATCCCCACCGAAGTGGTTCATCGTTCGACTTGCATGTGTTAAGCACGCCGCCAGCGTTCGTCCTGAGCCAGGATCAAACTCTCCGTGAATGTTTACCCGTAATCGGGTGCACACACACGAGAGCGGAACAACCACCGGAATAAGATGATCGTTCACAGCGTCCTCGCTGTATGTTTTCTTCAAAGGAACCTCGCCACCGGAACAATGTCCGGCAGACGGGGTATCAACATATCTGGCGTTGATTTTTGGCACGCTGTTGAGTTCTCAAGGAACGGACGCTTCCTTTGTACTCACCCTCTCGGGCTTTCCTCCGGGCTTTTCCCTTCGGTCTTGCGTTTCCGACTCTATCAGACCGTTTCCAGTCCCGATTTCCTCGGTGCTTTCCAGGTTTCCGCTTCCGCGTTTCCCTTTCCGGCGACTCCGACTCTACCAGACCCTTTCGGGCCTGACTCCCAGTCAGAGGGGGCTGCCATCCCAGCCGTTGGGCCGTTCCGACGTCCCAAACCTTAGCCGATACCCCCGGCGGAGTCCCAATCGAGGTCCAGTGACCTGATCGAACACAGCCGAGCCCAAATCGAATTGAATTCGGGCACGCCGAAATCAATCCCGTTGGGAGATCGTGCGGATGGTTTGGGTTGCCGCTGTCGCGGCGGAGGTGCCACCGGAGAACCGTTACGGCTCGGCGGCAACCCGAAGAACTTTACGGATCAGCGAGGGGTGTGTCAACTACCCCTGTCAAGATCTTTTCCTGGACGAGTCGAAGGCGTGCCGCAGGCCGGTCAGTCCAGGTCGCTCAGGCGCCCGCCCGCGTCCGGCTGAGCGTGCTCCACCCTGCGCAGCAACCTGGTGAGGACCTCGCCGAGGACGGTGCGCTCGTCCGGCGACAGGTCCTGGAGCAGGTCCTCCTCGAAGACCGTCGCCATGCGCATCGCCTCCAGCCACTTGCCGCGGCCCTCGGGGGTCAGCTCCACGATCACGCGGACTCGGTTGGACTCGTCCCGCTCCCTGGTGACCAGTCCCTCGGCGACCATGCGGTCGATCCGGTGGGTCATCGCGGCCGGTGTGAGCCCGAGGCGCTTGGCTAGGTCGCTGGGGCCCATCCGGTAGGGATCGCCGGCGAGGACGAGGGCCTTGAGGACCTCCCAGTCAGCGCTGCTGATGCCGAGGTTCGCGGTCTGGCGGCCGTAGGCGACGTTCATGCGGCGGTTGAGGCGGCCCAGGGCCGAGACGATCTTCTCGACCTGGGGGTCGAGGTCCCGGAATTCGCGCTGGTAGGCGGCGATCTGTTCGTCGAGCGTCGGCTCCGGGACGCCGCTGGTGTCGGCCATGCGCGCAGTATGGCACGGGCTTCCTTTGCCTTGAAGTCCTTGAGTATGTACTCTTTAGCTTCTAAGTCTTCAGATCTAACTAGTTGATTGAGGTGAACGTGACCAGGGCGATGGGCGCAGCGATGCGCCGGATCCACGTGGGTAACGCACTCAGCGCGTTCGGGCTCGGCTTCACAGTCCCGTACCTGTACGTCTATGTGGCGCAGGTGCGGGGTCTTGGGGGTATGACGGCGGGGCTCGTGCTCGCCGTCTTCGCCGTGGCCGCGCTGATCGTGCTGCCGTTCGCCGGGCGGGCCATCGTCCGGCGTGGCCCGCGACCGGTTCTGATCGTCGCCCTGGTCGTGGCCGCCGTAGGAGCGCTGAGTCTGGGGCTGGCGGGGAGTGCGGGGGCCGTGTTGCTGTCGGCTGCCGGGCTCGGGGCCGGCCAGGCCGTGATGCAGCCGGCGCTCGCCACGATGATCGTGGAGTGTTCGACCGCCGAGACGCGGTCGCGGGCGTTTGCCATGCAGTTCTTTCTGCAGAACCTCGGGCTCGGTGTCGGCGGGCTCATCGGCGGTCATCTGGTCGACACGACCAGTGCGTCGTCGTTCACGCTGCTGTTCGGGATCGAGTCGGCGATGTTCCTGGTGCTGGCCGGGGTGATGGCGACCGTGCGGATGCCGCACTCGCCCGCGATCGGTGCCACTCCTTCGCGGTCGGCCAAGGGTGCCTGGAAGCAGTTGCTCGGCAATCGGGCCATGGTGCAGCTGAGCGTGCTCGGCTTCGTCATGTTCTTCGCGTGCTACGGGCAGTTCGAGTCGGGGCTGAGTGCCTATGGGGTCGAGGCCGCCGGGATTTCCACGTCCGCGCTCGGGACGGCGCTGGCCGCGAACACGGCGGTGATCGTGGTCGCCCAGTTCGCGGTGCTGAAGTTCGTCGAGCGGCGGCGGCGTTCGCGGGTGATCGCGGGTGTCGGGCTGATCTGGGCGCTGGCGTGGGTCACGGCCGGGTATGCCGGGCTCGGGCACGGGAGTCAGGAGATGGCTACGGCCGCCTTCGTGTCGACGTACGCGCTGTTCGGGCTCGGTGAGGCGATGCTGTCGCCGACCGTCGCGCCGCTGGTCGCCGATCTGGCGCCGGAGGGGATGGCCGGGCAGTACAACTCGGCCTTCGCCCTGGTGAAGCAGCTCGCGCTGGCCCTCGGGCCCGCGGTGGGCGGGCCGTTGGGTGCCTCACTGCCGGGGCCGTACGTCGTGACGTTCCTGGTGTTCTCGCTGGGGATTAGCGTGCTCGCCGTGCGGCTGGGGCGGCAGCTGACCGCCGTACAGGATCAGCCGTGGCGGGCGAAGGGGAGTCTGGTCGTGGCTCGGGGGGCCGTCGAGCCCGTCGGTGCGGACGTGTAGGTCATACCGGGGCCGTCTTGGGGAGTGCGAACTCGCACCAGACGGCCTTGCCGCCGCCCGGAGTACGGCGGGAGCCCCAGTTGGTGGCGATTGTCGCGACGATGGCGATGCCTCGGCCGGACTCGTCGGCGGGTTCCGCGCGGCGGCGGCGCGGGAGGTGGTCGTCGCCGTCCGTGACCTCGACGATGAGGCGGCGGTCGGTGCGGCGCAGGCGGAGGCGCATCGGTGGGGTCCCGTGCTGGAGGCTGTTGGCGACCAGCTCGCTGGCGGCCAGGACGCCGAGGTCGTGCAGTTCGGTGGGGAAGCGCCAGCTGGTGAGGACTCCGGAGGCGAAGGCACGCGCGCGTGGGGCCGCTTCCACTCCGCCGAGCAGCTCCAGGGCCGCGTTGCGGAAGAGGTCGCCGTCGTGGCCGGTGCGCGCCGGGTGGTGGATGACCAGGACGGCCACGTCGTCGTCGTGGTCCGCGGTGACGCCGAGCGAGCGGACCAGGCGGTCGCAGACCACCTGGGGGGTGCCGGTGGCGCCGGCCAACGCGCGCTCCAGGGAGGCGATTCCCTCGTCGAGGTCCTCGTCCCGGCGTTCCACCAGGCCGTCCGTGTAGAGGACCGCCGTGGAGCCGGGGCTGAGCGGGATCGTGCCGGAGGAGTGGATCCAGCCGCCGGTGCCGAGCGGGGGGCCGGTGGGTTCGTCGGCGCGTTGAACCGCGCCCGTCTCGTCGCGGACGAGGATCGGGAGGTGGCCCGCCGAGGCGTACACCAGGCGGCCCTCGTTCGGGTCGAAGATGGCGTACACGCACGTGGCGATCTGGTTGGCGTCGATCTCCGTGGCGAGGCCGTCCAGGAGCTGGAGGATCTCGTGCGGGGGCAGGTCGAGGCGGGCGTATGCCCGGACGGCGGTGCGGAGTTGGCCCATGACGGCCGCCGCGCGGACGCCCCTGCCCATGACGTCGCCGATGACCAGGGCGGTCCGGCCGCCGCCGAGGGTGATCACGTCGTACCAGTCGCCGCCGACCGCGGCCTCGGTGCCGCCGGGCTGGTAGGTGGCGGCGATGCGCAGGTCGTCGGGCTCTTCGAGTTCCTGGGGGAGCAGGGAGCGCTGGAGCGTTACGGCGGTCTCGCGCTGGCGGCGTTCGCTGGTGCGCAGGCGCTCGGCGGCCTCGGCGTGGTCGGTGACGTCGGTGGCGAAGATCAGGACGCCGCCCTCGCCGCCGTCGGCGCTCTTGGCGACCGGGGTGCAGGTGAACGTGTAGGACCGGCCGCCGGGGGCCTTGCGGGACTTGAGGGTGCGGGGCTTGCCGCTGCGCAGGACCTGGTCGAGGAGCGGGAGCAGGCCGAGTTCGTGGAGCTCGGGGAGGGCCTCGCGGGCCGGTGCGCCCAGGGGGCGGTCGCCGAAGGCGGCCACGTAGGCGTCGTTGACGTAGGCGATGCGCTGGTCCGGGCCGTGCACCAGGGCGACGAGGGCCGGGACGCGGTCGAGGACCTCGCGGACGGGCAGGTCGTCGACGGCGGGGGCGGGCGGCGGCTCGTCGGTGAGCTGCTCGGCGCGGGCCGCGGGGACGGAGCCCTCGCCCCGGCGGTCCAGGGTGACCGGGTGGTCGGTCCGCGCTGCGGCGCGGCGCTGCGTTCCGGGGAGCCGGGCGCTCCAGCGCGTGAAGTTCACGAATCCATGCCTCGTGTAGGTGTCGTCGGCCCGTTCCGGACCCTGCCGGGGGTCCGGGGGCCGCGCGGCGGGGGCCGCACATCGGTCGCCGGGGGATGCAGCACAGTGGGGAGAGCCTCTTGGGTGGGACGGGCGGGCGCGGGCCCGTCCGAAGTCGGGGACCAGTCTGGCAGTGTGGCGGACCGGGCCGATATTCGTCAGACGCCGGGGCCGCCGGTGGAGTTCCTCGGTCCGGTCAGTTCGACCCCTTCGGGTCGTTCGGAGGCTTCCCACCGGCCGCGAGTTCGAACTCGGCTCGCGGGTGTTCGAGTGAACCGAGGGAGACGATCTCCCGTTTGAAGAGCCCTGCCAGGGTCCATTCGGCGAGCACGCGGGCCTTGCGGTTGAAGGTGGGCACCCTGCTGAGGTGGTAGACGCGGTGCATGAACCAGGCAGGGTAGCCCTTCAGCTTCCGTCCGTAGACCTGCGCGACACCTTTGTGCAGCCCCAGGGAGGCGACCGAGCCGACGTACTTGTGGGCGTACGTCTCAAGGGGCTCGGCGCGCAGGGAGTGCGCGATGTTGTCGCCGAGGACCTTGGCCTGCCGGACCGCGTGCTGGGCGTTGGGGGCGGTGTCGGTGCCGGGCGCGTCGGCGGTCACGTCGGGGACGGCCGCCGCGTCTCCCGCGGCCCACGCGTGCGTGGCGCCCTCGATCGTCAGCTCGGCGGTGCACTTGAGGCGGCCGTGCGCGGTGCGCGGGAGGTCGGTGGCGGCGAGGACGGGGTGGGGTTTGACGCCGGCCGTCCACACGAGCGTGCGGGTGGGGAAGCGCTGGCCGTCGTCGAGTACGGCGACGCGGTCGGCGCAGGAGGCGAGGCGGGTCTCCAGGAGGACCTGGATGTTGCGCCTGCGGAGCTGGGTGACGGTGTAGATGCCCATCTCCTCGCCGACCTCGGGGAGGATGCGGTTCGAGGCCTCCACGAGGATCCACTTCATGTCGTCGGCCTGGACGTTGTGGTAGTAGCGCACGGCGTAGCGGGCCATGTCCTCCAGCTCGCCGAGCGCCTCGACGCCGGCGTAACCGCCTCCTACGAAGACGAAGGTCAGGGCCGCGTCGCGGATCGCGGGGTCGCGGGTGGAGGAGGCGATGTCCAGTTGCTCGATGACGTGGTTGCGCAGGCCGATGGCCTCCTCGACGGTCTTGAAGCCGATGCCGTGCTCGGCGAGACCGGGGATGGGGAGGGTGCGCGAGACGGAGCCGGGGGCCAGGACCAGTTCGTCGTACGACAGCTCTTCCGTGCCGGTGCCCTCCTCCTCGGTGGCGAGGGTGCTGAGGGTCGCGGTGCGCTTGCCGTGGTCGATGGCGGTGGCCTCGCCGATGACGACCCGGCACCGGTCGAGGACGCGGCGCAGCGGGACGACGACATGGCGGGGGGAGATCGAACCGGCGGCGGCCTCGGGGAGAAACGGCTGATACGTCATGTAAGGGTCGGGGGAGACGACGGTGATCTCGACCTGCCCGCGCCTGATTTCACGTTTCAACTTCTTCTGAAGGCGCAGGGCCGTGTACATCCCGACGTAGCCGCCACCGACAACGAGAATGCGCGCGCGTTCCTTCACCATCCCATGACGCACCCGGCGCAGGAGTTTGTCCACAGGCTCGACAAATTGTGTGACCGGCCGGGGAGGCCGCGCGCGGGCGCCGGAATTGCCGGAGTGCGGGGCAGGTGCGCAGGTCAGTGGGGGTGATCGGGGTGGTGTCGGGGGGCGCAATCGGGATGTATGCGACCCGTACTCCGATCGGGGGGCGCTCCGTGCGGAACCTGCCCCTTCTGAATTGACCCCCTCTCAACTATGTTCGTGTGTCGACGGGGTGAAGGGGGATGCGCTCAACGAGCCCGCGAGGAGCGTGGTTCGTGAACCGGGCTTGTCTCACGATGCTCCGGCTGCCAATGGCGGGGAGTCTCCGGGGGGAGACGTCATTAACCGGGGGAACGTGTATGCATATTCAGGACTCTCATTGGACATCCGCGTCTGCCGTCGCATCCGGCGCCGCGGTCGGTGCGACGGCGGGAAACGGACGCGGGGACAGCTCGCGCACGACGCCGTTGCGCGTGGACGCACAGCGCAATCTTGAGCACGTACTGCGGGCGGCGCGTGAGGTCTTCGGCGAGCTGGGCTACGGCGCGCCGATGGAGGACGTGGCGCGGCGCGCGCGGGTCGGGGTCGGCACGGTGTACCGGCGCTTCCCGAGCAAGGACGTCCTGGTGCGCCGGATAGCCGAGGAGGAGACCTCCCGGCTGACCGACCAGGCGCGTTCGGCGCTCGGTCAGGAGGACGAGCCGTGGTCGGCGCTCTCGCGCTTCCTGCGGACGTCGGTGGCCTCGGGCGCCGGGCGGCTGCTGCCGCCGCAGGTGCTGCGGGTGGGTGTCGCCGACGAGGGCGCCGAGGGCTCCCTGCTCGACGAGGCGCGGGTGCCGCAGCAGCGGACGCAGCCGGGCACGGGCGAGCTGCGGCTGGTGCCGGAGGAGTCGGCGGGGTCCCTGGGCTCGGTGGTCGACGACGCCGGGGCGGCGGCGCTGCTGGAGGTCGTGGGGCAGCTCGTGGACCGGGCGCGGGCGGCGGGTCAGCTGCGGGCGGACGTGTCGGTGTCGGACGTGCTGCTGGTGATCGCCACGGCGGCACCCTCGCTGCCCGACGCGGCACAGCAGGCGGCGGCCTCGGCGCGGCTGCTGGACATCCTGTTGGAGGGGCTGCGGTCGCGGCCCCTGTGAGGCCGGCTCTTCGGGGTCGGGAGGCCCGTTCGCGGGTGACTCGAATAGGTGACTGTGGTGCGTGGGCGCTGCGCCGCCCGCGCCCCGAGTGATGCCCGGGAGGTTAACGCTAGTACTGCGTTGCGGGAAGTCCCCACGGACGAGTGGATGGTCCGTACGGGGTCCTGAACAAAAGCCAATATGGCTACGCTGACCCGGTGTTCTGGACTGGTTGGGCAGGCGGCGGGGGCTTTCCGCGATGAGCGTTGACGGGCGGGACGAGTCACTGGGTGACGGTGACCCGGAGGCCGGTGGGCTGACCTCACCACAGGTGCCGAGCCAGGGCGGGCCCAGTGGCGTCCCCCAGGACGCCGATCCCGGCGAGGGCAGCGTCCCGGCGCAGCGCGAGGGCAGTGTCCTGCCGCCGCCGCTGAAGATGCCGATGGCCGACGCCTCGCTGATCGAGCGGATGCGCGCCGGTGACGACACGGCGTACGAGGAGCTGTTCCGGCGCCACGCGGACGCCGTGCGCCGCTACGCCCGCACCTGCTGCCGGGACGCACACACCGCCGACGACCTGACCGCCGAGGTCTTCGCCCGCATGCTCCAGGCGGTGCGCGGCGGCTCCGGGCCCGAGCACGCCGTACGCGCCTATCTGCTGACCTCCGTCCGGCGCGTCGCCGCGAACTTGACGAAGTCGGCCAAACGGGAGCAGCTCGTCGACGACTTCGCGGTGTTCGCCGCGCAGTCCGCGCGCGTGTCCGAGGTGTCCGAAGACGACACACTGGACCTGGGCGCCGATGTCCGGGCGATGCACGAGGCCGAGCAGTCGATGGCCATGCGGGCGTTCCGGTCGCTGCCCGAGCGGTGGCAGGCCGTGCTGTGGCACACCGAGGTCGAGGACGAGTCGCCGAGCGAGGTCGCCACGCTCTTCGGGCTCGACGCCAACGGCACGCGCGTGCTGGCCAGCCGGGCCCGCGAGGGCCTCAAGCAGGCCTATCTCCAGGCCCATGTCAGCGCCACCCTCACCGACGACGAGGACTGCGCGCGCTACGCCGACCAGCTCGGCACCTACGCCCGCCGCCGGCTGCGCACGCGTGCCGAGCGCGGGCTGCGCAAGCACCTGGAGGAGTGCGCCAAGTGCCGGCTGGCCGCGCTGCAGATCGAGGAGGTCGCCGGCGGGATCCCGGCGGTCGTCCCGGTCGCGGTCATCGGCTGGTTCGGCGCCGCCGGGTACGCCAAGGCGGTCGCGCTCATCGCGGGCGGCGCGGGAGCGGGCGCGGCCGGTGCAGCGGGCGCCGCCGCGGCGGCGGGCGGGAGTTCGTCCGGCGGGGCCGGTGCCGGGGGCGCGGCGGCCTCCGAGGGGCTCGGGGCGCCGGTGAAGGCGGGCATCGCGGCCGGTGTGGTCGCGGCGGGTGTGGTGGCGGCGGTGGCGTTCGCGCTGGCCAACCACGACAGCACGGCGAAGACACCCGAGGCCAAGCCGGCCCCCTCCTCCTCCCCCGTCGTCAAACCCGAGCCGCCGACACCCACGCCCCCGAACAAGCAACCCGCCCCGGAACCGGCGGTGTTGGCCCCCGAACCGACCCCCGCCCCCACCCCGAGCCCGACCCCGTCGCCCCCGCCCAAACCCAGGCCGACACCGACCCCGAAGGCCTCCCCGACGCCGACACCGACCCCCCGGCCCACGCCGACGCCGACACCGACCCCGACCCCGACGCCCCCGCCGGCACCGACCGTCTTCCAGGTGAGCGAGCTCTCCTACAACGTCAACGGCGACGGCACCGCCCCGGAGATCCGGCTCGGCGACAGCAGTTGGGTGTGGCAGCGCTACGGCGTCGCGATCGGCGGCACGCGCTACACCCACGGCATCACCGTGCACGGCCGCTCCTCCGTCACGATCGACCTCAACCGCCAGTGCGTCTCCTACGACGCGAGGGTCGGCGTCGACGACATGACGCTCGGGCTCGGCAGGGTCTACTTCTCGGTGTACGCCGACGGGATCCGGCTCTGGAACTCCGGGGAGATCGACGGCGGAGACCCCGCGGTGCCCGTCCATGTGAACCTCGCCGGGCGCAAGACCGTACGGCTGGTGGTCGAGCCGCGCAGTTCCTTCGACGACCTGGCACTCGCCGACTGGGCGGAGTCGAAGTTCACCTGCCAGTAGGGCCCGGCTCCGGGGAGGGCAGCTCGGTCAGCGCCTCGTCCACGGTGAGGGACTCGCCCCGGGCTCGCTCGGCGGCGTAGCGCTCGGCGCCCAGTGCGGCGCGGGCGGTCTCCTCGACGCGCTCGGTCCGCGCGCGCTCCGGCATGGGGCGCGGATGACCGCCGCGCAACCGGTCCGCCGCCGCGAACAGCCTTACGGTGCGCGGGAGTTCGCCGAGTTCGGCGAGGAGTGTCGCCGCTTGGTCGACCAGTGTCGCCGTGACCACCTCGGCGCAGCGCAGCTCCACCGCCTCGCGCAGGGCGGCGGCCATCGCCACCAGCCCGCGCGCGGGGCCGGACTCGGCCGCCGTGACCAGGGCGTCGACCGCGCCCAGCGCCGCCCGGAACTGGGGCGGCGGTGTGCCGCGCCCGCTCTCCTCACGGGCCTGTTCGCACAGCGCGCGGGCGTGGGCCACGTCCCCGTCCTCCAGGGCGATGTGCGCGCGCAGCAGCTGGATGAACGCGTGGGCGTCCGCGACCCCGTGCCGGTCGGAGGCCTCGGTCGCCTCGTCCAGGCCCGCGATCGCGCCCTCGCGGTCACCCGCGCGGAAGGCCAGTTCGGCGAGGCGGGCGATGAGGAACGGCGTCTCGGTGTGGGCGCCGACCTCGTGGGCGAGCGCGAGCGCCTCCTCGTAGGCCCCCTCGGCCTCCTCGAACCGGCCGCGGCTCATGGCGGCCTCGCCGACCGCGCTGGACACCTGGGCCCGGACCCAGCGGTCGCCGACGCGGCGGCAGAGTTCGCGCAGTTCCGCCAGGTCGTCGTCGACGCCCGCCATGCCGCCCGGGGAGTCGACGACCATGTGCGTGCGGAACATCATGATGACGGCGATCTCCCAATCCCCGCCGTACGCACGGGCGTTGGCGACCGCCACGTCCATGACGTCCCGGATGTCCATCGTGTCGCGCAGGAAGTAGGCGGTGAACGGCCACGCGAGCCCCGGCATACGGGCCGCGTCCGGGCCTCCGCCGGCGAAGAAGCCCTGCACCAGCGTGACGTACCGGCGCAGCCGCTCGTCCCGCAGGCCGTTCGGCAGGTGGTCCAGGGCTCCCGATTCGGCGCCCAGGAAGAGGTGCAGCATCCGGAGGTTCATGCGCTGGGTGTGCAGGGGGTGGTCGGTCTCCGAGTCCGGGGCCTCGAGGTAGGCCTCGAACGGGCCCGCAGTGTCCACCGGGGTGATGAGGCCGAGGACGCGTTCGGCCCAGTCGACGCCCTCGCGGCGGTAGTTGCGCAGCCACCAGAACCAGCCGACGGCGAGGGCCAGCGCACCCGCCTCCGCCTCCTCGCGCGCGGTGACGGTCCGGTCGAGGGCCGCGCGGATGTTGTCGAGCTCGGTCTCCAGGCGGGCGATCCACGGGAGTTGCTCCCAGGAGCGGAGCAGCGGCTCGGCCTCCTCGACGAGGGCGCGCACCCAGGCCCGGTGCCGGCGCTCGGCCGCCGTCCGCAGTGCCGGGGTCTCGGCGGCGCGCTCGACGGCGTACTCATGGATGGTCTCCAGCATGCGGTAGCGCATGCCGTCGGGTGCCTCCCCCGGGGTGGCCACGACCAGGGACTTGTCGACGAGGGCGCCGATCAGGTCCGCCGCGGGGCCGGTGCACACGCTCTCCGCCGCCGCGAGGTCCCAGCCGCCGGCGAACACGGAGACCTCGCGCAGCAGGGTCCGCTCGGGCTCGTCGAGCAGGTCCCAGGACCAGTCGACGACGGCCCGCAGGGTCTGCTGGCGGGGCAGAACAGTGCGGCTGCCGGAGGTGAGCAGGCGGAAGCGGTCGTCGAGGCGGTCGGCGATCTGGCGGGGGGTGAGCAACCGCAGCCGGGCGGCGGCGAGTTCGATGGCGAGGGGCAGGCCGTCGAGGCGCCGGCAGATCTCCGTGACCGCTTCGGTGTCCTGGAGCACGGCCTGCGCATCGGGGCGGACGGCGGCGGCGCGCTCCGCGAAGAGGCGGTGGGCCTGGTCCGGGACGAGGGGTTCGACCGGGCGCACCGACTCGCCGGGGACGCCCAGGGGTTCACGGCTGGTGGCGAGGATCGTGAGCCCCGGGCAGCGGGTCAGGAGGGTCTCGGCGAGGTCGGCCGCCGCGCCGATGACATGTTCGCAGTTGTCAAGAATCAGGAGTCGGCTGCGCGCCGCGCAGTACTCGATCAGCAGGGCGACGGGGTCGTCCTGCGGGACTACCAGCTCGGTGGTCATCAGTACGGTCTCGCGCAGACCGAGGGCACTGACCACCGCGCCCGGCACCGCCTCCGGCCGGTCGAGCCGGGCGAGCTCGACCAGCCACGCCTGCGGGAGCCCGGCGGCGGCTTCCTCGGCGAGACGGGTCTTTCCGGAGCCGCCCGGTCCGGTGAGCGTGACGAGGCGGGCCCTGTGCACTTCGGAACGGATGGCGGCGATCTCGGGTTCCCGGCCCACGAAAGAGGTAAGCCGTGGACGTAGGTTGCCGTCACGTTCGGACTGCCGGGCGGGGTGGTTGCCGTTCCGCTCGGACTGCGGGGCCGGACGGTCCGCAGACGGTGACTTGAGCAACTCGCCGTGCAGGGCCCGGAGTTCCGGCCCCGGGTCGGTGCCCAGGCCGTCGGCGAGGGCGCGCCGGGCGGTCTCGTAGGCGGCGAGGGCGTCTGCGCCCCGGCCCGAGTCGCGCAGGGCACGGATGAGGAGGGCGTGCAGCGGTTCGTCGTACGGGTGCGCCGCCGTCAGTTCCTTCAACTCCGGTACGGCGTCGGCGGCCCGGCCGAGCAGCAGGTCGGCCTCGACCCGCGCGCGGGTGGCCTCCTCGCGCAGCGCGTCCGGGCGGGCGGCGGCGGACCGGTCGGGGAGGTCCGCGAGGGCGGGCCCGCGCCACAGGGCGAGCGCCTCGCCGAGGTCGCGGGCGGCGGCGGTCGCCTCTCCCCGCTCGAGGGCGGCCGTGCCCTGGCGCACCAGCCGCTCGAAGACGAACAGGTCCACGTCGTCCCGGGTCGCCGCGAGCCGGTAACCGCCGGGCTCGGAGACGATCGCGTCCTTGCCGACGGTACGGCGCAGCCGGCCGACGAGGGCCTGGAGGGCGGCCGGGGCATCCTGGGGAGGTTCGTCGGCCCACACCTCGTCGATCAGGGTCCCGAAGGGGACGATCCGGCCCGGGTGCAGGGCGAGGGCGGCAAGCAGCGCGCGCAGCCGCGCACCGCCGAGCGCCACGACAGCGCCCCGCTCGTCCTCCGCCCGGGTACTGCCCAGGATTCCGTACCGCACCGGGCCATTGTCGCCGGGCACGAGGGCCAAGGTCACGGCGTTTGTGGGCGGGGCCCCGCAGTTGGGGCGGTTTGTGCCGGTGCGCTGTCTCCCGGCGCCGCGGATCGACACCCCTGACAGAACACGGACCCCCTCAGGCCACTCCCGCTCCCCCGCCGGAGGCCAACGCCCCCCGCTGCGGCCTGATCCCCGCCGGTACCGCACGCGCGCGTGCCGGTGTTCCCGTCCAGCAGGTGCCCCGGCGGGCCAGCAGACGGCCGAGCCACAGCTCCAGGGAGACCAGGTCCGCGAGGCCGTCCAGGGGCAGGGGTTCGCCCTGGGCCGCCGCGCGCAGCGCCTTGCGGACGACGCGGGCCTCCACCAGGCCGGCCTGGGCCAGCAGCGGTGTGTCGAAGAGGGCCATGAGGGAGTCCGCGGCGACCCGGAGTCCCGTGCGGGACGCGGCTGCCGCCGAGGCGTGGGAGGGGGCGCCCCAGCCGGGCGGGAGGTCGCCCACGCCGGCCCCCTCCAGGACCGTACGGAGGATGGCCGCGCGGGCCCCTGGCTGGACCCGTAGCGCCTCGGGGAGGGAACGGCAGGCGCGGACCACCTGGTTGTCGAGGAAGGGCGTGTGCAGGCGCTGGGAGCGGATCTCGGCGGCCTGCTCCAGGACGCGGAGGTCGGACGCGTGGCGGGCGAGGGCGGCACGCGCGCGGAAGTCGCCGGGGCGCTGTCCCGGGCCGACCCCCTGACGGCTGGGCGCCCCTTGCAGGCGAACCGATACTTCAGCTAGGGCCTCACCGGTCAGCCAACGCGCCGCGGGCCCCGGTCTGGCCCAGGTGAGCGCGGCGAGGGAGGCCCCGACGGCGCCGCCGGGCTCGTCGAAACGCTGGTTCATCAGCCGGTCGGCGAGGACCTCGAGCCCGGCGCCGTACGGGGTGCGGGCGAGCCGCCGGGCAGCGCCGTACACGCGTCCGGGGACCATCACCGAACCGTCCGCCTTCGCCAACGCGGCCACCGGGCGCACCAGATGACGCCGTTTGCGGTCCATGAGGAGGTCGGCCAGGCGGGCCGGGTGCGCGTCCAGGACCTGGCGGGCGCCGTACCCGGTGAAGTGGTCGGCGCTGCCCGCGGCGAGCCGGGCGCGGTGGCGGGCGGCGGTGATCAGGGAGGGGCCGGGTTCGTCGGTGAGGGGGCCGTCGAGTTCGGCGTACGGCAGGACCTCCTCGCCGCCGGTGACGACCACGTGGTGCAGGCGGGGGTTGGCCGCGAGGGTGCCCGCGCGCTCCACCTCGGACTCGCGGCCGCGGACGGCGAGGTCGTTGAACGTGACGGCGAGGAGCCGCTCGCCCGCGCCGGTGCCGTGCCCGAGGACCGTGCCGGGCGCTCCCGGCAGCCCGGCGGCGAGCAGGGCCAGCGTCCCGGAGGCGGGCCCCCCGGAGAGGTCGGCGCCGATCCCGGGGACGGGCATCCCGCGCGCGGCACGCCGTTCGGCGGGCCCCATGCCCGGTACCGGGCCCGGGTCGATGTCGGGAACGTGCCGGGGCGCGGACAGGCGCGCACGCACCGCCTCGACGAGTGCATCGCGTACGGCGTCCACCGCACTGTCGGGGTCGACGGGCGCGGCGGCGACGGCGAGGGAGGCGACCGGCTCGTACCCGGCGATCTCGCGCGCCCCGGCGCGCAGGATCAGCGCATGCCCCGGCGGAATGCGACGTACGCCGTCGTACGGCGTGGAGTCGTGCAGCGCGGCGGGCACATCCGGGGCCGCCAGCAGGGCCGCCAGGTGCCCGAAGTCGAGGTTGGCCTCGATGAGGTCGGCCAGCGGGAGCGCGGCCGTGGAGTAGGCCGTACCGCCGGCCCAGGGGGTGTAGAACACCGGCTTGGCGCCCGCGAGATCGCCGCAGACCATGGTGCGGCGGCCGACCTTGACGACCGCCGTGTAACTCCCCGACCAGGCCGTCAGATGCCGAAGTGCCCCTCCGCGCGCGGAGAACAGGCTCAGCCGCAGCTCCTCGTCGGACGCACCGCAGGTACCGAGGACCGCGATCCGGGTCTCCGCGTCGACCTTCACGACCCGCACCTCGTCGGGCCGCCAGTCGCCGACCGCCCAGAGCGGATCCGGGTCTCCCCACAGGAGTTGGGACCCCACCGGGTGGACCGTCTCACCGTCGAGTCCGGTCGCCCCCGCCGAACCGATCGCGGCGGCTCCAGCGGCGGTACTGCTCCATCCCACCAACCACCGCATCGACGCCTCCACAGGCTGTGGACAACCAGTGCACCGCACGAACTGGGCACCATGCTGCCATGAAGGACGCCTTCCGGAGGGCCGGAGAAGCCGCTTGAGATCGCGTGAAGACGCCCTGGACGAGGGACAACCGGACAAGGACGACCCTACGTCCGCGACGCGAATGCGCCCCCGATACGCTCCCCCAAAACCCCTAACGCGCCCTCAACTCCCGTGGTAGGAGCGGTATTCGGCACCGAGAGGCGGGGGCGATTTTCGGCCAAATCGGTGTTACGAGCACAGGCTCGCGCACGCTCCGTACATGCCGTGCGCACCGCTTCGTACCGCGCACAGTCCGGGAGGCGGAGTACGCCTCCCGGACCGGTCCGCCGCCCGCGGGGATGTAGGCGGCGGTGTCCCCCAGCCCACTGGATCCAGTACAGCGGGCCGACCCACGCACAATCCATCGAAGCGCTCCCGCGATGGCCGGAGAAGAGCGCACACACGGGCGCACGGCCACACGGCGGGGGCACGTCGCAACCCTCCGTGCAAAGCCCGCACTCGCGTACGGACCACAATCCCGCCATCCGGAACAATGCCCCTTAACGCTTGGGATGCGGCGAACTACGCTGGGTTTACGAATGCCGCATGGTTATGCCAGCGCGGCAGCCGTCTGTGTCGAGGGGTGGCGCATGTCCAGGGAGCAACGCGGGCCGAACGAAAAACTCGGCACCGTTCTCGCCCTCGCGGGAATCAGCAACGCAGGACTCGCGCGTCGCGTCAACGATCTTGGCGCTCAACGCGGGTTGACACTTCGCTACGACAAGACGTCGGTGGCGCGCTGGGTGTCGAAGGGAATGGTGCCCCAGGGCGCCGCCCCGCACCTCATCGCGGCCGCCATCGGCCAGAAGCTCGGCCGCCCGGTGCCGCTCCACGAGATCGGCCTGGCGGACGCGGATCCCGCGCCGGAAGTGGGCCTCGCATTCCCCCGGGACGTCGGTCAAGCCGTGCGTTCCGCAACGGAGTTGTACCGCCTCGACCTCGCCGGCCGCCGGGCCGGCTCCGGCGGCATCTGGCAGTCCCTCGCCGGGTCGTTCGCAGTCAGCGCATACGCAACGCCCGCCTCACGCTGGCTGATAACCCCGGCCGACAGTTCGGTGGCGCGCGAGGCCAACTCCGCGGAGGGCTCCGGGGCGCCGCTGAAAGTCGGCCACAGCGATGTGCAGAAGCTGCGGGAGGCCGCGGAGGACGCCAGGCGCTGGGACTCCAAGTACGGGGGCGGCGACTGGCGTTCGTCGATGGTGCCGGAGTGTCTGCGGGTGGAGGCGGCACCGCTGCTGCTCGGCTCGTACTCCGACGAGGTCGGCAGAGCGCTCTTCGGCGCGAGCGCCGAACTCACCCGGCTCGCCGGGTGGATGGCCTTCGACACCGGGCAGCAGGAGGCGGCGCAGCGGTACTACATCCAGGCGCTGCGGCTCGCCCGCGCGGCGGCGGACGTGCCGCTCGGCGGCTACGTACTGGCGTCGATGTCGCTGCAGGCGACCTACCGGGGATTCGGCGACGAGGGTGTCGATCTCGCGCAGGCCGCGCTTGAGCGCAACCGGGGGCTTGCGACTGCCCGCACGATGAGCTTCTTCCGGCTTGTCGAGGCGCGGTCCCACGCGAAGGCGGGGGACGCCCAGGCTGCCGGAGCGGCGCTGAAGGCTGCCGAGGGGTGGCTTGAGCGGTCCCGGGAGGGTGACAACGATCCGTCCTGGCTGGGGTTCTACGGCTACGACCGGTTCGCGGCGGATGCGGCGGAGTGCTACCGGGATCTGAAGGCGCCTCGGCAGGTGCGGAGGTTCACGGAGCAGGCGTTGTCCAAGCCGACGGAGGAGTTCGTGCGGTCGCACGGGCTCCGGCTGGTGGTTTCCGCGGTTGCCGAGTTGGAGTCGGGGAATCTTGACGCGGCTTGTGAGCAGGGGGTGCGGGCGGTGGAGGTCGCTGGGCGCATCTCGTCGGCCCGTACGACCGAGTACGTGAAGGATCTTCTTCACCGGCTGGAGCCCTATGGGGACGAGCCGCGAGTTGTTGAGCTGCGGGAGAGGGCTCGGCCGTTGTTGATGGCGCCCGCCTAGGGATTTGCCTGGCTTGTGTGGTCTTGCGAGTGCGGGTCCGCTGTGGCTGGTCGCGCCCGCGCGGCGGAGCCGCAGATGTCACAGCCCCGCGCCCCTTGGTTGGCATGCCCTCCCCGGGTTTGAAGGCACTGTCAGTGGCGCAGTGCACTATCGAAGCCGGGAGGTGGTGCGCGGTGGTCGGGTACGACTGTGATGTGCTCGTGGTCGGGGGTGGGATCGTCGGGCTGTCGGTCGCCTATGCGATCGGCCATGCCGCGCCGGGGACGCGGGTGACAGTGCTGGAGAAGGAGGCGGGGCCCGCCCGGCATCAGACGGGGCGGAACAGCGGGGTGATCCACAGCGGGATCTACTACCGGCCCGGCTCGCTCAAGGCGCGGTATGCCGTGGGCGGCGCCGCCGAGATGGTCAAGTTCTGTGCGGAGTACGGCATTCCGCACGCCGTCACCGGCAAGCTGATCGTCGCCACGGAGCGCGCCGAGCTGCCCCGCCTGCACGCGCTCGTGCAGCGCGGCCGGGAGAACGGCATCCCGGTGCGGGAGCTCGGCGGGTCCCAGATCGCCGAGTACGAACCGGAGGTGCGCGGCCTCGCCGCCATAGAGGTCGCGACGACCGGGATCTGTGACTACGTCGCGGTCGCCCGGCACCTGGCCGAGGCCTCCGGCGCGGAGATCCGCTACGGCGCGCGCGTCGCCCATGTCGACCGGCGCCCGGAGCGCGGGGTCGCCGTCCGGACTGCGGACGGTGCCGGGGGCGGTGACGTCGTCCGCGCGCGCGTGCTGGTGAACTGCGCCGGCCTGCAGTGCGACGAGGTGGCCCGGCTGACCGGCGACGACCCGGAGATGCGGATCGTGCCGTTCCGCGGCGAGTACTACACGCTGACGCGGCCCGAGCTGGTGCGCGGTCTGGTGTATCCGGTGCCGGACCCGGCGTTCCCGTTCCTCGGTGTGCACCTCACGCGCGGCATCGACGGAAGCGTGCACGTGGGGCCGAACGCGGTGCCGGCGCTGGCCCGCGAGGGCTACGGCTGGGGTGTCGTACGCCCCCGGGAGATCGCGACCACGGCGGCCTGGCCCGGGGTGTGGCGGATGGCGCGGCAGCACTGGAGGTACGGGGTGGGGGAGCTGCGGCGGTCGGTGTCCAAGAGCGCGTTCACCAGCGCCGTACAACGACTCCTCCCCGCAGTGACACCCGACGACCTCACTCCTTCGGCAGCCGGAGTACGCGCCCAGGCCGTCCTCCGGGACGGCACCCTCGTAGACGACTTCCTGATCAAGGAGGGCCCGCGCGCGGTGCACGTCCTCAACGCCCCGAGCCCTGCGGCGACCGCGTCCCTGCCGATCGGAAGAGAGGTGGCCCGGCGGGCGCTGGCCGTGCTGGGCCAGGAGAAACGCCTCCCACTTGAAACCCCGCGAAGGGCAACCCCGTAGGGGGCGCGGGGCTGTGACATGTGCGGCTCCGCCGCGCGGGCGCGACCAGCCACAGCGCACCCGCACACGCGAGACGGCACAGGCCACGCAGACGACTGGGCGGGCTCCGCCCAACAACGCCCTCCCGTAAAATCGACGCATTGTGACTGACTCCCCCAACACCCGAGCCAAAGGCGAGCCCCGTTTCCCCGACGGCCCCAAGCCCGACCCCGCCGGCTCCCACTTCGAACGCCGCATCCGAAGTTTCCAGCCACGCAGGAGCCGGGTAACCGCAGGCCAAGCGGACGCGCTAACGCGGTTGTGGCCCAAGTGGGGGCTGGACATCGACGGGCAGCGGGTCGTCGATTTCGGGGAGCTGTTCGGGAACGACAACCCGGTCGTGCTGGAGATCGGCTTCGGGATGGGCGAGGCGACCGCGCAGATGGCCGCCGCGGACCCGGCGACGAACATCCTCGCCGCCGATGTGCACACCCCGGGCCAGGGGAATCTGCTGAGCCTCGCCGACCACCACGGGCTCTCCAACGTCCGGGTCGCCAACGGGGACGCGATCATCCTGCTGCGCGAGATGCTCGCCCCGGACTCGCTCGACGGGCTGCGCGTCTACTTCCCCGACCCCTGGCCGAAGAAGCGGCACCACAAACGGCGGCTGATCCAGGAGGAGTTCCTGACGCTGGCCGCGTCCCGTCTCAAGCCCGGCGCGACCGTGCACTGTGCGACGGACTGGGAGCCGTACGCGGAGCAGATGCTCGAAGTGCTCGGCGCGCACCCGGACTTCGAGAACAGCCAACCCGACGGTGATTTCGCGCCTCGTCCGGACTTCCGGCCGCTGACCCGTTTCGAGGGGCAGGGACTGGACAAGGGACATGTCGTGAACGATCTGCTGTTCCGTCGCGTACCCCACGACGACCAGCGCTGACGCCAGGCTCCCTCGCGGGCCGTGCCCTTACCTCGTTAGGGTCGATGCCGTGGCCACGTTTTCGCCGTACCCCCCACACCCCGGCCACCCGGCCGGTGGTGTGCCCGGCCAGGTGCCGCGCGGGCGCTGGTGGCACCGGAACGGGGTCCGTTACGGCGCGCTGATCACCCTGCTCGCGCTCTCCGGGCTCGTCATCCTCGCCCTCGTCCGCCAACAGACCGGCACGGAAGGGTTCTTGGTGGGTCTCGGGCTCGCCGTACTGCCCGTGCCGCTGCTCGTCGCCGCGTTCCGCTGGCTGGACCGGGTCGACCCCGGCCCCTGGCGCAACCTGCTGTTCTCCTTCGCCTGGGGCGCCTGCGCCGCCGCGCTGATAGCGATCGTCGCCAACAGCTTCGCCACCAGATGGATAGCGACCGCGACCGCCGACCCGACCAGCGCGGACACCCTCGGCGCGACGGTGATAGCCCCGATCGTGGAGGAGTCGGCGAAGGCGGCGGCCGTCCTGCTCGTCTTCCTGTTCCGCAGACGGGACTTCACCGGGATCGTCGACGGGGTGGTGATAGCCGGGGTCACCGCCACCGGCTTCGCGTTCACCGAGAACATCCTCTACCTCGGCACCGCCTTCGGCACCGACCAGCTCACCGGCGACCGCGGCTTCACCTCCGTCACCGCGGCGACCTTCTTCGTACGCATCGTCATGTCCCCGTTCGCGCACCCCCTGTTCACCGTCCTCACCGGCATCGGCTTCGGCATCGCCGCGCTCTCCCCCGACCGGCAGCACGTCCGGCGCGTCCTGGTACCGCTGACCGGACTGCTCCTCGCGATGGGCATGCACGCGGTCTGGAACGGCTCCTCGACGTTCGGCCAGTACGGCTTCTTCGAGGTCTACGGCCTGTTCATGGTGCCCGCGCTCGGCCTGCTGACCTGGCTCGCGGTCTGGACCCGGCAGCGCGAACTGCGCGCCGTGCGCGAGGAGTTGCCCGTGTACGTCCTCGCGGGCTGGCTGACCCCCGTCGAACCGTTCGTGCTCGGCTCGATGAGGGCCCGCAGGCTGGCCCGCGACTACGCCGGCCACCACCTGGGCCGTCCCGCGGCCCGCTCGGTGGCCCGCTACGAGGCCTGCGCGACCTCCCTGGCGTTCCTGCGCCACCGGGCCGCGCGGGGCCGCGCCGGCGCCGACTTCGCCGTACGGGAAAGGGAGTTGCTGCACGAGCTGTGGCAGCGGCGGGAGGTGGCGCGGCCCGCGCTGGAGTACGCGGCGCGGCGGATCGCGCCACCGGTGCCGGTGGTGGTGCCGCCGTGGCCGGTGTACGGGGTGTACGGGAACACGGCCGCGCCGTATGTCGCGTACAACCCGTACCGGTCCTGACGACCCTCAGGCGGAGGCCTGTGTCAGCTGCTCGATCTCGGCGTCCGCGAGGGCCAGTTCGGCCACGGCGAGCAGGTCGGGCAGCTGCTCGACGCTCCTGGCGGAGGCGATCGGTGCGGCGACCGTGGGCTGGGCGGCGAGCCAGGCGAGGGCGACCGTCGCGACCGAGGCGTCGTGGGCCTGGGCGATCTCGTCCAGGGCGGTCAGCACCTTCTGGCCGCGCTCCGATTCGAGGTACTGCGCGGCGCGCCCGGCCCGCGGGCTGTCCACGGCCGTACCGGGCCGGTACTTGCCTGTGAGGAAGCCGGCCGCGAGGGCGAAGTAGGGGAGCGCGGCCAGGCCGTTGCGCTCGGCCACGTCCCGCAGTTCGCCCTCGTAGGTGTCGCGGGAGACGAGGTTGTAGTGCGGCTGGATCGCGACGTAGCGGGCCAGGCCCTCGCGGTCGGAGAAGTCGAGGGAGGCCTGAAGGCGCTCGGGCGAGATGTTGGAGGCGGCGATGTGCCGCACCTTGCCCGCCTTCACCAGCTCGTCCAGCGCGCCGATGATCTCCTCGACCGGCACCTCGACCTGGTCGAAGTGGGTGTAGTAGAGGTCGATGTGGTCGGTGTCCAGGCGGCGCAGGGAGGCGTCGGCGGCGACCCTGATGTTGGCGGCGGACAGGCCCGGGAAGTCGGGGTGCTGGCTGACCTTGGTGGCGATGACGACGTCGGAGCGGTTGCCGCGGGCCTTGACCCACTTGCCGATGACGGTCTCGGACTCGCCGCCCTGGTTGCCCGGGGCGAACGCCGAGTAGGAGTCGGCGGTGTCGACGAAGTTGCCGCCCGCGGCGGCATAGGCGTCGAGCACGGCGAAGGAGGTCGCCTCGTCGGCGGTCCAGCCGAACACGTTGCCGCCGAGGTTGAGCGGGAAGATCTCGAGGTCGGACCGGCCCAGCTTGCGAAGAGAAGTCATGCTCTACGCCAACAGCCGGACCGGAACCGGATATTCCAGCGGGTTCCCCAGGGGCCTCAGGGGTTGAGGCCCTTGCTGCGCAGCCAGGGTGCCGGGTCGCTGGCGGTGGCCGCGCCGTTGATGTGTACCTCAAGGTGGAGGTGCGGCCCGGTCACGTTGCCGGTGGCGCCCACGCGGCCGATGACGTCACCGGTGGCGACCTTCTGGCCGACGCTGACGTTGATCGAGGACTGGTGGCAGAACCACAGCTCGGTGCCGTCGTCGAGGGTGATGATCGTGCGGTAGCCGTAGGACCCGGCCCAGCCGGCCTCGGTGACCGTGCCGCTGTGGATGGCCTTGATCAGCGTGCCGGTGGGCGCGGCGAAGTCGAGTCCGGTGTGGTAGCCGGAGGACCACATGGAACCGGCCTGGCCGAAGGTGCCGGTGATCGTGTACGAGGCGACCGGCAGCGTGTACTGCTTGGCCAGCGCGGCGAGCTTCGCGGCCTCGGCCTTCTTCTTGGCGGCGGCCTCCGTGGCCTTCTTGGCGTCCGCGGCCCTCTGCGCGGCGTCCTTCTCGGCCTTCGCGGCGGCGGCGTCGACCTGCTTGGCGACGGCTGCCTCGGCGGCGGCCTGGGACTTGCCGTCGACTTGGAGCTGCTGCAGCTCGGCCTGCTCCATGATCCGGTTGCGCAGCAGTTCGCCCGCGTCCGAGGTGCCCTTGGCGGTCTCGGTGGTGGTCACGCCGACGCTGCTGAGCGCGGTCGCGGAACCCTTGGGGGTGCTGGCGGAGTCGTCCAGCAGATGGCCCACGGAGGGCAGGTCGGGCAGGGAGATCGAGACGGGCGGCTTGCCGGTGTTGGCGCTGGCCATCCCGCCGGCGCTCACGGCGGCTATGACACCGACGCCCAGGACGGTGGAGCTGCGGGCGAATCCCCCGCCACCACGCTGCTTGGCGACACGGTGCTTGCCGCGGTTGGGAGGAACGGACTCCGCGCTGGGGTTCCACTCCTCCCAGGGGCCCTCGTCGGGGCGGAACCCGCCGTAGACGAACGGGGCTTCTGGGGCAGCCTGGTTGGACGCCACGTGGGCGTGCTCCTTTCCTTCCTTCTCGCCTACCGGGTTAGCTGACGGGTTCGGAGCAGGAAGGTCTCCTACGCGCGTAAACCGGTCGTGTTCCCACGACTGTCGACGTGCGATTCACCCCAAGTGGTGGTTCCCCGGTTCCCTTGCGGGATTCGGCGCGTGCGCACGGAGCTGTCTCTTGTGACGGCTGGGACGACCGTGCTGCGTTATCGAACGTTAATAGACACGGGCGCCCGTTTCCAAGCCCGTTCGCTTGATCATTAACCTTTCCTTGCTGGACGAAGAGCCCATGACCGGCGAAAAACGGGTGAGTTGACCTGTCATGGACGGCGTACGGCGATCATCGCCATGTCGTCCGTCATCCCGCCCCCGGCATACCGGCGCACCTCCTTGGCCAGGATGCCGAGCAGCGCTTCGGGGCTGCGGAGGGTCCGCCCGGACAGCCGCTCCCCGGGGTCGTAGAACACGCCGTGGCAGTCGCGGGCCTCGGACAGGCCGTCGGTGTAGAGGAGCAGTGTGGCGCCGCCGGGGAACGCGAACTCCTCGGCCCGGTCGGGCCAGAACCCCAACTCCCCTATTCCCAGCGGCAGTGCGGGCTCCTTGACGAGCAGGGTGTCCACGGTGCCGTCCGCGTGCAGGAGCAGCGGCGGCGGGTGACCGCGGTCGACGATCCGTACGACGCCGTCGCCGTGCGGGAGTTCGGCGAGGACGGCCGTGGTGAACCCCTCGAACGCGTCGAGCCCGTCGCGCCGGGTGCCCTCGCGCGCCAGCGCCCGCTCCAGCCGCTGTGCGACCGCCTCCAGTGTGGCCTCCTGCTCGGCGGCCTCCCGGAACGCCCCGATCACCACGGCTACGGCGGCGACCGCGCCCATGCCCTTCCCGCGTACGTCGCCGACGACCAGCCGTACGCCGTGCGGAGTGTCCTGCACGGCGTACAGGTCGCCGCCGATGAACGCGCCCTCCTGCGCCGCCTCGTACCGTGCCGCGATCTCGAACCCGCCGATCCGCTCGGCCGGTTCGGGCAGTACGGCGCGCTGGGCGGCCTCGGCGATCTCGCGCACGGAGGCGAGCTGTTCGCTGCTGCGGCGGACGAGGGCGTTGATGAGGACGGCCAGGACGGCGACCGTCGCCACGGTGGCCACCTCGGTGACCGCGTCGATGCGCAGGAGGATGCCGAGCCTGAGGTGGATCGCGAGGACGACGGCGAGCGAGGCGAGCCCGGTGAGCACGGTGCCGCGCCGGGAGTAGAGCGGGGCGGCGACGAGCGGGGCGGCGGTCAAGAACGGGGCCGCGGTGAAGTCCCGCGGGGTGAGGTAGTCGTAGAACGCCCCGACGATCAGCAGTAGCGCGGGCAGTCGGCGGACAAGGGCGAGGACGCGGGGGATCCGCCGTCCCTCGTCGGGGCCGAGGCCGGGGTCGGGCACGGGGTCGCCGGGCAGGCGCCCGCCGGCTCGCACATACGGACCCTCCTCCTCCACGCGTCCAGTTTTTCCTGGCCCGGGGAGGGCGGCGAGCGGGGTGGGCCGACCGGGGCGGGACAAAAAAAGGAAGGGCCGGGGAAACACCAAGGGCCGGAATCCATGTTCTGGATTCCGGCCCTTGGCCTTGAGTAGCGGGGACAGGATTTGAACCTGCGACCTCTGGGTTATGAGCCCAGCGAGCTACCGAGCTGCTCCACCCCGCGCCGTTGTGTTCCCAACTATACGCCATCCGCGGGGTCCGATGTCACACACGTTTCAGTCGGCCGGGTTACCGGCGTGCGTGAGGGTCTCTCAGGAGACGAAGAGGTCGTCGCTGTCGGCCGGCCGGGTCGTCTCGGTGAGTTTGTGCGCGGCGGGCACCTTCATGCCGAGCCGGTCCTCCAGGTGGTTGAGGGGGACCTCCAGGTCCGGCCCCATGTTCCGGTCGACCTTGCCGCCGCAGAGCCAGGCCGGCGCGGCCTCGCCCAGCTGGTAGCGGGCGTGGAAGTCGAGGGCGGCGAGCCGGTCCTTGACGTCCTTGTAGAGGTCGACGCCCTGGTGCCAGGCGGTCTCGGCGATGTGCCCGGTGGCCGCCAGCGAATACCCGACGTGCTTGAAGTTGCGGCAGGTCTCCTGGGCGATGCCGTCCTTGCAGGTGGTCTGCTTGAACCAGTACGTCGTGAGCTTCTGCGGGGTGGTGACGGTGGAGCGGGCCGGGGTGAGCGGCACCTTGCCGTCCTTCTCCAGGTAGAAGTAGGCGGGCACGCGGTCGCGGAAGCGGGCGACGGCCGCGTCGAAGGCCTTGTGGTCGTCGAGGAAGACGGCGATGCCGATCGCCGCGTCGGTCATCGCGAGGTCCCAGTTGCCGTTGTAGTCCGGCAGGTCCTTCGTCACCTCGGGCTGACAGGCGGTGCGCAGCATGGTCGCGAACCGCTGCACCCGGTCCGCCGGCCACCCGGCCACCCGGCCCCCGGCGCGTACCGCACGATCTCCGCCGCCCGCGCCCACGTCGACCCGGCCCACGCGGTCTGCGGGCCGGCGTCCTCGGAGGTGTGCTCCTTCATCTTCGCCGACCAGTCGTCCATGATCTCCCGCGCCTTGAGCGCGTGGTGCTGCTTCCCGGTGATGCTGAACAGCAGCGCCTGCGTGTACGCCGCGATGGCGTCCTCGCGCTCCTCGACACACCCGTGCGCGGCCTTGCCGTTCCAGGGGCAGTCGACGTCGGCATAGGGCTTCGCCGTGTACTTGTACGACCCGTACTTGCTGTCCCGCATCCCGAAGTACGCCTTCAGCCAGGGCTGCTTCCCGGCCGCCACGTTCTTCCGTACGGCGTCCAACTACCCCTTGCTGACCAGCACTCCGGGGTGCGTGAACGCCGCGCCGGCGGGCAGCGCCCTCGCCATGGTCCGGGTACCGGTGTCCGCCGCACTGCCCTCATGTGCCCTGCCTCCGCCGTTGTCCACACCGGTTCCCTGCGAGCGTGACCCGGCGGACGGCGGACCGCAGGATCTGATGGGCCGATCGATCACCCGCCCTGGACGGATGCCTTTGGATTTGCGATTGACAACTCCCTGCATACTAGGTGAGTTACGATCGATTGGTAAGTAGGCACTTTTGAGTGCGTTACTCCCTGGCGGGAGGGACTGGAGCGACGATGACCACGAAGGCGTACGAGGCGTACCTGCGCGACTGCCCCGCGGTGGCCCTGCTCTCGACGATCAGCAACCGGTGGGTCAGCCTGGCGGTGTGCACCCTCGGGTCCCACGGCGACGCGATGCGGTACAACCACATCAGCCGCGAGATCCCGGGCGTCAGCCAGAAGATGCTGACCCAGACCCTGCGGATGCTGGAGCGCGACGGCATGGTGCGGCGGACGGTCACACCGTCCGTGCCGGTGCGCGTCGACTACGAACTGACCGCGCTCGGGCAGGGCCTGTACGGCCTGCTGTCCCAGGTGCGCGACTGGGCAGCCGAGAAGACCGACGAGGTCGACGAGGCGCGGGGCCGCTACGACGCGAGGGTGTAACGCACTTAAAGGTGCCTCCTTACGAATCGGCCGCAACGCACCTACCGTTTGAGTGGTTCTATTTCGCAAACGGAAGAGCGAATATCATGCGCGCAGCAGTCGTCAGGAAGACCGGGGGACCCGAGGCCGTCGAGGTCCTGGACGTCCCGCTGCCGGAACCGGGTCCCCTGGAGGTCCGCGTCAAGGTCGCCGCCGCCGCGCTCAATCCCGCCGACTCCGCGGTGTGGGCCGGGTACTTCGGACCGATGCCGCAGGTCGACCACACCGGTCTCGGGCTGGACGCCGCCGGGACCATCGACGCCGTCGGCCCGGGTGTGCTCCTTGCGGTCGGCACCCCGGTGATCGTGTTCGACGCCCCCGTGCTGCGCCCCACGAAGGCCCAGGCCGAATACCTCGTGACCGACCTCAACTCCCTCGCCCCCGCCCCGGAGGGCATGGACCCGACGCTCGCGGCGACGATCCCGCTCAACGCGACGACCGCCTCGCTGGCCCTGGACCACCTCCCGCTGCGCCCCCGCGACACCTTGCTGATCACCGGCGCCGGCGGGGCCGTCGGCGGCTACGCCGTGGAGCTGGCCCGGACACGGGGCGTGCGGATCGTCGCGCAGGGGCGGCCCGGGGACGAGGGGTATCTGCGCGGTCGGGGCGCCACCTGGTTCGTGACCCGCGACGAGGAACCGGGCCCGGCGGTACGGCGGTTGGTGCCGGAGGGTGTGGACGGCGTGCTCGACGCGGCGGCGCTGGGCGCACCCGCGATGGCGGCCGTCCGGGACGGCGGGGTCCACGTGAGCGTGCGGCTGGACGTGCTGCCGGCGCCGGAGCGGGGCGTGGTGGTGCGCCACACCACCGCCGGTCCCGACGCGCCCCGGCTCGCGTATCTCTCCGCGCTCGCCGAGGTCGGCGTCCTGACACCCCGCGTCGCCCAGGTGTACCCCCTGGCACAGGCCGCCGAGGCCCACGCCCGCCTGGCCCGGGGCGGCCTGCGCGGCCGGATCGTACTGGTCCCGTGAACACCGGAGCCGGAGCGGGGCACGGAGGGTAGGTGTCCCAAAAAAAGTGGGCCACTTTCGCGGAAAGTGACCCACTTTTTTGAAGAGGGTCCCGGCTCAGCCGAGCAGATGCCGGTTCGGCGCCTTCGCCCGCTCCTCGTACTCCGGGAGTACGACCACGGACACCCCCTGCGCGGCCAGCGCCCCGCTGCCGTCGGCCCCCGCCACGAACGTGTCCGGCTCGCGCCAGGCCGTCACCACGCGGCGTACGCCCGCGTCGAGGATCAGGCGGGCGCAGGGCTTGGGGCGGGAGGCTCGGTGGGTGCAGGGTTCGAGGCTGGTGTAGACCGTGGCGGTGGAGAGGCGCGGGTCCGCCGGGTCCAGCTTCGCCAGGGCCGCCTCCTCCGCGTGGACCACCGGGTCGCCGGCCTCGCGGGAGTGGCCGCGGGCCAGTTCCGTGCCGTCCTCGGCCACCACCACCGCGCCGACGCTGAACGCCGTCTCCGAGGGCGGGCAGTCGGCGGCCAGGTCGCAGGCGAGGGCGAGCCAGTGGTGGTCGGCGGCGGAGGGGAGGTCGCCGGTGCCGGGGGCGGTGGGTTCGTAGCGCATGAGGACGACGTCCTCGATGGGGCGGGTCTCGACCAGGCGGAGGCGGCCGGGCTGGTAGGCCCCCGGGCCGAAGAGGCGGGGGGCGTCCGGGGTGCCCACGAAGAGGGGGGACAGCACGAGTTGGAGTTCGTCGGCCAGGCCCTGCTGGAGGAGCTGGGTGTGGACGGTGCCGCCGCCCTCGACCATCAGGCGGTCAACTCCCCTTACGGCGTGCAGGTGTTCAAGAAGGCGGCGCCAGTCGAGGTCGGGGCCGAGGGCGAAGACGTCGGCGGCGAGGCCGAGTTGTCGTACCCGCTCCGCGCCCTTGTCTGTCGTAAAGACGAGTTTGTCGCCGCCCGTGTGCCAGAAGCTGGCCGCCGGGTCCAGCTCGCCGGAGCCGCTGACCGTGACCTTGAGGGGGTACTCCGGCTTGCCGGCCGCGATGCGGGCCGCGCGGCGCTCCGGGGAGTTCACGAGCAGGCGCGGGTTGTCCGCGCGGATGGTGCCGGCGCCGATGAGGATCGCGTCGACGGACGCCCGGACCTCGTCGACACGGTCGAAGTCGGCGGGGCTGGAGAGGAGCAGCCGGTCGGGGCCGGTGTCGTCGAGGTAGCCGTCGAGGGAGACGGCGGCGGACAGCAGGACGTACGGGTGGGGCATCGACGCGCTCCCGGCTCGGTGGAATGACGGGGCTTGGTTCAAGTTTGAAACAAACCTACACTGGGGGCATGACGACTCGCTGGCTCACCTCCGAGGAGCAGCGCGCCTGGCGCGCCTACATCGCCGCGACGCACCTCCTGGAGGACGCGATCGACCGGCAGCTCCAGCAGGAGGCCGGCATGCCCCACCTGTACTACTCCATCCTCGCCAACCTCTCCGACGTACCGGACCACCGGCTGCGGATGACCGACCTCGCCGAGAAGTCGAAGATCACCCGGAGCCGGCTGACGTACGCCGTGACCCGGCTGGAGAAGGACGGTCTCGTACGGCGCGAGGGGTGCCCGTCGGACAAGCGGGGCAGCACCGCGATCCTGACCGACGAGGGGATGGCCGTCCTGGTGCGTTCGGCGCCGGGCCATGTCGAGACCGTCCGCGCCGCGATCTTCGACCATCTCACCCCGGAGCAGGTGGGTCAGCTGGAGGAGATCAGCGCCGGCATCGTGCGGGCACTGGAGACACCGGAGGACGTCCCGTGGCGCCGCCGCTCCTCCCCGCCATGTTCGTGACTCGTCACACAAATCTGTTGCTTCAAATTTCAAGCATGCGGTAGGGTCCGTGATCGTGGATGTGCTTCAGTTTTGAAACACATCGCTACGTCACCCTTCGGACTCGGAGACCCGCATGCCCGACTTCCCCGCCGCCACCCCGCGTGCCCGCGTCCGGGTACCGCTGCGCTTCCACGACGGCTACAGCATCGACACCGAACTCGTCACCTTCCACGGCCTGGCCGACGGCCAGGAACACCTGGCCGTCGTCCTCGGCGATCCGGCCCCCGGCACCACCCCGCTGGTCCGCCTGCACTCCGAGTGCCTCACGGGAGACGTCTTCGGCTCCGCCCGCTGCGACTGCGGACCCCAGCTGCGCGAGGCCGTCGAGCGCATCGCCGACCGCGGTGGCGTGCTGCTCTATCTGCGCCAGGAGGGCCGGGGCATCGGCCTCTACAACAAGCTCGACGCGTACGCCCTCCAGGACCAGGGCCTCGACACCTATGCCGCCAACACCGCGCTCGGCCTCCCCGAGGACGCCCGCGACTACACGGCCGCCGCCCAGATGCTCCAGGCCCTGGGCATCACCTCCCTGGACCTGCTCTCCAACAACCCCGACAAGGCCGACCAGTTGCGCGGCCTCGGCATCGACGTGCACGACCGGGTGCCGACCGGTGTGTTCACCACGCCCCACAACGTCCGGTACCTACGCGCGAAGGTCCTGCAGACCCACCACACGCTGCCGCTGGGCCGGCTGACGGAACTCAACGTGGGCTGAGCCGCGGCCCGATGGTGTAGCGGGCTACACCATCCATTCGGGAGGGCACTCCCTCGTGGCGGAAGGCCGTCGGCGGAAGTGTTGAGACCACGATCACGAACTCGATCCGGATCTCGACCGACCGCCGACGTGGAGGCCTTCCCCAGCCATGGCTACTCTCCTTTATCACTTGGGCCGCGTGGCCTTCCGGTGGCGCTGGTTCGTCACCCTCCTGTGGGTGGCGGTCCTCGGCGCCGTCGGATTCGCCGCCACCAAGGCCCCCGCCGCCCCCGACGACGGTTTCACGATGCCCGGCATCGAGTCGCAGAAGGCCTTCGACCTGCTGGAGCAGCGCTTCCCGGGCACGGCGGCGGACGGCGCGAGCGCGCGGATCGTCTTCGTCGCCCCGAACGGCGAGAAGGTCACCGCGACCGAGAACAGGGCGGCGATCGAGAAGCTGGTGACCGAGGCCGCCGACGGCTCCCAAGTCGCCTCCGCCGTCGGCCCGTTCGCCGCGAAGGCGGTGAGCGAGGACGCTTCTACGGCGTACTCCACCGTCACCTTCAAGGTGAAGGCCGACGACCTGACCGGCGCCGCCAAGACCCATCTGGAGCGGGCCATCGACACGGCCCGGGACGCGGGCCTGACCGTCGAGGTCGGCGGCGACGCGCTCGCCGCCCAGCCCGCGGCCGGCGGCAGCGCCGAGGCCATCGGCATCGCGATAGCCGCCGTGGTCCTGCTCATCACCTTCGGCTCGCTGGCCGCCGCCGGACTGCCCCTGCTCACCGCGATCCTCGGTGTCGGCATCAGCATGTCCGCGATCCTCGCCCTGGGCAGCGCCTTCGGCCTCTCCGAGACCACCGGCACCCTCGCCACAATGCTCGGCCTCGCCTGCGGCATCGACTACGCCCTGTTCGTCGTCTCCCGCTACCGGGAGGAACGGGCCAAGGGCCACGCGCCCCGCGAGGCGGCCGGACTCGCGGCCGGCACGGCGGGTTCGGCAGTGGTGTTCGCCGGTCTGACCGTTGTCATCGCGCTGGCCGGTTTGTCGGTGGTCGGCATCCCGATGCTGACGAAGATGGGCCTCGCGGCGGCCGGCGCGGTCCTCCTCGCCGTCCTGATCTGCCTCACCCTGGTCCCCGCGGTCCTCGGCTTCTGGCCGAACGCCGTACTGTCCCGCCGCGACCGCAAGAAGAAGGCCAAGCGCGGCAACGGCGAGAACGGCGGCAGCCGTTGGGCCCGGATCGTCGTACGCCGCCCGATCCCCGTCCTGCTGCTCGGCGTCGTGGGCCTCGGCGCGATGGCCCTGCCCGCCCTCAACCTCCAGCTCGGCATGCCCGGCGACGAGGCCAAGTCCACCGCCACCACCGAACGCCGCGCCTACGACGACCTGGCCGACGGCTTCGGTCCCGGCTTCAACGGCCCGCTGACCATCGTCGTGGACGCGAGGAAGGCGGGCGACGCGAAGACCGCCGTAGCGACGATCTCGAAGGAGATAGCCGCCACGGACGGAGTGGTCTCCGTCTCCCCGGCGCGCTTCAACTCGGCAGGCGACACAGCGGTGTTCTCCGCGACCCCCGCCACCAGCCCCACCGACGAGAAGACCAAGCAGCTCGTCCAGACGATCCGCGGCGAACGGCCGGGTATCGAGTCCCAGGCCTCCGGCGCGAGCTTCGAGGTCACCGGGACGACCGCGCTGAACATCGACGTGGCGCAGAAGGTCCAGGACGCGCTGATCCCGTACCTGGCCCTGGTGGTGGGCCTGGCGATCGTGCTGCTCCTCCTGGTCTTCCGCTCGCTCCTGGTCCCGCTGAAGGCGGCGCTCGGCTTCCTCCTCTCGGTGCTCGCGGCGCTCGGCGCGGTGGTCGCGGTCTTCCAGGAAGGACACCTGGCCTCCTGGCTGGGCGTCGACCAGACCGGCCCGATCATGAGCCTGATGCCGATCTTCCTGATGGGCATCGTCTTCGGACTCGCCATGGACTACGAGGTGTTCCTGGTCTCCCGGATGCGCGAGGCGTACGTCCACGGGGACGGGCCCGGCCAGGCGGTGGTGTCGGGATTCCGGCACAGCGCCCGAGTGGTCGTGGCCGCCGCGCTGATCATGATGGCGGTGTTCTCGGGCTTCATCGGCGCGGGCGCCTCGATGATCAAGATGATCGGCTTCGGACTGGCCATCGCGGTCCTGTTCGACGCGTTCGTGGTCCGGATGGCGATCGTGCCGGCCGTCCTCTCCCTGCTCGGCCACAAGGCCTGGTACCTCCCCCGCTGGCTCGACCGGATCCTCCCCCGCATGGACGTCGAGGGCGAAGTCCTGAGCCGCAAGGTCCCGGCACCGGTGACCGACCACCCCACCGACACCCCGACCGCCCACCTCACACCGGTCCCGTAGCCGCAGGGACCGCGCAGACCCCGGACGTCCACAGTCCACAACTCACCAGCCAGATAGGGCACTTCGATGAAAACCTCAGTGCAGGCCGGGGTGGCCGGGCTCCTCGCCTGCGGCACGCTGCTCACCGTGGTCCTGGTCACCCGCGACGGTGACGACAACCACATCGGTGTCACCTACTCGACCACATCCAAGGGCCCGTACGTGGCCCTCGGCGACTCCTACACGGCGGGCCCCGGCATCACCGACCCCACCGGAACCCCCGCCGGCTGCGACCGCTCCGCCGGCAACTACCCGGCCCTCGTGGCCGCCGAACTCGGCCTGAAAGGCGGCAAGTTCCGCGATGTGAGCTGCAGCGGCGCCACCACGGCCGACCTCACCGCATCCCAGCACACCGACAACGGCACCAACCCGCCCCAGCTCAGGGCACTTTCGTCGGACACCCGCCTGGTGACTGTCGGCATCGGCGGCAACGACATCGGCTTCAGCAAGCTGATCAAACGCTGCGTCGCCATGGGTTCCCTGTACCAACTCACCGGCAGCGGCAAGTACTTCCCGGAGGACGCCCCCTGCGCACGCGACGCCGACTCCAACTCCGCCACCGTAGAAATGAAGATCGCCACGGCGGGCGACCGGCTCACCCGGGTCCTGACCGAGGTAAAACGCCGCGCCCCCGAGGCCCGCGTCTACGTCGTCTCCTACCCGGCGATCCTCCCGACCGACAGCGCCGACTGCGGCCGTGGAATGTCCCTCGCACCGGGCGACGTGACCTACCTCCGCGAGAAGGAGCAACAGCTCAACACCGCACTGCGCCAACGGGCTTCGGAGGCGGGGGTCAGCTACGTCGACACGTACACCCCCTCCTCCGACCACAACGCCTGCACGGCGAAGAGCACCCGCTGGATCGAACCGCTCGTACCGGAGAATCCGGCGGCACCGGTGCATCCGAACGCGCGTGGGGAGCGGGGGATGGCGGATGTGGTGCTGCGGGCGGTGAAGTCGGCGTTGTAGGAAGCGTCGGCCGGCGGAGGTCAACTGTGTGCCGGTGCCGTGAGACAGGGGTCCCGACGGAGGACCTCGCGGCTGCCGAAGAGGGTACCGACGGCCAGTCCGGCGGCGGGCAGCAACAGCGCCGCGACAGTCCAAGTCGGCCCGGGCAGTGCGTCCGTGGCGGAGATGGGCAACCCGAGTACGTCACTGAGCGGACCGGCCAGCGCGGCGGAGGCGACCGTGCCGACGACCACGCCCACCACCCCCGCCACCCCACCCGAGGGCGCGGCTTCGCCCAGCAGGATCCGGCGCAGTTCGGGCCGCCCGGACCCGAGGATCCGCAGGATCGCGAACTGGCCGATCCGGGCCCGCGCGCTGTCCGCCGCCCGGACCGCACCGAGCGCGAGGGCGCCGAGCGCCAGGACCAGCACACCGACGCGCATCGCGAGATCCGCCGCGCCGAACAACCCCGGTAGATCAGGCACCCGGTCAGACACCGCGGCGGCCGAAAACCCCTTGTCCTGAAGGGACTTGGTGACCGCGGCCACCTGCCGCTGGTGCTCGACGACCACAACGGCGGACTGGGCACCCTCCCTGGCCTGGAAGGCTCCCGCCGACTGGCCGGCGCGTGCCGCGGCGAGCAGCGCGGCCGTGTCCTGTGAGAGATACGCGACGCCGGGTCCGTCGGCCTGCCAACCGGGGTCGTACAACGCGACGATCTTCAGCCTGACGACCGCGCTGGTGCCGGACGCGGCGCCCGTCGCCCTGGTGTATCCGAGGGCGACGGACCGGCCGAGGAGCGGGGTGAAGTCGGTTCCCTGCGCGACGGCGGGGAGCACGACCTCGTCCGGGCCGAACGGCGCGGCCAACTCCCCCTTGGTGAGCGGCAGTTCGTCCCCCGGTGTCAGGGTGTGCGTCGTCAGGTCGTACGTCCCGCTCCCCTCCGCGTACAGAACGGCGGAGTACTCGGCGGCGACCTGCCGGACACCCGGTACGCGCGCGGCCTCCCGCAGAGCGGAGGTGGTGAGCGGACGGACCGACGCATCGCCCTCGAACGAGGAGAGTTCGATCTGCGTGAGTCCGCCGGACCTCAGTACGTCCCGCTCTACGGCACGCGCCGCACCGGCCGCGACCCCGGCCGACGCGGTCAGCAGTGCGGCCAGAACCGTGAGGGTGGGCAACGCCCGGCGCAGCGAACGCCGGTCTCGCTTCCACGTGTAGCGACTCCACAGACTCCAGCGGCTCATCCGCGCGTCTCCTCACGGACGCCCGACAGCACACCTTCGTCGAGCACATACCGCTGGTCGCAGGCCTCGGCGACGGAGGAGGCGTGCGTCACGAGCAGCACGGCCGCGCCCCGGCCGGCGTACGAACGCAAGGAACTCATCACGGAGTTGGCGTTCTTCGGATCCAGCCCCGAGGTCGGCTCGTCGGCAAGGACAAGCACGGGTTCCTTCACGGCCGCCCGGGCCACGGCGATGCGCTGCTGCTGTCCGCCGGAGAGCTCGGTGACGGGCGAGTCCGCGAGGTACTCCATGCCCAACTCCCCGAGCAGAGCACGGGCCGCCGTACGGTGCCGGGACAACCGTGGCCCGAAGGCGGCGGCGACGTTCTCCCAGGCGTTGAGGAAGGTGGGCAGCCCGAGGTCCTGCAGCACGATCCCGATCGAACGCAGCCGCAGCGCGTCCCGGTCGGCCGGCGACAGCGCCCCGGTGTCCGTGCCGGCGATGCGCAGGGAGCCCGCGGTCGGCGAAAGAATGAGCCCCAGGACGGCCAGCAGAGTGCTCTTGCCCGAGCCGGACGGTCCCTCGACAGCAGCCATCGTTCCCGCCCGCAGCGTGAGATCCGCCCGGCTCAGACCACCACCACCGGCCGCGTATCCGTTGCGGGAATATCCGGATGTGACCGCAACACGCCACCAGCCGGGTCCGAGGCACCCCGGACCCACAGAACGAGACGCCTCCCGACACCGCGAGCCCGGTGTCCGTACGGAGACCCGGAGACCGGTTTCAGCCACGCCGGAGACGGCCAGGTTCACACCTGAGGGGTAACCGGCCCCACCGATCGTCCGCGAGGCGCGTCGCCTACTCCCACCCGTACGGCGACACCCGCGGTTCGACGCCGTCCAGGTACTGCCGTAGGGCCTGTCCGTTTCCTCGTACGAACTCCTCGGGTACGGCGTCGAGTTGGACCCATCGGACCTGGGCGTGCTTGAGGGGTTCGCGGTTCTCGGGCTCGCCGGACCACGTGTCAGCGACGAAGACGACGGTGAGGAAGCCGTGCGGTGCGTCCACTCCCCTGGCGGCATGGATGAGGTGCACGACCTTCAGGGCCTCCGCCGCCACGACGATCCCGGTCTCCTCGTACAGCTCGCGCACGGCGGTCTCGGTGACGGGCTCGCCGGGTTCGTTCTTGCCGACGGGAAGGTCCCACATGCCGCGGCCGAACTTGGCCTTCTCACCCCGCTGGATGAGGACGACCCGGCCCTCGGCCCTGTCGTGGACGATGACGGCGGCGACGAGACGGGTCATGAGGCAATTCCGAGTTCGGCCGGCAGACCGCGCATCCGTCGCTCGATCTCCTCGCGGACGGGCCGGACGGCGTCCACCCCCTGACCTGCCGGATCGTCGAGCTGCCAGTCCAGGTACCGCTTGCCCGGGAAGACGGGGCAGGCGTCCCCGCCGCCCATCGTGATCACGACGTCCGAGGACCGCACGGCCTCGGCGGTGAGCACCTTCGGCGTCTCGGCGGATACATCGATCCCCACCTCCGCCATGGCCGCCACCACCGCCGGGTCGACCGCGTCGGCGGGAGCCGAGCCAGCCGACCGCACCTCGACCCGGTCACCGGCGAGGTGAGTGAGAAAGGCGGCGCCCATCTGGGAACGGCCGGCGTTGTGGACACAGAGGAACAGCACGGATGGCGGCGGAGCGGCGGAACTCAAGGTCATGGCAGGTGTCCTTGCGGGCGGGAGGGGGCTGGTTCGGGTCCGGGTTCGGGGCCGCCGTAGGAGACGACGGCCTCCGCCGTGCGGACAGGACGCTCGCATACGACGGCCACGGCGGCCAACCCGGCTACGGCGCCCAGCAGTTGCGCCCCGACGAACGGAGCGACGGAACCGGGTGCGATCCCGGCGAAGGTGTCGGTGAAGGCGCGGCCGACGGTGACGGCGGGGTTCGCGAAGGAGGTCGAGGAGGAGGTCGAGGAGGAGGTCGAGGAGGTGAACCAATAGGCGGCCCCGATGCAGGCGGCCACGGCCGCCGGGGCGAGGGCGGCACGGCCGACACGCTCCAGTCCGAGGACGAGCAGGATCAGCCCGCCCGTGGACGGCATGCACTCGGCCGTCGTCCGGGCGACCAAGCCTGCGGCGAGCGGGCCGGGGGACGACCGCCGAAGCTGAGCCACAACGGGGTCGAGGCCGACGCGAACAACGTCGACGTCCTCAAGCTCGCGCAGGTCAGGGAGTTCCTCCACGCTGTCGGGCAGCGCCCCGTCCCGCCCCGTCTGTCGCCCGCGCGGCCCGCGGCAGGCGCGGGGCGAGCGCCAGCATTCCCGGAACCGTCAGCAGGGCGAGCGCCGCCAGGACAGCCCAGGGAGCGGCGCTCGACAGGTCCAACAACAGCGAGAACAGCAGCGGTGCTACGACCGTGGCGATCGCGAACGAGTACTGGAACACGGCGATGTAGCGCCCGCGGATGTCGGCGGGAGCGGCATCCGCGGACAGCGCGTTCGACACGGGAGAGTGCACGAGCTGAGCGGCCGAGTAGCAGAGCACGGCCACGGTGAGAAAGGGGACCCACAAGGCCCGGGGCAGCCAGAGCGGGCCGGCGGTCAGGCCCGCCCATGACGCCCAGAGGACTCCGGCCAGGCACAGGGACACGGCGCGGGGCAGCGGTCGTATCAGACGGACGACCGACGTCTGCAGCGCCGCCTGGACCACGGTGTTCATCGCCAGCAGCGGACCAACCACCCAGGTGACGGCGGGCAGTTGGCGATCCACGAACGGCGGGAAGGCGATGCTGAGCATGACGTTGCACAGGGCGAACACCGTGTTCAGCCCCACGAGCGCCAGATAGGGACGATCGGCCCACAGCACCCGGTAACCGCGGCTGCCCGCCTCCTCGTTCGCCGGCCTCTCCTTCAGAGTCACGCTGCGCGGAACTCCCCGTTCGAGCAGCAGCGCGGCCACCAGCAGCAGACAGGCGCAGGCACCGATCGCCCCTCGGTACACCAGGCCCGACTTCACCGACAGGGCGACTCCCGCGACCACGGCCCCGAGTCCGTAGCCCACCGCGCGCAGCGAGCCGATGATGCCGAACCACCGCTCGCGGGAGTGCCCGCCGGGATCACGGTCGGACAGATTGCTGACGAGGGTGAAGGCGGAGGACCAGAAGGCCCGTTGCCCCAGCGACGCGACGGTCGCGGCCAGGAGGATCGCACCGCCGTCGCGCACCACGAGGTACCCGAGGAAGCCCGCCGCCTGCAGCAACTGCGCCACCAGCACGACCGGCTTGGGCCCGTGCCGGTCGACGAGGCTCCCGACCCACAACGGCAACGGAAGCGACACCAGCCCGGCCAGGCTCAGCAAGGACCCCACCTCGACCAGCGACGCGCCCGAACTGGCCGACAGATAGAGCATGGACAACGGCACGAAGAGCCCGTTGACCACCGAGTCGATCATCAGGACGAGAAAGACCGCGATCCCGGCTGTGTTCCGCCGAGGCCCACCCGGCGCCGACCGCACGGACAATCCCCTCCCCCGCCGCTGGAGCCGACGTCCCGCGGCACGGTGTACTCAGGTATCCACAGCCACGGACGACAACCTCCCGCCACCCGAATCTTTGCCAAACCCCGCCACGAGCTCGGGGTGCTCGTGCTCGCAGGTGTCGTCGATGCCGTAGGTGTTCCAGGCGGGGAACGGATCGACGGGTGACGGGCAGTCGGCCGGACGGCATGGACGGTCAGCCCTCGGGGCGCAACAGGCGGCGCTCGTACGCCTTGGCCAGCCGTTGGGGTACCAGGTACGGGACGCCGTCGATGGTGATCGGTACGAGCGCCGGCGTGGCCGCCTTCCACTGGGCGCGGCGGTGACGGGTGTTGCTGCGGGACATCTTCCGCTTGGGAACGGCCATGGGAATCCTCCTGCTCGGTGGGTCGCGGGTCGCGGGAGACGCTACATGAAAATGGATACCATTACTAACTGGACGGACTGGGCCGGCTGGACCGGCACCGTGGGCAGAGCCCGGTGAGTTCGACGGTGTGCTCGACCTCCGCGAAACCGGAGCTCTCGGCCACCCGCTCCGCCCAGCTCTCGACCGCCTCGGAGTCGACCGGGATGCTCAACCCGCAGGCGCGGCACAGCAGATAGTGCTGATGCTCGGGGAAGGGGCGGTGGCGGAAGAGGCGTTCGCCGCCCCGGTCGCGTACGACGTCGGCGCGGCCGGCTTCCACGAGGGCGGCCAGGGTGCGGTAGACGGTGTTGAGGCCCACACGCGCGCCGCGAACCTTCAGTATGTCGTGCAGGGCGCGGGCGCTGACGAAACCGCCGTGGTCGATCAACGCCCGTACGACACCGGCGCGTTGGGCGGTGCGGCGTCCGATGAGGTCCAGGTCGTCGGCCGGCCCGCCCATCACACCGCCACGAGGCCGACGCGGGCGCGGGGCCGGCGTACGACGACGACGGCTGCCGCGTAGACGGCCGTGGCGACGGCCATGATGGCGAAGCTGGGCGGCAGTCGGGGGACGTAGTAGCTCAGGGCGAGGCCCGCCCACATCTCCGCCACGGCCAGTCCCGCGGACAGGGCCAGGGCGTGATAAGGCCGGTCGGTGAGCCGCTGGGCCGCGCCCGCGGGGGCGGCGAGCAGGCCAAGCAGCAGCAGCGAGCCGACCGCCTGGGTGGCCTCGGCCGCGCAGGCGCCGACCAGGACCAGGAAGGCGAGGCCGAGCAGCCGTACCGGTACACGGCGGGCCGTCGCCACCGCCTCGTCGACAGAGGCGAAGAGCAGCGGGCGGGCGACCGCGAGCACGGCGAGGCAGATGACGCCCGCGACGACGGCCGCCACCTGCGCCTGCCCGGTGGAGAGGCCGAAGATCGATCCGAAGAGGACGTTGACACCGGCGGTGCCGTTCCCGGTGTTGCGGGACGTGGTGTAGAGGGTGAGGAAGAAGACCCCCAGGCCCAGGATCCAGGAGAAGAGGCTGCCTATGACGATGTCGTCGGCGCGGCCGCGGTGGCCCAGCGCGCCGAGCACCACGGCGAGCAGCACGGTCGCCGCGAACAGCCCCCACCGCAGGTCGTAGCCGAGCGCGAGGGCCGCGAGCGCCCCGGTGAACGCGACGTGGCTGAGCGCGTCGCCGGTGAACACCTGGGCGCGCAGCACCAGGAAGTACCCCACGAGCCCGGCCGCCAGCGCGATCGCGGTGCCGGCCAACAGGGCGTGCGTGAAGTACGGGTGCGTGAAGACGCTCATGCGACAGCACCCGCTCCCACTGTCCGGTGCCTGCCGACGGTCGTGGTGAGGGTGCGGCCCGTACGGGCCAGGACGTAGCCGGCGAAGGCGAAGGTCGTCACGTAGAAACCGATCGGGTACGGCGAGTAGTAGGCGGCGATCAGCCCGGTCCAGGTCACCGCGATCGCGATCACCACCGAGAGCACCAGGCTCAACGCGGGCCGTGCCGTGAGCTGTTGCGCGGCTGCCGCGGGCATCACCAGCAGGGCGAACACCAGCAGCGTGCCGGTGATCTGGCCGGCCTCGGCGGTCGCCGCTCCGAGCAGGACGAGGAAGACCACGGACAGAGCGCGTACCGGCACCCCGCGTCCGGCGGCGACGTCCTCGTCGACCGAGGCGAACAGCAGCGGTCGCCCGATGACCGCCAGCACGCCGAGCGCGAGGGCCGCCACGAGCGTCAGCACGGTCACCTGGACGGTGGTGATGCCCAGGAAGCTGCCGAACAGCAGGGAGTTGACCCCGCCGAGGAACCCTTTGTAGAGGGCGACGAAGAGGAATCCGCAGGCCAGCAGGAACGCCTGGACGGTGCCGGTCAGGGCCGACTCCTGGCCGCTGCCGCCCTGTCCGGCGCGCGGGATGGCGGCGATCACCAGGGCGCCGCCGACGCAGAACGCGAAGTAGCCGAAGCCCGCGCCGATGCCCAGCAGGGTCGCGCAGGCCGCCCCGGGAAAGCTGACCACGGCCAGCGTGTGTCCGGCGAAGCTCTGCCGGCGCAGCACCATGAACCAGCCCATCACGGCGGCCAGTACGGCCACGACGGTACCGGCCCGGAAGGCGTTGACCATGAACGGGAACGCCCAGATCTGCTGGAGGTCGGTCACCGGATTCCACGACCAACCGGCGCTCGCGTCAGCCCAGTTCACGGCCGCCTCCCTCAGCGTGCCGGTCGGTGTGGCGGGCGGGTGCCTCGGGCTGGCCGACGACCACCAGCCGCCCGTCACTGGTACGCAGCACCTCCACCGGCACGCCGTACAGCCGCGTGAGCGTCCCGGTGGTGATCACGTCCTGCGGTCGGCCGGCGACCGCACCGCCCTCCGCGATGTACACCACCCGGTCCAGCCACGGCAGGATCGGGTTGACGTCGTGCGCCACCATGACGACGCCGACGCCCGCCTCCCGGCAGATCCGCCCGATCAGCGCTGCGACCGCGCCCTGATGGGACAGGTCGAGACTGTCCAACGGCTCGTCCAGGAGCAGCAGTTCGGGATCGCGGACGAGCGCCTGGGCGATCAGCAGCCGCTGCTGCTCGCCACCGGAGCACTCACCGATCGGCCGGTGCGCGTACGCGCTCGCCCCGACCAGTTCGACGGCCTCGGCGACACGGTCCCGGGCCGCCCGCCGCCGGGCACTGAACCGAGCCGGCACCGGCAGTGGCACGCCCCAGCGGTCGCCGTCCAGGCCGAGCCGCACGATGTCGGTGCCACGGATGCGCAGGCTCGCGTCGAAGCTGCGCCGCTGCGGCAGATAGCCGATGCGGTGCCCCGCCCGGCCAGGCGCCTCGCCCAGGACACTGACCTCACCGGCGGCCGGAGGCAGAATGCCGAGCAGCATCTTGACCAGGGTCGACTTCCCGACCCCGTTGGGACCGAGGACGGCAACGAACTCACCGGCGCCGACCTCCAGATCGACCCCCGACCACAGGGTCCGGCCGCCGACGCGCACTTCCGCGCCGCGCAACGACACGACGGGAGAAGGCGGTTCGGCGCCGACCGGTTGCGCGGGGACGCGGTGCCGGGCCCTGCCGCCCGGCCGGGAGGTGGCCGGATTCACGGTACTCACCTGCCCGTCGCCTGCCCCAGGGCCTTCTCGATGCCCTGCAACTGCCGTACCTGCCACGCCTGGAAGGACGCCCCGGCCGGGGTGAGCGTCTCGGTCACGGTCGCGACCGGGATGCCCTCGGCCTTGGCCGCCTTGACCTGGGCCTGTACGTCCGGGGTGGCGTTCTGGCTGTTGTAGACGTACACCTTGATCAGCTTCTGGCTGATCTGCCGGTCGATCGTCTGCTTGTCCTTGGCCGTCGGGTCCGTGCCCTCACTGATGGCGTCCAGGAAGGACTCGGGCGTCAGCATCTTCAGGCCCAGCCCTTCGGCGAGCGGGGTCACGATGGACTCCGAGGCGCCGACGGGGGTGTTGGCGTACTTCGCCTTGATGTCGGCGATCAGCTTGTTGTACGGCGCGAGGGTCTTGGTCTCGAAGGCCGTCTTCCGGGCGTCGAAGTAGGCGGCGTCGGCCGGGTCGAGTTTCTTGTAGTCGGCGGTGATCTTCTCGATGACCTGGTGGACGTTGTCCGGCGAATACCAGCGGTGCGGGTTGCCGCCCGGCTTGATGCCGACCAGGTCACCGACCTTCAGATCGGTACGGCCGCTCTCGGGGTTGGCGGACAGCAGCTTGTCCGCCCAGGCGTCGTAGCCGATGCCGTTGACGATCGTGTACTGGGCGCCTGCCACGAGCCGGCCGTCCGCCGCGGTCGGCTCGTAGTCGTGCGGGTCGGCGTTCGGGTTGTCGATGATGCTCTTGACCTGTACGTGGGTGCCGCCGAGTTGGGTGGCGATGCTGCCCCAGAAGTTCTCTGCCGCCACGACCTTGATGGTCTTGCCGGCCGTCGTCGAACCGGCGTCGGCGGTGTCGGAGGACGAGGAGGTGGAGCAGCCGCTGGTGGCGGCCAGCGCCGCGACGGTGGCCAGACCGCCGGCGATCAGGCGGGGGAAGCGGGGTGCGGGGCGGGATATCGGGGTGCCGGCAGTACGCACGACGCGGTCTCCTTGACGGGCTGGGGGCCTCACACGCGGGCAGGGCCCTGTGGAGCGGGGTCACCTCCGACCGTAGATGGAAATGATTGTCACTACTAGAGAGTCGGCTATCTCTAATGAAAATCATTATGGAAGCTTGACCTGGGCGGTGAACGCCATGGGGCTGGGAGGGCGGGAAGGGCGGCGGCGATGCCAAAGTGCAGTGGCAACCGGCCCTGGTGACCACACCCGCTGCGGCTCACTACACTCCACCGATGAACAACATACGGTGCGCCCAATGCGGTGCGGTGGGGCTGGAGCCGGGCTTCGTCGAGGACTCCGGACAAGGCGCTCGCGGGTTCGCGCGGTGGATCGCGGGCCCCCTTCAGCGCGGCCCGCTCGGCAATGCCAAGAGGATGGGCCGACCGCACTGGCAGATCGACGCCTATCGCTGCCCCACCTGCGCGCACCTGGAACTGTTCGCCGCCCAGCCGGACTGACGAGGTGAGCCGGAGCGCCGAGGAGGTCCGGCCTCATCCCATCCGGCTCGTGAACTGGTTCATGTCGAAATAGTCGCGCCAGGCGTTGATCTTGCCGTCAGTGACCTCGAAGGTCCCCATGACCGGCAGTTCGAACGACTTGTCGGAGAGCTTGAAGACGTCCACCCGCTCGGTCATCACGACCGGCCCGTCGGCCGCGATGTTGATGACGCGGAACTCGATGTGCTCAATGCCCGGCGGGCCAGGTCGGATGAACGAGCTGATGGTGTCGGCGATGGCCGTCCGGCCGGTGATCGGCGCCAGCGGGATGTTGTGGTAGACGGCGTCATCGGTGAAGAACGCCGCCAGTTCGGCGGCCCCGGCGTTGTCCGACCACGCCGCGCAGAACCTGCGCACCACCTCGATCGGGCTCTCCATCGGGCTCTCCCTGTGGTTGATCCTGACAGTGCGCTGCGACAGGCCGCTAGACGGTGAGGATGAGCTTTTCGTGTGCGGTGCCCGCTTCGAGCAGGGCGTGTGCCCGCGCGGCGTCCCGCATCGGCAGCAACCGCTGGGCGCGCAGGCGGAGTTGCCCGGAAGCGAGTAGTGGCATGGTCTGTTCGACCGCGTCGGGGGCGCGGTCCGGGGTGGGGGCGGAGAGGGCGACGCCGAAGTCGGCCGCGTGCTCGTCGGCGAGGGTGATCACGCGCTCGGGGCCGCCCGCGAGTTCGACGGCGTCGCGGAGGCCGCCCTTGCCGCCGGCGTCGAGGACGGCGTCCACCTTGCCGACGTGCGCGCGCATCTGCGCAAGGAGCGCCGATCCGTAGCGGACCGGGATCGCGCCGAGGTCCTTGGCGAACTGCTCGTCGCCCGGGCCGGTGGCGCTGAAGACCGTGAGGCCCTGGGCTACGGCCAGTTGGGTGGCGATCACGCCGACCGAGCCTCCGCCGCCGAGGACGAGCAGGGTCTCGCCGGAGGTGACGCCGAGCTGACGCAGGACGCCGACGGCGGCTTCGGCCGAGGCGGGCAGCGCCGCCGCGTCGGCCCAGCTGACGGTGGCCGGTTTGACGGTCCAGGCCGAGGCGATGGCGTATTCGCCGTATCCGCCGAGCGTGGGCAGCTGGGCGGCGACCTCGTCACCCGGCGACACGCCGGTCACGCCCGGGCCGAGGGCGTCGACGGTGCCGGCGGCCTCGAAGCCGAGCACGGCGGGGTCGGGCAGCGGGAAGACCTCGCGAAGGTCGCCGCGCCGGATCTTCAGGTCGGTCGGGCCGACTCCCGCCGCGTGGACGCGCATCCTGATCTGACCGGGCCCGGGTGCGGGCAGAGCGACTTCCGACCATACGAGCGTCTCGGGCGATCCGTATCCCGTGAGCACTGTTGCGTACGGCATCGGTACCTCCTGCTCCTGGCGGTCCGCGCGAGATGATGGGGGAGCGGCACGCCTCGACGGTGGTGCTGGACAGAAAGCATAGGTGACATGTCACGCAATGCCAACGGCAGCGCGCCGGTGCCCGAGGGCGGGTGGCTCGACGGCGAACAGCAACGCGCCTGGCTGGCGTACATCCGGCTTCAGCTGCGGCTGACGTACGAGATGAATCGCCAGCTGCAGTCCGACAGCGATCTGTCCCTGCCGGACTACGACGTCCTGACGGCCCTCAGCGTCGCCGACGGGGACCCGATGCCGATCACGGTGCTGGCCGCACAGATCGGCTGGGAGCGCAGCCGGGTCTCACACCATGTGCGGCGGATGACCCAGCGGGAACTGGTGAGTTGCGGCCCGTCCGCGAACGACCGGCGCGTGACCGAGGTGAGCCTGACCCGACACGGCCGGCAGGTGCTCGAGGCCGCGGCTCTCGGACACGTGGAACTCGTGCGCCGCCTGTTCTTCGACGGCTTGCCGCGGGAGCTCGTCGGGCCGCTCAGCCAGGCGCTGGAGAGCGTCTACGCGAACACGATCGCGCGGGGGACGCTGCCACCGCCGGTGGACTGGCGCCCGCCCGGGGGCGAGTGACCGGCGGCCTCCGTCCCGACGGCGGCTACCGACTGCTGACCGAACTGCCGGCACCGGCCCGGGCGACATCGCCGGGAGCGACCCGGTGAGCCAGGTACGCGTACTGCTCGCCGACGACCGTGAGCAGCGCGGTTGCCCGTCACACAGACCGGTGGCGCAAAGGGCTCGGTTACGAGTGCGGTCCCTCACGCATCGCTCGCGCAGAAGGGGCTGATGGCCAGTAGCTTCTTCTACATGCGGCCAACCGACCGGCAGCCGGGCTTCGCGGGTGCGGGCGGGGTGCCGGTCCGGCCCGTCGGTTCACGGTGTGCCGGACGCCAGCCCGACCCGGTAGGCGAGGACGACTGCCTGGACCCGGTCGCGCAGGGCGAGCTTGGCCAGGATTCGCGAGACATAGGTCTTGACCGTCTCGGGGGTGATGTACAGCTGCGCCGCTATCTCCGCGTTCGACAGCCCCTCGGCCAGCTGCCGGAGCACCTCCAGTTCGCGGGGCGTCAGAGCGCGTACGACGTCCTCTCTGGCCGGCCGGGAGGACTCGGCCGGGCGCAGGTGCTCGGCGTAGTGGCCGATGAGGTGGCGGGTGACCACGGGCGCCAGCAGGGCCTCGCCCCGGGCGACGGTCCGGATGCCGTTCACCAGCTCCGCGGGCGGCGCGTCCTTGAGGAGGAACCCGCTGGCTCCGGCGCGCAGCGCGTCGTAGACATGGGCGTCGACGTTGAACGTGGTGACGACAAGCACCTTCGGCGGTTCTCCGGCGCCGGGACCGGCCAGTTGCCGGGTCGCCTGGATGCCGTCGAGGAGGGGCATCCGGATGTCCATCACGACCACGTCGGGCCGTAGCCGCCGCGCGGCTTCCACCGCCGCGTGCCCGTTCTCCGCCTCGCCGACGACCTCCATGTCGGGCTGGGCCGAGAAGATGGTGACGTAGCCGGTCCGCACCAGTTCCTGGTCGTCGCAGACGAGCACACGGATCGGTGGCGGCGCGTCACTCACGGGGTCACTCCTGAACGGGCTCGGGCTGCGGCTGCGGCTGGGACGGAATCGTGGCACGGACCTCGAACCCGCCCCCGGGCCGGGGTCCGGCCTCCAGTTCACCATCGAGCATCCGCACTCGGACACGCAGCCCGGCCAGCCCTCGTCCGCCCTCGGGGCCCGGCTCGCGGGTGGCCGGCACGGCCGCCGGGGTGGTGACGGGGACGCGTCCTGCTGTGGTCACCCCGATCTCGACGCGCTCCTCGCCGTGCCCGACCAGGACCCGTGTCGGCTGCCCGGTCGCGTACTTCATCGCGTTGGTGAGCGCTTCCTGTACGACCCGGTACGCGGCCAGCTCCACGTCCACGCTCCGGGGTCGCCGCTCGCCCCGCTCGCTGAACTCCACCGGCTGACCCGACCTGCGGGCCTGCTCGACGAGGTCTCCCAGCCGGCCGAGGGCGGGTCCCCGGTTGCCGTGCGAGGAGCCCTCATCGGCGCCGGTTCCGTCGGTCGCGGACTCGCCGGTCGCCTCCAACACCCCGAGCAGATACCGCAGTTCGGTCAGGGCCCGGCGGCCGGTGTCGCTGACGGAGGCCATTCCCGTAGTGGCCCGTTCCGGCGCGGACGTGATCAGGAACTGTGCCGCGTCCGCCTGCACCACCATCGCCGTCACATGGTGGGTGACCACGTCGTGCAGCTCCCGGGCGATCCGCGCCCGCTCGGCGGCCGTGGCCAACTCGGCGGCCAGCCGCCGCCGTTCCGCCTCTTCGCCGCGCCGCTTGCGCACACCACTCCCCACCAGCCGGACCGCGGCCAGCACCAGATAGAAGGCGAGATAGTCCGTCGGATCCTGCGGGGAACCGAGCCGGTGCAGGACGACGGCCAGCACCACGTACCCCGCACTCGCCACGCCCGCCAGACCCAGGCGGAAACGGACCTGGTGGGCTCCGGCCGAATACAGCGCCAGATACAGCCCCATGCTGCCGAACGTCGTCGCGAAGCCCAGCGCCTGGTGCACGGCGAACGCGGCGGCGACGACAACCAGACAGCCCGCGGGCCAGCGGCGGCGGGCCGCCAGCGGCAGGGTCTGGGCCAGGATCAGTCCGAGGCCCAGTGCGTTCGCCGGCCGCTCGGGAAGATCGCCGATCTGCGCCCCGATGGCCGACAGGGTCGGCACGAAGGCCAGCAGGGTGAGTACCAGGGCGAGGAGACCGTCTTTGAGGAAGGCGTCCTGCTCCTTCCACCGCTCCAGCGGTACCCGCAACCACGGTGTCCGCAAAAGGCCCTGACGGAACATCACTTGCCTCTTCCTCCGATCAGCCGGTGTCCCGTACGGCGGCCCGCCTCAGCGCCGGACGGGACGCCGGGACCGCAGACCGCCGCTCCGGCCGGCGAGGACGAACATCCGGACGGTGAGCAGCACACCGATGAGGACGGGCACGATCGACGCCTCCAGACCGAAGGTACCGCCGCTGAGCAGGGCGGAGCCGTGGGTGTCGACCGTGAACAGGCCCTTGGGAGTGTGTCCGGAGACGGGGATGCCGAGCAGTTGCTCGGCGGTGTTCCAGGCGAAGTGCAAGCCCGCGACGAACCAGATGTTACGCCGCCACAGGAACGCGACGCCGAGCATCACACCGGCCTCCAGGGCGATGGCGAGCGCGCTCCACACGCCGGCTCCCGGAGCACCCAGGTGGGCGACGCCGAAGAACAGCCCGGTGATCACGATGGCCGCCCGGCTGCCCCACCGCTGTTCCAGAGCCTGGAGGGCGAGACCGCGGAACATCAGCTCCTCGGTGACCGCGGCGCCGGCCTGCACCGTCGCCGCGGACCAGACGACGGGGAAGAAGCCGTTGCCCGCCCAGGAGAAGTCGTAGCCCCCGAACACCGTGATCAGGAGGGCGGAGACCAGGACGAAGCCCAGGCCGACCGCACCGCCGCGCAGCGCCTCCCGCCCGGCCCCCTGCCGGGCGATCTCCGGGGTGGAGCGTCCCGCGACCCGGCGCATCACCACCCGGTACACGGCGACCGCCGCGACCGCGCCCAGCACCGGCACCGGACCGGGGCCGGTCGCGGTCAGCCCCGAGACCAGGCCGACACCCACCAGGCCCGTCAGCATCCAGCCGAGCGGAGCGCGGACGATCCGGCCGAGCCGACCACCCCGGCCGCCACCGTCATCGTCCGTGCGGGACCCTGCGTCGTCGTGTGCGGCGGACGGCGTGCTCATCGTGACCTCCCTGCGGCGACGGCCACTCCGACGGCAGCCGACCTGACGACCACGCTAGAAATCCGCCGGAATCCGCGAATCACCCGCGCAGGGACGGTCCGGGTAGCTCTCACGGGGGATGCGCCGCGCCTGCCGGCCGGTTCGGTCGGCTTCGCCCTTCGCGGAACACGGAGTCGTGAGTCGTCACACGGCACTGACGGTGTGACGTCGTTCCCGCCTATCGCGGCCCCGACGGTCCGGCCGGTCGATTCGGCACAGCCTGGGCATTCCTGGCGGCGGCTGCGGCGACGGTCGCCAGGTCTTCGCCCGAGAAGCCGGCGCGGCTCAGCACCGCCAGGGATTTGTTCGTCGCCAGCGTGCACAACGCCAGCTCTGCCGCCTCCTGTTCACCGGCCCCCGCCGCCCGCAACGCCTGCTCCAGCATCGTCCGCAAACCGTCGATCATGGCGCGGACCATCGCCCGGCCCTCCGCGTCGAGCGCCGGGATCTGCGTTGCCGACACCGTGAGCAGGCAGCCGTCCGGGACCGTCGGGTCGGCGATGCGGTTCAGGGCGACCTGCAGGTAGGCGGCCACAACGGCGCCCGGGCTCGGGTGGGGGCCGGACAGTGCCTGCTCGTACAGCGGGTGGTAGGTCTGCGCGTACCGCTGGAGGCTTTTGCGGAAGAGGGCGCTCTTGTCGCCGAAGGTGCCGTAGAGCGAGCCCCGGCCCAGGCCCGTGCCCTCGGTCAGGCGATCGATCGAGGCCTCCGAATAACCCCAGCGCCAGAAGACGTGCATCGCACGTCGTAGCGCCTCGTCCACGTCGAACTGCTTGCGGCCTGCCATGGTCCGTCACTCTACACATCTTGTAACGATCGTTCAAAGAATCTTGTAACGATCGTTTAAAGATGGGTAGGGTCCCCGGCATGACCAACCTGCGTTCACTGCGACTGCCCGACGGATTCCTCGACGTCTTCACCAGCCGCCTCGTGGAGGTGAACGGACTGCGGCTGCACGCGGTCACCGGTGGGGACGGCCCGGCGCTGCTGCTGATCGGCGGGTGGCCCCAGACCTGGTACGCCTGGCGGGAGGTGATGCCCGCGCTCGCCCGCCGGCACACCGTCGTCGCCGTGGACTCGCGCGGGGCCGGGCTCTCCGACAAGCCCGACGACGGGTACGACGCCGGCACGCTCGCCGCCGATCTGGTCGCGTTGATGGCCGCGCTCGGGCACGACCGGTTCGACGTGGTCGGCCACGACATCGGCACGTGGACCGGCTACGCCCTCGCCGCCGATCACCCCGAGCGGGTGGGCCGGCTCGCCATCCTCGAAGCGGTGATCCCCGGTCTCACGCCGTCCCCGCCGTTCTTCGGCCCGGCCGCGGCCAACCTGAGGCTCTGGCAGTTCGGCTTCAACCGGCTCACCGACCTCAACGAGGAACTGGTCCGGGGGCGGGAGCGGCTCTTCTTCGGCTGGCAGTTCGCCACCAAGGCCGCCACGCCGACCGCGATCCCCGCGTACGCCGTCGACGTCTACGTCGACGCGATCACCGCGGATCCTCGCGCGCTGCGGGCGAGCTTCGCCTACTACCGGGCGCTGGACGAGACGATCGCGCAGAACGAGCAGCGCAGCAAGACCCGGCTGACGCTGCCGGTGCTCGCCGTCGGCGGCGCGCTGTGGAGCGGCGCGAATGCCGCCCAGACGATGCGGCTGGCGGCCGACGACGTCACGGGGGTCGTCCTCGACGACTGCGGCCACTACCCGGCCGAGGAGCAGCCGGCGCGGTTCGTCGAGATCCTGGAGGACTTCCTCGCGGCCGACCGGTAGCAGACACACCACACGGCTGAACTCCGCGAACGACAGGCGGAGCTGCACAAACTCCGCTACGCCTTCGTCCCCCTGGCGAACGACTCGTCGCGTGCGGTGAGGAAGGCGTCATGGATACGGCGGGCGGTAATGCCCGTCCGCGTACGCGAGCACGGCCACGAACCCCGGCTCGGCGCCGTGCCGGTCCAGGCGTTCGCCGAACGCGGTGACCGCGTAGTTCGGCAGGTGCAGCAGCGGGGCGCGCGCCTCGGCGTACACGCCGAGGAGGTCGCCGCGGACGGTGTCGAGGGTGGTGAAGGTGCGCGGTTCGATGGCGGGCGCCGGCGAATTCTTGGAGCATGCGCGTGACTCGGGCGTAATACGAGCACGGTCACCGACGAGCCACTTGAGCACCCTGAGGCAGAAATCGTCTGTGGAGACCGGCTGTGGAGGTCGACGCATTGGCGACCCCGGGCATGCCGCCGAGAGCCATCGGCCGAGTTCCTCCATGGCAACGGCCGCGCTGCACCAGCAGGGTGGCCGCACCCCCGGCCGCCGGATGAGGCAGTCCTCCATCGGCTGCCTGCTTGGATCGGCGGCCTGTACGCACTGAAGAACACGACGGCTCTGATGTCGGCGACCGCCCAGGCTCCCGTCCGAACACGGCACAGACGATCTCGGGCCGGCGACGGCGGTGGCCGTGTCGCTATGCCGGGTCGACCGGGACTGTCGGGGTGGGTGCGCAGAGGCGGCGGGCGGCTTCGACGACGACGGCCCGGTGTTCGGCGAGCCGTTCCGGTCGGTAGGGGTCGGAGCCGTCGGCGGCGGTGAGGAGATCCCGTGGCGCGAGCACCCAGCTCTGGGTGAGCCCGGTGATGAGGACGAGCAGGTCGGTCGACGGCAGTTGCCCGGCGGTCGAGTCCGCGGTCATGCGGGCCATCTTCTCGCTGTACACGTCCGCCGCGTCGGGACCCAGCTCGGGCCGTTCCAGCTGGCGCCACAGATGCATGCGCAGCGCGGCGGGGTGGTGGGTCAGGTAGTCGAACATGCGGCCCGCGTAGCCCGGCAGGTCGTCCTCGGTGAGCGGCACCGCGTCGTTCAGTTCGCTGATGACCTTGTGCAGGGCGGCGGCGAACAGGAGCTCCTTGTTCGTGTAGTACACGTAGATGGACCGCTTGTTGGCGCCCGAGACCTCGGCGATGCGGTCGATGCGGGCACCGGCGAAGCCGGAGGCGCTGAACTCCTCGATCGCCGCCCGGAGGATCTTTGCGCGGGTTGCCGCGGAGTCGTAAGCCATGGCCCAAGCCTAAGGTAACCAACCAGTTATTGACAAACCTCGGACCGGGTGCCTAGATAGTAACTATCCAGTTATTTTCATTACTGGCCGTAGCGGAAGGCATGTCATGAGTACTCCCTCGCCCTCCTCGCCCGTGTTCGAGCGAGACCTGTTCATCAACAACACCTGGCGTCCCGGCTCCTCGGGCGAGCGCATTGCGGTCGTCGACCCGGCAACCGAGAAGGAGATCGGATCGGCTGCCGCGGCGGCCTTCGAGGACGTCGACGCGGCCGTCGCCGCGGCCCGTACCGCGTTCGACTCCGGCCCCTGGCCGCGACTGACCCTCCGCGAACGCGCCGAGATCCTCACCAAGTTCGCCGAGGAACTGGAGAAGGACGCCGACCCGGTCACCGAAGTACTCGTCGCCGAGACGGGCCTGACGATCGGCCAGAGCCGCGGCGGGGCGCTGACCATGCCCGGCCTGCTGCGCTACTACGCCTCCCTGGCGGACACGACGGAACTCACCGAACTGCGCACCGGCCTGTCCGGGGTCAGCGCCCGCATCGAGAAGCGGCCGGTGGGCGTCGTAGCGGCCATCGTCCCGTGGAACGCCCCGCTCGCGCTGGCGGCGTTCAAGCTGCCGCAAGCCCTGCTGGCCGGCTGCACCGTCATCATGAAGCCGTCCGAGGACACCCCCCTCAGCGCGGGCTACTTCGCCGACGCCGCGCTGCGGGCAGGACTGCCCGCCGGTGTGCTGAACATCGTCAACGCCCTGCCCGCGGGCGGCGATCACCTGGTGCGCCACCCGGGCGTCGACAAGATCACCTTCACCGGCAGCACCGTGGTCGGGCGTCGCATCGCCGCCGCAGCCGCCGACACCCTCAAGCAGCTCACCCTCGAACTCGGCGGCAAGTCACCGGCACTCGTACTCGACGACGCCGACCTCGACCGCATCGTCGAGACCCTCGTGCCGGGCGTCACCGGGAACAACGGCGAGAGCTGCACCAACCCCAGCAGGCTCATCGTGCCCGAGCACCGTCACGACGAGATCGTCTCCGCCCTCGCCGAGGCATTCGCCGAACTGACCGTCGGCGATCCCCGCGACCCGGCCACCGACGTGGGCGCGATGGTCACCCGCAAGCACTACGAGCGGGTCCTGGACTACATCGCCTCCGCGGAGAAGGAGGGCGGCACCTTCGCCGTCGGCGGCGGCCGGGCCCCCGGCCACGACGTCGGCTACTACGTCGCCCCCACGATCATCACCGGCGTCTCCCCGGACGCCAAGGTCGCCCAGGAGGAGATCTTCGGACCCGTCCTGACCGTCCTGACCTACCGGGACGAGGAGGAGGCCGTCCGCATCGCCAACGACACCGAGTTCGGCCTGTCCGGCGCCGTCTACAGCACCGACACCGAGCACGCCCTGCGCGTGGCCCAGCAGATCAACTCCGGCACCGTGAACCTGAACAACGGCATCACCGTCGACATCGGCGTGCCGTTCGGCGGCGTCAAGCAGTCCGGCTACGGCCGCGAACTCGGCCCCGAGGGACTGGACGCCTTCTTCAACACCCACGTCATCTTCCTCAACGGTGAACCCCTTCGCGTGATCAACGGATAACAGGAGCGCGGTCCGGTCCGAGCCCGATGGTTCGAACCAGACGTCTTCGTCCCGGACCGTCTTCGCCAGCAGGCGATCATGAGACCCCGCCAAAACGGACACGCCCCCAGCTCGAACTACCTCTGAGCTGGGGGCGATTGCGTGGGCCCTGTGGGACTCGAACCCACAACCAATGGATCAAAGGTCCTGGCCGGGTCGTACTACGTTGTTGCGGACCCTGACTCGGTGTCCGGAACCACCAGGTCGGGGCAGGTTCGTCATGAGGCCCGGTCCACGTCAGGACGGCTCCTGCCACACCGTCCGCTCACGCATCGCTCACGCAGAAGAGGTTGCTGACCAGGGAGTGCGCTCCTGGCCGTCTTACGCGAAGGCCCCAGACCCACCGCGGGAGAAAGGCCGAGGGCCGCACAGCGTGCGCCGCGCGGCCCTGGACGTGTGGTGCGTATCCGCCTTCCGCCACTGCTCCGTCGCATCGACGCGGGCAGGGCGGATCAGGTCAGGCCGGGTTGATGTTCTCGGCCTGGGGGCCCTTCTGTCCCTGGGTGACGTCGAATGTCACGGCCTGGCCTTCCTGGAGTTCGCGGAAGCCCGAGGAGTTGATCGCGGAGTAGTGCGCGAAGACGTCCGGGCCGCCGCCGTCCTGGGCGATGAAACCGAAGCCCTTCTCCGCGTTGAACCACTTCACAGTTCCCGTAGCCATGTCTCGTGCCTTCCAGTCGATGAACGCCTCCCACTCTCTGTGGAAGGCGGAGGTGATCGCCCTGGTCCCTGCGGCACAGCACAGCAAAAAGCCCACGCCAGGAGCGTGGGCCATGGGGGACTCCGAACCACGACAGCTGACGCAGACGCTACACGCCCACACTCCGCGTCACCAGAGAAAGCGATCACGCGGAGCACCGGGACCACGTGCAACAGGCCGGCCCGGGCCTGCGGGCACGCTTGGTTCAGGCCGTGGCCGGTGGAGGGGACGATCCGGCGCCGCGTTCGTGTTCGGCGTTGATGCGCTGGGCTTCTTCGAGCTGGTCTTCGAGGACGATGATGCGGCAGGCGGCCTCGATGGGGGTCCCGCGGTCGACGAGTTCCCTGGCGCGGGCGGCGATGCGCAGCTGGTAGCGGGAGTAGCGGCGGTGTCCGCCCTCGGAGCGGAGCGGGGTGATCAGTCGGGCTTCGCCGATGGCGCGGAGGAAGCCCTGGGTGGTGCCGAGGAGTTCGGCGGCCCGGCCCATCGTGTAGGCGGGGTAGTCCTCGTCGTCGATACGGCCGAACGAGTCGTCTGCTGTCATCTGCACCTCTCTGTGGAACGCGTCGAGGGGCCTTGGTGCCAATGGCACCAAGGCCCCGAAGGAACTGCTACACCATCCGCCGGCCCTGTTACTGCGCCGGCCTTCTGTTTCCGCGGCCCTGACCTGAATGCCGTCGGGGCTGCTGGGATCGCGGTTGCTTGACCGGAGACCACCTCACTATCGATGTCCTGCGGTACCCGGGTTCAAGATGTCGGCCCGGGCGATCCTGATGGCGCTCTGCTCCTCCGTTCTTCCCTCTGGGATCAACTGCTTACAAGTGGGTTACTGCGTACTACTGGTGATGCGAACTGCTCAGCGGCCTGTGACGGCACGTCCGCAGCCGACGCCTTCACCGAGGTGCTGCTCACTTATTTCACTGCTGGGTCCTGCTCACGGCGGCCCCTGACCACTGCGGGCCACCCGGTCCGGTCGTCAGTCCCGTCGCCGTCCTTCAACAACCCTGGCTTCGCAACTCCACCACCGCACCGCCTGCGAACTGCACCTGCGGATACTGCTCTGACCGGCAGTTCGTGTCTGCCAGGCCCTGCTGTCTCTCTGGGCTGCGAGAGAACCATAACCACGCCATCGACATGATGTCTACTCTGACAAACACAGATTTCCGCGCGTTCGACAGGGAGGTAGCCTCTCGACCGCTCTGCAGACGTCGGGGACAGTCCGCGGCACCCCGGCCCTCAAATGACGGCCCACCGTGGTGAACACGATGACCGCCGGCGTCACAGCCGTCCGTTCACACCAGAGGTTGCCGACGCGTGCGAGGCGGCGCGGGCCTTCCTCGGAGGTTTGCGGCAGCCGACCGCGGGCCCGGAAGCCGCGGTCACCGTGCCCCTGGTCGTGTCCGAGCTTGTCACCAACGCCCCGCGTCACGGCGGCGGCACCTGCACCCTGGAGCTGGCCGCATACCCCGACAGCATCGAGGTGACCGTCCACGACAACAGCTCACAGGCGCCGCGCACGCGCACCCCGACCTGAGCGGCCGCTGAAGCAGCAGGATGGCCGGCAAATACAATCTGCCCCATGTCGAAGCCTGACGAGCTGCTCGTTGACATCGCCACCGTGGTGGAGTCCGGGCAGAGCAACCAGATGTCCCTGACCGTGGTCACCGGTGGCGCTGTCATCACCGGTCGGCTGGCTCCCGAGGCCGTTTGGAGGCGGAGGGTGTCGGAGGTGCTGACGGATTCCGCCCGCCTGGGAGAGTTCTCCGCCGTCTTCGACACCCCCGCGAAGGAGGGCGGGGTTCCCACTCACCTGCACTTCCATGTCGCCCGGATCCTCCAGGGCCCGGTGGGAATCCCGGAGACAGGCGGAATGTACCGGGTCGCGATCGACGACGTCAGCGCCTGGACCGTGGGCGACTTCAGCTATTCCGACCACTGAGCAACCACGGCGACGGGGCCATTGGACGCAGTGTGGGCCCGGCCGGCTTCCGCCAGTCGGGCCCACTGCTGTTCAGGTGTCGACTCGTGCCTGTTGCGTCGGCCGGACAGGCATGTCAGACAGGCATGAGAGTGCCGAGCATCGCGGAAGCTCGCTGGAGCGGGCCGAGGATGCCTACGGGTCCGGCCTTGGGGGTGGTGCGGCAGGTGAAGCCGAGCTTGGTCATCGCCCGGCGGACTTCGTCGGCGCTGAAGTCACGGCGGTCCTGGCGGGTGATGACCTGGCCGACCTGCTTGACGGGGTAGTGGCGGCGTCCGATGATCACGGACTCGCCCATGACCTGTCCGACCAGGGTGAGGCGGATCAGCGGGAGAGTGTGAGGGCGCCCAGGGCGCCGTCCTGCCCGTCGACCACGGGCAGGGCACCGGACCGGCGGGAGCGCATCGCGTGCTCGGCTTCGGCCAACGTCATCACGGGTGGCGTGAACGGCCCGTGGTCGCCGAGGAGGTCGCGCAGGCGGACCCGGTCCGTGTAGGCGGAGCCGTCTCGTACGGCGGTGAGTTCGGTCCGGGTGACCAGGCCGGTGCACTGGCCGTCCTGGTCGCAGACGACCAGCCGGTCCGTGCGGGCGGCGGCCATGACGGACAGCGCCACCTCGACGCTCATGTCGTCCCAGACCTGCGGTCCGGCCGCGTCCACGGCCTCGGTCGGCGTCCTGTGTACAGGGCCGGCGTTCGCCGGGCGTGGCTGCGTCTGAACCAGCGTCAAAAGGTACCTCCTGCAGAGATGGGTCAGCTGCCTGATCACGAAGGTTCTAGGCCGCGGCGCCAAGGACGGACTGGCGTACGGGCGAGCGCCGGGCCCCCGAAGTCGGGCGGCGCCGGCCCCGGGAGGAGGAGGCACCGCGCTTGAGGCGTTCGACGACCGGTGCGGTGATGACGACCGGGATGCCGGAGGGGGCCTGGGCGCCGGTGATCCGGCTCAGGGCCTCGTCGCCCGAGCGGACCTGCGTGGTCTGCGGCCGGATCCCGGCATCCGCCATGAGGCGGACCATGCCGCGGCGCTGGCCGGGGGTGACGAGGGTGACGACGCTGCCGGACTCGCCGGCGCGGGCGGTGCGTCCGCCGCGGTGGAGGTAGTCCTTGTGGTCGGTCGGCGGGTCGACGTTGACGACCAGGTCGAGGTTGTCGACGTGGATGCCGCGCGCGGCCACATTGGTCGCCACCAGCACGCTGACGTGCCCCGTCTTGAACTGCGCCAGCGTGCGAGTGCGCTGCGGCTGCGACTTGCCGCCGTGCAGTGCGGCGGCCCGGACGCCGCTGTTGAGGAGGTCCTGGGTCAGCCGGTCGACGGCGTGCTTGGTGTCCAGGAACATGATCACCCGGCCCTCGCGGGCGGCGATCTCGATCGTGGCGGCGTGCTTGTCGGCGCCGTGGACGTGCAGGACGTGGTGCTCCATCGTCGTGACCGCACCCGCCGACGGATCGACCGAATGCACGACGGGGTCGGTCAGATAGCGGCGCACCAGCAGGTCGACGTTACGGTCCAAGGTGGCGGAGAACAGCATGCGCTGCCCTTCCGGACGCACCTGGTCGAGCAACGCGGTGACCTGCGGCATGAAGCCCATGTCGGCCATCTGGTCGGCCTCGTCCAGCACCGTGATGCCCACCTGGTTCAGACGGCAGTCGCCACGGTCGATGAGGTCCTTGAGCCGGCCAGGGGTCGCGACGACGACCTCGGCCCCGCCTCGCAGCGCGCCGGCCTGCTTGCCGATCGACATCCCGCCCACCACCGTGGCGAGCCGCAGCCTGACGGAACGGGCGTACGGCGTGAGCGCGTCGGTCACCTGCTGCGCCAGCTCACGCGTCGGTACGAGGATCAGCCCCAGAGGCTGGCGGGGCTCGGCACGCCGTCCGGCCGTGCGGGCGAGCAGGGCGAGGCCGAAGGCGAGGGTCTTGCCGGAACCGGTGCGCCCGCGGCCCAGGACGTCACGGCCCGCCAGAGTGTTCGGCAGCGTCGCACCCTGGATCGGGAACGGTGCGCTCACACCCTGCCTGCCGAGTTCGGCCAGCAGTTGCTCGGGCATGTCGAGATCGGCGAAGCCCTCGGCGGCAGGCAGCGCGGGGGTGATCGTCTCGGGAAGCGCGAACTCCCCCTGCACCGCGGCGGGTCGGCGGCCGTAGCCGCCGGAACGGGCAGGCCCGCCGGAACGGCGCGGTGCCGACGAGCCGAAGCGGCTTCCGCTCTTTCCGGCGTCGGGACTGCCGTTACGGGTCCGGGCGAAGCGGTCGTTCGTACGTGTGCGGTTCATGCGGAACCTTCCTCGATGCGGCACATATCGAGGAATTCCCACAGCGATGAGCAGCACGGAGAACTACAAGTATGAACCGATAGCAAAATAAAGCAGAGCTGGCCGACGGAAATCCACGCGGGCACAGGTGCCGAAATAGGTGATGTCATGGTGAAGCGTAATCCGGGCGTCGACTTCGGTGCAGCTTTTCAGGATGCGTCAGAACCCCTGAAGACGGGGCCGCACATGGTGAGACTGCGGATTCCCTCGCGCCGTCCCGTGGGTGAAACCGCTGCGGGAAACGCGTGTAGCTGGGGCCCGCACCCCGAAGGATGCGGGCCCCAGCTACAAAGTGCGCGTCAGCGTCAGGCCGGAACGATGTTCTCGGCCGTCGGGCCCTTCTGGCCCTGCGCGATGTCGAAGGTCACCTTCTGGCCTTCCTGCAGCTCGCGGAAGCCTTGGGCGGCGATGTTCGAGTAGTGGGCGAACACGTCGGCGCCGCCACCGTCCTGCTCGATGAAGCCGAAGCCCTTTTCCGCGTTGAACCACTTCACGGTACCAGCAGCCATGTCATATCTCCTTCGGGGCAGTACATCGGAATCCGCACTGCGCGGACACCGTGTCGCCGCAATGATTACCCCGCCCGGAAAACGACCGGAAATACAAAAGCGCTCTCCCCGGCAGGAGCCGAGTGGGAGCACTTGAAGTTTCGGCAACCAAAACTGCAACTGAGATCAACAGTAGCACGACGCCACGGCCTGTGAGCGTTGAATAACTCAGCTTACTCATTGCGGCAATAATTTTGCTCGCATGGCCGGCTGAACTCTTACCTCGCGGGAATAGATTTCGATGAACCGGAGTGCAACATTTCCGGAAGCCGTTGGTCATGGCCTGCCGCCGCACCGGCTCTCCGGTCGTTCACGCGTCACGTACGCACGGAGCCCAGGGCCGTGGTTCAGCGAGGGGTGTCGCCGCCTCGGCGGAGTTGGTCGGCGTGGCGGGTGATGCTGTCGATGCGGGCTGCGAGGTCGGAGTGGCCGGCCTTGAGGTGGGTGTGGGTGGCGGTGAGCGGGTCGATGAGGTTGGCGGTGTCGTTGTCGGCGAGGGCTTCGGTGAGACGGGCCAGGGGGGTGCGGGCCTGGGCGGGGAGATCAGTGAGGGCGGTGATCTGGCCGGCGAGCTGGCGCAGGTCGGCGGCGTTGGTGCGGGCCCAGGTGGTGAGGGTGCGGTCGGCGGCGCGGCGGTTGCGGGTGGCTTGTACGCGTTGTTCGCCGGTGGTGTCGGGGGCTCCTGGGCGTACGCGCAGGTAGCGCCGTTCTGCGGCCTGGCGGCTGGCGACGCCCAGGGGGTGGGCGAGGTCGGCCCAGCTGGAGCCTGCCGCGCGTGCTGCCTCGATGAGTCCGGGTTCCCACCCCGCGAGCTGTTCGCGTAGTTCGCGCAGCATGAGCAGGGCCGCCAGGGCTTCTTCGGAACTGGCCTGTCCGCCTTCGGCGGGTGGCGGAGTCTGGGTGTCCTGGGCGGTGCGGACAGCTTCGTTGATGGTGTTCAGCGCTGCCGCGGCGGCGAAGAACGAGGTGGGGTCACGGGGCTCGGGGGAGGTGTTCACGAAGATCCTCTCAGACGTCATCGTTTGGATGACTCTCTGCTTGTCATCGTTTGGATGACATGTTACAACGGTGTCAGACGAAGCGCATTGGCAGTTCCTGCCAGACCTGTGGAGGTGTTTTCGCGATGTTGATGCGCACGGACCCGTTCCGCGAACTCGACCGGATCGCCCAGCAGTTGACGGGCGTGACCGGCACCTGGTCCAGGCCCTCGGCGATGCCGATGGACGCCTACCGCGAGGGCGAGGAGTACGTGATCGCCCTCGACCTGCCGGGTGTGGCGAAGGACGCGATCGACATCGACGTCGAGCGGAACATGCTCACCGTCAAGGCCGAGCGCCGCCCGGTCGCGAAGGCCGACGACGTGCAGATGGAACTCTCCGAGCGGCCCCTGGGTGTCTTCTCCCGTCAGCTGGTGCTGGCCGACACCCTGGACACCGAACGGATCACGGCCGATTACGAAGCAGGGGTGCTGACCCTGCGGATCCCGATCGCCGAGCGCGCCAAGCCCCGCAAGATCACCATCGGCGGCCAGGCCGAGCGCCGGCAGATCAGCGGCTGAGGAGCCAGTCCCCTCGACCGCGCCGACGGCGGAGGACGGGCATCGATCTCCCCCTCAGGTCCCGTCCTCCGCGCTACCTCCCTCGCACAATGACGCAGAAGGGACAGGGGCGGGCATGCGCTGGGAATCATTCCTCGACCACGTGCGGGAACGCGGCGAGTACCCCACACCCCAGGAAGCAGAGCGGGCCGCACGTACCGTTCTCGCCCTGCTGGGCGCGCATCTGGTGGGCGAGGTCCGGGCCGAGCTGGCCGCCCGGCTCCCGGAAACCTTCGCCCTGGTTCTCCTCAATCCGCTGCGGGCCACTGAGCCGCTCCCGCCGGAGCGGTTCCTGAGGGCGGCCGCGGCGTGGATCGAGGGAGCCACCGAACAGACCGCCGCCTGGGACGTAGGCGCCGTACTGAGCGTGACCGCCGATGCGGCGGGCGAGGACCTCACCCGCCGCATCCTGCTCCAACTCCCCCCGGGCTACGGCCTCCTCTTCGGCCGCCCCGAGCACACCTGAGTCCCGAAAGGCGCGACCCGCCTACATCGCCGACAGGGCAGGCCGACCCTCATCCGGCCGGCCTGCCCTGTCGGCGACAAGCCCCTTGCACGAGAAAGGCGACCACTTCCCCATGCTTCCGCTGCGTGAACCGACCTCTGCCCGGCCCGGCATGACGTTTCACCAGATGCTGGAAAGAATCCGCTACGACCGTTCCGGGCCGCAGCTGGCGAGAACGGCCGCAGTGGCCAAGGAAACGAACGGAACGGGAAAGGGTTCCGGCGATGACCTCGCCGGAGCCCGGCCTTTCGTGTTGCCGGGCAGGGCAGGCCGCGGTTCTGCCGAAGGCCGTGTGAAGCCGGCCCGGGAATCCGGCCGCCGGCTTCCCCGGCCGACGGGTCGGGCGTCCGTCGCGCGGTGCGGCCTGGCGGCGTTGCGGTGCTCTTCGTCGATGCGCCGGGCTTCTTCGAGTTGGTCTTCGAGGATGACGATGCGGCAGACGGCCTCGACCGGCATCCGCTGGTCGACGAGTTCACGGGCCGGACGGCGATCTTCAGCCGGTAGCGGGAGCAGCGGCGGTGTCCGCCCTCCGAGCGCAGGAGCGTGATCGGGCGGGCAGCGCCGGGCCGCGCTCTGGGCGGAGACCGCCCGCGCCTACAGTCAGCAGGCCAGACTCGCCGACGGCTACCAGGCCCTGCGCATCGCCGAGAGCTGTGCGGCCCAGGACATCCGCCGCCCGGCCGTACGCGAACTGGTCGCCGACATGGCAGCCCGCGACCGCCGCCGGGCACTGCCCGAGCTGCACCACTTCAGCCGCCAACTGGGAGTGCCCGCGTGAGTGACCAGCCCGACAAGCCGTTCCTCCAGATCGTGGTCTGCGCTGCCGGGGTGGCCGCCGACGTCGGCAAGCTGATCACCGCAGCACACGAGCGGAACTGGGACATCGGCGTCGTCGCCACCCCGCAAGGACTCGGATTCCTCGACGTGGAGGTGGTTGAGGCGCAGACCGGTCTCCCTATCCGCTCAGCCTGGCGAACACCGGACCAACCGCGCCCGACTCGCCCCGCTGATGCGATCGCGGTAGCCCCCGCCACCTTCAACACCGTCAACAAATGGGCAGCCGGGATCTCCGACAACCTCGCCCTGGGCATCCTGTGCGAAGCACCCGCGATGGGTGTACCAGTGGCCGTGCTGCCGTACCTGAACTCCGCCCAGGCCGCCCATCCCGCGTACCGCCAGAGCCTGGAGCGGCTGCGCGAGATGGGCGTCCTGATCGGGTCGTACGAGCCCCATCGGCCGAAGGCCGGAGGCGGGTCGGATCGCTATCGCTGGGAAGAAGTGCTGGAGCTGCTCGCCCCGAGGCTCTCCGAGCGGTCGTGATCAGGACGACCCCAAAAAAACCAACAGCGCCCGAGCCAGCCGAAGCCGACCCGGACGCTGCACCGCAGGTCAGAAGGGATCTCCCCCTCCCCCGCGCCAGTAGGCCCTGTGGGACTCGAACCCACAACCAATGGATTAAAAGTCTGCGGATCCAATGGACCGGGCTTTCCCGCCCTCTGTCGCCCCGTGTCGGGTAGCGCCGGTATGTGCTGGTCACAGACCCTTATGAGGTCGCTCCGCTCCCATCCAAATGCCGCCCTGTGCCGGTAGGTGTCGCCTACTTCCGGGGCATTCGGTTGAGCACTGGCTGAGCAGAAAGGCCCCGCCACCTGCGGTGACGAGGCCTCATGCTGTCCACCAACAACGCTACTCCGCGGGCGCCTTCACGTCACCCCTGCGCGCCCTGGGCACCGTCGCCGCTGCCTTCTCCGTCAGCTCGTCCTCGTACTCCTCGAAGAGTTCCATGTAGGTGTCGCTGGTCAGCTGGATCGTGCCGTGCCGCAGCTTCACCTTGGCGTCGTGGATGTCGCCGCCGCCCGCCTTCACCAGAGCCGCCGCACCATGGCGGAGGTCCCGGAGGTTGATGGGCGGCAGGGCGGCCCCGTCCGCGATCCTGCGGAACGCCTTGGACACCACGTCGGGATGCAGCCATGCCCCGGCCTCGGTGGTGAACATCTTCCCGGTGTCCGCCCAGTCCGCCGTGTCCTTGCCCTGCTCCCGCTCGGCCGCGGCCTGCGCGTTCCACGCGTCCCGCTCGGCGCGCTGCCGCTCGCGGTGCTCCAGCAGGACCCGCACCGTCTCCGCGTCGACCTTCACGATGCCCACGGAGCCGTCGGTCTTCGGCGCCGTCTCGATCGGCGTCCACCCGTCGACCACGATCTCGGCAGACACGCGGATCTCCTTCCGGGCCGCACTGAAGTCGTCCCACCCCTGCCCGACTCCCTCACCGCGCCGCAGCCCGTGGTGCGCGATCAGGTGGAAGAACGCGTACAGGCGGTCGCCCTCGGCCTCGTCGAGGAACGCCCCGAGCTGGGCCGGCGTCCACACCATCACCGGGCCGGGCTTCACCCCGGTCTCCCGCCAGCGCTCCACCCGCTCGTCGGTCCACAGCAGCCCCTTCGGCCGGGCGGCAGCCGCGAGTTCGACATGCTGCGCGGCGTTGAAGGTGATGAGCTGCCCGGCGATGGCCTTGTTCAGCGCCATGCGGAGCGTGCGCCGGATGGCCTGCTTGGTGGCTGGGCCGGTGATGCGGCGGAAGGGCGGCATCTCGGCGAGCGTGGCCCGCTCGGCGGCCAGCTGGGCGCGCTCGGCGGCCTTGGGTGCCCCGGGCTTGCCGCGCGTACAGCGGGCGACCTGCTCGTGCCGTGCCTGGTTCTCGGCGCGGATGACGTCGTTGCGGTCGTCGATCGCGGCGAACATGTCCTCGACGTGGCCGACCCCGAGGCGGTCCAGGCGCAGGTGCCCGATGGCGGGCTTGAGGTGGACGCGGATGTGGCTTCCGTAGCCGCGGTTCGTGGTGGTCCTGGTGGCCTTGTTGGTCATGACGTGGTCGAGCCAGTCGCCGACGGTCGTCTTCCCGTCGAGCGGGACACCGACGCCGAGCTTGCGGGACACCTCGGTCGGCTCCGGGATGGGGCCGCGGGTCGTCTGGAGTTCGGCGAGGAGGTCGCCGACCCGGCGCAGCCCGTCCTCGTCGTCGCCGGGCAGGTCGAGGATGGCGCGGATGCGGTCGAGGTCCCTCGTCGCGTCCTTGGCGTCGGTATAGCCGGTGCGCTGGAAGCGGCGGCGGTGTCCCTCGGCGTTCTCGGGTAGTTCCTGGCTGACGCGGTGCTTGCCGTGCGACCGCTTCGACAACTGCGGGCAGGCCGCCCCGAGCCGCTTCCCGTCCGTACCGCGGCACTCACATCGCTTACTGATGCCGCCAGCGCGGCGAGATCCTGACATCCGCTATTCTCCGATTCATCAAAACGGGGGCAACTCTCCCGTATACAAAGGGAATTCCGCCTCGTAAGCCCAGTGCTTATCAAAATTCTTGTCTGGGGCATCTGAGGGGGGAAGATCATCGACCTTCAAATACGTCTTGGGTGGTGTCAGTCCTCGCCTCACCATCTCTTCCCTCATCGCCTTTAGCCTGTACTCCTGGTTACGGGCCAAATTGAGCAGCTGCTCAATATAATCGGTATCTCGTGAACCATTGATCCTTTCCTCGTTGGCACTCCGGTAGTAGTCACTGATTCGACTCTCTACGTTGCGGTGTTGCCTGGAGATCGTGAGCGCCCAATCCGGATCCGGCAAGGTGTTCAAGCCTGATCGCTCGTCAATGCGCATCTCGCCCGAGAACCACTTCACGGCTCGCATGGGGTCGACCCTTTTGCCTGGCACGTACTCCAACTCCTCCTCATAACCCGCAGGATAGATGAGGGCGATGGGTGGCACCCGAAGCGCGCGAGCCAACACAATTGTCTCAGCCACCGAAATATTCGTACGGCGTCCGTTCTCGATATTCGAGATCACGGTGCGGGGAATGGGGGCGCCTAGCTTCTCGCAAGCATCTGACAGTTGTTGCGCGCTCATTCCGCGCGCAAGCCTGTACCGGCGGACCTCCCGAGCGATGGTCGTGCCGACGTGTGTCATCCAGTCCGGTTGCTCCATGTCGACCCAAGCTACGGCAGAGGTTGCGCCGTGTCGACCCGTGCCGTACAGTCCCATCAACCCCGAGCCGAACAGGCTCAACACTGGCAAGGAGTTGCGCCAAAATGACCCAACAGACCACCGCCCGGCGGAAGGGGCTGCCGGTCACCGAGGCACTGGAGCTTCCGGTGATGTTCGACGTCTGGCCGACCCTCGGCGCCGCGCTCGACATTGGCCGCACCGCTACCTACCAGCTCGCCCGCGACGACGCCCTGCCCATCCCGATCTTCCGAGTCGGCAGGCAACTCCGCGCCCGGCGCAGCGACCTCCTGAACTTCCTCGGCCTGACCGAGGAAAACGGCGACGGGGCCGGCGCTGGAACGCCGACCCCGCTTGCCGAGCGCACCACTGCAACCACCTGATCCAGTAGAAGAGAGCACGCTCATGACCAGCGTAATCCCCGAGGCGCCGACGGCGTCGCCTGCCTTCAGAGGGCAGAGCATCAGCACCGTCTTCCACGTCGAGGTGATGAACGACCTCGACACCGGCCAGCCCACGCTGGTCGCCAGCACCCAGGGAAACCACGGTGACCTTCAGGTGGTCACCGCGGAGCAGGTGCGGCGCAAGGCGAACGAGGTGCGCAACACCATCGCCCAGGGAGAGGCACTCGCAGCGGCGTTCGAGGCAGCCACCGCACCGGCCCCCGGGCCGCCCCGCTCGTTCACCTACACGCACTACTTCACCGGCGAGCAGGCCACGTACACCTGCACGCCCTGGTGCTACGGCGGCCACACGAGTGACATGGCGTCGCCGACCAACCCGGTCGACATCGTCTGCTGGAGCCCGGACGACATCGGCGGCAACCTCCCCGTCGACGCCAACACGGGCACCTCTCAGACCTACGACATCCTCAAGTCGCGGATCGCCGTCGAGCCCTTCTCCGACAGCATCTGCGAGCGGCTGCCGCACGCCGTCGTCGAGATCCTCGACGAGCACTACATCGCGCCCCTCGACCCCGACGCCCTCGCTGGCGTCATCGACCTCTTGGCCGAGCGCGTCGAGGCCCTGCGCAAGACCCACGCCCAACTGGTCCGCACCCGCGCCGAGTACATCGCCCGCGGGGAGGCGACGGCATGACGACCACCCACAACCCGAAGGTCGAGCGCGCCCTCGCCGACATCGAGGCCAACAAGACCGGCAAGCCCGAGGTCGACGACTTCCTCGACTTCATCGGCGAACTCATCATCAAGCACGGCGACGCCGGCCCCGTCCTCGCACGAGTCATCGCTCTCATCGAGCAGGAGAAGGCGGAGGCAACGGAATGAGCGCCCAGACCTGCCGCTACGAGTGGTGCCGCGACCACCAGGACGTCGGCGACAACGACGAACCCACCCACAGCAGTCGTACCGCCCGAGTCACCGTGCCCGAGGGATCGGGCGACTGCGTGCTCCCCGAGCAGGCGGCGCTGCTCCGTGCGGACCTGTTCTACGACGAGGCCTTCGTCGAGACCAGCACCGCCGTGTGGATCGCATCCGAGCGCGCGGACGAACTCCGCCTCGACCGCGCTCAGGCCGAGAAGCTGGCCGACGACCTCGAAGTCTTCGTCCGCGACCTGCGCGCCCTCGCCGCGCACCTGCCCGCCGGGGAGGCGAAGTGAACACCGACCCGAAGTCCTTCCGCGCGCAGATCCGCCGCGACCGTAACGCCGGCCGTATCGCCCGCTACAAGGCCCGCACCATCTTCTCCGTCTGCGACCTCGCCGAACGGCAGAGTCGCAATATCCCCGACGTCCACAAGACGGTGGGCTTCATGGGACTCGGCAGCCTGCGCCCCGCGCTCGCCGACCCCGACGACGGTGACGGCGACTGGTTCTTCGTCCACGAAGTCCTGGACATCACCGGGGCCACCCCCGAGCAGTGGCACCAGCTCCGCGACGAGGAAATCGCCGAGTCCGCCGAGGAGCCCGCCACAGTCCCGAGAGTTGACGAGTTCACCAACCACCGCGCCGACGGCGGCACTCATCAAGTCCCCGTCTGCAACTGGCAGGTCGCCTTGCTGCTCGCCCTCGACGGACCGTGGGGTGAGGAACTGATGGCCAACGCCATGCCCGCGTTCCGGCGGGCCGCCGTCGAGTCTGGGATCGCCGACCGGATCGACGTCGTACGGATCGCCGAGGACGGCACCGCTCACGAGACCGGCGAGTCCATGGCCGAGGCCATCCTCCGCGACGGGCCGCTGCCCTCCGCCGAAGTCGTCCGCGAACAGATCCGGCGCGGTCCGTTCGGCGCCCTGGCCGACGGCTCCGGCTGACAGACCGCCGGGGGCGGGTCAATCCCCCCGACCCGCCCCCGGCTTCACGGACAACCACCAGATCCAGTTCAAGGGACACGTTCGTGAACGAGGAACACCCCCCCGACCTCCGGGCTTCCGCCCGAGAGATGGACGACGTCGGCCTCTGCGTCCTCAAGGTCAAGGCCGACGGCAGCAAGAAACCTGCCTTCGCGTGGCTGCAGTACAAGGTGAACCGGTCCACCCCCGCCGAACACGACCAGTGGTTCAGCGGAGACCGCCCGGCCGGTATCGCCGTCGTCTACGGAGCCGTCTCCGGCAACGTCGAGCTGCTCGAAGTCGAAGGCCACGCCGTCCGCGACGGCATCCTCGACGAACTCACCGAGATCATGGACGCCTCCGGGCTCGGCGAACCCTGGCGCGCCCTCCTCGACGGCTGGGCCAGCGAGTCACCCTCTGGCGGCCGGCACTACCGCGCCCGGATAGAGAGCGGCAACGTCCCCGGCAACACCAAGCTCGCGTCCCGCCTGGCTCGCGAGGACGAGTACACGGATGAGGAACGGCAGCGGCTCCGCGAGAAGCCCAACGCCAAGATCATCCGCGTGCAGGTCGAAACCCGGGGCGAGGGCGGGTACGGAATCGTCGAACCGTCCGGCGGCACCGTGCACCCCAGCGGAAAGCCGTACCTCCGCCTCGCCGGTGGCCCCGCCACCATCCCCACCATCGACGCCGACACGATGGACGCGATCCGCGACGTCTGCCGCATGCTCGACACCCTGCCCTCCGAGGAGAGGGCGAAGACCGCACCGCGGCCGAAGCGGGAACTGCCTGCCGGTGTCGTACGCCCCGGCGACGACTTCGAGAACAAGGCCGACTGGCCCGAGATCATCGGCGACGACTTCGATCCGGTCTTCACCCGCGGCAGCACCACGTACTGGCGGCGCAAGGGCAAGAACCGCGGGATCTCCGCGACCACCGGTCACGCCAAAGACCGCGACCGGCTGTTCGTCTTCAGCACCTCCACGGTGTTCGTGGCCGAGACGCCGTACGACAAGTTCGCCGCGTACACCCTGCTCACCCAGGGCAGCACCAACGCAGACGCGTTCAAGAGGGCCGCCGCCGAACTCCGCAACCGAGGGTTCGGATGCTGGCCACGGCAAACTCACGGCAGCCTCGTACCCCAGTCCACCGGCCCGTTCACCGACGGCTCCTCGGCACTCGACCCCGATCAAGTTCCGGACGACCAAGAGGCGTTCGAGGGTGGGCCACGCCTGCGCGTCGTCAGCACAAAGCCCGAGCTGGACATCACCATCGAGGCCGACGCCCTGGAGGGCGCGCTGGAACTCATGGGTGACGGCCGCCTGTCTGATCTGTACAAGCGCTCCAGTGGCCCGACCTGGGTCCGCCAGGACGACAACGGCAACCCACTCATGCAGCAACTCGGCGCCGACAACATGCGCGCGTACTTCGCCGAGCACATCGCGACGTTCCAGGTGGTCCCGGACCCGCTCACCCAGGGCATGAAGAAAGTCCGCGAGCTGTTCATGCCGAAAACCTGCGGCACGATCCTCGGCCGTAAGGACTGGCCGCTTCCACCCCTGCGCGGAATCGTCACCTCACCCGTCATCCGGCAGGACGGGACCCTTCTCCAGGCGCCCGGCTACGACAAGGCCACCGGGCTCTACCTTCAACCGCGCGTACCGCTCCGCCGTCTGCAGCCGCAGGTGACGGACGAAAGCCTCAAGCGCGCCAAGGAAATCGTTCTGGACCAGATGCTGGCCGACTTCCCGTGGGCGGAACCGTCCGACCGAGCCCACTTCCTCGGCGCGTTGCTCACACCGATCCTGCGCCCGTACTTCTACGGCCCGACCCCGATGTTCATCATCACCGCGACCGCCCCCAGCAGCGGCAAGAGTCTCCTGAAGGACATCCTCAAGTACGCCTACGGCATCGCCGAGACGGCCTGGCCCGAGAACGACACCGAGCTGCGGAAGAGCATCACCACCCAGCTCTACACCACCGGACAGCCCGTCGTCGTCCTCGACAACCTGCCCAACGGCTTCATCGTGAAGTCCCCCGTGCTGTCCTCCCTGCTCACTGCCGAGCACTGGGGTGACCGCGTCCTCGGCTCCACCAACTCCATCACCATGCCCAACGATCGCCTTTGGATCGTCACCGGGAACGGCCTGCGTACGGGTGGGGACAACGGGCGCCGCGCAATGTGGGTACGTCTCGACCCGAACTGCCCCGACCCGGACCAGCGCGACGGATTCCGTGTCGGTGACCTGCGTCCGTGGCTGCGGGCCAACGCGTCCACCGTCGTGGCCGCCGCCGTCACCATGGTCCGGGCCTGGCTCGCCGACGGTGCCAAGCCCGTACGCGTCCGCAAGGGCGACTACTCGGAGTGGGCCAGCATGATGGCCGGCCTCCTCAAGTACCTCGGTGTCGAGGGGTGGATGGCCGACCGCGGCCAGAACACGGGCCAGGACGAGGAAGAGCAGGAGTGGGCCGCGTTCCTCGCAGCCTGGCACCGCAAGCTCGGAGACTCCGCCGTACCGGCCGGTGCAGTCATCGCGGCCGTCCCAGAGCAAGTGCCCCGGCTGAAGAACGGCGAGCTGCCTTCCTCCCAGGTCCTGGGCGGCTGGCTGAAAAGCCGGGAAGGCCGCTACTTCAGCGCCCCGGAGCTCGACAACTACAAGCCCGTCAAGGTCTGGGACTCCCACAAGTGCCAGAACCTGTGGCGCGTCGAGGTCCACCAGGGCAGCAGCGCGACCGGGAGTGCGCGGTGACCCGCGCCGTTGCAGGGAGTGCAGGGACTTTGCAGGGAGCCGTGCAGGGAGTTGCCGCACTCCCTGCACCGGCCGTGACCAGCGGAGATGCAGGGACGCAGGGACTTGCAGGGACCTGCCGTTCCTCCCTCACTGCGCATGCGCATCACATGCACATCGTGCATCACATGTCCGTGTCTCTCCGCATCAACATCAAAGCCCAGTTCCTTCACTGCGTTGGCATAGAGAGAACTCCCTGCAAGTCCCTGCCTCCCTGCAAAACCGCATGTCAGAGGCGATTGGGCACGGGCTCCAGCTCCCTGCACCACTCCCTGCAGCTCCCTGCACTCCCTGCAAAACCCCAGGACTCCACGAACCGAGGTGACCGCCATGTCCGAACTGCCTGAGACGTTCACCCCGAGGCCCTACCAAGCCGACGCCATCAAGGCACTCACCGAAGGCTGGCAAGGCCCTCACAACCGGCTCGCCGTCGTCCTCCCGACCGGCGCCGGCAAGACCGTCGTCTTCTCCAACCTCGTCAGCGAGATGCTCACCCAGCTCGACGGCCACCGCGCCCTGGTCATCGCCCACCGCGAAGAACTCCTCGCCCAGGCCGCCGACAAGATCCGCGCCGTACGACCCGACCTGCGCGTCGGCATCGTCAAGGCCGAGCGCGATGAGCACCAGGACGTCGACGTCGTCGTGGCCAGCATTCAGACCCTGGCGGTCGAGCGGCGCCGCGAGGCCATCCGCGATATCGGCCTGATCATCGTCGACGAATGCCACCACGCCGCGGCCCGCACCTACCTCGATGTTCTGGAGCACTTCGGTGCCTGGCGCCGTATCCCCGTCGCCGGGTTCACGGCGACGATGACCCGCGCCGACGGAGGCCTGGCCGACGTCTGGGACGAGGTCGTGTTCACCCTCGACATCCTGGAGATGATCGAGGACGGCTACCTGTGCGACGTCCGCGGCAAACGCATCACCGTCCCGGGCCTCGACCTGGACTCTGTGAAGACCCGCAACGGTGACCTACAGGAAGGCCAGCTCGGCCAGGCTCTGGACGACTCGGGCGCCGCACAGGTCGTAGCGGAGGCGTACCGGCTGCACGCCGGCGACAGGCCCGGCGTCGTCTTCACGCCGACGGTGGACACCGCGCAGTCCATGGCCGAGGCCTTCACCGCCACGGGCATCCCGGCCGCCGCGGTGTGGGGCGACATGCCCAAGGACGACCGTGCGGCCACCCTCGACCGGTACAAGACCGGGGCCGTCCAAGTCCTCACCAACTGCATGGTTTTGACGGAAGGCTTCGATGCTCCGTGGACGTCGTGCGTGGTGATCGCCCGGCCCACGAAGTCGGCCGGCCTGTACTGCCAGATGGCAGGCCGGGCGCTGCGCCTGTCCCCGGAGACCGGGAAGAAGGACGCTCTCGTCCTCGACGTGATGGGTGCCTCCACCCGCCACAAGCTGGCGTCCATCGTCGACCTCACCGGCCGCGAGGTCGTCATGTCCGACGAGGACCAGACGCTGCGCGAGGCCGTCCGGGAGACCGAGGAGAAAGCCAAGCGGGTCATCGACATCTCGCGCGTCCAGGTCGAGGAGATCGACCTGTTCCACAACTCGTCGGTGCGCTGGCTGAAGACCGAGTCGGGGGTGTGGTTCATACCTGTCGCCGATGCCACCTACGTCTTCCTGATCCGCAACCCGGTCGACCGGACGTACTGGCTCCGCAGGTTCGACACCGCCAACGGCGTCGTCGGCCCGAAGCACGATGTGCCGTTGCCGCTGGCGGACGCCAAGGCGTGGCTGGAGCAGCAGGCCCGTGCCATGGGCAGCCGGTGGCTGGCCGTCCGTACGGCGCCGTGGCGCAACAGGCCGGCGAGCGTCAAGCAGCTCAACTTCTGCCGTATGGCCCGCATCGCGGTACCGCCGGGCTGCACCGCCGGTGAGGTCTCCGACCTCCAGGCCGTCCACCAGTTCACGACGGTCCTCAACCGCCTCAACGTCATGGCCGCAGCATGAAAGGGGACTCAGTGCAGAACACGGTTCCGAAGGTGATCGGCCTCGACGTCAGCCTCACCTGCACTGGCGTGGCGGGCGAGGGCTGGACGGACACCGTCCGCCCGCGCACCGGGCTGCGCGGGCACCCACGGCTCTCCTTCATCGTCGACCAGGTCGTCGACCACATCCGCAACGCCGACCTGGTGGTCATCGAAGGCCCGTCGTTCGGCGGCGGAGTCGCCCACCGCCACGAGGACTTGGCCGGCCTCCGCGTGATGGTCCGCCACGCCTGCTGGCGCCGCAGCATCCCCTACGCCATAGCCCCGCCGTCCTGCCGCGCCCTCTACGCCACAGGCAAGGGCTCCGGTTCCAAGGGCGCCGTACGCGATGCGGTTCGTGAGCGGTACGGCGTCGAGTGCGATGGGCCCGGCCGGTACGACCAGGCCGATGCCTACACGCTCCTCGCCATGGGCCTGCACCACCTCGGCTGGCCGCTCGCCGTCGTACCCGATACCCACCGCCGGGGCCTCGACGGATGCCAGTGGCCCGACACGGAAGGACTCGCCGCATGAGTGACCACGACGTCCAGCTGCTCGCCGAAGGTGCCGCGATCGGCATGTACATCATGCTGATCCTCCAGCTCCTCTACTGGAACCTCGACGACCGCCGCGACCGGAAGGTGGAGCGCGCGGCCAGGGCCCTGCTCGACGAGGCGCGCGCCAAGGCCGACGCATGAGCGCGTCCTGCGGCCTGTGCGACGAGGACACCGACGGCCGGTACCTGTGCGAGCGGGACACCGTCACCCTCGCCGGACGCCTCCACCAGTTGCCCGTCCTCGACTCCGAACTGTCGATGCACCTGGTGCCCGCACGCTCCGGGTTCGGGGAGCTGGTCACCGCGCACACGGCCGGCCCGCGGTCGCCGATCAACGAGGCCGTGTTCGACGAGATGCAGAACAGTCGCGCGGTCGAGGTCATGCACTCGTGGCGGGTGGACGTACAGCGGGTGCGCTGGCCGCAGCACTCGCCGCCGCCTCCGTCTGGGCTGGCCGCGGACTGCCGCTGGCTCGGCATGGAACTGGAGTGGATCGCCTTCCGGTATCCGGCGGCCGGTGATCTGGCGTCCGAAGTCCGCTCGCTGGAGGCCGAGTTGCGGTCGCTCGTCGGGGACCCGGTGCCGCGCCGTCAGCGGCTCGGCCTGTGTATCGCGGTGACGGACGACCGGGGCACGGTGTGCGGTGCGGTGCTGTCCCGGCTGCCCGGCGAGTCGGTGCGCTGCCGGTGGTGCCGGACGGAGTACCGGAGCGAGCAGGACTTGCTGCTGCTGCGGCACTACCAGCCGCGGGAGTTGGCGTGATCTCCTTGCGTCCAACACCCATGTTGGATACGCTCGTTCCGATGAACCCGAAGTCCTGGCGGGACCGGGTCCACGACGAAGAGAAGCTGTTGGAGCAGCTGAACGGACTCGTATCCGACGCCGCCACACGACGAGCCGAAGCCCTACGCGAAGGCGTAGCGCAACTCGGCACGGTCGCCGACGTCGCCCGAGACCTCGGGCGCAGCTGGCAGGCCGTCGACCAGGCGCTCAAGAGAGACGAGCGCAAACGAAAGAAGGCGTCCGAACCGAACGCCCCCACAACCGAATAGACCACGAGGGCCGGACGGCAGCACGGGTGTTGGAGCACCCGGCGCGCGCACCGCCCGACCCTCTACCGAACTACCTGATGAAGCCAGGAGTCGGCATGACCGATCTTTCCATGTCCGCATGCGCGGACAACACCACCGTCGGCGAGGCCCGCGAACTGCGCCGGCTGCTGGCCGTCGTCCTCGACGCCATCACCCTCGACTACGCCGCCCCCGACTACGAGCGGCGCCTTGCCGACCGCGCCGGATGGGCCCACACCGTCCTCACCGCGGTCACCGACGGCACCAGCAACGACATCGGCTGGGAGGCCGATTTCCTCCGCTCCAAGCTCACCGCCGAGGAGACCGAGGCCGCCGACAAGGCCGTCCGCGCCTCCGTCGACCGCGCCTTCCCCACCGTCGCCGCTTTCCTCGCAGACGAGCGAGGTGAAGGCAAGTGAGCACCGACCCCCGCACCGCCACGGTGAACGTCTTCGTCACCAAGCCCCTGGAGATCAACGAGCCCGCGTGGTGCAAGGGTCACGCCGACGACCGCGCCGGCTACAAGGTCGACATCTCACACGACGGACCCGAGCACGTCGTCGCCCCCGGGGACCGGGAGATGTTCCGGGCGTTCATCTCGCAGGCCCCGTTCTCCAACGTCGACCCGACCGTCAGCCTGTACATCGAGCCCGACATGGAGCCCCGCTCCTGCACGCCCGACGAGGTCCACCAGTTCGCCGACGACCTCGTCGAGGCCGCCGCACAACTGCGCGCCCTCGGTCGCCAGCTGGCCGAGATTCTCGCCGGGGGTGCGGCGTGAGTGCGATGTCCCGTGCAACCCGCAGGATCGTCGTCGCGCACCTCACCGAGCACGGCATGAATCCGGCGGAGATCGCGTCTGAGCTGGAGGTTTCCGCCGACACCGTGCGAAGGGACCTCCGCGAGGCGCCCCCGGCAGTTGTGACCGAGACGGTCACGGCTGCGCCGCCGCCTGCGCCCGGTCTGCTGCTCCCCGAGAGCACGCAACTCCGGCAGGACTTGAACCTCCTCGCCGCCTCATACCGGGCGCAATCCGAGGACGTCGCACGGTTCGCGATCCACGTTGCTGCGGAGGCAATCCGCCGGCGGATGCAGGCCCGGTTCGCCGCCGACGACCGGCAGGGGGTGCGGTCGTGAGGTGGTTGGTCGTAGGCGCGCTCCTCGGTCTGCTGGCCGTGTTCCCGTCGCTCCTCGCGGTCGTCGCCGCCATCGCCGCGGCGATCCTCGGCAAGCCCGTCCTGGTCGCGTTCGGTGTCGGTCTCGCCGTGCGGCCGACCGTCACCCGGCGGGTCAGAGGGTGGGCGCCGTGACCGAACCCTCTCCACTGGACAAGGCGGAGGCCGCGGTGACGGAAGCGGCCGTGAACACTGCGGCCGTACAAGTCGCCCTGGCCGCAGTCGAGCTGGCGAAGCTCGCCAGCACCCAGCAGCAGCCCGCACCGCCGACGTGCAGTCACCAGGCCAAGCCCGGCCGCAGTGCCGGCGAGTGGCTGGCCATCGCCTGCGCTGTGTGCGTCGGCGGGATCGGCATCGCGTTCGCGTCGATCGCCATCGCGATCGGTGGCCTGTCCGTCGCGATCCTCGCCCTCGTCCTCCGCTCCATCTGGCGCGACGTCATGAAGGGCCGCTGACCTGCCCTTCCGTGCTCTCTGGTGATCACTTTATGGGCTTCCGTAAAGCGATCACCGGGGGTGCGGTGGGGCCGGACAGTCCGGCCCACGACCAGAAGGACCCACCGTGACCTTCCAAGACCGCATGTTTCTCGCCTCGCAGGCCGTGTACGAGGAGATCACCCGAGGCGAATGCCCCGACGTAGAAGCCGCCCTGCTGGACGCGCAGATGAACGCCTCCGTAGAGGACGACGACCGATGAGCAAGACCACCCAAGAGCAGTACGTCCAGCTTGCGTGGAACGCCACCGCCAGGGCCGAGAAGCTCGCCCGGGACGCCGAGCGGTACGCCCGCGACGAGGACTTCCGGCACAAGGTCGAACCCCTCGCCACCGCCGGCCGGTTGTGGGCCGAGGTCGCGCAGTCCTACACCGCCATCATCGCCGCCGTGCTGCCCGAGCCGCTGCCCGAACTCCCCACCACCGAACCGACGGAGCACTGACCATGGCCAAGCCCGACGACTTCCGCTTCAAGGACTTCACCGGCACAGAGAAGGCCCGCATCGTCCTGCTCGCCGCCCGGATGGGGTGGCGCGGGATGGCCGGCCCCGAGGTCGACATCTCCGACCTGAAGCGCAAGGCCGAGCGCATCGAGAAGAACGCCGAGCGCCGCAAGAACAAGCAGTAGCAACGCCCCGGGGACGGCGTCTCGCCTGCAAGCTGCCGCCGTCCCCGGGCCCCGGACCGCCCCATCAGAACGACCGGAGACCCAGCATGACAGCCGACCTGATCAAGACGTCACCGGACGCCACCCAGGACGCTCAGGACGCCCCGGCTCCCGAGGCGTCCTCGAACCGTCCCGAGGCGTCCCGGCCTCAACGCCGCATCCGCGCCGAGTCGCTGCGCCGCGTCCTGGTCGAGACCCGCCAGAACCCCGCCTACCGCGCCGCCGTCCGCCACGGCGCCTACACGTGGGGAGGCTTCCGCATTCTGACCCGCCGTACCTGGGAGGCCCGCACCACGGCCATGCACCACCGCATGATGCGCATCGCCGAAGCCTCCGGCAACGAGGAGATGGTGCAGAAGTGGGAACAGCGGGCGTATGCGTACAGGTTCGCCCGCCACAAGAGGCGCATGGACCTCCTGCAGATGGCCATCAACCTGCCGAAGGCCGTGTTCACGACGGTCGTGGCCGGTGCGGGCGTACTGCTGCTGCTCGGCATCCTGATCGCCTGGCACAACCACGACGTCGCCGACGTCCTCGGGCCGCTCGACGCCGTCATCCAACTCGTGGCGTGGCTGGGGTTCCTGGCCTCCGTGATCTGGGACCCGCTCCTCTACTCCCTGCCGCTCCTCGCCATGGCCGGCGCTTGGGCGGTCGGCCGCAACCAGCGGACCGCGCCCACCTGGGCCCTGCCCGCCGATGGCGACGAGCGGGACGTCGTGCCTGATGAGAACGCCATCACGAGGGCGCTCGGCAAGCTCGGCATCCCGCCGCTGAACGCGGCCATCAAAGAGGGCTGGCGGCCCCGCTGGGTGCAGCCCTCGACCCGCTCCGGGAACGGCTGGCACGCACAGCTGCAGCTGCCGGAGGGCGTGCCCGTCGAGATGATCGCCGACAAGAAGCAGACCCTCGCGCACAATTTGATGCGCAAGCCGATCGAGGTGTGGCCGACCGAGCCGCGCGACCAGGCCGGCGTACTGGACCTGTGGGTCGCCGACCCCGGTGTCCTCACCAAGCCGGTACCGCCCTGGCCGCTCCTGACCGAGGGCACCACCGACTTCTTCAAGGGCGTCCCTGCCGCACTCAACGCCCGCGGTGAGCAGGTCATCGGCCGGCTGATGGCTGCGAACTACCTGATCGCCGGAATCATGGGTTCGGGCAAGTCGTCGCTGGTCGTCGCCCTGCTGCTCGGCGCGATGCTCGACCCGCTGGTCGAGATCGACGTGCACGTCCTGGCGTACAACAACGACTACGACGCGATGCGGCCCCGCCTGCGGACCCTGGTCAAGGGCGATGACGACGAGCACGTGGTCGCGGCCATGGACACGCTGCGCGCCCTGGCCGGCGAGGTGTCCCGCCGGGGGCAGGAACTGGAGCGCCTCGGTACGGACACCAAGGTCACCCGCGAGATGGCGGAACGCGACCCGTCCATGCGCCCTCGGATCGTCGTGTTCGACGAGGTCCACGAGCTGTTCACGCACCGGGAGTACGGCAAGGAGGCCAAGGAACTGGCGCTGAAGGTCACCAAGAAGGCCAGGAAGACGGCCATCATGCTGATGTGGATCACCCCGGATGCGGATGCGGCGAGCCTGCCGCGCGGGATCGCCAAGACCGTGTCCCACAAAGTCGCGTTCGCGATCAACGACCACCAGGGCAACGACGCGATCCTCGGCACCGGCATGCACAAGAACGGGTACTCGGCGACAACCCTCGTCGCAGGTGAAGACGTCGGCACCGCCATGGCCGCAGGCTTCGGAAAGACCCCCGGGCTGATCCGCTCCTACTACGTGCGCAAGGAAGCGGGCATCGACGAGGTGACGCCGGTCGTCGAGCGCGCCATGAAGGCGTACAAGAGCGACGCGGGCGTGTGGGAGGTGCCCACCTTCGAGGTGGCCGACCCGCTCGCGGACATCGCGGCCGTCCTCGGGCACGAGCCCCGGATGCGGACACAGGACGTGCTGCACGGCCTCCAGGACCGCAGCCCAGTCGCCTACGGCTCGTGGTCGTTCCGGGACCTCAAGGCCGTCCTCGACGATGCCGGACACGGCGTGTACAAGACCGACGGCGGCAAGATGCACGTCAGCCTCGACCGCATCCTCGACGCCATCGCAGCCCGCGACGACGACACCGACGACGAGGGAGGCACCGAAGACTAAGGGAGTTCTCCCCAACCGCCTCCCTAGCCGCCTCCCTGTACATGACCTGCCGTTATGGCCAATCAGGGAGGCAAGGGAGGCACCTTGCAAGGTCACTGGATGACCCCGCAAACGGGGCTTGAGCCTCCCCTTCGCCGCCTCCCTCCCTGCCGCATCATGGAGCCATGGAGTCGCACAACATCCGGCCCGGCCACCTCACCGCGCACCAGGTCGCCACGCAGCTCGGCATCACCCTCGGAGGCGTCCGCCTGCTCGTCCACCGCGGCCAGCTGAAGCGGTCCGGCGGCACACCCCGACAGCCCTGGTACGCCGTCGACGACGTCGCCGCGCTCCTCGCCAAGAGGCAGGAACGCGCAGTTGCTTGACCGCAGGTCAGACAGCGTGTAACGATCTCGGTGAACAACTGTGCCCCGAAGCGGCACCACAGACGCACGACGAAGCCCCGGCCGGATGCTCACCGGCTGGGGCTTTGCCGTGTCCGTCCGCCGCCCGGCGTCGGGGCAGAGGTGACCCCGCGGGATGTGCAGCGTCGGGCGGCGGACCCCAACGTCACAAGACGGCCACACGACCCAACACCGCCCCACGCGGGGCGCCATGATGCACCCTCAGCATCAGCATCCCTGGGGGAACCGTGAGCGACTACAAGGCAGTCCAGAGCGCCGTGCGCGTCGAGAAGCTCCGCATCTGGTTCGCATGGGGCTGCGGGAACTTCATCCTCCTCGCCATCGCCCTCGCCACCCAGCACGTCCACATCGTCAGCGTCGTCACTCAGGTGCTGCTCGTCGCCGGCTTCCTCGCCCTGACGGTCGCCCTCTTCCGCATGACCGGCGCTCTCAACCGCAAGGCCGCAGCAGCCCGCAACGAGGTGCTCGGCGACCTGTAGCGCGAGGAGGCGCCCGTGGCCGGTAACCCGCGCAACGGGCGCCCATACCGTCGGCTGTGCGCCTGGCTCCGCGCCCAGCGCCTCCCGTGTGCACGGTGCGGCCACAACATCGGATACGAGCTGGACGCCAAGCACCCGCTGTCGTTCACCGTCGACCACGTCGTGCCGCTGTCCAAGGGCGGCGACCTCCTCGACCGCGACAACGCCCGCCCGATGCACAGGCGCTGCAACTCGGCGAAGGGCAACCGGACGCCCGCACCACCCCAGCCCAAGCCTCAGCGCGCCTCACGGAAGTGGTGACCATGGCGACGGACCGGCTCACCATCCCGTTCGAGTGCCCCGCCTGCCACGAGACCGTGGACATGCCCACCGCCTCGCGGTACGAGTACGGGCGCCAGGTCGTTGCCATCGACACCGGACCTGTGCGCGAGCACGCACGTCAGCCCCACGACGAACTCCCCGACCGATGCTGTGGCTGCGTCGGAGATCAGTGTTGTAACTGCGGTGAAGCAGCGTGCTCTACGTCGTGACCGGTCCGCCGGCCTCCGGCAAGTCGACGTGGATCGACGCGCACGCCACGGCGCGTGACATCGTCATCGACCTCGACCGCATCACCCAAGCCCTCACCGGACCAGGCGCACCGCAGTGGAACCAGAACCCGCTGCAACTCCACGTCGCCCACCGCGCCCGCTACGCGGCCATCGACGCAGCCATCGAGGTACGCGACAAGGTCGACGTCTACCTGATCCACACCATGCCCAACCCCAAGGCGCTCGCCAAGTACAAGCGCCTCGACGCCCGCATCGTCGTCGTCGACCCCGGCCGCGAGGTCACCATGCAGCGCATCGCAGCCATGCGCGACACCAACATGCAGCGCGTCGCCAGCCGCTGGTACAACAGCCGGCCCAAGGCGTCACCAGGAGCAATGCCGCAGACATCGCGGGCCTGGTGAACATGATCGTCTCGGGTGGCCGACCCAGTTTTTGGTGGCCTTCCCGGGCGACCCAAACGCCCTTGTCGCCCGATTTTTTGCGCGGCGATTTTGAAAGATCAATTCGCGCGAACTCGGTTCGACCGTTTTAGCGGCGGTCACCCTGTGTGACGTGACGCTGCGTGATGGGCGGTGGTGATCATGAGCGTTCACGAAAGGATCAGCGAAGAGCTTGACGATCTTCGCGCGGACCAGACATCCCCAGGCATGGCGGCCGTCGCCCGCTCCCTCGCCAAGGCGATCGACGACTCGGACGCGCCGACCGCAAAGGCCGTCGTCGCCGACAAGCTCCGTCCCATCATGGCCGACCTCCGCAGGCTCGCCCCGGTCGAGATGAAGGGGGATGCCGTCGATGACATTGCTGAGCAGCGAGCGAAGCGCCGGGCCGCTGCCCGCGAGCAGGCCGCTGGTGGCTGACGGTCGCGTGTACGGCTGGCAGGAACCCCCGATCCAGGTCACGCCCCTGGCATCGTCCAGCGCGGGCCAGGAGGCGATTGACCTTGCGGCCCGCGCGGGCCTGGTCCTCGATCCGTGGCAGCAGCACATCCTGCGGGTCGGCATGGGCGAGAAGCCGGACGGCAGCTGGGCATCGTTCGAGGTCGCGGTGAACGTGCCTCGCCAGAACGGCAAGGGCGGGATCATCGAGGCCCGCGAGCTGTGGGGCCTGTTCATCGGCGGCGAGGAGCTGATCCTCCACTCGGCGCACGAGTTCAAGACGGCGAAGAACGCGTTCCGCCGGATCGAGCGCCTGATCCGCAGTACCCCTGACCTGCACAGACGCGTCAAACGGTACTGGCAGACCACAGGCGAGGAGAGCATCGAGCTGCACTCGGGGCAGCTGCTGCGGTTCATCGCCCGGAGCAAGGGCTCCGGCCGTGGCTTCACCGGCCACTGCAATGTGATGGACGAGGACATGATCCTCGGCGACAACGAGATGGACGCCCTGCTGCCCACCATGGCGGCGGTCCAGGACCCGCAGATCTGGTACCTCGGATCGGCCGGCATCGGCGGCCCGTCCGTACAGCTGGGGCGCCTGCGCCGCCGTGCGCTGGCGGCGATCGAGGCCGGCACGTCGGACCCGTCGCTGACGTACCTCGAATGGTCCGTCGACCCTCATGTCGACGAGTGCCCGAAGGACTGCACCGCGCACGACGACGCGGACTCCGACGAGGCGGTCCTCAAGTCCAACCCTGGTGTCGGCTACCGGCTGACGCTGGAGAAGGTCGCCAACGAGCGGTCCACGCTCAGCAAGGACGGTTACGCCCGCGAGCGGCTCGGCGTGGGCGAGTACCCGTCGGACACGGCGGATACGTGGCAGGTCGTCGGCGAGGACGCGTGGCGGGCGCTGGCGGCTGCGGAGTCGTCGCCGTCGGACCCGGTGGCGTTCGCGATCGACATGACTCCCGAGCGCTCGCATGCGGCGATTGCTGTGGCGGGCGAGTGGCGGGGCGGCACGCACGTCGAGGTGGTGGAGCACCGGCCGGGTACCGGCTGGATCCTCGACCGGGCCGCCGAGCTGCACGAGAAGTGGAAGCCACGCTGTTGGGTCGTCGACGCCGGCGGCCCCGCAGGATCACTCATCGCTGACCTGGAAGAACGTCTCGGCGTCGAGATTGTGTCGCCGAAGACCCGCGAAGTCGCCGCGGCCTGCGGCCAGTTCTACGACGCGGTGACCGAGCAGACCCTCAGCCACCTCGACCAGGCGCCGCTCGCGTCCGCACTGGCAGGCGCACAGAAGCGCCCTCTCGGCGATGCGTGGGCGTGGGCGCGGCGGATCGTCTCCGTGGACATCAGTCCGCTGGTCGCCGCCACGCTCGCCAAATGGGGGCTCGGCGCCGAGGTCGAAGAACAGTCGGACCCGATGAACAACATCTGGTGAAGGGACGCCCATGCCCGGCAAGGAGCCGCTGATGGTCCGCGCCGCCGAACCGCTCGGGGCAGCAGCCGGCGCCCTGTGGCGGGCACTGCCGGTCCTGCTGGGCTGGGCGCTGGTGTCGGTCGGTGCATGGCTGGCGTGGCCGCCTGCCGGGTTCCTGACGGCCGGCGGCCTGCTGCTGGCCGACCAGGTCGCCGACCGCATCACGACCCGGAGGAGGCCCGGATGAGCTTCATCCTCGGGCGTGAACGGCGCGCGGCCATGTTCCCCAGTCCGCCGATCCTGCCGAACTCACAGACCGGCGGCGTCGGCGGGAACTACTCGCAGGTGAACCTGGCGCAGACCGAGGCGAGTCTGCAGAAGGTGGCCGTCTGGTCGTGCGTGAACCTGGTTGCCACGGTCGCCGAGACGATGCCGATCGTCTACCTGCCCCGTCCGCGCGACCCCCAGCCGCTTCCGCCCTGGATGGCCGACCTCGGCGGAGACGGGTACGGGCTGCCCGACTGGACGTATCAGTACGTGTATTCGGCGATGCTGCGCGGCAACACCACGGGGCTGATCGGGGCGAAAGACCGGCTGCGGGGGACGCCGACGCAGATCGTGCTGGCGCACCCCGACCTGGTGCATGTGCGGCCCGATGAGGACGGCAAGCCCCAGTGGACGGTCAACGGCCGGCAGGTCGAAGCCGACCAGGTGTGGCACCGCCGCGTGCACCCCGCGCCGGGCCGGCTTCTGGGACTGTCGCCGATCGCCCTGCAGGCCACGACGATCGCCACCGGTATCGCCGCGCTGCAGTTCGGCTACCAGTGGTTCAAGGAGGGCGGCCACCCGTCCGGGATCCTCACGTCGGAGAAGGAGCTGGACGAGAAGCACGCCCGGACAGCGAAGGAACGGTTCCTGGCCGCCATCCACGGCCGCAGGGAACCCGCCGTGCTGGGCGCCGGCTGGAAGTACCAGCAGATCCAGATCGCGCCGAACGAGTCGCAGTTCCTGGAGACGAACAACTTCACGGCCGCCGAGTGCTGCCGGATCTTCGGCCCCGGCTTTGCCGAGATCTTCGGCTACGAGACGGGCGGCTCGCTGACGTACAGCAACATCGAGCAGCGCTCCCTGGACCTGCTGACCTACGCCGTGGATCCGTGGCTGGTGCGCCTGGAACGCTCACTGTCGCAGCTGCTGCCGGTCGGCGAAGTGAAGTTCAACCGCAACGCGCTGGTCCGCACGGACCTGCTGACCCGCTTCAAGGCACACACGCTGGCCCTGCAGAACCAGTGGCAGACCGTCAACGAGATCCGCGACATCGAAGACCAGGGCCCGGTGGCGTGGGGCGACAAGCCCGTTGCACCGCCGCCGACACCGGCGAAGGTCCAAGACAGCCCGATGGGAGGCAGCTAGTGGCCGACAAGAGTGAGCGCGCCAAGACCACCGGAGTGCTGCACCGCGCCTACCCGGTGAAGCTGGAGGTGCGCGCCAAGGAAGGCGCCTCCGGGGTGTCGACGATCGCCGGATATGCGTCGGTGGTCGAGGAGCCCTACGAGATGTGGGACTGGCTCGGCTCGTACTCCGAGGTCGTGCGGGGCGGGGCGTTCGCCAAGACGCTGTCGGAGAACCCGCAGGTGCAGCTGCTGCTGAACCATGGCGGCCTCGCCATGGCGTACACGAAGGCCGGCAGCCTGCGCCTGTCCGAGGACTCGACGGGGCTGCACATGGAGGCCGATGTCACCGGTGCCCGCTCCGACGTGCAGGACATGCTGCTGGCCTTGCAGGACGGCAGCGTCGACGAGATGAGTTTCGCGTTCCGTGTGACCCGGCAGATGTGGTCTCCGGACTACGACCAGCGGGACATCCTTGAGGTGGACCTGCACCGTGGCGATGTGTCCGTCGTGAACTTCGGCGCGAACCCCGCCACTACTGTCGCCCCCGCGCTGCGGGCGGCCGACTTCGACAAGCTCGGCGACGCCGATGTCCGCGCGCTCCTTGAGCGCCTGCAGCGTCGCCTGGCGGAGCCCGAGCCGCCGGCCGGGAATCCGCTGTCGCTGTACCTGGCCCAGGCCGAAGCCCTCGCCCTGTAGCCATTTCCGCCTGCACCACCTGACGCGCCGGACCTCACGCCGGAGCGCGCTTTCGCGCGCCACCACCTGGGGCACCACCCGGACGGTCAGCGGGCGCGACCCACCCAGTCACCGATCACCAAGGAGTAAGCCATGCTCGCATTCCTGCGCACGCAGATGCAGGAGCTGCTTGAGCAGCGGGGCGCGCTGAAGACCGAACTCGATGAGGTCCTCAAGACGCCGACTGCCGAGAAGCGCAGCCTGACCCCCGACGAGGACAAGGCGTTCGTCGAGAAGCGGGACGCCATCAAGGGCAAGGACGCCGACATCGAGTCGGTGCAGGCCCGCATCAAGGAGCTGGAAGAGGTCGAGGAGCGCGGCGCCAAGGCGGCCGAGCTGCGCGCCCAGTTCGGGCAGGGCAGGGCCGAGGGTCCCTCGGTCACGGTGGTGTCCGAGCCGAAGACCTACGAGCGCGGCGCGAAGCACTCGTACTTCCTCGACATGGTCCGCTCCCAGCTCGGCCGCGGCGACGGCGACGGCGGCGTCACGGCCGCGCAGGAGCGTATTCGCCGCCACGCCCAGGAACTCGAAGTCGAGATGCCCAAGCGGGAGCAGCGGCGCGCCCAGCTCGCCGAGAAGGAGCTGCGCGCCGTCGACCGGGGCAGCGTGTTCGAGAAGCGCGTCAACCCCAACCGCACGGACGGGCAGGGTGGTTACTTCGTGCCGCCGCTGTGGCTGGTCGACCAGTACATCGACCTGCCGCGCTTTGGCCGCACCTTCGCGAACACCGTGCAGAACCTGCCGCTGCCGTCGGGTACCGACTCGGTGAACGTGCCGAAGGTGGCCACCGGCACGGCGACGGGCGTACAGACCGCGGACGCCGGCACGGTGACGTCCACCGACATGACGGACACTTTCGTGACCGCCCCGGTGCGCACGATCGCCGGCCAGCAGGACATCGCGATCCAGCTGCTCGACCAGTCCCCGGTCGCGTTCGACGAGATCGTGTTCGCCGACCTGATCGCCGACTACAACCAGAAGCTGGATTCCCAGTGCTGGTCCGGCTCGGGTACCTCCGGCCAGCTCAAGGGCGTCCTGAACGTGTCCGGCATCAACTCCGTGACCTACACGGACGCCACGCCGACGCTGCCCGAGCTGTACGCGCCGATGATGCAGGCGCTGTCCCTGTCGGCGAAGAACCGCAAGATGATGCCGACGGCGGCCTTCCTGACGCCGTCGCGCTGGTTCTGGATGGCCTCGCAGCTCGACTCGCAGAACCGGCCGTTCATCCTCCCGGAGACCAACGCCCCCTTCAACCCGCTCGCCCTGCAGACCGGCGGCGACGTCGAGGGACCGGTCGGACGGGTGCTGAACTTCCCGCTGCTGGCCGACGGCAACATCCCCGCCAACCTCGGTGCCGGTACGAACGAGGACCGCATCGCCACGATGCGCACCTCCGACCTGTATCTGTGGGAGGGCTCGATGCGCACCCGCGTGCTGCAGGAAGTCCTGTCCAACACGCTGCAGGTGCGGCTGCAGGTCTACAACTACGCGGCGTTCATGCCCGACCGGCGGCCCGAGACCATCTCGGTCATCTCCGGTACCGGCCTGATCGCGCCGTCCGGCTACTGACCCACACCCCCTGTGCGCAGGCCCGCCCTTCCATCGGGGCGGGCCTGCGCTGTCTGGAACGGAGAACGCGATGCACGACCGCATTGCCGAACTGCGTGGGCTCCAGAACGAGCTTGCGACCTGCGAGAACGGGCCGCGCCGCGAGACGCGGGCCCCGGTAGCCGGCGACGTCAAGAAGGAGATCGCCCGCGTGCGGGGCGAACTCGAAGAGCAGGCCTCCGCCTTGGAGGGGCAGGCCAAGGAGCTCATCGAGCAGGGCCAGGACGGTCTAGCCGGGCAGGCCACCGAGGAGGCCCGCAGTATCCGGCTCGCCCTCGACCCCGAGCAGGAGACGGCCGTCGAGTCGAAGCCGCGGCGTACCGCCACCCGCCCGAAGTAGGCGCGCCGTCCATACCGTCCGGCCCGGCGCCCGCCTCCGCTCCAGTGCGGGCGCCGGGCCGGGCTCTGCCGCACAAGTCCGTGGTGAGGGGGCTCGATGAGCTATGACCTGGGCGCAGTCGTCCCGCTGAGCATGAAAGTGCAGGACGCCTCGGGGGCGCCGGCCAACGCCGGGAACATGCGGCTGACCATCACACTGCCCGACGGCACCACGACGGTCGTCGACCCGGTCACGCCTGCGTCCACGGGCGTCTACACCCACGGCTACCAGACCGTGCAGTCCGGGCTGCACCAGGTGCGATGGCTGGCCACGGGCGCCAACGCGTGTGCCTCAACGGATGTGTTCGACATCCGCGCGGCTGCGGCACCGATGCTGTTCTCCCTCGCCGACGCCAAGGACCAGCTGGCCATCCCCGCCACCTCGACCGGTGACGACGACGAGATCCGGGACTACATCGCGGCCACCACCGTGGCGGTCGAGTACTTCGTGGGCCCGGTCATCCGGCGCACCGTGCGGCAGGTACTGCAGGGCGACAGGGGGGCATGGGTGCTGCACACCACGCCCGTGCTCAGCATCACCTCGGTCACGCCTGTACAGGTGTGGCAACTGGGGATCGAGATGGGCGTCCTGGACGTCGACACCGAGACCGGCATCGTGCGCCGCACGGACGGCATCTGGTTCTACTCCGGCGACTACCGGGTCGTCTACGAGGCGGGCCGCGCCACTGTGCAGCCGAACGTGAGCCTCGCCGGGAAGCTGATCCTGCAGCACCTGTGGCGTACCCGGTACGGGGCCGCGCGGGGCGTGTCGAGCGCTGACGACTTCCTCGCGACCGAGCAGGTGCCCGGCTTCGGCTACGCGATCCCGAACCGTGCTCTGCAGCTGCTCCAGAACGACCGGCAGTTGGACGGTTTCGCATGATGACCTCCCGCGTTCCGGCGGCCGTCGATGCCCTGCTGGCGATCCTGACCGCGGCGCCCGCCTTCGCCGAGGTGGACGTCGTCGACGGGCCGGCGGCCGTCAACTACACCCGGCTGAAGCGCCTGTATGTGGGCTGGCAGCCCACGTCGGCGGCGGCTGTGTCCCTCACTCAGGACTTCAACGCGGCCGGCGCCCGCACCCGGGACGAGGCGTTCACGATCGCCTGCTACGCCGAGGCCCGCGCCGGCGACACCGTCATGAAGGACCGGCGCGACGAGGTGTTCGCGCTCGTCGGCGAGGTCGAGACCGCGCTGCGTGCCACGAACTCAGCGCCGACTGCGCCCACTTTGAACGGCGCGGTGCTGTGGGCGCACCTGACCGCAGGCGACCTGACCCAAGTGCAGGCGGAAGGCAGCCTCGCCGGGCTCGCTTTCACGGTGACCTGCCAGGCCCGTATCTGATCCACCCCATCCGAGAAGGAGTACAGCCATGGCGCGTGTGCGCTACCTGGGCCCGGAGCCGGTGACCGTGCCCGAACTCGGCAGCCGCGAGGTCCAGCCGGACGAAGTGGTCGAGGTGCCCGACGAGCGGTTCGAGGGCTACGTCTGCCAGCCCGCGAACTGGGAGTCCGTCGAGGAGCCCGGCGCGAAGAAGAAGACCAGCGCGGCCAAGGCGTCGCAGAACCAGGAGGGCTGATCCATGGCGATCGGATCCGGGCTCGGCGCCCAGCTCGGCATCAGTGCCGAGTCGACCTACGGCACGTTCGTGGCATCGACCAAGTTCATCGAGTTCACCAAGGAATCGCTGGTCCTCAAGAAGACGACTGCCCAGTCCGCGGGTATCGCTGCCGGGCGTCTGCTGCCGCTGTCGTCGCGCCGTGTGGTGACCCAGACCGAGGGGTCCGGCACCGTCGACATGGAGGTCACCAACAAGGCCATGGGCCTGCTGCTGCAGGGCCTGATGGGGACCTCCGTCACCCCGGTACAGCAGGTGGCTACGACCGCCTACCTGCAGACGCACACCCTCGCAGACACGATCGGCAAGAGCCTGACGATCCAGAAGGGCGTGCCGCTCACGACGGGCACGGTGACCGACAAGACCTTTCTGGGCTGCAAGATCATCAGCGCGGAGTTCTCGTGCGAGGTCGGGCAGATGCTCACCGCGACCTACGAGTTCGACGCGAAGGCGTGCGACGAGACACAGACACTGGCGACGGCCTCGTACCCGTCGATGTCCCCGTTCCACTTCGGTCAGCTCGCGGTCAAGACGGGCACCTTCGGGACAGAGGCCGCGCGGGACGGCATCCGCAAGATCTCGGTGAAGATCGAGCGCCCGCAGGCTGTCGACCGGTTCTACGCCGGGCAGGCCGGTACGAAGAAGGAGCCCATCTCCAACGACCAGGTGAAGATCACCGGGTCCATCGAGATGGACTACGTCGACACCATCCTCGACGACCTGCACACCTCCGACGCCGCGACGTCGCTGGTGGTCGAGTTCATCGGCCCGATCATCGCGTCGACCTACGCCGAGACGTTCCGGATCAAGCTGCCCGCGATCAAGTTCGACGACGCTCCGCCGACCGTCGAAGGGTTCGCTGTCGTCAAGCCGACGCTGAACTTCACGGGCCTGTACGACGGCACGAACCAGCCGGTCATCGAGTACATGTCGACCGACGTCACCCTGTGAACCCCTCGTGGTCCAGGACATTCGTATAGTCGGCACCGGCCAGCTGCTCGAACTCCAGCGGCGGCTGCGCCGGGCCGGCCACGAGAACATCCGCTCCAGCATGCAGCGCCGCATCCGGCGTGCGGCCGAGCCGCTGCGCGACGACCTCCAGGACGCCATCGAGCACCTGGACATCCGATCCCAGGGCCGCGGCTCCGGGAAGCGCGGCGGCCCCTCGCTCACCACACGCCCGCTGCGGGCGTCGATCGCCGCGGCGATCCGCATCTCGGTGCGCACCACCGGCGACGTCGGCGCCCGCGTGTGGCTGGACCGTTCGCTGCTGCCGCCGGACATCCCGATGGGCGTGGTCAACCGGCTCAACGAGGGCCGGCTGCGCCACCCGGTGTTCGGCAACAAGCGCCGTTGGGCGCAGCAGACCGCCACCCCTCTGTGGTGGGACAAGACCGAGCGCAATCACCTCGACCGCATCAACAGCGAGGTCGCCCGCGTCGCGGACGACGTGCGCCGTCACCTCGAATAGGAGCACCCCGTGATCATCGTCTACAGCCCGGCGGACGGCGAGAAGGAAGAGTTCGACGCCAGCACCCTGCGCGTCTCCGAGGTGTCGATCGTCCAGCGGACCATCGACATGAAGTGGGACGACATCAAGGCCGGGCTCGCCAACGACGACCCCGAAGCCATGCGCGGCGTGGCCTGGGTGATCAAGAAGCGCAGCAACCCGCCCCTGCGATACGCCGAGTTCGACCCCGGTATCGAGGAGATCGACACCCGCCTCGACAAGAAAGAGGTCAGGGCATGGATCGGCGAAGCCCTCTCCCTCGCGGCGGCCAACCCGGAGGTCACCGGCGATGACATCGCCAAGGCTCTGAGCGGCTTGCCCGACGCCGCGCAGGATCCGGAGCACGCACGCCAGCTCATCGCCGAGATGACGCAGGACCCAAAAGAGGAGCCGGCCGCGCCACAGGAGGCGGCGGAGGCGAGCGACTCGGACCCGAGCCGGACCCCGACGTCGACCACGCCCGCACCGACTACCTCGGACTCTTCGCCCACATCCTCCACATCCCGCCGCAAGCAGTCGACGACCTGAGGGTCGACGACTTCTACAGCCTCATCGCCTGGATCGACACCAACCAGGCACGCGCTGCCGAAGGGGGATGACCCGTGCGTCTCGACTTCATCCTCGTCGGCCGCGACCACCTGTCCCGAGTCCTGGACCGGGCAGGCGACGCCAGCAACCGGCTCGGCCGCCGCCTGCTGACCACGTCCATCAACTCGGATGCGGCGGTCCGCCGGTTCACGAACAACGCCAGCCGCAACCTGGCCGGAATGCAGCGGGACTCGGAGGCCGGCGGCAAGGCCCTTGAGGAGCTGAAGAAGGCCACGATGCTGCTGGCCCCGGCAGCGATCCCCGCCGCCGCCTCACTCCTGCCGATCGCGGCAGGCGCGGGCGCGGTAGCAGTGGCCTCCGGCGCCATGATCGCGGCGATGGTGCCGCAGATCGCCGCACTCGGCGAGGCGGCCGACGCCGAGAAGAAATACGAGGACGCGGTCGCCCAGCACGGTGCCGTCTCCGCTCAGGCCATCCAGGCGCAAACCGCCTACCAGCAGTCCGTAGCCAAGATGCCCCCGGCGACGAAGCAGGCCGCCGCCGCCCTGGTGACGCTGAAGAAGGACTATCAGGGCTGGTCGGACAGCCTTGCCGGCGACACGATGCCCGTCTTCACCAAGGGCCTGGCGCTCGCCAACTCGCTGCTGCCCAAGACGAGCGGCCTGGTCAAGGCTGCGAGCACGGAGGCCAGCCGGTTCGAGACGATCGTCGGCGGCGAGATGGCCTCGCCCGGCCTGGACCGCCTGAACGGCAAGTTCACCAGCTTCGCCCAGAAGACGCTGCGCAACGTCAACGACGAGATCGTCCACCTGCTGCGGGCAGGGCAGGGAACCAACGTCGGCGGCCCTGCCCGCGAGTTCATGGACTGGGCGCGCGCGCAGGGCCCGACCGTGGCGGGCGTCCTGAAGAGCGTGGCCACAGCCCTGGTCCACCTGTTGCAGGCCGGAAGCGATGTCGGGGTCGGTCTGCTGCAGGCCGTCGAGGTGGTGTCGCGCCTGGTGTCGGCTGTGCCGCCCCAGGCCATCGCCATCTTCCTGCAGCTGGCGCTGGCGCTGAAGGTCACCAAGGCTGCCGCCCTGGGCCTCGTCGCCGCCCGCACGGCTGTGGCCGCGTTCGCCACTCAGGTCGTCGCGATGCAGACCGCTGCCGCCGGCGCACCGGGCCGCCTGCGTGCGGTGGGCGCAGCGATCGGCGCGATGTCCCGCAGTGCGAAGGTCGCCCTGGTCGGGACCGGCATCGGGCTGCTCATCCTTGCACTGACGCAGCTGTCGTCGATGGGGAAGAAGGCGCCTCCGGACGTCGACAAGCTGACCACCTCCCTGGGCAAGCTCGCCCAGACCGGCAAGGTCACGGGCGAGGCGGCGCGTGCGTTCGGCGCCAACCTCGGCGGACTCGCCGACTCGCTGCGCACCCTGAGCCGTCCCTCGAACCTGGACAAGACCCAGCAGTTCCTGACCTCCCTGGTCGGCATGGACTCGACGCCGGTCGCGGACGCCAAGAAGGATCTCGACGGCGTCGACCAGGCCCTTGCCGGACTGGTGCAGGGCGGCAAGGCGGACCTGGCCAAGGCCGCGTTCGACCGGGTCGCGGCCTCCATGCGCAAGCAGGGCATGTCCACCTCCGAGCTGCGCTCACATCTCGGCAGCTACACGTCGGCCCTGGCCGACCAGTCGTTCGAGAGTGAACTCGCCGCGCAGGCGCAGGGCCTGTTCGGACACCAGGCGCAGAAGACGCAGGCCGCCCTCGCCGCGCAGAAGCAGAGCGCGGACGGGCTGCGGCAGTCAATCCAGGCACTCAACGACACCAACCGCAGCGCGCTCGGCGGGATGATCGGCTTCGAGGGTGCCATCGACGCCGCGTCGAAGGCCGCGAAAGACAACGCCGGCGCCTTGTCGATGCACAACGGTGTCCTCGACCTGAACTCGGCGAAGGCGCAGGCAGCCGCGTCCGCGCTACAGGATCTCGCCGACAAGACAGACGCGGCCGGTACCAGCCAGCGTGAGGCGGGCGCGAGCTGGGAGACGGTCAACGGGATCTACACGCGGGGCCGTTCGGCGCTGATCAAGAACGCCGAGGCGATGGGTCTGTCGAAGGATCAGGCCAAGGCTCTCGCTGGCCAACTTCTTGAGATCCCGACTGATGTCACGCCCAAGATCCAGATGAACACGGAGGACGCGAAGGCGGACCTCGCGGCGTTCAACGCGGCCGTGAAGCAGAGCCCCGGGGAAAAGTCGGTGACGCTGAAGGCGTTGTCGGCGTCCGGCGAGCAGGTGCTGGAGTCGTTCGGGCTGAAGGTAAAGAGGCTGCCCAACGGCTCGGTCACGGTCTCCACTAAGGGAGGCGCGCTCTCAGCCATCGCCAACATTGCGGCGGCACTGCGGAACCTGAACGGCAAGACCGCCACGACGTGGACCTACCACAACGTGCGGACGACCTACTCGACCGCGGGCAGCGTCTCGGGCGGCAAGTCGGTCCACGGCATGGTCGGCGCGACAGGCGGCCTGTTCACGGGCGCCGGGTTCCGGCACCGCGGGTACAGCGACGGCGGCCTGGTTGGCGGCCCCGGCACGGAGACGTCCGACTCGATCTTCGCGCCGTGGCTGTCGAAGAACGAGTTCGTCGTCAACGCCCGCCGCACCCGCCAGTACCTGCCACTACTGAAAGCCCTCAACTCCGGCAAGCTCTCGCTCGGTTCGCTGACCGGGACCGGCGGCACGGCGGCAGCCGGGATGGAAGCCGGCCGCGGTCTGGCCTCAGGCATGACCGGGGCGGCCGGGCTCGTCGGCAGGGCGGCCCGGACGATGGCCTCCGCGGTCGAGACCGGGATCCGGGACGAGCTGGAGATCCGGTCGCCGTCGAAGAAGACGAAAGCCTTGGCGGCGGATGTCGGCAAGGGCTTCATCGTCGGCCTGACCAGCACCCAAGCCAAGATCAAGTCCACGTCGAAGGACCTGGTCAAGGACATCAAGACGGCGTTCTCCGGCAAGAAGGAGAGCGGCCTGGTCGCGATGGTGGACCGGGACACGAAGAAGCTCCTCACCGCTGCGGCCAAGCGGGACAAGATCGCGGCCACGATCGCCGCAGCGAAGGCCTACGCGTCCGACGTCACCAAGAACGCGCGGGAGGGCGCGGGCCTGTCCAACCTCGGACTGGAGCCCGAGCAGGTGTCGGCGGGGAGCATCAAGGCGGGGCTCGCGTCGAAGCTGGCGCAGGTCAAGCAGTTCACGCGGTACATCGACATCCTCGCGAAGAAGGGCCTCAACAAGGGGCTGCTGCGGCAGATCCTCAACATGGGCCCCGACGCGGGCTACGCCTACGCGAGCGCCTTGGTCGGCGCCGACAAGGGCACGTTCAAGTCGATCAACTCCCTGCAGAGTCAGCTCGACAAGAGCACGACGACGCTCGGACAGGTGGGCGCTGACCGGCTGTACGACAGCGGCAAGAACGCCTCAAAGGGCTTCCTCACTGGCCTTCTCTCACAAGAGAAGGATCTTGAGAAGGTCATGGAGAAGCTGGCCAAGTCGATGCAGAAGAGTCTGAAGAAGGCTCTCGGCATCAAGTCGCCCGCGACCAAGATGATCCCGCACGGGATCAACACCGCCCGCGGCGTGGCCGTCGGTGTCCTCGCAGGCCTGCCCCACGTCGACCGCGCCATGGAGACGATGGCCGGCCGGATGGCGGGACGTCCCGCAGTCGCCGGCCGACCCGCTGTCGCAGGCGCGGGAGGCGGCACCGTCTACAACGTCCAGGTCGACGTGCACGAGGCCATGGACCCCGTCGCCGTGGGCCGCGAGTTCCAGCGCGTCCTGGTGCAGTTCGGCCGCGTTCAAGGCGCGACCGTCTCGCTGAAGGTAGGGGGGTGATCGCGTGGCCCTGCTAGTCGAGACGGGCTGGGGTGGTCTGATCCAATACCCCGCCACGATCACGTGGACGGACATCAGCACCTACGTGGACACCGTCACGGGGGTGACCATCACCAGGGGTGCCTCCGACGAACTGTCGGAGACCCAGCCGGGTACAGCCTCTCTGAGGCTGGACAACCAGGACGGCCGCTTCACCCCGGGCAACGCGTCCAGCCCGTACTTCCCCTACGTGCGGCGCAACGCTCCGATCCGGATCAGCGTGGCCGTCATGCCCACGCTGTCCGGGTCCGCGCCCTACCCGCTCGCCATGCTGGGTGACGCCTTCGACGACGGCCGGGTCAACTCCACCCTCTGGGTGACGAACACCGGCGGGGCCGGACTCGAAACCGGCAAGGCGACGCTGGCCATCACGATGGCCCCGGGCGTGGACACGAACTTCACCAGCAGCCGGCAGTGGAAGCTGCAGGGCAGCAAGCTCACCGCGAAGCTCGCGGCCGTGCCCGCGCTCAACGGCAGCTCCAACTGCGCCGCGTCGATGTGGGTGCTGGCCGTGACCTCCGGGACACGGATCGGCTGGCGGTACGACGCGGGCACCGGCGTGCTCGCCGCCATGTCGCAAGTCGGGTCCTCGGACGCCACCCCGACGAACCTCACGTACAGCGCGATCGACCACGCGTGGGTGCGGGTGCGGGAGTCGAGCGGCACCGTGTACTGGGAGACATCCGGCGACGGCTACGCGTGGACGACCCGCCGCACCCTGGCCACTCCCGCCTGGGTCACGACCGACACCGTAGCGGCGGACTTCCCCACCACCCGCACCGGCGGCACCTCCGGGTTCGTCGAGTGGGCGCTGGTCGGCGCCGAGATCAGGCCCCGCTTCTACGGCGTGGTCAACGAGTTCCCCGTCGACTGGGAAGGGCTGTCGTCCCACGTCTCGATCTCGTGCACCGACCTGTTCAAGCGGCTCAACAGGCTGCCGACTCTGCGGTCGATGCTGACGGAGGAGATCGCCAACTTCCTCCCCGACGCGTACTACCCGCTCACCGAGCCGGACGATTCCACCAGTGCCGGCGACGTGTCCGGCAACGGACTGCCGTCGATGGCCATCACCCAGGTCTCGACCGGCGGCACGCTCACCATGGGCACCGACACCGGACCGGACGCCACCGGCGACAGCACCCCCACGTTCACCCCGTCCACTGCCACAGCCGGGCTGTATCTGACGGTCGACCTCGGCGCGGCCACCCAGCAGGCGCTCTCGGCCAACCAGTTCTCCGTCGAAGGCTGGTTCAAGACCACGACCACCGGCCGGGCCATCCTCGGCCTGTACTCGGCCGACCTGCAGTGCGTGCAGGTCGTGTCGCTGTCGGCGAGCGGCGCGCTGCAGATCGAGTGGACCGACTCCGGATCCAGCACCCTCACCGTGACGACGGTCGATGGCACGAGCGGCCTGGCCGACGGGAAGTGGCACCACTTCGAGTGGAGCCAGACTCTCAGCGGGAGCGTCGCCGTCGACGGCATCATCGTCGACGCGTCCGTCCCCGTCACGGACGGATTCGACCAGCGGTTCCTGCACATCGGCGGATACCGCGGCACGCGGCTGTGGTCCGGGTCCCTCGCCCACGTCGCGCTGTACGCACGCCCCTCGATCGGCAGCGTCCTCGCCACCCACTACGCCTCGGGGATGACCGGGAACGCGGGCGAAAGCGCGGACACCCGGATCGCCCGGTTCTGCTCATACGTGGGCCTGGTCGACGTCATCGTCCAGGGAAGCATTTTCGACCCGATCGCATCCCAGGGGCCGGGCGGTACCGGCGCGGTGGCGCGGATGCGGGAAGTGGAGAGCACCGAGTCCGCGAAACTCTTCGCGGCCCGCGACCAGTACCTGATGACCTTCCAGTCCCGCGACGTGCGCTACAACCCGTCGCCTGCCGGCGAATCCTTCACCGTCGCCTACGCCGACTTGGAGACCAAGAGTGTCGGGCTGGCCGACGACGACCAGAAGCTGATCAACAGCCTGGAGGCGTCCCGGCCGGGCGGCGCCACGCAGAAGGTGACCGCGCCCGCGAGCATCCTGGCGTTCGGCGTCTACGACCCGGGCGCTCTCTCCATCCTGAAGACCAGCGACAACTCCGTGCTGGACGCCGCCTACTGGCGGGTGTCCCGCTACGCCAACCCGGGGCCGGAACTGCGCGAGGTGCCGGTCGAGGCCTACACGATGTCCAACTACCTGGGCATCCTCGCCGCCGACATCAGCTCCTACTTCTCGGTCACGTCGATGCCCGCGCAGGCGCCGTTCTCCTCGGTGCGCGTCACGGTCGAGGGCTACACCGAGACGATCAAAGAGCGCAGCCACTTGATCCAGTTCCACACCAGCACCACCAACGGGGACTCCGTGTGGGTGCTGGACGACAGCACCTATTCCGTCCTCGACTCCACCACCCGCCTCGCCTACTAGGAGCCCGTATGCCGATCGCCGTCGTCCGGGCGGAAACCTTCTACCTGCCCCCGTCCCAACAGCAAGGCACCTGGGACCTGGTGGCCCCCGCCGAGCGCGTGTTCCGCTGGGTCGAGCTGCGCCAGCAGCGCCGCCTCGTCCCACCGGACGGGTACGTGATCGGGCAGAGCATCTACGCCCGCATCAACCACAACCGGTGGGTGGCCGACTGCCCCTGCGGCTCCGCGCAGGTCGTCACCCCCACCGACCAGCGCATGGCCTGCACCGAGTGCGGCTACGGCTGGGTCCGGCTCATCTACCCCGACGACCCGGCCGCCGCCGAAGCCAGCGTCGCGGACGAGCTGCCGCACGAGCGGAACTGGTGGCACCCCGACGACCCGTCATGGGATCAGCCGCCTGCCCCAGCGGAGCCTGTGCCCGAGGGCATGGAACTCGCGAACGCTCTCGCCTCCGCGCTGCTGGCCGGCACCCCGCCGACGTCGCTCACATCCGTAGCCGAGGAGGCATCCCGGTGACATTCGCCCCCCGGACCTGGGTCGTCGGCGAGGTCGTGAGCGCGGCCCTGATGAACCAGGAGATCCGCGACCAGTTCAACTCGATCTTCGCCGCCTGGACGACGTACACCCCGAACTGGACCGCGGCCACCACCGCCCCGGTCCTCGGAAACGGAACCCTCGTCGGCAGGTACATGAAAATCGGCCGAACCGTGATCGTGCACGCCAACCTCACGATGGGGTCGACGACCACCTACGGCGCCGGCGGCTACTCCTTCGACCTGCCCGCCACCGCGTCCAACGCGGGCGCCGCCTACATCGGCAACGCCCACCTCCTGGGCGGCACCCGGTGGGCCGGGCAACTCGTCATCGCCCCCACCGCGACCAACACCTCGCCGTTCTTCCCGACCAACACCACGACGACCAATCTTGCCCAGATGGCCGCGACCGCGCCGGTCACCCTTGCCTCCACCCACCAGGTGCGGATGACGGCGGTCTACGAAGCCGCAGCCTGAGGAGCCCGTCGCATGGACTTCACGACCCCCGTGCCCATCGGCACGGACACAAGCCCGCTCTACCAGGTCACCGTCAACGACAACGGCCAGGACGGCGGCACCACCACCCAGATCATGGCCTCCGGTTTCCCGCCCTCCGTCGACCTCAGCGCCGCCGACACCGCGGTCCACGCGCTGGCCGAGGCCTACACGCAGGCCGCCGGATACCGCATCGTCGGCATCAGCCGCATCACGGTCACCGACACCAGCCTGTAGACCACCCCCCGCACCGCACGCCCCGAGCCAGCCGGCCGGGGCTTTCGTCATTTCTGGAGCACCCATGCCCGACTTGTGGATGCCGGGGGCAACCCGGCTGGACATCGGCGACCACGCCGCGACCGACGGCGGCCCCGCCAAGGCCATCGCCCACATCACGTGGGACAAGAACGCGACGGCCGCCAAGCCCGTCGACCTCGTGCCGTACACCGCGCTGCGCAGCTACTTCGCGGGCGGCGGCGCCGGGGTTGCCCCGCACATCCTGTGGGACCCCTTCGAGGGGCACTTCACCCAGTTCGTGCCCGCCAACTCTCGCAGCAAGTCGCTCGTCGATCAGGCGGGCGGCACCCGCACCAACCGCGCCGGCAGCGTGGTCCTGCAGATCGAGGCCCTGTTCTTCCCCTACTGCCGCATCGGGACGAAGGTGTACCCGCAGCTCGTCGACACCCCGTGCAAGGGATGGGCGGACCTTCAGGCCTGGGTGCACTCGTGGGGTGTGCCCAACTCGTGGCCGATGGGCCGTCCGGTCGACTTCACCTCCCACCGCAGCGAATCCACGTGGGAGAAGACGGCCGGCTGGTACGGGCACTCGCAGATCCCCGAGAACACCCACCAGGACCCGGGCAGTTGGCCCGCGTTCGTCGGCACGACCACGGCCACGCCGCCCGTGTACGAACCGTTCCCGGGCGCCTCGTTCTTCACGGCCGGGAAGAAGTCCCCGGTCATCGCGGCGATGCACAAGCGGCTCGTCGCCGAGGGCTGCGACGCGTACCAGTCCAGCGCCAACTCCAACGTCTGGGGCTCCGGCGACAAGGCCTCCTACGCCAAGTGGCAGCGCAAGCTCGGCTACACCGGCACGGACGCAAACGGCATCCCCGGCGCCACCTCCTGGTCCAAGCTCCACGTTCCCAACGTCTGATCCCGGAAGGACCAGCCCGTGAAGATTTCGAAGATGTGGAAGGCCGTCGTCGGCGGTTTCGCGGCGGGTGCCGCGTCCCTGGTGACTGCGCTCGATGACGGAGTCATCACCACGCAGGAAGGTGTCACCGCCGGGCTCGCGGTCCTGGCCGCGCTCGGCATCACCTGGGCCGTGCCCAACAGGCAGGCCGCACCTGCTGCCGACCCCGCCTCGGGGTCCTGACCCTGCCCCATGAGCGCGTCTTGGAGGTGGCATGGATGGCGCCCTCGTCACGGCCGCAGGCGTGATCGGCAGCGCGGTCGTGGCGGGGGCAGCAGCCATGTACGGCTCCAAGGTCGCGGGGCGAGCCCAGCAGGAGGGCACCGCATTGACCGGCTACGACAACCTGACGGCGCGCCTGGTCGCCGAGCGGGACAAGGCCGAGAAGGACCAGGAGAGAGCAGAGCAACGCGTCGACGTCCTCGAACTGGAAGTCGCACGGCTGCGGCTACTCGTCACCCAGCTCGGGGGGACACCATGACGCGCACTCAGAACGTGCTCGCCAGAAGGTGGAAGCCCATCGCCCTCCTGGCAGTCCTGCTTGCCCTCACCGGCGCCGTACTCCTCGTGTACGTGCGCGTCCAGGCCGAGACCCGCCGCGGCGACCAGCTGGCCGCCGAAGCCGACTTGCGCGGTACGGCTGTGTCCACGCTGGCCGGGGACGTGCGCGTGCTGCGCGCCCAGATCACGGCCAAGGGCGGCACCCCGGCCGCGCCGGATCCGACCAAGGCTGTAAAGGATCTGCCCGACCGCGCTGAGGTCCCTGTGCCCATTCCCGGCCCGCCGGGGCCCAAGGGCGACAAGGGCGATCCGGGGAAACCGGCGCCGACCATCACCCCGTCACCCGGAGCCTCAGGTGCCTCGGGAGAGGCCGGCGCCGTCGGCCCCACGGGGCCCGCAGGTCCCCAGGGCGAGCCAGGTGAATCCATCACTGGACCGCCAGGGCCCCAAGGTGAGCGTGGCGAGCAGGGACCGGCCGGACCTCAATGCCCCAACGGCTACAGCCCGCAAGCCCCGTCCTACGACCCGGACGCCCTCGTCTGCCGGAAGGACGGGGCTCCGGACCCGAGTCCCAGCAGCAACAGTGGGCTGCTCTCCATGGGGCTCGACCCGAGCCGCCGCCAGTACCCGTGACGCAGCGAAAACTTCGAGCGGCCCCGCTCTCCTTCGGGAGGGCGGGGCCGCTTCGTCATGTCCGGGGTCAGTCGTCGGGCTGGTCTATGGGGATCTCGTAGGCGATCTCCCAGCGCACGTCGGCGACGACGACGTCCGCGGTCTCAACCGGGCGGCCGTCGATGTCGTAGTAGGTACGCTCGATCTCCGTGATCAGGTCGCCGACGCTGATGCCCAGCAGGTTCGCCTGCTCCTGGCTGGCCCGGGCGGGACGCGGCACCTCGACAGCCGTCTCGATGACGACGCCGATGGAACGCATTCGCTCGACGACGCCCGCGCCTGCGTGCGGTCCCATCTCCGGGAGCACGATCGGCGTTCCGTCCGTGACGGCCATCGGTTCCCAGGACTCCGACAGCTGCACGGGCAGGCCGTCGGCGAGGAACTCGTAGTTCGTCACCACACAGAGGTCGCCGGGCTGGATCGCGAGGCGCTCGGCGATGTGGTCGGGCGCCGGGGTGCGTGCGGCGGAGCGGGATTCCCACGTGCCGGCGCGGCCCTGTTCCTTCATGTCCGCGCGGAACGGGGATCCTCCGCGGCGCTCGCGGTGGCGGGAGCGCACCATGCGCAGGCGCTCGCGCGGACGGCGCACGTAGGTGCCCGATCCGGCGCGGCCTTCGAGGAGTCCTTCGATGATGAGCCGCTCCATGGCGCGCTGGGCGACGCTCTGCCCGACGCCGTACTCCTCGGCGAAGCGGGCCCGGGACGGCAGCTTGTCGCCCACTGCCCATTCGCCGCCCTTGATGCGGGCGCGCAGGGCGTCGGCGACCTGCAAGTAGGGAGTGTCACGTGGCATTTGGGCCGCTCCGGGGGTCGAGCTTCGACATTGACAAAGCTAACCCATCAGGTCGAAGCTGAGTACTCAGCATCACGAGGCGTGATCAGATGCTCACCAGGGGAGAGCTGTGCGCACTTCGACAGCGCAGGCTGCTGCACTCGCCGGCATGCTCGCCGCGGCCACCGGCAACGAGGCGCGGACCGAGCACACCGCCGCCGGTGCGCTCCGCATCGAGGCCGACCTCCCCGCCGAGCTGACACCCACCGCACGCACGGCGATCCTCGCCGCCCTCGCGATTGCCGACCGGTACGGACACGCCCGCACGGACACCACCGACACCGTCTGGGCCGAGCTCGACGGAGAGGCGCAGCAGTGAGCCAGAACCCGCAGACCCCCGACGCCACCGCCTCGGACACCCCCACCGCCTATGGCTGGTGCCACTGGCATCAGGGCCACGCGCGCGGTGTGCGCCTGGTCCGGGCGGTCGAACAGGGCTCGGGCGTGGGCGCGAACTTCTTCGCCTGCCCCACCTGTCTCACCACCTACGACCTCATCCCGCTCGCCGACCTGCCGCTGTGAGCGCGGACACCGAGGCGGAACTGTCCGCCGAATGCCAGGTCGGCCAGCAGCCCGGGTACGGCGACCTGCACGACATGTGCCGCCAGACCAAGGACATCCCGCTGCCTTACGGCGGCGGCATAGTGCTCCAACCCCGGTGCGGGTGCACCTGCCACACCCCGAAGGCAGACAACTGACTCCCGCCCGCCCCAGTACCCCGCGCTGAACGGGGGCGGGCGGGACCAGGCCCCGGTCGGCATCCCCCGTTGCCGACCGGGGCCGCTCCATGTCTTGATCGTCTGCACTTCGGTTGAGCGTCGGCTGAGCTAACGATCACCGAGGCCCCAGAAAAGGCCTGAGCCCCCGCGTCAAATGCCTCTGACGTGGGGGCTCTTGGGTAGGCCCTGTGGGACTCGAACCCACAACCAATGGATTAAAAGTCCACTGCTCTGCCAATTGAGCTAAGGGCCCAGGCGATGTTGCCTCCCCGAGCATAGCGGGACGTGGCCGTGTCTCCGATCGGGTATCGGGGACACGGCCGTGCCGGATGAGGGGAAGGGTGCCGGGCGGGTCCGGAGTGTTACGGATCTACCGGTTCGGGCGCGCCTGCCCGCGCCACCTCCCGTGCCTTCGTACGCGCGTGTTCCGGGTTCAGGAACCAGTGTCGGGCCGATGCCGCCCACCAGGCCGCCGCGAAGCCCAGTACGACCAGTACCGCGACCGGCGCGTAGTTGAACGACTCCCAGGTGACCGGGGAGACCTGCGGCAGCATGAAGAGGATCGTGATCACGGCCACCCAGATCACCGACACCAACCCGATCGGCCGCGACCAGCGGCCCAGGTGCCACGGTCCGCGCTGGAAGTCGTCGCCCTTCGCGAGCCGCAGCAGCGTCGGGATGACGTACGCGATGTAGAGGCCGATGACGGCGACGGACGTCACCGCCGCGTAGGCCGTGTAGTTGATCAGGTACGGCAGGCCCATGAGCAGTGCGCCCGCCGCCGCGAGCCAGACCGCCGCGACCGGGGTCCGGGTGCGCGGGCTGACCGTGTGCCAGACGCGGGAGAACGGCAGCGCGCCGTCGCGTGAGAAGGCGTAGATCATGCGGCTGTTGGCCGTCACCGACGCCATTCCGCAGAAGAGCTGCGCGCCGATCACCACCAGGAGCAGGAGCTTGCCCGACGTCGCTCCCAGGGCGTCGAGGAGGATCTGGGCCGGGGGCGCCCCCGTCGGCGACTTCCGCTCCGCGTCGTAGGACTGGATCGCGTACGTGAAGCCCAGGAGGAGGACGAAGCCGGCTATCCACGACGTCCAGATGGAGCGGACTATGCCCTTGGGGCCCGCTGTCGACGCGTCGTGCGTCTCCTCCGTCATGTGGGCGGAGGCGTCGTAGCCGGTGAAGGTGTACTGCGCCATCAGGAGACCCAGCAACACCACGTAAACCCCGCTGCCCCAGCCGGTGTTGTTCACGAACTTCGTGAAGACGAAGGTCGTCGACTGGTGGTGGTCGGGGACGAAGGCCAGCGCGCCGACGATCACGCCGACGCCCACCACGTGCCACCACACGCTGATGTCGTTGAGCAGCGCGACGATCTTCACGCCGAATGTGTTCAGCAGGCCGTGCAGGATCAGGATCGCCGCGAACAGGAGCACCGTCCTGCCCGGTGTCACCTTGAAGTCGAACTGGAGGTTCAGGTACGCGCCCAGGAAGGACGCGGCGCCGAAGTCGATGCCCGCGGTCACCGCGACCTGGCCGAGCACGTTGAACCAGCCCGTGAACCACGCCCAGGCGGCCGCACTGCGCGGGGGCGCAAGGCGGTGGGCCCAGAAGTACAGACCCGCCGATGTCGGGTAGGCCGAACAGATCTCGGCCATCGACAGGCCGACGAACAGCGTCATCAGGCCTACGGCCACCCAGCCCCAGGTGATGACCGCCGGGCCGCCCGTGTTCATGCCGAACAGGTACAGCGTCAGGCAGCCCGACAGGACCGAGATGATCGTGAAGGAGACCGCGTAGTTGGAGAACGCCGACATGCGGCGGGCGAGAACCTGCGTATAGCCGAGCTGGGCAAGCCGTTCCTCGTCGGAGAGACCGGGAGCATCTCCCTTTGACAGCCCACTCGCTATGGCGTCATCTGTCATGCCCCCAGCGATTCCCTCACCGGGGGCGTGACATGCGCCACTTAAGGAATCGATAAGGACTCGATGTGGCCAAAAAACGACCCCGCACAGAGTGAAGCGGCCCCCACCCGGTCTCCCGGGCAGGGGCCACTCCACTACGTCAGTTCACGCCAGGTCGCCTGACCTCAGCCGTTGCGCTTCCAGCGCGGCTTGTCGTCGCGGCGGCCGAAGGTGCCGGTGCCGGTACCCGTGCCGGTCGTGCCGCGGTGGCCGGACGGACGGTCGTGGCCGCCGGCGCGGAAGCCGGGGCGGTCGCCCTGGCGGTCACGGTTGAACGGGCGGTCGCTGCCCCGGTGACCGGTCGCGGGACGGTCGTCGCGACGGAAGCCGCCACGGTCGCCGCCCGACGGACGGTCGTCACGCCGGAAACCACCGGACGGACGGTCGTCACGACGCTCGAAGGAACGGCCACCTCGGTCGCCACCGCGGTCGTTGCCGCCACGGTCGTCCCGGCGGAAGCCACCCGAGGGGCGCTCGTCACGACGGTCGAAAGAACGGCCACCACGGTCGCCGCCCGAGGGACGGTCGTCGCGCCGGAAGCCACCCGAGGGACGCTCGTCACGACGGTCGAAAGAACGGCCACCACGGTCACCACCGCGGTCGTTGCCGCCGCGGTCGTCGCGGCGGAAGCCACCGGACGGACGGTCGTCACGACGCTCGAAAGAACGGCCACCACGGTCACCGTCACGACGGTCGTCCCGGCGGAAACCACCCGACGGACGGTCGTCACGACGGTCACGGCGCTCGTAGTTGCCCCGCTCGTCGCGCTGCTGGCGCGGACGGTCGTACGACGACTCCTCGCGCACCGGCGCCTCGGCGACCGGCTCGGCCGCCGCCTCGACAACGGCCGCGGCGGCCTCGGCCACCGCAACCTCCGGGTCCTCGCCCCGCTCGCGCGCGGCACGGGCGACCAACCGGTCGGACTCCTCGCGGAGTTCGGCGGCGCGGCGCGTGGCCCGCTCCAGCTCCTTGGTGAGCTGGACGACCTCGCGCTCGGCCTGCTGCGCGGCGTCGCCCGCCGACTGGGCCTGGACCTCGGTCATCGAACGGGCGCCGGTGATCTCGGCGACCTCGGGCTCGAAGGCCGTACCGGAGTTGATGATGTGACGCCCGGCGTCGACGCCCGCGTCCTCCATCAGCCGGAAGATCTGGCGGCGCTGGTGCGGCAGGGAGAGGGAGACGACGGTTCCGGTACGACCGGCACGGGCCGTACGACCGGCGCGGTGCAGGTAGTCCTTGTGGTCGCCGGCCGGGTCCACGTTCAGGACCAGGTCGATGCCGTCGACGTGGATACCGCGGGCGGCCACGTCGGTCGCGACGAGCGCGTTGACGTAGCCCTCCTTGAAGTCGGCCAGCGTCCGCGTACGGGCGCCCTGCGTCATGCCGCCGTGCAGCGCGTCGGCCTTCACACCGGCGTCGCGCAGCTGCTCGGCGATGCGGTCGGCGCCCAGCTGGGTGCGGACGAAGATGATCGTGCGGCCCTTGCGGGAGGCGATCGCGGCGGTGACCGGCGCCTTGTCCTTGGGCTTCACGATGAGGATGTGGTGGGACATCGTCGTGACGTTGCCCTGCGCGCTGTCGACCTCGTGCGTGACCTCGTCGGTCAGGTAGCGCTTGACCAGCGTGGAGATCTCGTTCTCCATGGTCGCCGAGAACAGCATGCGCTGGCCGCCGACCGGGATCTGGTCGAGCAGCTCGGTGACCTCGGGCAGGAAGCCCAGGTCCGACATCTGGTCGGCCTCGTCGAGGACCGCGATGCTCACGTCCTCCAGGGAACAGGCGCCGCGGTTGATGATGTCGCGCAGGCGACCCGGGGTGGCGACCAACACATCCACACCCCGCTCAAGGGCGTAGATCTGGTTGCCCATGGACGTGCCGCCGCAGACGACCTTCATCTTCAGGCCGAGGACGTCGCCGTAGGGCTGGAGCGCGTCGGCGACCTGCATCGCCAGCTCGCGGGTCGGCGTGAGGATGATGCCGCGCGGGCGCTTCTTCTGGGTGTGACCGCCGGACAGCGTCGCCAGCAGCGGCAGACCGAACGAGAGGGTCTTGCCGGAGCCGGTGCGGCCACGGCCGAGGATGTCCTTGCCGGCCAGGGCGTCCGGGATGGTCGCCGCCTGGATCGGGAAGGGGGTGGTCACGCCGTTCTGCGCGAGCTTGCGCACGACGCCCTCGGGGAGGCCGAGGGACGCGAACGTCACCTCGGGAGCCTCCGCGGCAGCGTCTACGGCCGTCTCGGTGCCCTCGTTCTCGGGCATGACGACGTGATCAGTACTGGAAATGGACATGCGAATGCGAAACCTTCCGGAGTCTCCGTCGGCACGCGCCCGTCAACTCCGTGATTCGCTATCGACCGCCTCAATGCGGTCCGCCACGGCAAGGGAGAGTACGCGCCACACGGCGCGCTCTACAGTGGCGCCGGGCAATGGGATCAAACGATCTACCACCTTACGCACCTACCACCCCCCAACGCAAACCAGCTCTCCTTGACGTGCGTCACACCCGCCCCTACGCCGGTGACCCGGCCGTCGGCGCCGGCTCACGGTCCACCAGCTGCGGGGCCGGGTCCTCGTGCGCCGAGGACGAGGGTTCCGCGACGGTCGGGTCCGGGGACGGCTGCTGCTGGCTCGGCGTCGGGTCCGGGGGCGGCGGCGTCCGCGACGGGCTCGGCTGCGGCGCGGCCGTCGTGGGCGCGCCCGGCTTCGCGCTCGTCCCCGGTCTCGGCGGGGCGGACGCGGACGGCCTCGCCGCCCCCGGCGCCGACGGCGAGGCCGAACCCGACGCGGACTCACCGGGCTTGGGCTTTCCGTGCCCGTGCTTCCCGTCCCCCGCCGACCCGCCGTACCCGAGCCCGCCCCCCGGCGCCCCCGAACCGCCGTCGGGCACCTCACCGGCGTGCCGCCCCGCCGAGTGCGAGGGCTTGGCACCGCCGCCCGCGTCGTCACCCACGCTCATACAGCCGGCGGCAGCGACGACGACGGCGGCGACCGCTGCGGCCAGACGGACGGGTACGTACATGGAGCGCACGGGGCCACCTCCGAGGGCGGAAAAAGGAGTCGCCCTCTCAACTCCCGCCGCCCACCGGAAGACACGCGCCCCACCGCCGTCGCCCATTCCTGGCCGGGAATTGCCCCCCGCCCGCGCCCACAGCACGATCGGCCCCGAAGCGACCGCAGCGCCCGAAGGAGCCACGGATGACCGGGACGACCGACCCCCAGGACCTCTCCGTCCGCTACATCGCCCAGTGGACGGAACCGGACCCCGCCCGACGCAGGGAAGCGATCGAGAGCCTCTGGGCCGAGGACGGCACCCACGTCCTCCAGCCGCCCGCCGAGATCCGCGAGCTCGCCGCCGACCTCGGCTTCGACCACCCCACCCTGCGGGCCCAGGGCCACAACGCCATCGAGACCCGCGTCACGCGCAGCTACCAACGCTTCGTCGAGAACGGCGAGTTCACCTTCCGAGCCCGCACCGACGCCGTACTCCTCGACGACCTGATCCGCTTCCACTGGGACACGATCTCCGTCGCCGACGGCGAAGTGGTCGGCGGCGGCCTGGAGTTGCTCGCACTCGACACCGACGGCCGCATCCGCACCGACTACATGTTCCCCGGAGCCTGATCCCCCGCGGCAGCCGCCAACGCCTCCGCCGTCGCCGCGTCCGCCGGCAGGAACGCCTCCAACTTCAGCTCCGCCAGGGTCACATCCACCGCCGTCGCGAACGTCGTCACCGTCGTCATCAGCCGCAACTCCCCGTACGACGACCGCAGCCGCAACGGCACCGCGAACCCCAACTGCCCCTCCGACGACCCCAGTTCCGGCACATACCCGGCCAACTCGGCCCGCAACTCCGGCAACCCACCGAGCCGGGCCTCGATGTGCCTTGCCCACTCGGCCAGGTTGAGGATCCGCGGCGCCACCCCGTCCGGATGCAGCGCCAGCCGGTACACATTCGCCCCCGGCCCCGACAACTCCGCCGCCGCACCCTCCGTGATCACCCCGAACGCGCTGTTGGCGTCGACCAGTCGACCCTCCCGGTCCACCACCACTGCGGGATACGGCAGATGCCCGCGCAGGATGTGCCCGATCGCCGTCCGCACCGGAGCCAGCACCGGCCCCGCCAACGAACTCTCCGCGTACACCGGCGCGAACCCGGCCGCCAGCAACAGCTCGTTCCGCTCCCGCAACGGCAGTTCGAGCGACTCGGCGAGCCGCACGACCATGTTCCGCCCCGGCACCGACCGCCCCGACTCGATGAAACTGAGATGCCGCTGAGTGGTCCCGGCCCGCGAGGCCAGCTCCAGCTGACTCAGCCGACGACTCGTACGACGCTCACGCAGCACCTGGGAAAAGTCCACACCCCAGTTCTACGACGCCCCGCCCCAACCGGCCATTCCGCGCGGGGAATTGAGGCCATACCCGCCCCCGACCACCATCGAGCCCATGAACAAGCCCGTCGACATCGGCGTACTGCTCCCCACCGGAACCGCCCAATGGGCCAAGGACGACGACCCGCGCGAGCTCATCACCCTCGGCCGCACCGCCGAACACCTCGGCTTCACCTCCCTCTTCGTCAACGACTCCCTCATCACCCCCCGCATCGAAGCCCTCACCCTGCTCGCCGCCCTCGCCCCCACCACCGAAACGGCCACCCTCGGGACCGGCGCCCTGCTCCCCTTCCTGCGCCGCCCCGTCCAGACCGCCCAGACCCTCGCCTCCGTCGACCTCCTCTCCCACGGCCGCCTCACCCTCGCCGTCGGCGCCGGCTTCCCCGGCCGCTTCGGACGCCCCTTCTACGACCTCTCCGAAGTCCCCTGGCCGCGCCGCTTCGCCCGCCTCGACGAGACGGTCCGCCTCTGGCGAGCCCTCTGGCAGGGCGCCGACACCTTCCACGGCGAGTTCCACCACTTCACCGACCTCCCGCCCGCCCTGCGCCCCACCCGCCCCACCGGCCCACCCGTCTGGCTCGCCGGCGCCACCCCCACCGCCCTGGCCCGCACCGGCCGCCTCTACGACGGCTGGCTCCCCTACCCGCCCGACCCCGCCGACTACACGACCGGCCTGCACGACATCCACGAGGCGGCGACAGCGGCGGACCGCAGCCCCGCGGCCATCACCCCGGCCCTCTTCATCACCGTACGAATCGACAACGACCCCCGGACCGCCCGAGCCGCACTCGACGACTACGCCCGGGCCACCTACGGCATGCCCCTCCCCGAACTGGAGAAGATCCAGGCCGTCGCCGCAGGCACCGCGGAGCAGGTGGCCCAACGCCTCAGCCAGTACGTCACCGCGGGCGCCCGCCACCTGATCACCCGCCCCGCCGCCCTGAACCTCCGCGCCCAGCGCGAGCAGCTGGAACGCCTCGCCGCACTGATCCCCGACCTGTCGACCCCGTCACCGCCCCGAACCCGCGTTCGTCCCGGACAATAGGCGTGTGCTGGAAATGACACGCGAGGCGTTCGAAGAGCTGGTGAGCGAGGCCCTGGACCGGATCCCGCCCGAACTGACGCGGGTCATGGACAACGTGGCCGTCTTCGTCGAGGACGAACCCGACGCGTCCGACCCCGAACTCCTCGGCCTCTACGAAGGCACCCCCCTCACCGAACGGGGCGAGTGGTACGCCGGGGTCCTCCCCGACCGGATCTCCATCTACATGGGCCCGACCCTGCGCTACTGCGCGACCACCCAGGACGTCGTCCACGAGGTCGCCGTCACCGTCGTACACGAAGTCGCCCACCACTTCGGCATCGACGACGAACGCCTCCACGAACTCGGCTGGGGATGACCCACTCCCACGGCCCGCCCCGCATACCCGACCCCACTCCTGGGCATACGGGACCAATGGCCAGCGTCCCCGTCGCAGCCCTGAACCACCTCCGCCGGGCCCAGCGCGCCCTGACCCACCACTACCGCGCCCGCCGCCCCCGCCCCACCCTCGAACTCGTCCCCCAGCCACACCCCTGGCCCCGCGCCCTCGGCCTCATCACGGTCGTCCTCGTCGGAGCCTGGCTCGGCCTGCTCATCGTCGGCAACGTCCGCGCCCAGGTCGGCCCCATGAACACCACCATGACCCTGCGCCCCTCCCTCACCGGCGGCACCAAGATCAACATCTCCCCGCTCGGCGCCCTCTCCCTCGACAGCCACCACGCCCCCGTCCGCCTCGACGTCAACGTCGACCAGCTCGACCCCGAACGCTCCCAGTCCCTCGTCGACCACCCCGAACGCATCTCCGGCCTCCAGAACGAAGTCGCCCACGACGTCGAACACGGCACCCTCGACCTCGCCGTACGCTCCTGCACCGCCGTCGTCCTCGGCGCCACCACCCTCGGCCTCGCCGTCTACCGCCGCCCCCGCCGCGCCCTCACCGCCGGCGGCCTCGCCCTCACCCTCCTCGCCGCGTCCGGAGCCACCGCCTACGCGACCTGGAACCCCAAATCCATCCTGGAACCCAAGTTCTCCGGGCTGCTCTCCTCCGCCCCCTCCGTGGTCGGCAACGCCCGCAGCATCGTCACCGAATTCGACGTATACCAGCAGGAGTTGGCCCGCCTGGTGACCAATGTGACCAAGCTCTACGACGTCACCTCCACCCTCCCCGCCTACCAGCCGGACCCCACCACCATCCGCGTCCTCCACGTCTCCGACATCCACCTCAACCCCGCCAGCTGGAAGATCATCGCGTCGCTGGTGCAGCAGTACGAGGTGAACGTCATCGTCGACACCGGCGACACCATGGACCACGGCACGGCGGCGGAGAACGGCTTCCTGGACCCCATCGCCGACCTCGGCGTCCCCTACGTCTGGGTCAGGGGCAACCACGACTCCCTGGTCACCCAGCGCTACCTGCAACACACGAAGAACGTGCACGTCCTGGACGAGGGCCGGGCGGAAACGGTCGCGGGCGTGCGCTTCGCGGGCATCGGCGACCCCCAGTTCACCCCCGACCGCTCCGTCGCCCCCGGCGGCAACGCGGCCGAGGAACTCGCCGGCGACCAGCTCGCCTCCTCCCTCCGCGACCAGCGGGCCGCCGGCACCCCCGTCGACATCGCCCTCGTCCACGAACCGTCGGCGGCACGCCAGACCGACGGCGAGGTCCCCCTCGTCCTCGCCGGCCACCTCCACCATGAGGGCACCGAGGTCATGAAGCACGGCACCCGCCTCCGCATCGAGGGCTCGACCGGCGGCAGCGGCCTGCGCGCGGTGGAGGGCAAGTACCCCGACCCCATCGAGGCGTCGATCCTCTACATCGACCGCGGCACCCACCGCCTCCAGGCCTGGGACGAGATCAAACTCGGCGGCCTGGGCCTGACGACGGCCGAGGTCAGCCGCCACCTCCCGAAGGAGAACCTGCCGGGCGCACCCCAGTCCCCGGGCCAATCCCCCAGCCCGTCCCCGAGCCCCTCACCGAGTCCGGCGTCGGGGACGCCCTCAGAGGCTCCATCGGGGACCCCGTAAACCGTTTTGGCGATACCTCCCGCCATCCCCTATGCTTCTCACGTCCCCGACGCGCTGAGAAGCGCCCAGGCGGGCCGATAGCCCTCATCGTCTAGCGGCCTAGGACGCCGCCCTTTCAAGGCGGTAGCACGGGTTCGAATCCCGTTGGGGGCACTTCACAGATAGTTGCTTGATCGCGATGTATGTTCATCCCGTCCTGCACCCTTCTGTCGTTTTCTGTGCGATCGGCGGCATCCTGCGGTGGTGGGGTGACCGCCGTTTCGTGTGTAGTCCTTGATACTGCATCGATCGTGTCCCCCGTGAGCGTGATGCGGCACACGGTCAAGACCTACGGACGTCACCGGCAAACGACCGAGGAGGTCGGGGTTCGGCGTCTGGTGCACCTGCTCTTCCGCCGCCTAATGGCAGCGCCTGCGGCTCACACCCTTGCTGCTGCCCGGTGACGAGGCCGGGCACTGTCGGCCCTGCGATCGACAAGCGGTTACGGCTGTCCTTCACCAGTGCGGCTGCCAGCATCGGCCGCTGAGCAGCGCGGCGGCGAACTGTTTGGTGGCCGGGGCCGCCTGCCGCGTGTGGTTACGCGGTGCTTGGCACTGTGGTCTTGCGACGCTCGCGGTAGCTGGCGGCCTTGTGGCGGTTTCCGCATTCCGCCATGCCGCACCACCGGCGGGCTGCGGAGCGGGAGAGGTCGACGAACAGGCGTGTGCATTCGGGGTTCGCGCATTCCTTGACGCGGGCTGCGTGCGGTGATCCCAGCAGTTCGATGGCGTCGCGGGCGACGTAGCCGAGTACCTCGTCCACGCCGCCGAGCCGGCTCAGTGTTCCGGTGCAGTCCAGCTGTACGCGCGGGACGGGAAGGCGCGCGGCGTCGTTGACGAGCGCGAGTTCGTCCTCGCGGCTCAGGTCGGGTCCGTCGGCGGTGATGGTGAGGGTGAGGTCGTAGAGGGCTTCCCGCAGGGTTTTCACGCGGGCCAGGTCGTGCGGGGTCATCTCGCCTGCCTCGTCCAGGATCGCGGCCTGGGCGATCCACAGGGCCAGGGCCTCGGGCGAGTCCAACAGCTCCGTGCGTCGGGTCCGGCGCCAGAGCATGGTGCCTGCGAGGTCGAGGCACAGACGGCCGCTTACGAACACAAAATCAGCCACGTAACCATATTGACAGGTGACGGTCTCGGTGTCCACGAACGGGCCTCCGGGGAGGGGATCCGTGGCGATGGATGCTGCCACGCGGGAGGAACTGGGCCGGCGGTCTTGGCCGGGGCTCTGCCGCGAGCGTGGTCGTGCGGGCCCCGCCGTGGCCAGTCAGAGCTGGATGGTCACGGCGGGGAGCTGGTGGCCGCCGTGACCGGGTCTGGGGCGTTGCCTCGCTGCGCTGTTACCGAGCGAGGGAGCGGGGCACGGTGGCATGGGGGCTGGGCAGCCGTCGGCGGGCGGCGCCGAGGACGGTCCAGTAGACGGCGGCCGCGACGAGGAAGGAGGCGCCGTAGCTGACGTCGATACCTCCGAGTGCTCGTCCGAGGGGTCCGGTGTAGGCGTCGGTGGCCATGAACGGTGCGGACGCGAGGAGGCCGGCGGCGAAGGCGGTCAGGGCGGCGGTGCGGATTCCACGGAAGGGCCCCTTGGCGTCGTAGAAGGCGGCGATGGAGGCGTAGGTGCGTCCCGCGCTGTGCCGCCAGTAGAAGTCGATGAACAGCACCGCGAGCCATGGCATCACGAAGTAGGAGACCAGGAGCAGGAAGGTGTTGAAGTGGGCTTGGAAGTCCGGTCCGCCGAAGACGACGGCCAGGAGGCAACCGATGGTGCCACCAGCGACGACGACGCTGGAGCGTGAGGCGGGCAGGTCGCAGGTGAGGGCGGCCATGGCGCCGCTGTAGAGGTTGACCGCATTGTGGGCCAGGGCGCCGATGACGAAGGTGGCGAGGGTGATCTTCAGGACCGGGGTGGGCAGGACGACTGCGAAGCCTGCCAGGGGGCTGCCGTCGGGGACGAGCATGGCGAGCCCGGCACCCATGATCATCATCCAGCTGGTGGCGGTGAAGATACCGCCGAAGGCGAACCCGAACATTCGGCGGTAGCTGCTGGAGGCGGGCAGGTAGCGGGAGTAGTCGGAGGCGTAGATGCTCCAGCTGACGGTGTAGGAGAACACGATCGTGCACACGATCAACCAGGCGTGAAGGCCGCCTCCACCCGAGGCGGCGGGCAGGGCGTAGCCGGTGCGGTGCGTCAGGAGCATGACGGTGATGGTGAGGAAGACCGCCAGGCTGAGGTAGGTCAGCCACCGGCCTAGGACCTGCAGGAGGTTGTAGCCGAAGATGGCGATCACGATGCTGAGCGCGGCGACGAGTATGGCGGCCGGCGTGTAGGGCAGTCCGACGAGGCCGTCCATGGAGCGAGCTCCGAGGACCACGCCGATGCTGTAGTAGCCGACGAACAGCATGATGCCGAGCGCCGCCGGGATGTAGTTGCCGTGGTAGCCGAACGCCGAGCGGCTCATGGTGATCTGAGGCATGCCCAGGCGTGGGCCCATGATCGCGCACAGGGCGGTGGCGAGGGCACCGAGGGCATTGCCGGCCAGGATGGCGCTGATGCTGCCGGTCAGGCCGAGGCCCAGGGGGGCGCCGACACCTCCCAGAACGACGGGGGCGAGGTAGACGACCGGGGAGAACCGCATCGAGAACTGGTCCCTGGCGCGGCCGTGGCGCCTGCTGTCGGGGATGTGGTTGATGCCGTCGGGTTCCGGCCTCGTGGTGCCTGCCGGCGTGGCGGAGCTCTTGCGCATCGCACTCTCATTTCGTTGCGTCCGGTGGCGAGTACCGGGGGATGCTCGCCGCGCACCGGTACATGGGGATGCTGTGAGCCTGGACCGCTCCCGGTGGAGGTCGCCCGCGGGTGCCGCTTCTCTGCTCGGGGTCCCTGTGGCGGGGTGTCGCGCAGGTGCCGAGCAGGTAGCTGCAGGTCTCGTGCGATGGACGACGTCGTTGTCATCGGCATCTCCATCTGAGGCTCAGATTGCGCCCTCGTTAGTCACCTGTCAATGAGGTGTTTCCCTGGGAAAATTCTCCGTCAATCCTCATTGGTTTCGGCAGACACAACGCAAAAATGTTGGGTCTGTGCAGATTTGCTAGGACTCTACTTCGGATTTAGAACGCAATCCGTTACCACCTTGACAGGTGATGACGGCGGAGTCAGTCTGAAGGAGTCACCGCATCAGCCGGTTAGGCGATCCCAGCCCCGGGACTGCGAAGCGCACAGCCGCCCGCCTTCTCAGGCCCCCGAACACGCACTTTGAGGCATCCGATGGATCACGACGAATACCTGTACTTCCTGCGCCGCGCCCTCGACGGCATGGTCGGCGCGCTGGAGGACCTGGGCGATGACCTGGCCAACACCCCGCCGCCGCTGCCCGGCGCCAACAGCGCCTACGCGATCGCGTTCCACTGCACCGCCGTCGCCGAGTACTGGATCGGCCACATCGCCGCCGGACGCCCCGTCGACCGCGAACGCGCCTCGGAGTTCACCGCCCGTGGTACCGCCAACGACCTCAAGTCCGGCCTCGACGCTCTCTTCGAGCGGCTGCGCGAGGACCTTGCCGCCGTGGGGACATGCACCGTTCCCGCCAACACCCCACCCGCCTCCTTTGAAGGCCCAGACCGCGAACTGACAAGCTCCGGAGTGCTGTTGCACGTGCTGGAGGAACTGGCCCAGCATCACGGCCAGGTCGAGATCGGCCGGGACCTCCTCCTGAACGGAACCTCACGATGAACAGCGCGGGAGCACCGCCGCCCGCGGAACACGTGGCAGGCTTCGACGACCTGGACCGCGACTGGCTCCGCGCCCGCTCAGGCGTCAAATGGCACCGGGTGGACCCCACGGTCCTGCCCGCCTGGGTCGCCGACATGGACTTCCCCATCCCGCCCGCCGTCGCCCACGCCCTCCACGCCAGGATCGAGCAGGCCGAGCTCGGATACCCGGACTGGCCGGACGGCAGCCCGTTGCGGCGCTTCTTCGCCGAGCGGATGGCCTCACGCTACGGCTGGCAGGCAGAGGCCTCACGCGTACGCGAGCAGACCGACCTCATCCAGTGCCTCCAACTGATCCTGCACCTGGCGACCTCCGAGGGCGAAGCCGTCGCCGTGCAGACCCCGAACTACCCCCCGTTCCTCGCAACACTGCGAACGATGAACCGGCGTACCGTCCCCATCCCTGTGCTCGACACCGACGCCGGCTGGCAGATGGACATGAGGGCCCTCGCGGACGCCGCTCGCCAGGGATGCAAGGTGTTCCTCCTGGTCAACCCCCACAACCCGACCGGTCGGGTCTTCACCCGCGAGGAGCTGGACGAGATCGCCGCCATCGCCCGGCGCCACGACATGCTCGTGATCAGCGACGAGATCCACTCGGAGCTGGTCTACGCCCCCCACCGGCACATCCCCTTCGCCTCCCTGTCACCGGACGCCGCAGCCCGCACGGTCACCGTGACGTCCGCGACGAAGGCATTCAACCTCGCCGGACTGCGCTGCACCGTCACGCACTTCGGCCCCGACCGGCTGCTGGCGGTGCGCGACGCCCAGCCACCAGACCTCTACGGCGCCGTCTCCACGCTCAGCGTCGCCGGCACCCAGGCCGCCTGGCTGCACGGCGACACCTGGCAGAAGGACCTGCTGCGCGTACTGGACCGCAACCGCCGCCACGTCCACCGCGTCCTCACTGAATGCCTGCCCGCCGTGCACCACCACCTCCCCGAGGCGACCTACCTCGCCTGGATCGACGCCTCCCCGCTGCACCTGTCCGATGAGCCCGTCCGCCACGTTCTGAACAAGGGCAAGGTCCTGCTCGACGGAGGGCTGCCCTTCGGGTCGGACAGCGCCCAGTACCTGCGGCTCAACTTCGCCACCTCAGCCGACATCCTCGACGACGTCCTGGACGGCGTCGTCACCGCCCTCACCCCCCAGTAGCGGAATCCCGCTGCGACCCCTGCTGCCTTGCCCGCAACCGCACCGACGTGCGCCGCACACCCCGGAAGAACACTCCATGAGCGCTGCCACGAAGTCTGCCGTCCTCCCCTGCACCTACGCACCGGCAGCCGGCCCCTACTCGCCCGGCGTCCGCAAGGGCAGCTTCCTCCAGACCTCCGGCCAGCTCGGCCTGCCACCCAACAGCCAGCCCCCCGTTGCCGGCGACGCACCCGGTCTGCGTGACCAGGTGCGCCAGGCACTCGCCAACGTCGGCGCCGTCCTCGCCGAAGCCGGAGCGAACTGGGAGGACGTCCTGATGGTGCGGGCCTACCTCAGCGACCCCGCCGACTTCGCCGAGTTCAATGCCATCTACACCGACCACTTGAAGACGGTTACCGGACCGCCCCCGGCACGCACCACCGTCTACGTCGGCCTGCCGCACGGCCTCCTCGTCGAGATCGACGCCCTGGCCATCCTTGGCTGACCCTGGTGCCTGACCCGTAACGGCCCCCGCACCAATGGCTGTGCGAAGAAGCCGTTGCCCGCTGGCTGAGATCGTTACTGCCCGGATCACCCGACATCTTCCCGGCCGTCGGCGGCCGATAAGCCAAGCACAGAGCATCTGCCTGCCCGCCGACGGCTCCGGTCCGTCTTCAGCAGCCGACCTCACCCCTCGCTCAACGCGAAAATCCACCGAGCACGCCCCAGCAGGCATCTCTGCGTTCGGACGCCGCCTTGAACAAGCCCAGCGAAAGCAAAGTTCCCACCCGATCAACAGATCGGACGGGATCTCGTCAACTGCCCCGAGCTAACTCAAGAACAGCCGAATGGGTGTAGCCGGATCACTGGCTGATCACCGCCCTGGTCCGGGGCCTGGCGGGGAGATCACCGCGCCGGAGTTGCTGGCAACTCTTCCCTGGACCCAGTGGCTGACCCCCTCCTGGGCCGCGAAGCCCACCACATCGTGATCGTCAAAGGCAACCAGAAGAAGCTCCGCAAGCAGCTCAGTTCCCTTCCGTGGACAGAGATCCCGCTGCAGAGCCGCGTGAAGGGCATCGGCCACGGACGCTCGGAGATCCGACGGATCAAGGCGGTCACGGTCAACAGCCTGCTTTTCCCCGGAGCCCGGCAGGCCGTCCAGATCAAGCGCCGCCGCACCGACCGCAAGACCGGAAAGACCACCATCAAGACCGTCTACGCCGTCACCAGCCTCACCGCGGAGCAAGTCAACCCCGCCCAGTCGGCGACCCTGATCCGTGATCACTGGCAGATCGAAGCCCTGCACCACGTCAGAGACACCACGTTCACCGAAGACGCCTCACAGCTGCGAACCGGCAACGCGCCCCGGGCGATGGCCACCTGGCGCAACCTCGCCATCGGCGCCCTGCGGCTGGCCGGCGCGACCAACATCGCCGCAGCTCTGCGACACAACGCCCGCAACCCGGACCGCCCGCTCGCCCTGCCCGGCCTCAAGAGCCAAGATCTTCAAGCCTTCACAGGACCACCAACTACACCATGCCAGGCGAAAGGGTCTGGTGCGGGTCACCCGATCAGACCCCCTCGTGCTTGAGGTGGTGGGTGACCTGGTGGCGCAGCGCGGCGACGGACAGGCTGTCACTGGAGGCGCTTCAGGATGGTCGCGCACGAGCGGTCGGCAGTTCCGACATCGTGCGCCGGCTGAACCCCGGCATGACTGCCGCGACGACAGCAACCGCGACAAACGCGCCGACGAGTACGAACTGTGCAGCCGTCCGGTCCAGGTACTGCACGAGAAAGCCCGCAGCCAGGGGCGCAAGCGGCTGCAGGGCGCTGGAGAGAAAGCCTGACGCCCCCCTGACCCGGCCGAGGACATCGCCGGGTACCAAGAGCATCTGGGCGCTGGTCAGTGCCGCGCCCACCATCGGGCCGAGCAGCAGGACACCTGCCAGTACCGCCACGAGCGCCGTTCCGCTGCCGAGGGTGGCGGCCAGCACCATGCTGCCGGCCCGCAAAAGCGCGGCCGTCACAAGCAACGGTCGCATCGGCACCCGGCGGGACACCTGTGGTGCCAAAAGCGACCCGAGCAGGCCTGCAGCCGCTGCCACGCTGATACCCGCGCCGACGAGGACTCCACCAGCACTGCCCAGGATGAGTACGAACAGCAGCATGGACACCGCGAAGTTGGTCACCATCGCGTAGACCGTCATGGCCCGGAGGAACGGATGCCGCCACAGCACCGACCAGCCGCGGCCCACGTCTGGCAGCAGCCGACGCATGGTCGGCCGGCTCTCAGCCTTGAGCGCGGTCCGCAGAAGCCACACGCACACAAGCGAGACCACGAAGGTCACCGCGTCGACAACAAGTGGCGCCGCGTGGTCGATGGTGAACAGCCACCCTGCCAGCAAAGGCCCGACCATGTCGACCGCATAGCCGCGGGCCTGGTTGACACCGACCGCCTCGGGAATCTGCTCGGCGGGCACGATCATGCGTATCGCCTGCGTCTGCGCCGCCGCGAACGCCATCCACAGGAACATGGACACGCCGACCACGACCAGTAGTACCGTCGCGGGCGCGGTCGATGTCACCACCGCCACCACGGCCAGTCCGGTCAGGACGGCTCGCCCGAGGTCACAAAGCAGCATCACCCTGCGCCGGTCGAACATGTCGGCGATGTAACCGCCGGGCAGCTGTCCCAGCCACGCCGCCAGGAAGGCCACGGTGCCCAGCAGCCCGGCCAGCGCTGCGGACCCGGACAGGACCAGTACGAGCATGGGCAGCGCCAGCATGGAGATCGACGAGCCCAGTTCCGAGGTGGCCTGTCCGATCCACAGCAGACGGAAGTCACGGTTGTGGCCGAGCGCGCGGGCGGCCGACACCTGGGCCGTGGTCTCGGCGGCGGCTGTCACTTCCTCTCCCCGCCACTCGGCAGCAACTCATCGACAACAAAGTTGAAATTGGTACGGCGCCCCGGCCCGGCTCGCAGGACCCGGTCGAGAAACAGGGCGACACCAGAGGAACCGGTGGCGAAGTCGCATGTCTCCCGCATCGCCTGTTCCCCGGGGAAGGCCACGCCCTCGTCCCGCTCCACGGCGAACAGCAGCACGCCCTCAGCGAGACGTGAGGCCTCCGCGAACAGTTCGTCGCGGCCGCTGAACTCAGCGGCGTCGAGCATCGCGTTCCCAATGCCGGACAGGCCGTGGAACATCTGCGGCATGACCGCGTACTTGCGGGTGAGGTCGGGGATCAGGCGGTCCGTCCACGCAGCCAGGCCCTCGTCTCCGGTGGTGGCGACGTAGCGCACCAGGGTGGTCATGACCCCCGCGGTGCCATGGTCCCAGTACGTACGAAGCACCTCCGCCGTGTCGTCCACGTACGAGGGGAAGGACGTCAGGCCCAGCCCGACGGTCCGCGCCTGCGAGAGGTCGAAGTCAAGCGCCCGGCGGCCCAGCCGCAACGCGTCCGGATCTCCGGTGGCATGGTGCAGGTAGAGCAGGAACAGCGCGACGCCGCTCGCGCCGTAGGCGTATCCGATAGGAGTCCGGCCGTCCGGCTCCGGCCAGGAAACCCCTGCGTCGTGGCGCCGCGCGGTGGTGGCGAGATGAGCGCCGACGCGGGCCGCCACGTCAAGGAACCGCTGCTCGCCGGTGGTCTGCCAGAACCGGAGTGCGGCCAACCCGTACCCGGCGCAGCCGTGCATCACATCGGCGCGCTCCCACAGCAGCGGATGCTCGGCGGCGCGGTGCAGCATCGCCGCGCCCGCCTCCTGATGGCCCAGTTCTTCGAGTGACCAGGCGATGCCGGCTGTGCCGAGGTACAGGCCGGGCGTCAGGTCTCCGGCCGCGGCGCCGCCGCGCAGCAGCCACGCCACCAGTTCCTGCGGCACCTCGCCGGACAGCCGATGCATGGCGCGCAGCACCCCGGCGGCGCCGAAGGCGACCCCGTAGGGGTTGGTCTCGTACGCGCTCAGGTCCGCAGGGAACAGCCGGTCCTCGCGCTGCGGTGACGCGGTGCGGCGGAAGTACCCGGTCACGCCGGTGACGGTGTCCGCGATCCGGGCGTGCAACCGGTCGGCCCGTTCCCCGACGAGCTGTTCGGACGCCGGCCTGCCCAACGGCAGTACCTGCGGCCAGGCGGCCGGGTCGGCCACCGACAGTTCGGCGATGCGCTTGCCGATCGTGTCCGGCTCCGGCGGCGTTCCGGAGGTCAGGTCGCTGATCAGCGCGATCAGGTCATCGGGAAGTGCGAGGTCACGCTTGAACTCGGCGAGGAAGCGTGGCAGCGCCGGCGGGTGGAAGCCGACCATGGAGTTGTTGAGCATCACCGAACCGAACATCATCGCACCGAGCGCCGCGTAGTCGTCGGCTGCAGCCGGCGCCGACTCGTTCGCCCGGCGGCTGGAGTAGCCGGGCGTGTAGAGGCCCGGTGACGGGTCAATGCCCTCCTGCACAGCGCCTTCGAGGTCGATGACCCGGACGCGGTCATGGTCGTCGACCATCACGTTCATGAAGGACAGGTCCGCGAGCACGATCCCCCGGCTGTGCGCCGCGGCGATCGCGGTGGCCACCTGCCCGAACAGCTCACGCATCCGGCTGTGGTACGCGGCGAACGCCTCGCCCGTCAGCACACCGGTGTACAACGGGTTCGCACTGATCGAGACCTGGCCGAGGTGCCTGCCCTCGACGTACTCCTCGACCAGGAAGAGGTGTTCCCACGCGCGGAACAGCGTGACCACGTTGACGAACTGCTCGACGTCGGAGAGCGCTGCCAGCAGGCGGTGCTCCTTTTCCAGCAGATCGGTGACGTCGATATGCCCGCCCCGCCCGATGCCGAGGCCGACGTGCGGCCGGGCCTCCTTGATCACGACGGTCCGGCCGGTCCTGGTGTCCAGCGCCCGGTAGACCCCGCCGCGGTTGGTGAAGGTCATCGCCGACTCGATCTCGAACCGGCCCCCGGCGAGCCCTCCTTCGGCGCCGCTGTCGTCCGGCAGATCCCGCTGCGCGTCAAGACCGAACGGATCGACGGCGATCCAAGGCGCCGCCGACCAGTACGGGTTTCGGACGTCGGGATGCGGACTGCCGTCCGGAGCCGTGATCATCAGGTCCGGCACGCCGTCGGCACGCAGCTTCGGTTGTCCGGTGAACCCGCCGTACCGGTAGTGGACCGACGTCGAACCGGGGCAGCGCCGGTCGCTGAGGATGTACGGTCCGGTCAGGTCGGCCAGCGCCGTGGTCAGCTCCCGGGCGACCGCGAGGAACTCCTCGTTGTCCGCCGGATAGACGGTGATGAACTTGCCGCTGGACCCCCGCGGCCACAGCTTGCCGTTGGTGAGTGCCAGCGACCACGGATCGACCAGGAACTTGAAGTGGGCATCGCGGTCACGCAGCACCGGCAGTGCGGCGCGCAACGCCGCGGCGCCGTCACCGGCGCGTGCGGACACGTGCAGCTTCCACCCCTGGCCGGGCAGCCTCGACCCCGGCGGCTCCGCGATGAACCACAGACCACGTCGTCGCAGCGTCCAGGTATCGGGCATCAAGGCCCGGTAGAGGCTCAGATGCCCGGCTCCCGGCGTGTGCCGGCCGACCGGTTCGAACCAGCGGTCATCCTGCTGGCAGTAGATGTTCATCGTTTCCCGTGCGTACATCTCGGCGTCCTTTCCGGCCTGGCCCGCGCACACCGCACGGCCGACGACAACGTGCGTGGCCGGCAGACGACGGTCCTCGCCGCCGGGTCGGCCACGGTGGTGGGCCGCCGTCGTCCAGGACGACGGCGGCCCGACGGAGGCGCGCTGATCTGTCAGGCGCAGCTGTTGCTGTCGCAGGAACTGATGCTCCAGCTGATGAGGCGCTCCGTCGGCTCCGACTCCGCCGGGATTCGCTGCAGGTTGAGGATCGCGGACATGGCGTTCTCCCTTCGCAGGCGCCGACCCCTCCGGCCGGCACGTACTCACGACCGTGGGGCCCACGGGTTCATGGCGGGTACATCCGAGGTACATCGGGGCGGGACCGTGTGCCGCCGGCCGGCCGGACCGTTGCCGATGTACCGGCGATGTACCCGCACTGAACCGGCGGGCGGGATCGTGCGATGACCCGCCGGCACCGAGCCGGCGCCCGCGAAAGGAGAACACCATGTCTGCCGTCCTCAACCTGCAGCGAATCCCGGCGGAGTCGGAGCCGACGGAGCGGCTCATCAGCTTGAGCATCAGTTCCTGCGAAATGGACAGCTGCGACTTTTAGCACGAAGCAGGACACAGCCGGGCAACCAGCACGGATCAGCGCTGGTTGCCCGGCCGCGCGTGCCCACCGCAGAAGGCAGGACCCCTGGTTCAGGGGCGGGACCGGCCCATGAGGCGCGGCTGCGATCGGCGGCCTCGTCGCTGTGACGGCCGGATTGCATCTCGTGGTCGTTCGGTTCGCGGCGAGAGCCGTGACGCGAGTGCGGCGGCGTCGTCGGCCAGTACGGCCGACAGCAACTCGCCCAGCGCCGGACCGGGACCGATGCCCAGATCCCGTGCGAGGGCCAGACGGCAGTCCTGGTAGACGGCCAGCGCGTCGGCTTTCCGCCCCGACGCGTAGAGCGCGAGCATCTGGAACTCGCGCAACCGTTCCCGCAGCGGATGCGCCGCCGCCAGCGTCGCGAGTTCGGGCACCAGCGCGGCGTACCGACCCAGTCGCAGATCGACGGCTATCCGTTCCTCGACCACGGACAGGCGCTGCTCCGCCAGTGCCTGCGCGGCCTCGTCGAGCACCAGTGAGGAGCGCACATCGGCCAGCGCGTCGTCACGCCACACCGCCAGCGCCTCGGCCAACGACCTGGCCGCGAACGGGAGATCACCCTGGTCACGGGCGTGTCGGCCGACGGCGGTCAGTGATTCGAAGCGGTCCAGGTCCAGTTCGCCTGGCTGCATCCGCAGGAGGTACCCCGCCGGCCGCCGGACCAGCCGGTCCCCCAGTCCGTGGTCGGCCAGCAGACCGCGCAACCGGTGCACGTACTGGTGCAGATTCTTCTGCGCGCTGACCGGCGGGTCGTTGTTCCACAGCGCCTCGGTGAGCCGGGCGGCCGACAGTACCCGTCCGTGGCACAACGCCAGAGCCGCCGTCAGACATCGCATCTTCGCCGCCGGTAACGGCAACGGGTGACCTGCGACGCTGATGCCGACCGGACCGAGGACGCCGAATTTCACAGACCCGTGCAGTGCCATGTCCATCGCGTTCACGGGCGGTCCCATCGCCTGCCCGGCCAGGCGGCTGCACTTGCCGACCCTGCCGATCTGCAGCGTTTCACCGTGGGGCCGGGGCGGCTTGCAGGGGGCGGGCCGCTCGGCGGTATCCCTCGGCGAGCATACGCACCGTACGGATTCGCCCCTGGCCGTCCTGTTCGAGCGGGACCACCATGAGCTCGTCCACGCCGGTCCGGTCCGCCAGCTCGATCAGCCGATCCGCCACAGTCGACGGACTGCCTGTCACCATCGAGGATGTGGCCAGCAACATCCGTACGAGATCCCTCTCACGTGAGGTCACCGGTTGATCCGGTCGCCGTTGCCCAGAAGGCGCTGCGCCGTGATCCAGGGCCTGTCGGCGACGCACCTCCGTCAGGGCGAGATCAAACACGATGTCATCGGCCCCGGTGTCGGTCGACGCGCACACCACAGCGACGGACAGCATGGCGTACGGCTCGGCGCGGGCCGCCGACGGCACGAACGACGCCCGGTACCGACGCAGCACCGGCTCAGGAGCCGCCAGACCGAGATGATGGGCGAACGCAAAGGGCAGGCCGCGTTCGGCCGCGAGCGTGGCGCCCTTCTCACCGCTTCCGAGGACGAAGATCGGCACAGCGCCGACCCGCGGCGAGACGGCAATGTCCGCGTAGCGGTGTCCCGCAGGGAAGGTCCCCGACACAAAGCCGACCAGGTCATCGATGTGCCGCGGATAGTCGCTCACAGAACGGGGCGTGCGGCCCAGCGCCTCTTCGTACACGGTGACTGAACCAGCCGCGCCTGAGGCGCCGCCGATGCCGAGGTCGATCCGGCCCGGGTAGAGCGCTTCCAGGGTGCTGAACTGTTCGGCCACCACGAGCGGCGGATGATTGGACAACATCACACCGCCCGAACCCACGCGCACATTCGTCGTGTGAGCGGCGACAGCGGCGATGAGAACAGCCGGCGCGCTGCTGGCGGTCGTCCGGCTGCCATGATGTTCGGTCACCCATAACCGGTAGTAGCCGGACTCGTCTGCCGCCATCGCGACCTCGATGGTCTGCTGGATGGCGGCGTAAGCGGACAGGTCGGCCTGGATGGGCGTGCCTTCGAGGATCGACAGGCGAGGACAGCCATCGACCACCGCGGTGTCGGATCGCTGGGATGATATTTCCATCGTGAGCCTCCGGCTCGAGTCATGTTGTTTGGCCGATGGATCTGTATGCCACAGGCTCAATGGACGCCCGGAGCGCGAGATCACGCACTCAATGCCCGAACGGACATCCCCTTGCACCGGGGCATGCCGCAGTGAGCACCGAGGACGCGCGAAAAACGTCACCGCGCATTTCAGGCAGCAGGAACAAGCGTCATGTCATGGCCGAGGGCCCTAAGCCGGCGACAGCCAGCATCTACCGCTGCGACGGGTGATCAGCTCGTAACAGCCGCCGCCCACCGGTTGGTTCCACCCCGATGTTTGTACTGGCTGTTCTGCGCCATCAACGTCACGTCGGCCACGCCCGCGACCCAACCGCAGCAGAGCTGGTGCCGATGTGCGCGCCCCGGCGGAGGCCAGTCGGTCACAGCGAAGGTGCCAGGTGGCAAGGATCGCTTGGTTGCCCATCGGATCCCCCCGCTGCTCCCAGGAGTACGGTGAATCGGCCCGTCCGGCGGAATGACAGCAGGCCAAGGCGATGCGAGGGCGATTGGCATATGAGCAGCGTGGTGTGCCAGAAGCTGCCTGTCACGCCATGTTCCGCTCAGCGGACCCTGCAAGTCGGCAAGCCACCGGAGCAGCTTCGAACCGGACCGCGTGTCTTTTACTCTCCGTGACGTGGCGCAGCTCTTTGCCCGTGACATCGGGAGCGAGGACGATCCCGCACGTGGCCTCGCCGGTCCTGCCGTCGTATCGGATCGTCAGGCACAGCGCGTCGATCAGCGCACGGGACAGGTCATCCGGGACAGGTCATCCGGGGCGGGACAGGCGGTCAGGAGCAGGCCGGCGTCGTAGGCGTGCAACGGCGTCCCGGGCTCATCGGCGCGGGTGTTGAAGGAGCCGGAGCGCTCCAGCGTGTTGCTGGGCGAGGCGGACATGGGTGAACTCATTTGGGTGCGGCTCTTCTGAAGTGAGCTCGCCCGTCAGGCCAGGAGTTCGTAGTTCTGTTGGGCGTGCGGGCGTTAGCGGGGGTGGATGCGGTCGTCGGCTGCTGGACTGCTGGTGCGGGTCAACTCCCGTTGCCGCCATGCTCCGGGTGGGTCTCCGTGATGGCGGCGGAAGGCTGCGGCGAACGCGTAGGGAGAGCCGTAGCCGGTCACGTCGGCGATTTTCGCCAGGCCCAGCTCGCCGTTGCGCAGGCAGTCGCGGGCCAGGGTCATTCGCCAGTCCGTCAGGTATTGCATCGGGGTCTGGCCGAGCGCGTCTTTGAAGGTTCGTGCGAAGGCCGCCCGGGACAGTCCGCTGATCTCGGCGAGCTCGGGGACCGACCATGGGTGCCCGGCATCCTCGTGTATGGCTTGCAACGCCGCGTTGAGCCGGGGATCCGCCGACGCCCGGTACCAGCGAGGTGCGGTGGTGCTCTGACGGAAACTGGTACGGATGGCAAGAACCAGAAGGATGTCGAGGAGCCGGTCCAGCACCGTGGGCTGACCTGGCTCAGGGGAAGCCAGCTCGCGGGACAGCAGGCCGATCACATCGCGCAGCGGATCGCCGACCGCCGCCGAGAGGGGCAGCACCTGGGGCAGCGCATCGAGCAGGCCGCTGCCGATGTCCCCCGAAAACCGGTAGGCGCCACACAGGAACACCGTGGCCTGTGGGTCGTCCGAGAGGCCGTCGCGCCCGTGATGCGCCCGGAACTCCTCCGGTTCGAGGCAGTCGGCGCCGGGCTCATGGCCGATGTAGTGATCGGGGCCCCCGCGGACAAGCGTCACGTCGCCCGGCGAGAGCTCCATCGGGCTCTGGGAGACGTCGTCGAACCACAGCCACCCCCGCCCCCGTACGACAGCGTGCACCGCGAGCTGGATAGAGCCCCCCAGCCGCAACCCCCAGGGAGGCGTGGCCACCGTTCGAGCGAAAACAGCGCCCGAGGCGCGCGCTCTCGCGAGGTGGTCCTCCAGCAGATCCATGCGCCAAGTATTAAGCAAAACAATCATGTTGGTCAATTGTGCGAGCGTTTGAAACAAAGAAATGAGCGGATCACGCATTGATTCGCTCGACAAGTGGTCTCACCGTGGAGTCATGACCGATTCACAGCAGACGACACTTGTCCTCGGCGGTACCGGACGAACCGGATCGCTGGTGGCGCGCAAACTCATCGAGCGGGGTCTGCATGCGCGTACCGCCTCGCGTCGCGGCGCCGACGTGCGGTTCGACTGGGACGACCCGACTACCCATGCCCGTGCCCTGGAGGGCGTCGACCGCGTCTACCTCGTCACGCCCGTCATGCGGGTCACGTACGCCGGCCCGGTGTCCGACTTCCTCGATCGTGCCGCGGGAGCCGGGGTGCGGCACGTCACGTACCTCAGCGCCCACGGCAGCGACCAGGCACCACCGGAGGTCGACATCCGGGCCGTCGAACTCGACCTCGCGCGCCGAGGAGCCTTCACGCACTCCGTCCTGCGTCCCGCATGGGTCATGCAGAACTTCATTGACGACCACACGCCGGTCATCGAAGGCGCCACCACCGTACCGACCGGCGGCGGCGCGGAAGCCTTCGTCGATGCCGCGGACATCGCGGCGGTCGCGGTCGAGACGCTGGTAGCCCCTGACGCCCATGCCGGCGCGCAGTACGCGCCGACCGGCCCTCAGGCGCTCACGGTCGGCGAGGTCGCCGGCATCATCGCCGACGTGATCGGCCGACCCGTCACCCACCACGACATCGACCCCGAGGCATGGATCGGCGGTGCGATCGCGGCCGGCGCCGTACCCGCCGATTACGCCGTGATGCTCCGCTGGCTGACGGGGACCATCATCTCCGGCAACGGTTCCCGGCCCAATGACGACATCGAGAAGGTCACCGGCAGGCCGCCGGTCACCTTCCGGGACTTCGCCCGGCGGAATGCTGCCGCATGGACCCTCCAGGCGTCCAAGTGACCACGCCCATCGCAGACTTCGGCAACTTCGACGACTTCACGGCGCTGGACCCCTTCTTCCGCATCATCGAGGAAGGACTGGCAGGCTTCGTTGACGGACGGCACTTCTTCGATCTCCTGGCCGAAGACGTCGTCTTCGACTACGTGATCTCCGTTCCCGGATACCCGCGACGGGTCGAGGGACGCCGGGCCGTGGCCGAGCTCTACCGCGGCTACGGCAGCACCATGGTCCTGCGGAGCGCGGACGAACTGGCCGTTCACCGGGATCATGAGGCGTCGGTGATCGTGCTGGAGTACGCGGTGCACGGGCAGGCGGTCCGGACCAGGCGCGCCTACGACAACCACTTCGTCTCAGTGATCACCATCAAGGACCGCAAAGTCACGCACTGGCGGGACTACCTGGACCCCGTCGCCATCTTCAACGCGATCGGATGGCCTGCACCGTAACGGTCGACTCGCGGCGACTCCGATCTCGACGCTCTCGCCGAGGAACCCTGGTGGCCGAGCATGAGAGCCCCGGCGGGATCAGCGGCATCTTGAGGAGACACGGGCCGCCGCCTACCGGCCCGAGAAGAGACGGTGGCCCATGGTCCGCCCGGTGGTCCTGGCCGCGCCACCAAGGGCTCCCCCTCTTTCTCGGCGCACAGGCGGGCAACACGGTCGCCACCGCCAGCGGCCGACCAAGGGGCCTGGCGGAGTGATCTCTGCCCAACCCCGGGGCTGTTCAGGCGTCTGCTTCGCCGGCCTCCAGGACAGCCTCGACGTCGACCACGACATCGACCATGGCACTGACGACCACGCCGCCCCGGTTGACCACGTCGTTCCAACTCACCCCGAAGTCATGGCGGTTGATGCGCGTCGTGGCGGCGAAACCGGCGCGTCGCCTGGGGCCGAGGTCCCGACCGTCCTCCCACCAGGGTGTATCCCACTGTCCCAAATATGTGACCTCGAAAGTCACGGGACGCGTTACGCCGCGTACTGTGAGGTCTCCGGTGATCTCGAACTCGGTTGCGCTCAGCTGATGAACGCGCGACCCAACGAACGTCCACGTCGGGTGGTGCTCGATATCGAAGAAATCGGCACTGCGCAGGTGGGCGTCGCGCTGGGGCTGACCGGTGTACACCTGGGTCGCGTCGACCGTCGCCTCGACGCGGGCCTTCTCCGGTTCGTCGGGATCGACCTCCAGCAAGCCGTGCACGTTCTTGAACTGCCCGCGCACGTAGGTGACCATCATGTGCCTGGCACGGAACTCCGCGCCCGTATGGCCGGGCTCGAAGAACCATCTGGTCATGGCCATGAAGGCTCCCGGGCGTACTGCCCCCTTCAGTCAGCATAGGACGACAGAGGGCCACGGGGCTGCGGTGGGCGACGAGCGCTGCGTGACGCGGGGTCACGGCTTCTCTCAGGCCGGGACGACCGGCCAAGTTGCCGGAGCGCGCAGTGCCAAGCAGTGGACGCAGGTCACCGGTGCTCGGTCACGCCCTCGATGATGAGGGAGATGCCGATGCCCAGCATCCAGACATCCTTGGCCAGCGGGATGCCCTGCTCGGTGGGCCGGAGGCTGCCTTCTCGGCGCATGCCCGGCGTGCGCAGGTACAGACCGAGCGTGCCGGCGGAGAATGCGGTCAGCGCAGCCCCGGCGACAGCGGCAGGGACCACCGGCAGGAGCAACGCGGCGGCAATGGCGATCTCCCCAGTGGAGAGCAGCCGGGCGAACTGCTGGGCGTCGAGCTTTCCCAGGAAGGGGTAGGTGGTGGTGGCGAACTGCTGCAGTCCCTCAGCGGGGGCTGGCCGTTGACGTGCTGGGCCTGGTGATCGCCGTGGTGGTGCTGGCCGCTTCCGTGCACGACAACGCCTTCGGTACCGCGTTGCTGGACAAGGTCGCCGCGGGGACCTCCACGGTGACCAAGGCGCTGGTGGACCAGGGGTTCTAGAAGACCGTGGTCGACCACGGCGCCGGCCTGGGCATCGCGGTGGAGGTCGTCGAGCGCAACCCGGCCGACCACGACTTCGTCCCGCGGCCGATCCGCTGGAGGGTCGAGCAGACCAACGGGATCTTGATGCTGCACCGCAGGCTGGTCCGCGACTACGAATACCGCCCGGCCAGTTCCGAGTCCCGGGTGTACTGGGCGACAAGCGATGTGATGACCCGTCGACTGACCGGCACCTCCACCCCGTCCTGGCGCGGCGCGTGAGCGGCGACCCACAGCAGACCCTCGGTGCCCTGCCGGCACGTCTGGAGGTCCGCGAGCGGCAGATCGCTGTGGAAGCGGAGGCCGCTCACGAGCAGATCGCGCAGCTGACCGCGCTGCTGGACGGACTCGCCCAGGCCGCCGAGCACATCACGATCACCCGCAAGACGCTCCTGGAACTGCCCGCCGAAACGCCCTCGGCACCGGCCACACCGACTCCGGCCCTGCCGGACGGCCCCGCCTACCAGCAGATCATGGTCGTGTTCGCCGAAGCCGACGCTCCGCTACGGGCGAGGAACGTGTGCGAGGCGATGGACCTGGACCTCCTGCCGAACAACATCGACAACGTCCGCATCAAACTGAAGCGCCTGACCGGGCGCGGAATCCTCGATGAGACCGAGCAGGGACTGTTCACCAGGCCGCGACCGTAACCGCCCGGCAAACCCACCACCGGCCCACTCACGTCGTTCCGCCGGCCCGCCGAGGAAACCCGTTGCGAGTGACCCGCATCGGTTGTCTGATTGATCGGCCACCGATCACGGGATGAAACATGAGTATGTCGCTGCCCACCCCCTCGTTGCAGACCTCTCGCCTTCGACTGCGTGCCTTCGAAGACGCGGACGCGAACGACCTGTTCGCGCTGCAGAGCAACGCCTACGTGCTGCGCTACTGGGACGGTCCACCGTGGACCGAACGCGCGCGCGCCGAGAAGTTCATCACCCGTTGCCGAGAGATGGAAAAGGAAGGCACCGGGACGCGGCTGGCCGTGGATCGTGTCTCCGACGGGGCGTTCATCGGCTGGTGCACCCTGAACAGGTGGAATCCAGACTTCCGCAGCGCGTCGCTGGGCTACTGCTTCGACGATGCAGCGTGGGGCCACGGTTATGCGACCGAGGCCGCGCGCGCTTTGCTGCGGTGGGCATTCGACACACTGAACCTGAATCGCGTCCAGGCTGAGGCCGATACGCGCAACGTGGCATCTGCCCGCGTGCTGGAGAAGCTCGGCTTCCTGCGTGAAGGGACCTTGCGAGAAGACTGCGTCGTCAACGGCGAGGTCTCCGACTCGTGGGTCTACGGGCTGATCAGGCGGGAGTGGCGGCCGTCGTCCGAGCCGGCTTCCGCCCGCTGAGTCCCATCGCCCGGCACCTGGTATCGACCACGCCCCGAACCACTGATCACTGCGCCTCATCCAAACTGAACGGCGAACCGGACAAAGGCTCACATCCCGCCCTCTGACGGCTCCGCCGGATCCTGCCCGCCCACGGAGAGGCAGGATCCTGATCATGGATCCGCATCGAGGGCGAAGTCCGATGGGTGCAGTTCGCGGCTCACACGAGATTTTCGTAGCCGGTGATCGCTCGGGCAGGGAGCGTGACCTGATGCCTGCACGGCAAGATGCTGGGGCATGTCGAATGAGGTCCTGTATCTCCTGCTTCCGCAACTCGTGCCGCAGCAGGCGGTCGAGTATGAACACCGGGGATCCAGGCTCGCCGTCCTGGTAGCGACCGGGGCCCGCGAAGGCGTCCAGGAGAGTGACCCGGGGCCGGGAGTAGCCGGTGCGCTGGGATGTCTGGAGCAGGATCGGCCACCAGGCGTCCAAGTAGCGCTGGTACAGCCGATGCTTGACCGCAGTCGCCGGCTCCAGCTTCCACAGCACGCCCATGCGCCTCCCCCCGGGTAGCCAGCTCTGGCCAATGCTGTGATTGTCCGATGACTCAGCGTGCGTCCACCAAAGTGCCTCAGGCATGGATCCAGCCGTTATGCCTCCGGCATCGCTCGCCCAGCCCGGCATGGGCCTTCGCCCCCACGGTGCGGCCGCCGCACCCCTGGGCGTCGATCGCATGGGTCAACAGGGTTGTGTCGCCAAAGTCCTCATAGGGATCGACTCCATGCACCGGCACGGGGCCGGCAGCTCGGCGTCCCCGTGCTCGACATCGCGATGGGCGAGCGTCCAACAGCTATCCACCCGAGCGTTCAACCGCCCCGACACGCCCTTCCCCAGCGGCTTTGGGATCGGCCGTAACCAGTCACAACGACCGCTCAGGGCCCCGGTTCAGGATCGCCCGGACTCGCATCCCGACAGCCGGTCCGGGTAGCCGAACTCCGTGTCCGAACACCGTGGGCAAGGCCCCACGATGAGAGAGAACTCTGACGCGGGTGCTGCATGGAGGCTGCCAACGGCCGTTCACAAAGGCCAGTCGTAGCCGAGGTCCGCCATACGCGCTCTGAGCCCGGACTCCGCAGCTTCGTATTGGCGCCCGAGGTCTGCCATCGAGGTCGCATACCGCTCACCCCATGACCGTCCCATGGCCGGCGCGGTCAAAGTCTCAGTGATCGACTTGCCGTCGCGTGTGCCCCGGCCGCGGTCTCTCCCGCTGGTCGCTTCCCCCGCCTCTGCCAGAGCAGCTTCGACCCGGACCGCGCGACCCTTACTCTCCGTGGCTACATGCGGCTCTTTGCTCGTGAGACCGGGGGCGAGGACGTTCCCGCACGTCGCCTCGCCGGTCCTGCCGTCGTAGGAGACGTCGCGCACCGCCCAGACCCCGCCGAGGGCCTCCGGGCGGGTGGACAGCTCGGCCTGCGGCGCCAGCAGCTCGATGCCGCGGCTGGGGATGTCGATGCGGATTTGGTCGCCGTACTGGACCAGGGCGATCACTCCGCCCGACGTCGCGTAAGGCGAGACGTGGCCGTCGCTGAGGCCGGAGCACCTGCACGACGACCAGGCGGTGGGTAGCTGGTCGCCAGGGCACGCGGAGGCCGTGGATCGACCGTTGACGGTTGCCGCGCTCACACGGCCGTGCGGCGCATGCGTAGGGCAGACCGCCCAGTGAATGTGCAAAGCTGGAGTTCCGATCACGAGGACGGCACTTCCTGGCGCCCGGCGACGTCCTGACGCCGGGGCCGTTCCGAAGCGGGCCGGTGAGTACAGATGACCTCGAGTTCCGCCGACGCCCCGAATCCCAGGCCACCCGGTACCGGGAACGGGCCTGCCGTCTCCCGTCGGGAGTTCGACGCGCTCTTCGAGGCGGTTCGCACGTGGGGGCGCTGGGCCCCGGCCGATCGTGGTGCCTGGAACCGTGTGACCGCGGACCATGTGCGGCGGGCCGCGGCCGCAGTGCGGTCCGGGACGGTCGTCCCGATGGCGCTGCCCTGGAACACCCGGCCGGGCCCCGACAACCGCAAGCCAGCCCTGCACCACATGACCGATCTCGGTGATGTGGAGGCCCCGGAGCCCTCCACTCACAAGGACTTCATCGCCGCCGACTACCACGGCAAGGGCGTCACCCATCTCGACGCGCTGTGCCACATCGCCTACCGGGGGCAGCTCTACGACGGCCGTACGGCACACGAGGTCGTCGACGCCGCAGGAGCCCGCTTCGGCGCGGTGTCGACGCTCGGACCGCTCGTCACGAGGGGTGTGCTCCTCGACCTCCCCGTCGTCCTCGGGATCCGCTGGCTGGAGCCGGGACAGGCGGTGCACGCGAAGGACATCGTCGCCGCGGAGAAGGCGCTCGATGTCAGGATCGGCGAGGGCGACGCGGTGCTGTTGCGCTCCGGACACGTCGCCCGCCGCGCGGAACTCGGTGCCTGGGACCCCGACACGGCGAGTGCGGGGTTTCACGTGGACGCCGTACCGCTGCTGGCCGAGCGCGGCATCGCGCTGCTCGGCGGTGACGGCGACAGTGACGTACGGCCCTCGCCGGTGGACGGTGTGCACTCGCCGGTCCACGCCCTGGCCGTCGCCGCGATGGGGGTGCCACTACTGGACAACCTCGACCTGGAAGCACTCTCCGCCGCGACCGCCGAGGCGGGGCGGTGTGAGTTCCTGCTCGTCGTGGCGCCGCTGAACGTCCCGGGCGGGACGGGCTCGCCCGTCAACCCGGTCGCGGTCCTGTGACAGCCGGCCCGGCCCGGTCGCTGCGTGAGGAAGCTTACGAACCGTGACTCGTGTACTTAATCCCCGTATCCTCGTCAATGACAGGTATTTCCTGAATGTGGATTATCGACGGCGCGAGTGAGGCGAAGCGTGGTTCGGTCCGGCTGGGAACCGATACCGACGGGGCGTGCGACAGGCGGCACGGGGCCCGCCCGTTTCCGTGAGCGGTTTCTGCAGGGGGAGCCGGTCGAGACGGGCGTGCGAACGTCGATCCTGGATTCCTGGCAGCGCTGCCGCTCCATGGGGCTGTCGCCGGACCAGTCCGACCTTCCCTTTCGGGAGGACTTCGATCCGGACGACCGGCTTGTCCACGCGGCCGTGCCGGTGCTCGACCGGCTGCAGTCCAGGTTCGCCGGCAGCGCGATCAACATCTCCGTCGCCGATGAGAGCGGGACGGTTCTCCTGCGCCGCTTCGGACAGACCTCGCTGGCCCGAAGTCTCCCGGAGATCCAGAGCGTCCCAGGGTTCGTGTTCGCCGAGCAGGTCGCCGGTACCAACGGCATCGGTCTCGCCCTGGCGGAGCGGCAACCCATCCGGGTCTACGGTGCCGAGCACTTCGCCGAACGCTCCCAGGGCAGCGCCTGCCGCGCGCTTCCCGTCCGCGACCCGCTCAGCGGCCGCATAGAGGGCGTTCTGTGCTTCGGCTATCCGCGCAGCTTCGAGGACCCGGCGCTGGCCACCGTGATACGCAAGGCGGCCGAGGCCATCGAGCGGCGGCTGCTGGGGCAGAGTTCCGCGCGTGAGCATGCGCTGCTGAGGGCGTACCTGGACACCGGAGCCGAAGCCGCCGCGGGCTCTCACCACCGCGCCGGAGTGGACGAACTGGCCCTCGAGCTGCACTCCCGCGACCGGGCGATCCTCATGGACAAGGCCGCCGAGCTGATCTCCCGTGCGCAACGGGCCGCCGTCGACGTGTCCCTGCCCGACGGCCGACGGGTCACGCTCGTGAGCCGTCCGATGACAAGTGCCTCCGGAGTGGAAGGCATCGCCATCGAGGCCGTCCTCCCCGGTCCCTCACCGCGAGAGCACCTCGCCATCCCGCACCAGGTCGACGAGTTGCCGGGCTTCCCCGTCGAGGCTGCCGTCGTTCCTGCCGTCCCGCCGTCCGGGGCCGTTCCCGTCGTCGTGGTGCCCGGGCATCTCTCTGTCCTCCCACCGTCCGGGCGCGTTCCCGACGCCGCACCCGGCCAGGTCGTCACGGGTGCCACGACCGCAGGCGCCGACGGTGTAGCGGACGGTCACCCCCACTCGCAGCCCCCGGCGAGGGGGCTCGTGCTGGTGGGGGAGCCGCATGTGGGGACATATGCCCTGGCCGCGCGGCGCCGCCTGGAGCTGCTGTCCGAGGCCAGCGGCCGCATAGGCACCACCCTGGACGTGCGCCGCACCGCCGAAGAGCTCGCCGAGACGGCGGTCCCGCGACTGGCCGACTTCGTCACGATCGACCTGCCCGAGGCCGTACTGCGTGGCGAGGAGCCCGCCGATCCCCTCGACGACCTGCGCCGTGCGGTGGTCCACGGCATCCGCGACGACTGTCCGTTCAGCCCGGTCGGCAAGCAGGTCCACTTCGGCCCGGCCACGGCGCAGCTGCGGTGCCTGACCAGCGGGCAGACGGTGCTGGAACCGAACCTGAAGGCCGCCGCGGGCTGGCTCGCCCAGGACCCCGAGCACAGCGAACGGCTGCCGACCTACGTCCACTCCCTCATCGCGGTCCCTCTGGTCGCCCGCGGAGTCGTCCTGGGCGTCGCCAGCTTCTATCGCGCCCAGGACCCCGCCCCCTTCGGTGACGACGACCGCTCGCTGGCCCAGGAACTCGCCACCCGCGCTGCCCTGTCCATCGACAACGCCCGGCGCTACACGTACGAACGCACTATGGTCCTGGCCCTGCAGCGCAGGCTGCTCCCGCACGCTCTGCCCGATCAGGATGCTGTCGAGGTCGCCCATCGCTACCTGCCCGCGGAATCCGACGTGGGCGGAGACTGGTACGACGTCATCCCCCTTTCCGGCACCCGCGTCGGCCTCATGGTCGGCGACGTCGTCGGCCACGGCATGCTCTCCGCCGCCACCATGGGCCGACTGCGCACCGCCGCACGCAGCTTCGCCGAACTCGACTTCCCCCCGGACGAAGTCCTCACCCACCTCGACAACCTCGTGGGGCGCCTGGACCGGGAGGATCCCGACGGCAAGGGCGCCGACATCATCGGCGCGACCTGCCTGTACGCCATCTACGACCCGACTACGCAGCGGTGCGTGATGGCCAGGGCAGGCCACCCGCCGCCCGCGCTGGTCCACCCCGACGGCGCCGTGTCGTATCCCGACCTGCCGGCCGGGCCTCCGCTCGGCCTGGGGGGGCTGCCCTTCGACGCCGTCGAGATCGACCTCCCCGAGAACAGTCAGCTGGTCCTCTACACCGACGGACTCATCGAGGACCGGCACCGCGATGTCGACATGGTCCTCGACGAGCTGCGCGCAGCCCTGGCACACGCGGGCCGCAACGCCGAGGAGACCTGCCAGGCGATCCTGGACACCGTGGCGCCCGCCCACCCGTGCGACGACATCGCCCTGCTCGTCGCCCGCACCCACGCCCTGGACCCCAGTCGGATCGCCACCTGGGAGCTGCCCGCCGATCCGGCCCTCGTCGGTGAAGTCCGTGCGGCCGCCATCCGGCGACTGGCCGACTGGGGACTCGACGAGGTCGCGTTCGCCGCGGAGCTGATACTGAGCGAGCTGGTCACCAATGCCATCCGCCACGGTTCCGGGCCCATCCGGGTACGGCTCCTGCACGACCGCACCCTGATCTGCGAGGTCTCCGACAGCAGCAACACCGCCCCGCACCTGCGTCGCGCGGCCACCACCGACGAGGGCGGGCGTGGCCTGTTCCTCGTCGCGCAGCTGTCACAGACCTGGGGTACGCGCCACCTCTCGGAAGGCAAGGCCATCTGGGCCGAATGCGGGCTCGACGGCGCGTGAGGACGAAGCCCGGCGCTCCGGGAGCGGCCCACTGACCCGTTGGGGTCACGACAATCAGAATCGTATGAAATGGCATGACTTGCCCGGCTAGTATCCCCTACAAAGTCGGGAAGAAATCGCCAGGCCGACCCCCGGAGATGTCCGTGTACGACGCTCCCGACACGTCTGCGAAGGCGGCTGCTCCGTTCGAGGCGGAACCCCTGGTCCGTATCCGCGGGCTCGGCAAGCGGTTCGGCGGGACCCTTGCGCTGGCTGAGGTCGACCTCGACGTCCACGCCGGCAGCATCCTCGCCCTCCTCGGGCCCAACGGTGCCGGAAAGTCCACGCTCATCAAGGTGCTCGCCGGCGTCCACCACGCGGACGCGGGGCAGATCACGGTGGACGGCCACCCGCTCGGGAGTCAGGCCGCCTCCCGCAGCATGTCCTTCATCCATCAGGACCTCGGCCTCGTGGAGTGGATGACGGTCGCCGAGAACATCGCCCTGAGCACCGGGTATCCGCGCCGCGCCGGACTGATCTCCTGGCGGCGGACCCGCGAGCGCTCCGCCGACGCCCTACGCATCGTCGCCGGACACCTCGACCCCGATGCGCCGATCGCCCGACTCGCCCCGGCCGAGCGTTCGCTGGTCGCGATCGCCAGGGCCCTGGCAGCACGCGCGAAGCTCATCGTCCTCGACGAGCCGACCGCCCGCCTCCCCGCCGCAGACTGCGCCCGGCTGTTCCGCGTCCTGCACGCCCTGCGTGACCGGGGCCACGGCATCCTCTACGTCAGCCACCGCCTGGACGAGGTGTACGAAGTCGCGGACACCTTCGCCGTACTGCGTGACGGCCGCCTCGTCAGCCACGGCCCGCTGGCAGGCCACAGCCCCGCCCGTCTGGTGCACGACATCGTGGGCGAGGCACTGACGGACCACCGTCGCTCCAAAGCCCCGGCCGACGGGCCGGTCGTCCTGACCCTCGACGGTGCAGGAACGGCCGGTACGGGGCCGGTCAGCCTGGAACTCAGGGCCGGGGAAGTCCTGGGCCTGGTCGGCCTCTCGGGTGCCGGACACATGGACCTGGGCCGGGCCGTCGCCGGCTCCCGGCCCCTCCTCGACGGTCGGGCCCTCCTCGGCGGCCGGCCGTACCACCCCCGCGCGGTCGCCGATGCCGTCGGACTCGGGGTCGGCTTCGTGCCCGGCGACAGACTGCGGGAGAGCTGCCTGGCCGAGCTGACCGTACGGGAGAATCTCCTGGCCAATCCCCGCGCGGGAGGCCTGCCGGCGCTGCGCTGGATCAACCCTCGGCGCGAACGTGCCGAGGCCGTCACCCTGATCGAACGGCTCTCGGTGCGCCCCCGTGACAGCGAGGCTCCCCTCGCCACCCTGTCCGGCGGAAACCAGCAGAAAGTCATGATCGGCCGGTGGCTCCGGGTGAGCCTGCGCCTGCTGGTGCTCGAAGAGCCGACCGCGAGCGTGGACGTCGGCGCCAAGGCCGCGATCCACCGCCTGCTCGACGAGGCGCTGGCCGCAGGCCTCGCGGTCCTGCTCATCTCCACCGACTTCGAGGAGGTCGCGGGCGTGTGTGGGCGCACCCTGGTCTTCGTCCGCGGGTCCGTGACGGCCGAGCTGAGCGGTGCGGCCCTCACGGTCACCGGGCTCACCCGGGCGGCTTCGGCCATGCCACCTTCCGGAACCGGGACGAACCCATGACCGCCCCGCCCTCCCCCTCCTCGCCCCGGCCGCGATCGCGTCGACCGGGGCGACTGCACGGCCCCGGGCACCTCATCGGCGCTTACGGCCTCCTGGTCCTCACCGCCCTGCTCGTCCTGATCTTCTCCCTCGCCCTGCCGCGCACCTTCCCCACGCTGGACACCGTCGACTCGATCCTGTCCAACCAGTCAATCCCGGCCGTCCTCGCGCTCGCCGCCATGATCCCCATCGTGACGGGATCCTTCGACCTCTCCATCGGCTACGGCCTCGGCCTGGCCCACGTCATGGTGCTGCAACTCGTCGTCAACGACGGATGGCCCTGGCCGCTCGCCTGCCTCGTGGTGATCGTCGGAGGGGCGGTCGTGGGCGTCCTCAACGGTGTCGTCGTCGAGTTCGGCCGCATCGACTCCTTCATCGCCACTCTCGGGACCGGCAGCATGCTGTACGCCGTGACCGGCTGGATCACCGGCGGCAGCCGGATCGTCCCCGGCCCGGAGGGCCTTCCGGCCGCCTTCACCGACCTCTACGACTCCACGTTCCTCGGCCTTCCGGTCCCCGCCTTCTACGTGCTCGCCCTCGCGCTCGCCCTCTGGCTGGTGCTGGAACGGCTGCCGCTCGGTCGGTACCTGTACGTCGTCGGGTCGAACCCGCGCGCAGCCGATCTCGTCGGCATCCCGACCCGCAAGTACACCGTCTACGCGTTCGCCGCATCGGGACTGATCGTCGGCCTGGCCGGTGTGCTGCTCGCGGCCCAGCAGCAGATCGGCAATCCGAGCGTCGGCCTCGACTACCTGCTGCCCGCCTTCGTCGGCGCCCTCCTCGGCTCCACGGCGATCAAACCCGGCCGGCCCAACGCCATCGGCACCGTCGTGGCCGTCGCCGTTCTCGCCGTCGGCCTCACCGGCATCGACCAGCTGGGCGCCGACTTCTGGGCGGTCCCGCTGTTCTACGGCGGCACCCTGCTCATCGCCGTCGGCCTGGCCGGATATGCCGCACGCCGCAGACTGCGCAGCGGCGTGGTCGCGGCCCGCGATTCGCCCGCCGTGCCGCCTGTGCCACCGTCCTCCCCGACGCAGGACGGTGGCACAGCAGGCACCACGCCTTGACCCACGCCACGGGCACCACCTCCGTGCCCCCGGCCGCAGCCTCCCGCTCATTCCTGCACGAGGAGCTCGCGTGTACGGCAACCGCAAAGCCACCCCCGGCAACTTCAGGGTTCGGCTCGCCTCCTGTGCCCTGCTGGCAACGGCAACCGTCCTTGTCGGCTGCGAGCGCGGGACGCCGGGCGGACCGGGTGAGTCCACCACGGGCCCGAGCGGCTGCCCTGCTGTCCACGCCAGGGCCGAGACCGCCGTCACAGATGCGGAGGAAACCGACATCCCCTGGCACGGGCCGACCAGCGGCCCTGCGGCGGTGTCCGGCAAGACCATCGTCTACGTCGCCCAGACCATGACCAATCCCGGAGTCGCAGGCGCCGCGAACGGAGTGAAGGATGCCGCGCGGGTCATCGGATGGAACGTCCGGGTGATCGACGGCGGGGGCACCCCCACCGGCATCCAGGCGGCAATGAGCGAGGCCGTGGCCCTCAAGCCCTCGGGCATCGTCATCGGCGGGTTCGACCCCAACTCGACGTCGCAGCAGGTCTCGCGCGCCAACGCGGCAGGCATCCCGCTCATCGGCTGGCACGCGGTCGCCGCACCCGGCCCCAGCCGACGGCCGGAGCTCTTCACCAACGTCACCACCCACGTCGAGGACGTGGCCGCAATCAGCGCGCAGTGGATCATCGCGCACTCCAACGGCCGTGCCGGAGTCGTGCTCTTCACCGATGCCTCAATCCCCTTCGCCAGGGACAAGTCCGAGCTGATCAGGAAGGAGCTCGCCACCTGCCCGGGCGTGAAACTGCTCGCATACGAGAACATCCCGATCCCGGACGCGGGCGGCCGCACCCCGCGGGAGATCTCCTCCCTCCTCTCCCGCTTCCAGAGCAGGTGGACCCACTCCGTCGCCATCAACGACCTGTACTTCGCCGACGCCGCCCCCGCCTTCCGCGCGGCCGGCAAGAAAGGCTCCGGCCCGCCCTTCAACATCGGCGCCGGCGATGGCGACCCCTCCGCCTTCCAGCGCATCAACAGCGGGCAGTACCAGGCCGCCACCGTCCCCGAGCCACTGTCACTGCAGGGCTGGCAGATCGTCGACGAGTTCAACCGCGCCTTCTCCGGCCGTCCCGCCAGCGGGTATGCGGCCCCCGTCCACATCACCACGGCCGACAACAGCGACGGTGCCACGACCTGGGACCCGTCGGGCTACCGGGAGGCGTACCGGAAGATCTGGGGCAGGTAGCGGTGGCGTCGACGACTTGGCCGGTGTGATCCGCCCGGAGGTCGGCCTACCCGGCCGTCTGCGGTGGCGGAGCGTACTCGGTGAGCAGGAGCGCGATGTCGTCCAGCCGGTCGGGGGACGTGTAGGCATCCTGCAGCAGCCCGTCGGCCAGATCCTCCAGACGGTCCCCACCCCTGCGGGCCAGAGAGACCCGGAGCCGGTCGATGCCGGAACCGATGTCCGAGCCGCGCCTCTCCACCAGCCCGTCCGTGTACAGGGCCAGGACGGATCCGGGCCGCAGGCGCAGCTCCGACTCCGGATAGTCGGCCGTGGCCTCGACGCCGAGCAGAGGGCCGCCGGGCACATCCAGGACTTCGGCGTGTCCGTCGGGCAGCCGGAGCAGGGGCGGGCAGTGGCCCGCGCGGACCATGCGCACGACCCCCGATCGGGGATGGAAACGGGCGTAGCAGCAGCTGGCGAGCAACGCGGGGCCGAGGTCGATGAGGAGCCGGTTGGTGCTGGCGACGACGTCGCCCGGTTCTTGGCCGGCGGTGACGAAGGCCCGTACCGCGCTGCGCAGCTGGCCCATGGCGGCCGCGGCCGCGACGTTGTGCCCCTCGACGTCCCCGACGATCAGCGCGACCTCGTCACCGGTGGGGATGACGTCGTACCAGTCCCCGCCGATGTCCATCCCTCTGGTGCCCGGAAGGTAGCGCCCAGTGACGCGGAGGCCCGGCAGCGTGGGCAGCTCGTGCGGCAACAGTGCGTTCTGCAGGCCGCGGGCGAGGGCGAATTCGGCGTCGTAGAGCCTGGCGCGTTCGAGGGCCTGGGCGACCAGGCCGCCCAGCGCGGTGAGGAGTCCGCGCTCCTCGTCGGGGAACCGGTGGACGTCGTCGAAGGCAAGCATGCAGGCGCCGACCGGCCGGTTGGAGGCGATCAACGGCAGGAACGCCCAGGAGTTGGAGTCGCCGGCCGGGATCCCGGGGTACGCCTCGAGGAGCTTCTGCCGCGACTCGACGAAGAGCGGGGCCCCCGAGGTCAGCGCGTCCGTCACGGGCAGCCGGGCATGCAGCGGGGTGCCTTCGAACCGGGCGAGAAAACCCTCCCGGTAGCCGCGCTGAGCAAGCTGGTGCAGGCGCCCCTCCTCCACCACGGCGATCGCCAGCTTCTGGCCGCCGAAAGCGGGTAGCAGCTGCTCGGCGACGACATCGAAGACCTCGTGCGCGGTGACCGCCCCGGTGAGGGCGCTGCCCAGCTGGAGCACGCGGTAGAGGGCACCGAGGCGTGGGGCCGCGGGTGGGGGCGACAAGGAGACGGGCGGCCCCTCCTCCGTGACGGGCGTCCCGGGGCCGATGCCGGCCGGCACCCGTTGCCTCACTGGCGCCGCCCAGCCCGTCATGCCCTGCGCGCCCGGGTGGAGCGAGAAGACGAGCCACTCGTCGGGCGGTCGGCGGACCAGGAAGGAGACCGGTTGCTGGGAGACCACTGCGGCCCGGTAACGGTCCTCGTACACGGGATCGGCCAGCCAGGGCAGGACATCCCAGGGGCGCCTGCCGAGCAGTTCGTCCTGGCGGGCCCGCAGCAGATTCTCCATGCTGTGGTTGGCGTAGGCGAAACGTCCGTCCACAGACAGCGCGAAGAAGCCGTCCGTGAGCCGCTCGATCGCCGCCACGGCGGCCATTCCGCTCCCGGAGTCGAGTACGGCGCCGACCAGATGGGACGACGCCTGTCGATCGCCCGGGTGCTCGGGAACCCGGCCCCACAGCTCGACAGTGCGGTGCCCACCGGTGCCGTGCCGGATACGTAGGCAGTGCGCGAGCACATGGCCTTCCTCGACTGCGGCACCGGCGGCGGACCGGAAGCCCGGCAGATCCGCCGACTCGATCCTGGCCGTCAGGGTGGCTGCCCGTCCGTCGAACTCGCGGGGCGGGATCTCGAAGATCGCGCACAGCTCGTCGTCAGCGGTGAGAGCTCCGGTGTCGAGGTTCCAGTCGAACAGGCCCACCCGTGTCACGGGAGCGGACGGGAGCGGGACCATGACCGGAGCCGTCCGCTCGTCGTACGGTGCGAGCGCCCGGCGGGCGTTCAGCCCGGCGAGGGCGGTGCCCAGACGGTCGGCCGCGGAGCGAAGCTGTCGGCGCTGCGCCCTCGACAGCCCTGCCTCGTCGGGCCCGGGAGCCCACAGCACGGCCATCGCTCCGTAGGTCCGCTCGCCCGCTCTCACCGGCACCGAGGCAGAGCCGAACGGGTAGGGCACGGAGACCGAGAGCTGCGGGAAGCGCCGCATCGTCTCCTCCGGGCCGCCCAGGTGGACGATGTGCCCGAGGCGGTACGCCTCCGCCACGGGGATACGACTGCTCACCGGAATGCGACGCCACCCGCCGAGCAAGGAGGGCGGCGACCCGCACACCGCGGCCAGGACGAGCGAGCGCTGGTCGCCGGAGAGCAGGAACACACTTCCGGCATGCGCCCCGGTCACCTCCACGGCACCGGTGACGGCACTGACCAGCGCGTCGTCGCGCTCGGGTGCTTCGTCGGCACTCACAGCGCCGAACGGGTACGCGCTCGATGCCACACCTTTGGCCGACACGTTGCCCTCGATCACTCATGAGGAATTTGTTCCATTTTAGGGTCCTTCATGGATCCCCGTCGGTGTGTGGCGGGCCGCAAGATGACGCTGGGGCGGCGATCAACGGTGCGGGGCCCGGCCGACGCGGCGCTGTCGCTCACCCGGGCCTCGGCGTCGGCGAGGGCCGACCGGCACAGGCTGCCTTGAACGCCTCCGCGGGCCTGGGACTGACCAGCGCGGATGCGCGGGAACTGTTCGTCAAAGCGCCCACCCCGCAGGCAGCGCCTGCCTGCCTGGTGTTTCCGCCTTCGGGGCGGCTACCGCGGCCGGTGCGTGCACCGGGTGACCCGCCGTTCGGCGGTCGGTCATGTCCTCAATGTTTCAGTGGCCGAAGATATGGATCCGCCTGCCGCGGCGTCGGCGCGGTGCGGGCGCCGCCGCGGGCTCTGAAGCCGGCATCGTGGGCGCCGCAGGCCCCGCCTGGCCAGTGGTGGCCGACGCCTGCGGCTCCGCGGCCGCCTCATGCTCCGACAGCCGGGCGGCCAGTTGGTCGCGCTCGTCGCGCATCCGTATCCTCCGGTTGCGTTGGCGCATGGCGCCCCCGGTGGCCATCCACAGGCCCAGCGAGAAGATCAGCGCCAAGGCGAGCCCGGCGCAGAAAATCGCCAGGGTGCTCATGGTGGCGATGTCGTTGCCGAGCACGGACACCGTGTAGTGCGGTCCGCCACCGAGGTTGTCGGAGATCGCCAGTCCCGTGAAGGCTGCGGTCGCGGCGAGCAGAAGAAGTCCGAGAAACAGCATGTCGGGTCACCTCCGGTCCTACCGAGCGGATACCCGCGGTAGGCCGCACCTAACGCTCGCCGGTCCTCGCAGGGACTGTGGTCTGGACCCGTTGTCGAACGATGGCCCGATCGTGGCGAGCGAGTTGGCGATGGCCACCGCCTCGTCCTCGTCCGGGAAGCGCAGAACGGCGAGTACCGGCTCATCTCCACGTCCAGTCCTGGGGGCTGGTGCCGGCGCAGCCCCAGCCCTGGACCCTCTGGCCGTCCTGCCCGTTCGTCCCGGCATCGGCGTCCAGGCAGAAGCCGTTCGGCACGCTGATCAGCGCCTGGGCGCCGGATGCCTTCCGGTCGCCGAGTCTCCACCGCTGGGCGGTCAGGCCCGTGCAGGGCGGGCCCTGGATCAGCTGGCCGTTCGTCCCGGCCGTGCCTTGGTCGGCGTCCAGGCAGCCGTGGCCGGCCTGCGCGACGAGGATGTACTGGCCGTCCTGGCCAGGTACCCGGTGCAGTGCCCACTGCTGGCCGAGGGTGCCGTCGCATGCCCATACCTGGACGTTTCGGCCTACGCGCGCGGAGCCCGATTCGAGGCAGCGGGCCTGGTCGACGCCGTTGATCTGCTCGGTCACGGTCAGCGTGCCGGTTTGGACCGGACCGCGGTCCGCGCTGTACAGCAACGTCTTGGTCTGCGCGTCCACGTTGCCGTCCGCGAGGATGCCGGCCCCGGTCTGGAAGACCTTGACCGCACTCAGCGACTGCTGTCCGAGGCGGCCGTCGACTGCCGTGTAGATGCCCCAGCCGCCGAGGAGGATCTGCAGAGCCCTGACGCAGTCGCCGCTCGCTCCGAAGGTGAGCGTGGCGGGGCAGGCGGCCGAGCGGATGTCGAGCGTGGCCGGATCCACCCGGGGCGTCGCGCGGGCCGACGCCGACGCCGGCTTCTTGGATGCCTTCTTCAGAGGTGCCGGTGTCGCGGCCGGTGTGGACGCGGCGGCCAACAGGGGCCGGGCCGTCGTCGGGCTGACCTGCGCGGTCGGGTATGCCGCCGGGCCGGAGCCGGCCGACGGCCGGCCCTCGTCCGTGCCCAACAGTGTCACCACGCCCCCGGCGACCGTGAGCGCCGTCACGATGGCGGCGCCCATCAGCAGGAGCCGACGCTTCCTTGTGGCAGACGGTGCGGCCGGTCCGGACGCCGGATCCGTTGCTGCGGGCGTGGGCTCGGGCGGACCGACCGGTGTGCGGTCCCGGGGGCCGGTTCCGGTGCCGGGAATCTGGTGTGCGACGGCCGTCGCGAACAGCGCATCGGGACTCGGACGCTTCTCCGGCTCCTTTGCCAGGCAGCCCATGATGAGTGTGGCCAGGTCCGGGTCGACCGCGCCCACGGCGGCGAGGACGTCGTCGCCCGGCGGCTCGTACGCGACCCGGTGCATGACATCGACGCCGGTGCCGTCGCCGAAGGGAGCTCGCGCCGCCACCGCGTACGCGAGCGTGCAGCCCACTGAGAAGACGTCGGACGCCGTGGTCACCGGCTTGCCGCGGGCCTGCTCCGGCGACATGTACGCGGCGGTGCCCACGAAGTGGCCGGTCGTGGTGATGGAGCTGGTCTCGGCCGCCTGAGCGACGCCGAAGTCGATCACGCGGGCGCCGTCGGTGGCCAGGAGCACGTTGGACGGTTTGAGGTCCCGGTGCACGATCCCGGCCCGGGCCATCGCCTGGATCGCCTGGACCAGGTCGGCCGTCAGTCGCCAGGCCGCCGCCGCGTCCAGCGGTCCATGCTCGTCGACCGCCTCGGCGAGGCTGGGCGCGGGGATGTATTCAGTGGCCATCCACACCTGGTGCTCGTCGAGGCCGCTGCCCATCAGCCGCGCCAGGTACGGTCCCTGGACCCGTTCCAGAGCGGCGACCTCCCGCTCGAACCGCTTCCGGAACTGCGCGTCCTCGGCGTACTCCGGCCGGATCACCTTGACCGCGACCAGCCTCCCCGCCCCGCTCACCTCCCGCCCCAGGAAGACCCGGCCCATCCCGCCACTGCCGAGCCATTTCACGAGCGTGTACGGTCCCACTCGCCCGAGGTTGCCCTCCTGCGACAGTTCTGGAACAGACGGATCGACTTGCAGGGCATCCAACCCTGCGCGGCCGTGGTCTGACATGGAGATTCCCCGTTGTGTCGGGTGGGGGGTGTTTGATCGCGAGCGACGATAGCGCAACTGCCTTACGCGGTGATGAACTGGTACGCGCTCGAGATCGGGGCGCGCCGGCTTGTCCGGCTGTCCCTCAGCCCGCGCACGGTGCAGTAGCGGCCGCTCCAGCAACGCCAGCGGATTGCCGCGGGCCCTTCTGCGGCCTCCTTCGGGAAACCGGGCGGCGGTTGGACAAGCCGTGGGCCCCTCAAGTTCCAGTACGGCAACGGCCGTTTGGCGATGAGGCATCCTGTCGGACGCCTCATCGCCACCGTTCGTACGCGGCTTGTCAGGAGGACAGTTCGTGGCCCGACTCGGCGCGCTCCTCCAGCGCGGACCTGGCGTCGCGGAAGAGCGTCTTTCCGTAGTCGAGGTACGGGAGCGAGTGCGCGTACCGGAAGTGTTCACGCACCGCGGTTCGCGCGGCCTCGGGGTCCCTGGCCTCCAGTGCCTCGACGATCTGGTCGTGCGATCCGATACCCCACTGCTCTCCGCTCTCCGGGTCCGGGGGGATGGAGCTGACGATGATGAGCTCCTGCAGCGGTTCGATCAGCAGCTCCAGCGCGGGCAGTCGCAGCGCTTTGATGATCGACAGGTGGAACTGCAGGTGCTGGTCGTGCGCTGTCGGCCAGTCCTTGGCTCGGACCCCGTCCTCAAAGCGCCGCAAGTGTCCGCGCATCATGCGCAAGGCCTCATCGTCACAGACGCGCGCGGCCTCGGCAGCGAGGGTGGACTCAAGGGTGATGCGGGCGGCGAGCACCTCCCCGATGGTGACGCCTGATCGCTGCATTCGGAGGGTCAGGGCGGTGGTGACGATGTCGTCCCGGGGGACCGAGACGAAGATCCCGTGTCCCTGCCGGACCTCGACGAGCCCCATGGAGGACAGGGTTCGCAAGGCGTCGCGCACGACGCTGAGGGAAACCCCGAGCGAATCCGACAGGGCTTCCGCAGTGGGCATCCGGCTGCCCGGCGCGTATTCCTCGTGCACGATCGCCCGCCGCAGCCGTGCCACGACCTGGTCGCTGAGCCTGCCCACTTGATCTCCTCGTTGTGTCCCTCGTGCCCGACACTGCCCTCCGGAACGCCACTTGCTGTGGCGGCGGCACTGCTCCGAGTGTTCGTGACGACGAGGCCTTGTCAGGGAAATGCATCATACCTATGCTCCACATACATCATAAGTATGATCCTTCCGCAGCTCCTTGGTGGGTGCTTTCGCCTGTCAGGGATCGACACAGGAGTGGCAGATGAGAGTTCTGCACGGGATCGCCGCGACAGGTGTCGCGCTGGCGGTGCTCGGGATGAGTGCATGCAGTAACAACGACAGCACCGGTGCCGGCGCGCGGCCGAAGAAGGCTGGTCTGCCCTCCACGCCGCTCAAGGTGAAGAGCGCGGTCGACTCCGCAATGCTGGCGAAGTTCCCGGAGAACGTACGCAAGAGCGGGGTGCTGCGGCTCGCGGCCGACCCCAACTATCCGCCGAGCGCCTTCAAAAGCTCCTCGGGGGAGATCATCGGCGTCGGCGCCGACTTCGCCGCGGCCCTCACGGCTCGGACCGGACTGCGGGTCAAGTGGGTGGAGGTGCCCTTCGACGGCATGCTCGCGGGTCTCAAGGCACGCCGTTTCGACGCCAGTTGGTCCGCGTGGACCGTTACCCAGGAGCGCACCGAAGTCCTGAACCTGGTCAGCTACCTCAATGGCGGTACGTCCGCGATGGTGAAGGCCGGCAACCCCAAAGGGATCAAGAAGCCGCTCGACCTGTGCGGGCGTACGGTGGCCGCGCAGACCGGCACGGCACAGGCTCAGGGGAACATGGACAGCCTCCAGGAGCAGTGCGCGAAGGCGGGCAAGTCCAAGATCAAGCCGATGATCGTGCCGCAGCAGAGCAACGTCAACCAAGCGGTCGCCACCGGGCGTGCCGACGCGATGCTCGCCGACAACACGGCAGTCGCCTACCAGGCGAAGCTCCAGCCGAATCTGTTCCAGTCCGTGGACACCATCCTGCTCAGTCCTGCGGCGGCCGGGGTGGCCGTGCCCAAGGACGAGGAGAAGCTCGCAGCGGCGCTGCAAGCGTTCTACAACGGGCTGATCGCCGACGGGACGTACACGAAGATCCTCAAGCGCTGGGACATAGCGAATGCGGCGGTGGCGAAGTCGCAGGTCAATGTGGTGGCGTCGTGAGCGGGAACGCCTCGGCGAGCGCCGGCGAGAAGGGGCGTACCCGCACCGATACACGTTCGGGTGACGACGGCATGGACGTTGCAGCTCTTGTCGCGGCAGCCGAGCACGAACTGGTCCGACGCCGCTCCGTCGGGCAGGTGGTCGCCGGTGGAACGATCCTGGTGCTCGCCGGGTTCACCATCGCGATCCTGTTCACCAACCCCGGCTTCGACTGGCCGACGGTCGGGCGCTATCTCTTCGACGTCGGTGTACTCGAAGGCATCGCCGTGACACTGGAGTTGACCGTCGCCGCGATGCTCGTCGGCATCGTCGGCGGGGTCGTGCTCGCCGTGATGCGGCGTTCGGAGAGCGCCCTGCCCCGCAACGCCGCCGCCCTGTACATCTGGTTCTTCCGCGGCACACCGGTGCTCGTCCAGGTGCTGTTCTGGGGGTTCGCGGCTTCGTTGTTCCCCCGGATCGGAATCGGCATCCCGGGCGGTGCGTTCCTCGTCAGCTGGGACACGAACACGGTGATCCCGATCTTCGCGGCAGCGATCCTCGCGCTCGGGCTCAACGAGGCCGCGTACGTCGCGGAGATCGTCCGAGGCGGACTGCTCAGCGTGGAGCACGGTCAGTCGGAGGCCGCGGACGCACTGGGCCTGGGACGCCTCGCGACGCTGCGGTTCGTCGTACTGCCGCAGGCGATGCGGGCGATCATCCCGCCGATCGGGAACCAGTTCATCTCGATGCTGAAGATGACCTCGGTCGTGCTGGTCATCGGCGTCGGAGACCTGCTCGAGTCGGTCACACAGATCTACTCGCGCAACTACCTGCAGATCCCCATGCTGATCGTCGCGAGTATCTGGTACCTGGTCCTGACCACGCTGCTCACCCTTCTCCAGGCGCGCCTGGAGAAGCGGTTCGGACGCAGCCTGACCCGAGTGGGGGAAGCGTGACGAGCTCAGGCACCGAGACCCGGCCGGTCGTCCAGGCGCACGGCGTGCACAAGAGCTTCGGAGCACTGGAGGTGCTGAAGGGGATCGACCTGACGGTCGAACGCGGTGAGGTGGTCTGCCTGCTGGGGGCCTCCGGCTCGGGCAAGTCCACGTTCCTGCGCTGTATCAATCACCTGGAGACCGTGGACCGCGGGTACATCCTCGTCGGCGGCCGGCTGGTCGGTTCCGATCTCGTGCGGGGACGTCTGCAGGAGGCTCGCCCGTCGGCCGTCGCGGAACGCAAGTCCCGGATCGGCATGGTGTTCCAGCAGTTCAACCTGTTCCCGCACATGACGGTCCTGGAGAACGTGACCCTGGCTCCGATGCGGGTGAAGAAGGAGAGCCGGGATGTCGCGGTCGAGCGCGGCGGCGGGCTGCTCCAGCGGGTCGGTCTGGGAAACAAGCAGGACGCCTACCCGAGCCACCTCTCCGGCGGTCAGCAGCAGCGCGTCGCCATCGCCCGGGCGCTGGCGATGGAGCCGGAGCTGATGCTCTTCGACGAGCCCACGTCCGCGCTCGATCCCGAACTCGTCGGTGAGGTGCTCGACGTGATGCGAGATCTGGCCGCTTCGGGGATGACGATGATCGTGGTGACGCACGAGATGGGGTTCGCCCGTCAAGTGGCCGACACCGCGGTCTTCTTGAGCGAGGGACGCATCATCGAACAGGGGCCGCCCGACCAGGTCATCGGCGCGCCGACCCACGAACGCACCCGCTCCTTCCTGGGAAAGGTGTTGTGATGGCGCGGGACAAGCCGGCGCGGCAGGTCACCGACCGCATCGAGACGCTCGCTCCCCAGCTGGTGGCGCTGAGCAGGAAGATCCACAGCCTGTCCGAAATCGGGTTCGCGGAGCACCGATCGGTCGCCGCCCTGGCCGAGTTGGTGAGGGCGCACGGTATCGAAGCGAGCGTCGGCGTCCACGGCATGGAGACGTCGCTCCAGGCGTCGGCCGGGAATCCACAAGGGCCGCGCATCGCGCTCCTGGCCGAGTACGACGCGCTTCCCGGCGTCGGCCACGGCTGTGGGCACAACGTCATCGGTGCGGCGGCGGCCGGGGCGTTTCTCGGGTTGGCCGACGCGATCGGTGACACGGATGGCTCGGTCGTTCTCCTCGGCACTCCCGCCGAGGAGAACGGTTCCGGCAAGGAGATCATGGCCCGTGCCGGTGCCTTCGACGGGATCGACGCCGCGATCATGCTCCACCCCGCCCAGCACGACAGCATCGACTTCGCCGCCCTCGGGCTGCGTTCGGTGGAGGTGACCTACCACGGGATTCCGGCTCATGCCTCGGCCCGGCCCGAGGCAGGGCGCAACGCGCTCGACGCCGTCGTCGCCGCGTACCAGGGGATCGCGGCCCTGCGTCAGCACATCCCGCAGACCGACCGCGTCCACGGAGTCATCACCGACGGCGGCGGGGTCGCGAACGTCGTGCCCGCGAGAGCCTCGCTGCGACTGCTGATCCGGTCGCCTCAGCTCGGCTCACTGCTTGCGCTGGGCGAGCGGGTGCAGCGCATTTTCGAGGGTGCCGCGCTGATCACGGAGACCGAACTCGAAACGGTGTGGGACCGGATCCAGCCGTGTCTGCCGGTGCGTGGCAACGACGCGCTCGCAGCCCGCTTCGGAGCGCATCTTGCCGGCCGTGGGCGCACCCTCGGGCCGACGGGGGGAGCTCAGGGCTCGACCGACCTCGGCAACATCAGCCTGCGTGTCCCGGCGATCCACCCCACCCTTGGTATCGCCCCGCCGGAGGTCGCCATGCACACCGCCGGCTTCGCCGAGTACGCCGGCTCGGAGCAGGGCGACCGGGCGGTCGTCGACGGGGCAGTGGCCCTGGCCCTGACCGCGCTCGACTACCTCACCGATCCCGGGCTCCGGGAGCGCAGCCGCGCCGAGTTCGAGGCCGCCGGCGGCGTCGTGGACGTACCCGCATTGCTCGCGCCCCCTGGTGGGCAGCCCATAGCAGCGGAAAGGGCCTGAATGGACCACGACGAACGTGGGCTCGCGACAAGGTTGGTGCACGGCCGGGGAGCGAACCCGCTGGCAGCGGTCGCGACCCCGGTCTTCGACACCGCGTCCTTCGCCATGGCGGACATGGCCACCCACGAGCGGACCGTGCGGGACCCCATGGTGTACGGCTACTACTCCCGGGTGCAGAACCCGACCGTCGCCGCTCTCGAAGAGACGCTGGCGTCGATCGACTCGGCGCCACGCGCCCTGGCCTTCTCCTCGGGGATGGCGGCGATCACCACGGCGCTGCTGGCGCTGGGTCGCAGGGGAGGCCACTTCATCGCGTCCGACCAGCTGTTCGTCAACAGCCGGGAGTGGCTGACACACGACCTGCCGGACTTCGGATGCGAGGTGACGTTCGTCGACCTGACAGATCTGACGGCGCTTGAGGCGGCATTCCGGCCCGCCACCCGCGCGGTGTTCTTCGAGGAGTTCACCAACCCGCGGCTCGACGTCCTCGACATCGAGTCGATCGTCGCGATCACGCACGATCACGATGCCCTGGTGGTGGTGGACAACACCTTCGCCACCCCGGTGCTGCTCCGGCCGTTGGAGCTCGGCGCCGACCTCGTCATCCACAGCGCGACCAAGTACCTGGCCGGGCACGGCCGGGTACTGGCCGGTGCGCTGGCGGGCAGTGGGCCGGCCATGGATGCGATTGCCACCCTGCGCCGCAGACTCGGAACGATCATCACCCCGCACAACGCCGCTGCTGTCATCGAGGGGATCAGCACCCTCGAACTGCGAGTGGCCCGGGCGAGTGACACCGCACTGCAACTCGCCGAACTCGCCGAAGCCCATGAAGCGACGAGCGTGGTCCATTACCCGGGCCTCCCGAGCGCACCGGCGCACGGGCTGGCCTGCCGGCTCACGGGCGGGCGCCACTTCGGCGGGATGCTCTCCTTCGCGCTGCACGAGCCGGAGCGGAAGGCCGCGGTGTACGACACGTTCACGCAGTTCGTCAGGGCCACCAGTCTCGGTGATGTCGTGAGCCTCGTGGACTCGGTCGACGACCCCGACGTCCTGCGCCTCTCCGCCGGTATCGAGAGCCCCGACGACCTGCTCTCCGACCTGTCGAAGGCGCTCGACGCCGCATCGTGAAACGGGCTCCGACGCCGCGGGCGCCGATGACCGCGGCGTCGGAGGAGGGCATCAACCGCCCGGCGCCGACCGGGAGTTCGAGGGCGACAGCAGATTCATGACCAGCTACAGAGGATGGTGCACCAAGTGAGCAGTCCGACGATCAGTCCGCCCGGAGTCATGGACGAGAACCACCTGCTGTACGAGGTGCGGAACAGGGTGCTCTGGCTGTCGACGGCCATGATCCACCATGCGAACCGGGTCCGCCCGAACGAGTCCGGCGTGAAGGTGGGCGGGCACCAGGCGTCATCGGCATCGATGGTGTCGATCATGACGACGCTGTGGTTCCGGCATCTGCGTCCGGAGGACCGGGTGTCGGTCAAGCCGCATGCCTCGCCGGTGTTGCACGCGATCAACCACCTGTTGGGTGAGCTCGACTCCGCCTACCTGACCAGGCTGCGCGACTTCGGGGGACTGCAGAGCTACCCGAGCAGAACGAAGGACCCGGATCCCGTCGACTACTCGACCGGTTCGGTCGGCATCGGGGCCACGGCCCCGATCTGGGGCGCGCTGTCCCGCCGGTACGTGGACGGCCTGACCGGAGGGGCAGGTACCGGGCGTCAGTACTCGCTGCTCGGTGACGCGGAACTGGACGAGGGCGCGGTGTGGGAGGCCGTGCTCGATCCGGCGGTCGCCGGGCTCGGCGAACTCGTATGGGTCGTCGACCTGAACCGCCAGTCGCTGGACCGGGTCGTGCCGGACATCGCGGCCGACAAGCTGCGGGGCATGTTCACCGCGGCCGGCTGGCAGGTGATCACCCTCAAGTACGGTCGGCTGCTCCAGGAACTCTTCAGCCGTCCGGGGGGCGACGAGCTGCGGCACCGCATCGACACGATGCCGAACCCCGAGTACCAGCGACTTCTGCGCTGCGGAGCATCCGAGCTGCGGCAGCGGCTGCCCGGCACCGGGCCGGGCGCCGGGCGGATCGCTGACCTGGCAGCCCAGTTGGACGACGAGGGGCTGCTCGCCGCGATCGCCGATCTGGCAGGTCACGACCTGGACGCGTTGGACGAGGCGTTCTCCACGATCGACGACTCCCGCCCGACGGTGATCTTCGCCTACACGATCAAGGGACATGGCCTGGCGACCAAGGGGCATCCGCAGAACCACTCAGCCCTGCTCACCGACGAGCAGATGCGCGACATGGCCGCACGTGTCGGTGCCGATCCGGCCGATCCCTGGCGGCCCTTCCCCGACGGCAGCCCCGCACAAGCGCTGTGCCTGCGCACCGCGCAGCGCCTGCACCGGCAGAAAAGCCCTCGGCTTGCCCCGCCGGACCTGCCGGTGGACATGGGCCGGACCCCGTCCGGGGTGGCGACGACACAGGCCGCGATCGGGCGGGCCCTGCTCGACCTGGCCCGGGAAGCACCCGAAGCGGCCGGGCGAGTCGTGACGGTCAGCCCGGACGTCTCGTCGTCCACGAACCTGGGCGGCTGGGTGAACAAGGTCGGCGTGTGGTCGGCGACCGAACGCCCCAACTGGTTCGCCGACGACCGCGAGACCATCCTCCACTGGCGTGAAAGGCCCACAGGGCAACACATCGAGCTGGGCATCGCCGAGGTCAACCTGGTCGGTCTGCTCGGGGAACTGGGCGCCACCTGGAGCCGGTGGGGTCAGCCCCTCCTGCCGATCGGGGTGCTCTACGACCCGTTCGTGGAACGCGCCCTGGAACCCTGGTCGTACGGCATCTACGCGGGCGGGCAGTCGATCCTGATCGGCACCCCGTCCGGGGTCTCGCTCGCCCCCGAAGGAGGGGCGCACCAATCGATCAAGACGCCGTCCATCGGCCTCGAACAACCCGGCTGTGTCAGCTACGAGCCGGCCTTCGTCCTCGACACGGAGTGGACCCTGCTGGCCGCCCTGGCGGAACTCGGCAAGCCCGACGGCTGCTCGGCCTATCTACGGACCTCCACCCGGCCGGTCGACCAGTCACTCGCCGCCATGCCCGCGGATCCCGCGGCCCGCGAGCGACGGCGCCGCCAGGTGGTGGCCGGCGCCTACCTGCTGCGCCGGACCGAGGTGCCTGCCCTGAGCATCGCGGCCATGGGCGCCCTCGTGCCGGAAGCCCTCGCCGCCGCCGAGCGGTTGGAGCAGGCCGGCATCGCCGCGGACGTGATCTGTGTGACCAGTCCCGATCTGCTGTACCGGGCGGTCCGGGCGCGGCAGGGGCATGAGGCGGCAGAGTCATGGATCCTCGACCAGGTCTTCCCGGCGGATCGTGCCACACCGCTGGTCACCGTCCTGGACGGGCACCCGCACACCCTCACGTTCCTGGCCACCGTCAACCGGGTGCCGACCACAGCGCTCGGCGTGACCCGGTTCGGGCAGTCCGGATCCCTTGAGGACGTCTACCGCCACCATGGCGTCGACGCCGACAGCATCGTCCGCGCGGCGCTCGACCTCACTCGCTGAGACGGCTGACTGCGGGTTCCGCCTGGAACGTCCGCGAGTCACGGGGCTCCTGCGAGAGTTGGCCGTGTCTCGACGGATCTCTGGGCCCGGCCTCCGCCAGGTGCGGAGTCGTCGGTATGCCGCCTTCAACGATGCCCACACAGGCTGCCCCGCAGGGAAAAAGTGCCACAGGTGAATCCGCAGGCAGCACGGCGGGCTACCGAGTCGGCACCCGGACCCGGTCAGCCCTGTCCCCACCAGACCGATCACCGCTGCTTGACCGCACCATGGTCACCAGCATCCGGGACCTCGCTGCTCCGATCCGAAGCCGTCTACGCAAGGTCTCAGCAGAGATCGGTCGCTGAAACGTGTCCCAGTGCCGCGCATCCTCCTGACGAGCACGCTCCAGGAGATCATCTCCAGGAGCCATCCGACGTCCCCAGCAGCAGCCCCATCACAGACAGGTCCACCGCCGGCGCCACCAAGGGCGCCACCCATGGCGGCACGCCCAGGCGCAGCGCCAGAGTCCACACGTTCCCGGAGCCGAACAAGAATGTGAGCCCGACCACGGCCCCCATGATCCACGTGACCGCTCGAAGCGTGACCTTCCGCTCATAGGAAGCACCCGTCCGCCCCGTGACGGCTGCCGGATCCGTGTCCCGCTTCACCGGGTCCCGTCCCAGGCTGCAGGCCGGAAACGCCCCTCCACCACGAGGCGCCCGATACGGATTGGACACTGCCGGTCAGACCTGCAACCATCTGCCTGTGCCCCGATTGGGGGCACGAGACACCGTGTGCGACACTGGCTCCGCCAGTTCGCGCGCAACAGCAAGGTCCTGTGGAGCAGCTTGGAGTGCTCGCCACCCTGTCAAGGTGGAGGCCGCGGGTTCAAATCCCGTCAGGACCGCTGAGGTTTCCCCGGAAGCCTCGTGGCTGGGTAGCTCAGTTGGTACGAGCGATCGCCTGAAAAGCGATAGGTCGCCGGTTCGACCCCGGCCCCAGCCACAGTGAAGGCCCCGATCTTCGGATCGGGGCCTTTGTGCATGTCTTTCGCGCTGCGTGCGTTTCTTCACACAGCGCCAGGAGCCGGAGGCCGAAGGGCCCGACCCGGATTTCACCACGGTCTTCGACGGCTCCCTCCTGCTGCCCGACGGCCGCATCGCCGTCGCCGATGTCGAGCAGATGACCCGCTTCGTGCACCGCTTGGGCGACCGCGGTGAGTACGACGTGCATGTCGCCGTGGACTCGCCGGGGCCGGACGCCGGCGCCATCGATGTCACCCACCCGCCCCGGCAAGTGATCTGCCAGGACCGCCACCTCGGCGTACGCAGGCCGCTCACCAGCGGTCCCGGTCGCGGGCAAGGGGCCGTCGTCCTCCCGTCGTGGGCCGGGGATACGATCCGGCTCTGTCGGTGCCGGGTGGCGTAGTTGCGGGGGAGATCGGCCATGAGCCAGGACGAGGCGCGGGGTGTCCGGAACACGGATCTGGAGAAGGTGCGGGCTCGGTACGGACTGCTCGCGGTGGTGGGCAGCAATGTGGCGATCACCGCGGTGGCGATCTTCGGGGTGTGGCAGCTGGACGGTGACCGGGCGGTGATCGTGGGGGTGCTGAGTTCGGCGTTCACCGCGATGGCGAGTCTGACCACGGCCTATCTGGGGATCAAGGCTGTGTCAAATACGGCGCAGTCGATGTCCAACAAGAACGTCGGGACGGGATCGGGCACAGGTCAGCATTGATCAGCCTGTCCGGCGGTTGAGGGCGAGGCCCTGACTCACCTGCACGACCCCCCGCCAAGCCGCCCCCGCCAATTCATTCGCCAGGAATTTCGCCAAGGTGAGACCCTGGACGGCGTATGTCTACGCACCCCGCCTCCGCCCCCGGCGCTCCGGCCGCCCCCGCCCTCGGCGATCTCGCCCCCCGCCTGACCGAGCTGACCCTGCGCGACGCGCACCGGCTCGGGCGCAGGCTCGAAGGCGCACGCAGGATCCGTAAGCCGGAGGCCCGTGCCGCCGTTCTCGCCGAGATCGAGGCCGAGGTGGCCCGTGGCGAGGAGCGGATGGCCGAGCGGCGCCGTCGTATCCCCGCGATCTCGTATCCCGAGCAGTTGCCGGTCAGCCAGAAGAAGGCCGACATCGCCGCCGCGATCCGTGATCACCAGGTGGTGATCGTGGCCGGTGAGACCGGTTCCGGGAAGACGACCCAGATCCCGAAGATCTGTCTCGAACTCGGTCGGGGCGTTCGCGGCATGATCGGGCACACCCAGCCGCGCCGTATCGCCGCCCGGACCGTGGCGGAGCGTGTCGCGGAGGAGATGGACACCCCGCTCGGCGAGGCCGTCGGCTGGAAGGTCCGTTTCACCGACCAGGTGAACCAGGAGTCGACCTTCATCAAACTGATGACGGACGGCATCCTGCTCGCCGAGATCCAGACCGACCGCGAACTGCGCGCCTACGACACGATCATCATCGACGAGGCCCACGAGCGGTCCCTCAACATCGACTTCCTGCTCGGCTATCTGGCCCAACTGCTGCCCAAGCGCCCGGACTTGAAGGTCGTCATCACGTCGGCGACGATCGACCCGGAGCGTTTCTCGCGGCACTTCGGCGACGCCCCGATCATCGAGGTGAGCGGCCGGACCTATCCGGTGGAGGTCCGCTACCGCCCGCTCCTCGAAGACGACTCCGAGGACTCCGACCGCGACCAGATCACCGCGATCTGCGACGCCGTGGAGGAACTCCAGGGCGAGGGCAAGGGTGACATCCTCGTCTTCCTCTCCGGGGAGCGGGAGATCCGCGACACCGCCGACGCGCTGGTGAAGAAGAACTACCCCCGCGCCGGAGGCGCTAATGGGCAGGGCACGGAGGTCCTGCCCCTCTACGCCCGGCTCTCGCACGCCGAGCAGCATCGCGTGTTCCAGCAGCACACGGGCCGAAGGATCGTTCTGGCGACCAACGTCGCCGAGACCTCCCTCACCGTCCCGGGCATCAAGTACGTCATCGACCCGGGCTTCGCCCGGATAAGCCGCTACAGCCACCGTACGAAGGTGCAGCGGCTGCCCATCGAGGCGGTCAGCCAGGCAAGTGCCAACCAGCGCAAGGGTCGTTGCGGCCGCACGTCGGACGGTATCTGTATCCGGCTCTACTCCGAGGACGACTTCCTCGCCCGCCCGGAGTTCACGGACGCCGAGATCCTCCGTACGAACCTCGCCTCCGTCATCCTGCAGATGACGGCGGCCGGGCTCGGTGAGATCGAGAAGTTCCCGTTCATCGACCCACCGGACCACCGCAACATCCGCGACGGCGTCCAACTCCTCCAGGAACTGGGCGCGTTGGACCCGGACGAGAAGGACCCACGCAAGCGCCTCACGCAGACCGGCCGCAAACTCGCCCAGCTCCCCGTGGACCCACGTCTGGCCCGCATGGTGCTGGAGGCCGACAAGAACGGCTGTGTCCGCGAGGTCATGGTGATCGCCGCCGCGCTCTCCATCCAGGACCCGCGCGAGCGCCCCGCCGAGAAGCAGACCCAGGCCGATCAGCAGCACGCGCGCTTCCGGGACGAGACAAGCGACTTCCTCGCGTTCCTGAACATGTGGCGGTACATCCGCGAGCAGCAGAAGGAGCGCGGCTCGTCCGCGTTCCGTCGCATGTGCAAGCAGGAGTACCTGAACTTCCTCCGCATCCGCGAGTGGCAGGACATCTACAGCCAACTCCGCACGGTCGCCAAGCAGATGGGCCTCCAGCTCAACGAGACTGCATCCGATCAGGGGGCTCCGCCCCCGGGCGCGGCCGAGCAGAGCGTCCACGTCTCCCTCCTCGCGGGACTGCTCTCGCACATCGGCATGAAGGACGTGAAGGACGGCGCGAAGAACGAGTATCTGGGCGCGCGCAGCGCCAAGTTCGCGATCTTCCCCGGCTCGGCGCTCTTCAAGAAGACGCCGCGTTTCGTCATGTCGGCCGAGCTGGTGGAGACTTCGCGGCTCTGGGCGCGCGTCAACGCGAAGATCGAACCGGAGTGGGTCGAGCCGCTGGCCGGCCATCTCCTCAAGCGGACGTACAGCGAACCGCATTGGGAGAAGGACCAGGCGGCGGTGATGGCCTTCGAGAAGGTGACGCTCTACGGCGTCCCGATCATCGCGCAGCGCAAGGTGAACTACGGCCGGATCGACCCGGAGGCGTCCCGCGAGCTGTTCATCCGCAACGCGCTGGTCGAGGGCGACTGGCGCACACACCACAAGTTCTTCGCGGACAACCGCAAACTCCTCACCGAGGTAGAGGAGTTGGAGCATCGTGCCCGGCGCCGGGACATCCTGGTCGACGACGAGACGCTCTACGACTTCTACGACCAGCGGGTGCCCGAACACGTCGTGTCCGGCGCCCACTTCGACTCCTGGTGGAAGCACAAGCGCCATGAGGAACCCGAACTCCTCGACTTCGAGCGCTCGATGCTCATCAACGAGCGTGCGGGCGACATCAGCAAGGACGACTATCCGGACTCGTGGCGGCAGGGGCCGCTCAAGTTCCGGGTGACGTACCAGTTCGAGCCGGGTGCGGACGCGGACGGTGTCACGGTCCACATCCCGCTGCACGTTCTCAACCAGGTCACGGACGAGGGCTTCGACTGGCAGATCCCGGGCCTGCGGGAGGAGGTCGTGACGGAGCTGATCCGTTCCCTCCCGAAGCCGATCCGCCGCAACTACGTACCGGCACCGAACTTCGCGCAGCGCTTCCTGGCCACAGCCGTCCCCCTCCAGGAACCCCTCACCGCCACCATGGCCCGCGAGTTGAAGCGCATGGTCGGAGTCCCCTTCACGGCCGACGACTTCGACTGGTCGAAGGTTCCGGACCATCTCCTCATCACCTTCCGGATCGTGGACGAGCGGCGCCGGAAGCTGGCGGAGGACAAGGATCTGGAGGCGTTGAAGCTCCGGCTGAAGCCGAAGGCGCGGCAGGCGATCTCGCAGGCCGCCGCGGCGACGGCGGAGCGTGAGGGCGGGGAGTCCCTGGAGCGGAAGGGGCTGACCGACTGGTCGATCGGCACGCTCACGCGGGTCTTCGAGACGCGTCGGGCGGGTCAGCCGGTGAAGGCGTATCCGGCGCTGGTCGACGACGGCGACACGGTGTCCGTGCGGCTCTTCGACACGGAGGCCGAGCAGGCGGAGGCGATGTGGAAGGGCACGCGGCGGCTGATCGTGCGCAACATCCCGGTCAATCCGGCGAAGTTCGCTTCCGAAAAGCTCACCAACGCGCAGAAGCTCGCGCTGTCCGCGAATCCGCACGGTTCGATCCAGGCGCTGTTCGACGACTGCGCGCTGGCGGCGGCCGACAAACTCATCGGTGACTTCGGTGGGCCGGCGTGGGACGAGGAGTCGTACCGGAAGCTGTACGAGCGGGTGCGCGCGGAGATCGTCGACACGACGGTGCGGGCGGTGGGGCAGGTGCAGCAGGTGCTGGCCGCCTGGCAGGCCTGTGAGCGCCGTCTGAAGGCGGCGAGCAGCCCGGCCCTCCTCCCGAACCTCGCGGACGTACGAGCGCAGCTGGACGCCCTCGTGAAGCCCGGGTTCGTCACGGCGGCGGGGATACGTCGCCTGCCCGACCTGATGCGGTACCTGGTGGCCGCGGACCGTCGGCTCCAGCAGATGCCGACCGGGGTCCAGCGGGACACGACCCGCATGGAGAAGGTCCACGAGATGCAGGACGAGTACGCGTGGCTCCTGGAACAACTCCCGCAGGGCCGCCCGGTCCCCTCCTCCGTCCGTGACATCCGCTGGATGATCGAGGAGCTCCGGGTGAGCTATTTCGCGCACGCGCTGGGCACGGCGTATCCGGTCTCCGACAAGCGGATCGTGAAGGCGATCGACGCCGCCGCGCCGTAACAGCGCCTGCACACAGGGTGAGTTCGACCAGGCGGGCCCCCCTCCTGTACAGTCTCGTCTCGCAGCACAACGCACCATCAAGTGCCGCGAAACCAGGTCCTGTGGAGCAGCTTGGAGTGCTCGCCACCCTGTCAAGGTGGAGGCCGCGGGTTCAAATCCCGTCAGGACCGCAGTGAACGAGACCCACTTCCTTCGGGAGGTGGGCTTTTTCGTGCACACACCGACAACGACCACGCCCGCCACCCCGTCAAGACGGAGGCCGCGCCCGCGGCGCAGCCGCAATCGGGCACAGCAAATCCCGTCAGGACCGCAGTGAACGAGACCCACTTCCTTCGGGAGGTGGGCTTTTTCGTACAGCCACGGCGGCCTGTCGACACCGGCCAGCACTACTCAGCCCGTCCGGCGTTTGAGGACGAGGCCCCTTCAGGGCCGATGGGGGTCTGGGGGCGGAGCCCCCAGGGACGGCGCCAGGCGCAGACGGTCCCCTTGACGCCGCCGCCGGCGCCCGGTACCCAGAAACCAGGCCCCGTTCCCGCAGGGCCACTGGAGGTGGCGTATGGCGGCTTCGGTCAGGCGTGAGACGCGGGCGCTGCTCCGTGCACATCTGTCGGCCGCCAGCTCCTACCGCCATGTGACCCGGCACTGTCCGATCTGCCACCGCCTGCTGCGGCTGGCCCTGGACTCCCCTCCGCCACCGGAGCCTCGGGACGATCCACCGGACCAACTCCTCTAGCGCACATAGACCATGGGCAACAAGTCCTCTGGCATGTGACGGGTGTCACCGCATAAGTTTTTGAAACGGTGGAACTTGAGACTCACCTACAACTGGTCAATTTAATATGTGCAATTGCACCCCTGTGAGCGATGGTCCACAGGAGATCCGACAGCCCTCCCCAGACTCCGACAAGGTCCCTCACAGGACCCCTCGCGAGGCGCGCACGGAGCCACGACCAGGCACAAAAAAGATCGCGCTGGACCCGGCGGAGTCCAGCGCGATCTACGACGCACCCTGTGTTCACATGTCTAAGAGCGTTGGGCGTGGGCCCTGTTGGGGCAGAACCCGCGTCGCTTGGAGCTGTGCTGTCGGGCGCTGTGACCGGTTGGGGGACCAGCCGTTTCGCCCTTATTCAGTTGGTCAGGCTTCGCTGCGCTGCTGCGGAATGCCCGCGAGCAGTGCACGGACCTCCGCCTCGCGGTAACGGCGGTGTCCGCCGAGCGTGCGAATCGAAGTGAGCTTGCCGGCCTTCGCCCACCGCGTGACCGTCTTGGGGTCCACACGGAACATCGTGGCGACCTCAGCCGGGGTCAGCAGCGGCTCGGCATCAGGGGTGCGAGCGGTCATGAGCGGCCTCCTCGGGAGAACCGAACCTTCTCGGTTCTTTCCTCTAAATTCTGCACCTTGACCCGCGTTGCCCGAAATGGCGGACGCGAGTCGAGTCGGTTATAGGACGAACGGCATGTCCTCGGCACTACAACTACACCATCTGTCCAACCGCTACGGCCAAACCGACGGAATTGCCATCCCAGGTGTCCATCAGCGACGGAAGCCGATGGACCATGCCATAACGGACAGTCACACCACTGTGACGATCAGTCACAGGGCGATCAGGAGTCATCCAGACCCCCCAAAGCACGCAATGCTGAGATTCCGCCCACAACGGGACGGACAGAGTCCTCCCCGGACTCCTTGTCCTATTTTGGCACGAGGGCGGGCAAGGGGCGCAAGGGATCTGCACGTGCGATCCGTCACGCTTGACATCAATCGTCCGGATAGGGACCTACGCCCCGTGTTGACGAACCGTAAGAATCCTATGCGCACTTGTTCGAAGGTGTCAGCCTCGTCGGCCCGAGCGTCAGTTGGCCGACCGCCGGTCCCGGACCGACCGCCACCGCTCCACGAGCCGCCCGTACGCCTCGCCCGCCGCCGCCCCGTCCCCGGTCCGCAGCGCCTCGATGCCCGTGGCCACGTCCGCCGCCGAGTGGTCGTCCTCCAGCTCGCCGGCCGGCAGGACGTGCACGAGTCCGCCGTAGTCCAGTTCCACCAGCGAACGCGGATGGAACTCCTCCAGCCAGCGCCCCACGTCCACCAGACCGTCGATCAGCGGCCCGTCGTCGATCGCGTCCTTCAGGGTCCGCAGCGCCCGCGCCGTGCGCCGCCGCGCCTGCACCATCGGCGTCCGGTAGCGCAGCATCGGCGGATCTTCCCCGGAGGCCTTGTCGTAGCGGCGCTCCTCGTCCCCGACGAGCACGAACCAGTTCAGCGGCACCTGCCAGGTCGCCGTCCGGATCCACGGCCGGGCGTCCGGGTTGCGGGCCAGCCAGCGCTCGTAGTCCTGGGTGGCCTGGTGCCGTACGAGCGGCGGCAGTACGGCGTCCAGGACCGACGGCGGAAGTTCCTCCGCGAGGTCCCCCAGGGCCTGCCAGCCGCGCAGCCGGGTGCGCCAGGGGCAGACGCAGACCACGCCGTCGACCTCCGCCACGAAGGCGTCGGCGCTCTCGTGCACCGGCACCGCGACCGGCGGGGTGGGCAGCAAGTCGGCCAGCGCGCGGCGCAGTTCGTCCTGGTACGACGGACGGTCGGGCCGGCGGGCGTAGCGCGCCCAGTGGCCGCGCTCCGGCTCCGGGAAAGCGGCCAGCGGCTCGTAGACCCGCAGATAGGTCGCGTACGGGACGATCACCGAGGACACCTTCTTGGGCACGCCTGCTCCCTCCCCCGCCGACCGTCAGGAAAACCTCCGGAACCCGCTCACAAACGGGCGGGAAAACTATGCAAATCGTCGCACGGCCACCCCCCTTCGGTAGGTGATCCTGAACACTGCACCGATGGCGGCCGGACGCAGGCCCTACGCTCGTGCCACGGCACCCGCCACCCCTACGGGGGCCTGTCTCCAACCGCCGCCACTTACCCAGGAGTCACCACAGTGACCGACGTAGACAACGGCGTCCTGCACACCCTGTTCCACTCGGACCAGGGCGGTCATGAGCAAGTCGTGCTCTGTCAGGACCAGGCCAGCGGCCTCAAGGCCGTCATCGCCATCCACAGCACCGCGCTGGGCCCCGCCCTCGGCGGTACCCGCTTCTATCCCTACGCGAGCGAGGCCGACGCCGTCGCCGACGCGCTCAACCTCGCCCGCGGGATGTCGTACAAGAACGCCATGGCCGGCCTGGACCACGGCGGCGGCAAGGCCGTGATCATCGGTGACCCGGAGCGCGACAAGACCGAGGAACTGCTGCTCGCCTACGGCCGGTTCGTGGCCTCGCTGGGCGGGCGGTACGTCACCGCGTGCGATGTCGGCACGTATGTCGCCGACATGGACGTCGTGGCCCGCGAGTGCCGCTGGACGACCGGACGCTCCCCGGAGAACGGCGGCGCGGGCGACTCCTCCGTGCTGACCGCCTTCGGCGTCTTCCAGGGCATGCGGGCCAGCGCGCAGCACCTGTGGGGCGATCCGTCGCTGCGCGGCCGTACGGTCGGCATCGCGGGCGTCGGCAAGGTCGGGCACCACCTGGTGGAGCACCTGCGGGACGATGGCGCCGAGGTCGTCATCACCGACGTGCGCGAGGAGTCCGTGCGGCGGATCCTCGACAAGCACCCGAGCGGTGTGCGGGCCGTCGCGGACACCGAGGCGCTGATCCGGGTCGAGGGGCTCGACGTCTACGCCCCCTGCGCGCTCGGCGGTGCCCTGAACGACGAGACCGTGCCGGTGCTGACCGCCGAGGTGGTGTGCGGCGCGGCCAACAACCAGCTCGCGCACCCGGGTGTGGAGAAGGACCTCGCCGACCGCGGGATCCTCTACGCGCCGGACTACGTGGTGAACGCCGGCGGGGTGATCCAGGTCGCCGACGAGCTGCACGGGTTCGACTTCGAGCGGTGCAAGGCGAAGGCCGCGAAGATCTTCGACACCACGCTGGCCATATTCGCACGTGCGAAGGACGACGGTATTCCGCCGGCCGCGGCGGCCGACCGGATCGCCGAGCAGCGGATGCACGAGGCCGCCGCGCGGAACAGGTGAGCGGTACCCGCCGACGAGGACTTGGAGAGAACTCTCACGTTCGTCGGCGGGTCGCCTGCCAAGAAGTGGTTAAAATCGCGGTTGACCAGCGAGGACAGGGCGCCTCGCGGGTCCTGTGGCCCGGCACGTGCTGCGGGCGACGTACCGTATGGGCGCGGGCTCAGGTACCGTGGAACCCCTACGGACCGGTCTCTCCACGGAGAGTCCGTTCCAGATCATGAACGCGTGTCAAGACTCTGGGGCCACCGAGCCCCGTATCCGAGGGGGTCGAGCCATGGGGCGCGGCCGGGCAAAGGCCAAGCAGACGAAGGTCGCCCGCCAGCTGAAGTACAGCAGCGGCGGGACTGACCTCTCGCGTCTGGCCAATGAGCTGGGCGCTTCGACTTCGAGCCAGCCGCCGAATGGCGAGCCGTTCGAGGACGACGACGAGGAAGAAGACGACCCGTACGCTCAGTACGCGGATCTCTATAACGACGACGACGAGGACGAGGACGACGAGTCCGGTCCCCAGTCTCAACGTCGCGGAGCTTGACGCAACAGCGTCCCTCGCAGTTTCCGCATATCCGGAACAACTGCACCTCACCCGGTCCGGGGCAACACCGCCGGACCGGGTTTTGTGCTGCCGTTCCTCAGGCAGCCGCTTGGATCAGGCTGAGGCGCTTTAAATCGAATACGTGCCGACCAGCTCCGCGCCCGTCGCGTGGTCGCCGCGCTCGGTGATCTCGCCGGCGACCCATGCCTCGACCCCGCGGTCGGCCAGGGTCTCCAGGGCCACCTCCGCCGAGTCCTCGGGCACGATCGCGATCATGCCGACGCCCATGTTCAGGGTCTTCTCCAGCTCCAGGCGTTCGACCCGGCCCGTCTTTCCGACGAGGTCGAAGACCGGCGCCGGGGTCCAGGTGGAGCGGTCCACGATGGCGTGCAGGCCGTCCGGGATCACCCGGGCGAGGTTCGCGGCGAGTCCGCCGCCGGTGACGTGCGAGAAGGCGTGCACGTCGGTCGTACGGGTCAGCGCGAGGCAGTCCAGCGAGTAGATCTTCGTGGGCACGAGGAGCTCCTCGCCGAGCGTGCGGCCGAGTTCGTCGACGCGCGCCTCCAGGTCCAGGCCGGCCTGGTCGAGCAGCACATGCCGGACGAGCGAGTACCCGTTCGAGTGAAGTCCGGAAGCCGCCATGGCGATGACCGCGTCACCCGTGCGGATGCGATCCGCGCCGAGCAGCCGGTCGGCCTCCACGACGCCCGTACCGGCGCCGGCGACGTCGAAGTCGTCCGGGCCCAGCAGACCGGGATGTTCGGCGGTCTCGCCGCCGACCAGGGCGCAGCCGGCCAGCACACAGCCCTCGGCGATGCCCTTGACGATGGCCGCGACACGCTCGGGGTGCACCTTGCCGACGCAGATGTAGTCGGTCATGAAGAGCGGCTCCGCGCCGCACACCACGATGTCGTCCATGACCATGGCGACCAGGTCGTGGCCGATCGTGTCGTAGACGCCGAGGCGACGGGCGATGTCGACCTTCGTGCCGACGCCGTCCGTGGCGGAGGCGAGCAGGGGGCGCTCGAACCGCTTGAGGGCGGAGGCGTCGAAGAGCCCGGCGAAGCCGCCGAGGCCGCCGAGGACCTCGGGGCGCTGGGTCTTCTTCACCCACTCCTTCATGAGTTCTACGGCGCGGTCGCCCGCTTCGATGTCGACGCCTGCGCTGGCGTAGCTGGCACTGGTCTCAGACATTGCCTGGGATCTTTCGCGTTGAGTGGTGCGGCGGGGCTTACGGGCGACGGATCGCGTCGGCCGCGGCCGTGGCGGCCGGACCGGCCGCCAGCTCGGTCTCCAGGAGCTGCTTGCCGAGCAGCTCGGGGTCCGGGAGGTCCATCGGGTACTCGCCGTCGAAGCAGGCGCGGCAGAGGTTCGGCTTGGCGATGGTGGTCGCCTCGATCATGCCGTCGAGGGAGATGTACGACAGGGAGTCGGCGCCGAGCGAGGTGCCGATCTCGTCGATGGTCATGCCGTTGGCGATGAGTTCCGCGCGGGTGGCGAAGTCGATGCCGAAGAAGCAGGGCCACTTCACGGGCGGCGAGGAGATCCGGATGTGGACCTCGGCTGCCCCGGCCTCGCGGAGCATGCGCACCAGCGCCCGCTGGGTGTTGCCGCGCACGATCGAGTCGTCGACGACGACCAGGCGCTTGCCCTTGATGACTTCCTTCAGCGGGTTCAGCTTCAGCCGGATGCCGAGCTGCCGGATGGTCTGCGAAGGCTGGATGAACGTACGGCCGACGTAGGCGTTCTTCACCAGACCGGCGCCGAACGGGATGCCGGAGGCCTCCGCGTAGCCGATGGCGGCCGGGGTGCCGGACTCCGGAGTCGCTATGACCAGATCGGCCTCGACGGGAGCTTCTTTGGCGAGTTTCCGGCCCATCTCCACGCGGGAGAGGTACACGTTCCGCCCGGCGATGTCGGTGTCGGGGCGGGCCAGATAGACGTACTCGAAGACACAGCCCTTGGGCTTCGCTTCCGCGAATCGGGAGGTGCGCAGGCCGTTCTCGTCGATGGCGACGAACTCGCCCGGCTCGATCTCGCGGACGTACGCGGCGCCGCAGATGTCGAGGGCGGCGGACTCGGAGGCGACGACCCAGCCGCGCTCCAGGCGGCCGAGGACCAGCGGGCGGATGCCCTGGGGGTCACGGGCCGCGTAGAGGGTGTGCTCGTCCATGAAGACGAGCGAGAAGGCGCCTTGGACCTGCGGGAGGACCGTATGGGCGGCCTCCTCGATGGTCAGCGGCTTGCCGTCCGGGTCCTCCTGGGCGGCGAGCAGGGCCGTGAGGAGGTCGGTGTCGTTGGTCGCGGCCACGCGCGGGGTGCGGCCGCCCTCCTTCTTCGGGAGGTCGGCGACCATCTCCGCGAGCTGGGCGGTGTTGACCAGGTTGCCGTTGTGACCGAGCGCGATCGAGCCGTGCGCGGTGGCGCGGAACGTCGGCTGGGCGTTCTCCCAGGTGGAGGCACCGGTGGTCGAGTAGCGGGCGTGACCGACCGCGATATGACCCTGGAGCGAACCGAGCGAGGTCTCGTCGAAGACCTGGGAGACCAGACCCATGTCCTTGAAGACGAGGATCTGGGAGCCGTTGCTGACCGCGATTCCCGCGGATTCCTGGCCTCGATGCTGGAGGGCGTAGAGCCCGAAGTAAGTGAGCTTGGCGACCTCTTCACCGGGAGCCCAGACTCCGAAGACGCCGCAAGCGTCCTGGGGTCCTTTCTCGCCGGGGAGCAGATCATGACTGAGTCGACCGTCACCACGTGGCACGGTATCGAGTGTAGGCGAGATCGACCACTGGTCCGAATTCGGGATACACGCCTGCAATGGATCACTCCCCGACGGCACCGCCCTCACCAGCGAAAACGCGGAAAGCGGCGCTACGGCGGCCCCGTCGCCCGCCCTACGAGGTGAGCGGTCGCACATCCTGCCGCGCCCCGACCGGCCCCGAACCGGCCTCAGGACATGATCGGCAGCAGCCCCCCGAGGTCGGCCCGCTCCCCGCTGGCCCTGACCTTCGCCTCCTCGACGGCGTCCTTCCACGCGACCCGTCCGGTCGCGAGCCGGATCCAGGTGAGGGGGTCGGTCTCCACGACGTTGGGCGGGGTGCCGCGGGTGTGCCGGGGTCCCTCGACGCACTGCACGACCGCGTACGGCGGGATCCGCACCTCCGTCGAACCGCCGGGCGCCTTCACGGCCAGCGCGTCGGCCAGCAGCCGGGTGCAGGCGGCGAGGGCCTGGCGGTCGTAGGGGACGGCGAGGCCGGGAACGGCGGCGTTCAGGTCGTCGGTGTGGACGACGAGTTCGACAGTGCGGGTGACGAGATAGTCGGCCAGGGGCATGGCGCCCGCGTTGGTTTCGAGCAGCCGGGTGCCGGGGTGGGCATCGAGGTGGGCGGTGAGGGTCTGCTCGATGTCGGCGAGGTAGGCGCCGAGGTCGGGGTTCCGCTCGGCGAGCGTCCGCGTGAAGTCGGCGATGACCGCGGAGCTGGCCGCCGTGGCGAAGGGCCAGTCGAGGAGCACGGCGTCCTGCGCCGGCGGGGCCGGCCGGTCCAGGGCGCGGTGGACGGCGGTCACCGCCATCCCGATGTGCGCGACCAGCTCTCGCACGGTCCACTCCCCGAGCCGGGTCGGCAGCGCGAGCTGCTCGGGGGTGAGGGCCGCCACCGCCTCTCGTACGTTCCCGAACTGGGCGAGAACCGCGGTGCGGGTCTTGGCCGGGTCGTAGGTGCGGGCGCGCTTCTTGGCCGTGGGCATGGCGGCGAGCCTATTCCGTGGTCGCGGTGGCCACCCGGGGGACGGGGGTGCACCTGAAAAAGTGTGTCACTTACTCGTGCCAGTGACACACTTTTTGAGGACACCCTCCGGGAGGGCGGAGGGATCGGCCGCGAAACCGGCGGCGGCCGGCGGTCGGTCAGGGGCGGCGTGCGTAGTCGCCGAGCCCGTTCTCCACCAACGCGAAGGCGCGTTCGGCTCGTCCGGGGGCTTCGGCGGCGACCGTGGTGACCGGCTCGCCCGCGTCGATACGGCGGTAGTGCTCCTCGATGAGGGCGTTGCGGGCGGCGCTGATCATGGCGGCGGCGACCGTGGCGAGCATCAGGTCGCCGGTCTCCTCGGCGAGGTGGGCGGCCATGTCCCGGGTGCCGCGCTGCGCGGCCAGGAAGGCGCGTTCCTTCAACACCGGCGTGCCCATGACGAGATCGCGCAGTCGGCGGGCGAAAGGTTCGCTGTGCAGGCCGACCGCCGGATCGCGGGTCGCGACCATCTCCAGGAACTGCCGTCGTACGGCCTCCACCGCGGACTCGCCGGCCGCGCGCTCGCGCACCGCGCGCGCCGCGTCGCCGAAGTGCTCCTCCATGGGCCAGAAGACCAGGTCCTCCTTGGTGCCGAAGTAGTTGAAGACGGTCATCTTGGAGACGTCGGACGCGTCGGCGATCTCCTGGACGGAGACGTTGTCGAAACCGCGCTCGGAGAAGAGGCCGATCGCGGTTCGGATGATCCGCCTGGCCGTCTCCAGCTTCTTGCGCTCACGCAGTCCCATCGCTTCGGTCACGGATTTACTGTACCAAGGCGAAATTTAATCCCGGATGAAATATTGACTCGGTACACGAACAACCTCCATGGTGGTTTCCGTGACCGAGACCCAGCGAAAAATCGGCTTCGCCGTCTGCCTCGTCACGATCGTGCTGGCCCTGCTCGACCTGCAGATCGTGTCCGCGGCAACCGTCCCGATCGTCCGGGACCTCGACCCCGCCCACGGCATCGACAAGATTCCGTGGCTGGTCAGCGCCTACGCGCTCGCGTCGGCTGCGATGCTCCCGCTCTACGGCAAGCTCTGCGACGTACACGGCCCCAAGCGGGTCTTCACCGCGGCGATCGCCACCTTCCTGCTCGGCTCGGCGCTGTGCGGAGCCGCGCGGTCGATGGACCAGCTCATCGCGGCCCGCGCCCTCCAGGGCCTGGGCGGAGGCGGACTGATGAGCATCACGATGGTGGTGATCGCCCACCTGAAAGGACCAGGCGGGGAGGACTCCGGCAGGGGCGCGAACGCCGGTGGACTGGTGGCCGGCGGCGCGATGGTGATCGGCCCATGGATCGGCGGCCTGCTCGCCGACCACGCGAACTGGCGGTGGATCTTCTACGTCAACCTGCCGGTGGGCATGGTGGTCCTGGTCACGGCCGTCTTCGCGCTGAAGCTCCCCGAGCATCATGTCCGGCGCCCGCTGGACTACTTGGGCGCGGGGCTGGCGGCCGGGTTCTCCAGCGCGCTGCTCCTGACGACGGACTGGGGCGGCAAGAAGTACGGGTGGGCTTCGCCGGAGATCGTGGGCTTGGGCTTCGCTACGGCTGTGACGCTCGCCCTGTTCGTCTGGCGCCAACTCCGGGCGCCCGAACCGGTGTTGCCGCTCTCCCTGTTCAAGGTCCGCGAACTGCGGCTTGGCTTCGCGGTGCAGGCGATTCTCGGCGGCGCGATGATGTGCGCGATCTACTACGTCCTGATCTATCTCCAGGTCGCGCGAGGCATCGCCAGCTCATCGGCGGGCCTGTTCCTGGTGCCGCCGGCGGTGGGACTGGGGGCGGCGGGCCTGCTCACCGGGCCGCTGGGCGCGCGGGGCTGGTCGGCCCGGACCTTCACGCTCAGCGGTACGGCGACGACGGCACTCGCGTTCGCCCTGCTCGCCACGACGACCGGCCCGGACACGTCCCTGTGGCTGATCCGAGCGGAACTGTTCCTGGCGGGGGCGGGGTTCGGCCAGCTCGTCGGCCAACTGATCCCGCTGGTCCAGGACTCCGCGCCACCCCACCAGCTGGGCGTGGCCACGACCTCGATCCGCTTCTTCCAGACCCTGGGCAACGCCCTGGGCACGGCGGCGTTCGGCACAGTGCTGGCCCGTCTCTACGGCGAGCACGGGCCCGGTGGGGACATCACGGGGCTGGCTCATCTGACGGGTTCGGCGCGCGTGGCCGGCGTCCAGGCCTTTGTCGATGCGACGCACGTGGTGTTCTGGGGCGGGGCCGGGTTGATGGGGGTGGCCGCGGTGTTGGCCTGGCGGTTGCCCAAGTCCGGGGAAGCGACAGGTGGTTCGGTCGCGGGCGATGACCTCGCTTATGTACGCACGTAAGTCACGAACGCGGTGAACGCCTCCGGCGAGAGGGTGAGCGCGGGGCCGTGCGGGAGCTTGGAGTCTCGGACGGCGACCAGGGATTGGGTGGGCGTCGGTCGGCTGTCGGCCGTGTCGGTCTCGCGTCGGCGGATTGTCGGTGCGCGCTGGAACCGTTCCGGAGCAGCCGCCGGGCGACCGTCCGGCAGGCCCGCGACACGCAAGACACACACGGAGTCGTCATGACCACGCACGTCACGATCATCGGCGCCGGACTCGGCGGACTGACCCTCGCCCGCGTCCTGCACGTCCACGGCATACCGGCCACGGTCTACGAGGCGGAAGCCTCACCGAGGGCCCGGCTGCAGGGCGGGATGCTCGACATCCACGACTACAACGGCCAACTCGCCCTGGGGGAGGCCGACTTGATGGACGAGTTCCGCGCCATCGTCCTGGCGGGCCGCCAGGCGAGCCGCATCCTCGCCCCGGACGGAACCGTCTTGCACGACCATCCCGACGACGGCACGGGCAGCCGCCCCGAGGTGCAGCGCGGCGAGCTGCGGCAGATCCTGCTCGACTCGCTCCCGGACGGCACCGTGCGGTGGGGACACAAGGTCAGCGGGGTGCGCGCGCTCGGCGAGGGCCGGCACGAGGTGGCCTTCGCGGACGGTGGCACCATCGTCACCGGTCTGCTCGTCGGCGCGGACGGCGCCTGGTCCCGCGTACGGCCGCTGCTGTCCGACGCCACCCCGGAGTATTTCGGCCGGACCTTCGTCGAAACCTATCTTTACGACGCCGAGACCCGGCATCCCGCCGCCGCGAAGGCGGTCGGCGGCGGATCGCTGTTCGTGCTCGACAAGGACGCGAAGGGGAGGTGGATCGGGGCGCACCGGGAGAGCGGCGAGACGCTGCACGCCTATGCGACGCTGGTCAGGCCGCAGGAGTGGTTCGATCGCATCGACTTCACCGATGCCGCCGCGGCCACCGCACGGATCGCCGCGGAGTTCGACGGCTGGGCCCCCGAGCTCACCGCCCTGATCACCGACACCGACACTGCCCCGGTCCTGCGCCCCCTCAACTCACTGCCGATCGGGCACCGTTGGGACCGGGTACCGGGAGCGACTCTCGTCGGTGACGCCGCCCATCTCGCGCCGCCGGACGGTGAGGGCGCCAACCTCGCCATGCAGGACGGCGCCGAACTCGCCCTGGCCATCGCCGCGTACCCCGACGACATCGAGCAGGCGCTCACCGCGTACGAGGAGGCACTGTTCCCCCGTAGCGCCACGGCCGCCGTCGAGGCCGTGGCCATCAACGAGGCCCTGGGTCAGGACCTGCTCGCCTTCTTCGGCCAGAAAGCCTGACAAGCGAAAGCGTTCGTGGAGCGGTCGTCTCCGTGACCGCATCCACGAACGCTTTCCCCATCCGAACTGCTACGCCAGCAGCGCCGGAATCGTCCCCTCGTGCGCCTCGCGCAGCTCCTCCAGGGACAGCGCGAACTCGCCCTGGACGTCGACGGATTCGCCGTCGACGACGCCGATGCGCGTGACCGGCAGGCCCCGCGCGCCGCACATGTCGTTGAAGCGGAGTTCCTCCGAGCGCGGGACGGCGACGACCGCGCGGCCCGCCGACTCCGAGAACAGGAACGTGAACGCGTCCAGACCATCCGGGACGATCAGACGCGCGCCCTTCTCGCCCAACAGGGCCGATTCCACGACCGCCTGGATCAGACCGCCGTCGGACAGGTCGTGCGCCGAGTCGATCATGCCGTCGCGGGACGCGGAGATCAGGATCTCGGCGAGCAGCCGCTCCCGCTCCAGGTCGACCTTCGGGGGCAGTCCGCCGAGGTGGTCGTGGACGACCTGCGACCAGGCCGAACCGCCGAACTCCTCGCGGGTGTCACCGAGGAGGTAGAGCAGCTGCCCCTCCTCCTGGAAGGCGACCGGCGTGCGACGCGCCACGTCGTCGATGACGCCCAACACCGCGACGACCGGGGTCGGGTGGATGGCGGCGTCGCCCGTCTGGTTGTAGAGCGAGACGTTGCCGCCCGTCACCGGGGTGCCCAACTGCTGGCAGGCGTCCGCCAGTCCACGGATCGCCTCCGCGAACTGCCACATCACCGCCGGGTCCTCGGGCGAGCCGAAGTTCAGGCAGTCGGAGACCGCGAGGGGCTTCGCGCCCGTCGTCGCCACGTTGCGGTAGGCCTCGGACAGCGCCAACTGCGCGCCCGCGTACGGGTCCAGCTTCGCGTACCGGCCGTTGCCGTCCGTCGCGATGGCGACCCCGAGGCCGGTCTCCTCGTCGATGCGGATCATGCCCGAGTCCTCGGGCTGCGCCAGCACCGTGTTGCCCTGCACGAAGTGGTCGTACTGCGAGGTGATCCACTTCTTGGAGGCCTGGTTCGGGGACGACACCAGGGCCAGGACCTGGGACTTCAGTTCCTCCGAAGTCCCGGGCCGGGCAAGCTTGTTGGCGTCGTCGGCCTGGAGCGCGTCCTGCCAGGACGGGCGGGCGTAGGGGCGCTCGTAGACCGGGCCGTCGTGTGCGACCGTGCGCGGGTCGACGTCCACGATCTTGCCGCCGTGCCAGAAGATCTCCAGCCGGTCGCCGTCGGTCACCTCGCCGATGACCGTGGCGATGACGTCCCACTTCTCGCAGATCTCCAGGAAGCGGTCGACCTTGGCCGGTTCGACGACCGCGCACATGCGTTCCTGCGACTCGCTCATGAGGATTTCCTCGGGCGAGAGCGTGGAGTCGCGCAGGGGTACGTCGTCCAGGGTGACCGTCATGCCGCCGGAGCCGTTCGACGCCAACTCGCTTGTGGCGCAGGAGAGTCCGGCCGCACCCAGGTCCTGGATGCCGACGACCAGCTTCTCGGCGAAGGCCTCAAGCGTGCACTCGATCAGCAACTTCTCCTGGAAGGGGTCACCTACCTGGACCGCCGGACGCTTCGACGGCTTCGCGTCGTCGAACGTCTCACTCGCCAGGATCGACGCGCCGCCGATGCCGTCGCCGCCCGTGCGGGCGCCGTAGAGGATGACCTTGTTGCCCGCGCCGGAGGCCTTCGCGAGGTGGATGTCCTCGTGCCGCATGACGCCGATCGCGCCCGCGTTGACCAGCGGGTTGCCCTGGTAGCAGGCGTCGAAGACGACCTCGCCGCCGATGTTGGGCAGGCCCAGGCAGTTGCCGTAGCCGCCGATGCCCGCGACGACGCCCGGCAGGACGCGCTTGGTGTCGGGGTGGTCGGCCGCGCCGAAGCGCAGGGGGTCGACGACGGCGACCGGGCGGGCGCCCATCGCGATGATGTCGCGCACGATGCCGCCGACGCCCGTGGCCGCGCCCTGGTAGGGCTCGACGTACGAGGGGTGGTTGTGCGACTCCACCTTGAAGGTGACCGCGTAGCCCTGGCCGACGTCGACCACGCCCGCGTTCTCGCCGATGCCCACGAGCAGCGCGTCGGACTGGGGGGCCTTCTCGCCGAACTGGCGGAGGTGGACCTTGGAGGACTTGTACGAGCAGTGCTCGGACCACATGACGGAGTACATGGCCAGCTCGGCACCGGTGGGCCGGCGGCCGAGGATCTCCACGACCTTCTCGTACTCGTCCTTCTTCAGGCCGAGTTCGGCCCAGGGCAGCTCGACGTCGGGGGTCTCGGCCGCGTGCTCGACCGTGTCCAGAGGCGTCCGGCTCATGCGTTGACCAGCTTCTTGAGGATCGAGGTGAAGAAGGGAAGGCCGTCCGTGCGGCCGGACCCGATGAGCGGCTCGACCGCGTGCTCGGGGTGCGGCATGAGGCCCACGACGTTCCCGGCGGCGTTCGTGATGCCGGCGATGTCGCGCAGCGAACCGTTCGGATTGACGTCTACGTAGCGGAAGACGACCCGGCCCTCCGCCTCCAGCTCGTCGAGCGTGTGCTCGTCGGCGACGTACCGGCCGTCCATGTTCTTCAGCGGGATGTGGATCTCCTGGCCGGCGGTGTAGTCGCCGGTCCAGGCGGTGTCCGCGTTCTCCACCCGCAGTTTCTGGTCACGGCAGATGAAGTGCAGGTGGTTGTTGCCGAGCATCGCGCCGGGGAGGAGGTGCGCCTCGGTGAGGATCTGGAAGCCGTTGCAGATACCGAGGACGGGTAGTCCCGACTTCGCCTGCTCGATGACCGTCTCCATCACCGGCGAGAAGCGGGAGATGGCACCCGCGCGCAGATAGTCGCCGTAGGAAAAACCGCCCGGGAGGACGACCGCGTCGACCTGGTGGAGGTTCTTGTCCTTGTGCCAGAGGGCGACCGGTTCGGCGCCGGCGAGGCGGATCGCGCGCTGGGTGTCCCGGTCGTCGAGGCTGCCCGGGAAAGTGACGACGCCAATACGAGCGGTCACTTCGCGGCCTCCGCGACTTCCTCCACCTTGACGGTGAAGTCCTCGATCACGGTGTTGGCGAGGAAGGATTCCGCAAGATCGTGGATGCGGGCGAGCGCGGCCTCGTCGACCGGTCCGTCAACTTCCAGTTCGAATCGCTTTCCCTGACGTACGTCGGAGATGCCTTCGAAACCCAGGCGTGGCAGCGCACGCTGGACCGCCTGGCCCTGGGGGTCGAGGATCTCCGGCTTGAGCATGACGTCGACTACGACGCGTGCCACTGGCACTCCCGGTGTTGTGGTGCTGAGCAGGTTCCTGCGGGTCTTCGACAGGTGTCTTCAGACTACCCGCCCAAAATTTCTACGCGGGTAGAGTTGTAGGAATCTACGTGAGGACCGTCACGATCCGGCATCGAGTGGGGGTCTTCACGAAAAGTTCAGGGAAAGATCCCGGATCGATCCCGGTTCACTATTGCGCGGAGACACGCGGGAAGATTTAGTCGGGCTTCACATTGCATTGCCGGGCACTGTACAAATGAATTGGCAATAGCCGATACTTTGCCCATTAACAGGCGGACAGTCGACATCTCCGCACCTCCGTGGCGTCTCCGTGCGCCCTCGCGGATAGTGCGGTTTCAGGTGTCGCACGAAGGGACCGATATTCGTGGCGCAGAAGGTCGTGGTCACTCTCTTTGACGACATCGACGGCTCGGAAGCGGCGGAGACGATCGCCTTCGGACTCGACGGCAAGTCGTACGAGATCGACCTGAATCAAGCCAATGCCAAGAAACTGCGTAAGGCGCTCGCGCCGTACGTGGACGCAGGTCGCAAGCGGTCGAGGTCGGGCAAGGCCTACCGCCAGACCGAGGTCGCCCCCGACCCGGCGGCCGTCCGCGCCTGGGCACAGGCGAACAAGATGGACGTACCGGCCCGCGGACGCATCCCCAAGAAGGTCTACGAGGCGTTCGCCGCCGCGCAGTAGGCGGCCCGCGCGGTTCCCCCGACGACCGGTCACCGGGCCCTCGGGGGAACCGACTTGCGCTCCACCCCTCCTGGTCAGCTAGAGTTCGGAGCACGCCGAGGGGCGAGGCCGAAAGGCCCAGCTCACGGGGTACATGCGGGTGTAGTTCAGTAGCAGAACATCCCCCTTCCAGGGGGAAGGCGCAGTGTGCAATTCCTGTCACCCGCTCTGCATCACCGTCCGGACCACTCTGGTGGATCGGGTAGGCTGGTGCTCGCGCCGATCGGCGGCTGAGTCTTCCAGAGGCTTGGCGGTCGGAGGCAATGCGGACGTAGCTCAGTTGGTAGAGCGCAACCTTGCCAAGGTTGAGGTCGCCAGTTCGAACCTGGTCGTCCGCTCGGGAACAAGACCCCGGTCCACTGGACCGGGGTCTTTTCGTGTGCCTCGACGCCCGTCTGACATTTGTCATGCCGACTGATGACACCGCGCACTGCTGCCGCGCCCCCGCCGCCGGGACGCTGGAGCCATGGACACCAACGAACACGAACACGTGATTGAGGTCACCGACCTACGCCGTGTGTACGGGGGCGGGTTCGAGGCTGTGCGGGGGATCACATTCTCCGTGTCGCGCGGTGAAGTCTTCGCGCTCCTCGGCACCAACGGCGCCGGCAAGACCTCGACCGTCGAAGTGCTGGAGGGACTCGCGGCACCGTCCGGCGGCCGGGTGCGCGTCCTCGGCCACGATCCCCACACCGAGCGGGCCGCCGTACGGCCGCGCACCGGCGTGATGCTGCAGGAGGGCGGCTTCCCGTCCGAGCTGACCGTCGCCGAGACCGCGCGGATGTGGGCCGGCTGCACGAGCGGAGCCCGGCCGGTGCCGGAGGCGCTCGCGCTGGTCGGGCTGGAGCAGCGGGCCGCCGTACGGGTGAAGCAGTTGTCCGGGGGTGAACGGCGGCGGCTCGATCTCGCGCTCGCGCTGCTCGGGGAGCCCGAGGTGCTGTTCCTCGACGAGCCGACGACCGGGCTCGATGCCGAAGGGCGCCGGGACACCTGGGATTTGGTGCGGGCGCTGCGCGACGGCGGTACGACCGTGCTGCTGACCACGCACTACCTGGAGGAGGCCGAGGGCCTCGCCGACCGGCTGGCGATCATGAGCGAGGGCCGGATCGCGGTCACGGGGACGCCGGCCGAGGTCACGGCGGGGCGGCCGTCGCGGATCTCCTTCGAGCTGCCCGCGGGCTACTTCGTGGGGGACCTGCCGCCGCTCGGCGAACTGGGGGTCGTCGGGCACGAGGTGGCCGGGAATGTCGTACGGCTGCGGACGCATGAGCTGCAGCGGGCGGCGACCGGGCTGCTGGTGTGGGCCGAGCGGGCGCGGATCGAGCTGCGGCGGCTGGAGATGCGGTCGGCCTCGCTGGAGGAGGCGTTCCTGGGGATCGCGCGGGAACAGGAGGTGACCGTATGAACGCCGTGGCGACTACTCCGGCGGGGCGGATGCGGGCGCTGGGGCGAGCCGAGTTGAGCCTGCTGGGGCGGAACCGGAACGCGGTGGTCACGGCGCTGTTCGTGCCGCTGGCGCTGCCGTTCAGTGTGCGGCCCGCGGTCGACCAGATGGATCTGAAGGGGGAGGGACTGTCGGTCGGCTCGGTGATGCTGACCGCCGCGATCGGCTTCTCGCTGCTCTTCGCCGTGTACTCGTCCCTCGTCGGCGCCTTCGTCGCGCGCCGGGAGGAACTCGTCCTCAAGCGGCTGCGCACCGGGGAACCCGGCGACTCCGAGATCCTCGCCGGCACCGCGCTCCCGGCCGTGTGCCTCGGGTTCGTGCAGTCCGTGCTGCTGGCCGTGGCCTGTGCGCTGCTGCTCGACGCCGGGGCCCCCGCAGCGCCCCAACTCGTCGTCCTGGGGCTGCTGTTCGGCCTCGTCCTGAGCGCCGCGCTGGCGGCACTCACGGCGAGCGTGACCAGGACGGCGGAGAGCGCGCAGGTGACCGCTCTGCCGGTGGTGCTGGTGTCCATGATGGGATCCGGGATCATCGTCCCGCTCCAGCTCCTGTCCGACCGGGTCGCGGACGTCTGCCAGTTCCTCCCCCTCTCCCCCGCGATCCGGCTGATCAGCGGCGGCTGGAACGGCGACCTGTCCGGCTACGACGCACTGGGCGCCGTCCTGACCGCGCTGGCCTGGACCGTCCTCGCGGTGTTTGCTGTACGGCGGTGGTTCCGCTGGGAACCGCGGCGCTGACGTACGGAGAGCACCGGATCATGCGGACATCTGGCAGTACGCGCGGCTCCGGCGGCTGGTGGGGGCGGAAGAACACGCCCGGGAAGGTCGAGACGTACACCCGGCTGTCCTTCCACTTCTTCGCCCTGATCGAGGTCACCGCGGTCGGGCTGCCGCTGTTCGCGCAGGTCGGGGTGGGTGTCGCGGGCCGGCTGGCGGTGCTCGTGACCGTGCACGCGCTGCTCTGTTCCGCCACCGCCTCCCGGGCACTCGACTGGACGCGCGGCCGGCGGGCACAGCCCGTACGGCTGCTGTGGTTGCTGGGGGCGGTGACCGCGCTGATCGCCGTCGTCGCGGTCGTCCTGGGGGAGCGGGGTCCCGACGACAACGAAGTGCAGGCCGCCGCGACCACGCTCCTGGTGGGCGTGCTGAGTTTCGGCACCGGCACCCTGACGCTCGGGGTCCGCGGCCGGCGACAGGTCCTCGCGGTGGTGGCGGGCGTGGTCGGCGGAACGCTGGTCCTGCAGCTCGCGCTGGGTGTGGCCGCCCCGGCCGCGCTCGTCACCGCGTTCATCGTCCTGTTCACAGGCGGTGGTCTCGCCTTCACCGCCGTCTTCTCCGTGTGGCTCCTCGACGCCGTCTACGAACTCGACGAGGCCCGCGAGACCCGGGCCCGGCTCGCCGTCGCCGAGGAACGGCTGCGGTTCGGGCGCGACCTGCACGACGTGATGGGCCGCAACCTGTCGGTGATCGCGCTGAAGAGCGAACTGGCCGTGCAGCTGGCGCGGCGCGGGCGGGCCGAGGCCGTGGAGCAGATGGTCGAGGTGCAGCGGATCGCGCGGGAGTCGCAACGGGAGGTGCGGGATGTCGTACGGGGTTATCGCGAGGCCGCACTCGACGTCGAACTCGCCGGTGCGCAGGGCGTGTTGACCGCGGCGGGCATCGAGTGCGAGGTGACCGGGGAGGCGGCGGGGCTGCCGGCCGAGGTGCAGTCGGCGCTCGGCTGGGTGGTCCGCGAGGCGACGACCAACGTGCTGCGGCACGGCAACGCGGGGCGCTGCGCGGTCGCGGTCCGGGTGGCGGAGGGGAGTGTGGTGCTCACGGTGGAGAACGACGGGGCGAAGGCGGTCGACGGGAGTACCGGTACCGGCGGTGGGGCGGGGCTCGTGGGGCTGCGGGAGAGGCTGACCGCGGTGGGCGGCGAACTGGAGGCGGGGGCCATGGACGGCGAACGTTTCCGGGTGATGGCGACCGTGCCGCTGCCCGCGGTGGCGGGAGGTGTCGCGTCGTGACCGGAATCACCGGACGCCCGGCGCCCACCGCGAGCCGGCTCACCGCCCGCCCGCTGCCCACCACCACCCCGGTCACCGGAGTCGCGTCATGACCGCCGGTGTCGTACGGCTGCTGCTCGCCGATGACGAGCATCTGATCCGGGGGGCGCTGGCCGCGCTGCTCGGGCTGGAGGACGATCTGCTGGTGGTCGCGGAGGCGGCGACCGGGCCCGAGGCGCTGGCCATGGCGCGGGCGCACCGGCCCGATGTCGCCGTACTGGATCTGCAGATGCCGGGGGCGGACGGTGTGAAGGTCGCCACATCCCTGCGCGCCGAACTGCCCGGCTGCCAGGTCCTGATCGTCACCGGACACGGCAGGCCCGGTCATCTGAAGCGGGCGCTCGCGGCGGGTGTGCGGGGGTTCGTCCCGAAGACGGTGAGCGCGCAGCGGCTCGCGGAGATCATCCGCACGGTGCATGCCGGACAGCGGTATGTCGACCCGGAGTTGGCCGCCGACGCCATCTCCGCCGGGGACTCGCCGCTGACCGCGCGCGAGGCCGAGGTCCTGGAACTGGCCGCCGACGGGGCGCCGGTCGCGGAGATCGCCGAACGGGCCGCGCTCTCGCAGGGCACCGTGCGGAACTATCTCTCCTCGGCCGCCTCGAAACTCGGTGCCGAGAACCGTCATACGGCAGTGCGTCTCGCACGCGAGCGAGGTTGGGTATAGTTGCTCTCGCGCCACGGCGCAGCGCGGACGTAGCTCAGTTGGTAGAGCGCAACCTTGCCAAGGTTGAGGTCGCCAGTTCGAACCTGGTCGTCCGCTCCAGCGAAAACCCCGGTCCGGGTGGACCGGGGTTTTTTCGTGCGCCGAGTGCGGGGGCTAGCTCCAGCTCTGGCCGGTCAGGCGCTCGTACGCCTCGATGTACTTCGCGCGGGTCGCGTCCACGACCTGCTGCGGCAGCGGCGGCGGAGGCTGCTCGCTCTTGCGGTCCCAGCCCGACTCCGGCCCGGTCAGCCAGTCGCGCACGAACTGCTTGTCGTACGACGGCTGCGCGCGCCCCGGCTCCCACTCCTCGGCCGGCCAGAACCGCGAGGAGTCCGGGGTGAGCACCTCGTCGGCGGCGATCAGCGTCTCGCCCTCGAAGCCGAACTCGAACTTGGTGTCCGCGAGGATGACGCCCCGCTCACGGGCGATGTCCCGGGCCCGCCCGTAGACGGCGAGCGTCGCCTGCCGCAGCTGCGCGGCGGCGTCCGCGCCGACCTGCCGGGCGACCTCCTCGTACGACACGTTCTCGTCGTGCTCTCCTACGGCGGCCTTGGTGGCCGGGGTGAAGATCGGCGCGGGGAGTTCGCTGCCGTCGACCAGGCCCTCGGGGAGGGCGAGGCCGCAGACCGTGCGGGACGCGTTGTACTCCAGCAGGCCGGAGCCGGTGAGGTAGCCGCGGGCCACGCACTCCACCGGGACCATGCGGAGAGACTTGCAGATCAGGGTGCGGCCCGCCCAGTCGGCCGGGGCACCGGGCGGGAGTTCGGTGCCGAGGACGTGGTTGGGGATCAGGTCGGCGAGCTGGTCGAACCACCAGAGGGAGAGCTGGGTGAGGACGCGGCCCTTGTCCGGGATCTCGGTGGGCAGCACCCAGTCGTACGCGGACATGCGGTCGCTGGCGACCATCACGAGCTCGCCCGCCTCGTTCTGGTACAGCTCGCGCACCTTGCCGGTGTGGAGGTGCGTCAGGCCCGGGACCTGGAGCGGCTCGGGCTTTTCTACGAATCCGGACACGGTTCCTCCAGTGGGTCTCTCCAACTGGCTCGATTGTCCCGTATGCGCGGCCGGCCTCCGGTCACGGGGTCAGTCGTGCTTGCAGATGCGGTCCAGGAGGTTGGCGGTGGCGCGCTGGACGCGGGCGTCGACGTGGCCGGGGCGGTCCAGGGCCGGTGACCAGGCGAAGGTGCCGGAGGCGAAGACCAGGGAGCCGGACGGCGCGCGGTAGAGGGAGGTCTCCTGGTGGCGGAGGACGCCCTCACTGTCCGTGTACGGGGAGTGGGCAAGCAGGATGCGCTCCTCGTGCGGGGGGAGCTGGGTGCGCGGGAAATACCGGTCGGCCTCGCCCGCGACCAGCCCCTCGATGCCCTCGCCCTCGGCGGTGCCGGTCGCCTCCCACAGCCAGTGGTCGGCGTTGCGGACGGTCAGCGGGTGCGGCTCGGGGACCCGGCCCGCGTACTGGATACCCACCAACTGCTGCTCGGGGCGGTCGACTTCGCGCCACAGCACCGGCCTTCCCGGGCCCCGGCGCTTGCGGCAGGTGAGCAGCCGGTCGGGGACACCGGACGGGGAGGGCGCCAACTCCACTTGCCAGTACATGGTGTTGGCGGAGAGGAAGACGAGGGACGTGCCGTGCTCGCGGGCCAGCTCGACGGTACGGCGCATGGGGATCGACCAGTACTCGTCGTGGCCCGGGAAGACCAACCCCCGGTAACGGGTGGGGTCGACATGGCCCGCGTGCAGATCGCGGTGGTCGGCGTAGGCGAGGTCGTAGCCGTAGCGCTCGGCCCAGCGGATGAAGTCGTAGGCGTGGCCCACGTGCAGGGGCAGGCCCGCGCCCGCGTACGGGCGGTCGAAGGAGACCGTCGTCGCGGCCTCGGACTCGCCGAGCAGCCGGCCGTCGTCGTCCCAGGCGTGGTAGAGGCTCGCGCCGGTGTGGCCGTCCTCCGGGTAGAGGTTGTACGCCTGCCAGGTGATGTCCGGCAGGAGGAGCAGCAGGTCGGCGGGGTGGTTGTCGCGGACCGTGAAGGGGATGTGGGAGCGGTAGCCGTCGGCGGTGGTGAGGACGGCTACATAGGCGCCGATGCTCCAGTAGCTCGGGATCTGCAGCCGCCAGGACAGCCACCAGTGGTGGCAGGAGACCGTGCGGTCGGCGGTGAGCGGCGGGGGCTGGACGATGCCCGACAGACGGGGGCTGGTGGTGATCTTGGCGGCGCCGTCACCGCCGTAGTGGCCGATGCGGTAGATGTCGACGCCGAACTCCTGGGGCGGGTCGACGGTGACATGGAAGTCGAGGGCCTCGCCGGGTGCGACCGCGCTCGCGTTGGTGAACCCCTTGATCTGGCGGCGCACGTCGTCGGCGGAGCGCGGGCCGCCGCCTCCCGGCGCGCGCGGGGCGGGGAGCCTGGGGGCGGTCCTGCCGGGGGTGCGGTCGGGCGTGTGGGCGGGGGCCGGGTCCACGTACCAGGGGACCACCTGACCGGTGTCGTCGAAGTAGGTCTCGCTGCCGCGGAGCCAGGGGACGGGGCCCTGTCCGAAGGGGTCCGTCACGGCGTGCGCCAGCGCTCCCGACTCCCAGCGGCGGATCTGCTCCGACCCCATGTCGCTCCCCTCCCTGGTGCCCCCGTGGTGGTTCTTCGTCCAACCGTCGTATGCCGCAAGCCTTTGTCAGCTACGGGACGGCGTACGGGATCGACCCCAGCACATCACATTGAGCACTCACTCTGTCACTGGTCGTTGCGAATTGACCAAAAGTGGAGCTCTGGGTTCCGATACGCGTGAGGGGTGGCGGGGCGCGACCTCAGACGAGGCGTACCGGCTTCTCCGGGCGTATGCCCAGGTCGATGAGCCAGGCCCGCAGCGGGGCCGGGTCGCCGTCCTCCACGAGGCTGAGGACCCTCGGGGCGAGGTCGGCCGCTCTCGTGCCGTTGACGAGCAGGGTGGGGCCGTCGAGCCAGTCGAGGCCGGGAGTCGCGCCGGCCGTGTCCATCGCGGCGCAGCACACCATCGCCGTGACGTGATCGGCGAGCAGCTCCCGTCCGCTGCGCGGTGGTTGGAGCGGGAAGAGGGGCAGCGAGTCGTCGTCCCAGAGCGCGGAGTCGGGCCCCTGCCCGGGCGGCGCCGAACCGGTCGCCGGGGTCGCCGCCTCCTCCCGCGCCAACTCCGCGGTGAGCCCGGCGGCGAGGGCCGCGCTGTGCGGCGAGCAGCTTTCGCCGAGTTCGTCGTCGTCGGCCGCCATCGCCTTGTAGTGCTCAGGGGGGTGGGGGGCGGCGTCCGGCTCCGTGGGTGGAGTGGTGACGGTCGGCTCGGTCGCGTACCGCTCACCGTCCCCGTCAGCAGGCGCATGGTCGTCGGGCTCGGCGTACCGTCCCGCCACCGGCGGGTCCGTCAGGTGGTCCACCACCCGGGCCAGGGTCGGGGCGTCGTGGTGCGGGGTGACGGGGTCGGGGGAACGGCGGACGCCGAGGGTGTCCAGGACGCGGTGGAGGCGGGCCGCTTCGGTACGCCAGGTGCGGTCGACCACCTCCTCCGGGTACTCCTGCCAGTCCACCGGCGCCCAGTCGGGACCGGCCTCGGCCGGGCCGCCGTGGAAGAGGCGGGCGGCGAGGAGCGAGGTCGCCTCGTCGATCGTGCCGGGCTCTTCGAGCAGGTCGCAGGCGGGGCGCTCGCCGAGCCGGGAGGCGAAGCCCTCGGCCAGCCGGTCGCGGCGGGACAACTCAGTGAGCGCCGCGACGACGCCCGCGTCCAGCCGGGACGGCCAGCGGCCCATCCGCCACGCGGGCAGCGCGACCCGGGTCAGCAGCCGGTCCCAGCCCGCGTACGCCAGCCCCACCTGCTCCTGGGCGACGATCCGCAGTCCGTAATCCACAGCCTGTGCACGCTCGGCGGCACCGGCGGCCACCCCCCGCTCCATCTCGGCCGCGTGCCCCCGGCAACTGCGCAGCAGCAGCCGGGCCACCCAGCCGACACCGGCGAGCACCGAGCGGAACACGGGACCACGGGGTGCCGAGGCCACGGCCACCGCCGCGTCCAGGCCCCGTACGAAACGGCGGGCGGCGGCTATGTCCGGGTGCGCGGAAGGTCCCGTACCGGCAACGACCGGGGCGAGCACCGCGCGCAGCTCACCGACCCGCATCCACCACAGGAACGGGGAGCCGATGACAAGGACGGGCGAGGCCGCCGTACGACGAGAGCGCGCCGGGGTGAGGCCGCGTACGCCCGTGATCTCGTCGCGGTCCTCCTGCGGGAGCGGGCCGTGGGCCGGGTGGGTGCGGTCCTCCAGCCAGCTGTCGCAGTCCGGGGTGAGGGCTATCGCGGACGGCGCGGGGACGTCGAGGCGGTCGGCCAGGTCGCGCACCATGCGGTACAGGTCGGGGGCCGACTCCTCGGCGATCGCGACCGTGGGACTCACGGCGGGGCGGGAGCGCGCGACGACCAGCGCGATCGCGCCGGCCGCGAGCAGCACGAGGACCGCGGCCACGCCCATGATCCAGCGGGCGAGGTCCCAGCCCCGGCCCACGAGATGGCCGGTGGAACCGCCGGCGAGCAGGATCACCGCGACGGCGGCGGGCAACAGGGCGACGGCCAGCGCGCGGCTGCGGATGCGCAGCACGGCCAAGGCCCGGGAACGCGCCGCCTGCGCGCCCGCCTCCACACCCATACCGGTCACGACCGGACCTCATCCCCTCCGTGCTGTCCCGCTCTGCTGGCGTTGCTCACTCCCCCACTGTGGCACCCGCCACTGACATCGCAATGCCGGTGGGCCAAGTGCCGGAACGCTTGCGCCGCACCATAGTTGGGGCCCCGGCCCCCGTCAGCCGGATGGGGCATCGGTCACTCGATGGAATGGCTCAGGGGAAAGGTGCATGACGGAGGGCAAGGATCAGGCCCCGAATCCTGAGACGGGATCGGGGCCTGTGGGGTTCATCGGCGCGCGGGAGCGCTTGGGGTCACCCGCCCGCCGCCGCCTTCGCCGCGATGTCCGTCCGGTGCTGGGAGCCGTCGAGGCGGACGCGGGCCACGGCCGCGTACGCGCGTTCGCGGGCCTGCGTGAGGTCCGTGCCGGTGGCCGTGACGGACAGGACCCGGCCGCCCGCGCTGACGACGTCGTCGCCGTCGCGCCCGGTCCCGGCGTGCAGCACGTAGGCGTGCGGGGCGTCCTGCGCGGCCACCTCGTCGAGGCCGGTGATCGGGTCGCCGGTGCGCGGGGTGTCGGGGTAGTTGTGCGAGGCGATGACGACGGTGACCGCCGCGTCCTCGCTCCAGCGCAGCGGGGCCAGGTCTTCGAGCGTGCCGTTCGCCGCGGCGAGCAGGACGCCGGCCAGCGGGGTCTTCAGGCGGGCCAGGACCACCTGGGTCTCCGGGTCGCCGAAGCGGGCGTTGAACTCGATGACCCGCACACCGCGCGACGTGATCGCGAGGCCGGCGTAGAGGAGGCCGGAGAAGGGGGTGCCGCGGCGCCGCAGCTCGTCGACGGTCGGCTGGAGGACGGACTGGAGTACTTCCTCCACCAGCTTCGGGTCGGCCCACGGCAGCGGGGAGTACGCGCCCATGCCGCCGGTGTTCGGGCCCTCGTCACCGTCGAGCGCGCGCTTGAAGTCCTGCGCGGGCTGGAGCGGGACGACGGTCACACCGTCGGTGATCGCGAAGAGCGACACCTCGGGCCCGTCGAGGAACTCCTCGATGACGACCCGCTCACAGGCGTTGGCGTGCGCCTTCGCCGCGGCGAGGTCGTCGGTCACCACGACACCCTTGCCGGCGGCCAGTCCGTCGTCCTTCACGACGTACGGCGCACCGAAGGCGTCGAGAGCCTCGTCGACCTCTTCCGGCGTCGTACAGACATACGAGCGGGCGGTCGGAACACTGGCCGCCGCCATCACTTCCTTGGCGAAGGCCTTGGAGCCCTCCAGCTGCGCGGCCTCCCCGGAGGGGCCGAAGACCGGGATGCCCGCCTCGCGCACGGCGTCGGCGACCCCGGCGACGAGGGGTGCCTCCGGACCGACCACGACCAGCTCGGCACCGAGCTCCGTGGCCAGCGCGGCCACGGCGGCGCCGTCGAGGGCGTCGACCGGGTGCAGCTCGGCGACCTCGGCGATGCCGGCGTTGCCGGGGGCGCAGTGCAGTTCGGTGACGTCTGGGTCTAGGGACAGGGAACGGCAGAGGGCGTGTTCGCGGGCACCGGTACCGATGACGAGGACCTTCACGGGGGTCAGCCTAGGACACGGGGAGGGCGTGCCGGTCCGGGGCGGGTCGTGAGGTGGTCGTGAGGGGCGGTAGCGAGTGGTCGTGCGGGGCGGTGTCGGAGTGGCCGTAGGGGGCCCTGCTCAATCGCTCCCTACTCGTTGGTGAACTCCTCCATCACCGTTGCGCCCAGCTCCCGCACGATCAGTTCGTGGCCGGAGAGGGCCGACTCGTCGAGGTCGGGGTCGTCGTCCTCAGGGGTGTCGTCCTCGGCGGAGACGGTGCGGTGGACGGGGGCCGGGGACGGGGCTGCAGGGGGCTGGGGCTGGGCGGGCGCCTGTGCCGAGGGTGAGTTCGTGGTGTTCGTGGGTGCGGGCGCGGAGGCGGGGGTGGGCTGCGGGGATGCCGGGCGGGGGGTGGGCGTACCTGGGCCGGGGGCGCCGTAGCCACCGGATGCGGCACCACCGAAGCCGCCACCACCGCCGTACGAGCCGCCGCCCGGCTGCGGGGGCGGGGTGCCGCCGCCCGACGGGTCGACGACCGCCTCGATCTTCCACTGGACGTTGAACTGCTCGGCCAGCGCCTGCTTCAGTACGTCCTCGCTGCCGCTGCTGTTGAAGTTGTCCCGCGCCCCGGCGTTGACGAAGCCGATCTGGAGGGTCGTGCCGTCGAAGCCGGTGACCTGCGCGTTCTGGCTGAGCAGGATCCAGGTGAAACGGCGGCGGTTCTTCACCACTTCCAGGATGTTCGGCCAGAGCATGCGGGGGTCGAGGCCGCCGGCCGGGGGTTGAGCGGGGGCCGCCGCAGCGTGCGCCTGGGGCGCAGGGGCGGCTACGGCGGCGGGTGCGGGCGGGGGTGCGGGTGCGCTGTGGGCGGACGGGGGCTGGCCGCCGCCCGCCGGGGTTGCCGTGGGCCAGCCGCCCGGGCGGCGCCCGCTGCCTGCGGCGGTGGCGGTGGGCCAGGCGCCGGGGGCGGAGGCGGAGGCAGGGGGTTGTGCCTGGGGTTGCGGCTGTGGGGGCGCCTGGGGCGGCGGGGCGGGCTGGGAGTAGGCGGCGGGGGTGGGGGCGGGGGCCTGCTCCGGCGGCGTCGCGGGGGCGGGGGCCGGGGCGGTGCCGGGTGCCCCTGGACCTCGTACCGCGGCCCGGGCGGCAGCGACACCGCCGCCCGGCGGGACGGGTGCGGCGCCGCCTCCTCCGTACCCCTGGGCCTGAGCCTGGGTGTGCGTCTGCGGCTGCGGCTGCGCCTGGGGGTGGCCGCCGTGGGCGTCGGGTCCGGGGACGTATCCCATGGCGGGCGCTCCGCCGCCCGCGAAGTTGACGCCTCGTTCGAGCCGGTCGAGGCGGGCCATGACCGACTGCTCGTCGCCGTACGCGGCGGGGAGCATCACGCGGGCGCAGATGAGTTCCAGCTGGAGGCGGGGGGAGGTGGCGCCGCGCATCTCGGTCAGGCCGGTGTTGACGAGGTCGGCGGCGCGGCTGAGTTCGGCCGCGCCGAAGGTGCCGGCCTGTGCCTGCATGCGTTCCAGGACGTCGGCCGGGGCGTCGATGAGGCCCTTCTCGAGGGCGTCGGGCACGGCGGCGAGGATCACCAGGTCACGGAGGCGTTCCAGCAGGTCGGCGACGAAACGGCGGGGGTCGTTGCCCCCCTCCATGACGTGGTCGACGACCTCGAAGGCGGCGGCGCCGTCACCCGTGGCGAAGGCCTCGACCACGGAGTCGAGCAGCGAGGCGTCCGTGTAGCCGAGGAGGGAGGTCGCCATGGCGTAGGTCACACCGTCGGTGCTCGCCCCCGCGAGCAACTGGTCCATGACGGACATGGAGTCACGCACGGAACCGGCGCCCGCGCGCACGACGAGCGGCAGCACGCCGTCCTCAACGGGGATGTTCTCCCGCCCGCACACCTCACCGAGGTAGTCGCGAAGCGTGCCCGGCGGCACGAGCCGGAAGGGATAGTGATGGGTCCGCGACCGAATCGTCCCGATGACCTTCTCGGGCTCGGTGGTCGCGAAGATGAACTTGAGGTGCTCCGGGGGCTCCTCGACGACCTTGAGCAGGGCGTTGAAGCCGGCCGACGTGACCATGTGGGCCTCGTCGATGATGTAGATCTTGTACCGGCTGCTCGCGGGCCCGAAGAAGGCCTTCTCGCGCAGCTCACGGGCGTCGTCCACACCACCGTGCGAAGCGGCGTCGATCTCGATCACGTCGATCGATCCGGGCCCGTTGCGCGCGAGGTCGCGGCAGGACAGGCACTCGCCGCAGGGCGTGGGCGTGGGGCCCTTCTCGCAGTTCAGACAGCGGGCCAGGATGCGCGCGCTCGTGGTCTTGCCGCAGCCGCGCGGCCCGCTGAACAGGTACGCGTGATTGACCCGGTTGTTCCGCAGCGCCTGCTGCAACGGGTCGGTTACATGCTCCTGCCCGATGACCTCGGCGAACGACTCCGGGCGATAACGGCGATACAGCGCGAGAGACGACACGCGTACGAGGTTATAGGCGCGCACTGACAACGGGGGCCGACGGGCGAGCTCGCGCGGACGCGGGAGCGGCAGACGCCGGGGCGGCAGACGCAGGAGGAACTGACACCGGAAACGTGAGCGCCCCCCACGCACCCGCCAGAGCCAACCTACCCTTGCTGCCTTCCGGCCCTGGGGGAGTTCAGTCAGATAGCGCCGCGTGAGGGGCTCCGCACAGGCTACAGGATCTGAGCGGGGGGAACGAGTTCGCGAGCACTCCTCAACGTCTTGTATTGTTTGCGGCGGAGGATTCGCCTAGTGGCCTAGGGCGCACGCTTGGAAAGCGTGTTGGGGGCAACCCCTCACGAGTTCGAATCTCGTATCCTCCGCCAGTGCCTCACCGGGCACGATGTCGAAGGGCCCCACCGTTCGCGGTGGGGCCCTTCGTCGTTGTCCGTCTCAGTTTCCGTCTCAGTTTGTCTCTGAGTCCGTTTTCGGGAGCTCCCAAAGGGCGTCGCCAACTTGCTGGGCGACTTTGCGAAGCATGGTCCCCGTCACGTGCATGTACCGAGCGCGCATCCGGGCCGCTCCCCCGGGCTCCCAACCCATGATCGAGTCGATCACGACGTCGGGGACCCCGAGGATCAGGAGGACGGTCGCGGCGGTGTGGCGAGCGTCGTGGAGACGGCCGTTGCGCACGCCCGCGTCCCGGAGAAGCCGCTTCCAGGTGTGGAAGTCGGTGTTGGGGCTGAGAGGGCCGCCGATCGGTGAGGCGAAGACGTACCCCTTGCCCTCCCAGTCGGCGCCGGCCGCGATGCGCTCCCGTTCCTGGGCTTCCTGGTGCTGGCGGAGAATCTTGATCAGCGGATCGGGCAGGCCGATGGTGCGCCGTCCAGCTCGGGACTTGGTGGACTTGTGCTCGCGCCGGGTCTGCTCCCGCTTGGGGCAATAACCAGCTTTCCGGCCGCACGGGTTGGCACCGCAGCCGTGCGCGTACTTGGGGCGGAGTCGGTTCTTGCGGATGCGGACGTACCCGGCGGTGAGGTCGACGTCTTCCCAGTGCAGGCCGAGTGCCTCGCCTTGACGGAGACCAAGCGCCAGGGCGACCACCCAACGCGCGCTGTTGCGGAGCTTGGCCGCTTCGACGAGCAGGCTCTGTACCTCTTCGATCGTGTACGGCTCGATGTCCTCCTCTTCGAGTCGAGGCGCCTTGGCGATCTCGGCCGCGTTGGTGGGCACGTGTCCGCGCCGTACTGCCTCGCTGAGAGCCGTACGGACCGTGCGGTGCACGTGGTGGGCGGTGCCAGCCGCGCTGCCGTTGCTCTGCATCTTTTGGTAGAAGCGCTCCAAGTGCTCGGGCTCCAGCCGATCGAGTCGGTGGGCGCCGAGGCCCGGGACCAGGTGAACACGTACGTCCACCTCGTATCCGGCATACGTGTTCTCGGAGACGTACGGCTTGGCGATGTTCTCGACCCAGTGCTCAAGCCAGCTCTGGACGGTCCAGCCCTTGCCCGGCTTCCGGAGCTTCTTGTCGTCGCGGGCCCGTTCCAACTCGCGTACGGCTTTGGTCACTTCGGCTTTCGTCTTCCGCTCGACGTGACGGCGGTCAGGCTTGCCGTCATCGCGGACGCCGACCGTCACGCGGCCGTGCCATTTGCCGTCCTTGCCGAGGTAGATGGAGGAGGCGCCGTTGGGCTGGCGAGTGCGTTTGGTCTCTGCCATGTCGCCCCCCCCTCAGGCCGCTGCGGAGGGACGGCGGCGGAGTTGGGTGACGTAGGCGGGCAGCGCCTCAGCCGGAACTCGGCGGAGTCGACCGACCGTGACCGATTCGATCTCGCCCGCGAGCACGAGCTTGAAGCACGTCGTACGGCCGATACGGAGTCGCCGTGCCGCCTCTTCGACGGTCAGCAGGACCAAGGACGGGTCGGCCAGTTCCGGGACAGCGGTCAGGGCTCGCGGCTCAGCCACGGGTGGGCTCTCCTTCCGTGCCGGGGGCGGGTTCGAGGGATTCGGCGAGCCAGGCTTCGGTAGAGGAGAGGCCGGTTCCGGCGAAAACCCAGTGCGCGAGTACGTACGTGGTGTTGGTGGTGGGGCCGTTGGCGGGTGTGGCTTGTGCTCGGCGCCGTTCGGTTCGGGCGTCTCGGAGGGCCCCGAGGGTGGTGGAGTACCGGCGGGATTTGGTGGAGAAGTGGCCGCGGAAGCCGAGCATGTGGGCCCAGGCGCGCAGGCGGAGGTGCTCCAGGCTCTTCCGAGCGCCAAGAGTCCAAGCCGTTCGGATGAGGCGCCGGGCATGTTCGCTGATGTCGAGGTGGGCGAGTTCGGTGGCGAACTTGAGGGGGCGGTCGAGCGCTCCCGTGGCTGTCTCGGCGCCCTTGGTTGCGTACTTGGCGATGTAAGCAGCGACGGCTCGTTCGGTGAGTTCCTGGCCGTTGTTGAAGTCGGCGGATCGGATGGTGCGGACGTCGAGTTGGCGACCGAAGGTGAAGGTGTGGGTGCGGTCGTCGATGGTCGGGCCGTCCACGTGGACCTTGGGTGCGGCGGCACGGATCGCGTCGGTGAGCAGCTCGGCCGTGGCCCAGGGCGGGGGTGAAGTGTCTCCGCCGGTGGGGCCGTCGATGCGGATCACGGCGTGAAAGTGGACGGCTCCGCGCTTCTGGTACTCGGCAACCTTGGCGAAGGACACGCGCGCGTGGTCGCGGAACCGACGCTGGGAGAGGCCTGCGCGCTTGGCGACCTCTCGGCGCAGGTAGGTGGAGAAGCGGCGCCAGAGGGGACCGGCGTGGGCGTTCCAGAGGACGGCGGCTTCGTAGTCGTAGGTGTCCGGGTTGAGTGGGGTGCCGAGGGTGTCGTCGTCTTGGTCGTGGTGGACGCCGCAGCGGCAGGGGCGGCCGTCGGTGCGGCGGTTGTGGACCGGGCCGAAGCCGGGGGCGGTGAAGGTGGCGAAGACGCGGGGGTGGGTGGCGACGTGTTCGGGGGTGCCCTTGCCTCCGCGCAATCCTGCGGTGATCAGGTGGAAGGTGTCGCGGCGGTAGACCTCGGAGCAGGCCGGGCAGCGGGTGGTGCGGCGGTTGTTGCAGCGGACGAGGAGTTGGCCAGCCGGGAGGGTCGAGGAGTTGAGGTGGTGGAGGACGGTGCCGATCTGGCCGGTGGTGGTGTCGAGGTCGTATTCGGTGCGGTGGCCGTCGAGGCGGATGGGGTTGGTGCAGCCGCCGAGGCCGGAGAGTTGGCGGAGGATACCCGGGAGGGTGCCTTGCGCGGCCAGGTTCGCTAGTTCGGGGAGTGGGGCCGGGGTGGGGCGGGTGAAGATGGCTTGCTCCTTCTGGCTGGCTCGGTCAGGAGAGACGGGCCCCGGGGCGGCGAAATGCTTGGTCGTGTGCCGCCGCCCCGGAGGCCAGGGGTTGTTCAGGGAGTCGTTCAGCGGCGGTGGTCGCGGAGCATCGAGCGCAGGACCACGGCGGCTATGGCTACGGAGATGGCCGTTACGGCGACGGCGGCCAGGAGCGCGGTGAGGACGACTCCGCCGACGACCAGGGCGACGACCGTGTTGCGGTCGATGGCGACCGGCGGGAGCGAGCGCCGTACGGGCAGCGGGTCGGCCGGGGTGTGGGTGTGTGCGGGCGGCGGGGTCGGGTTGTCTGGGTACTTGGGCAGGAACACGGCGAACCCTTTCTCATCTACTCGTCTAGTCATGTGAGCCGTTTACGACACCCACGCCGGAGCGCGTGCCGGACTCGATGGCGGGGGCGAGGAAGGTGTGGGAGAGCCAGAAGCCGAACAGGGCGATCAGTACGACGATCCAGGTGCGGACGCCGAGGAACTTGACCGCTCCCCAGGCGAAGAAGCCGAGAACGACGACGAGCGGCAGGCTGACGGTCACGGGATGGAACTCCCTTTCAGCGGACGGGGCAGTGGTGGGTGTGAGCCGCCAGTTCGGCAGCGGCGCGGCTGTCGTAGTCGTGCGAGACACCGCAGCGTGGAGCGGTGCAGGCGGCGGTGTGCTTCTCCTGGCCCCGGTCGTCGTAGGACGTGGCGACCTGGACGGGGCCGATGCGGATGACGTTGCGGAAGCGGCGGTTGGGGGTCACGGCTGGTTCTCCTGTCGCAGGCTGGGGGCGGGGAATTCGTGCAGGATGCGGGCTGCTTCGGTGGGGTCCGGGGTGCGTTCTGCGGCCTCTTCGGCGAGGAGCCGGGCCAGTGTCGGGCGGCCGGTGTCGGCCATCTGACGGGCCGCGTCGAGGTAGTCGGCGGCGGTGTTAAAGCAGAAGAGCGGCATGGTCTCCCTGGCTCAGGCGAGTTGGGCGGCGATGGCTTCGGCCATAGGCGCGGGGACGCCGAGGCGGGCGCGGAGGGTTGGGGTGTCGATGGGGGTTCCGGTGCGGGTGTGGTGCTCGGCGGCGACCTTGCGTGCGTGCTCGATCAGGGCGGCCGGGACAGGCACGGCAGGGCGGTTGGGTGGTGCCTCGATGGCCGGTTGCGCGGGCATCTCGGGCAGGGGTTCGGGCGCGCCCTCCTGGACGTCGGCGGCCTCAATATCGTTGGTTGCTGCGGGTGTTGTGGTGTGGGCGAGGAGGGTTCCGCCGAGGAAGGCGACGGCGGGCCAGCCCGCGACGAGGATGCGCAGCCAGGCAGGGACGTCGCCGAGGTCGAGCAGGCCGGCGGTGGCGACGTTCGCACCGAGGGACGCCGTCAGCGCGATGACGAACCAGCACCAGCCGGAGGCCTTCGCTTCGCCGGTCCGCAGTCGGCGCCAGGCGGCGACAAGCAGCAGGTCGACGCTGATGGGGTAGGCCCACGCTTTCCACCCGTCCTGTCCGGCCGCCGAGGCGATGTCGTGCAGGTGGGCGAAGGAGAGGGCGGCGGCGATGAGGGCTTGGACGAGTACCGCGTCGACGCGGGCCAGTTGGGCGCGCATGATGCGGCTCCTTCCGGGTTCGGACATGGGAGGGGTAGGGATATGGCGCGAGGCGGTCACGCCAAACCGGTCTGGGAGAAGGTCAGTTGGTTGCCGAGCGCGGCTGGACGTTGGGGCCCGGGGCTTTGACCGGTTGCGCGGGCGCATACGGCTGGAAGCGCTTGAGCGCGGGCAGGTCGGGCACCAGGTGCGCGGAGTCGCGGCAGATTGCGGCGGCGTCGCCGAGGGAAAAGTAGGGGGTGCGGATGCGGGACCAGCCGCCGGAGGTGTCGCCCGCTACGGCCAGGCCGGGGCGTTCGGGGGCGATGGCGCAGGCGGCGCCGACGGCTTCGGGTGCGATGTCGCCCAGGGCCATCTTGGCGGAGGCTTCGTCGTTGACGCGGTGGCAGACGCGGCCGGTGAGCTGGGCGCGGAGCATGGTGGCGCCCTTGCCGAGTTCGGCGCCGAAGCGCTGTCCGCAGACTTCGAGGTAGATGCCGGCGGCGCGGCCGAGTTGGGCGAGGCGGATGAGCTGGGTGACCATCTCGTCGCGGCGTTCCTCGTCCTTGCGCGTGGCGACGAGGAAGAGTTCGGCCACCTCGTCGACGAACAGCACGATCGGGACCGGGCGTTCACTCTCCGGCAGGCCCCAGATGTCTGAAGTGATCTCCTCGTCGGGGGTGTTGGGGGCGATGCCCTGCCGGGACTTGATCAGGTCGTAGCGGTCCTCCATTTCGTCGATGAGTGCGGGCAGCAGGTCGGCTGCCTGGTCGGGGTCGGTGGCCAGGGCCGAGAGGCGGGCAGCGAACGGGGACAGTTCCACGCCCCGCTTGCAGTCGATGCCGACCAGGGCGACAGGCTGCCGGGCGAGTCCGGCGACCAGGTGGCGCAGGTACATGGACTTGCCCGACAGCGTTGCGCCGAGGGTGAGTTGGTGCGGAACGGTCCGGTAGTCCCGTACGAACGGGGTGGCATCCTCCCGCAGGGCCACCGGCACTTTGAGGAGGCCGGACGGGAGCTTGCGGGTACGCGGCATGCGGACCCGGCGCAGTACGTCGTAGCCGACGAGCCGCAGTTCGACGACGCCGGGCTTGAGGGTGGTGACGTAGACGGCGTGAACTCCCCAGGCGTGGCGCAGTCGTTCGGCGGAGGCGGCGACGTCGGCAGGTTCCTGGCCCGGGGCGAGCCGCAGCCGTATCCGCAGGCCGGTCGTGGTGGGCCGGATGATGCCCCGGCGGGGCGGTACGGGCCGGACCTCACGTCGGGTGGTGGCCTTGACGGCGAGGACGCGAAGCCGGGACGGGGCCACGGTCAGGCCGCAGGCCTCCATGACCGAGCCGTACGAGCTGAGCAGTCGGGTTGTGGATATCGGCAGGCCGATCGTGGACCAGTACGCGGCCGGGTGCTTGGCCCGGGTGTAGGCGGCCCCGCCGCCGAGTGCGGCGAGGGGACCACCCACCTCCAGGAGCGTCGTCAGGTCGGTCATCAGGCAGCGACCCCGGCCGTGACCGGGAACGCGGCCGGAGTGACGGCGGCGGCGCGGAAGGCAATGCCGTGACGCTGCTGCCCGTTGAACACGCTCTCCCACGGCCGGGCAACCAGCCCCGGCAGCGAGACCGGAGCTCCGAGCGCCAGCCCCTCGGACACCCCGCCCTCGGGGACGGTGACCTTGATGAGGGACGACTCGCCCTCCTCGATGTAGACGACGCCGAGCGTCATCAGCGCCTCGCCGCTGACGGCGTCCTTGGCGATCTCGCCGGTCTGACGGTCGCGGACCTTCGGCTCCGGGGCCTCGGTCAGCAGGATCGTCGCGGCGGCGGTCTCAACACGGATGGTACGCAAGGAAGTTTCCCTATCTACTCGTCTATACATGTAGCGATCCGAGAACCCGATCTCCGGGTTCGTGCGGACCACCCTGTCACACAACTTGCCCACTCGTCTATACGAGTATGCATGTTGGGGTGTACGAGTTCGGGAAGCGTCCCCCGCGCACCACCGCCCATCACGCGATCAGGTCGCGGGGAGCTGGTACGACAGCACGTACGCGTCCGCCGCCATGACCGTGTCGCAGACCTCCACCGCCCGCCCTTCCGTGTCGTACGCGGTGCGGACGAGGTGGATCACCGGCACGCCGGAAGCCAGCCGGAGCGTCTTCACCTCGGTGGGCGAGGGCATCCGGGCACGGATCTCCTCCTCGAAGTGGTCGAGGTGGTGGCCGAGTTCTTCGAGGCGGGCGTAGATGCCGCCGGGGCCCGGGTTGGGATCGGCGATCTGCGTACCGCGCGCGATGTCGAGGGGGAGGTAGGAGGTGGCGAACTCGACCGGCTTCCCGTCGAGGAGATACCGGCGCCGGCGGGCGAGCACGCGCCGCACGGAACCGAGCCGGGTGGAGATGTCCTGGCTGGCCTTCTCCTCCTTCACCTCCAGACTGTCGACCTGGGGATGGCTGCCGGCGGCGTCGGCCTCGACGATGAACGCGGACTTCCCCTGCTCGCGGTGACGGCGGGCGAACCGGTCGGAGGCGAGCCGCCGTACAGGCGGCCGGGGACGGACGAAGACGCCCTTGCCGTGCTCGGCGTGCACCAGGCCCTCGCCCTGGAGGACGGAGAAGGAGTTGCGGACGGTCATCCGGGACACCCCGTAGTGCTCGACGAGGTCAGCCTCGGAGGGCAGCTTTTCGCCCTCCTTGAAACGCCCACGGTCGATGGCCTCGCGCAGTTGGTCGGCGATCTGCCGGAAGACCGCACGATCACTCGTGGGGTCGAGATCGCCGAGCAGGCCGGAACGGAGAGGGCTCACGTTGAGTACTCCTTTAGGTATCTAGACGAGTGGGCGAGTGTTGTTGCTACGGTGGAGAGCCTAGCCAGCCGGGAGGGCCGAGGAACGTGAGCACTGACCGTCCGCACTCCGTGAGCGTCGCCGGAGTCATCGTCGACGACCACGGCCGCGCCCTCCTGATCAAGCGCCGGGACAACGGCAAGTGGGAACCCCCGGGTGGCGTCGTCGAGCGAGACGAAACCCTCCCCGAGGCCCTCCAGCGCGAAGTCCTCGAAGAAACCGGCATCAAGATCGCACTGCCTGCGACCCTCACAGGCGTCTACAAGAACATGACCGGGCTGATCGTCTCCCTGGTCTTCCGCTGCCAGGCCGCCGACGGCACACCCACCACCGGGGACGAGACCCGCGCACTGCGCTGGGCCACCCGCGAAGAAGTATCCGAACTCGCCGACGAGGCATACGCGATCCGCGTCCTGGACGCACTCGACGCGGCGTCTCCGCCGGCCATCCGCGCCCACGACGGCGTGAAACTCGTCTAGCCCGAACCCGCTGCACATGGCGGCCTACCAGCACGAAGGAACTTGTATGCACGAGTATACGAGCACTGCGCGGGTCTGGGGGCTCACTTGCCCAGGTTTCCCGGAAGAGGTCAGCAGGGCGCGGCGCTGGACGCGGGACATCCTGCGCGGCTCGCCCCTGGCCGAAGACGCCGAACTGATCGTGAGCGAGCTGAGCGCGAACGCGATCCTGCACACGGCCAGTGGGCGAGAGGCCGGCAGCTTCCACCTGGCGCTTGCGGTGTCGTCGCAGGTGGTCGCCCTGTCAGTGACGGATGGCGGGGGCGCCGGGACGGCTCCGAAGGCCGAGCACCAGGACCAGGAGGCAGAGCACGGCCGAGGGCTGGGCATGGTCAGTGCCATTGCGCACCGGGTCGTGATCCACGACAGCGACGGCGGCCATACGGTCACCGCGGAGCTCTTCACGGACGTACGACGAGGAGGGCACCCATGCTGAACACGACGACCGACCCAGGCTTTTGGTGCGAGTGCTGGACCCGGCACTTGGACGACAGCCAGCCGCCAACGCTCTTCGGCTCCTACGACGCGTACACAGAGACCGAGGCGAACAACTGGGTCTCCGAGATCCTGCGCACCATCTCACCGGAACTCGACTCCGACGCCTCCCAGGAGGCATGGGAACGACTCTACGACCACCGCATCAACACCCGACGGGCCCTGTTGCGCCGCGTGCCCTGGACGGTGTCCGTCATCCACGCCCGAACACTCATCACCTGGACCGTAAGCCCAGTCACCTTCCTGCCGCTGGCACACCGTCAGGCCGCAGAACTCCCCACATGCGCATACGACTTCAAGCCGCGCTCCAGTAGCTGACGAGCCTCCACCAAGAGGTCAGCGTGGCACCCGGCCAGCGGTGAACCCTTCGCCATCCTGGAATTCGATCAGGACCCCACTGTTAACGAGGTAGACCCAGCACTCAGAACAGCACTCCAAAATCATGTCGGCATGCGTGGCCACCAGGCCGACCTCCAGGGCGAGCGAGGGCACCGCGAGATTGCCCCAGAACACGACTGCCAACTCGTCCGGACGAGCGAGCCCGCCCAACAGTCCCCGAAGCTCCCCACCGTCGAATGCTGGGGAGCTCTGGAGTACTTCAACACCACTCCAGTCCAGGCGAGATGACCCCACAGAACCGAAGCGGCTCAAGCTCACCGCGGCGAACGATCGGTCCTCGTCATACGACAGCACCACCGCCTTGCCTCCAGCAGCGGCCAGAAGCGCCGCGATCACATCAGGCTGTGCTCCATAGCCGATCTCAGCGCTCACGACACTCCCTTGCATCCACCGCCTTCTGGGATGCACGAGCGAGCCCTTTCCTCAGACAGCACAGCACCCAGCCGTGAGGCACACCCCCAACAGCACCATCCAACCTACTGAGTTACAACTTTCTCTACTGGTTCAAGGCGGCTCGCTCCGCTCCCCGCGCGCGGCCCAGCCCCCGGCCGGGCCTGCGCTCCTGTCTCCGCCCCGCTCCAGCCCGGCCGGCGCCCGGGCCGCGCTCACGGCAACCAACCACCGAGGGTCAGAGAAAAGGTACGTCACAGCTAGGCCAGCTCCGCCATGCTAGCCAGGCACTCTGGCGCGAGCTTCAAAGAGCATCGCCCCAACATCGTGCTTTACCGCACAGGTCGGCTGGCTGTACCGCAAAGTCGTTAGCGGGCGTATGCGAGCGGTAGCTACACGCGCAGTCGATCAGCCAACTGCTCCACTCGCTGGAGACAGCGGGCCAAACTGGGCGACTCTTCTGCAGCCACTCGGGGTCTCCATTGCCTCTGCCCGAAATCCCGAATATCAGAAGCGTAAGTTGGGCCTACAGAAGTGCCACTTTTGGGCCTTGGAACCAATCCCTCTCTAATGTCTCTCTTTCGCGACTTGCGTGCGAGATTGATGATCTCTTGCTTGGGGTCACCTAGCGCATCGGGATTCCTTGGAATCTTGCTTTCAGCAACCCCAAGGAAATCGGCAATGGCTTCCCTATCTGCAAGTAGCCATCCCTCAAGTTCGGCAACCGCCACGCGAAAAACCATATTCTCGGAGGGCTGAGGAAGCCACGCCGACAACTTCTCAACGACACAACCGTCAGCCGAGTCCAAGTCAACAAGAACAAACCAGGGAAAATGTAACGCCGCCTTATTGTAGGCGGGCAGTCTTTTCAGCAAAGAATCTTTGCCATTCTTACCCTGGACCATCTTTACCGTCAGCCCAAACTCTCGCAGGATAGAGCGAACGGCGCCTTCGTCGGAGATTCCCTCAACCCCCACCATGACTTGACTCATGCCTACCCCACAAAGAAGCTCAGTTGTCCAGCTTCTTCGGGAGCTGTTAGCTCTTTCAAAATGTCTCCCAGAGGCACACCAGCCTCGCGCAGTGCCTGTAGATCTGACCGCTCGGACAAAGAAGTTACCGTAGTCCCCTCCGACTCCGGGATCAGGGCCAAAACTTCATCTGATCCAATTCCTGAGTCGTTCAAGATCTCAGGGGAGTGAGAGCTGACCAGGATCTGGCGAGAAGACCTGCGCTGAACTCGCGCGAACATCTGCGGGATGTAGCGCACCACCTCAGGGTGAAGCGAAAGTTCAGGCTCCTCAAGGAGCAATGGCCCCTTGGAATCAGCTACGGCCCAGAGCAACCCGAGCAGCCGCAGGGTGCCATCAGAGAAATGGTCCTCCGATTGCCAGGCACCGTTCGGCCTCCAGTGTTGATACTTGCCCCGAAGGTGAGGAACTCCACGAATATCTGGCTGTAGTTCAAGAGTTTGCAGCTGGGGAACTGCAACCTTGAGCGCATCAACAATTTTGCGCAGCCTAGAATCGCGTGTAGCCTTCGGGGTTCTAGCGATCTGCTCAAGGAAGTCGCCGCCAAACGGATCATTCTTTTTGCCGACAGATCGGTCTGGCTCGCGAACGAGTTGAGGGACGATGTGCATGTAACTCAAGCTCGAGAAAAACTCAGCAACGACCCTGAATTTACGGTTGACATTCACCTGCTCCAGATGGGTCTGCTTCAGGCGCTCAGCATCATCACGATCGCCTGCATCGGGCCTACGAAGCACATCTTTCCCGCGATATTTTACAACCTCTGACTCGATAATTGGTCGGCGATTATTGTCTTGCTTGAACTGTAGTTCATAGTGCCACTCATTGGGAACCACATCGTTTCCGAGTGTCACCTTTAGAGAAATCGACGGATACCTTCGAGCAGCGAACGATCGAATCATGCTTACGCCACCTCGCTTAGCAACTGCCGCCTCAAATCCACCTCCCACGGAGACGATTTCAGCAAGGAATCGAAAGCAGTCCAGGAAATTTGACTTTCCCGAGGCATTAGGGCCAACCAAGAACATCCTCTGCTGTAGATCAACGGAGAAGCTTGTGAAGTTTCTCCAGTTGGCCACTTGAAGGCTAGTAAAGCGCATGCTCCTTCGCTCTAGAGGTTCAGGAGCAGTCTCATCGTTAGTGTCACTCATACGCCCTCCCTGGGATTTGAGGAGTCGCCACCATCTTGCATTAGAGATCGTATCGCCCTGGAAGCTTCGCTGTCAGCGTTCCAGGCAGCTAGAGCTGTGTCCACAGGCACATGCCGTGGAGGGGGCCGCCTGTTTACTACTCGTACAGTTTCCCAGCCAGGTATCTCGTGGGGGTGGGAGAGAGATCGCCGCATCCCAGATCCTGCGGCGAACCGCAGACACCAACCATCAGCTGACCTGGAGATGAGACTCCTCGATCGGAGGTCAGCATGGCAACAATCCCTAGATCGACCACGCTTCCTAAGCCGAGTCTTGAGGAGCAAAGAGTTCTGAGTGGCCTTCACGCGCCGGCCGTCCCGACTTACTCTCGTCGTCGACACTGGCAGCGTGGCTAAGGACGGTACGGGTACAGCGAGGCATACGCGCGCCCTGCCAGTCGGCTATCCCGCCGTCGTGGCGGACTGTCGTCGGCCAAGGCTCAGACGGGCCGTGCATCGATCCAAATTGGGCCATGCCTGGCCATCCAACGTCGCTCGGTAGCAGCCAATGGCGACCAATCACGCCCCGTCAGGAACACACGGCCATTGGCATGCCAAGCGCAGATCCAGCTCCCAAGATCCCTGACAAGACCCCAGAGCAAGAAGATCAAGTCTTGTCTCGCCATTATTGGGCTCCGCCAACTGTGTTGATGTGCAAGCCCCACACTCGGCGACTCAAGCAGTCTCGAACTCGTTCTTCATATCCTCAATGGCCGACTTCATCCGAGAGTCATCCGTCTCGCGATAACGCGAGTAAAAGAACTGCGGCACTCTAGTGGCTTTACTTCGCACAGCGAAGATATCATCTTGAATTTTCCTGCAAGATTTGATGAGCCTCTTCTTTTGTTGTGCAGATAGTTGCAGGGTTGCCCATTCAAGTTCGGACGAGATCCGAGCTTTCACAGCTGACCTATCTGTTATGGTCTGTCGCTGAGAGTTAATAACCTCCCAAGCAAGAGATACAACCGCCAGCGAAGGCGCATACCACCTCAGCAATAGATTCATGGTAGTTAGATTTGTCAATACGCCGAGCGTCACTCCAAGTGAAAGCCAGGCGATTAGGACCGTGATAACAAGATTCTTCCAGCGCTTCCGCAGCCGCATGTCCCAGGTGACATTTGATCTCTGACTCAATAGCACTGCCACTGGCAGTGGGAATTCGGACACGTCGGCATAGTAGTCACACAGCTGATTGGTGTCCCCTTTGAACTTTGATGCCAACTCGCGAATTCTCTCCGGGTCCACCTTGTCATTTTTTTCGGCCCATTCCATACCATATACATAAGTATCGAAGTGCTCCTGCAACTTCGCGGCTTCAGCGCATCGCAACTTCGCAAGCGGGGCGAGCAGTACAGCGGATACTAAGGCCCACACGAATCCCGCAATAATGAGCGCGGGATTGGTTTTTTCCAGGCACGCGAAAACTGCAGCCGTCACAGCTAAGGCGAGAGATGGCACGTAGCGCAACCACTCCACTCTACGAGCCGAATAATGTGCTGCGTTGACGGCTTTATTCAGGAGTAGGCCACGGTCGTCGTTCTGTCTTTCATTGATCAATTCGCACCCCTAGAGATATTCCCACTCCGGAAATGGGCGACCGTATACGTCAGCCCAGGCTCTTACGGCTCGCCCCTGCTCTCCTTCGCTTTGTGCGATAAGCGCTGAAATCGACTTCCCTGCCGACGCTTTGCAGAGTGACTCGAAAGCCGCCCTTTCTGACTTCGCAAGATACTCAGAAAGGTCTCCTTGATGACGAGCCGGATCTGCTATGTTTATACTTCTCGATGCCAACTCAAAGAATTCGAAACTAGCGATCGAATAATCACTATTCAGCTGCGGAGCAAGTTCGGCAGCAAGAGATTCGAGATGGTAGGAACGAACCATACCTCCATGTTTTGCATTCCATTGCTTCAACCCTCTAGTGAACTTAGGCAAGCAGATTTCTGACGCAATGTCCTGCCGCTTGAAATAATCTTCTTGGGCGCAAGGGTCCGTAATCCTCCATCCATCGCTACCATCCGGAAATAGGTAGCCTTTTCGATCACCCTTCACGGCAGGAAGGAGATCCAAGGAGATTCCGTCCGAATATTCTAGCCTGACAACCTCTTGGAACTCATAAACCTGAACAGTAGAATCTTCTACTTGCCCAAGCGTTTCCCTAATGCCCGTCAGCAGGGTGTGCGATCCCAAAATCTCAATCGGAGTCACCCTCTCAAATTCCAGCATGACATCGACGTCGCTGTGTCCCCGAATCGCCGTCCGCCTTGCATAGGACCCCATTACTCTATGCTGCACAAATATGGGCGATCCCACTGACGGCATCTCGCGCATTTTTGTGGCCACTTTTTCTACACGCTCAAGCGCTCGCTCAACCTGTTGCTTAGAAGGTGTGATCAATTCGTAGAATCGATTAAAGGCTGCGCCTACCCGTGCGTCCATGTAGAGACTTCTGTTCCCCAAATAAACCAAATCATCACTTGCGTTCGACGATATCGGAAGTTTCCGGAACAGTCTTGGGTTTAGCTCAGCTAGCGCACGTTTGTGAGGCTGGCCTGACCGCTAGCCCTGGGCGAGCGCGCTGGCTACGTGTACCTCGACCAAGCCGCCTCCTCCCGCAAGAGTGGCCAAACGCTCTCCCAGCTTGTACCAGACAGTGCGAAGAACACCGGGGGACGCGCACTGCCGCCACCGGGCGTCGACACAGTCGTGCCGCAGGTCAGCAAGGTTTCCGCCTTGGGTCACCCATGTTTCCCAAGCTGAGAGCACAACCCGGTGGTACTGATGCACTGGCAGACCCGCTCATCCGCAAACTGCACAGCTTCCCCATGACCATCTGCCAGGCCTAATGCGGTGATCCGGCGGGCACAGCGGGTACTCCCGAGGCTTCGCTCAGCGTGGCCGGCGTCACCAACCCCGACACCACTGCCTGAACGATGACCTCGTTGGCCCCTCGCTCGCTCACCACTCCGGCGCGGTAGAGCCTGACGGTGAAGAGGAAGAGCAGTCCCCACAATGGGGAGTGCAACCAGATGAGCACAGCGCCGAGCCCTGAGGCGGCAATGGCTACGTTCTTACGGAACTCAGCTTCCGCCACGGCGCGATCGTACTCATTGAAGAGATCGGCGTTGGCCAGCAAGAGCTTGGTGCGCAGCTGCCTGGTCTCGCCGAGAATCTTGCGAACAGCAAGATTCACGACATCACGCTGACCACGCCTGCCCTCAGCGCTCAATTCGGCTTGTGGATCAGGCTTCGGCACCGTGTCGTTCGCCCGGAGAAACACAGTCAGGTCTTCAAGCGCGAGCCTGGACAGCGGGGGTGTGATGGATCGGGATTCCCAGAACCGGAAGGTCTTCGGCGCTTCATGAGCGTTGACGGTCACTACACGGACTGCGAGCACGGCACCGATGAGGTAGGCGAGGAAGGCGCCTGCCGCAAGGAGCCCGGAGGAGCCGATCAAGCCGCTGATGCGGTACAGCGAAGCCCACACACCGCGAGCTTCCTGTCGTGTCGGCACGTGATCCGCAAGGACTAACCAAATCGTCAGAAGCCATATACATCCTGCTGAAAGCGGGGCTCGGACATCCCGAAGTCCCGGTAGCAGATTCATCAGCATGTGCCCTCCCGGTGCGAACCTCAAAGGCATACCCAGACGAGGGGACCGCTGCTCAGCGTTCGCCCGGTTCGCCTCGGTCTAGGACGGATCGGCGGCCGTCAGTTCCAGGACGGTAGCGTTGGGGGCACTGGGTATGAGGGTGAAGATGCCGCCGAGTGCTTCGGCACGGCTGCACTTCGTAGACATGCCGCTGCTGCGTCCGGCCGGTCGCCACCGTCTCAGTTTCCGTCTCATTCACCGACGTTCGCGAACGTTCAGACGAGACCACAAGCCCACACCTGCACACAGAGCAGCCTCCTATGAACCCAGGCGAACGCCACCGCACACACCCCAACACCCCACCACCACAGTTGGAAAGCGTGTTGGGGGCAACCCCTCACGAGTTCGAATCTCGTATCCTCCGCCAGTGCCTCACCGGGCACGATGTCGAAGGGCCCCACCGTTCGCGGTGGGGCCCTTCGTCGTTGTCCGTCTCAGTAAACCGGGGGCCCGACGGCTCCACCCGGTGGGCGTGAAAATCGGTGGGTGGCCGTCCGGCGGACGCCGCCGAAAACTGGTGCGATCCGGAGCCCTTGTCTCAGTAGGACGCTGGGGGTCCACCGTCAGGCATCCGGACGTGTTGATTCGAGCACGTGAATCAGTTTCTCCCGCCTGACCCCCGGGCTGCCGGCGATGCGGGACTGGCTCCTGGCCGAGGGCATCACGGTGACCCACCTGCAGGCCGCGCGCGCGGTCCGTTCTCGGCTTGACTGGACGTACGCCCTGTCGCTGGAGCTCGCCGATACCGGGTTCGACTTCTCCGTTCTCAGCGAGTTCCGGGCCCGGCCGGCCGAGTCGGATGCGGGCAGGCGGTGTTCGACGCGGTGCTGACCGCTGCCGGGGAGGCCGGGCTGGTCAAGCCGGGCAAGCGGCAGCGCACGGACGCCACCCACGGGCTGGCCGTGACCAGGGGCCTGAGCCGACTGGAGTTCGTGGTCGAGACGCTGCCAGCGGCGCTGAACCAGATTGCCGAGGCGGCCGGGGACTGGCTGGTGGCGCCGGAGTGGTTCGACCGGTACTCGGCCCGGCCGCAGGACAGCCGTTTCCCGTCGCGGTGGGCCGCATGGGTCGAGCACGGCGACCAGTGCGGGGCCGACGGCATGGTGGCTGCTTCAGGCCGTCCGGCCGGCGTCGGCACCCCCTGACCGTCGGCATGCCCGCGGTTGAGTTCCCGCGCCAGACCTGGGTGCATCAGTTCAAGGCGGACCTCGGTTCACAGTGATCTGGTTCACCGTGGCGCGGCTGGGTGACCCGCCACAGTCTGCGGCGGCAGGCCGCCCTCCTCAAAGGGGTGGACCTCCTGAAGCATCCAGCCCTCGGCGAGGTGGTCGACCAGGGCGCGGGGGGGCAGCTGGCTCGAACGGTTGCTCGCCGTACCTGGTGGGGTGCTCGCCACGGGTCTGCCAAGTGCTCTCGCTGGGCTTCGGCCGGCTCCCGCTCGTACTCCGACATGCTGGCACCCTTCCAACCGCCTGTGTCAGCGGTGGGATCCGTATCCGTTCAGCAGTCTCGATCGCCCAGCAGCCCAGGATCGCGCGTACGGCGGCCGGGGACCCGGTGCGGGGCTCCCGGAGGTAGGGGTCGACTCCGACCCTATATGGGAAGTTTGTTGGAATAAGCTATAGAATGAGATATTAAAAGGATGGTCTCCGCAGGGCGGGATGATCGTGAATGACCATGGGAAGCGAACGAACCGAGTGGTGGGGAGCCACTGGTGACCAGGCGGGTCCATTCGACGCAGGCACCGCCACTCTCAGCGCCCAGGGGATCATTACGGGCTGGAGCGAAGGCGCCCAGCTACTGCTGGGGTACCTGGCCGCGGAGGTCGTTGGGCACACCGCGGCGGGCCTGTTCGCCGAGGCCGCCTTCCCCGACACGGCTTGGTGCTCCATGGCCGGCACGCGGGAGTGGAGCGGTACCGCGGCCCTTCGTCACCGCGACGGCCACCGCGTCGATCTCGCGCTGGGCATCCGTCGGCGGATGGAGGACGACGGTCGACCGCAGGAATATCTGGTGACCGCCGTACCGCACTCCGACGGGCCCGCGTACGACTGGCCGACGATGCTGGACTGGGCCTTCGCACAGTCCACGGTCGCCATGACCGTGTTCGACCGGGAGCTGCGTCACCCGAGAATGAACGAGGCCGCGTCCGAGGAATGGGGTACTGCCGAGGTCGGCATCGGCTCTGAGCTGCGCCGGCGCATCTGTGAAGTGGCCGAGCTGGGGATACCAATGCGGCACGAGGTCTGCGCGGACGAGGAGTCCGCCGACCGTGGCAGCGCGTCCGTCGTCGAGATGTGGCCGGTGAGGGATCCGGTCCGCGGCGAGGTGCGCGGCGTCGGTGCCGTGTCGCTCGACACCAGCGAGCAACACCGGGCCCGGCAGCGGCTGGCACTGCTCAACGAGGCGGGCTCCCGTATCGGCACCACCCTGGACGCGGCAAGCACCGCGCGGGAACTGGCCGCGCTGGTGGTGCCCCGGCTCGCGGACTTCGTCAGCGTCGACCTGCTCGACGACGTGCTCCGAGGAGACGAGCCGGTCGCCTCGGCGATGGTCCTGCGCCGGATCGCGCACGAGACGACCGACGAGACGGCCGACGCCCCGGCTGCGGAGGCCGCCGTCCGTCTCGGGGAGATCGTCGCCTACCCCCCGTCCTCACCCCCGGCCCGCTCCCTCGCCACTGGACAGCCGCTGCTCGCAAGGGGTGAGGACGCCGAATTCAGCCGGTGGATGGCGCGGCACGACATCCGTTCGGTCATGGCGGTTGCGCTGCGGGCCCGGGAGGTCACGCTCGGTGTGGCGGTCTTCGGCCGCCGGCGAACGGCCCCCTTCGACCAGACCGACCTGCTGCTCGCCGAGGAGTTGGCCGGCAGAGCCGCCGTCTCCGTGGACAACGCACGCCGCTACACCCGTGAACGCCGCACCGCGCTCGCCCTGCAACGCAGCCTGCTGCCGCGGCGACTCCCCGAGCAGGCCGCCGTCAAGGCAGCCTTCCGCTATCTGCCGGCCGGCAGCCAGGCCGGGGTGGGCGGCGACTGGTTCGACGTGGTTCCGCTGTCCGGCACCCGGGTGGCCCTGGTCGTCGGCGACGTGGTCGGTCACGGGATCCACGCTTCGGCCACCATGGGCCGGCTCCGTACCGCGGTGCGCACCCTCGCCGACGTCGACCTGCCCCCGGACGAACTGCTGACCCACCTCGACGACCTGGTCACGCACGTCACCGCGGACGAGACCGGCAGTGCTCACAACGCACCGGACAGCGGTGAAAGCAGCGCCACCTGCCTGTACGCCGTGTACGACCCGGTCTCCCTCACCTGCACTCTCGCCAGCGCCGGTCACCCCCCGCCCGTCATCCTGCTGCCGGACGGCACCGTGTCCCTGGTCCGGCTCTCGCCAGGGCCTCCGCTCGGCGTCGGTGGCCTGCCGTTCGAGGCCACCGAGGTGGAACTTCCGGAGGGAAGCCTGCTCGCCCTCTACACCGACGGCCTGATCGAAGCGCGCGGCCAGGAGCTCGGCATCGGCATGGAACTGCTGTGCAAGGCCCTGGCCGGCCCCGCCCCCTCGTTGGAGGCCACCTGCGACAACGTGCTCAAAGCGCTGCTGCCCGACCGCCCGCCCGACGATGTGGCCCTGCTGCTTGCCCGCACCCGTGCCCTGCACACCGACCAGGTCGCCACCTGGGCCCTGCCCGCCAACCCCGCGATCGTCGCTGTCGCACGGTCCCAGGTCTCCCGCCAACTCACCAACTGGGGCCTTGCGGACATGTCGTTCGTCACCGAACTACTGGTGAGCGAGCTGGTCACCAACGCCATCCGGTACGGCTCCGCCCCCATCGGACTGCGACTGATCCGCGACCGGACCCTGATCTGCGAGGTCTCCGATGCAAACAGCGCCGCCCCCCATCTGCGCCGCGCCCGCGACTTCGACGAAGGCGGACGCGGGCTGCACATGGTCGCTCAGCTTGCCCAGGGCTGGGGTACCCGCCAGACCGCCCTGGGTAAGACCATCTGGGCCAAACAGACCCTCTCGGTGAGCTGACCGTGCAACGGCAGCCGCGCGATCCAGTGACCGCCCCCGGCACGCGGGCCGACTCGAGCACCAGTACGGCCGAAACCGGCTGGAAGGGCACACTCGCCCTGTCCTACGCACCCTCCGGGCCCGACGGCTACTACACCCAGATGCAGCACGACTTCATCGGCGAGATCACCGTGGCCTCCGCACGCAAGGGCTACGACCTCCTGCTCTCCCCCAGCAGCCATGCCGCCGATGCCTCGTTCCAGCGGCTGCTGGGCGAGCGGCGGGCGGCCGGGGTCATCATCATGGAGACACGGGTCCCGGAGGACGACCGGATCGACGCGCTCGCGGAGGCGCACTTCCCCTTCGTCACCGTGGGCTACAACCCGCAAGCGGACCGGTCAAGCTGGGTCAGACTGGACTTCGCGGCGATGGCCGGCGCGTGCGTGCGGTATCTGGCCGACCTCGGGCACCGCAGGATCGCCTTCGTCAACCGGCCCGATTGGCTCTTCGGGACCGGATACGAGTCCGCGGTGCTCGGCCTGGCGGGGTTCACCGACGCCGTCGCGGAACTGGGGCTCAGCGGACAGGCGTATTTCTGCGAGGACGACCCCGCCTCGGGCGAGTCCTGCCTGGAGCAGATCCTGCGGGACGACCCGGCGACCACCGCGATCGTCACGCTCAACGAGGCGGCCCTGGGCGGCATCTCCCTGGGACTGACGCGGGCGGGCCGCAGCGTCCCGCGCGACTTCTCGCTCGTCGGCGTCGCGGCCGGCCGCTGGGCGGAGCAGGCGAACCCGAAGCTCACCGCTGCCGACGTGCCCGCCCGTGAGCAGAGCCAAGCAGCCGTCGACCTGCTGGTAGAACGGCTCACCTCGCCCGACGCGCCTCTCCGGCGCGTTGTGCTGACCTCCCTGCTCTCCATCCGGGCCAGCACCGGCCCCTGCCGCCCGCTGCCCGAAACGGAACCTGGCCTGGGGGATCTGGAAAGCCTGGACGATCTGGATTTCTGAGGGTCAGCTGCAATCGATCCGGTACTCGGCCCCAGGTTCGGGCAGGAAGACGACCACCGAGGGTTCCGGACGGGAGAGCCGCAGCTGCCCGTACGGTCCGTGCACGGTCACCGGATCCGCCGTACGAAGTCTGATCTCGCCTCGCCGGGCGGCACGCAGGACCGCCCGCCGCAGCCGGCCGCCGTGCCACGACAGGTCGATCTCCAGCCCGCCGCGGGCACGCAGGCCCCGTACACTGCCGTGCGGCCAGCGTGTGGGGAGGGCGGGCAGCAGATGAACCTCGCCCGCGTGACTCTGCAGCAACATCTCGGTGATCCCGGAGACCGCGCCGAAGTTGCCGTCGATCTGGAAGGGCGGGTGCAGGTCGAACAGATTGGGAGCGGTGTGCCGGGGGGTCAGCTGGTCCGCCAGCAGCTTGTAGGCACGGTCACCCTCCGCAAGTCGTGCCCACAGATTGATCTTCCAGGCCAGTGACCAGCCCGTCCCGTCGTCCCCGCGCAGTTCCAGGGTCCTGCGGGCGGCCCGGCACAGTTCCGGGGTGTCACGCTCGGTGATCTGGTTGCCGGGATGCAGTCCGTAGAGATGCGAGACATGCCTGTGGTTCGTCTCGGCCAGCGCGTCCCAGTCCTCGATCCATTCCTGGAGCTGGCCGAGGTGGCCGACCCGCATGGGGGCGAGACGGGCGCGGGCCGCCGACACCTCGGCCAGGAACGCGCCGTCCTCGTGATCCCTGCCGACGATCGCGGCGGCCTGTGTGCAGGCGGCGAACAGGTCCCGCAGCAGTTGCGTGTCCATGGTCGGACCGGCGCAGACCGTGGTGTTCAGCTCCCGGTGGTGCGGCATCTCGGGCGAGATCGAGGGGTTGGTGACCAGCCAGCCGTGCCCGGGATACTCGGCCAGCGTGTCCAGGAAGAACCGGGCGGCACCCTTGATCAGCGGATAGTGGCGGCGCAGAGCGTCCTCGTCGCCGGTGAACAGGTAGTGGTCCCACAGCATCACGCTGAGCCATGCGCCGCCGCTGGGCCAGGCGCCGGTGAGTGCGCTGTCCACCATGGAGGTGCCCCGCCAGGCATCGGTGTTGTGGTGGGCGACCCAGCCCCGGGCACCGTACTGCACGGCGGCCGTTCGGCGGCCGGCCTCGGCGAGGTCGGTGACCAGGTCGCAGAGCGGCTCGAAGCACTCCGAGAGATTGGCCGGGTCCGCTGGCCAGTAGTTCATCTGGGTGTTGATGTTGATGGTGTACTTGGAACCCCAGGCCGGGGTCATGCTGTCGTTCCAGATGCCCTGGAGGTTCGCCGGCTGGGTTCCCGGCCGGGAACAGGAGATCAGCAGATAGCGCGCGTACTGGTAGTAGAGCGCGGCCAGCTGCGGATCGTCGTCGTCGCGGAACAGTGCCACCCGCTGATCGGTGGGGAGCGCCGCCGTCCCACCGCCGCCCAGGTCGATGCTCACCCGGTGGAACAGGCGCTGGTAGTCCTCACGATGGCGCCTCAGCAGTGTCTGCCAGGACAACTCGGCAGCGGCGGCCAGATGGTGGCTCGCCCGGACGGCCGGATCGGCGCTCGTGTCGCGGTAGTCGACGTAGCTGGTGGCCGTCGACACGAGCAGGGTCACCGCGTCCGCACCGGTGACCGTCAGGACGCCGTCGCGGCTGTTTACGGTGCCGCCCTCGCCCATCGCTCTCACGAGGGTACGGAAGAGCACCTGGCCGGCGATGCCCTCCGCGTCGCCGGACCGGCCGGCGACCACCAGGTCGGTTCCGGAGCAGGACACCTCGTACCGCTGCGGACTGTCGAACCTCGCCCTGAACGAGACGGCGCCGGGCCGGTCGGCCGTGAGCCGGACCGCGACGACCTGGTCGGGTGCGGAGGCGATGACCTCGCGGGTGTGGCGCACGTCTCCCGCGGTGAAGGAGGTACGCGCCACGGCCTGGTCGAGATCCAGCTCGCGTTCGTAGTCGGTGACCGCCGGGTGCACGGCGAACCCCAGCCGCAGATCACCCACCGGCTGGTACATCAGCTCCCCGACCGGATCGCCCAGGCAGCTCGCGTCGATCAGATCCTGTGCCCGCTGCCACTGCCCGGTGAAGACCAGTTCCCTGATCCGCGGGAGGGCGCGCAGGGCTTCGGCATTGGCGGGATCGTACGGTCCGCCCGCCCACAGAGTGTCCTCGTTGAGCTGGAGACGCTCCGTCCGTACGCCGCCGAACACCATGGCCCCGAGGCGGCCGTTGCCCACCGGGAGCGCTTCGAGCCACTGTTCGGCCGGCTTGTCGTAGAACAGGCGCAGCCGGTGTTCCCGGCCCGCCGTCCCCGGTGAAGGTGCCATGAGTGCCTCCCGTCTCAGCGTCCGGCCAGCCCGGTGCTCGCGATGCCGCGGACCAGATGCCTCTGCAGCAGCAGCACCAGCAGCGCGGTGGGCGCCATGGACATCACGGAGGCCGCCATGACGAGGTTCCACCGGCTGCCCTGCTGGCCGAAGAACAGGTTGAGCCCGACCGGGACGGTGCCCTTCGCTTCGACGTTGTCGATGACGATCAGAGGCCACAGAAAGCTGTTCCAGTAGCTGATGAAGGTGAAGACGGCGAGGACGGCGAGTGCTGGGCGGGCCAGCGGGAGCATGATCAGCAGAAAGCCGCGGACGACTCCGGCGCCGTCGATCCACGCCGCCTCCTCCAGTTCGCGGGGAACCGTGAGGAAGAACTGACGCAGCAGGAAGGTACCGAACGCGGTGAACGCCCAGGGAAGGATCAGCGCCTGGTAGCTGTCCACCCATCCCAGCCAGCGCATCAGGATGTACATCGGCACGACCAGGACCTCCTGGGGGATCATCAGGGTCATCAGAAAGCCCAGGAAGACGGTGTTCCTGCCTCGCCAGCGCAGGCGCGCGAAGGCGTACGCCGAAAGGCTGGAGGCCACGACGACCACAGCCGTTCCGCAGAACGCGACAAGGAATCCGTTGAGCACGAAGCGTCCGAAGGGCAGGAAGTCCAGCACGTCGCCGTAGTTCTGCCAGCGGATCTGCGACCCCAGCAGCCTGGGCGGAGTGGTGAAGACCTCGTCCGCCGGTTTGAGGGAGGTCGCCACCATGTAGCCGAAGGGGACCATGAACCCGGCGGCGACGAGGATGAGCAGCACATGGGACACGACACCGCGGATGATCCGCGACCGATGCGAGGCGCGGCCGTTCGTCGCGTCACGCATCGTAGTGGACCCACTTCCGCTGCCCGGCGAACTGCAGCGCGGTGACGCACAGGATCACGACGAAGAGCACCCAGGCCGCGGCGGAGGCCAGCCCGAACCGGAGACCGGAGAAGCCCTCGTCGTAGATGTAAAGGACCACCGTCTCGGTGGAGATTCCCGGTCCTCCCGAAGTCAGCAGGAACACCTGGGTGAACACCTGGAAGGAGGTGATGAGAGTCATGGTGGAGCCGAAGAACACGGCCGGTGACACCAGCGGCAGCGTCACATGGAAGAACCGCCGCCACGGACCCGCCCCGTCGAGGAGCGCCGCTTCGGTCAGCGACCGCGGCACGGCGTCCAGGGCGGCGGAGAACACCAGCATGTTGTATCCGAAGCCCTGCCACACGCTCATGGCGACCACGGCCGCCATCGCCCAGTTCTCATCGCCCAGGAAGTTCGGCGCGTTCACGCCGAAGAGCGACTGCAGGGAACTGTCGATCAGACCGTCGGGCTGGTAGATCAGCCGCCACACCACGGCGTTGGCGACCATCGGTGTGATCACGGGCAGAAAGAACAGCACCCGGAACAGCTGCCTGCCCCGGACCCGGGGCGAGATCCACACCGCGAGCCCCAGTGAGACAACGATGTTGATCGGCACGTACAGGACGACGAACAGGAAGGTGTTGAGGACCACCCGCCGGAATACCGGGTCGCCGAGCAACTCGGTGTAGTTGTCCAGGCCGACGAAGGAGGGCGCGCCGAAGGCAGGCCACTGGTACAGGCCGATCACCAGGGACATACCGACGGGGAACACGGTGAACGCGGTCAGGCCGATGATGCTCGGGCTGGTGAACACCGCGGCCAGGCGGCCTTCCCGCCCGCGTGCCCAGACGGGCTGCGACGGCGGCGGCCCGGTGAGACGCGCCGCCTTCCTGAGCGGAGTCAGGAACGGGATCATGTGTTCCTCTCTGGAGGGCCGGCCGGATGCCGGACCGTCGCGCGGCCCGGCACCCCGCCACGGTTTCGGTCGCTTCCCTCTCGGCCCGCTCGTCCACGGCTCAGCCCTGTCCGGCCTGTGCCTGTACCTGCTCCAGGTACTGCTTCGCGGATGTCGCCCCGTTGAAGGCGCTGACCCCGTACTGGTTGAGCAGCTTGGTGACCCGGTCCCAGTCGTCCGTCGTGCGCAGCGGGATCGCGGTGGCGTTGGCGGCTTCGAGGACCGCTCGGGCGCCGGGGATGTCGGCGTTCTCGTACCACGCGTGCTGTGCCGTCTTCCGTGACGGATAGGCACGCCCCACCTCGGCGAGCCGCTCCAGTTGCCGCCGGCTGGTCATCAGCGTGATCGCCCTGAACGCCTGCTCCGGGTGCGGACACGCCTTGGAGATACCGAACCCGGAACCGGCCGAGTACGTCCTGGTGCCCTTGGGGCCCGCCGGAAGGGTGGCCAGGCCCAGCGAGAAGCCGGCGTCCTTCTTCAGGCCCAGCAACGCCCACGGCCCGTTGGCGCCCATGGCCGCCTGGCCGTTGAGGAACTGCGTCTCGGCGAAGGGGGGATCGACACCGGGCAGGAGGGGGGCGACCTTCTTCGTGGCCACGAGATCGGCGTACCACTGCACGCCCGCCGTCATGGCGGGAGTGGTGAGCCGCAGGTCACCCGCGCCGTCGGTGGGCTGTGCCCCGGTCCTGGTCAGCACCATGGGGAACATCCACAGATCCATCGTCGACGCCGCGAACCCGTACTTCCCGTCCCGGGTCAGTCTGCGGGCGTCCGACTCGAACTCGGCCAGAGTCCACCCCGGCTTCGGTTCGGGTACCGCCGCCTTCCGGAACAGGTCCTTGTTGTAGGTGAGGATCACCGGGCCGAGGTCGTACGGCAGCGCGTACTGCTTTCCGTCGAAGCTCAGTCCCTGCATGATCGATTTGTCGAAGTCCGACACATCGAGTTTGTTCTTGGCGATCAGATCGTCGAGCGGCCGCATGCCCTGGGCGTATCCCGCGGTTCGGAGCGACTGCATCGAGACGATGCAGGGGGCTCCATCGCCGCCGAGACGGGCGCCGAGCTTGGTGAAGTAGTCGTTGAACGGCGAGGTCTCAAGCCTGATCCTCACCTGCGGGTCCGCGGCGGACACACGGTCCGCGAGCTGCTGCCAGACCTTCTGTTCCTCACTGCCGCCGGCCCACATCGACCAGGTCAACGTGGTGGAGCCGCTCCCGCCGCCACCGGCGCCGCACGCCGGGACCAGCGTCCCGGCCAGCACCAAGGAGACGGCTGCCCTCACTGCACTGCGCGGTCGTGTCATGGCTGTCTCGCGCATCCCTGTCGATGGCCATATCTACCTATTCGGAACATATTTTCACAAAGATCGGTAAATCGTGCGCTGTTTTGCGGCGAAGCAGAGGCCATGCCGCCCGTCGCCCCCCGGCAGAACCCGTGAGGCGCCCGTCCGCGGCGGCCCGATCGTCGGGTCCCCTGCCGGCCGCACGGGAAGCACATCTGAAGAAACGCGCAGCCGCTCAGCCGACGCCTCGCACCCCGCCCGGTCCGGCACGTCCGGCACATGCGACGCGGACGGAGTTTGGCCGGTGGATCTGGCGCCGGTGCGGGACCCGTCGCTCGCGGCGAACACCATGTCGACCGCGCCGGGAATGCCGGACCTGGGCACCAGACCGGTCGTCGTCGCCGACCCGTCGGCTCTCTCACGCCGCAATTGAGGAGGCCCACAAGCCGCCGACGCCCGCCAAGGGAACCTGCCCCTTGCGGTGCCCGCAGGTCACGGGGATACGCCATCCTTGAACCCGGCCCCGCTACGAAGCTCCCTGGTCTGACGAGGTACACGTTGCATGAAGTCCCGATCAACGCTGGCGGCATGGCTCGGCAGCCTCGACAGCTCTCGTCTGGCCCGCGTGCTCGGGACACGGCGGGACGCCGTGTCCCTTCCGGAGCCGCGCTCGGTGGGGGAACTGGCGGATCGTCTTCAGCGCCCGGGATCGGTGGCGCTGGTCCTGCCACGGCTCGCGCTGCCGCACCTCCAAGTGGCCGAGGCTCTGGCGGCGCTGGGGGCATCCGCGTCCCGCGAGGCCCTGGCGAAGCTGCTGGGAGCTGTGGACGACGAGGCCACTCGTCAACTGGACGCCGTGCTGGAGGTGCTGGCCGATCACGCTCTGGTCTGGCCGGACGGCGCAGGTCAGCTCCGTATGGCGGGACCGCTGTCGCAGGCATGGGACATGCCCCTGGGGCTGGATGCTCCACTGGAAAGGCTGCTGGCCAGTACGCCCTCCGACGAACTGCGCGGCATGCTGGCGACACTGAGCGTCAAGCCGCCAGGAACCAAGGCACAGCGACTGGCCGCCCTGGTGGAACACCACAGCGATCCTGAGCAGATCGCCTCCGTGGTCGCGAAGGCCCCCGCGACTGCCCGGAAACTGCTCGAACGACTGGCGCGAGCCGTTGCGAGGCAGCCGCAGTTCATCGTGTTCGGGTCTCCCGGACCCGGCCTCGAACCGGGCGCGCGATGGGCGCTGGACCGAGGGCTTCTCATCCAGGACCGTCACCGATACGGTCCGGTCCGTATGCCCGCCGAGGTGGCACTCACGCTGCGCGGGCCCGGCTGGCACGCCCCGTTCGAGCCCGTCCCACCGCGCCCCCGGCCGGCGTCCGTCACCCCGGCGGAGGTGGATCGCGAGGCATCGGCTGCGGCAACGGCCTTCGTGGCCCATGCCGCCTCGGTCCTGGCAGCCTGCTCGGCGACCGCACCGGCCCGGCTGAAGTCCGGCGGGATCGGCGCACGTGAACTGGCCCGGATCGGCAAGACGGCCCAGGCCGACGACGCCGTCGTACGCCTCACCCTGGAGACCTCGTACGCCGCCGGGCTACTGAGCCGGGACGGCGATCGCGTGGCCCCCACCGAGGCATACGACGCCTGGGCGGAACAGGAACCCCCTGAGCAGTTCGCCGTGCTGCTCCAGGCATGGAAGAACCTGCCGCTCACCCCCACTCACGCGCGCGACGAGGACAACAAGGCACTCCCCGCCGTCGCGGGAGCAGCTCCCTGCGGCGGCTGCGTGCAGGCCCGCCTCGGGCTGCTGGCCGCAGCCGCGCGGCTCCCGGCCGGTCAGGGCATGAGCGTCGCCTCGGATCTGGGGCCGCTGATCGCCTGGCATCGCCCGCTCGCCGACTCATCACCCCAGGACGGAACGCCGTTCGCCGCCGTGATCCGTGAGGCCGAGCTCCTCGGCGTCCTCGCGCGGGGTGCCCTGTCCGCCCTCGGCATCCACCTGCGGACCGGCCATACGGAGGGCCTGAGCGTCGAGTGCCGGCGGCTGCTCCCCTCGGCCACGGCAATGGCCCGGATCGGCACCGACCTCACCGCCGTCGTCACCGGCACGCCGTCCGCGCGGCTGACCGCACTCCTGGATTCCGTCGCCGACCGCGAGACCAGCGGCACGGCGTCGGTGTGGCGGTTCAGCGCCGGCGGCATTCGCCGGGCTCTGGATGCAGGCCGCGTCCCCGAGGACATCACAGCCGACCTGGCCGCTGTCGCCACCGGACCCCTGCCACAACCGCTGGCGTACCTGATCGCCGACACCGCCCGCGGCCACGGACGCGTGCGCGTCACCCCCGCCGCCTGCGTGCTCCACGGAGACGAGCCCGCGCTCCTGGCCGAGCTCGCCGCCCACCGAGGGCTCGTCAAGCTCGGACTGCGGCAGCTGGCGCCGACGGTGCTCGTCAGCCGCAGCCCGGTCGACACGACCCTCGCGGCGCTCCGGGCCCAGGGATACGCCCCTGTCGCCGAGACGGCCGAGGGCACGGTACGCATCGAGAAAGCCCGGCCTCGGCGGGCCACTCCCGTTCCGACTCCCCGTGGCAGCCACGCGAGGGACAGCGGCCGAATCGCTGCCACGCGCGCGGAGGCACCCGCCGCCGTCGACCCGAACACCTTGGCGACCCGACTGCTGGCCGCCCCGCCGGCCTCATCCGAGCCCGCACCGTTCGACGGAGGAGTTCCCTTCGCCACGGACACCGAAGAGATCGTCGCAGGGTGGGCGAAGCACCTGCCGTACAGCGACATCCGCCAGCTCGCTCATGCCATCGACGCCGGTCAGGCCATCACCGTCGAGTACGTCGCCACCTCGGGCAGCCGGACCGTGCGTACTCTCAGCCACCTCATGCTCGACCCGCCCTACCTCGAAGCCTGGTGCCACCTGCGGGACGCCGAGCGCGTTTTCACCCTCTCCCGCATCCACAGCGTCATGAGCGTCGTCCCCGAATGAAAGGGGTAATGGTATCGACAGAGATACTATCTCCAGCGATACCATCACCCGTGGGAGGCTTGTCATGGGTCGCTTCATCGGGCGGGACCGAGAACTGACCGCGCTCGGCAACGCCTTGAAGTCGGTTCACGCTGCCGTCGGGTCGGCGAAACCAGGCCAGTGCATCCTCATGCGCGGACGGAGGCGGGTCGGCAAGTCCAGCCTCGTCGAGGAATTCCTCCGGCGCACCGAGACGCCGTACCTGTTCTTCACCGCGGCGGGCGGCACGGCGGAGGACGAGCTGACGGAGCTGCTCGACGCCGTCGCCAGATCCACTCTCCCGGAGCGGGAACTGTTCTCGGAGGAGACCCCGGGGCAGTGGAACGCCGCCTTCAGGCTGCTTGCGGAGATCCTGCCCGACGACAGCCCGAGCGTGGTCGTCATCGATGAGGTTCCCTGTCTCATGGACCGCGTCGACGCATTCGAGGGCACGCTCCAGCGGGCATGGGACCGGCTGCTCAGCCGCAAACCCGTGCTCCTCCTCCTGGTCGGCTCCGACCTGTCGATGATGGAGGCGCTGAACAGCTACGACCGTCCCTTCCATCAGCGGGGCCGGGAAATGGTCGTGGGGCCGCTGAACCCGGCAGACATCGGCGAGATGCTCGACCTTCCGTCGGCGGCCGCCTTCGATGCCGCCCTGATCACGGGCGGTCTCCCGCTGATCTGTGCGGAGTGGCGGTCAGGAGCCGATGTGTGGGAGTTCCTCCGCGACTCGCTGGACAACCCGATCTCGGCGCTGCTGGTCTCCGCCGAGCGCTCACTGGCTGCGGAGTTTCCGCCCCAGGCGATGAGCAGGGAAGTCCTGCGGGCCATCGGTAGCGGGGAACGAACCTTCACCAACATCGCGCGCTCCGCCGGTGGCATCGCCCACACCACTCTCACCCGGGCCACGGACGTCCTGACCGAGAAGCGGGTGGTGGCCGCCGAACTGCCCCTCTCACTGCGGCCGTCGAAGGAACGCCGCTACCGCGTGGCCGACCCCTACCTCCGGTTCTGGCTCGCGTTCCTGGATCCGCACATGGCGGAGATCGAGCGGATGCGGGGAGATCTCACGCTGAGCCGGGTCAGGGAGCAGTGGACGAGCTGGCGTGGCCGCGCGATCGAGCCCCTGGTCCGGGAATCCCTCGCCCGTCTCCTGCCGGACGAGCTCCTGCCCGCCGCCCCGGCGATCGGCGGGTACTGGACCCGGAGCAACGACGTCGAAATCGACCTGGTGGGCGCGGACAGGCAGCCTGTGGCCAAGAACCTGCTCTTCCTCGGCTCGATCAAGTGGCTGGAGAGCTCCGCGTTCGACAGCCACGACCTCGCCGCGCTGCAGAAGCACCGGGCGGCGATCACCGACGAGCCGCTACCGCTCGTGGCGGTCTCCCGCAACGGGACCAGTCGTTCTGGTCTCCAGGCGGCGTACGGCCCCGATGAACTGCTCAGCGCCTGGCGCAGGGCATGAGCGCCTCCTTCTACCGGCGGCCGTCAAGCTTCTACCGGCGGCCGTCAAGCCGGAGGAGCGAACGGGTTCTCCTCCGGTGCCGGTGGGGTGGTCGGCCAGGCCGGTCGGGGTGGGAGCGGGGTCCAGTCGGGGGTGCGTTGAAGAAATTTCTCGGGAGGTGACAACCTCCCACTCCTGTATGCCCGTTCCTCAGGCATGAAGTACTTCGCACCGCGCACCGCGCCGGTGCCGGGTGGAGGTGGCCTGTGATCCGGACGCCGGCCGGGCAGGACGTCTCCGGTGCCGGCGGTGTCGTCGAAAGCGGGCTGGACTTCGACGACTTCGCGCGCAGTCGGCAGGCGCATCTGCGGCGTTCGGCTCATCTGCTGTGCGGGGACTGGCACTTGGCCGAGGATCTGACGCAGACGGCGCTGGCGAAGCTGTACGCAGTGTGGCGTCGGGTGCGGCAGTTGGAGTCGCCGGACGGATACGCCCGGCGGGTGCTGTACCGGACCTTCATCGACGAGACCCGGCGCCGCCGCTGGTGGGAGCGGCCGGGGACACCCCAGGAGGACGTGGTGGCCCCGGCCTCGGACCCGGATCTGCGGCTGACGCTGCTGGACGCCCTGCGGCAGCTGCCGCCGCGCGGACGGGCGGTGCTGGTGCTGCGGTTCTGGGAGGACCAGAGCGTGGAGGCCACCGCGGCGGCGCTGGGGTGCAGCGTCGGCACGGTGAAGAGCCAGACCTCCCGGGGGCTGGGCACGCTCCGGCGCATCCTCGCCGACTCCGGCAAGGACTTCGGCGAAGACGGCTTCGGCAAGGACTTCGGAACCGGGAGCGGAGCGGCAGGACCCGGAACAGGACCTTCGACAGGAACCGGCACCGACTATCTGCGGGCGGAGTGGTGAGCATGGCGGGGAAGGGCGGTGACCAGTCCGACCAGTTCGCGGACTCGCCCGCGGCTGCGGACAAGCACGCGGATGCGTACGCCTACGAGTTCGCGTACGAGTCCCAACTGATCGACGTGTTCGGTGAGTTGGGCTCGGGGCCGGAGCCGCCCATGCCGGATCTGGTGCCGGGCGCGGTCGTGCGCGGCACGCGGATGCGTCGGCGGCGGCGGGTCGGGGCGGCCGTCAGCGCCGCGGTCATGGCGGGGGTGCTCGCGCTCGGCGGGCACGCGCTGCTGGCGCCCCGGCCGCAGAGCGCGCCGACGCTGCCCGCCGCGGAGCCGACGGTCTGGTATCCGTCGCTGGAGCTGCTGCGGTCGGTCCTGCCCGCGGGCGACGGCGCGGAGATCGAGGCCGGGAATCCGGGCCGGCCCCTGCGGCCCGGACGCTACTTCCGGGTGACCGCCGCCGACGGCAGCGTGACCGACGTCTACGTGGGCGTCAGCCGGACCGCCGTGGACCCGTCGTACGCCCCCCGGGCCCAGGCCTGCCTGGACGGCACCGGACATGTGCTCGCCTCGCCGTGGAACGGCCTGATCTACAGGTGCGCCCTGACCAGGCACGGGTCGGGCAGCGTGCTGCTCTACTACGTGTCCGACGCGGCACTGCCCAAGACGAGCAACCCCCGCGACAAGGACTCCTGGGCGACCGGTGCCACCTATCTGACCTCGGGCGGATGGTCGGTACAGGTGATCGCGGGCTCGCTCGACGAGGCCACCGACAGCGGGAGCCGCGGCGGTCCGTGGACGACTACTCCACTGGTCCAACTGGCCACCGACCCGCGCATCTTCGACGCCGTCAAGGAGACCGGCGGCTGAGCTGACGCACCCCTGGCACACATCTTGATCAACCCTGACAGGAAGAGTGGCATGAGCATGCCCAAAATTGATCCACCCGGAACTCCCATGACACGCATAACGCGCATGACCGACATCCGTGGCTCCCTGGTCACCGCACTCGCCGTCGGCCTGCTGCCCCTCCTCGCCGCCTGCGGTGGCGGCGACAGTGGCGGCGCAGGCGCCAAGTCGGCCGCGTCCAGCGGCAGTTCGGGCGGCGGATCCGGCGCCGCCACCACGACCACGGCCAACGGCGCCGTACAACTCACCGTCCCGGACGGCGTGGACGAGGCGACCAAGCAGCAGTACATCGAGGAGAACGCCATCGCGGTCTGCATGAAGAAGCAGGGCTTCACCTACACCCCGTACGTGCGGACCTCGGCGGCGGCCGATCCGCTCGCGGCGGTCGACGGGGAGGACTACGCGCGGGCGAAGCAGTTCCGGCAGAAGTACGGCTTCGGGTACTACGCCGGCGCCGTCTACCCGAACGACCCCAACGTCCCTTTCAGCAAAGCCGCGATGGCCAAGCGGACCTCACCCGTGGACCACGACGAGGACGGGCTGACCGACGCCCAGAAGAAGGCGTACGACATCGCGCTGAACGGTCCCCCGGCCAAGAGCAAGGCCGAGGAGAAGCCCGGCGGTTGCTCGGAGACCGGGCGGGTCGCGGCGCACGGGCCGGCGCTCAGCGCGGCGGCCCAGAAGAGCGCGGAGAAGGCCCGCGACGCCTCGAACCACGCCAACGGCCTCGCGCTCAACGGAGATCCCCAACTCGTCCAGCTCGCCCAGCAGTTCGCGACCTGTCTGACCGGGCAGGGCATCCCCGTCTCCACCACCCAGCCGACCGGCATGGTCGACATGGTCCGCCTCGACATCTCCCGGAAGCTGCCGGAGAACTTCATGTCGATGAGCAAGGACGTCGCGCTGCCCCTCCTCAACAAGGACATCGACATCGCCCTGAAGGACCTGGACTGCGGCAAGAAGTTCCGCGCCGCGTACTTCCCCGAGGAGAAGGCCAAGCCGTACTACGGGGAGGACGGATGAGCCGCCCGGAGGGGGAAGGCACGAGCCGGATCGGCAGCGGTCGTAGGCGACTTGGGCTCGTCGTGGGGGCCGTGGTGCTGGTCGGGGCCGGCGGGTGGTTCGCCGGGACGCAGGTGCAGTCGCCCGCGGACGCCGCCGCCTCGCATACGGCGCCGAAGGCCGGGCCGGTGACCGTGGCGGTCGTACGGCAGTCGCTCACCGCGAGTGTGGTGGCGACCGGGTCCGTCGAGTTCGCCTCGCCGCGGCCTCTTTCGCTGGCCGGGCCGGTCGGCAGCGGCGCGTCCTCGGGGTCGGACGGCAGTGAGGGTGCCGAGCAGCGGGTCACCAAGGCGCCGGTCGCCGGTACGAAGATCAAGGAGGGCGACGTACTGATGACGGTCAACGGCCGCCCGGTGTTCGCGCTCGGCGGCTCCGTGCCGATGTACCGCGCGCTGGGGCCCGGCACTTCGGGCGACGATGTGACGCAGCTTCAGAAAGCTTTGCAGCGCCTCGGGTTCGATCCCGGCGCGATCAGCGGGACGTACGGGCAGGGCACCGCCGGCGCCGTCGCCGCCTGGTACAAGAGCAAGGGGTACGACGCCCAGGAGCCGAGCCCCGCCGATCAGCAGCAGCTCGGCTCGCTCGAACAGGCCGTCTCCGCCGCGCAGGAGGCGCTCCTCACCACCGACTCCCCCGCCACCGGTTCCGCCTCCCCCAGTCCGCAGTCCAGCACCGATCAGCAGGTCCACAAGATCCAGGTCAAGTCCGCCCAGAAGGCGCTGGATCTGGCGAACGACGCGCTCAGCAGTTTCAAGGCCACCTACGGTACGAAGGTCCCGGCCGGCGAGGTCGTCTTCCTGCCGAAGCTGCCCGCGCGGCTGGACAAGGTGAGCGTGAAGACGGGCGACACCCCGTCCGGCCAGATCGGCACGGTGACCAGCTCCGACGTGGTGGTGCAGGCGGCCGTCCCCGGCACGGACGCACAGCTCCTGCGGCACGGGATGACCGCCCAACTGACCACGGCGGACGGCAAGTCGGCGACCGGCACGGTGGGCGTCGTGGCGGACGGTTCCGAGTCGTCCTCGGGCACGGGCTCCTCCGCCACGGCCCCCTCCGCCACCGGCGAGACCGACTCCGCCTCCACCTCCGACTCCACGGCCGCGGTCCAGGTGCGGATCACCGTCCCGGAGCCCGGGCCGCTCGCCGGGGAGGCCGGGGCCGCCGTGAAGGTGACCATCAAGGTCGGTGCCTCGGACGGCAAGGTGCTGACCGTGCCGATGGCCGCGATCCACACCTCGTCCGACGGGCGGGCCCGGGTCCAGGTCGAGCACGGCGGCACCGTGACCGACGTCCATGTCACCGTCGGGCTCTCCGCCGCCGGGATCGTCGAAGTCAAGCCCGCCGAGGGCACGTTGAAGGCGGGCGAGAGGGTGGTGGTGGGCGAGTGACCGCCACCGTGGTGGACACGGACACCGTCATCCAACTCACCGGTGTGGAGCGCACGTTCCCCTCCGAACCGCCCGTGCACGCCCTGCGTGACGTCCACTTGACCGTCCGGCGCGGCGAACACCTGGCCATCGTCGGCCCGTCCGGTTCCGGGAAGTCGACGCTGCTGAACACGCTCGGGCTGCTGGACCGGCCCACGGCGGGGTCGTATCGGCTGGACGGGGTGGAGACCACCGGGCTCGGGGATCTGGAGCGGACCTCGTTGCGCGGGAGCCGGATCGGGTTCGTGTTCCAGTCCTTCCATCTGCTGCCGTACCGGACGGTCGACGAGAACGTCATGCTGGCCGAGGCCTACCGCAGACCGCGTCCCGAACGCGGGCGCGGCGGGCGGCTCGCGCGTGCCCATCTGGCGCTGGAACAGGTGGGGTTGGGGCACCGGGTGGGTTTCCGGCCCGATCGGCTGTCCGGTGGTGAACGTCAACGGGTCGCCATCGCACGGGCGTTGCTCAGCGATCCGGCGCTGCTGCTCTGCGACGAGCCGACCGGCAACCTGGACACCGAGAACACCCTCTCCGTGCTGGAGCTCTTCGACGACCTGTGTGCCCAGGGGATGACCCTGGTCGTGATCACCCATGACGACGCGGTCAGCCGGCGGGCGGGCCGCCGGGTCCGGATCACCGACGGGCGCCTCACGACGGAGGACCGGTGACAGGGAGAAAAGGGCTGGTCGAGCGGCCCTGGATGGATCCGCGGGACCTGTGGACGGAGGCTCTCGCGGGGGTCCTCGCCCGGCCGGTGCGGTCCGCGCTCACCACGCTCGGCACGGTCCTCGGCATCACCACGCTCGTCATCACCATCGGGGTGGCGTCCACCGCGGGCAACCAGATCGTCGGCCGGTTCGACGCCCTCACCGCTACTTCGGTGACCGTGACCGTGCCGGCGCCGCTGCCCGGTGAGGAGGACGCCGGGCCGCTGGTGCCGTGGTCGGGGACCGATGCCGTAGGGCGGCTGGCGGGTGTGGTGGCGGTGGCGGCGCTCGCGGACTCGGACGCGACGGACAGCGTGCTGGTGCGGTCCAACGACGTGACCGCGCCCGGCGACATGTCCGGCCAGACCCTCGCCGTGCTCGCCGCCTCGGCGGGGCTGCCGGCCGCCGTGCACGGGGTGATGACGGCGGGGCGGTTCTACGACTCCGGGGACATCGCACGGCACGACCATGTGGTGGTGCTCGGCGACCAGGCGGCGAAGCTGCTCGGCATCAAGCGGGTGGAGGACGCGCCGGCGGTCTTCTTCAAGGGGCAGTCGTACACCGTGATCGGCATCCTCGGCGGGATCCGGCGCGAGCAGCGGCTGTCCACGGCGGTGATGGTGCCGCCCACCACCGCGGCCGACCGGATCGGGCTGACGGACATCACCCGAGTGCTGGTCGACACCGCGCTGGGAGCGGCGAAGCAGGTGGCGCGGCAGGCACCGATCGCGCTGGCGCCCGGACACCAGGACTCGCTCTCCGTCGAGGCGCCGCCCGACCTGTCCAAGGCGCGGGCCGGGGTCCAGAACGACACCAACAGTCTCTTCCTCGTCCTCGGGCTGGTCTCGCTCGTGGTGGGTGCGATCGGCATCGCCAATGTGACCCTGGTGACGGTGATGGAACGCGTCGGCGAGATCGGGCTGCGGCGCTCGCTGGGCGCGTCCCGGCGGCAGGTGGCCGGGCAGTTCCTGCTCGAATCGACGACGATCGGGCTGCTCGGCGGGGTCGTCGGCGCGGCCCTGGGCATCGCGGTCGTGGTGTGCGTCGCCGTGTTCAAGGAGTGGACGCCGGTGCTCGATCTGCGGCTCGCGCTCGGCGCCCCGCTCGCCGGGGCCCTCGTCGGACTCCTCGCGGGCCTCTACCCCTCGCTGCGCGCCGCCCGCATGGAACCGGTGGACGCGCTGCGCGCACCCTCGTAGAAGCACGACCGGGACAGGGGGCCGACCTCCTGACTTACACTCCTCGGGCCCGGTGCCGGAGCGGTGAGGGGAGCGGCGGATGTCCTCGATCACGACGCCTCGTGCGGAGAACTCCGCGACGCGGCTGGAGTTCTGGCGCGACATCGTCAGCCGCAACTTCGTGCCGCTGGAGATCGTGCCGCGTGAAGGGCCCGATTTCCACGCGCAGTTGAGGATCGCGCGGGTCGGTGAGGTGCGGGTGTCCGTCGTGGCCACCCCGCCGCACACGGCACGCACCAGGCGCCCGGCCGGCTCGGACGCGTCCGACCACGTGAAGGTCAGCCTCCAGCTGACCGGGCACTGCGTCCTCACCCAGGGCGATCACCAAGCCGAGCTGAAACCGGGCGAGTTGGCGGTCTACGACACCCGCAGGCCGTACACCCTCGACACCGACCGGCCCGGCCGCAGTCTGGCCCTGATGTTCCCGCGGGCCATGCTGCGGCTGCCGGAACGGGAGTTGGCACGCGTGACGGCGGTCTCGGTGTCGTGCCGGGACGGGCTCGGCACGGTCGTGCGCCCCTTCCTGTACGGACTGGCCCGCCAGGTGGACGAGTTGGAGTCGCTGGGCACTCCCCGGCTGGCCGACAACGTGGCCGATCTGCTCGGCACCCTCCTCGCGGAACACACCGGCGCGGACCTGGTGCGGGGACCCGACGACGGCCGCGAGGTGCTCACCCGGCGCATCCTCGCCTACATGGAACAGCGGTTCTACGACCCGGAGTTGGCGCCGGAGCAGATCGCGTCCGCCCACCACGTCTCCCGGCGCTACCTCTACAAACTCCTCGCCGAGCACGGGTACACCGTCTCCGGCTGGATCCGCGAACAGCGGCTCGCCCACTGCCGCCGCGACCTCACCGATCCGGCCCTGGCCCACCTCCCGGTCGGCGCGATCGGCAGCCGCTGGGGCTTTCCGGGCCCGGCCCACTTCAGCCACGCCTTCAGGACGGCGTACGGCATGAGCCCGAGCGAGGCCCGCGCGGCGCAGTGACCGTGCTCAGTGCGGCAACTCCCCGTGCACCGCGGCGAAAGCCGTGCCGGTCGGCGGACGGCACTCTTCCGCCATGGAAGCCTTGCAGAAGACATACGACCACATCGTCGTGGGCGCCGGTTCGGCCGGCTGTGTCGTCGCGCGCCGGCTCGTGGACGCCGGCCGCAGCGTCCTGCTGATCGAGGCCGGCGGCCAGGACGACAACCCGGCCATCCACGACCCGGGCCGCATGTGGGAGCTGTGGACCTCGCCCGAGGACTACGCCTACCTCACCGAACCCCAGCAACACGCCGACGGCACAAGGGTGTTCTGGCCGCGCGGCAAGGTCGTCGGCGGGACCAGCGCCATCAACGCGATGATCTACGTCCGCGGCCACCGCTCGGACTACGACGACTGGGCCGGCCGGTACGGGGCCACCGGCTGGTCGTACGACGAGGTCCTGCCGTACTTCAAACGCTCGGAGGACTTCGAGGACGGCCCCTCGGAGTACCACGGGTCGGGCGGTCCGCTGCCGGTCACCCGCAACCACTCGCCGAACCCGGTGTCCGTCGCGTTCGTGGAGGCGTGCGAGCAGTACGGGATCCCGTACAACGACGACTGCAACGGCGAGGAGATCCTCGGCGTCAACCTGCTCCACCTCAATGTGCGCGACGGGCGGCGGGTCAGCGCGTGGACGGCGTTCGTCCAACCCGTGCTGGACAGCCCGCTGTTGACCGTGCTGACCGGTGCGCCGGTGGTCCGGGTGCTCGTCGGGGGCGGGCGCGTGTGCGGGGTCGAGGTCGTCGAGGGCGGCCGGACCGCCGCCGTACGGAGTGCGGGCGATGTCGTGCTGTCCGGCGGGACGATCGGCTCGGCGCAGTTGCTGCTGCTCAGCGGGATCGGACCCGCCGACGAACTGCGGGCTCTCGGCATCGGCGTGGTCGCCGATCTGCCGGGGGTCGGGGCCAATCTGCACGATCACGCGCTCGCCCCGGTGGTGTACGAGTCGGCGCGGCCGGTGCCGGCGGGGACGTCCAACAAGATCGAGGCGCAGTACTTCGCGAAGACCGATCCGGCGCTGTCCGCCCCCGACCTGCAGCCGGTGATGTCCCACGTGCCGCTGCCCGTCGTAGGACAGGACGTGCCGGCGGAGGGGCACGGGTACAGCCTCGCGCCGGGCACGATCCGGACGCTGAGCCGGGGCCGGCTGTGGCTGCGGTCCGCCGATCCGGGCGAGGCGCCCGCGCTCGATCCGCGGTACTTCGAGGAGCCGTACGACCTGCGGGCGATGGTGACGGCGGTCAAGCAGGCGCGGGAGATCGGGGAGCAGAAGGCGCTCGGGGAGTGGCGGGCGCGGGAGGTCGCGCCCGGGCCGGGGGTGGTGACGGACGACGAGATCGCCGCGTATGTGAAGCGGAACCTGGCCAGTTACCACCATCAGGTGGGGACGTGCCGGATGGGCACCGGGCCCGACGCGGTCGTGGATCCGCTGCTGCGGGTGCACGGGGTGCCGGGGCTGCGGGTCGCGGACGCGTCGGTCATGCCGGCCGTGCCGTCGGGCAACACGCATGCGCCGACCGTGATGATCGGCGAGCGGTGCGCGGAGTTCCTGCTCGGCTGATCTCCCGTTGCGGGGTGCCCCGGGCCGGGTTGAGGTGGGGCAGAACGCAGCTCACCGAAGGAGTCCGTCGTGGTGGACAGGCGCAGGTTCATCGTGGGGTCCGGTGCCGTCGGCGCCCTCGCCGTGCTCGGCGGGACGGCCGGGTGCACGGCGCGGACCGAGGGCGAGGCCGTGAGCGCGACGGCTCCGGCCGGCGGTCATGTCCGGGGCGCCACCGCGATCACCAAGGTCTACGGCGACGGCCAGAAGCTGGTCGCGGTGGCGGTCGAGTACGACGCCGACATCACCGGTTCGGCCCTGTCGACGTCGACGTTCAAGGTCACCGGCCGGACCGTCACCAAGGTCTACGCGAACCGCTCCGCCGACCTCGCCGAGCGGGGCAGGGACGGGCGCTACGTCATCGTCGAGATGTCGCCGGACGACAAGGCGGCGGCGCTGTGGGTGACTCAGCAGGGCGGCGGCACCGCGTCCGGTTCCTCGCCCACCGGTACCTCCAGCGCGGCCCCCGGCGGAGGCGGTCCGAAGGTCGGGGACAGCACGCCGGGCGGGACCATCGTCGCCGCGAAGGCGACCGTCACCCAGACCGGCACCGTCACCACCACCCACGGCACCCGCTACCCCGCGAGCGGTACGAAGGTGACCACGAGCGCGGTGAAGAACCTGATCGTGGACGACTTCCGGCAGTTCACCTTCACCGACCCGGTGACGAAACAGACCCTGAAGTGCAACCTGTTCGTCCCCAAGGGCTACGACCACCGCAAGCGCTACCCGCTGGTGCTGTTCATGCATGACGCGAGCGTGGTGAACGTGGCGACGCAGGGTCCCCTGGTGCAGGGCCTCGGCGCGGTGTGCTGGGCGAGCCCCGAGGACCAGGCCCGGCACGAGGCCTTCGTGCTCGCGCCCGAGTACGACTCCGTCGTGATCGACGACACCTACAAACCGTCGCCCCTCTTCGACACCACCGCCCATCTCGTGCGGGCGCTCACGAAGACGTACAGCCTCGACGGGAAACGGCTCTACGCCACCGGGCAGTGGCCGGCGGACCAGGCGAAGCCGTTGGCGAAAAAGAAACTCTGGATCGTCGTCTCGCAGGAAGACGACAAGTCCTACTCCGGCGAGAACGCCATCACGAAGGTCGTCAAGGAGCAGGGCACGGCCGTGGCGACCGCGGTGTGGGACGGGCGCTCCACGGGCGCCCGGTTCGCCGCCGACGTGCGGAGCCTCAAGGCACAGAAGGAGCCGGTCAACTATGCCGCGTTCAAGACCGGCACGGTCGTGCCGAAGGGCTCGGCGACCAGTGCGCACATGGCCACCTGGCACGTCGCCTACACGATTCCCGGCATCCGGGAGTGGGTCATGGACCAGTCCCTCTGAGTTCGCTCTGAATATGACCTGTTTTCGTCGTCGAATTTCCGCCGACGCCGAATCGGTCGAATGCCGGTCAATAATTGCGGCGCAATGACTCGCGCCAGCTAAGGTTGCGCGAAGCGAATTCATCGGTACGACCAGGGAACTTCTGCGTCCCCTGTGAAAATGCTTCTTCTTTCGCGTATCGCTTCACAGATTGAGGCAGGACAGTGGCGCCCGGCAGCCCTGACAACCTCGATCGAAGGAGCTCACCTTCATGGACAGGCGTAGGTTCATGGCCGGTACCGCGACCGCGACGGCGGGGGCCCTGGTGGTGTTCGCCGGCGCGTCCCCCAGCTCGGCGCAGGAGGCGAGCGGGACGGGCGCGCCCGCCTCGGACGGAGACCATGTGAAGGGTCTCACCGCCATCACCCAGGTCTTCGGAGCCGGGCAGAAGCTCGTCGCGGTGGCGGTCGAGTACGACAGAGAGATCGACGGGCGGACGCTGTCGACGTCGACGTTCACGGTCACCGACCGCACCGTGACCAAGGTCTACACGAACCGCTCCGCCGACCTCGCCGAGCGGGCGCGCTACGGCCGCTACGTCATCGTCGAGCTGTCCCCGGACGACACTGCGGCGGCCCTGTGGGTGACCCAGCAGGGCGGCGGCACCCCGCCCACCGGCGGTACCGGCACCGGCGACTCCGGCGGCGGGGTCGGGGCGGGCGGCCCGAAGGTCGGCGACACCACCCCCGGAGGGACCATCGTCGCCGCGAAGGCCACGCTCACGCAGGCAGGCACGGTCACCACGGCCCACGGCACGCAGTACCCCGCGAGCACTACGGCGCTGACCACCGACGGGGTGAAGAACCTGATCGTCGACGACTTCCAGCAGTTCACCTTCGCCGACCCGGTGACCGGTCAGACCCTGAACTACAACCTGTTCGTGCCCAAGGACTACAACCCGCGCAAGAGCTACCCGCTGGTGCTGTTCATGCACGACGCGAGCGTGGTCAACGTGGCCACCGAAGGTCCCCTGGTGCAGGGGCTGGGCGCGGTGTGCTGGGCGAGCCCGGAGGACCAGGCCCGGCACGAGGCGTTCGTGCTCGCGCCCGAGTACGGCTCCGTCGTGATCGACGACGACTACCTGCCGTCGACGCTGTTCGACGCCACCGCCAACCTCGTCGAGTCCGTGACGCAGCAGTACAGCATCGACCGCAAGCGCCGCTACACGACCGGTCAGTCGATGGGCGCGATGATGTCTCTCGGCCTCAACATCAAGTACCCCGACCTGTTCGCGGCGGCGTTCATCGTGGCCGGGCAGTGGCCGGAGGCGCAGGCCGCGCTGCTGGCGAAGAAGGACCTGTGGATCCTGGTCTCCGCCGACGACACCAAGGCCTACCCCGGCGAGCAGGCCATCACCGCCGTCATCCAGGAGCAGGGCACGCAGGTCAGCACCGCGCTGTGGGACGGGCAGTCCACCGCCGCCGAGTTCGCGGCCGACGTACGCAGCATGAAGGCGCAGCGGACGCCGGTGAACTTCGCCGCGTTCGAGGCCGGCACGGTCGTACCGGCGGGCTCGACGACCAGTGCGCACATGGCCACCTGGCAGGTCGCCTACACCATCCCCGGCATCCGGGACTGGATCATGCGCCAGTCGATGTAACGGTGCTCCGCCACGGGGGCGGGTCCTCGCCGCGGCACTCGGCGGCATAGAGTGCTGCGGCAGATCCGGCAGGCGTGGGTGGAGGTAGATCGTGATGGAGAACCTGCCACAGCTCACCGTGGGACGGCTGTTCTCCTCCTGGCAGGCGGACGTCCCCGCGCTGCTGGTCGTCGTGCTCCTCGGCGGCCTGTACGGCTGGGGCGTCCTGCGGCTGAGGCGGCGCGGCGAGTCCTGGCCGGTGGCGCGGACCGTCGCGTTCGCGCTGTTCGGGCTCGGCACGATCGTGGTCGCCACGATGTCCGCGCTCGCCGTGTACGACCGGGTGCTGTTCTGGCCGGCCGCCGTCCAGAACGTCCTCCTGGACCTGATCGCCCCGCTCGGCCTGGCCCTCGGCGATCCGCTGCGGCTGGCTCTGCGCGCCCTGCCCGAACGCGCGGCGGCTCGGGCGCGGGGAGCACTGACGGGCCGCCTGCTACGGCTGCTCACCTTCCCCCTGGTCAGCACGGCCCTCGTGCTGACGACAGAACTGACGATCTACTTCACGCCGTACTTCGAAACAGCTCTGGCCAACGGCTGGCTGCACCAGCTGATGTACCTCCAACTGCTGCTCGCCGGGAGCCTGTTCGTCCTGCCCGTGCTCACCCGCGAGGAGGCGCTGCCCGCCTGGTGCACGCATCCGGTGCGGGCGGCGCTGGTGTTCGTCGACGGGATCATCGACGCGGTGCCGGGCATCGTGGTGATGACCCACGGCACGCTGATCGCCGGTTCCTGGTACCTCGCCCACTCCCCGTCCTGGGCGCCGGACGTCCAGCACGACCAGCAGCTCGGCGGCGGCGCGATGGTAGGCATCGCCGAACTGGTCGCCCTCCCCTTCCTGCTCGCGATCCTGGTCCAGTGGGCCCGCACCGAACGCGCCGAGACGGTCGCGCTGGACCGGCGGCTGGACACGGAACTGGAGCGGGTTACGGCGGTGGAGGCGACTGCGGTCGCCGAGGGTCCTGAACTCGTCCGCCCCTGGTGGGAGACCGAGAACAGCGAGGTCGCGCAGCGCATCCGGGGCCAGCGGTAGGAGTTGCTCAGGCCACGGTCAGGGCATCCAACTCCCGTATGAGCCGGGCCCCTTCGCGGGTCATGATCTCCGGGTCGCGCAGGGCGTTGGAGAGCAACGACATGCCCTGGTAGGCGGCGACGAGGGTCAGGGAGAGCCCCTCGGGATCGGCCGCGCCGAGCTGCCGGTACTGCTCCTCCACCCAGTCCACCAGCCGCCGTATGACCTGCCCCGCGGCGAGATCGAGGCCGTCCTCGTAGCGTTTGTCCAGCTCTGCGGCGAGGGTGCCCATGGGGCAGCCGTGGCGGGCCGCGATGTCCTTCTGGTCGACCCAGCCGCCGACGAGGGCCTTGAGGCGTTCGCGCGGGTCGGGGAGCTGGTCTAGGCGTGCGGTCAGGGTCGCGAGGTTGCCGGTGTGCTCGGAGAGGGCGGCCTCGATCAGCTCGTCCTTGGTCTTGAAGTAGTAGTAGACGTTGCCCGTCGGGACGTCGGCGGCGCGGGCGATGTCGGCGATGGTCGTGCGCTCCACGCCCTGCTCGTGCAGGACCCGGGCGGTGGCGGTGGTCAGCCGCTGCCGCTTGCCGACGGCGGCAGCGGACCGGGCGGGCCTGGAATCCTTTGAGTCAGTCACCTGACTAACTATAGACAACGGGCGGGTCGGTCGTGCTAGCGTCATCCCTGACGGAGTTAGTCAGCCAACTAACTCACAAAGGCTCACACATGCGACGGGGGTAGCGACATGATCGTGGTGACGGGTGCGACCGGGAACGTGGGGCGGACGCTGGTGCGGATCCTCACGGAGGACGGGGTCCCGGTGACGGCGGTGGCCCGGAACATCGGCGGGCCGGGGACGGTGGCAGCCGACCTGGCCGAACCGGAAGGCCTGCGGGGCGCGTTCGAGGGCGCGGACGCACTGTTCCTGCTGGTGGCGGGCGAACGGCCGTACGACGTCCTGGACGTGGCCAAGGCGGCCGGTGTCCGCAAGGTGGTGCTGGTGTCCTCGCAGGGAGCGGGGACCCGGCCGGAGACATACGCACAACCGCGTCAATTCGAGGCGGCCGTAAGGGAGTCGGGGCTCGACTGGACGATCCTGCGGCCGGGCGGGCTGGACAGCAACGCGTACGCCTGGGCCGAGTCGATCCGTGCCCGGCGCACGGCGGCGGCACCCTTCGGTGACGTGGGCCTGCCGTTCGTGGACCCCGACGACGTGGCAGCGGTCGCCGCCACTGTCCTGTGCGAGGACGCACACGCGGGCGCGACCTACACCCTGACCGGTCCGGCGCCTACGACACCCCGTGCGCGGGCGGCGGCGATAGCGAGGGCACTGGGCGAGCCGGTGACCTTCACGGAGCAGTCCCGCGCGGAGGCGTATGACCTGATGGCACGGTTCATGCCACTGCCCGTGGTCGAGGGCACGCTGGCCATCCTGGGCGAGCCGACCGAGCAGGAGCAGCGGGTCAGCCCGGACGCGGAGCGGGTGCTGGGGCGGGCGCCGGGTACGTTCGCGGCCTGGGCGGAGCGCAACGCGGCGGCCTTCCGGTGACGGCCTCGCAGGTGACCCACGTCCTCGACTCGACCATCTCCCACCGGGAGTCGGGCACCGGAGTACCGATCGTCTTCCTGCACGGCAACCCGACCTCGTCGCACCTGTGGCGGAACGTCCTGCCGGGTGTGACGTCCGGGCGCCTGCTGGTCCCCGACCTCATCGGCATGGGCGCGTCGGGCAAGCCGGACATCGCGTACAGCTTCGCCGACCAGGCCCGCTATCTGGACGCCTGGTTCGACGCGCTCGGGCTGCGGGACGTGGTGCTGGTGGGGCACGACTGGGGCGGCGCCCTGGCCTTCGACTGGGCCACGCGCCATCCGGACCGGGTGCGGGGCATCGCGTTCACGGAGACCATCGTCAAGCCGATGACCTGGGAGGAGTTCCCCGAAGGGGGCAGGGAGCTGTTCCGGGCGATCAAGACGGACGGTGTCGGCGAGACCATGATCCTCGACGAGAACGCCTTCATCGAACAGGCCCTGCCCGCCGCCTCCGCGACCCCGCTCGCGCCGGCCGACCTCGCCGCCTACCGCGAGCCGTACCCGACCCGGGAGAGCCGCCGCCCCCTCCTGCGCTGGGCGCGCTCGATGCCGCTGGGCGGCGAACCCGCCGACGTCGTGGCCAGGATCGAGGCGTACGACCGCTGGCTGACGGCCAGCCCCGACGTGCCCAAGCTGCTGCTCACGTTCGCACCCGGGGCGGGGACGATGATGAACTCGGACATCATCGCCTGGTGCGCTGCGAACATCGCGGCCCTGGAGATCGAGCACTCCGACACCGTGGCCGGCCACCACACACCGGAGGACCAGCCGGAGGTGATCGCCGGCGCGATATCGGGGTGGGTGAAGCGGCACGGCCTCCACGCCTGAGAAGCCATGGCCTACCGCACGATCCGCACCCGCCGCTCCACGCTCACCTGGTCGATGTCCGACGTCCTGACCGTCACCTTCATCGTCCAGGTGCCGGCGATGGGGAGGTTGAGGGTGTTGGTGCCCCAGTAGCCGCCCTCGTCCTTGATGTTGGCGTCGAGGGGGCCGATCTTCTGGGACGGGAGGGTGAAGGAGAGGCGGAGTTCGGGGACCGTGGCGAAGCCGCCGTCGGGACCGTAGACGACCGCCTCGACCGAGTTCTCGCCGACGCGGCCGGGGTCCAGGGTGATCTGTACCTTGCCGCCGGCGTCGCCTACGCGGAAGGGGACCGTGGTGACGGAGGCCGCGGGGATCCCGGCAGGGGTCGCCGTCTGCTGGGCCTCCGCCGCCGCCCGGCCGGGCAGTGTGTTGGTCAGCAGGGTGGTGATCACCAACACGGTGACGCCGACGGCGACTTCGAGCAGGACCGAGCGGCGCAGGCCGCGGTGGTATCCGTCCGGGGAGCCGTCACCGGCACCGGGATCCGGGAGGCCCTCGCCCTCACCGTGGCCGGTGGAAGACGACGTCCCCTCTGCCCCCGTCTTCACCAACTCCGGTACCTGGAGCGGCACTTCAGCCCCGGCCAGCCGTGCCGTCCACTGTCGTGACCAGGCCGCCGCCGCGAGCAGCAGTACCACCGCGCCGAGTTTCACCAGCAGGATGCGGCCGTAGGACGTGCCGGTCAGGGCGTTCCAGGAGCCGAGGCCGCGCCAGGACTGGTAGACGCCGGTGACGACCAGGACGGTGACCGAGATGAAGGCGAGGCGGGAGAAGCGGGCCACCGGGGCCGCGTCGAGGCCGGGTGAGCGGTAGAGGACGGTCAGGAGGGCCGTGAGGCCGCCCAGCCAGACCGACATCGCGAGCAGGTGCAGGACCGCCGATGTCATCGCCACCGGTACCTGGATCCCGGCGGACGCGTGTTCCGCCGACGCCCAGGTCAGCGCCAGAGCGACCGCCAGCCCGGCACCTGTCCGGAGGGCGACCCGTCCGAACCGCTCCCGTCCCCGGAGTCGTAGGAGGAAGAAGGCCGTTGCGGCGAGGAGGAGCAGGCGGGCCGCCAGGGCCTGGCCGGGGCGAGTCATCAAGGTTCTGGGGAGGGCGGCGGGGTCGAAAGCCGTGGCCAGGCCCGTGCCCGCCTCGTAGGGGGCGCGGAGGATCAGGAGGGCCAGGGTTGACGCCAGGAGGGTCCACCAACCCGCCATGATCGGCTTGTTGAGGACCGTGGGGTTCGGGGGGCGGCACAGGGCCATGAAGGTGGCCGTGCCGATGAGGAGGGCCGCGGCTATGTACGCGAAGTAGCGGGCTATGTCGTACAGGCTGCCCGTCAACGGGTTCTCGTTCGGGGCCGTGCTGATCGGGGTGGTGGTGGCGGAGGGTTTGCCGACGGAGAAGGTGAAGGCGCCCGAGACGGGGTGGCTGTCGGCCGAGACGACGCGCCAGGCGACCGTGAAGGTGCCGGTGCCGAGCTCGGCCGGGAGGGTGACGCTCGCCGTGTCGCCGGCGTCCTTCGCGTGGTGCGCGGAACTCGTCTTCACCCGCCGGTTGTCGGGGTCGTAGACGCGGAAGGAGTCGTCGAGCAGGGCGACGGACTCGGAGAAGGTGAGGGTGAGGGAGCGGGGGGCAGACTTGAGGACGCTTCCGTCGGCGGGGTCGGTGGATTCGAGGGCGGCGTGCGCGGACGCGGTGCCCGCGCTGCCGAGGAGGAGCAGGACCAGCACGGTGCCCAGCAGCACCAGCCCTTGAACTCCTCGCCGGCGGGTGCCTCGGTAGTCTCCCTTGACTCCGTCGCGTCCAAAACGCTGTCCCTCGTTCCGTCGTCGGCGCACGTCATATCTCCGTCTTCGGACTTGCAGGCCTCGGGTTACGTACGGACGCGCCCCGCCTTTCGCTCACCACGTGGGCCGGGCCGAGACTCCGCCGTCCACGACCAGGTCGTGCCCGGTGATCCAGGAGGCGAGGGGGGACGCCAGGAACACGCATGCGTCGCCCACGTCCTCGGGCCGGCCCAGCCGCCCGGTCGGTGCCGCCTCCTGCCATCTCCGCACCCCTTCCGGCCAGGCCTCCCCCAGCCCCTCCCGGTCGATCAGTCCGGGCGAGACCGTGTTGACGCGGATGCCGTACGGGCCGTACTCCAGGGCCGCCGACCGCGCGTGCATCACCACGGCCGCCTTGGACGCGGAGTAGTGCGCGTGCAGCGGCGCCGGGGCGCTCGCCTCGATGGACGCGATGTGCGTCACCGTGCCGCCGCCGTGCTCCCGCATCACCCCGGCCGCCGCCTGCGTGCAGGCGAACACGCTGGTGAGATTGGTGTCGACGACCGCCCGCCAGCCCGCCGCCGTCATCCCGTCCAGCGGCTGCGTCGGCTGCACGCCCGCGTTGTTGACCAGCGCCGTGAGCCGCCCGCCGCCGAACTCCGCCGCCTCGCGCACCAGCGCCCGGCAGTCGTCCTCGTCGGTCAGATCTGCTTGCAGTACGACAGACCGGGCGCCCGACTCCCGTACGCGGGCCGCCACTTCACTCGCCGCCCCGACCGCCGTACGACAGTGGACCGCGACCGCCGCCGCGCCCTGTTCGGCGAACCGCAGGGCGATGGCCCGGCCGATGCCGCCGCCCGCGCCCGTGACCAGGGCGACCTGGCCCGACAGCAGGCCGCTCACGGGCGGCACAGCCCGGCGATACGGGCGGCCTCGGACGGGTAGCGGGCAGTCAGCTCGGCGGCGTCGCCGTGCTCGTAGCCCTCGTAGGTGAAGCCGGGCGCCATCGTGCAACCGAAGAACGTCCACGCGCCGACCGCCCGCGCCCCCATCCAGGTGCCGGCCGGCACGGTGAACTGGAGGTGCTGGCCCTGCCGGATGTCCGGGCCGAGGACCGCCGTGCGGGAGGTGCCGTCGGGGGCGAGGAGCAGGAGTTCGAGCGAGTCGCCGAGGTAGAAGTGCCAGACCTCGTCGCTGGGCAGGCGGTGCAGGGCGGAGAAGTCCGGGGCGGCGAGGAGGGCGACTATCGCGGTGCCCTCAGGGCGGCCGTCGGACCGTTCGGGGCCCGCCCAGGTACGGCGGAACAGGCCGCCCTCGCGGGGAATCGGCTCCAGGTCATAGTGGGCGACGAGGTCTTCTGGGGTCACTCCGGCAGGCTACGGGAAGGCCACCTCGCGAGCGAGAAAGGCCAGTTGGGCATGCTTTTCGGACACGAACACGTCCGGGATGTCGATCTCCGGGAGCACCACCTGCGGGCCCGCCACGAAGCCCTGCCGCAGGAAGCGCGCGATCGCCTTCTCGTTCCGCACATCCGGATCGACCACGATCCGGCGCCGGTCCAGACCGAGCAGGACATACGCGGCCAGGACGTCCATCAGCGCCACCGACCAGCCGGGGCGGGCGCCGTCCCGTCCGGCGGGGGCGAGGAGAAGGTGGATGCCGTGTCCATGTGGGCGTAGATCTCGGCGACTTGGGCCTGCGTGAGGCCGTTCATGCCCCAGAACGCGGCCCGTTCCTCGCCGACCCAGCGGTGGATCACCTCGGCGTCGGCCGCCGGTCCAGGGGCAGGACGCGGACGGTACCGAAGCCGTCGACGTGCTGTTCGTGGACGGGTTCACGGGCGGGGGTTTCGGGTTCGAGGCGGCTGATGCCGAGGAACGCGGCCGAGGTGCCCTGCGCGCGATGCCGTTCGGCCTCCAGTTGCCAGGCGCGGTCGTGGGCGGTGACGCGGCCCTGGGCACGGGCGAGTTCGTCGGCGCCGCCGGCGCGCAGGTGGGGGATTCCCCAGGCATCGCGGTAGATCTGGGTCGTCACCCCGCGCTATCGCCGCCTCCCCCTCGCCGACGGCGGCATGCTCGCGGCGACCGGCGTCCACCCGACGATGTGGGTCCGGCTCTGGTTCGACAACGCGGGCAAGCCCCACCAGCGGGCGTACACCCTGGTCGACCCCGACCCGGCGGCCGGCACCTTCGGCCTCGAATGCACCCTGCACGAGGGCCGCGCGAGCGACTGGGCGCGGGCCGCGAAACCCGGCGACGATCTGGTCCGAGGGCGAGCCCGACCGACTCCCCCTCCGCACCGACCCGGACCGGCACGAGATCCGCGCGCTCCCCAGGGGCCGGCTGGTCGAGCGGGTGCACGCGTTGGGGTACTGGCGGGCATCCTGAGCCCGGACGCGCAAGAGGAGGCATCCCGCCCCCGTACGCGCCATCATCGCCCCATGGACGTCACCCTTCACCTCGCCCAGGACCCCGACGCCGACGAACTCCTCGGCCGTTCCCCGCTGGCCGCGCTGGTCGGGATGCTGCTCGATCAGCAGGTGCCGATGGAGTGGGCGTTCAAGGGGCCGCGCACGATCGCCGACCGGCTCGGCGCCACCGACCTGGACGCGCACGACATCGCGGCCCGCGACCCCGAGGCCTTCGCCGCGCTCCTCTCCGAGAAGCCGGCCGTGCACCGCTACCCGGGCTCGATGGCCAAGCGCATCCAGCAGTTGTGCCAGTACCTCGTAGAGCACTACGACGGGGACGCCGGCGCCGTCTGGGCGGGGGTCGGCACCGGTGCCGAACTGCTGAAGCGGCTTGAGGAGCTGCCCGGGTTCGGCAAGCAGAAGGCGCAGATCTTCCTGGCCCTGCTCGGCAAGCAGCTCGGCGTCACCCCGAAGGGCTGGCGCGAGGCCGCCGGTGCCTACGGCGAACCCAAGTCCTACCGCTCCGTCGCCGACATCACCGGCCCCGAGTCACTGGCCAAGGTCCGCGCCCACAAGCAGGAGATGAAGGCGGCGGCGAAGGCCGCGAAGGCGGCCGGCGGCAAGTAGCCGCGTCAGCCAGGTGGCCCGCTCCGGTGGCGGGCCGTCCGACCCCGGTCAAACCATGGACCATGACCGAGGCACCGAGCGGCCCCTCCTGGGGCCCGGAGTTCGACGACCGCCGCGTCCACGACCCGCGCGCCCCGCGGCCCCCGCACGACGAGCGCTACCGGGAACCGGATCTCGAAGGTCCCCTCCACGCCCTGTCCAAGGCCGCCTGGCAGGTCGTCCTGCTCACCGGCATCGCGTCACTCATCCTGGGCGTCCTGGTCCTGGTGTGGCCGGGCGCGTCCCTCTTCGCGGCCGGCATCCTCTTCGGCATCTACCTGCTGATCAGCGGAATCTTCCAGCTGGTCGCCGCCTTCGGCACCCACAAGGCGACCTCGCTGCGGGTGCTGGCGTTCATCAGCGGCGCGCTGTCGATCGTGCTGGGCCTGTTCTGCTTCCGCGGCCCGATGCAGTCGATCCTGCTGCTCGCCCTGTGGATCGGCATCGGCTGGCTGATCCGGGGTATCACCCAGACCCTGGCCGCCGCCTCCGACCAGAACATGCCCGCGCGCGGCTGGCAGATCTTCCTCGGGATCGTCACGTTCATCGCGGGCATCGTCCTCATCGACTCGCCCTTCCGCTCGGTCGCCGTCCTCACCCTCGTCGGCGGCATCTGGCTGGTCGCGGTCGGCGTCGTCGAGATCATCACGGCGATCAGGATGCGGGGCCGGGCGCAGCAGGTACCGACCGCCCTGTGACGGGGACCCCTACTCCATGCGGGCGTATCTCGCTCGGGACGCGATGAACGCCGTAGCTCCACAGGGCAGATTGGCCCCCGTGAGCACCGCACGCAGCCTCCCCCGCAGCCGTGCCTGGCTGCGGGCCCTCGTGCTGCTGCTCGCCCTGCTGGTACCGGGCACACACGCCGAAACGCGCGCGACGCCCGTCGCCTCGTCCGTCGAGACGACCATCGAGTACGACACCCTCGACACGGCCGCCGCCCTACGGCCCTCCTCTCCCGCCGTCCACCGGCCCACCGCGCCCCTGCGCCCCGCGCCCGCCCCGGAGTCCCACCACCCCGAGGGCCGATCCCGTCCCGCGCCGCACGGGCCGTCGTACTCGCTGCGTGCCCAGCGCACCGTGGTCCTGCGCTGCTGACGGACCGACCGCCCCACCAGGCCAGTCAGCCAGTCAGTCCGGCAGTACGACGCGAGGAACACAGCCATGCCCATCGACCCGTACGCGGTCCTGCGCGCCCTGCTGCGCGCGGAGGCCGTACGCAACGCTCCCAAACCCGAGGCGCGCACACCCGAGCCGCAGCGGCCCCCGGAGGAACGGAAGCGCTGATCCGACCGTGCGGCCCGGCGGCGGCTACCGCTTCCGCCGGGCCGTACCGAACAGCGAGCGGGTGATCTCACGGCCGATCTGGGTACCGACGGAACGCGCCAGGGACTTGAACATGCCGCTGCCGACGACCTGTTGGACCATCGACTCGTCCTCCTTGGCCGGAGCCTTCTTCGCTGCCGCCTTCGGTGTCCCGGCGGGAGCCGGCCGCGCCTCCGACAGCTTCTCGTAGGCCGACTCTCTGTCCACAGCCTGTGCGTAACGGCCGTAGAGGGACGAGGACTTGACCGCCTGATCGAGGGTCGTCGCGTCGATCGGGCCCATCAGGGACTCGGGGGCGCGGAGGCGGGTGACGGCCACGGGGGTCGGGGCGCCGTTCTCGCTCAGGACCGTGACGACGGCCTCCCCTGTGCCCAGTCCCGTCAGGATCTCCTCCAGGTCGTAGGCGGAGTTCGGGAAGGTCTTCACCGTTGCTTTCAGGGCCTTCTGGTCGTCCGGGGTGAAGGCGCGGAGGGCGTGCTGGACGCGGTTGCCGAGCTGGGCCAGGACGTCGCCGGGGACGTCCTTCGGGGTCTGGGTCACGAAGAAGACACCGACCCCTTTCGAGCGGATCAGGCGGACGGTCTGCGTGATGGAGTCGAGGAAGGCCTTGGAGGCGTCGTCGAAGAGCAGATGCGCCTCGTCGAAGAAGAAGACGAGCTTCGGTTTGTCGGCGTCGCCGACCTCGGGGAGGTCGTGGAAGAGGTCGGCGAGCAGCCACATCAGGAAGGTCGAGAAGAGCTGCGGTTTGTCCTGGACGGCGGGGAGTTCGAGGACGGAGACCATGCCCCGGCCGTCCTGCGCGGTGCGCAGCAGTTGGCTCGTGTCGAACTCGGGCTCGCCGAAGAAGTCGGCCATGCCCTGCGCCTCGAAGGCGGTGAGGGAGCGGAGGATCACGCCGGCCGTGGCGGTGGACAGGCCGCCGATGTTCTTCAGTTCCGGCCTGCCCTCGTCCGAGGTCAGGAAGGTGACGACGGCCCGCAGGTCCTTGAGGTCGATCAGCTCCAGGCCCTTGGTGTCGGCGTAGTGGAAGATCAGGCCGAGCGACTGCTCCTGGGTCTGGTTGAGCTGGAGCACCTTGGAGAGCAGTACCGGTCCGAAGCCGGTGATCGTGGCGCGGACGGGGATGCCGTGGCCGATCCCGCCGAGAGCGTAGAACTCGGCGGGGAAGCCGGTCGCCGTCCACTGCTGCTTGACCTCGGCGGCCCGCCCCGCGACCTTGTCGTTCGCCGCGCCCGGCCCCGAAATACCCGACACATCGCCCTTCACATCCGCGAGGAACACGGGCACGCCCTGCGCCGAGAGCTGCTCGGCGATGAGCTGGAGCGTCTTGGTCTTGCCGGTGCCGGTGGCGCCCGCGACCAGGCCGTGGCGGTTGAGCATCGGGAGGGGGATGCGGATCTGCGCGTCGGACAGACAGGCCCCGTCCCAGAGCAGGGCGCCCAGATCGAGTGCAGGTCCTGTGAAGGCGTACCCGGCGGCGATCGTCTCGCTGTCACTCATAATCAGGCCCCAGTTCCCTTTTTGCCCGTCTTTGCGGCATCTTTTCCAGCGTCGCACTCCGTCTCCATGGCTGCGCCCGGAACGTCATGACCGGTAGGCTTTCCGTGTGATCTTCAAGCGCATCGGAAACGGCCGGCCGTACCCCGACCACGGCCGGGAAAGCACCCGGCAGTGGGCGGATGTCGCGCCGCGCCCGGTCCGCCTCGATCAGCTGGTGACGACCAAGGGCCAGCTCGACCTCGAAACCCTCCTCGCCGAGGACTCGACCTTCTACGGCGACCTCTTCGCGCACGTCGTGAAGTGGCAGGGCGACCTGTACCTGGAGGACGGCCTGCACCGCGCGGTGCGCGCCGCGCTGCAGCAGCGGCAGGTGCTCCACGCGCGCGTCCTCGAGCTGGACTGAACGCCGGACCTATAGGGTGTTGACCCTTTCGGGTTGGTCTCGGCGCTGTCGAATGATCATCTAGTAGGCATCGCCGCCCGGGCGCACTACGCTGCGCTCATGAGCATGCTGACTCCCCCAGGCATGGGCGGCCAGTACCGGATCACGGGGGACAAATACCCGCGCATGCGCCGCCCGCGGCGTCGCGGGCGGCTCGTCCTCACCGTGGTCGCGTCCGTCGCCGTACTGGGTGTGGGCGGGTGGGGCACGTTGCAGCTCATCGACGTCTTCACCGGCGGCGGCAAGCAGGCCGCGGCGGCCGGTCCCAAGGCGGACTGCGCGACCAAGGTGAGCCCTTCGGCTTCGGCGGGCACGGGCGCGAACGCCGCCGTGCCGAAGCCCGCCCAGATCACCGTGAACGTCTACAACGCCACGCCCCGCAGCGGCCTCGCCAAGTCGACCGCCGACGAACTCAAGAAGCGCGGCTTCAAGATCGGGGACGTGGGCAACGCGTCCGCGCAGTTCGACAAGAAGGTCAAGGGCACCGGGATACTGCTCGGCCCCGCCGCCTCCCTCGACACCTCGCTGCCCGTCCTCGCGACCCAGCTCACCGGCGCCGAGCGCCGTACCGAGGCCACCCGCAAGGGCGCCGCCGTGGATCTGATCATCGGCACCGCCTTCAAGGACCTCACGGCGAAGGCCGCCGCCGACAAGGCCCTGGCCGCGCTGAGCGGACCGGCACCGACGGCAAGCGCTTCGCCGAAGGCCTGCTCGTAGCCGGACGGCGGCGCCCGCGCACACCCGTACGGCAGGTAAGAGCCGTACGGGAAGCGGGTGTTGAGCGGGCGTTACTCCGCGGCGCCGTACAGCCGGTCGCCCGCGTCGCCGAGGCCCGGGACGATGTAGCCGTGCTCGTTCAGGCGCTCGTCGACCGAGGCCGTCACGACCGTCACCGGGGTGCCCGCGAGCTCGCGCTCCATGACCTCGACGCCCTCGGGGGCGGCCAGCAGCACCACGGCGGTGACGTCGTCCGCGCCGCGCTTGATCAGCTCGCGGATCGCCGCGACCAGGGTGCCGCCGGTGGCCAGCATCGGGTCCAGGACGTACACCTGGCGGCCGGAGAGGTCCTCCGGCATGCGCGTGGCGTACGTGGAGGCCTGCAGCGTCTCCTCGTTGCGCACCATGCCCATGAAGCCGACCTCGGCCGAGGGCAGCAGCCGGACCATGCCGTCAAGCATGCCGAGACCGGCCCGCAGGATCGGCACCACCAGCGGGCGCGGGTAGGACAGCTTGACGCCGGTGGTCGGGGCGACCGGCGTCGTGATGTCGACCTGTTCGGTGCGCACGTCGCGCGTGGCCTCGTAGGCGAGCAGGGTGACCAGCTCGTCGGCCAGGCGGCGGAAGGTCGCGGAGTCGGTGCGCTGGTCGCGCAGCGTGGTGAGCTTGTGGGCGACCAGGGGGTGGTCGACGACGTGGAGACGCATGTCCACAACAGTAGCCGCCACTCCCCACCTGCTCGCGCTGGCATCAAACCGCCCGTCCGGGGGAAAGTGGGAGGGACGGACCGGGGTGGTGAGCCGATGCCTGACCGTGAGTCCCGCGAGGACCCGTCACAGCACGAGAGCCGGGAGACCGATGCCGAGCGCAGACGGCGCCGGGCACAGTTCCTGCGCGAACTGACCGAGGCGCGTGAGCTGCGCGACCGCGTCCAGCCCCGCCGCGCCAAGGCCGCCCGGCTGCGCCACGCCATGCGTATGCGAACCTTCCGCTGGTAGTTGAGGCCCGTCTCACAGGACCTTGTAAAGGCCAACCCGGTGCGTGTGCACGGCGATCGCCGCGTACGATCCCGCTGGTGGTCGATCAAACACGGGCGGACACAGGGAGCCGAAGACGTCCCCTAAACGCCTTGTTTCTGCCACGATTCCGAGTGGGTGGGGCTCGGAGCACGAGCTCTCCCCGCCCGTAACCTCCGCCGGGGGGACCCCCAACCGGCACGCCTAGTACCAGTGGGAGAGTCACGGTGTACTTCGCCGCACTGCTCGCGCGCACCGAAGACGGGTGGGAAGCGAGCGACACAGAGCTCGACGATGTCGAGAGCCTGTCGGATCTGGCCGAACTGGCCCGTGAAGCCTCGCCCGAGGACGACACGGTGCTGGTGCTCATCGAGCAGGAGGACGCCTGGTTCGGCGTCGTCCGCATCGACGGCGAGGACGACCCTCGGATCTACGTCTCGGACGCAGCTGCCGCAGCCCGCAGCTCGTACGGCGAGATCCTGCTCACCGACGAGCTGCTCGGACGGGATCCGGACGACGACGATGTTGTCGATCTGGACTCCCTCGACCTCGACGGCACCGAGGACGGTGACACCGAGGAGGACGACGACGAGGACGGCACCTCCTCGGCCGAGGCCGTTCCGCACAGCCCCGTCGGTGACCGCCAGATCCTGGACGACCTGGGCGTCGGCGAGAAGGAGCTGCTGCTCCTCGACGCGGACGACGCGCTGAGCTCCATCGCCGAGGCCCTGGGGGCCTCGGAGGTCCTGGAGACCGTCCGCTGACCACAGCACGCACAGAAGGGACCCCGGACCCGGTACGCGACCGCTGGCGGGCCGCGATGCGGCTCGCCCTGGACGAGGCCGGACAGGCCGCCCTTGGCGGTGACGTCCCGGTCGGCGCGGTCGTACTGTCCCCGGACGGTACGACCGTGCTCGCCACCGGGCACAACGAACGCGAGGCCACCGGCGATCCGACGGCGCACGCCGAGGTCCTCGCGATCCGGAGGGCCGCCGCCGCTTTGAGGGATTCGGCGGCGCGAAGCACCTCCGGCAAGGGTGGTGGTGGGAGACGGGTGGGCGAATGGCGGCTGTCCGGCTGCACCCTGGTCGTCACCCTCGAACCCTGCACGATGTGCGCGGGCGCGCTCGTGCAGTCCCGGATCGACCGGGTCGTCTACGGCGCCCGCGACGAGAAGGCCGGCGCGGCCGGCTCGCTCTTCGACGTCGTACGCGACCGGCGGCTCAACCACCGCCCCGAGGTGATCGGGGACGTGCTTGCGGACGAGTGCGCGCACGTCCTCACGGAGTTCTTCCGCAGCCGCTGATTACCGATTTCAAACCACGCCCCACCTTGTTGTAAGGTCTCTCTCGGTAGCGTGTCCGAGCGGCCGAAGGAGCTCGCCTCGAAAGCGAGTGTGGCGCAAGTCACCGAGGGTTCAAATCCCTCCGCTACCGCTTCCGGAGGGCCCCGTCGAGAGACGGGGCCCTCCGTGCGTAGATCCAAAAAGGGGCCGTGAAGGTTACACTCGCCGCCGGCAACAGGGGGCCCACGGGCACGGACGTCACAGGGGAGGCCGCGATGGCGGTGAACGCGAAGAAGATCGCCGTCTATGTGCTCGTGGTCTTCGCGCTGTACGTGATCATCACAGACCCGTCCAAGGCGGCCGACTACGTCCAGATAGGCTTCGAAGGCATATCGGACGCCGCGAAGGCCATCGGCGACTTCATGACCTGGCTGGCCGACGGAGCGCAGTAGCCGACCAACCGGGAGCGTGCAGATGATCCGCCACCTCGTCCTCTTCAAGCTCAACGAGGGCGTCCAGCGCGACGACCCGCGGGTGGTGGCGGGCGTCGAGGCCTTCCGCCCGCTCGGCGACCTGATCGAGGACCTGCGCTCCTGGGAGCTGGGCTGGAACATCAGCGACCGCCCCATCGCCTACGACTTCGCGATCAACTCCTCGGCCGACGACGCCGACGCCCTGAAGCGGTACGTCGAACACCCCGCGCACCAGGCGGGCGTCGCGCTGTGGCGCGAGTTCGCCACCTGGGTGATCGCCGACTACGAGATCTGAACGCGCCACCGGAGAGCCCCCCGCCATGACGGCGGGGGGCTCTCCTGCGTCTAATGCCCCAATTTGCCCGTCAACACGGCCTAACAAGGTGCTAGTCAGTGCTTGCACACAGTGCACATGTCTTGTGATGCTATGACCGCTTTTGACGGATGAGTTGACCTATTGAAGAGGTGTGGCGTTGACCGTGTCGGCCAGTACAGCGCCGCCTCAGGAAGAGGCTCCCGCCGAGCCCCCGGCGGCAGCCGCTCCACCGCGCAGCCGCGGTGCCGAGACCCGGGCCCTCACCCAGGTGCTGTTCGGCCAGCTCAAGGGGCTCCAGCCGGGTACGCCGGAGCACAACCGGGTGCGCGGGGCGCTCATCGAGGCCAATCTCCCGCTCGTGCGCTACGCCGCCGCCCGCTTCCGCTCCCGCAACGAGCCGATGGAGGATGTCGTCCAGGTCGGCACCATCGGTCTGATCAACGCCATCGACCGCTTCGACCCGGACCGGGGCGTGCAGTTCCCCACGTTCGCGATGCCGACCGTCATCGGTGAGATCAAGCGCTACTTCCGCGACAACGTCCGCACGGTCCATGTCCCGCGCCGGCTGCACGAGTTGTGGGTGCAGGTCAACGCGGCGACCGAGGACCTGACGACCGCCTTCGGGCGCACTCCGACCACCGCCGAGATCGCCGAGCGGCTGCGCATCGGCGAGGACGAGGTGCTGTCCTGCATCGAGGCCGGCCGCTCGTACCACGCGACCTCCCTGGAAGCCGCCCAGGAGGGCGACGGACTGCCCGGCCTGCTGGACCGGCTCGGCTACGAGGACCCGGCCCTGGACGGCGTGGAACACCGCGACCTCGTCCGGCACCTGCTCGTCCAGCTCCCGGAACGCGAACAGCGGATCCTGCTCCTGCGCTACTACAGCAATCTCACCCAGTCACAGATCAGCGTGGAACTCGGCGTCTCCCAGATGCACGTCTCCCGTCTCCTCGCGCGCAGCTTCCAGCGACTGCGCTCCGCGAACCGCATCGAGGCATAACCGAAAGCGCGAGCGATCTGTCACCGTTACGAACGAATCGCTCGCCAGGGCACTTCCCGCCAGTTCTGCGCTGAAAAACCGTCAGACCCCCTTTTTCCAGGGCTGATTCGTAACAGACAAGTCGACATGTCACTACAGCGTGTTGCCGACATGTGACATTCTGCCGGAAGCGCGTTTGCCGTGGCCCAGGCTCCGGTATTCAGGTGAAGGCACCGCTCCCCCGACGGGGGCGATCGCCGCGACCGTCCCGCGACCCAAAGGGGGTGGCATGTCCGCAGACCAGGGCAGCTCGAAGGTGCTCACGCTCACCAAGAGCGACGCTGAGCCCGCACTCGACGCCGTTACGGTCCTTGAGGCCGTACCCGCCGTACCGGCCCCGGCCCTCCCGACCACGGGAGCCATCGACACCCGCACCCTGTCCCGCTCCCTCTTCCTGCGGCTCGCCGCGCTCGACGAGAACAGCCCCGAGCGCGGTTACGTCAGGGACACCCTCATCGAGCTCAATCTCCCGCTGGTGCGTTACGCCGCCGCGCGTTTCCGCTCCCGCAACGAGCCGATGGAGGACATCGTCCAGGTCGGCACGATCGGCCTGATCAAGGCGATCGACCGCTTCGACTGCGAACGCGGGGTGGAGTTCCCGACGTTCGCGATGCCGACCGTCGTGGGCGAGATCAAGCGCTTCTTCCGCGACACGTCGTGGTCGGTGCGCGTCCCGCGTCGCCTTCAGGAGCTGCGACTGGCCCTGACGAAGGCCAGCGACGAGCTCTCCCAGAAGCTGGACCGGTCGCCGACCGTCCCCGAACTCGCCGTGGTCCTGGGCGTGTCCGAGGAGGACGTCGTCGACGGCCTCGCGGTCGGCAACGCGTACACGGCCTCCTCGCTCGACTCCCCGGCCCCCGAGGACGACGGCGGCGAGGGCTCCCTCGCGGACCGCCTCGGCTACGAGGACACGGCTCTGGAGGGCGTCGAGTACCGCGAGTCCCTCAAGCCCCTCCTGGCCAAACTCCCGCCCCGCGAGCGCCGGATCATCATGCTGCGCTTCTTCGCCAACATGACCCAGTCGCAGATCGGCGAGGAGGTCGGCATCTCCCAGATGCACGTCTCCCGCCTCCTCACCCGCACCCTGTCCACCCTGCGCGAGGGCCTGATCTCGGACTGAGTCCCCTTCCGAACCCGCCGCCAAGGGTTCCTATTTGACGAAGCGTCAGCCACCATGGCGCGATGCGTCGTCCCTCATGGACAACTGGCCGCCGAGGCGCCCTCCTGGGCGCGTCGGCGGCCGTCGTCTGCGGAATGCTGACCGCGTGCGCAGACAACGGCAACGGCGGTTACGCGGCGGTCGGCCCACCCCGGCCGTCATCCGCTACTGTGCCCCACCCGACGGGCGGCGTGACACTGGTACCGCTGGATGCCCCGAAGTCGCCGCACCCGACCCGGACTTCAGCCCCGACTCCGTCCGCGAGCACCAAGTCCGGCCGCAGGAGCACCCATTCACCATCACCGACCCCAACCGCCGTTCCTGCGCCGGCTCCCGCCGCCCTCAGTTGGAGCACCCCGACCCGCAAGCCCACGGCCCACCGCTGGTGCGAGGACGTCACCCTGAGCTTCCACAACTCCGGGGGTACGGCGGTCCGTTCGGGCACGGTGACCTTCGGGACGCACATCATCGGGGCCCTGGGGATCGACTGGGCGACGATCGACTCCACGGAGCAGTTGCCGGTACCGATCGGGGCCGACGCGCGCAAGGAGAAGACCTGGACGGTGTGCGTCGACGCATGGCGAGTACCACTGGGCATGCACATCGAGACACGTGACGTGTCGGTCGAGTGGCTCTAGTCGGCGTCCCCGCAGCGCCCTGAAGGGGCGCGGGGCTGTGTCGATATGCGGCTCCGCCGCGGGCGGCGGTCGACCGGCTGGTCTCCTGTGCGACGAACACCGTGCTGGTCGCGAGGAGCGGAGGGCACAATCGTCCGCGCCCTGACGCTCGTACTGTTCCCGGTGCCGTCCGGCTTGCGCGGGCGCGTCGAGGACGTGGTCGTCGACACCGCGGCCCGCGGGCCGGGAATCGCCACGCTGCTGGCGAACGAGACGCTGCGGATCGCCCGGGAAGCCGGCGCCCGCACCGTCGACCTCACCTCACGCCCCGACCGCACCGCGGCCAACCGGCTGTACGAGCGGCTGGGCTTCCGGGCCCGGGGGTCGACGGTCTACCGGTTCCCCTTGGAGCCGGCCCGGTAGCCGCCCGAGTCACGCGGTCGGCGCTACATCATCGCCAGGTACACCACCGCCGCCACGACCAGCACGGCGACAACAACGCCGACGATCAGGCCGATACGGGGTCCGGCGGGAGCGGCGGCCTGCTGCTGCCGGCCGCCCTGGGGGGTCTCGTCGACGAAGGCACGGAACATCTGGGTGCTGCCGGCGGGGTCATAGTTGCCCTCGGGGCCCTGGGTGTTTGCCATGGGCCGAGACACTAGCGAATCCCCGGGGGACACCCAAGTGCGGGGCCTCGCGCAGCCATTCCCACCTGTGGGTTTACGTTCATCAATGCTTGCCTTTGCCAACTTTTTATGCCACACCTACCCCGTTTTATTTGCCTGTAGCAACCAACCTCTCCTATGGTTGCCCTAAGCAACGAACATGGCGAGCAGGGGAGGTGTGATGGCCGAACGGACGCAGTACGAGGAGCTGATGCGTCAGTTCAGTGCCTTCGGCGCCGTACGCAGGGAGCTGGGACGGATCCTGCCGTCCGACTGCCCCAGCGGCTCCGCGGCCGTACTGACCCTGCTCGGCCGGCACGGCGCCATGCGCATGAGCAAGCTCGCCGAGCTGCTCGCCGTCGACATGTCCGTGACCAGCCGCCATGTCGCGCACGTCGCCGACCGGGGCTGGATCGAACGGTCCGCCGACCCCTCGGACAAGCGCTCCCGCATCCTGCGCCTCACCCCCAGCGGCCAGGTCCGGCTCGACGAACTGTCCCGGCGGACCGCCCAGTTGCTCGCCGACCGGCTGAGCGACTGGAGCGACGACGAGGTCGGCCAGCTGATCCGGCTGATGACCCGGCTCCGTGCCGACTTCGGCGACTGCCGCACCGCGACCCCGGTCCGCCTCACCACCCCCCACACCCCCGAGAACCCCCACTCCCCCCACGCCGAAACCCCCCACCCCGAACTCGACCGCACCACCCGTACACCCGCATAAGCACGGAAGAAAAGGAAGCCCATGGCAACGACCACACCAGCCGGTGTGCGGGCTCACGCCAAGCACGGAGGGGGATTCCCCGCGGCCCCCGACGGCGCTCCGATGACGCACCGGCAGATCATGGAGGCGCTTTCCGGGCTGCTGCTCGGCCTGTTCGCCGCGATCATCTCGTCGACGATCGTCACCAACGCCCTGCCGACCATCATCGGCAGCCTGGGCGGCGGCCAGGAGGCCTACACCTGGGTCGTCACCGCGGCCCTGCTCTCCATGACGGCCTCGGTGCCGCTGTGGGGCAAGATGGCGGACCTGGTCAGCAAGAAGGCCCTGGTCCAGATATCCCTGGTCATCTACATCATCGGCTCGGTCGTCGCGGGCCTCGCGCAGAACCCGGCGATGCTGATCGGCGCCCGTGTCATCCAGGGCCTCGGCGCCGGCGGTCTCTCCGCCCTCGTCCAGGTCGTGATGGCCGCGATGATCGCCCCGCGCGAGCGCGGCCGGTACTCCGGCTACACCGGCGCCACCTTCGCCGTGGCCACCGTCGGCGGCCCGCTGCTCGGTGGCGTGATCACCGACACCTCGTGGCTCGGCTGGCGCTACTGCCTGTTCGTCGGCATTCCCTTCGCGCTGATCGCGCTGGTCGTGCTGCAGAAGACGCTGCACCTCCCGGTCGCCAGGCGGAAGGTCAAGGTCGACTGGACCGGCGCCTTCTTCATCACCGCCGCCGCCTCGCTGCTGCTGGTCTGGGTGACCTTCGCCGACGACAAGTACGACTGGCTGTCGTGGCAGACGTACACGATGGTGGGCGGCACGTTCGTGCTGGCGCTGCTGTTCGTGTTCACCGAGACGCGGGCGAGCGAGCCGATCATCCCGCTGCGCCTGTTCCGCAACCGCACGGTCTCCCTGGCTTCCCTGGCCTCGCTGTTCGTCGGCGTCGGCATGTACTCGGGCACGGTCTTCTTCTCCCAGTACTTCCAGCTGGCCCGCGACAAGTCACCGACGATGTCCGGTGTCATGACGATCCCGATGATCGGCGGCCTGTTCGTCGCGTCGATGGTCTCCGGCCGCTTCATCACCAAGACCGGCCGCTGGAAGGGCTGGCTGGTCGCCGGCGGCCTCTTCCTCACCGCGGGCCTGGGCCTGCTCGGCCTGATGCGCTACGACACCCCGTACTGGGAACTGTCCATCTACATGGCCCTGTTGGGCATCGGCGTCGGCACGATGATGCAGAACCTGGTCCTCTCCACGCAGAACCAGGTCACCCCGAAGGACCTCGGCGCCGCCTCCTCCACGGTGAGCTTCTTCCGCTCGCTCGGCGGCGCGGTCGGCGTCGGCGTGCTCGGCTCGGTGATGTCGGGCCGGATCACGCACTACGCCAAGGACACCATCACCTCCCTGGACCCGCAGTCCCAGGCCGCCGCCGCGAAGGCCGCCGGCAGCAGCGCGCTCCCCGACATGGACGCCCTCCCGGGCACGGTCCGCACCTGGCTGGAGAGCGCCTACGGCCACGGCATCGCCGACGTGTTCCTCTACGCGGCGCCCTTCGCCCTCATCGCCTTCGTCGTCGTCATGTTCATCAAGGAGGTCCCGCTGCGGACGTCCGGCGGGCTGGCGCAGGCCGCCGAGGAGGCCGTGGGCGTGCTGGACGCGGCCGAGATTCCCGCGCCGGCCGAGGAGAAGATCCCCAGCTGGGCCGCCACTTCCGAGACGCAGGAGGAGACCCCACCCGTGACCACAGCCACGTCCGGTGGAATTCCCGTCCGCGGCTTCGTCCGCGGCGCCGAGAGCGCACCCGTCCCGCAGGCCGCCGTCACCCTGATCTCCCTCGGGGGACGCCAGTTGGGCCGCTCGGTCACGCAGGCGGACGGCTCCTACGCACTGGACGCGCCGAGCGTGGGCTCGTACGTCCTGATCGCCTCCGCCGACGGCTTCCAGCCGCAGGCGTCGACCGTCGTCGTGAACGGCAGCGACCCGGTGTCGTACGACGTCCTCCTCAGCGGCACCAGCGGCCTCAACGGCCTTGTGCGGGCGGCCGATTCGGGTCAGCCGGTCAAGGACGCGATGGTCATCGTGACCGATGTGCGCGGTGATCTGCTGTCCACCGGAACCACCGGTGAGCAGGGCGAGTTCGCCTTCGCCGAGCTGGTGCCGGGGGCGGTGACCGTCGCGGTGAACGCCGACGGGTACCGGCCGCGCGCGCTGCCCGTCGAGGTCGGCGGCACCGGCGTCACCCGGGTCGAGATAGACCTCGACTCCGGCGCCCAGGTCCTGGGCGTGGTCCGCGCCCCGCACGGCCCGCTGGCCGACGCCCGGGTGACCCTCGTGGACGCGGCGGGCAACGTGGTCGGCACCGCCACCACCGGGACGGACGGGGCGTACGCCTTCACCGACCTGAGCGGCGGCGAGTACACGGTGATCGCGACGGGCTACCCGCCGGTCGCCACCGCCCTCACGCTGAACGGCAGCGGAACCGACGGCCACGACATCGAACTCGCCCACCCCGGCGAGTAGTTCCCCCACCCCGGCCCGTGGAGCGTGTCCCGAGCGGAGGCACGCCCCACGGGCCGGTCCCCTTTGTATGGCTTTGTACGGCGAGGAGTTACGAGAGACATGGGACTGACCGCGAAGATCCGTACCCGCGACGGATGGGCCGTGTCGCACGCGGTCGTCACGGTGACCGACACGACCGGCGCGCAGGTGCTGCGGGCCGAGGCGGACGCGGAGGGTGCCGTACGGGACGTGAACCCGCTGGCCCCAGGCCCGTACACGGTGATCGTGACCGCCGTCGGATACGCGCCCGCCGCCGCCACCGCGATCGTCACCGCGAGCGGCCGGGCCGAGGTCGGCACGGTCACCCTGGCCCGCCAGGGCGGCACCGAACTCCCGCCGCCCGGAGCCTGGACCGTGGACCCCGCGCACTCCACGGTCGGCGCGGTCGCCCAGCACCTGGGCATCTCCAGCGTGCGCGGCCGTTTCACCGACTTCAGTTCCACGGTCGAGATCGCGCCGGACGACATCGCCAAGTCCCGCGTGGAGGCGGTCATCCGGGCCGCGTCCATCGACACCGGGAACGGCATGCGCGACGACCACCTGCGCTCCCCGGACTTCCTGGACGTGGCCCGCTACCCGGAGATCACCTACCGCTCCACGGGCCTCGCCCCCGCCAGCTCCTCCCGCTGGACGGTCTCCGGCGAACTGACCCTCCACGGTGTCGTACGACCCGTCGACCTCGACCTCGCCTATCTCGGCACCGGCGCCGACCCCTGGGGCGGCACCCGCGCCGCGTTCCGCGCGACCACGGAACTGCACCGCGAGGACTTCGCGATGAACTACAACCAGGTCGTCCAGGCGGGCATCGCCGCCATCGGCACGACCCTCAAGGTCGAGCTGGACATCCAGGCGGTGCAGGGGGCGTCGCTGCCTCAGGCGTAACGAGGTGCCGTGCGCCTAGGGTGGCGGCATGGCACCGAACATCGCGACCAACACCACCGTCTCCCTGGACGAGTTGCTCGACTTCGTACGACCCCGCCACCGCGCCCTGCTGCTGACCCGGCGGGCCGACGGCAGCCCCCAGGCCTCGCCGCTGACCTGCGGGGTCGACGACTCCGGGCGGATCGTCGTCTCCACCTACCCCGAGCGCGCCAAGACCCGCAACGCCAAGCGGGACCCGCGCGTCAGCCTCGTCGTCCTGAGCGACGAGTGGAACGACCCGTGGGTCCAGATCGACGGCACCGCCGAGGTCATCGACCCGCCGGACTCCGTGGAACCGCTCGTCGAGTACTACCGCAACATCGCCGGCGAGCACCCGGACTGGGACGAGTACCGCGCGGCGATGCTGAAGCAGGGAAAGTCGATCATCCGGGTCACACCGGAGCGGTGGGGCCCGGTCGCCACCGGCGGCTTCCCGCCACGGCTCGCCCCGGACGAGTAGACAACCACGCCCCAGCCCAACCCGACGGACGCAGTCCGGCGCAGCGCCTCGAAGCCTGCGAAGCAGCGCGAGAGACGCAGACAAGAGGACGACGAGTACCGCTCGTGCTCAACCCCGCTTCACCATCGCCTCGATGCCCGCCACCAGCAGGTCCAGGGCGAAGGTGAAGTCCCGTTCCATCATCTCCGCGACCGTGTCGCCGCCCCGGGCCGCCATGAGCTGCCTGGACTCCTCCACGACCTCGGCGGCCGTCGGAGCCCCGTCCAGCGTGGTCATGGCGTGCCGGAAGTAGTCGTCGGGGGTCATGCCGGTGTCGGCGACCCGGGCGAAGAAATGGCCCTCGATCGTGCCGTAGCCGTACACGAACTGGAAGACGGCCGAGATCGCCCCCGTCAGCCGGTGGTCCGGCAGCCCCGTGCGCCGGACCACGCGCTGGACGACGCGGGAGAAGGACAGCGAGTTCGGCCCGATGTTGAGGAACGTCCCGGCGACCGGCGACAGCCAAGGGTGCCGTACCAACAGCCCTCGGTACACCGTGGCCAGCATGCGGAGCTGGTCCCGCCAGTCCTCGTCCTCGGCGTCCGGATCGGGCAACGGCAACTCGCCGAAGACGGAGTCCAGGGCGAGTTCGAGAAGGTCGTCCTTCGTGTCGACGTACCAGTAGACGGACATCGCCGTCACGTTCAACTCGGCAGCCAGCCGCCGCATCGAGAACTTGGCCAGGCCTTCGGCGTCCAGCAGTCGTACGGTGACTTCGGTGATGCGGGTGCGGTCGAGACCGGGTTGTCCCCCGCCCCGTCCGCCCCGGCGCGTCTTCGTCTCAAGCCAGACACTGGTGCGCGCAGAACGCCCTGACGACGGGGTTGCCTTGGCCATGACGCACCTTCCTCAAGATCCAAATCCCGGATCACTGTAATCAGGGGCGCGAGGAACTGCGCGACCAGCCACAACGCACCCGCAGACACTACTGAGCGACCACCACCCCCGAGTCTGCCCGCTCCGCCCGCCGCAACAACGCCGCCGCAAGCAACCCCCCGGTCAAGACACCAACCGCCCCCACCAACTGACTGACCTCCAGCCCGGCGGAGAAGGAATCGATCACCCTCCTCCTCTCCGCGGCGGAAGAAGCCCCCGCCAAGCCCTGCGGCAAGGAGCCCGCCGCGAACCGAGAGCTCAGCACCGCACCGAGAACGGCGACCCCCAGCCCGTTCCCGAACTCCCCCAACGTGCCGTTGATGCCCGCGCCGACCCCCGCCTTCTCCGCAGGAATCGCACTCATGATCGCGTGAGCCATCGCCGGAGTTGCCAGCGCGGTCCCCGCCCCGATCAGCGTCAACCCCGCCAGAGTCCCCGCATACCCACCGGACGCGAGCGAGGCGATCGACACCAACCCCGCCGACATCAACACCATGCCCAGTCCGATGGCCGACGGAGCGCCGGCCCTCGCCCTCAACTTCGCCGCCAACCCGGAGAAGTTGAGCACGACGATCACCAGGGCGAGCGGCGCCGTCCGCACCCCGGCCTCCAACGGGCCGTAGCCGAGGACGAATTGGAGGTGCTGGGTGAGCAGGAAGAGGGAGCCGGTCATGCCGAAGGTGATCAGGACGACCCCGGTGACCGCGGCCGTGAACCGGCGGTCGCGGAAGAAGTACAGGTCGAGCATGGGGTACGGGACGCGGTTCTCCCAGTACGCGAAGGCGGCCAGCACCAGGACCGCCACCGTCCCGGTGAGCAGCACCCGGTCCGACGTCCAGCCGTGCGCGGGGCCCGAGATGATCGCGTAGACCAGCGCGGCCATGCCGACGGTGGAGAGCAGGGCGCCGAGGAGGTCGGGGCGGTCGCCGCGCGGGCTTTTGGACTCGGGGACCAGGACGACCGTCGCGACCAGGGCCAGGGCCGCGACCGGGAGGTTGATCAGGAAGATCGCACCCCACCAGAAGTGGTTCAGCATGAAGCCGCCGAGGAGCGGGCCGGTCGCGAAGCCGAGCGCGTTGACGGCGGACCAGATGCCGATCGCCTTCGGCTGTTCCTCGGGAGTGAAGATCTGCATCACGACGGCGAGGGTGGTGGTGATGAGCAGCGCCGCGCCCACCCCCATGCCGGCCCGCGCGACGATCAACTGCCCGGTGGAGTCGGCGAGTCCGGCGATCAGTGAGCCCGTGCCGAACAGCGCGAGACCTGTGATCAGCATCTTCTTGCGGCCGTAGCGGTCGGCGGCGCCGCCCGCGGTCAGCAGGAGCCCCGACTGTACGAGCGAGTACGCGTTGATCATCCACTGGATGTCCGCGGTGCTCGCGTCAAGTTCGCGGGTGAGCGAGGGGATCGCGACGTTCAGGACGGTGTTGTCGAGCAGCACGGTGAGCTGCGCCAGGCAGATGACTCCGAGGACGATCCAGCGCTTGGGGTGGGAGGTCATGTTGTACACCGTAGAACAGTTCCTATACGGCGTATAACGGAGATGCTCCGGACACGAAGAAGGGGCGGTGACCGTGTGGTCACCGCCCCTCCGGGATCAGCCGGGTGTCAGCTGCTCGCCTTCTGCGTCAGGTCGTAGAAGGTGGCCGAACCGACCGTCACCTTCTTGTAGTTCTTCTCGACCCACGAGGTGATCTGCGAGGAGCTGCCGGTGCTGCTGCCGCCCATGCCGGTGCCGCCCGAGATGAAGTAGTGGATCTTGCCGTCCGCCACGTACTTCTGGAACTGGGCCAGCGTCGGGGACGGGTCGGTGCCGTTGAAGCCGCCGATCGCCATCACCGGGTCGCCGGTGGCGAGTTGGTAGCTCGCGGCGTTCTGGGAGCCGATGGACGCGGCGACCCAGGTGTACTTGCCGGCGTCCGTCTGGAGCAGCTTCTTGGCCGCCGAGGTGACCGTCGCGCCGTTGAGCAGACCGCCGACGCCACCGCCGCCCATGCCACCGCCGTCGCCGGTCTGGCCGCCGAAGCCGCCACCCTGGTTCTGGGTGCCGCCGCCGGGCGCCGTACCGGTACCGCCGCCGGGCATCGTGCCCGTGCCGCCGCCCGGGAAGCCGCCGCCCTGGTTCTGGGTGGTGCCGCCGCCCTGCTGACCGGGCATCGTGCCCGTACCGCCGGTGCGGTTGCCGCCGCCGAAGCCGCCTCGGCCGCCGCCCGGACCGCCGCCGCCCATCATGCTCGCGCCGGCCGGACCGGCCGTCGGGATGGAGCCGGTGTGCGCCGAGTCGACCGTGGAGAGCGTGTACGCCGTAGGACCGGCCAGGCCCGCCACGATGCTCAAGCCGACTGCCGCGAGGGCGAGTTGGCGGCCGATCTTCGCGACGAAGATCAGGCCGAGCGCGCCCGCCAGCGAGCCGAGGAGGACCAGCCACTTCAGCCAGGGCAGGTAGTCGGGGGTGCGGTTGAGAAGGACGTAACCCCACACACCGGCGGCAACTACCGCCGCCGCGAGGGTGATCGACGCCCAGATCTCGCCGCGTCGCTCCCAGAGGGAACCCGCGCCGATGCCGATCACGGCCGCGATGTAGGGGGCGAGGGCGATCGTGTAGTACTGGTGGAAGATGCCGGCCATGTAGCTGAAGACGACCAGGGTCGTCACCAGCGAGCCGCCCCACACCAGCATCGAACTGCGCCTGACCGACGTGCGGTTGAGCTTGCGTGTGGCGACCAGGCCCGCGACCAGGAGGATCAGCGCGGTGGGCAGCAGCCAGGAGATCTGGCTGCCGATCTCGGAGTTGAACATCCGGTTCCAGCCGGTGGCACCCCACATGCCGGTGCCGGTGCCGCCGCCTCCGCCGCCGACGCTGCCGGTCTCGTCGCCGCTGAGGCGGCCGAACCCGTTGTAGCCGAAGGTCAGTTCAAGGAAGCTGTTGTTCTGCGAGCCGCCGATGTAGGGGCGCGAGGAGGCCGGCCACAGCTCGACGAGCGCGACCCACCAGCCGGCCGCGACGACCAACGCACCCGTCGCCAGGCCCAGTTGGGCGAACCTCTTCTTCACGCTCACCGGCGCGCAGACCGCGTAGACGATGGCCAGCGGCGGCAGGATCAGGAAGGCCTGCAGGGTCTTCGACAGGAACGCGAAGCCGATCGCGACTCCGGCCCACACCAGCCACTTCGTACGGCCGTCCTCCAGGGCCCGGACGACGAGGTAGCAGGCGGCCGCCATCAGCAACGCCAGTGCGGCGTCGGGGTTGTTGAAGCGGAACATCAGCGCGGCGACCGGGGTGAGCGCCAGCACGGCGCCCGCGATCAGACCGGCCTCGGGGCTGTGCCGGCGGCGGACCGCCGCGTAGACGACCGCCACCGTGCCGACGCCCATGAGGACCTCGGGGACCAGGATCGCCCACGAGTTGAGGCCGAAGATGCGGACCGAGATCTCCATCGGCCACAGGAAGGCCGAGGGCTTGTCGACGGTGATCGCGTTGCCCGCGTCGAGCGAGCCGAACAGGAAGGCCTTCCAGCTCTTGCTGCCGGCCTGAACCGCCGCCGAGTAGAAGGAGTTTGAGTACCCGGACGCGCTCAGGTTGTAGAGGTAGAGCAGGCCCGTCGCGAGCAGCATGCCCCAGAACGCGGGGCGTACCCAGCGCGGGTCCTCGGGCCGGCCGCGCCACAGGCGGCGGCCGAGGGGCTGCTTCGGCTCACCGGCCTGGGGGGCCAGGGTGTCCGAGGGCGCCACCGGTTCCTGAAGGGCCGTGTCTCTGCCGGTGTCACCGGCCGGCGCCCCCCAGGACGAGGGGCCGCCTCCTCCCGGATAGGTCGTCTGATCGGTTTCGGTGGTCATCGGGGGTCCCTCGGGTCGGTGTCGTGGGGACGCACCGGCTGCAACTGCATCGTCGCGTCCCTCCAGGTGCCGTCCGCGGCTTCACCGGCGCGGAACTGGGTGGTGGTGTCGTACGTGGTGGTGTCGTACGTCCCCGGCTGGGGGTGCGGCTGCCGGGTGGGCAGCGGGCCGTAGGCACCGTGGTGCTGCGCGTGCTGGGGTGCCGTCGCCGCCGTCGAATAGGTGGGCGACGAAGTGGAGTTGAGGGCTGCGAGCGTCGACTCGTCGGTGCTGTCGCCTCGGTCCGGGAAGACCCAGGCGCGGAAGAGCAGGAAGCGGAGGACGGTCGCGGCGAGGTTGGCGGCCACCAGGACCGCGAGTTCGGTGGAGTGCGCCGGGTTGCTGCTGGCCGCGTTCAGCGCGGCAAGGGAGCCGCTGGTCAGCGCGAGGCCGATGGCGAAGACGACCAGACCCTGTGCCTGGTGGCGGACGGCGCCGCCCCGGCCCCGGACCCCGAAGGTCAGCCGGCGGTTGGCGGCCGTGTTGGCGACCGCCGAGACCAGCAGCGCGAGCGCGTTGGCGATCTGCGAGCCGGAGAACTGCCGGAAGGCGCTGTAGAGCACCAGGTAGAAGAGGGTGGAGAGACCGCCGACCACGCAGAACCCGACGAGCTGGCGGGCCAGCCCCTTGGGCACGTCCTTGATGTCACGGTCGCGGGGGTCGTCGCCGAAGGGACGCGTGACACGGTCGAGCGGCAGCGAACCGGAGGCCAGGGCCTTGCCCACGCGCCACACTCCCTTCAGGTCCTCGGTCGCCGTCTTCACGATGTGGACCGTCGAGTTCGGGTCGTCGACCCAGTCGACCGGCACCTCGTGGATGCGCAGTCCGGCCCGTTCGGCCAGCACCAGCATCTCGGTGTCGAAGAACCAGCCGGTGTCCTCGACGAGCGGCAGCAGCGCCTGGGCCACATCACGCCGGATCGCCTTGAATCCACACTGGGCGTCCGAGAAGCGGGCCTGCAGCGAGCCGCGCAGGATCAGGTTGTAGGTCCGGCTGATGAACTCGCGCTTGGCGCCACGCACGACACGCGACGAGCGGGCCAGCCGGGAACCGATCGCCAGGTCGGAGTGACCCGAGATCAGCGGCGCCACCAGGGGGAGCAGCGCGTTGAGGTCGGTGGAGAGATCGACGTCCATGTAGGCGAGGATCGGGGCGTCCGAGGCGGACCAGACGGTGCGCAGTGCTCGACCGCGCCCCTTCTGCTCCAGGCGGAACGATTTCACCTCGGGGATTTCCGACTCCAGCCGCGCGGCCACCTGAGGAGTGGTGTCGATCGACGCGTTGTCCGCGATGGTGATGCGGAACGCGTACGGGAACGTGCGCTTGAGGTGCTCGTGCAGTCTGAGCACACATGGCTGGAGGTCCTTCTCCTCGTTGTAGACGGGGATCACTACGTCCAGGACAGGCGTACCGGCGTCTCCGGCCGGGAGGTGCTCCCGCGCCGGCAGGGTGCCGGGAGAAGAGTCGGTTCGCATGAACCGACTCTCCTCAAGCGCCCTGTTGCACCCATGTGGTGGCACTGTGCTGTGCCTGTGAGTGCGATTGCCAATTCGTTTCGGGGGCGGGCGCGGGCACAGCGGGTGCAAGCGCGGGCAGATGCACGGTGAACACAGTGCGTCCGGGAACGCTGTCCACGGTGACGGCTCCGCCGTGCGCGGTCGCGACCGCCTGCACGATGGCGAGGCCCAGTCCGGTCGATCCCGTGGAGCGGGAACGCGCCGAGTCGCCGCGCGCGAACCGTTCGAAGACGTGCGGCAGCAAATCCGGCGGGATGCCCTGACCGTTGTCCTCGACGTCCACACACATCCACGGGCCGCGTCGCTGCACACGCGCGGTGATCGTCGTACCGGGCGGTGTGTGCTTTCTCGCGTTGCCCAGCAGATTGACCAGCACCTGCTGGATGCGGGCCGCGTCCGCCGACACGAGGGCCGGTTCGTCGGGCAGGTCGAGCCGCCAGTTGTGGCCCATGCCGGCCGCGCGCGAGTCGCTGATGGTGTCCACGACGAGCGGGATCAGGTCGGTCTGGTCGAACTGGAGCGGTCTGCCCGCGTCGAGCCGGGCGAGCAGGAGCAGATCCTCGACGAGGAGGGTCATGCGCCCGGCCTCGGACTCGATTCTCCCCAGGGCGTGCTTGGTGTCGGGCCCGGTCTGTTCGCGCCCGCGACGGGTGAGTTCGGCATATCCCCGGATGGAGGCGAGGGGCGTCCGCAGCTCATGACTGGCGTCCGCGACGAACTGCCGTACCCGCATCTCGCTCTGCTGTCTGGCATGCAGGGCGCCGTGCACATGGTCGAGCATCCGGTTGAGCGCGGCCCCGACCTGGCCGACCTCGGTATGCGGGTCGGTCTCGGACTCGGCGACCCGTTCGTTCAGGGTCACTTCGCCCGTGTGGAGGGGGAGTTCGGAGACACGGGTGGCGGTGGCGGCGACGCGGCGGAGGGGGCGGGTGGCGATGCCGACCAGTACGTAGCCGGCGATCCCGGCGGCGACCAGGCCGGCTGCGGTGACGCTGAGCTCGACGAGGATGAGGGTGTTGACGGTGTTGTCGACCTCTTCGGTCGGCAGGCCGATGTAGTAGCCCTCGGTTTTGTCGTCCGGGGTGCTGGCGTACTTGACGAGGTAGTCACCGAGGCCCGGGATGGTCACGGTGTGTGTGTTGCCGTCCTTCGCCACGGAGGCGAGGGCCTTCTTCTGCGCCGTGTTGAGAGCCGGGGTGGCCATCCCCTTGCCCACGCCACTGCTGTCGGTCTGCTGTTGGCTGTAGGAAGCGGTGGTGATCGAGCCCTTCTCCACATAGGCGGCGATCGTCTTCTCCTGCGACGGACCGCTGCTGGTGAGGACCCGCTTGACCTTGCCGGCCGGCGTCTTGATGGGATCGTCATCGGTGGAAGAGGTGGAGGTGGACGAGCCGTTCAGGTTCGCCGGACCCGGTCCGCCATCCGGGCTGCCCTGCGGACCGCGGCCCACCGCACGGATGGCCGTCTCCGTCACCTTGCCCTTGAGCTGGTCGTACAGGTGCGACTGCAGCGCAACGGTCGTCACCGTACCGATCACCGCACACACCACCGCGATCAGCGTTACGGACGCGACGACGAGCCGGGTCCGCAGGGTGCGCGGCTTACCCGCTCGCTTCTTCTGCGCACGCGGCCGTCGTCGCCCGCTCATGAGGCCGCGGGCTTGATCAGGTAGCCGGCGCCGCGTCGAGTGTGGATCATCGGCTCACGTCCCGCGTCGATCTTCCGGCGGAGGTACGAGATGTAGAGCTCGACCACATTGGCCTGCCCACCGAAGTCGTACGACCACACACGGTCGAGGATCTGTGCCTTGCTGAGTACACGACGGGGATTACGCATCAGGAAGCGCAACAGCTCAAACTCGGTGGCGGTGAGGTGGATGCCGTCCCCGGCCCGCGACACCTCGTGGCTGTCCTCGTCGAGGGTGAGGTCACCCACGACCAGCACGGAGTCCGAACGGCGGTCCGCCGCACCGGAGCGGCGGATCAGCCCGCGCAGCCGGGCCACGACCTCTTCGAGGCTGAAGGGCTTGGTGACGTAGTCGTCGCCGCCGGCGGTGAGACCCGCGATCCGGTCCTCGACCGCGTCCTTCGCGGTGAGGAACAGCACCGGAACGTCCGGCAACTCACGGCGCAGCCGACCCAGGACGGTCAGACCGTCCATGTCGGGCAGCATCATGTCGAGGACGACGGCGTCGGGCCGGAACTCGCGCGCGGTCTGGATCGCGCCGGTTCCGTCACCCGCGCTGCGGATCTGCCAGCCTTCATAACGAAGGGCCATGGAAAGCAGCTCGGTGATCGACAGCTCGTCGTCCACCACAAGCACTCGGACGGGGCTCCCGTCCGGCCTCAGCAGTTCGGTGCGCCCCTGGGGCGAGGTCGTGGTCATGGTGGACACGTTGTCGCGGTCCTCTTAGAGCACGCTTTCTAGAGTCTGTGATTTTCCTGAGAAACACACAGGGGCCTCTCAGGGAACACCTTGGAATCTCTTGCCCTGGACTTATCCCGTCCCGCATGCGGCTCCGGCGGACCTGTGCGTTCCGCCCGTGCCGCCTCGGTCTCCCCTGTAACCCCCAACCTCCGCGTCTCCCTCACAGTCCGAACAGCCTGGCCCCGTTGTGATGGCAGACCGCCCGCAGCCAGTCGTCCCCGAGGCCCAGCCGCTCCAGGGCGTGCAGCTGGTGCAGATACGGATACGGGATGTTCGGGAAGTCGCTGCCGAGTAGAACGCGGTTTCCCAGGGCGGCCAGCCGGGGGAGCGCACGGGGCGGGAAGGGGGCGAGGCGTTCGCTGAAGTCCGTGAACGCCATCGTCGTGTCCAGCCGCACCTCCCTGTACCGCTCGGCGAGGTCGAGGAAGTCCTCGTACTCCGGCATCCCCATGTGCGCGACGACCAGCCGCAGCCGCGGGTGTCTGGCCAGCACCCGGCCGATCGGCTCGGGTCCGGTGTGCTTGCCGGGAGCGGGCCCCGACCCGCAGTGGATCACGACCGGTGTCCCGGACTCGGCGAGCAACCCCCAGGCGGGATCGAGGAGTTCGTCGGCCGGGTCGTACGCCCCGACCTGCAGATGCGCCTTGAACACCCGCGCGCCGGAGTCCAGCGCCTCGCTGACGTAGTCCTCAACTCCCGCTTCCGGAAAGAGAGTCGAGGTGTGCAGACAGTCGGGGGTGCGGGCGGCGAAGTCGACGGCCCAGCCGTTGAGCCACCGGGCCATGCCGGGCTTGTGCGGGTAGAGCATGGCGGTGAAAGCGCGTACTCCGAACTCCCTTATCAGCGCGACCCGTTCGTCCTCCTCCTTCCGGTACGTGATCGGCCATTCGAGCGCTCCGGCGGTCGCCGGCCCGAGCGCGTCGAAGTAACCCCAGACCTTGCGCAGCACCCGCTCGGGCATGAAGTGGGTGTGCACGTCGACGAGTCCGGGGAGCCCGAGCCGCTCCCAGAACTGCCGGATCCCGGCCACCTCGACCGTTTCGACCGCCTCGGCCGTCTCGCCGCGATCACCGGATTCACTGCCCATACGGGACCCCACTCCTGACCCCACTCCTGCCCATCGCCGGCGCACCGCCCCCTGCTCGTCCACATGGAAGGCCTGCGTGAAACGGTAGTTGAGCTGCCACCGGAGTTCTCAGAACAACCCCTCCTGGACCCCCGGTACCTCCCTCCTGAACTCCCTCACCGGCACGGTGAATTCGACCGTGTCGCCCCCGGCCGGGATCAGCTCCCACCCCGTCATCAGCCGTGTGTCCAGCACGACCACGCCCCGCCCGGTGGCGAGGTGGAGATCCGGTCCCGCCGCCGCGAGCACCTCCCCGCTCACCACCCCGCCCGCGATCAGCCCGCTCACCTCGCCGACGGCGGCCGGGAGGTCCGTGAGGCCGAACACGTCGACGTGGTCCACGGGTTGGTACGGCTCGCGGTGGAGCGACTCCGGCCATTCGCGCAGCGCGAGAGCCCGGGCGTGCAGGTCGGCGAGCTCGGCCGCGCGCTCCGCCGCCGAGCCCGGGAGCACGGAGCGGACGGCGCGCTTCTCGCCGTAGGGAATCCGGTCCGGTACCCGGAGTGCGGCGCGCAGGAGTTCCTCCGAGCGGCGGGCTGCCATCAGGGGGCCGAGGCCCAGCCAGCTGAAGCAGACGGCGCCCTGCTCAAGCAGTCGCGCGGAGCCGCGCTCTTCGACGGTGATGCCGACCTTGAGCAGGCCGGGGCCGAACCAGGCCAGATATACGTGGTACGGGCGCGGGTCGTCCGCGATCGTGTCGGCGGCCACCGAGTGCGCCCGGTCCAGCCGCGCGCACTCCTCGCACCGCGCGCCCGTGCTGCGCTCCGGCACGGCCGCCCGCACCGGACAGGTATGCCCCCGCGCCCCCACACATGTCCGCCCGCCCCCTTCCGCGACCTCGAAGGCCACCCGCTTCCCCCGGGGCAGCGGGCTCCCGCGCCCGCCGTCCCACTTCAGCTCGGGACCGCCTGCCGTCCATCGGAGTCCCGAGCACTTCCACGTCCGTGGTGTCCGTGATGTCTGTGCCATCGCTCACGAGATTAGAGGGCGGCACTGACATTGATATTGGTACGCAGGTTCCGGTGGTCGTGGCTCTGGCACTGACTGACTGTCGCGATGCCGAATCCGGGCCGCCCGGCGACCGTATACCCCTCGTCGTACTGGTGTGCGCTCATGTGCCAGCCCCCTTCGACAGACCAGGTGGGGGGTAAACCCGACCCCGTTGGTGGAGCCCGCTACACCGACGGTTCGGGAGACCGCTTCATCGTGCGCGCAGCCGTACGACGGCATCGTTGATCTCAGCCGGTCAGGAGGACCGGCGCAGGTCGAACGGCCGCCGTACGGAGGGAAATCCCATGAAGTCGCCGCTCTCGCAGAAGCAGGGAAACGCGGGGACCGAGGGGACCACCGGGACCACCGGGACCACGACGACCGCTCCCGGTCCGTTCGCGTCCTTCGTCCGGTTCGTGGTGTGCGGCGGCGGGGTCGGGGTGCTGTCCAGCCTGGCGGTACCGCTGCTCGCCGCGCTGATGCCCTGGGGCGTGGCGAACGCGCTGATCACGGTCGCCTCGACCATCCTCTGCACGGAGCTGCACGCCCTGTTCACCTTCGGCACCGGGCGCCGTCCCGGTGTGCGCGAGCACTGGCAGTCGGCGGGCTCGGCCACGGCGGCCTACGCGGCGACGTCCGCCGCGATACTCGTCCTGCACACCGTCCAGGCCTCCCCCGGCATGCTCACCGAACAGATCGTCTACCTCAGCGCCTCCGCCCTCGCCGGCATCGGCCGCTTCCTGGTCCTGCGCCTCTTCGTCTTCGCCGACCGCGGCACACCGGCGACCGTAGCGATCCCGGTACGACCGGTGCCGGCGACGCCCGTGTTCAGCGCGGCGGCGTAAGCGACGGCCTACGGAGCCCGCGCCCCAACAGCTCGGCGCACCAACGGAAGTGGCCGTCGCTCCCGTCCGAGGAGAACAGGTCGTACGTCGTCAGGGCGTAGGCGCGCTGGTAGAGGGCGAGCGTGTCCGGGGAGTGGTGGAGCTCCTCGGCGAACAGGCGGGTGAGGGCGGTGGTGTGCGGCTCCGCGTACGGGCCGTACATGTCCCACACGGCGGCGGTCACCGCGGCCTCGAAGGCCGGGTCGCCGGCGGTCGTGAAGAACCCGAAGTCGAGTACGGCCGTGGGGGCGCCCGCGCCGTCGACGTGGATGTTGGGCGGTACGAGGTCGCCGTGCACGACGGAGACGAAGGGGCTGTCCGGCAGCGCCACCAGGGACTCCGTGGTCCGCCGCACGATCGCCGCGAGGTCGGGCACCCTGGCGGCGAGCAGGTCGCCGTGTCGGCCGACTGCCCGCCGGACGAGGGCGGCGAGCGCATCGGGGAAACGGGCGTGGCCCTCCCAGAGGGGGCGGTCGTCGCCCTGCACGGTGAGACGGCGCATGGCCTCGGTGCCGGGTACGGCGGCCAGGGCGCGCAGGACCCTCAGCAGGGCGTCGGTCTCCCTCGCGGGCAGCTCCCGGGGCGGCGCCGCGATCGCCGAGTCGGCCCGCAACGGCGTTCCCCGCAGCTCGCGTTCATAGGTGACGAGGACGCCCTCGTGCTCCTCGACGGCTTGGATCTCCGGCGTGGCGAACGGCAACGACGCCGCGTGCCGGGCGATGTCGTCGTAGACCCGCCGTACGAGTTCCGGAGCGGCCGGCCGCCGCCCGCTCCACACCTTGGCGACCGTCCCGTCGCCGAGCCGGTAGACGGCGCCTTCGACACCGGCGGCGAGCGCCCGGGTGACCGCGGTCGGCGAAGTAGCGGGCCCAGGCGGCGGTGTGCTGTTGACGGTGGGTGGTCATGGCTGAAGTACATCCGAGTGGAGAGGGCCATCGGCTCGTCGACCGGCTCGCCGGCGTCTGCACGGCAGTGCGGGTGACGTCGACTTCGGGGTCGTCGGGGCCGGGTACAGCGGGTATCGGCGGCCGGATCCGAGGATCGCGCGGGTGGTTCGCGAGGCGCTCGGGACGGGGGCGGGGGCGGGGGCGGAGAGTGGGGTGAATGTCGGGGCGGGGGGCCGGTTCGTACGAGCCCGTGGGGTGCGGGTCACCCCCGTCGAGCCGTCGCGTTCGATGCGTGAGCAGCGACCTCGGGGCCTCGCCGAGGCCGTGGACGCCATGGACGCCGTGGCCGAGCAACTGCCGTTCCCCGACAGGGCGTTCGACGCCGCGATGACGATGTTCAGCGTGCACCAGTGGAGCGACCCCGCCGCCGGGCTGCGTGAGATGCGTCGGATGACGCGGGGGCCGGTCTCCGTGCTGACCTGCGATCCCGGTCTCGTCCGGGACTTCTGGCTGTACGAGTACGCGCCGCTGGTCCTGGACACGGAGGCCCGCCGCCGTCCGCCCGTCGCCGGCATCGCCGACGCCCTCGGCGGGACGGTCACCGTCACCGCCGTGCCCATCCCCTCGGACTGCACGGACGGCTTCAACGAGGCGTACTTCGGCCGGCCGGAGCGCTTTCTCGATCCCGGCGCGGTCCAGGCCCGCTCGGCCTGGAGTTTCGCGGCGGACGAGACGTGGGCGCAGTACGTCGGCCGTATCAAAACCGCCTTGAAGGACGGGAGTTGGGACGCGCGGCACGGGGCGCTGTGCTGTGGGACGCAGAGGCCTGTGAAGGGTCCCTCGTCCTCATCCGTTCGGTCCGCTGAAGGGGGCAGTGGGCATGGCTGTGCACGCCCGGTCCGCCGCCGGAAATCCGATTCCCCTCCGGAAAGCCCGGCCCCCGTGGCTGGGCCGTCCTGCCTAGCCCGCCCGGCGGTAGGCCTCGTCCACGTCCGAGAAGGCTGCCGGTCCGTCGTCGAGCGGCAGCGTCTCGTCCTCCCCGAAGTCCGGGGCCTGGAAGGGGTTCGTCGCCGGAGGGGGCGATCCCGCGTTTGCACGGCGGGACGCCCCTTCCGGGGCGGAGAACAGCGAGGTCAGTTCGATGAGAGGTCTCCCGTTCGTTACAGGCCGCCAGGACCTGGTGTGCCGTGACCGGGCACTGCGGTCCTACAGCTTGCTCATCTTGGCGTACGGACTCAGGATGCGCTCCTGAACCGACCCGAAGTCGACGAGCACCGCGATGCCGTCCTCGATGCCGATGACCCGGCCGAGGCCGTACATGTCGTGTGTCACCTGGTCGCCCACGGCGAAATGCTTGGGGGCCGCCGCGGCCGGTGCCTTGAAGGGACTGGTGGGCAGATAGCGCTTCGGTGCAGCTGGCTTTGTCATTGCTTCCAGTATGGGCCTAGACACGCCTATCGCTGAGGCCGTCCACATCGCTTGTTCATCACAACCTGGTCGCCGACCTCGCGGACGACCCTGTCGAGCACACGAAATCATGTGAGCAACGTCACTTGGGCGCGGGGGCGGATGGGTGTGCGGCGGGTGCCTGACGGCCGGGGGCATTGCCGTGAGGGCTCCCGGCGGGGCTGGCGTCAGTCGCGGGTGGCTCCGGCGGGCCACAGGATCCGTACGGGTACGCCGGTGCGCTCCGCGTACGTCACCACGTCGGCAGTACCGCCGTAACCGCGCGCCGGCCGCCCGTCCCAGACGGCGAGCAGCTCGTCGACCAGACCGACCAGGACCTCGCTGCCGACCATGTGGGCGTGGGAATCGGCGTCCGTCAGCCCGGTCCCGTGCACCTCGGACGCCCGGTGCACGAGGTCGTCGTAGACCGCGTGGTGCCGATCCGGCAGAGACGCACGGTACTTCGAGGCCGGTACGACGATCTCGAGCGAGCCTCCGCGCTCGAGCACCGCCTGGGCAAACCACGCGTCGGGACCGTCCGCGATGCACGAAACACCCACGAGGTCGGTCACGGGGAACGCGCTCACGGCCTCCCGGATGGCCGCGGTGACCGCCCGCTCGGTGTCGCTGGGCAGCCCTCGGTGCCCGGTGATCCCTATCCGCATGCCGTGACCCCCGTCCTTCTCTTCAAACCCTTCGAGCAGAGCGCTGTGCGATCCGCGTCCCGCAAACTGACCGCAACCCGTCTCTCGCCGGCCGGGCAAATCTGAGAACGTGAGGCACATGTGGCGACGTGTGCTGGGCGGGCTCAGGCTCGCCGCGCTTCTGGCGGCCTGCATGTTCACGTTCGTGGCCTGCGGGACCGGAAGCGGCAGCAGCCAGCGGGACTTCGTGGAGAGCATGAGCGACGCCCGCAGGCAGCTCTTCGAGGGGCAGCTCACCTACACCAATACCGGGAAACTCAGGCTCATGGCGGGTGAACCGCTTTTCTTCCACGCCGATGTGACGGGCCGTTGGCATCCGCCCGCGTCCGGCGATGCGAGCACGACGGTCCGGGCAGGTGCGCAGATCGGCGTGCGGCTGCGCTGCTCGGGAGCCGGACTGAGCTGCACTCCGCTCTCCTCCGAGCGCCAGAGCGTACTGACGAAGAACGACCGCGCGACGTGGCGGTGGGAGGTGACGGCCAAGGACACCGGAAAGGTCGCGCTGACCCTGACGGTCACCGCCTACTACGGCGACACCGACACCGTGCTGTCCGAGAAACCCATCACGGCACTGGCCACAGCGGCTCCCGCACCCGGGGCCTCCGGTCCGTTCTCCTGGCTGACGGACACGCTCACCTGGATCAAGAACGCCGCCGTCGACCTGGGCGCGGTGGCGGGAGCGCTCGTCACCGTCTGGGGCCTGTACATCGCGGTGAGCAGCCGACGTCCTCGCCCCGGCGAGGAGGAACCCGCGGCGCCGGACGAAGACAGGGACCCCGTGGAGTGATCCACGGGGTCCCTGTCTTCGATGTGCACTCGGCAGGATTCGAACCTGCAACCTTCTGATCCGTAGTCAGATGCTCTATCCGTTAAGCTACGAGTGCTTGATTTTCTTTTGTTTTCCTTCGCCGATCCCGGCCCTTCCGGCCCGCTCGCGGCGACAGGAAGAACATTACATGACTGCCGCCGCCATGTGAAATCCGTTAGCCGTACCCCTTGTGAGCTGCGGAAACGGCCTGAAAACGACCTTGTGAACGACCGAAGCCCCGGTCACTCGGACCAGGGCTTCGGATGGGGTGCGGAGGCGGAGGGATTTGAACCCTCGATGGGATTTGCGTCCCAAACCGCATTAGCAGTGCGGCGCCATAGACCGGACTAGGCGACGCCTCCAGCAACGACCTCCCGCGCGAGCGCGAGTGGTGCGTGCAGATGATGACACAGACGAGCGGGGTGCCACCAATCGCGGTCCACGGTACTAGGCAGGCGGGCCGCAGGGCAAAGCCGTTGATGCCGGCCGCCGTGTCCGCATCGTCCGGGGGCGGCGGGCGTTAGTCAGGTCATGTTGCAGGTCAACCGTCTCCTCGTGATCGCCGCCGCGTCCGCCGCCACCGTCGGCGCACTGGCCGCGACGCCCGCCACCGCGTCCCCCACGACCGCCCGCACCCTCGCCCCACCGCCCGGCCAGGACGAGGACCGGTCCGGCGGCGACCACCTCACCGTCACCGTCCGGCACGCGGGCTCGGCCGACGGGACCCTCGACCTGTACTGCCATCCCGGCGGCGGCACCCACCCGGACGTGACCGGCGCCTGCGAGGCCGTCGGCCGCAACACCCGGTGGGGGAAGGACCCCTTCGCACCGGTGCCGCCCGACAGCATGTGCACGATGATCTACGGCGGCCCCGCCACCGCCCACGTCACCGGCACGTGGGCCGGACGCCCCGTCGACACGACGTACGACCGGAGCAACGGCTGCGAGATCTCCCGCTGGAACCGGATGGTCCCGCTGCTGCCCGACCTCGGCGCCGGCCACTAGAGACTCCGGGGATCGGTGGGTGTCGGTGTTCGGTCACACGTTCTGCGTCACTTCATCGTGCGACCTCCCTCCCATCTCACTCCGCGAGCACAAGGAGTGCCCTTAGACTCCCTCGCGTGACACGTCGCGGGCCGGTTGGCAAGATGGCCTCCGCGGTCGGCAAGGTGCGGTAACAGGGAGGAAGCGTCTCGTGAGCAGCAGGCCATCCCGAGGCGCTGCTCGCCTCGCAGCCATACTCGACGCGCTCCCGGACGCGTTGGTACTGGTCAACGCCAACGGAACCGTCGTCAACGCGAACACCATCGCGCTGGAAGCCTTCGAGGCGCCCGGCACCGCGCTCGTCGGACGCGGACTGCTGGACCTGCTGCCGGAGTTCGACTCCCGGCTCATCCCCGGTTCCATGCGGCGCCCCGACTCGATGGACCCGCGCGGCCGGACCAAGCCCACCCGGATGATCGCCCGCCGCACCGACGGCTCCGAGTTCCCCGTCGAGGTCACCAGCGCCAACCTCGAGGACGGCCAGCAGGCCTACGACGGCTACGGCTACACCGCCGACGAACTGCTGATGCTCGTCGTCCGCGACCTCTCCGGGACCGTGGACACCGAGGCCGAGCTGGCCCGTTCGCAGCGGCAGACCGAGATGATCCTGCGCGCGGCGGCCGAGGGTGTCGTAGGGACGGACACGGACGGGCGGGTCGTGCTCGTCAATCCGGCCGCCGCCCAGATCCTCGGGTACCGCGCCAGCGACCTCGGCGGCAAGGAGCTGCACACCCTCGTGCTGCACTCGCGCGCGGACGGCTCACCGTTCCCGTACGCGGAGTCGCCGCTCGCCGACACCCTGCGGTCCGGGCGCAAGCACCGGGTGCGCGGGCAGGTGCTGTTCGCCAAGAACGGGGACCGGGTCTCCGTCGACCTGACCACCGCGCCCGTGCGCGACGGCGACCAGCTCGTCGGCGCCGTGATGACGTTCACCGACCGGCGGCCCTACGACTCGCTCGCCGAGGAGAAGGACGCCGCCGACAAGCAGCACCGGGACGAACTGGAGCGGATCGACGAGGAGCACGCCTCCGAGCTGACCGCCCTGCGCCAGAAGCACATCACCGAGGTCGAGGAGCTTCAGGAACAGCACGAGGAGGAGCTCGCGGCGAACGAGGAGCGGTACGCCGCGCTCGGGGAGCGGGAGAAGGACCGCTACGAGGAGCTGGCCGCACGGCACGAGCAACTGCTCACGCTGCTCGGGCGTTCGCTGCGCGGACCCCTCGACGAACTGCGCCGCGAACTGGCCGCGCTGGCCGCCGACGACGCCGGGCAGCTGTGGCCCGAGGCCAACCAGGTCCTCCATCATCTGTCGGCCGGTTACTCGCGCATCACGCAGCTCATCGACAACGTGCTCGGCTATCAGCGGCTGGAGACCGGTGCCGAGGAGATCTCGCGGACGAAAGTGATGCTGGACGCGGTCGTCGCCGCCGGTGTCGACGGGGCAGTGGAGCTGATCGGTCCCGGTCGCGTGCAGTTCGCCGTGCACGCGCCGCCCATCGAGGCCGAGGTCGACCCGGGGCTGCTCGCCACCGCGCTCGCCCACCTCGTCGCGGACGTCGCCGGTGTCGACGCGACCGGCAACTCGCCCGCGTCGGCGGGCGGTTACATGGACAACACGGTCGTCGTGGCGGCGGCGCAGCGCGGTGAGGTCGTACGGATCGAGGTGCGCGGGCCGTACGCCGGGGGAGACCCGGTGCACGAGCCGATCGTGCGCGGGATCGTGCGGGCGCACGGCGGGGTGCTGCAGACGCACGACGTGCCGGGGATGAGCGGCAGCGCGTATGTGCTGGAGGTTCCGATCGGGGGCGGGGCGGGGGCCGTCGCGGCTCCGGCCGCGACCGGCGGTGCCGAACTCGCCGTACCCGAGCAGGCCGACGGCAACAGCGGGCGGCGGCGGGCCCGGCGGTCCTCGGTGGACGCGTTCCTGGAGAGCGAGGTGCCGGACGGCGGGTCCGACGACTCCGGCGGCGAGGGCGTGGTGCCCACCGGGCGGCGCAGAAGGCGTGCGGGCGAGGAGTCGGCGGCGGCCGTGGAGGCGGGCGGCGACGGCGCTTCCAGCGGTACGGGGCGACGGCGCGGGCGGGCGGCCGAGGGCGGCGCCGGTGACGGGGCCGACGGTGACGCGGAGGGTGTGTCCGAGGGTGCCGTGATGACGGCGGCGGAGCATGCGGCCGGGACGGCGGCCTCGGGGACGGGGCTGGGCGGGACGGTGCCGCCGCAGGGCGTGCCCGCGCCCGCCGGTGGCGAGCGGCAGGCGTTGCCGCCCGCGTTGCCTGCGGGAGGTCCTGCGGGGGGTGCGGCCGACGGCTCCGGTGGCGAGGACGGGCAGCCGACCGGGCGTCGTCGGCGCGCCCTGGCGGCTGCGGCCGAGCGGGCCGCCGCGCAGGAGGCGGGTGCTCGTACGGTGTTCGCGCTGCCGCCGGCCGAGGCGGACCGGACGCCGGACGCGAGCGCGCAGGTGCCGGGGGTTCCGGTCGCTCCTGGGGTTCCGGTCGCTCCCGGGCAGGTTGCCCGTGACGAAGGGCGGCACGACGCCGTTCCGCACGACCAGTCCGAGGACCACACTCCGCCGCAGCCTCATCCCGCGAGCGCGCCCACCGGGCGGCGGCGCCGGGCCGTGGCCCAGCCGCAGCAGCCCGTGGAGGGCGTGCCGGTGCAGACGGCGGGCGCTGTGGTTCCGGCGCAGGGGACGGCGGGGCAGGGGCCGGGTGTTCCCGTAGGCGTACCGGCGCAGGTCGGCGTCGCGCCCTCGCCGCCCGGGCAGAACTCCGGTCAGCTCGCGGCGGCGGGCGACGCGGCCGTGGGACAAGGGCTCCCTGGGCAGGTGCAGGGTGCGGTGCAGCCGGTGCCCGGCCAGCCGGGCGCCGCCGTGCAACTCGCGCCCGCGCAGAGCCTCCCCGGTCAGGGACAGGCCACCGCGGCCCAGCCGCTGCCGCTCCCGGCGGAGGCGGCCCCCGGTCAGGGCATCCCGGCACAGGCTGCGCTGCCGCAGGGCGGGCCCGGCGGCCGACCCGTCTCACCTCAAGGACTCCCGGGTCAGCCGATTCCGCCCCAGGGCATCCCCGGCGCCCAAGGGCAGCCGGTCTCCCCGCACGGCATCCCCGGCCAGGCCGCCGCGGCTCAGGCCCACCCCGGTGCGCCGGGTGCGGCCGTACCGCGGCAGGCGCTCCCCGCGGCGCAGCCGGCCCCGGGCGCTGCACCGGCCCCCGGCACCCCCGTACCGGCGAACGGCGCCGAACCCGCCGTAGCCCCGAATCCACAGCCGAACCCGAACGCCCCGGCACCGGCAGCTCCCGCGGCTGCCGCTCCGCAACCCCGGGTCGCGCAGCCGCTGCCCGCTGAAGCTGCCGTGCCGGCGCCGGCCGGGGCTTCGGTCGGGGGTGTTGATCCCAACTCCACTCAGGGGCGGGCGATCAGTGTGCGGACGTTGGGGCAGGGGGTGCCGTTCACTCGGCAGGCGGCTCAGGTGCAGCAGCCGACCGCCACGCCTCCGCCGCATCAGCCGGGCGGTGGCGGACGGCGGCGGAAGCTGGGGACGCGGCCCGAGCCCGCAACGGGGGCGCCGGAGCAGGCGGCCCGTCCGCATCCCCAGGGTGAGCAGGCCCAGCAGTCGATGGCCGGGCAGTCGCGGCTCTCGCCGATCACCGAGGGCGCCGGACGGTCGTACGCCATAGGAGCACCGGACGAGAACGCGGCCGAGGGGCCCGAACCCTTGGACGGGCCGGGCGGGGCCGTGGAGATCGCGGACACGCCGAGGCCGCAGCCGCTCGACGACGAACTGCCCCCCGAGCCGCTCGACAACCCGCGTCGGCTGCTGGTGTGGCCCGCGCCGGACGTGACGACCACGCAGGCGCTGAGCGACCGCGGGTACCGGCCCGTCATCGTGCACTCGCGCGAGGAGGTCGACGCGCAGATCGCCGCGTTCCCTGCGGCGCTGTTCGTGGACCCGCTGACCGGGCCGATCACGCGGACCGCGCTCCAGTCGCTGCGGCAGGCGGCGGTGGCGGCGGAGGTGCCGGTACTCGTGACCGCCGGGCTCGGACAGGCGACGCGCGAGGCGGCCTACGGCGCCGATCCCGCCGTACTGCTGAAGGCGCTCGCGCCCCGGGACAGTGAGCAGCATCCGCCGCGGGTGCTGCTGATCGAGGAGCACGCGGAGATCGCGCTGGCGCTGACGGCGACGCTGGAGCGGCGCGGGATGCAGGTGGCGCGGGCCGCGAGTGACGCGGACGCGGTGACGCTGGCGGGGCAGTTGCGGCCGAACCTCGTGGTGATGGACCTGTTGCAGGTGCACAAGCGGCGGGCCGGGATCGTCGACTGGCTGCGGGCGAACGGGCAGCTCAACCGGACCCCGCTCGTCGTCTACACGGCCGCGGTGGACCAGGCCGACCTGCCCCGGCTCGCCTCCGGCGAGACCGTCCTCTTCCTCGCCGAGCGGTCGACGAGCACGGAGGTCCAGTCGAGGATCGTGGACCTGTTGGCTCGGATCGGCACCAATTAGCCGGCCGGTCCGGCCAGTTGGGCAAGTAACCTGCGGGCATGTCCACGCCCGTGCCCGGTCCCTTCGCCGTTCCGACCCGTCACGACGGTGCGCCTGACCGGGTCGCGGTCGTCGTGCCGGGTGTCGGGTACACGCCCGCCATGCCGCTGCTGCACTTCGCCCGTGCCGTGCTCCTCCAACACGGCTGGACGGTCCAGGAGTTGTGGTGGCGGATTCCGGACGACTTCTCGCGGTTCACCGTGGAGGAGCGGATCGCGTGGGTGGAGGCAGAGGTCGCGCGGGCCGTCGACGCCGAGGCGGGGGCCTGTCGGCTGGTCGTCGGAAAATCGCTGGGATCCCTCGGGTGCGGGGTCGCGGCCGAGCGGGACATCGCGGCGGCCTGGCTCACGCCTGTTCTGACGATCGACCAGGTGGTACAGGGCCTTCGGAAGGCCCAGGCGCCGACTCTCCTCGTCGGCGGCGGTGCCGACAAGCTGTGGGACTCGCGGGTCGCCGCGTCCCTGCGGCAGCACGAGGTCCTGGAGATTCCGTCGGCGGACCACTCGCTGGAGCTCAAGGACGACGCCGAGGGGTCGGTCGACGTACTGCGGAAGGTCGTCTCCCGGCTGGACCGATTCGTCGGTTCGCTCGGCCGGTAGCCGGTGGGCATCACCGGCCGAGCGGTCCGGGCAACCGTCAGAGCTTGGTGACGTCCAGGTCGCCGTCGGCGTAGCGCCTGCGCAGTACCTTCTTGTCGAACTTGCCGACGCTCGTCTTCGGGACCGACTCGACGATCGTCCAGCGTTCGGGGAGCTGCCACTTGGCGATCTTCCCCGCGTCGGCGAGGAAGGCGCGCAGGGACTCGAAGTCGGCGGTGGAGCCCTCCCGCAGGACGACGGTCGCGAGCGGGCGCTCGCCCCATTTCTCGTCCGGTACGGCGACCACGGCGGCCTCGGTGACGTCCGGGTGGGACATCAGGGCGTTCTCCAGGTCGACGGAGGAGATCCACTCGCCGCCGGACTTGATGACGTCCTTGGCGCGGTCGGTGAGCGTGAGGAATCCGTCGGGGGAGATGGTGCCGACGTCGCCGGTCTTGAGCCAGCCGTCCTCGCTGAACTTGTCGGCGGGGCGCAGGGGTTCGGCGTCGGGGCCGTTGTAGTAGGCGCCGGCGACCCAGGGGCCGCGCACCTCCAGTTCGCCCGCCGACTCGCCGTCGAAGGGGAGCCGCTCGCCGCCGGGGCCGGTGAGGCGGGCCTCGACGCTCGCCGGGAAACGGCCCTGCGTCAGCCGGTACTCGAACTCCCGCTCCGTGCCGACCGCCTCGGCCGGCGGGCGCGAGACCGTGCCCAGCGGGGACGTCTCCGTCATGCCCCAGGCGTGGCAGACCCGCATGCCGAGCTTGTCGAAGGCCGCCATGAGGGCGGGCGGGCAGGCCGAGCCGCCGATGGTGACCTGGGTGAGGGAGGAGACGTCGCGCGGCTTGGCGGTCAGTTCGGCGAGCAGGCCCTGCCAGATGGTGGGCACGGCCGCCGCGTGCGTGGGGCGCTGGCTCTCGATCATCTCGGCGAGCGGCGCGGGCTGCAGGAAGCGGTCCGGCATCAGCATGTTCACGCCGGTCATGAAGGTGGCGTGGGGCAAACCCCAGGCATTTACATGGAATTGGGGCACTACGACCAGTGAGGTGTCCTGGTCCGTGAGCCCCATCGACTGGGTCATGTTGACCTGCATGGAGTGCAGGTAGATCGAACGGTGGCTGAACACCACACCCTTGGGGTCGCCCGTAGTACCGGAGGTGTAGCACATCGCGGCGGCCTGGCGTTCGTCCAGCTCGGGCCAGTCGTACCTGGTCGGCTTGCCGGCGATCAGGTCCTCGTACTCGTGCACGCGCACGGAAGTGCCGTCGAGGGGGCCGCGGTCGCCGGGGCCGGAGACGACGATGTGCTCCACCGTCGGCAGCTTGGGCAGCAGGGGTGCGAGCAGCGGGATCAGCGAACCGTTGACGATCACCACCCGGTCGGCCGCGTGGTTGACGATCCACGCCAACTGGTCGGCCGGAAGACGGAGGTTGAGGGTGTGCAGCACCGCGCCCATGGCGGGGATCGCGAAGTAGGCCTCGACGTGAACGGAGTTGTTCCACATAAAAGTGGCAGTTCGCTCGCCGTCCGCCACGCCCAGGTCCTCGCGCAGGGCGTGTGCGAGCTGGGCCGCCCGGGCGCCGATCTCCGCGAAGGAACGGCGTTCCGGCTCTCCCTCACCGGTCCAGCTGATCACCTGCGATGTTCCGTGGACCGTCGACCCGTGGGTCAGGATCCTGGAGATCAACAGCGGTACGTCCTGCATGGTGCTCAGCACGGCGTCCTCCCGGGGCGACATTGCCTACGCGGTAGTAAGGGCTGCGCTGATTCTGCGCACATACCGCACGGTATGTCACTAGGGACGGATGATCGATCACATCACGTCGCCACGAGCTGTCCGAACTATCGGACCAGGACCAGCTCCGGGTCCTCGCGCAGCTTGCCCAGCGCCCGCGACACCGCCGACTTCACCGTGCCCACGGAGACCCCGAGCACCTCGGCCGTCTGCACCTCGCTGAGGTCCTCGTAATACCTGAGGACGACCATCGCCCGCTGCCGGTCCGGCAGTTTCGCGATCGCCCGCCACATCGCGTCGTGCAACGCCTGCTGCTCGGCCGGGTCCTCCGCGCCGCCGCCCGGCTCCGGCTCCGGAAGCTCCTCGCACGCGAACTCGTCGACCTTGCGCTTGCGCCACTGCGAGGTCCGCGTGTTCAGCAGCGCCCGGCGCACATAGCCGTCCAGCGCCCGGTGGTCCTCGATCCGCTCCCAGGCGACATACGTCTTGGTCAGCGCGGTCTGCAGCAGGTCCTCGGCGTCGGACGGGTTCGCGGTCAGCGACCGGGCGGTCCGCAGCAGCACGGGCTGCCTGGCCCTCATGTACGACGAGAACGAGGGGTACGTGAGGGCGGTGGCGGCAGCGGTGGCGGTGGCGGTGGCGGTCGGCTGGGTCCGCGCAGCCCGCGCCGTGGGCCGGGTGGCGGGACGGGCGGCCGGGCGTACGGCGGGGCGGGCCGCGGGGCGGGTGCCGGGCCGTGTCGTGGTCCGAGCGTCGGCCCGTTCGGCGGCCCGTGCGACGGCGTTCGCAGCGCTGGTGCAGACGGCTGTGGTCATGGCTCCACGCTATGAGCGATCGCTGCTGCGGCGGATCGGCCGCAGGTCCCGAAGCAGACTCCGCCTCAGGTTGTAGTGGTGGGGCTGGCTCCACCTCCTGAAGGTGGACGAGCGACCGGGACGTACTGCGGGTTTACCCCTGGGGGTGAGCCGTGCGGGGCGGCCGCTGCGGGTTCCTTCTGGGGACAGGGCCTTGCGGGGTCGGCCGCTGCGGGTTCCCTCCGGGGGCGGGGCTGGGCGGGGGTGATCGTTGTGGGATCCCTCCCGAGGGCAGGGCAGGGCAGGGCCGGGGTGATCGTTGTGGGATCCCTCCCGAGGGCGGGGCTGGGCCGGGGTGATCGTTGTTGGATCCCTCCCGGGGGCAGGGCCGGGCAGGGCCGGGTAAGCCGCTGCGGCTTGCCCGGGAGCTCGGTCGTCCGGGGTCGGCCGCTGCGGGTTCACCCGTGCGGATTGCCGTCCGGAGTCGGCCACTGCGGGTTCACCCGTGCGGATTGCCGTCCGGGGTCAGCCGCTGCGGGTTCACCCTGAGAGTTGCCGTCCGGGGTCGGCCGAAGCTCAGCCGTCCGGAGTCCGCCCAGGCGAGGCGCAGTCGTCCGGGATCATCCGGGGCTCGGTCGTACAGGGGCAGCCGGGGCTCGGTCGTACAGGAGCAGCCGGGGTCGGTCGTCCGGAGTCGGCCGGGCTCGGCTATCCGGAGTTAGCCAAGCTCGGCCGTCAGGGGGCATCCGGGCTCGGCCGTGCAGGGTCGGCCTGGCTCGGTCGTCCGGAGTCGGTCGTCCGCAGTCGGTCAGGCTCGGCCGTCTGCGGTGGGCCGAGGCCCAGTCGTCTGCTTTGAGCCGGGGCTCAGTCGTCGGCGGTGAGGATCAGCCCGGATGTCGGTACTCCGGTCCCCGCCGTCACCAGTACCCGGCCGGCCCCCGGTATCCGGTTCACGGCGGTGCCGCGCACCTGCCTGACGCCTTCCGCGATCCCGTTCATGCCGTGCAGATACGCCTCCCCGAGCTGTCCCCCGTGCGTGTTGACGGGCACCCGTTCATCGGCCACGAAGTCCGCCGCCTCCCCCTTTCCGCAGAACCCGAACTCCTCCAGCTGCATCAGCACGAACGGCGTGAAGTGGTCGTAGAGGATCGCCACGTCCATGTCGTCCGGCCCGAGCCCCGCCGTCCGCCACAGCTGCCGCGCGACCACGCCCATCTCCGGGAGGCCGGTCAGCTCGTCGCGGTAGAAGCTGGTCATCTGCTCCTGTGCCCGCCCGGCGCCCTGGGCCGCCGCAGCTATGACCGCGGGCGGGCGCGGCAGGTCTCGGGCCCGCTCCACCGAAGTGACGACGATCGCCTGGGCCCCGTCCGTCTCCTGGCAGCAGTCCAGCAGCCGCAGCGGTTCCACGATCCAGCGCGAGGCCGCGTGCTCGGCGAGGGTGATCGGTCTGCCGTGGAAGTACGCCGCCGGGTTCGTCGCCGCGTACTTGCGGTCCACGACCGCCACCTGACCGAACACCTCGGGTGTGAGGCCGTAGGTGTGCAGATACCGTTGCGCCGCCATCGCCACCCACGACGCCGGGGTGAGCAGCCCGAACGGCAGCGACCAGCCGAGCGCCGCGCCCTCCGCCGACGGCTCGCGGTGCGTGACGCCCGAGCCGAATCGGCGGCCCGACCGCTCGTTGAAGGCGCGGTAGCAGACCACCACCTCGGCGACGCCCGCCGCCACGGCCAACGCCGCCTGCTGGACGGTCGCACAGGCCGCGCCGCCGCCGTAGTGGACCCGGGAGAAGAAGGACAGCTCGCCGATCCCGCAGGCCTGGGCGACGGTGATCTCCGGGTTGGTGTCCATCGTGAACGTCACCATCCCGTCCACGTCCGCCGGCGTCAGCCCCGCGTCGTCCAGCGCCGCCCGCACTGCCTCCACGGCCAGCCGCAGCTCGCTGCGCCCCGAGTCCTTGGAGAACTCCGTGGCCCCGATGCCGACGATCGCGGCACGTCCGCCGAGGGTGTCGCGGGTGCGGGCGCTCATGCCCCGGCCTCCGTCGTCGTCGGTACGGCGACCGTGACCACGACCGTGCCGGTCACATGCCGGCCGATGCCGTTCGTCCCGAGCACGCGCACCGTCGCGGTGTCGCCGTCCGTCTCCTCGACCCGGCCGGTCAACACCATGGTGTCGCCGGGGTAGTTGGGGGCGCCGAGCCGGATGGCGACCTTGCGGAGGACGGCTCGTGGGCCGAAGTGGTCCGTGATGTAGCGGCCGACCAGACCGTTCGTCGTCAGGATGTTCATGAAGATGTCGGGGGAGCCCTTCAGCCGCGCCAACTCCGCGTCGTGGTGCACGTCCTGGTAGTCACGGGAGGCGATCGCTCCGGCGACGATCAGCGTGCGGGTGATCTCGATCTCGAGCGGGGGCAACTCCTCACCCGCCCTGATGACCGCACCTCCTGCCCTCATGGCTGCGCCTCCTCACTGACGATCAACTCCCCCAGTTCCTGAAGTACTTCGGCCCCGCATCCGAGGTACGCGTCCAGCTGGCGCCCCCAGAGGAAGTGCCGGTGGACCGGATGGTCCAGGTCGGCTCCCGCACCGCCGTGCAGATGCTGACCCGTGTCGACGACCCGCCGGCCCGCCTCGGACGCCCACCAGGCCGCGGTCAGCGCGTGCGTGGCGTACGGCAGCCCCGCGTCGCGCCGCCAGGCCGCCTCGTACGTCGTCACGCGTATCGCCTCGATGTCCATGTACGCGTCGGCGGCCCGGAGTTGGACCGCCTGCCGGGTGGCCAGCGGACGCCCGAACTGCTCCCGAGCGTTGACATGCGCCACGGCCCGCGCGAGCGACCCCGCGCAGACCCCGGCCTGCAGACCGGCGAAGGCGGTGCGGGCGGTGGCCAGGACGTCGGCGTGGGCCTCCGTGGCGCCGAGCCGTTCCGCCGCCGCGCCGTCGAGTGTCAGCCGCCCCGCCGACCAGGGTGCCGTCAGCTCGACCGGCTCGACGCGCGTGGCGTCCGTGACCGGCGTCAGCCACAACTCCCCGTGATCGTCGGCGACAAGGACATGCGTGGCGTCACGCAGCCAGGGGACGACAGGGACCGTACCGGTCAACTCGCCCTGCCTGGAGACCTGTACGGCCCGTACACCCCCCTGCGCCGGAAACGCCCCGCACACCACCACCGACCCGTCCCCAATGCCCGGCAACAACCGCTCCCGCTGCTCGGGCGAACCGTGTGCCGCCACCGCCAGCAGCCCGTACACGCACGTCGGAGCGAAGGGCGCCTGGGCCGTCGTCCGCCCCTGCTCCTCCAGGAGGAGGACGAGGCCGAGCAGGCCCAACTCCTCGACGGCGCCCACCAGTCCGGCGGCGCAGAGCGCCTTCCACAGCTCGGGGTCGCTGCCCGTCCCGGCCGCCGTGAGCCGCTCGGGAGTCGCGAGGTCGCCGAAGATACGGGCGGCGAGGTCACGGGCCGCCGCCTGTTCCTCCGTGGGGGTGAAGTCCATGTCAGCCCACCCCGCCCTCTCGGCCTTCCTGGACCCGGAAGACGGGGAGCACCAGCGGATCGTCCTCATCGTCGTCGTAGCGCCGGAATTCGAGCCGTACCGGCAGCCCGATGCGCACCTTGTCGTACGGCATCCCCACCACATCGCTCACGATCCGCACGCCCTCGGCGAGTTCGATCAGTCCGACCGCATACGGGGGGTCGAAGGCGGGGAAGGGCGGGTGGTGCATCACCACGTACGAGTAGACGGTCCCGTCGCCGCTCGCCTCGACGGTGTCCCAGTCCGGGCCGCCGCAAGTGTTGCAGCCCGGCAGCCAGGGGTGGCGCAGCGTTCCGCAGCTCGTGCAGCGCTGGATGAGGAGTTGGTGCCGCTCCACGCCCTCCCAGAAGCCGGCGTTGTCGCGGTTGACGACGGGGCGGGGGCGGCGGGCACGAGCTCCTTTCCCTTCCTGTTTCGTCTTCTGCTGCTGTCGCGCGGGGGCGTACTTGAGGATGCGGAAGCGGTGGGTGCCGACGAGGTCCTGGCCCACCCGCACGTCCATGCGCGTGGTGACGAAGTACCCCGTGCCCAGCTTCGTCGTCTTGCGGTCCGAGACCGACTCGATCACCGCGTCGAAGGTGACCTCGTCACCCGGCCGCAGGGGCCGTAGATACTCCTGCTCGCAGTCGGTGGCGACCACGGAGGTGCAGCCCGCCTCGTCGAGCAGGTCGAACAGCTCGTCGTTGGCCCCCGTGCGTCCCGAGTGTCCGGAGAGGCCGCCCATGGTCCAGGCCTGGAGCATGGTGGGCGGGGCGACGGCGTCCGGGCCCGTGTACGCCGGATTCGTGTCGCCCATCGCCTCGCACCAGTGCCGGATCATCGGCTCGTTGACGGGGTCCTTGCCGGTGCCCGCGACGGCGGCCGGACGCCCCTCGTACGCCTTGAGCCGCGCGCCCAGTTCGTCGACCGCCGCACTCACCACCGACTCCCCCGTCACCGCCGCCCCCTCGTCATCCCGAGCCGCATCGTGGCGACGATCTCCCGCTGCACCTCGCTCACCCCGCCCCCGAACGTGTTGATCTGCGCCGCCCTGTTCAACCGCTCCAGCTCGCCGTCCCCGAAGACACCCGGCGAACCCGAACGCACCAGCCCCGCCAGCCCTGTTGACCCCCCTGGTCCGGCCGTCCCGTCCGCTCCGGCGAGGTGCTGACATATCTGGTACACCGCCACCGTCGATTCGGTTCCCATGACTTTCACGCCGCTCGCGTCGCCGGGCGCCAGCCGGCCCGCGCCCACGTCGCCGACCAGTCGCCAGTTGAGCAGGCGGGTCGCCGCCAGCCGGGCGTGCGCCTCGGCCAACTGAGCCCGCACCCACGGCTCGTCGGCCCGGCGCCTGCCCGTCACCGGATCGGGTGTGCGGGCGGCGGTCAGCGCGGCCGTGTAGAAGTCCTCGGCCTGCATGCCGGTCGCGGCGAGGGCGACCCGCTCGTGGTTGAGCTGATTGGTGATGAGCGACCAGCCCTCGTTCTCCGCGCCGACCAGATTGGCCGCCGGGACGCGGACACCGTCGTAGTACGTGGCCGTCGTCCGCTGCCCGCCCACCGTGTCGATCGGGGTCCAGGAGAAGCCGGGCGCGTCGGTCGGGACGAGGATGATCGAGATGCCGCGGTGCTTGGGGGCCTCGGGGTCGGTGCGGCAGGCGAGCCAGATCCAGTCGGCGTTGTGGGCGTTGGAGGTGAAGATCTTCTGCCCTTCGATCAGCCACCCCTGACTGTCATGTACGGCTCGGGTCCGGAGCGAGGCGAGGTCGGTGCCGGCCGACGGTTCGCTGTAGCCGATCGCGAAGACGAGTTCCCCGCGCAGGATGCCCGGGAGGAGGGCGGCCTTCTGTTCCTCGCTGCCGTACTTCATCAGCGTCGGCCCCACGGTGTTCAGGGTGACCATCGAGACGGGCGCGTTCGCCCGGTAGGCCTCGTCGAAGAACACGAACTGCTCGTCCGCGCCGCGCCCTTGACCGCCGTACTCGACCGGCCAGCCGAGCCCGAGCCACCCGTCGCCGCCGATCCGGCGCAGCAACGCCCGCTGCCCCTGAGGGTCGTCCGCGCGGGGTGGTCCGTCCGGCATCAACGCGGCGAAGTACGCCCGGAGTTCGGCACGCAACCGCTGCTGGCGAGGGGTGGGGGCGAGGTGCACGACGGCGGACCTCCGTGTCGTCGTACGGACGATGGTTTCTGACTGTCCGTCAGATGCTGTGGACTGTCAAGGTCGTCAGTGCACAGGCGCCCTGCCGCCCGGCCATGCGCGCGTGGCGCACGAAAACATCCGCGCGGCACGCGAAAAACGTCTGCGCGGTGGCACCCAAGCACCACCGCGCAGACGCGTCACGACCCCACAGAGCACACCTCACACACCCTCAGACGCCTCCGCGCATCCCCCCGCGGGAGTCGTCGGGCGCGGCTACCAGAGGTTGGCGAAGTTGATGGCGACGTTCGAGTTTCCCTGGTTGATGGCGGAGAACGCGGATCCCTTGACCTGGGCGGTGTTGCTCTGGTTCGAGGCCCCGGAGCCGACCGCCTGCTGCTGTGTGGTGGACGAGTTGCCCTTGTTGTCGTGCCCGACCCCGCTGCCGCCGACGGTCGCCACACCCGCGTTCGATCCGTTGCCCGCGATGGCGCCGTTGTCCGCCGCCGCGACGCCGGTGAAGAGGGCGGCTGCCAGCGGGAGGGCGGAGACGGCGGCGATGACACGGGCGGTACGGATGCTTGCCATGTTGTTCCTCCAGAACAAGGTGCGTAGCGGCTTCTGAGCCGAACGCACACGAGGTAGAGCTTCAATTACGGCTTCCACCAGGGCAGTTGGCCGACCGCCCCGGTGTGGTGCACGACGTCGCGAGACCAGAGTTGCCCACCGAATCCCCGGCGAACCAGACCGGAAGCGGTTATTCCCCCTGAAGCGTGATGACAAGTCGATAAACCCCCTTGCCTCCACCGAAGCCGCAGTTCGGGGCGGTACGGACATCCCGCCCCAGGCCGCACAAGAGGCGAAGCGTTCCGGCACATTTCGCGGCGACCGCCCCTCCCGGGCGCGTCACCGCCATCCCCTCTTCCCTTTTTCGAACACTCGTACGAACATGGAGTCATGGCCACCATCGACCGGCAGGCCACCACGCTGGCCCTCGCACACGCCCTGTCAGCCGCCGAACGCGGACTGGCCGTGATCCCCCTGTCCCGAACGAAACTCCCGGCCCTGCGCTCGCCACACCGTGACAACGCCGCCACGGTGGGCGTGGCCTGGGATGCCACGAGCGGCGTGAGCACCTCGGGTGCCTCAGTCGCTGCGAGCGCGCCCTGCCACGGCGAGTGCGGACTCCTCGGGCACGGGGTCTACGACGCCTCGACCGACCCGGCACGCATCCGCGAGCTGTTCGCCGCCGCGCCCTGGGCCACCGGCTACGGCATCGCGTGCGGACTGCCGCCGCACCACCTCATCGGCATCGACCTCGACACCAAATCCGGTACGGACTCGTCCTCCGCCCTGCGCGAACTGGCCCTCCGCCACCTGTTCACGATCCCCGAGACCGTGGTCGTCCTGACCCCCAGCGGCGGCCGTCACCTCTGGCTCACCGGCCCACCCGACGTCGTTGTCCCCAACTCGGCGGGCCGACTGGCCCCCGGCATCGACATCCGCGGCGCCGGCGGCTACCTGGTCGGCCCCGGCTCCCGCACCGAACACGGCCTCTACGCCGCCGCCACCGCCACCGCCCACCTCGCACCGGCCCCCTGCCCGCCCTCCCTCCTACGCCTACTCCTCCCCCCACCCCGCACCAACCACCCGACCCCCACCTCGACCGGCCAACACGGCCAGGGCCTCGTCCAGTTCGTCCTCGCGGCCCACGAGGGCCAACGCAACACCCGCCTCTTCTGGGCTGCCTGCCGCGCCTACGAGAACGACATCGGCCCGGCACTCGTCGACGCCCTGGTGGAGGCGGCCCTGGGCACGGGCCTTACGGAACGGGAGGCCCGGGCGACGATCGCTTCGGCGGCGCGGATGACGGGGCGGGGGGCGTGAGACCGCTGCCCGGCGCGTGAGGGCCGACATGCGTAAGGGGCGTCCTCAATTGAGGGCGCCCCTTACCAACACTGCGGTGGGTGTGGGATTTGAACCCACGGTGACATCGCTGCCACGACGGTTTTCAAGACCGTTCCCTTAGGCCGCTCGGGCAACCCACCTGCGCCCGCGCCCACCAGGGACGGAGCGGGTACAGCGTACCGGCCCTGGGCGCTTCTCGGGGCTCGTGGTCCACGCGGGGTCCACTGGCCATCTTCCACCCCTCAGGACCACCGCTCCGATCAGCACCCGATCCTATGCCGGTGGCGATGCTCGGCGAGGGCTGGCCAGATGCCGCCACGCGATCACCGACCTGAACTTCTCGCGGCGTTAGAGAAGTTGCGCACTCGCCGAATGCCTGAGTCAGAGGAAAAGGAACCGGTGCGAGCACATGCATGCCGCGCCGCGGGCCGGGATGTGCAGCGCCGCTGCATCGCGCTGGACGCCCGCCACCCCCAACACCGCGCTGACCGGGCCGGAGGCGGTCTTCGACGCAGTCAGCGCCACATCCGCCCGACCGGCTCCTCGGCCCACTCACCCTGCATGCCAACAGCACTGGCCCCGACGTAACTGCGCCGGGGCCAGAGCCGCAACATTTGTGGTGATTTTCTAGCTCTTGTGGCCGTGGCCGTGGTAGCCATTGCCCTCGTGGCCAGGTTTGTGCGGCTTGGGATGCTTGGACGGCTTCGGCTTCGGCTTGGGGTGCTTGGACGGCTTCGGCTTCGGCTTGGGGTGCTTGGACGGCTTCGGCTTCGGATGATCGGACGGCCCAGGAGGCCCAGACGGCCCGGCAGGCCCAGACGGCCCAGGAGGCCCAGACGGCCCGGCAGGCCCAGACGGCCCAGGAGGCCCAGACGGCCCGGCAGGCCCAGACGGCCCAGGAGGCCCAGACGGCCCGGCAGGCCCAGACGGCCCAGGAGATCCAGACGGCCCAGCAGGCCCAGACGGCCCAGCAGGCCCAGACGGCCCAGACGGCCCGGGCGGGCCCGTCATGCAGACCGCCCTCGTGATCACGTTGCTGTCCAACGTGACCGCACCATTACGCGCCAGTGCCCGACCCTCGACCGCTGCGTTGGTATTCACCGTGACGGACGTCAGGGCGAGGATGTTGCCCTTGAAGAAGGAATTCGTGTCGAGGGTGGCCGAGCTTCCCACCTGCCAGAACACGTTGCAGGCCTGCGCTCCGTTGACGAGCAGGACGTTGCTCCCCGGAGCCGTGATCAGAGTGGAGCCGATCTGGAAGATGAAGACGGCGTTGGGGTCGCCGTGGGCGTCAAGAGTGACCGTCCCGGTGAGATTCAGCGACGACGAGGCTTTGTAGACGCCCGGGGTCAGCGTGAGTCCGCCGATGTCGCCCGGGGAGGTCAGGTTGGCGGTCGGTGCTCTGCCGGCCGCGTCGTTGTAGGCAGTGGTCAGGTCGGACTGGGCCTGAGCGGCGGCAGCATCGGCGACGTGCTGCACTCCGTTCACGATTCCGGGCGGGAAGCCCGTCACCGAGGACCCAGGGCTGACTCCCAGGTCGCCGTTGACGACCGTGGGGCCCGTATTTGTGACCCCTGAACCGGCCAGGACCGCGTAACTCGTGGCGGTCCCCAACCCCACCGGGGCCTCAGCTGCGCTCGCAAGGTTCGAGATCAAAGTGATCGACGTCAGCAGCGCGACCAGTGGCACCATGACGACCGTCGCTCTGAATCTCCACTTTCGTCGTCTACCAGGAGGGGCGGAAGGGATGGCGTCCGCTGCCATGGACCAGTCCTTTCTTGTCGCCGTTGACCGCAGTCGCCAGGCTTCCGAACGCCCGGGGCAGCTCGGTCAGATGGCCACTGAGCCCGCAACACATCTCACAGCGTCGGGATATACCGTTGCTTAGCTGCAGAAATTACCCCCATGCATGCACAAAGAGGCGGATTAGGACCGAAAGGGTGGTGATGGCGTGGCGTCACCCTGCCGACGGGGATACCCAACCGAATTACCCAGGCCACCGACTCAGCACGGTGCCGACACAACACGCCGCTTCGGAGTCATCGTCAGACGCCTTGCTTAGATTCAACCGGTCAAGGAGAACGACCGGTGAGCGAGCTGTACCGGTTGATCCACGCGGAGAAGGCGACGTACCCGATCGTCCTGCTGTGCCGGGTGCTGAAGGTCGCCCGCTCCTCCTACTACGCCTGGCGCGAGGGCGAGGCCGCCCGCTGCGCCCGTCAGGCCGCCGACGACGCGCTCGCGCAGGAGATCACCGTTCTGCACATCGCTTCCCGGCACACCTACGGTGTCCCGCGCATCCACGCCGAACTGCGCCGCCTGGGCCGGCGAGTGAACCGCAAGCGCGTCGCCCGCGTGATGCGTGAGCGCGACATCCGTGGCGCCACCCGGCGCAGGAGGCGTTCGTTGACCCGGCCGGATGCGAAGGCGAAGCCGGCCCCGGACCTGATCGGCCGTGATTCCCATGCCGAGCGTCCCGGGACCAAGCTGGTGGGCGACATCACCTACCTGCCCACCGCCGAGGGCTGGCTCTACCTCGCCTGCTGGCTGGACCTGGCCACCCGCGAGGTCGTCGGCTACGCCATGGCCGACCACCACCGCGCCGAACTCGTCGTCGACGCCCTCGACATGGCCCACGGCCGGGCTCATCCGGAGCCCGGCTGCGTGATCCACAGCGATCGCGGCAGTGAATATACGTCGACCCAGTTCCGCCACCGAATAGGGGAGTTGGGGCTGCGGCACAGTTGCGGGCGCACCGGATCATGTTTCGACTGTGAGGATGATCGGGTGCTGCTCCGGGCGGCGGCCTGACCCGTGTTTCGACTGGCGTTGTTGCCTTGGCGTTGATCTGTCGGCCACTGCCTGGAGCTGTACTCGCTGCCGCCGGGCAGGGGACGTGTCCCGATAGGGGTCTTCGCGACAGGCACCGTCACAGTCTTGACCGCCCTGGCCCGGTGACGGCCACCGGCACCCGAGGCGATCAGGAGACAGGCGGCCTTGCCCAGCATCACGCAGCCCACGGCCCCATGTCACGTCCCAGCCGAAGCTGAGGAGGACATCCTGCTCGGTGTTGACACCCACAAAGACGTCCACCCTGCGGCCGTCGTCACCACAGTCCGCGCCGCTCTGGACGGCCGCAGCTTCCCGGCGACCGCGGAGGGATATCGTCAACTCCTGTCCTGGGCATGCTCGTTCGGCATGCTGCGGCGAGCCGGGGTCGAGTGCACCGGATCCTACGGTGCGGCCCTGACGCGGTACCTGCGGGCCGAGGGCATCGAGGTGAGCGAGGTCAACCAGCCCGACAAGGCCGCCCGACGGCGCCACGGCAAGACCGACGCCATCGATGCCGAAGCCGCCGCCCGTGCCGTGTTGTCCGCTCGCGCCACCGCCGCAGCGAAGACGAGCGACGGCCCGGTGGAGATGCTGCGGCTGTTCAAGCTGGCGAAGGGGTCCGCGATCAAGTCCAGGACCCAGGCCATCAACCAGCTCAAGAGCGTTCTGGTCTGCGCCGATGCCGAACTCCGCGAGTCCCTGGCGGGCTGAGCAACCCGAAATTGTTCCAACAGTGCGCTCTGCTCACGGAGTCGGAGGTCTCCGGGCCGGCAGGGGCTGCACGGCACACCTTGAGACTGCTGGCCCGCCGCATACAGCACCTGACCGAGGAGATCAACGACCTCAACAAGCGGACAGCAGAAGCGATCAAAGCGAGAACTCCGGGCCTGCTCGACGTCCACGGCGTCGGCCCGGACACCGCAGCAGCCCTGCTCATCTCGGCCGGTGACAACCCCGAACGCCTCGACAGCGAAGCATCGTTCGCCGCCCTCTGTGGCACCAGCCCGGTCGAGGCATCCTCCGGCAAGACCCAGCGCCGCAGACTCAACCGAGGCGGCGACCGCCAGGCCAACGCCGCCCTCTACCGGATTATCCTCAGCCGTCTGCGCTGGGCGGGCCCTTCCCAGGACTACGTGCGGCACCGGCTCGCGGAGGGCAAGACCAAACGCGAGATCATCCGCTGCCTCAAACGGTACGTCGCACGAGAGATCTACCGGCACATCGCCCCGCAAACACCGCGGCACACCCCACGGAACCAGCCCGAGACACCGCTTGACATCCATAGGGGCATCAACGCCGCCGCGGAGAGCTTCTGGGCCCTACTCAAAGAGGAGACCGGCACCCGTACCTGGCCCGACCGGGCCACAGCCCGAGCCGAGGTCTTCTCCTTCATCGAGACCTTCTACAACCGCCGCCGCCTGCGCAAGCACAAGACTTTCGGCTACCTCACCCCGGCCGAGACCAGGCAACGGCACCAGCACGCCCTCACGGCATAACGATCACGTGTCCGAGATCACGGGGACTTCAATTGGGCTTTCACCCGTACTTCGCCGCAGGGCGGAATCCGGTTCCCGCGGTGTGCACGCGCCCATGGAGGGAGAGGGGGAAAACCGGCGGGCCGGGCAAGGAAACCCTTGCCCGGCCCGCCGGTTGAACGTTCGACGCTGTGTCAGCTGTCGCCGACCCGTGATCCCAGGGTCAGTTCCGTGGTGTGCTGCGTGCCGCCGCGCTTGTAGGTGATCGTGACCTTGTCGCCCGGCTTGTGGGTCCAGATCTCGCCGATGAGGGTCGGGCCGCTGTCGATCACCGAGTCGTCGAGCTTGGTGATGACGTCGCCGGCCTTGAGGCCCGCCTGGGCCGCGGGGCCGCCGGCCTCGACCGCGGAGGAGCCGGTGGTGATCGTCGCGCCCGCGGTGCTGTCCTCCAGGGAGACGGAGGCGCCGATCTTGGCGTACACCGGCTTGCCGGTCTTGATCAGCTGCTGGGCGACGTACTTCGCCTGGTTGATCGGGATGGCGAAGCCCAGGCCGATCGAGCCGGACTGGCTGCTGCCGCTGAGGCCGCCGCTGCTGGTCGACTGGATCGCGGAGTTGATGCCGATGACCGCGCCCTGGGCGTCGAGCAGCGGGCCGCCCGAGTTGCCGGGGTTGATGGAGGCGTCGGTCTGCAGGGCGCTCATGTAGGACGCCTTGCTGGTGGAGCTGCCGTCGCTGGAGGCGACCGGGCGGTTCTTGGCGCTGATGATGCCCGTGGTCACCGTGTTGGACAGGCCGAAGGGGGCGCCGATGGCGATCGTCTCGTCGCCTACGGCCACCTTGTCCGAGTCGCCGAGGGCGAGCGGCTTGAGGTCGCTGGGGGCGTTCTTGAGCTTGATGACCGCTACGTCGTAGCCCTGGGCGTGGCCGACGATCTCGGCGTCGTACTTCTTGCCGTTCGGGAAGGTGGCCGTGAGCTTGCCGCCGTCGACCGCGTCGGCGACGACGTGGTTGTTGGTGACGATGTGGCCCTGGGTGTCGAAGACGAAGCCCGTGCCGGTGCCGCCCTCGCCGCTGGTGCTCTCGGCCTCGATGGTGACCGTGCTGGGCAGGGACTTGGCGGCCACCCCGGCGATGGTGCCCGGGTCGCGCTTAACGGAGGCGCCGCTGCCGGTGTCGGCGGAGACGGTGGTGGAGTTGCTGTTGTTGTCGTTGTTCTTGGCCAGGGTGTAGCCGAGGCCACCGCCCAGGCCGCCCGCGACCAGCGCGGCGATCAGGACGGCGGCGATCAGCCCGCCGCGCCCGCCGCCGGCCTTCTTGGGCGCCGGCTGCTGCTGGTACGGGGTGCCCCAGCCGCCCGCGCCGTCCCCTCCGTAGCCACCCGCGCCGGACGCGCCGTCACCTCCGTAGCCGTCGCCGCTGTATCCGCCCACTCCCTCGCCGCCGTACGCGCCCGCGGCCGTGCCTCCGTCGGCGTACGACGGTGTGGCGGGCGGCGGGGGCGGCCAGGCGGCGTCGGGAGCGGATCCCGTGCCCTCGGGGCCGGGCGTCTGAGGCGCGGTGCCGTACGCGGGCGCCTCCCCGGCGCGCGATGCGTCCTGCGGGGCGCTCGGAGGCACCGGGGGGAGCTGCGTGGTGGGCGCGCCCCCCTCGGGCGCAGCCGCCTGCGGGGAAGCTGCGGGAGATTCCACCGGCACAGGAGGTGCAGACGGGGCCGGGGGTACCTCAGTGCCCTCGTTCTCGGTGCTCACAGCTCTTCTCCTCGGTCCACGGCTGTTGTTCTCGGAAGCATGCGGTCACACTCGTTCACGCTTGTCGACGGTCCGGCGCGAAACAGCTGTGCTGGTGCTTTTGTATGCCGTCAGCTTTTCCCACCGGGCGTCAGGGCACCATAAGCGGTGCCTGTGGGTCCATGGCGATCCTTTATAAGCGTCCATAAGTGCCAAAACGCCGCATGGCTACGCCTTTTCGGCTCCACGTGTACCCCTTTGCGGTGGCACCATGACGCGGTGACCCACGCACGGCAGCACCGGATCCAAGTCGTCGCCCACCGCGGAGCCTCCGAAGAGGCTCCCGAACACACCCTCGCCGCCTACAAGAAGGCGATCGAGGACGGCGCGGACGCGCTTGAGTGCGATGTACGACTGACCGCCGACGGCCATCTCGTCTGCGTCCACGACCGACGCGTCAACCGTACGTCGAACGGACGCGGAGCGGTCTCGGCGCTGGAGCTCGCCGATCTGGCCGCCCTCGACTTCGGCTCCTGGAAGGGCCGCGACCGGTCCCGCGACTCCTGGAAGACACGGGACGAGGAGCCGGACTGGGAGCACCTCCCGGAGGACCGCGGGGACACCTCCGTACTCACCCTGGAACGGCTGCTCGAACTCGTCGCGGACTCGGGCCGGCGGGTGGAGCTGGCCATCGAGACGAAGCATCCGACGCGCTGGGCGGGGCAGGTCGAGGAACGGCTGCTGGTGCTCCTGAAGCGCTTCGGCCTTGACGTCCCCGCCTCCGCCGCAGACTCCCCGGTACGGGTCATGAGTTTCTCGGCGCGATCTCTGCACCGGGTGCGGGCGGCCTCCCCGACGCTGCCGACGGTCTACTTGTTGCAGTTCCTCTCGCCGCGCCTCCGGGACGGTCGACTTCCGGCCGGTGTCCGGATCGCAGGCCCCTCGATCAGGATCGTGCGCAATCACCCTGCGTACATCGAGCGGCTGAAAAACGCCGGTCATCAGGTGCATGTGTGGACCGTCAACGAGCCCGAGGACGTCGATCTCTGCGTTGACCTGGGCATTGACGCCATCATCACCAACCGGCCGCGGGCCGTTCTGAGCCAGCTCGGTAGGGAACATTAAAGAACCTCATAAAGACCGCCAAACACCCCTTGACCCAGGCGCCTCACCTGCACCATCCTCCGAACTCGGCCACACCATCGAAAACAAGCCACCCGATTACAGGGAGTGCTCCGGCGCGTTCGGCCCGTGTTCGATGGTTGCGAATGCGTCACCGAACGTGGATTGGCCGGTTTCCGGTACAGGCCAAGAGGGCATCCACACCGTGGCGTGGGGCGAAGGAGGTCTCGGGGGTGGCGTTGGTGGTGGCACAGGAAGTGCCCACGTCGTCGAGCATGGCCGTGACCCATGGCCCTGCGGGCGTGGGTCAGGCAAGACATCGCATGCGCGATCAGTTGCGCACGGGCGGTGTGTCGGAAGCGGTCATCGACGATGCCGTACTGATCCTTTCCGAACTTCTGAGCAATGCGTGCAAGCACGGCCGGCCCCTGGGCGACGCCCTGGCCGGTGATGGTGACGTCCGCTGCGCCTGGCGCGTGGACACGGGCGGACGGCTCACGGTCGAGGTGACGGACGGCGGCGGCCCGACCCGCCCGGCTCCGGCCACCCCGTCGGTCACGGCGCGCGGCGGGCGCGGCCTGAACATCATCACGGCGCTGGCCGAGGACTGGGGCGTACGCGACGACACCCGGGGCGAGGTCACGGTGTGGGTCGTCGTGCACGAGGACGTCCATGATCCGGATGCCGCGCACCGGCGCGAGGACTTCGCTACACGCGTCACCGCCCCGGCGGTCTCCGCGGGTCCCCGGCTGGGCTTCGCGGACGCCTACGACAACCTGGACTGACACGTCCGCGCAGAACTGACGCGTCCGTCCACAGGCGCCGGGTTTTCCACAGGCGGCCCGCCGCCGACGTGTCGCCGGGTTGTCCACAGGCTCCCGTCGGTCATGGCGTGAACGGATAGGCTCCCGCCCGTACGAGACGAGCCGTAACCGGGAGACACCCACGATGGCCAAGAAGCGACCCCAGACCACGGCCAAGCGGCCTCAGCTCAGCGACGCAGAGGTCCCGGTTGTCGGTGCCCGCGAGCCCTGCCCCTGCGGCAGTGGCCGCCGTTACAAGGCGTGCCACGGCCGGGCCGCCGCGCACGCGGTGACCGAGTTGGTGCAGCGGCCCTTCGAGGGGCTGCCCGGCGAGGGCGACTGGGTGGCGCTGCGCGAGCTGGTGCCCGCCGCCACGGTCGCGCTGCCGCTGAAGGGCGGCCTCCCCGAAGGGGTTCCGTCGGTCACGCTCGCCACGGTGCTGCCGATGGCCTGGCCGGCCCTGCGCCGAGACGACGGCTCGGTGCTGCTCGGTCTGCAGAACGACACGGCGTCCGGCGACATCAGCCGCGACCTCGCCGACACCCTCCAGCGCGCGCTGGTCGCGGAGCCGGGTACTCCGGTGCAGTCCCGCCGTGCCCCGGCCGACGGTCCGCGACTGCAGGAACTGCTCGACCCGGAAGGCGCGTTCGAGCCAGTTGTGCACGCGGGCTTCGAATTCTGGGTTCCGGAGGCGGAGAACGCGTCGCCCGAGGTGACCGCCTCCCTGGAGCGCGCCAACGCCGCCGCCATCCCGACCGTGAAACTCCAGGGCGTGGACGCCGCGTACTGGTGCGAGACGCCGGACAAGAACCACCTGCGCTGGGTCATGCCGTACCCGGAGGAGCAGCTTCTGGACGGTCTCGCCCGGCTGCACGCGGCCGGCCGCTCCGGTCTCGGTGACGGCACCCGCCTCGTGGGGTCCTTCCGTGCTCACGGTCTCACCGTGCCCGTCTGGGACCTGCCGAGCGGGTTCGGCGCGGACGACGTGGAGAAGCCGGCCGCCGAGTTCGCCGAGCGCCTCACCGCCGCGCTGGCCACGGACGCCCCGCTCACCGCGGACGAGCGCCGCGCGCGCGGCGGCCTCACCAACCGGCAGGTCACGCTCAGCTGACCCACAGAGGGGCGCAGGGGTTCGGCTGACCGACCGGTCAGTCGCAACAGGCCTGTTCACTCCGGTGACTCCTGTCACAACTCCCCGTTGTGAAAGGCAAGTCGGTGTCCGAATAGCCGAGATCGAATTTGCGAACCGCCGATCTCTTGTTACCGTTCGAGTAGCCCGGTTGCTGGTGCATCCCCCGTCGCCAGCAACCGGGTCTTTTCATGCCCGGCCCGCGTGTACGGAACGATGTCGTCCGTCAACTCGCCGTAGGCGCCGAGGAGTTGCTCCCCGAGCGCAGCAACAGCGGCCCGCGCCCGCCCTGCCCGGCGGCGAACTCCGCGACGGCCGTATAAGCCGCCAGATCGCCCTGTGCGTGCTCTCTGGGCGTCTCGCACAGCGAGGGCTCGTCCTCGGCGCTCACCGCGCAGTGCATCTGCACGGTGCGGTCCGCCGGCCCCATGAGGCTCAGCACCGCGTCCAGGTCGTCGCCGCTCGCGTTGCGGTAGTAGGTGCGCGCCCAGGTGTCCTCGCCCTGCGCCATCACACAGGTCTGTGCCTCGATGCCGTCGGGCGTGGAGAGTTCGGGTCCGCAGCGGGCGGCGGTGGCCAGCCCCAGGCCGAGCGTCAGCGGGGAGCGGGTGGGCGCGGGCGCCGGCGAGGGCACCTCGGACGGCGCCTTCGCGTCGCCGCCGGAGGAGACGGAGGAGTCGACCAGGGAACGTACGACTGCGTGACCCCCGTCGCGTACGGGTCCCGCGGACGCCACGGCCAGCGGCAGCGCGACCGCGCATACCGCGACGCCCGCGAGGGCGAGCAGACGAAGGTTCATGTAGCGGAAGATAACGACCAACTACGGGCGCCGCGGTCCGCGCGCGCCCGACACCCCTACAACTCGGGGGCGCTCACACCCGTACGAGTGAGGGCCTCGACCACGGCGTCCACCACGGCCTCGACATCGGGGACCCAGGGCGAGGACGAGCCGGGCAGAGGTGCGCGCTCCCAGCGGATCTGTCCCTGGCCGGTCTCGGAGGGCGGCAGGGCGAGATAGCCGCCCTCGCCGTGGAAGCGGAGCGAGCCGGGGACATGGTCCTTGGCGTAGAGCAGTTCGCCCAACTGCTCCATGGAGTACGGCTTGACGAGCAGCGACCAGCGGGTGGGCGCGGCGACGACCGGGCCCAGGCGCATGCCCTGGAGGTCGAGCGCGGCGAGCGCCCGGGCGGCCGCGGGGGCGGGCAGGCTGACCGCGCAGGGAGCCTTGTCGCCGGTGGCGAGGACGATGGGCGCGGCGGGGCGGTTGCCCCACCACCAGCGCACCATGCGGGCGTCGGTGGTGGCCGCGAGGAGGCCGGGGTCGAAGGGGTGGGCGCCGGGAACCGTGCACTCAGGGTCCGGACAGCCGCAGCGGGCCCGGCCCTGGGGGTCCGGTGCCACGCCCGGGAGTACGGGCCACTGCCATTCCGTCGCGAAGGTCAGGGCCGCGCCGAGCATCTCAGACCTCCTGTTGTCTCGCCTGGACAGGAGCCTGCGTCGCTTTCCGAGGATCTCGCGCATGAGCGCTCGTTCCTTTCCGTTGCACCGCTGGCAACACCGAGGACCACATCACAACATGTGTCGATCACTGCACTGTGCGTACCTGTTGGCGCATCACACCCCTGCGCGAAGCAAGGGGAACCCGTGCGTGCATGAAAAGCATGGGCGTGGCGTGGGGGTGGCGAAGTCTGGCGTTTTGCCGTCCCGCGTATTTCTCTCCGCCTCCGCCACGGGAGGATGGGGCACGATCGTCGGTGGTTAAGACGCCCGGGTCCCTCACCAGGTTCCGGGCGGCCCTCGCCACCCCTGGTCTTCTCCGAGTACGTACCCATCACGACCGCTGTGACGCTCCGTCGAGCAAGCCCAGTCGACCGCAATGGACCGTCCCCTGATGCAGTTTTAAGCCAACTTTGCCAATCCGCAAGGGGAGAGCGAAATGCCCCCGCGAAACCCATGGACACCAGGAATCCCAGCAGGACAATGCTGGACATCCCCTCACGAGTGCGTGTACATGTGGAGACACTGCCAGCGGCGCAGAATGACATGGGGGTTTGCGATGCTTTTGAGCAATACGCACCGGTCGGAAAGCCGGACGCCATGAACGCCCCTCACCCTCCGAAAGTGGCTGGAATCGATTCAACGGTTCCCTCGCCCGCACACACTGTCGCGCCCGCGCCTGCCGCCACCGGTACCCCTCCGGCCCCTTCCTCGAACGTCCAGAATCCGCCGGAAACCGCTCCGAACGCGCCAAGTGCCCTGCTCCAGGACCGTCTCGCCGGCTGGGTCTCCGACCTCACGACCCTGCATGAACTCACGGAACGCCTGACCCGCACGGACGCACTCGCGGACGCACTCCAGGAACTGCTGCGCGCCGGAGCCGCTCTCGTGGGCACCCGGCGCGGACTCGTCGTCCTGGAACCCGGCGACGGCCTCGGCCCGCACACCACCATCGGCCTGGGCCTCGGCCGCTCCGACCTCGGCCACATCGAGACCGTCCCGCGCGGGGCGATGTCCTACGGCCAGATTCTGGACGGAGCCCCGGGCGGCGAGGGCGGCGAGGTCGTCCACGCCGACCTGTTCGCCGAGGACGGCCTCGACCCGCGCCACCGCGAGGTGGCCGTACGCCTGGGCTACGCGGCGAGTTACGCGCTGCCCCTGGCGACCGACGCGGCCGGACGGCTGGGCGCCGCCGTGTGGCTCTACGACGAGCCCGCCGAGCCGGTCGAGCGGCAGCGCCATCTCGCCGGCCTGTACACCCGTTTCGCCGCCGAGCACCTGGCGCGGCTCCTCGAAGTCGAGCGCACGCGCGCGTGCATGACGACCATCGCCGAGGAGCTGCTGCCGTCCCGGCTCCCCCGCGTGGCCGGTGTGCAGCTCGCCGCGCTGCACCGCACGGGTCCGCGCGGCGGCGGCGACTGGTACGACGCGCTGCCGCTGCCGGACGCCGCGCTCGGCCTCGCCGTCGGCTCGGTGACCGGTTCCGGGCCGAGCGCGATCGCCGCGATGGGCCGGCTGCGGGCGTCCCTGCGGGCGTACGCGGTGATGGAGGGCGAGGACCCGGTCGCGGTCCTGTCCGACCTCGAACTGCTCCTCAGGCTCACCGAGCCCGCCCGCTCGGCCACCGCACTGTTCGCCTACTGCGAGCCCGGGCTGCGCAGGATCACCCTGGCGGGGGCAGGTCATAGCCCGCCGCTCCTTGTCGGCGAGCGGCGCACGGAGTTCGTGGAGACCTCCGTCTCCGCCCCCCTGGGCATGCTGGCCTGCTGGGAGGCGCCGAGCGTGGAACTGGAGGTGGAGCCCGGCGAGACGGTTCTGCTCTACACGGACGGGCTGCTGCACCGCACCGGCGACCCCACGGACCGCGCCTTCGCCCGCCTCCACGCGGCGGCGGCGAGTGTTCCGAAGGCGTTGCGCGGCGACCCGGGCGCGATCGCCGACCACGTGCTGCGGGCCGTACTGCCGGACGGCCTCGACACGGCCGACAGCGACGAGGACGTCGTCCTCCTGGCGGCTCGCTTCGAGTAGTCGACCGCAAGCCGTCGGTAATAGGCCTTACGGCACTGGGCCCCCTTCCGTACGACCGTACGATGGACGGGGTCCAGTGCCGTATCTAGGAGGATGACCGTGGCCGACGAGCTCGATCCGGCTGTACCGGATTCTGCTGCTACCGCAGCGGGCCCGGAGACTGAGTCCGAGGATCCTGAAGAGCCCATCAAGAAGCGGAAGAACGGCCTGTACCCGGGCGTGTCCGACGAGCTGGCCGAGAGCATGAAGTCCGGCTGGGCCGACACCGAGCTGCACGACCTGCGGCCCGTCGAGCAGGCCGAGCACACCGCCCGCCGCCGCGCCGCGCTCTCCGCGCGCTTCCCGGCCGAGCGCCTGGTGATCCCCGCGGGCAACCTGAAGACCCGCTCGAACGACACCGAGTACCCCTTCCGGGCGTCGGTCGAGTACGCGTACCTGACGGGCAACCTCACGGAGGACGGCGTCCTCGTCCTGGAGCCCACCGCCGAGGGCCACAAGGCGAGCATCTACCTCCTGCCGCGCTCCGACCGCGAGAACGGCGAGTTCTGGCTCTCCGGCCAGGGCGAGCTGTGGGTCGGCCGCCGCCACTCACTCACCGAGGCCGAGCAGCTCTACGGCATCCCCGCCTCCGACGTCCGCGAACTGGCCGCCGCCCTGCGCGAGGCCACCGGCCCGGTGCGGGTCGTACGCGGCTACGACGCCGGGATCGAGGCCGCGCTGACCGACAAGGTCACCGCCGAGCGCGACGAGGAGCTGCGGGTCTTCCTCTCCGAAGCCCGCCTGGTCAAGGACGAGTTCGAGATCGCCGAGCTGCAGAAGGCCGTCGACTCGACGGTCCGCGGCTTCGAGGACGTGGTGAAGGTCCTCGACAAGGCCGAGGCGACCAGCGAGCGCTACATCGAGGGCACGTTCTTCCTCCGCGCGCGCGTCGAGGGCAACGACGTCGGCTACGGCTCGATCTGCGCCGCGGGCCCGCACGCCACCACCCTGCACTGGGTGCGCAACGACGGCCCGGTGCGCTCCGGCGACCTGCTCCTCCTGGACGCGGGCGTCGAGACGCACACCCTGTACACCGCCGACGTCACCCGCACGCTGCCGATCAACGGCCGCTTCAGCGAGATCCAGAAGCAGGTCTACGACGCCGTCCACGAGGCTCAGGAGGCCGGTATCGCGGCGGTGCAGCCGGGCGGCAAGTACCGCGACTTCCACGACGCGGCGCAGCGCGTACTGGCCGAGAAGATCGTCGAGTGGGGCCTCGTCGAAGGCCCGGTCGAGCGCGTCCTGGAGCTGGGCCTCCAGCGCCGCTGGACGCTGCACGGTACGGGCCACATGCTCGGCATGGACGTCCACGACTGCGCCGCCGCGCGCACCGAGACGTACGTCGAGGGCACGCTGGAGCCCGGCATGGTCCTCACGGTGGAGCCCGGCCTGTACTTCCAGGCCGACGACCTGACCGTCCCCGAGGAGTACCGCGGCATCGGCGTCCGCATCGAGGACGACATCCTGGTCACCGAGAACGGCAACCGGAACCTCTCCGACGGCCTGCCCCGGACCTCGGCCGAGGTCGAGAGCTGGATGGCGTCCCTCAAGAGCTGACAGCCGATAACTGATACAAGACTGATGGCCGGGCACACGTGCGGTGCCCGGCCATTCGTGTGCCGGTCGTATGGCAGTCATGTGCCTAGGGGGAGGGCTTTTCCCGTGAACGACTTCTGGTCCGGTGTCGGGGTCGACCTGCATCTGGAACCCGACCCGGAGGGCGGCCGCCGCGCCGGTCTCGAACGCGCGCTCCGGGACGCCGTACGCGACGGCCGCCTGGCCCCCGGAACCCGCCTGCCGGCCACCAGACGCCTCGCGACCGAACTCGGCGTCTCCAGGGGCACCGCGAAGGCGGCCTACGACCAGCTCGTCGCCGAGGGCTATCTGACCGCCCGCCAGGGCTCCGGCACCCAGGTCGCGCTGCTGCCCACCGTCGGCACGGAGACACCGGGAGCGGCGGCACGCGCGCGTGTACCCCGTTTCGACCTGCGGCCCGGCAGCCCGGACGTCGGCTCGTTCCCGGCGGCGGCCTGGCTGCGCTCCCTGCGCCGCGCCATCGCGACGGCACCCTCCCTGGCGTACGACTACGGCGATCCGCGCGGCCGTGTCGAACTGCGCACCGCGCTCTCGGGCTACCTGGGGCGGGCGCGCGGGGTGATCGCGCCCCCGGAGCGGATCGTCATCACCTCCGGGTACGTACAGGGACTCGCGCTCCTCACGCGCGTGCTCGACGGCTCCCGGGTGGCCATGGAGGATCCCGGACTGCCGTTCCACCGGGAGGTGGTCCGGCACAACGGCGGCAACGTGGTCCCCGTAGGGGTCGACGAACGGGGCGTCCGCACCGAGGAGTTGGGGCACGCGGCGGCCGTGGTGGTCACCCCGGCCCACCAGTACCCGACCGGCGTGACCCTGCACCCGGAGCGCAGACGGGCGCTGACCGACTGGGCACGCGCGCGTGGGGGACTGATCGTCGAGGACGACTACGACGGGGAGTTCCGCTACGACCGGCAGCCCGTGGGCGCGCTCCAGGGGATGGCACCGGGACAGGTCGCGTACCTGGGTACCGCCTCCAAGACGCTCGGGCCCGCGCTGCGGCTCGGCTGGATGGTGCTGCCGCCCCACCTGGTCGACCCGGTCGCCGACGCCAAGCTGCACAGCGATCACCACACCGAGACCATCGGCCAGCTGGCGCTCGCCGAGATGATCGACAGCCACGCCTATGACCGGCACGTGCGCGCGTGCCGGCTGCGGTACCGGCGCCGCCGCGACCAACTCCTCGGCCGACTGGGGGCGCGCAGGAGCGTGCGCGGGATCGCGGCCGGGCTGCACGCGCTGGTGGAGGTCGACGACGAGGAGGCCGTGCTGGCGCGGGCCGAGAAGGAGGGGCTCGCGGTGGGGCGGCTCGGCGAGCACTGGCACACGGCGGACGCGGGCGCGGACCGGCCGCAGGGGCTGGTGGTGGGGTATGGGACGCCTCGGGAGCGGGTGTATCCGGAGGCGCTGGAGGTGTTGGGGCGGGTGCTGGAGGGGTCCTGAATTGGACCAACAGAAGGAGTGGCCATTGGGTCTCACCACAGACCCAATGAGCTTCTAACGTCGTAGCCATGACGAACTCGCTCGTCCCGCCCGCGGGCCCGCAACGCACCCTCGCGCTGGCCCAGTTGACCAACTCCGTCGGTGACGGCGCCTACTACGTGACCTCGGCGCTGTACTTCACCCACGTCGTAGGGCTCGCCCCCGCGCGCGTGGGCCTAGGGCTCACCCTCGCGTGGGCCGTCGGATCGCTGGTGGGCGTGCCGCTGGGGCGGCTGGCCGACCGGCGTGGGCCGCGCGGTACGGCGGTGCTGCTGGCGCTGGCGACCGGGCTCGCGGTGGCGTCCTTCCTCGTCGTCCGGGGATTCGTGCCGTTCGTGCTCGCCGCGTGCGCCTACGCCTCCGCGCAGTCGGGGCTCGCGGCGGCCCGCCAGGCGCTGCTGGCGGGGCTGGTGTCCGCCGGGGAGCGGACCGGGCTGCTGGCCCATCTGCAGTCGACGCTGAACGCCGGTCTCGCGGTCGGCGCGGGCCTCGGCGGGCTCGCGCTGCGGGCGGGGACGCGGTCGGCGTACCTCGGGGTGTTCGCGCTGGACGCGGTGAGCTTCCTGGTCTGTGCGGGGCTACTGCTGCGGCTGCCGTCGGTTCGGGTCGCCCAGGTGAGGAAGGCGGGCGGTCTCGGCGTCCTGCGCGACCGGCCCTATGTCGTCGTCACGCTGCTCAACACCGTGCTGCTGCTGCGGATGCCGCTGCTCAGCCTCGGGCTGCCGCTGTGGATCGCCGAGCGGACCGATGCGCCGACCTGGCTGGTGTCCGCGCTGTTCGTGCTCAACACCGGTGCGGTGATGGTCTTCCAGGTGCGGACGGCACGCGGGGTCACGGGGATCGCGTCGGCCACGCGCGTGGTGCGGCGTTCGGGCTGGGTGATGCTGGCGGCCTGCGCGGCGTTCGCGCTGTCGGCGGGCGCGTCGCCCCGGGTGGCGGCGGGCGCGCTGGTGGTCGGGGCGGTGCTCCAGGTGGCCGCCGAGATGGGGCAGTCGGCGGGTTCCTGGCAACTGTCCTTCGCGCTGGCGCCCGTTGACCGGGTGGGCGAGTACCAGGGGTTCTTCGGGACCGGCGTGACCGTGGCCAGGACGATCGGCCCCCTGGTGCTGACGTCCCTCCTCCTGGAGTGGGGCACACCGGGCTGGCTGCTGCTGGGCGGGGCGACGGTGGCGGCGTCGTACGCGATGGGGCCGGCGGCGCGGTGGGCGGCCGGAGCTGGTGAAGTGACGGTCAGGCGGCCCGCGTTGGCGAACTGACTGGCACGAGCCCGGTCGCCGACCCGTCCGCGGCGACGACCGACAGGCCGCGCCGACGGCAGGCGGGACAGCATCCCGGGCGCGGCAAGGCCTGGCGGACCATGCCGATGAATTCACCCGCACGTCTCGGGGCGGCCTGCCCGTTCGCGGCGGATCAGCCGGTCCGCGCCGGCGAACTGACCGGCAGCGAGTCCAGGAACAGCGCGCCCGCCAGGAGCCCCGCGCTTCCGCGAGGGCTCCACGCGCGCGCGTGGAGGTCGGTGTCGAAGGCGGCCAGGGCCTCCGCACCGGGCTCCGTGGCCGTGCCGCCCGCCTCCAGGACGCCGCGGGCGCCGGCCTGGACGTGGCGCAGGCCCAACGGGCCGGCGGTGTGCAGGAGTTCGGTGTCCTGGAGGGTCGACATCACGGTGAGCAGCGCGTCGAGGCGGGCCTCGGTCTCCCTGGCACCGGCCGCGCGGGTGGTGGCCAGGGTGTCCAACGCCCGCCGTACGTGCGGGAATCCGGCCTTCGCCTCGCCCCGCGCGCCGGCCGCGCCGTACTTCGCCGAGATCGACGAGCCGCGCGAGGGCCGGCGCGGGGCGCGGCGGTCGGGGTGGGCGGCGATGCGCTTCGCGGTCGCGGCGACGTCCAGGGCCCCGGCACGGGGGTCCAGGGCCGCCGCCGCGACCAGGAGGCCGAGCGCCCACAGGGCACCCCGGTGGCCGCCGCCCGCGAGCGCCACGGAGTGTTCGGCGCAGCGGCCGATCGCGCCCAGTTCGGCGCGGAGTTGGGGAGTGGGCTCGCCGGTGCGGCGGGCTGACGCCGCCATCGCCGCGAGGCCGGGGGCCAGCGCCCTGGCCGACCAGCGCAGGGCACGGTGGTCCACACGGGTCGTACGGGCGTCGAGGTCACGCGGGTCGGGCAGGCCCGGCTTGGGAGCCAGCGCCAGTTGCCCGGTGAGCGCGTCCACGGCGGCCCGCGCCAGTGCCTCGTCCTCGCGGCTCTGCATCGTCGTACCTTACGAGGAGGCGGAGGCCGAAGGGGAGGGGCTGTCGCTGGGCGGGGTACCCGTAGGGGCGTCGCTCGGAGCGCCGCTCGGGGGTGTGCCGCCTCCGCCGCTGCCCGCGCCGGTGTTCTCGGCGTCCGGGTCGACGCCGAGCGTCAGGGAGCCCTTGTAGCCCTTGGACGGGTCCTTCTTGTGGACGGCCTTGAGGGTGAGCAGACCGCTGGCCGCGCCTCCGCCGTCGTAGACCATGTCGTCGGCGAGGACGGTGTACGAGCCCGTGTGCTTGGCGTACGGGTCGAGGGTGAAGATCTCCTCGGCGATGTCGTCGGCGAAGAACAGCTGGCCGGTGTAGTTGACCTTGCCGCCCTCGTAGGTGCCGTCCTCCTTCTCGCCGCCGGTGTGAACCTTGACGTGGATGTGGCAGGTGCGGGGCGTGTACCAGCCCGGGAAGATCGTCTCGAACTTGACGACCCCGTTGGCGTTGGCGACCTGGTAACCGCGCAGGTAGGTGAGGTCGTTGGCGCTGTCGCCCTCCTCGCTCTCGGCGGGGGCCGAGCCGCCGGGGTTGGCGGTGGTGTAGCCGGAGTAGTAGCCCCAGGCGTCGCAGTGCCAGATCTCCACGGCCGCGCCCTTGACCGGGGTGCAGCCGTCGGTGGCGTCGACGACGGTCAGGCGCAGGGTCAGCGGGACGCCCGCCTTGCCCTCGGTGATGTCCTTGCGCACCAGGGCACCGTCGAGGTAGTAGGGGCCTTCCGTGACGCTCGTCATCAGCGTCATGCACGCACTGCTGGTCGAGGTCGCCGAGGCCGTCGTGTCCGCGTCGGCCGTCGTGTCCGCGGTGTCGGCGAACGCCGACTGCAGCCCGGCCGCCGCCAGCCCGCCGGCCGCGACCGTCCCGCCGGTCACCGCGAGGGCGCGGCGCCGGCTGATCGTTTTTTCTCTGTGGTTTCCCGTCATGATCGCGAAGCTAGGGACGGCACCCGTCAGGGGCGTAGGTCTCGGCTGTGCGCAGGGTAAGAATCCTTAGAAAGCTGACGTCGGGTCGTCGTCGTGCAGGATCCGCTGGAACAACCGGTGGTCACGCCACTCCCCGCCGATGTGCAGATAGCGTGGCGCCATGCCGATCGGCTCGAACCCGCTCTTCTCCAGGACGCGTTGGGAGGCGAGGTTGTCGAGCCGCGTGCTCGCCTCCAGCCGGTGCAGCCCGACCGTCTCCCGCGCGATCCGGCACACCCGCCCGACACCGGCGGTGGCCAGACCGCGCCCCTGCCGGTCGGCGGCGATCCAGTAGCCGAGCGAGGCGCTGCGGAACGGGCCGAGCACGACCCCGGACAGCGTGAGGGCCCCGACGATCCGCCCGCCGGAGGCGATGAGCAGGGGCACGACCCGGCCCGCCGCGTACTCCCGCGCCTGCGTCTCCAGGCGTTCGCGCTGCCCTACGGCAGTGAAGAAGGAGTCCGGGCGGTACGGCTCGTAGGGCCCGCGGTTCTCCATGTAGGCGACGGCGAGGGCGGGGGCGTCGGCCGGCTCGGCGAGCCGCAGCGTCATGCCGTCGGCCAGTTGTTCGGGAGGGATGTCCATCAGCAGATTCTGACGCCGTGGCGCAGACACCGGGGCATCTGCTTCGGACGCACCCTCACACCGCCATCAGCGGCGCGTCCTTCCGCCACTTCAGGATCTTGTCGAAGCTCACCACCGCGCCGCCCACACCCGGCTTGTTGCCGATGTGGACGTGGTCGGCGAGTTCCTGGATGAGACACAGGCCCCGGCCGTTCTCCGCCTCGCTCGGGGCCGGGCGGACGGCCTGGGCGCGCGCGAAGCCGGGGCCCGAGTCGGCGACCTCGATACGGCACTTCTCGCCGTCGAGGTACGCGGTGACGCGGTACGCCTCCGAGGACGCGCCGGGCTCGGTGTCGCCGCCGTGCTCCACGGCGTTGGCGCACGCCTCGCTGAGGGCGACCGAGAGGTCGTAGGAGATGTCCGGGTCGACGCCCGCGGTCTCCATCGTGCCGAGGAGAAGCCGGCGGGCGAGCGGAACGCTCGCGGCCTCGCGCCTCAGATGGAGTGACCACCAGATGCTCATGCTCCAGCCTCCCGGCCGCGGCTCGACATACCGATACCTATTGCCGCCAGTGCCCCTGTGTAAGCACGGAGTTGACGTGATGCCGCCCATATGGGGGATGTGTCCGAAACGTAATTGGTGTATCCGGAGGTAGCTCACGTCGGAGAGTGACCTTTGTGATCTATGACACATCACCGTCCCGGTGTGGTGGACCTGCCGTATGGCGCCCGCAGGGCCGGTGCGATGATGAGCCCGCCATGACTGCCCCCCACCCACGTACGGCGCGCTCCGGAGGCGAACTCCGGGTCCTGCGGGCCGCGGTGTTCGCCGCGGTCTGTGTCGTGCTGGCCGCGGCCGGTCATGCCATCGCCTCCTGCGCCACCGTTCCGCTGTGGACACTCGGCGCGGGCTTCCTCGCCACGTTCCTGGTCGTCGCGCCGCTCGCCGGCCGCGAGCGCTCGCTGCCGGGCATCGCGGCACTGCTCGCGGTCGGACAGACCGTCCTGCACACGCTGTTCGGGCTCGGCCAGAGCGCCGGTACGTCGACCACCGACAGCCTGTCCGCGTCCGACGCCACGCTGGTCGCACGCGCCGCGCATCTGCTGTGCGGGACCACCGCGGCGGCGATCAGCCCGGCGCAGGCCCATCAGATCCTCACCGCCGCGCGGCTGCTGCCGACTTCGGGCACGACCGGCTCGACGGGGTCGGCGAGTTCGATGGGCTCGATGAGCTCCATGGGGTCGATGCACCACCCGGCGGACGCCATGTCCACCTCCGCCGCCTCCTCCATGTCGCTGTTCCCGTCCGTGTCCATGCTGCTCGGTCACCTCCTCGCGGCACTCGCCGCGGGCTGGCTGCTCCGGCACGGGGACCTGGCGCTGCGGCGCCTGGTGGATCTGTCGGCGCACGGAGTCGCGGAAGGGGCGCTCGTACGGTCCCTGCGCGGGGCCCTCGCCCTGGTGCGCGCCCTGCGGGCCGGACTGCCGGGGGCGCCCGGAACGGGTCCGCGGCTGCGGCGTACCGCCCACTTCGCGCCGCCCGCGCCGCACACCACGGCACTCCAGCACTCGGTGATCCGCCGCGGCCCGCCTTCGGCCGCCGCACACGTCCTCGCCGCCTGACGCGACGCGACCACCACCGCACTCCTTTCGTGCGTGGAGAGGCCGCCGTCGTGCGGCACACGCGCGTGCCCGGCTCTTTCCGCCGGGAAACCCCTGATGTCACCCAGGTGTTCACGCGCCCCCTCTTCACCGCCGGAACTCACTCGAACTCGAAGTGGAGTGCTCCTTTCCATGAAGGCTTCTCGTATCGCCGCCGCCGCTGCCGTCGCCGGCTCGGCCGTTGTCGTCCTGTCCTCCCCCGCCTTCGCGCACGTCTCCGTGCAGCCGGAGGGCACGGCCGTCAAGGGCGGCTACGCGGTCGTCGACTTCAAGGTCCCGAACGAGCGCGACGACGCCTCGACCACCAAGCTCGAAGTCACCTTCCCGACCGACCACCCGCTGGCCTCCGTGATGCCGGAGCCGATCAGCGGCTGGACCGTCAAGGTCACCAAGTCGAAGCTGGCCAAGCCCGCCGAGATGCACGGCGAGACGATCACCGAGGCCGTCACCAAGGTCACCTGGACCGCGACCGGCAAGGGCGTCGAGCCCGGCTACTTCCAGAAGTTCCCGGTCTCCGTCGGCATGCTGCCCACGGACGCCGACCAACTCGTCTTCAAGGCGCTGCAGACGTACTCCGACAAGGAGGTCGTGCGCTGGATCGAGGTACAGAAGGACGGCGCGGAGGAGCCCGAGAACCCGGCTCCGGTCCTCGAACTCTCCGCCGCCCCCGCCTCCGGCGCGACCGCCGAGGACGCCTCCGAGAAGACCGAGAACACCGCCGCCGACACCACGTCCGCCGCCGACTCCTCCGACACCACCGCCCGCGTCCTCGGCGTGGTCGGCATCGCCGTCGGCGCGGCGGGCGTGGCGTACGGCGTTCTCGCCGGCCGTCGGCGTACGACCGTCTGAGGCCCGTCCGCTCATGGCGCGCACAGGGGTCCGTGCGACTCTTGCGTACGACCCCGGTGCGCGCCGGAGCTCTCACAACTGGGACATTTTTCCTATGCGCAAGAAGACGTTCGCGGCGGCAGCGCTGCTCGCCGCCGCCACCCTGACGCTCTCCGCCTGCGGCAGCGGTAATGACGCCAACAGCCCCGTCGCCGTGGTCTCCGAGGACACCGCGACCCAGGCCGCCACCGTGCTCGACACCCCGTTCGAGAAGCCGGACCTGGTCCTCACGGACACGCACGGCAAGAAGTACGACTTCCGGGCGGAGACCAAGGGCCGGCCGACGCTGATCTACTTCGGCTACACCCACTGCCCCGACATCTGCCCGCTGACGATGAACAACATCGCGGTCGCCAAGAAGTCGCTGCCCAAGGCCGAGCAGGACAAGCTGCTGGTCGTGTTCGTCACCACCGACCCGGCCCGGGACACCGCGTCGGAACTCGGCAAGTGGCTCAAGGGCATCGACACCCAGTTCGTCGGCCTGACCGGCGACTTCGCGACCATCCAGGCCGGCGCCCGTACCCTGGGCATCTCCATCGAGCCGACCTCGAAGGACAAGAACGGCAAGCTCGTCTCCGTCCACGGCACCCAGGTCGTCGCGTTCTCCCCGAAGACCAACGGCGGTTATCTCCTGTACGGCCAGGACACGACCGTCGACGACTACACCAAGGACCTCCCCAAGATCATCAAGGGGGAGACGCCGTGAGGCGGTTCGCCGGGCCCGTCGCGGTGCTGACCGGCGCGCTGGTCCTCACCGGCTGCGGCGGCTCGGACGACGCGAAGGCCCAGCTCTCCGTCGGCTCCGCCTATATGCCCCAGCCGGTCTCGGACATGGCGGCGGGCTTCCTGGACATCGCCAACAAGGGCGGCGCGAAGGACGAGTTGACCTCCGTCACCAGCGACGTCGGCCCGGTCTCCGTGCACGAGACGGTCGGCCAGGCGATGGAGGAGGTGCAGTCGCTCGATGTGCCTGCACACGGTCAACTCGTGTTCAAGAGCGGGGGCAACCACCTGATGTTCGACAAGCTGAAGCACACGCTGAAGCAGGGCGACAACGTGACCGTGAAGCTGCACTTTGCCAAGTCCGGCCCTCTCACGGTTGAGATGCCCGTGAAGTCGGCGACGTACAACCCCACGACCGGGCACTGAGGGAGGGACCCCCACCTTGAAGACGACCATCACCCCCCGAGTCCGCACTCTGGTGCTGCTGTTCCTGGCCGTCGTCGGCATGCTGTTCGCGGGTGCCGGGACGGCCTCCGCGCACGCCGCCCTGACCGGCAGCGACCCCTCTTCGGGGGTGGTGGTCAACAAGGCTCCGACGCAGGTCTCGCTCACCTTCTCCGAGAAGGTCGCGACGAACAACAACTCGCTGCGCGTGCTCGACCCGAAGGGCAAACGCGTCGACGTCGGCAAACCGTCCAACATCAGCGGTACGACGTACGCCGTGCAGATCCGCAGTGGACTGCCCGACGGCACCTACACGGTGGCCTGGCAGGTCGTGTCCGCGGACAGCCACCCCGTCGGCGGCGCCTTCACCTTCTCGATCGGCTCCCCCTCGAAGACCACCGTCTCCGCGTCGGCCGAACAGGACGTCGGCGGCGGGCTCGTCGGCGGGCTGTACGGCTTCGGGCGCTATATGTCGTACGCCGGCTTCGTCGTCATGGTCGGCGGCGCCACCTTCGTCCTGGCCTGCTGGCAGCGGGGCGCCGGGGTGCGCGCGCTCCAGCGGCTGGTCGTGTCCGGCTGGGTCTCGCTGACCGCGGCCACGCTCTGGCTGCTGCTCATCCGCGGCTCGTACACGACCTCCGGGAAGTTCGGCGACATCTTCGACCTGAACCTCCTCGGCCAGGTCCTCCAGACCAAGACGGGCGCCTCGCTCGTCTCGCGGCTGCTGCTGCTCGCCGCCGCCGCGCTGTTCATCGCCGTGCTGTTCGGGGCGTACGCCCGCCCGTCTCCCACCACCACCCTGCCTGACGGCGCTTCGCGCCGACTGCCTAATTCAAGCGAGGACGAGGAGAAGCGGGACCTGACCTTCGGGCTGGCCATCGGCGGCGGTGTGGTGGCCGCCGGGCTCGCCGCGAGCTGGGCGCTGTCCGAGCACGCCTCGACCGGGCTGCAGCCCGGCATCGCGATGCCGGTCGACGTCGTCCACCTGCTGGCCGTCGCGGCCTGGCTCGGCGGCCTCACCGCCCTCCTCGTCTCGCTGTACCGGGCGCCCGCCGACAACCCCGTCGGGCGGGCCGCCGTACAGCGCTTCTCGCGCCTCGCGTTCGGCAGTGTCGTCGCGCTCGTCGCGACCGGCATCTACCAGTCCTGGCGCCAGCTCGGCTCCTGGTCGGCGTTCACCGACACCGGGTACGGGCAGCTGCTGCTCGTGAAGATCGGGCTGGTGGCGCTGCTCGTCGGGATCGCGTCGATCTCCCGGCGCTGGACGGGGCGGCTCGCGGACAGCCACACCGACACGGCCAAGGCTGAGACGGTCGTCGAGGAAACAGCGGCAGCCGAGGCACACGAGCCGGAGAAGGAGCACGTCACGGCGTCCGCCAAGACCGGCGGTTCGTCGCCCGCGTCCGGTGACTCCAAGCGCGCCGCCCAACTCGCGCGCCAGCAGGCCGCCGTGGACAACACCCGGCAGAAGCGGCTGCGGGACGCCGATCCGAACCTCTTCGGGCTGCGCCGCTCGGTCCTCGCCGAGGCCGCCGTCGCGGTCGTCGTCCTCGCTGTCACCACGGCCCTGACGACCACCGAACCGGGCCGCACGGAGGAGGACGCCAAGGCGACCAAGGCCTCCTCCTCGTCCTCTTCCTCGTCGTCCTCGGGCGCGCTGACCCTGGACATGTCCTTCGACACCGGGGGGACGGACGGCAAGGGCGTCATCCGGGTCGACATCGACCCCGCGCGGGTGGGCGGCAACGAGATGCACGTCTATGTGCAGCGCCCCAACGGCCGGGCCTTCGACGTCCCCGAGGTGAAGGTCGCCTTCACGCTCGCCGCGAAGAAGATCGGTCCGCTGCCCGTGACGCCCGACCGCATCACCACCGGGCACTGGGCCGCGAACGGAATCCAGATCCCCATGGCGGGCGACTGGAAGATCTCGGTGACCGTGCGGACCTCCGACATCGACCAGACGACCGTAGACAAGAACGCGCAGATCGGCTGAACCACGCCATGCCTGACCAGTCCATTCCCGAGGCCCGCACCGTAAAGGCACCTCCTGGGGAGGCCGTTTCCGAAAACGCCTCCCCGGGGAAGGGTGTTTCCCGCCGACGGCTCCTTGGTACGGCCGGTGCCACCGGGCTTGTGCTCGGTGCGGCGGGCGGGGCCATGGGGTACGCGTCCGCACCGGCCGGAGCCACTCCGCTCACCTCGCTTGGCGCGGACAGGGCAATGTTTCACGGGAAACATCAGCCCGGCATCACCGAGGGCCTCCAGGCGCGCGGCCACCTGGTCGCCTTCGACCTCGCGGCGGGCGCGAGCCGCAAGGAGGCGGCGGCCCTGCTGCGCCGCTGGTCGACGACCGCCCAGCGGCTGATGGCGGGCGAGGCGGCGGCGCAGGACGACACGGATGTCGCCCGGGACGCGGGACCCTCGTCGCTGACGATCACCTTCGGCTTCGGCAACAGCTTCTTCTCCCGTACGGGCCTGGAGAAGCAGCGCCCCGCCTCCCTCGACCCGCTCCCCGACTTCTCCTCCGACCAGCTCGACAAGTCGCGCAGCGACGGCGACCTGTGGGTGCAGATCGGCGCCGACGACGCCCTGGTCGCCTTCCACGCCCTGCGCACGATCCAGAAGGACGCGGGCAGCGCGGCCAGGGTCCGCTGGCAGATGAACGGCTTCAACCGGACCCCGGGCGCGACAGCCCACCCCATGACGGCCCGCAATCTGATGGGCCAGCTCGACGGCACCCGCAATCCCAAGCCGACCGAGTCCGACTTCGACAAGCGGATCTTCGTGCCGGCGTCCGGTTCGGCCGACCCGGCCTGGATGGCGAACGGCTCCTACGCCGTCGTACGCCGGATCCGCATGCTCCTCGACGACTGGGAGAAGCTCTCGGTCGGCGCCCAGGAGAACGTCGTCGGGCGCCGCAAGTCCAATGGGGCGCCGCTTTCCGGGGGCGGTGAGACGACCGCGATGGACCTGGAGAAGACCGACGCGAAGGGCGCCCTGGTCGTCCCCATCAACGCGCACGCCCGGATCGCCCGCCCCGACCAGAACGGCGGGGCGGCGATGCTCCGGCGCCCCTTCTCGTACCACGACGGCATCGCCGCCGACGGCACCCCGGACGCCGGGCTCCTCTTCGTCTGCTGGCAGGCCGACCCGCTGCGCGGCTTCGTCACCGTGCAGCGCAAACTCGACCGCGGCGACGCCCTGTCCACATACATCCGCCACGAGGCGAGCGGCCTGTTCGCGGTCCCGGGCGGGGCGGCGGAGGGCGAGTACGTGGGGCAGCGGCTGCTGGAGGGGTGAGCCCGTCGCCCTGACGGGTGGCCGATAAGGGAAGCGTGCGCTCGGTTTCGCAAGGCCCATTAGGGTGAGGTCATGCCAGCCAGCTACGCGTATCTCGGCCCTGAGGGCACCTTCACCGAAGTCGCCCTGCGGACGCTTCCCGAGGCGGCCACCCGGGAGCTGATCCCGTATGTGTCGGTGCAGTCCGCGCTGGACGCGGTGCGCACCGGTGAGGCCGAGGCCGCGTTCGTGCCGATCGAGAACTCCGTCGAGGGCGGTATCACCACCACCCTGGACGAGCTGGTCGCGGGCGCGCCGCTGATGATCTACCGCGAGGTCCTGCTGTCGATCACCTTCGCGCTGCTGGTCAGGCCGGGTATGAAGATCTCCGACATCAAGACGGTCTCCGCGCACCCGGCCGCCCAGCCGCAGGTCCGCAACTGGATGAAGGCGAACCTCCCGGACGCCCTGTGGGAGTCGGCCGCCTCGAACGCGGACGCCGCCCGCCTGGTCCAGGAGGGCCGCTACGACGCCGCGTTCGCCGGTGAGTTCGCCGCCGCCCGGTATGGCCTGGAGGCCCTGGAGACGGAGATCCACGACGCGGAGAACGCCCAGACCCGGTTCGTGCTGGTGGGCAGGCCCGCCCGTCCGGCAGCCCCGACCGGCGCGGACAAGACGTCCGTGGTCATCTGGCAGCGCGACGACCACCCCGGCGGCCTGCGGGACCTGCTCGGGGAGTTCGCCACCCGGGGCATCAACCTCATGCTGCTGCAGTCCCGCCCGACCGGCGCCGGCATCGGCAACTACTGCTTCTGCGTCGACGCCGAGGGACACATCTCGGACCGTCGCGTCGCCGAGGCGCTGATGGGGCTCAAGCGGATCTGTCTGCAGGTGCGCTTCCTCGGTTCGTACCCGCGCGCGGACGTCGGCGTCGACGGCGTAAGGCCGCTGTTCCCGGGGACCTCGGACGAGGAGTTCCTGTCGGCGGCGGACTGGGTCGCGCACTGCCAGGACGGCCGTTTCTGACCGGCGGTGCGCCAACAGTGCCCCGGTAGTACCTGCGTATCTTCGTTATCCACAGAAGTTATCCACAGGCTCACTTCTCGACCTGGGGACAAGTCGACAGTGGAGCATCAGCCTGTCGACAAATCGCCCTACAAGCCCTTGGTGTGGGCACCGGCGCGTAGGTCACTCTTCGTCCACCCGTTTCCTTCGGGCAATCCTATGGAGCGACGCAATTCCACCAAAAAGCGGGCGTGAAGGACGTTTGGGTCGGGAATTCCTCAACCTGAGGGCCTCTTCAGGAATGATCACTTCCGGCATCCACAGATCTTCCACACAGCCTGTGGATAACTCTTCCGGGATGTGGATTCCTGTGGACAACCGCGGCCTCAAGTCCCGTTTCCCGCAAGGGATTCGAGTCAACAGGCCGCCTCGCGGCTGCCCCGTTCAAGGGAGTGGGACGCTCTTTTATTGACTCGCATCAACAGGCATTGACACTCTGCGCAATTAACCCATAACTGGATGTAAGCCGCAGTTCGGAATACCAAGTCGTGAGCCGGAACCCCGCACCGGTAGCCTGGTCCGCGTGATTGACCTTCGCCTGCTCCGTGAGGACCCCGACCGTGTGCGCGCGTCCCAGCGCGCCCGTGGAGAGGACGTCGCGCTCGTCGACGCTCTCCTGTCCGCCGACGAGCGGCGCAGGTCGTCCGGCGTCCGCTTCGACGAGCTGCGTTCCGAGCAGAAGGCGCTCGGCAAGCTCATCCCCAAGGCCTCCGGCGACGAGAAGGCCGAGCTGCTCAAGAAGACGGGCCAGCTCGCCGCCGACGTCAAGGCGGCCGACGCCGAGCAGCACGAGGCGGACGAGGAGACCAAGCGCCTCGCGCTCCAGCTCGGCAACCTCGTGCACCCGGACGTGCCCGTGGGCGGCGAGGAGGACTTCGTCGTCCTGGAGACGCACGGCACGATCCGCGACTTCGCCGCCGAGGGCTTCGAGCCCAAGGACCACCTGGAGCTCGGCGAGGCGCTGGGCGCCATCGACGTCGAGCGCGGCGCCAAGGTCTCCGGCTCGCGCTTCTACTACCTCACCGGCGTCGGCGCCCTCCTGGAGCTGGCGCTCGTCAACGCGGCGATCGCGCAGGCCACGGAGGCCGGCTTCATCCCGATGCTGACCCCGGCGCTGGTCCGCCCGCGCGCCATGGAGGGCACCGGCTTCCTCGGCCAGGCCGCGGAGAACGTGTACCACTTGGAGAAGGACGACTTCTACCTGGTCGGCACCTCCGAGGTCCCTCTTGCGGCCTACCACATGGACGAGATCCTCGACGCCGACAAGCTGCCGCTGCGCTACGCGGGCTTCTCGCCCTGCTTCCGCCGCGAGGCCGGCACCTACGGCAAGGACACGCGCGGCATCTTCCGCGTGCACCAGTTCGACAAGGTCGAGATGTTCTCGTACGTCCTCCCCGAGGAGGCGGAGAACGAGCACCAGCGGCTCCTGGGCTGGGAGAAGCAGTGGCTGGACGGCCTCGAACTGCCCTACCAGGTCATCGACGTGGCCTCGGGCGACCTGGGCGCCTCCGCCTCCCGCAAGTTCGACTGCGAGGCGTGGATCCCGACCCAGGGCAAGTACCGCGAGCTGACCTCGGCCTCCAACTGCGACAGCTTCCAGGCCCGCCGGCTCTCCGTGCGGCTGCGCGACGGCAAGAAGGTGCAGCCGCTGGCCACGCTCAACGGCACGCTGTGCGCCGTACCGCGCACGATCGTGGCGATCCTGGAGAACCACCAGCTGCCCGACGGTTCGGTGCGCGTGCCCGAGGTGCTGCGTCCGTACCTGGGCGGCCGTGAGGTCCTGGAGCCGGTCGCCAAGTGAGCACCGGCTTCCCGTACAAGCTGATCGCGACCGACCTCGACGGAACGCTTCTGCGCTCCGACGAGTCGGTCTCGCCGCGCACCCGTGCCGCACTCTCGGCGTCCACGGAGGCCGGTGCCGCGCACATCGTGGTGACCGGCCGCGCGGTCCCCTGGACCCGGCACATCCTCGACGACCTCGGTTACGAGGGCCTCGCGGTCTGCGGCCAGGGCGCCCAGGTCTACGACGCCGGGGAGCACCGCCTGCTGACCTCGGTCACCCTGGACCGGCAGCTGGCCGGTGTGGCCCTCGCCAAGATCGAGGCGGAGGTCGGCCCGCTGTATCTGGCGGCGAGCCGGGACGGCCTGGACGGCGATGTGCTGGTCGGCGACGGCTACACGGTGACGGGCTCGCTGCCCTCGACCCCGCTCTCGGACGTGTCCGAGCTGTGGGCGGCGCCGCTGAACAAGATCTACATCCAGCACCCGAGCCTCACGGACGACCAGCTCGCCGAGGCGGCAACGCTCGCGGCCGGCGGTTTCGTCTCGGTCGCGATGGCCGGCGAGGGCATCGTCGAACTGCTTCCGCTGGGCCTGACCAAGGCAACCGGCCTGTCGCTGGCGGCCCGCCGCCTGGGCCTGAAGGCCGCCGACACGATCGCCTTCGGCGACATGCCCAACGACATCGCGATGTTCGCGTGGGCGTCCCACAGCGTGGCGATGGCCAACGCCCACGAGGAACTCAAGGCGGTGGCTGACGAGGTGACGTCCTCCAACGAGGACGACGGCATCGCGGTCGTGCTGGAGCGGTTGCTCGCGTAGGTGTGGGCAACCGCCCCAGCTCGACATGCCCCCTGCGATGGGGGCAACAGGGAGGGCGGCCCACGCGATAATGAGTCGCGTGCTCGAAGCGGCCGCCCCGGGCAGCTCCCCGTGGTGGGCGACTCGACGGAGGGGTAACTACTCCGGAGACCGCCGCGGGCTGCCCTGAAGGGAGTTGGACGTCCTGTCGTGCATCGACATCGTCCAGCTCCTCTCCCAGTCGGTGGCGCCGGCTGCTCCGGCGTCGACAGAACAACTGTGCCTGTACGCCGAGTTGGACGCCACCGAATAAAAGGGCAGCCGAGGGGTGGCTAGCTCCGGCGCCACCTGCGCCGACGCGCCTTGCTGAAGAACCAGCCCGCGGGCGGCTCGTCCGAGCGCCAGGGCTGCGGCTCGGGCGACTCGTTGCGCCAGCGCGCCGCGAGCATCCGGGCGCGCGCGGACGGCTCGGCCGTCTCGGCGGACCGTATGAAGTCGTCGTCCAGGACCAACTTGTCCCAGCCGTCCCCTGATTCGGCCTGACCGCCGCCGTACGGTGCCTGTCCCGCCATCCCCGTTCCTCCTAGCCGTGCGTCCCCGTTTGCCCAGTGTGCCCGGACAGAGATGAAGCCCCCGTCAAAGATCAGGGCCTGTCATTCCTCGCCGGCGAGGGTCAGCGAGCGCAGCTTCTGTCCGGCGTACCAGGTCGCTCCCACGGTGACCGCGACCAGGAACACCGTCGCCGTGGTCAGCCCGACGTCCGAGGTCACCAGCTCGCCGCCGGACACCTTGTGGGCGACGGCCAGGGACCACTGCTGGACGCTGAGCGTGCGGGCGCCGGCGACCAGGGAGCCGAACAGGGCCTCCCAGACGAGGGCGTAGACGAGCCCGAAGACCACCGCGTGGCGCGAGACCGTGCCGAGCAGCAGGAACAGTGCCGCGTAGGCGATGGAGGCGACCAGGGCGGCCACCGTGTAGGCGACGGCGATCTGCTGCCCGTTGCCGTTCAGGATGAGCCCGGAGATGAGCATGGGCACGGCCGAGAACACCATGGTGACGCCGACCGCCACGATCAGCTTGGTGAAGATGATCGTGGGCCGCTTCAGCGGCTTGGACAGCAGGTACACCACCGAGCCGTCGTCGATCTCCGGTCCGATCGCGCCCGTGCCCGCGATGACGCCGATGATCGGCACCATCGTGGCGAGGCCGAGGCCGCCCAGGACGTCGACGGCGGTCTGGTCGTCGGCGCCGGCGAGGGCGCGGACCACCACGGAGATCACGATCAGCAGCAGGGGCAGGGCGCTCAGGATGAGGGCCCGGCGCCGGCCGAGCAGGGCCCGGTAGGTGAGTCGGGCGACTGTGGGGTCGTACATCTCTTGGCCTCCTACGCCGCGACGAGATACGAGAAGACGGACTCGAGGGACTCGTCCGACGGCGAGACCGTGAGCAGCCGGATGCCGTGGTCCCTGGCCACCCGGGGCAGCAGCGCGGTGAACCGGCCGAAGTCGACGGCCTGGATGCGCAGCGCGCCCTCGGCGAGGTCGACTTCGATGCCCGAGGTCGACGGGTCCGCGATCAGCGCGGCGGCGAGGGCGCGGTCGTCGCTGGAGCGGACCAGGTAGCGGTGCGGGCGGTCGGTCATCAGGCGGCGGATCTTGCGGAAGTCGCCGCTGGCCGCGTGCCGTCCGGCGACGACGACCTCGATGTGCCAGGCGAGCTGTTCGACCTCTTCGAGGATGTGGGACGAGAAGAGCACCGTGCGGCCCTCGTCGCCCATCCGCCGCAGCAGGTCCATGAGCTGCATGCGCTGGCGCGGGTCCATGCCGTTGAAGGGCTCGTCGAGGAGCAGGAGCGAGGGGTCGTGGACCAGGGCGCTGGCCATCTTCACGCGCTGGCGCATGCCCTTGGAGTACGTGGAGATCTTGCGGTCCTGCGCGTACTCCATCTCGACCGTGGCCAGCGCCTTCTGGGCCGCCTTGGTACCGAGGCCGTGCAACTCGGCGTTGGCGACGACGAATTCGCGTCCCGTGAGGAAGTCGTACATCGCCTCGCGCTCGGGGACGATCCCGATGTGCTTGTAGATCTGTTCGTTGCGCCAGACCTGCTGGCCGTCGAGGGTGACGGTGCCGGTGGAGGGGGCGAGGAAGCCGCCCATCATGTTGATGAGGGTGGACTTTCCGGCGCCGTTGGGGCCGAGGAGTCCGGTGACTCCGGGGCCGACGTTCATGGTGATGTCGTTGACGGCGACCACGTTGCCGAACCAGCGGGAGACGTGGTCGATGGAGAGCGTGGTCACAGGCCCACCTTCCGGTAGCGGCGGATCAGGAGGCCGTAGGTCGCGGCGATCAGGCCCAGGACGGCGAGGACGTAGACGACGCCTTCTCCGTGAGTGGGGCCGACGCCTCCGGGGAACGCCGAACTCGCGCCCAGGAAGGCCGACTGGAGGCCGTCGATGAGGGTGACGGGCGAGAAGAGGCCGATCCAGGGGATGGCGCTCGTGGCGTTCTGTGCGTCGGCGATGGCCTGGAGGGTGGAGACGGCGCCGTAGGAGATGGTCAGTACGGCGATGACGGCCGCGATGCCGAAGCCGCGGCGCGGGGTGACCGCCGCGATGACCAGGCCGATGCCGGCGAAGAGCAGGGACAGGAGAGTCACGGAGACGAGTCCCTGGGCGAAGCCCTTGGTCTGGTCGGCGAAGTCGAGCTTCGCGAGCAACGCTCCTACGTAGAGCACGATCAGCGGGGCGGCGGTCAGGATGAACATGGCCGAGGCGAGAGCCGCGAACTTGGCCCTCACGTAGTCGGCGGTCTCGATCGGCCGCGAGAAGTACAGCGGCACGGTCTTGAAGCGCAGGTCGCGCGAGACGGACTGGGGTGCCTGGGAGGCGACGTAGAGGCTGATGACGGCCTGCATGATGATCGCGTAGCGCGTGTAGTCGACGGGCAGGTCCTTGGCCTTCGTGGCGACCGCGACGGCCACCATGATGGCCGCGGGCACGCACATGACCACGAACAGCAGCATCGGCAGCACCTTGGACTTCACCGAGCGGCCGAGGCCGTAGGCGCCGCGCAGGGACTGCGAGTAGAGGGAGCGCCGGGCGTAGGCGCGGCCCAGGCGGGGGCCGGTGTAGTTGCGGTAGCCGATGTTGTGGATGCGGGTCTGGTCGCCCGGCTGGGGGACCAGGGGCTGGTCAATTGCCATGGCCTACGGCCTCCTTCCGCTCTGCGTCGCTGTCGGTGCCGGTCTCGGTGTCGGTGAAGACCTCGGAGATGTGGTGCCTGCGCTGCTCCATGCGCACCAGGCCGAGGCCGAGGTCGGCGATCGCGTCCCGGACCACGTCGTACGTCTCCTCGCCCGAGGCCGTCAGGAGCAGGACGTGGCCCGCGCCCGGCAGGCCGCTGCCGTCGTGGGTGTCCACCCCGCGCGCGTGGAGCGCCTCGCGCACCGCGCGGGTGCCGTCCGGGTGCTCGTCGGTGTCGGTGACCTCGATCGCCAGGGTCGTCGTGGTCTGGGTGAAGTCCGTGGTGGAGCTGGAGCGCAGGAGCTTGCCGCCGTCGACCACGATCACGTGGTCGCAGGTGCGCTCCAGCTCGCCCAGCAGGTGCGAGGTCACCAGGACCGAGATGCCGAAGTCCGTGTAGATACGGCGGATGAGGCCGAGCATCTCGTCGCGGCCGACCGGGTCGAGGCCGTTGGTCGGCTCGTCCAGGAAGACCAGCTGCGGGTCGTGGACGAGGGCCTGCGCGAGCTTGACGCGCTGCTTCATGCCCGTCGAGTAGCCCCCGATGGGGCGGTAGCGCTCCTCGTACAGACCGACATGGCGCAGCGTGTCCGCGGTGCGCTCGCGCGCCGCGGTCGGTGGCAGGCCGGACATGCGCGCCATGTGGACGACGAACTCGGTGGCCGAGACGTCGGGCGGCAGACAGTCGTGCTCCGGCATGTACCCGACGCGCTCGCGGATGTCGGCACCCTTGGTGGCGACGTCGAGGCCGAGCACTTCGGCTCGGCCCTCGGAGGCGGGGGACAGACCCAGCAGGATCTTGATCAAGGTGGACTTGCCGGCTCCGTTGGCACCGACGAGCCCCGTCACACCGGGTCCGACGTCCACGGAGAGCCGGTCAAGCGCGGTCACCCGGGGGAACCGCTTGCTCAGGCTTTCGGTCGCGATCACAGTCACGTCTACGAAGGTAGTGACGCGGACCACTGCGGTCGTCACCCCGCAGAGCTGTCCTCACGTCAGACTCCAGACGTACGGGCCCGTAGGGGATGCCCCTACTTGAGAGCTACGCGACCGGCCCGCGCACTTATCCACAGGTAGAGATCAAGGCTATTGACGCAGCCTCTAACAACTGTCACATTCGTCAGTGTCAAGTTACGAGCACGTACCGCAGTCGGTGTGGACAGGTGGGGCGGTGGCATGACTACGGCGGTGACACGCGAACTCTCCGCGGAACTGCGGGGGTTCAGGGAGGTCCAGCGGCTGGCGTACGAGTGCGCCGAGGCCGTCGCGGCCCGGCTGGAGCCCGGGGTGACCGAGCGCGAGGCGGCGCGGATGCAGCGGTCCTGGCTGCGCGCGAAGGGTGTGAAGGACTGGTTCCATCTGCCCTTCGCCTGGTTCGGCGACCGCACGGCGTTCACGAACTTCCGGGTGCCGCTTCAGTTCTTCCCCACGAACCGCCGGCTGGAGCCCGGGATGCCGTTCATCCTGGACATGGCCCCCGTGTACAAGGGCTTCACGGCCGACATCGGCTATTCGGGCTCCCTGGGGGCGAACCCGGTGCAGAACCGGCTCATGGCCGACCTGGAGGCACACCGCGGGCTGCTGCTGCGCGAGGTGCGTGAGCGGCGCCCGCTGCGCGAGATCTACCAGGACGTGGACCGCCTCATGGTCCGCCAGGGCTACGCCAACCGGCACCGCGCGTATCCCTTCGGCGTGATCGCGCACAAGGTCGACCGGGTCGCCGAACGCCCTTGGTCCCCGCGCCTGTTCGGATTCGGCACCCAGTCCCTGAAGGGCCTGGCGAGCGACGCGCTGCACGGCCACCGCGACGGCTGGTCCCCGCTGTGGTCGCCGTACCGCTTCTCCGACCACCCCCCGCACCCCGGCCTGTGGGCGGTCGAACCGCATCTCGGATTCCGGGGCACGGGCGCCAAGTTCGAGGAGATCCTGGTCGTCACCGACTCCGAGGACCCCGAGCAGAGCGCCTTCTGGCTGGACGACGATCTGCCGCACGTGCGGCGCTGGGCGGAGGACAAGTGACGCTTGAGGGTGCGCGCGAGCGCCGGGTGCGGACCGGCGGAGTCGAGCTGTGCGTGGCCGAGTTGGGGGACGCGTCGAACCCCACCGTGGTCCTGGTGCACGGCTATCCCGACAGCAAGGAGGTGTGGTCCGAGGTCGCGTCCCGGCTGGCCGACCGCTTCCACGTCGTCCTCTACGACGTCCGGGGCCACGGCCGGTCCACGGCCCCGCAGCCGCTGCGGGGCGGGTTCACGCTGGAGAAACTGACGGACGACTTCCTGGCGGTCGCGGACGCGGTCAGCCCGGACCGGCCGGTGCACCTGGTGGGGCACGACTGGGGTTCGGTGCAGTCCTGGGAGTTCGTCACGGTCGAGCGCACCAAGGGCCGTATCGCCTCCTTCACGTCGATGTCCGGGCCCTCCCTCGACCACTTCGGGCACTGGATCAACAAGCGCCTGACCCGGCCCACCCCGCGCCGCGTCGGCCAACTCCTGGGCCAGGGCGCCAAGTCCTGGTACGTGTACCTGCTGCACACGCCCGTGCTGCCCGAGCTCGCCTGGCGCGGCCCGCTCGGCAAACGCTGGCCGAAGATCCTGGAACGCGTCGAGAAGGTCCCCGGCGGCGACTACCCGACCTCCTCGCTGCCCACGGACGCTGCCCACGGCGCCTGGCTGTACCGGGACAACATCCGCGCGAGGCTGCGCAGGCCACGCCCCGACGCGTACGCCCACGCGCCCGTGCAGCTCATCACGCCCTTGGGGGACGCGTTTCTCTCCGAGCGGCTCTACGACGGGCTGGAGGAGTGGGCGCCGGAGCTGGTGCGGCGGACCCTGCCGGCCAAGCACTGGATCCCGCGCACGCGGCCCGATCAACTGGCCTCCTGGATCACGGAGTTCGTGACGGCCAACGAAGGGGGTCCGGTGACGGCCGGCGAAGGAGGTCCGGTGACGGCCACGGGGACGGGCAAGTACGCCGAGCGGTTCGGTGGGCAGCTCGTGCTGGTCACGGGGGCGGGCAGCGGGATCGGGCGGGCCACGGCGTTCGCGTTCGCCGAGGCGGGCGCGCGCGTGGTGGCCGTCGACCGGGACGCGGAAAGCGCCGCCCGCACCGCCGAGTTGGCCCGGCTGATCGGCGCCCCCGAGGCCTGGGCGGAGACGGTCGACGTCTCCGACGGGCAGGCCATGGAGAAGCTCGCCGCGAAGGTCGCCGGCGAGTACGGCGTGGTGGACGTCCTGGTGAACAACGCCGGAATCGGACTCTCCGGTTCCTTCTTCGACACCACCCCGGAGGACTGGAAGAAGGTCCTCGACGTCAACCTGTGGGGCGTGATCCACGGCTGCCGGCTCTTCGGGAAGCAGATGGCCGAGCGCGGCCAGGGCGGCCACATCGTCAACACCGCGTCGGCGGCGGCCTTCCAGCCCTCCAAGGCACTGCCCGCCTACAGCACCTCCAAGGCGGCCGTCCTGATGCTCAGCGAGTGCCTGCGCGCCGAACTGTCCGGGCGGGGGATCGGCGTCTCGGCGATATGCCCGGGCCTCGTCAACACCAACATCACCTCGACCGCGCACTTCGCCGGGGTCGACGCCGCCGAGGAGAAACGGCGCCAGAAGCGGTCGGCACGGCTGTACGGGCTGCGGAACTACCCGCCGGAGAAGGTCGCCGACGCGATCCTGCGGGCGGTCGTCCGCGACCAGGCCGTCGTGCCCGTCACCCCGGAGGCGCGCGGCGCCCATCTGCTGTCCCGGTTCGCCCCGCGCGCGCTGCGGGCGGTGGCCCGGCTGGAGCCGCCGCTGTGACCTCCGCGAAAGAACACGACGAGAACGAGCACGATGTGAGCGAGCACCACGCGATCGCGCCCCGCCGGGTCTCCTTCGACTGGTCGCGCACGCCCCTGCACTGGATCCCGGACGAGCCGACCGCCACGCATGTCATCAACGTGCTGCATCTGCTGCTGCCGGCGGGGGAGCGGTGGTTCGTGAAGGTCCTCAAGGAGGGCCTGCCGCTGGTCAGGGATCCCGAACTCCTCGCGGACGTCAAGGGGTTCATGGGCCAGGAGGCCACACACAGCGTCCAGCACGCGCACGTGCTCGACCATCTCGCGGCCCAGCGGCTCGACACCGCCGGCTTCACCCGGTACGTCGACTTCCTCTTCGAACGGCTGCTGGGCGAACGCCCGCCGCTCGGCGCACCGTTGCCGGAGCGCGAGTGGCTGCGCTTCCGGCTCGCGGTCGTCGCGGCGATCGAGCAGTTCACGGCGGTGCTGGGCGACTGGATCCTGGCCGCCGAGGACCTCGACCGGGCGGGCGCCGACGCCATCATGCTCGACCTGCTGCGCTGGCACGGCGCGGAGGAGGTCGAACACCGCGCGGTGGCCTTCGACATGTTCCAGCACTGCGGGGGCCACGGTCTCCCCCGGTACGCCCGCCGAATCGCCGGCATGACCGTCACCGCGCCCGTGATGCTCTACCTGTGGGCCTGGGGCGCGGCCTACCTGATACGCCACGACCCCCAACTCGCCGGGCGCGTCCGCTACTCGCTCGCCGAGCACAACAGGGCCGTACGGAAAGGCCTGTTGCCCACCTGGCGATCGCTCGGCGCGGCCGTCCCCCGCTATCTGCGGCGCTCCTACCATCCGTCGCGGGAGGGATCGCTGAGCCGGGCGGTGGAGTATCTGAGGCGGTCACCGGCGGCGCGGGCGGGGGCAGGGGCGGGGGCCGCGTGAACTCCGAGACCGGTTCGGACCCCGGCTCTGGCTCTGGCTCTGGTGAGGTCGCCTACCGGATCGAGGATCTCGCGCAGCTCAGTGGGGCCACCGTCCGGACGATCCGCGCCTATCAGGACCGCGGGCTGCTCCCCCGCCCCGAGCGGCGCGGACGGGCGAACGCGTACGCGGACGTCCATCTCGCCCGGCTCCGCCAGATCGCGGACCTGCTCGACCGCGGCTACACGCTGGCCTCCATCAAGGAGTTGCTGGAGGCCTGGGACGCGGGCCGGGGCCTGGGCGGGGTGCTCGGGCTGGTCGCGGAGGTCGACGGGCCGTGGACCGACGAGGAGGCGGCCCGGATCTCGCGCGCCGAGCTGGAGCGGCGCTTCGGCGGCAGCCCGGACGACGCGGCCGTCGCCGAAGCCGTCGAGCTCGGCGTACTCGAACCGGTCCCCGGAGACACCGACTCCTTCCTCGTGCCGAGCCCCCAAGAGCTGGCGGTGGCCGTCGAGTTGTACGCCTCGGGGGTTCCGCTGTCCGCGATCTCTTCCCATCTGCGGGAGTTGAGGGTCCAGGTCGAGCACATCGCCTCCCGTTTCCTGGAGTTCACCACCGAGCACGTCTTCGCCCGCTACCTCGAAGGCCCGCACCGTCCGACCGACGCGGACGCGGCCGAGGCGGCCTCGCTCGTACGACGCCTGCGCCCGCTCGCCCAGCAGACTGTGGACGCTGAACTCGCCCGCGCGATGCGGCTGTTCGCCAACCGTTCGCTACGGCAACACATGGGGGCGGCGGAATCTTCGCCGTCGGTGTCCTCGTCACGTTCCGTGGCCGTACCCGAGGAGACAATGCGGGCCGTGGAGGGGCTGGTTGGGCCGGAGAAGGCGGCTGAGTTCGTCGCGCTGGCGGCTGAACGGGAGCTGCGGGCAAGGGCGTTGGATGCGCTCATGCCAAGTGATCGCCCCCCAGTCGATCTTGACGAACAGGTGTGACATGACAGGGAGTTGTCCACAGAAACGCCAAATCCCCTGTGGATAACTACAGTTGGTTGTGGACCAAACATCGGCTCCAAAAGAAAATGCGTGATCCGTGTCTCTCCCGTCATGCTGAGCGGATGGACGAAAGACGCACCGTGAAGGTGTCGAAGTACCTCTCGAAGCACCTGCGCCACCAGCCCGAGCGGATCGGGCTCACCCTCGACGAAGCCGGCTGGATCGAGATCGACACGCTGATCGCCGCCTGTGCCGCGCATGGGTTCCGGTTCAGCCGTGAGGAACTCGACCATGTAGTGGCCACGAACGACAAGCAACGCTTCGCGATCGAGGGCACCCGTATCCGCGCCAGCCAGGGTCACAGCATCGAGGTCGACCTCGGACTGCCTCCGGCCACCCCGCCGTCGTACCTCTTCCACGGCACGGTGGCACGCAACCTGGACGCGATCCGGGCCGAGGGGCTCCGGCCCATGAACCGCCACGCCGTGCACCTCTCCGCCGACCGGGAGACCGCGACCCGGGTGGGCGCCCGTCGCGGCCGGCCCGTCGTGCTCGCCGTGGACGCGGGCGCGATGCACGGCGACGGCCATGTGTTCCGGGTCAGCGAGAACGGAGTGTGGCTCACCGAAGCGGTACCCACGCGCTATCTGCGGTTCCCTGAATCCCACTGACCCCGCGCGGCCGAGATGTGCCACCGGGTATGGCCTCGGCCGCACCGCCCCCGGCATGATCAGAGGTATGGACCACTTCCCCACCACCGAGGCGGCCGTCACCGCTCCGCGCGACATCGCGGCCGAGTACGCGCGTGAGATCGAGGTCACCCACGACATCGGCGCCGACCAGACCTCGCGCCGCACCGCCGCGGGTTTCGGCGTCACCACCGACCCCGACGGTTCACTGCCGCACGAGGCCTTCGTCGAGTTCGGCGGACTGCCGCGGGTGAGCGTGCGGCTCTTCCCCGAGGACGACGCCGTGATCACGGTCGAGGGCATCTCCTGCCCCGACATCGCCCGTGACGACGTCCCCGCCTTCCTCCGCTCCGTCTTCGACGGCCACGCCTACGTCAAAGCCCGCCGTTTCCCACCCAGTTGCAACCTGATCGTCCCGCTGCCCGGCGACCGGACGCACAAGGAGTGGATCTCGATGATCACTCTCACGCCGTGGCTGAACAGCCGCATCAGGTGACGGTTTCACGTGAAACACGGACGGCCGCATAGCCTGGGAGCCATGAACCTGCGCCTGAGCACCGTGATCCTCCCGTACCGCCGCTGGAACGAGGGGAGCCGCGAGGCATGGCAGCGCGCGGAGCAGCTCGGCTTCCACACCGCTTACACCTACGACCACCTGTCCTGGCGCACCTTCCGGGACGGCCCGTGGTTCGGCGCCGTACCGACGCTGACCGCCGCGGCGGCCGTCACTGAGCGGATGCGTCTGGGCACGCTCGTCACGTCGCCCAATTTCCGGCACCCGGTGACCCTCGCCAAGGACCTCATCACGCTCGACGACGTCTCCGACGGACGCATCACCCTCGGCATCGGCGCGGGCGGCACCGGCTTCGACGCCACAGCCCTGGGACAGGAGCCGTGGAGCCCACGGGAACGTGCCGACCGGTTCGGGGAGTTCGTTCCGCTGCTGGACCGGCTGCTCACCGAGGACTCGGTGTCGTACGAGGGTGACTTCTACTCGGCGCACGAGGCCCGGAACATTCCAGGGTGTGTGCAGCGGCCTCGGCTGCCGTTCGCGGTGGCCGCCACCGGGCCCCGTGGTCTGAAGCTCACCGCCCGGCACGGGCAGGCCTGGGTGACCACCGGTGATCCCCGGCTGTTCGAGAGCGGCACTCCCGAGCAGTCGGTTCACGCCATTCATGGCCAGGCCGAGCAGCTGGCCGACGCCTGCGCGGCGATCGGTCGGGACGCGGCCGGGATCGACAAGATCCTGCTCACCGGTTTCACCCCGGACCGCGGCCGTCCGCTGGAGTCCCTCGGTGCCTTCGTCGACTTCGCGGGTCGGCACCAGGAACTGGGCTTCACCGACATCGTGATCCACTGGCCCGTCCCGGACTCCGACTTCGCGGCGGACGAGAAGGTCTTCGAGCAGATCGCGATGGAAGCGCCCACCCAGCTCCGCTGAGCCGGCGGCATCCCTGACCTTGGGCGCAACGGCCCTGCTGGGGGTCGTAACCACTCACATGTGCGCACCCCCGCACGGCCGTGCGGGCATATGCGGGAGAATGGCCCGGTGACCTCAGCGACTCGACAGCCCGAGACCCCGGCCTCCGCCGTCCCGCCACGGCTGATCGCCACCGACCTGGACGGCACTCTGCTGCGCGACGACAAGTCGGTGTCCCCCCGTACGGTGGCCGCTCTGGCGGCTGCCGAGGAGGCGGGCATCGAGGTCTTCTTCGTGACCGGCCGCCCGGCCCGCTGGATGGACGTCGTCAGCGACCACGTCCACGGTCACGGCCTGGCGATCTGCGGAAACGGCGCCGCCGTCGTCGACCTGCACGGCGGCCCCGGGGCCCACCGCTTCGTGAAGGTCCGCGAACTGGCCCGGAACAACGCCCTCGACGCCGTACGGCTGGTGCGCGAGGCGGCGCCCGGGACGGTGTACGCGATCGAGCAGACCTACGGCTTCTACCAGGAGCCGGCGTATCCGAAGCTGCACATGGAGATCCCGGACACCCTGGCGCCCGCCGAGAAGCTCCTCGCGCCGGATGCCCCGGGGGCCGACGAACCGGTGCTGAAGATCCTCGCGTTCCATCCCGACCTCGACCCGGACGACTTCCTGACCACCGCCCGCCTCGCCCTGGGCGACCGCGCGAACGTCACCCGCTCCAGTCCCAGCGCCCTGCTGGAGATCAGCGGCCCGGATGTCTCCAAGGCGAGCACGCTCGCCCTGTGCTGCGCGGAGCGGGGTATCGCGCCAGAGGAGGTCGTCGCCTTCGGGGATATGCCGAACGACGTCGAGATGCTCACCTGGGCCGGGAAGTCGTACGCGATGGGCAACGCGCACCCCGCCGTGCTCGCCGCGGCCTCCGGGCGGACCGTCGACAACAACGAGGACGGCGTGGCCGTCGTGATCGAGCGGATGCTGTCGGAGCGGCGGTAGCTCAGCCGACAGCCACTCCGCGCGCCGCCAGCCACGGCAGCGGATCGACCGCCGACCCCGTCTCCGCGGTGACCCGTACCTCGAAGTGCAGGTGCGGGCCGGTGGAGTTGCCGGTCGTGCCAGAGCGGCCGATCCACTGGCCGGCGGTGACCCGGTCCCCCTCGTCGACGGCGACGGTGGCGAGGTGGGCGTACTGCGTGCAGTAGCCGCCCGGATGCTCGACCACGATCTGGTTGCCGAAGGCGCCGCCGCAGGACACCCGCACCACGCGGCCTGCTCCTACAGCCCGGACCGGTGTGCCGATGGGCACCGCGAAGTCCTGGCCGGTGTGCCGGTTCGCCCAGCGGGAGCCGCCGCTGCCGAATCCGGCGGACAGTTCGCTCGTCTCCACCGGCGCGACCCATGAGGCGGTTTCAGTCGTCGGCGGCCGGCCGAGACGGACGGCGCCCCGGCAGGAACCCGCCGCGACCGAGGTGTCCGTCTGCCTGGCACCGTCGGTGTGGCTGTCGCCTTCGCCGGGGCGGGCCACCAGCACGGCGATCGCGCACAGCAGCACCGGAACGAGCAGTGGGTGACGGCGAGATGAGGGCATGTCAGCGATCGTGACCCGCGCGGCGGACCGGCGCCCTGTTCACGTCGTACGCATGGGGGACAGGGTGGCGCGAACGGCTCAGTGGGAGCCCCATGGTGACGGGCTCAGTCGAGTGCCTGCCACACCACCGTCGTACCGCCTCCGTCCTCGCCGATGCCGGGCCCGTACCAGCTGTCGCCGCCCAGGGATTCGGCCCGTCGCTTGAGGTTCTTCAGGCCGCTGCGGCGACCGCCCTCCGGGACGCCGACCCCGTCGTCCGCGACGGTGAGCCGGACGCCCGGCCGTCCGTCGGGCAGGGTCGCGGTCGCGTCGACGACGACCTCGATCCGGGTGGCCGCCGCGTGCCGGAAGGCGTTGGAGAGGGCCTCGCGCAGGGCCGCGATGAGGTTCTTGCCGGTGAGGTCGCCGACCACGGTGTCGACCGCGCCGACGAAACGGTGCGCGGGTGTGAAACCTAGTGGCACGGCGGCCATGTTGATCTCCCGCAGCACCCGCGTGCGCAGTCCGGAGGGGGCTTCGCTGGGGCCCTGTTGGAGCGCGAAGATCGCGGTGCGGATCTCCTGGATGGTGATGTCGAGTTCGTCGACGGCGTTGCCGACACCCTGCCGCACCTCGGGGACGAGCGAGTCGCGCCGGGCGCTCTCCAGCATCATGCCGGTGGCGAACAGCCGTTGGATGACCAGGTCGTGCAGGTCGCGGGCAATGCGGTCCCGGTCCTCGTACACCGCGAGGCGTTCCCGGTCGCGCTGCGCCTCGGACATCATCAGCGCGAGCGCGGCCTGCGAGGCGAACTGGATCGCGAGGGTGCGTTCCGCTTCCGTGAACGGCCGCTCGCCCGGCGCGCGAGGGGTGACGAGGGCGCCCAGGACGCGCCCTCCGCTCTGCAGGGGCAGCGCCATGACCGGCCCGTACGTACGCGCGAGGCCGGTGACCATACGGGGATCGGTGGCCGCGTCCCCTACGAACACCGGCTGTCCGTCGAGCAGTTGGGCCACGATCTCGCTCTCCGGGGGCACGACCGCGCCGAGCGCCTTCGACGGCCGTTCCGAGGCCACGGCGACGATCTCCATGCCGCCCTCGTCGGCGGGCAGCAGCACGATCCCGGCCGCCGATCCGGACAGCCGACGGGCCCGCTCCGCGACGACCTGGAGCGCGTCCTCGGCGTCCCCGCCGGACAGCAGGGCGGTCGTGACGGCCACCGACCCGTCGATCCACCGCTCGCGCTGCTGGGCGGCCTCGTACAGCCAGGCGTTGCCGATCGCGATGCCGGCCTCGGTGGCCAGGACCCGGACCATGTTGACGTCGTCGTCGTTGAACGGGTCTCCACCGCGTTTCTCGCCCAGATAGAGATTCCCGAAGACCTCCCCCTGGACGCGGATCGGAACACCGAGGAAGCCCCGCATCCGAGGATGGTGCGCGGGGAAGCCCCAAAAGCGCGGATCCTGGGTCACATCCACGAGCCGGACCGGCTCCGGCTCCCGGATGAGCGCGCCGAGCAGCCCCTTGTGCCCGTCGGGAAACCGCCCGATGCGCCGCGCGGTTCCCGCGTCGACCCCGTGAAAGACGAAGTCCGCGAGGGCGTCGCCGTCCTCGTCCACGACACCGAGCCCCGCGTAACGGGCGTCCGTCAGCGTGGCCGCTGCCTCGCAGATCCGCTCCAGCGTGGAGTGCAGTTCGAGCCCGCTGCCCACGGACCGCATCGCCGCCAGCAACTGCGGCACACGTGCGGCCAGTTCGGCGGACAGCCCTGAGGAAGGCGACGGGGGACCGGCACTCGGAGCGGCTGACATGCCCCGAGCCTAATTAGTCCCCTTTGTCACGGAAAGTCGAGCGCCTCGATCGCGAGCCTCCCTACCCGGCCGCCACCAACAGCTCCGACTCCGCCTCCCGCTCCGCCATCCCCCGCAACGGCCCCTCCACCGAGGCCAGTCCGGCGTACGGCCCCCGCTGCACGACCCGTCCCTCGTCCAGCACGATCAACTCGTCCACGTCCTCAAGTCCCGCCAGCCGGTGCGTGATGAGCAGGGTCGTACGGCCCTCCGTGGCGGCCAGCAGATCGGCGGTGAGCGCGTCGGCGGTCGCCAGGTCCAGGTGCTCGGCGGGCTCGTCGAGCACGAGGACCGGGAAGTCCGCGAGCAGCGCGCGGGCGAGGGCCAGCCGCTGCCGCTGTCCGCCGGACAGCCGCGCCCCGTGCTCACCGACGAGCGTGTCCAGTCCGTCGGGCAGCCCGTCGGCCCAGTCGAGCAGCCGGGCCCGCTCCAGCGCGGCCCGCAGTTCGTCCTCGGTCGCTTCCTTCTTCGCGAGCAGCAGGTTCTCCCGCACCGAGCTGTCGAAGAGGTGCGCGTCCTGGGCACACAGCCCGACGAGCCGTCGTACGTCGTCGCCGTCCAGGGCGTACGCGTCCACGCCGGCCAGCGTGTACGAACCGGCGTCCGCGTCGAGGAACCGCAGCATCACCTGCGCCAGCGTCGTCTTGCCGGACCCGGAGGGCCCGACCACGGCGACCCGTCGCCCCTTCTCCAGCGTCAGGTCGAGCCCGGCGAGCGCGTCCCGGTCCTGCCCGGTGTGCCGGGCGGCCAGTCCCTGCACTACGAGCGGGAACGGCGTCGCGGGCGCCTGGCGGGGCCGCTCCGGTTCCCGTACGGGCTCGGGGGCGTCCAGCACCTCGTACACGCGCTCCGCGCTCTTGCGGACCCGCTGCCGGTACTGCACGGCGAGGGGCAGTCCGAGGACGGCTTCGAAGACGGCGAGCGGGGTGAGGACGACGACGGCCGTCAGAACACCGCTGAGCCGTCCGGCAGCGACGGCCTGGGCGGCCACCAGTGCGGTGGCGGCGACGGTCAGGCCGGAGATCAGCGCGGTAAGGCCGTCGCCCAGCGCGGTGGCGGTGGCGGCGCGGGAGGCGATCCGGGTGAGTACGCCGTCTGCGCGGCGAGCCTCGGCGGTACGGGCGGGCAGTGCGCCGGCGACCGTCAACTCGGCGGTGCCGGTGAGCAGTTCGGTCACGCGGGTGGCGAGCACCCCACGGGCCGGGGCCAGCCGCCGTTCGGCACGACGGGCCACGGCACCGGTGACCAGGGGGACGCCGACACCGGCCGCGAGGAGACCCACCGCGAGCACGGCACCGGCCTCGGGCAGCAGCCAGGCCGTGAACCCGACCGTCGCCGCCGAGACGGTGGCCGCGACCCCGGCGGGCAGCAGCCAGCGCAGCCAGTAGTCCTGCAGCGCGTCCACGTCGGTGACGAGCCGGGACAGCAGATCGCCCCGGCGGGTGTCCCGCAGCCCGGCGGGCGCCAGCCGTTCGAGGCGCCGGTAGACGGCGACCCGGGTGTCGGCCAGCATCCGCAGCACCGCGTCGTGCGACACGAGCCGCTCCGCGTACCGGAACACGGCCCGCCCGATCCCGAAGGCCCGGGTCGCGGTCACCGCCACCATCAGATACAGCACGGGCGGCTGCTGCGAGGCCCGCGAGATCAGCCACCCCGAGGTGGCCATGAGCCCAACGGCACTGCCCAGCGCGAGACCTCCGAGCAGCAGCGCCAGGGCGAGGCGGCCACGCCGGGCACCGGACATGGCACGGACCCGGGCGAGGACACCGCCCGTGTGTGCCGCGAGCCGTGTCTCGGGCTCGTCGACGGCCACGGAGCTCACCGTCGCCTCCGGGCTCGTACCGGCGAGCGTCGGCCCGGCCTCCGCGCGAACCGCGGTCTCGCCCTCGGTCAACCGCACCACCCGGTCCGCCACCGCCAGCAGGGCCGGCCGGTGCACCACGAGCAGTACCGTCCGCCCGACCGCCAACCGCCGTACCGCCTCGACCACTTCGGCCTCGGTCGCCCCGTCCAGCGCGGCCGTCGGCTCGTCGAGGAGCAGGACCGGCCGGTCGGCGAGGAAGGCCCGCGCGAGGGCGAGCCGCTGCCGCTGCCCGGCGGACAGTCCGGCCCCGTCCTCGCCGAGCACACTCCCGATGCCCTCGGACAGCGCGTCCACGAACTCCAGGGCGCCGGCTTCGGCCAACGCCCGCCGTACGGCGGTGTCGTCGGCGTCGGGCCGGGCGAGCCGTACGTTCTCGGCGATCGTCCCGGCGTACAGCTGCGGCCGTTGCGGCACCCAGGCGATCCGCGAGCGCCACCGCTCCAGGTCGGCGTCGGCGAGATCGACTCCCCCGACCCGCACCCGGCCCTCGGCGGGCCGCACGAACCCCAACAGGGCGTTCAGCAAAGTGGACTTGCCCGAGCCGCTCGGGCCGACGAGGGCGACCGTCTCGCCGGGTTCCACTGCGAAGGACACGTCCGACACTGCGTCCACGGAACGCCCGGGATACCGGACCGTCACACCTTCGAAGGCGAGAGCGTCGGAGGGCACTTCGGTGGTCCCTGAAGTCGGTACCGGTGTCTCCAGTACCGAGAAGATCTCCTCGGCAGCCGCGAGGCCCTCCGCCGCCGCGTGGTACTGGGCGCCCACCTGACGCAGCGGCAGATACGCCTCGGGCGCCAGGACGAGGACCACGAGGCCGATGTAGAGATCCATGTCGCCGTGGACGAGCCGCATGCCGATCGTCACGGCGACCAGGGCCACGGAGAGCGTGGCCAGCAGTTCCAGGGCGAAGGAGGAGACGAAGGCGATCCGCAGGGTCCGCATGGTCGCCTGCCGGTACTCACCGGTGATGCGCCGGATCGACTCGGCCTGCGCCTTGGCCCGCCCGAACACCTTCAGGGTCGGCAGCCCCGCGACCACGTCCAGGAAGTGCCCGGAGAGCCGGGACAGCAACTGCCACTGCCGGTCCATCCGGGACTGCGTGGCCCAGCCGATCATCACCATGAAGAGCGGGATGAGTGGCAGGGTGCCAACGATGATCGCCGCCGAGATCCAGTCCTCGGTGACGATCCGCGCCAGCACCGCCACCGGGACGACCACCGCGAGCCCCAACTGCGGGAGATAGCGCGAGAAGTAGTCGTCGAGGGCGTCGACGCCCCGGGTGGCTAGGGCGACCAGCGACCCGGTCCGCTGCCCGCTCAGCCAGCCGGGGCCCAGCTCCACGGAACGCTCCAGCAGCCGTCGCCGTAGCTCCGACTTCACGGAGGCGCTGGCGCGGTGGGCGGCGAGTTCGGTGAGCCAGGAGACCAGGGCACGGCCACTCGCGACGGCCACCAACAGCAGCAGGGGAGTGCCGAGTTCACTCACGGACTTCCCGTGCTGGAAGGCACCGACCACGACCTCGGCGATGAGCATCGCCTGGGCGATGACAAGCAGCGCGCCGACGGCACCCAGGCCCACGACCGCCATCAGGAAGAGGCGGGTGGCGCGTGCGTATCGGAGCAGACGTGGGTCGATTGGTTTCACGTGAAACACACCCTCTTCATCGGGAGGTCCCGACTCCTCAGTAGGTCCCGACTTCTCGGCCGGCCCCAAGGGGGCATGTTTCACGTGAAACATGCCCCAAACCGGACTCAGTGGTCGGCCTCAGTGCGCCGCTTCGGCAATGTGCTGCGTACCGATCCGCTTGCGGAACACCCAGTACGTCCAGCCCTGATAGAGCAGGACGATCGGGGTGGCGATGCCCGCGCACCAGGTCATGATCCGCAGCGTGTACGGGCTCGACGAGGCATTGGTGACCGTGAGGCTCCAGTCCGCGTTGAGCGAGGACGGCATGACGTTCGGGAAGAGCGACAGGAAGAGCATCGCGACGGCGGCCACGATGGTGACGCCGGAGAACGCGAACGACCAGCCCTCGCGCCCGACTTGGATCGCCCCCAGCGCCGCGACCAGGGCGACGACGGCCACGACCAACGCGACCAGACTCTTGCCGTCACCGCTGTCGACCTGCGTCCAGATCAGGAAGACCAGCGCCAACAGGGCGGTGACGAGCCCGACTTGAAGCGCCAGCTTCCGTGCCCGCACCCGGATGTCCCCGACGGTCTTGAGTGCCGTGAACACCGCGCCATGGAACGTGAAGAGGGTCAGCGTGACCAGGCCGCCGAGGATCGCGTACGGGTTGAGCAGGTCCCAGAAGTTGCCGACGTACTCGAAGTTCTTGTCGATCTTCACGCCCCGCACGATGTTGCCGAAGGCCACGCCCCACAGGAATGCGGGGAGCAGTGAGGTCCAGAAGATCGCCGTCTCCCAGTTGCGCTGCCAGTTCTCCTCGGGCCGCTTCGCCCGGTACTCGAAGGCGACGCCCCGGACGATCAGGCAGACCAGGATGATCAGCAGGGCGAGGTAGAAGCCGGAGAAGAGGGTGGCGTACCACTCGGGGAAGGCGGCGAAGGTCGCGCCGCCGGCGGTGAGGAGCCAGACCTCGTTGCCGTCCCAGACCGGTCCGATCGTGTTGATCAGCACCCGCTTCTCGCTGCGGTTCCGGGCGAGCAGCTTGGTGAGGATGCCGACCCCGAAGTCGAAGCCCTCCAGGAAGAAGTAACCGGTCCACAGGACGGCGATGAGGACGAACCAGACGTCGTGCAGTTCCATGACTGTTGCAGCTCCCTCGGCCTAGTACGAGAAGGCCATCGGCTTGTCGGCGTCCTGGGAGTCGCCGCCGATCTTCGTGGGCGGGTTGAGGTCGGCCTCGGTGAGTTCGGGCGGGCCGGCCTTGACGTACTTCACGAGCAGCTTGACCTCGATGACGGCGAGGATCGCGTAGAGCGAGGTGAAGACGATCATCGAGGTGAGGACCTCACCCTGGGAGACGCTGGGGGAGACCGCGTCACGGGTCTGGAAGAGGCCGTAGACGACCCAGGGCTGGCGGCCCATCTCCGTGAAGATCCAGCCCCAGGAGTTGGCGATGAGGGGGAAGCCGAGGGTCCAGATGGACACCAGCCAGTAGAGCCTGGTGAGCTTCGGGCCGAGGGCCTTCTTCTTGAAGAGGACCACGTTCGGGACCTCGTCGTCGCCGACCCGCAGATGCTGGGGCAGCATGAACTTCTTGCGGGTCAGCCAGAGTCCGGCCAGGCCGACGGCGAAGGACGCCATGCCGAAGCCGATCATCCAGCGGAACGCCCAGAAGGTGACGGGGATGATGGGCCGGTAGTCGCCGGGACCGTACTTGGCCTGCTCGGCCTTGTTGGTGTCGTTGATGCCGGGGACGTACGAACTGAAGTCGTCGTCGGCGAGGAACGACAGTATCCCGGGGATCGAGAGCTCGACGGTGTTGTGGCCCTTGCTGACGTCGCCGTAGGCGAAGATCGAGAACGGCGCGGAGTCCTGGCCGTCCCACAGGGCCTCGGCGGCAGCCATCTTCATCGGCTGCTGCTTGAACATGACCTTGCCGAGGGTGTCGCCGCTGACGGCGGTGAGCAGACCGGCGATGGTAACGGTGATCAGGCCGAGCCGCAGCGAGCTCTTCATCACGGAGATGTGCTTCTTGCGGAACAGGTGGAACGCGGCGATGCCGACCATGAAGGCGCCGCCGGTCAGGAAGGACGCGGAGAGCGTGTGGAAGGCCTGCGCGAGCGCGGTGTTCTGGGTCAGCACGTGCCAGAAGTCGGTGAGTTCGGCACGGCCCTTGGCTTTGTTGATCTTGTAGCCGACAGGGTGCTGCATCCACGAGTTGGCCGCGAGGATGAAGTACGCCGAGAGGATCGTGCCGATCGAGACCATCCAGATGCAGGCCAGGTGGATCCGCTTGGGCAGCTTGTCCCAGCCGAAGATCCACAGGCCGATGAAGGTGGACTCGAAGAAGAACGCGATCAACGCCTCGAAGGCGAGCGGGGCACCGAAGATGTCGCCGACGAACCGCGAATAGGCGGACCAGTTCATGCCGAACTGGAACTCCTGCACGATGCCCGTGACGACGCCCATGGCGATGTTGATCAGGAAGAGCTTGCCCCAGAACTTGGTGGCCCTGAGGTACTTCTCCTTCTCCGTGCGCACCCACGCGGTCTGCAGCCCGGCCGTGAGAGCGGCGAGCGAGATCGTCAGGGGGACGAACAGGAAGTGGTAGACGGTGGTGATGCCGAACTGCCATCGCGCCAGTGTCTCTGGCGCCAGAGCCATTTCCACGTCGTCGGTCTCCTTATGTCGCCGTGGTACAGCGGCAGCTTGCCCCTTTTGTCACACACATCACGGGACGAACTGGGACACGCTTGTGAACGCGTTCACATTCACAAGCTATTATGGCGTACCGATTTTCGACCGACGAAGGGGGGTCCCATTACGGAGGGGGGTCCCCATAAGGCAACCCCCCTGACGTCACTCGTTACGAACGATCCCGCCGGCGACCGCTAGAGCTCCTTGCGGAACTCGGCCGCCACCCGCAGGAAGATGTCGTTGGCCTCGGTCTCCCCGACCGTGATCCGCACACCCTCGCCCGCGAACGGCCGCACCACCACGCCCGCCCGGTCGCACACCTCGGCGAAATCGACCGTACGCTCCCCCAGCCGCAGCCACACGAAGTTCGCCTGGGTCTCGGGAACCGTCCAGCCCTGAGCGCGCAGCGTGTCGACCACGCGGGTGCGCTCGGCCACCAACGAGCCGACCCGGCCCAGCAGTTCGTCCTCCGCGCGCAGCGAGGCGACCGCCGCGTCCTGCGCGAGCTGACTCACCCCGAACGGCACCGCCGTCTTGCGCAGCGCCGCGGCCACCGGCTCGTGCGCGATCGCGAAGCCGACCCGCAGCCCGGCGAGGCCGTACGCCTTGGAGAAGGTCCGCAGGACGCAGACGTTCGGCCGGTCGCGGTAGAGCTGGACGCCGTCCGGCACCTCCATGTCCCGGATGAACTCGCGGTACGCCTCGTCCAGTACGACCAGCACATCGCCGGGCACCCGGTCCAGGAAGCGCTCCAGCTCGGCCCGCCGTACGACCGTGCCCGTCGGGTTGTTGGGGTTGCAGACGAAGATCAGCCGGGTCTGGTCGGTGATGGCGTCGGCCATCGCGTCGAGGTCGTGCACATCGCCAGGGGTCAGCGGCACCTGCACGGCCGTGGCACCGCTGATCCGCGTGATGATCGGGTACGCCTCGAAGGAGCGCCAGGCGTACATGACCTCGTCGCCGGGTCCTGCGGTCGCCTGGATCAGCTGCTGGGCGACGCCGACCGAGCCGGTGCCGGTGGCCAGGTGGGAGACGGGGACGCCGAACCGTTCCGCCAGTTCGTTCATCAGACCGGTGCAGGCCATGTCCGGGTAGCGGTTGAAGGAGGCGGCGGCCGCCGTCACGCTCTCCATGACACCGGGCAGCGGCGGGTACGGGTTCTCGTTGGAGGACAGCTTGTAGGCCACCGGACCGTCCGCCGCGGCGGGCTTGCCCGGCTTGTAGGTGGGGATACCCTCCAGCTCGGCGCGCAGCTTGGGGCTCGTCTCGCTCACCGCAGTCCTCCTTGTGACCACCACCGGATTTCAATACTGCTCACCTTATGAGGATTCGACGCCGCCGCGTACAGATCGCGTCCGGGTGAGCGGCCTCCGGACGTCGGCCAGGACCGCCTCACAGGTCACATCCGCATCAGGGGCAACACCGTACGAAGACGCACGAACCGGGGGCGCGCTGTACATATATCTATGCGCCGGTAGCTCACGCCGTGGCGCGCATCCCTCGTGCAGGTGAGTTGAGACCTCTTCGAAACATCGGGGACTTGGCAGGCCCATGCGCGCCGACAAGTCACGTAATGCCATCGAAGCGTTTAACTGACTTTGTTTCTAAGGCAGTTGACCCCTTCTGACCTTGCAGAAACGTGCCTGTCAACGCGTGCATATGCGTCCGCACTACCCCACCGCATGAGCCCTACTATCGGCTCGCCATGACAGCAGCAGGGAAGCACCAGGTGAGCCGCGCGGAAACCTCTCGTCGAGGAAGCCGGCCGGGCCGGGCGGGAATCAGAGACGTGGCCGCCGCGGCCGGAGTCTCCATCACGACCGTCTCCGACGCCCTCAACGGCAAGGGCCGGCTCCCGGACGCCACCCGACGCCATGTCCGCGAAGTGGCCGACCGGCTGGGCTATCGGCCCTCCGCGGCGGCTCGCACGCTCCGTACCGGGAAATCGGGCCTCATCGGCCTGACCGTCACGACGTACGGGGATGAACCTTTCACCTTCACCGAATTCGCGTACTTCGCCGAGATGGCGCGCGCCGCCACCTCGGCCGCGCTCGCCCGCGGCTACGCCCTCGTGATCCTTCCGGCGACCTCGCGCCACGACGTGTGGTCGAACGTCGCCCTGGACGGCACGGTCGTCATCGACCCGTCCGACCAGGACCCGGTGGTCAGCGAGCTCGTCCGGCAGGGTTTACCGGTCGTCTCCGACGGCCGCCCGGCCGGCTCGCTCCCGGTGACCGCCTGGGTCGACAACGACCACGAGGCCGCCGTCCTCGGCATCCTCGACCACCTGGCCGCCGCCGGCGCCCGCCGGATCGGCCTGCTCACGGGCACGAGCACGGACACGTACACACACCTCTCGACCACCGCATACCTGCGTTGGTGCGAGCGGGTGGGCCAGGATCCGGTGTACGAGTCCTATCCGGCGCACGATCCGTGCGCGGGTGCCGTCGCCGCCGACCGATTGCTCGCCCGGCCCGACCGGCCCGACGCGGTCTACGGCCTGTTCGACCCCAACGGCACGGATCTGCTGGCCGCCGCGCGCCGCTACGGGATGCGGGTGCCGGAGGATCTGCTGCTGGTGTGCTGCAGCGAGTCCACGGTGTACGCCAACACCGAGCCGCCGATCACCACGCTCTCCCTGAAGCCGCGCCGCATCGGCACGGCTGTGGTGCAGCTCCTCATCGACGCCATCGAAGGGGTCAATTCGGATCTGCCGGTCGAGCAGGTGATACCGACCGAACTGATCATCCGTACGTCGTCCCAGCGACGCCCACCACGGACGACGGTCAGTCCGCCCCGGTCGCCGGAGGGGAAGTAGGGGGGTCGGGCGGTGGGGCTGTCCCGTCGAGTCGGTGGCTTCACCGTCCGGTGGGTCCGCTTGCCCCGTGCCGAGGACTGCTCGGGGTCTGTGCAGTGGCGGGCGGGGTCGTAGCTGGGCCCTTGCTCGCGGCCCGCACGGTGAGGGGTGGGGCGGTTGGGGGAGGACGCCGTGACGGGCTCCGCGAGGCGCTTGGTGCGGTGCCGGGCCTCTCTCGGGGCGGAGTGGCGGGCGGGCGGTGCCCGGGCGCTTCCCTCGGGCTCCAGTACGGGCCGGACGGTGCCGGGACTCCCGCCGGCGCCGTCCGGGCCGTACCGCCCGACCCTGTGTCCCCAGGCAGCCACCCGGCACCGGAGTCGACTACCGACCGGCTGACGGCCGGCGGCCGGCGGCCGTACCGAAGTCGGAGGTGGAGTACGGCACATCACACCGGCGAAATCCAGCCGCCCTTCCGGCGGGAACCGATCGTCCCTCGGGTGCTGGTCGAGTGGTCGAAGCCCTGCCCAATCGGGGCGAAAGCCACGGTGAGCCAGAGTCCTGCTCTGATTCACCACCCCTGGGTCATCACACGGCGCGATCCGCATTCCTATGATGGGCCCACGACACCGCGGGCCGCTGCGACCAGGCAGTCCGACGCGGTGCAGACGCGGCGTGATGGTGGAGGGGTCGATGACTCAGGGGGCCGGTCAGGGACCCGAGGTGGAGCGCACGGCGACGTTGCGCGACTTCCGGGTGCCGGCATACGTCCACGAGACCGGTCCGTACGCCGACAGCGCGCAGCCCGGCGGCGCCGTACGACCCGACGAGGAGGCCTTTGACGAGGCCTCTCCCGACGGGTACACGCCGACTCAGCGCGATCTGCCGGTCATCAATCGGGGTGACACGGTTCAGGTCGCGGTAGACCCGGCGTCGGTGGGGATCCCGCGGCAGACGGAGGGCCCCGGTCCGCTGTTCGTCGTAGGGGATGTGCACGGCTACCTCGACGAACTGGTGGCCGCATTGCGGGAGAAGGGCCTGATCGACGCGGCCGGCAGCTGGTGCGCGGGCACCGCGCGGCTGTGGTTCCTCGGCGACTTCACCGACCGCGGCCCGGACGGCATCGGCGTCATCGATCTGGTGATGCGGCTGTCCGCCGAGGCCGCCGCGGCCGGCGGCTACTGCAAGGCCCTCATGGGCAACCACGAGCTGCTGCTGCTCGGCGCCAAGCGGTTCGGCGACACCCCCGTCAACTCCGGCGCGGGCACCGCCACCTTCCAGGCGGCCTGGTTGCTCAACGGCGGCCAGAAGACCGACATGGACCGCCTCCAGGACGTCCACCTGCAGTGGATGGCCCGCCTGGACGCCATGGAGGAGGTCGACGGGCACCTCCTCGTCCACTCCGACACCACCGCCTACCTCGACTACGGCGACTCGATCGAGGCGGTCAACGACAACGTCCGCGAGACCCTCACCCGCAACGACGCGGACGAGGTGTGGGACGTGTTCCGCAAGTTCACCAAGCGCTTCTCCTTCCGCGACGAGGGTGGTGCCGAACATGTCCGCTCATTGCTCGACATGTACGGCGGGACCCGGATCGTGCACGGCCACAGCCCGATTCCGTACCTCCTGGGCGACGTCGGCTCCGAGGACGGCGAGGACACCGCCAGTCCCGTGGTCGAGGGACCGCACGTCTACGCCGAGGGACTCGCCATCGCGATGGACGGCGGAGTGACCATGGCCGGAAAACTGCTGGTCCAGCAACTGCCGTTGGATATCTGAGCGTTTAGCGGGCAGACGTCCCCCTCGGAGGACCGGCGGACGACAACGCTGGCCAGGGGCCAATTTCTGGAAACCCCCTGTCACCGTGTGCCGTCGCCGCTCTACCATCGGCTTATCCGTAGCAGGCTCCCCTCCGTTTCTGCCCGACGGCTCGTTGGCATGCGAGCCCCAAGCCCTACGGAGCATCGGGGGATGCACATGAACAGCGTTCCGCAGCACCTGCACAGCGAGGACCGCCAGGAGTACGAGCGGATCCTCGACGAGGCGCTGCGCTCCGCCCCTACCCGCCCGGAACTGGCCGCTGTAGGTAAGCGGCTCAACCCCGAACAGCTGCGCACCATGGCGCTGAACGCCACCGCACTCATCACGGCGGCCGCGGCGACCGAGTACCAGCACTACGTGAAGGTCCGCGAGGAACTGCGCCAGCCGGCGTCGTCCACCCCGTCGTCCGTCCACGAGACCGGCTCCGCGGAGCCGGGCGGCGTGGGCGCGATGGGGCTCGCCACCACCCTGGGGGAGGCTGCCGAGGGTGCGGGTGCCGTCGCCGTCGCCGCCGTCCTCACCCCCGTCCTCGCCGGCACGGCCGCGGCGATATTCCTGCTCGTGGGCTACATCCTCAAGATGCTCACCCCCGAGCCCGCGTTCGCGCAGACCATGCTCACCGCCGGCTGGGTGTTCGGCGCCATGACCGCCGCGGCGATCCTCGTCGCCGCCGTCGGCCTGCTCCTCACGGCCCTGCGTAACCGGCCGACGTTCGACGCCGACCCCTACGGCGAGTCGGGCGGTGAGGTGGCCCGGGCCAGGGAAGCCTGGCACGACGCCCTTCTGGAACGCGGCATCCTGCCGTTCCTCCAGGAGGCGCTCGCGGCCCCGGGCACGGCGGCCCTACGCCGTACGACACCCTCGGCACCGAGTCGCATGCCGCACCTCGGCTACGACCGCCCGGGCTTCTCGAGCCCCGACGACGGCCCGGAGCCGGGGCACCGCCCGAGCTTCAGCAGCCCGGACTTCTCCAGCCCGGACTTCGGGGGGCCCGAACACCAGCCGGAGTAGCCCCTCGGCTTGCGCCCCCACCCAGGGGAGCGCAAGCCGAAGACCCGGTCACGGACCTCGCTGCTCGTCGCGCCCGTCGAACTCCTCCCGCGCCGCGCGCATGGCGGTGACGTTCGTCTGCGCCCAGACGGTGATGCTCTGCACCAACCCGCCGACTTCCTGGCCCAGTTCGGTCAGCCGGTACTCCACGCGCGGTGGCACGGTCGGGTACACCGTGCGGATCAGCAGCCCCTCGCGCTCCAGCGCTCGCAGGGTCTGCGTCAGCACCTTCGGCGTGACGCCGTCCAGCCGTCGCCGCAGTTCGGCGAACCGCATGGTCCGGCCGTCCTCCAGGGCCACCAGCACCAGCATGGTCCACTTGCCCGCGATCAGCTCCAGTACGGCACGGGTGGGGCAGTCGCGCAGGAAGATGTCCACGCCGCCGTATTTCCTCAGGTCGAAGCCGGTATCCATGAGGAACCTCGGTATCAGAGAAGTGCCCTCTTCCGCAGGGTCGTCGCCCGGCCGAGCATGGAACGCGCCACGCACCACGCCCTGTTGACGAGGAGTCCGGATGTCCGCCCGTATGCACGCCATCGTCCAATCCGTGTTCGGCGGCCCCGAGACGCTCACCTACGTCGAGACCGACGTCCCCGGGCCCGGCCCCGGCGAGGTGCTCCTGCGGGTCGCCGGCGCCGGCGTCAACCCGGGCGACGCGGTGCTGCGGTCCGGCCGGGTGCCGGAGCTGGTCCCCCTGCCGTGGACACCGGGCAACGACGTGGCCGGTGTCGTCGAGCGGGTCGGCGAGGGCGTGACACGGTTCGCGCCGGGCGACGAGGTGTACGGCATGCTGTCCGTCACCCCGCGGGGCGCGTACGCCGAGTTCACCGCCGTACCGGCCGACGCGCTGGCGCCCGCGCCCAAGAACCTCGATCTCGCGCACGCGGGGGCCGTACCCCTGGTCGCGGTCACCGCCTGGCAGGCCCTGGCCGTGCTGGCGCGGGTCGGGCCCGGCGACCGGGTGCTGATCCACGCGGCGGCGGGTGGCGTCGGGCACGTCGCCGTCCAACTCGCCAAGGAACTCGGGGCGTACGTCATCGGCACCGCCCGCACCGCCCACCACGGCTTCCTGCGCGAGCTGGGCGCCGACGAGCTGATCGACTACACCACCACCGACTTCCGGACCGCCGTCGCCCCGGTGGACGCGGTCCTGGACCTGGTCGGCGGTTCCTATGGCCCGCAGTCCCTCGACGTGCTCCGGCCGGACGGTCTGCTCGTCGGCGCGTCGATCGACCCGGGGACGGACGAACAGCAGGCCGCCGCCCGGGGCCTGCGCTACACGTGGGTCACGGCCGAGCCCTCCGGAGCCCTGCTGAAGCAGGTCACCGAACGCGTCGAGGCAGGTCGGCTCCGGGTCTCCGTCGAGCGCACCTATCCGCTGGCCGAAGCCGCCGAGGCCCACCGCGCCATCGAGGCCAAGCGCACCACGGGCAAGCTCGTCCTCGTGCCGTGACCGGCTCGGCCCGCTCGTTCCCCACCGGGGCCCGACGGGGACGAACCCGAGGTTCGCAGGGGGGTTATGTCCACCCCGCACTCGGTGGACAGCCCCATCCTCCCCCGCACCTCGATCCGGTTGGCTGGTGATCGTCACCGATCAGGACCAGGAGCAACGGGGGATTCGGACATGCAGATGCCGTCATCGAGGAAGACCGGCGCCGCCCTGCTGGCAGCGGCGTTGCTCGCACTGGGCTCACCCATGGCCGCGACCGCCACCACCGGACACCCGGCGCCGGACCACCCCTCCCACGTGTACGGCCAGGCCATGCTCCAGCGCGACCTGGCAGCCGTACGGAAGGCCGGAGGCGGCGATGTGAACGGGCTGGCCAGGGTCGACGTACCGAACGGCGCACCGCTCATGGCCCGCATCGGCACCCGCACGGCCGACTCCACGGCCCCGATCCCCTGGAACGCGCACTTCCGTGTGGCGAGCACGACGAAGACGTTCGTGGCGACCGTCGTCCTCCAACTCGTGGCGGAGAAGCGGCTGTCGCTCGACGACACCGTCGAGCACTGGCTGCCGGGAGTCGTCACGGGCAACGGCAACGACGGCACCCGCATCACCGTCCGCGACCTGCTCCGCCAGACCAGCGGCCTCTACGACTACATCGACGACCCGGAGATCCAGGACCGCCTGATCAACCACTTCGACGAGAACCGCTACGACACCACCCCGGCGGCCGACCTGGTCGCCGTCGCGATGAAGCACCGCCCGCTCTTCGTGCCGCAGCCGGGCGGGGCCACCCGGTGGGCGTACTCCAACACCAACTACCTGCTGGCCGGGATGATCGCCGAGAAGGCCGGTTGCGCGAGCTGGCAGGACCTGGTCGCTCACCGGATCATCGCGAAGCTCGGACTGCGCAACACCTCCGTCCCCGGGCTCGACCCGTTCCTGCCCGACCCGCACGTGAACGCGTATCTGACGACCGCCGAAGGCAAGCGTCTCGACGTCACCGACCACAGCTTCCAGCACACCGCGGACTCCGGTGTGGTGAGCACCACCGCCGACCTGAACACCTTCTTCCGGGCCCTGGCCGGCGGCAGGCTGCTCCCCGCCGCGCAGTGGCGCGAGATGCGGCAGACCGTGGAACGGACCGACGACCCGGAGGACGTGGCCGAGATGCCCGAGGGCACCTACGGCCTCGGCCTGCGAAAGATCCCGCTCTCCTGCGGCGGTTTCTACTACACCCACGAGGGCGACGGTGCGGGCGTCAACACCCGTCCCGCGGTGAGCGCCGACGGCAGGCGCGCGGTGACCGTCTCCATCACGACCACCACCGCGCCGCCGGACCTCGCCGCCCTCAACCGCGCGACAGGCACGCTGGTCGACCACACCCTGTGCGACAAGCCTGCCAAGGGCTCACCGAAGAGCTAGGCCGTGTCCGACCCAGCCGGTCGTCGTCAGTCGGCGATCGGCAGGTACACCCGGTTGCCCGCCGCCGCGAACTCCTTCGACTTCCGCGCCATGCCCTCCTCGACCTCCGCCTTGGTACCGCCGTGTTCGCGGCGGATGTCCTGGGAGATCTTCATCGAGCAGAACTTCGGCCCGCACATCGAGCAGAAGTGCGCCGTTTTGGCCGGCTCCGCCGGCAGTGTCTCGTCGTGGAACTCCCGAGCCGTGACCGGATCGAGGGCCAGGTTGAACTGGTCCTCCCAGCGGAACTCGAAGCGGGCGTCGGACAGCGCGTCGTCCCACTCCTGTGCACCTGGGTGCCCCTTGGCGAGGTCGGCTGCGTGGGCGGCGATCTTGTAGGTGATGACGCCGGTCTTGACGTCGTCACGGTTGGGCAGGCCCAAGTGCTCCTTGGGCGTGACATAGCAGAGCATGGCCGTGCCCCACCAGGCGATCATCGCGGCACCGATGCCGGAAGTGATGTGGTCGTACGCAGGCGCGACGTCCGTCGTCAGCGGGCCGAGCGTATAGAACGGAGCTTCATCACAGATCTCCTGCTGAAGGTCGATGTTCTCCTTGATCTTGTGCATCGGGACATGTCCCGGGCCCTCGATCATGGTCTGTACGTTGAAACGCTTCGCGATCGTGTTGAGTTCCCCGAGAGTCCTCAACTCGGCGAACTGCGCCTCGTCGTTGGCGTCCGCGATCGATCCGGGGCGCAGACCGTCGCCCAGCGAGTAGGTGACGTCGTAGGCGGCGAGGATCTCGCAGAGCTCCTCGAAGTTCTCGTAGAGGAACGATTCCTTGTGGTGCGCCAGGCACCAGGCCGCCATGATCGAGCCGCCGCGCGAGACGATGCCGGTCTTGCGGTTCGCCGTCAGCGGTACGAACGGCAGCCGCACGCCCGCGTGGACGGTCATGTAGTCCACGCCCTGTTCGGCCTGTTCGACGACCGTGTCCTTGTAGATCTCCCAGGTCAGCTCCTCGGCACGGCCGTCGACCTTTTCGAGCGCCTGGTAGAGCGGCACGGTGCCGATGGGGACGGGGGAGTTGCGCAGCACCCACTCGCGGGTGGTGTGGATGTTGCGGCCGGTGGACAGGTCCATGACCGTGTCGGCGCCCCAGCGGGTCGCCCAGGTCATCTTCTCGACCTCCTCCTCGATGGAGGAAGTGACCGCGGAATTGCCGATGTTGGCGTTGACCTTCACCAGGAACCGCTTGCCGATGATCATCGGCTCGATCTCCGGGTGGTTGACGTTGGCCGGCAGCACCGCACGCCCCGCCGCGATCTCCTCCCGGACCACCTCGGGCGAGACCTTCTCCCGTACGGCCACGAACTCCATCTCGGGCGTGATCTCGCCCCGTCGCGCGTAGGCGAGTTGAGTCACCGCCGTACCCTCACGTCCACGGCGCGGTTGCCGGGGGCGGCCCGGGAACACCGCGTCGAGGTTACGGAGTCCACCGCGCGGTGACGTGTGCTTGATTCCGTCGTCCTCGGGGCGGACGGGACGGCCCGCGTACTCCTCGGTGTCGCCCCGGGCGATGATCCAGTTCTCCCGCAGCGGCGCCAGTCCCCTGCGGACGTCGGTGTCGACGAGCGGATCGGTGTACGGGCCTGAGGTGTCGTACAGCGTCACGGACTGCCCGTTGGTGAGGTGTACCTGACGGACCGGCACCCGCAGATCGGGGCGCGAGCCCTCGACATACCCCTTGTGCCAGCCGGCGGACTTCCCGGCCGCAGAGGACTCCTCGACCCCCGTCGGCTGCCCGGCCCGTGCGAACTCCTCGCCCGGAATGGGCTGTTCGTCCTGGCTGAAGGCAGGCGTGCGTACGTCCTTGTTGGTCATGAGACCTACTCCCTACGCCGGCATTACCCGGTAACAGGTTCGGCGGTCGACGCAGCGGCTTCCGTCAGCCGATGTTTCATGTGAAACATCACTCGATACAGGTGACGTTTCCCGTGAAACATCGCAGAGACGGAGGTCAGCGCCCTCTCAGCCCGGTGCTCCGAGCTCCCGCGTGTGCAAAGGTGCCTCCACGCTAGCGTCATATGTGGCGCGGTGAACAGTGGGCCTCCGGCGTTCTTGCGATGATCGGGCGGTGACCACGACGCAGCAGCCCCCGTACCCGCCGACCGGGCCGCCGCATGGCCATGACCACGGCCACGGTTCCGATGGCGACCATGGCTCCGGGTCCGGGGACGACGACAGCTCCGGCGGGGACGGCGGGCACGGTTCCGGCGCGGGTGGTGGACACGGTCACTCGCACAGTCACGGCCCGGCCGCCCCCGTCTCCCGTCACCTCCGGAAGGTCATCGCGGCGATCCTGATCCCGTTCACGGTCGCGGTCGTGGTCGGCATGGTGGTGCTGTGGCCCGGCGGCGCACCGTCGCACAAGCGCACCGGCGTCGGCTTCGACCGGCAGACGCAGCAGGCGACGGTCACCAAGGTCGTCAGCGTGAGCTGCGCCTCGGTGAACGCCTCGGGCGGGGGCGCGACCGGGGACACCTCCACGGCCGAGGGCTCCTCGGCACAGCAGGAGGCGGGCGGCACCTGCAAGAAGGCCACGGTCACGGTCAGCACCGGCAAGGACAAGGGCCGTACGTTCACGGAGATCGTGCAGCCCGACCAGTCACGGCAGTTGCATCAGGGCGAGAAGGTCGTGGTCGCGTACGAGCCCTCCGCGCCCAGGGATCTGCAGTACTCGGTCACCGATGTGAACCGTAAGTTCCCCATGGCGCTGCTCGCCGGCATCTTCGCGCTGGCCGTCGTGGTGGTGGGCCGGCTGCGCGGCGTCATGGCACTGATCGCGCTGGCCATCAGCTTCATGATCCTCAACTTCTTCATCCTGCCCGCAATCCTGCACGGCTCGAACCCGCTGATCGTGGCGGTGGTCGGATCGAGCGCCATCATGCTGATCGCCCTCTACATGTGCCACGGACTGTCGGCCCGTACGTCCGTGGCGGTGCTCGGCACGCTGATGTCGCTGGTCCTGATCGGCGTCCTGGGTTCGGTGTTCATCGGCTGGGCCGCGCTGACCGGCAACACGGACGACAACACGGGCCTGATCCACGGGCTGTATCCGTCGATCGACATGAGCGGCCTGCTGCTCGCCGGCGTCATCATCGGTTCGCTCGGTGTGCTCGACGATGTGACGGTCACGCAGACCTCGGCGGTCTGGGAACTGCACGAGGCCAACCCGTCGATGGGCTGGCGCGGGCTGTACCGCGCTGGTATCCGGATCGGCCGCGACCACATCGCGTCCGTGGTCAACACGCTCGTCCTCGCCTACGCGGGCGCCGCCCTGCCGTTGCTGCTGCTCTTCTCCATCGCGCAGAGCAGCGTGGGGTCGGTCGCCAACAGCGAGTTGGTCGCCGAGGAGATCGTACGCACGCTTGTGGGCTCGATCGGCCTGGTCGCCTCGGTACCGGTCACCACCGCGCTCGCGGCCCTGGTGGTCTCGGCGGACCGACCGGGACGCGAAACAGCTCCCGCGGGGGTTGCGGCGGCGGCCACGGCGGCGCCGGGTGCCGGGCCCGCGGCAGCGCCCGGTGCCAAGCCGGCGCCGGCGCGCGGCGGGAAGGGCCGACGCCGCAAGCACTGAGGACGGCGAGAACCGCCGCACGGAGCCACACAGAAGCGTTCCTGCGACTCCAGGGCTCCTCCCGGGCTTCCCGGACCGCACCCGGACCTCTCGGCCTCGCAGGCCTTTCAGGGCTCCACAGATGCCTCCAGGGGCCTCGGGCCCCGTGGTGAAGCGTTACGCCAACTCTCCCCGCCGCCGTAGCAACGCTTCAGCCGGCGCTCTGCTCCTCCGCCAGGATGCGGTCCAGTGCCTCGTCGAGGTGGGCGTCGAAATCCGCGAGCGCACCCTCCTGACCGAGCGGAACCAGCAGGTCGGTGCGGTCGAGGAACGCCACGAGCGGGGCCGCGCGGGTGCGGAACAGCGCCTGGTCGCCGCCCACCTGAAGCCTGATCAACACTTCGCCCAGCGTCTCGGGATCGACGGGCTCGATCCGCACATCGCCGTCCCCGGACGCCCGGCCCACCCCGTCGATCAGCAGCTCCCGGCCGAAGGCCCAGGTCACCGGGGCATCCCCCGGCAAATGGAAGGTCAGCCGTACGGCGTACGGATCGCACGTCTCGTAGCCCAGTTCGACCGGGATACGGAAGGAGAGCTCCTCGGAGACGAGGAAGCTCATCATGACCTCTGCCTGTACGGACTCGCGCATCGCCTATCCCGTCAATTGCCGCCGACTGGCCGGGAATGATCCCCGTGACACTGAAGGAATATTGCTGAACGTGCACAACAGATCACAAGGAGTAAGTTTTCAGATACTGATAGAGAGCGCGAGCGACCCCAGGAGCCTGCCTACCTCGGTCTGCAACTCCCGGGCAGCGGCCGGCAGACGATCCGCCTGATGCGAGGGGAGAGAAATGGCCATCGTGGCGGCCGTGCTGCCGAGCGTGATCGGAATCGCCGCGCAGACCGTCCCCAGCGCGTACTCCTGACGCTCCACCACCAGCTCCATCCGCCGCATCCGGTCCAGGCGCCGCAGCAGGGCGTGACCGTCCCGCACGGTGTACGGCGTGAGGGACTGCGCGGGGTAGCGGTCGAGGTGGTCGCGCCGGGCGTCCTCGTCCAACTGGGCCAGCAGGCACTGGCCGATCGCATGCGCGTGCCCCGTCTCACGGAAGTCGGCCCACTCCTCGACCGCCGGGCTGCCGGGGCTGTCGGAGACGCACATGACCTCGATCTCACCGTCGCGGTACATCGCGTAGTAGACCGGCACACCGATCGAATCCCGCCAGGCCGCCAGCGCGTCCACGAGCGTGCTGCGACGTTTCTCCTGCGCCCCGCTGCTGCTCAGCCTCTCGGCCGCTTCGCCGAGGAAGAACAGCCCTTTGTCCCGGCGGAGATAGCCCTCGTGCACGAGGGTGCGCAGCAGGTGGTACGCCGTGGGAAGCGCGAGGCCGGTCTCGCGGGCCAACTGCTTTGCGGGGGCTCCGTGTTCGTGCGCGGCGACGGACTCCAGCAGCCGCATCGCCCGCTGCACCGAGCCGATGAGGGTGGCGGCGGGCTGGGGCTGCTGCTCGGGGGCTGTCGCGGAGCGCTGTCGCGGCGGGGCCGCCACGGGGCGCAGCTGTGCGGGGATCGCCACTGAACTCGGCCATGTCGGCGGGCCGGGCTGGGTGGGAGGTGCGTGCGGTTCTACGGGTGCGGTGTCAACCGTGGCCAAGGGTCACTTCCGGAGCGCGAGGGGGCAGCCCGTGCGGGGAACACGGGGAGGGGGTGCGCCGCCCGCGGGGTTCGTCCCCGCGTCGAATTCCGGACTGTAACCGCCCGCCACCGCCCGCAGACGGCCTGTCCGGAAAACTTCCCTCGCCCGAGGGAACCGGTGATTCCTGTTACCGATCACCGGTTGCCCCGCAGGGCCTCACCAGTCGCTGCGTGAGGAGGAACCCGCCGTGAACTTCCGTACGACGTAGATCAGTCCGCCGACCAGCGCCACGAAGACCAGCGCCTTGAAGAGCAGTCCGATGACAAAGCCCACGACGGTCGCTATCAGCCCGCCGAACACGACCAGGGCGATGACCGGCACCGCGACCCACTTCACCCACCACGGCAGTCCGCCGAATATCTCTCGCATCGCCCTCGTCCTTTACCTCTCCGCCCGTCGTTCGCACCGGGTCCTGTCGGTGTCCGGCACTGCTGTGCCGGACCTCTGATGTCCTGCACTCGATGCTAGGTCGGCCGAAGACAGAACGGGGGCCTCGCATCCCTTGTCCTCCCCTGACCGTTCCCCTAGGGAACCCTGAGACGCGGGTCAGGCTTCCGGGGGAGGGTCAGGCCTCCGGCGGCGAGAACACCACCAGCACCCGCAAGTCCTCGCTGATGTGGTGGAACTTGTGGGCCACCCCGGCCGGCACATAGACGACGCTGCCGCGCGCCACCTGGGTGGTCTCCATGCCGACGGTGATCGCGGCACGGCCGCTCACGACGAAGTACACCTCGTCCTGGTTGTGCGGCTGCTGCCGGTCGTGATCGCCCGCGTCGAGCGCGTAGAGGCCGACCGACATGTTCTTCTCGCGCAGGAACTGCAGGTATGCACCGTCGTTGGCGGCACGCTCCGCCTCCAGTTCATCCAACCGGAATGCCTTCATCGCCCTCGTCCACGCTCGGAGTCGATCTCTTCTGCCACGATCAGACACATGAAGAATTTTCTAGTCAAGACGATCGCCAACGCGGGCGCCCTTGCAGTCGCCGTATGGCTGCTCGACAAGATCACCCTGACCGGCGACAGCACCTTCAAGAAGGTCTGGACCCTGCTCCTCGTCGCCATGGTCTTCGGCCTGGTGAACTTCCTCGTGAAGCCGATCGTCAAGTTGCTGACCTTCCCGCTGTTCATCCTGACGCTCGGTCTGATCACCCTGGTGGTCAACGCGCTGATGCTGCTGCTCACCTCGTGGCTGGCCGACAAGCTCGACCTGAGTTTCCACGTCGACGGCTTCTGGACCGCCGTCCTGGGCGGCCTGATCATCTCGGTCGTCTCCTGGGCGCTCAACCTCGCCCTCCCCGACGGGGACTGAGCGCGCGATGACCTACCGCGTCAGTTTCGTCTGCACCGGCAACATCTGCCGCTCCCCGATAGCCGAATCGGTCTTCCGCGCGCGGGTGGAGGAGGCCGGGCTCGGCGATCGGGTCGAGGTCGAGAGCGCGGGCACCGGCGGCTGGCACGAGGGCGACGGCGCCGACCCGCGCGCCGTCGCCGTCCTGGCGGAGCACGGCTACGGGACCGACCATGTCGCACGCCAGTTCCAGGCCTCCTGGTTCTCCCGCCTCGACCTCGTCATCGCCCTCGACGGCGGCCATCGCAAGGCCCTGCGCCGCCTCGCCCCGGCCGAGCATGACGCCCAGAAGGTCCATCTGCTGCGCTCCTACGACCCCGCCGCCGGCTACGACCTCGACGTACCGGACCCGTACTACGGGGGTCTGGACGGCTTCGAGGAGTGTCTTGAGATGGTGGAGGCGGCGAGCGAGGGCCTGCTCGCCGCGGTACGCGAGGAAGTGGAAGGACGAGCGACATGAGTGATTCCGCCGCAGACGAGGGTGTTCGAGACGGCGCCGGGGACGGCACGCTCGCGGTGCGGGCGGGTCTGCCCGAGCCGGTCAGGCACGAACCGACCCTGCCCGGCCCGGTGTTCGCCGCGCACTTCCACCTCCCGGGCGAGGTGACGGGCCCGTACAGCTACGGCCGTGACGACAATCCGACCTGGACCCACCTGGAGCGCGCCATCGGCGAGTTGGAGGCACCCGGGCGGAGCGCTGTCGAGACGCTCGTGTTCGCCTCCGGCATGGCGGCCATCTCGTCGGTGCTCTTCTCCCAACTGCGCGCCGGCGACACGGTCGTACTGCCGAACGACGGCTACCAGGTGCTGCCCCTGGTGCGCGCCCAGTTGGAGGCGTACGGCATCGGGGTGCGCACCGCGCCGACCGGCGAGGACGCCCAGCTCGACCTTCTCGACGGCGCGAAACTGCTGTGGCTCGAGACCCCCTCGAACCCCGGACTCGACGTGTGCGACATCCGTCGGCTCGTCGAGGCGGCACACGCGCGTGGCGCCCTCGTGGCCGTCGACAACACCCTCGCCACACCCCTGGGACAGCGCCCGCTGGAACTCGGCGCCGACTTCGCCGTGGCGAGCGGCACCAAGCAGCTCACCGGGCACGGGGACCTCCTTCTCGGCTACGTCTCCGGAACCGACGCCTCCGCGATGACCGCCGTACGCCGCTGGCGCAAGGTCGTCGGCGCGATTCCCGGGCCCATGGAGGCCTGGCTCGCGCACCGCTCGATCGCCACGCTCCAGTTGCGCGTGGACCGGCAGGACGCCACCGCGCTGATCCTCGCCGAGGCCCTGCGGGGGCGGGACGAGGTGACGGGGCTGCGTTATCCGGGGCTGCCCGACGATCCCTCGCACAAGGTCGCCTCGCGGCAGATGCGGCGCTACGGGTGTGTGGTTTCGTTCACGTTGCCCACGCGCGCGCGTGCCGAGCGTTTTCTCGACGCGCTGCGGCTCGTGGACGACGCGACGAGTTTCGGCGGGGTGCGGTCCACCGCCGAACGCCGGGGACGCTGGGGAGGGGACGCGGTGCCGGAGGGCTTCGTTCGGTTCTCGGTGGGCGCCGAGGATCCCGAGGACCTGGTGGCCGATGTGCTGCGTGCGCTGGACGAGTCGGCGCGGTGACCGCTTTACGTACCGCCGGTCGGTGTCCGGCTACGCACAACGGACGGTCCGAGCCTCCCCCCTCGTGGCTCGGACCGTCCTCGGTTCTGCGCGCGAAGAACCGCGCGCACAAGGCTAGTTGACTCTGTGTCAGTGTCCAATCACAGTAGCGACAGAGACCTATCGACTTATTTATAGTTGGGCCCTGCCCGGGGCCGGAAGAAGGGCGGGGAAAGGAGAATGCGTGCCATGGATCTGGCCTTGCTGCGCACCTTCGTGACCGTGCACCGGGCCGGCTCCTTCACCCGCGCCGCAGCCCTGCTCGGTCTCTCCCAGCCCGCGGTGACGTCCCAGATCCGCACCCTGGAGCGGCAGTTGGGCCGCCCCTTGTTCCTTCGCCAGGCCCGTGGAGTCACCCCCACGACCATGGGCGACGAACTCGCGCACAAGGCCGCGCCGCATCTCGACGCCCTCGTGGAGATAGCCGAGACCGGCCCCGACAACGACTCCTCCTTGCGCACCCTGCACCTCGCCGGACCCCCCGAGTTCACCGCCGAGCGGGCGCTGCCCGCGCTCACGGAGCTGACCGGCGACGACGGCCAGCCCTTCGCACTGCGCGCGTCCTTCGGGAACGCCGAGGAAACTCTGGAGGGACTGGCCGCCGGACATCACGATCTGGCCATCAGCACGGCCCGTCCACGAGGCGCCCTGCTCACGGCGACAACGCTCTGCGACGAGGAACACACCCTCGTCGCCGCTCCACGCTGGGCCGAGCAGATCGGCTCCGCGAACCTCGATCCCAAGGACGCACCCACTCTGGACGACCTCCCCCTGATCGAGGTCCACGAGTCGCTACCCTTCGTCTCCCGGTACTGGGCGTCCGTCTTCGACTCCCGCCCGGCCGCCTCGGGCACCGTCATCGTGCCGGACCTGCGGGCGGTGCTCGCCTGCGCCAGCGCGGGCGCCGGACTCGCGGTGCTGCCCCGCTATCTGTGCGTCCCCGCACTGGAGCGCGGTGAGGTCGTCCCGCTACACGAACCGGCGGTGCCACCGCTGCGGACGTATTTCCTGGTCGTACGCACCGGAACTCTCGCGATGCCGCACATCGCCCGAGCCCACGAGTGGCTGCACCGCGCGGCCACCGGATGGGGCTGACCAGGGACTTTGTCGTCGCTTCGTCTCGACGGCGCCGAATGTCACGCTCTGAACCACCAAGGTGACGTTTCGCGATGTTTCACGTGGAACCAGCCGGGCCACATTTCTCCCATGACCGTCCGACCCGTGGTCAAGCGCACCGCACGTGCCGTCCTCCTCGACGGCGACGACCTGATCCTGATCAAGCGCACCAAGCCCGGTGTGGATCCCTACTGGGTCACGCCCGGTGGAGGGGTCGAGCCCGAGGACACCACCGTCGTCGATGCCCTGCACCGCGAGGTGCACGAGGAACTCGGCGCCAAGATCACTGACGTGGTTCCCTGCTTCGTGGACACCGTCGAGCACATCGGGGCGGACGCCACAGCGACCGGCGTGAAGGTCCAGCACTTCTTCGTCTGCCACCTGGAGTCCATGGACCCGGCACTGCGCCACGGCCCCGAAGTGGACGCTCCCCTCGGCGAGTACGAGATCGTCAGAGTCCCGTTCACCCGGGTAGGCATCGCGTCCGTCCATCTCGTGCCGCTGTCCCTGCGGCACTATCTGGACGGCAACATCGAAGGCGTCCGCGCGATGCATGCCCCTGACCTCGGCTGACCTCCCCGGGAGCCGGATCAGTCCCCGGCGGCCACCAGTTCCTCGACCGAGTCGTGCCGTATGCGGTCCGCCGGGACACCTACGTCCTTCAGAGCATCGACACCGCTGCGGATCATTCCGGGCGGGCCCGAGACATAGGCGTCGTACCCACCCCACGGCCCGTACGTCCGTATGGCGTCCGGGAGTTGGAGATGCGCCTGCTGGTCGACGACCGTCCGGACCGTGAGCCACGGATACGACTGCTGGAGCCGGAGCATCGTGTCGAGGTCATAGAGGTCATGGTCGGTACGGGCCCCGTAGAACACCTCCACCGACCGCCGCTCGCCGTGCTCGGCGACGTCCTCCACCAGTGCCTTGATCGGCGCTATACCGGTGCCACCGCCCAGGCAGAGCAGTCCGCTGTCGGTGCTGTGGTTCACGGTCATCGAGCCGGCCGACGGACCGAGCCGGATGATGTCGCCGGGCCGGGCCCGGTGCACCAGCGCGTTCGAGACCCAGCCCGCCGGGACGGCCTTCACATGGAAGGTCAGCAGTCCGTCCGAGCGGGGCGCCGAGGCGAAGGAGTAGTGCCGCCAGATACGCGGCCACCAGGGCGTCTCCAGGCTCGTGTACTGCCCGGCGAGGAAAGGGTAGGGCTGGTCGGGGCGGACGGTGACGACCGCGATGTCCCGGGTCCTGAGATCGTGGGCGACGACCTCCGCGTTCCACCAGGCCGGGGCACGCAGTTCGTCCGCAGCCGCCGCGTCGATCATGACCTGGGAGATCGTCGTGTACGCCCGGACCCAGGCAGCCTCCGTCTCGGCGCCCCAGACGGCCGAAGCGTACTTGTTCAGCGCACCGATGAGGCACTCGCCGACGGCCGGGTAGTGCTCGGGCCGGGTGCCGTACTTGCGGTGCCCGCGGCCGAGGTTCTGCAGATACGCGACGAGCACCTCGGTGTTGTCGATGTGCTCGGCCGCGGTGAGCAGCGCCTTGAGCAACCGGTCCCGCTGGGTGTCCATCGCCGCAGGGAACAGCGACCGCAGCTCGGGGTGGCGTACGAAGAGCAACGCGTAGAAGTACGAGGTGACCTTGTCGGCCACGGGGGCGACTTCGGCCATGGTCCGTCGAATGAGTACGGCGTCCGGGGAGGCGTTCTCGGTGACGATGCCGGAAGACCGCTGGGCGGGTACACGCACGACGGCCGAACCGGTCGCGGCGCGGGCCGGGACGGGTGCGGGAGCCGACTGCTCGGGAGGCAGAACCTGCGCGGGCGCGAAGGGCGACGAGGACGCGGGAGACAGGCGCTGGGCCGGCATGGCGGGTGCCGGAGGCGTGGGGGGCGGAGCCTGGTCAGGAGGGGCGGGTGACGAGGGCGTGGGGGGCGAAGTTTGAGCAGGAGCAAAGGGCTGCGGATGGGGCGTAGACAAGGCTTGAGCGGAAACGAAGGGCTGCGGAGGCGCGGGCGACAGAGGCTGGGCCGAGGTGAAGGGCCGTGGGGCGGTCGCAGCCGACGGTATTCGCTCCTGACCAGGCGGGAGGCCCTGCTGCGAACCGTGGCTTTCCGGCTCCGGCGCGGCACCCTCGGCGGACCGCTCCGAACTGGCTGCGGGCGGGCGCTCGTTGACACCGGCCGCGGACCTGCGGACCGGTCGCATCACGGCCGGACGCCGTCCCCCTGTCGTCGCCCGCTCTTCGCCCGGAGGCACCTCCGGCTGCTTGCGTGGCGTGAACCAGCCGCCTCCGCCGCTGCCGCTTCCGCCTCCGGACGGGCCGTTGTCGGCCGACGTGGTCGTCGGAGCGTCCATGGTGTGCCTCGCCTCGAACATCTTTCGGTCGGTCGGCGTGCTTCCCCCATCGGAAGCTGCCTGCTTTCCGCGCGGACTGCTTGCCTTTCCCCGTTCGCTCAAGCGGCCAATACAGCCGTATCCAACCCACATTCCCACCGCGTACGGACAAGTAAGGCGAGATGTGACATTGCCCGCAGTACTCGCCTGCGGCGCCCCGCTGCGGACAAGAACCGGAGTCGACCATACCGGCCCGTGATGCACGCACAAGTCCGGCCCGGCTCCCCCATGAACAGGGGGAGGTGCGAACCATCAATTCCCCCAACTACCGGGCGCCTCGCACCAATTCGTAGGCATCCCACAGATCCCGCCCCGCATAGGAGTGGGTGGCAAGGCCCGCCAGATGTCGATCGGCGTTCACCGCGACAGAGACGGGTACGGCGCCGAACAGATCCTTGTCCGACATCGAGTCGCCATAGGCGACACAGTCCGCCCTCGTCACCCCGAACTCCTCACAGAGCCGATCCGCGATCACCACCTTGGCCGGGGCACTGAGGACTCCGGCCAGGTCCATCGAAGGCTCGGTGAAGGGCACGGCGGGGAAGAGCGATCCGTGTGCCGCGTGAGCGCCCCAACCCGTGAGCCGCTCCACAAAGAAGGACGGCGAGAGCGACACGACGGCGCAGTATTCACCGGCGCTCCTGATCTCGGCCCAGACCTCGCGGATCCGCGCCAACCAAGGGGCCGCTTCAAAGGCGGCCGCCACATGCGCCTCCGTGAGATCCGCCCAGAGCGCGTACACGCGGGTCGCATACTCCGGCGGACCGATCAGCCCGGCCGAGATCTCCTGTTCAAGCGCCACCGTCTCGGTTTCCAGACCGAGTTGACGTGAGATCTCCAGGGGCGCGCTGGTTCCGTGCAGCAAAGTACCGTCGAGGTCGAAGAGATGAAGTCTCGCCATGGGCCACGAGGTTAGTGGGCGGAACTGTGGCACCTTCCGCGAGCCTGCCGGATGCTCGCCGTTCGTCGGTGTTTCACGTGAAACTTCCGGCTTCGGCTGAGGTGTCGCACAGTCGGCCATGACATGGCCAAAAGCAAGTACGTCTCCCCAGAAACGGGTGGACGGCGACAACGCAGTCAGACAGCCTGACCTGCGTGCCGACTCATTCCCTCGCCGCTCTGCCCATCCGCCGACTGACGCTCCGCGATCGCACCGCCTGCGCCGACCTTTCCGAGGACCGGGGGTGGCCACGCGAGGAACACAAGTGGGGCTTCCTCCTCAGCGCGGGGACGGGGTACGGCATCGACAGTCCGGAAGGCGGCCTCGTCGCGGCCTGCGTCGTGACGGAGTACGGTCCGCAGGACCGCCCGGATCTGAGCGCCATCGGCATGGTCCTGGTCGCCGAACGCCATGCCCGTCAGGGCGTGGGGCGCCGGCTGATGCGCCACCTGCTGTCAGTGCTGGGCCCCACGCCACTGACCCTGCACGCGACTCCGAACGGCCGCCCGCTCTACGAAGAACTCGGCTTCAAGGTGACGGGTCGAGCCGAGATGCTGCGCGGCCATTTCACGCCGGACGGACCCGAGTCCCGGATCGCCACCCGTGCGGCCACGGCCGAGGACCTCACCGGCATCCTCCGGCTTGACGAGGAGGTGTTCGGCACCGATCGCACACCCCTCATCACACGACTACCCGCCTTCGCCGACCAGTTGCGAGTGGCGCAGGACAACGGCCGGATCATCGGGTATGCGGCGGCCTGGCCCAACATGGACACCCAGGTCGTGGGCCCGCTGATCGCACAGGACTCGGAGACGGCGAAGGCTCTCCTCAGCTCACTAGCCGCCCGCACCGACCGTCCCCTGCGCACCGACATCGACGCACGCCACGAAGACCTGCTGTCCTGGGTGAAGGAACGCGGCCTGGAGTACTGCGCCTCCAACTCCGTCATGACGTACGGGATCGCGGAGTTGCCCGGAGACTGGACACGGCGGTTCGCACCCCTCACGGTCGCGGCCGGCTGACACCTCCGGGCATGGAGAACGCCGGCTCCCGACATGATCGAGAGCCGGCGTTTCAGCCGTCTTCAGACGTCAGACGAGTGCCTCGAGGGCGGCCTGGGCGAAACCGTGGTCCTGCGACGGCGCGCCGCCACCGACCCCGATCGCTCCGATCAGCCGGCCGTCGCGGTGCACCGGGAGACCGCCCGCGATGAACAGCAGCGGTCGGTCGAGCGCCGTCGGCAGGGTGTGGAAAAGGCCTCCGGGCTGGACCGCGTCGACGAGGTCGGCGGTGGCGGCGTTCAGCTGAAGCGCTGTGTACGCCTTGCGGGTGCTGGTCTCCCCGGAGATCAGCACGGCCCGGTCGTCGCGCCGGAAGGCGAGCAGATGACCGCCCGCGTCCAGCACGGTGACGCTGACCGTGACTCCGGCGCCCTCTGCGGCACGGCTGGCCTGGTCGACGAGCGCTTCGGCATCCTGGATGGTCAGCGGGGCTACGGCGGTGGTGGTGCTCATCGGGGTTTCTCCTTGCGGGTGTTGCTGTTGGTGGTGTCGGAAGGACGGATCGGACGGACAGGTGCGGTCGGGATTCACGGGAAAGGCCCTGGCCCCGCGTCTCCCCGCTCCAGCCCTACGGGGTCAGTGGTGGACGACGGTCCGCTGCTCGCTCGGCAGGCCGCCCGCAACGACCGTGCCGTGGGCGCCGGTGCGGCGCTCCAGGGCGGCCGAGAGGATCGCGAGGACCAGGGCGGCCGCGGCGAGGACGGCGCCGACCCAGTTGGGGGCGGTGTAGCCGAGGCCGGCCGCGATGACGATGCCGCCGAGCCAGGCGGACAGCGCGTTGCCGAGGTTGAAGGCGCCGATGTTCACCGCGGAGGCCAGCGTCGGAGCGCCGTGCGCCTGGTCCAGGACCCGCTTCTGCAGCGGCGGCACGGTGGCGAAGCCCAGGGCGCCGATGAGGGCGATGGTGACGGCCGCCGCGATCTTGTTGTGCGCGGTGACCGTGAAGAGCGCGAGCACTACGGCCAGGGCGCCGAGTGAGACGTAGAGCATGGGCATCAGGGCTCGGTCGGCGTACTTGCCGCCGATGAGGTTGCCGCCGACCATGCCGAGGCCGAAGAGGACGAGCAGCCAGGTGACGGAGCCGTCGGCGAAGCCCGTGACATGGGTCATCATCGGGGCGATGTAGGTGATGGCCGCGAAGACGCCGCCGAAGCCGAGGACGGTCATCGCCATGGCGAGCAGGACCTGGGTGTTCTTGAAGGCGGCCAGTTCGTGGCGCAGTTGTACGCCCTCGGGCTTGGGCAGGTCGGGCACGAGCTTGGCGATGCCGGCCAGGCCGATCACACCGAGGCCCGCGACGATGGCGAAGGTGACGCGCCAGCCGACGGACTGCCCGACGAGGGTGCCCAGCGGGACGCCGACGACATTGGCGACGGTCAGCCCGGTGAACATCATCGCGATGGCTCCGGCCTTCTTGTCCGGGGCGACGAGCTCGGCCGCGACGACCGAGCCGATGCCGAAGAAGGCGCCGTGTGCGAGCGAGGCGACCACACGGCCGATCAGCATCACCGAGAAGCTCGGGGCGACGGCGGAAAGCAGGTTGCCGACGATGAACAGGCCCATCAGCAGCATCAGCATCCGCTTGCGGGGGACCTTGGTGCCGAGCACGGTCATCAGCGGGGCGCCGATCACCACGCCCAGCGCGTAGCCGGTGACCAGCAGGCCGGCGGTGGGGATGGAGACCCCGAAATCACCCGCGACCTGGGGCAGCAGGCCCATGATCACGAACTCGGTCGTTCCGATTCCGAAGGCCCCGATCGCGAGGGCCAGAAGCGCGAGAGGCATGGGGATGTACCCTTCCCAGAAGATTGCAGGAGCGCTTTGCGTGCGTTCACAATAGTTGCAGACGCGGGCTATACGCAAGCGCCGACTATTTCACCTGTGCTCTATCCTGGGTTCAGCCGCTCCGGGACGGAGGAAACGCCAATGACAGCGACAGACCCCGCGCTCACCGCCCTTGCCCAGGGCTGGTGCGCCCTCTCCTTGCTGCACGGGAGGATCGAGGCGCACATCGAGCGCGCCCTGCAGGCCAAGCACGACCTGAGCATGCGGGAGTACTCCCTGCTCGACGTCCTCAGCCGGCAGCACGACGGTGACGGGGGCCATCTGCAGATGCGGCAGGTCGCCGACGCGGTCGTCCTCAGCCAGAGCGCCACCACCCGGCTGGTCACCCGACTCGAGGACCGCGGCCTGCTCTCGCGATACCTGTGCCCGACCGACCGCCGGGGCATCTACACCAACGTCTCCGAGGCCGGCCTCGCCCTGCTCGAGGAGGCCCGGCCCACCAACGACACCGCCCTGCGCGAGGCGCTCGACGCGGCGGCCGGGAACCCCGAGCTGGCGCCGCTGGTCCGCGTCGTGGAGTCGATGCACGCGCCCGCGTAGCCAGCCCGTCCCCCACCGCACACCACTGCCTAAGGTGTGACCATGGGAGATCTTCAGATACGAGCCGCGGTCACCGAGGACGTCCCCGCCATCGTCGGCATGCTCGCTGACGACCCGCTGGGCTCCCAGCGTGAGTCACCCGACGACCTGACGCCCTACCTGGCCGCGTTGGAACGTCTGACCGCCGACCCCAACCAGCACCTGGTCGTCGCCGTGCGTGAGAGTCGCGTCGTCGGCACCCTCCAGCTCACGGTCATTCCCGGCCTGTCCCGCAGAGGCGCCACGCGCTCGATCATCGAGGCCGTACGCATCCACGCGGATGAGCGCGGCAGCGGCCTCGGCACCCGACTCATCGAGTGGGCGATCGCCGAATCGCGCCGCCAAGGCTGCCAGTTGGTCCAGCTGACCTCCGATGCCACCCGCACCGACGCCCATCGGTTCTACGAACGGCTCGGCTTCACGGCGTCGCACGTGGGCTTCAAGCTCCCCCTCTGAAGAGACGCCCAACTCCGGTACGAGCGTGAAGCATCCTGCCGACAGCGTGAGGCGTCGTGTTTCACGTGAAACACGACGCCACCCCGACCATCACGGCTAGCGGATCCCCCGCCACCCCTCCGGGTCCACCCCACCCGGCACAGAAGCGCTCTCGTCGTACGGCTGACGCGTGAAGACGAACGATCCGAGGTCCAGGTGACTCACGGACCCGTCGGGCCGCTGTACGGGCCGTAGGAGCTCTCCGGCGTAATACCCCTCCAGCCCGGTCCAGGTGCCGTCGCCGTTGGCCCGGAAGCGTGAGCGGCGGCCCTTGCCTGCCAATGGCTCCAGCGAGGCCTTTCCATCTGCCGTCAGCCGCAGGGCGAACCCGTGCGTACCCCAGTACCACTGCCCGGCCAACTCCAGTGCGGCGGCGTCGACTTCGGGCATCGGGCGCCATGGCTCGGGAATCCTGGGTTCGGCCTCGGCGACGATACGGACGAGGTCGGCGCCCACCGATGACAGCGGCGGTCCGGAGGTGCAGTTGGCCAGCACCACCGCCGAGACGTTGTCCTCCAGGCTGATGGTGAGGTTCGCCAGGAAGCCGGGCAGCGATCCGGAGTGGCCGATGAGCAGGCGGCCGTCGCGGTGCTGAATCTGCAGGCCGAGACCGTAGGCGGCACCGTCCACGACATCGGCCGCCTCGGCCGGTGCCGCAGGGGTTCGCATCTCCCGCACGGACTCCGCGCTGAGGACCCGGTCGTCACCGTTGGCCAGGAAGACGGCGAACCGCGCCAAGTCGTCGGTGGTGGACCAGAGTTGACCGGCCGGCGCCATGAGACCGAGGTCCACCGCGGGTTCCGGCAGCAGCGCGTCGGCCCACGGATGCACTGCCCAGCCGCCCGCGTGGGGTGCCTGAGGCTGGCCACTCGTGCGATGGAGGCCCAGGGGTTCGAGCACTTCCCGCCCGAGTACGTCCTCCCAGGGCGCACCGCGCAGCTCCTCGACGAGCGCGCCCAACAGCGTGTAACCGGGGTTCGAATAGTGGAACCGGCGGCCGACCGGATGCAGCAGGGCCTGCTCGCCCAGCACATCGCGGAGTTCGGGGCGCAGGGAACCGGGCGTCCGTTCCCACCAGGGCGCGGGTGCCTCGGCCGCCAACCCGCTTGTGTGCGCGAGCAGTTGGGCGACGGTGGCCTCCCCCACGCCGGTGCCCGGAAGATGCTTCTCCAGGGGGTCACCGAGATCGAGGACGCCTTCGTCACGCAGCCGCAGTACCAGGACCGCGGTGAACGTCTTGGTGATCGAGCCGATCCGGTACTGCACGTTCTCGTCCGGCCCGTGTCCGTCCACCGAGGTCCGCGCACCGTGCCACACCGCCCGCCCGTCCCGCGCCACCGCCGCGACCAACGACGGTGCCCGCCCCTCGGCCTGGGCCACGGCGATCCGATGCAGCAACGCCCGGCGGGTAGCGGGAAGCAAGTCGTCCTGAGATGTCGTCATGCCCCCAGTCCATCCGGCGGGGCTGCCATACGTCGAGCATATTTCCCGGGACACGGCACCGGGTCGGCCGCCCCCGGCCGACCGGTCAGGTCTGTGCCATGTCCACGAACCGCGAGTAGTGGCCCTGGAAGGCGACGGTGATCGTCGCCGTCGGGCCGTTACGGTGCTTGCCCACGATGATGTCCGCCTCGCCGGCGCGCGGTGACTCCTTCTCGTAGGCGTCCTCGCGGTGCAGCAGGATCACCATGTCGGCGTCCTGCTCGATGGAGCCGGACTCACGCAGGTCGGACACCATCGGCTTCTTGTCCGTGCGCTGCTCGGGACCACGGTTGAGCTGCGAGAGCGCGATCACCGGGACCTCAAGCTCCTTCGCCAGGAGCTTGAGGTTTCGGGACATGTCCGAGACTTCCTGCTGACGACTCTCGGAGCGCTTGGAACCACCGGCCTGCATCAGTTGCAGATAGTCGATGATCACCAGCTTGATGTCGCTGCGCTGCTTGAGCCGGCGGCACTTCGCGCGGATCTCCATCATCGACAGGTTCGGCGAGTCGTCGATGTAGAGCGGCGCGGACGACACCTCGGGCATCCGGCGCGCCAGGCGGGTCCAGTCCTCGTCGGTCATGGTGCCGGAACGCATGTGATGCAGAGCGACGCGGGCCTCGGCGGACAGCAGACGCATCGCGATCTCGTTGCGCCCCATTTCGAGGGAGAAGATGACGCTCGGCAGGTTGTGCTTGATCGATGCCGCACGGGCGAAGTCCAGCGCGAGGGTGGACTTGCCCATGGCGGGACGGGCAGCGATGACGATCATCTGGCCCGGGTGCAGACCGTTGGTGAGCGAGTCGAGGTCCGTGAACCCGGTGGGCACACCCGTCATCTCGCCGCTGCGTGAGCCGATCGCCTCGATCTCGTCGAGCGCGCCCTCCATGATGTCGCCGAGCGGAAGGTAGTCCTCGCTGGTCCGCTGCTCGGTGACCGCGTAGATCTCGGCCTGGGCCCGGTTGACGATCTCGTCGACATCGTCGTCGGCCGCGTATCCCATCTGCGTGATGCGTGTACCGGCCTCGACCAGGCGGCGCAGGACGGCACGCTCGTGGACGATCTCCGCGTAGTACTCCGCGTTCGCGGCCGTGGGAACGGTCTGGACGAGTGTGTGCAGATACGATGCGCCGCCGACCTTGTTGATCTCGCCGCGCTTGGTGAGTTCGGCGGCGATGGTGATCGGGTCGGCCGGCTCGCCCTTGGCGTAGACGTCGAGGATCGCCTGGTAGATCGTCTCGTGCGCGGGCTTGTAGAAGTCGTGGCCCTTGAGGACCTCGACGACGTCGGCGATGGCGTCCTTGGACAGGAGCATGCCGCCGAGTACGGACTGCTCGGCGTCGAGGTCCTGCGGCGGCACGCGTTCGAAGGCCGAGCCCGCGCCCTCCCACTCGCCGCCTTCCCGGCCGCGGTCGTGCTGTTCGTCGCGGCCCCGGCCTCCGTCGCCGCGCCGTCGGGAAGCGGGCAGACGATCACTTGGACCGCTCTCGGCCCACGGGTCGTCCAAGGGCTCGGAAATACTCAACCGAGCCACCTCCTCCCGTCCGCCGAGCGGACCTCGCCGTGCCCCTTATTTCTACGGCACGGCACTGACAAATGAGATGCCCAACTCCGGTACGGGCGCGTCGGTTTTGTGTTGGTTCTCAGTCCGACTGACGGGGCGGGTGCCGGTCCACCGTAGGCCCGCAGGCACCGTCAGCCAATCTGGTTATCCACAGGCCATGTGGACGACGGCCCGGATGCTGTGGAGAACCCGCCAAAACCTGTGCACGACCCGGTGGACAGCCCTGTGAACAAGACCTCGCCACTCCGCGCACGACCCATCTGACCTGCCTCTTTCCCATCCACCGGCTGTGCAGAAGAAAAACTTGTCCAGCTGGCCCAAGATCGCTTCGAACAGTGCGCGAGAGGACACGAGGCGAGATCAGAGGTAAGGGTCACATGGCAATTGCATCTCTTACCTGTGGACGATTAGATTAGTGCTCATGACACAGGCTCCCGCGACCACCAGGGCCACCCGACGCCGGCACGACCGCGAGATCGTCATGCTGGCCGTCCCAGCCTTCGGCGCACTCGTCGCCGAGCCCCTCTTCGTCATGGCCGACAGCGCGATCGTGGGCCATCTCGGCACGGCACAACTCGCCGGACTCGGCGTTGCTTCCGCTCTCCTGACGACAGCCGTGAGCGTCTTCGTCTTCCTCGCCTACGCCACCACGGCGGCCGTCGCCCGACGCGTCGGCGCGAGTGATCTCCAGGCGGCCATCCGCCAGGGCATGGACGGCATCTGGCTCGCCCTGCTGATCGGTGCCACCGTCATCGCCGTCGTCCTTCCCTCGGCACCTGCCCTCGTCGACCTCTTCGGCGCCTCTGACACGGCGGCCCCTTATGCGACGACCTATCTGCGAATCTCCTCCCTCGGCATCCCGGCCATGCTGGTCGTACTCGCCGCCACCGGAGTCCTGCGCGGACTGCAGAACACAAAGACACCGCTGTACGTCGCCATCACCGGCTTCGTCGCCAACGGCGTCCTCAACCTGGGGCTCGTCTACGGCGCCGGCCTCGGCATCGCCGGCTCCGCCTGGGGCACCGTCATCGCCCAATGGGGAATGGCTGCCGTCTATCTCGTCGTGGTCGTCCGCGGAGCTCGCCGGCACGGCGCCTCGCTCCGCCCCGACGCAACAGGGATCCGAGCCTCGGCGCAGGCGGGTGCACCTCTCCTGGTGCGCACACTCTCTCTGAGAGCGATCCTCCTGATCGCGACGGCGGTCGCCGCCCGCCTCGGGGACGCCGACATCGCCGCCCACCAGATCATCCTGTCGCTGTGGTCACTGCTGGCCTTCGCACTCGACGCCATCGCCATCGCGGGCCAGGCCATCATCGGCCGCTACCTCGGTGCGGACGATCCACAGGGCGCCCGAGCCGCCTGCCGCCGCATGGTGCAGTGGGGCATCGCCGTCGGAGTGGTGCTCGGCCTCCTGGTGATCGTGTCCCGTCCGCTGTTCCTCCCCTTGTTCACCAGCGACTCCACCGTCAAGGACACCGCCCTGCCCGCCCTGATCATGGTGGCGCTCTCGCAGCCGATCTGCGGTGTCGTCTTCGTCCTGGACGGGGTGCTCATGGGCGCGGGAGACGGGCCGTATCTCGCAGGAGCCATGTTGGTGACCCTGGCGGTCTTCGCCCCAGTGGCCCTGCTCGTACCGGCCTTCGGTGCCGGACTGACCGCTCTCTGGGGAGCGATGACTCTGATGATGACGGTGCGCATGTTGACGCTCCTGCTGCGCACCCGCTCGGGCCGCTGGGTCGTCACGGGCGCAACCCGCTGACCGTTTCACGTGAAACACCGCGCGCTGCCTCGTTTCACGTGAAACATGCGCGCCGTAGCGCCGCCCGAACCAACACACTCGCTGTGCCCTGCACCCCACCCCAATACGCGGGCCACAGTCCGCTCCTCCCGAGCACGGCAGAGGGGCCGCACCCCAACGGGTGCGGCCCCTCTCTCAGCTGTGCCGAGCGCAGCGGTCAGGCCGCGATGACCTCGATGTTGACCTTGGCGGCAACCTCGGGGTGCAGACGCACGGACGTCTGGTGGGCGCCCAGCGTCTTGATCGGGGCAGACAGCTCGATCCGACGCTTGTCGACCTCGGGGCCACCGGAAGCCTTGATCGCCGAAGCGATGTCGGCCGGGGTGACGGAACCGAAGAGCCGACCGGCGTCGCCGGAGCGGACGGCCAGACGAACCTTGACGCCTTCGAGCTGGGCCTTCACGGAGTTGGCCTGCTCGATGGTCTGGATCTCGTGGATCTTGCGAGCACGACGGATCTGCTCGACGTCCTTCTCGCCACCCTTGGTCCAGCGGATAGCGAACTTCCGCGGGATCAGGTAGTTGCGAGCGTAACCGTCCTTGACGTCAACGACGTCGCCCGCGGCACCGAGGCCGGAGACCTCGTGGGTGAGGATGATCTTCATTGGTCGGTCACCCTTCCCTTATCGCGCGGTGGAGGTGTAGGGCAGCAGCGCCATCTCACGGCTGTTCTTCACGGCCGTGGCGACGTCACGCTGGTGCTGCGTGCAGTTGCCGGTCACGCGGCGGGCACGGATCTTGCCGCGGTCGGAAATGAACTTCCGCAGCATGTTCGTGTCCTTGTAGTCCACGTACTGGACCTTGTCCTTGCAGAATGCGCAGACCTTCTTCTTCGGCTTGCGCACAGGCGGCTTCGCCATGGTGTATCTCCTGTGTGATCAAGAAGTGTGGGTACGACCCACCCCCGGCCCGAAGGCCTAGAAGGGGGGTTCGTCCGAGTAGCCGCCGCCACCGCCACCGCTGGCGCCGCCGGAGTTTCCACCCCAGCCGCCACCGCCGCCGCCCTGGCTGCCACCGGCGGGAGCGCCGGTTGCCCACGGGTCGTCGGCGGGAGCGCCGCCGGCCGGTTGACCGCCGCCGGAGTTTCCACCCCAACCGCCGCCACCCTGGCCGCCACCACCGCCGCCGCCGAAGCCGCCGCCCTGGCCACCGCGAGCGCCACCGGCGGTCTTGGTGACCTTGGCCGTGGCACTGCGCAGGCTGGCGCCGACTTCTTCGACGTCCAGTTCGTAGACCGTGCGCTTGACGCCCTCACGGTCCTCGTAGGACCGCTGCTTCAACCGGCCCTGCACGATGACGCGCATGCCTCGCTGGAGCGATTCGGCGACGTTCTCCGCCGCCTGCCGCCAGACCGAGCAGGTGAGGAAGAGGCTTTCGCCGTCCTTCCACTCGTTCGTCTGGCGGTCGAAGGTGCGGGGAGTGGACGCGACACGGAACTTCGCGACCGCCGCACCGGAAGGGGTGAAGCGCAGCTCGGGGTCGTCGACAAGATTGCCGACGACCGTGATGACGGTCTCGCCTGCCATGGGGGAACCTCTCGGCGGGTTTGCTGCTGGCTGCTTGGTGCTGCTGCTACTCGGATCCCGAGATCAGCTGAGCAGGATGCTCAGTGGGTCTCGGGGCGGAGGACCTTGGTCCGGAGGACCGACTCGTTCAGGTTCATCTGGCGGTCGAGCTCCTTGACGACCGCAGGCTCGGCCTGCAGGTCGATGACCGAGTAGATGCCCTCGGGCTTCTTCTTGATCTCGTACGAGAGACGACGACGGCCCCAGGTGTCGACCTTCTCGACCTTTCCGTTGCCCTCACGGACGACGGAGAGGAAGTTCTCGATCAGGGGGGAGACAGCGCGCTCCTCCAGATCGGGGTCGAGGATGACCATCACCTCGTAGTGACGCATGTGGAACCCACCTCCTTTGGACTCAGCGGCCACGGTCGATCCGTGGCAGGAGGGTTGTGATGCGTAAGCAACAGTGTGTGCCAGTAAAACAGTCGCCACTGACATCGGGTGCCCCTGATGGGGATTCCGGGTCGTGGCATGGGCAGACACCAGTGCAGAGGGTACAGAGTACCCGCACACCGGCTTCCGGTTGAAATCCGGTGGCGGAGAGCGTCAATCTGTACACATCGGGTGCGTCCGGCGCGACGATGCGCCGCCTTCCGCAGGAGGTGCCACATGGCACAGGCATTGCGACCCAACACCGCCGGTTCCCTTTTCGCCACGGACGGCAAGCCCCATCCGCTCCAGGACACGCTGCTCGCGGTGACCGTGGTGCTGGGGCTGACCGCGTTCATCACGGGGTTCTTCCACAACCTGCATCTGCTCAGCTCGTGGGCCGGCCTGGTGGGGATCCTCACCGGCGCGTACGGGCAGTGGATCTCCGAGACGACGAGGGAGCGCTTCGGCCTGATCCTGGGTCTCGGTGCCGCGGGTGTCGGATTCTTCCTCGGCATGGCGCACGGCGGCCTGTTCGGTGGCGTCATCAACTGACGGCCCCGACGCCTCAGTCCGAACTCCGCGTAAAACAGCACGGAACGCCTTGGCGGCCAACAGGCCGAGGCGAAGGTTGCATACGCCCAGTCTGGGCGCTCGCAAGGCGCAGTAGGCTTCGGCCCGAGAGCCGGAGCCCCTGTACCCATGGGGACACACCAGCCCGAGGAGCGCCCCGAATGAGCCTGACCCTGAGGACCATCAGTCGTGAGCAGCATCTGGCATTCATCCAGAGCCTGCCCTCGGCGAGCCACATGCAGGTCCCGGCATGGGCTGATGTGAAGGCGGAGTGGCGCTCCGAGAGCCTTGGCTGGTTCGACGAGAAGACCGGCGAGCTGGTCGGTGCGGGCCTGGTCCTCTACCGCCAACTCCCCAAGATCAAGCGGTACTTGGCCTATCTGCCCGAGGGCCCGGTCATCAACTGGTTCGCGCCGAATCTGGACGACTGGATCCAGCCGATGCTGGCCCACCTCAAGCACCAGGGCGCCTTCTCGGTGAAGATGGGCCCGCCGGTCATCATCCGGCGCTGGGAGGCCACCTCCATCAAGGCCGGCATCCAGAACCCGGATGTGAAGCGACTGCGGGACATCGAGGCCGACTTCATCGAACCGCGCGCCTTCGAGGTGGCCGACAAGCTGCGCCGTATGGGCTGGCAGCAGGGTGAGGACGGCGGCGCCGGCTTCGGCGACGTCCAGCCGCGCTACGTCTACCAGGTGCCGCTGGCGAACCGCTCCCTCGAAGAGGTCCACAAGAACTTCAACCAGCTGTGGCGCCGGAACATCAAGAAGGCCGAGAAGGCCGGTGTCGAGGTCGTCCAGGGCGGTTACCACGACCTTGAGGAATGGCAGCGGCTGTACGAGATCACGGCGTTGCGCGACCACTTCCGGCCCCGCCCGCTGTCGTACTTCCAGCGCATGTGGACAGCCCTCAACACCGAGGACCCCAACCGGATGCGGCTGTACTTCGCGCGGCACGACGGGGTGAACCTGTCGGCGGCGACGATGCTCGTGGTCGGCGGACACGTCTGGTACTCCTACGGCGCCTCCGACAACATCGGCCGTGAGGTCCGGCCCTCGAACGCGATGCAGTGGCGGATGCTGCGCGACGCCTACGCGCTCGGCGCCACCGTCTACGACCTGCGCGGCATCTCCGACTCGCTGGACGAGACCGACCACCTCTTCGGTCTGATCCAGTTCAAGGTGGGCACCGGCGGGCAGGCCGCCGAGTACCTGGGCGAGTGGGACTTCCCGCTGAACAAGCTGCTCCACAAGGCGCTCGACATCTACATGTCGCGCCGCTGACCTCACGGTCCTCGCTTCGATAACGTCGACAGCTCTCATACTCCTGATACACCGCAGCCACCCGAAAGGTTCCAGGTCCGGCCATGGCGCTCACGCTCTACGTCGACACTGCGCGCTGGCGGGCGCATCACAAGCACGTGGCCGAGCAGTTCCCGGGGCTCGTCCCGGTCTGCAAGGGCAACGGCTACGGCTTCGGGCACGAGCGGCTGGCGGAGGAGGCGACGCGTCTCGGCGCGGACGTCCTCGCCGTCGGCACGACGTACGAGGCCGCCCGGATCAAGGACTGGTTCGGGGGCGACCTGCTGGTGCTGACGCCGTACCGCCGCGGCGAGGAGCCCGTTCCGCTGCCGGACCGGGTGATCCGCTCGGTGTCGTCCATCGACGGTGTGTACGGCCTCGTGGGCGCCCGTGTGGTCATCGAGGTGATGTCCTCGATGAAGCGGCACGGCGTCAGCGAGCAGGAACTCCCGCAGCTGCACTCGGCCATAGAGAACGTCCGCCTGGAGGGCTTCGCCATCCACCTCCCGTTGGACCGCACCGACGGCTCGGACGCCGTCGAGGAGGTCATCGGCTGGATGGACCGGCTGCGGGCCGCGCGGCTGCCGTTGCACACGATGTTCGTCAGCCACCTCAAGGCCGAGGAACTCGCCCGGCTGCAGCAGCAGTTCCCGCAGACGCGCTTCCGGGCCCGTATCGGCACCCGGCTGTGGCTGGGGGACCACGAGGCCACCGAGTACCGCGGGGCGGTCCTGGACGTCACCCGGGTCTCCAAGGGCGACCGCTTCGGCTACCGGCAGCAGAAGGCGGCCTCAGATGGCTATCTGGTGGTCGTGGCGGGCGGTACGTCGCACGGGGTGGGCCTGGAGGCCCCCAAGGCGCTGCACGGCGTCATGCCGCGCGCCAAGGGCGTCGCCCGCGCCGGCCTGGCCACGGTGAACCGGAACCTTTCTCCGTTCGTCTGGGACGGCAAGCAGCGCTGGTTCGCCGAGCCCCCGCACATGCAGGTCTCGATCCTGTTCGTGCCGGCGGAAGCGGCCGAGCCGAAGGTCGGCGAGGAGCTGGTGGCCCATCTGCGGCACACCACAACCCAGTTCGACCGCATCGTGGATCGCTGAGCCTCTCCTAGACAGCCGAATGGCCGTACACGGGACGTTCGTGTACGGCCATTCGCGTGGTCTCGCAGGGGCTGTTCGCTCAGAGCGAACGGTCGGCCATCCCCTCGCCGCCCCACTCCACCTGTGGTCCGTCGAAGGGGGCCGCGTGCCGTCCGGGACGGGCCGCGGCCCCGAACACGAACACGTCCTCGGCCCGGTCTAGCACTCCGCCCGAGGGGTCGTCGTCGCCCGCCATACGCACCACGTCCCGCTCCGGCATGAGGATGTCGCGCACGATCACGGCGCACAGGTAGAGCGTGCCCAGGATGTGGAGGCCGATGGCCAACTGGTAGCCCTCGGTCGGCAGGCCCTTGTGGGCGTCTCCGCTGGTCGTGTAGGCGAGGTACATCCAGATGCCCAGGAAGTACGCCACCTCGCACGCCTGCCAGATCAGGAAGTCCCGCCACTTCGGCCGGGCCAGCACGGCCAGGGGGACCAGCCACAGCACATACTGCGGCGAGTAGACCTTGTTGGTCACGATGAACGCGGCGACGATCAGGAAGGCCAGTTGAGCGAAGCGCGGCCGACGAGGAGCGGTCATCGTGAGCGCCGCGATGCCTCCGCAGCACAGCAGCATCAGCAGCGTGGCGAACGTGTTGACCGTGTCGGTGCTGAGCGGGTCGGTCGAATTCTGAGCCATGATCAGCCAGAAGGACCCGAAGTCGACGCCCCGCTCCTGGCTGAACGTATAGAACTTCGACCAGCCGTCGAAGGCGAAGAGCATCACCGGCAGGTTCACCGCCAGCCAGGCTACGGCGGTTCCGCCGAACGCCTTTCCGAAGTCCCGCCACTTGCCCGCGCGCCAGCACAGCAGGAACAACGGGCCCAGGAGAAAGACGGGATACAGCTTGGCGGCCGTGGCAAGGCCCAACAGGACGCCGAAAGCGAGGGAACGGCCCCGGGACCACATCAGCATCGCCGAGGCCGTCAGAGCGACCGCCAGCAGATCCCAGTTGATGGTGGCGGTGAGCGCGAAGGCGGGTGCCAGGGCGACCAGCAGTCCGTCCCAGGGGCGGCGGGCGTGCGTGCGGCTGACGCATACGACGATGACGGCCGCGCACACCATCAGCATCCCGGCATTGACCATCCAGTACCACTGTTCCTGGTGCTGGATGCTGCCGCTGCCCGGCGTGAGCCAGGCGGCCACCTCCATGAATACCCCGGTCAGCACCGGGTATTCGAGGTACTGCATGTCGCCGGGGAGCTTGTCGAAGTACGGGACGAGCCCGTCGGCGAAGCCGCGCCCCTGGTAGAGGTGCGGGATGTCCGAGTAGCACGCGTGCGTGTACTGCGAACTCGCGCCGAAGAACCAACCGCTGTTGTAGCAGGGCGCCTTCTGGACCAGGCCGAGGGCGAACATACCGATCGCCACCAGCGCGATGACCCGTACGGGAGTCCACCAGGACGTCCCGAGGAGGGCGCGCCGGCCGACGGGGCCACCGATCAGTTCGCTACCGGCGGCGGCGACCTGGTCAACCTTGGTCGGCTTTACCGGATCCGGCTCGTGCACGCTCGCGGGCGTAAGTTCTGCACTGGGCATGGGGCACATCCTGCCGTACACACCTAGGAGTACGCCGAGGGCCGCCGCAACCCGGTGGATGCGACGGCCCCTGTTTCACGTGAAACCGTCCACGATGGGTGTTTCACGTGAAACACCCATCGTGGACGGTATGGCAGCTAACCGGTTGCGCCTCCGAAGATGCCCCCATTGCCGTTGCCGTTAGTGGTGCCGCTGGACTCCGTCGCAGTGGCCGTGTCCGTCGGCGTGGACGTCGCGCCTCCGTCGGTGCCGCCGTTGCCACTGCACTGCCAGCTGAACCGGCAGGACTCGGTTGCCGACGGCGTCGAACTCGGCGTCTCACTGGGCGTCTCGCTCGGCGTCTCACTGGGCGTCTCGCTGGGCGTCACCACGGGCGTCGGAGTGGGAGACGGTACGCCGTCCTCGTTCTGGACCTTGTCGATCTTGGTGGCATCCGGGAAGCCCGGGTCGGAGTCCCCCTTGAGTGCGGCCTCCATGTACTCGGTCCAGATCGACGTCGGAATGTCACCACCGTGAATGGACGGCACGCCTGCCGTGCCGTTCATCGACAGCAGCTCGGCGTCCTTGGGGTTCTCCCTGAACATCGCGATCGACGTCGAGAGCTGCTGGGTGTAGCCGACGAACCAGGCCGACTTGTTGCTGTCGGTGGTACCGGTCTTGCCTGCCGCAGTGCGGCCCAGAGCCTTCGCGTTCTTCGCCGTACCGTTCTGGATGACGTTCTCCAGGGTGTCCGTGACGTTGTTCGCCACGTTCTCCGGCATCGCCTGCTTCACAGCGGGCTTGTTGAAGCCGGCCACCGGCTGTCCGCCTTGCTTGACGGACGTCACCGAGTACGGGTCCGCCTGCTTGCCCGAGGCTGCGAACGTCGCGTAGGCGTCGGCCATCCGGATCGCGCTGGGTGTCGACGTACCGATGGCGAACGACGCGTTGAGATCCTTCGTCATGCTGCCGTTCAGGATGCCCGCCGACTGGGCGACGGCCTTCACCTTCGTCATCCCGACGTCCATACCGAGCTGGACGTACGGCGTGTTGATGGACTGCTCCATCGCCTTGCGGAGCGTGATGTAGCCCCAGGGATATTTGCTCTCGTTGTTCTGGTAGAAGATCGAGTTGTCCTTGTTCAGGACATACGAGCCGTCCTGGTTTCTGACCTTGAGATGGTCGTCGCCGTTGTACTTGCTGAGCGGCGAGATACCGACGCCATCGGTCTTGTACGTGCCGTACTCCATGGCCGCGGCGAGCACGAACGGCTTCCAGGTCGAACCGACGGGAACACCCGAGGTGTCGGCGTTGTTGGTGAAGTGGCCGTTCTCGTAACCGTCACCTCCGTAGAGGGCGACGATCGCTCCGTCCTTGGGTCTCACCGACGCCGCGCCGAACTGGACGTACTTGTCCAGACTGCGCTTCTTCGGGTCGATGCGGTCCTTCTGGACCTTCTTCACGGCCGCGCTCAGTTCGTTGACCTTGGCCTTCTCGAAGGTCGTGTAGATCTGGAAACCGCCCTTGTCGAACTCGGTCTGCGAGATGTTCGAGTGGCTCAGGACGTACTTCTTGGCCGTGTCGACCAGGTAACTGATCTGGCCGGTCATGCCCTTGGTCGCCTTGAGCCCCTGAGGCTGGGGGTACTTCTTGATGGCTTCCTGGTACTCGGCGTCCGTGATGCGCTTGTCGTTGTGCATCTGCTCAAGGATCCAGCTCCAGCGGGCCTCGGAGCGCTTGCGGTTGGCGCTGGCGGTCGCCGCGGAGTCGATGTTCGTGGCGCCGATCGGGTCGTAGTACGTCGGACCCTTCAACAATGCCGCGAGGAAGGCGCACTGACTCGGCGTCAGCTTGACCGCGTCCACACCGTAGTAGGTCTGCGCGGCAGCCTGTATGCCGTAGGCGCCGCGGCCGTAGTACGAGGTGTTCAGGTAGCCCTGGAGGACCTGCTCCTTGCTGAGCTGGGTCCCCACCTTGATGGAGATGAACATCTCCTTGAACTTACGGGTGACCGTCTGTTCCTGGCTCAGGTAGGTGTTCTTGACGAACTGCTGGGTGATCGTCGAACCACCCTGCGTCTCACCGCCCCGGGCCATGTTGACCAGGGCCCGGGCGATACCCATGGGGTCGACGCCCGAGTCCGTGTAGAAGCTCTTGTTCTCGGCCGAGATCACCGACCACTGCATGGCCTTCGGGATGTCGGCGATGGTGATGTTCTGACGGTTGGCGCCGGTGCCCGTGGCAACCATCTGATCGCCGTTGGACCAGTAGTAGACGTTGTTCTGCGACTTGGCCGCGGTGTTCTCGCTGGGGATGCTGACCATCGCGTAGCCGACACCGACCGCGGCCACGATGCTGCCGAAGAACAACAGGCACAGGCTGGAGACAAGCCGCCAGGAGGGCACCCAGCGGCGCCATCCGTACTTGTCGAAGCGCGGATAGTCGATGAACCTCTTCTTGCCGGGAGCGGGACCGCGTCCTCTGCCCCGGCCGGGCCCGTTCGGGCCACCGGGACCGCAGCCTGCCGGCTCGGCCCCTCTACGACGGCCGCCGCCTCTCTGCGCGGCCCGACGGGCTTCGGCACGGCTGCCGTACTGGCGGTCGTCACCGCCCGAATCGGCGGGGTTCGACCCATAGGAATCGGTTGGAGACCCGGTGGTGGCGCCTCGCGGTGCCGCGCGGCGGCCGGAGGTCGGTCCGGACTGGCCGCGTCGGTCCGCGGCACGTCCGCCTCCCTGCGGCTGCGGCGGTTTGCGACGGTGCTCGCTCATCGAACGATTACTCCTCGGGCAGGCGCACCCGTGCGCGCCTGGAAACGGCGGCTGGTTTCCGGTCCCCCCGAAGTACGGATGTGGTCGGTTCTGCATTCATCCGTACCGCACCGGGGACGTTGACGCCCCCACGCGTCACTTGGTTCCCGGTGGTGTGCATGCCGCACAGACTACGCACCGTCAAAACCTGCTTAGCCCCGAAGTTCACCCCAAATCAGGCAACTTGCTTCCAACGAATCAGTGATGTGACGCCGCTCACCATCTCCCCACTTGTCGCATCTGGAAGGCCGTTCTATCGTCTGGATGTATCGAGTCGATACATCAGCTCGGCATAAAGGCCGTCATGGTCGGACCGCGGACAGAGAGGAGGCAACGATGAGCCGACGTTCCGGCATCCTCGAGTTCGCCATCCTCGGTCTGCTCCGCGAATCCCCGATGCACGGCTATGAGCTGCGCAAACGACTCAATACGTCACTGGGTGTGTTCCGTGCGTTCAGCTACGGGACGCTCTATCCCTGCCTCAAGACGCTGGTCGCCAACGGCTGGTTGATCGAGGAGTCGGGGAACACTCCTGAGGACGCCCTCACGGCCACACTCGCGGGGCGTCGCGCCAAGATCGTCTACCGGTTGACGGCGGAAGGTAAGGAGCACTTCGAGGAGTTGCTCTCGCAGACGGGACCCGACGCGTACGAGGACGAACATTTCGCCGCTCGTTTCGCCTTCTTCGGGCAGACGTCACGCGACGTACGCATGCGCGTATTGGAGGGCCGCCGCAGCCGGCTGGAGGAGCGTCTGGAGAAGATGCGTGCCTCCCTGGCGCGGACCCGGGAGCGCCTCGACGACTACACCCTTGAGCTCCAGCGCCACGGAATGGAGTCCGTGGAGCGCGAAGTGCGCTGGCTGAACGAGCTCATCGAGAGCGAGCGGGCCGGACGTGACCTGAAGGGTCCCGTTCCGGACGGCACCGCTCAGCAGGACAGCACATCTGGGGAGTCGGGCGGCCTGCCCCGGCTCGGGGGTGCCACCCCCGGGCCGGATCCGTCCGATGACACCACCACATGAGGTCCAGTCAGGGCCTCACCTCGCACACACAGGGAGCAACCGGAATGGGTTCGGTTCGCGTAGCCATCGTCGGCGTGGGCAACTGCGCCGCCTCACTGGTACAGGGCGTCGAGTACTACAAGGACGCCGATCCGGCGGCCAAGGTGCCGGGTCTGATGCACGTCCAGTTCGGCGACTACCACGTCGGTGACGTCGAGTTCGTCGCCGCGTTCGACGTCGACGCGAAGAAGGTCGGCCTCGACCTCTCCGACGCCATCGGTGCCAGTGAGAACAACACCATCAAGATCTGCGACGTCCCGAACAAGGGCGTCACGGTCCAGCGCGGTCACACCCTCGACGGCCTGGGCAAGTACTACCGCATGACGATCGAGGAGTCCGACGAGACTCCGGTCGACGTGGTCCAGATCCTCAAGGACAAGCAGGTCGACGTCCTGATCTGCTACCTGCCCGTCGGTTCCGAGGACGCGGCGAAGTTCTACGCCCAGTGCGCCATCGACGCCAAGGTCGCCTTCGTCAACGCCCTCCCGGTCTTCATCGCCGGCACCAAGGAGTGGGCCGACAAGTTCACCGAGGCCGGTGTCCCGATCGTCGGCGACGACATCAAGTCGCAGGTCGGCGCCACCATCACGCACCGTGTGATGGCGAAGCTGTTCGAGGACCGCGGTGTCCGCCTTGAGCGCACGATGCAGCTGAACGTCGGCGGCAACATGGACTTCAAGAACATGCTGGAGCGCGACCGCCTGGAGTCCAAGAAGATCTCGAAGACGCAGGCCGTCACCTCGCAGATCCCGGACCGCGACCTGGGCGAGAAGAACGTCCACATCGGCCCGTCGGACTACGTCCAATGGCTCGACGACCGCAAGTGGGCCTACGTCCGTCTCGAGGGCCGTGCCTTCGGCGACGTCCCGCTTAACCTCGAGTACAAGCTCGAGGTCTGGGACTCCCCGAACTCCGCGGGTGTCATCATCGACGCCCTGCGCGCCGCGAAGATCGCCAAGGACCGCGGCATCGGCGGCCCGATCCTCTCCGCGTCGAGCTACTTCATGAAGTCCCCGCCGGTCCAGTACTTCGACGACGAGGCCTACGCCAACGTCGAGAAGTTCATCAAGGGCGAGGTCGAGCGCTAGGACCCGCCGGTCCGGTCGTCGAGGGTCCCCGGGGCATTCCGTCCGGGGACCCTCCTCGTATGTGAGGTTGTGCCCATGGCCGTCGTCCGTGACCTGCGCGTCCTTCTGCGCTTCCAGGGCTTCCGGCGCCTGCTCGCCGTACGACTGCTCTCCCAGGGCGCGGACGGCGTCTACCAGGTCGCACTCGCCGCCTACGTCGTCTTCTCCCCGGAGAAACAGACCTCGGCCACCGCGATCGCCTCCGCAATGGCGGTCCTGCTCCTCCCGTACTCCCTCATCGGTCCCTTCGCCGGCGTCCTCCTGGACCGCTGGCGCCGCCGCCAGGTCTTCCTCTACGGCAACCTGCTGCGCGCCCTGCTGGCCGCGGCCACCGCCGTCCTGATGGTGAGCCATGTCCCGGACTGGCTCTTCTACGTCTCCGCTCTGTGCGTCACTGCCGTCAACCGCTTCGTCCTCGCCGGCCTGTCCGCCGCGCTCCCTCGCGTGACCGACGGCGAACGGCTCGTCCTCGCCAACTCCCTTTCCCCCACGGCCGGAACACTGGCGGCGACCGCAGGCGGCGGCCTCGCCTTCGTCGTCCGGCTGCTGGTCGCGGACACCGACGCCACGGTGGTTTTGCTGGGCGCCGCCCTGTATCTGTGCGCGGCCCTGGCCTCCTTGCGCATGGCCCCCGAACTCCTCGGCCCCGACCTCGCGTTGACCCGGCCCCGACTGGCAACAGCCCTCGCCGGCACCACCCGGGACCTGAGAGCGGCGCTACGGCATCTCGCCGCACCGCAGCGCCGTGAGGCGGTCCGGGCTCTCCTCGCGATGACACTGATGCGCTTCTGCTACGGCGCCCTGACGGTCCTGCTGCTGATGCTCTGCCGGTACGCCCTGTCGTCGACCCCGGACGACGGACTGCGCCTGCTGGGGCTGGCATTGGGGGTCTCCGGCGCCGGCTTCTTAGTGGCCGCCGTGGTGACACCCTGGGCCGCCGGACGACTGGGCCCCGGCCGCTGGATCGCCGTGTGCGCCGCGGGCGCCGCGGTCCTGGAGCCGGCCCTCGGCCTCCCGTTCACCACCGCCCCGATGCTGGCGGCGGCCTTCGTCCTGGGCCTGACCACGCAGGGCGCGAAGATCGCCACGGACACGATCGTGCAGTTCTCGGTCGACGACGGCTTCCGCGGCCGGATCTTCTCCGTCTACGACGTCCTGTTCAACGTCGCCTTCGTCGGCGCGGCGGCGATGGCCGCCCTGATGCTGCCGCCGGACGGCCGCTCGATGACGCTGGTGGTCACGGTCGCCGTTATCTACTCGACGGTTGCTGCGGCTATGGCCCACTTTGAGCGCCGGAAAGTGTCACATCACTGATACGGAGTCGATCCGGGTCACAGCGGTGTCAGTGGGTGCCGGTAACTTACGTGCGTCTTACTTCGCACCATGCCGCGTGCCATGCCGCGTCATGCGCCCACGTTCCAGGGGGGACCCCGAATGACAACTCCGCCGCCTCAGAGCCCGAACCCATACGCCCAGGGCCAGCAGCCCTACGGCCAGCCCCAGGCGCAGGCTCCGTACCCGCCCCAGGGCCAGGCCCCGTACCCGCCCCAGGGCGGCTACCCGCAGCAGCCGGGCCAGCCCGGGTTCCCCCCGCAGGGCGCGGCTCCGTTCGAACCGGTCCTGGCGCAGCCCAGGCGCCGGTTCAGCCCCAAGCTGATCCGGCTCGCCATCATCATCGTGATCGGTATAGGCGCAGCCATCTACGGCGTCATATCGAGTCAGAACGACGCCGACACGGCGAAGGTCGGCGACTGCATGCACCGCGGCAGCACCAGCGACACCAACCCGGACCTCCAAGTCGTGAAGTGCAGCGACGCGAAGGCCCAGTACACGGTGCTGGCCAAGATCAGCGGCAACTACTCCGAGGCTGAGGCGCAGACCAAGTGCGCGGCGGCAGCGAAGGACTTCCAGTACTCGTACACCGAGAGCGGTGACGGCAGCGACTTCCTGCTCTGCCTGAAGGACTACAAGAAGTAAGGCAGTTGCGGCGCGGGGCGGTGTCTCATGTTTCACGTGAAACACCGCCCCTGATGCTGTCCGGGGTCATGTTTCACGTGAAACATGACCCCGTTCCATGGCCTCAGCTCTCCGAGGCCCACCACTCCTTGAGCGCGGCCACCGCCGCCTCATGCTCCATCGGCCCGTTCTCCAGCCGCAGTTCGAGCAGGAACTTGTAGGCCCGACCGATGGCCGGCCCCGGCGTCACGCCCAGGATCTCCATGATCTGGTTGCCGTCGAGGTCAGGACGGATCGAGTCCAGCTCCTCCTGCTCCTGAAGCTGCGCGATGCGTTCCTCCAGCCCGTCATAAGCCCGGGACAGCGCGGCAGCCCTGCGCTTGTTCCGTGTGGTGCAGTCCGAGCGGGTCAGCTTGTGGAGTCGGTCCAGGAGCGGGCCGGCGTCACGGACGTAGCGCCGGACCGCCGAGTCGGTCCACTCGCCGGTGCCGTAGCCATGGAAACGCAGGTGGAGTTCGACGAGACGCGAGACGTCCTTCACCAGCTCGTTGGAGTACTTGAGCGCGAGCATGCGCTTCTTGGTCATCTTCGCGCCGACCACTTCGTGGTGGTGGAAGGAGACCCGGCCGTCGTTCTCGAAGCGGCGGGTGCGCGGCTTGCCGATGTCGTGCAGCAGCGCGGCAAGCCGGAGCGTCAGGTCGGGACCGTTCTCCTCCAGTTCGATGGCCTGCTCCAGCACGATCAGCGTGTGTTCGTAAACGTCCTTGTGCCGGTGGTGCTCGTCGCTCTCCAGGCGCAGGGCGGGCAGCTCGGGCAGGACATGGTCGGCGAGACCGGTGTCCACGAGCAGCGCCAGACCCTTGCGGGGGTGGGCGGAGAGGATCAGCTTGTTCAGCTCGTCCCGCACCCGCTCGGCCGAGACGATCTCGATCCGCCCGGACATCTCCTTCATGGCCGTGACGACCCCGGGAGCGACCTCGAAGTCGAGCTGCGCGGCGAAGCGTGCCGCTCGCATCATCCGCAGGGGATCGTCCGAGAAGGACGCCTCGGGAGTACCCGGGGTACGCAGCACCCGGGCCGCGAGGTCGCCGAGACCGCCGTACGGGTCGATGAACTCCTTCTCCGGGAGTGCGACAGCCATCGCGTTCACCGTGAAGTCGCGCCGGACGAGGTCCTCCTCGATGGAGTCGCCGTACGACACCTCGGGCTTGCGCGAGGTCCGGTCGTACGCCTCCGACCGATAGGTGGTCACCTCGATCTGGAAGCTCCGGTCGACGTCTCCGACGCGGGCGTCCTTCTGCACGCCCACCGTACCGAAGGCGATCCCGACCTCCCAGACGGCATCCGCCCACGGCCGGACGATCTTCAGTACGTCCTCGGGCCGCGCGTCCGTCGTGAAGTCCAGGTCATTGCCGAGCCGGCCGAGCAGCGCGTCGCGGACCGACCCGCCGACCAGGGCGAGGGAGAACCCGGCCTCCTGGAAGCGGCGGGCCAGGTCGTCGGCGACGGGAGCCACCCGCAGCAGTTCGCTCACCGCGCGATGCTGCACCTGGCTCAGGGCACTGAGGTTGTCTTCGTTGGCGTTCGGCACAACAGAAAAGGGTACGTGGCCCGGGCGACCCCGGGCGCCTCCATTAAACTTGCACGGACATGTCACCTGATATCGGCGCAAGCACAGCCCTTGCGACGTACCGGGGTGCTCCTCTTTATACGCACACATACGGGACGCACCGATATCGATCTGCGATCTTGTGGAGCAGTCCGCGGCACTTCCCCTCAGCGCGCATCGTTACCATGCGTGGACGCACATTGCGACGACCACTGACGATGACGAGGGACGGGCGAGCGCGTGGCCGAGGCGGCAGACTTCCAGGGGACGTGTCCCTCACCTGCCCGCCGGTGGCTGCGGCGCACCGGCGCACTGCTCGCCGGGGCGCCTCTACTGGCCGGCCTCCTCCAGCTGTCCGTCGTCGTGCCCGCCGGCGCTACCGAGCAGACTTCCGCGCGGGCCGCCTCCGGCTCGCAGACGGTGTCCGTCTCCGTGGACACGCTCACCCCCAGTGCCCCCACGGACGGGGACACGCTGACCGTCTCCGGGACGGTGACGAACAACGGCAAGCAGGCGGTCACCGACGCCCATGTGGGCCTGCGCCTGGGACAGGCACTGAGCACCCGCTCGGCGATCGACAGCTTCGCTCAGCGCACCGACTTCGTGCAGGGTGTCGACGGCTCGGAGATCGACGACAAGTACACCCAGAAGTTCTCCAAGCTCACTCCGGGCGTCGCCGAGCCCTTCACCCTCTCCGTGCCGGTCGACAAGCTGGGCCTGGGCGACGACGGCGTCTACCCGCTCGGTGTCTCGCTCTCCGGTCAGACCTCCGCCCAGCCGTGGGACCAGGTGCTGGGCATCCAGCGGACGTTCCTGCCGTGGCAGCCCGACGACGCGGACACGAAGACGAAGACGACGTTTCTGTGGCCGCTCGTCTCCACCGTCCACATGACGGCACAGACGGGTTCCAACGAACAGCAGACGCCGGTCTTCCTCAACGACGACCTCGCCAAGGAGATCGCCCCGGGCGGCCGGCTCGACCAGATGATCTCCCTGGGCAAGGACCTGGACGTCACCTGGGTGATCGACCCGGACCTGCTGGCCTCCGTCGACGCGATGACCCGCAGCTACAAGATCCAGGGCGACGGCGGCACCACCACGACCGGCACCCACCAGGCGGTCGCCAAGGCGTGGCTGGCCCAGCTGCAGTCCGCGGTGGCGGACAAGGAGGTCGTCGCCCTCCCCTTCGCCGACCCGGACCTGGCGTCCCTCGCCCACAACGGCACCAGCGTCACCGGCTCGCTGAGCCATCTCAAGGACGCCACGGGCGTCGCCGCGACCACCGTGGAAACGGTGCTCCACGTGACACCGACCACCGACTTCGCGTGGCCGGTGAGCGGCGCCGTGGACCCGTCGATCATCAAGGTCGCCACCTCGGCCGGCGCCGACAAGGTGATCACCCGCAGCGACAGCCTCCAGGAGACCGGCGGCCTGCCGTACACGCCCTCCGCGGCCCGCCCCATCGGTGGCGGTACGACGGCGGTGGTCGCCGACGCGCGCCTCTCGACGGCGTTCGAGGGCGATCTGACGAAGGCCGGGGCGGCCACGCTCGCCGAGCAGGAGTTCCTGGCCCAGAGCCTGGCGCTGGGCCTGCAGACGGACAAGCAGCGCAGCATCGTCGTCGCCCCGCAGCGCATCCCGACCGCGAGCCAGGCCCAGGCGATGGCCGAGGCACTGACGGCCCTTCAGGGCAGCACCTGGACCGAGTCGCAGGATCTCGCCGCGGCGGCCAAGGCCAAGCCGGACGCGGGTGCCACCACGAAGATCCCGTCGTCCTCCAGGTACCCCTCCTCGCTGCGCAAGCAGGAGCTGCCGAGGTCGGCCTTCGAGGAGATCGCGACCACTCAGGACAAACTCGACAACTTCCAGGTGATCCTCAGCAACGAGGCCCGCGTGGTGACCCCCTTCGGGCGGGCCATGAACCGTGAGATGTCCACGTCGTGGCGCGGCCGGGCAGGAGAGGCGGAGAACTTCCGCCAGGGCGTGCTGGGTTATCTCGACGACCTCATCGACCAGGTCAAACTGATCGACAAGTCCGAGACCAAGCTCTCGGGCCGCAGCGCCACGATCCCCGTGACCGTGCAGAACAACCTGGTGCAGGGCGTCGACCACCTGATCCTGCGCCTCACCTCGACGAACCCCACGCGCCTCAAGATCGGCGGCAAGGCCTACACGGAGCAGCGGGTCACGGTCAACGGCGGGCACAGTCAGTCGGTGAAGTTCACCACGACGGCCAACGCCAACGGCAAGGTGGGCGTGGTCGCCCAGCTGTACACGGAGGACGGCCAGGAGTACGGGCAGGCCGTCAACTTCGACGTGAAGGTCACCGAGGTCACCGCCACAGTGATGCTGGTCATCGGCGGCGGTGTCCTGCTGCTCGTCCTGGCCGGCTTCCGGATGTACACGCACCGCAAGCGCGCCGCCGCCCGCCAGGCCGAGGAGGAGGGTCCCGACGGGCCCGACGACGCGGCGGGCGAAGCACCCGAGGGCCCGGAGAACCCCGAGGGCCCGCAGGACCGTCTCCAGGAGGAGTCCGGCACTCCGTCCCGGGCAGAAGACCCGGAGCACCCGAGTGACCTGACACCGGACACCGCACCGGAAAGCGCCGACCCGTCCGGCACGGGTGAGAGAGTGGACCGTTGAGCGATGTCGTGGCCGGTGGGCCCGGGGACGATGAGGTGGGGTAACCATGAACGCGCCGTACGACGGTGACCGCGGTCAGGGCGCGGGCAGCTCGGGCTACCCCGAGGGTCCGCCGCCCGAACACGGCCAGGTGCCGCCGCAGCCCCCCGCGGACATGTATCTCCAGGACGCCTACGACCAGGACCCCTACCGGGCGCAGGACCTCTCCGCCCAGGACCCGGTCGCCGAGGCGCTCTACGACCGCGCCGCACACCCCCCGCCGCCTCCGGGCACGTACCAGCCACAGCCTCCGCTCTACGCCCAGCCGCCCCAGTCCCCGTACGCCCCCGACCCCCGCGTGTGGGCGCAGACCCCGGCGCCCGAGCCCGAAGGTCCGACCCAGTACCTGCCCTACGGCGACGACGCCCGCACGACGCGGTTCGTGGGCGTCGACGACCTGGTGACCGGGGCCGGCGAGGACTACCAGGAGCCGGACGCCTTCGCCCACCTCTTCCGGGACCAGGGCCAGGGCGGCGGACGCCCGTCGATGGATCCCCCGGCGGTCCCCGGCCCGTCCCCGGCACCGCCCTCGGACCAGGCACCCCTCGCGCCGACCCCGGCGCCGATGTCCGACGCCACGATGCAGCTCACCCCGACGGCACCGGCGCCCTCGGCCGCTCCCAAGAAGGGCGGGCGGGCCGGCGGGCTCCTGAAGTCGAGCGCCGTGATGGCGGCGGGCACGATGGTCTCCCGCCTGACCGGCTTCGTCCGCTCCGCGCTGATCGTCTCGGCCCTCGGTGTCGGCCTGCTCGGTGACACCTTCCAGGTCGCCTACCAGCTGCCGACGATGATCTACATCCTGACCGTCGGCGGCGGTCTCAACTCCGTCTTCGTGCCGCAGCTCGTGCGCGCCATGAAGGAGGACGAGGACGGCGGCGAGGCGTTCGCCAACCGGCTGCTGACCCTGGTCATGGTGGCGCTGGGCGCACTGACCGCGCTGGCGGTCTTCGCGGCCCCCCTCCTGGTCCGCCTGCTGTCGGTGAAGGTCGCCAACGACCCGGCCGCCAACGAGGTCGCCGTCACCTTCACCCGCTACTTCCTGCCCTCGATCTTCTTCATGGGCATCCATGTGGTGATGGGCCAGATCCTCAACGCGCGCGGCAAGTTCGGCGCGATGATGTGGACCCCGGTCCTGAACAACGTCGTCATCATCGTGACGCTCGGCATGTTCATCTGGGTCTACGGCACCGCGGCGAACTCCGGCATGAAGGTCACGACGATCCCGCCGGAGGGCCAACGGCTCCTCGGTATCGGCGTTCTCCTCGGCCTCGTCGTCCAGGCCCTCGCGATGATCCCGTACCTCCGGGAGACCGGCTTCCGGCTGCGGCTGCGCTTCGACTGGAAGGGCCACGGCCTCGGCAAGGCCGCGATGCTCGCCAAGTGGACCGTCCTGTTCGTCCTGGCCAACCAGGCGGGCGCGCTGGTCGTCACCCAGCTCTCCACGGCCGCGGGCAACGACACGAAGGTCGACGGCACCGGCTTCGCCGCCTACGCCAACGCCCAGCTGATCTGGGGTCTGCCGCAGGCGATCATCACCGTGTCCCTGATGGCCGCCCTGCTGCCGCGCATCTCGCGCTCGGCCGCCGAGGGCGACGGCGGCGCCGTCCGCGACGACATCTCCCAGGGCCTGCGGACCACGGCCGTCGCGATCGTGCCCGTCGCCTTCGGCTTCCTGGCGCTCGGCATCCCGATCTGCACCCTGATCTTCGGCTCCTCGGGCACCAGTTCAGCCACGAACATGGGTTTCATGCTGATGGCCTTCGCCCTCGGCCTGATCCCGTACTCGGTGCAGTACGTCGTCCTGCGTGCCTTCTATGCCTACGAAGACACCCGGACGCCCTTCTACAACACCGTCATCGTCGCCGCGGTCAACGCGGGCGCCTCGGCGGTCTGCTACTTCGTGCTCCCGGCCCGCTGGGCCGTGGTCGGCATGGCGGCCTCGTACGGCCTCGCGTACGCGACCGGTGTCGGAGTCGCCTGGAACCGGCTGCGCAAGCGGCTCAACGGCGACCTGGACGGCGCTCGCGTGCTGCGGACGTACGCTCGGCTCGGTATCGCCTCGGTGCCGGCCGCACTGCTCAGTGGTGCGGCCTGCTACGGGATCGGACATACGCTCGGCCAGGGTGTCGTCGGCTCGTTCGCCGCGCTTCTGGTGGGCGGTGCCGTACTGCTCGGAGTCTTCTACATCGCCGCCCGCCGCATGCGTATCGAGGAGCTCAACTCCCTCGTCGGCATGGTGCGCGGGCGCTTGGGGCGCTGAGCCGGGGGCACATGCACAACCATCGTCCGCCGCTGTGTGTCGTGCATAGCGGCAGACTGTGGGCACAATTGGTTTCGGCGTCGGACAGCGTGCAACGGATGGGGAGGCAGGAGCGGCGGTGGCGGAACGGAGCACGGCTGCCGTCGACGTGGCAGACAACAGCGGCGACAAGCCGCTGACCGCCCAGGCGGACCAGTCCACGGCCGACGGGGTGGCCCAGAACCCGGAGCGGGACACGGACAGCGACGAGGCACAGGGGAGTGGCGGGATCGAGGAAACCGGGAAGGCCTCACCTCCCGAACTGCACAGCGGGCACAAGCTCGCCAGACGCTATCGCCTCGAAGAGTGCGTCACCCGTCTGGACGGCTTCAGCAGTTGGCGTGCGGTGGACGAGAAACTCCGCCGTGCCGTTGGTGTGCACATCCTGCCCGCGGACCATACGCGGGCCCGCTCGGTACTGGCCGCGGCCCGTTCCTCGGCGCTGCTGGGCGATCCCCGTTTCGTCCAGGTCCTGGACGCCGTGGAGGAGAACGACCTCGTCTACGTCGTGCACGAATGGCTGCCCGACGCCACGGAACTGACGGCGCTTCTGGCGCCCGCCCCGCTGGAGGCGCACGACGCCTACCAGATGGTCAGTCAGATCGCCTCGGCGATGGCCGCCGCCCACCGGGAAGGCCTCGCCCATCTGCGCCTGAACCCGAACGCGGTGCTGCGCACCTCGTCCGGCCAGTGGCGTATCCGGGGCCTGGCCGTCAACGCCGCGCTGCGCGGCATCAGTTCGGACACCCCGCAGCGCACGGACACCGAGGCGATCGGCGCCCTGCTGTACGCCGCTCTCACCCAGCGCTGGCCGTACGAGAGCGACGCCTACGGCCTGTCCGGGCTGCCCAAGGGCGTCGGTCTCATCGCCCCCGACCAGGTGCGCGCAGGTGTCCACCGAGGTCTCTCGGAGCTCGCCATGCGCGCGCTCGCCAACGACGGTGCCACAGCCTCCCGGCACGAAGCGGCGTGCACCACCCCGGAGGAGCTGGTGAAGGCGATCGGCGAGATGCCCCGCATCCGCCCGCCGGAGCCCGCGTTCACCGCACCTCCCGAATACCAGCGCACGACCTACCAACAAGGCTCGTACGGCCGCCCCGCGCCACGTCCCGGTGCCACCCAGGCGGTGCCGACCCCGCCGCCCCCGCTGCAGAGCCGCACCGGCAAGGCACTCAAGTGGGCCGTGTCCGCGCTGCTGATCGCCGCGCTGGGCCTGGGCAGTTGGCAGCTCGCGGACGCTCTGATGGATCAGGGCAACAAGTCCGAGGACACGAAGCAGACGCAGACGACGGACGGGAACGACAAGAGCGGCGGCAAGACCAAGCCGGTCAAGACGCTCTCCGTCCAGGCCGCCCAGGAGTTCGTGGCGAAGGGCGACGCCCAGCACCCCAACGACGTCGACAAGACGTACGACGGCGACCCGTCGACGTACTGGCGGACCTCCAGCTTCCTAGGGGGCCCGGTGCTCGCGCCGTACAAGCCGGGCGTGGGCATCGTCTACGACCTCGGTTCGGCGCAGGACGTCTCCACGGCGACCATAGGGCTCTACTACAGCGGCGATCACACGACGGTGAAGCTGTACGCGGCCGACTCGCTGTCGTCCTCCTCCCTGGACTCCATGACGCAGATCGGCACCGTCACGACGACCGGGACTAGTGCGACGGTGAAGGTCACCAAGCAGGTGAAGACCCGGTACGTTCTTGTCTGGCTCACCGCTCTGCCGCACGCGGCGAGCGACCGGTACAGCGATGCCGGCTACAAGCAGGCCATCACCGACGTGAAGTTCACGGGCTGACGTCCCACCGAAGGGGAGGGGGTCCGATGGCGGAAGGCGCCGGACACGACGGCATGAGCGATCAGGACCTGCTCGCCCGTCATGTCGAAGGCGACCCGGACGCCTTCGGTGAGCTCGTACGTCGCCACCGGGACCGTCTCTGGGCCGTGGCCCTCCGCACGCTCGGTGACCGCGAGGAGGCCGCTGACGCGGTCCAGGACGCCCTGGTCTCCGCCTACCGGGCCGCCCACACCTTCCGCGGCCAGTCGGCCGTCACGACGTGGCTGCACCGGATCACCGTGAACGCCTGCCTGGACCGCGCCCGCAAGGCCGCCTCCAGGAAGACGTCTCCGGTCGACGACACCGAGCGCCTCGAACAGCTTCTGGAACCGCACGAGTCGGCCGCCGCCCCGGCGGAGCGCAACGACCTGCACCGCCAACTGCTGGAAGCCCTGGGCACGCTCCCGCCCGACCAGCGCGCCGCCCTCGTCCTCGTGGACATGCAGGGCTACCCGGTCGCCGAGGCCGCCCGCATGCTCGATGTGCCGACGGGCACGGTGAAGAGCCGCTGCGCACGCGGAAGAGCCAGACTGCTTCCGCTCCTCACCCATCTGCGGCCGGAAAGAGCCGCTGACGACGAGGAACCGGGCGCACGACGGAACCGGGCGCAGGGGACATCCGTCCCACCGGCAGCGGGCCCACGCGAATCGTCGGGTCCCAAGGATGCAGGGCCGAGCGATTCAGCTGCTGTGAAGGGCGGAGGTGGGCGAGCGTGACATCCACGACGGACACGGCCGGGCACCCGGATGTCGCGGAGATCTCCGACCTCACCGAGGGCCTCCTCCCGCCGTCCAGGACGACTGAGGTACGACAGCATCTGGACGAGTGCGAGCTCTGTGCGGATGTCTTTGACTCGCTGGAGGAGATCCGGGGACTGCTGGGCACACTGCCCGGCCCACCGCGGATGCCCGCCGAGATCGCGGGCCGTATCGACGCGGCCCTCGCCGCGGAAGCTCTGCTGGGTGCCACCGCCCCCGAGGTCCTGGCCGCGCCAACTTTGGTGAGCGCCTCCCGATCGGTGTCCGGCGAGGACACCGGGACGCACGTTTCACGTGAAACATCGCCTCAGGCGGACCGCCCGTCGGGACGTGCGCATGCGGCGACCGGTCCCGGACGCAAGGAGCGGAGTCGCGGCGGTCGTCGCGGGAGGATCGTCCTCGGAGCCGTGTTCACGGCAGCCGTTCTCGGAGCCGGTTCTCTCTTCCTCCAGTCGCTGGGCGACCACAAGACGTCCGACGCGGCTCATGGAAACCCGACCAGCGCCGCGGACACCTTCTCGAAGGGGAAGTTGGAGAGCGAGGTCGCGGATCTCCTCTCCACGAAGACCGCCACGAGTCGGAGCGCCGACACCGGAGGCTCCTGGAACGCCGCGACTGTGCCGGACGGTCCGAAGTCCTCCGTCAAGACCCCCCAAACCCTGATCCAGCCCTCCGGCACCATCCCGAAGTGCATCAGGCAGGGGATCAACCGCGGTGACGAGGATGTGCTCGGCGCCAAGAAGGGCACCTACAACGGGAATGCCGCGTATCTCGTGGTGCTGCCCGACGCTTCCGACAGCACCCGGGTCACGGCCTATGTCGTCGACGCGGCCTGTGTCAGTGGGCAGACATCCGCCCCTGGCAAGGTTCTTCTGATTCGGTCATACGCGCGTTCCTGACTTCGGACGTCTCATCGCCGACCGGCGTGGTACTTCCCTCCTGTGTGCCGTCTCCGTGTGCCCGGACACACCGGGAATGCGGGCCCCGTAGGATCCGTTGGGTGGGGTGGAGGCTCCGACAGGGGCACCCACCGGTCGTACTGACGCAGTCCAGAGACGAGGAACCAAGCCGTGAGCGACGTCCGAAACGTGATCATCATCGGCTCCGGGCCCGCCGGCTACACGGCGGCGCTCTACACCGCGCGCGCGTCGCTGAAGCCGCTGGTGTTCGAGGGCGCCGTCACCGCCGGTGGCGCACTGATGAACACCACCGAGGTCGAGAACTTCCCGGGCTTCCAGGACGGCATCATGGGCCCCGAGCTCATGGACAACATGCGCGCCCAGGCCGAGCGGTTCGGCGCCGAGCTGATCCCGGACGATGTGGTCTCCGTCGACCTGACCGGTGAGATCAAGACCGTCACGGACACCTCGGGCACCGTGCACAAGGCGAAGGCCGTCATCGTCACCACCGGCTCGCAGCACCGCAAGCTGGGCCTGCCGAACGAGGACGCGCTCTCCGGCCGGGGTGTCTCCTGGTGTGCCACGTGTGACGGGTTCTTCTTCAAGGACCAGGACATCGCCGTCATCGGTGGCGGCGACACGGCGATGGAGGAGGCGACCTTCCTCTCCCGCTTCGCCAAGTCCGTGACGATCGTGCACCGCCGGGACAGCCTGCGTGCCTCCAAGGCGATGCAGGAGCGTGCCTTCGCCGACCCGAAGATCAAGTTCGTCTGGGACAGCGAGGTCGCCGAGATCGAGGGAGACCCGAAGCTGGCCGGCCTCAAGCTACGCAACCTGAAGACCGGGGAACTCGCGGACCTCGCGGTGACGGGTCTGTTCATCGCGATCGGCCACGACCCCCGCACGGAGCTCTTCAAGGGCCAGCTGGACCTGGACGGAGAGGGGTACCTGAAGGTCGAGGCGCCCTCGACCCGGACCAACCTGACCGGTGTCTTCGGCGCCGGTGACGTCGTCGACCACACCTACCGCCAGGCGATCACCGCCGCCGGCACCGGCTGCTCCGCGGCTCTCGACGCCGAGCGTTTCCTCTCCGCCCTCGCGGACGAGGAGAAGGCAGAGCCCGCGAAGACCACCGTCTGACCCCCATCCGCCCCACCGCACGATCAAGTTAAGGAGCCCGCCGTGGCCGGCACTCTGAAGAATGTGACCGACGATTCCTTCGAGCAGGACGTCCTCAAGAGCGACAAGCCCGTCCTCGTGGACTTCTGGGCCGCCTGGTGCGGTCCGTGCCGTCAGATCGCTCCGTCCCTCGAAGCCATCGCCGCCGAGTACGGCGACAAGATCGAGATCGTCAAGCTCAACATCGACGAGAACCCGGGTACGGCCGCCAAGTACGGCGTGATGTCCATCCCGACCCTGAACGTCTACCAGGGTGGCGAGGTCGCCAAGACCATTGTTGGTGCGAAGCCGAAGGCCGCGATCGTCCGCGACCTTGAGGACTTCATCGCCGAGTGATGTTTCACGTGAAACATGGATGGGCCGACTCCCCGGAGTCGGCCCATTTGCTTTGGAGTTGTCCCTAACCTCTCCTAGAGCGGTCGCAGCGCTGGTTCCTTCTGTACGGCCCCCAGCAGCCGGTCGAGCGCCAGCTCCACGTCCTCCTTCCAGGAGAGCGTTGTGCGCAGCTCCAGCCTCAGTCGTGGATGGGCGGGATGCGGGCGGACCGTCTTGAAGCCCACAGCGAGCAGATGGTCGGCAGGCAGTATGCAGGCAGGCTCTTTCCAGCGGGTGTCGCCGAAGGCCTCGATCGCCTTGAAGCCCCGCCGCAGCAGATCCTTGGCGACCGTCTGGACCATGACCCGGCCCAGCCCCTGTCCCTGATAGCCCGGCATGATGAACGCCGTCATCAGCTGTACGGCGTCCGGCGAGACGGGGCTCGTGGGAAACGCCGTGGAGCGAGGAACATAGGCGGGAGGCGCGTAGAGGACGAAGCCCACCGGCACATCATCGACGTAGACGACCCGCCCGCAGGAGCCCCAGTCCAGTAGGACAGCGGAGATCCAGGCTTCCTTCTCCAAGGCCGTCGTGCCCGCTCTTACCGCGGCCTGGCCGCTGACGGGGTCCAGCTCCCAGAAGACGCACGACCGGCAACGCTGGGGAATGTCCGGGAGGTTGTCCAACGTGAGCGGTACGAGCCGACGCCCCATGAAGGCTGATCCTCGCTTCCTTCGCCCGCAGCGTCGCGGGCGGCTGTCAGAGCGCTGCGTTCCCTGAGCAGACTGCCGACGAATCCGCCGACCGCTCCCAGGCCCAGACCCGCGCTCACCAGTCCGGTGCGGCTCACCGTTCGCATGGCCCCTGCCTCCCCTAAGAGGTGCTGCCAGGTGGATGCGCCATACCCGAGCGCATCGTATCCATGATGCGATTCCATCGATACCGACAGAAAGCAAAGAGCGAGCCGTGTTCCGGTACACACCGGACACGGCCCGCTCCGCAGGTCGGACGAACGAAACCCATGGCGTGGGCGGACGGCTCAGGCCTCGTCCTCCGAGTCGTCGTCCAGCAGGCTCCGCTGCAGGACCGGCCCCTCACCCGGGGCCAGCGAGCCGAGGATCCGCTCAAGGTCCTCCATCGAGGCGAACTCGACAGTGATCTTGCCCTTCTTCTGCCCCAGGTCGACCTTCACCCGGGTCTCGAAGCGATCCGAGAGGCGCGTGGCGAGGTCGGACAGCGCCGGGGAGACCAAGGCGCCGGCCCGCGGTCCCTTGGAACGCTGAGCGGTCTGGGGCCGTGAACCCATCAGGGTCACGATCTCCTCGACGGCCCGCACGGAGAGCCCCTCCGCCACAATCCGGTGAGCCAGCCGGTCCTGCTCCTCCGAGTCGTCCACGGAGAGCAGCGCCCGGGCATGGCCGGCGGAGAGCACTCCGGCCGCGACCCGGCGTTGGACCGACGGCGAGAGCTTCAGCAGACGCAGGGTGTTGGAGACCTGCGGGCGGGAGCGCCCGATACGGTCCGCCAGCTGATCATGCGTGCAGTTGAAGTCCTTGAGCAACTGATCGTAGGCAGCCGCTTCTTCGAGCGGGTTCAGCTGGGCGCGGTGCAGGTTCTCCAGGAGGGCGTCCAGGAGAAGCTTCTCGTCGTCCGTGGCCCGGACGATCGCCGGGATCGCATCGAGCCCCGCCTCACGGCAGGCCCGCCAGCGCCGCTCGCCCATGATGAGCTCGTAGCGCGTCGGGGCGATCTGCCGTACGACGACGGGCTGGAGGAGACCGACCTCCTTGATGGAGGTGACGAGCTCCTGCAGCGCGTCCTCGTCGAAGACCTCACGCGGCTGGCGGGAGTTCGGCGTGATGGAGTCGAGAGGCAGCTCGGCGAAGTGGGCACCGATGGGAGGCGCGAACGTCTCCACGGCGCCGTAAGACGGCTCCTCTGTGTCGTAGGAGGCCGGCGGCAAGGTGGTGACCTTCGCCGCGGCCACCCCTCGGTCGCCGGTGATGACCGGAACGGCCGCGGGGGACACGGAAGCGGTGCCGCCTCCCATGGCGGCCGGAGCCACCGTCTTCTCCCCGGTCGGGGCTGCGGGGATCAGTGCGCCGAGCCCACGGCCCAAACCCCTCCGTCGCTCGCTCACTGGATGTCCTCCACCATGCTCTGGTCGCTCTGCGCGCCGATGTGCCCATGTGGTGCGTCGTAGCTGACGCCCACACCCTTCAGTGCGATTTCCCTTGCTGCCTCAAAGTAGGAGAGGGCACCGCTCGATCCGGGATCGTAGGTCAGTACCGTCTGCCCATAACTCGGCGCCTCGGAGATACGGACCGAGCGGGGAATGCTCGTCCGCAGCACCTCGTCGCCGAAGTGGCTGCGCACCTCGTCCGCGACCTGGGACGCGAGACGCGTCCTGCCGTCGTACATGGTGAGCAGGATGGTCGACACATGCAGGTTGGGGTTGAGGTGCCCCCGCACCAGGTCGACATTGCGGAGCAGTTGTCCGAGGCCCTCCAGCGCGTAGTACTCGCACTGGATCGGGATGAGGACCTCCGCACCGGCGACCAGTGCATTGACCGTCAGCAAGCCGAGCGAGGGCGGACAGTCGATGAGGATGTAGTCCAGCGGCTGCTCGTAGGCCTGAATCGCCCGCTGCAGTCTGCTCTCTCTCGCCACCAGGGACACCAGCTCGATCTCCGCACCGGCGAGATCGATCGTGGCAGGGGCACAGAAGAGACCTTCGACATCGGGAACCGGCTGCACGACCTCGGAGAGAGGCCTGCTGTCGACCAACACGTCATAGATGGAAGGGACTTCCGCGTGATGATCGATCCCCAGCGCCGTAGAGGCGTTGCCCTGTGGGTCGAGGTCGACCACCAGAACACGGGCACCGTGCAGTGCCAGCGAGGCGGCAAGATTGACGGTCGTCGTCGTCTTGCCCACCCCGCCCTTCTGGTTGGCGACAACCATGATTCGGGTCTGCTCAGGTCGCGGCAGGCCCTCGCCCGCACGACCTAGGGCTTCCACAGCCAATTGGGCAGCACGACCGATGGGAGTGTCGTCCATAGGGGGCGGTGTTTCACGTGAAACATCCTCCCCCATCGACTCGGTACGGGGACCGGGGACCGGATCGGTCATCGGTCCCGCGATGTTGGCGTCGGACCGCAAGGATTCACTCTCCTCGACTTCAGGCTCGCAATGAACAGAGCCTCCCATGTCTTCAGGGTCGTGAACCAGTGAGGCCTGTTGTTCTGTGGAGAATTCCACCTCTGTGGACAACTCCGTGCCCTCTCCGAGTGATCCGAGAGGCTTCCGATCGCGGGGTTCGGCCGCGCGGCTGCGGCTGATGATGCCGTGGAGCAGTGAGCGACGTTTCACGTGAAACACGATGCACAGCAGCCGAGGCCGAACTGTCCGCGACACTCCGGCATGCGTAGGTTAGGCAGCTTGTGTGGAGTAAGTCTCGTCGTCAGGACGGATCAGCGACGGCGGCGAGTCCGTCCGGTGCGCGCCGCCTTCGCACGTTTGGCGGCGAAGCGAACACCACCGGGACTCTCCCCTACTTCGACGCGCACGACCGTGGACAGCGGATCAACGATGCCCTCGCCCACATGGAGGATGGATGTCTCCACAGCGCCGAGCTTGCTCAGGGCCGTTGCCGCCGCCTTGAGCTCTTCCTCGGCGGTGTCGCCCTTGAGGGCGAGCATCTCTCCGTAGGGACGCAGCAACGGGATGCCCCAGGTGGCCAGCCGGTCCAGCGGTGCCACGGCCCGGGCCGTCACCACATGGACTGGCTGCAGCTTGCCCATGACCTCCTCGGCCCGACCACGTACGACGGTCACATGGTCCAGGCCCAGCAGTTCGACGACCTCGGCGAGGAAGTTGGTCCGCCGCAGCAGGGGCTCCAGCAGCGTGATCTTCAGATCCTCCCGGACGAGCGCCAGGGGAATGCCTGGCAGGCCGGCTCCCGAACCGACGTCGCAGACGGTCACGCTCTCCGGCACGACCTCCGAGAGCACCGCACAGTTCAGGATGTGCCGTTCCCACAGGCGGGGCACCTCGCGTGGGCCGATGAGACCACGCTGCACGCCCGCGTCGGCGAGCAGCTCGGCGTATCGGACCGCATCCTCGAAGCGATCGCCGAACACCTCGCGCGCCTGCTCGGGCGCAGGGGGAAGCTCCGCTGCCTCCGTCACGGGGGACCGTCCTTCCGTACCGCAAAAGCGCATGGGGCGCTGACCATCAGGACCACCAGAACTACAGGACTATCAGGCTGACAAAGTTCGGCCCCGTCTGCTCAACAGACGGGGCCGGTGGAACGTGGGGACCGCTCAGGCGGGAAGCACGACGACGAAGCGCTGCGGCTCCTCGCCCTCCGACTCGCTGCGCAGTCCCGCGGCCTTGACGGCGTCGTGCACGACCTTGCGCTCGAACGGGGTCATCGGGTTCAGCTTCACCGGCTCACCGGTGTTCTTCACATCGGCCGCGGTCTTGGCGCCCAGCTCGGAGAGCTCGGTCCGCTTCTTGGCCCGGTAGCCGGCGATGTCCAGCATCAGCCGGCTGCGGTCCCCGGTCTCCCGGTGGACGGCCAGGCGGGTGAGCTCCTGGAGTGCTTCCAGCACCTCACCGTCACGGCCGACGAGCTTCTGCAGGTCGCGGCCACCGCTGTCGCTGATGATCGACACAGCGGCGCGGTCCGCCTCGACATCCATGTCGATGTCGCCGTCGAGATCGGCGATGTCGAGCAGACCCTCAAGGTAGTCCGCCGCGATCTCGCCCTCCTGCTCCAGGCGGGACAGGGTGTCTGCACCCTCGGCGGCGGCGGAGGTGGTGGTGCCTTCCGTCACGGGATGGACTCCTTCTTACTTCTTGGACGGGGACTTGGGCCGCTGCGGACCCTTGCGCTGTCCTGACTGGGCCTTGCTGCGGGTACCGCCGGCGGGCTTCGGGGCGGCCTTCTTGGCAGCGGTGGCGGGCTTGGCGTCCTCGGGTTCGTCCGACTTGCTCAGCGAGGTCTTCGGCTCGGCGTCGTCGGCCGTGTCGTCGGCCGACTTCGCGGCGGTCGACTGGCGCTGGGACTTGGTCTGCCGCTTGGGCTGCTGGCGCCGGGGAGCGGCCGTGGTGGGCGTGCCGTCCTCGGACTCCACCGCTGCCTCGCCCTTCACCACAGTCCCGTCGACCTGGGCCACGAGGCCCACCTTGGTGAGGCTGTTGATGAACTTGCGCTCGAACTCGTTGCGGTCGCGGCCCTTGGAGACGATCGCCTTGACGATGGCCTTCTCGCCCCGGCTGCGGGTCTTCTCGTGGTGCGTGACGTGCTTGGTCAGGCGCTCCAGGTAAGCGGCCTGGGCCTTGGAACCCGGGGTCGGGTTGTTGCGGATGACGTACATCTGCTGGCCCATGGTCCACACGTTGGTGGTCAGCCAGTAGACGAGGACACCGACGGGGAAGTTGATGCCGAAGATGGCGAACATGACCGGGAAGACGTACATCAGCATCTTCTGCTGCTGCATGAACGGTGTCTTCACCGTGGTGTCGACGTTCTTCGTCATCAGCTGGCGCTGCGTGTAGAACTGCGACGCCGACATCATCACGATCATGATCGCGGTGACGACCCGGACGTCGGTCAGCGTGGCACCGAGCGCCTCGACCTTGCTGCTGCCGTCCGTGAACTTCGCGGCGAGCGGGGCGCCGAAGATGTGCGCGTTACGCGCGCTGGCGAGCAGCGAGTCGTTGATGACGCCGATCGTCTTGCCCGTCGCGATGCCGTTGAGCACGTGGTACAGGGCGAAGAAGAACGGGGACTGCGCCAGGATGGGAAGGCACGAGGAGAGCGGATTGGTACCCGACTCCTTGTACAGCTTCATCATCTCTTCGGACTGACGCTGCTTGTCGTTCTTGTAGCGTTCCTGGATCTTCTTCATCTCGGGCTGCAGGGTCTGCATGGCCCGGGTCGCCTTGATCTGCTTCACGAAGAGCGGGATCAGGCAGATGCGGATCAGGATCACCAGGGACACGATGGACAGGCCCCAGGCCCAGCCCGTGTCGGGACCGAAGACCTTCCCGTACACCGAGTGGAACTGGACGATGACCCAGGAAACGGGTGTCGTGATGAAGCTGAAAAGACTGGCAATCGTGTCCACTAATCATGCTCCTTGGGCATGGGACGGTGTCTCTGCGGCCGGGCTCGAAGGACTCAGCCCTTCAGTGGCCGTTTCGGCGGCGGAGGTCCCGCCCTTGTCTGCGCGCCGTGCGCCTCGCAGCATCTCGTGCCACCTGGGTCGCTTGCGCGGCGGGACATGGTCCACACCGCCGAGCGACCACGGATTGCACCGCAGGATGCGCCAGGCCGTGAGCGCGGTGCCCTTGATCGCGCCGTGCCGGTCGATGGCCGTATAGCCGTAGTGGGAGCACGACGGGTAGTACTTGCACACCGGCCCGAGCAAAGGACTGATCGTCCACTGGTACAGCTTGATCAGCGCCAGTAGCGGGTACTTCATCGCGCGCCCCCTCCCAGCAGCCGCTGAACGGCGGCATCCAGGTCTTGGGCCAGCTGTGCATGGTCGGCGTCGCCCGCTCCGGGCAGCGCTCGTACGACTACCAGGCTACCGGGGGGAAACAGAGCGACTCGCTCACGCATCAGATGGCGAAGTCTGCGCTTCACTTTGTTCCGCACCACGGCGCCGCCCACTGCCTTGCTGACGACGAAACCCGCACGTGTCGGGGGAGCGCTCTCCCCTGGCGCGTGCGGGTCCGTGGCACCGCTACGAAAGTGGACGACGAGAAGCGGGCGGCCGGCCCGGCGACCCCGTCGTACCGCGGTCGCGAAGTCTTCGCGCCGCCTCAGCCGATGCTCGGTAGGCAGCACGACGTCATGACCTGATCGGGATCAGGCGGACAGGCTGGCGCGACCCTTGCCACGACGGTTCGCGAGAATCGCGCGACCGGCACGGGTACGCATCCGCAGGCGGAAGCCGTGGGTCTTGGCCCGACGACGGTTGTTCGGCTGGAAGGTGCGCTTGCTCACGAGGGGGCTCCAGAAATAAATCGGTGGTTGCGGGTGCCGTCCTGGCTGTCACCGTGCGCCCACGAGTAGCTCGCAGTAACGCCCGAGTGCACCGCTGACCGATCACCCACATGCGATCTGTGCCCATCGGAGGCAGGCGGCAGCAGCCATCGACAACTCGACCTGGTCACGGTACGCGGGGCTACGCCATCCGGTCAAACCAGCGGTCACAGCGAGACACTATCCACAGGCTGGGGACAACAACTTGAACCGCACCCGTCGCCCTGACTACCGTGGCTGGACTCTGATTCGTTCCTTTGTCCCCCGCCCCGACACCCTTTTCCCCTGCGTCCCACCCGATTTACATCCCGTCCCGTCCGCGAACCACACGTTCGTGGGACCCGTTAGAGAGCGTGCCCTGTGGCTGACGTACCTGCCGATCTTGCCGCAGTGTGGCCACGAGTGCTGGAGCAACTTCTCGGTGAGGGGCGTGGGCAGGGTGTCGAGACCAAGGACGAGCACTGGATCCGGCGCTGCCAGCCCCTGGCACTCGTCGCAGACACCGCCTTGCTCGCCGTACCGAACGAATTTGCGAAGGGCGTGCTCGAAGGCCGCCTCGCGCCGATCGTCAGCGAGACCCTGAGCCGCGAGTGCGGCCGGCCGATCCGTATCGCGATCACCGTCGACGACTCCGCCGGCGAGCCCCCGGGCCCGCCGGCGCCCCCCGCCCCGCCCCAGCGCCGCTACGAGGAACCCGAGCAGAACCGGGACCCGTACGAGGGCGGCTACGGCCGTCATCGCGCCGAGCCGCTCCCGGGCGGCCCCGGCGACCAGCTGCCCACCGCCCGCCCCGCCTACCCGTCGGAGTACCAGCGGCCCGAGCCCGGCGCCTGGCCGCGCCCGTCGCAGGACGACTACGGCTGGCAGCAGCAACGGCTCGGCTTCCCCGAGCGGGATCCGTACGCGTCACCGTCGTCCCAGGATCAGTACGGCTCGCCGTCCCCTGACCAGTACGGAGCACCGCCCCAGGACTCTTACAAGCCGCAGCAGGACCAGTACGCCCCGCCGGCTCAGGACTACCGCCCGCAGTCGATGGAGCGTCCGTCGTACGAGCAGCAGCGCGCGGAGTACGAGCAGTCGCGGGCCGAGTACGAGAAGTCCCGCGCGGAGTACAACCAGCGCGACGCGCGCCGCGATCTGTCCGACTCGCGCTCGTCGTCGAACTCCGGCCACGTGCACCGCGGCGGTCCGGGGTCGCCCGGGCCGCTGGGCTCGAAGCCCGCGCCGGCGGCCGGACCGGGTGAGCCGACCGCGCGCCTGAACCCGAAGTACCTCTTCGACACGTTCGTGATCGGCGCCTCGAACCGCTTCGCGCACGCCGCCGCGGTCGCCGTCGCCGAGGCGCCCGCGAAGGCGTACAACCCCCTTTTCATCTATGGGGAGTCGGGGCTCGGCAAGACGCACCTGCTGCACGCGATCGGGCACTACGCGCGGAGCCTGTACCCGGGCACGCGCGTGCGGTACGTGAGCTCGGAGGAGTTCACCAACGAGTTCATCAACTCGATCCGCGACGGCAAGGGCGACAGCTTCCGCAAGCGGTACCGCGAGATGGACATCCTTCTTGTCGACGACATCCAGTTCCTCGCGGACAAGGAGTCGACGCAGGAGGAGTTCTTCCACACCTTCAACACGCTCCACAACGCGAACAAGCAGATCGTGCTCTCCAGCGACCGGCCGCCGAAGCAGCTGGTCACGCTGGAGGACCGGCTGCGGAACCGTTTCGAGTGGGGCCTGATCACCGACGTCCAGCCGCCCGAGCTGGAGACCCGTATCGCCATCCTTCGTAAGAAGGCGGTGCAGGAGCAGCTCAACGCCCCGCCGGAGGTGCTGGAGTTCATCGCCTCCCGCATCTCGCGCAACATCCGCGAGCTGGAGGGGGCGCTGATCCGGGTGACGGCGTTCGCGTCGCTCAACCGGCAGCCGGTGGACCTCGGTCTCACCGAGATCGTCCTCAAGGACCTCATCCCGGGCGGCGAGGACTCGACCCCGGAGATCACCGCGTCGGCGATCATGGGCGCCACCGCCGACTACTTCGGCATCACGGTCGAGGACCTGTGCGGCAGCTCGCGCGGGCGCCAGCTGGTCACGGCCCGGCAGATCGCCATGTACGTGTGCCGCGAACTGACCGATCTCTCCCTGCCGAAGATCGGCGCGCAGTTCGGCGGTCGCGACCACACCACCGTCATGCACGCCGACCGCAAGATCCGCGCGCTGATGGCCGAGCGTCGCTCCATCTACAACCAGGTAACGGAACTGACCAACCGCATCAAGAACGGCTGACAGCAGCGCAGTTACGACGGCTAGGGCGCCCCGGGAGAGATCCCGGGGCGCCCTTCGTCATACCGGGAAGCGACTCCTGAGGCCACTCCTGAGCCAGGCTCCAGAGGCTTCAGGAGCCGATCCGGGACGTGTCCGCCGCCCATCCACAGCTGTGCGTAGACCGCCGGCTGTTCGAATACCCGCCGGGTTACGGCCGCCCTCCACAGATTTGGTGACTTTCTTCCGTCCACATCCTGGGGACCGCGAAGTTGTCCAGATCGTGTCCACAGGCGCCTCGGGTGAGAGACCATCGGTCCAGGTCAGGTGCTTGTGGATTCGTGGACAAAAGATCTCCACAGGCTGTGGACAAATCCGTGATCCACAGGCTGGGGACGGAGTTGTCCACCGACAACCCACAGGCTGGGGCCTGTTGTCCCCAGCGATCCCCAGCTTCTCCACACCGCTGTCCACTGTTCGGCAACGCGACGCGCCATCTCACCGTGTCGAGTGAAAGGCGTCACACGAAGGTGCCGGGTTGGGCTGTGGGAAAGGTGGGTAAAGCTGGGGACGGCGCTGGGGAGAAGTGGCCCTCGGCTGTGCATGGAGTGTGCAGAACTTTCCGTTCTCCACAGAAACCCGAGGTTGTCCACCGCCGTCACCCACAGGACCGGTGGACAAAATTCCCGCTCTGAGCTGGGAAAACGGGGTTATCCACGGTATCCACAGCCCCTACTACTACTAGCAACTAGAGAGAGCTGGGAAACCGTTTCGAAGCGGGGCCTGTGCACAACTCGCGCTTCGTTGCCCGACCGCCCCTCGTCACGACTTGACCCCGAGAAGCACCTACTGTCAGTGCCGTGCGTCAGACTGTTCCCCGGTGTCCTTCCCCTCACAGGGACCGACGACACCGAGACAGACGACGAAGCCAGGCAGGCCGAGAAGCGCCGGCAACAGCAGGAGGCGGCAACAGTGAAGATCCGGGTGGAACGCGACGTACTCGCGGAGGCAGTTGCCTGGGCGGCACGCAGCCTCCCGGCCCGTCCGCCGGCGCCGGTCCTCGCCGGCCTCCTGCTGAAGTCCGAGGAGGGGCAGCTGAGCCTGTCCAGCTTCGACTACGAGGTCTCCGCGCGCGTGTCGGTCGACGCGGAGGTCGAGGAGGAGGGCACCGTCCTCGTCTCCGGCCGACTGCTCGCCGACATCTGCCGCGCCCTCCCCAACCGGCCGGTGGAGATTTCCACAGACGGTGTACGGGCGACGGTGGTCTGCGGCTCGTCCCGCTTCACCCTCCACACACTGCCTGTGGAGGAGTACCCGGCGCTGCCGCAGATGCCGGGCGCGACCGGCACCGTCCCCGGTGAGGTGTTCGCCTCGGCCGCCGCCCAGGTGGCCATCGCCGCCGGGCGCGACGACACGCTGCCCGTCCTCACCGGTGTGCGCATCGAGATCGAGGGCGACACGGTGACGCTGGCGTCCACCGACCGCTACCGCTTCGCCGTCCGTGAGTTCCTGTGGAAGCCGGAGAACCCGGAGGCGTCCGCGGTCGCCCTGGTGCCCGCCAAGACGCTCCTGGACACCGCCAAGGCCCTTACGAGCGGCGACAGCGTGATCCTGGCGCTCTCCGGCTCGGGCGCGGGCGAGGGCCTCATCGGCTTCGAGGGCGCCGGCCGTCGTACGACGACCCGCCTCCTGGAGGGCGACCTCCCGAAGTACCGCTCGCTGTTCCCGACGGAGTTCAACTCCATCGCCGTGATCGAGACCGCCCCCTTCGTGGAGGCCGTCAAGCGCGTGGCCCTGGTCGCCGAGCGCAACACGCCGGTGCGGCTGAGCTTCGAGCAGGGCGTGCTGATCCTGGAGGCCGGTTCCAGCGACGACGCACAGGCTGTGGAGCGGGTCGACGCGAACCTTGAGGGCGACGACGTGTCGATCGCGTTCAACCCGACGTTCCTGCTGGACGGTCTGAGCGCCATCGACTCCCCGGTGGCCCAGCTGTCCTTCACGACCTCGACCAAGCCCGCGCTGCTCAGCGGCAAGCCGGCTCTGGACGCCGAGGCGGACGAGGCCTACAAGTACCTGATCATGCCGGTGCGCCTCAGCGGCTGACCCACCGAGCGAGAACACCGCAGGTCGGGGCATACGGCCGGGTACTTTTGAGCGCGTATGCCCACAAGTGTGCATGACCGTCCGGGTTTAGGCTCGGACACAGGTACGCAAGTGCCCTCATGCCACGTCGCACCCTAAGGAACAACTGATGGAGCTCGGTCTCGTCGGCCTCGGCAAGATGGGCGGCAACATGCGCGAGCGCATCCGCCGCGCAGGTCACACCGTCATCGGCTACGACCGCAACCCGGACCTCGCCGATGTCCACAGCCTGGGAGAGCTTGTGGACAGGCTCAAGGGCCCCCGCGTCGTGTGGGTGATGGTCCCGGCCGGGGCCGCCACCCAGTCGACCGTCGACGAACTGGGTGAGCTCCTGGAGCCCGGTGACGTCGTCGTGGACGGCGGCAACTCCCGCTGGACGGACGACGAGAAGCACGCCGAGGAGCTGGGTGCCAAGGGCATCGGCTTCGTCGACGCGGGCGTCTCGGGCGGCGTGTGGGGCCTGAAGAACGGCTACGCCCTGATGGTCGGCGGCGATGCCGAGAACATCGCCAAGGTCCAGCCCGTCTTCGACGCCCTCAAGCCCGAGGGCGAGTTCGGCTTCGTGCACGCCGGCAAGGTCGGCGCCGGGCACTTCTCCAAGATGGTCCACAACGGCATCGAGTACGCCATGGTGCAGGCCTACGCCGAGGGCTGGGAACTCCTGGAGAAGGTCCACTCCGTCACCGACGTCCGCGAGGTCTTCCGCTCCTGGCAGGAAGGCACCGTCATCCGCTCCTGGCTCCTCGACCTCGCCGTCAACGCCCTCGACAGCGACGAGCACCTGGACAAGCTCAAGGGCTACGCCGAGGACTCCGGCGAAGGCCGCTGGACCGTCGAAGCGGCCATCGACAACGCCGTACCGCTGCCCGCCATCACCGCCTCCCTCTTCGCCCGGTTCGCCTCCCGCCAGGAGGACTCACCGCAGATGAAGATGGTCGCGGCCCTGCGCAACCAGTTCGGCGGCCACGCCGTCGAGACCAAGTAATCCACAGATCCACAGGCCGCGGCCGTGGATCCACAACCTGGGGGAGGTCGGCGAACGACCATGCACGTCACGCATCTGTCGCTGGCCGACTTCCGCTCGTACGCCGGGGTCGACGTTCCGCTCGACCCCGGCGTCACGGCGTTCGTGGGCCCCAACGGGCAGGGCAAGACCAACCTCGTCGAGGCGATCGGCTATCTCGCCACCCTGGGCAGCCATCGGGTCTCCTCCGACGCCCCGCTCGTCCGCGTGGGCGCCGAACGCGCGATCATCCGGGCGCAGGTCCGACAGGGCGAGCGGCAGCAACTGGTCGAGCTGGAGCTGAACCCCGGCCGCGCCAACCGCGCCCGCATCAACAGGTCCTCGCAGGTCAGACCCCGGGACGTGCTGGGCATCGTACGGACCGTGCTGTTCGCGCCCGAGGATCTCGCCCTGGTGAAGGGCGATCCCGGGGAGCGGCGGCGTTTTCTCGACGAGCTGATCACCGCGCGGTCGCCGCGCATGGCCGGTGTGCGGTCCGACTACGAGCGGGTGCTCAAGCAGCGCAACACCCTGCTGAAGTCGGCCGCGTTGGCGCGGCGGCACGGCGGGCGGTCGATGGACCTGTCCACGCTCGACGTGTGGGATCAGCATCTCGCGCGCGTGGGGGCCGAGTTGCTCGCCCAGCGGCTCGATCTGATCGCCGCGCTGCAGCCCCTCGCGGACAAGGCGTACGAGCAACTGGCGCCCGGCGGCGGCCCGGTGGCCCTGGAGTACAAGCCGTCGGCGCCCGGTGAGGCGCACACCCGCGAGGACCTCTACGAGCAGCTGATGGCGGCGATCGCGGAGGCGCGCAAGCAGGAGATCGAGCGGGGCGTCACCCTCGTAGGACCCCATCGGGACGATTTGATTCTCAAACTCGGTCAGATGCCCGCCAAGGGGTACGCCTCGCACGGGGAGTCCTGGTCGTACGCGCTGGCGCTGCGGCTCGCGTCGTACGACCTGCTCCGGGCCGAGGGCAATGAGCCGGTGCTCGTGCTCGACGACGTGTTCGCCGAGCTGGACACCCGGCGTCGGGAGCGGCTGGCCGAGCTGGTGGCGCCCGGTGAGCAGGTGCTGGTGACGGCGGCGGTCGACGACGACGTACCGCATGTGCTGGCCGGGACGCGGTACAGCGTGGCGGAGGGGGCGGTGGAGCGCGTATGAGCACCGACGAGCCCGCCCCGCGCCCCGAGCGTCCCGCGGCCGGGGAACCGGCGCCCAAGAAGGCCGCCGAGCCCTCCGGCGTCGACCTCGCGCGCGTGGCGCTGCGCGCCGCGAAGGAACAGGCACGCGCGCGTGGGGACGCGGCGCAGCAGAAGAAGCAGGCGCGGCGCGGGGGCCTGCGCTCCGGCGCGCGCGCCGACGGCCGCGACCCGATGGCACTCGGCGCTGCGATCAACCGGCTGCTGAACGAACGCGGCTGGGAGACGCCGGCCGCGGTGGGCGGTGTGATGGGCCGCTGGCCGCAGATCGTCGGCGAGGACCTGGCCAAGCACTGCGTACCGGAGAAGTACGACGAGGACGAGCGGGTGCTGGTCGTGCAGTGCGACTCCACGGCCTGGGCGACCCAGCTGCGGCACCTCACGCCCACCCTGGTGGCCAGGCTCAACGAGGACCTGGGGCACGGCACCGTGCGGATGATCAAGGTGCTCAACCCCGGTGGACCGCCCCGCCGCTACGGCCCGCTGCGGGCTCCCGGCAGCACGGGTCCCGGCGACACCTATGGGTGACTGACATCACAGTGCGGGCCCCGGCGGGCGACCGGACGCGGTTGCGAACAGCGACCTGACCCAGGAGTAGCAAAGGGTTCACACCCGGAAGCGCTGAGTGCCGCTGTAAGCCTCTTTGAGCCCCGTTCCGCATATGGGGAGTCGGGAGAGACCGGTTGAGGGCGGCACATGAGGACTCAGGTACCGGCAAACCCCCATCACTGTCGGCGCTACCGGTAGACTGGAAGCAATCCCGCCCCACTTGTGGGACACACACCGAGCAACGCTGACTAAGGCTTACCAACGCAACACGCCGCAGCCGCTCCGGCCAACCGCCGGGAGCCTGGCTTGTGCTGTGCCAGAAAGGGCGCTTCGTGGCCGATTCCGGCAACCCCAACGAGAACATCCCGTCCACCGACGCCGGCGCCGACGGCGAGGCTCACTCCTCGAACGGCGAGGTCACCGCCTCGTACGACGCCAGCGCCATCACCGTCCTCGAGGGTCTGGACGCGGTCCGCAAGCGACCCGGTATGTACATCGGCTCGACCGGTGAGCGAGGCCTGCACCACCTGGTGCAGGAGGTCGTCGACAACTCCGTCGACGAGGCGCTGGCCGGCCACGCGGACACGATCGACGTCACGATCCTGCACGACGGCGGCGTGCGCGTCATCGACAACGGCCGAGGCATCCCGGTGGGCATCGTCCCGTCCGAGGGCAAGCCCGCCGTCGAGGTCGTGCTGACCGTGCTGCACGCGGGCGGCAAGTTCGGCGGCGGCGGCTACGCGGTCTCCGGCGGTCTGCACGGCGTGGGCGTCTCCGTCGTGAACGCCCTGTCCAGCAAGGTCGCCGTCGAGGTCAGGACCGACGGATACCGCTGGACCCAGGACTACAAGCTGGGCGTCCCCACGGCCCCGCTCGCGAAGCACGAGGCCACGGACGAGACCGGTACCTCGGTCACCTTCTGGGCCGACCCGGACATCTTCGAGACCACCGAGTACTCCTTCGAGACGCTGTCGCGGCGCTTCCAGGAGATGGCGTTCCTCAACAAGGGTTTGACGATCAAACTCACTGACGAACGCGAGCTGGCGAAGGCCACGGCCGGTGCCGACGAGGCGGGTGCGGACGAGAAGGACGAGGTCAAGACCGTCACGTACCACTACGACGGCGGCATCGTCGACTACGTGACGTATCTCAACTCCCGCAAGGGAGACGTGGTGCATCCGACCGTCATCGACCTGGAGGCGGAGGACAAGGACAAGAGCCTGTCCCTCGAGGTCGCGATGCAGTGGAACAGCGGTTACAGCGAGGGTGTGTACTCCTTCGCCAACATCATCCACACGCACGAGGGCGGTACGCACGAAGAGGGCTTCCGGGCCGCGCTGACGTCACTGATCAACAAGTACGCGCGCGACAAGAAGCTGCTCCGGGAGAAGGACGACAACCTCACGGGCGACGACATCCGCGAGGGTCTGACCGCGATCATCTCGGTGAAGCTGGCCGAGCCGCAGTTCGAGGGTCAGACCAAGACCAAGCTCGGCAACACCGAGGCGAAGACCTTCGTACAGAAGGCGGTCTACGAGCACCTCAACGACTGGCTCGACCGCAACCCGAACGAGGCCTCGGACATCATCCGCAAGGGCATCCAGGCGGCCACCGCGCGCGTGGCGGCCCGCAAGGCCCGCGACCTCACCCGTCGCAAGGGCCTCCTGGAGACCGCGTCCCTGCCGGGCAAGCTGTCCGACTGCCAGTCGAACGACCCCACCAAGTGCGAGATCTTCATCGTCGAGGGTGACTCCGCCGGCGGCTCGGCCAAGTCCGGCCGGAACCCGCAGTACCAGGCGATCCTCCCGATCCGAGGAAAGATCCTCAACGTCGAGAAGGCCAGGATCGACAAGATCCTGCAGAACCAGGAGATCCAGGCACTGATCTCCGCCTTCGGCACCGGAGTCCACGAGGACTTCGACATCGCCAGGCTGCGCTATCACAAGATCATCCTGATGGCGGACGCCGACGTCGACGGACAGCACATCAGCACCCTGCTGCTGACCTTCCTGTTCCGCTTCATGCGGCCGCTGGTCGAGGCCGGGCACGTGTTCCTGTCGCGCCCCCCGCTGTACAAGATCAAGTGGGGCCGCGACGACTTCGAGTACGCGTACTCGGACCGCGAGCGCGACGCCCTGATCGAGCTGGGCCGGCAGAACGGCAAGCGCATCAAGGAAGACTCGATCCAGCGCTTCAAGGGTCTCGGCGAGATGAACGCCGAGGAGCTGCGCATCACCACGATGGACCAGGAACACCGCGTCCTCGGCCAGGTCACCCTGGACGACGCCGCGCAGGCCGACGACCTGTTCTCGGTCCTCATGGGCGAGGACGTCGAGGCGCGCCGCCAGTTCATCCAGCGCAACGCCAAGGACGTCCGCTTCCTCGACATCTGAGTCGGTCTCAGCTGACCGCATCAGGAAGGATCTTCACCAGCAATGGCCGACGAGAACACTCCCAGCACGCCTGAAGAGGGCGCGATCATCGCCCAGCGCGTCGAGCCCGTGGGGCTTGAGACGGAGATGCAGCGCTCGTACCTCGACTACGCGATGTCCGTCATCGTGTCGCGAGCCCTGCCCGACGTCCGCGACGGCCTCAAGCCCGTCCACCGCCGCGTCCTGTACGCCATGTACGACGGCGGTTACCGGCCCGAGAAGGGCTTCTACAAGTGCGCCCGTGTCGTCGGCGACGTCATGGGCAACTACCACCCGCACGGCGACTCCTCGATCTACGACGCGCTGGTCCGCCTCGCGCAGCCGTGGTCGATGCGGATGCCGCTGGTGGACTCCAACGGCAACTTCGGCTCCCCGGGCAACGACCCCGCCGCCGCCATGCGCTACACCGAGTGCAAGCTGGCGCCGCTGTCCATGGAGATGGTCCGTGACATCGACGAGGAGACCGTCGACTTCACGGACAACTACGACGGCCGCTCCCAGGAGCCGACCGTCCTGCCGGCCCGCTTCCCGAACCTGCTGATCAACGGCTCGGCGGGCATCGCGGTCGGCATGGCCACCAACATCCCGCCGCACAACCTCCGTGAGGTCGCGGCGGGCGCCCAGTGGTGCCTGGAGAACCCCGAGGCCTCCCACGAGGAGCTGCTCGACGCGCTGATCGAGCGCATCAAGGGCCCCGACTTCCCGACCGGGGCGCTCGTCGTCGGCCGCAAGGGCATCGAAGAGGCGTACCGCACCGGGCGCGGCTCGATCACCATGCGCGCGGTCGTCGAGGTCGAGGAGATCCAGAACCGCCAGTGCCTAGTGGTCACGGAACTGCCCTACCAGACCAACCCCGACAACCTCGCGCAGAAGATCGCCGACCTGGTGAAGGACGGCAAGGTCGGCGGCATCGCTGACGTCCGCGACGAGACGTCGTCCCGTACCGGCCAGCGCCTCGTCATCGTCCTGAAGCGGGACGCGGTCGCCAAGGTCGTACTGAACAACCTCTACAAGCACACGGATCTGCAGTCGAACTTCAGCGCCAACATGCTGGCCCTGGTCGACGGTGTGCCGAGGACCCTCTCCCTGGACGCGTTCATCCGGCACTGGGTGGCGCACCAGATCGAGGTCGTCGTCCGCCGTACGAAGTTCCGGCTGCGCAAGGCCGAGGAGCGGGCGCACATCCTGCGGGGCCTCCTGAAGGCCCTGGACGCCATCGACGAGGTCATCGCGCTGATCCGGCGCAGTGACACCGTGGAGATCGCGCGCACGGGCCTGATGGGCCTCCTGGAGATCGACGAGATCCAGGCGAACGCCATCCTGGAGATGCAGCTCCGCCGACTGGCCGCCCTGGAGCGCCAGAAGATCATCCAGGAGCACGACGAACTCCAGGCGAAGATCACCGAGTACAACGCGATCCTCGCCTCCCCGGTCCGCCAGCGCGGCATCGTCAGCGAGGAACTCGCCGCGATCGTCGAGAAGTACGGCGACGACCGCAAGACGATGCTGGTGCCCTTCGACGGCGACATGTCCATCGAGGACCTCATCGCCGAGGAGGACATCGTCGTCACCATCTCGCGCGGCGGCTACGTCAAGCGCACCAAGGCGGACGACTACCGCTCCCAGAAGCGCGGCGGCAAGGGCGTCCGCGGCACGAAGCTCAAGGAAGACGACATCGTCGACCACTTCTTCGTGTCGACGACCCACCACTGGCTGCTGTTCTTCACCAACAAGGGCCGCGTCTACCGCGCGAAGGCGTACGAACTCCCCGACGCCGGCCGCGACGCGCGCGGGCAGCACGTCGCGAACCTGCTCGCCTTCCAGCCGGACGAGGCGATCGCTGAGATCCTCGCGATCCGCGACTACGAGGCGGCGCCCTACCTGGTCCTCGCGACCAAGGGGGGGTTGGTGAAGAAGACGCCTCTGAAGGATTACGATTCGCCCCGTTCCGGCGGTGTCATCGCGATCAACCTCCGTGAGACGGAGGACGGTTCCGACGACGAACTGATCGGCGCCGAACTCGTCTCGTCCGAGGACGATCTGCTGCTGATCAGCAAGAAAGCACAGTCGATCAGGTTCACCGCGACCGACGACGCCCTGCGCCCCATGGGGCGTGCCACCTCCGGTGTCAAGGGCATGAGTTTCCGCGAGGGCGACCAGCTTCTCTCGATGAATGTTGTTCGACCCGGTACGTTCGTGTTCACTGCCACAGACGGCGGGTACGCGAAGCGGACCGCCGTCGACGAGTACCGCGTCCAGGGTCGCGGCGGCCTGGGTATCAAGGCCGCCAAGATCGTCGAGGACCGCGGTTCTCTCGTCGGCGCGCTGGTGGTCGAGGAGACAGACGAGATCCTCGCCATCACGCTGTCCGGCGGTGTGATTCGTACGCGAGTCAACGAGGTCAGGGAGACGGGCCGTGACACCATGGGCGTCCAACTGATCAACCTGGGCAAGCGCGATGCCGTAGTCGGTATCGCTCGTAACGCCGAGGCGGGATCCGAGGCGGAGGAAGTCGCCGGCGACGAAGCCGTCGACGAGACCGCCGAGGGTGTCGCGACCACCGGCACGGACGAGGGTGACGCACCCTCGGTCGAGTAGCACGAGGAGAGAGTCATCGTGAGCGGAGCCACGGGCGCCGGATCGACCGGTACGGACACGGACGGCGGCGGCCGTGGCTCCGCCGCGAACGCGACAGATCCGCACACGACCCAACTGCGTGCGATCGACGTGAAGAAGGCCGACTCGAACGCGCCCGACACACATGGATCCCAGGGATCCCAGGGGGGAACTGTGACGGACACCCGAGGTCCGGGCACTCAGCAGCAGTCTGCTGGGGCGGGCCAGGCCGCGGCCGGCGCGAGGCCTCCGGCCCAGCCGGCCGCCGCACCGTCCGCGCCGCCGACGGGGGCGCCGCACGGTTCCCCGCTGCCGGGCTCACCGCTCCCCGGTGAGCGTCAGCCGCAGCAGGCGGCGGGGCCTTACCACCCGCCGCAGGCCTACCCCACGCAGGCGCCCGCCGCCGCCCAGAGCGGTGCCGTACGGCGTCCGCGCACGGGCGCGCGCACCGCGCCCCGCACCCGCAAGGCGCGCCTGCGGGTGGCCAAGGCCGACCCGTGGTCGGTGATGAAGGTCAGCTTCCTGCTCTCCATCGCGCTGGGCATCTGCACGGTCGTGGCGTCCGCGGTGCTGTGGATGGTCATGGACGCTATGGGGGTCTTCTCGACGGTCGGCGGCACGATCTCGGAGGCGACCGGCTCGAACGAGTCGAACGGCTTCGACCTGCAGTCCTTCCTGTCCCTCCCGCACGTCCTGACCTTCTCCGCGATCATCGCGGTCATCGACGTCGTCCTCGCCACGGCCCTCGCGACCCTCGGCGCGTTCATCTACAACCTCTCCGCCGGCTTCGTCGGCGGCATCGAGCTCACGCTCGCCGAGGACGAGTGAGAAGTCGGACGAGAACTCGGGTGTACGGGGGCTGAAACCTCCCCCCGGCGGTCCTGTGACTATCGATTTTGGGACTGCCCATGTCGTGCGCTAATCTTCAGGAGTCAGCGCGCGGGACACACTCCGCACAGCGCGGCGGGGCTATAGCTCAGTTGGTTAGAGCGCATCCCTGATAAGGATGAGGCCACAGGTTCAAATCCTGTTAGCCCCACCAGCACGAAGACCCCCAACCGGTCGTGGTTGGGGGTCTTTGGCGTCTACGGCCGCTGAACCATGGGTCAGGACTGCAGCCAGACGCGTCGGTGTCGTGCGACGGCGTAGACCTGGTCGATCTGCGCGGTCGTCAGCCTGCCGGTGAGGGGACCGAGCGCCGACACCTCGCGCTCCTGGTAGATCCGTACGGTGTACTGCGTCGCGGCGCGGTGCAGTGAGGTCACGCCGACGAAGACCAGGACCGGTTCCACCGGGACGGGGAAGCCGCAGTGCCGCTCCAACACGCCCTGGACGTAGGCCGCCTCCGACCTGCTCGCCCTGGCGTACGGGGCCGGCTGACCCCCGTTGACCTTGGCCATGGTGTCGCCCACCCAGACCGAGGCGCCCTGGTGGCACTTGGTGTTGACGCTGAACACTCCGCCGGGGCCGATCAGCAAGTGGTCGATGTCACCACCGTTGCCCTTGGGTACGCCGTGCAGGACGCGCCAGCCACGAGAGGAGAGCCGTGCCAGCTCCCGGCCCACTCGCCGTTCCCCTTCGAGCCCGACGTACCAGCTGTCCCACTCCGAGGGGCGTCTCAGCACCCTCGTCAAGAGCCGTTTAGCCGGTGACGGTCCACGGGCGGCGATCGCCTCGATCAGGGCCGCGCCGGGACGGTTCTCCGCCAGATCGTCGGCGACGGTCGCCTTGGGCAGTTCCACCGGCCGAGTCGGGCGACGCGGGGCGGGCGGCTCGGGGTGCCGAACAGGCTCTCCAGAGCGTGCTTCCGGGCGGGCGGTGGCGGACCGCGCGGACGCAGGACGAAGAGTCACCGAACCGCCGAGATGCTGCCGCAGCAGGGCCAGGGCCTCGCCCTGATACTTCTGCTCCTTGATCGTGACGACCTTCGTCGGCCGGTCCGCCCAGGCGACCGTGGTCCCATCCGGCAGGTTCACGTAGAGCCGGTCCTTGCCGTGCCGCTTCCACGGTTTCACCGTGAGATCGCCCATTGGCCCGCCCCCGAATATGTGCCGTCCCCACACACATGGCAGCAGCAGACCAGTTGGCCAGCAAGAGCGCCGGGGCAACATGGCCGAGTAGTGGCGTGCGTTGAGCGGCCGGCCGACAGCAGTGAGACCCCCGGCCACGACGGGCCGGGGGTCTTCGGGGTCTTCTCTGGAGCGTTGTACGCAAGTTCGCCGCTGTGTCAGAGATGTCGGGGCGGTGGGTGAGTGGTGAGGTGGCGCGTGCCGGGGGTCAGCGCTGGAGTGGGACCGCCAGGGGTGCCGTCTGCTCGGTGTGGTCCGGTTCGGTGGAGCCGGCGGTCTCCATGGCCTCGTCCGTGTCCGTCGGCGGGCGGTGGCGGCAGCTGGGGGACTTGCCGTGGGCCTCGGCGCGGATGCGCTGCTTCATCGTGGGGGGCAGGGACCTGGTGAAGGACCAGGGGGAGATCGTCGGTGCCGTCGGCTGCGCGATGGCGGCGCTGGTGCCGGTCGCCCCGGACCGGGGCGTCGCCGCGGTGGCGGCCGTCGCGGTGATCGTGACGAGTCCGAGCGCGGTGCACAGAGCGATGAAGGCGGTGACGAAGGCGGTCCACAGCTTCATGACCTTGATCTGGGTCATGGCCCCTCACTTTCAGGTTGGGCGATTTGCGTACTTTCCTCATGATGTGTATGGGGGCCGCGAAGTGTGGGACCGGCGCCCGTGGCGCGTCGATGTTCCGATGAACACCACTCGGATGGGTGCAAGAGGCCAGAAAAGCCAAGGAAGAGGGAGAAGTGGGACCAAATTAACGGTCCGTGGAGATGTGATCACCCTCCGATCGGAGCGGTTCCATCCGCTTCTACTGCGCTGTCCCGGGCGGGAGTTGGCCGCGGAGGCAGGTCACCGATCGGTATCGGTCGGTGTGTATAGTCGGGCGACAGAGGTCCCCTACGTCAAGGAAAGACGAGGTCGCGCGGTGAAGAAGCTTCTCCTGGTCGCACTGGCCGCCATCGGCGGGCTCCTCGTGTACCGCCAGATCCAGGCGGATCGCGCCGAGCAGGATCTGTGGACGGAGGCGACCGACTCCGTGCCCACGGGTTCGTGAGTACCGAGATCCAGTTCTGAGCACGCCCCGACCGCCTGGCGGTCGGGGCTTTGTGTTGCGCCGACGCGCGAACGCGGCTACGGCCGCCACGACCCGGGCGTTTCGGACGCTCGCACGAATTGCCGGGATGCCAAGCGCGCGTGCGGGGCAGGATGGGCCACGTCCGGAGCAACGACGAGGGGTGGCGCGTGATGGGGCGGCGGCGTACGGCGTGGTGGCGGACGCGAGCACAGGGCGGCCGTACGCCCGTACGACCCGTCAGCGCGGCCGTACGACGCGTCGGTGTCGTCGTCGCCGTGCTCTGTGCGACCGCGGCCCTGGCCGGGCAGCCCGCCGGCGCTGTCGGGGCGCCGGGCTCCTACGGCTACGACAAGGGTGACCGGGCCGTCAGCGGCGCGACCGCTGCGGCCGACGCCGTAGGCCTGAACTCGGGCGGGACGTACCGGAGTTCCCTCCCGAAGGGCGCCAGCCTCTACTACGGCCTCACTCTCGACGACGTGTCCGACGTCTACGTCTCCGTCACAGCCGTGCCCCCGGCCGGCACCACGGTCGCCGCCACCGACGGGATCAGGGTGTCGCTGCAGAACGCGGCGGGCACCGGATGCACCCACCAGAGCGCCGGCTTCGGCGCGAGCAGGAGCCCGCACCCCGTGGCCGCCTGGGCCGCGCGGGAGACGGGCAGGGCGCTGTGCAAGGGGGGCGGGCAGTACTACGTACTCGTCGAACGCGTCGACGCGTCGGGTTCCTCGTCGGACACCTGGGGGCTGGAACTCACTGTGGTGTCGGAACCGCCGCTCGCCCGGGCGGGCACGTCGGGCGCGCCCCAGGCCTGGAACTCCACGTCGCCCGAGCCCGTCACGGGGGAGGCGCGGAGCCGTGCGGGCGGCTCGGGGTTCGCCGGGGCGGTCGCCGTAGGACAGGGCGTGTGGCGGGGAGACATCGCACCCGGCGGGACCCTCTTCTACAAGGTGCCGGTCGACTGGGGCCAGCAGCTCTCCGTCACCGCCGACCTGGGCGCCTCGGACGCCGGCAGCGGTTATGTGAGCCGCGCGCTGGACCTGGCGCTCTACAACCCCGTGCGCGCCTCCGTCGACGAGGCGGGCGTCGGTTACCAGGGCAGTCCGAGATCGGCCGCCCTCGAAGCCCTGCCGCCCGTCGAGTACCGCAACCGCTACTTCGTCATCGACCACGAGAGTGGGATGCGCTTCGCCGGGTCGTACTACCTCGTCGTGCACCTCGCCGCGCAGGTGGCCGACGACTTCGGCCAGGGCCCGTTCCCGGTGACGCTGCGGGTGCGCGTCGCCGGTACGGCGCACGGCGGGCCCGGGTACGAGGGGCAGTCCGAACCCCGGAACGTCTTCGACGTCACCGCGCAGGACCGCGCGGCGGCCGTGACGGGGAGCGGCGGGGGAGGCGACACCGCGATGAAGGTGCTCGCGGTGGCCGGGATCGGCGCGGGCAGCGTGCTGTTGGCGACGCTCGGCGCGTGGACGGTGACGGCCAGGCGCCGGGCCACGACGTAGCCGTACCCCTTCGGACAGTGGTCGGTCAGACGCGGGTCAGCGCCCAGAAACCGACGGCGTAGCAGGCCAGCGCCAGCAGCAGGACCGGTATCGCCACCTTCGCGGGCGGCCCGGGCCGGCGCCGGGCGCGCCTGCCGGCACGGTGCTGCGGAACCGGCGGCGCGGAGGGCGGAACCAGCGGGACCTGTTCGGTGTACGAAGCGGTGGCGGGTTCGGCACGCGGCTGGGGGGAGTGCGGGACATAGGGAGCCTGCGGGGGCGGCAGATGGAAGCTGCCGGTGTCCGACATCGGGGTGGGGGTCGAGGCGGACGGCTGGGAGGCGATGTTCTCCCGTGGATAGAGAGGGACGGAGCCCGTGCTGTTCGTACCTGTACCGATATCTGTGTCGGGTCCCGTCACACGCGACAGGGTCGACCCCGTGTCCACCCCGGAAGCCCGCTTCAGCGGGCCCTCGGGCGCGAACCCCGTCGGCAGCGGCCCCACTTGGTCGAAGATCTCGATCAGCTCGTCGTCGGGGCCGGGCTCCGGCAGCAGTTCCACGGCCGCCGCGAGCGCCTTGCGCGCCCCCGTGGCCGTCCGGAAGCGGGCCTGTGGATCGGGCTGCAGCAGCATCGCCACGACCTGCCACAGCGGCTCGGGAACGCCCTTGGGCGCCCCCGGGGTCCCGTGCTCGGCGAAGTACTGGATGAGCGCCTTGGAGTCCGGCTTGGCCCCCTCCAGCAGATACAGCGCCACCAGTCCTACGGCGAACAGGTCGGCGGGGAAGTCGGGTTCCGCGCCCATCATCTGCTCGGGCGCGAGGTAACCCGGCGTGCCCACCACGAGGTTGGTCTCCGTCAGGCGTGCCTCGCCCAGCCGCATCGCGATGCCGAAGTCGGACAGGCGCAGCCGTGGACGGGCCGTGCCGGTGGCTTCCAGGAGCAGGTTGGCGGGCTTGATGTCACGGTGCACGACACCCTCCGCGTGCACCGCGGCGAGGCCGGAGAGGAGCTGGTCGAGCAGCGTGCAGACGAACGCGGGGGGCAACGGGCCGTAGTCCCCGATGAGATGGACCAGTGAACCGCCGGCCACCAGGTCCATGGTGAACAGGACCTTGTCGTCGTCGGCGGCCCAGCTGGCCGGTGCGAGCACATGGGGGTGGTCGATCCGCAGCGCCTGTTCCCGTACGAAGCGCAGCAGCGAGTGCGCGTCGCTCTGCTGCAGGACCTTGGCCGCGACATAGCGGCGCCTGCGGTGGTCCCAGGCGCGCCAGACCGCGCCGACACCTCCGCGCCCGATCGGGTCGACCAGTTCGTACCGGCCGGCGAAGACCTCACCCATGGCTGTACGTCGCTCCTCCCCCTTCGGCTACCTCCGTTGCTTCCCCCGAGACGAGCGATACGACTCCCCCTTACGGCAGTTGCCGTGTGCCCGGCTGTCGAACCCCCGATCGACGGCCGGGCCGTGGTGCTCAGCTCTGGTGGGACTGGTAGTGCGCGACCGCGTCGGAGGTACGGCCGGCGCCGTACACCCGGAGGAACTCTGCCAGTTCGGGGTGGCTCGGGGCGAGGGTGTCCGCCGCGTCGATGATGTCGCCGGCGGCGGCCACCGAGCGCAGCAGCGACTGGATCTCACGGACCACCCGTTTGACCGTGGGCGCTCCCGAACTGCTCGTCGTGGTCGTCGTGTTGCTGAGCACCGAGCCCCCCTGGGACTTCTTGATCTCGTCCATCCGCTCGGTCGCCTCGGCCGCGCTCACGCTGCCGTCCGCGACCTGCCCCGCCAGGTCCTGCAGCAACTGCACCCGCTGCACCACCGCGGGATTGCCGATCTTCGCCCGCTGACCGCTCATCAGCTGGGACAACATCGGCGCGGACAGTCCCAACACCCCCGCGAGACGAGCCTGGTTGAGGCCAAGATCGTCGATGAGCTTACGGAAGAGCGCCCCCAAAGGCTCCCCGTACCAATTCCGCTGCAGCTCCCGCGCTCTGGCGGTGGCTTCCTGCTGTGCGGCGTCCATTGCGTCTCCCCATCGCTTCCCCAAAACCGTGGTTCGCTCTAGCGAACCACGACGAGCATCTTACGGAGAGTGGTCGTCCACCGGGAGCCCCAAGTTTTTGCGAGATACCCCGGGTGACCCGGTACGCTGGTCTCCGAAGCCCACCGGTGCGCGGTTGTGCCGGTCGGACGCTTCTCTAGCGGGGCCTTAGCTCAGTTGGTAGAGCGCTGTCTTTGCATGGCAGATGTCAGGGGTTCGACTCCCCTAGGCTCCACACCCGCACCGGCCGGTCGCCCTCAGTGGCGTCCGGCCGGTGTTTGTTTGTGTCCGCGAGGTGACGTGCGTCACATAAACGGCGGCTTGCCGTTGCAGTTGTTTGCGCAAATATCGGTACCGGGTGAGGTCTGCCGGGTCGCCGGGGTGGCGGTCGGCGCGGTGTGGGGAACGTGTGTGCCGATGTGCGGGACGTGTGTGAGCTGGCTGAATACGGTCGCGTAATCAGGGGTGTGCGGTCCGTTAAGGCAGTCTGTGCGGTACTTGTACACCTGGGGCGTTGCAAACGTCATCGCGGGCAGCTTGCGTAAATCAAGGGAGTTGCCCGCCCGCGCGACTGTTCCACGTGAAACATCGCGGTGGGGCAGGAGACTCTCAAGTCTCCTGCCCCACCGCGATATTGACGGTTCGTCGAACGTCAGAGGTGCTCGTCGCGGTCCACGGCCGCCTCGTCCTCGGCCTGCTTCGCCTGGACCTCGGGATCGAGCACGGACTGACCGCTGCCGTCCACCGAGGAGAGACGACCCGTCTCGGGCACCTCGGTCGCGGCCGGGGGTTCGACCAGCCAGTCGGGGTTGGCCTGCTTGTCCCACCACTTCCAGGCGGCGAAAGCGCCGCCCGCCAGGATGCCCAGTACCGCCAGCCCCTTCGCGAGCCGGCCGGCCCTCGCCCGCCGCTCGTGCTTGCGGACCAGTTTCTGGATCTCCTTGGGCGAGACCTGGCCGCGCAGCGCGGCGAGCGCCGCCGCACCGCGGGCGGCGGCCTCGTCCCTGACCGGGCCGGCGGCGGCGACCGCCTGCTCGATCCGCGGCCGGGAGTACTCGGCGGCCTGCTGGGCGGCCTTGCGGGTGCGGACGGCGGCCTCCTGGGCGGCCTGGTCCACCTTCGGCGGCACGTGGGTGCGGGCCTGTTCCAGACGTGGTGCGAGATGGGCGCCGTACTGCACACGGGCCTGGTCGGCGGCCAGGGACACCCTGGGCGCGAGTCGTACGCGTGCCTCGTGGGCGTAGTAAGCGGCCTTGTCCTTGGCCGTGTCGGCGTAGGGCGCCACCACTTCCGCGGCGTGCAGCACGCTGTCCTTCGCCGAGCCGGTCGCGGAGCGCACGCTGTCGATGCGGGTCACGGGTTCCTCCTCCTCGGTGGCGTACGTTTCTTCGTCTGTCCACCCAAATAGGGATCATGCCTGCCAGAGGGCTACGGGGCACGTGAGGGCGGGCATCCGGGTCACGATCACGGGTAATAGCGGATGAATACGTGGGAACTGGGGGAACGGGGGCTTGTCGTCGACAATGGCACGGATCCCCGCCGCCTGCCCCTGTCCCGGAGTCACTCGGCCGGTTTTCTGCAAGCGGATCGTGTGGAAAGGTCCCCGCGCGCGGCCATCGGGCGCCTCGGCGCGGCCGGCGTGCGAGGATCTGGGGGTCACAGGAAGACAACGGAAGGCAGATCGTGGCCGAGCAGCTTTACGCCACCCTGAAGACCACCCTTGGCGACATCGAAATCCGGCTGCTGCCGAACCACGCGCCCAAGACGGTCCGGAACTTCGTCGAGCTCGCCACGGGTGAGCGTGAGTGGACCAACCCCGAGACGGGCGAGAAGTCCAAGGACAAGCTCTACGACGGCACGGTCTTCCACCGGGTGATCAGCGGCTTCATGATCCAGGGCGGAGACCCGCTGGGCAACGGCACCGGCGGCCCCGGCTACCAGTTCGAGGACGAGTTCCACCCGGAACTCCGCTTCGACAAGCCCTATCTGCTCGCCATGGCCAACGCCGGTCCGGGCACCAACGGCTCGCAGTTCTTCGTCACCGTCTCCCCGACGGCCTGGCTGACCCGCAAGCACACCATCTTCGGCGAGGTCACCGACGCGGCGAGCCAGAAGGTCGTCGACACCATCGCGGCTACGAAGACCAACCCGCGCACCGACCGCCCGCTCGAGGACGTCGTCATCGAGTCGGTCGTCGTCGAGACCCGCTAGGTGTATTGATCACAGGGCCGGAACCAGTACCTACCGGCGGGAACCAAACGCCCCGTTCATCCGTAAGGATGGGCGGGGCGGTGCATTGCGTACGAAGGATTGAGGGGACCCCATGGACCAGGCGCCAGGCAGCCCGCAGGGCCCGGAGGAACAGCGGCCCCCGGACGCCCAGAGCCTGCCGGGCTGCTATCGCCACCCGGACCGCGAGACCGGCATCCGCTGCACCCGCTGCGAGCGCCCGATCTGCCCCGAGTGCATGGTCAGCGCCTCGGTCGGTTTCCACTGCCCGGAGTGCGTGCGCGGCGGCTCCGGCACGGGGCATGCCCCGACGGCCGTCCAGCCCCGCACGATCGCCGGTGGCACGGTGGCGGCGGATCCGCGGCTTGTCACCAAAATCCTGGTCGGGATCAACGTGGCGGTGTTCATCGCCGTCCAGGTACGCCCCTCGCTGCTCGACCACCTCGTTCTCGTCGGCGCGTGGCCGCCGGCACCGTACAAGGCCACAATGGGTGTCGCCGACGGCGAGTGGTACCGCTTGGTGACCGCGATGTTCGCGCACCAGGCCGTATGGCACATCGGCTTCAACATGCTGAGCCTGTGGTGGCTCGGCGGCCCCCTGGAGGCCGCGCTCGGCCGCGTCCGGTACCTCGCGCTCTACTTCGTCTCCGGCCTGGCGGGCAGTGCGCTGACGTACCTGCTGGCCTCGCCGTCCGAATCCTCGCTCGGTGCCTCCGGCGCCATCTTCGGCCTCTTCGGCGCGACGGCTGTGCTGATGCGCCGGCTCAGGTACGACATGCGGCCGATCATCGCCCTGCTGGTGATCAACCTCATCTTCACCTTCGGCTGGGGCAACATCGCCTGGCAGGCCCACATCGGCGGCCTGGTCGCCGGTGTGATCACCGGGTACGCGATGGTCCACGCCCCGCGTGAGCGGCGGGCCCTGATCCAGTACGGCACCTGTGCCGTCGTACTCGTGATCGTCGTGGTGTTGACGCTGATCAGGACGGCTCAGCTCAGCTGATATCAAACCGTTGTCCACAGTGCGTGGCGGATCTTGTGCATACCGTGGAGAACAGCTGTGCCCCCTGTCATCGACCAGCGTTTGTGCAGGTCAGGCAGGGGGCGAACAGACTTGCGGTTACCGGTGTGTCAGTCACACCGGCGTCAACACTCAGTGGGTTATCCACAGATCGTCGTTCTTTTTCCCCAGGCCCGCTGTGGATACTTCTCTGGCCTGTGGATAACTCAGTGGAAAGCCGTGGGCAGAGCTGCGTTCACCGGGTGGCGGCCGCAGCTTTCGCCGCTACTTCCACTGCGTGGAGACACCGAACCCGGCGGCGATGAAGCCGAAGCCCACCACGATGTTCCAGTTGTCCAGGCTGTCGATGGGCATGGAGCCGTCGGTGACGTAGAAGACGACGATCCAGGCCAGTCCGATGACGAACATGGCCAGCATGACCGGAGCGACCCAGGCACGGCTGTTCAACTTGATGGCGGTCGCCGTCTTCGCCGGCGGCGGCGTGTAGTCGGCCTTCTTGCGGATACGTGACTTCGGCACGAGGGTCTCTCCTGTCGATGCGCTGCGTGGCCGCGCAGGGAACTGGGGCGGGCTCCGGGGCAGCGTACAAGGGGACACTGAGTGCTCCCCCGGGCGTCCGTTAGCGTAGTGCTTCCGCGGCGCCGAAGGAGATAAGGGTACGTTGAGCAATTCTGCCGACTCCCCCGGGACGGGTACCAGTCCTGCCCGTATCCGCCGTTTCCGTCCCGTACGGATTCTCACGGTGGCCGTCTTCGCCCTCGCGGGGCTCATCTTCTTCACCAGTTTCAACACCGCCAAGGGCACCAACATCCGCACGGACGCCTCCCTGCTGAAGCTGTCCGACCTCATCCAGAACCGCAGCGAGAAGAACGGCCGGCTCAACGACGCCAACGGCGTCCTGCGCGACGAGGTCGACGCGCTCCGCAAGGAGGACGACACCGGCACGGGCGCCGACAACGAGAAGCTGACGAAGCTGGAGCAGAGCGCGGGCGCGCAGAAACTCAAGGGCAAAGCCGTCACGGTCACCCTCAACGACGCCCCGCCCAACGCCACCGCCAAGCTCCCCGGCTATCCCGAGCCGCAGCCCGACTACCTGGTCATCCACCAGCAGGACCTCCAGGCCGTGGTGAACGCCCTCTGGCAGGGCGGCGCCCAGGGCATCAAGGTCATGGACCAGCGGCTGATCGCGACCAGTGCCGTGCGCTGTGTGGGCAACACCCTGATCCTCCAGGGCCGGGTCTACTCACCGCCGTACAAGATCACGGCCGTGGGTGACCCGGAGAAGCTGCAGCAGGCGCTGGCGGCGTCGAAGACGATCCAGAACTACATGGTGTACGTCAACGTCTACGGGCTCGGGTGGAAAGTGACCGATGACGGGACGGTGACTCTTCCCGGGTACTCGGGCACAGTGGATCTGCACTACGCGAAGCCAGTGGAGTAGGCGTCCGTACGGGAGCTGCCGGTGCGCGTGATCGTCAGGAGCGTCAGCGAACTCTGCATCACCGCAGGCACCTTGATCGTCCTCTTCGTGGTCTACGTGCTCTTCTGGACCGGTGTGAAGGCCGACCACACGATGAGCGACCAGATCCACCAGCTGCAGGACCAGTGGTCGCGGCAGACCGCCCGTCCGAAGGCGGCCCCCACACCCACCGCCCCGGCGAAACCGGCCGCGTACAAGGACGGCAGGCCTTTCGCGATCATGTACATCCCGCGCCTTGGTTTCACGTGGAACAAGCCGGTCCTCGAGGACACGGCCGTGGACACCCTCAAGAAGGGGCTGGGGCACTACGCGGGAACCGCCCGACTCGGGCAGGTCGGGAACTTCGCGGTGGCCGGCCACCGGCGGACCTACGGCAACCCCTTCGTCAACTTTCCCGAGCTCCGCAAGGGTGACGCGGTGGTGCTGACGGACGGGACGACCTGGTTCACGTATCGGATCGACAAAGGGCCTTACAAAACAGTGCCCACCGACATTGAGGTGATCGATCCTGTGCCACGTAAGTCCGGGTACACGGCCTCGGGCCGCTATCTCACGCTGACCACGTGCGATCCGGAGTGGGGGCACAGCCACCGGCTGATCGTCTGGGCACACCTGGACTCCACGCAGCCTGTGGAGGCCGGGAAACCAGCCGCGCTGCGCCGTTAGTCTGGTGGCGTACGGCGTGAGTCTGGTGCCGTGGTGCGACGGAAGGGACGGCATGTACGGCTGGATCTGGCGGCATCTGCCGGGCAACGTGTGGGTCAAGGCGCTGATTTCGCTCGTCCTGGCCCTGCTCGTGGTCTACATCCTCTTCCAGTACGTCTTCCCGTGGGCCGAACCGCTGCTGCCCTTCAACGATGTGACGGTGGACAACCAGTGAGTGCACGGATTCTCGTCGTCGACAACTACGACAGCTTCGTCTTCAACCTGGTCCAGTACCTGTACCAGCTGGGCGCCGAGTGCGAGGTGCTGCGCAACGACGAGGTGTCGACCGCGCACGCCCAGGACGGCTTCGAGGGCGTCCTCCTCTCGCCCGGCCCCGGCACCCCCGAGGAGGCCGGCGTCTGCATCGAGATGGTGCGGCACTGCGCCTCGACCGGGGTACCCGTCTTCGGCGTCTGCCTCGGCATGCAGTCGATGCAGGTGGCCTACGGCGGCGTCGTGGACCGCGCCCCCGAACTGCTGCACGGCAAGACCTCGCTCGTCGAGCACGAGGGCAGGGGCGTCTTCGCCGGACTGCCCTCGCCCTTCACCGCGACCCGCTACCACTCCCTGGCGGCCGAGCCGGGCACGGTCCCGGCCGAGCTGGAAGTCACCGCCCGGACGCACGACGGCATCATCATGGGCCTGCGCCACCGCGAACTGCCCGTCGAGGGCGTCCAGTTCCACCCGGAGTCGGTGCTCACCGAGCACGGCCACCGGATGCTGGCCAACTGGCTGGTGGAGTGCGGCGACCAGGGTGCCGTGGCGAGGTCGGCGGGGCTCGCCCCGGTGGTGGGTAGGGCCACGGCGTGACCGCGCTGCGCCCCGAGCGCGAGTCCGAGGCCTCGTACGGGGAGCAGCCGTACGGGGAGCCGGGCGGGTTCGAGGAGTGGTACGACGCGTCGGCCCAGGGCGTCTCCGGGGTGCCGTACGGTCCGGTCGACGAAGAGACCATGGCGCTGCGGGTACCAGAGCCGCCGCCGGTACGGCGCGGCCACGGTCGGTCCCTACCGGCGTCTGACGCCTCATCCGCCTCTTCCGCCACGGGAACCCCCACGGGTGGCCGTGCGGCCCGCAGAAAGGCAGCCAAGGGCCGTCACGGGCGTCATGGGGGCGTCGGGTCGGCGGAGGAAACCGCCGAGGGGGCCGAATCCGGTGCCGTCGGCGCGTCCGGCGGATCCGGCGCGCCCGTCTCGCGGGTCGAGGCGCGGCGGCGGCAACGGGCGAACAAACCGGGTGCCGCGGTCGTCGCGAGCCGCGCGATCGGCGAGGTGTTCATCACCACCGGCGTGCTGATGCTGCTGTTCGTCACCTACCAGTTGTGGTGGACGAACGTGCGGGCACATGCGCAGGCCGGCAGCGAGGCGAGCCAGCTCCAGAACGACTGGGCGAGCGGGAAGCGCGCGCCCGGGGAGTTCGAGCCGGGGCAGGGTTTCGCCATCCTGCACATCCCCAAGCTGGACGTGGTCGCGCCGATCGCCGAGGGCGTCAGCAACAAGAAGGTGCTCGACAAGGGCATGGTCGGGCACTACAGCGAGGGCACCCTCAAGACCGCGATGCCGGACGCCAAGACCGGCAACTTCGCGCTCGCCGCGCACCGGAACACCCACGGCGAACCGTTCCGGTACATCAACCAGCTCAAGCCCGGCGACGAGGTCGTCGTCGAGACCCAGACCACGTACTACGTCTACAAGATGACGAAGACGCTGCCCGTGACGTCGCCGAGCAACACCAGCGTCATCGATCCCATCCCCAAGGGCTCGGGTTTCACCGAACCCGGCCGGTACATCACGCTGACGACCTGTACGCCGGAGTTCACCAGCAAGTACCGACTGATCGTCTGGGGCAAGATGGTCGAGGAACGGCCGCGCAGCAAGGGCAAGCCGGATGCGCTCATCGAGTAGGGGCAGATGAACGTGGCAGCGACCACCGACGACACCGAAGAGCAGACCGACACGCCCGCGTCGCCGCCGGACCGCCCGCGCGGCACCGGCCCGATCGCGACCGCGGTCAGCCTCTTCGGCGAACTCCTCATCACGGCGGGCCTGATCCTCGGCCTGTTCGTCGTCTACTCCCTGTGGTGGACGAACGTCGTCGCCGACCGCACGGCCGACAAACAGGCCGACAGGGTCCGCAACAACTGGTCCAAGGACAAGGACACCGGCCCCGGCGCGCTCGACACCAAGGACGGCATCGGCTTCCTGCACGTGCCCGCCATGAAGAACGGCGAGGTGCTGGTCGAGAAGGGCACCGAGACGAAGGTCCTCAACGACGGCGTCGCCGGCTACTACACCGACCCCGTCAAGGCCGTCCTGCCCGCCACCGGCAAGACCGGCAACTTCACCCTCGCCGCCCACCGCGACGGCCACGGCGCCAAGTTCCACAACATCGACAAGCTCAAGAAGGGCGACCCGATCGTCTTCGAGACGAAGGACAAGTGGTACGTCTACAAGGTCTACGACATCCTTCCCGAGACCTCGAAGTACAACGTCAAGACCCTCGCCCAGATCCCCGTGGAGTCCGGCAGGAAGAAGGCCGGCCACTACATCACGCTGACGACCTGCACGCCGGTGTACACCTCCCGGTACCGGTACGTGGTGTGGGGCGAGCTGGTCCGCGTCGACAAGGTGGACAGCGCGCGGACCCCGCCCAAGGAACTGCGGTAGGACCCGGCAACACACTCGGCAGCCCAAGAGCCCCGGCACCCTCTCAGGGTGCCGGGGCTCTTGCGTGTGCTTCGGGGTACTGCGCTATCCGTTCGACCCGCCGAAGAGGCCCCCGTTGTTGTTCCCCCCGTTGTTGTTGCCGTTTCCGACACTCAGGGTGGTGAGGGTGATCGTCGTGTTGCTCGGGTCGACCGTGTTGCCCGCGCCCGGGTCGATCCGGGTCACGAGCGCGTTGTCGCTCTGGTCGCTGCCGTCGGCGAACTGGATGTTGGTGAAGCCCTGCTGCTGAAGCGTCTGCTTGGCGTTCTTCACCGTCTGGCCGACCACGCTCGGCACCTGGACCTGCGTCGACTTGCCGATCTGGATGTTGACCGTGGAGTTCTTGTCGACCTGGGTGTTGGCCTGCGGATCGGTCGAGACGACCTTGCCGACCAGGTTGGGGTCGCTGGTGTCGACCTCGGTGCAGTTGCCTACGAGGTTGTTCGCGGTCATCTGCGCCTTGGCGTCGTCACAGCTCTTGCCGCTGACGTCCGGGACCGTGGACTTCGCCTGGGCCTTGGCGACGGTGAGGGTGATGGTGGTGCCCTTCTCCACCTCCGCGCCGAGCTTCGGGTTCTGGTCCAGGACGGTGCCCGGGTCCTCCGCAGACACCTTCTGCACCGTCTTCACGATGAACTTGTACTTGTCGCCCTCGAGCGTCGTGGTGGCGTCGTCGACATTCTGGCCGAGGACGCTCGGTACGACCACCTTCGGGGCGCCGGTCGAGACGACCAGGTTGACGGTGTCGCCCTTGTTGACGTCGACGCCCGCCTTCGGGTCCTGCGAGCAGACGCTGCCCTTCGGCGCGTTCGCGCAGGCCTTGCGGGTGGGCTCGCCCAGTTTCAGGCCGGAGTTGACGGCCATGGTCTTGGCGGTGTCGTAGGTCTGGCCGACGAAGTTCGGAGCCGCGAACGGTTTGTCCGCGCCTCCGTTCCCGCTGAACGCCCACTTCCCGATCAGGATCGCGCCCACCAGCACCAGGACGGCCGCCACGACCAGCAGGATCGTCGAGGTGTTCGTCTTCTTCTTCTGCTGGCGGCGCCGGTCGGGGCGGTCGTCGTAGCCGAAGCCGCCGTCGTCCGGGTTCATGGGGGGCAGCATCGTGGTGGCGCCGGGGTCGGCGCGCAGGGCCGTGGTGGCCTGGTCGTCGCCGTAGCCGCCGTAGCCGACCGAACCCATCGCCGCCGTCGCCGCGACCGGCTGGCCGTCGAGGCAGGCCTCGATGTCCATGCGCATCTCGTCGGCCGACTGGTAGCGGTAGTTGGGGTCCTTGACCAGGGCCCGCAGGACGATCGCGTCCATCTCGGGCGTGATCTCGGGGTCGAAGACCGACGGCGGCTGCGGCTCCTCGCGTACGTGCTGGTACGCGACCGCGACCGGGGAGTCGCCCACGAACGGCGGCCGTACGGTCAGCAGTTCGTAGAGGAGACAGCCCGTCGAATAGAGGTCCGAGCGGGCGTCGACCTGCTCGCCCTTCGCCTGCTCCGGGGAGAGGTACTGGGCGGTGCCGATGACCGCGGACGTCTGCGTCATCGTCATGCCGGAGTCGCCCATCGCGCGGGCGATGCCGAAGTCCATCACCTTGACCTGGCCGGTGCGCGTCAGCATGACGTTGGCCGGCTTGATGTCGCGGTGCACGATGCCGTTGCGGTGCGAGTACTCCAGGGCCTGGAGGATGCCGATGGTCATCTCCATGGAGCGCTCCGGCAGCAGCTTGCGGCCACTGTGGAGGAGCTCACGGAGGGTGGAACCGTCGACGTACTCCATGACGATGTACGGGATCGAGACCCCGTCGACGTAGTCCTCGCCCGTGTCGTAGACCGCGACGATCGCGGGATGGTTGAGCGAGGCGGCCGACTGGGCCTCCCGGCGGAACCGGGCCTGGAAGGAAGGGTCGCGCGCAAGGTCGACGCGCAGCGTCTTCACCGCCACCGTGCGGCCGAGGCGTGTGTCATGGGCGAGGTAGACCTCCGCCATGCCACCACGGCCGAGCACCTGGCCCAGCTCGTACCGGCCGCCGAGGCGACGCGGCTCTTCCATAGTTCCCTACCAGCCCTCTCCGTCGGTCCCGACCCGCACGGATGTGCGGTCGGAGGCTAGCCGTCCGGGCCTACCGTACCCGGCTGGCTCTGTGTGACCTGGCCAAGCCCGTCACCCGATACAGGACCGGTATCGCAACGTGCACCGATGTGAAGGGGACGTGAGCGGGGTCACTTCTTACTGTTGATGACCGCCTCCATCACGCTCTTCGCGATGGGGGCCGCGAGGCCACCGCCGGAGATGTCGTCACGGTTGGCGCTGGAGTCCTCGATGACCACGGCCACGGCCACCGGCGAGCTGCCGTCGGGGAGCTTGGCGTAGGAGAGGAACCAGGCGTACGGGTTCTCGCTGTTGGCGACGCCGTGCTGGGCGGTGCCGGTCTTGCCGCCGACGGTGACGCCGCTGATCTGCGCCTTCTGGCCGGTGCCGTCCTTGACGACGGTCTCCATCATCGACTGCAGGATCTGCGCGTTCTTCGACGAGAGCGGCTGGCTCATCTGTTGCGGCTCGGTCTGCGCGATGGTGTCGACGTTCGAGGACTGGAGCTTGTCGACCATGTACGGCTTCATCAGCTTGCCGTCGTTGGCGACCGCGGAGGCGACCATGGCCATCTGCAGCGGGGTCGCGGCGGTGTTGAACTGGCCGATCGAGGACAGCGCGGTCTGCGAGGAGTTCATGTTGTCGGAGAAGACCGAGGCGCTGGAGCGGACCGGGGTGAACTGCTCGGCGTCGAAGCCGAACTTCTTCGCCTCGGCCAGCATCTTGGCGTTGCCGAGGTCCGAGCCGATCTTGCCGAAGACGGTGTTGCAGGAGTACTGCAGCGCGACGCGCATGGTCGCGTTCTTGCAGGGGATGCTGCCCTCGTTCTTCAGCTCGGTCGTGGTGCCCTTCATGATGTAGGGCAGCGGCGAGTCGGTCGCCGTGTCGGCGGACGAGTACAGGTTGTTCTCCAGGGCGGCGGCCGCGGTGACCACCTTGAAGGTGGAGCCCGGCGGGTAGGTCTCGCGCAGCGCCCGGTTGAGCATCGGGTCGTTCGGGTCGTACTTCTTCTGCAGCTTCTGCCAGGCCTTGGAGTCCGTGGACGTGGAGTTCCCGGCGAACGACGACGGGTCGTACGACGGGTAGGACGCGAGTGCCAGGATCTTGCCGGTGGACGGGTCGAGGGCGACGACCGCGCCCTTGCCGCCCTGCTTCGTCAGTCCGCTCCACGCGGCCTTCTGCGCTGCCTCGTTCAGGGTGGTCACGACGTCGCCGCCGGACTTGTCCTTGCCCGTGATCATGTCGAGGGTGTTGCGGAAGAAGAGCCGGTCGTCGGTGCCGGAGAGGATGCCGTCCTCGATGGACTCCAGCTGGTTGGCGCCGAAGGCCTGCGAGGCGTATCCCGTGACCGGCGCCCACATGGCGCCGTTCTTGTAGGTGCGCTTGTACTTGAGGTCGTTCAGCCCGGAGGTGCTGGTCTCGGTGGAACCGGTGATCGGGTTGCCGTCCACGATGATGTCGCCGCGCGGGGTGGAGTAGCGCGCGATGGTGACCCGGCGGTTCTTCGGGTCGTCCTTGAGGCCGTCGGCCTTGACGTACTGGAGCCAGTTGTCGCGCAACAGCAGCGTGAGGACCAGCAGACCGCAGAAGAGCGCGATCCGGCGCAGGGGCTTGTTCATGACGGGCGGACCACCTGGGTCATCTCGGCGTCGGGACTGGGGGCGGGCGCGGGGGCCGGCCGGCGGGCGGTGTCGCTGATACGGATCAGGATGCCGATCAGCGCCCAGTTGGCGATGACGGAGGAACCGCCGTACGCGACGAACGGCATCGTCATACCGGTCAGCGGGATGAGACCCATCACACCGCCGGCGACGACGAAGACCTGGAGGGCCATGGCGCCGGAGAGGCCCACGGCGAGGAGCTTGCCGAAGGGGTCGCGGGCGGCGAGGGCGGTGCGGACGCCGCGCTCCACGATCAGGCCGTAGATGAGCAGGACCGCCATGATGCCGGCGAGGCCCAGCTCCTCGCCGAAGGTGGCGAGGATGAAGTCGGAGTTGGCGGCGAACCGGATGAGGTCGGAGTGGCCCTGGCCGAGACCGGTGCCGAGGGTGCCGCCGGAGCCGAAGGCCCACAGGGCCTCCATCGACTGCGCCGAGTGGCCGGGGACGGTCTTGCTGAGCGTGTACTCCTTCATCGGGTTCAGCCAGGCCTGCACACGCTGCTGGACGTGCGGTTCGAAGCTGGCCACGCCGACCGCGCCGGCCGCGGACATCAGCAGACCGAAGACGATCCAGCTGGTCCGCTCGGTGGCGACGTACAGCATGATGATGAACATTCCGAAGAACAGCAGCGAGGTGCCCAGGTCGGTCTCGAAGACCAGGATCAGGATCGAGATGAACCAGACGACCAGGATCGGGCCGAGGTCGCGCCCGCGCGGCAGGTACAGGCCCATGAAGCGGCGGCTGGCCAGCGCGAGCGCGTCGCGCTTCACCATCAGGTAGCCGGCGAAGAAGATCGCCAGCACGATCTTCGCGAACTCCCCGGGCTGGATGGAGAATCCGCCGACCGAGATCCAGATCTTCGCGCCGTAGATGTTGGCGCCGAGGCCCGGCACGAGCGGCAGCAGCAGCAGGACCAGCGCGCCGACCATGGAGATGTAGGTGTAGCGCTGCAGCGCGCGGTGGTCCTTGAGGAAGATCAGGACGACGGCGAACAGTCCGATGCCCATCGCGGTGTACAGCAGCTGCCGGGGCGCCGCGTTGCCCGCCTGGTTGATCGACTGCAGCAGCTTCGACTGGTCGAGCCGCCAGATGACGACCAGTCCGAGGCCGTTGAGCAGGGTGGCCAGGGGCAGCAGCAACGGGTCCGCGTACGGGGCGAACTTCCGTACGACGAAATGGGCTACGCCGGCCAGCAGGCCGAGGCCCAGTCCGTAGCTCAGCAGGCCGGACGGCACCTTGTCGTTGATGGCCAGGCCCACGTTGGCGTAGGCGAAGACCGGGATGACGACCGCGAACAGCAGCAGCGCCAACTCGGTGTTGCGTCTGCTCGGTGCGCCGATGGCGCCGATCGTGGACGTGTGGTGCGTCGGCGAATTGGTTGAACTGCTCATCGTGTGACGGGGCCTCTCACGGCTTGCCTATTGCTTGCTGCACTGCGAGACGACCTGCTGCTCTTCCTCCGAAAGGCTGGGACCGGGGCTGGGAGTTGCAGACTTGGTCGGGGACGGGGACGTCGAGGCCGAAGGTGACGGCGTGGCCTTGGACGTGAGGGAGGTGCTGGTGGTTCCCGTGGTGCCGCCGGCCTGGCCCTGACCCGTCTTGGAGGTGCTCGTGCCGGCGGCGGCCTCGCGCTCGGACTGCTTCTTGCACGCGGAGGCCTGCACCGCCAGGTCGTCGATCTTCTTCTGGGCGTCCTGGAGACCACCCTCGGCGATCGTCGCCTTGACCTGCTTCTGCTGGTAGGCCGGCAGGTACTTGAGTTCGATGTCGGGGTGGTCCTTCTCCACCTTCGACAGCGAGACCCAGGCGAGGTCCTGGCTGATGCCCCGGTACAGCGCGACGTGCTCGCCGTTGGCGCCGACGAAGTACTGCGTCTGCGTCCAGCGCCAGCCGCCGTACAGACCGCCGCCGATGACGGCCAGCGTGAGCACGGTGTAGAAGGATCTCTTCAGCCACTTGCGGCCCTTGGAGGGCTTCACGAAGTCGTCGTCGGTGTAGTCCCCGAAACTGCCCGAGGGGACGTAACCGGTGGTGTCGCCGGAGCCGGGCGGGCCGAACTCGCCGCCCCCGCCGCCCTGTCCGGGCACCTGGCGGCCGAGCCCGGAGGCGCGGCCCGCCGGAGTCTGCATGATGCCGTTGTCGTGGTGGTGGAGCTGGTTCTCGGCGACCGCGCCGACGATGACCGGGGTGTCCGACAGCTGCGCGGCGAGGGTGTCACCGGTGTCGAGGTCGAGGACGTCGGCGATGATCACCGTGATGTTGTCGGGGCCGCCGCCGCGCAGGGCGAGCTGGATCAGCTCCTGCACGGTCTCCTGCGGGCCCTGGTAGCTGGCGAGGGTGTCCTCCATCGTCTGGTGGGAGACGACTCCGGACAGCCCGTCGGAACAGATCAAGTACCGGTCGCCGGCGCGGACTTCACGGATCGACAGGTCCGGCTCGACGTGGTCGCCACTGCCGAGCGCGCGCATGAGGAGGGCGCGCTGCGGGTGGGTGGTGGCCTCTTCCTCGGTGATCCGGCCCTCGTCGACCAGCCGCTGCACCCAGGTGTGGTCCTGGGTGATCTGGGTCAGCACCCCGTCGCGCAGCAGGTAGGCGCGGGAGTCGCCGACATGGACCAGGCCGAGCCGCTGCCCGGTCCACAGCAGGGCGGTGAGGGTGGTCCCCATGCCCTCCAGCTGGGGGTCCTCCTCGACCATCATCCGCAGCTGGTCGTTGGCCCGCTGCACGGCGGTGCCGAGCGAGGTGAGGATGTCGGAGCCGGGCACGTCGTCGTCGAGCGAGACGATGGTGGAGATCACCTCGGAGGAGGCGACCTCACCGGCGGCCTGGCCGCCCATGCCGTCGGCGATCGCGAGGAGGCGTGGACCGGCGTAGCCCGAGTCCTCGTTGCCCTCGCGGATCATGCCTTTGTGCGATCCGGCGGCGAAGCGCAGTGACAGACTCATGCGCACCTCGCCCGTCGGCTCCGGGTACATCCGCACGGTGCCCACCCTCCGGTCGGGAGCGCGCCGGGGTCCGCCAGACGGTCCGCCGGTGCGTGCTCGCTCCGCTCGCGCTCATTCATGACGTGGCACTACTTCCGCAGCTCGATGACGGTCTTGCCGATGCGGATCGGCGCGCCCAGCGGAATCGGTGTGGGGGTCGTCAGCCGGGACCGGTCCAGGTACGTGCCGTTGGTCGATCCGAGGTCCTCGACGATCCACTGGCCGTCGCGGTCCGGGTAGATCCTGGCATGCCGGCTGGAGGCGTAGTCGTCGTCCAGCACGATCGTCGAATCGTGCGCCCGGCCCAGGGTGATGGTCTGGCCCTGGAGCGCGACGGTGGTGCCGGTGAGGATGCCCTCGCTGACGACCAGTTTGGTGGGGGCGTTACGGCCCCGCCGGCCGCCCCCGCTCGGCTGCTGCTGGCGCTGCTGCGGAGGCGCCGCCTGCCGGGCGGCCTGCTGCTGCGGCCGTCCCGCGTCCCGTCGCGAGCCGCGCTGTGTGACACGCGTTCCGAACAGGTCGCTGCGGATGACCTGCACGGCCACGATCACGAACAGCCACAGTACGGCCAGGAAACCCAGCCGCATGACCGTGAGGGTCAGCTCTGACATTGCCCCCGCTTCACCCTTCGGCTTGCCGGTAAATGATGGTGGTGCTGCCCACGACGATCCGCGAGCCGTCGCGGAGCGTAGCGCGGGTGGTGTGCTGCCCGTCCACCACGATGCCGTTGGTGGACCCGAGATCCTGGATCGTCGAGGGCGTTCCGGTCCGGATCTCACAGTGCCGACGGGATACGCCGGGGTCGTCGATCCGCACGTCGGCTTCGGTGCTGCGGCCCATCACCAACGTCGCGCGGGAGATCTGATGGCGGGCGCCGTTGATCTCCACCCAGTACCGCATCCGCACGCCGGGCGCCGGGGCGGCGGGCGCGGGCTGGAGGTACGGCGCCGAGCCGCGGCCACCGGGCGGCGGTGCGGCCGGCATGGGCGGCGGGGCGTTCGCGGGGGCGGCGGCGGGCGGATAGCCGTAGCCGCCGGGCCGGCCCGCTGCCGGGGGTGCCGCCGGAGCGGCGGTCCCGGGTGCCTGCTGGTTGGTGGAGGAGGCGAGCGTACGACTGCGCACCCGGTACAGACCGGTGTCGAGGTCCTCCGCCTTCTCCAGGTGGACCTTGATGGGTCCCATGAAGGTGTAGCGCTGCTGCTTGGCGTAGTCGCGCACCATGCCGGCGAGTTCGTCGCCGAGCTGGCCGGAGTAGGGGCTGAGCCGCTCGAAGTCCGGCGTGCTCAGCTCCACGATGAAGTCATTGGGTACGACGGTCCGGTCGCGGTTCCAGATCGTCGCGTTGTTGTCGCACTCGCGCTGGAGCGCGCCGGCGATCTCGACGGGCTGGACCTCGGACTTGAACACCTTGGCGAAGGTGCCGTTGACCAGACCTTCGAGGCGTTGCTCGAACTTCTTCAGGACTCCCATGGGGCACCTCCTCCGTCGTTGCCGCACTGGTTGCCGTGCCGGCTGCCTTGGTACTGCTTACTGATCGTATCCACGCGCCGGTAAATCGGCTGGTTCCCCCTTGTCGGCCCGTCGAACTCGTTCTGCACTACTCCTGCCCAGGATCGTAGAGGGGGCCGCAGACAAGTGTCCCGCACCTGACTGTGGACCTTGTCCCCCTCCTGGGGAGATGGCCGCTACCGGTACGAGGTTGATACGTGAACCGGCCCACGTTGATACGTAGCGGGAGGTGCGAGGCGTTCGGAGGGGGCGCCGGTGGTCCCCGGGGCAGGTCACGGGGTGCGGATAAGGGATGTGAATCCACCCCGGGCACCGTGCTAATCTTCTGCATGTCGGAAGGCGCCAGCCCCCTGGGGGAACAGCCCGAAGGCACACCCAATGCGCGGGTGGCGGAATAGGCAGACGCGCTGGATTCAGGTTCCAGTGCCCGAAAGGGCGTGGGGGTTCAACTCCCCCCTCGCGCACAGCGAAGAACCGACGAAACGGGTCTTCACCACTGACGGAAGTCAGGGTGAGGGCCCGTTTCTCGTTGCGGTGACGGTGCTGCGGCCGGCTCGGCTTCGGCGGTGAGGTATCTCACGGTCGGGGGACCCGCTCGTCCTGGGTGATCGCGACGCCGCAGCCCCCTTCGAAGAGGGCCTGGACCATGTGCTGTGGGAACAGGACGGCCGTACGGTCGAGATCGTGTTCCTGGTGGCCGTCACGGGGCGGGGGCTCCACGACGGCCGGCGGCTGCCCGGGCACGGCATCACGGTGTCGGCCGAATTCGACCACCTCACCAAGAACACGAGGGTGTACCGGTACCCGGACCTCGACGCACGCACTGCGTGCCGGATCCGATGACGCTCATCGGGCTCGCCCCGACCTGTGGAGGGCTCGGGGCCCGATGGCCTCACCCCGGCGTGGACGTCACGCGGCGAGCCGTTCCGCCAGTTCCTTGGCCTTGGTCGCCGCGTCGTCGAGGGCGCGCTCGCGGGACGCCTCGTAGAGGGGGACCAGGTCGGACATCGCCGGGTTCTGCGGGGCCATGGTGAGCTCCGGGACGATGAACTCCAGTTCCGTGCCGAGGGCGTCGACGAAGACCGCGCGGAGATACGTCTGCACGTACTCGAAGCCCTCGCGCGGGGTACCGGGGCCATATGCACCGCCGCGGCTGGCGATCACGGTGACCGGAGTGCCCTTGATCTTCGAGTCCTCGGTGCCGGCGGTGCGGCCCATGAGGATCACGTTGTCCAGCCAGGCCTTCAGGGTCGAGGGGATGGCGAAGTTGTACATCGGGGCGCCGATCAGCACCGCGTCCGCCTGCTCCAGCTCCTCTATGAGCTGCACGCGCTCGGCGAAGGCCTTCGCCTGCTCGGGGGTGTGCGTGGCCGGGTCGGCGAAGCCGGCGGTGTGGGCGTCGGCGGTGATGTGCGGGACGGGGTTCGCGGCGAGGTCGCGGTGGAGAACCGTGCCCTCCGGGTGCTGTTCCTCCCAGGACGTGCGGAAGGCGTCGGCGACGGCGCGGGAGGCGGAGGCGCCGGCGGGGAACACGGAGGAGTCGATGTGCAGAAGCGTGGCCATGGGGGTCTCCAGGGGGCTGGGCTCGCCGAGCAATCGTTTTGCTCAGCAGCTGAAGTTTCGTACTCGACTATGAATAACATAGGTACTTACTTTTTTTCACCTCCATTCCGGAGGGCAGTACCCTGAGGCCATGACGGTCGAGCAGGAACACGGCACGGACCTGTGCAAGCAGGTCGACAAGGGCATCACCCGTGTCTTCCAGCTGTTCGGAAAGCGCTGGACCGGGCCGATCGTGGCCGTCCTGATGGCACAGCCCATGCACTTCTCCGACCTGCGCCGGGCCATCCCGGGCATCAGCGAGCGCATGCTCTCCGACCGGCTCACCGAACTCGGCTCCGCCGGCCTGCTCGTCCGCGAGGTCGACGAGGGCCCGCCGCTGCGCGTCTCGTACCGGCTGACAGCGGCCGGAAAGGCCCTGGACCCGGCGCTCCGGGAACTCGGCGAGTGGGCCAAGGTGCATCTGCCCGAGGGGTGGGAGTCGGGCAACTGCTGAGGCCCGGCTTAGGGCGGTTGCCGAGCCCCGGCTTCGGGCGGTTGCCGATGCCTGGTCCTCGCGGGGTCCGCCGGGCGCCGTGGGTTTTCCACAGGCGTGGCGCTGTCCACAGGCGCCGAGTTGTCCACAGGGCCTGACGCGTTTTCGCCACCGGCTGTACGGTCGTCGCGAGTTGATGTTCGTGCGTGCGCAAGTGCGGGGGAGGCGGTCGGTATGACCGAGGCCGGAATCGGTGTGGGGCGCAGGCTGCCCGGAGTGCGGGGCTTCGCCACGTGGCCGGTGGAGGGATCGCCCAAGGAAGCGGGCAAGGCGCTGCGGGAGAGCGTCCCGCGCGCCGCGCACGCCGCGCTCGGTCTGGACGGCTCCCGCCCCGACGCGGTGACCGCCGTCGAGGAGTCGGGCCGCGGCCGTATCCCCGGGCTCACGCCGATACGAGTGGGCCGGATGGCGGCCACCCCCTTCGCCTTCCTGCGCGGTTCGGCCGGCCTGATGGCCCACGACCTCGCCCGCACCCCCATGACCCGGATCGGCGCCCAGATCTGCGGCGACGCCCACGCGGCCAACTTCGGCCTGTACGGCGACGCCCGCGGCGGCCTGGTCATCGACCTGAACGACTTCGACGAGACCGTGCACGGCCCCTGGGAGTGGGACCTCAAGCGGCTCGCCTCCTCGCTGGTGCTCGCGGGCCGGGAGGCCGGCGCCGACGAGTACACCTGCCGTACGGCGGCGCACGGCGCCGTGGGCTCCTACCGCCGCACCATGCGGCTGCTCGCGAAGCTCCCGGTGCTGGACGCGTGGAACGCCATCGCGGACGAGGAGTTGGTCTCCCACGCCGACGCCCGCGACCTGCTCGGCACCCTGGAGCGGGTCTCTGAGAAGGCTCGGGGCAACACCAGCGGGCGGTTCGCGGCCAAGTCGACCGAGGCGGCCGAGGACGGCGGGCGCCGCTTCGTCGACGCCTCACCTGTACTGCGCCGGATCCCGGACGGGGAGGCGGCGGCGGTCGCGGCGTCCCTGGAGTCGTATCTCGACACGCTCTCCGAGGACCGCCTCCCACTGCTCGCCCGGCACACGGTGCACGACGTCGCCTTCCGCGTCGTCGGCACGGGCAGCGTCGGCACGCGGTCGTACGTCGTGCTGCTGCTGGACCACCGCGGCGAACCGCTCGTCCTCCAGGTCAAGGAGGCCCGCCCCTCGGCGCTGGTGCCGCATCTGCTGACCGCCGGATTCGACGCGCCGTCCGTCGAGCACGAGGGTCGGCGCGTGGTGCTCGGGCAGAAGCGGATGCAGGTCGTCAGCGACATCCTGCTGGGCTGGACGACGGTCGACGGACTGCCGTTCCAGGTACGGCAGTTCCGCAACCGCAAGGGCAGCGTCGACCCCGCCGCCCTCGCCGCCGACCAGATCGACGACTACGGCCGGATGACCGGCGCCCTCCTGGCCCGCGCCCACGCCCACAGCGCCGACCCACGCCTGGTCGCCGGGTACTGCGGCAAGAACGACGAACTCGACGAGGCGATAGCGACGTTCGCCGTCACCTACGCCGACCGCACCGAGGCGGACCACGCGGAGCTGGTGTCGGCGGTGCGGTCGGGGCGGGTCGCGGCGGAGCTGGGGGTGTGAGGTACGTCGAACTCGACGGAGGCGTGGGTGAGATGACGGGGGTGATCGACCCCCGGCCGTATCTGGCGGAGTTGCCCGGGTTCGCGGAGCGACTGCCGCCGGGGGCGCGGGAGTTCGCCACGGACCCCGATCACTACGCCTTCCGGGGCAGACGGTGCGTGAAGGATCTCGCACCGCAGGGGGCCGTCCGCAGCGGCGAGGACGGGATCGAGATCCGGTTCCGGCACAACTGCTGGAAGCACGAGGAGGACCTGGTCATCCGCTACACCGGGGTCTCCGTCTTCCGGGCGGACGGGCTGGACGAGACGGGTGAGAGGGGTGAGAGGGGTGAGAGGGGCGAGAGGGGCGAGACGGAAGTGCTGGACGTGCCGGAAGGTCCGGGCGTCCGTGATCTGTCCGTCCTGGGTGACGTGATCCTGGACGAGGTGCTCCCGGCCCCCGGCGGCTGCACTCACGAGATCGGCTGCCGCCCGGGCACGCTGTTCGTCGCCTGCCGGGACCTGTCGGCCGAGTGGTCGGTGGCCGACTGTCCGGAGGCGAGGGGCGGCCGTGGCCTACGCTGGTCGGGTGACGACCCCGGAAGCTGAGCAGTCCCAGTCCGCGCCCGTTGGAGAACCGGTGCCGGAGCAGGCGGGTGCCGAGATGCCGTCTGCCGCCGGAGCCGCGGCGGGTGAGGGTTCGGTGCGCGAGGAAACCGGGGGCACCGGTCCGGCGGACGGTGCGGCGCCCCGGCCCGAGGAGCGGCTGGAGCGGGCCGTACGGGCCGCCGAGCAGGCGTTGATCGAGTACGAGATCGCGGTGGACACCTTCCGCATCGAGGTCGAGAACTTCTCCCGGCTGCACCACCAGAAACTCGGCCCGATGTACTCCAGGCTCGACGAGCTGGACGCGCGGATCGCCGAGGCCAAAGCCGCGCGCACCGGCGACCCCGAGGACATCCGCCTGGCGGACGAGGCCCGTGCCCGGGTGATGCCGATGCCCGCGGTCGAGGAGCTGTTCCACGGCTGGATGGACGGCGACGGCCTGTTCCCGGAGGCCGCGGCGATGCTCACGGAACAGCCGGTACGGCCCCCGCAGCGGGTGCGCCCCAGCGAGGAGGCCCGCAAGCTCTACCGCGAGCTGGCCCGCAAGGCCCACCCCGACCTGGCGCAGGACGACGACGAGCGCAAGCGGCGCGAGGAGTTCATCACCCGGGTCAACGCCGCCTACAGCCGGGGCGACGCCCCGCTGCTGCGCGAGCTGGCCGAGGAGTGGGCCGCGGGACCGGCCCCGGCGGAGCGCGGCCCGAGCCCCAGCGAGGAGCTCTACGCCCGCCTCGAATGGCTCGCCCAGCGCAAGGAACTACTCACTCTCGTCGCCCGGGAACTGGAGGAGGGCGCCATCGGCTCCATGCTCCGGATCGCTCCGGACGACCCCGACCGCCTCCTGGACGAGATCGCGGACCAGTTGCTCGCCCAGGTCGCCGAGCGGGAGGCCGAGTTGGCGGCCCTGCTCGGGGAGCCGGACACGTCCGCCGGAGCGTCGGGTAGCGTCGAGTCATGAGTTTCGGAGCTGGTGTGCCCACGGTCGAGGTCGGCGACCTCAAGGACGGCGACTTCCTGCTGGACGTCCGCGAGGACGACGAGTGGCAGGCGGGTCACGCCACGGGGGCGCTGCACATCCCCCTCAGCGAATTCGTGGCCCGGTACGGCGAGTTGACCGAGGCGGCGCCGCAGGACGCCAGGGTCCATGTGATCTGCCGCTCCGGCGGGCGTTCCGCCCAGGTCACGACGTATCTGACCCAGCAGGGCATCGACGCCGTGAACGTCGACGGCGGCATGCAGGTCTGGGCAGCCGCGGGCCGCCCCGTCGTCACCGACGAGGGCGAACCGGGCTTCGTTCTCTAGGACTTTCAGGGCCCCTAGCCGAGCGGATGGGCCGCCAGCAGGTCCCCCAGCGCCTCCTCGTGTGCCGCCGCCGGGCCGAGCGACAGCTCCAGGTGCTTGGCCCAGGCGTGGTACCGGTGCAGCGGATAGTCGGTGTCGGCGCCGAACCCCCCGTGCAGATGCTGCGCGGTCTGCACGACCCGTCGTACCCCCTCCGCCGCCCAGATCTTGGCCACGGCCAGGTCCGCGGCGGCGGGCAGCGCGCCCGGTGCGCCCGAGGCGATCCGCCACGCGGCCTGCCACAGCGTGGCCTCCATCGCGCGCAGGTCGATGTACCGGTCGGCGGCCTGCACGGCGACGGCCTGGAAGGTCGCGACCGGGAACCCGAACTGCTCGCGCTTGCCTGTGTATTCGGCGGTCATGCGCAGGACGGCGGTGCCGAGCCCGAGGGCCAGCGCGCAGGTGCCGGCGGTCAGCAGGTCGCGCAGCCACTCCCAGGCGCCGTCGGCGTCGATGACGTCGACCACCGCGATCGGCACGGATTCGAGGCGGAGTTCGGCGAGCCGCTCGCCGGTGGTGGAGAGTTGCTCGGCGAGTACGACGCCGTCGCGGTCCGGGGCGACCAGCGCGAGGACGCTCCGGTCGGCGTCCGTGTGCGCCGGTACGACGACCAGGTCCGCGTTGTGGGCCCACGGCACCGCCGTCTGCACCCCGTCCAGCAGCCACCGGTCGCCGTCCCGCCGTGCCGTCACGGCGAGCTCGGCCGGGTCGTGGCCGGTGCGCCCGTGCGCGGCGACGGTCAGCACGAGGTCGCCGCGGGCCGCCCGGGCGAGCAGGCCGGACCTCAGCTCCTTGCTGCCGAAGGCCTGTACGGCCGCCGCGGCGGCGCTGCTCTCCAGGAGCGGCACCCTGGCCAGCACCTTCGCGGACTCCCGCAGCAGCAGACAGAGGGCGATGGCGTCCAGGCCCGCTCCGCCGTACTCCTCGTCGAGCAGCAGGCTCAGCAGGTCGGCCTCGGCGAGCCTGGCCCACAGCGCCCGGTCGAAGTCCTCGGCGACGGCGCCCGTGGTGTCCGCGGGACTGGGCACGGAGTCCGGCACGACATCGGCGAACACCCCCGCCGCCGCCTCGGCCGCCGCCTGCTGCTCCTCGCTGAAGGTGAAGTCCACGGTTTCCGTCCTTCCGCAAGACCTGATCTGACGGAGCGTCAAGATAGAACACGTTCTACAAGAAGGGAACGGCTCGGCCGGGTGCCCTGTGGACAACCTGCGGTAGTCCCCGTGGACAACATGACAACGTGCACGGCCTGTGGGGATCGGGACTGTGCCGGGAGCGTGCGGCTGAGTACCGTTCCGTGCGACGGACAGGAATCGGAAACGGGGCGCAATGGACGCGAACGACGGAGGCTCGAACGCCCCCGAGGGGGAGCAGACACCGGTCTCCTCCTCCGAGGGCCCGCGCACGCCCGCCGCCCCCGAGGGGCCGCACGTGCCCGCGCAGCAGCCCCCGCACCCGCCCGCACCGGACCCGCCTGTCGGCGTCGCCGCGCTGTCCCTGCGCTACCAGGTGGGTGCCGCGCTGGCGGTCGCGGTCGTCGCGGTCGCCGCCCTGGTCCATCTCGGGATGGTGTTCCTGCACGTCGCGCCGTCGAACACGGTCACGAAGCAGCACGGCAAGGCGATCGACGAGTGGATCTACCCGGAGTTCGAGCAGAACTGGAAGCTGTTCGCGCCCAACCCCTTGCAGCAGAACATCGAGGTCCAGGTGCGCGCCGACATCCGCACGGCGGCCGGTGAGACCCGTACGACCGGCTGGTACGACCTGTCGGCCGAGGACGGCGCGGCCATCGACGGCAATCTGCTGCCGAGCCACACCGAGCAGAACGAGCTGCGCCGGGCCTGGGACTTCCTGACCGCCACCCACGACGGCAACAACCGCGCGGTAGGGGTGCGCGGCACGCTCGCGGAGACGTATCTGCGGCGCATCGTCGTGCTGCGCCTGGGCCGGGACGACGCCGCCGGACCGGGCGGTACCGTCCAGCGTGTCCAGGTCCGCTCCCGTACCACCAACGTGCCCCCGCCCGAGTGGAGTGACGAGCAGGTGTCGACCACGCCCCAGTACCGCACGCTGCCCTGGTGGCCGGTTCCGGCGGACGAGGGCGCGGGAGGTGTCCGGTGAGCGGCTTCGCGCCGTCGGTCTCCCGCGGCATCGCCCGCGTCACCGAGTCGACCCTCGGCCCCTACCAGAGCGCCGTGATCCGCATCGGCTTCGCCGCGACCTGGCTGCTGTTCCTGCTGCGCGAACTGCCCCACCGCCAGGAGCTCTACGGCCCCGACGGACCCTGGAGCTGGGATCTGGCCCGGCAACTGATCGCGGACAACGGCGCGTTCACGGCTCTGATGTGGTCAGACGGGCAGTTCTGGTTCGAGACGGTGTACGCGCTGGCCGTACTGGCGAGCGTCCTGCTGCTGCTGGGCTGGCGCACCCGGACGACGTCCGTGCTCTTCATGGTCGGAGTGCTCTCGCTGCAGAACCGCAGTGTCTTCATGGGCGACGGCGGCGACAACGTCCTGCACCTGATGTCCCTCTACCTGGTGTTCACCCGCTGCGGCCAGGTCTGGTCCCTCGACGCGCGCCGGGCCGCCCGAACCCGGGAGGCACGCGCGCGTGGAGAGCGGATTCCCGACCGGGCCGGACCTGTCCTGTGGGTCGCCCTCGGCGCGGTGCTCGTCGCGGTGACCTCGGCCGGCCGCTTCGACAGCGACTGGTTCGTGCCCGCGCTCCTGTGGGGCGTCTGGCTGGCGCAGGCCCTGTGGTGGGCGGTCGGGCGCTACGCGAAGTCGTACGAGCCCCGGGTGCTGCTGGACGTCGTAGCGAACGTGGTCCACAACGGAGCCCTGTTCGTCATCGCGACGGAGGCCTGTCTGATCTACGCGACGGCCGGCTGGTACAAGATCCAGGGTTCCCGCTGGCAGGATGGCACCGCCGTCTACTACCCGCTCCACCTCGACTACTTCTCCCCCTGGCCCGGCCTCGCCGGCGTGCTGTCCTCCAGCGGCACGATGGTGATGCTGGTGACCTACGGGACGGTGATCGTGCAGGTCGCCTTCCCGTTCACGCTCTTCAACCGGCGGGTCAAGAACGTCCTGCTGGCCCTGATGATGACCGAGCACGCGGTGATCGCCGTGCTCCTGGGGCTGCCGTTCTTCTCCCTGGCGATGATCGCGACGGACGCGGTCTTCCTGCCGACGTCGTTCCTGCGCCGGCTCGGCGGATGGGCGGCACGCGCGCGTGGGCGGTGGTTCACGCGGGGCGGCCGTACGGTGCCGGACGGGGATCCGGGGGAGCCTCGCGCCCCGGAGAACCCCGAGCACAGCCACGTAGGCTTCACCGCATGACCGACCCCGCAGCGGCCGACTGGCACCGGCTCGCCGAGACCGCCGTGCTGCTCGACGGCTTCCACGCCCTCAAGCACGCGCTGCGCTTCGGCGCCGAGGTCCCGATCGCGGTGACCACGGACCGGCGGACGGCCCTCGCCCTCGCCGGTGACCTGGCCCCCGACGTACGGGACACCCTGGACACGCTGCTGACGGAGGTCCCGGAGGCCACGTACCGCACCTTCGTACCGCGCCCCCACCCGACAGGGGTGGCAGCCCTGGCCGTACGACCGGCGCGCGAGGCCAACCTCCAGCAGCTCGGGCATCTGCCCCGCCGTACCCCCGTAGTGGTCCTCGACAACCCGCGCAACCTCGGCAACGCGGGCGCCGTGATCCGGCTCGCCGCCGGTTTCGGGGCGACCGGGGTGGTCACCACCGGGACGCTCGACCCCTGGCACCCCACGGTCGTCCGCGCAGGCGCGGGCCTGCACTATGCGACAGCCGTGGAGCGCCTGACGGTGGACGCACTGCCGCCCGGCCCGGTGTTCGCCCTGGACCCGGAGGGCGACGACATCCGGGGACTGAAGCTCCCGGACGACTCCGTTCTTGCCTTCGGCTCCGAACGCAGCGGCCTCTCGCCCGAACTACGCGCGCGTACCGACCACTTGGTAGCCCTGCCGATGCGCCCCCAGGTCTCCAGCTACAACCTGGCGACGAGCGTGGCGATGACGCTGTACCACTGGAGCACGTCCACAGCAGCGCCCCTTTAGGGGCGCGAGGAACTGCGCGACAAGCCACAACGGACCGCCCCCCACGCAGCAATCGCACCTCCCGAGCTCCTAGGCGTCCCGACGAACCTCAACAACCCGGAACCGGTTCGCGACAAACGCCCCATCACACAGCGCCGCGTTCGCCGCCGGGTTACCCCCAGACCCGTGGAAGTCCGAGAACGCAGCCGTCTGATTGACGAACACCCCACCCGTCAGATTCAGCGACAACTGCGCCGCCTCCTCCAGACAGACCTCCTCGACGGCCTTCTCGACCTCCTCGTCGGTGGTGTACGCCCCGACCGTCATCGCCCCCTTCTCCCGCACCGTCCGCCGCAGCAGCTCCACCGCGTCGGACGCCGAGTCGACCGCGACGGCGAAGGAGACAGGCCCGAAGCACTCGCTCATGTACGCGGCCTCGTCGTCGGGCTTGGCGCCGTCCAGCTTCACGATGACCGGCGTGCGGACGACCGCGTCAGGGAAGTCCGGGTTGCTGATCTCCCGTGAGGCGAGGGCGACTTCGCCGAGGGAGGCGGCGGCCTCCAGGCGGGCCTTCACGTCCGGGTTGACGAGCGCGCCGAGGAGACCGTTCGCGCGGGCGTCGTCGCCCAGGAGGCCGTCCACGGAGCGTGCGAGATCGGCGACGACCTCGTCGTATGACTTGGGGCCCTGGTCGGTGGTGATGCCGTCGCGGGGGATCAGCAGGTTCTGCGGGGTGGTGCACATCTGGCCGCTGTACAGGGACAGGGAGAAGGCGAGGTTGGACAGCATGCCCTTGTAGTCGTCGGTCGACTCGACGACGACCGTGTTGACGCCGGCCTTCTCCGTGTAGACCTGCGCCTGGCGGGCGTTGGCCTCCAGCCAGTCGCCGAAACCGGTCGAGCCCGTGTAGTCGATGATCCGGATCTCGGGGCGGGTGGCGAGCGTCTTCGCGATGCCCTCACCGGGACGCTCGGCGGCCAGTGCCACCAGGTTCGGGTCGAAGCCGGCCTCGGTGAGCACCTCACGGGCGATCTGCACGGTGAGCGCGAGCGGCAGCACCGCGCGCGGGTGGGGCTTCACCAGGACCGCGTTCCCGGTGGCGAGGGAGGCGAAGAGGCCCGGATAGCCGTTCCACGTCGGGAAGGTGTTGCAGCCGATGACCAGGGCGGTCCCGCGCGGGACCGGCGTGAACTCCTTGTTCATGACGAGCGGGTCGCGCTTGCCCTGGGGCTTGGTCCACTCCGCGACGGCGGGGGTGCGGACCTGCTCCGCATACGCGTACGCCACGGCCTCCAGACCGCGGTCCTGGGCGTGCGGGCCGCCCGCCTGGAACGCCATCATGAAGGCCTGGCCGCTGGTGTGCATGACCGCGTGCGCGAACTCGTGCGTCCGGTCGCCGATCCGCTTGAGGATCTCGATGGAGACCACGGCCCGCGTCTCCGCGCCCGCGTCCCGCCAGGCCCGCTGCCCGGCGCGCATGGCCGGCAACAGGACATCGAGGTCGGCGTGCGGGTACGTCACGCCCAGCTCGATGCCGTACGGCGAGACTTCGCCGCCCACCCAGTCGTCGGTGCCGGGCTGGCCGAGGTCGAGGCGGGCGCCCAGGAGGGCGTCGAAGACGGCCTTGCCCGCCGCCGCGTCCAGGCTGCCGTGCTCGCCGTAGGCCTTCGGGTGTTCGGGGTGCGGGGACCAGTACGCGCGCGTGCGGATCGCTTCGAGCGCCTGGTCGAGTGTCGGCCGGTGCCGGGCGATCAGCTCGTGCGCGGTCGGTTCGGCGGCCATGCGGGACCAACTCCTCTTCTCAAGAACTCGTCTGCGAGCTCATGACCTGGGCAGGAACAGGGGAAGGATCAGGGGCGGAAACGGGCGGTCAGAGTTAGAGTAACCGAACGATCGGTCGGGACAAGGGGGTCCGCCGCATCTGTGGAAAACCCCGTGCGGGAGGATCGCGGACATGACAGCACTGGACCTCAGCAGCCCCGTGGCCGTCGTCGGCACCGGCACCATGGGCCAGGGCATCGCCCAGGTCGCGCTGACCGCGGGTCACGTCGTACGGCTGTACGACGCCGTTCCGGGGCGGGCCCGGGACGCGACCGCCGCGATCGGCGCCCGGCTCGACCGCCTCGTCGAGAAGGACCGGCTCACCGCCGCCGACCGGGACGCCGCACACGGCCGTCTGCTGCCCGCCGAGAACCTCGCCGAGCTCGCGGACTGCACCCTGGTCGTCGAGGCCGTGCTGGAGCGGCTGGACGTCAAACAGCAGCTGATGCGCGACCTGGAGGACGTCGTCGGCGAGGACTGTCTGCTCGCCACCAACACCTCGTCCCTGTCGGTGACGGCCATCGGCGCCGCCCTGCGCAACCCCGGCCGCTTCGTGGGCCTGCACTTCTTCAACCCGGCCCCGCTGCTGCCGCTCGTCGAGGTCGTCTCCGGGTTCGCCACCGACGTCACGTCGGCCACGCGCGCGTACGAGATGTCCCGCGCCTGGGGCAAGACCCCCGTCGCCTGCGCCGACACCCCCGGCTTCATCGTCAACCGCATCGCCCGGCCCTTCTACGCCGAGGCCTTCGCCGCCTACGAGGCGCAGGCCGCCGACCCGGCCACCATCGACGCGATCCTGCGCGAGTCCGGCGGTTTCAAAATGGGCGCCTTCGAACTGACCGACCTCATCGGCCAGGACGTCAACGAGTCCGTCACGCACTCCGTCTGGCAGTCCTTCTTCCAGGACGTGCGCTTCACGCCCTCGCTCGCCCAGCGCCGCCTGGTCGAGTCCGGCCGCCTCGGCCGCAAGACCGGACAGGGCTGGTACGACCACGGGGACGACGCCGAGCAGCCCGAGCCGCACACCGCGGAACCGGCCCAGGCGCCCGCCTACGTCGTCGTCGAGGGCGACATGGGCCCCGCCGCCGACCTGGTCGCCCTGATCCGCGGGGCGGGCATCGTCGTCCGCGAGGAGGAAGAGGACCACGGCACCCGGATGGTGCTGCCCGGGGGCGGACAGCTGGCGCTCGCCGACGGGCAGACCTCCGTGGAGTTCCGTGACGTCGTCTACTTCGACCTCGCCCTCGACTACCGCAGGGCCGGCCGCATCGCCCTGTCCGCCTCCCAGGACACCGCGTCGCAGACCCTCTCCGAGGCGATCGGCCTCTTCCAGGCGCTCGGCAAGGACGTCAGCGTCATCGGGGACGCCCCCGGGATGATCGTCGCCCGCACGGTGGCCCGGATCGTCGACCTTGCGCACGACGCCGTCGCCAAGGGCGTCGCCACCGAGGAGGACATCGACACCGCGATGCGCCTTGGTGTCAACTACCCCCTGGGTCCGTTCGAATGGAGCCGCAGGCTCGGCCGCAGCTGGGCCTACGACCTCCTGGACGACCTGCACCTGCGTGATCCGTCGGGACGGTACGCGCCGTCCCTGGCGCTCTACCGCCACGCGTACGCCACCGAGAAGCGGGAGGGCACCCCATGACCACCGCCAAGCGCGACACGTACACCCCCGAGAGCCTGCTCTCCGTCGCCGTCCAGGTCTTCATCGAGCGTGGCTACGACGGCACCTCCATGGAGCACCTCGCCAAGGCGGCCGGTATCTCCAAGTCGTCGATCTACCACCACGTCACCGGCAAGGAGGAGCTGCTGCGCCGCGCCGTGAGCCGCGCTCTGGACGGCCTCTTCGGGATCCTCGACGAGGAGCACGCGCGCGTGGGGCGTGCCGTCGAGCGGCTGGAGTACGTCGTGCGGCGGATGGTCGAGGTGCTGACCTCCGAGCTGCCGTACGTGACGCTGCTGCTGCGGGTGCGCGGCAACACCGACACCGAGCGGTGGGCGCTGGAGCGGCGCCGTGACTTCGACCACCGGGTGGCCGAGCTGCTGAAGGCCGCGGCGGCCGACGGCGATCTGCGCGGCGACGTGGAGGTACGGCTCGCGACCCGGCTCGTCTTCGGGATGATCAACTCCATCGTGGAGTGGTACCGGCCCGACGGACGGGGCATGGGCGAGCGCGAAGTGGCCGACGCGGTGGCCCAGTTGGTGTTCGCCGGGCTGCGCGCCCCGCACTGAGCCGAAGCCGGCCACCGGGCCCGCACCGGCCCTCGGGCCGGGTCAGCCCTGTGGCTCCAGGTCCTCCTCCTCGAACACCAGCAGGGTGCGCGAGCTGAGCACCTCGGGGATGGCCTGGAGCCGGGTGAGCACCAGCTCGCGCAGCGCCCGGTTGTCCGGTGTGTGCACCAGCAGCAGGACGTCGAAGTCGCCGCCCACCAGCGCGATGTGCGAGGCGCCCGGCAGCAGTCTCAGCTGCTCGCGGACCGTGCGCCAGGAGTTCTGCACGATCTTCAGGGTGATGTACGCCGACGTGCCCTGGCCGGCGCGTTCGTGGTCGACCCGGGCGCCGAAGCCGCGGATGACACCGTCCTCGATGAGGCGGTTGATACGCGCGTAGGCGTTGGCGCGCGAGACATGCACCCGTTCGGCGACCGACCTTATCGACGCGCGGCCGTCCGCCTGGAGCATCTGCAGGATGTCCTGATCAATGGCGTCGAGCGGGCGCGGGGGCGGCAGGGCGTTGCCCGCCTCCGGGCCTTCGGCCATTTGTTCAGGTGCCATGTCCCCCCGCCTCCCTACCATGGACGTACTGCGTTCATTCCAGGTTGTGGAGAACCGTTTGTCCACAGCCTGAAGCCGCGTGTAGCCAAAATGTGCCGACGACCGAACAATCGGTAGGGAGGCGCCGCACGTCCGAGGCGTCTCTCCGAGCCACTCCCACGAGGAGGTGCCGTCATGACGGTCATGGAGCAGCGGGGCGCGTACCGGCCCACACCGCCGCCCGCCTGGCAGCCGCGCACGGACCCCGCGCCGCTGCTGCCCGACGCCGCGCCGTACCGCGTGCTCGGCACCGAGGCCGCCGCACACGCCGACCCCGGGCTGCTGCGCCGCCTGTACGCCCAGCTGGTGTCCGGCCGCCGGTACAACGCGCAGGCCACCGCCCTCACCAAGCAGGGCCGGCTCGCCGTGTACCCCTCCACCACCGGTCAGGAGGCCTGCGAGGTCGCCGCCGCGCTGGTCCTCCAGGAGCAGGACTGGCTCTTCCCCAGCTACCGCGACACCCTCGCCGCCGTCGCCCGCGGCCTCGACCCCGTGCAGGCCCTCACCCTGCTGCGTGGCGACTGGCACACCGGCTACGACCCGCGCGAGCACCGCATCGCCCCGCTGAGCACCCCGCTCGCCACCCAACTGCCGCACGCCGTGGGCCTCGCCCACGCGGCCCGTCTCAAGGGCGACGACGTGGTCGCGCTCGCCATGGTCGGCGACGGCGGCACCAGCGAGGGCGACTTCCACGAGGCCCTGAACTTCGCCGCCGTGTGGCAGGCCCCGGTCGTCTTCCTGGTCCAGAACAACGGCTTCGCGATCTCCGTCCCCCTCGCCAAGCAGACCGCGGCCCCCTCCCTGGCCCACAAGGCCGTCGGCTACGGCATGCCCGGCCGCCTGGTCGACGGCAACGACGCGGTCGCCGTGCACGAGGTCCTCAGCGAGGCCGTACGGCACGCGCGCGAGGGCGGCGGTCCCACACTTGTCGAGGCGATCACGTACCGCATCGAGGCCCACACCAACGCCGACGACGCGACCCGCTACCGCGGCGAGACCGAGGTCGAGGCCTGGCGGGCGCACGACCCGATCGCCCTCCTGGAGCACGAGCTGACCGAGCGCGGCCTCATCGACGAGGCCGGCATCCAGGCCGCGCGTGACGCCGCCGAGGCCATGGCGGCCGAGCTGCGCGCGCACATGAACCAGGACCCGGTGCTCGACCCCATGGACCTGTTCGCCGATGTGTATGCCGAACCCACCCCCCAACTGCGCGAACAGCGCGAACAGTTGGCGGCCGAGCTCGCGGCCGAGCGGGAGGGGACGCACTCATGACCACCGTCGCCCTCAAACCGGCCACCATGGCGCAGGCCCTCACGCGCGCGCTCCGCGACGCCATGGCCGCCGACCCCACCGTGCACGTCATGGGCGAGGACGTCGGCACCCTCGGCGGAGTCTTCCGCGTCACCGACGGCCTCGCGAAGGAGTTCGGCGAGGACCGCTGCACGGACACCCCCCTCGCCGAGGCCGGCATCCTCGGCACGGCCGTCGGCATGGCGATGTACGGCCTGCGCCCGGTCGTCGAGATGCAGTTCGACGCGTTCGCCTACCCGGCGTTCGAGCAACTGATCAGCCACGTCTCCCGCATGCGCAACCGCACCCGGGGCGCCATGCCCCTCCCGATCACCATCCGCGTCCCCTACGGGGGCGGCATCGGCGGCGTCGAGCACCACAGCGACTCCTCCGAGGCCTACTACATGGCGACCCCGGGACTCCACGTCGTCACCCCGGCGACGGTCGCCGACGCCTACGGCCTGCTGCGTGCCTCCATCGCCTCCGACGACCCGGTCGTCTTCCTGGAGCCCAAGCGCCTGTACTGGTCCAAGGACACCTGGAACCCCGACGAGCCCTCACCCGTTGAACCGATAGGCCGCGCCGTGGTCCGCCGCCCGGGCAGCAGCGCGACACTCATCACCTACGGCCCCTCCCTGCCCGTCTGCCTCGAAGCCGCCGAGGCGGCCCGGGCCGAGGGCTGGGACCTCGAAGTCGTCGACCTGCGCTCCCTGGTGCCCTTCGACGACGAGACGGTCTGCGCGTCCGTACGGCGGACCGGCCGCGCGCTCGTCGTGCACGAGTCGGGCGGTTACGGCGGCCCGGGCGGCGAGATCGCGGCCCGCGTCACGGAGCGCTGCTTCCACCACCTGGAGGCACCGGTGCTGCGCGTCGCCGGGTTCGACATCCCGTATCCGCCGCCGATGCTGGAGCGGCACCACCTGCCCGGCGTCGACCGGATCCTGGACGCCGTGGGACGGCTGCAATGGGAGGCCGACAACTGATGGCACAGGTACTGGAGTTCAAGCTCCCCGACCTCGGCGAGGGCCTCACCGAGGCGGAGATCGTGCGCTGGCTGGTCCAGGTCGGCGACGTCGTCGCCATCGACCAGCCGGTCGTCGAGGTCGAGACGGCCAAGGCGATGGTCGAGGTCCCCTGCCCCTATGGCGGTGTGGTCACGGCCCGCTACGGCGAGGAGGGCACCGAACTGCCCGTGGGCGCCCCGCTGTTGACGGTCGCGGTGGGGGCACCGGCCGCCGACACCGACGCGGAGACCGAGGGCTCGGGGAACGTGCTGGTGGGCTACGGCACGGGGGCGCCTCCCGCGCGGCGGCGGAGAGTGCGGCGGATGGCGGCGGACGTCGTGACCTCGGTGGCGGACGCCCCCGCCCCCGGGACCGGCAGCCGCGGCGACGGTCCCGTACCCGTGATCTCTCCCCTCGTACGACGGCTCGCGCGCGAGAACGGCCTGGAACTGCGGGAGTTGACGGGTTCCGGGCGGGACGGGCTGATCCTGCGGGCGGACGTCGAGAAGGCCCTCCGCGCGGCGGCGGCCCAGGAGGCGACCGCACAGGAAGCGACCCTCCTGCCCCCGGCCACGCGCCCCGCGACCACCACCGACACCGACGGAGTCACCCGCACCCCCCTCCGTGGCATCCGGGGAGCCGTGGCCGACAAGCTCTCCCGCAGTCGCCGCGAGATCCCGGACGCGACCTGCTGGGTGGACGCCGACGCGACCGAGCTGATGCGCACCCGCGCCGCCATGAACGCCGCCGCCGGACCCAAGATCTCCGTACTGGCCCTCCTCGCCCGGATCTGCACGGCCGCGCTGACGCGGTTCCCCGAGCTCAACTCCAGCGTGGACATGGAGGCGAGGGAGGTCGTCCGGTTCGACCGGGTGCACCTCGGGTTCGCCGCGCAGACCGAGCGCGGGCTCGTCGTACCTGTCGTACGGGACGCGGGGGCGCGGGACGCGGAGGCGCTGAGCGCGGAGTTCGCGCGCCTCACCGAGGCTGCCCGGACCGGGACGCTGACGCCCGGCGACCTCACCGGCGGGACCTTCACGCTCAACAACTACGGGGTGTTCGGCGTCGACGGTTCCACGCCGATCATCAACCACCCAGAGGCGGCGATGCTAGGGATCGGCCGGATCGTCCCCAAGCCGTGGGTGCACGAGGGCGAGTTGGCGGTGCGCCAGGTCGTGCAGCTCTCGCTCACCTTCGACCACCGGGTCTGCGACGGCGGTACGGCGGGCGGTTTCCTGCGATATGTGGCGGACTGTGTGGAACAGCCGGCGGTGCTGCTGCGCAACCTGTGATCGCGGAAGCCCGCACAAGTTCCCTGTGATCAGGGCGGGACGCATACTCGGGGGGTGACCGCGTACGAGCCCACCGACACCGTGCCCGGCGACGCGTACGACGCCGTCGTGCTCGCCGGTGGTGGTGCCCGGCGGCTCGGCGGTGCCGACAAGCCCGGGCTGCGCGTGGGCGGCCGGGCCCTGCTCGACCGGGTGCTCACCGCCTGCGCCGGCGCCCGGAGCACCGTCGTGGTCGCCGACCCCCGATGCACCCCCCGGCCGGTGCGCTGGGCCCGCGAGGACCCGCCCGGCGCGGGCCCGGTCGCCGCGCTCGACGCCGGTCTGCGCCACACCACGGCCGACACCGTCCTGGTCCTCTCCGCCGACCTGCCGTTCCTCGAAGCGGCAACCGTACGGCGGCTGTTGACCGCACTGCGGACCGGCGGCACCGAAGGCGCGCTGCTCACCGACGCCGACGGACGCGACCAGCCACTCGTGGCCGCGTACCGCGCGCCGGCACTCCGCCGAGAACTCACCGCGCTCATGGAAGAGCACGGCGGCCTCACCGGGCTGCCACTGCGCCGGCTGACCGCCGCGCTCGATCTCGCCCGCGTCCCCGACCCCGTCGCGTCCTTCGACTGCGACACCTGGGACGACCTCGCCATCGCCAGGGCACGCATCAGGGAGCATGAGCACGTGTTGGATGAATGGATTTCCGCAGTCAAGGACGAACTGGGCATCGACCTGGACGTCGACACCGGCATCCTGCTCGACCTCGCCCGCGACGCCGCCCACGGAGTGGCCAGGCCCGCCGCCCCGCTGACCACCTTCCTGGTCGGCTACGCGGCGGCGCAGGGCAAGGGCGGCCCCGAAGCGGTCGCCGAGGCGGCCCGCAAGGCCGTCGCCCTCGCGCTGCGCTGGGCGGACGAGGACACCCCCCAGGCCAAGCCGGACGCCCCGTCCGACGCTCCCGGTCCGGACGCCGCCGGATGACCGCGCGCGGCACGCACACGCACACCGGTGAGCACACCCAGGACGTCGAGGACCTCGACGTCGAGGAGGTACTCGCCCTCGTGAACGAAGCCGGCAGCGGCGGGCACGCCGAGCCCCCGCCGCCACAGCAGGGCACACCTCCGGCCCCCGGCGCACGCCGCGAGCCGGACACCCGTCAGCACAAGGCCACCCCGTGGCCCGAGGCCCGTACCGTCGCCGCCCGCGCCGTACGGTCCGGCGGCCACCGCGCCCCCGTCTCCGTGCCCTTCGACTCCGCCCTCGGCCTGGTCCTGGCCGCGCCCCTCGTCGCCCTGAGCGACCTGCCCTCCTTCGACACCTCCGCGATGGACGGCTGGGCGGTCGCCGGGCCCGGCCCCTGGGATGTACGCGAGGACGGGGTGCTCGCCGGACACGCGGAGCCGGAGCCGCTCGGCGACGGCGAGGCCGTGCGGATCGCGACGGGCGCCCGGGTCCCCGCCGACACCACCGCCGTCATCCGCAGCGAACACGGCCGCACCGACGACAAGGGCCGCCTCCACGCGGCCCGGGACGTCGGACACGGCCAGGACATCCGCCCGCGCGGCCAGGAGTGCCGCAGCGGCGACCACCTCCTGCCCGGCGGCACCCTGGTGACCCCGGCGGTGCTCGGCCTCGCCGCGGCCGCCGGCTACGACACGCTCACCGCCGTGCCCCGCCCCCGGGTCGAAGTCCTCATCCTGGGCGACGAGTTGCTCACCGAGGGGCTGCCCCACGACGGGCTCATCCGGGACGCGCTCGGCCCGATGCTGCCGTCCTGGCTGCGCGCGCTCGGCGCCGAGGTCATCGCGGTCCGCCGGCTCCGCGACGACGAGAAGGCGCTGCACAAGGCGATCTCGGCCAGCACCGCCGACCTCGTCGTCACCACCGGCGGCACCGCCTCCGGCCCCGTCGACCACGTCCACCCCACCCTGCGCCGACTCGGCGCCGAACTCCTCGTGGACGGCGTCAAGGTGCGCCCCGGCCACCCCATGCTGCTGGCCCGCATCAAGGACGACCAGCACCTCGTGGGCCTGCCCGGAAACCCCCTCGCCGCGATCTCCGGCCTGCTCACCCTCGCGGAACCGCTGCTGCGGACCCTGTCGGCACACCCCGCCCCGGAGCCGTACGAGCTGCCCCTCCAGGAGGCGGTGCACGGGCACCCGTACGACACCCGGCTCATCCCCGCCGTCCTGCGCGGCGACTCTGCCGTCCCGCTGCACTACAACGGCCCGGCGATGCTGCGCGGGATCGCGGCGGCCGACGCGCTCGCGGTCGTACCGCCGGGTGGGGCGCGGCAGGGGCAGCGGGTGGAACTCATCGATCTGCCCTGGGCGGTCGCCGGAATCGGGGTGTGTTTCACGTGAAACAGTCGGGCCATGATGCGATCGCCCGCCAGGCAGACGAACATCTCGTGACCCATCGGGTGAAACTCCCGAAGAAAGTGGTCGAGCACCCCTTCCAACAGGTCGCCAGACGACTGTCCATCGCCCTGTGCCTGCTGGCCGCGACCGCGCTGATCGTCTATGCCGACCACGACGGCTACAACGACAACTCGGACGGCTCGGTCGACTTCCTCGACGCGCTGTACTACGCCACGGTCACCCTCTCGACCACCGGCTACGGCGACATCACCCCGGTCAGCGACGGCGCCCGGCTCACCAACATCCTTGTTGTCACGCCCCTGCGCGTGCTGTTCCTGATCGTCCTGGTCGGCACCACCCTCGAAGTCCTCACCGAACGCACACGGGAGGAATGGCGTCTCAACCGCTGGAGGTCCGCGTTGCGGGATCACACCGTCGTCGTCGGCTTCGGTACGAAGGGGCGGTCGGCGATCCAGACCGTGTGCGCGACGGGGCTGAAGAAGGAACAGGTCGTCGTGGTCGACCCCAGTGCGAAGGCGATCGAGGCCGCGAGCAGTGACGGGTACGTCGGGGTCGTCGGGGACGCCACCCGCAGCGAGGTCCTGAAGCGTGCCGAGGTGCACAAGGCGCGGCAGATCATCATCGCGACGCAGCGCGACGACACGGCCGTGCTGGTGACTCTCACGGCCCGGCAGCTCAACCGCGGCGCGAAGATCGTGGCCGCCGTGCGCGAGGAGGAGAACGCGCCGCTGCTCAAGCAGTCCGGCGCCGACGCCGTCATCACCAGCGCCAGCGCGGCCGGCCGGCTGCTCGGCCTGTCCGTGCTCAGCCCCGCCGCCGGCATGGTCATGGAGGACCTCATCCACCAGGGCAGCGGGCTCGACATGACCGAACGGCCCGTCATAAAGGCCGAGGTGGGCAGGACACCGCGCGAGACCGACGACCTGGTGGTGAGCGTCGTACGCGGGCACCGGGTGCTCGGCTACGACGACCCGTCGATCGGGACGCTTCAGCTGACGGACCGCCTCATCAGCATCGTGCGGGTCTCGCCCGGCTCGCAGGTCGCGCCGGACACCCGGCCGCTGCCGGAGTGATCGACCCTCGGCGGTCGGCCGTTTGACGAGGAGTAGCGTCGGGCTCATGCATGCGATCACGATTTCCGAACCTGGTGGGCCCGAGGCGCTGGTGTGGGGCGTGGTCCCCGATCCGGTGCCCGGAGAGGGCGAGGTCCTGGTCGAGGTGGTGGCCACCGCCGTCAACCGGGCCGACATCATGCAGCGCCAGGGTTTCTACGACCCGCCGCCCGGCGCGTCCCGCTACCCCGGCCTCGAATGCTCCGGCCGGATCACTGAGGTCGGCCCCGGGGTCTCCGGATGGTCGGTCGGCGACGAGGTGTGCGCGCTGCTCGCGGGCGGCGGCTACGCCGAGAAGGTCGCCGTACCGGCCGGGCAGCTGCTGCCGGTGCCGCAGGGCGTCGACCTCAAGCAGGCCGCCGCGCTGCCCGAGGTGGTCTGCACGGTCTGGTCGAACGTCTTCATGGTCGCCCACCTCCGCCCCGCCGAGACCCTGCTCGTACACGGCGGCTCCAGCGGCATCGGCACCATGGCGATCCAGCTCGGCAAGGCGGTCGGCGCGAAGGTCGCCGTCACGGCCGGCACCAAGGAGAAGCTCGACCACTGCGCAGAGCTGGGCGCCGACATCCTGGTCAACTACCGCGAGCAGGACTTCGTCGCCGAGGTCGCGCAGGCCACGGGCGGTGTGGGCGCCGATGTCATCCTCGACAACATGGGCGCCAAGTACCTGGACCGCAATGTCCGGGCCCTCGCCGTCAACGGGCGGCTCGCGATCATCGGGCTGCAGGGCGGCATCAAGGCCGAACTCAACATCGCCGCCCTCCTCGGCAAGCGGGCCGCGATCAGCGCGACCTCGCTGCGGGCCCGCCCGCTCGGCGAGAAGGCGGCCATCGTCGCCGCCGTACGCGAGCATGTGTGGCCGCTGATCGCCTCCGGCCAGGTCCGTCCGGTAGTCGACCGGGAGCTGTCGATGAGCGAGGCGGCGGCAGCGCACCAGGTGGTCGAGGACAGCGGGCACATCGGAAAGGTGCTGCTCGTCGCGCCGTAGGCCGGACGCGTTCTAACCGCGGCGCACCCGGAGGCCGATGAAGGCGAGACCCAGGCCGAGCCCGATGAGGATCAGGCCGCTGCCCAGCGGCAGGATCCGCAGCACGGGCTCGGTGGGGTCCTCGGCGTGGGTGACGGCCTGGTGCACGGGCTGGAGCGGCGGCGAGGACGGCACGACCGCCGCTTCCTGTGACGGTGACGCGGAGTCGGCGGGCGCCGGACCGGCAGAACGGCCGCCGTCGCCGCTCTCGTCCGCCGTCGGCTCGGCCGTGTCCCCGTCGTCACTTACGTCCTCGTCCTCGTCCGCGCTCGGCTGAGCCGTCCGCCCCGGCCGTTCCCGCCCTTCGCCGGCCCGGCTTCCGGCCCGGGAGGGCTCGGCGGAGGCGTGAGAGGGCGTCTGGGCGGGGGTCTGGGCGGGGGCCTGATGGTGGTCGGGACCCGAAGCAGGCCTCAGGGCGGTAGCGGTAGCGGAGGCGGACGCAGGTGCCGTGACCGTCGCACGACCACCTCCGGCGCCCCCAGTACTCCCCGTCCCCAGGCCGTACGCCGGAACACCCCCGTACGGATTCACCACCGGGCCCGTGCCCAGCACAAGCAGTAGTCCCGCGGTGCGCAGCCATGGAGTCACGGGACAAGCGTCACATCGAGCGGGTTTCCCGGCATTCCGGGTTCGGGCAAACGGTGGATCACCTTACGAGGGGGGGCACCACGGTGGTGAGGTGTACGGGTGCGAGAGAATGGCGGCATGGAGATGCCGAGGAACGAAAGGTCACCGGAGAAGCCTCAGATCCTGGTCGTGGGCCAGGACGGGATGGCGCTCGGTGGCACCGGGGACGAGGACTCCCGCGAGATCCCGGTGACGGAGATGGTGGAACAGCCCGCCAAGGTCATGCGGATCGGCAGCATGATCAAGCAGCTCCTGGAGGAGGTGCGTGCCGCTCCTCTGGACGAGGCGAGCCGGGTGCGGCTCAAGGAGATCCACGCCAGCTCGGTGAAGGAGCTGGAGGACGGTCTTGCGCCGGAGCTGGTCGAGGAGCTGGAGCGGCTCTCGCTGCCCTTCACGGATACGGCGATCCCGAGCGACTCGGAACTCCGTATCGCGCAGGCCCAGTTGGTGGGCTGGCTGGAGGGACTCTTCCACGGGATCCAGACCACGCTGTTCGCCCAGCAGATGGCCGCGCGGGCGCAGCTGGAGCAGATGCGCCGGGCGCTGCCGCCGGGTGTCGGTGACGGCGGCGAGGAGGGCCAGCCGGGCGGCGGCCGGGTGGGCGGCCCATACCTGTAAAACACCCCACATGTTCAAAGGGCCCGGCAGCAGTCGCTGCCGGGCCCTTCCACATCACGGGGTCAGGACGGGTTGCCCGTCGAGACGTTCAGCTGGATCTGGGGCATCTCCTTGGCGTCCACGTCCGTGCCGGCGGCCGGGAACTGCTCCATGACCGTGCCCTGGCCGTAGGTGTTCTCGTCCTCGGACTTGACCTTCACCTTCCAGCCCGCGGCCTGGAGGCAGGACTTGACCGACGAGATGTACTTGAACTGGAAGTCCGGAACCCGGATCTTGTTGGGGTCGTTGTACGACTCCTCCGGCTCCGTGCACGCGGTCTTGTCGATCGTCTTCGACGTGTCGCCGTCGCGGTGGCCCTCCACCGCCGTCGCCGAACTGCTCGCACTGGAGCTGCTGCCGTTGCTGCCCAGGTCGTTCGAGCCGTTCCCGGCGTTCGCCAGGGCCGCGATCAGCGAGCCGATCGCTATGAGGGCGACGATGATCGCGCCGATGACCACCGGCTTGTTGCTTCGGCCGCCGCCTCCCCCGGGGGTCGGCGTCGGGTGCTGCGGGTTCAGGTTGTACGGCGGCGGGGTCGAGATGCCCTGCTGCCCGAACCCGACCGAGGCCGGCGTCTGGTAGCCCGGCTGCTGCGGATAGCCGTAGGCGGGCGAGGGCGGCGCGGGCGCCGGAGTGCCGTGGTACGGGCCCGGGTGGTACGGCGTCTGTACGGGGCCGGTGGGCGCCGGGGCCGCCTGGTCGACCGGGGGGAACACCGCGGAGCCGACGCCGGCGCCACTCTGCGCGGGCGCGCCCGGCACGATGCTCGGGGCCGCCGCGTGCAGCGAGGACGCCACGCGCAGACACTCCTCGCGCATGGACTCGGCGTTCGGGAAGCGCTCGTTCGGGTTCTTCTTCAGCGCGCGGGCGACCAGCGCGTCCACGGCCGGCGGCAGCGAACGGTTGATCGAGGAGGGCGCGACCGGCTCCTCCTGCACATGCGCGTACGCGATGGCCAGCGGCGAGTCCGCGTCGAACGGCAGCCGCCCGGTGACCAGTTGGAACAGCATGATGCCGACCGAGTACAGGTCGCTGCGCGCGTCCACGCCCCGGCCGAGCGCCTGCTCCGGCGAGAGGTACTGCGGGGTGCCGACGACCATGCCGGTCTGCGTCATCGAGGTGACCCCGGACTGCATGGCGCGGGCGATGCCGAAGTCCATGACCTTCACGACACCGCGCTTGGTCATCATCACGTTGCCCGGCTTGATGTCCCGGTGGACCAGGCCCATCTCGTGGCTGATGTCCAGCGCCGCCAGCACGTCCGCGGTGATCTTCAGCGCCTTGTCGGCGGGCATCGCACCGAACTGCCGTACGTCCTCGTCGAGTACGGAGCCCAGCGGGCGGCCCTCGACGTACTCCATGACGATGTACGGCATCGTCGAGCCGTCGAGCGCGTCCTCGCCGGTGTCGAAGACGGAGACGATGTTGGTGTGCGTGAGCTTGGCCACGGCCTGGGCCTCGCGGCGGAAGCGCTCGCGGAAGGCCTGTTCACGGCCGAGCTCGGTGTGGAGTGTCTTGACCGCGACCTGGCGGTCGAGCACCGAGTCGTAGGCGAGGTGCACCGAGGCCATGCCGCCCTCGCCGAGCAGGTCGCGCAGCTGGTAACGGCCACCCGCCAGCGCGCGCCCCGTATACCGGCCGTGTGGGCCGTCCTGGCTCATGTTCCGTGTCCCCCATCGGCGCCGGCTCAGTGATCGAATGTGCCATTCCCGGCCAAGTCTGCCGGAGGGCACTGACACGTCAAGCGCGGTGCCCGTTCCGTGACCGTACGCGAAAGAAGAGTCGTGGAAGCGTTACAGGTGCTGTACCGGCGGTACACAGAATTTGCACGACGACGCGTGGTACCGATTTGATGGCCGGTCCGTCTCAGGACGATTCCGGCACTGATCCCGGAACGGCGGCTTGCGCCGAGCCTGTAGCGTGGCCGACGGAGACCGTAACAACACCGCGCTCACCGCGGGCAGAAACGACGGCGAGGACTGATGGCACAGCAGCACGCTCAGGGCCCGTCCGACCCCGAGGCGGCTGGCGGCGGAATGTCGGACGCACCGGAGCTGTGGGGCAACGGCGGACTGGTCGGCGACGGCCGGTACCGGCTCACCCACAGACTGGGCCGGGGCGGTATGGCCGAGGTTTTCGCGGCCGAGGACGTCCGGCTCGGGCGCACGGTCGCGGTCAAGCTGCTCCGCTCCGACCTGGCCGAGGACCCGACCTCCAAGGCCCGCTTCACGCGCGAGGCCCAGTCGGTGGCCGGGCTCAACCACCACGCGATCGTCGCCGTGTACGACTCCGGCGAGGACACGGTGTCCACGGGCGGCTACGGTGCGGGCGGCGGCCAGTCCGTGCCCTACATCGTCATGGAGATCGTCGAGGGGCGGACGATCCGCGACCTGCTCCTCAACGCCGAGGCGCCCGGGCCCGAGCAGGCCCTGATCATCGTCTCCGGTGTCCTGGAGGCGCTCGCCTACTCGCACCAGCACGGCATCGTGCACCGCGACATCAAGCCCGCGAACGTGATCATCACGCACAACGGCGCCGTCAAGGTCATGGACTTCGGCATCGCGCGCGCCCTGCACGGGGCGTCCACGACGATGACGCAGACCGGCATGGTCATGGGCACGCCCCAGTACCTCTCCCCGGAGCAGGCGCTCGGCAAGGCCGTCGACCACCGCTCCGACCTGTACGCGACGGGCTGCCTCCTCTACGAACTCCTCGCGCTGCGGCCCCCGTTCACCGGCGAGACCCCGCTGTCGGTGGTCTACCAGCACGTCCAGGACATCCCCGTCCCGCCGTCCCAGACCTCGAACGGGGTCTGCCCGCCGGAGCTCGACGGCCTCGTCATGCGCTCCCTCGCCAAGGACCCGGACGACCGTTTCCAGACGGCCGAGGAGATGCGCGGGCTGGTCCAGTACGGCCTGCAGATGCTCTACGACCAGGGCGGCCACACCGGCACCTGGAACACCGGCCCGGTGACCGTGGCGAACGGTCAGGGGACCCCGCCCGGAGGCTTCGCCGGCACGGCGATGATGCCGCAGGACGCCTCCGGCACCGCGCAGATCCCGCAGCCGATCCTGCCGGGCGGCTACGGCAATGGCGACGACGGCGGCTTCGAGGGGCACGGCAACCACGGCAGCGGCCGGGGCAAGCTGTGGATCCTCGCCGTCCTCGCGGTGATCGCCATCGCGGCGGGTGTGGCCCTGGCCATGAACAACACCGGGAACGGCACCGGGGGTTCGGGTACCTCGCAGTCGCCCACGACCTCGCAGTCCGCGACCGACGACCAGACCTCCGAGACACCGAGCGACGAGGCGTCGGCCACGCCCTCGGACACGGAGACGGACGACAGCGGCACGAGTTCCGGCTCGGGCTACACGCCGACGCCCACGCCGTCGTACACCCCGTCCGAGACGGCCAGCGAGGAGCCGTCGGACACCCCGACCCCGTCCGCCACGAAGCCGTCGGACACCCCGACCGCGAGCACCTCGGCGGATCCGACGGACACGGGCGACCCCGGTGCCGACGGCGGTACCGGCACCGTCGCCGGCGCCCTGGGCGGCTGACCTTCACGCACCTCGACACGCGCGCGTGCGCCCTCTAAACAGGGGTCCACGCGCGCGTGCCGTTTTCCGCCGTCCTCTAGGGGGCGCACTCCGTGAAGGCCTCGCACACCGCGTC